>NZ_CP051857.1:0-5679110 GCF_012975065.1 Pseudomonas sp. SK
GTGTCAGTGGAACTTTGGCAGCAGTGCGTGGAGCTTCTGCGCGATGAACTGCCTGCCCAGCAATTCAACACCTGGATCCGTCCGCTACAGGTCGAAGCCGAAGGCGACGAGTTGCGCGTCTATGCGCCTAACCGTTTCGTTCTCGATTGGGTCAATGAAAAGTACCTGGGGCGCTTGCTCGAACTGTTGGGCGAAAACGGCAGCGGCATCGCGCCTGCCCTTTCCTTGTTGATCGGCAGCCGCCGCAGCTCGGCACCACGTGCTGCACCTAACGCGCCAGTGAGTGCTGCGGTGGCGGCATCGCTGGCCAATACCCAGGCGCAGAGCCAGACCCAGAAGGCAGTGCCGGCAGCGGTCGAACCGGTTGCAGTGGCAGCGGCTGAGCCCGTGCTGGTCGATGAGTTGGCCGAACCGTCCTTGCGTGACAGCTTCGATTCCATGGCCGAACCGGCTTCGCAGTCAGCCGCCAGCGCCCGGACCGAACAACGTACCGTGCAGGTCGAAGGCGCGCTCAAGCACACCAGCTACCTGAATCGCACCTTCACCTTCGACACGTTCGTCGAAGGTAAGTCGAACCAGCTGGCGCGAGCTGCTGCCTGGCAGGTGGCCGACAACCCCAAGCATGGCTACAACCCGCTCTTCCTTTATGGCGGCGTGGGCCTGGGTAAGACCCACCTCATGCATGCTGTGGGTAACCACCTGTTGAAAAAGAACCCGAACGCCAAGGTCGTGTACCTGCATTCGGAGCGTTTCGTCGCGGATATGGTCAAGGCACTGCAGCTCAACGCCATCAACGAATTCAAGCGCTTCTACCGCTCGGTGGACGCGTTGCTGATCGACGATATCCAGTTCTTTGCCCGGAAGGAGCGCTCGCAGGAAGAGTTTTTCCACACCTTCAACGCCCTGCTTGAGGGTGGTCAGCAGGTGATTCTTACCTCTGACCGCTACCCCAAGGAGATCGAAGGCCTGGAAGAACGCCTTAAATCGCGCTTCGGTTGGGGCCTGACGGTGGCAGTCGAGCCACCCGAGCTGGAAACCCGCGTGGCGATCCTGATGAAGAAAGCCGACCAGGCCAAGGTCGAGCTGCCGCATGACGCCGCGTTCTTCATTGCCCAGCGTATTCGCTCCAACGTCCGTGAGTTGGAAGGCGCATTGAAACGGGTGATCGCTCACTCGCACTTCATGGGCCGCGACATCACCATCGAATTGATTCGTGAATCGCTCAAGGACTTGCTGGCGCTGCAGGACAAGCTGGTCAGTGTGGATAACATTCAGCGTACCGTCGCCGAGTACTACAAGATCAAGATCTCCGATCTGTTGTCCAAGCGGCGTTCGCGTTCTGTCGCGCGTCCGCGCCAGGTGGCCATGGCACTGTCCAAGGAGCTGACCAACCACAGTCTGCCCGAAATCGGCGACATGTTCGGTGGTCGCGACCATACGACCGTGCTGCACGCCTGCCGCAAGATCAATGAACTGAAGGAATCCGACGCGGACATCCGCGAGGACTACAAGAACCTGCTGCGGACGCTGACGACCTGATGGCCGTCTGCGCAGCTAATTGAAGGCAAGGGACTAGACCATGCATTTCACCATTCAACGCGAAGCCCTGTTGAAACCCCTGCAACTGGTCGCCGGTGTCGTCGAGCGCCGTCAGACCTTGCCGGTGCTGTCCAACGTATTGCTGGTCGTTCAAGGCCAGCAACTGTCGTTGACCGGTACCGACCTGGAAGTCGAACTGGTAGGCCGCGTGCAACTGGAAGAGCCAGCCGAGCCTGGCGAAATCACTGTTCCAGCTCGCAAGCTGATGGACATCTGCAAAAGCCTGCCGAACGACGCCCTGATCGATATCAAGGTTGATGAGCAGAAACTGTTGGTCAAGGCCGGCCGCAGCCGCTTTACCCTGTCGACGCTGCCAGCCAATGACTTCCCGACCGTCGAAGAAGGCCCGGGCTCGCTGACCTGCAACCTGGAACAAAGCAAACTGCGCCGCCTGATCGAACGCACCAGCTTCGCCATGGCCCAGCAGGATGTGCGCTACTACCTCAACGGCATGCTGCTGGAAGTGTCCCGCAATACTCTGCGTGCAGTGTCGACCGACGGCCACCGCCTGGCGCTGTGCTCCATGAGCGCGCCGATCGAGCAGGATGAGCGCCATCAGGTGATCGTGCCGCGTAAAGGTATCCTCGAGCTGGCACGCCTGCTCACCGATCCGGAAGGTATGGTCAGCATCGTCCTCGGCCAACACCACATCCGTGCCACCACCGGTGAGTTCACCTTCACCTCCAAACTGGTGGACGGCAAGTTCCCGGACTACGAGCGGGTTCTGCCAAAAGGCGGTGACAAGCTTGTCGTCGGTGACCGCCAGGCGTTGCGCGAAGCGTTTAGCCGTACTGCGATTCTTTCCAACGAAAAGTACCGCGGTATTCGCCTGCAGCTGGCAGCTGGTCAGTTGAAAATCCAGGCCAACAACCCTGAGCAGGAAGAAGCTGAAGAAGAAATCAGCGTGGACTATGACGGTAGCTCGCTGGAAATCGGCTTTAACGTCAGCTACTTGCTGGACGTGCTGGGCGTAATGACTACCGAGCAAGTTCGTCTGATCCTGTCCGACTCCAACAGCAGTGCGCTGCTGCAGGAAGCGGGTAATGACGATTCTTCCTACGTTGTCATGCCGATGCGCCTGTAACCCGTAGCAGGCGAAATGTCCCTTCGACGTATCATGGTCACCGCGGTGCGCAACTTGCACCCGGTGACACTCTTACCCTCTCCCCGCATCAACATCCTTTACGGCGCCAACGGTAGCGGCAAGACCAGTGTGCTCGAAGCTGTGCACCTGCTCGGGCTGGCGCGCTCTTTCCGCAGTACCCGCTTGAACCCGGTCATTCAGTACGAACAGCCTGCCTGTACCGTATTTGGTGAAGTGCAATTGGCCGAGGGCGGCAGCAGCAACCTGGGCGTATCCCGGGAGCGGCAAGGGGAGTTCACTATTCGTATCGATGGGCAGAATGCACGCAGCGCAGCACAGTTGGCTGAATTGCTGCCGCTTCAGCTCATTAACCCGGACAGCTTCCGCTTGCTGGAAGGTGCCCCGAAGATTCGCCGGCAGTTTCTGGATTGGGGAGTGTTCCACGTGGAACCTCGTTTCCTGCCAGCTTGGCAGCGGCTGCAGAAGGCGCTGCGGCAGCGGAACTCATGGTTGCGTCATGGTACACTTGACCCAGCTTCGCAAGCCGCCTGGGACCGGGAATTGTGCCTGGCCAGCGCGGAAATAGATGAATACCGTCGCAACTACATCAAGGCCTTGAAGCCCGTCTTCGAGCGAACCCTGAGCGAACTGGTCGAGCTGGACGGGTTGACCCTGAGCTACTACCGAGGCTGGGATAAGGACCGGGAACTGCAAGAAGTACTCGCCTCCTCTCTCCTTCGCGATCAGCAGATGGGCCACACCCAGGCCGGTCCGCAGCGCGCTGATCTGCGTCTTCGTCTGGCTGCCAACAACGCAGCCGACATTCTGTCGCGTGGTCAGCAAAAGCTGGTGGTGTGTGCCTTGCGCATTGCCCAAGGCCACCTCGTTAGTCAGGCTCGCCGCGGTCACTGTATTTATCTCGTGGATGACTTGCCGTCCGAACTGGATGACCAGCATCGCCGCGCGCTGTGCCGCTTGCTTGAAGAATTACGCTGCCAGGTGTTCATCACCTGTGTAGATCACGAATTACTGAGGGAAGGCTGGCAGACGGAAACGCCAGTTGCTTTGTTCCACGTGGAACAAGGCCGTATCACCCAGACCCACGACCATCGGGAGTGAAGGCATGAGCGAAAATCAAACGTACGACTCCTCCAGCATCAAGGTGCTGAAAGGTTTGGATGCCGTACGCAAGCGTCCCGGCATGTACATTGGCGACACCGATGATGGTAGCGGCCTGCACCACATGGTCTTCGAGGTGGTCGACAACTCCATCGACGAAGCCCTCGCCGGTCACTGCGACGACATCACCGTCATTATCCACCCGGACGAATCCATCAGTGTGCGCGACAACGGTCGCGGCATTCCGGTCGACGTGCATAAAGAAGAAGGCGTTTCCGCAGCTGAAGTCATCATGACCGTACTGCACGCCGGCGGTAAGTTCGACGATAACTCCTACAAGGTATCCGGTGGCTTGCACGGCGTAGGTGTTTCCGTGGTGAACGCCCTGTCCGAGAAACTGGTACTGACTGTTCGCCGTAGCGGCAAGATCTGGGAGCAGACCTACGTCCATGGCGTTCCCCAGGCTCCTATGGCGGTGGTTGGCGACAGCGAAACCACGGGTACCCACATCCACTTCAAGCCGTCGGCCGAAACCTTCAAGAACATCCACTTCAGCTGGGACATCCTGGCCAAGCGTATCCGTGAGTTGTCGTTCCTCAACTCGGGCGTGGGCATCCTGCTGAAGGATGAGCGCAGCGGCAAGGAAGAGTTCTTCAAGTACGAAGGCGGCCTGCGTGCATTCGTCGAATACCTGAACACCAACAAGACCCCGGTGAACTCGCAGGTGTTCCACTTCAATGTCCAGCGCGATGATGGCGTAGGCGTCGAAGTTGCCCTGCAGTGGAATGACAGCTTCAACGAAAACCTGCTGTGCTTCACCAACAACATTCCTCAGCGTGACGGTGGTACGCATCTGGTGGGCTTCCGTTCCTCTCTGACTCGTAGCCTTAACAGCTACATCGAGCAGGAGGGCCTGGCCAAGAAGAACAAGGTGGCAACCACTGGCGATGACGCTCGTGAGGGCCTGACCGCGATCATCTCGGTGAAGGTACCGGACCCGAAGTTCAGCTCGCAGACCAAGGACAAGCTGGTCTCCTCGGAGGTTAAAACCGCCGTGGAACAGGAGATGAACAAGTACTTCGCCGACTTCCTCCTGGAAAACCCGAACGAGGCCAAGGCCGTCGTTGGCAAGATGATCGACGCGGCGCGAGCGCGCGAAGCTGCCCGTAAAGCCCGCGAAATGACTCGCCGCAAAGGGGCGCTGGATATCGCCGGCCTGCCGGGCAAACTGGCGGACTGCCAGGAGAAGGACCCTGCCCTTTCCGAACTGTACCTGGTGGAGGGTGACTCTGCGGGTGGTTCGGCCAAGCAGGGCCGCAACCGTCGTACCCAGGCGATCCTGCCTTTGAAGGGCAAGATCCTCAACGTCGAGAAAGCACGCTTCGACAAGATGATCTCGTCCCAGGAAGTTGGCACGCTGATCACTGCGCTGGGCTGTGGTATCGGCCGCGAAGAGTACAACATCGACAAGCTGCGCTATCACAACATCATCATCATGACCGATGCTGACGTTGACGGTTCGCACATCCGTACCCTGTTGCTGACCTTCTTCTTCCGTCAGTTGCCGGAGCTGGTCGAGCGTGGCTACATCTACATTGCCCAGCCGCCGCTGTACAAAGTGAAGAAGGGCAAGCAGGAGCAGTACATCAAGGACGACGAGGCCATGGAAGAGTACATGACCCAGTCGGCCCTGGAAGATGCCAGCCTGCACCTGGACGAGTCGGCGCCAGCGGTTTCCGGTGTGCAACTGGAAGCGCTGGTCAACGAATTCCGTAGCGTCATGAAGACCCTCAAGCGTCTGTCGCGCCTGTACCCGGAAGAGCTGACCGAGCACTTCATCTACTTGCCGGAGGTGACCCTTGAGCAGTTGGGTGACCACGCGGTGATGCAAGCCTGGCTGGCCAAGTTCCAGGAGCGTCTGAGCAACAGCCAGAAGTCTGGCCTGGTTTACAAAGCCAGCCTGCGTGAGGACAAGGAACGCAATGTATGGCTGCCAGAGGTGGAAATCACCTCTCACGGCTTGGCCAGCTACGTCACCTTCAACCGCGACTTCTTCGGCAGCAATGACTACCGGACCGTGGTCAACATCGGTGCCAAGCTGTCCAGTCTGTTGGGTGAAGGCGCCTACGTGCAGCGTGGTGAGCGCCGCAAAGCGATCGTCGAATTCAAGGAAGGCCTGGACTGGCTGATGAACGAGACCACCAAGCGCCATACCATCCAGCGATACAAAGGGCTGGGCGAGATGAACCCGGACCAGCTTTGGGAAACCACCATGGATCCGGCTGTTCGTCGCATGCTCAAGGTGACCATCGAAGACGCCATCGCTGCCGACCAGATCTTCAACACCCTGATGGGCGATGCGGTCGAGCCGCGTCGTGACTTCATCGAAAGCAATGCACTGTCGGTATCGAACCTGGATTTCTGATAAGGATGCAGGTTCACAAAATAGTGCACGTTTTCTCGAATAGTTGACCGGCCGGGCTCCAAGCCTGGTCCGCGTCGGCCCCAATCAAGCCCGCCTTTCGCGGGCTTTTTTTTTCTTGGAGTTCTTTTCGGAGTTGCCCGCCCTGCTCGATCGAGCATGGATGGAACCGGAAATGGGTTGAGGCAGGTTGTGGGCGAGCCGGAAAGGAGCACCCGCGGATTACCCAGTACTCGCCTTTGCCAACCCTCGTTGGCAAATCGCAACTTCGGGTGAGTTGCGGATCAGTCGAGGATTAGGTGGGGAAGGAAACGGCTACTGTCTTTTGTCACGAGTGAGTCATCCTCGCGGATACCGATTCCTGCAGCGTTGTCGCCAATGACCCAGGATCCGATTAGGGTGTAGCTGTCGCCAAACTTCGGAAGCGGGGCACATTCCTGCAGGATGTATGGAGCATCTGTATAAGGGCCATCCACTTTCACAAGCTGCTCGTCCGCAGTGCGAAGCTCGATGTTGGCTCCCTCTCTGGAGAAAAAAGGTTTTCTGACCCACCCCTTGGGTACCCGTCTGCCAGGTTCACCATCAAAGAAGGTGGGGAGCAGGTTGGGATGTCCTTTGTTGAATTCCCAAAGCAGCGGCAGAGCCCCCTTGTTAGAGAGTACGGCCTTCCACATGGGCTCAAAGAATTGGGTATCCGAGCTGGCAACCAACGGCCCGAATTCCTCGTGCATGATGAACTCCCAGGCATGAAGCTTGAACAGGTGAGGAATCCAATTATCTTGCTGGTCCACGAACCTCTGACCGTTGTACCCGATGTCCTCGAGGTAGATGTGGTGAGTCTGGATGCCTGCCTTCTCAGCGATCATGCGCAGGTAGTCGGTAGTTCCCTTGTCCTCTTCGGATCCTGTGATTGAGGCGAAGTAGAACGGGCGATCGATTTGAAGCTCACAGAACACTTGAGTGAGCTGATCCTCGATACTGTTGAACTGATCGGCATGACTCGGGAGCATGCCCATCTGAATGCACTGATCCAGCCAGTCCCATTGTTGGGCTGAGCCCTCATACAAGCTGGTCGGGGTGTCGTAGTTTAGTTCCAGCAACTTGGCCGGGCCCTTGCCGTTGTACGAGAAGTCCATGCGCCCATATAGGTGCGGATGACCCTCCTTCCAAGATTCGCGGATCGCATCAAAATACGCTGGAGGAATGCTCAGCCTGGACAGCAATTCTTCACTGTCCACGACACGAGATACCAAGTCCATACACATCTGGTGAAGCTCGGCAGTCGGGTCCTCAAGGTCGTTTTCGATCTGAGAGAGCGTGAACTGGTAGTAGGCGCTTTCGTCCCAATACCGCTCCCCATCAATCGTGTGGAACTTGAACCCGAACGATTCTGCCCGAGACTGCCAGTTGGGTCGTTCATTGATCGCGATCCGTTTCATCTTGCTTCCTTAGCCGCCGAAACTGCCGCCCCAACCACTACGGGCCGAAGCTGATTTGCCGAAACCACCGCGGGAGGTGGTACTACTTACCGCGATCGGCTTGGTGTTAATGGATGGTTTGAGTCCGGATTTGCTGCTGGATACGTAGCTGGCGCCACGCTTGACCTGGGTCGAATTACTGAAGTTGGTACCAGACTTGATCCGACTTGCAAGGGTCGAGGTCGAATAGCTGTCACGGTCAGAGCGGTACCGGTACACCGGCTCCGAGTAGTAGCGCCCGTTATTGCTCGACAGCATGTTGCCGATCAGCATACCCAAGACAACATCGTTCAGCCCGCTGGTACCAGCGCCACCTGAACCTGCACTTGCATGCGCTGCGTTCAGTTGCGCCTCGGACACAGTGCCATCGGCAGTCAGCGCAAAGCCGGAAAGCGGAGGAGTGAACTTGCCGTCTGAATTGGCCTTGCAGTAGTTCTCGATGAAATCGGCGTCGCATTCAGCCTGGCTGTTGTATGTCGGCGCAATGCGCCGGTGTTCGGCCATGGCCGCCATGTAGGCCTCAGAGCAGATATCCACCGGGACTTTCTGGTCGACGCACTGTTGGACCGTGTCAAATTTGAAGGTCTTGCTGACTTGATAGTTGGGTTCTTTTGGCTGGCACCCAGTAATGGCCACCGCCACAGCTGCAGAGAGCGACAGCTGTACGCACTTACTTCGCTTCATGGAGTCCCTCCAGCTCAGTTGGTAGAAGGAGTCATGCAGGCTGCGTTCAACAGACCCACACTGATCGCGATGGCTGCCACATAGATGCCTGCCGCAACTTCACCCTTGTGGATACGCTCCGACAGCCCCTTGAGAATCAAGTGCACACCGTAGAACGCCAATAGCTGAACGAAGCCAGCAATAACAGCCCAGACCAAAAAGTCCAGAATGCTGACCGAGAAGGAGATCACACTGCTTACCGGGAGGGCGAAGCCGATCACAGCGCCGGCCAGCCCAATCGCGGCGGCAGTGTTCCCCTCCCGGATGAGCTGGAATTCTTTGTGCGGGGTAAGGCGTATGTAGATGAACTGGAACAGCGCCAGCAGGACCAAGGCCCCGATGATGTAGAGTACGAAGCCGATCACGGCCGGTGCATTCAAAGACATTTTCAGTGCTTCAAGCATGGAGTGTTCCTTACGTGCTTTGTAGGTCAGAAGAGAAAAGGTTTACGCCCAGCGAAGTTGTAACGCAGACAGCCCCCTGTTCGGACTCCTCAACCGAGAAGAGCAGCAGCTCCTTCCGATCAGTGAGGCCGATGTCACGCGAGTACAGCATCGAGCGATGCTGGACTTCGTAGGACTCATTTGGGTTGGCCACTCGCTCGACAAGGTCGACCAGCTCGGTCTGACCTTCGGAGCTGCCCCACTCCCGGTAATACGCATGACCATCGTGCATGTAGACCGGCATGCCGATTTTGCTTGCGGGCCCTGCAATGGCGGCTAACTCACCTTGGCTATGGATGAACTTGCAATCGATGTAGTTGAACAGCACCAGCGCATCGACTTGTCCATCGCGTTTGCCGGATGTCAGTACCTGGATCCAGAAGTCCTCATCGTCGAGGTAGATGCGGGTCAGCCAGCTGGATTGACCAAGGTCTACAACACCCTCTGCGAAGGCGTTTTGCGCTGTCGGTAGCATCACCTTGGTGGCCCCCTCAAACAGCAAGCTCAGACCGGGATCAATTGAGACCATCGCGCCCTGCCCAAGGCCAAGTGGCCCCTTTGGCAAAGGCGCGGTGTTCGTACTAGGCGTTGGCGATTCGAGGCCGAGAAGCCGCTTGAAGAAGCTCATCAGATGTCACCAGCGATACGTTTGTTGGCGATATAGAAGATCTCTCCTGCACACACCTGGGTATCGGAGGGAGGATTGATCAGGAGCCTGTCCTCTCCCTCAGCCTTGTAGGCAATGACGGTTGCGTTGTGACGATCTTTCATGGAAGCGAAAAGCTCGCCAAATGACCACTGGATGCCAGGGCTGAGCGTTGCACGGTATTGGGTGGCGCCGCTTCCCACGGTGAGCAGTTCGGTGATGAGCTCGGAGGAGCCAGGGTCTTGGGAGGAGCGCACCAGCATCTCGACTGACATACTGGACGTGCACTCCAGACCGGGCGCATAGCTTCGAGCCAAGTCAGCCTTTTGAGAATCACTGAAGTGGGCCACAACGTGGCCTCGAGGTTGAAGTTTATGCACGGCCAAGACTACGGCCAGCGTCTGGTCATCAGTTTCTGTTCGGATCAGAACGCGCTCCGCCGTCGACACTCCGGCACGGGCCAGCAAGCAGGGCGAACTCAGATTTTCACCACGAACAAAGGACGCCCTCCCTCCCATTGGATTCTCGTCCAGGCCGGTTGCGCAGATGACTATCAGGTGATCGTTGGATACATCGTCCTGATGCAGCAGGTTGATGATTTCTTCACTGCTCTGCCCAAGCCATCCGATCAGGACGGTGTGGCCGGACTGTTTTTCGAAACTGCCGTTTCCCTTCACTTGGCGCCTCCAGAGTTCGATTATGGAGTTGGTCGTTTTGCCAATGACGGCCGTCAGCAGTGCGATGCCGCCGACCATCATCCAGATGGCAACAAAGATCCTGCCAGCCGGACCTTGAGGGGAAAGATCCCCATAGCCCACCGTCATGGCAGTCGTGATGTAGAAGTAGAAGAAGGTCGTCGGATCTCCGACGAGGTGTTTCTCGCCTGCGTACCACAGGCCAATGTACGCAACGGCGAAGTGGACTAGAACTGCCAGCACGAGCGCCATCCACGTGAATCTGACGAGCACGGTAGCTGCAACCTGCCGAAGAAGCAGAAAGATCGACATAGGCCAATATCCGTAATTTGAAATTTGAGTTTCGAGACGCCAACCCGGAACCTTGCAGATGCAATGAGATTCAGCGAGCTCTATCAGCGCCTCTTTCGGTACGGGTTTTAAGGACCAATGCTTCTACAGTTGCATAGCGTCCGATGCCATACCCGAGTATCACCATCGAGAGAACTGCATAGGGGATGGCGTTAGAAAGCACATGACCAAACGGGCCATGCAGGAAGGGAGACAGGAAAACCCCGGCTACACCTCCTGCGCTTCGCGGCTGTAGGCCAAACGCACCCAGAGGGAATCCGAGGAGAGCGTTACCGAGTTGTAACGCGAGCATAACCACGAGTAGCGCAGCGACGATGCGCAAGGCTTTTCCATTTGCCAAGGACGTTTCCTTCTAACGAGACTCGCTGGCCGGGATAACCCGGCCGGCGACCGACACCTGGTTACTGCTGAGCTGAGCCTTTCAAACGGGCCAGTACAGACTGGGCACTGTTCTCGTCGGCGATGATGTTGGCCTCCCGCAGGCGCTTGTCCAGATCACTGCCATCGGCATGAGCCGCGAGCTCTTCATGCGCATTGAGGGTCGCCTCGCGCTCATCTTGGCGCTGCTTGAGACGGTTGAGGGTCATAACTGCGGTTTCCAGCTTGCCATTTGCCTGGCCGCTGGACAGGGTAGCGCTGACCTGGGCCTTCTGCACGGTTTCGCGGGCCTTGGCCATGTCCACCTGCGTACGCAAACCATTGATCCGGGACTGCGCCTTCTCGATGTCAGAACGCATCCGGGCGATGCCACCCTGCAGCTGCTGGTGCGCTTCGCGCTTGAGCTGGAGCTTGCCCTCGATCTCGCCGATCCGGCCAGCGATTTCCAGGGCTAGGTCTTCACGATTCGCAGCCAGGGACTTCTTAGCCTTTTCTTCCAGGTCACCGATCGTGCACTGCAGCTCGGCAAGCTCTTTGGATGCCAGCTTCTCCTTACCCATCAGAGTCGCCAGTTCGTTCTGAGCACTGCGGATAGCTGAGTCTGCGTCACGGATCTCTTGATCCAGAATGGTAATGGCCTGCCTGTCGGCGATGGCCTCGCCGATTTCGGTACCCTTACCACGCAGTGCGGTCAGTAGCTTGCGCCAGAGCGATTGATTGTTATCCATGGTTGTCCCGGTCCGTTATTGGCTGAAGAAGGATTCGAAAGCGATGACTGCTCTCTGGACGTTCTCAGCCAGGGTCAATATTTCGGTGACGACGTTCGCCAGCGAGGAATCAGCGGTCAAGGCGCCGAACATGTTGTAGGCCGTCTCACCGTTTGGCATGGTTTCGATACCGATGCTGGACAGCGGGAACATCTCCCGACTGCGCAGTACCGCGTCATTGAAGGCGCCCACATCAGTGATATCTTCGGCTTCGATCAGCAACGTGTCGACGATGATCTGTTCACCAGCAACCACGATGAATACAGGTAAACCTCCGAATTCATGCAGGTCGACCTTGATCGCTTGCTCAGCGCCCTCGATGAGTGCCAACGAGGCGCTACCCAGCACGGAGTCGCGCTCATTAGTAGCCAAGGCGTTGAGTGCATCGAAAAGGCGCTTGGTGTTCCAGGTGTTTCCTTCCGTCATGAATGACTCCATCTTGAACTTGCCAGCTTTCAGCGGCTGGCGAAGACGCCGAACTGGAGGATTCGCTTTAGGCATAACCCCTCCCGTGTGATGCTTACATATACCACTGAATTGAAGTCAATATATCGCCTGCGAGAGTACCCTGTAGAACTCGCCATTGTTCAATTCAGGCCGAGCTCCTTCAAGCGGCGGTACAGCGTGCGTTCGCTCAAGCCGAGGTGACGGGCCAGTTCACTGCGCGACCCCTTGAAGTGTTCCAGCGCCTGCGCCAGCTCACCTAGGTGATTGCGCCGGCCGCCGCCCAAGACTGCTGCAGTTGGCCCTATGTCCTCGGGTAAATGTTCCGGCTGGATCAGCCCGTCATCGGCAAACAACCGCGCCCGTTCAAGGATGTTGCGCAGCTCGCGGATATTGCCCGGGAACGGATGCAGCCGAAGCTGCTGCAAGGCATCGTCGCTCAGCGTGGGTGTCGGTTTGCCAGCCATGCGCTGAAGCAGGCTCTGCGCGAGCAGAGGCAGGTCCTCCACTCGCTCGCGCAAGGCCGGCAGGCGGATCGGGAAGCCGCTGATGCGGTAGTACAGGTCTTCGCGGAAGCTGCCGTCTGCAACCATTTGCCTGAGCGGTTTGTGGGTGGCCGACACCAGGCGGAAATCCGAATGCACCGTGCGCAGGCTACCCACCGGACGGAAACTGCCAGACTCGATCAGGCGCAGCAGCTTCACCTGCATCGCCAGCGGCACTTCACCAATTTCATCGAGGAACAGGGTTCCGCCATGGGCAGCTTCCGCAAGGCCGATCTTGCGCTGGTTGGCGCCGGTGAACGCCCCCTTCTCGTAGCCGAACAACTCGCTCTCGAACAGGGATTCAGTCAGGCCGGTGCAGTCGACCACCACCAATGGCCCATTCGCCCTGGGGCTGCCCATGTGCACCGCGCGGGCAAACAGTTCCTTGCCGGTACCCGACTCACCTTGCAGCAACACCGGAATTTGCGCCGGCGCTGCCCGTTGCAGGCTGGCCAGGGCAGCCTTGAATGCAGGGGCGCGCCCCACCAGCCCTTGTTCCTGTGGCTGTGCCGAGGCCAGGGTAATGCTGGTCAGGCGTTCGACGAAGGCCACTACCCTGCCCTGTTCATCCAGGATCGGGCGTAACTCGACATCCACATGCTCGGGCCCGCGTGGCGTGTGATGAATGTGCAAGACCCGCTCTGGCTGCTTGCTGTGCCATGCCTTGCGCATCGGGCAATGCTCGCCGGCCTGGTCACAAGGCACGGCATAGTGATGCGAGACCTTATGGCATTTTTCACCCAGCGGCGCCTGGTCGTGGTGGCCGAACTGGCGGCGATAGGCGGCATTGGCAGCGAGGATGTTGTAGTCGGTGTCCAGCACGATGGTTGGCAGGGCATCGTGCTCGAGATAGGAAACCAGGGCGAGGGTGAGCGGGTGGGTTTCAGGCATGGGGACACCGGTAGGTTTACCGGCGCAGGGTAACAAGGACTGCCAAATACTGCCATTGGCTGACAGTCGACTGCCAGCCCGTGCTGCCAGTAGCAGTAAGCGCTGTCAGTAACAAGCCGATTTCATTGGTCTGCTCGTAGGAAAATGCCTGGCATGCATCTTGATAAAGCTCCTTTCACTGCCTACGCCTGTACAAGGCTGGGCGGAAAATTTGGAGAACGTGATGATCATCGGCAACAACCTGCACGTGGACGCCTTCTATGACCAGGCGACCTCGACCATCAGCTACCTGGTCATGGACCGTGAAACGCGCCACTGCGCATTGATCGACAGTGTGCTGGACTACGACCCGAAGTCCGGACGCACCTGCACCGCTTCGGCAGACCGCCTGGTCCAGCGCGTGGCCGAGCTTGAAGCCTGCGTGCAATGGATACTGGAAACCCATGTACACGCCGACCACCTTTCGGCAGCGGCTTACCTGAAGGCGAAACTGGGTGGCCACACCGCCATCGGCGCACACATCACCCAGGTGCAGAAAGTGTTTGGTGCGTTGTTCAACGCCGAGCCTGGCTTCGCTCGCGATGGCAGCCAGTTCGATGCGTTATTCGAGGACGAAGAAGGGTTTCGCATCGGCAACCTGCATGCCCGTGCCTTGCACACCCCGGGGCACACTCCCGCGTGCATGAGCTTCATGATCGAGGACGCAGGCGAGATCGCCGTGTTTGTCGGCGATACGCTGTTCATGCCCGACTACGGCACCGCTCGTTGTGACTTCCCTGGGGCCGATGCGCGCACCCTGTACCGCTCGATCCGCCGCCTGCTGGCCTTCCCTGACCAGACGCTGCTGTTCATGTGCCATGACTACCTGCCCGGTGGCCGCGACATGCAATACGTCACCACGGTGGCCGAGCAACGCACCAGCAATATCCACATCCACCAAGGGATCGACGAGGACAGCTTTGTCGCCATGCGCGAAGCCCGCGACAAGACCCTCGATATGCCGGTGCTGATCCTGCCGTCGGTGCAGGTGAACATGCGCAGCGGCCAGTTGCCCGCGCCAGAAGAGAACGGTGTCAGCTACCTGAAGATTCCGCTGAACACGCTGTGACCGCCCTGCCCCATAACCAGATTTCCAGGATTTACCGCCATGCCTGCCTTGTTGTCCCCTGCCAATAGCGACCACCACACCGTGGTCATCGTCGGTGCCGGTGCCGCCGGTATTGCCACCGCCTCCAGCCTGATCAGCCGTGACCCGTCGCTGGACGTGGCGTTGATCGACCCTGCCGAGGTGCATTACTACCAGCCCGGCTGGACCATGGTCGGTGCCGGTGTGTTCACCGCACCGAGCACGGCCCGCTCCATGGCCTCGACCATTCCGCGCGGTGTGCGCTGGATAAAGGCACGGGTGCAAGGCTTCGACCCGCACGGCCAACAGGTCATCCTCGACGATGGGCGCGCCATCGGTTACCAACAGCTGGTGGTTTGCCCTGGGCTCAAGCTGGACTGGGCTGCCATCGAGGGGCTCAGCGAAACCCTGGGGCGCAATGGCGTCACTTCCAACTATCGCTATGACCTGGCGCCCTATACCTGGGAGCTGGTGCAGAAGCTCAAGCAAGGCCGCGCCCTGTTCTGTCAGCCGCCCATGCCGATCAAATGCGCGGGCGCTCCGCAGAAGGCGCTTTACCTGTCTTGCGACCACTGGCTGCGCCATGGCCGGCTGGGTGCAGTGAAAGCCAGTTTCTTCAATGCCGGTGCGGTGTTGTTCGGCGTGCCGGACTACGTACCCGCGCTGATGAAGTACATCGAAAAGTACGCGGTGGACCTCAACTTTGCTCACCGCCTGGTCGCCGTGGATGGCGCCAACAAGCGCGCCACCTTTGTGCGGACCATGGCTGATGGCAGCAGTGAAACCCGCACCGAGGCCTTCGACATGCTGCATGTGGTGCCGCCACAAGTGGCGCCGGATTTCATCCGCGAAAGCCCCTTGGCCGACGCTGCCGGTTGGGTTGATGTCGACCCGCACACCCTGCGCCATCGCCAGTTCGCCAATGTCCATGCCCTGGGGGACGTGGCCAACACCAGCAATGCCAAGACCGCTGCGGCTGCTCGCAAGCAGGCCCCGGTAGTGGCCAACAACGTGCTGGTGGCACTGGGCAGGCTGCCAACCCTGGCCCGCTACGACGGGTATGGCTCCTGCCCGCTTACCGTTGAGCGCGGCAAGATTGTCCTCGCGGAGTTCAGCTATGGCGGCAAGCTGGCGCCGAGTTTCCCCAGCTGGTTGCTGGATGGCCGCAAGCCGACGCGCCTGGCCTGGTTGCTCAAGGCGCAAGTGCTGCCACCCTTGTACTGGCAAGGCATGCTCAAGGGACGCGAGTGGTTGGCGCGGCCGCAGCCGCTGGTAGCCGAGGGTGGCCAGTGATCGAACATCAACTGTTGGGTGCTGGCCTGGGGGCAATCATTGGCGCCGTGCTGGCGTTGACCGGTGCAGGGGGTGGCATCCTGGCAGTGCCATTGCTGGTGTTCGGCCTCGGGCTGTCGATGGTCGAGGCGGCACCGGTTGGCCTGCTGGCCGTCGGCCTGGCGGCGGCAGTGGGGGCTGTGCTGGGCTTGCGCCAGGGCCTGGTGCGCTACCGGGCGGCATTGTTCATCGCCTTGGTGGGTGTGGCCACGGCGCCGTTCGGGCTGATGCTGGCGCACCGCGTGCCCAATTCACCCTTGCAGTTGCTATTCGCCGGGGTACTGGTATACGCGTGCCTGCGTATCTGGCGCAAGGCGGCCAAGGAATTGCGTGGCGAAGCCAATGACGCCCATCGCTACATCGAACCCTGTGTGCTCAACCCGCTGCAGGGGCGTTTGCGCTGGACGCTGCCCTGCGCGCGCGCCCTGGCGTTCACCGGGGCATTGTCCGGCCTGCTGTCCGGGCTGCTCGGTGTGGGCGGTGGCTTTGTCATCATCCCGGCGCTGAACCGCTATACCAACCTGCGCATGGCCAGCATCGTCTCCACCTCATTGGCGGTGATTGCCCTGGTGTCTACCGGCAGTGTGGTCAGTGCCAGCCTGGCCGGGGTCATGCACTGGCAGGTCGGTACGCCGTTTGCCGTTGGCGCGGTGCTCGGCTTGCTGCTGGCGCGGCCTTTGGCGGCCAGGCTGGCCGGGCCGCGTTTGCAGCAGATGTTCGCTGTGGCGGGGTGGGTGGCAGCGGCGCTGCTTGCCGGCAAGGCGCTACTGGGCTAGCAGTTCGCTCTGTTCAGCCGCACACAGCGCCAGCAGGTAGTCCCATACGACCCGCAGGCGCACCGACTTGTGCAGCTCGCGACGGGTGCAGATCCAGTAGCTGCGCTGGATGGTCTCGCCAGGCAGTACGCGCACCAGTGTCGGGTCGTGGCGGGCCATGTAGTTGGGCAGTACGGCGATGCCCAGCCCGGCGCGGGCGGCGGCCTGCTGAGCGATCACGCTAGTGCTGCGGAATACCACGTTGGGTGTGCGGCAGAAGCTGTTGAGAAACAACAGCTCCTGGCTGAACAGCAAGTCGTCGACGTAGCCGATCCAGCTGTGCCGGGCCAGGTCCTCGCGGTTGCGCAACGCAGGCGCACGGTCCAGGTAAGCCTGGCTGGCGTACAGGGCCAGGCGATAGTCGGTGAGCTTGCGGGTAATCAGCAAATCGGCGTTGGGGCGCTCCAGGTGGATGCTGATCTCCGCTTCGCGGTTGAGAATGCTGACGAAGCGCGGCACTGCCACCAATTCCACTTCCAGGCCGGGGTAGCGTTCGAACAGGGCATTCATGCGCGGGGTGAAGAACATGATGCCGATGCCTTCGGTTACCCCAAGGCGAATCTTGCCCAGCGGGGTGATGGCCTGGGTGATTTCTTCCTGCGCCAGCAGGGCGACATTTTCCATGGCCTCGGCGTGTTTGAGCAGGGCCTGGCCCGAAGGGGTAAGTTCGTAACCTTGGGCATGCTGCACGAAGAGCGCGGTGCCCAGGCTCTGCTCGATGTTTTCGATATGCCGGGCGACGGTGCTGTGGGTGGTGTTGAGGCGCTTGGCGGCGGTTAGCAGGCGGCCGCTGCGCTGCAACTCGAGGAAAAACCGCAGATCGTTCCAGTCGAACATGCTAGTCCCTATGCCCCAGGCGCGTACTTTTGTAGGAGCGGCCTTGTGTCGCGATGGGGCGCGCAGCGGCCCTGGGAGAGCACATGCGGTCATCGAGATGGACCGGGCTTGCTGTACTCGGGGCCGCTGCGCGCCCCCTCGCGAAACAAGGCCGCTCCTACAGTAACGCACCGTTGCGGTGATGGTCGCTGTGCCAAAACGCACAGCGGCTGCGCGAAATCTCGTGTTTCCTCCACGAAATTACTCACTAAGATGGACCGGGACAAGAATAATAAACAGGCGCGAGGTTGCACATGCCATCAGCCGATTCTGTCTTCGACTACGTGGTTGTGGGTGCCGGCCCTGCCGGATGCCTGCTGGCCAATCGTTTATCCGCCGACCCGTCCTGCCGCGTCCTGCTGCTGGAAGCCGGTGGCCGCGACAACTATCCGTGGATTCACATCCCTGTCGGTTACCTCTACTGCATTGGCAACCCGCGCACCGACTGGTGCTTCAGGACCGAGGCACAGCCCGGCCTGGGCGGCCGCGCGTTGGGTTACCCGCGAGGCAAGGTGCTGGGCGGCTGTTCCTCGATCAACGGCATGATCTACATGCGCGGCCAGGCGGCGGACTATGACCGTTGGGCCGAGCAAGGCAATGACGGCTGGGCCTGGAAGGATGTACTGCCGCTGTTCAAGGCCAGCGAGAGCCACTTTGCCGGTGCCAGCGAATACCATGGCGGTGACGGCGAATGGCGGGTTGAACGCCAGCGCTACAGTTGGCCGATCCTCGACGCCTTTCGCGATGCTGCCGAGCAGAGTGGCATCGGCAAGGTCGACGACTTCAATACCGGCGATAACCAAGGCTGTGGATATTTTCAGGTCAACCAGCGCAGCGGTGTGCGTTGGAACGCCTCCAAGGCTTTCCTGCGGCCAATCAGGAAGCGCCCCAACCTCACGGTGCTGACCGGTGTCCAGGTTGACCAGGTGCTTCTCAACAACACCCGTGCGCGTGCTGTGAAAGCGCTGTGGCAAGGCGCCTGGCACGAATTTGCCGCACGTCGCGAGATCGTGCTGTGCGCGGGGGCGGTGGGTTCGCCGGGCATCCTGCAGCGTTCCGGCATCGGCCCGCGCCCGCTGCTGGAACGTCTGGGCATTGGCGTGCGTCACGACATGCCAGGTGTGGGGGGCAACCTGCAGGACCACCTGCAACTGCGGCTGATCTATCAGGTCCGCAATACCCGCACCCTGAACCAGATGGCCAACAGCCTGTTGGGCAAGATGGGCATGGGCCTGCGCTACCTCTACGACCGCAGCGGCCCGCTGGCGATGGCCCCGAGCCAGCTGGGCGCGTTCGTACGCTCTGGCCCGGAGCAGACCACCGCCAACCTGCAGTATCACGTGCAGCCGCTGTCACTCGAGCGCTTCGGCGAGCCACTGCACGGGTTTCCGGCCTTTACCGCATCGGTGTGCAACCTGCGCCCGGCCAGCCGCGGGCGTATCGATATCCGCAGTGCCGACATGAGCAGCACGCCGCTGATCGACCCCAACTACCTCAGCGCCGCCGAGGACCTGCGCGTTGCCGCCGATGCCATTCGCCTTACCCGGCGTATCGTCCAGGCCCCTGCCCTCGCCGTCTTCGAGCCCAGGGAATATCTGCCCGGCCCGGCCTTGCAAAGTGAGGAAGAGCTGTTCGAAGCCGCGGGCAAGATCGGCACGACCATCTTCCACCCGGTCGGCACCTGCCGCATGGGCAACGGCGCAATGGATGTTGTGGATAACCAGCTGCGGGTGCATGGCATCCCCGGCCTGCGCATCGCCGATGCCTCGATCATGCCGCAGATCACTTCCGGCAATACCTGTTCACCCACCCTGATGATCGCTGAAAAGGCGGCGCAACTGATCCTCAAAGGAGCGGCTACCCAGACCTGTCTGAACGAAGACGCAATACCGACGCCCTGACCCGGGTGCGTGCAAGTGAACGGCGGCTTGTGGTCAGAAGCCGTCGACAGTGGAACAACAACAATAATCACTGTGGCCTTAGGGCCGAGGACAGCAACGATGTCGGATTTCATCCAAGAGCAGAGTGCGGCGGCCAGCAGCCCCAGCCGTCGTGAAGAGCGCAAGATCATTTTCGCGTCATCCCTCGGGACGGTGTTCGAGTGGTATGACTTTTTTCTCTATGGTGCACTGGCAGCGGTCATCAGCAAGCAGTTCTTTGCGGGTGTGAACGATACCACCGCGTTCATCTTTGCCCTGATGGCCTTCGCTGCCGGCTTCCTGGTGCGGCCATTCGGTGCATTGGTGTTCGGCCGCCTGGGGGACATGATCGGGCGCAAGTACACCTTCCTGGTCACCATCGTGCTGATGGGCCTGTCCACCTTCGCTGTCGGGCTGTTGCCCACCTACGCCAGCATTGGCATTGCTGCACCGATCATCCTGGTGGTGCTGCGCATGCTGCAGGGGCTGGCGCTGGGCGGTGAGTACGGCGGTGCCGCCACTTACGTGGCCGAACATGCACCGCCCGGCAAGCGCGGCTTCCACACCGGCTTCATCCAGTCCACCGCCACGCTCGGCCTGTTGCTGTCGCTGGTGGTCGTGCTGGGCAGCCGCTATATCAGTGGCGACCAGTTCGAGACGTGGGGCTGGCGCCTGCCGTTCCTGTTGTCGATCGTGCTGCTGGCCATTTCCACCTGGATCCGCATGAGCATGCATGAGTCGCCGGCCTTCGTGAAAATGAAGGCCCAGGGCAAGATCAGCAAATCGCCGATCCGTGAGTCGTTCACCTCCTGGCCGAACCTCAAGGTAGTGCTTACCGCCTTGTTCAGCATCAACGCCGGGCAGGCTGTGACCTTCTACACGGCGCAGTTCTATGTGCTGTTCTTCATGACCCAGATGCTGAAGATGGACCCGGCCCAGGCCAATACCCTGTTGATCATCAGCGTGGTGATCGGGGCACCGTTCTTCGTGTTCTTCGGCTGGTTGTCCGACCGTGTTGGCCGCAAGCCGATCCTGATGCTCGGGCTGCTGCTGGCCACCGTACTGTACTTCCCGCTGTTCAAGGCGCTGAGCCATTACGCCAACCCACAGATCGACGCCGCCAGCCGCCAGGCACCGATCGTGGTCACTGCCGATCCGCAAGGCTGCACCTTCCAGTTCGACCCGGTGGGCAAGGCGCGTTTCGACAGCCCGTGTGACAAGGTCAAGACCTTCCTGGTCAAGCAGGGCCTGCCCTACAGCTCGGTGGATGTAACCGGCAGCGAAGTGGTGGTGAACATTGGTGACAAGACCATCAATGGCTTTGACGAAGCCGCCATGCGCGCGGCGGTGGAGCAGGCCGGCTACCCGGCCAAGGCTGACCCGTCGCAGGTCAACCAGGTGATGGTGGTGGTGCTGATCGTGGCAATGATCCTGATCGCGACCATGACCTATGGCCCGCTGGCGGCGGTGATGGTCGAGCTGTTCCCGACCCGTATCCGCTACACCTCGATGTCGCTGCCCTACCACATCGGTAATGGCTGGTTCGGGGGCTTCCTGCCGACGGTGTCGTTCGCGCTGGTGGTGTATACCGGGGACATCTTCTATGGGCTGTGGTACCCGGTGCTGGTGACGGGGATCAGCCTGGTGGTGGGAATCTTCTGCCTGAAAGAAACCAAGGATGTGGATATCGACAAGGTCTGACGTTAACGCGGGCCTGCTCTAAGCACACCTGATTCACCTATAAAAAAACCGGCTGTAAAAGCCGGTTTTTTTATGCTCTGAAAAAACTTATGCACGATTTTCAGAAAAACGTCATACAGAAAAATAAGTAGCTAATTCAATGTGTTAGCGAATACTTCGAGCATTTCATCCAAAAATTGCACACAAGTTATCCACAGATGATCAGGCCATTTGTTCCTGAGGGGTTTCCTCTGCTGGAGGCAGCGAACCCATGGCCCGCTGGGTCGCTTCATTCCATGCTGCGGCGCGGTCGTTGAGTTCGGCGATTGCACGTGGCCCAGTGCCGTTGGCGTACATCGGTTCGCCAATGACCACCTCGATCGTGCCTGCGCGTTTGCCCCAACCGGTCTTTGGCCAGAATTTGCCAGCGTTGTGCGCGATCGGCAGCACCGGCAGCCCGGCATTTACTGCCAAGGCAGTACCGCCACGGGAGAACTTGCCGATGGTGCCGAACGGTACGCGGGTGCCTTCCGGGAAGATCAGCACCCAGATTTTCTGCTTGAGCAGTTCATCACCTTTGCTCGCTACCTGGCGCAGGGCTTCCTTGGGGTTGTCGCGGTTGATCGCGATCGGCCGCAGCATGGCCATGGCCCAACCGAAGAACGGCACGTACAACAGCTCGCGCTTGAGCACCTGGCTCAACGGCGAGAAATACTGGGAAAGGAAGAACGTTTCCCAGGTGCTCTGGTGGTTGGACAGGATCACGCAGGGCTCATTCGGCACGTTTTCGGCACCGGTGATCTTGTAATCGATGCCCAGGATGGTACGCACCAGGAACAAGGCACAGCGGCACCAGTACACATTGATGAACCTGTAGCGCTTGGGGAAGGACAGGAACGGCGCGACGAAGAAGCTCAGCGAGCACCACAGCAGCGAACTGGTGCCCAGCAGCAGGTAAAAAAGAAAGATTCTGATCGCCTGCAGGATCGACATAGTGGCTTGTACCATTGCGGGGCATGCCCGCCTGAGAAAAATGCGCCCGTAGGCGCACTGTTTAAATTAGTTCTCTGGCGATAGCTGCCAGATCGTCGAAAATCAGTGTAGTTTCCGGGACGCCTTTTTCCAGGGTCCGTTCGCCCTTGCCGGTTTTCACCAGCACCGGTTGTGCACCGACGGCCAAGGCGGCTTCCAGGTCACCCTTGCTGTCGCCGACGAACCAGACGCCTTCAAGGCTCACCTGGTAATGCTCGGCGATAGCCCGCAGCATGCCAGGCTTGGGCTTGCGGCAATCGCAGCCCTCGTCAGGCCCGTGCGGGCAATACACGATATGGCCCACCTCGCCGCCCTGCTCCGCCACCAGCGTGCGCAGGCGCGCATGCATGGCTTCGAGAGTGGCCAGGGGGTAGTAGCCACGCGCAATGCCGGACTGGTTGGTGGCGACCGCCACCGTCCAGCCCGCCTTGCTCAACTGCGCGATCGCTGCGACCGAGCCAGGGATCGGGACCCATTCTTCCAGCGTCTTGATGTAGGCGTCGGAGTCGTAGTTGATCACCCCGTCACGGTCGAGAATCAGCAGTTTCAAGGCTTACCCCAGCAGCGAGATGTCGGCCACGCCCAGGAACAGGCCGCGCAGGCGGCTGAGCAGGGCATAACGGTTGGCGCGTACCTTGGCGTCCTCGGCGTTGACCATCACCGCCTCGAAGAAGGCGTCGACCGGATCACGCAGGGCTGCCAGGCGAGCCAGCGATTCGCTGTACTGGCGTGCAGCGGCCATCGGTTGTACGGCCTGGTCGGCCTGTTGGATCGCCGAGTACAGCGAGAACTCGTTGGCGTTGTCGAAGTACTTCGGCTCGACCTGGTCGGCGATGGCGCCTTCGGCCTTGCTCAGCAGGTTGGAAACGCGCTTGTTCACCGCAGCCAGGGCCTCGGCTTCCGGCAGCTTGCGGAACGCCTGCACGGCCTGCACGCGCTGGTCGAAGTCCAGCGCCGAGCGTGGCTGCAGGGCCCGTACCGACAGGTAGGTGGCAACGTCGATGCCTTCGTCTTCGTAGCGTGCACGCAGGCGGTCGAAGATGAACTCCAGCACCTGTTCGGCCAGCCCGGCGGCCTTGACCTTGGCGCCGTACTGCTTGACCGCGAAGTCGACCGCAGCGGTCAGGTCCAGGTCCAGCTGCTTCTCGATCAGGATGCGCAGCACGCCCAGGGCGGCGCGGCGCAGGGCGTACGGGTCCTTGCTACCGGTGGGCAGCATGCCGATACCGAAGATGCCGACCAGGGTATCGAGCTTGTCGGCGATGGCCACGGCAGCGCCGGTGAGGGTCTGCGGCAGCTCGGCGCCAGCCCCGCGCGGCATGTACTGCTCGTTCAGGGCCAGGGCGACGTCTTCCGGCTCGCCGTCGTTGAGCGCGTAGTAGTAACCGGCGACACCCTGCATTTCAGGGAATTCGCCAACCATCTCGGTGGCCAGGTCGCATTTCGACAACAGGCCGGCGCGGCCGGCGCGCTGGGCGTTGCCGCCGATCAGCGGGGCGATGAAGGCAGACAGCTTGGAAACGCGCTCGGCCTTGTCGTACACGGTACCCAGCTGAGCCTGGAAGACCACGTTCTTCAGGCGCTCGTTGAAGGTTTCCAGCGGCTGCTTCTTGTCCTGCTTGAAGAAGAACTCGGCGTCGGTCAGGCGTGGGCGCACGACCTTCTCGTTACCCTGCACGATCTGCTTCGGATCACGGCTCTCGACGTTGGCCACGGTGATGAAGCGCGGCAGCAGCTTGCCTTCGCTGTCCAGCAGGCAGAAGTACTTCTGGTTGTCCTGCATGGTGGTGATCAGGGCTTCTTGCGGCACTTCGAGGAAACGCTCCTCGAACGAGCACACCAGCGGTACTGGCCACTCGACCAGGGCGGTCACTTCGTCCAGCAGCGCCGCTGGCACGATGGCGGTACCTTCCTGCTGCATGGCCAGCTCGGCGGTACGCTTGCTGATCAGCTCGCGGCGTTCGGCGAAGTCGGCCAGCACATAGGCTTTGCGCAGGTCTTCGACGTAGTTGGCCGGGGTGGTGATGAGCACGTTTTCCGGGTGGTGGAAGCGGTGGCCACGGGATTCGCGGCCAGCCTTCTGCGACAGGATGGTGCAGTCGACCACCTGGTCGCCCAGCAGCATCACCAGCCATTGGGTCGGGCGCACGAACTCTTCACGGCTGCCTGCCCAGCGCATGCGCTTGGGAATCGGCAGGTCGTTCAGCGAGTCTTCGACGATGGTTGGCAGCAGGCCAGCGGTGGCCTTGCCTGGAATGTGCTGGGAGAAGCGCAGCTTGGGGCCGCTCTGGTCGATTTCGGCCAGTTCCACACCGCACTTCTTGGCAAAGCCCAGGGCCGCCTGGGTCGGCTCGCCTTCGGCGTTGAATGCCGCCTGCAGGGGCGGGCCGTCGATGTTGATGCTGCGGTCTGGCTGCTGCACGTCCAACTGGCGGATCAGTACGGCCAGGCGACGCGGCGCAGCATAGACGTGCTTGCCGGCGTAGTTCAGGCCGGCGGCCTGCAGGCCCTTCTCGATGCCGGCCAGGAAGGCTTCGCCGAGGCTGGCGAGGGCCTTCGGTGGCAGCTCTTCGGTGCCCAGTTCTACCAGGAAATCTTGAGCACTCATTGTGCAGCCTCCAGCTTAGCCAACACTTCGTCACGCAGTTCAGGGGTGGCCATCGGGAAGCCCAGGCGTGCACGGGCTTGCAGATAGCTTTGCGCCACGTCCCGGGCCAGGGTACGTACACGCAGGATGTAGCGCTGGCGCTCGGTCACCGAGATGGCGCGGCGGGCGTCCAGCAGGTTGAAGGTGTGCGAGGCCTTCAGGACCATTTCATAGGTCGGCAGCGGCAGCTCCAGCTTGATCAGGCGGTTGGCTTCGCTTTCATAGAAATCGAACAGCTCGAACAGCTTCTCGACGTTGGCGTGTTCGAAGTTGTAGGTCGACTGCTCCACTTCGTTCTGGTGGAACACGTCGCCGTAGCTGACCTTGCCGAACGGGCCGTCGGCCCATACCAGGTCGTACACCGAGTCGACGCCCTGGATGTACATGGCCAGGCGCTCCAGGCCGTAGGTGATTTCACCGGTAACCGGGTAGCACTCGATGCCGCCCACCTGCTGGAAGTAGGTGAACTGGGTGACTTCCATGCCGTTGAGCCAGATTTCCCAGCCCAGGCCCCAGGCGCCCAGGGTCGGCGATTCCCAGTTGTCCTCGACGAAGCGAATGTCGTGCACCAGCGGGTCCAGGCCGATGGCTTTCAGCGAGCCGAGGTACAGCTCCTGGAAGTTGGCCGGGTTCGGCTTCAGTACTACCTGGAACTGGTAGTAGTGCTGCAGGCGGTTGGGGTTTTCGCCATACCGCCCGTCGGCAGGGCGACGGCTAGGCTGCACATAGGCGGCGTTCCAGGTTTCTGGACCCACGGCGCGCAGGAATGTGGCGGTGTGGAATGTGCCGGCGCCTACTTCCATATCGTAGGGCTGAAGCACCACACAACCTTGCTCGGCCCAGTAGTTCTGCAGGGCGAGGATCAGGTCTTGGAAGGTACGCACGGCTGGCGTAGGCTGGCTCACGAAATTCACCTGTATCTGGGGATGCGGATGTAAAGAGCGGGAGTATAACCTGATTCGCCTCGCCCTCTACTCATTGGAGCCTTATGCCACGCTGCTTTTGGTGTACCGACGATCCGTTGTACCAGGCCTACCATGACCAGGAATGGGGTACGCCCCAGCGTGACCCGGCGTTGCTGTTCGAGATGCTTTTGCTCGAAGGGTTCCAGGCCGGGCTTTCCTGGATCACCGTTTTGCGCAAACGCGAGCGCTATCGCGAGGTGCTGCATGGCTTCGATCCCGTGCAACTGGCGGCCCTGAGCGATGAGCGGATCGAAGCGCTGATGCAGGATGCCGGCATCATCCGCAACCGCCTCAAGCTCAAGGCCGTCCGGCGCAATGCCCAGGCCTGGCTGGCTGTGGATAACCCGGCGCAATGGCTCTGGTCGTTCGTTGGTGGGGAACCGAAGATCAACCACTTCAATGGCCGCAGCGAGGTGCCAGCGGTAACCGAGGAGGCCAAGGCCATGAGCAAAGCCCTGCAGAAGGCCGGCTTCACCTTCGTCGGCCCGACCATCTGCTATGCCTTCATGCAGGCCACCGGCATGGTCATGGACCACACCACCGATTGCGATCGCTACGCCGCCTTGTTGCGCTGAGGGGTTACAATGCGCGCCTTGCTGAAATAAGGAATTCGCCTGTGGAAAAGTTCAAGGGCGCCCTGATGGTCGGGGTGCTGCGCTTGTTTGCCAAGCTGCCCTGGGGCGCTGTGCAGCGCGTCGGCGCGGGTATCGGCTGGCTGATGTGGAAAATCCCCAATGGCTCGCGCAACGTCGTGCGCATCAACCTGGCCAAGTGTTTCCCGGAGATGGACCCGGCCGAGCGGGAGCAACTGGTCGGCCGTGCGCTGAAAGATATCGGCAAATCCTTCGTCGAAAGTGCCTGTGCCTGGATCTGGCCGCCGCAACGCTCGCTGGCGCTAGTCAAGGAAGTGCATGGCCTGGAAGTGCTGGAGCAGGCCCTGGCCTCGGGCAAGGGCGTGGTCGGCATCACCAGCCACCTGGGCAACTGGGAGGTGCTGAACCACTTCTACTGCAACCAGTGCAAACCGATCATCTTCTACCGCCCGCCGAAGCTCAAGGCCGTGGATGACCTGCTGCGCGAGCAGCGGGTGCAGATGGGCAACCGCGTGGCGCCTTCGACCAAGGAAGGCATCCTCAGCGTCATCAAGGAAGTGCGCCGTGGTGGCCAGGTGGGCATTCCTGCCGACCCGGAGCCTGCGGAGTCGGCTGGCGTGTTCGTGCCGTTCCTCGGGACCCAGGCGCTGACCAGCAAGTTCGTGCCGAACATGCTGGCCGGTGGCAAGGCGGTGGGGGTGTTCCTGCATGCGCTGCGGTTGCCGGACGGTTCGGGCTTCAAGGTGTTCCTCGAGGCGGCGCCGGAAGAAATGTACAGCACTGATGTGACGGTATCGGCGGCGGCGATGAGCAAGGTGGTCGAGCGTTACGTGCGCGAGTACCCGAGCCAGTACATGTGGAGCATGAAGCGCTTCAAGAAGCGCCCGGCGGGCGAACCGCGCTGGTATTGAGATATTGGGGGCGCTTCGCGCCCCTTTCGCGACGCAAGGCCGCTCCTACAAGCGAGTGAGCTGCGCCCCAGATGGTGGACAGGTGTCCAACATTAGGGGCGCAGCTCAGAGCGCGGATTTCTGTAGGAGCGGCCTTGCGTCGCGATGGGCTGCGAGGCAGCCCCGGCGATCTCAAGCCTTGTTCAGCTTCTTGAGGAACACGGCCATCTCTTTCTCGGCCTGCTTGTCGCCATGCGCCTGCGCCGCCACGATCCCTTCTTCCCAGGCCTTGCGCGCCGCCGCCAGGTCGCCCTGCAACTGGTACGCCTTGCCCAGCAGCTTCCACGCCGCCGAATATTTCGGGTCCAGCTCCACGCACCGCGCCAGGTGCACGGCCGCTTCAGCGCCATTGCCCTCGTCCAGCCAAGCCTTGCCCAGGCCAAACCTCAGCAACGGGTTATCCACACCCTTGGCCAGCATCTTCTCCAGCGATTCGCGCATGCCCTGTTTTCCTAGAAGAAGGTCAAGCCAACGTGGAACAGCTTCTCCACATCCCGGATGTGCTTTTTATCCACAACGAACAGGATCACATGGTCGCCCGATTCGATCCGCGTGTCGTCGTGGGCGATGATCACCTCTTCGTCGCGAATGATCGCGCCGATGGTGGTGCCCGGCGGCAGGGTGATGTCTTCGATGGCCTTGCCGACCACCTTGCTCGACTTCGAATCCCCGTGCGCGACCGCCTCGATGGCCTCGGCTGCACCGCGGCGCAGCGAGTGCACACTGACGATGTCGCCCCGGCGCACATGCGCCAGCAGGGTGCCGATGGTGGCCAGCTGCGGGCTGATGGCGATGTCGATCTCGCCGCCCTGCACCAGGTCGACATAGGCTGGGTTGTTGATGATGGTCATCACCTTGCGCGCACCCAGGCGCTTGGCCAGCAGCGATGACATGATGTTGGCTTCGTCATCGTTGGTCAGGGCCAGGAAGATGTCGGCATCGGCGATGTTTTCCTCGAGCATCAGGTCCTTGTCCGAGGCACTGCCCTGCAGCACCACGGTGCTTTCCAGGGTGTCGGAAAGGTACCGGCAACGGGCCGGGCTCATCTCGATGATCTTTACCTGGTAACGGCTTTCGATGGCCTCGGCCAGGCGCTCGCCGATCTGCCCGCCACCGGCGATGACCACGCGCTTGTTGGTCTCGTCGATGCGGCGCAGTTCGCCCATTACCGCGCGGATGTCCTTCTTCGCGGCGATGAAGAACACTTCGTCGTCGGCTTCGATCACCGTGTCACCGCGTGGCGTGATGGGGCGGTCGCGGCGGAAGATGGCCGCCACGCGGGTGTCGACATTCGGCATGTGGGCACGGATCTGGCGCAACTGCTGCCCCACCAGCGGGCCGCCGTAGTAGGCTTTCACCGCCACCAGCTGGGCCTTGCCTTCGGCAAAGTCGATTACCTGCAGCGAGCCGGGTTGTTCGATCAGGCGCTTGATGTAGTTGGTCACCACCTGTTCCGGGCTGATCAGCACGTCGACCGGAATATGGTCGTTGTCGAACAGCTCTTCGCGAGTGAGGTAGGCCGATTCGCGTACCCGGGCGATCTTGGTCGGGGTGTGGAACAGCGAATAGGCCACCTGGCAGGCGACCATGTTGGTCTCGTCGCTGTTGGTCACTGCCACCAGCATGTCGGCATCGTCGGCACCGGCCTGGCGCAGCACCGTGGGCAGCGAGCCGCGGCCCTGCACCGTGCGGATGTCCAGGCGGTCGCCCAGGTCGCGCAGGCGGTCGCCGTCGGTGTCGACCACGGTAATGTCGTTGGCTTCGCTCGCCAGGTGCTCTGCCAGCGTACCGCCTACCTGACCTGCCCCGAGGATGATGATCTTCATCCGCTACTCCCTACCTTGTTTTCTTATCCGCGCGAAGCGGCAATCTTGATCAGCTTGGCATAGTAGAAGCCATCGTGGCCGCCTTCCTGGGCCAGCAACTGGCGGCCATGGGGCTGGCGCAGGCCGGCCGCGGTGGCCAGGTCCAGCTCGCGGGCGCCAGGGGTGCGGGCGAGGAAGGCGTCGATCACTTCGGTGTTCTCCGTCGGCAGGCTGGAACAGGTGGCGTACAGCAGCATGCCGCCAACCTCCAGGGTCGGCCAAAGGGCATCGAGCAGCTCACCTTGCAGCGCGGCCAAGGCCGGGATGTCGTCGGCCTGGCGGGTCAGCTTGATGTCCGGGTGACGGCGGATCACGCCGGTGGCCGAGCACGGCGCGTCGAGCAGGATGCGCTGGAACGGCTTGCCATCCCACCAGCTGGCGGTGTCGCGGGCATCGCAGGCGATCAGCTGGGCGTCAAGCTGGAGGCGGTCGAGGTTCTCGCGCACCCGGCTCAGGCGCTTGGCTTCGAGGTCGATGGCCACCACCTGGGCCAGGCCGGCTTCGGCCTCCAGCAGGTGGCAGGTCTTGCCGCCGGGTGCGCAGCAGGCATCCAGCACGCGCTGGCCCGGGGCCAGTTCCAGCAGGTCGGCGGACAGCTGCGCGGCTTCGTCCTGCACGCTCACCCAGCCTTCGGCAAAGCCGGGCAGGCCACGCACATCGCAGGCTTCGGCCAGCACGATGCCGTCACGGCTGTATTGGCAGGCGCTGGCGCCAACACCCGCCTCGGCCAGCAGCGCCAGGTAGGCGTCGCGGCTGTGGTGTCGGCGGTTGACCCGCAGAATCATGGGCGGGTGGGCATTGTTGGCGGCGCAGATGGCTTCCCACTGCTCCGGCCAGAAGGCCTTCAACGATTTTTGCAGCCAGCGTGGATGGGCGGTGCGCACCACCGGGTCGCGCTCCATGCCCGCAAGCAATGCCTCGCCTTCGCGCTGGGCGCGACGTAGCACGGCATTGAGCAGGCCCTTGGCCCAAGGCTTCTTCAGCTTGTCGGCACAGCCCACGGTTTCGCCGATGGCGGCGTGCTCCGGAATACGGGTGTAGAACAGCTGGTACAGGCCGACCAGCAACAGCGCCTGGACATCGGCGTCGGCGGCCTTGAACGGCTTTTGCAGCAACTGTGCGGCCAGCAGTTCGAGGCGCGGCTGCCAGCGTGCGGTGCCGAAAGCGAGATCCTGGGTCAAGCCACGGTCGCGTTCGTCGACCTTGTCCAGCTGCGCCGGCAGCGAGCTGTTCAGCGAGGCCTTGCCGCTGAGCACAGCGGCAAGGGCGCGGGCGGCGGCGAGGCGTGGGTTCATTGGCCCAGCACCTTGCCGCTGGCGAATTTCTCGCGGCGGCTGTTGAACAGGTCGCTGAAGTTCAGCGCCTTGCCGCCGGGCAATTGCAGGCGGGTGAGGCTCAGCGCCTGGTCACCGCAGGCGACGACCAGGCCGTCCTTGCTCGCCGACAGGATCTCGCCCGGCGCGCCTTGGGCGGTGGACAGGCTGGCGGCCAGCACTTTTACACTTTCCCCATCGAGGGTGCTGTGGCAAACCGGCCATGGGTTGAACGCGCGGATCAGGCGCTCCAGCTCGATCGCCGGGCGGCTCCAGTCAATGCGGGCTTCGTCCTTGTTCAGCTTGTGCGCATAGGTGGCCAGGGCATCGTCCTGCACTTCCCCCTGCAGCGAGCCGTCGGCCAGGCCGGCGATGGCCTTTACCACCGCGGGCGGGCCCATTTCGGCAAGGCGGTCATGCAGGCTGCCACCGGTGTCGTCGGCACTGATCGGGGTAACCACCTTGAGCAGCATCGGGCCGGTGTCCAGGCCTGCTTCCATGCGCATGACGGTTACACCACTCTCGGCATCGCCGGCTTCCACGGCGCGCTGGATCGGTGCGGCACCGCGCCAGCGTGGCAGCAGCGAGGCGTGGCTGTTGATGCAACCCAGGCGCGGGATATCCAGCACTGCCTGCGGCAGGATCAGGCCATAGGCCACCACCACCATCAGGTCTGGCTGCAGCGCAGCCAGTTCGGCCTGGGCTTCGGCGTTGCGCAGCGACGGCGGCTGGAACACCGGAATGTCATGGGCCACCGCCAGTGCCTTGACCGCGCTCGGCATGAGTTTCTGGCCGCGGCCGGCGGGGCGGTCGGGCTGGGTGTAGACGGCCACGATCTCGTACGGGCTGTCGAGCAGGGCCTTGAGGTGTTCGGCGGCAAACTCTGGAGTGCCTGCAAAGACGATGCGCATGGAGTTCTCGCTTCAAAAAAGAAAAAGGCTTGCCGGAGCAAGCCTTCTGGAAGGTAGGGATCAGGCTTGCTGGCGGTGCTGCTTTTCCAGCTTCTTCTTGATCCGGTCACGCTTGAGCTGCGACAGGTAATCGACGAACAGCTTGCCGTTGAGGTGATCGAATTCGTGCTGCACGCATACCGCCAGCAGGCCTTCGCATTCCAGCTCGTACGGCTTGCCGTCGCGGTCCTGGGCCTTTACCCGCACACGTAGCGGGCGGTCGACGTTCTCGTAGAAGCCCGGTACCGACAGGCAGCCTTCCTGGTACTGGCCCATGTCATGGGTCAGCTCTTCGACCGTCGGGTTGATGAACACGCGCGGCTCGCTGCGGTCTTCGCTGAGGTCCATGACCACGACCTGCTTGTGCACATTGACCTGGGTGGCGGCCAGGCCGATGCCGGGGGCTTCGTACATGGTTTCAAACATGTCGTCGATCAGCTGACGCAGGGCGTCGTCGAACTCCGTCACCGGTTTGGCGATGGTGCGCAGGCGCGGGTCCGGGAATTCGAGAATGTTCAAGATGGCCATAAGGTCAGGCAGTCACTGTGCGTTCGGTTGAAAACTGAGCACACATAATAAAGGGAAACGGCGATTTCAGCACCTGGCAAAGCTCGGCTAGGGTTTTCAGGGCCAGCTTATAGCCCATTCGATGGACAGGTTGTCAAAGCGTTATCAACAAAGTTATCCACAGCTTGTGCCACGCCGATGGCCCCGTTTCGATCAAGGATGATCCCTCATGGAAAATTACCATTCGTCGCCTCTTCCACCTGCAGAGCTGGAGGCGCGATTGCGCCTGCACCGCCTGCCTGATACCGGATTGCGACGCTTTCGCAGCTTGCTCGAAGCATTTGGCAGTGCCTCGTCGGCCCTGTGTGCCCCGGCCGGTGCCTGGCGTGCATTGGGCATACCGCAGGCTACCATCGATGCCAGGCGCAGTGCCGAAGTACGTCAAGGCGCATTGGCCGCAATGGCCTGGCTAGAGCGCCCGGGCCAGCATTTACTGATGTGGGACGGCCCTGGCTACCCACCGCTACTGGCCGAGATCGACGATGCTCCGCCGCTGCTTTTCGTCGCCGGTGACCCGGGTTTGCTCGAACGCCCACAGCTTGCAATTGTGGGTAGCAGGCGTGCTTCACCGCCGGCAATCGACAATGCCGGTGCGTTTTCCCGTTATCTGGCACAAGCCGGTTTCACCATTACCAGCGGGCTGGCCGTGGGTATAGATGGCGCCGCTCATCGGGCCGCGTTGCAGGCTGGAGGGCGCACGATCGGGGTGCTGGGCACGGGGCTGCAAAAACTTTATCCACAGCGCCACCAGGCTCTGGCGCAGGCGATGGTCGACAATGGCAGCGCTTTGGTTTCCGAGTACCCGCTGGACGCCGGACCGCTGCCGGGCAACTTCCCAAGGCGCAATCGCATCATCAGTGGCTTGTCGCTGGGGGTGCTGGTGGTCGAGGCAAGTCTGGCAAGTGGTTCGCTGATCACTGCCCGCCTGGCGGCCGAGCAGGGGCGCGAGGTGTATGCCATCCCGGGGTCCATTCACCATCCAGGGGCCAAGGGTTGCCACCAGTTGATTCGTGACGGCGCACTGTTGGTGGAAAGCGTGGAGCAGATCCTGGAAAGCCTGCAGGGCTGGCACAACCTGCCGCCGGCGCTTGTGGACAAGTTCGAGCATCCGTTGCTCGCGCTGCTGCATGCTGCGCCACAGACCAGCGAAAGCCTGGCCCACTGCAGCGAGCAACCGCTGGCCGATGTGCTGGCGCAGCTTACCGAACTTGAGCTGGAAGGGCGGGTCAGCAATGAAGCCGGGCGTTGGTTTGCCCGCGCGGGCTAAGTACACTGCTCACAAGCAAGTTTCATAGGTGGAGTGACAGAAATGGTGAGCAGTTTTCGAGTGCAACAAGCCGCACGTGAGATCCGGGCCGGCGCGGTGATCGCCTACCCGACGGAAGCGGTCTGGGGCCTGGGCTGCGACCCGTGGAACGAGGACGCGGTGTATCGCCTGCTGGCGCTGAAGTCGCGGCCTGTGGATAAAGGGCTGATCCTGGTGGCCGACAACATCCGCCAGTTCGACTTCCTGTTCGAGGATTTCCCCGAAGACTGGATCGACCGCATGGGCAGCACCTGGCCGGGGCCGAACACTTGGCTGGTGCCGCACCAGGACCTGCTGCCAGAGTGGGTGACCGGGCAGCATGACACGGTGGCGCTGCGGGTCAGCGACCATCCGGTGGTGCGTGAACTGTGTGCGTTGGTGGGCCCGCTGATTTCCACTTCGTGCAACCCCGGCGGGCGCCCGGCGGCGAAGACCCGGTTGCGGGTGGAGCAGTACTTCCATGGTCAGTTGGACCTGGTGCTGGGTGGAGCGTTGGGTGGGCGGAAGAACCCGAGCGTGATTCGTAACCTGGCAACTGGCGAGGTTGTGCGTCCGGGCTAATAGACGCAGCGCCTGTGAGATCGAGCGCCGCCCGCGCGGCGCATCGCGGATAAATCCGCTCCTACATTTGTTGCAACGTGCCGAACCTGTCAGGCCATGGTTGCCTGCCTTGGTGCATGTCTCAGGCATGCGAGGCGGCATCAATGCCCACCCTTTGGATTTGCAGTGCCTGTGAGATCAAGCGCCGCCCGCGCGGCGCATCGCGGATAAATCCGCTCCTACATTTGTTGCAACGTGCCGAACCTGTCAGGCCATGGTTGCCTGCCTTGGGGCATGTCTCAGGGCATGCGAGGCGGCATCAATGCCCACCCAAAAATCCCGTCATGCCAACAAGGCTGACAACCATGGCCTCACAGGCATGGCCACGTTGCAACAAATGTGGGAGCGGATTTATCCGCGATGCGCCGCGCGGGCGGCGCTCGATCTCACAGGCGCTGAAAACCTGAAGGCGTACACATCGTCGCCCTAACGCGTTCCCAACCATTCAAGGCAACAATACCGTAGACCCCACAGTCCGCCGCGCCGACAGCTCCGCCTGTGCCTTGGCCGCCTCGCTCAGCGGATACCGCTGCTGGATATCCACAACCAGCTTGCCACTGCCAATCATCGCAAACAGGTCATCGGCCATGGCCTGGGTGTTCTCGGCATTGTTGGCATAGGTCGCCAGCGTCGGCCGGGTCACGTACAGCGAACCCTTCTGCGCCAGAATACCCAGGTTCACCCCGCTCACCGCGCCCGAGGCATTGCCGAAGCTCACCATCAGCCCACGCGGCTGCAGGCAGTCCAGCGAGGTCAGCCAGGTGTCGGCGCCCACCCCGTCATACACCACCGGGCATTTCTTGCCGTCGGTCAGTTCCAGCACCCGCTTGGCCACATCCTCATGGCTGTAGTCGATGGTCGCCCACGCCCCCAGCGCCTTGGCCCGTGCGGCCTTTTCGGCAGAACTGACGGTACCGATCAGCTTGGCCCCCAGTGCCTTGGCCCACTGGCACGCCAACGAACCCACGCCGCCCGCCGCTGCGTGGAACAGGATCACGTCGCCTGGCTTTACCACATAGGTCTGCTTCAACAGGTACTGCACGGTCAGGCCCTTGAGCATCACCGCCGCCGCCTGCTCGAAGCTGATGTTGTCGGGCAGTTTGACCAGGTTGGCCTCCGGCAGTGTATGCACTTCGCTGTACGCACCCAGCGGGCCACCGGCATGGGCGACGCGGTCGCCAACCTTCAGGCGGGTCACGCCCTCGCCCACGGCCTCGACCACACCCGCCGCCTCGGTACCCAGCCCCGAGGGCAGCGATGGCGGTGCATACAGCCCGCTGCGGAAGTAGGTGTCGATGAAGTTCAGGCCGATCGCATGGTTACGCACTCGTACCTGCTGCGGCCCGGGCGGAGCGGGTTCGAATTCCACAAACTGCAGCACTTCCGGGCCGCCATGCTGGCTGAACTGGATACGCTTGGCCATCTCGCACTCCTGTAGTCGGGATCGGGAAAGGCCTTCTATCGGACGCCTTTGCTTGATCGCCGTCAACTGCGGCGCGCGCGCTGGCGGTGGTATGCTACGCGGCGAATTATTCCCTGCCCGTTCCTGGTGACCCGATGACTAGCCGCACCGAGGCCGTGAAAGCCTATCTGCTCGACCTGCAAGACCGCATCTGCTTTGCCCTCGAAACAGAAGACGGCGGTGCCAGCTTCGTCGAGGACGCCTGGGTGCGCGAGGCCGGTGGTGGGGGCCGCACGCGGGTGATCGGCGACGGCAAGGTGATAGAGAAAGGCGGGGTCAACTTTTCTCACGTATTCGGTGCCGGCCTGCCACCGTCGGCCAGCGCCCATCGCCCCGAGCTGGCGGGCCGTGGCTTCGAGGCTCTGGGCGTGTCGCTGGTGATCCACCCGCACAACCCGCATGTGCCTACCTCGCACGCCAACGTGCGCTTCTTCATTGCCGAAAAGGAAGGTGAAGAGGCCGTGTGGTGGTTCGGCGGTGGTTTCGACCTGACCCCCTACTACGGCAATGAGGAAGACTGTATTCACTGGCACCGCGTGGCCGAGCAGGCCTGCGCGTCGTTCGGTGCCGACGTGTACCCGCGTTACAAGGCCTGGTGCGACCGTTACTTCCACCTCAAGCACCGTGGCGAGCCACGCGGTATTGGCGGGCTGTTCTTCGATGACCTGAACGAGTGGGACTTCGACACCTGCTTCGCCTTCATGCGCGCCATTGGCGATGCCTACGTCAACGCCTACCTGCCGATCGTCCAGCGCCGCAAGAACACGCCGTACACCCCGCAACAGCGCGAGTTTCAGGAATACCGCCGTGGCCGCTATGTGGAGTTCAACCTGGTCTACGACCGTGGCACCCTGTTCGGACTGCAATCGGGTGGGCGTACCGAGTCCATTCTCATGTCGCTGCCGCCGCAGGTGCGCTGGGGCTACGACTGGAAGGCCGCGCCCGGCAGCGAGGAAGCGCGCCTGACCGAATACTTCCTGCAGGACCGCGACTGGCTCGGCCAGTAAGCCCGCGCACAATAGAGGAATCGCCATGGACCAGTACGTCGTTTTCGGTAACCCCATCGGCCACAGCAAGTCGCCGCTGATCCACCGTCTGTTCGCCGAACAGACTGGCGAGGACCTGGAATACGCTACCCTGCTGGCGCCGTTGGACGAGTTCAGCGATTGTGCACGCGGCTTTTTCAAGCAAGGCAGCGGCGCCAATGTCACCGTGCCGTTCAAGGAAGAGGCCTACCGCCTGTGCGACAGCCTGACCCCACGCGCACAGCGCGCCGGCGCGGTGAATACGCTTAGCAAGCTGGCCGACGGTACGCTGCAGGGCGACAACACCGATGGCGCGGGCCTGGTGCGCGACCTGACGGTGAATGCCGGGGTCGAGCTGGCAGGCAAGCGCATCCTCATCCTCGGTGCTGGCGGCGCCGTGCGTGGCGTGCTGGAGCCAATCCTGGCGCACAGGCCGCAGTCGCTGGTGATTGCCAACCGCACCGTGGAAAAGGCCGAGCAGCTGGCGCGGGAATTCGATGAACTGGGGCCGGTGGTAGCCAGTGGTTTTGCCTGGTTGCAGGAGCCGGTGGACGTGATCATCAATGCCACTTCGGCGAGCCTGGCCGGTGAATTGCCGCCAATTGCCGACAGCCTGGTCGAGGCGGGGCGTACGGTGTGCTACGACATGATGTATGGCAAGGAGCCGACGCCGTTTTGCCAGTGGGCTACCAGGCTCGGCGCGGCTCAGGTACTGGATGGGCTGGGGATGCTGGCCGAGCAGGCGGCTGAGGCGTTCCTGGTCTGGCGTGGGGTGCGTCCGGATACGGCGCCGGTTTTGGCTGAGCTGCGCCGACAGCTCGCTCGGGGCTGAATTTGTCGGGGCCGCTTTGCGGCCCATCGCGACGCAAGGCCGCTCCTACAACGAACGCGAAACGCCTGTAGGAGCGGCCTTGCGTCGCGATGGGCTGCGTAGCAGCCCCAAAATATCAACCCAAGCTCATTCCTCGAACCGGATCGGGCATAGCTCCACCCCTTCCAGCTTCTGCAATTCCTCGATCACCTGCGGCCTGGCCCGGTGCAAGGTCAGGCTTCCCCCCGCCCGCCGCAACCGCCGCGCCTCGCGGTGCAACATATCCACACCGGAATAGTCGATAAAGTTCACCTGCCGCGCATCGATCACCACATGCGGCCCCTGGCAGCGCTGCAAGCGCACCTGCAGGTAAGGCGCTGCACCAAAGAAAATCGACCCGCCTACCCGCAGCACGTCCGCCTCCCCTTCCCGGGTTTGCTGCACCCTTGGCCGTGACGTGCGCTTGAGGTAGAAGAACAGCGATGCCAACACCCCGGCATAGATCGCGGTTTGCAGCTCCAGCAACAACGTCGCCGCCGCTGTCAGTGCCATGACCAGGAATTCCGAACGGCTGACCCGGAACAGCGCGCGAATCGCGCGGTGGTCCACCAACCCCCAGCAGATCAACAGAATGCTGCCGGCCATGGCCGGTATCGGCAGATGCGCAATCAGCCCGGCCCCGGCAACGGCGAACAGCGCTACCCACAGTGCCGAGAACACCCCTGCCAGGGGCGAGCGGGCGCCAGCGTCATAGCTCAACCCGGAGCGGGTGAAGGAGCCGGAAGACAGGTAACCGGAGAAGAACGCCCCAATGATGTTCGACAGGCCCTGGGCACGAATTTCCTGGTCAGCGTTGATCAACTGTTCCGAACGTGCCGACAACGAGCGGGCAATCGACAGGCTGGTGACCAGCCCGAGCATACCCACCGCCACGGCGCTGGGCAGTAGCCGCAGCACCAGTTCCACATCCAGCAACGGCAGCGGGCTGAACGGTGGCAGTTGGCCGGCGAAGGCTGGCACTCGCGGTACATGGCCAAACCAGCCGGGCAGCAACCAGGCCAGCAGGCTGACCAGTATCAGGCTGAGCAACAGGCTCGGCCAGCGTGGGCAGCAGAGCTTGAAGGTCACGCCGATGGCCACGGTGGCCAGGCCCAGCACCAACGAAGGCAGGTCCACCTCACCGGCGTGGCTGGCCAGGTCCTGCGCTGTCTTCAGCGCAGTGGCCTGGCTGGGCAGGTCTATGCCCAGCAGGTTGGGTAACTGGCCCAGGGCAATGACAATGGCAGCGCCCAGGGTGAAGCCAAGCACCACGGAATGGGAGACAAAGTTGACCAGCGCGCCGAAGCGCAAAAGCCCGAGCAGCAATTGGAACAGGCCGCCGAGGAAGGTCAGCAACAGCACCAGGGTAACGTAGTCGGTGCTGCCAGCCACGGCCAGCGGGCTGATGCTGGTGTAGAGGACGATGGAAATGGCGGCGGTCGGGCCACAGATCAGGTGCCAGGACGAGCCCCACAGGCAGGCGATCAGCACCGGCACGATGGCGGCGTACAGGCCGTATTCGGCAGGCAGGCCGGCGATCAGGGCGTAGGCGATGGATTGTGGCAGGGCGAGGATGGCACCGCTCAGGCCCACCAGCAGGTCCTGGCGCAGGCTGCGGCCCGATTGGCGCGGCAGCCAGGTGAGGAAGGGCAGCAGGTGAGTGAGGCGATGCATGAGATATCCAGATTTCCTATGGGGCACTGCCCCTGTGGGGAGCAGGTTTATCCGCGAATGGATTAGTAGCCTCACTGATGCATTCGCGGATGAACCTGCGCCCACAGGATCGGTTTAGAGCTTGGTTTTTAATGCTTTGCCAGCATCCTCGCCAGTTTTGGTGCTCACTCCGGCCAACCACCCCTCCAGCACCTCCGGATGCGCCTTCACCCAGGCCTTGGCCGCTTCGTCGAAGCTGATCTTCTTGTCCACCACCTCGGCCATGATGCTGTTTTCCATATCCAGCGTGAACTTCAGGTTTTCCAGCAGCTTCGCCGCATTGGGGCAGGCTTGTGGATAACCTTTGCGGGTCAGGGTATAGACATCGCCCTTGCTGCCGAACCACTTTTCCCCGCCGGTCAGGTAATGCATTTTCAGCTTCACATTCATCGGGTGCGGGGTCCAGCCGAGGAAGGTGATGAACTGCTGTTTTTTCACCGCTCGGTCAACCTGCGCCAGCATCGCCTGTTCGCTGGATTCCACCAGCTTCCATTGGCCAAGGTTGAACTCATTGTTGTCGATGATTTCCTTCAGCGACAGGTTGGCCGGGGCGCCGGAGCCAATCCCGTAAAGCTTCTTGTCGAACTGCTCGGCGTGTTTCTGCAGGTCGGCAAAGTCCCTGACTCCGGCATCCCACACATAATCGGGCACTGCCAGGGTGAACTCGGTTCCCTCCAGATTGCGTGACAGCTGCTTCACGTCGCCATTGGCGATGAACTTGTCATGAAAGCCCTGTTGCGCGGGCATCCAGTTTCCGAGGAAGGCATCTACGCGGCCATCCTTGAGGCCGCCATAGATGATCGGTACAGCCAGGCTGTCGATCTTTACCTGGTAACCCAGGCTTTCCAGCAGCAGGCGGGCCACGGCGTTGGTCGAGGCAATGTCGCTCCAGCCGGGGTCGGCCAATTTCACGGTAGTGCATTGCGTGTCGCTGTCGGCGGCGTAAACGGTGCCCGTGCCCAGGCTGATGGCCAGGGCGAACACGGCGGCGGAGAACTTATGCATGGCGGCCTCTCTTTACTCATTCCAAGGGTGCGGGCTGTGGATAACGTGCCTTGCGCTCGAGGTCGTCGAGATCGATGTGGTTGCGCATGTACTGTTGGCTGGCGTCCACCCAGGGTTGGTGGTCCCAGCTTTTCAGTTTGCCGATGGCCAGTGCCTCGGCCACCAGCCGGCGGCGGCGCTGGCTGGCCAGCACCTGCTGGCGCAGGCTGGGGATATCCCAGCGTTGCTGTGCTTCATCGACAAATGCCTGCAGAAGCGCCTGGTGGTCCGGGCTGCTGGTGAGGTTCTCCCGCTCGTGCGGGTCGCGGCTCAGGTCATAGAGTAGGCACGGGTCGTCTTCGCTGTACACGAACTTGTATGGCCCGCGGCGGATCATCATCAGCGGCCCGACCGTGCCTTCGGCCATGTACTCGCCGATCACCTCGTCGTGGCCGCCCTGCCCTTGCAGGTGGCCGAGCAGCGAGCGGCCATCCAGCGGCAGGTCTTTATCCACAGCCCCGCCAGCCAGTTCGACCAGCGTCGGCAGCAAATCGCAGGTCGATACCGAGGCGCTCACGCGGCCTGCCGCGAAGCGCTTTGGCGCATGCACCAGCAGCGGTACCCGCGCCGACATCTCGAACCAGTGCATCTTGTACCAGAGGCCTCGCTCACCGAGCATGTCACCGTGGTCGCCGGAGAATACGATCACGGTGTTGTCGGCCAAGTTGCATTCCTCCAGGGTTTGCAGCAGCTGGCCGATGTTGTCGTCGATGTAGCTGCAGGCGCCGAAGTAGGCGCGGCGGGCATCGCGAATCTTGTCCACAGGCAGCGGCTTGTTCCACAGGTCGTAGACCTTCAGCAGGCGCTGCGAGTGGGGGTCGAGTTCCGCCTGCGCGAGCTCGGCACGTGGCATGGGAATATCCACACCCTCATAGCGATCCCAGTAGCGCCTGGGGATGGTGTATGGGTCGTGCGGGTGGGTCATCGACACGGTCAGGCAGAACGGCCGGCCATCGTTTTCGCGGACGTGGTCGTACAGATACTGGCGCGCCTTGAACAGCACTTCTTCGTCGAAATCCAGTTGGTTGGTACGCACGCAGGGGCCGGCCTGCAGCACCGACGACATGTTGTGGTACCAGCTTGGGCGCACATCCGGTTCGTCCCAGTTCACCGCCCAGCCGTAGTCTGCCGGGTAGATATCGCTGGTCAGACGTTCTTCGTAGCCATGCAACTGGTCCGGGCCACAGAAGTGCATCTTGCCTGACAGCGCAGTGCGGTAGCCCAGGCGGCGCAGGTAGTGGGCGTAGGTAGGTACATCGGCGGGGAAGTCGGCGGCGTTGTCGTAGGCGCCAATGCGGCTGGGCAACTGGCCGCTGACCAGGGTGAAACGAGACGGGGCGCAAAGCGGGCTGTTGCAGTAGGCGGCGTCGAATACCACCGCCTGCGCGGCCAGGCGGCTCAGGTGTGGCATCTGGATTGGCGAGGGGGCGTAGATCGGCAGCAAGGGCGCGGCCATCTGGTCGGCCATGATGAACAGGATATTCGGGCGCGTCATGGTGGCTTCCATCGTTGAGAGTTATGCGAACCGCTTGCCTATCAAGATGCGACTGTGGATAACATGGGTAAAGCCCATGGCCAACAATGACCAGGATTAGCCACGCTTATGTTTGACCACCTCGCCGATTTGTCGCTGGATACCTTGCGCGTGTTCGAGGCCGCTGCGCGGCTGCGTGGCTTCACTGCAGCGGCGCTGGAGCTGGGCACCACGCAGCCGGCGGTGAGCCAGCAGGTCAAACGGCTGGAGGCTCGGTTGGGCACGCGCTTGTTCGACCGCATTTACCGGGGCATCGAGCTGACCGAGGCTGGCCAGGTGTTGTTCGAACAGGTGCATCAGGGCCTGCAGGCCATGGATGACGGCGTCGCTGAGGTCTGCGGGAGAGGCCAGCGCGAGGTGCTGCAGGTAGCGACCGACTTCGCTTTTGCGGCGTTCTGGCTGATGCCACGGTTGCAGCGCTTTCATCAGGCTTATCCACAGGTGGATGTGAGCCTGGTGACGGGTGAACGCAGCCAGGGCATGTTGCGCCCGGACATCGATGTGGCAGTGCTGTTTGGTGACGGGCGCTTTCACCAGGGCGAGAGCCGGTGGCTGTTCGATGAAGAGGTTTTTCCGGTCTGCAGCCCGCGGCTGATTCATGGCAAACCCTTGTCAGCCGAGGCTTTGCAACGATTGCCGTTGTTGCACTTGAAGGGCGAGCAGGCCAGCCGCTGGTTCGACTGGGCGGGGGTGTTTCGCGGGTTTGGCGTGGCCAGCCCGCCGCCGCCGGGGCAGCTGCGGTTCGATAACTATACGTTGCTGATTCAGGCGGCGATCGCCGGCCAGGGCGTGGCGATTGGCTGGGGGCATCTGGTGGACGGGTTGGTGGAGCAAGGGTTGCTGTGCCGGCCGCTGGAGGGGAGTTTGCGTTCGGCGCGTGGGTATTACGCAGTGTTGCCGCCGCGCAAGCGGCGTGGGGCGTTGATCGAGCGGTTTGTGGATTGGCTGGAGCGGGAGCGCAGCCTTTGAGATTTTGGGGCCGCTTTGCGGCCCATCGCGACGCAAGGCCGCTCCTACAGGAATCGCGCCAGCCGAGGCTGCGCGGTCGAGGTAGGAGCGGCCTTGTGTCGCGATGGGCTGCGCAGCAGCCCCGGCCATCTAGACCACGAAGTTCAGATGCTCGCCCCGGTGCAAGTCCAGTTCCAGCATATCCACCATCCCCGCCGCGACCCCGGCCAGGTGCCGCAACGGCTCTGCCAACCCCGGCTCCAGCGTGCCCTCGGTATTGCGAAAATGCTCCATCCCCAACCCGGGCAGCTCCGGCGGCGCATTGATCAACGTCCAGTGCAAGGCACTGCGCTGCAAGCCATCAACCATCTGGTCCACGCATTCCCGCTCCGCTTCACTGTACTTGGCCGGCTTGTCCAGCACATCGAAATCGCCCACCAGCAACAGCCGGCGTATAGTCGTGCGCTTGAGGCCCGCCACCAGCGCCTCGCTCATGCGCGCCTGGCCTGGCAGGTCGCCCGGCGCCAGTGTCGACAGCAGGGCAATCACCGCCGAACCGCCTGCCGCACCCTGTTCCGCCTGGTCGGCATCGCCCAGCCCGCCTATCTTGAAATGCAGGCCCGGGCGCGGCGCGTGGCGGTTGAGGTCATTCACCACGGCCGTGACTTCGTGCTGGCGTGACAGCAGTTCGACCATCAAAGCATTGCCCAAGCTGCTTTCAGCCCCGAACAGGACCAGCTTGAACACCGGCGTTTCGGCGTTTTTCACGGCATCACTCCCTTTGCAGGTGGTGAGGTTTGGACCGTAATCAGGAGTTATCGTGCAGAGAATCAAGGGTTACCACGCCCACGTGTACTACGACGCAGCGACCATGGAGCAGGCCCGTGAGTTGTGCGAGGAGGCCGCGCGACTGTTCCCGGTGACCATGGGGCGCATGCACCAGCAGCCGGTGGGGCCACACCCGGACTGGAGCTGCCAGCTGGCGTTCGGGCCGGAGGTGGTGGGGGTGGTGTTGCCTTGGTTGGCGTTGTATCGCAAGGGGCTGGTGGTGTTCATGCACCCGCTGACCGGGGATGAATTGGCGGATCACCGTGATCATGCGATCTGGATGGGGGCTGTAAGGCCTTTGGATCTGTCTATTTTTGGGGGCTGAGGCTCTGTTGCTTACGAGGGCCTCTTCGCGGGCACGCCCGCTCCGACAGGGGTATCACAGGGCCTGGGTACGGCGCTGTACCTGTGGGAGCGGGTATGCCCGCGAAGAGGGCGCCGCGGTTCAGCGACGAGCGCCACGCACCCCTTCAGCCAATGCCGAGCAAAGGCTCAGTACATCGTTCACCGCCTGCTCGCCAGTCTCGGCCTGGGCAATCTTGTCGACCAGTGCCGAGCCCACCACCACACCATCCGCCAAGCGGGCGATGTTCGCCGCCTGCTCCGGCGTACGAATGCCGAAGCCAACGCTGATCGGCAGGTCGGTATGCCGACGCAGGCGGGCAATGGCCTCGGTCACGTGCTCGGTGGTGGCCGAGCCGGCGCCGGTCACACCGGCCACCGACACGTAGTAGACGAACCCGGAGCTGCGCTCCAGCACGCGCGGCAGGCGCACATCATCGGTGGTCGGGGTGGTCAGGCGGATGAAGTCGATGCCTGCGGCCTGGGCCGGGGTAGCCAGTTCGGCGTCGTGCTCCGGCGGCAGGTCGACGATGATCAGGCCATCGACGCCCGCTTGCCTGGCCTCGGCCACGAACTGTTCCACGCCAAAGCGGTGGATCGGGTTGTAGTAGCCCATCAGCACGATCGGCGTGGCCTGGTCACCCACACGGAAATCGCGAACCATCTGCAGGGTCTTGGCCAGGGTCTGGCCGGCTTCCAGGGCACGCAGGGTGGCCAGCTGGATGGCCACGCCATCGGCCATCGGGTCGGTGAACGGCATGCCCAGTTCGATCACGTCGGCACCGGCTGCCGGCAGGCCCTTGAGGATCTGCAGCGAGGCGTCATAGCCCGGGTCGCCCGCGGTAATGAAGGTGACCAGTGCCGAGCGGCCTTCGGCCTTCAGCTCGGCGAAGCGTTGTTCAAGACGGCTCATGCCTGTTTCTCCTGGGCAGCCATGTGGTTCATGACGGTTTGCATGTCTTTGTCGCCGCGGCCCGACAGGCACACGACCATCAGGTGGTCCTTGGGCAGCTTCGGTGCGCGCTTGATCGCCTCGGCCAAGGCATGGGAGCTCTCCAGGGCCGGGATGATGCCTTCCAGGCGGCAGGTGGCGTGGAACGCATCCAACGCTTCGTCGTCGGTGATGCTGACGTATTCCACCCGTTTCACTTCGTGCAGGTAGGCATGCTCCGGGCCGATGCCCGGGTAGTCCAGGCCGGCGGAAATCGAATGGGCGTCGGTAATCTGGCCGTCTGCATCCTGCAGCAGGTAGGTACGGTTGCCGTGCAGCACGCCTGGGACGCCGCCGTTGAGGCTGGCGGCATGTTTGTCGGTGTGCACGCCGTGGCCACCGGCTTCGACGCCAATGATCTGCACGCTCGGTTCTTCGAGGAATTCATGGAACAGGCCCATGGCGTTGGAACCGCCACCGACGCAGGCGACCAGGCTGTCTGGCAGGCGGCCTTCCTTCTCTTGCAGCTGGGCGCGGGTTTCCTTGCCGATGATCGACTGGAAGTCGCGAACCATGGCCGGATAAGGGTGTGGGCCGGCCACGGTACCGATCAGGTAGAAGGTGTCTTCGACGTTGGTGACCCAGTCGCGCAGGGCCTCGTTCATGGCGTCCTTGAGGGTGCCGGTGCCGGCGGTGACCGGAACGATCTCGGCGCCCAGCAGCTTCATGCGGAATACGTTGGCCTGCTGGCGCTCGATGTCCGTAGCGCCCATGTAGATCACGCAAGGCAGGCCGAAGCGCGCGGCAACGGTAGCAGTGGCAACGCCGTGCATGCCGGCACCGGTTTCGGCGATCAGGCGCTTCTTGCCCATGCGCTTGGCCAGCAGCACCTGGCCGATGCAGTTGTTCACCTTGTGCGCGCCGGTGTGGTTGAGCTCTTCACGCTTGAAGAAGATCTTTGCCCCGCCGCAGTGCTCGGTCAGGCGTTCGGCGAAGTACAGTGGGTTGGGGCGGCCGATGTAGTCGCGCTGGAAATAGGCCAGCTCTTCGAGGAATTTCGGGTCTGCCTTGGCTGCTTCGTATTCGCGGGCCAGGTCCAGCACCAATGGCATCAGGGTTTCGGCCACGTAGCGGCCGCCGAACGAGCCGAACAGGCCATTGGCATCTGGGCCGGGGCGGTATTGGGACTGGGTCATGGGGCGCTCCAGGGCGTAGTCGATGAGGTATGGGCTTTACTCTAACCACGACAGGCCTGGCTGAAAACCGATAAGATTGCGCAAACTTGTCAGGAAAACTCACAGGTAAAATGGCTCACGACCTCCCTCCCCTCAACGCCCTGCGAGCCTTCGAGGCCACCGCCCGGCTTAATAGCGTCAGCCAGGCGGCTGAAGCGCTGCACGTCACCCACGGCGCGGTCAGCCGGCAGCTCAAGGTGCTTGAAGAACACCTGGGGGTTGCGCTGTTCGTCAAGGACGGACGTGGCATCAAACTCACAGATGCCGGTATCCGCCTGCGTGATGCCAGCGGCGAAGCGTTCGATCGGCTGCGCAGCGTATGTGCCGAACTCAGCCGCGACGTGAGTGAGGCACCGTTCGTCCTGGGCTGCTCGGGCAGCTTGTTGGCGCGCTGGTTCATACCGCGGCTGGGGCGGCTGAAGGCCGATTTGCCCGAGCTGCGCCTGCACCTGTCGGCAGGCGAAGGCGACCTCGACCCGCGGCGGCCGGGGCTGGATGCGCTGTTGGTATATGCCGAGCCGCCATGGCCGGCAGACATGCAGGTGCACGTGCTGGCCGAAGAACGCATCGGGCCAGTGCTCAGCCCGCATTTTGCTGGTTTCGAGCGCTTGCAGGGTGCACCTGCCAGCGCCTTGCTCGACGAGGCCTTGCTGCACACCACCTCGCGCCCGCAGGCCTGGCCGACCTGGGCGGCGGAACAGGGGCTGGAGCCGAGGGCATTGCAGTATGGGCAGGCCTTCGAGCACTTGTACTACCTGCTGGAAGCTGCTGTGGCGGGCCTGGGCGTAGCCATTGCGCCGCAGCCGCTGGTCGCCGATGACCTGCGGGCGGGGCGTTTGCGTGCGCCTTGGGGCTTTTCCCCTACTTCGGCGGTGCTGGCGTTATGGGTGCCCCGGCGCGCCGCAGACGGGCGCGCCGAGCAGCTGGCGCGATGGCTACGCGCCGAACTGGCCGGTCAAGGCGCTTAGTTGCGTTTGCACAGCAGGTAAGCCGCCAGCAGGCCCAGTGCACCGATGGCAACACCTGCCGTGGTGTAAGGGTGCTGCTGCGCGTAGTCACGGGTAGCGATGCCGGTCTGGCGGGTGCGCTGCTTCATTTCCTCATAGGCGTCGCTCAGCAGGCTACGAGAATGGCGAAGGGCGCTCTCGGCGCTGCTGCGGATGGCCTTGACCGACTTCTGGGATTCTTCCGAGGCGTCGTGTTTGAGGCTCTCCAGGCTCTTCAGCAGGCTTTCGATCTCGGCTTCCATGCTTTCCAGGGATGCTTTTCGCAGCGAATTGCGGGGCATGTTGACTCTCCTTCGCGTTGTGGGCTGTAGAGGTTGCGACTGCCAAGCGAAGCGAAAGTGCGATCGAACTTTGCACATTCGTATCGGCTCGCAGGTAAACCCTGCCTGCGCTGCTAGGCTCAATCACACCGTCATCCAAGGAGAGCGCTCATGACCGATCATCACACTTACAAGAAGATCGAGCTGGTAGGGTCTTCGACCACCAGCATAGAGGAGGCGATCAACAATGCCCTGGCCGAAGCTGGCAAGAGCATCAAGCACCTGGAGTGGTTCGAGGTAGTCGACACCCGTGGCCATATCCGCGACAACAAGGCGGCACACTTCCAGGTCACGCTGAAGGTTGGCTTCCGTATCGCCAACAGCTGAAATATTACCGGGCTGGATGAGTCCGGCAGGATGGGATATTTAAGAAGCGGGCGCCTTGGCAGGCGCCCTTTTCTGATTTCATCTGCACAAGGAAAGCGATCGATGAACAAACTGATTCTGGCGCTGGGCCTGCTGAGCCTGGCCGGTGGGGCGTTGGCAGCAGGCAAGCCCTGCGAGGAACTGAAGGCGGAGATTGCAGCCAAGCTGGATGCCAAAGGTGTCCAGGGTTACACCTTGGAGGTGGTGAAGAAGGGCGAACCGGCGGGCAAGGTGATTGGTAGCTGCGAGGCCGGCACCAAGGAGATCGTCTACCGCCGTGGCTGATGGCTTGGCGTCTTCGCCGGCCCGATAGGCTTGAACGTGGCGCTGTCCCTGTAGGAGCGGCCTTGTGTCGCGAAGGGCTGCGAAGCAGCCCCAGGATTTCAGCGCAGGTGCACAGATAGCCGGGGCTGCTTCGCAGCCCTTCGCGACACAAACCGCTCCTACAGCTGACCGCGCCGGGTTTGCCGGCGCAGAAGGTCACTCGGCCCTGAGGGCCTGCGCCAGCAACTCGTACGACCGCACCCGGTCGGCATGCTCATACAGATCACAGGTAAAGATCAGCTCATCCGCCCCGGTCTGCTCCAGCAGCACTTCCACCTTGGCCCGCACTTTCTCTGGGCTGCCAATCATCGCCAGGCCCAGGAAGCTGCCCACCGCATCCCGCTCATGCGGTAGCCACAGGCCCTCCATGCTTGCCACCGGCGGCTTCTGCATCAAGCTCTGCCCGCGGATCAGCGCCAGGATACGCTGGTACACCGAAGTGGCCAGGTATTCGGCCTTCTCGTCGGTTTCCGCCACGACCATCGGAATACCCAGCATCACGTACGGCTTGTCCAGCGTGGTGGAGGGCTTGAAGTGGTTGCGGTACACGCGGATCGCCTCGTGCATGTAGCGCGGCGCGAAGTGTGAGGCGAAGGCATAGGGCATGCCGCGCATACCAGCCAGCTGGGCACTGAACAGGCTGGAGCCAAGCAGCCACATCGGCACCTCGGTGTCGTGCCCTGGCACCGCAATCACTTTCTGCTCATCGGTGCGCGGGCCGAGGTAGCGCGACAGCTCCTCGACGTCGTCCGGGAAATCGTCCGGGCCGCCAGCACGGTCGCGGCGCAGGGCGTAGGCGGTCATCTGGTCGGAGCCCGGGGCACGGCCCAGGCCCAGGTCGATGCGCCCTGGATACAGGCTGGCCAGGGTGCCGAACTGTTCGGCGATCACCAGCGGTGCATGGTTGGGCAGCATGACCCCGCCAGAGCCCACGCGAATGCTCGAAGTACCACCGGCCAGGTAGCCGATCAGCACCGCAGTGGCGGAACTGGCGATGCCGTCCATGTTGTGGTGCTCGGCTACCCAGAAGCGGTGGTAGCCAAAGCGTTCGACATGCTGCGCCAGGTCCAGCGAGTTACGTAGCGATTGGGCCGGGCCAGCGTCGGCGCGCACGGGCACCAGGTCGAGGGTGGATATTTTCAGGTCACGCAACTGGGTCATGGTGCCTCCGCAGGAATGGTTGGCCAGAGGCCTTTTTGACTCTGTATGGGCGTATTCGTTGGATTCAATGCCTGCGGTCAGATTGCGCTGAACTTGCCAGGCGTGGCAGGCCTCTGAACCGGTAGGTATGTAACCAGTGACCAGGAGGTAGCATGAAAAAGACAGCATCGGCGATCTGGCAAGGTGGCCTGAAGGACGGCAAAGGCCTGCTCTCCACGGAAAGCGGCGCGCTCAAGCAGAACCCCTACGGTTTCAATACCCGTTTCGAAGGCTCGCCCGGCACCAATCCGGAAGAGCTGATCGGAGCGGCACATGCTGGCTGCTTCTCGATGGCGCTGTCGATGATGCTGGGCGAAGCGGGGCTGACTGCCGAGCGGATCGACACTGCCGCCGAGGTGACCCTCGACAAGCAGCCTGATGGCTTTGCCATTACCGCCGTGCACCTGGTACTGCGGGCCAAGGTCCCCGGAGCAAGCGAGGCGCAGTTCCTGGATATCGCCAACAAGGCCAAGGCGGGTTGCCCGGTATCCAAGGTACTGAACGCCAGGATCAGCCTGGATGCGGCACTGGTGGGCTGAAGCGGTGCAATGAGGGCGGTTTGCTGTAGTCTAGACAGCGTCGGCAGCATGCTGCCCCTTTCAGGAGCCGTTTCATGATTCGCGTAGCAATCACCGTGTTGGCTTCCCTGGTCGCCACCTCTGCGCTGGCGGCGGTGAAGCCGTGCGAGGAGCTCAAGGCCGAGATCGAGACCAAGATACAGGCCCAGGGGGTTCCCTCCTACACCCTGGAAATCGTGCCCAACAGCGAAGTGAAGGACCCGAGCATGGTCGTCGGGACCTGTGATGGCGGCAGCAAGAAGATCATCTACCAGAAGAACGACCAGTAGCGGCGAACCCCGGGGCCGTGCAGCAGCCGGTGATCACGGAATGCAGAACACTTCGCTAGGTTCGTTGACCACCACCTTGCGGTTGCCGTCATACAGCAGCACTTGCGGCTCCATTACCGGTGCCCGTGCCTCCAGGCGATAGCGTTCCCCGGCCTTGAAGTTGTCGAAGCGTACAGTCAGGTAGCAGGTTCGGTCCCTGGGGTCGGTGGTGATGCCGCCAGAGTAGATTTCGTAATCGAAACGCACGACCAGTTCGTGCTTGCCTGGTGTCACCTGGAAGTAACGGCCGTCATCCAGTCGTTTTCCGTCGAGGCGGTCGGCCATGATGACCCTGCCTGGGGTGGTGGTATAGAGGTCGACCCAGGCCTGCTTGGGGTCGACGGGCGGCAAGGGGCTGGCGCAGGCCCCCAGTGTACTGAGGGCGATCAGCATCATGGGCTGGCGCATGGCAAGACTCCCGCTTGCGGATTACACGCTACAAGCATAGCGCCATTCGTGCCTGTCAGCTGTGTTGACAGCCAGCGGGCAGGCCCTGGCCAACCAGCTTTTGCTGATGGTCGTAGAGCTTGATCCAGGGCCGGAAACCGATGCTGCCAGCCTGCAGCTGGTAGCGCTGGCCGGCGCCGAAGTCCTTGAAGGTCAGTTTGACCTGGCAGTCGCGCCACAGCGGCTCGTCGACCGGGCCGATATTGCTGGGGGTAACCGGGAACTGGTAGCGCACGGTCAGCTCATGGCTGCCGGGCGGCACTTCGAAATAACGGCTATCGGCCCAGTCTCGTTCATCGACCTGCAGCGCATGCAGCGAGGTGTTGTCGTAGGGGGTGAGGTCGATCCAGGCCTGGTTCGGGTCCGGGTCCGGCAGGGTCGAGCAGGCGGATATCAGCAACAGTGAGCCGGCAACCAACAGTGCGCGCATGGCGAAACTCCCCCTTGGCGAGATAGTCTTGAAGTGAAACGGCCTAGAGCGAGTCTGACCTACCGGATGCTTCGATTTTTTCTTGTTCAGCGCTCGGGCCCTGGGGCACTCGACCGCTTTTTCACCCGTTTGGTTCCCACGCTTGCCGCGCTCCTGCTGAACGGTTGTGCCAGTACGACCTATTACGGGCAGTTGGCCGAAGGCCAGTGGCAACTGCTGCGTGCCCGTCAGTCGGTGGAGCGAGTCGTGGCCGACCCTGCTACCTCGCCGCAGTTGCGTGAGCGACTGACGCATGCCGAGCAGGCACGCGCGTTTGCCAGCCAGCAGCTGAAATTGCCGGACAACCGCAGCTACCGGGTGTACGTGGAACTTGGCCGGCCCTTTGTGGTGTGGAATGTGTTCGCCACCCCCGAGCTGTCACTGCAGCCGGTCACGCACTGCTTCCCGATCGCCGGCTGCGTGGCGTATCGCGGTTACTACCAGCTGGGGGCGGCACGCGGGGCGGCGGCGTTGATGCGGCAGGACGGCATGGACGTGTACGTGAGCGGCGTGGAAGCCTATTCGACCCTGGGCTGGTTCGATGACCCGATCCTGTCGTCGATGGTTGGCTGGGGCGATGAGCGCCTGGCCACGTTGATCTTCCATGAACTGGCCCACCAGCGCTTCTATGTGCAGGACGACACCGAGTTCAACGAGTCATTCGCCTCCTTCGTCGAGCAGGAGGGCACGCGGCAATGGCGCGTGGCGCGTGGGCTTGCAGCGGTTGACCAGGCCCAGGGGCCGCAGCGTGACCAGTTCATCCGGCTCGTACTGGCCAGCCGCGAGCGGTTGCAGGCCATTTATGCCGGGCCGTTGGACGATGCGCAAAAGCGCGTGGCCAAGCAGGCCGAGTTCGAGCGGTTGAGGCGGGAGTACCGGCTGCTGCGTGACGGCCAGTGGGGCGGCGACAAGCGTTACGACGCCTGGATGTATGGGCCGATGAACAATGCCAAGCTGTTGCCGTTCGGGCTGTATGACCAGTGGGTGCCAGCGTTCGCAGCACTGTTCCGCGAGGTGGGTGGGGACTGGGCGCGGTTTTATCAGCGGGTGGAGCAGTTGGGACGGCTGCCGATCGAGGAGCGCAAAGCGGCGTTGCAGCGGTTGATGGTCAACCCATCAGATGTTGCGGCCCATCGCGCTACAAAGCCTACGCGGTCCTGGTAGGAGCGGCCTTGCGTCGCGATGGGCTGCAAAGCAGCCCCATGGCCCTCAAGCCTCGAGAAACGCTCGATGCATTTCGGCCAAGGTTGCAAAGTGATAGGCCGGCTCTTCCGCCATCAACTCCTCCCGGCTGCCAAACCCATACCCCACCGCCACCGCCTGCAAGCCGTTGCTGCGTGCACCGATCAGGTCATGCTTGCGGTCGCCGATCATCAGCGTCTGCGCCGGGTCCAGCCCCTCTTCGTCCAGCAGGTGGCGAATCAGCTCGACCTTGTTGGTGCGTGTGCCATCCAGTTCACTGCCATAGATCACCTTGAAATGCTGGTCGAAAGCGAAGTGACGGGCAATTTCACGGGCGAACTCCCAGGGCTTGGAGGTAGCGATGTACAGGGTGCGGCCTTGGCCATTCAGGGCTGCGAGCAGTTCCGGCACACCTTCGAACACTAGGTTTTCATACAGGCCGGTGACGCGGAAGCGTTCCCGGTAGAAGTTCACCGCCTCCCAGGCCTTGGCCTCGTCGAAGCCATAGAACTGCATGAACGCCTGCAGCAAGGGCGGGCCGATGAAGTGTTCGAGGCGGGCCAGGTCCGGCTCGTCGATGCCCAGCTTGGCCAAGGCGTACTGGATCGAGCGGGTGATGCCCTGGCGCGGGTCGGTCAGGGTGCCGTCGAGGTCGAAGAGGATGTTCTGCTGGTGCATTTACATAGGTTCCACTTGAGTGCTGCGTGGCCTTCTTCGCGGGCTCGCCCGCTCCCACAGGTACAGCGCTGGCCTTGAAGACTCCACTAGACCTGTGGGAGCGGGCAAGCCCGCGAATCGGTCATTCAGGTTGATCGTAGCCTTCGGCCAGATGCTGGTCCTTGAGCTTCACATAGTTGCTGGCGCTGTAGGCAAAGAACGCATGCTCCTGGTCGTTCAGCAGCCGGGCCTGTTTCACCGGGCTACCCATGTACAGGTAGCCACTGACCAGGCGCTTGCCCGGCGGTACCAGGCTGCCGGCACCAATGATCACTTCGTCCTCGACGATGGCGCCGTCCATGATGGTGCTGCCCATGCCGACCAGGATGCGGTTGCCCAGAGTGCAGCCATGCAGCATGACCTTGTGGCCGATGGTCACTTCGTCGCCGATGATCAGCGGGAAGCCGTCAGGGTTATACGTGCTGGCGTGGGTGATGTGCAGGACACTGCCGTCCTGCACGCTGGTGCGTGCGCCGATGCGGATACGGTGCATGTCGCCGCGCACCACGGTCAGCGGCCACACCGAGCTGTCCTCGCCGATTTCCACGTCGCCCAGCACGATCGCCGAACGGTCGACGAAGGCCCGTGGTCCAACTTTCGGAGTGTGTTGCTGGAAGCTTCGGATGGCCATGATAGCGTCTCTCATCTGTGCCGATAGGCAGGCTGCCTGCTGCGGTCGGCGTCGATTGTAATTAAGATGGGCCAGTGTTTCTTCTGCCAAGGTATCCAAACCGTGAGTGCGAACAACCCGCTTCTGCAGTCCTACGATCTGCCGCCCTTCTCGCAAATCCGTGCCGAACACGTGTTGCCGGCGATCGAAGCGATCCTGGCCGACAACCGTAAAGCCATTGCCGAGATCCTCGAAAAGCAGGGCAAGAACCCCTCCTGGGCTGGCCTGGTGCTGGCCATGGACGAACTGAACGACCGCCTGGGCGCCGCCTGGAGCCCGGTCAGCCACCTCAATGCGGTGTGCAACAGCCCCGAGCTGCGTGAGGCCTATGAGTCGTGCCTGCCGGCGCTGAGCGCCTACTCTACCGAACTTGGGCAGAACCGAGCGCTGTTCGAAGCCTACCAGGCGCTGATCGACAGCCCGGAGGCTGCCGGCTTCGACGTGGCGCAGAAGACTATCCTCGAGCATGCCCTGCGTGACTTCCGCCTGTCGGGTATCGACCTGCCGGCGGACAAGCAGCAGCGCTACGCCGAAGTGCAGAGCAAGCTCAGCGAGCTGGGTAGCCGCTTCTCCAACCAGTTGCTCGACGCCACCCAAGCCTGGACCAAGCACGTTACCGACGAAGCCGCACTGGCCGGCCTGACCGATTCGGCCAAGGCGCAGATGGCTGCCGCCGCGCAGGCCAAGGGGCTCGACGGCTGGCTGATCACCCTGGAGTTCCCCAGCTACTACGCGGTGATGACCTACGCCAACGACCGTGCCCTGCGCGAAGAACTGTATGCCGCCTACTGCACCCGTGCCTCGGATCAGGGCCCGAACGCCGGTCAGTTCGACAACGGCCCGGTGATGCAGGAAATCCTTGCCCTGCGCCAGGAGTTGGCCGAACTGCTGGGTTACCAGAACTACGCCGAACTGAGCCTGGCTACCAAGATGGCCGAGTCCAGCGACCAGGTGCTGAGCTTCCTGCGCGACCTGGCCAAGCGTTCCAAGCCGTTCGCCGCACAGGACCTGGCGCAGCTCAAGGCCTATGCCGCCGAGCAGGGCTGCCCCGAGCTGGCCAGCTGGGACGCCGGTTACTTCGGCGAGAAGCTGCGTGAACAGCGCTACAGCGTGTCGCAGGAAGCCCTGCGCGCCTATTTCCCGATCGACAAGGTGCTGGGTGGCCTGTTCAGCATCGTTCAGCGCCTGTACGGCATCGAAATCGCCGAACTCAAGGGCTTCGACAGTTGGCACCCGGACGTGCGCCTGTTCGAGATCAAGGAAAACGGCCAGCACGTCGGCCGCTTCTTCTTCGACCTGTACGCTCGCGCCAACAAGCGTGGCGGTGCCTGGATGGACGGCGCCCGTGACCGTCGCCGCACGGCCGATGGCCGCCTGCAGAGCCCGGTGGCCAACCTGGTCTGCAACTTTACCCCGGCTGCGCCGGGCAAGCCGGCCTTGCTGACCCACGACGAAGTGACCACGCTGTTCCACGAGTTCGGTCACGGCCTGCACCACTTGCTGACCCGCATCGAGCATGCCGGTGTTTCCGGTATCAATGGCGTGGCCTGGGACGCTGTCGAGCTGCCCAGCCAGTTCATGGAAAACTGGTGCTGGGAGCCTGAAGGCCTGGCGCTGATCTCCGGCCACTTCGAAACCGGTGCGCCGCTGCCGCAAGACCTGCTGGACAAGATGCTGGCGGCGAAGAACTTCCAGTCGGGCATGATGATGGTGCGCCAGCTGGAGTTCTCGCTGTTCGACTTCGAACTGCACGCCAGCCATGGCGATGGCCGCAGTGTGCTTCAGGTACTCGAAGGCGTACGCGACGAGGTGTCGGTGATGCGCCCGCCGGCGTACAACCGCTTCCCCAACAGCTTTGCGCACATCTTCGCGGGCGGCTACGCAGCCGGCTACTACAGCTACAAGTGGGCCGAAGTGCTGTCTGCCGATGCCTTCTCGCGCTTCGAGGAAGAGGGCGTGCTGAATGCCGAGACCGGTCGCGCCTTCCGTGAGGCGATTCTGGCTCGCGGCGGTTCACGCGAGCCGATGGTGCTGTTCGTCGACTTCCGTGGCCGTGAACCTTCCATCGATGCCTTGCTGCGCCACAGTGGCCTGAGCGAGGACGCTGCAGCATGAGCGAGGTAGCCGTGAACAAGACCAAGAAGCGCTTCATTGCCGGGGCGGTGTGCCCGGCATGCAGCGAGACCGACAAGCTGATGATGTGGAACGAAGACGGCGTACCGCACCGCGAGTGCGTGGCCTGCGGCTTCACCGATACCCTCAACGAGCAGGGCCTGTCGGTGCCCAAGGAGCTCGGCACGCGGGTCAACCAGCTGGCACCGAAAGCGGCGCCCGCCAAGGTGCAGACCGTGCAGTTCTTCCCCAACCCGAAGCTGAAGAAACCGGCTGACTGAAGCCGCCGTGCCGCCCGGGCGCCACGCCCGGGTGGTAGATAGTCAGGCCTCGTGCCGCGCAGCAAGCCTGCAAGCTCCCCTGCTCCCCACTACGAGCAAGGTGTAGCGTCATGGACAACCCGCTTCTGCAAAATAGCCATATCCCCGTCGATTATCCGGCGATCACCCTGGAAAACATGGCTGCTGCCTTCGCCCATGTGCTGTTGGCGCATGAGCAAGGCATCGACCGTATCATTCGCGACCAGCAGGTGATGCCAACCTGGGACGACATGGTACTGGCGGTGGATGGCCTGGATGCCCAGCTGCTATCGGTGCTATACGCCGCTTCACCACTGGTTGGCCGGGACGATGACTGGGCCGATGCCATTATCGACTTCTACGGCAAGGCAACGGCACGCTTCGACCAGAAGTTTGCCAACTCAGCGCTGCAGGCCTTGTATGAGCGTCTGGCCAACAGCGACATTGGCAAGCAGCTGGATGCTCGCAAGAGGACTACCCTGCGCTGGCACCTGGACAAGTTCACCACCAATGGAGCGAAGCTCGACGCCACCGCAAAGGCGCGCCTGGCCCAATTGCAGGCGCATATCGGCACTGCACGCGAGGCTTTCCGTGCCAACATCAACCGGCCAGGGTTGCACGTCACCGATGAAACCGAGCTGAACGGCATTCCGCAGCGGATACGCGATGAATGGGCCGAACGTGCACGCGAAGCAGCGCTGTCGGGCTGGTTGATCGCCTGTGAAAGCGTGGCCACCGATGACGCGCTCAGGTACGCCGGGAACCGCCCGTTACGTGAGCGTGTGTACCGCGCTTACCATGCACGCGGGGTCAGTGACGAGCCTGGGCAGGACAATCGCTTGCACTTGCAGCAACTGGCGACGTGGCTTGATGAAAAGGCACGCTTGCTTGGCTTCGCCAGCCATCTGGAGCAGAGCCTGCTGGTGAAGAGTGCTGGCGCGGCGGCCGAGGTGCGAGGCTTTCTTCACCACCTGGCGGACCAAGTCCGCCCTGGCATGTTGCAATGGCGCGCGGAGATCGAACGCCGGGCGGCGGCCCAAGGGCTGGCGCCTGTGCAGCCCTGGGACATTGCCTACCTCCAGGCCCCGCCCCCGGCTGTTCTCTCCACCGAAACCTTGCGCGAATACTTCCCGCTCAATGCCGTCGTCACTGCGTTGCAGCAGCTGACGGAGCAGCTGTTGGGCGTAGTGTTGCAGCCCAGGCCGCTGGCTACCTGGCATGACAGTGTGCAGCCGTTCGAAGTGTGGCAGGACAACGCCTTCATCGGTTTCCTCTACCTGGATGCCGTACAGCATGCTGGCAAGCAGCCCGACGCGGTGTTCACCACCTACATACGCAACCGTCGAGTCGATGCCGAAGGGATCTACCAGGCGGCCTCGGTGGTGGTCTTCAGTGACGTGCCGCCAGCGCTGCCGGGTGGCCAGCCGTTGCTCGACCACCTGTCGCTTCGCAAGCTGTTCCATGAGTTCGGCCACGCCCTGCACCACTTGCTGGTGCGCACGACCAATCACGTGATGTCCAACGTTACCGAACTCGGCACCGATGGCGTGGAACTGGTCGGCAAGTTGTTCGAGCGCTGGGTCTGGGATGCGGATTACCTGGTGGCGATCTCGTCGCACCAGCGGGATGGCAGCCCGCTTGACCGTGCGCGGGTCGGTGAGTGTCTGTATCGCTTGCGGCAGCAAGGCGTGGAAGAGATTGCACGTGATCTGAGCCTGGCGCTGTTCGATCTGGACCTGCATGCCACGCCAAACGATGGCAGGACGCTCGAGCAGCGCCTGGAGCAGGCTCGCGAGCGTTGCGGTTATTGGCCCCTGGCAGGCTTCGAGCACCCGGCGCATGCCTTCGACCACCTGGTGAATGGCTACGACGCAGGCTATTACGCGTACCTGTGGTCGGATGTCCACGCCTTCGACCTGTTCACCCGCTTTGAAGCGGCAGGGCTGCTGGACCGAGCGACTGGCCGTGAACTGCAGGAGGCGCTGTTCGCCCCAGGGGCAGCGCGGCCGTTGCGCGAAGGCATCGAGGCATTCCTTGGTCGACAGGCGAGCCCTACGCCATACCTGCGCTGGCATGGTTTGGCGTGAAGGTGTGCTGACCAGAGGTGCTGGAAAGATCATGGCGCACCCTTTACTGTATATAAGTACAGTATCGAGGCACAGCCATGTTTCATCCAGCACCGCCAAAGGGCCGTGGTACGGCGCACAACCCGCACAACCGCTTCGCCCCGAGCCACTCGGTGGCGGAGGATGACGGCTGGTACCAGGAGGTGCCGCAAACCCAGGGCACCGAGGTGCGGGTCGAGATGGCCAAATCGGTCATCAGCCGCAATACCTCGCCCGACCTGCCCTTCGACCGTTCGATCAATCCTTACCGCGGTTGCGAGCATGGCTGCATCTACTGCTACGCCCGTCCTTCGCATGCTTACTGGGACCTTTCCCCCGGCCTGGATTTCGAGACCAAGCTGATCGCCAAGACCAACGCTGCCGAGGTGCTGGCGCAACAACTGAGCAAGCCGGGTTATGTCTGCGCGCCGATCAACCTGGGCTCCAATACCGACCCCTACCAGCCAATCGAGCGGGAACAGATGTTGACCCGTCGCCTGCTCGAAGTGCTGCTGCGCTTTCGCCACCCGGTGACCATCGTCACCAAGGGCGCGCTGGTCTTGCGCGACCTCGACCTGCTGGCCGAAATGGCCAGCCAGCGTTTGGCACGGGTGATGATCAGCCTGACAACCCTGGACGATGGCCTCAAGCGGGTGCTCGAGCCGCGTGCAGCCTCGCCCAAGGCAAGGTTGCGCGCCATTCGCGTATTGCGCGAGGCCGGCGTGCCGGTAGGTGTGCTGTGTTCGCCGATGATCCCGATGATCAACGACAGTGAGCTGGAGCGCCTGCTCGAGGCGGCCCGGGAGGCCGGTGCACAGAGTGCGGCCTACATGATGCTGCGGCTGCCGCTGGAGGTGGCGCCGCTGTTCGAGCAATGGCTGCAGGACCACTACCCGCAACGGGCGGCACACGTCCTGAGCCTGATCCGTCAGAGCCGCGGTGGTGAACTGTATGACAGCCGGTTTGGTGCGCGCATGCGCGGTGAAGGGGTGTTTGCCGATTTGCTGGCGCAGCGGTTCGCCAAGGCCATGAGACGGCTGGACTTCGAGGGACGGGAAGCGCAGGCGCTGGATTGCTCGGCGTTCTGCCCGCCGGGTGGGCAGATGGCACTGTTCTAGTAATGGGAAAAGGGCACGTTGCAAACCCTCAGTGAGACTCATGCAAGCAAATAATTGTGCTAATGACTCTTGGCAGTTGATGGTTTTTTGCTATTATTCAATTCCCGCCTCTTTGTTCTGGAACGCCCGTTCTAGAGCCGTCGAATTAAGTTTCAGTTAAGTTTTCCCCGCTAGCGTAGCAAATCAGTTTGCAGCGACTGTGATCTATGGCCCATGCGCGTCATCTAAAACCCTGCATAGCCAAAATCTTTCACCGGTAAAATGGATTTACCTACAACACCGTCAAGAGGATGAATCATGCCCATCAAGGACCCATCCAAGGTTGTTCCGCAGGTCCCCGCGGAGAGCGCCGATGCCGCCCTTAAGCACATCGTCGACGGCTTCCTGCGTTTTCACCATGACGTTTTCCCCGAGCAGCAAGAGCTGTTCAAGAAGCTCGCCACCGCGCAAACCCCGCGTGCCATGTTCATCACCTGCGCCGACTCGCGCATCGTTCCCGAGCTGATCACCCAGAGTTCGCCAGGCGACCTGTTCGTGACCCGTAACGTCGGTAACGTGGTACCGCCTTATGGTCAGATGAACGGCGGCGTTTCCAGCGCTATCGAGTACGCGGTGCTGGCATTGAAAGTGCACCACATCATCGTCTGTGGCCACTCCGACTGTGGCGCAATGCGTGCAGTGCTCAACCCGCAATCGCTGACCAAGATGCCGACCGTTTCCGCCTGGCTGCGCCACGCCGAAGTGGCCCGCACCGTGGTCGAGAACAACTGTTCGTGCGGTAGCGAACACGAAACGATGCAAGTGCTGACCAAGGAAAACGTCATCGCTCAGTTGCATCACCTGCGCACTCACCCTTCGGTGGCTTCGCGCCTGGCAGCCGGTGAGCTGTTCATCCATGGCTGGGTCTACGACATCGAGACCAGCAAGATCGAAGCCTACGACGCTGCCAGCGACAGCTTCCTGCCGCTTGCCGCTGGCGAGCCGGTCCCCTGCGCTACTCCGAGAGGCCGCTACTAAGCGACCCATCCACCCGCTGGAACCTTGATAGCCGGCTGCACCCTGCTGGGGTGTGGCGCGGCTTTCGGCTGCCCTGAATTCCCTGACTGCCCTGCCGGCATGCCTGCTGGCGGCCCGCGCCTGCGCGCTTGTCAGGGGCAAACGTGCCCATGGCCAGGGGAATGGCTGTGTGACAGAGAAAGGAGAAACAACGGTGAACATTACACAGTTGAAAGCGGCCCTGCCGCGTGAGTTGCTGGCGTCGGTGGTGGTCTTCCTGGTAGCCCTGCCGTTATGCATGGGTATTGCAATCGCTTCGGGGATGCCGCCGGCCAAAGGCCTGATTACCGGCATCATCGGCGGCATCGTCGTGGGTTTCCTCGCTGGCTCGCCGCTGCAGGTGAGTGGCCCGGCCGCTGGCCTGGCCGTGCTGGTGTTCGAACTGGTGCGCCAGCATGGCATGGCCATGCTCGGGCCGATCTTGCTGCTGGCTGGCCTGCTGCAATTGCTGGCCGGGCGCCTGCGCCTGGGGTGCTGGTTCCGTGTCACCGCCCCGGCGGTTGTTTACGGCATGCTCGCAGGTATCGGTGTGCTGATCGTGCTGTCCCAGGTGCATGTGATGTTCGACACAACACCGCAGCCTTCGGGCCTGCAGAACCTGGTGGAATTTCCTTCGACCGTGGCGGCTGCCCTGCCGGTGGAGAATGCGGGCTCTGGTTGGCAAGCCGGTGCACTCGGGCTGGGTACCATCGCCATCATGTGGGGGTGGGAGCGCTTGCGGCCGCGCAAGCTGCGTTTCGTTCCCGGTGCCTTGTTGGGCGTGGCAGCGATGACGGTTATCGCCATCTGGCTGGCACTGCCGGTGAACCGGGTACAGGTGCCGACGGACCTAACCGAAGCCATCGACTGGATCCGCCCCGATGACCTCATGAAGCTGGCCGATCCGTCCCTGCTGGTGGCCGCTTTCGCATTGGCCTTCATCGCCAGCGCCGAAACCTTGTTGTCCGCCGCTGCGGTGGATCGCATGCATAGCGGGCAACGTTCAGACTTCGACCGTGAGCTCTCGGCACAAGGGATTGGCAACATGCTTTGCGGGTTGCTGGGCGCGCTGCCAATGACTGGCGTCATCGTACGCAGCTCGGCTAACGTGCAGGCAGGTGCACAAACACGGGCTTCGGCCATTCTGCATGGCGCATGGTTGTTGGCGTTCGTCGTGGCTCTGGGCAGCGTGCTGCAGCAGATTCCGGTGGCGAGCCTGGCGGGCGTGCTGGTGTACACCGGCGTGAAACTGGTCGACTTCAAGGCCCTGCGCGGCCTGAGCCGCTACGGCAGGATGCCGATGTTCACCTACGTGGCAACAGCCGTGACGATCATCTTTACCGACCTGTTGACCGGGGTGTTGCTGGGCTTTGCCCTGACGCTGCTGAAGCTGGCCTTCAAGGCGGCACGCCTGAAGATCAGCCTCGCCCAGCTCGAGACCAGCGGCCATATGGAGTTACGCCTGAGCGGTGCGGCAACCTTCCTCAAGGTACCTGCCCTGACCCAGGTACTCGATAGCGTGCCTGCGGGGACTACGTTGCATGTGCCGCTGGCCAACCTGACCTACATCGACCACTCCTGCCTGGAGCTGCTGGAGGACTGGAGCAGAACCAGTGGCTCGATCCTGCGCATTGAACAACGAGGGCTCAAGCGCAGGGTGGAGGGACGTCTGCGAAGCGTGGCGGGTGCCTGAGGTCAGTTCTTCACCTCGATCATCTCGGGTGCACCCGGCCAGGTACCGGTCAGGTTGACCGTACGGGTGCCACCCAGCCACTCGGTGGCGGGGGTGTTCCACTTCAGCGATTTGCGGGTATTGGCGCCGATGTTGACGAATTCCGCTGTCAGCACCATCTCGGTGGCTGTCAGCGGGATATCGCCAAAGCTCGCCGAGCTACCGCCGATTACGGTACTGGAATGTTCCACAGGGCCAGAGGGCGTCTGGTAGGCGAGCGTGACTTTGGTGATGTAGGTAGTCAGAGACGAGGCCTTGCTGTCGACATGCAGGTTCAATACCCCAATCTTGCCGACCCAGCTCGGAATCAACACCCGGCTGCCTGCGTACGATGCGAAGTAATAGGCCACAGGTAGGGGGTCGGTTGCCACTTCACCGCTTTTGGCCGGCAGGGTGTGTGTCTCGACTTCACTTGAGTTGCTGGTGAACAGGTAACTCGCCTTGCCGTTGCCCGAAATGCCCTCTTCACCGAGCAACCGGTTCAGGCCAGTCGCGCTGCCGGCAACGGTGAAGCTTGCCTTGCTCTTCTTTGACACCGCATTCAGGCCACTGCTGGCGTAGACCACCGAGGTGACGACGCCAAAACCTTCCGATATACCGGCGCTGGTTGCCATGTTCACCTTGCGTGCCTGGGCAAGCAGCCATTCGTACTGATCGTCCAGCACGCAGAGGTTGCAGATGCTGTGCTCACCGGCGATGGCAAACTCGGAGGTGATGGCATTTTCCTTGTCGAAGGTCCACTCCAGTGCGGCATCCGGTTTGACCTCGACCCCCGTGCCCGGATCGAGGATCACTCCCTGCCCTTTGGCGCTGACGCTCCTGCAGGTCACGCCACTGGATTTGAAGTCCCACTTGCGGCTCTGCAGATTCTTGCTGACCTCGACGCCGGGCAGGGCATCGGCGACCAGCTTGAAGTCGCCGGAATCGGAATCGACGATGCCGACGGCGCCAGGCTTGATCGATGGGTTGAGGCCCCAGTTGCCCCATATCGTGCCATAGGTACCACGCAGCAGGTCCGTGAACACTCGGTTTCTTTTGATCGTCATTGTCATCACCTTGAAATAGGAAAGCGCCGCCTTCAGACGGCGGGATGACAGTAGCGATGAGCCCGAATGGGCAGCAGAAGGACCGCCTTCCCCGGACGGTCGTGCGGGTCAGGCGCCTGTCTGGCCGAACGCCACGTTCAACTGACGGGACAGGCACGGCCAGCGCTTCCAGGCCGCGCCTGTCTGCGGGCTGCTCAGGGCTGCGCGATAGGCTTCCACCGATTCGCTGGCGAAGCTCTCGTCGTCGAGCATCTGATCCACCGAATGATGCACCACCTCATCCAGCTGGTTGGCGAAGGTTTCACCAATCAACTGGTGGGCGACCAGGTTGGCCACGGTGGTATCCACAGGTATCAGCGGTTGCTTGAAATGGCGGATGTACAGGTCATTGACCTCCTCCACCAGGCGGTGAGCCAGGTAGGCTTCATCCAGCAGGCAATCCAGCCCCACATGCCCTTGCACCATGCTTGGCGGCTGCAGGAAATAAGCCTCGGCAATCTTCAGTACAGGGGTGATCTGCGATTCGATACCGGCTTCACGGGCGACCTCGTGTGCCGCCTCCAGCAATTCCGGTACCTGGTCGATGTAGGCTCTGACGAAGCGCGCCAAAGTACCCTGGGCGTCCTGCTCAGGCAGTTGGATCGAGGGATGCAGGTGGGGCAGTTGTATCTCGAGACGCTTTTTCAGTTGGCCGGTACGGCTTTCGTGATCGTGGGCTTGGCTAATCTGCTCGCGTACAGCAGCGATGTTCATGACAACTCCAGGGACGTTACGTTTCAAACGGAAGACACTAAATTAGCTCGGTATACAGAATACCTAAGACGCATTTGTTATAAGTGGCGCGACGCTGTGCATGCTCCGGCATATCGAAATGCCATTATCGCGCCATGCCCCGTCAAGTGCGCGGTTTTCCGAGGTGATCGGGCATTTCATGAAGTTCATTTCACGGGTGTCGTTGCGTGCCATTGGTCGCTGTCTATACTCCCGGTGAACGTGATTCGTTGATGAGGCCCAACTGCTTTTAGCAGGGGCTCGGTCGTCGAAGCCAGCAGTCTTGACCGCCGTTCCCTCTTGCCGCAGGCCACGCCTCCGGGACAACAAGAACGAGAAGGGGAACCCGCAATGATGCGACATCCACATGTCTGGATGGGCCTCCTGTTGTGGTCGGTTTTTGGTCAGGCCAACGCTGCCTGGACCGTGAACATGCACCCAGGGGCGACGGAAGTCTCCAACGCCGTCTTCGACCTGCACATGACCATCTTCTGGATCTGCGTGATCATCGGCGTGGTTGTGTTTGGCGCGATGTTCTGGTCGATGGTCATCCACCGCCGCTCCACCGGCCAGCAGGCTGCGCATTTCCACGAGCATACCTGGGTGGAAATCCTCTGGACCGTAGTCCCTTTCCTGATTCTGGTGGCGATGGCCATTCCGGCCACCAAGACCCTGATCAACATCTACGACGCCAGTGAGCCGGACATCGACATCCAGGTCACCGGCTACCAGTGGAAGTGGCACTACAAATACCTTGGCCAGGACGTGGAGTTCTTCAGCAACCTGGCCACCCCTGCCGACCAGATCCATAACCAGGCACCCAAGGACGAGCACTACCTGCTCGAAGTCGACCAGCCGCTGGTACTGCCGGTCGGCGCCAAGGTGCGCTTCCTGGTCACCGCTGCCGACGTCATTCACTCCTGGTGGGTGCCGGCGTTCGCGGTCAAGCGTGATGCCATCCCCGGTTTCGTCAACGAAGCCTGGACTCGCATCGACAAGCCCGGCATCTACCGTGGCCAGTGCACCGAACTGTGCGGCAAGGATCACGGCTTCATGCCGGTGGTGGTCGAGGTCAAGTCCAAGGCCGATTACGACACCTGGCTCGGCGAGCGCAAGGCCGAAGCCGCCAAGCTCAAGGAACTGACCAGCAAGGAATGGACCCTGCAGGAGCTGGTGGAGCGCGGCGATAAGGTCTACCACACCACCTGCGTAGCCTGTCACCAGGCCGAAGGCCAGGGCCTGCCGCCGATGTTCCCGGCGCTCAAGGGCTCGAAGATCGCTACCGGGCCCAAGGAAGCCCACCTGGGCATCGTCTTCCATGGCAAGCCGGGTACCGCCATGGCGGCGTTCGGCAAGCAGCTGTCGGAGGTCGATATCGCCGCCGTGGTCACCTACGAGCGCAACGCCTGGGGCAACAACAAGGGCGACATGGTCACGCCGAAGGACGTGCTGGCGCTGAAGCAGGCAGAAGCGCAATGAACCGGGTTACTCGCGGCAATCAGCGGATTGCAGGAGGCAGGACATGAGTGCAGTGATCGACGACCACGCCCACGGCCATGAGCATGCACACGGGCCGGCCAAGGGCCTGATGCGCTGGGTGCTGACCACCAACCACAAGGACATCGGCACGATGTACCTGTGGTTCAGCTTCATCATGTTCCTGCTCGGTGGCTCGTTCGCCATGGTGATCCGCGCCGAGCTGTTCCAGCCCGGGTTGCAGATCGTGGAGCCGGCGTTCTTCAACCAGATGACCACCATGCACGGCCTGATCATGGTGTTCGGCGCGGTGATGCCGGCCTTCGTCGGCCTGGCCAACTGGATGATCCCGTTGATGATCGGCGCACCCGACATGGCCCTGCCGCGGATGAACAACTTCAGCTTCTGGCTGCTGCCGGCGGCCTTCCTGCTGCTGGTCTCGACCTTGTTCAGCCCGGGCGGCGGGCCGAATTTCGGCTGGACCTTCTATGCCCCGCTGTCCACCACCTATGCCCCGGCCAGTGTCACCTTCTTCATCTTCGCCATCCACCTGATGGGTATCAGCTCGATCATGGGCGCGATCAACGTGATCGCCACCATCCTCAACCTGCGTGCCCCGGGCATGACCCTGATGAAGATGCCATTGTTCGTCTGGACCTGGCTGATCACCGCGTTCCTGCTGATTGCAGTGATGCCGGTGCTGGCCGGCGTAGTGACCATGATGCTGATGGATATTCATTTCGGCACCAGCTTCTTCAGTGCCGCCGGTGGCGGTGACCCGGTGCTGTTCCAGCACGTGTTCTGGTTCTTCGGCCACCCCGAGGTGTACATCATGATCCTGCCGGCCTTCGGCGCGGTCAGTTCGATCATCCCGGCGTTCTCGCGCAAGCCGCTGTTCGGCTACACCTCCATGGTGTACGCCACCGGCGCAATCGCCTTCCTGTCGTTCATCGTCTGGGCCCACCACATGTTCGTGGTCGGCATCCCGGTGGTCGGCGAGCTGTTCTTCATGTACGCCACCATGCTGATCGCCGTCCCCACCGGGGTGAAGGTGTTCAACTGGGTCAGCACCATGTGGGAGGGCTCGCTCACCTTCGAGACCCCGATGCTGTTCGCCATCGCCTTCGTCATCCTGTTCACCATCGGCGGCTTCAGTGGCTTGATGCTGGCCATCGCGCCAGCCGACTTCCAGTACCACGACACCTACTTCGTGGTGGCGCACTTCCACTACGTGCTGGTGCCCGGGGCCATCTTCGGGATCTTCGCCTCGGCCTACTACTGGCTGCCGAAATGGACCGGCCACATGTACGACGAAACCCTCGGCAAGCTGCACTTCTGGCTGTCTTTCGTGGGCATGAACATGGCGTTCTTCCCCATGCACTTCGTCGGCCTGGCCGGCATGCCGCGGCGGATCCCCGACTACAACCTGCAGTTCGCCGACTTCAACATGGTGTCCTCGATCGGTGCCTTCATGTTCGGTGCCACGCAGGTGTTCTTCCTGTTCATCGTCATCAAGTGCATCCGCGGTGGTGCGCCAGCGCCGGCCAAGCCTTGGGATGGCGCCGAGGGCCTGGAATGGTCGATCCCCTCGCCTGCGCCCTACCACACCTTCCAGACACCACCGGAAGTGAAATAGGAACGCTGCCATGAATGGCCTGTCGTTGAAACGCCTGGTATTGCGCCTGCTGATGCTGACGGTGGTGATGTTCGCCTTTGGTTTCGCCCTGGTGCCGATCTACGACGTGATGTGCAAGGCCTTCGGCATCAATGGCAAGACCGGCGGGCAGTATGAAGGCAGCCAGCTTGCCGACCCGACGCGTTCGGTGCGGGTGCAGTTCATGTCGACCAATGCCAGCGACATGGTCTGGGACTTCTACTCCACGGCCGATCAGCTGGAGGTCAACCCGGGAGCGGTGAACCAGATGATTTTCGTCGCCCACAACCCGACCGACCGGCCAATGAGTGCCCAGGCCATCCCCAGCATCACCCCGGCCGAGGCCGCGGCGTACTTCCACAAGACCGAGTGCTTCTGCTTTACCCAGCAGGTGCTGCAGCCCGGCGAACGCATCGAGATGCCAGTGCGCTTCATCGTCGACCGCGACCTGCCGGCCAGCGTGAAGCACCTGACACTGGCCTACACCTTGTTCGACATCACCGCTCGCCACCCGCCGGTCGCGCACGTTGCGGCCCAGGACGTCCAGGGCGCCCGTTAAGGGAAGGAGAACAGCAATGGCAAGTCACCAGCACTACTACGTCCCGGCGCAGAGCAAATGGCCGATCATCGCCACCATCGGCATGTTCATCACGGTGTTCGGCCTGGGGACCTGGTTCAACGACATGAAGGCCGGCCACCCCGAGTCGCACGGGCCGCTGATCTTCTTCGTTGGTGCATTGTTCCTGGCCTACATGCTGTTTGGCTGGTTCGGCTCGGTGGTGCGGGAGAGCCGCGCGGGACTGTACAGCCCGCAGCTGGACCGTTCGTTCCGCTGGGGCATGAGCTGGTTCATCTTTTCCGAGGTGATGTTCTTCCTGGCATTCTTCGGTGCGCTGTTCTACGTGCGCGTGCTGGCCGGGCCGTGGTTGGGGGGTGAAGGGGCCAAAGGGGTGGCGCACATGCTGTGGCCATCCTTCGAATTCACCTGGCCGCTGCTGCACACGCCGGACCCGAAACTGTTCCCGCCGCCCAAGGAAGTGATCGATCCGTGGCACCTGCCGCTGATCAACACCATCCTGCTGGTGAGCTCCAGCGTGACCATCACCATTGCCCACCATGCGCTGCGCCGTGACCACCGCGGTGCGCTGAAATTGTGGATGGCGCTGACCATCGTCCTGGGGGCCAGCTTCATTGCGCTGCAGGCCTACGAGTACCACGAGGCCTACACCAAGCTGGGGCTGACGCTGGGCTCGGGCATCTATGGCGCGACGTTCTTCATGCTGACCGGCTTCCACGGGGCCCACGTGACACTTGGCACGATCATCCTGATCGTGATGTTCCTGCGCATCCTGCGCGGGCACTTCAACCCGGACAAACACTTTGGTTTCGAGGCCGCCAGCTGGTACTGGCACTTCGTCGACGTGGTGTGGGTGGGGCTGTTCATCTTTGTGTACGTGCTTTGACAAACGGCGCGGTCCCTGTAGGAGCGGCCTTGCGTCGCGAAGGGCCGCGTAGCGGCCCCAATCCTGCGACCGCCGATACCTCTGATAGGCCGCATTGGCTGCCTTTGGGGCCGCTACGCGGCCCATCGCGACGCAAGGCCGCTCCTACAAGGTGTCTCGTAGGATCAGAAGGGGGCGTGAGAAACCAGCTGGCCACTGATGAAGCCCCAGGCGACCAGGCCGATGGTCAGGGCTGCCAGGGTCACCCGCACGGTCAGCGCCTTCAACAAGCGGGTCGAGTTTTCGTCGTCCTTGACCAGAAACACCAGCCCACTGAACAGGCTGGCAATCGTGGCCAACAGCATCAGGACAATCGCGGCCTTGAGCATGGCGATACTCCGGGGGGATGCGGTGATGTGGACAAGTATAGCGAGCGACCTGGCGAGGCACCGATGAGGCCGTTTCGCCCGGGCTGGGTACCCACCCTGGTGGTGCTTGCGCTACTGCCGGGGCTGATCGCGCTGGGCTGCTGGCAGCTCGGCCGCGCCACGGAAAAGCGCTTGCTGCTGGCCACTTATGCCGAGCGCCGAGCCGAGGCGCCCCTGGCCCTGGCCCAGCTGACCGCGAACCAGGACAACGCCTTCCGCCGCGTGCACTTGTATGGCCGCTTCGATGGCGAACACAGCCTTTTGCTCGACAACCGCCTGCGCGATGGCCGGGCCGGTGTCGAGCTGTTGCAACCCTTCCATGACCAGGCCAGCGGCCTGTGGCTGCTGGTCAACCGCGGCTGGTTGCCATGGCCGGATCGCCGCGTGCCGGTGCACTTCGATACGCCAGCCCAGGCGCTGGCAGTGGACGCGTCGGTGTATGTCACGCCCGGCAGCACGTTCCAGTTGCACCCCGACCCGGCAGGCGGCCAATGGCCGCACTTGCTGACCGCCGTTGATACCGCACAGCTATGGCAGCAACTCGACCGCGAAGGCTTCGCCCACGAACTGCGCCTGGAACCCGGCCCGGCAGCCTATCGCCTGGACTGGCCGGTTGTCGCCATAGGCCCGGAAAAACACCTGGGGTACGCCGTGCAGTGGTTCGCCCTCGCGGCTGCGCTGGTGCTGCTCTACCTCTACTTCGGCTGGCACCACAACAAGGAGAAACGCCATGGCCACCGCCACTCCACTGGACGTGCCTGAACGCAGCAAACCCAGAGCCCGTGGGCGTTTGCAGCTGATCCTGATCCTCCTGGTGGTGCTCGGGCCGATGATCCTCGCCACCAGCATGTACAAGCTCAAGTTCTGGGTACCGGAGGGTCGCAGCTACCACGGCGAGATGATTGGCAATGGTGAGAGCCGTGCCGATCTTGGCGTGGCGGGCCAGGACGAGCGCTGGCAGCTGCTGGTGAGTGCCCCCGCAGCCTGTGCCGACGATTGCCAGCGCCTGGTGTACCTGGCCCGGCAGATCCAGGTGGGCCTGGGCCGTGACGCCAGCCGTGCCAGCCATGCGCTGGCCAGCGCGCAGCCGCTGAGCGCCGACTACCAGGCGCTGCTTGGCCGCGAGTACCCGCAGTTGCAGCGTTACCCACTGGATGCGCAACGCTACCTGCAGAAGGTCGGCGAGGCCGGCCCGCAGCTGTGGATCATCGACCCGCACGGCAACCTGGTGCTGCGCTACGACGCCAAGGTCAACGGCAAGCATGTGCTGGACGACCTGCGCCACCTGCTCAAGCTGTCCAACATTGGCTAGGAGCCTGCCATGGCCAGACCCGGATTCCGCCTTGCTGTGTTCGCCACCTTGCTGGCGCTGCTGGTCGTCCTGCTCGGTGCCTATACCCGCCTGACCCACGCCGGCCTCGGTTGCCCCGACTGGCCAGGCTGTTATGGCTTTATCAGCGTGCCCAAGAGCGAAGCGCAGCTGGCCCATGCCGAGCTGCATTTTCCCGATCACCCGGTGGAAGCTGCCAAGGGGTGGGCCGAGATGGTGCATCGCTACTTCGCCGGTACGCTGGCGCTGGTAATCGCCCTGCTCGCGTTCCAGGCGGTGCGCCGTCATGCCCGCGATGGCCAGCCTTATCGTCTGCCCTTGCTGCTGCTGGGCGTGGTGCTGGCCCAGGCCGCTTTCGGCATGTGGACCGTTACCCTGCAACTCTGGCCGCAAGTGGTAACTGCCCACCTGTTGGGCGGCTTCACCACGCTGAGCTTGCTGTTCCTGTTGTCCCTGCGTCTATCCCGGGCATTTGCGCCTTTGCCAAAATTGCCGCTGAGCCTTCGTCGGGTCGCTGCGCTGGCGTTGCTGGTAGTGATTGGCCAGATCGCCCTGGGTGGTTGGGTTAGCTCCAATTACGCCGCCGTGGCCTGCATCGACTTGCCCACCTGTCACGGTGAGTGGTGGCCGGCAGCCGACTTCAGCAATGGTTTTCACCTGACCCAGCAGGTCGGCCCGAATTACCTGGGCGGCCAGCTCGACAGCGACGCTCGCACCGCTATCCACATCAGCCACCGCCTGGGAGCGCTGGCAGTGACGCTTGTGCTGTTGCTGCTCAGCTGGAAGCTGCACCGCAACCAGCTTAATGGCCTGGCGCGCCTGGTGTTGCTGGCGTTGGCGCTACAGGTGAGCCTGGGCCTGGCGAATGTGGTGTTGCACCTGCCACTGGCCGTCGCCGTGGCGCACAACGCTGGCGGGGCGCTGCTGCTGCTGACCATGGTTTTCCTGAACTACCGCATCCGGGTGGCTGACCAAATTCATATCAGCCATGGCTGGCGCCTGACGCCGATGGCCGGCGCGGGCGTCGCCCCACACCCGAGGAATGCACTGTGGCGACGCTTCTGAAAGCACAGGGACAACGTGCCGGCTGGCGCGACTACCTGGAACTGACCAAGCCCAAGGTGGTGGTGCTGATGCTGATCACCTCGCTGGTGGGCATGCTGCTCGCCACCCGTGCCGGGGTGGCGTGGCAGGTGCTGGTGTTCGGCAACCTCGGTATCGGCTTGTGCGCGGGCGGGGCGGCGGTGGTCAATCACGTCGTGGACCGGCGTATCGATGCGCTGATGGCGCGTACCCACAAGCGCCCTCTGGCCCAAGGGCGCGTCGAGCCGCTGCCAGCGCTGCTGTTTGCCTTGGGCCTGGCGCTGGCGGGGATGGCCTTGTTGCTGGTGTTCACCAATCCCCTCACGGCCTGGCTGACCCTGGCTTCGCTGGTGGGTTATGCAGTGATCTATACCGGCTTTCTCAAGCGTGCCACGCCTCAGAACATCGTCATCGGCGGCTTGGCCGGGGCCGCCCCGCCGCTGCTTGGCTGGGTCGCGGTCAGCGGGCATGTCAGTGCCGAACCGCTGTTGCTGGTGCTGATCATCTTTGCCTGGACACCACCGCATTTCTGGGCCCTGGCCATTCACCGCAAAGCGGAATACGCCAAGGCCGACATCCCGATGCTGCCGGTGACCCACGGCGAGCGCTACACCAAGCTGCATATCCTGCTGTACACCCTGGTGCTGCTGGCGATCACCCTGCTGCCCTATGTCATCCACATGAGTGGCCCGCTGTACCTGGCCTGTGCCGTCCTGCTGGGCGCGCGCTTCCTGCAATGGGCCTGGGTGTTGTACCGTGGCAGCCGGCCGCACGCGGCGATCGGCACCTTCAAGTACTCTATCGGCTACCTGTTCGCGCTGTTCATCGCGTTGCTCGTTGACCACTACCTGTTGCTGAACCTATGACCCGAACCCAGAAAACCGTCTTCATCCTCGTTGCCCTGGTCGCGCTGATTCTGGGCCTGACCGTCAACAAGGTGCTCAATGGCCGCGGCCAACCCAATCCGACCGAGCTGATCGATGCCGGCATCATCCTGCTGCCGCAGAGCCGTGCCGTGGCCGACGTCACCATGACCAACCAGGATGGCCAGCCGGTGCGCCTGGATGACCTGAAAGGCAAATGGTCGCTATTGTTCTTTGGCTACACGTATTGCCCGGATATCTGCCCGACCACCCTGGCACAACTGCGCCAGGTCAAGAGCGAGCTGCCCAAGGAGGCGGTCGATCGGCTGCAGGTGGTGCTGGTGAGCGTGGACCCGAACCGTGACACACCGACCCAGCTGAAACAGTACCTGGGTTATTTCGACAAGGACTTCGTCGGGGTGGCGGGGTCGATCGAGGATACCCAGAAGCTGGCCAATGCCTTGAGCATTCCGTTCATTCCGGCGGATACCAGCAAGCCAGGCTACACCGTGGACCACAGCGGCAACCTGGCGGTTGTGGGGCCGGACGGGCGCCAGCGCGGGTTCATTCGGGCGCCGTTCAACAACCAGAAGCTGGTGGCGCAGTTGCCGGGGCTGGTGAAGCGGGACTGAGTGGGGCCCCTGAAAAGCTTCGCGGGCACGCCCGCTCCCACAGAGATATCACAAGGCCTGAGGCTAGCGATGTACCTGTGGGAGCGGGCGTGCCCGCGAAGAATCCAGCGCGATAGTTCGGATCAGAACGCCGGAACCACAGCGCCCTTGTACTTCTCGTTGATGAACTGCTTGACCTCAGGCGAGTGCAGCGCCGCGGCCAGCTTCTTCATCGCCTCCGAGTCCTTGTTGTCCGGGCGGGCGACCAGGATGTTGACATATGGCGAATCGCTGCCTTCGATCACCAGCGCGTCTTTTTCCGGGTTCAGCTTGGCTTCCAGCGCATAATTGGTGTTGATCAGGGCAGCATCGACCTGGGTCAGTACGCGGGGGATGGTGGCTGCTTCCAGCTCACGGAATTTCAGGCCTTTCGGGTTCTCGGCAACATCCTTCACGGTGGACAGGATGTTCTTGTTGTCCTTGAGCTTGATCACGCCGGCCTTGTCCAGCAGCAGCAGGGCGCGGCCACCGTTGGTAGCGTCGTTGGGGATGACCACGGTGGCGCCGGAGGACAGCTGGTCCAGCTTCTTGATCTTGGCCGAGTACACGCCCAGCGGCTCGATGTGCACGCCAGTCACGCTGACCAGCTGGGTGCCCTTGGCCTTGTTGAACTCATCCAGGTAAGGCTGGTGCTGGAAGAAGTTGGCATCCAGGCGCTTTTCCGCCACTTGCACGTTCGGCTGAATGTAGTCGGTGAATTCCTTGACCTTCAGCTCCACGCCCTCCTTCGCCAGCGCAGGTTTGACGAAGTTGAGGATTTCGGCGTGTGGCACCGGGGTGGCGGCGACGGTCAGGGACTCGGCGTGGGCCGAGAAGGCCGCGACAGCGGCGACAACAGCAAGCAGCTTCTTCATTGAGCACTCCTTGTGAGGGCCGCGACGGCCCCCGAACGGGTCGGCCTGGCCGACCCCATTGGGGTTATTTACGGGAAAAATGCACGACCAGTTTGTCGCCCACGCTTTGCAGTACTTGAACCAGTACCAGCAGCAGAACCACGGTTACCACCATCACATCGGTCTGGAAACGCTGGTAACCGAAGCGAATGGCCAGGTCGCCCAGGCCGCCGGCACCCACCACGCCCGCCATGGCGGTGTACGACACCAGGGTGATGGCGGTTACGGTAATGGCCGCGAAGATGCCCGGGCGGGCCTCCGGCAGCAATGCACTGGTGATGATCTGGCGGGTAGTGGCGCCCATCGACTGGGTGGCTTCGATGATGCCGCGGTCCACTTCACGCAGGGCGGTTTCCACCAGGCGTGCGAAGAACGGCGTGGCCCCGACGACCAGTGGCGGGATGGCACCTGCAACGCCCAGCGAAGTGCCGGTAATCAGCACGGTGACCGGGATCATCACGATCAGCAGAATGATGAACGGCAGCGAACGCAGGATGTTGACGACCAGCGACAGCAACGCGTACACGCCCTTCTGTTCGAACATCTGCTTGGGGCCGCAGAGGAACAGCAACACGCCCAGCGGCAAGCCCAGCAACACGGTGAAGAACAGCGAGCCGAACAGCATGATCATGGTATCGACGGTGGCCAGCCAGATTTCGGCCCAGTCGACGTTGGCGAAGAAATTCAGGGCGTCCATCAACGCAGTACCTCCATATGTACGTCAGCTGCCTTGAAGCGGGTGAACGCCGCTTCCATGTCACCGCCGATCAGGGCGAGAGTCAGCTGGCCATAGGGCACGTCCTTGATGCGGTCGATGCGCCCGGCGAGGATGCTGTAGTCCACACCGGTTTCACGGGCGACGGTGCCCAGCAGCGGTGCATAGGTGGCGTCGCCCTGGAAGGTCAGGCGCACGATGCGTCCTGGCACGTGGGCAAAGTCGTCGCGCTGCTCGCCTTCGTCGACCTGCTCGTCTTCCTGGACAAAGCGTTTGGTGGTGGGGTGCTGCGGGTGCAGGAACACCTCGGCCACCGGGCCTTGCTCGACGATCTGGCCGGCGTCCATCACCGCCACGCGGTCGCACACCCGGCGGATCACGTCCATCTCGTGGGTGATCAGCACGATGGTCAGCTTCAGCTCACGGTTGATCTCGGCCAGCAATTGCAGGACCGAGGCCGTGGTCTGTGGGTCGAGGGCGCTGGTGGCCTCGTCGCACAGCAGGATCTTCGGGTTGGTGGACAAGGCGCGGGCGATGCCGACGCGCTGCTTCTGGCCGCCGGACAACTGCGCCGGGTACTTCCTGGCGTGGTCGGAAAGGCCGACACGGGCCAGCAGCTCGGTGACACGCTTGTCGATCTCGCTGCGCGACAGTTCGCCGGCCAGGGTCAGCGGCAGGCCGACGTTGTCGGCGACGGTCTTGGAGGCCAGCAGGTTGAAGTGCTGGAAAATCATCCCGACCTGCTGGCGGAAGCCGCGCAACTGGCTGGCGTTGAACGCGGTGACATCTTCGCCGTCGACGATAATCTTGCCGCCGGAAGGTTCTTCCAGGCGGTTGATCAGGCGCAGCATGGTGCTCTTGCCGGCGCCGGAATGGCCGATCAGGCCGAACACCTGGCCATTCTCGATGGTCAGGGTGGTCGGATTCAGTGCGGGAATTTCCCTACCGGCAACGCGGTAGGTCTTGTGTACCTGTTGGAACTCGATCACGTAGCGAACCTTGTGGGGCGCATGGAAATTGGGGTCAGCGGTTGGCTGGGGTCGCGCATTTTAGCCTTTTCCAATAGCTGTTCTTAGCATTTATTTCGTATTGCACCAATCCTTCGGGCATATCGCGACAACCGGTAAAGTCAATTGAACGCAACCAAGCGGCCTCCAGTCACTACTTGAACATGCCCTGAAGGGCGGCCTGAAGACGGATGAGGAGAGCCACGATGCCCAGCAAGAAGACGGATTCGCCAAGACACAGCCAGCTCGCCGGCACCGATACGCCTGACCGTGCCAACACCAATGCCAAGCTGCAAAGCCTGGAAGACGTACGCAGCGATGCCACCGGCCAGGCACTGCGTACCAACCAGGGCGTGCGCATCGCCGACAACCAGAACACCCTCAAGGCTGGCGACCGCGGCCCCTCGCTGCTTGAAGATTTCATCATGCGCGAGAAGATCACCCACTTCGACCACGAGCGTATTCCGGAGCGCATCGTGCATGCCCGGGGCACCGGGGCGCATGGCTATTTCCAGAGCTATGGCGACCACGCAGCGCTGACCAAGGCAGGTTTTTTGCGCGATCCGGCAAAGATCACTCCCGTCTTCGTGCGCTTTTCCACGGTACAGGGCCCGCGCGGGTCGGCCGACACCGTGCGTGACGTGCGCGGTTTTGCAGTCAAGTTCTATACCGATGAAGGCAACTTCGACCTGGTTGGCAACAACATGCCGGTGTTCTTCATCCAGGATGCGATCAAGTTCCCGGATTTCGTCCACGCTGTGAAGCCGGAGCCGCACAACGAGATCCCTACCGGTGCCTCGGCCCACGACACTTTCTGGGATTTTGTCTCGCTGGTGCCGGAGTCGGCCCATATGGTGATGTGGGCAATGTCGGACCGCGCGATCCCGCGCAGCCTGCGGATGATGGAAGGTTTCGGCGTGCACACCTTCCGCCTGGTCAACGACCAGGGCGTGGCCAGCTTCGTCAAGTTCCACTGGAAACCGCGTCAGGGCGTGCATTCGTTGCTGTGGGACGAAGCACAGAAGCTGGCCGGGAAAGACCCCGACTTCCAGCGCCGTGACCTGTGGGAAGCCATCGAGACGGGTGATTACCCGGAGTGGGAGCTGGGTGTGCAGATCGTGCCGGAAGCCGACGAGCACAAGTTCGACTTCGACTTGCTGGACCCGACCAAGATCATCCCGGAAGAACTGGTCCCGGTTACGCCGCTGGGCAAGATGGTGCTGAACCGCAACCCGGACAACTTCTTTGCCGAAGTGGAACAGGTGGCGTTCTGCCCCGGCCATATCGTGCCGGGCATCGACTTCAGCAACGACCCGCTGCTGCAGGGCCGGCTGTTCTCCTACACCGACACCCAGCTTAGCCGCCTGGGCGGACCGAACTTCCACCAGATCCCGATCAACCGCCCGGTCGCCCCCAACCACAACAACCAGCGCGATGCCCTGCATCAGCATGTGGTACACAAAGGGCGCGCCTCCTACGAGCCGAACTCCATCGATGGCGGCTGGCCGAAAGAAACCCCGCCGGCGGCGCAGGATGGCGGTTTCGAGAGCTACCAGGAGCGCATCGATGCATACAAGATCCGCCAGCGCAGCGAATCGTTCGGCGACCATTTTTCCCAGGCGCGGCTGTTCTTCCAGAGCATGAGCCCAACCGAGCAGCAGCACATCATCAAGGCTTACAGCTTCGAACTGGGCAAGGTCGAGCGTGAGGCGATCCGGGCGCGGGAAGTGAACGAAATCCTGGCCAACATCGACCTCAAGCTGGCGGCGGCGGTGGCGGCAAACCTCGGCCTGCCCGCACCAACGGCGGCTACCGTGCAGGTGAAGGGCAGCCAGTTGGCCCAGTCGCCGGCGCTGAGCCAGCTGAATCACCCGGGTGTGGTCGGTATCAAGGGGCGCAAGATCGCAGTGCTGGTGGCGGATGGCGTGGACGCCGGCAGTGTCGACCGGCTGGTGAAGGCGCTGGAGGCGCACAGTGCCCGGCCGCTGCTGTTGGGGCCGACTTCAGCGCCGGTGAAAGCGGCGGATGGCACGCAGTTGCCGGTTGCTGCTTCCATGGAGGGCATGCCATCGATCATGTTCGACGGAATTGTCGTGCCGAGTGGCAAGGCTTCGACCGATGCGCTGGCGGCCAGCGGGCTGGCCAAGCATTTCCTGCTCGAGGGTTACAAGCATCTGAAGGCCATGGTGCTGACCAGGGAGCTGTCCGGCAGCCTGGGCCTCAAGGCAGACAAGGGCTTGCTGCTGGGGGATGACCAGAGCGCGGTGGATGCCTTTGTCAAAGCGGTTGAAGGGCATCGGGTGTGGGAGCGTGAGGCGGCTGCGGAGGCGGTACCGGCCTGAGGGGCTACTGTGCAGCCCATGGCGACACAAGGCCGCCCCTGCAGAGGATCGCATTGCCCTGTAGGAGCGGCCTCGTGTCGCGAAAGGGGCGCGAAGCGCCCCCGCTTTTCAGCGCTGGCGTGGCACCAGCACGACCTGCGCCGGCAGCGCGCGCTGGATCTCATGCTTCTGCTTCAGCTCGAACCCGCTGTCGATCTTGCGCACGCGCTTTTCCAGCAAGGTCTTCAGCCAAGGCCCGTCCTCGGTGCGCGGCACCTGGAACACCACGTCGCACTGGTAGCTGACCACGTCGGCGGCAATGTCATCCAGCTGGCGGCGCATGGCGCGGCTGTCGGTGGTTTTCAAGGCCACCACGGTGCTGGGCGCCGTCGGGTCGATGATGCGCGCCTTGGGCTTGGCTTCGGCGGCTTTCAACGCTGCCTCGGCTTTTTCCAGCTCGGCTTTGCGGGCCTGGGTCACGGCATCGCCACCGGTCACTGCCGGGGCCTGCGGCATCAGTGCACGAGCGCGGGCCAGGGCGGTGGCCGCCGCGTTCACATCGCCCTTTTGCAGGAACACCTGGCTGCGCTGCAGGTAGGCCTCGGCCAACTGGCGCTGGTATTGCTCCAGGCGCGCGTCAGCCGGCGACTGGGCCTGCAGGGCGGCCAGCTGGTCTTCGGCGGTTGCCAGCTCGTTGCTGGCGATGTTCTGTTGCAACTGCTGCCAGGCATCGGCTTGGGCAGGTACGGCGGCCTGTTCGACCGGCGCGCTGGAACAGGCAGCCAGGAACAGGGAAAACGCGGCAACAAGCAGATAACGGGAGGCGAACGGCTTCATTCCTGCGACTCTCTATTTGCGCAAAAAGCGAGCAAGTCTACACCCAGGTGCGCACGCTCGAAAACAAGTCTTACAGACCCTTTACGTGCGAAAAGGTTGCAGGGCGCGCCTTCACGCGCCCTGTTTTTTCAGCGTTTGGGCAGGGCCAGGCTCAGCAAGAATAGCACCGCCGCGCACACCACGATCGACGGGCCGGCGGGGGTGTCCTTGAACCACGACATGGCCAGGCCACCGCATACCGCAGTCACGCCCAGCAGGCTGGCGCCCAGGGCCATCTGCTCGGGAGAGCGGGCGTGGCGCTGTGCCGCAGCGGCGGGGATGATCAGCAACGAGGTAATCAGCAGCACGCCGACGATCTTCATGGCCACGGCAATCACCACCGCGATCAGCAGCATCAGTGCCATGCGCAGGCCGGCTACGGGCAGGCCTTCGACCATGGCCAGCTCTTCGTGCACGGTGATGGCCAACAACGGCCGCCACAGCATGGCGAGCAGCAGCAGGACCAGCACGCTGCCGCCGAGGATCCAGGCCAGGTCGGTGGGGCTGATGGCCAGCAGGTCGCCGAACAGGTAGGCCATCAGGTCGATGCGCACGTCATGCATGAAACTCAGCACCACAAGGCCCAGCGACAAGGTGCTGGGGGCGAGGATGCCGAGCAGGGTATCGGAGGCCAGCGGCTGGCGCTGCTGCAAGGTGACCAGCAGGATCGCCAGCAGCAGGCAGCCTACTGTTACCGCCAGCGCCGGGCTGACGTCCAGGGCAAAGCCGAGGGCTACACCGAGCAGGGCGGCGTGGGACAGGGTGTCGCCAAAATAGGCCATGCGCCGCCACACCACGAAGGAGCCCAGCGGGCCGGCCACCAGCGCCAGGGACAAACCGGCAAGCAGGGCGTAGAGAAGAAAATCAGCCATGCTTGCAGTGCGCTCCGTGAACATGGGTGCCAGGTGCGACCACCGAGCCGTGCAGGTCGTGGCTGTGGTCGTGATGGTGGTGATAGATGGCCAGGCTGGGTGCGGCGGCCTGGCCGAACAGCTCGACGAATGCCGGGTCGCCGCTGACTTGCTCGGGGTGGCCCGAGCAGCATACGTGGCGGTTCAGGCACACCACCTGGTCGGTGGCGCTCATGACCAGGTGCAGGTCGTGGGAAACCATCAGCACGCCACAGCCGTGGCGGTCGCGCAGGCGGGTAATGAGGTTGTACAGCTCGGCCTGGCCGACCACGTCGACGCCCTGCACCGGTTCGTCGAGCACCAGTAGCTGGGGTTCGCGCAGCAGGGCACGGGCCAGCAGCACGCGTTGCATCTCGCCACCGGAAATGGTCTGGATCGGGCTGTCGATGACCTGCTCGGCTCCCACTTCCTGCAACGCCGACAAGGCTGCCGCACGGTCTACTCCGGGCACCAGGCGCAGGAAGCGCAGCACCGACAGCGGCAGCGTGGCATCCACCTGGATCTTCTGCGGCATGTAGCCAATGCGCAGCTTCGGCTTGCGCCATACCTTGCCGTGGTGTGGCTTGAGCAGGCCGAGCACGGCGCGCACCAGGGTGGTCTTGCCCGCGCCGTTGGGGCCGATCAGGGTAACGATCTGGCCGGGTGCGACCGACAGGTCGATGCTGTCGAGCACCGCCTCGCCGCCGAAGGTGACACCGACCTGCTCCAGGCGGATCAGTGCATCGCTCATGCCGCGCTCCGGCAGTTGCTGCACAGGCCGACCACCTCCACGGTCTGGCTCTCGACCGTGAAGCCTACGCCCTTGGCGCTGTTGATGATGGCTTGGCTGATGCTGTCCTGTTCCAGCTCGATGGCCACATGGCAGGCCTTGCAGATCAGGAACTGGCCCTGATGCACATGCTCTGGGTGGCTGCAGCCGATGAAGGCGTTGAGCGAGGCGATGCGGTGTACCAGGCCGTTCTCCAGCAGGAAATCCAGCGCGCGATATACCGTAGGCGGCGCGGCGCGGCGGCCATCCTGCTCGCTGAGCACGGCGAGGATGTCGTAGGCACCCAGCGGCTTGTGGCTTTGCCACACCAGTTCCAGTACCCGGCGGCGCAGCGCGGTCAGGCGCAGGCCCTGGCGGGTGCACAAGGCGTCGGCTTCAGCCAGTGCGCTATGTACGCAGTGGGAATGGTCGTGAGGACGGTTGGCCAGCGGCGTGATGGACATGGGCAGCGACGGTTCTTTATGGAGACGTTATTATGTTACCTGTTTCTGACGACTCGAGTACTCACCGTGTCCCGATTCCTAGCTCTGTTTGTCGCTTTTATCGCATTTTCCGCCCAGGCCGACGTACGCGTGCTGACCACTATCAAACCCCTGCAGCAGATTGCCGCTGCGGTGCAGGATGGTGTCGGCAGCCCTGAGGTCTTGCTGCCACCGGGCGCATCACCGCACCATTATGCGCTGCGCCCGTCCGATGTACGGCGGGTGGCGGACGCCGACCTGCTGTACTGGATCGGCCCGGACATGGAAAACTTTCTGCCGCGGGTACTGGGCAATCGCAGCAAGCCGACGGTCGCCGTGCAGTCGCTGCCAGGCATGAAACTGCGCCACTTTGGCGAGGACAGCCAGTCCCACGAAGAGGAAGACCATGACGACCATGACCACGATCACCGTCCAGGCAGCCTGGACGCGCACCTGTGGCTATCATCGGTCAATGCACGGGTAATCGCTGCGAAAATGGCCGCCGACCTGGCCCAGGTCGACCCGGCCAATGCGGCGCGCTACCAGAGCAACCTGAAGGCGTTCGACGAGCGCCTGGACGCACTGGACGGGCGGATCAAGGCGCGGGTGGCCGGTATTGCCGGCAAGCCGTACTTCGTGTTCCACGAAGCGTTCGATTATTTCGAAGCCGAGTACGGCCTGAAGCATACCGGCGTGTTCACCGTGGCAGCCGAGGTGCAGCCCGGCGCGCAGCATGTGGCCGCCATGCGCAAACGCCTGCAGGAAGTGGGCAAGACTTGTGTATTCAGCGAGCCGCCGTTGCGCCCGCGCCTGGCCGAGACGCTGACTGCCGGCCTGCCGGTGCGCCTGGCCGAGCTGGACGCCCTGGGCGGTAGCGAGCCGGTGGATGGCAAGGGTTATGAGCGTTTGCTGGAAAAGCTGGGTGGCGACCTGGCCGGGTGCCTGGAACAGCTGTAAGCCTGTTCCGGCTTCTTCGCGGGCATGCCCGCGAAGAAGCAGACGCGGTCTAGAGGGCGAACGGCAGGTGCAAGGCCACCTGCCGGCGCTGCGCCAGGCGCACTTCGAACTCGCTCGGGTCGTGGATCATCACGTCCATTCCGGCAAACGACTCTGCGGCGATCAGGCGCGATAGCCAGAAGCGGACGCACCCTACCCGCAACATTTCCGGCCACAGCTCGGCCTCGGCAGCGGTAAATGGCCGCAACGCCGCGTAAGCGGCCAGCAGCGCCTGGGCACGCGGTACATCCACAGCGCCGTGCTCATCCAGGCACCAGTCGTTCACGGTGATGGCGATGTCATACAGCATCGGCCCGGAACACGCATTGTAGAAGTCGATTACACCGGTCAGGTGGGTGCCTTCGAACATCACGTTGTCGCGGAACAGGTCGGCGTGCAGATTGGCCCGTGGCAGGGCCAGGATCTGCGCCTTGTGCGCGCGGATTTCATCCAGCGCCGGTTGCAGCAGCGCGGCTTGCTCGGTGGTCAGGCGCGGCAGCAGCTCGGCACCGGAAGCCAGCATCCAGTCCAGGCCACGGTCGGTACGCCGCTCGATGATGTGCTCGCGGGTGGCCAGGTGAATGTGCGCCAGCAATTCGCCGACCTGGGCGCAGTGCTGGGCGTTCGGCGCCTTGATGTGCTTGCCCGACAGCCGTGGCTGCAACAGCGCTGGCTTGCCACACAGTTCACGCAGGCCGTTGCCGTCGCGGTCCCGTATCGCATAGGGCACTGGCATGTCGGCGGCGTGCAGGGTATCGAGCAGCTCGATGAAGAACGGCATGTCCTCGCTGGGCCCGCGCTCGATCAGCGTCAGGACGAACTCCCCCTGTTCGAGGCTGACGAAGAAATTGCTGTTCTCGGTGCCGGCGGCAATGCCCTGGAAGTCGAGCAGACGGCCCAGCGCGTACGGTGCCAGAAAGGTTTCCAGCTCAGGCCGGGTCACGGGGGTGAAGACTGACATGATGAAAAGTTGCCCATACGGGCACTTCCGCCGGGAAGTGCCAGGTTGATGTGAACGGTGCGCGTCAGATTACCACTCGAAGATCTTCCAGGACGGAATCAGCATGTCCGGCTGGTCGGATCGAATGAAATTGCCATCAGAGCCATCGGCGCGTACCAGGAAATAAGGCTTGCCGTGTTTCGGCGTGATCTTGATCGCATACAGGAACCCGTTCTGCCGGTATTCCTGGATGGTTTTGTCGCCTTCCGTGCGAATGGTCACCTCGGGATCGGCCGAGGGGGCGTCGTCCGCCGCCAGGGTGACGACAGGCATGGTTGCCAACAGACCGAGCAGTAACAGGCGATTGAGTGTACGCATGATAACCTTGTCCCTTTGTCGTCAATGATTCTGGCTATTCTAGCGCCGGACCCGTCGAAAAGGTTGATTCTGCTCATGAGCCAAGCGCCCCTCGTCCTGGTGGACGGTTCCTCCTACCTGTACCGCGCCTTCCATGCGCTGCCGCCGTTGACCACCTCCAAGGGCATGCCGACCGGCGCGGTGAAGGGGGTGCTGAACATGCTCAAGAGCCTGCGCAAGCAATACCCCGACAGCCTCTTTGCGGTGGTGTTCGACGCCAAGGGCGGCACCTTCCGCGATGCCATGTTCGCCGAGTACAAGGCCAACCGCCCGAGCATGCCGGACGACCTGCGCTTGCAGATCGAGCCGCTGCACGCCAGCGTCAAGGCGCTGGGCTACCCGCTGTTGTGCGTCGAGGCTGTCGAGGCCGACGACGTGATCGGCACCCTGGCGCGCAGCAGCGCCGCCCTTGGCCGGCCGGTAATCATCTCGACCGGTGACAAGGACATGGCGCAGCTGGTGGACGGGCACATTACCTTGGTCAACACCATGACCGGAAGCGTGCTGGACGTTGCTGGCGTGCACGAGAAATTTGGCGTCGGCCCGGAACATATCATCGACTTCCTGGCCCTGATGGGCGACAAGGTCGACAACATTCCCGGCGTGCCGGGCGTGGGCGAAAAAACTGCAGTCGGCCTGCTGACCGGCATCGGCGGCGGCCTCAGCGACCTCTATGCCAACCTGGACAAGGTGCCGACGCTACCCATTCGCGGCGCCAAGACCCTGCCGGCCAAGCTCGAAGAGCACCGCGACGCGGCGTTCCTGTCGTATGAGCTGGCCACCATCAAGATCGATGTGCCGCTGGATATCGAGGTTGACGCCCTGGTATGCGGGGAGCCGGATCGCGAAGCGCTGCTGGCGTTGTACAGCGAAATGGAGTTCAAGAGCTGGGTCGCCGAAGTGCAGCGCGACGCGGCGAAGGCCGGTAATGACATCGCGCCGATCGCGGAACCGGTGGCCAAGGTCGAGCCCAGGTACGAAACCATTCTTGACCCGGCCCGTTTCCAAGTCTGGCTGGAGAAGCTGCGCCAGGCACCCCTGTTCGCGTTCGACACCGAGACCACCAGCCTGGATGCCCAGCAGGCGCAGCTGGTTGGCCTGTCGTTCGCCGTCGAGCCGCATGAAGCGGCCTACGTGCCGCTGGCCCATGATTACGAGGGAGCGCCAGCGCAGTTGGACCGCGACAGCGTGCTGCAGGCACTCAAGCCGTTGCTCGAAGACCCGGCCAAGGCCAAGGTCGGGCAGAACGCCAAATACGATATCAACATCCTCGCCAATGGCACGCCGGCCATCGAAATGCGCGGCGTAGCCTATGACACCATGCTCGAGTCGTATGTGTTGAACTCCACGGCCACCCGGCATGACATGGATAGCCTGGCGCAGAAGTACCTCGACCACACCACCATTGCCTTCGAGGACATCGCCGGCAAGGGCGCCAAGCAGCTGACCTTCAACCAGATCCACCTGGACAAGGCCGGCCCCTACGCCGCCGAAGACGCCGACATCACCCTGCGCCTGCACCACGCGTTGCAGGCGCGCCTGGCGCAGACACCGAGCGTGCAGCCGGTACTGATGGACATCGAGATGCCGCTGGTGCCGGTGCTGGCCAAGATCGAGCGCCAGGGTGCGTTGGTCGATGCTGCGCTGCTGCGGGTGCAGAGTGGCGAGCTGGGGGTGAAGATGGCCGAGCTGGAGCAGCGTGCCTATGAGCTGGCGGGTGAGGAATTCAACCTCGGCTCGCCCAAGCAGCTGGGTGCGATCCTCTATGACAAGCTGGGCATGCCGGTGCTGAGCAAGACCACCAAGGGCCAGCCATCCACTGCAGAAGCGGTGCTCGACGAACTGGCCGAGCAAGGCTATCCGTTGCCTGAGGTATTGATGCAGTACCGCAGCCTGAGCAAGCTCAAGAGCACCTACACGGACAAGCTGCCAGGGCAGATCAACCCGCGCACCGGGCGTATCCACACCTCGTACCAGCAGGCGGTGGCGGCTACTGGCCGGTTGTCCTCGAGCGACCCGAACCTGCAGAACATCCCGATTCGTACGGCCGAGGGGCGGCGCATCCGCCAGGCCTTCGTCGCCAGCCCGGGCTACAAGTTGCTGGCGGCCGACTACTCGCAGATCGAGCTGCGCATCATGGCCCACCTGGCCAAGGACGAAGGCTTGCTGCATGCCTTCCGCAACAACCTGGACGTGCACCGCGCGACGGCGGCGGAAGTGTTCGGCGTGGCCCTGGAAGACGTCACCACCGACCAGCGCCGCAGCGCCAAGGCGATCAACTTCGGCCTGATCTATGGCATGAGCGCGTTTGGCCTGGCCAAGCAGATCGGTGTCGATCGCAAGCAGTCGCAGGACTATATCGACCGCTATTTCACTCGCTACCCTGGCGTACTGGCCTACATGGAGCGCACCCGCGCCCAGGCTGCCGCGCAAGGCTTTGTCGAAACCCTGTTTGGCCGGCGCCTGTACCTGCCGGACATCAATGCCAAGAACCCGGCCTTGCGCAAAGGCGCCGAGCGCACCGCGATCAACGCGCCGATGCAAGGCACCGCGGCCGACATCATCAAGCGCGCCATGGTCAATGTGGATAACTGGCTGAGCGAAAGCGGGCTGGATGCCCGGGTCATCCTCCAGGTTCACGACGAACTGGTGCTGGAGGTACGCGAAGACCTGGTAGACCAGGTCAAAGATGAAATTCGCCAGCACATGAGCCAGGCGGCGCAGCTGGATGTGCCGTTGCTGGTGGAAGCAGGAATTGGTGCGAATTGGGACGAAGCTCACTGATCGAGCAGGTAAAGCTGTGTAGGATCTGCGACGTAGGGACGCGGATCCTGGCACCGCTCAGTGCCACGGGTGCTGACGCTTCATGAAACTATCGCAAATAGTTTCCAGGGCTTCGGAACTAAACCGGTGAAGCGGAACTCAGAGTATCTGAATGGCTGGTGAAGCCTTTCGATGCTCCTATGTTGTGTTAAGTGTTGGCAGATATCTGGACCCCGCCCTAGCGGTCCGGACTTGGACCCCGAACTTCCCCCTCCCCATACGAAGTCCGGGGTTTTTTTTGCCCGGAATTCCTTGGTGATGCGGTCTTTGTGTAGGCGCGACACAAGGCCGCGTCTACACGAAGACGCGCAGGCCTTCAGGCCACTGGCTTGTCTTCCAGCTCCATCCAGCCCGCCAGCACCCGGTAGGCCTCTTCCACGCCCAGGCGCTTGGTTGCCGAGAACAGCTGGATGGTCACGCCATCGCCCCAGCCCTTGCGGATTTCCGACTGCACCTTGAGCAGGGTGTTCTTGCCTGCGCCGTGGGTCAGTTTGTCGGCCTTGGTCAGCAGGATGTGCATCGGCATGCTGCTGGCCTTGGCCCAGTCGAGCATCATCTTGTCGAAGTCGGTCATCGGGTGGCGTACGTCCATCATCAGGATGACGCCACGCAGGCATTCACGGCTGCCCAGGTAGGCTTCCAGGTGTTTCTGCCAATGTTGCTTCAGCGGAATCGGCACTTTTGCATAACCGTAGCCCGGCAGGTCGACCAAACGCCGTTCATCGTCCAGACTGAAGAAATTCAACAGCTGGGTGCGCCCGGGGGTTTTCGAGGTACGCGCCAGGCTGGCATGAGTCAGGGTGTTGAGGGCGCTGGATTTGCCGGCGTTGGAGCGGCCGGCGAAAGCCACCTCGTAACCCTGGTCGTCCGGGCATTGTTCGACCTTGGCAGCGCTGAGGGCGAATGTGGCTTTCTGGCAGAGGCCGAGGATGGGGTTCTTGACTTGCATGGGATATCCGATGTGGGTGTTGCCTGACTCTGTAGGCCCGAGCCTGGCAAGCGGTGTCGTTTCCGTTTGGATGGCGGAAGTATATAATGCCCCAGTTTTTGTGTGCTCATTCTCCTGGCAAAGGGGAACGAGCATGGGGTGTCGAACAATAGCTCGCGCAACAGAACGCAGCGCGGCCCCCAACCCTGAAGGTCGTTCCGCATGGCGAAATGGCTGCTTGCTGTCGGTATGTTCCTGCCGTTTTTCAGCGCACAGGCTACACAGGATCCCGAGGTGTTGTACAACCGCACGTGTGCGGCCTGTCACGCCGGGCAGTTGCCACAGGCACCCAGGCAGGGTGATCGGGCAGCATGGGAGCCAAGGCTGGCGCAAGGCATGGAGGTACTGGTGAAGCACGTGACCCAGGGTTTCAAGGCTATGCCGCCGCGTGGATTGTGCATGGACTGCAGTGCCGAGGACTACCGTTTGGTCATCCTTTGGATGAGTGGCAGTCCCGATACATAACATTTCACCCTTAGCCGTGTTGGATTAGCTGATGAACAAACTAGTCGTGAGTCTGCTGTTGACCCTGGGTGTCGCAGGTGCGGCCACTGCTGCGCAACCTATCAAAGGCGATGCCGCCGCCGGCCAGGCCAAGACTGCCGTGTGTGGCGCCTGCCACAACCCCGACGGCAACAGCCTGGCGCCGAACTTCCCGAAACTGGCCGGCCAGGGCCAGCGCTACCTCGAAAAACAACTGCACGATATCAAGTCGGGCAAGCGCACCGTGCTGGAAATGACCGGGATGCTGGCCAATTTCAATGACCAGGACCTGGCTGATATCGCCGCCTACTTCTCCAGCCAGAAAGGCAGCGTTGGCGCTGCCGATCCCAAGCTCGTCGAGCGTGGCCGTGCGCTGTTCAACGGCGGCGACCTGGAGAAGGGCATGCCTGCCTGCACCGGTTGCCATTCGCCCAATGGCGCCGGCATCGCCCTGGCCGGCTTCCCGCACCTGGGCGGCCAGCACGCGCAGTATGTGACCAAGCAGCTCACCGATTTCCGCGAAGGCAACCGCACCAATGATGGCGATGCCATGACCATGCGCACCATCGCCGGCAAGCTGAGCAACCACGATATCGAGGCGTTGGCCAGCTACATCCAGGGGCTGCACTGAGGCCCTCGACAGCCTGCCATGGCCCTATCGCTGGCAAGCCAGCTGCCACCGGTACTCCATCGCCTGAGGTCGATGCGGTCGAGGTGGGCGCCGGCTTGCCGGCGATAAGGCCATTACAGGCGGCGCATTAACTTTCAGTTAATGTTGTAAGCCAATGATGAAAGGGCGGCCGGACCGCCCTTTTTTCAGTCCGCAGCCGTTACACTACAGAACTCGAGCCCTTCCCGGCCTGTCACAGTGCAGGTCGCGTCGGGGCGACCCAAGACTGCTCAGGAGTAAAGCATGCGTAAACTGATTCTCAGCGCTGCGCTGGTCGCCGCCAGCGTATTCGGTATGACTGCCGTCCAGGCCGCGGAGCCTGTGGCTGGCAAGGAATACATCGAGCTGAGCAACCCTGTTCCGGTTTCCGTGCCTGGCAAGATCGAAGTCGTCGAGCTGTTCTGGTACGGCTGCCCACACTGCTACCACTTCGAGCCGACCATCAACCCTTGGGTTGAAAAGCTGCCCAAGGACGTCAACTTCAAGCGCGTACCGGCCATGTTCGGTGGCCCATGGGATGCGCACGGCCAGATGTTCCTGACCCTCGAGGCCATGGGCGTCGAGCACAAGGTGCACGCGGCGGTGTTCGATGCCATTCAGAACCAGCACAAGCGCCTGACCGACAAGAATGACATGGCCGAATTCCTCGCCACCCAAGGCGTGGACAAGGACAAGTTCCTGGCCACCTACGACTCGTTCGCCATCAAGGGCCAGGTCAACCAGGCCAAGGAACTGGCGAAGAAGTACGAAATCACCGGCGTACCAAGCATGGTGGTCAACGGCAAGTACCGCTTCGACCTGGGTACCGCCGGCGGGCCGGAAGGCGTGCTGAATGTTGCCGACCAGCTGATCGACAAGGAGCGCGCCGCTAAGTAAGCGGCGCAGCCCATGCCCCGCTTCAGGTCCACGCGTGGCATTGGCCTGCACCAGCCGCAGGTCAACGAGCACCACTTGCAGGCCCCTGGCCTGCCTGAGGATGGTCGCCTGCGGCTGCTCAGTTTCAACATCCAGGTGGGCATCAGCACCGAGCGTTATCGGCATTACCTCACTCGCAGCTGGCAGCACCTGCTGCCGCACAACGGGCGTGCCGGCAACCTGCAGAAGATCGGCAAACTGCTGGGTGACTTCGACCTGGTGGCCTTGCAGGAGGCCGACGGTGGCAGCCTGCGTTCGGGCTACGTCAACCAGGTCGAACACCTCGCCCACCTGGGTGCTTTCCCCTACTGGTACCAGCAGCTCAACCGCAACCTCGGGCGTTTTGCCCAGCACAGCAATGGGGTGCTCAGCCGCATCAAGCCACACGTGCTCGAAGATCATCCGTTACCCGGCCCGGCCGGGCGCGGAGCGATCCTGGTGCGTTTCGGCGAGGGTGACGATGCCCTGATCGTGGTCATGATGCACCTGGCCCTTGGTGCCAAGACCCGCGCGCTGCAGCTGGGCTACATTCGCGAGCTGATTGGCGGCTACCGCCACCAGGTGTTGATGGGTGACATGAACACCCATGCCACCGACCTGCTGGAGCACTCGCCGTTGCGCGACCTGGGCCTGATTGCCCCGCAAGTCGAGGCCACCTTCCCGAGCTGGCGGCCACAGCGTTGCCTGGACCACATCCTGCTCAGCCCAAGCCTCACGCTGGAGCGTGTCGAGGTGCTGGCACAGCCAATTTCTGACCACCTTCCCGTTGCCGTCGAGATTCGATTGCCTGATGCATTGACTGTGGATACGCTGCCGGTCCCGAGCTAATTGCCATCACCGTTTGCGGACCCGGGCATGACTGAAGACGCTGAGCGCTGGAAAGAAAAATACCTTAAAAGCATCGAGCAGCAGGAACGGCTCGAGCGCCGTTGGGAGGCCCGTCTCGACCTGCTGCGCCGCGGCCTGGTCCGCAGCACCCTGGCTGCCGAAGGCAGTGACAAGGTGGTGGACCAGTGCATGAAGGAAATGCGCGAGGTCATCCGCAGCGACAACATGGACGCGGGCCTCGCCGGCCTGATTCCGCGCCTGGAGAAAGCGGTGCTGGATTCCGAGCAGCGTCGGGAAACCCGCATGAACCAGGTCGGTGACGCCTTGACCGCACTGGTTGGCCAACTGCAAGGCCTGCCGCTGCCGAACGAAGTCTCGCGGCCGTTGAAAAAACTGGCGAAGAAGCTCGAAGGCGGCGTTGCCCAGTCACGCGATCTGCCGCCGTTGCTGGGTGAACTGAGCGGCTTGCAGGGCCGCGCACTGTCAGCCCTGGGCAAGCGTGGGGAAGAGGCCCGGCCGGGTTTGTTGCAGCGCCTGTTCGGCAGCCGTGAGGAAGACACCCCAGGCGCACCGACGCCTGTAGCGGTGGCGCCGCCTGCTGTAACCACGCAGCCCCAGGCGTTTGATGCCGCGCAGGCCGACGATGTGGATGCGTTGCAGCCGCTGCCAGCCCCTCAAGCCGCTGTTGACGAAGTACCTGTGGCGGCGGAGGCCGAGCTGGAAGTGCCTGGCCCGGCGTTGATCGAAACGGCCGAACTATCGCCAGCCCCGTTGCCGCCGCCAGCTGCGCACGATGAACCCCTACCGCAAGCCTCCGGTGGCGAGCTGCTGGCTGAAGCAGAGCCGCCACAAATACCTGAGGAAACCCCTGGCGAAGACGGCACCTATGCCCTGCCGGATGCGGTCGAGCCGCCCTACAGCCAGGTGGCTGCGCATATCGAGCAGACCCTGCTCGGCCTGCTCGATGATCTCAGCCTGCCCGAGCGGCACAAGGCCCAGGCGCTGGAGATGCGCGAACGGGTTGCCCGCGGCTTGAACTGGTATGAGCTGATCCCGGTGCTGGACGACCTGGCTGTGCTGATGCTGGCGATCACCGACAGCGGCCAGCATGAATTCGAAACCTACCTGCAGCAGCTCAACGAACGCCTGGAAGGCTTCCAGAGCCACTTGCACGAGGCCAGTGTTGGCCATGCCGACAACAGTTCTGCTGCCCGCGAGCTGGATAACCAGCTGCGCGAGCACGTCGACGGGCTGCAAAGCAGCGTGCAAGGTGCTGCCGATGTGGACAGCCTCAAGCACATCCTGGACAACCGCCTGGAAGGCTTGCTGGTAACCATGGACCAGCACAAGCATGAGCGCGATCGCCGCGAGCAGGAGCTGGCAGGGCGCCTGCAAGGGTTGTCGGAGCGGGTGGCGAACATGGAGCAGGAGGCGCTCGGCTATCGCGAGCACCTGGAAGAACAGCGGCAGAAAGCCTTGCTCGACCCGCTTACCGGCCTGCCCAACCGTGCGGCATGGAGCGAGCGGGTCGAGCGCGAAATGATCGAGTGGCAGGATAAAGGTGGCCACCTGACGATGGCGATCCTCGACCTTGACCATTTCAAACGCATCAACGACAGCTACGGGCACCTGGCAGGGGACAAGGTATTGAAAATTGTCGCCGACCAGTTGCGCAAGCGCCTGAACGGTCGCGGGTTCATCGCCCGGTTTGGTGGCGAAGAGTTTGTCCTGTTGCTGCCGCAGACCTCGTTGGCAGCGGCTGCCGAGGTGGCCGAGGCACTGCGCGCTGCCGTCGAGGCGTGCCCGTTCCACTTCAAGGGTGAACGGGTGGTGATCACCACGTCCATCGGCCTGAGTGCGTTCCGTTCCGGCGAGCGTGGCGACCAGGTGCTCAAGCGCGCCGATGCGGCGCTGTACCGGGCCAAGGACCTGGGGCGCAATCGCGTCGAGCAGGGGTAGTCGGCTGCTGCTGAATCGCGGCACGCACGGTACCGGGGGAGCACGTTATACTGTAGCGCTCATACGCTGAGGCCACTGACGTGCTTTCCACGCTTAAAAGAACGCTGATTTCCTTCTTGCTGTTGTCTGTCGCCGGTTGCTCGACGGGCCTGCGCATCGACCGTAGCCATCCTTCGGCCAACCAGGACAACCGTATCCAGTTCGTTGTCCTCCATTACACCAATGCTTCGCTGGATCGGTCCCTGGCGTTGCTGACCCATGGCGAAGTCAGCAGTCACTACCTGATTGGCGATGGCCCGGGCACGGTGTACCAGCTGGTGGATGAGAGCCGTCGCGCCTGGCATGCAGGGGATAGCCAGTGGCAGGGGCGAACCTGGCTGAATTCGTCTTCCATTGGTATCGAAATCGTCAACCCAGGCTTTACCGACACGCCGAACGGCCGGGTCTGGCACCCTTACAGCGAAGCGCAGATCCAGTCGCTGATCGCGCTGCTCAAGGACATCGTGAAGCGTAACCACATCGAGCCCCGCCACATCATTGGCCACAGCGACATCGCGCCGCTGCGCAAGCTGGATCCGGGGCCGCTGTTCCCCTGGAAGCGGCTGGCCGATGCCGGGCTGGGGATCTGGCCGGATGCCAATGCAGTGGCGCGCCAGCAGGCCTATTTCAGCGTCAACCCACCCAGTGTCGGCTGGTATCAGCAGGAGTTGGCGCGGTTTGGCTATGCGATCGAGCAAACCGGCGTACTGGATGTCGCCACCCGCCATGTGATCGCCGCATTCCAGATGCGCTTCCGCCCACAGCGTTTCGACGGCATGCCGGATGCCCAGACGGCGGCGATGCTGCAGGTACTCAACCGCATGCGTTAAGCCTGTCGCAGCGGCCGGCAGAGGTTCGATCCAGGCGCCAGACGGCAAAGGTGATTCCCGATCCAGTTGCTATACCTTAGTAATCAACTGGATGCCGTCGATGTCAGCGCTCACCGTGTTGCTGCGCCAAATTTTTTTCCATCCCTGGTTGCTGGCCACCCTGGCAGCATTGGCCAGTGCTGCACTGTTGCTCTCCGCCAGCCTCGGCATTGCCTTGCAGCAGATGAAGCAAAGCGAGAGCGAACAGATGAATGCCCAGGGCGAACGCTTTCTTGAGCGCCTGGAGCAGGTGTTTGGCCAGTTGCGTGAAGGGGTCGACCTGTTGCAGGCCCAGCCCTTGCGCGGTTGCAGCCCGGCGATGCTCACGACATTGCAGCAGGTAAGCCTGGGTTCGCGGTTCATTTATGAGGCGGCGTACGTGGATGGGAGCGTCGCCTGCTCCAGCCGTGGTGACGAGCGGGCCTTCGAACGCTTGCGTGCCCCGGACATTCAGGGGCCTACCTACAGTTATTGGCTGAACACCACGACCGAGCCGAACGAGAACCTGGCCGCGCTGATGCTGGGGCGAGGCAAGTTCGTGGTGTCCACCTCCCGTGGCCACCTGACCGATGTGGTCGACCTGCCCCCAGGCGGTAGCCTGGTGGTGGTGTTGGACAATGGCGCCCGGGCCATTCCGGTCCTGGGCCCGCCGCAGGTCTGGCCGCCACCTTCGGCCTGGTCGACCAGCCAGAAGTCGCTGCTCGAACTCAGCGACCGCTTGATCTACCGCATGCCGACCAAGTCACCGGATTACCAGCTGGTGCTGATCGCCCCGCGGGCGAAACTGCCGCTGCGGATGAACGGCATGCTCTGGCTACTGTTCCCCGGCAGCGTGCTGGCAGCCTGCTTCATCGGCTGGGTGGTGCTGCAATTGATCCTGCAGAAACGCTCGATGAGTTCGGAATTGCAGAACGCCTTGCGCCGCGGTGAGCTGCAGGTGCTCTATCAACCGATCTTCGAACTCGACAGCCGACGCTGCGTGGGGGCCGAGGCCCTGGTGCGCTGGCGCCGCCCGGACGGGACGCTGACCAGCCCGGACCTGTTCATTCCGCTGGCGGAAAACACCGGGCAGATTCGCCAGATCACCGACTTTGTCCTGCAGCGAGTGCTGGAGCAGTTGGGCCAGCTGCTGCGCTCGCACCCCGACTTGTACATTTCGGTGAACCTCGCGGCTTGCGATGTGATGGTGCCGCGGATAGGCCGGGTGGCGGCACGCTTGCTGGCCTTGCACAAAGTGGCGGCCAGGCAGATTGCCTTCGAGGTGACCGAGCGTGGCCTGATCGATGTGGTGGTGGCGCGCGATAACCTGCAGGCACTGCGGGCGGTGGGCCATCAGGTGTTGATCGATGATTTCGGCACGGGTTATTGCAGCCTGGCCTATCTGCAGACGCTGCCGGTGGATTGCCTGAAGATCGACAAGGCGTTCATCGATGCCTTGGGGCATGACGCCGCCAGCAGTGGGGTTGCCCCGCATATCATCCGCATGGCCCATGACCTGCATCTGCGGGTGATTGCCGAAGGCATCGAGAGCGAGGACCAGGCGCTACTGCTCAGTAGCGAAGGGGTTCATTATGGCCAGGGCTGGCTATTTGCCCGGCCGTTGAATGCCCGCCAGTTTGCCGAATTGGTGACCCGCGGGCGTCAGGCCGGCAGCGCCATGTAGAACTGGGTGCCCTGCCCTGGCCGGGAGAAAACCCCCATGCGCCCGCCATGCAGCTGCACGATCTCCTTGCACAGCGCCAGCCCCAAGCCAGCCCCGCCCTTCTTGCGCCCTACCTGCACGAACGGTTCGAAGATGCGCCCCTGCTGCCCATAGGCGATGCCCTCGCCGTTATCCTCGACGCTGATGATCACCCGTTCCGCATGGCGTCGTGCATGCAGGCGAATCCGCCCGCCGCTGGCAGTATGGCGGATGGCGTTGTGCAACAGGTTGTCCAGGACCCGGTCGAGTTGGGCGACGTCGGCCTGGATGCGTGGCAACGGCGGTTCCAGCTCTCGGATCAGCTCGATCTGCTTGTGCGCTGCCTGCTCGGCAAAGCGCAGTTGCGCACGTTCCAGCAGCTCGTCGATGGCGCACGGGGCCAGCTCGAGCTTCTGCAGCCCGCTCTGGTAGCGACTGAAGTTGAGCAAGTCATTGATCAACTGGGTAAGGCGCTGCATTTCTTCGCCAATGGTTTCCAGCAGGTCCTGCTCGCGAGCCTCGGGTGGGAACTTGAGGCGCTCGCGCAGCAGCCCGAAGGCCATGTGCATGCCGGTTACCGGGGTACGCAGCTCGTGAGAAGCGCGCAGCACGAACTCGCTGCGCACGCGTTCGAAAGCGCGCTGTTCGGTCACATCGTGCAACACCATCACCGCACCGAGGATTGGCCCTTGCGGGTGGCTGACCGGGGTCAGGCTGTAGGTGAGCAGGCGGGTTTCTTCATCGACCTCGATGTTCAGGTCATCCGGTGGGCGGTCGAGGTTGCCGCCGCGCAGCACCTGGCGAATCTGTTGCTCCAGCTCCGGGCGCTGCAAGGCGTCGGCCAGGCTGCTTCCCACGCGGCTGTCGGACCAGCCCAGCTGGCGCTGGGCCACCGGGTTGAGGTGTTCCAGGCGGCCCTGGCGGTCGATGATCAGCAAGCCGTCGTCGATGCTGTCCAGTACGGCCTGCAGGCGTTGCTGGCCGGCCAGCAGTTCATCGACATTGGTGGCCTGGTGCTTGCGCAAGGCCTCGGCCATCAGGCCGAAGCGGCGGGTCAGCTGGTTGAGCTCGGCGGCCTGGGTCACCGGCAGGGTGACATCGAAATTGCCTTCGCCAAGCTGGTCGGCCGCTTTGGCCAGTGCTTCGATCGGCTGGCCAAAGCGCCGCGCGATGTTGTGCGCAGTGACGAAGCCCAGCACCAGCACTACCAGGCCCATCAGGCCAAGCGCGCCGCTGATCAGCAAGGCGTGGTCGCGGGTGCTTTCTTCGCTGCGGGTAATATGCTCCAAAGCCTGTTTGTGGGAATCGATCAGGTCGCTGCGAACCTGGTTGAAGGCGGCGCCCAGCGGCTGCTCTGCACCCATGCTGCGGGCGGGCGCGGCGCTCTCCCGGTAGGCCTGGAGAAATGCCTGGTAATTGCGGCTGGCCTTGCTGAAGCTGGGACGCTCGCCGCCCTGTTCCAGGGCCTGATTGAGCAGGGCCTGGAAATCTTCCTGCAGCAGCCGCAGGCTTTCCGGGGTGGTGTCCTCGTCAAGAATCAGGGTCATCTGTTCGCCGAGGTTCTGGCGCAGTTTCAGCCCAACCTCCAGGACATGGGTCGTATCGCGCACCAATCGCTGTTGCACTGCGGCCATCTGCAGAACACTGACCAACCCCAGCAACAGGCCCAGCAGCGCCACGGTAACCAGCGCCGAAATGCTGAGGAACAGCCGCGTGCGCAGCTTCATGGGTGGCCACTTCATAGGTTGTACTGCTTGCGCTTGCGGTACAGGGTGGAGGCATCGATGCCCAGGGTCTTGGCGGCTTGGTCCAGGGTGTCGCTGGCAGCCAGCACCGCGCCGATATGGGCGCGCTCCAGCTCATCCAGGCTCAGGGCCGCGCCAACGCGCGGGGTGTTGCCTGCGGGCTGCTCGCCCATGCCCAGGTGGCTGACTTCCACGCGCTCCTGCGGGCAGATGATGCTGGCCCGTTCCACCACGTTACGCAGTTCACGGATGTTGCCGGGCCAACGGTAGTTGAGCAGCGCTGTTCGGGCTTCGTCACTGAACCCGCGCGCGGGTCGGGAGTATTCCTTGACGAAGCGGGCGAGGAAGCGGTCGGCCAGGGTCAGGATATCTTCACTGCGCTCGCGCAGCGGCGGCAGGTGCAGGGTGATGACGTTCAGGCGGTACAGCAAGTCTTCACGGAAGCGGCTTTCGCGCACCATTTCTTCGAGGTTGAGGTTGGTGGCGGCGAGAATACGTACATCGGCACGGCGGGTGACTGGGTCGCCGACGCGCTCGTACTCCTTGTCCTGAATGAAGCGCAGCAACTTTGGCTGCAAGGTCAGTGGGAAATCACCGATTTCGTCGAGGAACAGCGTGCCGCCGTCGGCCTGGTTGACCCGCCCCAGGGTGCTTTCGCTGGCGCCGGTAAAGGCGCCGCGGGTGTGGCCGAACAGCTCGCTTTCCATCAGTTCGGCGTTCAGCGACGGGCAGTTGATGGTCACGCAGGCTTTGCGCGCCCGCTTGCTCCAGCCATGGATGGCCCGGGCCAGTTCGCCTTTACCGGTACCGGACTCACCAAGGATGAGGATATTGGCGTCGGTGGTGGCAACCTGGCGGGCGGTTTCCAGCACCGCCATCATCGCCGGGCTGTGCGAGTCCAGGCCGTCCTTGGGCTTGCGCACTTCGCCTTCGAGGGCTTCCAGGCGTGCAGACAGTTGGCGCACTTCCAGCTGCTTGGCGGTGGCCAGGCGCAGCTGGTCGGGGCTGCACGGTTTGACCAGGTAATCGGCCGCGCCGGCCTGGATCGCATCCACCGCCGTATCGATCGCCGAGTGAGCAGTCACGATCACCACTCGCATCCAGGGGGCCTGGATACGCATTTGCGCCAGGACGTCGAGCCCGTTGTCTTCGCCCAGGCGCAAATCGAGGAAACACAGGTCGAATACCTGGCGCTGCAGCAGGGTTTCGGCCTGCGCCGCGCTATTGGCCGTGGCCACGCTATAGCCCTCGTCCTCCAGGCAGTAGCGGAAAGTGCGCAGGATCGCGGACTCGTCATCCACCAGCAGAATGCGGCCTTGAGTGTCCTGAGCTGATTCCATGTCCTGCGCTCCTTAGGGTTAGGTCTTCAAATTAGTGTGGGAAAAATCGGGCAAGTTGCATGGTCAATTCTGAAGGAATCTGTCCTTTGCATGCTAGCCAATGGCCAATCAAAGCCCAGAGGCCGCGCTATTCCGATGATTTGCTTAGAGACGCCGGGTGGCACATTGGTTGCGATGATTTTCAGTATTTGCCTACAGAAGGAGGCATTGCCATGACCTTTTACCTGCGTACTGCCGTGTTGGCAGCCGCCTTGCTGCCGGTGTTCACCCCGGCAATCGCCGACCCGGTACAGGACGCGCGCCTTGAGGGTGCGCTGCAAACAGCCCTGTCGCTCAACCGCATGCTCGACCTGTTCCGGATCGACGTCGAAGTAAACGGCAAGCAGGCGCGGCTTTCCGGTGAAGTGGAGAACGATGTCGAGCGCCAGTTGGCCGAGCAGGTAGCCTTGGCCACCCGCGGCATCGACAGAGTGGACAATCAGCTGCGGGTCAACGCCCAATTGGTGGAGCGCCCGCTGGAATTGCGTGCCTACGCCCAGCGTCTGGAAGACGCCACGCTGGCGGCCGTTATCCGCGCCCGGTTGCTGTGGAGCCGCACCACCGAGAACGCCCCTATAGATGTACAAAGCAGTGAGGGCGTGGTGACCCTGCGCGGCAAGGTCGACAGTGCCGAGGCCAAGGAACTCGCAGGCGTGGTGGCGCGTACCACCGATGGCGTGCAGCTGGTGAACAACCTGGTCAGTCTTGATTCCGCTGCCATGGCCAAGGGCAGGGAAGCCCCGGCGGGCGTACCGACCGGGCCGCAACCGAGCGACAGCTGGATCATCGATAAAATCCAGAACAGCTACCGCTTCAGTCGCAACCTTGACGGCCTGAACCTGAAGGTGGCCAGTGAAGAAGGCCTGGTTCGGTTGTCAGGCGAAGTGGTCAGCAGCGAACAGAAAACCATTGCCGTCGAAATCGCCCGGCAGATCGTCGGTGTGCGTGGCGTCGATGCCGACCTGCTCAAGGTGGCGACCAAGGTCGAGGGCTGAGCGATCGTGCAATTCGCACGACGGCCAGGCGGGCATCGTGCAGGATACGAGCTTCGCTGGGTTGGCGATTACTCATAACTCATTGATTTAAAAAGATTTTACTGAGATTCCTAGGCTGGCATGCAGGCTGCAATTACCTGTTCAGGTTTGAACAAAAATTACAGCAGGAGGAGCCGGCATGAACCGTCAACCCGTCAACCGCTCGCAAGACGCCGCACTGCCCCTGCGCCAGATGCTTTCACTCGCCATGGCGCTGCTGCTGACCTTGGCCGCTGGCCTGTTCTACTACAGCTGGCAGACCGCGCGCCTGGCCGAGCAAGTGGCGGCGCAGACCGCCCTGTTGACCCAGATCCAGGCGACTCATGCCAACACCCTGGTCAAGGCCACCGGCCCGATCTCGGCCGGCCAGGCCACGGCTTCACCGGCCACTGTGGAAACTGTCGTGCCGCAGGATCGCTGGGTCTTCTGACCCGACGGCCAGACCGATTTCGATAAAGAAAGGAGAACCATCATGCTGAGCTGGGCTATCACTTTCCTCATCATCGCCATTGTCGCCGCGGTACTGGGCTTCGGTGGTATCGCAGGCGCTGCAACAGGTATCGCGAAGATTCTGTTCATTGTCTTCCTGGTGCTGTTCGTAGCCTCCTTCTTCTTTGGACGTGGACGAGGTTGAAGATGGGCAGGAAGCGTTGGACAGCCCTGGCTGCCGCCCTGTTGATGGGCGGCAGTGCGGCGGCGATGGCGGCCAATGACGGCCAGGTCCGGGTCGACCAGTTGCTCGGCTCGGACCCGGAATATCGGGAAACCTGGCAGGACGCAATCGAAGGCGAGGAACGCCTGCCCGATTGGGTGGTCAATCTGACCGGCAGTTCCCAGCAACAGATGTCGGCCGTTACCGAAGATGGCGACAAGTATCTGGTTGGCCCGTTGTGTGAACGACAGGACAACTGCACCTACAAGCGCCTGATCGTGGCGTTCAGCTGGGACAAGGACGATGCCTACGGGATGCTCGTGGAGGTACCCGAAGGCTTGCCCAAGGACAAATCGCCAACTCGCCATGCCCAGTATCGCTGGTTGGGTAAGCCGGATGACGGCATGAAGGCGATGCTGCAAGAGCAGCTCAAGCGTGACCCGAACTGGTACTGAGCGCCTGCGCGGTACATATGAAGAGTCACGCACTGTCACGTAATAGAAGCCGAACCTTTCTATAGTTCGGCCTTCTATGATGCGCCGCCCCGAGGAGGGGCAGCACATGACCAAGGGGCCGGGCCGTTCTGATTGCTACAGGATCGGAGTGGCCTAGGGGTACAGGGAGTGCCTCCAGCATTGGGCCGGGTCAGGAAAGGCGGAATCGGAAGCATCAGGTCGGCGGTGCCACAAGGGCACCTGGCCAGACCTGGCTTCCGAGGAGCCATACGGCAACCTCCTCTTTCCCTGCGCGAATTCCCTCCCGAGACACATTTTGTTTCGACCGTACATCATTTTTTTTCCCACAGCCGACTCGTCAATCAAGCGGCATTTGCGCCATTCGGATAGTCGAACAAGCCATCCTTCTAGCTCTTTCCACCCCGCCAAATCTGCCGAAAATTGGCGCTTTGGTCTTGTTCGGGATTCCGAACGTTATAAATCAAGCACTTGCGAACTCATCCTGGGGGTCAAAAAGCCTATGCATGAACGGCATGGGGTATGCGCTTCCGGCATTAGATTTCCCCCTTTGCCATCGCAATAGTTGCGGCCTTTTTCGCTGGCCGAGCGTTCTGTCGTTCGCCTGCGGTGTCCTTACATGAACTCGTCGGACGCACCATCCGTTGCCCATCAACAGGGCAATGGCTCTGTTACAAGCGTTCCGCCGGGTGCCCATGACCACTAGAACAAAGGGTAAAGACATGAAGAAGGCAAAACTGAGCCTCGCCTGGCAGATCGTCATCGGTCTGATCCTGGGTGTTGCAATCGGCGCGCTACTGAATCATTTCAGTGCAGAAAAGGCATGGTGGATCAGCAACGTCCTCCAGCCCGCTGGTGACATCTTCATTCGCCTGATCAAGATGATCGTCGTCCCGATCGTGATTTCGTCGCTGATCGTGGGTATCGCCGGGGTTGGCGACGCGAAAAAACTCGGCAGCATCGGCCTGAAGACCATCATCTACTTCGAAGTGGTGACCACCGTTGCCATTGTCGTGGGTCTGGTCCTGGCAAACCTGTTCCACCCTGGCGCCGGTATCGACATGAGCACCCTGGGTACCGTGGACATCTCCAAGTACCAGGCTACTGCAGCCGAAGTGCAGCATGAGCATGCCTTCATCGAGACCCTGCTCAACCTGATCCCGTCGAACATCTTCGCAGCGCTGATGCGTGGCGAAATGCTGCCGATCATCTTCTTCTCGGTGATGTTCGGCCTGGGCCTGTCGAGCCTGCAGGCAGAGCTGCGTGACCCGCTGGTACGTACCTTCCAGGCGGTTTCCGAGACCATGTTCAAGGTCACCCACATGATCATGAACTACGCCCCGATCGGCGTGTTCGCCCTGATCGCCGTGACCGTTGCCAACTTCGGCTTCAGCTCGCTGCTGCCGCTGGCCAAGCTGGTGCTGCTGGTGTACTTCGCCATCGCCTTCTTCGCCTTCATGGTGCTGGGCCTGGTCGCCCGCCTGTTCGGCTTCTCGGTGATCAAGATCATGCGCATCATGAAAGATGAGCTGATCCTCGCCTACTCCACCTCCAGCTCGGAAACCGTGCTGCCGCGCGTGATCGAGAAAATGGAGAAGTACGGTGCGCCGAAATCGATCTGCTCGTTCGTGGTACCGACCGGCTATTCCTTCAACCTCGACGGTTCGACCCTGTACCAGAGCATCGCGGCCATCTTCATCGCCCAGCTGTACGGTATCGACCTGTCGTGGAGCCAGCAGCTGCTGCTGGTCCTGACCCTGATGGTCACTTCCAAAGGTATCGCTGGCGTACCGGGCGTGTCCTTCGTGGTCCTGCTGGCTACCCTGGGCAGTGTGGGCATCCCGCTGGAAGGCCTGGCCTTCATCGCCGGTGTCGACCGCATCATGGACATGGCCCGTACCGCCTTGAACGTGGTGGGCAACGCCCTGGCAGCCCTGGTCATCGCCCGTTGGGAAGGCATGTACGACGCCGCCAAGGGCGACAAGTACTACGCCTCGCTGATGGCCGACAAGCAGGAAGCGGCCATGGTTGGCGAAGCTGCCAAGCGCTGAGCCTCACCTACGGTTGACCAAGAGCCCCGACTTGTCGGGGCTTTTTGTTTTCCGGTGTGTTTGCGGCAGACGCGGCCTTGCGTTGCGAAAGGGGCGCAGAGCGGCCCCGGTAATTTAGAGCGGCGAAGCTTGAGCCCTGGGGCGCTGCGCACCCGCTGGCGAGACAAGGCTGCTGCTACACGCAAGCGCGGCCGCCAGGGGCCGCGATACGCTATCATTCGGGCATTTTTCAGGGGGAACACACGGATGCTCAACGGCCTTTGGCTTGGTTTTTTCCTGGTGGCGGCAGTCTCCGCTCTGGCGCAATGGCTGGTTGGCGGCAACGCCGGTATCTTCGCGGCCATGGTCGAGAGCATCTTTGCCATGGCCAAGCTGTCGGTCGAGGTCATGGTGCTGTTGTTCGGCACCCTGACCCTTTGGCTGGGCTTTCTCAAGATTGCCGAGAAGGCTGGCATCGTCGAGTGGCTGGCCAAGGTGCTTGGCCCGTTATTCGCCCGCCTGATGCCCGAGGTCCCGCCCGGCCACCCTGCCCTGGGCCTGATCACCATGAACTTTGCCGCCAACGGCCTGGGCCTGGACAATGCCGCCACGCCGATCGGCCTGAAGGCCATGCGCGCGCTGCAGGAGCTGAACCCTAGCAGCACCACGGCGAGCAATGCGCAGATCCTGTTCCTGGTGCTCAACGCCTCGTCGCTGACCTTGTTGCCGGTGACCATTTTCATGTACCGGGCGCAGCAGGGCGCAGCGGACCCGACCATGGTATTCCTGCCCATCCTGTTGGCCACCAGTGTCTCGACCGTGGTCGGCCTGCTGTCGGTGGCGGTGATGCAGCGCTTGCGCCTGTGGGATCCGGTAGTGCTCGCCTACCTGATCCCCGGTGCCTTGCTGCTGGGCGGCTTCATGGCGTTCCTCGGTACCCTGTCGGCGGCTGCGCTGGCCAGCTTGTCGTCGATCCTGGGCAATCTCACCCTGTTTGGCGTGATCATCCTGTTCTTGGTGATTGGTGCTTTGAGACGGGTGCAGGTGTATGAAGCCTTTATCGAAGGCGCCAAGGAAGGTTTCGATGTAGCCAAAGGCCTGTTGCCTTATCTGGTGGCGATGTTGGTGGCGGTGGGCGTGCTGCGCGCGTCTGGCGCCCTGGAGATGGCTCTCGACGGCATTCGCCACCTGGTGACCTGGATGGGCCTGGACACCCGCTTCGTCGAGGGCCTGCCCACGGCGCTGGTCAAGCCATTCTCCGGCAGTGCCGCGCGGGCAATGCTGATCGAGACCATGCAGACCCACGGCGTCGACAGCTTCCCGGCGCTGGTGGCAGCGACCATCCAGGGCAGCACCGAAACCACCTTCTATGTGCTGGCGGTGTACTTCGGTGCGGTGGGTATCCAGCGGGTGCGCCATGCGGTTGGTTGCGCATTGCTGGCGGAATTGTGCGGTGTGATAGCAGCGATCTTCGTCTGCTACTGGTTCTTCGCCTGAGTTAGCTGCGCTACGGGCTGTTGTAGGAGCGGCCTTGCGTCGCGATGGGGCGTTGACGCTGGCCTGGGCCGCTGCGCGCGTCATCGCGACGCAAGGCCGCGCCTGCACAACGCGGACAGGCTTTCAGGGCGCGGGAACGCTACCTGCCTGGGCAATGGTCCAGCCCACCACCTGCGAAGTCAGCTGGTCACAAGCCTGGCCAAAGCCTGCGACTACCGCTGACACCTGCCGTTCGGCCAATGGTTTGCGGATTTCGAAGCGTTTGCTGGCGAGGACGCGCTGAGTGCGCCCCTGTACCAGCCGTGCGTCATAGCGAATTACCACTTCCACCCCCCCGTCCGCCCGGTATTCGCTCTGGAACGCCTGCAGCTCGCCGGCCAGTTCGAAGTCGGCCTGCAGATTGCTGTCGTCGGCGCTCAGCCGCTGTACCTGGCCGTCACGCTGAAAGCCGTCCAGCAGGCGATTGCGCAGCAGCACCGGCACCGCGTCGCTCCAGCGTGCGCCCTTGTAGCTGCTGACCACGTTGCCCTGGGGAATCACGGCAATCCGCGGACCGGCCAGCACCTCGCTGGCCAGCGGCTTGTTCAGGCGCAGTGACCAGTCCAGCGCTGGCACTGTACGGCTGGGTTGGTTGACCGGCAGGCGATAGAGGTCGACGGGTTCGCTCTGCGGCAGGATCGAGCAGGCACTGGCCAGGCTCAGCGCAGCCGCCAGGGCCAGCAGGCGCAGCGACGGTTTCATGGCTGGAACTCCTTGTTGTTGTCGCGGCCTAGCAGGTAGCCGCTGGGGTCGGCCTCCAGCTGCCGGGAAATACCCTTGAGTGCGTTGAGCGTTTCGCGCAGTTCGCGAATCGCCGGGCTGAGTTGGTTCAGGCCCTGGGCGCCGTCGCCAATCGCTTCGCGGTTGTCCTCGAGCAGGCGGTTGATGGTTGCGGTGCTTTCGGCCAACGACTGCATGGCCTGCTCGGCGCTGCCGATCGCCTGTTTGCCCTCGCTGCCCAGCAGGCCATTGGCATTACGCATCAGCGCCTGGGTTTCAGCCAGGGTGGCGCTGGCTTGCTTGCCCACCTCCACCAGTTGCTCGATGGCCTGGGTGATGCTGCCGTGCTGGCCGGCGAAGGCGCCAGTGGTCTTGTCGAGGTTGGCCAGGGTGTTGCTGAGGTGGCCAATGTTGTCGTCGGAGAACATCTGGTTGGCGTTGTGCAGCAGCAGGTTGATGTTGGTCACCAGGTCGCTGCTGTCATTGAGCAGCCGCGAGATCGGCGAGGGCGAAGCGATGATCACTGGTAGCTTGCCGTCCTTGCCTTTCAGTTCAGGGCTTTGCGGGGTGCCGCCGCTGAGCTGGATGAACGAGTTGCCGGTCACGCCGGCGAGGGTCAGCTTGGCCTGGGTGTCTTCCTTCACCGGGGTGTCCGCGCTCAAGCGCACCCGTGCCAGTACCCGGCGGGGGTCTTTCGGGTCCAGGCGCAGGGTCGACACGTCACCCACCTTGATCCCGTTGTACTGCACCGGGCTGCCGCGCGACAGGCCGGAGACCGCTTCGTTGAACACCACCTCGTAGTCCTTGAAGGCGTCGTCGACACTGGATTTGGTCAGCCACAGGCCGAACAGCATGGCGCCGGCCACCACCAGGACGGTGACCAGGCCGATAAGGACGTGATGGGCTCGGGTTTCCATTGCTCAGCGCTCCTGCCCGGCACGGACGGCGGCCTGTTCGGCTGCGCGCCCGCGTGGGCCATGAAAATATTCTTGAATCCAGGCGTCGCTGGCCTGTTCGACCTCGGCCAGCGGGCCGGCGACCAGGACCTTCTTCTGCGACAGCACGGCGATGCGGTCGGTGATGGTGTACAGGGTGTCGAGGTCGTGGGTGATAAGGAATACCGACAGGCCCAGCGCGTCACGCAGGGTCAGGATCAGTTGGTCGAAGGCGGCGGCGCCAATCGGGTCCAGGCCGGCGGTGGGCTCGTCGAGGAACAGGATGTCAGGGTCCAGCGCCAGGGCACGGGCCAGTGCCGCGCGCTTGATCATGCCGCCGGACAGCGAGGCCGGGTACTTGTCAGCGGCTGAGATCGGCAAGCCGGCCAGGGACAGCTTCACCCCGGCCAGATGCTCGGCATCGGCGCGGGACAGCCCGGCATGCTCGATCAGCGGCAAGGCCACGTTCTCGGTCACCGTCAGCGAGGAAAACAACGCGCCCTTCTGGAACAGCACGCCGAAGCGCCGCTCGACCAGTGAACGCTGCTCTTCGCGCAGGCCGGCCAGATCCTGGCCGAACACCTTGATCTGCCCCTCATTGGGTCGCCGCAGGCCGATGATACTGCGCAGCAGTACCGATTTGCCGCTGCCTGAGCCGCCGACCACGGCGAGGATCTCGCCGCGGTACAGGTCGAGGTCGAGGTTTTCATGCACGCTCTGGCGGCCAAAGCGGTTGCAGATGCCCCGCGCCTCGATCACGCGTTCCCGGCCACTCACCAGCCCATCTCCATGAAGAACAGGGCGGCCACCGCGTCCAGCACGATGACCACGAATATCGACTGCACCACTGCCGAGGTGGTATGCGCCCCTACCGATTCGGCGCTGCCGCTGACCTTGAAGCCTTCCAGGCAGCCAATGGCGGCAATCAGGAAGGCGAAGAACGGCGCCTTGGCCAGGCCCACCAGGAAATGTTGTACGCCGATGTCGCTTTGCAGCAGCGACAGGAACATGGCTGGCGAAATGTCCAGCGACAGCGCACATACCACCGCGCCGCCGACGATGCCGCAGATCATCGCGACAAAGGTGAGCAAGGGCAGCGAAATCAGCAAGGCCAGTACCCGTGGCACCACCAGCAGTTCCATGGGATTCAGGCCCAGGGTGCGGATGGCGTCGATCTCCTCGTTGGCCTTCATCGAGCCGATCTGTGCGGTGAACGCACTGGCGGTGCGGCCGGCCATGAGGATGGCGGTCAGCAGCACGGCGAACTCGCGCAGGAACGAGAAGGCCACCAGGTCGACGGTGAAGATGGTCGCGCCGAAATCAGCCAGCACCGTGGCGCCGAGGAAGGCTACCACCGCGCCCACCAGGAAGGTCAGCAAGGCGACGATGGGCGCGGCATCCAGGCCGGTCTGTTCGATGTGCGCGACGACCGGGGTAAAGCGCCAGCGATGCGGTTGCAGGGCGCGGCGCATAAGGGTTTCGAGAATCACGCCAACGAAGCCGAGCAACTGCAGGCTGTCTTGCCACAAGGTGCCGACGGCGCAGCCGATGCGTTCCAGCAGCAACAGCAGCACGTTGCGCTCGGGCTCCTTGACCGGAATGCAGTAGTCCTGCACGGAGCAATACACGTTCTTCAGCAGTGCGCGGCTGGCTTCGGGCAGTTGGTCGGTGCAGTGCGACAGGCGCTCGGCACCGAGCAGTTCGGCCAGCAGCGAGGCCCCGGCGGTATCCAGGCGCCCCAGTTGGCTGAGATCGGCAACGGTATCGGCGGCGTACTGTGCGCGCAGATGCTCGCTGCCACGCTTGAGGCTGGCGTAATGCGCCAGCGTCCAGTCGCCGGTAATGCGCAGGCAAGCCGGTTGGCTACTGGTGTCCAGGGTGGCGCTGGGTGGGGTCATCGGGCTCCATGCTCCTGACTCGGCAGTGAGGCTCAGGGCCTGATCATAGCGCAGCGGGCCGGGGCTGTTTGGTGATTATGTGCTGTGTGGGGCACGGGGGGCACAACGTCTCTCCCTCATCATTGCGCTGGCGTGTCGTCGACCACTTTGAAGCGCAGTACGCCAATCACCTGCCCATCTTCGGTCAGTACCCTTACCTGCCACTTGCCCACCGGGTTCGGCGGGAAGTTCTGTTTGTGCGTCCAGGCGCGGTAGCCTTCCTTGCGGCCGCCATGGATGTCCAGGGCAATGCGGTCGACCTCCTGGCCATCTTTTTGCCAGACGTGGTAGATCCGTTCGTTCAGGCCGCGTGGCGCATTGATCGCGGTATAGGCATACAGCCCGTCGCTGCTGATGCGGCTGGCCGCGATTTCTTTCAGCGAAGCGCCTGGTTGGCGGTTCTGCACCTCGGTGCTAACCGCGACGTCGGTCATCCACAGGGTCGCCGGTGGCACCCATGAGCGCAGCAGCCAGCCGCCGCCGCCGACCGATAGGGTAACCAGCACCAGGGCGACGGCCCGCCGCCAGTTGTTGATCGGGAAGCTGCTGGCCAGGCTGGGGAACGACAGTGCCATGGCGATGATCAAGGCCAGCTTGAAACTTTGCGCGGTGGTCAGGTGCAGGATGATCGGCAGCGCAGTGAGCAATGCAGCGAACAGGGTCAGCGTATGCAGCGCCAGGAACAGCCAACGCCGTGGTGCCAGCCACTTGTAGTAGAGCGGGTCGATGATCGAGACCAGGCCGGCGGCGCCGAGCAGGCCGGTGAACACCAGTTGGCTGCTGTTCCAGCTGGTGGTGACGAAGAAGAATGGCAGCACGAAGAACAGCGATTCCTGGTGAATCATCTGCGTTGCATAGCGCAACAGCGGTTGCGGAATTTCGCGGTTGAAGATCCGCGCGAACAGGCCGGTGAGGGTGTTCTCCAGCATCAGCCAGACCCAGCTGACCAGCATCAGCACGGCCACCCAGCTGGCCAGGCTGGCCTGACGGTCAACCAGGATGAAACTGCCGATGCCTGAAAGGAAACCGCCAAGCGCAATGATGCCGGGGTAGCGTTTTAGCAGATCGATGATGCGCTGGACGATGCGGGGTATGTGGGGCATTGGCTCTACAACAGAGAAGATGAGGTGGCTGTGCCGGCCGCTTCGCGGGCATGCCCGCTCCCACAAGGTTCAGCGATAAAGCGCTCCTTGTGGGTCGGGCGTGCCTGCGAAGCGGCCGGTAATGGCAAAAGGATACCGCCGATTACACGCTAGCGTGTAGCGCCGCCCGGTTTTTCCGGGCCATGCCGACGCCAGCGCAACAGCCCTGCCGCAAGGATCAGCCCCAACAGCAAGGCCGCCAGGCCATAAAGGTCATCATAGCCAAGCAACGGCTTCTCGACGCGTACGTAACCATCCTTCTTGAGCAATGCCTTGAGCGCTTCATTGGCCTGCTCCAGGCTCACCTGGCGCAGCTTGCGCGCAGGGTCGGTGAAGCGCCCGTCGTTGTAGTCGTTCAGGGCACCCCAGTAATAGTCGGCCAAGGCACTGTTGCCCTGGGTGCTCCAGCTTTCCTTGGCAACGCTGGCGTCCTTGATGCGGGCAAAGGTGTCCGGGTCGAGGCCTTCCTTGCGCAGGTGGTCGAACAACGCTTGCATCACCTTGACCGCCTGGTCGATGTCTTCGCGTTCAAGGTCGGCATTGAGGCTGAGCAGGCCGGTGTCGCCAAAGCTTTCACGTTGCGCCGAAGGGCCGTAGGACAGCCCGTTGCGCAGGCGCAGCTGGTCATACAGCGCCCATTCCAGGTAATGCGACAGCAGGTCAAGGGTGGCCTGGTGGTCGTTGTCCAGCACCGGCTCGACGAACAGCCAGTGCAGCTTGACGTTGTCACCCAGCCAGCCACGGGTCAGGTCGCGGCGCTGCTCGGCCTGCTGGCTGATGCTTTCCAGGGTGCGGCGCTCTTCCGGCTCGCTGGCAGGCAGTTCGCCGAAGGTACGTTCCAGGTAGGCCGGCAGCAGGCGGTCGAGGCCGCCGACCATGATCAGGGTCATGTTGTTGGCCGCGTACCAGTGGTCACGCAAGGTTTGCACCTGCTCCAGGGTCATGTCGTCGAGGTTGGAGCGCTCCGGGCACTTCAGGCCCAGTTCGGTGGCCAGCTGGTCGCTGGCGGGGTGGCCGATGTCCTGGCGGTCGAGCCAGCGCTGCAGGTGGCCATAGTGGCCGCCATCCTCGCGCTCGATGATGCGCTTGGCGGTGGCCAGCGTTTTGGCATCGATCTGGGTGTCGCGGATAACTGCCAGCAGCAGGTCGAGGACCTTGCGCTGGTTACGCGCTGGCGCTTCGATGACGAACGTGGTGTCGGCGCTGCTGGTATAGGCGTTCCATTCGCCACCCAGCGCCTGCAGGCGCTCTTCCAGGCCACCTTCGCCGGTTTCATCGATGCCGCTGAACAGCAAGTGCTCAAGCAGGTGTGGCAGCTCCTTCTGCTCGCAATTGAAGTCGTCCAGGCCTACGCCGACTACCAGGCGGATCGCCACATGGTCACGTTCGTAGCCGTTTTTCAGGATGACCTGCAGGCCATTGGGCAACAGGTAGCCTTCAACCCGCGAGCGGTCGAGGGCGAATGTGGGCAGGCTGCAGATCAGCAGGCAAACGAACATCAGGCAACGCATGGGCGAGCTTGGGTCCTCAGGTAGGCGGAAATCACGGCAGGCGGGCTTCGTCCGGCACGCTGTCGAGCATCAGCCCGCCCGTGTCCGAGCCACCCAGTACCACATAGGCACTGCTACAGAACAAAGAGTTCAACCGCTTCATGTCGGCGATCAGCTCCAAGTGTAGCGAACTGGTCTCGATACTTTGCACTACCTTGCGCTGCAAGCGGCTGACGTGGGCGTGGGCCAGGCGTCGTTCCTGGGCGCGGAATCGGCGCTTTTCGCGCAACAGCAAGCGGGCGCTTTCCGGGTCGGCACTGAGGAATACCGACAGGCCCAGGCGCAGGTTGGCCAGCAACTGTTCCTGCAGCCCGGTCAGCTCTTCCAGGCCCACCTGGGAGAATTCCCGGCGCTGGCTGGTTTTTTGTTGCTGGACCTTGCGCAGCATGCGTTCGATCAGGTCACAGGCCAGCTTGAGGTTGATCGCCAGCTCGATGATTTCCGCCCAGCGACGGTTGTCCTGCTCACTGAGGTCTTCACGCGACATTTGCGCCAGGTACAGCTTGATCGCGTTGTACAAGGCGTCGGCGTCTTCGCCCAAGGCGCGAACCTGCTGCGGCAAGGCTGTCTGGGTGCCGCGCAGGGCACCGAGCATGGCTTCGAGCAGGCTGTCTACGATGTCGCCGAGGCGCAGGGTTTCGCGGGCAGCGTTGGCCAGGGCCAGGCTGGGGGTTTCCAGTGCCGAAGTATCGAGGTGGCGCGGGCGTATCTGGCCATTGCCGTTTTCCCGGTCGGGTAGCAAGGTGTTGCACAACCGGCCCATCGGTTTCACCGTGGGCAGCATGATCAGGCAGCGCAGGGTGTTGTAGAGCAGGTGAAAGCCGATGACCAGCTCCTGCGCGCTGAAGCTCAGTGAGTCCATCCAGGCCACCAGCGGGTGCAGCACAGGGATGATCAGCAACAGGCCAATCAGCTTGTACAACAGGCTGCCCAGGGCCACCCGACGGCCGGCGGCGTTCTGCATGCTGGTGCTGATGAAGGCCAGCAGGCCGCTTCCGATGTTGGCGCCGACCACCAGGCCGATGGCCACCGGCAGGCTGATCACTTCGGCGCCCGCCAGCGTCGCCGTGAGCAGCACGGCGGCCAGGCTGGAATAGGAAACCATGGCGAACAGCGCACCGACCAGGGCATCCAGCATGATGTCGCCGGTCAGCGAGGCGAATAGCACTTTCACACCCTGGGCGTGGGTAATCGGCGTAGCGGCCTGCACGATCAACTCAAGTGCCAGGATGATCAGGCCGAGCCCGATGCCTACCCTGCCCAGCTGGCCGGCCCGCGTCTGCTTGCGCGAGAGGAAGAAGATCACGCCGAGGAAGATCAGCAGCGGCGATAGCCACGACAGGTCCAGGGTCAGCACCCGGGCCATCAGCGCGGTCCCCACGTCGGCTCCGAGCATGATCGCCAGGGCCGGGGTCATGGCCATCAGGCCCTGGCCGACGAACGAGGTGACCAGCATGGCGGTGGCGTTACTGCTTTGCACCATGGCGGTGACCAGAATGCCGGCGACGAACGCCAACGGCCGCTTGTTCATGTTATGGCCGATGATGCGCCGCAGGCTCGAGCCGAATACCCGAAGGATGCCGGTACGTACGATGTGGGTGCCCCAGACCAGAAGTGTCACGGCCGAGAGCAGGTTGAGCAGGGTCAGCATGGCGACGGCCCCCTGATACATTGGCCCAGCGGGCCAAGAGATGAAGCGCGAGCGTTTGAAGAATTTTCAGTGCTCACTCAAAGCTTTAGTCGTTTTGCGTAGCTGTCGCCAGCTTCGCATGGCTGCCATTTATTTGAAACACGCTGGAAATGAATGATTGCCGGCATGAAAAAAAGGGCCCCGAAGGGCCCTTTTTGTACTGCGCTTCCTGATCTTATTGACCCGGAATGTCCTTGCGCAGTTTCACCGGTTCGTGCTCTTTGCCTTCCTTGCGGGCCAGGGCGGTGCGCATGCGAATGTTGATGGCCTCCACCGCCAGCGAAAATGCCATGGCAAAGTAGACGTAGCCCTTCGGCACGTGCACGTCGAAAGATTCGGCGATCAGCACGGTACCGACCACGATCAGGAACGACAGTGCAAGCATCTTCAACGATGGGTGCTTGTCGATGAACTCGCTGATGGTGCCGGCGCACAGCATCATCACCAGCACCGCGACGACGATGGCGGCGATCATCACCGGTACGTGGGACACCATGCCCACTGCGGTAATGACCGAGTCCAGCGAGAACACGATGTCGATGATGGCGATCTGGATGATGGTATAGAAGAACTTGCCACCCGCGCCTTTCGGCTCTTCAGCGTTCTCATCCTCGCCTTCCAGGCCGTGATAGATCTCTTGCGAGCTTTTCCACAGCAGGAACAGGCCACCGAAGAACAGAATCAGGTCACGCCCGGAAATACCCTGGTCGAACACCACGAACAGGTCGGCGGTAAGGCGCATGACCCAGGTGATCGACAGCAACAGCATGATGCGGGTGACCATGGCCAGGGCGAGGCCGAAGATCCGGGTGCGCGGCTGCATGTGCTTGGGCATGCGGCTGACCAGGATCGAGATCATGATGATGTTGTCGATACCGAGGACGATCTCAAGCGCGGTAAGGGTGAAAAAGGCAACCCAGATTTCCGGGCTGGTCAGCCATTCCATGTGTTTTCCTTCGAGCGGTAAAGGCGACGTGCCCACACCAGGGCACGTCGCGTTAGGGTGATTCGCGTTTATTAAAGACTACTGAACAGCGGGAAAATCCCCATCAGCAGCGCGGCGAGCATTATGCACAGGCACACCAGCACTGCCCACTTCAAGGTGAAGCGCTGATGATCGCCGAACTCGATGCCGGCCAGGGCCACCAGCAGATAGGTGGAGGGTACCAGCGGGCTGAGCAAGTGTACCGGCTGCCCGACGATCGAGGCACGGGCCATTTCCACCGGGCTGATGCCGTAGTGGCTGGCGGCTTCGGCCAGCACGGGGAGCACGCCGTAGTAGAACGCGTCGTTGGACATGAAGAAGGTGAACGGCATGCTGACAATCGCGGTGATCACCGCCAGGTACGGGCCGAGCGCTTCCGGGATGACCGCCAGCAGGCTCTTGGACATGGCGTCGACCATGCCGGTACCCGACAGGATGCCGGTGAAGATGCCGGCGGCGAAGATCAGCCCGGTGACCGCCAGCACGCTGCCGGCGTGAGCGGCAATGCGGTCCTTCTGCTGTTGCAGGCAGGGGTAGTTGACGATCATGGCGATGCTGAAGGCGATCATGAACAACACCGGCAGCGGCAGCACCCCGGCGATCAGCGCCGCCATCAGCGCAGCGGTCAGGGCCCCGTTGAAGTACAGCAGTTTCGGCCGACGCGCATCCGGGAACTGCGAAACGGTGATTTCGCTATGGTCGATATCGTCGGTGGGCAGGTGCAGTTCGCCCAGGCGGGCACGCTCGCGCTTGCCGTACAAGTAGGCGATGGCCAGGATCGCCAGTACGCCGAACAGCATGGCCGGGATCATCGGCACGAAGATCTCCGACGGGTCCACGTGCAGGGCGCTGGCGGCGCGGGCAGTCGGGCCACCCCACGGAGTCATGTTCATCACCCCGCCAGCGAGAATGATCAGGCCGGCCATGATCCGCGGGCTCATGCCCAGGCGGCTGTACATGGGCAGCATGGCGGCACAGCAGATCATGTAGGTAGTGGCACCGTCACCGTCGAGCGAGACCACCAGGGCCAGCACGGCGGTGCCGACGGAGACTTTCAGCGGGTCGCCCTTGACCAGCTTGAGGATCTTGCGCACGGCCGGGTCGAACAGGCCGGAGTCGATCATCAGGGCGAAGTAGAGGATGGCGAACATCAGCATCACGCCGGTTGGCGCGAGCTTGCTGATGCCCTCGAGCATCATCGGGCCGATCTTGGCGGAAAAGCCGCCGAACAGGGCGAACAGGATCGGTACCAGGATCAGCGCGATCAAGGCCGACAGGCGCTTGGTCATGATCAGGTACATGAAGGTGATGACCATGGCAAAGCCGAGGAAGGTCAGCATGGCAGTACTCCAGGTGTGGCGCGGCGAAAGGAACGTCGATTCGGGCGGATCAGCGTGTTTGGCGCTGCGCGGGGAGCATGCGGAGGGGGGCTACGGAACGTGGGGCACAGGAATACATCAGAATCACCATTGTTGTTGTTGATTGGGCCGGGCGCGGTGGTTACCGGGTGCGCTGGCTGACCGGTCTTGTGCCGGTAGTGGGGGCTATCCTATGAGGGCAAGCTTTCAGCCAGCTTTCGCCGAAGCAAAGGCGACGAGAGGTAGGTGATGCAGGATATGACCGAGGGCGGCTGCCATTGTGGCGCCTTGCGTTATCGGTTGGAGGGCGATCTGACGGATATTGCCCATTGCCACTGTTCGATCTGCCGTCGGGTCAGCGGAGGGCTGGTGGTGACCTGGCTCACCCTGCCCCGTTCGGGGTTCCGCTGGTTGGCGGGCGAGCCGAACTGCTATGTCGCGCCGGCCAGTTGCAGCCGGTACTTCTGTGGGCATTGCGGGGCGCATGTGGCGTTGGTGACCACGCATAGCCTGGGCACGGTGGATGTGACGGTGGCGACGCTGGACCACCCGGAACGGGTCAGGGCCAAGCGGCATATCTGGGTGGGCAGCCGGTTGCCTTGGCTTCACCTGGATGAAAATCTGCCTTCGGAGGCCGAGGAAAACCTGTAAGAAATTGTGCTGTTGGCCCTATCGCCGGCAAGCCAGCGCCCACAGGTATCCCGCCACCTTCAGACTGGTGTAGATAGTGGGAGCCGGCTTGCTGGCGATAGGGCCGGTACAGCCATACTCACAACTGCAGGCCACCGGCGGCCTTGTGCAAGGCCCGCAGATGCTCGCCGATCTGCTTTACATTGGCCTCGACGGCGGCAATTTCGCTGGCCCGCGACGGCTCCAGCAGCGCCCTCACCTCTTTGTCCAGGTTGGTGCTCAAGCGCAACAGCTGCGCCTGCCGCTCACTGCTGACGCGCTCCAGGTGCTTGCGCTCCTGCGGTTGCGGCAGCCCGTAGCCCTTGGTGTCGAGCAACTCTGCCGGGCGGCTGAGGAAGCCGCTGTTGGCGAGCATCTGCCTGAGGGTGGCGTCGGCCTTGCTGACGCTGCCGTCATTCTGCGCGGCGGCATTCAGGTAGCGCTGTTTGACCTCGTCCTGGGCCAGCAGCAATTGCCGGCGCAAGCTGGCCTGTTCAAGCAGCAGCAAGGCTGCACTGGTGCGCAGGTCGGCCTTGGCGAACCAGGCCCGCCGTTGCTCGGCGTCCAGCCCCAGCCAGTCTTCGACCTTGTCCTGCTTGATCGGCAGCTGCTTCTTCAATACCTCGAACATGGCCTGGTAGCGGTCGCGGTAGGAGTCGAAGCGGTAACCGAGGCGCAGCGCTTCGCGCGGGTCGTCAAGCACGCTGGTATCAGCCAGCCCCCTGCCCTTGAGCACCGCCAGCAAGCCGTTGGGCATGATGCTGTCGAGGTCGTTCAGGCGTGGGTTGGCAGTGCCGCTGCGCAGCAGTTTCAACGACTCCACCGCGCAGTTGTTGGACAGGAACCAGTAGTTGCCGTCGTAACTCCAGTGCATTTCGGCGGCCTGGCGTACCAGGTTCTCTATCTCGTCGCGGCTGAGCCGCAAGGGCACCGAGGCCAGGCTGCGCAGTTCGGTCTTGGTATATTCGTCGATCACCTGGCCCAGCGGCAGCACGAACAGCCGTGACGGGTAGGCGCCGACCAGGCCGTCCCAGCTCGACAGCTGCACATCATTGACAAAGGCGCGGTACGACAGCACCAGGCTCTGGTCGAGGTCGAGGCGGCAGTCCGGCCCGCGTGGCCGGCCCGGCTTGCAGATGACCAGGCGCAGCATGCTGTGGCCCCAGCGGCTGACCAGGTTCTGGTTGGCTTCGGCCAGCAGATAGTCCACTTCATAGACCCGCTCAGGGTCGATCTCGCCGAGCGGCTGGCGGGCGAAATCGCTGCCGGCATTGATGAATGGCAGGCCTTTGGCGCAGGCGTCCTGTTGCGGTGCCCAGCCGAAGTGCTCGCGCAGGTACTGGTTCAGTGCCGGGCGGCGGCAACCGTAGCTGGGGTCGAGGAGGAAATACTCCATGTTGACCGCGATGTATTCCTTGGGGCTGCTCAGCTCATAACTATCCGGGCTGCGCACGAACTGGCCATTGTGCTGTTCGCGCTCGCCGCGTCGGCCCACGTATTGCTGCCAGCCGGCCAGGTCGAGCAGGCGCGGGTCGTCGCTGAGGGTGAAGCGACGCTCTGCCTGGCCACGGCATGCCTCGGGCAGGCCGATCTTGCCGAGCGTGCCTTGCTGGCGCTTGCAGCGGGCGATCAGCGAGCTTTCGGCGCTAGGCCACAGCCGGGCGCGGTCGTAGATGTGGGTGAGCTCGTGCAGCACGGTGGCCAGCAGTTCTTCACGCACCGTGCCATGTGGGCGGTTGGTACGTTCGCTGGCAGCACTGCCATCAGCGAGGCTGGGCAGCAGGCGACGGTTAAGCTCCAGGGTAGAGACCAGCGATGCCTGGCCATAGGCGTCGGCCGGCATGTTGTCGCTCCAGCTGACCCGCACACGGCGGTCCAGCTGTTGCTTGAAACGGGGTGGGAGCTTGCCCAGGGCCTCGTCGAGCAAGGCCTGGGTGGCTTGAGTCTGTTGCGAATCAAGGCCGGACGCCTGCAGCTCGAGCTGCAGGTCGGCCAGGGCGGGCGTGCCGAGCAGCGTCAGGGCGCAGCCAAGCAGCCAGGCGCGCACGCGGTTCACAGTGCGAGGATGGCTTCAGCCAGTACCTGGTCGCTGGCGCCACGTGCTTCCGGCACGCGCTCGCGCAAGGTATTGAAGGCTGCCTCGAGCTGGGCACCGCGGATATCACCGTTGCTTGCGACGAAGCTGGCAGCGTCGTCGTGGGCTTCGCGCACCACTTTGGAATCGCGGATCGAGGTGGTGGTGTCAGAAGTGAAATCGATCGAGCGGCCAAAGGCACGCACGATGATATTGCTGGTGGCCACCAGGGTCTGTGCCTGGGCCAGGTCGGCCAGCAGGAGCATGCCGAGGGTAGCGGCAATCAGCGGTTTACGCATGGAACATCTCCGAAATACAAGGAGCCAGATGAATTATTGGACGAGAATTGCTTGCGCCAGTTCCAGGTCGCCGACGGCCTGCCGTGCGCAGTTGTGGCGTAACGCCTGCAGTGCTGCCTCAAGCCGCACGCCACGGATCTGGCCGTCGCTGGCAACGAAGGCAGCCGCATCGTCGCGGGCCTGGCGGACCAGTTTACGGTCGAACGGTGCAGTGGTGACCTGGCTGGTGACATAGCCTGTGATGACCAGGCCTTGCGTGGTGGTGTCCATGGCATGGGCACTGGCCATGCCAACAACGGAAAACAGCAGCGGCAACAGATAACGCATGGGCTTTACGACAGCTGGAAACGTGGGGCAACGGCGTACGGCCGTGCCGGCGCTAACCGGCACGGCCGCCCGAATCAGTCGGCGTCAGAGCGCCAGGATGGCCTGGGCCAGTTGCGCGTCGCTGGCCTGCAGCGCTGGCATCTGCGAACGAATGTGCAGGAACGCACTCTCCAGCTTGGCACCGCGGATATCGCCTTGGCTGCCAACGAAGCTGGCGGCGTCGTCACGGGCGGCCTGGACAATCTTGTCGTCACGGAACGAGGAAGAGATGTCGGAAGTGGCATCGGTGGACGCAGCCACCGCGCCAACGACGGCGTCAGTGGTGACAACGAAGCTGGTGGCGCTTGCGGTGCCGGCCAGGCTCAGCATCAGGGCTGCGCCAATCAGGTATTTACGAGACATGATGGTGGACTCCTGGAGTAGGGTCGGGTGGTTCTGCTTATCGGACGCTCGCACAGCTCGTCGCGGTACTTTTGACAGTGGGTTCTACCAGACTGTTAAGCCAAGCGTATCACGCGCCGGTGTTTCCAGATGTTAATGAAAGACGGGATTGGAATTGTACCGTTTGATTTTAAAATTAAAAAAACTGTACTGGTCGTGCCTGCAAGGGCTCTAGCATGGGCATTACAAACAAAAAACCCGTCGCAGTCTCCTGCAACGGGTTTTGAGAATTCGCGGTGCCGGCCGAAGCCGGCAAGCCGGAGCTTAGCGCCAGAAAGGCTTGCTCAGCTCTTCGTAACGCTGCGACTCGCTGATACCGGCATCGGCCAGCAGGCGGGCGTCCAGGCGAGCCAGTTGACGGCGGCTGGCCATACGGCGCTGCCACAGCAGCAGGGTGGACAGGGCGCGCAGCGGCAGCGAAGCGTTGGATTGTTGGGCGTTGCTTTCAAAAACCAGACCGGAACTGAGGGTACGTTCCATGATGTTTCATCCTTCCGCTTATGGCGGGATTAGGTAGTGATTTAACTGATGCCAATGATCCTCCTCTGTCGTCCATAACAGTAGATACAGTTCAGTGGAAAGTCGATGGCTCAGTTAACTGTGTAACCCTACTGTTGCACCCGAAATTGGCGCAACTGTACTGGTGCGCACATATATGGTGCGTTTTTAGGTTTGTTGAGGGTTTGGTCCGGTTTGCAGCGGTAAAAATACCAGTACAGTAGAACAGTTTTTGCTGAACAGAATGATTGGCCTGTACAGCACAGTCTCGCAGGAGCGGCCTTGTGTCGCGATAGGGCCGCAAAGCGGCCCCAAGGTCCGATGTTACAGCTGAGATTGCAGGGGCTGCTGCGCAGCCCATCGCGACCCAAGGCCGCGCCTACAGATACAAGGACCGGAACAGCGGAAGCAGGGCCGCCATTCCGGAAACGGTGTGGTTAGCCAGCCAGCATGCGCCCGGTTTCTTCCAGGTTTTCGTGCCAGCTCAGCGCTTCACGCAGGATATGCGGAGTATGGCCGCCCCGCTGGCAGGCGCGTTCGAAGTAATCGTTCAGCGCAGCGCGATAGTCCGGGTGCACACAGTTGTCGATGATCGCCCTTGCCCGCTCACGCGGCGCCAGGCCACGCAGGTCGGCCAGGCCTTGCTCGGTCACCAGGATGTCGACGTCGTGCTCGGTGTGGTCGACGTGGCTGACCATCGGTACCACGCTGGAGATCGCGCCACCCTTGGCAATCGACTTGGTGACGAATACCGCCAGGTGAGCGTTACGGGCGAAGTCCCCCGAGCCACCGATGCCGTTCATCATCCTGGTGCCGCACACGTGGGTGGAGTTGACGTTGCCGTAGATATCGAACTCCAGCGCGGTGTTGATACCAATGATGCCCAGGCGCCGAACCACTTCCGGGTGGTTGGAGATTTCCTGCGGGCGCAGCACCAGCTTGTCCTTGTAGCGCTCCAGGTTACCGAACACGTCGGCGTTGCGGCGGGTGGACAAGGTGATCGAGCTGCCCGAGGCGAAGCTCAGCTTGCCGGCATCGATCAGGTCGAAGGTGGAGTCCTGCAGTACTTCGGAGTACATGGTCAGGTCTTCGAACGGTGACTCGATCAGGCCGCACATCACCGCGTTGGCGATGCTGCCGATACCGGCCTGCAGCGGGCCGAGCTTGTTGGTCATGCGGCCAGCTTCCACTTCCTTCTTGAAGAAGTTGATCAGGTGGTCGGCGATGCCCTGGGTTTCGTCATCCGGCGGCAGTACGGTGGATGGCGAGTCCGGCTGGTCGCTGATGACGATACCGACGATCTTGGCCGGGTCGATCGGGATTGCGGTGCTGCCGATTCGGTCGTCTACCTTGACCAGCGGGATAGGCGTGCGGGTCGGGCGATAGGTGGGGATATAAATGTCGTGCAGGCCTTCGAGGTTGGTGTTGTGCGAGAGGTTGATCTCGACAATCACCTGCTTGGCGAAGATCGCGAAGCTGGCCGAGTTGCCCACCGAGGTGGTTGGCACGATATGGCCTTGCTCGGTGATGGCCACGGCTTCGATGACCGCGATGTCCGGCAGCTTCAACTGCTGGTTGCGCAGTTGTTCGACGGTTTCCGACAGGTGCTGGTCGATGAACATCACCTTGCCGTCGTTGATGGCCTTGCGCAGTGTGCTGTCGACCTGGAACGGCATGCGACGAGCCAGCACGCCGGCCTCGGTCAGTTGCTTGTCCAGGTCGTTGCCCAGGCTGGCGCCGGTCATCAGGCTGATTTTCAGTGGCGACTGCTTGGCTCGCTCAGCCAGGGCATGCGGCACGGCCTTGGCTTCGCCGGCGCGGGTGAAACCGCTCATGCCGACGGTCATGCCGTCCTCGATCAGACCAGCGGCATCAGCCGCACTCATTACCTTGCTATGCAGGGAGGACAAGCGGATACGATCACGGTACATGGATTGTTATCTCGGGCTACTGAAACTACTGCAGCGCAGTCTAGAGACTTCGCCCCTTGCCGTCCCACGACCATGGTCGTATGAGAAGCCTTGAAGTAGAGCCGTTGATCCGGATCAATCAAAAAAGCCCCGGCAGATTCTGACCGGGGCTTTCTTTATATCAGCTGGTTTGCAGTAGCGGCTGTCACTCTACTGCCTTGACCATGTCCTCGATGACTTTCTTGGCATCGCCAAACACCATCATGGTCTTGTCGAGGTAGAACAGTTCGTTGTCCAGCCCGGCATAGCCGCTGGCCATGGAGCGCTTGTTGACGATGATGGTCTTGGCCTTGAAGGCTTCGAGGATCGGCATACCGGCAATCGGCGATTTCGGGTCGTTCTTCGCTGCCGGGTTGACCACGTCGTTGGCGCCCAGAACCAGTACCACGTCGGCCTGACCGAACTCGGCGTTGATATCTTCCATCTCGAACACCTGGTCGTAAGGCACTTCCGCCTCGGCCAGCAACACGTTCATGTGCCCGGGCATACGGCCGGCCACCGGGTGGATCGCGTACTTCACGGTCACGCCGTTGTGGCTCAGCTTCTCGGTCAGTTCCTTCAGTGCATGCTGTGCGCGGGCCACCGCCAGGCCGTAGCCCGGGACGATGATCACGCTGTCGGCGTTGCTGAGCAGGAAGGTGGCATCGTCAGCCGAGCCGGATTTCACCGGGCGCTGCTCTTTCGAGCCTTGCGCCGCGCCAGCATCGGTATCGCCGCCGAAACCGCCGAGGATGACGTTGAAGAACGAACGGTTCATTGCCTTGCACATGATGTACGAAAGGATGGCACCGGACGAACCGACCAGCGAGCCTGCAATGATCAGCATCGAGTTGTTCAGCGAGAAGCCGATGCCGGCCGCTGCCCAGCCCGAATAGCTGTTGAGCATCGACACCACCACCGGCATGTCGGCGCCGCCGATCGGAATAATGATCAGCACGCCCATGATGAAGGCCAGGACCAGCATCAGGGTGAAGGCGCTGTAGTGCCCGGTGAAGGTAAACAGCAAGCCCAGCGCGATGGTGGTCAGGCCGAGGATCAGGTTCAGCTTGTGCTGGCCGGCGAACTGTACCGGTGCGCCCTGGAACAGGCGGAACTTGTACTTGCCCGAGAGCTTGCCAAAGGCAATCACCGAACCGGAGAAGGTAATGGCACCGATGGCCGCGCCGAGGAACAGCTCCAGGCGGTTACCGGTGGGGATCGGGTCGCTGATCGCGGCGACGATGCCCATCGATTGCGGCTCCAGCACGGCGGCGATGGCGATGAACACCGCGGCCAGGCCGATCATGCTGTGCATGAAGGCGACCAGCTCCGGCATCTTGGTCATCTCGACGCGCTTGGCCATGATCGAGCCAGCGCTTCCGCCGACCAGCAGGCCAACCAGGACGTAGCCGATGCCGGCGGTAGCCAGCTCGGCACCAAGCTTGTAAATGAGGCCAACCGTGGTGAGGATGGCGATCCCCATGCCGATCATGCCGAACAGGTTGCCGCGCCGCGAGGTGGTCGGATGCGACAGGCCCTTGAGCGCCTGGATGAAGCAGACCGAGGCGACAAGGTAGAGGAGTGTTACCAGATTCATGCTCATGCTTACTTCTGCCCCTCGTTCTTGGCTTTCTTCTTGAACATCTCAAGCATGCGGCGGGTGACCAGGAAGCCACCGAACACATTGACCGCGGCCAGGGCCACGGCGAGGGTACCCATCAGCTTGCCGGCCGGGGTCACGGTCAGCGCGGCGGCCAGCATGGCGCCGACGATGACGATGGCGGAGATGGCGTTGGTAACGGCCATCAGCGGGGTGTGCAGCGCCGGGGTGACATTCCAGACCACGTGGTAGCCCACGTAGATGGCCAGCACGAAGATGATCAGGTTGTAGATGCCATGGGAAATCAGCATGTCTTCCATTGTCGTGCTCCTTAGCCGTTCTTGCGGACGACCTGGCCATCGCGGCACATCAGGCAGGCCGCGACGATGTCGTCTTCGAGGTTGATGACCAGCACGCCGTCCTTGTCGAACAGCAGCTTCATGAAGTCCAGCAGGTTGCGTGCATACAGCGCCGAAGCATCGGCAGCCACCTGGGCTGGCAGGTTGGTCGGGCCGACGATGATCACGCCGTTGTGCTGCACCACCTGGTCGGCGACGGTCAGCGGGCAATTGCCGCCCTGGGCTGCCGCGAGGTCGATGACCACCGAGCCAGGCTTCATCTGCGCGACGGTTTCGGCGCTGAGCAGGGTTGGCGCCTTGCGCCCTGGGATAAGCGCGGTGGTGATGACGATATCCGCTTGCTTGGCGCGCTCGTGCACGGCCTGGGCCTGGCGTTGCATCCAGCTGGCTGGCATCGGCCGGGCATACCCGCCCACGCCTTCGGCGCACTCGCGCTCCTCATCGGTCTCGTACGGCACGTCGATGAACTTCGCCCCCAGCGACTCGATCTGCTCCTTCACCGCCGGGCGTACATCCGACGCCTCGATCACTGCGCCCAGGCGCTTGGCCGTGGCGATGGCCTGCAGGCCGGCAACGCCCGCCCCCAGAATCAGCACGCGCGCAGCCTTAACGGTACCGGCGGCGGTCATCAGCATGGGCATGAAGCGTGGATAGTGATGGGCCGCCAGCAACACTGCCTTGTAACCGGCGATGTTGGCCTGCGACGACAGCACATCGAGGCTTTGGGCCCGCGAGGTGCGTGGCGCGGCTTCCAGGGCGAAGGCGGTAATGCCGCGTTCGGCCATCTTGCCGATCAGCTCGTTGTTGAAGGGATTGAGCATGCCCACCAGGAGGCTGCCGCTGTTGATAAGGGCCAGTTCCTGGTCGTTGGGGGCGACCACCTTGAGCACCAATTGGGCGCCGTAGGCATCGGCTGCGCTCCCCAGGGAAGCGCCCACGGCCTCATAGGCACTGTCCGGAATGCTGGCATTGAGCCCTGCCCCCCGTTGGACGGTAACCTGATGGCCCTGGCCAATCAGTTTCTTGATGGTTTCGGGGGTCGCAGCGACCCTTGTCTCACCGGTCTGCGTCTCGAGAGGAACACCAATGTGCACGACTATTTCTCCTGCGGTGACCTTTTGTCTTTGTAAAAGCCAACACACTTCGGATGGTGCGCTGGGGCGGCTGTGGAGCGCCGGCCCGCCGAATCCTGGGCGGGCGAAGCATTTTGCAGACGAAGCCAGGGGCCTTCAACCGGTTCTGGAGCGAAACGAAGTCAAAACTACAAGTCACCCTGTGACCGTATGTCGCAACGGTCAGGCTGCAGCCCGTCAAGCAAGGGCTATTGGCAGACTAGGAGAAAAAATCAAAAAATTTCTGGCCAATTCGCTTACAGCTTGGTGAATGTCGCAAAATAACCCGCAAAGCCGCGCAGTAAGCCGGGTCAAACAGGATTTTTGCACTCGCATAACAGTTTATGTCTATGCGACAAATACATACATCTGTAGGTGTTTAAAATAATTGACTACGAAGTCAGGTTGTAGCGCTTCAGCTAAGTTCTTGCTGTGTATGCCTGGGCCTGGCCAACCAGCCAGTCGCGGAAAGCGCGCAGCGAAGCCGACTCCACCTTGCGCTCCGGAATCATCAGATAGTAGGCCTTGTCACTGCTGAGGGCATGCCTGTTAGCGACCACCAACCTACCCTCCTCCAACTCGCGCTGGATCAGGAATGGCGGAATCAGGGCAATGCCCATTTCATGCATGGCCGCCTGGGCGAGCATCGAGAATAGTTCATAGCGCGGGCCTGTCATGTCGCGTTCCACGTTCATGCCGATGCTGCTGAACCATTGGCGCCAGGCATAGGGGCGCGTGCTTTGCTGCAGCAACGGCAGCTGGGCAATCCGTTGTGGCTCGAGCGTACCCTGGCCGTGCAGCAGCGCCGGGCTGCATACCGGTACCGGGTTTTCTCCCATCAGCCGGTGCGACTGGGTGCCGGACCAGTCGCCATCGCCAAAGTAGATGGCTGCATCGAAGGTCGTGTCGGCAAACAGGAAAGGCCGGGTGCGATTGGTGAGGTTGACCGTGACCTCTGGGTGACGCTGCTGGAAATCCTTGAGCCGCGGGAGCAGCCACTGGGTGCCGAAGGTAGGCACCACGGCCAATTCGATCACGTTGGCGCCCTGCTGGCGCATCACCGACAAGGTGTCGCGCTCGACGGCATCCAGTTGGGCGGCCACCTGGCGGCTGTAGGAAAGGCCGGCTTCGGTCAGTTTCACTCCACGCCGCGAGCGGCGGAACAGTTCCACATTGAGGAAAGCTTCCAGGCCCGCTATCTGCCGACAAACAGCCCCCTGGGTCAGGGCGAGCTCCTGGGCGGCTTTGGTAAAGCTCTCGTTGCGCGCCGCCGCTTCGAAGCAAACCAGCGCAGCGGTACTGGGAATCTTGCGCCGCATGTACGTCTACCTCACTTGTCACGCTGTCAATAAGGCGTTTTGCCCATTTACGAAGTGACAAATTATCACTAATTGGTGCGCAATCCTCGTTTGTCCCTGCAGCCGATCAGGCCTAGGCTCAAAGGCACAAGAAACTGCTCCCAATTTCGAGGATTTCACTCATGGCCGGTAAAGCAAGCTTCAACTGGATCGACCCGCTGCTGCTCGATCAGCAGCTCACTGAAGAAGAGCGCATGGTGCGTGACAGCGCTTATCAGTTCGCCCAGGACAAGCTCGCGCCGCGTGTGCTCGAAGCCTTCCGTCATGAGCAGACCGACCCTGCGATCTTCCGTGAAATGGGTGAGGTCGGGCTGCTGGGCGCCACCATTCCCGAGCAATATGGTGGCAGTGGCCTGAACTACGTGTGCTACGGCCTCATCGCCCGCGAGGTGGAGCGTATCGACTCGGGTTACCGCTCGATGATGAGCGTACAGTCGTCGCTGGTGATGGTGCCGATCAACGAATTCGGTACCGAGGCCCAGAAGCAGAAGTACCTGCCCAAGCTGGCCAGCGGCGAATGGATCGGCTGCTTCGGCCTGACCGAGCCTAACCACGGCTCCGACCCGGGTTCGATGATTACTCGTGCACGCAAGGTCGACGGCGGCTACCGCCTGACCGGCAGCAAGATGTGGATCACCAACAGCCCGATCGCCGATGTATTCGTAGTCTGGGCCAAAGATGACGAGGGGGATATTCGCGGCTTTGTCCTGGAAAAGGGCTGGGAAGGTCTCAGCGCACCGGCGATCCACGGCAAGGTTGGCTTGCGCGCCTCGATCACCGGCGAAATCGTCATGGACAATGTGTTCGTACCGGAAGACAACATATTCCCCGAGGTGCGCGGCCTCAAAGGTCCGTTCACCTGCCTGAACTCGGCGCGCTATGGCATCTCCTGGGGTGCGCTGGGTGCCGCCGAAGCCTGCTGGCACACCGCGCGTCAGTACACCCTGGACCGGCAACAGTTCGGTCGCCCATTGGCGGCCAACCAGCTGATCCAGAAAAAGCTGGCCGACATGCAGACCGAAATCACCCTGGCGCTGCAGGGCTGCCTGCGCCTTGGGCGGATGAAGGACGAAGGTACGGCTGCAGTGGAAATTACCTCGATCATGAAGCGCAACTCCTGCGGCAAGGCACTGGATATCGCCCGCATGGCGCGTGACATGCTGGGTGGCAATGGCATTTCCGATGAATTCGGTGTGGCCCGTCACCTGGTCAACCTTGAGGTGGTCAACACCTATGAGGGTACCCATGACGTGCATGCGCTGATCCTGGGGCGTGCGCAAACCGGTATCCAGGCCTTCTATTGATAAGGAGCCAGCCCATGGGCGCGCTATCACATCTGCGGGTGCTGGACCTTTCGCGCGTGTTGGCCGGCCCATGGTCTGGCCAGATTCTCGCTGACCTCGGTGCTGATGTGATCAAGGTCGAGCGCCCTGGCAGTGGCGACGACACGCGCTCGTGGGGGCCGCCCTTCCTCAAGGATGCCGAGGGGCAGAATACCAGCGAGGCTGCTTATTACCTGTCGGCCAACCGCAACAAGCGCTCGGTGACCATCGACTTCACCCAGCCCGAGGGGCAACGCTTGGTGCGTGAGTTGGCGGCGAAGTCCGATATCGTCATCGAGAACTTCAAGGTGGGTGGGTTGGCTGCCTATGGCCTGGACTACCCAAGCCTGAAAGCCGTCAATCGGCGGCTTATCTACTGTTCCATCACCGGCTTCGGCCAGACCGGGCCTTATGCCAAGCGCGCCGGCTATGACTTCATGATCCAGGGGTTGGGAGGGCTGATGAGCCTGACCGGCCGCCCGGAGGGTGAGCAAGGCGCAGGGCCGGTGAAGGTGGGGGTGGCGCTGACCGACATCCTGACCGGGCTGTATTCCACCGTGGCGGTGCTCGCTGCCCTCGCCCACCGGGAGCAGACCGGAGTGGGCCAGCACATCGACATGGCACTGCTCGATGTTCAAGTCGCCTGCCTGGCCAACCAGGCGATGAACTACCTGACCACGGGTGTACCGCCTCGTCGCCTGGGAAATGCGCATCCGAATATCGTGCCGTACCAGGATTTCCCGACGGCGGATGGCGATTTCATCCTTACCGTGGGAAACGACAGCCAGTTCCGCAAATTTGCCGAGGTGGCCGGGCAACCACAATGGGCGGACGATCCGCGCTTCATTACCAATAAAATGCGAGTGGCCAACCGGGCGGAACTGATCCCTTTGATCCGTCAGGCCACGGTGTTCAAGACCACGGCCGAGTGGGTGAGCCAGCTGGAGGCCGCCGGGGTGCCGTGTGGGCCTATCAATGACCTGGCGCAGATGTTCCAGGACCCGCAGGTGCTCGCGCGTGGGCTGGCAGTGCACATTCCACACCCATTGGCGGGTAGCGTGCCACAGGTGGCGAGCCCTATTCGCCTGTCGGAGACGCCGGTGGAATACCGACGGGCGCCGCCGCTGCTGGGTGAGCATACCGATGCGGTGCTGGTAGACGTGCTGGGGTTGGATGCAGATGAGGTGCGACGGCTTCGCGATACCGGCGTGCTATGAAGGGGTGTGGTCCTGATGAAAGCGGGGTGGCCGTCAGGCCGCCCCGCTTTGCTTTTCAGCGATATTCGGCTTTCTTCGAATTCAAGGGTTGACGCGGTCTGAAATGCCCTTATAATGCGCCCCACTTCCGAGGTGGTCGAAGCGCAAAACTCCTTGATAATCAAAGAGTTGAGTAATTCAGGTAGTATCGGAAGTGCTTCGATCGAATGATCGGCAGCGGTCGAGATGAAGGTTGACAGTGTTTCAAAACGCTGTATGATTCGCCTCCCGCTACGAGAGATCGCAGCGAGTCAAGTGTTTGAAGCTAAACGAGTTTCTCGCAAAAAACTTCAAAATAAACGCTTGACAGCAAATGAGGAAAGCGTAGAATGCGCGCCTCGGTTGAGACGAAACGCTCTTAACCAAACGCTCTTTAACAAATCGAATCAAGCAATTCGTGTGGGTGCTTGTGAGTACGGACTGATAGTCACAAAGATTATCAGCATCACAAGTGGCCATGCGAGAAATCACATAGTCATTTGAGATTGCTGAGCCAAGTTTAGGGTTTCTTAAAAACCCAAGCAGTATTGAACTGAAGAGTTTGATCATGGCTCAGATTGAACGCTGGCGGCAGGCCTAACACATGCAAGTCGAGCGGATGACGGGAGCTTGCTCCTTGATTCAGCGGCGGACGGGTGAGTAATGCCTAGGAATCTGCCTGGTAGTGGGGGACAACGTTTCGAAAGGAACGCTAATACCGCATACGTCCTACGGGAGAAAGTGGGGGATCTTCGGACCTCACGCTATCAGATGAGCCTAGGTCGGATTAGCTAGTTGGTGAGGTAATGGCTCACCAAGGCGACGATCCGTAACTGGTCTGAGAGGATGATCAGTCACACTGGAACTGAGACACGGTCCAGACTCCTACGGGAGGCAGCAGTGGGGAATATTGGACAATGGGCGAAAGCCTGATCCAGCCATGCCGCGTGTGTGAAGAAGGTCTTCGGATTGTAAAGCACTTTAAGTTGGGAGGAAGGGCAGTAAGTTAATACCTTGCTGTTTTGACGTTACCGACAGAATAAGCACCGGCTAACTCTGTGCCAGCAGCCGCGGTAATACAGAGGGTGCAAGCGTTAATCGGAATTACTGGGCGTAAAGCGCGCGTAGGTGGTTCGTTAAGTTGGATGTGAAAGCCCCGGGCTCAACCTGGGAACTGCATCCAAAACTGGCGAGCTAGAGTACGGTAGAGGGTGGTGGAATTTCCTGTGTAGCGGTGAAATGCGTAGATATAGGAAGGAACACCAGTGGCGAAGGCGACCACCTGGACTGATACTGACACTGAGGTGCGAAAGCGTGGGGAGCAAACAGGATTAGATACCCTGGTAGTCCACGCCGTAAACGATGTCAACTAGCCGTTGGAATCCTTGAGATTTTAGTGGCGCAGCTAACGCATTAAGTTGACCGCCTGGGGAGTACGGCCGCAAGGTTAAAACTCAAATGAATTGACGGGGGCCCGCACAAGCGGTGGAGCATGTGGTTTAATTCGAAGCAACGCGAAGAACCTTACCAGGCCTTGACATGCAGAGAACTTTCCAGAGATGGATTGGTGCCTTCGGGAACTCTGACACAGGTGCTGCATGGCTGTCGTCAGCTCGTGTCGTGAGATGTTGGGTTAAGTCCCGTAACGAGCGCAACCCTTGTCCTTAGTTACCAGCACGTTATGGTGGGCACTCTAAGGAGACTGCCGGTGACAAACCGGAGGAAGGTGGGGATGACGTCAAGTCATCATGGCCCTTACGGCCTGGGCTACACACGTGCTACAATGGTCGGTACAGAGGGTTGCCAAGCCGCGAGGTGGAGCTAATCTCACAAAACCGATCGTAGTCCGGATCGCAGTCTGCAACTCGACTGCGTGAAGTCGGAATCGCTAGTAATCGCGAATCAGAATGTCGCGGTGAATACGTTCCCGGGCCTTGTACACACCGCCCGTCACACCATGGGAGTGGGTTGCACCAGAAGTAGCTAGTCTAACCTTCGGGAGGACGGTTACCACGGTGTGATTCATGACTGGGGTGAAGTCGTAACAAGGTAGCCGTAGGGGAACCTGCGGCTGGATCACCTCCTTAATCGACGACATCAGCCTGCTGATGAGCTCCCACACGAATTGCTTGATTCATGGTTGAAGACGATCGAGGCCCTGCCTGGGTCAAGTTTTGTTCCTGATCAGAACTCGGAAATGAGCATTCGCTTCGAATGTTGATTTCTGGCTTTTGTCAGATCGTTCTTTAAAAATTCGGATATGTGATAGATATAGACTGATGACCAGTTTCACTGCTGGTTAATCAGGCTAAGGTAAAATTTGTGAGTTCTGCTCGAAAGAGCAACATGCGAATTTTCGGCGAATGTCGTCTTCACAGTATAACCAGATTGCTTGGGGTTATATGGTCAAGTGAAGAAGCGCATACGGTGGATGCCTTGGCAGTCAGAGGCGATGAAAGACGTGGTAGCCTGCGATAAGCTTTGGGGAGTCGGCAAACAGACTGTGATCCAGAGATCTCTGAATGGGGGAACCCACTCAGCATAAGCTGAGTATCTTGCACTGAATACATAGGTGCAAGAGGCGAACCAGGGGAACTGAAACATCTAAGTACCCTGAGGAAAAGAAATCAACCGAGATTCCCTTAGTAGTGGCGAGCGAACGGGGACCAGCCCTTAAGTTGATTTGAGATTAGTGGAACGCTCTGGAAAGTGCGGCCATAGTGGGTGATAGCCCCGTACACGAAAATCTCTTGTCAATGAAATCGAGTAGGACGGAGCACGAGAAACTTTGTCTGAACATGGGGGGACCATCCTCCAAGGCTAAATACTACTGACTGACCGATAGTGAACCAGTACCGTGAGGGAAAGGCGAAAAGAACCCCGGAGAGGGGAGTGAAATAGAACCTGAAACCGTATGCGTACAAGCAGTGGGAGCCTACTTTGTTAGGTGACTGCGTACCTTTTGTATAATGGGTCAGCGACTTATATTCAGTGGCGAGCTTAACCGAATAGGGGAGGCGTAGCGAAAGCGAGTCTTAATAGGGCGTTTAGTCGCTGGGTATAGACCCGAAACCGGGCGATCTATCCATGGGCAGGTTGAAGGTTAGGTAACACTGACTGGAGGACCGAACCGACTACCGTTGAAAAGTTAGCGGATGACCTGTGGATCGGAGTGAAAGGCTAATCAAGCTCGGAGATAGCTGGTTCTCCTCGAAAGCTATTTAGGTAGCGCCTCATGTATCACTCCAGGGGGTAGAGCACTGTTTCGGCTAGGGGGTCATCCCGACTTACCAAACCGATGCAAACTCCGAATACCTGGAAGTGCCGAGCATGGGAGACACACGGCGGGTGCTAACGTCCGTCGTGAAAAGGGAAACAACCCAGACCGTCAGCTAAGGTCCCAAAGTCATGGTTAAGTGGGAAACGATGTGGGAAGGCTTAGACAGCTAGGAGGTTGGCTTAGAAGCAGCCACCCTTTAAAGAAAGCGTAATAGCTCACTAGTCGAGTCGGCCTGCGCGGAAGATGTAACGGGGCTCAAACCATGCACCGAAGCTACGGGTGTCATCTTTGATGACGCGGTAGAGGAGCGTTCTGTAAGCCTGTGAAGGTGAGTTGAGAAGCTTGCTGGAGGTATCAGAAGTGCGAATGCTGACATGAGTAACGACAATGCGAGTGAAAAACTCGCACGCCGAAAGACCAAGGTTTCCTGCGCAACGTTAATCGACGCAGGGTTAGTCGGTCCCTAAGGCGAGGCTGAAAAGCGTAGTCGATGGAAAACAGGTTAATATTCCTGTACTTCCAGTTATTGCGATGGAGGGACGGAGAAGGTTAGGCCAGCCTGGCGTTGGTTGTCCAGGTTTAAGGTGGTAGGCTGGAATCTTAGGCAAATCCGGGATTTCAAGGCCGAGAGCTGATGACGAGTTGCCTCTAGGCGACGAAGTGGTTGATACCATGCTTCCAAGAAAAGCTCCTAAGCTTCAGATAACTGGGAACCGTACCCCAAACCGACACAGGTGGTTAGGTAGAGAATACCAAGGCGCTTGAGAGAACTCGGGTGAAGGAACTAGGCAAAATGGCACCGTAACTTCGGGAGAAGGTGCGCCGGCGAGGGTGAAGGACTTGCTCCGTAAGCCCATGCCGGTCGAAGATACCAGGCCGCTGCGACTGTTTATTAAAAACACAGCACTCTGCAAACACGAAAGTGGACGTATAGGGTGTGACGCCTGCCCGGTGCCGGAAGGTTAATTGATGGGGTTAGCGCAAGCGAAGCTCTTGATCGAAGCCCCGGTAAACGGCGGCCGTAACTATAACGGTCCTAAGGTAGCGAAATTCCTTGTCGGGTAAGTTCCGACCTGCACGAATGGCGTAACGATGGCGGCGCTGTCTCCACCCGAGACTCAGTGAAATTGAAATCGCTGTGAAGATGCAGTGTATCCGCGGCTAGACGGAAAGACCCCGTGAACCTTTACTATAGCTTTGCACTGGACTTTGAATTTGCTTGTGTAGGATAGGTGGGAGGCTTTGAAGTGGGGACGCCAGTTCTCATGGAGCCATCCTTGAAATACCACCCTGGCAACTTTGAGGTTCTAACTCAGGTCCGTTATCCGGATCGAGGACAGTGTATGGTGGGTAGTTTGACTGGGGCGGTCTCCTCCCAAAGAGTAACGGAGGAGTACGAAGGTGCGCTCAGACCGGTCGGAAATCGGTCGTAGAGTATAAAGGCAAAAGCGCGCTTGACTGCGAGACAAACACGTCGAGCAGGTACGAAAGTAGGTCTTAGTGATCCGGTGGTTCTGTATGGAAGGGCCATCGCTCAACGGATAAAAGGTACTCCGGGGATAACAGGCTGATACCGCCCAAGAGTTCATATCGACGGCGGTGTTTGGCACCTCGATGTCGGCTCATCACATCCTGGGGCTGAAGCCGGTCCCAAGGGTATGGCTGTTCGCCATTTAAAGTGGTACGCGAGCTGGGTTTAGAACGTCGTGAGACAGTTCGGTCCCTATCTGCCGTGGACGTTTGAGATTTGAGAGGGGCTGCTCCTAGTACGAGAGGACCGGAGTGGACGAACCTCTGGTGTTCCGGTTGTCACGCCAGTGGCATTGCCGGGTAGCTATGTTCGGAAGAGATAACCGCTGAAAGCATCTAAGCGGGAAACTTGCCTCAAGATGAGATCTCACTGGAACCTTGAGTTCCCTGAAGGGCCGTCGAAGACTACGACGTTGATAGGTTGGGTGTGTAAGCGCTGTGAGGCGTTGAGCTAACCAATACTAATTGCCCGTGAGGCTTGACCATATAACACCCAAGCAATTTGCTGACGCAGATTGCGGTGGTGAAGATGATACGAACCGAAAGTTCGCAACGAACCACACATATCGCATATCCGAATTCGCTGGAGTGTCTACCAAGACCTTCTGGCAACAGAATTTCTTGACGACCATAGAGCATTGGAACCACCTGATCCCATCCCGAACTCAGTAGTGAAACGATGCATCGCCGATGGTAGTGTGGGGCTTCCCCATGTGAGAGTAGGTCATCGTCAAGATTCATTTCGCAAAACCCCTATCTGCGCATGCAGGTAGGGGTTTTGTCTTTAAGTAGAAGCTATCGCTTCTCCTGGTTGGCTGAACGGCCGGTCGGTGGTAAAAAAAGGTGGTTGACAGCGTTTTTGAATGCTGTATTATTCACCTCCCGCGACGAGAGATCGAAGCGAGTTAAGTGTCTGAAGTTAAACGGGTTTTTCTCAAAAACTTCAAAATAAACGCTTGACAGGCCTTGAGGAAAGCGTAGAATGCGCGCCTCGGTTGAGACGAAACGCTCTTAACCAAACGCTCTTTAACAAATCGAATCAAGCAATTCGTGTGGGTGCTTGTGAGTACGGACTGATAGTCACAAAGATTATCAGCATCACAAGTGGCCATGCGAGAAATCACATAGTCATTTGAGATTGCTGAGCCAAGTTTAGGGTTTCTTAAAAACCCAAGCAGTATTGAACTGAAGAGTTTGATCATGGCTCAGATTGAACGCTGGCGGCAGGCCTAACACATGCAAGTCGAGCGGATGACGGGAGCTTGCTCCTTGATTCAGCGGCGGACGGGTGAGTAATGCCTAGGAATCTGCCTGGTAGTGGGGGACAACGTTTCGAAAGGAACGCTAATACCGCATACGTCCTACGGGAGAAAGTGGGGGATCTTCGGACCTCACGCTATCAGATGAGCCTAGGTCGGATTAGCTAGTTGGTGAGGTAATGGCTCACCAAGGCGACGATCCGTAACTGGTCTGAGAGGATGATCAGTCACACTGGAACTGAGACACGGTCCAGACTCCTACGGGAGGCAGCAGTGGGGAATATTGGACAATGGGCGAAAGCCTGATCCAGCCATGCCGCGTGTGTGAAGAAGGTCTTCGGATTGTAAAGCACTTTAAGTTGGGAGGAAGGGCAGTAAGTTAATACCTTGCTGTTTTGACGTTACCGACAGAATAAGCACCGGCTAACTCTGTGCCAGCAGCCGCGGTAATACAGAGGGTGCAAGCGTTAATCGGAATTACTGGGCGTAAAGCGCGCGTAGGTGGTTCGTTAAGTTGGATGTGAAAGCCCCGGGCTCAACCTGGGAACTGCATCCAAAACTGGCGAGCTAGAGTACGGTAGAGGGTGGTGGAATTTCCTGTGTAGCGGTGAAATGCGTAGATATAGGAAGGAACACCAGTGGCGAAGGCGACCACCTGGACTGATACTGACACTGAGGTGCGAAAGCGTGGGGAGCAAACAGGATTAGATACCCTGGTAGTCCACGCCGTAAACGATGTCAACTAGCCGTTGGAATCCTTGAGATTTTAGTGGCGCAGCTAACGCATTAAGTTGACCGCCTGGGGAGTACGGCCGCAAGGTTAAAACTCAAATGAATTGACGGGGGCCCGCACAAGCGGTGGAGCATGTGGTTTAATTCGAAGCAACGCGAAGAACCTTACCAGGCCTTGACATGCAGAGAACTTTCCAGAGATGGATTGGTGCCTTCGGGAACTCTGACACAGGTGCTGCATGGCTGTCGTCAGCTCGTGTCGTGAGATGTTGGGTTAAGTCCCGTAACGAGCGCAACCCTTGTCCTTAGTTACCAGCACGTTATGGTGGGCACTCTAAGGAGACTGCCGGTGACAAACCGGAGGAAGGTGGGGATGACGTCAAGTCATCATGGCCCTTACGGCCTGGGCTACACACGTGCTACAATGGTCGGTACAGAGGGTTGCCAAGCCGCGAGGTGGAGCTAATCTCACAAAACCGATCGTAGTCCGGATCGCAGTCTGCAACTCGACTGCGTGAAGTCGGAATCGCTAGTAATCGCGAATCAGAATGTCGCGGTGAATACGTTCCCGGGCCTTGTACACACCGCCCGTCACACCATGGGAGTGGGTTGCACCAGAAGTAGCTAGTCTAACCTTCGGGGGGACGGTTACCACGGTGTGATTCATGACTGGGGTGAAGTCGTAACAAGGTAGCCGTAGGGGAACCTGCGGCTGGATCACCTCCTTAATCGACGACATCAGCCTACTGATGAGCTCCCACACGAATTGCTTGATTCATTGTAAAAGACGATGTTGTAACGCGACCCTGTTATAGGTCTGTAGCTCAGTTGGTTAGAGCGCACCCCTGATAAGGGTGAGGTCGGCAGTTCAAATCTGCCCAGACCTACCATTACATGGTTCAGCCGTAGAATACGGGGCCATAGCTCAGCTGGGAGAGCGCCTGCCTTGCACGCAGGAGGTCAGCGGTTCGATCCCGCTTGGCTCCACCACTTTCTGCTGTTGTGAAGTGTTGCACTTGATCAAACTCAGAAATGAGCATTCGCCTCGAATGTTGATTTCTGGCTTTTGTCAGATCGTTCTTTAAAAATTCGGATATGTGATAGATATAGACTGATGGCCAGTTTCACTGCTGGTTAATCAGGCTAAGGTAAAATTTGTGAGTTCTGCTCGAAAGAGCAACATGCGAATTTTCGGCGAATGTCGTCTTCACAGTATAACCAGATTGCTTGGGGTTATATGGTCAAGTGAAGAAGCGCATACGGTGGATGCCTTGGCAGTCAGAGGCGATGAAAGACGTGGTAGCCTGCGATAAGCTTTGGGGAGTCGGCAAACAGACTGTGATCCAGAGATCTCTGAATGGGGGAACCCACTCAGCACAAGCTGAGTATCTTGCACTGAATACATAGGTGCAAGAGGCGAACCAGGGGAACTGAAACATCTAAGTACCCTGAGGAAAAGAAATCAACCGAGATTCCCTTAGTAGTGGCGAGCGAACGGGGACCAGCCCTTAAGTTGATTTGAGATTAGTGGAACGCTCTGGAAAGTGCGGCCATAGTGGGTGATAGCCCCGTACACGAAAATCTCTTGTCAATGAAATCGAGTAGGACGGAGCACGAGAAACTTTGTCTGAACATGGGGGGACCATCCTCCAAGGCTAAATACTACTGACTGACCGATAGTGAACCAGTACCGTGAGGGAAAGGCGAAAAGAACCCCGGAGAGGGGAGTGAAATAGAACCTGAAACCGTATGCGTACAAGCAGTGGGAGCCTACTTTGTTAGGTGACTGCGTACCTTTTGTATAATGGGTCAGCGACTTATATTCAGTGGCGAGCTTAACCGAATAGGGGAGGCGTAGCGAAAGCGAGTCTTAATAGGGCGTTTAGTCGCTGGGTATAGACCCGAAACCGGGCGATCTATCCATGGGCAGGTTGAAGGTTAGGTAACACTGACTGGAGGACCGAACCGACTACCGTTGAAAAGTTAGCGGATGACCTGTGGATCGGAGTGAAAGGCTAATCAAGCTCGGAGATAGCTGGTTCTCCTCGAAAGCTATTTAGGTAGCGCCTCATGTATCACTCCAGGGGGTAGAGCACTGTTTCGGCTAGGGGGTCATCCCGACTTACCAAACCGATGCAAACTCCGAATACCTGGAAGTGCCGAGCATGGGAGACACACGGCGGGTGCTAACGTCCGTCGTGAAAAGGGAAACAACCCAGACCGTCAGCTAAGGTCCCAAAGTCATGGTTAAGTGGGAAACGATGTGGGAAGGCTTAGACAGCTAGGAGGTTGGCTTAGAAGCAGCCACCCTTTAAAGAAAGCGTAATAGCTCACTAGTCGAGTCGGCCTGCGCGGAAGATGTAACGGGGCTCAAACCATGCACCGAAGCTACGGGTGTCATCTTTGATGACGCGGTAGAGGAGCGTTCTGTAAGCCTGTGAAGGTGAGTTGAGAAGCTTGCTGGAGGTATCAGAAGTGCGAATGCTGACATGAGTAACGACAATGCGAGTGAAAAACTCGCACGCCGAAAGACCAAGGTTTCCTGCGCAACGTTAATCGACGCAGGGTTAGTCGGTCCCTAAGGCGAGGCTGAAAAGCGTAGTCGATGGAAAACAGGTTAATATTCCTGTACTTCCAGTTATTGCGATGGAGGGACGGAGAAGGTTAGGCCAGCCTGGCGTTGGTTGTCCAGGTTTAAGGTGGTAGGCTGGAATCTTAGGCAAATCCGGGATTTCAAGGCCGAGAGCTGATGACGAGTTGCCTCTAGGCGACGAAGTGGTTGATACCATGCTTCCAAGAAAAGCTCCTAAGCTTCAGATAACTGGGAACCGTACCCCAAACCGACACAGGTGGTTAGGTAGAGAATACCAAGGCGCTTGAGAGAACTCGGGTGAAGGAACTAGGCAAAATGGCACCGTAACTTCGGGAGAAGGTGCGCCGGCGAGGGTGAAGGACTTGCTCCGTAAGCCCATGCCGGTCGAAGATACCAGGCCGCTGCGACTGTTTATTAAAAACACAGCACTCTGCAAACACGAAAGTGGACGTATAGGGTGTGACGCCTGCCCGGTGCCGGAAGGTTAATTGATGGGGTTAGCGCAAGCGAAGCTCTTGATCGAAGCCCCGGTAAACGGCGGCCGTAACTATAACGGTCCTAAGGTAGCGAAATTCCTTGTCGGGTAAGTTCCGACCTGCACGAATGGCGTAACGATGGCGGCGCTGTCTCCACCCGAGACTCAGTGAAATTGAAATCGCTGTGAAGATGCAGTGTATCCGCGGCTAGACGGAAAGACCCCGTGAACCTTTACTATAGCTTTGCACTGGACTTTGAATTTGCTTGTGTAGGATAGGTGGGAGGCTTTGAAGTGGGGACGCCAGTTCTCATGGAGCCATCCTTGAAATACCACCCTGGCAACTTTGAGGTTCTAACTCAGGTCCGTTATCCGGATCGAGGACAGTGTATGGTGGGTAGTTTGACTGGGGCGGTCTCCTCCCAAAGAGTAACGGAGGAGTACGAAGGTGCGCTCAGACCGGTCGGAAATCGGTCGTAGAGTATAAAGGCAAAAGCGCGCTTGACTGCGAGACAAACACGTCGAGCAGGTACGAAAGTAGGTCTTAGTGATCCGGTGGTTCTGTATGGAAGGGCCATCGCTCAACGGATAAAAGGTACTCCGGGGATAACAGGCTGATACCGCCCAAGAGTTCATATCGACGGCGGTGTTTGGCACCTCGATGTCGGCTCATCACATCCTGGGGCTGAAGCCGGTCCCAAGGGTATGGCTGTTCGCCATTTAAAGTGGTACGCGAGCTGGGTTTAGAACGTCGTGAGACAGTTCGGTCCCTATCTGCCGTGGACGTTTGAGATTTGAGAGGGGCTGCTCCTAGTACGAGAGGACCGGAGTGGACGAACCTCTGGTGTTCCGGTTGTCACGCCAGTGGCATTGCCGGGTAGCTATGTTCGGAAGAGATAACCGCTGAAAGCATCTAAGCGGGAAACTTGCCTCAAGATGAGATCTCACTGGAACCTTGAGTTCCCTGAAGGGCCGTCGAAGACTACGACGTTGATAGGTTGGGTGTGTAAGCGCTGTGAGGCGTTGAGCTAACCAATACTAATTGCCCGTGAGGCTTGACCATATAACACCCAAGCAATTTGCTGACGCAGATTGCGGTGGTGAAGATGATACGAACCGAAAGTTCGCAACGAACCACACATATCGCATATCCGAATTCGCTGGAGTGTCTACCAAGACCTTCTGGCAACAGAATTTCTTGACGACCATAGAGCATTGGAACCACCTGATCCCATCCCGAACTCAGTAGTGAAACGATGCATCGCCGATGGTAGTGTGGGGCTTCCCCATGTGAGAGTAGGTCATCGTCAAGATTCATTTCGCAAAACCCCTATCTGCACATGCAGGTAGGGGTTTTGTCTTTAAGTAGGAACTACAGAGATTCGCAGGCACGTCCGAGGGACGGGCCAGCACACAGAATTTCTTGACGACCATAGAGCATTGGAACCACCTGATCCCATCCCGAACTCAGCAGTGAAACGATGCATCGCCGATGGTAGTGTGGGGCTTCCCCATGTGAGAGTAGGTCATCGTCAAGATTCAAATCCAAAGCCCCTGTCTGCGCTGCAGACAGGGGCTTTGTCTTTTCCGGGCCATGACTCCCAAGCCAGGGCGATAGCGGTATAGGAATGTGCAGCTACGGCTACCGCGGGTTCAGAACTGATAGCTGACGGTAGCACTCACGTTGCGTTCCTCTCCCATGTAGCAGTAGTCCAAGCCGGCACACGAGCTGATGTAGCTTTCATTGGTCAGGTTGTTGGCGTTCAGGCGGACATCCACACCCCGAAGGCCGATCTTGCCCAGGTCATAGCCGATCGAGGCGTCGAACAAGGTGTAGGCGGGCACTTTCATGCTGTTTTCCGCATCGACCCAGCTGTACCCCACATATCGCACGCCACCGCCCAGCCGCAGGCCATCCAGCGCCCCTTGCCGGAAGTTGTAATCCGCCCACAGGGAGAACATCTGTTTCGGCGCCTGGGTTGGTGAATTGCCCTTGTTGTCCAAGGTTGCCGACACCAGGCTGGGCATGGACTTGGCGTACTCGATATCGGTGAAGGTATAGCCGCCCAGCACCTTCAAGCTGTCGGTCAGCTGCACATGGGCCTCCAACTCGAGCCCTTGCGAGCGCACTTGGCCTACAGGGCGATAGAAGTCTTCGTCAGGCTGCTTGGAGGCCAGGTTCTCCTGTTCTATTCGGAATAACGATGCAGTGAACAGGTTGTCGCCGCCGGGCGGTTGATACTTGATGCCGGCCTCCCATTGAGTGCCCTCGGTTGGTGCCAATGGGCGACCAGCCTGGTCGGAAACCGTATTGGGGTTGAATGACTCCGAGTAGCTGACATAAGGCGCAATGCCATTTTCGAACAGGTAGAGCACCCCAGCGCGGGTAGTAAACCTGGAGCGCTGATCATTGACCTTGGTGTTGCTATCGCGGTTCTCCTCGGACACCTTCACCCAATCCTGGCGCAGCCCCAAGGACAAACGCCACTGGTCCAGTTCCACAAGGTCCTGCAAGTACACGCCCGTTTGTTGTAAACGCCGCTGGTAGCGGTTTTCGCCCAGCACCTGCAGGTTGCCATTGCCGTACTGCGGGTTGCCGGCATCCAGCGGGTCGACTGTGCCATAACGCCATGCCACATCGGCCTTGCGTCGTTGATAATCGGTACCCAGCAGCAAAGTATGTTTGGCGGCCCCTGTGAAGAATTCGGCCTGCAGCATGTTGTCGATGATGTACGAATGCAGGCGCTCGTCGCCGCCGGTGTAGGCGCGGTTGAGGATATTGCTGTCGGCATCCGCCCAACCGGCGGAATACACCTGGTCCATCGACACGTCCGAATCCTGGTAGCGGAAGTTCTGTCGCGCGGTGAGTACATCGTTGAAGCGATGCTCGAACTGGTAGCTGAAGGACTGCTGGGTACGCTCGTAGTTGTCGATACCCGGCTCACCCTCGAAGAAATGGTCCGACAGGCGCAAGCCGTTGCGCTTGTGCAGCATGCCGTTTGCGGGGTTGCCGCCGTGGTACCCGCCGTTGGGGTCGTGTTGCAGGTAGGCCTGCAGGGTAAGCGAGGTGTCCTCGCTGAAGTCGATGCTGATGGCCGGCGCGATGGCGTAGCGTTCTTCCTTGTTGTGGTCGAACTGCGTGTCGGAAGCATCCGAAAGGCCTGTCAGGCGGTACGCAATGCGCTTGTCGTCATCCACAGGGCCGCTGAAGTCGAAACCCATGCCTCGCTGGCCTTGGGTACCGACCGTGGCCTGAACCTGGCGGTAGCGGGTGAACAACGGCTTCTTGGTGGTCAGTGCTACCAGGCCTCCTGGGGAGCTACGGCCATAGAGTACCGAAGAAGGCCCCTTGAGGATGTCTATCCGTTCCAGGAAGTAAGGGTCCACCTGCATGGTGCTGTAGGTACCGTTGTCCCCCATCGACTTGAGCCCATCGACGTAGATGTTGTCCACCGAGCCGTCATTGAAACCACGCATGGCCACATAATCGTAGCGGTGGGTAGCACCGTAGGGGTTGGTCAGTACCCCGGGTGTGTAGCGCATGGCCTGGGCAACCGTCTGTGAGCCCTGGTCGTCCATCTGCTGCCGGGTGACCACCGAGACCGATTGGGATGTTTCGACCAACGCCATACTGGTCTTGGTCGCCACCTGGCTGTGCGTGGCGTTGTACCCGTCCATGCTACCCAGCGCATTGCCTAGGGTGAAACCATGGATATCGGTGTCTGGCAGCGACAACGCCGCACCTTGCGGTTGGGCTTGCAGCACGTAGCTACGCCCGTCCTGGCTGGCTGCTTCCAGGCCGCTCCCGTTAAGCAGCTGCCGCAGTGCCTTGTCGGTAGGGTATTGCCCCTGCAACCCGTTGGACTGCAAGCCTTGGGTGAGCTGCGGTGTGGCTGACAGGGTGATGCCGGCCTGACGGGCGAACTGGTTGAGCACATCATCCAACTGGCCGGCCGAAATTGCATAGTGTTGGCTAAGCTCGGCAGGTTCAGCTGCCATGGACATCGATGTGACAGCTGTCAGGCCCAATGCGGTACCGAACAAGGCGGCCCGGATCGCTTTGTGAAGTTTTGTTGAGTCTAAGACAGGTCGAAAATCATTCGCGTTGGCTGGGTGCGCGGAGGCGGTAGACATGAAGGGTCCGTTAACGTGAGGGCAGGGGATGGTTTACTGTCCTAGCCGAACTGGCATTCGAAACCCGCCAAAAAAAGCTGTTGGAGCGCTTCGCAGCGCCCAAGGCAAGCGTCGTCACCCGTCAGGCCAGCCCCTCGACACGCACCCACCAGCGGGTGACTTGCCGGAGCTTTACCGGCAGCGTCCGTGGCAGCACCAGCAACAATTGCTCCGGGTCTTCGAGGCGGAATACGCCAGACAGGCGCAAATCGGCGGTGTCATCGCTGCAGCCCAGATAACCGTGACGATAACGGCTGACCTGCGCGAGAAAGTCGACCAGGCGAATGTCCCGGGTGACGAGCAACCCTTCAGTCCAGGCCATCGCATCCATGTCCACCTGCTCAAGCCGATAGGCCCCTTGTGCATCCAGGCGCCAGTTCTGGCCGCTTTCAATCCACTGCATCGCGCCTTTGCCGGGCCGGTGTATCGCTACCCTGCCATGGCTGACACTGACCCTGGTGCAGTCGCTGTCCTGCCGCGCCACGAAGCGTCCTTCGAGCCCTTCCAGCAGTGCGTCGCGTGTTTGTACAAGAATCGGCCGCTGCGGGCCGCAGGTAATCAGCATTTCCCCTTGCTTCAGGCGGATCAGGTTTTGCCCGTCTTTGAAAGCCAGGTCCACTGCGCTGCGCGTATTCAGTTGTATCGACGTTCCGTCGGGAAGCCGGAAGCTGCGTCGTTCTCCCGTGCCGGTGGCATAGTCCGATGTCCAGCTATTGATGCCATCAAGGCCTGTGCCTAGCCATGCCGCCGAGCCAACCATCGCAACCCCGCCAAGCAGTTTCAGGGCCTGCCGACGCTGCAAGCGGCGCTGGCTGCTTTCCAGGGTTTGCATGGCCAGCCCAGCTCCGGGGATTGCGCGCATGTCGAGTTCCTGGTGCAGGTGTACCAGCCGTTGCCAAGCCTGTTTGTGTTCGTGGCGGGCTTCCCGCCATTGCGCGCACTGTCGCTGCAGGGCAGGATCGTGCCCGCTTTCGCGTAGCCTCAGCATCCACTGGATGGCCTGCTTGACCGACGTTGCATCAGGCTGTGCGGTGCTCATGGCATCAGTTCTCGTCTGCGTAGCGCAGCAGGTAGCAGTGGTAGAGCGCATCGGCGATGTAGCGCTCCACGGTACGCACCGAGATCCCCATCTGGTCGGCAATGGCCTGGTGCTTCAGCCCCTCGCATTGGGCCAGCAGGAAGGCGCGGCGTACCTTGGGTTTGAGGCCGTCGAGCATGCGCGCGATGCGCTCCAGCAACTCCAGCAGCAATTCCTGGGTTTCGGCCGAGGGGGTGTGTGCTTGCGGCAGGTGTGCCAGCGCCTCGAGATAGGCCCTGTGCAGTTCCTCGCGCCGCCAGTGATCGATTACCAGCCCACGCGCGACCGTCCGCAGGAAGGCACGTGGCGTATTCAGTTGCAGGTGTTCGCGACGCTGCAGCAAGCGCACGAAGGTATCCTGGGCCAGGTCTGCGGCATCGGCGGCATTGCCCAGCTTGCTGCGCAGCCAGGCATGCAACCAGCTGTGGTGGTCACTGTAGAGCGTTTGCAAGGAGTCGTTGCTGGACATGGATGAGGGCGCTGCCATCAATGGACATGAATGATAATTAGTCTCATTGTTGGCGGAGGCCGATCGATTTGCAACCCATGCCTGATCCATGCCCGGGTGTCATTGCACGGCTAGCGCCCCAACTGGGTATCAAGGTACCTGCGGATCACCCCTGCTGCGGTATTCAGATGTTTTTCCAGCACCGTTATCGCTTCGTCTACCTGCTTGGCGCTGGCCGCATCGACCAGTGCGTTGTGATCGTCCTGGGTAAGCTTGCCCAGGCCCATGGATGAGAGATGAAAGCGCAGAAAGCGTTCTTCCTGGTTCAGCTCATCTTCGATCAGGCGCAGCAATTTCTTGTTGGGTGCCTTGTTGTACAACGACATGTGCAACAGGCGATTGAGACGGCCGATTTCGGCATGCCGGGTTTCGTTCTCCAGTTGCTGGATATATCCGCGAGCGCTGGCGATGTCGCTGGCATCGAGCAGCGGAATGGACTGCCGCAGCGCCTCGGTTTCGAGCAGCACGCGCAGGGCATAGGTATCCACTGCGTCCTCGCCAATCAACGGTGCAACCACTGCACCCTTGTGCATTTCCACCTTCAGCAACGATTGAGCCTCGAGCTGGCGCAGCGCCTCGCGCACGGGCATGCGGCTGACACCGAACAAGGTAGCGAGCTCCTGTTGCCGCACAGCAGTACCCGGAGGCAGGCGGCCATCAAGAATGGCACTGCGCAGGCGTTCTTCGATAACGCCACGGGCCTGGTGCGGCAACAGCTGTTCACTGGCCAGCACATTGCTCAGTTTGAATTTCTGGGCCACGCGACGTCTGCCTCAACGATGACTAAAGTTGGATCCAATGACACTAGTAAAGCTCATGGGAGCGTCAAGCTTGCCCCCGCAGTGGAACGGGCGCCCCAAAAGCGCGGCTATGGTGGATGAAGTCGCCTGTCAAAGGAAGCGGCCTAACGAAGGTTATAAGCCTAAAGTGTAGGTCGGCTGACAAGCGGATGCATGATTGCAGGGTGCCATTGTCTTTTGCCGCTGCAAGCCGCACCATCGCTGCTTTCGACAGGCCTGAACAGGGCTTCGCAGTGGCGCTAACCTGGATGCTCAAAACCGTTGTGCAACGTGTCGGCCTCGCTGCCCTGCTGGGCAGCCTGCTGCTGGGCGGCCTGCAGGCGGATTGGGACTTTTCCCAGATCAGCCGCAAGTCGCAGGCGCTGTATGGCTCGTTGGGGAGCGGGCAGGGTCGCATCGATGCCTGGCAGAACCTGATGGCTACCCAGAAGCAGGGTACGGAGCTTGAGCGACTGCAGGCGGTCAACCGCTTCTTCAACCAGCAGTTGCGCTATGTCGAGGATATCGACCTGTGGCACGAGGTCGATTACTGGGCCACGCCGATCCAGGCGCTGATCAAGGGCGCAGGTGACTGTGAGGACTATGCCATCGCCAAGTATTTCAGCCTGCGGCGCATGGGTATCCCTAGCGAGAAGCTGCGTATCACCTACGTCAAGGCGCTGCGGCAGAACCGGGCGCACATGGTCCTGACCTATTATTCAAGCCCACAGGCACAGCCATTGGTGCTCGACAGCCTGATGGACGCCATCAAGCCGGCCAGCCAGCGCACCGACCTGCTGCCGGTTTACGCGTTCAATGGTGAAGGGCTGTGGCTGACGGGCGCCGCAGGCAACAAGAAAGTCGGCGATACCAAGCGGTTGTCCCGCTGGCAGGATCTGCTGAAGAAAATGCAGGCCGAAGGGTTCCCGGCCGAGCCGGTTTACTGAAGGAGCACAGATGTCACTGTTCAAACAATTGCTGTTGGCCATTTGCCTGTTCCTGGTGGTCGCCTTCAGTGGCAGTTTCATGGTCAGCCTGGAGAGTTCGCGCAGCCAATACGTCAACCAGTTGCGCTCGCACGCCCAGGATGCGGCGACTGCGCTGGCGCTGTCGCTGACACCGAATATCGACGACCCGGCGATGGTCGAACTGATGGTCAGTTCAATCTTTGACAGCGGTTACTATTCGAGCATCAAGGTCGTCGACCTGGGTTCCAATGCGGTGCTGGTGGAACGCCATGCCGAACCGGACCCTGGCGGTGTGCCGCGCTGGTTCGTACGCCTGATCGGCCTGGAAGCCGCCGGGGGCGATGCCATCGTCAGCCGCGGCTGGCAGCAGGCCGCGCGCGTTGAAGTGATCAGCCACCCAATGTTCGCCATCGCCAAGCTCTGGCAAAGCGCCCTGGGCAGCCTGGGCTGGTTGCTGCTGTGTGGCGCGGCCAGCGCGGTGCTCGGCGCGTTGCTGCTGCGCCGCCAATTGCGCCCGCTGGATTATATGGTCGAGCAGTCCCACGCTATCGCCCGCCGGGAATTCCTCAGCCTGCCAGAGTTGCCGCGTACGCCGGAACTGCGCCGCGTGGTGCAGGCGATGAACCAGATGGTCGAGAAGCTCAAGGCCCTGTTCACCGAACAGGCCGAGCGCAGCGAACGGCTGCGGGCCGAGTCCTACCAGGACAGCCTGACCGGGTTGTCCAACCGGCGTTATTTCGAGATGCAACTGAACACCCGTGTGAGCAACCTGGAAGAAGCGCGCTCCGGCTACCTGCTGTTGCTGCGGGTCCAGGGGCTGGCGGGGTTGAACGCCCGCCTTGGTGGTCAGCGTACCGACCAGTTGCTGCAGGCGGTGGGCGAGCAGTTGCGCCGCACCTGTGCCAGCTACCCGGAAACCAACGACCTGATTTCCCGCAGCCGCGGTGGCGAGTTCGCGGTGCTTGCGCCAGGCATGGTGCATGAAGAGGCGGTGCAGCTTGCCCAGGCCCTGGAAGCGACCTTGCACAGCCTGCATGAGACTGGCGCCAGTGATATCGACCCAGTGGCGTGCATCGGCCTGGCGCCCTACAGCCCAGGCGACGCACCACAAGCGCTGCTGAAGCTTGCCGACGAGGCCTTGGCGCGTGCCGAGAACCAACCGACGCCGGGCTGGGTCTGCCTCGAACAGGGTGTGGCCGCCGTTGCCGCCGATAGCCAGCATGCCTGGCATGAGCGGCTGGACCAGGCGTTCAACAATGGGCATTTCGAGCTGTTCTTCCAACCGGTGGTGGATTGCGACACCGCGCAACGGGTACTGCACCACAAGGTGATCTCACGTTTGCAGGATGGCCAGGGCGAGGCACTGCCGGCGGGCCGCTTCCTGCCCTGGCTGGAACGTTTTGGCTGGATGCCACGGCTGGATGTGCTGGTGCTGGAAAAGGTGCTCGCACACCTGCGCGGGCATGACCAGGTGCTGGCGCTGAACCTGTCAGCAGCTACCTTGGCCGATGCCAAGGCCCTGCAGCGTATCTTCGAATTGCTGAGCCAGCATGTGGCGCTGGGGCCGCGTCTGATTTTCGAGATTGGCGAAGAGCAACTGCCCGAACAAGCTGCCCTGGAGCAGCTGACCCGGCGCCTGCATGCGCTTGGCTTCGGCCTGGCGCTGCAACGCTTTGGCGGGCGCTTCAGCATGATCGGCAACCTGGCGCACCTGGGCCTGGCGTACCTGAAGATCGACGGTAGCTACATCCGCAACATCGATCATGAACAGCACAAGCGGCTGTTCATCGAAGCGATCCAGCGCGCGGCACACAGCATCGACTTGCCGCTGATTGCCGAGCGGGTCGAGACCGAAGGGGAGCGGCTGGTGTTGCGCGAGATGGGCGTGGGCGGGATTCAGGGGCAGTTGGTCGGCGAGCCTGCGCCTTGGCGCTGACAGCCTGCAGCTATCGCTGAGGAACAATGCGGTAATGTAGGGGCGGCCTTGTGTCGCGAAAGGGCTGCACAGCGGCCCCGGAATTCAGCAGCAATGCGTGAACCGCTGGGGCTGCTGTGCAGCCCTTTCGCGACACAAGGCCGCTCCTACAGCGATCAACGCTCGCGCAGCGCCTCCGAACGCGCCTTCATGATCGGCTTGAGCAGGTAGCTCATGATGGTCTTCTTGCCGGTCATGATGTCTACCGTTGCCACCATCCCCGGAATGATGAGCAACGGCTTCTCGTCAGTCCCCAGGTGGCTGCGATCGGTGCGCAGCTTGATCAGGTAGTAGGTGGTCTTCTTGTCTTCATCGGTGATGGTGTCAGCGCCGATCTGTTCCAGTTTGGCCTTGAGCCCGCCGTAGATGGTGTAGTCATACGCGGTGAACTTGACCGTCGCCTCCTGCCCCGGGTGCAGGAAGGCGATGTCCTTGGGCAGGATCTTCGCCTCGATGACCAGCGTATCGTCCAGGGGTACCACTTCGAGGATATCGCTGCCAGGCTGGATGACCCCACCAATGGTGTTGACCAGCAACTGTTTGACGATACCGCGTACCGGCGAGGTGACCATGGTGCGGTTGACCCGATCGTCCAGGGCCTTGCTGGTCGCAGTGGCCTTGTTCAACTCGGTGCGCGCTTCGTTCAGTTGGGTCAGCGCCTCGCTGCGGAATTTGCCGCGGGTCTCTTCGATCTTGCTTTGCACCTCACGGATCGCCGCTTCGGCCCGGGGGATGGCCAGCGCGGTGGAATCCAGCTGGCCGCGGTTTTCCACTTCGGCACGGCGCAGGCGCAGTACTTCGACCTGGGAGATCGCGCCGGTGGCCACCAACGGCTCGGACATGCTGATTTCTTTGCGCAGCAGTTCCAGGCTGTTGGCGTACTGGGCGCGTTTGGAGCTGTACTCGCGCAGCTCCTGCTGGCGCTGTACCAGCTGTTGTTGCAGGCCGCCAATCTCGTCCTGCAGCTGCTGGCGCCGGCTCTGGTACAGCGATTCTTCGCTGGCGGCCTGGCTTGGTGCAGCCTTGCGCAGCGCCTCGTCGATCTTCAGCGGGCGGTCTTCCACTTCGGCACTCAGGCGCTCGACCCGCAGGGCCATGGACAGGCGGTCTGCCTCGGTTTCACCAACGTTGGAGGCGAAGCGGGTTTCATCCAGGCGCAACAACGGCTGGCCCACTTCGACGATCTGCCCTTCCTTGGCGAAGATTTCGGCAACGATGCCGCCTTCCAGGTTCTGGATCTTCTGTACTTTGGAGGACGGGATGGCCTTGCCTTCGCCGCGCGTGACTTCGTCGATGGGGGCAACGCTGGCCCATACGATAAGGAACACGAAGAACAGGATCACGCCCCAGATGGTCAGCCGCACGACCCGCGGCGCATCCTCGATCAGTGCCTTGTTGACCTCGGGCAGCGGCTGGCCACCCAGTGAGTCGGAACCTTTGAAATAGCGCCGCAGGCCATCCTTGAATTGCCCCATATCCAGCTTATGCAACACTGATCTGCCCCTTCTTCAACGCATCCATGACCGCGGCTTTCGGGCCGTCGGCGACAATCTGCCCGCGATCGATCACGATCAGCCGGTCCACCAGCGACAGCAGCGAGGCACGGTGCGTGACGAGCAGCACGGTCTTGCCTTCCACCACCGCTTGCAGGCGTTGCTTGAGGCGTTCTTCACCGGTGTTGTCCATGGCGCTGGTCGGCTCGTCCAGCAGAAGGATCTGCGGGTTGAGCAGCAGCGCACGGCCAAGGGCGACGTTCTGCCGCTGGCCGCCGGAGAGGTTCTGGCCGCGTTCACCCACTTGCAGCTCGTAGCCGTCCGGGTGCAGCCGAGCGAACTCATGGACGCCCGCCAGTTCGGCGGCTTGCAGGATCAACTCGTCCTCGATGTAGCGCGCGCCGCTGACCAGGTTGTCGCGCAGGGTGCCCGCCAACAACTGGATGTCCTGCGGTACGTAGCCAATGTTGTGGCGCAGTTCGCTGACGTCGATCTGGCGAATGTCCACGCCATCGACCAGCAGCGACCCGGCATCGGCCTCGTAGAGGCCGACGATAAGCTTGGCCAGCGAGCTTTTACCCGAGCCGCTGCGGCCAATGATGCCCACCTTTTCGCCGGGGCGGATGGTCAGGTTGATGTTCTTCAGCGCCTGGTTCTGCTGGTTCGGGTAGGTGAAATCGACCCCGCGGAACTCGACGCTGCCCTGCAGCACCTTACGGCTCAGCGGGCGCTCTTCGAAGTTGCGCTCTTGCGGCAGCTCCATCATGTGGTCGGTGGAAACCATGGTCACCTTGGCCTGCTGGTAGCGGGCGAGCAGGCCGTTGAGCTGGCCCAGCGGGCCGAGGGCACGGCCGCTGAGCATATAGCAGGCAACCAGGCCGCCCATGCTGAGGTTGCCGTCGATGATCAGGTACACGCCGACGCAGATCATCGCCACGCCCGCCAGTTGCTGGATCAGCAGGGTGATGTTCATCGCCAGGCTCGACAGTAGCTTGACCCGCAGTTCCAGGCGGCTGAGGGTGCCCAGGGTCTGCTCCCAGAGGTACTGGCGCTCACTTTCGGCATTGTTGACCTTGACCGCGTCCAGGCCAGCCAGTGTCTCGATCAGGCTGGACTGGCGCTCCGAGGCCAGGGCCATGGTCCGCTCCATGGTCGCCATCAATGGCCGCTGCAGGGCATAACCGATGCCCAGGGCCAACGGGAAGGCGATGATCGGAATCCATACCAGGTGCCCGCCAATTACTGCGATGACGATCAGGATGAGAATGGTGAATGGCAGGTCGATCAGGCTGGTAAGGGTCAGCGAGGCGAGAAAATCGCGCAGGCCCTGGAACTCGTGAATGTTCTGGGCAAAGCTGCCGACCCTGGCCGGGCGGTACTTCATCGACATGCCGACGATACGTTCGAACAGGGTCGCCGAGATGATCAGGTCGGTCTTCTTGCCGGCCAGATCCAGGCACAAGCCACGCAGGCCCTTGAGGATAAGGTCGAAGATGTAGGCACCGGCGATACCGATGGCCAGTACCCAAAGGGTCGAAGTGGCCTGGTTGGGCACTACCCGGTCATACACGTTCATCACGAACAAAGGGGCGGCCAGGGCGATCAGGTTGATCACCAGGCTGGCGGCGATGGCATCGATGTATAGCCACTTGCTGCGCAGCAAGGTGTCACGGAACCACGACTTCGCTCGTGGGATGAGGTTGCCGTGGTTGACGTCGAACTTGTGCTGCGGCTGGGCGAAGAACACCCGGCCGCTGTAATCACTCTGCAGGGCTTCGCGGCTGACATGTACCTCGCCACCATCGCTCTCGCTCAGTAGCAGACGCGCAGTGTCTTCGTTTTCCCAGCCCAGCAGGACGGCGCTGCGGCCTTCCTTGAGCAGCAGCATGGCCGGCATGGCGATGCTCGGGATCTGCTCCAGCTTGCGCTGCAGCAGGCGCCCTTGCAACCCGGCTCTGGCAGCTGCGCGCGGCAGCAGTTCGGGGCTCAGGCGCTGGGCAGGCAGCGGCAGGCCGGTGGTCAGCATGACCCGGCTGGCTGGTTTCTGGTGCAGGACACACAGGCTCAACAGACTATCCAGCAGAGGATCGTCATGCTGACTGCGTGGATCGTGGCTGAGTTGGACTCGACTGACTTCGGATTCCACGCGGCGCTCTCTTCATCCTTGTGGTGGGTAGGGGGTGAGCCGCCGTTCGAGTTGGTTGGCTCACCTTGGCGTTCAAATGCTGCTGCCAGGCAGTGGGCCTGGGGGCTACGGCATCTGACGCTTGGGCAACCGGCCAATGGTCGCCTTGAATCGATATTGAGTAAACAATTCTTCGGTCTTCATTCTTACCAGACGATGCCTGGTTGTGGTTGCTTCAGTTTTGTACCAGTCGGCTTGCACGCCGAAGCTCATTTGCAGCATAGCCTGCCATCTCATTGCCGACAGACTGCAATCAGTACCGACTTATCCAGGCGTCAGGAATCAGGCGCTGGCGCGTTGACGTTTTTTGGCGGGTTATTAGTCAAAATTCATATATTGAAAAATGGGCTTCCGTCAGGTTTGGTTGCGCAGGTTCCCAATGCTTTTTGATTGACGGGGCTACAAGTATTCGCGCAGTTCTTCGTTATCTCTTTGATCCAAGGCAAATCGTTCTCACGGGCTAGGCAGCGCTGCGAGCTGCTGCCAATCGGATTGGCTTGCAACCCCGCTCCGGCCGGCCTTTCGGGCGCTGCAGGCCGCGTTTTGGGCAAGGTTTGTGCTTGTAGTCATTGTGAGCGCCTGGGTGACGGAAATTAACCCTGAATATTGTTTCGGCCTCTATGCCAGCTGCCGATGGACGGTGGCGCTGACGCCAAATATGTGACTGTGACCGCATGGAAAATCGCACGTTATTCAAACCATGGAGACGCTTTTGATGATGTGCGGCAGTTGTTCCCAGGAAACGTTTGGCTAGGGTTCAAATATCAATGTGACATTACATTGCCGATTGTTTAGGATGGCATGTATAAGGTCAATAGTTTGGCAGTTATACAATCCTCAATCGTTATAGACGGAATATTGACGCCAAAAAGCGTCAACAGATCATCGACATAGTTCCGCCTGAAGTGGCTTGCGAGTGCCGCTCTGGCAGGGAAGTACCCATCGGGTCACACGGAGAGTCCAATGAGCAGCGTTGTAGCCATCGTCAAAAGTATTGTCGGCCAGGTTATTGCGGTATCCCCAGAGGGCATCCGGCGTGTACTGATTGAAGGAGATCGTCTGCTGGCCGGTGAGGAAGTGCTCACCGGCCCGGGCGGCGCAGTTACTCTGGAGCTGGCCGATGGCCGTCTGCTCGACCTGGGCCGCGATAGCCAATGGAGCGCTGATGCACCTGACAGCAGTGCCGACCTGAGCCAGGCGACTGCCCAGGCCGCACCGTCGGTGGAGGAGTTGCAGCAGGCGATCGCTGCCGGTGTCGACCCGACTACCGAACTGGAGGCGACTGCGGCTGGCCCATCGGCGGCGGGCGGTGGTGGTGCGCTGGGCGGTGGCCACAGCTTCGTCATGCTCGAAGAAACGGCAGGCCGGGTTGATCCTACCGTCGGCTTCCAGACTGAAGGGCTGGGTTTTGCCGCGGCGCCTGGTGACGAAGAGGTTGGCGTGCTGGACACAACCAGCAACAACCTGGTGACCACGCCGCCGACGGAAACCAATGTCATTACCGACCTGGTTCTGGGTGCTACACCCTCAATCAGCGAAGCGGGCGGCGTAATTGTTTATACCGCCACGGTTGGTCAGGCTCCGACCAGCAATCTGATCGTCACCCTGTCCAATGGTGCCGTCATCGTCATTCCCGCCGGGCAGACCAGCGGTAGCGTCAACGTGGTAGTCCCGGCGAACGATACCCCGTATATCGATGGTGGTCAGATTTCGACGACCGTGACGGGTACCAGCGGAGGCAATGGTTTGACGGTGACAGTGCCGCAAACGCCAGCGGTTACCCAGGTTACCGATACCATCGACACCACGACTGCCACCCTGACGGCTACCCCGTCGGTGAGCGAGGGTGGTGTTATCACTTACACCGTGACCCTGAGCAATCCGGCCCAGACTCCGGTGACCGTGACCTTGTCCAACGGTCAGACCATCACTGTTGAAGCGGGCAAGACCCAAGGCAGCGTTGACTTCGCGACGCCAGCGAACGACGTCTACAACAACGGCTCGACCGTCAGCACCACGATTACCGGTGCAACCGGTGGTAACTTCGAGCAACTGGTTCCGAACCCGACTCCGGCCCAGACCACGATCAACGACTCGGTCGACACCACCACTGCGACCCTGACGGCTACCCCATCGGTGACCGAAGGCGGCGTCATCACCTACACCGTGACCCTGAGCAATCCAGCCCAGACTCCGGTGACCGTGACCTTGTCCAACGGCCAGACCATCACCGTTGAGGCGGGCAAGACCCAGGGCAGTGTCGATTTCGAGACCCCGGCGAACGACGTCTACAACAATGGCTCGACCGTCAGTACCACGATTACCGGTGCCACTGGCGGTAACTTCGAGCAGCTGACTCCAAACCCGACTCCGGCCCAGACCACGATCAACGACTCGGTCGACACCACCGCCGCGACCCTGACAGCCACTCCTTCGGTAACCGAAGGCGGCGTCATCACCTACACCGTGACCCTGAGCAATCCAGCCCAGACTCCGGTGACCGTGACCTTGTCCAACGGTCAGACCATCACCGTTGAAGCCGGCAAGACCCAAGGCAGCGTTGACTTCGAGACCCCGGCGAACGACGTCTACAACAACGGTTCGACCGTCAGCACCACGATTACCGGCGCGACCGGTGGTAACTTCGAGCAGCTGACCCCGAACCCGACTCCGGCACAGACCACGATCAATGACTCGGTCGACATTACCACTGCGACCCTGACAGCCACTCCTTCGGTAACCGAGGGTGGTGTCATCACTTACACCGTGACCCTGAGCAATCCAGCCCAGACTCCGGTGAACGTGACCCTGTCCAACGGGCAGACCATCACTGTTGAAGCGGGCAAGACCCAGGGCAGCGTTGACTTCGCGACGCCAGCGAACGACGTCTACAACAACGGCTCGACCGTCAGTACCACGATTACCGGTGCCACTGGCGGTAACTTCGAGCAGCTGACTCCAAACCCGACTCCGGCCCAGACCACGATCAACGACTCGGTCGACACCACCGCCGCGACCCTGACAGCCACTCCTTCGGTAACCGAAGGCGGCGTCATCACCTACACCGTGACCCTGAGCAATCCAGCCCAGACTCCGGTGACCGTGACCTTGTCCAACGGTCAGACCATCACCGTTGAAGCCGGCAAGACCCAAGGCAGCGTTGACTTCGAGACCCCGGCGAACGACGTCTACAACAACGGTTCGACCGTCAGCACCACGATTACCGGCGCGACCGGTGGTAACTTCGAGCAGCTGACCCCGAACCCGACTCCGGCACAGACCACGATCAATGACTCGGTCGACATTACCACTGCGACCCTGACAGCCACTCCTTCGGTAACCGAGGGTGGTGTCATCACTTACACCGTGACCCTGAGCAATCCAGCCCAGACTCCGGTGAACGTGACCCTGTCCAACGGGCAGACCATCACCGTGGAAGCCGGCAAGACCCAGGGCAGCGTTGACTTCGCGACGCCAGCGAACGACGTCTACAACAACGGCTCGACCGTCAGCACCACGATTACCGGTGCAACCGGTGGTAACTTCGAGCAACTGGTTCCGAACCCGACTCCGGCCCAGACCACGATCAACGACTCGGTCGACACCACCACTGCGACCCTGACGGCTACCCCATCGGTGACCGAAGGCGGCGTCATCACCTACACCGTGACCCTGAGCAATCCAGCCCAGACTCCGGTGACCGTGACCTTGTCCAACGGCCAGACCATCACCGTTGAGGCGGGCAAGACCCAGGGCAGTGTCGATTTCGAGACCCCGGCGAACGACGTCTACAACAATGGCTCGACCGTCAGCACCACGATTACTGGTGCAACCGGCGGTAACTTCGAGCAGCTGACCCCGAACCCGACTCCGGCCCAGACCACGATCAACGACTCGGTCGACACCACCGCCGCGACCCTGACAGCCACTCCTTCGGTAACCGAGGGTGGTGTTATCACTTACACCGTGACCCTGAGCAATCCAGCCCAGACCCCGGTAACCGTGACCCTGTCCAACGGCCAGACCATCACCGTTGAAGCGGGCAAGACCCAGGGCAGTGTCGATTTCGAGACCCCGGCGAACGACGTCTACAACAATGGCTCGACCGTCAGCACCACGATTACTGGTGCAACCGGCGGTAACTTCGAGCAGCTGACTCCAAACCCGACTCCGGCCCAGACCACGATCAACGACTCGGTCGACACTACCACCGCGACCCTGACGGCTACCCCGTCGGTGACTGAGGGTGGCGTCATCACCTACACCGTGACCCTGAGCAATCCGGCCCAGACTCCGGTGACCGTGACCCTGTCCAACGGGCAGACCATCACTGTTGAAGCGGGCAAGACCCAGGGCAGCGTTGACTTCGCGACGCCAGCGAACGACGTCTACAACAACGGTTCGACCGTCAGTACCACGATTACCGGTGCCACTGGCGGCAACTTCGAGCAGTTGGTCCCGAACCCGACTCCGGCTTCTACCGTCATCAATGACAGCATTGATACCGTCACGGTAAGTATCGTCAGCAATGGCAATGTGACTGAAGATCAGCAGCCGTCCTTTACCGTGAAGGTAAGCCAGGCGCTGGATCGACCATTGACCGTAACCCTGTCTAACGGCGAGACCGTGACCATCGAGGCAGGTAAAACCGAAGTCGAATACAAAACGCCAGCCCAGGGCGATGACGTCATCAAGGACGCCGGCTCTATTACCCTGAGCGTTACTGACGCCACTGTTCCGGGTGCCACTTTCGAGAAGCTGGCCTTGGGTGGCCCAGCTACCGTTGAGATCTCGGATACTATCAGTGAGGTCGTGGCCAAGCTGACCGCCACCCCTTCGGTTACCGAAGGTGGCCAAATCACCTATACCGTGACCTTGACCAACCAAGACGGCCTGCCAATCGACAAGCACGGCGCGCTGACCTTCACGCTGAACGATGGCACCACCATCACCGTGCCGGCGAACAGCACTACCGGCAGCACCACTGTCACTGCGCCGGACAACGTCTACGTCGGTGCCAACGACCCTGTGATCAAGTCGATCGTCTCGGTCAGCGGCACCGACGTCGGCAAGTTCGAGCAACTGACCCTGGACAAGACGCCTGTCAGCACCACCGTCACCGACGAGCCGGGTACTCCAGGCAACGAAGGCGACCTGGTCAAGGTCACCATCACCGCCGACCAGCCTTCGGTGGCCGAGAACGTCAAGCCGACCTTCACTGTGCACATCAACCAGGCCCTGGCCCACGACCTGGTCGTGACCCTGAGCAACAATGCCCAGGTCACCATCAAGGCGGGTGAAACCAGCGCAGCATACGAGCACGCGGCCCAAGGCGATGACGTCTACAAGGACTCGGGTGAACTCAGCCTGGGTATCAACTCCGCTGTTGATGTCGATGGCCGTACCTTCGAAAACCTGCAGCTGGGCGATGCCGCCAAGGTTCAGGTCACCGACACTACTGACGAAGTGGTGGCCAAGCTGACTGCTACTCCTTCGGTTACCGAAGGTAGCGTAATCACCTACACCGTGACCCTGACCAACAAAGACGGCCTGCCGATCGACAAGCACGGTGCGCTGACCTTCACCCTGAACGACGGCACTACCATCACCGTTCCGGCGAACAGCACCACCGGCAGCACCACTGTCACTGCGCCAGACAATGTCTACACCGGTGCCAACGATCCGGTTGTGAAGTCCATCGCTACCGTTGATGGGGTTGATGCCGGCAAGTTCGAACAGCTGACTCTGGACAAGACGCCTGTCAGCACCACTGTTATCGACGAGCCAGGTACGCCGGGCAATCCAGGCGGCAACAACGAAGGCGACCTGGTCAAGGTCACCATCACTGCCGACCAGCCTTCGGTGGCCGAGAACGTCAAACCGACCTTCACCGTGCACATCAACCAGGCCCTGGCCCACGACCTGGTCGTGACCCTGAGCAACAATGCCCAGGTCACCATCAAGGCAGGTGAAACCAGTGCAGCGTACGAGCATGCTGCGCAGGGGGATGACGTCTACAAGGACTCGGGCGAACTCAGCCTGGGCATCAAGTCCGCTGTGGATGTCGATGGCCGTACCTTCGAAAACCTGCAGTTGGGCGATGCCGCCAAGGTTCAGGTCACCGACACCACTGATGAAGTGGTGGCCAAACTGACCGCAACGCCGTCGGTTACCGAAGGCGGCGAGATCACCTACACCATCACGCTGACCAATAAAGACGGCTTGCCGATCAACAACCACTCGGAGCTGTACTTCAAGCTGACCGATGGTACAACCGTCGTTGTGGCAGCCAACAGCACCACCGGTTCGGCTACTGCAGCCGCGCCTGACAACGTCTACGTCGGTGCCAACCAACCGGTGGTCAATGCCATCGAGGCAGTCAGCGGTGCGGATGTCTGGAAGTTCGAAAATCTGAATCTGGACAAGACTCCGGTCAGCACTTCCGTCACCGACGAGCCGGGTACCCCGGGCAACGAAGGCGACCTGGTCAAAGTAACCATCACCGCCGACCAGCCTTCGGTGGCTGAAAACGTCAAACCGACCTTCACGGTGCACATCAACCAGGCTCTGGCCCATGACCTGGTCGTGACCCTGAGCAACAATGCCCAGGTCACCATCAAGGCGGGTGAGACCAGTGCAGCATACGAGCATGCTGCGCAGGGGGATGACGTCTACAAGGACTCGGGTGAACTCAGCCTGGGCATCAAGTCCGCTGTGGACGTCGATGGTCGTACCTTCGAGAACCTGCAACTGGGCGATGCGGCCAAGGTTCAGGTCACCGATACCACTGACGAAGTGGTGGCCAAGCTGACCGCAACGCCGTCGGTTACCGAAGGCGGCGAGATCACCTACACCATCACCCTGACCAATAAAGACGGTCTGCCGATCGACAACCACTCGGAGTTGTACTTCAAGCTGAGTGATGGCACCACAGTCGTCGTGGCAGCCAACAGCACTACCGGTTCGGCTACTGCAGCCGCGCCAGACAACGTCTACGTCGGTGCCAACCAACCGGTGGTCAATGCCATCGAGGCAGTCAGCGGTGCAGATGTCTGGAAGTTCGAAAATCTCAATCTGGACAAGACCCCTGTCAGCACCACTGTCACTGACGAACCGGGCACCCCAGGCAACGAAGGCGATCTGGTCAAGGTGACTATCACTGCCGACCAGCCTTCGGTGGCCGAGAACGTCAAGCCGACCTTCACGGTGCACATCAACCAGGCCTTGGCTCACGATCTGGTTGTGACCCTGAGCAACAATGCCCAGGTCACCATCAAGGCGGGTGAAACCAGCGCAGCGTACGAGCACGCGGCCCAAGGCGATGACGTGTACAAGGATGCGGGCGAAGTCAGCCTGGGCATCAAGTCCGCCGTGGACGTCGATGGCCGTGCCTTCGAGAACCTGCAACTGGGTGATGCGGCCAAGGTTCAGGTCACTGACACCACCGACGAAGTGGTGGCCAAGCTGACCGCCACCCCTTCGGTTACCGAAGGTGGTGACATCACCTACACCATCACCCTGACCAACAAAGACGGCTTGCCGATCGACAAGCACGGTGCGCTGACCTTCACCCTGAACGACGGCACGACCATCACCGTTCCGGCGAACAGCACCACCGGCAGCACCACTGTCACTGCGCCAGACAATGTCTACACCGGTGCCAACGATCCGGTTGTGAAGTCCATCGCTACCGTTGATGGGGTTGATGCCGGCAAGTTCGAACAGCTGACTCTGGACAAGACGCCTGTCAGCACCACTGTTATCGACGAGCCAGGTACGCCGGGCAATCCAGGCGGCAACAACGAAGGCGACCTGGTCAAGGTCACCATCACTGCCGACCAGCCTTCGGTGGCCGAGAACGTCAAACCGACCTTCACCGTGCACATCAACCAGGCCCTGGCCCACGACCTGGTCGTGACCCTGAGCAACAATGCCCAGGTCACCATCAAGGCGGGTGAAACCAGCGCAGCGTACGAACACGCGGCCCAAGGCGATGACGTGTACAAGGATGCGGGCGAAGTCAGCCTGGGCATCAAGTCCGCCGTGGACGTCGATGGCCGTACCTTCGAGAACCTGCAACTGGGTGATGCGGCCAAGGTTCAGGTCACTGACACCACCGACGAAGTGGTGGCCAAGCTGACCGCCACCCCTTCGGTTACCGAAGGTGGTGACATCACCTACACCATCACCCTGACCAACAAAGACGGCTTGCCGATCGACAAGCACGGTGCGCTGACCTTCACCCTGAACGACGGCACTACCATCACCGTTCCGGCGAACAGCACCACCGGCAGCACCACTGTCACTGCGCCAGACAACGTCTATGTCGGCGCTAACGATCCTGTGGTCAAATCGATCGCTTCGGTCAGCGGTACCGACGTCGGCAAGTTCGAGCAGTTGACCCTGGACAAGACGCCGGTCAGCACCACAGTCACTGACGAACCAGGTACGCCGGGCAATCCAGGCGGCAACAACGAAGGCGACCTGGTCAAGGTCACCATCACTGCCGACCAACCTTCGGTGGCCGAGAACGTCAAACCGACCTTCACCGTGCACATCAACCAAGCCCTGGCTCACGATCTCGTCGTGACCCTGAGCAACAATGCCCAGGTCACCATCAAGGCGGGTGAAACCAGCGCAGCGTACGAGCACGCGGCCCAAGGCGATGACGTGTACAAGGATGCGGGCGAAGTCAGCCTGGGCATCAAGTCCGCCGTGGACGTCGATGGCCGTGCCTTCGAGAACCTGCAACTGGGTGATGCGGCCAAGGTTCAGGTCACTGACACCACCGACGAAGTGGTGGCCAAGCTGACCGCCACCCCTTCGGTTACCGAAGGTGGTGACATCACCTACACCATCACCCTGACCAACAAAGACGGCTTGCCGATCGACAAGCACGGTGCGCTGACCTTCACCCTGAACGACGGCACGACCATCACCGTTCCGGCGAACAGCACCACCGGCAGCACCACTGTCACTGCGCCAGACAATGTCTACACCGGTGCCAACGATCCGGTTGTGAAGTCCATCGCTACCGTTGATGGGGTTGATGCCGGCAAGTTCGAACAGCTGACTCTGGACAAGACGCCTGTCAGCACCACTGTTATCGACGAGCCAGGTACGCCGGGCAATCCAGGCGGCAACAACGAAGGTGACCTGGTCAAGGTCACCATCACTGCCGACCAGCCTTCGGTGGCCGAGAACGTCAAACCGACCTTCACCGTGCACATCAACCAAGCCCTGGCCCACGACCTGGTCGTGACCCTGAGCAACAACACCCAGGTCACTATCAAAGCCGGCCAAACCAGCGCACCTTACGAGCACGCAGCGCAGGGCGATGACGTGTACAAGGACGCAGGCGAAGTCAGCCTGGGCATCAAGTCCGCGGTGGACGCCGATGGCCGTACCTTCGAGAACCTGCAACTGGGCGATGCGGCCAAGGTTCAGGTCACTGACACCACTGACGAAGTGGTGGCCAAGCTGACCGCTACCCCTTCGGTTACCGAAGGCGGCGTAATCACCTACACCGTGACCCTGACCAACAAAGACGGCCTGCCGATCGACAAGCATGGCGCGCTGACTTTCACGCTGAACGATGGCACCACCATCACCGTGCCGGCTAATGGCACGACCGGTTCGGCTACTGTCACCGCTCCGGACAACGTCTATGTCGGCACCAATGACCCTGTGATCAAATCGATCGCCTCGGTCAGCGGCACCGACGTCGGCAAGTTCGAGCAACTGACCCTGGATAAGACGCCCGTCAGCACCACCGTCACCGACGAGCCGGGTACTCCAGGCAACGAAGGCGATCTGGTCAAGGTGACTATCACCGCCGACCAGCCTTCGGTGGCCGAGAACGTCAAGCCGACCTTCACCGTGCACATCAACCAGGCCCTGGCCCACGATCTGGTCGTGACCCTGAGCAACAATGCCCAGGTCACCATCAAGGCGGGTGAGACCAGCGCAGCGTACGAACACGCGGCCCAAGGCGATGACGTCTACAAGGACTCGGGTGAACTCAGCCTGGGCATCAAGTCCGCCGTGGACGCCGATGGCCGTACCTTCGAGAACCTGCAACTGGGCGATGCGGCCAAGGTTCAGGTCACTGACACCACTGACGAAGTGGTGGCCAAGCTGACCGCCACCCCTTCGGTTACCGAAGGCGGTGTAATCACCTACACCGTGACCCTGACCAACAAAGACGGCCTGCCGATCGACAAGCATGGCGCGCTGACTTTCACGCTGAACGATGGCACCACCATCACCGTGCCGGCTAATGGCACGACCGGTTCGGCTACTGTCACCGCTCCGGACAACGTCTATGTCGGCGCTAACGACCCTGTGGTCAAATCGATCGCCTCGGTCAGCGGCACCGACGTCGGTAAGTTCGAACAGCTGACCCTGGACAAGACCCCCGTCAGCACCACAGTCACTGACGAGCCAGGTACGCCGGGCAATCCAAGTGGCAACAACGAAGGTGACTTGGTCAAAGTCACCATCACCGCCGACCAACCTTCGGTGGCAGAGAACGTCAAGCCGACCTTCACCGTGCACATCAACCAGGTCCTGGCCCACGATCTGGTCGTGACCCTGAGCAACAATGCCCAGGTCACCATCAAGGCGGGTGAAACCAGCGCAGCATACGAGCACGCGGCCCAAGGCGATGACGTCTACAAGGACTCGGGTGAACTCAGCCTGGGTATCAACTCCGCTGTTGATGTCGATGGCCGTACCTTCGAAAACCTGCAGCTGGGCGATGCCGCCAAGGTTCAGGTCACCGACACCACTGACGAAGTGGTGGCCAAGCTGACCGCTACCCCTTCGGTTACCGAAGGCGGCGTAATCACTTACACCGTGACCCTGACCAACAAAGACGGCCTGCCGATCGACAAGCACGGTGCGCTGACCTTCACCCTGAACGACGGCACTACTATCACCGTGCCGGCGAACAGCACTACCGGCAGCACCACTGTCACTGCACCAGACAACGTCTATGTCGGCGCTAACGATCCTGTGGTCAAATCGATCGCTTCGGTCAGCGGTACCGACGTCGGCAAGTTCGAGCAGTTGACCCTGGACAAGACGCCGGTCAGCACCACAGTCACTGACGAACCAGGTACGCCGGGCAATCCAGGCGGCAACAACGAAGGCGACCTGGTCAAGGTCACCATCACTGCCGACCAACCTTCGGTGGCCGAGAACGTCAAACCGACCTTCACCGTGCACATCAACCAAGCCCTGGCCCACGATCTGGTCGTGACCCTGAGCAACAATGCCCAGGTCACCATCAAGGCGGGTGAGACCAGCGCAGCGTACGAACACGCGGCCCAAGGCGATGACGTCTACAAGGACTCGGGTGAACTCAGCCTGGGCATCAAGTCCGCCGTGGACGTCGATGGCCGTACCTTCGAAAACCTGCAACTGGGCGATGCGGCCAAGGTTCAGGTCACCGACACCACTGACGAAGTGGTGGCCAAGCTGACCGCTACCCCTTCGGTTACCGAAGGCGGCGTAATCACTTACACCGTGACCCTGACCAACAAAGACGGCTTGCCGATCGACAAGCACGGTGCGCTGACCTTCACCCTGAACGACGGCACTACCATCACCGTTCCGGCGAACAGCACCACCGGCAGCACCACTGTCACTGCGCCAGACAACGTCTATGTCGGCGCTAACGATCCTGTGGTCAAATCGATCGCTTCGGTCAGCGGTACCGACGTCGGCAAGTTCGAGCAGTTGACCCTGGACAAGACGCCGGTCAGCACCACAGTCACTGACGAACCAGGTACGCCGGGCAATCCAGGCGGCAACAACGAAGGCGACCTGGTCAAGGTCACCATCACTGCCGACCAACCTTCGGTGGCCGAGAACGTCAAACCGACCTTCACCGTGCACATCAACCAAGCCCTGGCCCACGACCTGGTCGTGACCCTGAGCAACAACACCCAGGTCACTATCAAAGCCGGCCAAACCAGCGCACCTTACGAGCACGCAGCGCAGGGCGATGACGTGTACAAGGACGCAGGCGAAGTCAGCCTGGGCATCAAGTCCGCGGTGGACGCCGATGGCCGTACCTTCGAGAACCTGCAACTGGGCGATGCGGCCAAGGTTCAGGTCACTGACACCACTGACGAAGTGGTGGCCAAGCTGACCGCTACCCCTTCGGTTACCGAAGGCGGCGTAATCACCTACACCGTGACCCTGACCAACAAAGACGGCCTGCCGATCGACAAGCATGGCGCGCTGACTTTCACGCTGAACGATGGCACCACCATCACCGTGCCGGCTAATGGCACGACCGGTTCGGCTACTGTCACCGCTCCGGACAACGTCTATGTCGGCGCCAACGACCCTGTGATCAAATCGATCGCCTCGGTCAGCGGCACCGACGTCGGCAAGTTCGAACAGCTGACCCTGGACAAGACCCCGGTAAGCACCACCGTGACCGATGAGCCAGGCAGCGGCCAGGGCGATGTCACCACGGTCGGCATCAGCGGTAGTACGTCGCTGACCGAAGGCGAAACCGGCCACTACACGCTGGCCCTGAGCAACCCGTCGAAGTCTGAGGTAACCATTACCCTCAGCTACAGCGGCACTGCCAAGAATGGCGAGGACTTCACCGGTGTCACCACCGTGAAGATCCCGGCCAACAGCACCGGCACCACCTTCGACATCGCGACCATCGACGACAAGCTTGTCGAGGGTACCGAGAACTTCACCGTGAAGATCGAAAGCGCCACCGGTGGCAGCTTCGAAAACCTGAAGGTCGACAGCAGCAATGCCAGCGTGACCACGGCCATCCTCGACAATGACCACTTGCCGGTTTCGCCTGGCGGTGCAGTGTTTGGCGTGGAAGACACCGACTACGTGTTTGCCTGGGGCGATTTCAAAGTCACCGATGCCGATACCAACACCGGCTTGTCCGTGACCATTACCTCGCTACCGGCTGCGGGTAGCCTGCAGTTCTTCAACGGTACAACGTGGGTGAACGTGACCGTTGGCCAGGTGGTCAGCCAGGCTGACATTACGGCCAACAACCTCAAGTTCGTTCCGGCGCCCAACCAGTCGGGGGCGGACAACTACGGAGGGAATGGCGTAGGTAACCAGCAGGCCGACTACGCGCAGTTCAAGTTCAAGCCGAACGATGGCACCAACCTGGGCAGTGAAGTGACCATGAAGGTCGACATCAGCCCGGTTGCCGACAAGCCGACCCTGAGCTTCGGCAGCGCCGAGATCGAGTCCAAAGGCCTGACCAAGGAAGTGTGGACCAGCCTCAAAGGCCTGGGTACCGACGGTAGTGGCATTACCGGCGACGCCCTGAAGACGGTCTTTGCCAACTCCGGCAATGCCAACGCCAGCAGCACCACCACCAATGTGCAGTCCGATGGCAGCGTCAGTGCTGGTACCGGCTCGAAAACCTCCGGCCTGATCTATCTGGAAGCCGGCAAAACCTACAACTTCAGTGGCACCGCCGACGACAGCTTCGTGGTCACCATCGGTGGCAAGACTGTGGTCACCGCCACCTGGGGCGCGGGTGGCCAGGTTTCGGGTAGCTTCACCCCGAACACCAGTGGCTACTACCCGATCGAGGTCTACCATGCCAACCAGACTGGGCCAGGCAGCTATGACCTTAACATCCAGGTCGGCTCGGGTGCTGTCACCGACCTGAGCAGCTCGAACATCAAGATGTACCAGAACGTGACCGAGATGGCCAACGCCGGCCTGGGCGTGTCCGACCTGCACACCGTCAATGGCCAGAGCTACTACGACGGCTACAAGCTCAATGAAGGGCCGGAAGGTGGTTCGGTGAAACTGGTCGGTATCTCGACCGCGCTGACCGATACCGACGGTTCCGAAAGCCTGAGCGTGTCCCTCAGCGGTATTCCGAAAGGCACTGTGCTGAGCGATGGCGCAGGCCACACTGTCACGGTCGGTACGGGCCCCGTAGACGTGACCGGCTGGAAACTCAGCAGCCTGACGCTGACTCCGCCGGCCTACTTCAAAGGTTCGTTCGACATCACGGTCACTTCGGTCGCGACCGAAAGCGTGGGCGGTTCGGCTGTCACCACCGGCAATATTCCGGTGACTGTATACGCCGCGACCTACAAAGCCAGCGTGGGTACTTCGGGCAACGATGCGATTACCGGCAGCGAAGGCAACGACATCATGGTCGCCGACGTATCCGGCCTGAACGTGGTGCAAGGCAAGAACTACAACATTGCCTTTATCGTCGACAGCTCGGGCAGCATGAGCGACAAGTCGCTTTCCGATGCGAAGACCCAGCTCGCCTCGGTGTTCAATACGCTCAAGGCCAGCCTGGGTTCGGACACCTCGGGCACGGTCAACATCTTCCTGGTCGACTTCGACACCCAGGTCAAGCAGAACGTGGCGGTGAACCTTGCCGACCCGAATGCCCTGAGCAAGCTGCAGTCCGTGTTGAACTCCATGGCGAGCGGCGGCGGTACCAACTACGAAGACGTGTTCAAGGCCACGGCCAACTTCTTCAAGAGCACCATGGCCAGCGGTAATGCCAATGCCGAGAACCTGACCTACTTCATCACCGACGGCAAGCCGACCTACTACCAGAGCGGGGAGAGCACCAACCCGCGGCTGTGGACCAACGGCAAGTACCTGGATGACGTGGTCAACGTCAACAACTACAAGCTTGGCGACACCTTCAGCGTTTGGGCCGACGCCACTCACAAAGTCGAGATCAGCAGCAGTGGCTCGGTCAAGGTGCTGACCTACGGCGAGAACAAGCGCGGTGAGTTGGTGCTGCAGTCCACCAGCACCGTCGGAACCCTGCATGCCCAGGGCGACGGCACCTACGAGTTCTCCAGCCTGGGCGGTTCGGGGTACGGGGAGTACTGGAACTACCAGGAGTCGGCAGCAGGCACTACCGCCAGCTTCAACCTGCTCGGTGGCACCAATGGCGTGAGTAAAGTGCAGGCGATTGGCTTGAACAGCGATGTCACGCTGAACGATCTGAAACCGTACGACTCTGCTGGCAAACCCCAGGCAGGCATTGACCCGTCCGATCTGGCCAAGGCGATTCTCGGCCATTCCGAGGCGACCTTGCCGGGCGCTGACAGCCTTGATGGCGGCAACGGCAACGACATCATCTTTGGCGACCTGATCACCCTCGACGGTGTCGTCAGCGAAGGCTACCAAGCGCTGCAGACCTATGTGGCACAGAAGAGCGGTGTCGAAGCCAGTGCCATTACCACCAGCAACGTCCACCAGTACATTACCGAGCACTACAACGAGTTCGATATTTCCGGTGCCAACGACGGCCACGACTTCCTGTCGGGCGGCAATGGCAACGACATCCTCTTCGGCCAGGGGGGTAACGACACGCTGGATGGTGGCAAAGGTAACGACATCCTGCTGGGCGGTACCGGCAACGACACCCTCATCGGAGGCCAGGGTAACGATATCCTGATCGGCGGAAGCGGTGCCGACACCTTCGTGTGGAAGGCTGGTGACCTCGGCAACGATGTGATCAAGGACTTCAAGGTGGCCGAGGGCGACCGGATCGACCTGAAGGACCTGCTGCAGGGTGAGAAGGGCAGCACCATCGACAACTACCTGAAGCTCACCACGGTGGAAGGCACGACGACGCTGCAGGTCAGCAGCGAAGGCAAGCTGAACGCTGAGGGTGGTATCGCCAACGCTGATGTGACCATCAAGCTGGAAGGGGTGAACTGGTCCAACACCACGATCAACTCGTTGATCAGCGGTGCCGACCCGACCATCATCATCCACAACAAGGACAGCTGATAGCCAACGAGCCGGCTGGCGCGCTCACTGTCGGGGCGGCCTTGTGTCGCGAAAGGGCTGCGGAGCGGCCCCGGGGTTTCGGCAACGATGCTGAAATCGCTGGGGCCGCCTTGCGGCCTTTTCGCGACACAGGGCTGCCCTTGCAGACCTTTCCCGCGACCCCTGCGACAGCGCATACTCTGGCGCCATGCCTGCGTGCCCGGCAATCTTTGCCTATGCTGCTGCCTACCAACAAGGAACCAATGTGACGAGGGACGCCATGTTCTATGTGCAACGCGATGCTGCCGGCCAGTTGCGGCGGGTAGAGGCAGCCGCTTTCGACGAGTTCACAGAAATGCTCCCTGCCGACCATGCCGATATCCAGGCCTGGTTCGCCGACGACATTGTGGAAAACAGCCTCAACCAGCTCAAGCAAAGCGACCTCGACATGATCCGGGTGCTCGAGGACCTGATCGACGTGCTGACTGCCAAGGGGGTCTTCAAGATCACCGACCTGCCTCCCGGAGCGCAGGCCAAGCTGCTTAATCGCTCCACGGCGCGCAAGGCGCTCAGCAGCCTGAACAACCTTATCGAAGAAGAAGAGCAGGGCGGCCTGATCTGATCGGGGAATAGGCAAACGCCAGTGCTATGGTTATTCGTTAAAGATATTTAAATTATAGGTTTTATGCCTTTATAGTCGCTTCCACTGCGTACCCGTCGACCAATCGGCGCGCCGCACGACTTGAACCCACACGGGAAATCCCCGTGCGTTTCTGATCGTTGCGCGCCATTGATGTCGCGCACTGCGTGGGAGTTAAAAATGTCAGCCGCCTCGAACGCCTTGTCGATCATCGACAGCGCCCAGCCGCAACGCTTCGAAATCCGCCCGTTCTCCGCTGCCACAGGCGCCGAGGTCATCGGCCTGGACCTGGCTCAACCGGTCAACGCCGAAGATTTCGCCCGTATCCACCGTGCCCACCTCGACCACCATGTGCTGGTGTTCCGCGACCAGCGCATCAGCCCCGATCAGCAGATCGCCTTCAGCCGCCGCTTCGGCGAGTTGCAGATCCATGTGCTCAAGCAGTTTCTGCTCGCCGGCCACCCCGAGATTCTGATCGTTTCCAACATCATCGAGGATGGCCGCAACATTGGCCTGGGAGATGCCGGCAAATTCTGGCATTCGGACCTGTCGTACAAGGAACTGCCAAGCCTCGGCTCCATGCTGCATGCCCAGGAGCTGCCCAGCGAGGGCGGCGATACCCTGTTCGCCGACATGCACAAAGCCTGGGACGCCGTTCCCGAAGCCTTGCGCAAGGTGGTCGAGGGGCGCAGTGCCGCGCACTCCTACACCGCCCGTTATGCCGAGACCAGGTTCGAAGGCAACTGGCGCCCGACCCTGACCGCAGAGCAGCTGGCGCAGGTTCAGGAAGTCATCCACCCGGTCGTCCGTACCCACCCGGAAAACGGCCGCAAGGCGCTGTTCGTCAGTGAAGGCTTCACCACCCGTATCGTCGGCCTGCCGGAGGACGAAAGCCACGACGTGCTGCAACAGCTGTATGCCCTGAGCGTGCTCGAACAGAACATCTACCGCCACCAGTGGCAGCCCCATGACCTGGTGTTCTGGGACAACCGCTCGCTGATCCACCTGGCCACCGGCTGCCCCGCACACCTGCGCCGCAAGCTGTATCGCACCACTATCCAGGGCGATGCCCCGTTTTGACGACCGAGGAACCCAACATGCGCAAATCCATCAGCCGCCTGGCGGCAAGCATCGGCCTGGGCGCGAGCCTGGTCGTCGGCAGCCTGGCCGCCCCTGCTGCGGCACAGGCAGAAGGCAAGATCCGCATCGCCGAACAGTTCGGTATTGTCTACCTGCTGCTCAACGTCGTGCGGGACCAGCACCTGATTGAAAAACACGGCAAGGCGCAGGGCATCGACATCGAAGTCGACTGGGCCCAGCTGTCCGGTGGTTCGGCCATCAATGACGCCTTGCTGTCCGGCTCGGTGGATATCGCCGGCGCCGGCGTCGGCCCGCTGCTGACGGTATGGGACCGTACCCTCGGCCGGCAGAACGTCAAGGCTGTGGCCTCGCTGGGCAACTTCCCGTATTACCTGGTCAGCAGCAACCCCAACGTCAAGACCATCGCCGACATCTCCGACAAGGACCGCATCGCCGTGCCGGCGGTAGGCGTTTCGGTGCAGTCGCGCTTCCTGCAGTACGCTGCTGCCCAGCAATGGGGTGACAAGCAATACGACCGCCTCGACAAGTACACCCTGGCCGTGCCGCACCCGGATGCCACTGCCGCGCTGCTGGCCGGCGGCACCGAGTTGAACGGGCATTTCTCCAACCCGCCGTTCCAGGACCAGGTGCTGGCCAACAAGGCCGTGCACGTGGTGCTCAACAGCTACGACCTGCTCGGCCCCAACTCGCCGACCCTGCTGTTTGCCACCGAGAAATTCCGCAAGGACAACCCCAAGACCTACAAGGCCTTCGTCGATGCGCTGGCCGAGGCTGCCGACTTCGCCCAGAACGACAAGGCAGCGGCTGCCGACACCTATATCCGCGTGACCAAGGCCAAGATCGACCGCGACACGCTGATCAAGCTGATCGACAACCCGCAGTACGAATTCACCATCACGCCCAAAAACACCTACAAGCTGGCCGACTTCCTCTATCGGGTGGGCGCCATCAAGCACAAGCCGGAATCGTGGAAGGACTATTTCTTCCAAGATGAACGCCCGCTGCAGGGGAGCTGACCGATCATGACCGCCCCTTTGCCAGGCCACACGGCCAGCAACCTGAGCCGTGTCGCCACGCCGCCTTTGCTCAAGGTGGACAACCTCAGCCTCGAATACCGTACCGCGCAACGCGTGGTGCGGGCCACCCACCAGGTCAGCTTCGAAGTCGACCGTGCCGATCGGTTCGTGCTGCTCGGCCCCTCTGGTTGTGGCAAGTCCACCCTGCTCAAGGCGGTGGCTGGCTTCATTTCGCCCCAGGAAGGGCAGGTGCTGTTGCAGGGCCGGGCGGTCAATGGCCCGGGCCCCGACCGCATCGTGGTGTTCCAGGAGTTCGACCAGTTGCCGCCCTGGAAGACGGTGAAGCAGAACGTCATGTTCCCGCTGCTGGTATCGGGCCAACTCAAGCGCGCGGAGGCCGAGGAGCGGGCGCTGCATTATCTGGACAAGGTCGGCCTGGCGGCCTTCGCCGATGCCTACCCGCACACCCTGTCGGGCGGCATGAAGGCCCGCGTGGCCATTGCCCGGGCCTTGGCCACGCAGCCGAAGATCCTGCTGATGGATGAGCCGTTTGCCGCACTCGATGCGCTGACCCGACGCAAGATGCAGGAAGAACTGTTGCTGTTGTGGGAGGAGGTGCGCTTCACCTTGCTGTTCGTCACCCACTCCATCGAAGAAGCGCTGGTGGTCGGCAACCGCATCCTGCTGTTGTCGCCACACCCGGGGCGGGTACGGGCCGAAGTGCACAGCCACCAGTACGACCTGGGCAGCTTGGGCGGCAGCGACTTCCAGGCCAGTGCCCGGCGCATCCACCGTTTGCTGTTTGACGAGGCGGACGCGCCGGAACCAGCCGGAGAGCTTGGCTTCAACGATATCCGCATCGCCTACTGACAGGAGCTTCAGCCATGACCACTACACCTGTACGCCAGGAATACGAGGTGCAACTGCAGCCCCTGCTCAGTGTGCCCGTGGAACGTCAACTGCCGTTGCTGCAGCGCCTGTGGCAGCAAGGCTGGTTGCGCAAGGCGGTCATCCTGCTGGTGATCGCCGTGCTCTGGGAGGCCGTGGCCCGCTACCAGGCCAACGACCTGTTGCTGCCGAGCTTTGTGCAAACCGCCGTCGCCTTGTGGGACGGCCTGTTCAGCGGTGAACTGCCAGCCAAGGTCGGCGTCTCGCTGGTGATTTTGCTCAAGGGTTATGTGCTGGGCATCGTCCTGGCCTTTGGCCTGACCAGCCTGGCGGTGTCGACCCAGTTGGGACGTGACCTGCTGGGCACATTGACCTCGATGTTCAACCCGCTGCCGGCAATTGCCCTGCTGCCATTGGCCTTGCTCTGGTTCGGGTTGGGTGACAACAGCCTGATCTTCGTGCTGGTGCACTCGGTGCTATGGGCGTTGGCGCTCAATACCTATGCCGGCTTCCTCGGCGTGTCGGAGACGCTGCGCATGGCTGGTCGCAACTATGGCCTGAAAGGACTGCGGCTGGTGCTGCACATCCTGGTGCCGGCAGCGCTGCCGTCGATCCTGTCGGGGTTGAAGATCGGCTGGGCATTTGCCTGGCGCACCTTGATCGCCGCCGAGCTGGTGTTCGGTGCCAGCAGCGGCAAAGGTGGGCTGGGCTGGTACATCTTCCAGAACCGCAACGAGCTTTACACCGACAAGGTATTCGCCGGGTTGGCGGTGGTGATCCTGATTGGCCTGCTGGTGGAAGGGCTGGTGTTCAATACCCTGGAGCGGCTGACCGTGCGGCGGTGGGGGATGCAGCGCTAACGGCAAGCCTGTACCGGCCCTTCGCGGGTTCAGCCGCGAGAGGCCGGTACAGGCTATGAATTCTGGTACTGCGCAGCCGCATTGCTGAGTATCCTGCCAATCTCCTCCCGCAAGCCGGTAGGCTGCTCGACCACCACCCCATCGCCATGGCTCAACAGCCACCAGCGCAGCGGCCAGCCATCACTCACCGTGGCCCGCAACCGGTGCCCGTGTTCCAGCGCCGTCAGTTGCATGTCGCTACTCAGCGGCGCATCGCGCAATTGCCGCGCCAGTGCATCGCTGATGCGTGCCACCAACTCGACCCCCTCACCCCGTGCCGGTTGCAACGCATCGCCGCGCAGGTGCGTCAGCAGATCGAAATTGCCGCGCAATTCGCCCACGGCGCTCGCCGACCAGTGCCAGCCAAACGGGATGCTCTTGTCATTGCGCTCCAGCGGGAATATCAGCGACAGCTCATTGAGGTCGCGTTCGACAGTACGTTTGCTGACAGTGAAGCCCACGTCACGCAGGCGCCAGACCAGCTCGGCGCTGGTGATGCCTGGAGAGCGGCTGGGCAGCTGGCGCAGCAGCGCCCACTGACGGCTGAGGGTGGCGCGGGTAGTGGCGAACGGCAAAAGGTAACGTCCTTGTCTAGGCTTGCCGCAATAGGATGGCGGCAGGCGTGGGGCATGGCAATTGGCCACAGCCTGCTCAGATCAAGGAAGTCGCATTTGGTTGCCAGGTGCCGATTCGTTCGCGACAGGTTTTGACGTGTCGTCACGCAGAATCACGCCTCATCACAGCCGAAGGTTGGGGTTGTGCGTCGTTCAATGAGGATGAACATGTCTGCTGCCAGCAATATCCATTCGCTGCTTGCCCGTCTCCTGCCCGAGCGGGTCATCGCCCCACCGATTGCTGTCGGGAGGCGACAGCGGTTGTTTGCCGGAGTAGGGCTGCCCAGCCAGCGCTCGCTACTGATCAGCCGCCTGGACGAGGCCAGCGACGTGCAGGCGGTATATGCCGACCTGCGCCGCCAGGCGCTGCAAGGCAACGTGGCGGCGCTCAATGACCTCGGCTGGATCTGGCTCAACGGCAAGTACTGGCGTGCCGATACCGTGCTGGCCGGCCACCTGTTGCGCATGGCCGCCCTGCAGGGCAGTGCTGCGGCCTGGTTCAACCTTGGCCAGCAGCATTATTTCGGCAAAGGCATCGAACCCTCCTATGTGCAGGCGGCGGAGTGCTATCGCCAGGCCTTCGAGCGCGGCCTGCTGCACGCCGCCGCCGCGTTGGGCGACCTGTACGAGGAAGAGGTGTGCGACGGCGAGCTGCTGTGGCAGGTCGACCTGGTGCAGGCCTACCAGTGGTTCCTGCGGGGGGCCGAGCGGGGCGAGGCACGTTGCCGTTTCGAGGTGGGATACCGGTTGATGCACGGGCTGTACGTGGAAGCCGATATCAAGGCGGCGCTGTACTGGCTGGAGCTGGCGGCAGCGGCGGGCGTGGTGCAGGCTGCCGAGGAGCTGGCAGTGCACTTCAGCAGCCGTGACGAGGTGCGGTACCAGGAGTGGCGCGACCGGGCGGTACAGATGGGCAGCACATTGGCCTTGACCATGAAGCTCGAAGACCAGATTCAGCCCTGAGTCGTTCTGCTCAGGCCGGTACTGAAAAAAAAGCATGAACAACATTTCACCCAGGCTATCCGTCACCGCTGGTTGACGACAGGGGGAGGGCCAAGCGTATATTGATAGTTAGCAAACTATGAATATCCTTGGTTTTTTCAATGTCCCTTGATCTCCTGCGCCTGCAAGTCAGCAGCGGCATGGTGGTTGCCGCCCGGCATTGGCGGCGCATCTGCCATACCGCCCTGACCGGTTATGGCATCTCCGAGGCCTGCGCCACGCCCTTGTTGATGATCGTGCGCCTGGGCGACGGCGTGCACCAGGTTGCCGTGGCCCAGGCTGCGGGCCTGGAAAGCCCGTCGTTGGTGCGCCTGCTCGACCAGCTGTGCAAGGCAGGCCTGGTGTGCCGCAGCGAAGACCCGCTGGACCGCCGTGCAAAGGCCCTGAGCCTGACCGCCGAAGGCCGCGCCCTGGCCGAGTCCATCGAAGCCGAACTGGTGCGCCTGCGCCGTGAGGTGCTGCAGCATATCGACCAAGCTGACCTGGAAGCCGCCTTGCGCGTGTTGCGTGCCTTCGAAGCGGCTGGCCTGGGCAGCACAGGCGAGGCCGCATGAACGGTTTCTTCAGCTCGGTGCCACCGGCGCGCGACTGGTTCTATGGCGTGCGTACCTTCGCCGCCTCCATGATCGCCTTGTACATCGCCTTGCTCATGCAGCTGCCGCGCCCCTATTGGGCCATGGCCACGGTGTACATCGTCTCCAGCCCCTTCCTCGGCCCGACCAGCTCCAAGGCCCTGTACCGTGCCCTGGGCACGCTGCTTGGTGCCGGTGGCGCGATCTTCCTGGTGCCGCCGCTGGTACAGTCGCCATTGCTGCTGAGTATCGCCATCGCCTTGTGGACCGGCACCTTGCTGTTCCTTTCGCTTAATCTGCGCACCGCCAACAACTATGTGCTGATGCTGGCGGGCTACACCTTGCCGATGATCGCCCTGGCGGTGGTCGACAACCCATTGGCAGTGTTCGACGTGGCGTCTTCCCGTGCCCAGGAAATCTGCCTGGGTATCGTTTGCGCGGCAGTGGTCGGGGCCATCTTCTGGCCGCGTCGGCTGGCGCCAGTGGTGGTCGGTGCCACCACTACCTGGTTCAGCGAGGCGATCCGTTACAGCGATACCTACCTCGCCCGCCAAGCCAGCGCCGACCAGGTGGGTGGCCTGCGCGGCACGATGGTCACCACCTTCAACTCGCTGGAACTGATGATCGGCCAGCTCGGCCATGAAGGTGCCGGCCCGCACACCCTGAAGAATGCTCGCGAATTGCGCGGGCGCATGATCCACCTGCTGCCGGTGATCGACGCCCTCGACGACGCCCTGGTCGCCCTCGAAGGCCGTGCTCCGGAGAAATTCGCCCAGATGCGACCGCTGCTGGAGGCCGCCCGCGAATGGCTCAAGGGCACCGCCGACAGCGCTTCGCCCGCCCGCTGGGCCGCCCTGCACGAGCAGATCGAGCGCCTGCAGCCCGGCGCCGCAGCCCTCGACCAACGTGCCGAGCTGCTGCTGTCCAACGCCCTGTATCGCCTGACGGAATGGGCTGACCTCTGGCAGGACTGCTGCAGCCTGCAGCACGCCTTGCGCAGCGACGATGCCAAACCCTGGCGCGCGGTGTACCGCCACTGGCGGCTGGGCCGCCTGACAGCATTCTTCGATCGCGGGTTGATGCTGTATTCGGTAGCCTCGACCGTGCTGGCCATCGTTGTCGCCTGCGGCCTGTGGATCGGCCTGGGCTGGAACGACGGGGCCAGCGCGGTGATTCTCGCTGCCGTATCGTGCAGCTTTTTCGCCGCCATGGACGACCCGGCGCCGCAGATCTACAGGTTCTTCTTCTGGACGCTGATGTCGGTGATCTTCTCCAGCCTGTACCTGTTCCTGGTGCTGCCAAACCTGCACGACTTCCCCATGCTGGTGCTGGCCTTTGCCGTGCCGTTCATCTGCGTCGGCACCCTGACCGTGCAACCGCGCTTCTACCTCGGCACCTTGCTGACCATCGTCAACACCTCGACCTTCATCAGCATCCAGGGTGCCTACGACGCGGATTTCTTCACCTTCCTCAACTCCAACCTGGCCGGCCCCGTCGGCTTGCTGTTCGCCTTCATCTGGACCCTGGTGATGCGCCCGTTCGGCGTGGAGCTGGCGGCCAAGCGCATGACCCGCTTCGCCTGGCGCGACATCGTCGAGATGACCGAGCCGGCCACCCTTGCCGAACACCGCCACGTGGGTGTGCAGATGCTCGACCGCCTGATGCAGCACCTGCCGCGCCTGTCGCAGACTGGCCAGGATAGCGGCGTGGCGCTGCGTGACCTGCGCGTAGGGCTTAACCTGCTGGACTTGCTGGCCTACATGCCGCGTGCCGGCCAGCAGGCCCGTGAGCGCCTGGGCACCGTGATCGAGGAAGTCGGCGCGCATTACGCCGCTTGCCTGCGCGCTGGTGAACGCCTGCATGCGCCCGCCGCGCTGCTGCGCAACATGGAGCGCGCGCGCCTGGCGCTGAACCTCGATGAACTGTACGAGCGCGGCGATGCCCGCACCCACCTGCTGCATGCCTTGAGCGGCCTGCGCCTGGCGCTGTTGCCGGGTGTCGAGGTGATGCTCGAACCCGCCGAACAACCGCAATTGCCCCCCGGACTCGACGGAGCGCCCCTGTGATTGGTGAACTGGATATCAGCGGGGTATTCCTGCCCACGCTGCTGGTGATGATGTTTGGCACCTACCTGCTGTTCCTCGGGGTGCACGCGGTGCTGGTGCGCGTGCATTTCTACCGCCTGGTCTGGCACCGGGCATTGTTCAACGTTGCCTTGTATGCCGTGCTGCTTGGCGCGGTGGACCACTTTTGCCGAAACCTGATGCTGCCATGAAAAAACCTTTGCTGACCCTGGGCCGTGTGGTCCTGACCTTGCTGGTAGTGACCTTCGCCGCCGTGCTCGTGTGGCAGATGGTGGTGTACTACATGTTCGCCCCGTGGACCCGCGACGGCCACATCCGCGCCGACGTGATCCAGATCGCCCCGGATGTTTCCGGGCTGATCCAGAAGGTCGAGGTGCGCGACAACCAGACCGTCAAGCGCGGCGATGTGCTGTTCACCATCGATCAGGACCGCTTCACCCTGGCCCTGCGCCAGGCCAAGGCGACCCTGGCCGAGCGCCAGGAAACCCTGGCCCAGGCTACCCGCGAAGCGCAGCGCAACCGCAAGCTGGGCAACCTGGTGGCGGCCGAGCAACTGGAAGAGAGCCAGTCTCGCGAAGCCCGTGCCCGCTCGGCGGTCAGTGAGGCGCAAGTGGCGGTCGATAGCGCCCAGCTCAACCTCGACCGTTCGGTGGTGCGCAGCCCGGTGGACGGCTACCTCAACGACCGTGCGCCGCGTAACCATGAATTTGTCACTGCTGGCCGGCCGGTGCTGTCGGTGGTCGATAGCGCCTCGTACCACGTCGACGGTTACTTCGAAGAAACCAAGCTGGGCGGCATTCACATTGGCGATGCCGTGGATATCCGGGTCATGGGCGACAACACCCGCCTGAGCGGCCATGTGCAAAGCTTTGCTGCCGGTATCGAAGACCGCGACCGCAGCAGCGGGGCCAACCTGCTGCCCAACGTCAACCCAGCCTTCAGCTGGGTGCGCCTGGCCCAGCGTATTCCGGTACGCATCGCCTTCGACGAGGTACCAGAGGACTTCCGCATGATCGCCGGGCGAACCGCCACGGTGTCGATCATCGAGGGCCAGCGGCCATGAAACAGCTGATGCTGGCTGGCCTGTGCCTGTCGCTGGGGGCGTGCATGATGGTTGGCCCCGACTACCAGGTACCGAAGGATGCCGCGGTGCAGCGCAGCGACCTCAATGGCCCGTTGCGCCAGGATGCTGACAGCGTAGTGTCGGCGCCGGTGCCTGAGGACTGGTGGCAGTTGTATCAGGACCCGCGGTTGAACGAGCTGGTGCGCCAGGCCCTGAGTGCCAACAGCGAACTGCGCGTGGCCGCTGCCAACATTGCCAAGGCCCGCGCACAGGTCGAAGTGGCCGAGTCGCAAGGCGGCTTCAACGGCGGCGTCAAACTGGGTGCCCAGCGCCTGCAGGAGTCTGGCGAAGCCTTTCTGCTGCCCGAGAAAGTACCGGTGGCGAATATCGGTGAGGCGATCATCAGCGCCTCGTACCAGTTCGACCTGTGGGGTACCTTCAAGCGCGGCACCGAGGCCGCCAAGGCCAATGCCGATGCAGTGCAGGCCGCTGCCGATACCGCCCGCATCACCTTGGTGGCAGACGTGGTCAAGGCCTATACCCAGGTTTGCTCGGCCAACGAGGAATACCATATCGCCCGCGAGTCGCTCGACCTGCAGGAACAAAGCGTCAAGCTCACCCAGCGCTTGCGTGATGCCGGCCGTGGCGATGAGACCCAGGTCACCCGCTCGCAGACCCAGTTCAAGTCCTTGCGCGCGGAGCTGCCACGCTTCAAGGCCGAGCGCGAGGCCGGCCTGTACACCCTGGCGGCGTTGTTGGCCAAGCCGGTGGAGCAACTGTCTGCCGGCACTGCCGATTGTGCCGAACTGCCGCACCTGAGCCAGTTGCTGCCCGTCGGCGATGGCGCAGCCCTGCTCAAGCGCCGCCCCGACGTACGCCAGGCCGAACGCCAGTTGGCTGCGGCCACTGCCAACATCGGTGTCGCCACCGGCGCGTTGTACCCGGATATCAGCATCGGCGCCCAGGTCGGCACCATCGGTATCCTCGAGAACCTTGGCGAGCCCTCGACCAACCGCTGGGGTTTTGGCCCGCAGGTCAGCTGGAGCATCCCCACCAATGGCACCCGCGCCCGCATTCGCATGGCCGAAGCCTCGACCCAGGCGGCCTTGGCTAACTTCGATGGGGTGGTGCTGAACGCCATCCGCGAAACCCAGACTCGCCTGGCGCAGTACAGTGCCTTGCTTGACCGGCGCGATGCGCTGGCCGAGGCGGAGCAGTCGGCCAAGGACGCGGCCGACCAGACCCACCGCTATTACCAGGCGGGGCGTGAATCGTTCCTGGCGGACTTGCAGGCAACGCGGACTTATACCGACATGCGCTCGCAGTTGGCGGCGGCCAATAGCCAGGTGGCGTTGGGGCAGATTGGTGTGTTCCTGGCGTTGGGTGGGGGGTGGAAGGAGGCTGGGAAGCAGTGAAGTTGCGGAGTGTTTGACGGGAGATTGGGGGAGGGCTGACAGGTGCCTGCCTTGGCATATTCAGCGCCTGTGAAACCGAGCGCCGCCCGCGCGGCGCATCGCGGATAAATCCGCTCCTACGTTTGTTTCGGGCCAGTGCCTCCTGCGAGATCACCGCTGTCCGCCTTGTTTGTTCCATTCGTAATCGAAGGTATCGCCGCTGCCGCTACCTATCTCCTGCCATGCACCAAGGGTGCGCGCGCCAATGGTGCAGGAATAACTGGCCCGAAACAGAGGTGGGAACGGATTTATCTCGGGCCAACCCCTCCTGTAAGGTCACCGCTGTCCGCCTTGTTTGTTCCATTCGTAATCGAAGGCATCGCCACTGTCGCTCCACCTATCTCCTGCCATGCACCAAGGGTGCGCGCGCCAATGGTGCAGGAATAACTGGCCCGAAACAGATGTAGGAGCGGATTTATCCGCGATGCGCCGCGCGGGCGGCGCTCGGTTTCACAGGCGCTGAAAATGCCAAGGCAGGCACCTGTCAGCCCCCACCCAATCTCCCGCCAGGCACCGGCATTGCCCAGCCCTCATACCTTTCCCTCACTTCGCCTGATTTGTAGCAAGATTTTTCATGAAATCCGCCCAGCACCCTTGAGAGAAGCAAAGTGGAAGTGAACAATGTTCTCTTTCGCATTCCCCTCGAGACTGGCCATGAATACCCGTTCCCGTCTGCTTGCCTGGCTGCCTGCTTTGGTGCTCGGCCCGGTGCTGGCGCTGTGCAGTACCCTGGCGCTGGCCGAAGCCCCCGCTGAGGCTACCAAGGCGCTGCACTTGCTCGACTACATTGGCGCCGACTACCCACCGACCGTGCACGACGGCAAGGTGATCGACAATGGCGAATACCGCGAGCAGCAGGAATTCAGCGCGGTGTTGGCCGACCTGGTCAAAGGCTTGCCTGCGCATGCTGAGCAAGCGGCTCTGGAACAGGGCGTGCAGGCGCTGCGCCAGGCCATCGACCAGCGCCAGGAAGGCGCAGCCGTTGCCCGACAGGCCCGCCAGCTGGGCGCGCGCCTGGCAGTGGCCTACGAGGTCAGCCAGGCCCCGGTGATCACCCCGGACCCGGCCCGTGGCGCGGCGCTGTATGCGCAAAACTGCTCGATCTGCCACGGCGACACCGGTGCCGGCGACGGCCCGGCTGGCGTGGGCCTGGAGCCGGCACCCGCCAACCTGCGCGATGTCGCGCGCCTCGACCAGTTGAGCTTGTTCGACCTCTACAACACCTTGGCCCTGGGTATCGACGGCACCGAGATGCCGTCCTTCGCCGACCAGCTGGATGATCGCCAGCGCTGGGACGTGGCCGCCTATATCGCCAGCTTCACCGCCAAGCCGGAAGCCGGCAAAGGCGACAAGACCTGGAACATTGCCGACCTGGCCCGCCAGACCCCGGCCGAAGTCGCCGCCAAAGAGGGCGATGCCGTCGTCGAGGCGTTCCGCGCCCAGCGCGCGCAGCCACCCCAGGTCAAGCGTGGCCCGGCGCAATTGCTCGAATACACCGCCAGTACCCTGGACAAGAGCCTGGCTGCCTACCGTGCAGGCGACCATGACCAGGCCTATGACCTGTCGGTGGCGGCCTACCTGGAAGGCTTCGAGCTGGTGGAAAGCTCACTGGACAACATCGACACCCTGGCGCGCAAGGACACCGAAAAATCCCTGATGGCCTACCGCCAGTCACTGCAGGACGGCTTGCCCGTCGCCCAGGCCGAGCAACGCCTGGGCGAAGCCAAGGCCAAGCTCGAGCAAGCAGCCAAGCTGCTGGGCAGCAACGGCTTGAGCTGGTCGTTGAGCTTTGTTTCCGGTTTGCTGATCCTGCTGCGCGAAGGCCTCGAGGCGATCCTGGTACTGGCGGCGATCCTGGCCTTCCTGCGCAACACCGGCCAGCAGTCGGCGGTGCGCAGCGTCAACATGGGCTGGGGCCTGGCGCTGGTGGCCGGCTTCGCCACCTGGGCCTTGGCGGCCTATGTGATCGACGTGGGTGGCGCCCAGCGTGAGCTGCTGGAAGGCTGTACGGCGCTGTTCGCCGCGGTGATGGTACTGTGGCTTGGTGTGTGGATGCACGATCGCCGCCACGCCGCCGCCTGGCAGGACTACATCAAGAGCAGCCTGGTCAGTGGCGGCGGGCGTTTCGGCTTCGCCGTGCTGGCGTTCTTCTCAGTGTACCGCGAACTGTTCGAAGTGATCCTGTTCTACGAGACCCTGTGGCTGCAGGCAGGCCCAGGCGGGCACCAGGCGGTGCTGGCGGGTGGTGCCACGGCGCTGGTGTTGCTGGTGGGGTTGGCCTGGGTGATCCTGCGGGGCTCGGCCAAACTGCCGTTGTCGCTGTTCTTCAGTATCAACGCCGGGTTGCTGTGCGCCTTGTCGGTGGTATTCGCCGGGCATGGCGTGAAGGCGCTGCAAGAGGCCGGGGTGCTCGGTACACGGCCAGTGGCGTTCTTCGAGTTCGATTGGCTGGGGATCCACGCCGATGCCTACTCGCTGTCGGCGCAGGCTGTGGCCTTGCTGGCCATCGTGTTCCTGTACGGGCGCTCACGCCTGGCGGAAAAGCGCCGGGCAGTAGCACACTAAAGGCATATACGGACCGCTTGTAGGAGCGGCCTTGTGTCGCGATCGGGCCGCCAGGCGGCCCCCGGATTTCAGCCACGCTGCACTCATTGCCGGGGCCGCCTTGCGGCCCGATCGCGACACAAGGCCGCTCCTACAGGCATTGCTGCAATCTGTCAGGCCGGCTGTGGCGCCTTGAGGATGTTCTGCAACAGCTGGACACTTTCGACGGCGTCATGACCCAGGCTGGTCAGGTAGCCGCCATCAGGTTGATCGGTCAGCCCCTTTTCATGCAGGCGTTGCGCGGCGGCAACCAGGGCAGGCGAGGCATTCTTGTGAATCTTGATGCCTTCCTGGCTGCTGTCGTGTTTGAACAGCGCGAGCACTTCCAGTTCAGCGATCAGATCGGGGGTGAAGGACATGGCGACTCCTGACTTCCAGACAAGGATGGCGGCACCAGTGGCGGTGCCTGATCCTGGAGTGTAGACGGGTTATTCGTCGTCGCCTTGATCCATCTCAGGCGGCAACTCCGGCAGCGCCCGCAGCGCGCTTTCATACCACTCGCTGTCGAACGCGCGGTCTTCCACCAGCATGTTGTCGATCTCGAAGGCCAGCACATGGGCCATCAGGTTGAGAATGTCTTCGCGCGCATAGCCGACCAGGGTCAGCTTGTTGAAGGTGGCCTTGGCCGCAGGCGGCTCGCCGCTTTCGATCTGGTTTTCGATGGCCTGGGTCAGCGTCGCCTCGGCGAAGGCTTCGTCGTCGTCATTGTCGATGTCGGTGGGATCGCTCATGGCGGTACTCCTGTGATGGGATGCACAGTGTGCCACGCCTGCGACGGCAATGCCCGGGCATTGACGGGGCGCATGACACTGGTCAAGGGGCTGGCGATCGGTCTATAAAAGCCAGGCCAACCCCTTACGGCCTGGAGGCTGTTACCTCATGCTCAAGCTTCACGGATTCGCGGTCAGCAACTACTACAACATGGTCAAGCTGGCCCTGCTGGAAAAAGGCCTGCCCTTCGAGGAGGTCACCTTCTATGGCGGCCAGGCGCCGCAGGCGCTGGAAGTGAGCCCACGAGGCAAGGTGCCGGTGTTGCAGACCGAACATGGCTTCCTCAGCGAAACCAGCGTGATCCTCGACTATATCGAGCAAACCCAGGGCGGCAAGGCGCTGCTGCCGGCCGACCCGTTCGCGCAGGCCAAGGTGCGCGAGCTGCTCAAGGAAATCGAGCTGTACATCGAGCTGCCGGCGCGTACCTGCTACGCCGAATCGTTCTTTGGCATGTCGGTGGAGCCGCTGGTCAAGGAAAAAGCCCGTGCCGACCTGCTGGCCGGGTTTGCCACGCTCAAGCGCAACGGCCGCTTCGCACCCTATGTAGCGGGTGAGCAACTGACGCTGGCCGACCTGATGTTCTGCTTCTCGGTCGACCTGGCCTGTGCTGTGGGCAAGAAGGTGCTGAACATCGACTTCCTGGAAGATTTCCCCCAGGCCAAGGCGTTGCTCGGGCTGATGGGCGACAACCCGCACATGGCGCGGATCGTGGCGGACAAGGCGGCGGCGATGCCGGCCTTCATGGAGATGATTCGTAGCGGCAAGCGCTAGAAGCCAGAAGCTGCTTCACCGCCCGTAGCGACACAAGGCCGCGCCTGCAGAGGGTACACGAACCCCTGTAGCAGCGGCCTTGTGTCGCGATGGGCCGCACAGCGGCCCCAAGTCCAGGGCTTAACGCGAAGCCAGCAGCGCCTTGCCGCGGGCCACTGCCGCACGCACCTGCGCCGGTGCGGTGCCGCCAATGTGGTTGCGGGCATTCACCGAGCCTTCCAGGGTCAGCACGGCAAACACGTCCTGCTCGATCTGGTCGCTGAACTGGCGCAGTTCATCCAGGCTCATCTCGGCCAGGTCCTTGCCGGTGTCCACACCATATTTCACCGCATGCCCGACGATCTCGTGGCAGTCACGGAACGGCAGGCCACGGCGTACCAGGTAGTCGGCCAGGTCGGTGGCGGTGGAGAAGCCGCGCAGGGCCGCTTCACGCATGATGGCGTGCTTGGGCTTGATTGCCGGAATCATGTCGGCAAAAGCACGCAGCGAGTCGCGCAAGGTATCGGCGGCGTCGAACAGCGGCTCCTTGTCTTCCTGATTGTCCTTGTTGTAGGCCAGCGGCTGGCCTTTCATCAGGGTCAGCAGGCCGGTCAGGGCGCCGAATACACGGCCGCTCTTGCCACGTACCAGTTCTGGCACGTCGGGGTTCTTTTTCTGCGGCATGATCGAGCTGCCAGTGCAGAAGCGGTCTGGCAGGTCGATGAACTGGAACTGCGCACTGGTCCACAGCACCAGCTCTTCGGAGAAGCGCGACAGGTGCATCATCGCCACGCTGGCTGCTGCGCAGAATTCGATGGCGAAGTCACGGTCCGACACGCCGTCCAGCGAGTTGCCGGCCACGGCTTCGAAGCCCAGCAGCTTGCAGGTCAGTTCACGGTCGATCGGGTAGGTGGTACCGGCTAGGGCGGCGCTGCCCAACGGCATGCGGTTGGCACGCTTGCGGCAGTCGACCAGGCGCTCGTAGTCGCGGCTGAGCATTTCGAACCAGGCCAGCAGGTGGTGGCCGAAGGTAACCGGTTGCGCCGTCTGCAGGTGGGTGAACCCGGGCATGATGGTTTCGGCTTCACGCTCGGCCTGTTCCAGCAGGCCCTGCTGCAGGCGGGTGATCTCGGCCAGGATCAGGTCGATCTCGTCACGCAGCCACAGGCGGATGTCGGTGGCCACCTGGTCGTTGCGGCTACGGCCGGTGTGCAGCTTCTTGCCGGTGATGCCGATGCGGTCGGTCAGGCGTGCCTCGATGTTCATGTGCACGTCTTCAAGGTCGACGCGCCAGTCGAAGGTGCCGGCCTCGATCTCACCCTGGATGGTCTTCAGGCCATCGATGATGGTGTCACGCTCGGCATCGCTGAGCACGCCGACCTGCGCCAGCATGGTGGCGTGGGCGATCGAACCCATGATGTCGTGGCGGTACAGGCGCTTGTCGAAATCGACCGAGGCGGTGAAACGGGCGACGAAGGCGTCGACGGGCTCACTGAAGCGGCCGCCCCAGGACTGATTGGTCTTGTCGGTGCTCATGGATTCACTCATTGCAGGCGTGAACGAAAGAAGTGGCGCGGATGATAGCAGGGTTGTGGCGGGCGCCGCAGGGCGCTGGTCGAGAGAAATGCAGGGAAAACCCCGAACAACGATTTCATGGAATGAACGGCAGTGTTCCACGGACCGTCTACAGTTGGACAGAGGACTGGCAGTGAATCTGCCTGCCGAGTGAATCTTTGGCCATCGCACCGGTCTAGAGCCTGACCGCAGTGTCGCTCGAACCATACCTGTCTACGCTATACCTGTGCGAGACTCATTCAGGAATCCAGCGCAATTATGAATGTCCTGATCGTTGATGACGAACCCCAAGGCCGTGAGCGCCTCAGCCGCCTGCTCGGCGAGCTGGAGGGATACACCGTGCTGGAGCCTAGCGCCACCAACGGCGAGGAGGCCCTGGCGCTGATCGAAAGCCTGAAGCCCGATGTGGTCCTGCTGGACATCGGCATGCCAGGCCTGGACGGCTTGCAGGTCGCTGCTCGCCTGTGCGAGCGCGAGGCGCCGCCGGCGGTGGTGTTTTGCACCGGGGACGATGAATATGGTGCCGAGGCGTTCAAGGACAGTGCCCTCAGCCATGTGACCAAGCCTTTCCAGGCGCAGGCCTTGCGCGATGCCTTGCGCAAGGCCGAAAAACCCAATCGCGCGCAGTTGGCCGCGCTCACCCGGCCGGGCAGTGAAGGTGGCGGCCCGCGCAGCCACATCAGTGCCCGCACCCGCAAAGGCATCGAGCTGATCCCTTTGCCCCAGGTGATCTATTTCATTGCCGACCACAAGTACGTGACCTTGCGCCACGAGGCCGGCGAAGTGCTGCTCGACGAGCCGCTGAAGGCCCTGGAAGACGAGTTTGGTGAACGTTTCGTGCGTATCCACCGCAACGCACTGGTTGCCCGTGAACGTATCGAACGCCTGCAGCGCACCCCGCTGGGGCATTTTCAGCTGTACCTGAAGGGCCTGGAAGGCGATGCCCTGACCGTCAGCCGACGCCATGTCGCCGGCGTGCGCAAGATGATGCAAACCCTCTGATACGGCGCGCGCATGGCAAGGGCTGCGCCCTTGTTCGCGGCTAAAGACGCGCCCACAGGTTCAGCATTGCCCTGGCAAGCGGCACTGTACCCGGTGGGCGGCTTCAGCCGCGAAGAGGCCCTTGACTGATCCACATCTGCTAGCGATAGCGGCGATGCTGTTATCATCGGCAGCATTTCTCTGGATCGGGGCGTTTCATGTCCACTCGCGAAATCCGCATCGCCACCCGTAAAAGTGCCTTGGCCCTGTGGCAGGCCGAATACGTCAAAGCCCGCCTCGAGCAGGCCCACCCCGGTCTGCTGGTGACCCTGGTGCCCATGGTCAGCCGCGGTGACAAGCTGCTCGACGCGCCCCTGGCGAAAATCGGCGGCAAGGGCCTGTTCGTCAAGGAACTGGAAACCGCCCTGCTGGACAATGAAGCCGACATCGCCGTGCATTCGATGAAGGACGTGCCCATGGACTTCCCCGAAGGCCTGGGCCTGTACTGCATCTGCGAGCGCGAAGACCCGCGTGATGCCTTCGTCTCCAACCGCTTTGCCAGCCTCGAAGCACTGCCGGCCGGCAGCATCGTCGGCACCTCCAGCCTGCGCCGCCAGGCCCAGCTGCTGGCGCGCCGCCCCGACTTGCAGATCCGGTTCCTGCGCGGCAACGTCAACACCCGCCTGGCCAAGCTGGATGCCGGTGAGTACGACGCCATCATCCTCGCCGCTGCCGGCCTGATCCGCCTGGGCTTCGAAGACCGCATCACCTCCACCATCAGCGTCGACGACAGCCTGCCGGCGGGTGGCCAGGGGGCGGTGGGCATCGAATGCCGCAGCGCCGACCGCGAGATCCATGCATTGCTGGCACCGCTGCACCACGTCGATACCGCTGACCGGGTGGTGGCCGAGCGCGCCCTGAACAAACGCCTGAACGGCGGCTGCCAGGTGCCGATCGCCTGCTACGCGGTGCTGGAAGGTGACCAATTGTGGCTGCGCGGCCTGGTCGGCCAGCCCAGCGGCGGCACCCTGCTGGTGGCGGAAGCCCGCGCACCCCGTGGCAACGCCGAGACGCTTGGCGTGCAGGTCGCCGAAGAGCTGCTGGGGCAGGGCGCCGAGGCCATCCTCAAGGAAGTCTACGGCGAGGCCGGCCACCCGTGAGCCCCTGGCGCCTGTTGCTGACCCGGCCTGTCGAAGACTGCGCAGCGCTGGCGCAAAGCCTGGCGGCGGCGGGGGTGGGCAGTAGCTGCCTGCCGTTGCTGGCGATCGAACCGGTTGCCGTGGATGACCGCCAACGCCAATTGCTGGAAGGCCTGTCGGGCTTCCAGGCGATCATCGTGGTCAGCAAGCCGGCCGCCAGGTTATTGCTCGAACAACTGGCCGAGGCCGGCCTGCAGCCGCCACGGCAAGGCTGGTTCACCGTGGGCGAGGCGACTGCGGCGGTGTTGCAGGCGGCGGGCCTGGCAGTGAACGTCCCATCGGCCGGCGATGACAGCGAAGCCTTGCTGGCGCTGCCAGCCCTGCGCCAGGCTGTAGCCGTGCCGACGCCGCGCATCTTGATCGTGCGCGGGGTCGGAGGTCGCGAACTGCTGGCAGAGCGTCTTGCAGAGCAAGGTGCTAGTGTCGATTATCTGGAACTGTATCGTCGTTGCCTGCCGGTTTACCCGCCGGGCACCTTGATGCGCCGCATCGAAGCGGAACGCCTCAATGGCCTGGTGGTCAGCAGTGGGCAGGGTTTTGAACACTTGCAGCAGATGGCCGGCGCCGATTGGCCGCAGCTGGCGCGCCTGCCGCTGTTCGTGCCCAGCCCGCGGGTCGCCGAACAGGCCAGGGCCGCCGGGGCCCAACAGGTTGTGGATTGCCGTGGCGCCAGTGCCACGGCCTTGCTGGCAGCCGTGCAGCGCAGCGCTGCACCTGCCTCCTAAGGCGCTAAGCTGAACGCGGTGCGCCCCCATGCAAAGGATGGATACGTGAGCGAGACTGTCTTGTCCAAAAACGATCAGCCGTCGGCACAGGCGCCGACGGAACCCGTCACCCCCCCACCTGCCAAGCGCTCCGGCAGTGGCCTGGCAGCCCTGGCCCTGCTGCTGGGGGCGGCCGGGGTCGCGGTAGGTGGCTGGGGTGTCTGGCAGGTGCGTCAACTGCAAGGCAGCGAATTCAACCAGGGCCAGCACATCGAGGCGCTGAACCAGCGCGCCGAAGCCCTGCAGCAGCGTGAACAGCAGATCAGCGCGCAGCTGGCCAGCCTGCCGCCTGCCAGCGAGCTGGAAGACCGCCGCCGCCTGGTGGCGCAACTGCAAGGCGACCAGCAACGCCTCAGCCAGCGCCTGGAAACCGTGCTGGGTGAAAGCCGCAAGGAATGGCGCCTGGCCGAGGCCGAGCACTTGCTGCGCCTGGCCACCCTGCGCCTGTCGGCGCTGCAGGACATCACCAGTGCCAAGGCGCTGGTCGAGGGTGCCGACGAGATCCTGCGTGAACAGAGCGACCCGGGCGCCTTCGCCGCTCGCGAGCAGCTGGCGCGTAGCCTGGCCACGCTCAACAGCACGCAGCAACCGGACCGTACCGGCCTGTTTCTGAAACTGGCCGCGCAGCGCGAGCTGGTGCAGCAACTCAGCGCCCAGTCGCCAGAGTTCGCCAGCAATGCCGATGCGCTCGGTGCCCTGACCTCCGACGGCGATGGCGCCAGCCGCCTGTCGCAGTGGTGGGCCGAGATCTCCAAGTATTTCCAGATCGACTTCAACGCCGATGACAACGTGCGCCCACTGCTGGCCGGGCAGCAGCTGAACCAGCTGCGCCTGGCCCTGAGCCTGACCATCGAGCAGGCCCAGTGGGCGGCGCTCAATGGCGATGCCAAGGTCTACACCCAGGCCCTGGACGATGCCCGTAGCGTGCTGCTGGCCAACTTCAACGCCGACAACCCGCAGAGCAAGGCCATGCTCGACAGCCTCAATGCCTTGGCCGAGCAACCCGTCTCGGTGGTCACCCCCGACCTGAGCGAAAGCCTGGCCGCAGTACAGGCGTATATCCAGCGCCGTCACCTGCCGGCCGAGGCGGAAGGGGGCAAGCCATGAAGCGCGTCTACCTGCTGGCCGTGCTGGCGATCGTGATCGCCGCAGCGCTGGGTATCGCGGTCGCCAAGCACAGCGGCTATGTGCTGATTTCCTATGGCAGTTTCCGCTACCAGTCGGGGTTGTGGGCCGCCCTGGCCGGCTTGTTGGCCGTGATCGTGCTGCTGTGGCTGCTGCGCTACCTGGTCGGTTTGGTGCTGACTTCCAGCGGCGTGGTCAACCCATGGTCGCGACGCAACCGCAGCCGGCGCATCCGCTTGTCCATCGAACAGGGCCAGCTGGACCTTGCCGAGGGCCGCTGGGCCAGCGCCCAACGCCACCTGCACCGGGCCGCCGAGGCCGAGCGCCAGCCGCTGCTGTTCTACCTCGGTGCGGCGCGCGCCGCCAACGAACAAGGCCGCACCGAAGACAGTGACAACCTGCTGGAGCGTGCCCTGGAGCGTCAGCCGCAAGCGGAACTGGCCATCGCCCTGACCCATGCGCAGCTGCAGATGGACCGTGGCGAAAGCGACGGCGCCCTGGAAACCCTGCTGGCCATGCAGGACCGCCACCCGCATAACAGCCAGGTGCTGCGCCTGCTGCAGCGCCTGTACCAGGCGCGCGGCGACTGGTCGGCCCTGATCCGCCTGCTGCCCGAGCTGCGCAAAGGCAAGGTGCTGCCGGCTGCCGAGCTGGCCGCCCTGGAGCAGCGCGCCTGGGGGCAGAACCTGAGCCTGGCCTCGACCCGGGGCGAGGATGCGCAAAGTGCGCGTCAGGCCTTGGAGCGTGCCTGGCAGCAACTGACCGCGGCGCAGCGCCAGGAACCACAGCTGGTGCTGGCCTACGCCGAACAATTGCGCCAGGTCGGCGCCCAGAGCGAAGCCGAGCAAGTGCTGCGCGCCGCCCTCAAGCGTGACTACGAAAGCCACCTGGCCCGCCTGTACGGCCTGGTGCGCGGCGAAGACCCGGCGCGCCAGCTGCAAACCGCCGAAGGCTGGCTCAAGGCACACCCGGACGACGCCAGCCTGCTGCTGACCCTGGGCCGCCTGAGCTTGCAGAACCGCCTGTGGGGCAAGGCGCGCGACTACCTGGAAAGCAGCCTGCGCATGGAACGCAACCCCGAGGCCTGCGCCGAGTTGGCCCGGTTGCTCGCCAGCCTTGGCGAGACCGAGCGCAGCAACCAGTTGTTCCAGGAGGGCCTCGGCCTGCTGGACGAGCGCCTGCTGGCCCTGCCATTGCCAGAAGGCGTGCGCGCCTGACCTTACCCATGGCCCGCGCCAAGGTGCGGGCCATGGGGCCGGGTAACTTATCCGCTGATGCAAGCTGGATCTGCAGTCCCTGTCTTCAGACGTTTCCTACTCGTCTGCTAGAAATTTCCCTCGCGATTCAGCGACTTGTCGCTGCTGTCGCGCCTTGAAACAAAGCGTGTCTTTCCTCTACCGTTTCAAGCCACTTCATCATCTCGGGACCTTGACCGCCCATGCTGCCGGCCCGTTTACGCACCTTTTTCCTACCCGCCTGCCTGGCCGCACTGGCGGTGCTGGCGGCATCCTTTCAGCTGGAAAAGGTTCTGGGGTTGCTGCCGTGTCCATTGTGTTTCAGCCAGCGCGTGCTGCTTGGCCTATACGCGCTGCTGTGCCTCGCGGCGGTGCTGCAGGCACCGCGTTCGCAGGGTGTCCGCCGTTATGCGCGGGCGACGCTGGGTTGTGCGCTGGCGGGGGCGTTGCTGGCGGCACGGCACGTCTGGTTGCAGGGCGCGGACGATGCCCTGCCTCTCTGCCCGCTGCCGATCGCATGGGTATTGGAACAATCCTGGAGCGAAGCGGCGCGGCAATTGTTGCTCGGCGGCCCTGACTGCAACGCGCTGACCTGGAGTTTTCTCGACCTGACGCTGCCCGAGTGGAGCCTGCTGGCCTTCCTGCTGCTGGCGGTACCACCCGCGAGCTGCCTGCTGGCGTATCGTTTCCGCACCCTGGCCGGAAGTTGACCTGGCGCAAGGCTTGGCCAGTAGCGCGACCAATGGCGGTGTAACAGGGTATTAAACGCTTGTATGAACTTTGTCCGCTGCGTACCTTGATGGGCAGCACGCGCGGGAATAATCTCGCAACACGCATACCGAAAACACAACTGCTCGATGCCGTCCTGCTGATGTCACCTTTGTGCTGCACGGTCGTAGTGCGAGGTGCAGCGGCATCTACCCAGAAGGGAAGAGATCGCCATGCTCGATAGTTGTCAGAACGCTCAGGAACGCTGGGGTGGGGTTCACAAGCTGATCGATCGCTGGCTGGAGGAGCGCCAGGAACTGGTGCAGGCTTTCCGCGCATTGCGCGACGCCAAGCCGGCCTTTGCCGACAAGGAAAAAAACCGCGATTTCTGCGCGGTTCTGGTCGACTACGTTTCAGCGTGGCATTTCGAAGTCTGCGAGCAACTGGTCAGTGAGGCCAAGGCTTTCGACGACGAAAAGGCGCTGAAGCTGGCCGAAGAAATCAATCCCCGGATCAACGACATCACCCAGATCGCGCTGGCGTTCAATGACCATTGCGAAAAGGGTGAATGCAAGGACACCGAACGCTTCGCCGAGAAGCTGTCCAAGCTGGGAGCCCTGCTGCACGAACGCTTCGAGCTGGAAGACTGCCTGATCGAGGTGCTGCACAACGCGCACAAGGAAGAGGGCGCGGTCGAGGCCTGACGGCCGAGATCAGTCAGCAACCGCCAGCAGTTCGATCTCGAACACCAGGGGGGTGTAGGGTGCGATCAGGTCACCCGCACCCTCGGCGCCATAGGCTTGCGCCGACGGAATCACCAGGCGCCATTTGGCGCCGGTGCGCATCTGCGGCAACGCCACCTGCCATCCTTCGATTACCGAATCCAGGCTGAACCACTGGGGCGTCTGGTTCTGATCGAATATCGAGCCATCGGGCAGCCTGCCCACATAGCGCACCTGCACCTTGCCGCCAGCTTTGGGCTGCGCGCCAGAGCCTGCCTGAAGCTCGCTGTAGAGCAGGCCCCCTGGTAGTTCGTGTACACCATAACGACCGCGCTCGTTGGCCATGAAGCGCGTCTCGGCAGCCTGCTGTTTCTGCGCGGCGGCATCGTCTTCCTGCGCTTCATGTTGCTGCAGCACGGCCTGCATGCGTGCCTTGTCGAGCTTCAGCGGTTGCCCTTGGTAAGACGCACGCAGGCCTTCGACCAATGTGTCCAGTTGCAGGCCCGGCATCTCCTGGCGCAGCCGCTCGCCCAGGCTGGCGCCAAGGCTGTAGGCCAGGTCGTGTTCGTCGCTGTTGGCCAGGGCGAGAGGGGCCAGCAGGCATAAACCTAAAACTAGATATCGAGGCATGATCAGTTCCTGCGCCAATGAGCGGGGAATTATGCCAGTGTTCAGTTTTGTATTGTGCGTGCTTGCAGGCCTTTGTAGGAGCGGCCTTGTGTCGCGATGGGGTGCGAAGCAGCCCCAGGATTTGTGCATCGGGTTGATAATGCCGGGGCTGCTTCGCACCCCATCGCGACACAAGGCCGCTCCTACAAGGGCACCGCGCAGTTCAGATAGTTGCCGAATATCTGCAATCATTTATTCAGCAACTACACTTGCTCGGAGCTGCAAGATAACAACTTTGCCCAGGCATGCAACGCGGCGTAAACAATACTGTCAACATGCCCTAGCGGCGGTAGCAGCAGAAGCATAGTATGAGCCGCAATCTCATCAGCCAGGAGGTAAACCATGTCGGCCAAGAAGAAGCCAGTAAGTACGCCGTTACACCTGCTCCAGCAACTTTCGGGCAGCCTGCTCGAACACTTGGAGGATGCCTGCTCGCAAGCGCTGGCTGATGCGGAAAAACTGCTGGCCAAGTTGGAAAAGCAGCGTGTCAAGGCGCAGGAAAAACTGCACGGCGGACGTCAGAAACTGCAAGACGCAGCCAAGGCAGGTAAAGCCAAGGCGCAGGCCAAGGCACATAAAGCCATTGGTGAACTGGAAGAATTGCTCGATTCTCTCAAGGAACGTCAAAGCCAGACCCGTTCTTATATTCAACAACTCAAGCGCGATGCACAGGACAGCCTCAAGCTGGCTCAAGGTGTAGGCAAGGTTCGAGAAGCAGCAGCCAAAGCCCTTGACCAACGCGCAGCTGCCAAGCCAGCAACCAAAGCCACTGCAACTGCCAAACCGGCGGCCAAGCCAGCAGCCAAAACCACTGCAGCTGCCAAATCGGCGGCCAAGCCAGCAGCCAAGGCCACTGCAGCTGCCAAACCGGCGGCCAAGCCAGCAGCCAAGCCAGCAGCCAAAGCCACCGCAGCTGCCAAACCGGCAGCCAAGCCAGCAGCCAAAGCCACCGCAGCTGCCAAACCGGCAGCCAAGCCAGCGGCCAAAGCCACCGCAGCTGCCAAACCGGCAGCCAAGCCAGCGGCCAAAGCTACCGCAGCTGCCAAACCGGCGGCCAAGCCAGCGGCCAAAGCTACCGCAGCTGCCAAACCGGCGGCCAAGCCAGCGGCCAAAGCTACCGCAGCTGCCAAACCGGCGGCCAAGCCAGCAGCCAAGACTACTGCTGCCGCCAAACCGGCAGCCAAGCCTGCGGCCAAGACCACCGCAACTGCCAAACCGGCGGCCAAGCCAGCAGCCAAGGCTACCGCTGCTGCCAAACCTGCTCCAGCCAAAGCCACTGCTGCCAAGCCGGCCGCGAAACCCGCTGCAGCCAAAGCACCAACCCGTGCAGCGACCAAGCCTGCTGCCGCCAAGCCTGCTGCCAGCAAGCCAGCCGAAAGCAAACCGGCTACACCTGCCGCCAGCAGTACGGCCGCTGGGACCAACTCGGCCACGCCTGCCGCTTCGGTAGCCCCTTCGGCACCTGCCAGTACCTCGGTTCAGGCGCCTTCGGCGTCCTGAAGCGCGGTCGCCGCGACGCGCAACTGGTCCAGCGCGTCGTGGTGGCGGGCCGGGTCCGGCGCCAGCCGGGCCAGCCAGTCGCCCGCGGGCACGTCAGCGTCCGTGGGCCACTGTTGTGCACACGCTTGCAAGCGTTCCAGCAAGGCTTTCTCGGCCTGCAGTTCCAACTGCTTGAGCTGATCACGCAACGCTGCCAGCCGCGCATCGCCCTGCGCTGCCGCGCGCCACTGTTGGCGCAGGCTGCGTAACGGCGCAACCACTTCACGCTGCCAGGGCTCGGCAACCTCGCCCAATACCTGCACGCGCTCGTCCAGCACGGCTACGCCACGTGCTTGCAGCCAGGTTGCGCACAGCAACAGGCAGACATCGCCACCCTGCGCCTGCAAGGCGAGGCAGGCCGCTTCCACGCCGGGCCTGGCGTACAGGGCCAGGGCGTGATTCCACAGGTCGGTGTGCATGGTTCCACTCGCGCTATGGGCCGAGGAAGCTGGTAGACTCCGCGACCATCATGATCAGACTATCCAACCTCACTTTACAGCGTGGTCCGCAGCGCTTGCTAGAAGGCGCCGAGATGACCCTGCACGCCGGTCACAAGGCCGGCCTGATTGGCGCCAACGGTGCCGGAAAATCCAGCCTGTTCGCCTTGCTGCGTGGTGAGCTGTCGCCCGATGCCGGCGATTGCCAACTACCCGGGGACTGGCGCATCGCCCACATGCGCCAGGAAGTAGACACGCTCGACCGCCTGGCCGTGGATTATGTGCTCGACGGCGACGCGCGCCTGCGCAAGGTTCAGGCCGAGCTGGCTGCGGCAGAGCAGGCCCACGATGGTACCGCCCTGGCACGCCTGCACAGTGAGCTGGAAAGCGCCGACGGTTATACCGCCGATGCCCGCGCCCGCAAATTGCTGGCCGGCCTGGGCTTCACCAACGAGCAGATGGATCGCCGCGTCGGCGACTTCTCCGGGGGCTGGCGGATGCGCCTGAACCTGGCCCAGGCGCTGATGTGCCCGTCCGACCTGCTGCTGCTCGACGAGCCCACCAACCACCTGGACCTGGACGCGATCCTGTGGCTGGAGGACTGGCTCAAGGGCTACCCAGGCACGCTGTTGCTGATCTCCCACGACCGCGACTTCCTCGATGCCGTGGTCGACCATGTGCTGCACGTCGAGCAACGCAAGCTGAACCTGTACAAGGGCGGCTACACCGCCTTCGAGCGCACCCGTGCCGAGCGCCTGGCGCAGCAGCAGCAGGCCTACGAGAAGCAGCAGGCTCAGCGCGCGCACATGGAAAAGTACATTGCCCGCTTCAAGGCCCAGGCCACCAAGGCCCGCCAGGCCCAGAGCCGAATCAAGGCCCTGGAGCGCATGGAAGAGCTGTCGGCGGCGCACGTCGATTCGCCGTTCGACTTTGTCTTCCGCGAGTCGCAAAAAATTTCCAGCCCGCTGCTGAGCCTGTCCGAAGGCCGCCTGGGCTACGGTGACAAGGCCATTCTCGACAAGGTCAAGCTGCAGCTCACCCCGGGCGCACGGATTGGCCTGCTCGGCCCCAACGGTGCCGGCAAATCGACCTTGATCAAGAACCTGGCCGGCGAGCTTGAGCCGCTGTCGGGTCGCCTGGTACGTGGCGAGAACCTGGCCGTGGGTTACTTCGCCCAGCATCAGCTGGACTCGCTGGACGACAAGGCCAGCCCGCTGCTGCACTTGCAGCGCATCGCGCCTGCCGAGCGTGAGCAGACCCTGCGCGATTTCCTCGGTGGCTTCGACTTCCATGGCGACCGTGTCGACGAGCCGGTAGTGAACTTCTCCGGTGGCGAAAAGGCCCGCCTGGCGCTGGCGCTGATTGCCTGGGAGCGGCCGAACCTGCTGCTGCTTGACGAACCGACCAACCACCTCGACCTGGAAATGCGCCTGGCTCTGACCATGGCCCTGCAGGAGTTCGCCGGTGCTGTAGTGGTGGTGTCCCACGACCGTCACCTGCTCAAGAGCACCACCGACGACTTCTTGCTGGTGGCCGACGGCAAGGTCGATACCTTCGATGGCGACCTGGACGACTACAGCCGCTGGCTGGTCGAGTACCGCCAGCGCAGTGCGCCGGCCAATAGCGCCCCGGCCAACCCGGACAAGACCGACAAGAAGGCCCAGCGCCAGGCTGCTGCAGCCTTGCGCCAGCAACTGGCTCCGCACAAGAAGGCCGCCGACAAGCTCGAGACCGAGCTCAACCAGGTGCACGCGCAGCTGGCTGAAATCGAAACCGCGCTAGGTGATGGTGGCCTCTACGACGCGGCGCGCAAGGATGAACTGCGTGAGCTGCTGGCGCGCCAGACCAAGCTCAAGCAGCGCGAGGGCGAATTGGAGGAGGCCTGGATGGAAGCACTGGAAACCCTCGAAAGCATGCAGGCCGAACTTGAGGCGCTGTCCTGATGGAGGAACTGCGTTCGCTGCTGCCAGGGCAATGGATGGACACCTTCTGGGTGGGCTTGCAGATTCTGTTGATCCTGATCGTGGCGTTCGTCCTGCAACGCATTATTGCCCGTGGGCTGAGCCGCCTGGGCCAGCGTTATCCTCTGCCGCCGGAGTTGCTGGTGCCGGTGCGCGGTGGCCTGCGTTGGCTGATCATGGGCAGCGCGCTGTTGTTCGTGCTGGAGCGCCTGGGTGTGTCGGCAACCGTGCTGTGGACAGCATTGTCCGGTTTCGTCGCGGTAGCGGCGGTGGCCTTCTTCGCCATCTGGAGCGTGCTGTCCAACCTGCTGTGTGCGGTGCTGATCTTCACGGTCGGGCCGTTTCGCATCGGAGACGTGGTCGAACTGGTCGACACCCTCGACAAGCCGGGCGTAAAGGGCCGGGTCATCGCCATCAACCTGCTGTTCACCACCCTGCTGGAAATGCCCGAGGCGGGAGGGGCGCTGGTGCAGGTGCCGAACAGCCAGTTTTTCCAGAAGTCGGTGCGGCGCTGGCGCGGCGCTGAGGTGCAGTCGCTGCAACAAGAGGCGCCAGCCGAGGCTGACTGAACCTGTACTGGCCTCTTCGCGGGTACAGCCAATGCAAACCCTGCAAAATCTGCTGGTTATTTTTTCATCAACGCCTTAGCTTAACGTTTTGCGACAAATGTTCGAGCGAGGTGTGTGATGTCGATGGAAGTATGGCTGGGCTTCTTTGCCGCCTGTTGGGTGATCAGCCTTTCACCCGGCGCCGGGGCAATTGCCTCGATGTCCAGCGGCCTGCAATACGGTTTCTGGCGTGGCTACTGGAACGCCTTGGGCCTGCAGCTGGGCCTGATTGTGCAAATCGCCATCATCGCCGCCGGCGTCGGTGCCATCCTGGCCGCTTCGGCCACGGCTTTCCACATCATCAAATGGTTCGGTGTCGGCTACCTCGTGTACCTGGCCTACAAGCAGTGGCGCGCCCTGCCGATGGACATGAGCGATGAGTCCGGCGTGCGCCCGATCGGCAAGCCACTGAGCCTGGTGTTCCGCGGTTTCCTGGTCAACGTCAGCAACCCCAAGGCGCTGGTATTCATGCTGGCGGTGCTGCCACAGTTCATCAACCCGCATGCCCCCCTGCTGCCGCAGTACGTGGCCATCACCGTGACCATGGTCGCCGTCGACATGCTGGTGATGGCCGGCTACACCGGCCTGGCTGCGCGGGTACTGCGGCTGCTGCGTACGCCCAGGCAGCAGAAGCGCCTGAACCGGACCTTTGCCGGGTTGTTCATTGGTGCGGCTACCTTCCTGGCGACCCTGCGCCGCGCGCCAATCTGATCGACCCAGAGGGCTCCTACAGGCGTTTGCGATCCTTGTAGGAGCGGCCTTGCGTCGCGAAAGGGGCGCAAGGCGCCCCCCCGCTATTCCTGCTTGCCCATCAACCCCTTGAGCAACTCCACCGGCAGCGGAAAGACGATGGTCGAGCTTTTGTCCCCGGCGATCGCCCCCAGTGTCTGCATATAGCGCAGCTGCATCGCTCCCGGCTCCTTGCTCAGCATCTGCGCCGCCTGCATCAGCTTCTCCGATGCCTGCAACTCACCTTCTGCATGGATCACCTTGGCGCGCCGTTCGCGCTCGGCCTCGGCCTGGCGGGCAATGGCGCGCACCATCGACTCGTTGAGGTCGACGTGCTTGATCTCGACGTTGGCCACCTTGATGCCCCAGGCATCGGTCTGCGCGTCCAGCACCTGGCGGATGTCCGCGTTCAGCTGTTCGCGTTCGGCCAGCAGTTCATCCAGTTCGTGCTTGCCCAGCACCGCGCGCAACGTGGTCTGCGCCAGTTGGCTGGTCGCCACCAGGAAATCCTCGACCTGGATGATCGCCTTCTGCGGGTCAAGCACGCGAAAGTAGACCACGGCATTGACCTTGACCGAGACGTTGTCGCGGGTGATCACGTCCTGCGGCGGCACATCCAGCACCACCGTGCGCAGGTCGACCCGCACCATTTGCTGCACCACCGGAATCAACAGGATCAGCCCCGGCCCCTTTACCTGCCAGAAGCGCCCCAGCTGGAACACCACTGCGCGCTCGTATTCGCGCAGGATGCGGAATGCCGACAGCAACAGCATCAGCAGCACGACCAGCACCGCGCCGAAACCCAGTTGCATGAACATGGTCACTCTCCTTGCGCCGCAGGAGCGGCGGCGCTCACTTGCAGCATGACGCCATGGCGGGCTGTCACCCGCACGCTCTGGCCTGGTTGCAGCGGCGTTGCACACTGCACCTGCCATTGTTCGCCCTGGGCCAGGACCACGCCGCAGAACGGGTTGCCGGCCATTACCGCGGTGACCGTGACGAGGCTGCCGAGCAGCCCGGCATCGCCGCTGACCAACGCCCGTCGGCGGGCCTTGAGGGCCATGCCCATCACCCCGCCGATCAGCAACGCCGAGAGCAGCGCCAGGGTGCCGATCAGGGCCAGTGGAATGCCGAAGCCGGGGGCGTCGGTGTCGATCAGGATCAATGCGCCGACCACGAAAGCGACGATGCCGCCAAAGCCGACCACGCCGAAACTGGGCAGGAACGCCTCACCGATCATGAAGGCGATGCCGAGCAGGATCAGCGCCACTCCGGCAAAGCTCACCGGCAACAGTTGCAGCGCATACAAGGCCAGCAGCAGGCAGATGCCGCCGACCACGCCACCGACCGTCGAGCCAGGGTTCATGAACTCGAACAGCAGGCCGTACACGCCGACCATGATCAGGATCAGCGCCACGCTGGGGTTGGTGATTACCGCCAGTACCCGTGTACGCCAGTCCGGCAGGTGCTCGACCAGGCTGGCGCCGGCGGTCTGCAACTGGCGGGTCTGGCCCGCGACGGTGAGGGTTTGGCCATCGAGCTTGCGCAGCAGCCCGGGCAGGTCATCGGCTACGTGGTCGATCACGTTCAGCCGCAAGGCCTCGCTGGCGGACAGGCTCACTGCCTCGCGCACGGCCTTCTCCGCCCAATCGGCGTTGCGCCCGCGCAGCTGCGCCAGGCCACGTATGTAGGCCGCCGCATCATTGACCTGCTTGCGCGCGAGGGTTTCGTCATCGCTGCCTTTGGCCTTGTCCTCCCTGGCAGGGCCCGGTGGGCCGCCGATCTGCACTGGCGTGGCGGCCCCCAGGTTGGTCCCTGGTGCCATCGCAGCGATGTGGCTGGCGTAGAGAATGTAGGTGCCGGCGCTGGCGGCGCGGGCCCCGCTTGGGGCAACGAAGGTGGCGACCGGCACCGGGCTGGCGAGAATCGCCTTGATCATCTGGCGCATGGCGCTGTCCAGCCCGCCCGGCGTATCCATGCGGATCACCACCAGTTGCGCCCCCTGTAGCTGGGCCTGGCCAAGGCTACGCACCAGGTAGTCGGCGCTGGCCGGGCCGATGGCATCATCGATGCCCAGCACCCACACTGCACCGGGCGCGGCCTGGCCGCCCGGCGTGATGCCAAGCAGCAACAGCAGCAACAGCCAGCGCCAGCAGCGGGCGATCACCTGTCGTCACCTCGTGTGTTCTATTGCACAAGTTTAGCCCTCCCAGTCGGTACCCGGCCTAGAATTGGACATGGGGGGCGAAACCGGAGGTGCATCATGCGTATGGCAAAGACCCTGCAGGACCGCCTGAACAAGGCCAACTGCGACTACGACATCATTCCCCATCCCCATTCGGCCACCAGCCTGGAATCGGCCCGCACGGCCGGCGTACCCGCCGAGCGGGTCGCCAAGTCGGTGGTGCTCGATGATCGTCATGGCAACTACATCATGGCCGTGTTGCCGGCCAACCGGCACCTGGACATGAGCAAGGTGCGCATGTCCGGGGCCTGGCAACTGACCCGTGAGAGCGGCCTGCCGAGCCTGTTCGGCGACTGCGAACGCGGTGCCGTACCGGCGCTTGGCGATGCCTACCAGATAAAGATGCTGCTTGATTCGAGTCTTACCCGCCAAGGCGATGTCTACCTGGAGGCGGGTGATCACGATCATCTGATCCACATGAGCATGGAGCAATATCTGAAGCTGGTGCCGCGCGCCGAAGTGTGCGAGCTCAGTTGATGCTCTCAACCCATGCCGGGCCGGCATCGTCGACGACCGGCCCGGCGCCGAGGAGGAACCATGGACAAGCCGATTCATCCGTTGTCGGAGATTTTCAAGCAGCTGGGGCTGTCTGACGATCCGGTCGAAATCGACCGGTTCATTAGCACCCATTCGCCGCTGGATGATGATGTAAAGCTGGTTGATGCGCCTTTCTGGAGTGATTCACAGCGCGATTTCCTGAAAGAGAAATACCTCGCGGATGACGACTGGATTCCGATGATCGACCAACTCAACGAGGCGCTGCACCCAAGCAAGAAATAAAGCGCCGAGTGGTGCCTGACGAGTGATTGGCCGTTGCTATGCTCAGGAAAACAACAAGGGGATAGCGCGATGAAAGATCCCTACGCACCGGGTTTCTGGTGCTCCGTGACGATCCTGGGCACCCTGACGGCCAGTTACTTCTATGGCATCAGGCAGACGCAACAGATGAACCAGGCCGTGCATTTTCTGTATGCCGCTGCCGCGGTCACCGTAGCGGTGGCCCTGGTGGCCCTGGCCTGGATCGCCTGGCAGCAACTGCACCTGAACAAACGCGAAGTGGTGCAGGGGCGAACGTTGCTGACCATCTGGAATACCAAGGTCGCGCTGCGCCGCGTCGAAACGGTGTTCGATCGCTATTTCTGGGGCAGCTACTGGCATTCCGGGCGCACTTTCGAAGAAGTCATGGGCGAGTTGAAGGGCACCCCGCTGGAGCAGAGCCTGGATGCCCTGAAACGCCAGTGCCGGGCGCTCGACCGCGAAATTCATGACCATCATCACCACTGGCTGGCCAATGCCCGCGACCTGTCCAGTGTTGCCCAGGCGATGGCCCGTGAGCGCTACCAGCTGGACCTGGGCGAGCCCACCCGCAGCGGCCACGGCAACACCGCCGTGCTCAATCGTGACCTGGAGGTGCTGGTGTATACCTGGTCGGCGCGCCTGCGCAGCTTCGACCATCAGCTGGACGAGCTGGAGCGCGCCTACCATTGAGGCGGATCATTCGCCGCGGATGTACTGTTCCAGTTGCAGGATCAGGTGGGCCTGTTCGGCAATGGTTTCCTTGACCAGGTCGCCGATCGACAGCAGGCCGAGCAACTCGCCATTGCTGACCACCGGCAGGTGGCGCAGGTGGCGGTTGGTCATCAGGTTCATGCAGTACTCGAGGTTCTGCTTCGGCTCCACGGTCACCACCGGCGCGCTCATGATCTCGCGCACCGGCGTGGCGGCGGAGGAGCGGCCCTTGAGCACCAGTTTGCGCGCATAGTCCCGTTCGCTGACGATGCCCACCACTTGGTTGCCCTCGACCACGGGCAGCGCACCGACGTTTTTCTCCGCCAGCAGTTTCAGGGCGTCGAGTACCGAGTCATCCGGGCCGATGGTGTAAACGGTGTGGTGCTGGGACTTGGTCTTGAGGATTTGTTCGACGGTCTTCATACGAGCCTCTGCGGGTGGAAAAGCCATGTCTCGGAGTAAATAAAGCATCCGGCACAGCGCTCTGCACGGCAATGCAGGAAACGGCATCGAGTCGATTGAAAAACGTCATGAGTGGTCGCCCGTGCTGGCCTCTTCGCGGGCATGCCCGCTCCCACTGGTATCGCACCGACTTCGCGCAATTCCTGTGGGAGCGGGCGTGCCCGCGAAGAGGCCGGTACAGTCAATCAGAGTTTCGGCATCTGCCCGATCCGCGCCACCATCTCGCTCACCACCTGCAGGTCCAGCATGAATTGTTCCACGGTCTTGAACTCGTTGTCGTTGTGCCCGGTGTACTTCACATCGGGCATGGCCAGGCCAAACTGCACGCCGTTAGGCAGGTCATGTACCGAGGTCGCACCTGCCGAAGTACCAAACTCATGCTTCATGCCCAGGTTCTCGGTAGCCACGTCAAGCAGCGCCTTGACCCATTCGCCCTCGGGGTTGCGGTACATCGGCTCGTCCAGGCTGTAGTCGAAGGCCACCGAGGTGTGGCTTTGGCGGGTCCACTTGCCCAGTTTGTCGGCCAGTTCGTCCTTGATCGTGGCGATTGGCTTGCCTTTGGGAATGCGCAGGTTCACGGCCAGTTTCAGGCCTTTGTCATCAACCCCGACAAAGGTCAGCGATGCCGTCAGCGGGCCCATGAACGAGTCCTTGAAGGCCACGCCAAGCTTGTTGCCCAGGTAGTCCAGGCCCCAGTTGTCGGCGGCGTAGCGGGCGGCATCGGTGAAGTGGTTGTGCTTGATCGGCACCTGCTGGCCGAGGCCATTGATGAAATCAAGCATGCGCGCCACCGGGTTGACCCCGGATTCCGGTTCCGAAGAGTGGGCGGAAACGCCGGTTACCGTCAGCAGCACGTTGTTGCCTTGAGGCTTGGCGTCGATGCTGAAATCGCCGCCATGCTGCTTCACGTACTTGGCGCCGGCTTGCTGCAGGCGCTTGGCAAGCGCCGCCGGGTTATCGGAGACCAGTGTCGCCACGGACGTGGTCGGGATCTGGTTGGTGGCCAGGCCGCCGGTCAGGTTGACGATCTCCGCGCCCTTGCCAGTGGCCGGGCGCTTGCTGAAGCTGGCCATGATCGTGCCGTAGCCTTTCTCGGCGATGACCACCGGGTAGCCGCCATCGAGCGCCAGGTTGTAGTCGGGCGTGGGGTTGTGCTCGAAGTAGTACGGGATGGCATCGCCACTGGTTTCTTCGGTGGTATCGATCAGCAGCTTGAACTGCCGGGCCAGCGGCAGGTTCTCGTCCTTGGCCACTTTCAGTGCGTACATCGCCACGACAATGCCGTTCTTGTCGTCTTCGGTGCCGCGCCCATACATGCGGTCGCCGACCAGGGTCACCTTGAACGGGTCCAGGCGCGTGCCATCGGCCAGTTTCCAGTTGTCCGGGTTGACCGGCACCACGTCGGCGTGGGCGTGGATGCCGACCACTTCCTTGCCGCTGCCCAGCGAAATCTCGTACACCCGGTTGTCGATGTTGCGGAACGCCAGGCCGAAGCTTTCGGCAAGGGCCTTGATCTTGTCCGCGATCTTGAGGAACTCGGGGTTTTCGTGCTGCGGCGTGCCTTCGACGTTGAAGGTCGGGATAGCCACCAGTTCACGCAGGGTTTCGCTGGCGGCCTTGCCGTACTTGATGCGGGTGTACAGGCCGAGCAGGCGGTTGATTTCGTTCTGCTGCTCGGCTGCCAGTGGCTTGCCGGCCAGGTAGGCATCGAGCGTTGCCTCGAGGTTGTCGGCCTTGGCCAGGTCGCTGCCTTTGAGCTTGCCGATGAATTGCTTGAAGTCGCTTGGGTCGCTGCCGTCGAAGGCCTTGACGATGGCTGCCGACTGCTGCTGGGTGAGGTTGGCCTGGGCCGGTTGGGTGAAAAGACCGATGCTGGCCAGCAGCAAGGTGGTGGCGGTAAGTTTTTTCAGGTGCATGGTTGTGCGCATTCCTTCGCCAATCATTGTGTGGGTTACCCGTCCGGAAACGGGAAGACGCCCACGCTAACACCAATGACCCTTGGCACGGGAGTGCCAGAAACGCGACATGTCGCACAAACGAAAAAGCCCCTGGCACGTTGCCGGGCCCTGTTCAGTGCTTCTGTCCCGTTCCGAACAGGGTTTACACCACACCGCCCGGGGCTTAGGGCAGCGCGCGGGATTCGCGTGTACCCTGTGCCTGCGCTTTTTCAGAAGTGACCCCGTGAGAATGGAAGCAGACAACAACATCAAGTCCCCCTACACCTACCAGGCCGTATACCGGTACCTGCTCGACTGGATCGAAGCTTCACCGTCGGATGTTGAACAGCGCCTGCCGTCGTTGCGCCAGCTGGCCCAGCGCCTGAACGTGTCGGTGTCCTCTACCAAGTACGCCTATTCGCTGCTCGAAGACGAGGGCCGGGTATACGCGAGGCCCAGGCACGGTTACTTCACCCGGGCCAGCAAGGCACCGCTGCATGGCGAATGTTCACCCAGCCTGCTCGACACGGTGTTCTCCAGCGCCCGCCAACCCGGCATGCTGGCGCTGAGCAGCGACGCGCCGGCCATGCTGCTGTCGCTGGAAAAACCGCTGCTGATGATCGAGCGTGAACTGGCGCGCCAGTACCCACGCTCCCATGCGCCGCTGTACCAGCCGTTCGGCGAGCCGGAGCTGCGCGGTGTGCTGGCCGACCGCTACACGCGCTCGCCACAGCGCTACTGGCATGCCGAGCATGTGTTCATCGGCTCGGACCTGCGCAGCATCCTCGAGCTGTCGCTGCGTGCCCTGAGCCTGGAAGGCCAGGTAGCGCTGGTCGAGTCGCCTTGTTCCTGGGCGGTGCTGCGCCAGTTGCTGGCCGCGCGCATGACCATCGTCGAGGTGCCGTTGCGCGCCGACGGCCGTTTCGACCTGGAGCAGTTCCGCCAGTTGCTGCATGCCCAGCCCGTGCGCCTGGCGGTGCTGTCCTCGGCCACCAACGTGCCCCAGGGCGGGCTGATGCCGGCCACGGACAAGCAGCAGATCTGTCGCTGGCTGGCCGAGCGGGAGGTGTGGCTGTTCGAGAACGATGGCTATGGCGAGTTCTGCTTCGAGGCATCGCCGGCCCGCTATCGCGACTTCGCCGACCCCAACCGTTTGCTGGTGTTTTCCACCCTCGACAAGGTCATCGGCTCCGAGGCGCCCTATGGCTACCTGCTGTGCCGGCGCCACATCGAGCAGTTGCAGCAACTGTTTCTGGAGCGTGCCTTCCGCCTTTCGCCAATACGCCAGAAGGCCATCGCCAAGCTGTACGCTTCACGCCGGGTCGACCAGCACGTGCAGTTGCTGCGCGCCATGCTGCGCGAGCGCATGCAGCACATGCAGGGCCTGCTGGAGCTCCACGGCCAGGGTTACCTGCGCTGGGGCGAGCCCCAAGGCGGGGCGAGCCTGTGGCTGGAGGCGACCCGGCCGGTAGAAATGCGGCGGGTCTTCCAGCGCCTGTTGAGCCAGCGCATCGTCATCGCGCCCGGGGAAATCTTCAGTCAGCAGGGCCTGTGGCGTAGCCACCTGAGGCTGTGTTACACGCTGGACTGGAGCAAGGACATTCCCCAGGCGCTGCAGCGCCTGGTCAAGGCGATCCAGGACGAGGCTCAGACCCCATAGCAGTGGTCAAGCGTCGGGAAGGTACCGTCACGCACCTCGTCGCCGAAGCGTGCGCAGGCCTCGCGAATCACCCCGGCGACATCGGCGTACTGCTTGACGAACCGTGGCACGTGCTCGCCCCCCAGGCCCAGCAGGTCCTCGGTGACCAGCACCTGGCCATCGCAAGCCGGGGAGGCGCCGATACCGATGGTCGGCTTGTCGCTGGCCTCGGTGATGACCCTGGCCACCGGCTCGGCGACGCCTTCGAGCAGCAGGGCGAAGGCGCCGGCGTGCAGGTTGGCGCGGGCGTCGGCCAACAGTGCCGCGCCGCCTTCCGGGCTCAGGCCCTGGGCCTTGTAGCCGCCCATGACGTTGACGAACTGCGGCATCAGGCCAATGTGCGCCATCACCGGTACGCCGCGCTCAACCAGAAATGCCACGGTGCTGGCCAGTACCTGGTTGACTTCCAGTTTCACTGCGGCGCAGCCGGTGCGGGCCAGCACCTCGGCACAGTTGCGAAATGCCTGCTCGGGGCTTTCCTGGTAGCTGCCGAACGGCATGTCGGCGATCACGCAGGCCAGGCGTGTGCTGTCGACTACCGCGCGGGTATGGGCGATGGTCTCGTCCAGGCGCATGCCCAGGGTGGAACTGCGGCCGTAGCCGACCATCGCGGTGGAGTCACCGACCAGGATGAAGTCGACCAGAGGGTCGATTACCTGGGCAATCGCGCTGGAGTATGCCGTCAATGAGACGATCTTCTGGCGGCCCTTCATGGCCACCAGTTGCGGGACAGTCATGCGTCCGTTACGGATTTGCGTGCTCATCAGTGTCTCCTTAGTGGTGAAACGGCCCCGGTAGGTGGGGCTCCCGGTTACAGCCAGTCTTGCTCCCACGTCCGCCAGGCAAGTTGGTCCTGGCGGATGCGGTCAGGTTGCGGATGGACCATGAACACGGCCCCCGGCGAACTGTTGAGGTCGACGGTCGGCGCCAGGGCGCGGCCGTCGCTGAAACGCCAGCGGGCGCTGTGGTACGAAGCCAGCTGGTCGAGGTGCGAGGTTACCCGGCCCAGGTCGAAGCGACCCTGGCCACGGGCGATCAGGTTGAGGGTGCAGGCCGCCTGCAACTGGCGATAGCGCCGTGGGCGCTGCAGCAAGCGGGCTGGGGTCAGGCAGGCCTCGACGGTCAGGCTGACCTGGTCGGCGCCGGTGGCAGCCTGCAGGGCGGGCGGGTTGGCCAGGCCGGACAGGCGTGCGCCGGTTTCCAGCAGGCGTGGCCCGGCGGCGGTGAGGATGACCTCGGTGTGCGCCGGGCCCTCGGCGATGGCCAGGGCGTCGAGCACTCCCTCGACATAGCCGACCAAGGTCTCCAGGCACGGGTCGTCGGGAGCCAGCAGGTATTCGCTGTCGTAGATCTTGCGGCCATCCTCGCTCAGGGTCTTGGTGCAGCGCCAGGCATCGCTGAGCCAGTGCTGGCCCTGGTGGCTGACGGTATTGATCACGTATTCGTCGCCTTCGAGGTACTCCTGCACCAACACTTCATGGTTGTCGCGCATCATTAGGTTGGTGCCACCGAGGATGGCATTGGCGGCATCGCGGACCTGGCTGGCGTCGCGGCAGATGAACACCTGGTCGGAGCCGGCGCTGTCCAGCGGCTTGACCACCACCGGCCGTGCGCCCTGGGCCTGGAACCAGGCGCAGGCCTGTTCGGCGCTGCCGGTGCGCAACTGTGCTGCCACCGGCAAGCCAGCAGCGGCGACTTGCTCGGCCATCAGCGCCTTGTCGCGGCGCGCTACCGACAGCGCCGGATCGTTGCCCGGCAGGCCAAGGGCGGCGGCCAGGCGGTCGGCCAGCTCAACGCCGAACTCGCTGCCAGTCAGCACGGCCTCGGGGTGCTGGGCTGCCAGTACCTGGCACAGCGGCTCGAAGCCGACCTCGTGCACTTGGTAGTGCTGGGTGAACAGGGCCTGCGGGCAGCTGGCGGCGAAGGCCGCCGGCATGTCGCGTCGTGAGCTTACATGCAGCAGCGGGCGGTGCTCGGCCAGCGCGCGAGCGAGAAAGGCGCCGGTGGAATAGGCGTCTACCAGCACCAGCGGGCGCTGGCCGGGTTCAATGCAAGGGTTGGTCATAACGGTTCACCATGTAGTGCAGCATCTGGAACAGTTGGTCGGCGCGCACGCCGTGTTCGGCGTTGCCTGCCGCGTGGCTACGCGCCAGCGGCAGGCCGCCGAGGCTGGCCCAGCGCAGCGCACCGTGGTCATCGATCAGGGTGGTGGCGCGGCCGGGGTTGTCCGAATGCAGGCAGTAGGGGATATCCAGCAAGCCCCGGGCGAAGGCTTGCAGCAGCGCAGTGCCCAGGTCGGCGTGCAGCTCGAGCACGGCGTCGACCAGTTGCCGGGTTTCCAGCAGGATCTCTTCGTAATAGCCCTGGCTGGCTGGGTCGAGCGCCGCCGGCGCCTGCGCCGCGCTGCTGCTGGCCATGTCCAGCGCCTGGAGATTGTCGCGCACCGAAGGGATCTGCCGGGCCTCGGCCACGGTCTTGACGATCAGCCGTTCGCAACCGGTGGCCTGGGCCAGGCGGGCGCTGTCGACGATCAACCGGCGGGCGCCATGCTCGGTGCAGGGGAACACGCCCATGTAGGTGTACACCACCACGTGCCAGTGGATATCGCTCAGGTAGTGCGCCGCCAGCTCGCGCAAGGCGCGCAGCGCGCCCTGGTCCTGGACCATGCTGGTGCCCTGGGCGTAGCTCAGCGATACGCTGCGGATGCCGTACTGGCGGAAGAACATGGCTTCGAGCAGGCCCACCGCCAGCAGCATCGAGGGTGGACATAACTGACCCAGCAGGCAGCCGCCGAAGCTCTCGATGTGGCCATGTGCAGTGCCCTCGGCCAGCGCCCGGCAGCTTTGCCCCCAGGCATCCACCGCGTGCAGCAGCGGCAAGCGGCTGTAGGGCATGCAGTAGGACACTGGGCCGCCTTCGGTGGCGTCCAGGCCGACTGCGGCCATGCGCTTGAAGATGTTCTGTGGCTGGGCCGTGCCATGGCGTACCTGGATCGGGAAGTCCGCGCCGTAGAGGCCGTCGAGCATGCCGCGCAGGGCTTCCAGCGGATGGCTGACGATGGGGAAGCCGTTGAGCGGGCTGCCGTCATTGAGGCAGCGCAGGGCGCTCTGGTAATCGCCGACACGGGTGTAACTGTCGAGCGTGATGGTACCCAGCGCGCCCGGCTGGCGGGCCACCGCCTCCAGGCCCGCACGCATGCTCGGGATGTCGGCGAAGCCCATGCGCGGTTGCACCACGAGCTGCCCGCGCTCGCGGGCACGTTCGATGAACCGCTGGAAGTGGCTGGTATCGGTGCTGGCCATGGTCAGCGCCCCGACACCAGTTCGACTACCTGTACGCCGGTGGCCGGGTCGTGGCGCACGATACGGCCCTTGTGCGGGTCGCCAGCGCGCACTCGGGCAATGAGTGAGGCGTCGCTGTCGAAGTCGATGGGCGCGTGCCGGTAAAGGCTGCGCAATGCCGCCAGCGGCAGGCCGCTGACCTCGCCGAGCCAGTGGCCGAGCACTTCGTCCTCGGCTTGGCCGCCGAGCAGCGCGTGCAGGTCTTGCAGGCGCCCGACCAGTTGCGGGTGACGCAGGCTCAGGTACAGCGCCAGGTCGCGGCCCTGGCTGACGAAGGGCGAGAACTGCATGCAGATCAGCTGCTCTTCGTCGAGGTCGAAGGCCGAGCGGGCGAAGCTGTCGGCCAGCGCGCGCCGGTTGGCCTTGCCGGCGGCGTCGGCGTAGGGCGCCAGGGCCAGCTCGATGAGGCGGTCTGGCATTTCTTTCTTGCGCATCAGCGCCTGGGCCAGCTCCAGGTATTCGGCCAGTCCTTGGTCATAACTGCGCCCCTGCACCTGTTCGGCCTTGAGCCCGCGCAGGTGCGCCATCAGCATCGGGTTGGCGCAGTCCGACTCGGTGAAGCTGAACGCCAGCTCCTCGAAGCGGAAGCCGAGAAATTCGGTAATCAGCTCCCAGTGGTCGTCGACGCGGTAGCTCACCAGGTCGTAGATGCTGATGAAGGCAGGCTCGCCGCTGGCGTTACCGGTGCTGACCCGACGCTCGTCGAGGGCAGCGTCGAAGCCGTCGCCGAGCAGTTCGATGAAGTAGGCCTGGGCAATACCGTCCAGCGCCTGCAGCAGCCCGCGGAAGCCCTGGCGGCGGCAATCCTCGACGTCCAGCCCCAGGCGTTCGGCCAGGCGCATGATCCAGGTGAAGTAGTGCTTCTGTTCCTTGCGCGAGTCGCCGGTGACCACTGCGTCGACGCCACCCTGCCACCAGGCGGCGCGGCCGAAGAAGTCGGCAACTGCAAGGTTGCAGCTGTTGCAGAAGGTTGGGCGGCCGTCACCGGCGGTACGGTGGCCGTTCATCAGCACGTCGAAGCGGTTCATCGCCTTCACCTCGCTGGGGAAGGGCAGGTGGCGTTCGAACGGGCGGATCTGCCGGTGGTCGACCACCAGCATCTCGACCCGCGGGTCGCCGTACAACGCCAGGGCGTGGTAGGCCCGGTCGATGTTGGCCATTACCGCATCGGCCACCCCGGCATGGCGCATGTTGGCAATGCGCAGGTGGAAGGTGCAGCCATGGCTGATGGCCAGGTGCAGTTGGGTCGCGCGCAGCAGTGACACGGTGTAGGAGCTGTCCTTGCCGCCGCCGTAGGCGACCATCAGGCGGTAGTCGGCCAGGCCCGCCAGCCCGCCGGCGGCTTCAATCAGGCGTTCGCCGAACACGCGCACGGCGTGCTGGTCGTTGTCACTCAGGTAAGGGGTGAGCCGGGCCAGCAGCACGGCGTCGTCGTGTTCGGTACGGGCGGCGTGGTTCATGCCGGTTGCGCCTCCAGGCGGTAGTGTTCAATGACGTGGCGGATGTCTCGCTCGATGCCAGCCTGGTCGCTGCCGGTGAAGATGAAACGCCCACCCTGCAATGCGTCATAGCCGCCGCCGGCCTCCAGCACCTCGCCGGGCTGGGGCAGCAGTTCGCGCCACAGCGAGGCGACCTGGGTGCGCTGCGACGGCGCCTCAAGCACCCTGCACGGCAGTTGCTGCGGCTTGGGGATGATCAGCCAGCCGCCGCTGGGATCACCGTCCTGGTCGGGCAGGGCGGCGGGCTCGCCGAGCAAGTTCTTCAGCCAGTGCTCGTAGAGGTTGACGCCGAATACCCGGTTGATCAGGTGCGGCACCTCGCTGCCGCCGACCCGCGCGCCCACCTCCAGAAACACCAGGCTGCCGTCCTCGCACACGAACAGTTCCAGGTGGAAGGCGGTATCGCGCAGCCCCAGCGCCTGCAGGCACTGGCGGCTGAAGTTGGCGATGCGTGTCCGCAACGGCGAGGCCTGCAGCAACACCGAGCCCAACGGCTGGCGCCGGGCGAAGTCCAGGCAACTATTGAGGTAGCGCGACACGGCCTGGAACGGCACCTGGCCGGTGCCGTCGGTGTAGCCGTCGACGTGGTACACCTGGCCCTCGACGAAGGCCTCCACTTCGTGGCGCGCCAGGTCGACGCCGTCGAGCGCGGCCAGCAGCTGGCGTTCGTCGTCGACCCGCACCACGCCGATGCTGGCGGCGCCGTCCACCGGCTTGACGATCAGCGGGTAGCCGGTTTCCGCGGCGAAGGCCAGGGTGTGGGCCAGGCTCTGGCAGCGGGTGAAGGCCGGTACGGCCAGGCCCTGCTCCTGCAGCACCTGTTTCATCCGCGCCTTGTCGCGGTAAACGGCCACTTCGTCCGGCCCATGGCCTGGGATGTTCAGCGCCTGGCGCACCTGGGCGGCGATCTCGAGGGTGAATTCGGACAAGGCAATCAGCAGGTCCACCGGGCCGACCCGTTCACTCACCTCGGTCACCGCGGCCAGCAACTGCGAGTACTGGTTCACGTCCTCGACCTGCACCAGATGGGCGATCTGCTCGCGCGGCGCCAGTACGCCGAGCGCGCCGGGGCCGTCGACCACATAACTGATGCGATGGGCCTGGTGGTCGAAGAAGGCTTCGTAGCGGGTCAGTTCGTTGTCCCAGCGCTGGCCGTCGTGGAAGCGCGGCCAGCGGTTGACGATCACGATATGCATGGGTTCGTTCCTTGTTCGGGCAACAGACGGGGCTCAGGTCCAGTGCGCCACGTCGCCGGTGCCGAGCACCAGCGAATAACGGGCCTGGGCCAGGCGTTCGAGGTGGTGTTGGAAGGCGTCGAGGGCGTCGGCCTCGGTGAACACCGCGTTGTATCCCGCGCCCAGCAGTTCTTCGCGTACCGCGCGGGTTTGTTCCTCGGAGGTGGTCAGCTTGCCGCCGATCACCACATGCAGGTGCGGGTACTGCTGGCGCAGCGCGCGGATCAGTGCCAGGCCTTGGGAGTAACCGTGGCCGTTGACGCTGCTGATCACCAGCAAACGCGCGTGGCGGTGCTGCTCGACGGCGTCGAGCACGGCCTGCACCGGTGTGCAGCTGCCCAGGTTCTTCACCTCCAGGCCGCGTTCGCTCAGCCACATTTGCAAGTACACCAGGTTCCACATGTGCGAGTCGGATTCGACCGTGGCCAGCAGGCACAGGGGTTGGCTGTTCATCGGGATGCCTCCATGGCGGGGTTTTCAGTGCCTAGTGCGGCATTCAGGCGCCGCGTGGTCAGGTGAAACAGCAGTGCGCCCGGCACGCACAGCAGCAGGCTCAGCGCGAGGATCAGGCCCTGAATGCCGTAGCGCTGGCCGATGCTGGCGCTGAGCAGGCCGCCCAGCGGGTAGGACGCCAGGTTGAGCAGGTAGAACGGGCCCATCACCTTGCCCAGGTGCTCGCGTGGGATCACCTTGATTCGCTGGGTGCGGTTGAACACGTTGAACAGGGTGCAGCCAGCCATGGCCAGGACGAAGCTGGCACCGTAGGCGAGCACGCCGTTGGCCAGCCCCATGGCCAGGATGCCGCCGCACAGCACGGCGAAACCCAGCGCGCCCAGCTGGTGGATCGACAGCCGCGTCAGCAGCCACGGCACCAGCAGGAAGTTCAGCAGGCCCAGGGCGCCGGCGGCGCTGTTGATCAGGCCGAAGGCACCGTCGGCGGCCTGGAATACGCCGCTTACGATGAACGCATTGGCGCTGAGCACGCAGGCGAAGGCCAGGTTGATGCTGAAGTTCAGCAGCGCCAGGCTGACGATCGGCGGGTTGCCCAGCAGCAGCTGCCAGCCTTGGCGCAGGGCGCCTAGCACCGGTTGCCGAGCACTGTTGGCGTGGGCGTCGGGCAGGCCATGCCAGCACAGTGCTGCCAGCAGCAGTGCGGCGGCGGCCAGGCCCAGTAGCGCCAGCTTGCCGCTGTACAGCACCAGCGCGGCGGCGCAGGCGGGGCCCAGCACCTGCGCCAGCAGCTCCATGTTCTGCACCAGCGACTGGGTGTGCGCCAGGCGCTCGGCCGGCGCCACCTGCGGCACGGTGCGCTCGACGGCCATGCGCACCGGCGCCATCAGCAGCGACAGCAGCACGCCGTTGGCCGCCAGCGCCCAGACCGTCAGGGCCGGTGCCAGGCTGCAGCACAGCACGGTCAGCGCCAGGCTGGCGGCGCGCAGCACGTTGGCCCACTGCAACAGGGTGCGCCCGCCAACACGGTCGGCCAGCACCCCGGCAAACGGGTAGGCGAGCAGCGCCGGCAGCCACTCCAGGGCGAACACCAGCCCCGAATAGCGCAGGCTACCGGTGGCCTGGTAGACCATCAACGGCACGGCGAACAGCACCGTCTGTTCAGCCATCAGGCCCAGCAGCAGCCCGGCACCGAAGCGGCGCAGCGGCGCATGCTCAACCATGCTGGCGGTCCAGGTCGGCTTCCAGTTCGCGCAGGCGCGGCAGCACATGCTGGCAGAAGCGGCGCATCTCGTCGCGGGTTGGCCAGCCGGAGAAGATGAACTCGCTCACCCCGACCTTCTTGTACTCCAGCAGGTAGGCGGCCACTTCCTCGTAGCTGCCCACCACGCACAGCGCCGGGCCGCCTCGGTAGGCCACGGCGCCCGACCAGAGCATCGGCGACAACCAGTCGTGGCGGGCGCCCTCGGCCAGACGGAACGAGGTTTTGACCGCCTCGGAGTCGCAGCGGGCGACAAACTGGCGTACCCATTCGCGGTGCTGCTGGTCGGGGTTTTCCATCATCGCCTCGACTTCGGCCAGGGCCTCTTCGCGAGTTTCCCGCGCCAGCACGTGCATGCGTATGCCTACCGAGCGGCCGGCTGCAAGTACCTCGCGCGCGGCCTCGGCGATGCCTTCGGGGGTGTCGCCGTAGCGCAGCCAGCAGTCACTGTGCGATACCGCCACCTGCTGGGCGATGCCCGAGGCGCCGCTCAGATACAGGCGTGGCCGCTCGTGGTCCTTGAACGGGAGGCCGAGCTGGGCCTTGTCCAACTGGTAGAAGTCGCCGTGGTGAGTGAGCGGGGTTTCCCCGGCCCAGAAGCGCTTGAGGATATCGATGAACTCGCAGGTGCGCGCGTAGCGGCCATCGTGGGCGACGTAGTCACCGTAGTACGCCTGCTCGTCCGGCGAGATGCCGGCCACCAGGTTCAGCGCGATGCGCTTGTCGGACATCCACGACAGGGTGTTGACCACCTGGGTGAACAGGGTCGGGTGCAGCAGTCCGGGGCGGTAGGCGAGGATGAACTTTACGTTGCGGGTTTCGCGCACCAGCGCGCCGATCATCGGCAGCGGGTCGGGCATGTGGTAGCTGATACCCATCAGCAGCGAGTCGATGCCCAGTTCGTCGGCTTCCTGGGCGAAATCGATGATACCGGCGAAGTCCAGGCGTCCGGTGTCGTACTTGTCGGTGGCTTTCTGCTGGCCGCTGTCGAGCGGCGAGCACCAGTGAATGCGCAAGGGGTTCATGCGGATATCTCCGGAAAGGGCCTGCCGTCAGGGCAGGCCGAGCGAGGGCGGTGGGGCTCAGAACAGGAAGTCGCTACCGACGCTGCGGTCGAACAGGGCGACATCGCGGATATGGCGCTTGCCGCAGATGAAGCGCAGCAGTCGCTCGATGCCCAGCCCGCCGCCGGCGCTGGGGTGCAGCAGGCCCTGGCGGGCGACTTCGAGGAAGTTGCCGAACGGGGTCAGGTCCATGTCCAGCTCGTTCATGCGATAGAGGATCTGGCCATGCTCGTACTCGCGTTCGGCGCCCGACAGGGCCTCGCCATAACCCTCGGGCCAGATCAGGTCATAGTTGTTGTAGTGGCCGCGCTGGCCAGGCGTCTCGCGGTCGTAGAACTCGCGGCGGTGGTTGGTGATGAAGAACGGCGTATGGGCCTTTTCCGACATCAGGCGCTCGAAGTCGTCGCCCAGTTCGGCCTGCAGTTCGTTGGTGCTGTACACCGGGAAGGCGGTTTCGTAGCGCGGTAGCTCACGGCCCAGCTGGGCCAGCTGCGCAGCGCAGTGCTCACGCACCTCGTCCAGGGTGTGCTTGACCATCTGCTCGATCAGCTGCATGGCTTGCTGCATGGTGCCGCCGCGGATTTCGAAGTCGAACTGGGAAAACTCCAGCAGGTGGCGCTGGGAGTCCTTGATCTCCGGCTTTTCCAGGCGGATGTTCGGCGCGACGATGAAGATGCGCTCGTGGCCGCGGGCGGTCAGGGCCAGCTGCTTGTGGAAGATCATGCTGGCGGTGAGTTTCAGGCGGCGCTGCTGGTACTGGATCTCGGCCGGGTACACCGCGTGGTTCAGTGGGTCGGTGATCGGCGACATCAGGATGGGCAGCAGCTGGCGGAAGTCACGGTCGAGCAAGAAGGTCTGCAAGGCGTGCAGCACACGGCCACGGATAATGGCCACAGCTTCGACGTCTGGGTGGTCAAATGCGGCGATCTGGCTTTGAACATCTTCCATGATGGGGTCATCTTGTGAGTAAAGGTGGCCCGATTATTGGCTTTCGCGATCAAAACTCAATGTACAGATTCAGGCGAAAAAGCGACCCAGATGCGCTTTTTGATTGTCCCGCCTGCCTGCCACGGTGACCATTCGCCCGACCGGTGCTGCCGGCGTCTCCGTTACCCGACTAAAGGACAGCCATGCCAATGACGGCCCACCCTCGACCCGTTCCCACGCGCTTCGGCCGCGCCGACTACAAGACCTTGGGCCTTGCCGCGCTGGGCGGTGCGTTGGAAATCTACGACTTCATCATCTTCGTGTTCTTTGCGCTGATCCTCAGCGAGCTGTTCTTCCCGCCGCAGATGCCCGAATGGCTGCGCCTGCTGCAGAGCTTCGGCATTTTTGTCACCGGTTACCTGGCGCGACCGCTGGGCGGCATTCTGCTGGCGCACTTCGCCGACCGCCTGGGGCGCAAGCGCGTGTTCAGCCTGAGCATCCTGATGATGGCCTTGCCGTGCCTGGTGATCGGCCTGATGCCGACCTACGCGCAGATCGGATACTGGGCGCCATTGTTGCTGCTGGCCCTGCGCATCCTGCAGGGCGCCGCAGTGGGCGGCGAAGTGCCCAGCGCCTGGGCGTTCGTCGCCGAGCACGCGCCGGCCGGGCACCGCGGCTTCGCCCTGGGCATGCTGCAGGCCGGGCTGACCTTCGGCTACCTGCTGGGCGCGGTTACCGCGGCGGTGCTGGCGCGGGTCTACACCCCACAAGAGATGCTCGATCACGGCTGGCGGCTACCATTCATTCTCGGCGGCGTGTTCGGCCTGGTCGGTGTCTGGTTGCGCCGCTGGCTCAGCGAAACGCCGGTGTTCATCGCCCTGCAGGCGCGCCGTGCAGCCGACCCAGAGCTGCCGCTGCGCACCGTGCTGCGCGAACACCGGGCAGCCATCGCCCCGGCGCTGCTGTTGACCTGCCTGCTGACCTCGGCGGTGGTGGTGCTGGTGGTGATAACCCCGACGGTGATGCAGAAGCGTTTCGGTCTGCCGGCGGACCAGACCTTCGCCCTGAGCAGCGTGGGCATTGTCTTCCTCAATATCGGCTGCGTGCTCGCCGGGCGCATGGCCGACCGCCTCGGCCCCTGGCGCGCCTTGGCGATTCACAGCGCACTGCTGCCGGCCGGCGTGGCGGCGTTGTACGCCAGCCTGATTTTCGAACTGCCGCTGATCGCCGCGGCCTACGCGCTGGCCGGCCTGTGCTGCGGCGTGGTCGGGGTGGTGCCGTCGCTCATGGTCGAGCTGTTCCCGGCGGCGATTCGCGTGTCGGGAATTTCCGTCACCTACAACATCGCCTACGCCTTGTGGGCCAGCGTTACGCCGTTGTTGCTGATTGCCCTGATGCCTTGGAACCCGTGGGTGGCGGTGGGCTTCAGCGTGCTCATGGGTGCAGTGGGGCTGTGTTGCGTGCGCCTGTTCGGCCAGCGTGTGCCGGCCGCAGAAAATGCGGGTGTGCCGGCAGGTGTCAAATGAGCGGCAGGCCTTTACAGTGGCTGTCGGCGGGCGAACTGACGGCGCTTTATGCTCGCCGCGAGCTGTCACCATTGGAGTATCACCAGTATCTGATCGACCATGTGCAGCGCCGCGAGCCAGCCCTGAACGCGCTGTGCCAGTTCGCCCCGGAGCGAGTGCTGGAGCAGGCCGCCGCGTCCACTCAACGTTGGGCCAAAGGCGCGCCGCTCGGGCCGCTGGATGGCGTGCCGGTGACCTTGAAGTCGCTGATCGCTACCCGTGGCCAGATGCTCGACCAGGGCTGCGCAGGCCTGGAGCCGCGCTTGGCTGTAGCCGACGCGCCACCGGCGGCACGCTTGCGCGAGGCGGGCGCGGTATTGCTGGGCAAGACCAGCGTGCCAGACTTCGGCATGCTGTCCTCGGGCTTGTCGAGCCTGCACGGTATCACCCGTAACCCGTGGGACACGGCGCTCAACCCCGGCGGTTCCAGCGCCGGGGCGGCTGCGGCTGCGGCGGCAGGCTACGGCCCCCTTCACGTAGGCACCGACATCGGTGGTTCGGTGCGCTTGCCGGCCGGTTGGTGCGCGCTGGTGGGCTTCAAGCCGAGCCTCGGGCGCATTTCTATCGACCCGTACTACACCGGCCGCTGCGCCGGGCCGATGACCCGCACGGTGGACGACTGCGCGGCGATGATGGCGGTGCTGGCGCGTCCGGATGTACGCGACGCCACCAGCCTGCCGCCAGCCGAGCTTGACTGGGGCCTGGCCCCGGTGAGTGTGCGTGGATTGCGGGTGGGGCTGCTACTTGAGCCCGGTTGCGGCCTGCAGCCCGACGCGCAGACCTGCGCCGCGGTGCGCGCCGCCGCCGGGTTGTTCGAGGCGCAGGGTGCCAGGCTGGTGGAAGTGGCGCCCTTGATGGAGCGTCGCCTGCTTGACGGCCTCGACCGCTTCTGGCGTGCGCGCCAGTGGAGCGAACTCAGCCAGCTGGCGCCCGAGCGCCTGGCCCAGGTGCTTCCGTACATCCGCCAGTGGGCCGAGCCGGCCCGCCACATGACGGCGGTAGAAGCGGTGGAAGGCTTCAACCAGACCTTCGAGATGCGCCGGCGCGCCGCACGGTTGTTCGAGCAATGCGACCTGCTGCTGTCACCAACCAACCAGGTACAGGCCTATCCCGCCGAACTGGCCTCGCCCGGCAACGACCCGCAACGGCCATTCGAACACATTGTGTTCACCGTGCCATGGAACATGGGCGAGCAACCGGCGCTGTCGATCAACTGCGGCTTCAGCGACCAAGGCATGCCCATCGGCCTGCAGATGGTCGCCCCGCGTTTTGCCGACACCTGGCTGCTGCGCCTGGCCAAGGCCTTCGAGACCTGGCGCGGGCCGATCCGCCACTGGCCCGAGTGACTTCCACGCCGTGCCAGGCAGGCGCGGCCGCGACCTTTGTTCACGGACAGGAACACACTTGCACATGCAACGACGCACGCTTCTGTGCTGCGCCCTGATCACGCCCTGCGTGGCTGCGGGCCAGCCCGGTTTCATCGACGGTAGCCGTCTGGACCTCAACCTGCGGCACTACTATTCAAACCAGCACACCCAGGGCGACACCTACCTGGCGATCCGCAAGGACGGCCGCCTGACCCCCACGCGCGTGCGCGAGACCTGGGTGCAGGCGGCGATGCTCGACTATGCATCGGGCTACACCCAGGGCGCGCTCGGCATCGGCTTGGATGCCTCGTTGTACAGCGCGGTCAACCTGCAACGCGGCCACGGCCGGGTGGCCAATGGTGGCGACCGGGTGCTGGTGGACAGCGATGGCGACGCTATCCCAACCTGGAGCCGCCTGGCGGTCGGTGCGCTGCGCCTGCGCCTGGCCGGCAGTACTTTGCGGGTCGGCCGGCAACGCCTGGACAACCCGATTTTGCGCTACAAGGACAACCGGGCGTTGCCGTCGAGCTTCCAGGGCGTGGCGTTGAGCGATCAGAGCATCGCGGGCCTGCAGTTGGATGCCGGGCGCTTCGACCGGGCGATCCCGCGCACCGGCACCGGCAGCGAACGGCTGACCACCACCTTCGGCGATCGGGCGGTCAAGGCCGATTCGATCAGCTATGCGGGTGCCCGCTACAGCGGTGCGCTGTCCGCCAGTTTGTACGGCTCGCAGCTGGCAGATACCTGGCAGCAGCTGTACCTGGGGCTGGGTGGCACGCTGGGTGATCGGGCCGAGCTGGCTGTGCGCCCGGCCTTTCATTACTACCGCACCCGCGACAGCGGCCAGCAACAACTGGGCTACATCGACAACCAGGCCTGGAGCCTGGCCACCACGCTGACGCACCAGGCCCACGGGCTGACGCTGGCCTGGCAGCAGATCGAGGGCAACGAGTACTTCGACTATGTGTGGGAGTCGACCGGCAACTACATGGCCAACTCGCTGTATTCGGACTACAACGGCCCGAACGAACGCTCCTGGCAGTTGCGCTATGACTTCGACGCCAGCGCCTACGGCGTGCCGGGCCTGAGCCTGGGGGTGTGGCACGCCAAGGGCTGGGCCATCGATGGCAGTCACTACCAGGGCGATCGCAATGGCCGCCACGCCGGGTACAACGTGCGCGGCCTACGCGGCGCGCGGCATGAGGAGAACGGCCTGGTGCTCGGCTATGTGCTACAGGGCGGCCCCTGGCGCGACACCAACGTGCGCACCATCGTCTACAACCATCGCGCCCATGGCGGGCAAATCGATGGCAGCTACGACGAAGTGCGCTTGGTGGTCAACATGCCGTTGCGATTGTTCTGAAACGCCTTAACCCAGCATCGGTGGATGTCGCTTGCGAGCGTAGGTGCCCAGGCGTGGGCGTCGGCTTTGATTTCGGAGGTTTTGCGTAGGGCTGGATAGCCTTTACGGCGAATTGGATCAGGACGGGTTTGTGTCAGAACCGCTAACCCTTCTGACACAAGGGAAGGAAGATGGCGCACTCGGCGGGATTCGAACCCACGACCCCTGCCTTCGGAGGGCAGTACTCTATCCAGCTGAGCTACGAGTGCAACGCGCACGCATGATACCTATCTGTGCCGATGGCGTCCATCGCCTTGATCTGTAGCTGTTTTTCCTTTCTTGAGCTGAAGGTGCCAAACAGGGCCGGCACAAGCCACTGCAAATCTTTCTAACCATATGCGATATCAGTATTTGCCTGCTGAGTCTTATACCCTCTAGGCTCTGGTCACAACTTGTTATAACAAGTCACTGACCAGCGAAGAGACCCATGGCCGAACTGCTTCCCCTATCCCCGGTACCGCTCTATACCCAGCTAAAGGAACTGCTGCGCGAGCGCATCCTTGACGGCACCTATCCGTCGCACAGCCGCATGCCTTCCGAAAGCGAGCTGGGCAAGGCATTCAATGTCAGCCGGATTACCGTGCGCCAGGCGCTCGGCGACCTGCAGAAAGAAGGGCTGATCTTCAAGATCCACGGTAAAGGTACCTTCGTCGCCAAGCCCAAGGCGTTCCAGAACGTCAGCACACTGCAGGGTCTGGGCGAGTCGTTGACGCAGATGGGTTACGAAGTGATCAACCGCCTGCGCAGCTTCCGTCATGTGCCCGCCAGTGCCCTGGTGGCGGCGCGCCTGCAGGTCGAGGAGGGCAGCCTGGTCACCGAGATCCACCGCGTGCGGCTGATCAACCGCGAGCCGGTGTCCCTGGAACTGACCTGGTTGCCCAAGGCCATTGGCGAAAGGCTGGAAAAGGCCGATCTGGTCACCCGTGACATCTTCCTGCTGTTGGAAAACGACTGCGGCATCGCGCTCGGCCACGCCGACCTGGCGATCGATGCGGTGCTGGCCGACAGCGACCTGACCCAGGCGCTGGAGGTGGAAGAGGGTTCGCCAATCATGCGTATCGAGCGTCTGACCCACGCCGCCGATGGCACACCCCTGGACTTCGAACACCTGTATTACCGTGGTGATGCCTTCCAGTACCGCCTGCGTATCGACCGTCAGAAGGGGAGCAAGGCATGAGTATCCAGACCCAGGACTACGACATCATCGTCATCGGCGGTGGCACTGCCGGGCCGATGGCGGCGATCAAGGCCAAGGAGCACGACAAGCACTTGCGCGTGCTGCTGCTGGACAAAGCCAACGTCAAGCGCAGCGGTGCCATCAGCATGGGTATGGATGGCCTGAACAACGCCATCATTCCTGGCCACGCCACTCCCGAGCAATACACCAAGGAAATTACCGTGGCCAATGACGGCATCGTCAACCAGGCCACGGTCCATGCCTACGCGACCCACAGTTTCCAGACCATCGAGCAGCTCGACCGCTGGGGCGTGAAGTTCGAGAAGGACGAAACCGGTGACTACGCGGTGAAAAAGGTTCACCACATGGGCGCCTACGTGCTGCCGATGCCCGAGGGGCACGATATCAAGAAGGTGCTGTACCGCCAGCTCAAGCGCGCCCGGGTGGAGATCAGCAACCGCATGGTCTGCACCCGTGTGTTGCTCGATGGGGAAGGGGCGGCGGCGGGTGTCCTCGGCTTTGACTGCCGCAGCGGCGAGTTCCGCGTGCTGCGGGCCAAGGCGGTGATTCTCGCCTGCGGCGCCGCCGGGCGCCTGGGGTTGCCGTCGTCCGGCTACCTGATGGGGACCTACGAGAACCCGACCAACGCGGGTGACGGCTACGCCATGGCCTACCATGCTGGCGCCGAGCTGGCCAACCTCGAGTGCTTCCAGATCAACCCATTGATCAAGGACTACAACGGCCCGGCCTGTGCTTACGTCACCGGCCCGCTGGGGGGCTATACCGCCAACAGCAAGGGCGAGCGCTTCATCGAGTGCGATTACTGGAGCGGGCAGATGATGTGGGAGTTCCACCAGGAACTCGAAGGTGGCAACGGCCCGGTGTTCCTCAAGCTCGACCACCTGGCCGAGGAGACCATCCAGACCATCGAAGAGATCCTGCACAGCAACGAGCGCCCCAGCCGTGGGCAGTTCCATGCCGGGCGTGGCACTGACTACCGCCAGCACATGGTTGAAATGCACATCTCCGAGATCGGCTTCTGTTCCGGGCATTCGGCGTCGGGAGTGTGGGTCAACGAAAAAGCCGAGACCAGCGTCAAGGGCCTGTATGCCGCCGGTGACATGGCCGCAGTGCCGCATAACTACATGCTCGGTGCTTTCACCTATGGCTGGTTTGCCGGTGTGAATGCCGCGCGATACGTGGCCGGGCGGGAGCTGGCCGAGGTCGATGCCGGGCAGGTCGAGCGCGAACGCGCGCGGGTGTTCGCCCCGCTGCAGCGTGAGCATGGTCTGCCGCCGATGCAGGTGGAGTACAAGCTGCGACGCATGGTCAACGATTACCTGCAGCCGCCAAAGGTGACCAGGAAAATGGAAATCGGCCTGGCGCGCTTTGCCGAAATCGAGCGTGACCTTGAGCAGATGAAGGCCAGCAACCCGCATGAGCTGATGCGCGCCATGGAAGTCTCGGTAATCCGCGACTGTGCCGAGATGGCGGCGCGCGCTTCGTTGTTCCGCGAGGAAAGCCGCTGGGGCCTGTACCACCACCGGGTGGACTTTCCCGAGCGCAACGATGCCGAGTGGTTCTGCCATTGCCACCTGAAAAAAGGCGAAAACGGTGAAATGACCAGTTTCAAGAAAGCAGTCGAGCCGTACCTGATCGCATTGGATACCGAAGAGCAGACTGCCTATGACCGCTTGAGGGTCAGAACCGATGCCGCCTAAGCGACACCTCACCTTGCGGGAGCGGGTTTATCGAGGCGTCGGCCCCGTCCCCACGGGTGAACCTGCAAGCCTCCAGATGAAAAGGTGCCCATGAAGGCCCAAAGGACCCCGTGAAATGGCCTATCAGCCCCAGGAAATCTTCTTTCGCAGCAGCGCCCCGGTGACCATCGACGAAGACAAATGCATCGCCGAAAAAGGCTGCACCGTCTGTGTCGAGGTCTGCCCAATGGACCTGCTGGCGATCAACCCGGCCACGCAAAAGGCTTACATGGCCTTCGACGAGTGCTGGTACTGCATGCCCTGCGAGAAAGACTGCCCCACTGGCGCGGTCAAGGTCGACATCCCGTACCTGCTGCGCTGATTCATTCCCGCCATCCGGCGAACCACCGGACGCGCCTCCTGTAATGCCCCCTCGTTTCCCACCACCCAAGCCCGGTGGCGGAGACGATTACACAACTCAAAACGATTCGAGGGGAAACACCCATGCGCCTTGTAGCAACCGTGGCCGGCTTCGCGCTGGCGCTCACCGGCCTGAATGCCAGCGCCGAAACCATCCGCATCGCCATCGGCACCCAGGACACCACCATCAACTGCGCTACTGGCGGCTTGCTGATTCGCGAACTGGGCCTGCTCGACAAGTACCTGCCGCACGATGGCAAGTACAAGGATGCCCGGTACCAGATCGAGTGGAAGAACTTCACCAGCGGCGCGCCGCTGACCAACGAGATGGTCGCCGGCAAGCTCGACTTCGGTGCCATGGCCGATTTCCCCGGCTCGTTCAACGGCGTCGCGCACCTGGATGCCGGCAAGCACAGCCTGTTCATCAGCGTGCTGTCGGGCAGTGTGCATGGCAGCGGCAACGGTATTGTCGTACCGGCAGCGTCGAAGGTGCAGTCGCTGGCTGAACTCAAGGGCAAGACCATCTCCGTGCCGTTCGCCTCCACCGCCCACGGTATGCTGCTGCGCGCCGTCGCGGCCCAGGGCTGGGACCCGCAGAAGGACGTGCGAATCATCGCCCAGGCACCGGAGATCGCTGGTTCCGCCCTGCGCAGCAACCGCATCGAAGCCCATGCCGATTTCGTGCCGTTCGCCGAGCTGTTCCCCAACCGCGGCTTTGCCCGCAAGGTCTACGACGGTGCCCAGGCCAACGCGCCGACATTCCATGGCGCGCTGGTGGACGCCGACTATGCGAAGAAATACCCGGAAGTGGTCACCGCCTACCTGCGCGCCAGCCTGGAAGCCGACCGCCTGATCGCTGCAGAACCGGAAAAGTACAGCGAACTGATCGAGAAGGTCACCGGCATCGAGGCCGAGGTCAATTACTTGTTCCACGGCCCGCTCGGTTTGCAGACCCGCGACCTGACCTGGAAGCCTGAATACCGCCAGGCGGTAACGACCTCCATCGACACGCTCAAGCTGCTGAAGAAGACCGACCGCGGCCTCGACACCGACCAGTTCATCGACGACCAGTACATTCGCGCGGCCTTCAAGCAGGCCGGCCTGGATTACGACGAGGCGCTGAAGCACTACGACCCGCTGCCGCTCAAGGCCAACGATGCGCTCACGGGCAAGCCGATCACCGACTTCAGCCGCCTGGCGCAGATCTGGGTGCGCGGTGAAGACAAGGTGCGCCACTATGCCTCGCCGGAAGCTGCCCTTGGCGCGCTGGCCCAGCTGGAACAGGAAGGCAAGGACATCCGGGCGATCTACGCCCAGGCTGCCGACAGCGGCATCAAGCTGCTGGCCAACCAGGCCTGGTTCGTGCGCAATGCCCATGGCGAGCTGGCCGCCTTCCTGCTCAAGGATCAGGCCGAACAGTACGCCAAGGCGCATGGTGGCGAAGCGCTGGACTTCGTCAGTGTCAACCAGAAGCTGGTCGCCCAGCGCTGACCGGGAGGCACCGAGATGACCCGCGACCTCAAGCGCTGGCCCGTGCGCCTGGCTTCGCTGCTGGCCTGCCTGTTGTTCTGGCAGGTGGCCGCCAGCGTCAAGCTGGACCTCGGCCTGCTGACCTTCAGCTACGTCCCCACGCCGCAAGCGGTGCTGGAGGCGGCCTGGCAGTTGCTGACCTCCAGCGCGCTGCTGGCGCACCTTGGCAGCAGCCTGTCGCGGGTGTTTGCCGGGTATGCCGCTGCGGCATTGCTGGGGATGGCCATCGGCCTGCTGATCGGCCGCTCGAAGTGGGCCGAGGACACCTTGCTGCCGCCACTTGAAGTTCTGCGGCCGATACCGGCTGTGGCCTGGATCCCGCTGGCGATCCTGATGTTCCCATCGTCGGAGCTGTCGATGGTGTTCATCACCTTCACCGGTGCGCTGTTCCCGATCCTGCTCAACACCGTGCATGGCGCGGAAGCCGTCGACCCACGCCTGGTGGCGTCGGCGCGCAGCCTCGGTGCCGGGCGCTGGGCGATCCTGCGCGAAGTGGTACTGCCTGGCGCGTTGCCGAGCATCGTCACGGGCCTTGCCATCGGCATGGGCACCTCGTGGTTCTGCCTGGTCACTGCCGAGATGATCGCCGGGCAGTTCGGCATCGGTTACTACACGTGGGAGTCGTACACCTTGCAGAACTACCCGGACATCATCGTCGGCATGCTGTTGATTGGCGTGCTGGGCATGGGCAGCAGCGCCCTGGTCAAGCGCCTGGGTGCACTGGCTACGCCTTGGTACCGCACACCGAGGGGCGCCTGATGAACCGTTACCAACAGACGCCCGGGCGCATCGATGGGCATGGCCTGTCGATTCGACTGGGGCAGGGCCGTGAAGCCTTCGAGGCGGTGCAGCGCCTGGACTTTGCCGTGGAGCCAGGGGAGTTCGTCTGTATCCTCGGGCCGTCCGGCTGTGGCAAGTCGACCTTGCTCGGCGCCCTGGCCGGGCACCTGGTGCCAAGCAGCGGCCAACTGAACGTGGATGGCCAGGCCATCGCCGGGCCTTCGCCGCAGCGCGGCATGGTGTTCCAGCACCACACCTTGCTGCCGTGGCGCAGCGTGCTCGACAACGTCGGCTTCGGCCTGAAGATGCAAGGCCTGGGCAGGACCGAGCGCCGCCAGCAGGCCCGGGAGATGCTGCAGCTGGTGGGCCTGGCCGATTTCGTCGAGCGCTGGCCCAGCCAGTTGTCCGGCGGCATGCAGCAGCGTGCCGAGATCGCCCGGGTGCTGATCAACCGCCCGCGCCTGCTGCTGATGGATGAGCCTTTCGGTGCCCTGGATGCGCAAACCCGCTCACGCATGCAGGAGCTGCTGCTGGATATCTGGGCGCGCATCCGCACCACCGTGGTGTTCGTCACCCACGATATCGACGAAGCCCTGTTCCTGGCCGACCGTATTCTGGTGATGAGCCCGCGCCCCGGTCGCTTCATCGAAGACCTGCGCCTGGACTTTGCCCGCCCGCGCCGCGCCAGCCTGCTGACCAGCCCTGAATTCACCCACCTCAAACGCCATTGCCTGGCCTTGCTGCGCCATGAAGAGGGCCGCGAGCTGCCCCGCCTGACGCCGCTTGGCCTGCCCGCCACCGACCATCCGCCGCTCAGGATCGCGCTATGACTGTACGAAGCACCGACAACCCCGAACTTCTCGCTCTGCTGCTACGCCTCGAAGCCAAGGATGCCGGCGTGCGGCGCATTGCCTTGATCGAACTGGCCGACCTGGAGGACCCCGAGGCCTTGCCGTGGCTCACCGATGCCTTGTTGGTCGATGGCGCTGACGACGTGCGCGCCGAGGCCGCGCGCCTGCTGGAAGCCTGGGAGGAGCCGGAAGTGGTCCAGGCCTTGTGCGCCGCGCTGACGGATGGTGCCGAAGCCGTACGCCTGGCTGCCGCGCAGAGCCTCAGCGAGCTGAAGAGCCCGGAAGCCGGCTTGTTGATTCTGCCGTGGACGACCCACGCCGATGGCTTCGTCCGCGCCAGTGCCTTGCGCGCCCTGCGTGAGTTGCGCCTGGACAACGCTGCCGGCCCTGCGCTGCGAGCGCTGAACGACCAGGACGCGGCAGTGCGTCGCGAAGCCGTGGGTATTCTGGGTTGGCTCAAGCATGCGCCGGCGCTGCCCGCCTTGGCGAAGCTGGCCGAGGATGAACCCGACACCGAGGTACGTCGCGCAGCGATTGGCGCCTTGGGGCTTGCGCGTGATCCTGCGGTGTTGCCGACGCTGGTTGGCGCCTTGCGCGATGCCGCCTGGCAAGTGCGCGAAGAAGCCGCGACGACGCTGGGCAAGCTGGGCCATGCCCAGGCGGGGCCGGCACTGGTGGCGGCGCTGGATGATGGCTTCTGGCAAGTACGCCTGCGCGCTGCCCGCTCGTTGGGCCGCTTGCGTCATGGCGAGGCGCTGGATGCCTTGGCCGACTTGCTCGGCCATGGCATTGCCAACTTGCGCAAGGAAGCTGCGCTGGCGCTCGGTGAACTGGGGCAAGCCCGTGCCTTGCCGGCGTTGCAGGCGGCCGAAGCGGACAACGATCCAGAAGTACGCAAGGCTGTCCGCATCGCCTTGGCGCAGTTACGCGGGGCTGCTTGATGGACAGCCCGATTGCAATACGCAATCAACGCGAGGTAGGGCAACTGGCCGTGCGCTGGCAGGATGGCGAGCAGGTCATCAGCCATGCGCGCTTGCGCGGTGCCTGCCCGTGCTCGCAATGCCGTGCCGCCTATTTGCGCGGTGCAATTGGCGTGGTGCAGGACGATGTACGGGTAGAGCACATCGAGCCGCAGGGTTACGGCGTGCAACTGTTTTTCAGCGATGGGCACCAACGGGGTATCTACCCCTGGGGTTACTTGCGCAGGCTGGGGCTGGCATAGCTGTACCCCCTTGGCCATGTGGCTGCTGTATTGCTCGATCAGGTTGTTATCGAATGCACGCAGTACCAAGTCCGCAGTCGAGCGTCTTTTCCGGCATCGGAGTGGACCTAGAGGGCGATCAGTTCTGGCCGCAACCCTTCTACCCGGCGTGTTGGCGGCGGCAGCTGGCCGCCGTCACCGGTGATCTGCTGCAGCACCTTTTCGCGCAGCCCATGCAATGCCACACCAGAGCGCAGGCGCGGATGCGGCAGGTCGACTTCCACCACCGACTTGATGCGACCGGGGCGCGGCTCCAGCACCACGACCCGGTCGGCCAGGTAGGTGGCTTCTTCGGCGTCGTGGGTCACCAGCAAGGTGGTGATGCCGGCGCGTTCGCGGATAGCCAGCAGTTCGTCCTGCAGCTGCTGGCGGGTCAGTGCATCGAGTGCGCCGAACGGCTCGTCGAGCAACAGGATGCGTGGGCTGGCCACCAGGCCACGGGCAATCGCCACGCGCTGGGCCATGCCGCCGGACAGCTGGTGCGGGTAGGCCGATTCGAAACCGACCAGGCCCACCAGTTGCACGAACTCGTGCACACGCCGGGCCCGCTCGCCCTGGGTCAGGTTTTCGTTGACCAGGCCCAGGCCGATGTTTTGCTCTACCGTCAGCCAAGGGAAAAGGCGATGCTCCTGGAACACGATGCCACGCTCGCCGCCGATGCCGCTGACCGCCTGGCCATCGACGCGGATGCTGCCGCTGTAGTCGGTGTCCAGCCCGACCAGCAGGCGCAGCAGGGTCGACTTGCCGCAGCCCGAGGCGCCAACGATGGCGATGAACTCGCCTTCGTTGATGGCCAGGTTGAAATTGCGGATGGCCTCGAACGGCTGGCCATCGACGCTGAAGGTTTTGCCGACGCCTTCGAAGCTGACCAGTGGTGGCGTGGTGTCGGCCTGGTTGGCCGCGTGCAGGTGTGATGCATTGAAGGCGTTCATGCGGTTCTCCAGCGCGTGGCGCGCGATTCGAGGCGTTGACCGAGAGTGCCAAGCAGGGCACCGACCAGGCCGATCAGGACCATCGCGGCCATGACCTGGTCCATGCGGAACAGTTGCTGGGCGCCGATCATCAGGCTGGCGATGCCGCCGTCCGAGGGCATGAAGTACTCGGCGCCGATGGTGCCGAGCCAGGCATAGATCAGCGACAGGCGCAGGCCGGCAAAGATCGCCGGTGCGGCACCCGGCAGCACCAGCAGGCGCAGGCGTTGCCACAGGTTCAGGCGCAGTGTGCGGGCAGCTTCGCCCAGTTGTGGTGACAGGCCGGCGATACCACGTTGGGTGGCGATCAGCAGCGGGAAGAATGCGGCCAGGCCGACAAACACGTGCTTGGCCGCTTCGCCCAGGCCGAACCAAGCGGTCAGCAGGGGGACCCAGGCGAACAGCGCCACCTGGCGCAACGCCGACAGGCTGGGCCCGAAGATGTGCTCGGCAGGGCGGGACAGCCCCAGCAGCAAACCGGCCAGCAGGCCTGCGCTGCCACCCAGCAGCAGGCCGGTCACGGTGCGCTGCAGGCTCAGCAGCAAGGCTTGCGGCAGCGAACCATCGGCCAGGCCGGCCAGCAGGGTGTGCAATACCTCAAGCGGTGAAGCCAGGATGTTCGAATCGATCCAGCCAAGGCTGTTGCTGGCTTGCCACAGCACCAACAGCGCCAGCGGCAGCAGCAGGCTTTGCCAGCCACGCGGCAGTGGCCCGCGCTGTTGTTCGCCGGTGGCCGTTTGCGGCCAGTACAGCAGGCGTTTTTCCACGGCCGAGAAACCGCGTTCCAGCACGGCGCCAACCAGGCCGATCACCAGGATGCACAACAGCACCAGGTCGAGCATGAACAGCTGTCGCCCCCATACCATGAGGTAGCCAATGCCCTCGCTGGAAGCCAGCAGCTCGACCGCCAGCAGCGAAGTCCAGCCAGTGGCCAGGGCCAGGCGCACACCGGTGAGAAAAGCGGGCAGGGCGGCCGGCAACAACAAGCGCCGGAACAGTAAGTGGCGGGGCAGACGCAGGGCAGCAGCGGCCTCGCGCAATTTGGGCTGGGCATCGCGCACACCGACCAGGGTGTGCAAGGTGACCGGGACCACCACGGCCTTCACCAGCACCACCAGCTTGAGCAACTCGCCGATGCCAAAGAACAGCATGAACAACGGAATCCAGGCCAGGGTAGGGATCTGTGCCAGCGCGACGAAGGTTGGCAGCACCAGTGTCTGCGCCTGCCGTGAAGCGCCCAGCCACACACCCAGCAGCAATCCGCCGCCAACACCGACAGCCAACCCCCAGAACAACCGTTGCAGGCTTATCCACAGGTGGCCCCACAGTTCGCCGGAGCCAAACTCCAGCGCGCTCTGCCATACCAGCGTCGGCGCCGGCAGGATCTGCTCGCTCATCCAGTGTTGACGGGTAGCTAGCACCCACAGCAGGGCAATCACCGTAGGCACCAGGTAGGCGAGGCCTTTGCTGGAACGACCTAGTATCGCGACAGGGCCACGCAGCGGCCCCTGAAGCCCACCGCGGCCTTTGCTCAGAACTCCATTCATCGGCCATCTCTCGCAGCGTTGTTAGTTTATTCGTTTATGGAATTAAAAAATCCAGAAAGCGACTTTCAAGGGATAAGAACATGCGGCGCAGGCCTCCGGAAGCCTCCATCCCTTGCGTTTTCCTCATATTTTCCATGCGCTTTTCGCAAGCTACCGCCGGGGCCGCACAACGCCTGCTTTATGCAAATCAGTTACTTAAAAATGAAGTTTTGATCTTTGTAGGTTCTAACCAGACCTGCCTAGCTTCTGGCCAAAGCGCCGGCCATCGCCGGTGGCAGCCTGCCAAGGAGCCTTGCCATGAAAACCCCGTTACGCCACCTGGTCACCGCCCTTGGGCTGGCCTTCACCCTCGGTACCCACGCGGCCGAGCCCGCCAAGCCCGAAAGCATTCGCATCGCCGTGCCCGACCTGAGCGCGGGTAGCAAGCCCAGCGCTGGCGGCGTGGTCGATGTGCTGCGTGACCAGCAACTGCTGGAGAAGGAGTTTGCCAAGGACGGCATCCGCATCGACTGGCACTTCTTCAAAGGGGCCGGCCCTGTGATCAACGAAGCCTTGGCCAACGGCCAGGCCGATTTCGCCTACCTGGGCGACCTGGCCGCGATCGTCGGCAAGGCCAATGGCCTTGATACCCATGTGCTGGCGGCGGGCGTGCGGGGCGTGAAGAGCTACCTGGGCGTGGTGCCCGGTTCCGGGATCAAGACCCTGCACGACCTCAAGGGCAAACGCGTGGCGGTGTTCCGTGGCACCGCCAACCAGTTGTCGTTCGCCAGCGCCCTGGCCAGCCAGGGATTGACCGAGCGCGACCTGAAAGTGATCAACCTGGACTTCAACGCCGCCAATGCGGCATTGGCCGCCAGGCAGGTCGACGCCACCTGGGGCCTTTCCAGCCTGCTGTCGTTACGTGAACGTGGGTTGGTCGAGCTGCCGATCAGCTCCCGGGACCTGCAAGGTGCCGGCAGTACCCAGGCGGTGCTGTTGGGCACGGGCGATTTCATCCGCAAATACCCGGAGCTGGTCCAACGCCTGGTCAACGCCCAGCAGCAGGCCAGCAGCTGGCTGCGTGACGAGCACAACCGCGAGGCCTATGTCGACCTGGTGGCCGCCAATGGCAACTGGCCGCGCAGCATCCTGCGCGATGACCTTGCCCAGGAAGATCTCGCCCACTACTTCGACCCACGGCTGGACGCCGGCTTCGTTGGCCAGTTGCAGCAAGGCGTTGACCTGGCCGCCAAGGAGCGCCTGATCCGCCGTGGTTTCCAGGTAGCCGAATGGATCGAGCCACGCTTTCTCGATGCTGCCCTGAACCAGCAGCAGGCCGTGCAGGCCGCCCGCTGAATCTCACCCCCGACCATGACCGCAAGGACCAAGACCATGAGCAATGCTGCCCTGGCCACCGCGCCACAAACGCTCGAACTCGACATCCACCCGGTTGCCGGCCGCATCGGCGCCGAAATCCGTGGTGTGCAACTGTCTGCCGACCTCGATGCCGCCACTGTCGAGGCCATCCAGGCCGCCCTGGTGAAGCACAAGGTGATCTTCTTCCGTGGCCAGACCCAGCTGGATGACCAGAGCCAGGAAGCCTTCGCCAAGCTGCTTGGTGAGCCGGTCGCCCACCCCACCGTACCAGTGGTCGACGGTACCAGCTACCTGCTGCAGCTCGATGGTGCCGAAGGCCAGCGGGCCAATTCCTGGCACACCGACGTGACCTTCGTCGACGCCTACCCCAAGGCCTCGATCCTGCGCAGCGTGGTGGCGCCGGCCTCGGGCGGTGACACGGTGTGGGCCAACACCGCCGCTGCCTACCAGGAACTGCCGGAGCCGCTGCGCGAACTCGCTGACCAACTGTGGGCGGTGCATAGCAACGAATACGACTATGCCTCGGTGAAGCCCGACGTGGACCCGGCCAAGCTGGAACGTTATCGCAAGGTGTTCACCTCTACCGTGTACGAGACCGAGCACCCGGTGGTGCGTGTGCACCCGATCAGTGGCGAGCGGGTGTTGCAGCTGGGGCATTTCGTGAAGCGCATCAAAGGTTATTCGCTGGCCGATTCGCAGCACCTGTTCGCCTTGCTGCAGGGGCATGTAACGCGCCTGGAGAACACCGTCCGCTGGCGCTGGCAGGCGGGGGACGTGGCGATCTGGGATAACCGGGCAACGCAGCATTACGCAGTGGATGATTACGGGACCCAGCCGAGGGTGGTGCGCCGGGTCACTCTCGCCGGCGAGGTGCCGGTGGGTGTCGATGGCCAATTGAGTCGGACTACGCGTAAAGGCTGATATTGCCGGGGCCGCTTTGCGGCCCCTTTCGCGACGCAAGGCCGCTCCCACATTGAATCTGCGTACGCCGTACTTTTCGCGAAACCGGGCCAAGGCGCCCGCCATCTACATCTCGGTATCACAGGCAATCAACTGCCTGACCAACCCCTGCGCCAAGGGTGACAAGCCATAGCCCACCCGGCTTACCACGCCATAGCGGGTATAGAAGGCCTCCTCCTGCTCCGGCTTGAGGCCGGCCAGCTGCAACGCCACCAACCCTCCATCACGCTGGTACGGCCGCAGATTGGCATTGCAGGCAATGCCGATGGTGTCCGAATGCAACACCACATTCAGCAGCGCATAACCATGCTCGCACTCCACCGACGGCAGGAAATCCTGCCGCCCGCTGAGGTCGCTGAGAATCTTGCGGATATTCGGCGGGCGGAAGGTGGTGGCCAGCGGGTAGTCGAACAGGTCCCGCGCCCGCACGCTATCGCGTTCGGTCAGCGGGTGCCCGGCGCGGCAGCAGAAGTGCCAGCGCTGTGGCGTCAACTTGTGGACCTGGTAGTCCGGGTCGGACTCGAACTGGCGGGTGTCGGCAACGAAGAATTCGATCTCCTCGGCTACCAGCTTGCGGTTCAGCGCCTGCCAGTTATCCACCTGGAAGCAGGTACGCGCCGCCGGGTACTCGGCGACGAAGCGCGCCACCGCACGCGGCACCAAACCCCCGGCTGGCGCCGGTCCGGAGCCGAAACGCACCACGCCGGTGGTGGCGCCGTTGAACTGGTGAATCTCGTTGACCAGGTTATGCGCGCCATGCACCAGCCGCCGTGAATGCTCCAGTACCAGCAGGCCCTGGCGGGTCGGCGCCAGTTCCTTGCTGGCCCGGTCGACCAGGCGGCAGCCGATGTTGTGTTCCAGGGTCTGGATACTGCGGCTGAATGCCGATTGCGACAGGTTAACCGCAGCCGCCGCAGCGACGAAGCTGCGGTGCTCGACGAGGGCAATGTAGTGACGCAACTGACGGAGATCGATATGCATTTTTTACATTGAAACTTTCGGTCGAATGCAATTGCTGACAAGGGTTAGCACCCTTATAAAGGGAACCACTTATTCCACAAAATATGAATTCAAAATATTTATATTTCCTAAAAGAATATAAGCCCAACTGACTGCGATTCGGTTCCGCCAACGGAAATGCTCGCCAGGGCCTCAGCCTCAAGGAGCATTTGCATGTCCGGATTTTCCCGCTGGCCGGTGCGCGCCTCGCGTTTCACCTTGCAACCCCTGGCTGCCGGCGTGCTGCTGGCGGCGTCCTCCGGCAGCTTCGCCGAAGAGCCGGTCAGTGCTACCCCGGCGCTGGAACAGGAAGCCAAGCTCGGCACTGTCACGGTCAATGCCCGCCGTCGCGAAGAAACCGCGCAAAGCGTACCCGCGCCGATCAGTGTGCTCGACAGCGAAACCCTGGAAACCCAGCGCATCTACCGCGTGCAAGATCTGCAACAGTTGGTGCCCAGTACCAACGTCGCCTATGTCCATGCGCGCCAGTCGAGCATCTCGATCCGCGGCCTGGGCAACAACCCGGCCAGTGACGGCCTGGAGGGTAGCGTCGGCATCTACCTCGACAATGTCTACCTCGGCCGCCCGGGCATGGCCGTGTTCGACCTGCTCGATGTCGAGCAGCTGGAGGTGCTGCGTGGCCCGCAAGGCACGCTGTTCGGCAAGAACACCACGGCAGGCGTGCTCAACATCAGCACACGCAAGCCCACCTTCCATCGCGAGGGCAGCATCCAGCAATCGATTGGCGAAGACGGCTACCTGCAGACCCAGGGCAGCTTCTCGGGGCCGATCAGTGACACCCTGGCTGGGCGCATCAGCGCCTACCGGACTGAAGACGACGGCTATGTGAAGAACATCCACGACGGTGAAGACCTCAACGGCGGCAAGCGCCAGGGTTTTCGCACCCAGTTGCTGTTCCAGCCCAGCGACACATTCAACCTGCGCTGGATCGGCGAATACAACGAAGAAGACTCCGACAACGGCATCCTCAGCCTGTACAGCACCGGGCCGACCATCAACGGCGTCAACCGCTACGAAAGCCTGGCCGCGCAGGCCGGCGCGACACTGGTGTCGGGCAAGCATCGCAAGGTCAATTTCGATGCCGATCAGCAGGTAACGGTGTTCCAGGGTGGTACCTCGGTCGAGGCCAACTGGACGCTGCCCAACGACTTCACCCTGACCTCGATCACTGCCTACCGTTGGTGGGACTTCACGCCGCGCAACGACGACGGTCTCAATGTGCCGGTGTTCTACAGTGCCGGGGTGTCGGTGCGGGACAAACAGTATTCCCAGGAAATCCGCCTGGCTTCGCCCACCGGTGGTGCCTTCGACTATGTACTGGGCGCCTACTACTTCAAGCAGGATCTGGACAACAAGTCCTTCACCTATTACGGCCCGCAGGCGGATATCTGGAACCTCACCCCGGCCGGCGCCCTGGCCAACGTCGACACCATCGGCAACGGCCACATCGATACCGACAGCTACGCCTTGTTCGCCCAAGGCACCTGGCACATCACCGAGCGCCTGGACTTCACGGCTGGCGTGCGCGGTACCTATGAAGAAAAGAGCGCCTGGGTGACCCGTGACGCACCGACCGGCGGCGCAGCCGTGACCGGTGCCGCTGCCGCCGCGCGCCAGGGCAGGGTCGGGGCCTATGACTCGGGCGACCTCAACCAGTACAGCTTCAGCCCCTCTGGCCTGCTTGGTCTGAGCTACCGCTTCAACGAGCAATTGCTGGGCTACGCCACCCTGACCCATGGTGAGAAATCCGGCGGCATCAACCTGACCGTTGGCGCTGCGCCACGGCTGGGCACCGACTCGCTGCTGGTTGGCACCGAGCGGGTCAACAACGCCGAAGTCGGCTTGAAAAGCACCCTGTTCGATGATCGCCTGCAGCTCAATGCCAACCTGTTCTGGGCCGAAGTGCATGGCTACCAGGCCAACGTCTACGACCAGATCAACCGCGTGCAGTACCTGGCCAACGCCGGCAGCGTGCGCTCGCGAGGCCTGGAATTCGAAGCCACGGCGTTGCCGATCCGCGGCCTCACGGTCAACTTCAACGGCTCTTGGAACGACGTGCGTTACACCGAGTATGAAGATGCGCCATGCCCACCCGAGGTCAGCCTGGCCAATGCCACCGCCACCTGCGACCTGTCGGGCCACCAGGTGGTGGGCGCCTCCAAGTACATCGCCAACCTCAACACCCAGTACAAGTGGCGGGCCAGCGACCATGTCGAGCCTTACGTCACCGCCAGCTACGCCTTCCGCTCGAAGGCGGTCGGCACCATCGATGATTCCGATTTCGGCCAGATCCCCAGCTATGCGCTGGTCAACCTTTCCGCTGGTGTGCGCCTGGACCAGGGCGATGGCGTGGTCGACCTGTCGCTGTGGGTGAAAAACGCCGGCGACAAGACCTATTTCACCAGCCTGTGGAACTCCGCCAACGGTGGCTACGCCGGCGTGCTCGGTACCCCGCGCACGTTCGGCGCCACCGCCCGTTACGACTTCTGAGCACAAGGAGCTTTGCCATGAATGCCAAGACCGAAACCCCTGCATTGCCTGAAGGCGCCTGCCTGACTGCCAAGGTCCCCGAACCTGACCAGGCGCTGCTCGGCGACGTGGTGGTCAACCCGTACCGCCTGGCGCCGCTGACCGCGATCATTCGTGACGGTGGGCGCAGCCTGAGTGCTGCCCATGTGCGCGTGCTGGGGCGCGGTGAACGGGGGGTGGACATCGCCTACGAGGTGTCCGACCGATCGTTATGGACCTATGGCGGCATCCCGGTATTCGGCCTGTACCCGGATCACGTCAACCAGGTGGAAGTGACCTACAAGCTCGATGGCGAGCGTATTCGCGAGCAGTACCAGATCTACGCCCCGGCAGTGCGCCTGCCGGTAGTGGCGAAACAGACCGCCGCACTGCCGGAAGTGCAGCCGATCAAGGTGGCGCCAGGGTTCGAAAAGCGCCTGTACCTGTTCAACCACCTGCTCGGAGACATCCCGGGTGGACGCGCCTTCAAGTGGAATGCCTTGGGCGGCGCGGCGGAATGGGACCAGGTGGGCAACAACTGGATCGCCGACAGTAACGGTGACGTGCGCTGGTACCTGGACATCGAGCAGATCCACGACTCCAACCGCCGCGATGGCCTGGGCGGCACCATGGGCTTCCAGCAGACCCGCGACGGCAAGCTGATCTGGGGCCAGGGCCAGACCTATTCCAAGTACGACCTGCTGGGCCGGCGCATCTGGCAGCGCAGCCTGCCCGACAAGTTCGCCGATTTCTCGCACGAAATCCGCGAGACTGCCAACGGCACCTACCTGCTGCGGGTGGGTACCAGCGACTACCGCCGGCCTGATGGCAAGCGCGTGCGTTCGATCCGCGACCACATCATCGAAGTCAACGAGGCCGGTGATGTGCTGGACTTCTGGGACCTTAACCAGATTCTCGACCCGTACCGTGGCGACCTGCTGGAAACCCTGGGCAAGGCCGCGATCCAGCTGCCGCAAGGCGTGCACAAGCAGGACGAGCGGCTGGCCAACGAACTGGCCGAAGGCGATTTGCCATTTGGCGACACCCCGGGGGTGGGGACCGGGCGTAACTGGGCGCATGTCAATGCCATCGACTACGACGCCGATGACGACAGCATCATCGTTTCAGCGCGTCATCAGGGCGTGGTGAAAATTGGCCGCGACAAGCAGGTGAAGTGGATCCTCGCCTCGCCCCAGGGGTGGCCTGAGCGCCTGCGCGAAAAAGTACTCACCCCGGTCGCGGCCGAAGGCTTCGACTGGTCGTGGACCCAGCACACCGCCTGGCTGACCGGCAAAGGCACGCTGACCGTGTTCGACAATGGCTGGGGCCGGGATTTTGCGCCGACCCGGCTGACCGGCAACTACAGCCGGGCGGTGGAGTACCGCATCGACGAGGCCAAGGGCACCGTCGAGCAGGTATGGGAGTACGGCAAGGAACGCGGTGACGAGTGGTACAGCCCGGTGACCTCGGTGGTGGCTTACCGGCCGGACACCGACACCCAGTTCATCTACTCGGCTTCGGTGAATTTCCTCACGCCGGAAAAGCTCACCACTACCGTGTTGAACGAGGTACGGCGCGGCACACAGGAGGTGCTGGTGGAGCTGAAAGTGCACAGCCGGCAGCCGGGCAGCGTGGGTTACCGGGCCTTGGTGATCGACCTGGCCAAGGCGTTCTGAGCATCGTGGGTATGACGTAGGTTTTGTATGGATGCGTAGATCGAGCGCCGCCCGCGCGGCGCATCGCGGATAAATCCGCTCCCACATTTGTTGCAACGTGCCGAACCTGTTACGCCATGGTTGCCAGCCTGGGCGCATGGCTTGAGCCTTGCAAACCGGCTGACAACCATGGCCTGTCAGGCATGGCCACGTTGCAACAAATGTAGGAGCGGATTTATCCGCGATGCGCCGCGCGGGCGGCGCTCGACCCCACTGGCGCCGAAAATGTCACGACAAGCCCCTCGGCTTTCACATTTCCTTCCGCTCGATGGTCTAACCTCTGACGACCATTTCGGACGGGCTGTTCAACCATTCGTTCTTTTTTTCGAACAGCCTATTGTCCTACACCCCAGCAGCCGCTTAGCATTCGTTTGAGATTTCAAACGCTCGATGCCCTGCCTTGGGCGCTTTTCAACAATCAACAATTCGGGAAGCCGACATGCAGCTCAAAGACGCTCAGTTGTTCCGCCAGCAAGCCTACATCAACGGTGAGTGGCTGGATGCGGACAACGGCCAGACCATCAAGGTGACCAACCCGGCCACCGGTGAAGTCATCGGTACCGTGCCGAAGATGGGCACTGCGGAAACCCGCCGCGCCATCGAAGCCGCCGACAAGGCGCTGCCGGCCTGGCGTGCCCTGACCGCCAAAGAGCGCTCGGCCAAGCTGCGTCGCTGGTTCGAACTGATGATCGAGAACCAGGACGACCTGGCCCGCCTGATGACCACCGAACAAGGCAAGCCGCTGGCCGAAGCCAAGGGCGAGATCGCCTACGCTGCCTCGTTCATCGAGTGGTTCGCCGAAGAAGCCAAGCGCGTCTACGGCGACACCATCCCTGGCCACCAGCCAGACAAGCGCCTGATCGTCATCAAGCAGCCAATCGGTGTTACCGCGGCCATCACCCCGTGGAACTTCCCGGCCGCCATGATCACCCGTAAAGCCGGCCCGGCCCTGGCCGCTGGCTGCACCATGGTGCTCAAGCCTGCCTCGCAGACCCCGTACTCCGCCCTGGCCCTGGTCGAACTGGCCCACCGTGCCGGCATCCCGGCTGGCGTGCTGAGCGTGGTTACCGGCAGCGCCGGCGAAGTTGGCGGCGAGCTGACCAGCAACTCCCTGGTACGCAAGCTGTCCTTCACCGGTTCGACCGAAATCGGTCGCCAGCTGATGGAAGAATGCGCCAAGGACATCAAGAAGGTTTCCCTGGAGCTGGGTGGCAACGCCCCGTTCATCGTGTTCGACGACGCCGACCTGGACAAGGCGGTCGAGGGCGCGATCATCTCCAAGTACCGCAACAACGGCCAGACCTGCGTTTGCGCCAACCGTATCTACGTGCAGGACGGCGTCTACGACGCGTTCGCCCAGAAGCTGGCCGCCGCTGTTGCCAAGCTGAAGATCGGTAACGGCCTTGAAGAAGGCACCACCACCGGCCCGCTGATCGACGGCAAGGCTGTGGCCAAGGTTCAGGAACACATCGAAGACGCCGTTGGCAAAGGCGCCAAGGTGCTGGCCGGTGGCAAGATCATCGAAGGCAACTTCTTCGAGCCGACCATCCTCGTCGACGTACCGAAGACTGCCGCCGTCGCCAAGGAAGAAACCTTCGGCCCGCTGGCGCCGCTGTTCCGCTTCAAGGACGAGGCCGAAGTCATCGCCATGTCCAACGACACCGAGTTCGGCCTGGCCTCGTACTTCTATGCGCGCGACATGAGCCGTGTGTTCCGTGTTGCCGAAGCGCTGGAATACGGCATGGTGGGTATCAACACCGGCCTGATCTCCAACGAAGTGGCACCGTTCGGTGGCATCAAGGCCTCCGGCCTGGGCCGCGAAGGTTCCAAATACGGTATCGAGGACTACCTCGAAATCAAATACCTGTGCATCAGCATCTGATCGCAAGGTAACGGTTTTACCTCTGCCAGCGGGGCGCGAGAGCGACGTCTCGCTGGCCTTTTTGACATCGCAGTACCTGGTGGCCCGGGTGTTCACGGCAGTCGATCAACGAATACTGTTCGCGAGCACATCCAGCCACCCCCGAATAAAAGCGCCATTCAGAACGGCGCAAATGAGGGCATTATGAGCAAGACCAACGAATCCTTGATGCAACGTCGTGTCGCCGCGGTCCCACGTGGTGTTGGCCAGATCCACCCGATCTTCGTCGATACCGCGAAGAACGCTACCGTAATCGACGTTGAAGGCCGCGAACTGATCGACTTCGCCGGCGGCATCGCAGTACTGAACACCGGCCACCTGCACCCGAAAGTGGTTGCGGCCGTGCAAGAGCAGCTGACCAAGGTCAGCCACACCTGCTTCCAGGTCCTGGCCTACGAACCTTACGTAGAGCTGTGCGAGAAGATCAACAAGCTGGTCCCGGGCGATTTCGCCAAGAAGACCCTGCTGGTCACCACTGGCTCCGAAGCCGTTGAAAACGCCGTCAAGATCGCCCGTGCCGCTACCGGCCGTGCTGGCGTCATCGCCTTCACCGGCGGCTACCACGGCCGTACCATGATGACCCTGGGCCTGACCGGCAAGGTCGTGCCGTACTCCGCCGGCATGGGCCTGATGCCAGGCGGCATCTTCCGCGCCCTGTTCCCGAGCGAACTGCACGGTATCAGCGTTGACGACGCCATCGCCTCGGTCGAGCGCATCTTCAAGAACGACGCCGAGCCGCGCGACATCGCCGCGATCATCCTCGAGCCGGTTCAAGGCGAAGGCGGCTTCCTGCCGGCGCCGAAAGAGCTGATGCAGCGCCTGCGCGCCCTGTGCGACCAGCACGGCATCCTGCTGATCGCCGACGAAGTACAGACCGGTGCTGGCCGTACTGGCACCTTCTTCGCCATGGAGCAGATGGGTGTTGCGCCTGACCTGACCACCTTCGCCAAATCCATCGCTGGCGGCTTCCCGCTGGCCGGTGTGTGCGGCAAGGCCGAGTACATGGACGCCATCGCCCCGGGCGGCCTGGGTGGTACCTATGCCGGTTCGCCGATCGCTTGTGCTGCGGCCCTGGCGGTCATCGAAGTGTTCGAAGAAGAGAAACTGCTGGACCGCAGCAAGGCTGTCGGTGAGCGCCTGACCGCTGGCCTGCGCGAAATCCAGAAGAAGTACCCGATCATCGGCGACGTGCGTGGTCTGGGCTCGATGATCGCTGTCGAAGTCTTCGAGAAAGGCACTCACACGCCGAACGCTGCTGCTGTTGGCCAGGTTGTGGCCAAGGCGCGCGAGAAGGGCCTGATCCTGCTGTCCTGCGGTACCTACGGCAACGTCCTGCGGATTCTGGTTCCGCTGACCGCCGAAGACGCACTGCTCGACAAGGGCCTGGCGATCATCGAAGAGTGCTTCGCTGAAATCGCCTGATGTGACCTGCTGCAGAAAAAACCCGCTTCGGCGGGTTTTTTTATGCCCATATGCCGCTGCTGGCGCTATCGTTGTGGCAGGACTCGCTTGGCAAGCTGCGACGGATTGTGTGTCAGGGATTTTCAGGAGTTTTGGCGATGAACGCTGCGCACCCCTCCCCACCCAGTGTACTGATCGTCGAAGGTGACCCTTGGGTACGTGACATGCTCAGCGAAATGTTGCTCAGCGTGCGCTGCGATGCCCGCCTGCAGGTGTGCGCCGATGGCGAGCAGGCGCTGAGCGCGCTGTCCAGCCAGCCCGACCTGATCATCGCCGCGCGTGAACTGGCCGGTGTCGATGGCCTCGACCTGTTGCGCAAGGTCCGCGCCAGAGGGCCGGGGTTGCCGTTCATCCTCATGAGCAACCGCAGTGACAGTGCCAGTGTGCATGAGGTACTGCCCCTGCATCCCACCGCCTACCTGAGCAAACCGCTGAACCTGGACAACTTGCGCAAACGCCTGGAAGAGCTGCTGCTCTCCGTTGACGAAGAGATCGCTTGCCCATCGCCAGCCTTGCAGGCGGGTGCCAGCCTGCCGACCTACCTTGAGCAACGCCGCGCCAGCGCCGATGGCGGGCCGCTGATGGCCGATGTGCAGGCGGCGCTCAAGCGCGCGCTCAACCCGCAGGGCCTGAACCTGAAGGTGCTCGAAGAAGAGCTGCATGGCGACCCGCAGATCACCGCCGTGCTGATCGCTGCGGCCAACAGCGCTGCGCTGCACCGGGAAGCACCGGTGCAGACGTTGCTGCAGGCCTTGAACAAGCTTGGCAGCACGCAGAGCATGAACCTGGTCCTGGGCATGACGCTGAAACGCAGTGCACGCCTCAGCGACCCGTTGCTGACCAAACATGCAGCTCGTTACTGGGGCCTTTCGCTGCATGCTGCCGAATATGGCCGTACCCTGGCACGCATGCTCGAACTGGACGAAGGGCGTTGCTACTGCGCCGGTTTGCTGCATTGCCTGGGCGACCTGGCAGTGCTGCGTTGCCTGCAGGAGTGGCGGCTGGCCGGCGGCGAGCTGGATGAGGGCCAGGTGCAGCGGTCGCTCGACGAGTTCGGTGCTGCGTTCGGCTCGGCGCTACGCACCCGCTGGCGGTTGCCGTTGGCATTGCGCGAGCTGATTGCGGCCATCTACCAGCTGGGTGGCGGGGTGTATTCCCGAGAAATTCTGGCCATGAACCTGGCTGGGCAGTTGTCGCGGCTGCCGGCCGGGCTGGAGCTGGGGCTGGAGCGGGTGGCCAGCAGCAAGACGGCACGCTTGCTGAAGATTGGCCTGCCGGAGCTGAGCCGGCTGCGCAAGGTGCAGAGCCCGGAGGTAAAGCCGGAAGAAGAACCGCCTGTGGCTGGGGCTGAGGTTTCCGGCTGAGCTTCGGGGGCCGCTTTGCGGCCCATCGCGACGCAAGGCCGCTCCTACACCGGGTGCGGCGCCTTGGCGGCCTTGGGTCGCGATCGGGGTGCGAAGCAGCCCCAGGCCTCAGCCGCAGACGATCTGGTTCTTGCCTTGGCGCTTGGCCCGGTACATGGCCGCGTCGGCCCGCGCATACAGGCTGTCCAGCGTCATATCGTCGTCGGTCAACGCGGTCACCCCTTGGCTCACCGTCACCCCATAGCTCTGCTCGCCATGGCTGAAACTCAGGCGCTGGATGTGCCGCTGCAAGCGTTCGGCAATCTGCTCGGCTACCTGCGCATTGCAGCCGGGGAACACCGCCGCGAATTCCTCACCACCAATGCGCCCGAACAGGTCACCACGGCGTAGCACGGCCTTGCCGCTGTCGGCGATGCGCTGCAGCACCTGGTCGCCTTCCTGGTGGCCGTAGCTGTCGTTGATGCGTTTGAAGTCGTCGATGTCCAGCAGCAGGAAGGCCAGTGGCGTGCCGTCTTCGCGGGCGCTATCGAAGGCCTGCTGGGCGCATTCGAAGAAATGCCGGCGGTTGCTGCTCTGGGTCAGTACGTCGGTGGTGGCCAGCCGCTGCAGTTCGCCTTCGAGCTGTTTCTTTTCGGTAATGTCCTCGGCGATGCCGACGATGATCACCCGGTCGCTATCGCGTTGCTGGTTGATGTAGCACTTGTCACTGAGCCAGCGGACCTGGCCGTCGGCATTGAGAATGCGGTACTCGCGGTCTTCCACCGAGCCCTTGAGCAACACCTGTGCCAGGCTGCGCTCGGCGAACTCCAGGTCGTCGGGGTAGATGCTGTCGCGCCACTCGTTGTAGTCGGCCAGCACCAGGCTGACGGGGCGGCCGAAGATGCGCTCGTAGGCCGGGCTGACGTACAGCACCTGACGGGTTTCCCAGTCGAAGGCCCAGAGCACGGCGTTGACGCTGTCGAGCAGGGAGCTGAACAGCTGCTCGCGCTCGCTCAGGCGGGCAACTTCGCCTTGCGCGTGAAGCAGGGCAAGCAAGGTCTGGGCGGCCTCGGGAGGTGGTGTGCCGGGCAATGTCGTTGGAATGTTCTTGGCCATGTGCACGAAGCAGGTCTCGACGTGAAAGCGTGCGGCCAGCATCCGGCCCGCCACGCGGGGCGATGTGCCAGATTCGAGTAGGAGCGATGGGGCGAAGTTCCGGGCGGCACGCCCTGCCAGAAGGGCGTGCCGATCAACGGTGGTCAGGCGCTGGTGGGGCGCAGGGAATAAGTCTTGAGTTGTGCCGCGAAGTCGCGCAGGGCGTGGATACCGCTGCTTTCGGCCTCGTGTACCCAGTCCTTCATGGCGGCCAGCATGTCGTGGCCGTTGGCGCTGGTGCGCGCCCAGATCTGTTGCAGGGCCAGGCGCTTTTCGTAGATGGTCTTCAGCGCCTGGCTGTGTGCCAGCATCGACTCGATGCGCACATGGTGGCGGTCCTGCAGCAGGCTGGTTTCACGCGACAGCAGGCGTTTGGCCCGGCGGAAATGGTGGCGCACCGAGGCATCGACGCGGGCCAGTTCCTGCTTGACCAGCGGGCCGATCACCAGCTTGCGGTACTGGGCCATGATCTGGAAGCGGTTGTTGAGGATCGCCATGGCGGTATCCATGTCCAGGCTGGCCTTGCCAGCCACCCGGTGGGCGATGGGCGCCACGCGTTGTACCTTGGCCAGGCGCAGCAGGCAGAACAGGCGGATCCACGCCCAGCCCATGTCGAACTCCCAGCGCTTGACCGACAGCTTGGCCGAGTTGGGGTAGGTGTGGTGGTTGTTGTGCAGCTCCTCGCCACCGATGACGATGCCCCACGGCACCAGGTTGGTGGCGGCGTCGCGGCATTCGAAGTTGCGGTAGCCAAGGGCATGGCCCAGGCCGTTGACCACACCCGCAGCCCAGAACGGGATCCACATCATCTGCACTGCCCAGATGGTGATGCCGATGGTGCCGAACAGCAGCAGGTCGATCACCGCCATCAGCGCGATGCCGCCCAGCTTGTAGCGCGAGTAGAGGTTGCGCTCGATCCAGTCGTCCGGGCAGTTCTTGCCATAGATGCGCAGGGTGTCGGGGTTGCGTGCTTCTTCCCGGTACAGCTCGGCGCCTTTGCGCAGCACCGTGCCCAGGCCCTTGTATACCGGGCTGTGCGGGTCTTCGGGGGTTTCACACTTGGCGTGGTGCTTGCGGTGCACGGCGGTCCATTCGCGGGTGTTCTGGGCGGTGGTCAACCACAGCCAGAAACGGAAGAAGTGCTTGAGCGCGCCATTGAGCTCCAGCGCCCGGTGCGCGGAGTAGCGGTGCAGGTAGACCGTGACGCTGACAATGGTCACATGGGTCATCAACAAGGTGATGCCGACCAGTTGCCAGGGCGACAAGTCGAGCAGGCCGTTGTACCACATAGGTGCAGATACCCTCGAAATGCAGGGGGAAGGGGTGATTATCCCTTGGTGGGGAAATAAAACCAGTCAACCGTTCAGATAGGAAGTCACGACATGTTTCAGCCTTTATAATGCCCCTTCCTTTCTGATGGGCTATCGCACCCGACATGTCTGTTTCCGTTCGCGACGCCTTGCGCATGGCTGCGCTGTATGTGGTGCTATCCGTCCTGTGGCTGATACTGGCCGAGGTGGTACTGCAGAGCATGACCGATGATCCCCTGGCACAGACCGTGGGGCGGCAGATCAACGTGGTGGTCTGGGTACTGTTCAGTGCCTTGCTGATTTATGTGTCGCGGGTGCGCCTGCTCAACTTCATCGGCCGTGGCGCGCGCTTGCGCTGCGAAGACCGCGAGCGGCTGCGCATGGCGGCTGCCGTGTTCGACAGCACCCTCGAAGGCGTGCTGGTGACCGACCGCCAGGGCCTGATCGTGCACGTAAACCGGGCTTTCATGCGCATTACCGGCTACCAGCAGGACGAAGTCATTGGCCAGCGCCCGAACAAGTTCAAGTCGGGCCGCCATGGCCTGGCGTTCTACCAGCAGATTTTTACCACCCTGGCGGAGAAGGGCGAGTGGAGCGGGGAAATCTGGAACCGACGCAAGAGCGGCGAAATCTACCCGCAATGGCAGACCATTTGCGCCATTCACGATGACGAAGGTGAACTCAGCCACTATGTGGCGGTGTTCAGCGATATCAGCGCGATCAAGCATTCGGAGCAGGAACTGGCCTACCTGGCCCACCATGACCCGCTGACCGGCCTGCCCAACCGCCTGCTGTTCACCGACCGGGTCGGGCAGGCCCTGACCGCAGCCCAGGCCAACAAGCGCGGCTGTGCCCTGCTGTTGCTGGACCTCGACCATTTCCAGAGCATCAACGACGGCCTTGGCCACACCATTGGCGACCAGCTGCTCAAGCTGGTGGGCGAGCGCCTCGGCGAGGTGGTGGGCAGCGGCGTGACTTTAGCGCGCCTGGGTGGCGACGAGTTCGGTGTGCTGGCAGAGAACTGCCAGCAAGTCGGCCAGGCGGGCAAGCTGGCGCAGGGCATCATCGAGCGCATGCGCGAGCCGTTCCAGTTCGATGGTCATCGCCTGTTCATCAGTGTGAGTGCGGGCATCAGCCTGTTCCCCAGCGATGCCTTGAGCGCCGAGCAGTTGCTGCGCAATGCCGACTCGGCCCTGTACAAGGCCAAGAGCAACGGGCGGGCCTGCTATGCCCTTTATACCGAAGAGCTGACCGCTCACGCCCAGCATCGGGTCGAAACCGCCGGCGAGCTGCGCCGGGCGCTGGAGCAGGATGAGCTACGGGTGTTCTACCAGCCGGTGCACGACCTGGCGACCGGTCGACCGGTCGGGGTCGAAGCGCTGGTGCGCTGGCAGCACCCGCAGCGCGGCCTGGTGCCGCCGGGCGAGTTCATCCCGATTGCCGAGCGCACCGGGCTGATTGCCGAGATCGACGCCTGGGTGCTGCACCAGGCATGTCGGCAGATGGTGCAATGGCAAGGTCAGGGCCAACAGCTGGAATTCGTCGCGGTGAATATCTCCAGCCGCTTGTTTGGCCAGCATGAGTTGTACCAGCAAGTGGCCGAAGTGCTGCACGAAACCGGCCTGGCCCCGGCCCTGCTGGAGCTGGAGGTTACCGAGAGCGCGGTGATGGAAGACCCGGAAGTGGCGTTGGAGCAATTGCATCGCCTGCGTGAGCTGGGCGTGACCTTGGCCATCGACGACTTCGGCACTGGGTATTCATCATTGCTGCGGCTGAAGCGCCTGCCGGTGCAGAAGCTGAAGATCGACCAGGGCTTTGTCGCCGGGTTGCCGCTGGACGAGGACGATATCGCGATCGTCCGGGTGATCATCGCCCTGGCCCGCAGCATGGGGATGCAGGTGCATGCCGAGGGTATCGAGCAGGCCGAGCAGGCCAGCTTCCTGCTGCAGGAGCTGTGTCAGCTGGGGCAGGGATACTGGTTCGGGCGGCCGGTACCACCTGCGGATTTGCACTGGGGTTGAGGGCCTTTTCGCGGGCACGCCCGCTCCCACAGGGACTGCACAGGGCCTGAGAGATGTGGGGACCTGTGGGAGCGGGCATGCCCGCGAAGAACTCAACGCTTGTTCAAGCCCTTCGCCAACCGGTCGCCACCCAGCTGAATCAATGCTACCAACGCCACCAGCATGGCAATCACGGTCAGCATGATCTGGCTGTCGAAGCGCTGGTAACCATAGCGGTAGGCAATATCCCCCAGGCCCCCGGCGCCGATCGCGCCGGCCATGGCCGAAGAGTTGATCAGCGTTACCAAGGTAATGGTGAATCCCCCCACGATCCCCGGCAGCGCCTCGGGCAGCAGCACGTGCCAGACAATGTGCCAGCGCCGGCAACCCATGGCCTGTGCCGCTTCCACCAGGCCGTGGTCGACCTCGCGCAGGCTGACCTCGGCAATCCGCGCGAAGAACGGCGTGGCGGCAATGGTCAGCGGCACCACTGCCGCCCACACACCGTAGGTGGTGCCTACCACCAGGCGGGTGAAGGGAATCAGCGCGACCATCAGGATCAGGAACGGGATCGAGCGGAACAGGTTGACGAAGGCGCCCAGCACCCGGTTCAGCACGGGGGCCTGGAAGATCCCGCCCTTGTCACTGGTGACCAGCAATACCGCCATCGGCACCCCGGCCAACAGGGCAATCAGCGACGACACGCCGACCATCAACAAGGTATCGAGCAAGCCTTCGAGCAGGCGATCAAACCACATGGCCTAGTACCTCCACGTCCTCGGCCCAGCGGCGGGCGCGCTCCAGCAAATGATGAGGGTCGTGCGGCGAGTGCTGCACCGACAGGATCAGCTGCCCCAGGGCATGCTCGCCAATGGTTTCCACGCCGCCCTGCAGCAGGCGCACGCGGCCACCCAGGTCGTTGAACAGGGCCGACAGCTCCGGTTCGCCGAGCACGGTCAGCTTCAGCACCACGGCACTGTCATGGCTCGCCGGGGTCGCCTGCAGGCTGGCTTGCAAGGCGGCAGGCAGCCTGGCCTGCAAGGGCGCGAGCAGGGTCCGGGTAACCGTGTGGCGCGGTGCGCCGAATACCCGCCAGACCTCGCCCTGCTCGACCACTTCACCGCGCTCGAGTACTACCACCCGGTGGCAGATGTCGCGGATCACCGCCATCTCGTGGGTGATCAGCACGATGGTCAGGCCCAGGCGCTGGTTGATGTCGCGTAGCAACTCCAGGATCGACGTGGTGGTTTCCGGGTCCAGCGCCGAGGTGGCCTCGTCGCACAGCAGGATTTCGGGGTCATGCACCAGCGCCCGGGCAATGCCGACCCGCTGCTTCTGCCCGCCGGACAGCTGCGCCGGGTACACCTGGTGTTTTTCCTGCAGGCCAACCAGCTCCAGCAGTTCGCGCACCTTGCGCTGGCGCTCGGCCTTGGCCACGCCGGCCACCTTCAGCGGCAGCTCGACGTTCTGCCACACGGTCTTGGCCGACATCAGGTTGAAATGCTGGAAGATCATGCCGATGCGCCGGCGCAAGGCTACCAGCTGGTCTTCGTCAAAGGCGGCGATGTCCACCTGGTCGATCAGCAACCGGCCCTGGCTGGGCTGCTCCAGGCGGTTGATGGTACGCAGCAGCGATGACTTGCCGGCGCCGCTGCGGCCAATGATGCCGAAGATTTCGCCATGGCGGATGTTCAGGTCGATGCCTTGCAGGGCCGGTTGCGCCTGGCCCGGGTAGGTCTTGCCCAGGCCGATGAAGCGCACATGGGCCTGGTTGACCTCCGGGCGCAGGGCCTGCTCCCTGGCCGTCGTTGGCAGTGGTTGTGCGGTGGGCGCCCGCAGCGCGCTGGCCTGGCTCATGTCAGCCCTCCCAGCCGACCTGGTAGAGCTTGCCATGGGCCTTGTCGAGCGCCGCGCGCACTGCTGGCGAATGCTGGTAGATATCGACGAACCTGGCCAGGCGCGGGTCGTCCTTGCTTTGTGGGCGAATGACGAACTGGATCACGTATTCCTTGTTCTCCAGGCCGTCGAACAGCAGCGCCGAACCGGCGTCGAAGCTGTTGGCCAGGCGGATGTACGCCGGGTAGCCCTGCACCAGGTCGGCGTCGTCATAGGCACGTACCAGTTGTACCGCCTCGACCTGGAGGATCTTCAGCTTTTTCGGGTTGGCGACGATGTCGGCCTCGGTGGCCTTGTAGCCGACCCCCGGCTTGAGGCTGATCAAGCCTGCCTTGGCCAGCAGCTGCAGGCCGCGGCCGCTGTTGATCGGGTCGTTGGCGATGGCCACGCTGGCGCCTTCGGGCAGGTCGGCGAAGCTTTGGTATTTTTTCGAGTACAGGCCGACGTTGTTGATGATGCCGGGGGCGTAGGGCACCAGGTTGAAACCTGCGGCAGCCTTGGCGTTTTCCAGAAACGGGATGTGCTGGAAGTAGTTCACGTCGATGTCGCCACTGTTGAGGCTGACATTCGGCGCGATCCAGTCGCTGAACTCGATCAGCTTCACTTCCAGGCCTTGTTTGTGCGCTTCTTCCACAGCCGCTTCCAGCGGGATGGCAAAGGCGGCAGTGGTACCGATCTTCAGCGGTTCGGCAGCCAGGGTGCTGGCGCTGAGGCCGAGGGTGAGGGCAATGGCCGCGACGGGCCGGAACAGTTTCTCAAGCATGGTGCAGGGCTCCAGTCGGGGTAGGGGCAGAGGCAAAGCGGTAAGCCGAGCCAGGGTGGTCGGCGGGCAGGTACGGGTGGTCGGCCTGGAACAGCTTTTCGCGCAATGTGCCTTCGGCGTAGGCGGTCTTGTAGCGGCCACGTTGCTGCAGCTGCGGGATGACCAGGTCGATGAAGGCCTCGAAGCTTTCCGGGGTTACGGTGCGGGTCAGGTTGAAGCCGTCCAGGCCGGTGTCATCGATCCAGGCGATCAGCTGCTCGGCCACTTGCTCCGGCGCGCCGACCAGGGTCACGTAGCGGCCACCCAGGGCGTGCTGCTGCAACAGGCGCCGCCGCGTCCAGGCGTTGTCCTGCAACTGGCGCGTGGCGGACTGGATGGCATTGCCCTGGCGGAAGGCGATCGGTTCGTCCAGCTCGAAGGCGGCAAAGTCGATACCGGTGGAGGCCGCGAAATGCGCCACCCCCGCCTCGGCACTGGCATGCTGGAGGTACTCGGCGTGCCTGGCCTGGGCCTGTTGCTCGGTGGCCGCGACGATCACCGTGATGCCCATGAACACCTTGACCGCCTGCGCGTCGCGCCCAGCGGCCTGGGCAGCGGCCCGCACCTTGTCGACCTGGGCGCGGGTGGCGGCCTTGTCCTGGCCACTGATGAACACGCATTCGGCATGGTTGCCGGCGAAGGCCAGGCCACGCGCGGAACTGCCGGCCTGGAACAGCACCGGCGTGCGCTGCGGCGACGGCTCGCTCAGGTGATAGCCCTCGACCTGGTAGAACTCACCTTGGTGGCGGACCTTGCGTACCCTGTCGGGCCGCGCGTAGATGCGCTGCTGGCGGTCGGCGACCACCGCATCGTCGGCCCAGCTACCCTCCAGCAGCTTGTACAGCACCTGCAGGTATTCGTCGGCCTGGTCGTAGCGGCGGTCATGCTCAGGTTGCTGCGCCAGGCCCATGGCCCGGGCGGCACTGTCGAGGTAGCCGGTAACGATGTTCCAGCCCACCCGGCCATTGCTCAGGTGGTCCAGGGTGGAAAGACGCCGGGCGAACAGGTACGGCGCCTCGTAGGTGAGGTTGGCGGTAAGGCCGAAGCCCAGGTGGCGGGTGACGGCAGCCATGGCCGAGACCAGCAGCAGCGGATCGTTGACCGGCAGCTGGATCGACTCCTTGAGGGTGACGTCAAGCGACTGGCCATAGATGTCGTAGGTACCGACGATATCGGCGAGGAACAGCCCGTCGAACAGGCCGCGTTCCAGCAGCCGCGCCAGGTTGGTCCAGTAGTCGAGAGTCTTGTACTCGGTCGAGGTATCCCGCGGGTGAGTCCACAGGCCGTGGTTGATGTGCCCGATGCAATTCATGTTGAAGGCATTGAGCAGGATCTGCTTGGCCATCAGATGGTCCCCCGGCGTGGCGGGTTGGCATCGTTGAGGTAGTAGTTGCCGATGGCGTGGTACTTCCAGCGCACCGGGTCATGCAGGGTGTGCACGCGGGCGTTGCGCCAGTGGCGATCGAGGTTGTGTTCGGCGAGGGTGGCCTGGCTGCCGCTCAGCTCGAACAGCGTCGTGCCGGCTGCCAGGGATATCTCGGTGCTGATCGCGCGGGCTTCGGCCACGGCAATGGAGGCAGCGGCAACCTTGTCGGCGCTGCTGTCGTCGCGGGCGCGGTCCAGATATTCGCCGGCACGCTCCAGCAGGGCTTCGGCGGCGTGCAGACGGATCGCCAGCTGGCCGAAGCTCTTCAGCGTCAACGGGTCGTCGGTGGCCTTGTCCAGGCCGGAGTCGACCCACGGGCGGCTACGGCTGCGCACGAAGTGCAAGGCGTCTTCATAGGCGGCGCGGGCGATGCCGGTGTCGATCGCGGCATGAAGAATCTGCGCCAGCGGGCCGACCGGGGTAGGGCGCTCGAAGGCGCTCTGGAACGGCACCACGTCGGCGGCGCTGACATGGACATTGTCGAACACCACCGAGCCGCTGCCGGTGGTGCGCTGGCCGAAACCGCTCCAGTCGTCGATCACCTGCAGGCCCTGGCTGTCGGCCGGGACGAACGCCAGGTGCTGCACGCCGTGCTCGTCGACTACCGAGGTGGGAATGCGCTGGGCGTAGATGGCCCCGGTGGCGTAGAACTTTCGGCCATTGATGCGAAAACCGTCGCCATCGCGGCTCAGGCGGGTGGTGCGGTCGTTGGCAGTCCTGGTGCCCAGTTCGGCCAGGGCGTTGCCGAAGCGGCGACCAGCCAGTACTTCGCCATACAGGCGCTGCTGCTGTTCGGGCGAGCCATTCACCCGCAGCACTTCCAGGGCGTAGAAATGGTTCTGCGGGATCTGCCCGAGCGAGCCGTCGGCCTGGGCGATGCGGGCGATGACCTTGGCCAGGGTGACATTGGACACCCCGGCACCGCCGAAGGCCTTGGGCACGCTGATCGCCCACAGGCCGGAGCGGGTGAACAGCTCCAGTTCGGCGTGCGGCAGGCGGCGTTCGCGGTCGCGCTGGGCGCTGTCGCGGCGCAGTTGCTGGGCGATGCCTTCGGCGACGGCCAGTGCTTGGGTGTCGTTGGTAATGATGGTTGTAGTCATGGTGTTCTCCGGGGGCCGCTGTGCGGCCCTTCGCGGGCTCGCCCGCTCCCACGGGTAAAGTGATACCCGTTCAGGCGGTGGGAATCCTGTGGGAGCGGGCGAGCCCGCGAAGGGCTGCGCAGCAGCCCCAAAGGCAGCAAATCAGATCCAGGAATGCCGCGCAGGCAGCGTGCCGTTGAGGTGGTAAGCGCCCACCGCGTGGTACTTCCAGCGCACCGGGTCATGCAGGGTGTGCACCCGGGCGTTGCGCCAGTGGCGGTCGAGGTTGAATTCGGCAAGGGTGGCGCGGCTGCCGGCCAGCTCGAACAGCTTCTCGCTGGCCTGCAGGGCGATCTCGGTAGTCAGCACCTTGGCCTCGGCCACCGCGATCGAGGCGCGCGCCGCGCTTGCGGCGTCGATCGGCGCCGCATTGACTTCGTCGAGGACCCGCGCCGCCTTGCGCAGCAATGCTTCGGCGGCGTGCAGTTCGAGCTTCAGGCGGCCGACGTCGGCAATCACATACGGATCGTCACTGGCACGTTCGACATTGGCGTCGACCCATGGGCGCGACTTCTCGCGGACGAATGTGATCGCATCCTCGATCGCCGCTTCGGCAATACCGGCATCGATGGCCGCCTGGATCAGCTGCGAAGCTGCGCCCTGGGTATTGGCGATGTCGCGCTGGCGCCAGTTGTCGATCACCAGCTCGGCATCCACCGGTACCTGGTCGAGCAGCACGGTGCCGCTGGCGGTAGTGCGCTGGCCGAACCCGGACCAGTCATCGACGATGCGCAGCCCGGGGCTGCCACGGCGGACGAACGCCAGGCGCTGGCGGCCTTCGTCGTCCAGCGCCTTGACCGCCACCCAATGGGCGAACAGCGCGCCGGTGGAATAGAACTTCTCGCCGCTGATGCGATAGCCGTCGCCGGCGCGGGTGAGCCTGGCCTTGAGCGTGAGGGTATCTTTGGTGCCGCGCTCGGGCCCGGCATTGCCGATGCGCCAGCCGTCGAGCACGCTGCGGTAGATTGCCGCCTGTTGCGCTTCGGTACCGGTCAGGCGCAGCAGTTGCAGGATGCCGAACTGGTTCTGCGGGATCTGCCCCAGGGCCGGGTCGGCGGCGCTGATCAGGCGGAACACTTCGGCAATGGTCTCGAACGACACTTCGGGGCCGCCAAAGGCTTTGGGAACGCTGATGCTGCCCAGGCCGCTGCGGGTGAACAGCTCGATCTCGGCCCATGGCAGTTTGCGTTGCTGGTCGCGACGGGCGGCCTGCTCGCGGGCGACCTCGGCCAGTTCGCGGGCCGCTTGCAAGGCTTCGGCGTCGTTGCGCAGCACCTTGGCTGGCAGCAGCACCGGCGAGCTGTCCAGGTCGCTGTGGAATCGGGTATTGGCTTGGCTGGACATCAGTGCCGCTCCTTGGCTGCACTCAATGCCCTGGCGTTGCGCACTGGGGTGATTGTGATCCTGACCATTCCTGACCTCACAAATTGGTTATGTCGCTGTAGCGGGTCGCGACGGATGTGTGCTGGTCCGGTGGTCCGGTAGATATACCCTAATGCTTTATAAAAACTTTATGAACTAACTCTTTGGAATATTTATAGAAGGAGGGATTTGTTGCGGATGTACCGGCTCCTTCGCAGGCGCGCCCGCGAAGAGGCCGGCTAAGGTTTACTCGGAAGCGGCTGTCCCGAGGAACTTGCGCAGGAATTGCCGGGTACGTTCTTCCTTCGGTGCCGCGAACAGCGCCTTGGCCTCGCCTTGTTCCACGATCACCCCCTTGTCGAAGAAGATCACCCGGTTCGCCACGTCCCGGGCAAAGCTCATCTCGTGGGTCACGATGATCATGGTGCGTCGCTCCTCGGCCAGGCCGCGGATGGTCGCCAGCACTTCACCCACCAGCTCCGGGTCGAGTGCCGAAGTCGGTTCGTCGAACAGGATCACCTCCGGTTCCATGGCCAGGGCCCGGGCGATGGCCACCCGTTGCTGCTGGCCACCGGACAGGCGCCGCGGGTAGGCATCTTCCTTGCCCGCCAGGCCGACCTTGGCCAACAGGCGCCGGCCCAGCTCGATGGCCTGCTCGCGGGGCGTCTTCTTGACGATCACCGGGCCCTCGATGACGTTCTCCAGGGCGGTGCGGTGCGGGAACAGGTTGAAGTTCTGGAAGACGAACCCGGCCTGCTGGCGCAGGCGGCGGATCGCGCTTTGCTGGCCACTCAGCGGGCGGTTGGCGTCGATGCTGATGTCACCGATCTGGATCTGCCCGGCATCGGGGGTTTCCAGCAGATTCAGGCAGCGCAGGAAGGTGGTTTTGCCAGACCCGCTGGGGCCGATGATCGCCACCACCTCGCCCGGCTGCACGGTCAGGTCGATACCGTTGAGCACGGTCTGGCCCTTGAACCGCTTGGTCAGGCCTTTGACTTCAATCATGCTCAATGCTCCTGGTCATGCTGGTTGACGCGCGCTTCCATGCGGTTCTGGAAGTGCGCGAGGATGCTGCACAGCACCCAGTAGATGACCGCGACCGCCACGTACATGGTGAACACCTCGAAGGTGCGCGCGGTAATCAGCTGGGCCTGGCGGAACAGCTCGGGCACCTGGATGGTCGCCGCCAGGGCGGTGTCCTTGACCAGCGAGATGAAGCTGTTGCCCAACGGTGGCAGGGCGGTGCGCAAGGCTTGTGGCAGGATGGCCCGGCGCATGGCCTGGACACGGGTCATGCCGATGCTGGCAGCGGCTTCCCACTGGCCACGGTCGATCGAGGAGATCGCCGCGCGGAGGATTTCGCAGATGTAGGCGGCCATGTTCAGCGACAGGCCGATCAGCGAGGCCGGGATCGGGTCCAGCTCGATGCCGATCTGCGGCATGCCGAAATAGATCACGAACAGCTGCACCAGCAGCGGTGTGCCGCGGAAAAACGACACGTAGACACGGGCCAGCCAGTTCAGCGGCAGGATCTTCGACAGCCGCATCAGCGCCAGGGCAAACCCCAGCAGCAGGCCGAAGAACATGCCGCCAACGCTGAGCAGCACGGTATAACCCGCGCCCTTCAGCAGGAAGGGCGCAGAGTCGACAACGAGTTGCAGGCTTTCAGCGATCATTTGGTGACATCGGCACCGAAGTATTTCTTGGACAGCTTGGCCAGCGTGCCGTCAGCCTTGAGCTTGTCCAGTGCCTTGTTGATCGCGGCCAGCAGTTCCGGCTCGCCCTTGCGCAGGGCCACGCCGCTTTCCAGGCGCGAGAAGGCATCGCCGGCCAGCTGGGTGTCCTTGGCTTTCTGTGCATATTCCAGCGCGGCCAGGCGGTCGATCAGGATGGCGTCGATACGGCCGTTGCGCAGGTCGGCAAACTTGCTCGGGTCGTCTTCATAGGTGCGCACATCGGCTTGCGGCACATCCTGTTTCACCCACTGCTCGTAGTTGGTGCCCAGGCCCACGCCAACCTTCTTGCCGGCCAGGTCGGCGGCCTTGTGGATGTTCAGCTGCTCGGCCTTCTTCTTCAGGATCAGCGCCTGGATACCGGAGATGGTGTAGGGCTCGGAGAAGTCGTACTTCTTCTTGCGCTCCTCGGAAATGGTCACCTGGTTGATCACCACGTCCAGGCGCTTGGACTCCAGTGCGGCGAGGATGCCGTCCCACTTGGTCGGCTGCACCTTGGCCTTGACGCCGAGTTCCTTGGCCAGCAGTTCCGACAGCTCGACTTCGAAGCCGGTCAGCTTGCCGTTCTCGTCCTGGAAGCTGAACGGTGGGTAGGTGCCTTCCAGGCCGACGTTGATCACGCCTTTTTCCTGGATGGTCTTCAGCTGTTCGCCGGCAAAGGCCTGGCTGAGCAGGCCGGCACCCAGCAGGAGAGCCAGGCTGGCGTTGAGTAGCGGTTTGGCGAATTTCGACATGTGGAAGCCCCGCGCTTGTTGTCAGTGGTGGGTGGCGACTATAGGGTTGGCCGGTTAGGCCAGGAAATAATAAAAAATTATTTTATTATTCCCTTTAGTGTTTTTGTCAGTGCTGGCTGCATTGAGGGTAGGCGAGTATCTGTTCCCCGTCATCGCTGCTTATGCCCGACTTAGTGCAGGATGGAATAAAGCGTTGTTTTTTCCAAGGGAAGGATTTGCCGTAGAGTGGATTGCATGTATGCAGGCCCGACCTTTGGCGGGTAAACCCGCTGCCACAGCTACTGTGCGTTCGCTGTGGAGCGGGTTTGCCGGCGAAGGGCCGGACCTGCCAATAAAAATGAGTCTGGCCTACTCAGGCAGGAGAAAACCGTGAGCGAACAACCTTCATCCGGGCACTGGCAGTTGCAGAGCATCGTCGCCGGTCTGCGCGGCGCCCGTGAACAATGGCGTACGCGCAATGGCCGCAGTAGTGGCGAGCAAGGCGGGCGTGAGTTGCCTTCGCGCGAGGCGATGCGGCAGATTCTCGAGCAACTGTGCGGCGCGCTGTTCCCCATGCGCCTTGGCCCGGTCGACCTGCGTGAAGAAAGTGAAGACTTCTACGTAGGCCATACCCTGGATGCCGCGCTGACCGCCTTGCTGGCCCAGGCCCGCCTGGAGCTGCGCTACGCCGCGCGGCAAAACAAGGCCGAACTGGCCGGCGTCGACGCCCATGCGCTGCGCCTGGTCCAGGGCTTTGCCGCCGCCCTGCCGGGCCTGCGCGTGCTGCTCGATACCGACGTGCTGGCCGCCTACCACGGTGACCCGGCGGCGCGCAGCGTCGATGAAGTGCTGCTGTGCTACCCCGGCATCCTGGCGATCATCCACCACCGCCTGGCGCACCACCTGTACCAGGCCGGCTTGCCGCTGCTGGCGCGGATCAGCTCGGAGCTGGCGCATTCGGCCACGGGCATCGACATCCACCCCGGGGCACAGATCGGCCCAAGCTTCTTCATCGACCATGGTACCGGTGTGGTGATCGGCGAAACCGCGATCATCGGTGAGCGCGTGCGCATCTACCAGGCCGTGACCCTGGGGGCCAAGCGCTTCCCCAGCGACGAGTCGGGCACCCTGCACAAAGGCCTGCCGCGTCACCCGATCGTCGAAGACGATGTGGTCATCTATGCCGGCGCCACGGTCCTGGGGCGGATCACCATCGGCAAAGGCTCGACCATCGGCGGCAATGTGTGGCTGACCCGTAGCGTGCCGGCCGACAGCAACATTACCCAGGCCAACCTGCAGCTGGATTGCCAGGACAAGAATTGATCTAGCATCTGTTTAGCCTGTACTGGCCTCTTCGCGGGCTTGCCCGCTCCCACAGGGACCGCACAAATATTGAATTTTGTGCATTACCTGTGCCTCTTCGCGGGCTTGCCCGCGAAGAGGTCAGTGCAGGAGGGCACCAACCAGCGCCCTGATTCGCATTGACATCCGATCCATGTTTAACTTGAACGCTTGTTCAATGAAAAACGCTGGTCCGCTGCCGGTGTTCAACAGGAGGATTCCTTTGCTGAACCCGTTCATTCCGAACCTTACGTCATTCGACGAGGTGCGCCGCCCATGAGTGCACCGATCCCATCCCTTGCCACTGGCAAGATCCGCATGAACCCCCCGGTGTTCTATTTCGCGGCGAGTTTCATCCTGCTCTTCGGCCTCGTGGTCATTGCCAACCCGCGCAGTGCCGGCGACTGGTTGCTGGCGGCGCAGAACTGGGCGGCCAACACGGTCGGCTGGTACTACATGCTGGCGATGACGCTGTACCTGGTCTTCGTGGTGGTCACCGCCTTGTCCGGCTACGGCAAGATCAAGCTCGGTGCCGACCACGACGAACCCGAGTTCAGCTACCTGTCCTGGGCTGGCATGCTGTTCGCCGCTGGTATCAGCATTACCCTGTTCTTCTTCTGCGTTTCCGAGCCGCTGACCCACATGCTGCAGCCGCCCCAGGGTGAGGCGGGCACGGCCGAGGCCGGGCGCCAGGCCATGCAGATCCTGTTCCTGCACTGGGGCCTGCATGGCTGGGGCGTGTTTGCCTTCGTCGGCATGGCCCTGGCCTACTTCGCCTACCGGCACAACCTGCCGCTGGCCTTGCGGTCGGCGCTGTACCCGCTGATCGGCAAGCGCATCAACGGGCCGATCGGCTACGCGGTGGACGGCTTTGGCATCATTGCCACAGTGTTCGGCCTGGGTGCCGACATGGGCTTTGGCGTGCTGCACCTGAATGCCGGCCTCGATTACCTGTTCGGCATCAGCCATAGCCAGTGGGTGCAAGTGCTGCTGATCGTCCTGATGATGGGCGCGGCGGTCGCCGTGGCCGTCGCCGGGGTGGAGAAGGGTGTGCGGGTGATGAGCGACATCAACCTGTTCCTGGCCTGCGCGCTGTTGCTGTTCGTACTGTTCGCCGGGCCTACCCAGCACCTGTTCAACACCTTGATCCAGAACCTTGGCGATTATCTCGGGGCCCTGCCGCGCAAGAGCTTCGATGTGTATGCCTACGGCGAGAACAGCGGCTGGCTGGGCGGCTGGACGGTGTTCTACTGGGCCTGGTGGATTGCCTGGGCACCGTTCGTGGGGCTGTTCATCGCCCGGATCTCGCGCGGCCGCACCATTCGCGAGTTTGTCTTCGGCGTACTGCTGATTCCGCTGGGCTTCACCCTGGCGTGGATGTCGATCTTCGGCAACAGCGCCCTGGACCAGGTCATCAACCACGGCATGATCGCGCTGGGCCAGTCGGCGCTGGATAACCCGGCGATGAGCCTGTACTTGTTGCTGGAAACCTACCCCTGGAGCAAGACGGTGATCGCCGTGACGGTGTTCATCAGCTTCGTCTTCTTCGTCACGTCTGCCGACTCGGGCACCGTGGTGCTGTCGACCTTGTCGGCAACCGGGGGTGATGCCGACGAGGACGGGCCGAACTGGCTGCGTATCTTCTGGGGCGCGATGACGGCGCTGATCACCAGCGCGCTGCTGTTCGCCGGCAGCATCGATTCGCTGAAGTCGGCGGTGGTGCTGACTTCGCTGCCGTTCTCGCTGATCTTGCTGTGCATGATGTGGGGGCTGCACAAGGCGTTCTACCTGGAGTCGCAACGGCAGATCGCGCAGATGCACTCGCTGGCCCCGTTCGCGCAGTCTCGTCGCGGGCGCGGCGGCTGGCGTCAGCGCCTGAGCCAGGCGGTGCATTTCCCGTCGCGCGACGAGGTGTATCGCTTCATGGACGACGTGGTGCGCCCGGCAATTGCCGATGTGCGCGAGGTGTTCGAGCAGAAGGGCCTGGTGCTGATTACCCAGGACGACCCGAGCCATGACAACGTCAGCCTGAAGATTGGCCATGGCGAAGAACAGCCGTTCATCTACCAGGTGCAGATGCGTGGCTACTTCACGCCATCGTTCGCCCTCGGTGGGCTGGGCACCCAGGAGTTGAAGAACCGTCGTTACTACCGGGCAGAGGTGCACCTGAGCGAAGGTAGCCAGAACTATGACCTGGTGGGCTATAGCAGGGAGCAGATCATCAACGACATCCTTGACCAGTACGAACGGCACATGCAGTTCCTGCACCTGGTCAGGTAACCCGCTGGGGGCCGCTTTGCGGCCCTTCGCGACACAAGGCCGCTGCTGCAGCAAATCGCGTTCCCCTGTAGGAGCGGCCTTGTGTCGCGAAAGGAGGCCGAAGGCCTCCCCAGGGCCCTGTCAGAAGGGCGCATCCCCCAGGATGGTCGCCCGATGCATGACCCGCCGGTTCGGCCGGTAATCATCCACGGCAAAATGCTGGGTCACGCGGTTGTCCCAGAACGCCACATCATGCTCCTGCCAGCGCCAGCGGATACTGAACTCCGGCCGCGTGGCATGGGCGAACAGCAGCTTCAGCAGCGCTTCGCTTTCCAGCTCGCTCAGTTCATTGATACGTGTGGTGAAGCCTTCATTGACGAACAACGCCTTGCGCCCGCTCACCGGATGCGTACGCACCACCGGGTGCGACAAAGGCGGGTTGTTGCGCCGCGTGGCTTCCCAGCGCGCCAGGTCCTCTGGCGTGGTACCAAAGCGCTCCAGTGGGAACGACTTGGTGAAGTCGTGGGTGGCAGTGAGCCCGTCGAGCAGCTCGCGCAGGGGCGCCGACAACGCTTCGAAGGCCGCGATCCCGCTGGCCCACAGGGTATCGCCACCGTAGGCCGGCAGCTGCTTGGCGCTGAGTACCGCACCCAGTGCCGGGGTCGGCAGGAAGGTCACATCGGTGTGCCACACGGCATTGTCGCGCACATCGGTGACCGCCGTATCGAGGATCAGCACCTGCGGGGTTTCCGGCACGTTGGGGTAGATCGGGTGGATATGCAGGTCGCCGAAGCGGGCAGCAAAGCGTGCCTGCTGTTGTGGGGTTATCGGTTGGTCGCGGAAGAACAGCACCTGGTGCTGCAGCAACGCCTGTTCGATGGCGTCGCGCTGCGCGGTGCTGATGTCGCGGCTGAGGTCCACGCCGCTGATCTGGGCGCCGAGCGCCGGGCTGAGTGGGGTGATGGTCAGGCTCATGTGGGTCTCTTCAATCAGGCGCCAGGCTGCTGGCGTGGTCAACAGGGTTCAGTGGCTTTGCCCGTGCCACGGCACCAGTTTGCGTTGCAGGGCGCGCAGGCCCATCTCCAGGGCGAAGGCGATCAGGGCGATCAGCAGGATGCCCAGCACCACCACATCGGTTACCAGGAACTGCGCCGCCGACTGCACCATGAAGCCCAGGCCGCTGGTAGCCGCGATCAGCTCGGCGGCCACCAGGGTCGACCAGCCAACCCCCAGGCCGATACGCAGGCCGGTGAGGATGTCGGGCAAGGCGCTGGGCAGGATCACATGGCGGATCAGCTGGGCCCTGGTAGCGCCCAATGATTGCGCCGCACGCAGCTTGGCCGGGTCGACCGTGCGCACGCCGGTGGCTGTGGCAATGGCGATGGGCGCGAAGATCGCCAGGTAGATCAGCAGCACCTTCGACAGCTCGCCGATGCCGCACCAGATGACGATCAGTGGCAGGTAGGCCAGCGGTGGGATTGGCCGGTAGAACTCGATCAACGGGTCGAGAATGCCACGCGCTACGCGGTTGTAGCCGATGGCGATGCCCACCGGAATGGCAGTAAGGGTGGCGGCCAGCAGGGCTACGCCGATGCGTCCCAGGCTGGCACCCAGGTGCTGCCACAGGCTGGCGTCCATGTAGCCCTGGGTCAGCAAGGTCCAGGCCCTGGCCACGATATCGGCCGGCGAGGGCAGGAACAGCGGCTCGATCCAGCCGGCTGCGGTCACCAGCCACCAGGCCAGCAGCAGGCCGGCCAGGGTCAGCGTGCTGATCCAGCGGGTGGCCAGGGGGGCGCGCAGCCTCGCGACTGGCCGGGGTTGGGTGTTGTGTTTGCCGGTAACCGGCAGGTCCAGGCTGCTCATGCGCGCTCCTGCAGGCTTTGCCGTTGCGAGAACACCCGCGCCAGCACATGCTCGCGGGTTTCGATGAAGGCCGGGTCGGACTTGATCGCCCGGGCCGGTTCGCCGGCCGCATGGCGCTGGCCGAAGTCCAGTTGCAGGCGTTCCACCACGCGACCTGGGTTGGGTGCCAGCAGCACCAGCTCGCTGGCCAGGAACACCGCTTCTTCGATGTCATGGGTAATCAGGAACACCGGCTTGGCCGTGCGTTGCCACACCTGCAGCAACAGCTCCTGCATCTGCTCGCGGGTAAAGGCATCGAGCGCGCCGAATGGTTCGTCCATCAGCAGTACCCGAGGGTCGGCTGCCAGCGCCCGAGCCAGGCCCACGCGCTGCTTCTGGCCGCCAGACAATTGCCAGATACGCCGCTCGGCAAAACCGTCGAGGTCGACCAGGGCCAGCATTTCGCGGGCCTTGGCTTCGCGCTCGGCGCGGGGCATGCCGGCCAGTTCCAGGCCGAAGGCGACATTGGCCAGCACGTTCTGCCAGGGCAGCAGGGCATCGTCCTGGAACACCACGCCACGCTCGGCTCCGGGGCCCTGGACGGGCATGCCGTCCAGCGTGATGCGCCCGCCGCTGGGGGCGACGAAGCCGGCGATCAGGTTGAGCAGCGAGGTCTTGCCGCTGCCGGAAGGCCCCAGGGCCACCAGCAATTGGCGCGGCCCCAGGCTCAGGTTGATGTCGGCCAGCACCGGGGTAGCGGCGCCGGGGTACTGTGCGCTGATGCGCTCCAGCTCGAGCAAGGCCATGGCAGGCTCCGGTCGGTTTCTACAGGCTTAGTTGGGCAGGTATTGGGCACTTACGTATGGCGCGTAGTCCGGCAGTACCGCGTCGACCTTGCCTTGCTGCTTGAGGAAGGTGGCCGTGTCGGTCAGCGCCTGGGTGGTCGGCGTGCCCAGGGCACTGGCCTGGTCGGCTGCCAGCGGATAGACGTTGCCCTGCAGCAGTACCGGGATATCGGTAGGCTTGGCACCGGACAGCTTGGCCAGCTTGGCGACGTTGTCGGGGTTGGCCAGCCAGGCTTTCGGGTCCTTGCGGTAGTCGGCGTAGGCGTCGAGGGTCACTTTGGCGAAGGCCTTGACCACGTCCGGGTGCTTGGCGGCGAAGTCCTTGCGTACGATCCACGCGTCGAAGGTCGGCGCGCCTTTTGCGGCCAGCTCGCCCGAGGTAATCAGCACCTTGCCGTTCTCCTTGGCCACGCCCAGGGCCGGGTCCCATACATAGGTCGCGTCGATGTCGCCACGCTTCCAGGCAGCAATGATTGCTGGCGGTGCGAGGTTGAGGATCTGCACTTTGGACGGGTCGATGTTCCAGCTTTTCAGCGCTGCCAGCAGGCTGTAGTGGCCGGTGGAGACGAACGGCACGGCAACTTTCTTGCCGACCAGGTCTTGCGGTGTGTTGATGCCATCGCGCGCGACCAGTGCCTCACCGGCGCCAATCTGCGTGGCGATGAGGAAGGTTTCGACCGGCAGCTTGCGGGTGGCGGCGGCGGCCAGCGGGCTGGAGCCCAGGTAGCCGATTTGTACATCGCCGCTGGCCACGGCCGTGATCACGTCGGCGCCATTATCGAACTTGCGCCAGTCGATGCTGGCCTTGCTGGCCTTTTCGTAGGTGCCGTCGACCTGTGCGACTTTGGCGGGGTCGACGGTGGTCTGGTAGGCCACGGTCAGGTCGGCAGCCTGTGCCAGCCAGCTGGCGCTGGCGAGGGTCAGGGCGGCGAACAGGCGCAGCGGAGCGTGCGGGAACATGGTGAACCTCTCGTCAGCAATCGGTGTGATGGATGGCGAAAAGGCTAAATGATCTAAGAAAACTAAAATAAATAACTTTTTTGCATTAGCTTAGGAGTCGATCGTCTGAATTCGCCGTCTGTCTTTACCCGATTCGTGCAGGAGCGGCCTTGTGTCGCGATGGGCCGCAAGGCAGCCCCGGCAATTTTTCGGTGCTAGCTGAGATTCTGGGGCTGCTTCGCACCCCATCGCGACGCAAGGCCGCTCCTACACAGGGTGCGTCAGCAAGGGTGATTTCACGCAATGGCGAAATGCGAGAGGGCTGCTAGGCTTTCCCGTCCCGATAGAACGATGTGGAATTAGGTTATGAGCAAACGTTTGCAAATAACCAAAGGTTATGAATGACCCCGTTGTTACTACGAATGGCTGTAACAGTTCCTAACATATTCCAGAAAAATCTTACCAATTCATAAAACGGTCATTTTGGATTTATAGGATTGTCATTATCCTGTAGCGCAGGGGGCGTCTTAGACCAAAGTCGCGAAACGTTTAGAAACGATTGACTTAATGGTCACGCTTTGGGACTAAATCGCCAATCCACGGTGAGCGGGGCAAAAGATCCTGCCGCCAGAGATACACAAGAATTAGAACGTAGAGGAGCAAAATATGTACAAGTCCAGCCTGGCCCTGGCCGTGGCATTGGGGGTTCTCGCCCAGCAAGCAGGCGCTGCCGGTTTCGTTGAAGACAGCAAACTGTCGCTCAGCTCGCGCACCATGTACTTCAACAACGACAACCGTGAAGCCCACGCTACCGGCACTGCTGAGCGTCCGGACCAGCGTGAGTCGGGCCAAGGCTTCAAGCTCGACTACATCTCGGGCTTTACCCAAGGCACCGTAGGCTTTGGTGTTGATGCGCAGGCGCTGTGGGGTATTCACCTGGATGGCGGCGAGGGTTACCACAAGTCCGGCTTCTTCCCGGATGACGGCAAAGGTTCCGCTGCCCAGTGGGCCCGTTTCGGTGCCAATGCCAAGGCGCGCTTCTCCAAGACTGAAGCGCATTTCGGTAGCGCGCTCGCACCGAACCTGCCGATCCTGGTTTCCAACGATGGTCGTCTGCTGCCTCAAACCTTCGAGGGTGGCACCATCCAGTCGAAGGAAATCGACAACCTGACCATCAACGCCGGTCAGCTGACCCACGCCATGGGCCGTGCTTCGAGCAACCGTACTGGTCTGTCTGTTGCCGGTTCCAATGCCGAGAGCAACAAGTTCCGCTACGGTGGCCTGGACTACAAGCTCACTCCAGACCTGACCCTGCAGTACTACTACTCGAACCTGGAAGACTTCTACAAGCAGCACTTCCTGGGCGCCACCCACGTGTTCAAGATCGCTGACGACCAGTCGTTCAAGACCGACCTGCGCTACTTCGACAGCAGCAGCGACGGCAAGAATGGCAATGACAGCGCTTACAACTTCAACAACAACGGTGGCTACGCCAAGAACACCGGCGAGATCGACAACAAGACCTGGTCGGCCATGTTCACCTATACCCTGGGTGGCCACGCGCTGATGGTCGGCCACCAGCAGGTGGGTGACGACGGTGGCTTCGTATGGTTGAACCAGGGCAGCCTGACCAACGACAGCGGTACCTCCGAAGGCGCTGCAGGTTCCAGCTTCTACCTGTTCACCGACAGCATGATCAACCAGTTCGCCCGTGCTGGCGAAAACACTACCTTCGGTCAGTACTCCTATGACTTCGCGGCCCTGGGTGTGCCAGGCCTGAAGGCATCGCTTGCTTACCTGCGTGGTGACGATATCCGCAACAAGTCGGGCAACGGCACCTACAACGAATGGGAACGCGATGCGCGCATCGACTACACCCTTCAGGAAGGCACCTTCAAAGGCCTGGGCTTCAGCCTGCGCCAAGGCGTCTACCGTGGGTCCGGCGAGAGCAGCGCCGACCAGGATCAGGCTCGCTTCATCGTGAACTACACTTACAGCTTCCTGTAAGCCGTAGTCACGAAGAAAGCCTCGCCTAGTGCGAGGCTTTTTTTATGCCTGTCGTCGGTAATTCCTTGGGGTTATAAATAAATCGTTATTTATTCTTTTTATTTCTCTCCGAGTACAGGCACATTCACTCCATGCACTACAGAACACAGCACAGGAGCCGCAGCCCATGAGCCTCAAACTCGGCGATATCGCCCCCGATTTCGAACAGGATTCCAGCGCAGGCAAGATCCGTTTCCACGAATGGCTGGGCAATAGCTGGGGCGTGTTGTTCTCCCACCCGGCCGACTTCACCCCGGTGTGCACCACCGAGCTGGGCCTCACCGCCAAGCTCAAGGACGAATTCGCCAAGCGCGGGGTCAAGGCCATCGCCCTGTCGGTCGACCCGGTCGACTCGCACCAGCGCTGGATCGAGGACATCAACGAGACCCAGAACACCGTGGTCAACTTCCCGATCATCGCCGACGCCGACCGCAAGGTGTCCGACCTGTACGACCTGATCCATCCGAATGCCAGCGACACTCTCACCGTGCGCTCGCTGTTCGTTATCGACCCGAACAAGAAGGTGCGCCTGACCATCACCTACCCGGCCAGCACCGGGCGCAACTTCAACGAAATCCTGCGGGTGATCGACTCGCTGCAGCTGACTGACAACCACAAGGTGGCCACGCCTGGTAACTGGCAGGACGGTGACGACGTGGTGATCGTGCCTTCGCTGAAGGACGAAGAGGAGATCAGGCAGCGCTTCCCAAAAGGTTACCGGGCGGTCAAGCCTTACTTGCGTCTGACCCCGCAGCCCAATCGCTAAAGAATTCCTCGTTGCATTGCTCTTAGCCATAGCAGGGATATTCGGGCCGTTTCGACGGCCCTTTTTTATGCCTGTGGAAATTGCATTGGCCTTTTCGCGGGCCTTCCAGATGAAAAACCAAATGGAATAAACAAATGAAAAAATATGATTTCTAGGTATATGGCTGCGCTGGTAATGTCACTCCCAACCCAGACAAGGAAACGCTGCAATGTTGGTCGTCTCAATCGGTGGTAGCCCCAGTACCCGTTCACGCTCCGGCGTGCTGCTGCAGCGTTCGCGCCAGTGGCTGCAGGATCGTGGTGTCGAAGTGGTGACGTTCCAGGTACGCGACTTCCCCGCCGAAGACCTGCTGCATGCCCGTTTCGACAGCCCGCAGGTGCAGCATTTCCAGCAACTGGTAGCCCAGGCCGATGGCCTGATCGTTGCCACTCCGGTGTACAAGGCCTCTTTTGCCGGCGCCCTGAAAACCTTGCTCGACCTGCTGCCCGAGCGGGCCTTGGCCAACAAGATCGTGTTGCCGATCGCCACCGGCGGCAGTATCGCCCACATGCTGGCGGTGGATTACGCACTGAAACCCGTGCTGTCGGCACTCAAGGCGCAGGAGACCCTGCAAGGGATCTTCGCCGACGACAGCCAGATTGCCTACGCAGACGGCAGCAAGCCCGCACAGCTGGTACCGGCGCTGGAGCAACGCCTGCAGGATTCGCTGGAGACCTTCCACGTCGCCCTGGCCCGCCGGCCGCGCCCGGTGGCCCCCGGCGTGCTGGAAGAACGCCTGATCAGCGCTCGCTGGAGCATCTGACCGGCCTTATTTGCTTCACCACCTTACTCGCCCGACAACGAGGCAAGCAGGTACAACCCGAACCCCATCGCACAGGAGAGCGCCATGCGCACAGTCTTCTTGCGTCGCGGTCTGGTCGCCCTGTTTGCGGCGGCTGTGTCCTTCGGCGCCATTACCCAAGCCCAGGCCGAGAGCCTGCGTATCGGCTATCAGAAATACGGCACCCTGGTGCTGCTCAAGGCCAAAGGCACGCTGGAGAAGCGCCTGGCCGAGCAGGGCGTGCAGGTGCAGTGGACCGAATTCCCCGGCGGCCCGCAGCTGCTTGAAGGGTTGAATGTCGGCTCCATCGATTTCGGTGTCACCGGCGAAACGCCGCCAGTGTTCGCCCAGGCCGCCGGTGCCGACCTGCTGTACGTCGCCTATGAGCCGCCAGCGCCGCACAGCGAGGCGATCCTGGTGCCGAAGGGTTCGCCGGTACAGTCGGTCAAGGACCTCAAGGGCAAGAAAGTCGCCCTCAACAAGGGCTCCAACGTGCACTACCTGCTGGTCCGCGCGCTGCAAGATGCCGGCCTCAAGTACAGCGACATCCAGCCCGTCTACCTGCCACCGGCCGACGCCCGCGCCGCCTTCGAGCGCGGCAGCGTCGATGCCTGGGTGATCTGGGACCCCTACCAGGCGGCTGCCGAGCAACAGCTGCAGGCGCGTACCCTGCGCGACGGCAAAGGGCTGGTCGACAACCACCAGTTCTACCTCGCTACCCGCAACTATGCGACCCAGCACCCGGCGGTGATCAACACCCTGATCGAAGAAGTCCGTGCGGTGGGCCAGTGGTCCCAGGCCAACCCGCAGCAGGTGACCGAGCAGGTTGCACCGCTGCTCGGCCTGCCCGCCGACATCACCCTGACCTCGGTCAAGCGCCAGGGCTATGGCGCCGCAGCGCTCACCCCGGAAGTGGTGGCCGCGCAACAGAAGATCGCCGACACGTTCCAGGCACTTAAGCTGATTCCCAAGCCGCTGAGCATCAAGGACGTGATCTGGACACCCCCGGCCAAGGTCGCCAGTGCGCCTTGATTGACTTGCCGCGCCGGGGCCTTGCCCTGGCCGAGCCCCCTTGAGGAGACAACTCCAATGAGCCTGAACATTTTCTGGTTTCTGCCCACGCACGGTGACGGTAAGTACCTGGGCACCTCGGATGGCGCCCGCGCTGTCGATCACGGCTACCTGCAGCAGATCGCCCAGGCGGCCGACCGCCTCGGTTTTGGTGGGGTGCTGATCCCTACCGGGCGTTCCTGCGAGGACTCCTGGCTGGTCGCAGCGTCGCTGATCCCGGTGACCCAGCGGCTGAAATTCCTGGTTGCCCTGCGCCCCGGCATCATTTCGCCCACCGTGGCGGCGCGCCAGGCGGCAACCCTCGACCGGCTGTCCAATGGCCGCGCGCTGTTCAACCTGGTGACCGGCGGTGACCCGGACGAACTGGCCGGCGACGGCCTGCACCTGAACCACCAGGAACGCTATGAAGCGTCTGTGGAGTTCACCCGTATCTGGCGCAAAGTGCTGGAAGGCGAGGTGGTCGACTATGACGGCAAGCATATCCAGGTGAAGGGCGCCAAGCTGTTGTACCCGCCGATCCAGCAACCACGCCCGCCCCTGTATTTCGGCGGCTCCTCCGAAGCTGCCCAGGACCTGGCTGCCGAGCAGGTGGAGCTGTACCTGACCTGGGGCGAGCCGCCGAGCGCGGTCGCGGAAAAAATCGCCCAGGTACGAGAAAAAGCTGCTGCCCAGGGCCGCGAAGTGCGCTTTGGCATCCGCCTGCACGTGATCGTGCGGGAAACCAACGAAGAAGCCTGGGCTGCCGCCGACAAGCTGATTTCGCACCTGGATGACGACACCATCGCCCGTGCCCAGGCCTCGCTGGCGCGCTTCGACTCGGTCGGCCAGCAGCGCATGGCGGCGTTGCACAACGGCAGCCGCGACAAGCTGGAAGTCAGCCCCAACCTGTGGGCTGGCGTCGGCCTGGTGCGTGGCGGTGCCGGTACCGCACTGGTCGGGGACGGCCCGACCGTTGCGGCGCGGGTCAAGGAATACGCCGCGCTGGGCATCGACACCTTCATCTTCTCCGGTTACCCGCACCTGGAAGAGTCGTACCGGGTGGCTGAGCTGCTGTTCCCGCACCTGGACGTGCAGCGCCCGGAGCAAGCCAAGGCCGGCGGCTACGTGAGCCCGTTCGGCGAGATGGTGGCCAACGACATCCTGCCCAAGTCCGTTGCGCAAAGTTGAGGGCCTGGCCATGAGTCGTGCAACTTCCAATAGCCTTGGCCAGCGCCTGGCGCCGTGGGCGCTGCCGCTCCTGCTGCTGGCTGCCTGGCAGCTGGCGGTCAGCGCCGGCTGGCTGTCGACGCGCATCCTGCCGGCGCCCAGCGCCGTGGTCAGTGCCGGCGTCGAACTGGTGCGCAGTGGCGAGATCTGGACCCACCTGGCGATCAGTGGCTGGCGCGCCGGGCTGGGCTTCGTCATTGGTGGCAGCATCGGCCTGGTGCTGGGCTTCATCACCGGCTTGTCGAACTGGGGCGAACGCCTGCTCGACAGCTCGGTGCAGATGATCCGCAATGTGCCGCACCTGGCACTGATCCCGCTGGTGATCCTGTGGTTCGGTATCGACGAGTCGGCGAAGGTGTTCCTGGTCGCACTGGGCACGTTGTTCCCGATCTACCTGAACACTTATCACGGCATCCGCAACGTCGACCCGGCGCTGGTGGAGATGGCGCGCAGCTATGGCCTGTCCGGCTTCAGCCTGTTCCGCCAGGTGATCCTGCCGGGGGCCTTGCCATCGATCCTGGTCGGCGTGCGTTTTGCCCTGGGCTTCATGTGGCTGACCCTGATCGTTGCCGAAACCATCTCGGCCAACGCTGGCATCGGCTACCTGGCAATGAACGCCCGCGAATTCCTGCAGACCGACGTGGTGGTACTGGCCATCGTCCTGTACGCCGTGCTCGGCAAGCTTGCCGACCTTGCTGCGCGGGGCCTGGAGCGCGTGTGGCTGCGCTGGCACCCGGCCTATCAAGTGGCGAAGAAGGAGGGCGCATGACTGTGCTCAAGGAACAGCCGCCACGCCTGTTGCGTGGTATCCCGCTAGCTGCCAGCGGCCTGCGCAAGACCTTCGGCCAGCGCGAAGTGCTCAAGGGCATCGAGCTGCATATCCCGGCTGGCCAGTTCGTCGCCATCGTCGGCCGCAGTGGCTGCGGCAAGAGCACCTTGCTGCGCCTGCTGGCCGGCCTCGACCAGCCTACGGCAGGCCAGCTGCTGGCTGGCGCCGCAGCACTGGAAGAGGCCCGCGAAGAAACCCGCCTGATGTTCCAGGATGCGCGCCTGCTGCCGTGGAAGAAGGTGATCGACAACGTCGGCCTGGGCCTGTCCGGCGACTGGCGCCCGCGTGCGCTGCAAGCCCTGGAGGCCGTTGGCCTGGCCGACCGTGGCAACGAATGGCCGGCAGCGCTCTCCGGTGGCCAGAAGCAGCGCGTGGCCCTGGCCCGGGCGCTGATCCACCAGCCGCGCCTGCTGCTGCTGGACGAGCCGCTCGGTGCACTGGATGCACTGACCCGTATCGAGATGCAGCAGCTGATCGAACGCCTGTGGCGCCAGCACGGCTTCACCGTGCTGCTGGTCACCCACGACGTCAGCGAGGCGGTTGCCGTGGCTGACCGGGTGATCCTGATCGAGGACGGTGAGGTCGGGCTCGATCTCACCGTCGACCTGGCACGGCCCCGGGCGCGTGGTTCGCACCGCCTGGCCGCGCTGGAGAGCGAAGTGCTCAACCGAGTGCTGTCGGCCCCGGGCGCTGCGCCCGAGCCGGATCCTGTCGCCCCTCTGCCCACGCAATTGCGTTGGGCGCACTAATACCCCGGAAGTCCCTAGAGAAGGAATGACATCATGACCATCAAAGCCATCAACGTTCGCAACCAGTTCAAAGGCACCGTGAAAGAAATCCTCGAAGGCCCGGTACTGTCGGAAATCGACGTGCAGACAGCCTCGGGCATCGTCACCTCGGTCATCACTACCCGCTCCGTGCGTGAGCTGGAGCTGCAAGTGGGCAGTGAAGTGATTGCCTTCGTGAAGTCGACTGAAGTGTCTATCGCCAAGCTGTGATGAGGTTGCTCGATATTGGGGCTGCTTTGCAGCCCTTCGCGGGCACGCCCGCTCCCACACGGTCCTGCGACAGCGGACAATATGGGAGCGGGCGCGCCCGCGAAGGGCCGCCAGGCGGCCCCGATAATGCTGTATCAGGTGGCCGGCCGCAGGTTGCCGAATAGACGGTTGGCCTGGGCCTCGCTCATGCTGCCCCGCCACGCGCCGTCGCCCAGGTCGCGTTCGCTCGCCAGTTTCAGGTGGCCTGCTTCCAGCCGGTTGAAACCTTGTGCCGGTTTTTGTCGGAAGTGAAAGTGTGCATACCACAAGGCCTGCCGGGTATTGCGATCAAGAATGCGATATTCCTCCAGATATTCGACCGGGTTGCCTTTGCGATCCAGCTTGGGATTCAAAGTGCGCGACCAGGCAATTTCGGCTTCCTGCTCGCCAAGCAGGTATTCCAGGTAACCAACCGTAGGCTTTCTGCTGGCCTTGGTCTGGGCGATGCGCAATTCGCGGCCAAGTGTCTCCATCTGCTCGGCAGCGGTGTTCAGCCTTTGCCTCAGGGCTTGCTGCCCATCGGTCATTGCATCCCCGGCTTTCTGGCGAATCCTGTCGGCGATGAAACGCAGTTGCTGCGCGTGCCCTTCGGCAATGTCCTGCAGATCAACCGGCAAGGTTTGCGCTGTCTGGTACTGGCGCAGCCTGGCCTGCTGCCTTGGGACATCGTCCAGGCGGGCCGTGGCGGTTTCCATCAGGCTCGCCATTGTCTGTGTAGGCGCTGCGCGTTCTGCTGCAGACAGTTGCCACTGACCTGCTTCATTTCTGGTGTAGGTGGTATGGGGTTGGTTGGAGTGTGGCTGGTTGATACGCATGCGTACCTGCCCCCCTTCGGCGTACTCGGTGCCAATGAGTGGGCCTTCCACGGTTTCGAACAGGCGCGGGCGGCTAGCCCCACGCCCAGGCTGGTGACCGCTGCGTTGCCGAGCGACATTGGCCCTGTCGAGGCTGTTTTCGATGTCATCGATCAGCTGACGCAGCAACTGTCGCAGCGAACGGTTTTCACTAGGTGACAGCAAGTCCTGGAAATTGTCTTCCCACGCCGTGACATGGCTCAGGAACCGCGCGTAGTGGCTTTGTGCGCTGCGCAGGAAGTTGCGCTCCTGGGCACGGCTGAGGCTGGCCTGGGGCAACTGCAGGTGGCTGAAAAGGGTGCTGCGCAACGCAGTTCCTTGCTCGTGGAAGTGCGCCATGAATGCGCCGATCTGCGGATGTCCGACGGCGCTTGCCTGGAATAACGTCAACGAAAGAATGGATGCCCGGACAAGTTGTGCATTGGCGAGGTCGAGGATCAGCCCCGTCTCGTCTGCCATCAGTTGGTAACGGGTCAATGCGTTGCCCTGCAAGGTATTGCGCCTGGCCTGATGACGAATGGCCAGGCGTTCCACCTCCTGCAAGGTGGCTATCAATTCGCGGTTTGCCGCCAATGCCCGCTGAGTGAGGAGCTCGACCCGTTCGACGGCGACATTGTGCCCGTGCAGGGCCTGGGTGGCATTGATAGCGCGCCGGGCTTCGTCCGTCGCCAGGCTGAAGCGTGCCGATACAAGGTGCATCTCCAGTACGCTCATTTCGCTGATGTTTTCCTCACATACCGAGGTGAACCTGGCGTAGGTCGACCTGCCTAGCGTGGCGCGCTGTTCTCGCAGGCGAGCAATGCTGCGCTCGTTGTAAGTGATGTTACGACTGAGTTCTTCGACCAGTTCCCGGCGAGCGTTGGCGATCGCGGTCCTTTGCGCTTTGGTCGGGCGAGCCCCCTCCGGAACTGCTTGTGTGGCCTCGCGATAGTTCGCTTGCCTGGTGCGCATGCGATCCCGGATGCGCCTCAGTTCGTCGTTGATGTCGTGCGCCAGATCCATGCCGGTCAGTTGCCGAGGTTGACCGCGCACGATCATGCGCCAATAGGCGACGCCTTGGTCGTAAAGGGTGGTGAGTAAGCCGCCGCCGCCTTGCAAGCCATTGTCAACCAGCAAGCCGCTGAGCCTGCCAGGGGTTTCCCATAACCCCTGTTCGCTCAGCCGTACCGGTTGCCGGTAGGTGCGCAGGCCATGAGGCTTTAGCCGCCAGGTGAAGTTTGTCGGGTCCCACTCCACCGCGTACCAGGCGGCATAGCGCGATATGAAGTGCTGATTGCTGATGCTGTGCTCGAACACGCCCGCACCTTGTGGGTGTGTGGAAGGCGCCATCGGGCCCGCAGGCAACTCGCTTTCGTAACCTGCGAATGGGTTTGGCGGGGTTTTGCGGATTCCTCCCGTTGGCCTGAACGGTTCGAGGCGCTGGCGTTGCCGGGTCAACTGGCGGGCCGTGGTGGCAGGTGTGCCTGCGCTGGCCGCCAGCGGGGCAAGCGTGAGGATGGCGTCGGTCAGTGACTGCAACAGGCTGACCAGGTGCTGAAGACCTTCCTCCAGCTCGCTCTTCTGGAACGCTGAGACCGCGGCGTTCGCCGCGTGCCAACCGTCATACAAGGCCAACGTTGTGCCCGCACCGGGCAATATGCCAAGTGTCAGCCGCAAGCCGAGGAAGAAGTAACGGTTGAACGCCTCGGGCGCGACAAGCGCCATGTCAGCCTGGCTGCGCGAAGTGGCCCGATGCTCGCGGATGAGTTCGCCCATGTCCTGGGCGGTTTCGTAGGTTGGCAAGGTTTCGGTGCGCACCGAGCCCACGTCGATGAAGGCCTTGAAGCCGGCCTGCAGCGCCTGGTTGATATACAGCTCATGTTCATCCGGGTTGCCGGATTGCGTCTGGGTCGCCAGGTAATGGACCATGCCCTTGTCCAGCGCCATCGTCTGCAGCGCCTCGCACGCAGCCTTGGCGGTTGCATGCTGAGTGATGATCTTGCCGTTGGGGGCATCCGGCATATAGAGCAGTACCGGCCCTTTCATATCCTGGATCACGCTGATACCTGACAGCCCCACGCTGTTACTGGACCCGTCAGCAGCAGTGCCTGGGGCAAGCTCCAGCGTGTGGTAGGCGATGGTTCTGGTGGCGGTGCTGTCGAGCTGTTCCTGGCAGAACCTTTCCAGCAGCGTCTGTCCCGAGGCGTCGAGGCTGGTCGGCCTGCTCAGGGTCAGCAGCCGCAGGCGGTGTTCGTAGGGGGCACGCAAGGTCTCCTGGCGCCACTGCACCTGCCAGGCGGATTCGTGTGCAAAGCCCAGGTAGGCCTGGGTGATACGTTGCTCGTAACTGCCAGCGGCATCCAGTTGCGTGATCAGCTCGGTGATATAAGTTGGGGTAAGGGCTTGCTCCAGTGTGTGGTTTTCCGGTTCGCACTTGATGGTGGCATTGCCCAGTCTGAGTCGCCGCTGATCATCCAGGGCCAGCAGGATGAACGATTCGAGATTCACGGCACTGCGCGTCTTGCTGAATTCCGGCACGTCTCGAGACCCAGCGCCGCCCAGTGCCGATTGACCGGTTACTTGTTTTTTCACGGTTACGCTGTCGGCGATGTCGAGGGTAATTTGCGGGATATTCTGAATGCCAAACTCAGTGCGCAGGTGTTGATGCAGCATGCTGCGGGTGAATTGCTTGCGTGATGGCAAGCTCATCCTGAGCAGGTCGGTCGAGGCCAGCAATGCGCCCCGCAGCGCGTCAACCTGTTTGGCCAGGTCGTCAAGCTGGTGCGGGTCAAGGTGGTGCAATGGGCTGAGCTGGGCGTGGATGTGGCTGCTGCGGTTGTTCTCGGCAAACCTTGCCAGGGCCGTCTCTCTGGCGCGGTTGCTGCTGATGCACAGGCGTTGCCGGGCGTGCTCCTTCGAACTGTCGGCAGGCAGCGCCGCAACTATGGCCTCCACACAGTGCTGCATGAAGTGGGATTTGATCACCGTATGGTTGAACGATGCCGAAGCCGAGTCGGCCAGGGCCTCCAGCAGCTGTATGGCATCGGCCGGCTGCGCCGCTTCCAGCAGCGCGTCGGGCCATGCGCCCTGCAGCGTAGCCAGCAGGCTTCGGGCGAGTGCCGACTCGTGCTCGAATGCCAGTAATCCACCCCGTTGGCCTGGCCTGTAGAGCAATATGCTGGGCGCATGGGTTTGATCATCTTCCTTGGGCAGCGCACGGAATGTCATGTAGCCATGCAGCTGCCAGGTGCGGTCTGCGGCCACCAGCTCCAGTGCGCTGGCCTGTACGAAGCGTTGCAGGCCAGGCTTGGGCCTGTCGACAAGCTGCTCGATCCAGTCCAGATGGGTATCCGACAGCTCCCCCAGCGTGTGCTGCAGGCGCGCTTCCTTGAGCAAGGCCTGGCAAAGCCCTTCACTGATCTGCTCGAGCGGGCTTTTGTCACCGACGCGCACCTTGAGGCTGGCACTCGAGAGCACGGCTGGCAATTCCAGCAGATAGAGGTCCTGGGCATCCTGCAGCACGTCAAGCTCCGCCTGGCGTTCGCGCAACAGCGTGACCTTGGCGGAGGTGGGAGCTGTCTCTCCAGCTAGATACTGCTCCAGCAGTGTCTCCTGGCGTTCGATCGACTGCTTGCGCCAGCCGATCGGCAGATGTTGTTCCAGGCAGGCGAAGTGCACCTCTTCCTCCGCCAGCGCGGTATCGGTTGCGTGCACCTGGTCGATGGCGCTTTTCACGGTCGCGTCGAGTGCCTCGCGAACCAGTTCACTGCGCTGGCGTTCCCAGGTTTGCAGGTCGGACAAGTCCAGCGGGCCCGTTTCGCTTTGCAGGCAGGCTTGAAGCAGGTGGTGTTCGGTAATCTCCTTGTGCTGGCGGAGCATTTCCGCCATCAGCGCACTGAAGCCATCGCGTTGCAGATGGGTAATGACGACATCCTCGCGCATCCCTGTGACAACGGAATACCTGGGGTCCGACCAGAACCAGAAGCGGTTGGCGAAGATCCAGTCACGCAAAGCTTCGAGATCGTTGAAAGCAAGCACAGGGTTGAGCCTGCCTGGCAGGTAGAGCAACCAGGATGTCAGGCCGGCTTGCGGGCTGATCAGCAACGCTGCTGTGCTGGTCAGCGTGGTTCCCGTCGGTAGCCGCCACTCCACCAAAGCATGTCCGGCCGATGCCTCCCTGCCGTGCAGCCAATCGCTGATGTCTATCTTGCCCAGGCCGTATGCAATGTCCAGATTGCTGGTGAAGTGCTGGCGAAGCAGTTTGTTCGCCTGGGCCTTGCGCGAGCTATTGCTACCAGGCATTCGCCCGTCCCAGTAATTGCCCGCAGCTTGAAACTGCGCTGTTCGCACCGCAGGGCCTAGCTGCTGTTCCCATGCGGCGGCTGTCGTTGTGGCAAATGCCGACGCATCGCTGAAACCCCACGGGGTCCAGTCGGCAAACGGATTGGCAAAGACCGGGCCGGCTAGCAGGCGGGTAGCGAATGTGACCATGTTCACCTGGCTATCGCCATGGTGCAAACCGCAATGGGTCGGGTCCAGTTGCAGTTCAGCGTGTAACGTTTTGTGCACGGTTTGCCGCAGATCGGGTGCCAGGCTCAACAGGGTTCGTAGCTGTTGCGTGGTTCGTTCAAGTGTCTGCCGTGCGACCGTGAGCAGGTTACCTTTGCCGGCCAATTGCTGGCTGAGGGGGGCGGAGCCGTTGACTGGCAGGGTCGTGATGAGGTCGGGCAGGCTGATGTCGGGTGCGGGCATGAGCGATCAACTCTTTGAGGGCTGGAAGTAATGGGCCCTCATTGAACTGATCGCGGTGGTTTGCCCGGTGGTATATGTATCTTCAGTCGGTGCGGCGCTGTGGCAGGAAAGGTGGCAAATAAAGCGAGAGATATGCCTCGAACACGCGCATGCCTTCCTCGGCCATGCGCGGCGTGATTTGCTCGAACAGTTGCATGGAACGCGCATAAACGCGGTCGCTCAGTTCCATGGCGAGGGCGAAGACATCCACGTCGCTCGGCATTGTCGGTAACACGAAATGGCGATCGAACAGGCTGTGCATCAACTCGCCCAGCTCCATGTCGTGCTGGCGGTCTGCCTGTACCACCTCGCTCAACCCATGCTGGGCGAGGATCAACTGACGCGCCGCGGCATCCTCGTTGTAGATGTCGAGCATGCGCTGTTCGACCAGCCGCGACAGTTGGTGCCAGGTAGCGAACGCATTGCTATCGATCGGGGCGCTCAAGGCTTCGCGAAACGCCCGGTGCACGTCGGCGGTCAACGCTTCCAACAGGGCCGGCACGCTGGCGAAAAAGTGATACACCGACGATGGCGGTATCTGCGCGCGCTCGGCCACGCTGTAGATCGACAGTGCGGCCACCCCCTGTTCGGCCAGCAACTCGCGTGCAGCCGCCAGGATCGCCTCGATCCTGGCCTGGCTGCTGGCGCGGGGCTTGCGCGGGGTGGCCGTGCGGGTCATCAGTTGCTGATCGCCAGGATACTGGCCTGGTAGGCGCCGACGAACAGGTCGAAATCGCCCACCTCCTGCTGCTCCAGGCGCGACTGCTCGGCGAGCGATTCGCGGGCGAGGGTCTCGAAGGCTTGCTGGCGCTCGACCGGTAGCGGCTGCTCACGGAAGGTTTCGGCGTGGATCTGGCTTTGGCGCAGGGCGAACTTGACGAAGCTTTCGTCATGCTCGGTCATGCGCGCCAACACCTGGGCCGATGGCGTCAGCGAGGCGTCGTCAACCTTGGCCTGCTGCGCATCCAGGGCTTTGGCGTGTTCGTCACCGCCATGTGCCTGGTCGAGCAGGTCGGCCAATTGGCGGATGCGCCCGAGCAGCTCGCCAGCCCAGTCCTTGAGGCCGATCGGCTGGCCATTGCGGCGCAGTTCCAAGCCAGGGCGACGGCCTTCCTTGACCACGGTCAGGAAGTTGTTGGTGCATTGGCCGCATTCGCCGTTATCCAGTTGCGGGCTGTCTTCCAGCGCGCAGAACAGCAGGAACGCATCGAGGAAGCGCGCCTCGGTCAGGTCGATGCCCACCGGCAGGAACGGGTTGATGTCCAGGCAGCGTACTTCCACATACTGCACGCCGCGCGAGGTCAGGGCCTGGATTGGCCGCTCGCCGGTGTAGGTGACGCGCTTGGGGCGGATGTTCGAGTAGTACTCGTTTTCAATCTGCAGGATGTTGGTGTTCAACTGCACCCACTCGCCATCCACGTGTGTGCCGATTTCAACGTAGGGCGGGTAGGGCGTGCCCACCGCCTTGCGCAGGCTGTCGGTGTAGCTGGCCAGGTTGTTGTAGCACGGCGTGAGGCCAGCCTGGGCGTTGCTCTGGTAGCCCAGGTCGCTCATGCGCAGGCTGGTGGCATAGGGCAGGTACAGGGTTTCGGCGTCGAGCTCTTCGAGCTGATGCGGACGGCCACGCAGGAAGCCTTTGTCCAGGGCCGGCGAGGCGCCGAACAGGTACATCAACAGCCAGCTGTAACGGCGGAAATTGCGAATCAGCGCGATGTAGGCCGACGACTGGTAGTCGCGGTCGCTCTCGCTGCTGCCTTCGGCGCTGCGCAGCAGTGGCCACAGTGCCTCCGGCAAGGAGAAATTGTAATGGATACCGGCGATGCACTGCATGGTGCGGCCGTAGCGCAGGGCCAGGCCCTTGCGGTAGACGTGCTTGAGCTTGCCGATGTTGGAGCTGCCGTATTCGGCGATCGGGATGTCTTCCTCGGCCGGCAGCGTGCACGGCATCGATGGGCTCCACAGGTATTCGTCGCCCAGCTTGCTGTAGACGAAACGGTGGGTCTCCTCGAGGCTTTCGAGCACCTTGGCCGGGTCGGGCAGGGCCGGGGTGATGAACTCCAGCAGCGACTCGGAATAATCGGTGGTGATCTGCTCGTTGGTCAGCGCCGACCCCAGGGCTTGCGGATGCGGCGTCTGGGCCAGGCGACCTTCGGCGGTCACACGCAGGCATTCGCGCTCAATACCGTGCAGGCACTGCTTGAGCAGGGGGAGATTGGCGCCGAGCAGGCTCAGGCGGCGGTTGAGGAGGTCGCTCAAGATGTATTCCTTCACGCGTCAGTCGCCCCAATATGGGGGTAGAAAAGACGGTCTACAAGGGTAGTGGGAAAAGGAACTGGCGTTGTCGCCTGGTTTATGCGGTTCCGGCATTGCACAGCGCCGACTTCGGAGGCCGCTTCGCAGCCCCCAGTTGTTGCCGAAAATACCGCACATAGCGGTTGGTGAGCTAGAGAACCGCGAAGGTTCCTTGCGCTTTCGCCACCAGTTTGTCGCCTTGGACTACGTCGGCGTCGACTACCAGGGTACGCCGCCCGGCGTGCAGCACGCGAGCCGTGCACAGCACTTCGCCGTCACTGACGGCGCGCATGTAGTTGATCTTGCACTCGATGGTCACGCTTTGCTGGTCAAAGCCATGGCTGGCCGAGCAAGCCAGGCCCATGGCTATGTCCACCAGGCTGAAGATCGCCCCGCCGTGCAGTTTCTGGCCACGGTTGCGCAAGTGCGGCCCGAGCGCCAGGGCTACCTCGGCAACACCTGTCTCCAGGTGTTGCAGGCGGCAGCCGAGTAGCTGGCTGAAGGCGCTTTCGACGTATTCGCCGGGTACGTCCATCACTTCTTCTTCAACTGCTTGGCATTGGCGAACAGTGCGGCCATGGCATTGTTGGCCGGGGCGGCAGTGGCAGTTTCGCGCTGGCGCGGTGCCTGCTGCTGGCGGTTGCCGCCGGTGCCACGGTTGCCGCCGCGGTTGCCTTCGACCTTTTCGCCCGGGGTATCGCTCATGCGCATGGACAGGCCGACACGCTTGCGCGGGATGTCCACTTCCATGACCTTGACCTTGACCACGTCGCCGGCCTTGACCGCCTCACGCGGGTCCTTGACGAACTTCTCCGACAGCGCCGAGATGTGCACCAGGCCGTCCTGGTGCACACCGATGTCGACGAAGGCGCCGAAGTTGGTGACGTTGGTCACCACGCCTTCGAGGATCATGCCCGGTTCCAGGTCCTTGAGGTCTTCGACGCCGTCCTGGAAGGTGGCGGTCTTGAATTCCGGGCGCGGGTCACGGCCAGGCTTGTCCAGTTCCTGCAGGATGTCGGTAACGGTCGGCAGGCCGAAGGTTTCATCGGTGAACTGCTTCGGGTCCAGGCGCTTGAGGAAGCTGCTGTCACCGATCAGCGAACGGATGTCGCGGCCGGTGTCGGCGGCTATGCGCTGCACCAGCGGGTAGGCTTCAGGGTGCACTGCCGAGGCGTCCAGCGGGTTGTCGCCGTTCATCACGCGGAGGAAGCCGGCGGCCTGTTCGAAGGTTTTCTCACCCAGGCGGCTGACTTTTTTCAGCGCCGCGCGGGTCGCGAACGGGCCGTTGGCATCGCGGTGGGCGACGATGTTCTGGGCCAGGGTGGCGTTGAGGCCGGAAATACGGGTCAGCAGCGCCACCGAGGCGGTGTTGACGTCGACCCCCACGGCGTTCACGCAGTCCTCGACCACGGCGTCCAGGCCACGCGCCAGCTTCACCTGGGAGACGTCGTGCTGGTACTGTCCGACGCCGATGGATTTCGGGTCGATCTTCACCAGCTCGGCCAGCGGGTCCTGCAGGCGGCGGGCGATGGAAACAGCGCCACGGATCGACACGTCCAGGTCCGGGAATTCGCGGGCAGCCAGCTCCGAGGCGGAGTACACCGAAGCGCCGGCTTCGGAAACCATGACCTTGGTAATCTTCAGCGCTGGATACTTCTTGACCAGCTCGGCCACCAGCTTGTCGCTCTCGCGGCTGGCGGTACCGTTGCCGATGGCGATCAGCTCCACCGAGTGCTTGGCGCACAGCGCGGCCATGATGGAAATGGTGCGGTCCCAGTCGTTTTTCGGCGCGTGCGGGTAGACCGTGGTGTGGTCCAGCAGCTTGCCGGTGGCATCGACCACGGCGATCTTGCAGCCGGTGCGCAGGCCCGGGTCGAAGCCCAGGGTCGCGCGCGGGCCGGCCGGGGCGGCCAGCAGCAGGTCGTGCAGGTTGTGGGCGAAGACATTGATCGCCTCGCCTTCGGCGTTGTCGCGCAGTTCGCCGAACAGGTCGGTTTCCAGGTGGGTGTACAGCTTGACCTTCCAGGTCCAGCGCACCACCTCGCCGAGCCACTTGTCGGCCGGGCGGTTGCGGTTGTCGATGCCGACGTGATTACCGATCATCAGCTCGCAGGGGTGCAGGGTGCCGGGCAGTTCTTCGCCAACCTTGAGCGAGGCGCTCAGCACGCCCTCGTTGCGCCCGCGGAAAATCGCCAGGGCACGGTGCGACGGCGCGTTGCGCAGCAATTCGTCGTGGGCGAAGTAATCGCGGAACTTGGCGCCTTCCTCTTCCTTGCCGGGCACCACGCGGGCGCTGAGCACGGCTTCCTGCTTGAGGAAGCTGCGCAGCTTGTCGAGCAGCGCGGCGTCTTCGGCGAAGCGCTCCATGAGGATGTACTTGGCGCCTTCCAGCGCCGCCTTGACGTCGGCCACGCCTTTGTCGGCGCTGACGAAACGTGCGGCTTCGCTTTCCGGGGCCAGGTCAGGGTTGTTGAACAGGCCATCGGCCAGCTCGCCGAGGCCGGCTTCGAGGGCGATCTGGCCCTTGGTGCGGCGCTTCTGCTTGTACGGCAGGTAGAGGTCTTCGAGGCGGGTCTTGGTGTCGGCCAGCTTGATCTCGCGGGCCAGTTCCGGGGTCAGCTTGCCCTGCTCCTCGATGCTGGCCAGGATGCTGGCGCGGCGCTCGTCGAGTTCGCGCAGATAGCGCAGGCGCTCTTCCAGATGGCGCAGCTGGGTATCGTCCAGGCTACCGGTCACTTCCTTGCGGTAACGGGCGATGAAGGGCACGGTCGAGCCTTCGTCCAACAGGCCCACGGCCGCCTCGACCTGCTGGGGGCGTACGCCCAGTTCCTCGGCGATACGGCTGTTGATGCTGTCCATGTAAACCACCTGACATTGATGAATACGGAGGGCGCCTGTGGGCCTTTCGCCCGGCGGCGCTGGATGAAAGCCGCGCATTATACCCATCGCAACTGCCTTGCGGTGATGGCGCCCGGCCAGCCGGAACTGGCGCCCGGGGAAAAATCTGCTAACAATGCTCACGCAACGTGCAGCAATGGCTACGCCATAATGCGCGGCGATACCAGAGGAGTAATTCATGACCGGCACGCCAAACACCGCTGAAGGTGAAAAGATTCTCATCGTCGATGACGACCCGGGGCTGAGCAGCCTGCTGGAGCGTTTTTTCGCCAGCAAGGGCTACCGTGCCCGCGCGGTGCCCAACACCGAGCAGATGGACCGCCTGCTGCAGCGCGAGGTGTTCAACCTGGTCGTGCTCGACCTGATGTTGCCTGGTGAAGACGGCCTGTCGGCATGCAAGCGCCTGCGCCAGCAGAACAACCAGATCCCGATCATCATGCTCACCGCCAAGGGCGACGAGCTCAGCCGCATCAAGGGCCTGGAACTGGGCGCCGACGACTACCTCGGCAAGCCGTTCAACCCGGACGAGCTGATGGCCCGGGTCAAGGCCGTGCTGCGCCGCCAGGCCCCGAGCGTGCCGGGTGCGCCGGGCAGTGAAGACGAGTCGGTCACCTTCGGCGACTACGAGCTGTCGCTGGCTACCCGCGAACTCAAGCGTGGCGACGAAGTGCACATGCTCACCACCGGTGAGTTCGCCGTGCTCAAGGCGCTGGTCATGCATGCACGCGAGCCGCTGACCCGTGACAAGCTGATGAACCTGGCCCGTGGCCGCGAATGGGATGCGCTGGAGCGCTCCATCGACGTGCAGATCTCGCGCCTGCGCCGCATGATCGAGCCGGACCCGTCCAAGCCGCGCTATATCCAGACTGTCTGGGGCGTGGGCTACGTGTTCGTACCGGACGGAAACGCCGGCAAATGATGCCTCGCCGTCGATGAAAACACCGCTGTGGTTCCCGCAAAGCTTCTTCGCCCGCACGCTGTGGCTGGTGTTGATCGTCGTCCTGTTCTCCAAGGCCTTGACCCTGGTCTACCTGTTGATGAACGAGGACGTGCTGGTCGACCGCCAGTACAGCCACGGCGTCGCGCTGACCTTGCGCGCCTACTGGGCTGCCGACGAAGAAAACCGCGACAAGATCGCCGAAGCGGCAGGCCTTATCCGGGTTACCGGCTCGGGTGTACCCGAGGGCGAACAGCACTGGCCCTACAGTGAAATCTATCAACGGCAGATGCAGGCCGAGCTTGGCGATGACACCGAGGTGCGCCTGCGTATTCATGCGCCGCCGGCGTTGTGGGTCAACGCGCCCAGCCTGGGCCCCGGTTGGCTGAAAGTGCCGCTGTATCCGCACCCGCTGCGGGGGCAGAAGATCTGGAACGTGCTGGGCTGGTTCCTGGCCATTGGCCTGTTGTCCACTGCCTCGGCGTGGATCTTCGTGCGCCAGTTGAACCAGCCGCTCAAGCGCCTGGTATTCGCTGCTCGCCTGCTCGGCCAGGGGCGCAGCGTGCGCCTGCCGATCAGCGATACGCCCAGCGAGATGACCGAGGTGTACAAGGCCTTCAACCAGATGGCCGAGGATGTCGAGCAGGCCGGGCGCGAGCGCGAGCTGATGCTCGCCGGCGTGTCCCACGACCTGCGCACGCCACTGACGCGCTTGCGCCTGTCGCTGTCGTTGTTGAACAGCGACAGCGAGCTGAGTGAAGACATGGTCCGTGATATCGAGGACATGGATGCGATCCTCGATCAGTTCCTGGCCTTCATTCGCGATGGCCGTGACGAACCGCTCGAAGAAGTCGACCTGGCCGACCTGGTGCGCGAAGTGGTGGCGCCTTACAACCAGCCGGAAGAACGCGTGCGCCTGTGCCTGGAGCCGATTCCGCCGTTCCCGCTGCGCCGGGTTTCGCTCAAGCGCATGCTCGGCAACCTGATCGGCAACGCCTTGCACCATGCCGGCAAGGGGGTTGAGGTGGCCGCCTACGTGTCGGGCGACGAGAGTGCGCCGTACGTGGTGCTGAGTGTGCTGGACCGTGGCACAGGGATCGACGAGTCGGAGCTGGAAACCATCTTCAACCCGTTCATTCGCGGCGACCGGGCGCGCGGTGGCAAGGGCACCGGGTTGGGGCTGGCGATCGTCAAGCGGATCGCGGCGCAGCATGGCGGCAATGTGGAGCTGCGCAACCGCTCCGGGGGCGGGATCGAGGCGCGGGTAAGGCTGCCTCTGGGGCTGTTGCTGCCACGTAATGCCGTGTGATTACCGGGGCCGCTTTGCGGCCCTTTCGCGACGCAAGGCCGCTCCTACAAAGTGAGGTGCGCCCTGCTGTAGGAGCGGCCTTGTGTCGCGATGGGCTGCAAAGCAGCCCCAGGCTCTCAACCCTTGCCCTTGGTCCGGGTCTGATTAGGCCCGCCATTCTTCTCCAGATGCTCGATGATCATCGCCGCCACGTTCTTGCCGGTGGTCACCTCGATGCCCTCCAGCCCCGGTGACGAGTTCACCTCCATCACCAGCGGCCCATGGTTGGAACGCAGGATATCCACACCCGCCACGCTCAAGCCCATCACCTTGGCCGCGCGAATGGCGGTCATGCGTTCTTCCGGCGTGATCTTGATCAGGCTGGCCACCCCGCCACGGTGCAGGTTGGAACGGAATTCGCCGGGTTTGGCCTGGCGTTTCATCGAGGCGATGACCTTGTCGCCGACCACGAAGCAGCGGATGTCCGCGCCGCCAGCTTCCTTGATGTACTCCTGCACCATGATGTTCTGCTTCAGGCCCATGAACGCCTCGATCACCGATTCGGCCGCCTTGGTGGTTTCGCACAGCACCACGCCGATGCCCTGGGTGCCTTCCAGCACCTTGATCACCAGCGGCGCGCCATTGACCATCTGGATCAGGTCGGGGATATCGTCTGGCGAGTGGGCGAAGCCGGTAATCGGCAGGCCGATGCCACGCCGCGATAGCAGCTGCAGTGAGCGCAGCTTGTCCCGCGAGCGGGCAATCGCCACCGACTCGTTGAGCGGATATACACCCATCATCTCGAACTGGCGCAGCACTGCGCAGCCATAGAAAGTCACTGAGGCGCCGATGCGCGGGATCACCGCATCGAAACCTTCCAGCGGTTTGCCGCGGTAGTGGATCTGCGGCTTGTGGCTGGCAATGTTCATGTAGGCCCGCAGGGTATCGATCACCACCATTTCGTGGCCCCGCTGGGTTCCGGCTTCGACCAGGCGGCGGGTGGAATACAGACGCGGATTGCGCGACAGCACAGCGATCTTCATGCAGCACCTGTGACAGGGGAAAGGGTGGCCGGGAAGGCCGGTTTGTCTTGTACGTATTTCAGCCCGGGGTTGACCACCAACTGGCCGTGGATCAGCGCCTTGGAACCCAGCAACAGGCGGTAGCGCATGTTCTTGCGGCAGGCCAGGGTGAACTCCACCTCCCACACACCATCGCCCAATGCCAGTGACGTGCGGATGACATAGCGGGTCTGGGCCTGGCCATTGGAGCTCTTGATGGTCTTCATGGTGACCAGCGGTGCTTCGCAGCGACGGTGGCGCAGTTGCACCACCGAACCCAGGTGGGCAGTGAAGCGGACCCAGGGTTGGCCGTCGCGCTCGAACGGTTCGATTTCGGTGGCATGCAGGCTGGAGGTGCTGGCACCGGTGTCGATCTTGGCGCGCAACCCGGCCACGCCAAGGTCGGGCAGGGCTACCCACTCGCGCAGGCCGATCACTGTCAAATGGTCAAATGTCTTCACGAAACGCACCCTGCTGATGAGGTGTTGAACTGTAAGCACGGCGGGGATTTTTTGCATCCGCTCGTTACGGTAGTACAGTTCGATGAAACACAGCGTTCGAGGTAATGGGATGGCACAAAAAGCCGAAGACGACGACAAGGTCCGCCTGGACAAATGGCTGTGGGCGGCTCGCTTCTACAAGACCCGCGCACTGGCCAAGGCGGCGATCGAGAGCGGCAAGGTGCATTGCCGGGGCGAGCGCTGCAAGCCGGGCAAGGAGCCGCGGGTGGGCGACCAGTTCGTGCTGCGCACCGGGTTCGATGAACGCACGGTGGTGGTAAAAGCACTGTCGGTGGTGCGGCGTGGGGCGCCGGAGGCGCAGACGTTGTATGAGGAAACCGAAGAGAGCGTGCGCCGCCGTGAGCAGGCGGCAGAAATGCGCAAGGCGGGCGCCCTGGGGGTGACGACCGATGGCCGGCCGACCAAGAAGCAGCGGCGGCAGATTCACCAGTTGCATGGCAGTTTCGATTGAAAGGGGCCGCGTTGCGGCCCACCGCGGGCTTGCCGGCGATGGGCTGCGCGGCAGCCCCATGGCCTCACCGGGTGATGGCCATCCGTCCGACCAACGGTAATTTGCCCAGCAGGTTGAACAACGGCGCTGTCCAGCGCATCAGCGCCGCACTGCCCTTGGCCGCCAGCGGCGTGTAGTAGCTCCAGCCCAACGCCAGCACAGCCATCAGCAACCCGCCGATGTAGTCATCCTGCCCCCAGTGGGCACCGGCCACCAGGCGCGGCAGCATGAACAGCAGCGCCAGCGCCCAGATCACCAGGTACTGCACCAGGCGCCGGCTGAACACGCTCATGAACAGCGCCCAGATCAACAGCACCGAAGCGTGGTCGCCCGGGAAACTCTTGCTGGAACGGTCCTTGAGCTCCCAGGCAGCCTCCAGGTTCGGGTAGTAGTCGCTCAGGTGCACCACGTCGTCGAACACCATCGACGGGCTCTTGTGTTGCCAGCCGGCGGCATCCACCCACTTGGAAAACAGCGCGCGAATCACCACTAAGAGGACAAGCGTGACCAGAAAGCCGAAAAAGGCCTGGCGAACCTGTGCCGCCTTGAACACCCAGTCGCCGCGGATAAGCACTGCCAGCAGGATCAGGCCGACGACGATGTCGAACGGGCGCAAGCTACCGAGCGTCCAGATGTAGCGCCAGGTGGTGTTTTCCGCCAGCGGCGCATTCAGGCTGTGGAACAGCCATTCGTCGAAAGTCAGGCACAGGATCTGGCCAACGGGCCATAACCAGAAACACAGTAGAACGATGGGAAGCAGCGTACAGGCTGCCAATGGCCCGAAGGACCACCTTGCTTGGAACAGTGGTGGATTGTCCATAAAATACCTCTATTGCAAACAGGACGCGGAGCGCATCGTAAGCGCTCTATAACGGGTTCTCGCTCGATTTCCGACAACCCTTGTAACCATTTTGTCATTATTCTCAGATAGCCAAAACCTATGAGCGACTTGCCTGATACCGATTTCACCCAACGTTTCATCTTCGACGAGCGCGATGTGCGCGGCGAGTGGGTGTCTCTCGATGACAGCTACGCCGCGGTGCTGGCGCGTCATGAGTACCCGCAGCCGGTGCAGACGCTGCTCGGCGAACTGATGGCCGCTACTGCCCTGTTGGTCGGGGCGCTGAAGTTCGACGGCCTGCTGATTCTGCAGGCGCGTTCGGCCGGGCCGATCCCGCTGCTGATGGTCGAGTGTTCCGGTGACCGCGACATCCGCGGCATGGCCCGCTACGAAGCGGAGCAGATCCCGCCCCACGCGACCCTGTCGGAGTTGATGCCCGACGGCCACCTGACCCTCACCATCGACCCGGTCAAGGGCCAGCGCTACCAGGGTACTGTCGACCTCAATGGCGACAACCTGGCAGAGTGCTTCACCAACTATTTCGTGCAGTCGCAACAGCTCAATACCCGTTTCTGGCTGCATGCCGAAGGCGGCAAGGCCCGTGGCCTGCTGCTGCAGCAACTGCCGCGCGATCGCCAGCCCGACGACGAAGAGCGCGAAGCAAGCTGGCAGCACGTGGTCGCCCTGGCCACCACGCTCAAGGCCGAGGAGTGGGCCTTGGGCAACGAAACCTTGCTGCACCGCCTGTATCACGAAGATGCCGTGCGCCTGTTCGACATCCAGCCGTTGCGCTTCAATTGCAGTTGCTCTCGTGAACGTTCCGGCAATGCGCTGGTCAGTCTGGGCGAGCAGGACGCCAAGGCGTTGGTGGAAGAGTGCGGCGGGCAGGTCGAGATCGATTGCCAGTTCTGCAACGAGCGCTATTTCTTCGACGCCAGTGACGTGGCGCAACTGTTTGCCGGTGGCGGCACGGACGTAGCCTCAGAAACTCGTCACTGAAACGTTTAACTACAGGATAATCTCCTGTCGAATTGCGCAAAAGCGCAGTTCTGACAGGAGGGGCCTACTTTTTTTGGGCGTTTCTGGCATAATCCGGCCACTTTTTTCGCTGTAGTAGTTTTTTCGAGACAACTACAAAACGTTTGGAGCACTCGGCCTCGGGCCGGATGGGGTATCTCATGACGCAAGCCAACAACACCGTGTACACCGACCTGAGCGTCGATGAGCTGGTAAAAGAAGCGCTGCAACGCGGTGAAGGCGTACTAGCCGATACTGGCGCACTGGTCGTGGAGACTGGTCACCGTACTGGCCGTTCGCCGGCTGACCGTTTCATCGTCGAAGAACCTTCCACCCAGGACGCCATTGCCTGGGGCCCGATCAACCGCAAGTTCCCGGCCGACAAGTTCGATGCCCTGTGGGACCGCGTCGAGGCGTTCAACAACGCCCAGGATCACTTCGTTTCCTACGTTCACGTAGGGGCGGCTGCCGAGCACTACCTGCCGGTGAAGATGACCACCCAGACTGCCTGGCAGAACCTGTTCGGTCGTTGCCTGTTCATCAACCCGGAGCAGTACAACCCGGCTGGCCGTGGCGAGTGGCAGATCCTCAACGTGGCCAACTTCGTCTGCGAGCCGGAGCGTGACGGTACCAACTCCGATGGCTGCGTGATCATCAACTTCGCCCAGAAGAAGGTGCTGATCGCTGGCATGCGCTACGCCGGCGAAATGAAGAAGGCCATGTTCTCGGTGCAGAACTTCCTGCTGCCGGCTGCCGACGTGCTGCCGATGCACTGCGCCGCCAACATCGGCGAAGCAGGCGACGTGACCCTGTTCTTCGGCCTGTCCGGCACCGGCAAGACCACCCTGTCGGCCGACGAAAGCCGTTACCTGATCGGTGACGACGAGCACGGCTGGGGCGAGGGTGTGGTGTTCAACATGGAAGGTGGTTGCTACGCCAAGTGCATCGACCTGTCCGAGAAGAACGAGCCGGTCATCTGGAAAGCCATCAAGCACGGTGCAGTGCTGGAGAACGTCGTTCTCGACGCCAACAAGCACGCCGACTACACCGACGTCAGCCTGACCCAGAACAGCCGTGCGGCCTACCCGCTGGAGCACGTGGCCAAGCGTTCCGAAGCGAACCTGGGCGGCGAGCCGAACGCAGTCATCTTCCTGACCTGCGACCTGACCGGTGTTCTGCCTCCGGTGTCGATCCTGAACAACGAGCAGGCGGCCTATCACTTCCTGTCCGGCTACACCGCGCTGGTCGGTTCCACCGAAATGGGCTCGGGCGGCGGCATCAAGTCGACCTTCTCTACCTGCTTCGGCGCTCCGTTCTTCCCACGCCCGGCTGGCGAGTACGCCGAGCTGCTGATCAAGCGTATCAACGGCTTCAACTCCAAGGTCTACCTGGTCAACACCGGCTGGACCGGCGGTGGCTACGGCGTTGGCAAGCGCTTCAGCATCCCGACCACCCGTGCCGTGATCGCTGCGATCCAGAGCGGCGCGCTGGTCGGTGCCGAAACCGAGCACCTGGACATCATCAACCTGGACGTGCCGAAAGCTGTTCCGGGTGTTGAAACCGAGCTGCTCAACCCGCGCACCAACTGGGCTGACAAGGCTGCCTACGACGAGGCTGCCAAGGGCCTGGCCAAGCTGTTCATCGAGAACTTCAAGAAGTTCGACGTGTCCGACGCCATCAAGGCCGCTGGCCCGCAGCTGTAAGCTGAAGCCGGTTGCAACGAAAGCCGCCCTCGGGGCGGCTTTTTTGTTTCTTCCAGCCGACACGCGCCCCTTGTAGCAGCGGCCTTGTGTCGCGATGGGCTGCAGGCAGCCCCGCCAGTTCTGCATCCACGCTGAAGACCAGGGGCCGCTTGGCGGCCCATCGCGACACAAGGCCGCTGCTACGCAGAGCCGGTGCAAGCAGCGGAAATCAGGTTTTTCTGTTTCACTGTCAGCATCCGTTGCGAAGACAAGAGCCAGCCAGATGACCGAATCCCCTCAACGCACTGCCTTCTGCCACTTCCACCCCATCCTTACCCGCCCGCAGGACAACGACCTCAATGGCCATATCGCCGGGGCTACCGTGCATGGCTTCTTCGAAACTGCAATCCAGGCATTTCTTGTCGAACAGGCCGAACTGGACCTGCGCGACGGCGAGCTGGCAGCGTTCGTGGTCAGCTCCGCAGCGGATTTCTACGCGTTGCCGGGCTTTCCGGACGTGCTGGAAGTCGGGTTGGGGGTAACGCGCCTGGCGGGCAGTACGGTGGAGTACCGCCTGGCGCTGTTCCGTCCGGGCGAGCCGGAGGCCTGTGCGGCAGGGACGGTGGTGCAGGTGTTCATCGAGCGCGCCAGCGGCCGGCCGGTAATGCTGGCGGATACGCTGCAGATGATCCTGTCCGGCGTCATGCTGGAACAGCCGGCATAAAAAAGCCCCGCTGGCATGGGCGGGGCTTTTGTTGCCGGGGCAGGGCCCTCAGGCGTTAGTCGCGCCAGTGGCGTCTGTGCTTGCGATGGCCGTAGTGGTTGCCATTGTCCCAGTGACGACGGTCGTCGTCATAGCCACGACGGTAGCGGCGGCCATCGTGGTAATCATCTTCATCGGCCTCCTTGCCCAGGTAGTTACCCAGTGCGCCACCGGCACCACCGCCGGCTGCCGCGCCAATGTAGCTACCGGTAGTGCCGCCTACCGAGCGACCGACCACGTTACCGCCTGCCGCGCCCAGCGCACCGCCGATTGCGGCCTCGCCACGCTGGCGTTTGTCGGCGCCCAGGGCGCCACCCGCTGCGCCGCCCAGACCCGCACCAATGGCGCCGCCTGTGCTACCGCCGATGGAGTTGCCCACGACAGAGCCCAGTACCCCACCCAATGCGCCGCCAATGCCGGCTTCGGTGGTGCCGCCTGCCATGGCAACGCCGCTGAGCAAGCTGAAAGACAACAACAGTATCGAGGAGTACTTCTTCATCAAGAGAGCCTCATAGGGATGACGAGGCGAATTTGAGGCTAACAAGCGCGCCTGGCAATGGAAATCCGACGAGTAACACGAGTTGTACACAATTCTCTAAGTTACTGTATTTGCTGTGAAACTTTATCTATTTTTCGCTGTCTGAGACTTTTGTGACGAAGCCCTGAACCGCACTGGAACAGGGCTTTTTTCGTTTTTGGCGGTGGGGCTGTTGGCCTCTTTGCGGCTAAAGCTGCTTCTACAGAAACACCACGTCGCAGGCCTTGTGATTTTCCCTGTAGGGGCTGCAGCCGCGATTACCGGTACAGCCGGTGCCGTCCACCGCGTCGCCTGCATCGCGGATAAATCCGCTCCTACGCACGGCTTCGACTTGACGCTGCACTTGTAGGAGCGGCTTCAGCCGCGATCACCGGCACAGCCGGTGCCATCCGCCGCGTCGCCTGCATCGCGGATAAATCCGCTCCTACGCACGGCTTCGACTTGACGCTGCACTTGTAGGAGCGGCTTCAGCCGCGATCACCGGCACAGCCGGTGCCATCCGCCGCGTCGCCTGCTTCGCGGATAAATCCGCTCCTACACACGACTTCGACTTGACGCTGCACTTGTAGGAGCGGCTTCAGCCGCGATCACCGGCACAGCCGGTGCCATCCACTGCGTCGCCTGCTTCGCGGATAAATCCGCTCCTACACACGGCTTCGACTTGACGCTGCACCTGAACATGCGGCTTTGGCCGCGAACAGGCCGGTACAACCTAGAGGATTCGCCCGTCGCCCTGCGCCCGCTCCAGCTTGATGGCGATGAACTTCGATGTCGGCGTGTAGCTGCCGTCGCCAACGCTCTCCAGCGGCACCAGCGGGTTCACCTCTGGGTAATACGCCGCTGCCTGCCCGGCCGGGATGTCGAAGGCCAGCAGGGTGAAGCCCTGCACCCGGCGCACATGCCCGTCCCCCCACAACGACACGATGTCGACCTTCTGCCCCGGCTGGAAGCCCAGGCGAAGGATGTCGGCTTCGTTGACGAACAACACTTCGCGCTGGCCGCGCACACCGCGGTAGCGGTCGTCCAGCCCGTAGACGGTGGTGTTGTACTGATCGTGCGAGCGCATCGACTGCATGATCAGGTCCGGCAGTTGGCCGCTGGCGCCTACACGCTCGTCGAGCAGCGTGTCCGGTAGCCGGTTGGCCTTGAAATTGGCCCGCCCGGTGCTGGTCTTCCACTCGCGGGCGGCGGCGCTGTTGCCCAGGTAGAAGCCGCCCGGCTGGCGCAGGCGCTGGTTGAAGCCGGCAAAGCCGGCGATGGTGTCGCCGATCAGGTCACGAATACGGTCGTAGTCAGCCACCAGCCAACGCCAATCAACCGGGTTGTTGCCCAAGGTAGCGGCGGCAATACCGGCGATGACCGCGGGCTCCGAGCGCATCTGTGGCGATAGCGGTTGCAGCTGGCCATTGGATGCGTGGACCATGCTGAACGAGTCTTCCACCGTTACCGCCTGCGGCCCTTCGGCCTGCAGGTCGATATCGGTACGCCCCAGGCACGGCAGGATCAGCGCCTGCTTGCCGTGCACCAGGTGGCTACGGTTGAGCTTGGTGCTGATGTGCACGGTCAGTTCGCAGTTGCGCAGCGCCTGGGCGGTACGTTCGGTATCCGGCGTCGCCTGGGCGAAGTTGCCACCCAGGCCGATGAACACCTTGGCGCGGCCCTCGAGCATGGCGTGAATCGCCTCGACGGTGTTGTGGCCCTGCTGCCGTGGTACGGGGAAGCCAAAGCGCTTTTCCAGGGCATCGAGCAGCGCCTCTGGGGGGCGCTCGTTGATGCCCATGGTGCGGTCACCCTGCACGTTGCTGTGGCCACGCACCGGGCACAGGCCGGCGCCAGGTACGCCGATATTGCCGCGCAGCAGCTGCAGGTTGACGATTTCCTGGATGGTCGGCACCGAATGGCGGTGCTGGGTGATGCCCATGGCCCAGCACATGATCACCCGCTTGCCACGGCAATACATGCGCGCGGCCAGTTCGATGTCGGCCAGGGGCAGGCCGGACTGCGCCTGGATGTGTTGCCATGGGGTGGCATCCACCACCGCCAGGTAGTCGTCGACGCCATGGCCGTGCTCGGCGATGAAGGCGTGGTCGAACACCGCCGGCTCGCCCTTGGCCTGGGCTTCGCGTTCCCACTGCAGCACGAACTTGGCCATGCCGCGCAGCATCGCCAGGTCGCCGCCCAGCGCCGGGCGGAAGAACGCCGTATTGGTCGGACGGTCGCTGTTGGTCAGCATTTCCAGTGGGTGCTGAGGGTGCTGGAAGCGTTCCAGGCCACGCTCCTTGAGCGGGTTGACGCACACCACCTGGGCGCCACGCTTCACTGCATCGCGCAGCGGGTCGAGCATGCGCGGGTGGTTGGTGCCGGGGTTCTGGCCCCAGACGAAAATCGCGTCGGCGTGTTCGAAGTCGTCGAAGGTGACGGTGCCCTTGCCCACCCCGACGCTTTGCGCCAGGGCCACACCACTGGCCTCATGGCACATGTTCGAGCAGTCGGGGAAATTGTTGGTGCCATAGGCGCGCACGAACAGCTGGTACAGGTACGCCGCTTCGTTGCTGGCGCGGCCCGAGGTGTAGAACTCGGCCTGGTCGGGGCTGGCCAACTTGTTGAGTTCGCGCCCGATCATGGCGAAGGCGGCATCCCAGCTGATCGGCAGGTAGCGGTCGCTGGGGGCGTCGTAGACCATCGGTTCGGTCAGGCGCCCCTGATACTCGAGCCAATAGTCGCTCTGACCCAGCAGCGAAGTGACGCTGTAGCGGGCAAAGAACGCCGCGTCGACGCGGCGCTTGGTCGCTTCCCAGTTCACCGCCTTGGCGCCGTTCTCGCAAAACTTGACCATGCCGCTCTCGGGTGAGTCGCCCCAGGCGCAGCCTGGGCAGTCGAAACCGCCGTTCTGGTTGGTCTTGAGCAGCGCGCGAATGTTCTTCAGCGCGTTATCGCTGCCGACCCAGGCCTTGGCCACGCTGCGCAGTGCACCCCAGCCACCGGCGGGGCCGTGGTAGGGCTTGTAGCGAGGAGGGGAGGCTGGGGCGTTTTCCGGGAAGTGCTGGTACGAGGTCACGACTGTTACGACTCCGCCGCGGGGCTATAGACCCGCGGTGCGCTGTGCTTGGGCAGATGGATGAGATTGAGGTTGTGTTTGCGCGCCCATTGCAGGGCAAGGCCGGTGGGCGCGGACAGGCTGACCAGGGTCTGGATACCGGCACGCAGCACCTTCTGGATCAGCTCCAGGCTGCAGCGGCTGGTGACGATGGCCAGGCCGCCCTGGCTGTCGATGCCCTGGCGCAGCAGTGCACCGATCAGCTTGTCGAGGGCGTTATGCCGGCCGATGTCTTCGCGGCCGAGCAACAGTTCGCCGTTGCGGTCCATGAACAACGCCGCGTGCACCGCGCCGCAATGCTGGCCAAGGGGTTGGAAAGCATCGATGCGCTCGCGCAGCCCGACCAGCCATTGCGCAGGCGGCAAAGGGGCGCCAGGCAGCTTGGCCAGGTCCGGCAATGCCTGCTCCAGCGCTTCGACTCCGCACAGGCCACAACCACTGGTGCCGGCCAACTGGCGGCGCTGGTTCTTCAGGTTCCAGAATGCACGGCTGGAAATCTCCAGGTCGGCATACATCGCCGAGCCACTGCCGGAGAGTTTCAGGTCGTAGATTTCGGCAGTGCCTTCGACAATGCCGCTGCCGACGCTGAAGCCGACCGCGAAGTCCTCCAGGTCGGTGGGGCTGACCAGCATCACTGCCTGGTTCAGGCCGTTGTAGGCGATGGCCAGGGCCACTTCCTCGGCCAGCGGGGTGCTGTCGCGTCGGGCGTCGTTGAGCTGGACGTAATCGTAGGTGTTGCTGGCTGCGGGCATGGACAGGGGCGAGGCCGCGCAGAGCGGAGGCTTGCTTTTCATCGGGGCTGGCTGTTCACCGGAGCTATCGGCAGCTTTTTGATAGCACAAGCCTAGGCGTGCGGGCCGGCGGCGTCTAATCGCTAGGGTCTATGCCTTGATAGAGCGCGTCGATGGAAGATGCGGGTGGGTCGGCGGAGTCTTCGCCTAGACTTCACTGTCCAACGGTTTCACGTCAACAAGGAGAGTGTCATGAGTCTGTTCAGTTTTGTGAAAGAAGCGGGCGAAAAGTTGATCGATCTGCTGACCCCCGGTAATGCCAACGCCGAAGAGCAGCTGAAAAAGCACGTGGAAAGTGTCGGCCTGGGTAACCCGAACATCAAGGTCAAGGTAGAGGGGGACAAGATCATCCTCCAGGGCGAGGTGGCCAGCCAGGAGGAAAAGGAGAAGATCATCCTGGCGGCGGGCAACATCAGCGGTGTCGCCAGTGTGGATGACCAGATCACCGTAACCGGGCCGGTGGCGCAGGCGGCGCGGTTCGTGACCGTGGAGAAGGGCGACACGCTGAGTGCCATCTCGAAGAAGGTGTACGGCGACCCCAACAAGTACCAGAAGATCTTCGAGGCCAACAAACCGATGCTCAAGCACCCGGACAAGATCTACCCAGGGCAGGTGCTGCGTATTCCTGACTGATCTCTACAGCCGCTAGCGGCCTCTTCGCGGGCATACCCGCGAAGAGGCCCTCACAGGCCTGCCAATAGCTCCCGGTAGTCCTCGACCGCAGCAAATTCTTCGGTATCCCGCGGCCCCGCCTGGCTATCGGGCTGGCGCACCGCCAGCAAGTGCCCCACGCCAAACCGCCGCGCACTGCGCAGGATGGCCAATGTGTCATCAATGAACAGGCTGCGCTCCGGTGCAAAGCCGATATCCGCCTGCAAGGCATCCCAGAACTGCGGGCTTTCCTTCGGGTAGCCATAGTCGTGCGAGCTGATCAGCCGCTCGAAATACGGCGCCAGCTCCACCCGCTCCAGCTTCAGCGACAGGGAATCCCGGTGCGCATTGGTGATCATCACCACGCGCTTGCCGGCCTGGCGAATGGCCGCCAGGAAGGTGTCGGCATCCGGGCGCAGGGCGATCAGGTCGGCGATTTCCCGTTTCAGCTCGCGAATCGGCAGGCGCAGCTCGCGGCTCCAGAAGTCCAGGCAATACCAGTTGAGCGTACCGGCATTACGTTCGAACAGCGGCTGCAGCTCCATTTCCGCCATGGCCCGGCTTACCCCGTGCAGCTCGGCATAGCGCTGGGGCAGGTGGTCCAGCCAGAAGCGGTTGTCGTAATGCAGGTCGAGCAAGGTGCCGTCCATGTCCAGCAGGACGGTATCGATGGCAGACCAGGGAAGAACAGGCATGGGAAATTCTCGATCAGTCGGCAAGCCACGGTATAGTAACCCGTTCACGCCAAGGAGCCGCCCCATGCGCCAGAAACCCACCGTCCTCAGCCGCGAAATCGTCGCCAGCAGCCGCCTGTTTCGCGTCGAAGCCGTGCAACTGCGCTTCAGCAATGGCAATGAGCGCACCTACGAGCGCCTGGTGGGGCGCGGCAATGGCTACGGCGCGGTAATGATCGTGGCCATGCTCGACGCCGAGCACGCCGTGCTGGTGGAAGAATACTGCGGCGGCACCGATGAATATGAGCTGTCGCTGCCCAAGGGCCTGATCGAGCCGGGCGAGGACGTGCTGGCGGCAGCCGACCGCGAGCTCAAGGAAGAAGCCGGTTTTGGTGCGCGCCAGCTGGAGCACCTGACCGAGCTGTCGCTGTCGCCCGGCTACATGAGCCAGAAGATCCAGGTGGTGCTGGCCAGCGACCTTTACGAAGAGCGCCTGGAGGGCGACGAGCCGGAGCCGATGCGGGTCGACAAGGTCAACCTGCGCGAGCTGTCGGCCTTGGCCATGCACCCGCAGTTCACCGAAGGTCGCGCCCTGGCGGCGCTGTACCTGGCGCGTGACCTGCTGATTCAGCGGGGGCTGCTGGAAGCATGAACGACCTGCAACTGATGCACGAAGTGGTCAAGCTGGCGCTGAAGGCCGGCGAGGCGATCCTGCCGTTCTGGCGCGCCGATGTCGCCGTGACCAGCAAGGCTGACGATTCGCCGGTGACCGCCGCCGACCTGGCGGCGCACCGGGTGCTTGCCGATGGCCTGCTGGCCCTGGCGCCGCAGATTCCGCTGCTGTCGGAAGAAGACTGCAATATCCCGTTGGCCGAGCGCCAGCGCTGGCAGCGCTGGTGGCTGGTCGACCCGCTGGACGGCACCAAGGAGTTCATTGCCGGCAGCGAGGAATTCACCGTCAACATCGCCCTGGTGGAAAACGGCGAGGTGGTGTTTGGCGTGGTCTCGATGCCAACCAACCGGCGCTGCTACTTCGGTGGCCGTGGGCTGGGCGCCTGGCGTGCGGAAGGTGGTGAAGCCGCTGAGCCAATCCAGGTACGCAATGCACCGCCACTGGGAGAGCGCTTTACCGTGGTGGCCAGCCGTCGGCATTCCAGCCCGGAGCAGGAAGCGTTGCTGGCCGGGCTGGGCGCTGCGCTGGGTGAGCTGGAGCTGGCCAACATTGGCAGTTCGTTGAAGTTCTGCCTGTTGGCGGAAGGTAGCGCCGATTGCTATCCGCGCCTGGCGCCGACTTCGCAGTGGGATACAGCGGCGGCCCAGGGAGTGGTGGAAGGCGCCGGGGGCGAAGTGATCGGGCTGGATGGCCTGCCGTTCCGCTACCCGCCACGGGAGTCGTTGCTCAACCCGCACTTCCTGGCGTTGCCGGCCAATGCACAATGGCGCCAGGCCTTCCTGAGCCTGATCTGACCGCCGCACATGATCGTGTAGGAGCGGCCTTGTGTCGCGAAAGGGCCGCAAAGCGGCCCCGGCAATTCAGGTGGCGAAGCTGAAACCTTGGGGCCGCGTTGCGGCCCGATCGCGACACAAGGCCGCTCAGGGTTTCAGCGGTGCAGGACGTACTGCCCGCTGAACCTTACCGCCGGCTCGTCACTACCGGCATTGCTCACCGTGGTTTCCAGCGTCAGCCGCGCCCGCCCGCGACGCTGGTACATCGTCACGAAGCGTTCCCAGGTCTTTTCGTCCGGCGCCGCGCAACGTGCCACCGCCGCCCCGGTCACCGGCAGCGGATAATTGATCTGCCCCTCCTGGATGACGATATGCCCGTCATCGATCCCCAGCTCGCGCAGGCGCAGGTGCAGCCAGCCCCAACCCACCAATACGGCCGCGCAGTACAGGCTGCCACCGAACATGGTGCTCTTGTGGTTGACGTTGGCCGCCAACGGCAGTTGCAGGCGCAGGGTGTGCTGCTGCCAGTCGAGCACCTCCAGGCCCATTTCGCGGGTCAGCGGGATGTCGCCGTGCAGCACGGCCTGGAGATACTGGCTATCGCTATTCATCAACGGTGGTCCTCATGATCGTCTTGCCCGCCGCTGCCACCGTCAAAGCTCAAGCCATGCTTGCGCAACTTGTCGTGCAGGGTCTTGCGGGGGATGCCCAGCGCTTCGGCCAGGCTGCGCATGGAGCTGTGGGGCTGGGCCAGTTCGGCGGCGATCAGCGAGCGCTCGAACTGCTCGACCTGCTCGCTGAGGTTGCCGCTCAGCAGGGGGGCCGCCGGCACCGCGGCAGGCGCTGCCTGGCCATCCAGGGCCAGCTCCAGGCCCAGGGCGAAACGTTCGGCGGCGTTCTGCAATTCGCGCACGTTACCGGGCCAGGCGTGGCGCAGCAGCATGGCGCGCTGGGCCGGCTGCAGGGTGTGCGGGGGCAGGCCATGGCGCTGGCTGGCGGCGTCGGCGAAGTGCTGGAACAGTACCAGGATGTCATCACCGCGTTCGCGCAGCGGGGGAATACGCAGCGGCGCCACGTTCAGGCGGTAATACAGGTCGGCGCGAAAGCGCCCCTGGTCGGCGGACTGGCGCAAATCTTCCTTGGTCGCGGCGATGATGCGGATGTCCAGCGGGATCAGCTGGTTGCCACCCAGGCGTTCGACCACCCGTTCCTGCAGCAGGCGCAGCAGTTTCACTTGCACATCCAGGCTCATGCTCTCGATCTCGTCGAGGAACAGCGTGCCGCCATTGGCAAACTCGAACTTGCCGATGCGGCGCTTCTGCGCACCGGTGAAGGCGCCGGGCTCATGGCCGAACAGCTCGCTTTCGACCACCGATTCGGCCAGGGCGCCGGCGTTGATCGCCACGAACGGGCCGTCGCGGCGGCTGGACAGGTCGTGCAGGGCGCGGGCCACTACCTCCTTGCCCGCGCCGGTCTCGCCCAGGATCAGCACGTCGGCACGGGTGCCAGCCAGGGCGCCGATCTGCTCGCGCAGGCGCTGCATGGCCGGCGACTGGCCGACCAGGCGGGTGGCCAGTTGCTGGCGGTCGCTCAGGGCCAGGCGTAGGCTGCGGTTGTCCAGCACCAGGCGGCGCAAGGCCAGGGCGCGGCGTACGCTGTCGAGCAGCGCGTCACTGGCGAAGGGCTTTTCCAGAAAGTCATAGGCGCCGGCGCGCATCGCCTGCACCGCCAGCGGCACATCGCCGTGGCCGGTAATCAGCAGCACCGGCAGCTCGACGTCGCGGCCATGCAGCTGTTCCAGCAATTGCAGGCCATCGATACCGGGCATGCGGATATCGCTGACCACCACCCCAGGCCAGTCGGCTTCGATGCGCTCGGCCAGGCCGTGGGCATCGGCCAGCGCGACCACCTTGAGCCCGGCCAGGTCCAGGGTCTGGCTTAGGGCCTGGCGCAGGTGCGGGTCGTCGTCGACCAGGATCACCTGGGCTTGGCTGTCGATGAGTGTCTCGGTGGTCATGCCGAGGGGTCCTCCGAATTGGGCAAAGTAGCGCCAGGCGCGGCCACACGCAGCTGCAAGGTCAGCAGTGCACCACCTTCCGGGTGGTTGGCCAGCAGCAGTTCACCGCCCAGGGCGCGCATCAGGCTTTCGCAGATGGCCAGGCCCAGGCCCAGGCCCTGGGTGCGGGTCTTGGTGGTGAAGAATGGCTCCTTGGCGTGCTCCAGGGCCTGGCGGCTGAAGCCGGGGCCGTTGTCGCGAATGTACAGGTAGACGCAGTCGTCGCGCTGCTCGGCACTCAGCCACAGGCGGCGGGGGTTGGCCTTTTCGGTCAGGGCATCGAGGGCATTGGCCAACAGGTTGCCGAGCACCTGGCGCAGGCGGGTCTCGCCAGCCTGGACCCACAAGGTGGCTTCCGGCAGGTCGCGAATCAGCTCCACGGCCATGGCGCGTCGACGCTTGGCCAGCAGCGCGAGGGCATCGTCCAGGGCCGGCTGCAGCGCCACGCTCTCCGGTGCATGGCGGTCTCGGCGGGCGAAGGCGCGCAAGTGGGCGATGATCGAGGCCATGCGCCCGGTCAGCTCGCCGATCAGCTTGAGGTTGCCGCGGGCATCCTCGATGCGCTGGTGGTCGAGCAGGATTTCGGCGTTTTCCGCGTAGCTGCGGATGGCCGCCAGCGGTTGGTTGAGTTCGTGGCTGATGCTGGCCGACATGGTGCCGAGCACCGAGAGCTTGCCGGCCTGTACCAGCTCGTCCTGGGCGCGCACCGCCTCCTGCTGGGCGTTCTCGCGCTCCAGCACGGCACGCTTGAGGCGGGTGTTCAGGCCTTCCAGGTCGGCGGTGCGCTCGGCCACGCGTTGTTCCAGTTCCTGCCGGCCACGGGCCTCGAAATCGATACGGTCGATGTAGTGGCGGCGCCGTTGCATCACCAGGCCGGCCAGCAGCATCAGCACCAGCAAGGTGCCGGCACCGATGGCCATCACCGTTTGCACCGAGCGGTCGACCAGCATGCGCGGGGCAAGGATGCTGACCTGCCAGCCGGTTTCCGGGATGTCGCGGGTCTGGGCGATCCACGCTTGCGGGTTGAGCACCAGCGGTTGCGGGGCCTGGGTCGGGTAGGGCTGGATGGCGATGATGGCCTGGCGCTCGGCCTCGCTCAGCGGGCGGGTGGCACGGAAGCGCCAGTCCGGCCGTGAGGTGAGGATGACCACGCCATTGTGGTCGGTCAGCAGCAGTTGCTCGGGGGTACGGCCCCACAGGGTTTCGGTGTGGTCGAGGTCGACCTTGACCACCAGCACGCCAACGATGCGTTCACGGTCGCGTACCGCAGCGGCAAAGAAGTAGCCACGCTTGGCCGATGTGGTGCCCTGGCCGAAGAAGCGCCCCAGGCGGCCGGCCATGGCTTCGTTGAAGTAGGGGCGGAAGGCGAAGTTGCGGCCGACGAAGCTGTCGCGCTTGTCCCAGTTGGAGGCGGCCAGGGTGTTGCCATTGATGTCCATCAGGTACATCACCTCGGCGCCGGTCTGCTCGACGATGCCTTTGAGCAGGCGGTTGGCGTTGGTCACCGCCTCCAGGCGCAACGGGTCGGCCAGCACGCTGCGCAGCGCCGGCAGGTCGCCGAGGATCTGCGGCAAGGTCTCGTAGCGGTGCAGGGTACCGAGCAGGTTGGCCACGTACAGGTCGAGGGTCTGGCGGTTCTGCGAGGCCAGCTCTTGTTGGTAATAACGTTCGGCAAGGTGATGCAGAGGCCACAGTAACGGGGCCAGGCACAGGGCCAGCAGGGCCAGGCTGCGCCAGCGGGGACGGCGTGGGGGCGTGGGTTTTGCAATCATCACGTAGGGGCGCCAGAAAAGTCTGACGCAATTATGCGCTAGTTACGGCAGCAGTTCCGCCTTTGCCCATGGACTGCCGACCTTGTCCTTGTCCGACAGCAACGGAGGCTGCTCCAGCCCCCAGTCGATGGCCAGGTCTGGGTCATCCCAGCGGATGCAGCGCTCGGCGACCGGGTTGTAGTAGTCGGTGGTCTTGTACAGGAACTCGGCGGCGTCGCTCAGCACTGCGAAGCCATGGGCAAAACCGGGTGGAATCCATAGCTGGCGATGGTTGTCGGCGGACAACTGCACCGCCACCCATTGGCCGAATGTTGGCGAGCTTTTGCGCACATCCACTGCAATGTCACGGATCTCTCCTTGTACCACGCGCACCAGCTTGCCCTGGGTGTTTTCCAGCTGATAATGCAGGCCGCGCAATACCCCCTTGATGGAGCGCGATTGGTTGTCCTGGACGAACGTCGTCGCCACGCCGGTTTGCCGGGCGAACTCACGGGCGTTGAATACCTCGAAGAAGAAACCACGGCTGTCACCGAATACCTTCGGTTCGATGATCAGGACGTCGGGGATTGCGGTGGGGATGATATTCATGACGGATCGCTGGCCGGTTTGCCTACGTAATGACCCTAGCTGTACTCGACGGTTTTGTCCGCCCTGCGCTGCAACGGATTCACAAGGCCCGGCTATGGTATAGGCCGGTGATAGTCGTATTTCTATCGATTGTTATCGGCTTATATGCGCTGATTGCCTCTGATGTTCTCATCTCGGCGCTTTAAATATCGATATATATCGGTTATAAATGGGCAAACGCCCCAGCACAGTCCGGCTCAGGGCCATCACAGAGGTCAACCATGAAAACCCTCAACTCCACCCCCCGTGCCGATGGTTTCCACATGCCCGCCGAGTGGGCCCCGCAAACCCAGGTATGGATGGTCTGGCCAGAGCGCCCGGACAACTGGCGCCTGGGCGGCAAGCCGGCACAAGCTGCCCATGTAACCCTGGCCAAGGCGATTGCCCGCTTCGAGCCGGTTACCGTCGCGGTTTCTGCTGCGCAGTACGAAAATGCCCGTCGCCAACTCGACCAGCCGAACATCCGCGTGGTCGAGATCAGCAACGATGACGCCTGGGTGCGTGATACCGGCCCGACCTTCGTCATCAACGACCAGGGCGAAGTACGCGGCGTGGACTGGGGCTTCAACGCCTGGGGCGGCTTCGATGGCGGCCTGTATGCACCGTGGAACCGCGACGAGGAACTGGCGGCCAAGGTGCTGGAAATGGAGCGCTGCCAGCGCTACCACACCGAAGGCTTCGTGCTCGAAGGCGGTTCGATCCATGTGGACGGTGAAGGCACCGTGATCACCACCGAAGAATGCCTGCTCAACCGCAACCGCAACCCGCACCTGAGCCGCGAGCAGATCGAAGCGGTATTGCGTGACCACCTGGCGGTGGACACCGTGGTCTGGCTGCCGGATGGCCTGTACAACGACGAAACCGATGGCCACGTCGACAACTTCTGCTGTTACGTGCGCCCGGGCGAAGTGTTACTGGCCTGGACCGATGATCCCAACGACCCCAACTATGCACGCTGCCACGCTGCCATGGAGGTGCTCAAGCGCACCCGTGATGCCAAGGGCCGTGAATTCATCGTGCATAAAATGCCGATCCCGGGCCCGCTGTTCGCCACCGCTGAAGAATGTGCCGGTGTCGACCAGGTGGCCGGCAGCCAGGAGCGTGACCCATCGGTGCGCCTGGCCGGCTCGTACGTCAACTTCCTGATCGTCAACGGCGGCATCATCGCGCCAAGCTTTGACGACCCGGCAGATACTGAGGCCAGAGCGATCCTGGAGAAGGTGTTCCCCGATCATGAAGTGGTGATGATCCCCGGCCGCGAGCTGTTGTTGGGCGGTGGCAATATCCACTGCCTGACCCAGCAGCAACCAGCGCCGATCAAGCGTTGACCGCAGCGTGAATGAAGAGGCCCGTCACCTGACGGGCCTTTTTCATTTCCGGGCGATGTCCGGTGGGTTGTGCTGGCATATCTTTTGTATTGATTTCAAATGGATAGCCAGATCGGTGGCCCGGCGAGCCCGCGCTATCGATCTGTAACAATACATAAGTAGATTTGCCGTCCACGGGCCTAGGAGTACGTGTAGAAATGAATGCAGCAAGTGAGTCGGCTTTGCGCCCATCGGCAGTGAATCACCAATCGCTCAAGCTTGTGGCGAAGTGGTTGAAACACCATGGAAGCAACAGGGTCAGGACGACCGACCCTCGACGTCTGCTTGCCGGACGATACCCCCAAGGCCTGATCAGCGAAGCAGAAATGCAGGCGCTGATGGCGGTGTGGCACTGATCGGTTGTCTTAACCTGCCGGCCCCTGTGGGAGCGGGCTTGCCCGCGAAGGGGCCGGCACAGGCAACAGGCATCTATGAAGGTACAACCCTCGGCCAGCCCCCACCCTGGCCACTTCTCGCTTCACCCTGCCGTCCCACTGCACACGCCCCTGCGTCTTGCCCTGCACCTAGGCCCTCGCCTCACAATCAGTACGACTTTTCCTACTCAAGATAAATTGCCTGCTGATAGCGCAACGCTGGGCAGAAATGCACTCGGCTTGCCCACATTTTGGTTATAACAACCTGCATTTCACGATTTTTTGACATTTGTAAACGCGCACGGCTAGGATTCGGCCAACGCCTGCTGGCCATCATCGTGGCCACGCAGCTGCCAGAGCCGCCGTGTAACTACCGGCAGGCTTTCCAGTCTGGATCCGCATAGCGTCGAACCTACGAAGGGGCGTTGGGTTCCTGGCGTCATATTGCAGAGCGTTTTTGATTAGGAACAAGGAAAACAACATGTTGAAAACCAGGATCAGCCTGGTCGCCCTGGCGATGATCGCCGCGACCCAGGCACAGGCCAATGACCAGGCCGATAGCAAGGGCTTCATCGAGGACAGCCACGCCAACGTCCTGCTGCGCAACGCCTACATCAATCGTGACAAGAAGCACGGCACCGACGACCAGATCGAATGGGGCCAGGGCGTCATCGCCAACTTCTCCTCCGGCTTCACCCAGGGCACCGTCGGTGTCGGCGTCGATGCATTCGGCCTGTACGCCGTGCGTCTGGACGGCGGCAAGGGCCACAACGGCGGCGCCGGTGTCGACTTCTTCAAGCCTTCGGACTTCAAGGACGAGAACAACAACGCCAACTCGCCGCACAACCTGGCCCGTGGTGGCGCTGCAGTGAAGTTCCGCATCTCCAACACCGTGCTCAAGTACGGTGACCAGATGCCGGCACTGCCAGTGCTGCAGTACGACGATGCCCGCCTGCTGCCAGAAAGCTTCACCGGTACCCTGATCACCTCCAAGGAAATCCAGGGCCTGGAACTGAACGCCGGCCGTTTCACCCAGGAAGCGCGCAAGAGCGCCGAGCGCCGTGACGGTGGTGGCCTGAAGTCGATCAACGTGCTCGGTGGCAGCTACAAGTTCACCGACAACTTCACCGCTTCGCTGTACACCGCCGACAACGAAGACGTGATGAAGAAGCACTACCTGGGCCTGAACTACGTCTTCCCGATCGCTAGCGACCAGTCGCTGACCCTGGACTTCAACGGCTACAAGTCGGACATCGACAACAAGTTCGTCAAGAGCGCCGAACTGAACGGCGACTCCAACACCATCTGGAGCCTGGCCGCTACCTACGCCTACGGTGCGCACTCGTTCACCATCGCCCACCAGCGCAGCACCGGCAGCACCGGCTACAACTACGGCTGGTACCAGAACGCCGGTGGCGTGGGTGACGGTGGTTCGACCATCTACCTGGCCAACTCGTACTGGTCCGACTTCAACGCCGAAGACGAGCGTTCCTGGCAGCTGGGCTACGGCCTGGACTTCGGTGCCTACGGCATTCCGGGCCTGACCTACAAGCTGGCCTATGTTGTGGGTGACAACATCAACACCCGCAACGTCGCCAACCCGCAGGGCTTCGGCGAAGGTAAAGAGCGCGAGATCTTCAACCAGATCCGTTACGTGGTGCAGGACGGCCCGGCCAAGGACCTGTCGATCAAGCTGCGTAGCTCGTTCGTGCGTACCAACAACGCCGTGCAGCAGAACGGTTACTTCGACGACGGCAACGAAGTCCGAGTATTCGTCGAGTACCCGATCAGCATCTTCTGATCCTGATCTGCAGCCTGTCGCCACACAAGTGCACGCTCCCCTTGTAGGAGCGGCCTTGTGTCGCGATGGGCCGCACAGCGGCCCCCGGCCTCACGCCAGCTCCACCTCCCTGCGCCGCCCCCCTGCAACCCTCACCTCTCCCTCACCCGTCTCCGGCGCAAAACTGTCGCTACGCGCCATCCGCCACATCCGCGCATAGAACTCGCTTTCAATCGAGCCCTCCAGCAACTCGCCCGGCTTGAGGAACGTGTGCAGGTCCGAGAACAAGCCGATTTCGCTTGAGCTGATCCGCCGCGCCAGGTGCTTGGGTTTTAGCTGCGAAGGATGCTCCAGCCCCGCAGCGGCCAGCATTTCTGCCAACGCATGCAAGGTATTGCGGTGGAAGCTGGCAACCCGTTCAGCCTTGTCCGGCACCACCAGGGCGCGCTGGCGCAGCGGGTCTTGCGTGGCCACCCCGGTCGGGCACTTGTTGGTGTGGCAGCTCTGCGACTGGATGCAGCCGATGGCGAACATGAACCCGCGCGCGGAGTTGACCCAGTCAGCGCCGATAGCCAGCACACTGGCGATATCGAAGGCGCTGACGATCTTGCCCGCTGCGCCAATGCGGATGCTGGAACGCAGGTTCAGGCCGACCAAGGTGTTGTGCACGAACATCAGGCCCTCGCGCATCGGTACGCCCATGTTGTCGCTGAACTCGCGCGGCGCCGCACCAGTGCCGCCTTCCTTGCCGTCGACGACGATGAAGTCCGGGGTAATGCCGGTGGCCAGCATGGCCTTGGCGATGCCCATGAACTCCCACGGGTGGCCCAGGCAGAACTTGAAGCCCACCGGCTTGCCGCCCGACAGCTCGCGCAGGCTGGCAATGAACTGCAGCAACTCGACCGGCGTGCGGAAGGCACTGTGCGCTGCCGGCGAGATACAGTCCTCACCCTCGCGTACGCCCCGCGTCTGGGCGATTTCGCGGCTTACCTTGTGCCCCGGCAGGATGCCGCCGTGGCCCGGCTTGGCGCCCTGGCTGAGCTTGACCTCGATCATCTTCACCTGCGGCGAGCGGGCCTGCTCGGCGAAGCGCTGCGGGTCGAAGCGACCGTCTTCGGTGCGGCAGCCGAAGTAGCCACTGCCGATTTCCCAGATCAGGTCACCGCCATGTTCGCGGTGGTACGGGCTGATACTGCCTTCGCCCGTGTCATGGGCAAAACGACCCAAGCGTGCACCACGGTTGAGCGCTGCGATGGCGTTGGCGCTGAGGGCGCCGAAGCTCATCGCGGAAATGTTGAAGATGGATGCCGAATAGGGCAGGCGGCATTGCGGCCCGCCGATGGCGATGCGAAACGAGGCAGGGTCTGGCGTGTTCACCGGCAACATGGAATGGCTGATGAACTCGAAGCCGGGCTTGTAGGCGTCGTTGAGCGTGCCAAAGGCCTTCTCGGCGCTTTCGTTCTTGGCCCGGGCGTAGACCAGCGAGCGCTGGGCGCGGGAAAACGGCAGCTTGTCGTCGTCGCCCTCGATCAGGTATTGGCGGATTTCCGGGCGGATGGTTTCGATCAAGTAGCGGATGTTGCCCAGGATCGGGTAGTTGCGGCGCACGGCATGGTGGCTTTGACGCAGGTCGTTGAGGCCGACCAGGCTGAGCAAGGTGGTGATCAGCGTGATGGGCCATAGCCAGGTGTGCTGGTGTAGCAACGGCAGGCTGGCGAGGGTGAACAGTAGGCAGAATGCGAGGCAGGCGTAGCGGCTGGGTAGGGAATGTTTCATGGGTCCATCACAGGCAGGATGACCCGGCCTAGGATAGGCAAAGCAGGGTTAGGGAAAACCTGGGTAATCGGTAAAAGACTGTTGCATGGTTGTCATGGCTCTGGCCCGGGCGGGCGCTGATTTTGTGCACGTGTTGTCAGTGCTTGGGGGCTGTTCCCTGCTCGCGGTCGATCGGTTTTTCCAGTTGGTTATCGAAACTGTCCCAGTCCTCGCCGAACAGTTCTGCTGGATGCATGGTCCGGCTCGCGCCGTTGCCGCAGGCCAGTGCCTTGGCTGGGCAGTAGAGGTCGCAGCCCCAGCAGATGCGTTCGGGGTGGCTGGGGTTTGTGGGGAATTTCTTGGCCATGGTGAGCTGCCCTCGGTGGGTGGCTGGTCTTAGGCTAAGTCATCTGTCTGGAATGGACTTGATTGGGGGCAAGTTCGGGGAAGGGGCGAGCGAAGTGTACTGAAAACAAAAAAGGCCACCTTTTGGTGAGTCTTCTTTGATACTGCGTATGGTGCGGCACCAGGAGTCGATTCATTAACTAACTGATTCAAAAGAGATTTATACCTTGGCGTGAAGAGAGCTATCCCTTCGGCTACCCCCAATCTAGCTATGCAGAGACCAGATCCTGGAGAGCCTTATGCTACCTAATAGCCATGGACGAGGTAGTGGCTTTTTGATACGTTACCTGGGGGAACCGGTTCTTGGTATCAAGAAGTCAAACGAATGAATATTTGTGGTCGTGGTTGTGAGTCGCAGTCATGATGATAGAAATACCGTACACAGCCAAAAATCTTGTCGAGTGTATAAGTTTTCAAGATATTATTAAATTCCCGCATTTACAAGATCGAGCGCAACGTGCTGAGCTTGCCAAACAATCATTAAGCCTTATTGCGCGTAGTCATTCATTTTTAGGCTGCTTGAATCGTATAAGAATTGGTGGTGACGATGGTTATGTATTTAATTCCCTAAAGTCAGAATTGGTGGCGCGACTTGCGTCAAGAAATATAAAGGCAAATTATGGAATTAAGCAGTCTGATAGACAGACAATTATTGCAAATGCGATAACGCTTTTTAAAGAAGGTACGCCGTTCGATGTTTATAGATTCGACATTAAGAAGTTTTATGAGAGTGTGGATCTAAAGATACTTTTCGAGCGTTTGATGCTTGATGGAAAATGCTCTTGGCAAACTCTTGTTTTGGTAGATCAATTTTTTAAGACGCTTTCGGTTAGTGGTGTTTCAGGTTTGCCTCGTGGCTTGAGCATAAGTGCTACACTGTCCGAATTCTATTTGAAAGAGTTTGATCTGGCCATATCATCAATGAGTGAGGTTTTTTACTACGCGAGATTTGTTGATGATATTTTAATTGTCGCATCGGGTAGTTCGTCTAAAGCAGATTTTGAAAGGAAAGTTGAAGAGAGTTTGCCGCAAGGCTTAGAGTTTCATGGCGGTGGAAAGCGAGAGTATATCCCCGTGGCTCGCTTGACACAGGGAAGTGGTAAAGTCCTTAAGAAATTTGATTATTTGGGCTATGGCCTACAAATTTTTAACGAAGCTTCCCATGAGACTGTAAATGGAATTCAGCGGCGTAAGGTTGTTTGCGATATCTCGGATGTAAAAGTTGCCAAAATAAAGATGAGGCTTCTCCAGTCGTACACAAGCTATCTATCAAGCTATCAATATCCCAGTGACTTTTTGTTGTTGAAAAACCGAATTAGAGCTCTGGCGGGCAATTTTTACATTGTCGACCCAATGACCGGGGTGGATATTAAAACCGGGATATATTTCAACTATATCCATAAAAACTCAATAGGGCGCTGCGCCCTCGATGAGTTGGACTCGTTTTCAAGGGGTATTCTTTTTTCTAGTAAACATAAATTGTCTCGGCGAATTTCGGCCGCCCTATCTTTGAGTAAGCGTAAACAGTTGGCCGGTTTTAGCTTTAGGACCGGGTTTGAAAAGGCGCGATTTCACTCCTTTAAATATGACGTGCTTAAGAAAATAAAGGAGTGCTGGCGTAAATGAGAGCTGGATTTAGACGTGTTAAGAAAGAAGATTTTTCAAGGGTGGTTTTGACGGAGACCTGCCCATATGAAGTACCTATAATATTTAGTAACCTAGGCTTTTACTGGCATCTGAAAAAGCATGAGACAGGTGAGGGACTTTTTCCAGATGTCATGGAGCACTTGTTCTGTCGTGACTTGAGTTCGGACTACACGATCCCATTAAGTTATAAAATCCGTAAAAATGAGAGTTCATTTAGAACTCTATCGCTCCTGCATCCTCGCGCGCAATTCAGATTTGTTGAGTTTTATAAGACGTTCGGTGAGCAAGTTATCTTTTCGTGTACTAAAAGCTCTTTTAGTATCAGGCATCCGAATGGTGTCGCGAGCAAGTATTACACCAGAAGTAATAATGATAACATAAGCAAGTATCGATCTAATCAGGTGGTTGTCTCTTCTGCTGAGTCGCGCACAAAATATCTGTCATCTTATTTCTCGTATTCTGGTTATACTCGACTATATCGTTTTTTTGAGTCGTATGATTTTTTGCAGCTAGAAAGACAGTACTCATCTTTCTGGTCAGTTGATATCTCTAAGTTTTTTGATAGTATTTATACTCACTCTATTACCTGGGCTTTGAAAACCAAAGAGTTCTCAAAAAATCACTCCGCCGTTAAAAATTCGTTCGGCGCTGTATTTGATCGCCTGATGCAGGCATCCAACTACAATGAGACGGCAGGGATTGTTATTGGTCCTGAGGTTTGCAGGGTGTTTGCTGAAGTTATTTTTCAGCAGATCGACAGTGATATTCAAAGAGAGCTAAGCTCAAAAGGTTTGGTTGTTGGGCGTGATTACACTGTGCGGAGGTATGTTGATGATGTCTTCATATTTGCAATTAGTGATCACGTCGCAAATAATGTGTATCATGCTGTTGAGACTCATGCGAAGAAATACAAGCTCAACATAAATAAAGAAAAAACCGTTAAGGCCACAAGGCCATTTGTTACTGAAAAAACGAAATCGCTGAAAGCAGTAAAGTACGCGCTCGCTAAGCTTATTGAAAGGCTTCTACCCAAGACTGAATCAAGTGAGGGTGGATTTTATGTGCCTCATAGGCTTTATAATAGAAGGCGAGTAGCGGTTGACTTTATTGGCGAGGTAAAGTCTGCATGTATAGGCGATCCAGAATCTTATGGTGTGATGTGTGGTTACTTGATGTCAGCGTTAACCAGGGTTTTGACTCAAGTAACAGAGAAAAATATCTCTCGCTCATTTGAAGGTTCTGAGGTTGGTCATAACTTCTTTGGGTTCTATCATGTGCTAATTGAAATAATATTTCACTTATTTGCGGTGAATCCTAGTCATGTTGGGTCGGTGAAAATATTTATAGCCTCGACGCTGTCATGTTCTTTCTTTGAGGCGCATCTACCAGGCGAACTAAATTCAATAAAAAGTAAGGTATATACTTGTTGTCGAGACTTTTTCGAAAGCAGTGAGTATGCAAAAATAGCTGAAGGTAACAATGATCACGCTATGCTTGAAGCATTGAACTTGCTTGTTGTGCTTAAAGGGCTAGGGAGCAATTATTTGTTGCCGCGTGATACGTTGCAGAGAGTCGTGAATTTTTCGGCTGGTAGGCCGTTGTCATATTTTGAAATTGTTGTATTGCTTTATTATGTTGAGAGCATTCCTTCCTATGCCGCGATAAAAAAACTTTTGTTGCTGTCCATAAAAGAAAGGCTTGATGATCTTTCTGATATTAGATCGAATGCAGAAAAAATTTATCTCTTTTTGGATGTTATGACTTGTCCCTTCGTTGAGGATAAAGTCAAATCGAGATTTGCAGTGGCCTTGTATAAGCAGATTAACGGAAAAAATCCAACGCCGTCCCAAGCTTTAGATCTTATGTTAAGGCTGAGTAAGTATCCGTGGTTTGTTTCGTGGAAAGACGCTGATTTTCTTTCATCACTTGAGAAGAAAGAGTTGCTAAAAGGATATTAGTAATATAGATTTCTTATCTGCAGGGTGTACCGGTCAGCTTTACAGTCTGATTTTTGGCTGGCTAACCGAAACCGATTCCGCTATCAGTCCTGGATGGACTCATTTCGGGGGGGGGGAAGGAATCATTTGCTTGTAAGGGAATGGCGGGTAACCGCACACACTATACTGATTGGATGCCCTGCCCTAATTTCTGTTTGTTTTGATCCTTCGTAAGGTCTCCGTATCATCAGGGACCAGGTGCATCTGGGTATCTTCGCTCAGATGATGTGTTCATCGGAACTTCCCGCCCCTAACCTAGCTATCGTCCCCACGTCATCCCGCCAAAAATGCTGAGTGTTATCAGGAATCAAGGCCCCCGCAACCTGTGGGAAATGTCCACTATGCATGACTGGCGACTCCTTACGACCGGGAGCAAGGGCATCTCATGATCTGGCCCCCTGAGCACCGTTACCGGTGGGCGGGTGGAGGCAGCATTGGCTGACGAGAACAGTGCCTGAAGATCCTGAGCCATGTGCGAGCAGCGCTGCGATGACTGCTGTCTAGAAATTCAGCGTCCCGTCGTAGGTGGGAGAAAGTTTGCGTTTGTGAGTGCAGTTGCGGAGCGAGAATACAAGGACCTACCCAAGGATGTTCAGAACGACTTCGGCAAAGACCTGCGACGCATCCAGTATGGCCAGGACCCTGAGCGGCCGATCAAATCGTTGACGGAATCAGTAGGAACGGGGGCCATTGAGCTCATCATCAACGGCAGCCCTGCATTTCGATGCGTGTATGTGGCCAAATTCGCCGACATGGTCGTCGTGCTGCATTCGTTCGTGAAAACGACCAACCGGTCCGATCGGCATGCGATGCAGGTCGCTGAAGAGCGGATGAAGGAGTTAAAGCACGAGCTGCGGAAAATGGGGTATAGGGTTTAGCTACCAGGCGTTTGAGTGATCACGATCTGGGGAGGTGACCCGGCATCGTTGGAGGGCAGGGTCAGGCTGGTGCGAAAGCCTAGCTTATCGAGCATGTCCATCATGGCATCCAAGGTGAATTTCTCGATCTTGCCGTTTGCAAGCTCGGAAATTCGGGATTGGGTTACGTTCAGCTTGATTGCGGCATCATGCTGTTTGAGGCCCATTTTTTTGATGCAGTCGGTGATGAAGATGGACAGGTCCATTTTCAGGGCCATTTTGCTGGCCGTTTCTGCATCGTGGGTGGCGTGGAAGGGGCTTTCGTGGAATTGAAGCGCCATGGGCTTGCCTCAGTAGAAATATCTAAAATTTAAGATAAATCGTAGCGGGGCTGGATGGGGACGTCAAAGCGTTCTGTTGAGAGATGTGTCTCTTTCTAGGGCTTTGTGCGTTTTTGAGAATGTTGGGGCTGCTTCGCAGCCCATCGCAGGCAAGCCAGCTCCCACACCTATCGCGTTGGCTTCAAGCCTTCTGTTTCCGCTCGATCCCTGGCGAGGCTGAAAACAAAAAAGGCCCACCTTTCGGTGAGCCTTCTTTGATACTGCGTATGGTGCCGGCACCAGGAATCGAACCCGGGACCTACTGATTACAAGTCAGTTGCTCTACCATCTGAGCTATACCGGCAGTGGGGCGTCATTATAACGATCGGTTGGCGCCTGTAAACCACTTCCTTGCGATTGTTCGCAAATGACCTAAGTTACCGGTCTGAAAGAAGAATTTTCCTACCAGCCGCGGTGGATGGTGGTGACGCTTGGCTCGGTTTTGCCTGGGTTGAAGAACAGCTTGTCATTGTCGCAGCCACGCTTGCGGCACGGGCTTTCGGTGCGCAGGGGCAGGCCGTTGTCGCCGCCCAGCTGCATGCCGGGGTGGTTCCAGTCCAGGCTGCTGTGGGGCTGGGGCGGGGTGCTGCTGGCGCAGGCGGTCAGGGCCAGGGTGAGGCACAGCAGGGCGAGGGGCTTGGTCTGGGTCACGATGGTCGGGTCCGTTAGTCCATTGTCGGTTCTGGCGCAACGCCAGAAGGTCGCGGGGCTGGCGGGCAGCGCGCGACGTCACTTTTTAATGATTTGGGGGGCGGATGATACACCGTTGCGGGGGTTGAGCATTAGCCTTGTGTGGCCTGGCAGGGCCTTATCGCGGGTGAACCCGCTCCTACAGGTACCGCGCCGCTGTGAAGATAGGGGTCAGACAATTCTGAACTTGGGGGCAAATGCTTCAAGGTTTGGGGGCTTCGGACCTATCCTACGCGCGCCGCTGAAGTATCGCTGTTGTCGGGGAAATGGCTCACGGATACCGTTTTCGGGTCGCTCTGGCGACCGGGTGTGAGAACCCGATTACGAATTTAGCGGCTGCGTTATGGCGACCGTGCGCGGGCAGACTTCGGTCTGGCCGAGGCTTCCTATATTCACTCGGTTTCTCACCCCGTGCACGGTTGCCGCCCTTCGTTCCGTGAGAAGAACGAAGGTGGTAACTCCTTGAGGAATATAGGAGTTTGAAAATTGAAAGATTCTGAACTCAGCAGTCCCAAGCCAATCACCACCGCAGGCGTGGAAACCTTCCTCGCAGCCGGTAACCCGTCCCTCAACCTGCTACGCGTCGAGCCCGGCGTCCCGGCCGATGCTGTCTACGAGCACGTCTCGATTCTGATGGGCTACATCAAGCACCTGGTGCGCGAGGGGGATATGGAGGATGACCATAAATTCCTCGGTGCGGCCGATTATTTGTGCGACATGGCCAAGGCGCTGATGAACGATATCGAGATTGCCAGGAACAAGGCGCACTGAATCCTGACGCGGACGGGTGTGTGTAGGAGCGGCCTTGTGTCGCGATGGGCTGCGAAGCAGCCCCCAGTACTCTCTGTAATTACGCCAAAAGCGGGCCGCTTTGCGGCCCATCGCGACACAAGGCCGCGCCTACAGGATTGCGTTGGCCGCTGTGGTCGCCAACCACAACAAATGTTTATGCACAAGTGGCATTGACGCCTTGCGCGAAATGCATGCCGGATCAGGATTCCGCCGGTCTTTGCGCAAACGCCTGTTTTTACTGGGCTTGAAGTACTAGGCGGAATAAGCCAAATGCTTGAAATAGCGCTTGGATCCAACAGCTAATCAAAAGCTTGTACACAGAGTTATCCACAGGTTGTACTGCGGCTAACGGTCGCGTTCCGCGAGGATCAGCAGGTTGCGTGGGGTCAGCGGGTAGTCGCAGAACAGGCCCAGTTGCACGTTATAGCCGCGTTCTTCCAGAAACAGGACGCGATCCAGTACCAGCCACAGCTCCAGCGGCCGACGGAACAGGTTGCGCACGCGCTCCAGGTTACGGACCTCGGCCAGGCGTTGCCAGCCGGCTGCTTCCAAGGCCGCCCAGTCCGGGTTGCCGGTCAGTTGCAGTTGCTTGAGCTCGGCCAGGTCGCGGCAGTATTGCTCGAAGGGCTTTTCCAGCCAGGCCACAGGCAACGAAGGCGTCGGTAGGTATTCGGCGCTCTGGCGCTGCTGGCGTTGCAGCAGGTCGAAGCCCAGGCGCCGGGCCATCGAGGTGTCGCGCTGGCGCCGCACGCGAGCGCCGGCGGTGACGGTTTCGCTCAGCGGCAGGCCCAGGTCATCCAGCGACAGCTGCAAGGCGGACGCCTGCGCGGCTGTGGATAACGGCTGGTACTGCTGCGTTGCAATGCGGTTGTAGCAGCAAGGGGCCACGGCCAGTTGGCGGCAGCCTTGCTGGCTGGCCAGCTGCATCAGGCGTACATGCAAGTCGCCACAGGCGTGCAGGGCGACCACGGTTTTGTCGTCTGCCAGGTGGCGGGCGCTGTCGTCGGCCATCACATCCTGGTGCAGGTGCAGCGCCGGCAGGTGATGGTGCGCGCTCAGGGCCTGGCCGGCGGCGACCAGGTCGGCGTCGTATTCCAGGCAGGTCAGCTGCTGGCCGGGTTGCAACAGGCGGCGGCCGAGGTAGCCTTTGCCGGCGCACCAGTCCAGCCAGTGGCGGGGCTGCGCGCGGAAGCTCAGGTGGCTGGCGAAGGCTTCGATCTGCTGCCATTTGCGACCGGGGACTGCAACGTCGAGGCGGTGGGCGGCAGGGGGCAGGTCGGTGGCCGGGAGGTTGCCAAGGGTAGCGAGCTGTTGGGCTTGCCGGGCTAGTTGTGGGAATGGGGCGGGCAAGGCCGAGGCGGCGCCTTCGCTTTCGGCATCTGCCAGGGAGCACTGGCGCAGGTGCGTGGCAAGTTCCGGGTGCGCGGTTTCCCACTCCAGGTGCAGGGTAGTGAAGGGGCGGGGTTTCCACAGCTGCTGGTGCTCGATCAGGAATTGGTCGAGGGCCTGGAAGCGGGTGCTTAGGTGGTGGCTGTGGAGGTGGCTGGGCATGGCAAGGATGTGTGGTGGTTTTTAGGGCCTCTTCGCGGGCACGCCCGCTCCCACAGGTATAGCGCCACATTCAAGGTTGGCGCTACACCTGTGGGAGCGGGCGTGCCCGCGAAGCAGTCGGTGAGGTATCAGCGGCCCTGGCAGGCATCCACACGCAGCCAGCGCTCCAGCAGCTTGAAGCCCTGCACCAGCACGAACGAGATCACCAGGTAGAACACCCCGGCGGCAAAGAAGATCTCTACCGGCAGGTAGGTGCGGGCAATGATTGTACGGGCCATGCCGGTCAGTTCCAGCAGGGTCACGGTACTGGCCAGGGCGCTGGCCTTGAGCATCAGGATCACTTCGTTGCTGTACGCCGGCAGGCCGATGCGCGCGGCGCGCGGCAGCATGATGTAGAACAGCGTCTTGCCACGCGACATGCCCAGCGCCCGTGCCGCCTCGATCTCACCTTTGGGGATCGATTGCAGCGCGCCGCGCAGGATCTCGGCAATGTAGGCGGCGGTGTGCAGGGTCATGGTCAGCACCGTGCACCAGAACGGATCGCGCAGGTAAGGCCACAGCGAACTCGAACGCACCACGTCGAATTGCGCCAGGCCGTAGTAGACCAGGAACAGCTGCACCAGCAGCGGCGTACCGCGGAAGAAGAAGATGTAGCTGAACGGCACGGCGCGCACATACCAGTGGCGCGAAGAGCGGGCGATGCCCAGCGGGATGGCCAGGATCAGCCCGGCCACCACGGCGATGGCTACCAGCTCCAGGGTCAGGGTGGCACCCTGGGCCAGGCGCGGCAGCCATTTGATGATCACTTCCCAATTCATTACACGGCCCTCGCAAAGCCGCGAGCGGCGCGTTTTTCCATGAAGTGCATGCCGGTCATGGCGATGATGGTCAGGCTCAGGTAGATGCAGGCCGCGACCATGTAGAAGGTGAACGGCTCCTTGGTCACGGTCACGCCGATTTGCGCGTGGCGCATGATTTCTTCCAGGCCGATCACCGACACCAGGGCGGTGTCCTTCATCAGGATCATGAACAGGTTGCCCAGGCCGGGCAGGGCGATACGCCACATCTGCGGCAGGATGATCCGCGACAGGATACGGCCCTTGGACAGGCCCAGCGCCAGGCCGGCTTCGCGGTGGCCCTTGGGGATCGCCAGGATCGCGCCACGGAACACTTCGGTGGCGTAGGCGCCAAAGCACAGGCCCAGGGCAATCACGCCCGCCGCAAAGGCGCTGAGCTCCAGGCCCGGCATGTTCAGGGCTTCACCGAGGGCATTCATCAAGCCGACGGTGCCGAAGTAGATAAGCAGGACCCACAGCAGTTCGGGCACGCCGCGCACCAGGGTCGAATAGAAGCCGCCAAGCCATTGCAAAGGCTTGACCGAGGAAGTCTTGGCCAGGGCGCCGAGCAGGCCCAAAACCAGGCCCAGCAGCAAGGCGCAAAGCGCCAGTTTTACGGTCATCAGGGTGCCGGCCATCATGGCCGGACCGAATCCGTGCAGGTCAATATTCATGGGCAGGTCATTCTAGGGACTGGCGCGCCGCAAGGGCGCGCCAGTCTGGGCGGGTCATTCGATGCTGAACGGGAAGTACTTGTCGTTGATCTTCTTGTACGTACCGTCGGCCTTGATTTCTGCCAGGGCCTTGTTCAGGTCTTTGCGCAGCTTGTCGTCGCCCTTGCGCACGGCAATGCCGATCTTGTCGCTGTCCATCACCGGCTCGCCCTTGAACTCGAAGTTCGAGCCGTCCTTGCTCTTGAGCCACTCGTACTGCACGTACTTGTCGGCCAGGATGCCGTCGATGCGGCCGGAGACCAGGTCGAGGTAGGCGTTTTCCTGGGTGTCGTACAGCTTGATGTCTACGGCATCGCCGTAGTTGTCTTCCAGCCAGGTGCCGGCCAGGGTGGCGCGCTGGGTGCCGATCACCTTGCCCTTGAGCGAGGCCTTGTCGGTCTTGAAGTCGACGTTCTTCGGCGCGATGAACTGCAGCTTGTTGGAGTAGTACGGGTCGGTGAAGTCCACTGCCTGCTTGCGCTCGTCAGTGATCGACAGCGACGACACCAGGAAGTCGAACTTCTTGGCATTCAGCGCCGGGATGATGCCGTCCCAGTCCGAGGTGACGACCGAGCATTCGACTTTCATCTTGGCGCACAGGGCGTCGCCGATGTCCTTGTCGAAGCCGACCACGTTACCGCTGGCATCCTTGTTGTTGAACGGTGGGTAGGCGGCTTCGATACCCATGCGCAGTTTTTCTGCGGCCATGGCGTTGGCCGACATCACCAGCGTGGCAGCAGCTGCCAGGAGAAACTTCTTGTAAGTGTGCATGTATTGCTCCGTTAACGGTGGCTGGACATGAATTGCTTGCAACGCGCCGAGGTCGGGTTCTCGAACACCTGCTGCGGCGATCCCTGCTCTTCGACCAGGCCCTGGTGCAGGAAGACGACTTCACTGGACACATGCCGGGCAAAGCTCATCTCGTGCGTGACCAGCAGCATGGTACGGCCTTCTTCGGCCAATGCGCGGATAACGTTTAGCACTTCCTGGACCATTTCCGGGTCGAGCGCCGAAGTTGGCTCGTCGAACAGGATGACCTTGGGCTTCATGGCCAGGGTACGGGCAATGGCGGCACGCTGTTGCTGGCCACCGGAAAGCTGGGCGGGGTAACTGTGGCGCTTGTCGTAGATGCCGACCTTGTTCAGCAGCGCTTCGGCGGCTTCGATGGCCTCGGCCTTGCTCTGGCCAAGTACGCGGCGTGGCGCCTCGATGATGTTGTCGAGGATCGACATGTGCGGCCACAGGTTGAAGTTCTGGAAGACGAAGCCGATCTCGCTGCGCAGGCGGTTGATCTGGCGATTGTCGGCGGCGACCAGGTCGCCGTTCTTGGCGGCCTTGAGCTTGAGCGCTTCACCGGCGACGAGGATTTCGCCCTGGTGCGGGTTCTCGAGCAGGTTGATGCAGCGCAGCAGGGTGGACTTGCCGGAGCCGGACGACCCCAGGATGGAGATCACGTCACCGTCGCGTGCGGTCAGCGAAATGCCCTTGAGAATTTCCTGCTCGCCGTAGCGTTTGTGCAGGTTGCGGATTTCCAGCGCGGGCGTGGCCTGAGCCATGTGCGGTCCTCATTGTGTTCGGGTGCGTTCCCAGCTGTTGGCGGCCTTCCTGGCGAGCGCCAAGCTAGCATAGCGGTATCGCGGCGGCCAACAGGGGCGCCAGGTGCTCGGGGCGCTGGTGGGGCAGTTTGTCGCATCGCTGCAGCGCAACGTCGCGCGGATGTCCGCGAAGGTCTCGCCCAGCACCAGAGCCTTGATGAAAAAAGGCGCGATGGTGCCAGCTTTGGCCGGCTCAGGGAAGCGCTTTTAGACCATTCGCGGGTAGATCCGCGCCGCCAAGGCTGCCGCGCCGGTGAAAACAGGTGCACCTGCACAGGCCTTTATAAGGTGTTCGGTTGTACCTGGGGGTTGCACTTTTTTGCCTTGCAGCGGTGCAAAGGTGTTACCTAGGAGCACCTTTGGTGCGTTTGTAAGTGGGTATTTCAGTAATCCGAAGATTTGATGCCCTTTCGGTCAGCTCTTGGCCGAAAGCCCTCCGAACCGCGTGCTGAAAGGCCTGCCGGTCTTTCTGACGAACGCATTCAGCACATGGCGCGCTTATTGCCAGCAGGAAACCGCCGATTGCAGCGACGCCCAGATCAACCCTTGGCGCGCTTTGTAACCGCAGTCGGGTGGTCCACTCCTTACAAAGGTAGTTTTATGAGCGGTAACAATTCCAATGACCTCGCTCAGGGGCTCAAACAACGGCATGTGACCATGCTGTCCATCGCTGGCGTGATCGGTGCCGGCCTTTTCGTTGGCTCCGGCCACGCCATTGCCGCTGCCGGCCCTGCCGTGCTGCTGGCTTACGCTGCTGCCGGTACGCTGGTCGTACTGGTCATGCGCATGTTGGGTGAAATGGCGGTCGCCTCGCCTGACACCGGTTCGTTCTCTACTTATGCCGACCGCGCCATCGGGCGCTGGGCCGGTTTCACCATCGGCTGGCTGTACTGGTGGTTCTGGGTGCTGGTGATTCCGCTGGAAGCCAACGCCGCCGCGGCCATCCTGCATGCCTGGTTCCCTGCGGTCGACCTGTGGGCGTTCTCCCTGGTGATCACCCTGGCGCTGACCCTGACCAACCTGTGCAGCGTGAAGAACTACGGTGAGTTCGAGTTCTGGTTTGCCCTGCTCAAGGTTCTGGCGATCATCGGCTTCATCGCCGTGGGTTGCGCTGCCTTGTTCGGCTTCGTACCGAGCAGCCAGGTCAGCGGTGCCAGCCACCTGTTCGACACCCAGGGCTTCATGCCCAACGGCCTGGGCGCGGTGCTGGCAGCCATGCTGACCACCATGTTCTCGTTCATGGGTACCGAAATCGTCACCATCGCCGCGGCCGAGTCGAAGGACCCGGGCAAGCAGATCAGCCGTGCTACCAACTCGGTCATCTGGCGTATCTGCCTGTTCTACCTGGTGTCGATCTTCCTGGTCGTGGCCCTGGTGCCGTGGAACGACCCGGCGCTGGCCGAAACCGGTTCCTACCAGACCGTGCTGAGCCGCATCGGCGTGCCGAATGCCAAGCTGATCGTCGACATCGTCGTGCTGATTGCGGTAACCAGCTGCCTGAACTCGGCGCTGTACACCTCGTCGCGCATGCTGTTCTCGCTGAGCAAGCGCGGTGACGCCCCGGCCATCGCCCAGCGCACCACCAAGTCGGCTACCCCGCATGTGGCTGTGCTGCTGTCTACCGCAGCGGCGTTCCTTTGCGTGTTCGCCAACTTCGTGGCCCCGGCCCAGGTGTTCGAGTTCCTGCTGGCCAGCTCCGGTGCCATTGCGCTGCTGGTGTACCTGGTGATTGCCGTGTCGCAGCTGCGCATGCGTGCCCAGCGTGAGGCCCGTGGCGAGAAGATTACCTTCAAGATGTGGCTGTTCCCGGGCCTGACCTGGGCGACCATCGCCTTCATCATTGCCATTCTGGTGGTGATGGCGCTGCGTGAAGACCACCGCGCCGAAATCATCGCGACCGCGCTGCTGAGCATTGGTGTGGTGGCGGCGGGCTTGCTGGTGCACCGCAAGCGTGAAGCTGCCGGGCGGGTAGCGCTGGATAACTGACCCGCGCTGGCTGTAATGAAAAGGCCGCGTCCTGTGCAGGGCGCGGCCTTTTTTGTTGTCTGTTCCGGCCCTTTCGCGGGCTTGCCCGCTCCCACATGGGCGGCGTTGCCTTCAGGCTGGCGGTGAACCTGTGGGAGCGGGCAAGCCCGCGAAAGGGCCGGAACAGGCTACCTGGCCCTGTCAGCCAAACTGCTTCTGTTGTTGCTGCTGCTTGGCAACCAGCTCCGATGCCGCGACATAAGCTGCCTGGAATTCGTCGCTTTCCAGCCAGGCCATGGTGGCCTCTTCGTCTGCTCCGTCCAGCCATTTACGGTAGGCGTTGAACACCAGCACGATGTAGTCGGTGGCGTGTTCTTCCTTGTGCCCCTTGAGCACCAGGCCCAGCAGCGGGTCTACCAGGAATACCGAGATCATCGGTACCAGGCCGCCCTCCTGGGCTTCCTTCATCTTCTTGAACAGCGCGTCGTAGCTGCCCGACTCCATGGCCTTGTTGTACACCTGCTCGATGCTGGCACTGTCGCCGGCACTGGCCTTGACCGCCTGGCCGCTGCGTACCATGCGGTTCTGCTTGGCCTTGCTGGCGGCGCGCTTGGCGCGTTTCTGTTGCTTGGTAGGGGTGGCCATGGGGGCAATCCTTGGGTATGTCTGAAAGTGCGCGTATTGAAGCGCAGTTGCCGGGTAAACCCAAGTGTTGCAGACGGGTGCCGCTGCAAATCAGCGCCGGCAACCTAACTGGCTACTGCCGCAGGTTCGTCTTCCTCGAACCCCCGCGATGCGCGCCCGACGAGCAGCGCGTCCGGTGCATGCACCACGCTGTGGTCCTTGCCCGGATAATCCAGCGAATGCAGGAAGTGGCGGATGCAGTTGATCCGCGCCCGTTTCTTGTCGTCGGACTTGATCACCGTCCATGGCGCGTCGGCCGTGTCGGTATGGAAGAACATCGCCTCCTTGGCGGCGGTGTAGTCCTCCCACTTGTCCAGCGACTTGATGTCGATGGGTGACAGCTTCCAGTGCTTGAGCGGGTCGTCCCGGCGCGAGATGAAACGGCGCAGTTGCTCTTCGCGGTTCACCGAGAACCAGTACTTGAACAGCAGGATGCCGCTGTTGCACAGCATGCGCTCCAGCTCCGGCGCCTGGCGCATGAACTCCAGGTACTGCAGTGGCGTGCAGAAATCCATCACCTTCTCGACCCCGGCGCGGTTGTACCAGGAGCGGTCGAAGAACACCATTTCACCCGCCGTGGGCAGGTGCTGGATGTAGCGCTGGAAGTACCACTGGCCTTTTTCCTGCTCGGAAGGCTTCTCCAGGGCTACGATGCGCGCACCGCGCGGGTTGAGGTGCTCCATGAAACGCTTGATGGTACCGCCCTTGCCCGCTGCATCGCGTCCTTCGAACAGGATTACCACGCGCTGGCCGGTTTCCTTCACCCAGCTTTGCACCTTCAGCAATTCGATCTGCAGCGCGTGCTTGGCCTTTTCATAGTCCTGGCGGCGCAGCCGGGTGCGGTAGGGGTAGCTTTCTGGCAGGCGGGCTGAAGTGCTGTCTTCGTTGCTGCCTTTGGGTGCCGTGGCCACTTCCAGGGCTGCGGGTTGCTGGCTGACACGGGTGATACTCGGCTCCGGCTTGCGCTGGCGTGGGCGGCGGGTGCGGGCTGGGGCGGCAACGGGTTCGCTGGGGGCGGGGAGCAGGAGGGGGGATTCTTCGCTCATGACGGTCCTTGCGGGTCGATTCGGATGGCCATCTGGCATTCTAGGATGAGCGATTAATGGCATTTTGATGCTGGTCAACAGCGTATGGATAAACAGTTTGAAACAGCTGCGAATTGAATGTGGTGTTAACTACGGTTTACATTTTTCTCATGCACACATTAATTCAAACCGAGACCTACCGAAGGTGGTTCGCTGCTCTGCGTGATCCACGGGCAAAGGCTCGTATCAACGTCAGGTAGCGTCGAGTGGAGCTCGGGGTGATGGGGGACTGTAAGCCCGTTGCTGAGGGAGTATCCGAACTCAGGATCGATTATGGTCCGGGCTATCGGGTGTATTTCGTTCAACGAGGCTATGAGGTGATCATCCTCTTGGCGGGTGGCGATAAGGCCAGCCAGGCCAGAGATATCAAATCTGCCCTCAAGCTCGCACGCGACCTTTAGGAGGCCGTCCATGACAGATATCAAGCTGAGCAAATGGGACGCTGTGGACCATTTGAAAACAGAGGAAGACATGGCCTTGTACCTTGAGGCGTGTCTGGAGGAAAACGACCCGGCACTGCTTGCTGCTGCTTTGGGCGATATCGCCCGTGCCCGAGGCATGGCTCAGTTGGCGCGTGACACCGGCCTGACACGGGAAGGGCTGTACAAGGCGTTGTCTGCGGAAGGTAACCCGAGCCTGGCAACCATCATGAAAGTGATGGCGGCGCTGGGGGTAAGGCTTCATGCCGAGGTGCTGCCGCGCGCTGCAGGATAAGGTTCATGGGATGGTAGCAAGGCCGGTAGGCTGCCATGCCTTGCGCAAAAATCGCAGACAACAAAAAACCCGCACTAGGCGGGTTTCTTGTTGTCGCTTCGGGTAACTTTGCAACCACCAGAAGCTGAAGGTGGTGCCCAGAGACGGAGTCGAACCGCCGACACGAGGATTTTCAATCCTCTGCTCTACCGACTGAGCTATCTGGGCGACGAGGTGAATTAAATAGACTTTCAGACCGCTCGTCAACGACTTTTTGAAAAAATTTTAAATTAATTCCGTCGCTTACGTTCCGTGGGGTCATTCCGAGGGCGGCACGTAGCCTTCCGCCTGGGCGTATTCTTCGCCGGCGAAAAACTTGTCCATCTCGCCCTGGAGGAATTTGCGGTCCTCGGCGTTCATCATGTTCAGGCGCTTTTCGTTGATCAGCATGGTCTGGTGTTTCTGCCAGTCGGCCCAGGCCTTCTGCGAGATGTGTTCGAAGATGTCCTGGCCCTTGGCGCCGGGGTAGGGCGGGCGCTCCAGGCCTGGCAGTTCTTCTTTGTACTTGCGGCACATCACGGTGCGGGTCATCGGGCGTCTCCTGCAATCAGTTCTTCGGCCGCGCGTTTGAGCAGCTTTTTCACCGGGGCGGCAAGGCCCAGGCGCGGCGGGGTGGCGAGGTTATACCAGAGCCAGTCGGCCTCGGCCACGTGCTGGCCGAGCGGGTCGACGCGCACCAGCCAGGGCTCGATCGCCAGCTGGAAGTGGCTGAAGGTATGGGTCAGGCCGTCCATGGCGCGGCTTTCGGCCAGGCGCAGGCCGTGCTGGTAGGCGAGGTCGTCGAGCTGGGCGATGTCGTCCAGTTCCGGCAGGCTCCACAAGCCACCCCACAACCCGCTGGACGGGCGGCGGTAAAGCAGGATGGCGCCTTCGTGGTTGGCCAGCAGCGGCATCAGCGTGCGCCGTTGTGGCAGCGCCTTGCGCGGCTTGGGTTCCGGGTAGCGGGTCTCTTCGCCGTGCAGGTGCGCTTCGCAGCCGCGCCGCAGTGGGCAGATCAGGCAGCTGGGCTTGCTGCGGGTGCACAGCGTGGCGCCCATGTCCATCATCGCCTGGGTGTAGTGGTTGGCGCGCTGCTGCGGGGTAAAGCGCTCGGCCGTGGCCCACAGCTGGTTGGCCACCTTGGGCTCGCCAGGGTAGCCGGCCTGGGCGGTGTAGCGGGCCAGCACGCGTTTCACGTTGCCGTCGAGGATCGGTGCGCGGATGCCCATGCTGATGCTGGCGATGGCGCCTGCGGTGGAACGGCCGATGCCGGGCAGCTCGGTGAGCTGCTCGACACTGCGCGGGAATTCGCCAGCATGCTGCTCGACCACGATCTTCGCGGCCTTCTGCAGGTTGCGCGCCCGGGTGTAGTAGCCCAGGCCGGTCCACAGGTGCAGCACCTCGTCCTCGGGCGCTTCGGCCAGGGCCTGCACGGTCGGCAGGGCCTGCATGAAGCGGTCGAAGTAGTTGAGCACGGTGCTGACCTGGGTCTGCTGCAGCATGATTTCCGACACCCACACCCGGTACGGGGTGATGCCCTGCTGCCAGGGCAGGTCGTGCCGGCCGTGCTCGTCATACCAATCCAGCACAGCGCTGGAGAACTGCTCTGGGGTCATCGCTTGAACAGCCCCTTGAGCGCGTCTTTCACTTCCGGGCTCACTTTGTCTCCGAGTTTTTCATCGAGCTTTTCCTGCAGGCGGTTGCCGGCCAGCTTGGCGGCGACCTTGCCCATGCCATCCTGGTCCAGGCGGCAGGCCTTGGCGCCCAGCTCCAGCGGGCCACGGCAACGCAGCGGCACTTCCACGCCAACATAGCGTTCGTTGACCTGGCAGGCCGGGTCGGGCATGGCGCGCTGGTCGCCCTCGACAATCACGCCGACCTTGTAGTCCATGCCCAGCACGCGCAGGTCGAGGTCACCCTGGCCGTTGACGGTAAGGCCGGGGATGCGCGCCTTGAGGTCCGGGTTGCTGGCGACCCCATTGCGTACCACCAGGCTGCCGCGCAGTTCCTGGAAGGGGGTGTCCTTGCCGCGTGGCTCGCCGTTCAGCGATTTGCGGTTGAGCGTGGCGATGGCCTGGCACAGTTGCTGTTCCAGGTTGGCATTGACCAGCACGCCGTCGTTGATGACGAAATTGGCGTTGCCGTTGAGGGTATCCACCAGGGCCTTCTGGCTGTTGCCGGTGGCGGTCAGGTCGCTGTTCAGGGTCAGCAGGCCTTTGACCGGCGGCTGCTGTTCCTTGCCCTCGGTCTTGATGAAGTGCTCCACCGGTACCCGCTGGATGTTGGTGTTGACGCCCAGTTGCGGCACGGCAGGGCGAACATCGACGGTACCCTTGGCCTCGAACGTGCCGTTGTACAGCCCGCCACGCAGGGTTTGCAGGGTCAGCAGGCCGCCCTGGCCGATGGCCTTGAGCTGGGCATCGGTGATCGGCAGTTTATCCAGGGTCAGCGCGCCGAAGGCCAGGTCGGCCTGCAGGTCGAGGGCGCGCAGGCGGTCGACCGGCAACAGCTTGTCGTCGCTCCAGGCCACCTGGGTCGGGGCGTTGGGCAGCGGCGTGGTGCCGGCGCCGGCGACCGCGCTGGCTTCCTGCTGCTTGACCTCGGCCTGGCGCGCGGCAGTGGCACCCTTGGCCTGCTCGCTCTTGGCCGGCAGGTAGCGGTCGGCGTCGAAGCTGTCGCCCTTGAGCTGCAGGCGCAGGGCTTGCTTGGCGAAATCCTCGACGGCCACGCGGCCGGTGAAGGTGCTGTCGTCCAGCTTCACGGCCAGGTCTTCCAGGGCCAGGCTGTTCGGCGTGCCTTGCAGGCGGGTGACCATTTCCAGCCTGGAGAAGGCTGCCGGGTCGTTGCTGGCCGGCAGCGGGCGGCCAATGCTGTCGAGGAACGTGCGCAGGTCGAACTGGGCGATGGACAGGCCGCCGCTGAGCTGGGGTGCCTTGTCCAGGTCACGCAGGTTCAGCTCGCCCAGGGCGCGCAGCTGGTTGGCCGATACTTTCAGGCCGCTCCACGAGGCGACATTGGCGCCCAGGTCGACCAGCAGCTGGCCCTGCGCGGCGAAGGTTACAGTCTTGCCGCCGGTTGGCTCGCCCGAGGTTTCGCCCGACAGGCGCATGTCTTCGAAGTTGTAGCGCTTGAGCTTGCGGTCGAAGCGCAACTCGCCGGCCAGCTCGGTGCGGGCCTTGATGTTCGGCTGGCTGGCGCTGAGGAAGGCGCTGGCCTTGAGCGGAATGTTCGCGCCTTCGTGGACCGGGCCGGTGCTCAGCTGGATGCTCTCGGCGCTATAGCTGTGGCCGGTCTTGGCATCGGTGTACTGCACGCGGGCGTTGTTCACGGTCAGGCTGTCGATATCCAGCTTGACCGCGCGGTCGTTGCTGGGGGCCGGTGCCGGCTGTTGTTCGGCGGGTACCTGGGCCGGGGCATTGGCCTGCGCGCCGGCGTCCTGGGCGGGCAACGGCTTGCCGATGTCTTCCCAGTTGCCATGGCCCTGTTCGTCACGCGCCAGGGTCAGGTTCAGGCCCTCGACGCGCACGTCGCTCATCTGTACTTCGCGGCGCAGCAGTGGCAGCACACGCACCGACAAGCCCAGCATCTGCAGGTCGGCGAACGGCTCCTTGGGTTTGTTCAAGGTGGCGATGCTTGCTTCGTGCAGCTCCAGGCCCAGCCATGGGAACAGGCTCCAGCCAATGTCACCGTTGAGGGTGAGCTCGACGTGTGCCTTGTCGCGCGCCAGCTGGCGAATCTCGTCTTTGTAGTCGTTGGGATCGAACAGGTGGGTCAGGGCGAAGCCCAGCGCCACGATGATCAGCAGCAACCCGAGAAGCCCAAGTCCCAGGATTTTGCCGAACGCTTTCATGGGCGAGTCCTTGTAGTCGTTTGAAATTCAAGCGCCAGAGTATAGCGCCGCAGTGGTTGTCCCTGCGTATTCGACTAGAGATACAGGGCATTTCCTACGTGTGCATCAGAGGGTAAGGCTTTCGACAACCCTGATTTTGCCAGTTCCGCATGTTTCGCCGGCACTGGCCTAATCACCTTCAAGCCAGCGCCCCACAGGCTGCACAAACCTCGCTGGCTGTTGCGTCCCGGTGGGCGCCGGCTTGCCGACGGTAGGGTCGGAACAGGCAGCATGACCGTTTCAGCCGAGCGAAAATTTGCAATATCAGATTGCCTTCACGCTACTTGATGCTGCTACCCTTGCGTCGCTTTGCCTGCATTCCCCCTATAAGAAGGATCCTATCCCATGAGCAGTACCGTCGCGGCGGGGGCCCTGGTCAGTGCGCCAGGCTTCCTGTCGAAGGAGCGCATTATCGCCCGCCCGGGCTTCAACCGCTGGCTGGTTCCGCCGGCCGCCCTGGCCATTCACCTGTGCATCGGCATGGCCTATGGCTTCTCGGTGTTCTGGCTACCGCTGTCGCAAGCCCTTGGCATTACTGCCCCGGTCGCCTGCGCGGCGGACATGGGCTTCATCGCCCGCATGTTCAGCGCCGAATGTGACTGGCCGATCTCGATGCTGAGCTGGATCTACACCTTGTTCTTCGTCTTCCTCGGTTGCTCGGCAGCAGTGCTGGGCGGCTGGCTGGAACACGCCGGCCCGCGCAAGGCCGGGCTGGTGTCGGCGCTGTGCTGGTGTGGCGGCATGCTGATCTCGGCCATGGGGGTGAAAACCCACCAGCTGTGGCTGATGTGGCTGGGCTCCGGTGTAATCGGCGGTATCGGCCTGGGCCTGGGCTACATTTCGCCAGTTTCGACCCTGATCAAATGGTTCCCGGACAAACGCGGCATGGCCACCGGCATGGCGATCATGGGCTTCGGTGGCGGCGCCATGGTCGGTGCCCCGCTGGCCACGGCGCTGATGGGGCACTTCGGCAACGCGCAGGAAGTGGGGGTGTGGCAGAGCTTCGTGGCCATGGCGGCGATCTACTTCGTGTTCATGACTGCCGGCGCCCTGGCCTATCGCGTACCGCCAACCGGCTGGAAGCCCGAAGGCTGGACTGCGCCGGCGAAAAAGGCCGGCAACACCATGGTCACCGACCGCCACGTGCACGTCAGCGTGGCGTGGAAAACCCCGCAGTTCGCGCTGATCTGGCTGGTGCTGTGCCTGAACGTGTCGGCGGGTATCGGCATTCTCGGCATGGCCTCGCCGCTGTTGCAGGAAGTGTTCGCCGGCAAGCTGCTGGGCAACGGGCTGAGCTTCAGCGAGCTGAACAGCGCCCAGCTGGCGCAGATTGCCGCGATCGCCGCCGGCTTCACCGGCCTGCTGAGCCTGTTCAATATCGGTGGGCGGTTCTTCTGGGCTTCGTTCTCCGACTACATTGGCCGCAAGAACACCTACTTCGCCTTCTTCGCACTTGGGGTTGGCCTGTACAGCCTGGTGCCGAACATGGGCCACCTGGGTAACGTGGCGCTGTTCGTGGCGGCGTTCTGCATCATCCTGTCGATGTACGGCGGTGGCTTCTCCACCGTACCTGCCTACCTGGCCGACCTGTTCGGCACGCAGATGGTCGGTGCCATTCACGGTCGCCTGCTGACTGCCTGGGCGGCGGCGGGCGTGCTGGGGCCGGTGCTGATCACCTACCTGCGCGAGTATCAGCTGGCCGCCGGGGTGGAACGTGCCGCGGCTTACGACATGACGCTGTACATCCTGGCCGGCCTGCTGGTGCTGGGCTTTGTCTGCAACATGCTGGTGCGCCCGGTAGCCGACAAGTACTTCATGAGCGATGCCGAGCTGGCCGCCGAGCGGGCGCTGAGCCACGACAAGGGCGCCGATGGCGTGCAGTCGCTGGAGTGGAAAGCAGCGCCGGGTAGCCTGCCGCTGGTGCTGCTGGCCTGGGCGGTGGTGGTTGTACCGCTGGCCTGGGGGGTGTGGATTACCCTGCAGAAGACGGCGGTGCTGTTCCATTGATGGAGTCAGCCGGTACCCACGGGTAACGTGATGATGTAGGAGCGGCCTTGCGTCGCGATGGGGCGCGAAGCGGCCCCAGGGTCTCGGCGCTGATGCAGAAATCGCCGGGGCCGCTTTGCGGCCCATCGCGACGCCAGGCCGCTCCTACAAACAGTCCCGTGTCAGTCGGTTGTATAGACCTGTAGCACTAATCAGCCCCGTAATTCCTCGCCATGCCATATGTCATCCGCGTTTCAAGCGGGCGCGTTCTGGGCCTATAATGAAGCCCTTTTCGCCCAATGATTTTGCGGAGCTGGTGATGGTTGAACGTAAGGCGTCCGTCGAGCGCAACACCCTGGAAACCCAGGTCAAGTGCTCGATCAACCTCGATGGCAGTGGCAAGGCCCGATTCGATATCGGTGTGCCTTTCCTTGAACACATGCTGGACCAGATCGCCCGCCATGGGCTGATCGATCTGGATATCGAGTGCAAGGGTGACACGCATATCGACGATCACCATACCGTCGAAGACGTCGGCATCACCCTGGGCATGGCATTCGCCCAGGCCATCGGTGACAAGAAGGGCATCTTCCGCTACGGCCATGCCTACGTGCCGCTGGACGAAGCGCTGTCGCGCGTGGTCATCGACTTTTCCGGTCGCCCGGGCCTGCAGATGCATGTGCCTTACACCCGCGCTAGCGTTGGTGGCTTCGATGTCGACCTGTTCCAGGAATTCTTCCAGGGCTTCGTCAACCACGCCCTGGTGACCCTGCACATCGACAACCTGCGTGGCCACAACACCCACCACCAGATCGAAACCGTGTTCAAGGCATTCGGCCGCGCCCTGCGCATGGCCATCACCCTCGACGAGCGCATGGCCGGGCAGATGCCTTCCACCAAAGGGTGCCTGTAAATGCAGACGGTAGCCGTAATCGACTATGGCATGGGCAATCTGCACTCGGTGGCCAAGGCGCTCGAGCATGTAGGTGCCGGCAAGGTACTGGTCACCAGCGACGCCGCGGTCATCCGCGAGGCCGACCGCGTGGTGTTCCCGGGGGTGGGCGCGATTCGCGACTGCATGGCTGAAATCCGCCGCCTGGGCTTCGACAGCCTGGTGCGCGAAGTCAGCCAGGACCGCCCGTTCCTGGGTATCTGCGTAGGCATGCAGGCACTGCTGGAGCACAGCGAAGAAAACGACGGTGTCGACTGCATTGGCCTGTTCCCCGGCCAGGTGCGCTTCTTCGGCAAGGACCTGAAGGAAGACGGCGAACACCTGAAGGTGCCGCACATGGGTTGGAACGAGGTCGGCCAGACCAACCACCACCCGCTGTGGCATGACATCCCCGACCGTGCGCGCTTCTATTTCGTGCACAGCTACTACATCGATGCCGGCAAGCCGGCGCAGGTGGTCGGTCGTGGCCATTACGGCGTCGACTTCGCTGCAGCGCTGGCCGATGGTTCGCGCTTTGCCGTGCAGTTCCACCCGGAGAAGAGCCATACCCATGGCCTGCAGCTGCTGCAGAACTTCGTAGCCTGGGACGGGCGCTGGTAAATGAGCAGATCGAAGACCAAGGCCCCAGTCATCACCCTGACCCCCGAGCAGGAGCGCGCCGCGCTCGACACGCTCAAGCGCTTCCTCGAAGACCGTTTCGAGTTGACGCTGGGTTCGTTCGAGGTGGCCGAGGTCCTCGATGTGTTCAGCAAGGAAATTGCACCCCATTACTACAACAGGGCGATTGCCGATGTTCAGCTGCACCTCAAGGAGCGGTTCGACAGCATCGAAAGCGATCTGTGGGCGCTCGAGAAGCCCTGAAACCCCAAGAACAGACAGGTTCCCAAGATGCTGATTATCCCCGCTATCGATCTGAAGGACGGCGCCTGCGTGCGCCTGCGCCAGGGCCGCATGGAAGACTCCACGGTATTTTCCGATGACCCGGTGAGCATGGCCGCCAAGTGGGTCGAGGGTGGCTGCCGCCGCCTGCACCTGGTCGACCTCAACGGCGCCTTCGAAGGCCAGCCGGTCAACGGTGAAGTGGTTACCGCCATCGCCAAGCGCTACCCGACCCTGCCGATCCAGATCGGTGGTGGCATCCGCTCGCTGGAAACCATCGAGCACTACGTCAAGGCCGGTGTCAGCTACGTGATCATCGGTACCAAGGCGGTCAAGCAGCCAGAGTTCGTTGCCGAAGCGTGCAAGGCCTTCCCGGGCAAGGTCATCGTTGGCCTGGATGCCAAGGACGGCTTCGTTGCCACCGACGGCTGGGCCGAAGTCAGCTCGGTGCAGGTCATCGACCTGGCCAAGCGTTTCGAGGCCGATGGCGTCTCGGCGATCGTCTACACCGACATCGCCAAGGACGGCATGATGCAGGGCTGCAACGTGCCGTTCACCAAGGCGCTGGCAGAAGCCACTGCGATCCCGGTGATCGCCTCGGGCGGCATCCACAACCTGGGCGACATCAAGGCCCTGCTGGACGCCAAGGCCCCGGGCATCATCGGTGCCATCACCGGCCGTGCCATCTACGAAGGCACCCTCGATGTTGCCGAGGCCCAGGCCTTCTGCGACAACTACCAAGGCTGAGGACTGAACCATGGCACTGGCCAAGCGCATCATCCCTTGCCTGGACGTGGACAACGGCCGGGTGGTCAAGGGCGTCAAGTTCGAGAACATCCGTGATGCCGGCGACCCGGTGGAAATTGCCCGTCGCTACGACGAGCAAGGTGCCGACGAAATCACCTTCCTCGACATCACCGCCAGCGTCGATGGCCGCGACACCACCCTGCATACCGTCGAACGCATGGCCAGCCAGGTATTCATCCCGCTGACCGTGGGCGGTGGCGTGCGTACCGTGCAGGACATCCGCAACCTGCTCAATGCCGGTGCCGACAAGGTCTCGATCAACACGGCCGCGGTGTTCAACCCGGAGTTCGTCGGCGAGGCGGCGGACCGTTTCGGTTCGCAGTGCATCGTCGTGGCCATCGATGCCAAGAAAGTGTCCGCGCCGGGGGAAGCACCGCGCTGGGAAATCTTCACCCACGGCGGGCGCAAGCCGACCGGGCTGGACGCGGTGGAGTGGGCGAAGAAGATGGAAGGCCTGGGGGCTGGCGAAATCCTGCTGACCAGCATGGACCAGGACGGCATGAAGAGCGGCTTCGACCTGGGCGTCACCCGCGCGATCAGCGATGCGCTGGGTATTCCGGTCATTGCCTCGGGGGGTGTGGGTAACCTGCAGCACCTGGCTGACGGCATTCTGGAAGGGCATGCCAGTGCGGTACTGGCGGCCAGCATCTTCCACTTTGGTGAGTACACGGTGCCGGAAGCCAAGGCCTACATGGCTTCGCGCGGGATCGTCGTGCGCTGAAACAGTGATTGGGGCTGCTTTGCAGCCCATCGCGGCTGAAGCCGCTCCTACAGGGACCGCGCAAATTTCCAGGCTTGCGCGGTCCCTGTAGGAGCGGCTTCAGCCGCGATGGGCCGCAAGGCGGCCCCAATTGCATCAACCGTGGTTCTTGCCGAGCAAGGCGTGGTAAAGCTCGGTATCCCCAAGAATCCCAACCACCTTGTCGTTGTCCTGCAACACCAGCTTGTTGCCGGTCTGATAACGAATCTGTAGCGCCTCGCGCATTCCGATATCGGCATTGACCAACGTTGGGCGGCGGCCCAGCAGCTCCACATCCTGCCCGGGTGCCCAGTTCTGCAGGTCAAGCCCGTTCTGCCCTTGGCGTGCGCGCTTGATCGAGCCACCTTCGCCAAGGTCCAGCCACGAGTCGATGCCGGGATCGATGCACACCGAACCATTCACCCGCTTGCACTGGTCCAGGCTGCGCATCAGGCTGCGACCGCACAGTACGTTCAGCGGGTTGGTATGGGCGACGAAGGTGCGCACATACTCGTCGGCCGGGTTCAGCACGATCTCTTCCGGCTTGCTGTACTGGATGATCCGCCCGTCCTTCATGATCGCGATGCGGCTGCCCAGCTTCAGTGCCTCGTCCAGGTCGTGGCTGACGAACACGATGGTCTTGCTCAGCTTCGCCTGCAGGCCCAGCAACTCATCTTGCAGGCCCTGGCGAATCAGCGGGTCGAGTGCCGAGAACGGTTCGTCCATCAGCAGGATGTCGGCATCCATCGCCAGCGCCCGGGCCAGGCCCACGCGCTGCTGCATGCCGCCAGACAGTTCGTCCGGCTTCTTGTTGCGCCACTGGGTCAGGCCCACCAGCTCGAGCTTCTCGTCAACCAGCTTGCGCCGTTCCTTTTCAGGGCGGCCCTGCATTTCCAGGCCAAAGCTGATGTTCTCGCGCACCGTCAGCCAGGGCATCAGGGCAAACTTCTGGAACACCATGGCAATGCGCTTGGTACGCATCATCTTCAGCTCGGCCGGGGTGCAGTGGGCAATGTCGATGTTCTTGCCTTCGTGCTCGACGAACAGCTTGCCACGGCTGACGGTGTTGAGGCCGTTGATGCAGCGCAGCAGGCTCGACTTGCCGGAGCCGGACAAGCCCATCAGTACGCAGATCTCGCCCTTCTGGATGTCCAGGTTGGCCTTCTCGACACCCACCACCAGGCCGGTTTCCTTGAGGATCTGCTCGCGGGTCTTGCCCTGGTCGAGCAGTGCCAGCGCCTCGCGCGGCTTGCTGGAGAAGATGACGTCGACGTCTTCGAATCGAATGATGCTCATGCTTCACCCCTTACCGGCAGGTCCGGTTGCTTGCAGATACGGTCGAGCATGATCGCCAGCAGCACGATCGCCAGGCCCGCTTCGAAGCCCAGGGAGATATCAGCGGTGTTCAGTGCGTTGACCACAGGTTTGCCCAGGCCGTCAGCGCCGACCAGGGCGGCAATCACCACCATCGACAACGACAGCATGATGCACTGGGTTACGCCGGCGGCGATGCTCGGCATCGCGTGCGGCAGTTCGATACGGGTAAGCAACTGGCGGCGCGAGCAGCCGAACGCCTTGCCGGCGTCCATCAGCTCCTGCGGCACGTCGCAGATGCCCAGGTAGGTGAGGCGGATCGGCGCGGCGATGGCGAACACCACGGTCGAGATCAGCCCCGGTACCACACCCAGGCCGAACAGGGTCAGGGTGGGGATCAGGTAGACGAAGGTGGGGACCGTCTGCATCAGGTCGAGTACCGGCCGCATGGCGGTGTAGAACATCGGCTTGTGCGCGGCGACGATACCCAGCGGCACGCCGATGGCCACGCACACTACCGTGGCGAAGGTGACCTGCGCCAGGGTTTCCATGGTTTCCTGCCAGTAACCCAGGTTGAGGATCAGCAGGAACGACAGGGCAACGAATGCGGTCAGCGCCCATTTGCGCTGGATCAGGTGCGCCAGGGCGGCGAACAGGGCGATTAGGACGAACGGGTTGAACCAGGTCAGGGCACTGGTGACGCCATGGATCATGAATTCCAGGCCTTGCGCGATGGCGTCGAAGTAACTCGCGCCGTTCTGGGTAAGCCATTCGACGAACGACGCGATGTACTGCCCCAGGGGTATTTTCTGATCGATAAGCATGATAGCGAGCTTCCACCTGCATAGATTGAACTCAACCCAGGGCAGACACGATCCTGCCCCGGGGTAGCGCTATTGCATATTGCGTTATTGCGTCAGTTTGGCCTTGGCCGCCTCGAGGCCGGGCTTGCCGTCCACGGTAGTCACGCCGGCCAGCCAGGCTTCCAGCTTGCCAGGGTTCTCCTTGAGCCACTTCCTGGCGGCCGCCTCGGGTTTCATCTTGTCGTCCAGGACATAGCCCATCATGGTGCTTTCATCCTTGAGCTCGAACGACAGGTTCTTCAACAGCTGGCCAACGTTGCTGCATTCCTGCACATAGCCCTTGCGGGTGTTGGTCAACACGGTCGCCTTGCCGAAGTCGGGGCCGAAGAACTCGTCCCCGCCGGTCAGGTACTGCATCTTGAAGCGGGTGTTCATCGGGTGCGGTTCCCAACCGAGGAACACGATGGCCTCGCCGCGCTTCTGTGCGCGGTCGACCTGCGACAGCATGCCGGCCTCGCTGGACTGCACGATCTTGAAACCAGCGTCCTTCAGGCCGAAGGCGTTCTTGTCGATCATGCTCTGGATGGTGCGGTTGCCATCGTTGCCGGGCTCGATGCCGTAGATCTTGCTGTCCAGTTCCTTCTTGAACTTGGGAATGTCGCTGAAATCCTTCAGCCCCTTGTCATACAGGGCCTGGGGCACAGCCAGGGTGTACTTGGCGTTTTCCAGGTTGGCGCGCACGGTTTCTACAGTGCCGGCGTCGCGATATTGCTTGATGTCGTTCTCCATGGTCGGCATCCAGTTGCCGAGAAACACATCCAGGTCCTTGCCGGTGGCCAGCGACTTGTAGGTCACCGGTACCGAGATCATGGTGGTGTGTGCCTTGTAGCCCAAGGCCTCGAGCACAACGCTGGTGGTCGCGGTGGTGACCGTGATATCGGTCCAGCCGACGTCCGAGAAGCGTACCGTCTGACACTGCTCGGGCTCGGCGGCCTGGGCCAGCAAGGGTGCGGACAGCAACGCAGCCAGCAACAGCGATGGTGAACCTTTCATGGATGGACTCCTGTGGATTTGTCTTCGGGTTCGCGTGGGTCGCCGGGCTTTCTCAGGGTCCGGTCGACCAGGCCTGCAGAGGGCAGGATGCGTGGCCGTGCTTTACGAGTCGCTTTCGATAATCCTCCAGCGCCGGGCAATCGCCTACTGGTAGGGTCGTAACCAGTACGGAACGGGTCGTATCCAGTACAGGCGATGTCGCTTATGGATTTTTCCATCCCCCTGGGCGCATTTTTGCGTCACCAGGGCGCCCTGAAACGGCATGGAAAGGTTGGCTCCCCATGCAAAAACAGCGCGGCGCTGCTGGACAAAAGTACGTCGGTTGCAGACGGCGAGGGGGACGACAAAAGCCCGATGATGCGTGCATTCAAGGCGGCCCGCTGCTTCAGCCTAGCAGCTGCCGCGCCCTGCGCATGGCGCGCAGAGACAAGCCCATCAAGAGGTGATTCGACAATGGCCATCAGCGTGTTCGACCTGTTCAAGATCGGTGTCGGGCCTTCCAGCTCCCACACCGTCGGCCCCATGCGTGCCGGCGCCCTGTTCGTCCAGGGCCTGCGCGACCGCGGCGAGCTGGAGCGTGTGAAGCGGATCGAAGTGCGCCTGTATGGCTCGCTGTCGGCCACCGGGGTCGGCCACGGCACCGACAACGCCACCATCATGGGCCTGATGGGCGAATGGCCTGACGCCATTGACCCGACCCAGATCGCGCCGCGTATCGCCGACCTGCGGGAAACCCGCACGCTGCTGCTGGACAGCCGCCTGCCGATTGAATTCGTCTGGGCCCGCGACATGCTGCTGCTGGACGAGAACCTTCCGTACCACCCCAATGCCATGACCCTGATTGCCGAAGGCGAGCAGGGCGAGCTGCACCGCGACACCTATTACTCGGTGGGTGGTGGCTTCGTGGTCGATGCCGCCCAGGCCGCCAGCGGCGTGCTGGACGCCGACCAGACGGAGCTGCCGTACGACTTCAACAGCGCCGCCGAACTGCTGCGCCTGTGCAAGCAAAACGACCTCAGCGTGTCGCAATTGATGATGGCCAACGAGAAGGTCTGGCGCAGCGAGGAAGAGATTCGCGCTGGCCTGCACAAGCTGTGGGAGGCCATGCAGGAATGCGTAAACAATGGCCTGAAGTACGAAGGCACCTTGCCTGGCGGCCTTAATGTGCGCCGCCGCGCAGCCAAGCTGCACCGCAACCTGCAGGAAATCGGCAAGCCCAACGTGATTGGCTCGACCATGAGCGCCATGGAATGGGTCAACCTGTTCGCCCTGGCGGTCAACGAAGAGAACGCCGCCGGCGGGCGCATGGTCACGGCACCGACCAACGGCGCTGCCGGCATCATTCCGGCGGTGCTGCATTACTACATGCGCTTCAGCGATGCGGTGGACGAGTCCAGTGTGGTCGACTTCTTCCTCGCCGCTGCGGCAGTGGGCATCCTGTGCAAGAAGAACGCGTCGATTTCCGGTGCCGAGGTTGGCTGCCAGGGTGAAGTCGGTTCGGCCTGTGCCATGGCCGCTGCCGGTTTGGCCGAAGTACTGGGGGCTACGCCGCCGCAGGTGGAGAACGCCGCTGAAATCGCCCTGGAACACAACCTCGGCCTGACCTGCGACCCGGTTGGCGGGTTGGTCCAGGTGCCGTGCATCGAGCGCAACGCAATCGCTGCGGTAAAAGCCATCAATGCGGTGCAGATGGCTTTGCGTGGTGACGGCGAGCACTTCATTTCCCTCGACCAGGTGATCCGCACCATGCGGGACACCGGGGCCGACATGCACGACAAATATAAAGAGACCTCGCGCGGTGGCCTGGCGGTCAGCGCCATTGAATGCTGAGTTCTTGAGCTCCCTCAAGGGCCTCGTCGCGGATGAATCCGCTCCTACAGGGTGAATACGCCCTGATGTTGGAGAAAAAATCCAACCTCAGGGTCATGCATTCCTTGTAGGAGCGGATTCATCCGCGATGAGGCCCTTGAACGTTTCAAGTGCGCCGTGCCCTGTTTCAGTGCTTGACCTGGGCTGACCAATCGTCGGCTGTCGCTATCAGTACGAGCATTGTCGGTGACACTCAATAGTGTCGTTTCTGGGCAACCTGCACGTTGCGTGTCACCAAATTGCTCAGTTGCGGCATGCAAGGCGCTAGGACGGTGCTTTGCGAAGACCAGTCAAAGCGTTCGAAGTACCTGATTTGCCGAATGAAGGCGTCGTTTTCAGGTTTTTTTGGATGGCCGTTCAATTTCAGGCACGGCCTTTGCGTTGAGATTGGAAATAAGCCCCCGCACATGAACCTGGGGGCCATAACAAGAAAATCAGTGCCCGCCTGAGGCACACACCCTGCATTTGTGTGAGGAGAAATCGCGATGACGTCGTACACCTCCGGGACCCCAACCCAGAACCGCACAGCCCCTCAGTCCATCGGGTTTCTCCTTCTGGACAATTTCACCCTGATTTCGCTGGCATCGGCGGTCGAGCCGCTGCGCATGGCCAACCAGCTGTCCGGCCGCGAGCTGTACCGCTGGCACACCCTGACCGTCGACGGCGGCCAGGTGTGGGCCAGCGACGGCCTGCAGATCACCCCGGACGCGGCCATGCACAGCGCCCCACCGATGGACACCGTCATCGTCTGTGGCGGCGTCGGCATCCAGCGCACCGTTACCCGTGAGCATGTCACCTGGCTGCAGGCCCAGGCCCGCCAGTCGCGCCGCCTGGGTGCGGTGTGCACCGGCAGCTGGGCGCTGGCCTGCGCCGGCCTGCTCGACGGTTTCGATTGCAGTGTGCATTGGGAATGTCTGGCGGCCATGCAGGAAGCCTACCCGCGGGTGAACATGAGTACCCGCCTGTTCACCCTGGACCGTAACCGCTTCACCAGCTCTGGCGGCACTGCGCCGCTGGACATGATGCTGCACCTGATCAGTCGCGACCATGGGCGCGAGCTCTCGGCGGCGATCTCGGAGATGTTCGTCTACGAGCGTATTCGCAACGAGCAGGACCACCAGCGCGTGCCGCTCAAGCACATGCTCGGCACCAACCAGCCGAAGCTGCAGGAGATCGTCGCGTTGATGGAGGCCAACCTCGAAGAGCCGATCGACCTCGACGAACTGGCGGTGTATGTGTCGGTGTCGCGTCGCCAGCTCGAGCGGCTGTTCCAGAAGTACCTGCACTGTTCGCCGTCGCGCTATTACCTGAAGCTGCGCCTGATCCGCGCCCGTCAGCTGCTCAAGCAGACGCCGATGTCGATCATCGAGGTGGCCTCGGTATGTGGCTTCGTGTCGACCCCGCACTTCTCCAAGTGCTACCGCGAGTATTTCGGCATTCCGCCGCGTGACGAGCGTGTGGGCTCCAACACCGCGCAGCAGGTGGCCATGATGCCGATCCCGCAGGCCATGACCCTGTCGCCGCACAGCGGGCCGATGGCGGCCCTGAGCCAGGCGCGCAACGAGTCGACCTTTGCCAGCGTGAGGCTCTGAAACGGCACTGGCCCCTTCGCGGATAAACCCGGTCCCACAGGTACTGCACTGCTTTCAAGTTCAGTGCAGTACCTGTGGGAGCGGGTTTATCCGCGAAGAGGCCAGTGCAGGAAAGTTCGGTCAGGCGCGCTGGTTGAACTGCGCCAATGCCGGCAACAGCTGTTTGTCGATGGCCTGGCGCACCGCCGGCAGGATCGTCGCGCTACCGGTATACATCTGCTCCACCATGCCCTTCAGCGCTCGTGCATTAGGCTCGGTCAGCCCGCGCACCACCGCCTCGCAGGCCTGCTCGGCGCTGGCACCGGCTGGAATGTCGAACCCGCGCGCGCGCAGGTGGCCTGCCAGGTCGTCCTGGTCAATCAAATCCGCATGCATCATGGCTGTTGTCCCTTTTATCGCTAAGAGAGTGCTGCTGTGATTTACGACCGATTCTGTGACGCTGGCGACATACCCGCAACCACAGAATGGCGCCATGGCTGCTTTGGCTAAGAACAGGTCGTTTCCGGCTAAATCGAGCTGCCGGGAACTGCGCAAACTCAAGCCATCTACCGCAACGGAGGGTTTGGTCACCCTCGTTCGTGCAACGTGGATGCTGCTCGCTCTTGGCCCCGGTTGCTCACGGCTTCCCGGGGCTATTTTTTTGCCTGAATACATGACCTGTGGGAGCGTGCGTGCCGGCGAATGCGGCGGTGAATCCACCATCGCATTCGCGGGCACGCCCGCACCCACAGGTCATATGTTGCTGCTCAGTTTGGCGTAGGCAGGGCTATCACCCGGCCGAGGAACTCAGCCGGGGGCACATTCTGCTGCTCATCCACCAACCCCTGCAGCAACCCGACACTGCGCTCACTGAACGGCGCCGACTTCGGCCCGGCCAGGTCCACATGCAGCAGCATCTGCTCGCTGGCCGCCAGCGCCTCGTCGAAGCCTGCCCGGTGCAGGCTGTGGTAGACGTGCAAGCGCTTGCGATCGAAGCCGATGATCTGGGTCTGCACCCACACCTCGCTGCCCAGCTTCACTTCGTGCAGGTAGTTGATGTGCGCTTCCAGGGTAAACAGCGAATTGCCGCTTTGCCCCCGGCTGTCGGCATCCAGGCCGATGCGCTCCATCAGTGCATCGGTGGCATAGCTGAAGATCAGCAGATAGAAGGCATCGCGCAGATGCCCGTTGTAGTCGACCCAGTCCTCCTGGACCGGGGTGCGGTAGGTGATCAGTGCGGGCATTACAGGGTCCTCAATCGCCGAAAGCCATGCCGTGCTTGGCCTTGCTGGTTTTCACGGCGTCCAGCACGGCCAGCAGGGTGTCATCACGATAGCGCTCCAGCGCGGCGATGCTACGTTCGCCCAGCTGTTGCGAGGTGCCTTCGACCACGTCGTCGATCAGTTTGTCGGTCAGCTCCGGTGCTGGCAGGTAGGTCCATGGCAGCTTCAGCGCCGGGCCGAACTGGGCCATGAAGTGGCGCATGCCGGCGTCGCCTCCGGCCAGGGTGTAGGTCAGGAACGTGCCCATGAACGACCAGCGCAGCCCGGCGCCGAAGCGGATCGCATCGTCGATTTCGCCGGTGCTGGCCACGCCGTCGTTGACCAGGTGCAGGGCTTCGCGCCACAGCGCTTCCAGCAGGCGGTCGGCGATGAAACCGGGGACTTCCTTGCGCACATGCAGCGGGCGCATGCCCAGCGCGGTGTAGATGGCCTTGGCCGCTTCGATGGCCTCGGGCGCGGTGCGTTTGCCGCCGACGATCTCTACCAGTGGCAGCAGGTACACCGGGTTGAACGGGTGGCCGACCACGCAACGCTCGGGGTGGGTGGCCGATTCGTAGAACTCGCTGGGCAGCAGGCCCGAGGTGCTGCTGCCGATAATGGCGTCGGGTTTGGCCGCGGCGCTGATTTTCGCGTGCAGGTCGAGCTTCAGGTCCAGCCGCTCCGGCGCGCTTTCCTGAATGAAGTCGGCATCACGCACGCATTCCTCGATGGTGGCGACGAACTTCAGCCGGTCCGGGGAAGCACCCGGCGCCAGGCCTTGCTTGTGCAAGGCCGGCCAGGCATTGGCAACACGCTTGCGCAGCGCCTGTTCGGCGCCGGGCGCCGGGTCCCAGGCGACCACGTCCAGGCCGTGGGCCAGGGCGCGGGCGACCCAGCCGCTGCCGATCACGCCGCTACCCAGGGCAGCGAAGGTGTTGATCTGGGTGATGAAGGTCATGGTGTTCTCCTGAATGGATCAGCGGCGTTTGAGGTTCATCTTTTCCCGGCCTTCAGCCGGGGTAAGCACACGGGCGCCAAGGCGCGAAATGATTTCCACCGCGCGCTCGACCAGCTGGCCGTTGCTGGCCAGCACGCCACGGTCCAGGTACAGGTTGTCTTCCAGGCCCACCCGCACGTTGCCACCCAGCAGCACCGCCTGGGCGGCCATCGGCATCTGCATGCGGCCGATGCCGAAGCCGGCCCAGGTGACATTGGCCGGCAGGTTGTCGACCATCGCCTTCATGGTGGTGGTATCGGCCGGCGCACCCCAAGGAATGCCCAGGCACAACTGGAACAGCGGGTCGTCGAGCAGGCCTTCCTTGATCATCTGCTTGGCGAACCACAGGTGGCCGGTGTCGAAGATTTCCAGCTCGGCCTTGACTCCCAGTTCGGTGATGCGCCGGGCGCCGGCCCGCAGTTGCGCCGGGGTGGAAACATAGATGGAGTTACCGTCACCGAAGTTGAGGGTGCCGCAGTCCAGTGTGCAAATCTCCGGCAGCAGCGCTTCGACGTGCGCCAGGCGTTCCAGCGGGCCGATCAGGTCGGTGCCGGGGCCGAACTCCAGCGGCGTTTCGCCCGGACCGATTTCCAGGTCGCCGCCCATGCCGGCGGTGAGGTTGACGATGATGTCCACGTCAGCTTCGCGGATGCGTTCCATGACTTCGCGGTACAGCGCCACGTCGCGGCTGAAGCGGCCGGTTTGCGGGTCGCGGACGTGGCAGTGGACCACGGTGGCGCCAGCTTTGGCGGCTTCCACGGCGGCTTCGGCGATCTGCTTGGGGGTGACCGGGACCAGGTGGCTTTTCGAGGCGGTGTCGCCGGCGCCGGTGAGGGCGCAGGTGATGATGACGTCGTGGTTCATGGTGGGTTCCTTGTGATAGCTGTGTTGGGCTTTTCGCGGGCGCGCCCGCTCCCACAGGATCTACGTGACCCTGAGTGTGTCGCTGTACCTGTGGGAGCGGGCATGCCCGCGAAGGGGCCGGATCAGTTGGCGGTGAGCTTGAGGTTGTCCGCCGCCGGCTTGCCATCGAAGGTGGTCACCCCCTCAAGCCAGCGGGCCTTGTCCTGGGGATGGTCCTTGAGCCATTGGCGAGCCGATTCCAACGGGTCCTTGTGGTCGAGCAGCGGCTGCATCATGCGGCTCTCGTCTTCGGCGCTGAAGTTCAGGTTGGCCAGCAGGCGGTGGGCGTTGGGGCAGCGTTCGGCGTAGTCCGGCGCGGTCACGGTCCAGACCGTCGCGCGGCCTTCGTCAGGGCCCAGGGCGTCCTGGCTGTCGCCCAGGTAGACCATGTCGATATTCACGTTCATCGGGTGCGGCGCCCAGCCGAAGAACACCACGGCCTCCTTGCGCCGTACCGCGCGGTCGACGGCGGCGAGCATGCCGGCCTCGCTGGACTCGACCAGCTGGAACTTGCCCAGGCCGAACTGGTTCTTGGCGATCATCGCCTTGATCTGGGTGTTGGCGCCGGAGCCTGGCTCGATGCCGTAGATTTTCCCGCCCAGCTCCTTTTCGAACTTGTGGATATCGGCGAAAGTCTTCAGACCCTTGTCGGCCAGGTACTTCGGCACCGCCAGGGTGGCGCGGGCATCTTCCAGGCTGGGCTTGTCGAGCACCTTGACCTGCTTGGCGTCGACGAACGGGGTGATGGTCTGGGTCATGATCGGGTTCCAGTACCCGAGGAACATGTCCAGGCGTTTGTCGCGGATGCCGGCGAAGATGATCTGCTGCGACGCACTGGTCTGCTTGGTCTGGTAGCCCAGGCCGTCGAGCAGCACCTGGGCCATGGCACTGGTGGCGATGACGTCGGTCCAGTTGACCACGCCCAGGCGGACGTTCTTGCAGGCCGCGGGTTCGGCGGCATAAAGCGGGGAAGCGACGATAGTGCTCAGGGCTACGGACAACAGGCTGCGGCGGATCAAGCGTTGCATGGTGGCTCTCCATCGGCAGGGCGTTTTTTATAGGGGCCGGCCTCTCTGGGCCGTGTGAACACGCTACGCTGCTGCCAGGGTGGAAAATCGCACCCTGGCGACCAACAATTGCACGGAGGCGACCACCTTTGCCGTGGAGCATGCAATGCCGCAAACCATCCATTTCCTGCTGTTGCCCGGTTTCTCGGCGATGGGCTTCATCAGTGCCCTGGAGCCACTGCGGGTGGCAAACCGTTTCAGAGGCCCGTCGTACAGCTGGCAGGTGCTGAGCCTGGATGGCGGCGCGGTGCAGGCCAGCAATGGCATGTCGGTGAACGCCGATGCGGCGCTGACGGCGGCCGGGCCTGGCGGCGTCCTGTTGATCGTGGCCGGTTTCGACCCCCTGGCCTGCTACGGGCCGGCCTTGCAACACGCGCTGCGCCGCCTCGACCGCGACGGGGTGATACTGGGCGGCATCGACACCGGTGCGGTGGTGCTGGCCGAGGCCGGCCTGCTGGATGGCCACCGCGCCACCGTGCATTGGGAGGCGCTCGAAGCGTTCAAGGAGAACTACCCGAACCTGCAGGCGACCCAGGAACTGTTCGAGATCGACCGGCGGCGTATCACCTGCGCCGGCGGTACCGCGTCGATCGACCTGATGCTCGACCTGATTGCGCAAGCGCACGGCAGTGAACTGGCGGTGCAGGTCTCGGAGCAGTTCGTGCTGGGGCGTATCCGCCAGCGCCAGGACCACCAGCGCATGCAGATCGCCAGCCGCTACGGCATCAGCAACAAGAAGCTGGTAAAGGTGATTGGCGAAATGGAGCGCAACACCGAGCAGCCGCTGAACACCCAGGTGCTGGCCGATGCGGTGCAGGTGACCCGGCGGCAACTGGAGCGGCTGTTTCGCCTGCATCTGGGCGACACGCCCAGCGGTTTCTATTTGCGACTGCGGCTGGACAAGGCCCGGCAGCTGTTGCGCCAGACCGACATGAGCGTGCTGGAGGTGGGGGTGGCGTGCGGGTTCGAATCAGCTTCGTACTTTACCCGCTGCTATCGGGCGCGCTATCAGCGCTGCCCGCGGGAGGACCGTCTGGCCCGGGCGGTTTGATTTGCGCCTGTACCGGCCTCTTCGCGGGCACGCCCGCTCCCACAGGAACCCCGCCGCCCGTGAGCGTTGCGCAGTACCTGTGGGAGCGGGCGTGCCCGCGAAGAGGCCGGTACAGGCTTACTGCTGGCCGATGGACTGCAGGTACTCCGAGCGGTCATCGCTGCGCTGCGCCACACAGGTATCCCAGGCCGCCTGGAATGCCTTGCTGCCAGGCTTCTCGGCAAAGGTCTCAACCTTGCAGTCGGCGTCACGCAACTGCGTCCACAGCTTTTCGGCAGCGTCCATGCGCGTGACCAGTGTGTTCGCCTGGTCGCCTTCGTCGGCATATTGGTCATGGATGCGTTGGATCAGGTCGTCGTACGCCGCTTTCAGCTCGCGCTCGGCAGTCTGCTTGTTGAATGCAGCGCAGGCGTAAGTCTGCTGGTCGGTCTCGACGTTGTCGCAGGGGGTAGTTTCTTCCTCGCCGGCCTGGGCGCCCGACACGACAGCCAGCAGTACCAGCCATGCCATTGATTTCATCCGTATTCTCCTCAACAGGCTGACGAATCGCTGGGATTCTCGCTCAGACGACGGCGCTGCGGTAGCTGCCTGAACAAATGTTCATAAAGCGCAGGAAAACGTCGTTATCGAGACTGTCTCTCATCCCCAAACGGCGTAGCCAAGGCGCTGGAACAGGCGCGTTGTCGCGCATTGACGCTTTCGGCAAACCCCCTGTCGTTTTTGCATCGGGGCGCCGTTGGGCACAGGCATATGCTGGCCCCAAAGCGCCGGCACAAGGTTTGGCGCCAACCTATTCAATAAAAGGGGACAGCCTGATGAGCCCAGCCGAACTTCACGCCGACAGCATCGTCATCGACGGCCTGATCATTGCCAAATGGAACCGCGAGCTGTTCGAAGACATGCGCAAAGGCGGGCTGACTGCGGCCAACTGCACGGTTTCGGTCTGGGAAGGCTTCAAGGCAACCGTCGACAACATCGCTGCCAGCCAGAAGCTGATTCGCGACAACAGCGACCTGGTCATGCCGGTGCGCACCACCGCCGACATCCGCAAGGCCAAGGAGCTGGGCAAGACCGGCATCCTCTTCGGCTTCCAGAACGCCCACGCGTTCGAAGACCAGATCGCCTACGTCGACGTGTTCAAGCAGCTGGGCGTGGGCATCGTGCAGATGTGCTACAACACCCAGAACCTGGTGGGCACCGGTTGCTACGAGCGTGACGGTGGCCTGTCGGGCTTCGGCCGCGAGATCGTCGCCGAAATGAACCGCGTCGGCATCATGTGCGACCTGTCCCACGTTGGCTCCAAGACTTCCGAAGAAGTCATCCTCGAATCGAAAAAGCCGGTGTGCTACTCGCACTGCCTGCCGTCGGGCCTGAAAGAACACCCGCGCAACAAATCCGATGCAGAGCTGAAGTTCATCGCCGACCACGGTGGTTTCGTTGGCGTGACCATGTTCGCGCCGTTCCTGGCCAAGGGCATCGACTCGACCATCGACGACTACGCCGAAGCCATCGAGTACACCATGAACATCGTCGGTGAAGACGCTATCGGTATCGGTACCGACTTCACCCAGGGCCACGGCCAGGACTTCTTCGAGTACCTGACCCACGACAAGGGTTATGCCCGTCGCCTGACCAACTTCGGCAAGATCATCAACCCGCTGGGTATCCGTACCGTGGGCGAATTCCCCAACCTCACCGAAACCCTGCTCAAGCGCGGCCACTCCGAGCGCGTGGTGCGCAAGATCATGGGCGAGAACTGGGTCAACGTCCTCAAGGACGTGTGGGGCGAATAAGCCGCTCTCCAAGCCTGTAAGCCCTTGCCAGCAACGCCGGGGCACCCCAAACAAAATTTTTATGGAGTTGAATTTCCATGGCCAAGATCGCCCCGCAATTGCCAATCGAAGTCGACAGCGAGACCGGTGTCTGGACCAGCGACGCCTTGCCGATGCTGTATGTGCCGCGCCATTTCTTCGTCAACAACCACATGGGTATCGAAGAAGTCCTCGGTGCCGACAAGTACGCCGAGATCCTCTACAAGGCCGGCTACAAGTCCGCCTGGCACTGGTGTGAAAAAGAAGCCGAATGCCATGGCCTGGAAGGCGTGGCGGTGTTCGAGCACTACATGAAGCGCCTGAGCCAGCGCGGCTGGGGCCTGTTCGAGATCCAGGACATCGACCTGGACAAGGGTACCTGCAGCGTCAAGCTCAAGCACTCGGCGTTCGTGTACGTCTATGGCAAGTGTGGCCGCAAGGTCGACTACATGTTCACCGGCTGGTTCGCCGGCGCCATGGACCAGATTCTCGCTGCCCGCGGCAGCTCGATCCGCACCGTGGCCGAACAGGTCTACGGCGGTTCGGAAGAAGGCCACGAAGATGGCCTGTTCGTCGTCAAGCCGTTGTAAGCCGGAGATAGCGTCATGGCATTCGAAGCAATGTTCCAGCCGATTCAGATCGGCAAACTGACCATCCGTAACCGCGTGCTCAGCACCGCGCACGCCGAGGTCTACGCCACTGACGGCGGCATGACGACCGACCGCTACGTGAAGTACTACGAAGAAAAGGCCAAGGGCGGTATCGGCCTGGCGATCTGCGGCGGCTCGTCTGTCGTCGCCATCGACAGCCCGCAGGAATGGTGGTCGTCGGTCAACCTGTCGACCGACCGCATCATCCCGCACTTCCAGAACCTGGCCGACGCCATGCACAAGCATGGCGCCAAGATCATGATCCAGATTACCCACATGGGCCGTCGCTCGCGCTGGGACGGCTTCAACTGGCCGACCCTGATGTCGCCGTCGGGTATCCGTGAACCCGTGCACCGTGCCACCTGCAAGACCATCGAGGTGGAAGAGATCTGGCGCGTGATCGGCAACTACGCGCAAGCGGCACGCCGCGCCAAAGAGGGCGGCCTGGACGGCGTCGAGCTGTCGGCCGTGCACCAGCACATGATCGACCAGTTCTGGAGCCCGCGGGTCAACAAGCGTACCGACGAATGGGGCGGCACTTTCGAAGGCCGCATGAAGTTCGGCCTGGAAGTGCTCAAGGCCGTACGCGCCGAGGTCGGTGACGACTTCTGCGTGGGCATGCGCATTTGCGGTGACGAGTTCCATCCGGACGGCCTCAGCCATGAGGACATGAAGCAGATCGCCGCGTACTACGACGCCACCGGCATGATCGACTTCATCGGCGTGGTCGGCTCGGGTTGCGACACCCACAACACCCTGGCCAACGTCATCCCCAACATGAGCTACCCGCCGGAGCCGTTCCTGCACCTGGCCGCCGGCATCAAGGAAGTGGTCAAGGTCCCGGTACTGCACGCGCAGAACATCAAGGACCCGAACCAGGCCACGCGTATCCTCGAAGGCGGCTACGTGGACATGGTCGGCATGACCCGTGCGCACATCGCCGACCCGCACCTGATCGCCAAGATCAAGATGGGCCAGATCGACCAGATCAAGCAGTGCGTCGGTGCCAACTACTGCATCGACCGCCAGTACCAGGGCCTGGACGTGCTGTGCATCCAGAACGCCGCGACCTCCCGTGAATACATGGGCGTGCCGCACATCATCGAGAAGACCACCGGCGCCAAGCGCAAGGTGGTGGTAGTGGGCGCCGGCCCTGCCGGCATGGAAGCGGCCCGCGTGGCTGCCGAACGTGGCCACGATGTGACCCTGTTCGAGAAGAAGGACCAGATCGGCGGGCAGATCACCATCGCCGCCAAGGCGCCGCAACGCGACCAGATTGCCGGTATCACCCGCTGGTACCAGCTGGAGCTGGCGCGCCTGAAGGTCGACCTGCGCCTGGGCACCGCTGCCGACGTGGCGACCATCCAGGACCTGCGCCCGGACATCATCGTGCTGGCGGTGGGTGGGCATTCGTTCCTCGAGCAGAACGAGCACTGGGGCGCCGCCGAAGGGTTGGTGGTCAGCAGCTGGGACGTGCTCGATGGCAAGGTGGCACCGGGCAAGAACGTGCTGGTGTACGACACCATCTGTGAATTCACCGGTATGTCGGTGGCGGACTTCATCGCCGACAAGGGCAGCCAGGTGGAAATCGTCACCGACGACATCAAGCCGGGCGTGGCCATGGGCGGTACCAGCTTCCCGACCTACTACCGCAGCATCTACCCGAAAGAAGTGATCATGACCGGCGACATGATGCTGGAAAAGGTCTACCGCGAGGGTGACAAGCTGGTGGCGGTGCTGGAGAACGAATACACCGGCGCCAAGGAAGAGCGCGTGGTTGACCAGGTAGTGGTGGAGAACGGCGTGCGTCCTGACGAGCAGCTGTACTACGCGCTGAAGGAAGGTTCGCGCAACAAGGGCCAGATCGACGTGGAGGCGCTGTTCGCCATCAAGCCACAGCCGATCCTCAGCCAGCCGGGCGAAGGCTACCTGCTGTACCGCATCGGCGACTGCGTAGCCCAGCGCAACGTGCATGCGGCGATCTACGACGCCTTGCGCCTGTGCAAGGACTTCTGATCGCACCGGCATGAACACCGCCCCCGAGGGCGGGATTGGCCCCCTGTGGGAGCGGGTTTACCCGCGAATGCGTCAGCACTGACAACCTCGTTGCCTGATCGGACGCATTCGCGGGTGAACCCGCTCCCACAGGGTCCGCGCCGCCCTTGAGAGTGGCGCAAGAATCCAGCTGTTGTGGGAGCCTCCCATGTTGAACACCCTTCTACCCATCCTGCTGTTCGCTGCCCTTGGCCTGGCAGTGCTCGGCGCCCTGCGCCGGGTGCGCATGTGGCGGCGCGGCCGGCCATCCAAGGTCAACCTGATCGGCGGTCTGCTGGCCATGCCACGCCGTTACCTGGTGGACCTGCACCACGTGGTCGAGCGCGACAAGTACATGTCCAAGACCCACGTGGCCACCGCAGGCGGCTTCGTGCTGTCTGCCGCATTGGCAATCCTGGTGCACGGTTTCGGCCTGCAGAGCAAGATCCTCGGCTACGCGCTGCTGGTGGCCACGGTGATCATGTTCAGCGGCGCCATCTTCGTCTTCAAGCGCCGCCTTAACCCGCCAGCGCGGCTGTCCAAGGGGCCGTGGATGCGCCTGCCGAAGAGCCTGCTGGCGTTCGCCGCGAGCTTCTTCATCGCCACCCTACCGGTCGCCGGCATCCTGCCTGCCAATACCGGCGGCTGGGTGATGGTCGCGATTCTCGGCCTGGGCGTGCTGTGGGGCGTGTCCGAGCTGTTCTTCGGCATGACCTGGGGCGGGCCGATGAAGCACGCCTTCGCCGGTGCCCTGCACCTGGCCTGGCACCGCCGTGCCGAGCGCTTCGGCGGCGGCCGCTCCACCGGCCTCAAGCCGCTGGACCTGGAAGACCCGAACGCGCCGCTGGGCGTGGAAAAACCGGTGGACTTCACCTGGAACCAGCTGCTGGGCTTCGATGCCTGCGTGCAGTGTGGCAAATGTGAAGCCATGTGCCCGGCGTTTGCCGCCGGCCAGCCGCTGAACCCGAAAAAACTCATCCAGGACATGGTCATCGGCCTGGCCGGTGGTACCGACGCCCAGTTCGCCGGCAGCCCGTACCCTGGCAAGCCGATCGGCGAGCATGGCGGCCACCCGCACCAGCCGATCGTCAATGGCCTGGTCGACGCCGAAACGCTGTGGTCGTGCACCACCTGCCGTGCCTGCGTCGAGGAATGCCCGATGATGATCGAGCACGTCGATGCCATCGTCGACATGCGTCGTCACCTGACCCTGGAAAAAGGCGCGACCCCGAACAAGGGCGCCGAGGTACTGGACAACCTGATCGCCACCGACAACCCGGGCGGTTTCGCCCCCGGTGGGCGCATGAACTGGGCCGCCGACCTCAACCTGCAACTGCTGTCGGAGGTGAAAACCACCGAGGTGCTGTTCTGGGTCGGTGATGGTGCCTTCGACATGCGCAACCAGCGGACCCTGCGTTCGTTCGTCAAGGTGCTCAAGGCCTCCGGCGTGGACTTTGCCGTGCTCGGCCTGGAAGAGCGCGACAGTGGCGACGTGGCGCGCCGCCTGGGCGACGAAGCGACCTTCCAGCAGCTGGCCAAACGCAATATCCAGACCTTGGCCAAGTACAAGTTCCGGCGCATCGTCACCTGTGACCCGCACAGCTTCCATGTGCTGAAGAACGAGTACGGCGCCCTGGGCGGTGAGTACCAGGTGCAGCACCACAGCACCTACATCGCCGAACTGATTGCGGCCAACAAGCTCAACCTCGGCCAGCACAAAGGTGGCAGCGTCACCTACCACGACCCGTGCTACCTGGGCCGCTACAACGGCGAGTACGAAGCCCCGCGGGCAGTGCTCAAGGCGTTGGGCATCGAGGTGCGCGAAATGGAACGCTCCGGCTTCCGCTCGCGCTGCTGTGGCGGTGGCGGCGGTGCGCCGATTACCGACATCCCTGGCAAGCAGCGGATCCCCGACATGCGCATGGACGATATCCGCCAGACCGAGGCCGAGCTGGTGGCCGTGGGTTGCCCGCAGTGCACCGCGATGCTCGAAGGCGTGGTCGAACCGCGCCCACAGATCAAGGACCTGGCCGAGCTGGTCGCCGACGTGCTGATCGAAGAGGACGCGCCTGCTGCCGCCAAGGCGCAAACGGCCAAACGTGAACCTGCGGAGGTGCACTGATGAGCGACATTATCCGCCGCGACCCGCGCGCCGAGTGGATCGCCCGTAACCGTCTGCACCCGCTGCACGCAGCGATGCAGACGCAGCAAACCCGCTGGATGGGGCCGAACGGCCTGATCCGCAAGAACCCTCATGCGATTGCCGCAGGCTTCATCGGCCCGGCCGGCCTCAAGCGCATCGACCGCAGCGGCGCCCAGCAGGGCACCGGTGTGGGCGGGCGGCGCACGGCGGCGGCCGAGGTGCAGCTGCCGCTGCACCAGGTAACGGCGCCGGCGTTCTACATTGCCGTAGTGCCGGACATGGTCGGTGGCCGCCTGAGCAGCCACGACCGCGACCTGCTCGGCCTGGCCCACAGCCTGGCCGGCAGCGACGGCGCGGTATTGGCGGTGGTATTCGGTGAGCACAAGGAAAGCAACTTTTCCACAGCTGGCGTCGACCGCCTGCTGGTCATCGAGGGCGAGGCCTTCGAAGGTTATGCACCGGAGCAACTGGTGCAGGGCCTGCGCGCTGTGGATAACCAGTTCACCCCGCGCCACTGGCTGCTGCCCGACAGCCGCACCGGTGGCGGCGAACTTGGCCGACGCCTGGGCGCGGCGCTGGGCGAGCGCCCGGCGACGCGGGTATGGCAGGTCAAGGATGGCCAGTGCATTGGCCGTGCCGGTGCCGGCCAGCAAGACCTGCAACGCGCCGTGCCGCGCCTGATCCTGGCGGCGGCCGAATGCGCCGAGCCGGTCAGCGAAACCCGTCATGAAGCGCTGCCGGTAGAGTTGTCCACAAGTGTTCCGCGCAGCCTGTCGCGTATCGAGGACCTCGGCTCGGTGGCCGTCGACCCGGCCACCATTGCCATGGCCGAGGCCGAGTTCATCGTCTCCGGTGGCAACGGCGTCAAGGACTGGGACCTGTACCACCAGGCTACCGCAGCGCTGGGCGCCACCGAAGGTGCCTCGCGGGTGGCGGTGGACGACGGCTTCATGCCGCGCAACCGCCAGGTGGGCGCTACCGGTACCTGGGTTACCGCACGGGTCTACGTGGCGGTGGGTATCTCGGGTGCGATCCAGCACCTGCAGGGCATTGGCGCCTGCGACAAGGTGGTGGCCATCAACATGGACCCAGGCTGCGACATGATCAAACGGGCCGACCTGTCGGTGATTGGCGACAGCTCGGCAATTCTCAAGGCACTGATCGAGGCTGTGGATAACTACCGCAGCGGCGGCCAGCGCGACGCGGCATAAGGGCACGAGCATGAGTACGAAAGTGATCAGCCTGGTTTCCATCGGTGCCCACCCCAGCTCCGGCCGCGCGCGCCGCGCCGAGCAGGATGCCCGCGCGGTGGAACTGGGCTTGCAGCTGGCTGGGGATAACTTGCAGGTGGTGCATGCCGGCGACCCACGCGAAGAGGCGCTGCGCGCCTACCTGGGCATGGGCCTGGACCACCTGGATGTGCTGGAGCAGCCGGCCGGTGCCGATGTGCTGGGCGTGCTGGGCGACTACCTGCGTGACGCCGGGGCACAACTGGTGCTGACCGGCAGCCAGGCAGAGACCGGCGAAGGGTCGGGCATGCTGCCGTTCCTGCTGGCGGAGAAACTCGGCTGGCCATTGATCGTGGGCCTGGCCGAAGTGGAATCGATCGACAACGGCACCGCCCAGGTATTGCAGGCCCTGCCACGTGGCCAACGGCGCCGGCTGAAGGTGCGCCTGCCGCTGCTGGCGACTGTCGATAACGCCGCGCCGAAGCCGCGCCAGAGTGCCTTCGGGCCGGCGCGCCGTGGTGTCCTGGCGGCGCGCAACGTGGCCATCGTCGAAGACCAGCTGCTGGCCGAGGCCGAGCTGCAGCCGGCGCGCCCACGGCCCAAGCGGCTGAAGGTGATCAAGGCCAAGAGCGGCGCCGACCGCATGAAGGCGGCGACTGCCAAGGCCAGTGGTGGCGGTGGCAAGGTGTTGAAAGACGTTACTCCGCAGGAAGGCGCCGAAGCCATCCTCAAGCTGCTGGTGGAAGAAGGCGTGCTGCGCTAAAGCCTCCCGCAGTCCCATGTAGGAGCGGCCTTGCGTCGCGATGGGCTGCGCAGCAGCCCCCAGCTCTTGAGCCAGACTCAGGATTGTCGGGGCTGCTGCGCAGTCCATCGCGACGCAAGGCCGCTCCTACATTCGGGGCAAGGCATCGGCCGCATACTTTGCCCACCAAATCTGTTCGCCAACATGTGGATAAAGTGTTGGCGCATGGCCGCAGGCCTCGTATCACGCTGCCTCCATTGGTTTGATCAAAAAACAGTCAGGCTCTGTCGGGGCGCTTGCTTGCCTAGCACATCAGCCTCTTCCTGTTTTTGCCCACAATCGCTGTTAGCCCCTCTGTGGATAATATGTTCGGTATCGGCTGCGAGCCGCGTATTCAAAGGCGTTGACGGATTTGTTCGAAAAATGATCAAAGCCCTGTTTTTAACCTTCCGAACTTGATAATCAGCGCCTTGCAGCACTTATCCACAGTTCGGTTGCGAGTGCTCGCGTGGTTGCTCACAAACTCTGTTGGTGGCTCTGTGGATAAGGTGTATGAACACCGCTGCACCCGAGCGCGTATGCGGGTTTGACCGAGTTGGTCAAATACTGATCAGTGATTCGCTGGGGCGAGTGTTGCAGGGGGAAGGGTTACACAGCGGGTTTCATGCGGGGAGTGTAGAAAGGGGAGTCCCCGCCACCAAACAACGTTCAGTGGCGGGGTTGGGCTTACTGTGCCTGTACTTCCTTCAGGTAAGGTGCTGGCTCCGCCCCCAGGTTGTTCAGCAAGCGCTGGCTGTACCAGTCAATGAAGTTGACCACGCCAAACTCGTAGGTCTTCGAGTAAGGGCCCGGCTGGTATGCGGTGGAGTTGATCCCGCGCTGGTTTTCTTCGGCCAGACGGCGGTCCTGGTCGTTGGTGGCGTCCCACACCTTGCGCATGCGCTCCGGATCGTAATCCACGCCTTCCACGGCATCCTTGTGCACCAGCCACTTGGTGGTGACCATGGTTTCCTGGGCGCTGATCGGCCACACGGTGAACACGATCATGTGGTCGCCCATGCAGTGGTTCCACGAGTGCGGCAGGTGCAGGATGCGCATCGAGCCCAGGTCCGGGTTCTTGATGCGGCCCATCAGCTTCTGGCAGGCCTGCTTGCCATCCATGGTCATCGACACGGTGCCCTTGAGCAGCGGCATGCGCACGATGCGGTTACGCAGGCCATGGCTCTTGTGCAGGTACGGGATCTTCTCGGCTTCCCAGGCGGCGGCCGAGGCAGCCACGTGGTCCTTGAATTCCTGGCTGGCGCGCGGGTCGTTGGTGTCGTCCCATTCCAGCAGGGTTTGCAGCAGTTCCGGGTGCGAACCGTTGCAGTGGTAGCACTCGCGGTTGTTTTCCAGCACCAGCTTCCAGTTGGCCTTTTCCATCAAGGTGGTTTGCACCGCCACCTTGGTGTTCTCCATGTCGTACGGCTCCATGTAGTGGTCCAGGGTGGCCAGGAACTCGTCGATGGCAGGCGGGTTTTCCGCCAGGCTGATGAAGATGTAGCCGCCAGCGACCTTCACGTTCACCGGCTTCAGGCCGTACTGGTTCATGTCGAAGTCGGCACCCATTTCGGTGCCGGCGAACAGCAGGCGGCCGTCCAGCTCGTAGGTCCACTGGTGGTACGGGCAGACCAGCTTGGCCACCTTGCCCTTGTCGCTGACGCACAGGCGCGAGCCGCGATGGCGGCAGACGTTGTGGAAGGCATGCACCTTGCCTTCGGCGCCACGCACCACGATGATCGGGTTCTTGCCGATCTGCAGGGTGATGTAGTTGCCCTTGGCCGGGATCTCGCAGGTCATGCCGGCGATCAGCCACTCCTTGTGGAAGATCTCCTGCATGTCGATCTGGAACAGACGCTCGTCGTTGTAGAAAGGCTGGGGCAGCGAGAAGGTGCGCTCGCGGGTCTGCAGCATTTCGGCTGTCGCCTTGCGTGCAGGTTCCAGTGGATCGCCCAGGCTCAGGGTTGCGGTGACGTCCATCGTGTATTCCTCGGGGCCGTGTGCGGCCGGCAAAAGGTGGCTAATCGTTGTTGTGGTGCCGCAAGGCTGCTTATCAAGAAACAGCGGTTGTTTTGCCGTGGAGTGTGCGTCCGAAGACGTCGTGAACCGTATCCATGGGCGACATGGCCGAATTGAATTACGACTCCGCAGCCCTTGTGGGGCGGGGCTGGTCGCGATAAGCACGCCGATGTCGCTGGCAGGAATGTACGTCGCCTTCAGCTTGCGCATTATCCAAGCCATAAAAGGCCAATAGTCGGCTGCTGGAGATGAACATGTCCGATACCTTCCTCAATCCGGTCACCACCCAGACCTGGGCCAACGGCCGCCACATCGTGCGCTGCGTCAAGGTCATCCAGGAGACCTGGGACGTGCGCACCTTCTGCTTCATGGCCGACCAGCCGATCATGTTCTTCTTCAAGCCCGGGCAGTTCGTCACCCTGGAGCTGGAGATCGAAGGCAAGCCGGTGATGCGCTCCTATACCATCTCCAGCTCGCCTTCGGTGCCCTACAGCTTCTCGATCACGGTCAAGCGCGTACCGGGCGGCCTGGTCTCCAACTTCCTCCACGACACCATGCACGAAGGCGCCGAACTGCCGGTGCACGGCCCGGTGGGGCTGTTCAACGCCATCGATTTCCCGGCGCAGAAGGTGCTGTACCTTTCCGGCGGTGTCGGTATCACCCCGGTGATGTCGATGGCCCGCTGGTTCTACGACACCAACGGCAATGTCGACATGGTGTTCGTGCACAGTGCCCGTTCGCCGAAGGACATCATCTACCATCGCGAGCTGGAACAGATGGCCTCGCGCATCCCCAACTTCAGCCTGCACATCATTTGCGAAAAGCATGGCCTGGGTGAGCCGTGGGCGGGTTACCGCGGCTACCTGAACCAGCGCCTGATGGAGCTGATTGCGCCGGACTACATGGAGCGCGTGGTGTTCTGCTGTGGCCCGACGCCGTACATGAGCGCGGTCAAGCGCATGCTCGAAGCGGTGGGCTTCGACATGAAGAACTACCACGAGGAGTCGTTCGGTGCCACGCCGCCGGAAGCCAAGGCGGACGCGGTGGAGCATGCCGAACAGGCTGCCGATGCGCCGGAACTGGATGCCGCCGACCTCAACCTGGTGGAATTCATCGGCAGCGACAAGAGTATCCGCATCGCCCCGGGCGAGACCGTGCACGCAGCGGCCGCCAAGGTTGGCCTGATGATCCCGAAAGCTTGCGGCATGGGCATCTGCGGCACCTGCAAGGTGCTCAAGCTGGGCGGCGAAGTGGAGATGGAGCACAACGGTGGCATCACCGAAGAGGACGAAGCCGAGGGCTACATCCTGTCGTGCTGCAGTGTGCCGAAAGGGGATGTGCGGATCGATTACTGATCCGCGATTGCAGGGGCTGCTTTGCAGCCCATCGCGACGCAAGGCCGCTCCTGCAGGAGTCGCGTTCTGAGCTGCGCCCCAGAGGGTGGACAGATGTCCAACATTGGGGCGCAGCTCATTCTCTTGTAGGGGCGGCCTTGCGTCGCGAAAGGGCCGCAAAGCGGCCCCAGGTCTTTCAGGTACGGAACCGTGCTACCAACCCATTCAGATCCACCGCCAGGCGCGACAACTCGGCACTCGCCGCACTGGTCTGATTCGCCCCAGTAGCGCTCTGCACCGACAGGTCGTTGATGTTCACCAGGTTGCGGTCCACTTCCCGCGCCACCTGCGCCTGCTCTTCCGCAGCGCTGGCAATTACCAGGTTACGCTCGTTGATCTGCGCCACCGCCCCGGCAATGGTATCCAGCGCCAAGCCTGCGCCACGGGCGATATTCAAGGTCGATTCGGCACGCTCGGTGCTGGTGCGCATCGAGTTCACGGCCTCTTCGGTACCGCCCTGAATGCTGCCGATCATCCGCTCGATCTCGCTGGTCGACTGCTGGGTGCGGTGGGCCAGCGCCCGCACTTCATCGGCGACCACGGCAAAACCACGGCCGGCCTCGCCGGCACGGGCCGCCTCGATCGCCGCGTTGAGTGCCAGCAGGTTGGTCTGGTCTGCCAGGCCGCGGATCACATCCAGCACCTTGCCGATATCACGCGACTGTTCGGCCAGGTGGGTAACCAGCTTGGCGGTGGCTTGTACGTCACCGCTCATGCGCTCGATGGCACCCACGGTTTCCATGACCAGGTCGCGGCCATCGCCCGCCGAACGGCTGGCTTCGCTGGAGGCTTCCGAGGTGCTGACGGCATTGCGTGCCACCTCTTCGACGGCGCTGGTCATTTCGGTCACCGCCGTGGCGGCCTGTTCGATTTCGTTGTTCTGCTGCTGCAGGCCACGAGCGCTTTCGTCGGTGACGGCGTTCAGCTCCTCGGCAGCCGAGGCCAGCTGCGTGGCCGAGCCGGCGATCAGCTGCAAGGTGTCGCGCAGCTTGTCCTGCATGCGGGCCATGGCGCGCAGCAGGCGGGCAGCTTCGTCGGTACCCTCGGCATGGATGACGTGGGTCAGGTCGCCGTCGGCGATCTGTTCGGCGCATCTGAGCGCCTCGTCGATCGGCTTGACGATGCTGCGGGTCAACAGCAGGGCGCAGGCAAAAGTCAGCACGGTGGCGGCGACCAGCAGGGTGATCACCAGGGAGAAAGCCACGTCATACTGGTTGGCAGCTTTCGCGTTGGTGTCACGGGTCTGCTCGGTGTTGATCTGTACCAGGGTCTCCATGATCTTGTTGATCTGCTCGGAGTTGGCCTGCAAGTCACGGTTGAGCACATCTCTCAGTTCGTCGAGGCGGCCGGCCTGGTTCAGGCTGCGCATGCGCGCCTCGAGCTGGCGGTACTGGTTGAGCGCCTGGACGTACTGGTCGTACGCGGCCTTTTCGTCAGCGGCAGTGATCAGCGGCACGTAGGCTTCGCGCGCGCGGTCGATCTGCTGGTTGCGCTGTTCCATCAGGTTGAGGATTTCCTGCTGGCTTTGCGGGTCGCGGTTCACCAGCAGGCGGTAGGAGAGGCTGCGCAGGCGCAGGTTCAGCGCGCTGATTTCATCCAGCGTCTTGATCGCGGGGACGCTGATTTGCTCGATGACCAGGCCGGCCTGGCGGATGTTGCCCATTTGCATCAGGGAGAAAGTACCGAGGCCGAGCATCAGCAGGCCGATAAGCGAAAAGCCCAGCAGTGCGCGCGGGGCAATGTTCATGTTGCGTAATGACATGGTGGGCAGATCCAGGAAAGTGAAGGAGAGGCACCCAGTGCGACAGAATGTGTCTCTTTGAGTATCGGTCGTGACCGGCCAGTCTTGAGTCTGCGCCTGACAAAATCCCGAGTTGGCCCAGGTGTTCCTGACCGGCGGTTGACCCAGGTCGGAACAAGGGGCCGGTTACCCTGTCAATCTGCGGGTTCGACACGTTGTGAATCCGATATTTAATGGCGACGGGCGGCACTTTTCTTTATCGTGTGCGCCCCCCGCAACAACCTGAGATAGACCCATGCTGGAAGCTTCCCTGAATCAAATCGAGCAACTGGTCAACGACCTGCTGCAGAAGAACGCCCAACTGACCGAGCAGAACGCCGCCCTCGGCCAGGAACTGGCCCAGGCCAAGGAAGAAAACGAGACCCTGCAGCTGTCGCTGATGGAGCAGGAAGAGAAGCACGGCAGCACCGCCGCGCGCCTGCAGGCGCTGGTCGAGCGCGCCACCGCTGGCGTTGTCGGCGCATGACACTACGGGCCCAGCCGATCAATGTCGTGTCGATCCTCGGTAACGACTATTCGATCAAGGCGCCTGAAGGCCAGGAGGCAACCCTGGCCCAGGCTGTACAAATGCTCAACACCGCCCTGGCCCAGACCAAGCGTCAGTACCCGACCCTGATCGGTGACAAGTTGCTGGTGCTGGCCGCGTTGAACCTGTGTTCGCGACAGATCGAACTGCAGGATGAGCACCGCAAGACGCTGGAGCGTACCCAGGCGCAGATAGATGCCACCGTGGACACCATCGTCCGGACCATTGCCGAACAATGACGGGCTGATGCCAGGGGCCTGTGGAGCGAGTTTTTCGAGGCTTCGAACCACCGCAAACACCGGCGCAGCCGGTGCCAGACACAGTGATGAAGCAATCCTGAGCATCCCCGCTGGCACGGGCGAGAAGCTGTTGTTCTAGATCACTGGATTAACTGGATACGCAAGTGTATACACTTCCCGCAAAACAATAATTATGTGGGGAGCAGGGGCATGCGTATCTGGCGTAAAAGCATCCAGTGGCAGTTGATCACCAGCATGGGCGCCGCCCTGCTGGTGAGCATTCTGGTCGTAGTCATCATCTTCACCGTGGCGCTCAATCGCCTCACCGAACGCTACCTGGTGGGCAGTGCCTTGCCGGCCAGCATCGAGGCCATCCGCAACGACATCGAACGCATGCTCGGCCAGCCGCTGGTAGCGGCGGCAGACATCGCTGGCAACACGCTACTGCGCGACTGGCTCGCCGCAGGTGAGAACCCCGCGCAGGCCCCGCAGTTCATCGAATACCTCACCGCCGCCAAGCAGCGCAACCAGGCGTTCACCACCTTGTTCGTCTCCACCGAGACCGGCCACTACTACAACGAGAACGGGCTGGACCGTACCCTCAGCCGCAGCAACCCCAAGGACCAGTGGTTCTACGGCTACATCGACAGCGGTGCCGAGCGGTTCATCAATATCGACATCGATGGCGCCACGGGCGAGCTGGCCCTGTTCATCGACTACCGGGTGGAAAAGCATGGCCAACTGGTCGGCGTGGCCGGTATGGGCCTGCGCATGACCGAGCTGTCGCAGCTGATCCACGACTTCAGCTTTGGCGAACACGGCAAAGTGTTTCTGGTGCGTAACGATGGCCTGATCCAGGTGCACCCGGATAACGCCTTCAGCGGCAAGCGGCAGCTGGCCGAGCAGCTCGGTGCGGACGCCGCCAAGGCGGTGCTGAGCGGGGCGCAGGGCCTGCGCAGCAGCCGCTTCAGCCGAGACGGCGAAAGCTACCTGGCGCTCGGCCTGCCCTTGCGCGACCTGAACTGGACCTTGGTCGCCGAGGTGCCGGAGCAGGAGATCTACGCGCAAATGCACCAGGCAGTGTGGCTGACCAGCCTGATCGGTGGCGCCGTAGCGCTGGTCTCGCTGCTGCTGGTGGTGCTGTTGGCCCGCGGCCTGGTGCGGCCGATCCGTCGCGTCACGGCTGCGCTGGTGCAAATTGGCAGTGGCGCGGGTGACCTCAGCCAGCGCCTGGACGATTCACGCCTGGACGAACTGGGTGACCTGGCTCGCGGTTTCAACCGCTTCCTCGACAGCCAGCGGCGGCTCATCGGTGAAGTGCTGCAGACCTCCGAGCGGCTGCACCAGGCGGTTGAACAGGTGACCGTGGTGGTGGACAACACCGCCGAACGTTCCGGGCGCCAGCAGGAAATGACCGAAATGGTGGCTACCGCCGTACACGAAATGGGCCTGACCGTGCAGGACATTGCCCGCAATGCCGGCGATGCGGCCCAGGCCTCGCAGGCGGCGCGCGATGAAGCCGTACAGGCGCGCGAAGTGGTACGGCGCTCGGTCCAGGGTATCGAGGGCATGTCGGGCGATATCGGCAGGGCGGCCGAGGCTGTGGGCCAGTTGGCCGGTGAAGTCGCCTCGATCGATGAAGTGCTCGCGGTGATCCGCAGCATTTCCGAACAGACCAACCTGCTGGCGCTGAATGCTGCCATCGAGGCCGCACGGGCAGGCGAGATGGGGCGCGGGTTTGCCGTGGTGGCCGATGAAGTGCGCACCTTGGCGCGGCGCACGCAGCTGTCCACCGACGAGGTGCAGCAGATGATCCAGCGCCTGAAGCAGGGCGCGGGCGTGGCGGTGAGTTCGATGCAGGCGGGGCAGCAGGCCACCGGCAGTGGTGTCGAGTCGAGCCAGCGCACAGGCGCATCGCTGGGGGCCATTACCGACCGGGTCGAGCACATCAGCGACATGAACCATCAGGTCGCGACGGCGACCGAAGAGCAGTCGGCGGTGACCGAGGAAATCAACCGCACGGTGCAGGGGATTTCCGACCTGGCGCGGGCGACCGCGGCGGAGGTGCAAGGCTGTCGTCAAGAGTGCCGGGCGTTGCGCGGCCTGGCCGATGACCTGGCGCGGCAGATGGGTGGGTTCAAGCTCTAAACCGAGGCGCGTTGCGGGTCAATCGCGATGTCAGGCCGCTCCCAGGATGTTTGTTCCTGTGGGGCGGCCTTGTGTGCCACAGCGCAGTCTTGTGCACTTTGCAAAGGCCGGGGTAGGGCGATCAAGCCTGGGGAGGCACAACATACACCGGGGAAACAGCGGGTCTGACGACTCCGAAAGGATTCAATTCCATGCCATACACTTGAAATAGCAGGTCATTGGAAGATTGAAATTGGTAAAAATCTCCGGGAACAAGCCGGGCGCTCAAGGCGTCGCTCGTGCCTCGACTCGTATATACCTTGTTCTTCAGTGTTCGTGCGACAAATACAGATTCCTGTTCCGAAAGTTCATAAAGGACACGGTAAGCAATATAATCTGTCTGGTCGTCAACGTAAATTCGTGCACGTTTATGGCAGGATAATGCCAAGGAGTGCTCCACTCCCGTTTCGGGTTCCAAGGGAGGGAGAGACTCGAGAACCACTTCTGTCTGGTGTCCGCTGAAAAAGACACTCTTTTCCCATACAATAGAGTAGTTGTCTTGTTTATCAATAAATATGTCAAGGTCTGTTGCGTATTCGTAGGCGTTCTGCAGCGAGTTCACCGTGCCGAAATACTCATCTCCCTGGTCATTCCGAATTTGGATGATGGCTGCTTCGCCGGCGGTTTGGCGAATAAAACGGGCAGTGACCGGGTAACCTAATCCATCTTTGGAAAACGCACTGTTTACACAGGCCTCAAGCAGCTTTTGGGGATTCTCTACTTCCTCTGCTTTGGTGTTTTTGAGATCTTCGCGTGTGATGATTTTGTCGTTGCGCATACGGGGTGCTCCTATTTGGGAACTTCACCCTAGCGCCGAGGCTGGTTTCATGAAACTGGCATTTCTAATAGTTGACGAATAACGTACTGACTTATAGCCAGCGCGGCAGATGCACCGCGCTAAGCCAGGTATTCGGTCAGGCGCCAATGATGCTGCGGATATCCGCCGCCAGCTCGCGCACCCGCTCTTCCTCGGTATCCCACGAGCACATGAAGCGCGCCCCACCACTGCCAATGAAGGTGTAGAACCGCCAGCCTCTGCTACGCAGCGCTTCGATCGCATGCTCCGGCATCTGCAGGAACACCCCGTTGGCCTCCACCGGGAACATCAGCTCCACCCCAGGCAGGTCGCTGACCAGCGAGGCCAGCAACTGCGCGCAGCGGTTGGCATGCGCGCCATGACGCAGCCAGGCGCCGTCTTCCAGCAGGCCTACCCATGGCGCCGACAGGAAGCGCATCTTCGACGCCAGTTGCCCGGCCTGCTTGCAACGGTAATCGAAGTCCTCGGCCAGCTGACGGTTGAAGAACAGGATCGCTTCGCCCACCGCCATGCCGTTCTTGGTGCCGCCAAAGCACAGCACGTCGACGCCGGCCTTCCAGGTCAGCTCGGCCGGGCTGCAGCCCAGGAACGAGCAGGCGTTGGCAAAGCGCGCGCCGTCCATGTGCAGGTTCAGGCCCAGCTCCTTGCAGGTGGCGCTGATCGCCTTCAGTTCTTCGGGGCGATACACCGTGCCCACTTCGGTGGCCTGGGTAATGGTCACCACGCGTGGCTTGGGGTAGTGGATGTCCTGTCGCTTCAAGGCCACATCACGGATCGACTGTGGGGTCAGCTTGCCGTGGATGCTGGCTGCGGTCAGCAGCTTGGAGCCGTTGGAGAAGAACTCCGGCGCGCCGCATTCGTCGGTTTCGACGTGGGCGGTCTCGGAGCAGATCACGCTGTGGTAGCTCTGGCACAGCGAGGCCAGGGCCAGGGAGTTGGCAGCGGTACCGTTGAAGGCAAAGAACACTTCGCAATCGGTTTCGAACAGGTTGCGGAAGTATTCGGCGGCGCGCTCGGTCCATTGATCGTCGCCATAGGCGCGGTCGTGGCCGTGGTTGGCCTTTTCCATCGCGGCCCAGGCTTCGGGGCAGATGCCGGAATAGTTGTCGCTGGCGAATTGTTGGCTCTTGTCTGTCATGGCACTGTCCTGTGAACGACGCAGAACAGCACTGTAAACCATCGGATTGCAGGTTGCCTATACAACCGAAGGCCATGTGCCGCGAGATGACGCTTGGAGAGCAAGTTTGGCGCCATGCTACCCTGCTCGTCCCGTATCAGAACGAGATGGCGACACACTTGCCCTGCTGCGAAGGGGTCAAGGCAACCAGATCGGTGAGCCCTCGTCGCGAATGATGCTATTGAGCATTAGGCGGTGGGTAATTAAGCGGACATACCCTTCGTCTTCATGAATTTCAAAATCACCAGGTACTCCAAGTGGACCAGTACCGGGTTCGATGGGGTGTTCGAATACTCTATTTCCGCTAGTTTTAATCACAAATTTCTTGGTGCCATCTCGAAGGTGATAAAGGGTTCTGGAAAAGACGGTGTCTATGAACTGATCGAGGCGAAGGACAGTGTTTTTCGGTGCGTAGAGGGCAATGCTATGGACCTCGCCAGGTTCTACTTTTACTGAAGGAAGCTCTAAGGTTTGAAGTCGTGTTTCATTATTCGTGTTGTAAATGATTTTTTGGCGAATATGACGATACACCCCGTTTTCCACGATGATGTCGTAGAGGTCGCTGCTATTAATGGCGTGTTCACGGCTAACCGTGGCGGAGTAGAATATAGCGCCTACCAGGACCGTGATGATGGCTTGATTATCGCTGGTCAGTTGAATGAAGCGAATTTTTACTCTGGCTTCGGGGCCGTCGTGCGGGTAGAAACTGCCCATGCCGGCCTGCAGCAACTTTTCAGGATCTTCCGCTTTCTTTCGTTTGATAGGTTCTACTGGTTTTCCGCGTTTGGCCGATGCTGAAGTTTTCATGGTCTTGCTCCTTCAAAAGAATGGCATGAAGTTAGCGAATAGCGCCTGGCTGCGAAACTGGCATTTTTGATAGGTCTGTTCCACCTCCTGTGTGCCGGCCTTTCGTGGGGCAAGCTTGCCCCTGAAGAGAATTGATGCGCTTTTGCAGGAGCGCGCTTGCCCCACGCAAAGGCCGGTACAGGCCGGCACCTTGCCAGATGCCTCCAACCAATGTCGTAAACGCGCCATTGCAAGGCGTGCGCAGGCATCTGACCCGCCCCGGCCAGTCATAACATCGCCACAAAGGGCCACAGTGCCCCACGACAAAAAATGATCGCCGCCGGGAGATACACGATGTTCAGCAAGCAAGACCAGATCCAGGGTTACGATGATGCACTTCTGGCGGCGATGAATGCCGAAGAACAGCGCCAGGAAGACCACATCGAGCTGATCGCCTCGGAAAACTACACTTCCAAGCGCGTGATGCAGGCCCAAGGCAGCGGCCTGACCAACAAGTACGCCGAAGGCTACCCGGGCAAGCGCTACTACGGTGGCTGCGAGCATGTGGACAAAGTCGAGGCCCTGGCCATCGAGCGCGCCAAGCAGCTGTTCGGTGCCGACTACGCCAACGTCCAGCCGCACTCCGGCTCGTCGGCCAACGGCGCGGTCTACCTGGCCCTGCTGCAGCCGGGTGACACCATCCTCGGCATGAGCCTGGCCCACGGCGGCCACCTGACCCACGGCGCCAAGGTGTCGTCCTCGGGCAAGCTGTACAACGCCGTGCAGTACGGCATCGACACCAATACCGGCCTGATCGACTACGACGAAGTCGAGCGCCTGGCGGTCGAGCACAAGCCGAAAATGATCGTGGCCGGCTTCTCGGCCTACTCCAAGACCCTCGACTTCCCGCGCTTCCGCGCCATTGCCGACAAGGTCGGGGCGCTGCTGTTCGTCGACATGGCGCACGTTGCCGGCCTGGTTGCCGCCGGCCTGTACCCGAACCCGATCCCGTTCGCCGACGTGGTGACCACCACCACCCACAAGACCCTGCGCGGGCCACGTGGCGGCCTGATCCTGGCCAAGGCCAACGAAGAGATCGAGAAGAAGCTCAACGCCGCGGTATTCCCAGGCGCCCAGGGCGGCCCGCTGATGCACGTGATCGCCGCCAAGGCGGTGTGCTTCAAGGAAGCGCTGGAACCTGAGTTCAAGGCCTACCAGAAACAAGTGATCGAAAACGCCCAGGCCATGGCCCAGGTGTTCATCGAGCGTGGCTACGACGTGGTTTCCGGTGGCACCGACAACCACCTGTTCCTGGTCAGCCTGATTCGCCAGGGCCTCACCGGCAAAGACGCCGACGCCGCCCTGGGCCGTGCGCACATCACCGTCAACAAGAATGCCGTGCCGAACGACCCGCAGTCGCCGTTCGTCACCTCGGGCCTGCGCATCGGCACCCCGGCCGTCACCACCCGCGGCTTCAAGGTCGCGCAATGTGTCGCCCTGGCCGGCTGGATCTGCGACATCCTCGACAACCTCGGTGACGCAGACGTCGAAGCCGATGTGGCGAAGAACGTCGCGGCGCTGTGCGCAGATTTCCCTGTTTACCGCTGAGTGGAGCCACACACCATGCAACGTTACTCGGGCTTCGGCCTTTTCAAGCACTCCCTCAGCCACCACGAGAACTGGCAGCGCATGTGGCGCACGCCAACCCCTAAAAAGGTCTACGACGTGGTTATCGTCGGCGGTGGCGGGCATGGCCTGGCCACGGCCTACTACCTGGCCAAGGAACACGGCATCACCAACGTTGCCGTGATCGAGAAGGGCTACCTGGGCGGCGGCAACACCGCCCGTAACACCACAATCGTGCGTTCCAACTACCTGTGGGACGAGTCGGCGCACCTGTACGAGCACGCCATGAAGCTGTGGGAGGGCCTGTCCCAGGACCTCAACTACAACGTGATGTTCTCCCAGCGCGGCGTCTACAACCTGTGCCACACCCTGCAGGACATGCGTGACTCCGAGCGCCGCGTCTCCGCCAACCGCCTGAATGGCGTGGACGGCGAGCTGCTGAACACTGCCCAGGTCGCGGCCGAGATCCCGTACCTGGACTGCTCGAAGAACACCCGTTACCCGATCCTTGGCGCCACCGTACAGCGCCGTGGTGGCGTGGCCCGTCACGACGCCGTGGCCTGGGGCTTCGCCCGTGCTGCCGACGCCCTGGGCGTGGACCTGATCCAGCAGACCGAAGTGACCGGTTTCCGCAAGGAAAACGGCGCGGTCATCGGTGTGGAAACCAACAAAGGCTTCATCGGCGCCAAGCGTGTCGGCGTGGTCACCGCCGGTAACTCCGGGCACATGGCCAAGCTCGCCGGCTTCCGCCTGCCGCTGGAATCGCACCCGCTGCAGGCGCTGGTATCCGAGCCGATCAAGCCGATCATCGACAGCGTGATCATGTCCAACGCCGTACACGGCTACATCAGCCAGTCGGACAAGGGCGACCTGGTGATCGGTGCCGGCATCGACGGCTGGGTCGGCTACGGCCAGCGCGGTTCGTACCCGGTGATCGAGCACACCCTGCAGGCCATCGTCGAGATGTTCCCCAACCTCTCGCGCGTTCGCATGAACCGCCAGTGGGGCGGCATCGTCGATACCTCGCCGGACGCCTGCCCGATCATCACCAAGACCCCGGTCAAGAACCTGTTCTTCAACTGCGGTTGGGGTACCGGCGGCTTCAAGGCGACCCCGGGTTCGGGCAACGTCTTCGCCGCGAGCCTGGCCAAGGGCGAAATGCACCCACTGGCCGCGCCGTTCTCCATGGACCGTTTCTACAACGGCGCACTGATCGACGAACACGGCGCCGCCGCCGTCGCCCACTAACCGGAGACACCGTCATGTTGCATATTTTCTGTCCCCACTGCGGCGAGCTGCGCTCCGAAGAAGAGTTCCACGCCTCTGGCCAGGCGCACATCGCCCGCCCGCTGGACCCCAACGCCTGCTCCGACGAGGAGTGGGGTACCTACATGTTCTACCGTGACAACCCGCGCGGTATTCACCACGAACTGTGGGACCACGTTGCCGGCTGCCGCCAGTACTTCAACGTCACCCGTGACACCGTGACCTACGAAATTCTGGAAACCTACAAGATTGGCGAGAAGCCGCAAGTGACCGCCAACGGCAAGCAAAGCAGCGCACCGTCGACCGTCAAAGGCCAAGGGGAAAAAGTATGAGCCAGACCTATCGCCTCGCCAGCGGCGGCCGTATCGACCGCAGCAAGGTCCTTAACTTCAGCTTCAACGGCAAGACCTACCAGGGTTATGCCGGCGACACCCTGGCCGCCGCGTTGCTGGCCAACGGCGTCGACATCGTTGGCCGCAGCTTCAAGTACTCGCGCCCTCGCGGCATCATCGCCGCCGGTACCGAAGAGCCGAACGCCATCCTGCAGATCGGCTCCAGCGAAGCCACCCAGATCCCTAACGTGCGTGCTACCCAACAGGCACTGTACGCAGGCTTGGTCGCCACCAGCACCAACGGCTGGCCGAACGTCAACAACGACGTCATGGGCATCCTCGGCAAGGTCGGTGGCAGCATGATGCCGCCGGGCTTCTACTACAAAACCTTCATGTACCCGAAATCGTTCTGGATGACTTACGAGAAGTACATCCGCAAAGCCGCCGGCCTTGGCCGCGCGCCGCTGCAGAACGACCCGGACAGCTACGACTACATGAACCAGCACTGCGACGTGCTGATCGTCGGTGCCGGCCCTGCTGGCCTGGCTGCGGCCCTGGCCGCTGCGCGCAGCGGCGCCCGGGTGATCCTGGCTGACGAGCAGGAAGAGTTCGGCGGCAGCCTGCTCGACACCCGCGAAACCCTCGACGGCAAGCCTGCCACCGACTGGGTCAACGCCGTGGTCAAAGAGCTGGAAAGCCTGCCGGAAGTGACCCTGCTGCCTCGCGCCACGGTCAACGGCTACCACGACCATAACTTCCTGACCATCCACGAGCGCCTCACCGACCACCTCGGCGACCGTGCCCCGATCGGCCAGGTGCGCCACCGCGTGCACCGCGTCCGCGCCAAGCGCGTGGTGCTGGCCACCGGTGCCCACGAGCGCCCGCTGGTGTACGGCAACAACGACGTGCCGGGCAACATGCTGGCCGGTGCCGTTTCCACCTACGTGCGCCGTTACGGCGTGGCCCCGGGTCGCAAGCTGGTGCTGTCGACCAACAACGACCACGCCTACCGCGCCGCGCTGGACTGGCACGATGCCGGCCTGCAGGTGGTCGCCATCGCCGACGCCCGCCACAACCCGCGTGGTTCGCTGGTTGAAGAAGCACGTGCCAAGGGCATCCGCATTCTCACCTCCAGCGCGGTGATCGAGGCCAAGGGCAGCAAGCATGTCACTGGCGCCCGCGTGGCCGCCATCGACGTACAGGCGCACAAGGTCACCAGCCCTGGCGAAACCCTGGACTGCGACCTGATCGCCACCTCCGGCGGTTACAGCCCGGTCGTGCACCTGGCTTCGCACCTGGGCGGCCGCCCGATCTGGCGCGAAGACATCCTCGGCTTCGTACCGGGTGATGCGCCGCAGAAGCGCGAATGTGTCGGCGGTATCAATGGTGTCTACCCCCTGGGCGACGCAATTGCCGATGGTTTCGAAGGCGGCGTGCGCGCAGCCACCGAAGCCGGCTTCAAGGCCACTGTCGGCAGCCTGCCGAAAACCGTGGCGCGCAAGGAAGAGGCCACCGTGGCGCTGTTCCAGGTGCCGCACGACAAGGGCACTGCCCGTGCGCCCAAGCAGTTCGTCGACCAGCAGAACGACGTTACCGCGGCCGCCATCGAACTGGCCACCCGCGAAGGCTTCGAGTCGGTCGAGCACGTCAAACGCTACACCGCGCTGGGCTTCGGTACCGACCAGGGCAAGCTGGGCAACATCAACGGCCTGGCCATCGCCGCCCGTTCGATGGGCATCACCATCCCGGAAATGGGCACCACCATGTTCCGCCCCAACTACACGCCGGTAACCTTCGGCGCGGTAGCAGGCCGGCACTGTGGCCATCTGTTCGAGCCCGTGCGCTTCACTGCCCTGCATGCCTGGCACGTGAAGAACGGCGCCGAGTTCGAAGATGTCGGCCAGTGGAAACGCCCTTGGTACTTCCCCAAGGCCGGTGAAGACATCCATGCGGCCGTGGCCCGTGAATGCAAGGCCGTGCGCGACAGCGTGGGCCTGCTGGACGCCTCGACCCTGGGCAAGATCGACATCCAGGGCCCGGATGCGCGTGAGTTCCTCAACCGCATCTACACCAACGCCTGGACCAAGCTCGACGTGGGCAAGGCCCGTTACGGCCTGATGTGCAAGGAAGACGGCATGGTCTTCGACGACGGCGTGACCGCCTGCGTCGGCGACAACCACTTCATCATGACCACCACCACCGGCGGCGCTGCGCGCGTGCTGCAGTGGATGGAGCTGTACCACCAGACCGAATGGCCGGAGCTGAAGGTGTACTTCACCTCGGTCACCGACCACTGGGCGACCATGACCCTGTCCGGCCCCAACAGCCGCAAGCTGCTGAGCGAGCTGACCGACATCGACATGGACAAGGAAGCCTTCCCGTTCATGACCTGGAAGGAAGGCAACGTCGGCGGCGTGCCAGCCCGGGTGTTCCGTATCTCGTTCACCGGTGAGCTGTCGTACGAAGTCAACGTGCAGGCCAACTACGCCATGGGCGTGCTGGAGCAGATCATCGAGGCGGGCAAGAAGTACAACCTGACCCCGTATGGCACCGAGACCATGCACGTGCTGCGTGCCGAGAAGGGCTTCATCATCGTTGGCCAGGACACCGACGGCTCGATGACCCCGGACGACCTGAACATGAGCTGGTGCGTGGGCCGCAACAAGCCGTACTCGTGGATCGGCCTGCGTGGCATGAACCGCGAAGACTGCGTGCGCGAGAACCGCAAGCAGCTGGTGGGCCTGAAGCCGGTCGACCCGACCAAGTGGCTGCCGGAAGGTGCCCAGCTGGTGTTCGATCCGAAGCAACCGATCCCGATGGACATGGTCGGCCACGTCACCTCCAGCTATGCAGCCAACTCGCTGGGCTATTCGTTCGCCATGGGTGTGGTCAAGGGCGGCCTCAAGCGCATGGGCGAGCGTGTGTACTCGCCGCAGGCGGATGGCAGCGTGATCGAGGCGGAGATCGTGTCTTCGGTGTTCTTCGATCCGAAGGGTGAGCGGCAGAACGTCTAAGGCCCCGGTACCAACTGATGCCCAGCTTGGAATGAGGTCTCTGTGGGAGCGGGCGTGCCCGCGAAGAAGGCGGTGAATCCACCATCGCATTCGCGGGCATGCCCGCTCCCACAGGATGACCGTCTCCCCCAGGCATCGTGGTCGAATCCAGAATTCAAGGCAGGTAAGAAATGAGCGCTATCAACGTCTTCCAGCAAAACCCCGGCGCCGAGGCCAAGGCCCAGTCGCCACTGCACCACGCCGACCTGGCCAGCCTGGTTGGCAAAGGCCGCAAGAACGCAGGCGTGACCCTGCGTGAACGCAAGTTCCTCGGCCACCTGACCATTCGTGGCGATGGCCACGACCCGGAGTTCGCCGCCGGCGTGCACAAGGCCCTGGGCCTGGAGCTGCCAGTGGCGCTGACAGTGGTCGCCAACAATGAAATGTCGCTGCAATGGATGGGCCCTGACGAGTGGTTGCTGATCGTTCCCGGCGGCCAGGAGTTTGCCGTCGAGCAAAAGCTGCGCGCCGCCCTCGAAGGCCAGCACATCCAGGTGGTCAACGTCAGCGGTGGGCAGAGCCTGCTGGAACTGCGCGGCCCGAACGTGCGCGAAGTGCTGATGAAGTCCACCAGCTATGATGTTCATCCGAACAACTTCCCGGTGGGCAAGGCTGTCGGTACCGTGTTCGCCAAGTCGCAACTGGTGATCCGCCGCACCGCCGAAGACACCTGGGAGCTGGTGATTCGCCGCAGCTTCGCCGACTACTGGTGGCTGTGGCTGCAGGACGCTTCGGCCGAGTACGGCCTGAGCATCGAAGCTTAAGGAGAGCGAACATGAGTCGGGCACCGGATACCTGGATTCTCACCGCCGACTGCCCGAGCATGCTCGGTACCGTCGACGTGGTGACGCGTTACCTCTTCGAGCAGCGCTGCTACGTGACGGAGCACCACTCCTTCGATGACCGGCTGTCGGGGCGTTTCTTCATTCGCGTGGAGTTTCGCCAGCCGGACGATTTCGACGAGGCAGGCTTTCGCGCCGGCCTTGCCGAGCGCAGCGAAGCGTTCGGCATGGCCTTCGAGCTGACCGCACCCAACCACCGCCCGAAGGTGGTGATCATGGTGTCGAAAGCCGACCACTGCCTCAATGATCTGCTGTACCGCCAGCGCATCGGCCAGCTGGCCATGGACGTGGTCGCAGTGGTGTCCAACCACCCTGACCTCGAGCCCCTGGCACAGTGGCACAAGATTCCTTACTACCACTTTGCCCTCGACCCCAAGGACAAGCCTGCGCAAGAGCGCAAGGTGGTCCAGGTGATCGAGGAAACCGGCGCGGAGCTGGTGGTGCTTGCCCGTTACATGCAGGTGCTGTCGCCGGAGCTGTGCCGCCGCCTGGATGGCTGGGCGATCAACATCCACCACTCGCTGTTGCCCGGCTTCAAAGGCGCCAAGCCTTACCACCAGGCCTACAACAAGGGGGTGAAGATGGTTGGCGCCACGGCGCACTACATCAACAACGACCTGGACGAAGGGCCGATCATCGCCCAGGGCGTGGAGGTGGTGGACCACAGCCATTATCCGGAAGACCTGATTGCCAAGGGGCGCGACATCGAATGCCTGACCCTGGCGCGGGCGGTGGGCTACCACATCGAGCGGCGAGTGTTCCTCAACGCCAACCGGACGGTCGTGCTCTAACAACCTGCACCGGCCATTCGCGGGCAAGCCCGCTTCCACAGGTTATATGCGGCCTTCACAGCTGGCATTCTTCCTGTGGGAGCGGGCTTGCCCGCGAATGGACCAACACAATTTCCCCTGCCGTTAAATGGCATCTCCCTGTCGCTTCCAGTCAGTGCAAATCGCCGTATCAGGCCCACAATTCCCTGCATTCCAGAAACACATGCCGCCCACGGATGGCGGCGCGTTCAACCACCGCTGCATAAATACAAATCAAGCGAGGTAAGAGCATGTCTGGCAATCGTGGAGTGGTATATCTCGGCGCCGGCAAGGTCGAGGTGCAGAAGATCGACTACCCGAAAATGCAGGACCCACGCGGCAACAAGATCGAGCACGGCGTGATCCTGAAGGTGGTCTCCACCAACATCTGCGGCTCCGACCAGCACATGGTCCGCGGTCGCACCACTGCCCAGGTCGGCCTGGTCCTGGGCCACGAAATCACCGGTGAAATCGTCGAGATGGGGCGTGATGTCGAACGCCTGAAAATCGGTGACCTGGTATCGGTACCGTTCAACGTTGCCTGCGGCCGCTGCCGCTCCTGCAAGGAAATGCACACCGGTGTCTGCCTCACCGTCAACCCGGCCCGCGCCGGTGGTGCCTACGGCTACGTCGACATGGGCGACTGGACCGGTGGCCAGGCCGAATACGTGCTGGTGCCGTACGCCGACTTCAACCTGCTGAAGCTGCCGGATCGCGACAAGGCCATGGAGAAGATCCGTGACCTGACCTGCCTGTCCGACATCCTGCCGACCGGCTACCACGGCGCTGTCACCGCTGGTGTAGGCCCAGGCAGCACCGTGTATGTTGCCGGTGCCGGCCCGGTCGGCCTGGCCGCTGCCGCCTCGGCGCGCCTGCTCGGCGCGGCCTGTGTCATCGTCGGTGACCTCAACCCGGCCCGCCTGGCCCACGCCAAGTCGCAGGGCTTCGAAGTGGTCGACCTGTCCAAGGACACCCCGCTGCACGAGCAGATCGTCGACATTCTCGGCGAGCCGGAAGTGGACTGCGCCGTCGACGCCGTTGGCTTCGAGGCTCGCGGCCACGGCCACGAAGGGGCCAAGCATGAAGCGCCGGCCACCGTGCTGAACTCGCTGATGCAGGTGACCCGTGTTGCCGGCAACATCGGTATCCCGGGCCTGTACGTGACCGAAGACCCGGGTGCGGTGGATGCCGCGGCCAAGATCGGCGCGCTGAGCATCCGCTTTGGCCTGGGTTGGGCGAAGTCGCACAGCTTCCACACCGGCCAGACCCCGACCATGAAGTACAACCGCCAGCTGATGCAGGCGATCATGTGGGACCGTATCAACATTGCCGAAGTGGTAGGCGTGCAGGTCATCAACCTCGACCAGGCACCGGAAGGCTATGGCGAGTTCGATGCTGGCGTGCCGAAGAAATTCGTCATCGACCCGCACAAGATGTGGGGCGCAGCTTAACCTGATGGAGCAACGCCCCCGCCCGGGGGGCGTTGTGTTTCGAGTGAGCCCAAGCGGGCCGATCACCGGCCTGGAACAAACTTGTCTGGCTCCAGTCCAATGCCTCGTTTCCCCGGCCATCCCGGCCGACGAGGTCCCTCCCGATGAAAGCATTCACGCTGGCTACCCTGATGACCCTGGCCGCAAGCCCGGTGTTCGCCTACAACCTCAGCGATGCGGCCAATGCCGTGGCCGCCATGCAACAACAGGGCCAGCAAGGCCAGGTACAGGCACCGGCGGCGCAGGCCAACCTGCTCAACATCCTGGGCAGTCAGCTGAACATCACCCCGGAACAGGCGGTGGGTGGCGCAGGGGCCATGCTGGGGCTGGCGCGCAACAACCTCAGCAGCGACGACTACGGCCAGCTGACCAAGGCCGTGCCTGGCCTCGACCTGCTGTCGGGTGCCAATCTCCTGGGGGGGCTGAGTGGGTTGGGGCAGTTGCTGGGCAATGACAAGGATAGCCAGTCGGCCTTGGACAAGGCGCTGGGCAACGATGTGCAGAACCGCACCGACCTGGACGCTGCATTCAAGGCGTTGGGCATGGATACCGGCATGATCGGCCAGTTCGCCCCGCTGCTGCTCCAGTACCTTGGGCAACAGGGTATTGCCGGGTCGTTGCTGCAGAATCTGGGCAGCTTGTGGACCAGCCCGGCGCCATTGACCCGACCTTCGGTCTGACGATCCTGTCGTACCCATGCTGGCGCCAAGGCCGGGTCCCACAGGGCTTTTACAGCATTCAAGCCTGACGCTGTACTTGTGGAGCTGGCCTGCCGGTGATGAGGCCAGTACAGGTCAGCCCAGTTCGGCCCGAAGCTGCTCGATCCGCTGGTCCTTCTCTATCCACAACTGGTTCACCCAGGCCTGCACGGTCTGGCGGAATTCAGCATCGTTCTCGTAGTCGCCAGCCCACAGCGCCGGGTCCAGTTCACGCACACGAATGTCGATAATCACCCGGCTGATGCTGCCATTGAGCAAATCCCAGAACCCTGGCGCCGAGTTGCCGGGGTAGACGATGGTCACGTCCAGCAACGCATCCAGTTGCTCGCCCAGCGCTGCCAACACAAAGGCCACGCCGCCGGCCTTGGGCTTGAGCAGGTGGCGATACGGCGACTGCTGCTCCAGGCGCTTGGCCTCGCTGAAGCGGGTGCCCTCGAGGTAGTTGACCACGGTCACCGGTTGGCGCTTGAACAGCTCGCAGGCCGCCTTGGTGATTTCCAGGTCCTTGCCCTTGAGTTCCGGGTGCTTTTGCAGAAACGCCTTGCTGTAGCGCTTCATGAACGGATAGTCCAGGCCCCACCAGGCCAGGCCCAGCAGCGGCACCCAGATCAGTTCCTTCTTGAGGAAGAACTTGAAGAAAGGAGTGCGGCGATTGAGGCTTTCGATCAGCGCCGGGATGTCGACCCAGGTCTGGTGGTTGCTGACCGCCAGGTAGGAAGTGTCCCTGCGCAGGTTCTCTACACCGCGTATATCCCACTGGGTAGGAATGCACAGGGCGAAAATGGCCTTGTCGATCTCCGACCAGGTTTCAGCCACCCACATTACCGCCCACGAGGCATAGTCACGCCCGCGGCCTGGCAGCACCAGCTTGAGCAGGGCGAAGACCAGCAGTGGGCCGATCAACACCAGGGTGTTGAGCAGCAGCAGGGTGGTGGTGAGGATGCCGGTCAGCAGGCGACGCATAAGGAGACTCTTGTTGTGGGATGAAAACGGTTGGCAATCATAAGCAGGGCCGTGGCCTACGCCAAATTTCCACTGCCCGGCGGTGGGGACAAATGTTTCACATTATGTTGGTTAGGCTTGTGACAGCGAACCTATCCTGCCAGTGCAGTCTAAGCACTGACACTTCTCAAGGAAGCCTGCCTGTGAAATATCTCTTTGCCATGTTGTCGCTGTTGGCCCTGCCAGTAATGGCTGCCGAGCCTACCCTTTACGGTCGTTACGAAAACATTGCCCTGCCCGAACTGGGCGAAACCCTGAAAGCCAAGATGGACACCGGTGCCTTCACCGCGTCGCTGTCGGCCAAGGACATCGAACTGTTCACCCGTGATGGCGACGAGTGGGTGCGCTTCCGCCTGGCGACCAAGGACTCGGACGGCAAGGTGTACGAGCACAAGGTCTCGCGCATCAGCAAGATCAAGGGGCGTGCCGACGAGGAAGACGAAGGCGACGGGCCGGAAATCTCCAAGCGCCCGGTGGTCGACCTGGAGCTGTGCCTGGGTGACGTGAAGCGTACCGTGGAAGTGAACCTGGTCGACCGCAGCAGCTTCAACTACCCGCTGCTGGTGGGTTCCAAGGCGCTGCGCGAATTCAAGGCTGCGGTCAACCCGGCGAAGAAGTTCACCGCTGGCAAGCCTGACTGCTGATGCTGTGCTGGCCTCATCGCGGATGAATCCGCTCCTACAAATTCGTGTAGGAGCGGATTCATCCGCGATTGGTCTGTCAGGCTATCGGGGCTGTAGCGACCATCGACGGCCGCTTGGCCACTTCGGCATACCACGCCGCCAGGCCAGGCTGGCGCTCGCGCCAACCGAACTCGGGTTGACGCAGGTCCAGGTACCCCAGCGCACAGGCCACGCCAATCGCCGCGAGATCGAAGCCGCTGGCCAACTCGGCCAGATGCTCCTGCTCCAGGTTGGCCAGGCTGCGGCGGATCTTCTCGCCTTGTGCTTCCAGCCAGCCCTCCCAGCGTTTGTCTTCCGGCCGCAGGAAGCTCTCGTAGCGGCTCGACACCGCCGCATCCATGATCGCATCTGCCTGCGAAGCCAGTGTCATGCGCCGCCAGCGAGCCGAACCCTCACGCGGCAGCAGCGGCAAGCCGACGTGCTGCAGGTCAAGGTATTCACAGATCACCCGGCTGTCGTGCAGCACGGTACCGTCGTCCAGGCGCAGGGCGGGGATCTTGCCGATCGGGTTGTCCTGGTTCAGCTGGGGGTCGCCGCTTACCGGGCTGATGTTCACCGGCTGCAACCTGACCCGATCCAGCTGGCCGGTTTCGTGCAACACCACCATGACCTTGCGCACGAAAGGCGACAGCGGTGCATGGAACAGGGTCATCGTGCTCACGCTCAATTACCCTGCAGGCTGGGTGGCAGGCACACGCCGGTACCGCCGATACCGCAGTAGCCGTCCGGGTTCTTGGCCAGGTATTGCTGGTGGTAGGCCTCGGCGAAGTAGACGGTCGGCGCCTGGGCGATCTCGGTGGTGATTTCGCCGAAACCGGCTTTGCTCAGCTCGGCCTGGTAGGCGTCGCGGCTGGCCTCGGCCTGTTCCAGCTGTTCCGGGCTGGTGCAGTAGATGGCCGAGCGGTACTGGGTGCCGATGTCGTTACCCTGGCGCATGCCCTGGGTCGGGTTGTGCAGTTCCCAGAACATCGCCAGCAGCTCGCGGTAGCTGACCTTGTCCTTGTCGAACACTACCAGCACCACTTCGGTGTGCCCGGTCAGGCCCGAGCAGACTTCTTCGTAGGTCGGGTGCGGGGTGAAACCGCCGGCGTAGCCGACCACCGTGCTGACCACGCCTTCACGCTGCCAGAAGCGGCGTTCGGCGCCCCAGAAGCAGCCCAGGCCGAAGATGGCGAAGTCGACATTCTGGAAGAACGGGCCGAGCAGCGGTGTGTCTTTGAACACGTAATGGAACTCGGGCAGGCTCATTGGCGTTTCACGGCCAGGCAGGGCCTGTTCCGCAGTAGGCATGACGTTTTTGTTCACCAGGATTTCCGAACGCAGGACCATGGCCGTTCCTCTGTATGTCAGTTGAATAGGTGTTGGGGCCTTCGCGGGCATGCCCGCTCCCACAGGATCACCACAGGGTCTGAATGTTGTGGGGTACCTGTGGGAGCGGGCGTGCCCGCGAAAGGGCCCGAATGGTTTCTATAGTGCCCGAGGTTTACGCCGCTGTCAGGCCAGCGGACCACGCGGATAGCGCTTCAGCCGTTCGGCCAGCTCGCGCCCCGGGATTGGCCGGTCGAACAGGTAACCCTGGCCGACGTCGCAGCGGTGCCGGCGCAGGAACGCCAGCTGCTCCGGCGTCTCGATACCTTCGGCCACCACCTTCAGCTTGAGGTTATGGGCCATGGCCACCACCGCCGAGGTAATCTCCATGTCGTCCTGGTTGTCCGGGATTTCGTTGATGAAGCTGCGGTCGATCTTGAGGATGTCGATGGGAAACTTCTTCAGGTAGCTCAGCGACGAATAACCGGTACCAAAGTCGTCCATGGCCAGGGTCAGGCCCAAGGCCTTCAATTCCTCCAGCTGGCGGTGGGTGTCATCGGTGGCTTCCAGCAGCAGGCCTTCGGTCAGTTCCAGCTCGAGCAGATGCGGGGGCAGGGCTTCTTCCTTGAGGATGCTGCTGATCGAGGCCACCAGGTCCGGGTCGGAGAACTGCTTGGGCGACAGGTTGATGGCCACATGCAGGTTGCCCATGCCGGCCTCGCGCAGCTGCTGGCTCATGCGGCACGACTGGCGTACCACCCATTTGCCGATGGGGATGATCAGGCCGGTTTCCTCGGCCACGCTGATGAACTGGTCCGGGCGGATCATGCCGCGCTCGGGGTGGTTCCAGCGCAGCAGCGCTTCCAGCCCCAGCAGGCGACCACTGCGCAGGCACAGCTTGGGCTGGTAGAACACCTCCAGCTCGTTCTGGGTCAGGGCGCGGCGCAGGTTGTTCTCGACGAACAGCTTGTAGCTGGCTTCGGCATTGAGCACTTCGGTAAATACCTGCACCTGGTGCTTGCCGTTGGCCTTGGCCTTGTGCAGCGCCAGGCCGGCGTTCTTCATCAGGCTGGCCGGGTCTGCACCGTGCAGTGGCGCGTAGGCGAGGCCTACCGAAGCGGTGACGTTGATCAGCTGGTTGTCGACGAACATCGGTTTGTCGAGGGTTCGCAGCAATTGCATGGCGACGGCCTGGCCATCTTCCAGACGCGTGTCGTCGAGCAGCACGGCGAACTCGTTACTGGCGAAGCGCGCCAGGATGCCACCGGCGTGCAGGCTGTTGCGCAGGCGCCGGGCCAGGCTGATCAACAACTTGTCGCCGGTTTGATGGCCCAGGCTGTCGTTGATGCGCTTGAAGTTATCGATGTCCACCAGCAGCAGGCACATGGCGTTTTCGCCGTCACGGGCGAAGCACTCGTCCAGGCTGCGGATGAACGCCGGGCGGTTGCCCAGGTTGGTCAGGTTGTCGGTGTAGGCCAGCCGTTCGATGCGCTGCTGGGCCAGCTTGGTCTGGGTGACGTCTTCGTAGATGCCGATGTAGTGGGTCAGCTCACGGTTGTCGCCATACACCTTGGAGATCGACAACTGGCCCCAGTAGGGCTCGAGGTTCTTGCGCCGGCTCCTGAACTCGCCCTGCCAGCTGTTGCCCATGGCCAGGCTCGACGGCGAGTCGAACAACAGTTCGCTCAGGTTCTCCAGGGCGGGCAGCTCACCCAGGTGGCGGCCCTGGACTTCCTCGGTGCTGTACTGGGTGATGGCGGTGAAGCTGGGGTTGACGTACTCCACCACGCCGTCGCGGTTGACCAGCAGGAAGGCACTGGCGCTCTGCTCCACCGCACGCTGGAACAAGTGCAGGGCACTGGCCGCGGTGCGCCGGTTATGGTTGGTGATGACCTGGGCGAACTGGTCGGCCAGCTCGCCGGCAAAGGCGATTTCGTCCGACTGCCAGGCCCGTGGCTGGCCGGTCTGCTCCAGGCACAGCACGCCGACTACCTGGCCATCGACGCGGATGCTGGCATCGAGCATGGCCTTGTTTGCCGGGCGCAGGCTTTGCGCGAGCGCGCGGGTGCGCGGGTCATGGCCAGCATTGTGGGCGTCGATGGCGCGGCTGGCATGCAGCGCGTCAAGGTAGTCGGGGAAGCGGCTGGCATCGATGGCTTCGGGCTGGCGATGCTCTTGCGTGTCCCGGTACCAGGCAGTGATCGGCTCCAGCTGCTGGCCGTCCAGGTGCCAGATGCTGGCGCAGTCGACCTTATAGATTTCGCAGGCGCTCTGGGTGATGAGCTGGGCAGCTTCCAGCAGCGAGTTGCCGCCGCTGTAGCGTTGGCGCGCCAGGCGCAGGATCAGGTCCTGCTGGCCACGTACCCGCTCCAGGTGTTCGAGCTGTTCCTGCTGCGCACGCTGGTTCAGTTGCAGGGCCAGTTGCAGGCGGTTGTTGCGCGATTCCAGGTCGCTGGAGCCGGCGTCGCCGCTCTCTTCGGGCTGGTCGTCGAGCACACTGAGGTAGCCGTGCAACAGTTGGCGATTGTGCTGCTTGTAGGTTTCCCCTACTTCCAGCAGGCGTAGCGATGCGGTGGGCGTGTGCAAGGTGTAGCGCACGCGATAGTAGCCACGCTGGGCCAGTTGCAACTGGATCTCGTCGTGTAGCCGGTAGCGGACCTCGGGTTCCATCAGGCTGGCGTAAGGGGCGTCGACCAGCGCGCACAGGTCGCTGGCGTGCAGGCCGAACTGGCGTTCGCAAGCCGGGTCGAGGTAGAGCATGGCCCAAGTGGCTTCGTTGAGCCTTTCGAAACGCAGCATGCCGAGCCGCGAGGGCACGGGTAACTGCGTGACGACCTCGGCCGCCACACGGCTGGCGGCATCGGGTTGGCTTTTCATCGAAGACTCGCTTGAAGAGGGAACGCGGCCTTTGGGCGGCGGCAGATCTGGCAAGGTTGCATCATGTCCAGGGGGCTGGCAAGCCGCCATGTGTGATGCTGTGTTCGGGTTATCGGCTTGTGGGCTGGATTCTGTAGTTCGCCTTGATTGTTTCGGCGCCTGTGCGATCGAGCGCCGCCCGCGCGGCGCTCGATTGCACAGGCGCCAAACGTTTATCGCCAGGCAAAAAAAAGCCCCGCCAATCGACGGGGTTGAGGTACGAGCGTGGCAGCTCGAAAAGGGTACTGCCCCTCGCTGGGAGGGGCAGTGTGCTGCCTTACAGCAGCATGGTGCGGATATCGCCCAGCACATCGCCCAGGCGCTTGGTGAAGCGCGCGGCGGCAGCGCCGTTGATCACACGGTGATCGTAGGACAGCGACAGCGGCAGCATCAGCTTCGGCTGGAAGGCCTTGCCGTCCCAGACGGGCTGCATGGTCGCCTTGGAGACGCCGAGGATAGCCACTTCCGGTGCGTTGACGATCGGCGTGAAGCCGGTGCCGCCAATGTGGCCGAGGCTGGAGATGGTGAAGCAGGCGCCCTGCATCTCGTCAGCCGACAGCTTCTTGGTGCGGGCTTTTTCAGCCAGCGCAGCCGCTTCGGCAGCCAGTTGCAGCAGGCTCTTCTGGTCGACGTTCTTGATCACCGGTACCAGCAGGCCGTCCGGCGTGTCCACGGCGAAGCCGATGTGCACGTACTTCTTGCGGATGATGGCCTTGCCGCTTGGCGCCAGCGAGCTGTTGAAGTCCGGCAGTTCCTTGAGCAGGAAGGCGCAGGCCTTGAGCAGCAGTGGCAGCACGGTCAGCTTCACGCCAGCCTTCTCGGCCACGGCCTTCTGCGCCACGCGGAAGGCTTCCAGCTCGGTGATGTCGGCGGAGTCGAACTGGGTGACGTGCGGCACGTTCAGCCAGCTGCGGTGCAGGTTGGCGGCACCGACCTGCATCAGGCGGGTCAGGGCCACTTCTTCCACTTCACCGAACTTGCTGAAGTCCACGGCCGGGATCGGCGGGATGCCGGCGCCGCCGGTCGCGCCGGCGGCTGCCGGGGCTTCCTTGGCCTTCTGCATCATCGCCTTGACGTAGACCTGCACGTCTTCCTTCAGGATACGGCCGTGCGGACCGGTGGCCGCAACGGCACCCAGGTCGACACCGAATTCACGGGCCAGCTGGCGAACCGCCGGGCCGGCGTGAACCTTGGCGTTGCTGCCGGCAGCCGGTGCGGTAGCGACCGGTGCAGGAGCAGCAGCCGGAGCGGCAGCGGCAGGTGCGGCGGCCGGAGCCGCCTCAGCCTTGGCCGGGGCAGCAGCGGCGGCCGGAGCCGGAGCGGCAGCAGGCGCCGCGCCAGCAACCTTGAGCTTGAAGATCAGGTCGCCAGTGCCGACTTCGTCTTCCAGTTTGCACAGTACTTCTTCGACCACGCCGGCAGCCGGCGACGGGATTTCCATGGAGGCCTTGTCGGACTCCAGGGTGATCAGCGACTGGTCAGCTTCGACGGTGTCGCCGACCTTGACCAGCACTTCGATGATCTTGGCCTTGCCCGACGAACCGATGTCCGGCACGTGGATGTCCTGCACGCTGGCGGCAGCCGGGGCTGCGGCCGGGGCAGGAGCCGGGGCGGCTTCAGCGGCCGGAGCCGGTGCAGCAGCCTGCGCCGGAGCGGCGGCAGGCGCCTCGGGGGCCGCAGCAGCGGTGCCCTCGGCTTCCAGAACCAGCAGCTCGTCGCCTTCTTTCAGGCGGTCGCCCAGCTTGACCTTCAGCTCCTTGATGACGCCGGCCTTCGGCGCCGGGATTTCCATGGAGGCCTTGTCGGACTCCAGGGTCAGCAGGCTCTGGTCAGCCTCGATACGGTCACCGACCTTGACGAACAGCTCGATGATTTCACCTTCACCGCTGCCGATGTCAGGTACGCGAATGAGTTCGCTCACTTAAAAATACTCCTCAGCAGTCCAGTGGGTTGCGCTTGTCCGGGTCGATGCCGAACTTGACGATGGCGTCAGCCACAACCTTGGGTTCGATCTCGCCACGGTCAGCCAGGGCTTCCAGCGCAGCCAGCACCACGAAGTGGCGGTCGACTTCGAAGAAGTGACGCAGCTTCTTGCGGCTGTCGCTGCGACCGTAACCGTCGGTACCCAGGACCTTGAACTCTTTGCTCGGCACCCACTGGCGGATCTGCTCGGCGAACAGCTTCATGTAGTCGGTAGAGGCGATGACCGGGCCCTTGCGGCCGCTCAGGCACTGCTCGACGTAGGTCTGCTGTGGCTTCTGGCCAGGCTTCAGGCGGTTGGCGCGTTCCACTGCCAGGCCGTCGCGACGCAGTTCGTTGAAGCTGGTCACGCTCCACACGTCGGCACCGATGTTGAACTCGTCACGCAGGATCTTCGCCGCTTCGCGGACTTCGCGCAGGATGGTGCCGGAGCCCATCAGCTGTACGTGGTGCGCGGCTTCGCGAGTGTCTTCCTCGAGCAGGTACATGCCCTTGATGATGCCTTCCTCGACACCGGCCGGCATGGCTGGCTGCTGGTACGACTCGTTCATCACGGTGATGTAGTAGAAGATGTCCTGTTGCTCTTCGGTCATCTTCTTCATGCCGTCCTGGATGATCACCGCCAGCTCGTAGCCGTAGGTTGGATCGTAGGTGCGGCAGTTCGGGATGGTGCCCGCCATCATGTGGCTGTGACCGTCTTCGTGCTGCAGGCCTTCACCGTTGAGGGTGGTACGGCCGGCGGTACCGCCGATCAGGAAGCCACGGGTACGGCTGTCGCCAGCGGCCCAGGCCAGGTCGCCAATGCGCTGGAAGCCGAACATCGAATAGAAGATGTAGAACGGCAGCATCGGCTGGTTGTGGCAGCTGTACGAGGTACCGGCAGCGATGAACGACGACATGGCGCCGGCTTCGTTGATGCCTTCCTCGAGGATCTGGCCCTTCTTGTCCTCGCGGTAGAACATCACCTGGTCTTTGTCGACCGGCTCGTAGAGCTGGCCAACCGACGAGTAGATGCCCAGCTGGCGGAACATGCCTTCCATACCGAAGGTACGGGCTTCGTCCGGGATGATCGGGACGATGCGCTGGCCGATTTCCTTGTCCTTGACCAGCTGCGCCAGAATACGCACGAAGGCCATGGTGGTGGAGATTTCGCGGTCGCCCGAGCCGTCCAGGATCGCTTTCAGCGTTTCCAGTGGCGGGGTCGGCACGCTGAAGCTCTTGGCGCGGCGCTGTGGCACGAAACCGCCCAGGGCAGCACGGCGCTCGGCCAGGTACTTGGCTTCGGCAGAACCTTCTTCCGGCTTGAAGAACGGCAGGTTCTCCAGGTCGGCATCCTTGACCGGGATGTCGAAGCGGTCACGGAAGTGGCGCAGGCTGTCGACGTCGACCTTCTTGGTGTTGTGCGCGGTGTTCTTGGCTTCGCCGGCACCGGTACCGTAACCCTTGATGGTCTTGGCCAGGATGACGGTAGGCTGGTCCTTGTGGTTGACCGCCTGGTGGTACGCTGCGTAGACCTTGTACGGGTCGTGGCCGCCACGGTTGAGCTTCCAGATCTCGTCGTCGGACAGGTCTTCGACCATGGCCTTGAGTTCTGGGGTGTTGAAGAAGTGCTCACGGACGTACGCACCGTCCTTGGCCTTGTAGTTCTGGTATTCGCCGTCGATGACTTCGTCCATGCGGCGCTGCAGGGCACCGTTGGTGTCCTTGGCGAACAGTGGGTCCCAGAAGCGGCCCCAGACGACCTTGTTGACGTTCCAGCCACCGCCACGGAACACGCCTTCGAGTTCCTGGATGATCTTGCCGTTGCCGCGAACCGGGCCGTCGAGGCGCTGCAGGTTGCAGTTGATGACGAAGATCAGGTTGTCCAGCTTCTCGCGGCCGGCCAGGGCGATCGCGCCCAGGGATTCCGGCTCGTCGCACTCGCCGTCGCCCATGAAGCACCAGACTTTCTGCTTGCCGGCCGGGATGAAGCCGCGCGCTTCCAGGTACTTCATGAAACGTGCCTGGTAGATGGCCTGGATCGGACCCAGACCCATCGATACGGTCGGGAACTGCCAGAAGTCAGGCATCAGCCAAGGGTGCGGGTACGAAGACAGGCCGTTGCCGTCCACTTCCTGACGGAAGTTGTTCATCTGCTCTTCGCTGATGCGGCCTTCCATGAAGGCGCGGGCGTAGACGCCTGGCGAAGCGTGGCCCTGGAAGAAGATCAGGTCGCCGCCGTGTTCTTCGGTCGGGGCCTGGAAGAAGTAGTTGAAGCCGATGTCGTACAGGGTGGCGCTGGAGGCGAAGCTGGAGATGTGTCCGCCCAGGTCCGAGTCTTTCAGGTTGGTACGCATGACCATGGCCAGGGCGTTCCAACGCACCATCGAGCGAATGCGGCGTTCCATGAACAGGTCGCCAGGCATGCGTGCTTCGTGGGTGACAGGGATGGTGTTGCGGTATGGCGTGGTGATCGCGTATGGCAGCTGGGAGCCACTACGGGTGGCCAGCTCGCCCATACGGGTCATCAGGTAATGAGCGCGGTCTTCGCCTTCTTTGTCGAGGACCGACTCCAGGGCATCCAGCCATTCCTGGGTTTCGATTGGATCGAGGTCTTGCATGGCTTGCTCCAGGGCGGAAAGGCAACCAGAATCGATTGCCTGAGTTTGCGACTGGCCTTATGGGCAGACGTCGTGAATTCTTGGATTACCGGGGTGTCCTCCGGCGCCGTGTAGTTTTACTACATTTGCTTTCGCATTTCATGCTTTTACACGACAGGGGTAGTAGTAAAACTACATTTGTGCGACGTTTCGTCGCATGCTGGCTTGTGAGGAAAAACGTTCATGTTGGTTGGCATTGTGTCGCGAACGGGTAATTCTTGATGGTTGTTGCCAATTTTAAGGCTGTTCCAGCTATTTCCAACTTTTGTACGACAGTCCAACCGTGGTCCGGCTTCCCCTTGGCCGCTTTTCCCCCTCCATTTCACGCCGATCAAGGATAGACCATGCGCCTGCCTTTGCCGTCCGATCTGCCCGCCACCCTGCAACCGCTGGTCGCTCGCAACCAGCAATTCCTTCGCGATGCCGTGGCATATCACCCGGAACTCGACCTGCAGGCCTGGAGCCCGGCGCACCGGCAACAGTTCGACCAGGTAGCCGCTGCCAGCGACTTCGTGCTTGGCCTGGCCCGGCGCGAGCCGGCCATGTTGTTCGGCTTGCTGGCCAGTGGCGAGCTGGACCGGCCGTACGCCATGGGCGAGCTGCGTGGGCACATTGCCGCTGCCGCCCAGGCGGCGCAGAGCGAGGACGAGCTGGCGCGCAACCTGCGCCGCGAGCGCAACCGCCAGCAGTTGCGCATCATCTGGCGCGACATCACCCGCCAGGCCGCGCTGGGTGAAACCTGTCGCGACCTGTCCGACCTGGCCGATGCCGCCATCGATGAGGCCTATCAATGGCTGTACCCGCGCCATTGCCAGCAGTTCGGCACGCCGATCGGCAACCGCAGTGGCCAACCGCAGCAGATGGTGGTGCTGGGCATGGGCAAGCTGGGTGCGGTGGAGCTGAACCTGTCATCGGACATCGACCTGATCTTCGCCTTCCCCGAAGGCGGCGAAACCGAAGGGGTGAAGCGCTCGCTGGATAACCAGGAGTTCTTCACCCGCCTGGGCCAGCGCCTGATCAAGGCCCTGGACCCGGTCACCGTGGACGGCTTCGTGTTCCGCGTCGACATGCGCCTGCGCCCCTACGGCTCGGCCGGCGCGCTGGTGCTCAGCTTCAATGCGCTGGAGCAGTATTACCAGGACCAGGGGCGCGACTGGGAACGCTACGCAATGATCAAGGCGCGGGTGGTGGCCGGTGACCAGGCCGCCGGCGCGCAGCTGCAGGAGATGCTGCGGCCGTTCGTGTATCGCCGCTACCTGGACTTCTCCGCGATCGAAGCACTGCGCACCATGAAGCAGCTGATCCAGCAGGAAGTGCGGCGCAAGGGCATGGCCGACAACATCAAGCTGGGCGCTGGCGGCATTCGCGAGGTGGAATTCATCGCCCAGGCCTTCCAGCTGATCCATGGTGGGCGCGACCTCAGCCTGCAGCAGCGGCCATTGCTGAAAGTGCTGGCCACCCTCGAAGGCCAGGGCTACCTGCCACCGGCGGTGGTCACCGAGCTGCGCGAGGGCTACGAGTTCCTGCGTTATACCGAGCACGCCATCCAGGCCATCGCCGACCGCCAGACGCAGATGCTGCCGGACAGCGAGCTTGACCAGGCACGGGTGGCCTACATGCTCGGTTTTGCCGACTGGCAGAGCTTCCAGGACCAACTGGTGCACTGGCGCGGCCGTATCGACTGGCACTTCCGCCAGGTGATTGCCGACCCGGATGATGAAGACGGCGAAGGCGAGCTGGTGGTAGGCGGTGAGTGGTCGCCGCTATGGGAGCAGGCGCAGGATGAAGAGGCTGCGGGCCGCCAACTGGAAGAGGCCGGTTTCAAGCAGCCCGCCGACGCCCTGCGGCGCCTGGCTGCGCTGCGCTCGAGCCCGCAGCTGCGCTCGATGCAGCGCATTGGCCGTGAGCGCCTGGATGCCTTTATCCCACGGTTGCTGGCCCAGACGGTCGAACATGGCGACCCCGACCTGGTGCTTGAGCGCGTGCTGCCACTGGTCGAAGCCGTGGCGCGGCGTTCTGCCTACCTGGTGCTGCTGACCGAAAACCCCGGCGCCCTGGGCCGCCTGCTGACCCTTTGCGCCGCCAGCCCGTGGATCGCCGAGCAGATTGCCCGTTACCCGCTGCTGCTCGACGAACTGCTCAACGAAGGCCGCCTGTACAGCCCGCCGCTGGCGCCGGAGCTTGCCAGCGAGCTGCGCGAGCGCCTGACGCGCATCCCCGAGGACGACCTGGAGCAGCAAATGGAGGCGCTGCGCCATTTCAAGCTGGCCCACAGCCTGCGCGTGGCGGCCTCGGAAATCAGCGGCAACCTGCCCTTGATGAAAGTCAGCGACTACCTGACCTGGCTGGCCGAAGCCATCCTCGACCAGGTGCTGGCCCTGGCCTGGCGCCAGACCGTGGCCCGTCATGGCCAGCCCAGGCGCAGCGACGGCAGCCTGTGCGACCCGGGCTTCATCATCATTGGCTACGGCAAGGTCGGCGGCCTGGAACTCGGCCACGGCTCGGACCTGGATCTGGTGTTCATCCACGACGGCGACCCGCAGGCGGAAACCGACGGCGCCAAGCCGATCGACGGTGCGCAGTTCTTCACCCGGCTGGGCCAGCGCATCATTCACCTGCTGGCCACCCAGACCAACTCCGGCCAGCTGTATGACGTCGACATGCGCCTGCGCCCGTCCGGGGCCGCCGGGCTGCTGGTCAGCTCGCTGGGCGCGTTCGAGCGCTACCAGCAGAACGAAGCCTGGACCTGGGAACACCAGGCCCTGGTGCGGGCCCGTGTACTGGTGGGCTGCCCGCAGGTGGGGGCAGCGTTCGAAGGCGTGCGTGCCAAGGTGCTGGGCCAGCCGCGCGACCTGCAGAAACTGCGCAGCGAAGTGAGCGAAATGCGCGCCAAGATGCGCGACAACCTGGGCACCAAGGCCACCGCTGCCGGCACCGCGGGCAACGCCTTCGAGCCCGGTGTGCCGTTCGATATCAAGCAGGATGCCGGCGGTATCGTCGATATCGAATTTATGGTGCAATACGCCGCTTTGGCCTGGTCGCATGACCATCCGGCCTTGCTGCGATGGACCGATAACATCCGCATTCTGGAAGAGCTGGAGCAGGCAGGTTTGATGCCGGCCAGTGACGCGGTGCTGTTACGTGAAGTGTACAAGGCGTTCCGCTCTGCCTCGCACCGCCAGGCCCTGCAGAAGCAGGCCGGGGTGATCGATGCGGCGCAGTTTGCCGATGAGCGCCGCGAGGTGCGGCGGATCTGGGGTGAGTTGGGCCTGGCTTGATATCGAGTTGGCTTCATTCGCGGGCATGCCCGCTCCCACAAGGAAAGCGCAGGGCTGGATGGCTGTGCAATACCTGTGGGAGCGGGCGTGCCCGCGAATGGGCCATGTGAGTGGTACACTGTCCGCCAAATAGCCTGAATATAAAGAGGGGAGGCCAGGCTGTACTGCAGCCTGTTGCCTCCCCGAGTGTTTCTGGACCAAGCATGAGAATACTGATCATTGGCCCCAGCTGGGTCGGCGACATGGTGATGGCGCAGACCCTGTTCCAGTGCCTGAAACAGCAGCACCCCGACTGCGTGATCGATGTGCTCGCTCCCGAGTGGAGCCGGCCGATCCTCGAACGCATGCCCGAGGTACGTCAGGCCCTGAGCTTCCCGCTCGGCCACGGTGCGCTTGAGCTGGCGACGCGGCGGCGCATCGGCAAGTCGCTGGCCGGCCAGTACGACCAGGCCATCCTGCTGCCCAACTCGCTGAAGTCGGCATTGGTGCCGTTTTTCGCCGGTATCCCCAAACGTACCGGCTGGCGCGGCGAAATGCGCTTTGGCCTGCTCAACGACGTGCGCAAGCTGGACAAGGCCCGCTACCCGCTGATGATCGAGCGCTTCATGGCCCTGGCCTACGCGCCTGGCGCCGAGTTGCCGCAGCCGTATCCGCGCCCCAGCCTGCAGATTGAAGCGCAAAGCCGCGACGCCGCCCTGGCCAAGTTCGGCCTGGAGCTGGACCGCCCGGTGTTGGCGCTGTGCCCCGGTGCCGAGTTCGGCGAGGCCAAGCGCTGGCCGGCCGAGCACTATGCCAGCGTCGCCGATGCGATGATCCGCCAAGGCTGGCAGGTGTGGCTGTTCGGCTCGAAGAACGATCACCCGGTCGGTGAGCAGATCCGCGACCGGCTGATCCCGGGCCTGCGTGAAGAATCGGCCAACCTGGCCGGGGAAACCTCACTGGCCGAGGCCATCGACCTGATGTCCTGCGCCGACGCCGTGGTTTCCAACGACTCTGGCCTGATGCACGTGGCTGCAGCGCTGAACCGCCCGCTGGTGGCGGTGTACGGCTCGACCTCGCCGGGCTTTACCCCGCCGCTGGCCGAGCACGTCGAAGTGGTGCGCACCGGTATCGAATGCAGCCCGTGTTTCGACCGTACCTGCCGCTTCGGCCACTACAACTGCCTGCGCCTGCTGGAACCGGGCAAAGTCATCGCCGCCCTGCACAGCCTGAGCGGGCCGGAGCTGATCGATACCGTGGCCGAGGTCGACTAAGTGCGGGTACTGATCATCAAGACCTCGTCGCTGGGTGATGTGATTCACACCCTGCCGGCGCTTACTGATGCCGCCCATGCCATTCCGGGGATCCGCTTCGACTGGGTGGTGGAAGAAGGCTTCGCCGAAATCCCCAGCTGGCACCCGGCGGTCGACCAGGTCATCCCGGTGGCCATCCGCCGCTGGCGCAAGAACCTTTGGCAAACCATCAAGAGTGGCGAGTGGAAAGCGTTCAAGCAGCGCGTGCGCGAGCGCCAGTACGACCTGGTGATCGACGCCCAGGGCCTGGTCAAGTCGGCCTGGCTGACCCGCTACGTGAAGGCGCCGGTCGCCGGCCTGGATCGCTATTCGGCCCGCGAGGGCTGGGCAAGCCGCTTTTATGATCGACGCCTGTCGGTTGCCGTCGGCCAGCATGCGGTGGAGCGGGTACGCCAGCTGTTCGCCATGGCCCTGGCGTATGACCTGCCGGAGGGCATTGGCAACTACGGCCTCGACCTCGACCGCCTGCAGCTACCGCCGGCGGCCCCGTACGTGGTGTTCCTGCATGGCACCACCTGGGCGACCAAGCACTGGCCCGAAGCCTACTGGCGCGAACTGGCCGAACGCATGGGCCGGCGCAAGCTGGAAGTGCGCCTGCCGTGGGGCAACCCGGCCGAGAAGGCGCGGGCCGAGCGCATTGCCCAGGGCTTGAACAATTGCCAGGTGCTCCCCAAATTGAACCTGGCTGGCGTCGCCCGCGTACTGGCGGCGGCAAAGGCCTGTGTGGCCGTCGATACTGGCCTTGGCCACTTGGCGGCGGCACTCGATGTACCCACCATTTCGCTGTTCGGCCCGACCAACCCGGGGCTGACCGGCGCCTACGGACGGACCCAGATTCACCAGGCCAGTGACTGGCCATGCGCTCCCTGCCTGCAGAAGAAGTGCACTTACAAACCGAGCGCCGATGACCTGCGCCGGTACGATCTGAAACGCGAGTGGCCACTGTGCTTCACTCGCCTGAATCCCGAGCATGTGGCGAGCCGCTTGAGCGCGCTGCTGCTGGCTGAGGATGTCCGTTGATGCAACTGGCTTTCGTGCTGTACAAATATTTCCCCTTCGGCGGGCTGCAGCGCGACTTCATGCGCATTGCCCTGGAGTGCCAGAAGCGGGGCCACCAGATCCGTGTGTACACGCTGATCTGGGAGGGTGACATTCCGCCGGGCTTCGAAGTGCTGGTGGCGCCGGTCAAGGCAATCTTCAACCACCGCCGCAACGAGAAGCTCAGCGCCTGGATGGCTGCCGACCTGGCCAAGCGCCCGGTCGATCGCCTGATCGGCTTCAACAAGATGCCGGGGCTGGACGTGTACTACGCCGCCGACGGCTGCTTCGAGGACAAGGCGCAGACCCTGCGTGGCGGCCTGTACCGCCGCTGGGGCCGCTACCGGCACTTTGCCGAGTACGAGCGCGCGGTGTTCGCCAAGGACGCGCATACCGAAGTACTGATGATTTCCGAAGTGCAGCAGCCGCTGTTCATCAAGCACTATGGCACCCCGGTGGAACGCTTCCACCTGCTGCCGCCAGGCATTTCCCAGGACCGCCGCGCACCGGCCAACGCTGCCGAGATCCGCGCCGAATTCCGCAAGGAGTTCAACCTCGGCGATGACGACCTGTTGCTGGTGCAGATCGGCTCTGGCTTCAAGACCAAGGGCGTGGACCGCAGCCTCAAGGCCCTGGCGGCATTGCCCTCGGCCCTGCGCAAGCGGACCAGGCTGATGGTGATCGGCCAGGACGACCCCAAGGTGTTCCAGCTGCAAAGCGCTACCCTGGGCCTGGGCGAGCAGGTGCAGTTCCTCAAGGGGCGCAGCGATATTCCGCGCTTCCTGCTGGGTGCCGACCTGCTGATCCACCCGGCGTACAACGAGAACACCGGCACGGTGCTGCTCGAAGCGCTGGTGGCCGGCCTGCCGGTGCTGGTGTCCAAGGTGTGTGGCTACGCCCACTACATTGCCGAGGCCGACAGCGGCCTGGTGCTGGACGAGCCGTTCGAACAAGAGCAGCTCAATACCTACCTGCAGCGCATGCTCGAAGACCAGCCGGCCCGTGCCAGCTGGGCGCGCAACGGCCTGGCGTTTGCTGAAACCGCCGACCTGTACAGCATGCCGCAGCATGCCGCCGACGTGATCCTGGGGCAGGAGTCCGCATGAAGCTGATACTGGCCGAGCCGTTCAAGCGCCTGTGGGCGGGGCGCGATGCCTTCGATGCGGTGGAGGCGCTGCAAGGCGAGGTCTACCGCGAGCTGGAAGGGCGCCGCACGCTGCGCACCGAGGTCGCTGGCGCTGGCTTTTTCGTCAAGATCCACCGCGGCATCGGCTGGGGCGAGATCTTCAAGAACCTGTTTACCGCCAAGCTGCCGGTGCTCGGTGCCGGCCAGGAATGGCAGGCCATCCAGCGCCTGCACCAGGCTGGCGTGCCGACCATGACTGCGGTGGCCTATGGCGAGCGTGGCAGCAACCCGGCCGCGCAGCATTCGTTCATCATTACCGAAGAGCTGGCGCCGACCGTCAGCCTGGAAGACTTCAGCATCGACTGGCTCAGGCAACCGCCCGAGCCACGCCTGAAGCGCGCACTCATCGCCGAGGTGGCCAGGATGACCGGCGGCATGCACCGCGCCGGGGTCAACCACCGCGACTGCTACATCTGCCACTTCCTGCTGCACACCGACCGCCCGGTGACGGCGGATGACTTCAAATTGTCGGTTATCGACCTGCACCGCGCGCAAACCCGGGCGAAAATCAGCCGTCGCTGGCGCGACAAGGACCTGGCCGCGTTGTACTTCTCGGCGCTGGACATCGGCCTCACCCAGCGCGACAAGCTGCGCTTCCTGCGGGGTTATTTCCAGCGCCCGCTGCGGCAGGTCCTCAAGGAGGAGGCCGCGCTGCTCGCCTGGCTTGAACGCAAGGCGCAGAAACTCTACGACCGCAAGCAACGCTATGGGGATGCACTCTGATGTCGGGTTGGACACTGGCGCCGGGCTATGAGCACCTGGCGGCGGACTTCGGCAGCCTCGAGGCGGTATTTGCCCTGCAAGGCGAACGCCTGACCCGCGACCCGCTCAGCGAAGTGGTGCGCATCACGCGTGATGGGGTCAATTACTACGTCAAGCGCTACACCGGGGCCGGCAAACACATGCGCCGCTACCTGGGCCGGCCGCGGATCAAGGCGGAATGGCAGAACCTGAAGCTGTTCGCCAAGTGGGGCATCCCCACCGCCGAAGTGGTGGCCTGGGGCCTGGAGCGCAATGGCTTGGCCTTTGGCCTCGCATTTGGGCGTGGCGCGATGATTACCCGCGAATTGCCGAACACCGAAGACCTCTCGGCGCTGGCCGAGCGCAACGATGCGCGCCTCGCCGACCGCACCTGGGTCGGGCATGTCAGCAGCCAGCTGGCGCGCCATACCCGGGTCATGCACAAGCATCACTTCGCCCATAACGACCTGAAATGGCGCAACCTGCTGGTCGATGACCAGGGCACGCTATTCTTCATCGATTGCCCCACCGGCGACTTCTGGCGCGGCTTCATGTGGCGGCACCGGATGATCAAGGACCTGGCGTGCCTGGACAAAGTGGCCAAGTACCAGCTGTCGGCAACCCAGCGCCTGCGCTTCTACCTGCAATACCGTGGCCGCGACCGGCTGAATGAGCGCGACAAGAAGCGCATTCGCCAGGTAGTGGGCTTTTTCGAGGGAAGGGAATGACCGATTACCTGGCCAGCGCGGACCTCGCGCTGCTCAAACGCCATGGCCTGGATGACTTCGAGGCGCTGTGGGCACTGCAGCTGGATGCCGTCGACGAGCCGAATACCGGCCGTGGCGGCTGGAGCAGCGTGTTTCGCCTGGAGCTCGAAGGCAAGGGCTACTACCTCAAGCGCCAGAGCGACTACCTGACCCGTACCCTGCACCGGCCGTTCGGCGAGCCAACCTTCGCCCGTGAGTTCCGCAATATCAGCCGCTACCAGAAGCTGCGCATTCCGGCCTTGCAGGCGGTGTTCTATGGCGAGCGCAAGCAAGCCGGCCAGCATCGGGCCATCCTGATGACACGCGCCCTGGACGAATGGGCCGACCTCGACAGCCTGCTGGCGCGCTGGGCACAACTGGGCGATGGCGATCGCAATGGCATCCTGCAGGCCTGCGGCCAACTGGCGCGTACCCTGCACAGCGCCGGGCAGGTGCACGGTTGCTTCTACCCCAAGCACATCTTCCTGCGCCAGCGCCGCGAAGGCTGGGACGCGCAACTGATCGACCTGGAAAAGACCCGACCCCTGCTGTTCGGCATGCGTGACCGTCTCAAGGACCTGGAGCCGCTGCTGCGTCGTGCCCCGGCCTGGAGCGAGCAGGATGTTCGTACATTGCTGGCCAGTTACCTGGCACAGCCGGCCGATGGCTCGCTGGTCGATACCTGGCTGCAACGCCTGACGCAACGCCGTCGTGAAAAAGAGGCCCGCTGATGCGTTTGTCCGAATTGAAAGAAGCCGGGCGCAACCCGTCGCTGCCCCTGAGCATTACCCTGGCCGACGCCGCCGGCAGCGCTGACTTGCAGCTGCTCAGCCTGTTGCGCGTGCTGCCGGGCCAGCGCTATGTGGGCGCCGGGGTATGGCGCGGCACCCCGGTGCTGGCCAAACTGCTGGTCGGTAGCAACGCTGCGCGGCATTTCCAGCGCGAACTGCAGGGCGTGAAGCTGCTCGCCGAGCAAGGCCTGACCACGCCGAAGCTGCTGGCCGATGGCCTCAAGGAAGGTGAGGGCGGCTGGTTGCTGTTCGAGTTTCTCGACGGCGCCGAAAGCCTGGCCGATGCCTGGGCGGCCGTGCAAGACCTGCCGGTGCTGGCCGACGAGCAGCACCTGGTGCTGGGCGAGGCGCTCACTGCGGTGGCGCACATGCATGCCCAGGGCCTCTGGCAGGAGGACCTGCACCTGGACAACCTGTTGCGCCACGGCGGCAAGCTGTACCTGATCGACGGCGCCGGCATCAAGGCCGAAACGCCTGGCCAGCAACTGTCGCGCCCACGTGTGCTGGAAAACCTCGGGGTGTTCTTCGCCCAGCTGCCCAAGCGCCTGGAGCCGTTCATCGAAGAACTGCTGGTGCACTACCTGTTGGCCAACGCCGAACATGCGCTGCCGCTGGAGGCCTTGCAGAAGCAAGTGGACAAGGTGCGCAGCTGGCGGCAGAAGGACTACCTGGAAAAGGCCGGTCGCGAATGCAGCCTGTTCAGCGTCCAGCGCAGCCTGTCTGGCCTGCGCGCGATCCGCCGTGACGAGGTCGAGGCGCTGTTGCCGGTGCTGGAGCAGGCCGACCAGTTGCTCGACCAGGGCCACCTGTACAAGACCGGTGGCGCCGCGAGTGTGGCGCGCATCGAGGTGAAGGGGCGCCAGCTGGTGCTCAAGCGTTACAACATCAAGAACACCGCGCACTGGTTCAAACGCTTCTGGCGCCCGAGCCGGGCCTGGCATTCATGGATCGAAGGGCACCGCCTGGAGTTCCTCGATATCGCCACGCCGCGCCCGCTGGCAGTGCTGGAGCAGCGCGTGCTTGGCCTGCGCAGCCGCGCCTACCTGGTCACCGAGTACATCGATGGCCCGGACCTGGCTGCCTGTTTCGCGCCTTATGTGGAAAATGGCGACGCCCCTGAAGAGCAGGTGGATGCCTTGGTCCAGGTCATGCAGCAGCTGATTCGGGAACGCATCAGCCATGGCGACTTCAAGGGCCACAACCTGTTCTGGGACAACGGCCGCTGGTCGCTGATCGACCTTGATGCAATGTGCCAGCATGCCACCCAGCTCAGCTTCGCCCCGGCCTACGCCCGTGACCGGGCGCGGTTGTTGCGCAATTGGCCGAGCGGCAGTGCCTTGCATCAGCGCCTGGACCGGCTGCTGCCCAAGCTGGCCGAATAATCCTGCGGTAACGCCAGCCAGTCGCTGCCACGGCCGACCTGGCGCACGCGGATGCGCCATTCGCCGTCCTGATGACGCAGCACCGCCCAGGCAGGTACTGCGCCAGACAAGGCGTCGGGGAGAATCAGGTGGTAATGCCCGGCCAGCAGATGGCGCCGCACCGGCAGCTGCTGGTTGTGCAGCTGCAGGTAGTACCTGCCGTTGTCGCTGAACAGGTTGTTGTCCGTGCCATCCGCAGCGCCCTCAAGCAGTGTTTTCAGCCGGCACTGCTCGAGCAGGTGCGGGATGTCTGGCAAGCCGTCGTGCCAGAGCAGCGGAGAATCAACTACCCAGTTGCCATCCTGGTTACGCCTGATCGGCAGCTTCAGGTAGGCGTAAGGCTGGTCGGGGTCGGTGGCGCGCCAGCGCGCGCCGTCAAAACTGACATTGAAGTAACGGCCCAGGTTATCCCGTACGAAGTATTGGCTCAGCCCCGGGGAACTCGACGGTTGTTCATACACGGCCTCGCCATGCGCCGAATCGATCCGGTAGCGCAGCCGGGCAGCGACTGGCGCTGTTTCGTAATGACCTGGCAGCGGCACCGGTGGTGGTTTGGGCAGCCCTCGCAAGGCGCGGCGCATCAGGCTGGAGCCTGCCATTTCGTTCAGCCCGGCGGTGGCATGGCCAAGGGCCGCGACCGCATGGTGCAATGCGCTTGCATGGTCGTCCTGCTCGTAGGCCTCGAAGCCGTCCCATATGGAGATTGCCATGCGGCCGAATGCCAGGGTGATCAATGCCCGTTGCGGCAGTATGAACGTGACCATATCCAGCACCAGCCTGAGCACGTTGACCGAGAATTCGCCCAGCAGTTCTTCATTGCTGCGGGTGACGGTATCGGTGTGGGCCATCAGGCTTTGCACCTCGGCGCGGTACAGCGCCTGATACAGGTTGCCGGTAATGGCATCGCGAGTGATCAACGCGCCCAGCCGGCCTTTGTGCAGCCGCTCCTTGAGTTTTTTCCCGCTGGCCCGTGGCAGGCGTTGGACCAGGTAGTCTTGCAATGCCGGGTCACTGCGCATGGCCCGGATCAGCGCCTTGGTATCACTGTATTCGCGCCAGTAGCGCCGGTCCGGAACGTCGGGGCAGTAGACGACGATACGTTTCGAGTGCTCTGGCGAAACCAGCAGCAATACCCCCATCAGCGTGTCGCCCTGCACCAGCAGCTGCTGGACTGTCACGCGCTGCTCATTGAAATAGGGGCGGGCGTGGCTGTCCGGGGCGCTGATGACCGTGCTGGCCCAACCGTAGCCCTGTTCGAGTGTGTCGGGGAGAAAATGGCCGACATAGCGTGCTTTCACTGCTTCGGCATTCATCCGTGCGCGGCTGATCTGCGCATGGGCTGTCTGGCGCCAACGGCCTTCGGGCGAGTCAAGCAGCTGGGTGCGTAGGTAGGCCTGATAGCCACTGCCCGCGTTCAGGCGTCTCACGATCTGTTTGACCCGCAGGGGTGTCAGCGCCGGCAGCGCTTCACCGTGCAGGTGGACATGCGCGGTCAGCCAGTAGTCCACGTCGAACCAGGCGATGTTCAGCAAGGCCAGCTCATCCAGCCGGTAGGTATGCCTGACCAACTCGATGGTGTCGCCTGCCTGGCGCCGGCTGGCTACCGGAACGTAGCCCGTGGTACTTCCCAGGGGTAGCGGGTTGACGATCGGCCCGACCTGTCGAGCCAGGGTGACACTGATGGTAATGTCACGCGGGTCGCAGTCCAGGCCCGGTTCACGTTGCAGGTATTCACGCAGGCGCAGGTTGACCCAGTTCAGCAGGGAATGCCTGTGGTTGAACTGTTCCAGGCTGAGGATGCCGGGAGCGCTGGCCGCTTCGATGGCCACGATCAGTTCCTGCAGGGTCTGCATGATGTGGGCGACGCCCTGCTGCGAAGTGGCGCGTAACCAGTTGGGTAGATGCTTTTCGAGTAGCAGGCCGTAGCGGTTGGCCAGCGGGCCGCGGCTACTGACGGAGCGCCGTATGTCGAGCGCCGCAGCCAGGGCCAGATCCAGCTGCTCGATATTGCGCTGTTTGCCGAGCTTCCAGGCCTGTTGCCAGCTGTAGCTCAGTTGCCTGGCCTGGGCATCGCGCAGGGTCGAGGCGAGGTAGTCGGCCAGGTCTTCTGTATACCAGTCGTAGCGCAGGCGCTCTGAACGACGGGCGTTTTGCTGGTTGTCGGGGTCGATCATCAGTTGCAGCAAGTGTTCGCTCTGTTGCGGGTCTTCCAGGCGCTCGCATACCTCCGTGTGCAGGTCGGCCAGGTTGTCGAAGGCCTCGATGCCGTGTGCGGCACTGCACAGCAGTACCCGGCCAACCGGCTCAAGATGATCGAGCATTCGCCCTTCGGCGCCGTGTTCGGTGAGCACCAGGAAACCTGGTACATGGCTGCGCCAGTTGGGCGCCGTACTGTCGAGCAACAGGCGATAGGCCTGGGGACGCGCGGCAGTCGGCAAGTGGCGACGTTGCCAGGGCTGCGGCAGTTCCAGGTAGGTTCTCAATAGGTGTGCATGCGCCGCTGACAGGGTCTGGTCGGTGGTGCGCAGACGGATCTCCGCATCCAGTTGCTCGCGGTACAGCACGGCAAGGCGCACGGTGCGGGTCAAGCCTTTGTTGTCCGGCTCCAGCCAGTACGCTGCCAGGCGGGCATGTAGCGTCTGACGAATGGTTTTGCAAAAGCCGTCGATATGGCCGTTGAAATCGAGTGGCAGGCTGAGCGCCGGGTAGTCGGCATGCCTGATCGGACTGCCTGCGGGCAGGCGGAAGGTACCGCCATCGAACAGATGGAAACCCACCAGCTGCAACAGTGGCTGGGCCCCGAAGTACAGCGTGCGGGCGTTGATGGAAAGGCCTGGGAACAGTCGCGCGAGCGTCAGGTCCAGGTTGTGCTCGACCCCCTCGATGGGTGGGAGCAGTGCATCAAGCTGGTTATCCAGGGTCTGGAAAAGGGGGGGGATCGGCATGGTCCGTCTCCTGTAGTGAGGGCGGACCATGCTGCGCCAAGGCGCCAGGGCTGCTGTGTTAGCGGGCTACCTCAGCGGTGCCACAGGCCCCGTAGCGAAAACCACGCGGGCAGGCCCAGGCCTAGCCAGGAAAGCCCGTCCCACCAGCGGTCACCGAGCAGGGCGGCAAACAGCCCGAGTGCGGTCAGCGCGGCAATCAGCGCAGGCCAGGCGAAGATACGCGCAGTGGCTTGTGACCGGTGGCTCATGCACGTGCCTCCCTGGCTTTGCGTTGTTTGCCCCACCACAGGTACAGCCCGCTGCACAGCACCACGATGGTCAGCACATCGAGCACCGCCCAGAGGATCTGCATCGGCCTGCCGCCGTAATCACCGAAATGCAGCGGTTGCGACAAGCCCATGGCGTCCATGTACCAGGGGCGCTCGCCAACCGCGGTCAGTTCAAGCGTGCGGGCGTCGATCAGTACCGGTGTGAACAGGTGCGAACTCAGGTGCGTGGCGCCATTCATGAATACGGCGTAGTGATGTTCGCTGGAGAAGCGCGTCCCCGGGAACGCGATGAAATCCGGTCGCATGCCAGGCGCTGCCTGCGCGGCAATTTCCAGCAGGCGGGTGGCCGGGGCGCGCTCGCTGAGCGCTGGAGCGTCGCGGTACGGCGCGACCATGGCGGCCAGGCTGTCGTTGCGCCAGGCGGCGATGACCAGGTCGGACAGGGCACTGATCACTCCGGTTACACCTACCGTCAAGGCCCAGACAAGGGTGACCACGCCGATCAGGTTGTGCAGGTCGAGCCAGCGCAGGCGCCGCGACTTGTCGTGGCGGACTGTGGCGAACGCCAGGCGGCGCATGAACGGCGCATACAGCACGGTGCCGGAAACGATCGCGACGACGAACAGCAAGCCCATGAACGCCAGCAACAGTTTGCCCGGCAGCCCGGCGAACATGTCTACATGCAGGCGCAGCATGAGCATCATGAAGCCGCCGTTGGCCGCGGGCATGGCGACTGCTTCGCCGGTGCGTGCATCGAGCATGAAGGTGTGCGACGAGTTGGGCTCGGTACCGGCAGTGGCCGCAGTGATGGCGACCACGCCGTTGGGTTCGTCTTCGTCATAGCCGAAGTACTGCACGACCTCGCCGGGGCGGTGCTGCTCGGCCTTGATCACCAGCTGTTGCAGGTCGAGGTGCGGGGTGTCGGCCGGCATGTCGCGCAGCTTCGGCGCGTCGCCGAGCAGCTGTTCGAGCTCGTGGTGAAAGATCAGCGGCAGGCCGGTGAGCGCCAGCAACAGCAGGAACAGGGTGCAGACCAGGCTGCTCCAGGTGTGGATCGTGGACCAGCGGCGGATGGTTGGGCTTTTCATCACTGTCGGGTATCTGCCTTGTTGGACCTGGGCCGCAAGGCGGCCCCAGCTCACTCAGAACTTGTAGGTGGCACTGGCCACGACGCTACGTTCGTCGCCGTAGTAGCAGTAGTAGGAATCACAGGTCGACAGGTAGTCCTTGTTCAGCAGGTTGGTCGCGTTGATCGCCACCGACGCGCCCTTGAGGCTGCTGTCCAGGCGCCCCAGGTCGTAATGCACCGCTGCATCGAACACCGTGTAGGCGTTGGCCTTGCCCAGGTAGGTATTGGCCTGGTCGCCATAGGTATTGCCGGTATAGCGCGCACCCAGGCCGATGCCGAAGCCATCGAGTACGCCCGCATGCCAGGTGTAGTCGCCCCACACCGACGCCTGCTGGTTGGGCATCAGTTGCAGGCGGTTGCCTTTGAAATCGCCGTCCTGCACTTCCGACTTGGCCAGGGTGTAGGCAGCAATCACCTTGAGGTTCTCGGTCACATCGGAAACCGCTTCAAGTTCCAGGCCACGCACCTTCACTTCGCCGGTCTGGCTGGTGATGGTCACGCCACCGACGCTGTCGGTCACCGCGACGTTTTTCTGGGTCAGGTCGTACACGGCTGCCGACAGCAGGGTGCTGGAGCCCGGTGGCTGGTATTTCACGCCCAGTTCCCACTGCTTGCCTTCGGTGGGCTTGAACGAGTCGGTTGCCGAGGCACTGGCATTGCTGGATGGCTGGAACGACTCGGCATACGACAGGTAGGGGACGAAGCCCGAGTCGAACACGTAGCTGATGGCTGCGTTGCCGCTGAACTGCTGGTCGCGCTGGGTATTGGTGGCATCGCCCTTGTTGAAGAACTTGGTGCCGGTATGCACCCAGTCTTCGCGCCCGCCCAGGGTCAGGCGCCAGTTGCCGAGCGCCATCTGGTCCTGGACGTAGACGCCGGTCTGGCGGGTTTTCTGGTTGTAGTCATAGAACGCGGTGGCGCGGTCCGGACGGGTGATCGGCAGCCCATAGACCGGGTTGTTGACGTTGCTGTCCGGCACGTTGAAGCCGAATATCGACAGGTAGTTGGTGTTGATGCGCTGGTGGTCCAGACCGAGCAGCAAGGTGTGGCTGATGTCACCGGTGGCAAAGTCGGCCTGGAAGTTGTTGTCCACCGCGAACTGGCTGATGTCTTCGTCGGTGTTGGTGGACATGCGGCTGACCGTGCCGTCGTCCTTCACCGGCGGATTGTCCTTGTTGTAGCTGCCGGGCGTGATGGTCTGGAAGGCCAGATCCGACTTGGTGTAGCGCAGGTTCTGACGGAACTGCCACACATCGTTGATGCGGTGCTCGAAGGCGTAGCCCAGCGCGTAGTAGGTACGGTCGTAGAACTCGTAGTCAGGGTCACCCAGGTTCTTGTGGTGGGAGATCTTGCCGAACGGCATGTCGATCTTGGTGCCCTGGATCGGCCGGAACTGGCTGGTGGCACCGGTATCGTCGCGGGTGAACTGGGTGAGCAAGGTCAGCGATGTGTCTTCGTCGATGTTCCAGGTCAGGCTCGGGGCGATGTTGTAGCGCTTGTCGTCGATATGGTCGATCTGCGTGCCACCGTCGCGGATGACCCCGCTGACGCCATACAGAAAGCGGCCTTCGGCATCGATCCTGCCGGTACTGGCAAAGTTGATCTGGCGATGGTTGTCACTGCCATATTGCAGCTCGATCTCATGCGCGCTGTCGGCCTGCGGGCGGCGGCTGAGCATGTCCAGCAGGCCGCCGGGCGGGGTCTGGCCATAGATCGACGAAGCCGGCCCGCGCAGCAGGGCTAGGCGGTCGAGGTTCCAGGTTTCGGCTTTAGGGTTGGCGTATACGCCACGTGGCAACGGCAGGCCATCGAGAAACTGGGTTGGCTCGAAGCCCCGCACGCGCATCCAGTCATAGCGCGTGTCGCTGCCGAAGCTGGCCGACACGATACCCGGCATGTAACGCACGGCATCGTCGAGGCTATGCACGCCACGGTCTTTCATCTGTTCGCGGGTGGCGACGGAAACCGAACGCGGCAGCTCGACCAGTGCGGTATCGGTCTTGGTGCCGGCGGCGCTGCGCTTGGCCACGTAGCCTTCGACCGGGCCCCACGCGCTTTCGCTGATGCTCGCCGCCTCGATGGTGGTTGCCGGCAGCGCCAAGGTACCTTCCGCGACTGCCACCAGGCTGTAGCTGCCTGCGTTGCTCTGTTGCAGTTGTAACCCCGTGCCGCGCAGGGCCGCCTGCAGCGCGCCCAGGCCGTCATACTGCCCATGCACCGGCGCCGAGCTGCGGCCGCTGACCAGCGCCGGGTCGATGGCCAGGGCGATGCCGGCCTGGCTGGCGATCTGGTTGAGGGTGGCGGCCAGCGGGGCGCTCGGCAGGTCGTAGCCGCGTGGGGCGGATTGCTCGGCGGCGCACAGGGCAGGGCTGGCCAATGGCGCGGCTACCGCGATGGCCAGGGCCACCAGGCTGGGGCGCAGGATACGTTCAACAGCACGGGACATGCAGCGGCTCCTCGACGGGTAAGTGCTTACTGCTTCCTTGCCGAGCGAGATTGGAAAAGTGACAGGGCGAATCTGAAAAATATCGAGAATTATTTGAAATTGGCTGCTCCTGTCTTGGCCTTTTCGTGGGTACCCGTACCCACGGGTATTCCACGAAGCTCGCAATCTGGGTGATTCCTGCGGGAGCTGGCCTGTTTGCCTACTTGGGCACCACGTTCACCCACCACGGGGTATGTCGCTGGATCTTCACCGGCAGTACCGGCAGCAACGACGCCAGGGCCAGGTCGGTATCGGTCAGCGGGAAGCTGCCGGTCACCCGCAGGTCGGCGACCTTGTCGTCCACCCCGAGGTAACCGCTGCGGTACCGGCCCAGCGCCGCCAGCAGGTCAGCCAGGCGCACGTTGTCCACCACCAGCATGCCGCGGGTCCAGGCGTCGGCACCGGCGGCTACCGCGCCGACCCGGCCAAGGCCGTTGGCGTGCATCAGCACTTGCTGGCCTTCGCGCAGCACCTGTTCCTCGCCGCTGTCCAGCGGCTGGGCAGCTACCGCGGCCTGCAGCACCTCCAGGCGCGTACCGTCGGCCTCACGGCGCACCAGGAAGCGCGTGCCCAATGGGCGCAGGCGCCCGTCGGCGGTACGGACCAGCAGCGGGCGTGGGTCCTGATGGCCGGTCTGTACCGAGATTTCGCCCTGGTGCAGCACGATGATCCGTTGTTCGCCCGCATAGTCGATATCGACGGCGGTATGGCTGTTCAGGCTCAGCAATGTGCCGTCTTCCAGGCGCAGGGTACGCAGTTCGCCGGTAGCGGTGCGTTGGTCAGCCAGCCAGTAGCTGGGCGCGAGCGACGGCGCGCCAACCCAGGCCAGCAGCGAGCCGAGCAGCAACATGCCAGCCAACCCGCTGCCAACCTTGCCGATCCGTCGGCGCAGGCCGACGCGCGACTGCAGCAGGGCCTGGCGTGCCGGGCCGACGGCGGTGCCGACACGCTGGTCCATTGCGCCCAGCTGGCGCCAGGCGCGGGCATGCTCTTCGCTGGCAGCATGCCAGCGCATGAATTCACTGCGCTCATCGGCCGTACTGCTGCCGCCGTCGAGGCTGAGTTTCCAGGCAATCGCGGCTTCCAGCACGCGGGACGAAACCGGGGCACTGCTCACGTCGGCTCCCCGTACAGGGCCGTGTAGCACTGGCGCAGGCCCTGGGCGATGTACTGGCGCACGCGCGACACCGAAACGCCCAGGCGCTCGGCAATTTCGGCATGGCCCATGCCATCCAGGCGGTTGTACAGGAAGGCTGCGCGGGCCTTGCTCGACAGCTTGCCCAGCAGGCGGTCGATGGCCTTGAGGTCTTCGAGGATCAGGTGTTGCAGCTCCGCCGACGGTTGCTCGGCTTGCGGCATCAGGGCCAGCTCGGCCAGGTAGGCCTGCTCCAGCGCGGCGCGGCGGAAGTGATCGAACAACAGCCCCTTGGCCACCGCGGCGAGGAAGGCGCGTGGCTCACGTGGGGTGTCCAGTCGCTCGCGGCCGAGCAGACGCACGAAGGTGTCCTGGCTCAGGTCTTCGGCACGCTGGCGGCAGGCCATGCTGCGCTGCAGCCAGGCGAGCAGCCAGCCGCGATGGTCGCGGTACAGCGCACCGACCAGATCGGCGTGTGGGCTCTGTGCAGAAGACAAGCAGCGTCCCCCCGGAACGTATGCATTAACTAACGATAATTATTCGCGATTGTTGCAGAGGCAAGGGGAGGGTGCAATGGGCGCTTATCGGATGGCCAGTATGGCTGGGGCTGGCTGGTGTTGGGCGTGGGTGGTTCAGCGCCCGCGCGATCTCACAGGCGCCGCACTACTCAAACCTCACAAGCCGTGACTCTGCACCTTGCGCCGCCGCCATCCGCGCAGCCGCTGTTCCAGTTGCAACGGGCTATCCAGCTGCTGGCGCCGGGCCTGGCTGAACAGGATCAGCGCCAGTTCGGCGGTCACCAGGGCATCGGCACTGGCATGATGGCGCTCTTCCACCTGCAGGCCGAAGCGCGCTACCCAGTCATCGAGACCGGCTTCGCGCAGTACCGTGTCGGGGTTGAGCATGGGGGCCAGTTCGGCGATGTCGAGGAACGGCGACTGCAGGCGATAGCCCAGGCTGTCCTTCAATGCGCGGGCCAGCATGCGCTGGTCGAAGGGGGCATGGAATGCCAGCACCGGGCTATTGCCGATGAAGTCGAGCAGATCGAGCAAGGCTTCGGCCGGGTCGCAACCGGCAGCCAGGGCACTGGGGCCCAGGCCGTGGATCAGCACGCTGGGGTTGGTCTTCTGCGTTGGCCGGTGCAGAGTACGCTCGAACTGCTGGGCAAAGTCGATGGCGCCGTCTTCGATCGCCACGGCGCCGATCGACAGCACCTGATCACGGTTGAGGTTGAGGCCGCTGGTCTCCAGGTCCAGCACCACCCAGCGCTGCTCACGCAGGGTACAGACCCCCAACGGTGCGGGTTTGGGCAGCCGGGCCAGGCGCTGGCGGGTGGCCGTATCCAGCTCGGGCGCGCTGGGGCGCAGCCAGGCGAACAGGCTCATAACTGGTACCGCAGCGCCAGGCTGCTCTGCAGGCGCTGGGCCTGGCGCAGGGATTCGCGCAGGATGCGCCGGTCAAGGTGGTTGAGGCTGTCCGGGTCGAGCCGGTTGGAGTAGGGCAGGTTATCGCGGGTCTGGCGCTGGTGCTGCTGCATGCGGGTTTGCTGGATGAAGTGGTAGGCCTCCTCATACGCGGCGCCGTCCTGCGCCTCGATGATGCCCTTGGCCACCAGCTGGCGCAGGCGCTCCAGGGTATTGCAGGCAGCAATGCCATTGGCCAGGGCCAGTAGCCGGGCACCATCGACGAAGGGCGTCAGGCCCTGCACCTTGAGGTCGAGGGTGGCGGCCTTGTCGTTACCCTGGCGGGTCAGCACGAACTCGCGCAGGCGGCCAACCGGCGGGCGCTGGCGCAGCGCGTTATCAGCCATCATGCGTTGGAACAGGCGGTTGTCGGCCACTTGCTCGAGCAGGCCCTGGCGCAGTTGCTCGCAACCCTGCTCGTCGCCCCACACCACCCGCAGGTCGAAGTAGATGCTCGAACCCAGCAGGTTTTCCGGGCTGGCTTCGCGGACGAAACCGGCAAAGCGCCGTGCCCATTCGCTGCGCGACAGGCAAAGCTCGGGGTTGCCGGCCATGACGTTGCCCTTGCACAGGGTGAAGCCGCATTGGGCCAGGCATTGATTGATGTACTGCGCCAACGGCAGCAGGCGGGTGCGGATGGCGTCGGCTTCGGCGCTGTCGGCTGCCTCGAAGAGGATGCCGTTGTCCTGGTCGGTGTGCAGGGTTTGCTCGCGACGCCCTTCGCTGCCAAAGCACAGCCAGCTGAACGGCACGCCGGGGTCGCCGCGCTCGGCCAGCGCCAGCTCGATTACCCGGCACACGGTGTGGTCGTTGAGCAGGGTGATGATCTGGGTTATCTGCGTGGATGACGCGCCATGCGCCAGCATGCGTTCGACCAGCTGGCTGATTTCGCCGCGCAGCGAGACCAGGGTCTCCAGGCGTGGCGCATGGCGGATGGTGCGCGCCAGGTGTACCAGGTCGACCCGCTGCAGGGAAAACAGGTCGCGCTCCGAAACCACCCCGCACAGGCGGCGGTTTTCCACCAGGCACACGTGGGCAATATGCCGCTCGGTCATTGCCATGGCCGCGTCGAAGGCGCTGGCCTGGGGGCTGAGGTAGAACGGCTGGGCGGTCATGTGTCGTTCGATCGGCGCGCCCAACTCGGCATCGGCGGCGGCCACCACCTGGCGCAAGTCACGCAGAGTGAAGATGCCGGTCGGGTAGCGCTGCGCATCGACCACCACGATGCTGCCGACCTGCTGCTCGTGCATCAGCCGCACGGCATCGCGCAGCGGGGTGTCGGCGCTGCATACCACCGGGTGGCGCATGGCCAGTTCACCCAGGGGTGTGTTCAATGAGTACTGGGTGCCGAGGGTTTCCACTGCACGCTGGCGCACCTGCTGGTTAACCTGGTCGAGCAGGCTGCTGACGCCGCGCAGGGCAAAATCGCGAAACACTTCCGACATCGAGAACACGCGGATGAACGCTGCCTTGTTCAATTGCAGGCAGAAGGTGTCCTCACCGGCCAGGTGCTCCGTACGGGTCGCCCGCTCGCCTAGCAATGCCGCCAGCGGGAAGCACTCGCCGCTGGTGATCTCGAAGGTGGTCTCGACGCCAGGCTTGACTAGGTGCTGGCGCTCGCCAACCACGCGGCCCTGCTTGACGATGTAGAAGTGCTCCACCGGCCCGTCGGCTGGTTTGACGATGCTTTCGCCGCTGGCATAGAAGCGCAGCTGGCACTGTTCGACCAGGTAGGCCAGGTGGCTGTGTTCCATCTGGTTGAACGGCGGAAAGCGCTGCAGGAACTGCAGGGTACCCTGGATGTTCTGCAGCACTGCTGTCCTGCCCGCCTGGCTGTAGGCGTCCTTTTTGCTCATGAAACTGACCGTATCGCTATGCCGATCTATATATATCTCTATATAGGTGCCGGCCATGTTGTTCTCTGCCTCCATGGTCGGCTTGCAGCGGGGTGGTGCCCATTGGACGTAAGTCTATGAGCCGCCCTGTCAAAGACCCGACGAAAGGCGAAACGGGTAACGCAAGTTCTGTGGTCCTAATGCTGAAGCGGAGTTTTTTTGACGAGATGACCATGGTTGAGCCACACGACATCCTGAGCGACGCCGAGCGCGAGGCCTTGGCCTTGGCCAATGCGCCGGTGGCCGCCAGGCCACTGGTGCTGGTGGTGGATGACAATGCGGCGAATCGCGATGCACTGATCTACTACCTGAAAAGCCGGGGTATCGATTGTGTAGGGGCGGACGGCGCCGAGGAAGCCAGGCTGTACCTGCATTACCAGCCGCGGATAGGCTTGATGATCACCGATTTGCGAATGCAGCCCGAGGACGGCCTGACGCTGATCCGGCAGGTTCGCGAATCGGAGCGGGCGGCGTTGTCGATCATCGTCGTGTCGGGTGACACCGATGTCGAAGAGGCGGTGGACGTGATGCACCTGGGGGTGGTGGATTTCCTGTTGAAGCCGGTGGACCTGGACAGGCTGCTGGAGCTGGTGAGGAAAGAGTTGCAGATATTGTGAAGCAGGTCAGGGGCTGCTTTGCAGCCCACTCGCGACACAAGGCCGCTGCTACAGGAACGCCGCACATTCGATGCCAGCGTTGTTCCTGTAGCAGCGGCCTTGTGTCGCGATAGGGCCGCAAGGCGGCCCCTTTGGCGGATGCTACTTACAGCCCGTTACGCGCCTTGAACTCACGGCGACGGCGGTGCAGTACCGGCTCGGTGTAACCGTTCGGCTGCTTGCCACCTTCCAGCACCAGCTCCACAGCTGCCTGGAATGCGATGTTGTCGTCGAAGTTCGGCGCCATCGGCCGGTACAGGGCGTCGCCTGCGTTCTGCTGGTCGACCACCACGGCCATGCGCTTGAGGCTTTCCAGCACCTGCTCCTGGCTGACCACGCCGTGGCGCAGCCAGTTGGCCAGCAGCTGGGCCGAGATGCGCAGGGTGGCGCGGTCTTCCATCAGGCCGACGTTGTTGATGTCCGGCACTTTCGAGCAACCCACGCCCTGGTCGATCCAGCGCACCACGTAGCCGAGGATGCCCTGGGCATTGTTGTCCAGCTCGTTGCGGATCTCTTCGGCCGACCAGTTGGTGTCGGCCGCCAGCGGGATGGTCAGGATGTCGTCCACCGATGCCGGGGTGCGCGAGGCCAGCTCACGCTGGCGCGCCTGCACGTCAACCTTGTGGTAATGCAGGGCATGCAAGGTGGCGGCGGTCGGCGACGGCACCCAGGCGGTGTTGGCACCGGCCAACGGGTGGGCGATCTTCTGTTCGAGCATGGCCGCCATCAGGTCCGGCATGGCCCACATGCCTTTGCCGATCTGGGCGCGGCCTTGCAGGCCGGTGGCCAGGCCAACGTCGACGTTGTTGTTCTCGTAGGCGCCGATCCACTTCTCGTTCTTCATGGCGCCCTTGCGCACCACGGCGCCGGCTTCCATCGAGGTATGGATTTCGTCGCCGGTGCGGTCGAGGAAGCCGGTGTTGATGAACACCACGCGCTCGGCGGCCGCCTTGATACAGGACTTGAGGTTGACCGTGGTACGGCGTTCCTCGTCCATGATGCCGACCTTGACGGTGTTGCGCTTCATACCTAGCAGGTCTTCGACGCGGCTGAAGATCTCGGCGGCGAAGGCGACTTCTTCCGGCCCGTGCATCTTCGGCTTGACGATGTACACGCTGCCGCTGCGGGTGTTCTTGCGGCTGGTGTTGCCGTTGAGGTTGTGCAGCGCGATCAGGTTGGTGAACAGGCCGTCCTGGATGCCCTCGGGAATTTCGTTGCCCTGGGCGTCGAGGATCGCCGGGTTGGTCATCAGGTGGCCAACGTTGCGCACAAACAGCAGCGAGCGACCGTGCAGGGTCACGCTGCCACCGTTGGGAGCGGCGTACTCGCGGTCCGGGTTCATGGTGCGGGTGAAGGTCTTGCCACCCTTGCTCACGTTTTCCGCCAGGTCACCTTTCATCAGGCCCAGCCAGTTGCGGTAGACCACTACCTTGTCGTCGGCGTCGACGGCGGCAACCGAGTCCTCGCAATCCATGATGGTGGTCAGCGCCGATTCCATCAGGATGTCCTTCACGCCGGCGGCGTCGGTGCTGCCGACCGGCGTGCTGGCATCGATCTGGATTTCGAAGTGCAGGCCGTTGTGCTTGAGCAGCACGGCAGTCGGTGCGCCGGCATCACCGTGGAAGCCGATCAGCTGGGCGTCGTCACGCAGGCCGCTGTTGCTGCCGCCCTTGAGGGCAACGATCAGCTTGCCGCCTTCGATGCGGTAGCCGATGGAATCGACATGCGAGCCAGCCGCCAATGGCGCGGCTTCATCGAGGAAGGCGCGGGCGAAGGCGATCACCTTGTCGCCACGCACCTTGTTGTAGCCCTGGCCTTTTTCGGCGCCGCCTTCGTCGCTGATGGCATCGGTGCCGTACAGCGCGTCATACAGCGAGCCCCAGCGGGCGTTGGCAGCGTTCAGGGCGAAACGGGCGTTCATCACCGGTACGACCAGCTGTGGGCCGGCCATGTGGGCGATTTCTTCGTCCACGTTCTGGGTGGTGGCCTGGAAATCGTCAGCTTGTGGCAGCAGGTAGCCGATTTCCTGGAGGAATGCTTTGTAGGCTGCGGCGTCGTGGGCCTGGCCTTTGCGTGCCTGGTGCCAGGCGTCGATCTTGGCTTGCAGCTCGTCGCGCTTGGCGAGCAGGGCTTTGTTCTTTGGAGCGAGGTCATTGATGATCTTCTCTGCACCCGCCCAGAACTGCTCGGCGACGATGCCGGTCCCGGGGATGGCTTCGTTGTTCACGAAGTCGTACAGGACCTTGGCGACCTGAAGGCCACCGACTTGAACGTATCCAGTCATTGCTTGCCTCACTCTGCTCAGCTATTTCGCTCTTCTGTATTAAGCCTGTAGCGCTTCTCTAAACACGGCACCAGTGCATGCGCCCAGGGAATGCCCGAGCGCGGCTGGGTGCGGCCTGCCAGGCTGGCTGGCAGACAGTGTGCGTATTTTCACAGGCGCCTTGGCAGACATCCAAACAGCGTTTTGTAGTCCGCGCCACGGGATACTACATGAAGCAGTAGGCGGGGCAAAATCAGACTAAAAGCGCCGTTATGCGACCCGTTGGTCGCGTATGGTCACGCTGGGAGTGGGTATGTTCGCAAAAAACAGGTGGATTGTTCCAGATAAATCTTGAAACAGTACACGATTCATTGTGCAAATTGCCCTGCGGCAGGTTGCCGCGCCTTGCCTATACTGAGTCGATCCCCTGATTTCCTGCCGCCCGGCGCGGTCCGACACGAGGAACGGCTTGTGGATCATCTTGTACTGACTGTGATTGCCCCGGACAAGGCCGGGCAGGTCGAACGCATTGCCCAGTGCATTGCCGACCACAGTGGCAACTGGCTGGAAAGCCGCATGTCGCGCATGGCCGGGCAGTTTGCCGGGATCTTGCGGGTGGCGGTGCCGGCAGAAAACTACGCCGAGCTGGTGGCGTCGTTGCAGGGGTTGGTGCGGTATGACATTCGCGTGCTGATCGCCGAGAGCGGCATCGAGCCGTCGTGCACCTGGAAACCGATTGCCATGGAGCTGGTAGGTAACGACCGGCCAGGGATCGTGCGTGACATTACCCGCTTGCTGGCGGACCTGGGCGTGAACCTTGAACGCTTCACGACAGAGGTGCGCCCGGCGCCGATGAGCAGCGAGCCGCTGTTTCATGCCGATGCCTTGCTGGCCATGCCGTTGACGCTGTCGCTGGATGAGTTGCAACAGAAGCTGGAGAGCCTGGCGGATGACTTGATGGTGGAGTTGAAACTGCGGCCGCAGGAATGACCAGAGGATGCCGGGGCCGCTTTGCGGCCCTTCGCGACCCGCTCCTGCAGCAAACCGGTTTACCCACAGCTTTTGCGGTCCAAGGTAGGAGCGGCCTTGTGTCGCGAAGGGCTGCAAGGCAGCCCCCTGCAGTTATCCCGATATCACGGGGAAGGCCCTGTGGATAACCTGGGGGTGCACCTCTCCAGCCCACAAGATCCGCGCTTTGCACAGCTTTGCTCAAAAAACACCCAAAAATCAGCAGCTTGTGCACAAAGCACGGGGACGAGGGTGTGGATAACCTTTGGAGATGTCGCTGCAGGCCCCGGGCCGCGAGGCTTGCAGCATAGTGGTTGTTTTTTGATCAGCTGCGCTTGCGCAAGCTCAACCACGCATCGACGCTGTACACCGCCAGCCCCGCCCAGATGAACATGAACGCCACCAGTGTGCTCGGCGACAGATGCTCATCGAACAGCAACACTGCCTGCAGCAGCACCAAGGTTGGCGCCAGGTACTGCAGGAAGCCCAACGTGGTGTACGGCAGGTGCCGCGCGGCAGCGTTGAAGCACACCAGGGGTATCAGCGTCACCGGCCCCGCGGCCATCAGCCATAACGCCTCGCTGCTGGTGTAGAACGCGCCCTGGGCACTCATTGCCGCCGGGTGCAGCAGCAACCAGCCAAGCGCCAGGGGTACCAGCATCCAGGTTTCCACCACCAGGCCCGGCAGCGCCGCTACCGGCGCCTGTTTGCGGATCAACCCGTAAAAACCGAAGCTCAATGCCAGCGCCAGCGATACCCATGGCAGGCTACCCACCTGCCATACCTGCTGGGCCACGCCCACGGCAGCCATGGCCACTGCCAGCCATTGCAGGCGGCGCAGGCGCTCGCCAAGAATCAGCATCCCCAGCAGCACATTGATCAGCGGGTTGATGTAGTAGCCCAGGCTGGCCTCGAGCATGCGGCCGTTGTTCACCGACCACACGTAGGTCAGCCAGTTGCCGGCGATCAGCGCCCCGCTCAGGGCCAGGATGCCCAGCCGGCGTGGGTTGTCACGCAGCTCACGCCACCAGCCGGGGTGTTTCCACACCAACAGCAGCAGCGAGCCGAAGAGTGCCGACCACAGCACCCGGTGAACGATGATCTCTACCGCCGGGACGCTCTGGATCGCTTTGAAGTACAGGGGAAACAGCCCCCAGATGATGTAGGCGCTGAGGCCCAGTAGGTACCCGCGACGCGGGTTTGCGGCGTGCATGCAGAATCCTTGCTTAGGTAGCTAAATAACGCGACGCCTATTGTAGACAGAGACGGGCTCGCTTCTAGAACAATTTCAATGGCGGTTCATCCAGGGCCGCCAACTGCTCGCGGAATGCCAGGATCTGGTCGCCCCAATAGCGTGGCTGGCCGAACCAGGGGAAGCTGGGCGGGAAGGCCGGGTCGTCCCAGCGCCGCGCCAGCCAGGCGCTGTAGTGCAGTTGGCGCAGGGCGCGCAACGGTTCGATCAAAGCCAGTTCGCGCGGGTCGAAATCGTGAAACTCGTTGTAGCCATCGATCAGCTCGGCGAGCTGCCCCAGGCGTTCCTCACGGCTGCCAGCCAGCATCATCCACAGGTCTTGCACGGCCGGGCCCATGCGACAGTCGTCAAGGTCGACCACGTGGTACACCTCGTCGCGATGCATCAGGTTGCCGGGGTGCAGGTCGCCGTGCAGGCGGATGAGCCGGTGCGGCGTGCGGGCGTAGATGGCTTCCACGCGCTTGAGCAGGTCGCGGGCCACCGACTCGAAAGCCGGCAGCAGGTCTCGGGGCACAAAGCCACCTTGCAGCAGGGTGTTCAGCGAGGCGTGGCCGAAGTTGTCCACAGCCAGCGCCTCGCGGTGCTCGAACGGTTTGCTGGCGCCTACGGCATGCAGGCGGCCAAGCAACTGGCCAAGGCGGTAGAGCTGGTCGAGGTTGCCCGGCTCCGGGGCGTGGCCGCCACGGCGGGGGAACAGCGCGAAGCGGAAACCCTGGTGTTCGAACAAGCTGCGGCCGTGGTGCTGCAGTGGCGCAACCACCGGCACTTCGCAGTCGGCCAGTTCGGCGGTGAAGCTATGCTCTTCGAGGATGGCCGCATCGCTCCAACGGCCTGGGCGGTAGAACTTGGCCACCAGCGGCTGCGCGCCCTCGATACCCACCTGGTAGACGCGGTTCTCGTAGCTGTTCAGCGCCAGCACCCGGGCATCGCTGAGAAAGCCCAGGCTTTCCACGGCGTCCAGGACCAGGTCGGGGGTGAGGGTGTCGAAGGGGTGGGACATGAGGGCTCCGGGGGTAAGCGGCATGGGGGCCATGGTACCGCGTTATGCCTGTGTCGGCCTCTTCACGGGCACACCCCGCACCGCGCAACCAGCCTAGGCGGGAACCCCGATCAACACATAAGAAGGATGAAACTGCACCCGTACCGTACTGCCATCCGCCACCCGGTGCTCAGCCAGCCAGTGCGCCTCGGCAAACGCACACAGCGTCTGCCCGTTGCCCAGCGCCAGCCGCACCTCGCTCGGCCCATCAGGCTCCGCCAGCACTTGCTCCACCGTCGCCTTCAGGCAGTTGCTACCCGTTTCGGCCTCTTCCCCTGGCGCCAGCAACCGCACCCACCCGGCCTTGAGCAGTGCCACCACCGTTGTTCCCGGAATCAGCTCCAGCCGGGCAGTGCTGTCATGCGTGATCAGCGCCTCGATCTCCAGCCCGCCGCCCAAGGCCAGGCTGACGCGATCATGCCGCCCTTCGCGGCGAAGGCCGCTGACCTGCCCCTGCAACTGGTTGCGCGCGCTGGTGCGCAGCATCAGGCGACCAAGCAGGTCGAGGTCACTGGATTGTTCGGCCGCTTCGAGGATTTGCGCCTGCAGGGCCTGCAGGCGCTGATACAGGCGCAGTACCCGTTCGCCTTCCAGCGACAAGCGGGCACCACCGCCGCCACGCCCGCCGGTGCTGCGCTCGACCAGCGGCCGGCTGGCCAGGTTGTTGAGTTCGTCGATGGCGTCCCAGGCGGCCTTGTAGCTGATCCCCGCTGCCTTGGCGGCGCGGGTGATAGAGCCTTGCTCGGCAATGTGATGCAGCAGGGCGATGCGCTGGGGGCGGCGGGCGATATGCTGGGTGAGGAGGGCGGGCAGGGACATAGGTAATGTAGTCGTCAACGGATAAAGGGACGGTGCCTCTCCTGTCCGGGCCAGTCAAGTGAGCCGGGGCCGTTTCGCGCCCCATCGCCGGCAAGCCAGTTCCTGCAGAGGCAACGTTGACTCCACGGCAACGCTCTCCGTGCAGGAACCGGCTTGCCAGCGATGGTGCCCCTGAGATCACACATGAGCCGGCTTGGGCGTGCGTGCCAGGCAATACACATCGACCTGCCGCGCCCCGGCCTTGCGTAGTACTTCGGCGACCGCCTGCGCGGTGGCGCCGGTGGTCAGCACGTCATCGACGATGGCGATATGCCTGCCCGTCAACTCGCCTGCTACGGCAAACGCCTGGCGCAAATTGCGCCGCCTTGCCGATGCATCCAGTTGCTGTTGTGCAGGCGTCTCGCGGCTGCGTGCCAGCAACCGTTCGTCGCAACGTATGCCGAGTTGTGCCGACAACCAGCGCGCCAACATGCCTGCCTGGTTGAAGCCGCGCTCGCGCAGTCGACGCCTGGCCAGGGGCACCGGCAACAGCAGGTCGGGCCGGGCCAGCCCTTCGGCGAAGCGATGCAGCAAGCCATGCCCGAGCATTTGCGCCATCAGCCGCCCCAGGGGCCACTGGCGCTTGTGCTTGAAGCGGCTGACCAGCGTGTCTACCGGAAAGCCGAAATGCCACAGCGCAACCACCCGCTCGAAAGCCGGCGCACGGCGGCTGCATTGCGCGCAGGTCAGGCCAGCCATTGGCATGGGCAGGGCGCAGCGCAGGCATTGATCAACCAGCCAGGGCAGCTCCTGTTCGCAGGCGACGCACAACGGGTAGGCCTGCTCGGCAGGCTCGTCGCACAATAAACACGCTTGATTAATAATTAACCACTTGTAAACCAGCCTTTTCCAATGCGGTTGACAGTTCATAGGCCTTCCATGACTATGCGAGCTATCCGTGATGCGCTGGCGGGCTTTCCTGTCCCGGCGCCAGCTACAGCCTAAACAAGGAAACACCGATGAGCGCCAGCACAACTGCAACAACACGTCACGACTGGTCCCTGGCCGAGGTCAAGGCGCTGTTCCAGCAACCGTTCAATGACTTGCTGTTCCAGGCGCAGACCGTGCACCGCGCGCACTTCGACCCGAACCGCGTGCAGGTTTCGACCTTGCTGTCGATCAAGACCGGCGCCTGCCCGGAAGATTGCAAATATTGTCCGCAATCCGGCCACTACAACACCGGGCTGGAAAAACAGAAGCTGATGGAAGTGCAGAAGGTGCTGGAAGAAGCCGCACGCGCCAAGGCCATCGGCTCCACCCGCTTCTGCATGGGCGCGGCCTGGAAGCACCCATCGGCCAAAGACATGCCCTACGTGCTGGAAATGGTCAAAGGCGTGAAGGCCATGGGCCTGGAAACCTGCATGACCCTTGGCAAGCTCGACCAGGAGCAGACCAAGGCCCTGGCCCAGGCCGGCCTGGATTACTACAACCACAACCTCGATACCTCGCCGGAGTTCTACGGCAGCATCATCACCACCCGCACCTACAGCGAGCGCCTGCAGACCCTGGCCTACGTGCGTGATGCCGGGATGAAGATCTGTTCCGGCGGCATCCTCGGCATGGGCGAGTCGCTGGACGACCGCGCCGGCCTGCTGATCCAGCTGGCCAACCTGCCCGAGCACCCGGAGTCGGTGCCGATCAACATGCTGGTCAAGGTCGCCGGCACGCCGCTGGCCGAGGAAGAGGACGTCGACCCGTTCGACTTCATCCGCATGCTGGCGGTGGCGCGTATCCTCATGCCCAAGTCGCACGTGCGCCTGTCCGCCGGCCGTGAGCAGATGAACGAACAGATGCAGGCCCTGGCCTTCATGGCCGGCGCCAACTCGATCTTCTACGGTGAAAAACTGCTGACCACTGCCAACCCGCAGGCCGACAAGGACATGCAACTGTTCGCACGCCTGGGCATCCAGCCCGAAGCACGTGAGGAACATGCCGACGAAGTGCACCAGGCAGCCATCGAGCAGGCGCTGGTCGAGCAGCGCAGCAGCGAGATGTTCTACAACGCCGCGTCTGCCTGAGATGGCCTTCGACCTGGCCGCGCGCCTGGCCGAACGGCGCGCCGCAGACCTGTATCGACAGCGGCCACTGCTGCACAGCCCGCAAGGGCCGGAAGTGGTGGTCGACGGCCAGCCTTTGCTGGCCTTCTGCAGCAATGATTACCTAGGCCTGGCCAACCACCCGCAGGTGATTGCCGCCTGGCAGGCCGGCGCCGAGCGCTGGGGTGTCGGTGGTGGCGCCTCGCACCTGGTGGTCGGCCACAGCACCCCGCACCACCAGGTGGAAGAGGCCTTGGCCGAACTCACCGGGCGCCCGCGCGCGCTGCTGTTCTCCACCGGCTACATGGCCAACCTGGGCGCCATCACTGCGCTGGTGGGGCAGGGTGACACGGTGCTGCAGGACCGTTTGAACCACGCTTCGCTGCTGGATGGCGGGCTGCTCAGCGGGGCCCGTTTCAGCCGCTACCTGCACAACGACCCGGCCAGCCTGGCCAGCCGCCTGGACAAGGCGGTCGGCAATACCCTGGTGGTGACCGATGGCGTGTTCAGCATGGACGGTGACCTGGCCGACCTGCCGGCACTGGCCGCTGTCGCCAAGGCGCGCGGCGCGTGGCTGATGGTCGACGATGCCCATGGCCTGGGCACCCTCGGCAACCAGGGCGGCGGTATCGTCGAGCACTTCGGCCTGGGCGTGGATGAGGTTCCGGTGTTGATTGGCACGCTGGGCAAGGCGTGCGGTACCGCCGGTGCCTTTGTCGCTGGCAGCGAAGAACTGATCGAGGCGCTGGTGCAATTCGCCCGCCCCTACATCTACACCACCAGCCAGCCACCGGCGCTGGCCTGCGCCACGCTGAAAAGCCTGGAACTGCTGCGCCGCGAAACCTGGCGCCGCGAGCACCTGGCGGCGTTGATTCGCCAGTTCCGCGAAGGCGCACAGCAGATCGGGCTGCAATTGATGGACAGCCCGACGCCGATTCAGCCGATCGTCATCGGCGACAGCGCGCAGGCCCTGCGCCTGTCGCGCATGCTGCGCGAGCGCGGCCTGCTGGTGACGGCCATCCGCCCGCCTACTGTACCGGCGGGTAGCGCACGCCTGCGGGTGACCTTGAGCGCCGCCCACAGTGAGGCGCAGGTGCAGCTATTGTTGAATGCATTGGCCGAGTGTTATCCACAGTTGGAGAGCGCCGATGCGTAATCGACTTGTTCTGTTGCCCGGCTGGGGCCTGGGCACTGCCTCCCTGGAGCCGCTGGCCGCCAGCCTGCGCGGCCAGGACGCCCGCCTGCAAGTAGAGCTGATGCCCCTGCCGGAGCTGCCTCACAGCGATGTCCAGGCCTGGATCGAGTACCTCGATCGCAAGCTGCCGAACGATGCCTGGCTGGGTGGCTGGTCGTTCGGCGGGATGCTGGCCAGCGCCCTGGCGCACAAGCGCGGCGACCACTGCTGTGGCCTGCTGACCCTGGCCAGCAACCCTAGTTTCGTCGTGCGCCCGGGCTGGCCCCACGGCATGGCCGAAGATACCTTCGGCACCTTCCTCGACGGCTGCCGTAGCCATACCCAGGTCACCCTCAAGCGCTTCCGTACGCTATGCAGCGACGGTGCCCAGCAACCCCGTACCCTGCTGCGCCAGTTGGGTATCGGCGTGCCGGACACCGACCCGTTGTACCTGGCCACCGGCCTGGAAGTGCTGGCCAAGCTGGATACCCGCGAAGCCCTGCAGGCCTACGCCGGCCCGCAGCTGCACCTGTTCGCCGGCAGCGACGCACTGGTGCCGGCAGAAGCGGCTAAAGCCCTGAGCGAGCTGTTGCCCGATGTGGAAGTGGGCCTGGTTGAAGACAGTTCCCACGCGTTCCTGCTGGAGTACCCGCAGGAGCTGGCGGCGGGCATCAAGAGTTTCCTGCATGAGAGTGGCGATGACTGACCTTTCCCGTCCGACCCTGCCTGGCTCACTGCCCGACAAGCGCCAGGTGGCGGCTTCGTTCTCCCGCGCTGCGGCCAGCTATGACAGCGTGGCGGCGCTGCAGCGTGCCGTGGGCCTGAACCTGCTGGCGCAGTTGCCGCAAGGCCTGCAGCCGTCGCGCTGGCTGGACCTGGGCAGCGGCACCGGTCACTTCAGCCGGGCGCTGGCCGAGCGTTTCGCCGCCGCCAGCGGCGTGGCGGTGGATATCGCCGAAGGCATGCTGCGCCATGCGCGCAACGAGCAAGGTGGGGCGCACTATCACGTCGCTGGCGATGCCGAGCGCTTGCCGTTGCGGGATGCCAGCGTCGACCTGGTGTTTTCCAGCCTGGCGGTGCAATGGTGCGACCAGTTTGCCAGCGTGCTGGCAGAAGCGCGGCGGGTATTGCGACCGGGCGGTGTGCTGGCCTTCAGTAGCCTGTGCGTGGGTACCCTGGATGAACTGCGCGCCAGTTGGCAGGCGGTGGATGGCCTGGTGCATGTGAACCGCTTCCGTCGCTTCGAAGACTACCAGCGGCTGTGTGCGGCCAGCGGCCTCGAGCAACTCCAACTGCAGCGTTGCCCGCATGTGCTGCACTACCCTGATGTGCGCAGCCTGACCCACGAACTGAAGGCCCTGGGTGCGCACAACCTGAACCCAGGGCGGCCGTCCGGGCTGACGGGCCGGGCGCGCATGCAGGGCTTGCTGCAGGCCTACGAGGCGTTTCGCCAGCCCCAAGGGCTGCCAGCCACTTATCAAGTGGTCTATGGTGTGTTGCGCAAGACACAGGCGTGAGGGGAGCGAGATGAGCCAGGCCTATTTCATTGCCGGTACCGATACCGACGTTGGCAAGACCACCATCGCTGCCGGGCTGTTGCATGCGGCGCGCCTGCAAGGCTTGAGTACGCTGGGGGCCAAGCCGGTGGCGTCGGGTTGCACGATGACGGCGAAAGGGCTGCGCAACAGCGATGCCCAGGCGCTGATCGATGAAAGCTCGATCAAGCTGCCCTACGAGCAGGTCAACCCGTTTGCCTTCGAGCCGGCTATCGCACCCCATGTGGCAGCGCGTGAGGCGGGGGTAACCCTTGCGGTACCGGAGCTGCTCGCGGCGATGCGCAATGTGCTGCAACAGAATGCCGATTTCACCCTGATCGAAGGGGCCGGCGGCTGGCGCGTGCCGTTGTCGGGGCAGGCCAACCTGTCCGACCTGGCCATTGCCCTCAAGCTGCCGGTGATCCTCGTAGTGGGGGTGCGGCTGGGGTGCATCAGCCATGCCCTGCTCAGCGCCGAGGCAATCGCCCGTGACGGGCTGCAACTGGTGGGATGGGTGGCGAACATCATCGAACCCCGTACTTCGCGGCTGGAAGAGAACCTGGCCAGCCTGGCTGAGCGGTTGCCAGCGCCTTGCCTGGGGCGGGTGCCCAAGCTCAAGCAGGCCAGCGCTGATATGGTGGCCGAGCACCTGCAGCTGGATCTGCTGGATTAGGCGGTTCCAGGCCAGGCCCCTCCGCGGGCACGGCCGCTCCGGCAGGTACTGCGCGGGGTTCAGGTAATCGGGCTACCAGGTATACCCAGGGCCTATCGAATGGCACCAGGCCATTAGGGATTTAAACGGGCCTTTTTGCGCCCGGCCTGCTTTAATTGGGCCTGTTCGTCATCCAGCGTCAATGGAGTCCTGACATGGAAATCACCGGTAGCTCCGCCTACTACGCAGGCCTGAGCGCAATCCAGACCGGCCAGAACCGCGTCGATCAGGCTGCCAGCCAGATTGCCAATACCACCGCCGAACGTTCTGCCACCAGCCAGTCCAGCGACTTTCAGGCTGAACGCTTGCGCGCGGTCGACCGCAGCCAGCAGATGGACCTCGCCACCAGCACCGTGCAATTGGCCGTGGGCAAACATGAGGTCGAGCTTGGCGTGAAGATCGCCAAGGCATCCGACGAAATGCTCGGCCGGTTCATCGATACCTACGCCTGATCGCTGCCATCCACCCCCGAATCAACGCCTGCACCCCGGTGGGAGCGGGTATACCCGCGTATGCGTCAGCCCAGACATCTGTTTTCTAGGCCGGCTTTTTCGCGGGTAAGCCCATTCCTACCGGAGCCATGGCATGCGTTGGCGTATTTGCCATTTTTCGTGGCGTAAATGGCACCATAGTCCATTCTTGACATACGGCGGAGCTAAACGTAAGTTTCAAACAACTGTTTGACCGACGCCGGTCGGCGCGCGTCACCCCACAGAACTCACCTAGAGGTTCATCGCAATGCCTGACTACAAAGCCCCCTTGCGTGATATCCGCTTCGTTCGCGACGAACTGCTCGGCTATGAGGCGCACTATCAGAGCCTGCCGGGTTGCCAGGACGCCACGCCCGACATGGTCGACGCGATTCTTGAGGAAGGCGCGAAGTTCTGTGAGCAGGTGCTGTCGCCGCTGAACCGTGTGGGTGACCAGGAAGGCTGCACCTGGAGCGAATCGGGCGTGAAAACCCCGACTGGCTTCAAAGAGGCCTACCAGCAGTTCGTCGAAGGCGGCTGGCCGAGCCTGGCGCATGATGTCGAGCATGGTGGCCAGGGCCTGCCGGAGTCGCTGGGCCTGGCCCTGAGCGAAATGGTCGGTGGGGCGAACTGGTCGTGGGGCATGTACCCTGGCCTGTCCCATGGCGCGATGAACACCATTTCCGCGCACGGTACCCCTGAGCAGCAGCACACCTACCTGACCAAGCTGGTCTCCGGCGAGTGGACCGGCACCATGTGCCTGACCGAACCGCACTGCGGTACCGACCTGGGCATGCTGCGCACCAAGGCCGAGCCCCAGGCCGACGGCAGCTACAAGGTGTCGGGTACCAAGATCTTCATTTCCGCCGGTGAGCACGACATGGCCGATAACATCGTCCATATCGTCCTGGCCCGCCTGCCGGATGCACCGGCCGGCACCAAGGGCATCTCGCTGTTCATCGTGCCGAAGTTCCTGCCTGACGCCGAAGGCGGCGTGGGTGAGCGCAACGGCGTCAGCTGCGGCTCGATCGAGCACAAGATGGGCATCCACGGCAACGCTACCTGCGTGATGAACTTCGACGGCGCCACCGGCTTCCTGATCGGCCCGGCCAACAAAGGCCTGAACTGCATGTTCACGTTCATGAACACCGCCCGGCTGGGTACCGCACTGCAAGGCCTGGCGCATGCCGAAGTGGCCTTCCAGGGCGGCCTGAAGTACGCTCGTGAGCGCCTGCAGATGCGTTCGCTGACTGGCCCGAAAGCACCGGACAAGGCGGCTGACCCGATCATCGTCCACCCCGACGTGCGTCGCATGCTGCTGACCATGAAGGCCTTCGCCGAAGGCAACCGTGCAATGGTGTACTTCACCGCCAAGCAAGTGGACATCGTCAAGTACAGCCAGGATGAAGAGGAGCGCAAGAAGGCCGACGCCCTGCTGGCCTTCCTCACCCCGATCGCCAAGGCGTTCATGACCGAAGTCGGCTTCGAGGCCGCCAACCACGGCGTGCAGATCTACGGCGGCCACGGTTTCATCGCCGAGTGGGGCATGGAGCAGAACGTGCGCGACAGCCGTATCTCCATGCTGTACGAAGGCACCACCGGCATCCAGGCCCTGGACCTGCTTGGCCGCAAGGTGCTGATGACCCAGGGCGAAGCGCTGAAGGGCTTCACCAAGATCGTGCACAAGTTCTGCCAGGCGCAGGAAGGCAACGATGCGGTGAAGGAGTTCGTCGAACCGCTGGCGGCGCTGAACAAGGAATGGGGCGAGCTGACCATGAAAGTGGGCATGGCCGCCATGAAGGACCGTGAAGAGGTGGGCGCGGCCTCGGTCGACTACCTGATGTATTCCGGTTATGCCTGCCTGGCCTACTTCTGGGCCGACATCGCCCGCCTGGCCGCCGAGAAGCTGGCTGCCGGCACCAGCGAAGAGGCGTTCTACACCGCCAAGCTGCAGACCGCGCGCTTCTACTTCCAGCGTATCCTGCCGCGTACCCGTACCCATGTGGCAGCGATGCTGTCGGGTGCCGACAACCTGATGGCGATGGACGAAGAAAGCTTCGGCCTGTCCTACTGATCCGGCGGTTGTAACTGAAACCCGCCTGCCCTCACCGGCAGGCGGGTTTTTTGTATCTCAGGCCCGGCGCGGTGCCTTTGCAGGAGCGACCTGGTGTCACGATCGAGCGGCAAGGCAGCCCCGGGGACCGTTGCTTGGCGGAAATGGTTGGGCCGCTTCGCGCCCCGATCGCGACACCAGGCCGCTCCTACAAGGGCGGTATCCGATTTGAATTCAACTGTTCATGTGCACTGCCGATGAAGTATGGGCACAATGCCACCATTGATCTGCCGGGTTGGAGATTACCCTTGCTTCGTCTTAACGCTGTTCGCGCGAGCCACTTCCTGCCTTCGCTGATCCTGTTGCTGGCAGGCCTCGCCGCGGCTTATGTGAGAGACCTCAGTGTGTTTTTCACATCGCTGTTCAATGTCCTGCCCACCTTGGTCCTGCTGCTGGGCGGCGCCTATTGCGCGGTATACCGTCGTCAACGCGAGCTGTTCCTGATGCTCACGGTCTATATCGCCTACTTCCTGCTCGACACCCAGACCGACTTCTACCGTGACCATGGCCGCGTACGCGAGGATGCGGCGTTGGTCTTCCACCTGGTGTGCCTGTTGCTGCCTGCCCTGTTCGGGCTGTATGGCGCCTGGCAGGAGCGCACCCACCTGCTGCAGGACCTGGTCGCCCGTGGCGCCGTGCTGTTTGCCGTGGGCAGCGTGGCCCTGGCCCTCGAGCAAAGCTACCCCGAAGCGCTGCTGACCTGGTTGGCGGAAATCCGTTGGCCGTCCCTGCATGGCCAGTGGATGAGCCTGATCCAGATGGTCTACCCACTGTTCCTTTGCGTGTTGATCCTGCTGGTGGTGCAGTACCTGCGCGCTCCGCGGCCGCTGCACGCCGCGTTGATCTCGGGCCTGCTGGGTATTTTCTGGATGCTGCCGCAAACCTTCATCCTGCCGTTCACCCTGAACATCATGTGCAGCCAGGTGATGCTGATGATCGCCGCGGCGGTGGCCCACGAGGCCTACCAGATGGCCTTCCGCGACGAGCTGACTGGCCTGCCGGGGCGCCGCGCGCTGAACGAGCGCATGCAACGCCTGGGGCGCAACTACGTGATCGCCATGACCGATGTGGACCACTTCAAGAAGTTCAACGACACCCACGGCCACGATGTCGGCGACCAGGTGCTGCGCCTGGTCGCCAGCCGCCTGTCCAAGGTGACCGGCGGTGGCCGGGCCTACCGTTATGGTGGCGAGGAGTTTGCCTTGGTGTTCGCTGGCAAGACCGCCGAAGAATGCGTGCCGCACGTGGAGGCGGTGCGCGAGGTGATCGCCAATTACGTGATGCACCTGCGCGACCAGCATAGCCGCCCGCAGGACGATACCGCCGGGCGCCAGCGGCGTGCAGGCAGCAGCGGTGGGACGGTGTCGGTCACCATCAGTATCGGCGTCGCCGAGCGCCAGGCCGAGCATCGCAACCCCGAGGCTGTGCTGAAATCTGCCGACCAGGCGCTGTATAGCGCAAAGAGCGCAGGGCGCAATTGCGTCATGGTGCACGGGCAGCAATCGCAGCGTGGCGCGGTGCGCATGGCGTGACTGAAGCTGACTGTCCGGTCTAGTGATGACCCTATGTGTCGTAAAAGTTGTTCGGTTACACTGCTCGTTACCCAGTGTCGCGGTTCCCCGAGACCGCCCCGACCGACTAGCGAGAGGTTGTCATGGCTGAATATAAAGCGCCCGTGCGCGACATGCGCTTCGTACTGAATGAAGTCTTCAACGTGGCCGAGCAGTGGGCGCAGTTGCCCGGGTTGGCCGAGGTTGTCGATGCCGACACAGCCATGGCGGTGCTCGAAGAAGCCGGCAAGGTCACTGCCAGGTCCATCGCGCCGCTCAGCCGCGCCGCCGATGAAGAGGGCTGCCACTGGGACAATGGTGCCGTACGCACCCCGGCCGGTTTCATCGACGCCTACAACACTTATGCCGAAGGTGGCTGGGTGGGCGTGGGCGGCGACCCGTTGTTCGGCGGCATGGGCATGCCCAAGGCCATTTCGGCCCAGGTCGAAGAAATGGTCAACGCCTCCAGCCTGGCGTTCGGCCTTTACCCGATGCTGACCGCCGGTGCCTGCCTGTCGATCAATGCCCACGCCAGTGAAGCACTGAAGGAAAAGTACCTGCCGAACATGTACGCCGGTGTGTGGGCGGGCTCCATGTGCCTGACCGAGCCGCACGCGGGTACTGACCTGGGCATCATCCGCACCAAGGCCGAGCCACAGGCCGATGGCAGCTACAAGGTCAGCGGCACCAAGATCTTCATTACCGGTGGCGAGCACGACCTGACCGAGAACATCATCCACCTGGTGCTGGCCAAGCTGCCAGATGCACCGGCGGGGCCGAAAGGCATTTCGCTGTTCCTGGTGCCGAAGTTCCTGGTCAATGAAGACGGCAGCCTCGGCGCGCGCAACCCGGCCACCTGCGGCTCCATCGAGCACAAGATGGGCATCCAGGCTTCTGCCACGTGCGTGATGAACTTCGACGAAGCCGTCGGCTATCTGGTCGGCGAGCCGAACAAGGGCCTGGCGGCGATGTTCACCATGATGAACTACGAGCGCCTGGGCGTGGGTATCCAGGGCCTGGCCTCGGCCGAACGCTCCTACCAGAACGCCGTGGAATACGCCCGCGAGCGCCTGCAGAGCCGCGCCCCGACCGGGCCGCAAGCCAAGGACAAGGCCGCCGACCCGATCATCGTCCACCCCGATGTGCGCCGCATGTTGCTGACCATGAAGGCACTGATCGAAGGTGGCCGAGCCTTCTCCACCTACGTGGCCATGCAGCTGGACAGTGCCAAGTACAGCGAGGACGCTGGCGTGCGCAAGCGCAGCGAGGAGCTGGTGGCATTGCTGACGCCGGTAGCCAAGGCCTTCCTCACCGACCTTGGCCTGGAGTGCGCGGTGCACGGCCAGCAGGTGTTCGGCGGGCATGGCTACATCCGCGAGTGGGGGCAGGAGCAGTTGGTGCGCGATGTGCGTATCACGCAGATCTACGAAGGCACCAATGGCATCCAGGCCCTGGACCTGATGGGGCGCAAGGTGGTGGCCAGTGGTGGCGCGTACTACCGCCTGTTCTCCGACGAGATTCGCCAGTTCATTGCCAGTGCAGGTAGCCAGCTGGAGGAATTTGCCAAGCCGCTGGCGGCCAGCCTCGACCAGCTCGACGGGCTGACCGAATGGGTGCTGGAACAGGCCAAGGGCAACCCGAATGAAATCGGCGCGGCTTCGGTCGAGTACTTGCACGCCTTTGGCTACGTGGCCTACGCCTACATGTGGGCGTTGATGGCGCGGGCGGCACAGGCCGGTGATGGGGATGAGGCATTCTACGCGGGCAAGCTGGGTACGGCGCGGTTCTACTTTGCGCGGTTGCTGCCACGGGTGGATTCGCTGGTGGCTGCGGTGAAGGCAGGCAGTGAATCGCTGTACCTGCTGGATGCTGAGCAGTTCTGACAGGTTATGGGGCCGCGCAGCGGCCTCGATTCCCAACCGGCATGCGAAAAATCTGCTCGTGTAAGCTTTTTCCTACATGACGTGGTGACTTTTCACCACTGTTCTCACATTGGATCCACGGTTAATCTTTCCCACATGGACGTTGCGCAGGAAGCGCAAAGTACAGATCACGGAAGACAACGAAGGAACACCTGCCAGGATGGCGGGGCGATACGGATGTCACAGGGAAACAGTCTGGAAAACCCCGCTTAGGCGGGGTTTTCTTTGTGCGCGCGTTTTTTCAGGCGAGCACATCCAGTGGCGATGTCCCTAACAGGCGGGCGTCGGTCTCTTCCTCCAGCAGCGTGCGCAGCAGCTCCACTGAGGCCTGCTGGCGCTGGGCATCGCGAAACACCAAGCCCACCTTCAGCGGCACGCGCGGCTCGCTCAAGGGCTTCCACAACAACGCCTGGTCATCCTCGGCGGCCTCCTTGGCCCGGCCCGGCAGGATGGTCGCCAATGCCGTGTGGGCCAGGCTGTCGAGTATCCCGGCCATGTTGTTCATTTCCGCCTGTACCTGCGGCCGACGCCCCTGGCTGGCCAGCTGCGCCTGCCAGATCTGGCGGATCTGGAATTCTTCGCCCAGCATCAGCATGGGCAGCTCGGCGGCCTGGCGGATGGATACCTTCTTGAAGTCCTTCAGCGGGTGCGTCGCGGGGATGACCAACTGCAGCTCATCTTCGTACAGCAACAGGCCATGCAGCCCCGGCTGGCGTGGCGGCAGGTAACTGATGCCGATGTCCAGGCTGCCGTTGAGCAGGCGCCGCTCGATTTCCAGCCCCGACAATTCGTAGATCTGCACCACAAGGTGCGGCTGTGCCCTGCGCAGGCGTTCGAGCAGTTGTGGTACGAGGCTGGGGCGCACGGTCTGCAGCACGCCGATGGCCAGGGTGCGCAACGACTGGCCCTTGAAGTTGCGCATGGCCTCGTGGGCGCGCTGCAGGCCGTCGAGCAGCGGCAGGGCATGGTTGTACAGGGTATGCGCAGCCAGGGTCGGCAGCAGGCGCTTGTTGCTGCGCTCGAACAGGCTCAGGTCGAGGCTGTGCTCCAGCTGGCGGATCTGTTGCGACAGCGCCGGCTGGGACAGTGACAGGCGCTCGGCGGCGCGGCCCACGTGACCCTCTTCATACACCGCGACGAAATAACGCAGTTGGCGGAAATCCATAAGTGCTGCTTATCGAAAATGCTGGAAAAACGAAATGGCCGAAACCCCCTGCGAGGCCTAGTCTATCGCTGTATTCCAAAGGGTTACAGCAATGAATGAATCGATTGTTACCCTGGATGAAAAACACTTTTGATAGGAAAGGCAAAATATCGAGTGACGGCATCCAGACCGCACCGACAACGCCTTCTTCCGTGACTGGTTGGAGCCCTGATGAACCTGTTCAAGCTGCGCCGCCCGGCCCTCACCGCCGTCGCCGAGCCCAAGCGTGCGCCGGTGATCGTAGCGGAAGCCGCGCAGCTGTCGCATGAACGGCTGATGCCTGGCAGCGAACGCGCAGCGCAGGTTTTCGTACGTGGCCAGGGTTCCTGGCTGTGGGACAACGACGGGCATGCCTACCTGGACTTCACCCAGGGTGGCGCGGTCAACAGCCTGGGGCACAGCCCCAGCGTGCTGGTCAAGGCACTGGGCAACCAGGCCCAGGCGCTGATCAACCCGGGTTCGGGCTTGCGCAGCCGTGGCTTGCTGGAGTTGGCCGAGCGCCTGTGCCAGAGCACCGGCAGCGACCAGGCCTACCTGCTCAACAGCGGTGCCGAAGCGTGCGAGGGCGCGATCAAGCTGGCGCGCAAGTGGGGCCAGCGGCACCGCAACGGCGCCTATCACATCATCACCGCCAGCCAGGCGTGCCACGGCCGTAGCCTGGGTGCGCTGTCGGCATCCGACCCACTGCCGTGCAATCGTTGCGAGCCCGGCCTCCCCGGCTTCAGCAAGGTGCCGTTCAACGACCTGGCGGCGCTGCACGCCGAGGTCAACTCACGCACCGTGGCGATCATGCTGGAGCCGATCCAGGGCGAGGCGGGTGTCATCCCGGCGACGCAGGAATACCTCAAGGGGGTGGAAACCCTCTGCCGCGAGCTGGGCATCCTGCTGATCCTCGACGAAGTGCAGACCGGCATCGGCCGCTGTGGTGCGCTGCTGGCCGAAGAAACCTACGGCGTGCGTGCCGACATCGTGACCTTGGGCAAAGGCCTGGGGGGCGGTGTGCCACTGGCAGCGTTGCTGGCCCGGGGCACGGCGTGCTGCGCCGAACCTGGCGAACTGCAGGGCAGCCACCATGGCAATGCGTTGATGTGCGCCGCAGGCCTGGCCGTGCTGGATGCAGTGCTGGAGCCTGGCTTCTTTGCCCAGGTGCAGGACAACGGCCGCCACCTGCGCGAAGGCCTGAGCCGCCTGGCCGGGCGTTACGGCCAAGGGGAAGTGCGCGGGCAGGGCCTGCTGTGGGCACTGCAGCTGAAAGAAAGCCTGGCCCAGGAGCTGGTGAGTGCAGCCCTGCACGAAGGCCTGCTGCTCAGTGCGCCACAGGCGGATGTGCTGCGCTTCTCGCCGGCCCTGACCGTGAGCAAGGGCAACATCGACGAAATGTTGCTACGCCTGGCCCGCGCCTTTGCCCGCCTGCACGCCCGCCAGCAGGCGCGTCGGGAAATGCCGGCATAGCGGGTTGGCGAAACCGAGAATTCTACGAACCGTCTGGCGTTCCTGCGCATCGCCCCTGGCCTGTTTCATTCGGCCCGGGGCGTTTTTTTTGCGCGTGGAACCTCTGTGGCGAGTGGCTAGTCTGTGAGGTAACCCCTTCAGGAGAGACTCGCATGGATTTCATACGCATCATCATCGCCATCATCCTGCCGCCGCTGGGGGTGTTCCTGCAGGTGGGGTTCGGCGGGGCGTTCTGGCTGAACATTCTGCTGACCCTGCTGGGTTACATTCCGGGGATCGTGCACGCGGTGTACATCATCGCCAAGCGCTGAGACCTTCTGGGGCTGCTTTGCAGCCCATCGCGACACAAGGCCGCTTCTACAGGTACAGTGCCATATTCGGATTTACGCGATCCCTGTAGGAGCGGCCTGGTGTCGCGATGGGCCGCAAAGCGGCCCCCGAATCTCAACCCCCCAACACCCGACAATAGAACTTCCACTCTTCTTCCAGCGCGTGCGCCAGGTTCTCGGCCTTGCGGAAGCCATGCCGCTCGCCAGCATAGAAGTGCCCTTCGGCCTCGATCCCGTTGGCTTGTAACGCCGCCAGCATCGAGCGCGTCTGCTCCGGCACCACCACCGCATCCAGTTCGCCCTGGAAGAAAATCACCGGCACCCCGATCTGCCCGGCATGCAGCAGTGGCGTGCGCTGGCGGTAGCGCTCGGCGTCCTGCTGCGGGTCACCGATCAGCCAGTCCAGGTAGTCGCCCTCGAACTTGTGCGTGGCCCGGCCAAGCGCCAGCGGGTCGCTGACCCCGTACAGGCTGGCGCCGGCGCGGAACACATCATGAAACGCCAAGGCGCACAGCGTGGTATAGCCGCCGGCGCTACCGCCGCGGATGAACGCCTTGCTGCGGTCGATCAAGCCACGTGCCGCCAGGTGTTCGACAGCCGCACAGGCATCGGCCACATCGCTTTCCCCCCAGCGCAGGTGCAGGGCCTGGCGGTATTCCCGGCCGTAGCCGGTGCTGCCCCGGTAATTGAGGTCGGCTACGGCGAAGCCGCGCTGGGTCCAGTATTGCACGCGCGTGTCGAGTACCGGATAACACGCCGAGGTCGGCCCGCCATGGATGAACACCACCAGCGGCGTGGCCCCTTGCGAGCGCGCTGCCGGATAGAAGAAACCGTGCGCCTGGTGGCCCTCACTGCCATAGTGGATCGGCTGCGGCAGGCTGATATGCGTGGCTGCAAGCACTTGCGCACCACCAGCCAGAACGCTGACCTGGTGGTTGCTGCGGTCGATGCTGATGACGGCCGGCGGACTTATCGGCGAAGCAGCTATGGCGTACAGGTGGTCGGCATCCATGGCCAGGCTGCGAAAGCGCGTATAGGCACTGGCGAATCGCTCCAGGCCAGCGACGGTGCGTAGCCCCAGTTGCCCAAAGCCGTCTTCGAACCAGCTGGCCAGGTAACTCTGCTGCCCCAATGCCAACCAGGTGCTCGCACCCAATTGCCAGGGGGCGGCGGCATGGTCTGCCGGCTCGGCAGGCAGCGCCTGCCAACCACCATCGAGCTCACCCCAGGGCTGCCAGAAGCCGTTACGGTCGGACAGGCAGTACAGCCGGCCTTGGGCATCGAAGCGTGGCTGCTGCAGCGACTCGTCGGCACCGGCCACACACTGCGCTGGCCCCCATCGGCCGCTGTTGTCACGCGTGCGGCACATCAGCCGGGTGACCGTCCAGGGCTGCGCCGGGCGGTCCCACTCGATCCACGCCAGGCGCTGGCCATCGGCACTCACGGTGGGCGAGGCGTAGAAGTCGGCGCCTTCGGCAAGCACCTGCCGGCTTCGTTCCGCCAGGGCAACCAGTCGATGCTCGACCCGTTCGCCATGCCGCTCTTCGACCGCCAGCACCAGGCCGGCGTGCCACTGCAGGTCGCCGTAGCGGCAATTCGCGTCGTGGCTCAGGGGCCGTGGCGCTGCTGCTGCCAGGCCCTGGGTGTAGACCTGCTGGTCCTTTTCGTTGACGAACAGCAGCCCGTCGCCGCCCAGGCAGAAACTCCCCCCGCCGTACTCATAGACCCGGCTGCGCACGCTGAAACCATTAGGTGTCAGGCAGCGGGCCTGCTGGTGCTGCCAATGCCAGATACGGCACGCGCCATCGGCGGGGCGGAACTCGTTCCAGAACAGCCCGGCTGCGCTGACCTTGAGTTCGGCGAAGTCGGTGCCGGCCGCGACTGCCTGGGCCGCACTGAATTCAGCCGCGGGCGATGACACGGGAGTTTCGCTCATTGCGGAAGGTCATCTGTTCAATCGCGAGCTGGGCACTTTCCGCCTCCTCGCGGGCCTTGAGGATGACGCCGTGGTCGGCCGACTTGGCGCACACCGGGTCGGCGTTGCTGGCATCGCCGGTCAGCATGAAGGCCTGGCAGCGGCAGCCGCCGAAGTCCTTTTCCTTCTCGTCGCAGGAACGGCAGGGTTCGCGCATCCATTCATAGCCACGGAAGCGGTTGAAGCCGAACGAGTCGTACCAGATATGCCGCAGGTCGTGGTCGCGCACGTTGGGGAACTGCACCGGCAACTGGCGTGCGCCGTGGCACGGCAGCGCGGTGCCGTCCGGGGTGATGGTAAGGAACAGGCTACCCCAGCCGTTCATGCAGGCCTTGGGGCGTTCTTCGTAGTAGTCCGGGGTGACGAAGATCAGCTTGCACGGGTTGCCTTCGGCCTTGAGCTTGTCACGGTACTCGTTGGTGATGCGTTCGGCCCGTTCGAGCTGCGCGCGGGTCGGCAGCAGGCCCAGGCGGTTGAGGTGGGCCCAGCCGTAGAACTGGCAGGTGGCGAGTTCGACGAAGTCCGCTTCCAGGGCGATGCACAGCTCGATGATGCGGTCGATCTTGTCGATATTGTGCCGGTGGGTGACGAAGTTGAGCACCATCGGGTAGCCGTGGGCCTTCACCGCGCGGGCCATTTCCAGTTTTTGCGCAAAGGCCTTCTTCGAGCCGGCCAACAGGTTGTTCACCTGCTCGTCACTGGCCTGGAAGCTGATCTGGATGTGGTCCAGGCCAGCCTTCTTGAAGTCGGCGATGCGCGCCTCGGTCAAGCCTATGCCCGAGGTGATCAGGTTGGTGTAGTAACCCAGCCGGCGCGCCTCGCCGATCAGCTCGGCGAGGTCCTGGCGCACCAGCGGCTCGCCGCCGGAAAAGCCGATTTGCGCGGCGCCCATTTCCCGCGCTTCGGCCATCACCTTGAACCACTGCGCGGTACTCAGCTCCTGGCCCTGGGCGGCGAAGTCCAGCGGGTTGGAGCAGTACGGGCACTGCAGCGGGCAGCGGTAGGTCAGCTCGGCCAGCAGCCACAGCGGCAGGCCGACTGCGGGCGTGGGTGGTAACTCAGGCGAGGACGATCCAGTGTTCGGCACGGGCCACCTCCATGAACTGCTCGATGTCGTCGGCCACTTGCGGGACATCGGGGAACTGTTGTTCGAGTTCGGCAATGATCGCGGCAACGTCGCGCTGGCCGTCGATCAGGCCTCCGATCAGGGCTGCGCTGTCGTTGAGCTTGATCATGCCCTCGGGGTACAGCAACACATGGCCCTTTTGCGCCGGCTCGTACTGGAAGCGGTAGCCGGGGCGCCAGTTCGGCACTTGATTACGATCGAAACTCATAGGGTGATCCCTTTGTGCCACACCCGTTCCTGGGTGACGGAGTGATAGGGCGGGCGGTTCAGCTCGTAGGCCATGCTCATGGCGTCGAGCATGCTCCAGAGGATGTCCAGCTTGAACTGCAGGATCTCCAGCATACGCTCCTGGCCTGCGCGGGTGGTGTAGTGCTGCAGGGTAATCGCCAAGCCGTGCTCGACGTCACGCCGGGCCTGGCCCAGGCGGGTGCGGAAGTATTCGTAGCCGGCCGGGTCGATCCACGGGTAGTGCTGCGGCCAGCTGTCCAGGCGCGACTGGTGGATTTGCGGGGCGAACAGCTCGGTCAGCGAGCTGCTGGCCGCTTCCTGCCAGCTGGCCCGCCGGGCAAAGTTGACGTAGGCGTCCACGGCAAAACGTACGCCGGGCAGCACCAGCTCCTGCGAGCGCAGTTGGTCCGGGTCCAGGCCCACGGCCTGGCCCAGGCGCAGCCAGGCTTCGATACCGCCGTCTTCGCCGGGTGCGCCATCATGGTCGAGCAGGCGCTGGATCCACTCGCGACGTACTTCGCGGTCCGGGCAGTTGGCCAGGATCGCGGCGTCCTTCATCGGGATGTTGACCTGGTAGTAGAAGCGGTTGGCCACCCAGCCCTGGATCTGCTCGCGGGTGGCGCGGCCCTGGTACATCGCCACGTGGTAGGGATGATGGATATGGTAGTAGGCGCCCTTGGCGCGCAGGGCCTGCTCGAATTCGGCAGGGGACATTGGCAGTGCGTCGCTCATTCGGCTGGCTCCTGTATAGCTGAGTCTCGGCTCACCTCGCCCCCTGTGGGAGCGGGCATGCCCGCGAACACCGGCGAAGCCGGTGCCATACACCGTGTCGGATTTTTCGCGGGCATGCCCGCTCCCACAGGGTTTGTGTCACCTCAAGGGCTGTGCTTACAACTCGATACTCATTCCGTCGAAGGCCACTTCCACACCCCGGCGCAGCACTTCGGCACGCTCGGGCGAGTCTTCGTCGAGAATCGGGTTGGTGTTGTTGATGTGGATAAGTACCTTGCGCTGGCGCGGGAAGCCCTCGAGCACCTCCAGCATGCCGCCAGGACCGTTCTGCGCCAGGTGGCCCATTTCACGCCCGGTACGGGTGCCTACGCCACGGCGCTGCATCTCGTCATCTTCCCACAGGGTGCCGTCGACCAGCAGGCAGTCGGCGCCGTCCATCATCTTCAGCAGCTTGTCGTCCACCTGGCCCAGGCCTGGGGCGTAGAACAGCTTGCCGCCGGTGCGGGTGTCCTCGACCAGCAAGCCAAGGTTGTCGCCCGGGTGCGGGTCGAAGCGGTGCGGCGAGTAGGGCGGTGCGGCGCTGCGCAGGGGGAACGGGGTGAAGCGCAGGTTGGGGCAGGCGTCGATCACGAAGCTGCCTTGCAGTTCGATGCGGTTCCATTGCAGGCCGCCGTTCCAGTGGCTGAGCATGTTGAACAGCGGAAAACCGGTGGTCAGGTCCTGGTGGACCATGTCGGTGCACCATACCTGGTGCGGGCAGCCTTCGCGCAGGCTGAGCAGGCCGGTGGTGTGGTCGATCTGGCTGTCCAGCAGCACGATGGCGTTGATGCCGGTGTCACGCAGGGCGCGGGCCGGTTGCATCGGCGCAAAGGCCTGGAGCTGGGCGCGGATATCGGGCGAGGCATTGCACAGTACCCAGTGCACGCCGTCGTCCGACAGGGCAATGGACGACTGGGTGCGTGCCGTGGCCCGCAAGGTGCCGTCACGGTAGCCCTTGCAGTTGACGCAGTTGCAGTTCCACTGAGGGAACCCGCCACCGGCGGCGGAACCGAGAACCTGGATATACATGGCCACTCTCTATGCAGAAAACCGTAGCGAATAAACGAAAACGCCCCGGCAGGCCGAGGCGTTGAACCCTAAGCCAGGCTTAGCGGTTGGCGAAGTACATGGTGACTTCGAAGCCGATGCGAAGATCAGTGTAAGCAGGTTTGGTCCACATGGAATTACTCCTTCCGGATGAGGGTTGGGTTTGTCAGCTAATACTAGGGTACCGCCATGGGCTGGAGGTTCCCTTGGATCGAGATTGCGCTATCTTACAAGAAATAGGTGTACCGAAAGGTTAATTATTAGCAAAGTGTCCTTGCAGCTGGCGTAATAATCACGCGGTCGCGGTCAACCAGGCGCCATCTGGCGCGGCGGCGTTGGCCAGGCACAGCCACCTGCTGTCGTTGCCGAGCAGGTGGTCCAGCAGGTCATCCAGATCCGCCTGCTGGGTACCCATAATCGCCCTGCGCAGCGCATCCAGCCCACCAGCTTGCGTGGCCAGGCATGTCTGCCATGCCCATTCGGCAACGTCCTCGTTGGCCATCGCAGGTTCCGCGAATTGCCCGGCCAGTGCCTGGCGAGCGGCCGGATCGAAGGTAACGCCCTGGCGTAGCAAAGTGAGCAGGTGTTCGAGTATCTGCGCCTGGCTGGTGTGCGGCGACTGCACGCCGAACAGCAGGCCGCCGACCCCTTCGACCTGACGAAAGGCACTGAATACCGCATAGCCGAGCTGCAGTTCTACCCGCAGCCGTTGATAAACCGGCCCTTGCAGCGCTTGGGCGAGCAAGCGGCCAGCGGCTTCCATCGCCGCCGGCAAGGGGCAGAACAGCAGCAGGGCATGTTCACTGCCGGGGGCGTCGACCTGTTGCCAGCGGTGGTTGGCCCAGGCCGGTAGTGGACCCGGCGCCGAACCTTGGCCGGGGCAATGCAGCAGCGCCGTCGCCAATGCATTCAGGGCGGTTTCGTCGAAGCCGACCGCCAGGCCATGCCAGCGCGCCTGCTGCCACAGGCTGTCGAGCTGGGCTTGTGCCAGCGTGCCGGGCGCACCAGGCGCCGGCAGCGCCCCCAGCACCGCGTCGGGTAGTTGCTTGAGCAGGGCCCTGAGCGGGATCAGTGCCGCAGGCGGCGGCGAGGACGCCTGCCAGCTGTCGGCCGGTGGCGATACCAGCAGCGTCAAGGCCTGCTGCACGGTGCGTAGTACCGCTGCCGGTAACCCGGCGCAGCGCAGTTGCCAGTATTCGCCAGCGGCACTGAACTGCAGCTGCACTGCCACGCGGGCGCAGCGCTCCTGCAGTGGCTGCAAGGTGCGTTCGAGGACCGGGTACAACTGTTGGCCTGCGGCTGGGGGAACCTGCCAGCGCAGGTACAGCGCCGCGTATTGGCGGGCACCGGGGAGCTGGTCGCTGATCTGCAGTGCCGCTGGCAGCGGTTGCGGCCTGGCAGCAGGCAGTTCGGCCTGGAGCAAGGGCTCGCCAGCGGGTAACTGCCAGTGCCCATGCACGCGACTCGGCAGGCCTGCCAGCAGGGCACGGAAGGCCTGCAGGGCTTGCCCAGGCAAACCGGCGAACGCTTGGCCGGCACTGTCCCGGCGGGCCAGCTCAATGGCGCTGGCACTGCGTTCGCGGCTCTGCTGCAGCAACTCGAACTCGGCATTCAATGGCTCTGCCGCGGCCTGGCGGAGGAAGCCGAACCAACCCTGCAACAGGGCATCGACCTCTTCCCGGCAGGCGTCCTCGGTAAGCTGCAGGTCGATATGCCACAACAATTGCCCGGCGTACGCATACAGCGCCTCGGCCTTGAAACCCCGCAGCCAGCCACGCTGGCGAAGGGCCGCCAGCCAGGTGCCCGGGCGGCTGTCGCCAAGGCAGCTGATCAGCAGTTCCAGGGCTTGCTCGGCGCCCGCAGGCAGCTGCGCGTGGCTGAACACTCGCGGCAGGGTCGCGGCCACCAGCGGCGGTGGCAGGGCCTGAGGTACACGTGCACCCGCGGTGAACTGCGCGGCATGCTGGCGGCCGAGCAGTTCCAGTTCATCCAGCGGCTGCGGGCCGCAGAGGCTCAGGGTAACCTGGCCGCCCTGGTAGAAGCGCTGGTGAAAACCCTGCAACGCTTGCTGGAAGGCCGAGTCGTGCAAGGCCAGAGTGTAGCGGTTGCCGGCATGAAAGGCACCCAGTGGATGCTCGGGCGCCACCGCCTGCAGCAGGGCAAACTGCTGCTGGGCTTGCGGGTTGCGTGACCAGGCAATGAACTCGGCATGGATCACTTCGCGTTCACGACGTTGGCGCTCGATGCCCAGGTCCGGTTCGGCGAGCATCTGGCACAAGCGCTCGAGCCCGCCTGCCAGGGCACTGGGCGGCACCTCGAAGAAAAAGTCGGTGGTGCGTTCCCGGGTGCTGGCGTTGACTTGCCCGCCCAGTGCCTGCACGTAGCGCATCAGGCCGTCTTCAAGCGGGAAGCGTGGGGGGCCGAGGAAGAACAGGTGTTCCAGAAAATGCGCAAGGCCGGGCCATTTGCCCGGGGCATCGTGGCTGCCCGCGTGCACCCGCAGGGCAGCGGCCGACCGCTTCAGGCGCGGGGCGTGGCGCAGGGTCAGCTGCAGGCCGTTGGCGAGGCTCAGGTGGCGGGTGGCGTCAGGCATGGGGGCTCCGGTTGTTGCATGCCATGCTAACCCATTTGCTGGCAGGCTCGGCCTCTTTGCGGGTAAGCCCCTCAGGTCCGGAGCAAGCCTCGGTCCTGTGGGATGCATGCCCGCGAAAGGGCCTTCAGCCTTTACGCAGGTGCAGCTCCTGACGCAGATCGGTCAGGTAGGGGAATGCCGCCCGTCCCTGCACCACCCGGTCATGTTCGAGCTCGGCCAGCAACTGGCATTCGTCATGCCCGGCCATCGCCAGCAGGCTGCCATCGGGGCCGATGATGCTGCTCTGCCCACAATAGTGGATCTCGCCTTCCGCACCGCAGTAGTTGGCATACACCAGGTAGCACTGGTTCTCCTGTGCCCGTGCTCGCACGGTCACCTGGCAGACAAAGTCGTACGGCGCCATGTTCGCCGTCGGCACCAGGATCAGTTCGGCACCGTCCAGCGCCAGGCGGCGGGCATTCTCCGGGAACTCGATGTCGTAACAGATCAGCAGGCCGACCTTCCAGCCCTCCAGTTCCACCACGGGGAAGTGGTCGGGGCCTGCGCTGAACATCGAGCGGTCCAGTTCGCCGAACAGGTGGGTCTTGCGATAGTTGCCCAGGCTGCGACCCTGTGCATCGATCAACTGCACGCTGTTGTAGATCGCGCCGTCATCGCCGCGCTCCGGGTAGCCATAGACGATGGCGATGCGGTGCGCCTGGGCGATCTCCACTACCTCCATGGCTGCCGGGCCATCGTCGGCCTCGGCCAGGCGCTCGACCTGGGCCAGGCCGATGTTGTAGCCGGTCAGGAACATTTCCGGGCATACCAGCAACCGGGCGCCGCGTTCGGCCGCCAGTTGCGCCTGGTGGCGCAAGCGTTGCAGGTTGCCGGGCACGTCCAGTGGCTTGGGCGCGCCCTGGAACAGAGCGATGCGCATGCTGCCTCCTTGTCTCAGTCCGCCAGGGCGATCGGGCCGATTTCGTTGAACACGTCGCCTGGGCCAGGATTTTCCGGGTGGGTGCGACCACCGAAGTGGTTCATGATACCCCACACCGCATTCAGCGAGGTTTGCACAGCGCCTTCGACCCAGGCGGGGGTCCAGGACACGTCGTCACCGGCGATGAAGATGCCACGCTGCTCGGCAGGCATGTCTTGCTGCATGAAATGGGCATACATGCGCTGGTTGTAGCGGTAGTGGCCTGGCAGCGCGCCCTTGAAGGCGCCGAGGAAGTACGGGTCGGCTTCCCAGGAAACGGTGATCGGGTCGCCGATGATATGCCCGGCGATGTCGGTCTTCGGGTAGATCTTCTTCAGCGCGTCCAGGGCCAGTTGCACGCGTTTTTCCACCGGGTGCGGGAGCATTTTCAGGGCGTCGCTCATCCAGGCGTAGGACAGGCAGATCACCCCCGGCTTGTCGTCGCCGTTGTCGAACAGGTAGGTGCCGCGGGTGAGGCGGTCGGTGAGGGTCATGCTCATCAGGTCGCGGCCGGTTTCCGGGTCCTTGTCCTTCCAGAATGGCCGGTCGACCATGACGAAGGTCTTCGACGATTGCATGTAGCGGGTGCGGTCCAGGGCCATCCACATCTTTTGCGAGAACAGCGATTCCTCGCAGTCGATCTGGGTGGTCAGCAGCCAGGTCTGGCAGGTGGCGAGCACGGCGCTGTAGTGCCGCGTGTCGCCCCAGTTGTCGGTGACCGCCAGGCGGCCGTCGGCAGCGCGGGCGATGCGCTTGACCCCGGTACGTGGCGCGCCGCCATGCAGCGCGCTCAGGCTGGTGCCTTCGGGCCAGTGCACGCAACGCTCCGGCACATGGCGCCAGATGCCTTGCGGCACCTGCTCCACCCCGCCGACCACCAGATGCTGATGGTCGTCGCAATTGGTCATCACCACGCGGAAGATTTCCAGCATCGAGTTGGGGAAATCCGAGTCCCAGCCGCCGGTGCCGAAGCCGACCTGGCCGAACACTTCACGGTGCTGGAAGCTCAGCTTGGCGAACGAGCGCGAGGTGGCCACGAAGTCGTAGAAGGTGCGGTCGTCCCACAGCGGTACCAGCTTGTTCCACAGCTCTTTCAGGCGCGGCACGTCACGGTCGCGGATGGCCTGCTGGATGTCGGCGAACTGGGCGCCGCTTTCCAGCGCGTCGGCCCAGGCGTCGGCCACTTCCTGGAACAGCTGGGGCAGGTCACCGGGTTTTTCGGCGTAGTAGGTCTGGCCTTCCAGGTCGATCACGGTGCTGCCCGAGGCCGGGGTCAGCGGGTTGGGGAAGGGCTTGGTTTCCAGGCCCAGCTTGTCCACATAGTGGTAGAAGGCGGTGGACGACACCGGGAAACGCATGCCGCCCAGTTCGGCGATGACCCCGTCGGTACCGTTGAAGGCTTGCGAGCGCAGCCGGCCACCCAGTTTGGAGGCCTCGTACACCACCGGCTTGAGGCCCAGCTTCATCAGCTCGTAGGCCGCCACCAGCCCGGCGATGCCGGCGCCGACGATGGCCACTTCCTCGCCATGGCGCTCGGCCGGGATGCTGCCCAGGCCTGCGGGGTGTTCCAGCCAGTCGTCGAAGGCGAAGGGAAAGTCCGGGCCGAAAATGGTGATGGGCTTTTTGCCGTCGGCGGGGTGGCGGTTTTTCTTGTTCATGGAGTGACCTTGCCAGAGGGGCTGCGCGAGGAGCGGAGCCTGAGTATAGGAGATGCCTGGGGTCATTTTAGGGAGTGGGGTGTTCGTTATTAAGGCTTATTGTGTTGTCTGAATGTAGGTTTTTTCGTCGAAATGATTATTTGATTGTTATTTTTGACGGGTTTTCGTCTTAAGGTTTTTGGTGTTTGTGCGATCGAGCGCCGCCCGCGCGGCGCTCGATCGCACAGGCCCTGCAAATCGTAAGGCCAGCCCCTAGTGGCGCGTTTTGAAAGACGCCGATCAGCCAATTCCTACACCCATACCGAGATTCAAAGAATTACCCTACGCCAGCTATAGCCTCGGTCTGGCTGCGTGGGAAACGCCTCATCGTTAACTTCACTGGGTCGCCGCTGTTCGGGCGAGCGGGTGTGAGAACCCATCCTCCAACTTCGCACCAAGGCTTGTGTCATGGCAGCTGTGCGCGGGCAGGCTTCGGCCTGGCCGGATTTCCAAGTTGGCCGGTTTCTCACCCCGTGCATGGCTGCCGCCCATATCCCGTGAGAAGGAGTTGGCCGGCAGTTTCCTCAAGACTCAATTTGGAAATTGCATCGTGAAGAAATTTGGTTCAGGCCAACCCGAAAAACTGCAACCCACCGCCGAAAAAACCTTCTGCAACTGCGAATCCAGCCACCCGCCGCTGTTCGCCATCCGCCCCGGCATCGACGCCGCAGACGCTCTGGTGCACGCCTGCCTTCTGGCCCGTGGCCTCGATCAGATCGTCACCGACTACGCCCAGCACCATGCACCCGAGCGCAGCCGCGACCTGGTCTGGGCGATGCAGCATTGCGCCGAAAGCCTTTCGGCGATCCTGGACAGCCTGCTCGACGCCCAGGAGGCCTGAGTGCCAGCCCGCTCAGAGCGGCTGCCCGCGGTCCACCTTGCTGCTGAGGATGATCGATGTGGTAGTCTTCTCCACCCCGTCGACACTGCCGATCTGGTCGAGCAACTGGTCCAGCTGTTCGGGCGAGTCGGTACGCAACCAGGCCACATAGTCGAACTCGCCGCTTACCGCACACAGCTGCTGCACCTGCCCCATGGCACTCAGGCGCCGCACCACCTCCTTGCCCGAGCGCGGTTGCACCTTGATCCCCACATACGCTTGCAGGCCGCCGCCCAATACCCGCTGGCCCAGGCGCACGCCATAGCCGGAGATGACCTTGTTTTTCTCCAGCCGCTCCAGGCGCGAGTTGACGGTAGTGCGGGCGATACCCAGCTGGCGGGCGAGGGTGGCGACGCTTTCGCGGGCGTTGATCTGCAGCAGGGCGATCAGCTGGCGATCGATTTCATCCAGCGTGATGGAACGGGAATCCGACATGGCAAGTCTCTACGGTTGGCCCGCTAGCCTAGCCAGCCCGTGCCGAGCAGAGCAAGCGTGGCCGTAGCGAGCGTGCCGACACGGCTGGCACCGGCCACGCTGGCCCAGCGGCTGTGCCTTCGGGAGAAGCAGCGCAAACCCAACAGGAATCTGATTGTGAACCTCGACCATCTATTCGAATGCTGGCGACAGGAAGTCTCCAACAAGAAAAAGGCCGGACGCCGCATCAGTCTACTGTTCAACGTGCTGCGTCGCGCACGCAAGGACAACAAACTACGGTTTCTCTTCGCCTTCCGCCTGGCCCAGTACTTCAGTGCCCGTGGCGGCGTGTTCCGGCGTCACGCGCGGCGCATGCAGCAACGGCTCAATCTCAAGTACGCCGTGGACATCGACATCGGCGCACAGATCGCCCCCGGCCTGCGCATAGGGCACCTGCCCGGCGTGGTCATCACCCGGCACGTTAGCATCGGGCGGAATTTTTTCATTCGGCAGAACTGCTCGATCGGCATCAAGACCCTGGGCTTGCAGGAATACGCGCTGCGCATTGGCGACAACGTGAGCATGGGGGCCAACAGCTGTATCGTTGCTGACCACATCGACATCGGGGACGACGTGGTGATCGGGGCAATGTCGCTGGTTACGCGGGATATTCCGGGCGGAATGACGTTCTACAATCCGCGACAGGTTGAGATGCGGCCGGGTGGGGGATAAGCCAAGGCTGGTGTTCTGTGGCTTGCAAGCGGCTTATCCGAGCGCGACTGCCTGCTTCGATCATGGCATCAGGCAGATTAGTGCCATGAAGAGTCATGTGTCGGGCGCTTGGCTATTCGCACTTGCAGAGACCGAGGCGACGGCTTTCTCTAGAAACGTCAACAGACGAGGATGGAGCCAGCTGCCGACCCGCAGTTCCTCTTCGGACGCTTCGGCGTGGCGCATGGTTTGAAGCGCAGCGTCATCCAGCGCGAGTCTGCGTCGCATATCAATCCACAATTTGGCCACGCGCTGCACCTCGGCGTTCTTGGCTGGACAACGAGCGTTGCGCAGGACGTCCAACCTATCGAGCAGGTGCGGCCACTCCCGCATTACATCGATGTAGGTGCGTCGCAGGTGCTTATAGGCGTTGGGGGCGAGATGCCTGCGATAAATCAGCAGGCGGTGCTCACAGAACGCTTTCAAGATGTACTCGCCAAGTTGAGGAGTAAAACCCGTATTCGGCAGGTTCTGGCCCTGGGAAGTAAGCAGATTGTCCACGCGTACGAACGTCCCGGCGTTTGATCGCGTGTCTTTTTCCAACAGTGCTATCCAGTCGCGTGCCGCACGGCGAGCCGCCGACGCGCGTGGTGGCACTCCCTTTTCAAACAATGCCCTGAGACCGTCCACATGCTCCTGCCAAGCAGCCGCAAACTTTCCGTTGCTTCCCAGCAAAGGCAAACTTAAGTCATCCTCTCTGAGATGTTGGCGATAGAACGCCATGGCTTCCAGCGTACTGAGGCAAGCCGCCTCAGACGGATCTTCTTCAAGTAACGCTCGTTGAAGACGTTCCAGGCCGGCACGAAGTTTCTGTTGACGTGATATTTCAGCGTCGACACGGGCCAGCTGGGCAGACAGAACAGCTGGAGTGGTAAGCAATCCTCCATCGAGGAGCTGGCGGATTTCGTCAAGAGCAATGCCCAGCTCGCGAAGCGCCAGTATTTTGCTGAGCCTTTGGATATCTGCCGCTCCATAAAGCCGATAGCCAGCATCGGAGCGAACGGACGGTTTAAGTAGCCCGAGGCTGTCATAGTGGTGCAACGTGCGTACCGAAAGCCCCGACCGCTTGGAAAGTTCGCCGACTTTTAGCCGCACAGCAATATCTCCTCACCAATCTGTTTCGAATGCTCGTTAACCTACGGTAGCCCGGTACAGGCGCAAGCCGCCATCTACAGTCTGCAGGCCATCTCGCCGACGCATGAAATAGCGTGCGTTGACAGCTTCAGCATCCAGGCATTCCACCTCGCAGAACCCGCTGCAAAGGAGCATCGCTTTCAGTTCGGCGGGGTCAAACGCGCTTAGCCAAGGCTCGCCTGCGGCTGCGAATGAGCGTGCAGCCATATCGTCCATCCACTGCTCGACCGGTGACAGCAAGCCGCGCGCAACACGCGCATCGAACACAATCTCGCTCTGGGGCGGATAAAGCGAAACCTGGCGGACCACCGCCGAAGCGACAGGGATTTCCAGGTAGGGAAGTACGCCCAGGCAGCTGAAAAAGGTCGGGCGTTCCGGGTCGATTCCATGTTTATCGAGCACTGCTGGCAAAGAAACTTCCGCAAGGTCTGCGGCAACGAAGGCGACGTTGGAAGGGATCGTGACATCGCTCTCCTGCAAACGCTCCAGTTTCCATTGCTGGGTCTCTGCCTGATCCAGCTCAACGCATCTGACGCTCTCGGGAAGGCGAAGGGACAGCGTGTCCAGGCCGGCTCCGAGGATCACGACCTGACGCAGCCCAGCGCTTATGGCAAGAGCCACTCGCTCTTCCACCAGTTTGCTGCGTGCGACCACTGCCGCGCGCAGCGTACGCAGCATTGGCGCATTGTAGGCATAGGGGTCGATGACTGTTTGCCGTGCCAGGTTGCTGCCCAGTACGTCGAACGCGTGCCTGTCCTGCAATAGCCTAGGTTCATCGAGAAGTTGGTGGGCCGCACGTGCTAAGGCCATGGTAAGCGCTGACCGGCGGCGCGGAATACCCTCGAGAAGGGCTTGCTGTTTCATCATTGCCGTTACATCCCATCACGTTTGGTTGACCATACGCATGGTCAAGCCTCCCGTAGCGTGAGGGTCAAGTTCGCCTCCGCGTTCTTTTGGCGCGGGCGTAGCCATTGGCCTACGACGATGAAGCAGCGCGACAGGTGAGGGCGATTTAGCTGCTCAGCGTGCTATTTGATAGCGTGTGCTGCGCCCGCCACCGGGCAGTCGTTCGATACAACCCTTTTCCAGCAAATCGCTCAGGTGACGGGTCGCGGTGGCTTTGGACACCTTGGCCACTGCTTGGTACTGAGCGGCGCTGATGCCATCTTCAAAACCACGCTCTCCACCGTCCAGCAGGCGATTGAGCACTTTGACCTGATCCACCGACAGCGTCTGGCTGCGATGCACCTGCCAGAAGCGTGCCTTGGCCAGCACGCGATCGATACGGGCAAGGGCCTGTTCCAAGCTTTTGAGCAACGTCGCGAGGAACCATTGCAGCCAGGCGGTGATGTCCAGGGAGCCTTTCTGGCTGGCCTCGAGGATGCGGTAGTAACCGGTGCGGTCATCGAGGATGCTTGCGGACATGGCGTAAAAGCGGATGGCCTGCTGCTCGCCTTGAGCCAATACCAGGTCGGTGATGGCGCGTGTGAGGCGACCGTTGCCGTCATCGAAAGGGTGCAGGGTAACGAACCAGAAATGAGCGATGCCGGCGCGTACAAAGGGGTCAAGGCTAGCCTCGCTGCGGCTGCGCTCGAACCAGGCGAGAAATTCTGCCAGTTGCGCTTCCAGCCCTTCGCGAGGAGGAGCTTCGAAATGTACGGTAGGGCGGTCGATCCGGCCTGATACGACCTGCATCGGCTCATCGCCACGCAGTGCGCCGATGTGTAACGGTCGCGCCAGCAGTTGTTCATCGCTGGGGAATAGCCAACGGTGCCAGGTGAACAGTCGCTGTTCGTCCAGCGGTTGTTGGTGGGCACGGGTGGCATCGAGCAGGAGTTCCGCCAGGCCTTCGGAGCGTGAGGTGGTGCGACCTTCTTCGTTCAGCCCCAAGCGCCGTGCCAGTGATGAGCGTACCGAACCGACATTCAGCTGCTCACCCTCGATGGCTGAAGAAGTGATGATGTTCTGCAGCATGGCATCCAGGCTGCTCTGCACTTCGGTGTCCTTCCCCACCGCGCCGAGCATGCCCAACAAACGTCCCTCGGCCTGACCGCAAGCGCGCAGCAGCGGTGCAAGCGCTTCGGCTTGCCAGCTGAAGTGTGGCCAATCAGGCTGCTGCCAGATCCAGAGCGGGTCGTTCATAAGGTTCGCTGAGCCGATTAACGAGCCTATTCGGCTCACATGATGAGCCGATAATGCCGGCTATTCGGCTCACTGTCTATTTTCTGGGCAAGTTGTTTGGTTATGGCGTGTTGTGAATTACGTCAAAAGTCACCGTGCGTTTTTTGCAGGGGCTAGAAACGCAAAAGCCGCGCTATCGCGCGGCTTCGTCGTAGCTGGTGGGCCCACACGGACTCGAACCGTGGACCAAAGGATTATGAGCCCGAAAAAATCACCTGTGTCCATTGGCAAAACCCTTGATGTGCCTGATTTTATTGAATATTCGATCTTATTGGGGAAGGGTATTCGATTTCGGTGTGGACACATTGTGGACACATCCAGCTGTACCGGCCTGCACAGACCTTCAATTCTTTGCACAGCGTGCAATGCGCTTGTCCTGTACGCGGCCCGCGCCGGGCCTGCTCCGGGGCTAGCTTGCACCTGGGCTGGCCTTTGCACTATTTCGCGACGCAGAGCGCGTCGGCGGGAGGGGGATAAGTGATTTTTAACCCTCATTTTTTTTGGCTGGGCGAGTTTATTGACGCACCAGCTCGCGCATTTCTATGCTCAAGCTCTGCGATCAAATAGGTTTAGCTCTCCCAGCATTCTTTGGCAGGATGCCAGAGCGGATTGCGGTCATTTACCAACAAAGCGCAGCAGCTTGATAAGGATCATTTATGAGCACGTACTATCGTTTCCGAAGCGCAGATCGGCTGCTGGGTCGAGCAGCTACCGAGAACAGCCCTGCCCGCTCAGGGGAGCTGGACGAACTCACTGTCTACTTTGCTTCACCACAGGAGTTGAATGACCCTCTTGAAGGACATCGAGAAACCTTCTTTCAAGGCGATTTGGTTGTTTGGAGAAATTTGTTAAAGCATTACGCTCTTGTTTTATTTTCTTCCACAATCGATGTGTATGTTAATGGAGGTGATGGAGAAATTACCTATATTAACTTGCGTCCGGAAAGCTACGGTGCTGAGCCAAGGGGGGTCTTGGAGGGGATATTAGATGCTGTAAAGCGCGATGAAGGGCTGAACGATTATTTTTCAGCGATTGTAGACGCGTCTAGAAAAGTCAGTAGATATGAGCTGATTGTTCATCTGATGACTATACATAATATTGTATTGATGCACGTATTTAATGGTATCTCCACGCGTTACCAATTGTCTGACTCTCATCGGTATATGCTGGTTAAAGATAGTTTCTATCGTTTTGCAGGTCAGCGTGCCGCAGAGATTAGAGCGGCTGGTGGTAATCCTGATCTTAATGGCTACAAGGAGATTAAAAGTAAAATCAAGCAGCAGGCCTTGAGGGGAAATGCTCTAAGGGATAAGCCTCTAAGTGCTGGGCAGATGCGGGTGTTCGTAAATTTCTCAGAAGAGTTCGCGCAGCAACTCGACTACTTGATCTATCCACATTGGTATGTTGTCTGCTTCATGGAGAGTGGCTCTAATCCTGCAATATGGGGGTCTTATGGTGACAACCACAAAGGTATATGCTTGATGTATGAGTCACAATTGCACCGCGGAGTCGAGACTCTTAGGTTTCAGAGACTTCCTCCCGATTTCGTTAAAGCATTTAACTACGGTCGCCCCGATGATCAATGGCGTCTAGATATGGAATGTCAAATGCCTCTAATGAAAGTGAGGTATGATTCTGAATATACTACGGCGAATTTTTTTACATCTCTAAATAATGAGCAGAAAGAATGGGCGTTATCGTACTGGTATTCTGAAGGAGAGCGTAAAAGTCAGTGCGGAGAATGGCTTGCCAATGCCGATGGGCAACGATATGCATCGTATCGGGCTATGTATGAAAAAAGTGTAACTACCAAGACTGCTCATTGGGGTAATGAGACAGAATGCAGAATCATTATGGCTGGGTATCCATTCGAACGGGAAGAAAGGACGGTTGGTTATAATTTCTTTGACTTGAAAGGCTTGATATTTGGTATAAATACTAGTGACGAAGTAAAAGTTCGAGCGATTCGCAAGATTGCTGATCACTGTAAGGTTTATAAGCGATCAGATTTCAAGTTTTACCAAGCACGATATGACGATAATTATCAAAAAATTGAACACGATCACTTATCGTATATCACTTTCGAGGCTGATGGCAGTTTGAATTTTGACCCCAATATAGCTGACCGCCCTCTCAAACTATGAATATGCCTGCTGAAACAGCCAGAAATGGAAAGTGGCTTTGTGATATCAGCGTGCGGTAGTACCATATGCAGCCACCCAGTACATGACAGGAACGTTGAAAGGATTATGGGTAGCAGGGCCAGTTTTGATGTTGACGCCGCCTATTGCATTTCGCTTGAGGCACGTAGTGATAGGCGTCAACTGTTCAGGGATAGCGTTGGAAAGCGGATTGGTAACCAGGTCATCTTCCACGTTGTGCAGAAGGCAGACGATCCGAAGCGTGGATGCTACGAATCTCACCAGCAGATCGCTCAGATGGCTTTAAACCAGGGCCTGGAGCGCGTCCTGATCTTTGAAGACGACGTGAAGCCGTATGACTTCAACGTCACCAGGATTCGCTGGATCAACCGCTTCATGCGTACACGACGATTCGAGGCCCTGCACCTGGGCTACTCGATGGGACGGACCTGGCTGACCTGGTTCCCGTTCATCGCCAGGGGGCGAGTTGTTGCGCTACACGCCTACGTGCTGTCCCGAGAGGGCTGCAGGGTCCTGGCAGAGACGCCATACGATGGCACGCCGGTTGATGTGATGTTCAAGCATCGGATTCGGCAACACTGCGTGTTCCCGATGATGTTCCGGCAGCATGCCGCCGCAGTCGCGGGCAGCGACCTGGAAGATGTGGTCAAGAATGAGGATGACTGGTGGGAACGCAACTGGCGTAAGCACTGGCGTTCTCCACTCAAGAACCTCTGGCGCACCGCGCTCCGCCTGAACTTCTGATTACTGGGTGATCGGCTTCAACTGAGCCAATAACATCTTGGTCGACGCGCCGGCGGCAGTGAATGCGCCGGCGTTGCTCGGTACCGGAGTTGGCCCGTGGGTGTGCCCGGCCAGCGCGGTGTTCATCTGCTCGACGATGTCCAGAAGATCGCAAAGTATCTTCAGCACGTTTACCCCTTCTGATCCCAACCAGGTCTTGGGCGCCTGCAGGCGCTGGCTGACCTTCGTCAGGCTCTCTCGCACGCCCTGAATCTGCTCCCGCATATCGCCACCCACTGTCGCATTATGCTTCTGACCCACCACCAGGTTCAGATCGCGGCCCGTGGCTTGGTGCAAGTCATCGACAGCAGCCAGGCTGGCGGTACCACCTGACAGCAGCTTGAGCGCCCCCAGCGCTTCGATCTTCTTGATACCCCCCACGGCTTCTGTCGAATGGCCATCTACCTCCCTGGCGTGGCTCTGGTACCGCTCGGTATTGGACATTGATTCCACTTCCCGCTCGATTGCCTTGTCCTGGATCTTGCCGTCTGTCTGGCGCAGCCAGTTGCCGTCCGCATCCACGCGTTGCTGGCAGGCCTCGCTGTGCTGCCAAACCTGGTCTCCTTTTGGCACCCGGGGAAGGCTCAGGCCGTGCGGCAGTATCTGATGAAGGGCTTGTGCGGCAGGCCGTAGGCGAACGACACCACGACAGTGGTGCCTTCCTCGGGGAAGCCAAACATACCGGCCTCCTGGCCGCCCATAGGCGCTGGCAGAGGCAGGTTGTTGAGAATCGGCAGGGCGGGATCGGGTTCGCCGTCTGGCAGCAAAATCTGTACGTCCACACCGAAGCGTGGCCGGAAGTCATCGCATAGACCTTGCGCCTGGGGGGGCGTCTGGTACCGCGACGACACGCCCGAAGCGGGGCAGGTGATATCACCCCGTGATTTCGGGGAATTGGCGCTCTACTGTGCGGCGGATTGCATCTTCCATCGTATGGCCTTCTGGTTGTCGGCGAGCGCGACGTGGGTCACCCGCTCGCCCTGGTTGATCGATGCACCTGGTCGTAGCCCGGGCAGGGCCGCGATCATGGCGCTCTGGTTGGGCATCTAGCCGATGTGGTCAATCTCAACCCTCTGGCAGGTATGCGTGGACAATTGTGGACACTTCCAAAGATTGTGAAAGGTGATTGAGGCGGGAAATGGCAGGGGCCAGAAACGACAAAGCCGCGCAGTGCGCGGCTTGCAAGCTGGTGGGCCCACACGGACTCGAACCGTGGACCAAAGGATTATGAGTCCTCTGCTCTAACCGACTGAGCTATAGGCCCTCAGTAAGTGGCCGGATTATAACGAGGGTTTCACACCTGTGCCATCTGAAAGATCCGATAGTGCTATGCGAAGGAACCCTGCCGCAAACTCCTCCGGTGGCAGCGGCAGGCTGACGATGTAGCCCTGGATCTGCTCGCACCCCTCAGCTGCCAGAAAACGCTGCTGGGCCTGGTTTTCCACGCCTTCGGCAATGATGGTCAGCTGCATGCTGCGGCCCAGGGCGATGATTGCCCGGGCTATGGCTGCATCGTGCGGGTCGTCGGGCAGGCCGCGGATGAACGACTTGTCGATCTTGAGAATGTCCAGCGGCAGGCGCTTGAGATAGCTCAGTGAGGAATACCCGGTGCCAAAGTCGTCAATGGCCAGTTGCACGCCCAGTTTCTTCAACTGGTACAGCACGGCCAGGGCTTCTTCTGCCTGGCTCATGATGAAGTTCTCGGTTATTTCCAACTGCAGGTCGCCAGCCTGCAGCTGGTATTGCCTGAGCAGCTGTTCGATACGCCGGGCCAGGTGCGGGTGGCGCAGCTGCGCGCCGGCGAGGTTGATCGACAGCGGGCCGAAGGGCTCGTAATGCTGCTTCCAGGCCTGTATCTGGCGGCAGGCCTGCTCCAGTACCCAATCGCCAAGCTGCAGAATGGTGCCGTTTTCTTCCGCCAGGTGGATGAAATGTTCCGGCGGCACTTCACCAAAGGTCGGGTGGCTCCAGCGGATCAATGCTTCGGCACCCACCAGGCTCTGGGTCCTGAGGCTGAGCTTGGGCTGGAAGCACAGGCTCATTTCGTTACGCTCGATGGCGCGGCGCAGCTCGTGCTCCAGGGCAATGCGTTCGCTGGCTTGGGCAGTAAGGTCGAGGGTATAGGCTTCGACGCGGTTGCGGCCTTTGGCCTTGGAACGGTACATCGCCGCGTCGGCGTTGCGAATCAATGTGGAAACGTCGGTGCCGTCCTGTGGATAAAGGCTGATGCCGATGCTGGCGCTGGTGAAGAACTCATGCTCGCCGGCCTGGAACGGCGCGTTGAAGCAGGCCAGCAGCTTGTTGGCGATGGTGCTGGCGTCGCTGGGTTTGTGCAGGCCCGGCAGCAGGATGATGAATTCGTCACCGCCCAGGCGGGCTACGGTGTCGACGTCGCGTACCTGCTCCTTCAAGCGTTGGGCGATGCCCTTGAGCAGCAGGTCGCCGACCGGGTGCCCGAGGCTGTCGTTGATGTGCTTGAAGCGGTCGAGGTCGAGGAACAATACCGCGCCCTGGCGGTTGGACTCCTGTTCACTGGTGAGCACGGCCTGCAGGCGGCTTTCGAACAGGGTGCGGTTTGGCAGCCCGGTGAGCGGGTCGTGGTGGGCCTGGTAGTCCAGCTTGGCCTGGGCGTGCTTGAGGCTGGAGATGTCGGCGAACACCGCGACGAAGTGGGTGATCTCGCGCTCGCTGTTGCGCACGGCGCTGATGGTCAGCCAGCCGGGGTACAGCTCGCCGTTCTTGCGTTTGTTGTAGATCTCGCCTTGCCAGTGGCCTTCGTCGGTCAGCTGGTGCCACATGGCTGCATAGAAGGCGCTGTCGTGCTGGCCGGAGGCGAGCAGGCGTGGGGTCTGGCCAAGCGCCTCGCTCTCGCTGTAACCGGTGATTTCGGTGAAGGCGCGGTTGACCGCACTGATGCGCTGGTCGATGTCGGTGATCAGCACCCCTTCGGCAGTGTTCTCGAACACGGTGGCAGCCAGTTGCAGCTTTTCCTGCATCAGGTGGCGCTCGGTGATATCGCGAGCGATGGTCAGCATGCAATCTACACCGGCAATCGGCAGGGGCCGCGCGGACAGCTCACAAAGGCGGATCTGTCCGTCGCTGCGGCGAATGTGGCAGGTGAAGTCACGCACGAAACCGTCGCGGTTGAGCTGCTCGACCAGGCGCTTGCGTTCGTTGAGGTCGACCCAGATGCCCAGGTCCAGCGAGGTCTGGTCGAGGGTCGGGTTGAGGTCGTAGCCGGTGAGGCGGCAGAAGCCCTCGTTCACTTCAAGCAGCAAGCCGTCGGTCTGGCGCGACAACAGCAGGCCGTCGGGGGAGGCGTGGAAAGCCTTGGCGAATTTTTCTTCCGAGGTTTGCAGCTGCTCCTGGGTTTCCTTGAGCTGGCTGATGTCGCGCACCGCCACCACCAGCGCCGGGGTGCCGTCGAGCTCGAAGGTTTCCGCCGAGGTCAGGCCGGTGAACAGTTGGCCATTGCTGCGCCGGAAGCTCATCTCCAGGTTGCGGATACCGCCCTGGTGCAGGCGTTCGAGCAGGCGCGGGCCGGTACCTTCGACGCCCCACAGGTTCAGGTCGGTGGCCGTACGGCCAATGACCTGGTCCGGGGCCAGGCCGATCTGCTCTTCGAAGGCTTCGTTCACCTCCAGCAGGCAGCCGTCGCTGTGGCGGGCGATCAGCAGGATGTCCGGGCACTGCTGGAACACCGAGGCGAACTTCTGTTCCGACAGGCGCAGGGCGTTCTCGGTGCGCTTGGTCTCGCTGATGTCGATCATCAGCCCGCGCATCACCGGTTTGTGGCCGTGCTCGATCATGCTGACGATGTTGCGCACCCACAGCGGCTGGCCATCGGCGCGGATCACCCGATAATCCAGGCTGTGGTCACGCCCAGCCGCCGTTTCGCTGTCGCAATAGGCCTGCGCCCAGAGGGCGTCATCCGGGTGCAGGATGCTGCGCCAGAAGCCGGGCTTGAGCCATTCGCTGAGGGGATAGCCCAGCAGGTCCTCGGCGTGCGGCGAAACGTAGCTGTAGATGAAGTCGTTGGCGTCGGCCTCCCAGGCAATGGCGGACAGGCTCTCGACCAGGCTGCGGTAGCGATATTCGCTGCTGCGCAGCTCCTGTTCGAGGGCGATGCGCCGGGAGATCTCCGAGCTGAGGCGGCGGTTGATGCGGATGACCACCGCCAGTACCGCCATCAATACCAGAACTGCCGGCAGGCCATACATCAGCATGTCAGACCAGAACAGCCGTTGGTCGACCACATTGCCCACCCAGCGTTGCTGGATCTGGCTGACTTCGCCGCTGCTCATGTCGGCGATCACCTTGTCCAGAATGCCGACCAGTACCTGCTTGTCACGGGGCACGGCCATGGCCAGCTGGTAGCGGTAGGGGGTTTCGCCACTGACGTAGAGGCCATCGAGCTTCAGCTGGCGCAGGCTCCAGATACTCGAGGCAAGGTCACCGACCACGGCGTCCACCTGGTCGGTGGCCAGGGCCTGCAACGTCGAGCTGACATTGGGCAGGGCCACCAGGTTGAGGTCTGGGTGGTGCGTGCGCAGCAATTCGTGCGGGGCGTAGTTCTCCACCACGGCAACCTTCAGGCCGTACAGCTCGTCGAGGTTGCGCGGCTGTGCAGCGCCTTTATGGGCGAGGATGACGATGGGGAAATCGAGGTACGGGCGGGTGAAGGCCAGGTAGCCTTGGCGTTCGGGGGTGGACATGATGCCGGGCAGCAGGTCGATGCGGTTTTCCCGCGCCATCGCCAACACTTCGGTCCAACTGCGCGGTTCGACCGGTTTGAGCGTCACCTCCAGGCGTTGCTGGATGGTGGCGATGTAATCGGCGGCCAATCCCTGGTACCGGCCCTCCTGGTCGCGAAACTCGAACGGTGGCCAAGAGGCGTCTACACCCAGGCTCAACTGCGGATGGGCAGCCAACCAGGCTTTTTCCTCATCTGTCAGGGTCAGGGCGCCGGCCGCTGTGTTCCACAAAAGCAGGAACATCAACAGGATGGCCGGCAACAGGGACATAGCGGCCTCGCTTTCAGGGGGACTGAAGTCGAGTGTAGACGGGCATTGCTGCTGGTGTTGGGTGGAAGGTGGAGTCTTTCGTGCAGGCCTGCACGATCCATGCGGGAGTGGCAGGTTGCACAGGGCGGAAAGAAAAACCCCGGCCTGGGCCGGGGTTTGTCATCACTCGTCGAGGAAGGAGCGCAGGTGCTCGCTGCGAGTCGGGTGGCGCAGTTTGCGCAACGCCTTCGCTTCGATCTGACGGATCCGCTCACGGGTCACGTCGAACTGCTTGCCTACCTCTTCAAGGGTATGGTCGGTGTTCATGTCGATACCGAAGCGCATGCGCAGTACCTTGGCTTCACGCGCGGTGAGGCCGGAGAGCACGTCGCGAGTGGCTTCCTTGAGGCTTTCGACCGTGGCCACATCGATCGGGGACTGCATGGTCGAGTCCTCGATGAAGTCGCCCAGGTGCGAATCTTCGTCGTCACCGATCGGGGTTTCCATGGAGATCGGCTCTTTGGCGATCTTCAGTACCTTGCGGATCTTGTCCTCAGGCATTTCCATGCGCTCGCCAAGTTCTTCCGGGGTCGGTTCGCGACCCATTTCCTGCAGCATCTGGCGGGAAATACGGTTGAGCTTGTTGATCGTCTCGATCATGTGCACCGGAATACGGATGGTGCGTGCCTGGTCGGCGATCGAACGGGTAATCGCCTGACGGATCCACCAGGTGGCGTAGGTCGAGAACTTGTAGCCGCGACGGTATTCGAACTTGTCCACCGCTTTCATCAAGCCGATGTTGCCTTCCTGGATCAGGTCGAGGAACTGCAGGCCACGGTTGGTGTACTTCTTGGCGATGGAGATCACCAGACGCAGGTTCGCCTCGACCATTTCTTTCTTGGCGCGGCGGGCCTTGGCTTCACCGATCGACATGCGACGGTTGATTTCCTTGATCTCGGCAACGGTCAGGCCGCTTTCGTTCTCAAGGTCGATCAGCTTCTGCTGGCAAGCGACAATGGCAGCGTCCTTTTCACCCAGGGCGGCAGCCCACTTGGTGTTGCGCTTGGCCAGGTCACCGCTCCAGGTCTGGTCGGTTTCGTTGCCCGGGAACATGCGCAGGAAGTCGGCGCGCGGCATGCGCGCATCACGTACGCACAGCTGCATGATGGCGCGTTCTTGCTGGCGCAGACGGTTCAGGGCGTCACGCACACGCTCTACCAGTACCTCGAACTGCTTGGGTACCAGCTTGATCGGCATGAACAGGTCGGCCAGGGCCTGCAGGGCCTCGATGCTTTCCTTGTGGGCGCGACCGTTTTTCTTCAGGACCTTGTTGGTGGCCTGCAGTTGATCGGCGACGGCGCCGAAACGCTGGCGGGCGACTTCCGGGTCCGGGCCGCTCTCGGCCTCTTCCTCGTCGTCACCGCTTTCGGATTCTTCCTCGTCGTCGTCGGACTCTTCCTTCGCGGTCGCGGCCTTGGCGCCCGGGATCGGCACTTCCTCGGTCGGTGCAGCGATGTTGTCGTCAGGGTCGATGTAACCGCTGAGAACGTCGGACAGCCGGCCACCTTCGCTGGTGACACGGTCATATTCGCCGAGAATGTAGTCGACAGTGCCCGGGAAGTGGGCGATGGCGCCCATGACTTCACGGATGCCTTCCTCGATACGCTTGGCGATTTCGATCTCGCCTTCGCGGGTCAGCAGCTCGACGGTACCCATTTCGCGCATGTACATGCGCACCGGGTCGGTCGTGCGGCCGATATCGGTTTCAACTGCCGCCAACGCAGCAGCGGCTTCTTCGGCCGCAGCTTCGTCGGTGTCGGCTTCCGCCAACAGAAGGGCATCCGCATCCGGAGCACTCTCGAATACGTTGATCCCCATGTCGTTGATCATGCGGATGATGTCTTCCACCTGTTCCGGATCTGAAATATCCTCAGGCAGGTGGTCGTTGACCTCCGCGTAAGTCAGGTAGCCCTGCTCACGACCGCGGGTGATCAACTCTTTGATACGAGACTGCTGTTGCGCTTTTCCGGACATAACACCCTATCCACTGAAGGTCTTGGCGGGCAAAAAACAAGCCGAGGATTATACCCGAGCATGGGCCTCACGCGCCAGATGAGGTCGGCGTTTGTGCGGGAACATTCCGGCTCAGCAGGGCGAGGAGCTGGGATTTCTCCTCGCTGGTCAATTCGCTTTGACGTGATTTCCTGAGCAGTTGTTCCAGGCTGCGCTCGCGTTGGCGGGCGGACAAGCTAGTTATAGTGTCGAAAAACTGTTGTTCAAGGTTGTCGGCCACGATCAGCCATTCCTTTTCCGCCAGCGCCCGTAGCAGGCGGCCCTGTTCGGTGCCGTGCCAACGTGCGATCAACTGCATTGAGCTTAGCCCAGGATTTTTCTGCGCGGCTTCGATCAGGGCCACCAGCAGCTGGCTGTACAGGTGTTCTTCGTCGGCAAAATGGCTGGCATCTTCCACCTTGCCGGCCAGCAGCGGGTGGTGCAGCAGCGTGCGCAGGGCGGCCAGGGTTGGCGGCTCGACCGGGGCCGGCACGCGCGGTGGCGCTTCGTCACGTTGTTGCCAGGGTTTGCCGCCCTTGCGGTTCTTGTCCCAGGGCTTGTCGCCCCATTGCTTCTTGCCGGCGCCCTTGTTCGGCTTCCACGCCTGTTCCTGCTGGGCAGGGGCGTAGTCGTGCTGCGGCATGTCGCCGTAGTCGGGGGTGTAGCTGGCCATGGCGTCGTAATCGTAGCCAGGGTCGTAGTCCGGCACGTTGCCGGGGGCCGGGGCGTGTTGCGCCAGTTGCTCGACCTGCTGCGGGTCGAGGCCGGTAATTTCGCGCAGGCGGTTGCGCATCAGCTGGCGCAGGTTGGCGCCGGGGATCTTTTCGATCAGCGGTGCTGCCAGGGTCGCCATGTGCGCCTTGCCTTCCAGCGAGCGCGGGTCGGCTTCCACGCCCAGTTGCTCGAAGAAGTAGTCGGCCAGCGGCTGGGCGTGCTGGTTGATGCGGGCCATGAAGGCATCGGTGCCTTCGGCGCGCACCAGGCTGTCCGGGTCTTCGCCTTCGGGCAGGAACAGGAAGCGCGCACGGCGGCCGTCCTGCAGGTTCGGCAGGGTCGACTCCAGGGCGCGCCAGGCGGCCTTGCGCCCGGCCTGGTCACCGTCGAAGCAGAACAGCACGCTGGGCACCACGCGGAACAGGCGCTTGAGGTGCTCTTCGCTGGTGGCGGTGCCAAGGGTGGCCACGGCGTTGCGCAAGCCCTGCTGGGCCAGGGCGATGACGTCCATGTAGCCCTCGACGACGATGATCTCGTCGAGGTTGCGGTTGTGCTTGCGTGCCTCGTACAGGCCGTACAGTTCCTGGCCCTTGTGGAACACCGGGGTTTCCGGGGAGTTCAGGTACTTCGGCTTGTCGTCGCCGAGCACCCGGCCACCGAAGGCGATGATGCGCCCACGGCTGTCACGGATCGGGAACATCACCCGGTCGCGGAAGCGGTCGTAGCGCTTGCCGCTTTCGGCGTTCTCGATCAGCAGGCCGGCGTCGATCATCACCTTCTGCTGCAGGCTGTCGGCACCCAGGTGCTTGAGCAGGTTGTCCCAGCCTGGCGGGGCGAAGCCCAGGCCGAAGTCGCGGGCGATTTCCCCGGACAGGCCGCGGCCCTTGAGGTAGTCCACCGCCGCCTTGCGGGTCGGGTGGCTGCGCAGGGCCTGGCGGTAGAACTCCGAAGCGGCGTCCAGCAACGGGTACAGCGGCGAATCGGTGGGCTGGCGCGGTTTGTGGTCGCGGCGGCCTTGCTCGCGGGGTACTTCCATGCCAGCGGCGCGGGCCAGTTCCTCGACCGCCTGGGGGAAGTCCAGGTTGTCGTGGTCCATGACGAAGCCCAGGGCGTTGCCACCGGCACCGCAGCCGAAGCAGTAGTAGAACTGCTTGTCGGGGCTGACCGTGAAGGAAGGGGTCTTTTCCTTGTGGAACGGGCAGCAGGCGGAGTAGTTCTTGCCGGTCTTTTTCAGCTGGACGCGCGAACTCACCACGTCGACGATGTCGAGGCGGTTGATCAGGTCGTCAATGAAACTCTGGGGAATCAGCCCGGCCATGGCAGTCTCGTCATCTGGCAACTGGCAAGTCTAATCGCTCACACGCCGAATGGGGCGGGTGCCGCTTGGAGAAGTACGAGGGAAAATGTGCTCGTCGCCAGCCCGGTGGGGCCCGTCAGTCGGACGTGCACGTCTGGTCATACAACAAGGAGGACCAGCTCTGACGTTTCAGGCAGGTTGCCCATGTGCAGTTCGCAAGAAGCTTGTGCAGGGCCTTGAGCTAGCTGCTCAAGTTTGAAGCGACCACTGCCATCGCCCGGCGGTTAGCCGGGCAGGGCAGAAGCTTTGCGTAGAACGCCTGTATTAGTACAGGCGAACGGCGCGGCGCTGTTCGCGCTGAACTTTCTTGGCGTGACGCTTAACAGCAGCAGCTGCTTTGCGCTTACGCTCGGCGGTCGGCTTCTCGTAAAACTCGCGGCTACGAACTTCAGCCAGTACACCGGCTTTTTCGCAGGAGCGCTTGAAACGACGCAGAGCTACGTCGAAGGGTTCGTTCTCTTTAACTTTGACGGCTGGCATCCAGGGCTACCTTAATTCATTACCGGGGTAGACGTGCTCCTGGCAAAACAAAGGTGTGCTGGAGAACGTCGGTTTTCAAGGGTTGCGGATGTTAACCCTTAGCAAGCCGGAATGCAAAGCCTCTGATCGAAAACCGCTGGTCGGCATCCGACACGAGGACTATCATGCGCGGCTTCGAATTCAGCCCCCACAAGGGACGAGCCCATGCTAGTACTGGGATTGGAAACATCCTGCGACGAAACCGGCGTCGCATTATATGACAGCGAGCGTGGTTTGTTGGCCGACGCACTGTTCAGCCAGATCGACCTGCACCGCGTGTTTGGCGGTGTGGTGCCCGAGCTTGCCTCGCGTGACCACGTCAAGCGCATGCTGCCGCTCATCCGCCAGGTGCTGGACGAGGCCGGCTGCGTCGCCACCGAGATCGACGCCATCGCCTACACCGCCGGCCCTGGCCTGGTCGGTGCCTTGCTGGTGGGCGCGTCCTGTGCGCAGGCACTGGCCTTTGCCTGGGATATCCCGGCGATTGGCGTGCACCATATGGAAGGCCACCTGCTGGCACCGATGCTGGAGCAGAACCCGCCGGAGTTTCCGTTCGTCGCCTTGTTGGTTTCGGGTGGCCACACCCAGCTGGTGCGCGTCGACGGTATCGGCCAGTACGAGCTGTTGGGCGAGAGCCTGGACGACGCCGCTGGCGAAGCGTTCGACAAGACCGCCAAGCTGATCGGCCTGAACTACCCTGGTGGCCCGGAAATCGCTCGCCTGGCCGAGCGCGGTGTGCCGGGGCGCTTCGTCTTCCCGCGGCCGATGACCGACCGCCCGGGCCTGGAGTTCAGCTTCAGCGGCCTGAAAACCTTCGCCCTGAACACCTGGCAGCAGTGCCGCGATGCTGGTGACGACAACGAACAAACCCGTTGCGACCTGTCCCTGGCGTTCCAGCAGGCGGTGGTGGAGACTCTGACCATCAAGTGCAAGCGGGCGCTGAAGCAGACCGGCCTCAAGCGCCTGGTCATCGCCGGTGGCGTCAGCGCCAACAAGGCCTTGCGGGCGTCCCTCGAAGACATGCTCGCCAGCATCAAGGGCAACGTGTACTACGCGCGCCCGCAGTTCTGCACCGACAACGGCGCGATGATCGCCTACGCTGGCTGCCAGCGGTTGTTGGCCGGGCAGCAGCAGGACCTGGCCATCAGCGTGCAGGCACGCTGGCCGATGGAGCAGTTGCCGCCGGTCTGATGGCTAGAAATGCCGTTCCCGCCCGGCGAACAGGTCGCGCAGGTTGTTGCGGTGGCGCCAGACGATCATCAGCGTGAGCACGCTGATCGGCAGCAGCGCCTCTGGTTCGCGCCAGGCGAGCAGAGGCAAGGTCAGCGGCGTGGCGATCAGCGCCGCCAGCGAACTGGTGCGGGTAAGGTAGAAGGTCAGCAGCCAGGCGCCGATGGCCAGCAGTGCGGCCGGGAAGTACAGGGCCATGAGCATGCCGGCGGCAGTCGCCACGCCCTTGCCGCCACGGAAGCGGAAGTACAGCGGAAACAGATGGCCCAGCACCGCGCACACGCCAACCCAGGCCTGCGCGTGCAGGTCCAGCCCGGCAAGGCGGGCGAGCCATACCGGCAACAGGCCCTTGCACAGGTCGCCAAGCAGGGTCAGGATCGCCAGCTTGCGGCCTGCCAGGCGTAGCATGTTGGTGGCGCCGGCATTGCCTGAACCGCTGGAACGCGGGTCCGGGCTGCCCGCAAGGCGGCTTAGGACGATGGCGAAGGACAGCGAGCCGAGCAGGTAGGCGAGCAGCGCCAGTAACCAAAACATGCTAACTATTCCGGGCGAGGACGCCCTGATTCTAACGGCGCCAGTCGCCCTTGTCGTGCTGTGGAGAGAAGTGCTTGGACAGAGTGTTCATCGAAGGCCTGGAAGTCGATACCGTCATCGGTGCCTATGACTGGGAGCGGGATATTCGCCAGTGCTTGCGCCTGGACCTGAGCTTCGCCTGGGACAACCGCCCGGCTGCGGCCGGTGACGACCTGAGCCTGGCGCTGGATTACGCCAGTGTGTCGGCGCGTATCCAGGCGTTTGCCGAGCAGGCCCGTTTCGAACTGGTGGAAACCTTTGCCGAGCGCCTGGTGGCAACGCTGATGGAGGAGTTCCACATCCCATGGGTGCGGTTGAAGCTGACCAAGCCGGGTGCGGTGCCTGCGGCCCGTGGTGGTGTTGGCGTGGAGATCGAGCGCGGATGTCTCTGAGCACGGTGTACCTGGGCCTTGGCAGCAACATCGATCGCGAGGCGCACCTGTGTGCCGGGCTCGATGCACTGGCCGGCATCCTGACCGACATGCGTTGTTCGCCGGCGTTCGAAAGCCAGGCGGTGGGTATCAAGAGCGGGCCGTTCATCAACTTCGTGGTGACTGGGCAGACGGCGCTGCCGTTGATCGAGCTGGACCGCCGGTTGAAGTTCATCGAGGCCGACAACGGCCGCTATGCACCGGACCGCAAGGGGCTGCCGCTGGATATCGATGTGCTGATGTATGACGACTTGCTGGGCACGTTCGATGGGCTGGTGCTGCCCCGTGCCGAGATTCTGAAGAATGCCTTCGTGCTGTGGCCGCTGGCGCTGCTGGCGCCCGACCTGGTGCATCCGGGGGTGGGCAAGCGCATGGCGCAGTTGTGGCAGGAAGCGCGGATTGACCAGGTACTGGCGCCGGTTGCCTTTGAATGGCGTGGGTTGCAGCTGACGCCGGCTTGAGCCTGTACCGGCCCTTTCGCGGGCACGCCCGCTCCCACAGGTAAAACACTGTTCTGTGGGAGCGGGCGTGCCCGCGATGAGGTCGGTGAGATCAACCGACCTGGTAGGTCTCAAGCGCTTTCAACCGCTCAGCTTTGAGCGCTTCGCCCAGTGCCTGCCCAGTCAGCCCGGCCTGCACCAGCGGTTTCACATCCACCGCCCGCGCTGCGGCCGCTGCCCCTCGCAGGTAATCGGCCTGTGGATAACCTACTTTGCCCTCGCCCAGTGCGATCATCTGGCAAGCGATCAGGAAGTCCTCGAACCGCTGCGGCCGCCGGTACACATCGAACTTCTGTAACAGCTCCAGCAACGCCGTCGCTGGCAACGCCAGCGCCTGGTTGCCTTGCGCCAGGCACTCCCCGGTCAGCAACGCCAGCTCCTGGCATTCCCGCGGCGCCTTGAAGCGCTGGTTGACGGCTTTGATCGAAGCGGGAGCCAGCCTGTGCAGCAGGCAGGCCCAGCGTAGGTGCAGGGCCTGGTCATGCAGTGCAGCCTGCTCCAGCGCCAGCATGGCCTGGGTATGCTCTCCCAGCTCGGGCAGCAGCTCCGCCAGGGCGCCACAGGCCTGCAGGATCTGGAAGAACACCTGCGGCTGCGCTTCCATCAGCGCCCGCTCGATTTCCTTCCAGCTGCGTTCGGCCGTCAGCGCCTGCAGCTCGCCCGAAGCACTGATCTGGCGCATCAGCTCCAAGGTTTCCTCGGCCACCCGGAAACCCAGCGGTGCATAACGGGCAGCGAAGCGCGCGACGCGCAGCACGCGCAAAGGATCTTCGGCAAATGCCGGGGAAACGTGGCGTAACAGGCGCTGATCGAGATCGTTCTTGCCATGATAGGGGTCGTACAAGACGCCCGCTTCGTCCTCAGCCATCGCATTGATGGTCAGGTCGCGGCGTATGAGGTCTTCTTCCAGCGTCACTTCGGGGCTGGCGTGGAAGGTGAAACCACCGTAGCCACGTCCGCTCTTGCGCTCGGTGCGTGCGAGGGCGTATTCCTCGCCGGTGGTCGGGTGCAGGAACACCGGGAAGTCGGCGCCGACCGGGCGGTAGCCCTTGGCGTGCATTTCTTCGACCGTGGCGCCGACCACCAGCCAGTCGATATCGCTCACAGGGCGGCCGAGCAGGCGGTCGCGCACGGCGCCGCCGACTTTGTAGATGTGCATGTGCAACTCTCCATAACTGCCGACAGGATAACCTGTCGACAGCCATGGCGTTGCATCAGAGGTGGTGGATGACGGCCAGGTCCATGCGCCCGTAGTCGGCGTTTTCGCCGTGCTCGCCGCGCGGTGGCATGTGGTGGGTCTTCATTACCTGGTCGCCCTGCACGGTCTCCAGGTGGATGTCGAAGCCCCACAGGCGATGCAGGTGCTTGAGCACTTCATCGGTGGAGTCGCCCAGCGGTTTACGGTTGTGTTGTTGGTGGCGCAGGGTCAGCGAGCGGTCGCCGCGGCGATCGACGCTCCAGATCTGCACGTTCGGTTCGCGGTTGCCCAGGTTGTATTGCGCCGCCAGTTGCTCGCGAATGATTCGGTAGCCGGCCTCGTCATGAATGGCGGGCACCAGCAGGTCGTCGCGCTGGTCATCATCGAGAATGCTGAACAGCTTGAGGTCACGCATCACCTTGGGTGACAGGTACTGCAGGATGAAGCTCTCGTCCTTGAAGCTGCTCATGGCGAACTTGATGGTAGAAAGCCAGTCACTGCCGGCAATGTCGGGGAACCAGCGGCGATCTTCTTCGGTCGGGTTTTCGCACATGCGGCGGATGTCGGTATACATCGCAAAGCCCAGCGCGTACGGGTTGATGCCGTTGTAGTACGGGCTGTCGAAGCCAGGCTGGAACACCACGCTGGTGTGCGACTGCAGGAACTCCATCATGAAGCCTTCGGTGATCAGGCCCTCGTCGTACAGGTCGTTCATCAAGGTGTAATGCCAGAACGTCGCCCAGCCTTCGTTCATCACCTGAGTCTGGCGCTGCGGGTAGAAGTACTGGGCAATCTTGCGCACGATGCGTACCACTTCACGCTGCCATGGCTCCAGTAGCGGGGCGTTCTTCTCGATGAAATACAGGATGTTTTCCTGTGGTTCGGCGGGGAAGCGCGCATCATCGCGCTCGTTGCCCTTGTCAGCGCTTTTCGGGATGGTCCGCCACAGGTCGTTGATCTGCCGTTGCAGGTGCTCCTCGCGTTCTTTCTGCCGGCGCCGTTCCTCTTCGGCGGAAATCGGGTAAGGGCGCTTGTAGCGGTCGACGCCATAGTTCATCAGCGCATGGCAGGAGTCGATCAGGTCCTCCACGGCATCGATGCCGTGGCGTTCCTCGCACTGGGCGATGTACTGCTTGGCGAACACCAGGTAGTCGATGATCGAGCTGGCGTCGGTCCAGGTGCGGAACAGGTAGTTGCCCTTGAAGAAACTGTTATGGCCGTAGCAGGCATGGGCGATCACCAGTGCCTGCATGCACATGGTGTTCTCTTCCATCAGGTAGGCGATGCACGGGTCGGAGTTGATCACGATTTCGTAGGCCAGGCCCATCTGGCCCCGGCTGTAGGACTTTTCCGTGCTGAGGAACTGTTTGCCATAGGACCAGTGGTGATAGCCCAGTGGCATGCCGACCGAGGCATAGGCGTCCATCATCTGCTCGGCGGTAATCACCTCTATCTGGTTGGGGTAGGTGTCCAGGGCGTAACGCTCGGCCAGGCGGCTGATTTCCCGGTCGTAGGTCTGGATCAGTTCGAACGTCCACTCGGACCCGGTGGAAATGGGTTGGCGTCTCTGTGCTCTGGCGGTCATGTGGCTAACCTGCGCTGGAAGAGTTCACGGAAGACCGGGTAGATGTCGCCGGCCGATACCAACTGCTGCTGGGCGAACGTGTCGGGGAAGGCTTCGCCGATGCGCTCGTATTCGTACCACAGCGCCTGGTGCTCACGTGGGGTGATTTCGACGTAAGTGTAGTACTGCACATGCGGCATGATCTGCTTGGACAGGATGTCGCGGCAGATCGGCGAGTCGTCGTTCCAGTTGTCGCCGTCCGAGGCCTGGGCGGCGTAGATGTTCCAGTCGCTGGCCGGGTAGCGCTCGGCCATGATTTCCTGCATCAGCTTGAGCGCGCTGGAAACGATGGTGCCGCCGGTTTCCCGCGAATAGAAGAATTCTTCCTCGTCGACTTCACGAGCGCTGGTGTGGTGGCGGATGAATACCACCTCGATGCGGTCGTAGTTACGCTTGAGGAACAGGTACAGGAGTATGAAGAAGCGTTTGGCAATGTCCTTGGTGGCCTGGGTCATCGACCCGGACACGTCCATCAGGCAGAACATGACCGCCTTGGAGCTGGGGTTGGGCTGCTTGACCAGCAGGTTGTACTTGAGGTCGAAGGTGTCGAGGAAGGGCAGGCGGTTGATGCGGGCCTTCAGGCGTTCGATTTCCTGTTCGACTTCCTGGATATCGCTGAAGTTGTCCGGTTCCTCGATCTTCAGGCGGGCCAGTTCCTTCTGCGCTTCGCGTAGCAGGGCACGGCTGCTGCCGGTCAGGGCGATGCGCCGGGCGTGGGCCGAGCGCAGGGTGCGCACGATGTTGATGCGCGACGGGTTGCCTTCGTTGGCGATACCGGCGCGCACGGTCTTGAAGGTGTCGGCACCGGTCAGGTGGCGTTTGACCAGGTTGGGCAGTTCGAGGTCCTCGAACATGAATTCGAGGAACTCTTCCTGGGTAATCTGGAAGACGAAGTCGTCCATGCCCTCGCCGGAATTGCCGGCCTTGCCACGCCCGCTACCACCCCCGCCTCCTTGTGGCCTGGGGATGTGTTCGCCGGCGGTGAATTCCTTGTTGCCCGGGTGCACGATGGTCTGCTTGCCCCCGCGGCCATGGTGCAGCACCGGTTCGTCGATGTCGCGCCCCGGTATGCTGATCTGCTCGCCATGTTCCATGTCCATGATGGAACGGCGGCTCACCGCCTCTTCGACGGCTTTCTTGATGTGTTCGCGGTACCGCCGCAGAAAGCGCTGGCGGTTGACCGTGCTCTTGTTCTTGCCGTTCAGGCGTCGGTCTATAACGTAGCTCATGGTCCCTCCGGTAGCTGGAGCAGCTGCAAGCCACAAGCTTCAGGCTGCAGGAAAGAGCAGCCACCGCTGCTGCAGGCTGCAGCGCCGGGCTTGCGCTCGGCGCCGTGCAGCCTGGAGCTCGCGGCTTGTAGCTTGCCGCTTTATTGCGATTTCCTGACCCGCAGGTACCATTCCGACAGCAGACGAACCTGTTTGTCGGTGTAGCCACGCTCCACCATGCGCGTGACGAAGTCGTTGTGTTTCTGTTGGTCCTCCTTGCTGGCCTTGGCGTTGAAGCTGATGACCGGCAGCAGGTCCTCGGTGTTGGAGAACATTTTCTTCTCGATCACCACCCGCAGCTTCTCGTAGCTCAGCCAGCTCGGGTTCTTGCCGTTGTTGTTGGCCCGGGCACGCAGCACGAAGTTGACGATTTCGTTGCGGAAATCTTTCGGGTTGCTGATGCCGGCCGGCTTCTCGATCTTCTCCAGCTCTTCGTTGAGGGCGATACGGTTGAGGATTTCGCCGGTTTCCGGGTCGCGGTATTCCTGGTCCTGGATCCAGAAGTCGGCGTACAGCACGTAGCGGTCAAAGATGTTCTGCCCGTACTCGCTGTAGGACTCCAGGTACGCAGTCTGGATCTCCTTGCCGATGAACTCGATGTAGCGCGGTGCCAGGTACTCCTTGAGGTAGCGCAGGTAGCGTTCGCGCACTTCGGCAGGGAACTGTTCCTGCTCGATCTGCTGCTCCAGCACATACAGCAGGTGTACCGGGTTGGCGGCCACTTCATGCGGGTCGAAGTTGAACACCTTGGACAGGATCTTGAAGGCGAAGCGGGTCGACAGGCCGTTCATGCCCTCGTCGACGCCCGCAGCATCGCGGTATTCCTGGATCGACTTGGCCTTTGGATCGGTATCCTTGAGGTTTTCCCCGTCGTACACCCGCATCTTCGAGTAGATGTTGGAGTTTTCCGGCTCCTTCAGGCGCGACAGCACGGTGAACTGGGCCAGCATCTTCAGCGTGTCCGGGGCGCAGTGGGCCTTGGCCAGCGAGCTGTTGACCAGCAACTTGTCGTAGATCTTGATCTCATCGCTGACGCGCAGGCAATACGGCACCTTGACGATGTAGATCCGGTCGATGAACGCCTCGTTGTTCTTGTTGTTGCGGAAGGTGTGCCACTCCGATTCGTTGGAGTGGGCCAGGAGGATCCCGGAATAGGGGATGGCGCCGAGGCCTTCGGTACTGTTGTAGTTGCCTTCCTGCGTGGCAGTGAGCAACGGGTGCAGGACCTTGATCGGTGCCTTGAACATTTCCACGAATTCCATCAGGCCCTGGTTGGCCCGGCACAGCGCGCCCGAATAGCTGTAGGCGTCGGCGTCGTTCTGCGGGAATTCCTCGAGCTTGCGGATATCCACCTTGCCGACCAGGGCCGAGATGTCCTGGTTGTTCTCGTCACCCGGTTCGGTCTTGGCAATGGCGATCTGGTTGAGGATCGAGGGGTACAGCTTGACCACCTTGAACTTGCTGATGTCACCGCCGAATTCCTGCAGGCGCTTGGTGGCCCACGGCGACATGATGGTGTTCAGGTAGCGCCGCGGAATGCCGAATTCCTCCTCGAGAATCGCCCCGTCTTCGCTGGCATTGAACAGCCCCAGGGGCGACTCGAACACCGGCGAGCCCTTGATGGCGTAGAACGGCACCTTTTCCATCAGCTGCTTGAGTTTTTCCGCCAGCGACGATTTACCGCCGCCCACCGGGCCCAGCAGGTAGAGGATCTGTTTCTTCTCTTCCAGGCCTTGGGCGGCATGGCGGAAGTACGACACGATCTGGTCGATGCACTCTTCCATGCCATGGAAGTCGGCAAACGCCGGATAGCGCCGGATGACCTTGTTGGAGAAGATACGCGACAGCCTGGAGTTGGTAGAGGTGTCGATCAGCTCTGGCTCACCGATGGCCAGCAACAGGCGTTCGGCCGCCGATGCGTAGGCACTGCGATCCTCTTTGCACAGCTCGAGGTACTCCTGCAGCGTTAATTCTTCCTGGCGCGTTGACTCGAAACGTTGTTGGAAGTGGCTAAAAATACTCATGACGTCACCTCGCTCGATACGTTGAGACGACGCCGGATCAGTCAGCTGATGCTGGCACGCAACCGGGGTTGCCGATTGCTGTATACCCCCCAAACACCCTGTAACGCTACCGATGACCCGCACGCCGGTGTACCGGCTCTCCCCTTTTTCTGGATGGCCTGCGCTTAAGAATAGTTGGTTATCCGCAAGGTCAAGGGCGAGGGATGGAGAAGTTGCGAACGACCGTTCGTCAGATAAGGCGCGAGCCCGCACAGGGCGCGGGCTGCAGTGTAGATGAAAAAATTATTCGGCAGCGCCTTGGGCGGTCTCGGCCGGGTAGGTGGCGCGCCACAGTTCGAAGCCGCCATCGACGCTGTAAACGTCGGAAAACCCTTGGTTGACCAGGTAGGCTGCGGCGCTCTGGCTGGAGTTGCCGTGGTAGCACACCACCAGGGTCGGGGCATCGAGGTCGGCGTTGCGAATGAACTCGGCGACCGAATGGTTATCCAGATGCTTGGCACCGGTAATGTGGCCGGCGGCAAAAGCCTGGGGGTCGCGAATGTCGACCACCACCGCACCTGGTTGCTTGCGAAGCTCCAAGGCCTGCTCGGGAGGGATGCGCTTGAATTCGCTCATGGGTACTACTTCCTTCAGGTGTGGTCGTTGAGTGTAGTGGGTTGTGCCGGTTGGCGCAGGGTGCCGTCGTCGGCACAGTCACAGCGGTGGTATTCGCCGCTGTCGACGTTGTACAGGGTCATGGCGCCACCCCATACGCAGCCGGTGTCCAGGGCAATGATGCCGGGTTCGTCAACCTGGCCCAGCAGGGCCGCCCAGTGGCCGAAGATGATCTTCACATGGCGTGAGCGGCGCTCCTTGTGGGCAAACCAGGGCTTGTAGCCTTTGGGGGCGGTGTCCAGGCCTTCCTTGCTCTTGAGGTCGAGCTTGCCCTCGGCAGTGCAGAAGCGCATGCGCGTGAGGTAGTTGGTGATCACCCGCAGGCGTTCGACGCCGCAGAGGTTCTTGCTCCACTTGTTCGGCTCGTTGCCGTACATGCCGTCCAGGTACTGCTTCAGGCGGCTGTCGTCGCGCAGCACCTCTTCGACTTCGCCGGCCAGGGCCAGGGCCTTGCCCAAGGTCCATTGCGGTGGAATACCGGCGTGGACCAGGGCAATACCGCGGGGCTCGTCGTAGTGCAGCAGCTTTTGCTGGCGCAGCCAGTCGAACAGCTGGTCGGCGTCGGGCGCTTCGATGATTTCGCGCAGGGTGTCGCTTTTCTTCAGGCGCTCGACGTTATGCCAGACGGCCAACAGGTGCAGGTCATGGTTGCCCAGCACGCAGACCAGCGACTGGCGGATCGAATAAAGGAAACGCAGGGTTTCCAGCGACTCGGGGCCACGGTTGACCAGGTCGCCAACCAGCCACAGGCGGTCGACGGCGGGGTCGAAACTGACGCGTTCGAGCAGGCACTTGAGTGGTTGCAGGCAGCCCTGCAGATCTCCGACAGCGTAGGTAGCCATCAGTGCAGCGCCCCGGGCACCGCCAGGCGGAAGGGGGCGATCTGGGCATCGAAGCGCTTGCCGTCTTCGGCGAACATCTGGTAGCTGCCCTGCATGGTGCCTACGCGGGTGCTGATGACGGCGCCGCTGCTGTAGGTGTGGCTCTGGCCGGGGGCGATGTTGGGCTGCTGGCCGATAACGCCGGCACCGCGTACTTCCTCGACCTCGCCGTCACCGTTGGTGATCAGCCAGTGGCGCGACAGCAGCTTGGCATTGAGCGAGCCGTTATTCTGCACGGTGATGGTGTAGGCGAAAGCGAAACGACTGTTTTCGGGGTCGGATTGTTCTTTGAGGTAGCGGGTCACGACGCTGACGTCGATCTGATAGCGGGGGTCGGACATGCAAGGGCCTTGGGAAAACTGACGCAGTAATGCAGTCTAGGCCATTGAGCGGGGGGAGGGCCAGCGGTGTGGCGGCTTGGGGATATCTATAGTCGGTACCGGCCTCTTCGCGGGCGTGCCCGCGAAAAGGCCGATCCAGGCGGTCAGGCCTGCTGGTCGGCCAGTTGGTCAGCCAGGCGCACGAAGGCCGCCAGGTCCAGCTGTTCAGGGCGCAGGCTGCCGTCCACACCCGCAGCCTCGATGGCTGCGCTGTCGAGCAGGCCTTTCATGGTATTGCGCAGGGTCTTGCGGCGCTGGTTGAACGCCTCGCGTACCACGCGCTCCAGCAGTTGTGCATCCTTGGCCGGATGTGGCAACACCTCGTGCGGCACCAGGCGAACGATGGCCGAGTCCACTTTCGGCGGTGGGTTGAAGGCGCCAGGGCCAACGTTGAACAGGTGTTCGACGCGGCAGTGGTACTGCACCATGATCGACAAACGCCCCCAGTCGCCACCGCCAGGGCCGGCGGCCATGCGCTCGACCACTTCCTTCTGCAACATGAAATGCATGTCGCGGATCAGCCCGGCGTGGCTGAGCAGGTGGAAGATCAGCGGGGTGGAAATGTTGTAGGGCAGGTTGCCTACTACCTTCAGGCTGCGCGCTGGCACGCCCAGCTGGTTGAAGTCGAACTTCAGGGCGTCGCCCTGGTGCAGGCGGAAGTTGCTGCGGTCGGCGAACTTGTGCTGCAGGATCGGCACCAGGTCCTTGTCCAGTTCCACCACGTCCAGCTGTGCGCCGCTGCCCAGCAGGCCTTCGGTCAGGGCACCCTGGCCAGGGCCGATTTCCAGCAGGTGTTCACCAGCCTTGGCGTTGATGGCACGCAAGATGCGGTCGATGATGCCGGCGTCGTGCAGGAAGTTCTGGCCGAAGCGCTTGCGCGCCCGGTGTTGGTATTGCTCGTTCATGGTCGGTTCTCGGCCATCTGGTAGGCGGTGTCCAGCGCGACGCGCAGGCTGCCGGTGTCGACCTTGCCGGTAGCGGCAAGGTCCAGGGCGGTGCCGTGGTCAACCGAAGTGCGGATGATCGGCAGGCCCAGGGTAACGTTCACGGCTGCGCCAAAGCCTTTGTACTTGAGTACCGGCAGGCCCTGGTCGTGATACATCGCCAGCACCGCATCGCAGTGCTCCAGATATTTGGGGGTAAACAAAGTATCAGCCGGCAGCGGCCCGCGCAGGTCCATGCCCTCGGTGCGCAGGCGGGCCAGGGTCGGCTCGATGATGTCGATTTCCTCGCGGCCCAGGTGGCCACCTTCACCCGCATGCGGGTTGAGGCCGCACACCAGGATGCGCGGGTTGGCAATGCCGAACTTGTCACGCATGTCTGCATGCAGGATGCGGGTCACGCGTTCGACGCGTTCGGCAGTGATGGCGTCGGCAATGTCGCGCAGCGGCAGGTGCGTGGTCACCAGGGCGACGCGCAGGCCGTGGGTGGCCAGCATCATCACCACTTGCGCGGTGTGGGTCAGTTCGGCGAGGAATTCGGTATGCCCGGAAAAGGCGATGCCGCTTTCGTTGATGACACCCTTGTGCACAGGTGCGGTGATCATCCCGGCGAAGTGCCCGTCCAGGCAGCCTTGCCCGGCGCGGGTCAGGGTTTGCAGCACGAACGCGGCATTGGCCTTGTCCAGCTGGCCCGGGATTACCGGGGCCGCCAGGGGCGTGTCCCATACGTACAGGCTACCCGCCGGTGCCGGCTGCTCGGGCCATTGGCCCGGCGCTACCGGCAACAGCTTGACGGCCAGCCCCAGCTGCGTGGCCCGCTCGGCGAGCAGGTCACGGCTGGTAATGGCGATCAGGGGGTGGGGCTGGGCGTCTGCAGCGAGCAGCAGGCACAGGTCGGGACCTATGCCGGCTGGCTCGCCGGGGGTGACGGCGAAGCGCAGGGGCTTCACGGGGCGGCCTGGTCAGCGCCAGGCAGCTTGATTTCGACGTAGGCTTCGTCGCGAATCTGGCGCAGCCAGGTTTGCAGCTCTTCGTCGTACTTGCGGTTGCGCAGCACGTTCATGGCTTGCTGTTCACGCGCCTGCTCGGTGCTGTCGGTGGCGCGGCGGCCCAGCACTTCGAGGACATGCCAGCCGTACTGGGTCTTGAACGGACGGGTGACTTCGCCTTGGGTGGCGTTGGCCATCTGCTCGCGGAACTCCGGTACCAGGCTGTTCGGGTCGACCCAGTTGAGGTCGCCACCGTTGAGCGCGGAACCCGGGTCTTCCGAGAAGCTCTTCGCCAGTTCGCCGAAGTCCTCGCCGTTCTTGATGCGCTCGTACAGGCGCTCGGCCAGTTGTTCGGTGGCCGCTTCGCTGCGGATTTCGCTCGGCTTGATCAGGATATGGCGTACGTGCACTTCGTCACGCAGCACGTTCTCGCTGCCGCCGCGCTTCTCCTCGAGCTTGAGGATGATGAAGCCGTTGGGGATGCGGATCGGCTGGGTGATTTCACCAACCGGCATGCTGCTGAGCATCTTGGCGAAGTCCGGTGGCAGCTGGCCGGCTTTGCGCCAACCCATCTCACCGCCTTCCAGGGCGTTTTCGCTGGCCGAGTGGGCAATCGCCATCTGGCCGAAATCGGCGCCCTGGCGCAGTTGCTGGTACAGGTCACCGACCTTGCGTGCAGCCTTCTGGATATCGTCCGAGCTGGCCGCTTCCGGCGTCGGGATCAGGATGTTGGCCAGGCGGTACTCTTCCGACATCTGCATCTTGCCCAGGTCGGAGTTGAGGAAGTTCTTCACTTCCTGCTCGGACACCTGGATGCGTTCGGCCACACGACGCTGGCGCACGCGGCTGATGATCATCTCGCGCTTGACCTGCTCGCGGGCGTCGTCGAACGACAGGCCGTCGCGGGCCAGGGCGGCACGGAACTGGTCCAGCGACATGCCATTGCGCTGGGCAATGGTGCCGATCGCCTGGTTCAGTTCTTCATCGGTGATGCGGATGCCGGAGCGTTCGCCGATCTGCAATTGCAGGTTCTCGACGATCAGGCGCTCCAGTACCTGCTGGTCCAGCGCGCCGGCAGGCGGCATGCCGCCACCGCGCTTGGCGATGGTTTGCTGAACTTCGCGGACGCGCTGGTCGAGCTGGCTTTGCATGACCACGTCGTTGTCGACGATGGCCACCACGCGATCAAGAGGTTGTACCGCGGCATGCACCGCGCCACTCAGCAATGCGACGCCCAGCAACGCTGGGCGCAGTCGATCAATAAGCTTGGTCTTCACGTTCACGGTAACCTTGAATGCCTTGGTCGAGGAAAGATTCGACCTTGTTGCCGACTACACCACCGAGGCCCTTCAGGACGATCTGAAGGAAGATGCCATGGTCGCCTTTCTCGTTCTGCGGAAGCGCCTGGCTGAAGTCGTCGTAGTCGATCCAGTAACGGTTGATCAGGCGCAGCTTCCAGCAGCAGTTGTCGTACTCGAAACCACCCATGGCTTCCAGGGTGCGGTTGCGGTTGTAGTCATGCTGCCAGCGCGCGATGACGCTCCACTGCGGAACAATCGGCCAGATGACCGAGAAGTCATGCTGCTGGATCTTGTAGTAGTCCTTGATGTAGTTGGGACTGCCTGGGGTGCCGTAATCGCCGCCGCCCACTTTCCAGGTACCGGTCGCGGAGTCGTAGGCGATGGTGTCGTTACGGTAGCGATAACCGAGGTTGACCACCTTGTTCGGGTTGTCTTCAGGCTGGTAGTGGAACATCGCGCTGCCCGAGCGTGGGCTGCGAGTGTCCGGGTCCCAGTTGTAGGCCGAATTGAAGCGCCAGTCGCGGTTGAAGTAGTAGTTGTACAGCAGCGCGTAAGGCGACACGTCGGACTGCGAGTCGGCGCGGGTGCGGTAGTCGATACCCGGCAGCTGGACTTTGCGATCCTTGAAGTAGTACGCCTGGCCGATGCTGAAGTTCTGGCGTTCGAAACCGTTCTCTTCGATCCAGCGGGTGGTCACGCCCAGCGACAGCTTGTTCTCGTCACCGATGCGGTCTATGCCGCTGAAGCGATTGTCACGGAACAGTGAGTCGTAGCTGAACAGGGTTTCACCCGTGGCGAACAGTGGAATGTCCTTCTGGTCCTCGTAAGGGACGTAGAGATAGAACAGGCGTGGCTCGAGGGTTTGCTTGTAGTTGGTGCCGAACAAAGACGTATTACGGTCGAAGTACAGTCCGCTGTCCACACTGAAGATTGGTATGTCGCGATTCAGCGAGCTGTTGTAGCTACCGTACGCAGGATTGGCGGATTGCGCGATTGCCTGAGCTTTACCCTCGCTGTCCAGATCCAGATCGTAGTGAGTGTACGCATACTTGAGCTTAGGGGTGAGGTAGCCATAACTGGCTTCCATTGGCAGGCTGATAGATGGAGCAACGTTGAAGCGGTTGCCGTTGGCGCGAGCAATGCCCCGTACGTTCTGATCCAGGCGACGACCTGCCGCACCTGCTGAGAAGTCGGGGTTGCCGTCTTCATCAAATACGAAATCATCTTTCAGGTCACGTTCGAAGCGCACTGCCTCGGTTTCGTAGCCAATGTTGAGTCCGCTAGGCTCATAAGGAAGCTTGCCATTGAATGTAATCTGCGGCAGGCGATTATAAGGAGTTATCTTGGAGATGGTGGCCATCTCATAGGCGTGCAAATTCAGGCGGGCCTGGTAGCTATCGCCACGGTAGGTCAGTGTGCCCCGCTGATTGAGCAAATCTTTCGACTCAACACCAATCTGGTCGGTTTCCAGGTCCTGGAAGTAGAACGGATCGCTGATGTCGGTGTAGTCCACCTCGGTCATCAGGCGCTCGTCCAGCCCGCCCTTGTGCTGCCAGTTGACCATCCAGCGCTGTTCTTTGTAGTCAGTCTGGTCTTTGCGGTCGTCGTTCTTGTCGTTGAGGTACGCACCACCGAACTGGCCTTCGCTGGAAGGCGTCAGGTAGCGGAACTCGCCTTCCATCAGCAGGCCGCGCTTGGTCATGTAGCGCGGGTACAACGTGGCGTCGTAGTTCGGCGCCAGGTTGAAGTAGTACGGCGTGACCAGCATGAAGCCGGTGTCGCTGGTGCTGCTGAACGATGGCGGCAGGAAGCCGGACTGGCGACGGTCGTCGATCGGGAAGTAGATGTACGGTGTGTAGAACACCGGGAAATCCTTGACCCGCAGCGTGACGTTGGTCGCGGTACCGAAGCCGGTGGCCGGGTTCAGGGTGATGTTGTTGCCCTTCAGCTGCCAGGCGTTGCTGCCCGGTTCGCAAGTGGTGTACGTACCGTCCTTGAGGCGGATGATGGCGTTTTCGCCACGCTTGGCGTACAGGGCGCTGCCGCGGATGTGCGACTTGTGCATCACGTATTCGGCGTTGTCGACCTGGGCTTCGCCAGTGTCGAGCTGGATCTGCGCCTCGTCACCGACTACCAGCGAACCGTTGTCACGGATCTTGACGTTGCCCTTGAGCTCGCCACGGTTTTCGGTCTGATAGAGGTTGGCCTCGTCGGCCTCGGCCTGCATGCTGCCCTGGCGCATCACCACGTCACCGGCGAGGGTAGCGATCTGCTGCTCCTGCTGGTACTTGGATACCTTGGCGTTGATGTAGGTCGGCGACTCGTCCTTCGGCGTGGTGTCGGCCATGCCCGGGCGGGTTGGCTCGATGTACGCGCCACCACAGTACGGGCCGGTTTCGGCCAGCTGCGCGGCAGTGAGCTTTTCTCGCGGTACCCAGTCCAGGTGGCTGTAGTCTTCGCTGCGCGACTTCAGGGCGCGGCCCTTGGCCTCGGTGACCAGCATCGGCCGGTCCGCAGTTTCGCCTTCGTTCGCGGCTTCGGTGCCGGCGCTGACGGCAGCACCCTCATGCACCGGGCGCGGTGGCAGGTTGTTGACTGGGGTCTTGGGCTTGCAGTCCCAACCACCGGAGGCGGACACTTGGCAGTCGAACTGTTCGGCTGCCACCACGTACGACGTGGCCAGAGGTTGCAGGGCCAGCAGACCGCCGGTTACCAGCAACGGAAACTTTCTACGAAACGCGGGGGATTTCAATGCCATCTTATTAGTCCGGGCTTCCTGCGTGCCATCTGCCCGCGTGTGGGGCCGCACGCCTCTCGATGGTCTGAAAAAGATGCTGGATAATAAAGCATGACCCGCTTGACGGCTAGGGCCGTCGGAGACCCTTGTAATGCCTGAACACGATGTACGCCTGCAACAACTGACGGTCTGGCTCGATGAGCAGCTCAATGATCTTTTCCACAGAAACGCCTGGGGCGAAGTGCCCGCAGGCAGCCTGACCGCGGCCAGCAGCGACGCCAGCTTCCGTCGGTATTTCCGCTGGCAGGGCGCTGGGCACAGCTTCGTGATCATGGATGCGCCCCCGCCACAGGAGAATTGCCGACCGTTCGTCGCCATTGACCACCTGCTGGCCAGCGCCGACGTGCACGTGCCGCTGATTCACGCCCAGGACCTGGAGCGCGGCTTCCTGCTGCTGGGCGACCTGGGCCACCAGACCTACCTCGACATCATCGATGCCGACAACGCCGACAGCCTGTTCGCCGACGCCATCGACGCCTTGCTGGCTTTCCAGCGCCTGCCGATGGACGCAGCGCTGCCCAGCTACGACGACGCCTTGTTGCGCCGCGAAGTGGAGCTGTTCCCCGAATGGTACGTGGGGCGTGAGCTTGGCCTGGCCTTCAATGATGCCCAGCAAGCCACCTGGCAGCGGGTCAGCCAGCTGCTGATCGACAGTGCCCTGGCCCAGCCCAAGGTGCTGGTGCACCGCGACTACATGCCGCGCAACCTGATGCAGAGCACGCCCAACCCCGGCGTGCTGGACTTCCAGGACGCGGTGTATGGCCCGGTCACCTACGACATCACCTGCCTGTTCAAGGACGCCTTCATCAGCTGGCCGCAGGCGCGGGTCGAGGGCTGGCTGCGTGATTACTGGCAGCAGGCACGGGCTGTCGGCATTCCAGTGCAGGCTGACTTCGAGGCATTCCAGCGCGCCAGCGACCTGATGGGTGTGCAGCGCCACCTGAAGGTGATCGGCATCTTTGCCCGTATCTGCCACCGCGATGGCAAACCCCGCTACCTGGGCGACGTGCCGCGTTTCTTCGCCTATATAGAAGAAGTGATCGGTCGCCGGCCCGAATTGGCGGAGCTGGGCGAACTGATTGCCGAGTTGCAGGCCGGAGCGCGTGCATGAAGGCAATGATCCTGGCGGCAGGGAAAGGCGAGCGCATGCGCCCGCTGACCCTGCATACACCCAAACCGTTGGTCCCGGTCGCGGGTCAGCCCCTGATCGAGTATCACTTGCGCGCCCTGGCGGCGGCGGGCGTCAACGAGGTGGTGATCAACCATGCCTGGCTTGGCCAGCAGATCGAAGACCACCTCGGTGATGGCAGTCGCTTCGGCCTGAGCATCCGCTATTCGCCGGAAGGCGAGCCGCTGGAAACCGGCGGTGGCATCTTCAAGGCCTTGCCACTGCTGGGCGACGCGCCGTTCCTGCTGGTCAACGGCGATGTCTGGACCGACTATGACTTCAAGCACCTGCAGGCTCCCGTGCAAGGCCTGGCCCACCTGGTGCTGGTCGACAACCCGGGCCACCATGGCCGTGGCGATTTCCGCCTGGTGGGCGGCAAGGTGGTGGATGGTGATGACGCCCCTGGCACGCTGACGTTCAGCGGCCTCTCGGTGTTGCACCCGGCGCTGTTCGAGGGCTGCCAGCCGGGTGCCTTCAAGCTCGCGCCGCTGCTGCGCCAGGCCATGGCAGCAGGGCAGGTGAGTGGCGAACACTACCGCGGGCACTGGGTGGATGTGGGTACCCTCGAGCGCTTGGCCGAAGCCGAACGCCTGATCGGCGAGCGTGCCTGACATGTGGTGGCCAAGCACGGTGATTGGCGCCGGTGCCGGCTTTGCCGTTGCCAGCATCCCCGGTGCCTTGCTCGGCGCATTGCTCGGTCAGTTCATTGACCGCCGCCTGCGTTTGCAGGGCTGGGAAGACCTGCGCGAACGCCTGGGCGGGCGCCCGGCCTTGCAGGATGACGAGTTGCTGTTCGTGATGCTCGGTCGCCTGGCCAAGTGCGATGGCCGGGTGGCCGAGCAGCATATCCAGCAGGCGCGTCAGGAAATGGTGCGCCTGGACCTGGCCGAAGAAGCCCGGCTGCGTGCGATTGCCGCGTTCAATCGCGGCAAGGCGGGCAAGGACCGGCTGGGTGGGCACTTGCGGCGTATCCGCCAGCAGCCACATGCGGCGGAAGGCACCCTGCGGGCCTGTTGGCGCATGGTCTGGGCCGACGGCAAGATGGGCAACAAGGAGCGCGAGTTGCTGCTGGAATGGGGGCACAAACTGGGCCTGAGCAGGCGCCAGGTCCAGGCCATGTCGCTGGAGTACGAGCCGCGCAGGGCTGCCGGTGCCCGTGAGGTACCGATGACCTACGCGGCTGCGCTGCGGCTGCTGGCGGTCGAGGCGGACACCGAAGGCGACAAGATCAAGCAGGCCTATCGGCGGCTGGTCAGCCGCCACCATCCGGACAAGCTGGCGGGCACGGGGGCGAGCGAGGCACAGCTGCGTGAAGCCACCGAGCGCACCCGCGAGTTGCACCAGGCCTATGCCTTGATCCGCAAGCGGCGCGGCCTGTAAAAGCCTGCGCGGCACTTGTAGGAGCGGCTTCAGCCGCGATCACCGGCACAGCCGGTGCCATACACCGCGTCGCCTGCATCGCGGATAAATCCGCTCCTACAGACTCATCCACCCCCGCACCCGGCGGAACAGCTGCTCTTGTTCCGCTGCCTTGTTCCCCGGCATGGCAATCAGCGACAACTGCCGGTACTGGCTGTCCTTCTGCCGCTTGCTGGCCTGCAGGCGCTGCGCGGCCGCGCTGCGGTCGGCGCTGCGGGTGGCGTAGTAGATATCGGCAGTGGGCACTTTCAAGGTGGGAACCAGGCTTTCCAGGTCATGCTCCACCCGCGCCGGTGTCTGCGCAGCCACCAGCACCAGCTTTTGCACCTGCGGTGGCTGCTGTTCGCTCAGGTAGCGGGCCGCCCAATACGCGCCGCTGCCATGGCCAATCAACACGATGCTGCGAGCGTTATGCTGCTGGGCAAAGGCCACTGCAGCATCCAGGCGCGCGAAGATGCGCGCGGCATCGGCCGGGTCGGTTTGCTCGCTGGCCTGTGCGGCATCAGTGCTTTCTGCCGTGTCGGCATCGGCCGCAGTGGCCTGTGCGACATTGGCGTTGGCATCGGCTGGCAAGTCCTTGGCCGGGGCGCTTTCGCCCTGTTCTGGCGCTGGCTTGGCCGCCGGCTTGGCTTCTACCCGCGCCTGCGGGCTGTCGGCCAGCAGGTCGGGCAGGCTGATGCTCAGGCTGTGCCAGCCGACATCGGGGAACTTGCGCCGCAGCGGACCGACCGCGTTTGGCCAATCGGCCGTTTCACCGGCGCCGGGCACGATGATCACAGCCCCTTGCGGGTCGCTGTCGTTGGCCGGTTTCCACAGTGCCAGGAAGCTGTCGGCGCCGCCTTGCAGCGTCTGTTGCTCGGCCTTGGGCACCAGCCGTTCGAGCGCCTGGGCGTCCTCCTGGCTACGCTCCAGCAACGGCGGGCGCGGGGCTGGAGCAGCCGGGGCCTCGTTGGTGACAGGTGGTTGTTCGGCATCGGCGGCCGAGGCGCCGAGTGGAAGGAACGAGGCCAGGCAGCACATTGCCAGCGTCGTGCGATAAAGTGTGGACATGAGTCAACCCAAGGCCAGAATGATACCGGCAGCCTAATAGTATTTGCCCGTGACGGCCATGCTGCATGGCCGCCTTTGCCAAGACGAGCGTGTAGATGAAGCGAGTGCGTCGCCTGTTGGTTATCGGCTGTTTATGGCTGCCCTTGATTGCATTGGCCAGGCCCGAGGCACTGCCCTCGGTAGTGCTGGAGCCTGCCCAGCAGCAATGGCTGGACACGCATCGCAGCTTGCGCGTGGGCTTGGTGCTGCAGGCACCGTACGCGCAGTTCGACCGGCGTCTGCAGCAACTGTATGGGGCCAATGTCGAGTTGGTCAGCAGCCTGGCGCAAGCGCTGCAGCTGGACCTGACCTGGCGCAATTTCGCTGACCAGGCCAGCCTTGAGCACGCCCTGCAGGCGGGGGAGATCGACTTTGCCCCGGGCCTGACCCAGACCCCGGCCAGCTTGCGCCTGTGGCTGTTCAGCGACCCGTACATGCGTGTGCCGCAACTGGTGGTCGGGCCACGCACCGGGGCGATGGCCGTGGAGCTGGAAAGACTCGAGGTCGAGCAGCGTGTGGCGGTACGCATGCCCAGCCAGCTGGCGGACTACCTGCGCGCCAACTACAACAACCTCAACCTGCAAGGGGTGCCCAACGAGCGCGAGGCGTTGCAGCTGGTGGTGGGCGGCCAGGCCAGTTTCGCGGTGCTGGATGAAGCCCAGCTCAGCCGCCTGTCCCGCGAGAGCGAGTTCGGCGAGCTGGCAGTGGTCGGCGACATCGGTTTGCCGCAGTTGCTGCGCATCGGTTCGCGGCGCGACTGGCCGCTGCTGGCCGATGTGCTCGAGCGTGGCCTGCAGGCGCTGCCGGCCAAGGAGCTGGAGCAACTGCACCAGCGTTGGTTGCAACCGAAGTACCCACGCCTGAGCGAGTCGACCGGCTTCTGGCAGAACCTGGCCTTGCTGTCCGCCATGCTGTTGCTGTGCGCGCTGGCCACCCTGGTATGGCAGCGCCGACAGCAGCGCCAGCTGGAGCGCAGCCTGCTGGCCACGCGGGAAACCCTGGCAGAGCGACAGGTCCGCGAAGAAGCGCTGCGCCTGAGCCAGTTTGCCATTGACCAGAGCACCGTGGGCATCCTCTGGGTCAACTGGGACAGCCATGTACGCTATGCCAACCATGCCGCCGAACGCATGCTCGGCTATGGCGAAGGCGAGCTGCTGGAACGGCCGCTGAGCACCTTCGAGCCCAACCTGACCATGGATCGCTGGCTCGAGCTATGGAAGGGCGCGCGCGCCGGGGAGGTGGGTGTCGGCCAGTTTGAAACGCAGTGTCGGCGGGCCGACCAGAGCCTGCTGCCGGTGGAATTGTCGCTGAGCTTCCTGCGCTTTCGTGATTCCGAGTACCTGGTGGTCTACCTCGCCGATGTCACCGAGCGCCACCGCGCCCTGGCGGCGCTGCGCGAAAGCGAGGCGCGGCTCAAGGGGATTGCCGGCAACGTGCCGGGGCTGGTGTTCCGCCTCGAACGCGACCCGGCCGAGGGTGACCTGGAGTTCCCCTACATCAGCGAGGGCAGCGAGGCGCTGGTGGGCTATGCGCCCAGCGAGATCCAGCACCCGCAGATGGGCCTGCGCAACCTGGTGCACCCCGACGACCGTGCCGATTACCACCGGGTACAGGACCTGGCCCTGGCCAGCGACCAGGACTGGTCCTGGCAGGGGCGTATCCTCACCCGTCAGGGCGAACAGCGCTGGGCCGACATCAAGGCCAGTACCCGGCGCCTGGCCGATGGCCGGGTGGTATGGGATGGCGTGGTGTGGGACATCACCCAGGGCAAGCGGGCCGAGTTGGCGCTAGCCAAGTCCCAGGAGCAACTGCGCGAATTGTCGGCCCATCTGGAGAGCGTGCGCGAGGAAGAAAAGGCCCGCATCGCCCGCGAAGTGCACGATGAGCTGGGGCAGATGCTGACCGTGCTCAAGCTGGAAGTGTCGATGTGCGAACTGGCCTTCGCCGAACTGGACCCGGGCCTGCACGAGCGCCTGGACAGCATGAAGCGCCTGATCGCCCAGCTGTTCCAGCTGGTGCGCGACGTGGCCACCGCCTTGCGCCCACCGATCCTCGATGCCGGCATTGCCTCGGCCATCGAGTGGCAGGCGCGGCGCTTCGAGGCGCGCACGCAAATCCCCTGCCTGGTACAAGTACCGGATAATCTGCCAGCATTGAGCGATGCCAAGGCCATTGGGCTGTTCCGTATCCTGCAGGAGGCGCTGACCAACGTGATGCGCCACGCCCAGGCGCACAGCGTGGAGATCGAACTGGTGCATGAGCACGGGCAATTGCGCATGACCGTCAGCGATGATGGGCAAGGGTTTTGCCGCGACCAGCCCCGGCCTGCGTCGTTTGGCCTGGTAGGCGTGCGTGAACGGGTGCTGATGCTGGGCGGCAGCATGGCGCTGGATAGTGAACCGGGCGAAGGCACCAGCCTGAGCGTGGCCATTCCGTTGGAGTAGGAGAGCGATCGTGATTCGAGTGCTGGTGGCCGAAGACCACACCATTGTCCGTGAAGGCATCAAGCAGTTGATTGGCCTGGCCAAGGACATGCAGGTGGCGGGGGAGGCAGCTAACGGCGAGCAACTGCTGGAAACCTTGCGCCATACGCCGTGCGAGGTCGTGTTGCTGGACATCTCGATGCCGGGCGTGAATGGCCTGGAGGCGATCCCGCGGATCCGTGCCCTGCATGACGCGCCGGCGATCCTGATGTTGTCGATGCACGATGAGGCGCAGATGGCGGCGCGCGCGCTGAAGGCCGGGGCGGCGGGCTATGCGACCAAGGACAGCGACCCGGCGTTGTTGCTGACCGCCATTCGCCGGGTTGCTGCAGGCGGGCGCTATATCGACCCGGCGCTGGCCGACCGCATGGTGTTCGAAGTGGGCCTGACCGAGTCACGGCCGTTGCACACACTATTGTCGGAGCGCGAGTTTTCGGTGTTCGAGCGCCTGGCCCAGGGCGCCAACGTCAATGACATCGCCCAGCAGCTGGCGCTGTCGAGCAAGACCATCAGCACCCACAAGGCGCGCTTGATGCAGAAGCTGAAGGTGAACTCGCTGGCAGAGTTGGTGAAGTACGCCATGGAGCACAAGCTGGTCTGATTGCGACATGCCTGTTCTCGGAACTTGCCGAGGCCCCTGTGGGAGCGGGCGTGCCCGCGAAAGGGCCTGACCTGCGGATCTCTATGGCTGAACCTGCCCTTTCGCGGGCTTGCCCGCTCCCACAGGTTTGGCGGGTGGCTCGGATGAGCATTCCAAACCCGCCATCCTTGTAGGGGAATCCCTACAACAAATCTTCCAGCCGGATGATGGCATTCTCTCAGCACCCCCGATTTCCGGGCGCATGCGCCTTGTCTAATCTTTTGCCTACGCAGTCATCCAACAAGAAGGTGCAGGCATGAGCGAGGCGAAGTCGAACGCTGCAACCAGCGAAACGCTGGTCAGCTTCCGTGGTGTGCAGAAGAGCTACGACGGCGAGTCGCTGATCGTCAAGGACCTCAACCTGGATATCCGCAAGGGCGAATTCCTTACCCTGCTCGGCCCGTCCGGCTCGGGCAAGACCACCAGCCTGATGATGCTGGCCGGCTTCGAGACCCCAACCGCCGGTGAAATCCAGCTGGCCGGGCGTTCGATCAACAACGTGCCACCGCACAAGCGCGACATCGGCATGGTGTTCCAGAACTACGCGCTGTTCCCGCACATGACCGTGGCCGAGAACCTGGCGTTCCCGCTGACCGTGCGCAACCTGAGCAAGACCGACATCAGCGAGCGGGTCAAGCGCGTGCTGAACATGGTCCAGCTCGACGCCTTCGCCAAGCGCTACCCCGGCCAGCTGTCCGGCGGCCAGCAGCAGCGCGTGGCCCTGGCCCGCGCCCTGGTGTTCGAGCCCCAGCTGGTGCTGATGGACGAACCGCTGGGTGCGCTCGATAAACAGCTGCGTGAGCACATGCAGATGGAGATCAAGCACATCCACCAGCGCCTGGGCGTGACCGTGGTGTACGTGACCCACGACCAGGGCGAAGCGCTGACCATGTCTGACCGTGTGGCGGTGTTCCACCAGGGCGAGATCCAGCAGATTGCCGACCCGCGTACCTTGTACGAAGAGCCCTGCAACACCTTCGTCGCCAACTTCATCGGTGAGAACAACCGCATCAACGGCACCTTGCTGGCCAGCGATGGCAAACGCTGCCAGGTGCAGCTGGCGCGTGGCGAGCGGGTCGAGGCGCTGGCGGTGAATGTCGGCCAGGCCGGTGAGCCGGTGACCCTGTCGATCCGCCCGGAGCGTGTGCGCCTGAACGGCCACAGCGAGCGCTGCGTAAACCGCTTCTCGGGGCGGGTGGCCGAATTCATCTACCTGGGCGACCACGTACGGGTGCGCCTGGAAGTTTGCGGCAAGGGCGACTTCTTCGTGAAGCAGCCCATTGCCGAGCTCGACCCGGCCCTGGCCGTGGGCGATGTAGTACCCCTGGGCTGGGAGGTGGAGCACGCCCGCGCGCTCGATCCGATTGCCGAAGCCCATTGATGGATTGCTTCACCAACCCTGTACTGTGGAGAGAATAATAATGCGCAAGCAGTTGAAACTGACCGCCCTGGCCCTGGGGCTGTTCGCCGCTGGCCAGGCCATGGCCGCAGACCTGACCGTGGTGTCGTTCGGCGGTGCCAACAAGGCGGCCCAGGTCAAGGCGTTCTATGAGCCGTGGGAAAAGGCCAACAAGGGCAAGATCGTCGCTGGCGAATACAACGGCGAGATGGCCAAGGTCAAAGCCATGGTCGACACCAAGAGTGTGTCCTGGAACCTGGTGGAAGTGGAATCGCCAGAGCTGGCCCGTGGCTGTGACGAGGGCATGTTCGAAGAACTCGACCCGGCGCTGTTCGGCAATGAGGCCGACTATGTGCCAGGTGCCATCCAGCCTTGCGGCGTAGGCTTCTTCGTGTGGTCCACGGTGCTGGCCTACAACGCCGACAAGCTCAAGACCGCACCTACCAGCTGGGCGGATTTCTGGGACACCAAGAAATTCCCGGGCAAGCGCGGCCTGCGCAAGGGTGCCAAGTACACCCTGGAATTCGCCCTGATGGCCGACGGTGTGGCGCCGAAGGACGTGTACCAGGTGCTGGGCACCAAAGAGGGCGTGGACCGCGCCTTCAAGAAGCTCGACGAACTCAAGCCAAGCATCCAGTGGTGGGAGGCCGGCGCCCAGCCGCCGCAGTACCTGGCCTCGGGTGACGTGGTCATGAGCTCGGCCTACAACGGCCGCATCGCCGCGGTGCAGAAAGAGAGCAACCTGAAAGTTGTGTGGAACGGCGGCATCTACGACTTCGACGCCTGGGCCATCCCGAAAGGGGCCAAGGACGCCGACGAGGCGAAGAAATTCATCGCCTTCAGCGTGCAGCCGGAGCAGCAGAAGACCTACTCCGAGAACATCGCCTACGGCCCGGCCAACTCGAAAGCCGTGAGCCTGCTGTCGGACGAGGTGAAGAAAGACATGCCGACCACGCCTGAGAACATTGCCAACCAGGTGCAGATCGACGTGGCCTTCTGGGCCGACAACAGCGAGCAACTGGAGCAACGCTTCAACGCCTGGGCGGCGAAGAAGTAACAGCCCGGTGTGTGGGGCCGCATGGCGGCCCCTATTTCAGCCTGTATTGCGGAGTTCGCCATGGCCATTGCAGTGCCCCTCAACGAAGGCGCAGGTCCAAGTCTCAAGCAGCGCCTCAAGCACGCCGAGCGGGTCAACCGCTGGAAGGCGCAGGCGTTGATCGCGCCGCTGGCGCTGTTTCTCCTGCTGGTGTTCCTGGTGCCGATCGCGGCATTGCTGTACAAGAGTGTCGGCAACCCGGAAGTGGTTGGCGGCCTGCCGCGTACGGTGGATGTCATCACCCAGTGGGACGGCAAGAGCCTGCCGGGCGAGGATGTGTACAAGGCGCTGAGCCAGGACCTGGCCGAATCGCGCAAGAACCAGACCCTGGGCGACCTGTCCAAGCGCCTGAACATGGAGCTGGCCGGCTATCGCAGCCTGTTGGCCAAGACCGCGCGGGCGCTGCCATTCAAGAGCGAACCCGCTTCCTATAAAGATGCCTTGCAGGCGCTCGACGAGCGTTGGGGCGACCCGGCCTACTGGCAGGCGATCCGCCGCAACACCAGCACGGTGACCTCGTTCTACCTGCTGGCTTCGCTCGACCATCGTATCGACGACCTTGGCGAACTGGCCAAGGCCACCCCTGACCAGGCCATCTACCTGGACATCTTTGCCCGCACCCTGTGGATGGGGGTGGTGATTACTGCCATCTGCCTGGTGCTGGCCTACCCGTTGGCCTACCTGCTGGCCAACCTGCCGACCCGGCAAAGCAACCTGCTGATGATCCTGGTGCTGCTGCCGTTCTGGACTTCGATCCTGGTGCGAGTGGCCGCGTGGATCGTGCTGTTGCAGTCCGGTGGCCTGATCAACAGCGCGCTGATGGCCATGGGCATCATCGACCAGCCACTGGAACTGGTGTTCAACCGCACCGGCGTGTACATCTCGATGGTGCACATCCTGCTGCCGTTCATGATCCTGCCGCTGTACAGCGTAATGAAGGGCATTTCGCCCAGCTACATGCGCGCGGCGATCTCGCTGGGCTGCCACCCGTTCGCCAGCTTCTGGCGGGTGTACTTCCCGCAGACCTACGCCGGTGTAGGCGCGGGTTGCCTGCTGGTGTTCATTCTGGCCATCGGCTACTACATCACCCCGGCCTTGCTGGGCAGCCCGAACGACCAGATGGTCAGCTACTTCGTCGCCTTCTACACCAACACCAGCATCAACTGGGGCATGGCCACCGCGCTGGGCGGGCTGTTGCTGCTGGCGACCGTGCTGTTGTACCTGATCTATAGCTGGCTGGTCGGCGCCAGCCGCCTGCGCTTGAGCTGAGGAGCCTTGTCATGCTGAGCCCTTACATGTCGCCCGTGGAGCGGGTGTGGTTCTACAGCCTGCGTATTCTTTGCGGTCTGGTCCTGCTGTTCCTCATTCTGCCGGTGCTGGTGATCGTGCCGCTGTCGTTCAACAGTGGCAGCTTCCTGGTGTACCCGTTGCAGGGCTTCTCGCTGCACTGGTACCAGGACTTCTTCGGCTCGGCCGAATGGATGCGCGCCTTGAAGAACAGCATTATCGTCGCCCCGGCGGCCACGGTGCTGGCCATGGTGTTCGGTACCCTGGCGGCGATCGGCCTCACCCGTGGCGATTTCCCGGGCAAGTCGCTGGTGATGGCGCTGGTGATTTCGCCGATGGTGGTGCCGGTGGTGATCATCGGTGTGGCCAGCTACCTGTTCTTCGCCCCGCTTGGCATGGGCAACAGCTTCACTTCGCTGATCCTGGTGCACGCGGTGCTGGGGGTACCGTTCGTCATCATTACCGTGTCGGCGACCCTGCAAGGCTTCAATTACAACCTCGTGCGCGCGGCGGCCAGCCTGGGCGCCTCGCCGCTGCTGACCTTCCGCCGGGTGACCCTGCCGCTGATCGCGCCCGGGGTCATCTCGGGGGCGTTGTTCGCCTTTGCCACGTCGTTCGACGAGGTAGTGGTAACACTGTTCCTCGCCGGCCCGGAACAGGCGACCCTGCCACGGCAGATGTTCAGTGGCATCCGCGAAAACCTGAGCCCGACGATTGCGGCGGCGGCCACCTTGTTGATCGCCTTCTCGGTGATACTGCTGCTGACCCTGGAATGGTTGCGTGGGCGTAGCGAGAAGCTGAGGACCCAGCAACCGGCCTGATTGTCAGTTGTCTGAACTGGCCTCTTTGCGGGCACGCCCGCTCCCACAGGATTTCCACTGCCCTCGGGCCTTGTGGGGTACCTGTGGGAGCAGGCGTGCCCGCGAAGAGGCCAGTTCAGGTTGAAACAGCTGGTCGAAACCCGTTGATACCAATCAGCCCTCATCCGCTTGCCTGGGTTACAATGCGCGCCACCGTGATTCTGCCAACAGGTGCGCCATGCAGCCCTACGCTATTGCCCCCTCCATTCTCTCCGCCGATTTCGCCCGCCTGGGCGAGGACGTCGACAAGGTATTGGCGGCGGGTGCCGACATCGTCCATTTCGATGTCATGGACAACCACTACGTCCCCAACCTGACCATTGGTCCGATGGTCTGCAGCGCCCTGCGCAAGTATGGCGTCACCGCCCCGATCGACGTGCACCTGATGGTCAGCCCGGTCGACCGCATCATCGGCGACTTCATCGAAGCCGGCGCCACCTACATCACCTTCCATCCAGAAGCCTCGCAGCACATCGACCGCTCCTTGCAACTGATCAAGGACGGCGGCTGCAAGGCCGGCCTGGTGTTCAACCCGGCCACCAGCCTGGATGCCCTGAAGTACGTGATGGACAAGATCGACATGGTGCTGCTGATGAGCGTCAACCCGGGCTTTGGCGGGCAGAAGTTCATCCCCGGCACCCTCGACAAGCTGCGTGAGGCGCGTGCGCTGATCGATGCCAGTGGCCGTGATATCCGCCTGGAAATCGACGGTGGCGTCAACGTCAACAACATCCGCGAGATCGCTGCCGCTGGCGCCGACACCTTCGTGGCCGGTTCGGCGATCTTCAACGCCCCGGACTACCAGGAAGTCATCGCCAGGATGCGCGCCGAACTGGCTCAGGCGCGCCCATGAGCGGCTTCGAGCAGCTGTTCCCGGGGACGCTGCCCAGGCTGGTGATGTTCGATCTGGACGGTACCCTGATCGACTCCGTGCCAGACCTGGCTGCCGCCGTGGACCGCATGCTGCTCGAACTGGGGCGCCCGCCCGCTGGCCTTGCGGCGGTGCGCCACTGGGTGGGTAACGGCGCCCAGGTGCTGGTGCGCCGGGCGCTGGCCGGCGACATCGAACACGCCGCCGTGGACGACGCGTTGGCCGAAAGGGCGCTGGCGCTGTTCATGGACGCCTATGCCGAAAGCCACGAACTGACCGTGGTCTACCCCGGCGTGCAGGACACCCTGCGCTGGCTGCACAAGCGGGGCGTGGAGATGGCGCTGATCACCAACAAGCCCGAGCGCTTCGTCGGCCCGCTGCTGGACCAGATGAAGATCGGCAAGTACTTCCGCTGGATCATCGGCGGCGACACCCTGCCACAAAAAAAACCGGACCCGGCGGCGCTGCTGTTCGTCATGCAGATGGCCGGCGTCACCCCGCAGCAGTCGCTGTTCGTCGGTGACTCGCGCAGTGATGTGCTGGCCGCCAAGGCAGCTGGTGTGCAGTGCGTGGGCCTGAGCTACGGCTACAACCATGGCCGGCCGATCCACGACGAATGCCCCAGCCTGGTGATCGATGACCTGCGTGCACTGCTGCCTGGTTGCGCAGACCTGGCCACTGGGATAACGTTGGCGGACCTTCAAGCCTCACAAGACAGAGAGTCCACCGTGGCGGTTACTGGCAAGTTCTGGATGAAAGTCATCAAGGCCCTGGCCCGTTGGCGTTGGCGCGCCTGACTTCTGCCTGCCGGCGCGTGCCGGCCCGTCCGTTTGCCTGACTTATTGCTGCTTGCCACGAGGCTACCCATGACCCGCGAAGAATTCCTGCGCCTGGCCGCTGCCGGCTATAACCGCATTCCCCTGGCCTGCGAAACCCTGGCCGACTTCGACACACCGCTGTCGATCTACCTGAAACTGGCCGACCAGCCCAACTCGTACCTGCTCGAATCGGTGCAGGGCGGCGAGAAGTGGGGCCGCTACTCGATGATCGGCCTGCCGTCGCGCACGGTGATGCGTGTACACGGTTACCACGTCAGCATCCTGCAAGATGGCGTGGAGGTAGAAAGCCACGACGTCGAAGACCCGCTGGCCTTCGTCGAAACCTTCAAGGACCGTTACAAGGTCGCCGACATCCCTGGCCTGCCGCGCTTCAACGGCGGCCTGGTCGGTTACTTCGGCTATGACTGCGTGCGCTACGTGGAAAAACGCCTGGGAGCCAGCCCCAACCCAGACCCGTTGGGTGTGCCGGATATCCTGTTGATGGTGTCGGACGCGGTGGTGGTGTTCGACAACCTGGCGGGCAAGATGCACGCCATCGTGCTGGTCGACCCGGCTGAAGAGCAGGCATTCGAACGCGGCCAGGCGCGGCTGCAAGGGCTGCTGGAAACCCTGCGCCAGCCGATCACGCCACGCCGCGGCCTGGACCTGAGCGGCCCGCAGGCCGCCGAGCCGGCATTCCGCTCCAGCTATACCCGCGAGGACTACGAGAACGCCGTTGGCCGTATCAAGGAATACATCCTGGCTGGCGACTGCATGCAGGTGGTGCCATCGCAGCGCATGTCGATCGACTTCAACGCCGCGCCCATCGACCTCTATCGCGCGCTGCGCTGCTTCAACCCCACGCCGTACATGTACTTCTTCAACTTTGGCGACTTCCACGTAGTCGGCAGTTCGCCCGAAGTGCTGGTGCGGGTCGAGGACAACCTGGTCACCGTTCGCCCGATTGCCGGTACCCGCCCGCGTGGTGCCACCGAAGAGGCCGACCGCGCGTTGGAAGACGATCTGCTGTCGGATGACAAGGAGATCGCCGAGCACCTGATGCTGATCGACCTGGGCCGCAACGATGTCGGCCGTGTGTCTTCCACCGGTAGCGTGCGCCTGACCGAGAAGATGGTGATCGAGCGCTATTCCAATGTGATGCACATCGTGTCCAACGTCACCGGCCAGCTGCGTGAAGGGTTGACGGCGATGGATGCGCTGCGGGCTATCCTGCCGGCCGGTACGCTTTCCGGGGCGCCGAAGATTCGCGCGATGGAGATCATCGACGAACTGGAGCCGGTCAAGCGCGGGGTCTACGGCGGGGCGGTCGGTTACTTTGCCTGGAATGGCAACATGGATACCGCGATTGCCATCCGTACCGCTGTGATCAAGGACGGCGAGCTGCATGTGCAGGCTGGTGGCGGCATCGTTGCCGACTCGGTGCCAGCGCTGGAGTGGGAAGAAACCATCAACAAGCGCCGGGCGATGTTCCGCGCGGTGGCGTTGGCTGAGCAGACTTCGGCCAAATAGATGTTGATCGGGGCTGCTTTGCAGCCCTTCGCGGGCATGCCCGCTCCCACAGGGTGATCTCATGCTGCAAGGCCTGTGCAGTACCTGTGGGAGCGGGCGAGCCCGCGAAGGGCCGCAAAGCGGCCCCATCAATTCAAAAGTCGACGCTGACGCCCAAACTCACGCCCTGCTGCGTCAGCTCATCACTCTTGCGCCAGTTGTAGTTCCCACGCAGGTGCACCCCCGCTACCACCTCATGGCTCACCCCAAGGCTGGCCCGGGTCAGGTCGCTGTGTGGCGTATACCCGGTCAGGGTGAAGTCATTCGCCGGCAGACTGGCCAGGTGCATCGTCACATCCTGCTGGTCATCTTCAAACTCATGCTCCTGTGCCACCTCGGCGAACAGCCGGGTGCCTGATGCAACCTGCACGCTGCCCAGCAACCCCACGCCCAGCCGACGTGACGTGCGCTCCTGATCATCGAAGCCCAGCGCCGTCGAGCGCCCGCTCTTCTCGTCATAGCCGTCCACCTTTACCCGCGCATAGTCGGCGCTGACGAACGGCGCCAGCTGCCAGCCGCTGCTTTCGGCCGCCAGGTTATAGCCAAGCCGCGCCGACATCGCCCAGGCCTCGCCGTCGGTATCACCCTTTTCGCTGCGGTCGTTCACGCCAAGGGCGAAGGTACGCTGCAGATCGCTGTAGTCCAGGTGCCCGGCAGTCAGCGCAGCATCGGCCCACCAGCGGTCCTGGCGGTATTGGGCGAAGGCGCTGGCCAGGTAGCTGTCCAGCTTGTAGTCCGAGTCCTGTTCGCCGGCTTCCAGCTTCTGCCGATACACGCCGCCGGCCAGGCCCAGGCGCCAGGTGTCGTTCAACCGATAGCTGCCGCCCAGGGTCAGGTTGTAGCCGCGGCCATCTCCGCTGGCCGCGCTGCTTTGCTCATCGAAGTCCAGGTCCTGGGCACCGGTGGAGACGAAGGCCTGCCATTGGCCAACCGCCTGCCAGGGTGTCTGCCACTGGTTGCGCAGTTCGTCCTGGTGGGCGCGCAGGCTGGCGTGGGCCATTTCCGGTAGCAGGGTCAGCTCCCAGGGGGCTGCGAGGATCGAATAGGCGTAGTCGGCAATCAGTTGCTGACCGGCGATGGTCGGGTGCACCGAGTCGTTGAACAGCAGCTTGGTAGGGTCTGGCGCGCTGCCATTGATGCCATACACCGGGTTCTCCACGCAGCCTTCGCCGCTGTAGCAGGTGCCGACCAGGTTCTGGCCACTGGCCAGGCCATATTGGCTGGGATCAGCCAGCGCTTCGCTCAGCAGCACGGGAATGTTGAGCGGAATGATTTCGGCATCGATCTGCCCCAGCTGGCCGAGCAACGCCTGGTTGAACGCGCCAGACAGCAGCGACAGCTGGTTTTGCTCGGGCGTGCCGCTGAAGTTGGGGGTTTGGCCGAGGTCGGGTAGCAGCCAGACCATGATGTAGCGGGCGCCACCTTGTTGCAGGGCCTGGGCGCTGGCGGCCAGGCGGGCACCGGCGGCCACCGCGTCGGTGGGGCTGCTGATCAACCCTTGCAGGAAATCATTGCCGCCGCCGGTCAGGTAGTACAGCGCGTTGGGGTCGGCGCGCAGGCCATTGGCCAGGTAGCCCGGTTTGTCACGCAGGACCAGCCCGGCACCGGGGCGCCCGGGCGGGATGACGACCTCGGACGTGGTGGTGATCGAATCCAGGATCTGTTGGGTGGTGTAGCCGCCTACCGCCCAATTGTTGCCGTCAGGCAGCCCGAGGGCCGGGTTGACCGGCGAAGTGGAGGGGCCAAGCTCTGCTGGGTTAACGCCCAGGCGCCCACCCAGGATCATGGGGGAAACGGGCGCATAGTTGCCATTGGCATCGCGGTTGGTGAAGCGTATGCCACCGAACTGCCCGGAATCACTCAGGCTGTCGCCAAACACGATCATGGACGAGTAGGGCGAAGGTGCAGCGAAAGCCTGGCTGCAGGCCAATGCCAGTGAGGCGACGGTAAAACGTACGAACGCAGCTTTTCGCATCAGAGAACATCCTTTTCTTTGTTTTTATCTGGACAACCCGATCGACCTTAGCAAATCGCAGGGCATCCCTCCCAAGTCCATTCGTTTCCCCGTGTTTACGGGCATATTGCGCCCGTCGCCCCGGTAGGCTACTGTGCCGTGACGTATGAGCGAGACCTATCCTGTGTTGATCGTCAGCAAACTCTTGATGCGCGTAATCAAGGCCCACGCCCGTTGGCGTTGGCGCGCCTGACTTTATCTCCTGCCGGCCCGCCCGGCCCGTCCCCGTTTGCCTTCCTGTCTACCGCCCCTTGTGGCAAAGCTGCGCCTGTTGGCTGGCGCAGGAAGGTTCGAATTCTGAAGTCAGTAGATTCAAGAGGTTCAACCCGATGTTACTGATGATCGACAATTACGACTCATTCACTTACAACGTCGTTCAATACCTTGGCGAGCTGGGTGCGGAGGTCAAGGTCATTCGCAACGACGAAATGACCATCGCCCAGATCGAAGCCCTGAACCCCGAGCGCATCGTCGTTTCCCCAGGGCCATGCACGCCGAGCGAGGCGGGTGTGTCCATCGAGGCCATCCTGCACTTTGCCGGCAAGCTGCCGATTCTCGGGGTATGCCTGGGCCACCAGTCGATCGGCCAGGCGTTTGGCGGTGACGTGGTGCGTGCGCGCCAGGTGATGCATGGCAAGACCAGCCCGGTCCACCACCGTGACCTTGGTGTGTTCGCCGGCCTCAACAACCCGCTGACCGTGACCCGCTACCATTCGCTGGTGGTCAAGCGCGAAACCCTGCCCGAGTGCCTGGAAGTGACGGCCTGGACCGCCCACGCTGATGGTTCGGTCGACGAAATCATGGGCCTGCGCCACAAGACCTTGAATATCGAAGGGGTGCAGTTCCACCCTGAATCGATCCTTACCGAACAGGGCCACGAGCTGTTCGCCAACTTCCTCAAGCAGACCGGCGGCCGCCGCTAAGGATCGACCATGGATATCAAGAGCGCGTTAAGCCGTATCGTCGGCCACCTGGACCTTTCTACCGAAGAAATGCGCGACGTCATGCGCCAGATCATGACTGGCCAGTGCAGCGAAGCGCAGATCGGTGCCTTCCTGATGGGCATGCGCATGAAAAGCGAAAGCATCGACGAAATCGTCGGTGCGGTATCGGTGATGCGTGAACTGGCCGACAAGGTCGAGCTGCAAAGCCTCGATGGCGTGGTCGATATCGTCGGCACCGGCGGCGATGGCGCCAACATCTTCAACGTCTCCACTGCCTCGTCGTTCGTTCTGGCGGCGGCGGGTTGCACCGTGGCCAAGCATGGCAACCGCGCGGTATCGGGCAAGAGCGGCAGTGCCGACCTGCTGGAAGCGGCAGGCATCTATCTGAACCTCACACCCACCCAGGTGGCTCGCTGCATCGACAGCCTGGGCATCGGCTTCATGTTTGCACAAAGCCATCACAGTGCCATGAAGCATGCCGCTGGCCCGCGTCGCGACCTGGGGCTGCGTACCCTGTTCAACATGCTCGGCCCGCTTACGAATCCGGCCGGAGTGAAGCATCAGGTAGTGGGGGTGTTCACCCAGGCCCTGTGCCGGCCATTGGCCGAGGTGCTGCAGCGCCTGGGCAGCAAGCATGTATTGGTAGTGCACTCGAAGGACGGCCTGGACGAGTTCAGCCTGGCCGCGCCCACCTTCGTTGCCGAACTGAAAAATGGCGAGATCACTGAATACTGGGTCGAGCCGGAAGACCTTGGCATGAAGAGCCAGAGCCTGCATGGCCTGGCGGTCGAGAACCCGCAGGCGTCGCTGGAGTTGATTCGTGACGCGCTGGGGCGGCGCAAGACCGAGAATGGCCAGAAGGCCGCCGAGATGATCGTGCTCAATGCTGGCGCAGCGCTGTATGCCGCTGACCATGCCATGAGCCTGAAAGCCGGTGTGGAACTGGCCCACGACGTACTGCACACCGGGCTGGCCTGGGAGAAGCTGCAGGAACTGGGTGCCTTTACTGCAGTATTCAAGGTGGAGAACGAAGCATGAGTGTGCCGACGGTGCTGGAAAGGATCATTGCCCGCAAGTTCCAGGAAGTGGCCGAGCGCAGTGCGCGCGTCAGTCTGGCTGAACTGGAAGCGCTGGCCAAGGTTGCCGACGCCCCGCGTGGCTTTGCCAAGGCGTTGATCGAACAGGCCGGGCGCAAGCAGCCGGCTGTGATTGCCGAAATCAAGAAGGCCTCGCCGAGCAAGGGTGTGATCCGCGAGCATTTCGTGCCGGCGGAAATCGCCGTCAGCTACGAAAAAGGCGGGGCGACCTGCCTGTCGGTGCTGACCGATGTGGATTATTTCCAGGGTGCCGATGAATATCTGCAGCAGGCCCGCGCGGCAGTTTCGCTGCCGGTGATCCGCAAGGATTTCATGGTCGACCCGTACCAGATCGTCGAAGCCCGGGCCTTGGGCGCAGACTGCGTACTGCTGATCGTGGCGGCACTGGATGACGTGAAGATGGCCGAGCTGGCGGCCACGGCGAAGGATGTCGGCCTTGACGTGCTGGTGGAAGCGCACGATGGCGATGAGCTGGAGCGCGCGTTGAACACCCTGGATACACCGCTGGTGGGGGTCAACAACCGCAACCTGCACACCTTCGAGGTCAGCCTGGAAACCACCCTTGACCTGCTGCCGCGCATTCCGCGTGATCGCCTGGCTGTTACCGAGAGCGGTATCCTGAACCGCGCCGATGTGGAGCTGATGGAAATCAACGAGGTCTATTCGTTCCTGGTCGGTGAGGCGTTCATGCGTGCCGAACAGCCTGGGCTCGAGCTGCAGCGGTTGTTCTTCCCGGAACAGGTGAAGAAGACTGTTCAGCAACTGGACTGATCGAAACCAAGCCGGCGTCAATGCCGGCTTTTTTGTATGCCTGCAATGGGCTCTTCGCGGGCGTGTCGAGCCGCCGCGAAGAGGCCCCTGAAAAACAACATCAAAGGTGGATCAATGACCGATCAACCCCTGGCCCTGACTGTCGAACAAGGCCTGCACGCCGAACAGGAGTTGTTGGCCGCCGTGTGCCGCGGCGAGCGCGACAGTGGCGTACTGTTCTGGCGCCCTACCGACCACGCCCTGGTCATGCCGCGGCGCATGAGCCGCCTGGACAATTTCGAAGCCGCCTGTGCGGAGCTGGCGATTGCCGGCTGGCCGGTGCTGTTGCGCGAAACCGGCGGCGAGCCCGTACCGCAGTCGCATGCGACGGTAAACGTTGCACTGGTCTATGTCGCCCCCCGCAGCGAAGGTGACCATGGCCGTATCGAAAACGCATACGAGCGCCTGTGCCTGCCGCTGTGCGACGTGCTGCGCGAATGGGGCGGCGTGGCCTCGGTGGGTGAGATCGACGGGGCCTTCTGCGACGGCCGCTACAACGTCAACCTCAATGGCCGCAAACTGGTGGGCACCGCACAACGCTGGCGCCAGGGGCTGGGCGGCAAGCGCCCGGTAGTGCTGGTGCATGGTGCGCTGCTGCTGGACAACGAGCGCGAGTCGATGGTGGCAGCGGTGAACCGCTTCAACGAGTGCTGCGAACTGGACCAGCGCTGCCGTGCCGACGCACACATCGCCTTGCATGAAGTGGCGCCCGAGGCGCCCTGGTTCGAGCGCCTGTCGCAGGCCTATGCCAAGGTGCTGGCGGACCTGCCCAGCGATTAGCGCGTGCCGTAGACCACCATGGTCTTGCCTTTGACCTGCACCAGGCTGCGTTCTTCGAGGTCCTTGAGGACGCGGCCGACCATTTCCCGCGAGCAGCCGACGATGCGGCCGATCTCCTGGCGGGTGATCTTTATCTGCATGCCGTCGGGGTGGGTCATGGCGTCAGGTTGCTTGCACAGGTCGAGCAGGCAACGGGCAACCCGCCCGGTGACGTCGAAGAACGCCAGGTCGCCGACCTTGCGGGTGGTGTTGCGCAGGCGCTGGGCCATCTGGCTGCCCAGCGCGTAGAGAATCTCCGGGTCCTGGCGTGCCAGTTCGCGAAATTTCTCGTAACTGATCTCGGCCACTTCGCATTCGCTTTTCGCGCGCACCCAGGCACTGCGGTGCTGCTCGCTATTGGCGGGCTCGAACAGGCCCAGTTCGCCAAAGAAATCGCCGCTATTCAGGTAGGCGATGATCATTTCATGGCCTTCGTCGTCCTCGATGAGGATGGTCACCGAGCCTTTGATGATGAATGACAGTGTTTCGGCCCGGTCGCCGGCGCAGATGATATTGCTCTTGGCCGGATAGCGGCGGCGCTGGCAGTGCACCAGCAGTCTGTCGATGTTCTTTATCTTGGCGGGTAAGGCAGAGGCAACCATCACGAAATCCTGTTCGATGCGACGCATTGGCTTTTTCAAAGGGCAGCTGGCGACAGGCGCCAGTCAATTGGCGCCAGCTTATCAGACACTACAGGATGTTTCGGTAATAAACCGACAGGACACGTACTTTTCCCACAGCCATACAAGGTCTAAGCTGACACCCTTTTCCCAAAATCAGGAGTCCGGGTAGATGAAGGCACGTATCCAGTGGGCCGGTGAGGCAATGTTCCTCGGCGAATCGGGGAGCGGCCACGTCGTCGTGATGGACGGCCCGCCCGAGGCCGGCGGCCGCAACCTGGGTGTGCGACCGATGGAGATGCTGTTGCTGGGCCTGGGTGGCTGCAGCAGCTTCGACGTGGTGAGCATTCTGAAAAAGTCGCGGCAGGCGGTGGAAAGCTGCGAGGCGTTCCTCGAGGCCGAGCGTGCAGGCGAAGACCCGAAGGTGTTCACCAAGATTCATATGAACTTCGTGGTGAAAGGGCGCGGGCTGAAAGAGGCGCAGGTCAAGCGTGCGGTGGAGCTGTCGGCAGAGAAGTACTGCTCGGCTTCGATCATGCTGGAGCGTGCCGGGGTCGAAATCAGCCACGGCTATGAAATCGTAGAGCTGGGTTGAAGCCACGGTTCCTGGGGCTGCTGCGCAGCCCATCGCCGGCAAGCCAGCTTCCCCAAATGCGGCAGGCCCAAGGCCCGCGCAGCACCTGCAGGAGCTGGCTTGCCGGCGATGGGGCGCCAAGCGGCGCCAACACCATCAGCTGCGAAGCGCAGGCAATGCAGCCCGCACCCATTCAGGCAGCCAACCCCGCATCACCTGGCTCAGTTGCTCCCGCCGCTTCTGGTAAGCCAGGCCCAGCCCGATCACCCCGAGCCCGATCAAGGTGACCACCACCGGGAACAGAAGTGACTCGGCAAACACCTCATACGACAGGTAGCCGAGGTAAGCCGCTACCCCTAATGCGCCAAATACCATGAACACCGGCCGGCGCAGCAGTACCGCCATGCCCATGAGCGCGATATTGATCAGGCAGTACATGGCCTTGCCCAGCTCGCTGCCGCTGTCCATCAGCGTCATCCCGCCCCAGAACGCCGCCAGCCCGGCCAGATAGCCCCAATGCGCGTAGTCCTCGCGTGTGCGACCGTCGACCACGATGAATACAGCCAGCAAGCCCAGCCCGAACCACAACGACACTTCGCGGCGTTGCTCCCAGCTGAACGGCGAGCCGAAGAACCATTCGCTCAGGTCCATCGACATGAACCACAAGGCCACGGCAACCGGCATGACGATGAACGGGTAGGGGATCAGCCTCAGCATCAGCAGCCCGGCGACTACCGTGGCCGCTTCCATTGCCAGCCAGCCGCCCTGCACATAGGTGTAGTACTGGTGATAGTCGGCCTGCACATCGTCCAGTGGCCACCAGCCGGCCAGGCGTTCGACGGCGAATACCGCCAGCGGCACGATGCTGACCGCGACCGCCGCCAGCACCCCGGCAGCGACCGGTTGGGCGCGATGTTGCAGGTTAACGGCGAACAACGTGAGCAACAGGATATAAAGGCTGGCGATGGCCAGCAGTGCCCAGTCGCCAATGCTCATCCAGGCTTCGGTGAGCAGCCAGCCCATGGCCGCCATGATCAGCATGGCGCCGAAGTAGAAGGCCACGTGAGCCAGCTGGAAACTGCCGCGTGGTGCCGACTGCTGGCGCAGGAAGGCCACAAGGGCCTGGTCCTGGCCAGGCTGGAGAATGCCGGCGTGCACGGCGCGCGCCAGGTCCTTGGCGTCGAAACGATCCGTCATGGTAATGCCTTCAGATACGGTAGGTGCTCTTGGTCATGACCTTGGCCAACAGGCTCATGCCAAAGCGGACCGGGGCGGGGAAGCGATAACCACCGGCGGCCAGTGCAGAATCGGCGTGTTGTTCTTCATCGATACGCATCTGTTCGAGGATGGCCCGGGACTTTTCGTCTTCCTGCGGGATCTGTTCCAAGTGTTCGTCGAGGTGCTTGCACACCTGGTGCTCGGTGGCAGCGACGAAGCCCAGGCTGACCTTGTCGCTGACCAGCCCGGCGAGTGCGCCGATACCGAACGACATGCCGTAGAACAGCGGGTTGAGCACGCTGGGGTGGCTGTTCAACTGGCGGATACGCTGTTCGCACCAGGCCAGGTGGTCCACTTCTTCCTCGGCGGCGTGCTCCATGGCCTTGCGCACTTCGGGCAGCTTGGCGGTCAGGGCCTGGCCCTGATACAGCGCCTGGGCACAGACTTCACCGGTGTGGTTGATGCGCATCAGCCCGGCAACGTGGCGGGCCTGCTGCTCGTCCAGGTTGATGTCCGGCTGCACGATAGCCGGCGAGGGGCGGGCGGGTTGGCCGCTGAAGGGCAGCAAGGTGCGCATGGCGGTATCGGCCTGCAGCAACAAGCGGTCGAGCGGCGAGTAGTGACGTTCGGTAGCCATCGGGCACCTCCGCAAGAATGTGCCCGACAGTTTACCGCAATAGTGGCAGGGTGGCTTGCCGTGGATCAGCCCGGTGGCCAGTGCATCTGGCGCTGGCCAAGCACGTGCATGTGGATGTGGTACACGGTCTGGCCGCCTTTCGGGTTGCAGTTCATGACCACGCGGAAGCCTTCCTCGCAGCCTTGCTCGACGGCCAGGCGCTGGGCGGTGAACAGGATGTGGCCGGCCAGTGCCTTGTCCTCTTCGGTCAGGTCGTTGAGCGTACGGATGTGCTTTTTCGGGATGACCAGAAAATGTACGGGGGCCGCGGGTGCAATATCCTTGAAGGCCAGGATCTGGTCATCTTCGTAGATGATATCCGCCGGGATTTCCCGGTTGATGATTTTGAGGAATAAATCGTCCACAGCACTTGCTCCATGGTGAGGGTCGGGCCGAGTGTACTCAGCCGGGCGCCACTCGCCCAGTGGCTATTCCATGCCGAGCGGGCAGTAGCGGCGATGGATGACGCCGGCCAGCTTGCGCACCAGCCAGCGGGGCAGCAGGCGCGGGGCGAAAGCCAGCCAGCGGTTGCGTCGGCCGGGCATGATCAGCGCGCGGTTCTTGTCGAGCGCGCGCACGGTGTACAGCGCCACTTCCTCCGGGCTGAGGCAGCGTGGCTTGCCATCGAGCCGTGGGATGCGCCGCCGCGCAGAGCGCACCGGGCCGGGGCACAGCACCGACACCTTGATACCGGTACGCTTGAGTTCTTCGCGCAGGGCCTGCGAGAAGCTCAATACATAGGCCTTGCTGGCGGCATAGGCGGCCATCCACGGGCCCGGCGCCACGCCGGCCAGGCCGGCGACGTTGAGGATCTGCCCGCCGCCCTGTACCGCCATCAGGTTGCCGATGGCGTGACACAGGCGGCTCAGCGCCAACACGTTGACTTCCAGCAGGTCCTGCTCGTCGGCCCATTCATGAGCCAGGAATGGGCCGTAGGTACGCAGGCCGGCACAATTGACCAGCAGGTCGATACGCCGCTCACCTTCTTCCAGTTCCAGCACAAAGCCCGACAGGCGCAGAGGCTGGCTGAGGTCGCAGGCGCGGAACAGCACTTCCACGCCAAAGCGCTGGGTAAGCTCGATGGCCACTGGCTCCAGCGTTTCACGCTGGCGTGCCACCAGGATCAGGTTGCGCCCGCGCCGCGCCAGCGCTTCCGCCAGCGCCAGGCCCAGGCCGCTGGAAGCACCAGTGATCATGGCGTAACGGGTCATGCAAGGCTCCTGGGGGCTGAAGAGGCGCCTAGTGTACAGCTTGGCCGGGGCAGGTGTTGCCTTTTGCTACGAGCCGCGATGCCCCAGGGCCTGGCAGCGCTGCACGGCATCCCGGTATTCGTGGTAGAGCCGTTCGATCAGCGCACCGGCATCCGGCAGGTCGTCGATACCGCCGACACCCTGGCCCGCCGACCACACGGTCTTCCAGGCCTTGGCTTCGTCGTGTATCGGCTTGAGCTTGCCTTGCTCGTGGCCGCGCTTGAGGGCGTCCAGGTCGTAGCCGGCCTGCTCCAGGCTCGCGCGCAGAAAGCTGGCAGGCACGCCGGACACTGCCGGAGTGTGGATGATGTCGGCGGCATGGGCATCGAGCAGCATCTGCTTGTAGGCATCCTGGGCCTGGCTTTCGGCCGTGGCGATGAAGCGGGTGCCCATGTAGGCCAGGTCAGCGCCGAGCATCTGTGCCGCCAGGATCTCGTGGCCATGGTTGAGGCAGCCGGCCAACAGCAAGGTCTTGTCGAAGAACTGGCGAATTTCCGCGACCAGGGCGAACGGGCTCCAGGTGCCGGCATGGCCGCCTGCGCCTGCGGCCACCGCGATCAGCCCATCGACTCCGGCCTCGGCGGCCTTTTCGGCATGGCGGCGGGTGGTGACATCGTGGAATACCAGGCCGCCGTAGCCGTGCACGGCATCGACCACTTCCTTCACCGCGCCCAGGCTGGTAATGACGATCGGCACGCGGTGTTCCACGCACAACGCCAGGTCGGCCTGCAGGCGCGGGTTGGTCGAATGAACGATCAGGTTCACGGCATACGGGGCTGGCGCCGGCAGTTGCCCCAGGCCGTTCTCGATCTCCTCCAGCCAGGCCTTGAAACCGCCGCTGTCGCGCTGGTTCAGGGCCGGGAAGCTACCGACTATGCCAGCGGCGCAGCACGCCAGCACCAGCCTGGGGTTGGAAATCAGGAACATCGGTGCGGCAACCACTGGCAGGCGCAGGCGTTGTTCGAGCGAGGCGGGTAGCGCCATGGCGAGGCTCCTTGAGCGGCGGGCGGTGTCAGAACGGCTTGACCACCACCAGGATCACGACGCCCAGCAGGAACAGCACGGGCACTTCGTTGAACCAGCGATAGTAGACGTGGCTGCGGGTATTGCTGCCGCTGGCGAAGCGTTTGCGCTGGGCGCCGCACATGTGATGGTAGACGGTCAGCAGGATGACCAGGGTCAGCTTGGCATGCAGCCAGCCCTGGCTGAGCCAGCCCGGGGTGAGGTACAGCATCCATCCGCCGAACACGTAGGTGGCGATCATCGCCGGGTTCATGATGCCGCGGAAAAGCTTGCGTTCCATGGTCACGAAGCGTTCCTGGCTGATGCTGTCCTGGCTCTGGGCGTGGTAGACGAACAGCCGCGGAAGGTAGAACAGGCCGGCGAACCAGCAGACCACGCTGACGATGTGCAGCGCTTTGATCCATAGGTAAAGCATGGGGGAGTTCCTTCAGGTGTTCACGGTCGTCAGATAGTAGTGGTCAAGCGCCCGAAGGGTCATCCGAAGAGTTGTTACAGGCGCCTTGCGCCCCTATTATCGTGCGCTTTCCAGACGGCTCGTTGATAAGGGGCAAGCGTTATGATCAAGGTCGGTATCGTCGGCGGCACGGGTTACACCGGCGTCGAACTGTTGCGTCTGCTGGCACAGCATCCACAGGCCGAAGTGGCGGTCATCACTTCGCGCTCCGAGGCGGGCGTGGCGGTGGCGGACATGTACCCGAACCTGCGCGGCCATTATGACGGGCTGGCATTCAGCGTGCCCGACAGCAAGACCCTGGCGGCGTGTGACGTGGTGTTCTTCGCCACACCGCACGGCGTCGCCCATGCACTGGCCGGTGAACTGCTGGCGGCCGGTACCAAGGTGATCGACCTGTCGGCCGACTTCCGTTTGCAGGACGCCGCCGAGTGGGGCAAGTGGTACGGCCAGCCGCACGGCGCACCGGAGCTGCTCAAGGACGCGGTTTACGGCCTGCCTGAAGTCAACCGTGAGAAGATCCGCCAGGCACGCCTGATCGCCGTGCCGGGCTGCTACCCGACCGCTACCCAGCTGGGCTTCCTGCCGCTGCTGGAGGCAGGCCTGGCCGACCCGTCGCGCCTGATTGCCGACTGCAAGTCCGGGGTCAGCGGTGCTGGCCGTGGTGCGGCGGTGGGCTCGCTGTTCTGCGAAGCCGGCGAGAGCATGAAGGCCTATGCAGTCAAGGGCCATCGCCACCTCCCGGAAATCAGCCAGGGCCTGCGCCTGGCGGCTGGCAAAGACATCGGCCTGACCTTCGTGCCGCACCTGACGCCGATGATCCGTGGCATCCACGCCACCCTGTACGCAACCGTTGCCGACACTTCGGTCGACCTGCAGGCGCTGTTCGAGAAACGCTATGCCGACGAGCCGTTCGTCGACGTGATGCCGGCTGGCAGCCACCCGGAAACCCGCAGTGTGCGCGGCGCCAACGTCTGCCGCATTGCCGTTCATCGTCCACAGGGCGGCGACCTGGTGGTGGTGCTTTCGGTGATCGACAACCTGGTCAAGGGCGCATCCGGCCAGGCGGTGCAGAACCTCAACATCCTGTTCGGCCTGGACGAGCGCATGGGCCTGTCCCACGCCGGCCTGTTGCCGTAAGCCGCCATCGGTGGAAAGGCCCGCGTCGTGCGGGCCTTTTTGTTTGTCGCGACTAAAGCCGCACAATTCTTGACCGATTTTCTCGGGAAAGCGGATAATGCGCGTCATCGAGTTTTATGGCGGCTACCGCGCCGGGAGAATCAACATGAGCGTCGAAACCTTCACCCCCACGGCTTTGGAATTCACCCACGGCGCTGCGCAGAAGGTGAAGAACCTGGTGTCCGAAGAAGGCAACGATCGTCTGAAGCTGCGCGTGTTCGTCACCGGTGGCGGTTGCTCGGGCTTCCAGTATGGCTTCACCTTCGATGAAGACGTGGCCGAAGATGACACCATCGTCGAGCGCGAAGGGGTATCCCTAGTGGTCGACCCGATGAGCTTCCAGTACCTGGCCGGTGCCGAAGTGGACTACCAGGAAGGCCTGGAAGGCTCGCGCTTCGTGATCAAGAACCCGAATGCCACCACCACCTGCGGTTGCGGCTCGTCGTTCTCGATCTGAGCCCTGCTCATACGAAAACGCCGCGCAATTGCGCGGCGTTTTACGTTGTGGCGTAGTGTTCAGGCCGGGTAGATCGCACCCAGTACACGCAGGCCCTTGGCCGCTGTCACGCTGGGGCGATTGGCGGCAATACCTTCCAGGCAGCAATGGGCCAGCCAGGCGAACGCCATGGCCTCGACCCAGTCCGGGTCAACGCCATGGATGCCGGTACTGGCGACCCGAGCTGCGGGTAGCAGTTGGCCGAGGCGCGTCATCAGGGCGCGGTTGCGCGCGCCGCCACCGCACACCAGCAGCGCTTCGGTGCCTTGCTGGGCATTGCTCAGCGAGTCGATGATGCTGCGTGCGGTCAGCTCCAGCAGCGTCGCCTGCACATCCTCGTCGCGATAAGCGGGGAGGCGAGCGAGGTGGCCAACCAGCCAGGCCAGGTTGAACACTTCGCGGCCTGTACTCTTCGGGCCGCTGCCTGCGAAGAACGGGTCGGCCAGCAGGGTGTCGAGCAAGTCCGCCTGTACCCTGCCGGAAGCCGCCCAGGCACCATCCGCATCATAGGCCTGGCCGCGCTTGCGCTCGATCCAGGCATCCAGCAATACGTTACCGGGGCCACAATCGAAGCCATAGACCGGCTTGTCGTGTTCGATCAGGCTGAGGTTGCTGAAACCGCCGACGTTGAGCACGGCCAGGCGCTGCCCGAGATGGCTGAACAGGGTCTCGTGGAAGGCCGGGACCAGCGGTGCACCTTGGCCACCGGCTGCCACATCGCGGCGGCGGAAATCAGCGACCACACTGATGCCGGTAAGCTCGGCCAGCAGCGCCGGGTTGCCGATCTGTACGGTAAAGCCGCGCGCGGGCTCGTGGCGGATGGTCTGGCCATGGCTGCCAATGGCGCGGATGGCGTCGGCCTGCAGCCCCTGGTTGGCCAGCAGCTGGCGGATGCCTTCGCCGGCAAGCGTGGCCCAGCGGTTTTCCGCCAGGGCGGCACGCGCGATCTCGTCCGCGCCGCTGCTGCACAAGGCAAGCAGCTCCTGGCGCAGGTCGCCGGGCATGGGCAGGTAGTGGGTGGCGAGCAGCTCAGGCTGCTCGCTTTGTGCGATCAGGGCAATGTCCAGGCCATCGAGGCTGGTGCCGGACATCACCCCCAGGTAGAGCGCCATGGCTCAGCGCTTGTTCGCGGCGAGCAGGGTGGCCTTTTCCTGATCCATGCGGGCAATCAGGGGCTGGCTTTGCTGCAGGAAGCGCTGGCGCTCGTTGCGGGCGATCGGGTCGGCCATTGGCACTTTCTGGCTCAGCGGGTCGACATGCACACCGTTGACCTGGAACTCGTAGTGCAGGTGCGGGCCGGTGGACAGGCCGGTGGTACCGATATAGCCGATGATCTGGCCTTGCTTGACCATGCTGCCGGTCTTGATGCCCTTGGCGAAGCCCTGCATGTGGCCATACAGCGTCTTGTAGCGGTTGCCGTGCTGGATGATCACGGTGTTGCCGTAACCGCCACGGCGCCCGGCCAGCTCGATGCGGCCATCACCGGCTGCCTTGATCGGGGTACCGCGAGGGGCGGCGTAGTCGACACCCTTGTGCGCGCGGATCTTGTTCAGGATCGGGTGCTTGCGGCCTGCGGAGAAACGCGAGCTGATGCGGGCGAAATCCACCGGGGTACGGATGAACGCCTTGCGCAGGCTGTTGCCGTCGGCGGTGTAGTAGCTGGTGTTGCCCTGCTTGTTGGTGTAGCGCACGGCGGTGTAGGTCTTGCCGCGGTTGGTGAACCGCGCAGAGAGGATATTGCCGGTGCCGACGACTTTGCCGTCCATCACCTTCTGCTCGTAGACCACGTCGAATTCGTCGCCCGGGCGAATGTCCTGGGCGAAATCGATGTCATAGCCGAGCACCCGAGCCATGTCCATGGTCATGCTGTGGGACAGGCCGGCGCGCTGTGCCGAGGCCGACAGTGAGCTTTTGATCACGCCATGGGCATAGGCGGTCCGCACGACCGGCTTGCTGATCTCGCGATTGAAGGTATAGCCCTTGTCGGTCTTGGTCAGGCGAATGGTTTCAAGGTTGCTGACCTTGCTGTGCAGGCTGGCCAGCTGGCCGTCCTTGTCGAGTTCGAACTGCAGCACCTGGCCGTGCTTGAGCTGGCTGAACTGCTTGGCCTGCTTGTTGCTGGCCAACAGCTCGTGCACTGCATTGCTCGGCAGGCCGACCTTGGCGAACAGGGTGGACAGCGTGTCGCCACGGGCCACTGTGACTTCACGGTGGCCGGGCTCCTTGGCGGTTTCGGCGACCGGTTCTGCGGCAGGGGCGTCTTCCTGCTTGGCGTTCTGGGTTTCGGGGGCGGCGTCCTCGATCTGGGCGAATGGCGAGCCTTGCTCACCTTCTGCCTGCACCAGGGGCGCAGCGCGGGATTCGTCCTTCAACTGCTCGGCAGGGCTCTCCAGCTCGAGATTGAGGGTGGTTTTCTTGGCTTCCACTTCGCTGGAGGGAAACACCAGCAGGGCCAGGCTGAGCAGGGCGGCGATGCCGCTGGCGGCCAACAGATGGCTTTTCGGATAAAGCGGGGGCGCTTTAGGCGGTTCGTTGGTCATGGGCACGGTGACTTTGAAAAAGGTGAAATGGAAAAGATGAATGACATGATGAAGATGAAATAACTGTATAAAATATAACCAAAACCATTTTCACGCAAGGGCGCGTAGACGCCGCAAGCCTGTGCCCGGGTCACATTCCTTTGCGAAACTTGTAATTGACGGCCGATCTTGTATGGTTGGCTCCCCCTGAATCTGAGCCTTGCGGGTTTGTCTATGAAGTCGGTTGAAGAGCAGCTGGCGCTTATCAAGCGCGGTGCGGAAGAAGTACTGGTCGAGTCGGAACTGGTGGAGAAGCTCAAGCGCGGCCAGCCTCTGCGCATCAAGGCCGGCTTCGACCCGACCGCGCCGGACCTGCACCTTGGGCACACGGTGCTGATCAACAAGCTGCGTCAGTTCCAGGATCTCGGGCACCAGGTCATCTTCCTGATCGGTGACTTCACCGGCATGATCGGCGACCCGAGCGGCAAGAGTGCCACCCGCCCGCCGCTGACTCGCGAGCAGGTGCTGGAGAATGCCGAGACCTACAAGCAGCAGGTGTTCAAGATCCTCGACCCGGCCAAGACCGAGGTCGCGTTCAACTCCACCTGGATGGACAAGCTGACCCCGGCTGACTTCATTCGCCTGGCTTCGCAGTACACCGTGGCGCGCATGCTCGAGCGTGACGACTTCCACAAGCGCTACACCACCAGCCAGCCGATCGCCATCCACGAGTTCCTGTACCCGCTGGTGCAGGGCTACGACTCGGTGGCGCTGAAGGCCGATGTCGAACTGGGTGGTACCGACCAGAAATTCAACCTGCTGATGGGGCGCGAGTTGCAGCGTGCCTATGGCCAGGAAGCGCAGAACATCGTGACCATGCCGTTGCTCGAAGGGCTCGACGGTGTGAAGAAGATGTCCAAGTCGCTGGGCAACTACGTAGGTATCCAGGAAGCGCCGGGGGTGATGTACAGCAAGCTAGTATCGATCCCGGATACCTTGATGTGGCGTTACTTCGAGCTGCTGAGCTTCCGCTCGATGGAAGAGATCGAGCAGTTCCGTGCCGACGTCGCCAATGGTGCCAACCCGCGCGACATCAAGATCAAGCTGGCGGAAGAAATCGTGGCGCGCTTCCATGGCGAAGAGGCTGCGGCCAATGCCCACCGCGCAGCAGGTAACCGCATGAAGGATGGCGAGTTGCCAGAAGACTTGCCGGAGGTCGAAGTGGCTGCGGCGGAAAGCCTGCCGATTGCTGCCGTGCTGAACCGGGCTGGCCTGGTCAAGAACTCGGCGCAGGCTCGGGACCTGCTGAGTGGGGGGGCGGTGAAGGTTGATGGTGCGGTGGTTGATCGCGATTTCGTGTTTGCGCTGGGTGCTACGCATGTGTGCCAGGCGGGCAAGAAGTCGTTTGCGCGGGTTACCCTCAAGGCTGAGTGATAGCCGGCAGGTGTAGCTATATAGAAGCGGGGAGGCCGGTAGGCCTCCCCGCTTTGTTTTTCAGTGATATGAAGGTTTCTTGAAATTAAAGGTTGACGCGGTTTCGAATGCCCTTATAATGCGCCCCACTTCCAGCGACATCGGGACGAAAAACTCCTTGTTCATCAATGAGTTAAGTAGTGATGAAGAAGCTGAAAGGGCTACGATCGAATGATCGGCAGCGGTCGAGATGAAGGTTGACAGCGTTTCAAAACGCTGTATGATTCGCCTCCCGCTACGAGAGATCGCAGCGAGTCAAGTGTTTGAAGCTAAACGAGTTTCTCGCAAAAAACTTCAAAATAAACGCTTGACAGCAAATGAGGAAAGCGTAGAATGCGCGCCTCGGTTGAGACGAAACGCTCTTAACCAAACGCTCTTTAACAAATCGAATCAAGCAATTCGTGTGGGTGCTTGTGAGTACGGACTGATAGTCACAAAGATTATCAGCATCACAAGTGGCCATGCGAGAAATCACATAGTCATTTGAGATTGCTGAGCCAAGTTTAGGGTTTCTTAAAAACCCAAGCAGTATTGAACTGAAGAGTTTGATCATGGCTCAGATTGAACGCTGGCGGCAGGCCTAACACATGCAAGTCGAGCGGATGACGGGAGCTTGCTCCTTGATTCAGCGGCGGACGGGTGAGTAATGCCTAGGAATCTGCCTGGTAGTGGGGGACAACGTTTCGAAAGGAACGCTAATACCGCATACGTCCTACGGGAGAAAGTGGGGGATCTTCGGACCTCACGCTATCAGATGAGCCTAGGTCGGATTAGCTAGTTGGTGAGGTAATGGCTCACCAAGGCGACGATCCGTAACTGGTCTGAGAGGATGATCAGTCACACTGGAACTGAGACACGGTCCAGACTCCTACGGGAGGCAGCAGTGGGGAATATTGGACAATGGGCGAAAGCCTGATCCAGCCATGCCGCGTGTGTGAAGAAGGTCTTCGGATTGTAAAGCACTTTAAGTTGGGAGGAAGGGCAGTAAGTTAATACCTTGCTGTTTTGACGTTACCGACAGAATAAGCACCGGCTAACTCTGTGCCAGCAGCCGCGGTAATACAGAGGGTGCAAGCGTTAATCGGAATTACTGGGCGTAAAGCGCGCGTAGGTGGTTCGTTAAGTTGGATGTGAAAGCCCCGGGCTCAACCTGGGAACTGCATCCAAAACTGGCGAGCTAGAGTACGGTAGAGGGTGGTGGAATTTCCTGTGTAGCGGTGAAATGCGTAGATATAGGAAGGAACACCAGTGGCGAAGGCGACCACCTGGACTGATACTGACACTGAGGTGCGAAAGCGTGGGGAGCAAACAGGATTAGATACCCTGGTAGTCCACGCCGTAAACGATGTCAACTAGCCGTTGGAATCCTTGAGATTTTAGTGGCGCAGCTAACGCATTAAGTTGACCGCCTGGGGAGTACGGCCGCAAGGTTAAAACTCAAATGAATTGACGGGGGCCCGCACAAGCGGTGGAGCATGTGGTTTAATTCGAAGCAACGCGAAGAACCTTACCAGGCCTTGACATGCAGAGAACTTTCCAGAGATGGATTGGTGCCTTCGGGAACTCTGACACAGGTGCTGCATGGCTGTCGTCAGCTCGTGTCGTGAGATGTTGGGTTAAGTCCCGTAACGAGCGCAACCCTTGTCCTTAGTTACCAGCACGTTATGGTGGGCACTCTAAGGAGACTGCCGGTGACAAACCGGAGGAAGGTGGGGATGACGTCAAGTCATCATGGCCCTTACGGCCTGGGCTACACACGTGCTACAATGGTCGGTACAGAGGGTTGCCAAGCCGCGAGGTGGAGCTAATCTCACAAAACCGATCGTAGTCCGGATCGCAGTCTGCAACTCGACTGCGTGAAGTCGGAATCGCTAGTAATCGCGAATCAGAATGTCGCGGTGAATACGTTCCCGGGCCTTGTACACACCGCCCGTCACACCATGGGAGTGGGTTGCACCAGAAGTAGCTAGTCTAACCTTCGGGAGGACGGTTACCACGGTGTGATTCATGACTGGGGTGAAGTCGTAACAAGGTAGCCGTAGGGGAACCTGCGGCTGGATCACCTCCTTAATCGACGACATCAGCCTGCTGATGAGCTCCCACACGAATTGCTTGATTCATTGTAAAAGACGATGCTGTAACGCGACCCTGTTATAGGTCTGTAGCTCAGTTGGTTAGAGCGCACCCCTGATAAGGGTGAGGTCGGCAGTTCAAATCTGCCCAGACCTACCAATTACTTGGTGCGGCCTAGAATACACGGGGCCATAGCTCAGCTGGGAGAGCGCCTGCCTTGCACGCAGGAGGTCAGCGGTTCGATCCCGCTTGGCTCCACCACTCTTTCAGGTTTCGCAGCACTGCTCAGAAATTAGAAATGAGCATTCCAATGTGAATGTTGATTTCTGGCTTTTGTCAGATCGTTCTTTAAAAATTCGGATATGTGATAGATATAGACTGATGACCAGTTTCACTGCTGGTTAATCAGGCTAAGGTAAAATTTGTGAGTTCTGCTCGAAAGAGCAACATGCGAATTTTCGGCGAATGTCGTCTTCACAGTATAACCAGATTGCTTGGGGTTATATGGTCAAGTGAAGAAGCGCATACGGTGGATGCCTTGGCAGTCAGAGGCGATGAAAGACGTGGTAGCCTGCGATAAGCTTTGGGGAGTCGGCAAACAGACTGTGATCCAGAGATCTCTGAATGGGGGAACCCACTCAGCATAAGCTGAGTATCTTGTACTGAATACATAGGTGCAAGAGGCGAACCAGGGGAACTGAAACATCTAAGTACCCTGAGGAAAAGAAATCAACCGAGATTCCCTTAGTAGTGGCGAGCGAACGGGGACCAGCCCTTAAGTTGATTTGAGATTAGTGGAACGCTCTGGAAAGTGCGGCCATAGTGGGTGATAGCCCCGTACACGAAAATCTCTTGTCAATGAAATCGAGTAGGACGGAGCACGAGAAACTTTGTCTGAACATGGGGGGACCATCCTCCAAGGCTAAATACTACTGACTGACCGATAGTGAACCAGTACCGTGAGGGAAAGGCGAAAAGAACCCCGGAGAGGGGAGTGAAATAGAACCTGAAACCGTATGCGTACAAGCAGTGGGAGCCTACTTTGTTAGGTGACTGCGTACCTTTTGTATAATGGGTCAGCGACTTATATTCAGTGGCGAGCTTAACCGAATAGGGGAGGCGTAGCGAAAGCGAGTCTTAATAGGGCGTTTAGTCGCTGGGTATAGACCCGAAACCGGGCGATCTATCCATGGGCAGGTTGAAGGTTAGGTAACACTGACTGGAGGACCGAACCGACTACCGTTGAAAAGTTAGCGGATGACCTGTGGATCGGAGTGAAAGGCTAATCAAGCTCGGAGATAGCTGGTTCTCCTCGAAAGCTATTTAGGTAGCGCCTCATGTATCACTCCAGGGGGTAGAGCACTGTTTCGGCTAGGGGGTCATCCCGACTTACCAAACCGATGCAAACTCCGAATACCTGGAAGTGCCGAGCATGGGAGACACACGGCGGGTGCTAACGTCCGTCGTGAAAAGGGAAACAACCCAGACCGTCAGCTAAGGTCCCAAAGTCATGGTTAAGTGGGAAACGATGTGGGAAGGCTTAGACAGCTAGGAGGTTGGCTTAGAAGCAGCCACCCTTTAAAGAAAGCGTAATAGCTCACTAGTCGAGTCGGCCTGCGCGGAAGATGTAACGGGGCTCAAACCATGCACCGAAGCTACGGGTGTCATCTTTGATGACGCGGTAGAGGAGCGTTCTGTAAGCCTGTGAAGGTGAGTTGAGAAGCTTGCTGGAGGTATCAGAAGTGCGAATGCTGACATGAGTAACGACAATGCGAGTGAAAAACTCGCACGCCGAAAGACCAAGGTTTCCTGCGCAACGTTAATCGACGCAGGGTTAGTCGGTCCCTAAGGCGAGGCTGAAAAGCGTAGTCGATGGAAAACAGGTTAATATTCCTGTACTTCCAGTTATTGCGATGGAGGGACGGAGAAGGTTAGGCCAGCCTGGCGTTGGTTGTCCAGGTTTAAGGTGGTAGGCTGGAATCTTAGGCAAATCCGGGATTTCAAGGCCGAGAGCTGATGACGAGTTGCCTCTAGGCGACGAAGTGGTTGATACCATGCTTCCAAGAAAAGCTCCTAAGCTTCAGATAACTGGGAACCGTACCCCAAACCGACACAGGTGGTTAGGTAGAGAATACCAAGGCGCTTGAGAGAACTCGGGTGAAGGAACTAGGCAAAATGGCACCGTAACTTCGGGAGAAGGTGCGCCGGCGAGGGTGAAGGACTTGCTCCGTAAGCCCATGCCGGTCGAAGATACCAGGCCGCTGCGACTGTTTATTAAAAACACAGCACTCTGCAAACACGAAAGTGGACGTATAGGGTGTGACGCCTGCCCGGTGCCGGAAGGTTAATTGATGGGGTTAGCGCAAGCGAAGCTCTTGATCGAAGCCCCGGTAAACGGCGGCCGTAACTATAACGGTCCTAAGGTAGCGAAATTCCTTGTCGGGTAAGTTCCGACCTGCACGAATGGCGTAACGATGGCGGCGCTGTCTCCACCCGAGACTCAGTGAAATTGAAATCGCTGTGAAGATGCAGTGTATCCGCGGCTAGACGGAAAGACCCCGTGAACCTTTACTATAGCTTTGCACTGGACTTTGAATTTGCTTGTGTAGGATAGGTGGGAGGCTTTGAAGTGGGGACGCCAGTTCTCATGGAGCCATCCTTGAAATACCACCCTGGCAACTTTGAGGTTCTAACTCAGGTCCGTTATCCGGATCGAGGACAGTGTATGGTGGGTAGTTTGACTGGGGCGGTCTCCTCCCAAAGAGTAACGGAGGAGTACGAAGGTGCGCTCAGACCGGTCGGAAATCGGTCGTAGAGTATAAAGGCAAAAGCGCGCTTGACTGCGAGACAAACACGTCGAGCAGGTACGAAAGTAGGTCTTAGTGATCCGGTGGTTCTGTATGGAAGGGCCATCGCTCAACGGATAAAAGGTACTCCGGGGATAACAGGCTGATACCGCCCAAGAGTTCATATCGACGGCGGTGTTTGGCACCTCGATGTCGGCTCATCACATCCTGGGGCTGAAGCCGGTCCCAAGGGTATGGCTGTTCGCCATTTAAAGTGGTACGCGAGCTGGGTTTAGAACGTCGTGAGACAGTTCGGTCCCTATCTGCCGTGGACGTTTGAGATTTGAGAGGGGCTGCTCCTAGTACGAGAGGACCGGAGTGGACGAACCTCTGGTGTTCCGGTTGTCACGCCAGTGGCATTGCCGGGTAGCTATGTTCGGAAGAGATAACCGCTGAAAGCATCTAAGCGGGAAACTTGCCTCAAGATGAGATCTCACTGGAACCTTGAGTTCCCTGAAGGGCCGTCGAAGACTACGACGTTGATAGGTTGGGTGTGTAAGCGCTGTGAGGCGTTGAGCTAACCAATACTAATTGCCCGTGAGGCTTGACCATATAACACCCAAGCAATTTGCTGACGCAGATTGCGGTGGTGAAGATGATACGAACCGAAAGTTCGCAACGAACCACACATATCGCATATCCGAATTCGCTGGAGTGTCTACCAAGACCTTCTGGCAACAGAATTTCTTGACGACCATAGAGCATTGGAACCACCTGATCCCATCCCGAACTCAGTAGTGAAACGATGCATCGCCGATGGTAGTGTGGGGCTTCCCCATGTGAGAGTAGGTCATCGTCAAGATTCATTTCGCAAAACCCCTATCTGCATATGCAGGTAGGGGTTTTGTCTTTGCGCCGGCAAAGCCAGCGTGATCCCTGCAACCCTGATCTACCTGGCAAACCGCGCCGCCTGCGTCGCGGCAGAAAACACTCTCGCGCCGGCCGCCGCAAAAGGCCAGAACCAAGCCCGCTCGCGCCTGTCGACAGGCCCTTTTCCTATGCAAGCCAACAACCCATAGCTATCATGCCTGCCTTATTCCAAGTCGAGACTGGCATGCTGAAGTTGTTGAATCTTCTCAAGGATGGCAAGTTCCATTCCGGAGAAGCTCTGGGGGCAGCCCTCGGGGTGAGTCGCAGCGCCGTTTGGAAGCAGCTGCAGCACCTGGAGAGCGAGCTGAACCTCACCATTCACAAGGTTCGTGGGCGCGGCTATCAGTTGGCTGCGCCACTGGCTTTGCTCGATGCGCAGGCAATCGCCAGTTTTGCTGCCGGCGAGCAGTGGCCGGTTTTCATTCATGAGACGATCGACTCAACCAATGCCGAAGGCCTGCGGCTGGCAGGCGAAGGGCAGGCGGCTCCATTTTTGGTTCTGGCCGAACGGCAGAGCGCCGGCCGTGGTCGGCGTGGGCGGCAATGGGTCAGCCCGTTTGCCGAGAACCTCTATTACAGCCTGGTGCTTCGTGTGGATGGCGGCATGCGCCAGCTCGAGGGCCTGAGTCTGGTGGTGGGGTTGGCGGTAATGCGTACCCTGCAGGCGTTCGGGGTGAAGGATGTTGGGCTCAAGTGGCCCAACGACGTCCTTGTTCGCGGGCAGAAGATTACCGGCATTCTCCTGGAGCTGGTCGGCGACCCGGCAGATGTCTGTCATGTGGTGCTGGGTATCGGTATCAATGTGAACATGCAGGCCAACGATCAAGTCGACCAGCAATGGACTTCGATGCGCCGTGAGGTGGGTGCAGCAATTGACCGCAACCGCCTGGTCGCACTGCTCAGCCAGCAGTTGCAGCATGAATTGGCCCGGCATCGTCGTTATGGTTTTGCCGCGTTCCAGGAAGAATGGGAGCAGGCGCACCTCTGGCAGGGGCGTAACGTTTCACTTATCGCCGGTAGCACGCGTATTGATGGCGTGGTTCTAGGCGTCGACGGGCAGGGCGGCTTGCGCCTTGAGGTGGACGGGGTGGAAAAGAGCTTCAGTGGTGGTGAGCTCAGTTTGAGGTTGCGTGATGATTCTTGAGCTCGATTGCGGTAACAGCTTTATCAAGTGGCGGGTAATCCATGTCGCTGATGCAGCGATTGAGAGCGGCGGTATCGTCGACTCGGATCAGGCCTTGGTGGCTGAAGTGGCTGCGCTGGCTTCGGTGCGTTTGACCGGCTGCCGTATTGTCAGTGTGCGCAGTGAGGATGAAACCGACGCGCTTTGCGCATTGATTGCCCAGGCATTTGCCGTGCAGGCGCTCGTGGCCCACCCAGCCCGGGAAATGGCCGGGGTGCGCAATGGCTATGACGACTACCAGCGCCTGGGCATGGATCGTTGGTTGGCAGCGCTGGGGGCGTTCCACCTGGCCAAAGGTGCTTGCCTGGTCATTGACCTGGGGACGGCTGCAAAAGCGGATTTCGTTGCTGCGGACGGCGAGCACCTGGGTGGCTACATCTGTCCGGGCATGCCGTTGATGCGCAGCCAGTTGCGCACGCATACCCGACGTATTCGTTATGACGATGCTTCCGCTGAGCGTGCTTTGACCAGCCTGGCGCCTGGGCGCTCGACTGTCGAAGCGGTCGAACGCGGCTGCGTATTGATGCTCCAGGGTTTTGCGCGTACCCAGCTCGATCAGGCGCGTGCCTTGTGGGGGGAAGATTTCGCCGTGTTCCTTACCGGAGGTGATGCGCCGCTGGTGAGGGAGGCTGTGCCCCAGGCGCGGGTCGTGCCTGACCTGGTTTTCGTTGGCCTGGCCATGGCCTGCCCATTGGATTGAGGTGCCTATGCGTTGGTTGTTTCTGTTGTTGCTGGTGCTCAACGTCTTTTATTACGTATGGCATCAGCAGGAAGCCCCGCTGAAGGTCAAGGAAGTCGCCCCGCTGTCGTTGTACAAGGGGAATCAGCAGGAAATCCGTCTGTTACGTGAAACAGGCGTGTCGACGCCGCCCAAGCGCCGGGATGAATGCCTGGTAGTCGGTGGCATGATGGGGCAGGGCGAGCTCGAGGCGCTGCGTCAGCGTCTGATGAGCCTGGATATCGCCACGCTCCCGGTGGTGGGGCAGTTGCCTGGTGCGGAGGGGCGCTGGCTCAAGGTTGCCCCGGAAAGCGAGCGTTTGTTGGACCAAACGGTCCTCGCCGCTCTTTCCAATGATTTCAAAGACTTAAAACACAAAATTATTTTCTGCCAGGGTATTGCAACTGGCGAATAGCTTGATAGAATGGCGCCCGCTTCACAGGGAACACCACTCAGGTGGTAGAACTGGAAGCGGTGTCAAAGCAGCTAAGTTTCAGATTTGATTGAAAAAATTTGAAAAAACGCTTGACACTGGGGCGGCGGACAAATAGAATGCCGGCCACATCTGGAGGGATTCCCGAGCGGTCAAAGGGGACGGACTGTAAATCCGTTGCGAGAGCTTCGAAGGTTCGAATCCTTCTCCCTCCACCAGTTTTAGCGAGAGCCGCAAGCTCCGCGGGTATAGTTTAGTGGTAGAACCTCAGCCTTCCAAGCTGATGATGCGGGTTCGATTCCCGCTACCCGCTCCAAGTTTGCTGGATTTTGCACAAAGTGTTTCGCTCTTGTAGCTCAGTTGGTAGAGCACACCCTTGGTAAGGGTGAGGTCAGCGGTTCAAGTCCGCTCAAGAGCTCCATATAAACAAGGCAGATATGAAAATATCTGCCTTTGTTTTATCAGCGCAAGACTATTTCTTCTGCGGAGGATTGTATCGATGGCTAAGGAAAAGTTTGATCGTTCCCTTCCCCACGTTAACGTCGGCACTATCGGCCACGTTGACCACGGTAAGACCACTCTGACCGCAGCTCTGACTCGCGTCTGCTCCGAAGTATTCGGTTCGGCAGTCGTTGAGTTCGACAAGATCGACTCGGCTCCGGAAGAAAAAGCGCGCGGTATCACCATCAACACCGCTCACGTCGAGTACAACTCGAACATTCGTCACTACGCTCACGTTGACTGCCCAGGTCACGCTGACTACGTGAAGAACATGATCACCGGTGCTGCCCAGATGGACGGCGCGATCCTGGTTTGCTCGGCCGCCGATGGTCCGATGCCACAAACCCGTGAGCACATCCTGCTGTCCCGTCAGGTAGGCGTTCCGTACATCGTGGTCTTCCTGAACAAGGCTGACCTGGTAGACGACGCTGAGCTGCTGGAACTGGTCGAGATGGAAGTTCGCGACCTGCTGTCCACCTACGACTTCCCAGGCGACGACACCCCGATCATCATCGGTTCGGCTCGTATGGCGCTGGAAGGCAAAGACGACAACGAAATGGGTACTACCGCTGTCAAGAAGCTGGTAGAAACTCTGGATGCCTACATCCCTGAGCCAATCCGTGCCGTTGACCAGCCGTTCCTGATGCCGATCGAAGACGTATTCTCGATCTCGGGTCGTGGTACCGTTGTTACCGGTCGTATCGAGCGTGGTATCGTCCGCGTTCAGGATCCGCTGGAAATCGTTGGCCTGCGCCCAACCACCAACACCACCTGCACCGGTGTTGAAATGTTCCGCAAGCTGCTGGACGAAGGCCGCGCTGGCGAGAACTGCGGCGTTCTGCTGCGTGGTACCAAGCGTGACGAAGTTGAGCGTGGTCAGGTTCTGGTCAAGCCAGGTTCGGTCAAGCCGCACACCAAGTTCACCGCAGAAGTCTACGTTCTGTCGAAGGAAGAAGGCGGCCGTCACACTCCGTTCTTCAAAGGCTACCGTCCTCAGTTCTACTTCCGTACCACTGACGTGACCGGTAACTGCGAACTGCCGGAAGGCGTTGAAATGGTAATGCCAGGTGACAACATCCAGATGACTGTCACCCTGATCAAGACCATCGCAATGGAAGACGGTCTGCGCTTCGCTATCCGTGAAGGCGGTCGTACCGTCGGCGCCGGTGTCGTAGCAAAAATTATTGAATAAGTAGTTGATTTACTTGATCAGGCCGGTATAATGGCCGGCCTGATACAGCGTTACAGGTCAGTAGCTCAATTGGCAGAGCGACGGTCTCCAAAACCGTAGGTTGGGGGTTCGATTCCCTCCTGACCTGCCATTTCACCTCGGTGTGATGGCTTTCTTCTCACAGGATCCTCCTCGATGACTCCCAAAACTGAAGCCCAAGAATCGCGTTTTGATCTGTTCAAGTGGCTGGCTGTAGTGGCTTTGGTGGTTGTCGGCGTAGTGGGTAATCAGTATTACTCTGCCTCTCCGATCCTGTATCGCGTCCTTGCACTTCTCGTCCTGGCTGCTGTCGCGGGCTTTGTAGCTCTGCAGACTGCGAAGGGCAAGTCGTTCTTTGCGCTGGCGAAGGAAGCTCGTACCGAGATTCGTAAAGTCGTGTGGCCGACCCGCCAGGAAACCACCCAGACCACGCTGATTGTCGTGGCTGTCGTGCTGGTTATGGCACTGCTGCTGTGGGGTCTTGATTCCCTGCTCGGCTGGGCGGTCTCCTTGATCGTTGGCTAAAGGTGTCCCGTGGCTAAGCGTTGGTATGTTGTGCATGCTTACTCGGGTTACGAGAAGCATGTAATGCGCTCTCTGATCGAGCGCGTCAAGCTGGCTGGCATGGAAGACGGTTTCGGCGAGATCCTGGTCCCGACCGAAGAAGTCGTCGAAATGCGCAATGGCCAGAAGCGCAAGAGCGAGCGTAAATTCTTCCCTGGCTATGTTTTGGTCCAGATGGAGATGAACGAAGGGACTTGGCACTTGGTCAAGGATACCCCTCGCGTGATGGGCTTTATTGGTGGTACCGCAGACAAGCCTGCGCCAATCACCGATAAGGAAGCCGAGGCTATCCTGCGTCGCGTTGCCGACGGTAGTGACAAGCCGAAGCCGAAGACGTTGTTCGAGCCAGGTGAAGTGGTTCGGGTCATTGACGGTCCGTTTGCTGACTTCAATGGCAGCGTCGAAGAGGTTAACTACGAAAAGAGCCGCCTGCAGGTTGCAGTGCTCATTTTCGGTCGCTCTACTCCGGTGGAGCTCGAGTTCAGCCAGGTCGAAAAGGTCTAGGCGAACGCAGCATCCCATACCCCGCAGCCCTGTGTGCTGCGGGGTTTTGTCGTCACTGGGATAAAACGCAAGTCATCCGGGGAGCCATCAGGCGTTCGTACCCGATTTTGGAGTAGCTCATGGCTAAGAAGATTCAGGCTTACATCAAGCTGCAAGTTAAGGCCGGCCAGGCCAACCCAAGCCCACCCGTTGGTCCAGCACTGGGTCAACACGGTGTGAACATCATGGAATTCTGCAAGGCCTTCAACGCCCGTACCCAGGGCCAAGAAGCCGGCCTGCCGACTCCTGTGATCATCACTGTCTACAGCGACCGTAGCTTCACCTTCGAGACCAAGAGCACCCCTGCCTCGGTTCTGCTGAAGAAAGCTGCTGGCCTGACCAGTGGTTCGGCTCGCCCGAACACCGTTAAAGTCGGTACCGTTACCCGCGCTCAGCTGGAAGACATCGCCAAAGCCAAACAGGCTGACCTGACTGCCGCTGACCTGGACGCTGCTGTACGCACCATCGCTGGCTCTGCCCGCAGCATGGGCCTGAACGTGGAGGGTGTGTAATGGCTAAGCTGACCAAACGCCAAAAGGCAATCGCCGAGAAAATCGAAGCAGGCAAAGCCTACAACTTCGAAGAAGCGGCCAATCTGCTGGCCTCGCTGCCGGCTGCCAAGTTCGTAGAGTCCTACGACATCGCCGTTAACCTCGGTGTTGACCCGCGTAAATCCGACCAGGTCGTACGTAGCGCTACCGTGCTGCCGCACGGCACTGGCAAGACCGTTCGCGTTGCCGTCTTCACCCAGGGTCCAGCTGCTGAAGCCGCTCTGGCTGCCGGCGCTGACCGCGTAGGTATGGACGATCTGGCTGCCGAAATGAAAGGCGGCGACCTGAACTATGACGTCGTCATCGCATCGCCTGATGCCATGCGCGTTGTAGGTCAGCTGGGTCAGGTTCTGGGTCCTCGCGGCCTGATGCCTAACCCGAAAGTTGGTACCGTGACCCCAGACGTAGCCGGCGCCGTCAAGAACGCCAAGGCTGGTCAGGTTCGCTACCGTACCGACAAGAACGGTATCATCCACACCTCCGTTGGCAAGATCGGCTTCGAAGCCGGCAAGCTGAAGGAAAACGTTGAAGCCCTGATCGCTGATCTGAAGCGTATCAAGCCAGCTTCCTCGAAAGGTATCTACGTCAAGCGCGTTACCCTGAGCACCACCATGGGCCCAGGTCTGGTCATCGATCAGAGCTCGCTGAACGTGTAAGAACATGGTGGCGCGACCTGTCGCGCCATCAGCAAAAATTGGGGTCCCTGCCTGGCGGGGGCTATCCAAGACCGTAGGCGGCGCAAGCCTTAAAAAACCAGCCCACGCAGATGGTGCTCCCGATTCGTTACCGAATCAGACACCAAAACGACATCCGGCTTCGGCCAGATGAAACGGTAAAAACCAGGAGTAAACCCGTGGCAATTAAACTCGAAGACAAGAAGGCCATCGTCGCTGAAGTCAACGAGGCTGCCAAAGTCGCTCTGTCCGCTGTCGTGGCTGATGCCCGTGGTGTGACTGTAGGCGCAATGACCGGACTCCGTAAAGAGGCCCGCGAAGCTGGCGTTTACGTACGTGTCGTACGTAACACCCTGCTGAAGCGCGCTGTTGAAGGCACCGAATTCTCGATCCTCAACGACGCGTTCAAAGGCCCGACCCTGATTGCTTTCTCCAACGAACACCCGGGCGCTGCTGCCCGTCTGTTCAAAGAGTTCGCCAAGGGTCAGGACAAGTTCGAGATCAAGGCAGCTGCGTTCGACGGCAAGTTCCTTGCCGCTAACCAGATCGACGTGCTGGCAACCCTGCCAACTCGCGACGAGGCTATCGCACAGCTGATGAGCGTAATCCAAGGTGCAACCAGCAAGCTGGCTCGTACCCTGGCAGCTCTGCGCGACCAGAAAGAAGCTGCTGCTGCCTAAGGCCGCGTAGCACCTTTCGAAATCAAACGTTTAATTTGATGGCCGCGTAGGCTGTCACCCCAATACAGGAATTCATAGTCATGTCTCTGACTAACGAGCAAATCATCGAAGCGATCGGCCAGAAAACTGTTCTGGAAATTGTTGAACTGATCAAAGCGATGGAAGAAACCTTCGGCGTTACCGCTGCTGCTGCTGTTGCCGCTGGCCCAGCTACCGCTGCTGCCGCTGTTGAAGAGCAGACCGAGTTCAACGTCGTTCTGACCGAAGCTGGCGACAAGAAAGTAAACGTGATCAAGGCCGTTCGTGAACTGACCGGTCTGGGCCTGAAAGAAGCCAAAGAGAAAGTCGACGGCGCTCCTCAGGTTATCGCTGAAGGCGTTTCGAAAGAAGCCGCTGAAGACGCGAAGAAGAAGCTGGAAGAAGCTGGCGCTAAAGTCGAGCTGAAGTAATCTCGACCTTGCGACTCCAGTCCGAGCGTTGAGCGAAGGGCTGATGGCTGGTGGCTTATGCCACCGGCCTTTTTCCGTTATTGGTGGTCGGTCAAGCCGGCCCCGATAACAAGCTGCAAGACACCCATGTGGGTGCGCAAACCAAGGGGTTTGCACGATTTTCTGGCTGCTCCCGCCGGGAGAAGCCAAACAAGCAGGTGACCAAGCTGGGGAACGCTGATGGCTTACTCATACACTGAGAAAAAACGTATCCGCAAGGACTTTAGCAAGTTGCCGGACGTCATGGATGTGCCTTACCTCCTGGCCATCCAGCTGGATTCGTATCGCGAATTCCTGCAAGCGGGAGCATCCAAGGATCAGTTCCGCGACGTCGGCCTGCACGCGGCCTTCAAATCGGTATTTCCGATCATCAGCTACTCCGGCAATGCTGCCCTGGAGTACGTAGGCTACCGCCTGGGCGAACCCGCCTTCGATGTGAAGGAATGTGTCCTGCGTGGCGTGACCTTCGCGGTCCCACTGCGGGTCAAGGTGCGCCTGATCATTTTCGACAAGGAATCGTCGAACAAAGCGATCAAGGACATCAAAGAGCAAGAAGTCTACATGGGTGAAATCCCCCTGATGACTGAAAACGGTACCTTCGTTATCAACGGTACCGAGCGTGTGATCGTTTCCCAGCTGCACCGTTCGCCTGGTGTGTTCTTCGACCACGACCGTGGCAAGACGCACAGCTCCGGCAAGCTGCTGTACTCCGCTCGCATCATCCCTTACCGCGGTTCCTGGCTGGACTTCGAGTTCGACCCGAAGGACTGCGTGTTCGTGCGTATCGACCGTCGCCGCAAACTGCCGGCTTCGGTGCTGCTGCGCGCCCTGGGCTACAGCACTGAAGAAGTGCTGAATACCTTCTACACCACCAACGTCTTCCACATTTCCGGCGAGAAACTCAGCCTGGAACTGGTGCCGCAGCGTCTGCGTGGTGAAGTTGCCGTCATGGACATCCATGACGAAACCGGCAAGGTCATTGTCGAGCAGGGCCGCCGTATTACCGCGCGCCACATCAACCAGCTCGAGAAGGCTGGCGTCAAGCAGCTGGACGTCCCGATGGAATACGTCCTGGGTCGCACCACTGCCAAGGCCATCGTGCACCCGGCTACCGGTGAAATCCTGGCCGAATGCAACACCGAGATGACCACCGAGTTGCTGATCAAGGTCGCCAAGGCACAGGTTGTCCGTATCGAGACCCTGTACACCAACGACATCGATTGCGGTCCGTTCATCTCCGACACTCTGAAGATCGACACCACCAGCAACCAGCTGGAAGCCCTGGTCGAGATCTATCGCATGATGCGTCCTGGCGAGCCGCCAACCAAGGATGCCGCCGAGACCCTGTTCAACAACCTGTTCTTCAGCGCCGAGCGTTACGACCTGTCCGCCGTTGGCCGCATGAAGTTCAACCGTCGTATCGGTCGTACCGAGATCGAAGGTTCGGGCGTGCTGAGCAAGGAAGATATCGTCGAGGTTCTGAAGACCCTGGTCGACATCCGTAACGGCAAAGGCATCGTCGACGACATCGACCACCTGGGTAACCGTCGCGTGCGTTGCGTCGGCGAAATGGCCGAAAACCAGTTCCGCGTTGGCCTGGTGCGTGTCGAGCGCGCGGTCAAGGAACGCCTGTCGATGGCGGAAAGCGAAGGCCTGATGCCGCAAGACCTGATCAACGCCAAGCCGGTTGCGGCGGCGGTGAAAGAGTTCTTCGGTTCCAGCCAGCTGTCCCAGTTCATGGACCAGAACAACCCGCTCTCCGAGATCACCCACAAGCGCCGCGTCTCCGCACTCGGCCCAGGTGGTCTGACCCGTGAGCGTGCCGGCTTCGAAGTCCGTGACGTACACCCGACCCACTACGGCCGCGTGTGCCCGATCGAGACCCCTGAAGGTCCGAACATCGGTCTGATCAACTCCCTGGCAGCCTATGCCCGCACCAACCAGTACGGCTTCCTGGAAAGCCCGTACCGCGTGGTGAAGGAAGGCGTGGTCAGCGACGACATCGTGTTCCTGTCGGCCATTGAAGAAGCGGATCACGTCATCGCCCAGGCTTCGGCCGCGATGAACGAGAAGAAGCAACTGATCGATGAGCTGGTAGCGGTTCGTCACCTGAACGAATTCACCGTCAAGGCGCCGGAAGACGTCACCTTGATGGACGTTTCGCCGAAGCAGGTTGTTTCGGTCGCTGCGTCGCTGATTCCGTTCCTCGAGCACGACGACGCCAACCGTGCGTTGATGGGTTCGAACATGCAGCGTCAGGCTGTACCGACCCTGCGCGCCGACAAGCCGCTGGTAGGTACCGGCATGGAGCGCAACGTTGCCCGTGACTCCGGTGTCTGCGTGGTTGCTCGCCGCGGTGGTGTGATCGACTCGGTCGACGCCAGCCGTATCGTTGTCCGCGTTGCCGACGACGAAGTGGAAACCGGCGAAGCCGGTGTAGACATCTACAACCTGACCAAGTACACCCGTTCGAACCAGAACACCTGCATCAACCAGCGTCCGCTGGTGAGCAAGGGTGACAAGGTTCAGCGTGGCGACATCATGGCCGACGGCCCGTCCACCGACATGGGTGAACTGGCACTGGGTCAGAACATGCGCATCGCGTTCATGGCGTGGAACGGCTTCAACTTCGAAGACTCCATCTGCCTCTCCGAGCGTGTGGTTCAGGAAGACCGCTTCACCACCATCCACATCCAGGAACTGACCTGTGTGGCGCGTGACACCAAGCTTGGCCCAGAGGAAATCACTGCGGACATCCCGAACGTGGGTGAGGCCGCACTGAACAAGCTGGACGAAGCCGGTATCGTCTACGTGGGTGCCGAAGTCGGCGCTGGCGACATCCTGGTCGGCAAGGTTACGCCAAAAGGCGAAACCCAGCTGACTCCGGAAGAAAAACTGCTGCGCGCAATCTTCGGCGAGAAAGCCAGCGACGTTAAGGACACCTCCCTGCGCGTGCCAACCGGCACCAAAGGTACCGTCATTGACGTACAGGTCTTCACCCGTGACGGCGTCGAGCGCGACAGCCGCGCCCTGGCCATCGAGAAGATGCAGCTGGACGAGATCCGCAAGGACCTCAACGAAGAGTTCCGCATCGTCGAAGGTGCAACCTTCGAGCGTCTGCGTTCTGCCCTGAACGGCCAGGTGGTCGACGGTGGTGCGGGCCTGAAGAAAGGCACCGTGATCACTGACGAAGTGCTGGACGGTCTGGAGCACGGCCAGTGGTTCAAACTGCGCATGGCTGAAGATGCACTGAACGAGCAGCTGGAAAAGGCTCAGCAGTACATCGTCGACCGTCGCCGTCTGCTGGACGACAAGTTCGAAGACAAGAAGCGCAAGCTGCAGCAGGGCGATGACCTGGCGCCGGGCGTACTGAAGATCGTCAAGGTTTACCTGGCAATCCGCCGTCGCATCCAGCCGGGTGACAAGATGGCCGGTCGTCACGGTAACAAGGGTGTGGTCTCGGTGATCATGCCGGTCGAAGACATGCCGCACGACGCCAACGGTACTCCGGTCGACGTCGTACTGAACCCGCTGGGCGTACCTTCGCGTATGAACGTCGGTCAGATCCTCGAAACCCACCTGGGCCTGGCGGCCAAGGGTCTGGGCGAGAAGATCGACCGCATGATCGAAGAACAGCGCAAGGCCGCTGAACTGCGCGTGTTCCTGACCGAGGTCTACAACGAGATCGGTGGTCGCCAGGAAAACCTGGACGAGTTCACCGACGAAGAGATCATGGCCCTGGCCAACAACCTGAAGAAGGGCGTGCCGATGGCTACCCCGGTCTTCGATGGTGCCAAGGAGCGCGAGATCAAGGCCATGCTGAAGCTGGCCGACCTGCCAGAGAGCGGCCAGATGGTGCTGTTCGATGGCCGTACCGGCAACAAGTTCGAGCGTCCTGTGACCGTTGGTTACATGTACATGCTCAAGCTGAACCACTTGGTGGACGACAAGATGCACGCGCGTTCCACTGGTTCCTATAGCCTGGTCACCCAGCAGCCGCTGGGTGGTAAGGCGCAGTTCGGTGGTCAGCGTTTCGGGGAGATGGAAGTGTGGGCGCTGGAAGCATACGGCGCGGCATACACCCTGCAAGAAATGCTCACAGTGAAGTCGGACGACGTGAACGGCCGTACCAAGATGTACAAGAACATCGTGGATGGCGATCACCGTATGGAGCCGGGCATGCCCGAGTCCTTCAACGTGTTGATCAAAGAGATCCGTTCGCTCGGTATCGATATCGATCTGGAAACCGAATAACACGTGACGCGAAGGGGAGTGGGGCAGGTAGTGCCCGCTCCCTGCTCCGCCAGGAGGAAAGGCCTTGAAAGACCTACTGAATTTGCTGAAAAACCAGGGTCAAGTCGAAGAGTTCGACGCCATCCGCATCGGTCTGGCGTCGCCTGAAATGATCCGTTCGTGGTCGTTCGGTGAAGTTAAGAAGCCGGAAACCATCAACTACCGTACGTTCAAGCCTGAGCGTGACGGCCTGTTCTGCGCCAAGATCTTTGGCCCAGTCAAGGACTACGAGTGCCTGTGCGGCAAGTACAAGCGCCTCAAGCACCGCGGCGTGATCTGCGAGAAGTGCGGCGTTGAAGTTGCCCTGGCCAAGGTTCGTCGTGAGCGCATGGCGCACATCGAACTGGCCTCGCCGGTTGCCCACATCTGGTTCCTGAAGTCGCTGCCGTCCCGTATCGGCCTGCTGATGGACATGACCCTGCGCGATATCGAGCGCGTGCTCTACTTCGAGAGCTACGTGGTTATCGACCCGGGCATGACCACCCTGGAAAAGGGCCAGCTGCTGAACGACGAGCAGTATTTCGAAGCGCTGGAAGAGTTCGGTGACGACTTCGACGCCCGCATGGGTGCCGAGGCTGTCCGCGAGCTGCTGCACGCTATCGACCTGGAGCACGAGATCGGCCGCCTGCGTGAAGAGATTCCGCAGACCAACTCGGAAACCAAGATCAAGAAGCTGTCCAAGCGCCTGAAGCTGATGGAAGCGTTCCAGGGCTCGGGCAACCTGCCTGAGTGGATGGTACTGACCGTCCTGCCAGTGCTGCCGCCGGACCTGCGTCCGCTGGTGCCGCTGGATGGTGGCCGCTTCGCGACTTCCGACCTGAACGACCTGTATCGTCGGGTGATCAACCGTAACAACCGTCTGAAGCGCCTGCTCGATCTGTCGGCGCCGGACATCATCGTGCGCAACGAAAAGCGCATGCTGCAGGAAGCGGTCGACGCCCTGCTGGACAACGGCCGTCGCGGTCGCGCCATCACTGGCTCGAACAAGCGTCCGCTGAAGTCCCTGGCCGACATGATCAAAGGTAAGCAAGGTCGCTTCCGTCAGAACCTGCTCGGTAAGCGTGTGGACTACTCTGGCCGTTCGGTAATTACCGTAGGCCCGACCCTGCGTCTGCACCAGTGCGGTCTGCCGAAGAAGATGGCCCTCGAGCTGTTCAAGCCGTTCATTTTCGGCAAGCTGGAAATGCGTGGTCTGGCGACCACCATCAAGGCTGCCAAGAAGATGGTCGAGCGCGAGCTGCCAGAGGTTTGGGACGTGCTCGCCGAGGTGATCCGCGAACACCCCGTACTGCTCAACCGTGCACCAACCCTGCACCGCCTGGGTATCCAGGCCTTTGAGCCGGTTCTGATCGAAGGCAAGGCTATCCAGCTGCACCCGCTGGTCTGTGCCGCGTACAACGCCGACTTCGACGGTGACCAGATGGCCGTTCACGTGCCGCTGACCCTGGAAGCCCAGCTCGAAGCGCGCGCGCTGATGATGTCGACCAACAACATCCTGTCGCCAGCCAACGGTGAGCCAATCATCGTTCCGTCGCAGGACGTTGTACTGGGTCTGTACTACATGACCCGCGAAGCCATCAACGCCAAGGGCGAAGGTCGCGTGTTCGCCGACCTGCAGGAAGTCGACCGCGTATTCCGCGCCGGCGAGGCTGCCCTGCACGCGAAAATCAAGGTTCGTATCAACGAAACCGTGAAAGAGCGTGACGGTTCCGTGGTCAAGAACACCCGCATCGTCGACACCACTGTCGGCCGTGCGCTGCTGTTCCAGGTTGTACCGGCAGGCCTGCCGTACGACGTGGTCAACCAGCCGATGAAGAAGAAGGCGATCTCCAAGCTGATCAACCAGTGCTACCGCGTGGTTGGTCTGAAAGAGACCGTTATCTTCGCTGACCAGCTGATGTACACCGGTTTCGCTTACTCGACCATTTCCGGCGTTTCCATCGGTGTTAACGACTTCGTTATCCCGGACGAGAAAGCCCGCATCATCGGTACCGCTACCGACGAAGTGAAGGAAATCGAGAGCCAGTACGCCTCCGGCCTGGTAACCCAGGGCGAGAAGTACAACAAGGTCATCGACTTGTGGTCGAAGGCGAACGACGAAGTGTCCAAGGCGATGATGGCCAACCTCTCGAAAGAGAAGGTCATCGACCGCGAAGGCAAGGAAGTCGAGCAAGAGTCCTTCAACTCGATGTACATGATGGCTGACTCCGGTGCGCGGGGTTCCGCGGCCCAGATCCGTCAGCTGGCCGGTATGCGTGGCCTGATGGCCAAGCCGGACGGCTCGATCATCGAGACGCCGATCACGGCGAACTTCCGTGAAGGCCTGAGCGTTCTGCAGTACTTCATTTCGACCCATGGTGCTCGTAAGGGTCTGGCGGATACCGCACTGAAGACTGCGAACTCCGGTTACCTGACTCGTCGTCTGGTAGACGTTGCCCAGGATCTGGTGGTTACCGAGATCGACTGCGGCACCGACCAGGGCCTGCTGATGACCCCGCACATCGAAGGCGGCGACGTTGTAGAGCCGCTGGGTGAGCGTGTACTGGGTCGTGTCATCGCCCGTGACGTGTTCAAGCCAGGCACCGAGGACGTCATCGTTCCGGCCGGTACCCTGGTCGACGAGAAGTGGGTCGAGTTCATCGAGCTGAACAGCATCGACGAAGTGGTCGTGCGTTCGCCGATCAACTGTGAAACCCGCTACGGCATCTGCGCCAAGTGCTACGGTCGTGACCTGGCTCGCGGTCACCAGGTGAACATCGGTGAAGCTGTCGGCGTTATCGCTGCCCAGTCGATCGGTGAGCCGGGTACCCAGCTGACCATGCGTACGTTCCACATCGGTGGTGCTGCAAGCCGTACCTCGGCTGCCGACAGCGTCCAGGTGAAGAACGGCGGTATGGTCCGTCTGCACAACCTCAAGCAGGTAGAGCGTGCCGATGGCAACCTGGTTGCCGTGTCGCGTTCGGGCGAACTGGCCATTGCCGACGAATTCGGCCGTGAGCGTGAGCGCTACAAGCTGCCTTACGGTGCGGTGATCTCGGTCAAGGAAGGTGAAAAGGTCGAAGCTGGCGCCATCGTCGCCAAGTGGGACCCGCACACCCACCCGATCGTTACCGAGCTGAAAGGTACCGTGACCTTCGTGGGCATGGAAGAAGGCATCACCATCAAGCGTCAGACCGACGAACTGACCGGTTTGACCAACATTGAAGTCCTGGACGTCAAGGATCGCCCTGCCGCTGGTAAGGAAATCCGTCCGGCAATCAAGATGGTCGACGCTTCTGGCAAGGACCTGTACCTGCCAGGTACCGACGTACCTGCCCAGTACTTCCTGCCGGCCAACGCCCTTGTCGGTGTGGCTGACGGTGCGCAGATCGGTGTTGGTGACGTTATCGCGCGTATCCCGCAAGAAACGTCGAAGACCCGTGACATCACCGGTGGTCTGCCGCGCGTTGCCGACCTGTTCGAAGCGCGCCGTCCGAAAGAAGCCTCGATTCTGGCTGAAGTCAGCGGCACCATCGCATTCGGTAAAGAGACCAAGGGCAAGCGTCGCCTGGTCATTACCCCGACCGATGGCAGCGAGCCGTACGAAGAGCTGATTCCGAAGTGGCGTCACCTGAACGTCTTCGAAGGCGAACAGGTAAACCGCGGCGAAGTTATCTCCGACGGCCCGAGCGATCCGCACGACATCCTGCGCCTGCTGGGTGTGAGCGCGCTGGCGAAGTACATCGTCAACGAGATCCAGGACGTTTACCGTCTGCAGGGCGTGAAGATCAACGACAAGCACATCGAGACCATCCTGCGTCAGATGCTGCGCAAGGTCGAGATCACCGAGTCGGGCGATTCCAGCTTCATCAAGGGCGACCAGATGGAACTGACCCAGGTGCTGGTAGAGAACGAGCGTCTCGCCGCCGAGGACAAGTTCGTCTCCAAGTTCACCCGCGTGCTGCTGGGTATCACCAAGGCCTCGCTGTCGACCGAGTCGTTCATCTCCGCGGCTTCCTTCCAGGAAACCACCCGCGTACTGACCGAAGCGGCGGTAACCGGCAAGCGCGACTACCTGCGCGGCCTGAAAGAGAACGTGGTCGTGGGTCGTCTGATCCCGGCCGGTACTGGTCTGGCCTACCACAGCGAGCGCAAGCGCCGCCGTGACGCCGACAAGCCGCTGCGTGTGAGCGCCAGTGAGGTAGAAGCCGCACTGACCGAAGCGCTGAACTCCAGCGGTAACTAAGTACAGGGCAGGGCCCCGGCGCATCTCGCAAGGCCATCGGTGACATCAATTGTTGCCGATGACCGGGCGGGGAGGGCCGGGGCCTCGTCTTGACTGGGTGCAAGATCCTCTTTAGACTTTTGTACCCTTAAATTTGGTGAGGCTCCGTCTCGCCAATTTTTGGCTTTCTTGCAAGACAATAGCGTCGCAAGACAATCAGTGGAGCTAGTAGATGGCAACTATCAACCAGCTGGTACGTCAGCCGCGTAAGCGTACCGTCGAGAAATCCGACGTACCTGCGCTGCAGAACTGCCCGCAGCGTCGTGGCGTGTGCACCCGTGTGTACACCACCACGCCGAAAAAACCTAACTCGGCACTGCGTAAAGTATGCCGTGTGCGTCTGACCAACGGTTTCGAGGTTTCCTCGTACATCGGTGGTGAAGGCCACAACCTGCAAGAGCACAGTGTCGTCCTGATCCGTGGCGGCCGTGTAAAAGACTTGCCAGGTGTTCGTTACCACACCGTTCGCGGCTCTCTGGATACTTCGGGCGTTAAAGGCCGTAACCAGGGTCGTTCGAAGTACGGTACCAAGCGTCCGAAGTAATCGGCCGTTTGCAGACATCCATTTATTTGAGTCGATAAGAGTAAGGTCGGGCAGGGGTCGAGAGACCTGGTCCCGGGCTAACCTGAAGACCGTTTGAGGGCTTATCATGCCAAGACGTCGTGTAGCAGCAAAACGTGAGATCCTTGACGATCCGAAGTACGGATCCCAGATTCTCGCCAAGTTCATGAACCACGTGATGGAAAGCGGCAAGAAGGCCGTAGCCGAGCGCATCGTTTACGGTGCCCTGGATACCGTCAAAGCACGCAAGAACAGCGACCCCCTGGAAATCTTCGAGAAAGCTCTCGACGCCATCGCTCCGCTGGTCGAAGTTAAGTCCCGCCGTGTCGGCGGTGCCACTTACCAGGTTCCGGTTGAAGTTCGTCCATCCCGTCGTAACGCTCTGGCAATGCGCTGGCTCGTAGACTACGCCCGCAAGCGCGGCGAGAAGTCGATGGCCCTGCGCCTGGCCGGCGAACTGCTGGATGCTGCTGAAGGCAAGGGTGCTGCAGTCAAGAAGCGTGAAGACGTGCACCGTATGGCCGAAGCCAACAAAGCGTTCTCGCACTACCGCTTCTAATTCAAGCATCAATCATTTTGCGAGGGCTTTATGGCTCGTACTACAGCAATTAACCGCTACCGTAACATCGGTATTTGCGCCCACGTTGACGCGGGCAAGACTACCACTACCGAGCGGATCCTGTTCTACACAGGTCTGAGCCACAAGATGGGCGAGGTGCACGACGGCGCCGCGACCACCGACTGGATGGTGCAGGAGCAGGAGCGCGGTATCACCATTACCTCCGCTGCCGTTACCACCTTCTGGAAAGGTTCCCGTGGTCAGTATGACAACTACCGCGTAAACGTCATCGATACCCCCGGCCACGTTGACTTCACCATTGAAGTAGAGCGTTCGCTGCGTGTACTCGACGGCGCGGTCGTTGTGTTCTGCGGTACCTCCGGCGTTGAGCCGCAGTCCGAAACCGTATGGCGTCAGGCCAACAAGTACGGCGTTCCACGTGTTGTCTACGTGAACAAGATGGACCGTGCCGGTGCCAACTTCCTGCGCGTTGTCGGCCAGATCAAGAACCGCCTGGGTCACACCCCGGTTCCGGTCCAGCTGGCTATCGGTGCAGAAGACGACTTCCAGGGTCAGGTCGACCTGATCAAGATGAAAGCCATCTACTGGAACGAAGACGACAAGGGCACCACCTACCGCGAGGAAGAAATTCCTGCGGATATGGTCGACCTGGCTAACGAATGGCGCAACAACATGGTTGAAGCCGCCGCCGAAGCCAGCGAAGAGCTGATGAACAAGTACCTTGAAGAAGGTGAGCTGACCGTCGAAGAGATCAAGGCAGGCCTGCGTGCGCGCACCCTGGCCAGCGAGATCGTTCCGGCTGTCTGCGGTTCGTCGTTCAAGAACAAGGGCGTTCCCCTGGTTCTCGACGCCGTCATCGACTACCTGCCTGCTCCGACCGAAATCCCGGCGATCAAGGGTATCCACCCTGACCTGATCGACGTGCCGAAGGACGAAGTCAAGCCTGAGCAGTTCGATGAGCGTCACGCTGACGACAACGAGCCGTTCTCGGCCCTGGCGTTCAAGATTGCCACCGACCCGTTCGTTGGTACTCTGACCTTCGTTCGCGTTTACTCGGGCTTCCTGACCTCCGGTGACTCCGTCATCAACTCGGTCAAGGGCAAGAAAGAGCGCGTTGGTCGTATGGTGCAGATGCACGCCAACCAGCGTGAAGAGATCAAGGAAGTACGTGCAGGCGATATCGCTGCTCTGATCGGCATGAAGGACGTCACCACCGGTGACACCCTGTGCAACGCCGACAAGCCGATCATCCTCGAGCGTATGGACTTCCCGGAGCCTGTGATTTCGCTCTCCGTAGAGCCGAAAACCAAGGCCGACCAGGAGAAGATGGGTATCGCACTGGGCAAGCTGGCCCAGGAAGACCCGTCGTTCCGCGTCAAGACCGACGAAGAAACTGGTCAGACCATCATCTCCGGTATGGGTGAGCTGCACCTGGACATCCTCGTTGACCGCATGAAGCGCGAGTTCAACGTCGAGGCCAACATCGGCAAGCCGCAGGTTTCGTACCGCGAGAAGATCACCAAGTCCAACGTCGAGATCGAAGGCAAGTTCGTTCGTCAGTCGGGCGGTCGTGGTCAGTTCGGTCACTGCTGGATCCGTTTCTCGGAGCCGGATCAGGACGACAAGGGCAACATCACCGAAGGTCTGGTGTTCTCCAACGAAGTCGTTGGCGGTGTGATTCCTAAGGAATACATCCCTGCGATCCAGAAGGGTATCGAAGAACAGATGAAAAACGGCGTTGTTGCCGGTTATCCTCTGATCGGCCTGAAGGCCGCGGTATTCGACGGTTCGTACCACGACGTCGACTCCAACGAAATGGCGTTCAAAATCGCTGCTTCGATGGCTACCAAGCAACTGGCCCAGAAGGGTGGTGGCGTGGTCCTCGAGCCGATCATGAAGGTCGAAGTTGTAACCCCGGAAGACTACCTGGGTGACGTGATGGGTGACCTGAACCGTCGTCGTGGTCTGGTCCAGGGTATGGATGAGTCGGTCTCTGGCCGCGTCGTCCGCGCTGAAGTACCGCTCGGAGAGATGTTCGGTTACGCAACCGACGTTCGTTCCATGTCTCAGGGTCGCGCAAGCTACTCCATGGAATTCTCCAAATACGCCGAAGCTCCGTCGAACATCGTCGAAGCACTCGTTAAAAAACAAGGCTAATCCCCTTTAGGCAAGAGGTTCACTGTCGTGGCTAAAGAAAAATTTGATCGTTCCCTTCCCCACGTTAACGTCGGCACCATCGGCCACGTTGACCACGGTAAGACCACTCTGACCGCAGCTCTGACTCGCGTCTGCTCCGAAGTATTCGGTTCGGCAGTCGTTGAGTTCGACAAGATCGACTCGGCTCCGGAAGAAAAAGCGCGCGGTATCACCATCAACACCGCTCACGTCGAGTACAACTCGAACATTCGTCACTACGCTCACGTTGACTGCCCAGGTCACGCTGACTACGTGAAGAACATGATCACCGGTGCTGCCCAGATGGACGGCGCGATCCTGGTTTGCTCGGCCGCCGATGGTCCGATGCCACAAACCCGTGAGCACATCCTGCTGTCCCGTCAGGTAGGCGTTCCGTACATCGTGGTCTTCCTGAACAAGGCTGACCTGGTAGACGACGCTGAGCTGCTGGAACTGGTCGAGATGGAAGTTCGCGACCTGCTGTCCACCTACGACTTCCCAGGCGACGACACCCCGATCATCATCGGTTCGGCTCGTATGGCGCTGGAAGGCAAAGACGACAACGAAATGGGTACTACCGCTGTCAAGAAGCTGGTAGAAACTCTGGATGCCTACATCCCTGAGCCAATCCGTGCCGTTGACCAGCCGTTCCTGATGCCGATCGAAGACGTATTCTCGATCTCGGGTCGTGGTACCGTTGTTACCGGTCGTATCGAGCGTGGTATCGTCCGCGTTCAGGATCCGCTGGAAATCGTTGGCCTGCGCCCAACCACCAACACCACCTGCACCGGTGTTGAAATGTTCCGCAAGCTGCTGGACGAAGGCCGCGCTGGCGAGAACTGCGGCGTTCTGCTGCGTGGTACCAAGCGTGACGAAGTTGAGCGTGGTCAGGTTCTGGTCAAGCCAGGTTCGGTCAAGCCGCACACCAAGTTCACCGCAGAAGTCTACGTTCTGTCGAAGGAAGAAGGCGGCCGTCACACTCCGTTCTTCAAAGGCTACCGTCCTCAGTTCTACTTCCGTACCACTGACGTGACCGGTAACTGCGAACTGCCGGAAGGCGTTGAAATGGTAATGCCAGGTGACAACATCCAGATGACTGTCACCCTGATCAAGACCATCGCAATGGAAGACGGTCTGCGCTTCGCTATCCGTGAAGGCGGTCGTACCGTCGGCGCCGGCGTCGTAGCCAAAATCATCGAGTAATCACTCGACCGATTGAAAAAACCCCCGCTCAGCGGGGGTTTTTTTTATTGGGTTGACACTAAATGGGGGCGTCTATAGAATCACGCCTCCTTTTAGCGGGCGTAGTGCGTCCGTTGGGAACAGCCTGGAGTCTGAAATCCAATGCAAAATCAGCAAATCCGTATCAGGTTGAAGGCTTTCGACCATCGCCTGATCGACCAATCCACCCAGGAAATCGTGGAAACCGCGAAACGTACTGGTGCACAAGTGCGTGGTCCAATTCCACTGCCTACCCGCAAAGAGCGTTTCACCGTTCTGGTTTCCCCGCACGTCAACAAAGACGCGCGTGACCAGTACGAGATCCGCACTCATAAGCGTGTTCTGGACATCGTCCAGCCAACGGATAAAACCGTTGACGCGCTGATGAAGCTTGATCTGGCGGCAGGTGTGGAAGTACAGATCAGCCTCGGCTAAGACTTCGGTCTGGTCGTGTAACGCTCTGAAATGGGCGGCCATAGCGGGTGAAAGCCCCGTACACTCATGAGGTTTACAACATGACTATTGGTGTAATCGGTCGCAAGTGCGGTATGACCCGCATTTTCACCGAAGAAGGTGTCTCCATTCCGGTCACGGTCATCGAGATCGAGCCGAATCGCGTCACCCAGTTCAAAACTGAAGAAACCGATGGCTACCGTGCAGTGCAAGTCACTGTCGGCGAGCGTCGTGCTTCGCGTGTGACTGCCGCTCAGGCAGGCCACTTCGCCAAGGCCAACGTTGCCGCTGGTCGCGGTGTCTGGGAGTTCCGTCTTGAAGAAGGCGATTTCCAGGCTGGCGATCTGATCAAAGCTGAACTCTTCACTGCAGGCCAGCTGGTAGACGTTACTGGTCAGTCCAAAGGTAAAGGCTTCGCCGGTACCATCAAGCGCTGGAACTTCCGTGGCCAGGACAACACCCACGGTAACTCCGTGTCGCACCGTGTCCCAGGTTCCATCGGCCAGTGCCAGACTCCTGGTCGTGTGTTCAAGGGCAAGAAAATGTCCGGTCACATGGGCGCCGAGCGCGTGACTGTTCAGTCCCTGGAAGTAGTTCGCGTAGACGCTGAACGCAACCTGCTGCTGGTCAAGGGTGCCGTTCCAGGCGCTACTGGCGGCGACGTGGTTGTACGTCCAGCTGTCAAGGCTCGCGGTTAAGGGGAAACTGACATGCAACTCAATGTAAATGACGCTCAGGCGATCGAAGTTTCCGAACTGACTTTCGGTGGCGAATTCAACGAGACGCTGGTACACCAAGCAGTCGTGGCCTACATGGCCGGCGGCCGTCAGGGCACCAAGCAGCAAAAGACCCGTTCCGACGTGGCTGGTGGCGGTAAGCGCCCATGGCGTCAGAAGGGTACTGGCCGTGCTCGTGCTGGTACCACTCGTGGTCCGATCTGGCGTGGCGGTGGTGTTACCTTCGCAGCTCGCCCTCAAGATCACTCGCAAAAGCTCAACAAGAAGATGTACCGCGCAGCCCTGCGCTCCATCCTCGCTGAGCTGGTGCGTAGCGACCGTCTGGTCGTGGTTCAGGACTTCGCTGTCGAAGCACCGAAAACCAAAGATCTGCTGAACAAGCTGAACGGCATGGGTCTGAACGACGTACTGATCGTTTCCGACGCTGTTGATCAGAACCTGTACCTGGCTGCTCGCAACCTGCCGCACGTCGATGTACGCGACGTACAAGGTTCCGACCCGGTCAGTCTGATCGCATACGAGAAAGTGTTGATCACTGTCTCGGCCGTGAAGAAATTCGAGGAGCTGCTGGGATGAACCAGGAACGCGTATTTAAAGTCCTCCTTGGCCCGCACGTTTCCGAGAAGGCTACCGTTCTGGCTGAGAAAAAAGGCCAGTTCGTATTCAAGGTTGCTACCGATGCAACCAAGCTGGAAATCAAGAAAGCTGTCGAAGGCCTGTTCAACGTAAAAGTTGAAAACGTGTCGACTGTTAACGTTCTGGGTAAAACCAAGCGTACCGCACGTGGTCTGGGCAAGCGTAATGACTGGAAGAAGGCGATCGTCTCCCTTCAGCCAGGCCAAGATCTCGATTTCAGCAGCAGTGCTGAGTAAGGAAGGGGTGCATCATGGCAATCGTTAAATGCAAACCGACTTCCCCTGGCCGCCGTTTCGTGGTCAAGGTGGTCAACCAGGAGCTGCACAAAGGCGCTCCTCACGCACCGCTGATCGAGAAGAAATCGAAGTCTGGTGGTCGTAACAACAATGGCCGCATCACCACTCGTCACGTTGGTGGTGGTCATAAGCAGCATTACCGTCTGGTCGACTTCCGTCGCAACGACAAAGATGGCATTCCAGCCACTGTCGAGCGTATCGAATACGACCCGAACCGTACTGCTCACATCGCCCTGCTGTGCTACGCAGACGGTGAGCGTCGCTACATCATCGCCCCTAAAGGCGTGAGCGCTGGCGACCAGCTGATCGCAGGTGCCCTGGCCCCAATCAAGGCCGGTAACTCCCTGCAGCTGCGCAACATTCCAGTAGGTAGCACCGTTCACGGCATCGAACTGAAGCCGGGTAAAGGTGCTCAGATCGCTCGTTCCGCTGGTGCTTCGGCTCAGCTGATCGCTCGCGAAGGTGTCTACGTGACCCTGCGTCTGCGCTCTGGTGAAATGCGTAAAGTCCTGGCTGAGTGCCGTGCGACCCTGGGCGAAGTCTCGAACTCCGAGCACAGCCTGCGTTCGCTGGGTAAAGCTGGTGCCAAACGCTGGCGCGGCGTTCGCCCAACCGTTCGTGGTGTTGCCATGAACCCGGTTGACCACCCACACGGTGGTGGTGAAGGTCGTACCTCCGGTGGTCGTCATCCGGTATCGCCATGGGGCTTCCCAACCAAGGGTGCGAAGACCCGTGGTAATAAGCGTACCGACAACATGATCGTCCGTCGTCGCAAGTAACTAGAGGGATACGACAGTGCCACGTTCTCTGAAAAAAGGTCCTTTTATCGATCTTCACCTGCTGAAGAAGGTCGAAGTGGCGGTGGAGAAGAACGATCGCAAGCCAGTTAAAACCTGGTCGCGCCGTTCGATGATCCTGCCACAAATGGTCGGTCTGACCATCGCGGTACACAACGGTCGTCAACATGTCCCAGTTCTGGTGAACGAAGACATGGTCGGCCACAAACTGGGCGAGTTCGCCGGTACCCGCACCTACCGCGGGCACGTGGCTGACAAGAAAGCCAAGCGTTAAGGGGTAAGGAAATGGAAGTAGCCGCTAAGTTGTCGGGCGCTCGCATCTCCGCCCAGAAAGCCCGCTTGGTCGCCGACCAGATCCGCGGGAAGAAGGTGGGCGAAGCGCTCAACCTGTTGGCCTTCAGCAGCAAAAAAGCCGCTGAAATCATGAAGAAAGTCCTCGAGTCGGCCGTAGCCAACGCCGAACACAACGAAGGCGCAGACGTTGATGACCTGAAGGTCTCCACCGTCTTCGTCAACGAAGGGCGTTCGCTGAAGCGCATCATGCCACGTGCCAAGGGCCGTGCTGATCGCATCGTCAAGCGGTCTTGCCATATCACTGTCAAGGTTGCGGACAAGTAACGGAGTCGATCAGATGGGTCAGAAAGTACATCCCACTGGCATTCGCCTGGGAATCGTCAAGGAGCACACCTCCGTCTGGTACGCAGACGGTGCTACTTACGCAGATTACCTGTTGAAGGATCTGAAAACGCGTGAGTACCTCCAGGACAAACTAAAAAGCGCGTCCGTAAGCCGTATCGATATTCATCGTCCGGCTCAAACTGCACGCATCACCATCCACACCGCTCGTCCCGGTATCGTTATCGGTAAGAAAGGTGAAGATGTCGAGAAGCTGCGTCAGGACCTGACCAAGCAGATGGGTGTGCCTGTGCACATCAACATCGAAGAGATCCGCAAGCCGGAACTCGACGCCATGCTGGTTGCGCAGAGCGTAGCTCAGCAGCTGGAACGCCGCGTAATGTTCCGTCGCGCCATGAAGCGCGCCGTACAGAACGCCATGCGTATTGGTGCCAAGGGCATCAAGATCCAGGTGAGCGGTCGTCTCGGCGGTGCTGAGATTGCTCGTACCGAGTGGTATCGCGAAGGTCGTGTGCCTCTGCACACCCTGCGTGCCGATATCGACTACAACACCTACGAAGCTCACACCACTTACGGTGTGATCGGTGTGAAGGTTTGGATCTTCAAAGGCGAAGTGATTGGTGGTCGCCAAGAAGAACTGAAACCACAAGCACCAGCGCCTCGTAAAAAAGCTGCTAAGTAAGGGGTACGCCAAATGTTGCAACCAAAGCGTACAAAATTCCGCAAGCAGATGACTGGCCACAACCGTGGTCTGGCACTGCGCGGTAGCAAAGTCAGCTTCGGCGAGTTCGCCCTGAAAGCTGTTGCTCGCGGTCGCCTCACCGCTCGCCAGATCGAGTCCGCACGTCGTGCGCTGACCCGTCACGTTAAACGTGGCGGCAAGATCTGGATCCGTGTGTTCCCGGACAAGCCGATCTCCAAGAAGCCTCTCGAGGTTCGTATGGGTAAAGGTAAGGGCTCCGTGGAATACTGGGTTGCCCAGATTCAGCCAGGCAAAGTCCTGTATGAAATCGAAGGTGTTTCTGAAGAGCTGGCGCGCGAAGCTTTCGCCCTGGCTGCTGCAAAGCTGCCTCTCGCCACCTCCTTTGTTAAGCGGACGGTGATGTGATGAAAGCGAATGAACTTCGTGAAAAATCGGCACAGCAACTGAATGAGCAACTGCTCGGCTTGCTGCGCGACCAGTTCAATCTGCGTATGCAGAAAGCAACTGGCCAGTTGGGGCAGTCGCACCTGCTCTCGCAAGTTAAGCGTGACATCGCTCGCGTGAAAACTGTGCTCAACCAGCAGGCAGGTAAGTGATCATGGCTGAAGCTGAAAAAACCGTCCGTACGCTGACTGGCCGTGTCGTCAGCGACAAAATGGACAAGACCATCACCGTTCTGATCGAGCGTCGCGTCAAGCACCCGATCTACGGTAAATACGTTAAGCGTTCGACTAAGCTGCACGCGCACGACGAATCCAACCAGTGCAAAATCGGCGACAAGGTTTCCATCCGTGAAACCCGTCCGCTGGCCAAGACCAAGTCCTGGGCACTGGTTGAAGTCCTCGAACGCGCTGTTGAAGTCTAAGGGCTAAGGGTCGGAGAAATTTTATGATTCAGACTCAATCCATGCTCGATGTGGCCGATAACAGCGGCGCTCGTCGCGTCATGTGCATCAAGGTACTCGGCGGTTCGCACCGCCGTTACGCCGGCATCGGTGACATCATCAAAGTAACCGTCAAGGAAGCAATTCCGCGCGGCAAGGTCAAGAAAGGCCAGGTGATGACCGCTGTTGTCGTCCGCACCCGTCACGGTGTTCGTCGCGCCGACGGTTCCATCATTCGTTTCGACGGCAACGCTGCTGTTCTGCTGAACAACAAGCAAGAGCCGATCGGCACTCGCATCTTCGGGCCAGTGACCCGTGAGCTTCGTTCCGAGAAGTTCATGAAGATCGTCTCGCTCGCCCCTGAAGTGCTGTAAGGAGATCCGACATGCAAAAGATTCGTCGTGACGACGAGATCATCGTGATCGCCGGCAAAGACAAGGGTAAGCGCGGTAAGGTGCTGAAGGTTCTGGCTGACAACCGTCTGGTTGTTGGTGGTGTGAACCTGGTCAAGCGTCATACCAAGCCTAACCCGATGGCGGGCGTACAGGGCGGTATCGTCGAGAAAGAAGCGCCTCTGCACGCTTCCAACGTTGCCATCTTCAACGGTGAAACCAACAAGGCTGACCGCGTTGGTTTCAAAGTAGAAGACGGTAAAAAAATTCGTGTCTTCAAGTCGACCCAAAAAGCGGTTGATGCTTGAACACTGCTAGGTAGAAGACCATGGCACGACTGAAAGAGATTTACCGGAACGAAATCGCTCCTAAGCTTAAGGAAGAACTTAAGCTGTCGAACGTGATGGAAGTTCCGCGCGTTACCAAGATCACCCTGAACATGGGTCTGGGCGAAGCGATCGGCGACAAGAAAGTCATCGAGCACGCTGTTGCCGACCTGGAAAAGATCACCGGTCAAAAGCCGGTCGTGACTTTCGCTCGTAAATCCATCGCGGGCTTCAAAGTCCGTGAGGGCTGGCCGATCGGCGTCAAGGTGACCCTGCGTCGCGACAAGATGTACGAATTCCTGGACCGCCTGCTGGCGATCTCCCTGCCTCGGGTACGCGACTTCCGCGGCCTGAATGCCAAGTCCTTCGATGGCCGTGGCAACTACAGCATGGGCGTGAAAGAGCAGATCATCTTCCCGGAAATCGACTACGACAAGATCGATGCTCTGCGCGGTTTGGACATCACCCTGACCACCACTGCTCGTTCGGACGACGAAGGCCGCGCTCTGCTGCGTGCTTTCAAGTTCCCGTTCCGCAACTGATTGGAGTAGGAAAATGGCCAAGAAGAGCATGAAAAACCGCGAGCTGAAGCGTCAGCTCACGGTAGCCAAGTTCGCTAAGAAGCGTGCTGAGCTGAAAGCGACCATCGTCAACCTGAACGCCTCTCCTGAAGAGCGTTTCGCTGCCGTTGTCGCTCTGCAGAAGCAGCCACGTGACGCTAGCGCCTCGCGCCTGCGCAACCGTTGCCGCCTGACCGGTCGTCCTCACGGTGTATACCGTAAGTTCGGCCTGGGCCGTAACATGCTGCGTCAAGCTGCAATGCGCGGTGACGTACCGGGTCTGGTCAAGGCCTCCTGGTAATCGCTGCCGGTGTGATCCCGGTGGAAGGGGAGTAATCTTCCGACCGCCGGTGACCTCGCCAACAAACAAGCCCCTATATGGGGCTTGTTTCGTTTCTGCCTTGTGTCTAGAATGACCGGCTCACCTGAGCCTGGGTTTTTTGCCCTGCCTGCTCGGGTGGTTGTGATAGCCGCAAGGCTAATAATTCTTGTATCAGGAGCATCTAGCCCATGAGTATGCAGGACCCGTTAGCGGACATGCTAACTCGCATCCGTAATGCCCAGATGGCTGAAAAGTCCGTCGTAAGCATGCCTTCCTCCACCCTGAAGGTCGCGGTTGCCAAAGTTCTGAAGGACGAAGGTTACATCGCTGGCTACCAGGTAACTGGTGAGGCCAAGCCTTCCCTGTCGATCGAACTGAAGTACTTCGAAGGCCGTCCGGTCATCGAGGAACTGAAGCGCTCCAGCCGTCCAGGCCTGCGCCAGTACAAGTCCGTCGCAGAGCTGCCGAAAGTACGTGGCGGCCTGGGCGTGTCTATCGTCTCCACCAACAAAGGTGTGATGACTGATCGCGCTGCGCGCGCTGCCGGTGTCGGCGGCGAAGTTCTGTGCACAGTGTTCTAAGGGGAGATAGGCATGTCTCGCGTCGCTAAGAACCCCGTTAAGCTGCCAGCAGGCGTCGAAGTCAAATTCGCCGGCCAGCAGCTTTCGGTGAAGGGTGCCAAAGGCACTCTCGAACTGAACGTTCACTCGTCTGTTGAAGTTACCGAAGAAGCTGGTGAGCTGCGTTTCGCTGCTCGCAACGGTGACCAGCAAGCTCGCGCCATGGCCGGTACCACCCGCGCTCTGGTGAACAACATGGTCCAGGGCGTAAGCCAAGGCTTCGAGCGCAAGCTCCAGCTGATCGGTGTTGGTTACAAGGCACAGGCCAAGGGCACCGTCCTGAACCTGGCTCTGGGCTTCTCGCACCCAGTGGACTACGAACTGCCAGCCGGTATCACCGCTGAAACCCCAAGCCAGACCGACATCCTGATCAAGGGTATCGACAAGCAGCTGGTGGGTCAGGTGGCCGCTGAAATCCGCGACTTCCGTCCGCCAGAGCCTTACAAAGGCAAGGGTGTGCGTTACGCGGACGAAGTAGTCCGTCGTAAAGAAGCCAAGAAGAAGTAGGGCCTAGCAAATGACCGACAAAAAAGTTACTCGACTGCGTCGCGCTCGCAAAGCACGCCTCAAGATGCACGAACTCGAAGTCGTGCGCCTGTGCGTGTTCCGCTCCTCGCAGCACATCTACGCCCAGGTCATTTCGGCCGACGGCAGCAAGGTTCTGGCAAGCGCCTCGACCTTGGACAAAGAACTGCGTGATGGCGCCACTGGCAACATCGACGCGGCCACTAAGGTTGGCAAGCTGGTAGCTGAGCGTGCGAAAGCCGCCGGTGTATCTCAAGTTGCCTTTGACCGTTCCGGCTTCAAGTACCACGGCCGCGTCAAGGCGCTGGCTGATGCTGCTCGTGAAGGCGGGCTGGAGTTCTAAGTTATGGCAAATAACGATCAAAAGCGCGACGAAGGCTACATCGAGAAGCTGGTTCAAGTTAACCGCGTTGCCAAAACCGTAAAAGGCGGCCGTATCTTCACCTTCACCGCGCTGACCGTGGTAGGTGATGGCAAAGGTCGTGTTGGCTTCGGCCGTGGCAAGTCGCGCGAAGTACCTGCTGCGATCCAGAAGGCTATGGAAGCTGCTCGCCGCAACATGATCCAGGTTGACCTGAAGGGCACCACCCTGCAGTACGCCACCAAGGCTGCCCACGGCGCCTCGAAGGTTTACATGCAGCCTGCCTCGGAAGGTACCGGTATCATCGCCGGTGGCGCAATGCGTGCTGTCCTGGAAGTTGCTGGTGTTCAGAACGTTCTGGCCAAGTGCTACGGTTCGACCAACCCTGTGAACGTGGTTTACGCCACCTTCAAGGGTCTGAAAGCCATGCAATCTCCTGAATCCATTGCTGCCAAGCGCGGCAAGAGCGTTGAGGAGATCTTCTGATCATGGCAACCGTAAAAGTAACGCTGATCAAGAGCACTGCCGGCCGTCTGCCTAACCACAAACTGTGCGTTAAAGGCCTGGGTCTGCGTCGCATCGGTCACACTGTAGAAGTCCAGGATACTCCCGAGAACCGCGGGATGATCAACAAGGCTTACTACATGCTGAAGGTCGAGGGTTAATCGATGAAACTCAATGATCTGAGTCCAGCGCCGGGTTCCCGTCGCGAGAAGCATCGTCCGGGTCGTGGTATCGGTAGCGGTTTGGGCAAGACTGGTGGCCGTGGTCACAAAGGTCAGACCTCCCGTTCCGGTGGCACCATCGCTCCGGGCTTCGAAGGCGGTCAACAGCCGCTGCACCGTCGTCTGCCGAAATTCGGCTTCGTTTCCCTGAAAGCCATGGACCGCGCCGAAGTGCGTCTGTCCGAGCTGGCCAAGGTGGAAGGCGACGTGATCTCCGTGCAATCCCTGAAGGATGCCAACGTGATCGGCCAGAACGTACAGCGCGTGAAAATCATGCTGTCTGGCGAAGTCACTCGCGCAGTCACCATCAAGGGTATCGCAGCCACCAAGGGTGCGCGTGCGGCTATCGAAGCAGCTGGCGGCAAGTTCGAGGAATAAATGGCTAAGCAAGGTGCTCTCTCTTCGCTCGGTAAGGGCGGGATGTCGGAACTCTGGGCTCGTCTGCGCTTTCTGTTCATGGCGATCATCGTCTATCGGATAGGTGCGCATATCCCGGTTCCTGGCATCAATCCAGACCGTCTGGCGGATCTGTTTCGGCAGAATGAGGGGACCATTCTTAGCTTGTTCAACATGTTTTCCGGTGGCGCGCTCGAGCGCATGAGCATCTTTGCACTGGGGATCATGCCGTACATCTCGGCATCGATCATCATGCAGCTGATGACGGCGGTCAGCCCGCAACTGGAGCAGTTGAAGAAGGAAGGTGAAGCTGGCCGTCGCAAGATCAGCCAGTACACCCGCTACGGCACCGTTATCCTGGCACTGGTCCAAGCCATTGGCATGTCCATTGGCCTGGCCAACCAGGGCGTGGCGTTTTCTGTAGGTCTGGGCTTCCATGTCGTCGCCGTCTCCACCTTCGTGGCAGGCGCGATGTTCATGATGTGGCTGGGCGAGCAGATCACCGAGCGCGGTGTGGGCAACGGTATCTCGATGTTGATCTTCGCAGGTATCGTTGCCGGTCTTCCGAGAGCAATCGGGCAGTCTTTCGAGTCTGCACGCACAGGCGATATCAACATTTTCGCCCTGGTCGCTATCGGTTTGCTGGCAGTAGCGATTATCGGCTTCGTGGTGTTCATTGAGCGTGGTCAGCGTCGTATCGCCGTTCACTACGCCAAGCGTCAGCAGGGCCGCAAGGTCTTCGCTGCGCAGACCAGCCACCTGCCGCTGAAGGTGAACATGGCGGGGGTTATCCCGGCCATTTTCGCGAGCAGCATTCTGCTGTTCCCGGCTTCGCTGGGTGCCTGGTTCGGTCAGTCCGAAGGTATGGGCTGGCTGCAGGACATCTCGCAGTCGATCGCTCCTGGTCAGCCGTTGAACATTCTGCTGTTTAGTGCAGGGATCATTTTCTTCTGCTTCTTCTACACAGCGCTGATGTTCAACCCGAAAGACGTAGCGGAAAACCTGAAGAAGTCCGGTGCCTTTATTCCGGGTATCCGTCCTGGTGAGCAGTCGGCACGCTACATTGATGGCGTTCTGACCCGTCTGACCATGTTCGGTGCTCTTTACATGATGGCCGTCTGCCTTCTGCCCCAGTTCCTGGTGGTGGCAGCAAATGTGCCGTTCTACCTTGGCGGGACCTCGTTGCTGATTGTGGTAGTGGTTGTGATGGACTTCATGTCCCAAGTACAATCGCACCTCGTTTCGCACCAGTACGAATCCCTGATGAAGAAAGCCAACCTGAAAGGCTACGGTGGCAGCGGTCTGCTGCGCTGATACGCCCCTAAGGTTCGAGGAGTCGGTAATGAAAGTTCGTGCATCGGTGAAAAAGCTGTGCCGTAACTGCAAGATCATCCGTCGCGAAGGCGTCGTACGAGTGATCTGCAGCGCGGAACCGCGTCACAAACAGCGCCAAGGCTGAGTGTGATCTGCGCTTCAAACCCAGCAGCTAGTGTGCTGCTGGGTTGATTATTCGTTTCTACAGCGATATTATCTCGCGCCCTATTTCTTGGCTTCCGGGGCGTAGGTAGCTGTCAATTGGAGTCCCACTGAATGGCCCGTATTGCAGGCGTCAACATTCCAGATAACAAGCATGCTGTTATCTCGCTGACCTACATCTATGGTGTCGGTCGCACTACTGCACAGAAGATCTGTGCAGACGCTGGTGTAAACCCAGCCGCTAAGATCAAGGATCTGAGCGACGAGCAAATCGAAACCCTGCGTGGCGAAGTCGCGAAGTTCACCACCGAAGGTGACCTGCGTCGTGACATCAACATGAAGATCAAGCGCTTGATGGACCTGGGTTGCTACCGCGGCCTGCGTCATCGTAAAGGTCTGCCGGTTCGCGGTCAGCGCACCAAGACCAACGCACGCACCCGTAAGGGCCCGCGTAAGCCGATCCGCAAGTAATCGCCCAGGAATATAGACATGGCAAAACCTGCTGCTCGTCCTCGTAAGAAAGTCAAAAAGACAGTGGTTGATGGCATCGCCCACATCCATGCCTCTTTCAACAACACCATCGTGACCATCACCGACCGTCAGGGCAACGCTTTGTCCTGGGCGACCTCCGGTGGTTCGGGTTTCCGTGGTTCGCGCAAATCCACCCCGTTCGCAGCCCAGATCGCTGCTGAGCGTGCTGGTCAAGCTGCGCTGGAATACGGTCTGAAGAACCTCGACGTGAACGTCAAGGGTCCAGGTCCAGGTCGTGAGTCCGCCGTTCGTGCACTGAACAGCTGCGGCTACAAGATCGCCAGCATCACCGACGTGACGCCAATCCCGCACAACGGGTGCCGTCCGCCGAAGAAGCGTCGCGTGTAATCAGGAGACAGATAAATGGCACGTTACATTGGTCCAAAATGCAAACTGTCTCGCCGTGAAGGCACTGACCTGTTCCTGAAGAGCGGCGTTCGCGCTCTGGAATCGAAGTGCAACATCGAAGCAGCCCCAGGTATCCACGGCCAGCGCCGTGGCCGTCAGTCCGACTACGGTACCCAGCTGCGCGAGAAGCAAAAAGTTCGTCGTATCTACGGTGTTCTGGAGCGTCAGTTCCGCGGTTACTACCAGGCTGCAGCCTCGAAAAAAGGCGCAACCGGTGAGAACCTGCTGCAACTGCTCGAGTGCCGTCTGGATAACGTCGTCTACCGTATGGGCTTCGGTTCGACTCGCGCCGAATCCCGTCAGCTGGTTTCGCACAAAGCGATCAGCGTCAACGGTAAGACTGTGAACATTCCATCCTACCAAGTTCGTCCGGGTGACGTGGTCGCGGTTCGCGAGAAGTCGTCGAACCAGCTGCGCATTGTTCAAGCCCTTGAACTGTGCGCCCAGCGTGGCCGCGTTGAGTGGGTTGATGTGGATGCTGCTAAAAAGTCGGGCGTTTTCAAGAACGTTCCTGCTCGCAGCGACCTGTCTGCCGACATCAACGAGAACCTGATTGTCGAGCTCTACTCCAAGTAAGGGCTAGAAAATAGGTGCATCCATGCAGATTTCGGTAAATGAGTTCCTGACTCCCCGCCACATTGATGTGCAGGTAGTCAGTCCGACCCGCGCCAAGATCACGCTCGAGCCTCTCGAGCGTGGTTTCGGCCATACCCTGGGCAACGCGCTGCGCCGCATCCTGTTGTCCTCCATGCCTGGCTGTGCAGTAGTCGAGGCCGAGATCGATGGCGTACTCCACGAGTACTCCGCGATCGAAGGTGTACAGGAAGACGTCATTGAAATCCTGTTGAACCTGAAAGGCCTGGCTATCAAGCTGCACGGTCGTGACGAAGTTACGCTGACCTTGTCGAAAAAGGGTTCGGGGGTGGTTACCGCTGCCGATATTCAGCTGGATCACGATGTCGAGATCGTCAACCCCGATCACGTAATCGCGAACCTGGCGTCGAACGGCGCCCTGAACATGAAGCTCACCGTAGCTCGTGGTCGTGGTTACGAGCCGGCCGACTCCCGTCAAACCGACGAAGACGAAAGCCGTAGCATTGGCCGTCTGCAGCTGGACGCTTCGTTCAGCCCGGTGCGTCGTATCGCCTATGTGGTCGAGAACGCCCGTGTTGAACAGCGTACCAACCTGGACAAGCTGGTCATTGATCTGGAAACCAACGGCACCCTGGATCCTGAAGAGGCTATCCGCCGCGCTGCGACCATCCTGCAACAGCAGCTGGCCGCGTTCGTCGACCTCAAAGGTGACAGCGAGCCTGTCGTAGTCGAGCAGGAAGACGAGATCGATCCGATCCTGCTGCGTCCGGTTGACGACCTGGAACTGACTGTACGTTCGGCCAACTGCCTCAAGGCGGAGAACATCTACTACATCGGCGACCTGATTCAGCGTACCGAAGTAGAGCTGTTGAAGACTCCTAACCTGGGCAAGAAGTCCCTGACTGAAATCAAGGACGTGCTGGCCTCTCGTGGTCTGTCTCTCGGCATGCGCCTCGACAACTGGCCGCCTGCAAGTCTTAAGAAAGACGACAAGGCGACCGCCTGATCGTCGTAATCACCGAACGTAGTGTTTGGTAAGGAATGAATCATGCGTCATCGTAAAAGTGGACGTCACCTGAGCCGTACCAGCTCTCACCGCAAGGCTATGTTCCAGAACATGGCAGTGTCGCTGATCGAGCACGAGCTGATCAAAACCACCCTGCCGAAAGCCAAGGAACTGCGCCGCGTTGCCGAGCCGCTGATCACCCTGGCCAAGGAAGACAGCGTAGCTAACCGCCGTCTGGCCTTCGACCGTACCCGTTCGAAGTCCGCTGTTGGCAAGCTGTTCAACGACCTGGGCAAGCGTTACGCCACCCGTCAGGGCGGCTACCTGCGCATCCTGAAGTGCGGTTTCCGCGCTGGCGACAACGCGCCTATGGCGTACGTCGAGCTGGTTGATCGTCCGGTCGGCGGTGCTGTAGAAGCTGCTGAGTAAGACGTTCTGTCTGCTACAAAGAACCGGGCCTAGTGCCCGGTTTTTTGTTTCTGGATGTATTGTTTATTTCTATTGATACAAGTCATGTAATGAATTTGTTCTTGTAACCTTGCTCGTCAATACTCTCTCCACAGCCGATCAGCCGGCGCTTGTAGACCGATAAGGAGAGCCCATGAGCAAGATTCTCACCACCGCCAGCGGTGCCCCTGTAGCCGATAACCAGAATTCCCGTTCCGCCGGCCCACGCGGCCCGTTGCTGCTCGACGACTTCCACCTGATCGAGAAGCTTGCCCATTTCAACCGCGAGAACATCCCTGAGCGCCGCGTCCACGCCAAGGGCTCGGGTGCCTACGGTACCTTTACCGTCACGCGCGATATCACGGCTTACACCAGTGCCAAGCTGTTTGAGCAGATCGGCAAGCAAACCGAGACGTTCCTGCGCTTTTCCACCGTGGGTGGCGAGCGTGGTTCGGCCGACACCGAACGCGATCCGCGCGGCTTTGCCGTGAAGTTCTACACCGAAGAAGGCAACTGGGACATTGTGGGCAACAACACGCCGGTGTTTTTCATCCGCGACCCGCTGAAGTTCCCTGACTTCATCCACACGCAGAAGCGCCACCCGCAAACCAACCTGAAAAATGCGCAGATGATGTGGGACTTCTGGTCGCACTCCCCCGAGGCGCTGCACCAGGTCACTATCCTGTTCTCGGACCGCGGCATTCCGGACGGCTACCGCCACATGCACGGCTTTGGCAGCCATACCTACAGCCTGATCAATGCCGAGGGGCAACGTACCTGGGTCAAATGGCACTTCAAGACTCAGCAAGGCATCAAGAACCTCGCCCCGGCGGATGCTGCACGCCTGGCCGGTAGCGATCCGGACTACGCTCAGCGCGATCTCTTCGAAGCGATCGAGCGCGGCGACTATCCACGCTGGACCGTATGCATTCAGGTAATGAGTGAAGCCGAGGCAGCCAACCGCGACGAGAACCCCTTCGACGTCACCAAGACCTGGTCGCAGAAGGACTACCCGCTGATCGAGGTGGGTGTGCTTGAACTCAACCGCAACCCGCTGAACTACTTCGCTGAGGTCGAGCAGGCTGCATTTGGCCCAAGCAACATGGTGCCAGGTGTCGGTCTGTCGCCGGACCGCATGCTGCAAGGTCGGGTGTTCGCCTACGCTGATGCGCACCGCTACCGGGTGGGTACCAACCACCAGCAGTTGCCGGTTAACGCGCCACGTTGCCCGGTTAACAGCTATCAGCGCGATGGCTCCATGGCCAGCGGTACGTACGGTAGCGCGCCCAACTATGAGCCCAACAGCTATGGCAACGCGCCGAAGCAGTCACCACGTCATGCTGAGCCCGCGCTGGCGTTGGAAGGGGCGGCGGACCGTTACAATCATCGCGAAGACAGCGATTACTACAGCCATGCCGGTGCGCTGTTCCGCTTGATGAATGATGAGCAGAAAGCCCTGTTGATCAACAACATCGCGGGAGCCATGGCAGGTGTAAGCCAAGACGTGGTCCAGCGCCAGCTGCATTACTTCTTCAAGGCCGATCCGGCCTACGGCGAAGGGGTTGCCAAGGCTTTGGGCATCGATCTCGCCTAAGTCGAAGTGATAAGAAGAACCGCCCTCATTTGGGCGGTTTTTCAATGAATATCACTACTGTTGAGGGCTTTTTTTGCTTCTTATTGCGCATTTTTCAGTGACCGCAAGCAAAAGCTGGTTCACACTATGGGCAATAGACGTTTTCACATGGAGAAGCAGGGCGATGCAAGGCCACCCGGACGTAATCAACTACCTCGTCACGCTGTTGAAGGGCGAACTGGCTGCGCGCGACCAGTACTTCATTCACTCGCGTATGTATGAAGATTGGGGCCTGTCCAAGCTCTACGAGCGCATCAACCACGAGATGGAAGAGGAGACGCAGCACGCCGATGCCCTGATGCGTCGTATCCTCATGCTCGAAGGTACACCTGACATGCGCGCGGACGACCTGGAAGTGGGCAGCACCGTGCCGGAAATGATCGAAGCTGATCTCAAGCTCGAGTACAAGGTGCGTGCCGCGTTATGCAAAGGTATCGAACTGTGTGAGCTGCACAAGGATTACGTCAGCCGTGACATCTTGCGCGCGCAGCTGGCTGACACCGAAGAAGACCACACCTATTGGCTGGAGAAGCAGCAGGGGCTTATCAAGGCCATTGGCCTCGAGAACTACCTGCAGTCGCAGATGTAAAAGGATGCTGGGGGCTGCTTTGCAGCCCTTCGCGACACAAGGCCGCTCCTGCAGCCGACCGCATTTATCCGAGGATAATGCGGTCGGCTGCAGGAGCGGCCTTGTGTCGACAGGGGCGCAAAGCGCCCCATTTGCCTCAAGCGCGATCCCGCTCCAGAAGCGGTTTCAGGTAATGCCCGGTATAGGACTGCTTCATCTCGCTGAGTTCTTCCGGTGTGCCACAGGCAATGATCTGTCCACCTTTCGAGCCACCCTCCGGCCCAAGGTCCACCAGCCAGTCCGCAGTCTTGATCACATCCAGGTTGTGCTCGATCACCACAACGGTATTGCCGTGGTCGCGCAGGCGATGCAGCACGTCCAGCAACTGCTGGATATCGGCAAAGTGCAGGCCTGTGGTCGGCTCGTCGAGAATGTACAGGGTCTTGCCGGTATCACGCTTGGACAGCTCGCGCGACAGTTTCACCCGCTGTGCCTCGCCACCCGACAACGTAGTCGCCGACTGCCCCAGCTTGATGTAGGACAGCCCCACGTCCATCAACGTCTGTAGCTTGCGCGCAAGCGCTGGTACTGCGTCGAAGAACTCGCGGGCATCCTCGATGGTCATTTCCAGCACTTCGTGGATGTTCTTGCCCTTGTACTTGATCTCCAGCGTTTCGCGGTTGTAGCGCTTGCTCTTGCACACGTCGCACGGCACGTAGATGTCCGGCAGGAAGTGCATCTCCACCTTGATTAGGCCATCGCCCTGGCAGGCCTCGCAACGGCCGCCCTTGACGTTGAACGAGAACCGCCCGGGGCCATAACCGCGCGAGCGTGATTCCGGAACGCCGGAGAACAGCTCGCGGATAGGCGTGAAGATGCCGGTATAGGTTGCCGGGTTCGAACGAGGAGTGCGGCCGATCGGGCTCTGATCGATATCCACTACCTTGTCCAGGTGCTGCAGGCCATCCATGCTGCTGTGTGGCGCAGCCTCCAGGCTGCTCGCACCATTCAGGGCGGTGGCGGCCAGCGGGAACAGCGTGTTGTTGATGAGCGTCGACTTGCCCGAACCGGACACCCCGGTCACGCAGGTCAGCAGGCCGATCGGAATTTCCAGGTCGACGTTCTGCAGGTTGTTGCCACGCGCGCCCTTGAGCTTGAGTTGCAGCTTCTTGTTGCGCGGCGTGCGCTTGGCTGGCACGACGATCTTCTTGCGCCCGGACAGGTACTTGCCGGTCAGCGAGTCGGGGTGGGCCATGACTTCCTGTGGCGTGCCCTCGGCGACGATCTTGCCGCCATGTACGCCGGCACCGGGGCCGATGTCCACGACGTAGTCGGCCAGGCGGATGGCGTCCTCGTCGTGTTCCACCACGATCACTGTATTGCCCAGGTCGCGCAGGTGATTGAGGGTGGCCAGCAGACGGTCGTTGTCGCGTTGGTGAAGGCCGATGGACGGTTCGTCGAGGATGTACATCACCCCCACCAGGCCGGCGCCGATCTGGCTGGCCAGGCGAATACGCTGTGCCTCGCCACCGGACAGGGTATCGGCGCTGCGGTCGAGGGTGAGGTAGTCGAGGCCGACGTTGACCAGGAACTGCAGGCGCTCGCAGATTTCCTTGAGGATCTTCGCGGCGATTTCGCCACGGCGACCGGTCAGGGTCAGGGCGCCGAAATAGTTGCTGGCTTCACCGATCGGCAGGTTGGTCACCGCCGGCAGGGTCTTCTCACCCACCCACACATGGCGCGCTTCGCGGCGCAGGCGAGTACCGCGGCAATCCGGGCAGGGCTGGGTGCCGAGGAACTTGGCCAGCTCTTCACGCACGGTGGCCGACTCGGTTTCGCGGTAGCGCCGCTCCAGGTTCGGCACGATGCCTTCGAACGGGTGCGAGCGCTTGACGATGTCGCCGCGGTCGTTGAGGTACTTGAAGTCGACACTCTGCTTGCCGCTGCCCTGCAGGATCACCTTCTGGTGTTCTGCCGAGAGCTCGCCGAACGGCTCTTCCAGGCTGAAGCCATAATGCGCAGCCAGCGAACCGAGCATCTGGAAGTAGTACACGTTGCGCCGGTCCCAGCCGCGGATCGCACCTTCGGCCAGGGTGAGTTCGGCATTGACCAGGCGCTTGGTATCGAAGAACTGCTTGACCCCCAGGCCATCGCAAGTCGGGCAGGCACCGGCAGGGTTGTTGAAGGAGAACAGCTTCGGCTCCAGCTCGCTGATGGCGTGGCCACAGACCGGGCAGGCGAAGCGTGCGGAGAAGATCGTCTCTTCGCCCGGTTCATCGTCCATCGGCGCCACCAGGGCGATGCCGTCGGCCAGTTTCAGCGCGGTTTCGAACGACTCGGCCAGGCGCTGTTGCAGGTCGGCACGTACCTTGAAGCGGTCGACTACCACATCGATGCTGTGCTTTTTCTGCTTGTCCAGCTTGGGTAGCTCATCGAGTTCGTAGAGCTTGCCGTTGACGCGTGCGCGGACAAAGCCTTGCGCACGCAGCTCGTCGAATACTGCCAGGTGTTCGCCCTTGCGCTCGCGAACCACCGGGGCCAGCAGCATCAGCTTGCTGCCTTCCGGGCGCTCCAGCACCAGGTCGACCATCTGGCTGATCGTTTGCGCCTCCAGTGGAATATCGTGGTCCGGGCAGCGCGGGGTACCGACGCGGGCATACAACAGGCGCAGGTAGTCGTAGATTTCGGTGATGGTACCGACCGTGGAACGGGGGTTGTGCGAGGTCGACTTCTGCTCGATGGAGATGGCCGGCGACAGGCCTTCGATGGTGTCGACGTCGGGCTTTTCCATCATCGACAGGAACTGCCGGGCATAGGCCGAGAGCGATTCCACGTAGCGCCGCTGGCCTTCGGCGTAGAGGGTGTCGAACGCCAGGGATGACTTGCCCGAACCGGACAGGCCGGTGATCACGATCAGCTTGTCCCGGGGCAGGGTCAGGTCGATGTTTTTCAGGTTGTGGGTGCGTGCCCCACGAATCAGGATCTTGTCCACTGCGGCCTCGCTCGGCGGGCATAAACAAGGAAGTATACGGCGCGCTGCCAGTACGCGGCAAAGCGTCGCGTAGATGCCGTCAAGCTGTCGGACTGATAGAATCGCCGCCGGTTCACACGAGATTAATCCATGCACGACACCCACAACGAGCGCATGAGTGGCGGCGAAACCCGCGCCGCTGGCGGCCTGGCCCTGGTCTTTGCCTTTCGTATGCTGGGCATGTTCATGGTCTTGCCGGTGCTGGCCACCTACGGCATGGACCTGGCCGGTGCCACCCCTGCACTGATCGGCCTGGCCATTGGTGCCTATGGCCTCACCCAGGCGATATTGCAGATCCCGTTCGGGATGATTTCCGACCGCATCGGCCGCCGGCCGGTGATTTACCTGGGTTTGATAATCTTTGCCCTGGGCAGTGTCCTGGCGGCCCAGGCCGACTCCATCTGGGGGGTGATCGCCGGGCGTATCCTGCAGGGGGCCGGGGCGATTTCCGCTGCGGTCATGGCGCTGCTGTCCGACCTTACCCGCGAGCAGCACCGGACCAAGGCCATGGCCATGATCGGCATGAGCATCGGCCTGTCGTTTGCCGTCGCCATGGTCGTCGGCCCATTACTGACACGTGCCTTTGGTTTGTCAGGATTGTTCCTCGCCACGGCAGGACTCGCCCTGGTGGGTATCCTGCTGATTGCCTTTGTCGTGCCCAATACCCACAGCATCCTGCAGCACCGCGAGTCGGGCGTGGCCCGCCAGGCTATCGGCCCGACCCTGCGCCATCCGGACCTTCTGCGCCTGGACGCGGGCATTTTCATCCTGCATGCCATTCTCATGGCCAGCTTCGTCGCGCTGCCACTGGCCTTTGTCGAGCGTGGCGGCCTGCCCAAGGAGCAACACTGGTGGGTGTACCTGACCGCGTTGTTCATCTCATTTTTTGCAATGGTCCCGTTCATCATCTACGGCGAAAAGAAGCGCAAGATGAAACGCGTGTTGGCCGGCGCGGTGAGTGTCCTGCTGCTGACGGAGATATACTTCTGGGAGTGGGCTGACGGTTTGCGCGGACTGGTGGTTGGCACCGTGGTATTCTTTACTGCATTCAACCTGCTGGAGGCATCGCTGCCTTCGCTGGTGAGCAAGGTGTCGCCTGCAGGTGGCAAGGGAACGGCAATGGGGGTTTACTCCACCAGCCAGTTCCTCGGCGCTGCCCTGGGAGGAATCCTCGGCGGCTGGCTGTTCCAGCACGGCGGGCTGAACATGGTGTTCCTCGGTTGTGCGGTGCTGTGTGCCATCTGGTTGGTTGTCGCCTTGCGCATGAACGAGCCGCCCTATGTGACCAGCCTGCGCATGCCGCTGACGCCAGAGGCAGTCCGGGAAGCCGGCCTGACCGAGCGCCTGATGGCCGTGCCGGGTGTGACCGACGCCGTTGTGGTGGCAGATGAAGCCGCCATCTATATCAAACTGGATACGAAAATTTTGGACCGTACGACCCTCGAGCGCCTGGTGAACCCGGCCTCTTCGGCGTGCGAAGCCTAGGAGAACGTTATGGCCCGTGGGGTTAACAAAGTCATTCTGGTCGGCACCTGTGGCCAGGATCCCGAAGTCCGCTACCTGCCCAACGGTAACGCCGTGACCAACCTGAGCCTGGCTACCAGCGAGCAGTGGACCGACAAGCAGTCGGGCCAGAAGGTCGAGCGTACCGAATGGCACCGTGTGTCGCTGTTCGGCAAGGTTGCCGAAATCGCCGGCGAGTACCTGCGCAAGGGTTCGCAGTGCTACATCGAAGGCAAGCTGCAGACCCGTGAATGGGAAAAAGACGGTATCAAGCGCTACACCACCGAGATCATCGTCGACATCAACGGCACCATGCAGCTGCTCGGCGGTCGTCCGCAGGGCCAGCAGCAGGGCGGTGACCCGTACAATCAAGCTGGCGGCAACTATGGCGGTGGCCAGCAGCAGTACAACCAGGCCCCACGCCAGCAGGCCCCGCGCCCGCAACAGGCTCCGCAGCGCCCAGCGCCGCAACAGCCGGCACCGCAACCGGCAGCTGACTTCGACAGCTTCGATGACGATATTCCGTTCTAATCAGAGCCGCTAAGCAGCTGGAAAGACTAAAAGCCCAAGGCAGTTGCCTTGGGTTTTTTTTCGAGCGAACCCGAGGCTTTAGGAACAGCTAACCTTGAGTATCAGAGATTTCTGAAGTTCTAGTGGCGCGCAGTTTTCGCTGCTTGGATCGCTTAGTATCCACCATTTGTAATGAGGTGGGTCATGCAAAGCGGTGAGGGGGAATGCTTATTAGGTCAAGTAGACCTGAGGTCAGATGCACAAGAGTATACTGTCTCCGGTTTTTCGGAGATGTATGCAGATCATCTTGAGGGACCTGCTGGAGACCCTGCGTTTTACGGCAGGTTACTAATAGTCATTGGTTTCGCAGTGTCGGCGCTGGGCGTTGGTATCAAGTTATGGGGGCCTGAGGTCATCTATTATGATCGGTTTTCAGGCCCTACCCTGTTCCAATACATACAAGCGAACTCCGGTCTCGTTGCAATGGCCGGCGGGTTGATGATGGCACGGGGCGGCAAGCAGCGGAATGAAGGTACTATTTATCCAGAGGATTTTCTTCTGTCTCGTTACAAGTTCGTAACGGAAGAGGGGCGAGATGTTAGCGGCCAGGTTTCCGTACGACACCTGGAAGGAGACAACTTCAATGTGTCTCTCAACTCGTAGTCGGTGAGTATGTCCGGACCTTATTAGTTCAAATCATCTTGGTTTGAATAATGCCTCTTACCCGACGGTCTGCCCGCCGTTCTTTTGGCGGGTACCGTTCTGGGCATTTATTTGGGCGACAAATACAGTTGTGTAACAGTCAGTGCCTGTTGGGGCGGCCTCGTGTCGCGAAAGGGGCGCAAAGCACCCGCAAATGACGCGGCAAGCCCATACCGGTTCAATTCAATAAAACAACCGCGGCTCCGGCGAGTCCAGCAGGCTTGCCAGCTTGGTCAGTGCAAAGCCCAGTTCCTGTCGGCTGGGGGCCATCAAGGCGATACGCACCCCGCAGGTGGCACGGCTGCGTTCTGGCAGGAACTGGCTGCCACTGACTACCGTGACGCCGTTGTTGCGCGCCAGGTTGGCGAATTCGTCGCTGGTCCATGGCTCGGGCAATTCCAGCCAGATGTGGAAGCTGTTGGGTTGGCTGCGGATCTGGTATTTGCCAAGGATCTCCCGGGCCATTTGCTGGCGCGCCGCTGCCTCGTCCTGCTGAACCCGCACCAGTTGGTCGGCCATGCCGCTGTTGATCAGGTTGCTGGCCAGTTGCGCCATCAGTGGCGATGGCATCCAGACGCTGCTGCGGACCATCGACGATAACCGCGAAAGGGTTTGCGGCGGGGCGTACAGGTAACCGATGCGCAGTGCCGGCAGCACACTCTTGGACAGGCTCGTGAGATACACCGAGCGCTCGGGTGCATACGCAGCCAATGGCTGGTAGTCCGCAGCAGGCTCGAGGAAACCATAGATATCGTCATCGACGATGAAAAGGTCGAACTCACGGGCGATCTCGGCGATCGCCTGGCGCCGGGCATGGGGCATGATCGAGTTGGTCGGGTTCTGGTGGGTGGTCACGCACACCAGCAGCGACGGGCGGTGCTCCAGGCAGGCTGCGCGCAATGCCTCGGGAATCAGGCCGTGCTCGTCCATGGCCACGCCGCGCAGGCGACGGCCCATGCTGTGGGCCAGGGAGATGATGCCCGGGTAGCAGAACGACTCGCACAGCACCACATCGTCGCTTTTCGACAGGCTGCTGATGGCCACCAGCAGGCCATGCTGGGCTCCTGAAGTCAGCACCACCTGTTGCCAGCGTGCCTCTGGCAGCCAGCGCTGGATCCAGCTTGCACCGGCTTGCTTGTGGGTGGCGTGGCCGCCCTCGGTGACGTAGTCGAGCACCTGTGCCAGGCCGGGCGACGCGGCCAGTTCGTTGATGGCGCCGCGCAGCCAGTCGGTCATGTGGGCATCGTTGGGCTTGATGATCGAAAGGTCGATCTGGCCACTTTGACGCTCCGCGGGTGCTGGCTGCGGTGCGACGCTTGGTGCCGGGGCAGCGCTTTGCACCGGCCGCTGCGGCAGCACGAAGGTGCCGCGCCCCACTTCGCCTACCACCAGGCCACGCTTGGCGGCTTCGTCGTAGGCTCGGCCGATGGTGCCTGGGGTGACATTCAGGGTCTCGGCCAAGTCCTTGAGTGTCGGCAGGCGCTCGCCGGGCATAAGCCTGCCGCTGCCGATGTCTTGCTCCAAGGCGTCGGCGATCATCAGGTAGACCGGCTGTGCCAGGTCGCTGTAGTGAGGAACCCACATAGAAATGGCACCCAGAAAATGCGATAGCGCGGAAGCCTAGCACGAAAGCCTCAATGGGAGTAATTCTGTTTTTGTGTAGGTAAATTGCACCGATTACGTTGCAGGGGGAGGGCGCGCCCCAGGCAAAGGCGTTGCAGGTCCACCACAGGAAAAAACAGAAACCTTTTGAAATCAATAGCTTGATTGAGTCGATTCAATCGGTCATTTGCTTCTGAAAGAAATAAATTGAATCGAAGATATTTTTGAAATTACAATGATTGAGTCGATGCAATGTGCAGGCACCATGATGGCTCGCCTGCTTGGCCATCGCACAGCTGTGAACGGCTTAACAAAACCACGTCTGAAGCCGCCTCTGCCCGGCTTGGAACGACACCGAACGGCTTCGCGCCTGCTCAATGGAATACCAGTTCGAAATGGAAAGCGCACACCTGCAACAAGGGGCCGAGCCTCAGACCTCCCTCGAGATCCGCCTGCCCTGGGTCATCTCCAGTGCCTGGCAAACGCTGCTGAACAATACCCCGCTCGATTTCGAGGCGAGCAAGGAACTCTATCCGCAACTCAAGGACCAGGCCGAGGACGTGCTGGGCAGCGCGCTTTGCCAACAGATCCGCAGTTTCGTCGAAACACCGCACCTCACCAGCATGATCGTGCGCAACTGCCCACGGGACCGTGATATTCCACCCACGCCCTATTCGGGGGTGCTCAGTCCGCGCAGCACACCTATCGCCTGCCTGGTCAGCCTGACCATGCAGAGCCTGATGGGGATCCACCCGGTCGTCTACGAGGGAGAGAATGACGGCCGTCTGTTTCGCCATGTCATTCCATCGCGCAGCTCGTCCAGCCACAAGAGTTCACATGGCTCGCGCCTGCGCTTTTCCTACCATGTGGACAACCCGGACCTGCCGCTCTCCAGCGAACCTCTCGGTACCGCGTCCTGCTGCCCGGAGTACCTGTCCTTCTTCGGCATGCGCTGCGACCCGCGCATCAGCACCACCCTGGTCAACCTCGATGCGGTGATCGCCGCGCTGTCGCCATCGACGGTGCGTGAGCTTTGCCTGCCGCAGTTCGAAATCCGCCGCCCGGACTCATTTGCCAGCAACCGTCGTCGTACGGCCGAACTGCCGGTGCTGGCGCGTGGCCACACAGGGGAGTGGTTGTGCCGCTTCGACAGCGAGAACACCCACGGCCTCAACCTGCGCGCCGAGCAGGCCTTGGGCAACCTGCGCAGCGTGCTGGAAAGCCGCCGCTTCGATGAGCCGCACCTGCTGCTGCCAGGCGATTTCATGGTGTTCAAGAACCAGCGCGTGCTGCACGCCCGCGATGGCTTCGAGCCGCAGAACGACGGTGCCGACCGCTGGTTGTTGCGCGTGTTCGCGGTCAACGACCTGAGCCGCGTGCATTTCGCCCGGGCCGACCATCTCTACGAAGTTCTCTCCTGATCCCTTTTACTGACTCGATGGAAGTATTGCTATGGAACTGTTAGGCGCTTTCTGGGCGGAACACTGGTTACTCGCCATCCTCATGCTCGGCGCAATCGCCTTTGTCGCGGGCTTCGTCGACAGCATCGCCGGGGGCGGCGGGTTGTTCCTGGTGCCGGGCTTCCTGCTGGTCGGCATGCCACCGCAAGTGGCCCTCGGCCAGGAAAAACTGGTGAGTACCCTCGGCACATTGGCTGCTATCCGCAACTTCCTGGCCAACAGCAGGATGGTCTGGCAGGTGGCGCTGGTCGGCGTGCCGTTCTCGCTGCTCGGAGCCTACCTGGGGGCGCACCTGATCGTGTCGATCTCCCAGGAGACCGTAGGCAAGATCATCCTGGCGCTGATTCCGTTCGGCATCCTCATCTTCCTCACACCGAAGGATCGCCCAGTCGAGGAGCGCGAGCTGTCGTCGCGCATGCTGTTCACCGTGGTCCCGCTGACCTGCCTGGCCATCGGTTTCTATGACGGCTTCTTCGGCCCTGGTACCGGCAGCATGTTCATCATCGCCTTCCATTACCTGCTGCGCATGGACCTGGTTTCCAGCTCGGCCAACTCCAAGACCTTCAACTTCGCGTCCAACATCGGTGCGCTGGTGGCCTTTGTCATGGCCGGCAAGGTTGTCTACCTGCTGGCGCTACCACTGGTGGCCTGCAACATCCTGGGTAATCACCTGGGCAGTGCACTGGCCCTGCGCAAGGGGAACGAAGTGGTGCGCAAGGCGCTGGTGTTCTCGATGCTCTGCCTGTTCACCAGCCTCGGCGTGAAGTACCTGGCCTGACCCATCCCATTAGGAGACAACTGATGAAAACCGCATTCGTAACCGGCGCTTCCGCAGGCTTTGGCCGTGCCATCTGCCGCACGCTGGTCGGCAAGGGCTATCGCGTGATCGGCGGTGCCCGGCGCATGGATAAATTGCAGTCGCTGGAAGCCGAACTGGGGGTCAACTTCATCCCGCTGGCGCTTGACGTCACCGACCCTGCCTCGATCGCGGCCGCGATGGCGCAGATTCAGGACGCATCGCTGCACATCGACCTGCTGGTCAACAACGCCGGGCTGGCGCTGGGCGTAGACCGTGCCCAGGCCAGCAGTGCGGAAAACTGGCAGCGCATGATCGACACCAACATCACCGGCCTGGCCATGGTCACGCACAAAATCCTGCCGCAGATGGTCGAGGCCGACAGTGGCATGATCATCAACATCGGTTCCATCGCCGGCACCTATCCCTACCCAGGCGGTAACGTCTATGGCGCCAGCAAGGCCTTCGTCCGCCAGTTCAGCCTCAACCTGCGTGCCGACCTGGCCGGTACCCGGGTGCGGGTGAGCAACATCGAGCCGGGGCTGTGCTCGGGCACTGATTTCTCGGTGGTGCGCCTCAATGGTGACCTGGAGGCCGTGCAGGCCCTGTACCGTGACGTACAGGCCATTCTGCCCGAGGACATTGCCGCCACGGTGGCATGGATTGCCGAGCAACCGGGGCATGTGAACATCAATACCGTCGAGATCATGCCAGTGGCCCAGAGCAGCGCCGCGCTGAATGTGGTGCGCAACCTGCCGCACTGTTGATGGCATCCAGGCAACTTAAATGTCGAGCTGAAGTTGCTCGACATATAAGGAAGATCAACTTGTGAATTATCCAAATTTAAAGCAGATATTGAAAGCGCAAGGTGCCGTTTCAATTACTAAGGGTAAACATTAGCGGCATCGGGGAAACCCTTAGGCATCCATTAATCTCTTGGTTTTCACCTGTATGGCTGATTGCAAATGGCTATTGGTGGCATTAGGCTATTAATGTGTTTTATTAGCCGCTCACCGGATTGTGAGCTGAGTAGAAAGAACTTTCAGGTTCAGGCATCTGAGTAGCCAGTTTCCTGCAAGTTTAAACTGAGAGAAATGGATGTCTTACGCTGCGAAACTGATTGCGCGCTATCTTGACCTGGGCAAGAGTGCCGTCTCGCCTGGTTCATTCGGCGGTCAGGACGTACGTTTTTCCACAGAGTTCGAAGCCCTCGAAGGCGAGCTCAGCCGCGCCCAGTCGATCCATGCCAGCGGCCAGCTGGACTGGCTGAAGATCCTCGAGAACAGTGAAGCGCTGCTGCGCGACCAGTCCAAGGACCTGCGCGTGGCTTCCTGGCTCACCTGGGCGCTGTTTCAGCGTGAGTCCTATGCCGGCCTCCTGGCAGGTATCAGCCTGCTTCGCGAACTGTGCGAGCACCATTGGGACGATATCCACCCCGCCAAGCCCCGTACCCGCGCCGCCGCCATTGGCTGGTTGGTGCCGCGCCTCGAACAAGCGCTGGGCACCGACATTGCTATCAAGGAGCAGCTGCCGCTGTTCCAGCAGATGGTCGAGCAACTCGGCGAGCTTGAAACATCGCTGTCGGCCCGGCTGGGCGATGATGCGCCGCTGCTGTTGCCGATCTGCCGATCGTTGAAGGGCCAGGTCCAGCGCTCGGCCAGCAACGAACCACAGCCCGGCGCGGTGGGTGCCATTGTTGCCCAGGTCAAGCAGGCGGCGACTCAGCTGTTCACCCCGGGCGAACCGGTGGAGAACGAAAAGGACGCTAGCAAGGCCTTGCGCGCCCAACAGGAGCAAGGCCGCCAGCTGTGCATCTGGTGGCAGCGGCAGAAAGCCACCGACCTGCGTGCATTGCGCCTGAACCGCACGCTGCTGTGGCTACCCATCGAGGCGATGCCCGAGCGCAACGCCGAAAACGTCACCGCGTTGCGCGGCCTGCCTGCCGACAAGCTCAAGAGCTACAACGAGCGGTTCGAACAGGGGCACTACGCAGACCTGTTGGTGGAACTGGAGAACAGCGTGGCCAAGGCCCCGTTCTGGTTCGATGGCCAGCGTATGGTCTGGGAGTGCTGCCAGGCCCTGAACGTCGAGGCTGGCATGCGCGAGGTGGAGATGAACTTCGCCTCATTGCTGCAACGCTTGCCCGGCGTCATCGAGCTGAAGTTCCACGACGGTACGCCCTTCGCCGACCCCCAGACTCGCGCCTGGATCGCCGCCCAGGTCATGCCCCATCTGCAAACCGCTGTGGCCCAGCCCGTGGCCGAGCCAGGCATGCGCCAGGCGCCCTGGGAAGAGGCTTTGGACGCAGTGCTGCCAATCCTGCGCAAGGATGGCCTCAAGAGTGCGGTTCAGAATCTCAAGCAGCAGATGCAGGGCGCGCATGGAGGGCGTGAGCGTTTTTTCTGGCAATTGAGCCAGGCGCGTCTCTGCTACACGGCCAAGAAGTACGAGCTGGCCAAGACCCAGCTCGAAGCCCTCGACCAGCAACTGAGCCAGTCCGGCCTGGATGCCTGGGAGCCCGAGCTGTCGCTGCAGGTGCTGCACCTGCTGCACACCTGTTGCGAGCTGCTGCCGCAGAACCATGTGGTGCGCGAACGCAAGGACGAGATCTACCGCCGACTGTGCCATCTCGATCTCGAAGTCGTACTCGAATAGGCCCAAGGGCCATAACCCTCAAGGAGAAAACCAATGGCCAAAGAAGGCTCGGTAGCACCCAAGGAACGCATCAACGTCACCTTCAAACCCGCCACCGGTGGGGCTCAGGAAGAGATTGAACTGCCGTTGAAACTACTGGCGATCGGTGACTACACGCTGCGCGCCGACGATCGCAAGATCGAAGACCGCAAGCCGATCAGCATCGACAAAATGAACTTCGACGAGGTACTGGCCAAACAGGAACTGAGCATGACCCTGGCCGTGCCCAACCGCCTGCAGGAAGGCACTGAAGGTGAAGAGCTGGCGGTCAGCCTGCGCGTCAACACCATGAAGGACTTCAACCCGGCCAGCCTGGTCGAGCAGGTGCCTGAGCTCAAGAAGCTGATGGAGCTGCGTGAAGCGCTGGTCGCCCTCAAGGGCCCGCTGGGCAATGCCCCGGCGTTCCGCAAGGCCATCGAGGGCGTGCTGGCTGACAGTGAGTCGCGCGAGCGTGTGCTCGGTGAGCTTGGCCTGAACGCCCAGCCAGACGCCTGAATCCCCTAGTCAAGGAAGCTAATTGCCATGAGCACCGCCGCACAACAACAGAGCGCCGAGAACAGCGAATTCAGCATTCTCGACAGTATCATTGCCGAAACCCGCCTGACGCCGGACGACGAAGCCTACGACATTGCCAAGCGCGGCGTGTCGGCCTTCATCGAAGAGTTGCTCAAGCCGCAGAACGACGGGGAGCCGGTCAAGAAGGCGCTGGTCGATCGCATGATCGCCGAGATCGACGCCAAGCTCAGCCGCCAGATGGACGAGATCCTCCACCACCCGGACTTCCAGGCCATGGAATCGGCCTGGCGAGGCCTGCAGCTGCTGGTCGATCGCACCAACTTCCGCGAGAACATCAAGATCGAGATTCTCAACGTCTCCAAGCAGGACCTGCTGGACGACTTCGAAGACTCGCCGGAAGTGATGCAGGCCGGCCTGTACAAGCACATCTACACCGCCGAGTACGGCCAGTTCGGTGGCCAGCCGGTCGGCGCAGTCATTGCCAACTACTACCTGTCGCCGAGCTCGCCGGACGTCAAGCTGATGCAGTACGTCTCCAGCGTCGCCTGCATGGCCCACGCACCGTTCATTGCGGCTGCCGGCCCGAAATTCTTCGGCCTGGAAAGCTTCACTGGCCTGCCGGACCTCAAGGACCTGAAGGATCACTTCGAAGGGCCGCAGTTCACCAAGTGGCAGAGCTTCCGTGAGTCCGAGGACGCCCGCTACATCGGCCTGACCGTACCGCGCTTCCTGCTGCGCAACCCGTACGATCCGGAAGAAAACCCGGTCAAGTCGTTCGTCTACAAGGAAACCGTGGCCAACAGTCACGAGCACTACCTGTGGGGCAACACCGCATATGCCTTCGGTACCAAACTGACCGACAGCTTCGCCAAGTTCCGCTGGTGCCCGAACATCATCGGCCCGCAGAGCGGTGGCGCGGTGGAAGACCTGCCGCTGCACCACTTCGAGAGCATGGGCGAGATCGAGACCAAGATCCCGACCGAAGTGCTGGTGTCGGACCGTCGCGAATACGAGCTGGCCGAGGAGGGCTTCATCGCCCTGACCATGCGCAAGGGCAGCGACAACGCGGCGTTCTTCTCGGCCAACTCGGCACAGAAGCCGAAGTTCTTCGGCATCAGTGCCGAAGGCAAGACCGCCGAGCTGAACTACAAGCTGGGCACCCAGCTGCCGTACATGATGATCGTCAACCGCCTGGCCCACTACATCAAGGTCCTGCAGCGCGAGCAGCTGGGCTCCTGGAAGGAACGCACCGACCTGGAGCTGGAGCTGAACAAGTGGATCCGCCAGTACGTGGCCGACCAGGAGAACCCGAGCGCCGAAGTGCGTGGCCGTCGCCCCCTGCGCGCCGCCCAGGTGATCGTCAGCGATGTGGAAGGTGAGCCGGGCTGGTACCGCGTCAGCCTGAACGTGCGTCCGCACTTCAAGTACATGGGCGCCGATTTCACCCTGTCGCTGGTCGGCAAGCTGGACAAGGAGTAAGCGTCGATGATGGGTGGCTACGGAAGCCTGTTCGAACGCTTGAGCGGCGAGTCCGACCAGCGTGCCAACTGGCGGCGTGAAGACGCCGCGATGGCTTCCGTGGCTGCTCATCTGGCGAAGATGCTCAGCACCCGGGCCGGCAGCGTGCAAACGCTTGCCGACTACGGGTTGCCGGACCTCAACGACATGCGCCTGAGTCTTCATGATGCGCTCAGCCAGGCCCGTCGGGCCATTGAGCACTTCATTGAGGCCTACGAGCCGCGCCTGTCCGATGTCCGGGTGATTTCCAGGCCGCGTGGTCACGATCAGCTCAAGCTGGCTTTCAGTATCGAAGGCCAGCTTGAGGTGGACGGCATCAGGCGCTCTGTCAGTTTTGCCGCGCGCCTGGATGGCAGCGGGCAAGTCAGTGTCAGTCAAGGAGACTAACGATGTCGCGCCTCCCATAGCCCTGGATTACCCGAACCCTGCGTCACTGGCGGTACTCGAGATCTGAATTCAGGCGGAACGACGGATGTCCTTCAACTACTACTACCAAAGCGAGCTGACAGCGCTGCGCCAGCTAGGGCGGCGCTTTGCCGAGCGCAGCCCGGCGCTGGCGCCATTCCTCGGCCAGGCTGGGCGCGACCCGGACGTCGAGCGCCTGCTCGAGGGCTTTGCCTTCCTCACCGGCCGCCTTCGGCAGAAGCTTGATGACGAGCTGCCCGAGCTCACCCACTCGTTGATGCACCTGCTGTGGCCTAACTACATGCGCCCGCTACCGGCCTTCAGCATCCTCCAGTTCGACCCGCTGCGCCAGGCCGGGCCGGCCCTGCGGGTGGCGCGTGACACACCGGTGGAAGGCAAGCCGATCGATGGCGTCCGCTGCCGCTTTCGCACCTGCTACCCGACCGATGTGCTGCCCCTGCGCCTTAGCGCGCTGAACTACTCGCTCAATGGCCAGGGCGCGCTGCTGAGCTTGCGCCTGGAGATGAACTGCGACGGCAACCTCGGCGACGTGAAGCTCGCCAGGCTGCGCCTGCACCTGGCCGGCGAGCGCTACATCAGCCAGATGCTCTACCTGAGCCTGCTGCGCAGCCTGGCCGGGGTCGAGCTGATGCCGCTGGACAGCCACGGCAAGCCGATGCTCAACGTCAAGGGCGAGCCGCTGCTGCTGCGCGCGCCAGCGACCAAGGTGCACCCAGTGGGCTTCGCCGAGGAAGAAGCGCTGGTTCCCTATCCGCTGAACACGTTCCGTGGCTACCGCTTCCTGCAGGAGTACTTCGCCTTCCAGGACAAGTTCCTGTTTGTCGACGTCAGTGGCCTGGAGGTGCTGCAGAGCCTGCCGGAGGAAACCCTCAAGCAAGTGCACGGCGTCGAGCTGCGTTTCGACATCCGCCGTGGCGAGGCCCAGCGGCTGCGCCCGACCCTGGACAACGTCAAGCTGTACTGCACGCCGATCACCAACCTGTTCAAGCATGATGCGCTGCCGATTCGCCTGGACGGCAAGCAGGACGAGTACCTGCTGCTCCCGGCAGAACTCGACCCCGAGCACTGCGGGGTGTTCTCGGTCGACGGCGTGACCGGTTGGAGCCCGGGCGGGCTGGGTTACCAGAATTACGTGCCGTTCGAGTCGTTCGAACACGACGCCAGCTTCGACGTGCCGGAGAATCGCCCGCACTACAGCATCCGCCAGCGTTCCTCGCTGTTGCACGACGGCCTGGACACCTACCTGAGCTTTGGCGTGCACCAGGCCGAGTCGCACGAGACGCTGTCGATCGAGCTGACCTGCACCAACCAGAACCTGCCGCGCCGGCTCAAGCTCGGCGACATCTGCATGCTCAGCGAGGAGACGCCCGAGTTTCTCTCCTTCCGCAACATCACGCCGGTCACCGCCAGCTACGCGCCGCCGCTGAACCGCGACTTCCTGTGGAAGCTGATCAGCAACATGTCGCTGAACTACCTGTCGCTGGCCGACGTCGACGCGCTCAAGGTGATCCTCGAAACCTACGACCTGCCGCGCTACTACGACCAGCACGCGGAAAAGGTCAGCCGACGCCTGCTTGGCGGGCTCAAGTCGATCCGCCACCAGCATGTCGACCGCCTGCACCGCGGCTTGCCGCTGCGCGGTCTGCGCACCGAGCTGACCATTGATCCGGAGGGCTACATTGGCGAGGGCGACCTGTTCGTCTTCGCCTCGGTGCTCAATGAGTTCTTCGCGCTCTACGCCAGCCTCAACTCGTACCACGAGTTGCGGGTGAAAAGCACACAGGGGGAGGTGTACCAATGGACACCACGCATGGGCCTGCAACCGCTGCTGTAAGCCGGCTGAGCCGGAGCATCCGCGAGTACTCGCTATTCCAGGCCGTGCTGCTGGTGCTGGAGCAGCTGCGCGAGGCCTATCCATACCTGGAGGACGAGGAACTCTATGACTTGGTGGAGTTCCAGGCCAACCCCAGCCTGGGTTTTCCCGGCAGCGACGTCGACCGCATCGAGTTCTTCCATGAGCATGGTCGGCTGCGCGCGCGCATGCGCTTCAACCTGATCGGCCTGGTCGGCTCCAGCTCGCCGCTGCCGGCGTTCTATGGCGAGCAGGCGCTGGGCGACAACGAGGATGGCAACCCCACGCGGATGTTCCTCGACCTGTTCCACCACCGCCTGCAACGCCTGTTGCTACCGATCTGGCGCAAGTACCGCTACCGCGCCAGTTTCGAGAGCGGCGCCCTGGATGGATTCTCGTCGCACCTGTTCGCCCTGATCGGTCTGGGCGGCGACCAGATTCGCCATGCCAAGGAACTGAACTGGAAGCGACTGCTGCCGTACCTGGGTGTGCTCAGCCTGCGTGCCCACTCGGCAGCGCTGATCGAGGCCGTGCTGCGCTACTACTTCAAGCACGCCGACCTGGTCATCGAGCAATGCCTGGAGCGGCGCGTGGACATCCTCGAGGAACAGTGCAACCGCCTGGGCCTGGCCAATAGCCTGCTGGGCGAGGACGCCGTGCTCGGCGAGCGCGTGCGCGACCGCAGCGGCAAGTTCCGCATCCACATCACCGAACTGGACTGGCAGCGCTTTCACGAATTCCTGCCGATCGGCTTCGGCTACCAACCGCTGTGCGCGCTGACGCGCTTCACCCTGCGCGACCCACTCGACTACGACATCCGCCTGGAGCTGCGCCGCGAAGAAATCCGCGAGCTGCGTATCGGTGAACAGAATGTCTGCCACCTGGGCTGGACCAGTTGGCTGGGTCGCGAACGCGCCGATGGCGTGGTGACCCTGGGAAGCAAAATTCATTAAGGACCAATGGCCATGATCAACGTAGACCTGCAACAACTCGTCCAGGCCCTGGACGCCGACAGCCGCCGTGACCTGGAGCGCTCCGCCGAGCGCTGCGTGGCCCGTGGTGGCAGCAAGGTGCTGGTGGAGGACCTGCTGCTGGGGTTGCTCGAACGCAGCGACAGCCTGTTGCAGCGTGCCCTGCAGGATGCCGCGGTCGACGCCGGCGAGTTTCGCTCCGCGCTGCAGCCAAATGTCGAGCACAGCGCAACTCGCAACCCGGTGTTTGCGACAGAGCTGGTGCAATGGCTGCAGGATGCGTTGCTGGTCTCCAACCTCGAACTGGGCCAGAGCCAGGTCGACCAGGCCGCATTGATCCTCGGCCTGCTGCGCAACCCACTGCGCTATGCTGGCAGCCGCTACCACAAGCTGCTGGCCGGCCTGGATATCGAACGCCTAAAAGGCTACGCGCTGTCGCAATCGCCAGCTGCGCCGAAGGCTGCCGGCGCGCCCCAGGGCGAGTCGATGCTGCAGCGCTTCACCCACAACCTCACGCAGCAGGCCCGCGACGGCAAACTCGACCCGGTACTGTGCCGCGATGCGTCGATCCGGCAGATGATCGATATCCTGGCCCGGCGCCGCAAGAACAACCCGATCGTGGTCGGCGAGGCGGGCGTGGGCAAGACCGCCGTGGTCGAAGGCCTGGCTGCACGCATCGTCGCCGGCGAAGTGCCGCCGGCCCTGCAAGGCATCGACCTGCTGGCTCTGGACATGGGCCTGCTGCAGGCCGGGGCCAGCGTCAAGGGCGAGTTCGAACGACGCCTCAAGGGCGTCATCGATGAGGTCAAGGCCGCACCGCGCCCGGTCATCCTGTTCATCGACGAAGCCCATACGCTAATCGGCGCGGGCGGCACCGCCGGTGGCTCGGATGCCGCCAACCTGCTCAAGCCGGCGCTGGCGCGAGGCGAACTGCGCACCATTGCCGCAACCACCTGGGCCGAATACAAGAAATACTTCGAGAAGGACCCGGCCCTTGCCCGTCGCTTCCAGCCGGTGCAACTGCATGAACCGACCGTAGCGGAGGCAGTGACCATCCTGCGTGGCCTGGCCCAGCTCTACGAGAAGAGCCACGGCATCTACCTGCGCGACGACGCGGTAGTCGCCGCTGCCGAGCTGTCGGCGCGTTACCTGACCGGCCGGCAATTGCCCGACAAGGCCGTCGACGTGCTCGACACTGCCTGCGCCCGCGTGCGCATCAGCCTGGCTGCGGCGCCGGATGCCCTCGAGCGCTTGCGTGCCGAACTGGCCGAGGGGGAACGCCAGCGCAACGCCCTGCAGCGCGATGCTGTGGCGGGGCTGCCAATCGATCAGGAAGCCTTCGAGCGCCTGGAGCAGCGCCTGGCCGAAGCCCGGCAACAGGAGGCCCAACTGGCCGCGCGCTGGGCCCGTCAGCGCGAGCTGGCCGAACAGGTGCTGGAGCTGCGCCAGCAGGTCGCCAATGCCCCCATCGAGGCGCCAGCGCAAGGCGATGTGGAGGAGGGCGAGGAAGCCGTGGTCGGCGAGAGCCGCGAACAGCTCCAGCAGCGCCTGGCCGAAACCCATCAAGCCTTGCTCGATGCGCAAGCCGCAGAGCGCCTGGTCAGTGCTGAAGTGTGCCCGCGCCTGGTGGCTGAGGTAATCAGCGCCTGGACGGGTGTCCCCCTGAGCCAGCTGGCACGTGAACACAATGCCAAGGTGATCAGCTTCGCCGACGACCTGCGCGCCCGCATCCGCGGCCAGGAACAGGCCGTGCACGCGCTGAACCGCGCCATGCGCGCCACGGCGGCCGGCCTGAACAAGCCCGATGCGCCGGTCGGGGTATTCCTGTTGGTCGGCCCCAGCGGCGTCGGCAAGACCGAAACCGCGCTGGCGCTGGCCGACCTGCTGTACGGCGGCGACCGCTTTATCACCACCATCAACATGTCCGAGTTCCAGGAGAAGCACACCGTCTCGCGCCTGATCGGCGCGCCGCCCGGCTACGTTGGTTATGGCGAGGGCGGCATGCTCACCGAGGCGGTGCGCCAGAAGCCCTACTCGGTGGTATTGCTGGACGAGGTGGAGAAGGCCGATCCGGACGTGCTCAACCTGTTCTACCAGATCTTCGACAAGGGCGTGGCCAACGATGGCGAAGGGCGCCAGATCGATTTTCGCAACACCCTGATCCTGATGACCTCGAACCTGGCCAGCGAGCAGATCAGCGCGCTTTGTGAAAACGGCGAGCGGCCTGATGCCGATTTGCTCGAACAGCACATCCGGCCGGTGCTCAGCCGTCACTTCAAGCCGGCGCTGCTGGCGCGCATGCGCGTGGTGCCGTACTACCCGGTGGGCGGCCCGGTGCTGCGCGAGCTGATCGAGATCAAGCTGGGTCGCCTGGGCGAGCGCCTGCAGCGTCGACAACTGGCGTTCAGCCACTGCCAGGCGCTGGTGGACCACCTGGCCGAGCGTTGCCGCCAGAGCGAAAGTGGCGCGCGCCTGATCGACCACCTGATCGACACCCATGTGTTGCCCAAGGTGGCCGACCGCCTGCTCGACGCCATGGCCAGTGGCGAGGCGATCAGCCGCGTGCACGCCACCCTCGATGGGGATGCCGGCGTGATCTGCGAGTTTGCCTGAGGTGGGGGTGATGTTCACGCACGTGCCCCACCCGCTGGCCTACGCCGAATCGCTGCTGGGCACCTTCACCGAGCTGGCCCGCGCGGCGGACGACCGGTGTCTGCTGCAGGCACTGGTGCAGGCTGTGGCCGGGCTCAGCGGCTGCGCGCTGGTGCAACTGTACCTGCTCGACTCGACCCATACCCGGCTCGGGCTGGAAGCCGCCTGGCTCGACGGGCAGTTGCTGGCACCCGATTGCGCCAGCCTGCCGGCCGATTACAACGGCGAGCAGCTGTTGCAGTTCGCCCTGTGCCAGAACCGCGTGGTGAACATCGCCGACCTCTCTGCCAGCCTGTTCGACACCTGTTTCCTGCCGAGCCAGCCGACCCCCTGGCAGGCACTGCTGGCGGTGCCGCTGCTGACTGCGCAGCAGCAGGTGGTCGGCGTGTTGCTGTGCGTGAACCGCGAACGCGGCGGTCTGCAAGCCTTCGCCGACTCCCTCGGCCAGTTGGGCGGCTTTGCCATCGGCCACCTGCAACTGCTGCGCCGCCTGCGCCAGCCACTGGCACCACCGCCTGCGGCCAGCCGTGCGCCGGTCGCCGCCAACCGCTACGGCCTGATCGGTCAGAGCGCGGCCATGGCCCAGACCTGCCAGATGATCAGCAAGGTCCTGCACAGCCCCTGTACCGTGCTGTTGCGCGGCGAGACAGGCACCGGCAAGGAGCTCGTGGCACGCGCTATCCACGATTACGGCCCGCGCCGTTCCGGCGCGTTCGTGGTGCAGAACTGCGCGGCCTTCCCCGAAACCCTGCTGGAAAGCGAACTGTTCGGCTATCGCAAGGGGGCGTTCACCGGTGCCGACCGCGACCGCTCCGGGCTGTTCGACGCCGCCGACGGCGGCACCTTGCTGCTCGACGAGATCGGTGACATGCCCCTGGCCCTGCAGGCCAAGCTGCTGCGCGTGTTGCAGGAAGGCGAGATCCGCCCGCTGGGCTCCAACGTCACCCACAAGATCGACGTGCGCATCATCGCCGCCACCCACCGTGACCTGGTGCAGATGGTCAGCGACGGCCTGTTTCGCGAAGACCTCTATTACCGCCTGGCGCAGTTCCCCATCGAGCTGCCACCGCTGCGCCAGCGCAGTGGTGACGTCATCACATTGGCCCGGCATTTCTGCGACAAGGCCTGTGCCTTCTTCCAGCGCAGCCCGGTGGGCTGGTCCCAGGCCGCCCTCGAGCACCTGGAAAGCTATGCCTTCCCAGGCAATGTGCGTGAACTCAAGGGTTTGGTGGAGCGCGCAGTGCTGCTGTGCGAGGGCGACGAACTGGAGGTGGGGCACTTCGCCTTGAGCCTGGCCGAGCCAGCGCCGCAGGACAGCGAGCTGAACCTGCGCGAGCGCCTGGAGAAGGTCGAGCGCAGCCTGCTGCTCGACTGCCTGCGCAAGCACGACGGCAACCAGACCCTGGCGGCCCGCGAACTCGGCCTGCCACGGCGAACCCTGCTGTACCGGCTGGGGCGCCTGAACATCCAGATCGGCGATTGCGAGGGCTGACCGGCATGACCCCGACACTTACCTATTCCAACCCGGGCTCGCCGCTGGCGGCGCATGCCTCATTCGAACATGGAGTCGTTTCAATGCCTCACCGTCACTGGCGGGCCACGTTGCTGGCCCTGGTTACCGCTTTCACCCTGGCAGGGTGTGCTGGCAACTACAAGTTCGACGACGACAGCTACCGCCCCCTGGGAGATCCCCAGGCCCTCAACCGTGACAACTGAGCGCAAGGAGCCCTGACCATGGAACTGGTTTTCGAACTGCTCGACAAACGCCAGCACGGCTGCACCGACGCGCCAAGCAAAACCTTTGGCCGCGCCGGTGGCGATATCGGCCGGGCCAGGGATTGCCACTGGTGCATCGAGGACGACAAGCGCCACCTGTCCAGCCACCATGCCCAGGTGTCCTTCGATAACGGCACATTCTTCCTCACAGATATCAGCAGCAACGGCATTCGCCTGGCCAGCAGCGGCGCGCAGTTGCGCAAGGGCGAGGCCTACCGGATCGAGCAGGGCGCGGTGTACCGCATGGGCGATGTCGAGGTGCGCGCGCGCCTGATCGATCCCGAGCCCGGCCTGGACGTCAGCCTGGGTATGCCGGGGGCCAACATCATCCCCGACGATGCGTTCCTCGAACTCGACCCGATCAGCGCACTGGACAAGGAAGAAACCCGCCTGCAGCCCATCGACGAGCTGGTGGCCATGGCCATGCCGGAGGCGCCGGCCCGTCAGCGCGCCGACTATGCGCCAATCGACCAGGAGAACCTGATCGTACCGACCCTGGTGCCCGCCCCGACGCCAGAGCCGGTGGCCGTGCCGGCGCCGCGCGAAGCACGTGGCGACGCCTTCTGGAAGCGCTTCGGCGCGGCCCTGGGCGTGGCCCTCGACGAGCTCGACGAGCAGGCCCGCGAGGACTTGGCGGTGCAGGCTGCCGCGCTGCTGCGCCAGAGCGTCGCGGGGCTGCAGCAGAGCCTGCGCACCCGCAGCGAGCTGAAGAACGAGTTGCGCCTGGCGCTGACTACGCCGCAGGGCGCCAGCCGCAACCCGATCAAGGCTTCGCCGGATGCCGACCAGGCGCTGGACGAGCTGCTCAAGCCACGGCGCGGCGGCCAGTTGGCCGGTGAACACGCCGTGGCCCAGGCCTTCCGTGACCTGCAGGCGCACCAGGTGGCCATGCTCGGCGCCAGCCGCCAGGCCCTGCGCAGCACCTTGGAGCATTTTGCCCCGGAGCAACTGACCCTGCAGTTCGAACGCCAGGGCCGCAAGGGGCCGTTCAGCAGCCGCTGGAAATCCTACGCGCGCTATCACCAGGCCCTGATGGCCAACGAGGACTGGAGCGAGCGCCTGCTGGTCAAGGATTTCGCCCGAACCTACGAAGAGCAGGTGCGCCTGATCGCTTCCCTTCATCACGACCCGCAAGGATGACTTCCATGATTCGCATCACCCGCATGGTGTTCAGGGCGACCTGGGCCCTGGCCGCCCTGTCCTGGCTGGCCGGTTGCAGTGCCTTGTCGCCGTACTCGCACATGACCAAGCTGGATCTGACGCTCGCTGCCACCGACCAGCTCAACCTCGACATCAACGGCCGGCCGTCGCCAGTGGTGGTACGGCTGTTCGAACTCAAGCATCCGGTGGCTTTCGAGAGCAGCGACTTCTTCAGCCTGTACCAGCGCCCCAAGGAAACCCTGTCCCAGGACATGGTGGCCAGCGAGGAGCATGAACTGCGTCCGGGCGAGACCCTGGCCCTCAAGTTGAGCATCGACCCTGACAGCCGCTTCGTCGGCATCCTGGCTGCCTACCGCGACCTCGACCAGGCGCACTGGCGCCGGGTGCAGGCGATCCGCGCTGGCGAGCGCGTGGTTGTCAACCTCTACCTGGACCAGGCGGGTATCCATAATGGCGTGCCATCCGTGGCACAAGCGGGTGAGCGCCCATGAACGTGCACAAGGTAGTCTGGCAGGAGGGGATGCTGCTGCGTCCTCAGCACTTCCAGCACAACGACCGCTACTACGACAGCCAGATGAAGACCCGTACCCAGCTGCTGGGCACCTATACCTGGGGCTTCATCAACCTCGAGATCGACTTGCAGTTCCTCAACATGGGCAAGCTGGTGATCAGCCGCGCCGCCGGCATCCTGCCCGACGGCAGCCTGTTCGAGCTCGACGGCAGCAGCGAGCCACTGGCCCTGGACGTGCCGCCCAACACCGGCGCGACGCCGATCTTCATGGCCCTGCCGCTGGTTACTGGCAACCACATTGAGGCGCGCCGCCCCGAGCAATCCGACGTGCTGACCCGCTACACCACCTACGAGGTGGAGGTATCCGACTCCAACGCCGGTGACGACAACAGTAGCCAGATCAATTGCGCACGCCCTGACTTCCGCCTGCTGCTGGGCGAGCAACAGACCGACCAGGCCTACGTCAAGCTGAAGGTCTGCGAGATCCTCGATACCTCGCCAGACGGGGTCATCAGCCTCGATCCGGAATTCGTGCCGACGTTCATCCGCACCCACTCATCGGTATACCTGCTGTCGTGCCTGAAGGAAGTCATCAGCATGCTGGCACTGCGCGGCGACACCCTGGCCGAGCGTATCCGCTCCAACGGCAAGGTCGGCGGCGCCGAGGTCGGGGACTTCATGATGCTGCAACTGATCAACCGCACCGAGCTGCTGTTGCGCCATTACCTGAACCTGGAGCAGGTGCACCCCGAGGAGCTGTACCGCACCTTCCTGGTCATGCTTGGCGACCTGGCGACCTTTTCCAGTGACACCAAGCGCCCGCGCCTGGATGCGCGCTACCAGCACAGCGACCAGGGGGCGAGCTTCCGCAAGCTGATGGAGTCGATCCGCCAGGTGCTGTCGATGGTGCTCGAGCAGCACGCCATCGAGCTGGAACTGCAGCAGCGCCAGTACGGCATCCTGGTGTCGCCGTTGCACGACCCGGGCCTGCTCACCACCGCCTCGTTCGTGCTGGCCGCCAGCGCCAACTGCGAGTCCGAAGCGCTGCGCCAGCGCCTGCCGTCGCACCTGAAGGTCGGCCCGGTGGAGCGCATCCGCCAGCTGGTCAACCTGCACCTGCCGGGGCTCAAGGTCAAACCGCTGCCGGTGGCGCCGCGGCAGATCCCGTTCCACGCCAACAAGACCTACTTCATCGTCGAACTCGACGCTGCGGACCGCGCCAAGATGGACGGTTCCGGTGGCTTCGCGTTCCACGTCACCAGTGAGTTCTCCGATCTCGAACTGAAATTCTGGGCCATCAGGAACTGAGCATGAGCAAGGACATGGAACACCCGCAGGACGACAAGACCGTCCTGTACAACCAGGATGGCTCGGCACCGGAAGGGCAGGCGCTGACCGCCCTGGGCAGCACGGCGCGAGCCGAGCCGCTGGAACAGCGCATGGTCTATTCGGCGCGCCTGCCGGCCAGCGGCAGCTTCAACGTCGGCCTCAACCCGTTGGTGGCCGCCGCCGGCGAGCTGCTCTCGGAAGTGGTGCGGCTCAAGCACAGCGACACCGCGGAAGACCTGGCCAACCTCAAGGAACGCTTGAGCGCCTGTATACGTGCGTTCGAGGCTCGGACCCACTACGAGGGCGTGGAGAACGGCCAGGTCACGGTGGCCCGCTACCTGCTGTGCACCGTGGTCGACGAGGCGGTGGTCACCACGCCATGGGGCAACGAGAGCCAGTGGTCGCAGATGAGCCTGCTAAGCGCCTTCCACAACGAGACCTTCGGTGGCGAGAAGTTCTTCGCGCTGCTCGACCGCATGTCCAAGAACCCGGTCAAGCACCTGGCGATGCTCGAACTGATGTACCTGTGCCTGTCCCTGGGCTTCGAGGGCAAGTACCGGGTCATCGATCGCGGCATGTCCGAACTCGAAGGCATCCGCGACGCGCTGTACCGGCAGATTCGCCAGCTGCGTGGCGACGTGCCGCGCGAGCTGTCGCCGCGCTGGGAAGGGTTGGACCGGCAGCGCAACAGCCCGGTGCGCATCGTGCCGTGGTGGAGCGTGGCGCTGTTCACCCTGGTTTCCCTGGTGGTGATGTATTCCGGTTTTGCCTGGGTGCTGGGTGAGCAGCGCACGGCCGTCCTGCAACCCTTCCAGACGCTCGAGCAGACAGCGACCCAGCCGCGGTCGTGACACAAGGACTTGTGATGAAGATTCTTTTCAAGAAAGTGGGCGCCTTCCTCGCCCGGACCTGGGTCTGGAGCCTGTTGCTGGTGCTCGCCCTGGCCCTGCTGGTGTGGTTCGCCGGGCCGTTGCTGGCGGTGGCCGACAACAAGTTCTGGGAAGACGCTGCCGCGCGGCTGCTGACCATCAGCGTACTGTTCCTGGTGTGGGGCCTGTGGATGGTGTTTGCCAGCTGGCGCGCCAACCAGCGCAAGCAGGAGCAGTTCGAGAGCGAGGGCGGTCGCGAACGCCTGGAGCGTGAAGAGCGCATGGACGAGGAGGGCAAGGAGATCAAGGCCCGTTTCAAGCATGCCTTGTCCACCCTCAAGCACTCGAGCCTGTACGGCGGGCGCAGCGAGCGCTGGCGCCGCGACTTGCCCTGGTACCTGGTTCTCGGCCCGCAGGGCGCGGGCAAGACCAGCCTGATCGACCACTCGGGCCTGGAATTCCCGATCAACGCCCTGGAGCGCAAGCTTGCGCGTGATCCCTCCAGCGGCGACTTCTGCGATTTCTATTTCGCCGAACAGGCCGTGCTGGTGGATACCGCCGGGCGTTTCCTCAACCAGGCCGACAGCGAAGTCGACGGCCATGCCTGGCGCGTGCTGCTCGACCAGTTACGCCTGCGCCGGCGTAACCGCCCGCTCAACGGTGTGGTGGTCACCGTGCCGCTGGACACCCTGCTTGGTGGTGAAGCGGCAGTGAACGAGCTGGCGCAGAAGGTCCGTTCACGCTTGCAGGAGCTGCGCCTGCGCCTGCATGTCGAGGTGCCGGTGTACCTGGTGCTGAGCAAGACCGACCGCCTGCAAGGCTTCGACGCCTTCTTCGACCAGCAGTCGCGTGAAGAGAACGAGCAGGTATTCGGCATTACCTTCGGCAAGGGCCAGAACGGCGCCGACACCGAGCTGCTGGCCAAGGAATTCCAGGGCCTGCTGCAACGCCTGGGTGACCAGGTCACCCAGCGTATGCACCACGAGCGCAACACTCAGCGCCGCGCGCGGATCCTCGACTTCCCGCACCAGCTGGGGCGTATCGGCGATCAGCTGTGCCTGTTCGTCGACGCCGCCTTCACCGGCAACCGCTACCAGCGCGCCAGCCAGTTGCGCGGCTTCTACCTCACCAGCGCGCCGCACCAGGCGCCAAGGGTCGACAGCGACAACGGCTACCACCCCGGCACGGCCGGCCGCGCCGCGCCCCAGGGGCGCTCGCGGTTCATCCTGCAGCTGTTCAGCCGGGTGATTTTCCCCGAGTACGACCTGGCCGGGCTCGACCAGCGCGAACGCCGCCGCATCCACTGGGGCCAGCGGGTTGTCTATCTCGGTGCGCTGGGTGCACTGGCGCTGTTCGGCGTGCTCTGGGCCGGCAGCTTCTCCGGCAACCACGAGCGCCTGGAGCAGGTGCGCGACCTGGGCCGCCAGTGGCAGCGCCAACACACCGGCCTGGAAGCCCGCGACGATGCGCTGGCCGCGCTCAAGCCCCTGGATAGCGCCTGGCAGGCCACGCGGGTGTTCCCGGCCAGTGGCGATGTCTCCTGGTTGCAGCGCGGTGGCCTGTACCAGGGCGCCCCGGCCAATGAAGTACTGCAGCCTGCCTATCAGCGTGAACTGGAAACCGTCTTGCTGCCACGGGTAGCGCAGATGGTTGAAGGGCAGATCCGCAGCAACCTGAAAAACCGCGAGCGCCTGCTCAACAGCCTGCGCGCCTACCTGATGCTGGGCCTGCCCGAGCGCCGCGACCAGGCCTGGCTCAAGGACTGGGTGGCGGCCGGCTGGTCGCAGCGCTACAACGGCAACACCGCCGCGCAGGAAGGGTTGAACGCGCACTTCGAGCGCCTGCTGAACCAGTCATTCAGCTACCCGCTCAACGACACCCTGGTAGCCCAGGCGCGCCAGGTGCTGCGCGCCGAGTCCCTGGCCAGCGTGGTCTATCGTGTGCTGCGCGAGCAGGCACGCAGCTTGCCGGAGTACCGCCTGAGCCAGCAGCTCGGACCGCAGGCCAGCCAGTTCGTCGGCATCGACTACCCGATCCCCGGCTTCTACACCTCGCAGGGCTACCAGCAGTACTTTTCCGTGCAGGGCACCAACCTGGTCAACGATATCCTGCGCGACAACTGGGTGCTGGGCGAGGGCCGCGGCATCAGCGACATGGATATGCGCCGGCTGATGGTCGAACTGGAGCAGTTGTACTTCCGTGACTATGCCAACTACTGGGGCGAGGCCATCAACCAGGTCGGGCTTATTCCGTTCAGCGATGCCGGTGAAGGCGCCGACCAGCTATCGGCGCTTACCGCCGCCAACTCGCCGCTGCTGCTGTTGCTCACCGAGGTGCGCGAGAACACTCGCTTCCCGGTACTGGCCGAGGCCGCAGACGAGGGCAACCCGGCCGTCGAGGCCGCCGCTACCAAGAAACTCGGCAAGGGTGGTGCGGCGGTTGCTGGCGCCGTGGCCGACAAGGCCCGCGACGCCCTCGCCAGGAAACCGCTGCCGGACACCGCACGCATGGCCCTGCAGCGGCGCTTCGAACCCCTGCACCGGCTGCTCGATGACAACAATGGCCCCGGCCCCGACCTGGCGCCGACCCTGCAGGCGCTGAACGACCTGCAGCAGCAACTGGCCAGCCTGGCCCGTTCCAACCAGGCCGAGGAAGCCTCGTACCAGATGGCCAAGGCCCGCATGGCCGGGCAACGTGATGCCCTGAGCAGCCTGCGCAACGGCACCGTGCGCCTGCCGCGTCCGGTGGCCGGCTGGTTCAACCTGCTGTCCGACGACATCTGGCGCATGGTGCTCAACGACACCTACACCTACCTGAACCAGCGCTACCAGAACGAGCTGTACAGCTTCTACGGCCGCGCCATCGAGTCGCGCTACCCGTTCAACGCGCATGGCACCAGCGACGTGGCGATCAGCGATTTCCGCGACTTCTTCAAGGCCCAGGGGGTGGCGGACCGCTTCTTCGACACCTACATGCGTCCTTTCGTCAGCGGTGAACCGGGCAGCTACCGCCTGCGCAGCCTGGACGGCCAGAGCCTGCCGATGACCAAGGCATTCCTCGACCAGATGAGCGCTGCCCAGGTCATCCGCCAGAGCTTCTTCGCGCAGAACCCCGACGAGCCACAGGTGCAGTTCAAGCTTGAGCCGTACACCCTTGACCCATCGGTGAGCCGCGCAGAGTTCCGCTTCGGCGATTCGGTGATCGACTACCGCCATGGCCCGATCGTTTCCACCAGCCTGAAGTGGCCGACCGATGCCCAGGACGGTAACAGCAGCCTGACCCTGGAGCAGCTCAACGGCCGTCCGATGGCGCTGGAGAAGAATGGTGGGCCATGGTCGCTGTTCCGCCTGCTCGACCTGATGCAGGCCGAGTATCTCAAGGGCCGCGACACCATGGTGCTCAAGGCCAATGTCGGCGGCATGCGTGCCAACTACCTGCTGACCAGCCAGCGCGCGCCGAACCCGTTCGACATGAGCGTGCTGCGCGGCTTCCGCCTGCCAGGGGAGCTGTGATGCTGCCAGCCACCCCCTGGCGCAGCGCTGCGCGCACCGACCCGGGCAAGGTCCGGGCGCGCAACGAGGACGCCTTTCTCGACTGCCCGCAGCATGGCCTGTGGGCGGTCGCCGACGGCATGGGCGGGCATCAGGCCGGCGATCTCGCCAGCCAGATGATCGTCGAGAGCCTGGCCGAACTGCCGGCCGGCAGCAGCTTCGACGAACGCGTGGTCGCCGTGCGCCAGTGCTTGCATTGGATCAACCGGCGGCTAGGCCAGGAACTGACGGTGAGTGTCGAGGGCAAGGCCCGTATTGTCGGCAGCACCGTGGTGACCCTGCTGCTCGAAGGCCGCCGTGGCGCCTGCGTGTGGGCCGGCGACAGCCGCTGCTACCTCTGGCGCGGCCAGCGCCTGTACCAGCTGACCCGCGATCACTCGCTGCAGCAGCAATTGATCGACCAGCAGCGGATGAGCGCCGAGCAGGCCCGCGTGCACCCTTCGGCCCGGGCCCTGACCCGTGCCGTCGGCGCCAGCGCCAGCCTGACCCTGGAGGTGCTGGAGTTCGAAGCTCAGCCGCGCGATGTATTCCTGTTGTGCAGCGATGGCCTCTACGACGGCCTGGAAAGTGGCGGCCTGGGCCACGCCCTGGACCTCGCCTCGCCCGGCGAGGCCCTGCAACGCCTGTTCGACACCGCCTTGCGCGGTGCAGCCAAAGACAACCTGACTGCAGTGGTGATCCACCGATGAACCTTGGCAGCGGCGACGCACTCGATGTGCTCGATGCCCTTGAGCGGGGCAGCGAGCCGACCTATTTCGCTTTTACCCAGGCCAGTGAGCCGGAGCCCGCTCGCACCGGCAAGGCGCGGCGCAAACGGCGTGGCAAAGGGCGCGCGCAAGCTGCCGCGCAGCCGCCGACAACGGCGACGCCATTACCGCCGATTCCCGGCGTGCTGGCCGGGCGTTATCGCCTCGAGCGGCTGCTCGGGGCCGGCGGCATGGGCCTGGTGTACCGGGCCCGCGACCTGCTGCAGGAGCGTTTCGGTGACCCGCAGCCGCTGCTGGCGGTGAAGCTGATGAGCGACCAGCTGGCCACGGCGCCCGATGCCAACGCCCTGTTGTTCAACGAGTACGCCCTGACCAGCCGCCTGCGCCACCCCAACCTGGTGCGGCTGCAAGGCTTCGCCGTCGACCCGCAGAGCGAGCGCGGTTTCATCACCATGGAACTGATGCAGGGCGCGTCGTTGGACCGTCTGCTGTGCGACCAGCCACTGGGGCTGGGCTGGGCGCAGGTGCGCGAAATTGCCGTGCCGCTGCTCGACGCCCTGGCCTGCGTGCATGGCCAGGGGGTGGTGCACGGTGACCTCAAGCCCAGCAACGTAATGCTCAGCGACGATGGCCTGCGCCTGTTCGATTTCGGTCTGGGCATGGCCCTGGACGGCCCACTGGCGGGGCTGCCGCACCTGAGCCATGGGCGGTTCGAGGCCTGGACCCCGGCCTACGCTGCGCCCGAGCTGTTCGAGGGTGGCACGCCCAGCAGTGCAAGCGACCTCTATGCGGTGGCTTGCGTGCTGTATGAGCTGGTCACCGGGCGCCACCCGTTCGAACGGCTGCCGTCGCTGAAGGCGCGCGACCAAGGCATGCAGTTGCCGGCCAAAGCGCCGCCCGGCATGCCGGGCAAGGCCTGGACAGCCCTGCGCGCGGCGCTGGCCTTCAACCCCGAGCAACGCAGCATCGGCGCCGCGCAACTGCGTGATGCCTTCGCCGTGCAGGGGTTCTGGTCAAGCTGGCGCCGGTGAAAGCCGGCGTCCGCAACCTGAGATGACTCATGCCGTGAGCTACCGCGTTCGTCGTAGGTCACGGTCGTTTTGCCACCGCTTTCGTACATGAGGGACAAGGATGTTTGCCGCCGCAAACCAGACCCATTTCAGCCTGCACATCGACGGCCTGGAGCACGATTTCCAGGTCCTCGCCTTCGACGGCAAGGAAGCCATCAGCCAGCCCTACGCCATCGACCTGGAGCTGGTCAGCGAACGTCCCTCGCTGGACCTGGAGAGCCTGCTGCACAAGCCCGCGTTCCTTCAGTTGGGCGACGCCGGACGCGGCCTGCATGGGCTGATCTACCGCGCCGCGCAAGGCGAGGCGGGCAAGCGCCTGACCCGCTACCAGGTGACCCTGCGCCCGCAGCTGGCCTACCTGGCCCACCGTATCAACCAGCGCATGTTCCAGCACATGAACGTGCCGAAGATCATCGCCCAGGTGCTGGAAGAGCATGGCATCCTCGCCAACGCCTACCAGTTCCAGCTGGGCGCCGTTTACCCGGACCGCGAGTACTGCGTGCAGTACGACGAGTCCAACCTGCAATTCATCCAGCGGTTGTGTGAAGAAGAGGGCATCCACTACCACTTCCGCCACAGCGCCGAAGGCCACCAGCTGGTGTTCGGCGACGACCAGACGGTGTTCCCGAAACTGGCCCCCGTACAGTTCCAGCACGACTCCGGGCTGGTCGCCGACACGCCGATGATCAAGCGCTTCGGCCTGCGCGTGGAAACCCGCACCAGCAGCGTCACCCGCCGTGACTACGACTTCAAGAAGCCGCTGATCCAGCTCGAAGGCGCCGCCGACAGCCACGCCGAGCCGGCCCTGGAAGACTACGACTATCCCGGTCGCTTCCTCGACCGCTCGCGCGGCAAGCACCTGGCTACCCGCGCCCTGGAGCGCCACCGCAGCGACTACCGCCAGGCCGAGGGCCAGAGCGACCAGCCGCTGCTGGCCAGCGGGCACTTCCTGACCCTGGCCAGCCACCCCAACGCCCAGTGGAACGACCTGTGGCTGCTCACCGAGGTGCGCCACCAGGGCCGCCAGCCGCAGGTGCTGGAAGAAGCCATCACCAGCGACGTCGACCCGCGTTTCGACGGGTTCCAGCAGGGCTACCGCAACGTCTTCGTGGTCACGCCCTGGGAGCAACCCTATCGCCCGCCGCTGAACCACCCCAAGCCCAAGGTGCTGGGCGAGCAGCGCGCGGTGGTCAGCGGCCCCGAAGGCGAAGAGATCTACTGCGACGAATATGGCCGGATCAAGGTGCAGTTCTTCTGGGACCGCGAAGGCCAGGCCGATGACAAATCCAGCGTGTGGATGCGCGTGGCGTCGAGCTGGGCCGGGCAGGGCATCGCCGGCCTGCAACTGCCGCGGGTGGGCATGGAAGTGCTGGTCAGCTTCCTCGAAGGCGACCCCGACCAGCCGCTGGTGATCGGCTGCCTGTACCACGGCGTGAACATGCCGCACTACAAGCTGCCCGAGCTGAAGACCCTGGCCACCATCAAGAGCAAGGAATACAAGGGCAGCCGCAACAACGAACTGCGCATCGACGACACCACCAGCGAGATCAGCATCGCCCTGCGCAGCGACCACGGCGCCAGTGCCCTGAACCTTGGCTACCTGACCCACCCACGGCCGAGCGGCGGCGCGCCACGGGGTGAGGGCTTCGAGCTGCGCACCGATCGCCACGGCGCCGTGCGCGCCGCCGGCGGCCTGCTGCTCACCACCGAACCGCGCCCGAACGAAGCCAAGCACCACAAGGACTTGCCCGAAACCGCCGAACGCCTGGCCACCGCCAGCGAGCAGCAGGACAGCCTGGCGCAGCTGGCCAAGCAGATGCAGGCCCAGGAACCGGGCGACCAGGATCAGGTCGCCAAGGACCTGCACGCCCAGCACCAAGGTATCCTCGGCAGTGGCCCAGGCGACCTGACCAAGAACGAGTTCGCCGAATTCACCCAGCCGCACCTGGTGGTGTCGAGCCCGGCCGGCATCGCCCTGACCACGCCTGGCCCGAATCACATCACCAGCGGCAGCCACCTGGCACTGAGCAGCACCGGGCATACCAGCCTGTCGATCGGTAAGCGCCTGTTGGCCAGTGCCAGCCAGGGCATGCGCCTGTTCGTGCAGAGCCTCGGTTTCCGTCTGGTGGCGGCTGCAGGCGACATCGACTTCCGTGCGCTGAAGGACAGCATCAACCTGCTGGCCAAGCTCGACATCACCGCCAACGCCGACCGCATCATCCTCAAGGCCAAGACCGAACTGGTGGTGCAGGGCGGCGGCAGTGCCACCACCTACAACGCCGGCGGCATCACCCACGTCACCAGCGCCAACTACACCGCCCACGCCGCGCAGTTCGCCCATATCGGCGCGGCGAGCAAGGCCGGCGCCTTCCCCGAACCGCCCAAGCCCGGCAAGGGCGCGCTGGAACTGTTCAACCTGTACGCCAACAGCAAGGGCATCCAGGCCGGCGACTACGAAGTCACCGACGCCCTGGGCACGCTGCTCAAGGGCACGCTGGACGGGCAGGGCTTCAATGCCGTGTCCGGCGCGGCGCCGGGGCCGGCCACGGCGAAATTCGGCCTCGACACCGTGGACACCTGGAGCCTCGGCAGCTTCGTCAAGGGCCTGCCTTGGCCGAAGCTGGCGGCGACCGAAGCGGGCACGCCGTCGATGCTCGATTCGATGATCGACACGCTCACGCCTGATGGCAGTGGCGCGGCGATGGCCAAGGTCAAGCAACTGGCCAGCAGCGGCATGGCCGCGGCCAAGACCGGCCTCAGCCTGCTCAAGACCGGGCAGGCTGCAATGCACACCGTGCAGCAGGTGCAAGGTGCGCTCCAAGGCGGCGTCGCCGGCCTGCCGCAGCTGGCCAGCGTCGCCAGTTCGGCACTGCCCGCCGCCTCCAGCACCCTGGGCGCTGCGAGCAGGGCCGGTGTCGCCGTGCAGGGAGCCATGGCCAGCCTGCCAAAACTGCCGGCGCTACCCGAACGCCCTGCCTTCAAGGCACCGAACCTCAACACCCTGACTGACCTGATGCCAGGCGAGCTGATTTCATGACCACACAGACTTCCCAACCCGGTGGCCGCGAAGTCGCCATCGTCCCCCTGAACGAAATCCATATCGAAGACGTCGGCCGTGGCGCGGCGGTGTTCGATGCCTGGCTGCGCGATATCAGCGACGGCTATGTCACCCTCGAGCGCATCAAGAACGTCGCAGGTGCCTTGCCGGTGGTGGGTAACATCATCGCCCTGATCGACGCTTTGGGCGACATCGTCACCCTGGCGGAGAGCGACAAGCCGGACCCGTGGGACTGGGTCAGCCTGGGCATCAACCTGATCGGCGTAGTGCCGGTGCCACCGAACATGGCCGCCGCGCGCATGAGCCTGCGGCCGATGTTGTTCATGGTGCGCCAGGAGGGCAAGCAGATCCTCGGCGACGCGCTGATCGAGATCATTGCCGGGCACCTGAACGCCGACATCATCGGTAGCCTGGATGACTTCGTCAGCCAGGCCGAGGGCAAGCTCAAGGAAACCCTGGCGGCAGCGGGTGGCAAGGGCGAGGAAATTCTCAACGAGATCTGCAAAGGCCTGGATGCCCTGATCGATGGCGACCTCGACAGCGGCAAGGACCTCGGCGAGGCAGGCAAGAAGGCGAGCAAGGCGGCCGAGCAACTGCTGCACGATCCGCTGGCCAGTATCGACAACATCTTCGACGCCGCCTGGAGTGCCTACAAGGCCGCAGGCAAGGGCATGGCCAACATGGCCGCCAGCGCGACGATCAGTGCCGAGGCCAAGCTCTACGGCCACCAGCAAGTCGCCAGGTTGCGCGTGCTGGCGCCTCGCATCAAGAGCGAGATCCTCAAGCTGGGTTCGGCCAGCAACCCACATTCGATCGAGGCGTTGCGCCTGATCCTGGCCGGTAGCGTCGCGCTGTGGCGCAAGCGCAATCCGCAGCTTGTGAACGCCAACATCAAACCCAACGCCACCAGCACCGCGCGGCACCAGGCCACGCAAGGCAAGCTCGAAACCCAGCGCGAGGAAGCACCCCCCCGGAACGCGGCCAATCGCTGCAAGAACGGCCCCTGCCCAGGAACCACCCGCGACATCAACTTCGCCCTGGGCAGCGAAACCCTGCAGCACGTCGACTTCAGCCTGCCCGGGCCATTCCCGGTCACCTGGGCGCGGACCTACAACTCACGGCTGGCCGAGCTGGACGACAGCAGCCTGGGCGCCCGTTGGCTGACCGAGTTCAGCACCTGCATCGACGTGATCGACGACGGCCTGGTATTCCACGACGTCGACGGCCGCAGCCACCCGTATCCGCTGCCCAGGCAGGGCAAGCCGCACTACGATCCGATCGAGTACCGGAGCCTGGTGCGTACCAGTGACACTCAGATCATCCTCCTGCGTGGGCTGGAGCGCCGTGAGACCTACGAGCGGGTCGGTGATCGGTTCTATCTGGTTCATATCGTCCTGCGCAGCGGTGCCGGCGCGATGCTGCATTACGAGCATCACTACAACGGCCGCCCGGTGTTGTCCGACATCAACACCTATGAGGACAACGACCCGAGCAAGGTGCACTTGCAACTGGGCACGCTGCTCGACGACCACGGGCATATCCAGGGCGTGTGGCAGGTGGTCGACGGCAAGCCGCTGCGCCAGCTGTGCGCCTACCATTACGACGACCAGGGCGACCTGATCGCCGCCCAGGACGAGCACGGCGCCGCCTGGCACTACCAGTACCAGCATCACTTGGTGACGCGCTACACCGACCGCACCCAGCGCGGCTTCAACCTCGAATGGGACGGCTCGGGGGCGCATGCCAAGGCCATCCGCGAGTGGGCCGACGACGGCAGCTTCGAAACGCGCCTGCAATGGGACAAGCACATCCGCCTGACCACCGTGACCGACGCCCACGGCCAGCAGACCAGGCACTATTACGACATTCTCGGCTACACCTACCGCATCCAGCATCCGGACGGTAACTCCGAGTGGCTGTTCCGCGATGAGCGCAAGAACATCATCCGCCACGTTCACCCCGACGGCAGCCAGGACCGCTTCACCTACGACGAGCGCAGCAACCTGCTCGAGCACATCCGCGCCGACCACAGCGTGGTGCACTATGCCTATGACGAGCACGACCAGCTGATCAAGATCGGCGATGCTGAAGGCGGGCAGTGGCTGCGCGATTACGACGAGCGCGGCAACCTGGTCGAGACCGTCGACCCGCTGGGCAACAAGACCGAGTTCGCCTACACCCCGGCCGGCTTGGTCAAGGCGATCAAGGATGCCATCGGCAACGAGAAGAAACTCGCCTACAACGACGCCGGGCAGTTGCTCGAGTACACCGACTGCTCCGGCAAGACCAGTCACTGGGCCTACAACGCCTTCGGCCAACTGAGCGAGTTCACCGATGCGGCGGGCAACAAGACCGCCTATGAATACCAGGCTGGCCAACTGGCCAAGGTCACCCACCCGGACAAGACCGAGGAGCGTTTCAACTACGACGCAGAAGGCCGTCTGCTGGCCCATGTGGACGCCCTCGACCGCTGCACCACCTGGTCCTATAACGCTGTCGGGCTGCTGGCCGAGCGCGTCGATGCGGCGGAACATACCCTGCGCTACCGTTGGGACAAGCTTGGGCGTTTGATCGGGCTGGAAAACGAAAACGAGAGCAAGGCGAGCTTCCTCTACGACCCGGTCGGCCGGTTGTTGCAAGAGACGGGTTTCGATGGCCTGGTCACCCGCTACCAGTACGACCCGCACAGCGGACGCTTGGCGAGCACCCAGGTCGGCCAGCGCCGTATCGAACTGCGTTTCGACCGCATGGGCCGCCTGGCCGAGCGCACCGCCCGCCTGGGCGAGCAGAGCCAGAGCGAGACCTTCGCCTACGACGGCAACGGCAAGCTGATCCAGGCGGTCAATGCCGCCAGCAAGCTGCAATGGTTCCACGATGAAGCGGGCAACCTGACCCGTGAGCATCAGCATTACCTGGCCACCGGCACGCCGATGGTCGCGGTGTGGCAGCACGAATACGATGCGCTCAACCAACGGATCAGCACGATCCGCCCGGACGGCCACAAGGTCAGCTGGTTGACCTATGGCAGCGGCCACCTGCTCGGCATGACCCTCGACCAGCACGAGATGCTGGCCTACGAGCGCGATGACCTGCACCGCGAAGTGGTGCGCCATCAAGGCAACAAGCTGATGCAGAGCCAGGGCTGGGACCCGGTCGGGCGTCTGCAGGAACAACTGCTCGGCAGCCATGATGGGCAGTCCACATTGCTCAAGCGCCAGTACCGCTACGACGCCGCTGGCCAGCTGACCAACATCCACGACAGCCGCCGTGGCCCGCTGGAGTACCAGTACGACCCGGTGGGACGCCTGCTCAAGGCCACCAGCCGCCTGGGCGTGGAAACCTTCGCCTTCGACCCGGCCGGCAACCTGCTGGACCAGAAGAGCCAGGAACTGAACCGCCCGCTGGAAGCCGACCCACGGCGCAACAAGCTGATGGACAACCTGCTGCGCGAATACGCCGGGACCCATTACAAGTACGACGAACGCGGCAACCTGATTCATCGGCTGCACAACGGCTCCCATGCCCATTTCAGCTGGGACCTGTTCGATCGGCTAACGGGGTACAACGACGACAAGCTCAAGGTGGACTACAGCTACGACGCCCTGGGTCGACGGTTGCACAAGCACTCGGTGGCGCATTTCTGGGACAGGCCTGAAGCGGGCTCCGGGTGGAACCAGCTGCAACGGGCCAAGCGCCAGCGTGAACTTGGCTGCGGATTTACCCTGTTTGGCTGGGATGGCGACACCCTGGCCTGGGAAAGCTCACCGCCAAGGGACGATGGCGATACTGGCCGTACCGTGCATTACCTGTACGAGCCGGGCAGCTTCGTGCCGGTCGCTCAGGCGCTGCGCAAGAGCCCGATCCGCTTGCACAAGCAACCGGACTGGAGCCAGCGCGAATACGATTTTGACCAGGATCCGCTGTGGCATACGGAGGTGAAACCGCAGGCGTTTGACGCGATTGCCTGGTATCAGTGCGACCATCTCGGTACGCCGATGGAGCTGACCGATGAGCAGGGCAATGTTGCTTGGGCGGGGCAGTACAAGGCGTGGGGTGAAGTCAAAGAGGAGCGCTCGGACTGGGCCAGACAACACGGGCTGGGCAACCCGATTCGGTTCCAAGGCCAGTATCACGATCATGAGACGGGGCTACACTACAACCGGTATCGATATTACGATCCTCAAGCTGGTCGATTTATCGGGCAGGACCCGGTCCGTTATGCAGGAGGCCTCAATCTTTACGCTTTTGCCCCTGACCCGCTTAACTGGATCGATCCGCTCGGACTAACAAAATGTCCACGGAATAAGAAAACAACATATGACGGTGCTAGTCGCCGAGATGCATTTAGACAAGCGAAGCGAGATATGGGTATACCTAATAGTCAACAACCTTGTAAAGTCAGTAGGGTTGAGTTGGGCGATGGTAATGGTGGCTTTGTTCGTGATGCTTCCGGTGTTCCAGTAGAAACTAGGCAGTATCACTATAAAAACAAAAGTGGCGCAGCGGTGGTGATCCAAGAGCATAGTTTAGGTCACGCTAAGGCAACCCCGTTGCATGGTGCAGAACCACATTTTAATGTAAGGCCTACTGATTCTGGGACCGGTGAAATATTAAATACAAGTACTGCTTCTGGTGCGCATGGGCACTACAATTTTAAATGAGGCTCTGTATGTGGATTGAGTGTGCTTTAAATAGAGATAAAGTTGTACATATGTTCGGCGGTTCCTTAGATATAACGGACGCTGAATTGCTAGGGGTGTATGTTCATGAAGGGTTCGTGGTTAAGTTTTTGTTTTGTGTTAAAGGTATACCTGAGAAGCATCCCGAGAAGTGGAATGGGAGAGGCTATAATTCAATGACCATATCGTTGCGTTTTGTGGGCGTTAAAAAGTTTCAGGCGAACTTGGAGTGTATAGGGTTTAGCTGTTGTCCGGAAATTAGAAGCTCAAAGGAAGGGGCTTGTATTAATATTGTTTCTGGCGAGGGTTCAATTTTTTGTGAGTCTGAATTTGTCAGTATTGATGATATCACTCCGCGCGATGATCTAAGATGGGGTTGAGCTCGCCAGTTGTCAGATATGTAATCGCCGTAAAGGTAGTGGAGATTGACGCTCCCAGTTGAAACTGTTTTTGGAAATTGAGCGAGGCTGGTCGTTTCAGTGTGGGTTTCACTCCTATAAAGTCTTGGAATGTTTGGGAGGGCGGCTGGAAGGAATTTCTACATACCGTACTGTGGGAGTATCTCGTACAATTTTAATAAGGGGGCGATAAACCTCGCCGGAAGCGGGCACCGGTTGGAACCAGCTGCAACGGGCCAAGCGCCAACGTGAACTTAGCTGCGGATTTACCCTGTTCGGCTGGGATGGCGACACCCTGGCCTGGGAGAGCTCACCGCCAAGGGATGATGGCGATACTGGCCGTACCGTGCATTACCTGTACGAGCCGGGCAGCTTTGTGCCGGTTGCTCAGGCGCTGCGTAAAAGCCCGATCCGTTTGCATAAACAACCGGACTGGAGCCAGCGAGAATACGATTTTGACCAGGATCCGCTGTGGCATACGGAGGTGAAACCGCAGGCGTTTGACGCAATTGCCTGGTACCAATGCGACCATCTCGGTACGCCGATGGAGCTGACCGATGAGCAGGGCAATGTTACTTGGGCCGGGCAGTACAAGGCGTGGGGTGAAGTCAAAGAGGAGCGCTCGGACTGGTCGAAACAGTATGGTCTAAGTAACCCGATTCGGTTCCAGGGGCAATATCATGATCACGAAACGGGACTGCATTACAATCGGCATAGATATTACGATCCGCGACCAGGCCGCTTCATCAATCAGGATCCTATAGGCTATGCTGGCGGCCTGAATCTGTGGATTTACGCACCTAACACGATATCTTGGACTGATCCCCTAGGGCTCAGCAAAAAGGGAACTGCTGGTAGTCGGAACTACAGAACTGCAGAGGCTGCGGCAGATGCTGCGCTGGCGTCAGGAAAACAGTCTGGTGCGGCCGCTGAGCTAAGAATCGGAGATCGAGTATACACTGGCGTTAGTGGTCAAGAAGTTAGACAGTCTTCTGTTGTAACCGGGGCGCTAATGGGAACACCCTTGCCAAACCAAGAAAAATGGCATGAAGGATGTGCTGAAATTGTGTGCCTAGATAAAGCGATTGGAGACGGAATTAACCCTGCAGGTGGAAAAGCAAAAGCGGTTAACGTAGGGGATTCCGGCCAAGGTCATAATACACCGAAGCCTGCATGCAAAAGCTGCAGGGACATCATGAGCTATTTTGAGGTCGAATGGGAATGAGTTTTGCAATGGGCAAAATAAAGTGGCCTGAAAACGGGCATGATGCAAATGTTTTGCTAAGAGGATTTATGTTGAAGGTTCTCAGGGCAATTGACTATAAGTTTGCTGATCATTTGCAAGATCCTATTGAGTTTTTGGATGCCTACGTTTCCGGAAAAATTGGTTCGGATAGCTGTTCTGAGCTTGCGGTGAAATGGAAGTGTGAACTTTCTGGAACAGACAGAGTAAGAGACTTTAAAAGTCCTATAGCGATCCAAGCTAGGCTTGCTGAGTCGATTTTGGGGATTGATGAAAAGAATGTGGATGGTTTAGCAGATGAGCTAAGTTGGTTTGCCGAAGTCCTTCAGTCTGATGGAGTGGACTATAGGGTGGTTAGGGAGGTTATGGTCGGTTATTTTGAGCCGTATATGAGGGGCTGAAACACGATGCTACTGGGTGCAGTGAGAATTAGTTATGCTTAAAAAAGCTATCTAAATACCTAAAGTATACCTAGCCTAGAACCTAGGCGGGAGGTGCAGAAGCAACTGTTGGGTAGCCAAGGTCTCTATTGCCCAAGCGGCAATATCGATGCGACGCCGCTGGCCAGCTGACCAACCCCCACGACAGCCGCCGTGGCCCGCTGGAGTACCAGTACGACCCGGTGGGGCGCCTGCTCAAGGCCACCAGCCGCCTGGGCGTGGAAACCTTCGCCTTCGACCCGGCCGGCAACCTGCTGGACCAGAAGAGCCAGGAACTGAGCCGCCCGCTGGAAGCCGATCCACGGCGCAACAAGCTGAAGGACAACCTGCACCTTTGCCTAGTCGTCTTGTTGCCCAGCAACAAACCCATAACCCTGCAGCCAATCTTCGCGAATCCTGCTACCCAAGCCGTACAGCCACGCCTGTTGTGGCGCAACCCAGTCCAGCGCCGCACTCGCCAGGGTCAGGATCATCCCGTTGGCCTCCGCGCGCTCCTGCGGCAGCTCGTCAGTCGTCACCTTCGTTTTGCCAGCGACCAGCGACAGGCTTGCCAGCAGCAGGACATACAGCCCCAGCAGCTTCAGGTACAGGCCCAGCGGTTGCGGCAGCGCCAGGCGTAGCAGGTAGGACAGTGTGCGGAACAGATGCACGGCCAGCCCGCAGAGTATCAGCAGGATCATCACGCCCGGCGTGATCAGGTCACGGTAACTGTCGCGGCCGAGGGTGGACAGGTCGCTTGTCGACGCCACGCGCTGTTTGATCATCTCCCGCGCATCATGCTGCAGCGCCGGCAAGTACACCGAGCGCTCGAAGGCTTCCTCGGTCAGGTAGGCGTACAGGGTGATGCCCGAGGGCAGCGCCAGGTCCTGACGCCATTGTGCCTGGATGGCGCCCACGGCCAGGAACGCCGGGCGTTTGAGGCCTGGCTCGATCCAGCCGGCGTTGATACGTTGCTGGATGGATTCGGCGTAGCGGTTGCGCGCCTCGCTCCGTACCTGGCTGGCCACCGCCTGATTGAACCCACGGCGATCGTCAGGGTGCCACAGATCATTGACCGGCACGTTCATCTGCTCGCGTAGCACATGCCGTACGGGTTGCCACTCACTGACGGGCAGGTTCCAGGGGTTCAGATTGCGCCCCCGCTTGCTCAGCAGGCGCTGGTAGTCGGTCCAGGCCTGGCCCTGACGCTGGAGAATGGCCAGGCGGCTGCTGGCACCGGCGTAGAACAGGCTGGCGCGACGGTACTGCCGATAGTGGTCTTCCTGCCGTTCAGTGGCTGTACGGTAGCGCTGGTAGTTGTATTGCAGGCCGCCGCGCTGCTGGTCGGCAAGCTGTTCGAAAAGGGTTTGCACTGCCAGCCCTTCGACAGGTACCAGGGGCGTGATATCGGGCAGGCGCAGGGCCAGCTCAGCCAACCGCCATCGACCTTCGGGGCTACGTAGTTGCTCACTCGTGCCCTGCTGGTCCTCCAACTGCAGACCATGGTGCAGCATCTGGTTCATCAGCGGGACAGCAATGGCCGCCTGTGCCTGTTGCTCTGGGCTGGCCTGCTCGACCAGCCCGTCCATCAGCAGGCGTTGGGCCTGGTAGCCCAGGTACACGGTGCTGGAGCAGGTGATCAATGCCCACAACAGCGTGCGCCCGAACGGCCATTGCTGGCGCAGGCTCTTGCGCAGCAGACAGCTGAGCACGAGCAGGGCCAGGGCGACGCCACCCAGCCATTGGCCCTGGCGAGCGAAGCCCTGCAGCAGCACATGCGGTGCAAGGCTGCCGAGCAAGTCGGTCAGTTGTGCCAGATAGGCAAGGGCGAGCAGCAAGTAGATCAGGCTCGGCAGCAGCATCAACCCGGCAAGCCGACATTCCTGGGCGCGGGTCAACGGCAGGTCGCCCCCCCAGAGAGCCCGGGCCAGGCGCTGCCACGGCGTGTACTGCTGGCCATGGCTGGAGCGTTGCAGCAGGGCGCCGATCATCAGGCGTTGTCCGGCAGGGAGGTGCGGGCAGAGCTTGGCGAGGTGGGCTCGAAGGTATTCACGCGCGGCTTTCCTTGTCGAAACGATGTAGCGTCCTGATACACGGCGCGATAGTAGCATATTGATATCCGTGGCGAGGCAGCGTCCGTTCATGCGGCGCTCCGGCAGACGGAACAAGGGATATTTGACTCTCTAGTCAACTGCGCAAGAAGTTGCGCAGTTGAATGTGGATAAGTATGTGGATAGTTCCTCGCAGGCCTTAGCGGCCGCCATGTACAGCCAACTGCGCAACTTTTTGCCAGCACTGCGCAAAAAGTTGCGCAACTTTTGGATAGCAGGTAGCTGAAAAACTATCCAAATGAGTGTGTAGCATTTTTAAACTATTGATTTAAAAGGATAAAAAATATCTGGCACGGGGCTTGTATAAGGAGATGTCCCCCGCCTGGCAATTTCCTGCCACCGGGCGACTTTCTCAAGCATGGAGAGCATCACTCATGGCAACTCCCGCCTACATGGCCGTCACCGGCGAAAAACAAGGCCTGATCACCGCTGGCGCGTTCACCGCCGACTCGGTAGGCAACACCTACCAGGAAGGTCACGAAGACCAGGTCATGGTCCAGGGCTTCGAACACGAAGTGATCATCCCGCGTGATCCACAGTCCGGCCAGCCGACGGGTCAGCGCGTGCACAAGCCGGTGAAGATCACCAAGGTCTTCGACAAGGCTTCGCCGCTGCTGCTGGCCGCCCTGACCTCGGGCGAGCGCATGACCAAGGTCGAGATCAAGTGGTACCGCACCTCGGCCCAGGGCACCCAGGAGCACTACTACACCACCGTCCTGGAAGACGCGATCATCGTCGACATCAAGGACTACATGCACAACTGCCAGGACCCGGCCAACGCCCACTTCACCCACCTGGAAGACGTGTATTTCACCTACCGCAAGATCACCTGGACCCACGAAGTGTCCGGTACTTCCGGTTCTGACGACTGGCGCGCACCGGTCGCCGGCTAAGGCTCGGGGTCTCTGGGTGATCGACGCCAGCGTTGCATCGCCCATGAGATCGAGCGCCGCCCGCGCGGCGCATCGCGGATGAATCCGCTCCTGCATCGGTTGCAACGTGCCGCACCTGTGAGGCCCTGGTTGCCTGCCTGATCGGCCCGACGCGATGTTTCGGCTGGCGCCGCCGCCCGCCTGCCTGCAGGAGTGGATTCATCCGCGATGCGCCGCGTGAGCGGCGCGCTACCTCGAGGTCGTTTCACTCCCCAGGAAAGAGGGACAAGGATGTTTGCCGCCGCAAACCAGACCCATTTCAGCCTGCACATCGACGGCCTGGAGCACGATTTCCAGGTCCTCGCCTTCGACGGCAAGGAAGCCATCAGCCAGCCCTACGCCATCGACCTGGAGCTGGTCAGCGAACGTCCCTCGCTGGACCTGGAGAGCCTGCTGCACAAGCCCGCGTTCCTTCAGTTGGGCGACGCCGGACGCGGCCTGCATGGGCTGATCTACCGCGCCGCGCAAGGCGAGGCGGGCAAGCGCCTGACCCGCTACCAGGTGACCCTGCGCCCGCAGCTGGCCTACCTGGCCCACCGTATCAACCAGCGCATGTTCCAGCACATGAACGTGCCGAAGATCATCGCCCAGGTGCTGGAAGAGCATGGCATCCTCGCCAACGCCTACCAGTTCCAGCTGGGCGCCGTTTACCCGGACCGCGAGTACTGCGTGCAGTACGACGAGTCCAACCTGCAATTCATCCAGCGGTTGTGTGAAGAAGAGGGCATCCACTACCACTTCCGCCACAGCGCCGAAGGCCACCAGCTGGTGTTCGGCGACGACCAGACGGTGTTCCCCAAGCTGGCGCCGGTGGCCTACCAGCAGGATGCCGGGCTGGTCGCCGACACGCCGATGATCAAGCGCTTCGGCCTGCGCGTGGAAACCCGCACCAGCAGCGTCACCCGCCGCGACTACGACTTCAAGAAGCCGCTGATCCAGCTCGAGGGCGAGTCGGTCAGCCACGCCGAGCCCGAGCTCGAAGACTACGACTACCCCGGGCGCTTCCTTGACCGCGCCCGGGGCAAGCACCTGGCCACCCGCGCCCTGGAGCGCCACCGCAGCGACTTTCGCCTGGCCGAGGGCCGCAGCGACCAGCCGCTGCTGGCCAGTGGGCACTTCCTGCCGCTGACCGCGCACCTGAATGCAGCCTGGAACGACCTGTGGTTGCTCACCGAAGTACGCCACCAGGGCCGCCAGCCGCAGGTGCTGGAAGAAGCCATCACCAGCGACGTCGACCCGCGTTTCGACGGGTTCCAGCAGGGCTACCGCAACTTCTTCAGCGCCACCCCCTGGGAAGCGGTCTACCGTCCGCCGCTGAACCACCCGAAGCCACGCATCCTCGGCACCCAGCGCGCCGTGGTCAGCGGCCCCGAGGGTGAGGAGATCTATTGCGACGAATATGGCCGGGTCAAGGTGCAGTTCTTCTGGGACCGCGAAGGTCAGGCCGACGACAAGTCCAGCATCTGGATGCGTGTGGCCTCCGGCTGGGCCGGGCAGGGCATTGCCAGCCTGCAGCTGCCACGGGTGGGCATGGAAGTGCTGGTCAGCTTCCTCGAAGGCGACCCCGACCAGCCGCTGATCACCGGCTGCCTGTACCACGGCGTGAACATGCCGCACTACAAGCTGCCCGAGCTGAAGACCCTGGCCACCATCAAGAGCAAGGAATACAAGGGCAGCCGCAACAACGAACTGCGCATCGACGACACCACCAGCGAGATCAGCATCGCCCTGCGCAGCGACCACGGCGCCAGTGCCCTGAACCTCGGCTACCTGACCCACCCACGGCCGAGCGGCGGCGCGCCACGGGGTGAGGGCTTCGAGCTGCGCACTGATCGCCACGGCGCCGTGCGCGCCGCCGGCGGCCTGCTGCTCACCACCGAACCGCGCCCGAACGAAGCCCGGCACCACAAGGACCTGCCCGAAACCGCCGAACGCCTGGCCACTGCCAGCGAGCAGCAGGACAGCCTGGCGGAACTGGCCAAGCAGATGCAGGCCCAGGAACCGGGCGACCAGGATCAGGTTGCCAAGGACTTGCACGCCCAGCACCTGGGCATCCTCGGCAGTGGTCCGGTCAACCAGAGCGCCAACGAGTTCCCCGAGTTCGTCCAGCCTCACCTGGTGCTGTCGAGCCCGGCCGGCATCGCCCTGACCACGCCTGGCCCGAACCACATCACCAGCGGCAGCCACTTGGCGCTGAGCAGCACCGGGCATACCAGCCTGTCGATCGGCAAGCGCCTGTTGGCCAGTGCCAGCCAGGGCATGCGCCTGTTCGTGCAGAGCCTGGGCTGGAAACTGGTGTCGGCCTCCGGCGACATCGACATCCGCGCCCTGAAAGACAACATCAACCTGCTGGCCAAGCTCGACATCACCGCCAACGCCGAGCGCATCGTGCTCACCGCCAAGACCGAGCTGGTGATCCAGGGCGGCGGCAGCGCCACCACCTACAACGCCGGCGGCATCACCCACGTCACCAGCGGCAACTACACCGCCCATGCCGCGAAGTTTGCGCACATCGGCGCCGCCAGCAAGGCCGGCACCTTCCCCGAACCGCCGAAACCCGGCAAGGGCGACCTGGAGCTGCTGTACCAGTACGCCAACAGCAAGGGTGTGAAGACCGGCGACTACGACGTGCTCGACGCGCTGGGCAAGTCGATCAAGGGCACGCTCGACGGCAACGGTTTCAACCAGGCCAGCGGCGCTGCCGCCGGCCCGCTGTGGGTCGACTTCGGTCTCGACCCGGCCGACACCTGGGCCGAGGGCAGCCACTTCGGCCCCGGTAGCTGGCCGGCGAAGACCGATTTCAACGATATCGCCCCGGGCCAGCAGGCCGTGGTGGGTGAGGTGCTGAGCGCCGGCAAAGGCGAGGACGGGCTGCTGGGCAAGGGCCTGGCACTGACACAGCAAGGCATGGACAAGGGCAAGGGACTGATGCAGAACGCGATGGCACAAGGTAAATCGATGGCCCAGGGCCTGATGGGCCCGGGCGGCAACAGCCTGCTGGAACAGGGCAAGGCCCTGGCCGGCACCGGCATGCAACTGGCGAAAAGCGGCCAGGCCGCACTGCACAAGGCGCAACAGGTCAATGCCGCCGTCGGCGGCGACACCGGCGCCATGGCCCAGCTGGCCAGCAACGTGGTGCCCGGCGCTGCGCCCACGCTCAAGGCCGCCAGCGCCCTCAAGCAACTGCCGAGCCTGCCCAAGCTCAGCGCCCCGGCTAACCCGGCCAAGCTGAACCATGAGGTGCTGGCATGACCGACGCCAAACAACGCGAACCCCAGGTCGCCGTCGCCCCGCTCAACACCATCGACGCCAAGGACGTCGGCCGTGGCGCCGCCGCCTTCGACGCCTGGCTGCAGTCGGTCAGCGGCGGCTACGTCACCCTCGAACGGATCAAGACCGTGGCCGGCGCCTTGCCGGTGGTGGGCAACATCATGGCCCTGGTCGATGCCCTGGGCGACGTGGTGACGCTGGTCAAGAGCAAGAACCGCCAGCTGCTCGACTGGGTCAGCCTGGGCATCAACCTGATCGGCGTGCTGCCGGCACCGCCGACCATGGCCGCGGCGCGCATGAGCCTGCGCCCGACCCTGTTCCTGGTGCGCCAGGAGCTGCGCAACAGCGCCAAGATGCTGCTGGGCGATTCGCTGATCCAGGTACTGATCGGCCACCTCAACGCGACCATCGCCGGCACCATCGACGACTTCGTGGCCAAGGCGCAGCCGAAGATCGCCGGCATCCTGGCCGACGCCGGCGCGTTGGGCATAAAGATGACCAGCGAGATCGCCACCGGGCTGGAGAAGGTCGCCCTGGGCCAGCTGGACGCCAAGGGTGACCTGTCGAAGGCGGGCAAACAGGTGTCCGCCGCCGCCGACAAGCTGCTCAACGACCCGAAGGCGGCGTTCAGCAACATCTTCGGTGCCGTGCACAACGCCTACAAGGCCGCCGGCAAGGGGCTGGCCAACAGCGCCACGAGCAAACTGCTGCCGGACCAGATCAAGACCAAGGTGCTGGCCAACACCGGGCAACTGCGCGCGCTGGGGCCGGAGATGGCGCGGCAGTTGAACAAGCTGGCGGACCCGGGCACGCAGATGAGCATCGGCTGGATGCTGAATGTACTGAGCGGGGCGGTGAAGGGCTTTCGCAAGCGCAACAGGAATGGGCAGCCGGGGGTGAGCAAGCCGGGGACCGTGACGCAGGTGCAGCGGGAGAAGGGCAAGGGTGAGTTGGCGGTCAGCAGTGCTCAGGCCAAGGCCACTCAAACACCAAGCCCTGTAGAGCCTGGCTGCCCGATCCCCAGGCCGACGCCGAAGTCCACCACCGGGCGCAGCATCAGTTTCGCCCTGGGTTCCGAATTCATCATCCATACGGATTTCAGCCTGCCCGGTGCATTCCCGATCGATTGGCAGCGCATCTATCACTCCCGCCTGGCCGAGTATGACCAGGGTTGCCTGGGGGCTCGTTGGGTCACCGAATTCACCACCCGCATCGACGTGGTGGGCAACGGCCTGCTGTTCCATGACTTCGATGGCCGCAGCCATGAATTCGAGTTGCCCAAGGTCGGCAAGTCGCAGTTCAACGCCATCGAGGACCTGCTGCTGGTACGCAGCAGCGACGATGAGCTGGTGATCTGCCGTGGTTTCGTGCGCAAGGAGTATTACCTGCGCGTGGGCGACCGCTATTACCTGCGCAAGGTCCTGCTGCAGAACGATGCCGGTTGCATGCTGCACTACGAGCATCATCACGAGGGGCGTCCGGTGCTGTCGGACATCATCACCTTCCAGGGCGATGTGAAGGACGTATTGCGCCACCTGGGCACCTTGATCGATGACCACGGCCAGATCACCGGCCTGTGGGAAATGCGCGACGGCCAGCCGCTGCGTCAGCTGTGCGCCTACCACTACGACAGTCAGGGCGACCTCGTTGCGGCCCAGGATGAGCACGGCGCTGCCTGGCACTACCAGTACCAGAATCACCTGGTTACCCGTTACACCGACCGCACCGGTCGCGGCATGAACCTGCAGTGGGATGGTAGCGCCTTCGACGCCAAGGCCATTCGCGAATGGGCCGATGACGGCAGTTACGACACCCGCCTGGAATGGGACGAGAACATTCGCCTGACCTACGTCACCGACGCTCACGGCCAGGAGACCTGGTACTACTACGACATCCTCGGCCACCTGTACCGCGTGCGCTATCCGGATGAGCGCTCGGAGTGGATCTTCCGCGACGAGCGCAAGAATGTGGTGCGCCATGTGCACGCCGATGGCAGCGAAGACCGTTACGACTACGACGAGCAAGGCAGCGTCATCCGTCATATCCGGGCTGACCACAGTCAGGTCCACATCGCCTATGACGACCGTCGTCACCCGATCAAGATCCGCGATGCCGAAGGTGGCCTGTGGCTGCGTGACTACGACAAGAAAGGCAACCTGGTCAAGACCACCGACCCGCTGGGCAACAAGACCGAGTTCGCCTACACGCCTTCCGGGCTGGTCAAGGCGATCAAGGATGCCAACGGCAACGAGAAGAAGCTGGCCTACAACGCAGCGGATCAACTGGTCGCATACACCGACTGTTCGGGCAAGACCAGTCAATGGGAATACGACGACTTCGGCCAGCTGGTGCAGTTCACCGATGCGGCGGGCAACAAGACGGTCTACCAATACAAGGCCGGCCAGCTGGCAAAAGTCATTCACCCGGACGCCACCGAAGAGCGCTTCGAGCGCGATGCCGAAGGCCGCCTGCTGGCCCATGCCGATGCGCTGGACCGCTGCACCACCTGGGCCTACAACAGCGCGGGCCTGCTTGCCGAGCGGGTGGATGCCAATGAACACACGCTGCGTTATCGCTGGGACAAACTCGGCCGCCTGATCGGCCTGGAGAACGAGAACGAGAGCAAGGCCGACTTCCTCTACGACCCGGTCGGGCGGTTGCTGCAGGAGCAAGGCTTCGACGGGTTGGTGACGCGTTACCAGTACGATGCTGATACGGGCCGGCTGGCAAGTACCCAGGTCGGCCAGCGCCGCATCGACATCACCTTCGACCCGGTGGGCCGGCTCGCTTCTCGCGTGGCCAGCCTGGGTGACCAGCGCCAGGAAGAGACCTTCGCCTACGACGGTAACGGCAACCTGATCCAGGCGATCAACGCGGCCAGCAAGTTGCAATGGTTCCATGACGAGGCGGGCAACCTGACCCGCGAGCACCAGTACTACCTCGGCACCGAGGTGCCGATGGTCGCGGTGTGGCAGCACGAGTACGACGTACTCAACAACCGCGTCGCGACCATCCGCCCGGACGGGCACAAGGTCAGCGTGCTCACCTACGGCAGCGGTCACGTGCTGGGCATGACCCTCGACCAGCATGAACTGCTGGCCTATGAGCGTGATGACCTGCACCGTGAAGTGGTCCGGCATCAGGGCAACCAGCTGATGCAAGCCCAGAGCTGGGACCCGGCTGGCCGCCTGCAAGAGCAGTTGCTGGGTAGCCACGATGGCAAGTCCACGTTGCTCAAGCGCCAGTACCAGTACGATGCCGTGGGCCAGCTGACCGATATCCACGACACCCGCCGTGGTCACCTGTCTTATCAGTACGACCCGGTTGGCCGCCTGCTGCAAGCCACCAGTCGCCTGGGTGTCGAGACCTTCGCCTTCGACCCGGCCGGTAACCTGCTGGACGACAAGGCCCAGGCGCTGAATCGCCCGCTGGAAAGCGACCCGCGGCGCAACAAGCTGATGGACAACCTGCTGCGTGAATACGCCGGGACCCACTACCAGTACGACGAACGCGGCAACCTGATCCATCGCCTGCACAACGGCGAAAAGGCGCGCCTCAGCTGGGACCTGTTCGACCGTTTGGTGCGCTTCGACGATGACAAGCTCAGCGTGGTGTACAGCTACGACGCGCTGGGCCGCCGTCTGCACAAGCACTCCACCGCGCACCACCAGGATGATCCGCGGGCGGGTAGCGGTTGGAACCAGATGCAGCGGGCCAAGCGCCAGCGCGAACTGGGTTGCGGTTACACCTTGTATGGCTGGGATGGGGACAATCTTGCCTGGGAAAGCTCACCGCCGCAGGGTGAGGGCGAGACCGGGCGCACCGTGCATTACCTGTATGAGCCGGGCAGCTTCGTGCCAGTGGTCCAGGCGCAACGAAACAACCCGATCCGCCTGCTGCGCCAGCCGGACTGGAGCGATCGGGCATACGATTTCGATCAGGACCCGCTGTGGCACACCGAGGTCAAGCCGCAGGCATTCGATGCGATTCTCTGGTATCAGTGTGACCATCTGGGCACGCCAATGGAACTCACCGACCACAATGGTGAAGTGGCGTGGACGGCGCAGTACAAGGCGTGGGGTGAGGTCAAGGAAACCCGCTCGGAATGGGCCAAGCAAGTCGGCCTGACCAACCCGATTCGCTTCCAAGGCCAGTACCACGACCATGAGACGGGGCTGCACTACAACCGGTATCGGTACTATGATCCGAGGGTTGGGCGGTTTGTCAGCCAGGATCCGATCAGCTATCTGGGTGGCTTAAACCTCTATCAGTACGTGCCGAACCCGATTGATTGGGTGGATCCGTGGGGGCTGAAGCGGATCAAGAACGCCGTTGAAGGAGATCGTCGTCACCGGGAATTTAATGCTGAGATTAAAGCAGCTCATCCGAACGCTTCGATTCAGAGTGAATGCTATTTGAGAGATGCAACTGGTCAATCTGTAAAAGATCCACTGACTGGCGAGCGTCGAAGAGTGGATACGGCTGTTATTGAGAATGGCACAGCAACAACATATGAAGTTACTAGCATGACTGCAGATAAGACTGAGCAGCAAGCTAAGGAAGCTAGGATTTTGGCAGCAGGCGGTGGTTATATCAGAGATCGTGAAACTCGAGAGATTATTCCGGTGTCAGGGAAGTCAAAGGTTCATAGGAGGGCGTGATGTCTGAAGATTTTGTGGTATGGGATATCGATAGTATCCTTGAGTCTTATACGGATATCCCAGAGTGGGAAGTCAGTGTAAACAGAAAACTGGAAGGGTTGTTCATTTTTTTAGAGACTAACGGTTTATTGAAATGCCGCGTGACAGATGAGAGAGGGGCGGTTATCAAGAGGACAATTAGGCTTAGTGAACTTAATGATGAAGGTAAAAGTATAGCTTGCGGGCCGAAGAATCCTATCCATCGGTGGTTGGCTTCGAAGGGGTCTCAAAAAAATCCTCCGGATATGAAGATGCTTGAGAAGGCACTTTCCGAGGTAAGGCGCTGACTTGAGTTTTAGGTTTAACTTACATTTGTGCCAACAAACTTTCAATTTCCGTCAAAGATTACCAAGTTTTTGGCGGAAATTGATATTTTCTCGCTGCACCAACGAAGATTGTAAAGGCGTTGAGCTTGGCACATGGCCGGTGATTAGCTGATTATGCTCACCGCAAGTCAGGGCAGTCTACGGTTCATAGGCCTCCTCCCGATTCCGAGACTGACTCCGCCACCGGCCAGCGAGCACCACACCAGCTTCGCCCTCGGCTCGGAATTCGTCATCCACACGGACTTCAACCTGCCGGGCCCTTTCCCCATAGAGTGGCAGCTCACGCCTGGCTGAAGATAGTTGACTATAAGGCAGCCAATGGCGGCGCCAGACCATGTTTAAATGAAAGCGTTTATTAAGGGTCGTATATGAAGTTTCTATGCCTGGTCGATGTTGCCGTTAGCGAGAAGTAGAAAGCCTTAAAGCGAGCGAAGCAGATTTAAGCGTTTTGTTGAAGGCTGAACGGAGTACAGCAGATGATTAATTCTGAAAACATGCGAGGAGCTATGGCAATGGAGATCCGAGATGCTCGCCGAGTGGCTTCGGAATAGGGCAGTCTAGAAAATACAATGTGGCTATGCAAGAAATGCTGGATTACTCCAAGTGTCAAGGGTGTTTGGTGAAAAAAGATAATGAATGACCAAGAGCTTTCTAGGTGGAAGCAGAAACTACAGTCACTTGATCCTTATGAGTCTGAGGTAGACTGTAGGATTTTTTTCGAACTTCTCGATGAAGTGCAAGGGCGTACCAATAAAGAGGCTGTTGGTGTTCTACTAGATACATTCACTAATGCTGATGATTATGGGGTGCAGGAGAGGGTGTTAGTAGTCTTGGATGGGGCAGATCCTATAGAGTTTGCTAGCGAACTTTCGAAATGTTTTGAAAGGTTTCTGGCTAGATCGAGTGAGAAAGAATGGCCGTTGATTTTGCTTGGGCGGGTTTTTAATACCGGGGATGCCAATTGGGTCGCGCCAATAATTGATGCTGCGCAATCAAATCCAGTCCTACGAAATTTCTTACGGAGTGATGATTTTTTGGCGGAGTACCCGGAGGTTAAGGCAATATTGAATGAGGCGGGAGTTTAGTTGTGCATGATATCTGCATGCTTAAATATGCAATTCTAACGTAGTTCGTCGCCCCTCTTTAACGGCAAGAACATACGTCGCTGCTACGTCATCCTCGAACGCATCAGACTGTGGCCGGAGCCTTCCGGGGGTGAGCAAAATCCGGTTGGTCACAAGGTAGCGTGCTGACATACGGCAGTGGCCTCGTGCTGGGCATGACCCTCGACCAGCACGAGCTGCTGGCCTGCGAGCGCGATGACCTGCACCGCGAGATTGTGCGGAGCTGATGCAGGCCCAGAGCTGGGACCCGGCTGGCCGCCTGCAAGAGCAGTTGCTGGGTAGCCACGACGGCAAGTCCACGTTGCTCAAGTGCCAGTACCAGTACGACGCCGTGGGCCAGTTGACCGACATCCACGACACCCGTCGTGGCCACCTGGCCTATCGGTACGAACCGGTTGGCCGCCTGCTACAAGCCACCAGCCGTCTCGGTGTCGAAACCTTTGCCTTCGACCCGGCCGGCAACCTGCATAAAAAGATTTTAGAGTACAAGGATGCAAATGGCGGAAAAAACCGCCTCTAAATAAGAGTGACTATTAAGAGGGTGTTATGTTAATAGGGATGACCAGTGAATTGCATGCGCTTGTGGGTGATGCTGAGTATGTTGCGCGCAATAAAATAAAGCCGATTATGGTGCGGCTGTTAGATGGTGTCGTTCTAGAGTGTGGCGCTGAGAAGATTACTTTTATTTCTGTCGTGATGCCAGATGAATTGGTGGAGCACTATCCAGAAGTTAAGCGTTATCACAAAGTTCGAAAAACTGTTGAGGTGCGCGTACAGCTTCCTTTTTATGAGTTCAAGGATGCAAGCGGCGCCAAGCAGGTTGATATGATATTCGATGCGCTATCTCGGTCGATTGATATAGTCGGCGAGATAAAAAGTTTAAAGCTTGCGAAGAGTGATTATTGCATTTTAAAGAACGCTATTGAAAAAGGACGATCACTGTGTGTTTGACTCGAATTCAGATGAGCCGTTCAATATCTGGTCAGATAACGTTAAACAGCGTTTTAGTTGGAGGGAGGGGAGCGTTTCTTTCGGGGCGGTTGAAAATGACAATACTGACTTGGAGGTGGTGGTAAGTAGCTTAAATCCAGCGATCGATTCTACCGAGGCGAAAGATCGCTTCTGCTATCGCCTCTAAACTGCAAGATGCAGACCTTCGCAAAAACTCAGCACAAGATAGGAAGGTATTGAGAATGCACGATAAAAAGGTTCTAAATGTATCGTCTCTAAGCTCAGAGGAGAGGTTTGAATTTTTTATAAGAAAAGTTGCGGATTTTGAGGTTGTTTGGGGGTTGTATGATGAGGGGTGGGCCACTGCTGCCCTAGAAGGAAGCGTACTGGTGCCGCTCTGGCCTGAGGAGGAGTTTGCTAAGCGCTGTGCGACGGATGAATGGAGTGATTTCTGGCCGCGTAAAATTTCTATTGATGACTTTTTATATAAGTGGCTTGCGGGTATGCATTTGGATTCTCGATTGTGTCAAGTATTTCCTGTGCCGGGAGATGCGGGGGTTTTGATTTCTCCATTTGCTCTTGAGGTTGCTTTGCGAGAGGAACTTGAAAAATACGAGTAAAGCCAGCAGAAATTGATACGCATCTGACCCATGGCATCCTCTGTGCCCAGCCAATCTCCCGCCCAAATTGCCTATGGTCTTTGACTCCCCACTATTTTAGGCTTTCACCCACTGGCATCGACGCCTCCCTTCAGACACGGAGTTCCCCCATGAAAGACATCATCCGCCTTGGCGATTCCACCACCCACGGTGGCAAGGTGCTCGGCTCCTTCGGCAACACCAACGTCAACGGCAAGCCTATCGCCGGGGTTGGCCATATGGTCAGCTGCCCACTGTGCAAGGGCGTGTTCCCCATCGTCGAAGGCAGCGCCACCTACAGCGTCGACGGTACACCTGTCGCCCTCGATGGGCACAAGACCGCGTGTGGCGCGGCGCTGATCGCCAGCGGCCCGAAGAGTGGCGTCGCCAGCTGAGGCCGGGTTGTTCGGTACCTGACAAACCGCTCGCCTGGCGCATGTGGCGCCCGCTTCGCTGGTGCCATGATCTGTGTCATCACACTTCCCTGATTCTTGGCTAGGCTTAACCGTTGGCGGCATCTGTCTACCGCCACCGTGATGACCTAGAGGCACCGGCTGCACGCCAGGTGCCCGAGAACCCGTTCAGGAGTGCACGATGGATCTTAACCGTCGGCAATTCTTCAAGGTCGCCGCCGTCGGCCTTGGAGGCTCGAGCCTTGCGGCGTTGGGCATGGCCCCGACACCGGCATTCGCCGAGCAGGTGCGCCACTTCAAGTTGGCGCACACCAAAGAAACCCGCAACACCTGCCCCTACTGCTCGGTCGGCTGCGGCCTGATCATGTACAGCCAGGGTGATGCGGGCAAGAACGTCAAACAGAACATCATCCATATCGAAGGTGACGCCGACCACCCGGTCAACCGCGGCACCCTCTGCCCGAAAGGCGCCGGCCTGCTGGACTTCATCCACAGCCCGAGCCGCCTGCAGTACCCCGAGGTACGCAAGCCGGGCAGCAAGGAGTGGGTGCGGGTCAGCTGGGACGAGGCGCTCGACCGCGTCGCCGAGCTGATGAAGCAGGACCGCGATGCCAACTTCATCGAGAAGAACGCCCAGGGGCAAACGGTAAACCGCTGGCTCACCACCGGTTTTCTCGCTGCTTCTGCCGCCTCCAGCGAGGCGGGCTACCTGACCCACAAGGTCATCCGCGCAACAGGCATGCTGGGGTTCGATAACCAGGCACGTGTCTGACATGGCCCGACGGTGGCAAGTCTTGCCCCGACGTACGGCCGTGGCGCCATGACCAACCATTGGTCCGATATCGCCAACGCGAATCTGGTCCTGGTGATGGGTGGCAACGCAGCAGAAGCGCATCCGTGCGGCTTCAAATGGGTGACCGAGGCCAAGGCCCACAACAAGGCGCGGCTGATCGTGGTCGACCCACGCTTTACCCGTACCGCTTCGGTGGCGGACTACTACGCGCCAATCCGCACCGGCACCGACATCGCGTTCATGGGCGGGCTGATCAACTACCTGCTGAGCAACGACAAGATCCAGCACGAATACGTGCGCAACTACACCGACGTGTCGTTCATCGTCAAGCAAACCTATGGCTTCGAGGACGGGCTGTTCAGCGGCTACGACGAAGCCAAGCGCGTGTATGCCGACAAGTCCGGCTGGGGCTACGAGCTGGGTGAGGATGGTTTTGCCAAGGTCGACCCGACCCTGCAGCACCCGCGTTGCGTGTTCCAGCTGATGAAGCAGCACTACAGCCGCTACACCCCGGAACTGGCCAGCATGACCTGTGGCATGCCGCAGGACGCCATGCTGAAGATCTGGGAAGAGATCGCCACCTGCTCGGTACCGGGCAAGACCATGACGATCCTCTACGCCCTCGGCTGGACGCAGCACTCGATCGGCGCGCAGATCATTCGCAGTGCGGCGATGGTCCAGTTGCTGCTGGGCAACGTCGGCATGCCGGGTGGTGGGGTCAACGCCTTGCGCGGGCACTCCAACATCCAGGGCCTGACCGACCTCGGCCTGCTGTCCAACTCGCTGCCGGGTTACCTGACCCTGCCCGGCGATGCCGAGCAGGACTACGCCGCCTATATCGACAAGCGCGCCTCCAAGCCACTGCGCCCAGGCCAGTTGTCGTACTGGCAGAACTACGGCAAGTTCCACGTCAGCCTGATGAAGGCCTGGTACGGCGCCAATGCCACGGCAGAAAACAACTGGGGCTACGACTGGCTGCCCAAGCTCGACGTGCCAGCCTACGACGTGCTGCGCATGTTCGAGATGATGGGCCAGGGCAAGGTCAACGGCTACATGTGCCAGGGCTTCAACCCGATTGCCGCGCTGCCGGACAAGAACCGTGTGACCGCGGCCCTGGGCAAGCTCAAGTGGCTGGTGATCATGGACCCGCTGGCCACCGAGACCTCGGAGTTCTGGCGCAATGCCGGGCCGTTCAACGACGTCGACACGGCCAATATCCAGACCGAAGTGATCCGCCTGCCCACCACCTGCTTCGCCGAGGAAGACGGCTCGCTGGTCAACAGCAGCCGCTGGCTGCAGTGGCACTGGAAGGGCGCCGACGGCCCGGGCGAGACCCGCACCGACGTGCACATCATGAGCGAGCTGTTCCTGCGCCTGCGCCAACGCTACCAGGCCGAGGGCGGCGCCTACCCGGACGCGCTGATGAACATCAGCTGGCCATACAAGATTCCCGCAGAGCCGTCCCCGGAGGAACTGGCCAGGGAGATGAACGGCTGGGCAGTGACCGACGTCACCGACCCGACCGGCGCAGTGATCAAGGCCGGCCAGCAGCTGGCCGGCTTCGGCCAGTTGAAGGACGACGGCAGCACCGCGTCCGGCTGCTGGATCTTCGCCGGCTGCTGGACCGAGCAGGGCAACCAGATGGCTCGCCGCGACAACAGCGACCCGTACGGCATGCACCAGGTGCAGAACTGGGCCTGGGCCTGGCCGGCCAACCGCCGCATCCTCTACAACCGTGCCTCCAGCGACCCGCAAGGCAAGCCGTGGGACGCCGAGAAGAAGCGCCTGGTATGGTGGAACGGCAAGGCCTGGACCGGCACCGACGTGCCCGACTTCAAGGTCGACTCGCCACCCGAGGCGGGGATGAACCCGTTCATCATGAACCCCGAGGGGGTGGCCCGGTTCTTCGCCATCGACAAGATGGCCGAAGGGCCGTTCCCCGAGCACTACGAGCCGTTCGAGACGCCGATTGGCATCAACCCGCTGCACCCGCAGAACAAGAAGGCCACCAGCAACCCGGCCGGGCGGATCTTCGATTCGGTGTGGGACACCCTCGGCAAGCACGAGGAGTTCCCGTATGCGGCGACCACCTACCGGTTGACCGAGCACTTCCACTTCTGGAGCAAGCACTGCCGGCTCAACGCCATCGCCCAGCCCGAGCAGTTCGTCGAGATCGGCGAGGTGCTGGCCAACGAGAAGGGCATCAAGGCCGGCGACCGGGTGCGGGTGTCGAGCAAGCGCGGGCACATCGAGGCGGTGGCGGTGGTGACCAAGCGGATCCGTCCGCTCCAGGTCAACAACCAGACCGTGCACCAGATCGGCATCCCGTTGCATTGGGGCTTCACCGGTACCACCCGGCACGGCTACCTGACCAACACCCTGGTGCCGTTCCTCGGTGACGGCAACACGCAGACGCCGGAGTCCAAGTCGTTCCTCGTCAAAGTGGAGAAACTCTGATGGCCAGCCAAGACATCATCGCCCGCTCGGCCACCACCACCGTACCGCCTTCGGTACGCCAGCAGCAGGAAGTCGCCAAGCTGATCGACACCACCAAGTGCATCGGCTGCAAGGCCTGCCAGGTGGCGTGTTCGGAGTGGAACGAACTGCGTGACGAGGTCGGCCACAACCACGGCACCTACGATAACCCCCAGGACCTCACTGCCGAAACCTGGACCCTGATGCGCTTCACCGAGCACGAGCGCGACGACGGCAACCTGGAGTGGCTGATCCGCAAGGACGGCTGCATGCATTGCGCCGAGCCAGGGTGCCTGAAGGCCTGCCCGAGCCCGGGCGCGATCATCAAGCACGCCAACGGCATCGTCGATTTCAACCAGGACCACTGCATCGGCTGCGGCTACTGCATCACCGGCTGCCCGTTCAACATCCCGCGGATCTCGCAGAAGGACCACAAGGCATACAAATGCACCCTGTGTTCCGACCGGGTGACCGTGGGCCTGGAGCCGGCCTGTGTGAAAACCTGCCCGACCGGGGCGATCGTGTTCGGCAGCAAGGACGAGATGAAGGTGCATGCCGCCGAGCGCATCGTCGACCTGCAGTCGCGGGGCTACGACAAGGCCGGGTTGTATGACCCGGACGGCGTCGGCGGTACCCACGTGATGTATGTGCTGCACCATGCCGACACGCCGAAGCTGTACGCCGGCCTGCCGGACCAGCCGGTGATCAGCCCGCTGGTAGGGCTGTGGAAGGGCATTACCAAGCCGCTGGCGCTGCTGGCCATGGGCGCGGCGGTGCTGGCCGGGTTCTTCCACTATGTACGTGTCGGGCCACAGCGCGTGGAGGACGACGAGCACCCGGCAGCGCCCGACGAAAGCGTGCATCAGGTGGACCCGTCGGTGCATGTCTATGACCCGACCCGGCCCGGTGGCCAGGAGGAGCAGCGACCATGAACGACCACAAACCCATCCTGCGCTACAACGCCAACGAACGCAGCAACCACTGGGTCGTCGCGATCCTGTTCGTCCTTGCCGGGTTGTCCGGGCTGGCGCTGTTCCATCCGGCACTGTTCTGGCTCAGCCATTTGTTCGGTGGCGGGCCATGGACGCGTATCCTCCACCCGTTCCTGGGCGTGGCCATGTTCGTGTTCTTCCTTGGCCTGGTGCTGCGGTTCTGGCGGGCGAACTTCATCAGCGCCAACGATCGCCTATGGCTGCGTCGGATCGATCGGGTCATGCTGAACCAGGAGGAGGGCGTACCGCCGATCGGCAAGTACAACGCCGGCCAGAAGCTGCTGTTCTGGACCTTGCTGGTGTGCATGCTGATCCTGTTGGTCAGCGGTGTGGTGATCTGGCGTGCCTGGTTCAGCCAGTACTTCGACATAGGCGCCATTCGCCTGGCCACCTTGCTGCATGCCCTGGCGGCGTTCGTGCTGATCCTCAGTATCATCGTGCACATCTACGCCGGCATCTGGATCAAGGGCTCGGTCGGCGCCATGCTGCATGGCCGGGTCAGCCGCGCCTGGGCGCGCAAGCACCATGAATTGTGGTACCGCGAAGTGACCGGCGACAAGACCCCGGGCAGCCACGGACGGAAAGAAGGATGAGCGCTTGAGCACGATACTCGAACCCGGGCAGATCGAAGCATCGGCGGTGATGCCGCCGTTTCTGCACCTGCCCCCGGCCAACCTGTTCGAGCTGCGCGCCGCGCGCCTGGAACAGCTGGCCGAAGGCAATGCCCTTGGCGATTACCTGAAACTGGCGGCCCGCTTGTGTCGCATCCAACAGCAGCTTGTGGATAACCCACCCGGTGATATGCCGGTGGCCGAGCAGCGTCAGCGCCTGTGTATAAGTCATGGCTTGCCGCCGCTGGCGGCAGACAGCCTGGTACGCGAAGGGCCGTGGCTGGCCTGGTTGCACGCCTTGCTTGGGTACCTCGACGCTGACACCAGCGGTCCGTTGGGGGAGGCGCTGCAAGCCCTGCGTGGCAGTGGCGACGATCAACGCAAGGGCTGGGGCATCGCCTTGCTTGCCGGCCAGTACGATGCCGTGCCTGCGGGGTTGGTGCCATTTCTCGGCGCCGCGTTGCAGGCGGCCTGGGCCAGCTGGCTGCTGGCACTGCCCGCGCCCGAACTCAAGCCGGCCGGCGGCCTGGCGCAGTGCCCGGCCTGTGGTTCACCAGCCATGGCCGGGGTGGTGCGCAACCGTGGCAAGCACAATGGCCTGCGCTACCTGGCCTGTTCGCTGTGTGCCTGTGAATGGCATGTGGTGCGGGTCAAGTGCGTGTATTGCGAGTCGAGCAAGGACTTGCGCTACACCAGCCTCGACGACGATCGCCATGCCCCGGGCAAGGCGCCGTTGCGGGCCGAGTGCTGCCCCGCGTGCAAAAGCTACCTGAAGCACAACTACCTGGAAAACGATGCGGCTGCCGAGCCCCTGGCCGACGACCTGGCCAGCCTGGCGCTGGATATCCGCCTGGACGAGGAGGGCTTTCATCGCCTGGCACCGAACTTGATGCTCGCGCCCGGATAGTGGCTAAGTGTCTACACTGTAAGACCGAGTCGCCCTCTTCGCGGGTATGCCCGCTCCCACATAGGCCTGCGCAGAACCTTTGTGGGAGCGGGCCCGCCCGCGAAGAGGCCAGAACAGACAACGGAATAGTCCAAGGTAGTACCGCATGCCCTCCAGCCTCGCCAGCGACACCCCACGCCTGCCCTCCATCGATACCCTGCTGCGCCACCCGGCCTGCCTGCCGCTGATCGACCGCTACGGCCGCGACGCCGTGCTGGCCACCCTGCGCCAACTGCTCGACGACCTGCGTGACCCCGCCCGCAACGGCCAGCTCAGCGCCGCCGAGCTCGCCGCCGAGGTTCTGCTGGGCCGCGCCGGCGAACGCCTGGCCCACCAGCAGCGCAGCCAGGTCCGGCGCGTCTTCAACCTCACCGGCACCGTACTGCACACCAACCTTGGCCGCGCCCTGCTGCCGGAGGAAGCCATCGAGGCCATGCAGACCGCCGCCCGCTACCCGCTCAACCTCGAATTCGACCTGGCCACCGGCAAGCGCGGCGACCGCGACGACCTGATCGAAGGTCTGATCCGCGAGCTGACCGGCGCCGAAGCCGTCACCGTGGTCAACAACAATGCCGCCGCCGTGCTGCTGGCGCTCAACAGCCTGGGCACGCGCAAGGAGGGCATCATCTCCCGTGGCGAACTGATCGAGATCGGCGGTGCTTTCCGTATTCCCGACATCATGGCTCGCGCCGGCGTGAAGCTGCACGAGGTCGGCACCACCAACCGCACCCACGCCCGCGACTACGAGGCCGCCATCAATCCGCGCACCGGCTTGCTGATGCGGGTGCATTGCAGCAACTACAGCATCCAGGGTTTCACCACCCAGGTGCCCACCGCCGAGCTGGCGCGCATCGCCCACCAGCATGACTTGCCGTTGCTTGAAGACCTGGGCAGCGGCAGCCTGCTCGACCTGACCCGCTGGGGCCTGCCTGCCGAGCCGACCGTGCGCCAGGCCCTCGCCGACGGCGCCGATATCGTCACCTTCAGTGGCGACAAGCTGCTGGGCGGGCCGCAAGCCGGGATCATCGTCGGTCGCAAGGCGCTGATCGCCAGGATCAAGAAGAACCCGCTCAAGCGCGCGCTGCGTGTCGACAAGATCACCCTCGCGGCCCTCGAAGCGGTGCTGGCGCTGTACCGCAACCCCGACCGCCTGGCCGAACGCCTGCCCAGCCTGCGCCTGCTGACCCGCAACCAGGCCGACATCCAGGCCCAGGCCGAGCGCCTGGCGCCTGAGCTGAAGGCTTGCCTCGGTGAGCAATGGCAGGTCAGCGTGGCGCCGGCACTGGGCATGATCGGCAGCGGCAGCCAACCGGTAGCGCGCCTGCCAAGCGCAGCGCTGTGCCTGCGCCCACAGGTGTCGAAGAAGCTGCGTGGGCGCAGCCTGCATGTGCTGGAGCGGGCCCTGCGTGCCCTGCCGGTGCCGGTGCTCGGCCGTATCGACGACGATGCCCTGTGGCTGGACCTGCGCCAGCTGGATGACGAAGCCCAGTGGCTGGCGCAGTTGCCTGCCCTGCAACTGGGGCCGGTGCAGTGATCGTAGGAACCGCCGGCCACATCGACCATGGCAAGACCGCATTGCTGCAGGCCCTGACCGGCCAGGCCGGGGACCAGCGCCAGGAAGAGCGCGCCCGTGGCATGACCATCGATCTTGGCTACCGCTATGCGGCGCTGTCCGAAGGGGCCGCGCTGACCGGCTTCATCGACGTGCCGGGCCATGAGCGCTTCATTCACAACATGCTGGCCGGCGCCCATGGCATCGACCTGGTGCTGCTGGTAGTGGCTGCCGACGATGGGGTGATGCCGCAGACTCGCGAGCACCTGGCCATCATCGAACTGCTGGGTATTCCCCAGGCCCTGGTGGCGATCAGCAAATGCGACCGGGTTGAGCCGGCGCGCCTGGCCGAAGTGCAGGCGCAGGTCGATGCACTGTTGGCGCCGGGGCCCTATGCCGGGGCGCGGCAATTTCCGTTGTCGAGCGTCACCGGCGAAGGCGTCGATGCCCTGCGCCAGGCCCTGCTGGCGGCGCAACAGCAAGTGCGCCAGCGCAGTACCCGCGGCGGTTTCCGCCTGGCCGTCGACCGTGCCTTCGCCGTTACCGGCGCGGGTGTGGTGGTGACCGGCACCGCGCTGGCCGGGCGAGTCAGTGCCGGCGAAACCTTGCTGCTGGGCAAGGCTGGCAAGCCGGTGCGGGTGCGCGGCCTGCATGCACAGAACCAGGCCGCACTGGTCGCCGAAGCGGGCCAGCGGGTGGCACTGAACATTGCTGCCGAACGCTTGGCGGTAGAGCAGCTGCATCGAGGTGACTGGCTGGTGCCCGAGTGGCTGCATACGCCCAGCATGCGGGTCGATATCGAGCTGAACCTGTTGCCGGGCGAAACCCGCACCTTTGAACATTTCAGCGCCGTGCACGTGCACCTCGGTACCCAGGATGTCACCGCCCGGGTGGCATTGCTCGAAGGGGAAACCCTGCTGGCGGGCCAGCGCATGTTCGCCCAGTTGCTGCTCAACGCGCCGCTGCAAGCGGTGCACAGCGACCGCCTGGTACTGCGCGACCAGCGCGCCCAGCGTACCTTGGGCGGTGGCAGGGTACTCGACCCGTTTGCGCCAAGCCGTCAGCGCCGCAGCGAACAGCGCCTGCGCCAGTTACAAGTGCTGCGCGATGCCGAGGACCTGGAGCAGGCCCTGCCGGCTCTGCTCGCCAGCGCCCCGGGAGGCATCGACCCGCAGCGCCTGGAGCGGCAGTTCAACCGCCTGCGCGATACCTGGCAGTTGCCAGATGATGCGCGGGTGGTAGCCACCCGGCAGGGTCAATTGCTGTTTGCCAGTGACCAGTGGCAGGCGCTCAAGCGCCTGGTGCTGGGGCAGTTGGCGCTGTTCCACGAGCAGGAGCCCGACCAGCTGGGCCCGGACCGTGATCGCCTGCGCCGTTTTGCCGCGTTGCCGCTGGAACGGCCCGCTTTCGTCAGCCTGGTGGAAGAGCTGCTCGATGAGGGCGCCATCGCCAGCAGCGGCCCCTGGCTGCACCTGCCGGAGCACAAGGTGCAGCTGAGCGAAGCCGACAGTGCATTGTGGGCCCGCTTGCAGCCCAGGTTGCTGGCCGGGCAATACGATCCGCCGTGGGTCAGGACACTGGCGAGCGAAGAAAATTGTGCCGAAGCCGATGTGCGCCTGTTGCTGCGCAAGCTGGCCCGGCTGGGCCTGGTGCACCAGGTGGTGCGCGACCTGTTCTACCCCGAGGCGACGCTACGGCGCATGGCAGAGCTGCTGCTGGGGCAGGCCAGGGAAACGCCGATAGTGCAGGTTGCCGCGTTTCGCGATATGTTGGGCATCGGTCGTAAACGCAGTGTGCAGATTCTGGAGTATTTCGACCGCATTGGCCTGACCCGGAGGGTGGCCGATCAGCGTCACATTCGCGCCGACAGCGCCCTGGCCCAACAGCAGGCCAGGCACTGAGTTCAAGGAAGGCAATCGCGCCCGGTGGCGCGGCCGGGCTTCAAACCCGGTTGGGGACGGCAGCCGTTCCCGGGCAGGTTCGACTCCCGCTGCCTTCCGCCATTTTCCGTTGCCTGTCAGGGCCCTTTAACGGCTAAAACCGCTCCCACAAAGGCTACATAGCCCTGAGACCGGTACCGTCCTGCGGGTTGGGGTTACCCACACCCACAAGGGGCTTCACGGCCATTGAGGCTTGTCCAGCCCCCGTAGGAGCGGATTTATCCGCGAAGCGGCAGCGAAGGAAGAACCTAAGCCCGCTCCCCACACAGATCCAGCGCGAACCACTGTTCGGCTGCATCCACGTCCAACCCCGCGCCCAGCAGCGCCAGCATCTTGCCCAGGGCTGCCTCGCGGGTCATGCCGCCACCGCTGACCAGCCCGGCCCCGCGCAAGCGGTTACCGGCCGCATAGGTATCGAACACCACCGAGCCCTCTGGGCACTGGCTGATCGCCGCCAGCAACACGCCGCGCTGGCGCGCCGCGCTCAGCACATCCAGCAGTGCCTGGTCGTCCGACGGCCCGGTACCACTGCCATAGCACTCCAGCAGCAAGCCTTGCACGCCACTGTCCAGCACGGCTTGCAGATGGCAGGCCTGCAGGCCTGGGAACACCGGCATTACGGCCAGGTTGACCGCCTGGCGCGGGTGGCGGTAACCCAGCTCGGCGGGAATCGCCGCCGCCCGCTCGCCGTCGCGATGACGCGGCAGCGCGGCAAAGGCATCGAAGGCCTCGCTGCGCTGCTTCGATGCGCGGCAGCCATGCAACAACTGGCCGTGGAAGTACAACTGCACGCCATCCTGCAGGCCGTGTTCGAACTGGCGCAGCGCGCCACACAGGTTATCCCAGGCATCGCTGCCAGCCGCACCTGCCGGCAGCATCGAGCCGGTCAGCAGCACCGGCACCGGCAGGCCCAGCAACAGGAACGACAAGGCAGCAGCACTGTAGGCCAGGCTGTCGGTGCCGTGCAGTACCAGCACACCGTCGTGGCCAGCGTCCACGGCTGCGACGATGGCATCGCGCATCGCCAGCCAGTTGTGCTGTTGCATGTTGGCGCTGTCGAGCAGCGGGTTCATTTCCTGCAGGGCCCAATTTACCTTCGGCGCATCGGCCATCAAGGCGAAATGCTCGCGCATCCGCGCTTCGAAACCACCTGCCGGCGCCAGGCCTTCGGGGGTTTCGAGCATGCCGATGGTGCCCCCGGTATAAAGTACGAGGAGATTCTTTACTGCACGCATGGAAAGCATCCGTAGCGGTGAGCGGAAAAAGAAAAGCCGCCCGCGGATGGGGCGGCTTGGCAGGCCAGGATATCAGCGCTGGGTTTGCGCTTGGCCAACTGCTTTGTCAGTGGCGCTTTCCACCTGCGGATTGGCAGGCCAGGCGTTGCGGTCCAGGTCGAGGTCGGCGAATTTGGCCGAATCGAACACCGGCTGGTCGACACCCGCCTTGCGCTGTTCGTCGTAGTCGCGCATGACTCGCAGGCCGACCTTGAACAGCAGGGCCAGGGCCACCAGGTTGACGAATGCCAGGCAGGTCATGGTGATGTCGGCGAAAGCGAACACGGTCGACAGGTCTTGCAGCGAACCCCATACCACCAGCGCCAGCACCAGGCCGCGGAACACCATCAGCACCACGCGGTTGCGGCTGAGGAACTGCAGGCTGTTCTCGCCCAGGTAGTAGTTGTAGAGGATGCAGGTGAAGACGAACAGCGACAGTGCAACGCTGACGAACACGCGGCCCCAGTCACCGACCACGGCGGCCAGCGAGTTCTGGGTCAGGACGATGCCGTCACCTTCGAAGCCTGGGGTGTAGAAGCCCGACAGCAGGATCAGCAGGGCGGTGCAGGTGCAGATCACGAAGGTGTCGAGGAACACGCTGAAGGCCTGGACCACGCCCTGGGCACCCGGGTGTTTCACCGCAGCCACGGCGGCGACGTTCGGCGCACTGCCCAGGCCCGCTTCGTTGGCGAACACGCCACGCTTCACGCCCATGACGATGGCACTGCCGAGCAGGCCGCCAAACGCCGGGTCGAGGCCGAAGGCGCTCTTGAAGATGGTTTCCAGCATGGCTGGCACGTGCTCGATCTGGGTACCGATCACGTACAGGGTCACGCCGATGTAGGCCAGGGTCTTGACCGGTACCAGCAGGTCCGACACCGCGGCGATGCGCTTGATGCCGCCGATGAAGGTGATGGCCAGCAGCACGGCGAGGACGATGCCGGTGTGCTTGGGGTCGAAGGCGAAGGCGTTCTGCAGCGAGTGGGTCACGGTGTACGACTGCAGGCCGATGAAGGCGAAGCCGTAGGTGACCAGCAGCAGGATCGAGAACACGATGGCCATGCTTTTCAGTTTCAGGCCGTGCTCGATGTAGTAGGCCGGGCCGCCACGGTACAGGCCGTCGCCGTCGGCGCGCTTGTAGACCTGGGCCAGGGTGCATTCGAAGAAGCTGCTGGACATGCCTACCAGTGCGGTAACCCACATCCAGAACACCGCGCCTGGGCCACCCAGGGTCACGGCAATACCGACACCGGCGATGTTACCGGCGCCAACACGGCCGGCCAGGCTCAGCATCAGGGCCTGGAACGAGCTCAGCTGGCCTGCCTGGCCACGCAGCGATTCTTTGAACACACTGAACATGTGAGCGAAGTGACGGAACTGGACGAACCGGGAACGGATGGTGAAGTAGCTACCCAGCCCCACGATCAGCACGATGAGCAGTTTCCCCGAGAGGAAATCGTTGAGTACTTCGAGCATTGGAAAATGACCTCGATTCTTATTGTTCGTGTGGAATGACCAGCGGATGGCAGGCACACCGCTATTCGTTGGCGCGCATGGTTGGCTATGACAAGAGCGGTTACAATTTCGCGGGTTGCTCCAATTTGGTGCGAATTGCTGCTACACTGGCGTCATTCGCGTCACCTGGGTTCCGTGTCATGAGCGATAATTTCGCTACCAACCTCAAATTTGCCTGCAGTCATTACCGCTCTATCTCCGAAGTTTGCCGCCAGCTCTCGATCAATCGCGCCCAGTTCAACAAGTACCTGAGCGGGCAGAGCCGTCCGACGGCTTTCAACCTCAAGCGCATCAGCGATTTCTTCGGCGTCGAAGAATACGAGCTGAATTTGCCGCCCGAGCAGTTCAGCCAGCTGATCGGAGCCCGCGCACCTGCGTTGGTGGAACAACCTGGCGACCCGATCAGCGAGCTGTTCCGCCCGTTGCACGATCACGGCGGCAACCTGTCGCGCTATTGCGGCTATTACCTGGAGTATTCCAACTGCCTGTCGGTGCCGGGCACCGTCCTGGTGTCGCTGGTGCACTTGTGGGAGGAGCGTGGGCGTTTCCTGTTCGAGCGTGAGGAGCGCCAGGAGCGCTCCAGCACCATCGACCACCATGCCGAGGTGCGTTGCCGTTACCTGGGCGCGGCGTTCCAGCTGCAGGACCGGATGTTCCTGGTCGACTACGAGTCGCTGACCTTCAATGAGATGAGCCACACCATCCTCATCCCCAGTTTCAAAAGCCGCATCACTCGCCTTAACGGCTTGAAGGCGGGCGTATCCAGTGGTGACCGGCGCAACCCGGCGTGCACCCGGGTGGTGTGGGAGTACCTGGGCGAGCAGATCAATCGCGCCAGCATCTTCCGCCAGGTGAAACTGTACCAGCCGGATGATCCGCGTATAGATGACGATATACGTGAGCGGTTGAGTGAGCGGCCGTTGCGTAACAGCCTGTTCGAGATCGAGTAACGCTCAACGCCTCAAGCAGTGTCGAGGATGAACGTGGCTACCGCATCGGCCACCTGGTCTGCGATGGCTGGTGTACTGCGCAGATGCGCCGCGATGCCATGGTCGCAGTCTGTCAGAAACAGGCATTGCAAACGCGACGGTGAAACGGCCCTGATCAAGGCGAGGGTAACTTCTTCCGGGATCGGGCTGTAGCGTTCAGTGCCGGCAAGCCACAGGTTGCCAGCGCTGGTTCCGGGTGTTTTGCCGAATTTCTGTGAATTGAGGCCGTCGTACTCGCCGATCACCAACATTACCTTCCCTTGAAACTGGTTGAGGAAGGCATAGCTGTCGCTCAGCAGAAAACCAAAAGGCTGGCTGATGGCTGCTGTAAATGCCGGGCCGAACGGCGCATGGTGGGCTTGGTCTGGATAGACTGCCGGGCAGATCAGTACGATTTTGTCCACTTGAGGCATCTTCGCTGCAAGCTTGAGCGTGATTGCCGCGCCAAGACTATGGCCTATGAGCGTTCGACATCGCGGTGCAATATGCGCGTGGAAGCGCAGTGCTTCATCAAGGTTGGTCGCCAATGATGGCCATACTGCGCCTGGCTCGGCGGCGAGGCTATGGCCTGACAGATTACCGGTAAGTGAACCAACGCCTGCGGCTTGCAGGCGGTAGAGCAGGGGGTTGAGCCGGGTAAAGTCGGAGCGCGCGCCTCCCAGGACGAATGCTGGGGCTGCGCGCTCGACATCAGGTACCAGCAACCGCGCCTGTTGCTGGTAGTTTCCAAAAACTTCATCGATGAATAATTCTGTACCCGGTGCGGGCTCGTCGAACTGCCATTGCAGCCGTTGAGAAGAACTCTTTTGGAAGTGCATGGTAGTTTTCTGGAAGAGCCAATGATCGGTGCCACGGTCACGCAGAACAGGCTAGTCGATATCGTTACCTCGCGCGATTGTCCTTTGCTTTTGGATTGAAGGCAAAGTGTGAAACGCCTGGCTGGCAAGTGGCGAGCCAGTTATTCAATGCAGTTTTGCTGTGGCGTGGAAGTCAGCTCATTCCTGCTCCGTTGCAGGGGATTGCTGCCTGTGGCGGTTTTTGACTGGAATTACCCACGCTGTGGCAGTGAACAGGCCCGGTGTTGGACTTCCCGGGCGGGAAACCGCAAAATGACCCCTTTCCCTTGATCAACCTCTCCGGATCTGCTGACTCTATGCGTATGCGCCTAATGCTGTTGGGTGGTGGCAATGCCCTCGGGCAAGCGCTGATTCGTCTTGGGGCCGAGGAGGACATCGCTTTCCTGGCGCCGCGCCCGCCCGAAAATGGCTGGACCCCGGCCAGCCTTACCCAGTTGCTCGATGACCATCGGCCCGATGCGCTGGTCAACCTGGCCTACTACTTCGACTGGTTCCAGGCCGAGACGGTCAGCGAGCAACGCCTGGCCCTGCAGGAGCGGGCGGTGGAGCGCCTGGCAGAACTGTGCCAGCACCACCAGATCACCCTGGTGCAGCCTTCCAGCTACCGGGTATTCGATGGTTCGCGGGCCACGGCCTATAGCGAAAAGGACGAACCGGTGCCGCTGGGCCTGCGCGGCCAGGCACTGTGGCGCATCGAACAGAGCGTGCGTGCGGCTTGCCCGCAACATGTGCTGCTGCGCTTTGGCTGGTTGCTCGATGAAAGCATCGACGGCGCCCTGGGCCGCTTCCTGACCCGCGCCGAGCAACCGCAGGAATTGCTGCTGGCCGATGACCGGCGCGGCAACCCGACACCGGTCGACGATGCCGCCCGGGTCATCCTGTCGGTGCTCAAGCAGCTGGATTGCAATGCGCCGCTGTGGGGCACCTACCATTACGCCGGCAACGAGGCGACCACGCCGCTGGCGCTGGGCCAGGCGATCCTCGCCGAGGCCGGCCATTATCGCCAGCTGGCGGTACAGGCGCCGACGCCACAGGCACATGCCGCGCGGCCGGATGCCAGCGAAGAGCCGCAGCACGCCGTGCTGGCCTGCAAGAAAATCCTTCACACCTTCGGCATCAAGCCGCGTGCCTGGCGCGCTGGCTTGCCGCCCCTACTGGACCGGTTCTACCGCCATGGCTGACGCCCCCATCCTGATCACCGGCGGTGCCGGCTTCATTGGCTCCCACCTGTGCGATGCGTTGTTGGACAAAGGCTACGCCGTACGCATTCTCGACGACTTCTCCACCGGCCGGCGCGACAACCTGCAGGTCGATCACCCACGGCTGCAGCTGATCGAAGGCGATGTTGCCGATGCCGCGCTGGTGACCCAGGCGGCGGCCGGCTGCGGTGCCGTGGTACACCTGGCAGCGGTGGCCTCGGTGCAGGCCTCGGTCGAGGACCCGGTGCGGACCCACCAGAGCAATTTCATCGGCACCCTCAACGTCTGCGAAGCCATGCGCGTGCACGGCCTGCGCCGGGTGTTGTTCGCCTCCAGCGCAGCGGTATATGGCAACAATGGCGAAGGCGAATCGATTGCCGAAGACACCCCCAAGGCGCCGCTGACGCCCTATGCCGTGGACAAGCTGGCCAGTGAGCAGTACCTGGACTTCTACCGTCGCCAGCATGGCCTGGAGCCGGTGGTGTTCCGCTTCTTCAATATCTTCGGGCCGCGTCAGGACCCGTCCTCGCCTTACTCCGGAGTGATCAGCATCTTTTCCGAGCGCGCGGTGCAGGGCTTGCCGATCACGGTGTTCGGCGACGGCGAGCAGACGCGGGACTTCCTCTACGTGGGTGACCTGGTACAGGTGATGGTGCAGGCGCTGGAGCAGGCCCAGGTCGAGGAGGGCGCGGTGAACATCGGCCTCAACCAGGCCACCTCGCTGAACCAGTTGCTGGCGGCGCTGAAGACGGTGGTCGGAAGCTTGCCGCCGATCAGCTACGCGGCGGCGCGTTCGGGTGACATTCGCCATTCGCGGGCGGATAACCAGCGCTTGCTGGCGCGCTTCGACTTCCCGCAGGCGACGCCGATCGTCGAGGGCTTGGCGCGGCTTCTGGGTAAGGGCTGAACATCTCCGGGGGCGCTATGCGCCCCTATCGCGACGCAAGGCCGCTCCTACCGCGAGCGCGAAACTTCGGCTTGCGTGCCCCTCGGCCCCGCACGCGCCTGTAGGAGCGGCCTTGCGTCGCGATGGGCTGCGCAGCAGCCCCCGATAATCACGGATGCTGCACCACTTTGCGCTGGCAATCCTCGGCCGCCAGCACTCGCCCATCGCGGCTTCGAACCTGCAATATCTCCAGCGCCTGCCCGGTAACACCCTCCACCAACGCCGAACGCGCCTCACCGGGTTCGAACAGAAACCGCTCGCCCCATTGCCTCAAGCCGACCACCACCGGAAACACTGATCGGCCTTTTTCGGTCAGCACGTACTCCTTGTAGGCACTGCCATCCGATGCCGGTTGCAGTGTCAGCAGCCCGCTCTCCACCAGCAGCTTCAGGCGTGACGCAAGGATGTTCTTCGCCAATCCCAGGTTTTTCTGGAATTCACTGAAGCGCCGCAGGCCATCGAAGGCATCGCGCAGAATCATCAGCGCCCAGCGATCACCCAGCACCGCCAGGGCCCGTGCCACCGGGCAGCGTGCGTTATTTTCATCGAGCATTGTGGCCAACCTGTCCTGATCGTCTGGTTGCAGATTAAAACCACATTTGCTAGAAAGCCAGCATGTGGTTTCAATTCGAAACCAGATTGGCGAGACCCATCCTATGCCCCCTGTGCTGACACGCTGGACAACACTGCTGCTCGCCATTACCAGCGCCATGGCCGTGGCGACCGTGTATTTCGCCCAGCCGTTGCTCGAATCGATGGCCAACGACCTGGGCGTGGCGCAGCAGCGAATCGGTTGGGTCGTTGGCGCAACGCAGGCGGGCTACGCGCTGGGGCTGCTGATGATCGTGCCATTGGCCGACCTGATCGACCGCAAGCGCTTGTTGCTTGGGCAGCTAATGTTCTCGGCCTTGGCATTGGTCGGTGTAAGCCTGGCTCCCAACTGGCCGCTGCTGTTGCTGGCGCTGGCCATTACCGGGCTGATGGCGGTCATGGTGCAGGTCATGGTGGCGCATGCCGCGAGCCTTGCCGCAGCCGGCCAGCAAGGGCAAGCCGTGGGCACGGTCACCAGTGGGGTAGTGCTGGGGATATTGCTGGCGCGGTTGGCCTCGGGCGGGCTTGCCGATCTGGCCGGGTGGCGCAGTGTGTACCTTATAGCCGCAGGGCTGCTGCTGGTGCTGGCCCTGGTGCTGTGGCGCAGCTTGCCTTCGGCGCCGCCGGTGGCGCTGCGGTCTGGCTACCGAGCGCTGATCGTGGCCCAGTTCAGCTTGTATCGGCATGACCGGCTGCTACGCCAGCGCGGAATGTTCGGTGTGTTGATCTTCGCCGCGTTCAGCGTGCTGTGGAGCGCCATGGTCATGCCCCTGAGTGCCGCGCCATTGGCACTGAGCCACACCGAGATCGGCCTGTTCGGTATCGCCGGTGTGGCCGGCACGCTGGCGGCAGCGCGCGCTGGCCGCCTGGCCGACCAGGGGCTGGGGGAGCGCACCACCGGGGTGGCGCTGGCCCTGCTGACACTGTCGTGGCTGCCAACGGCCTTGGTCGGGCAGTCGCTGACGCTGTTCGTGTTGGGTGTGCTGATGCTGGATGTTGCCGTGCAGGCGGTGCATGTCACCAACCAGAGCCTGTTGCTGGCTGGGCGCAGCGCTATGGCCAGCCGCTTGATCGGCGCCTACATGGGTTGCTATTCGCTGGGCAGTGGGCTGGGGGCGGTGCTGGCGAGCTGGGTGTTTGCCCATTGGGGGTGGGCTGCGGTGTGTGGCCTGGGCATGGCCATCAGCACGCTCGCGCTGGGGTATTGGCTGTGGCTACGACGGGCGAGGGCGGCCGAAGCCGCCCTGCAGTGTTCGGGTCAGAACTTGTAGCCAAGGCCGACCATGTACACCCATGGGTCGACGTCGACGTCGACCTTGGTCTTGCTGAAGCCCAGGGCGGATGGGCCGTCGACGGTGGCTTTGGTGTCGATGTCGACGTACCAGACCGCGGCGTTGACCAGCAGGTTGTCGGTGAGCATGTAGTCCATGCCCAGCTGGCCGGCGATACCGACCGAATCCTGCAGTTTCAGGTTGCTGAAGCCCTGCTGCTTGCGAGCGCTGCTGAGGTCTTCATCGAAGAACAGGGTGTAGTTGATGCCCACGCCAGCATACGGCTGGAATTTGGAGCTGGGCTCCATCGGGTAGTACTGCAGCGACAGGGTCGGTGGCAGTTGCTTGATGTCTGCCAGCTTGCCATCCAGGCCGCCGCCCAGGCCCTTGACGCCGACGGTGTGCTTGAACGGGGTGGCAGCCAGCAGCTCCAGGCCGACGTGGTCGGTGAGCATGTAGGCGAAGGTCAGGCCCAGCTGGGTGTCGCTGTCCAGGGTAGCCTTGGTACCCGAAACCTTGTTGCCATCAAACTTGAGGTCGCCACTGCTTTCGTTGGGAGCGGTGGTGATGGCGCCGGCGCGCAGGATCATATCGCCTGCCTGATAGGCGTGGGCGGCGGGTGCGGCGAGCGCAAGGGCCACGAGTGAGGCGCCGAGCAAGGTCTTGTTCATGGAAGCTCCCAGAGGACGTGAGTAATCGAGTGGCCCAATGGTACGGATGCGTTTGAACAGAAAGTTTGACCCAGCTCAAAGAAGCGTCGTCACGAATTCGAAACAGTTCTCACTTCAGCTCATAAGCGTATATTTTCTCGGCTTCCATCTGGTAGCCGGCATCCGCCAGTTCGCTGGTGGAGGCTCTAACCTGCAGCTTTCCCTCGATCCAGTAAGGCTGGTAGAGGTCTTCGATGCGCACGCCCATTTCGCTGAAGATGTGTACGATCTGGTTCGACGGCGGCGGCGGCACATGAATGCACGCGCCGTAGTAGGGGACCAGCAGGAACTCGGTGGTGCGGCCTTCTTCGCTTACCTCCAGCGGCACGATGTAGCCGGGCAGCTTGATCTGCTGGCCGTCGAGGCTTTTTACCACCGGTGCATCGGGGGCCTGCTGGCGCGCCGCAGGTGCCGATTCGGCGGACAGCGCGTTGCCGAGCTGCGACATGTCGTGCAGCGGCGCGAGTTGCGGCGGGATGACCGGGGCGCCTTCGGGGATCAGCGAAGGCCAGTCCAGCTCGCGCGGTTCGGCGGCCCACAGCGGCATTGCGACTGTCAGCAGCAGCATCAGCAGTGTGTGCAGTGCCGGCTTCTTCGCGGGCGTGCCCGCGAACAAGGCCGTGAGGTTTCGGATCATTACGGCTCTCACAAATGTATCGACAGGCCATCGGCCAGCGACTGCCGATAGGCCCGCCACGCCGGCACGCTGCCCATCAGCAGCGCAGCCCCCAGGATGATAGCCAGCAATGTCCACTCATGGGCACTGGGCAGGGCCAGCGGCAGGTATAAACCATAGTTGGCCTGCACATAGCCCTGCGCCAGGGCGATACCGGCATACAGCAAGCCAAGCCCGGCGACGATCCCGACCGCTGCCAGCGACAGGGCCTCCAGCACCAGCAGCCCGGCGATGTGCCACGGCCTGGCACCAACCGAGCGCAAGATCGCCATTTCCCGCCGACGCTCGTTCAGGCTGGTGAGGATCGCCGTGAGCATGCCGATCAAACCGGTCAGCACGACGAACAGCGACACCACGAACAACGCCTGCTCGGCAGTCCCCATCAGGCTCCACAATTCCTGCAGGGCCACCCCGGGCAGGATCGCCAGCAATGGCTCGTTGCGGTATTCGTTGATCTCCCGCTGCAGGCTGAAGGTGGCGATCTTGTTGTTCAGGCCAAGCATGAATGCAGTGATGGCGGCAGGTTGCAGGTCCATCGTGCGTGCTTGCTCGGCGCTGATGCGCCCGGCACCACGGGCTGGTACGCCGTTGTGCCAGTCGATGTGGATGGCTTCCATGCCGCCCAGGCTGATATGCAGGGTACGGTCAACCGGCGTGCCGGTGCGCTTGAGCACGCCGACCACGGTGAACGGTTTGTCGTCGTGCTTGACCAGGCTGACCGCGGCCACGCCATGGGCCAGTACCAGCTTGTCGCCAAGCTTGTAGTGCAACGCATCAGCCACTTCGGCACCCAGTACCACCTCGAACGGGTCATCGGCAAATGCGCGGCCCTGGCTGAGCTCCAGGTGCTGGCGACGGCCGTACTGGTAATGGCTGAAGTAGTCAGCGGTGGTGCCCATTACCCGATAGCCACGGTGCGAGTCGCCCAGCGAGATGGGGATGGCCCATTTCACCCGCGGGTCCTTGGCGTAGTGCTGGTAGCTGTCCCAGCGGATGTTGTTGGTGGCGTTGCCGATGCGAAACACCGAGTACAGCAGCAGGTTCACCGAGCCGGAGCGGGCACCGACGATCAGGTCGGTGCCGCTGATGGTGCTGGCGAAGCTGGCGCGGGCCTCGGTACGCACCCGCTCCACGGCCAGCAACAGGCATACCGAGAGGGCGATGGCAAAGGCGGTGAGCAACGCGGTGAAGCGGCGGTTGGCCAGGCTGGCCAAGGCAAGGCGAAGCAGGTACATCAGGCCTCCCGGGGCTTGGCGGCACGGTTGAGTTCGGCCAGCGACAGGTGGCGGTCGAACAGCGGCGCCAGGCTCTGGTCATGGCTGACGAACAGCAGGCTGGCACCGGCGGCGCGGCATTCATCGAACAGCAGGCGGATGAAGGCTTCGCGGGTGTCGGCGTCCAGCGCCGAGGTCGGTTCGTCGGCGATCACCAGCTCGGGCTGGCCGATCAGCGCGCGGGCGGCGGCCACCCGTTGCTGCTGGCCGATCGACAGGCTGTCGGCGCGGCGGGCGAGCAGCATCGGGTCGCCCAGGCCAAGATGGGCCAGCAACGTGCTGGCCGCCTGGTCGACACTGCCATGGCGCTGCTCGGCACGGGCCTTGCGGCTGCGCGAGAAGCGGCAGGGCAGCTCGACGTTCTCACGTACCGAGAGGAATGGCAGCAGGTTGAACTGCTGGAAGATATAGCCGGTGTGGTCAACCCGGAAGCGGTCACGGGCGCCTTGGCCCAGGCTGCCGAGGTCCTGGCCGAGCAACTGGATGCGGCCCTCGGCTGGCACATTCACCCCACCCAGCAAACCGAGCAAGGTGGTTTTGCCGCTGCCGCTGGGGCCCTTGAGGAACAGGGCCTCGCCAGCTTCCAGGTGGAACGCCGGTATGTCCAGCAGCGCTGGCTGGCCTGGCCAGGCGAACACCAGGTCATGCAGTTCGATCAACGGCTGGCGCATTCAGAACGCGACCGCTGCCTTGGCCGGCGTGGCTTCCACGCCCTTCTGGCCGTTGCGGCCGATCAGCTGCACGTTGATTTTCTGCGTGGCCGGGAAGGCCTTGAACAGCGGCGCGAGGTCCAGTTGCGCCAGTTTGTCCGGGCTGGCGCAAGTCAGCTGGTAATGGGCGCCGATGTCGCTGTGCGAGTGCTCGTGGTCATGTTCATCGCCTTCGTCGTCGGCTTTCGGGGCGTCACCGAACAGCGGGCTTTCCAGCTCTTGCTGGTCTTCCTTGCAACCGGCGGCAGCCGCCAGGCCGAACAGTTTCAGCGGCTGTTCGAGTTGCTGACGCACTGCCGCGACCTTGGCTTTGTCGGCATCGCTGCTGGCGGCGTGTTCGAAACCGACCAGGTTCATGGCCGGGCTGTCCAGCTCCAGTTCAAGGGTGTTGCCATCGATCACGGCATTGAGCCTGGCCACGCCATGCTCGTGGGCCCCAAGGGTGCCGTGGGCGTGGTCATGATCGTGGTCATCGTCGTGGGCTTGGGCCACGGCCAGTGGTAACAAGGCGAAGGGCAGGGCGAGCAGCAGGCGGCGCATGGACGACTCCGGGACGGCTGGAAGATGTGGTTATGTTATAACAACTTTTCTGCGCGCTGCCAGCCTGCGTGGCGCAGGTTTCATGTTCGGGTAGCATGGTTGCATTGACCTGGGTTCAAGGAATGCATCATGAGAATTCGTGGACAGATCGGTGACTGGCCGGTGGACCTGACCATCGAGCTGGCGCCAGAAGAGTGGGCGCAACTGCGGCGCCAAGAGGAGCCGGCGCTGGCGCAGACGGCTGCGGCGGCAACGGTGGCACCGCCGCGCCAGGATGACGGGCAATGGACGGCGGCGCGCGACGTGTTGCGCCTGGCGGGGCAGATGAGCGGGCCGGAGTTGCTCGACCGCCTGGAAGGGTTGGCCGGGAGTACGGCAGCAGGTAAACGGCTGCTGGTGCGCTTGCGGCACAGCAGCGAGGTTAAGGTGGAAAGTGGCGTGGATGCGCCGGTTTATCACTGGGTGGGGTGAGGTTTTTCGGGAATTCGGGGCTGCTTTGCAGCCCATCGCGACCACGCCCCTGCAAGTGTGCGGCGAATCATCTGCGTAGGCCGTCCCTGTAGGAGCGGCCTTGTGTCGCGATGGGCCGCAAAGCAACCCCAACATGCTTAGAACATTGCCGCCGAAAGCTTGCGACGGTACACGCTGACCAGCGGGTGGTCGCCACCGAGCAACTCGAACACCTGCAGCATCGCCTTTTGTGGCAAGCCGTTTTCATAACCACGGTTGCGCTGGAACAGCTTCAGCAACCCCTCCAGCGCCGCCTCATACTGCTGGCGCGCCAGCTGCTGCACGCTCAGCTGGTAGGCGGCCTCGTCATCCTGCGGGTTCTGCGCCAGGCGGCTCTTCAGGTCAGCCACTTCCGGCAGGCTGGCGGCCTGGCGCAGGAAAGTCAGCTGGGCCTTGGCACCGGCCAATGCAGCCTTGTGCTCGTCGGTCTTGACCGCGTCCAGCACCACCTGGGCTTCACCCAGCTCACCGCGTTCGGCCAGGCAGCGAGCGTACAGGATCAACGCCTCGGCATTGCTGTTGTCCTCTCCGAGCAATGCCTGCAGCAGCGCCTCGGCCTCGGCAAAGCGGCTTTCGGCGAATAGCGCCTTGGCCTGCTCCAGCGGCGAGGCGGTAGGTGCGGCAGGCAGCTGCACATGCGGCTCGAGCATGGCGCGGATCGCCGACTCCGGCTGGGCACCGGCAAAACCGTCCACCGGCTGGCCATCCTTGAACAGCACCACGGTCGGCAGGCTGCGGATGCCGAACTGGGCAACCACCTGTTGCTCCACGTCGCAGTTGATCTTGGCCAGCAGCAGCTCGCCCTGGTAGCCCTCGGCGATCTTCGCCAGCAGCGGCATCAGCGCCTTGCAGGGCGCGCACCACTCGGCCCAGAAGTCGACCAGTACCGGCTTGTGGAAGGAGTTCTCGATCACCAGCTGCTGGAAGGTGGCATCGGTGGCGTCGAAAATGTACGGCGTGTCTTGGCTCATCGCGACTCTCGCAAACTCATCAATGGCACCACTATAAGGTGTCGCGGCTGGCGTGGTACAGGCTGACCCGGCGGAATTCGTGTGGCTCGGCCAGGTCCGGCAGGGTCAGGGCTTCGAGCACCCCCAGTTGCTGGTAGAGCGGGTGGCTGAAGTCGCGCACCCGCGAGTCGGCCACCAGCGCCTGGCGGCCGCGGTCGAGGAAGGCGTCCAGCAGCGGCAGGTTGGCGCGGTCATACAGCACATCGGCGACCAGAATCAGGTCGAAGCGGTCGTCTTCGGCGAAGAAATCGCTGCTGTAACCCAGCTCCACCCCGTTCAGCGCGGCATTCGCCCGGCAGGCATCGAGGGCCAGCGGGTCGAGGTCGCAGGCCACCACCTCCAGCGCACCGGCGCGGGCGGCGGCAATGCCGGCGATACCGGAGCCGGCGCCAAAGTCCAGCACGCGCTTGCCAGCTACCCACTGCGGGCGCTCGGCCAGGTAACGGGCCATGGCCAGGCCGCTGGCCCAGCAGAAGCTCCAGTAGGGCGGGTCTTCGAGAATACGCCGGGTCTCTTCGCTGCTGAAGGCGCGGTCCATGTTCTGATCATCGACCAGCCACAGCTTCAGCTCGCAGCCGGGCAGCTCGCTGACGACCAGGCGCGCTTCGCCGATCAGGCTGCTGAGCGCCTGTTGCAGGGCAAGCGGCGCCACTTATGGCGCCTTCTCGAAACGCAGCGGGCCGGTGGCCTGGGTCTGGGCCTGGGTAATACGCACGGGCGGCAGGTGCAGGATCAGTTGCCCGGAGCGGCTGGCGCGGCCGCGCAGTTCGACCCGGGCACCGGCGGGGAAGGCCTCGGGGTTGAAGCGCAGCTGGTAGGGCAGGGCCTGGCCGGTGCCGGTCAGGTTGCTGCTGGCCAGCAGGCGCTGCGGGCGGTCGCGCTCGTCGATGACCAGCAAGGCCAGTTCGACCTCGGCCCCGGCCGGGATTTCCAGCAAGGTGCCGCTCAGCTCGCGCTGATAGGCTGGCAGCGGGCCCGGTACGTTGGCCGGTTTGGCCACCCGGGCCGGCGTGGGCGCCGCAGGGGTATCGGGCTTCGGCCTGTCGCTGCCACAGGCGGCGAGCAAGGCGGCGGCGCACAGCACGACGAGCGCTCGGTAGTGCATGGGGTTGTCCTTCACGGGCAGATTTCCCATGGATGTTAACCCCTTTGGCTTGTCTTGCCAGTGGGATGCGCTACCATGGCCCTCCCTTTTTTTGTTGCCTGCCACCATGCACTGTCCCTTTTGCGGTGCCAACGACACCAAGGTCATCGACTCTCGCCTCGTTGCCGAGGGCGAGCAGGTGCGCCGCCGCCGCGAATGCGTGGCCTGTGGCGAGCGCTTCACCACCTTCGAAACGGCCGAACTGGTGCTGCCCCGGCTGATCAAGCAGGACGGCACGCGCCAGCCTTTCGACGAAGAAAAACTGCGCGCCGGCATGCAACGGGCACTGGAAAAGCGCCCGGTCAGCGTCGAGCGCCTGGAAGCCGCGCTTGCCCACATCAAGAGCCGCCTGCGCGCCACCGGCGAGCGTGAAGTCAAGTCGCTGGTGGTGGGTGAAATGGTCATGGCCGAGCTGCGCAAGCTCGACGAAGTGGCCTACATCCGTTTTGCCTCGGTTTACCGGCGCTTCCAGGACCTCGACGAGTTCCGCGAAGAAATCGACCGTCTGGCGCGTGAGCCGGCCAAAGAGTGACCATGCCCAGCCAGACTGCCATCCTTGATGCCCACTACATGGCCCGCGCGCTGCAGCTGGCGCGCAAGGGCCTGTACAGCACTCATCCGAACCCGCGTGTCGGCTGCGTGATCGTGCGCGATGGCGAAGTGGTCGGCGAGGGCTGGCACGTGCGTGCCGGCGAGCCGCACGCCGAAGTGCATGCCCTGCGCCAGGCCGGTGAACGTGCCCGGGGTGCCTGTGCCTACGTCACCCTGGAGCCGTGCAGCCACCATGGGCGCACACCGCCGTGCGCCGAAGCGTTGGTCAAGGCCGGCGTGGCGCGGGTGGTCGCCGCCATGCAGGACCCTAACCCGCAAGTGGCAGGGCAAGGCCTGCGACGCCTGGCCGAGGCCGGCATCGAAGTGGCCAGCGGGGTGCTCGAGGGCGAGGCCCGCGCGCTCAACCCGGGCTTTCTCAAGCGCATGGAGCATGGCCTGCCGTTCGTTCGCGCCAAACTGGCGATGAGCCTGGACGGGCGCACGGCCATGGCCAGCGGTGAAAGCCAGTGGATCACCGGCCCGGCCGCCCGTTCTGCCGTGCAGCGCCTGCGCGCCCGCTCCAGCGTGGTACTGACCAGCGCCGCCAGCGTACTGGCCGACCATGCGCGCATGACCGTACGCGGTGCCGAGCTGGGCCTGGATGCCGAAGCCACCGCCCTGGCGCTCAGCCGTGCACCGCTGCGCGTGCTGGTCGATGGCCGCCTGCGCCTGCCGCTGGATGCACCGTTCTTCCAGGCCGGCCCGGCGCTGGTGGTGTGCGCTGTCGCGGATGACCCGCGCTATGCCGCTGCCGGCCACGAACTGCTCAGCCTGCCGGGCAATAATGGCCAGGTCGACTTGCCCGCGCTGCTGCAGGCCCTGGCCGCCCGTGGCGTCAACGAAATCCTGCTGGAAGCCGGGGCCGGCCTGGTCGGTGCCTTTGCCCGGCAGGGCCTGATCGACGAGTACCAGTTGTTCGTCGCCGGCACCTTCCTCGGCTGCCATGCCCGCCCGCTGCTGGACTGGCCAATGGACAAGATGAGCGAAGCGCCGCGGCTGAAAATTACCGGAATGCGCGCAGTGGGCGATGACTGGCGGGTCACGGCCGTACCCCTGCCGGCGCCCGGCGTATAATGCCCGGCTTGCCCTGCGCAAACCGTTTTTGAGGAAGACCCAATGTTCACCGGCATCATCGAATCCATCGGCACCATCCGCAGCCTGACCCCCAAGGGGGGGGACGTGCGCGTCTACGTCGAAACCGGCAAGCTCGACCTGGCTGACGTCAAGCTCGGCGACAGCATCGCCGTCAATGGCGTGTGCCTGACGGCCGTCGAATTGCCGGGCGACGGCTTCTGGGCCGACGTCAGCGTCGAGACCCTCAAGCGCACCGCTTTCATCGACCTCAAGAGCGGCAGCAAGGTCAACCTGGAAAAGGCCCTGACCCCCACCACCCGCCTGGGCGGGCACCTGGTCAGCGGCCACGTCGACGGGGTTGGCGAAATCATCTCGCGCAGCGATAACGCCCGCGCCATCCAGTTCCGTGTGCGTGCACCGAAGGAACTGGCCAAGTACATCGCCCACAAGGGTTCGATCACCGTCGACGGCACCAGCCTGACGGTCAACGAGGTCAATGGCGCCGAGTTCGAGCTGACCATTGTCCCGCACACCCTGTCCGAAACCATCATGGCCGACTACCGTGCAGGGCGTCGGGTAAACCTTGAGGTCGACTTGCTGGCCCGTTACCTGGAGCGTTTGCTGCTGGGTGACAAGGCCGCCGAACCGAGCAAGGGCAGTGGCATTACCGAAAGCTTCCTGGCCGCCAACGGCTTCTTGAAATCCTGATTGAGAAGGGGGTGCCGCGTGGCGCTCAACAGCATCGAAGAACTGGTCGAAGACATCCGCCAGGGCAAAATGGTCATCCTCATGGATGACGAAGATCGTGAAAACGAAGGCGACATCATCATGGCCGCCGAGTGCTGCCAGCCTGAGCACATCAACTTCATGGCCAAGCACGCCCGCGGCCTGATCTGCATGCCGATGACCCGCGAGCGTTGCGAAACGCTGAAGCTGCCGCTGATGGCGCCGCGCAACGGCTCCGGCTTCGGCACCAAGTTCACCGTGTCGATCGAAGCCGCCGAAGGCGTCACCACCGGCATTTCCGCCGCCGACCGTGCACGTACCGTGCAGGCCGCCGCCGCCAAGGATGCCAAGGCCGAAGACATCGTCAGCCCTGGCCACATCTTCCCGCTGATGGCCCAGCCCGGCGGCACCCTGGCCCGCGCCGGCCATACCGAGGCGGCCTGCGACCTGGCGCGCATGGCCGGTTTCGAGCCGAGCGGGGTGATCTGCGAGGTGATGAACGACGACGGCACCATGTCGCGCCGCGCCGAGCTGGAGGTGTTTGCCGCCGAACATGGCCTGAAGATCGGTACCATCGCCGACTTGATCCACTACCGCATGATCCACGAGCGCACCGTGCAGCGCGTTTCCGAGCAACTGATCGAGAGCGAGCTGGGCGAATTCAACCTGGTCACCTACCGTGACGCGGTCGAAGGCGACGTGCACATGGCGCTGACCCTGGGCAAGATCTGCGCCGAAGAGCCGACCCTGGTGCGCGTGCACAACATGGACCCGCTGCGCGACCTGCTGCTGGTCAAGCAGCCGGGCCGCTGGAGCCTGCGCGCCGCAATGGCCGCGGTGGCCGAGGCTGGCAGCGGCGTGGTACTGCTGCTGGGCCACCCGCTGGACGGCGACGTACTGCTGGCGCACATCCGCGAAAGCGCAGGCGAAGCGCCGGTCAAGGCGCCGACCACCTACAGCACCGTGGGTGCCGGTTCGCAGATCCTGCGTGACCTGGGTGTGCGCAAGATGCGCCTGATGAGTTCGCCGATGAAGTTCAACGCGATATCCGGATTCGATCTGGAAGTTGTAGAATACGTGCCCTCCGAGTGACTTGAGGCGGCATTTGCGCCCTCCAGCTCGAGTCCATACCCCTGTCGAGGCCGCCAGCAAGCGGCCTCGCTCTTGAAGATGAGAATATCGGAATGACCCTGAAGACCATCGAAGGTACCTTCATCGCCCCCAAAGGTCGCTATGCTTTGGTGGTTGGCCGCTTCAACAGCTTCGTAGTCGAAAGCCTGGTAAGCGGTGCCGTTGATGCCCTGGTACGCCACGGTGTCAGCGAAAGCGACATCACCATTATCCGTGCCCCGGGCGCGTTCGAAATCCCGCTGGTGGCACAGAAAGTCGCCCAGCAAGGTGCCTATGACGCGATCATCGCCCTGGGCGCAGTGATCCGTGGCGGTACCCCGCACTTCGAATACGTAGCGGGCGAATGCACCAAGGGCCTGGCCCAGGTGTCCATGGAGTTCGGTGTTCCGGTGGCCTTCGGCGTGCTGACCGTCGACTCCATCGAGCAAGCCATCGAGCGTTCCGGCACCAAGGCCGGTAACAAAGGTGCTGAAGCTGCCCTGTCCGCTCTGGAAATGGTCAGCCTGCTGGCGCAGTTGGAGGCCAAGTGATTAGCGACGAAAGCGATCGTTTCAACCCGCGCGATCCAAAACCTGCGGATGCCGGCAAGCCGTCGAAGAGCGCCAAGCGCCGCGAAGCCCGCAAGCTCGCGACCCAGGCGCTGTACCAGTGGCACATGGCGCAGCATTCGCTGAACGAGATCGAAGCGCAGTTCCGGGTCGATAACGATTTTTCCGATGTCGATGGCGCCTATTTCCGCGAGATCCTGCATGGGGTCCCGGCGATCAAGAGCGAAATCGACAGCGCCCTGAAGCCATGCCTCGACCTGCCGCTGGAAGAGCTCGACCCGGTCGAGCTGGCCGTGCTGCGCCTGTCCACCTGGGAGTTCATCAAGCGCGTCGACGTACCCTACCGCGTGGTGATCAACGAGGGTGTCGAGCTGGCCAAGGTGTTCGGTGCCACCGACGGCCACAAGTTCGTCAACGGTGTGCTGGACAAGCTGGCGCCGAACCTGCGCGAAGCAGAAGTCAAGGCGAACAAGCGCTGATCCTGGCGCCGCTAGCCCATGGGTGAGTTCGAACTGATCAACCATTACTTCGCCGCCGCGCCTTGTGCGCAAGGTGGCAAGGGCGTGGCGCTGGGTATCGGCGACGACTGTGCCCTGCTGGACCTTCCCCCTGGCGAGCAACTGGCGGTGTCCACCGACACCCTGGTGGCCGGCGTGCATTTCCCTGCAGTGTGCGATCCGCTTCTGCTGGGCCAGCGGTCGTTGGCCGTGGCGGCCAGTGACCTGGCGGCCATGGGCGCGACGGCCATAGGCTTCACCCTTGCGCTGACCTTGCCCGAGGTCGGCCCCGACTGGCTCGAGGCATACGCCAACGGCCTCAGCCGCATGGCCCATCGCTGCCGCATGAGCCTGATCGGCGGTGACACCACCCGTGGCCCGTTGAGCATCACCGTGACCGTATTCGGCCGTGTGCCCGTCGGCCAGGCCTTGCGCCGCAGTGGCGCAAGGCCTGGCGACCTGCTGTGCGTGGGCGGTTCGCTGGGCAAGGCCGCCGGTGCGTTGCCGCTGGTGCTGGGTGAGCGACAGGCGCCTGCCGAGCAGGCCAAGCCGCTGCTGCGCCATTACTGGGCGCCGATGCCGCAGTTGACCCTCGGCACCTGGCTGCGAGGCCGCGCTACGGCTGCGCTGGATATCTCCGACGGCCTGCTTGCCGATTGTGGCCATATCGCCAAGGCATCCGGGGTCGCCCTCGAGGTGAACCTGGCCCAGGTACCAGTGTCTGCTGAGGTGGAGGCACTACTGGGTCGTGAGGCCGCACTGCAGGCGGCGCTTAGCGGCGGCGATGACTACGTGCTGGCCTTTACCCTGCCGCGTGAAGCACTTGCGCCGCTGACGGGCCTGGGTTTCATCGAAGTGCATGTCATTGGCCGTGTGGTCGAAGGGCAGGGCGTGACCTTGCGCGATGCGCAGGGCCGGGACATCACCCCCGCACAACGCGGATACCAACATTTCAGGGAGACACCGTGACCGATCACCCCAACCAGGTGCCTGCGGAGTTCGTTCCGCCCTCGGTCTGGCGCAACCCATGGCACTTCATTGCCTTTGGTTTCGGCTCCGGCACCTTGCCCAAGGCCCCGGGTACCTGGGGCTCGCTGGTCGCCATCCCGTTCATCCCGCTGTGGCAGATGCTGCCCGACTGGGGCTACTGGCTGCTGCTCGGCGTGAGCATGCTGTTCGGCTTCTGGCTGTGCGGCAAGGTTGCCACTGACCTGCGTGTGCATGACCATGAAGGCATCGTCTGGGACGAAATCGTCGGCATGTGGATAACCCTCTGGCTGGTGCCGGAAGGCTGGCAGTGGCTGCTGGCAGGGTTCCTGATGTTCCGCTTCTTCGACATCCTCAAGCCGTGGCCGATCCGCTGGGTCGACCGCCACGTGCACGGTGGTGTCGGGATCATGCTCGACGATATCCTGGCCGGTGTGTTCGCCTGGCTGGGCATGCAGGTGCTGGTGTGGGCGGTTGCCTGATTCGCCGGCGGTTGCCGACGCTGCTGCTGGCCATGCTGCTCAGCTTTCCGCCGTGGCTAGCGGCTGCCGAGCGCGTACCCGCTCAAATTCACCTGGTCAGCGAGCAGTGGCTCGACTACACCAACGCCGACGGTACCGGGGTGGCCTGGGATGTGCTGCGCAAGGTGTTCGAGCCGGCCGGGGTCAAGGTGCTAGCCCAGAGCGTGCCCTATAGCCGGGCGGTCGGGCTGGTCAAACGCGGCGAGGCGGATGCCTGGGTGGGGTCTTACAAGGAAGAGAACGCCGACAACCTGTATCCGCGTTGGCACTTCGACATGGACCACATCTACGCCCTGGGCCTGGCCAGCAAGCCCGTACCTACCCTGGAGACCATAGGCCAGTACCGTCTGGCCTGGGTGCGTGGCTACGACTTCGGCAGCTACCTGCCCAATATTCAGGATTCCCGCGAAGTGCAGCGCCGCGAAAGCATTCTGCCGATGCTCGAACATGACCGGGTGGACTTCTACATCGATGCGGCGGCGGAAGTCGATAACGTGCTCGGCCGGGCTTCCCAGCCCGAGCGTTTCCGCCGCACCCACATCGCCGAACTGCCGCTGTACCTGGCTTTTGCCCGCAGCGACAAGGCCAAGGCCCTGCGTGAGCTGTTCGACAAGCGCATGGCCGAGCTGGTGCGCAACGGTGAACTGAAACCGATTTTCGAACGTTGGCAGCAGCCGTATCCGTTCGGTCCGGGCAGCAAGCCGCAATAGCGCCGAGGCAGAGCGGCTCAGCATCATGGCTGCTCCCTGCTAAGCATCGAACTTTTCGATCTTACCCCACGGTATTCAGCCAGCGCACAGCTCTCAACCTGCTGATACAATCGGCCCACGAGAAATTTCCTACTTATTCCAGGAGCACAACGTGCCCGTCGTCTTTGTTGCCGCCTCTAAACTCCCGACTCCCTTCGCGACCTTCACCATGCATGGTTTCCTCGACGAAGCCACGGGCCGTGAGCATGTGGTGCTCAGCCTGGGTGACATCGCGGACGGCCAGCCGGTGCTGGGGCGCCTGCACTCCGAGTGCCTGACCGGCGATGCCCTGTTCAGCCAGCGCTGTGACTGTGGCTCGCAACTGGAGGCGGCGTTGCAGGCCATCGCCCGCGAGGGCCGCGGCGTGCTGCTGTACCTGCGCCAGGAAGGCCGTGGCATTGGCCTGCTGAACAAGATCCGCGCCTATGAACTGCAGGATGGCGGCGCCGATACCGTCGAGGCCAACGAGCGCCTGGGCTTCGCCGCCGACCAGCGTGACTACGCCATGTGCCTGCCGATGCTGGAGCACCTGGGCGTGAAGTCGCTGCGCCTGATGACCAACAACCCGCGCAAGGTCAAAGCCCTGACCGACATGAACATCGTCGTCGCCGAGCGCGTGCCGCTGCACACCGGGCACAACCCGCACAACCGCTATTACCTGGCGACCAAGGCCGGCAAGCTCGGTCACATGCTGGGTAACGAGCACCAGGGCGAGGTGCCCCAGGCGTGACCCGCGCCGAGGTCAAGCGGCGTCTGGCGCTGGCGTGGTGGCAATACCTGGCGGTGGGCCTGGTGCCGCTGCCGGTCATGGCCTGGGCCTTTGGCGGTGGTGATGCGCTGGTGCCGGTGCTGGCCATGCCGCTGTTCATTGGCGGCGCGGCGACCATGTTTCTCAGCCTGCCGCGCTTCGCGGCCTACAAGCGCGCGTTGATTGCCACCTCGCAGGTGCTGGGCACTGGCGAAGAGCCCGCCGCCTGGATCGAGCTGGCGCGGGTACGGCGCCTGGCCATGCTGTATGCCTGCTTCCCGGCCTGGGTCGCTGCGCTGTCGGTGTTGGTCGGCCTTGAGGCGGTGCCGCAGATCCTGCTGGCGTTGTCCACCGTGGTGGTGTTTTACCTCTACCGCATTCCGCGCCAGCTCGGCTGACGCCTGCTGCCTGGCCCGCTGGGCAGATGCTCGAAGCGATGGTGCGCCAGTGTGCTAGCGCGTCGGCGTCCAGGTGAGATTCGGCGAGGGCTGCGCCCTCGATCGCGACACAAGGCCGCTCCTACAGGAATGTGAGCTGCGCCCCGATGGTGGACAGATGTCCAACATCAGGGGCGCAGTTCATTCTGTAGGAGCGGCCTTGCGTCGCGATGGGCCGCAAAGCGGCCCCAGGGGATTACAGCCCGAGCCTGGCCATCCGAGCCTTCACCGAAGCCTCGATCCCGGCCGCATCCAGCCCACACTCAGCCAGCATCTGCGCCGGCTTGGCATGCTCGACGTAGATGTCCGGCAGCCCCAGATGCAGCAGCGGTTTCACGATTGCCTGGCTGGCCAGGAACTCGCCGACGGCAGCCCCCGCACCGCCCATGATGGCGTTTTCTTCGATGGTCACCAGCAGTTCATGGCTAGCAGCCAGCTCCAGCACCAGCGCCTCGTCCAGCGGCTTGACGAAGCGCATGTCGACCACCGTGGCGTTGATCTGCTCAGCCACCTGCATGGCCTCGGCCAGTTGCACGCCGAACACCAGCAAGGCGACTTTCTCGCCCTGGCGCCGCACGATGCCCTTGCCGATCTCCAGCGGTTCCAGGTCGCCGCTGATCGGCGCGTTGGGGCCGGTGCCGCGCGGGTAGCGTACCGCCGCCGGGCCGTTGTACAGGTGGCCGGTGCTGAGCATCTTGCGCAGCTCGTTCTCGTCGCTCGGGGTCATCACCAGCATGCCCGGGATGCAGCGCAGGTACGACAGGTCGTAGCTACCCGCGTGGGTCGGGCCGTCTTCGCCGACCAGGCCGGCGCGGTCGATGGCGAACAGCACGTCGAGGTTCTGCACCGCCACGTCGTGGATCAGCTGGTCATAGGCGCGCTGCAGGAAGGTGGAGTAAATCGCCACCACCGGCTTGCTGCCCTCGCAGGCCATGCCCGCCGCCAGGGTCACGGCATGCTGCTCGGCAATCGCCACGTCGAAGTAGCGCTCCGGGTAGCGTTCGCTGAAAGCGACCAGGTCGGAACCTTCCTTCATCGCCGGGGTAATACCCACCAGGCGCTTGTCGGCAGCGGCCATGTCGCATAGCCACTGGCCGAACACGGCGGAGTACTTGGGCCCGCTGGCTTTTTTCGGCGCGGCGGGCTTGTCTGCCGGTTCCAGCTTGGTAATGGCGTGATAGCCGATCGGGTCAAGCTCGGCGGGGGCGAAGCCCTTGCCCTTCTTGGTGACCACGTGCAGGAACTGCGGGCCCTTGAGGTCGCGCATGTTGCGCAGGGTGGCGATCATGGTTGGCAGGTCATGACCGTCGATCGGGCCGATGTAGTTCCAGCCCAGCTCTTCGAACAGCGTACCCGGCACCAGCATGCCTTTGGCGTATTCCTCGGTGCGGCGGGCGATTTCCCAGGCGCCTGGCAGGCGTGACAGCACTTTCTTGCTGCCTTCGCGCATGCTCGCGTAGGTGCGGCTGGAGAGGATCTTGGCCAGGTAGTTGGACAGGCCGCCGACGTTGCGCGAAATCGACATGTCGTTGTCGTTGAGGATCACCAGCATGTCGGCGTTGACTTCCTGGGCGTGGTTCAACGCCTCGAAGGCCATGCCGGCGGTCAGCGCGCCGTCACCAATCACCGCGATCGACTTGCGCGCGCTGTTTTGCAGACGGGCGGCAATGGCCATGCCCAGCGCGGCGCTGATCGAGGTGCTGGAGTGGCCGACGCCAAAGGTGTCGTACTCACTCTCGCTGCGGCGCGGGAAGGCGGCGATGCCGTCTTTCTGACGCAGGCTGAGCATGCGCTTACGGCGCCCGGTGAGGATCTTGTGCGGGTACGCCTGGTGGCCGACGTCCCACACCAGCCGGTCGTCCGGGGTGTCGAAGACGTAGTGCAGGGCGATGGTCAGCTCGATGACGCCCAGGCCGGCACCAAAATGCCCACCGGTCTGGCCCACGGTGTAGAGCAGTTCCTGGCGCAGTTCGTCGGCCAGGGTCTCCAGGTCGGCTTCGGCCAGCCGGCGCAGGCCGGCAGGCGTGTCAGCGCGGTCGAGCAACGGCGTGACCGGGCGTTCGCGGGGGATCTCTTGAAACGTCGTGGGCATCAGGCGAGTCGTTATAGGTGTGTAAGACGCGGCAGTTTACCCCATTGTAGGAAATACTGCCCATTCAGACGGGTGTCGCATGGGCCTGCTTTGCAGCCCATCGCCGGCGTGCCAGCACGCACAGGGTATTCAGTTTTCTAGCCACTGAGGCGTCTGTGGCCGCTGGCTTGCCGGCGATGGGCCGCACCGCGGCCCCAATCAAATCAGTTGCGGCGCTCGACGATATAGCGCGCCAAGGCTCGCAGCGGCTCGGCTTTTTCGCCAAAACCATCCAGTGCGAGCAGTGCCTGGTCGCGCAGTTCGATGGCATAGGCCTTGGCCGCCTCCAGGCCCAGCAGCGCCGGGTAGGTCGGCTTGTCGCGGGCGATGTCGGCGCCCTGACGCTTGCCAAGGGTGGCGGTGTCGCTTTCCACATCGAGGATGTCGTCCTGCACCTGGAACGCCAGGCCGATGGCCTGGGCATAGGCCTGCAAGGCATCCAGTTGCGCCTGTTCGGCGCGGGCGCTGGCCAGGGCGCCCAGGCGCACGCTGGCTTCGATCAGCGCACCGGTCTTGTGCCGGTGCATGGACTCCAGCGCCTGCTGGTCCAGCTTCAGGCCCACCGAGCCGAGGTCGATCGCCTGGCCGCCGACCATGCCGGCCGGGCCGGCGGCCTTGGCCAGCGCCTGGACCATGGCCAGGCGGATGCTGTCGGCCTGCGGGCTCAGGCGTGGGTCGAGCAGGGCGCTGAAGGCCAGGCTCTGCAAACCATCGCCAGCGAGGATGGCACAGGCTTCGTCGAAGGCCTTGTGAGTGGTTGGCTGGCCCCGGCGCAGGTCGTCGTCGTCCATGGCCGGCAGGTCGTCATGCACCAGCGAGTAGGCGTGGATCAGCTCTACCGCACAGGCCGCGCCGTTGGCCTGTTCGGCCGGGGCGCCCAGGGCTTCGCAGGCCGCATAGGCCAGCAACGGGCGCACGCGCTTGCCGCCGTTCATCACGCTGTAGCGCATGGCGGCGTAGAGGCGCTCGAGTTCCCGGGTGGGGGCGACGAACAGCGGCTCGAGTGCGGCGTCGACCCGCGCCTGGCAGTTGGCCTGGTAGGTGCCGATCATGCTTCCGGCTCCGCGTCGAAGGGCTGCGCGGCCAGCTCGCCGTCGCGTTCCAGCAGGATCTGCACCTTCTGCTCGGCCTGGGCCAGGGCGCCCTGGCAATCGCGGGTCAGGGCGATGCCTTGCTCGAAGGCGGCCAGCGACTCTTCCAGCGACAATTCGCCGTTCTCCAGGCGCTCGACCAGGGCTTGCAGGTCTGCGAGGGATTGCTCGAAATCGAGGGAGGCTTTTTTGCGGGCCATGGCGACTGTCTCGGTGGCATTCAGAACGGCGCGACACTAGCAGAGCGGGGCGGGGGGAGCAAACTTCCGGCCACCCGATCGGCTAACGCAGCCAATTGTGTAGGAGCGGCCTTGTGTCGCGAAAGGGCCGCAAAGCGGCCCCAGGATGTCAGAGCAGATGCACAAATTGCTGGGGCTGCTGTGCAGCCCTTTCGCGACACAAGGCCGCCCCTACAGGCACTGTGCCAGTTATGGACCCCGGTGCGGGGTCAGGCTGGCTCTGCTTCCAGCTCCAGCATGGCCTCACGGTACTGCGCCAGTTCCTCGATGGTCAGCACCGGCAAATTGTACTGCCGTGCATACACCGCCACCTGCTCGCCGCGCGCCATGCTGCCATCGGGGTTCATCAGCTCGCACAGCACCGCCGCCGGGCGCAGGCCGGCCAGGCGCGCCAGGTCCACCGAACCTTCGGTGTGGCCACGGCGGGTCAGCACCCCGCCATTGCGCGCGCGCAGCGGGAATACATGGCCCGGGCTGACGATATGGCGCTGCTCGGCAGTAGAGCGCAGCGCCGCGCCGATGGTGGTGATGCGGTCCTGGGCGGAAACCCCGGTGCTGATCCCTTCGGCCGCCTCGATGGTGACGGTGAAGCCGGTACCATGGCGAGCCTGGTTGTTCTGCACCATCGGTGCCAGCTGCAGCTCGTCGACAGTGGCTTCGTCCAGGCACAGGCAGACGATGCCGCTGCAATCGCGAATCATCATGGCCATGGTCTGCAGCGAAATGTTCTCGGCGGCGGCAATGATGTCCGCTTCGTCCTCGCGGTCGTCATCGTCGAGCAGCAGTACCGGGCGCCCGGCCTGGAAGGCGGCGACGGCAGCGGCAACATTGGGGAATTGCAGGTGGTGCTGGGTGGACATGAAACGCTCCTCGTGAATGTCGATGAACGTCTCGGGGCGAACAAAATGCGCGCGCAGGGGCGCCCGGATGGCCCCTGCCTGACGCCTTCTTTCATCCGGACTATGACCGTCGGCCCTGGAATTGCACCAGATCTGCTGACCCCCGGCATGGCCGGGGCGCTCGCGGGCTCATCTTTCGATTTACCGCCGGTGGGGACTTTCACCCCGCCCTGAAGACCGGCCAAGCATACCGCACCTCGCCACCCTGCTGGCAACCCACGGCGCTACGACCTTTGGCGGTATCATGCCGGCATGGCCTTTCAGGAACAGCCCCATGGACATTCTCCAGGTTGCCGGCGGCAAGCCGGTCAAGTTATGGACCGATGGCGTGCCGGTCGAAGACGACGCCCGCCGGCAATTGCTCAATACCGCCAGGATGCCGTTCATCTTCAAGCACCTGGCGGTGATGCCGGACGTGCATCTGGGCAAAGGCTCGACCATCGGCAGCGTGATCCCGACCGTTGGCGCGATCATCCCCGCGGCGGTAGGGGTAGACATCGGCTGCGGCATGATCGCCGCGCGCACCTCGTTGCATGCCCGAGACCTGCCAGACCATCTGCACGGCCTGCGCAGCGCCATCGAGCAGGCGGTGCCGCATGGCAAGACGTTCGGCAAACATGACCAGGGCGCCTGGGCCGATGTGCCGGCCCAGGCCGACCAGGCCTGGGGGCGGTTGGCCGGGCGGTTCAAGGCCATTACCGACAAGTACCCGCGCCTGGCGAAGACCAACAACCGCCAGCACCTGGGTACGCTGGGGGGTGGCAACCACTTCATCGAGGTGTGCCTGGACGAGGCCGACCGCGTCTGGTTCATGCTGCACAGCGGCTCGCGGGGGGTGGGCAATGCCATTGGCAACCTGTTCATCGAACTGGCCCAGGCCGACATGCGCCAGCACCTGGCCAACCTGCCAGACAAGGACCTGGCGTACTTCGAGGAAGGCAGCCGCCATTTCGCCGACTACGTGGAAGCGGTGGAATGGGCGCAGGACTATGCCCGGCAGAACCGCGAGCTGATGATGCTGGCGGTGGTCGGGGCAGCCCGCAAGGTGCTGGGCAAACCGTTCGAGGCCAGCCTGGAAGCGGTGAACTGCCACCACAACTATGTGCAGCGCGAGCAGCATTTTGGCCGCGAAGTGCTGGTGACGCGCAAGGGCGCGGTGTCGGCGCAGAAAGGGCAGCTAGGCATCATTCCTGGGTCGATGGGGGCCAGGAGCTTCATCGTGCGGGGGCTGGGTAACGAGGAATCGTTCTGTTCCTGCAGCCATGGCGCCGGCCGGGTGATGAGCCGGACCAAGGCCAAGAGCCGCTTCACCGTGGAGGACCAGCGACGGGCCACGGCGCATGTGGAATGCCGCAAGGACAAGGAGGTGATCGACGAGATCCCGATGGCCTACAAGGACATCGATGCGGTGATGCGCGCGCAGCGGGAACTGGTGGAGGTGGTGCACACCTTGCGCCAGGTGGTGTGTGTGAAGGGCTGACGGGGTATCGCCTGTGCCGGCCTCTTCGTGGGTAAACCTGCGAAGAGGCCAGTGCAGGGTTATCGGGACATCCCTTCAATCACCTGCTTCAGCGAGGCCGGTAACATCGGCCCATGCCCCAACCCGTCAAACCGCTCGAACCGTACCTGCAACCCCGGCACCTTGGCCAGGTCTGCCAGCAGCTCCCGCGCCGCCCGTTCGCCATCACCCTGCACCGGCATGCGCGGGTTGGCCGGCTCCTCACTTCCGCGCATCAGCAACAACCGAGGTCGGCTGCTGCCCAAGCGCTGGCCAAGCCCCTGCGCTTCATGCACGATCGCACCGTCATGCCACCATAGCGATGGGCTGGCCGCCACATAGTCACTGAAAGCCCCAGGCCGGGTGAACAGTGCATGCAGCACAGCCAAGCCACCGTAGGAATGCCCCCACAGCGTCTGCCGCTGCGGGTCGATCGGTGCCACACCCGCCACCAGCGGCCGCATGCGCTCGCTCAGCAGATCGAGGAACGCATCCACGCCACCGCTCGGTTGCCCGGTCAGCGGGTCCAACTGCTCAGCCTGCCCAGGCAACGCCGGGGTGTAGTCATAGGTACGCCCGACCCGCTCGATCCGCTGATCGGTCTGGTACCCCACGGCTACCAGCAATGGCGCCTGGCCGGCGGCAAGCTTGCCCAGCAGCCGGCTGTCCAGCGCCCCCAGCGCGGCGTTGCCATCGAGCATCCACAGCACCGGGTAACCCGCCGCTGGCGTTGGGCCGTCTGGTTTGCCGACCCACAAGCGGTAATGGCGCTGGCCATCGGCCGAGTCCAGGTCGAGCTGGCTGAAGCGGTAGGCCAGGTCCTGTCGCTGCAGCAGCGAGGTATCCATCCTCTGTTGAGGCTCGGGCTGCGCCAGGGCAGCCGGGGCCGCAAGGGCCAGCGCCAAAGCCAGCATCAGGGTCATCTTGCTCATCAGGTGTCTCGTCAGGGCTTTGCAAGGAGCGCAATGCTGGAACGCCCAGATGATAATCAGTCCTGATTGAGCGTAAAGCGCATTAACTTTCTAAACAGTCCTGGCCGATCGGCAAGGTCATGTGCAGGCACAGGCCCGGGTGACCATTGCTGGCCCACAAGCGACCGCCTTGCAGTTCGATGGCACGGCGGGCGATGGCCAGGCCCAGGCCGAAGCCCGCGCCGCTGTCGGTTAGCCGCTGGTAGGGCTTGAAGATGCGTTCGAGCTCGGCATGCGGCACCCCGGGCCCCTGGTCACTCAGGCGCAGGTGCCAGCAGTCGCCCTCGAGCCAGCCATCCAGACTGACCCGTCCGTCGGCCGGCGAGTGGCGGATGGCATTGCGCATCAGGTTTTCCAGGGCTTGGGCCAGGCTGTCCAGGTGGGCTTGCACCACGCAGTCGGTGCCGAGCGAGCAGGGCAGGCGGGCGCGGTGCCAGCCGCTTTCGAAGCAGATGTCCTGGCACAAGGCTTCCCACACCGAAACCATCAACACCGGTTCGGTCGGCAAGCTGGGCTGTTCGGTGTCCATCCAGGCCAGGTCCAGCGTGTCCTCCAGCAGCTTCTGCATGTCGGTCACCTCGCGGTCCAGGCGCTCGCGCAACTGGGCCGGCGGCAAGCTGCTGTCATGGGCGATGCGCAGCCGCGCCAGCGGCGTGCGCAGTTCGTGAGACAGCGTGCGCAGCAACAGGCGCTGCTGCTCCAGGCTCTGGCGCAGGCGCCCGGCCATGTGCTCGAAGGCCTGCGCCAGCTCCCCAAGCTCATCGCGCCGCGCCTGCAGGGGCAGGGCCGGGCTGTCGAGGTCGTCGGCACGCAGAGCGTCGGCGCGGTCGCGCAGGCGGTTCAGTGGCACCACAAGGTGGCGGTACAGCGCCACAACCAGCAGCAGGGCGAGCAGCGTGGGGGCAACGCCATGGGTGACCACATGGGTCCATGGGGTAAGCCCGGTGGGCAACAGGCGCTCGGGCAGTTGCATTACCAGGCGGCCGTGCTCAGGGTGTTGCGGAAACTCGATGCTGACGTAGGGCAGTTCATCCTGCAGGCGCCGGCTCATCGGCCAGTCGAGCTTGCGCATGAAGGTCAGGTGGCTGGCTTCCTCAGCGCTCAGTGGGGTGCTGCCAAGGCTCTGCAGGTGCGGCCCGACCAGCGCCACCCAAGTGCCCTCGGCCTGTTCCAGTTGCCTGCGCCAGGCCTCGGCAGCCTCCGCGCCGCCTTGCTCCCAGGCCTGTTCGGCTTGCTGTGCAAAGCGCGCCAGGTAGTCCTGGTCGGCTTGGGACAGGAAGTAGGTACTGCGCTCCACCGACAGGCCCCAGGTCCAGATCAGCCAAGTCAGCAACAGGCAGAAGCCGACCTGCAGTACGGCCAGTTTCCATAGCAAGGGATGACGGCGCATCAGGCGTGTTCCGTATTGACCAGCATGTACCCCTGGCCGCGTACGGCCTGGATCTGCAGGTGCTGGGCAGCGATGTCGGCCAGCTTGCGGCGCAGGTTGCACACATGTACATCCAGGCCGCGGTCCAGGCGGGTGTAGGCCCGGTGCAGCACGGTCTGGTAGAGAAATGGTTTGCTCAAGGCTTCGCCGGGGTGGGCCCGCAGGGTGGCCAGCAAGCGGAATTCGGATGCGGTGAGGCCGGCAGCCTTGCCGTTGTGGATAACGTCCTGGCGGTCCTGGTCGAGCATCACCCTGCCGACGTCGGCACGCAGCGCCGTACCGCGATCGAACGCCACACGCCGCAGCAATGCATCGACCCGGGCGTCCAGCTCGGCCAGGCTGAAGGGCTTGGGCAGGTAATCGTCCGCGCCACGGGTAAAGCCAGTGATGCGATCCTGCTCGGCCCCCAGCGCCGACATCAGCATGACCGGCACCGCCTGCTGCCGGCGCAACGCGTCGAGCAGACTGAGGCCGTCGATGCCCGGCAGCATGATGTCCAGCAGCACCAGCTCGAACCGTGACTGTTGAATGGCATCCAGGGCCTGGGCGCCAGTGGCACAGGCGTGCACCGAAAAACCGCGGTTGAGGAAATGCCTTTCCAGGTCCTGACGCAGGCGTTGGTCGTCTTCGGCGAGGAGGAGTGAGGTGGGCACGGCGAGCCTTGAATGAGAATTCGTATCAGTTGCGAATCATCCCATTGCCGGCAGGGCGAGAGCAACGCCTGGATGTGTTAAGAAGGTTAATCCTGCTGCACCCCTGGGTTCCCTTCGGTATCGTTCGCAAAAAGCAACTTGTTTCGTTTGCGAATTACTACCATTTGGGGAAAGGGTGTGTCATGAGCAGTTTCAAAAAGTTGGGGGACCCGCGACGGGTTCGGGGCTGGCTGATGCTGGGGCTACTGGCGCCGTTTTCATTGTCGGCCCTGGCCGAGACGGTGGCGACCCAGGCGGCTGCCGAGGACAGCGCGCTTGACCTGCCGGCATTGACCATCGAAGGCAACCGCCTGTACGACATGCTGCCGTCGGAAGAAACTGGTGGCTACAGCGTGGATGCCGCCACTGTGGGCACCAAGACCCCCGCAGCGCTCAAGGACATTCCGCAATCGATCACGGTCTACACCCAGGACTACGTCAAGGACCGTCGGTTCGTGCACCTCGATGACCTGGCCAAGTACACCGCCGGCCTGCGTACCCTGACCAACGACAGTGGCCGCTCATCGATCTACGCCCGTGGCTACGAGTACAGCGAGTTCAATATCGACGGCCTGCCGGCGCCCATGGCCAGCATCTTCGGTACGGTACCGTCGCTGGCGGCGTTCGACCGTGTCGAGATCATGCGTGGCCCGGCCGGGCTGTTTAGCAGCACCAGCGAACTGGGCGGCATCGTCAACATGGTGCGCAAGCGCCCGACTGCCGAGTTCCAGGGCCACGTCGAAGGCAGCTATGGCACCTGGGACACCAACCACGAGGAAATCGACCTGAGCGGGCCGCTGGATGATGCCGGCCGCGTGCGCGGGCGCTTCATCGCCTCGCGTGACGACACCAATGGCGAGGTCGACTACAACGCCAACACCAGCAACAGCTACTACGGTGCACTGGACGTCGACCTGGACGACGCCACCACCCTGTCGTTCGGCCTGATTCATGAAGTGAAGAACCTCACCCCGCACAACGGCTATCCGGCAACGCTGTCCGGCGAAGTGCCCGACTTCAGCCACTCGAAGTTCCTGGGGGCCGACTGGAACTACTTCGACGGCAAGACCACTGATCTGGTCGCCGAGCTGACCCACCGCTTCGACAATGGCGGCTATGGCCGTGTCGCTGCCCGTGGCTCGCACCGCGACACGAATTACCTGTATGCCTTCACCGCGACCAACGCCACCACTGGCGCCAACTCCGAGCGCGCCAGCGCCCGCGATTTCACCCAGGACACCTACTCGCTGGACGCCAGCTACAGCCAGCCGTTCGAAACCTTCGGCCAGGTCAGCGAGTTCGTGGTCGGCAGCGACTACAAGAACTACGACACCGAGTACCTCAACGGCACAACCAACCTGGGCGCCATCAACGTCAACACCTACTCGCCGAAGCAGTTCGCCAAGCCAGCGCCGAACTACAGCACCGAGACCGGTACGCAGGAAGAGGAATACGGCCTGTATTCCAAGGTCACCTTCCGCCCGGTCGAGCGCCTGGCGCTGATCGCCGGGGGGCGCTTCAGCTGGTATCGCGGGGATTTCTACACCACCACCCTCAGTAGTGGCGCCACCACCAACGACAGCAAGCGCGTGGATGGCCACTTCACCCCGTATGGCGGACTGGTCTACGACCTGACCGACAACCATGCGCTGTACGCCAGCTATTCGCAGGTGTTCAAGCCGCAGTCCGACACCGACAGCAATGGCCGGGTGCTCAAGCCGCGTGAGGGCGAGCAGTACGAGTTCGGTCTCAAGAGCAGCTACTTCGGCGGCGACCTGAATACGCGCCTCTCGGTGTTCCGCCTGACCGACAAGAACCGCGCGACCACCGTGTATGACGCCGACGGTGTGGCTACCACTGACTCTGTTGCATCCGGCAAGACCCGTGTGAAGGGCGCCGAAGTGGAAGTGAGCGGCAAGCTGACGCCGAACTGGGAAGTGCTGGCCGGCTACACCTGGATGGAAACCGAAACCCTCAAGGGCGATGCCGAAACCACCTTTTTCATCATGCCGCGCAACCAGGCATCGCTGTGGAGCAAGTACACCATCGGCCAAGGGCCACTGAACGGCCTGGCCATTGGTGGCGGCATTTCGGCGATGAGCAACTTCCATTCCGAGAACGGCGGTGTGCGCATCGACGCGCCAGGCTATGCGACCGTGGATGCAATGCTGTCTTATCCGGTTACCTCGAAGCTGACGGCCACCTTCAACATCAACAACCTGTTCGACCGGGACTACCTGTCGCGGGTGGGGTCGACCTCGACGTTCAATTTCTACGGGCCGTCGCGAAGCATGATGGTTGGGGCGCGGTATGACTTCTGATAATCAGATTTTTCCCGTTGCGCGTAGGCCATTTCTGAAATAGCTTCCTACCGCCTTTGCGCCATTGCGGTGGTGTTCTCAGCGACCTAGTCTGGCCCCGTCGTTGCCAAATCAGCGACCGGGCCTGCAAGCCTGCAGACGATTCAGTACCGCTTTCCTAGTTGCCGCGTGCCGGCGATTTCGGTCAATGGTGGCTGCGTGCGGGAGATCTTCGGATCTGCCGGTTTATCGTCTGTCCGGTCTTGCAGACCCGTACGTAGCCGCCACCCATCAACTGCAAGTGATGTCGTGGCTGTCCCTTCGGAACAGACGAGATTACACCATGCTCAAGATTGTCCCCGATCCACCCCACGATATTCATGCCCTTGAAGACACCCTGATCCAGGCCACGGACTATGCGCTGTGCGCTGCGACCGTCGTGCGCCAGGCAATGCTGCAGCAGCCCAAGTCACCGGCATCGATCCTGATGATGACCTCGATGCATGAGCTGGAGACGCTGCGGGCTTTGCTGGAGACGGCACTGGTTCAGGTGCAGATGCCTACAGAGCCCAGGATTTTGCACTAGGCATTAGTGATGTGTTTTCTGGGCTAGCCTCTTCGCGGGCATGCCCGCTCCCACAGGCTCACCACAGGCCTCAAGGCTTGCACAGTACCTGTGGGAGCGGGCAAGCCCGCGAAAGGGCCGGCCCGGAGAGTCGAGAACTATCAGGGAATTCAACAATGACTACCGACGACACCCAATTCACCGTCGGCAAGACCACCTTCTACCAAGGCGAAAACGGCACCCACCCACTGTTCCGCATCGAGCCCGGCATCCCGTGCGAGGACGCCCGCGAGCAGGCCTCGGAACTGATGGGCTATGTCCGCGAGTTGACCATCACCGGCCTGATGGATGAAAAACCGATGATGATCTGGGCTGCGCACTACCTGAGTGCGATGGCCAAGGCGCTGATGGATGATGCTGAGCTAGGCATGAAGCACTGAGATGAGAGGCCTGCTTCGGACCGAGCGGCCTTCAGTTCCCATGGGCGTGCGCTTTGCCATCACGGTGCATATGTGTCTTCGGAACTGGGCTGTCGGGTGCCGGATGATGCGCTTCTGAATTGCCCATTGCGTGGTGGCCCGCGCGCTCAGGCGCGTGGCTGCCGTGCTGGCCTTCATGGTTGTGCATTTGGCTTTCGCCACCGCCATGCTGGTGGCCGCTGCTGCTTGCTACCAGCGCGTTGTACTGCTGGGTATCGAGCTTGGGCAACTGGTCGAGGAAGGCCACGATGCCCCAGATATATTCGTCACCCATGCTTTTGCCCCAGGCCGGCATGCCAGTGGCCTTGATGCCGTGCTTGATGATCCAGAACGCTGCGGCAGGGTCGCCGCCGAGGCCACGGGTGGCCAGGTTGGGCGGCGAGGGGTACAGCGCCTGGCTGAGCTCGGTTTTTTCCACGCCTGGGGCCAGGTGGCAACCGATGCACATGGCATTGTAATTACCCGCGCCGGTACGGATCAGGGCTTCGTCTTGCAGGTCTGGTACTTCGATGTCGTTGGCACGTACCGCAATGGAACGGTCCCGGGCCATGGCCAGAAAGGCATGCACGGCGGGGAAGTGCGGGTCATCGGCGCCGACGTTGACCAGGCCGGAGTAGGCGGCACCCAGCACTGCCGCGCTGGTCAGCACGCCAGCCATGACAAGCGTTGTTATTGTTTTCTTCATGTCAGGGTCTCAAAACCACATGCGGATACCGGCGACGAAACGCGCTTCATCCACATCGCCACCCTCATCCCGGACGAAATCGGCAGTTTTGCCATAGGAACGTTTCCAGGTGATGCCGATGTAGGGAGCGAACTGCCGGACAATCTCGTAGCGCAGGCGCAGCCCGACCTCGGTATTGGCCAGGCCGGAACCTACGCCGCGCTCAGGGTCGTTCTTGCCGTAGAAGTTGGCTTCAGCGGTTGGCTGCAGGATCAGGCGGTTGGTCAGCAGGATGTCGTAGTCGCCTTCCAGGCGAGCAGCAGCCTGGCCGTTCTCGCCAATGAATGCGGTGGCTTCGGTCTCGAAGTCGTACAGTGCCATGCCCTGGATACCGAATGCCGCCCAGGTCTGGGGCGATTCGGGCTTGAAGTCCTGGCGCACCCCGGCAACCACATCCCACCAGGGGCTGACCGAGCGGCCGTACAGCAACTGCAATTCGGCATCTTCGCTGACGCCGTTGGTGCGTTCGCCTTCGGAGCGGATCCACAACCGGTTGATATCGCCACCTATCCAGCCGGATGCATCCCAGGCCAGGGTGCTGCCTTCGTCCGCATCCTGGTACTCCAGCTGATCCAGCAGCAGGAAGCTGTTGATTGCGCTGTCGTGCATCTGGTGCCCACCCAACGGGGGAAAGGCTGCCTGGCGGTCTGCATCCGTCAATACCGGGATCGGGGTACGGCTGCTCGTCGTCGGCGCCTCTGCCGAGCGGTGGTTCATCGTCGAGTGGTCCATGCCCTGCATGCTGCCGTGGTCCATCTTGCCGTGGTCCATGCCCTGCATGCTGTCATGGTCCATCTTGCTGTGGTCCATGCCTGGCATCGAATCGTGCGACGAGCCGCTATCCATCGGCATGGCATCGTGCCCCATGGCCGAATGGTCCATTGCCCCGGCGGCGAAGCTGGGCGCAGTGCCCAGCATGCCCAGGGCAACGCCCAATGCCAGTAGCGATCGTCGTGCCAGGCTATTGAGCATCGTTCCCTGCCTTAGCTTTATCGCTGCCATGCGATTCCATCATCTTGCCGTGGTCCATGCCTTGCATCGCGCCATGGTCCATTCCCTTAATGGTGCTATGGTCCATGCCTTTCATGGCGTCATGGTTCATACCCTGCATATTGCCGTGGTCCATGCCTTTCATGGCGCCGTGGTCCATGCCCTGTGCGCCTTTGGCGTTTGCAGCATTGGCCGGTTGTTTGCTGGTGTCGTCGGACCACGAGGAGGGTGCATGGACAGCAAGCAGGCCCGCCATCGCGGCAGAGAGGAAAAACGCGCTTCGTTTCATGGCTTTGCTCATCTCGGATCTCCAGTTCATTCGTCCACACGGACTTCTCGGAACATGCCCATTTCCATATGGAACAGCAGGTGACAGTGATAGGCCCAACGCCCCAAGGCATCTGCAGTGACGCGATAGCTGCGTTTCGAGCCAGGCGGCATATCGATGGTGTGCTTGCGCACCATGAAGTTGCCGTTGTCATCCTCCAGGTCGCTCCACATGCCATGCAGGTGGATGGGGTGAGTCATCATGGTGTCGTTGACCAGGGTGATACGCAGGCGCTCGCCATACTTCAGGCGCAGTGGCTCGGCATCGGAAAACTTGATGCCGTCGAAGGACCAGGCGAATTTTTCCATGTGACCGGTAAGGTGCAGTTCGATTGTGCGCCCCGGCGTGCGGCCGTCCGGGTCAGGGAAGGTGCTGCGCAGGTCGGCATAGGTGAGCACGCGGCGGCCATTGTTGCGTAGCCCAATCCCGGGATCGCTCAGCTTTGGCGTCGGCGACATCGTCTGCATGTCGACCAGCGGGTTGTTGGTCTCGGAGGCCGGGTGGCGCTGCATGGCCGCGCTTGTGCCGGTCATGGCGCCGTGGTCCATGCCGGCCATGCTGTTGTGGTCCATGCCGGCCATGCTGTCATGGTCCATACCGCCCATGTCGCCATGGTCCATGCCCATATCGTTCATCGAGATGATGGGGCGTGGATCCACGGTTGGCACCGGCGCCTGCAAGCCCTCGCGGACAGCCAGGGTGCCCCTGGAATACCCGGTACGGTCCATGGACTGGGCGAAAATGGTGTATGCCTGCTCGCTTTCAGGCTCGACGATGACGTCGTAGGTCTCGGCAACGGCGATGCGCAGCTCGTCGACCGAAACAGGCTTGACGTGCTGCCCGTCCGCCGCGACAACGGTCATCTTCAGGCCGGGAATGCGCACGTCGAAATAGGTCATGGCAGAGCCGTTGATGAAGCGCAGGCGGATTTTCTCGCCCGGCTTGAACACGCCCGTCCAGTTACCGTCCGGCGCCTGGCCATTCATCAGGTAGGTGTAGGTGTAGCCACTCACGTCGGCGAGGTCGGTGGGGCTCATCTTCATCTCGGCCCACATCTTCCGGTCGGCTAGCGCAGCCGACCAGCCCATTTCGCTGACGTCGTTGACGAAGTCACCCACCGTGCGCTTGTGGTAGTTGTAATAGTCCGACTGCTTCTTGAGCTTGGACAGCACCCGGGCAGGGTCTTCGTCTGTCCAGTCGCTGAGCATCACCACGTAGTCCCGGTCGTAGCTGAACGGCTCGGGCTCTTTCGCATCGATGACCAAGGCGCCGTACACCCCAACTTGTTCCTGGAACCCGGAGTGGCTGTGGTACCAGTAGGTACCATTCTGCTGGACCTTGAACCGGTACTCGTACATGCCGTCGGGGGCGATGCCGTGGAAGCTCAGGCCCGGCACGCCGTCCATGTTGGCCGGCAGGATGATGCCGTGCCAGTGGATGGAGGTGTCCTGCTGCAAACGGTTACGCACACGCAGGGTGACGGTGTCGCCTTCGCGCCAGCGCAGAATGGGCCCGGGCACGGAGCCGTTGATGGCCATCGCCGTGCGCTTGGCGCCGGTGAAATTCACCGGCAGTTCACCGATGTACAGGTCAAAGTCGGTGCCCGTCAGTACATTCGGTTGGCCAGGGCTGGTCACGGCCCAGACCGGCGCGCGCCACATGCCCAACCCGCCAAGCAGTCCGGTAGCGGCCAGGCCTTTGACGAAGGAGCGTCTCGTGGTTTTGCTTTGCATGCCGTTGCGTCCAGTCAGTCGATAATTTTTCGATAAGCACCAACAGACTGCAGGCTAGCCGGCCCGCGCTGTCAACTGGCTGAGCGCTACATTACTTTTTAGTCAGCTTGCGCAGGCGAGGCGTGCACGCGCAGCCTTGAAGGCAGGGAAGGAATTTCAGGAGGGCATTAAAAAGCCGGCTTGTGGCCGGCTTCTCGGGGACGCTTCCGACTAATTTTTGGTAAGCCGCAATCGCCTTAACTGTGTGGCCATCAAGGCCTGAAAGAATTGGCAGATGCCCGTGTGGGATATCGCCGAGCCCTCTGGACCGCGGCATGCGCCGGTCGGGGCTGAATGTGCGGCGTAGCATACAAGGGCGCGCGCGGGATGCCCAGCAAAAAATGGCACAGGTTGTTTCAGCCAGGCCGTTGCTGGCGAAAATGCGACCAGTGGAAGACCCAGCCGAGGATTTCCAGCCCCTGCGCCTGGCGCTGCACGGTGGTGTAGCGTTCGACCGCGTAGCTGCGCCGGTCAAGGCTGTGCAGGTACAGCGTGCCGTGCTGGCCGAGGCTGAGGTTGTTCACCCGGAGCGTGCCATTGTGCAGCAGGGCATAGGTTTCGCCCTCAACCACCTGGGTCATGCCCAGGTCGATGGCAAGGGTGGCCTGTTGCGGCATCAGTGGGGCCATGTTGCCGGCGGGCATGGCCAGGCAGATGGCGTTTTCGGCTTGCACGCCGAGGCTTCTCAGCGCTTTTGCGGGCAGGCACAGGTGCCTGCCGGGCACGGGCGACAGCAGGCCGCTGTGCAATTCGTAAAAGGGCAGCTTCAACACCCGGCCCCCTCGCGCCGACAGCGGCGTGGGCAGGTTGCCGGGCGCTGGCGCCGGGGAATGGTTGCGCGGGATCGGGTTGAGGTGCTTGGGCCCTTCACCGGTGCGCAACCAGCGACGATGTACGCAGAACAGGTCGGCCAGTTCGTCCAGCCGGGCCAACGGCACACCGCGCTTGAACCAGTTGTTGACGTGCTGGGGTGTGACGCTGCGCTGGGCGGCGAAATCGGACGGGGTAAGGCCACATTCGTGGAGGAGAGCTTTGAGGCGGTCACCGGATGTGTTCATGGCGGCGAGTGTAGCGGCGCGGTGCCAGCAAGGATATCAACCGGATGTTGATGAGGTCTGTGTGAAAACAGCGATTTGTAGGGCGTTGGAGTAGGACGGTGTAGGATTTTTTACTAAGCGTCGCAGCTGCCACAGGCCGCCTCCACAGCCCCCTGGGCCAGCCTCCAAGCATAAAAAAAACCCCGCCGAGGCGGGGTTCTTCGTGCAACCGGTATCAGCCCTTGTAGGCAGCCACCGACTTGGTGATCGCGGCACGGGCGGCGTCGGCGCCTTCCCAGCCTTCGATCTTGACCCACTTGCCCTTCTCGAGATCTTTGTAGTTGGCAAAGAAGTGCTCGATCTGCTGGATCAGCAGGGCTGGCAGGTCGGTGTATTCCTTCACGTCGACGTACAGCTGCGACAGCTTGTCGTGAGGAACAGCGATGACCTTGGCGTCGCCGCCGCCGTCGTCGGTCATGTTCAGCACGCCGACCGGACGGGCACGGATAACCGAACCAGGGGCCACCGGGTACGGAGTAACAACCAGCACGTCCAGCGGGTCACCGTCGTCAGCCAGGGTGTTCGGGATGAAACCGTAGTTGGCTGGGTAGAACATCGGGGTAGCCATGAAACGGTCGACGAACAGGGTGTCGCTGTCCTTGTCGATCTCGTATTTGATCGGCGCGTGGTTGGCCGGGATCTCGATGGCGACGTAGATGTCGTTCGGCAGGTCTTTGCCCGCCGGAATCTTGCTGTAGCTCATTGGGCAGTGCCCCCGTGTTTGACCAAAAAAGTGGCGGCGATTATAGGCACATTCTGCCGGGGCATGCCACGCCTGGCCTGATGTGCGGCCCCGTCAGGCGTGGCTTGCGCGGTAGTCCGGGTGTTCGGCCTGCAGCCGGCACAGGCGCGCCAGCGGGTCCTGGCGGTAGAACTGCGACAACTGGTGGTAGACCTTTGGATAAGCCTGCTGCAGCAGGTCGGGGGCACTAAAGAAGTATTCGCTGGTGACGGCGAAGAACTCGGCCGGGTTTTCCGCGGCATAAGGGTCGATGGCGGTTTCGGCGTCGGGGTCGTTGTCCAGCTGGCGGTTGAGGTCGTCGTAGGCCTGTTGCATGGCGCTGGCCCATTCCTCCACAGGCATGCCGTTGTGCAGTGGCGGCAGGCCGTTGGCATCGCCGTTGAGCATGTCGAGCTTGTGCGCCAGTTCATGGATGACCAGGTTGTAGGCCTCCCAGCCGCCACTGGCCAGCACGCCATTCCAGGCCAGGATGACCGGGCCCTGCTGCCAGGCCTCGCCGCTGTGTTCGCCATCCCAGACGTGTTCCACGCCACTGGCATCGCGGTGGCGCTGGGGGCTCTTGAAGTCGTCGGGGTAGAGGATGATCTCGTGGAACCCTTGGTACCAGTTCAGCTCGCCCAGGTGCAACAGGGGCAACTGCGCCTGGGCCGCCAGCAACAGGCGCTGCTCGTCGTCCAGTTCGACGCCGGGCAGGCAGGTGAGGTGTTTGTCCAGCAGGAACAGGATGCAGGCTTCTCGCAGCCAGCGGTCTTCTGCTTCAGTGATGCCGTCCAGCATCGGCAGGCGCGCGCGCACGGCCTGCCATTGCTGGGGGGCGATGGGGTAGCGCGCCAGGGTGCGCTTGCGCCGCCAGGCGCTGAACGACCACATCGGCCAGCTTCAGTGAGCCTTGGCCGTACGGCCCAGGCGGCCACGCAGCAGGCCCAGGATCATCGGCACCAGCGACAGGAGGATGATACCCACCACCATCAGCGACAGGTGCTGCTTGATGAATGGCACGTTGCCGAAGAAGTAACCCAGGGTTACCAGGCCTCCGACCCACAGCAGCGAACCGGCGACGCTGAAGCCGAGGAAGCGCGGGTAATGCATGTGGGCGATGCCGGCGACGAAGGGCGCGAAGGTGCGCAGGATCGGCAGGAAGCGCGCCATGGTCACGGTCTTGCCGCCGTGGCGCTCATAGAAATCGTGGGTGCGCTGCAGGTAGTCGCGGCGGAAGATCTTCGAGTTGGGCTTGTTGAACAGGCGTTCGCCAACCGTGCGGCCGATCACGTAGTTGGTGCTGTCGCCGAGGATCGCCGCAGCCATCAGCAGGCCGGCCAGCAGCAACGGGTCCATGCCGCCACCGGCGGCCACGGCGCCGGCGATGAACAGCAGCGAATCGCCTGGCAGGAAGGGCATCACCACCAGCCCGGTTTCGCAGAAGATCACGGTGAAGAGGATGGCGTAGATCCAGGGACCGTAATTGGTGACCAGCAGATCGAGGTAGGCATCGAGATGCAGGATAAGGTCCAGCGGGTTGAAATCCATGTACAGCACCTGTGTTCTTGGGGCGTAGGCTCGGTTACCTGGCGATGGGTAAAATTTCACACATGACAGGTGGGCCATTATACGGCGAAGTGAGGATCATGCCCGGGGAGTTTGTAGCGGGGGGTTACGGCAGGGGTAGTCCTGTTCCGGCCTCTTCGCGGGCACGCCCGCTCCCACAGGTACGGCACAGCCTTGGAAAGCGGTGATACCCCTGTGGGAGCGGGCGTGCCCGCGAAAGCACCAGCACAGTCAATCCTGGTTGATCGGCAGGATATAGCTCTTGAACTCGTTATCCTCACGAAACCCGATGGACTCGTAAGTCTTGTGCGCTACTTCATTGTCCGCGCTGGTTGATACCCGCATGCGCACGGCGTTGGTTTCCTTGGCCATCTTCTTCGCCTCGCGCATCAGGTGGTCGGCCACCAGCATGCGCCGCGAATCCTCGGCCACATAGATGTCGTTGAGAATCCATACCCGCTTCAGCGACAGCGACGAATAGCTCGGGTAGAGCTGGCAAAAACCCAGCAGCTTGCTGTCGTCGTCATCCGGCAAGGCCAGGTAGATCACCGACTCATCCCGCTTCAGGCGCTTTTCCAGGAAGCTGCGCGAGCTGTCGGGGTAGGGAAGCTGCCCGTAGAACTCACGGTATTTAACGAACATCGGCGTGAGCAGGTCGAGGTGTTCCAGGGTTGCCTTGATGATGCGCATGTGCGGCCCTCAGAGTCCATTAGGGGAAACAGCGGATTGCCAGCAGCTTTCCTGGGCATGCTGCCCAATGCGCGGCGCAAGTGCAATCCGCCTTCCGTTACAGGTTTTTTACCCTTTGCCGAGCAGGAAGTTGCCCTTCTGGCCGGCGCCATGTTCACTCTCAAGGCTATGGACTTCGGCTTCGTCCTTCAGATTCACTCCGGAAAGCTGACGCCGGCAGGCTTCGCGCATCAGGTACAGCAGGCGGTGCGCCGCCATGCCATAGCTCAGCCCCTCCAGGCGAATGTTGGAAATGCAGTTGCGGTAGGCATCGGTCAGGCCGACCTTCGGCGCGTAGGTAAAATACAGGCCGAGGCTGTCGGGCGAGCTGAGCCCCGGGCGTTCGCCAATCAGCATCACCGTCATGCGCGCACCCAGCAGCTCACCGACCTCGTCGGCCACGGCCACGCGGCCCTGCTGCACCAGCACCACCGGCGCACTGCTCCAGCCGTCGGCGGCGGCCTGCTCTTCGAAGCGGGCCAGGAACGGCAGGGTGTGGCGGTGCACGGCCAGGGCCGACAGGCCGTCCGCCACGACGATGGCCAGGTCGACCCCGCCGGGGTTGGCCTGGGCGTGCTGGCGTAGCGCCGCCACCGAGTCCTGGTTCAGGCGCCGCCCCAGGTCCGGGCGTTGCAGGTATTGGTTGCGGTCGCTGGCGGCGCTGTGCAGCACCAGGCTGTCGCGGCCGCGGTCAGCCAGCTGCGCAGCCAGGCTGGCGTGATCGAACGCCAGGTGCACGGCGTCGCGCGCCTGGGCATGGGCGAACTGGAAGTCCAGCTGCGCGCCGGTTGGCAGGCTGGTGCCGGCACGGCCCAGGGCGATGCGCGCCGGGGTGAGGTTGCGCAGGGCCAGCCAGGGGTTGTCGGGGGTAGGCGTGCGATGGTCCATGGTCATCCCTATGCAAGCTGTGCCAAGGCCTGGCGGAAAGCCGGCGGCAGGTTGTCACCAAAGCGTACCCGGCCATCGGCCTGGGTGAAGATGCCGGTGCGGGCCAGCCAGGCCTCGAATTCCGGCCCGGGTTTCAGGCCCAGGGTCTGGCGCGCGTACAGCGCATCGTGGAACGAGGTGGTCTGGTAGTTGAGCATGATGTCGTCGGAACCGGGGATGCCCATGATGAAGTTGATCCCCGCCACGCCCAGCAAGGTCAGCAGGGTGTCCATGTCGTCCTGGTCGGCCTCGGCGTGGTTGGTGTAGCAGATGTCGCAACCCATCGGCACCCCCAGCAGCTTGCCGCAGAAGTGGTCCTCGAGGCCGGCGCGGATGATCTGCTTGCCGTTGTACAGGTATTCCGGGCCGATGAAGCCGACCACGGTGTTGACCAGGAACGGCTTGAAATGGCGGGCTACGGCATAGGCGCGGGTTTCGCAGGTTTGCTGGTCGACGCCGTGGTGGGCGTTGGCCGACAGGGCGCTGCCCTGGCCGGTTTCGAAGTACATCAGGTTCTGCCCGAGTGCGCCGCGCTTCAGCGAAAGGCCCGCTTCGTAGCCTTCCTGCAGCACATTGAGGTTGATGCCGAAGCCGGCGTTGGCCGCTTCGGTGCCGGCTATGGACTGGAACACCAGGTCCAGCGGCACGCCACGGTTGATCGCCTCGATCGATGTGGTCACGTGGGTCAGTACGCAAGCCTGGGTGGGGATGTCGTAGCGCTGGATGATGGCGTCGAGCATTTCCAGCAGCGCGCAGATCGAAGCGATGCTGTCGGTGGCCGGGTTGATGCCGATCATGGCGTCGCCATTGCCGTACAGCAGGCCGTCGAGGATGCTGGCGGCGATGCCGGCCGGTTCGTCGGTCGGGTGGTTGGGCTGCAGCCGGGTCGACAGCCGCCCGCGCAGCCCCATGGTGCCACGGAAGCGCGTAACCACGCGGATCTTCTGCGCCACCAGCACCAGGTCCTGCACGCGCATGATCTTCGACACCGCTGCGGCCATTTCCGGGGTCAGCCCGGGCGCCAGGGCGCGCAGGCTGTCCTCGTTGGCTTCATCGCTGAGCAGCCAGTCGCGCAGGCCACCCACGGTCAGGTGGCTGACGCTGGCAAATGCCTGGGCATCGTGGCTGTCGATGATCAGCCGGGTGACTTCGTCTTCTTCGTAAGGGATCAGTGCTTCATTGAGGAAATGCGTCAGCGGGATATTGGCCAGGGCCATCTGCGCGGCGACGCGTTCACCGTCGTTGCTGGCGGCGACACCCGCCAGGTAGTCCCCCGAACGGGCGGGGCTGGCCTTGGCCATCACTTCCTTGAGGCTGTCGAAGCGGTAGACCAGGTGGCCCACCGTGTGTACGAAACTTGCCATACAGACTCTCCAGAGCCGCGGGTTGCCCCGCGGCGGGTGGCGGCGATCAGTGCAGGGCCTCTTCGGCCTTCTGGATCGCGGCGAATTCCTCTTCCGGTGTGCCCGCTACCAGGTGGTGGCGGCTGTACAAAGCAAAGTAGGCAATTAATACCGCATAGATCACTGCGGCGCCAATCACCACCCGTGGGTCGACCAGGAAACCGGCGACCACGGCGATGCAGGCCAGTACCAGGGCCACGCCCGAGGTGACGATGCCACCGGGGGTGCGGTACGGGCGCTCCATCTTCGGCCGGCGGATACGCAGGGTGATGTGCGCGGCCATCATCAGTACATAGGACAGTGTGGCACCGAACACCGCCACCAGGATCAGCAGGTCGCCCTGGCCGGTCAGCGACAGGGCAAAGCCGATGATGCCAGGGATCACCAGGGCCATGACCGGGGCCTTGCTCTTGTTGGTCTCCGACAGCTTGCGCGGCAGGTAGCCGGCGCGCGACAGGGCGAAGATCTGCCGCGAATAGGCATAGATGATCGAGAAGAAGCTGGCGATCAGCCCGGCCAGCCCGACCAGGTTGACGAAGCCGCCCATCCAGGTGGAGCCGCCGTAGGCCTTGGACAAGGCTTCGACCAGCGGGTTGCCGGAGGCCTTCAGCGCCTCGGAGCCTGCGCCGCCGGGGCCGACCACCAGGATCAGCAGGGCGAAGGCGAGCAGGACCAGCATGGCCCCGATCAGCCCGCGTGGCAGGTCGCGCTTGGGGTTCTTGGTTTCTTCCGCGGCCAGCGGCACGCCTTCGACAGCCAGGAAGAACCAGATGGCGTAGGGGATGGCTGCCCACACGCCGACGTAGCCGAACGGTAGGAAGCTGCTGGCGCCCACGGCGTCCGTCTTGGCGATGTCGAACAGGTTGGCTGCATCAAAATGGGGCACCATGCCCACCAAAAACACAGCCAGGGCAATGGCGGCGATGGCGGTGATGATGAACATCAGCTTCAGTGCCTCACCCACGCCGAAGATGTGGATGCCGATGAACACGATGTAGAACGCCAGGTAGATCATCCAGCCGCCGATACCGAACAGCGACTGGCAATAGGCGCCGATGAACACCGCGATGGCGGCGGGGGCGATGGCGTATTCGATGAGGATTGCCGTGCCGGTGAGGAAGCCGCCCCACGGGCCGAAGGCGCTGCGGGCAAAACCGTAGCCGCCGCCTGCGGTGGGGATCATCGACGACAGTTCGGCCAGCGAGAAGCACATGCACAGGTACATGGTGGCCATCAGCAGGGTGGCGAGGAACATCCCGCCCCAGCCACCCTGGGCCAGGCCGAAGTTCCAGCCGGCGTAGTCGCCGGAGATCACATAGGCCACGCCCAGGCCGACCAGCAGTACCCAGCCGGCGGCGCCTTTTTTCAGTTCACGTTGCTGGAAATAGTCCGAGCCGACCTTTTCGAAGTCGACGGAAGAGCCTGCCGGAGAGCCGGCGGAATGATCGCTTGGCATAGATTCACCTGTTGTTTTTCTTGGTGGCCGGAAGGGTTCCGGGCCGATGGTGATAGGTGTTGCAGGAAGCGAGCCAGAGCGGTTGGTGCGCGGTTGCCGCTCTGGATTTGGTGTATGCAGGCCTGGCCTCTTCGCGGGCTTGCCCGCTCCCACAGGGACTGCACAAGTTTCAAGAGCAGTGCAATACCTGTGGGAGCGGGCGTGCCCGCGAAGGCCGCGACGCGGTTTAGAAGAAGCCCAACGGATTGATGTCGTAGCTCACCAGCAGGTTCTTGGTCTGCTGATAGTGGTCCAGCATCATCTTGTGCGTCTCACGCCCGACGCCCGACTTCTTGTACCCGCCAAACGCCGCATGCGCCGGGTACAGGTGGTAGCAGTTGGTCCACACCCGGCCTGCCTTGATCCCACGGCCCACGCGGTAGGCACGGTTGATGTCGCGGGTCCACACGCCGGCGCCCAGGCCGAACTCGGTGTCGTTGGCGATCGCCAGCGCTTCGGCTTCGTCCTTGAACGTGGTAACGCTGACCACCGGCCCGAAGATTTCCTCCTGGAACACTCGCATGCGGTTGTTGCCCTTGAGCAGGGTCGGCTGGATGTAGTAACCGGTGGCCAGCGAGCCTTCGAGTTTTTCCACCTTGCCGCCAGTCAGCAGCTCGGCGCCTTCCTTCTCGGCAATCTCCAGGTACGACAGGATTTTCTCGAACTGCTGTTGCGAGGCCTGGGCACCGACCATGGTGTCGGTGTCCAGCGGGTCGCCACGCTTGATCTGTTGCACCTTCTTCATCACCGCTTCCATGAACTGCGGGTAGATCGACTCCTGGACCAGGGCGCGCGACGGGCAGGTGCACACCTCACCCTGGTTGAAGAACGCCAGCACCATGCCTTCGGCGGCTTTCTCGATGAAGCTCGGCTCGGCCTGCATGATGTCTTCGAAGTAGATGTTCGGCGACTTTCCGCCCAGCTCCACGGTGGACGGGATGATGTTCTCGGCGGCACACTTCATGATGTGCGAGCCCACCGGGGTCGAGCCGGTGAAGGCGATCTTGGCGATGCGCTTGCTGGTGGCCAGCGCCTCGCCGGCTTCGCGGCCATAGCCCTGCACCACGTTGAGTACGCCTTTTGGCAGCAGGTCGCCGATCAGTTCCAGCAGCACGGTGATGCCCAGTGGGGTCTGCTCGGCCGGCTTGAGCACCACGCAGTTGCCGGCGGCCAGGGCCGGGGCAAGCTTCCAGGCGGCCATCAGGATCGGGAAGTTCCACGGGATGATCTGCCCGACCACGCCCAGTGGCTCGTGGATGTGATAGGCCACGGTGCCTTCGTTGATCTCGGCGGCGCCGCCTTCCTGGGCACGAATGCAACCGGCGAAGTAGCGGAAGTGGTCGACCGCCAGCGGGATGTCGGCATTCAGGGTTTCACGCACCGGCTTGCCGTTGTCCCAGGTTTCGGTGATGGCCAGCAGTTCGAGGTTCTGTTCGATACGGTCGGCGATCTTCAGCAGGACGTTGGAGCGGTCCTGCACCGAGGTACGGCCCCAGGCGTCGGCAGCCGCATGGGCGGCATCCAGGGCTTTTTCGATGTCTTCGGCAGTGGAGCGGGGGAATTCGGCGATCGGCTGGCCGTTCACCGGCGAGGTGTTGGTGAAGTACTCACCCTTTACCGGAGGAACGAACTCACCACCGATGTAGTTGCCGTAGCGGCTCTTGAAGGAAACCTTCGCGCCTTCGGTACCGGGATGTGCGTAACGCATGGTGTGTCTCCTGGCTATTGTGCTTGTTAGGGAGTTGAAAAGCGTAGAGCAAAGGTTGGGCCAGCGTTGCCAGTGCCAGGCAAATCAATGGCTTGGCCTGCTTTCCAGGGCCTGGCCAGGCGCCGTTGTGCCAGCGCCGGTACGCGCCGGGGTGACACTTTGTGCCATTTGCGACACGTCACCCGGGGATGCATTGCAAAGGCCACCCGGGTGGAGGATGCTGGCGGGACGCTCCATCTGCGGAGAACTACAACAATGCAGAGCAATCATTTCAGTCGTCATGCCCAGCAAGTCCACACCGTCGCCCATGGCGGGGCCGGGGCGGGCGCTAGCGACCCGTCCATCGCCCGCTCCTGGCTACGCTGCCTGGAGGACTACCACCTCGACCCGGCGGTGATCGAGGCGCCAGTAGTGCTTGAGCACGGGCGCCTGCTGGAAAGCCGCGAGCGCCTGCGCCAGGTGCTGCAGATTGCCGACCATGAGATGAACAGCCTGCACCAGCAGCTATCCGGGGCCGGCCATGCGGTGCTGCTGACCGATGCGCGCGGGGTCATCCTCAACTGCGTCAGCGCCCCGAGCGAGCGGCGCAGCTTCGAGCGCGCCGGCCTGTGGCTGGGTGCCGACTGGAGTGAAGCGCGCGAAGGCACCAACGGCATCGGCACGTGCCTGGTTGAGCGCCAGGCCCTGACCATTCACCAGGACGAGCACTTCCGCGGCCGCCACACCGGCCTGACCTGCTCGGCCAGCCCGGTGTTCGACCCGCATGGCGAATTGCTGGCGGTGCTGGACGTGTCTTCGGCGCGGCCTGATGTTTCCCGGCAGAGCCAGTTCCACACCATGGCCCTGGTCAACCTGTCGGCCAAGATGATCGAGAGCTGTTATTTCCTGCGTCATTTCGAGCAGCAATGGCTGCTGCGTTTTCACCTGCAGGCGGAATCGGTCGGCCTGTTCAGCGAAGGCCTGCTGGCCTTCGACGGTGACGGGCGCATCTGCGCGGCCAACCAGAGCGCACTGAACCTGCTGGGCACGGTGCGTGGCGGTGTGCTGGGCAAACCGCTGGAGCGCTTCTTTGCCTGCAGCCACGACGAACTGTTCAGCCGGGCCACGCCCTCCGGCAGCACAGCCTGGCCGCTGCATACCCTGGACGGGCGCCAGGTGTTCGCCAGCCTGCGTGGCCAGGCCCGCGCGCCGGTATGGTCGGTGCCAGCCGCGCAGCCACGGCCGGCGCGGGAGGCCGAGCCGCTTGTCTGCCTGCTCGACCCGGCCTTGCAGAACGACTTCCGGCGCAGCGTGCGCGTATTCGATCGCGACGTGCCGTTGTTGCTGCGCGGCGAGACCGGTTGCGGCAAGGAGGCGTTCGCCCAGGCCGTGCACCAGGCCAGCGAGCGGCGCGGCAAACCGTTCGTCGCCATCAACTGTGCGTCGATCCCGGAGAGCCTGATCGAGAGCGAGCTGTTCGGCTATCGCGGCGGCAGTTTCACCGGCGCGCGCAAGGAAGGCATGCGTGGCAAGCTGCTGCAGGCCGACGGTGGCACCTTGCTGCTGGACGAGATCGGCGACATGCCGCTGGCCCTGCAAACCCGCCTGCTGCGGGTACTTGAAGAGCGCCAGGTGGTGCCGATCGGTGGCGAACCGCAGGCGGTCGACGTGCGCATCGTCAGTGCTACCCACCGCGACCTGCTGGAGCGGGTGGAGCAGGGTAGTTTCCGTGAAGACCTGTATTACCGCCTGAATGGCCTGGAAGTGGCGTTGCCGGCGGTGCGCGAGCGCAGTGACAAGGCGCAGTTGCTGGACTTTCTGCTGCGCCAGGAAGCGCAGGGGCAGTTGATCGACATCGAACCCAGGGCGCGCCAGGCGCTACTGGACTTTGCCTGGCCGGGCAACGTGCGGCAGATGCGCAATGTGCTGCGCACGCTGGTGGCGCTTTGCGAGGATAGCCGGATTACCTTGCCGGATCTCCCCGCCATGGTCCGCAACACACCGTCCCTTGCAGGAGCGGCCTTGTGTCGCGAGAGGGCCGCAGAGCGGCCCCAGGATCCCAACCCCGCAGCTCAAGCCGCCAGTGCTGCTGCGCAGCCCGATCGCGACACAAGGCCACCCCTGCAAGATGCGGAACGGCAAGCACTCATGGAGACCCTGGAGGCAAAACACTGGCACCTCACCCGGGTCGCCGAGCACTTGGGCATCAGCCGCAATACCTTGTATCGAAAACTGCGCAAGCACGGGATCACCAGGGCCGATTGAGCGAAACATCGTGTGCGATTTTTCTCGCCCTACGCTACCCTGCCTCGATGTTTTGCGAGGTCGACCATGCATATTCACATTCTCGGTATTTGCGGCACTTTCATGGGCTCGCTGGCGGTGCTGGCCAAGGAACTTGGCCACCGTGTCACCGGCTCTGACGCCAACGTCTATCCCCCGATGAGCACCCAGCTCGAAGCCCAGGGCATCGAGCTGACCCAAGGCTATGACCCGGCCCAGCTGGAGCCGGCACCGGACCTGGTGGTCATCGGCAATGCCATGTCGCGTGGCAACCCGGCGGTGGAGTACGTGCTGAACAAGGGCCTGCCGTATGTTTCCGGCCCGCAGTGGCTGGCCGACCACGTGCTGCAAGGCCGCTGGGTACTGGCCGTTGCCGGTACCCATGGCAAGACCACCACCAGCAGCATGCTGGCCTGGGTGCTGGAGCACGCCGGCATGAGCCCGGGCTTCCTGATCGGTGGTGTACCGCAGAACTTCTCGGTATCGGCACGCCTGGGCAACACCCCGTTCTTCGTGGTCGAGGCCGATGAGTACGACAGCGCCTTCTTCGACAAGCGCTCGAAATTCGTCCACTACCACCCGCGCACCGCGATCCTCAACAACCTCGAATTCGACCACGCGGACATCTTCCCCGACCTGGCGTCGATCGAGCGGCAGTTCCACCACCTGGTACGCACCATCCCCAGCGAAGGCCTGGTGATTCACCCAACCACCGAGCAGGCGCTGGAACGCGTGATCGGTATGGGCTGCTGGACCCCGGTGCAAACCACCGGTGAAGGTGGCCAGTGGCAGGCTCGCCTGCTGAGCCCGGACGGTTCGCGCTTCGAAGTGCTGTTCGAAGGCGAAGTGCAGGGCGTGGTGGACTGGGCGCTGACCGGCCAGCACAACGTCGCCAATGCCCTGGCAACCCTGGCAGCGGCCCGCCACGTCGGTGTGGTGCCGGCCATGGGCATCGAAGGTCTGAGTGCGTTCAAGAGCGTCAAGCGGCGCATGGAGAAGGTCGCCGAGGTGCAAGGCGTGACCATCTACGATGATTTCGCCCACCACCCGACCGCCATCGCCACCACCCTCGACGGCCTGCGCAAGCGCGTTGGCGAGGCGCCGGTCATCGCCGTGATCGAGCCGCGCTCCAATTCGATGAAGCTCGGTGCCCACCGTGACGGTCTGCCGGAAAGCGTCAACGATGCCGACCAGGTGATCTGGTACGCCCCGGCCAACCTCGGCTGGGACCTGGCCGCGACTGCCGCGCAGTGCAAGGTGCCGAGCGTGGTGGCCGACAGCCTCGAGGCGATCATCGAGCGGGTCAAGGGCCAGGCGCGCCCGGGCACCCACGTGGTGATCATGAGCAACGGCGGCTTTGGTGGCCTGCACGGCAAGCTGGCCGAGGCATTGCAGTGAACGGGCCGGAACGCATCACACTGGCGATGACTGGGGCGTCGGGCGTGCAGTATGGCCTGCGCCTGCTCGATTGCCTGGTGCGCGAGGACCGCGAGGTACACTTTCTGATCTCCAAGGCCGCGCAACTGGTGGTGGCCACCGAGACCGACGTGGTGCTGCCGGCCAAACCCCAGGCCCTGCAGGCCTTCCTTACCGAATACACGGGTGCCGCCGACGGGCAGATCCGGGTGTATGGCAAGGAAGACTGGATGTCGCCGGTAGCCTCGGGCTCCGGCGCGCCGGCGGCGATGGTGGTGGTGCCCTGTTCCACCGGCACCCTCTCGGCGATTGCCACCGGTGCCTGCAACAACCTGATCGAGCGTGCTGCCGACGTTACCCTCAAGGAGCGTCGCCAGCTGCTGCTGGTGCCGCGCGAGGCGCCGTTCTCCACCATTCACCTGGAGAACATGCTCAAGTTGTCGCAGATGGGTGCCATCATCCTGCCGGCATCGCCAGGCTTCTATCACCAGCCGCAGACCATCGACGACCTGGTCGACTTTGTCGTGGCGCGCATTCTCAACCTGCTGAACATTCCCCAGGACATGTTGCCGCGTTGGGGCGAGCACCACTACGGGGTGGATGATTGAGGCGCGCATTGTGCGGCTTGCTGGCGCTGGGGCTACTGAGTGGTTGCGCCACGGTGCGTACGCTGGATGCCAACAAGCCCGGGGCGCCGGTGGTGTATGCCGGCACCCGGTTGGACTTGTATGTCATGAATGGCGGCTGTTGCCCGCGGGATCATTATGGGGCTGATGCGCCGGCGTATCCGGGGCTGGATTTGCCTGGGAGCATGTTGCTCGACACCCTGTTGCTGCCGTTGTCGTTGCTGACCGCAGCAGGTGTGGGCTTCCAGGCCACCGGCGGCCTCTAGGTGGTACACCGGCCCCTGTAGGAGCGGCCTTGTGTCGCGATGGGCTGCAAAGCAGCCCCGGGGTTTCAGCGCAGATGCACAAATTGCCGGGGCCGCTTCGCGCCCCATCGCGACACAAGGCCGCTCCTACAGCAGCTGCAGGGCTATTACTTCTTGCCCAACCTGCGCAATTCATCCGACTCCACAATACGCACCCCGTCCTCTTCCTCCAGCGCCAGGCGCCACAACGCCCGGGCCAACGTGCAAGCCTCGATGCCCCGGTACTTCCCGGGTATCAGCTTGGAGAACGGCGAAATCAGCCGCTCGCCCAGCCGCGGCTCGATCCGCTCGCCCAGCAGCAATGACGGCCGCACGATGGTCAACTGCGGCCAATCCTGGGCCTTGAGCGCCTCTTCCATCTCGCCTTTGACCCGGTTGTAGAAGATCGACGATTTCGGGTCGGCGCCCAGCGCACTGACCACCAGCAGGTGCCGCGCGCCCATCTCGCGGGCACGCTTGCTGAACGCCACCACCATGTCCAGGTCCACCGCGCGGAAGGCCGATTCGGAGCCGGCCTGCTTCAACGTGGTGCCCAGGCAGCAAAAAGCGATATCAACGCGCCCGGCCAGTTGCGGAAGAAACATCGCCGGGTCACCCACCGGGTTTTCCAGGTGCGGGTGCTCGGCCAACGGCCGCCGGGTAGGCGCCAGTACGCGAGTGATGGTGGGCTCGTTGAGCAGGCGGTCGAGCAGGTGTTCACCTGTCAGACCCGTGGCACCGGCAAGCAGGACATGCTGAGGCGTCAAATACATGATGTCTCTCCCTCGTTACTCACAAGCTTAGTGGCTGCCGGGCGTTTTCGCCTGCGCCCCCACGTTGGCCCGTGCGGCATTACGTAATGCTTCTTCGGCCTGCTGCCGCCGCAGGTGCTGCCAATGCTCGAGCACCGACGGCGGCGCCCACAGCTGCGGTTCGGAGGCCTCGAAACCTTCCCTTTGTTCTCTTTCGGCAACACTGGCGCGCGCCAGTTCGAACGCTTGTTTCAAGTCATCGGTCTGGTTCAGCGCCTCGGCGAACAGGGCATCGCCGAAGTAGGTGAAATCGGCTTCTTCCGAGCAGCCGAAGGACACCCGATCGGCTCGCGCAGCGGTCATGATGACGGTGCGTTGATCCTTGAGCGGGGCGATGTAGCCCCCTGAATAGCAGGCGGATATGACGATTACCTTGTCGCGGTCTTTCAGCGGTGCCAGGGCGCTGGCGAGTTCGTCGGCGGACAAGTCGGCCAGCTGCAGGCGCGGCTGGTCGAGCACCAGCTGGTGGTCCTGGCTGCCGTGGCTGGTGAGGTAGATGAACACCAGGTCTTCGGGGCCGCTGCGCTCGGCCAGGGTGCGGGCGGCGCGGGTGAGGTTCTCGCGGGTGGCCATGGGGCGGGTGGCCATGTGGTCGCGGTGGTTGACCAGGGTTACCTGGCCCCAGGCACCAAAGCGCACCTTGAGCATGTTGCTGACGTAGTCGGCCTCGCGCAGGAACACGCTCTGTTGGCCATCGCCAGCGACCACCAGGCTGTACAGCTGGATGGGTGGCGCCGAGCGGGGCACCTGCGCCAGCGCCTGGTCCAGCAGCCGGCCCTGGTTGAGCAAGGCCAGGTCCAGCGGGTCGGGCAGCAGCTTGCCGTTCTGGTCGCGTACGCGCACGCCGTTGGCCCAGGTGCCGCTTTCCACCTTGCCGCTGGGCAGAATCAGCCGGCCCTGACCGTGGTAGGCATCGTCGAGGAAGCCGCCGATGTACTTGCTGCCATCGGCCAGTTGCAGGCTCCCCTGGCCCGACATGCGCCAGTCGACGAAGGTGCCCTTGTAGTGGCTGCCGTCGCTGCCCAGCAGCTCGCCGTCACCGACCAGGGCGCCATCCTTGAACTGGCCGATCCACACATCGCCATCGGCGTTTTCATAGCGGCCACGGCCTTCCAGGCGGTTGTCCTTGAACTCGCCGATATACTGCTCGCCGTCGACGCTGTCATAGGTGCCGCTGCCTTGCAGTTGGCCATTGACGAAGCGGCCGCTGAACTGGTTGCCGCTGGCATCGCTGCGCACCCCGGCGCCATTGGGCTTGCCTTTGGCGAACAGGCCCTGGTAGCGGCTGCCATCGGCCAGTTCCAGTTCGCCGGCGCCTTCGTACAGGTCGTCCTTGAACTGGCCACGGTAGGTCTGGTCGGCCTGCTTGAGGGTACCTTCACCGTCGCGCCGGCCATGGCGGAAGGTGCCGGCATAGTGGCTGCCTGGGGTGGTCAGCTCACCCAGCCCCTGGAACAGCCCGGCGGCAAACTGCCCGCGATACACCTCGCCATTCTGGCCGTGCCATTCGCCCTGGCCGTGCCACTGGCCGTCCTTGAAGCCGCCGGCGTACCAGCTGCCGTTGGGGTAGTCGATACGGCCCTCGCCTTGCAGCAGCCCATCGACTACCTGCCCCCGGTAGCGTCCGCCGTCAGGCAAGCGCGCATCGGGCGGCAGCAGCGATTCACCATCGCCACAGGCGGCGAGTAGCAGGACCAGGGAGAAGGGGAGCAGTAGACGCATGGCGAGGACCGGGCAATAGGTCTGCCGAGTATGCCGCAGAATGGGATCCCGAAACAGCGAGTGGATGAGCCGGCACATTCCCCTGTGGCAGCGGGCATGCCCGCTGCCACAGGATCCACGTTGCCTTGGCGGCAATCAGCGCAGGCCCGGCGACACGATGATCTTCACGTTCTCCTCCTTGTTGTTCACCAACTCCTCGAAGCCCAGCTCGACGATCTGCTCCAGCCCGATCCGCCCGGTCACCAGGGGACGGATGTCCAGCCTGCCATCAGCGATGAAGGCAATCACATCAGCGAATTCGCCGTTGTAGGCCAGCGCCCCCAGCACCTGCTTCTCGGTGGACACCAGCTCGAAGAAGTTGAACTCGCTAGGCTCCTCGAAGATGCCCACCATCACGCATTTGCCGGCCTTGCGGATGGTGTCGATGGCCAGCTTGGCGGTGTGCTTGTTGCCAATGCACTCGAAACTCACATCCGCACCCAGCCCGGCGGTAAGCGCGCGGATCTCCGCGAGGGCGTCGCACTGGCTGGGGTCGAGCACCACGCTGGCGCCGACTTCCTTGGCCTTGGCCTTGCGCGCCGAAGACATTTCCAAGGCGATCACCTGCGCCGCTCCGGCAGCCCTGGCGCACATGATGGTGCACAGGCCGATGGTACCGGCGCCGACCACCACTACAGTCTGGCCCAGCAGGCTGCCGGCCTTTTTCACCGCATGCATGCCCACCGCCAGCGGCTCGATCAGCGCCCCGGCTTCGGCCGGGAAACCCTGCGGTAGCCGGTACAGCAAGTTGGCCGGCACGTTGACCAGCTCGGCAAACGCGCCGTTGTTCATCAGGCCGGTGAAGGCCAGGCGTTCGCAGATGTTGTACATGCCATGGGTGCAGTAGTAGCAGGTACCGCAATGCTGGCAGGCGTCCGCCGCCACCGGGTCACCGACGGCAAAGCCTTGCACGCCTTCGCCCAGCTTGGCGATCTGGCCGCAGAACTCGTGGCCGAGGATGCACTGGCCCTGGATGCCGGTCAGCGGGTGCGGTGCCTCGACCGGGATGAACACCGGGCCGGCGACGTACTCATGCAGGTCGGAGCCGCAGATGCCGCACCAGTCCACCTTGATCTGCACCCAACCGGGTGCGGGGTCGGCTGGCAGGGGTACCTGTTCGACGCGGATGTCGTTGCGGCCATGCCAGACGGCCGCGCGCATGTGGGTGTGGCTCAGGTCGTTCATTGTGTTTTTCTCCAGGCTCACGGAAAGGGCTCAGTGCTTGCGCAGGAAGGCGAGCAGCTGCTGGTTGACCTGTTCGGCCGCTTCCATCTGCACCATGTGGCCGGCCTCCGGCAGTACCAGCACTTCGGCTTCCAACCCTTCGGCATGGCTGGCCGGGATGATCGCGTCCTTGCCGCCCCACACCACCAGTGCCGGGTGTTGCCCCAGCACCCCGCGCAGGTCGTGGCGCTGCCGGTCACCGTCAGCGAGTGCCGCCGCCAGCTGCTGCAGGGCCTGCTCGACCCCTTCCAGGCGCTTGAACTTGAGCATGTCTTCGAGCATCTGGCGGGTGACCAGCGCCGGGTCGGCAAACAGTTGCACCATCTGGGGCTTGAGCGCGTTGCGGTTGGCCGCCGCGACGAAGCCTTGCAGGTACTGGCCGTTGATCGCTTCGCCCAGGCCGGCACTGGCCACCAGGCTCAGGCTGGCCACCCGCTGCGGCGCCAGGCGCGCGACGTTCAGGCTGACCGCGCCGCCCATGGAATGGCCGGCCAGGTGGGCCTTGGCGATGTCCAGGTGGTCGAGCAGGGCCAGCACGGTTTCGCTCAGCTCATCCAGGTCGCCGCGCTGCAACGCCTTGGCCGACTCGCCATGCCCTGGCAGGTCGAGGGCGATCACCCGGCGCTCGGCCGCCAGCGCCGGGTGGTTGAACAGCCAGTTGTTGAGGTCGCCACCAAAGCCGTGCACCAGCACCAGCGGTGTGCCGCCTTCACCCAGCTCGAACCAGCGCAGCTGCCGGCCAGCCACTTCAGCCTTCTGCGGTGCCGGGCCCTGGGCGTGCTCGGCGCCACCGTCGGCGACGAACTCGGCCTGGAAGCGTTGCACCACCGCATCGATCTCGGCTTCCTCGGCTTCGCCTTCCACCACCACTGCCAGCAGGGCGCCGACCGGCAGGGTTTCATCGGGCTTGGCCACCTGGCGACGCAGCACGCCGCTGAACGGGGCTTCGACGCTGCTGCTGATCTTGTCGGTCTCGACGTCCAGCACCTCGTCACCCTTGTTGATCGCGTCGCCTTCCTGCTTGAGCCAGGTGTCGACCCGGCCTTCGGTCATGGACAGGCCCCACTTGGGCATGGTCAGGGTATGGATCTGGCTCATGCGGCACTCCTTGCAGCTTCGATAACCTTGCGCACGGCGGCCTCGATCTTCGCCGCGTCAGGGATGTACAGGTCTTCCAGGGCGTCGGAGAACGGCACTGGGGTGTGCGGTGCGGTGACCATTTCGATCGGCCCCTTGAGCGCGCCGAAGGCCTTCTGCGCGACCAGGGCGCTGATGTCGGTAGCCATGGAGCAGCGCGGGTTGGCTTCGTCGATCACTACCAGGCGGCCGGTCTTTTCCACGCTCTCCAGGATGCTGTCTTCGTCCAGCGGGCTGGTGGTGCGCAGGTCCAGCACCTCGCAGTCGATGCCCTGGCGGGCCAAGTTGTTGGCGGCTTCCAGCGCCACGTGCACCATGCGGCCATAGGTGACCAAGGTCACGTCGTCGCCATCGCGCAGGAAGTTGGCCTCGCCGAACGGCACGCTGTACACCTCTTCCGGCACCTCGCCCTGCATGCTGTAGAGCAGCTTGTGCTCACAGAAGATCACCGGGTCGTTGTCGCGGATCGCCTGGATCAGCAGGCCCTTGGCATCGTATGGCGAGGACGGGCACACCACTTTCAGGCCAGGGATGTGGGTCCACAGCGAGGTGAGCATCTGCGAGTGCTGGGCCGCCGCGCGCAGGCCGGCACCGTACATGGTGCGCATCACCAATGGGGTGACCGCCTTGCCACCGAACATGTAGCGAAACTTGGCTGCCTGGTTGAGGATCTGGTCCAGGCAGCAGCCGGCGAAGTCGACGAACATCAGTTCGCACACCGGGCGCAGGCCCTGGGTGGCCGCGCCGACGGCAGCACCGACGTAGCCGATTTCGGACAGCGGCGCGTCGAGCACGCGCCCCGGGAACTGGTGATACAGGCCCTTGGTCACGCCCAGCACGCCACCCCAGGCGTCGTCCTCGCCCGGTGCACCGGCACCGCCGGCGACGTCTTCGCCAATGATGAACACGCTGTCGTCGCGGCGCATTTCTTGGGCCAGGGCTTCGTTGATGGCCTGCTGGTAGCTGATCTTTCTTGCCATGGTGGTTCTCCTGTTGTTCTTGTAATCCGCAGCTCAGGGGTAGGCGACGTAGACGTCGGTGAGCAGGTCGGCGGGCTGTGGCTTGGGATCGGACTTGGCGCGGCGCACGGCGTCTTCGATCAGGTCCTCGACACGGGCGTCGATGGCATCCAGCTGGGCGGCCGTGAGCAGGCCGGCGCGGGTGGTCTTGTTGCGGAACTGCAGCAGGCAGTCGCGGGACTCGCGCAGGTTCTTCACCTCATCGGGGGCGCGGTAGGTTTGCGCATCGCCCTCGAAGTGGCCGTAGTAGCGGCTGAGCTTGACCTCGATCAGCGATGGGCCTTGCCCGGCACGGGCACGTTCGATGGCGGCACCGGCAGCCTCGTACACGGCAAAGAAATCGAAGCCGTCGATGGTGACGCCGGGCATGCCGAAGCCGGCAGCGCGGTCGGCGATGTGGTCGCAGGCCACCGACCAGGTCGAGGCGGTGGCTTCGGCGTAGCCGTTGTTCTCGGCGACGAAGATGCACGGCAGGTTCATGATCGACGCCAGGTTCATGGCCTCGAACACTGCGCCTTCGTTGGAAGCGCCGTCGCCGAAGAAGGCCACCGACACATCGTCGCGGCCCTTGATCTTGGCCGCCAGCGCCGCCCCGGCCACCAACGGTGCGCCGGCACCGACGATGCCGTTGGCACCGAGCATGCCTTTTTCCAGGTCGGCGATGTGCATCGAGCCGCCCTTGCCGCCGCAGACGCCGGTCTTCTTGCCGTAGATCTCGGCCATCATGCCGTACACGTCCACGCCCTTGGCGATGCAGTGGCCGTGGCCGCGGTGGGTCGAGGCGATGCAATCGCTGTCGCGCAGGTGGGCCATGACCCCGGCGGCGGAAGCCTCTTCGCCGGCATACAGGTGCACGAAGCCAGGAATCTCGCCGGTGGCGAACTCGACGTGCAGGCGTTCTTCGAAGGCACGGATGGTGCGCATCACTTCATAGGCATGCAGCAGTTGTTCGGTACTGAGTTGATTGGACATCTTGTTGTTCTCCGGGGTTGTCTCAACACGGGTTTGCAGGGTGCAGCCGGTGGCCACGGGGCACGGCCAGCAGGTGATGGCGGGCGGCATGCGCCAGTACGGCCTCGACGTCCACGCTCAGTGGGCCTTGGTGGTCGAGGGTGATGGTGGGGCTGTCGTGCTCGGCGAATTCGATCTCGCGCTCGCCGTCCAGGGCCAGGGTGCCGCTGGCCAGGCTCAGGCGATGGGCGACACCGGGGCTCAGGGGGCCGCTGGCGGTGATGCCACAGCCTTGCAGCAGGCCGGGCGCCAACGGTGCCAGCAGGGCCTGGTCGGCAGCGGGGTTCAGGCGAACCCAGGCGCCGTGCGGGTCCTGCCGGGAAACCGGGCACCACAGGCCACACAGCGCCGAGAGGCCGATGGCATGTGGCTCGGCGAAACAGGCGAACACTTCGCTCAGGTCTTCGCTGCGGCTGAGCGCGCGGGCACCGATGAAACGCTGGGGCGACACCGCCACCTCCACCAGGGCCCATTCGGCAAGCCGTTGTTCGGGCACTGTCACCAGCAGGCGCTTGTTGCGGCGTAGGCCGATGCTGGCGGGCACCCGGCCGCTGGCGAGCAGGCCGCCGGCCAGGCCGGCACTGGTGGCTTCGCGCAATTCGGGGAAGGCATTGTTGGTGCCGGTGGACAAGGTCAGCAGCGGCACGTCGCCGGCTTCGGCGGCGACCGCCTTGTGCGTGCCATCGCCGCCGAGCACGGCGATCATCGCCACGCCGCGTTCGACCATGCGTCGGGTGGCTAGGCGGGTATCGGCAACGGTCTGGGTCAGTGGCAGGTCGAGGATCTCGATGGTCGGCCAGTGCTGGTCGCGGGCGACCGGGCCCTGGCTGGCCTTGAGCACGGCAGCGGCGATGCCGGTCATGTCGCTGGGCAGCAGCACCTGGCCGATACCGGTGGCACCGAAGGCGGCGAGCAGGCGCTGGATCGCCGAGGCCTTGTCGGTGCTCGAATAGAGCCCGGCATTGGCAGTCAGGCGGCGCAGGTCGCGGCCAGAGGCAGGGTTGGCAATGATCCCGACAGTCGGGACGGGTAGCGGCATGGCGCACCTCGTTTCTTGTTTGCCAGTGCCGGAGCAAGCGCGGTGCCAGTTTTGTTTAAGTTGGCTGGAATGGCCGGGCCAGAGCGGTTTCGTTGCGCCAAGGCGGGCGTGCATGGCCAGGCCGGCGAGACGCCGGGTGCCAGCCGCGCAATGGCCTGGCCGAGACGCTGAGACGCTGCGTCTCAGGCCGGCCGGTAATCACTCAGTGCTTGTCGGGGCATGCCCGGAGGCGCTTAATGGCCGGACAACGATAAAAACAGCAACGAGAACCGGAGGGCCTGAATGCTTGCCGCGAACTCCCGAGCCCATGTCGATTGCGTCAGCCGGGTGCTGAAGAATGCCGATCGCCTACCGCAGGCGCCGGTGCCACCGCTGATCCTCGATTCATGGCGCCGTTCCATGGAGCTGTACCGTCTCGACCCCGCTTCCCAGCAGGGGCCGCGTATTCTTTCCCAGAGCCTGCTCAACGAATGCCGCGAACGGGCCGAGCTGTTCCTGCGCATCGCCAGCGATGCCGTTGCGCGTCTGCATGAGCGGGTGCGCGGGGCCGATTATTGCGTACTGCTCACCGACGCCCAGGGGCGCACCATCGACTACCGGGTCGAGTCGGCCATCCGCAACGACTGCCGCAAGGCCGGGTTGTACCTGGGCACTTGCTGGTCCGAGGGTGAGGAGGGCACTTGCGGGGTAGCCGCGGTGCTCACCAGCAAGGCGCCGGTCACGGTGCACAAGCGTGACCATTTCCGCGCTGCGTTCATCGGCCTCACCTGCACCGCGGCGCCGGTGTTCGACCCGCTGGGCGAGCTGCTGGGCGTGGTCGATGTGTCGGCCTTGCAGTCACCGGACGACCGCCGCAGCCAGCACCTGATCCGCCAGCTGGTCGAGCAGACCGCGCGCGAGATCGAAAACGCCTTCTTCATGCACAGTGCCCAGGGCCATTGGGTGATGCGCGCCCATGGCACGCCGGGCTATGTGGAAAGCCAGCCCGACTACCTGCTGGCCTGGGATGCCGATGGCCGCCTGCAGGCCATCAACAGCCTGGCACGGGCGCGCCTGGTGGAGCGCCTGGGGCGGTTGCCCGAGCACATTGGCGAGTTGTTCGACATCGACCAGTTGCGCCGAGTCAATGGCGCATCGGCCCAGCGCCTGCCGGGGCTGGGCGGGCTGTATGGGCGGGTCAGCGCGCCACAGCAGCGCCAGCGCGCGCAGCCCTTGCGCCAGGCCCAGGACGCCCGCATCGAGCAGCACCTGCGGCTGGCCACGCGGGTCAAGGACTGCAACCTGGCGGTGCTGGTGCAGGGCGAGACCGGGGCTGGCAAAGAGGTGTTCGCCCGCCAGTTGCACCAGCAGAGCCTGCGCCGTGACGGCCCGTTCGTCACCCTCAACTGCGCGGCCATTCCGGAAAGCCTGATCGAGAGCGAACTGTTCGGTTATGTTGCCGGGGCGTTCACCGGGGCCTCCAGCAAAGGCATGCAGGGCCTGTTGCAGCAGGCTGACGGCGGCACGTTGTTCCTCGACGAGATTGGCGACATGCCAGTGAACCTGCAGACCCGCCTGTTGCGCGTGCTGGCCGAAGGCGAAGTGGCACCGCTGGGCGCTGCGCGGCGGGAGCGGGTGGACATCCAGGTGATCTGCGCGACCCATCGCGACCTGGCGGCGATGGTCAAGGAGGGGCGTTTCCGTGAGGATCTCTACTTCCGCCTGGCCAACGCCCGCTTCGAGTTGCCACCGTTGCGTGAGCGCGAGGACCGGCTGGGATTGATTCACCAGTTGCTGGCCGAGGAAGCCGCGGCCTGCGGGGTCGAGGTGGTACTGGCGGATGATGCGCTGCAGGCGCTGTTGCTGTACCGCTGGCCGGGCAACCTGCGCCAGCTGCGGCAGGTTCTGCGTTATGCCTGTGCGGTGAGCGAAGGCGGGCAGGTGCAACTGCAGGACTTGCCGCAAGAGGTGCGCGGCGATGCGGTCGCTTGCGCTGACAGCGTGGTGTCCTGCCCGGCCCGGCAGCTGTTGCTGGATGCGCTGATCCGCCATCGCTGGAAGCCGGCCGATGCGGCGCGGGCTTTGGGGATTTCGCGGGCGACCTTGTACCGGCGGGTGCATGAACATCACATCGAGATGCCGCGGATGAAAGGCTAAGCCTCGTCGCGGCCTCTGTAGGAGCGGCCTTGCGTCGCGATGGGCCGCGCAGCGGCCCCAGGATTTCAGCTTCGCCGCAGATATTGCCGGGGCCGCTTCGCGCCCCATCGCGACACAAGGCCGCTCCTACAAGGACCGCGACGAAGTCCTTGCAGGCAATAAAAAACCCCGGCACAAGTCCGGGGTTTCGGTACATCACACTACACGATCACTCCTGGTTGGCCAGTTTGTGCTCGAGGTAGTGAATGTTGACGCCGCCTTTGCAGAAACCTTCATCACGCACCAGGTCGCGGTGCAGCGGGATGTTGGTCTTGATGCCGTCGACGACGATCTCGTCCAGGGCATTGCGCATGCGCGCCATGGCTTCGTCGCGGTCCTTGCCGTAGGTGATCAGCTTGCCGATCAGCGAGTCGTAGTTCGGCGGAACCGAATAGCCGCTGTACAGGTGCGAATCGACGCGCACGCCGTTGCCGCCCGGGGCGTGGAAGTGCTTCACCTTGCCAGGGCTCGGGATGAACTTCTTCGGGTCTTCGGCGTTGATACGGCATTCCAGCGCGTGGCCACGAATAACCACGTCTTCCTGGCGGAACGACAGCTTGTTGCCAGCGGCGATGCTCAGCATCTCCTTGACGATGTCGATACCGGTCACCATCTCCGACACCGGGTGCTCAACCTGCACACGGGTGTTCATCTCGATGAAGTAGAAGCGGCCGTTCTCGTACAGGAACTCGAAGGTACCGGCACCACGGTAGCCGATCTCGATGCACGCATCGACACAGCGCTTGAACACTTCCTGACGGGCTTTCTCGTCGATGCCCGGGGCTGGCGCTTCTTCCAGTACCTTCTGGTGACGGCGCTGCAGCGAGCAGTCACGGTCGCCCAGGTGCACGGCGTTGCCCTGGCCGTCGGACAGTACCTGCACTTCCACGTGACGTGGGTTGGTCAGGAACTTCTCCAGGTAGACCATCGGGTTGCCGAAGGCAGCACCAGCTTCGGTACGGGTGAGCTTGGCCGAGGCGATCAGGTCCTCTTCCTTGTGCACCACGCGCATGCCGCGACCACCACCGCCACCGGCGGCCTTGATGATCACCGGGTAGCCGACGTCACGGGCAATCGCCAGGGCGACTTCTTCGTCTTCCGGCAGCGGGCCATCGGAGCCCGGTACGGTCGGTACGCCCGACTTGATCATCGCGTCCTTGGCCGAAACCTTGTCGCCCATCAGGCGAATGGTGTCGGCTTTCGGGCCGATGAAGGCGAAACCGGATTTTTCCACCTGCTCGGCGAAGTCGGCGTTTTCCGCCAGGAAGCCGTAGCCCGGGTGGATCGCGGTGGCGCCGGTGACTTCGGCGGCAGCGATGATCGCCGGGATATGCAGGTAGGAATCCTTGGACGATGCAGGGCCGATGCAGACCGACTCGTCTGCCAGGCCCAGGTGCATCAGTTCACGGTCGGCAGTGGAGTGCACGGCGACGGTCTTGATACCCAGCTCTTTGCAGGCACGCAGGATCCGCAGGGCAATTTCCCCGCGGTTGGCGATCAGGACTTTTTCGAGCTTCCCAGACATCGTTGGCTCTCCGCGATTCAAACGATGGTGAACAGCGGCTGGTCGAACTCAACCGGCTGGCCGTCTTCTACCAGGATGGCGTCGATGACACCGCCAACATCGGCTTCGATGTGGTTCATCATCTTCATGGCTTCGACGATGCACAGGGTGTCGCCTTTCTTCACGCTCTGGCCCACTTCAGCGAAGTTCGGCGAGGTTGGCGAAGGCTTGCGGTAGAAGGTGCCGACCATCGGCGAGCGGATCACGGTGCCTTTCAGGGCTGGTGCAGCGGCAGCGGCTTCGGCGGCCGGGGCAGCAGCAGCGGCAACCGGGGCAGCGGCAGGCGCAGCGGCTACCGGGGCCGGTGCGAAGTACTGCTGGGCAGCAGGGGTCTTGCTGTGGCGGCTGATACGGACCGACTCTTCGCCTTCCTTGATCTCCAGCTCGTCGATGCCAGACTCTTCCAGCAGCTCGATCAGTTTCTTGACTTTACGGATATCCATTAATCATCAACTCCCAAAGGTTCGGTCAGGGGGCGAAATTACAAAAAACGTATCTGAAACGTTTCTCTCGAACCCTGGCCCCGAGGCCAGGGTTTTCATCATTTGGGCTGTGCGTTGGCAGCCAGTTGTTCCAGCGCGGACTCCAGGGCCAGGCGGTAACCGCTGGCGCCCAGGCCGCAGATCACCCCTACGGCAACATCGGAAAAGTAGGAGTGATGGCGGAACGGTTCGCGTTTGTGCACGTTGGACAGGTGCACTTCGATGAATGGGATGCTCACCGCAAGCAACGCGTCACGTAATGCAACGCTTGTGTGCGTGAAAGCAGCCGGATTGATCAGGATGAAGTCCACACCCTCGTTGCGTGCGGCGTGAATACGGTCGATCAGTTCGTACTCGGCGTTGCTCTGCAGGTATTGCAGATGGTGGCCTGCGGCGCGGGCACGTTGCTCCAGGTCCTGGTTGATCTGGGCCAGGGTCACGGCGCCGTAATGGCCAGGCTCGCGGGTACCGAGCAGGTTGAGGTTGGGGCCGTGGAGCACCAGTAGCGTTGCCATCTGCGATTCCTTGGATTTGTAGGGCAATTCGACACAGCGCGGCGAGTGTGCCGCAAAGCGACAGCGAGTGTCCAGTTCCCGGCAATAGGCAGCACGATGTCCGAGATTCGCGCGAGATATGTGACCAGATAACTAGATCCAGTCACTGATTTTCGGTTTTTCACCGCGCGCGAGAAGTTATAGACCGACTTTGCCGCGTACGCGTGTAAGAATTTGCGCAAATTCACTGGCGTTTAGCTCGCCAATGACCCGATCAGCGGTGATTTCGCTGCCGTTCGCGGCGAAGAACAACAGGGCAGGGGGGCCGAACAGTTGGTAGCGGTCGAGCAGCGCGCGTTGTTCGGCATTGCTGGCGGTTATGTCGAAACGCAACAACTTGAAGCCGGCCAGTTGGGCTTGTACCTGCGGCGCGGTCAGCACTTCGCGCTCGATCACCTTGCAACTGATGCACCAGTCGGCATACCAGTCCAGCAGTACCGGTTGCCCGGCGGTCTTGGCCTCGGCCAGGGCGGCGTCCAGTGCAGCCGGGGTGGTCACGGTGTGCCAGCTATCCGCGGCAGCCGCCGGTTTGCCGCCAGCACTGGCAAGGGCCGGCGGTGGCAGCGGGCGCAGCGGGTCGCCCTGGCCACTGAGCGCGCCGTACCAGCAGGCCACGGCATACACCAGCAAAGCCAGGCCGAGCAGTTGCGCCAGGCGCTGGCGCGGGGACTTGACCACGAACTCCAGGGCGCCCAGGAACAGCGCCACCCCGGCGGCCAGGAAACCGACCAGCAGCAAGGTCAGCGGGCCCGGCAGCACTCGGCTGAGCAGGCCGATGGCCAGGCCCAGCAGCAGCACGCCAATGGCGTTTTTCACCGTGTTCAGCCAGGGGCCGCTTTTCGGCAGCCAGGCCGCGCCGCCGGTGGCCACCAGCAGCAGCGGTGCGCCCATGCCCAGGCCCAGGGCAAACAGCTTGAGGGCGCCGCCCAGGGCATCACCACTGGCGCTGATGTACAGCAACGCACCGGCCAGCGGGGCTGAAACACACGGCGAAACCAGCAGGCTGGAAAGCACGCCCAGTATCGCCGCGCCCAGCAGCGAGCCACCCCGGGTGTGGTTGGCGACATTATTCAGGCGCTGATTGAGCGCCTGCGGCAGCTTCAGTTCGAACAGGCCGAACATGGCCAGGGCGAACACCACGAAGAACAGTGCGAAGGGCACCAGCACCCAGGCCGATTGCAGGCGTGCCTGCAGGTTCAGGCCGGCGCCGAACAGGCCCATCAGGGCGCCGAGGACGGCAAAGCTGGCCGCCATCGGCAACACGTAGGCCAGTGACAGGGCCAGGCCGCGCAGGCCGCCGGCCTGGCCGCGCAGCACCACGCCGGAGAGGATCGGCAGCATTGGCAGTACGCAGGGGGTGAAGGTGAGGCCGACCCCGGCAAGGAAGAACAGCAGCAGCGACTTCCAGCTCCAGCCGTGCTCGGTGCTGGCCGGTGTGTTCGCACCGGCTTCGCCATCGATGCTCAGGCGTGCGGTTTCCGGTGGGTAGCACAGGCCTTTGTCGGCACAACCCTGGTAGCCCACCAGCAAGGTGAAGGCGCGCGGGTCGTTGCGCGGTAGTTCGATGTCGAGCACGCCATGGTATACCTCGACATCGCCGAAGAATTCATCGTGCTTGGCCTCGCCCTTGGGGATATTCGGCGTGCCCAGGGCGACGTCGGCCGGTTCCGTACGGAACTGGAAACGGTGGCGGTAGAGGTAATAGCCATCGGTGGCGACGAAGCGCAGCTTGATGGTTTGCGCATCGGCCTGGATCAGGTTGAGCTTGAACGCTTCGTGTACCGGCAGGAAGTCGGCGTTGTTGGACAACGAAGCGGCGCCGAGGGTGGCGCTGGGGCGGTTGTCGAGCAGGCCCGTGGCGAAGGCGGGGCTGGCCAGCAGCAGGAACAGCAGGAAAAACAGGCGGCGCATGGCGGACTCGCGAGGTCGAACGTGCCGGGCATGATAGCGGAGTTGGTGCAGGTTGGGGCCATGCTGACGGCGGGGGCGACACATGGCCGCTGGCTGATTTGCTGCCTGTGCCGGCCTCTTCGCGGGTAAACCCGCTCCCACCTCGAGCGCATGGACCTCAAGCCATACGCTATCCCTGTGGGAGCGGGTTTACCCGCGAAGAGGCCAGTACAGGCCAACCTAGACTCTGAAGGCCCGCACTGCCCGGTTCAGTTCACCACCAAGACTCAGCAGCTGCTCGCCTTGCTCACGCCCTTCGCCAATGCGTTGCAGGTTGTCCTCGCCCAGCGCATGAATGCGTTGGCTGTGGTCGCGAATTTCACTTACCGCGCCACTCTGCTGCGCCGTGACGTCGGCAATCCGCACCGCAGTATCCGCGATGGTGCGGATGGCACTGACGATCTGGTCCAGCGCCCCGTCTGCGGCCTGGGCCTGGCTGGCGGTGGCCTCGGCATGTTCGAGCTGCGCACGCATGCCGGCCACCGAGCCTCTGGCGGCCTGCTGCAGGCGGTCGATCAGTGCCTGGATTTCGCCGGTTGCCCCAGTGGTGCGCTGCGCCAGCGAACGCACCTCATCGGCCACCACGGCAAAACCACGGCCCATCTCGCCAGCACGCGCGGCTTCAATCGCGGCATTCAATGCCAGCAGGTTGGTCTGTTCGGCAATCGAGCGGATCACCGTCAGTACGCCACCAATGGTGGCCGACTCTTCCGCCAGTTGCTCGATCATGCGGGCGTTGCCCTGCACTTCATCGACCAGTGCGCGCAAGCCCGACAGGCTCTGGCCAATCACCGTCTGGCCCTGTTCCACCGCGCGGCCGGCATCGCGGCTGGCGTCGGCGGCGGCGCTGGCGTCACCGGCCACCTGCTGGATGGTCGCTTCCAGTTCACCCAGGGCATCGCGAATCTGCCCGGTGTCACCCGCCTGGCGTTCGGCACCGTCATGCAACGCGGCACTCATGCCGGCAAGGGCATGGCTGCTGCCGGCCACCTGTTCGGCGTTGTGGCGGATGGTGCCGACCAGCTCCACCAGGTACTGGCGCAGGCGGTTGAGCGAATCCTGGATGTCGTGCAGTTCGCGGTTGGTCTTGCCCAGCGTGATGGGCTTGGCGAAGTCGCCTTCGGCCCAACGCGACAGGGCCGGGGCCAGGCCGGTCAGGGTGCGTGCCAGGCGCCGTTGCAAGGTGTCGACCAGCAGGGCGATGAGCAGGATCAGGGCAATCATCAGGCCCTGGATGATGCGTACTTCGGCGGCGATCTTCGCGTGCTGGCTGCGTACTTCTGGCTCCAGCGCGGCGATGGCCTGCTGCACCGCTTGCAGACGCTGACCGGTGCTGGCGGCCAGGGCTGCTCGGCGCTCGATCTGGTCGCGGGTGCGCTGCAGCTCGGCCGGGTAGCGGCTGAGCAGGCTTTGCAGCTCACGTTTCAGGCCAATTGCGGTGTCTTCCTGCTGGGCGCTGGCCTGGGTCTCCAGGCCCATCATGGCCGCAAAGTCGTCGGCGCCGGATTCGGCAGGACGGGTTACCCCAAGCAGTGGCAGGCTGTCGATGACCTGGGCCTGGGCGCGAATCCGCTGCAGCTCGCGCTCGACTTCGTCGGCCAGTTCCGGGCGACTGCTGCTGACCAGCTTGTCCCGTGCCAGCGAAAGGCGACCGAGGTGCACGGTGGCCTCCAGCAGGGGCTGGAGGTAGCGGTTGGCGTCGGCGCTGGCGCTGTCACGCACGTAATCAGCCAGTTGTTCGAAGTTGGCCCCCAGCTCCCGCTCGGCCTGCAGCAGCAGCGCCTGTGGGTCGCCGGCCAGCTTGCCGGCAGCAAGCAGTTCCTCGGCGGTGAAGGCCTGCAGGCTGTCCAGGCTGGGGCGCAGCTGGTCGGCCAGTCCTGCGGGCCATTCGGCCAACGCCGCTTGCAGTTGCTGGTTGGCCTCCAGGGCCGCTGCGTGGCGCAGGGCATCGCCGCTGGCCAGGTAGGCCTGGATGTTGCCTGCCGTCTGGTGCTGGAACTGCTGGGACAGGCCCAGGTAGTGCTCCATCAATTGATAGGGGCGCTCCAGGGCCCGCTGCGACCACCACAGGGTGGCGCCCAGGGCGATACACACGGTTACCAGCAACAGGGTGTTGAAATTGGTCAGCCACTTCAGGCGCATAGCCGCGAGCTTCCTGCGGGAGGAGAGAGTCGGTGGCTGAAGTTATGGCGGTTGTGTGACGGAGTGATGACGAAAGGGGCTGGTGTCAGATAAAAAAGTGGCACTGTGCCTGTATCTGTATTGCCTGTACTGGCCTCTTCGCGGGCTCGCCCGCTCCCACAGGCTATCTACCAGTCCTGAATGCAGCGTAATCCCTGTGGGAGCGGGCGAGCCCGCGAAGAGGCCGGTACAGGCGATGAGCAACTCAGGGCTCTACCCGCACCACGCAATTACGCCCGGCATGCTTGGCCCGGTACAGCGCCTCGTCTGCCGCACTGGCCATGGTCAGTGCATCCAGCCCGTCGTCCAGCTGCACCACCCCGGCACTGAAGGTGCAGCGTAGATCCTGCGGCTGGGCCGGGTAGAGAATTTCGGCAAAGCGCCGGCGGATTTCGTCCAGCACCTTGTGCGCCGCGTGCAGCGCGGTGTTGGGCATGACGATGGCGAACTCTTCGCCACCATAGCGGCCAATGAAGTCGGTCTTTCGCAAGCGCTGCTTGAGAAACAGCGCCAGGCTCTTGATCACGCGGTCGCCCATCGGGTGGCCGTGGCGATCGTTGATCTTCTTGAAGTGGTCGATGTCGAGCATGGCGAAGCTCAACGGTTGCTGCTCACGCCGGGCGCGGAAGCTGCAGTCTTCAAGCAGTTGCAGGATATGCGTGTGGTTGTACAGCCCGGTCAGGCTGTCGCGCACCATGCGCGCCTTCAGGTGCCTGGCACGGGCGGCCCGGTTGCGCACCGTGGTGATCAGCTGGCGTGAGCGAAACGGCTTGGTCAGGAAATCATCACCGCCTTCACTCATGGCATCCAGCTGCTTGTCCAGGTCATCCTCGGCAGACAGGTAGATGATCGGCACGCTCACGTAGCGGTCGCTGTGGCGGATGACCTTGGCCAGCTCGGGGCCGGTGCAGGCGGGCATGTACAGGTCGAGGATGATCAGGTCGGGCTGGAAGTCGGCCAGTTCGGCCATGGTGCGGATGGGGTCGGTCAGGCTGCGGGTGAGCATGCCGGCACTGCTCAGCACCTTCTCGGTGTGCAATGCCTGGGTGCGCGAATCGTCGATGATCAGCACGCGCAACGGGTCGTGCGGGGTGGCGTTGGTCAGCCGCTCGACCTTTTCCAGCAGGCTGGAGGCTTCCAGGGTACCGGTGAGAAAGTCCTGGGCCCCGGCGCGCACGGCGGCCAGGCGCGTCGGGGTATCGGTTTCGTGGTGGCTGAAGAACAGCAGCGGAATGTGGCGGGCCAGCCCCTGCTGGACCTGGGCCGCCAGCAGCAGGCCTTGGCCGGCGCCGTTGAAATCGACATCCATGACGATGGCCGAGGGAGGGTATTCGGCGATCGAGGCGTGGAATGCCGACGTGCTGGCCAGCGCCTGCACCACCAGGCCAAAGAATTCCAGTTGCTGGGCCAGGCGCTGGGCACGTTCGTGGTCCTGCAGCAGGATGTACACCGGCTTGCGGATGGGCGATGGCAGCAACTGGCCGAGCGGGTCGTCCTTGCGCAGGCCGCTACGCGTCAGCTGTTGGGCGGGGCACTGCGGGCTCGGCTCGACTGCTTGGCTCATGTCCTGGCTACTTTGTAGGGGTGGGAGGTGCAGAGGCGATGATGGCTCTATGCTAGCAGTTCTTTGCCGGTGCGGGAGTGCTCTGTATCAACAAAGCGGGCAGAACGAATATTCAGTTGCCGACCGATTGGTCGCTTATGCGTAAGGCGGTGTCTGCTTTATAGTGCAGCCATGCGGGCTTGCCGTGGCACCCTGGCACAGGCCTGTGGTCCAAGCCCCTGAACCGTCGTGACTGATTAAGGACAAAGCCATGCTGGACTGGAAAAACCGCGAGGCCCAAGCCGAGCCCCGTGAGCGCGTCGATGGCCGTGGCGCCGCCGCCCGTAGCTACCTTGGCGGCCTCTGGAGCCGTGCATTGGGCACCCTCATCGGGTTGTACCTGCTGGTGTGTATCGGCCTGGGCTGGTACTGGAGCCAGGAGCCGGCCCTGTTCCCGGTGCAGCAGAACGCCCAGGCTGCAGCCGAGCGCGCTGGCCAGCAGATGGTGGTGGGCTACACCACCGTCGAAACCCTCAAGACCGTGGCTGGCACCTTGTTGAACAAGCCGGGTGGCTACATTTCCAACGACCGCTTCCCGCCAGGGTTGTGGATGGACAACATGCCCAGCTGGGAGTACGGCGTGCTGGTCCAGGTGCGCGATCTGTCCCGTGCCCTGCGCAAGGACTTCGCCCGCTCGCAATCGCAGTCCACCGAAGACGCCGACCTGGCCAAGGCCGAGCCGCGCTTCAACTTCGACAACAAGAGCTGGATCCTGCCGTCGAGCGAATCGGAGTTCGAAGAGGGCATCAAGTCGCTGAGCCGCTACCAGACCCGTCTGGCGGCTGGCGACAAGGGCGCGATCTTCTATACCCGTGCCGACAACCTGAACAATTGGCTGGGTGACGTGGCCACCCGCCTGGGCTCGCTGTCGCAGCGCCTGTCGGCCAGCGTTGGCCGGGTCAAGCTCAACACCACGCTGAAGACCGAGTCGGTGGTTGCCGGCCAGGCGCCGCAGGTGGATGAAGAACTGGTGGAAACCCCGTGGTTGCAGATCGACAACGTGTTCTACGAAGCCCGTGGCCAGGCCTGGGCACTGTCGCACCTGCTGCGCGCGATCGAGGTGGACTTCGCCGACGTGCTGGCGAAGAAGAACGCCACGGTCAGCGTGCGGCAGATCATCCGTGAGCTGGAAGCCTCGCAGGAAGCCTTGTGGAGCCCGATGGTGCTCAATGGCAGCGGCTTTGGCATGTGGGCCAACCACTCGCTGGTCATGGCCAACTACATTTCCCGGGCCAACGCCGCAGTGATCGACCTGCGTCAGCTGCTGTCGCAGGGTTGAAGATGGCTATCAGCCCTGACGAGGCCGCCCACCGGGCGGCTTCCGACCGCGAGCTGGTCACCTGGGTGGACGAAGCCGACCAGGTCCTGGGGGCCTTGCCACGCGCCGAGCTGCGCCAGCGCGGCCTGATCGGGCGGTGCACGTTCATCCTGCTGTTCAACAGCGCCGGTGAGCTGTGCGTGCACCGGCGCACCCTGAGCAAGGCGCTGTACCCGGGCTACTGGGATGTGGCGGCAGGCGGCATGGTCACCGCCGGGGAGGCCTATGCCGATTCGGCGGCGCGCGAGCTGGCCGAGGAGTTGGGCATCGACGGTGTCGAGTTGCGCTTCCACGAGCGCTTCTACTTCGATCAGCCGGATAACCGCTTGTGGTGTGCGGTGTATTCGGCGGTGTCGGATGCGCCGTTGCGGCTGCAGCCGGAGGAAGTCATCGAGGCGCGCTTCATTGGCCTGGAGCAGGTCGAGCAGGAGCGCCTGGCAAAGCCGTATTGCCCGGACTCGTTGGCGGCATTGCAGCGCTATAAAGCCAGCCTCGAATAGGGCTGGGAGCCATGCCGGCCCCTTCGCGGGTAACCTGCACCCACAGATACCGCGAAGGCCTCCTGGCCTGTGAAATCCCGCTGGCAGCAGGTGTACCCGCGCGGGGTCGCAAAACTTTCGCAAAATGCCGCAATCCGGTACTTAGCAACAGCCGCATTTATCGTTAAACTGCGCGCCCTTTTCGGGCTGCCGCGGTTCTTGTGGCAGTAGCGCCGCCCCTGCCAGAGTGGGGCTTCGCGGTCGGCTCCCGCCGACCAGTTTTTGTCCTCAGCCCAGAGGAACAAAAGTGGCCAAGAAAGCTTCGTCCTTCGCCGCCCTTGGCGGTCTTGTTTACTCCACCGACGCTGGTCGGCACTGTCCCGACTGCAGCCAGCCGGTGGATGCCTGTACCTGCAAGCAGCAAACCATTCCCGAAGGTGATGGCATTGCCCGTGTGCGCCGCGAAAGCAAGGGCCGCGGCGGCAAGACCGTGACCACCGTCAGCGGTGTGCCGCTGCCGCTCGAACAGCTCAAGGAGCTGGCCTCCACCCTCAAGCGCCGCTGCGGTACCGGTGGCGCCCTGAAAGATGGGGTCATTGAAATCCAGGGCGACCATGTCGAGCTGTTGATCGGCGAGCTGATCAAGCAGGGTTTCAAGGCGAAAAAGTCCGGCGGCTGATGCGGCCACGCGATTTTTTGCCCAGTGCTTTCTAAACTCGTTGCCGTGACCAGGGTCTACCCTGGGCACGGACGAATCGTCATTTTTGGCTTTTACACTGCGCCCGCCTCCTTGCGGGGCAGTGTCTTCGACTTATCTATAGGGGACTTGAATGTCCGTACGACGCACACGCAAAGACGATGGTAGCCAATGGACCGTGGCCGACAGCCGCAGTGTTTATGGCATCCGCCATTGGGGCGCTGGTTATTTCGCCATCAATGAAGCCGGGCGCGTCGAAGTGCGCCCCAACGGCCCGCAAAGCGCACCGATCGACCTGTTCGAACAGGTCGACGAACTGCGCCAGAGCGGCCTGTCGCTGCCATTGCTGGTGCGCTTCCCCGACATTCTGCAGGACCGCGTGCGCCAGCTGACCGGCGCCTTCGATGCCAACATCGCGCGCCTGGAATACCAGAGCCAGTACACCGCGCTGTACCCGATCAAGGTCAACCAGCAGGAAGCGGTGGTGGAAAACATCATCGCCACGCAAAACGTTTCCATCGGCCTGGAAGCCGGCTCCAAGCCCGAGCTGCTGGCAGTGCTGGCGCTGGCGCCGAAAGGCGGCACCATCGTCTGCAACGGCTACAAGGACCGCGAGTTCATCCGCCTGGCGCTGATGGGCCAGAAGCTCGGCCACAATGTGTTCATCGTCATCGAGAAAGAGTCGGAAGTGGCGCTGGTGATCGATGAAGCCGCCGAGCTCAAGGTCAAGCCGCAGGTAGGCCTGCGCGTGCGCCTGTCGTCGCTGGCCTCGAGCAAGTGGGCCGACACCGGTGGCGAGAAGTCCAAGTTCGGTTTGTCGGCTGCCCAGCTGATTTCGGTGGTGCAGCGCTTCCGCGATGCCGGCCTGGACCAGGGCATTCGCCTGCTGCATTTCCACATGGGTTCGCAGATCGCCAACCTGGCCGACTACCAGCATGGTTTCAAGGAAGCCATCCGGTACTACGGCGAGCTGCGCGCGCTGGGCCTGCCGGTGGACCATATCGACGTCGGTGGTGGCCTGGGCGTGGACTACGACGGTACCCACTCGCGCAATGCCAGCTCGATCAACTACGACATGGACGACTATGCCGGCGTGGTCGTCGGCATGCTCAAGGAGTTCTGCGATGCACAGGGCCTGCCGCACCCGCACATCTTCTCGGAGAGTGGCCGCTCGCTGACCGCGCATCACGCCATGCTGGTCATCCAGGTAACGGATGTCGAGAAACACAACGACGACGTGCCGACCATCGAAAACAAGGAATCCCTGCCCGAGACCGTGCAGTGGCTGGTCGACCTGCTCGGCCCGACCGACATCGAGATGGTGACCGAGACTTACTGGCGCGCCACCCATTACATGGGTGACGTGGCCGCGCAGTACGCCGACGGCAAGATCAGCCTGGCCGAAAAGGCCTTGGCCGAGCAGTGCTATTTCGCCGTGTGCCGGCGCCTGCACAACTCGCTGAAAGCCCGCCAGCGCTCGCACCGCCAGGTGCTGGACGAGCTCAACGACAAGCTGGCCGACAAGTACATCTGCAACTTCTCGGTGTTCCAGAGCCTGCCGGACACCTGGGCCATCGGCCAGGTACTGCCGATCATCCCGCTGCACCGCCTGGACGAGGAGCCGATGCGCCGGGCCGTGCTGCAGGACCTGACCTGCGACTCGGACGGCAAGATCAACCAGTACGTCGACGAGCAGAGCATCGAGACCAGCATGCCAGTGCATGCGGTGAAGGAAGGTGAGGACTACCTGCTGGGCGTGTTCCTGGTGGGTGCCTACCAGGAAATCCTCGGTGACATGCACAACCTGTTCGGTGACACCGACTCGGTGAACATCTACCAGAACGCCGACGGCAGCGTGTACCACGCCGGTATCGAGACCCATGACACCATCGAGGACATGCTGCGCTACGTGCACCTGTCGCCGGAGGAGTTGATGACTCATTACCGTGACAAGGTGGCCAGTGCCAGGATCAGCGCGCGTGAGCGGACCCAGTATCTGGATGCCTTGCGCCTGGGGTTGACCCGGTCTTCGTACCTGTCGTCCTGAGCCCAGGGGGCCGCTTTGCGGCCAATCGCGAAACAAGGCCGCTCCATGAGATAGCGGTTACAAATGGAGACAGGGTGATGCGGCCTGTCGTAGGAGCGGCCTTGTGTCGCGATCTGAGGGCGTAGCCCTCACCGCGTCATACCCGGTAATGGTTCGCTGGCGATGGCCTTCATCGCCACGGCTACCTTTGAATGCAATGTTCAAGGGAGTTCGACATGGATCGTCACGGTAACCATCGATTACGCCAAGGGCGCTTCTCAGAGCCAGGCCGGCTCTATCTGCTGACCACGATTACTCGCCAGCGGCTACCTCTGTTCCGAAACCTCTGGTTCGCACGTGCGGCCATCCAGCAATTACGTCTGAGTCACCATGAAGGTAGTTGCCGCTCATTAGCGTGGGTTCTGATGCCAGACCATCTGCATTGGCTGGTCGAGCTTGGGCCGAGCAGCCTGGGCAAACTCATGTGCGGCTTCAAGTCGCGTAGCAGTTGTGCGCTTTACCGCAGAGGCGCTGAGCGACGGCATATCTGGCAGCCTGGCTTTCATGACCGGGCTCTGCGCAGGGAGGAAGATGTGAAAGCCGCTGCTCGATACATCATTGCTAATCCCATTCGGGCTGGGTTGGTGCGGCGGGCTGGCGATTATCCACATTGGGATTGTGTGTGGCTGTGAGCCTGCAGGTGAGGGCTTCGCCCTCATTTCGCGACACAAGGCCGCTCCTACAGATGACCGCGATACCACGCCGCCCCGCGAACCTTTGTAGGAGCGGCCTTGTGTCGCGATGGGCCGCAAAGCGGCCTCGGCGTCACTGAGCCCAAAGGCCCTTTTCCTGCAACCGCCACCCCACCCACCCCAGGGTGATCGCCCGCAACCCCATGAACCCGAGGAACGCCAACCACAATCCATGGTTGCCAAACCCGCTCATGCCCACCCCAAAGGGCAGCGCAATCAGCACCGACAGCAACATCGCATTACGCATCTCCCGCGCCCGGGTGGCGCCGATGAATAGCCCGTCGAGCAAGTAACTCCACACCGCAATTAATGGCAGCAGCGCCAGATACGGCAGGTACGGATAAGCCGCCGCCCGCACGCTATCAATATTGGTCTGCAGGTCGATGAACAGGTGCCCGCCCAGCAGGAACACACCGGCAAACCCCAGGCTGATGATCAACGACCAACCACAGGCCACGACCAGCGAGCGGCGCAAGGTATCCCGGTCCCGTGCACCGATGGCATGTCCGCACAGCGCCTCCACGGCGTGCGCCAGGCCATCGAGGGCGTAAGCGGTGAGCAGCAGCCCGTTAAGCAGCAGGGCATTGGCCGCCACCGTGGCTTCACCCAGGCGCGCACCCTGCACGGTGATCAGCAGAAACACCAGCTGCAGCGCCAGGCTGCGCAGAAAGATGTCGCGGTTCACCGCCAGCAGCGGGCGCCAGGCCTGCCAGCGTTTGAGCGTTGACCACACGATCTGCCCCGGGTAGGCGCGCAGGGCCGGGCGGGTCAGGGCAAGGCCGAGCAACGCGGCGCTCCATTCGGCGATCACCGAGGCCCGTGCCGAGCCCAGCACGCCCCAGTTCAGGCCCAGCACGAACCACAGGTTGAGAGCGATGTTCAGCAGGTTGGTGGTCAGCAGAATCGCTAGCGGCGCCCGCGCGTTCTGGGTGCCGAGGAACCAGCCGACCAGCGCATAACTGGCCAGCGCTGCCGGCAGGCCGAGCAAGCGGGTGTGGAAGAAGTCTTCGGTGGATTGCTGCAACGCCTCGCTTGGCTGCATGGCGTGCAGCGCCAGCTGGCTGAAGGGCAGGGCGAGCAGGCCGATCAGCAGGGCAAAGGCCACCGCCAGTAGCAGGCCCTGCACCAGCACCTGGCGCAGCGCCGCGCCGTCGGCACGCCCGGCGGCCTGGGCGGCGAAGCCGGTGGAACCCATGCGCAGGAACCCCATCAGGCCGACCATGAAGGTGAACAGCGTGGCGCCTACGGCCACAGCGCCGAGCTGGTGAGCATGGGGCAGGTGGCCGATGACCGTGCTGTCGACCAGCGCTACCAGCGGGACGGAGACATTGGACAGGATCATCGGCGCAGCCAGTGCCCAGACCTTGTGATGGGTGGGACGATGGCGCCAATCGGTGCTCAGTTGCGACATTGGAGTCCTTGTTCAATCAGGGGCCGCTGCGACGAATGGCCACAGTGTAACGGTCGGGCCAGTCATTCGCGCGATCCGGGTCACAGCTCACGCGTGACACCGGGTATTGCGCTTGCGTTTGCGCTATAGTTGCTGCCCTCACGTACACCCTGCCAAAGAGTTTCTACTCCATGTTCAACAAAGGATTGTTGCTGGCCTGTGCGCTGGCCTTGCTCAGTGCCTGTGACTCTTCGACACCGGACAAACCTGCACCGGCCGAAAAACCGGCGGCCAGCGCACCCGCCGCTGCCCCGGCAGCCCAGCGCGAAGACCCAGCCATGCTCGCCAAGCGCTACGAGGGCCGCGAGCTCACGGTGCTGGATGTTTCCGAAGTGCAGCTCGATGGCGCTGCCACACTGTCGATCAGTTTCTCCGCACCGCTGGATGCCAAGCAGGACTTGGCCACCAAGGTGCACCTGGTCGATACCGTCAAAGGCAAGCTCGACGGCGCCTGGGAACTCTCCGATAACCAGATGGAGCTGCGCCTGCGTCACCTCGAGCCGCAGCGCAAGCTGGTGCTGACCGTCGACAAAGGCCTGCTGGCCGTCAACGGCAAGCAACTGGAAGAAGAGTCGATCACCCGCCTGGAAACCCGCGACATGCAGCCGACCATCGGCTTCGCCAGCCGCGGTTCGCTGCTGCCGACCCGCCTGGCCGAAGGCCTGCCGGTGATCGCCCTGAATGTCGACAAGGTCGATGTCGAGTTCTTCCGGGTAAAACCGGAAATGCTCTCGACCTTCCTCGCCAACTGGGGACGCAACAGCAGCCTGTACTACTACCAGTCCAAGGAAACCCTGGACATGGCCGAACTGGTCTACAGCGGCCGCTTCGACCTCAACCCCGCGCGTAACACCCGCGAGACCGTGCTGCTGCCGATCGCCGGCATCAAGCCGCTGCAGGAGCCAGGCGTGTACCTGGCGGTGATGCGTGCCTCGGGGACCTACGACTACTCGCAACCGGCGACGTTGTTCACCCTCAGCGATATCGGCGTATCCGCGCACCGTTACCGCGACCGCCTCGATGTATTCGCCCAGGCCCTGGAAGGCGGCAAGGCGATGAGCGGGGTCAACCTGGAAATCCACGACGACAAGGGCAAGCTGCTGGCCCAGGCCAGCACCGATGGCGATGGCCATGCCCAACTGCCGATCACGCCCAAGGCCGACACCCTGATCGCCACCCAGGGCGTGCACACCACCCTGCTGCGCCTGAACAGCGCAGCGCTGGACCTGGCCGAGTTCGATATCACCGGGCCCCAGGCCAACCCGCTGCAGTTCTTCATCTTCGGCCCGCGCGACCTGTACCGCCCAGGCGAAACCGTGCTGCTCAACGGCTTGCTTCGCGACCAGGACGGCAAGCCGGTCAAAGCCCAGCCAGTCAGCGTGGAAGTGCGCCGACCCGATGAACAGGTCAGCCGCAAGTTCGTCTGGGAGGCCGACAGCAATGGCCTTTACCAGTACCAGCTGCAACTGGCTACCGAGGCCCCGACCGGCCGCTGGCAACTGCTGCTGGACCTCGGCGGCGGGCGCAAGCAGGTGTATGAATTCCTTGTCGAAGACTTCCTGCCCGAGCGCCTGGCGCTGGAGCTCAAGGGCAGCAGCACCCCGCTGTCGCCTGACGAGAATGCGCGCATCCGGGTCAATGGCCGTTACCTCTACGGCGCCCCGGCAGCCGGCAATCGCCTGAGCGGCCAGGCCTATGTCCGCCCGCTGCGCGAGGCGGTCCCCGCGCTGCCCGGCTACCAGTTCGGTTCGGTCACCGAAACCGAGCTGAACCAGGACCTGGAGCTGGACGAAGTGACCCTCGACCAGGCCGGCAAGGCCGTGGTCGAAATCGAGAGCCGTTGGGCTGAAGCCCGTTCGCCGCTGCAACTGACCGTGCAGGCCAGCCTGCAGGAATCCGGCGGCCGGCCAATCACCCGGCGCCTGGAACAACCCATCTGGCCGGCCGAGCGCCTGCCGGGCCTGCGCGGCCTGTTCGACGGTGAGGAAACCGACAGCGACGCGCCGGTGGAATTCGAGTTCCTGGTGGCCGACCGCGACGGCAACAAGCTGGCCGCCGAAGACCTCAAGGTGCGCTTGATCCGCGAGCGCCGCGACTATTACTGGAACTACTCGCAGAGCGATGGCTGGAGCTACGCCTACAACGAGAAGTTCCTCACCCAGAGCGAGGAGACTATCAGCGTCAAGGCCGGCTCCACCGCCAAGCTGAGCTTCCCGGTTGAATGGGGCCCGTACCGCGTCGAGGTGGAAGACCCGCAGACCGGCCTGGTGTCCAGCGAGCGCTTCTGGGCCGGCTACCGTGCCCAGGACAACGCCGAAGGCGGCGCGGTGCGCCCGGACCAGGTCAAGCTGGCGCTGGACAAGCCATCCTATGCCGACGGCGCTACCGCCAAGGTCACCGTTACCCCACCGGCGGCCGGCAGCGGCTACCTGATGATCGAATCCAGCGACGGCCCGCTGTGGTGGCAGGAGATCGACGTGCCCGCTGAAGGCAAGACCTTCGATGTGGAGCTGGACGAGAAGTGGGCCCGCCATGACCTGTACATCAGCGCACTGGTGATCCGCCCCGGTGAGCGCAAGGCCAATGCCACGCCGAAACGCGCGGTGGGCGTGCTGCACCTGCCGCTGGACCGTGCCGAGCGCAAGCTGGCGGTGAGCCTGCAGGCACCGGAAAAGATGCGCCCGAAACAGCCGCTGACGGTCAAGGTCAAGGCCGCCAATGCCGATGGCAGTATCCCCAAGCAGGTGCATGTGCTGTTGTCGGCGGTGGACGTCGGTATCCTCAACATCACCGACTTCAAAACCCCCGACCCGTTCGCCAGCCTGTTCGGGCGCAAGGCCTATGGTGCCGACCAGCTGGATATCTACGGCCAGCTGATCGAAGCCGGCCAGGGCCGCCTGGCCAGCCTGGCGTTCGGCGGTGACGCGGCGATGGCCAAGGGTGGCAAGCGCCCCAACACCACCGTGACCATCGTTGCCCAGCAGAGCCTGCCGGTGACCCTGGACGCCAAGGGCGAGGGCCAGGCCACGGTCGATATCCCCGATTTCAACGGCGAACTGCGGTTGATGGCCCAGGCCTGGACCGATGAGCACTTCGGCATGGCCGAAGGCAAGACGGTAGTCGCCGCGCCACTGATTGCCGAGCTGTCGGCGCCGCGCTTCCTCGCCGGTGGCGACCGCACCAGCCTGGCGCTGGACCTGGCCAACCTGTCCGGCCGCGCCCAGCAGCTGAACGTTGAAATCAGCACCGAAGGCCAGCTGAGCCTGGCGGCCAGCGCCCAGCAGAACGTCAACCTGGCCGAGGGCCAGCGTTCGACGCTGATGATCCCGGTACAGGCCCAGGGTGGCCTGGGCCAGGGCAAGGTGCATGTGCGGGTCACCGGCCTGCAGCTACCGAACGAGCCGAGCAGAGCGTTCGAACGTGAGTGGACGCTGGGCGTGCGCCCGGCGTACCCGGCAATGCTCAAGCATTACCGTGTGGCCTTGAAGGATCAGCCGTGGACCCTGCCTGAAGCAGACCTGGCCGCCTTCGAACCTGCCGGCCTGGAAGCCACCCTGGCCTTGTCGAGCCGGCCGCCGCTGAACCTGGGCGAGCAGATCCGCGCCCTGGAGGCCTACCCCTACGGATGTCTGGAGCAGACCACCAGTGGCCTGTACCCGTCGCTGTACGCCGATGCCGACAGCCTCAAGCGCCTGGGCATCAAGGGCGAACCGGCGGATGTGCGCAAGCGCAAGATCGAAATGGGCATCGAGCACCTGCTGGGCATGCAGCGCTACAACGGCAGCTTCGGCCTGTGGAGCTCGGACAGCGAAGAAGAGTACTGGCTGACCGCCTATGTCACCGACTTCCTGCTGCGGGCCCGTGACCAGGGCTACGGCGTGCCGGCCGAAGCACTGAAGAAGGCCAGCGAGCGCCTGCTGCGTTATGTGCAGGAGCGCAACCTGATCGAAGTCGACTACAGCGACAACGCCGAGCACACCCGCTTTGCCGTACAGGCCTACGCCGCATTGGTGTTGGCGCGCAGCCAGCAGGCACCGTTGGGCGCCCTGCGTGGCCTGTTCGAACGCCGCGCCGACGCCCGTTCCGGCCTGCCACTGGTGCAGCTGGCGGTGGCACTGGACAAGATGGGCGACAAGCCACGCGCCAACCAAGCCTTGCAGGCTGGCCTGGCCATCAGCCGCAGCAAAGGCTGGATGGCTGATTACGGCAGTTCGCTGCGAGACCAGGCGCTGATCCTGGCACTGCTGCAGGAGAACGACATGGCCAGCAGCAAGGTCGACCAGCGCCTGTTCGCCTTGTCGGACGAGCTGGCAGCCAACCGCTGGTTGTCGACCCAGGAACGCAATGCGCTGTTCCTGGCTGGCCGTGGCCTGCTGGGCAAGCCGGAAGGCCAGTGGCAGGCACGCCTGGACAGCGCCGGTGACGTGCGTGAGTTCAACAATGCCGAGTCCGGCATGAAGCTGGAAGGCCCACTGCTGGCCTCGCCGCTGAGTGTGCAGAACCAGGGCAGCGAGACGCTGTACCAGCAGCTGACCTTGTCGGGTTACCCACGCCAGGCACAGCCAGCGGGTGGCAACGGCATGCAGATCCGCCGTGAGTACCTGGGCATGAATGGCCAGCCGCTGGACCTGCACAGCCTGCGCAGTGGCGACCTGGTGCTGGTGCACCTGGCGCTCAAGGCGGAAAACCCGGTGCCGGACGCATTGGTAGTGGATCTGCTGCCGGCGGGCCTGGAGCTGGAAAACCAGAACCTGGCACAAAGTGCCGCCAGCCTGGACAACGCCAGCAGCGCGGTGAAGGAATGGCGCGATTCCATGCAGAACGCCAGCCTGGTGCACCAGGAGTACCGTGACGACCGTTACGTCGCCGCGCTCAAGCTCGACGGCTACGGCACTACCCACCTGCTGTACCTGGCGCGGGCGGTAACCCCGGGCACCTACCGTGTGCCAGCGCCGCAGGTCGAGTCGATGTACCGGCCCAACCTGCAGGCCGTGGGCGATGGGCAAGGGGAAATGACCGTCAGAGCCCGCTAGGGCGATGCGGTCTGGTATAGGAGCGGCCTTGTGCCGCGAAAGGGCCGCAACGCGGCCCCATTGCCTGTGTACGCGGAACGGCGGGTAGACCGCGTCGCCAGGTTTTGCCGCCGCTGCGCGCCCGATCGCGACGCAAGGCCGCTCCTACACGATGGCTGCATCAGTCAGTGAATCACCCAGCTCATCACCCACAACCCCAGCATCAGCCAGATGATCCCGAGGATGATCGAGGCGCGCATGAACGCACGGATGGCCGAGTACAGCAGCATCAGCCCGATGATCAGGGCCAGGATGCTGAGCAATGAGGTGTCCATGCCCAAGGTGCGTGCCAGGCCATCGATGAAATTGCCACCGGCGTTGGCCAGCAGATTGAACAACCCGCTGAATATGTCGACGATGAAGCGGATCAACGAGCCCAGTGCCTGGCCCAGCCACTCGAAAAAACCTTCTACATGCATAGTTGCTTCCTGATGAACGAATCGGCGAGGTTACCGTTCCCCAGCCTTTGGCCATCACCTGGCCAGGTCGGTTCCCGATGCCAAGCTTAACGCGGCTGCGTAGCCGTGCGCGCCGGCTGTTGCGCATTGCCGTGCCTGGCATGCTGGTGGTGCTCGGTCTGTTGTGGCTGGCCGACCGCCTGTGGCCGCTGCCGATGCCTGGCGATGACCTGGCGCGGGTGGTGCTGGCCGAGGACGGCACGCCGTTGTGGCGCTTTGCCGATGCCGATGGCGTGTGGCGATACCCGGTCAGCCCCGACGAGGTTTCGCCGTTGTACCTGCAGGCGCTGCTGACCTACGAGGACCGCTGGTTCTACCGCCACCCAGGGGTCAACCCACTGGCCCTGGCCCGCGCCGCCTGGCTCAACCTGCGCGGCGGGCGGGTGGTGTCGGGCGGCAGTACGCTGTCGATGCAGGTGGCACGCCTGCTCGACCCGCATGACCGCACCCTGGCCGGCAAGCTGCGGCAGTTATGGCGCACCGCGCAGCTGGAGTGGCATCTGTCGAAACGCGAGATCCTGCAGATCTACCTGGACCGGGCGCCCTTCGGTGGCACCCTGCAGGGCGTTGCCGCTGCCAGCTGGGCCTACCTGGGCAAGTCGCCCATGCACCTGACCCCGGCCGAAGCGGCGCTGCTGGCGGTGCTGCCGCAGGCACCCAGCCGGCTGCGCCCCGACCGCCACCCCGAACGCGCCCAGCGCGCCCGTGACAAGGTGCTGCAACGCCTGGCCGAATACCAGGTATGGCCGGAGCGGCAAATCCGCGAGGCAACCGAAGAGCCGCTGGTGCTGGCGCCACGCCAGGAACCTGCCCTGGCGCCGCTGCTGGCGCGGCGCCTGAACAGCGCCGACAGCCCGCCGCTGATCCGCACCACGCTCGACGCCGCGTTGCAGCGGCGCCTCGAAGACCTGCTGCTGGGCTGGCGAGCACGGCTGCCGGAGCGGACCTCCGCCGCCATCCTGGTGGTCGAGGCGCAGACCATGGCGGTGCGCGCCTACCTGGGGTCGATCGACCTCGCCGACGAGCGCCGCTTCGGCCATGTCGACATGGTGCGCTCGCTGCGCTCGCCAGGTTCCACGCTCAAGCCGTTTCTCTACGGCATGGCCTTGGACGACGGCCTGATCCATTCCGAGTCGTTGCTGCAGGACGTACCGCGGCGCTATGGCGACTACCGCCCCGGCAACTTCTCCATGGGCTTCAGCGGGCCGGTGTCGGCCAGTTCGGCTTTGGCGCTTTCGCTCAACCTGCCGGCAGTGCAGTTGCTGGAAGCCTACGGCCCGAAACGCTTTGCCGCGCAGTTGCGCATGGCTGGCATGCCGCTGACCTTGCCGCCCCTGGCCGAGCCCAACCTGTCGTTGATCCTGGGCGGCGCGGGCAGCCGCCTGGAAGACCTGGTGGGTGGCTATGCGGCGCTGGCACGGGGTGGCAACAGTGCACGGGTGCGCCTGCAACCGCAGGACCCGTTGCTGGAACGCCGCCTGCTGTCGCCCGGGGCAGCCTGGATCATCCGGCGTATCCTCAGCGGGCAGGCGCGCCCCGACCGCGACCCGCATGCCGAGTTGGTGCAACGCCCGCAACTGGCCTGGAAGACTGGCACCAGTTACGGCTTTCGTGACGCCTGGTCGATTGGCGTGGGGCCACGCTACCTGATCGGTGTGTGGATCGGCCGCCCCGACGGTACGCCGGTGCCCGGGCAGTTCGGCCTGGCTTCGGCGGCGCCGCTGATGCTGCAGGTGCACGACCTGTTGAGCAACCGCGACAGCCAACGTGGCATCAGTGTGCCGGCCGAACGGGTACCGGCGAATGTTGGCGTGGCAGCGATCTGTTGGCCGCTGGGCCAGCCATTGCACAAGCAGGACCCGAATTGCCGGCGTCAGCGTTTCGCCTGGACGTTGGACGGCACTACACCGCCCACCCTGCAGGCGGCCGACCAGCCGCTCGGCCTGGGCCTGCGTGAAAGCGTGTGGGTCAACGACCAAGGGCTCCGCGTCGATGGTAGCTGCCCCGGCGCCAAAGCCCGCGACATCGCGTTGTGGCCGGCCCCGCTGGAGCCTTGGCTACCTCGTGTCGAGCGGCGGGCGGCGCGCCTGCCGGCCATCGACCCGGCGTGCCCGCCGCAGGTGCCGGCCAGTGCGCCGCCGCTATCGATCGTGGGCGTGCGCCCGGGCGACAACCTGCGTCGTCCGGCGACCAGCAGCGAGCCGTTGCAGCTGCATGTGTCAGCGCTGGGTGGCGGCGGCCGGCGTTGGTGGTTCCTCAACGGCCAGCCGTTGGGCGAGACCCAGGGGCAGGACAGCTTGCTGGTCCGCTTCCAGCAGGTCGGTCAGGCCGAAATCAGCGCGCTGGATGAAAGCGGCGAGACGGCGCGGGTGGCGTTCCAGATCAGCGAATAGCGGTTGCTTCAATGGCGGGTGAAGCGCTGCTGTATCGGCGATGAACTGGGCGTCAGCGCCAAGGCCAGTTGGGTGCGGTTGTGCATGTGGGTCAGGCGCAATACCTGTGACACATACAGCTTCACGGTATTTTCGGTAATGCCCAGCTCGCAGGCGATCTGGTAATTGGTCTTGCCGGTACTCACCAGCCGCGCCACTTCCAGCTGGCGCGGTGATAGCTTCTCGAACGCCGCAGGCAGCTCGCTTTCAGCGTCTTCGGCATCGTTGGCACGCCGATGCACACCTTGGCCGCGGGCTCTTTCCAGGTCCCGATACAGCTCGTCCACGGATTCGGCCAACTCCTGCAAACGTTGGTTCAGCCCGCCCAGGTCGCGGATATTGCGTTGGCGCTCCAGTACCACCTGTTCCTGCCGACGTACCCCTTCCAGCAGTTCATCGAGGTCCATGGGCTTCTGGTAGTAATCGGCAAAGCCTTCACGCAATGCGCGAATAACGTCCTGCTTCTCGGCACGCCCCGTCAGCAGGATGGCCTCGAAAATACGCTGGTCACCCAGTGCCTTCAACGCGCGGACCAGCTCGATACCATCTCGCCCGGGCATGCTCAGGTCACAGATGACCAGGCCGATGGCCTCGTCGGCCTGGTAACGGTCGATGGCTTCGTCAGTGCAATGGGCTGGCAGGCATTGATAACCCTGGGCCCCGAGGAACTCACAGAGTTGCTCGACGATTACGGCTTGGTCATCCACCACCAGGATTTTCACTTGGCTGAATGCTTTGGACACGATCGACTCCCTGTTCTTATGCGGTCCTGCTCCCGAGCCAGACGCTGTGGCAAGTAAAAATAGTCGCGGGGAGCGGTTTTGTACAAGTTATGTACAGGTATCGGACCAAGGGATCGTTCATTGGATCCATACAGCGGTCAAAAGAAAACCGCTGAGCACATAGGGGACGAATGCCTGCTTGTCGCCCATTTCCTCGGTAAGGGCCTGCAAACGCTTTTTCACCTTGGGGTTGAGCAAAGTCCACAGGCGTCGGCGGGTGACTAGCCACACCAGCACGCTGACGCCGGCGCCGATGAAGGTGCCGAGCACGTAGTGCGGGCTGGTGGCCAGGGCCAGGGCGCCCATCAGCTTGACATCATCGGCGCCGAAACGGCCGAGCATGTAACCGGGCAGGGTCAGCAACATGACGATGGCCAGTGCCCAGCCGGCATCGCTGGCATCGGCGCCGATCCAGCTGCGCCCGGTGGCGAACAGCCAGACCAGGGCGCAGGTCGCCACGCCCAGGGTCAGCAGGTTGGAGATCTGGCGTTGACGCACGTCCTGTTCGGAGCACAAGGCAAGCCACAGCAGGAGAACAATGCTTTGCATGGGCGGGGCGCCTTCCAAAGGTTGAACACATCTACCCGGTCAGTCAGGTTTCCTTAAGTGAAGATAGACCTGCAGGAACAGGCTTGCCCGCTCCTGCGGGACATCACTTCCGGCTGCCAGGCGGATAATTGCCCAGCACCTTGGCCACGGTGTTCTGGATTGCGCTGTTGCGTTCTTCCGGGCTTGGTGGGTAGTTGTTCATGATCTGCTCGGCACTGCCGCGCCATACCAGCTTGCCATCACGCCCGTCGAACAGGTCGATCTGAATGGTGGCGACCTTGTAGTCGACACTGCGGGTTTCGTTGTACATCGGGCCGCCCCAGTAGCCACCCCAGTAGCCGCCCCAGCCACCGCCGTAGTTGGTGGTGATCTGTTGCTGGCGCTGCTCGACGATCAGGTAGGTGCGCACGGTCAGGTCCGGCCGTGCGCCGCCCTGGGCCGGGCGCAGGCCGCGTTGGTCGAGCTGGTCGGCGACCGCCTGGCGAATGCGTTGTTCGGTCAGGTCGCTCTTGATCCGTGGGTCGTCCGGGCGGTATTGCAGGCCCGGTTCCTGCCAGGCCCAGCTGCGGTAGGCGGCAAAATCGCGGCTGGCGTCGAAATCCTGCTGGACGTTATTGCTGGAGCAGGCGGCCAGCAACAACGCGAATGACAGTAGAACGAGGCGGCGCAACATGATGGTTCTCCGTTAGGCACTAACTGGGAGGATAGCCGCTGAGCGCCTTGTATACCGAGTCGCGCACGGCACTTTCGCGTTCTCGCGGCGAGTCCCTGTCACTGCCGCTTTCGGCGCTGGCGCTCCACACCGGCTGGCCGCTGCGGGCGTCGTACAGGTCGATGCGGACCACCATCACCTGCACTTCGTAGGTACGTACGACAGGCACATTGGCATAGCCCCCATAACCATTGCGGTAGCCGCCATAGCCGATACCGCCGTAGGGGTAGGGGCCGTAATAGGGGTCGTAGGTGTCGTAGTCACGCACTTGGCGCAAGCGCTTTTCCAGGCGTATGTCGGCGCTCACCAGCAGGTCGCCGGGGCCACTGTGGGCCGGGCGCAGACCATGCTGGTCGAGGGCACCGCTGACGGCATCGGCCAGTTGCGCCGGGGCGGTATTCGCCGAGCCGCTGGGCAACTGGCCGTTGCGCCAGCTCCAGCTGCGGTAGTGCCCGTAGTCTCGCGTGGGCGCCGGGTAGGCACTGGCATCGAAGGTGGTCGCCGCCTGGGCAGGGGCGGGGGGCAACGGGCGGCTGCTGGCCACGTACGGGTTGCTGCCCTGGCAGCCAGCCAGGGCAAGCGGCAGCAGCGCCAGGCACAACAGACGGTACGGCATGTAGTCCTCCGACGGATGAGTCAGCGGGGGCGGCAGACCCAGTGCAGGTAGCGGCCGAGCCCGGCGAAACTGGGGTGGCGACGGTAGGCCAGTTCCATTTCCAGCAGGTCGAGCAGCTCGGCCTTGCCTTGGAATTCCTTGGGCATGTAGTCATGGAACACGCGCACGCCACTTTCGCTTTCAACCTGCCACATAGGCTCAAGTTGCGCCCTGAGTTGGCGCGGATCAAGTGGTTTTTGTGGCGTGAGGCTCTGCTTTTCGCCTTCCAGCCGGTTGCTGCGCAACTTGCGGAAATGGCCCTTGAGCAGGTTGCGATAGACCAGTGCGTCACGGTTGTAGAAAGCCAGCGACAGCCACCCGGAAGGGGCGGTGAGCTGATGCAGCACAGGCAGGATGCTTTCCGGTTCGGCCAGCCATTCGAGCACAGCGTGGCACAGCACCAGGTCATAGCGTTCGGTGAGCTGGCCAAGCAGGTCTTGCCACGGGGCCTGGATGAAGGTGGCCGGCTGGCCCGCTTCGGCGAAGCGTGCCCGGGCGCCATCGAGCATCGGCGCGGCGGGCTCGGCCAGGGTCAGCTGGTGGCCACGTTGTGCCAGCCACAAGGCCATGTGGCCCAACCCGGCGCCAATATCGAGGATGCGCAGGGGGCGGTCGGGCAAGGCTTCGGCCAGGTCGGCCTGGAGCACGGCCAGGCGGATCGCGCCCTTGGCCCCGCCATAGATCTTCTCGGCAAAGCGGGTGGCCAGCTCATCGAAATGACGGTCGTTCATCGGGCGAAGCGCCTCTCGCTGTCGGCCAGCTTGGCCCGCACCACCTGGTCCATGTCCAGGCCAAGTTCGCTGCACAACAGCAGCAGGTAGAGCACTACGTCACCGATTTCCTGGCCGGCATGGGCCAGCTTGTCGGCGGGCAGCTGGCGCGATTGGTCTTCGCTCAGCCACTGGAAGATTTCCACCAGCTCGGCCATTTCGACGCTGGCGGCCATGGCCAGGTTCTTCGGGCTATGGAAGCCGCGCCAGTCGTTGTTGTCGCGGATTTGGTGCAGGCGTTGGGTGAGTTCTTGCAGGTTCATCGGGGTCTCCTAATGCTGCATAGCTTCAGCGCAGGCCCGATGCAAAGCAAGCGTGTTCCGCCACGGCAGGCGGGGTTCATGTAGGCGCGGCCTTGTGTCGCGATGGGGCGCGAAGCGGCCCTGGCAATTCTTGCATGGGGCCTAAGTTCAGGGGCCGCTTCGCGCCCCATCGCGACACAAGGCCGCGCCTACAAGGGCTCCCAGCGCCCGACCATATGCAGCACGCCGCCATGCCCGTCCAGCCGCAGCGTTCCCTGCGGCCCTGCCTCACTGGCACTGAGCAGCACCTCCGACGGCAACCGCACCGGCTTGCGGAAACCCACCTCGAAGGCATAACCACTGTGCGGCAGGTGGCCACGCAACGCTGCCAGGGCCATGGCCTTGCTCCACATGCCATGGGCGATGGCGGTGGGGAAGCCGAACAGCCGGGCACTGGCGGCGCTGAGGTGGATCGGGTTGTAATCCCCGCAGACCTTGGCATAACGCCGGCCAATATCGCTGTCGGCGTACCAGCGGGTCGCCTCCGGCAACGCCGCCGGTTGCTCTTCGGCCGGCTCGTCCGTCGCGCCATCCAGCTTCAGCCCGCGCACCAGCATGCGGCTGGTCTCGCGCCAGAGCAGGCCGATGCCGTCTTCGGCTTCGCTGACCAGGTCGAAGGTGCCGCCCTTGGCGTGCGCTTGCAGGTTGTCCGTATACACCGCAAAGCGCAGCCCTTCGACAGCGCCGAGCGGGCGTAGCACTTCGATGCGGTTGTGCAGGTGCACCAGGCCCAGCAGGGGGAAGGGGAAATCGTCGGCGGTCATCAGTTGCAACTGCAGGGTGAACGCCATCACGTGCGGGTAAGTAGCCGGCAGGCGGCCATCGTCGGTGAAATGGCAAAGCCGCCGATAGGCTGCCAGGTTGCCCGGCTGGACGCCGATGAGGCAACGCAGGCCATCGCCCGGCAGGCGGTCACCGCTGATCTTGCGCTTGCTGGCTGCGCGCAGGTACAGGCTGGCGCGCGAAGCCGGGCTGTGCAGGTCGTGCCAGTGTCGGCTCATGTTCACGCTCCCATCAAGGCCTGGCCGCAAACGCGCAGCACCTGGCCGTTGATCGCCCCGGAACCGGGCTGGCTGAGCCAGGCGATGGCTTCGGCGATGTCCTGCGGGCGCCCGCCCTGGCCCAGCGAACTCAAGCGTCGCCCGGCCTCGCGCAGGCCCATGGGCATGACGGCGGTCATGTGGGTTTCGATGAACCCGGGGGCCACGGCATTGATGCTGCCGCCACGCTCGGCAAGGCATGGCGCCCAGGCCTGGGCCAGGCCGATCAAACCAGCCTTGCTGGCGGCATAGTTGGCCTGCCCGCGGTTGCCGGCGATGCCGCTGACCGAGGCCAGCAGGGTGATCCGCGCGTTGTCACCCAGGGCGCCGTGGTCATGCAGCGCCTGGGTCAGCACCTGCGGCGCCTTGAGGTTTACCGCCAGCACCGCATCCCAGTATTCCGGGGTCATGTTGGCCAGGGTCTTGTCGCGGGTGATGCCGGCATTGTGCACCACGATGTCGATGCCCTCCGGCAGCGCTGCGAGCAAGCGGCTGGCCGCGTCGCCCGCGCAGATATCCAGCGCCAGCGCCTTGCCACCCAGGCGCGCGGCCAGGGCGTCGAGGTCCTGGCTGGCCTGCGGCACGTCCAGCAACAGCACGTCGGCGCCATCCCGCGCCAGGGTTTCGGCAATCGCAGCACCGATGCCGCGTGCGGCGCCGGTGACCAGGGCGCGGCGGCCCGCCAGTGGCCGGGTCCAGTCCCCGACCTGGCTGGCGCAGGCTTCCAGGCGCAGCACCTGGCCGGAAACGAAGGCGCTTTTCGGCGACAGGAAGAAACGCAGTGCGCCTTCCAGCTGGCTGTCTGCGCCGGGGGCGACATACAGCAGCTGCGCGGTCGCGCCATTGCGCAGTTCCTTCGCCAGCGAGCGGCTGAAGCCCTCCAGGGCCCGTTGCGCAATGCTCGCCAGCGGGTCAGCGAGGCTTTCCGGGGCGCGCCCCAGCAGCACCACATGGGCGCACGGCGCCAGGCTGCGCAGCAACGGCTGGAAAAATTCGCGCAACTGCTTCAACGCGTCGCTGTCGGACAAATGCGTGGCATCGAACACCACGGCCTTGATTTTCGGCCCCAGGCCGGCCACCCACGGCTCGGCCTGGAGGTTGTCGGTGTTGAAGCGGTAAAGCGTGTCGGTCAGGCGCGGGGCGAGGGTTTCGACCTGGCTTGCCAGGGGCCCGCCACCCAGCACCAGGGCCCCCTCCACCGGGCGCAGGCGGCCAGCCTGCCAGCGCTCCAGCGGAGCCGGGTGTGGCAGGCCAAGGGCATCCACAAGCCGGCGGCCGAGGGTGGAGTTGGCAAAGCCGAGGTAGCGATCGCTCATGAGTGGTCTCCCGGAAGGCAAGCTTGAAAGTGTGGACCAAGTTTGTAGCAAGGTCGTTCGAATGCGCTAAAAACACCTAGGCTGTACGGATCAAATTGTTTCAGGAGGAACCAACGCATGCGTTCACCTCGCCGGGTCGCGATCCTGGGCGGCAACCGAATTCCCTTCGCCCGCTCCAATGGTGCCTATGCCACCGCCAGCAACCAGGCAATGCTCACTGCCACGCTCGAGGGGCTGATCGAACGTTATCGCCTGCATGGCTTGCGCATGGGCGAAGTGGTCGCCGGTACGGTGCTCAAGCACTCGCGTGACATGAACCTGACCCGTGAATGCGTGCTGGGTTCGCGCCTGTCGCCGCAAACCCCGGCCTATGACATTCAGCAAGCCTGTGGCACCGGGCTGGAGGCGGCGCTGCTGGTGGCCAACAAGATTGCCCTGGGGCAGATCGACTGCGGCATTGCCGGTGGCGTGGACACCACCTCCGATGCACCGATTGCGGTAAATGAAGGCTTGCGCCACATCCTGCTGCAGGCCAACCGTGGCAAAAGCCTGGGCGAACGGCTCAAGCCGCTGCTGAAGCTGCGCCCCCACCACCTGAAACCCGAGTTGCCGCGCAATGGCGAGCCGCGTACCGGCTTGTCGATGGGCGAGCACTGCGAACGCATGGCCCAGGCCTGGCACATCGAGCGTGCCGAGCAGGACCAGCTGGCACTGCTCAGCCACCAGCGGCTGGCCGCTGCCTACGCCGAAGGCTGGCAGGATGACCTGCTGACGCCGTTCCTGGCGCTGACCCGCGACAACAACCTGCGCCCTGACCTGACCCTGGAGCAACTGGCCCGGCTCAAGCCAGCCTTCGACCGCAGCGGCCAGGGCACGCTGACGGCCGGTAACTCCACACCGCTCACCGACGGTGCTTCGCTGGTGCTGTTGGGCACTGAGGAGTGGGCGGCGCAGCAAGGGCTGTCGGTGCTGGCGTATCTGGTCGACGGTGAAACGGCGGCGGTGGATTTCGTCACTGGCCGCGAAGGGCTGTTGATGGCGCCGGTGTATGCGGTACCGCGGCTGCTGGCGCGTAATGGGTTGAGCTTGCAGGATTTTGACTACTACGAGATTCACGAAGCCTTTGCCGCCCAGGTGCTGTGTACGCTCAAGGCCTGGGAGGATGCCGACTACTGCCGCCAGCGGCTGGGGCTGGAGGCGCCGCTTGGGGCAATCGACCGCAGCAAGCTCAACGTCAAGGGTAGTTCGCTGGCGGCCGGACACCCGTTCGCGGCGACCGGCGGGCGGATCCTGGCCAACCTGGCGAAGCTGTTGGCTCAGGCCGGGCGGGGGCGTGGGTTGATTTCGATCTGCGCGGCGGGTGGGCAGGGGGTGACTGTCATCGTCGAGCGCTGAAACCAAGCCTTGTAGAGCGGCCTTGTGTCGCGATAGGGCTGCAAAGCAGCCCCAGGGTTTCAGCACAGACGCAAAAATTGCTGGGGCTGCCTTGCAGCCCTATCGCGACACAAGGCCGCTCCTACACGTTGACCGATCAGCTGTCCCAGCTGTTAGGCTTGTCTGCTCAGAACTACAAGAAACCGCCATGCCGACCATCGGACAACCCCGCGCCATCCCGGCGCTGGCCCGCCTGCCCAGGCCTTTGTATGCCCGCGCCGAAAGCCTTGGCGCCGGCTCCTGGACCACTCGCCACCAGCACGACTGGGTGCAATTTTCCTACGCCATCAGCGGTGTACTGGGCGTCTATACCCAAGAAGGCAGCTACTTCGCCCCGCCGCAGTGGGGGGTGTGGATACCTGCCGATGCCGAACACGAAGTGGTCACCTCGATGCAGGCCGAAATGCGCAGCCTGTACGTGCGCCGTGACGCCTGCGCGTGGGCGCCGGCGCGATGCCGAGTGCTGGAGGTGACACCGTTGGCGCGCGAGCTGATCAAGCAGTTCTGCCTGTACCCGGCAGATTATCCGGAAGGCGACAGCGCCGAAGCGCGGCTGGTGGCGGTGCTGCTCGACCAGTTGCGCGCGCTACCCGAGGTCGGCTTCTCGCTGCCGCTACCGCGCCATCCGGGATTGCTGGCATTGTGCAATGGCCTGATCGCTGCCCCGGAACAGCCGCAGACCTTGCAGCAATGGGCGCGCCAGCTGGGCTGTTCGGAAAAGACCTTGATGCGGCTGTTCCAGCGGGAAACCGGCTTGAGCTTTCGTAACTGGCGCCAGCGCATGCGGCTGCTGTCGTCGCTGGCATTGTTGGAGGCGGGGGAGAATGTGACCGCAGCGGCGTTGGGCTGTGGCTATGACTCTACGTCGGCCTATATTGCGGCGTTCAAGCAGCTGTTCGGGGCGACGCCGGGTGAGTTGAAACTCTGATCGTAGGTCCCCGGTACTGGCTGCTTCGCCGCTTATCCCGCGAAGCAGCCAGTACCGGCAATGCATCAGGTACGGAACCTGCGTACCAGCGCATCCAGTTCGTTGGACAGCCCGGCCAGGCTCTCCGAATCCACCCGGGCTGCCTGGGCCAGTTCGGCAACCAGCTGCGCATCCCCGTGAATCTGGCTGATGTGCCGGTTGATGTCCTCGGCCACCTGATGTTGTTCCTCGGCCGCCGTGGCGATCTGGGTGTTCATGTCACGGATCACGTCCACCGACTCGCGAATCTGCCCGAAGCTGTCACGGGCCATGCCGATGCGGCTTACCGATTGCTGGGAAACTTCCAGGCTGGCATGCATCTGCGCGGCCACTTCGGCGGTGCGGCTGGCCAGGTTGCCGAGCAGGCCGTCGATCTCGGCGGTGGAGTCGGCGGTGCGCTTGGCCAGCGCCCGCACTTCGTCGGCGACCACGGCAAAGCCGCGGCCCTGCTCACCGGCGCGGGCCGCCTCGATGGCGGCGTTGAGGGCTAGCAGGTTGGTCTGTTCGGCAATCGAGCGGATGGTGCCCAGGATCGACTGGATAGCGTTGCTGTCGCGCTCCAGCTGCTGGATCGACTGCGCCGATTGCTCGATCTCCTGGCTCAGGCGGTCGACACTGTGCACCGCTGCGTCGATCTGCTGCTGGCCTTCCCGGGCCTGCTGCTGGCCGCTGTCGGCCGATTGCGCCGCCTGGCTGCAGGAACGCGCTACTTCGTTGGCAGTGGCGACCATTTCGTGGAAAGCGGTCGAGACCATGTCCACGGCTTCGCGCTGGCGGCCCGCCGCTTCGGCCATGTCGCTGGACACGCGGGTGGAGCTGGTCGAGGTGCTGAGAATCTTGCCGGCTGCAGCCCCGATGTGCTGGATGAGGCTGCGAATGGCACCGAGGAACTGGTTGAACCAGTTGGCCAGTTGTGCGGTTTCGTCGCGGCCGCGAATTTCCAGGTTGCGAGTCAGGTCGCCTTCGCCCTGGGCGATGTCTTCCAGGCCGCTGGTGACGCTGTTGATCGGCCGCACGATCAGCTTGGCGAAGGTTGCACCGACCACGGCGAACAGTGCCGCCAGCACCACGGCCACGATACCGATCAGCCAGGTCAGGCGGGTGGTGGTCTGCATCACTTCGCTTTGCTCGATCAGGCCGATCAAGGTCCAGCCCAGCTGTTCATCCGGGTAGATGTTGGCCATGTAGCGCACGCCACCAAGCTCCACTTCAGCCAACCCTTTGCCATGCTTGGCCAGTTCGGCGTAGCCGTCGCCAAAACTCGCCAGTGGCTTGAAGTTGTGCTTGGCGTCACGCGGGTCGACCAGCACGTTGCCGTTGTTTTCCACCAGCAGCACGTAGCCGCTCTCGCCCAGCTTGATCTGCTGCACGATCTCGGTCAGGCCTTTGAGCGAGACGTCGACGTTGACCACGCCGCCGGGGTTGCCCAGCTGGTTGGCGACGGTACGCACGGTGCTGACCAGCACGGCATCGTCGGGCGCCCAGTAGTAGGCTTCGGTGCGCAGGGTCTTGCCAGGGTTGGCCATGGCCAACTGGTACCAGGGGCGGGTACGGGGGTCGTAGTTGACGAACTTCTGCCCGGCCGGCCAGCCGACGTAACCACCGTCACTCACCCCGTAGGACAGGTAGGCATAGGCGGGGTGCGAGGTGGCCAGGCGGGTCATGAACTCCAGCACTTTGCTGGCCTGCTCGCCCAGTTCGTAGGACGGCGTCGCGCTCATGTACTTGTTCAGTTCGCTGCCGGTGGCGGCGACCAGGGGCTGCGCCGCCATGTACTCGACGTTCTGGTTGATGCCCTGGAAGAAGATGTTCATCGCGTTGCTGACCTGGCGGATTTCCCGGCTGCTGCCGTCCAGGAACCCGTCGCGTGCTTCGCCACGCAGATTGAGGACCACCAAGGTGGCCACCAGGACGATGGGCAAGCCGGCAATGACCGCGAATGCCCAGGTCAGTTTTTGTTTGATGCTCATCGATGCCCCCGGATTGTTATTGTCGCTACTCGAAGCAGGTAACAATTACATCGGCAGCATCTGGGTTTAATGTAGGAAACGTCCCCGTATTTATTGGATCAAGTCGCGGGCGAGTGACTAGCGGTCGTGTTTGAACCGATGGGGCCTGCTGCAGGCACGGGGCGCCTCAGTGACAGCAGCCGCCCGCAGCGCCATTTGCCAGGTCCTTGAGGATCGGGCAATCCGGGCGGTCGTCCCCCTGGCAGTGGGAAACCAGCTCCCCGAGGGTGTCGCGCAGGCTCACCAGTTCCTCGATGCGGCGGTTCAGCTCATCGATGTGCTGCAGGGCCAGCGCCTTGACATCGGCGCTGGCACGCTGGCGGTCTTGCCACAAGGTCAGCAGCTTGCCAACTTCCTCAAGGGAGAAGCCCAGGTCGCGGGAGCGCTTGATGAATGCCAGGCTGTGCAGGTCTTCGGCCTGGTACAGGCGGTAGCCGCTGTCGCTGCGTGTGGCGGGCTTGAGCAGGCCGATGGACTCGTAGTACCGGATCATCTTGGTGCTGAGCCCGCTGCGGCGGGCGGCCTGGCCGATGTTCATGGAGCCTCCTGGGTATCGCTGGTGGGTTTCCAGGCCTTGAGCCACAACGCGTTGCTCACCACGCTGACGCTGGACAGGGCCATGGCGGCGCCCGCCAGTACCGGGTTGAGGTAACCCAGCGCGGCCAGCGGGATGCCGATGAGGTTATAGATGAACGCCCAGAACAGGTTCTGGCGGATCTTTGCGTAGGTCTTGCGGCTGATCTCCAACGCAGCCGGCACCAGGCGCGGGTCGCCGCGCATCAGGGTGATGCCGGCGGCCTGCATGGCCACGTCGGTGCCGCCGCCCATGGCAATGCCGATATCGGCGGCGGCCAGCGCCGGCGCATCGTTGATACCGTCGCCAACCATCGCGACGACGCCATCGCGCTTCAGTGCGGCCACGGTTGCCGCCTTGTCGGCCGGCAGCACTTCGGCATGCACGTCATCGATGCCCAGGGCATCGGCTACCACCTTGGCGCTGCCCCGGTTGTCGCCGGTCAGCAGGTGGCTGCTGATGGCTTGTGCATGCAGGGCCTCGATCGCCGGCAGGGCGCCCGGCTTGAGGCTGTCGCCAAAGGCGAACAGGCCCAGCACCCGGGGCTGCGTGCCGCGTTCGATCAACCACGACAGGGTGCGCCCTTCGGCTTCCCAGGCTTGGGCCAGGGCGGCCAGGTCTCCGGCTGGCAGGGCGCTTTCGTCGAGCAGGCGGCGGTTGCCCAGGGCCAGCTCGCGGCCTTCCACCCAGCCGGCGATGCCGCGCCCGGTCAGCGCCTGGCTGCCGGTGACGGCGGGGACATCCAGCCCTTGTTCGGCGCAGGCAGCCAGCACCGCCTTGGCCAGCGGGTGTTCGCTGCCGCGCTGCAGGGCGCCAGCCAGGCGGTGCAGGTCGGCGCTGCTGCCCACCTGCGCCTGGCTGTGCACTACCCGCGGGCTGCCGGAGGTGAGGGTGCCGGTCTTGTCGAACACCACGCGGTTGACTGCATGCGCACGTTCCAGGGCTTCAGCGTCCTTGATCAGGATGCCGTGGCGGGCGGCGACCCCGGTGCCGGCCATGATCGCGGCGGGGGTGGCCAGGCCGAGTGCACAGGGGCAGGCGATGACCAGCACGGCAACGGCGTTGATCAACGCGGTTTCCAGCGGTGCGCCGGCCAGCCACCAGCCACCCAGGGTAATCAGCGCCAGCACCAGCACGGCCGGGACGAACACCTGGCTGACCCGGTCGACCAGCTTCTGGATCGGGGCCTTGGCGGCCTGGGCGTCTTCGACCAGGCGGATGATGCGTGCCAGCACGGTTTCGGTGCCCAGCGCCTGGGTGCGTACCAGCAGCCGGCCTTCACCATTGATGGCGCCGCCGGTGACGCTGTCGCCAGGTTGCTTGGGCACCGGCAGGCTTTCGCCACTGATGAGCGCTTCATCGGCATGGCTGCTGCCGTCCTCGACCTTGCCATCGACCGGGAAGCGCTCGCCAGGCTTGACCAGCACCAGGTCGCCGAGGCGCAGCTGGGCGATGGCTACGTCTTCTTCGCGGCCATCGACTACGCGCACGGCGCGCTCCGGGCGCAGGGCTTCGAGGGCGCGGATGGCGCTGGCAGTCTGGCGTTTGGCGCGGCTCTCCAGGTACTTGCCCAGCAGTACCAGGGCAATCACCACGGCCGAGGCTTCGAAATACAAGTGCGGCGCCATGCCCGTCGAAGCCTGCGCCCATTGGTACAGGCTCAGGCCGTAACCGGCGCTGGTACCCAGGGCCACCAGGAGGTCCATGTTGCCGGCGCCGGCGCGCACGGCCTTCCAGGCCGCCACGTAGAAGCGGGCCCCGAGCACGAACTGCACTGGCGTGGCGAGCACGAACTGCACCCAGGCGGGCAACATCCAGTGCATCCCAAACGGTTGCAGCAACATGGGCAGCACCAGCGGCAAGGCCAGCACCAGGGCCGCGCCGACGGCCAGGCGTTCGTGGCGCAGGCGCCGCTGGGCGGCAGCTTGGTCGTCCCTGGCCGTTTGCGGCAGGCTGGCGCTGTAGCCGGCCTTTTGCACTGCGTCGATCAGCAGGTTGTCGTCGACGGTCGGCAGCACTGCGAGGTGTGCCCGTTCGCTGGCCAGGTTGACACTCACCTGCTCCACACCGGGCAGCTTGGCAAGGGCACGCTCCACGCGTCCGACGCAGCTGGCGCAGGTCATGCCGCCGATCTGCAGCTCGACGGTGCGGGTGGGCACGCTGTAGCCGGCTTCGCGTACGGCATCGACCAGCGCAGGCAGGCTGTTGGCCGGGGCCTGGATCCGGGCCTGTTCGGTGGCGAGGTTGACACTGACCTGCTCGGCGCCGGTGACCTTGCGCAGGGCGCGTTCGACCCGGCCGGCACAGCTGGCGCAGGTCATGCCGGCGATCGGCAGGTCATAAGTGGTAGATGCGGGCATGGGCTCTCCTCCTTGGGCATGCCGCCAGCATCAACCTTGCCACGCGGGTAAGGTCAATAGCCCAGGCCGGCTCGTTGCAACTCCAGCCCATGTTGCCCCATGGCGATGCGGTATTTGTTGATCTGGCCCGCCTGCAGGTTCAATCGTGTGCTGCGTTGGTCCTCGATGCCTGGCGCGCAGCCCGGCATCTGCCCGGGCAGCACGCGCAGGCGCACATCCACGGGGCCTGCTGGCAGGTTGAACGAGGTGGACTGCTCCTGGAATACGCGCCCGGAGAGCTGGTCGTTGAGGTAGATGCCGATTTCACAACTGGTGGCCACCTCCAGGCGCTCGCGGGAAATGATCAGTACGCTGTAGTCCGAGTTGCCCTCGGCGCTGGCCGGTGGCACCGCAGCCAGCGTGCTCAATAGCCCGACGGCGCCCAATACTGCCCTGAACATGAAGAATCTCCTGCTTGCCTGATCGTCAAAGGCGCAGCTTGGCCGACGCGCGCGCGGATTTCCACCCCGGCAGTTGTTGGCAAGACTTGACCTTGACCCGGTGGCAAGCTTGAGACTGGCCAAAACTGAAGGAGGAACCCCATGCAAGTGTTCAATGTACAAGGCATGACCTGTGGCCACTGTGTGAAGGCCGTGACCCAGGCGGTGCAGGCGCAGGATGCTGCGGCCAAGGTGGAAGTCGACCTGGCGGCCAGGCAGGTACGGGTGCACAGCGAGCTGGCGCAGGAGCAGATCCTCAACGCCATTCGGGAAGAAGGCTATCAAGCCGAAGTGGCATGACCGGCCAATGCTGACGTCGTAGGAGCGGCCTTGTGTCGCGATGGGCCGCTCCTCCACGGGCCGCGGTGAACAGGCAAGATTGTTGCAAATGTTTTCGTACTGATGGGGTGCATAGCAGGTAGAATCAAATACTTGCTTAGCCTGCTATGGATTCCTGATGAACCTGCGAATGGTGCTCATCCTGGGCGCACTCAGTGCGTTCGGGCCCTTGGCGATCGACTTCTACCTGCCAGCCTTCCCGGCCATGGCGCAGGCGTTCGCCACCGATGAAAAACACGTCCAGATCACCTTGGCGGCCTATTTCCTCGGTTTGTCCATCGGCCAACTGGCCTATGGCCCGGTGGCTGACCGCTTTGGTCGACGCAAACCGCTGATGTTCGGCGTGACCCTGTTCACCCTGGCGTCGCTGGCCTGTGCCTATGCTCCCAGCCTCGACACCCTGGTGCTGGCGCGGTTTGTCCAGGCATTGGGCGGTTGCGCCGGTATGGTGCTGTCGCGCGCCATCGTCAGCGACAAGTGCGACCCGGTGGCCTCGGCCAAGGTGTTTTCGCAATTGATGCTGGTCATGGGCCTGGCGCCGATCCTGGCGCCGATGCTCGGTGGGGTACTGGTGAACCTGGCCGGCTGGCAATCGATCTTCCTCGCCCTGAGCCTGTTCAGTGCCGGTTGCCTGCTGGCAATCAGCCTCGGCCTGCCGGAAAGCCTGCCCGCGCACATGCCGCGCCAGCCGTTGTCTGGCGCCTTGCGCCAATACCTGCGGCTGGTCGCCGACCGGGTGTTCCTCGGCCATGCCTTGACCGGCGGCATCGCGATTGCCGGGATGTTCGCCTACATTGCCGGCTCGCCTTTCGTCTTCATCAAGCTCTACGGTGTGCCGGCCGAGCATTACGGCTGGTTGTTCGGCACCAATGCTGCCGGTTTCATCCTCGTGGCGCAGGTGAATGCCCGTTTGCTGGCCAAGCGTGGCCCGGCATTCCTGCTGGCCCGGGCGGTTTGGCTCTACCTGGCTGCCGGGCTGGTGCTGCTGGGCGTGGCGGCGCTGCGGCCGGCGCAGTTGTGGCCACTGTTGGTGCCATTGTTCGTGTGCATCGCCAGCCTCGGCTGCATCATCCCCAATGCTTCGGCTTGTGCCATGAGCGGGCAGGGTGCCCGGGCTGGCAGTGCCTCGGCGCTGATGGGCTGCCTGCAGTTCAGTGTCGCTGCCGGCGCGGCGGCGCTGGTCGGGCTGCTGCATGACGGCAGTGCGATACCGATGGCGCTGGTAATCAGTTTGTGCGGCGCGCTGGTTGTCAGTGTCGCGCTGCTGACCCGGCGCTTGCAGGCCAGGGCTCGCGCATAAGCGGGTGAGGTGCCTGCAGGCGGGTTTCCAGCGTGGCGACGAAGGCACGCGCTTCGGCCTCGCTGCGGAAACTGACCACGTGTTGATCGAGTTGCACCTGCCACGGGCAGGCAGGGTTTCGGCTAGACGTGCTGACGACAATCTTCATCGCGGCATACCTCCACAGGGAAACAGCCGCTGTAGTGTAGCGCCGCCCCTCCTGCCTGCCATGGCCTGCAACAGCGTCCTGACTGACGGTCGGGCAGGCTGGTTCGCCAGTCCTTTTGCACCCCAGGGCGCAACGCCCATGAGCGCGTGGAACCTTCGCTTTGGTTTGCGTTATTTGTGGAAGGCAACTGTCGGGCACATCCGAAGTTGTGCCTGGTGTTTCTACCGTGCGACGTCGCGGCCCAGCAGGCTGTGCGCCCCGGCTGCCTCAGCGCGCGGCTTGGGGTGGGTTTGCAGGTTTGTTCACGGCTCACCATGGGTACACCTACCCAGTTGTTTCCGCGCGGAGCTGCCGCCGCGCTAGGGCTGCCTGAGTGGCGTTTTTTGCGGCTTATACTGGCGAACCAGGCCAGTGCCAGCGAGAGGCGCTTCCCTGCCAGGGTTGGCCATCGCATCCACACAGTGAACTTGCAGGGAGTTACAGGGACATGAACGCAGCCAGCAGTATCAGCCAGATCGCCAGCCTGATGGCCGACCCCAAGCGCAGTGCCATGTTGTGGGCATTGATCGATGGCACACCACGCCTGGCCAAAGAGCTTGCGGTGATGACCGGCGTGACCTCGTCATCGGCCTGCGCTCACCTTTCCCTGTTGTCGTCTGCCGGCTTGCTCCGGCATGAAGCGCGCGGGCGCAAGCGCTATTTCTGCCTGGCGACTCCGCAGGTCGGGGCCGCAGTGGAGGCGCTGGCCAGTGTCCAGCTGGAAAGCGCCAAGGGGACGCAGGCCAAGGCACCGGTGGCACCCTTGCCCATGTCGGTACGCCGGGCGCGCCGCTGTGGTGATCATCTGGGCGGGGAGCTGGCCAGTGAGCTGTATCATCGCCTGGTGGTCGCCGGCTGGCTGGCGGGCAGTGGTCGGCAGCTGATGGTCAGTGATGAAGGGCGGGCGCAGTTGGCGCTGGTCGGGGTCTACATCGATGCGTTGGCGCCTCGCCAGCAACGTGGCTGTGTGATTTGCCGCTGCACCGAGCGCAACGACCAGGGGCCGCATCTGGGCGGCGTGCTGGGGCAGGCCTTGTTCAGGCTGTTCCTTCAATCTGGCTGGATGCGCGAGGCCGAAGATACGCGGGCTTTGCAGATCTCGGCGTTGGGCATCCAGCAGATCAACCGCATTGCCCGCGTGGCGACGTTGCAGGTCGGCTGACCGCAACGCCGTCATTCATTCAGACCAACCGCGCATCCAGGCTGTTCTGGGCCAGGCGACGGGCCTGGGCTTCGGTCATGCCCAGGTGGGTGTACAGGGCGTGGAAGTTTTCGGTGACGTAGCCACCGAAGTAGGCCGGGTCGTCCGAGTTGACCGTCACCTTCACGCCGCGCTCGAGCATGTCGAGGATGTTGTGCTGGCTCATGTGGTCGAACACACAGAGCTTGGTGTTCGACAGCGGGCACACCGTGAGCGGGATCTGCTCGTCGATGATGCGCTGCATCAGGCGCTCGTCCTCGATAGCGCGCACACCGTGGTCGATGCGCTTGACCTTCAGCAGGTCCAGGGCCTCCCAGATGTACTCGGGTGGGCCTTCTTCACCGGCATGGGCAACGGCGGCGAAGCCTTCGCTACGAGCGCGATCGAACACACGCTGGAACTTGCTGGGCGGGTGGCCCATTTCCGAGCTGTCCAGGCCAACGGCAATGAACGCATCGCGGAACGGCAGCGCCTGGTCGAGGGTTTTCTGCGCTTGCTCTTCGCTGAGGTGGCGCAGGAAGCTGAGGATCAGGCCACTGCTGATGCCCAGTTGCTTGCGGCCGTCCTTGAGCGCCTGGTCGATGCCATTGAGCACCACTTCGAAGGGGATACCGCGGTCGGTGTGGGTTTGCGGGTCGAAAAACGGTTCGGTGTGGATAACGTTCTGTGCCTTGCAGCGTTGCAGGTAGGCCCAGGTCAGGTCGTAGAAGTCCTGCTCGGTGCGCAGCACGTCGGCGCCCTGGTAATACAGGTCGAGGAACTCCTGCAGGTTGTTGAAGGCATAGGCAGCACGCAAGGTTTCCACGTCGGCCCACGGCAAGGCGATCTTGTTGCGCTCGGCCAGGGCGAACAGCAACTCGGGCTCCAGCGAGCCTTCCAGGTGCAGGTGCAGTTCGGCCTTGGGCAGGGCGTTCAACCAGTCATACATAGTGGGTCATCTCGATCAGGTACGGTTGCCGCCATTCTACAGGGCCTGGCCGGGCAATGCGCCCGGCCAGGCTGCAACCCGCTGAATCACCAGACCAGGGGCTCGCCTTTGTAGTTGATGAAACGCAGGCCGCCGTGGCCGCTTTGCGCCTTGATCTGTTCGAGCATGCCGCGGGTACTGGTCAGCACGTCGATTTCGGCGTTCTCGCCGCCCATGTCGGTCTTTACCCAGCCTGGGTGCATGGCCAGCACACACAGGTCGGGGCGTTGCTGTTCCACGACGAAGCTGTTGATCATCGAGTTGAGCGCTGCCTTGCTGGCCTTGTACAGGCAAACCTCGCCACCGTCGGGGATGGTCACGCTGCCCAGGATCGAACTCATGAACGCCAGCACTCCGCTACCTTCACGTACCTGGCCGACCAGGCGGCGGGCCACGCGGATCGGTGCCACGGCGTTGGTCATGAACAGCTCACCGATGTCCTTGTTCTGCACGGCTTCCAGGTCTTGGGGCAGCGGCCCCATGACACCGGCGTTGACGAAGACCAGGTCGAACACCTGGCCTTGCAGGCGCTGCTTGAGGCCATCCAGCTGGGCCGTGTCGTTCATTTCCAGCTGCTCGATACGCACGCCGGGCACATCGGCCAGCGCCCCGGGCTGCTGCGGGTTGCGCACGGTGGCGGTAATGTTCCAGCCGTCCTCATGCAGGCGTTGCACCAGGCCAAGGCCCAATCCGCGCGAGGCGCCGATGATGAGGGCAGATCTTGTAGAAGCCATAGGATCATTCCTTTATCGGTGTATGAAAAGGTAATGAGCATACGTCACCCTGGGCACCGGTGCCCGTTCTCTGAGTGGATAAAAATTGACCAGTTACCCACGGTCCTGCGTGGCCGGGCGCCTGGCCTGTTGGCGCACGGGTTATCCACAAGCTGTTCCACAGTTATTGTGTGCAAGTTCAGAGGGAAGGTGGGTGGTTTGGCCGTTGCATTGGGGATAACTCGTGAGGTTTCAGCTGTTCGAAGCTATCCCAATGTTCTGGTTAAAAAATGAACATGGCCCTGTAAGCATTGAAAACATTGGCCTGCAAGCGAGTGCCCCAAGCTTATCCACAGGCCGGCCCACAGTTGTTGTGGGCAATATTCAGCGCGCTTCGAGCAGAATACGCCCGCGGCTCAGGTCGGCCAGTTGTTGCTGCAATGACGCCAGGTGGGCATCGCCGAGGGCAATCAGCAGATCAACACCATTGGCAGTGAACTGCTCGTCGAGCACCAACCCGTCAACCTCCGCCAGGCGCAACTTCACCAGCGCCAGTTCGCTGAAACCGCAGCTGCAGGTGAATTCGCTGCGTTGCACCAGCAGCCGCTTGGGGGCCTGTTGCAGGCACTTGTTGGCACCGCCGCCGTAGGCCCTGGCAAGGCCACCGGTGCCCAGCTGGATACCGCCGTACCAGCGGATCACCAGCACCACCACCTGGTCGCAGTCCTGCGCTTCGATGGCTGCCAGGATCGGTCGCCCGGCGGTGCCCCCCGGTTCGCCGTCATCACTGCTGCGGTACTGGGCGCCAAGCTTCCAGGCCCAGCAGTTGTGGGTAGCGGCCAGGTCGCTGTGGCGTTCGATGAAGCTCATCGCTTCCGCGGCACTGCTGATGGGCCCGGCGAGGGTGATGAAGCGGCTTTTGCGGATTTCCTCGCGGAATTCGCACAGGTCGAGCAGGGTAGAAGGCATAAATGACGGTCAGGCAGCCGGCTTGATGCCGCAGCCTTTCAGGATGATGTGGATAAGGTTGTTGCTCGCGTCTTCCATGTCCTGCTTGGTCAGGCGGCTACGACCGGTAACCTGGCAGATCTGGGTGGCAAAGTCGGCGTAATGCTGGGTGCTGCCCCAGAGCAGGAAGATCAGGTGCACCGGGTCGACCGGGTCCATCTTGCCGGCCTCGATCCAGGCCTGGAACACCGCGGCCCGGCCGCGGAACCATTCGCGGTAGTCGGCACTGAAGTACTCGGTCAGGCAGGTGCCACCGCTGATCACTTCCATGGCGAAAATCCGCGAGGCTTGCGGGTTGCGCCGGGAGAATTCCATCTTGGTGCGGATGTACTGGCTCAGGGCTTCGGCGGGGTCGTCGTCGACGCTCAAGGCGTTGAAGGTGCTGTCCCACAACTCGATGATGTTGCTGAGCACGGCAATGTACAGGCCCAGCTTGTTGGTGAAGTAGTAGTGCAGGTTGGCCTTGGGCAACCCTGCCTTGAGGGCGATGGTGTTCATGCTGGTGCCCTTGAAACCATGGCGGGCGAACTCGTCTTCGGCGGCCTGGATAATGGCCTGTTCGTTCTTCTGGCGGATGCGGCCCGCGGGCTTGCCCGAGGTGGCGAGGCGATGCGCAGGGACTTCTAGGGTCATGGACGATTCCGTACGGGTCAGTGGCTGCGGCTGTCGGACAAGATTACCTGCCTGCGCCGAAGTGACAAGCGTTAGCGGCAAAGACTGGCATCAGCGTGTCGCAGCCAGGCTCTCGAGGAAGCTTTCCAGCACCAGGTTTGGCCGCCGGCCCTTGCGCGTTACCCAACTGAGGCTCAGGTCATAAAAGCGTTGCCGGGGCTTGAGCGCGCGCAGGCGGCCTTGCTGGACCCAGAACGTGGCGTAGTGGTCTGGCAGGTAGCCGATGTAACGCCCGGTAAGGATGAGAAACGCCATGCCCTCGCGGTCCGAAGCGCTGGCCGTGCAGTTCAGGGCCTGGTAATGGGCCTGGATCTCGGCCGGCAGGCGGAAGGTGGGGGCGATGGCTTCCTGGCTGTTGAGGCGCTCGTCATCTACCTGCTGGTCATCGGCGTAGAACAGCGGGTGGCCGACGGCGCAGTACAGCAGCGAACGCTCGCTGTACAACGGCTGGTACTCCAGGCCCGACAGCGGGCTGGTCTGCGGCACCACGCCGACGTGCAGGCTGCCGTCGAGCACGCCGTGTTCGACCTGGCTGGGGGCGATCATGCGGATCTGGATGCGTACATCGGGGCCACGGTCCTTGAGTTCGGCCAGGGCATGGGTGATGCGCATGTGCGGCAAGGTGACCAGGTTGTCGGTCAGGCCGATGTTCAGCTCACCACGCAAATGCTGGTGCAGGCCGTTGACTTCGGTGCGGAAGCTTTCCAGGGCGCTGAGCAATTGCAGGGCCGAATGGTAGACCTCGCGGCCTTCCTCGGTCAGCGAGAACCCGGCGCGACCGCGCTGGCACAGGCGCAGGCCCAGGCGTTGCTCCAGGTCGTTCATTTGCTGGCTGATGGCCGAGCGACCTATGCCCAGCACGTTCTCGGCAGCCGAGAAGCCCCCGCACTCGACGACGCTGCGGTAGATCTTCAGCAGGCGGATGTCGAAATCGCTGACTTGGGCGAGTGGATCGGGGCGTCGGCTCATCAGTTTAGTCAGGGCCTGTCTGAAGGTTAGAAATGTTGGCTTTTTCAGACTTTATCGCCGTGCCACCTTAGCTGCAACAACATCCATCGTTGCCTAATCGTCTTCCGAGGAACCGCAATGAACATGCCCGAAACCGCCAGCGCCGGTATCGCCAGCCAGCTCAAGCTGGATGCCCACTGGATGCCCTACACCGCCAACCGCAACTTCCAGCGCGACCCGCGCCTGATCGTGGCGGCCGAAGGCAACCACCTGGTCGATGACACGGGGCGCAAGATCTTCGACGCGCTGTCCGGCCTGTGGACCTGTGGCGCCGGGCACACCCGCAAGGAGATCACCGAGGCGGTAGCCCGCCAGGTCGGTACCCTGGATTACTCTCCGGCCTTCCAGTTCGGCCACCCGCTGTCGTTCCAGCTGGCCGAGAAAATTACCGAGCTGACCCCGGGCGACCTGAACCATGTGTTCTATACCAACTCCGGTTCCGAGTGTGCCGACACCGCCCTGAAGATGGTGCGCGCCTACTGGCGCCTGAAAGGCCAGGCGACCAAGACCAAGATCATCGGCCGTGCCCGCGGCTACCACGGCGTGAATATCGCCGGCACCAGCCTGGGGGGTGTCAACGGCAACCGCAAGCTGTTCGGCCAGCTGCTGGATGTCGACCACCTGCCTCACACCGTGCTGCCGGTGAACGCGTTCACCAAGGGCCTGCCGGAAGAGGGCGGCATCGCCCTGGCCGACGAGATGCTCAAGCTGATCGAGCTGCACGATGCGTCCAATATCGCGGCGGTGATCGTCGAGCCACTGGCGGGTTCGGCTGGCGTACTGCCGCCGCCAAAGGGTTATCTGAAACGTCTGCGTGAAATCTGCACCCAGCACAACATCCTGCTGATCTTCGACGAAGTGATCACCGGTTTCGGCCGCATGGGTGCGATGACGGGTGCCGAAGCCTTCGGCGTGACCCCGGACCTGATGTGCATCGCCAAGCAGGTGACCAACGGCGCCATCCCGATGGGCGCGGTCATTGCCAGCAGCGAGATCTACCAGACCTTCATGAACCAGCCGACCCCGGAATACGCCGTGGAATTCCCACATGGCTACACCTACTCGGCCCACCCGGTCGCTTGCGCCGCCGGTATCGCGGCACTGGACCTGCTGCAGAAGGAAAACCTGGTGCAGTCGGCTGCCGAGCTGGCGCCGCACTTCGAGAAGCTGCTGCACGGCGTGAAGGGCACGAAGAACATCGTCGACATCCGCAACTACGGCCTGGCCGGCGCGATCCAGATCGCGGCCCGTGACGGTGATGCCATTGTGCGTCCGTACGAAGCGGCGATGAAGCTGTGGAAGGCTGGCTTCTATGTGCGCTTTGGTGGCGACACCCTGCAATTCGGCCCAACCTTCAACACCACGCCGCAGCAACTGGACCGCCTGTTCGACGCAGTGGGCGAGACCCTGAACCTGATCGACTGATCTGTCCGATTCTGAGGCCAGGTGCGCGAGCAGATCGCGCGCCTGGCTCAACCTTCTTTATCTGGAGTTTTGCATGAGCATTGTTCAGCACCTGATCAACGGCGAGCTGGTTACCAAGGGTGAGCGCAGCGCCGATGTCTTCAACCCGTCCACTGGCCAGGCTGTACGCAAGGTCGAGCTGGCCAGCCGCGCGACCGTGCAGCAGGCGATCGACTCGGCCAAGGCTGCCTTCCCGGCGTGGCGCAACACCCCACCGGCCAAGCGTGCCCAGGTCATGTTCCGCTTCAAGCAGCTGCTGGAGCAGAACGAAGCTCGCATTGCGCAGATGATCAGCGAAGAACATGGCAAGACCCTGGAAGACGCTGCCGGCGAACTGAAGCGTGGCATCGAGAACGTCGAGTTCGCCTGTGCAGCGCCAGAAGTGCTGAAAGGCGAGTACAGCCGCAACGTCGGCCCCAACATCGACGCCTGGTCCGACTTCCAGCCGCTGGGCGTGGTTGCCGGTATCACCCCGTTCAACTTCCCGGCCATGGTGCCGCTGTGGATGTATCCGTTGGCCATCGCCTGCGGTAACGCGTTCATCCTCAAGCCTTCCGAGCGTGACCCGAGCTCGACCCTGTACATCGCCCAGCTGCTGCACGAAGCCGGCCTGCCGAAGGGCATCCTCAACGTGGTGCATGGTGACAAGGAAGCGGTGGATGCGCTGATCGAAGCGCCGGAGGTGAAGGCCCTGAGCTTCGTCGGTTCGACCCCGATCGCCGAGTACATCTATGCCGAAGGCACCAAGCGTGGCAAGCGCGTGCAAGCCCTGGGTGGTGCCAAGAACCACGCGGTGCTGATGCCCGATGCCGACCTGGACAATGCGGTCAGCGCACTGATGGGCGCGGCCTATGGTTCCTGCGGCGAGCGTTGCATGGCCATTTCGGTAGCGGTGTGCGTGGGTGACCAGGTAGCGGATGCGCTGATTGCCAAGCTCGAACCGCAGATCAAGGCGCTGAAGATCGGTGCTGGCACTTCGTGCGGCCTGGACATGGGCCCGTTGGTGACTGCTGCAGCCCGTGACAAGGTGGTGGGCTACATCGACGAGGGTGTTGCTGCTGGCGCCAAGCTGGTGGTGGATGGTCGTGGCTACCGTGTAGCCGGTAATGAGGATGGCTACTTTGTGGGTGGCACCTTGTTCGACAAAGTGACCCCGGAGATGCGTATCTATAAGGAAGAGATCTTTGGCCCGGTGTTGTGCGTGGTACGCGTGAACAGCCTGGAGCAGGCCATGCAGCTGATCAATGATCACGAATATGGTAATGGCACCTGCATCTTCACCCGTGACGGTGAAGCGGCGCGGCTGTTCTGCGACGAGATCGAAGTAGGCATGGTCGGTGTGAACGTACCGTTGCCAGTGCCGGTGGCTTACCACAGCTTTGGTGGCTGGAAGCGTTCGCTGTTCGGTGACCTGCATGCCTATGGGCCGGACGGGGTGCGTTTCTATACCCGTCGCAAGGCGATCACCCAGCGCTGGCCGCAACGCGCCAGCCATGAGGCTTCGCAGTTTGCCTTCCCTAGTTTGTAAGGGATAGTGAAGAAGCGGGGAGGCCGGTAGGCCTCCCCGCTTTGTTTTTGGGGTGGGCACCAGGGCGGCTCTGAGCCTGTCTTTGGATGGTGCTGGCTGTTGGGGGGCTCGCCACGACGCATTCAGTGCCCGTGAGATCGAGCGCCGCCCGCGCGGCGCATCGCGGATGAAATCCGCTCCTACATTTGTTGCAACGTGGCCACGCCTGTGAGGCCATGGTTGTCAGCGGGTTTGCAAGGCTCAAGTCATGCGCCAGGGCTGGCAACCATGGCCTCACAGGTTCGGCACGTTGCAACAAATGTAGGAGCGGATTTCATCCGCGATGCGCCGCGCGGGCGGCGCTCGATCTCACAGGCGCTGAATGTGTCGCGGCGAGCACTTGGCAGCCGTGATACGGTCTTTTTCGCGTACATTTCAATTTCTTGAAATTAACCCTTGACCCCTCTCCGAATCCCCTTATAATGCGCCCCACTTCCAGCGACATCGGAACGAAAAACTCCTTGTTCATCAATGAGTTAAGTAGTGATGAAGAAGCTGAAAGGGCTACGATCGAATGATCGGCGGCGGTCGAGATGAAGGTTGACAGCGTTTCAAAACGCTGTATGATTCGCCTCCCGCTACGAGAGATCGCAGCGAGTCAAGTGTTTGAAGCTAAACGAGTTTCTCGCAAAAAACTTCAAAATAAACGCTTGACAGCAAATGAGGAAAGCGTAGAATGCGCGCCTCGGTTGAGACGAAACGCTCTTAACCAAACGCTCTTTAACAAATCGAATCAAGCAATTCGTGTGGGTGCTTGTGAGTACGGACTGATAGTCACAAAGATTATCAGCATCACAAGTGGCCATGCGAGAAATCACATAGTCATTTGAGATTGCTGAGCCAAGTTTAGGGTTTCTTAAAAACCCAAGCAGTATTGAACTGAAGAGTTTGATCATGGCTCAGATTGAACGCTGGCGGCAGGCCTAACACATGCAAGTCGAGCGGATGACGGGAGCTTGCTCCTTGATTCAGCGGCGGACGGGTGAGTAATGCCTAGGAATCTGCCTGGTAGTGGGGGACAACGTTTCGAAAGGAACGCTAATACCGCATACGTCCTACGGGAGAAAGTGGGGGATCTTCGGACCTCACGCTATCAGATGAGCCTAGGTCGGATTAGCTAGTTGGTGAGGTAATGGCTCACCAAGGCGACGATCCGTAACTGGTCTGAGAGGATGATCAGTCACACTGGAACTGAGACACGGTCCAGACTCCTACGGGAGGCAGCAGTGGGGAATATTGGACAATGGGCGAAAGCCTGATCCAGCCATGCCGCGTGTGTGAAGAAGGTCTTCGGATTGTAAAGCACTTTAAGTTGGGAGGAAGGGCAGTAAGTTAATACCTTGCTGTTTTGACGTTACCGACAGAATAAGCACCGGCTAACTCTGTGCCAGCAGCCGCGGTAATACAGAGGGTGCAAGCGTTAATCGGAATTACTGGGCGTAAAGCGCGCGTAGGTGGTTCGTTAAGTTGGATGTGAAAGCCCCGGGCTCAACCTGGGAACTGCATCCAAAACTGGCGAGCTAGAGTACGGTAGAGGGTGGTGGAATTTCCTGTGTAGCGGTGAAATGCGTAGATATAGGAAGGAACACCAGTGGCGAAGGCGACCACCTGGACTGATACTGACACTGAGGTGCGAAAGCGTGGGGAGCAAACAGGATTAGATACCCTGGTAGTCCACGCCGTAAACGATGTCAACTAGCCGTTGGAATCCTTGAGATTTTAGTGGCGCAGCTAACGCATTAAGTTGACCGCCTGGGGAGTACGGCCGCAAGGTTAAAACTCAAATGAATTGACGGGGGCCCGCACAAGCGGTGGAGCATGTGGTTTAATTCGAAGCAACGCGAAGAACCTTACCAGGCCTTGACATGCAGAGAACTTTCCAGAGATGGATTGGTGCCTTCGGGAACTCTGACACAGGTGCTGCATGGCTGTCGTCAGCTCGTGTCGTGAGATGTTGGGTTAAGTCCCGTAACGAGCGCAACCCTTGTCCTTAGTTACCAGCACGTTATGGTGGGCACTCTAAGGAGACTGCCGGTGACAAACCGGAGGAAGGTGGGGATGACGTCAAGTCATCATGGCCCTTACGGCCTGGGCTACACACGTGCTACAATGGTCGGTACAGAGGGTTGCCAAGCCGCGAGGTGGAGCTAATCTCACAAAACCGATCGTAGTCCGGATCGCAGTCTGCAACTCGACTGCGTGAAGTCGGAATCGCTAGTAATCGCGAATCAGAATGTCGCGGTGAATACGTTCCCGGGCCTTGTACACACCGCCCGTCACACCATGGGAGTGGGTTGCACCAGAAGTAGCTAGTCTAACCTTCGGGAGGACGGTTACCACGGTGTGATTCATGACTGGGGTGAAGTCGTAACAAGGTAGCCGTAGGGGAACCTGCGGCTGGATCACCTCCTTAATCGACGACATCAGCCTGCTGATGAGCTCCCACACGAATTGCTTGATTCATTGTAAAAGACGATGCTGTAACGCGACCCTGTTATAGGTCTGTAGCTCAGTTGGTTAGAGCGCACCCCTGATAAGGGTGAGGTCGGCAGTTCAAATCTGCCCAGACCTACCAATTACTTGGTGCGGCCTAGAATACACGGGGCCATAGCTCAGCTGGGAGAGCGCCTGCCTTGCACGCAGGAGGTCAGCGGTTCGATCCCGCTTGGCTCCACCACTCTTTCAGGTTTCGCAGCACTGCTCAGAAATTAGAAATGAGCATTCCAATGTGAATGTTGATTTCTGGCTTTTGTCAGATCGTTCTTTAAAAATTCGGATATGTGATAGATATAGACTGATGACCAGTTTCACTGCTGGTTAATCAGGCTAAGGTAAAATTTGTGAGTTCTGCTCGAAAGAGCAACATGCGAATTTTCGGCGAATGTCGTCTTCACAGTATAACCAGATTGCTTGGGGTTATATGGTCAAGTGAAGAAGCGCATACGGTGGATGCCTTGGCAGTCAGAGGCGATGAAAGACGTGGTAGCCTGCGATAAGCTTTGGGGAGTCGGCAAACAGACTGTGATCCAGAGATCTCTGAATGGGGGAACCCACTCAGCATAAGCTGAGTATCTTGTACTGAATACATAGGTGCAAGAGGCGAACCAGGGGAACTGAAACATCTAAGTACCCTGAGGAAAAGAAATCAACCGAGATTCCCTTAGTAGTGGCGAGCGAACGGGGACCAGCCCTTAAGTTGATTTGAGATTAGTGGAACGCTCTGGAAAGTGCGGCCATAGTGGGTGATAGCCCCGTACACGAAAATCTCTTGTCAATGAAATCGAGTAGGACGGAGCACGAGAAACTTTGTCTGAACATGGGGGGACCATCCTCCAAGGCTAAATACTACTGACTGACCGATAGTGAACCAGTACCGTGAGGGAAAGGCGAAAAGAACCCCGGAGAGGGGAGTGAAATAGAACCTGAAACCGTATGCGTACAAGCAGTGGGAGCCTACTTTGTTAGGTGACTGCGTACCTTTTGTATAATGGGTCAGCGACTTATATTCAGTGGCGAGCTTAACCGAATAGGGGAGGCGTAGCGAAAGCGAGTCTTAATAGGGCGTTTAGTCGCTGGGTATAGACCCGAAACCGGGCGATCTATCCATGGGCAGGTTGAAGGTTAGGTAACACTGACTGGAGGACCGAACCGACTACCGTTGAAAAGTTAGCGGATGACCTGTGGATCGGAGTGAAAGGCTAATCAAGCTCGGAGATAGCTGGTTCTCCTCGAAAGCTATTTAGGTAGCGCCTCATGTATCACTCCAGGGGGTAGAGCACTGTTTCGGCTAGGGGGTCATCCCGACTTACCAAACCGATGCAAACTCCGAATACCTGGAAGTGCCGAGCATGGGAGACACACGGCGGGTGCTAACGTCCGTCGTGAAAAGGGAAACAACCCAGACCGTCAGCTAAGGTCCCAAAGTCATGGTTAAGTGGGAAACGATGTGGGAAGGCTTAGACAGCTAGGAGGTTGGCTTAGAAGCAGCCACCCTTTAAAGAAAGCGTAATAGCTCACTAGTCGAGTCGGCCTGCGCGGAAGATGTAACGGGGCTCAAACCATGCACCGAAGCTACGGGTGTCATCTTTGATGACGCGGTAGAGGAGCGTTCTGTAAGCCTGTGAAGGTGAGTTGAGAAGCTTGCTGGAGGTATCAGAAGTGCGAATGCTGACATGAGTAACGACAATGCGAGTGAAAAACTCGCACGCCGAAAGACCAAGGTTTCCTGCGCAACGTTAATCGACGCAGGGTTAGTCGGTCCCTAAGGCGAGGCTGAAAAGCGTAGTCGATGGAAAACAGGTTAATATTCCTGTACTTCCAGTTATTGCGATGGAGGGACGGAGAAGGTTAGGCCAGCCTGGCGTTGGTTGTCCAGGTTTAAGGTGGTAGGCTGGAATCTTAGGCAAATCCGGGATTTCAAGGCCGAGAGCTGATGACGAGTTGCCTCTAGGCGACGAAGTGGTTGATACCATGCTTCCAAGAAAAGCTCCTAAGCTTCAGATAACTGGGAACCGTACCCCAAACCGACACAGGTGGTTAGGTAGAGAATACCAAGGCGCTTGAGAGAACTCGGGTGAAGGAACTAGGCAAAATGGCACCGTAACTTCGGGAGAAGGTGCGCCGGCGAGGGTGAAGGACTTGCTCCGTAAGCCCATGCCGGTCGAAGATACCAGGCCGCTGCGACTGTTTATTAAAAACACAGCACTCTGCAAACACGAAAGTGGACGTATAGGGTGTGACGCCTGCCCGGTGCCGGAAGGTTAATTGATGGGGTTAGCGCAAGCGAAGCTCTTGATCGAAGCCCCGGTAAACGGCGGCCGTAACTATAACGGTCCTAAGGTAGCGAAATTCCTTGTCGGGTAAGTTCCGACCTGCACGAATGGCGTAACGATGGCGGCGCTGTCTCCACCCGAGACTCAGTGAAATTGAAATCGCTGTGAAGATGCAGTGTATCCGCGGCTAGACGGAAAGACCCCGTGAACCTTTACTATAGCTTTGCACTGGACTTTGAATTTGCTTGTGTAGGATAGGTGGGAGGCTTTGAAGTGGGGACGCCAGTTCTCATGGAGCCATCCTTGAAATACCACCCTGGCAACTTTGAGGTTCTAACTCAGGTCCGTTATCCGGATCGAGGACAGTGTATGGTGGGTAGTTTGACTGGGGCGGTCTCCTCCCAAAGAGTAACGGAGGAGTACGAAGGTGCGCTCAGACCGGTCGGAAATCGGTCGTAGAGTATAAAGGCAAAAGCGCGCTTGACTGCGAGACAAACACGTCGAGCAGGTACGAAAGTAGGTCTTAGTGATCCGGTGGTTCTGTATGGAAGGGCCATCGCTCAACGGATAAAAGGTACTCCGGGGATAACAGGCTGATACCGCCCAAGAGTTCATATCGACGGCGGTGTTTGGCACCTCGATGTCGGCTCATCACATCCTGGGGCTGAAGCCGGTCCCAAGGGTATGGCTGTTCGCCATTTAAAGTGGTACGCGAGCTGGGTTTAGAACGTCGTGAGACAGTTCGGTCCCTATCTGCCGTGGACGTTTGAGATTTGAGAGGGGCTGCTCCTAGTACGAGAGGACCGGAGTGGACGAACCTCTGGTGTTCCGGTTGTCACGCCAGTGGCATTGCCGGGTAGCTATGTTCGGAAGAGATAACCGCTGAAAGCATCTAAGCGGGAAACTTGCCTCAAGATGAGATCTCACTGGAACCTTGAGTTCCCTGAAGGGCCGTCGAAGACTACGACGTTGATAGGTTGGGTGTGTAAGCGCTGTGAGGCGTTGAGCTAACCAATACTAATTGCCCGTGAGGCTTGACCATATAACACCCAAGCAATTTGCTGACGCAGATTGCGGTGGTGAAGATGATACGAACCGAAAGTTCGCAACGAACCACACATATCGCATATCCGAATTCGCTGGAGTGTCTACCAAGACCTTCTGGCAACAGAATTTCTTGACGACCATAGAGCATTGGAACCACCTGATCCCATCCCGAACTCAGCAGTGAAACGATGCATCGCCGATGGTAGTGTGGGGCTTCCCCATGTGAGAGTAGGTCATCGTCAAGATTCATTTCGCAAAACCCCTATCTGCGCATGCAGGTAGGGGTTTTGTCTTTGCGCCGGCAAAACCAGCGCGACCTTGTAGGAGCGGCCTTGCGTCGCGATCGGCCGCACAGCGGCCGCCACCCTGCACCCCCGATCTACCTGGCAAACCGCGTCGCCGGTTTCGCGGCTAAAGCCGCTCCTACACCGATCGCACGAAAGGCCCGCTCCCACTATCCAGGCAAGAACACTAGAATAGCCCCACGCACCTATTCAGAAGCGCTATATGCCCAACCCTGTCGAACCCGAATCATTGGCCCGCTTGCCGTTGGACGAGCTGGTTGCCTGCCATGAGTGCGACCTGCTGCTGCGCAAGCCCGTACTCCAGCACGATGAAAAGGCCCTGTGCCCGCGTTGCGGTTACGAGCTCTATGCCCACCGGCACAATGTGGTCAATCGCAGCCTGGCATTGGTACTGACCGCCCTGCTGCTGTTCGTGCCGGCCAATTTCCTGCCGATCATGCAGCTGCATCTGCTCGGCCAGACCTCGGACGATACCGTGTGGAGCGGCGTGCTGGGCCTGTACAACTCGGACATGCGTGGCGTGGCCGTGGTGGTGTTTCTCTGCAGCATGGCCATACCGCTGGCGAAACTCCTGTGCCAACTGGCCGTGCTATTGAGCATCCGGCTGAACATCGGCCGTGATTACGGCCTGCTGTTCTACCGCATCTATCACCATTTGCGTGACTGGGGCATGCTCGAGGTCTATTTCATGGGCGTGCTGGTGGCCATCGTCAAGCTGGTGGACCTGGCTGAACTGACCGTCGGCCTGGGGTTGTTCTGCTTCATCAGCCTGCTGTTGATCCAGGTATGGCTCGAGGTGGTGATGTCGCCGCACCAGATCTGGAGTGCGCTATCGGGGGAGGACCTGCATGCGGGCGATTGATGCGGGCATTCTGGTCTGCAATGAATGTCACGAGCTGAACCGGCAAGAGCCGGGCAGCACTTCCCAAACCTGCACACGCTGCGGCGCCATCGTGCATGCCCGCCGCCCGAACAGCATCGTGCGTACCTGGGCGCTGCTGATCGCTGCGTCGATCCTGTACATCCCGGCCAACATGTTGCCGATCATGACCGTGAGTACGCTCGGCCAAGGCAGCCCCGACACGATCATGTCCGGCGTCATCACCTTGCTCAAGCACGGCATGCTGCCCATTGCCGCGGTGGTGTTCATTGCCAGTATCCTGGTGCCCACCTTCAAGCTGGTGGGCATTGGCCTGCTGTTGTATTCCGTTCAGCGGCGGCAGCCGCTTTCGGCGCGGCAACGGATATTGATGTACCGCTTCATCGAATTCATCGGGCGCTGGTCCATGCTTGATATCTTCGTTATCGCCATCCTGGTGGCGGTGGTGAATTTTGGCCGAATCGCCAGTGTCGAAGCCAACCTGGGCGCTGTCGCCTTTGCAACTGTGGTGATCCTGACAATGCTTGCTGCTTTAACTTTCGATCCCCGACTGATTTGGGATAACACGGAGTCGGATGACGACCATGAGTGACCTGCCAACGGCTAAAACCCGCCCAGCTTCGAACTGGTCGGCCATATGGATATTGCCTTTGATCGCCTTGATGATCGGTGGCTGGCTGGCCTGGCAGGCTTACCGTGATGCCGGGGTGGAAATTGAGGTGCGCTTCGAATCGGGTGAGGGGATCGTCGCCAACAAGACCGAGGTTATCTACAAGGGCATGCCGGTTGGCAAGGTGACCCGCCTGGTGCTGGACGCCAAGGGCGAGAACCAGGGGGTGATCGCCACCATCGAGATGAACAAGGCTGCCGAGCCCCACCTGACCAAGGGCACGCGCTTCTGGCTGGTAAAGCCAAGTGTCAGCCTGGCGGGTATTTCCGGCCTTGAGACACTGGTGTCAGGCAACTATATCGCGGTCAGCCCGGGGGAGGGCGAGCGTACCAAGCGTTTCACCGCGTTGAAGGTGGCACCGCCGCTGTCGGACACCGAGCCGGGCCTGCACCTGACCCTGAAGGCCGACCGGCTGGGCTCGCTCAACCGTGACAGCCCGGTGTTCTACAAGCAGATCCAGGTCGGCCGGGTGAAAAGCTATCGCCTTTCCGACGACCAGAGCACCGTCGAGATCAAGGTTTTCATCGAGCCGGCATACGCCAGCCTGGTGCGCAAGCACACACGTTTCTGGAACGCCAGCGGCGTCAGCATCGATGCGTCGCTGTCGGGGGTGAAGGTGCGCAGTGAGTCGCTGTCCAGCATCGTCGCCGGTGGTATCGCCTTTGCCACGCCGGAACACCGCAAGGACAGCCCGCCCACCGACTCCAGCCTGCCGTTCCGCCTGTATGAAGACTTCGATGCGGCCCAGGCCGGTATCCGCGTAAAGCTGAAGTTGAGCGACTATGAAGGCCTGCAGGCGGGGCGTACCCCCGTCATGTACAAAGGTATCCAGGTCGGCTCGCTGAAAACCCTGAAGATGGAAGACAACCTGGCCAGCGCATCGGCCGAATTGACGCTGGACCCATTGACCGAGGACTACCTGGTCGAGGGTACGCAGTTCTGGGTGGTCAAACCATCGATTTCGCTGGCGGGTATCACAGGCCTGGAAGCGCTGGTCAAAGGCAACTACATCGCTATTCGTCCCGGCGAGAAGGGCGCGCGCCCCGAGCGTGAGTTCGAGGCCCGTGCCAAGGCGCCGCCACTCGATCTGAAGGCACCTGGCCTGCACATGGTGTTGTTCGCCGACACCCTGGGCTCGCTGGAGATCGGTAGCCCGGTGATGTACCGCCAGGTGAAGGTGGGTAGCGTGCAGAGCTACCAGTTTGCGCGTAACAGCAACCGCATCCTGATCGGTGTGCATATCGAGAAGGAATACGAAAAACTGGTCAACGGCTCGTCGCGCTTCTGGAACGTCAGTGGTATCACCCTGACCGGTGGCCTGTCGGGCATCAAGATCAAGAGTGAATCGCTGCAAACGCTGATGGCCGGTGGTATCGCCTTCGACACGCCGCGCCCCGATGTGGCGCTCAAACGCCATATTCCGCGCTTCCGCCTGCATGACAGCCAGGAGGCGGCCAACCGCGCCGGTACCTTGGTCACCATCCGCGTCGACCGTGCCGATGGTTTGAAACCGGGTACGGCTATCCGCTTCCGTGGCCTGGATGTAGGCAGCATCGAGAGCGTCGACCTCACGGATGACCTGCAGGCGGTATTGCTGCGGGCACGTATTACCGAAGCTGCAGACCGTATTGCCCGGGTCGGCACGCAGTTCTGGGTGGTCAAGCCGGCTTTTGGCCTGGTGCGCACCCAGAACCTCGACACCCTGGTCGGCGGGCAATACCTGGAAGTGCAGCCGGCAGCCAAGGACCGTGGCCCGCAGCGTGACTTCATCGCGCTGGCCGAGGCTCCGCAAGTGGCTGGGCCGGAAGTCGGCCTGCCGTTGACGCTCAGCGCGCCGCGCCGTGGCTCGATCAAGCCGGGCGTGCCGGTGACCTACCGCGAGGTCGCGGTGGGCAAGGTGACAGGCTTCGAGTTGGGCCAGAGTGCTGACCGCGTGCTGATCCATATCCTGATCGAGCCGCGCTATGCGGCACTGGTACGCAGCGGCAGTCGCTTCTGGAACAGCAGTGGCTTCGGTTTCGACTGGGGGCTGTTCAAAGGGGCTACGGTGCGTACCGAGTCGGTGGAGACCCTGATCGACGGCGGTATCGCCTTCGCCACGCCGGATGGTGACCAGATGGGCACCCCGGCACGGCCGCAGCAGACGTTTGCCTTGTTTGACCAGGCCGAAGAAGACTGGCTGAAGTGGGCGCCGAAGATTCAGATAGCCAAGTAATACCAGGCCACCTCAGGCTCGCCTCTTTGTAGGAGCGGCCTTGTGTCGCGATCGGGCTGCAAGGCAGCCCCAGCGGTATCTGCGTAGCTGCAATCGAGGGGCTGCTACGCAGCCCGATCGCGACACAAGGCCGCTCCTACAAAAAGCGGTGCGGCGATGGGGTAGTGCTGAAGCACAAATCGCAGGCAATAAAAAACCGACCCTGAGGTCGGTTTTTTGACTAGCGCGTCGCTTAGGCAGCTGCAGCTTCTTTCAGCGCCTTGATGTGGCCATTCAGACGGCCTTTGTGACGAGCAGCCTTGTTCTTGTGGATGATGCCCTTGTCGGCCATACGGTCGATTACAGGCACAGCCAGAACGTAAGCGGCTTGCGCTTTTTCGGCGTCTTTTGCGTCGATGGCTTTAACTACATTCTTGATGTAGGTGCGGACCATGGAACGCAGGCTGGCGTTGTGGCTGCGACGCTTCTCAGCCTGTTTTGCACGTTTCTTGGCGGAAGGTGTGTTGGCCACCGTCGAGCTCCTCGAAAGACTTTAGGTAAATAGCAAACAAAATAGGCCGCGAATCATGCCGATCAGTCGAGCGGATGTCAAGGCCACCTGCAAGGTTCCGCCGAGCGGTGCGCCAACAGGAGGGAAAGATTCCTTTCTGCTGCGCGACCTGTAAACTCGGGAATTTTTGGCTCCCCTGCGAAGGCGCGGGAGTATCGCACATTCGGACGCTGTCTGGCAGCGTCCTCTGCCCTTGGCGTGAATCTTTTCGATGAACCTGCTCAAATCCCTGGCTGCGGTAAGCTCGATCACCATGATTTCGCGGGTGCTGGGCTTTGTCCGCGACACCATCCTGGCGCGTATCTTTGGCGCCGGCATCGCCACCGATGCCTTTTTCATCGCGTTCAAGCTGCCCAACCTGCTGCGGCGCATCTTCGCCGAAGGTGCGTTTTCCCAGGCCTTCGTGCCGATCCTGGCCGAATACAAGACCCAGCAAGGCGAGGAGGCCACCCGTACCTTCGTCGCCTACGTCAGCGGCCTGCTGACCCTGGTCCTGGCGCTGGTGACCGCCATCGGCATCCTGGCCGCGCCATGGGTGGTCTGGGCCACCGCGCCAGGCTTTGTCGACAGTGCCGAAAAGTACCAGCTGACCACCGCCCTGTTGCGGGTGACGTTTCCTTATATATTGCTGATCTCGCTGTCTTCGCTGGCCGGGGCCATCCTCAATACCTGGAACCGCTTCTCGGTACCGGCCTTCACCCCGACCCTGTTGAACGTGGCGATGATCGCCTTCGCCGTACTGCTGACGCCGTACTTCGACCCGCCGATCATGGCCCTGGCCTGGGGTGTGCTGGCCGGCGGCCTGGCGCAGCTGCTGTACCAGCTGCCCGCGCTGAAGCGGATCGGCATGCTCGTGCTGCCGCGCCTGAACCTGCGCGACACCGGGGTATGGCGGGTGCTCAAGCAGATGCTGCCGGCGATCCTCGGGGTGTCGGTGAGCCAGATCTCGCTGATCATCAACACCATCTTCGCCTCGTTCCTGGTGGCTGGCTCGGTGTCGTGGATGTACTACGCCGACCGCCTCATGGAACTGCCTTCAGGCGTGCTGGGCGTGGCCTTGGGCACCATCCTCCTGCCGACCCTGGCCAAGACCTACGCCAACAAGGACCGCGAAGAGTACTCGCGGATCCTCGACTGGGGCCTGCGCCTGTGCTTCCTGCTGGTGCTGCCTTGCACCCTGGCCCTGGCCATCCTCGCCGAGCCGCTGACCGTGGCGCTGTTCCAGTACGGCAAGTTCAGCGCCACCGACGCGGCCATGACCCAGCGGGCGCTGATTGCCTATTCGGTGGGCTTGCTGGCGATCATTCTGGTCAAGGTACTGGCCCCGGGCTTCTATGCGCAGCAGAATATCCGCACGCCAGTGAAGATCGCGGTGTTCACCCTGGTTTGCACGCAGCTGTTCAACCTGGCCCTGATCGGCCCGCTGGCACACGCCGGGCTGGCACTGGCAATCAGCCTGGGCGCCTGCCTGAATGCCGGCCTGCTGTTCTGGAAGCTGCGCAGCCAGCAACTGTTCCAGCCGCAGCCAGGCTGGGCGATGTTCCTGCTCAAGCTGCTGCTGGCCGTCGGGCTGATGTCGGCGGTGTTGCTGGCTGGCATGCACTTCCTGCCGGCCTGGGAGCAGGGCAACATGCTCGAGCGCCTGCTACGCCTGGGAGCGCTGGTACTGGCCGGCGTCGTGAGCTATTTCGGCTGCCTGTACCTGTGCGGCTTCCGCCCACGGCATTTCGCCCGCAAGGCCTTGCACTGAGGCAGCGGGTGGGTCAGGCGTCGGTTTTTCGCATTCCACGCCGCCCTTGGGCGCTGCTGCCTGTCACCGGCGCCCGGGTGTGGTTATAATCGGCCACTTTATGAGCAAGAAGCGCGTTATGCAGCTGGTTCGAGGTCTTCACAACCTGCGCCCCGAGCACCGGGGCTGTGTCGCCACCATTGGCAACTTCGACGGGGTTCACCGCGGCCACCAGGCGATCCTGGCGCGCCTGCGCGAGCGCGGCCAGGCCTTGGGCCTGCCGACCTGCGTGGTAATCTTCGAACCCCAGCCACGCGAATATTTCGCCCCCGATAGCGCGCCGGCGCGCCTGGCCCGCCTGCGCGACAAGATCGAGCTGCTGGCAGCCGAAGGCATCGACCAGGTCCTGTGCCTGGCATTCAACCAGCGCCTGAGCCAGCTCGGTGCCGATGCCTTCGTCAAGACCATCCTCGTCGACGGCCTGGGGGTACGCCACCTCGAAGTGGGTGATGACTTCCGCTTTGGTTGCGATCGCGCCGGTGACTTTGCCTTCCTGGTCGATGCCGGCAAGCAGTACGGCTTCTCTGTCGAGGCCGCCAACACGGTGATCCAGGACGGCCTGCGGGTCAGCAGCACCGAAGTGCGCAAGGCGCTGTCCGAAGGCAACTTCGAACTCGCCGAGCACCTGCTGGGCCGCCCGTACCGCATCAGCGGCCGCGTGCTGCACGGCCAGAAGCTGGCCCGCCAGCTCGGTACACCCACTGCCAACATCCAGCTCAAGCGCCGCCGGGTGCCGTTGTCCGGGGTCTACCTGGCCAGCATCGAGATCGACGGCAAGGCCTGGCCGGGTGTCGGCAATATCGGCGTGCGCCCCACCGTTGCCGGTGACGGGCGCCCGCACCTGGAGATTCATCTGCTGGACTATGCCGGCGACCTGTATGGCCGGCGCCTGACGGTGGAGTTCCACCACAAGCTGCGTGAAGAGCAGCGTTTCGCCTCCCTGGAGGCGCTGAAGTCGGCGATCGATGCGGATATCGCCGCCGCACGTGCACATTGGCACGCTCAACCGTTAACGAAGAGCCTGAAATGACCGACTACAAAGCCACGCTAAACCTTCCGGACACCGCCTTCCCCATGAAGGCCGGCCTGCCTCAGCGCGAACCGCAGATCCTGCAGCGCTGGGACAGCATTGGCCTGTACCAGAAGCTGCGCGAAATTGGCAAGGATCGTCCCAAGTTCGTCCTGCACGACGGCCCGCCCTATGCCAACGGCAAGATTCACATCGGTCATGCGCTGAACAAGATCCTCAAGGACATGATCGTCCGTTCCAAGACCCTGGCCGGCTTCGATGCGCCGTACGTGCCGGGCTGGGACTGCCATGGCCTGCCGATCGAGCACAAGGTCGAGGTTACCCACGGCAAGCACCTGTCCGCCGACCGCACCCGCGAGCTGTGCCGCGAGTATGCCGCCGAGCAGATCGAAGGGCAGAAGACCGAGTTCATCCGCCTGGGCGTGCTGGGTGACTGGGACAACCCGTACAAGACCATGAACTTTGCCAACGAGGCCGGTGAAATCCGCGCCCTTGCCGAGATGGTCAAGCAGGGCTTCGTGTTCAAGGGCCTGAAGCCGGTGAACTGGTGCTTCGATTGTGGCTCGGCGCTGGCCGAAGCCGAAGTCGAGTATGCCGACAAGAAATCGCAGACCATCGACGTGGCCTTCCCGGTTGCCGATGAGGCCAAGCTGGCCGCCGCGTTCGGCCTTGATGCGCTGGCCAAGCCGGCCGCCATCGTGATCTGGACCACCACCCCGTGGACCATCCCGGCCAACCAGGCGCTGAACATCCACCCGGAGTTCAAGTACGCCCTGGTCGACACCGGCGCGCGCCTGCTGGTGCTGGCCGAAGAACTGGTCGAATCGTGCCTGAAGCGCTACAACCTGGAAGGCTCGGTGATCGCCACCGCCCAGGGTTCGGCACTGGAGCTGATCAACTTCCGTCACCCGTTCTACGATCGCCTGTCGCCGGTGTACCTGGCCGACTACGTCGAGCTGGGCGCCGGTACCGGCGTGGTGCACTCCTCGCCAGCCTACGGTGAAGACGACTTCGTCACCTGCAAGCGCTACGGCATGGTCAACGACGACATCCTCACCCCGGTGCAGAGCAACGGCGTGTATGTGGATTCGCTGCCATTCTTCGGCGGCCAGTTCATCTGGAAGGCCAACCCGGCCATCGTCGACAAGCTGAGCGAAGTCGGTGCGCTGATGCACACCGAAACCATCAGCCACAGCTACATGCACTGCTGGCGCCACAAGACCCCGCTGATCTACCGCGCCACCGCGCAGTGGTTCGTGGGCATGGACAAGCAGCCGTCCACTGGCGAGCCGCTGCGTGAGCGCGCGCTGAAAGCCATCGAGGACACCAAGTTCGTACCCGCCTGGGGCCAGGCGCGCCTGCACGCGATGATCGCCAACCGCCCGGACTGGTGCATCTCGCGTCAGCGCAACTGGGGCGTGCCGATCCCGTTCTTCCTGCACAAGCAGACCGGCGAACTGCACCCGCGCACCGTCGAATTGATGGAAGAAGTGGCCAAGCGCGTCGAGCAGCAAGGTATCGAGGCCTGGTTCAAGCTGGATGCTGCCGAACTGCTGGGCGCCGAAGCCGAGCAATACGACAAGATCGCCGACACCCTCGACGTGTGGTTCGACTCGGGGACCACCCACTGGCATGTGCTGCGTGGTTCGCACGACATCGGCCACGCCACCGGCCCACGTGCCGACCTGTACCTGGAAGGTTCCGACCAGCACCGCGGCTGGTTCCACTCTTCGCTGCTGACCGGCTGCGCCATCGACGGCCATGCGCCGTACCGCGAGCTGCTGACCCACGGCTTCACCGTGGACGAGAACGGCCGCAAGATGTCCAAGTCGCTGGGTAACACCATCGAGCCGGAAAAGGTCAACAACACCCTGGGTGCCGACATCCTGCGCCTGTGGGTCGCCGCCACCGACTACTCCGGCGAGATGGCCGTTTCCGAGCAGATCCTGCAGCGTAGCGCCGACGCCTACCGTCGTATCCGCAATACCGCACGCTTCCTGCTGTCCAACCTGTCCGGCTTCGACCCGGCGCGCGACCTGCTGGCCCCGCAAGACATGCTGGCGCTGGACCGCTGGGCAGTCGACCGCACCCTGCTGCTGCAGCGCGAGCTGGAAGAGCACTACAGCGAGTACCGTTTCTGGAACGTCTACTCCAAGGTGCACAACTTCTGCGTGCAGGAACTGGGCGGCTTCTACCTCGACATCATCAAGGACCGCCAGTACACCACCGGCGCCAACAGTGTCGCCCGCCGTTCCTGCCAGACCGCGCTGTACCACATCAGCGAGGCGCTGGTGCGCTGGATCGCCCCGATCCTGGCGTTCACCGCCGACGAAATCTGGCAGTACCTGCCGGGCGAGCGCAACGAGTCGGTGATGCTCAATGGCTGGTACCAGGGCCTGAGCGAGTTGCCGGAAGGCACCGAGCTGGACCGCGCCTACTGGGACCGCGTGATGGCGGTGAAGGCCTCGGTCAACAAGGAGCTGGAGAACCAGCGTACCGCCAAGGTCATCGGCGGCAACCTGCAGGCCGAAGTCACCCTGTATGCCGACGAAGGCCTGAGCGCCGACCTGGGCAAGCTGGGCGACGAGCTGCGCTTCGTGCTGATCACCTCGGCCGCCAGCGTGGTGCCGTTCGCCCAGGCGCCGGCCGAAGCCGTGGCCACCGAAGTCGAAGGCCTCAAGCTGAAGGTGGTCAAGTCCGGCCACGCCAAGTGCGGCCGTTGCTGGCACTTCCGCGCCGACGTCGGCAGCCATCCGGAGCATCCGGAAATCTGCGGCCGTTGCGTCGACAACCTGAGCGGCTCGGGTGAGGTGCGCCACTATGCCTAACCCTGCAGCGGGGCGCTTCGGGCGCCTTGCATGGCTTTGGCTGAGCCTGTTGGTCCTGGTCCTCGACCAGGCCACCAAGCTGTATTTCAACAACGCCCTGACCATGTACCAGCAGATCGTCGTGATTCCCGACTACTTCAGCTGGACCCTGGCCTACAACACCGGCGCGGCCTTCAGCTTCCTGGCGGAAAGCTCCGGCTGGCAGCGCTGGCTGTTCGCCCTGATCGCCGTGGTGGTCAGTGCCGTGCTGGTGGTATGGCTCAAGCGCCTGGGGCGCAACGAGACCTGGCTGGCCGTGGCGCTGGCGTTGGTACTGGGTGGTGCGATCGGCAACCTGTACGACCGCGTCGTGCTCGGCCATGTGGTCGACTTCATCCTGGTGCACTGGCAGAACCGTCATTACTTCCCGGCCTTCAACCTGGCCGACAGCGCCATCACCGTTGGTGCGGTGATGCTGGCGCTGGATATGTTCAAGAGCAAGAAGTCCGAGGATCCGGTCCATGACTGACACCCGTATCGGCCAGAACACCGAAGTCACCCTGCACTTCGCGCTGCACCTGGAAAACGGCGATACCGTCGACAGCACCTTCGACAAGGCCCCGGCCACCTTCAAGGTGGGCGATGGCAACCTGCTGCCAGGTTTCGAGAACGCCCTGCTCGGCTTCAAGGCCGGCGACAAGCGTAACGTGGTGGTGGCCCCGGAGAATGCCTTCGGCCAGCCTAACCCACAGAACGTGCAAGTCATGCCGCGGTCCCAGTTCGAGGGCATGGAGCTGTCCGAAGGATTGCTGATCATCTTCAACGATGCCGCCAACACCGAGCTGCCGGGTGTGGTCAAAGCGTTCGATGACGACCAGGTGACCATCGACTTCAATCACCCACTGGCTGGCAAGACCCTGACCTTCGAGGTGGAGATCCTCGAGGTCAAGGCCCTGTAAGCCTGGAGCCGAGCATGCAAATCAAACTCGCCAACCCTCGCGGCTTTTGCGCGGGGGTCGACCGGGCGATCGAGATCGTCAACCGCGCGCTGGAAGTCTTCGGCCCGCCGATCTATGTGCGTCACGAAGTGGTGCACAACAAGTTCGTGGTCGAAGACCTGCGCAACCGTGGGGCCATCTTCGTCGAGGAGCTGGACCAGGTGCCGGACGACGTCATCGTCATCTTCAGCGCCCACGGGGTTTCCCAGGCCGTGCGCCAGGAAGCCGCTGGCCGTGGCCTGAAAGTGTTCGACGCCACCTGCCCGCTGGTGACCAAGGTGCACATCGAAGTGGCCAAGTACAGCCGCGATGGCCGTGAGTGCATCCTCATCGGCCACGCAGGGCACCCGGAGGTCGAAGGCACCATGGGCCAGTACGACGCCAGCAACGGCGGCGCCATCTATCTCGTCGAGGACGAGGAGGATGTCGCCAACCTGCAGGTGAAAGACCCGGACCACCTGGCCTTCGTCACCCAGACCACGCTGTCGATGGACGACACCAGCCGCGTTATCGACGCCCTGCGCGCCCGCTTCCCGAACATCGGCGGCCCGCGCAAGGACGACATCTGCTACGCCACCCAGAACCGCCAGGATGCGGTGAAGCAACTGGCGGACGAATGTGACGTGGTACTGGTGGTCGGCAGCCCGAACAGCTCCAACTCCAACCGCCTGCGCGAGCTGGCCGAGCGCATGGGCACTCCGGCCTACCTGATCGACGGCGCCGAAGACCTGCAACGTGGCTGGTTCGAGCAGAAGGCGCGAATCGGCATTACTGCCGGCGCTTCGGCCCCCGAAGTGCTGGTGCGTGGCGTGATCGAGCAGCTCAAGGCCTGGGGCGCTACCGGCGCTGAAGAGCTGGATGGGCGAGAAGAGAACATCACCTTCTCCATGCCCAAAGAGCTGCGGGTTCGTTCGCTGATTTGAGGTGACCCGTCCCGGCCCTATCGCTGGCTTGCCGGCGATAGGTGGCTACGGCTTGTTCAGGGCTGGGCGGCCGGGCACTGGGTGCCTGGGCCGGCCTCCGTATCCAGCCGGACCCTGCCGGTCGATGCCAGCACCACCTTGTAGCGGCTGTCGCCTGGCGACCGCTCACAAACACGCAGCGTGGCAGCCAGCAACTGGTTGCCCAGCCCCAGCGGAACCCCCTGCGCACTGAATTTCACCTGCCCGCCACGGTTGCCAGCAATCTCCAGAGGCCGTGAAAGACGCTGTTCACGCAACACTTGCTGGTTATGTTCCAGCAATACCCGCCAACCGTTCCCCCACTTACCGTTCAGGGCCTGCACCAGCACCGGCTGGCCTTGCAGCATGGCATGGCTGCGCGCACTGCGCAGGGCCTGCGCCAGGTCGCGGGCGGCAGCTGCCCTGTGCAAGTCGTCGCTCAACCGGGCATAGGCCGGCATGCCGAGCTGGGTCAGCAATACCGCCACTGCCAAAGCCGACAACATTTGTATCAGTGTTACGCCTCGTTGCTTCACCGTGCATTCCTCCCTGGAAGTGCTTGGCTATAGCTTCTCGGTCGTTGGACAGGAGCACCAGTCGCCCGAGTTCAAGGCAATTGCAGGAAAAGTCTCAGGAGGTGCAGGGATGCAGGCAGTTCAACGAGGCATGACATTGCTGGAAGTGCTCTTGGCGGTGGTGGTAGTGGCGGTCGGCCTGTTTGCCGCGGCAGGCCTGCAACTGCAGGCATTGCAGGCCGTGGAGGGCGCGCGCCGCGATGGGCAGGCAGCAATGGCGGCGCACAGCGAGCAAGAACGGAGGCTGCAGTGAAGCGCAGGCAACGCGGGTTTGGTTTGCATGAGGTGATGATCGCCCTGGCGCTTGGCCTGATACTGCTGGCGGCGGCTAGCCAGGTCTTTGTCTCGGCACACCAGAGCTGGCAACTACAGAGTGCGGCAGCACACATGCAGGACGAGGCCCGCCTGGTATTGCTGCGCATGGCGCAGGATATCCGCATGGCAGGCATGTTCGGCTGTTTGCGCCTGCAGCCCGGCGATTTCGCCGCAGTGCCAGCACGGCAGGCGTTCGCCCGCCCGTTGCAAGTCGAAGGCACCACGCTCAGCCTGGTGGTGGCAGAGTTGCCCGGGCAGGCCGGGGCGCCAGACTGGTTCTTGCACACCGACTGTCTCGAAACCGTACGGGTGAGCGAGCAGCGACAGGCGGGCTACCCAGTGGTGCATCCGGTCAGCCGGTATACCTATCAGCTGCAAGGCACCAAGCTGAAGTTCAAGCGTGCTGGAAGCAAGTTCCAACCGCTGCTCGAAAACGTGCAGGCGATGCGTCTCGAGCGCGTGCAAATGGCGAAGGGCGAGCGCATAGACATTGCCCTGACGCTGTACGAACCGATGCTCAGGCTCGAACAGCAGCATCAGCTGAGCGTGGCAATCCGCAACCCGGTGCCTGCCTCATGAACCGCCAGCGTGGCCTGGTGCTGTTGCTGGCATTGCTATTGAGCATGTTGCTAGGCCTGCTGGCAGCATCCTCCCTGCGCGCTGCGCTGGTGGAAACACGAATGGCTGGCTACCTGAGCGATGGCCTGCTGGCGCTGGAACAAGCCGAGGAAGCCCTGCTGGCGGGGGAGGGCGAGGTGCATCGGGCACCGCCTGCCCCTTGCAATGCCTGCCCGCCCCCAGCCCGCCCGCACGATCTGGCCGGGCAATGGCAGCGCACGCGCATGGGCTATTTCCAGTTGCAGAACCTGGGGTCGAGCAGCCGTGCCGCGCACATGCCGGAAGGGCAGCAGGTTGCCCTGTTCAGGATTACCGCCGTCAGCCTGCAGGCCCAGCCACGCTATGTACTGGAGGCGGTCTATGCCGTGGCCGACGACGGTGCACGGCGCATTGCCTGGCGGCAAAGATTGCAAGGAGACTGACATGCAGCAAGGCTTGAGCCTGATTGAGTTGTTGATTGTGCTGGCGGTCACCGGCATTCTGGCAGCCATTGCCTACCCCAGTTACAACGACCAGCTCCGGCGCGCTGCACGCAGCGAGGCGGTCGGCCTGCTGCACGATGCTGCCCTGCGTCTGGAACGCCACCGCGTGCTCACCGGCCAGTACGCCGAGGGCGAGCCGGCCTTGCCCGCGGGCAACCGCTACTACCGCCTGCAGGCCCAGCGCGACAGGGATACCTTCACGCTGCGTGCCCGGCGGCTGCCGGGCGCACTGATGGCCCAGGATCGCTGTGGTGATTTCCAGCTCGACCAGGCCGGTGTACGGAGCAATCCGGGCGCCGTTGGTGGCAGCGAACACTGCTGGGGAAGCTGAAGGTTGAATGATGCCGGGTGCATCGCGAATTTACTTCAGGTGTTGGATCGACAGATGAGCAAGCGAGTAGTGGTGGTCGGCGGCGGGGTGATCGGCCTGCTGACGGCGTTCAACCTGGCGGCAAAAGTCGGGCAGGTGGTGGTGTGTGACCAGGGCGAGGTCGGCCGCGAGTCGTCCTGGGCCGGCGGTGGCATCGTTTCGCCGCTGTACCCGTGGCGCTACAGCCCGGCAGTGACGGCCCTGGCGCACTGGTCGCAGGACTTTTATCCACAGCTGGGCGAGCGTTTGTTCGCCAGCACTGGCGTCGACCCCGAAGTGCACACCACCGGCCTGTACTGGCTCGACCTGGACGACGAGGCCGAAGCGCTGGCCTGGGCCGAGCGTGAGCAGCGGCCGCTGAGTGCCGTGGATATCTCGGCGGCCTATGACGCAGTGCCGGTGCTGGGCCCAGGCTTCAAGCGTGCCATCTACATGGCCGGCGTGGCCAACGTGCGCAACCCGCGCCTGGTGAAGTCGCTCAAGGCGGCGTTGCTGGCGTTGCCCAACGTGACCTTGCGTGAGCACTGCCAGATTACCGGCTTCGTCGGGCAAGGCGGCCGCGTGACCGGTGTGCAGACGGCAGACGGCGTGCTGGCGGCGGATGAAGTGGTGCTCAGCGCCGGGGCCTGGAGTGGTGAGCTGCTGGGTACGCTTGGCCTCGCGCTGCCGGTGGAGCCGGTGAAGGGCCAGATGATCCTGTTCAAGTGTGCCGAAGACTTCCTGCCGAGCATGGTGCTGGCCAAGGGGCGCTATGCGATCCCGCGGCGTGACGGGCATATTCTGGTGGGTAGCACGCTGGAGCATGCCGGGTACGACAAGACCCCGACCGGGGAGGCGTTGGAGAGCCTGAAAGCGTCGGCGGTGGAGTTGTTGCCTGAACTGGAGGGGGCTCCGGTGGTGGCGCATTGGGCCGGGTTGCGGCCGGGCTCGCCGGAAGGCATTCCCTACATCGGGCCGGTGCCGGGGCACGAAGGGTTGTGGCTGAACTGCGGGCATTACCGCAACGGGCTGGTGCTGGCGCCGGCTTCGTGCCAGCTGTTTACCGACCTGTTGACCGGGGCAGAGCCGATCATTGACCCGCCGCCGTATGCACCGGCTGGGCGGTTGGGCTGACATCTTCGGGGCCGCTGTGCGGCCCTTTCGCCGGCAGCCAGCTCCCACAGGTTCACCGACAGCCTCGGGACTTGTGCTTTACCTGTGGGAGCCGGCTGGCCGGCGATGAGGCCAGCAAGGCCAATAAATATTTCAACCAGCGGGGCCAATGGAGCACTCAGCCGGTAATGGGGGCTTGCAAGTGCCGGCCAGGATAATGCTGCTCATACACCTTGCATACTCGCAGCACCTGCTCATCGGCAAAGCGCCCGGCCACCACCTGCAGCCCCACCGGCAACCCCTCGCGGGTGAACCCGCACGGCACCGAAGCCGCCGGCTGCTGAGTCAGGTTGAAGGGATAGCTGAACGGCGTCCATTCCATCCACTGCGCCATCCCCGACCCAGGCGGCACATTGTGCCCTGCCTCGAATGCCACCAGTGGCAGCATCGGCGATACCAGCACGTCATAGCGCTGGTGGAAGGCATTCATCCTGGCGATCAACTCTGCCCGTGCCTCCAGGGCCTGGGTGTATTCGCCCAGGTTGATCTGCGCCCCCTGTTCGGCAATCCAGTGCAGCCCTGGGTCAAGCAGCGCCCGCTGTTCATTGCTGAGCGCACTGGCCAACCGCGCCGCGCCGGCAAACCACAGGGTGTTGAACGTCTCCAGCGGGTCGCCGAACCCCGGGTCGACCTCCTCAACCTGTGCGCCCAGCCGTGCCAAGCGTTGCACGGCCTGGGCCACCAGTGCCTGGATCTGCGGGTCGACCTGCACGTAGCCGAAGTTGGCACTGTAGGCGATGCGCAGGCCGCTCAGGTCCTGCTCCTGGCACAGCCACGGCGCCTGCCTGGGTGCGCCAGCCAGCCCGTCACGGGCGTCGGGGCGGGCGACGCAGCCGAGCATCAGTACCGAATCGTCGACGGTGCGCGTCATCGGCCCCAGGTGCGACAGTACGGTCATGGCACTGGCGGGCCATTGCGGTACGTAGCCGAAGGTCGGCTTGATGCCGAACGTGCCGGTAAAGGCGCAGGGGATTCGAATCGAGCCGCCGGCATCGCTACCCTGGTGCAGCACGCCCAGGTTCAGCGCGGCTGCAGCCGCGGCACCACCGGAAGAGCCGCCAGCTGTCAGCCGGGTATTCCAGGGGTTGCGGGTGATGCCATACAGCGGGTTGTCGGTGACCCCCTTCCAGCCGAACTCCGGCGTGGTGGTCTTGCCCACCAATACAGCGCCGGCTTCGCGCATGAAGGCCGTGAAGGGCGCATCGACTTCCCACGGGCCGCTGCCCGAAGTGGTGCGCGAACCCTTGCGTGTGGGCATACCGCGGGTCAGGGTCAGGTCCTTGATCGAGGCGGGTACGCCATCCAGCCGGCCGCAGGGCTCGCCACGTTGCCAGCGCTGTTCGCTGGCGCGGGCGGCGGCGCGGGCACCTTCGCCGTCGACATGGCAATAGGCGTTGACCGCCGGGTTGTGCAGGTCGATGCGTGCCAGTACATCGTCGATCACCTCGACCGGTGACAGTTGGTGGCGCTGGTACAACTCGAGCAGTTCGACGGCGGTGAACTCGCCAATCGCGGTTTTCTGATTCATCTCAACGGGCTCCCGGGTTGGCGGCCTGGAACATGGCGCGCAGCAGCACGTCGCAGCCATCGGCCAGGTCCTGTGGCGCGGCATTTTCGATTTCGTTGTGGCTGATGCCGCCCTCGCAGGGCACGAAGATCATCCCGGCCGGGCCCAGTTCGGCGAGGAAGATCGCGTCGTGGCCAGCGCCACTGACGATATCCATGTGGCTCAGGCCCAGCTCCCGCGCGCCTTGGCGCACAGCGTCCACGCACTGCTCGGCGAAGTACAGCGGTGGGAAGTCGGCGGTTGGCGTCAGCTCGTAACTCAGCCCGTGTCTTGCCGTGCTGGTTTCAATGGCCGTAAACACCTCGTTGACCATGGCTGCGAGGTGCTCGGGGTCGAGGTGGCGCAGGTCAATGGTCATTTGCACCTGGCCCGGAATGACATTGCGCGAGCCCGGGTGCAGGTTCAGGCAGCCGACGGTGCCGCAGGCATGCGGCTGGTAAGCATGAGCCACGCGGTTGACCGCAGCCACCACCTCGGCGGCACCGACCAGGGCATCCTTGCGCAGGTGCATCGGGGTGGGGCCGGCGTGGGCCTCTACGCCGGTCAGTACCAGGTCGAACCATTTCTGCCCCAGACAGCCCTGGACCACGCCAATGGTGGTGCGCTGGTCTTCCAGCACCGGGCCCTGTTCGATATGCGCCTCGAAATAGGCGCCGACGGCGTGCCCGGTGGGTACACGCGGGCCAGCGTAACCGATGCGCTGGAGTTCCGCGCCTACCGACAGGCCCTTGTCGTCGACCTTGGCCAGCGTCTCCTGCAGGCCGAACTTACCGGCGAACACCCCCGAGCCCATCATGCATGGCGGGAAACGCGAGCCTTCCTCGTTGGTCCACACCACCACTTCCAGCGGGGCTTCGGTGGTCAGGTTCAGGTCGTTCAGGGTGCGCAGCACCTCGAGGCCGGCCATGACGCCGTAGCAGCCATCGAACTTTCCGCCGGTGGGTTGGGTGTCGATGTGGCTGCCGGTCATCACGGGCGGCAGCGATGGGTTGCGGCCGGGGCGGCGGGCGAAAATGTTGCCGATGGCGTCGATGCTGATGGTACAGCCGGCTTCTTCGCACCAACGCACGAAAAGGTCGCGGGCCTGGCGGTCGAGGTCGGTCAGGGCCAGGCGGCACACGCCGCCCTTGGCGGTGGCGCCGAGGCCGGCCAGGTCCATCAGCGATTGCCAGAGCCGTTCGCGGCTGACCAGCGGGCCCTGGCCGAGCAGGTGTTGCGAGGGATCGATGCGGTTGTTCATGGTTCATCTCTCCTGAAATGACTGGGTTGCTTGTGCCGGCCTCTTCGCGGGTGAACCCGCTCCGCAGGGACATCATTGCCTTCAGGCCTGCGGGCCCCCTACGAGGCCTGTATCAGGCACTAAGGGCCAGATAACGGTTCTTGATACTCGGGTCATCGCGGAACTGCGCGGCACTGCCTTGATAGGCAACCCGACCCTGCTCCAGCACGTAATGGCGGTCAGCCAGGGCATCGCAGACCATCAGGTTCTGCTCCACCAGCAGGATCGACAGGCCTTCGTCCTTGATCCGCCGCAGAATCTTCACCAGTTCGTCGACGATTACCGGGGCCAGGCCTTCGGTGGGCTCGTCGAGGATCAGCAGTTTGGGGCCGTTGAGCAGGGCGCGAGCGATAGCCAGCATCTGCTGTTCGCCGCCGGAAAGGGCGAAACCGCCGTTGCGGCGTCGTTCCTTCAGCCGCGGGAACATGCTGTACACGTCTTCCAGCTGCCAGCGGCTGTCCTTGCGTACGGCAATCCTCAGGTTTTCCTCCACGCTGAGCTGGCGAAAGATGCCGCGGTGCTCCGGCACCAGGGCAATGCCGAGCCGCGCGATATCGAAGATTTCGCGGCCGACCAGCTGCTGGCCGTTGAAGCTGATCTGCCCCTGTCGTGGGCGGACGATGCCGAGGATGCTGCGTAGGGTGGTGGTCTTGCCGGCGCCGTTGCGCCCCAGCAAGGTCACCAGTTCGCCAGCCTCGACCTTGAGCGAGACGCCTTCGAGCACGTGGCTCTTGTCATAATAGGAGTGGATCGAATCGACTTTGAGCATCAGGCGGCCTCTCCAAGGTAGGCGGTGCGGACACGCTCGTCGTTGCGCACCTGTTCAGGGGTACCCTCGACCAGGATCTGGCCGTGGCTCATCACCGTGATGCGCTGGCTGATTGACATGACGATGCTCATGTTGTGCTCGATCAGCAGCACGGTGTGGTCGCGGCCGAGGTCGCTGATCAGGTTGGTCATCACCGGGATGTCGTCGATGCCCATGCCCGAAGTGGGCTCGTCGAGCATCAGCAACGTAGGTTTGGCGCAGATCGACATGCCCACTTCCAGCACCCGTTGCTGGCCGTGCGACAGCTCGCCGGCCAGGGTCTCGGCGCGGGCGGTCAGCTTCAGGCGCTCCAGCACCTGGTCGGCAGTGTCCCAGTGGCTGCGCTTGTGCTCGACGCTGCGCCAGAAGTTCAGCGCACCCAGGCCATCGCGCCCCTGGGCGGCCAGGCGCAGGTTCTCGCGCACCGACAGGTTCTGGAACAGGCTGGTGAGCTGGAACGAACGGGCCATACCCAGCGCCACGCGCCCGTGGGACGGTTTGCGGATGATGTCCTGGCCGTTGAACAGGATCTTGCCCGCGGTGGCCTGGCGCTCGCCGGTCAGGCAGTGGAACAGGCTGGTCTTGCCGGCGCCGTTGGGGCCGATGATGGTGTGGATTGAGCCGGCGCGGACCTTGAGGTCGACGCCTGCAACCGCCTTGAACGGCCCGTAGGCCAGCTCCAGCTGGCGGGTTTCCAGAAGGTAGTCGCTCATCACAGGGTCTCCTTGGTCTTGGCCTGGGGTTTGTCATTGGCGTTGCGGGTAGCCAGCAGGCGCTTGCCCAGTCCGGCGAGGCCGCCCCACAGGCCACCGCGCATGAACACCACCACCAGGATCAGGATCACCCCCAGCAGCATCAGCCAGCGCGGCCACAGCTCCGACAGCACATCACCCAGCAACACGATGGCGCCGGCCCCCAGCAGCGAGCCGAACAGCGAGCCGGTGCCACCGACGATGGTCATGATCAGGATGTTCTCGCTCATCATCAGGTCGATGTTCGACAGTGGCGCAAAGTGCAGCAGCATGGCGTACAGCGCCCCGGCGATACCGGTGATGGCACCCGACAGCATGAACACCAGGATCTTGAAGTGGCGGGTGTCGTAGCCGATGGCTGCGGCGCGGGTCTCGTTTTCGCGGATGGCCAGCAGGGTACTGCCGAACGGTGAGCGGATCACCCGCAGGGCGCCGGCAAAGATCAGCAGGAACAGCACCGCAACGAACACATAGAAATGCCGTGGGTCGGCCAGGTCGAACAGCACATGGCCGGCGATTTCGATGTTGGGCCGGGGCACATCGAGCAGGCCGTTGTCACCGCCGGTCCAGCCGCTGAGGGTGTAGGCCAGGAAATAGGCCATCTGGCTGAAGGCCAGGGTCAGCATGACGAAGTAGATACCCGTGCGGCGGATCGCCAGGGCACCTACCAGCAGCGCCAGGAAGGCACCGAACACGGCTGCGCCAAGCAGCGCGGCGAACATGCCCCACTGCAGGTGGATCATCAGCAACGCCGCGCCATAGGCGCCCACGCCAAAGAAGATGCCCTGGCCGAACGACAGCAGGCCGGTATAGCCGAGCAGCAGGTTGCAGGCCAGCGCCGCCAGGGCAAAGATCAGGATCTCGGTGGCCAGGGTGGCAGATGGAAGCAGCAGCGGCAGCGCCACCAGGCTGGCGACCACCAGCAACAACAGGGCCGGGGCGCGGCCCTTGGCGACCGGCAATGGGTTTTTCTCGCTCATCTCAGGCTCTCCCGAACAGGCCATAGGGACGGACCAGGATCACGGCGGCCATGGCGCCGTAGATCATCAGGCTGGCGCCTTGCGGCCAGAGACTGGTCATCATGCTTTGCACCACACCCACCAGCAGGCCGCCGACCAGTGCACCGCCGAACGAGCCCATGCCGCCGATCACCACCACCACGAAGGCGATGCCGAGGATTTCCGGGCCGACGAAGGGCTGGGCGCCACGCAGCGGTGCGAATAGCACGCCCGCCACGCCGGCCAGGCCCACGCCCAGGGCGAAGGTCAGAGAGAACAGGCGGAAGATGTTGGTGCCCAGCAGCGACACGGTTTCGGTGCTTTCGCTGCCGGCCCGGACCAAGGCGCCGAAGCGGGTGCGCTCCAGCAGCAGCCACAGGCCAAGGCCGATCAGTGCGGCGAAAGCGATCAGGAACAGCCGGTAGTAGGGGTAGATGAAGTCACCGACGATCAGCACCCCGCGCAGCTCCGGCGGCACCGCGATGTTCTTGCCCACCGGGCCCCAGATCAGTACCGAGGCTTCCTGGATGATCAGCGCGATACCAAGGGTGACGAGGATCTGGAACGTGTGCGGCAGGTGGTAGATGCGCTTGATCAGCAGCCGCTCGACCGCCCAGGCCAGCGCCGCCACCACCAGTGGTGCGATCAGCAGGGCAAGCCAGAAGCTGCCGGTAATGGCCACGGCGGTATAGCACAGGTAGGCGCCCAGCAAGAAAAACGCGCCGTGGGCGAAGTTGACGAAGTTGAGCAGGCCGAAAATGATCGTCAGGCCCACGGCGATGAGGAAGTAGATCATCCCCAGGCCCAGGCCGTTGAGCAGTTGGAACAGGTACAAATCGAGCATGAACGTGCCCTCGACAGCGCGCGGTGCGGCTGCCTGTACGAGTGGGTGTGACTGACGCCGCGGCTTCAGGCCAGGGCGCAACCGGTGTGGTCGACTTCGACGAACGAGCGACCCGAGCTGATGACTTCGGCCAGGTCGTCCTCGTCGCGCATCTGCCCCTGGGGCTTGCCGCGCAGCAGGTAGTAGTCCTTGAGCACCTGGTGGTCGCCCGGACGGATCAGTTCTTCACCCGTCGGGCCCTGGAAGCGCATGCCCTGCAGCGCCGCGGACACGGCTGCGCCATCCAGGCTGCCGGCCTTGATGATGGCCTCGAGCATGACCTTGGTGCCGATGTAGTCGGCCGCCAGCGGGTAGTTGGGGTTGATGCCATAGGCCTTGCGGGTGGCGGCGACCAGCTGTTTGTTCAGTGGGGTATCGACCTGGTGCCAGTACTGCGCGCCCAGGTACACGCCTTCGAGCACGTCGCTGCCCAGCTCCTGGAACTGATCGAGGCCGGCGGACCACACCATCAGCACTTTCATGCGCTCCTTGATGCCGAAGTTCACTGCCTGGCGCAGGGCGTTGGACGCCTGGCTGCCGAAGTTGAGCAGCACCAGCACGTCGGGCTTGGCGGCGATGGCGTTGGTCAGGTAGCCGGAAAATTCCTGCTCCTGCAGCGAGTGGTAGCTGTTGCCGATGTGTTCCACGCCGAGCTCGGCAAACACCTTGCGGGCATTGTCCAGCAGGGCATCGCCGAACACGTACTGCGGGGTGATGGTGTACCAGCGCTTGGCCTGGGGCAGCTGGCGGATCATCGGCACCAGCGTTTCGCGGATGGCGCCGTAGGTGGGCACCGACCAGCGGAAGGTCGAGGCATTGCAGTCCTTGCCGGTAATCTCGTCGGCGCCGACCGGGGTCATGAATACGCCGCCGGCCTTGTGGATTTCCTTCGACACCGCCAGTGCCGAGGACGACAGGGTGCAGCCCTGGAAGAAGCGTGCGCCATCCTGGCCGATGGCTTCCTGCACCTTGCGCACCGCCTTGCCGGCGTTGCCTTCAGTGTCGATGACCTTGTACTTGAGCGGGTGGCCAAGCAGTTGCGGGTGCTCGGCGATAGCCAGGCGCGAGCCCATGTCGGCGTACTTGCCGTAGCTGGCGAAGGCGCCAGACATGGACTTGAGCCCATAGAAGGTCAACGGTTGGTCGGCGAATGCCCGGTGCGACCCCAGGGGGAGGCTACCTAAGGCACCCAGGGCAAGGCCTGCCTTGAGCAGGGTACGTCTTTGCATGAGTAACTCCTTGGTTGTGGTTATTAGGCAGGAGTGGCAATGACAAAGCGGGTACGGCCGGGCCTGTGTGCAGGCCTCTTTCCAGGTGGATCAGTGGTGGTGTTCGAACTCCAGCAGGAAGTTGCGGGCAACCTCGCCTTCCAGCGCGGTCATGTGGTGTTCGGCGTCGCACATGTGATCGTGCATCAGCCGGCGTACGGCAGGCTCGTCGCTGGCGCGCAGGGCGGTGAGCAATTGCTTGTGGTAGGCGATGTTGGCGGCGGCGAACTGCTGGCGCTTGGGCAGGTAGGCCTTTTTCAGCACCACCAGGTCGCGCAGCAGGTCATTGAGGAACACCGCCATGAAACGCAGCAACGGGTTGGAGCAGCGGTCGGCCAGCAGGGTGTGGAACTCCAGCTCGGCCAGGCGCTGTTCGCGCTGTCCTTCCTCGCTGTCCTCCGGTGCGCTGCAGAAGTCGATGTTGGCCTGCAGTGCGGCGTAGTCGGCTTCGCTCAGCTTGCCCATCACCGACACCGCCAGCTCCACCTCGATGACCTTGCGCAGCTGGTACACCTGCTCGCCGTCCAGGTGCTGGAAGTGCAGGTAGTTGCGCAGCGCGCGGCTGGCAGGTTCGGTGCCCACTTCGTTGAGGTAGGCACCGCCGCTCGGGCCGGTGCGGGTGCTGACCAGGCCCTCGACCTCCAGGGCCTTGAGCGCTTCGCGGGCGGTACCCTTGGAGCATTCGAAATGCTCCATCAGCTCGCGCTCGGTGGGCAGGCGGTCGCCGGGGTGCAGCGCTTCGGTGACGATCGAGCGCTTTACCGATTCGACAATCACGTCGGACAGCTTCTGGCGCTTGCGTTTGGGTTTGAGCATTTCGCTATTTTTCATATTTATGCGGATAAATAGGATTTAGCGAGTTTTGCCGGGGTGGGTCAATGCTGGTGGCGGGGGAGGGGTCGCAAATGGTGCGAAAGGGTCGGGGAGGGATAAGTGAAGAGGCGATCAACCGCGCAGCCTGTGGGAGCGGGTTTGCCCGCGAATGCTGCAGTGAAGCCAGCGACGCATTCGCGGATGAACCCGCTTCCACAGGCTACCGTGTTCAGTTCTGGCGGCCGGGCCCCTGCTGCAGGTGCGCCTGGCTGCAATACCACTCGTTGCCCTGCTGCAGCGCCCGGTCATTGGGCAGGTGCACACCACAATGGGCGCAGCGCACCATCTTCAGTGGCGCATCCAGCTTGGCCTCGGGGCGTGACTGCTGGCTGACTTTGAATTTGCGCCACAGCCAGAACGCGGCGGCGATCAGGGCGATCCAGAAAAGTAGGCGAACCATGGTGTCCAGCTTGTCGGTTGAAGAAGCCGACAGTCTAGGACGCGGCCAATAAAAAAGGGAGGCCCCGGGCCTCCCTTTCACCTGCCGCAGCAGATCAGTCGAACAGACCAAAGGTCATGTAGCTGAACCAGGAACGGTCCTGCTCGGCTTCCTTCGGCCCTTCCGGCACGATCGGGTCGCCGTTCTCGTCCTTCGGCAGCAGCTCTTCCGGCATCTCGTCGCGCGCGTCCTGGAACTGCTTGACCACGTCCTGGTTGGCGCGGGTTTCGCCCGGCGGCAGCGGGGTGTCGGTTTCGATCAGGCCCAGGGTGGCCTTGGACAGCCAGCCGCGGCCGTCAGACTCGGTCTGCTTGGGCTGGAATTCACCGTCCACCAGGCTCGGGTGGTCCGGATAGTTCAGCTTGAGGGTTTCCAGGCTGGTGGCCGCCAGTTCGTCCAGGTGCATCTTCTGGTACGACTCGACCATCACCGCCAGGCCATCACCGACCGACGGGGTTTCCTGGAAGTTTTCCACCACGTAGCGGCCACGGTTGGCTGCGGCCACATAGGCCTGGCGGCTCAGGTAGTAGTCGGCCACATGGATTTCATACGCGGCCAGCAGGTTGCGCAGGTAGATCATGCGCTGCTTGGCATCAGGCGCGTAGCGGCTGTTGGGGAAACGGCTGGTCAGCTGGGCGAACTCGTTGTACGAGTCGCGCGCGGCACCCGGGTCACGCTTGGTCATGTCCAGCGGCAGGAAGCGCGCCAGCAGGCCACGGTCCTGGTCGAACGAGGTCAGGCCCTTGAGGTAGTAGGCATAGTCGACGTTCGGGTGCTGCGGGTGCAGGCGGATGAAGCGCTCGGCGGCCGACTTGGCAGCCTCGGGCTCCGAGTTCTTGTAGTTGGCGTAGATCAGCTCGAGCTGCGCCTGGTCGGCATAACGGCCGAACGGGTAGCGCGACTCCAGGGCCTTGAGCTTGTTCACGGCGCTGGTGTAGCTGGAGTTGTCCAGGTCAGCCTGCGCCTGCTGGTACAGCTCGGCCTCGCTGAGGTTCTCGTCAATGACTTCCTTATTCGAGGAACAGGCCGCGGTGAGCCCGAGGATGGCGATCAGCAGCAGGTGTTTCACTTGCATGGCGGCTTGCGTCCCTTTGACGGCCGCTGTCTTGGGCGGTGCCGTCCTGTTATGATGAGCGCCCCGGCCAACCCCGGGACAAAAGAAGCCGTATTTAACCACAAGCTCGCAGCCGAAACCAAAGGCTGTGCGCCCGCCGAATCGAGCATGTCCGAGATCATTCAACTTAGCGCAGAGGTGCCGTCCGAACTGGGCGGTCAACGCCTCGACCAGGTCGCCGCCCAATTGTTCGCCGAGTACTCGCGTTCGCGGCTAACTTCGTGGATCAAAGAAGGCCGCCTGACGGTCGATGGCGCGGTAGTGCGCCCTCGCGACCTCGTCCATGGTGGCTCGCAGCTTATCCTGGAGGCCGAGCAAGAGGCCCAGGGTGAGTGGGTCGCAGAAGATATCGAACTGGATATCGTCTACGAGGACGACCACATCATGGTGATCAACAAGCCTGCCGGGCTGGTTGTACACCCAGCCGCCGGGCATGCCAGTGGCACCCTGCTCAATGCCTTGCTGCACCACGTGCCGGATATCGTCAACGTACCGCGCGCCGGTATCGTTCATCGCCTGGACAAGGACACCACCGGCCTGATGGTGGTGGCCAAGACCTTGCAGGCGCAGACCCGGCTGGTCGAGCAGATGCAGGCGCGCAAGGTCAGCCGCATCTACGAGTGCATCGTGATTGGCGTGGTGACAGCTGGCGGCAAGATCGATGCCCCGATCGGTCGCCATGGCGGCATGCGCCAGCGCATGGCGGTCACCGACGGCGGCAAGCCGGCGGTCAGCCACTACCGTGTGCTCAAGCGCTTCCGCTCGCACACCCACGTGCGGGTCAAGCTGGAAACCGGCCGTACCCACCAGATTCGCGTGCACATGGCGCATGTCGGTTTCCCGCTGGTCGGCGACCAGACCTACGGTGGCCGCTTCCGGATTCCGCCGGCGGCCAGCCCGACCATGGTCGAGGCAGTGAAAACCTTCCCGCGTCAGGCACTGCATGCGCGCTTCCTCGCGTTGGCCCACCCGATTACCGGTGAAGTCATGAAGTGGGAATCGCCACTGCCGGACGACTTCGTCTGGTTGCTGTCGCTGCTGAACCAGGACCGCGAGAGCTTTATCGGATGAGTGGCCTGACGCAGTCGCTGCTGTACCCCGACTGGCCGGCCTCGGCCTCGGTGCGCGCCTGTGTCACCACTCGCCAGGGCGGCGTCAGCCTGCCGCCCTATGAAACCTTCAACCTTGGCGACCACGTTGGCGATGACCCGGCAGCGGTGGCCGAGAACCGTCGCCGCCTGAGCGACGCATTCGCCATTCAGCCGGCCTGGCTCAAGCAGGTGCATGGCCTGGTGGTGGCCGATGCCGACCCGGCCGTGGTCGCCGAGGCCGATGCCAGCTGGACCGACCAGCCAGGCATTGCCTGCGCGGTGATGACTGCCGATTGCCTGCCGGCGCTGTTCTGTGACCGTGCCGGTACCCGCGTGGCAGCAGCGCATGCCGGCTGGCGCGGGCTCGCCGGGGGCGTGCTGGAAGCCACGCTCGACCGCCTGGCATTGCCGCCCGAAGAGGTGCTGGTGTGGTTGGGGCCGGCGATCGGGCCGCAGGCTTTCGAAGTCGGCCTGGAAGTCCGCGATGCCTTTACCGCGGTGCACCCCGAAGCGGCGCGGGCCTTTGTCGCTGGCGAGCGGCCGGGCAAGCTGATGGCCGACATCTATGAGCTGGCACGCATTCGCCTGGCGGCGCGTGGGGTAACGGCCGTTTATGGCGGCGGCTGGTGCACGGTCAGCGACGAGCGGTTCTTCTCCTATCGCCGTACTCCGCAGGGGGGGCGGTTTGCTTCCTTGGTGTGGCTGGAGCCGCGCTAGCCTGCACGGGCCTCTTCGCGGGTAATTCACAACCGTAGAAACCTGTGGGAGCGGGCATGCCCGCGAATGCCCCACCGCCAATCCAACAGGTTGACTTTGGTCAACCCCGCTACGCTTGAATCTTCCACAATCAGCCTTATCTATAAGGTCATCTCAGGCAGGTTTCTTCATCAACAGGCGCTGTCCATCGCTCCGACCTGCCCTTTAAAGGAAGGTATCCCATGCGAATAGACCGTTTGACCAGCAAGCTGCAGCTTGCCATATCCGATGCCCAGTCCCTGGCCGTTGGCATGGACCACCCAGCCATCGAGCCCGTGCACCTGCTGCAGGCGCTGCTCGAGCAGCAGGGCGGTTCGATCAAGCCGCTGCTGATGCAGGTAGGTTTCGACATCAACAGCCTGCGCCAGGCGCTGGTGAAGGAGCTCGACCACCTGCCGAAAATCCAGAACCCGACCGGCGACGTGAACATGTCGCAGGACTTGGCGCGCCTGCTCAACCAGGCCGACCGCCTGGCCCAGCAGAAGGGTGACCAGTTCATTTCCAGCGAGCTGGTGTTGCTGGCTGCCATGGACGAGAACAGCAAGCTCGGCAAGTTGCTGCTCGGCCAGGGCGTCAGCAAGAAGGCCCTGGAAAACGCCATCAACAACCTGCGCGGCGGTGCGGCAGTCAACGACGCCAACGCCGAGGAATCGCGCCAGGCGCTGGACAAGTACACCGTCGACCTGACCAAGCGTGCCGAAGAAGGCAAGCTGGACCCGGTGATCGGCCGTGACGACGAAATCCGCCGTACCGTACAGGTGCTGCAACGCCGGACCAAGAACAACCCGGTGCTGATCGGCGAACCTGGGGTCGGCAAGACCGCCATCGCCGAAGGCCTGGCGCAGCGCATCATCAACGGTGAAGTGCCTGACGGCCTCAAGGGCAAGCGCCTGCTGGCGCTGGACATGGGCGCGCTGATCGCCGGTGCCAAGTACCGCGGCGAGTTCGAAGAGCGCCTCAAAGGCCTGCTCAATGAACTGTCCAAGCAGGAAGGCCAGATCATCCTGTTCATCGACGAACTGCACACCATGGTCGGTGCCGGCAAGGGCGAGGGCGCCATGGACGCCGGCAACATGCTCAAGCCGGCCCTGGCCCGTGGCGAGCTGCACTGTGTGGGCGCTACCACGCTCAACGAATACCGCCAGTTCATCGAGAAGGACGCTGCCCTGGAGCGGCGCTTCCAGAAGGTGCTGGTCGAGGAGCCGAGCGAGGAAGACACCATTGCCATCCTGCGTGGCCTGAAGGAGCGCTATGAAGTGCACCACAAGGTGGCCATCACCGATGGCGCCATCATCGCCGCGGCCAAGCTCAGCCACCGCTACATCACCGACCGCCAGCTGCCGGACAAGGCCATCGACCTGATCGACGAAGCGGCCAGCCGCATCCGCATGGAGATCGACTCCAAGCCGGAAGTGCTCGACCGCCTCGACCGTCGCCTTATCCAGCTCAAGGTGGAATCGCAGGCGTTGAAGAAGGAAGAAGACGAAGCCGCGAAAAAACGCCTGGAGAAGCTCACCGAGGAAATTACCCGGCTGGAGCGTGAATACGCCGACCTGGAAGAAATCTGGGCGTCGGAAAAGGCCGAAGTGCAGGGCTCGGCGCAGATCCAGCAAAAGATCGAGCAGGCCCGCCAGGAACTGGAAGCCGCCCGGCGCAAAGGCGACCTGAGCCGCATGGCCGAGCTGCAATACGGGGTGATCCCGGACCTGGAGCGCAGCCTGCAGATGGTCGACCAGCACGGCAAGGCCGACAATCAGCTGCTGCGCAACAAGGTCACCGAGGAAGAAATTGCCGAAGTGGTGTCCAAGTGGACCGGCATCCCGGTGGCCAAGATGCTCGAAGGCGAGCGCGAGAAGCTGCTGAAGATGGAAGAGCTGCTGCACCAGCGCGTGATTGGCCAGGGCGAGGCGGTAACCGCCGTGTCCAACGCCGTGCGCCGCTCGCGTGCCGGGCTGTCCGACCCGAACCGGCCCAGTGGCTCGTTCCTGTTCCTCGGCCCGACTGGGGTGGGCAAGACCGAGCTGTGCAAGGCGCTGGCCGAGTTCCTGTTCGACACCGAAGAGGCCATGGTGCGTATCGACATGTCCGAGTTCATGGAGAAGCACTCCGTGGCGCGGCTGATCGGCGCCCCGCCAGGCTATGTCGGCTATGAAGAGGGCGGTTACCTGACCGAGGCGGTACGCCGCAAGCCTTACTCGGTGGTGTTGCTGGACGAGGTGGAAAAGGCTCACCCGGATGTGTTCAACGTGCTGCTGCAGGTGCTGGAAGACGGCCGCCTGACCGACAGCCACGGGCGCACCGTGGACTTCCGCAACACGGTGATCGTGATGACCTCCAACCTGGGCTCGGCGCAGATCCAGGAACTGGTGGGTGACCGCGAGGCACAGCGGGCAGCGGTGATGGACGCGGTGGGTTCGCATTTCCGCCCGGAATTCATCAACCGTATCGACGAAGTGGTGGTGTTCGAGCCGTTGGGCCGCGAGCAGATTGCCGGTATTACCGAAATCCAGCTGGGCCGCCTGCGCAGCCGTCTGCAGGAGCGCGAGCTGTCGCTGAGCCTGAGCCCGGAAGCCCTGGACAAGCTGATTGCCGTGGGTTACGACCCGGTGTATGGCGCACGGCCGCTGAAGCGGGCGATCCAGCGCTGGATCGAAAACCCGCTGGCGCAGCTGATCCTGGCAGGCAAGTTCATGCCGGGGACGGCGATTACCGCCAAGGTGGAAGGCGACGAAATCGTCTTTGGCTGATTTGTTGCTCCATGAGCCCCGCATTTGCGGGGCTTTTTCTTGCCTGTTTTCCTGTGCTGGCCTCTTCGCGGGCATGCCCGCTCCCACAGGAATTGCACAGATTTCGAGGGCTGCACCGTCCCTGTGGGAGCGGGCGAGCCCGCGAAGAGGCCGGCGCGGCCCCAGCAAATCCGGGGTGTTTAGAATTTCCTGGATAACTTGCTGAAATTTTTGAAATTTTTGCTTGCATCTAAAATCGAGTGCCCCTAATATACGCCGCGTTGTCAGGCACTAAGCGAATCACCAGCAACATCGGTGATCGCAAAACAACTTACAAATCAGTAAGTTGAACGAAAAAAAGTGGTTGACAAGCAAAACGAAGAATGTAGAATAGCCGGCCTCAGCAGCGACAACGCGAAAGCGGATAGCCAAAGAGACCGAAGCTAACACAAGCTTCGAAGTAGTAAAGGTTGTACCGAAGTTCAGTTCCGCGATAGCTCAGTCGGTAGAGCAAATGACTGTTAATCATTGGGTCCCTGGTTCGAGTCCAGGTCGCGGAGCCAATCTCGGGGTGTAGCGCAGTCCGGTAGCGCGCCTGCTTTGGGAGCAGGATGTCAGGAGTTCGAATCCCCTCACCCCGACCATTTTCCGGGTCGTTAGCTCAGTTGGTAGAGCAGTTGGCTTTTAACCAATTGGTCGTAGGTTCGAATCCTACACGACCCACCATGTAAAAAGGGCATCTCGAATGAGATGCCCTTTTTCTTTTGCCTCGATTTTTTCCAGAGCGCCGGCCGTCCGGTGCATCTCGACGCTAGCCTTGCAAGAGGGCTACCAGCCCTGTCGCCGGCAAGCCAGCTCCCACAGGTACAGCACAGAACTTGAGGTCTGTGAGCATTGTGTGGAGCCGGCTTGCCGGCGATGGGGCCAGTACAGGCAACCGCTACGGCGTGCCTGTCAGTGCAACTTCAGGCGCGGCTCGGTACCGCGGCCAATCTTGCTGCCCAGCATCATCAGCGCAGTGCGGAAGAAACCGTACAGCGCCATCTGGTGCATGCGGTACAACGACACATAGAACATGCGCGCCAGCCAGCCCTCCAGCTTCACGCTGCCCATCAGGTTACCCATCAGGTTGCCCACCGCCGAGAAGCGCGACAACGACACCAGCGAACCGTAGTCCTTGTACGCATAGGTCGGCAGCGCCTTGTTCTCCAGCCGTGCCTTCAGGCTCTGCGCCAGCATCGAGGCCTGCTGGTGCGCGGCCTGCGCCCGTGGCGGCACGTTGCGGTCGCTGCCGGGTTGCGGGCAGGCGGCGCAGTCGCCGAAGGCAAAGATGTTGTCGTCGCGCGTGGTCTGCAGGGTCGGGCGCACCACCAGCTGGTTGATGCGGTTGGTTTCCAGGCCATCGATGTCCTTGAGGAAGGCTGGCGCACGGATACCCGCCGCCCACACCTTCAGGCTGGCCTGGATCACTTCGCCATCCTTGGTCTTCAGGCCATCCTCGGTCACTTCACTGACGGCGGCGTTGGTCATCACCTTGACCCCGAGTTTTTCCAGGGTCTTGTGCACCGGCACGCTGATGCGCTCGGGCAATGCCGGCAGCACGCGCGGGCCAGCTTCGATCAGGGTGATGTGCATGTCCTTGGGCTGGATACGGTCCAGGCCATAGGCCGCCAGTTCGTGGGCCGCATGGTGCAGCTCGGCGGCCAGTTCCACACCAGTGGCACCCGCGCCGACGATGGCCACGCTGATTTTTTCGCTGGCCACGTCACCGGCATGGGCGCGCAGGTAGTGGTTGAGCAGTTGCTGGTGGAAACGCTCGGCCTGCTTGCGGGTGTCGAGGAACAGGCAGTGCTGCGCCGCGCCCAGGGTGCCGAAGTCGTTGGTATTGGAACCCACGGCAATCACCAGGGTGTCGTAGCCCAGGGTACGCGCAGGCAGCAACTCGCGGCCCTCTTCGTCGAGGGTGGCGGCCAGCTGGATCTGCTTGCCCTCGCGGTCCAGACCGCTCATGCGCCCCAGCTGGAAGTTGAAGTGGTTCCACTTGGCCTGGGCCACGTAGTTCAGTTCGTCTTCCGAGGAGTTCAGCGAGCCGGCGGCCACTTCGTGCAGCAGCGGTTTCCAGATGTGCGTGAGGTTGGCGTCGACCAGGGTGATCTCGGCCTGCTTGCGCTTGCCCAGGCTTTTACCCAGGCGGGTCGCCAGTTCCAGGCCGCCGGCGCCGCCGCCGACAATCACGATGCGATGAGTCATGGGAATATCTCATAAGGTTTACGGAATTCGGGGCCCAGGGGGCCGGCCGCACACTGCGCGAGGGGAGGGCGAGCGCGAAGCAGCTCATAGCACCAACCCACTCAGCAGGCGGCTGATGAGACCCAACCCGATGGTCACGGCCACCACCAGCACAAGGAGCAGCCACGGCCGGAAGGGCCTGCGCTCGACTTGGTGCTGGGGGGCTCGCAGATACTCATCGACACGACGCTGATCTTCTGGATTCAGACGGCTGGTCATGGTGGGGCCTCGTCAGGTAGACGTTTGTGACTGCGCAAACGCTACAGCGTTCACGCAGGGGCTTAAAACAAATGATAATGCTTTCTATCTCTGGCGCCGAGTGTACGCCATCGCAAACACTCGCTGCACTGGATCAAAGACTGATGCCCACGTCGAACACAATGCTGCGCCCCAGGTTGCCGCGCAGGAAGTCCGGCGCATCCGGGTGGGCGAACAGCACCCGGGCAAAGGTCGGCCCGACCAGCGACAGCGAGCGCCAGCCTTGGCGCAAATATTCGGTGGGTGGCGGGAAGTGCGTGTTGAGGTCGAGCACCTCGCGCTTGAGGCTGGCGAAGGCGATGATGTCCAGCTCGTTCAGCTCCAGCCCGCGCTCACGGTAGTTGTGTGCCTTCTTGCGCAAGGTCGGCGCCAGGCGCCCCAGCAGCTCGGTGGCACTGATGCGCCGCGGGCGCGCTTCGCGGCGCACCAGTTGCGCCAGGGAAAACGCACTGCGCCGGCGCTGCAGCTCTTCGCGCCATTCATCGTTCAGCCGGCGGCCCTCGTCGAGCACGAAGAACACCTCGAAGGCGGCGTCGCGGAACAGCACGTCTGGCGGCTCCTGGCCGGCCGGGGTGAAGTCCTCGCTGCGGTAGGGGATGTTCAGCCCCTGCAACAGGCGTTGGCACACCCAACGCTCCCGCTCCCACTTGCGGGCGTTGGAGAGAAAGGCATTGGCTTGTTCGGCCTGGATAGTAAGCAGGCGCAGGTAGTCTGAGTCATCCATGGTGCAAGCTTAGACGCTAATCGATGACGGTAAGATGCTGTTTGTGCGTATAAATCAGCGCCGCGTTGGCCCTTGCTGCCGGCCCTGCATATTCACCGGGCCAAAGCCCGCCACGGCGCTGCTGCCCACCGCCGAATGTTGCGGAGAATGGGTGTAGACTCGGCCTTGTCCACAGGAAGGCAGGGGGCATTGTTCAAGTGATCAGCGCGCAGGTGTTGTCCGGCACCACCCTTACCCTTGGCTGGCTGGGTTACGTACCGTTGTTGATCTGGGCAGTCAGCCAGGTGCGCTGGGTAGAGCTGTTCACCGACCGGCGCCGCCAGCACCTGCTGTTCGGCACGGTGTTCTGCCTGTTCGCCCTGTGGCTGGTAAGGCGCGATTTCGATACTGGGGTGTCGTACCACTTCATCGGCATGACGGCGGTGACGCTGTTGCTGGACTGGCCGTTGGCCGTGCTCGGCGGTTTCATGGCGCAGCTCGGTTTGCTGGTGCTCGGGCGCCAGGACCTGGCCGCGCTGGGGATCAATGGCTTGTTGCTGGTTGGCTTGCCGGTGTTGATTGCCGAGGCGTGCGCGATAGGGGTCGAGCGCGCTCAACCCAGAAACCTGTTCGTGTATATCTTCTGTTCCGGCTTCTTCCCCGCAGCCCTGACGGTGCTGGCCTGCCTGTCGGCCGGGTTGGGCTTGCTGTGGCTGAACGGGCGCTTCGCCATGCCGGAGTGGCTCAGCGACTTTGTCGGCTACCTGTGGCTGATGATGTTCCCCGAGGCGTTCATCAACGGCACGGTGATCAGTGCGCTGGTGGTGTTTTGCCCGGAGTGGCTGGAAACCTTCAACCGCACGCGGTATCTACAGGCGCCATGGAAGGAAGATGAGCGATAGCTGCGCAACCACATGCCCCCTGCGGAGCGGGCTTGTGTCGCGGAAGGGCAACGAAGCAGCCTCGGCGATAATGGCCATGAAGCCAGTGAAGGGGGCCGCTTTGCGGCCCATCGCGACACAAGGCCGCTCCTACAGGGGCGGAATGCGGCAGCGGGTTGCCAGCGAAGGCCGGCATGGCAAGTGCGGTGGACTTAGTGGCGCGGTTCCAGGTCCCCCGAATACAGCTCATCCTCGGACTCATCCGAACCCGGGATCTTGTGCTCCTCCGCCGCCCAGGCGCCCAGGTCGATAAGCTTGCAACGGTCCGAGCAAAACGGCCGGAACGGGCTTTTCTCGTTCCATTCCACAGGTGCGCCACAGGTCGGGCAATCGACGGTCAATGGCTGGCTCATGGCTGGCCTCCTCGTAAAGTCAGGTAAAAGTGGTGCAGGCGGTCAATCTGTTCATGCAACGCGGCGAGGTCGCCGTCATTGACCACCACATCGTCGGCATGGCGCAGGCGCTCCTCACGCGCCAGTTGGGCCTTGAGTATGGCCTGCACCTGCTCGCTACTGGTGTTGTCCCGCGCCAGGGTTCGCGCCACCTGCAGTTCTTGTGGCGCATCGATCACCAGCACCCGTTGGGTTTTCTGGTATTGCCCCGACTCGATCAACAGCGGCGAGACATACACCGCATACGGCGACTCGGCCTTGGCCAGGTAGCTGAAGATCTCCTGGCCGATCAGTGGGTGCAGCAATTGCTCCAGCCATTTGCGTTGCGCCGGGTCGGCGAAGATCAGCTGGCGCAGGGCCGTGCGGTCGAGCTGGCCGTCCGCTTGCAGCACGCCAGGGCCGAAGCGCTCGACGATGCTGGCCAGCGCCGGTCGGCCAGGTTCGACCACCCAGCGCGCCGCCTGGTCGGCATCGACCAGGTGCACGCCAAGCTCGACGAAGCGCTCGGCAGCGGCGCTCTTGCCACTACCGATGCCGCCGGTCAGGCCGAGAATCCAGGGGGTAAAGGCCGCAGTGGTCATCAGAATCCAAGCAGTTGCAGGTATGAGGCGTATATTTCATCACCCCAGAGCACGGCAATCCACCCCGCAATCGCCAGATAGGGCCCAAACGGCATCGCCGTGCCCAAGGCATGCCGGCGCAGGCGCAGCAGGCACAGCCCCACCAGCGCCCCGACCAGCGACGACAGCAGCAGCGTCAACGGCAATACCTGCCAGCCCCCCCAGGCCCCGATCAGTGCCATCAGCTTGAAGTCGCCGTAGCCCATGCCCTCCTTGCCGGTCACCAGCTTGAACAGCCAGTACACCGTCCACAGGCTGAGGTAACCGATCACCGCCCCCCACAGCGCCCCGGCCAGGGGCACATAGAGGCCGAAGGCGTTGACGATCAGCCCCAGCCACAGCATCGGCAGCACCAGCACATCCGGCAACAGCTGGTGCCTGGCATCGATCAGGCTCAGGGCCAGCAGGCACCAGGTCAGCGGCAGCGCCAGCACGGCCTCGAGCGAAACACCAAAGTGCCAGGCCACCACCAGCGAAAGCAGCGCGCTGGCCACCTCCACCAGCGGATAGCGCGGGCTGATGCGGGTCCTGCAGGCTGAACAACGCCCGCGCAAGGCCAGATAGCTGATCAGCGGAATGTTCTCCCACGCGCGGATTCGATGGCCGCAATGCGGGCAACGCGAGGGTGGGAGCCACAGGTCGAAGCGTTCCTGCGCCGTGGTCGGCAGCCCCAACACCTCCTGCGCCTCACGCTGCCATTGCTGCTCCAGCATGATCGGCAGGCGGTACACCAGCACATTGAGGAAACTGCCCACCAGCAGGCCGAGCAGCGTGGCCAGGGTGAGGAAGTACGCTGGCTGCTCCGCCAGTAAAGTCCATGAAGTCATGTTCAGATCAAGCTACCCAACTGGAAGATCGGCAGGTACATCGCCACCACCAGGCCGCCTACCAGCACGCCCAGGATCAGCACGATGGCTGGCTCCAGCAGGCTGGTCAACTGGTCCAGCGCCTGGCTGACCTGTTCCTCGTAATGGCTGGCGGCTTTCTCCAGCATCTGGTCCAGCGTACCGCTGGTTTCACCGATGGCCGTCAGTTGCACCAGCAACGGGGGAAACAGCGGCTCGGCGGCCATCGCCTGGTTCAGCCCCTGCCCATTGGCCATGCCTTGGCGTAGCCGCAAAACCGCCTGTTCGTGCAAGTCGCCACCACTCACCCGCGCCACCGTACCCAGTGCATCCAGCAACGGCACCCCGGCGGCATAGGCCGTTGCCAGGCTACGGGCAAAGCGCGCCAGCGCCGCCTGCCCCAGCAACCTGCCGAACACCGGCAAGCCCAGCACTTGCCGGGATAGCCACAGGCGCGTCGGTGCATGCTGCCGGTAGAGCCGGCGCATGGCGAAACCGAGCGCAGCGCCCAGCACCGCCAACAGTGGCGCAGAACGGCTCAGCATGGCGGACAAGTCGATGACCCATTGGGTGTACGCTGGCAGCGCCGCGCCCATGCCTGAAAACAGGTTGTCGAATTCGGGAATCACCTCCAGCAGCAGAATCGCCGATACCCCCAACCCGGTCAGCAACAGCAATAGCGGGTAGATCATCGCCTTGCGCACTTTCCGGTGTAGCGTTTGGCGTTGTTCCAGCATGCTTGCCAACTGTTCCAGCTGGCGGTCGAGCGTGCCGGATTGTTCACCCACCCGCACCAGGTTGCAGTACAGCGCATCGAACCAGCCCGGGTGGCGCTGCAATGCATCCGCCAGCCCCAGGCCCGAGGCCACATCCTGTTTCAATTTGCCCAGCAACGCTGCCTGCCCCGCATCGCAGCCACTGCGCCCCATCACCTCGAACGCCTGCAGCAGCGGTACCCCGGCCTTGAGCAAGGTCGCCAGCTGCCGGCTGAAACCCGCCGGGTCGGCTTTTGCCTGGCGTTTCGGCAAGCTGAAGGTCAGCCCGCCAGCGGGCCGCAATCCTGCCACTTTTATGCCCTGACGAATCAGCCCGGCGCGCACGTGTGCCGGGCTGCGCCCGGGCGTCTGGCCGCTGACCGGCTGGCCGTTGGCGTCGGTGCCGTGCCAGTTGTAGAGAGGAGTCGATGGGTTCATGCCAAGGTCCTTTTTCCTGCCCGTGCGACAAGCTTCGAAACAGCTTGCCGGGTCCATGCCAGGGCGCGCGTCCATGATGCTCACTAGAGTAGTTCAGCGAAGATGACGCCCAAGCGGGCAGGGGTGACAAAAGGTGTCTGTTCAGGCCTACTGCGCCGCTGCCGGTTGGGGCGAGACAGACCTCAACGAGTACGCGTATCAAAAAGGAAACTGTTCATGAAAGGGCAACGCGGTATCACCCTGATCGAACTGATGATCGTTGTTGCGATCATCGGCATTCTGGCGACCATCGCCTTACCGATGTACACCAACCACCAGTCCCGCTCCAAGGCTGCGGCCGGGTTGCTGGAAATCAGCGCGCTGAAGACCGCGATGGACCTGCGCCTGAATGATGGCAAGGACGTGGCGACGGTGGCCGAGCTGGGTGGGCAGCCGGCCACGGCGCATTGTGCGATCACGGCCAGCGGCAAGGCGGCGGATGGCAGCGGGAGCATCGTTTGTACCCTGGTGGATGCGCCGGCTACCGTGCTCGGCAAGGCCATTACCCTGACGCGTGCGCCGGCTGGCTGGGCGTGTACGACCGACATTGAAGAAGACCTGGCACCGAAGGGGTGCAAGGCGCCTTGAGGGTGGGGTAATAAGGTAGGCGAAACAGGGGTTTGCGTAACGGGTGCGAGCAGTGGTACGTTGCGCTACACGCCGGTGTAGCTCAGTCGGTAGAGCAGCGCACTCGTAACGCGAAGGTCGCAGGTTCGATTCCTGTCTCCGGCACCAGAGACCAGTTTCCAGAAGTCTATGACTGTCTACGAAACCGCAAAGCCCGCCTAGCGCGGGCTTTGTTGTTTCTAACTGTCTCGTTTTGTCTCTGGGCATCTACGCGATTTAGGGATATGGTTCGGGAGATCTCGGTTCGACAAGGAAACGTATCCCTATGGCGCGCACAGTGGTGCCTCTCACCGATCCCAAAAGTGATGCGGCCAAGCCTCGGGAAAAGGACTACAAGCTGTTCGATGGCAAAGGCCTCTACCTGCTGGTGAAGCCTTCAGGCGTCAAGACCTGGCGTATGAAGTACACCAAACCTGATGGCCGTGATGGTTTAGCAACGTTTGGCAACTATCTGGCGCTTTTAAGGGGCATTTCGGCGTTCCACCGTTGGGCTCGCGGTTGAGCCTCGTGCATAATGAGGAAGTCATAGTCATTTGGCTTTGATCCCTGATCCTCCGGTCCTTGCTGGCCTGCGCGCTCCGCCTGCCGTCTGTCGCATGGATGGAGCACCGACTTATTACTATTTTCACCGGATCATTGCATGAGCTTGTTTCTAAGTCCGATCTTGGACGTGAGCGGACCTTATGAAGGGCAGGAACCGGCCATTTGCAGTAATTGGATACATACGAGAAACGAATCAGTTAAATTTCAAAAACGATTCCTAAAACGAGGCCTCAATTTCTTTTGCAATTTCGTACGTAAGGTCCGCAACCTTCCGCGAGTGGTGCTCGTATTCGCCGGTGACTTGTTCTTGGCTCTTATTTGCTAAAAAAAACAAAGCCCGTCCCGCAAGTCTAATCAATTCTGCCAGGCGTGAAGCGGCATCGATCTGGTTAGCTATCATCCAACGGTCTATGGCTTTGTTTGACAAGCCGGACAACTCCTCAACGTACCAGTGACCCTGGTTCACTATTCGGAGAATATTGCGCTGGGCATCAATTCTGTTATTGAAATTGTTCATGGCTCGCTACCGTAATAAGTAAGTTTCGCATCCAATCGTTTATTTCGCCTAGTGCTAACTTGACAGAAGCGGCTTCTTCTTGGGAAAGCATTTCGCCTATTCCGCGCGTACAGAGGAGACGTGCACGTTCCAGAATTCTGAAGACATCGCTAGAGATCTTTAAGCTATTCACTCCAAGCCCAAGGGCAGAGTGGCGTGAAAAATCAGGCTTCCCTGTCCCGAGTGAATAGCACGTGGCAAAGTTTCTCACAGCTAGAAAAACAGTTGACAATTCGAAGACCGGGCTGTTCGTCATCGCGCGGAGCGCGTTGGCCGAGCACGCAAATAACTGGAAAAATTTCTGACAATCCCGTGCTGCATACGTATAGGCGGCAGGTGTTCCCAAGTCGCGTAAATAGTCAGAATTATCAGGAGAGTAAAGCAGCCTAGATTCAAGAGACAAGTGCCACGCGAACGGGCTACCTTCACTCCATATTTCTGCCAGCCGCGGATATGAGTAAACAGAGTACAAGTCTTGGTTGAATCTCAGATCGTTTCCGTGCGTAACCGCCAAGAGGTCAACATCCGACTCGGGCGTAACCTCCCCCCTGCAAACTGATCCGAACGCGTAAATGTGTGCCATCATCGCCGATTGAACCGTTTAACAATAATCGCCATAAAAAACCCAAAAAGAAGAAGCCGGACGAATGTCACTAGAGTGATATAGCTGGAAGGGAAGACTTGATTTGTCGTCGTGCCAAGAAAAACCTGAGGGGCTAGAAAAAAAGCGTTCCAATAGCTACGAGTTAGAGAGGGGTCGCGGTAGTTTAAAACATCGAATAGGGTCATGAGTGCGAAAATTACAAGAACGGCCCGGCCTAGCTTCCACGCACTTTCGCCATTCCCCCATAAAAGGTCGAGCAGCTTAAATTTAACCCATAACAAAAACTGTTGCGCTCTATGCCAAGATCTATATTTTTTGCGGTAATAAGACTCATTGGATCGCCATGCTTTGTAAAGATGCTCGTTGGTAGCATCTAACTCGACTTCGATCGCCTTGTTTGCGGAAAGGGCGTCCCCCAATTGTTGATAATTCATGCGCAGTGATCGAGCAAACCGAATCTTAAGGTTTTCGCTTCCAGGGCAACAACTCGAAAGTACTTCATTATTTATGTCTGTTCTCTCGAATGTCGCATATTCGAATTTGCAGCCGCTAAAAGTTGCGCCGTGTAAATTTGTCCCCGTGAAACGACATCCCGTGAAATCGCAGGAATCAAATTTACAGTTTCTCAAATAGCATGCATCGAACGTGCAATACTTAAAATCTACATTTGTGAATACACGTCCCTTGGCCACTAGTCGTGAAAAATGAATATTTGTGAACTTTTCCTCTGAAACATCAGCGGCGAATTTCTGATCCTTTAGTTCAGTCTTACCGCTATTTTCTAGCATTGATTTGTTCCCTTGGTACATGCAGCTGAGGACATTTCCCCAGCTGTAAGTGTAATTTAACATTATGCTCGTGAGGCCCATTTTTCGTAGCCGTGCCGCACTCTAACAAAGTTAGGGTGTTGATGCTTGTAAGCCCGCAAGACTCAATGGCCATGACCGATGCCAAATGAGGTGCCCGTGGTGTCAATAGTCTTTCCAGGGGATTCGCGAAGGAACTCTTCGTATTTTTTCTTGCAATCATTTTTTAGTTTAAGCAAATAAAGTGCAGCGGCTATTGTTAGCAAATAAGGCAAGCATCTGACTAAAGAGATATTACTCAGTGGTAAGTCAAGTCCTGGAACAACACGTATATAGAAATGGTAGCTCAAAACCATTAATGTCAATGCTATTCCCAGTGTCATCTGGATTCGCAAATGGTAAATCATTTTGTTGCTAGGTCTATGAGATCCAAAATAGTAATGTATCTCTTTTAGATCCTCTTTGCGCAAAAATTGTCGCTCTATGTTCGCAATTATGACCAAGTTGCGATTATACCAATAAGCGGCATCGAACAGATGTGCCATCAGCCAAAGCGCCAGAAGCAAGACTATACAAACTGCAAAGTCTAATGGGACGACATTTTTTTCAACTAAAGCGAAAACTGCGAATGCTCCAACTAAAACCCCTACGCTTTGCCATACAACCATTATATGGCGGTTGATGTCATTGAACATCTGGTCATACATTTTAAGTAACAGGTCATCTCTGCTCATATTACACCCCCATCAAATTCCGTACGTCATCGTGAATGCCATACCCAGACCAGATTTTGTTGATGTTTTCGATCGAGTCTATCAGGCACCGTTCATATCCTCCAGTCGGGTGCCGGCGAAATTTAACTCCATCAAAATAATCACCGTACCTGGCGTCAAGAGTGAATCTATTACAATCAATCGAGAAAACTTTCATCTTTTCAGCTAGAGCCCGCTGTGTGTCAGGTCGACCTCCTAATAAATGAACAGGCCTATCAAAACTTTCGATCGAGACTTGTGTGCCTCCATATTTTGTCGGCACACTGTAAGCAAGCATAAAATCCTTCGGAATTAGCTCTTTGAGCCGGCCATTCATCAACGTATCTTTAGGCACGATGGCGACATGCCTGCTGTATTTCAGAAGGGTCTCAGCTTCCTTGATAATTTTGTCTAGGCTGAATATGCATTCGACGTCCCTTGCAATAGTTAATAGAGGGGTGGTTTGGGCTGCGGCTTCAACATGCCTTTCATAACTGTAACTTTTCCAGTTTATATCCAAAAACCCTAGCTCGCAGAAGCTAAAGTTTCTAATGTCGCGAAGGTTTGTATATCTCGCCCCCGGATGCCAGCCGTGTTCTTTTGCTATTGATATAACTTTCTTGCTATGTGCTACAAATTTTAGGACTTCCATCGAGTGTCTCAAGAATACGGTGTTCAACGGTCGCTGCCGATGAATCAAGGTTCAGCCGCCAGGGTATCTAATACGTGCGCGGAACCGTCGGCGTGAGCCGTAGATAGTAGTGGCACTTTAATTACGTTTCCAGGTTGGATCCTATCCGATTACCCAATACCCGCACGCCTGGGGTACAGCACAGGGCCGCCATGGTTACACCGGATCAGTTGTTACACTGCCAGAGCAAAGCGAGTGCACAAGCGTGTAACACTATTTTAACCTTTTAAAACAATGGGTTGCGTTCTCTCGTTACACCCATTACACCTGTTACACCGTTTTAGATTCGTAGTTATCCAGCGACCCCATGCCCCTAGTTGATCGCGCCTTCAGCGGCTGAAGCAATCTCCCAGTTTCCGATCCTTGGAGCCGACGGGGACCCTGAGAGATGAGGCCAGATACGGGGCTGGAAACCCGCGGCTCTTCGTTAGCGGCAGGGCGCCCAGCTTAGTGAACTGGTGAATCAGGTGAACCGGGGTGAATTGTGCAGCTTCTTGAACACCGAGCCTTATCCTTACCGCACCGGCAAGAATCAGCTCTTCATGCAGCCGTTCGATAGATTTCAATGACTGAAATTTCAGTAACCTGATGGCCTGCCCACTAGCGCGATGGCGCGGGTTTCCAGCCTCGTATCTAGCCCCATCTCTCAGGGGCCCCGGCGGCCTCCAGAATCGGGTGGACGGGTAATGCTTCTGCCGCTGAAGGCACGATTGAATAGGGGGGCATGGGGTCGCAAAATCCCGTCTACTTGAAGTGTTCCAGGCACTGGCTCTTCGAGACGGCCTGCGTTAGCCTCGATCATGGCTAACGGCCGACATAGCGATAAGGCTGTCCAAGGATGTGGATCGGATGAAAACGAATAAACGAATTACGCGCGCTTTCTGCATGGAGCTGAACAAGGAAGTCTCGATTGCTGCTGCCCGGCGGGAGTACTTTTCTCTTGAGCCACCACGTAATCGTTTTACATTTCTATGCACGAATGAGGAGTGCAGGGAGCTCAAAGCCAAGATTACTGGGGTGAACTATTACGTTAACCCGCAGGAGTCCACACAGCTCCAGGCCGCGCATTTTCGTGCTAACCCGAAAGATGAGCATACTTCTAACTGTGAGTGGATCGAGCACGGCGCCGATGGAGACGGTGGCAAAAGTCGCCCTGGCGAGACGGAGGATCAGGCGAAAGTCCGCAGGGCCAAACGGAAGCTAGACGACTACATCGATATCTTCGACCCAGCTCTGAAAGAGAAAACACGTGGCGGCGAACCCCCTGTTAGCGGCGACGAGGAAGCAGACGGTGATGGCCTACGCGAGGGTCGCCGTAGGACTGGCACCGATTCAAATGACAGGCGTCGAGGCCCCACTAAAACGACTGATCTCGAGAGGCTGGTGGAGAGTTACAGGAACGCCAAAGCGGAACTGTCGAAGGAAGAGTTTAACCTCCTTTCCCTCCATGTATCGGGATACGGAGTAGTGCCACTCCGCTCGTACTTTCGCCACATTAGCGCAGCACAGAGCCTGGGTGATAACGGTTGCGTCTTGTTCGGTGGAGGCACCGTAAAACGGTACGGAGAAGGGTTCAGCTTCACCTTTTACGACACCCTTTCGGATCAGCGGGTTTCCCTTTACGTGCCACCAGCACAAATGAGCTCCTACCGCTATCGACGATACCTGAAGGAGCTAATCGTTCAGAGCGAAGAGGTGAGATACGTCACCTTGTTTACGCTTGGGATACTCGAGGAAAGCCCCAAAGGCAAAGGGATTGATCTGAAAGTCGAGGATCTTAGGCAGTTGGCTTTTGTACTCGGCCCACCGAAGGACGCTGTGGAACCAGCTTGAGCCAATGAGGAGTTAGCGGCCGTGCCACCTGATGGCTGGGTGCGCCGCAGGTGCGCAATCTAGGAAGCTCGTGATTTAGGGATACGTTTAGGGATACGTTTGTGCGAGTCCGAGCTAAAATACCAGTATTCACGATGATCTATGCCAGGTATTCGATTCCTGTCTCCGCACCAGTTCAGGTACCCGCGAAGGCTACCAAATCTCTGGAACCCCCGTAAAATCCGCCTTTTGGCGGGTTTTTTCGTTATGGCGCTTCGTCGGATTCCGACAACTGCCAGCCGATTTTAGGGTGAGTTTATTGAGATGATTGTTACTAATTAGCCAGCAATCAGAGCGATGATCTTTAAAATTGTCACATACCTTTAACAGGCAACTTTCAGCTTAGGGTTTGCCACTACCAAACAGATTACGACTTCAGTCAGCCTACGGGAGATCCGCGCCAGCAACGACCTGCCGATCTTCTCGACATCCGCTTGAGTCACCTCACATGGTGGAAGGCTGGGCATACACGTCTGGGCGGTGGATTTGCCACAGGTAGTCAGGCCTATTGACCGGCGTGAAGCCGATCTTTTCATACAACCAGGGAGCAGTGGTGGTGGCCAGGAGGATGCGCCGCAGCGAACGGACCTCGGGTACTTCGAGCAACGTTTCCGACAAGCGCCGCCCCAGGCCCCGCCCCCGGTACGCTTCGTCGACGAAGACGTCGCACAGGTAACCGAACGTCGCGTAATCCGTGACCAGCCGGGCAAAGCCCACCTGCTTGTCCCCCTCGTAGGCACCCACGCACAGGCTGTTGTTGATGCTGGTTTCCACCCGCTCCCGGGAGATCCCGGCGGCCCAGGTAGAGGTGGTGAGGAAGCTGTGGACGTACGGAATGTCCAGGCGGTTCTTGTCCAGCGTCAGCGTGATGGTGTCCATGAAGCCCTTCCTTGAATGCCGGGTTGTCTTGTTCGCGGTAGAGGGCCACCAGGGTAACCGCCAGCGCCGCAAGCACGCAGTTAACATACCAGAACAGGGTGAGGTCGCCTGCGGCTGGCGACCGCCTTGCCTACCATTGCGTTAGCAGCCCTAGCACACCGAAGCCCACGGGGAGCAGGTCGGACGCCAAGCCTTTGCTGAGCAACGCGTCGATCGCCGAGTCGATGGTCATTTTGCCAAGCGTGAACAGCAGTACCCTGATCAAGAACTGTAGGCGGCCGGGCGAGTCGGCCAGAAACCAGAAGGCCCAACATACGTCCGGCTAATTCGCCGTTTGAAGGGCGGCTGCATGGCCTTAGCGCTTGAGTCAGGGAAATGTATTGACCGGACGTATACGCCTGACTCGCTTTGCCACGTCATCCTCATGCTCTAAGGTGCGGAAAGATGACTAAAGCACTACGTAAGGTTGGCTTCTTAGGTGGCCCGTAGCTAGCAGCTGCTGGCGGGATTGAAAACCCTCGAATTATTAGCCTGCAATCCGCGCAGGCCGCTCAAGCGCACGCGGTGGAATCGGGGTCGACATCACAATGGACGTCCGCGTCTCCCCATAGTGGTTGATCTTTTCAATCAACCGCTCCAAATCACCCATGCTCGCCGCCACCACCCGAAAAATGTAGGAGTCCGCCCCCGTTATGTGATGGCACTCCAAAACCTCCGGTATCCCCTCCAGCACCTTGAGAAACTTCGCCTTGGCCGGTTGAGGCACGGTCATCGCCAACATAGCGCCAACCAGGTAACCCGCAGCTATCGGGTTGACCCGAGCCGCATAGCCCTCGATCACCCCCTCTTCTTCAAGGCGCCTGACGCGCTCGGTCACAGCGGGCACCGATAGATGCACCTGCCGCGCGAGCTCGGTATAGGTCATGCGGCCATTGCCTTGAAGGCGCTCGAGGATTTTCCAGTCAATATCATCCATGTGCCTTAATTCCTTAGGTAGATTTGTTTTTTTCCTTGGAAAACCCATTCTGCACAATCGCCGGTATACCTACCATTCTCCCGAGCCCCCTGCCTATCGTCTGGAGAAACCCATGCTGCTGGCTAAATCATTCGTTATCGGCTTTTCGATTGCTGCGCCTGTGGGCCCGATTGGACTGCTGTGCGTTCAGCGAAGCCTGAAGAACGGCTTCCGTTCGGGGCTCGCGACCGGGCTGGGTGCTGCCAGCGCCGATACGGTCTATGGGTTGATCGGCGCGCTGGGCATTACCGGGATTTTCCTGGCTGCTCCTTCGCTGGCCACCGTGCTCAAAGTGTTGGGTGGTGCATTTCTGCTGTGGTTGGCCTGGAGCATTGCCCGAGATGCGCTGAAACCCAGGCAGGCTGCGGAGGCGGCCGCTTCTGCGTCGGTGACGCGCGACTTTCTCACAGCGTTTGGGCTAACCCTGTCAAACCCGATGACCATATTGGCCTTCATTGCCATTTTTGCAGCGCTCGATCCCTTGGCCAGCCAGCGACAGCAGAGCGACAGCGCAATGTGGTTCGCCACCTTCCTGATGCTCGCCGGGGTGTTTCTAGGGTCGGCTGCTTGGTGGCTCTGCCTGAGCGGGTTTACCGCAGCACTGCGCAAGAAAATGCCTGTTGCCTTCATGCGCGTCATCTCTGCCGTTTCCGCAGTCGCCATCGGCACTTTCGGGTTCGTCCAGGTGTTCTCCGAGTTGTGGCAGGTCGTTCCCCGTTGAGCAGGGGCTGTGAATCGCCCCTGGTTTCAAGCCCGCAGCAAATGCACCACCAGGCCAAGCACGGCACAGCCAAACAGCACCTGAATCACCCCCCGCTTGAAGCGGAACAAGGCGACCGCCGCCGCAACCGCAATCACCGCCGAAGGCCAGTCGAACGCGCCAGCGAACCCCTTCGGCCAAAGCACGTGATAACCGAAGAACATCGCCAGGTTCAGGATCACCCCCACCACCGCCGCCGTAATCCCGGTCAGCGGCGCAGTGAACTTCACCTCGTCATGCGTCGACTCCACCAACGGCCCACCGCCGAGAATGAACAGGAACGACGGCAGGAAGGTGAACCAGGTGACCAGGCTGGCCGCGACCGCGCCAGCGAGGAACGGGTGTTCCGCGCCAAACATCGGGTGCAGGTAACCTCCAACGAAGCCGACAAAGGCCACCACCATGATCAGCGGCCCTGGCGTGGTTTCGCCCAGGGCGAGCCCGTCGATCATCTGCGCCGGTGACAGCCAGCCGTAATGCCCGACTGCGCCCTGGTAGACATAGGGCAACACGGCGTAGGCCCCGCCAAAGGTCAACAGCGCCGCCTTGGTAAAGAACCAGCCCATCTGGGTCAGGGTCGCACCCCAGCCAAACGTCAGGGTCAGCAGCGCCATGGGCAGGCACCACAGCGCAGCACCGACCAGCAGCAGGCGCAGCAGGTGACCCCAGCTGAAACGGGCATGTTCAGGCGTCGGGGTGTCGTCATCGATCAGCGCCGGGCCATAGCTGTTCTTCACAGCCCCATGGCCACCACCGATCACGAACTTGTCCGGGGCGAAGCGGCCGCCCGCATAGCCGATCAGCGCGGCGGCCAGCACGATCAGCGGGAACGGCACGTTGAGCGCGAAGATGGTCACGAACGAGGCCGCGGCCATGGCCCACAGCCAGCCGTTCTTCAGCGCCCGCGAGCCGATCCGGTGGGCCGCGTGAACGACGATGGCGGTGACCGCCGGCTTGATGCCATAGAAGATGCCGGCGACCACCGGCACCTCGCCGAAGGCGATGTAGACCCAGGACAAGCCAATCAGGATGAACAGTGAAGGCAGTACGAACAGCGCGCCGGCAATCACGCCGCCCCAGGAGCGGTGCATCAGCCAGCCGATGTACGTGGCGAGCTGCTGGGCCTCGGGGCCGGGCAGCAGCATGCAGTAGTTCAGTGCATGCAGGAAGCGCTTTTCGCTGATCCACCGACGGCGCTCGACCAGCTCCTGGTGCATGATCGAAATCTGCCCGGCGGGCCCGCCAAAGCTGATGAAGCCCAGCTTGAGCCAGAACAGGAAGGCCTCGAACAAGCTGACCGGCCGCAGCGCAGCTTGCGGCTCTGGCTGTTCGCTCACGGCGGAGGGGGTATCAACCATTTTCGATTTCCTCACTTGCGAAAGCCGTCAGCAGCCCATCGAAGATGCCCCCGGCAACGGTTGTCAGTTGGTCGTCATCGCCGATGCTTGCGCGCAAGCCGGCGAGGACACGCTCGATACCGGGTGCTTCGGAGGGTTGGTAGCCTCCCACATCCAGGTAGTGAATCACACGCGCCAGGCGTGCCAGGCCTGGCTGCTGAACATCAAAACTGTCGATAAGCGTTTCGAACGACACCCGCTGCCCGACATGGCTGAACCTGGCGCCATCGAAGTCGAAGCCCAGCGCATCATCTGGGCAATCGCCGGGGCTGTCGAGCCAGATGAACCGGGCGTCGGCATCAATGAAGCGGCGGATAAGCCAGGCACAGGCCAGGCGATCGACCCACGGGCGCTTGCGGGTCGCCCAGCGGCGGCCCTGATAGTCGCCACGCGCCAGGCGGGTGATGGCCTGGTCGTGGGCGCGCGGCTCATCGGCAGACAAGGCGCGGCTGATGTCGGTCTCGAGTGCCTGCAAAGCCGAGTCGGTCTGGGCTTTCAGTGCGCCCGGGAAGAAATCGATGGCTGCCAGCTGAGTGAACATCTTTCTCAGCTTGCGCGCCTGCCGGGCTGTCTGCAGGGCATTTTCCGGCGACAGGTCCGCCCGGCAGCCGGCAATTTCAGCGAGCAGCTTGGCGTATTCGTCACCGCGGTCGAACAGCCCGCTGAAGCGCTCTTCACGTTCCGCCAGCGTCAGCAGAAATGCCGTGCCGTTGATGGCCAGCACGTCTCGTTCCACGGCTTCGAACGTTTCACGCCCCGCACTGTGTTCCGGCAGCAGGTATACGCCATCCCGAAGTACTGCGGCACCGCAGGCTTTCAGGGTTCTCCAGGCGCGCATACGCTCGGTGGCGTTGGCTGTCGGCAGCCCGAGGATCAGTAGCGTCCAGCCAATCATGTAGGAAGCTCAACATAAAATGTATCTCTCCCTACATTAAGCCAGGTTGGCGCAAAAGTAACGGTATTTGACGAGGTGTCGTGGACAGCAGGGCGCCGCGTTGCAGTATCCCCCCTGGGGGGATAGGCTATTGGCATGATGATTCAGTCCAGGCGATAGCAATCGCCTTCAGCCTTGCCCCGAGGTGCCATGCTCTCCGTCTTGAAAAACCGCACTTACAGGCACCTGTTCATCGCCCAGGTGATCGCCTTGATCGGCACCGGCCTGGCGACCGTGGCGCTCGGGCTGCTGGCCTACGATCTGGCCGGCGCGCAGGCCGGTGCCGTGCTGGGTACGGCGTTGGCGATCAAGATGCTGGCCTACATCGGCGTGGCGCCGATTGCCGGGGCGTTCGCGGAACATTTGCCGAGGAAGGCCATGCTGGTCACGCTCGACCTGGTCAGGGCCGCGGTGGCGCTGTTGCTGCCCTTCGTCACGCAGATCTGGCAGGTGTATGTCCTGATCTTCGTGCTGCAGTCGGCTTCCGCCGCTTTCACCCCGACGTTCCAGGCCACTATCCCAGACATCCTTCCCGATGAGCGTGAGTACACCAAGGCGCTGTCGCTTTCACGCCTGGCTTACGACCTGGAGAGCGTCATCAGCCCGATGCTGGCGGCGGCGCTGTTGACCGTGCTCAGCTTCCATAGCCTGTTTGGCGGCACCGTCGTCGGTTTTCTGGTTTCGGCGGCCATGGTGGTTTCGGCGGTACTGCCGGTTGCCGTGCGTGGGCCCAGGCGCAGCATCTACGAGCGCACCACCAAAGGCCTGCGGATTTTCCTGCATACCCCACGCCTGCGCGGCTTGCTGGCGCTGAACCTGGCGATTGCTGCGGCCAGTGCGATGGTGATCGTGAACACGGTGGTGTTCGTGCAGGCGCAGCTGGGGCTCGACCAGCGTGCCATGGCCATGGCCTTGATGGCCTTCGGCGGCGGGTCGATGGTGGTGGCGTTGGTATTGCCGCGGCTTCTGGAGCGCCTGGACGACCGCAAGGCCATGCTGGCCGGTGGCGCGATTCTGGTGGTCGGCTTGCTGCTCGGCGCTTTCGTCTCGAGCTATTCGGCCTTGATCGCGCTTTGGGTGGTGTTGGGCGCGGGCTACTCGCTGGCACAAACGCCGTCGGGGCGGATTCTGCGTCGATCGTCCTCGGCGCAGGACCGGCCAGCCCTGTTCGCGGCGCAATTCGCGTTGTCCCATGCCTGCTGGCTGGTCACCTATCCGTTGGCCGGGTGGCTGGGTGCCAACGTCAATCTCAGCGCAGCGTTCATCGGCCTGGGCCTGCTCGCCGGGTTCGCCTGGGTAGTGAGCAAACGGATCTGGCACCCTGACAGTGAATCAGCCGCAAAGCTGCACGTTTGACCCAACCCCAAGGGGGGGATAGCATCGCCAGCGTAAATAACCCCTGACAGAGGCCCTGGATATGTCCGATCATTCCCATGATCACCCACATGATGCCGAGCCGGGGCATACCCATGTACACCAGAGCCATGAGGCGATCATCAAGCGCCTGAAGCGTGCTGACGGGCACCTGCGCAGCATCATCGCGATGATCGAGGACGGGCGTGAATGCGTGGACATTGCCCAGCAACTGCATGCGGTTGAAAAGGCGGTCTGCCAGGCCAAGCGCACGCTGATCCAGGACCATATCGATCACTGCCTGGAAGATTCGGTCACGGCCTTGAGCAAGGGCGATCGCTCGGCCCTCGACGAATTCAAGCAAATCACCAAGTACCTGTAGCGCCGTGTTCGCACTCAGCAGCTACCTCGGGCTGTTCCTGGCCGCGTTTGCAGCGGCAACCTTGTTGCCCATGCAATCGGAAGCGGCGCTGGTCGCGATGCTCCTGTCCGGTCACTACCTGCCAGTGGCGCTGGTCGCGGTGGCCACCGCCGGCAACGTGCTTGGCTCAGTGGCGAACTGGGTGCTTGGCCGGGGCATCGAACATTTCCGCCACAAGCGCTGGTTCCCGGTCAGCGAGGCCAAGCTGGAAAAAGCGCAGGTCATGTACCGGCGCTACGGATACTGGTCACTGCTGCTGAGCTGGGTGCCGCTGATCGGCGATCCGATCACCCTGGTGGCCGGGGTCATGCGCGAACCGTTCTGGCGGTTCCTGTTGCTGGTCATCCTGGCCAAGGGTGGGCGTTACCTGGTGCTGACGCTGGTGGTGCTCGGGAGCATGGCATGACGCCGGCCCCCGTCTGCCCGCTGGCAGCGCGGCACACCGGCCAGGACCTGATCAAGTGGATCGCCCTGATCAGCATGGTGCTCGACCACATGCGGTTGGCCTGGCCAGCGAGCGCTGACCTGTTCGTACTCGGCCGGCTGTCCTTTCCCTTGTTCTGCCTGGCAGTGGCGATCAATGTCTCGCGAAACCCGCGAGGCGAGTTGTTCACCTGCAGCAACGCTCGCTACCTCGCACTTCTGCTGCTGTTCGCTGCGCTTTCCGAAGTGCCTTACCGGCTGCTCGGCTCTTCGGCAACCTTCAACGTGCTGGTCACCCTGGCGCTGGGCCTCATGGTCGCTTGGGGCGTGCAACACCGGACCCTCGCAAGCCTGATAGTGGCTGGCGCTGCACTGGTGGCGGGCTATCTGTTGAGCGAACCGTTGATGTACGGTTTTTACGGGGTGTTGCTCCCCGCTGCGCTGCTGCTTGCACTCAAGCGGCCCGAGCGGTTCTTGCTGGTCCCGGTCGCCTTGTGCGTTGCCAGCAACACGCGAAGCGACCTGTTCGAACGGGCCGCACAGCTTGAGCCATTCGCGATCCTGGCGCTTTCGACCGCAGCCCTGGCGCCGCTGCTCGGGTTGGCCCTGTTCTGGGCACGCCTGCCGTTCAAGGTCTTGCCCGTCACGCAGTGGGGCTACTGGTTCTACCCTGGGCACCTGCTGGCGTTGTTGGGTATTCGCCAGCTGTTGTAACGCTCATGAGTTGATTCCCTACTTGGCATCCTCAGCTCAAGGACGCCAAGGTTCAGGGTTGAGCACTCCCTCAGTGGCAGTGATAACCACCCGTCTTGTGATTGGTATGGCAACCCTTGGAATCGGTACCGCCGCTATGTGCGAAAGCGGCTACCGAGTAGAACGAAAGGACTGCAGCGATCATGAGAGAAGCAACTTTCATCAGGCTACTCCTTGCTTGGCTTGAGTGATGGCTTATTGCCACATATAGCGTAGGACAAAGTGCTGCCGCACAACAACCAAGATGACGGTGAAGCTGATAAAAGGATTGGTCGGTAAGGACGGTGCAGGCTTTGGGCGGGCTGAAATCCGCGCCAGCCTGCTTCCCTGTTCACACCTGTCTACCCTCGATGGCTGATTCAGACGGACGTTGAATACCGGCTGAGGGGCATCGGAAAGGCTTCGATATTTCTGGCAGCAATTAATAGCCTTCAGTGTTTTTGCGCAAATAATCACCAATAAAACTATCTTTCATGCAATCCTGCATTACTTGAGTCACGCTTGCGGAAAAAAACGCAATCGCGGGCAACATCATTCGGCATAAATTGGATCCAATGTTGAAATCTGGTCGTCGTCTCGTCGCCGGCCATTCATGATCCGTCGCAGGCAAAGGAGACCGCCGCCATGATGTTGAAAGACCCTTCCACCAAGTACCGCCATTTCGCCACCGTCGATCTGCCAGACCGCACCTGGCCGGGCAGGGTACAGAAAGTGGCGCCCACCTGGTGCAGTGTCGATATGCGAGACGGCAATCAGGCGCTGATAGATCCGATGAATGCCGAGCGTAAACGCCGCTTCTTCGATTTGTTGGTCAAGGTGGGCTTCAAGCAGATCGAAGTCGGCTTCCCGGCTGCCTCGCAGACCGACTTCGATTACCTGCGCGAATTGATCGAAAGCGGCGCAATCCCTGACGACGTCACGATCCAGGTCATGACCCAGGCCCGTACTCACCTGATCGAGCGCACTTTCGAAGCGCTCCAGGGTGTGCCACGGGCGATCGTGCATGTCTACAATGCCACCGCCCCAGTATTCCGTGAGGTCGTGTTCGGTGTCGATCGCCCAGGCTGCATCGCTATCGCCACCCAGGCCACCCGCGAGATCAAGGCGCTGATGCAGGCCAACCCGCAAACCCAGTGGACCTATCAGTATTCGCCGGAAACCTTCTGTTTCACCGAGCTGGATTTTGGCCTGGAAATTTGTGAAGCGGTCATCGATGCGTTTCAGCCAACGCCGCACAACAAGATGATCCTCAACCTGCCCACTACCGTCGAGGTGTCCACCGCCAATGTGTTCGCCGATCAGATCGAGTGGTTCTGCCGCCACGTGAAAAAACGCGACAGCGTGGTCATCAGCGTGCACCCGCATAATGACCGTGGCACCGGGGTCGCTACTGCCGAACAGGCCTGCCTGGCGGGTGCCGAACGGGTCGAAGGGACGTTGTTCGGTAATGGTGAGCGCACCGGTAACGTCGATATCCTGACCTTGGCCATGAACCTGTACACCAGCGGTATCAGCCCCGGGCTGGACTTCTCGGACATCATCCATGTTCAGCGTGAAGTCGAGTATTGCAACCAGCTGCCCACCCATCCGCGTCATCCTTATGCCGGTGAACTGGTCTTCACCGCTTTCTCCGGTTCCCACCAGGACGCCATCAAGAAGGGCTTCGCCCGCCGCCGTGACAACCCTGGCGGCTATTGGGAAATTCCCTACCTGCCGATCGATCCGGCCGATATGGGGCGCAACTACGAGGCCGTGATCCGCGTCAACAGCCAGTCGGGTAAAGGTGGGGTCGCCTACTTGCTGGAGCAGCAGGGCATCGTCTTGCCGCGTCGCCTGCAGATGGAATTCAGCGGCCTGGTTCAGCGCGTCGCCGACGCCAAGGGCCAGGAAGTGACCAGCGAAATGATCCTGTCCAGTTTCAGCGATCACTATCTGGAGCGGGGCAAGCCCTACACGCTGACCCAGCCAGTGATCACCCGTGACGATGCCGGCACCTGCATCCATGCACAACTGGCCTTCGAGGGAGGGCGGGTGACGCTGGCTGGTAAAGGCAACGGGCCGCTGGCCGGGTTGGTCAATGCATTTGCCGCACAGGGGCTGAGTTTCGACATCGCCGACTACCACGAGCATGCGGTGCGTGAAGGTGCCCAGGCCGAGGCCATTGCCTACGTGGAAATTCGCGTCAATGGCCAGCTGCTGTTTGGCGTCGGCAGGGATCACAGCAGTTTGCAGGCCTCGTTGCAGGCGGTGGTCAGCGCCGTGTGCAGGGCGACTCGCCAGGGGCTGCTGGAGCCGATAGGGGACGCGGTTGCGGCCCTCAGCTGAGAGCGCAACGGGCAAGATGATCGTCGGTCAATGTGGCCTTTTGGTCCCAACCGGCGATACTCCTTCTATACGCAGGCGTGTTCCTGGTGGCGCGCGCCGCTGGGAGGTGTCAGATGAACAAACTGTCAATCGTAGGCGCCGGCATCGTCGGCGAGGCGGCGGCGCAGATCATTGCCCGGGACGAGCTGTGCCGTGAACTGGTGCTGATGGACGTGCAAGGTGAAATGGCCAAGGGCAAGGCGCTGGACGTGTGGCAAGCTGCAGTCGAATCAGGTTCCGATACCCGCGTGCATGGCGGCGGCAACGCCGAGTTGCTGCAGGGCTCCGAGCTGGTGGTGATCACCGCAGGCGTGCCGCGCAAGCCGGGCCAGTCGCGTCAGGATGTACTCGCTACCAACCTGCCGATCCTCGACGGCATCATGGCGGACATCAAGCAGCATGCGCCGACGGCCACCGTGCTGGTGGTGTCCAACCCGGTCGATGTGCTCACCTACCGCGCCTGGAGCCTCAGCGGGCAGGGGCGCAGCAAGGTGTTCGGCCAGGCAGGGGTGCTGGATACTGCGCGGATGAAGTGCTTCATCGCCGAACAGACCGGTTTCTCCGCCCGCGATATCACCGCGCTGGTGCTCGGCGGGCATGGCGACAGCATGGTGCCGCTGATGCGCTACTGCCAGATCGGCTCGGTGCCGTTGTCGCACTTCCTGTCCAGTGAGCAGATCGAGCAGATCGTCGAGCGCACGCGCAAGGGTGGCGGCGAGATCCTTGGCCTGAAGAAGCTGGGCAGCGCCTGCGATGCGCCTGGCGTGGCCATCGCGCAGATGGTGGACGCGATCGCCAACGGGCGGAACCGCATCTTGCCGGCGGTGGCGATTCTAGAGGGCGAGTATGGGCGCAGGGATATCGCCATGGGCGTGCCTTGCGTACTGGCCGAGGAGGGGCTGGCGCGGGTGATCGAGCTGCCGCTGGATGCGCAGGAGCAGGCGATGTTCGACCAGTCGGCCGACCAGGTGGCGCGGGATATCGGCGAAATGAAAGCGCTGTGACTGTCGGTGGGAGCGGGCATGCCCGCTCCCACCGAGAGCTGCCTACCGAGCCTGGCCCTCAGCGCTGGTAAGCCCGGCCGAAATGCCGCTCCAGCCGCGCCTGCACCAGTTCCAGCAATATCGACAGCACCCAGTAGATCACCGCTGCCGTGGTCAGCATCTCCAGGTAGCGATAGCTCGAACGCCCGTACGACTGCGCCAGGAACATCACCTCCCAGACGCCCATCACCGAGATCAGCGACGAGTCCTTGAGCATCGAGATGAACTGGTTGGCCGTCGGCGGAATGATTACGCGCATGGCCTGGGGCAGGACGATGTGCCAGAAGATCTGCGGCGTGCGCATGCCCAGCGCCAGCGCCGCTTCACGCTGCCCGCGGGCGACACCGAGGATGCCGGCACGGAAGATCTCGCTCAGGTAGGCGCCGTAGTTCAGCGACAGGGCGATGATGCCGGCACTGATGGCGCCCGGCACCAGGCCCAGCTGTGGCAGCCCCAGGTAGATCAGCAGGATCTGGATCAGCAGCGGTGTGCCGCGGAAGAACGAAGTGTAGAAGCTGGCGATGCCCACCAGCACCGCACTGTTCGACAGGCGCGCCAAGGCGGCGGCAAAACCGAACAGCACCGACACCAGCATCGAACACAGGCACAGGAACAGGGTCAGCGCTGCGCCCTGTAGAAAGCCGTTGGGCCCCAGCTTGAAGCCGGCGAGGTTGGGGAACTTCTCCAGGATGATCGAGAACTTCAGGTCGAAGCTGAGGAAAAACGCCACGAACAGGCCGAACAGCGCCAGCCAGGTCAGTAGCAAGCGGGTACGAAAGCCGAACAGGCTGGCACCCGTGGCTTTTGCCACGGGCTTGAGGGACGGGGGGAAGGTGCTCATTTGCTGATATCGGCGCCGATCCATTTCTGCGACAGCTTGGCCAGGGTGCCGTCAGCCTTCAGCTCGGCAAATACCTGGCGCACCTTGGCATCCCACTCGGGGTCGCCTTTCTCGATGGCCACCGAGTTCGGCTCCTCGTACAGCGGGGCGCCGGCCAGCTTGAAGCGCTTGTCCTGGTCCAGGCGCGGCTGCGCGGTCACCAGGTTGGTGAGAATGGCATCCAGGCGCACGCCGGCGCCCAGGCCCAGGTCCTGGAAGGCGACGTTGTCGGTGTCGTACGGCGCGATCTGCACGAAGTCGAAGGGGTAGTCGATCTTCTGCTCTTCCTTGCCTTCGATCACCAGGTTCTTGTTCAGGTAGCTCTCGTAGCTCGATGCACTGGTCAGGCCGACCTTGCGGCCGTCCAGGTCCTTCGCGCCATGGATGCGCTCATCCTTGGCGTTGACCACGATCACCGCGGGCGAGGCGTAGTATTCCACCGGGAAGTCGAACACTTCGGCGCGGGCCTTGCTCGGGGTCATCGAGCAGATGCAGATGTCATAGCGGCCACTCCAGCGGCCGGCGGCGATCACGTCCCACGACGGGGTCTCCAGGCGCAGCTTGACGCCCAGCTTGTCTGCCACGGCCTTGGCCACATCCACGTCGAAACCGGCCAGCTGGTTCTGCTCGTTGACGAAGGAGAACGGCGGGTAGCTTTCCATCAGCACGTTGACCAGTTCCTTGCGCGATTCAACCCGCTCCAGCGTGGCGCCAGCAAAGGCCTGGGAAGCAGTCGCGAGCAGCATGAGGCCCGCACCGAGCACAGTAGAAAGACGCATGTACATACCTGAAATGTTGGCCAATGGGGAGAAAGTGTATTTAATAGTTATAAACCAAACTCACATAATGAATTTAATTCATAAGAACCTGCAGAGTAGTTATATGAAACAGCGAGCGATGGTGATTCTCGACGGTGGCATGGGCCGTGAACTGCAGCGCAGTGGGGCGCCGTTTCGCCAGCCCGAATGGTCGGCCCTGGCGCTGAGCGAGGCGCCCGAAGCGGTGGTTGGCGTACACGCTGCGTTCATCGCCGCCGGTGCCCAGGTCATCACCAGCAACAGTTATGCGGTGGTGCCCTTCCACATTGGCGAAGAGCGTTTTGCCAAGGAAGGCCGCCAACTGGCCAATATCGCAGGGCAGCTGGCGCGGCACGCGGCGGATGTTGGCGCGCACCCGGTCAAGGTCGCGGGCTCGCTGCCGCCGCTGTTCGGCTCCTACCGCCCGGACCTGTTCCAGCCCGAGCGCGTCGAGGAAGTGCTGTCGCCGCTGTTGCAGGGCCTGGCTCCGCATGTCGACCTGTGGCTGGCCGAAACCCAGAGCTCGGTTGCCGAGGCACGGGCCATCCACGCCCACCTGCCGGAAGACGGCAAGCCGTTCTGGGTGTCGTTCACCTTGCAGGACGAGGAAGTGGATGAAACCCCGCGCCTGCGTTCTGGCGAACCGGTGGCCGAGGCCATCGAGGCGGTGGTCGGCCTGGGTGTGGCGGCGGTGCTGTTCAACTGCAGCCAGCCCGAGGTCATAGGCGCTGCGGTGGATGTGGCGCGCTCGGTGATCGAGCGACACAACGCTGACGTGGCCATCGGTGCCTATGCCAACGCCTTCCCGCCGCAGCCGAAGGAAGCCACCGCCAATGATGGCCTGGATGAGCTGCGCGAAGACCTTGACCCGCCGGGTTACCTGGCCTGGGCCGCTGACTGGCGCAAGCGTGGCGCCAGCATGATCGGCGGCTGCTGTGGCATTGGCCCGGAGCACATTGCCGAGCTGAAGCGCAACCTGGCGTAAGGCCATGAGGGGGCCGGGCGGCTGCCGCACCCGCCCGGCCCCCAGCCATTAAAAAAAACGCCACTCAGACCCGGATTCCATCGTTTTTCAGTCCCCCGCCATGTCCCTATAGTCCGCTGAAAGCCGATGCTCGATCGGCATACACAACTCAGCCGTGCGGGAACCGGAATATGAACAACAACGAAAAATTCGAGGGCAATGCAGCGGCCGGTGTCGGTACGCGCGTGGTGTGGGGCGGCGAGCAGGTGCAGCACCCGTACAACGCCACCCAGACCCCGATCGTGGTCAGCGCCGCCTACGGCTACAACGATATCGACGCCTGGTATGACGTGGCCCAGGGCAAACTGCCGGGCTACATCTACAGCCGCATGAGCAACCCGACGGTCGCCACCCTGGAAGCCAAGCTGTGCGAGCTGGAGCAGGCCGAGTCGGCCGTGGCCTTCAGCAGTGGCATGGCGGCCATCAGCGCGGTGCTGCATACCTTCCTGTGCACCGGCAAGCGCGTGGTATCGACCCGCGACAGCTACGGTGGCACCAACAAGATCTTCGAAGAATTCCTGCCGCGCATGGGCGTGCAGGTGTGCCTGTGCGACACCCTCGACACCGAGGCGCTGGAGCGCGAAATCGCCGCCGGCTGCGACCTGCTGTACCTGGAAACCCCGACCAACCCGACCTTGAAGGTACTGGACATCCAGCGCCTGTGTGCCGCTGCCCGGCGGGTGGGTGCCGTGGTGGTGGCCGACAACACCTTCGCCACCCCACTGAACCAGAACCCGCTGGCCCTGGGCGTGGACGTGGTGGTGCACAGCGCCACCAAGTTCCTGTCCGGGCACGGTGACGTGCTGGGCGGGGTGGTCTGCGGTGCCGAGCCGCTGATGGCGCAGGTGCGGCACTACCGTGAAATCAACGGTGCGGCGCTGGACCCGTTTTCCGCCTACCTGATCATCCGCGGGATCAAGACCCTGGCCTTGCGCCTGCGTCAGCAACAGGCCAGCGCCCAGGCCCTGGCCCGGTACCTGAGCAGCGAACCGCTGGTCGAAGCGGTCAACTACCCAGGGTTGCCGGAGCACCCGGGCCATGCGATCGCCAAGGCGCAGATGCGCGGCTTCGGTGCCATTGTCAGCTTCGTGCTCAAGGGCGGCATGCCCACCGTGGCGCAGCTGCTGCCGCGCCTAAAGTACGCCCACCGGGCGGGCAACCTGGGCGCGGTGGAAACCATCTATGGCCCGGCGCGGACCACCAGCCATGTGGAAAACACCCTCGAAGAACGCCTGGCCCTGGGTATTTCCGAAGGGCTGGTGCGCATCTCGGTGGGTATCGAAGACACCGAGGACCTGCTGGCAGACCTGGCACAGGCGTGTGCAGCGGTCCGCCAGGAGTTGGCCGCAGCAAAGGACTTGCACGGTGACGCGTACGCCGGCCTGGCCGCAGTACAGGCCTGAAGCAGGCGCGTGGCACCCGTTCCTTGCGGTGGGTGCCAGTTCATGAAGTCGAACAAAAACAATATGCAAGGCAATTCGCTTCGCTCTGCCAAGACGAGGTCGTTGCAACGTCCTTGCCCGCCAACTTTCATGAGAAAACCACAATGTCCCTGCAGACAACTACAACGACAAATGCTTCTGCGCATGGCTTCAAGCAGGATATGCAAACCCGCCATATCGTCATGCTGGCGCTGGGCGGTGTCATCGGTACCGGCCTGTTCCTGACATCGGGCTACACGGTCAACCAGGCCGGGCCCCTGGGTGCGGTCATCGCCTATATCCTCGGCGCGATCATGGTCTACCTGGTGATGATGTGCCTGGGCGAACTGGCCGTGCACATGCCCGAGGTCGGCTCGTTCAGCAGTTACGCCACGCGCTACATCGGGCCGGGTACCGGCTACATGGTGGCGTGGATGTACTGGCTGACCTGGACCGTGGCCATCGGCTCGGAATTCACCGCCGCCGGCATCCTCATGGTGCGCTGGTTCCCCGATACGCCGGTGTGGCTATGGAGTGCCCTGTTCGGCCTGGCAGTGTTCATCAGCAATATCATTTCGGTGCGGTCGTTTGCCGAGACCGAATTCTGGCTGTCACTGATCAAGGTGCTGGCGGTGGTGGCCTTCCTGGTAGTGGGCGGCGGGGCGATCCTCGGCGTGTTCGAGATTACCCAGGCGCACAGTGTCGGGCTGGGCAACTTCACCCGCGAAGGGCTGTTCCCTACCGGCTTCTGGTCGATTGCCATGACCCTGCTGGCGGTGGCCTTCGCCTTCTCCGGCACCGAGCTGATCGGCATTGCCGCCGGCGAAACCCGCGACCCGGAAAAGAACGTGCCCAAGGCCATCCGCACCACGGTGCTGCGCCTGGCGCTGTTCTTCGTCGGCACCATTTTCGTCCTCGCCACCCTGTTGCCGCGTGAGCAGGCCGGCGTGGTGGAAAGCCCGTTCGTGATGGCCTTTGAAATGATCGGCATCCCGTACGCGGCAGACATCATGAACTTCGTCATCATCACTGCGCTGCTGTCTGCCGCCAACTCCGGGCTGTATGCCGCCGCGCGCATGCTCTGGACCCTCAGCGACCAAGGCAACATGCCACGCCGCTATGCCGCGCTGTCCCGCCGTGGCACGCCGTTCAATGCCATCGTCCTGAGCATGGCCGGCGGCATGGCGTCGCTGCTCAGCAGCGTGTTCGCGCCGGACACCATTTACCTGGCGCTGGTGTCGATCTCCGGGCTGGCAGTGGTGGTGGTATGGATCAGCATCGCGGCCAGCCAGATGGCCTTCCGTCGTCATTACCTGGCCCATGGCGGCAAGCTCGAAGACCTCAAGTTCCGCGTGCGCGGCTACCCGTTCGTGCCGCTGGCGGCAATCTTCTGCTGCGTACTGGCCTGCGTCGGCATCGCCTTCGACCCGGCCCAGCGCGTGGCCCTGTACTTCGGCCTGCCGTTCATCGCCTGGTGCTACCTGGCGTACTGGCTGACGTGCAAGTACCGCGCGCAGCGTCCGCTGCCGCTGCAAACCGTGACGCCAGGTTCCGAGCCCGCCTGAGCAGAGTGATACTAGGCCACCGGAACGTTGCCACGAGAAACCGCCGATGACCCAGAAAACCCTGCCCCCCTTGAACTGGCTGAGAGCCTTCGAAGTGTCGGCGCGTTACCTCAACTTCACCCATGCCGCGGAAGAGCTGCACCTCACCCAGGGGGCCGTGAGCCAGCAGATTCGCCACCTGGAAAGCCAGTTGGGGGTGGCGCTGTTCAAGCGCCTGCCCCGGGGGCTGGGCTTGACCGAAGAAGGGCAGTCCTACCTGCCGGTGGTGCAGGATGCGATCAGCCGCCTGGCCGTGGGCACCAACGAGATCTTCGGGCAGCGCCAGCGGCGGCCGCTGAAGGTGCGCGGCAGCCTGTCGTTCCTGCACTTCTGGCTGGCCCCCCGGCTGGCCGATTTCCGCCGTACCCACCCACAGGTGGATATCCGCTACATCAGCAACCTGTGGGTCAAGGAACTGGATGCCGAGGACGACCTGGAAATCCGCTGGGGCAGCGGCCAGTGGCCGGGGGTAGAGGCGCAGCGGCTGACCCGCGACCTGCTGGTGCCGGTCTGCTCGCCTGCGCTGATCGCAGGCTCGCCGTTACGCGAGCCGCGCGACCTGGCCGGTGTGCCGTTGCTGCATGTGCTGGGTTACGAGGAGGGCTGGGGCTACTGGCTGGAGCGGGTTGGCGCCGATCAGGTCGATTCCTCCAGCGGCCTGCAGTTCGACACCCTGGTGTCGACCTTGCGCATGGCGGAGTTGGGGCTTGGGGTGGCGCTGGCGCGTTCGTCGCTGGTCGAGGACTTGCTGCAGGAAGGGCGGCTGGTAGCGCCTTTTACCCAGCGTATCGAGGCGAGCGAATCGTTCTACCTGGTACGCGGCCTGGGTGAGGCGTTGTCCAGCGATGCCCAGGCCTTCAGCCACTGGTTGGTGGCGATGGCTCACCGTTAATCAATACATACCTGGAGCACCGATGCAGTACACATCCACGCGTGGCAACGAGATACGGGTCGATTTCCGCACGGCGCTGCTTTCCGGCCTGGCCGACGATGGCGGGCTGTACGTGCCGACTGCGGTGCCAACCTTCAGCCAGCAGGAAATCGCCAGCTGGTCCTGGCTGCCGTTCGATGAACTGGCCTGGCGGGTGATGGCGCCGTTTGTCGGCGATACTCTCGACGAGCCGACCCTCAGGGCGCTGGTCAGCGACAGCTACCGTGGCTTCAGGCACCGTGGCATCGCGCCGTTGCAGCAGATTGGCCATAACGAATGGATCCTGCAGCTGTTCCACGGGCCGACCCGCTCCTCCAAGGACTTTGCCGCGCAGTTGCAGGCGCGGCTCATCCGCCATTTCCTCGGCGCCGATTGCGAGCGGGTGATGCTGGTCGGTGCCAGCAACGGCGACACCGCGGTGGCGGCCATCGACGCCTTGCGCCATTGCCCGACGGCACGCCTGCTGGCGCTGTACCCCAACGCCGGGACGCCACCCGACCGGGCCGCAGTGATGCGCAGTGCCGCGGGCGAAAGCGTCAGCTGCGTGGCCGTGGCTGGCAGCTTCGATGACTGCCAGTCGCTGGTGTCGGCGCTGCTGCGCGCATGGCCGTGCCCGGAGTTGATTCCGGTCAGCTTCAATTCGACCAACTGGGTCGGCGTGCTGGCGCAGATCGTGTTCTATTTTCATGCGGCGCTGCAGCTGGGCGGGGGCATCCGGCCGGTCGGCTTCAGCATTCCCACGGCCAGTTTTGCCGAGATCTACGCGGGCTTCATCGCCCAGAAGATGGGCCTGCCGATCAACCAGATCATTGTCTCCACCAACCGCAACGATGCCTTGCACCGGTTCATCCACTGCAACCGCTACAGCCGTGGTTCAACCAGCCAGACCTTGTCGCCGGTCATGGACTTCTCGCTGTTCTCCAACCTGGAGCGCTTCGTCTGGGAGCTGTATGAGCGCGACGGCGCGGCGACCAGGGCGTTGATGGAGCACTTCGAGGATTGCGGTGAACTGAGCATCGGTAACCGCCAGTGGCTGCATGCGCGCATGCTGTTCGACTCGTATGCCGTGGACGACGCGCTGATCCGCGAGGAAATCGTCACGCTGTTCCAGGAGACCGGCACGGCAGTAGACCCGCATGCGGCAACCGGGGCGTTCGCCGGGCGCCTGCACCGGCGCAATATCGGCGCGCCGATCGTCACGCTGGGGCAGTTCGCCCCGGAAAAGTCCGCCGCGCTGCTGGCGGAACTGGGGGCCTGGCACGGCGAGGTGCCAGCCAACGTCGCTGGCGCCGCAGGCAGTGGGCCGCTGCTGGCACCCGAGGACCTGGCGGGGGTTCATGAATTGTTGGCGCAGTTGCAGGCACGGCGATGAAGCGCATCCTCGACCCCCTGGACGAGCGCATTCTCGCCGAGCTCACCGCCAATGCGCGCATTGCCCATGCCGAGTTGGGGCTGAAAGTGAACCTGTCGCGCAATGCGGTTCGCCAGCGCATCGAACGCCTGGAGCGGGACGGCGCCATCCAGGGCTACACCTTGCGCATTGGCGAGGGGCGACGGCCGACCTCGTTGATCAACGCGGTGATCTTCGTCTACCGCTACGACCGCATGCGCGGTGAAGCGGTGCTCGATGCCCTGCGCCAGATCCCCGAGGTAATCCAGTGCGAGGTACTCAGCGGCGAATTCGACCTGCTGCTACGTGTCGAAGCCTCCAGCCCGGAGCGGGTGCATCATGTGTGGAAGGAAATTGCCGCCATGCCCGGGGTCGAGAACACGGTGACGTCGTTCGTCCTGGCCGCGGTGATCTGAACCGCCCCGTTGCCCCCCAACCCTCGATACCACAACGCCGCCCGGGCTCGCGCCCTGGCGGCGTTGTGCATTCCGGGGCTGCTCGGATGCGGTTCGGGCACTGGCCAGATTGGCCAATAAATACAGCGGATTGCCATATTCAACTGGCATTGCCCGGCCCATAGGCTTGTCCTCATCGACCCATCGCCTGGAAAGGACAGCAAACCATGACCGAATACAAGATCGCACTCGTTGGCTTTGGCGGCGTGAACCGTGCCCTGGCCCAACTGATCGCCGAACGCAACGCGCGCTGGCAGCAAGAACTGGGCTTTGCCCTGAAGATCGTCGGCGTCACCGACCTGTTCCTCGGTTCGGTGATCGACCGCGATGGCCTGGATGCAGCCAGGCTGGCCGCCTTGCCCGCTGAGAAGGGCGCCCTGGCGCAGTTCCCTCAGGGTTCGGCCGAGGCATTCAACGAGGCGGTGATCAAGCAGTCCGGCGCCGACATCATCGCCGAAGCCACCTTCACCAACCCCAAGGATGGTGAGCCGGCAGCTACCTTCTGCCGCTGGGCACTGGAAGCGGGCAAGCACGTGGTCACCACCAACAAGGGGCCGATCGCCTTGCATGCCCAGGCGCTGAAAACCCTGGCCAAGGCCAACGGCGTGTCGTTCGAATACGAAGGCGCAGTGATGAGCGGTACACCCGTACTGCGCATGGCCCGGCAGACCTTGGCCGGGGCAGGCCTGGTCGGCTTCGAGGGCATCCTCAACGGTACTTCGAACTACGTACTGACGCGCATGGAGCAAGGGCTTGGCTTTGCCGATGCGGTGGCGCAGGCACAAGCGCTTGGCTACGCCGAGGCCGACCCGACGGCCGATGTGGAAGGGCATGACGTGCGCCTGAAAGTGGTCATCCTTGCCAACGAGCTGCTCGGTGCCTGCCTGCAGGTGAGCGATGTCACCTGCAGCGGTATCAGTGGCATCGACAGCGCGGCGATCCAGCAGGCGCAGGCAGCGGGCGAGCGTTGGAAGCTGATCGGCAGCGCCAGCCGGCAGGCCGATGGTTCGGTGCGCGCCAGTGTCGAAGCACGCCTGTTGCCGGGTAACCACCCCCTGGCCGGTATCACCGGCGCAACCAACGCGGTGGCGTTCGACACCGAGTTGCTGGGCGCGGTGACCGTGTCCGGCCCGGGTGCGGGGCGTGTCGAAACGGCCTTTGCCCTGCTGTCGGATATCGTCGCCATCCACACCGCTGGCCGTTTTGCCTGAGGAGCTACGTTCATGAGCCTGACTTCCGTGTCCCGGGTAGCCTTCCAGCAAGCCGCCCTGATCGATGTGTACAGCCCCTACGACGGCAGCTTGGTCGGCAGCGTCGCCAACCTCACTGCCGACGCGGTGCCGGGCCTGCTGGCGCGTGCTCGCCAGGGTGTAGGCGAAAGTGCCGCGCTGCCCCGGCACCGGCGCGCCAGCATTCTTGAACAGGCCGCCCGCCTCATCGAACGCGACGCTGCCGATTTTGCCGGGCTGATTGTCGATGAAGCGGGCAAGACCCTGCGCCAGGCCGAAAAGGAGGTAAAGCGCTGCATCAACACGCTCAAGCTGTCTGCCGAGGAAGCGCGGCGCAACGCCGGCGAAGTGGTGCCGTTCGATGCCTATGAAGGCTCCGAGTCGCGCCAGGGCTGGTTCACCCGCGAGCCGCTGGGGCTGATCCTGGCCATCACCCCGTACAACGACCCGCTCAACCTGGTGGCACACAAGCTGGGCCCGGCCATCGCCGGCGGCAATGCCGTTATCCTCAAGCCTTCCGAGCTGGCCCCGTTGTCGGCGCTCAAGCTGGTGCAGTACCTCACCGATGCCGGGCTACCGGAAGCCGTTGTCAGCGTTGCCACCGGTGGCGCCGAACTGGGCAAGGCGCTGGTGGCCGTGCGTGATGTGCGCATGGTTTCCTTTACCGGCGGCTTCGCCACGGGCGAGCAGATTGCTCGGGGCGCGGGCTTGAAAAAGCTCGCCATGGACCTGGGCGGCAACGCCCCGGTGCTGGTGCTCAAGGACTGCGACCTCGAAGCCACTGTCGAATCGTGCGTATCGGGCGCGTTCTGGGCCGCCGGGCAGAACTGCATCGGCACCCAGCGCATCCTGGTCGACGCCTCGATCTACGACGCGTTTCGCCAGCGCTTCGTCGCCTTGACCCAGGCCATGGTGCTGGGCGACCCGGGGCGGCGTGAAACCGATATGGGGCCGATGATCAGCGAAGCCGCTGCACGGCACATCGAAGAGCGCGTCAACCAGGCCCTGCAGGGCGGCGCCCGCCTGCTCTGTGGCCACCAGCGCCAGGGCGCCAACTATGCGCCGACGGTGCTGGAAGGTGTCGACCACAACAGCCGGCTGTGGCGTGAAGAGGTGTTCGCCCCGGTGGTCATGCTGGCGCCTTTCGAGGACATCGAGCAGGCCGTCGCCCTGGCCAATGCCCCTGAGTACAGTTTGCATGCCGGGGTGTTTACCCGCGACTTGTCCTTGGCGCTGAGCCTGGCGAAGCGCATCGAGGCAGGCGGCGTGATGATCAACGACTCGTCCGACTACCGCTTCGACGCCATGCCATTCGGTGGTTCCAAGTATGGAAGCCTGGGCCGCGAGGGGGTGCGGTTCGCCTACGAGGACATGACCCAGCCCAAGGTCGTGTGCATCAACCAGATGGGCTGAGAGGGAAGCTTATGATCGAGCGATACGGGGTTGGCCAGCGGATGTCGTTGGCGGTCAGCTACAGGGGCCTGTTCGAAACCGCTGGCGTGGTCGCCGACGACCTGCAGCTGGACGTGCAGGGGCAGTTGCGCCAGGCGCTGAATACGATCGACAGGCTGATGGCTGAGGCCAGGGTGACCAAGGAGCAGTTGACCCGGGTCCAGCTGTGGATCGCCGACTACCGCCACTTCGACCTGGTGAACGAGGTATATGACGCCTGGTTGCAGGGCTGTGCCAAACCGGCACGGGCCTGCGTCGGTGCCGACCTGGGGGAAGGCTACCTGGTCGAGGTGCAGGTGTTTGCCGTGTGTAGCGAGCGCCCGTGACCGGCGCTGGCATATGCCCGCGGGTCAGCGCACCAGCCGTGGTACCACCCGTACGTAGACGAGCTCGCTCACCAGCTCGACCAATGTCTGGGTAATCACGGCTGCTGCCGCCAACCCGCGCACCTCGTCCGGCAGCGCCAGCGCCAGCGGCAGCACTACCAGCGAGTTGCGCGTGGCGGCGCTGAAGGTCACCGCGCGTGCTTCGCTGGCCGGCAGGCGCAACAGGCGCGCCGCGAGCCTGCCGAGCAGCGGTGCCGCAAGCATGAAGCCCAGGTATACCGGGATCAGCGGCAGTAACTGCTCGAAGTCACCCTGCACCATGGCGATCTGCGAGGCGATCACCACCAGCAGTACCAAAGCCATCGCCGGTACCGGCAACCATGCCCAGGCGCTGTTCCACGTTGCGACCCTGCGTGAGCGACGGGCGCCGGCGCTGGTGAGTACAGCCAGGGCCAGCGGCAGCACGATCAGCAGCACGAAGGCTTCCACGAACGGGGTGAGCGCGAGCGGCACGTTGTCACCCAGCATCAGCGCCAGGTACAGCGGCAACAGCGCCAGTTGCGCCAGCAGCAGCACAGGTGTGGCGGCCAGGGTCAGGCGCGCATCGCCTTTGCCGATATGGGTGAACACCACCACGTAGTCGATGCACGGGGTCAGCAGCACCAGCAGCGCACCGACGAGGAGTGCCGGCTGGTCGCCCAGCCCGCGGGTGATGGCCCAGACCAGCAATGGCACAAGAATGAAGTTGGCCAGCAGCAAGGCCGCCATGAAACGGCGGTTACCCAGGCCTTGGCGCAGGTCGAGGAAGGGAATCTGCAGGAACATCGCGTACATCAGCACGGCGATGGCGGGCGTGATCAGGGCTTGCAACAGGCGTGCGGTATCGCTGGCCAGCAGGCCGAAGGCGACGGCGGCGAGTACCGCAGCGAAGTAGATGGGGATCTGGTGGGTTTCGAGTTGTTCTCTGGTCAAAGGTAAGCCTGTGTCTGATCGCGCTCAAGATGGCACAGAGTAACGTGATAGCGGGTGGTGGTTTTACTAAAGGCACTTTTAGCAGGCCTGTTGCCGGCCAACCAGCCCCACAGGGTCCAGAGCCTGTCGAGCGTCGAGTCTGTCAGGAACACTCCCTCCCCGGTTTGCGGGCCGTTGCATAGGTCATTGTCCGACGCTTGAGCGGCCTCGAAGGTGACCGGGAAGGCCAGTGCTATCTGGTCAGTCGTGGCTAGCCTTGTTGAAAAGTGATTGAACTCAGCGTCAAGCCCAGTCGACTCCGCGTTCGACGATGTTCAGGCGCAAAGATGTGGCAGGCACGGACCTGCGAGTGATGAGATAGCCGCCTTCACCGTCGCCGATCAGGTTGGTGGCCAGGTGTTGCGCACTCTCGACGCATTCGAGGTTGAGCATGGCGAAGTCGTTGGGCAGGTCTGCAAGGGTGATGGCTTGGCCTGTATGAGCCAGACGCAGCAGCCAGGGTGACGGGACGGCGCCTTCTACCGGAGCGACGTTGGCAACGCCATATTTGCTCTTGAACACGGCTTGCCCGTAATGCGCGCCACCACGCACATACAAGTGGTAGCCCTGATCGCTGTGACGGAAGTAGAGGAGGGTGGGAGACACCTCGCCTTTGAGGTGGAAATCCACCTGCCCGGCCTCTCGGGCAGCATCCCAGGCTTCATCAGGACCGCTCAATACTCCAAGCGCCTGAGAGATATCCATCATGCCCAGGCTGGAGTCGGGGTGGGCCACCTGGATACTGCCTTCTGCTGCATCGCTGAGCACGGTAAGTGGATGGCCATTAACCAGTAGTGTGGCAGTAAAGGAAAGGGTTTCGTGAGCCGTCATGTGCAGTCTCCTGCTTGCTGATTAGAGGAAACGGCAGGTTATGCAGCCTGGCTCACCCAAGCCATTCGGAAGTACTACCGCCGCCAGGCGCCAGGTATGAAAAAGCCCGGCACAAGGCCGGGCTTTCTTTACCTCAGGCTGGCGCCAATCAGTTGCCGTAGACCGGCAGCTTCTTGCAGATAGCCTTGACCTTCTCACGTACGGCGTCGATGACCGCTTCGTTGTTCAGGTCAGCCAGGATGTCGCAGATCCAGCCAGCCAGCTCGCGGCACTCGGCTTCCTTGAAACCACGGGTGGTCACGGCCGGGGTGCCGAAACGCAGGCCCGAGGTGACGAACGGGGAACGTGGGTCGTTCGGTACCGAGTTCTTGTTGACGGTGATGAAGGCTTTGCCCAGTGCGGCGTCAGCATCCTTACCGGAGATTTCCTGCTTGATCAGCGACAGCAGGAACAGGTGGTTCTGGGTGCCACCGGAAACCACGTCGAAACCACGCTCGATGAACACGGCGGCCATGGCCTGGGCGTTCTTCACCACCTGCTGCTGGTAAGCCTTGAACTCAGGCTGCAGGGCTTCCTTGAAGCAGATGGCCTTGGCGGCGATGACGTGCTCCAGCGGGCCGCCCTGGGCGCCCGGGAAGACGGCGGAGTTCAGCTTCTTCTCGATCTCTTCGTTCTTGCGAGCGAGGATCAGGCCACCGCGCGGGCCGCGCAGGGTCTTGTGGGTGGTGGTGGTGACCACGTCGGCGAATGGCACCGGGTTCGGGTACACGCCAGCGGCAACCAGGCCGGCAACGTGGGCCATGTCGACGAACAGGTAGGCACCGACCTTGTCGGCGATGGCGCGGAAGCGGGCGAAGTCCAGAACCTGCGAGTAGGCCGAGAAGCCGGCAACGATCATCTTCGGCTTGTGCTCGACAGCCAGGCGCTCGACTTCGTCGTAGTCGATCAGGCCGTTGGCATCGATGCCGTACTGGATGGCGTTGTACAGCTTGCCCGAGGAGCTTACCGAAGCACCGTGGGTCAGGTGACCACCATGGGCCAGGCTCATGCCCAGGATGGTGTGACCGGCCGACAGCAGGGCCAGGTAGACAGCGGCGTTGGCCTGGGAGCCGGCGTGCGGCTGAACGTTGGCGTAGTCGGCGCCGAACAGCTGCTTGGCACGGTCGATGGCCAGTTGCTCGACGACGTCGACATACTCGCAACCACCGTAGTAGCGCTTGCCCGGGTAGCCTTCGGCGTACTTGTTGGTCAGGACCGAGCCCTGGGCTTCCATGACTGCCGGGCTGGTGTAGTTTTCCGAAGCGATCAGCTCGATATGCTCTTCCTGGCGCAGAGCTTCTTGCTGCATGGCTTCGAAGAGCTCGGCGTCGTACTTGGCAATGGTCAAATCACGGCTGAACATGGCGGTCCTCAAGGATCGGGGTGAATTGGGGGGGCATTCTAACCGATTGATTCGCCGCTGGCATATGAAGTGGCATCAAGTCGCGGACCAATGGGCTTCATGTTGCATCCCGCGCCGTGTCTGGGCTGGGCGCGGATCGGAATTGACTCTCAGGTCCGTTTTTCAGGCGTGGGGCGCGGGCCCTGCATGGGCTTCTGCAGGAGCGGCTTCAGCCGCGATGGTCGGCAAGGCCGGTGCCAGCCAGCGCGTCGCCTGCATCGCGGATAAATCCGCTCCTGCAAGCGCCCGCGTATGTCAGGAGCGGGCCGGCTCAATTGAACATGAACAACGTCTCGTTGGCGAACTGCGCCTCGAACTGATGCGCCGGCATCGGCCGCCCGAACAGGTAGCCCTGCACTTCGTCACAGCCATGCTCGCGAAGGAATTCCAGTTGCTCGTGGGTTTCCACGCCTTCGGCGATTACCGCCAGGTTGAGGCTGTGGGCCATGGCGATGATGGCCCGGGCAATCTGCGCATCCTGCTCGCCTTCCGGCAGGCCGTCGACGAAGGTGCGGTCGATCTTCAGCACGTCGATAGGGAACTGCTTGAGGTAGTTCAGCGACGAATAACCGGTGCCGAAGTCGTCTACCGCGATGCTCAGGCCAAGGTTCTTCAGGCCGGCGAGAATCTGCAGCGCTTCGTTCACCTCGCGCATCAGGATGCTTTCGGTCAGCTCCAGTTCCAGGCACGCCGGCGGCAGGCCGCTCTCTTCCAGGACCCTGGCGATGCGCGTGCCCAGTTGGCCATCGGAGAACTGCCGCGCAGAAATGTTCACCGATACCTTCGGTACACGCACCTTGGCCTTGTGCCAGGCCTTGAGCTGGCGGCTGGCTTCGCGCAGCACCCAGTCGCCCACGTCCACCACCAGGCCCAGCTCCTCGATCACCGGGATGAAGTCGCCCGGTGGCACCAGGCCGCGGGTCGGGTGCCGCCAGCGCAGCAGGGCTTCGGCACCGGTCAGGCGCTTGCCATCGCCGCTGAACTGCGGCTGGTAGTAGAGTATGAACTCGTTCTGCTCCATGGCATGGCGCAGGTCGCTCTCCAGCTCCAGGCGCTCCAGGGCGCTGGCGTTCATCTCGGCCTGGTAGAACTGGAAGTTGTTCTTGCCGCGTTCCTTGGCGTGGTACATGGCGGTGTCGGCGTTCTTCATCAGCTGGCTCAGTTCGCTGCCGTCCTGCGGGCTGAGGGCGATGCCGATACTGGCGGTGACGAAGAACTCGCGGTTTTCCAGCACGAACGGCCGCACCAGGCTGGCGAGGATGTTCTCGGCCACGTGAATCGCGCGGTTGAGGGCGATCTCGCGGGTAGCGCGTGGTTGCAGCAGCAGGGTGAACTCGTCGCCACCCATGCGCGCCACGGTATCGTCGTCGTCCACGCAGGCCAGCAGGCGCTGGGCCATGTCCTTGAGCATGCGGTCGCCGGCGGCGTGGCCGAGGGAGTCGTTGATCGGCTTGAAACGGTCCAGGTCGAGGAACATCAGCACCACCCAGGCCTTCTGCCGCTCGGCCTGTTGCAGGGCGTTGTACAGGCGGTCCTGGAACAGCGTGCGGTTGGGCAGGTGGGTGAGGGCGTCGTAGTACGCCAGGCGGTGGATGCGCTGTTCGCTGGCCTTGCGCTCGCTGATGTCGGTGAAGAAGCACACGTAGCTGGCCAGGTCGCCCTCGTCGTCCAGCACCGCGGTAATGCCGACCCAGGCCGGGTAGTGGTCACCGTCACGGCGCTTGAGCCACACTTCACCTTCCCAGCTGCCGCGCTGGTGCAGCTGCTTGACCACATAGCGCAGGTGGCCTTCCTGCTGTTCGTCGACGGTGAGCATGCCCGGCAACTGGTCGAGCACCTCGCTGACGGCGTAACCACTGACGCGGCTGAACGCCTCGTTGGCCTGCACGATATAGCCGGCCGGGTCGGTGATGAGAATCGCCGATGTCGAGTGCTCGAATACCGTCGCAGCCATGCGCAGGTCTTTTTCGGCACGGCGTTGCTGGCTGATGTCGCGGCCCACCCCGAGCACGCCTTCGAAGTGCTGGTCATCGTCCCACACCAGCACCAGGCGCAGTTCGATGGGTATCTTGCGGCCATCGGCGCGCAGGCAGTCGAACAGGAACAGCTGGGTCGGCAGCTGGCTGCGCAACTGGGCCAGCAGCGCCGGGTCGCCCATGGCCTTGCTGACGCGTTCCATCAAGCTGTAGATGCCGGTGAGTTGCGCCGGGTTGGCGATGATCGACTGCCAGCCATTGGTGAAGATCCAGTCGGCCTGGTAGCCCAGCACGCTCTGTACCGAGGGGCTGACATAGTTGAGCTGGAGCCGGCTGTCGGTGGAGAAGATCACGTCGCTGATGCTCTCGGCGAGCATGCGGTAGCGCTGCTCGCTGTCGCGCAGCGACTGGCTGGCCTCGATCTGTACCGTCACGTCCTTGCCCACGCCGATGATGCGCGTGACCAGGCCATCGGCGTCACGGGTCAGTACCTGTTCGCGAATGTCGTAGCAGCGCCAGCCGCCATCGCGGTGGCGGAAGCGCAGCTGGCAGTGCAGCGGCTGGTCATGGCCGCTGTCGCGCTGCTGGTGGCGCAGGGCCTGATAGTGCGTGGCGTCTTCGGGGTGCAGCAGCAACTCCCAGAAACGGTCGCCCATCTGCGCCAGCTCGGTACGGTCGTAGCCCAGGGTCTGGCCGAGATGGCGGTTGCTGAAGATCATCCGCTGGCTGAGTACGTCCTGCACGTACAGCTGGTCGGGTACGGTGCGCACGACGTCCGACCAGAAGCTTTCGCGCTCCAGCAGTGACAGCTCTACCTGCTTGCGGCTGGTGATATCGCTGATGCTGAGGATCACTGCCTGGTAATCACGGCGCTGTTGCGGCAGGCGCGCCATCAGCCACAGGTGCAGCTCGCCACCCAGCGGCGCCGGCAGGCGCACTTCCAGTTCCAGCAACGCACGTTGCTCGATCAATGCATCGATCAGCTGCATGCCCACGCTGTCGCGGCCATCGCCGGTGCCGTCGATCAGGCGCCGCCAGGCACCTTCATGGCACTCGATGTTCAACAACTGGCGTGCCACCTGGTTGATCTCGGTGATCTTCAGTTCCAGCAGCAGCGAGCGGCGCAGGTTCGGGTCGAGGGCCAGGCTGTGTTTGAGCGCGGCGCGGTTGCGTAGGTGATAGCGGTCGAGCTGGCCGGGCAGGCTGGACAGGTCGAGCACGCACAAGGCCACGCCGGTGCCTTCGAAAATTTCCTGGTAGCGCCGGCGGTCTTCCTGCAGCGCCCGTTGCCGGCGGCGCATGTTGATCAGCGCGACAACCGGCAGCATGGCGCAGAACAACACCAGCAGGCATTTGCCCAGCAGTGCGGGCAGCAGCGTCTGACGCGCCAGCTTGGCGTCGAACAGGCCGCGCAGTTGCCAGGTGCTGTTATCGATGAAGGCCAGCATCACGCTCTGCAGCGGCGCGTTGCTGCCAGGGGTTGGCGCATGGCGCTGCAGCACTTCGCCGCTGCGGCTGTTTTCCAGCAGCCACAGCGGACGGCCGGGGCCATCCAGGTAGGTGATCAGCGGGCGGTAGTACGCTGGCGCCAGGCGCAACAGCCAATAACCGCTGTGCTCATCGGAGCCTTGACGCAGTAACAGGTAGACGGAGCTGTTGTCGGCCGAATTGGTGAAGAAATACGGGCTGCCCTGGCTCAGCTTGAGCAATTCGTCAATCGACTGGCGGTCGGGGCTGCCGGCAAGGCTGTCGGCCTGCAGTTTCCCGGCTGCATCCAGCCAGGCCAGGCTCTGCAGGTCTGGCAGGTGTTCGCGCAAACCGGCCAGCACGGCGGGCAGGGCCGTGGGCGTCGGTACATTGGCGTAGGGCTGCACCACATTCGTGGCCTGTTGGGCCTTGAACGCCAGGTTCAGGCTGAGGTGGTCGGCCAGCTCGGCGGTGCCTTCCAGGGTTTTCTTGCGCAGGTCGGCCTGGGTATGGCTGAACTGGGCGAACAACTGCCACAGCAGCAAACCCAGCAGGATCAGGGCCAGCAGCGCCAACGCACCCTTGATCGACCCGCGCAGGGAGGCAGCGGGCGCCTGGGGCGCGGAACGCAATGACGGCGGATGAGTGAGATTGGTCAAGCGTTGATCCTGCGATTGGGCTGGCGATGGCAGGGGTTGATGATGCACGGTACGTGCCGGTATCTGGTTGCCAGACTGCGGTGGCGCACTATAAGGCCGGACACCCGAAACGGGCTAGCATGCCTAGGATTATGGCAAAGTGCCAGCCAATGTGACCGGTGGTGCCTGCCGTGTGGTTCGGCAAGCCCCTGCGACCTGTGCGAGAATAGCGCCCGCTTCACATGACAACGCATCGGAGATGTTCGGTTTTGGTTACTCACTTTTCCTCCAATGGCCTCGATTCCGCCTGCGGGCGCAGCAGTCAGACCCTTGTCAGCACTGCCGTGACCGAGGACGTATCCTGCAAGTCTTGCCAGCGTTCGCTGAGCAAACCCGAGGCGGCCACTGCCGCCAAGAGCAAGAGCCCGTCGCTGGCTGAACTGCGCAAGACCGCCAAGGCGGCAGCAGAGCCGGCAGTTGCCGTAGCCGCGGCCAGCAAACCGGCCGCCAGGGTGGTCAGCATGCCTGCTGCGCAGCCGGCCAAGGCGGCGCAACAACAACCGGCCCGTGCCGCTGGCTTCAGTGTCAAGGCAGCCTGGGCTGCGCGCCTGGCCGAGCAGGGCGACCGTTGCCGCTTGCCGCGCGGCAAGGCCAAGCAGCGTCACGTCTGAGCCCGCTTCGGCTGTTGTGCCGGCCCTTTCGTGGGCGAGCCCGCGAAGAGGCCGGTACTGGCAACCATTTTCCCCTGGGGATCACCCCACCATCGGCCCCTCCTGTGCAACGCTGCGCGTTGGCGTAGAATGGTCGACTTTGTTCAATGACACCCCGTAAACACATCCCCCTGGCCAGCGTGCCGGGGCGATCGTCGATGTCTTTACCTATCTGATTAGAGGGCTTGGTTTTGGCTCAATACGTCTACACCATGCATCGGCTGAGCAAAGTCGTGCCGCCGAAGCGGGAAATTCTCAAGAATATTTCCCTGTCGTTCTTCCCGGGCGCCAAGATTGGCGTGCTCGGCCTGAACGGCGCCGGTAAATCGACCCTGCTGCGGATCATGGCGGGCGTCGACAAGGAATTCGACGGCGAAGCCCGTCCGATGCCCGACATCAACGTTGGCTACCTGCCGCAGGAACCGCAACTGGACCCGAACAAGTCGGTGCGTGAAGTGGTCGAGGAAGCGGTCAGCGTGATCAAGGACGCCCAGGCACGCCTGGACGAGGTCTACGCCGCCTATGCCGAACCCGATGCCGACTTCGACAAGCTGGCCGCCGAGCAGGCCAAGCTCGAGGCCATCCTGCAGGCCGCCGACGGCCACAACCTGGAGCGCCAGCTGGACGTTGCCGCCGACGCCCTGCGCCTGCCGGCCTGGGATGCGCGCATCGAGCACCTGTCCGGTGGTGAAAAGCGCCGTGTGGCCCTGTGCCGCCTGCTGCTGTCGGCCCCCGACATGCTGCTGCTGGACGAACCGACCAACCACCTGGATGCCGACTCGGTGGCCTGGCTGGAGCGTTTCCTGCACGACTTCCCGGGCACCGTGGTAGCGATTACCCACGACCGTTACTTCCTCGACAACGTCGCCGGCTGGATCCTGGAACTGGACCGCGGCGCCGGCATCCCGTACGAAGGCAACTACTCGGGCTGGCTGGAAGCCAAGTCCGAGCGCCTGGCGCAGGAATCGAAGCAGCAGAGCGCCCATGAAAAGGCCATGAAAGAGGAACTGGAGTGGGTGCGCAAAGGCGCCAAGGCCCGCCAGTCCAAGTCCAAGGCCCGTCTGCAGCGCTTCGAGGAAATGCAATCGCAGGAATTCCAGAAGCGCAGCGAAACCAACGAGATCTACATCCCGGCCGGTCCGCGCCTGGGTGACAAGGTGATCGAGTTCAAGAACGTCACCAAGGGCTACGGCGACCGCGTGCTGATCGACAATCTGTCGTTCGCCATGCCGAAAGGCGCCATCGTCGGCGTGATCGGTGGTAACGGTGCCGGTAAGTCGACCCTGTTCCGCATGCTGATGGGCAAGGAGCAGCCGGACTCGGGCAGCATCGAGATCGGTGAAACCGTGCAGCTGGCCTGCGTCGACCAGAGCCGTGAAGACCTGGACGGCAGCAAGACCGTGTTCCAGCAGATCTCCGACGGTTCCGACGTGATCCGCATCGGCAACTACGAGATCCCGTCGCGTACCTATGTGGGCCGCTTCAACTTCAAGGGTGGCGACCAGCAGAAGTTCGTCAAGGACCTGTCCGGTGGTGAGCGTGGCCGCCTGCACCTGGCCCTGACCCTGAAGGAGGGCGGTAACGTCCTGCTGCTCGACGAACCGTCCAACGACCTCGACGTCGAAACCCTGCGTTCGCTGGAAGAAGCCCTGCTGGACTTCCCGGGCGCCGCGATCGTGATTTCCCACGACCGTTGGTTCCTGGACCGTGTGGCCACCCACATCCTGGCGTACGAAGACGACTCGAACGTGGTGTTCTTCGAAGGCAACTACACCGAGTACGAAGCCGACCGCAAGAAGCGCCTGGGTGATGCCGCTGCCCAGCCGCACCGTGTACGGCACAAGAAGCTGGCCCAGTAAGCCGGTATTCTGATGCACAAGAATGGGGCCTTGTTAGGCCCCATTTTTGTGCCTGGCTGGAAACTGGAGTTGGCTTCATTCGCGGGCATGCCCGCTCCCACAGCAGCCCTTGGAACCTCAGGCCTGTAATGGGCCTGTGGGAGCGGGCGAGCCCGCGAAGAAGCCGCCGCCGACATTTGGTTTTGTATACACTTATAGAAAACGCACCAAATAATTTCAAAAAAACGACATTTCGCCCTGTTCCGGTGCGATGGCTTCTTGGTACATTCGGGAAAAAACCAATAAGCCCAATCCTCTTGGTGAGATGTCTACCATGATCGAATCCGTCGACAATTTCCTCGCGCGCCTGAAGCAACGCGACCCGGCCCAGCCCGAATTCCACCAGGCGGTGGAAGAAGTGCTGCGCAGCCTGTGGCCGTTCCTCGAGGCCAACCCACATTACCTGCAGGCCGGCATTCTGGAGCGCATGGTCGAGCCTGAGCGCGCCGTGCTGTTCCGCGTGTCCTGGGTCGATGACCAGGGCAAGGTGCAGGTCAACCGCGGCTACCGCATCCAGATGAGCAGCGCCATCGGCCCGTACAAGGGTGGCCTGCGCTTCCACCCGTCGGTGAACCTCGGCGTGCTCAAGTTCCTGGCGTTCGAACAGGTGTTCAAGAACTCCCTCACCTCGCTGCCCATGGGCGGCGGCAAAGGTGGCTCGGACTTCGACCCGAAAGGCAAGAGCGACGCCGAGGTGATGCGCTTCTGCCAGGCGTTCATGAGCGAGCTGTACCGCCACATCGGCGCCGACCTGGACGTGCCGGCCGGTGACATTGGCGTGGGGGCCCGCGAAATCGGCTTCATGTTCGGCCAGTACAAGCGCCTGGCCAACCAGTTCACCTCGGTGCTCACCGGCAAGGGCATGACCTATGGCGGCAGCCTGATCCGTCCGGAAGCCACTGGCTACGGTTGCGTGTACTTCGCCGAGGAAATGCTCAAGCGCCAGGACAAGCGCATCGATGGTTGCCGCGTGGCGATTTCCGGCTCGGGCAACGTGGCCCAGTATGCGGCGCGCAAGGTCATGGACCTGGGCGGCAAGGTCATCTCGCTGTCCGATTCCGAAGGCACCCTGTACGCCGAGGCCGGCCTGACCGACGCCCAGTGGGAAGCGGTCATGCAGCTGAAGAACGTCAAGCGTGGCCGCATCAGCGAACTGGCCGCCCAGTTCGGCCTGGAGTTCCGCCAGGGCCAGACCCCATGGAACCTGCCGTGCGACATCGCCTTGCCGTGCGCCACGCAGAACGAGCTGGACGTCGAAGACGCCCGCACCCTGCTGCGTAATGGCTGCATCTGCGTGGCGGAAGGCGCCAACATGCCGACCACCCTCGCGGCTGTGGATATCTTCCTGGACGCCGGCATTCTTTACGCGCCTGGCAAGGCCTCCAACGCCGGCGGCGTGGCTGTGTCGGGGCTGGAGATGTCGCAGAATGCCATGCGCTTGCTGTGGAGCGCCGGTGAGGTGGACAGCAAGCTGCACAACATCATGCAGTCGATTCACCATGCGTGCGTGCACTACGGTGAAGAGGCCGATGGCCGGATCAACTATGTGAAGGGTGCGAACATTGCCGGCTTCGTGAAAGTGGCGGATGCGATGCTGGCGCAAGGCGTGGTCTGATTCGAGCGTGCCGGGGCCGCTTTGCGGCCCTTTCGCGACGCAAGGCCGCTCCTTGTATCTCGACTTTCGCCTCGCAAGAGGCGAAAGTTCTCGACTGATCATCGAGGGAAGGTCATGAAGCGGAGCCGCTCCGAGGGCATCGAGCCCGCACTGTAGATAACGCTCTGGCCTTCCAACCCCACTCAAACAGTTCGAACGGTATCTAGTGCCCGCCCCCGGCGTGAGCACGCATTCACAAGGTTGAACCGAGTGCTGGGTGATCCAACTTTCGTTGCTTGAAGGAGAAGATCATGTCTGTTGTTGGCGTTGATGTAGCCAAGCGATCTTTTGACATCGCCACCCCGCTTCCCAACGGGAAGGTCCGTACCAAAGCCAAGCTGGCCAATGAACCAAGTGGTTTTGCCCAATTTGCAGCCTGGCTCGAGCAGCATGCCGAACCACATGCCTGGGTTGTCATGGAGGCCACCGGCACCTATCACGAAGCGCTTGCTGACTACCTTCACGGCAAGGGTTACCGGGTGTGCATTCTGAATCCCGCAGTCATCGCCAAATTTGCCGAGGCTGACCTTCGACGTGTCAAAACCGATAAGGCGGATGCCAAGGTTATTGCAGCTTACGGTCAGCAAAAAAATGATCTGCTCCGTCAGTGGGAACCTGAGCCGCCAGCTCAGCGGCGTTTGCGGGCCTTGGTGCGGCGTCTGGACGATCTGAAAGAGATGCAGCAGATGGAGCAGAACCGCCTGGACGTGGCGCAGACGGCTGTACAGGCATCCATCAGGGCTGTAATTGGACATATCAGCGAAGAAATAGCGAAAACCCGAAAGGCCATTGACCAGACGATCGATGACGATCCCGATCTGCGCCAACGACGGGAACTGATTACGTCAATTGACGGCTTGGGCGACACCACGGCCGCGCTGATCCTTGCTGAGTTGGGTGATCCGCTGAAGTATTAAAGTGCGTCAGCCATTGTTGCGTTTGCAGGTCTCAACCCGATGATCCATCAATCGGGGGAGAAGATTGGCCAATCAACCATTTCCCGCACAGGAGCGCCAAGGTTGCGCGCTGGCTTGTGGATGTCAGGCACGGTCTCGATCAGGCATAACCCCGTCGTACAAGCGCTGGCTGAACGATTGAGTAACCGGCGCAAAGCCTACAAGCAGATAGTTTGTGCAGCCATGCGCAAGCTATTGCACCTGGTGTATGGCGTGGTGAAGTCAGGCAAACCGTTTGACCCTCAAATCGCCCTTGTGGGATGAGGGTCAAGACGGTATCTACAAGCGCCGCGGTCACCCAGGTTGTCGCGGTCTGCTGCAGGAGCGGCCTTGCGTCGCGATGGGCTGCAAAGCAGCCCCCTGGCTCCTACAAGCGCCGCGGTCACCCAGGTTGTCGGGGTTTGCTGTAGGAGCGGCCTTGCGTCGCGATGGGCTGCAAAGCAGCCCCCTGGCCTTCAATCCTCACCCTCGATATCGACTACCTCGATCATCTGCTCTCCCGCCGGCCGTCGCCACAGCACTTCATCTCCAGGCCCGGCCCCGAGCAATGCCCGCCCCAGCGGCGAGCCCCAGTTGATCAAGCCGCGCCCCGCATCCGCCTCGTCCTCGCCCACCAGCCGCACCACATGCTCCTGGTCCTGGGCATCGACAAAGCGCACCCGGCTACCGATCTGCACCTTGCTCCGCGACGTCGCCGCCGCGACCACCTGGGCGCTCTGCAGCCGCGCGTTGAAATAGCGCAGGTCCCGCTCGGTATCGGCCAGGCGCTGCTTGTCGCCACGCTCGCCTTGTGCCTGCAGCTCGTTGCGCAGGGCATTCAGCTCGGCCACGCGGTCTTGCAGCTGGCGCAGGCCACTGGCGGTCACGTAGTTGGGTTGTTCGCTGACCCGCCGCTCGACCGGCTGGTCGGCCTGGGCGGCGGCCTGGTCTTCGTTGACGAATGCTCGGCTCATGGATACCTCCTTGTGCAGGAGACCATCATGGCTGGCTGCCGGTTTCAAGGAATGTCCGATTGCGACTCAGTCGTGCCGATAAGCCTTGGCAGCGCCGCGATCCTTTTCCTGTTGCCATTCGCGTTCACGCTCGTCCCAGAAACGCTCGTGGTACTGGCGCTGTTCTTCACTGTTCTGCATGGCCTGGCACTGGCGGAAGCCGTCGTCCCAGCCCGATTCGTACTGCCGGTCGTGCAGGTAGCGCGGTACATCCTTGCGGAAGTCGCCGACCATCAGCCCGGCCGCCTGGCGGCCACTGCTGCAGCCATCTTCATAGCCGTCGGCGAATGCGCGGGGATAACCTCGGTCGACCAGCTGTTCGTGGGTCGTTTCGCAACCCGCCAGCAACAAGGCAATGCACAAGCCCGACCAATACCGCGACATGACCACCTGGACCTTCGGAGAGATACCGGAAAGTCTAGGTGGCGATTTGTCGGGGAGCTGTCAAAACAGTGTCAAAGAGTCGGTTGGTTCACACTCAGTAGTGGTACCACTTCAGTTCCAGCATCACCTCGTTCTGCGCCGTTGCCAGGTGGCTGAACTCGCGCGAGGCGCTCAGGCGCAGCCCCAGGTTCTGGCTGATTTCCCACTGCTGGTTCAGGCTCACGCTGCGTCGCACTTCGCCATTGGTGAAGTAATCCCCCTTGGCCTCGAGCGTCATGTTGCCCAGCCCGTTGCGCCACAGCAGCCCGCTGTTGAACCCCGCCGCCGGGGCGATGAACTGGGCAAAGTCGTTGTGGTGCTCGACCCGCAGCGTGCCCAGGGCAAAGCCCAGCAGCCCGTCCGCCAGCTGCCAGGTGCCACCGGCTCCGCCATTCACATGGCTCACCAGCACTTCGTCATCATGCTTGCCCGGTACCCGTTCCAGCCCGCCGGCCACTTGCCACGACCACGGCTTGAGCAACGCGTTGCGCGGGGTCAGCGAGCGGATGGTGGCCAGGTCCAGGCGCTGCACCTGCCAGTCGTTGCCTTCGTACTGGCGCACTTTCAGCTGCAGGATCTCGATCTGCGCCCCCAACGGGAAGCCGTAGGCGTTGTCGTTCAGGTCGTGGTAGGCCATGCGCAGGCCATACTCGGCGTAGGCACGGTCCTCGCGGGTGCCTGCGCCCAGCTGCCAGGTGCGTGAATCATGGCCGTCCTCGGGCAGCCCCGGGCGTTCGATGTCCAGCGCCGGTGGCGGGTTGCGGTTGATCGCCTGCAATAGCTCGAAGCTGCGCCGGGCCTGGCCGGCGTCGCGCTGCTGGCCGTTGGCGCGGTAACGCTCCAGGCGATACGCGGCATCCTGCACCAGTGCCTGGCGTGGGCGGGGCAGGGCGGTAAAGTCAGGGTTCTGCAGCTGTGCGGTATCGGCGCTGATGGCCAGCACCTGCTGCTTTTCATGATGGTCCAGCGGTTCGGCCCGGGCCAGCAACTCGCGCTCGCGCGAAGGGCGGTATTTCACGCTGGAAACCAGGCCGGACTGGCGCACCGCCTTCACCGTGTCGGTGGGGATGGCCGTGAGCGGGAACTGTGAGGTCAGGTCCAGGCTCGGCCGGGCTACCTGCAGCAACTCCAGCAGGCGATACGAGCAGTTTTCGTCGAAGAAGAAGTAGTCGAACTGGATCTGCTTCAGCTCCCACACATGCTCGACCATGCGCCCGGTCTCTGCTGGCGTCAGGTCCAGCTGGTATTCCCACAGGTCGCGGTTTTCCAGGCTGCGGTACTCGGAGAGTTTTTCCTGGTAGGGCATCAGCGCGAACAGCCCCGGGTAGCCGCCCATCAGGCCTTTCCAGGCATACAGGATGCTGTTGTCGCTGCCTTCGATATAGGCGCCGAAGTTGATCGCGTAGCTCAGCAGCGTGGTGTCGTCGCTGCGGGTTTTCGACTGGTCGATGCGCAGCAAGGTATGGCCGAACATCGAAGACGGGCTGTTCAGGTACGCCGCCGGAAAGATCAGCGCCGCGCTGTGCGGGTCGATCGACTGGTACCAGGTGGTGAACTCCTGGCAGGCCGGCTGTGGCAAGCCTTGCAGGTCGAGCTGTTCGCGCAGCCAGCGGCTACGCGCGGGGAACCGGCACTGGGCGTGCTGGTCGCCGAGGCTGGCCGGGGCGTACAGCGCTTCGACGGTGGCTTGCAGCTCCTGGTCGGGGTGGTGCGCGCCGTCCTCGGCGAGGAAGAACGCGTCATCGTCCACATAGCTGCGCCAGCCACCGAGCTTGGCGGTTTCGTAGTGGCCCAGGGCAATCCAGTAGGGGGTGTTGGCCAGTTGCTGGAGATGGCCTTGGTCCAGCAACGGTGCGGCATGTACAGGGGCGCAGGCACACAGCGCCAGGGAAACGAGGCGTTTGAGCATGTCGGGCAACTACTTCTCAACGATGCCGAAAAAAGGCGAAACCCGCCCCGTAGCCGGGGCGGGAGCAGCTGCGCTTAGGCCTCGGTAGCGTATTTGGCCAGGCGTGGATCGTTCTTCAGAACGGCCAGGGTATTGCTGTGGACCGTTTCGGCAGTGACGTCGGCACTGCTGAAGATCTGGTTGAAGTGCTGGTGGGTGACTGCTGCGAAGTAGCCGCGGTCTTCCGGGGCTACGCCGAGTACCACGGCATAGGTGGTCAGTGCTTCGCCCTGGCCCATGGCCATGTCTTCGGACAGCTCGTTCATCATGCCATTCATGGCGAACCAGGACTTGCCGCCGTAGGTCAGCGAAGCCTTGGTCGAGCAACCGTTGGTGCCGGACGTCATGCCGAAGGTAGCGTTACCGGAGGTGCCGTTGGTGGTAGAAGCCAGGAAGTGTGCCGGAGTGCCGCGCTGGCCTTCGAACAGCATGTTGCCCCAGCCGCAGTTCGGGCCACCTGGCGCTTCGGCCATGGCGTTGAGAGAAACTACGGTGAACAGAGTACCCAGAAGAATCCGTTTCATAGCATTTGTTCTCTATTTGACTTAACCAAGGGTCAGGGTTTCTGGCAACTCGGTTGCCAGGTCGGGAAAGCTTTTCACCCACCCGCGCAGCTTGGAGTTTAGGCACGATCTAAAGGTTGCGTTGCTGATTGCGAAAAATTTGCTGTCGGATGACCCGCTGCGGCTGGAGATAAAGTCCCGCGGAGCCTTGCAAGGCGCGCGCGGGCAGCGCCAGAATGCTGCGTATCTGCCCCGCCGAAGTAAGGAAACCCAATGCCCGATCCTGTCGCTGCGCGCCTGCGTCTCGCGCCTGAAGCCCTGACCCGGCGTTTCTCCCCCGAGCAGTTTGCCTTTACCAACACCGACGATCTGGAGCCGTTTCGCGGAGTCCTGGGCCAGGAACGTGCTGTCGAGGCCCTGCAGTTCGGCGTGGCCATGCCGCGCCCCGGTTACAACGTGTATGTGATGGGCGAGCCCGGCACCGGCCGTTTCTCGTTCGTCAAGCGCTACCTCAAGGCCGAGGGCAAGCGCCAGCAGACCCCGGCCGACTGGGTCTACGTCAATCACTTCGATGACACCCGCGAACCGCGCGCGCTGGAATTGCCCTCCGGCAGCGCCGGGGCGTTCATTGCCGACATGAACGGGTTGATCGACAACCTGTTGGCGACCTTCCCGGCGGTGTTCGAGCACCCGTCCTACCAGCAGAAGAAAGGCGCCATCGACCGCGCTTTCAACCAGCGCTACGACCGCGCCCTGGATGTGATCGAGCGTGCCTCGCTGGAAAAGGACGTGGCCCTGTACCGCGACGCCAGCAACGTCGCCTTCACCCCGATGGCCGACGGCAAGGCCCTGGATGAAGCCGAGTTCGCCCAGCTGCCGGAAGAAGTGCGCGAGCAGTTCCACGAAGATATCGCCCTGCTCGAGGAGCGCCTGAACGAAGAACTGGCCAGCCTGCCGCAATGGAAGCGCGAGTCGAACAACCAGCTGCGCCAGCTCAACGAAGAAACCATCACCCTGGCCCTGCAGCCGTTGCTGGCGCCGTTGTCGGAAAAATACGCGGAAAACGCGGCGGTCTGTGCCTACCTGCAGTCGGTGCAGTTGAACCTGCTGCGGACCGTGGTCGAGCAACTGGTCGACGACAGCAAGAGTGACGCCGCCGCGCGCAAGCTGCTCGAAGAGCAGTATGCCCCCAGCCTGGTGGTCGGCCACCACGCCGACGGCGGTGCGCCGGTGGTGTTCGAGCCCCACCCGACCTACGACAACCTGTTCGGCCGCATCGAGTACAGCACCGACCAGGGCGCCCTGTATACCTCGTACCGCCAGCTGCGCCCGGGCGCACTGCACCGCGCCAACGGGGGGTTCCTGATCCTCGAAGCCGAGAAGATGCTCGGCGAGCCGTTCGTCTGGGACGCACTCAAGCGTGCCCTGCAGTCGCGCAAGCTGAAGATGGAGTCGCCGTTGGGCGAGCTGGGCCGCGTGGCCACCGTCAGCCTGACGCCGCAGGTGATCCCGCTGAACGTCAAGCTGATCATCATCGGTTCGCGCCAGCTGTACTACGCGCTGCAAGACCACGACCCGGACTTCCAGGAGATGTTCCGCGTGCTGGTCGACTTCGACGAAGACATGCCCATGGTCGACGAGAACCTGGAGCAGTTCGCCCAGTTGCTGCGTACCCGCACCAACGAAGAAGGCATGGCGCCGCTGACCAGTGATGCGGTAGCGCGCCTGGCCACCTACAGCGCCCGCCTGGCAGAGAACCAGTCGCGCTTGTCGGCGCGTATCGGCGACCTGTTCCAGCTGGTCAGCGAAGCCGATTTCATTCGCCAGCTGGCCAGTGACGAAATGACCGACGCCGGCCATATCGAACGCGCGCTCAAGGCCAAGGCCACCCGTACCGGGCGTGTTTCGCAGCGGGTGCTGGACGACATGCTGGCCGGGATCATCCTGATCGACACCGAAGGCGCGGCCATCGGCAAGTGCAACGGCCTGACCGTGCTGGAAGTGGGCGACTCGGCGTTCGGCATGCCGGCACGTATCTCCGCCACCGTGTACCCGGGCGGCAGCGGCATCGTCGACATCGAGCGCGAGGTCAACCTCGGCCAGCCAATCCACTCCAAGGGCGTGATGATCCTTACCGGTTACCTGGGCAGCCGTTATGCCCAGGAATTCCCGCTGGCGATCTCGGCGAGCATTGCCCTGGAACAATCCTACGGCTACGTCGACGGTGACAGCGCCTCGCTGGGCGAGGCCTGCACGCTGATCTCGGCCTTGTCGCGCACGCCGCTCAAGCAGTGCTTCGCCATCACTGGCTCGATCAACCAGTTTGGTGAAGTGCAGGCGGTGGGTGGGGTCAACGAGAAGATCGAAGGTTTCTTCCGTTTGTGCGAGGCACGTGGCCTGACCGGCGAACAGGGGGTGATCATCCCGCGGGCCAACGTCGCCACGCTGATGCTCGATGAGCGCGTGCTGCAGGCGGTGGAGAACGGCATGTTCCACGTCTATGCGGTCAGCCAGGCCGACGAGGCGCTGAGCCTGCTGGTGGGCGAGGAGGCCGGCGTGCTGGATGACAAGGGCCAGTTCACCGAAGGCAGCGTCAACGCCCGCGTAGTAGAGCGCCTGCGCGAGATCGCCGAGATGATCGGCGAGGAAGAAATCGAGAAGGCGGAGAAAGAGCGCCTGGAAGAGGTGATTGCCCAGGCTAAGCCAGCCTGAGTCAATAAACCGGCGCTGGCGGCGATGTGCTACCGTTCAGCGCCGGTTTTCCATCTTCTCGTGCTGTTCTTCTATGCTGGAACTTAAGGACGTTATCAGCGTTCAGGATGGAAACAGCCTGACTCCAGGCTGAACAGGGCTCTTTGGAGGGGACGCGGCCATGCGCAACCTCAGCCTCACACGCCAGTGCCTGGGCCTGGTGACCCGTATCGAATGCTGCATCCGACCGCTGGCCGGGGACAACGGTATGTGGACGCTGCTGTTCGCTGCCGGAATGGCCGGTGAACAGCCTTCCGCGATCAAGGCCCAGGGGCCGTTCCATGGGCCGCTGGTGGCTGAATCGGTACTGAATGCCATCGTCGACAGCCTGACCTTGCATGGCTACCAGGTGGCCGAGGATCCACAGATCTGGTGCTTGCACTTGCAGGCGCAGTTGCGGCGGATCAATGGCGATCGCTGCCGTAACCTCGGGGATTTCCAATTCCATCCTGAAACCTGAACCATTGCGGGGCTGCAGCGCGGCCCCGTTTCAGCGGGCTTTTGCTGCAACAGGTGGCTGGCTATACTCGCCGTCGCTTTTTAGTCACCTGATGAGTCCCAATCCTCCATGGAACGTATCCTCGAAAACGCGATGTATGCCTCGCGCTGGCTGCTCGCACCGATCTACTTCGGCCTGTCCCTTGGCCTGCTGGCCCTGGCGCTGAAATTCTTCCAGGAAGTGATCCACGTCCTGCCCAATGTTTTCGCCCTGAGCGAAGCCGACCTGATCCTGGTGATCCTGTCGTTGATCGACATGTCGCTGGTCGGTGGCCTGCTGGTGATGGTGATGATCTCGGGCTACGAAAACTTCGTCTCGCAGCTGGACATCGATGAGAGCAAGGAAAAACTCAACTGGCTGGGCAAGATGGATTCTTCGTCGCTGAAGATGAAAGTCGCGGCGTCGATCGTGGCCATTTCCTCCATCCACCTGCTGCGGGTGTTCATGGATGCGCAGAACATCTCCACCGACTACCTGATGTGGTATGTGATCATCCACATGACCTTCGTGGTCTCGGCGTTCTGCATGGGCTACCTGGACAAGCTCACCAAGCACTGAACCCTTCGCCTGACGCGGCCCGTGTAGGAGCGGCCTGGTGTCGCGAAGGGGCGCGCAGCGCCCCGGCCATAGTCGGGCGAAGCTGCAAATTCGCGGCGAAGCTGCAATCGTCTGGGCCGCTGCGCGCCCCATCGCGACACCAGGCCGCTCCTACAGCAATGGCGCTGCTTGGCGCTGGCAACTGACGAGCGGCGTCAGTCGTGCCTTGTGTATTCTCCGTTTCTGTACAAAAAATGAGCTTTCATGCGTGGTTCCCGTCCCGAGGTGCTCTCATGAACCTGCATCAGCTCAACACCGAGGCCAGGTCTGGCCATGTCGACGAACTGAACCTGATCGCCATCGAAGGCGGTGACTACCTGCTCGAGGCCCGGGTCAAGGGCCACGCCCATCCGCTGTCCGACGCCCGTGGGCAACGCCTGCGCGTGCACTCGGTAGAGGATGCGCGCAAGCTGCTGCAAACCATCCCCATGGTTTCGATGAATCTGGTGCACTGGTCGGTGCAGGATGAAATGTGTGGCATGGGCACGCACCCGGAAGAAGACTTGAAGGTGCCGATTTCCCAGCGCTCGGCCTGGTAGCTGCTCGCGGCGCCCCAGTGTGCTAGGCTGCTCGCCCTTTTCATCAAGGGCGCGGCTTCACTGCGCCCTGCAGTGGAGCACGACAATGTCCGAACTCAACCTGTCCACCGACGAAACTCGCGTCAGCTACGGCATCGGCCGTCAGCTGGGCGGCCAGCTGCGTGACAACCCGCCACCAGGCGTGAGCCTGGAAGCCATCCTGGCCGGCCTGACCGACGCCTTCAACGGTGCCGACAGCCGCGTCAGCGAAGCCGACCTGTCGGCCAGCTTCAAGGTCATCCGCGAAGTGATGCAAGCCGAAGCGGCCGCCAAGGCCGAAGCTGCTGCTGCCGCTGGCAAGGAATTCCTGGCTGAAAACGCCAAGCGCGAAGGCATCACCACCCTGGCCTCGGGCCTGCAGTTCGAAGTGCTGACCGCAGGTGAAGGCGCCAAGCCGACCCGCGAAAGCAACGTTCGCACCCACTACCACGGCACCCTGATCGACGGCACTGTGTTCGACAGCTCCTACGATCGTGGCCAGCCGGCCGAATTCCCGGTGGGTGGCGTGATCGCTGGCTGGACCGAAGCCCTGCAACTGATGAACGCCGGCAGCAAATGGCGCCTGTACGTACCGAGCGAGCTGGCTTACGGCGCCCAGGGCGTTGGTAGCATCCCGCCGCACAGCGTGCTGGTGTTCGACGTCGAGCTGCTCGACGTTCTGTAATACCGCTGGGGCCGCTTTGCGGCCCATTCGCGATACAAGGCCGCTGCTACAGGGTGAACTGCGCCCCGGATGTTGGGCAAAAAAATCCAACCTCAGGGGCGTAGTTCAGGGATATGCGTTCTCCTGTAGGAGCGGCCTTGCGTCGCGATCGAGGGCGAAGCCCTCGCCAGCTAGTCAGTTCCAGTCTGTTCCCCCAGGGCGCAATGCCCGTGCATAGCAGAACAGGAACAGGTTGCGCACCAGCTCCTTGAGCACCCCCGGTTCACTCGAGTTCAGCCCGCTCATGTCCAGGTCGCCCTGGTCACGCAGTTCGTCGAGCGCTTCTTGTTCAAGCACCGCGCACACTTCGCCGGTTTCCCGATGAAGGATGCGCAGGTAGGGGTGAGGGCGGTCCAGCCAGGCGTCGATCAGATAAGTCATGGCTATTCTCCTTGGATAGCGGCTCCAATGAGAATAATTCTTATTATCTAAATAGCAAGCGCCAATTGGCGGTTTTTGCGTTATCAGACTTTACGCACGAACTCTGACTTCAGCTTCATGGCGCCGATGCCGTCGATCTTGCAGTCGATGTCGTGGTCGCCATCGCACAGGCGGATGTTCTTGACCTTGGTACCGACCTTGACCACCAGGGACGAACCCTTGACCTTGAGGTCCTTGATCACGGTGACGGTATCGCCGTCCTGCAGGATGTTGCCGACCGAGTCCTTTTTCACCACCTCGTCGCTGGCTGCCTCGGCATCGCCGCTGGCCGACCATTCGTGGGCGCATTCAGGGCAGATCAGCTGAGTGCCATCCTCGTAGGTGTATTCGGAGTTGCATTTTGGGCAGGGTGGCAGAGTGCTCACTTCGGTTCCTCAAACAGACAGGCGGTAAAAGCCCGACATTGTAAGAGGTATCGTTGCAGAAGGGATTATGTCCGGACAAAAGCATTCGCGGGCTTGCCCGCTCCCACCGGGATAGCACCACCTCGAGGGCTGCACTTATCCTGTGGGAGCGGGCGAGCCCGCGAATGGAGTTGACGCGATCTATCAGTGAGTACGCGCGACCGCAAACTCGCTTAGCTCAACCAGCGCATCCCGGTACTCGCTGGCCGGCAGCACCTCGAGGCATGCGATGGCGCGCTTCACATAGTCACGTGCCAGCTCGGCGGTGTAGTTCAGCGCACCGGATGCCTCGACTGCCACGCGAATCTGCTCGAGGTCTTCCAGGCCACCCTTCTGGATCGCCTGGCGCACCAGCGCAGCCTGTTCGGCAGTGCCTTCGCGCATGGTGTAGATCAGCGGCAGGGTAGGCTTGCCTTCGGCCAGGTCGTCGCCGACGTTCTTGCCCAGGGTCTGCGAGTCGCCCTTGTAATCCAGCAGGTCGTCGACCAGCTGGAAGGCCACGCCCAGGTGATCGCCGAAGGTGCGCAGGGCTTCGCGCTGCTCGTCGCTGGCATCGGCCAGCGCGGCGGCGCTGTGGGTCGAGGCCTCGAACAGCATCGCGGTCTTGCCGCGAATCACCTCCATGTAGACTTCCTCGGTGGTGCTGGCATCGCGTACCCGCGACAGCTGCAGCACTTCGCCTTCGGCAATCACCCGGGTGGCCTTGGACAGGATCTGCATGACCGGCATCGAGCCGAGTTCGACCATCATCTCGAACGAGCGCGAATAGAGGAAGTCGCCCACCAGCACGCTCGGCGCATTGCCCCACAGGGCATTGGCGGTGGAGCGGCCACGGCGCATGCCGGACATGTCGACCACGTCGTCGTGCAGCAGGGTGGCGGTGTGCAGGAACTCGATGGTGGCGGCCAGCAGGCGCAGGTCGTCGCCTTCGCGGCCCAGGGCCTTGCCACACAGCAGTACCAGCAGCGGACGCAGGCGCTTGCCGCCGGCCGACGTGATATAGTCGCCGATCTTCGATACCAGCGGCACGCGCGAGGTCAGCTGCTTCTTGATGATCTCGTCGACGGCGCTGAAATCATCAGCCACCGCTCGGTAGAAGGATTGGGGTTGCATCGGCTGCTCCAGTGAGGTTGCGCGGCATGCTAGGTCGCGGGTCCCGGTGTGTCAAGGCACGGTGCCGCCTGCCCGGGGACGGTACTTGCAAGCAAAACCGCGGTTGCGTACAATCGCGCACCCTAACTTCCTGGGCAGCACCTGCCTTACGCAATTGCACCGGGCCGTTCCAGCCCTGTGCAGCCATGCCAGCCAATACTCATCATATAAAGCGCTGGGTGAGCAGGATTATCGGAGAAATACCATGTCTTACGCAGTAATCGTTACCGGCGGCAAGCAGTACAAAGTCGCTGAAGGTGAATTCCTCAAGATCGAAAAACTGGAAGTCGCCACTGGCGAATCCGTGACCTTCGATCGCGTTCTGCTGGTCGCCAACGGTGAAGAAGTCACCATCGGCGCTCCAGTTGTTGCTGGCGCTAAAGTAGTGGCCGAAGTCGTTTCGCAAGGCCGCCACGACAAGGTTCGCATCATCAAGTTCCGTCGTCGTAAGCACCACATGAAGCGCATGGGCCACCGCCAGTGGTTCACCGAGATCAAAATCACCGGCATCCAGGCTTAATCCCCTAGATCCCCTGAATTTATTTGGAGAATTGAACCATGGCTCACAAGAAGGCTGGTGGTAGTACTCGTAACGGTCGCGACTCAGAATCGAAACGCCTTGGCGTGAAGATGTATGGCGGCCAGGTTATCAAGCCAGGCAACATCATCGTCCGCCAGCGCGGCACCGAATTCCACGCCGGCTACGGTGTTGGTATGGGCAAGGATCACACCCTGTTCGCCAAGATCGAAGGCGTGATCAAGTTCGAGAAGAAAGGCGAGTTCAACCGCCGTTACGTGAGCATCGTCGCAGCTTAATCGCGACGTCGCTCCAGAAGCCCCGTCATGCGACGGGGCTTTTTCGTTTGTGGTGAGCCTCTTGCAAAGCTGTTTGTATGGGCTGCCGGCGTGGGTTTCTACGGTCGTACGGGGCCGCCGCGCTCATTTTTGCAAGAGCCTCAGGTTTATCAGTATTCAGCTCGTCGGAAGGCGAGAGGCGGTTTTGAATGAAGTTTGTTGACGAAGTATCCATTCGGGTCAAGGCCGGTGACGGTGGCAACGGTTGCATGAGCTTCCGTCGCGAGAAGTTCATCGAGAACGGTGGTCCCAACGGCGGTGACGGTGGCGACGGCGGCTCGGTGTACATGGTCGCCGACGAAAACCTCAACACCCTGGTCGACTATCGCTACACCCGTCACCACGAGGCCCAGCGTGGCGCCAACGGTGGCAGCACCGATTGCACCGGCAAGAAGGGTGACGACCTGTTCCTGCGCGTACCGGTCGGTACCACCGTGATCGACGCTTCCACCCAGGAAGTGATCGGTGACCTGGTTACCCCGGGGCAGAAGCTGATGGTCGCCCAGGGCGGCTGGCACGGCCTGGGCAACACCCGTTTCAAGTCCAGCACCAACCGTGCGCCGCGCCAGACCACCCCAGGCAAGCCGGGTGAGCAGCGCGACCTGAAGATGGAAATGAAAGTGCTGGCCGACGTCGGCCTGCTGGGCCTGCCAAACGCCGGCAAGAGCACCTTCATTCGCTCGGTTTCGGCGGCCAAGCCGAAAGTGGCCGACTACCCGTTCACCACCCTGGTGCCAAACCTGGGCGTGGTCAGCGTCGACCGCTGGAAGAGCTTCGTCATCGCCGACATTCCCGGCCTGATCGAAGGCGCTTCCGAAGGTGCCGGCCTGGGTATCCGCTTCCTCAAGCACCTGGCGCGTACCCGCGTGCTGCTGCACCTGGTGGACCTGGCGCCGCTGGACGGCAGCAGCCCGGCCGATGCTGCCGAAGTCATCATCAACGAGCTGACCCAGTTCAGCCCGTCGCTGGCCGAGCGTGAGCGCTGGCTGGTGCTGAACAAGGCCGACATGGTCATGGATGACGAGCGCGACGAGCGCGTCAAGGAAGTGGTCGAGCGCCTGCAGTGGGAAGGCCCGGTCTACGTGATTTCGGCCATCGCCAAGCAGGGCACCGAGAAGCTCAGCCACGACCTGATGCGCTACCTCGAAGACCGCGCCGACCGCCTGGCCAATGACCCGGCCTACGCCGAAGAGCTGGCCGACCTCGACCAGCGCATCGAAGACGAGGCGCGTGCCCAGCTGCAGGCCCTGGACGACGCCCGTACCCTGCGTCGTACCGGTGTCAAGAGCGTGCACGACATCGGCGACGATGACGGTTGGGACGATGATTTCGAGGACGACGAAGACGGCCCGGAAATCATTTACGTGCGCGACTGACCGGTTGCAGTACACTAAACGCCGCTCTCGGGAGCGGCGTTTTTGTATCCACGGTATCTACAGATTCGACATAGGTTGGAAGAAGATGCGAAGCAAGGTGACGGGCGCCAAGCGCTGGGTCGTGAAGATTGGCAGTGCTCTGCTGACCGCCGATGGCAAGGGCCTCGACCGCGGTGCCATGGCCGTTTGGGTCGAGCAGATGGTCGCGCTGCGTGAGGCAGGCGTGGAGTTGGTTCTGGTCTCCTCCGGGGCCGTGGCTGCCGGCATGAGCCAGCTGGGCTGGACTTCGCGACCGAGTGCGATGAACGAGCTGCAGGCGGCCGCCTCGATTGGCCAGATGCGCCTGGTGCAGGCCTGGGAATCGAGCTTCGGCGAGCACGGCAAGCACACTGCGCAGATTCTCCTGACCCATGACGACCTGTCCGACCGCAAGCGCTACCTCAATGCCCGCAGCACCCTGCGTACGCTGGTCGACCTGGGCGTGGTGCCGGTGATCAACGAAAACGACACCGTGGTCACCGACGAGATCCGCTTCGGCGACAACGACACCCTGGCGGCGCTGGTGGCCAACCTGGTCGAGGCCGATTTGCTGGTGATCCTCACTGACCGCGATGGCATGTTCGACGCCGACCCGCGCAACAACCCCGAAGCCCAGCTGATCTACGAAGCCCGCGCTGACGACCCGGCGCTGGATGCCGTGGCCGGCGGTACCGGTGGTGCGCTGGGCCGTGGCGGCATGCAGACCAAGCTGCGCGCCGCACGCCTGGCGGCCCGTTCCGGTGCCCACACCATCATCATCGGCGGCCGCATCGAGCGCGTGCTGGACCGGCTCAAGGCCGGCGAGCGCCTGGGTACCCTGCTGTCGCCAGAGCGCGGCATGCTCGCGGCGCGCAAGCAGTGGCTGGCCGGCCACCTGCAGACCCGTGGCACCCTGGTGCTGGATGCCGGTGCGGTGCAGGCCCTGCGCCAGGCCAACAAGAGCCTGCTGCCGGTTGGCGTGAAGACCGTGCAAGGCAGCTTCCGCCGCGGCGAAATGGTGGTGTGTGTCGGCCCGGACGGCCATGAAGTGGCGCGCGGCCTGGCCAACTACAGCGCCCTGGAGGCGCAGAAGATCATCGGCCAGCCGTCGGATGCCATCGAAAGTATCCTCGGCTACATCGCGGAGCCCGAGCTGGTGCACCGCGACAACCTGGTTCTGGTCTGAGGGTGCGTACGTGCTGAAAAGGATGATTGCCGTGGCGGCACTGGCCTTGCCGATGCTGGCTGGGGCCGAGGAAATCGGCCAGGTGTCCACCGTGTTCAAGTTCCTCGGGCCGAACGACCGGATTGTCGTCGAGGCGTTCGACGACCCCAAGGTCGAGGGCGTGACCTGCTACCTGTCGCGGGCCAAGACCGGCGGCGTGAAGGGCGGGCTGGGGCTGGCGGAAGACCGGGCCGAGGCATCGATTGCCTGCCGTCAGGTGGGGCCGATCAACTTCAAGGGTGAGCTGAAGGATGGCGAGGAGGTGTTCAAGGAACGCACCTCGCTGGTGTTCAAGACCATGCAGGTGGTGCGCTTCCTCGACAAGAAGCGCAATACGCTGGTGTACCTAGTGTACAGCGACCGCATGATCGAAGGCAGCCCGCAGAATGCGGTGACGGCGATACCGATCCTGCCTTGGGCGCATTGATCGCCTGGTAGAACCTGGGAGGCCGTTGGCCTCCATCGCGACACAAGGCCGCTCCTACAAGGATTCGCGTATTCCGGTGATACGCAAATCCCTGTAGGAGCGGCCTTGTGTCGCGAAAGGGCCGCAAAGCGGCCCCACGCTCTCTGTCAGGCCAACTCCTCGGCCTGGTCCTCACGCACAACCGCCTTCACCTCATCCCGACGGCTTATGTACTTCCAGTCCGCCTCGTCGATGTAGATGCCGTTCGGCCCGCTGCCACCTTCCAGGTCGATTGCCACGCGCGCCGACACCTGTGGCTTCACGCTCGCCAGAATCGGCACGAAGCCCAGCTGCAGGCTGGTCTCCAGCAACGCGGCCTGGTTGCGTTCGTCGATGTCCGCCGCTTCGTCCAGGTAGTACGGCAGGCGGATGCGCCCGGCCAGGTCACGGTCCATCAGGTGCAGCAACAGGTACATGTTGGTCAGCGCCTTGATGGTCATGGTGGTGCCGTTGGATGCCGCGCCGTCGATGTCGGCGTGGATCACCGGCTGGCCGTTGACCTTGGTGATCTCGAACGCCAGTTCGAACAGGTCCTTGAGGCCCAGCTGGTTGTGGTTGGCCGCCACCAGGCGTGCCAGGTACTCCTTGGCCTCTTCGTTCTTGTTGTCCTGCTCGGCGCTCTGGGTCAGGTCGAACACCGACAGGGTCTCGCCCTCTTCGTACTGGCCGGCGCTGTGGATGATCTGGTCGATGTGCTTGAGCGCCTCCTTGTTCGGTGCCAGCACCACGCGGAAGCTCTCCAGGTTGGACACCTGGCGCCGGTTGATCTCGCGGTTGAACAGGGCCAGCTGGTGCTCGAGGCTGTCGTAGTCGCTACGGATGTTGCGCAAGGTCCGGGCGATGTCGGTGACCGCGGCGCGGCGGGCCTTGGCCAGGGTCAGGGCCTCGTCGGTGCGGTGCGCGTAGGCGTTCACCAGCAGCTGCAGGCGGCGTTCCATGTCGTCTTCGCTGTCGAACTTGGCCACGCCTTTGAGGCGCACCTGGGCGTACAGCGCCTCGATCTGGTTGTCCACCCGCTGCAGGCTCTGCCAGCTGTCCTGGTAGTCGTTGAGCAGCGGCAGCAGGTTGTCCATCGAATCGTCGATGGCCTCCATGTACGGTGTACCGTAGGGCAGGTCGGCGGGCAGCAGCTGGCGACGGCGCAGGGCGTCTTCCAGGGTGCGCTGCTTGGCCTCGAGGTCACCGATCTGCCGGCCAACCAGCTGCAGCTTGGCCGACAGCTGCTGGACGCGCTCGGTGAAGGCATCGCTGGAGCGCTTGAGTTCGTCCTGGGCGGCTTCCAGCTGCGCCAGCTGCTCCAGTTTCTCGGGCTCCTCGGCGGCCAGGGTTTCGCTGCGGCGGAAGTCTTCCAGCGCTTTCTGCGCGTCCAGCACCTGCTGGTACAGGGCTTCGGTCTGGGCCTTGGACGCGGAGCGGTCGGCGGCTACGGCTTGCTGGGTCTTGAGCTGCTTCAGCTCTTTTTCCAGGCGCTCCTTCTGGTCGCGCAGGGCGGCGCGGTCGGCCAGGGCCTGCAGTGCCGGCGGGTCGATGTGCGACAGGTCGATGGACAGGCCGGGCGCTTCGAAACGCTCGCCCTTGAAGCCGTCGAGCACCGCTTCCAGCGATTTTACCCACAGCTCGCTGTCATCCAGCTCGATCCCCCGGTCGCCCAGCGGCAGGCTGAACAGGGCCCCGTTGAACAGGCGCATCAGGCGGTCGACGTCCTGCTGCGAGAACTCTTCGCGCAGGCGCGCGTAGCTGTTGTTGTCGGCGTGGTCGAGCTGCTGGCGTACCTGCTTCAGGCGTTTTTCCAGGTCGCGCACGCGTTCGTCCAGGTCTTCGGCACTGAACTGCCGCGACTGGGCCAGGGCGCCGGCCAGTTCGTCGTGGGCGTCCTTGGCCGCCAGCAGTTGCTGCTCCAGGACCTTGACGTCATCGACCAGGGCAAAGCGGTGCTTGAGCACCGACAGCTCGCCCAGCCAACGCTGGATGCCGGTGATTTCCCGCTCCAGGCGCATCAGCTCCTGGGTGCCGCCACGCTGGTCGTTCTGCAGGCGGTCCTGCTCGCCACGGTAGTGCTCGGCCTGGATCACCAGCTCTTCCTTGCGCGCCATGGCGTATTCCTGCCAGGTCGCCAGCAGGGTATCGAGCACGGGTGAAATGCGGTGCAGCTTGCCGCGCAGGATGTCGCGCTGCGCCACACCACCGGCCAGGGCCTCGACCAGTGGGCCGGCGGCGACCAGGGCGTTGTAGTCCTGTTCCATGCGGCGTACGTCGCGGAAGGCCTCTTCGCACGCGGCGATGTAGTCGACACTGCCGGAGCGCAGGCTGTGCTCGAAGGCATCGAGGAACAGCTGCTTGAGCTTGGCGGCGGTGATCTCGCGCATGTGCAGCAGGTTGATGAACAGCGCGCGGAAGGTTTTCAGGCTTTGCTCACTGGTCGAGCGCAGCGGGATCATGGTCAGGTCCAGCGGCACCGAGGTGTGGCCGCCGACCAGCAGCCGGCGCAGCTCGTCCGGCTTCACTTCATAGGCCTTGATGCCCAGGCGTTCGAGGTTGGTGAACAGCTCTTTCTGGCGCAGGCAGGTGTCGTTCTTCTGGTAGTGGGCCAGGTCCAGCTCGCCCTTGTAGGCGAAGAACTGGTGGCCGAAACCGCCGCCCGGGCCACGCCCGACCACGCCGATCACGTGCGGGCCGTGGGGCAGGCTCAGCTCGCAGAGGATGTACGAGGTGTCGCTGGCGAAGTAGAAGCGGCGCGACTGCTCCAGGCTGTACTTGCCGAAGCTCATGTCCGACATGCGTGCCAGGATCGGGAACTGCAGGGCGTTGATCGACGCCGATTTACCCAGGTTGTTGGCACCGTAGACCGACAGCGGCTGTTCCAGCGGGAACAGGCCAAGGCTGTAGCCAGCGGTGTTGAGCAGTGCGAAGCGGCGGATGCCGTAGCGTTCCTGGCTCATGCGTCAATCTCCTGTTGCTCTTCGCGGATCGCCCGGGCCAGGGCTTCCTCTTCGCTTTCCTCGCCCTCGAAGGGGCTGAGGTCGAGCGGGTCGTCGGTGCGGTTGAGTTCTTCGGGGCTTTCTTCCTCGACCAGCACCGGGGTCGGCAGTGGCAGGTCGCTGTGCAGCGTGGCCGCCAGGTCGCGGTCCTGCTGCACCGCCAGGCACACGTCGAGGAAACGGTGCATCGGCGGCAGGAAGCGGTAGATACCGCCTTCCTCGAAGGCGAAACCGAGCTGGGTCATACGCCGCAGGATTTTTTCTTCCAGCTCGTCCACGGTCTGCACTTCGGCCTGCAGGAACAGGTCGCGATACTTGTCCAGCAGCGACGGCAGTTCGTCGCGGCCGATGCTGCCGCCATCGAGCACGGCCATCGGGTCGCGGCCCTGGTCGGCCAGGTGCTCGACCAGGATGAAGGTGAACAGCGACAGGCGCTGCGCGGTCTTGTTGACCTGCGCGGCGCTCAGGTCCGGCACGAAGTAGTAGAAGCCACGGGTGTCGCATACCAGTTCGAAGCCCAGGGCCTTGAACAGGGTGCGGTACTGGTCCTGGAAGTTGGACAGCTGGGCGTACAGCTCGGGGTCGCGGCGGCTGACGTGGAAGCCTTTGAACAGCTCGCGGAAGATCGGCGCGAGCTGGGACAGTTCGGAAAGATCAAGATGCATGGGCTGGGCTCGCGTTGGTTTCGGTAGACGCAGTGGCGTCTTCGCGGCTGGAGGTCAGGGCGAACGAGCGCAGGCTGACCAGGTGTTCCTGGGTGGTGTACTCGCGGCGGTCGAGGCGTTCGCGCTTGAAGCGCTTTTCCCGCGACAGGCGCGAGAACCAGTACAGCAGCTCGTCGGTGGCGCTTTCCGGTTCCTGCTCCAGCAGCCAGACCATCAGGTCGGGCAGCGGCAGGGCCTGTTCGCAGCGTTCGGCCATTTCCTTGACCGTGCGCGGTGCACGGGGCAGGGCGCCGGACTGGGTCTTGTGGGCCTTGGGGAAGCGCGCCGGCTTGGGCTCGAAGCGGGCCAGGGCGTAGACGTAGGCTTCCACCTGGCTGGCGCTGCCGAGGAAGGTGCTTTGCGGGCGGGTGAACAGCGGCATGGCGGCCTGCGGCACGGCGTCGATGCCCTTGCGCCGGATCACCGACAGGGCCAGCGCGGCCCCCCGGGTCACGGCGTTGTGCCGGCGGGCTTCTTCCCGCAGCGGCAGCAGCAGTTCGCGGGCATGGCGCAGGGTCAGCTGGGCGCTGGTCTGCATTTCCAGGATGCGCGCATGGGTGCGCAGCAGCATGTCGTCGTCGACCAGGTGGCCCAGGCGCGCCTGTTCGCCGAGCAGTTTCAACAGCACCGTCTCGACCTTGCGCACGCCCTGCTCGAAGGCACCGTCGGCGTTGACCAGCTGGATCATCGGCTCGACGTATTCGTCCCAGGTGGCGAGCACTTCGGCATAGCGCTGGCGCAGCGGGATCTGGCGGTTGCTGGTCTTGGCCCGTTCGGCCACGGCCACCAGTGCCTGCTCGTCATTGTCGAGTTTCTTCAGCACATCGCGCACGCGCATGTCGAGCAGGCGCAACTGGCGCGCCAGGTCGTCGCTGTCGCGGTTGTCGAAGGCATCCTGGATATGCCCGGCCAAGCGCTCCAGGTGGCGCAGGTAGGCTTCGATCTCCAGGCACAGGCCCAGCCGGTGTTCGCGGCGCAGGTAGGCGAGGAAGTCGTGGATCTGCGCGTTGAGCTCGAAACGGTTCGGGCTCTTGGCCACCGGGACCAGGATGTCCAGGCGGATCCACACGTCGAGCAGCTGGGTGATGTCCTGCGGGGTGCTCTCGACCTGCTGGCGGGCGACGTGCTGGCGCAGTTCGACCAGGCTCAGGGTGCCCTGGTCGAAACGCTCGCACAGCGGCTCGATCAGGGCCCAGTGTTCGGCTAGGGCGCGCAGGACGCGCTTGGGTTCGATCATTGGCTTCGACTCGTTGCCAAGAAAAAGGGGGCGATTGTACTGCATCCGGGGGGGAGGTTTTCACCCCTTGGTCTGTAATGCGAGATAACCTTTGCCTCTATAAGGGATTCACTGGCCTCTTCGCGGGCTCGCCCGCTCCCACAGGTACTCCATGCACCTCAAACTGTGGGTGATACCTGTGGGAGAGGGCGCGCCCGCGAATGCGCCGGCACAGGCATCAAAAATCCGCCGACCAGTTGCGGCACTCGCATGCCAACAGCGTTAGAATGCGCAATTGTCTTCACCCCTCGGGACCCCGCACCTTGCTCACCGAACCCCGTCGCCGCGCCTACCTTTCCGCCATGCAAGTGGTGCACTGGCTGCCGCGCGCCGAACTGCCGTTCGCCGCACCGTCGCGGCCCGAGCTGCTGCTGCCGGTGGCACCGGTCGAGGACGTCGATTTCCAAGCCCGGCCCGCACCAGCCACCAACGAAGCGCCCGCCGCCCCACAAGCGCGCGCCGGCGAGCGGCCGAAAATCGAGATACCGCGCCCGGCCAGTGTGCCCAAGCCGGCCGCCAAAGCCGCCGAGGCCGAGGAGCCGGTCGCCGCTACCCGCCCGGCACCGGTGCCGCCCCCGCGCTTCTCGCTGCAGCTGCTGCGCGCCGGCAACTGCCTGCTGCTGGTGGAATTGGCCACCGGCCAGCCGTTCCAGAGCCGCGACCCGTCCTACCTGCTGCTCAAGGACATGCTGCGCGCCGCCGGCCTGCCCGATGCCCCGCAGATCATCGGCGAACCGGTGCGCTGGCCGCTGCTGGTGCGCGGCAACCTGGACCAGGGCCCGGAAGCCGCGCGCGACTTTGTCCAGGGCTTTGTCCAGGCACGCCTGGAAGACGCCCCGTGCGCCTGCCTGTGGCTGGTCGGCCTGCCGGCGCTGCGCTTTGCCGCCAATGCCGACAGCGACGCCTATTACCAAACCCTGACGCTCGAGGGCCTGGGCGACGCCTGGGCCTTGCCGGGCCTTGAACTGTTGATGGACGAGCCGCAGCGCAAGGCGGACGTCTGGAAAGCCATGCGCCAGCTGATGGCGCGCTGGAAGAGCGTTGAATGAGTGACTCGATCAGCTTCCGCCCAATGACCGAGGCGGATCTGGATGCCGTACTTAAAATCGAATATGCCGCGTTCAGTCATCCCTGGACCCGTGGGATCTTCCAGGATGCGCTCAAATCCTACGAAGTCTGGCTGATGTTCGACGGCCAGCAGCAGGTGGGGCATGGCGTGATCAACGTGATCATCGACGAGGCGCACCTGCTCAATATCACGGTCAAGCCGGAAAACCAGGGCCGCGGCCTGGGCCTGCGCCTGCTCGAGCACCTGATGGCGCGGGCTTACCAGCTCAATGGTCGTGAGTGCTTCCTGGAAGTGCGTGCCAGCAACCAGTCGGCCTATCGCCTGTACGAGCGCTATGGTTTCAACGAAATCGGTCGCCGGCGCGACTATTACCCGATCGCTGGCGGCCGCGAGGATGCGCTGGTGATGGCCTGTACCCTGCTCGAAGACTGAGCGGGCCTGCACGGGCCCCTTCGCGGGCATGCCCGCTCCCACAGATGCAATGCAAGGCCTGAGGCCTGTGGTTCAGCTGTGGGAGCGAGCGTTTTCACCAATAGACGGTATGCCGGTCACAAGCCCTGCGGCTGAGCCTCGACCGGCTTGTCCAGCTCGCGCAGGCTGCGGGTCACGCTGGCGGTGTTGCATTTTGCCGCCGCCTGCTCTGGCGTGTACTTGCGCACAGTGCGGAAGAACAGTTCACAGGTCTGCTTTTTCTGTGTCACCTGCCACTTGGTCGCGCAGGCATCCAGCGTCAGCTTGGCATCGGCGCGTTGATTGCGCCCCATTCCCGCCTGCCAGCAAGCCGCTGTCAGGTCCTGGCCCATCATCTTCAGCCCGGCGGCATCGGCGGCGTCCTGATCGCCGCCGTGGCTGTCCTTGTCCGCTGCATACCAGATGGCACTGGGGTGGTTGGCGCCCAGTACCGGCACCTTGGCGCCGGCTTGCGGGCTGATGGTGACCAGGCCCAGCACATTCAGCTGCGGGCCATATTGCTGCTGGATCCAGCTGCGTACCGGCGCGCCGAAGGCAACCATCGGTAGCGGTTTGGCGGGGTTCTGCAGGGTCATCTCGCTGACCATGCGCACCTGGTAGTCCTTGAAGTAGCTGTAGGTGTCCTTCAGCGTTTCACCGGCGCTGGCTGGCGCGGCGATGGGGGCGATATCGATGATGGTCTGGTAGGCCGGGGTCTGGCTGGCGTCGACACCGTTGAAGGTCAGCAGCTCGGCCCAGCGGTCGGTGGTGTTGGAGCGCAGGTAGTCCTGGGCCTGGGTCAGCGAGTAATCCGGCGGGAAGTGCAGCAGCTCGATGCTGCGGCGGTTCTGCAGGGCCATGCCCAGCGGCAGGAACAGGTACCAGTCGTAGGACCATTTGCCGTCCTTGTTCAGCTGGGTCGCGCCCTGGTAGGCCAGTTCACCGGTGTCGAGCAGCTTGCGCAGGGGCCTGGCATAGCTGGCGGGTACGCCGCTGATGGTCGCCTGCAGGCGGTCGTTGTCGCGGCTCACCTTTACCTGGGCATCGGCGTGGCCGTCGCGCCGTACGCTCTGGGTCAGGTAGTGCTCGACGGTCTGTTCCAGGGTCCAGTCGCGATAGCAGATGACGTGGCAGTTGTTGGGGAAGGCGAACAGGCGGGTAACACGCTGGGCGTCGCCCAGGTCGATACGCGCATCGGCCGCGGCCAGGCCGCTGAAGGCGAGGGCGATGAGGCCCGGTAAGGCAATCTTGTGCATGCTTAACTCCTTGTCGTGCGCCGCCGTGTTTGGCAGCGTTGCACATACTGGGGCAGGGAGAGCAGGGATGAAAAGGGCTAGATGGTTGCTGCTGGCGCTGGGCATGCTGGGGGCTGCGCTGCGGGCCGATGAGCGTGACCTGTGGATGTTCGCGCAATGGGCCGGGGACCATCAGACCCGGCCATTTCGCCAGATGCTGGTGGACGCCCGGCTATATGGCGTGGTGCCCATCCATCAGTTGCTGCGTTCGGCTTCGGACTGGCGGCTGTGCCGGGCTTCACCTTTTGCGCTGCCGCCTGCCAGCAACTGGCCGGCAGTGCGGGCCACGCTGTCGCTGATCAAGGTGCTTGACCAACAAGGCATCCTGCGCCAGTTCGAGGTGGTGTCGGCCTACCGTGACCCAGGCCTCAACCGCTGCGCAGGTGGTGCCGTGGGTAGCGCTCATACTCGCGCCTTTGCGGTGGATATCCTGCTGCCGGCGTGGGCCGACCCCAACCCGCTATGCCGTTTCTGGCAGCAATCCGGGCAGGCCTGGAACATGGGGCTTGGGCGTTACCCGAGCGGGCGCATCCACATCGATACCGCAGGCTATCGCACCTGGGGCGGTGACGGCCGTTCGGGTTCGTCGTTCTGCGCCAGGCCCAGCTGAGCCAGGCAGCTGCGGCATTCGTCCGTCACCCAGGCGGCGAAGCGCTGGCGCTTGTCGCCGTCGTGCCAAGGTTGCGGGCTGAGCAGGTGGTAGGCCGAGCCGTCACGCACGAAGCCGAAGGGGGCTTGCAACTGCCTGTTGTCGAGTTCGTCGCGCACCATCAGGGCGGAGGCCATGGCCAGGCCCAGGCCAGCGCTGGCGGCCTGGATCGACAGGTAGAAGTGCTCGTAGTCGCTGCGTTCGGCATGCCGGGCCTGCTGCCCGCTCAGGCGCAGCCAGGTGGGCCAGGCAGCGGGGCGGGTGTTGCTGTGCAGCAGGCGCTGGCCGTCGAGACTTGCGCTGGCGCTGGGGTGGCACACCGGGCCGATCCATTCGTCACAGATCTTCACGCTGTGCAACTGGTTGCCCCAATGGAAATCGTCGCGGCGGATTGCCAGGTCAATGCCGCTGCGGTTGAAGTCCAGCGGCCCGCCCGCGGCCACCAGATGCAACTGCAGGTCGGGATGGGCGGCATGGAAGCGCGGCAGGCGCGGAATCAGCCAGCGCATGGCGATGGTGGGTTCGCAGGACAGCACCAGCACATTGTCGCGGCCTTGTTGTTGCAGGCGCTGCACTGCGCCTTCGAGCTGCTCGAAAATCGCCTGGGTGGTGCTGTGCAAGGCACGCCCGGCCGAGGTCAGGAAAATCGCCCGGTTGCGGCGCTCGAACAATTCCACGCCAAGGCTTTCTTCCAGCAGGCGCACCTGACGGCTGACCGCGCCATGGGTGACGTGCAGGTGCTCGGCGGCGCGCACGAAGCTTTCGGTCTGGGCGGCGATGTCGAAGTAGCGGAAGGCGTTCAGTGGCGGCAGTTTCATGGCGTCCCTGTTTGCCTGCACCCGCGAAGACGCCGGCACAGGTTTTTATCATCAGTGAGAAAAACTAGCAGATTTACCTCACGATAAATCGATTTTGCCGTGTTCAGAAGCTCCCGATAATTAGCGTATCCGTGCATTTCCATCGCCTATCGAGAGCCCAGTCATGACCGAACTCATTGCCATCGCCCTGTTCACCCTGCTGGCTGTCATCAGCCCCGGCGCGGATTTCGCCATGGTTACCCGCAGCAGTTATGCACAGGGCCGCAAGGCTGGGCTGGCTGCCGCCGTGGGCATTGCGCTGGGCGTGCAGGTGCATGTCCTGTACACGGTGCTGGGGATTGCCCTGATCATCAGCCATAGCCCGACGTTGTTCCTGGCCATGAAAGTGCTCGGTGCGGGTTACCTGGTCTACCTGGGTTACCGGCTGCTGACCCGCAACTGCCAGGTGAGTGTGGGCGTGGAGGAAGGACAAGCGGGCTTGCTGGTTGCACTGCGTACCGGTTTCCTGACCAATGCCCTCAACCCCAAGACCATGCTGTTCGTGATCAGCGCCTATACCCAGGTGGTTCAGCCAGGCAGCTCGCTGGCACTGGACTTTGCCTATGGCGGGTTCATGTCATTCGCCCACTGGGCCTGGTTCAGCTTGGTGGCGGTGTTCTTTTCCAATGCGGGATTGCGCAAGGCGATGCTGGCAAGGCAGCAGCTGGTCGACCGGATGATCGGCGTCGCGTTGATCGGCCTGGGCCTGGCCGTGGCGTTCGCCGGGGTGAAGTGAGGGAGTGCGAGTTTTCTGCAGGCAAAGAAAAAGGGCTTACCTTGCGGTAAGCCCTTCGTCTTTGTTTGGTGGCTACACAGGGACTTGAACCCCGGACCCCAGCATTATGAATGCTATGCTCTAACCAACTGAGCTATGTAGCCGATGGCGCGCATTATTCTCTTGAACGGCCCCCCTGTCAACACTCATTTCAAAAAAAATTTGCACGCTTTCAAAAACTTAGCGGCCAGGCACGGTTTCTGCCGGTGCTGATGGGATCGGTCTGCCGGCGACAGGGGCCCTTTCACCCCGCAATGGTGGGGATGAGCCGAGGGGCGGCGATTCAGAGTCAGCCCATTTCCAGGAAATACACGACAGCGCGGTAAAAAGGTAGCTAGGTAGCTATCTATTCCTGATAATCGGGTCCCAGACAACGGACGGAGACTCAGGCACATGGCTATCGGTAGCGCCTCCACGGCATCCACCAGTGCGGCGGCGAGCCACGCCACGCCGCTGGTGATGCGCATCATCGGTTTCTGCGCGCTGGCGCACCTGATCAATGACCTGATCCAGTCGGTTTTGCCGGCGATCTACCCGATGCTCAAGGCCAACTACGACCTGAGTTTCGCCCAGATCGGCATGATTACCCTGACCTTCCAGATCACCGCCTCGCTGCTGCAACCCTGGGTCGGCTTCTTCACCGACCGCCGGCCAGCACCCAACCTGTTACCGCTCGGCACCCTGTGCACCTTGGTGGGCATCGTGATGCTGGCTTTCGTCGGCAGCTTCCCGATGATCCTGCTGGCTTCGGCGCTGGTAGGAATTGGCTCTTCGACCTTCCACCCCGAGACCTCGCGCATTGCCCGCCTGGCTTCGGGTGGCCGTTTCGGCCTGGCCCAGTCGACCTTCCAGGTCGGTGGCAACAGCGGTTCGGCGCTGGGCCCGCTGCTGGCGGCGGCGATCGTCATTCCGTTCGGCCAGAGCCACGTGGCCTGGTTCGGCCTGGCCGCGTTGTTCTTCCTCGGCGTCACCCTGATGCTGCGCAGCTGGTACAAGGAACACCTCAACCAGGCCAAGGCGCGCAAGGCAGTACAGGCAACCCATGGCATTTCCCGCACGCGGGTGGTCGCGGCGCTGATCGTGCTGGGCCTGCTGGTGTTCTCCAAGTACTTCTACATGGCCAGTTTCACCAGCTACTTCACCTTCTACCTGATCGAGAAGTTCCAGGTGTCGGTGGCCAGCTCGCAGCTGCACCTGTTCCTGTTCCTCGGTGCGGTGGCGGCGGGTACGTTCTTTGGTGGGCCGATCGGTGACCGCATCGGGCGCAAGGCGGTGATCTGGTTCTCGATCCTGGGCGCGGCGCCGTTCACCCTGGCACTGCCGTATGCCGATTTGTTCTGGACCACGGTGCTGAGCGTGGTGATCGGTTTCATCCTGGCTTCGGCGTTTTCCGCCATCGTGGTGTATGCGCAGGAGCTGGTACCGGGTAGCGTCGGCATGATCGCCGGCATTTTCTTCGGGCTGATGTTTGGCTTCGGTGGCATTGGCGCGGCACTGCTGGGGTATGTGGCGGACTTGCGCGGCATCGAATATGTGTATGGGCTGTGCTCGTTCCTGCCACTGTTCGGATTGTTGGCGGTGTTCTTGCCGAGTACCGGTAAGCGCTGATATTGGCGGGGCGCGCAGCCGCCCCGACGATTGACGACCTGGCCCCCTTGGCCTAGAGTGCCGCCTCTTTTCCCCAGCCACCTGCGTAGTAGCCACCGCAATGCGCCGTACCCAGTCCCTGCCACACGCTCGCCAGCCTGCCCTGCAGGCCCTGCGTCGTGCGTGGCCGAGCGACACCGTGCTCAAGCGCCGCCGCAGCGTGCTGTTTGCCTTCACCTTTTCGCCACACCTCGCCTGACCTGATCTGCGCTTTCGCGTCGCGCGCCGCCCTGGCGTGCGCGCCTGTGTCTGCACGTCTTTTCGGTTTGCAAGGAGTGGTACATGAACATGCGTTTGCTGGCGGGCCTGTTGTTCGCCGTCTCGGTGGTGGGTTTCAGCCTGGGGGCCAGCCTGCCGCTGGTGTCGTTGCGCCTGCATCAAGCGGGGGCGAGCACGCTGGAGATCGGCGTCCTCTCGGCCATTCCGGCTGCGGGCATGATGCTCTCGGCATTCCTGGTCGATTTCTGCTGCCGCCATTTCACCCGGCGCACCCTCTATCTGCTGTGCTTCAGCCTGTGCACGGTCAGCATCGCCCTGCTCGAATCGGCGTTCGGTTCCCTGTGGCTGCTGGGCTTGCTCCGCCTGGGCCTGGGGCTGGGCATGGGTATCGCCATCATTCTCGGCGAATCATGGGTCAACGAACTGTGCCCGGAACATAACCGCGGCAAGATCATGGCCCTGTACGCCACCAGTTTTACCGGCTTCCAGGTGCTCGGCCCGGCCATGCTGGCCGTGCTGGGGGCCGACAGCCCATGGATCACCGCCGTGGTCACGGCCTGCTATGGCCTGGCATTGCTGTGCATCGTGCTGACCGTGCCTAACGACTATGTCGAACACGAAGAGGGCGACAAGAGCTTCGGCCTGGCCGGCTTCTTCCGCGTGGCGCCGGCGTTGTGCGTGGCGGTGCTGTTCTTCTCGTTCTTCGATGCGGTGGTGCTGTCGTTGCTGCCGGTCTATGCCAGCAGCCATGGCTTCGCCATCGGCGTGGCGGCGCTGATGGTGACGGTGGTGTTCGCCGGCGACATGCTGTTCCAGCTACCGCTGGGCTGGTTGGCCGACCGGGTCGAGCGTACCGGGCTGCACCTGGCCTGCGGGCTGGTGGCGATGGCGATCGGTATCGGCTTGCCCTGGCTGCTGAACATGCCCTGGCTGCTCTGGCCGCTGCTGGTGCTGCTGGGGGCCGTGGCCGGTGGCATCTATACCTTGGCGCTGGTGCTGATCGGGCAGCGCTTCAAGGGCCAGGACCTGGTTACCGCCAACGCCAGCGTGGGCTTGCTGTGGGGTGTCGGCAGCCTGGTCGGGCCGCTGCTGAGCGGCGCGGCGATGGACGTGGCGCCGCATGGCCTGCCGATGGCGCTGGCCCTGATGGCCGGCTTGTTCGTGTGCTTTGCCCGGCAGTCGTACCGGCGTGCGGGGCGTTTGCGAGCATTGGCGGACTGAGGTTGTTCAGGCCGCGTCGATGCTCACCCAATAGCGTGTGTGGTAGTCGACCCGCACCGGCAGGCTGCGGGTGAGCAGTTGCAGGATCTGCCCGGTGTCGTTCAGCTGGTAGGTGCCGGACACCGCCAGCCCGGCCACCTCAGGGGCGCAGCGCAGCAGGCCTGGGCGGTAGCGGGCCAGTTCGGCGATGAACTCGCCCAACGGCATCTGTTGCACGCTGAGTACGCCGTCGGTCCAGCCCCACGGGTCGCTGCGCAGGGTCACCGCCTGGAAGCTGCCGCTGGCCCACACCTGCAAGGTTTCGCCAGGCAGCACCCGACGTGGCGAAGCAGAGGCGGGGAACAGCGTGACATCGCCCCGACGCACCGCCAGCAGCAGGCCGTGGTCGTTCTCGCGCAACAGTAGTTGGCCATCGAGGGTGGTCATTGGGCCGACGCGAGTGTCGATGCGGAATGGGCGCTTGTCGTTGGGGTTGCTGTCCAGGCTTATCTCGCCGCGCAGCAGTTGCAGCCGGCGTTGCCCGGCGTCGTAATGCAGGTCGATGGCGCTGGCGGTGTTGAGCTGGATGTGGCTGCCATCGCTGCCTTGCAGTTGGCGGCGCTCGCCGGTGGCGGTACGGCTGTCGGCCAGTAGCTGAGGCAGGCCCAGCGGTTCACGCGCGGCCCAGCCCAGGCTGCCGCCCACGGCCAGCACGGCCAATAGCTTGAGGTGGTCGCGACGGCTGCTGCGCTGCCGCTGGCTGGTATCCAGGGTGCGCCGGCTCAGGTCGTTGGGCAGCCCGGCGAGCTCGTCGCCGAGGCGGCTGACCCGCTGCCAGGCCAGGGGGTTATGCGGATGGCTGGCCAACCACTGCTGGAACTGCTGCTGCAGACGCGGGCTGGGGCGGTCGAAGCGCAACTTCACCAGCCAATCGATCGCCTGGTCGACATGCGCCTGCGCGGGCGTGCTGTCAGGCGTCGGCATAGCGCAACCGGTAGCAGGCGCCCAGGGCCTTGGCCAGGTCGCGCTCGACCGTGGCCCGCGACACGTTCAGCCGTTGGGCAATCCGCACGATGCTCAACCCGTCGAGCTGGGCCAGCAGGAATGCCTGCCGGGCGCGCGGCTTCAATTGCTGCAAGGCTTGGTCGAGGCGTGCCAGGGTATCGAGTATGAGCAGGCGATCTTCTTCGCTGGGCACGTCGGCTTCCGGCAGGTGGGCCAGGCTTTCCTGGAAGGCCCGCTCCAGCGCGCGACGACGGAACTGGTCGATCATCAGGCCCCGGGCGATGCTGCTGAGGTAGGCGCGCGGTTCCTTCAGTGGCGACACCTGGCGCGCCCGCAACAGCCGCACGAAGGTATCCTGGGCCAGGTCGGCGGCATGCTCGCTGCACCCGACCCGGCTGCGTAGCCAGCCGCGAAGCCAGCTGTGGTGGGCCTGATAGAGCAGAGCGACCTCGGCCGGCTTGAGCATGTCGTTGGTCTGCATCTTGGTGAAGGCCCGGTCCCGTGTGCATGCGATTGTGAATGGTTCTCAATTCTATGCGGGGATGATGCCGCTGGGCAACGGCATGCGCGCAATTAACGCGCAAGAACCGGCGTTTGTCTGGTGCACGGCTGCGCTAAGCTGGACCTGCAATCGACCTGATGGAGGTGCCATGATCCTCGCCGACCTTTCGCCTGACGCCTACCGGGAGGCCACCGAATACCTGGCGGCGCTCGACCCGGACTGGGCGCGGCACATCGCTGCGACCGGGCCTTGCCTGCACCAGGCCACGCCGGGGCGTGAACCCTATGAAGTGCTGGTGCGGGCGATTGCCTACCAGCAGCTGCATGCGCGTGCCGCCGAAGCCATTCTCGGGCGGTTGCTGGCACTGTTCCCGGACAACGCGTTCCCAGGGCCGGAGCAGTTGTTGGCGGTTGCCCCGGAAACGATGCGCGCCTGTGGCTTTTCGGCGAGCAAGATGGCCACGCTTCAAGGCATCGCCCGGGGCCGGCTGGAGGGCCTGGTGCCGACTCGGGAAGAGGCCCTGGGCATGGCCGACGAGGCGTTGATCGAGCGGCTGGTGGCGCTGCGCGGGGTGGGGCGGTGGACCGTGGAAATGTTATTGATCTACAGCCTGGCGCGTGCGGATGTGCTGCCGGTGGACGATTTCGGCGTGCGTGAGGGATACCGGCGGCTGAAGGGGCTGGACAAGGCGCCGACACCGGCGCAGATGCGCTCGTTGGGGGGCGGCTGGCGGCCGTACCGTACCGTGGCGGCCTGGTACCTGTGGCGGGCCTGAAGCAGCGCCTGCACAGGCAACAACCTATCTGGACACTGACCAATGAACCTTTACACCACCCCCGAGCAACGCTGGCAAGCCGTAGAATCCCGTGACCGCGCCGCCAGCGGCCACTTCGTCTACGCCGTACGCACCACCGGCATCTATTGCCAGCCCGGCTGCAAGTCACGCCTGGCCAAGCGCAGCAATGTCGTGTTCTACGATACCCCGGCCGCCGCCGAAGCGGCCGGTTACCGCGCCTGCAAACGTTGCACCGCGTCCACCAGCCCCACTCGCCACAGCCAGCTGGTCACCCGCGCCTGCCGCCTGATCGAAGCCTGCGACCCCGCGCCCAGCCTGGACCAGCTCAGCGCCGAGCTGGCTATCAGCCCGTTCCACCTGCACCGGTTGTTCAAGGCCGAAACCGGCCTTACCCCCAAGGCCTACGCCACGGCCTTCCGCGCCCGGCGCCTGCGTGCGCACCTGGTGGATGGCCAGCGTTCGGTCACCGATGCCATCTACGACGCTGGCTACAACTCCAACAGCCGGTTCTACGAAAGCGCCGAGCAGCGCCTGGGCATGCGCCCGCGGCAATACCGCGCCGGTGGTGCCGGGGCGACCATTCACTTCGCCCTTGGCCAATGTTCCCTGGGCGCGATCCTGGTGGCGCAGAGCGAGAAGGGCATCTGCGCGATCCTGCTGGGGGACGACCCCGAGGCCTTGTTGCGTGAGCTGCAGGACCAGTTCCCCAAGGCCCGGCTGATCGGCGGCGATAGCGCCTACGAACAACTGGTCGCCGAAGTGGTGGGCTTCGTCGAAGCGCCATCATTGGGCCTGGCCCTGCCCCTGGATGTGCAGGGCACTGCCTTCCAGGAGCGGGTGTGGCAGGCCTTGCGCGAGGTGCCGGCCGGTAGCCGGGTGAGCTACACCGAGATCGCCGAGCGCATCGGAGCGCCCAAGGCGGTACGTGCGGTGGCGATGGCCTGCGCGGCCAACCACATTGCCGTGGCGATCCCTTGTCATCGGGTGGTGCGCCGCGACGGCGACCTCAGCGGCTACCGCTGGGGCGTAGCGCGCAAAGCGCAACTGCTCAAGCGAGAAACGGCACTCTCCTGATCGCCTGAAGCCGCGTAGAATCCCCCGCCAAATCGAATTGCAAGAGGAATATTCGATGAGGCGTGTCAGCCTTGCCCGTTATTGCCCAGGCCTGATGGTCCTGATCGCCTTTATGCTGGTTATTGCCAGCCCTGCCTGGTCGGCCAACGCCACGCCGTTATCCAACCTGGCGGTCGCCGAAGCGCCCGTGCTGGATGAAAACGCCAGCATCGAGCAACTGAGCGAGCGCCTGGACCAGATCCGCCAGGGCGTTACCAGCGAGGCCAACGACGACCTGCTGTCGCAACTGCGCCTCGGCGCCGTGCAGGTGCAACGCCAGGCCGATGCGTTGAGTGCCCTGCGCACTGCCGACGTGGAAAAGCTCGACGACAAGCTCAAGGTCATCGGACCGCGCCAGCCGGACGAGGCTGCCACCCTGACCCAGCAGCGCAAGGAACTGGAAGCTGAGAAAAAGGCGCTGGTGGCGCAGCAGGACCAGGCCATCAAGCTGACCCAGTCGGCCCGCGACCTGTCCACGCAGATCGTCAACCTGCGCCGCAGCCAGTTCAACTCGCAGATCACCAGCCGCGCCGCCTCGCCGCTCAGCCCGGCGTTCTGGCAGAGCATCATTCGCCCGACCCAGGACGATGTGGCGCGCTTGCGTGACCTGCGTGGCGAGGCAGCCGATGCCATCGGCAGTGCCTTCAGCGTCGAGCACCGCTGGTTGTTCATTACCAGCCTGGTGGCGGCCATCCTGGTCTGGACCTTGGTCCGCCGTGTGTTCGAGCGCCTGCTGGCCAGCGCCATGGTCCGCTGGCTGCCGGAAGGCCGGCTGCGCCGCAGTTCGTTGGCGCTGAGTGTGAGCCTGGCAACCCTGGGGACTATCGCCGGCTCGGTTTCGCTGCTGCGTTGGGGGCTGGAGAGCAGCGCCGAGCTGGGCTCCGATATCGCCAGCCTGGCCAACCATGTGCTCGCCCTGGTGGTGTTCAGCGCCTTCATCACCGGCCTGGGCCGCGCCATGCTGATGCTGCAGCGGCCGTCCTGGCGCCTGCCGCCGATCCATGACGAAGTGGCCAGCGCGCTGGGCTGGTTCCCCAAGGTCCTGGCGCTGGCGCTGATGGTCATGATGACCATGGAACGCATCAACAGTGTGATTGGTGCCAGCCTGGCGTTGACCGTGGCGGTCAACGGCCTGACCGCGCTGGTGGTGGCGTTTACTTTCGCCGGTGCGCTGCTGTGCTACCGCCGTACCCTGCGCAAGGATGATCTGGAGCGCCCCACGGGCCTGGCCGGGTTGATTCCGTTCGTGATGGTGATCTGGCTGACGCTGATCCTGCTGGCGCTGCTTGCCGGCTACCTGACGCTCGCCTACTTCCTCACTGGCAAGTTGCTGTGGGTCAGCCTGGTCATCACCTGTGCCTACCTGCTGACCACGTTCTTTGGCGACCTGTGCGAAACCCTGTTGTCGCCGCGTCAGCCCGGTGGCCTGGCGCTGGCCTCGACCCTGGGCCTGGCGCCTCGTCACCAGGCCCAGGCCAGCACCATCCTGGCCGGTATCGGCCGTACCGTGGTGCTGTTCCTGGCGCTGTTGCTGGCGCTGATGCCGTCGGGCACCAGCCCCAGCGAACTGCTGCTGAGCCTGGCTGACTGGGACGGCACCGGCGGCAAGTTGCTCGGCAACCTGAACATCGTGCCCCAGGACATCCTGCTGGCGCTGGCGATTTTCTTCGGCGGGCTGTTCGCCATCCGCGTGGTCAAGCGCTGGCTGAGTGAGCGCCTGCTGCCGGAAACCGACATGGACGCTGGCATGCGCGCCTCGTTGGTCACCCTGGTGGGTTACCTGGGCTTCATCTTCCTGGCCATGCTGGTGATGTCGACCTTGCGCATCAACCTCACCAGCCTGACCTGGGTGGTCAGTGCCCTGTCGGTGGGTATCGGTTTCGGCTTGCAGCAGATCGTGCAGAACTTCATCTCCGGCCTGATCCTGCTGACCGAGCGCCCGGTGAAGGTGGGTGACTGGGTCAGCCTGGCCGGTGTCGAAGGTGACATTCGCCGCATCAACGTGCGTGCTACCGAGATCCAGATGTCCGACCGTTCGACGGTGATCGTGCCCAACTCGCAGTTCATTTCCCAGAACGTGCGCAACGTGACCATGGGCAATGCGCTGGGCGTGGTCGGCATCACCCTGACCTTGCCGCTGGAGACCGATGCCAACCGCGTGCGTGAACTTCTGTTGGCGGCGTACCAGGAGCATGAGGCGATTCTGGATGCGCCGGCCACTTCCGTGTCGTTCAAGGATCTGACCAGCAGTGGCATGGTGATTGGCGTGAGTGGATACGTGGCGGGGCCGCGACAGGTGTCGGGTACCCGTAGCGATCTGCTGTTTACCATCCTTGGGCGCTTGCGTGCCGAAGGTATTGCCCTGTCTTCGCCGCAGAGCATGGTACTGCTGCAAGAAAGCGCGCGATCGGCTGACGAGACGGTGTGAATGCCGGGGGCTGCTGTGCAGCCCATCGCGACGCAAGGCCGCTCCTACAGGTATCGCGCCAGCACATGGACTGCGCATTCCCTGTAGGAGCGGGCCTTGTGTCGCGAGCGGGCCGCAGAGCGGCCCCAGCAATCTAGCCCAAACACCGCGTCACATGCTTGACCGACTGATACGCCGACAACCCCCATGGCCCCAGCTCGCGGCCGATCCCGCTGCCCTTGGTGCCGCCCCACGAAGTCTCGACGAACACCGCCTGCACCGAGTTGATCCACACATGGCCAACCTCAAGTGCATCGGCCACTCGCTCGGCGCGCGCCAGGTCGGCAGAGCACACCGTCGCCACCAGCCCGAAACGGCTGTCGTTGGCTTCGGCAATCGCCTGTTCCTCGGTAGCGAAGCGACGCGCGCATAGCACCGGGCCAAAAATCTCCTCGGTCCACAAGCGGCTGTCGTTCGGCACATCGGCATACAACGTCGGGCTGACGAACCAGCCGTCCCGGTCCAGTGCCCTGCCACCGGCCAGGCACTGCAAGCCTTCTTCCCGCGCCGTGGCAAAGTAGCTGGCCACCTTCAGCCATTGCGCCTGGCTGGTCAGTGGGCCCATGTCGACCTGTTCGGTCAGCGGGTTGCCCACCCGCAGGTTTTCCAGGGCCGCCTGCAAACGTGGCAACAGCGCATCGGCAATGCCGTCCTGCACCAGCAACCGCGACGTGGCCGAACACATCTGCCCGGCGTTCCAGGTGATGCCGGCGACAATCCATTCCACCGCCTGGTCGACATCGCAATCATCGAACACCACGATCGCCGACTTGCCGCCCAGCTCCAGCGTCACTGGCCGACATTGCGCCGACGCGCTGCGCATCACCTGGCTACCGACGCTGTTGCTGCCGGTGAAGGACAGCTTGTCCAGGCCGGTGTGGTTGCTCAGTGCGGCGCCGGTCTCGGCCTTGCCGTTGACGATGTTCAGCACCCCGGCGGGCAGGCCCAGGGCATCGGCGATCTGGCCGTAGGCCTGTTCGACCAGCGGGGTGACTTCCGAGGGCTTGAGCACCACCGTGCAGCCCGCTGCCAAAGCCGGGGCGAGCTTCCAGGCGCTGGTCACCAGCGGGAAGTTCCACGGCACGATCAGGCCGACCACACCCACCGGCTCCAGGCGGGTGCGTGCCGTGAAACCCGGGGCGGCCAGGGGTACCTCACGGTTTTTCGACGGCAGTTGCGCGGCCAGCTCGGCGTAGTAGTTGAACGTCGCAATGGCATCATCCAGGTCGATTTCCGCCTCGTGGCGCGGCTTGCCGTTGTTGCGCATCTGCACGCTGATCAGCGCTTCGCGGCGCTGGCCCAGTTGCTCGGCAAAGCCGCGCAGGTAGCCTGCGCGCTCGCTGGCGCTGGTGGCTTTCCAGGCGGGCAGGGCAGCACGGGCGGCAGCCACCGCCTGGTCGACCTGGGCGGCGCTGGCTGCCATCAGTTCGGCGAACGGTTGCCCCAGCGCAGGGTCGTTGACGCTGATGCAATCGCCACCCTGGCCTTCGACCCAGCGGCCGGCGATGTAATGGGAAGTGGTCATGGTCAGTTTCCAGTCAGGCCATTTCGGCAGTGGTTACCGGCGTATGCGCGGCGCTTTTGCAACGCACCCAACGCGGGCCCTGGGGGCCATACACGCCAGCAGGTTCGGGGAACAGGTTGAGCAGTGCCAGGTACAGCACACCGGCCAGGCCCAAGGTGACCGGCAGGCTCAGGTCGATGCCGCCAGCCAGGTCACCCAGCGGGCCGACGAACTGCCCTGGCAGGTTGACGAAGCACAGGCCGACTGCCGCGCTAGGGATCCACGCCCCCATGCCGCGCCAGTTCCAGCCATGCAGGAACCAGTAGTGGCCGCCGCGCTGGCCACGGGTGAACACCTGCAGGTCATCGGCATGGTAGAAGCCGCGGCGGGTGACCAGGCCAAGGATCATGATCACCATCCACGGGCTGGTGCAGGTGATGATCAGCACGGCAAAGGTCGACACGCTCTGCGCCAGGTTGAAGGTGAAGCGGCCGATGAAGATGAAGCCGATCGCCAGCACCCCGATCAGCAGGGTGGCACCGGCGCGGCTGAGCAGGCGCGGGAACACGCTGGACATGTCCAGGCCGGTGCCATACAGCGCGGTGGTGCCGGTGGACATGCCGCCGATCACGGCGATCAGGCACACCGGCAGGAAGAACCAACTGGGCGCCACTGCCAGCAGGCCACCGACGTAGTTGTTGGCGGCGATGTAGTCGGGGGCCTGGGTCGCTACCAGCGTGGCCGTGCACAGGCCGAACAGGAACGGGATCAGCGTCGCGCCCTGGGCCGCGATCACCGCCAGCATGATGCGTGCCTTGGGCGTTTCTCGCGGGATGTAGCGCGACCAGTCGCCGAGGAACGCGCCGAACGACACCGGGTTGCTCATGGCCAGGATCGCCGCGCCGACGAATGCCGCCCAGAAGCCCGCCTGGCCGAGGTTGACGCTGCCGGCATAACCGGCATCGAACGGCCCGGCGAAGGCGACGATGCCGAGCAGGAACAGCAGGCTCGAAGCCCACACGGCCACCTTGTTGACCCACAGCATGAAGCGGAAGCCGAAGATGCACACCACCAGCACCAGGACCGCGAACAGGCCATAGGCCAGGCCCAGGGTCAGGTCGGTTTCCGGCAGGCCGGCCAGGCGCTTGGCACCGCCCACCAGGGCATCGCCCGAACTCCATACCGACAGCGAGAAGAACGCCACCGCCGTGAGCAGCGACAGGAACGAGCCGACGATGCGCCCGTGCACGCCAAAATGCGCGCCCGACGACACCGCATTGTTGGTGCCGTTGAGTGCGCCGAACAGGCCCATCGGTGCAAGGATCAGGGCGCCCACGCCGACGCCAAGCAGGATCGCCCATACCCCGGCCTGGAACGACAGCCCGAACAGTACCGGGAAGCTGCCCAGCACCGCCGTGGCAAAGGTATTGGCACCGCCGAAGATCAGGCGGAACAGGTCCAGCGGGGAGGCGTCGCGTTGATCGTCAGGGATCTGTTCGACGCCGTTGGTCTCGATAGCGGTCGAGTGGCTCATGGTGATGCTCCAGCGCGGTTGTTGTGGGCCGGCGCGGTGCGCGGGCCTTCTTGTGGGTGCGATGGCAGGGCGGCAAGGCCGCAGGAAAAATGCAGATCAGCCCGGGGACAAGACCGACAGGTGCTCGTGGCACGCCAACCATTGGGCGCCGTGGCGGCGGAACACGATGGTCTCGCGTTCGCTCAGTTGGTGCTCTTCACCGGCACTGCGGATGTGCGTGGCCACGTCATGCATGAAGATCGCCACATCGCCTTGCAGGCTGACTTGGGCATTGCCGGATTCGCAGGCGAGCACGGCAAAGCCGTCGGCCTGCCACTGCGCCCACAGTTCTTCGTAGGCACGGCGTGACAGCAGGGGCTGTGGCAAGGTGTGGAACAGGAAGGTGGCGTCTTCGCTGAAGCAGGCGAAATAACGGGCGGTGTCGTTGCTGGCGAACGCGGCAACGAGCTCGGCGGCGGCTTGGCGTACCTGGAGTGTCTGGTCCACGGAAGTGGCCTCACGGTTCTTGTGATTATGGTGAAGCGATTCTGGTGGCGCTCGGCGGGCGGAAAAATCGCTATCGGCAAATAATCAGTTCAGGAATTCATGAAGTGATGGCTGCGTTTTCTTTACCCTCGCGTGCGCAGTGGATTAAGGTGACGGCTGATTCCAACGGGCTGCAGGCAATGAGCGATTACCAACCACCGCTGACGGTGACACCCCGTATTTTGGCGCTGGTTGCCGAGATCAGTGAGCAGGTGGGGTTTCTGGCGGCCTACCGCGATGCCTCGCTCACGCCGCAACTGCGCCGGGGTAATCGTATTCGTACCATCCAGGCATCGCTTGCCATAGAGAACAACACCCTGAGCGTGGAGCAGGTGACTGCCTTGCTGGAGGGCAAGCGGGTTTTGGGTTTACCACGCGAAATCCAGGAGGTTCGTAACGCGTTCGCCACCTACGACGCGATGTCTGGCTGGCGCGCGGAATCCCAGCACGATCTCCTCGCTGCGCACGGCATGCTGATGCACGGTCTGATAGATGATGCTGGCTGCTACCGGCGCGGTGGTGTGGGCATCTATCGGGAGGGCCGTCTGTTGCATATGGCACCACCGGCCAGCCGGGTGGCAACGTTGGTGCAGGATCTGTTGCGTTGGCTGGCGGATAGCGATTGGCATCCGCTGATTGTCAGCTGTGTATTCCATTACGAATTTGAATTCATCCACCCGTTTGCTGACGGCAATGGGCGGATGGGGCGACTGTGGCAGACGATGCTGCTTAGCCAATGGCGGCCGGTGTTGGCTTATCTGCCAGTAGAAACCGTTATTCGTGAGCAGCAGGATGCCTACTACGCTGCGTTGGCCGCAGCCGACCAGGCTGCTGATGCAACCCCGTTTGTTGAGTACATGCTTGAAGCTTTGTTACAGGCGCTTGTCGAAGCAGCCGGGAGCGACCAAGTAACCGACCAAGTAACCGACCAAGTAGCGAGCCTCTTGAAGGTGCTGCCTGCGGGTGTCGCTTTGAAGAGCAGCGAGTTGATGCACCAGTTGGGTCTTTCGCACCGCGCCACCTTCCGCGAAAGCTATTTGCATCCAGCCCTTGCCGCCGGGTTGGTGGAAATGACCGACCCTGAATCTCCTCGCAGTCCCAGACAGCGGTATCGGCGGGTTGCGAAATAGGTTGCTTGCCCCGCTCCTGAACCCACTTCAGTCATCCATTCGTCACTCGACAGGCTTGGGGGCGCTGGTCGTTTCGCAAGCAGTGTGCGCAGCGCCCCGTGCTCAGTTCGCCTCCCGCACGGCGCTGAGAAACGCGCGGGTACGTTCCTGTTGCGGGTTCTCGTAGATCTGCGTCGGCGTCCCCTGTTCATGGATCTGCCCCTTGTAGAAGAAGCACACCCGGTCGGCGAACTCGCGGGCGAAGCCCATCTGGTGCGTGACCATCAGCATGGTCAGGTTGTGCTCGCTGCCCAACCGACGTATCACGTTCAGTACCTCGCCGCACAGTTCCGGGTCCAGCGCCGAGGTGACTTCGTCGAACAGCATCACCTTGGGCCGCATCGCCAACGCCCGGGCAATCGCCACGCGCTGTTGCTGGCCGCCGGACAACTGCGAGGGGTAGTGCTCGAACTTGTTGCCCAGGCCAACCATCTCCAGCAGCTCGGCAGCCCGCTCGCGCGCTTCGGCCGGCTTGACCCCGAGCACCTGGACCGGGGCCTCGATCACGTTCTGCAAGGCGCTCATGTGCGGGAACAGGTTGAAACTCTGGAACACCATGCCGATCTTCGCCCGTACCTTGCGCACATGGCGCTCGCAGGCGGTGACCAGCGCGCCGTTGCGCCCGGGCATGTGGGTGAGCGATTCGCCATCGACTTCGATCATGCCCTGGTCGATGCCTTCCAGCGTCATCAGCACGCGCAGCAAGGTCGACTTGCCCGAGCCGCTGGGGCCGATGATCGCCACCTTCTCGCCGGGGGCGACATCCAGGTTGAGGCCATCGAGCACGGTGAAGTTGCCGTAGCGCTTGGTCACGTCCTTGAAGCTGACGATGGGTTGGGCGATGGCCGGTGCGGGCATGGCGGTGTCCAACGGCAGGGTGGTAGTTGCGGTTGCGAGGTGGGTCACAGGCGCGATCATCAGCGGAGCTCCAGGCGCACTTCAAGGCGCCGCACGAGGTAGGCCAGAGCGACGCTCAAGGCCAGGAAGAACAGGCCGACCAGGGTGATCGGCTCGAGGTAGCGGAAGCTTTCCGAGCCGACGTTCTTGGCCTGCTGCATGATTTCCACCACGGTAATGGCCGACAGCACCGGGGTGTCCTTGAGCATGGCGATCAGGTAATTGCCCAGCGGCGGCAGGATCGGCCGGATCGCCTGGGGCAGGATGACCACCCGGTAGGCGGTCCACGGTGCGAAGTTCAACGCGACCACCGCCTCCCACTGGCTGCGTGCGACCGAATCCAGGCCGCCGCGGTATACCTCGGCCAGGTAGCAGGCGTAGTGCAGGCCGATACCGATGATGCCGGCCTGCATGGCGGTCATGTTGACGCCGTAGTTGGGCAGCACGTAGTAGAGGAAGTACACCTGGATCAGCAACGGCGTGCTGCGGATGAACTCGATCAGCACTGCCACCGGCCATGACAGCCAGGCCTGGCGGCTGCGCCGGGCGATCGCCAGGAACAGGCCGAGCACGACCGCGATGAGGAAGCCGGCAACGGTGATGCCCAGGGTTTTCAGCGATGCCTGCAGCAGGTCGGGCAGGATCTGCGCAACATAGTTCCAGTCCCAGACATTCATGACAGGCTCCCCCGCAGGCGACCACGCCCCAGGCGCCGTTCGACCCGGCGCATGAGCAGGTTGATGACTTGCGCCAGGATGAAATACAGCAGCAGGGTAAGGCTGAAGATCTCCAGGGTCTGGAACGTCGCCTGGTCCAGCTGGCGGGCGCGGAAGCTCAGGTCCGACAGGGTGATCAGCGACACCAGCGAGGTGTTCTTCAGCAGTTCGATCAGCAGGTTGGTACCCGGCGCGATGGCCGCCAGCAAAGCCTGCGGCAGGATGATGCGCCGAAAGCGGATGGCGGCGGGCATGTTCAATGCCGTGCAGGCTTCGTACTGCCCCTTGGCCACCGAGCTGATCGCCCCGCGCATCACTTCGGCGCCGTAGGCACCGATATGCAGCCCGAGGCCGACGATGGCCACCGTGTAGGCGCTGAGTTCCAGGTTGAACGGTGGCAATGGCAACACGAAGAACAGCCAGAACAGCTGCACCAGCAACGAGGTGCCGCGGAACACTTCGATATAGGCCACGCACAGCCAGCTCAGTGGCCGCCACGACGAGCGTCGGCCAAGCGCGGCGAGGATCGCGGCGACGATGGCCAGCAGCGAGCCGAAGAAGGTGACCTGGACGGTGATCCAGGCGCCTTGCAACAACAACGGTATCAATTCACCCATGGTTCGACCTGAATAAGCGGATTACACAGGGAATGGCACGGCAAGCGCCATGCCACCTCGATTCACTGCTGGGCACACAGCTCGGCGGCGGTCTTGTCCGTCACGTTGTTGCGGTCGAAGCCGAACGGCGCGACGGTCTGCAGGTGCTCCTCGCTGCCCAGCCACTTTTTCAGCTCGGCGTTCACTGCATCGCGCAGGGCTTTGTCTTCCGGGCGGAAGGCCAGCGCGCCGTAACCGGTATGGGCCGGGTCGTCGCTGAAATCGCTGATCGCCTCGACCTTGTCGCCGCCTTTTTTCGCCAGGCCCTTCATGGTCAGCTGGGTACCGACGGCAGCATCGGCGCGGCCGGCGCGCACGGCCTGCAGCTGGGCGGTGGTGTCCGGCACCTGGAGGATCTGCGCGTCCTTGACCCCGGAGTCGCGGGCATAGGCGAGGTTGACCGTGCCAGCCATGATCGCCAGCTTCACCTCCGGGTTCTTGGCGATGTCGGCGTAGCTGTGCAGGTTCTTCGGATTACCCTGGGCCACCAACAGGGTGTCGGGCAGGGCGTATTGCGGGTCGGTGAAGATCACTTGCTTGCAGCGCGCCGGGGTGATGTACATGCCGGCGGCAATCACATCGAAGCGCCCGGCACGCAAGCCGGGAATCAGCGAGCCCCACTCGGTGAGCACGCCATCGACCTGTTGGATGCCCATCTTGGCGAAGATGACCTTGGCGATTTCCGGCGATTCCCCGGTTACCCGGCCATCGGTCTCGGTGAAGGCGAACGGGGTTTCGTTGGCGTAGCCGATGCGGATGTGGCTGCTCGCCTTGATCTCGTCCAGGCTGGCGGCCTGGGCGCTGGTGAGCACGGCGCAGGCGGCGCAGGCCATCAGCAGGCGTTGGAACGGGCGTGGGATGTTGAACGGCTGGCTCATCAATGAATCTCCTGTTTGTTATAAAAACCGTCGCCGACGGCTCTGTGTTAGGAGGCAGTGGAGCAAAACAGCGAACGCAGGCTCGGTCGTTTGTTCGAGGCTGCCAGGCAGCGGGTGGTCGACCTTGGGCCGAGCATACAAAAGCTGAAACGGCGGTGGCATTGCACTAGGACAATTGCCCGGGGCGCTTGTCCGGGAGATGCTGTGTCCTGGCCCGGCAAGCGAAGCGAAGATCATGATGCACAGTTGGAAGGCAGCCCTAGATGCCGCGCGCATCGGCGAGTCCAAGTACAAGATTCTGGTGCAGGCGGTTACCGGCGAGATCGAGCGTGGCGTGCTGGTGCACGACCAGCGCCTGCCACCGCAGCGCCAGGTGGCCGACGCCCTGGGTATCAGCGTGCAGACCGTGACCAACGCCTACAAGGAGCTGGAGCGTCAAGGGCTGGTGCGCTGCGAGATCGGCCGTGGCAGTTTCGTCAGCCGGCGCATGAGTGACCGTGTGTCGGATGACATCATCGACCTGCCCGAGCGCACCCTGGTCGACTTCTCCATCACCCGCATCCTCCATACCCAGGTGCATGAGCGCATCTGGCGCGACACCTGCGCCGAGCTGGCCGTGGAGGAGGAGCAGCCGTGGATCCACGCCTACCGGCCGATCGCCGGTTTCGAGAGCCACCGCGAGGCGGCGGTGCGCTGGCTCGACGGCCTGGGCATGCAGGTGGAGCGCGACGATGTGCTGGTCACCAACGGTGCCGCCCACGCTATTTTCCTGGCCCTGGCCTCACTGGCCGGGCCGGATGACGTGGTGCTTTGCGAAGGGCTGACCGACCACGGCGTGATCGGCAATTCCCAGGTGCTCGGCTTTACCCTGAAAGGCCTGGAAATGGACCGCGAAGGTATCAACCCGGAACATTTCGAGGACATCTGCAGCAACGAGCGGGTCACCGCGCTGGTGTGCACCCCCAACCTCAACAACCCCACCGTCAGCCTGATGCCCGACAGCCGGCGCCAGGAGATTGCTGCAATTGCCCGGCGTTTCGGCGTACACATCATCGAGGATGATGTGTACGGGCCGCTGCTCGGCGGGCGCCATGCACGGCCGCTCAGTGCCTATGCCCCGGAGCTGTCGTTCTATTGCACCAGCATGACCAAGTCGGTGTTGACCGGCCTGCGCGTGGGCTACCTGGTGATGCCCAAGCGCCTGGCTTTGCGCACCGAGAGCATCCTGCGGGTGAACAGCTGGATGGCCACGCCGCTGGTGGCGGAAATCGCTGCGCGCTGGATCAACGACGGGCGCGCCCTGCAGCTGGTGGAATTGCAGCGCGAGTTGCTGGGCAAGCGCCAGGCATTGCTGCGCGAGTATCTGGGCGAGTACCTGCGCGGTCAGCATGCCCATGCCCTGGGGGCATGGCTGAACATTCCCGAGCGCTGGGAGGTGGACAGCCTGGTACGCGCCTTGCGCCGCCGGCAGATTGCCGTGACGCCGCCAGAGCCGTTCCTCGTGCGTGGCACGCCGCGGCCACGGGCCGTACGCCTGTGCGTAGGCGCCGAGTGTTCCGAGGCCAAGCTGCGCCAGGCGCTGGGCGATATGCGCGAGCTGTTCGGGCAGTATCCGCAGATTCACGAACTGTAACTGTCCTGCGGCGGCCTCTTCGCGGGCATGCCCGCTCCCCCAGGTTTGTCGCAGGGTTGAGGAAATGCGCGTTTCCTGTGGGAGCGGGCGTGCCCGCGAAGAGGCCAGGGCAGGCAAAAAACAAATTCCCCGGCAAATTGCCCTAGTACATTCATCACGACAATTTTCGCCTCATACACTCGGCCCAACATCAGCTCACTGGTTGGGTCCCGGTCATGTCAGCGCTCTCGCTCCACGATATCTACCTTGCTCGCCAGCGCATCCACGGCCTGGTGCGCAACACGCCGCTGGAGCTTTCACCCAGCCTGTCACGCCACCTGGGCGCGCCGGTCTACCTGAAACTCGAAGCGCTGCAGACCACCGGCAGCTTCAAGCTGCGCGGGGCCAGTAATGCCATTGCTGCGCTCAGTGCCGAACAACGCGCCTGCGGCGTGGTTACCGCCTCCACTGGCAATCACGGCCGGGCAGTGGCCCATGCGGCAGCTCAACTGGGGGTGAAGGCGACCGTATTTCTTTCGCAACGGGTACCGAGCAACAAGGTCCAGGCCATCCGCGACCTGGGTGCCGAAGTGTGCATCGTCGGCCATTCCCAGGACGACGCCCAGCACGCCGCGCAACAGTATGCCGAGCAACAGGGCGCAACCCTGGTTCCACCCTTCGACCACCCCCAGGTCATCGCCGGCCAAGGCACCTTGGGCGTGGAAATCATCGAGCAGTTGCCCGAGGTGGCGCAGGTGCTGGTGCCGCTCTCCGGTGGCGGCCTGTTCGCCGGTGTGGCGCTGGCCCTGAAAAGCATCAACCCGGCGATTACCACCCACGGCATCAGCATGCAGCGCGGCGCCGCGATGCACGCCAGCCTGCAAGCCGGCCGGCCGGTCGAGATCGAGGAGTTGCCGACCCTGGCCGACTCGCTCGGCGGCGGTATCGGCCTGGGCAACCAGCACACCTTGAGCATGACCCAACGGCTGCTCGACCAGCTGCACCTGTTGCCGGAAGGGTCGATCGCCAATGCCATGCGCCACGCCTACCAGCACGAACGCCTGGTACTCGAAGGCGCCGGCGCAGTGGGTATCGCGGCGCTGCTCGACGGCCTGGTGCCGGCCCGTGGCCCGGTGGTGGTGGTGCTCAGCGGGCGCAACGTCGACAGCGCACAGCACCTGCGCGTGCTCAATGGCGGCGACGCCTGAAACCCACGTTTCCCTGCCCTGGAGGTATTCGAATGCCGGCCATCACCTTGCTCAGCGAAGCCGACCTGCGTAGCTGCATCACCCTCGATCGCGCCGCGGTCGATGCCATCGAACAGGCCTTTGCCCTGCTCGCCACGACCAAGGTGGCAATGCCGCCGATCCTGCGCCTGGATATACCCGAGCACAATGGCGAAGTGGACGTGAAGACCGCCTACCTGCCGGGGCTGGAGCGCTTCGCGATCAAGGTCAGCCCGGGTTTCTTCGACAACCCCAGGCTTGGCCTGCCCAGCCTCAACGGCATGATGATGCTGTTGTCGGCGCGCACTGGCCTGCTCGATGCCTTGCTGCTCGACAACGGCTACCTCACCGCCGTGCGCACTGCCGCAGCCGGTGCGGTGGCCGCTCGCTGGCTGTCGCGGCCGGACAGCCGCAGCGTGGCCCTGATCGGCAGTGGCGAACAGGCCCGCCTGCAATTGCAGGCACTGCGCCTGGTGCGGCCGATCACGCAGGTCAGGGTGTGGGGCCGCGATGCGCAGAAGACCGCAGCCTTGTGTGATGACCTGGGGCGCGACGGGCAGTTGCAAGTGCAGGCCTGCGCCAGTGTCGACCAGGCCATGCAGGCGGTGGACATCGCCATTACCTGCACGCCCAGCCGCGAGCCGCTGATCCAGCCGCAGCACCTGCAACCGGGGCTGCACATCACCGCCATGGGCTCGGATGCCGAGCACAAGAACGAAATCGCGCCAAGCGCACTGGCCCTGGTCGATCGCTACGTCGCCGACCGCCTGAGCCAGACCCGCGTCCTGGGCGAGCTGCACCACGCCTTGCGCGCCGGCACGCTCGACGACCAGGCCGTGCTTGCCGAACTGGGCCAGGTCATCGCCGGCCTGCAACCGGGCCGCGTGCACGCCGAAGAGGTCACCCTGTGCGACCTGACCGGCACCGGGGCCCAGGACACCGCCATCGCCAACCTTGCCTTCGAACGCGCAGTCGCTGCCAACAAAGGCCTGGCGTTTCACAGCTGACACCTTTTGCAACCCACTCACAAGAAGGGCACCCGTATGTCACAGACAGTGGTCAACCTGCCGTTCAGCCGGCAGGAGTACGCCCAGCGCCTGGCCAGGACCCGCAGCGCCATGCAGGCGCAGGGCCTGGAGCTGTTGCTGGTCACCGATCCCTCGAACATGGCCTGGCTTACCGGCTATGACGGCTGGTCGTTCTACGTGCACCAGTGCGTGCTGCTGGCGCTCGACGGCGAGCCGATCTGGTTCGGCCGCGGGCAGGACGCCAACGGTGCCAAGCGCACGGTGTTCATGCAGCACGACAACATCGTTGGCTACCCGGACATCTACGTGCAGTCACGCGAGCGCCACCCGATGGACTACCTGTGCCAGGAAGTGATTCTGGCCAAGGGCTGGGGCGGCCTGAGCATTGGCGTGGAGATGGACAACTACTACTTCAGCGCGGCGGCCTACCAGGCCCTGTGCAAGCACTTGCCGCAGGCGCGTTTCAGCGATGCCGCCGGGTTGGTCAACTGGCAACGGGCGGTCAAGTCGCCGCAGGAAATCCAGTACATGCGCATTGCCGCGCGCATCGTCGAGAAGATGCACGGGTGCATCCTCGAACGTATCGAGCCCGGCATGCGCAAGAACGAGCTGGTGGCCGAGATCTACCGCAGCGGCATCCTCGGTGTCGATGGCCACGGCGGCGACTACCCGGCGATCGTGCCGCTGCTGCCGACCGGCGCGGACGCCAGTGCGCCGCACCTGACCTGGGACGATTCACCGTTTGCCCGGGGCGCCGGTACCTTCTTCGAGATCGCCGGCTGCTACAAGCGCTACCACTGCCCGCTGTCGCGCACGGTTTACCTGGGCAAGCCGCCGCAGCATTTCCTCGACGGCGAAAAGGCGGTGGTCGAAGGCATTGCGGCCGGCCTCGATGCCGCGCGGCCGGGCAACACCACCGGTGACATCGCCCGGGCGTTCTTCGGCGTGCTGGAGAAGTTCGGCATCCACAAGGACAGCCGCTGTGGCTACCCGATCGGTATCAGCTATCCGCCAGACTGGGGCGAGCGGACCATGAGCCTGCGCCCGAGCGACACCAGCGTGTTGCAACCGGGCATGACCTTCCACTTCATGCCGGGGCTGTGGATGGACGACTGGGGCCTGGAAATCACCGAAAGCATCCTCATCACCGAGACCGGGGTCGAGACCCTGTGCAACGTGCCGCGCCAGCTGTTCGTGAAGGACTGACCCATGAATGCGATCGCACAGGCCGCCACCTCGGTGGCCAATCCCATCAGCTGTAACCTGGACTTCGAGCAGGACGGCGTGCAGCACGGTTTTCTCAAGCTGCCGTACTCGCGTGACGACTCGGCCTGGGGCGCGGTGATGATCCCGCTGACGGTGGTCCGCAATGGCAACGGCCCGACCGCCTTGCTCACCGGCGGCAACCACGGCGACGAATACGAGGGCCCGGTGGCGCTGAGCAAGCTGGCCCAGCAGCTGCAGGCCGGGCAGGTGCGCGGGCGGGTGATCATCGTGCCGTTCATGAACACGCCGGCGTTCCACGCCGGTACCCGCACCTCGCCGATCGACCGCGGCAATCTCAACCGCAGCTTCCCGGGCCGCGCGGATGGCAGCGTGACGGAAAAGATCGCCGATTACTTCCGCCGCACCTTGCTACCGTTGGCCGATATCGTGCTGGACATCCATTCCGGTGGCCGCACCCTCGACTTCCTGCCGTTCGCCGCTTGCCATGTACTGGCCGACAAGGCCCAGCAGGCCCGCTGTGAAGCCGCCATGCTGGCCTTCGCCGCGCCCTACAGCATGCGCATGCTCGAGCTGGATGCACAGGCGATGTACGACACCGCGGCGGAGGAGCAGGGCAAGGTGTTCGTCACCACCGAGCTGGGCGGTGGCGGCACCTCCACGGCAAAAAGCGTGGCCCTGGCCGAACGCGGTGTGCGCAACCTGCTGATTCACGCCGGCATCCTCGCGGGCGAAAGAGAGCAGGGCGAGACCACCCTGCTCGACATGCCCGATGGCGACTGCTTCATCGCCAGCGAGCACGACGGCCTGCTGGAGATGTGTCGCGACCTGGGCGAGACGGTCAGCCAGGGCGAAGTGATCGCGCGAATCCATGACATCCGCCGCACCGGCAGCGCCCCGGTCGAATATCGCGCCAGGCGAACGGGCCTGCTCGCCGCCCGGCACTTCCCCGGGCTTGTGCAGTGTGGCGACACCCTGGCGGTGATCGCCGACGTACTGGCCTGAAGCGGGCGCCACGACAACGAGGTATGGAGAACAGTCATGTCACACCACTACCCATTCAACAGCCTATGCTACGTCGATGGCCAATGGCTGCACAGCAATAGCGGCAACAGCATCGCCGTGCATGACCCGGCCAGCCGCCAGGTCATCGGCCATGTGCCGCTGCTCGAGCACGAGCAGATCGTCGCTGCGGTGGATGCTGCGCAGCAGGCCTTTGCCGCCTGGCGCCAGCAGAGCCTGGATAGCCGCGCCGCGCTGTTGCGGCGCTGGGCCGAGCTGATGCTGGAGCATCAGGAAGCGCTGGCGCGCATCCTCAGTACCGAGCAGGGCAAGCCGCTGGCCGAAGCACGCGGCGAGATCGCCTACGCAGCAAGCTTCATCCCCTGGTTTGCCGAAGAGGCCCGGCGCCTCAACGGGCAGACCATCCCCAGCCATATTCCTGGCGCGCAGCTGAGCACGCTGAAGGAGCCTGTCGGCGTCTGCGCACTGCTCACTCCCTGGAACTTCCCCAGCGCCATGATCACTCGCAAGGCGGCTGCAGCGTTGGCTGCCGGCTGCACCGTGGTGGTCAAGCCGGCCCATGAGACGCCGTTTTCGGCGCTGGCCCTGGCCCAGCTGGCGGAGGACGCCGGCTTCCCACCGGGGGTGTTCAACGTGGTCATCGGCGAGCCGCAGATGGTCATGGAAACCCTGGTCCGCGACAGCCGGGTGCGGGCGGTCAGCTTCACCGGCTCGACCCGGGTCGGCAAGCTGGTGCTGCAGGCCGCGGCGCAGGATGTGAAGAAAGTGGCGCTGGAACTGGGCGGCAATGCACCGTTCATCGTCTGCGCCGATGCCGACCTCGAACTGGCCGTGCGGGTGGCCGTGGCGGCCAAGTTCCAGACCTCTGGCCAGGACTGCTGCGCTGCCAACCGGATCATGGTGCAACGGCCGCTGTACGAAGCCTTCCTGGCGCGCTTCGCCGAAGCGGTACGGGCGCTGAAGGTTGGCCCGGCCATGGTCGATGGCGAGGCAACGACGGCAGAGGTCGGCCCGCTGATGCACCAGGCCGCCTTCGATGCCACCCAGGCCCGGGTCGAGGACGCCCTGCAGCGTGGCGCGCGGCGGCTGGTCGGCGGCGAAGGGCATGCGCTGGGAGGCTGGTTCTTCCAGCCGACGGTGTTGGCCGATGTGACCCCGGCGATGCGCATCTACCAGGAAGAAAACTTCGCGCCGATTGCCGGGGTCATGCCGTTCGACACGCTGGAGCAGGCCATCACCCTGGCCAACGACACCGAGTACGGCCTGGCGGCCTACATCGTCGGCAATCGCCTCGATGTGGTGCACCCGCTGGTGCGCCGCCTCGACCACGCGATGGTGGCGATCAACGGCGTCAAGTTCACCGGCCACCCCATCCCGTTCGGCGGCATGAAGGCTTCCGGCCTGGGCCGCGAGGGCGGTAGCGAAGGCTTCGAGCCCTTCGTCGAGACCAAATACGTTTGCCTGCACCACCACGGTCAGTTCTAAGGAGTGTTTGCCATGAGCCAAGATTTCAGCCAGCTGTTCGAACAGGACCGCGCCCACTTCATGCACCCTTCGACCCACGCCCACGATCACGCCAGCGGCGCGCTCAAGGGCCGGATCATCACCGGCGCCGAGGGCATCCGCCTGCGTGACCATGAAGGCCGCGAGTTGATCGACGCCTTCGCCGGGCTGTATTGCGTGAATATCGGCTACGGCCGTACCGAGGTCGCCGACGCCATCCACCGCCAGGCCACGGAGCTGGCGTACTACCACACCTACGTCGGCCACTCGACCGAGGCAATCATCGAGCTTTCCAGGCGCATCATCGACTGGGCGCCGGCAGGCATGAAGAAGGTCTACTACGGCCTGTCGGGGTCCGATGCCAACGAGACCCAGGTCAAGCTGGTGCGCTACTACAACAACATCCTCGGCCGCCCAGGCAAGAAGAAGATCATCTCCCGCGACCGCGGCTACCACGGCTCGGGGATCATGACCGGCAGCCTCACCGGACTGCCCAGCTTCCACCAGCATTTCGACCTGCCGGTGGAGGGCGTGCGGCACACGGTGTGCCCGCACTGGTACCGCAAGGCGCCAGCGGGCATGGACGAGCAGGCGTTCGTGCAGTACTGCGCCGATCAGCTGGAGCAGTTGATCCTTGCCGAAGGCCCCGACACCGTCGCCGCGTTCATTGGCGAGCCGCTGATGGGTACCGGTGGCATCATCGTGCCGCCCAAGGGTTACTGGAAGGCGATCCAGGCCGTGCTCGATCGCTACGATGTGCTGCTGATCGCCGACGAAGTGGTCTGCGCCTTCGGCCGCCTGGGGTCGAAGATGGGCAGCCAGCGTTACGACATCCGCCCGGACCTGATCACCACCGCCAAGGGCCTGACCAGCGCCTATGCGCCGCTGTCGGCGGTGATCGTTGGCGAGAAGGTGTGGAACGTGATCGACGAGGGCTCGCAGAAGGCTGGCCCGATGGGCCACGGCTGGACCTACTCGGGGCACCCGATCTGCGCGGCGGCGGCGCTGGCCAACCTGGATATTCTCGAGCGCGAGAACCTGACCGGGAATGCCGAAGTGGTGGGGGCGTACCTCAACCGGCGCATGCGCGAAACCTTCGAAGGCCACCCGCTGGTCGGTGAAGTGCGCGGTGACGGCATGCTCTGCGCGGTCGAGTTCATGGCTGACCGCGATGCCCGCACGGCATTCGACCCGGCGCTGAAAGTCGGGCCGCAGGTGTCGGCAGCATGCCTTGAACGCGGCATGATCGCGCGGGCCATGCCACATGGCGACATCCTCGGTTTTGCCCCACCGTTGGTGCTGACCCAGGCGGATGCCGAGCAGATCGTTGCCATTACCAAGGCGGCGGTCGACGAGGTGTCTGCCAAGGTGCTTGGCTGAAGCCGTGCCGGGGCCGCGCCGCGGCGGCCCCATTGCCGGCCCCCCGGGCGAACCGACTGGCGGTATTCCCTGCGGCTGATCCTTGCCTACGCTGATAGTCCCAACCTGCCGAAGCAAGGAGATCCGTCATGGCCTTCCAATACAAGCGTCTGGACAAGAACAACGCAGCGGTGCTGCTGGTCGATCACCAGACCGGCCTGCTCTCGCTGGTGAGGGATATCGACCCCGACCGTTTCAAGAACAATGTGCTGGCCCTGTCGGACCTGGCCAAGTACTTCAAGCTGCCGACCATCCTCACCACCAGTTTCGAAACCGGCCCCAACGGCCCGCTGGTCCCCGAGCTGAAAGAGCAGTTCCCCGACGCCCCGTACATCGCCCGCCCGGGCAACATCAATGCCTGGGACAACGAGGATTTCGTCAAGGCGGTCAAGGCCACCGGCAAGAAGCAGTTGCTGATTGCCGGTGTGGTCACCGAAGTGTGCGTGGCCTTCCCGGCACTGTCGGCGCTGGAGGAGGGCTTCGAGGTGTTCGTCGTCACCGACGCCTCCGGGACCTTCAACGAACTGACCCGTGACTCGGCCTGGCGGCGCATGGAGGCAGCCGGGGCGCAGTTGATGACCTGGTTCGGCGTGGCCTGCGAGCTGCATCGCGACTGGCGCAACGACATCGAAGGGCTGGGCACCCTGTTCTCCAACCATATTCCGGACTACCGCAACCTGATGACCAGCTACAACAAGCTGGCCAAGTAGCCACTTCACAGCCACTACACACCCTGTGGGGACGGGTTCACCCGCCAATGCTGCGCTCGCTTCACTGACGCATCCGCGGCTAAACCCTCTCCCACAGTCAGCTGAACACCCATAAATCAATCGGCTGGAAGCCAATCCTGGGGAAACTACAAGCGAAGCGGCAAATCGCCATGGATCGACCATACTGACTCTTCAATCGCCTCAGGAGAGCGCCATGTCGAAGCCGTCCAGGAAAAAAGCCACCCTCGATCTACCGGAAAAACTGGGCAGCAAGGCGTACGAGAAGGAACTCAAGCGCCTGCATGTGGAGCTGGTAAAACTGCAGGAGTGGGTGGTGGCCCAGGGCCTGAAGGTCTGCATTGTCTTCGAAGGCCGCGACGGCGCTGGCAAGGGCGGCACCATCAAAGCCATTACCGAGCGGGTCAGCCCACGGGTATTCCGCGTGGTGGCGCTGCCGGCACCGACCGAGCGGGAAAAGACCCAGATGTACGTGCAACGCTACCTGGGCCATCTACCCGCTGCGGGAGAGGTGGTGATCTTTGACCGCAGCTGGTACAACCGTGCCGGCGTCGAGCGGGTAATGGGCTTCTGTACCGAGGAGCAGAGCAGCAAGTTCCTCACCGTGGTGCCGCTGTTTGAAAAGTTGATGGTCGAGTCCGGGATCATCCTCATCAAATACTGGCTGGAGGTCAGCGCCGAGGAGCAGACCCGGCGTTTGCAGGACCGCATCAACGACGGGCGCAAACTGTGGAAGCTGTCGCCGATGGACCTCAAATCCTACACCCGCTGGGATGACTACACCCGCGCCCGCGATGACATGTTCGCCGCCTCCGATTCGTCCTGGGCGCCCTGGTTCATGGCCAACTCCAACGACAAGCGTCGTGCCCGTCTGAACATCATCAGCCATTTGCTGACACGTATTCCCTACAAGGACGTAACCCGTGACCAGGTAGTGAAGCTGCCCAAGCGCGGCAAGATCGGCAAGTACAAGGCCGTAGCCTACCCGTTCAAAGTGGTCGAAGAGCGTTTCTGATCCCTCCCTGCGGGGAGCAGCAAGGGTGCAAACCTATGCCACATGACGGCAGCCTGCTACAGGCGACGGTGGTGTTCCTGCTGGCCGTGGTGCTTCTGGTACCGCTGGCGCAGCGTCTGAAAATGGGGGCGGTGCCGGGCTATCTGCTGGCCGGCATCCTCATCGGCCCCTCCGTGCTCGGGCTGCTCGACAACCCCGAAAACGTGGCGCGGCTATCGGAAATGGGCGTGGTCATGCTGCTGTTCGTCATTGGCCTGGAGCTGTCACCGCAGCGCCTGTGGACCATGCGCCGGGCGCTGTTTGGCGTCGGTTCGCTGCAGGTAGGGCTGACCGCCGTCGCGCTGGGCCTGCTGGCGTATTTCGCGTTCGGCCAGTCGAAGGCCGCAGCGATCGTGCTGGGCCTGGGCCTGGCGTTGTCTTCGACAGCGTTCGGCCTGCAAGTCCTGGCCGAGCGCAAGGACCTCGGCAAGCCACACGGGCGGCTGGCCGTGGCCATCCTGTTGTTCCAGGACATCGCGGCCATTCCCTTGATCGCCGTGGTGCCCCTGCTCGGTGGCAAGGTCAGCACCGCCGACGAAGGCACCTGGCCGCTGTTGGCGGTGGCGCTCGGCCTTGGCACGTTGATCGTGTTTGGCCGCTATCTGTTGAGCCCGGTGTTCAAGTGGACGGTCGGTTCGGGTTTGCCCGAGCTGTCGACCGCTACCGCTTTGCTGGTGGTGCTGGGCACGGCCTGGGTGATGGAGCATGTGGGCGTGTCGATGGCCCTGGGTGCCTTTCTCGCCGGCGTGCTGATGGCCGAGTCGCCTTTTCGACATGAGCTGGAGACCCAGATCGAACCGCTCAAAGGCTTGCTGCTGGGGTTGTTCTTCGTCGGCGTCGGCATGAGCGCCGACCTGCGCCTGCTGTTCGATCTGCCGTTGCTGGTGTTGGGGCTGACGCTGTTGCTGGTGGCCATAAAGCTGCCGCTGCTGTACGGCCTGGGGCGTACGGCCGGGGGCCTCAACCAGGCGCAGGCGCTGTGCCTGGGCGTGGTGCTGGCCTCTGGCGGCGAGTTTGCCTTCGTGGTGTTCAAGCTGGCGCTGGAGCACCAGGTGCTGGCGCAGCAGGTGCACGACCTGTTGGTGCTGGCCATCACCTTGTCGATGGCAGTGGTGCCCCTGGTAATGATGGCCCTGGCGCGGCAACTGCGTGACCACAGCCCCGCCCAGGCAAGCCCTGAAACGGGCCACTGATCGCGCCACACGGCGCAGCTGAAGTTCGGAGGTGAAGCATGCAACCGGGTGTCAAGCTGGACAGCCGCCTGTCGCGGGGCTTGCTCGATGTGCTCATCAAGGCTGGCCTGATAGCTGCCCTGGTGATGTTTGCCTTCCAGACGTTCCAGCCGTTCCTGGAACTGATGCTGTGGTCGGTGATCCTGGCAGTGACCCTGTATCCGCTGTATTGCCGTATCCAGCGCCGCACCGGGCTCAAGGACGGGCTCTCGGCGACCCTGGTCGTGGTGCTGGTACTGGTCGTGCTGCTGGTGCCGATCTACCTGGTGGTGATGTCCATCGGCGAATCGGTGGACAGCCTGGTGACCTTGCTCAAGAGCGGCGCCTGGAGCGTGCCGCCACCCCCTGAGTCGGTGGCCACCTGGCCGCTGATCGGGCCGAAAGTCCATGCCCTGTGGCTGGCGGCCTCGGAAAACATGGCCGGTGTGCTGAACCAGTGGATGCCGCAACTCAAGGGCGCCGGGCGCACGGTGCTGGGGGCTGCTGCCAGCGCAGGGGGCGCGTTCCTGCTGTTCATCGCGGCGATCGTCATCTCTGGCATCATCATGGCCTTCGGTGAGCGTGGCGAAATTGCCGCGCAGCGCATTGCCATGCGGGTATCGGGCGAAGAGCGCGGCAAGCCGCTGGCCAAACTGTGCACCGCCACCATTCGGGCCGTGGCCCAGGGGGTGATCGGCATTGCCTTCATCCAGATGTTGCTGATCGGTGTCGGCTTTGTCGTCAAGGGCGTGCCAGGTGCCGGGATGCTGGCCATCGTCATCCTCATGCTGGGGATTGCCCAGGCACCCGCCACGCTGGTCACCGTGCCGGTGATCATCTATGTCTTCAATGCCGAAGGCTTCACCGTGGCCACCATCGTATTCGCCATCTACACCTTCGTTGCCGGGCTTGCCGACAACGTGCTCAAACCGTTGCTGCTGGGGCGCGGGGTGGATGTGCCGATGCCAGTGGTACTGATCGGCGCGCTCGGTGGCATGGTGGTCAAAGGCATCATTGGCCTGTTCATTGGCCCGGTGATCCTCGGCGTCACCTATGTGCTGTTCTGGCAGTGGGTGGCGCTGCAGGTGCCGGAAAACCCCGCAGAGCCGACCGCCTGAGCCAAGGATTGCCATGCCCGGACGCGTCTACGGTTGTGCACTGAGCCTGGTTGCCGTGTTGGCCGGCTGCACCCAGGTCGGCCCGGATTTCCAGCCGCTGCAGGACCCCTGGCTGCACACCTGGGATACTCCTTTGCTGAAGCAGGCCGGGCAGCACGCCAGCGCGCCCGACCTGCGCCAGTGGTGGACGGTGTTCGCCGACCCGGCGCTGGACGCCCTGATTGCCGAGGCGGATGCCAACAACACCAACCTGCGCGTGGCTGGCTTGCGCATCGCTGAAGCCCGTGCCCAGCTGGCTATCGTGCAGACCGGGCGTTATCCACAGCTGCAGCAACTACGTGCCCAGAGCCTGTACCTGAAGCAGGACCAGTCCGGCAGCGCCAACGCCCGCGACTCGGTGTTCTGGCAATCCAGCGCAGGCTTCGACATCGGCTGGGAAATCGACTTCTGGGGGCGCTTCAGCCGCGCCATCGAAAGTGCCGATGCTGCCTACTTCGCCTCCCAGGCCAATTACGCCGATGCCATGCTGCTGTTGCGGGCGCAAGTGGCTGACACCTACTTTGCCCTGCGCACTGCCGAGGCGCGGCTGGATATCGCCGAAGAAAACGCCAGACGCCAGGCGCGCAGCCTGGACATTACCGAACGGCTGTTCCGCCATGGTGAAAACGACGAACTCGACTGGCAACAGGCGCGTAGCCAATACCTGGCCACCCAAGCCACCATCCCCGAGTTCCACAACCAGCTCAATGCCCTGCGCAACGTGTTGTGTGCGCTGCTCGGCCGGCCACCCGGGCCGTTGCCGCAGCTGGACGCAGGCCACGGCCAGCTGCCGTTGCCGGACCGTGCCGTACTGCAGGACGTACCCGCCAACCTGCTGCAGCGCCGCCCGGACATCCGCGCCGCCGAGCAGGCAGTGGCCGCGCAATCGGCGCTGGTCGGGGTGGCCGAGGCCGATCTCTATCCCCAGCTGAGCCTGCTGGGCAGCATTGGCTGGAGCTTCGTCACGGCCAGTCACCTGCCCGACACGTTTGATCTTGCCGCCGGGCCCAGCCTGATCTGGAACCCTTTCGACTATGGCCGGCGCAAGAACGCCGTGCGCGTGGAGGATGCCCGCTTGCAGCAACTGATCGAGCTGTACCACCAGGGTGTGCGCGAAGCCGCGCGCGAGGCGGACGATGCCGCCAGCGGGCTGGTGCGCTCGCTGCAGAGCGCGCGCATTCGCGAGCAGGCCTCGCAGGCCGCGCAACGCTCGTTGAGCCTGGCCAGCTCGCGGTACCGCGAAGGTTTCGCCGACTTCCAGCGGGTGCTCGACGCCCAGCAACTGCTGTTGCAGCAACAGGACGGTTACCTGGTCAGCCGCGGCAATGCCGTGAGCAGCCTGGTGACCTTGTACAAGGCCCTGGGTGGCGGTTGGGACGCCAGCCGCGCGCTGATCGACCCGGCTACGCGCCAGCAGATGCAGCAACGAACCGACTGGGGCGAGCTGCTCGACGAGCCAGCCCCCAGCGCACATGCACAAGGTGAAACGAAATGAGTGACGCAGCCCCGACGCCGCCCCCAGCCGCCCCCGATCGCGGCATGCGCTGGGTATTGCTGCTGATTGCCGTGAGCCTGCTCTGGTACCTGCTGGCCGACCGCTTCATGCCCTACACCCAGCAGGCCCGCTTGCAGGCCTATGTGATACCGGTCAGTGCCGAGGTGGCCGGCCAGGTGAAGCGTGTGGCGGTGGGCAACAACCAGGAAGTGCGCCGGGGTGATGTGCTGTTCGAGCTGGACCAGGAGCAGTACCGCATCGCCCTGGCGCGTGCCGAGGCCGACCTGGACGCGGTGCGCCGGCAGATCGGCGCGCACACGGCGGGCATCGATTCGGCACAGGCGGCGTTGCTCGCGGCGCAGGCCAACGAGCGCAAGGCGCGGCAGGACGCCGAACGGCTCAAGCGCCTGATCGACGAAGACCCGGGGACGGTGTCGGTGCGCCGCCTGGAAGGCGCCCAGGCCACTCGCGACCAAGCTGTCAGCCAAGTGGCGGCAGCCCGTGCCGAAGTGGAGCGGGCGCGCGAGCAGCAGGGTGGGGCGCAGGATGACAACGCCCAGTTGCGCAGTGCCGCGGCGAATGTGGAAAAGGCCCGCCTGGACCTGGCACGCACCGTGGTGCGTGCCGATGCGAACGGCTTGATCACTGACTTGCGTACCGACGTCGGCCACTATGTCGGCGCCGGCAGCCCGATGATGACCCTGATCGCCATCCATGACGTGTGGATAAGTGCCGACATGACCGAGAACAACCTCGGCCGCCTGCGCCCCGACACCCCGGTGCTGGTGGTGCTCGACGCACTGCCCGGCACGGTGTTGAAGGGGCGCATTCGCAGCATCGGCTACGGTGTGAGCGTGGGCCAGAGTACCCCGCCGGGTACGCTGCCGAGCGTGCAGAACAGCCGCGAGTGGCTGCGTTCGGCGCAACGCTTCCCGGTCATCGTCGAACTTGAGCGTGACCAGTTGCAGGACAAGAGCGGGCTGCGGGTTGGCGGGCAGGCCGAGGTCATGGCCCTGCCCAGCGAAGGTAACCCGTTGAACCTGCTGGGCCGGCTGTTCATGTGGCTGATGAGCTGGTTGTCGTATGCCTATTGAATTGCGCCGCCTGCGCGCCCTGCGCCTGGCCTGGGGCGTGGCACTGTGCCTGGCGGTGAGTTTCGGCGTCGGCCTGCCGGTGCCGATCCTGGCGCCGGTGTTCGCGGTACTGTTGCTGGCCATGCGCAGCCAGCCCTTGCCGCTGCGTGCGGCACCGGTTTTGGCGTTGCTGGTGCTGCTCAGTTGCGGCAGCGGGCTGTTGCTGATTCCGCTGCTGCGCCATGCGCCGGTGAGCGGGGTGTTGCTGGTGGGCGTGGGGGTTTTCCTGACCTTGCGCTACGCCCTGAAGGGCGGCAACGGCTTGCTGGCGAACCTGCTGGTGATCGGCCTGACCATGATCGCTGCCGCCGGTACCAGCGACTTCACCCTGGCTCTCTCGGTGGTCGAAGCGTTGGCCAAGGGTATGCTGCTGGCGGTACTGGGCACGGCCTTGGCCCATGTGCTGTTTCCCGAACCTGCCGATGCGCCGGCGCAACCTGCGCCGCCGTTGCTGGGCAGTGAGCAGGTCAGCTGGGTGGCGCTGCGTGCCACGTTGATCGTGATGCCAGCGTTCCTGCTGGCATTGATCGCCCCGGACCAGTACATGCCACTGATCATGAAGGCGGTAAGCCTTGGGCAACAGGCTGGCGAGACCCGTGCACGGCATGCCAGCCGGGAGCTGATCGGCTCGACCTTGCTGGCCGGCTTGCTGGCGATCCTGATGTGGGGGGCGCTGAGCCTGTTCGTGCACCTGTGGATGTTTTTCCTGTGGGTGCTGCTGTTCGCACTTTGGCAGGGGCGGCGGATGTATCAGGCCGTGCCGAACCGGCAGGGCCCGGCCTATTGGCTCAGCTGCCTGACGACCATGCTCATCTTGCTCGGGCAGTCGGTGCAGGACAGTGCCGGTGGGCAGGATGTCTACCGCGCCTTTGCCGTGCGCATGGCGCTGTTCCTGGCGGTGTCGGTATATGCCAGTGCCATGCTCATCTGGATCGACCGGCTTCGGCTACGGCGTGGCCTGCTTCGCGGGTAAACCCGCTCCCACAGGTATGGCGTTGCCCATGGGATCACGCAATCCTTGTGGGAGCGGGTTTACCCGCGAAGAGGCCAGCCCAGGAAAACTTAAGGCTTCCATTCAACCCCACTCTGTTCCAGGTAGGCATCCACCGCCGCACCCACCGTGGGATGAAACGCGGTCTCCCCCATGTGCTCGAACAACTCGAACTGCCGCATCTTGTCCTTCACCGGGTCTTTCATCTCGGCAAACTGCAACTCCACCCCGCGCGCCTCCAGCGCCCGGTCCAGCTCGGCGAGCATGTCTGCCGAGGTGACATCGATACTGGTCACCGGTTCTGCCGCAATCACCAGCCGTTGCACCGGGGTAGGCGATGCGTCCACCGCCGCCATCACCGTGCTCTGGAACTGCTCGGCATTGGCAAAGAACAACGGCGCATCCCAACGCAGCAGCACCAGCCCCGGAATGCGCCGGGCCTGTGGATAACGCTGCATGTCATGGTAACCGCGGGTGCCATCCACCCGGCCCAGCACCGCATGATGCGGCCGCCAGCCGTCCCACAGGAACTCGATCACCGAAATCACCACGGCAATGCCGATACCGGGGATCGCACCGAACACCGCCACCCCGACAAAGCAGGTGATGGACAACCAGAACTCCCACTGCTGCATGCGGAAGATGCGCTTGAGGTCGGCGAACTCGAACAGCCCCAGTGCGGCTGCTATCACCACCGCTGCCAGGGCGCTGTTGGGCAGGTACTGCAGCAGGTTGGGCGCCACCAGCAGCAACAGGGTCACCGCCAGTGCACCGATGATGCCGGTGAGTTGGGTCTGCGAGCCGGCCGCTTCGGCCACGGGGGTACGTGACGAACTGCTGCTGATGGGGATGCCCTGGAACAGCCCGGCGGCCAGGTTGGCCACGCCCAGGCCGAACATTTCCTGGTTCGGGTTGACCGGCATCTTCATGCGCGCGGCATAGGAGCGCGACAGCACGCTGGTATCGGCGAACGACACCAGCGCCACGGCAATGCCGCCCAGTACCACTTCGACCAGGTCGATGTCGGAGACCCAGGGGAACACGAAACTGGGCAGGCCCTGGGGCAGTTGACCGAGTACCTTGACACCCAGCTGCTCGAGGTCGAGCAGGCTCACTGCGAGTGTAGCCAGGACCACGGCGATCAGGATCCCTGGCAGGCGCTTGAAGGGTTTGAGCAGCAGGATCAGCAGCAGGCTACCGCCACCGACGATGAAGCTGGGCCAGTGCCCTTGGCCGGCGAGCAGTGCTTCGCCCAGTTGCCAAAGGTCGCGCAGCGGCCCCTGGCTATCGACCTTGATGCCGAACAGCTTGGGCAACTGGCTGATCAATACGGTGAGGGCAATGCCGTTCATGTAGCCATAGCGGATCGGCTTGGACAGCAGTTCGGTGATGAAGCCCAGGCGCAGCAGCCCGGCGATCATGCAGAAGGCCCCGGCGACCAGGGCCATCAGGCTGGCGATGGCGATCGCTCGTTGCGGGTCGCTGGCGGCGTATTGCACCACCACCGCCAGGATCGGTGCGGCCAGCGCCGAGTCCGGGCCCAGCACCAGGATGCGGCTGGGGCCGAACAGGGCATAGGCCAGCAGCGGGATGATGGTGGCGTACAGGCCATAGATGCCTGGCACCCCGGAGGCCTCGGCGTAGGCGATGCCTACCGGTACCAGCATGGTGGTGAGCACCAGGCCGGCAGCAATGTCCTTGGGCAGCCAGGCGGGTTGGTAATGGAGCAGGGTGACCAGGCCGGGTAACCAGCGTTGCCAGTCGAAGCGGTTCTTTTCCGCCATGGTGCGCTCCGAGGGAACAGTGCTGAGTCACAGCTTAGATGCTGTTTTTTCTGCCCGCTGGCAAACGCTGCCATGTCGAGAAGGCAGCACGAAGCTGCTTCTTGCCTATCGTCATTCGCTGCTAGCTCGGAGGGCGCCCTGGGTGTTCAACACCAGCCGAATTTCCAGCGTTGGCTATCCCTGAGTTCTCGCCAGTCGAGCACTTGCTTGCGTTGGCTGTGGACGGCCTCCAGTTCAATCTGCACAGGCGTACCGTCTTCGTCGCAAATCAGCTCGGTCACCATGAAGTGCTTTTCCCGGTTTACAGGCTGGCACGCCGTCCACTTGGATGCCCCCAGCTTGCGCGGATTGAATCTGTTCATCTGGTGTGGATCCACTGATCACCTTCACGTTGAGGTTCGTGACGCTCTGCGCTCGGCCGGGTCCGGGCCGGCAAACGCTGCTGGCGACATTTCGTGCTCGAAGCCGGAGCGGGTATTGCTTATTGCTGGCTTTCGGCTAAATTGTACAAAACCTATACAAGAATTCAATATTGTACATATTTTGTCGGTCGTCGCCGTAGCGGTGAGGAGTCCACATGTCCCATTCGTTAGCTGAAAATTATCGCGAAATTCTGCTCGAAGTAGGCGAAGACCCGCAGCGAGAAGGGCTGTTGGACACTCCCCAGCGCGCGGCCAAGGCCATGCAGTACTTGTGCAACGGCTACAGGCTGAATATCGAAGAGGTCATCAATGGAGCGCTGTTCGAGTCCCAGAACGACGAGATGATCGTGGTGCGCGATATCGAGCTGTATTCATTGTGCGAGCACCACATGCTGCCCTTTATTGGCAAGGCGCATGTTGCCTACCTGCCCACTGGCAGGGTGCTGGGGTTGTCCAAGGTCGCGCGCGTGGTCGATGTCTTTGCCCGCCGTCTGCAGATTCAGGAAAACCTCACCCGGCAAATTGCCTGTGCCATACAAGACATCACCGATGCGGCAGGGGTGGCTGTGGTCATCGAAGCAAAGCATATGTGCATGATGATGAGAGGTGTCGAAAAGCAGAACTCGGTGATGGTGTCATCCGTGATGCTGGGTGTGTTTCGCGACTCGGCGACGACGCGCCAGGAGTTTCTTCAACTGATTGGTCGAAACAAATGACAGGCATTCAGATGAGCGGGTCTAGCACGTTATTGCCAAGGCGCTTTGCCATCCTCGGTTATGGCGGCTTGCTGCCGTTTGTTGGCTTGATGCTGCTGGTCGTCTTCGTTCCCGAGTACCGAGCATTGTGGGCGATGATGCTGGTGAACTATGGCGCCGTCATCTTGAGTTTCGTCGGCGCCTTGCACTGGGGCTTCGCGATGGCCCTGCCGGCGCTACCCGCCGAGCAGCGTCGCAAACGGCTGATGTGGAGCGTCGTGCCGGCGTTGCTCGGTTGGGTCAGCACTTTGCTGCCTGTTTCCCTGGGTTGCCTGATGTTGCTTGGCGGCTTTGCCCTTCATTATTGGCAAGATCGGAAGTTGCTGCAGGTTGTGCCAGGCTGGTACCTGCCGATGCGATTGCAGCTGACCACCGTGGCGAGCATTTGCCTGCTGCTTGGCGCGATGGCTCTGACCAGCGATTTTTGAATCTACGTGCCATCGCGACACCAAGCCATGCCTGCAAACGGAGCGTTAGCCCCGGGCCTCTAAGCCAGCGTCACCAGCGCCTCGCACTCGACCGGGAAATTGACTGAATTGGCAATGAAGCACTCATGGTGGGCCTCCTCGTGCAAACGCAAGGCAAGCTCACGGTTCGAGCCGGCGCTGATGGTCACCTGCGGGCGCAGCAGCACATGGGTGAAGCGGCCTTTGCCCTGAGCGTCACCTTCCACCATGCGTCCCAGGGGCTGGTCGACATAGGCCAGCACATTCACGCCATTTACCGCGCACAAGTGCAGGTACCAGAGCTTGTGGCACGCTGACAGTGAGGCCACCAGCAGGTCTTCCGGGTTCCAGCGTAGGGGGTTACCGCGAAAAGCCGGGTCGGCCGAACCTTCCAGAGTCGCCTTGCCCGGGGCTTCGACACTGAAGTCGCGGGCGTAAGCGGTGTAGCTGGATGTGCCATTGCCATTGTTGCCGGTCCAGGTCACCTGGACCTCGTACTGGTGTTCTTTCATGGTTCTTCCTTGAATCGATCTTTCAACAACGGACAGCGCTGACCAGAGCGCTTTTTAACGGTTGTTGCATGGAGTTGCTCAGCACTGTGGGCTTCGCTGCCATGCAAGGAACAGGTCCTGGGCGCGCATTTTGTCAAAGTGACAACGACAACCTTGAAACCATAGAATATATCGATAGGCGAAACCAAGGACGTTTCTAAAAAATTGTCGATTCTGGGTGCCGCTCAGGTTTCCTTGAACTGTAGGCGGCGCACATTTCGTGCGCCTTTATTGGCGCCATATTCAAACGATGATCCTAGCGAGGGACTGCAATGAAAATGTATCGAGCTTTAGCGCTTCTGCCTTTTTTTGTGACGGGTTGTTCGTCAACAGAAATGCAGGGAGCGTTGAACTCGCTCAATGGTGTAGGGCAATCGATCAGTGCCAATCTGAAGCAGGTATCCCCCGCATCGGCTGGCACAACCAGCAAGAACAGCTTGCTGCGTACACCGCTTTACAACGCTTTGCGGCAGAATATCTCTACGGACGGGCGCGCACCTGAGTGGCCAAAGGTCGTTATCACGAACCTCGACATTCCGGCCGATCAACGTAGCCTGTCCCGCAGTCTAACTCTCAAGGCAAACGACTGCGTTCATTTCGACGCAGTGCTTTGGCACGATGCCAGACGCTCCGAACATTTCGAGAACCTTTCCCTGTGCGCGCCGGACCTGCCCAAGCAGTCCAACAACTTTGTGTTGACCTGGAAGAGCTTTTCCGTATCAGGAAAGACGACAGGCCAAGCCCGTACGGATGGACCAACGCCTCCGTACAGCAAGTTGCCCAGTGATGCGGTCATGGACAGTTGGGTGATGAACCAGTTTGGCCTTTACTATGTGGGCTCGATGCTGACACTGGTTGGCTACGATCCCAACTTCAGCGTTGATGATCGACGTTTCTGGATCAAGAACATCAAGTGAGCTAATAGAAACGAAAGAGCCGCGCTATTGCGCGGCTTTTTCGTATCGAGCTGTTTGGGGTGGCTAATTATACGGAATGGAAGGCGTTGGCTGACGCACACGTTGAAGCGCACGAACAAAACAAAACCCCTTGAAGCCATGGGCCTCAAGGGGTTTGTCAGTACTGCAAACTGCCGCTTAGACGTTGAAGCGGAAGTGCATCACGTCGCCATCCTTGACGATGTAGTCCTTGCCTTCCAGGCGCCATTTACCGGCTTCCTTGGCACCGCTTTCACCCTTGAACTGGATGAAGTCGTCATAGGCCACCACTTCAGCGCGGATGAAGCCTTTTTCGAAGTCGGTGTGGATAACCCCGGCCGCCTGCGGTGCGGTGGCACCGACGCGCACGGTCCAGGCGCGTACTTCCTGCACGCCGGCAGTGAAGTAGGTCTGCAGGTTCAGCAGTTCGTAACCGGCGCGGATCACACGGTTCAGGCCAGGCTCTTCCAGGCCCAGGGCCTCGAGGAACATGTCCTTCTCTTCACCGTCTTCCAGCTCGGCGATTTCCGCTTCGATCTTGTTGCACACCGGCACCACGACCGCGCCTTCTTCCTCGGCGATGGCCTTGACCACGTCCAGGTGCGGGTTGTTCTCGAAGCCGTCTTCGGCCACGTTGGCGATGTACATCACCGGCTTGCTGGTCAGCAGGTGGAAGCCGCGAATGACCGCCTTGTCTTCGGCGCTCATGTTCTTCATCAGGCTGCGCGCTGGCTTGCCTTCGGTGAAGTGCGGGATCAGTTGCTCGAGAATCGCCTTCTGCGCCAGGGCATCCTTGTCGCCGCCCTTGGCGTTGCGGGCAACCTTCTGCAGCTGCTTCTCGCAGCTGTCGAGGTCGGCGAAGATCAGCTCGAGGTCGATGATCTCGATGTCACGCTTGGGGTCGACGCTGTTGGAAACGTGGATCACGTTCTCGTCTTCGAAGCAGCGCACCACGTGGGCAATGGCGTCGGTCTCGCGGATGTTGGCGAGGAACTTGTTGCCCAGGCCTTCGCCCTTCGACGCACCGGCCACCAGGCCGGCGATGTCGACGAATTCCATGGTGGTTGGCAGGATGCGGTTGGGCTTGACGATTTCAGCCAGCGCATTCAGGCGCGCATCGGGCATCGGCACGATGCCGCTGTTTGGCTCGATGGTGCAGAAAGGGAAGTTCTCCGCCGCGATGCCAGACTTGGTCAGGGCGTTGAACAGGGTGGACTTGCCGACGTTGGGCAGGCCGACGATGCCGCAATTGAAACCCATGGGTATTCCCCTCTCTAAAGGAAATCAGGCCTTCTGGCTGTGCAGCTCGCGCATCGCCTTGGCGAAGTCGCCGGCAAGCACGTCCGGCAGCACGCCGAGGGCAAAATCGATGCTGGCGTCGAGCTTCTCCTGCTCGGCGCGCGGCGCGCGGCCCAGGACGAAGTTGGAGACCAGTTTGGCGTCACCCGGGTGGCCGATGCCAAGCCGCAGGCGGTGGAAGTCGTTCTGGTTGCCGAGCTGCGCGATGATGTCGCGCAGGCCGTTGTGCCCACCATGGCCACCGCCGCGCTTGAGCTTGGCGACGCCCGGAGGCAGGTCGAGTTCGTCATGCGCCACCAGGATCGCTTCCGGCTTGATGCGGAAGAAATTGGCCAAGGCCGCCACGGCCTGGCCGCTGCGGTTCATGTAGGTGGTGGGGATGAGCAAGCGAACGTCGTTGCCCTGATGGCTGAACTTAGCCGTCAGGCCGAAATACTTGCGGTCAGCGGTCAACGAGACGCGCTGGGCGCTGGCAATGCGTTCAACGAAAAGAGCCCCTGCGTTATGCCGGGTCTGTTCGTATTCGGGGCCGGGGTTACCCAGGCCGACGATCAACTGGATGGCGGTCACGTCAGGGGCTCTTCCTTGGAGTTGGTGGGTTACAGTGCGCGCGGCACTGTAACCCGATCAACGCCGGCGTGCGAGTGGATTACTCGGCAGCGCCTTCTGCTTCTGGAGCAACGCGTGGAGCGTGAACGTTGGCAACAGCTTTGTCATCACCGTGGGCCAGAGCAACGAACTCTACGCCTTTCGGAGCTTTCAGGTCCGACAGGTGGATGATGGTGCCGATTTCAGCGTTGGCCAGGTCGACTTCGATGAACTCAGGCAGGTCCTTGGCTTCGCAGGAAACTTCGATCTCGGCTTCTACGTGGGAGATCTCGCCGCCTTTCTTGACCGGGGCTTCTTCGTTGATGAAGTGAACCGGTACCTTGGCGGTCAGTTTCTGGCCAGCAACGACGCGAACGAAGTCGGCGTGCATGATGAAGCCTTTGGCCGGGTGACGCTGCAGGGCCTTGACCACGACGTTCTGCTTGGCGCCGTCGACGTTCAGTTCCAGAACGTGGCTGAAGGCAGCCTCGTTTTCGAACAGCTTGGTGATTTCCTTGGCCAGGATGGTCAGGGACTGAGCGTCCTGGTTACCACCGTAGACAACGGCTGGAATGTGCGCGGAGTGACGCAGGCGGCGGCTCGCACCTTTCCCCAGGTCAGTACGCGCTTGGGCGTTCAGGGTGAATTCGGTCATTTTGTTTCTCCAAAATAGCCCCCCGAGGGCGTTTGCGACCAGCGCCAACGGGGATGGCAAAAAAGCCCCGCCCCAACAACCAGTGTTGGGGCGGGGCGCTTTTCGTCAGCGTGTGTTCCGCTTAGCGGAACATCGCGCTGATCGATTCTTCGTTGCTGATGCGGCGTACCGCTTCAGCCACAACCGGTGCGATATCCAGCTGGCGGATACGGTCACAGGCTTGAGCAGCGGCGGACAGCGGAACGGTGTTGGTCACCACCAGCTCGTCCAGTACCGACTTCTCGATGTTCTCGATCGCGCGGCCCGACAGGACAGGGTGCGTGCAGTAGGCGTAAACCTTGGCAGCGCCGTGTTCTTTCAGGGCTTTGGCCGCGTGGCACAGGGTGCCGGCGGTGTCGACCATGTCGTCTACCAGGATGCAGGTGCGCCCTTCGACGTCGCCGATGATGTGCATCACCTCGGAGTGGTTAGCCTTCTCGCGGCGTTTGTCGATGATACCCAGGTCGACACCCAGGGACTTGGCGACGGCACGTGCGCGCACGACACCACCGATGTCCGGGGAGACGATCATCAGGTTCTCGAAACGCTGGTCCTCGATATCGTCGACCAGTACGGGCGAGCCGTAGATGTTGTCGACCGGGATATCGAAGAAACCCTGGATCTGGTCAGCGTGCAGGTCGACGGTGAGTACACGGTCGATACCGACGACAGTGAGCATGTCAGCGACGACTTTGGCGCTGATGGCTACACGTGCCGAACGCGGACGGCGGTCCTGGCGGGCGTATCCGAAGTAAGGAATCACGGCGGTGATTCGGGATGCTGAGGAGCGGCGGAAGGCGTCGGCCATCACTACCAGTTCCATCAGGTTATCGTTGGTCGGGGCACAGGTCGGCTGAATAATGAAGACGTCTTTACCGCGAACGTTTTCATTGATCTCGGCACTGATCTCGCCGTCGGAGAATTTACCGACAGAGACGTCACCGAGAGGGATATGCAGCTGACGTACTACACGCCGAGCCAGATCGGGGTTGGCATTCCCCGTAAAGACCATCATCTTGGACACGCGCAGTACCTGGAGGCTGAGGGTAACCTGGATGAGTATAAGGAAAATGGCAGGGGCGGCTGGATTCGAACCAACGCATGGCAGGATCAAAACCTGCTGCCTTACCGCTTGGCGACGCCCCTGTATCTGTTGCTGCGAACGCTTATGCGCTCGACTTCTTGATCAGACTTTGCAGCTTGCGATGCAACATCGAAATATTGCTTCCTTTCGCCACAAACCCTGTTTGGGTCGCTGAAAGAAGGGCCAGAACTTTATCAGCTTCGGCTTTGTTTGGGAAGGCCCCAAACACACAACTTCCAGTTCCGGTTAGCCGAGCTTCAGTGAATTTGCCCAAAGAATTCAACGCATTGCGAACTTCCGGGTAACTCTGCTCTACCACCGGTTGGCAGTCATTTCGACTGTTTCCCTCGGGAACGGGGCGCATCTTAAGGGGCAGTGAATCACGTGTCAACTGCGGATGTGAAAAAATTTCTGCTGTGCTGACAGACACTTGCGGCACCAGCACGACATACCAGGGCTCGACCGGGTCGACCGGGGTCAGTTGTTCGCCCACGCCCTGGGCGAAGGCCGCATGGCCGCGGACGAACACCGGTACATCGGCGCCCAGGCTCAGGCCCAGGGCAGCCAGGCGGTCTTCGTCCCAGCCCAGTTGCCACAGGTGGGCGAGGGCCAGCAGGGTGGTGGCGGCATCCGAGCTGCCGCCGCCGATGCCGCCGCCCATGGGCAATACCTTGGTCAGCCAGATGTCGGCGCCCAGTGTCGTGCCGGATTGTGCCTGCAGCATGCGCGCGGCACGCACGATCAGGTTGCTGTCGTGCGGTACCGCCGCGATCTCGGTGTGCAGGTGGATCACGCCGTCGTCACGCACGGCGAAACTCAGCTCGTCGGCGTGGTCAAGGAACTGGAACACGGTTTCCAGCTCGTGATAGCCGTCGGCGCGGCGGCCGATGATATGCAGCCACAGGTTGAGCTTGGCCGGGGCGGGCAGGGTGAGCGTGCGCATGTATCAGTGCCCCAGCTGGCGCGGCTGCCAGTCCTTGACCACCAGGGTGACGTCGAGGTCCTTGCCGTGCAGCTTCAGGCGCTCGGGCAGCCAATAGCCGTTCTGCTCGGTGTAGCTCAGGTACTGTACCTGCCAGCCATCCTGGTCAAGGCTGGCCAGGCGGCTGTCGCCGTCCAGGGTCAGTTTGCTCTTGCTGTCGGGGGCGGGCAGGCCGCGGACCCACCAGACCAAATGGGAGACCGGCAGTTGCCAGCCCAGCTGCTCTTCCAGCAGTGCCTCGGGGCTGCTGGCCTCATAGCGGCCCTGGTTGGCCACTTCCAGCACCACGCCACCGGGGCGGCCGGTCAGGCGTGCGGCGCCACGGCCCAGCGGGCCGGCCAGGCGGATGTCGTAGTAGTCCTGGCGTTGCAGCCAGAACAGCGTACCGCTGCCGGAATCACGCGGGGCGCGGATACCGACCTTGCCGTTGATCTGCCAGCCATCGAGGCTGCTCAACTGCTCTTTATGGGCGCGCCACTGCTGCGGGTTGCCGTGGCCCTCCAGGGCCTCGCGGCTACCGAAACCGGCACAGCCGGCCAGCAGGGCGATCAGGGTGAAGGTGATGCAATGGCGCAGGAACATGGCGTTAAAGGGTCTCGGATCCGGTCAGGCGCAGGAGGGTCTTGCGCAGGATGGGGCTGTCGGCCTGGGCGTCGAAGCCCTTGGCCCAGACCTGGCGGGCTTCGCGGCGCTTGCCGTTGGCCCACAGTACTTCGCCCAGGTGGGCGGCCACTTCATGGTCGGGGAAGCTGGCGAAGGCCCGGCGCAGGTACGACTCAGCCTCGTCGAGGTTGCCCAGGCGGTAATTGACCCAGCCCAGGCTGTCGAGTATCGCCGGGTCGTCCGGGGTCAGCTGGTGGGCCTTGTCGATCAGCGCCTTGGCTTCGCTGTAGCGGGTGGTGCGGTCGGCCAGGGTATAACCCAGGGCGTTCAGGGCCATGGCGTTTTCCGGCTCGCGGGCGATGATCGCGCGCAGGTCTTTTTCCATCTGCGGCAGGTCATCGCGCTTTTCCGCCAGCATGGCGCGGGTGTACAGCAGGTTGAGGTCGTCCGGGTAGCGCTGGATGGCTTGCTGCAGGACCTGGCTGGCCTGGGCGTCCTTGTTGTTGTTGCTGTAGCTTTCCGACTCGATCAGGTACAGCTGGATGGCGTAGTCCGGCTGGGCTTCGCGGGCCTCGGCGAGCAGGCGCGAGGCTTCGCTGCCGCGGCCGTTGGCAACCAGGATGTCGGCCTGGCGCAACTGCGCCGGCAGGTAATCGGGGCCTGGGCCGACCAGGGCGTATTCACGCAGGGCGCCGGCGGGGTCGTGGCGTTCCTCGCGGATGCGGCCCAGGTTCAGGTGCGCGGCGTCGACATTGCTGTCGCGCTCGATCAGCTCCTGCAGGTAGCCCTCGGCTTCATCCCAGTCTTTGTTTTCCAGGCATACCAGGGCCAGCGAATAGCGCAGTTCGTCGTCGTCGGGGTATTGCTGGACCAGGCTGAGGAACTCGCCCTTGGCATCGGCGATGCGGTCCTGTTCGACCAGGGTGCGCGCGTAGGTCAGGCGCAGGCGTTTGTCATCCGGGTTGTCGCGGATCGCCCCGCGCAGCAGTGGCAGGGCTTCCGGGCCGCGGTCCAGGGCCTGCAGCAGGCGGGCGCGAAGCAGGATGGGGGCGACTTCGCCGTTTTGCGGCGGGTGCGACTCGAGCAGCTCGAGGGCTTCTTCGGCCTTGCCGTCCTGGTTCAGCAGCAGGGCCTTGCCGAACACCAGCTGGCTGTTTTGCGGGTACTTGGCCAGCAAGCGTTCGAAACTGTGCAGCAGGCCGTCGCGGGTGCTCTGGTCGGTTTCTGCCGCAGACAGGGCAAGGAAGTCGAAATGGGTGTCACCCTGGCCTTGCAGGACCTTTTCCATGTACGTCATGGACTCGTCATAGCGGCCGGCGCGGGCCAGCTGGATGGCGGCGGCGCGTTGGGCGTCGAGGTTCTGCGGGTCGTTGCGGGCCCAGACCAGCGCATTGTCCAGGGCCGGTTCGTCGGCGCCGAGGTATTCGGCAATGCGGTAGGCGCGCTCGGAAACTGCGGGGTCCTGGGTTTTCGCGGCCTGGTCGGTGTAGTTGGCCAGGGCGATGTCGAAGCGGTTGCGCTGGCCGGCCAGTTCCGCCACCAGCAGGCTATAGAGCGTTTCCTGCTTGAACGAGCCATACACCACGGGCTTTTCCGCCTCGCGCTTGGCGGCCTCGGCAGTGGGAGGCTCGGCCTTTTGTGGGGCCAGGCTCTGGCAGCCCTGGAGCAGGGCGAAGGCAAGCAGCAATGCGTATGGTTTGTTCATAAAAGGCTTTAGAAAGACTCACCGGCGGTCGGAGCATGATGACACAAGCGCGGGGGCAAACCCACCTGCGAAGGTATGAAGCTATCGCTTCGCTCATGAAGACCGCGCCATGCACGGGTGGTTCGTCCCAGAGCAGTCACGATGGTACCTGGACTGTTGTTTTTGCTCTTGCTCTTGCTCTTGCTCTTGCTCTTGCTCTTGCTTCTAAGCGCGCGATAGTTCAGGCGCCGCCGAATGCGACTTCAGGAGGCCGAGCGAAGGGCTTGCGGAGGGAGGTGACGGGCATGGATGCCCGTCAAGCGCTGAGGCCCCATGGATGGGGCCTGCAGCGCGTCCTCCCGGGAGCAAGCCCGTAGCGAGGGGACCCCGGAGCGCAGCGTAGGGGCCGGATGATGGGAGCCAGCGTTTTTTGGTTACTTTTTGCCGCGTTTGGCAAAAAGTGACCCGCCGTAAGGGCGGAAAGGTGACTAAGCGCCGCCTTTGAAAATGAATGTTGATCTCATTGTTGAAGCCCACGCTTGAAAGCGAAAAGCGAAAAGCGAAAAGCGAAAAGCGAAAAGCGAAAAGCGAAATAGCGCTGGTTTTTTATCGCGCGCAAAGTCCATCGGCGATGGCGACGCTGACTCACCTTTTCGCCCTTACGGCGAGTCACTTTTTGCCAAACGCGGCAAAAAGTAACCAAAAAACGCTGCGCTCCCATCATCCGGCCCCTACGCTGCGCTCCGGGGTTCCCTCACTCCGGCCTTGCTCCCGGGAGGACGCGCCGCAGGCCCCATCCATGGGGCCTCAGCGCTTGACGGGCATCCATGCCCGTCACCTCCCTCCGCAAGGCCTGCGTTCGGCCTCCTGAAGTCGCGAAGATCAAAAGCAAGATCAAAAGCAAGATCAAAAGCAAGATTAAAAGCGGAGCAAAAGCAGAGCAAAAGCGGAGCAGAGCAAGAGCGGAGCATGCCTGAAATCGCTGCTTGTGCAGGCCTGGAGGCGGCGATAGCCGCAGCGCTACCAGCGCAATAGCGAACGGTGGTTGTCCTGAAACCTGCGAAAGAGGACAATTATCGGCTTCCCGTCACAACCAGCGACCTTGCATGGCCTTTCTTGCACTTGGTATCAACCATAAGACTGCCTCGGTAGACGTACGCGAGCGCGTGGCGTTTACCCCAGAGCAGCTGGTAGACGCCCTGCAGCAGCTCTGCCGGCTGACATCCAGCCGCGAAGCGGCGATCCTGTCGACCTGCAACCGCAGCGAGCTCTATATAGAGCAGGATCACCTGTCCGCCGATGCCGTGCTGCAATGGCTGGCCGACTATCACCGGCTCAGCCTGGACGAGCTGCGCGCCAGCGCCTACGTGCACGAAGAACACGAGGCGGTGAAACACATGATGCGCGTGGCCTCGGGCCTGGATTCGCTGGTGCTCGGCGAGCCGCAGATCCTCGGCCAGATGAAATCCGCCTATGCCGTGGCGCGTGAAGCCGGGACCGTCGGCCCGCTGCTCGGGCGCCTGTTCCAGGCCACCTTCAGCGCCGCCAAGCAGGTGCGCACCGACACCGCCATCGGCGAAAACCCGGTGTCGGTGGCGTTCGCCGCAGTCAGCCTGGCCAAGCAGATCTTCAGCGACCTGGGCCGCAGCCAGGCCCTGCTGATCGGCGCCGGTGAAACCATCACCCTGGTCGCCCGCCACCTGCACGAGCAGGGCGTGCGCCGCATCGTCGTCGCCAACCGGACCCTGGAGCGGGCCAGCATCCTCGCCGAACAGTTCGGCGCACATGCCGTGCTGCTGGCCGATATCCCCCAGGAACTGGCCAACAGCGACATCGTCATCAGCTCCACCGCCAGCCAACTGCCGATCCTCGGCAAGGGCGCGGTGGAAAGCGCACTGAAGCAGCGCCGACACAAGCCCATCTTCATGGTCGACATCGCCGTGCCACGCGACATCGAGACCGAAGTCGGTGAGCTGGACGATGTCTACCTGTACACTGTCGATGACCTGCACGATGTAGTGGCGGAAAACCTCAAGAGCCGCCAGGGCGCAGCCCAGGCCGCCGAAGAGCTGGTGGCAGTCGGGGCGGAAGATTTCATGCTGCGCCTGCGCGAGCTGGCCGCAGTGGACGTGCTCAAGGCCTATCGCCAGCAAAGCGAGCGCCTGCGCGACGAAGAACTGCAAAAAGCCCTGCGCCTGCTGGCCAACGGCGGCAACCCCGAAGACGTGCTGGCCCAACTGGCCCGGGGGCTGACCAACAAACTCCTGCATGCGCCCAGCGTGCAACTGAAAAGGCTCTCGGCCGAGGGCCGCCTCGATGCGCTGGCCATGGCCCAGGAACTCTTTGCCCTCAACGAGGGCTCGACGGACAAATCCCCGCAATGAAAGCGTCGCTGCTGAACAAACTGGAAATCCTCCAGGACCGCTTCGAAGAACTCACCGCGCTGCTCGGTGATGCCGAGGTCATTTCCGACCAGACGCGCTTCCGCGCCTATTCCCGTGAATACGCCGAAGTCGAGCCGGTCTACGCTGCATATAAAGAGTGGCGCAAAGTCCAGGACGACCTCGAAGGCGCCCAGGCGCTGCTCAAGGACAGTGACCCGGACCTGCGCGAAATGGCCGTGGAAGAAGTGCGTGAAGCCAAGGAACAACTGCTGACGCTGGAGGCGCAGCTGCAACGCATGTTGCTGCCCAAAGACCCCAACGACGGCCGCAACGTGTTCCTCGAAATCCGTGCCGGTACCGGTGGCGACGAGGCGGCGATTTTCTCCGGCGACCTGTTCCGCATGTATTCGCGCTACGCCGAAAAGCGCGGCTGGCGCCTGGAAATCCTCTCCGAGAATGAAGGCGAGCACGGCGGCTACAAGGAAATCATCGCCCGCGTCGAGGGTGACAACGTGTACGGCAAGCTCAAGTTCGAGTCCGGTGCGCACCGTGTACAGCGCGTGCCCGAGACCGAGTCCCAGGGCCGTATCCACACGTCGGCGTGCACCGTGGCGGTACTGCCCGAACCGGACGAACAGGCCGCCATCGAGATCAACCCGGCCGACCTGCGTGTGGACACCTACCGCGCATCCGGTGCCGGTGGCCAGCACGTCAACAAGACCGACTCGGCGATCCGCATCACCCACTTGCCGACCGGCATCGTGGTCGAGTGTCAGGAAGAGCGTTCGCAGCACAAGAACCGTGCCCGCGCCATGTCCTGGCTGTCGGCCAAGCTCAACGACATGCAGACCAGCGCCGCGCAGAACGCCATCGCCAGCGAGCGCAAGCTGCTGGTGGGGTCGGGCGACCGCTCCGAGCGCATCCGTACCTACAACTACCCACAGGGGCGGGTGACCGACCACCGTATCAACCTGACCCTGTACTCGCTGGACGACATCCTCGCCGGTGGCGTGGAGGCCGTCATCGAACCGCTGTTGGCCGAATACCAGGCCGATCAGCTGGCCGCGCTGGGGGACTGATGACCATCATCGCCAGCCTGCTGCGCAACGCGCAGCTGCCAGAATCGCCCACCGAGCGGCTGGATGCCGAGCTGTTGCTGGCTGCGGCCATCGGCAAGTCGCGCAGCTACCTGCACACCTGGCCCGAGCGGATCGTCAGCAGCGAAGATGCCGAGACCTATGCCAGCTACCTGCAGCGCCGCCGCGACGGCGAGCCGGTCGCCTACATCCTCGGCCAGCAGGGCTTCTGGACGCTCGACCTGGAAGTCGCCCCGCATACCCTGATCCCGCGGCCGGATACCGAGCTGCTGGTGGAAACCGCCCTTGAACTGCAACCCGCCACGCCGGCCAAGGTCCTTGACCTGGGCACCGGCACCGGCGCGATTGCCCTGGCCCTGGCCAGCGATCGCCCGGCCTGGCAGGTAACCGCAGTGGACCGGGTGGAGGAGGCTGCCGCCCTGGCCGAGCGCAACCGCCAGCGCCTGGGCCTGGCCAACGCCCAGGTGCGGGTCAGCCACTGGTTCGACAGCCTGGCCGGCGAGCGTTTCGACCTGATTGTCAGCAACCCACCCTATATCGCCGCCGCCGACCCGCACCTGGCCGTCGGCGATGTACGTTTCGAGCCCAGCAGCGCCCTGGTGGCCGGCGCCGATGGCCTGGACGACCTGCGCGTCATCGCCGCCCAGGCCCCCGCCCACCTGGTAGCGGGCGGCTGGCTGCTGCTGGAACACGGCTACGATCAGGCAGCGGCAGTACGCGCCTTGCTGGCTGAACAAGGCTTCACCGAGGTCGCCAGCCGCACCGACCTGGGTGGCCATGAACGCATTACCCTGGGACGCCTGCCATGCTGAGTGATCAGGAACTGCTGCGTTACAGCCGGCAGGTATTGCTGGCCCAGATCGACATTGACGGCCAGTTGCGCCTCAAGCGGAGCAAGGCGCTGATCGTCGGGCTCGGTGGCCTTGGTTCACCGGTCGCCTTGTACCTGGCTGCCGCCGGCGTGGGCGAGCTGCACCTGGCCGACTTCGACACCGTCGACCTGACCAACCTGCAACGCCAGGTCATTCACGACAGTGCCAGCGTCGGCATGAGCAAGGTCGATTCGGCCTTGCAGCGTTTGCAGGCGATCAACCCGGAAATCAGCCTGGTCGCTCATCGCCAGGCACTGGACGAAGACTCGCTGGCCGCCGCAGTGGCAGCGGTCGACCTGGTGCTGGACTGCTCCGACAACTTCAGCACCCGCGAGGCGGTCAATGCCGCCTGTGTCGCTGCGGTCAAACCGCTGGTCAGCGGTGCGGCGATCCGCCTGGAGGGGCAGCTGTCGGTATTCGACCCACGGCGCGACTACAGCCCTTGCTACCACTGCCTGTACGGCCATGGCAGCGAAGCCGAACTGACCTGCAGCGAAGCCGGGGTGATTGGCCCTCTGGTCGGCCTGGTAGGCAGCCTGCAGGCGCTGGAGGCCATGAAGCTGCTGGCCGGGTTTGGCGAACCGCTGGTCGGGCGCCTGCTGCTGATCGATGCCCTTGGCACCCGCATGCGCGAATTGCGGGTGAAACGCGACCCGGCCTGTGCGGTCTGCGGTAAGCGCGATGGCTGAGCGCTCGGCGCCGATCGGCGTGATGGATTCTGGGGTAGGCGGCTTGTCGGTACTCGCCGAGATCCAGCGTTTGCTGCCCCACGAGACGCTGCTGTACGTGGCCGATTGCGGTCACGTGCCGTATGGCGAGAAGACCCCGGACTATATCCGTGAACGTTGCCGGCGCATTGCCGGGTTCTTCCATGAACAAGGCGCCAAGGCCATGGTGCTGGCCTGCAACACCGCAACGGTGGCAGCGGTGGCCGACCTGCGTGAGTTGTACCCGAGCTGGCCGCTGGTTGGCATGGAGCCGGCAGTAAAGCCCGCTGCGGCCGCCACGCGTTCCGGCGTGGTGGGTGTGCTGGCGACCACTGGTACCCTGCAGAGCGCCAAGTTCGCCGCCTTGCTCGACCGTTTCGCCAGCGACGTACAGGTCATCACTCAGCCTTGCCCGGGCCTGGTCGAGCGCATCGAGGCGGGTGACCTGGCCAGCCCGGCGCTGCACCAGTTGCTGTCGGGTTATGTGCAGCCTCTGCTGGCTGCGGGCTGCGATACCCTGATCCTCGGCTGCACCCATTATCCCTTCCTGCGCCCGTTGCTGGCCGACATGGTGCCTGCCGACGTGGCAATCATCGACACCGGCGCCGCGGTGGCACGCCAGCTGCAACGCTTGCTGGCCACACATGACCTGCTGGCCGCTGGGCCTGCCGGCGATACCCGCTTCTGGACCAGCGCCGATCCGCAAGCGTTGAGAAAAATCCTGCCTTTGCTGTGGCATAAATCCGACAGTGTGCAAAGCTTTGCGTTGTGAAAAAAACGTGAAATCAAGCTGAACTATCGTACTACTGCCGCTTTCTACCGTTTGCCTGCCATGAGGCAGACACTAATAACAGCATCAGGAAGAAGGATGTTTCTCATGAAGAAACTGCTGTGCTTGGCGGCGGCTGCCGTCGTATCCCTGGGGCAAGCATTGTCGGCGCAGGCTGCCGACGTTTCGTTTTCGGTGGGGCAGACCGGCGACTCGACCATGGTCTATCGGCTGGGGCTGCAATCGAACTGGGACGCGAGCTGGTGGCAAACCAGTGTCGGCCGCCTGACCGGTTACTGGGATGGGGCCTACAGCTATTGGGACGGGGATGAGACCGCGAGCAATCACAGCCTCTCGTTCGCACCGGTATTCGTCTATGAATTTGCTGGCGACTCGGTGAAGCCGTACATCGAGGCGGGTATTGGCGTGGCAGCGTTCTCCAGTACCGAGCTGGAAGACAACGACCTGGGCTCGTCATTCCAGTTCGAAGACCGCATCGGCTTTGGCCTGCGCTTTGCCGGTGGGCATGAGATCGGGGTACGGGCGATCCACTATTCCAACGCTGGCCTGAAACAGCCCAACGATGGGGTAGAAAGCTACAGCCTGCATTACCGCATGGCGCTCTGAACCCGCCTGGCAGGCGGGCCCTGCAGGCGCCATGCCGGCTAGCGTGGCAAAGGCCACAAACCGCTTGGGTCCAGGGTCTCCAGGACCAGCTCCGGCTCGCGCTGCGGCCACCGCCGCAGCAGCTCTTCTGCCGCGCTTTGCGCTGTCCAGGCCTCCGGTATCGCCTGCACCGGGGTCACCGGTGCCTTGAGCGACTGTGGTCCCACCACGGTCAGCTCGATCCCTTCAGCCTGCAATGCCTGGCGCTGCTTGCGCATCCACTGCGGCATGTTGTTCCAGTCTGCGCTCGGCTGCGTCGGCGCGTACAACTGCAACGCCGAATAACGGTTGAAAACCGCCATCACCTGCGGCGAGTCACCTTGCGCCAGCAATGGCAGCGCATTGGCCAGGCAATATTCGCCGGCCAACTGGTTGCTGGTGACGATTGCCTCGAACAGTTCGCTGGCTGGCACATTGTCCGCCAGGTAATCGCTGGTCCCGGCATTGAGGATCAGGCCATCCAGCGAGCACCAGGCATGGCAGATCTGCTGGCTGGCCTGTGCCGCCTGCTGTTCTTCATGCAACTGCCAGGGCAAACGCAGCAGCTGGCGGCCATAGCGCGCCGCCAAGGCGTCCAGCGCCTCGTCATCCTTGCCACTCGCGGCTACCCGGTGCCCTTGCCCGAGTAACCCCTCCACCAACGCCAAGCCTAGTCCATTGGCCGCGCCCGTCACCCAGATACGACGAACATTCACGATATTGCCCTCTGATTCTGCCGGCGCGGGAGGTTCTTGAAAGCATCCAGCGCACGTTGGCGACTACTGTCGAGATCGACAATGGGACTGTGATAGCAATGTGTAGCAAAAAGATCGGCTGTCTTCACCGGCAAATGAATAGTTTTTTCATTCAGCCCCTGCAATTCAGGCAACCAGTGGCGAATGAACTGCCCCTGGGGGTCGAAACGCTGCGATTGCGAAACCGGGTTGAACAGGCGGAAATAGGGTACGGCGTCAGTGCCGGTGGACGCGCTCCACTGCCAGCCGCCGTTGTTGGCAGCGAGGTCGCCATCGATCAGGTGGCGCATGAAGTGCCGTTCGCCCTTGCGCCAGTCGATCAGCAGGTTCTTGCTGAGGAACATGGCCACGATCATGCGCAGGCGGTTGTGCATCCAGCCGGTGTGCAGCAGCTGGCGCATTGCCGCGTCGATGATTGGAAAGCCGGTGCGGCCCTGTTCCCAGGCAGCGAGGTCGGCCGGTGCGTCGCGCCAGGGCAAGGCTTCGGTGTGGGCGCGGAAGGCGCGGTGGCGCGAGACCTGTGGATAACCGGTCAGGATGTGTTTGTAGAATTCGCGCCAGAGCAGTTCGTTGATCCAGGTCTGCACGCCGCTGCTGCCGCTGTCGAACTCGCCTCGGTTGCTGGCCAAGGCGGCGTGCAGGCACTGGCGCGGCGAGATCACGCCGGCGGCCAGATAGGGGGACAGCTGGCTGGTGCCAGGCTTGGCCGGCAAGTCGCGCAGCTGGTGGTAATCGTCGATGGTTTCGTCGACAAAGCGGGCCAGCCGCGCCTGTGCCTCGGTTTCACCGGCAGGCCAATGTTCGCGCAGGGAGCGCCCCGGCTGTTCGAAGCCATTCACTTGCTCAGGTATGGGGTCGCTGGCGACCTGGAGCGGCGCCTGACGCTGCACCCGCCGGGCCAGGGCCGGCAGGCTGCGGTGCAGGTGCTCCAGGCAGCTCTTCTTGAACTGGCTGAACACCTGGAAGTAGTCACCACTGCGGGTGAGGATGCTGCCCGGGCGGAACAACAGCTGGTCGAGATGGCTGTGAACCTGGATGGCCGAGCGTTCCAGCAAGGCCCGTGTGGCGTCGTCACGGCGCTGCTCGTTGAGGCCGTACTCTTCGTTCCAGTGCACACCTTGCACCCGATGCTGGCGGCAAACCTCGAGCACGGCCTGTGGCGCCTGCTCCCAGCTGTCGACCGTGCGAATCAGCAGGGGGATGTTCAAGCGCGCCAGTGACTGGCTCAGGTCGCGCAGGTTACGCAGCCAGAAATCGACTTTGCAGGCTGCATCGTCATGTGCCAGCCACTGCCCGGGGCTGACCAGCCACAAGGCGATGGTCGGGCCGCGTTCACTGGCGGCACTGAGTGCGGTGTTGTCATCGATGCGCAGGTCGCTGCGCAGCCAGGTCAATTGCATGATGAGTCCAGTCCTGCAGGCGGCCGCTCATTGCCCTGAAGCAACCGCAGGGCGGCCTGGGGGGTGTCGAACAAGGAGAGGTCGGGGTGGTCGAGGTTACCGAGCTGCGCTTCGTGCATGGCCATTGTCGGTCCGCCCAGCAGGGCGGGCGTTGGCAGATTGCGCAGCATGCGTTGCAGCGCCTTGGCATCGATGCGCGGGCCAAGGTACAGGATGACGGCGCGCACTTTCAGGGTGGTGGCGGCATGGCTGAGTTGAGCACCTGCGATGGGGTGTTCCAGCACTTCCACGGCGATACCGTTATTGGTCAGCAGCCAGGCGCATAACCACAGTTCAGGGTTGAAACCGCGCTCATGATCATCGGCCAATAGCACCGCAGGGCCTTGCAGCAACTGGTTGTCGTGATAGACCCGGGCACCGAGCTTGCTGCGCAGCCAGGTGCTGAAAAAGATCTGCTCCAGCCCCGCATTGAAGTAGGTGCGCCAGCGCAGCTCGAGTATGTCGAGCAGCGGCAGCAGCAATTGCTCGCACAGGGTCACTGCCGGGTACAGCGCCATGGCCTGGTTGAGCTGCTGGTCGAGCGCACGTTGGGATAGATTGGCGATGGCTTCGATCAACTGGAATTGCCTGGCCTGCCAGTCGCCTTTGGGGAGCGTGGCAGTGGGCTTGTCGAGTAGCTCGCCTACCTGGCTGACCGATGCACCGCGCTGCAGCCAGGCGAGGATCGTCTGTACCCGCTCCACTTGGTCCAGCGGATACAGGCGATGGCCCTTGGCTGTGCGCTGAGGCTTGAGCAAGCCGTAGCGCCGCTCCCACGCCCGCAGGGTAACCGGGTTGACGCCGGTGCGACGGGCCAGCTCGCCGATGGGCAGCAAAATCTCAGACAGCATTGCGCAACCCCAGGCGCTCGGGATGCGGCTGCAGGTAGGCCTGTTGCAACAGGTACGGGTCGGGGTGCTTGCGCAAGTGGTGCTTGAGCAAGGTCAGCGGCACCACCAGTGGCACCACGCCTTGCCGGTACTGGCTGATGATGCTCTGCAGCTCGGCCTTGTCCTGCTGCGTCAGGGCATCCTTGAAGTAGCCGCTCAGGTGCTGCAGCACATTGCCATGGGTGCCACGGCTGGCGCAGCGGCGCAGCGCCTGCATCAGCTGGCTGAAGTAGCGCGGGCCGATGCTTTGCGGGTCGTCATCACGGCGCATGCTGCCGAGCATGCGCCCCAGGGTGCGGTAGGCCTGGGGGTTGTTGGCCATCAGCAGGTACTTGTAGCGCGCATGGAAATGCACCAGCGCCCCACGGCTCAGGCCCTCGGCCAGCAGGCGCTGCCAGTCGGCATAGGCGTATACCCGGCTGATGAAGTTCTCGCGCAGCACGGCATCGTGCAGGCGGCCTTCTTCTTCCACGGGCAGGTCCGGGCGCTGTGCGCAGAACGCCTGGGCGTACACACCACGCCCGCTGTGGAAGGCCGGGCGGCCGTTATCCTGGTAGACCTTGACCCGCTCCAGCCCGCAGGACGGCGACTTCTGCATGAAGATGTAGCCGCAGATGTCATCGAGTTCCGCGGCCATCTGCTGGCCATAACTGCGCAGCGGGCCGGTCAGGTCGATGTCGGGATTGCGTGTGCCGACCACCTCCGGTTGCTCGGGGTCGCCGACCAGGCGAATCGGGTCGCGCGGTACGCCCAGGCCGATCGCCACCTCAGGGCATACCGGCAACCAGTCGAAATGTTCCTCGAGCTGCGTTCGACACAGGTCGGAGGCCTTGTGGCCGCCGTTATAACGCACGCTGTGACCGGTCAGACAGGCACTGATGGCAATGCGCGGCTTGCGATGCGTGGAGGGGTCGTGCATGGCTGTCTCCATAAACCTGTACATGGTCAAAAACTTGTACAGGTCAATTCCAGCACAGCCAAGAAATTATGCAAACTAGTTTTTTTGTATAACTCTGTCACTCGAGGTGTTCAAGCAACCGCCGCGCTGCTTCCTGGCCACTCAGCCAGGCGCCCTCGACACGCCCGGACAGGCACCAGTCGCCGCAGGCGTACAAGCCTTGGTCGGCATCGGCCAGCGCGCCCCATTCATGGTTGCTGGTCGGGCGGGCATACAGCCAGCGGTGGGCCAAGGCAAAGGTCGGTGCCGGTACCACGCAGCCGACCAGCTCGGCGAATTCGCCCCACAGCTGTTCGATCACCTCTTCCTTGGCCAGGTCGATGTGTTGCCGGCTCCAGGCTGAGGTGGCGTGCAACACCCAGGTGTCGAGCTGCTCGTCACGGCCCGGTTTGCTGCGGTTGCGCGCCAGCCAGTCGAGTGGGTTGTCCTGCACGAAGCAGCCTTGCATCGGGGTGTCCAGCGGGGCCTGGAAGGCCAGGGCGACGGCCCAGGTAGGCTCCATCTGCACGCCAGCAGCAACGGCAGCCAGCTTCGGGGTAGCGGCCAGCAGCGGTGTGGCCTGCGGCGCCGGCACGGCGATCACCACGCGGCTGTACGGGCCGTGGCTGCAGCCTTCGGTATCCTGCAGGTGCCAGTACTGCTTGCCACGGAACACCTCGGCGATGCGGCAGCCGAAGTTGACGGTCACATCCTTGAGCAGGCCGCGGGTGATGGCGCTCATGCGCGGTACCCCCACCCAGCGCGTCTGCTCGTCGGGCGAGGGGCTGAGTTCGCCATCGCGGTAGTTGTACAGCTGCGGTTTCCATTGCTCGGCCCAGCCGGCGGCAACCCACTGTTGCACCTGCTCGACGAAGCGCCGGTCGCGGGCGGTGAAGTACTGGGCACCAAGATCCAGCGCGCCAGCCTCGCTGCGCTTGCTGGCCATGCGCCCGCCACTGCCATGGCCTTTGTCGAACAAATGCACGAATTGCCCGGCCTTCTGCAAAGCCTGGGCGGCAGACAAGCCGGCGATACCGGCCCCGATGATGGCGATTGGTACTGTCATGATGGCCTCTTTAAACCTTGCTGTAAGCAGACTACGCTGTCAGGCAAACCTGTACAATGCACAATTTTTGTATAAGGTTATACCGCTTTGGCGGGCAGGTTGGCCTATGTTTATCCGAGAGCGTCGGGTCAAAAAAGTGCCTTGTTGTTAAAAATAGACCACCGCCGCAATCTGCGAGGACACTGCCATGCATATATTACTGACAGGCGGCACCGGGTTGATTGGCCGGCACCTGTGCCGCTACTGGCTTGGCCAGGGACATCGGCTGACGGTGTGGAGCCGCCGACCTGAGCAGGTGCCGACGATCTGCGGGGCGGGCGTGCGTGGCATCGCCCGCCTGGAGCAACTGGAGCCGGGCGATCAGCTCGATGCGGTGGTCAACCTGGCCGGTGCACCGATCGCCGACCGCCCCTGGACGGCGACTCGGCGCAACCTGCTGTGGGCCAGCCGTATCGCCCTCACCGAACAATTGCTGAGCTGGCTGGGCAGCCGTGAGCAGCGCCCGGAAGTGCTGATTTCCGGTTCGGCGGTGGGCTGGTACGGGGACGGCGGCGAACGCGAGCTGAGCGAGGCTTCACCCCCGGTGCGAGAGGATTTCGCCAGCCAGTTGTGCATTGCCTGGGAAGAAACCGCGCTGCGCTCGCAGGCCCAGGGCATCCGCGTGGTGCTGGTGCGGACCGGGTTGGTGCTGGCCAGCGATGGCGGCTTTTTGTCGCGCCTGCGCCTGCCCTTCAAGCTGGGACTGGGCGGGCCCCTGGGCCACGGGCGGCAATGGATGCCCTGGATCCATATAGACGACCAGGTCGCCCTGATTGATTTTCTCTTGCAGCACAAGGACGCCAGCGGTCCCTATAATGCCTGCGCCCCAGAGCCAGTGCGCAACCGCGAGTTCGCCAGGCGCCTGGGCCGCACCTTGCATCGCCCGGCGCTGCTGCCGGTGCCGGCAGTGCTGCTCAAGGCCCTTCTGGGCGAACTGTCGATCCTCCTGCTCGGCGGCCAGCGTGCGCGCCCGGCACGCTTGCTGGCGGCAGGCTTTACCTTCCGCTTCAACGATCTGCAATCGGCCCTGGACAACCTGTCCAGCCAACTTTGACATAGGACGCTGCATGACCGATCACGCTCTGCTGCTGGTCAACCTGGGTTCCCCTGCCTCCACTTCGGTGGCCGATGTGCGCCGCTACCTCGACCAGTTCCTCATGGACCCGTATGTGGTCGACCTGCCCTGGCCGCTGCGGCGCCTGCTGGTGTCGCTGATTCTGATCAAGCGACCGGAGCAGTCGGCGCATGCCTATGGCTCGATCTGGTGGGACGAGGGCTCGCCGCTGGTGGTGCTGACCCGGCGCCTGCAGGCGGCGATGGTTGCACACTGGCCCCACGGCCCGGTGGAAATCGCCATGCGCTACGGCCAGCCGGCCTTGCCTGAGGTGCTGGAACGGCTTGCCCGACAAGGCGTGCGCAAGGTGACCCTGGCGCCGCTTTACCCACAGTTCGCCGACAGCACGGTGACCACCGTGGTAGAGCAGGCCAGGCGGACCATCGAAGAGCAGCAGTTAGCGCTGCAGATGCGCGTGCTGCAACCGTTCTACCAACACCCGGCGTACATCGAGGCGCTGGCCGCCAGCGCCCGTCCTTACCTGGAACAGCCGTATGACCACGTACTGCTCAGCTTCCATGGCCTGCCGGAGCGGCACCTGAAGAAGCTGTTCCCCAAAGGCACCCGGCACGACCTGCGGGCTGCCGATTGTTGCCATGATGCGTCCGCCGAGGTACGGGCGGTTTGCTACCGTGGGCAGTGCCTGGCCACGGCCAAGGCGTTTGCGCAGAAAATGGGCATCGCCGAGGGTAAGTGGTCGGTATCGTTCCAGTCGCGGCTGGGCCGGGACAAGTGGATCGAGCCCTACACCGAGACGCGGCTGGATGAGTTGGCCAAGGCTGGGGTGAAGAAGTTGCTGGTGATGTGCCCGGCATTCGTCGCCGATTGCATCGAGACGCTGGAAGAAATCGGCATGCGTGGCAGCGAGCAGTTTGTCGAGGCGGGTGGGCAGGAGCTGGTGCTGGTGCCGTGCCTGAATGACCACCCGGAGTGGGCGAGGGTGCTGGCTGGTATGTGCGAAAAGGCTTGAACAGCTGGGGCTGCAAGGCAGCCCCAGGACTTCAAGGCATCTGGTCATCCAGTTTCTTGTGCTTCCAACCATCATTGCCCGGTAGGATCAGGTTCAGGGCGATCGCCACGATGGCGCACAGGGCAATGCCTTTCAGGCCCCAGTCATCCGGGCCATCGCCGCTGCCGATGAGCACGCCGCCGATACCGAACACCAGGGTGACCGAAACGATCACCAGGTTGCGCGCTTCGGCCAGGTCGATCTTGTGGCGGATCATGGTGTTCATGCCCACCGCTGCGATCGAGCCGAACAGCAGGCACAGGATGCCGCCCATCACCGGCACCGGGATGCTCTGCAGCAGCGCGCCGAACTTGCCGATGAAGGCCAGGGTGATGGCAAAGATCGCCGCCCAGGTCATGATCTTCGGGTTGTAGTTCTTGGTCAGCATCACCGCGCCGGTCACTTCGGCGTAGGTGGTGTTGGGCGGGCCACCGAACAGGCCGGCTGCGGTGGTGGCCAGGCCGTCGCCGAGCAGGGTGCGGTGCAGGCCGGGTTTCTTCAGGTAGTCACGGCCGGTCACGCTGCCGACGGCGATTACCCCACCGATGTGCTCGATCGCCGGTGCCAGGGCAACCGGGACGATGAACAGGATGGCCTGCCAGTTGAACGCCGGCGCGGTGAAGTTGGGCAGTTCCAGCCACGGTGCGGCGGCGATTTTGGCCGTGTCGACCACGCCAAAGGCGAACGACAGGGCAAAGCCGACCAGCACGCCGGCAATGATCGGCACCAGGCGGAAGATGCCTTTGCCGAACACGGCGACGATCAGTGTGGTCAGCAGGGCGGGCATGGAGATCATCATCGCCGTCTTGTACGGCAGCAGCACGCTGCCGTCCCCGGCCTTGCCCATGGCCATGTTCGCCGCGATCGGTGCCATGGCCAGGCCGATGGAAATGATCACCGGGCCGATCACTACCGGTGGCAGCATGCGGTCGATGAAACCGGTGCCTTTGATTTTTACCATCAGGCCCATGAAGGTGTAGACGAAGCCTGCGGCCATCACCCCGCCCATGGTCTCGGCCAGGCCGAACTGGCCCTTGGCGAGGATGATCGGGGTGATGAAGGCAAAGCTCGAGGCCAGGAACACCGGTACCTGGCGGCCGGTGACCAGCTGGAACAGCAGGGTACCGATGCCGGCGGTGAACAGCGCGACGTTCGGGTCGAGGCCGGTGATCAGTGGCATCAGCACCAGCGCGCCGAATGCCACGAAGAGCATCTGCGCGCCCGAAACGACCTGGCGCCAGAGCGGGTCGTTGAAGCCGTCCTGCATGGTCAGGCGTCCTTTTGCTTGGTGCCGAAGATCTTGTCACCGGCATCGCCCAGGCCAGGCACGATATAGCCGTGCTCGTTCAGGCGCTGGTCGATCGACGCGGTGTAGATTTGCACGTCCGGGTGGGCCTTTTCCACCACTTCGATGCCTTCCGGCGCGGCCACCAGGACCATGGCCCGGATTTCCTTGCAGCCCGCCTTCTTCAGCAGGTCGATGGTGGCGACCATCGAGCCGCCGGTGGCCAGCATCGGGTCGATGATCAGGGCCAGGCGCTGGTTGATGTCCGGTGCGAGCTTTTCCAGGTAGGTGTGGGCTTCGAGCGTTTCTTCGTTGCGGGCAACGCCGACCGCGCTGACCTTGGCCCCGGGGATCAGGCTGAGCACCCCGTCGAGCATGCCGATGCCGGCGCGCAGGATCGGCACCACGGTAATCTTCTTGCCAGCGATCTTTTCAACCTGCACCTTGCCGCACCAGCCGTCGATCTCGTAGGTTTCCAGCGGCAGGTCCTGGGTCGCTTCGTAGGTCAGGAGCGCGCCGACTTCCTGGGCGAGTTCGCGAAAATTCTTGGTGCTGATATCGGCACGGCGCATCAGGCCGAGCTTGTGGCGGATCAGCGGATGGCGGATCTCACGAGTGGGCATAGGGGGCTCCGAAAGGCGGGCAAAAAAACCGGGCTAGATTAATCTATTCAGCCTGTGCTGTCGTCTGGTCATTTTGGACGTTAGTCCATAAATGCTTGATCTGTGACGAGCGGATGCGTACCTTTGCCCGCTTTTCCAAATTGCCACCCGGAGAGCGCCATGTCCGCCGATCTCGAGCATATCCGTCAAGTCATGCGTGAAGCTGACTGCCTGTACACCGAAGCCGAAGTCGAAGCGGCCATCGCCAAAGTCGGCGAGCAGATCTGCAAGGACCTGCACGACAAGAATCCGGTGGTGTTCTGCGTAATGAACGGCGGCCTGATCTTTTCCGGCAAATTGCTGACCCACCTGCAGTTCCCGCTGGAGGCCAGCTACCTGCACGCCACCCGCTACCGCAACCAGACCAGCGGCGGCGAGTTGTTCTGGAAGGCCAAGCCGGAAGTGTCGTTCATCGACCGTGACGTGCTGATCGTCGACGACATTCTCGATGAAGGCCATACCCTCAGCGCCATCATCGAGTTCTGCAAGCATGCCGGCGCGCGCTCGGTGCACACTGCAGTGCTGATCGACAAGGACCACGACCGCAAGGCCAGCCCGGACCTCAAGGCCGACTACGTGGGCCTGCCCTGCGTCGACCGCTACATCTTCGGCTACGGCATGGACTACAAAGGCTACTGGCGCAACGCCAACGGCATCTTCGCCGTCAAGGGGCTGTAACCATGCGCCAGCCTGCGTTCATCGACCAAGCGTTGTTCGCCGGGCTGGCCGCGCAGGCTGCCGCCAACCCGCGCGGGCGCCAGCACCATAATTTCCACGAGATGGAAGAACCCTGCCACCGCATGGCAGTCGGCCTGCAACCGGGTACCTACATCCCGCCGCACCGCCACCTCAGCGCCGACAAGGCGGAAACGCTGCTTGCCCTCAAGGGGCGCTTCGGCCTGCTGTTGTTCGATGAGCAGGGTGCGGTGACCGGCAAGCGGATATTGCAGGCTGGCGGCGACTGCCTGGGCGTGGACCTGGCGCCTGGCACCTACCACGGGTTGGTGGTACTGGAGCCGGACAGCATCCTGTTCGAGTGCAAGGCCGGGCCGTACCGGCCGGTGGGCGAGGGCGAGCACGCGCACTGGGCGCCGCGCGAAGGTGACGAGGGCGTTGCCGAGTACCAGGCCTGGATGCTTGCGCAGTTCGATTGATGCCAGGCCGGCGTACTCAGCTGTAGGAGCGGCCTTGTGTCGCGATGGGCCGCAAAGCGGCCCCGACCCTGTTGGTGGCGAAGCTTCAATCGAGGAGCTGCGGCGCAGCCCGATCGCGACACAAGGCCGCTCCTACAAGAGGCTGTGCACGCCGTGCTAGAGTGCCCCTTCATACAAGGAGCCTCACATGCGTGCGATTCTTCCCCTCCTGCTGGCGGTCAGCCTGCCACTCGCCGCCGCACCGCTGCACAGCCAGTTCCTGCCACCTGACGACCAGTCCTTGCGCCAGGAAGCGCCGACCGGCCAGCAATTGCTGCAAGTAACCGATTATTCGGTGGTCGTCGGGGCCCAGCGCCAGTCCGACCAGCAGCCGATCCCGATCACTTCATCATTGCAGGTGCGCCTCAAGGGCAAGCCACTGAGCAAGGGCGCCACCATTACCCAGGTGCTGCTGACCTTCGACGGGGAAGCGGCCAAGAGCCTGAAAAAGCCTGTGTATGACGAGAAGACTCGCACCCTGAGCCTGAATTACCCGGTCAGCGACTACCGGGTAATCATGGACCTGCTGCGCAACGAAACGCTGTATGTACAGTTCCTCACCTACGGTAACGGCCATATCTGGGCCGACCTGCACACCGGCACTGTACGTACGCGTTGAGGCGCGCGGCCTGCGGGGGGTACACTGCCGGCCTTCGAAATCCCGTGATGGTCCAGTTGGAGTCGGCAATGCGTAAAGACAAGAAACAGGTAATCGGCGACGAGATCAGCGACGACTACATCAAGACGTTCCTGCAATTCGAGCCTGCCGACGGGGTGACCTCGCCGTCGCTGCACAAGCTGGTCAAGGCCTACCGCGGCCTGCGCGTCGACGACTTCGCACGCTTTGTCGGCTTCTTCGTCGAAGCGGGCCTGGACCTGGATGGCAAGGACGAGCATGGCAAGACCTTCGTCGAGCTGATTGCCGACCAGCGCAATGCGGCGGAGTACATCGAGATCATCGCCAACGCCCGTGGTTGATCGTTAGCCTGCACCGGTCTCTTCGCGGGCGCGCCCGCTGCCACAGGGATAGTACAGAGCCTGAGGGTGGCGCCGAACCTGTGGGAGCGGGCATGCCCGCGAAGAGGCCGGCACAGGTTGGTGAGTATCCAGGCACAAAAAAACGCCCCGAGGGGCGTTTTTTCGTTACCGGTCCGATCAGGCGTAATGCTTGGCCGCCGGGCTGCTTTCCACCAGGTCCAGCGCCGCGTCGTTGTCGGCACTGATCTTGTGGTACAGGGCAGCGTCGGTCGCCAGGGTCTTCTCGCGAGCCGGGAAGATTTCCTTGAGCTTGGCAGCCCAGGCACCCTTGGCCTGCTCGGGGAAGCAGCGCTCGATCAGTTCCAGCATGATCGACACGGTCACCGAAGCACCCGGCGATGCGCCGAGCAGTGCGGCCAGGCTGCCGTCCTGGGCCGAGACCAGCTCGGTACCAAACTGCAGCACACCGCCTTTCTTCGGGTCTTTCTTGATGATCTGCACGCGCTGGCCAGCCACTTCCAGGCGCCAGTCCTCGGCCTTGGCCTGCGGGTAGAAGCGACGCAGGGCTTCCAGGCGCTGTTCCATCGACTGCATCACTTCACTGACCAGGTACTTGGTCAGGTCCATGTTGTCGCGGGCCACGGCCAGCATCGGGCCGATGTTGCCCATGCGCACCGACAGCGGCAGGTCCATCAGCGAACCGTGCTTGAGGAACTTGGTGGTGAAGCCGGCGTATGGCCCGAACAGCAGCGATTTCTTGCCGTCGACCACGCGGGTGTCCAGGTGCGGTACCGACATCGGCGGGGCGCCGACCGCAGCCTGGCTGTAGACCTTGGCCTGGTGCTGCTTGACGATTTCCGGGTTGTCGCAACGCAGCCACTGGCCGCTGACCGGGAAGCCACCGAAGCCTTTGCTTTCCGGAATGCCAGACAGCTGCAGCAGCGGCAGGGCCGCGCCACCGGCACCGAGGAAGACGAAGCGGGCGTCCACTTCGCGGCTGCCGCCGCTGTTGACGTCCTTGATGCTCACGGTCCAGCCGCTGCCGTTACGGCGCAGGCCAACGACCTTCTTGCTGTACTTGACCTGTGCATGCTCGGCGTCGCCCAGCAGCTTGAGCAGCTTGTTGGTCAGTGCGCCGAAGTTGACGTCGGTGCCCTTGAGTACGCGGGTGGCGGCGATGCGCTGGTCGGCCGGGCGGCCTGGCATCATCAGCGGCATCCACTCCTTCATCAGCGCCTTGTCTTCGGTGTATTCCATCTCGGCGAAGGCGTGGTGCTGCTTGAGCAGCTCGAAGCGCTTCTTGAGGAAGGCAATACCCTTGTCACCCTCGACGTAGCTCAGGTGTGGGACAGGGTTGATGAAGGCACGCGCCGAGCCGAAGTTGCCCTTCTTGCTCAGGTAGGCCCAGAACTGGCGCGAGACCTCGAACTGGGTGTTGATGTGCACGGCCTTCTTGATGTCGATGCTGCCATCGGCGGCCTGCGGCGTGTAGTTAAGCTCGCACAGGCCGGCGTGGCCGGTACCTGCGTTGTTCCAGGGGTTGGAGCTTTCCGCGGCTCCGGAGTCCATCGCCTCGACGACCTCGAGTTTCAGGGTCGGGTCGAGCTCCTTGAGCAGTACGGCCAGGGTGGCACTCATGATGCCCGCGCCTACCAGTACCACATCAACCGATTCGTTCTGCGCCATTTAACGCGTCTCCACAATCTACAGCTACCTAATTGACAGCATAGGACCTGGGGTCGCCAGGATCGCCATGTCCGACTTATCGCAGTTCTTGCAACTTCCGCGGGCACCGCCAATCAGTCTTCGGGTTCGCTATTGAACGCCGTTTGCCACGGGTGCGGCAATTCGACTTATGGTCAAGGTGTCGTGCGTGCGTTATGGAACGGCTCAGATACTCATCCGCGATGAGCGCATTTGCCGCCTGTTCAGGGCTGTTCGGGACACATCTGCCGCTTTTGCACATGCCAGACTGTTCATTTGCTCGCCACACTCTTGTGAAGTTGTGAAAACCGTTTTTTCACGCTCTTTTGGAGACGTGAACCTCAAAAGGGGACTGCGCGATGGCAACCCGCAGGTTCATGCAGTGTGAAGGGCCGGAAAGCAGGCACGACAGCCGATGCAAGACCTGAGTGGAAGGCTCTCTGTGGGCGAAGCGGTGAAGTTGCCGGGGTCAAGCGGCGATGCGGGGCCCGATCAGGAGACGTCCTTATAATCGGGGGGAGATTATAGCGATGTCGCGCGCAGAAATGTCGCCATTCGTGGTTTTTATTGCAGCGTTTGTCAGGCCGTGAGGATGCGCTGGTGCCAGCGGCGGCTTGCGCGTGCGCAAACCCGGGCGCTGGCGGGCAGCTCGCGGCCCAGCCAGGCGAGCTGGATTTCCCCGACCCGGACCCAGCCGCTGCCGCTGGGGGCCTGGCTGCATTGCTTGAAGGCCAGGCATTTGCCGTCGGCGTCGAGGCGGGCATAGGCGTTGTGGCGCGGGCGTCGGAAGAGCAGGGTCCAGAGCGAGGCCATGGCAGCAGGTCCTGTGCGTTGGGGCTTGGCGCAAGGATAAGGGCGCGGCGATGAAACCATTGTGACAACCGGGCCAGGCCGATGACTGGTCGATGTGTCGCTGGGTATACTGTGGGCCTTCGCCGCATTTTCTGGAGTAACGCGCATGTTGCAACGTCTGTTGTTCGGTTTGATCGCCGTGGCCAGCCTCAGCCTGGTTGGTTGTGCCCACAGCCCGCAACAACTCAACCCGCAACCCACGCTCAAGGCCCAGCTCGCCCCGGTCGGCCATGGCCAGCCGGTGGTGGTCCGGGTGGTTGACGGCCGGGCGTCGCAGTCCCTGGGCACTCGTGGTGGCATGTACCCCGAAACCAGCACCATCAGCGTCAGCGGTAACGACATCGTGCCCAAGCTGCAGGCCCAGGCCGAAGCCGCCGTGCGTCTGCTCGGCTTCACCCCGACGCCCAACGCCTATAACGCGCCGCAGCTGACCGTGACCCTGGCCGAACTGAAGTACCAGTCGCCGAAAGACAACCTGTACGTCACCGAGGCGACCATCGGCGCTACCTTCCGTGCCGACGTCGCCAACGGCGGCCGTACCTACAGTGGCCGTTACGGCGCCTCGCTGGACCAGCGTTTCGGCATGGCGCCGAACCAGGAAACCAACAACCAGTTGGTAGGTGATGTGCTGAGCGATGCCCTGACCCGCCTGTTCAAGGACCCGAGCATCGGCCAGGTGCTGGGGCAGTAAGCCTTCAGCCGCACGAAGAAAACCCGCTGCCTGGTTTCAGGTAGCGGGTTTTTTGTTATCTGGACTTTTTGCCGGCGCGCCCGCGAACAGGCCGGCGCAGGGTTACGCAGCTTCTATCTGGAAATCCAGCACGCTGAGGCCGGTATGGGGATCGATATCCGGCAGGCTTTCATGCGCGTGCCCGCCCAATGCGCAATACACCAGCCATTGGCGGTCCTGCACGTTGATGGCAAAACCATCGATCAGCGCCTGCTGGTCATCGCTCTGGGCGACCAGATAGAGGCGGTCCTGGTTTTCGGCATGCAGCATGAACAAGCTCCGGGTCATGGAAAGGCCGACAGGGTGGCCTGTTCAGATGACGAGCTCATGACAGATGAAATTTAATGACACTTTGTCGCCCGGGCCGGGCGTCAGGGCTTGACTTGGGTAGAATGCGGGCCTTTGCCGTCGCTCACACCGAGGTTGCGTGATGTCCTTGCAAGTGCTCTGGGGGTTCCTGGCCGCCCATCCGACCAAGCTGATCAATCTGCTGGCGCTGTTGCTGACCTGCCCGGGCGGGTTGCTGCTGCACAGTGCACGGCGCCGCGAGGCGGAAACCCGCCAGATGCTGGCGCTGGAGGATGTGCTGGTCGACGCGTTCGACCTGCGGGTACCGCGATACTTCTACATTCTGGGTTTTTCGTGCCTGGCGATGGCGTTGCTGCTGTCCTGGCTCAGTACCTGGGTCTGATTTCGACACCGCCTTGCGCCCGTCGCAGGCAAGCTCGGCCCCTGTGGCAGCTGGCTTGCCTGCGATGGGCTGCAAAGCAGCCCCGGCGTTCCTTCAGGCGACCGATGCCTGCTGCCTGACCTGATACTGGTTACGCACCGGCGTTGCATATTGCAGCACCAGATACGGCCGCTGCTCCTCAGGGCAGGCCTCCAGGCGGCGTTGCCATTCCTCCCTGGCCCGGGCCAGCTCATCAGCCGGGAATACCTTTTCCGCACTCGGCACCTGCAAGGACTCATCCTTGCCGTCCCACATCGCATACGCCAGGTAATGGACCGGGAACAGCCGGTAGCCACCGAGGATCTGACGGTCGATTTCGGCAGCCAGTTGCTTGGTGTCCTCGTAGTACTCGGTCACCGGTGGGGCGAAGTTGATATGTACCCGGCCCTTGTAGCCGGTAATGCCCTTGGCAATGCTGTTGTCGTCCTCGCCCGGCGCCTTCTTGTAGGTGCCGGTGGTAGCGCGGATGTACAGCTCGCGGGCCTTGGCCTGGTCGCATGGGTCGTATTCGTAGCTGATCGACACCGGCGTCAGGTTCAGGCTCTGGATCACCGCGCCGAACGCTTCGTCCTTGCGGCTCATGTGGAACATCTTGAGGATCGCCGAATCGGTGCGATCGTCACCATCCTTGGCGCGGCCTTCGGCCTGGGCGATCCAGATCGAGGTAACGTCGTTGCGGATCGAGTGGTTGATGTACGCCGAAAGCAGCTGGTAGGCGGCCAGCTTCTCGCGCCGCCCACTGATCGAGCGGTGCACGATGAAGCTCTTGTTCAGGCGCATCATGTCGCTGACAAAGGGTTTTTGCAGCAGGTTGTCACCGATGGCGATGCGCGGCGTGGGCAGGCCGGCGTGGTACACCGCATAGTTGACGAAGGCCGGGTCCATGACGATGTCACGGTGGTTGGCCAGGAACAGGTAGGCCGTGCCGGCCTTGAGCTGCTCGACGCCAGAATAGGTAACGCCGTCGGTGGCGCGATCGATGGTCTGGTCGACGTAGTACTCGACTTTGTCCTGCAAGGTCGAGACACAGGTAACGCCGGCGAATTCCTTGCGCAGGCGGCGGGCGATCAGCGGCTTGAGCAACCAGCCCAGGGCGCCGGCGGCACGCGGGAAGCGGAAGTGGGTGAGGATATCGAGGAATGCCGGGTCGCTGAGTAGGCGTGCCAGAACGGCAGGGACCTCAGCGTCGTCGTACGGTCGGATGGCATCGAATTCGCCCATCATGCTCTCTTGTTGGAAACGGCTAGGGTAATAAGGTAGGGACGGGCTCCGAAAAACGGCTCGGACGCACGCAGGCCCTGTAAACAGACCGGCAATTATACGCATAAGTCACTGCGGAGACCGCGATGCTGGAAACCGACTTCTACGATTGCCCTTATTGTGGCGAACGGGTGGAAACTACCGTCGATCTGTCTGCTGGCGACCAGGTCTATACCGAGGATTGCCAGGTATGTTGCCAGCCTGTGGTGTGCATTCTGCAGGTGCATGGTGACGAATGGCTGCTCGAAGTCCGCCGTGAGGATGACACCTGATGCAGCGCATCTACGAACCGGAAAGCCTGCTCGAGGCGGAAATGCTGGCGGGTATGCTTGCCAGCGAAGGGGTCGTGGTACACGTGGTTGGCCGTGACCTGGTCGGTGCTGCCGGCGAGCTGCCGCTGCAAGGCCTGCTGGGGCTGGCCGTGGCTGATGAGCAGGCCGAATACGCACGACAGCTGATCGATGCGTACAATGACGCCCAGCCACTGGTTGGCGACGAACCGGAGAGTTTCCCCGGTACCTTGATCTGTTAGGTTCTGAATTCGCCCATGTGTGGACGTTACGCGCTGTTTCGCTGGCCCCAGGCGCTGGTCTGCCTACCGGGCTTTCCTGCCGGGCAACCGGCCCAATGGAACATCTCGCCCGGGGCTTCGGTGCTGATCCAGCGCCAGTTGGACGGCCATTTGCAACTGGCCAAGGCGCGCTGGGGGCTGACCCCGGCCTGGCTCACCGACCTGTCCCGCACCCCAGCCCATGCCCGCGCCGAGACCCTGGCCGAACAGCCGATGTTTCGTGATGCGTTCCGCCAGCGGCGTTGCCTGATGCCGGCCAACGGTTTCTACGAATGGCGTGGCAGTGTGCGCAAGCGCCCGTATTGGTTGACCCCAGGGGAGGGCGCATCGCTATACTTCGCCGCCGTGTGGGAGGCCTACCCCGTGCAGGACCAGGTGTGGCTGAGTTGTGCGGTGGTAACCCAGGCGGCGATGAACCAGCGCCGGCCGCTGATCCTGGACGAAGCAGGGCAGGCGGCCTGGCTTGACCCGGACACGCCACTGACGCGCCTGCACGAGCTGCTGGCCAGCCCGTCGGCACAGTTGCGTGAACGGGCGTTGGCCAACTTTGTCAATGACCCGAAGCTGGACGCCCCGGAGTGCCTGACCCCGGCCTGATGGCCGGTGTGCACCCGAGGTTGTCTGGCTTCAGTGTGAAATCTTATCTACGGCTATGGCGGCCCACGGGCCAGTCAGCCTAGGATACGGCGCATGTAGTAAAGGGAGTGTTTTCATGCGTAAGTCTTTTGTCGTCAGCCTGTTGAGTGCTGGCATCCTGCTAGCTGGCTGCCAGGCGGTGAATACCACCAGCGGCGGTGCTGTCGGCGTCGAACGCCAGCAATACATGTTCAGCATGCTATCGGCCGACGAGGTCAACCAGATGTACGCCCAGTCGTACCAGCAGACCCTCGGCGAGGCGTCCAGCAAAGGCGTGCTCGACAAGTCCAGCAGCGATGCCAAGCGCGTGCAGGCCATCGCCGACCGCCTGATCGCCCAGGCCCCCAAGTTCCGCCCGGATGCCGCGCAGTGGGACTGGCAGGTCAACGTGATCAAGAGCGACGAGCTCAACGCCAACTGCGGCCCGGGTGGCAAGATCATCGTCTATACCGGGCTGATCGACCAGCTCAAGCTCACCGATGCGGAAATCGCCGCGGTGGTCGGCCACGAGATCGCCCACGCCTTGCGTGAGCACAGCCGCGAGGCGATGTCCAAGGCGTATGGCGTGGAAATGGCCCGCCAGGGTGCCGGTGCCATCTTCGGCCTGGGCCAGAGCAGCATGGCCCTGGCCGACACGGTGGTGAACTATGCCATGACCCTGCCCAACAGCCGGGCCAACGAGAACGAGGCCGACCTGATTGGCCTGGAACTCTCGGCACGTGCCGGTTACGACCCGAATGCCGCGATCACCCTGTGGAACAAGATGACCAAGGCTTCCGAAGGTGCACCGCCCGAGTTCATGAGCACCCACCCGGCGTCGTCGAGCCGTATCGCTTCGTTGCAGGCGGCGATTCCGAAGGTGATGCCGCTGTATCAGGCGGCCAAGAAGTAATTGCTGGTCATGGGGCCGCTTCGCGGCCCTGTCGCGACACAAGGCCGCTCGTACAGCAGGCGCGTACTGCTTGTAGGCGTGGCCTTGTGTCGCGATGGGCTGCGCAGCAGCCCCGCCTTGCGGGTTACCCGACCCAGCCACTGGCCTTCATCGCCGAGTAGACGGCCACGATCGCCAGCACGAAGAACGCTGTCGCTGCCAGGCGACGAATCAGCGTCAGCGGCAGTTTGTCTGCTGCGAAGTTGCCTGCCAGGACCACCGGTACGTTGGCAATCAGCATGCCCAGGGTGGTGCCGATGATGACCATGATCAGGTGCGGATACTGAGCCGCCAGCATCACCGTGGCGACCTGGGTCTTGTCCCCGATTTCCGCCAGGAAGAACGCGATCAGCGTGGTCAGGAACGGCCCGAAGCGGCGTGCCGGGCTCTCGTCGTCATCCATCTTGTCCGGCACCAGGGTCCACAGCGCCGTGGCGGTAAAGCTCGCGGCCAGCACCCAGTGCAACGCCGCAGCGCTGAAGAAACTGCCGACCCATGCCCCCACGGCACCGGCCGCAGCATGGTTGGCCAGGGTTGCCGCGATGATGCCAGCGATGATCGGCCATGGCTTGCGGAAGCGGGCCGCGAGAATGAGCGCGAGCAGTTGCGTCTTGTCGCCAATTTCGGCGAGCGCAACGATTGCGGTGGGGACCAACAGAGATTCCAGCATCAGGATTCCTACGGGGGCGGGTCGACACGGCTATGACACGTACAGCCTCCCCGCCCCGGGTAAGGTGTGCGTGTCATAGGTCTTGTCAAACCCTGGATCCGTCTATGCGGATCTCGCCATGCAGCCTGCATGGTGGGTCGCACGCGCCATGGCCTGTGGGCCAAGTATGTTGACGCGTACCGGGCGAGCTGGGCGCTCGCGGGAGACTACTCCCCTAGGACGGTGCGGATTCTGCCTAGGCAAAACGCTTTCGGCAAGCGCTGTTTTTATCCGTGTGTTGCCTGGTAGATGCGGAAGCCATCGGCTTCGTCGCGCACCCGGCAGTTGCCCAGCGCGCCTTCGATGAGCGGCTGGTAGCGCAGGAAGCTGTTGGCCACCAGGCGCATTTCGCCACCTTTTCGCAGATGAATTGCCGATTTTTTCAGCAAGTTTTCCGATGCCTGGTAGTTGGTGTGGACCCCGGTGTGGAATGGCGGGTTGCTCAGGATCAGGCTCAGTTCGGTAGGGGCCGCGTCGATGCCGTCGCCGCTGATCACTTCGCCTTCCAGGCCGTTGGCCGCCAAGGTCAGGCGGCTGGCGGCCACGGCGAAGGCATCCACGTCGAGCAGGGTCACGCGGCTTTGCGGATAACGGCGTTTCACCGTGGCGCCGAGCACCCCGGCGCCGCAGCCGAAGTCCAGCACATGCCCGCTTGGCAGGCCATCGAGGTGCTTGAGCAGCAGGGCTGTACCGCGATCGAGGCGACCATGGCTGAACACCCCGGGCAGGCTGACCACGTGCAACGGGCCGTCTTCCAGGGCGAGTTCGAAGCGTTCGGCCAGGCTTTCCAGGGGTTTGGCTTCTGGTGCCTGGTCGATGCTCACTTGCCACAGCTGGCAATGGCGGGCGCTGTCGAGTTTGCGTGGTTTGCCGAACGCCTGCAGCTGCCTGGCTGCGCCTTCGATGCCGCCACGTTTCTCGCCGACCAGGTACAGCTCGCGGCCGCCCAGGCGCGCGGCCAGGGCATTGAGCAGGTAGGCTGCCAGCTCGCGGGACTTGGGCAGGAACAGCACGGCACTGTCGAACGCCACCTGTGGCGGCTCGACCCCGTAGTGGCTGCGGCCGGCGTAACGGCTTTCGAGGATGCCCTGATCGCCGGCATGCCAGGTCCAGGCCTGGGCCTGGGGCAACTGGCCGAGCAGGCCGTCGGCGGGGGCACCGGCGAGCAGCAGCGGCCCCTGGAACAGCTCTGCCTGGCGGAGCAACACTTCACTGCGCGGGTCCATGGACGACGCCTCCTGAAAAAGTGGCGCAGTGTAGCAGAGCCGGGCGCCGCGCTCAGCTGACCACGCGGCGCGGCTGCCCGGCGAAGAAGGCCTGGGCGTTCTCGCTCAGCTGGCCGACGATGCGCTGGCGCGACTCCACTGCGCCCCAGGCGCTGTGCGGGGTGATGATCAGGCGCGGAATGCCGGGTTCAAGCAACGGATTGCCGTTGACCGGCGGCTCCACGCTCAGCACGTCGGTGGCGACGCCGCCGAGGTGGCCGCTGCGCAGGGCGTCGGCCAGCGCCTGCTCGTCGATCAGGCCACCGCGAGCGGTGTTGACCACCAGTGCATTGGGCTTGAGCATCGCCAGTTCGCGGGCCCCGAGCATGTGCCGGGTGTGCTCGTTCAGCGGGCAGTGCAGGCTCAGGGCGTCGACCTGTGGCAGCAGCTCGTCCAGCGGCAGCCGGTCGGGGCGTTCCGGGCGGCCGGGGATCTGCCCGCTCAGTACGCGCATGCCAAAGGCTTCGGCCAGCCGCGCCACCGCGCCGCCCAGCTCGCCGTGGCCGAGCAGGCCGAGGGTCTTGCCTTCCAGTTCGACGATAGGGAAGTCCAGCAGGCAAAACTGGCTGGCCTCGGCCCAGCGGCCGGCGGCTACTGCCTGGTTGTAGTCGCACAGGCGGGTGGCCAGGGCCAGCAGCAGGGCGAGGGTGTGCTGGGCCACAGAGGGGGTGCCGTAGCCCTGGCAGTTGCAGACGGTGATGCCCTGGGCACGGGCCGCCGCCAGGTCGACATTGTTGGTGCCGGTGGCGGCAATCAGGATCAGCTTCAGCTGCGGATTGGCGACTAGCGTCGCGGCGTCGAGCACGACCTTGTTGCTGATTACCGCCACCGCGCCCTGCAGGCGTTCGGCGACCTGGTCCGGGCGGGTTGCGGCGTAGAGCTCGAATTCGTCGAACTGCTGCTTCAGGGGCGAGAGGTCGAGGTCGCCCAGGTCCAGGGACTGGTGATCGAGAAACACGGCGCGACGCGGGCTGGGCATGAGATTCTCCGGGGCAAGGCGGGATTCGGTGTGGCCATTCGCGGGCAAGCCCGCTGCCACTGGTGTGCACCATGCTGGAAACCAGTGGTGTTGTTGTGGGAGCGGGCTTGCCCGCGAAGAGGCCCTCAGCTTCACCACACGGCCTGAAGCTGCCGCCGCAGTGTCTAGCTCAACCTTGTCAGTCGTCAACGTCTCCACTCATACCTTTGGCACGCAAATCATTCCTTCGGCTGATTTGGCCGTCACATTGGCGGACTACAGTAGTTGCCAGAGTTGTCCGGCCCGCCTTTTCCAGAAAGGGATACCCATGTTGCAGACCCGCATCATCAAGCCCGCCGAGGGCGCCTACGCCTACCCGCTGCTGATCAAACGCCTGCTGATGTCTGGCAGCCGCTATGAAAAGACCCGTGAAATCGTCTACCGCGACCAGTTGCGGCTGACCTATCCACAGCTCAACGAGCGCATTGCGCGCCTGGCCAACGTGCTGACCGAGGCGGGCGTGAAGGCGGGTGACACCGTGGCCGTGATGGACTGGGACAGCCACCGCTACCTGGAATGCATGTTCGCCATCCCGATGATCGGTGCGGTGGTGCACACCATCAACGTGCGCCTGTCGCCCGAGCAGATCCTCTACACCATGAACCACGCCGAAGACCGCGTGGTGCTGGTCAACAGCGACTTCGTCGGCCTGTACCAGGCCATTGCCGGGCAATTGACCACTGTCGACAAAACCCTGCTGCTGACCGATGGCCCGGACAAGACCGCCGAGCTGCCCGGGCTGGTCGGCGAATACGAGCAACTGCTGGCCGCCGCCAGCCCGCACTACGCCTTCCCCGATTTCGACGAAGATTCGGTGGCCACCACCTTCTACACCACCGGCACCACCGGTAACCCCAAGGGTGTGTACTTCACTCACCGGCAACTGGTGCTGCATACCCTGGCCGAAGCTTCGGTGACCGGCAGCATCGACAGCGTGCGGTTGATGGGCAGCGACGACGTGTACATGCCGATCACCCCGATGTTCCACGTGCACGCCTGGGGCATCCCCTACGTTGCCACCATGCTCGGCATGAAGCAGGTGTACCCGGGGCGCTACGAGCCGGAGATGCTGGTCAAGCTGTGGCGCGAGGAAAAGGTCACGTTCTCCCATTGCGTGCCGACCATCCTGCAGATGCTGCTCAACTGCCCGACCGCCCAAGGGCAGAGTTTTGGCGGCTGGAAGATCATCATCGGCGGCAGCGCGCTCAACCGTTCGCTGTACCAGGCCGCCCTGGCGCGCGGCATCCAGCTGACTGCGGCGTATGGCATGTCGGAAACCTGCCCGCTGATTTCCGCCGCCCACCTGAACGACGAGCTGCAGGCCGGCAGCGACGATGAGCGCGTCACCTACCGCATCAAGGCCGGCGTGCCGGTACCGTTGGTGGAAGCGGCGATCGTCGATGGTGACGGCAACTTCCTGCCTGCCGACGGCGAAACCCAGGGCGAGCTGGTGTTGCGTGCACCTTGGCTGACCCTGGGCTATTTCAAGGAGCCGGAGAAGAGCGAGGAGCTGTGGCAGGGGGGCTGGCTGCACACCGGTGATGTCGCCACCCTGGACGGCATGGGCTACATCGATATCCGCGACCGCATCAAGGATGTGATCAAGACCGGTGGCGAGTGGATTTCCTCGCTTGATCTGGAGGACCTGGTCAGCCGCCACCCGGCGGTGCGCGAAGTGGCCGTGGTGGGGGTGGCCGACCCGCAATGGGGCGAGCGCCCGTTTGCCCTGCTGGTGGTGCGCGAAGGCCAGGCCATCGACGCCAAGGCACTCAAGGAGCACCTCAAGCCCTTTGTCGAGCAAGGGCATATCAACAAATGGGCGATTCCAAGCCAGATCGCCATTGTTACTGAAATTCCCAAGACCAGCGTCGGCAAGCTCGACAAGAAACGCATCCGCCAGGACATCGTCCAGTGGCAGGCCAGCAACAGCGCCTTCCTTTCCACCCTGTAACCGCCCTGCGGGTCGCCTTGCACAGCATGCGACCCGCATTCTAGAGCGCTCCAACCTTGCCAAACGGCAAAAATACGCCATCCTTTAGCACTGTCAGCGCGCCACCGACAGCACACGGCAGCGCGTTGGCAGCACGGAGCGCAAATCACACTTTAGAGGGATCAAGCGCCTGTGCCTTGCTGGCTATAGTCGGGGCCAGGGGATTTTCAGGAATGGGGGTGGCGACATGCGCAAGCCATGTCGTCGCGGGCGCAAGCCTGCAAACCGGTCGCTCGGGCCGTTCTTGAAAGGACTCACTGCCATAACAAAAAAAGTACATGGAGTAGCGTCGATGAAATCTGCAAACCCGTTCTGGCGCCGGGCCAAGTTGCCCTTGGCCGTCAGCCTTGCTTCCACGCTCGCAAGTCCTGCTTTCGCTGTCAGTTTCAACATTGGTGAAATCGAAGGCCAGTTCGACTCGTCGCTCTCCATCGGCGCCAGCTGGTCGACGGCCAACCCCAACAAGAACCTGATCGGGGTGAACAACGGCGGCAAGGGCCTGTCGCAGACATCGGACGATGGCCACCTGAACTTCAAGAAGGGCGAAACCTTCTCCAAGATCTTCAAGGGCATCCATGACCTGGAGCTCAAGTACGGCGACACTGGCGTATTCGTGCGGGGCAAGTACTGGTACGACTTCGAACTGAAAGACGAAGGCCGCGAATTCAAGGACATCAGCGACTCCAACCGCAAGGAGGGGGCCAAGTCGTCCGGCGCCGAGCTGCTCGATGCCTTCGTCTACCACAACTATTCCATCGGCGATCAGCCAGGCTCGGTACGCCTGGGCAAGCAGGTGGTGAGCTGGGGTGAAAGTACCTTCATCGGTGGCGGCATCAACTCGATCAACCCGATCGACGTGTCGGCGTTCCGCCGCCCGGGGGCCGAGATCAAGGAAGGCCTGATTCCGGTCAACATGTTCTACGTTTCGCAGAGCCTGACCGACAACCTGTCGGCCGAGGCCTTCTACCAGATCGAGTGGGACCAGACGGTCGTCGACAACTGCGGCACCTTCTTCTCCCAGCCGGACATCATTGCCGACGGCTGTACCGACAACCTGCGCGTGCTGGCCAGCGGCCGTGTCCTAGGCCAGCAGCCACCTCTCGTCCAGGGCTTGCTCGCGTCCAGTGGTGTCGATTACAACGATGAGGGCGTGCTGGTGCGCCGTGGCGCAGACCGTGATGCGCGCGACAGTGGCCAGTTCGGCTTCGCGTTCCGCTATATGTTCGAGCCGCTGGACACCGAGTTCGGTGCCTACTTCATGAACTATCACAGCCGCGCACCGATCTTCAGTGCCACCGGCGCTTCAAAGGCTGTGTTCGATCGCGTCGCTGCGCTGCCAGCCGCATTGCGTCCCCTTATCGTGGCGGGTAATTCGCAGTATTTCGTCGAATATCCAGAAGACATTCGCCTCTATGGCTTGAGCTTCTCCACCACGCTACCGACCGGTACTGCGTGGAGCGGCGAACTCAGCTACCGCCCCAACGCACCTGTGCAACTCAACACCACCGACATCCTGTTTGCTGGTGTGACGCCGCTGCCCGGTTACGGAGATGCCTCCGTTTTGCAAGGTACAGCAGGGCAGGACCTGCACGGCTATCGTCGCAAGGAAGTTACCCAATTCCAGACAACCTTCACCCACTTCTTCGACCAGGTCATGGGCGCGAGCCGTCTGACGTTGGTAGGCGAAGTCGGCGTAACCCATGTCGGGGGGCTGGAGAGCACCAGCAAGGCACGTTATGGCCGCGACCCGGTATATGGGCCTGGGGAACTGCCTGGCGGCATGTGTACAGCGCTCAATGGTACTACCATCGGCGGTTCCGGCCTGGGGAGTTCCACTGCCAATCTGTCGCGCAACTGCAACAGTGATGGTTTCACCACCAGCACCTCCTGGGGATACCGGGCCCGAGCCATCTGGGACTACAACGATGTATTCGCTGGGGTGAACCTCAAGCCGAGCGTAGCCTGGTCGCACGACGTCGATGGCTACTCGCCGGGCCCGGGCGCCAACTTCGAGGAAGGCCGCAAGGCGGTCAGCCTGGGCCTCGACGCCGAGTACCAGAACACCTACACGGCAAGCCTGTCGTACACCAACTTCTTCGATGGCGAGTACACCACCGTGGATGACCGTGACTTCGTCGCGCTCAGCTTCGGTGTGAACTTCTAAGCACACAGATCCAGGACGACACGACATGAACAAGACCAGAAGTCTGCTGCAGGCCGGTGTACTGGGCCTGTCCCTGCTGGCCACCAGCGTCATGGCTGCGGTATCCGCCGACGAGGCAGCCAAGCTGGGCAGTACCCTGACCCCGATGGGGGCCGAAAAGGCCGGTAACGCCGATGGCTCGATCGGCCCATGGGAGCCGCTGGCGAAGAGCGCCGGCAGCGCCGACGGCAAGGGCTTCCTGTCCGACCCGTACGGCAGTGAAAAACCGCTGTTCACCATCACCGCGCAGAATGCCGAGCAGTACAAGGACAAGCTGTCGCCGGGCCAGCTGGCCATGCTCAAGCGCTACCCGGACACCTTCAAGCTTCCGGTATACAAGACCCATCGCGGTGCCACGGTACCGGCCGACGTGTTCGCCGCCATCAAGGAAAACGCCACCAAGACCACCCTGGTCGAAGGCGGCAACGGCCTGAGCAACTTCCGCACCGCCGTGCCGTTCCCGGTCCCGAAAAGCGGCCTGGAAGTGATCTGGAACCATATCACCCGCTACCGCGGCGGCAGCGTCAGCCGCCTGGTGACCCAGGCCACGCCGCAGCAGAACGGGTCTTTCAACCCTGTGTACTTTTCCGACCAGTTCGTCTTCCGCGACAAGATGAAGGACTACGACCCGAACAACCCGGGCAACATCCTGTTCTACTTCAAGCAGGAAGTGACCGCGCCTGCGCGCCTGGCCGGTACCGTGCTGCTGGTACACGAAACCCTCGACCAGGTGAAGGAACCGCGCAAGGCGTGGATCTACAACGCTGGCCAGCGCCGCGTGCGCCAGGCCCCGCAAGTGTCGTATGACGGCCCGGGTACCGCCGCCGACGGCCTGCGCACCTCGGACAACCTGGACATGTTCAACGGCGCCCCGGACCGCTATGACTGGAAGCTCGAAGGCAAGAAGGAGCTGTACATCGCTTCCAACGCCTTCAAGCTCGACGACCCCAAGCTCAAGTACACCGACATCATCAAGGCCGGCCACATCAACCAGGACCTGACCCGTTACGAGTTGCGCCGTGTGTGGCACGTGGTCGCCACCTTGAAGCCGGGCCAGCGGCACATCTACGCCAAGCGTGATTTCTACATCGACGAAGACACCTGGCAGGCAGCGGTGATCGACCAGTATGACGGCCGTGGCCAGCTGTGGCGGGTGTCCGAGGCACATGCCCAGCCGTACTACAACGTGGAAGTGCCGTGGTACACCCTGGAGGCGATCTACGACCTGCAGTCGGGCCGTTACCTGGCCCTGGGCATGAAGAACGAAGAGAAGCGCGCCTACGACTTCGGCTTCAGCGCCAGCAAGGCGGATTTCCAGCCTGCGGCACTGCGCCAGTCGGGCATTCGCTAGGTTGTGCAGCCCCAGAACGCCCCGGCTTGCCGGGGCGTTTCCATTTGCCTGTTCCGGGCGCTTCGCGGGTAAGCCCGCTGCTACCGGGATAGCGCAGTTCAGGTGGCAGCGGGTTTACCCGCGAAGCGCCCGGAACAGCCGATAAACCTGCTGAATATCTCTCCAAACCCCCGCTCCAGCTCCTGTCCATCAGCCTTGTTGCTTTTTGTCGTAGTCTTTTCCGGCCCGGTGGCGCCCATCATCTTCAAATACGCAGCGTTACCCGCTAGTCTCGCAGGCATCCATATCGCCGTAGTCTTCCAACCAGAACGAGCCGGCCATGACAGATCTGTCCCGTACGCATGGATTCACCAGCCAGGCCCTGGGCCTGCTGGACGGGCGTTTCTTCCGGCCGCCCTTGCCGGACGGCCATGTCCCGCGCCTGCGCCTGTGCCAGCGGCTGCAGGCCGGCCTCGGCGGGCGGCTGCTGCTGGTCAACGCCCCCGCGGGGTTCGGCAAAAGCTCGCTGGCCATCGAATTTTGCGAAGCGCTACCCGAACACTGGCGCAGCCTGTGGCTGGGCCTGAGCCAGCGCGATGCCGACCCTGGCCGCTTCCTCGAGCGCCTGCTCGAAGGCCTGCAGCAGTATTGCCCGGCGCTGGGCGGCCAGGCCATGGGCCTGCTGAAAATGCGCCAGCGCCACCAGCCGTTCGCCTTCGAGGAATGGCTCGATGGCCTGCTCGACGAGCTGGCGCAGTACCTGCAAACCGATACGCCGCTGTTGCTGGTGCTGGATGACTATCACCTGGCCCAAGGGCCGGTGCTCGACCGTTGCCTGCAGTTCTTTCTCAATCACCTGCCGCCCGGCCTGGTGCTGCTGGTCACCAGCCGCCAGCGCCCGGACTGGCACCTGGCGCGCCTGCGCCTGTCGCGTCAGCTGGTCGAACTCAATGAGCAGGACCTGCGGCTGACCGCCGAAGAGTCACTGGCGGTGATCGGCCGCCAACCCACCGGCCTGCGTGGCCAGGCGCTGGACAACCTGATCCAGCGCAGCGACGGCTGGGTGGCCGGGTTGCGCTTCTGGCAGCTGGCGGCCAGCGAGTCCGCTGACGAGCAGGCCTTGCCCCAGGCTTTGCATGGCGGCGAAGGCTTGATCCGCGATTACCTGCTGGAAGAAGTCATCGACAGGCTACCGGCCGACGTGCAGGCCTTCCTCTACGACACCGCCTGCCAGGAACGCTTCTGCGCCCCGTTGTGCGATGCCGTGCGTGGTCGCCACGACAGTGCCGCGATCCTGCGCTTCCTGCAGGCGCACCAGGTGTTCCTGGTACCGCTGGACGAGCATGGCCACTGGTTTCGCTACCACCACCTGTTCTCCGACCTGTTGCGCAGCCGCCAGGCCAGCCAGCCGCTGGCAGCGCTGCAGTTGCGCGCCTGCCGCTGGTTCGAAAGCCAGGGCCTGCTGGACGAGGCGGTGGAACAAGCCCTGCGTGCCGGCCACCTGGATGTCGCCGCCAACCTGGTGCAGAGCTTGTCCGAGGAACAATTGCTGGCCGAACAGAACGTCGGCATGTTGCTGCGCTGGAAGATGGACCTGCCCGACAGCCTGCTGATCAGCACGCCGCGGCTGATCGTGCTGTACAGCTGGGCGTTGGGCCTGGCCTGCCAACTGGACGCGGCCGAGGAGCTGGCAGGCTACCTCAGCCGCTTCCTGCCGGCGCCTTCGGCGACCGCGCAAAAGTCCATGCTGGCGCAGTGGCTGGCGCTCAGCGGTGTGATCGCCCGTGGCCGTGGCGACCGCGAACGCACCCTGGCCTATTGCAGTGAAGCGCTGCAAAGCCTACCGAACAAGCGTTATGGCCAGCGCCTGGTGTGCCTGTCGACATTGTCCAACCTGGCGATTGCCGATGGCGACTTCTGGCGCGCGCGGGGCTGGAACCGCGAGGCCCTGGAGCTGGCGCAGCGGGTCGGCAACCCGTTGTTCGAGGCCCTGGCCCATTACGACCGCGCACGCGTTTTGCACGCGCGTGGCGAGGTGCTGCGGGCACTGGACGAAGTGCGCCAGGGGCTGCAACGCCTGCAAGGGCTCTCGGCGCAGCGCCTGTATGCCGTGCGCGCGCGCCTGACCTTGTACGAAGGCTACCTGCTGGTCTCGCGCCTGCAACCGGCCCAGGGCCGTGCCCGCTTGCGTGCGGGGCTGGGCGAGGCACGGGCGTGCCGTGACATCAGCGTGCTCATCGGCCACTGCGTGATTGCCACCCTGGATGGCCGCGAAGGGCATTTTGCCGAGGCCTTTGCCGAACTGGCCGAGGCCGAGCGGCTGATGCACATCTGGGACGTCCCGCCGGTCTACTACCTGGCCATGATCACCCTGGTCAAATGCGAGTTGTGGCTGGCCCAGGGGCGCATGGACCTGGCCGAATCCTGGCTGCTGCGCCTGGGCCAGACCTATGGCGGCGAACACCCGGCGGCGGCGCCGGAATTCCACCCGTTGCTGCCGCTGCACATCGCCTTGCAACAGGCGCTGCTGGAACGCACCCAGTCGCGTGGCGACGCTGCGGAGCAACGCCTGGCCGGCCTGGTCGAGCGCGGCCAGGCCAGTGGCGGCATGCTGCTGGCCGTCAACGCCCTGTGCCAGTGGCTTGCCTTGTTGTTGGGCGAAGGCCGGGAAGGGCAGGCCGCCCAGTTGCTGCCCAGGCTGCTGGAAGCTGCCCGTGGCGGCGTGCTGCAACCGTTTCAGCCGTTGCTGGAGCAGCACCCGCAGTGGCTTCACGAGCACTTGCAGGCAAGCGCCGCTTGCCCGGTGCAGGCCGAGCTGCTCAAGCGCCTGCCGCAGATGCCCTGCAGCGGCAGCGGCGAAGCGCTGAGCGGCCGTGAGCTGGCGGTGCTGGAGCTGATTGCCCAAGGCTGTTCCAACCAGCAGATTAGCGAGCGGCTGTTCATTTCCCTGCACACGGTAAAAACCCACGCCAGCCATATCAACAGCAAGCTGGGGGTAGAGCGGCGTACCCAGGCGGTGGCCAAGGCCAAAACCCTGGGGCTGCTGGCCTGAAGCTGGCTGCGCAGGGCATTGCCCGCTAGCGTCATGACCGAGGCCAGGGCTGCTGGCCGCCAACGAGCTACCCTCATCTTTCCCGACCCGCTGCCGATACAGCTAGCGGTGGCATCGCTTCGCGCGATTTTTCAATTATTCCAAGGCAGGCCGTGTTGATGCTGCAGTACGGGCAAAAGAGCTTTCTGATCGTCGACGACTTTACCGACTTTCGCACGTCGACCCGGTCCATGCTGCGCGAGCTGGGTGTGCGTGACGTGGACACCGCCGACAGCGGCGAGCAGGCGCTGCGCATGTGCGCGCAGAAGCGTTATGACGTGATCCTGCAGGACTTCCACCTGGGCGACGGCAAGAAGAATGGCCAGCAGGTGCTCGAAGACCTGATCCTCGACAAGCACATCAGCCATGAGTGCATATTCATCATGGTCACGGCCGAGAGCAGCCAGGCCATTGTCCTCAGCGCCATCGAGCACGAGCCCGATGCCTACCTGACCAAGCCGTTCAACCGGGTTGGCCTGGCCCAGCGCGTCGAGAAGCTGTACCAGCGCAAGAACCTGCTGAAGCCGATCCTGCAGGCCCTGGACCGCGATCGCCCGGCCGAAGTGCTGGCTGCCTGCGCCGAGCTGTGCAAGCGCGACCCGCGCCTGGCGCCGCTGTGCCTGCGCTATCGGGCCGATGCCCTGCGCAATCTCAATCGCTTCGAGGAACTGGAGAAATTCCTCAAGGCCATTCTCGCCAGCCGCCCGCAGCCGTGGGTGTACGCGGCCCTGGGCAGCCTGATGCACAAGCGTGGCCAGAATGCCCAGGCCCAGGGGGTGTACGAGCAGGCGCTCAAGGCCTTCCCGATCATGCCAAGCCTGTACGATGGCATGGCCGAGGTGCTGGTGGCCCAGGGCGAAACCAGGCGTGCGCAGAGCATGCTCGAAGAAGCCGTGCGGCTGTCACCGTTGTCGGTGCGCCGGCAGTCGACGCTGGGCAAGCTGGCATTGGAAAACGACGACTTCGAGAGCGCCTCGAAGGCGTTTCGCCATGCGGTGAACCAGGGCCAGAGCTCGCGCTACAAGGACCCCGAGAACAACCTTGGCCTGGTGCAGTCGCTGATGAACAAGAATTCCGGTTTTGGCCTGGATGCACGCACCCGGGTCGAGATCAACGCCACGCTCAGCGAGGTGGCCAAGGACAACCCCGAGGACCAGGGGTTGCAGGTGCGCGCGCGCATGATGAAGGCCGCCAGCCTGCAGCAGGCCGGCGACCCGGAAACCGCAGCCAAACTGACCGAGCAGGCTATCCAGCGCCTGGACAAGATGAACCAGTTCTTCTCGGTCGATTCGGCCCTGACCGTCGCCGCACAGTTGCAGGCCATGGGCCAGGAAGCCGCCGCCGCCGGTGTGCTGAAGGGCTGTGTGGAAAGCTACGGCGATGACCCCAAGGTCATGGAAAAGGTGGGCAAGCTGACCAGCGACCCGGGCGTGCTCAATGCCATTACCGAAGCCGTCAGCCTCAATCGCCAAGGCGTGCGCAGTTACCAGGAGGGGCAGCTTGGCGAGGCGTTGCAGCTGTTCCGCAAGGCGTTGGGCTTGCAGCCGAAAAACATCAGTATCGCCCTGAACACCGCCCAGGCGCTGCTGCGCATCGGCGGTGAGAACCCCCAGCCAGCGATCATGCAGGAATGCCGCGACGCACTGACCAGCGTGGCCGGCATCCCCGCCAGCGACAACCGTTACGACCGTTACCGCAAATTGCACATTCGGGTGTTCGGCGCATGAATCAAGACAATCAAGGGCTGGATTTTTCCACGGTGATCGCCTCCACCGTGCATGACCTGAAGAATTCCCTGTCGGCGCTGATCCAGGCCCACAACCAGTGGATGGAGCGCTTGCCCGAAGAACTGCGCGGTGGTACCGAGCAGGGGGTGATGGAACATGAGTTTCGCCACCTCAACGGCATGCTGGTGCAGCTGTTGGGGTTGTACAAACTAGGCGTCAACCAGCTGCCGGTGTGCCCGGACTACCACGAGCTGGACGACTTCATCGAAGCCCAATTGGCCGCCCACGAGGAAGTGCTCAGGCACAAGGACATCCTCGCCACCTGGCGCGTCGACACCGACAACCCACTGGGCTTCTTCGACCGCGAGCTGGTGGCCTCGGTGGTCGCCAACGTCATCACCAACGCCACTCGCTTTGCCGCGCATGCCTTGCTGATCACCATCGAGGAAGCCGACAACCAGCTGGCCATCTGCGTCAACGATGACGGGCCAGGTTATCCACAGCGCATGCTCGAACGCCAGGAAGAATTCATCCAGGGCATCGATTCGACCAGCGGCAGTACCGGCCTTGGCCTTTACTTTGCCGCACGCATCGCGGCGTTACATGAAAGCGGCGGGGTGCGCGGGCGCATCGAGATCGCCAATGGCGGGGCGCTCGGCGGCGGGCTGTTCAAACTGTTCTTGCCTTGAAACTGGCAGGGTTTGCATTTCGGACGGGCACGCATGCAAACTCTTCCGATCAACCAGCTGCCGTATTCCCCCATGCATAGTCCATCGCCAGCGCTTATTCGCGAAACCTTCCCCGTAGGCCCCTTGCAATGCAATTGCACCCTGATTGGCGACCCGCTGAGCAAGAAGGCCATCGTCGTCGACCCGGGCGGTGACCCGGAGAAGATCCTGGCCCGCCTGCAGGCCCATGGCCTGACGCTGGTGAGCATCATCCATACCCACGCGCACTTCGATCACTTCCTGGCCTCTGGCAAGCTCAAGGCGCTGACCGGTGCCACCCTGCACCTGCACAAGGACGACCAGGCGTTGTGGGACAACCTGGAGATGCAGTGCCAGATGTTCGGCGTGCCGTATACCCCGGTACCCGCGCCAGACCGCTGGCTGAATGACGACGAAGAGCTGGCCTGCGGCTACGGCGTGGCCCTGCATACCCCAGGCCACACGCCGGGCTCGATGAGTTTCTGGTTTGCCGATGCCAAGCTGCTGATCGCCGGCGACACCTTGTTCCGTCGCGGTATTGGCCGCACCGATTTGTGGGGCGGCGACCAGCGGGCTATCGTGCGTTCTATCAGGGAGCGGCTGTACCGGCTGGATGAAGAGGCCATCGTGGTGACCGGCCATGGGCCTGATACCCGGCTGGGTGACGAGATGCGCGAAAACCCCTTCGTGCGGGCCTGATGGCACATGAAGGCACTTTCACGGAATTTTTCGTTGCCTGCGCAATCCAAGGCTGGCATAGATCCGTTTGCGATCTCTCGCATTCATGAATTCAGTAGGAGCTTGTCCATGTTCACCATGCGTCGTCTGATTATCGTCGCAACCGCCGCTGCCCTGATGACCGGCTGTGCCGGCCAGAACCCGTATGACAGCCAGGGTCAGGCGCAGGGCTCCACAGGGATGAGCAAGACCGCCAAGTACGGTGGCCTGGGCGCGCTGGCCGGCGCTATTGCCGGTGCCGCCATCGACCACAACAACCGCGGCAAGGGTGCGCTGATCGGCGCCGCCGCCGTGGGGGCCGCCGCCGCCGGTTATGGCTACTACGCCGACAAGCAGGAAGCCGAGCTGCGCGCGCAAATGGCCAACACCGGCGTGGAAGTGCAGCGCCAGGGTGACCAGATCAAGCTGATCATGCCGGGCAACATCACCTTCGCCACCGACTCCGCGAATATCGCGCCAAGCTTCTATTCGCCGCTGAACAACCTGGCCAACTCGTTCAAGCAGTTCAACCAGAACACCATCGAGGTGGTCGGCTTCACCGACAGCACCGGCAGCCGCCAGCACAACATGGACCTGTCCCAGCGTCGCGCGCAGGCAGTCAGCACCTACCTGACTTCGCAGGGTGTCGACGCCTCGCGGATCTCGGTACGTGGCATGGGCCCGGATCAGCCGATCGCCAGCAACGCCGATGCCAATGGCCGTGCGCAGAACCGTCGGGTGGAGGTGAACCTGAAGCCGATTCCGGGTCAGCAGTATGACCAGCAAGGCCAGGTTCAGCAGTATCCCTGACTGACCCTTGGGGCCGCTTTGCGGCCCATCACGACACAAGGCCGCTGCTGCAGGTAACCCCTGCAGCAGCGGCCTTGTGTCGTGATGGCTGCAAAGCAGCCCCGGTTTCTAGCCCGTCACGCTGGCCTGAATGGCGGTAAGGGCGATGGTATGCACGATATCGTCCACCTGGGCGCCACGCGGCAAGTCGTTCACTGGCTTGCGCAGCCCCTGCAGCATGGGCCCCAGGCTGACCCCGTCGGTGCTGCGCTGCACCGCCTTGTGCGTGGTGTTGCCAGTATTCAGGTCGGGGAACACGAACACCGTGGCACGCCCGGCCACCGGGCTGCCCGGCGCCAGTTCACGGGCAATCGCCGGGTTGGCCGCTGCGTCATATTGCAACGGCCCGTCGATCAGCAGCTCGTGTGCCGCGTCCTGCGCCAGGCGGGTCGCTTCGCGCACTTTCTCGACTTCTTCATCGCTGGCCGAATCGCTTGAATAGCTGATCATCGCCACCCGCGGCGCGATACCGAAGGCCTGCGCCGATTCGGCGCTCTGCCGGGCGATTTCGGCCAGTTCGGCAGCGCTCGGGTGCGGGTTCATCACGCAATCGCCGTATACCAGCACCTGTTCGGGGAACAACATGAAGAACACCGACGACACCAGGCTCGAGCCCGGTGCAGTCTTGATCAGCTGCAGGGCCGGGCGGATGGTGTTGGCGGTCGAGTGCACCAGGCCCGATACCAGGCCATCCACTTCATCCAGCGCCAGCATCATGGTTCCGATCACTACCGGGTCTTCCAGCTGCTGCTCGGCCATTGGCGCGTTGAGGTTCTTGCTCTTGCGCAGCTCGACCATCGGCTCCACGTAGCGCCCGCGAATCAGTTCCGGGTCAAGAACTTCCAGGCCCGGTGGCAGGGTGATGCCCTGCGCGCGGGCCACCGCGTCGACATCCTCGGGCTTGGCCAGCAGCACGCAGCGGGCGATGCCACGGGCCTGGCAGATGGCCGCAGCTTGTACCAGCAGTGGCTCGGCGCCTTCCGGCAGGACGATGCGCTTGTTGGCCTGCTGCGCCCGCTGGATCAGCTGGTAGCGGAACACCGCCGGCGACAGGCGCAGTTCGCGCGGGGTACCGCAACGCTGGTGCAACCAGGCGGCGTCGAGGTGGCTGGCGACGAAGTCGGTGATGAATTCGGCGCGCTCGCGGTCGTCCACCGGGATTTCCCGGTTCAGCGAGTTGAGCTGGTTGGCGGTGTCGTACGAGCCGGTACTGACCGACAGGATCGGCAGGCCGGCCTGCAGGGCGCCACGGCACAAGCCGAGGATGCGCGCGTCAGGCTTGCTGTCGCTGGTCAGCAGCAGGCCGGCCAGCGGTACGCCGTTGATCGCCGCGAGGCTGACGGCGAGGATGATGTCGTCGCGGTCGCCCGGGGTGACTACCAGGGTGCCCGAGGTCAGCAGCGGCACCGTGTTGGCCACCGTGCGTGCGCAGATGATGATCTTGCTCATGCGCCGCTGCTCGTAGTCGCCGGCGTTGAGCACCTGGGCGCCGAGCAGTTCGGCCACGTCGCGGGTACGCGGGGCGTTCAGTTCCGGCTGGTAGGGGATGCAGCCGAGCAGGCGGAAGTCATTGCCGCGCAGCAGCGGCGAGTGCTCACGCAGGCGGGCGGAGAATTCCGCCATGCTCTCGTCGGTGCGCACTTTGTTGAGGATCACCCCGAGCACTTTCGGGTCGCGCGGGCCACCGAACAGCTGCGCCTGCAGTTCGACCCGGCCAGACAGCTCGCTGAGCACTTCGTTTTCTGGCGCCGAGACCAGGATCACCTCGGCATCCAGGCTCTTGGCCAGGTGCAGGTTGACCCGCGCCGCATAGCTGGCGTGGCGGGTAGGCACCATGCCCTCGACCACCACCACGTCGTTGCCGATGCAGGCCTGCTGGTACAGGCGGATGATTTCTTCGAGCAGTTCGTCCAGCTGGCCTTCGCCGAGCATGCGCTCGACGTGGGCCAGGCTCAGCGGTACCGGGGGCTTGATGCCGTGGGTGCGGGCGACCAGTTCGGTGGAGCGCTCGGGGCCGGTGTCGCCCGGGTGCGGCTGGGCGATCGGCTTGAAGAAGCCGACCTTCAGGCCGGCGCGCTCCAGGGTGCGCACCAGGCCCAGGCTGATGGAGGTCAGGCCGACACCGAAGTCGGTCGGCGCAATGAAAAATGTCTGCATGCGTGCTTCTCGAAATAAGCGGTGCAAGAAATTAGCGGCCAAGGGTAGCGCTATCGGCCCCCTGTGCGCACCAGCCGCAAGCGAAAGGCTGGCCGATGCGCTGCGCGCGCTGGGCCGGGTCCAGCACCCACGGGCGCGCCTGCCACGGCGGCTGGTGGCGCAGATGCTGGGTATGGCCGCAGGACAGTTCGACCACCCAGTGGCCTTGTTCGTCCTGGTGAAAGCCGATGATCCGACTGATGGGCCGCTGCTCATCCGCAGTGCGGTCGCAATCGGACGATGGCTTGGTTACACTTGTCCGCTCTACATTCTTTTGCAAAAGGTCTTGCCCCATGCTGATCGCCGCCAACAAGGCTGTCTCCATCGACTATACCCTGACCAACGACGCCGGGGAGACCATCGACAGCTCCGCCGGTGGCGCGCCGCTGGTTTACCTGCACGGTGCCGGCAACATCATCCCGGGCCTGGAAAAAGCCCTGGAAGGCAAGCAGGCCGGTGACGAGCTGAACGTTTCCGTCGAGCCGGAAGACGCCTACGGTGAATACCTGGCCGAGCTGGTCAGCACCCTGAACCGCAGCCTGTTCGAAGGCGTCGACGAGCTGGAAGTGGGCATGCAGTTCCACGCTTCGGCGCCGGACGGCCAGATGCAGATCGTCACCATCCGCGACATCGACGGCGACGACATCACTGTCGACGGCAACCACCCGCTGGCCGGCCAGCGCCTGACCTTCCAGGTCAAGGTAGTCAACGTGCGTGACGCCAGCGATGAAGAAATCGCTCACCGTCACATCCACGGTGAAGGTGGCCATCACCACTGATTTTCTGCGCTAAGCTCAGAAAGTCGCCAGGCGCTCGGGCAAGCCGACTTGCCTTCCTTCGGGAGGTGGACGGCTTGGCCGGGCGCCTTTTTAGTGGGTGGAATTCGCCTGCGCGGCAACCGGCAACCTGAGAGGGATTCATCATGAGTGCATTTCACGACCTGAAACTGGACGCGCTGAACGGCGGGGAGCTGCCTCTCGCCCCCTTCAAGGGCCAAGTGGTGCTGGTGGTCAACGTAGCTTCCAAGTGCGGCCTGACGCCACAATACAAGGCCTTGGAAAACCTCTACCAGGACTACAAGGACAAGGGCTTCAATGTGCTTGGCCTGCCGTGCAACCAGTTTGCCGGCCAGGAGCCGGGCAGTGAAAAGGAAATCCAGGAGTTCTGCAGCCTCAATTACGGGGTGAGCTTCCCGCTGGGCGCCAAGCTGGAAGTCAACGGGCCACATCGCCATTCGCTGTATCGCCTGCTGGCGGGCGAGGGCGCCGAGTTCCCCGGTGACATCACCTGGAACTTCGAGAAATTCCTTGTCGGCAAGGACGGGCGGGTGCTGGCGCGTTTTTCGCCGCGCACGGCACCGGATGATCCGGCGGTGGTGCAGGCAATCGAGAAAGCCTTGGCCTGAAGCGCCTGACGCGATGTATGCAGGGCGGCTTGTGTCGCGACCGGGCCGCAAGGTGGCACCGGATATCAGCATTGCCACACTATCGAGGGGCTGCTCTGCAGCCCGGTCGCGACACCAGGCCGCTCCTACACAGATCGCGTGGAACCCAGCCTCGAAGCTGCACTCGCAGCCTGGTTCCGGGCTGCATGGAGATACCCCTCGAACTGCTCGACAATCGCCGGCCAGCCCTGGCGGCTGGCATGCTGCCGTGCATTCAGGCGCACCCGGCGCAAGGTTTCCGCTTCTTCCAGCAGCCAGCAGGCGGCATCGACAAATGCCGCCTGGTCGCCCGGCATGGCCAGTGCACCGCTGTGCCCGTGGCGAATATGCTGCGCTGCGGCCGCCTCGTCATAGGCGACTACCGCCAACCCCGAAGCCATGGCTTCGAGCACCACATTGCCAAAGGTCTCGGTCAGGCTCGGGAACAGGAACAGGTCACCGCTGGCATAGTGCTTGGCCAGCACCTCGCCGCGCTGGGCGCCGCAGAACACGGCATCGGGCAACTGCTGGGCGAGGGTGCTGCGCTGCGGGCCATCACCGACCACGATCAGGCGCAGGCGCTTTTGCGGATAAGCCTTGTGCAACGCATCAAGGCATGGGCGCAGTAAGCTCAGGTTCTTTTCCACTGCCAGCCTGCCGACGTGCAGTACGGCGATATCGTCCGGGCCAAGCCCCCAGCTGTCGCGCAATGCCTGGCTGCGGCGTGCCGGATTGAACAGGCCGGCATCGACCCCCCTTGCCAGCAGTGCCAGGCGTTCGAAACCACGGCGTTCAAGTTCCAGGCGCTGGCTGAGGCTGGGTACCAGGGTGGTGGCCGTGCGCCGATGGAACCAGCGCAGGTAATGGGTGAGCAAGCGCGTCAGCAGGCCCAGCCCGTACTGGCCGGAATACTGCGGGAAATTGGTGTGAAAACCGCTGACCACGGCCACCCCAAGGCGCCGCGCGGCGCGCAGGGCGCTGAGCCCCAGCGGCCCCTCGGTGGCGATGTACAACACATCCGGGCGCTGCCGACGCCAGCGACGCAACAGCTTGTGCATCGACACCTCGCCCCACTGCAAACCCGGGTAGCCGGGCAGTGGCCAGCCACGGCACAGCACCAAGGCCGGGTCGTTGTGCAGTGGCCCTTCACCGGCCTGGCGCGGGCGCACCACCTCGACCATGTGGCCGCGTTGGCACAAGCCTTCGCTGAGCCGGCCAAGGGTGTTGGCCACGCCATTGATTTCGGGTGGGAAGGTTTCGCTGACCAGCGTGATACGTAGCGCGGGTGTGTTCATGACAAAAAGTTTCCGCCCCCTGAGTTGCGCCGATGTGACGGCGTTGTGACGGATGCATGACGCCTGATCGCTGACGTTCCGGGTTTGTGAAATTTTCCTTGCAAGGCACTCAAGAAGCTGTGGCCGGCAGCCGATGCAGAAGCATTCGACGACCTGATGCGCTCCAGGAGAGCGGTGATGTTCAACAACAAGCTCAAGCAAGAAATCCGGCAACTGCGTGAAGACCTGATGTCCATCGAACAGGTCAAGAGCAGCCTCGACAGCGAGATGCTGGTACTGCAACTGGACCCTCAGGGGCGGATCGAGATGGTCAACGGCAACTTCGAGAGCGAGATGCTCTACCGTGCCGAACAACTGCTTGGTCGCAACATCGAGGAAATCGTCCCTGCGCACGTGAAGTCACTGGACTTCTACCAGCGCATGAAAAGTGCGATCAGCCGCGGTGAGCACCTGAACGGCGCCTTCCGTCTGCTGCGCGGCAATGGCCAGGAAGCCTGGCTGCGGTCGATCCTGCAACCGGTCAAGGACAGCCAGGGGCGCATCAAGTACTTCACCCTGCACTCCAGCGACCTGACGCGTACCATCGAGACCTCTCGGGAGCACGAGAGCCTGATCAAGGCATTGATGCGTTCCACTGCGGTGATCGAATTTTCCCTCGACGGCACCATTCTCACCGCCAATGATCGGTTCTTGTCCGCGCTCGGCTATCGCCTGGAACAGATCCGTGGCAAGCATCACCGCATGTTCTGCGAGCCGGAGGAGGTCAACTCGGCGGGCTACCAGGCGTTCTGGGACAAGCTGCGCCGTGGCGAATACGTTGCCGACCGCTTCAAGCGTATCGATGCCCACGGCCGGGTGGTCTGGCTGGAGGCTTCGTACAACCCGATCTTCGACGCCCATGACGTACTGTACAAGGTGGTCAAGTTCGCCACCGTGATCACCGACCAGGTGAACCAGGAGCAGGCCGTGGCCGAGGCGGCGGACGTGGCGTTCAACACCTCGCTGGGCACCGATGCCAGTGCCCGCAAGGCGACCGATGTGGTGACCCAGACGGTCAGCGTGATGCGTGGGCTGGAAGCCTCGATGCAAGAAGCCGCCGAGGGCATCCAGGCGCTGGACACCCAGTCGCGGGTGATCGGCTCGATCATCAAGACCATCAGCGACATCGCCGGGCAGACCAACCTGCTGGCGCTCAACGCGGCCATCGAAGCGGCCCGCGCTGGCGAGCAGGGCCGTGGCTTTGCCGTGGTGGCTGATGAAGTACGGCAACTGGCCTCGCGCACCAGCACCGCCACCGAGGAAATCGCCCGGGTGGTGCAGCAGAACGAGCAGCTGGCCCAGGCGGCGGTGGCCATCATCGACACCAGCAAGCGCCAGGCCGAGCAGGGGCTGGCGCTGGCCGATGAGACGGGCGAGGTGATTGTCGAGATCCAGGACGGGGCGAAGCGCGTAGTGGATGTGGTGGGGCAGTTTTCCAGCCGGTTGGGGCAGTGAAACCCAAGCCGGACCTGGTTCCTGTAGAAGCGGCGCGGTATCGCGACAGGCCGCAACACGGCCCCGGCATTGCAGCGCTGAGGCATACAATCGACTGGGGCCGCTGTGCGGCCCTATCGCGACACAAGGCCGCTCCTGCCGGGAATGCGTACAGCCTTGGCGTCAGTTGCGCTCCCGCACCCAGAACAACGTGGCGCCGGCCACCGCTGCCGGCATCATCAGCACGTTCACCAGCGGTATCATCAGCGCCAGGTAGGTGATGCCGCCAAAGCCCAGCGACTGCCAGCGCTTCTGGCGCAGCCAGGCGAGCATGTCCTGCCAGCTCATCTTGTTGTTGTCTGCCGGGTAGTCGATGTACTGGATGGCCATCATCCAGACCCCGAAGATCAGCCACAGCGGCGCAGCCACCACGTTGACCACCGGGACCAGCGACAGGATGAACAGGCCGATGGCCCGTGGCAGGAAGTAGCCCAGCTTGCGCATTTCGCGGCTGAAGGTACGTGGCACCATGGCCACCAGCTCGGCCCAGCTGAAGGCCGGGAAGGTGTCTTCGCCACGCAGCACCACCTCGACCTTTTCCGCCAGGAAGCCATTGAACGGTGCGGCAATGATGTTGGCCACCAGGGTGAAGGTGAAGAACACCATCAGCACCACCAGGGCGACGAACAGCGGCCAGAGGATGTAGGTGAGGAAGCTCAGCCAGCTCGGCAGGGTGGGCATCAGGGCATCCACCCACAGGCTGAACTGGTGGCCGGCGAAGTAGATCAGGCCACCGAACAGCAGCAGGTTGACCGCCAGCGGCAGCAGCACGAACAACCGCAGGTTGGGGCTCAGCACCAGTTTCAGGCCTTCGCGCAGGTACTGGGGGCCAGACAGGACAGGGGCTTGCATCGGGAGACTCCGCAGAGAAGGTAAACGCGCTGACCTTACCGAGTTTGCCGCGCCGACGAAAGGCGGCCAGCGGCAGGGAAACGGGGTGTAACAAAAGCGCCAGCCCATGGCTATCCGAACAAATCGATGGATAGGCGATGCCTATGAGGTGGATTGTCTAAGGATATTTCCTTAATCTTTGCCACCTCGCTACAGTGCGTTCAACTTTCCGCTTTTCGGGCCTGCGCGTTGTAGCCTTCCCCAAGTGCTGCGTGGGTCCCTTTTAAATTCCAGCTGGCGCAGCCGGTGCACACGATGCCGGCCCGTGCGGCCCGCTCGACAGGAGTTCGACATGTCTGAAGTACGTCATTCGCGCGTCATCATTCTCGGTTCCGGCCCTGCCGGTTACAGTGCCGCGGTGTACGCCGCCCGCGCCAACCTCAAGCCGCTGCTGATTACCGGCATGCAGGCCGGCGGCCAGCTGACCACCACCACCGAAGTCGACAACTGGCCGGGCGACCCCCATGGCCTGACCGGCCCGGCGCTGATGCAGCGCATGCAGGAGCACGCCGAGCGTTTCGAAACCGAAATCGTCTTCGACCACATCAATGCCGTCGACCTGGCCAACAAGCCCTTCACCCTGCAGGGTGACAGTGGCAAGTACACCTGCGATGCGCTGATCATCGCCACGGGTGCCAGCGCCCGCTACCTCGGCCTGCCGTCCGAAGAAGCGTTCATGGGCAAAGGTGTCTCGGCCTGCGCCACCTGCGACGGCTTCTTCTACCGCAACAAGCCGGTTGCCGTGGTCGGCGGCGGCAACACTGCCGTTGAAGAGGCGCTGTACCTGGCCAACATCGCCAGCAAGGTTACCCTGGTGCACCGTCGCGATACCTTCCGCGCCGAGAAGATCCTGGTCGACAAGCTGCACGCTCGTGTCGCCGAAGGCAAGATCGAGCTCAAGCTCAACGCCACCCTTGATGAAGTACTGGGCGACAACATGGGTGTCACCGGTGCGCGCCTGAAGAACAACGACGGCAGCAGCGACGAAATCAAGGTCGACGGCGTGTTCATCGCCATCGGCCACACCCCGAACACCTCGCTGTTCGAAGGCCAGCTGACCCTGAAGGACGGCTACCTGGTGGTCAACGGTGGCCGTGAAGGCAACGCCACCGCCACCAACGTCGAGGGCGTGTTCGCCGCCGGTGACGTGGCTGACCACGTTTACCGTCAGGCCATCACCTCGGCCGGTGCCGGTTGCATGGCGGCACTGGACGTCGAGCGTTACCTGGACGGTCTGGCCAACGCCTCGTTCTGATCCGGGAATGCCAGGGCCGCTTTGCGGCCCATCGCGACACAAGGCCATTGCAACAGAATGGCTACGCCCCAGATGTCGCATGAAAAAACCGGCCAGAGGCCGGTTTTTTCATGCCTGCAATTCGATTACAGGCTCAGTCGCATCGACAGGTCCACGGCCTTCACATCCTTGGTCATGGCACCAATCGAGATGTAGTCCACCCCGGTCTCGGCAATCACGCGCAAGGTCTGTTCGTTGACCCCGCCGCTGGCCTCGAGCTTGGCCTTGCCGGCGGTAATGCGCACCGCTTCGCGCATTTCCTCCAGGTTCAGCTCGTCGAGCATGATGATATCCGCACCGGCGGCCAGCGCCTGGCGCAGTTCGTCCAGGCTTTCCACTTCGATTTCCACCGGTTTGCCCGGTGCAATACGGTGCGCGGCTGCCACTGCCTCGGCCACGCCGCCACTGGCTGCAATGTGGTTTTCCTTGATCAGGAAGGCATCGTACAAGCCAATGCGGTGGTTGTCGCAGCCGCCACAGGTCACTGCGTACTTCTGCGCCAGGCGCAGGCCGGGCAAGGTCTTGCGGGTGTCCAGCAGGCGTACCTGGGTGCCTTGCACCAGGTCGGCGAGAAAGCGTGCACGGGTGGCCACACCCGACAGCAACTGCAGGAAGTTCAGCGCACTGCGTTCACCGCTGAGCAGCGAGCGTGCCGGGCCTTCCAGGTGGAACAACGCCTGGTTGGCCGTGGCGCGTTCCCCGTCGGCCACCTGCCAGTGCACCGCCACCCGCGGGTCGAGTTGGCGAAACACCGCATCGACCCAGGCGGTGCCGGCAATCACGCAGTCTTCGCGGGTGATGATGGTCGCCTTGGCCAGGCGCTCGGCCGGGATCAACTGCGCGGTTATATCGCCACTGCCGATGTCCTCCAACAGCGCGCGGCGCACGTTGGCTTCGATTTCAGCGGTCAGATCGGCGAGGCGTAGGTTCGGCATGGTCGGCTCCACAAGCTAGATGCCCGCGATTATAGGGCAGGGGGCCGGTGTGTACAGCCGCCTTGGCAGCGACCTTCGGTCGGGCGCATTGAGCAACCGGGGCAAATCGGGGTCACTAGCCAGCGAGTGAAACGGCGCTGGCAGCGGTATGGTTTTTTGCCGATAATAGCGACCAGTATTTGGCGTCATAGCTTTGACGATCTTCAGCCCCTTCGGGCGAGACACCCTGCAAGGAGTCCAGGATGCAAAAAGAAGGCAAGGTGGTGCCCTTGGCGGCCGCCATCGACCGAGGGGGGCGTGCGCCCCTGCCTTGCCTTCCGGTATTGCTCCTGCAAGTGCGCGACAAAGCCGCCTTGCAGTTGCGCCAGGGCTTGCAAGGCTTGTTCGACAACGCCGACGACACCCTCTTCGAGATGGCCGACAAGGCATTCGACCGCGGGGACCAGAACCTCTACTTCGAGGCCATGCGCGACCTGCGCCTGAAGCGCAAGAGCATCGAACGGGGCTTTCTCGACACCTTCTACGACGCCTTTTCCCGGATGGGCCAGGTCGACCTGCTGGCCCACCTGGGCGATCCTCGCGACCTGCGCAGCAAGGCCCAGGCCGAGCGGGCCGCCGCGATCGAAGGCATGGTCGCGCGGGTGCTGTCGCGTGACGGCATTGCCCTGCAGCAACTGGGCCTGCGCTTGCAGGCACTGCTCGATCGCCCGCTGCACGAGCAGCACAACCCATTGGGGCCGGCTGCACTGTGTGGCTACTTCCTCGATGCCGGGCGTAACCTGGGGGTTGTCCTGCGGGTAAAGCTGGTGCTGCTGAAACTGTTCGAGCGCTATGTACTGCGCGATGCCGACGTCATCTATGGCGAAGCCAACCAGTTGCTGGCTGCTGCAGGCGTGCTACCCGAGTTGCCGCCGGCACCGCGCCGGCGTGCCGAAGACCGGCGTATGGGCGCTCGACGTGGCACGGCGAACCTGGCGCAGGAGGTTGGCGCCGATGCGGCAGGGCAGGCCTTCTTTGCAGCGTTGCAGCCCCTGCTGGCGCCGTTGCGCGGGCAGTTTGCGCCGCGTCTGCAAGCGGTAGCCGCTGCCCAGCCGATCAGCACCGCCGATCTGCTGCGGCTGCTCTCCCATTTGCAGCACTACGTGCCCGCTACCCACGAAGACGAGGATTTCGAACTCGGCCAGCAGCTTGAACAGTTGCTCTTGCGGGTCAGCGTGCGCAGCGGCACACGCCGGCGCATCGAAGTGGCCGACGAGGACATGATCAACCTGGTAGGCCTGTTGTTCGGCTACATCCGCAACGACGACAATCTGCCGGCCAGCCTGCGCGCGCTGATCGTGCGCCTTCATATTCCGCTGTTGAAAGTCGCCCTGCTGGATAAGGGGCTGTTCAGCCGGGCCAGCCACCCGGCCAGGCGACTGCTCAACGAGATCGCCGGTGCCGCCATCGGCTGGGAATGTGCCGGCGATGGTCTGCGCGACAGCCTGCATCTGCGCGTGGAGCGGACCATCCAGCGCCTGCTCAACGATTTTGCCGAAAATACCAGCCTGTTCGCTGAACTGCTGGAAGACTTCCTCGCTTTCAACCAGGACGAGCGGCGGCGCAACGAACTGCTCGAACAACGCACCCGCGATGCCGAAGAAGGGCGTGCCCGCGCCCAGCAGGCCAGGCAACAGGTGCAGCATGCGCTGAACCTGCGCCTGCGCGGCCGGGTATGGCCGCAGGTGGTGGTGCAGATGCTGGTGCAGTCGTGGAGCCAGGTCATGCTGCTGGCCTGGCTCAAGCAGGGCGAGGCTTCCCAGGCCTGGCGGGATGCAGTGCAGACCATGGACGCGCTGCTGGCCAGCATCACCCCACCGCATGAAACACAAGCCTTGTTGCAGCAGGTGCCTGGCCTGCTCAAGGCACTGCGCGATGGCCTCGCCAGCGTGGCCCTGGACTCGGCCGCGACCCGCGAATTCTTCCTGCAACTGGAGCAGTTGCACTTGCGCGCCTGCGCCGGCACCGAGCTACAGCCTGGCGCAGAGGGCCAACGCCTGGGCGACGTGCTGGTGGCCGAGGATATCGTGTTGGCCATTGCCGAAGAGCCCGCCTGCGCGCCGTTGCATGTCGCCCATGGCCAGGCCGCTGCGCTGCGTCAGGTACAGCGCCTGCGTATCGGTACCTGGGTCGAGGTGCTCGACGAGGACGAGCCGCTGCGCTGCAAGCTGGTGGCGCGCATCGACAGTAGCGACAGGCTGGTGTTTGCCAACCGCACCGGCATGAAAGTGCGCGAGTGGAACGGCGCCAGCCTGGCCCGGGCCCTGCACCGCGGCGAGGTGCGGGTGCTGGACGACGGCCTGCTGTTCGAGCGGGCGCTGGACGCGGTGCTCCAGGCGTTGCGACAGTAACCAGGCCTGTAGGCGCAAACATTACAATCATTCACATGCAAACGGCCTTGGCCACAGGGCATACTGATGCCCTGTTCATGGCGCTTTCAGGATCTGCCCCCATGCAATTGGACCGTGCCACTGGCTGGTTCCACGGAATCGGAATCACCCACTGCCCCTCGCCGAACTTCAATGCCCGCCCCCAGGGCGAATCGATTTCCCTGCTGGTGATCCATAACATCAGCCTGCCTCCGGCCTGTTTCGGCACCGGCAAGGTCCAGCAATTCTTCCAGAACCGCCTGGACCCTGACGAGCATCCGTATTTCGCCAGCATCAACCACCTGACCGTGTCGGCGCACCTGTTCGTCGAGCGCGACGGCGCGGTGACCCAGTTCGTGTCATTGCTCGACCGCGCCTGGCATGCCGGTGTGTCATGCTTCGACGGGCGCGAGGGTTGCAACGACTTCTCCATCGGTATCGAGCTGGAAGGCACTGACGAGCTGCCCTATACCGATGCCCAGTACGCAGTGCTGGAGCAACTTACCCGGCATATCCGCAACGCCTGGCCGGCCATCGACCTCAGCCGTATCCAAGGCCACAGCGACATTGCCCCGCAGCGCAAGACCGACCCTGGCCCGGCCTTCGACTGGCCACGCTACCGCAAGGCGCTGCTGCACAACGAGGACAAGGCATGAGTTTTCTGGTGTTGTTGCTGGCGCTGTGGGTCGAGAAGTTCTCGGCGTTGCGCCATCAGGTGCAGCGTGACGGGTTCTTCCTTGGCGAACTGGTGCGCCTGGAGCGCAGCGGCAAGGTGCACCCGTGGTGGACGCTGGCCATTCTGGTGTTGGCTCCGGTCGCGTTGCTGGTGTTGCTGCTGCATGTGCTGGACCCTGTGGCGTATGGCCTGCTGGCCTTACCGGTGCATCTGCTGGTGCTGATCTACAGCCTGGGCCGCGGCGATGCCAAGGCATCGCTGGGGCCGTTCCGCGACGCCTGGCGCCGGGGCGATGACCAAGCCGCGCTGCACGTGGCAGAACGTGACCTGGGGCTGGCTGCCGACAATCCCCGCAGCTTGCTGGTAAGCGTTCAGGGCAACCTGTTGTGGCAGGTATACCAAGGCTTTTTCGCGGTGATCTTCTGGTACTTCGTACTCGGCCCGGGCGCCGCGCTGGCCTATCGTCTGCTGGCACTGTGTGGCGAGCACAGCAAGCAGCCAGCGCTCAAGGCCCGTGCCGAGCAGCTACGGCATGTGATGGACTGGTTGCCGGTGCGGGTGTTGGCATTGAGCTTTGCCTTGGTGGGCAATTTTGTCGCGGTCACACGGGTGATGCTGCATGAGTTGCTGAACTGGCATATCAGCGCCGCGCATCTGGTGGCTCGGGTCGGGCGCATTGCCGATGACATTCCAGAGGAAGAAGACGACCAGCGTGGGCTGGGGCGGCTGGACAGCCTGTGGGAATTGCTGCTGCGCTGTGCGGTGCTGTGGTATGCCGGGTTTGCGTTGTGGACGGTGCTGGTCTGACGTAGACGCGTCCCTTTGTAGGAGCGGCCTTGTGTCGCGATGGGCTGCGCAGCAGCCCCGGGGATTCAGATTCGCCACCTGATGGTCGGGGGCCGCGTTGGGGCCCTTCGCGACCCAAGGCCGCTCCTGCAAGGACCGTGAAAATCCTGGGACCGAGGCGATCCAGCTGCTACCAGCCAAACACCTCGCAAGCATTGCGGCTGCTGGCTGCGGCCAGTTCCCCGACGTCCACCCCCATCACCTCTGCCAGCACCGTGGCGATCTCCGGCAGGTGCTCCGGGCTGTTCCGTTCCCCCGGGTACATCACCGGTGCCATGTCCGGTGCATCGGTCTCCAGCACCACGCTGTCCAGCGGCAACCGTGCCAGGGTCTTGCGCAGCCGCAGTGCCTGCGGCCAGGTAGCCGCACCGCCCAAGCCAAGCCGAAAGCCCAGCTTGATGTATTCCCGGGCCTCTTCGTAACTGCCGGCAAACGCATGAATCACCCCCGCTCGCAGCGGCTTGTAGCGCTTGAGCGTGGCGATCACCTGGGCGTGGCTGCGGCGCACGTGCAGCAGGGCCGGCAGCTCGAAGTCGCAGGCCATTTGCAGTTGCGCTTCGAACAGGCCCTGCTGGCGCGCCTTGTCCAGGTCTTCGAGGTAATAGTCCAGGCCGAACTCGCCTACCGCACACAGCCGCGGGTGGCCGCGCAGGCGCTCCAGCCACTCGCGTAATTGGCCCAGGTGCTGCGGGCGATGTTGCTCGAGGTAGACCGGGTGCAGGCCGAACGCGGCGAACAGGCGCTGATCGCTGCAGGCCAGGTCCCACACCCGTTGGAAATTGGCCTGGTGCACCGCCAGCACCACCAGCCGTTCCACCCCGCGCGCCGCCGCGTTGGCCAGCAGGCGCGGGCGGTCGGCGTCGAAGTCGGGGAAGTCCAGGTGGGTGTGCGTGTCGATCAGGCGCATGTTCAGGCCGCTGCGATGCGTTGCTTGAAGGTTCGACCGACGGCGTGCACGCCAGGTTCGTAGCGTTTCTCCTCGATCGCGGCCAACGCCAGTTCCAGCGCGGTGGCGGCAATCAGGCCATGCTGCTGGGCCATGGCGTTCACCGGCAGCGGCAGGAAGTCGAGCAGCTGGTTGTCGCCGAAGGTGCCCAGCTGCAGCTGGCGTGAGTCGGCCGGGCGTGCCTGAAGGGCGTCGAACACCCCTTGCAGCAGCACGTAGGAGGTGGTCACCAGGGCGTCCGGCAGGCCGCCGAGGTCACCAATCAGCTGTTGCATCAGGCGTTGGCCGCATTCACGGCTGAAGGCTTCGCCCTGGTAGCGGCGAACTTCGCCGGCATAACCGTGCAGGGCCTCGTCGAAGCCGCCGGCACGCGCCTGGCTGACCGAAAGCTCCGGGCGTGCGCCGATCAGGGCGATGCTGCGCGGGGCCGCGCTGAGCAGGCTGGCGGCCAGTTGGCGGCTGGCATCGCGGTCGTCGCTGATGACCGAACAGAAGTGCGCCGGGTCCAGGCGGCGGTCGATGGCGATCACCGGCAGGCCCTTGTCCTGCAGTTCGCGGTAGCTGTCGTCTTGCGGTGGCAGGCAGCTGGCGACGAACAGCGCATCGCAACGGCGCGCGCGGAACAGCTGCTGCAACTGGCGCTCGCTGTCGGGCTGGTCGTCGCTGCTGGCGATCAGCAACTGGTAGCCACGGGCTCGGGCGCCTTGTTCGAGCTGTTTGGCGATGCGCGCGTAGCTGGGGTTCTCCAGATCGGGGAGAATGAAGCCCAAGGTACGCGTATGCCGGCTGCGCAAGCCAGCAGCCTGCGGGTTGGGGGTGAAGCCATGGGCTTCGACCACCGCACGCACCCGCTCGACGGTGCTGTTGCTGATGCGCTGTTGTTCGGCCTTGCCATTGATGACGTAGCTGGCAGTGGTCACGGACACACCGGCCAGACGGGCGATATCGCTGAGTTTCACCGAATTTTCCTTGTTATTACCGGGGCTGGCTGTGAAGCCTGACCGGGTAGTTTGACCCGGCAGCGGCGCCACGCGCAGACGACCATTGTCGCAATTGTCCGACAGGATGGGGCTTTTTCCCTGGCAGATTATCGAGTAACGTGGCCGCCTGGTCAGATTAAACGTTTCAGCTGCCGATTTTTCTGCCTCGGCTGCCATCGTGCAAGGCTGTCGAACTGGCCGTTCATGTGAATTCCACAACAATACTCCAGTACCCGACCGGGAACTGCAAAAGGAGAAGGTCATGCTCGAGCTCGCCAAGGAGCAGATAGCCATGGGCCAGAAGGCCGCCACCAAGGCCGAGGCCTTGTGCCTGCTGGCCGACCGGTTGGTCGCCGACGGCCTGGTCGCCGAAGGGTACCTGCAAGGGCTGCAGGCCCGCGAGGCGCAGGGCTCCACCTTCCTTGGCCAGGGCATCGCCATTCCCCACGGCACCCCGCAGACACGCGACCTGGTGTACGCCACCGGCGTGCGCCTGCTGCAGTTTCCCGAGGGTGTGGATTGGGGCGATGGGCAAATGGTCTACCTGGCCATTGGCATCGCCGCCCGTTCCGACGAACACCTGCGCCTGTTGCAGCTGCTGACCCGCGCCCTGGGCGAGACCGACTTGGCCGAAGCGCTGCGTCGCGCCGGCTCCGCCGAGGCATTGCTGAAGCTGTTGCAAGGCGCGCCCCAGGAACTGGCCCTGGATGCGCAACTGGTCGGCCTGAACCTGCCTGCTGAAGACTTCGACGAACTGGCCTGGCGCGGCGCTCGCCTGTTGCAGCGGGCCGAGTGCGTCGACAGCGGGTTCGCTGCCGTGCTGCAGCAGGCCGAACCGTTACCGCTGGGCGAGGGCCTGTGGTGGCTGCACAGCGAACGCCAGGTGCGTCAGCCGGGGCTGGCCTTCATCACCCCGCAACAGCCATTGCGCTATCGCGACCAGCCGCTCAACGGCCTGTTCTGCCTGGCCAGCCTCGGCGCAGCCCACCAGGCCTTGCTCGAACGCCTGTGTGAAGTACTGATCGAAGGGCGCGGGCAGATGCTCTACCAGGCCACCAGCAGCCGCGCAGTCCTGGAAGTGCTGGGCGGAGAGGCGCCGGCGGACTGGCCCAGCGCGCGTATCGTGCTGGCCAACCCGCATGGCTTGCATGCCCGCCCAGCCAAGGTGCTGGCGCAGTTGGCCAAAGGTTTCGAGGGGGAAATCCGCGTGCGCCTGGTCGACAGCGCGCAGCCAGCGGTATCGGTGAAGAGCCTGAGCAAGTTGCTCAGCCTCGGCGCCCGTCGTGGCCAGGCGCTGGAACTGGTGGCTGAACCCACTAGTGCCGCCGATGCCTTGCCGGTGCTGTTGGCTGCCATCGAACAAGGTCTGGGCGAGGAGGTGGAACCGTTGCCGCAGGGCAGCGCGGCTGCCGTCAGCGCCACCGCCGAAGTGCTGCAGGCACCGCCGGCCGGTAGCCGTGTCCAGGGCGTGGGCGCCGCCCCGGGTATTGCCAGTGGCCCGGCCCACGTGTGTGTCGAGCGCGAGTTCGACTACCCCCTGCGCGGCGAGTCGTACGCCCAGGAGCGGCAGAAGCTGCGTGAAGCCGTGGCGACTGTGAACAGCGAATTGCAAGCCTTGGTCCAGCGCAGTGACAAGGCCATTGGCGAGATCTTCGTGACCCACCAGGAAATGCTCGCCGACCCGGCCCTGAGCGACGATGTCGAGCAGCGCCTGACCCAGGGCGAGAGCGCCGCGGCGGCGTGGATGGCGGTGATCGAGGCGGCGGCACGCCAGCAGGAGTCGCTGCACGATGCCTTGCTCGCCGAGCGTGCCGCTGACCTGCGCGACATCGGTCGCCGGGTGCTGGCGCAACTGTGTGGCGTGCAGGCGCAAGCCGAACCGCAACAACCGTACGTCCTGGTGATGACTGAAGTCGGCCCGTCCGATGTCGCCCGGCTGGACCCGAGCCGTGTTGCCGGTATCGTCACTGCCCAGGGCGGCGCCACCGCCCACAGCGCGATTGTCGCCCGTGCCCTGGGCATCCCGGCGGTGGTTGGCGCCGGCGCCGCGATCCTGCTGCTGGAGGCGGGCACGCCGTTGCTGCTCGATGGCCAGCGCGGCGTGGTCAGCGTGGCGCCACCGGCAGATGAACTGCAACGTGCCCTGGCCGAGCGGGACCTGCGCGAGCAACGCCTGCAGGCGGCCTGGGCCAACCGCTTCGAGCCGGCAGTCACCCGCGATGGGCATGCCATCGAGGTGTTCGCCAACATCGGCGAAAGCAGCGGCATCGCCAAGGTGGTGGAGCAGGGCGCCGAAGGCGTGGGCTTGCTGCGCACCGAGCTGATTTTCATGGCCCACCCCCAGGTGCCGGACGTGGCCACCCAGGAGGCGGAATACCGGCGCGTACTCGATGGCCTCGACGGTCGCCCGCTGGTGGTGCGTACCCTCGATGTCGGCGGCGACAAGCCGCTGCCGTACTGGCCGATCGCTGCCGAGGAAAACCCGTTCCTCGGCGTGCGTGGGGTACGCCTGACCTTGCAGCGCCCGCAGGTGATGGAGGACCAGCTGCGCGCCTTGCTGCGGGCCGCCGACCAGCGCCCGCTGCGCATCATGTTCCCGATGGTGGGCCAGGTGCACGAGTGGCGCGAAGCGCGGGCCATGGTCGAGCGCCTGCGGGCGGAAATCCCGGTGGCCGATTTGCAACTGGGCATCATGGTCGAAGTGCCGTCGGCAGCCCTGCTGGCCGCGCAACTGGCGCGCGAAGTCGACTTCTTCAGCATCGGCACCAATGACCTGACCCAGTACACCCTGGCCATCGACCGTGGCCACCCGAGCCTTTCGGCCCAGGCCGATGGCCTGCATCCGGCGGTGCTCAGCCTGATCGACATGACCGTGCGCGCCGCGCATGCCCATGGCAAGTGGGTGGGCGTGTGCGGCGAACTGGCGGCCGACCCGCAGGCGGTGGCGGTGCTGCTCGGCCTGGACGTGGACGAGCTCAGCGTTGCGGCGCGCAGCATTGCCGAAGTCAAGGCCCTGGTCCGCCAGGCCGATCACCAGACGGCCCGCGCCCTGGCGCGCGAGGCCCTGCAACAGGACAGCGCCGCAGCGGTTCGCGCGCTGGTGGAGCGTTACTGAATGGCCAAGATCCTCACCCTCACCCTGAACCCGGCGCTGGATATCACCATCGGCCTGGGGACCCTGCGCCCGGGGCAGGTCAACCGCAGCCAGACGCAGCACAGCCACGCTGCGGGCAAAGGGCTGAACGTTGCCCAGGTACTGGCCGACCTGGGGCACAGTGTCACGGTAGGCGGCTTCCTCGGCCGCGATAACCTGCAGCCGTTCGAAGCGCTGATCCAGTGGCGTGGCTTTGCCGACTGCTTTGTCCGTGTGCCCGGCGAGACCCGCAGCAACATCAAGCTGGTCGAGGCCGATGGCCGTGTCACCGACGTCAACGGCCAGGGCCCGGAGGTCGACGAGGCGGCCCGCAGCGCCTTGTTGCGCCTGCTGGAGCAGGTTGCGCCGGGGCATGACGCGGTGGTGGTGGCGGGCAGCCTGCCGCGCGGCATCAGTGCCGAGTGGTTCTGCCAGTTGCTCGAACGATTGAAAGCCCTGGGGCTGAAGGTTGCCCTGGACAGCAGTGGCGAAGCCCTGCGTGCTGGCTTGCAGAGCATTCCCTGGCTGGTCAAGCCGAATACCGAAGAGCTGGGCGAAGTGCTGGGCCTGGCTGTGGATAACCCGCAACAGCAGCGTGCCGCCGCCGCCCGCCTGGTGGCCAGTGGCATCGAACACGTGGTGGTGTCGGCGGGCGAGCAGGGGGTCAGCTGGTTCACCCGCGAGCTCGCCGTGCATGCCCGCCCGCCCAAGGTGCAGGTAGCCAGCACGGTAGGGGCGGGGGATTCGCTGGTGGCCGGCATGGTCCATGGCTTGCTGCTGGGCGAAGCCCCGGCACAGACCTTGGCCCGCGCCACCGCTATCGCCGCCCAGGCCGTTACCCAGGTGGGGTTCGGCATCTGTGACCGGGAGCAACTGGCGCGCCTGGAAGCCGCCGTGCAACTGACAGAACAACAAGAGGGTTGCCGATGAACATTGCCATTGTCACCGCCTGCCCCAACGGCCAGGTGTCGAGCGTGCTGAGCGCGCGTTTGCTGTCCGCCGCGGCCCAGCGGCGCGGCTGGAGTACCAGCGTCGAGGTACAGGACGTCGAGCACCCCGAGCGGCAACTGAGCGCCGCGCAGATCGCCGAGGCCGACTGGGTGCTGGTGATCAGCACCGGGCCGGTGGACCTCGCCCGCTTCGTCGGCAAGCGGGTCTACCAGAGTACGCCGTCCCAGGCCTTGACCGATCGTGAGGGCTTTCTCGATGAAGCCGCCGCCAATGCCGAGCTGCTGACTTCAGTGGCAACCGGCCCGGCCGAGCTGGCCAGTGCCGGTGCACGCATCGTCGCGGTCACCGCCTGCCCGACCGGCGTCGCGCACACGTTCATGGCCGCAGAGGCCCTGCAGCAGGCCGCGCAGCAGCTGGGCTACCAGCTCACCGTCGAGACCCAGGGTTCGGTCGGTGCGCGCAACCCCTTGTCTGCCGAAGCCATCGCCGCCGCCGACGTGGTCCTGCTGGCTGCCGACATCGAAGTGCCCACCGCGCGTTTCGCCGGCAAGCGCATCTACCGCTGCGGCACTGGCATCGCCCTCAAGCAGGCCCGTGCCACCCTGGACAAGGCCCTGGCCGAAGCCAAGGTGGAAAGCGGCGCCGATGCCTCGGCAGCGGCTACGCCAACCAAGGGCGAGAAGACCGGGGTGTACAAGCACCTGCTCACCGGTGTGTCGTTCATGCTGCCCATGGTGGTGGCGGGCGGGCTGCTGATCGCCCTGTCGTTCGTGTTCGGTATCGAGGCCTATAAACAGCCGGGGACCCTGCCAGCGGCATTGATGCAGATCGGTGGCGAGGCGGCATTCAAGCTGATGGTGCCATTGCTGGCGGGCTACATCGCCTGGTCGATCGCCGACCGCCCGGGGCTGGCCCCCGGCATGATCGGCGGGCTGCTGGCCAGCACCCTGGGTGCGGGCTTCATCGGCGGCATCGTCGCCGGCTTCCTCGCCGGTTACAGCGCCAAGGCCATTGCCCGCTGGGCCCGCTTGCCCAGCAGCCTGGAGGCGCTCAAGCCGATCCTGATCATCCCGTTGCTGGCCAGCCTGTTCACCGGCCTGGTGATGATCTACGTGGTTGGCCAGCCGGTGGCGGCGATGCTCGACGGCCTCACCCACTTCCTCGACAGCATGGGCACCACCAACGCCATCCTGCTGGGGCTGTTGCTGGGCGGCATGATGTGCGTCGACCTGGGCGGGCCGATCAACAAGGCCGCCTATGCCTTTTCGGTGGGGCTGCTGGCCTCGTCGAGCTACGCGCCGATGGCGGCGACCATGGCCGCGGGCATGGTGCCGCCGATCGGCCTGGGTATTGCCACCTTCCTGGCCCGTCGCAAGTTCGCCCAAAGCGAGCGCGAGGCGGGCAAGGCAGCCCTGGCGCTGGGCCTGTGCTTCATTTCCGAAGGGGCGATACCGTTTGCCGCCAAGGACCCGCTGCGGGTCATCCCCGCCAGCATCGCCGGCGGCGCGCTGACCGGGGCCTTGTCGATGTACTTCGGCTGCAAGCTGATGGCACCGCATGGCGGCCTGTTCGTGCTGCTGATCCCGAATGCGATCAACCATGCGGCGCTGTACCTGCTGGCGATCGTGGCCGGCAGCTTGCTGACGGCGGTGGTGTATGCGCTGATCAAGAAGAGCGAAGGGGTAGAGCTGGCGGTAGCACCGGCGAAAGGCTAGAGGCCTGGGTTGGCGCACTGGCCGCTTCGCGGATTCAACCGCGAGGTGGCCGCTGCCGGCTAGCGTCGATGCTTCTGCCGCAATGGCACCAGCAAGTCGCCCAACCCGTTATGGTCGATCTCGTGCATCAACGCCAACAACCCACCCAGTTCCCCTGCCGGGAAGCCTTTGCGGGCGAACCATGCCAGGTAGTCCCCCGGCAGGTCGGCTATCAGCCGGCCCTGATACTTGCCGAACGGCATGCTGCGGGTCACCAGCAGTTCTAGGGTTTCCGGCTTCATCATCGGCGCACCTGGCAGTAGAGAGCGCCGACCATACTGCAAAGTGCACGAACGCCCAAGCGGCAATCATGCAGAACGCCGCTTGCCGGGGTTGTGGTCATCAGGCCAAGTCATTGATATCAGGCGTTTTTTATTTTTCAAACGGGTTGGCACGATCACTGCTCTCATCTAGTGGACTATCACCTGCCAAGGAGTATTGCCATGAGCAACCCGAACAAAGATGTGATCGACGTACTGAACGACCTGATCGAGTACAGCAAGGACGGCGAAAAGGGTTTTCGTGAATCGGCCGATGATGTCAAGAACCCGGAGCTGAAAGCCTTCTTCGTGCAACGTGCCGGCGAGTGCGCCAATGCTGCTGGTGAGCTGCAAAGCGAGGTGCGGCGCCTGGGCGGTGATCCGGAAACCTCGACCAGCCTGAGCGGCGACCTGCACCGTGGCTGGGTCAACTTCAAGTCGATGCTTACCGGCAAGAGCGAAGAGGCCGTGTTGAACGAGGTCGAGCGTGGTGAAGACTACGCACTCAAGGCCTACAAGGACGCCCGGGAAAAACTGGTAAAACTGGGCCGCACCGCCAGCGACCAGACCTACAACCTGGTGGAAAAGCAGCTGCAGGGCGTGCAGCGCAATCATGACCAGGTCAAGGCACTGCGTAACGCTGCACGCGCCAGTTCCTAATCGGCCGGCCCTTCTACCCGGTTGCGGCCCTTGGCCTTGGCCCGGTAGAGGGCTTCATCCGCAGCACCCAGCACCCTTGCCAGGTCGTGCTGGGTGCCGGAAACGCCAATGCCGATGCTCACCGTGACCGAGTGGGTATCATCGGCGAATGGCGTCAGCGCTTCGACACTGGCGCGGATACGTTCGGCCAGCCAGTGTGCGCCTGCCAGGTCGGTTTCCGGCAGCACCACCTGGAATTCCTCCCCACCATAGCGCGCCGCCAGGTCGGCAGGGCGGCGGATACAAGCCTCGATGGTCTTGGCCACTTCGCGCAGGGCATGGTCGCCTCCCGCGTGGCCATGGCGCTGGTTGAAGGCCTTGAAATGGTCCACATCCACCATCAATACCGCCAACGGCTTGCGGTTGCGTTGCGCGCGCGCCCACTCCTGGCGCAACACCTGGTCCAGGCGACGGCGGTTGGCCAGGCCGGTCAGGCTGTCGGTAGAGGCCAGTGTTTCCAGGCCTTGTTCGGCCTCGTGGCGGCGGCGTAATTCGCGGCCCAGCAGCAGGGTCAGCCAGAGGATGCCCACGCACAGTACGCCGGTGGCGACGCTGACCATGATCGCGGTGCGGCGCCAGGACTGGAACACTTCGTCGGCCGAGTGCGCCACCAGTACGATCAGCGGCAGCTGCGGGACCCGGGCAAAGGTATAGATGCGCAGTTTTGCACTACTGCCGGAGCGGGCGGTGAAGCTGCCGCTCTGGTCGTTGAGGATGCGTTTGAAATTGGGGCGGTCGGCGAAGTTGGTGCCAATCAGCGGGTCCTGTGCACGTGATGGCTGGCGTGCGAGCAGTTGGCCGTCGGTGTTGATCAGGTTGATGCTGCTGTCGTCGCCAATGTCCAGGCGCTGAAACAGTTCGCTGAAGTACGACAGGCGCAGTGCGCCAGCTGCCACCCCGGCAAACTCGCCATCCGCGCCGGAGATCCGTCGGCTGAAACTGATGCACCAGTCCAGGTCGCCGAGCTGCGCCTTGAACGGTGGGCCGACCAGCAGACCGAGGTTGGCATCGCGCTGGTGCGCCTGAAACACCCCGGTAGCGCCGAAGTTGGCTTTACGCGGTACGCTGCTGGTGGAGTCGCCTACCACATTGCCCTGTTTGTCCAGCCACAGCACATCACCGCGCTTGCGGTCGACGAAGGCTTCGTTGAACAGCAGGCGCTGGCGCAGCGGGCTGGGTATGTCTGGCAGCTCCTGGCGCCCGACTGCCCAGATCAGGCCCTTCAGGGACTGGTCGTAGAGTTCGACATTGCGCAGGATATCGCTTTCGATCAGCTGGACGATGTTGTTGGACGAGCGGATCGCCGACAGCTCGACGCTATCGCGCTCAAGGGCCAGCAGGTAGCTGACGATGGCCACGATGGCGAGCACGGCAAGGCAACTGCCCAGGTTGAGGAACAGCTCGGGGTGTGACCTGTAAAGTGCGAAACGCGGGGGTCGGGGGGTCATGCTCGCTACTGCGTGGGCAGGGCCATTCGCGGCGGCCACATTCTAGGGAAGTGGGGATTGTCGAACAAGATTTGTCCGACGGAATTACGCAGGCGAGTCTGCGCAGCCCATCGCCGGCAAGCTCCCACAGCTACCGCGTTGCCTGCTTCGCGGATAAATCCGCTCCTACAGATGTGAACTGCCCTGTAGGAGCGGCTTCAGCCGCGATCACCGGCAAAGCCGGTGCCATCCACCTTCTTAGCGAACCGAGGGCAAAGCCTTCGCTGGCGGTTTCGAATCAGAACACGTTCAACGGGTAATCGACGATCACCCGCAATTCATCGTTGTCGCTGTTACTGTCGATCGAGGCATAACCCTGGCTGCCACGGTGCACGGCATAGCGCAGCAGCACCGACAAGTCCTTCAGGTCACCTTCCTGGAATACGTACTTCAGGTCCAGGTCGCGCTCCCAGTGCATGGCGTTCTTGCCATCGGCACGGTAGTAGTCGTAGTGGCTGGTGTCCTGAGTGGCCTTGGTCAGGTCGGCCTCACCGCGCGAGTACGACAGCGCGCTGGTCAGGCCTGGGACGCCCCAGCCAGCGAAGTCATAGTTGTACTGCAGCTTCCACGAACGCTCGTTCGGCGCATTGAAGTCGGAGTACATGCGCGAGTTGTCCAGGTAGATGCTGTCGCCAAGGTTGATGTAGTCGAACGGCGTGTTGCCGTTGACCCGCTGGTAGGCGGCAGTGACGCTGTGGTACCCGGCGTTGACGGTGAAGTGCACGCTGTAGGTATTGTTGTCGATCTTGCCCAGCAGTGCCTGGCCGGTGTCCTGGGTGTGATAGAAATGCACGCCCGGGTTCAGGCTGACCAGGTCATTGACTACATAGGTGTAGTCGAAGTCGGCGTAATACTGGTTCCAGATGTCCTTCAGCTCGGCGGCATACAGGTTGGCCGTAATGTTCGGGGTACCGCTCCACGACGCGCCGGCCCAGTTCAGGTGCTTGCTCTTGTCGTGCTCGTCCAGCGCGCCGTAGTAGGTGTCGATACGGCGGTGGCCGCTCTGGTTGTAGGGCTTGGTGAAGCTCGCCTGGCCGCCTTCGAGCAGCAACCCGTCGATGCTGGTGTTGGTCAGGCTCACGCCACGGAAGGTCTGCGGCAGCATGCGGCTTTCGCCACCGGCGATCACCGGGTTGGTGAGGAACAGGTCACCGGCTTTGAGCTCGGTGTCGAATGCCTTGAATTTGATCGCGGCCCCGGCAGTGGAGAACGAATGCGGCGCTGCACCCAGCTCGCCATCGTCCTTGATGTGCTCGGGCAGGATGCTGGTGCCGGCGTGGCCGCCACCGCCATCGAGCTTCAAGCCCAGCATGGCATGGGCATCCAGGCCAACGCCAAGCACCCCTGGGGTGTAGCCCGATTCGAAGCGCGCAACCGCGCCCTGGCCCCACTCGCGGGTGTCACGCACGCCAGCGTTGTGGTTGTCGCGGTTGAAATAGGCATTACGCAAATGCAGGTTGAGCGACGACCCTTCGATGAAGCCATCAGCCTTGTCTTCATCTGCCTGGGCGGCGAAAGGGATCGTTGCAGTCAACGCAATGAACAGCGGGGTAAAACGAAACGCGGAAGGCACCGGTACTCGCTCCTTTGGTCTGGCGGTGGGGCAGTTTTTATTTTCGAATGTGCGTCTTTTTATTGATGTACGTTACAGCCGGGCTGATAGTTGAAGCACATAAAAAAAGCCGCTGATCGGCAGCGGCTTTAAAAGGCTAACATATCGGCACCGGTGGTGCCCATGGCGTAGCCAAGGGAAAACGGGAGCAGCGACAGCGTTTGCTCAACTGTCGGCATTGGCATCGACGTCAGCTTTCGAAGCTGTCTGTTTTGCGCCTTTGGCGGCATCAGCCTTCTGTGCGGGTACGGCTTCGCGGGCCTCTTGATGAATGGCGGCAAGCTCAGCGTTACGGGTGATGAAAGCCTGGGATTCTTCGGCCATGGCCAGCGGCGACAACAACAGGGACGACAGGACGAAGAGGCTGGCAATACCCTTACTGTTGGACATTTGAAACTACCTTCTTGCAGTGCAAGTGCTAATGAGGACAGGGCTAAAGTTAGTCCTTTCAATGCATTTGAAACAGAGCGAAGCGCGATAAGAACTGTTGCGCAAAAGGTAATGATTGCACGGAAATCAATTGGACTTTCGCCGGAAAGCCCCGTGCTAGACAGGCCCGTGCACGGGGGCGCGTACGGCCTGGTCAGAAGCCGATGAAGGCGTAGTACACCGGGGGCTTGTGGGTGGTGCGCAATCCCTGCTGTCGCAAGTCCGCCAGCAACGCTTCATCCTCCACGTGCAGGGTCCATTGTGCTCCGGCATCGTCCGGCATTTGCGCCAGCGCCGCGGCAAATACGTGCATGTCGGGCAGGTAAGCAGTAAAACCATTGCCCTTGAGCGCACTGGTGGTCATGCCCAGCGCCTGGCATAGCGCCACCTTGGCCGCGATGTCATCCCGGTCAGCCTGACGCGACGCTTGCACCAGCGCCTCCAGCTCGGTGTCGACCAGGCGCGTGCCGTGGATCAGCACGGGCCCCTGCTGCCAGGCTTGTGGCGGGCAGTCCTTGCTGCCTGGGCGCAGCGGGATATGCGGGTTGATCTCTACCGGGTAAATGCGGCAGACCAGCGGGCGCTGGTCATAGATAGTGCAGCGGTCGTTGGCGTCGAGGTTGCGGCAGCGGCCAGGGTTGAACGCGGCAAAGGTCACCGCGACGCGTATTTCGCCTTCGCCGCAGCGCACGGGATGGGAGCGGGGTAGTACGTGCTCGCGCTGCTCCTGCGGCATGCCTGGGCCGTCGGTCACGAACGCTTCGAGCAACACGATCACCTGGCCGTTGTCTGCCGCCCAGCGACGGGTTTCGGCCAGGGTCAGTGGCACGTGGTGGCCGGTGCAACACTTGCCGCAGCCAGTGCAGGCGAAACGCAAGCTGCCGGTCACCTGGCCTCGGGGCTCCATTCGCTGACGAAGGCGCGCTGCTGACGGCGGTCGTACAGGCACAGTTCGCTGCCGGTACGCTGCTGCATGTGCTGCTGTGGGTAGACGCCTTCGATCAGCAGGGCGCTCATGCCGACCTGGTCATCGAACTCGGCGGGCTTGCCGCGGGCGTGGGCATCCTTGAACTGGCTGGCGGCCAGGCAGGCTTTGAGCATCTGCTGGCGCTGCTCGTTCCAGGCCTGGCTGGTCGAGGCCTGGGCGGCTGCGCTGAACAGGGCGTAGACGACCAGGATGGAGCTGAAGCATTTCATGGCGATACCGGCAAATTGCATGCGTAGGCCGCGATTATGCCTGGCTCGGCCCCGGCGGCAAGCCGGTGATTTTGTCGCTGAATTTATCAGCGCTCGGCAAACACCACGGTACGCGCCGCCACCACCAAGCAATCGGTCAGCTCCGGCGAGGAGAACTTGGTGAGGATGGCATTGGCTCCGGCCAGCCTGGCCTTCTCGGCGCTCATGGTGCTGTCCAGCGAAGTATGCAGCAGGATGTACAGGTGCTGGAAATCCGGGGTCTCGCGCAGGGTGCGGGTGAATGCGTAGCCGTCCATCTCGGACATTTCGATGTCGGATACGATGATGTTGATTTCCTGCGCGGTGCCCTGCAGCTCCAGCAGCACGTTGATGGCGTCCTTGGCGCTGCGCGCGGTGTGGCATTCGATGCCGAGGTTGCGCAAGGTATGCACCGACTGCTGCAAGGCCACCTGGCTGTCGTCCACCACCAGGATGTTGGCGGCGGCCAGCAGGCTGATGTCTTCTTCACTCAAGGTTTTCTGCGGCGGCTCAGGCAGCGGCGGGGCAATGGCGTGGATGACCTTTTCAATGTCCAGCACCTGCACCAGGGTGTTGTCGACCCGGGTCACGCCGGTAATGAACGAGCGGTTGCCCGAGCCGTAGGGTGGCGGTTTGATGTCGGTGCTCAGGCAGTGCACGATACGGCTGACCGCCTGCACATGCAGGCCCTGGCGCGAGCGGCTGATCTCGGTGACGATCAGGCAGCCGCCGTCCGGGTCGGTCAAAGGCTGTTCACCGATGGCGCGGGACAGGTCGATGACCGACAGCGAATGGCCGCGCAGGGTCGCCACGCCTTTCACGTGGGGGTGCGATTCGGGCAGCTTGGTCAGCGCTGGGCAGGGGATGATCTCGCTGACCTTGAGCAGGTTGATTGCCATCAACTTGCCGCTGCGCAGCGTGAACAGCAGCAGGGACAGCGAGTCCGCGCGGGCATTTTGCGTGGCCATGGTGACCTTCGTCGGGAACAGGGGTAACCGGTTATCGGCCTGATCTGTTCGGGCTTTAGGCTCTGTACGAAAAGCCTTGATACTTGTTCATGCTGCGTTGAAAACAGCCTCGGAATGCTCATGTACTCCAGTACACTCCGCTTCCTCGGCTGTTTTCGTCTTGCCTGACCTGCGTCTCAAGACTTTTCGTACAGAGCCAAGCGGCAACCCCTCAGCGTAATCCCAGGCGGTGCGCCAAACGGCTGAGATTGGCCCGATCCAGGCCCAGCTCTCGGGCTGCGGCCGCCCAGTTGTGCTGATGCCGCTGCAGGCAGGCTTCGATCAGCTGGCGCTGGTAGACGTCAACGGCTGCGCGCAGTCCACCGTCGGCCAGGGCCGCCGCCTGTATGGGGGCAGCAGGGGAGGGCGGGGTGCCAGGCGCGGCGTTTGCGCGCAGGTCGAGGTCGATGGCTTCCAGGGTGAGGATGCGTGGCCTGTCTGTGTGCTGGCCCAGCGCCTTGAGCGCCGAGCGGCCGATCAGGTGTTCCAGTTCCCGCACGTTGCCTGGCCAGTCGTAGGCCAGCAGTGCCGCCTGGGCGCCGCTGCTCAGGCGCAGGCTGTTCAGGCCCAGGCGCGAACGGTTCTGTTCGAGGAAGTAGCCAGCCAGCAGCAGCACGTCGCGCCCGCGTTCGCGCAACGGCGGCACGTGCAGCGGGTAGACACTGAGGCGGTGGTAGAAATCGGCGCGGAAGTTACCGCTGCGCACCTCCGCCGCCAGGTCGCGGTTGGTGGCGGCGATCAGGCGCACATCCACCCGGTGCTCGCGGTCCGAGCCAAGGCGCTGCAACTGGCCGCTCTGCAGGACACGCAGCAACTTGGCCTGCACCGTCAGCGGCAGTTCACCCACTTCGTCGAGGAACAGCGTGCCGCCATTGGCCAGCTCGAACTTGCCGCGGCGCTCGCCATGGGCGCCGGTGAAAGCGCCGCGGACATGGCCGAACAGTTCGCTTTCCACCAGCGTGTCGGGCAAGGCGGCGCAGTTGAGGCTGATCAGCGGTTTGTCGGCGCGGTTGCTGGCCTGATGCAAGGCCTGCGCCACCAGTTCCTTGCCAACCCCGGTTTCACCGGTGATCAGCACGGTCAGGTCGCTGCCACCAACCAGGCGGATTTCCTCCACCAGGCGCTTGTGGGCGGGGCTCTGGCCGATCAGTTCTCTATCCTGGCCGCTGGCCTGGCGGTAGATCTCGGCGCGGTGGTGCTCGTCTTCGGCACGCAGGGCCAGGTGCTCGATTCGTTCGGCCACGGTAACCGTGGCGGCAGCCAGGCTGGCGAAGGCCTGCAGGGCATCCAGCTCCAGGCTCTGGAACTGCCCGGGGGTGAGGGCGTCGAGGGTGACCAGGCCCCAGGGGCGCTCATCGACCATCAGTGGGCAGCCCATGCAGTCATGTACTTCCAGGTTGGCATGGGCGGCGTTGACCAGGCCATCGTAAGGGTCGGGCAGCTCGGAGTCGCTGGCGAAGCGGGTGGGCTCCGGGCGGCTGAGCAGGATCTGGAAGCGCGGGTGCTCGCTGACCCGGAAGCGCCGGCCAAGGGTATCCGGGCTCAGGCCGTCCACTGCCAGCGGCACCAGCCACTCACCGTCCAGGCGCAGCAGCGCGGCGGCATCGCAGGGCAGTAGCCCGCGCATGGCCTGTAACAGGCGGCGGTATCGTTCCTGGTCCGGCAAGTCGCGGGACAGGTCACTGACCAGGGGCAGCAGGGCGGTGAGCAGTGGCTTTGTAGTCATATAGACTCCTGTGGGTCGATATGACTATACGCGCGGGCGGGTCGTTTTGACATGACGCCGGTCAAAGCCCTGATTTTGCTGGGAATAAAAGTTGGCACGATTGCTGTAATAACCGCGGCAGTCATTCGAAGCCACAGGCTCAGGAGTTGTCGCAATGCTCAATGCCGAACAACGTGCAATCATCAAGGCCACGGTCCCCCTGCTGGAAAGCGGCGGCGAAGCGCTGACCACCCACTTCTACAAGATGATGCTCAGCGAGTACCCGCAGGTACGCCCGCTGTTCAACCAGGCCCACCAGGCCAGCGGTGACCAGCCGCGTGCCCTGGCCAACGGCGTGCTGATGTATGCCCGCCACATCGATCAACTGGAGCAGCTGGGCGGCCTGGTCGGTCAGATCATCAACAAGCATGTCGCCTTGCAGATTCTGCCGGAGCACTACCCGATCGTCGGCAGCTGCCTGCTGCGCGCCATCGAGGAAGTGCTGGGCAAGGATATCGCCACCCCCGCCGTCATCGAGGCCTGGGGCGCGGCCTATGGCCAACTGGCCGAGATTCTGATCGGCGCTGAAGAAAACCTCTACAAACAGAAGGAAGAAGCCGCAGGCGGCTGGCGTGGTACCCGTGAATTCCGCCTGGTCCGCCGCGAGCAGGAAAGCAGTGAGATCGTTTCGTTCTACTTTGCCCCGGTGGATGGCAAACCGGTGCTCAAGGCCGAGCCTGGCCAGTACATCGGCCTGAAACTGGACATCGACGGTGCCGAGCAGCGCCGCAACTATTCCCTGTCGGCGCTGTGCGACGGCAAGGAATATCGCATCAGCGTCAAGCGCGAGCAGGGCGGCAAGGTTTCCAACTACCTGCATGACCAATTGGCGCTGGGCGATACCCTGCAGCTGTTCCCGCCGGCAGGTGATTTCACCCTGGCCGCGGGCGACAAGCCGCTGGTACTGATCAGTGGTGGCGTGGGCATCACCCCGACCCTGGCGATGCTGCAGGCGGCTCTGCAAACCCGGCGCGAGGTGCATTTCATTCATTGTGCGCGTAACGGCGCCGTGCATGCCTTCCGTGACTGGGTCGACGGCCTGGCCGAGCGTTATCCACAGCTCAAGCGCTTCTATTGCTATGCCGAGCCGGAAGGTGCTGCTGCAGCCGATGCGGTGGGCTTGCTGAGTGAAGACCTGCTGGCCGAGTGGCTGCCGCAGGAGCGCGATGTGGATGCCTACTTCCTTGGGCCGAAGGGCTTCATGGCGGCGGTCAAGCGCCAGCTGAAAGGCCTGGGTGTGCCGGAGCAGCAGAGCCGCTACGAGTTCTTCGGGCCGGCGGCGGCGCTGGAGTGATGCAGCCCCGGTAGCGGCTCTCCTCGCGGGTGAACTCGCTCCCCACAGTGCAGCGCCGCATTCACGATTGGCGCGGTCCCTGCAGGAGCGGGTTCACCCGCGAAATGGCCGCTACAGGCTTGTGGAAACTATTCATCCCAGCCGCTGGCAAGCCAGCTCCCTTGCAGCCTTGCTCCCGCCCGTGGGTAATCGAGAACGAAACGGTCGACAGCATTCGCTGCCTGGGGGCTGGCTTGCCAGCGGCTGGGCTTCCCCACCTTGTGCCTATATATAAGGAAGGATTAAAACCGCAGCGTAGGTTTGATCTTTAATTCTCCTTTAATCACGGTATCCTTCACTCCCGGGTGTCGAGGGGCTTGGCCCTGCGCGGCACCTGGGCAGCCGCTTTTTGCCGCCTGACGTTGAACCGACGTCGCTGCGGCCGGTCTCAGCCACACCGGATAGCCCTGCGCCGCGCTATCGCGCCGCTTCCTCGGCACGCTCAAAGGCCCTGCCCAGCGTGTAGACTTGCGCCCAGGCAGGCGGACCACGCTGCCACTATCCATCGAAGGAATCGGCAATGAACGAACAAACATCGCGCCTGAATCGGGAACGGCGCTTTCTGGTGCTGTTGGGCCTGATCTGCATTTCGCTGATCGGCGGCGCCCTGTACATGCAGATCGTGCTCGGCGAGGCGCCGTGCCCTCTGTGCATCCTGCAGCGTTATGCGCTGCTGTTCATTGCCCTGTTCGCCTTCATCGCGGCGGCAATGCCCGGGCGCCGCAGCCTGACCTTCTTCGAGGCACTGGTAGTGCTCAGCGCCATTGGCGGAATCGTTGCGGCCGGCAACCATGTGTATATACTCGCCAACCCCATGGTCAGTTGTGGCATCGATACCCTGCAGCCGATCGTGGACGACCTGCCTCTGGCCAAGCTGTGGCCGCTGGTGTTCCAGGTCGATGGTTTCTGCAGCACGCCGTATCCGCCGATCCTCGGCCTGTCCCTGGCGCAGTGGGCGTTGCTGGCGTTTGTCCTGACGGCTGTGCTGGTTCCGCTCGGGATCTACCGCAACCGACGCCAGGCTTAGACAAAAGTACCGAATTGCGTGGGGTCTTTTGCGCCCCACGAGAACAGTGAAAAGTTGCTCCCCGCTTGATCCAGATCAACCCGCAGGCCTTGCAGAATGCGGCTTTGGGGCCTAGCAAGCGGGGTGCGACAAACTGTCGCGAAGTTGAATTTTTGAGCAGTATTGTTGCGGAATCTGTAAAAGACTGTTGCTCAATAAGTCATAGTCAAGGGTTGGCGACCTATCTACAATCGCCCCCAATTTCCGTTCGGCACTGCTTGCGAGTCGCAGGATTGAAGGAAGCCCCAGCGCTCCTTTTTGCTGACTTCGTCAAGTTTCGCCCAACGGCGATACCGGGCGGACCCCCCTCCGCGTTTTCCCGCACCAAATGGACTTGGTCTGAAGTACAGGCCTGTTGCCTACGAAACCATAAGCACCGCTAACCCGCTTGACGCCAAGGCCCTGCAGTCGGACCCGGGCAGGAGCGAGTACGGGCGCGAAATGCCGCACTTGGCAGGACGAAGTGTTGGCTACCAAAACACAAATTGCATTGAAGCAAGCTGATCTAGAGGTCGTGAGATGAGTAAAAAGCGTTACCCCAGACTGTTTGGCATATTGCCCTTTTTAGGCATGCTTTTACTCAGTGGGTGCAACTGGACCCTGCTCGACCCGAAGGGCCAGGTCGGCATTGAGCAAAAGAACCTGATCCTCATCGCTACCGGCCTGATGCTGCTGGTGGTGATTCCGGTCATCATCATGACCGTGGTTTTCGCCTGGAAGTACCGTGCTTCCAACAAGGCCGCCACCTACACCCCTGACTGGTCGCACTCGACCAAGATCGAAGCTGCGGTGTGGATCATCCCGATCCTGATCATCATCGCCCTGGGTTACTTCACCTACCACTCCACCCACAAGCTGGACCCGTATCGTCCGCTGGATTCCGATGTGAAGCCGGTGCAGATCGACGTGGTCGCGCTGGACTGGAAATGGCTGTTCATCTACCCGGAGCAGGGCATTGCCACGGTCAACAAGATCGTCTTCCCGGCTAACACCCCGGTCAACTTCCGCGTCACTTCCGACGCCGTGATGAACTCGTTCTTCATCCCGGGCCTGGGCGGCCAGATCTACGCCATGGCCGGCATGACCACCAAGCTGCACCTGATCGCCAACGAAAACGGCGAGTTCGACGGTATCAGCGCCAACTATAGCGGTGCTGGCTTCACCGGCATGAAATTCAAGGCTACTGCCACCTCCCAGGAAGACTTCGACAAGTGGGTCGCCGAGGTCAAGCAGTCGCCGAAGAAGCTGGACAAGGCCGAATACGACGCCTTGGCCAAACCAAGCGAAAACAACCCGGTCGCGCTGTACAGCGAGGCTTCGCCTGACCAGTTCCAGCTGATCGTCGACAAGTACGAAGGCATGAACCGCGGTCGTCCGAGCCACGAAGAAGCAGGCAGCAAAGATCTGGCCACTACCAAGGGTGTGGAATCGAGTATGCAACCAGCTGCCGGTGCAGAGGAGTAAGAGATGTTCGGTAAACTAAGCCTGGAGGCGATACCCTATCACGAGCCGATAGTCATGGTGACACTTGCCATGATCGCGCTCGGTGGTATCGCTGTCGTCGGTGCTATCACCTACTTCCGCAAGTGGACCTACTTGTGGACCGAGTGGTTGACGACTGTCGACCACAAGAAGATCGGGGTGATGTATATCATCGTCGCGATGGTCATGCTGCTGCGCGGCTTTGCCGACGCCATCATGATGCGTACCCAGCTGGCTGCCGCTACCGGTGGCTCCGAAGGCTACCTGCCGCCTGAACACTATGACCAGATCTTCACCGCTCACGGTGTGATCATGATCATCTTCATGGCGATGCCGTTCTTCACCGGCCTGATGAACCTGGCGGTTCCGCTGCAGATCGGTGCACGTGACGTTGCCTTCCCGTTCCTGAACTCGCTGAGCTTCTACCTGCTGCTGGCAGGCGTGCTGCTGGTCAACATCTCGCTGGGCGTTGGTGAATTCGCCAAGACCGGCTGGGTTGCCTATCCGCCGCTCGCGGGCATCCAGTACAGCCCTGGGGTGGGTGTCGACTACTACATCTGGGCGCTACAGCTATCCGGCCTGGGTACGACGCTTACCGGTGTGAACTTCCTCGTCACCGTGATGAAGATGCGCGCACCTGGCATGAAGCTGATGGACATGCCGATCTTCACCTGGACCTGCACCTGGGCCAACGTGCTGATCGTGGCTTCCTTCCCGATCCTGACCGCTGCACTCGCTCTGCTGACTGTTGACCGTTATCTGGACTTCCACATCTTCACCAACGAGCTTGGTGGGAACCCGATGATGTACGTCAACCTGTTCTGGGCGTGGGGTCACCCTGAGGTTTACATCCTGATCCTGCCGGCCTTCGGTGTGTTCTCGGAAGTTACCTCGACCTTCTCCGGCAAGCGTCTGTTCGGCCACCACTCGATGATCTATGCATCGGGCGCGATCGCCGTGCTGGGCTTCGCTGTATGGCTGCACCACTTCTTCACCATGGGTGCCGGCGCCAGCGTCAACACCTTCTTCGGCCTGGCGACGATGCTGATCTCCATTCCGACCGGTGTGAAGCTGTTCAACTGGCTGTTCACCATCTACCAGGGCCGTCTGCGCTTCACCGCGCCGATCATGTGGACCCTGGGCTTCATGATCACCTTCTCCATCGGTGGCATGACTGGCGTTCTGCTGGCTGTTCCGGGTGCTGACTTCGTCCTGCACAACAGCCTGTTCGTAATTGCTCACTTCCACAACGTGATCATCGGTGGTGCGGTATTCGGCTACATCGCCGGCTTCGCCTACTGGTTCCCGAAAGCCTTCGGTTTCACCCTGAACGAGAAGTGGGGCAAAGCTGCCTTCTGGTTCTGGATCTCGGGCTTCTACGTAGCGTTCATGCCGCTGTACGCCCTGGGCTTCATGGGCATGACCCGTCGTCTGAACCACTCCGACAACCCGCTGTGGGAACCCTACCTGTACGTAGCCGTTGTCGGCGCCGTGCTGATCCTGTTCGGTATCGCCTGCCAGCTGATCCAGCTGTACGTATCGGTTCGCGACCGCAACCAGAACCTGGACGTGACCGGCGACCCATGGGGCGGCCGTACCCTGGAATGGTCGACTTCGTCGCCACCTCCGTTCTACAACTTCGCCCACATGCCTGAGAAGGTTGGCCTGGACGCCTGGCACGAAGCCAAGGAAGCCGGTGTCGCCTACAAGCCAGCGGCCAAGTACGAAGCGATCCACATGCCGAGCAACACCTCCACCGGTTTGTTCATGGGCCTGTTCCTGACCGTCTTCGGCTTCGCCTTCATCTGGCACATCTGGTGGCTGGTTGGCGCGAGCCTGGTTGCAACCATCGCTGTCTTCGTTCGCCACGCTGCGCGTGACGACCAGGGCTACATGGTTCCGGCCGAAGAAGTGGCGCGCATCGAAGGCGAGCGCATGAAAGCGTTGGCCAAAGCAGGTGCTCTGCCTGCCGGCGCACGTGTCGAATCGTTTGAGCGGGTGTAATCAATGTCCAGTCAAGTAATGCACGGTGCTGCTCATGGTCACGACCATGGGCATGACGACCACCACCACGACTCGGGCCAGATGACCGTACTGGGCTTCTGGCTGTACCTGATGACCGACTGCATCCTGTTTGCGTCGCTCTTCGCCACCTACGCGGTGCTGTCCGGCAGTTTTGCCGGCGGCCCGTCGGGTCATGACATCTTCCAGCTCGATTTCGTAGCTGTTGAAACGCTGTTCCTGCTGCTGTCCTCGATCACCTTCGGCTTCGCCATGCTGAAGATGTTCGATGGCAAGAAAGCTGGCGTACTGGGCTGGTTGGCTGTGACCTTCCTGTTCGGTGCAGGCTTCATCGCGATGGAAATCTATGAATTCCATCACCTGATCGGCGAAGGCTTCGGCCCGAACCGCAGTGGCTTCCTGTCGGGCTTCTTCGCCCTGGTAGGTACCCACGGTCTGCACGTGACCGCCGGCCTGATCTGGATGGCAATCATGATGTACCAGATCAACAAGCACGGCATCACGCCGACCGCCAAGACCCGCATGAGCTGCCTGAGCCTGTTCTGGCACTTCCTGGACGTGGTCTGGATCTGCGTATTCACCGTCGTCTACCTGTTGGGAGTTCTGTAATGGCTAACGCACACGACACTCATCACGAAGGTAACCACGGCAGCGTCAAGTCGTACATGATCGGCTTCATCCTGTCGATCATCCTGACTGCGATTCCGTTCGGCCTGGCCATGTCGCCAAGCCTGCCGAAGAACCTGACCGTTCTGATCATTGTTGCCATGGCCGTGATCCAGGTAGTCGTACACCTCGTGTACTTCCTGCACATGGACCGCTCGAAAGAGCAACGCAACAACGTTTCGACGTTCCTGTTCACCACCTTGGTGATCGCGCTGCTGGTCGGCCTGTCGCTGTGGATCATGTTCAGCATCCACTTCGAAATGTTGGCCAAGTGAGGTAAGACTGCATGTCCGTTAAGCACTTTATCCAAATCACCAAACCGGGGATCATTTTCGGTAACGTGCTTTCCGTGGCAGGCGGTTTCTTCCTTGCCGCGAAGGGCCATGTGGATTTCGCCCTGTTCCTGGCGGTGGTAGTGGGTACTTCGCTGGTAGTCGCGTCCGGTTGCGTGTTCAACAACTGCATCGACCGCGACATCGACCAGAAGATGGAACGCACCAAGAACCGCGTCATGGTTCAGGGCGGCATGCCGCTGCCCCTCGCGCTGATCTACGCCACCCTGCTCGGGGTGGCGGGTTTCAGCCTGCTGTATGTCCAGGCCAACCCGCTGTCGGCGTTCTGCGCGCTGATCGGCTTCATCGTCTACGTCGGTTTCTACAGCCTGTGGCTGAAGCGTAAATCGGTGCACGGCACCCTGGTTGGCAGCCTGTCCGGTGCCATGCCTCCGGTGATCGGCTACTGCGCCGTAAGCAACAGCTTCGACCTGGCTGCAGTCACCCTGCTGGTGATGTTCAGCCTGTGGCAGATGCCGCACAGCTTTGCCATCGCGATCTTCCGCTTCAAGGACTACAGCGCTGCCAACATTCCGGTCCTGCCGGTGGCGCGCGGTGTCCTCGCGGCGAAGAAGCAGATCGTGCTGTACGTGCTGGCTTTCGTGCTCGCCACCCTGATGCTTACCCTCGGCGGTTACGCCGGCCTCGGCTACCTGGCCGTGGCTGCTGCCATGGGCCTGTACTGGCTGTACATGGCCTGGGGTGGCTACAAGGCCGAGGACGACAGCAAATGGGCACGCAAGGTGTTCGGCTTCTCCATCCTCACCGTCACTGCGCTCAGCGTGATGATGGGTGTGGACAGCCAGACCGCTGCGGACGTGCTGATGACTTACGCACGCTGAGGCTGCTGCCTGTTTCACGAAAACCCCGGCCATGTGCCGGGGTTTTTTTATGGGCGTTTTCCTGTGCCGGCCTCTTCGCGGGCTCGCCCGCTCCCACAGGTAAAGCGCTGTCCCCTGTGGGAGCGGGCGAGCCCGCGAAGAGGCCAAGCCTGGAAACATAGATCTTTTATTTTCAAAAAATACATCTGAAAAGTTCTAATAAAACAGGAAATTGTCCTTTACAGGCATCCTGTTTCGGCATTATCTTCTAAATCAGGCCGCCACATCGGCCAACGTCGCTCGGACGGTTCCGGGCGCTTACGTACTCAGAGGAAGCCATGGCCAACCCAGGTTCGCCGCGCCGCTTTGCGCGCATCGATCGTCTCCCCCCTTACGTCTTCAATATCACTGCCGAGCTCAAGATGGCTGCCCGCCGCCGTGGCGAGGACATCATCGACCTGAGCATGGGCAACCCCGATGGCGCGACGCCGCCGCACATCGTCGAAAAACTGGTGCAGGTCGCCCAGCGTGAAGACACCCACGGCTATTCCACCTCTCGCGGTATTCCGCGCCTGCGCCGGGCCATTTCCAACTGGTACAAGGAACGCTACGAGGTCGACATCGACCCGGAAAGCGAAGCCATCGTCACCATTGGTTCGAAGGAAGGCCTGGCGCACCTGATGCTGGCCACGCTCGACCAGGGCGATACGGTGCTGGTGCCCAACCCCAGCTACCCGATCCATATCTACGGTGCGGTGATCGCCGGTGCCCAGGTGCGTTCGGTGCCGCTGGTGCCGGGGGTGGACTTCTTCAACGAGCTGGAGCGGGCCATACGCGAGTCGATCCCCAAGCCGAAGATGATGATCCTTGGCTTCCCGTCCAACCCTACCGCGCAGTGCGTGGAGCTGGATTTCTTCGAGCGCGTGGTGGCCCTGGCCAAGCAGTATGGGGTTCTGGTGGTGCATGACCTGGCGTATGCCGACATTGTCTACGATGGCTGGAAAGCGCCGTCGATCATGCAGGTGCCGGGGGCCAAGGATATCGCCGTGGAGTTCTTTACCCTGTCCAAGAGCTACAACATGGCCGGCTGGCGCATCGGCTTCATGGTTGGCAACCCCGAGTTGGTCAGCGCCCTGGCGCGGATCAAGAGCTACCACGACTACGGCACCTTCACCCCGCTGCAGGTAGCCGCCATCGCTGCGTTGGAAGGTGACCAACAGTGCGTTCGCGACATTGCCGAACAGTACCGCCAGCGCCGTAACTTGCTGGTGAAAGGGCTGCACGAGCTGGGCTGGATGGTCGAGAACCCCAAGGCCTCGATGTACGTGTGGGCGAAGATCCCGCCGGAGTATGCGCACCTGGGTTCGCTGGAGTTTTCCAAGAAGCTGCTGGCCGAGGCCAAGGTGTGCGTGTCGCCGGGAATCGGCTTTGGTGACTACGGTGATGACCACGTGCGCTTTGCCCTGATCGAGAACCAGGACCGTATTCGCCAGGCGATTCGCGGGATCCGGCAGATGTTCCGGGCCGATGGTCTGACCCGCAAGTAAGCCATTTGGGCCGCTTTTGCGGCCCATCGCCTCACAGGTATGCGCACGCCCTGGGGCCTGTTGAGCTGGCGTGCCGGCGATGGGCTGCGAAGCAGCCCCCAATAGCAGGGGGTAAAGGGATCGGCCTTCCGCCTGCCTTGTCACTGTCCATCGCCCTACCTTGTGCACTCATTTCTCACCACAGAGGCCCACAAATGAGTGTCTTCACTGCCTATTTCTGCGGCACCGGCTCCCACCGCTTCGACCACGCCAACCCCAATTTCTGGAACGGCGAGCTGGTATCTACCCTGGCCAGCAACGATCTAGGCCGCGAGTTCGCCCATTGGATCGCCGTGGATGGCCCCGGCAGCGGCAACCTGCAGGATGACAACCTGTTCGTCGAGCCCGGTGGCTATTTCAACTGGACCGGCCAGCTGTTCGGGCGTGGCTGGGAAGAGAACGTCAAGCATGTATTGCAAGTGATAAAAGGCGAAAGCAGCTGGCAGCGTACCGAGCTGAGCGAGCAAGAATACCTGCGCCTGAAAGATGCCGGAGTACCGGTTCCGGACCCATCTTCCACTGCCTCCTGGTTCTGGCGTACCCATTACTATGGTGACCGCCATCCGACACCGCAGCAGTTGCAAGAACGCATTATCAGCATCTTCCGCAAGCCGCGCATTCCGGCCCAGGTCAACCTGATCGGCTGGAGCCGGGGAGGGATCAGCTGCCACATGCTGGCCAATGCCATGGCCCAGGACCCGGTGTTGCGCCACATACCCGTGAACATCTTTGCCATCGACCCGGTGCCAGGCGTCGGCAACGTGCAGACCGAGCGTGTGACGCTGGCGGAGAACGTCAAAGAGTACGTGGGCTTCTACTCGCGGGATGAGCGTTCCAAAGGGTTTGCCTGTGTGATCCCTTCGGTAGCGAGCGGGACGCGGATATGCATTTACCCCATGCCAGGCCGCCATGCCACGCTGGTCGGCAACGCCTCGGCGGATGGCGCCGGTGCCGGCAAGGTGCTGGCGGAGCCGGGGCTGATCGTTCGTCATTTTGCCGAGGTCTGCCTGACCCGCTGGGGTGTGCAGCTCGACAAGCGGCTGGCGCTGGACGACAGCCAGCTGATGAAGCATCACCAGGCCATGGCGACAGCAGATAGCCAATATCAGGCCATGCGCAGCGAGTCCTACACCGTCCTCACCGAGGGTGAAACGGACGACCGCCTGGTGCACTGTGGTGAAGCGCGTACCTACTTCAGCAAGGTGCAAGGCAGCCATTATGAGCCAAACGCCGGGCTTGCTCTGCAGCGCGCGGATGCCTCGACTTACAAGGCTATCTGCTAATGGAAACGGGCGGTCGGCGCAGGTGTTGGCCGCCCTCGGCCGGCCGCCGGATCAACGGCGAATATTTTTGCATTGCCCCCCTATCCAGCAGCCCCGGCTTGGATTGAAAATGGCGCCGCGGGCCAGCCCCGATAACAACAACCTTCCCTCCGTGCCATCATGTCCGAATATAACCCTTGCCTTGACTGCGGCGCCTGCTGCGGGTACTTCCGTGTGTCCTTCTTCTGGGGCGAATGCCAGTCATCCGGCGGCCTGGTACCGGATGACCTGGTGGTACAGATCAACCCCACCCGTGTCGCCATGATCGGCACCGATGCCAAGCCATGCCGCTGCATCAGCCTGCAGGGCGAGATTGGCCAGCAGGTGGCGTGCACCATCTACGCCAACCGCTCCAGCCCCTGCCGCGAGTTCGAGGCGTCGTGGGTGGGTGGGGTACACAACCCCAGCTGTGACGATGCGCGGGCGGCATATGGGCTGCCACCGCTGACGCCGCCAGGGGCCAATGAGCCGCATTGGCCGGATGACGGCGCTGAGGTGGCCTGAGCGCCAGCCTGCGCGGGCCACCCGGATGCCTGAACCATGCGCTTGACGTTAAACTGTCATTTCCCCAGCCATGGACAGGAGATCCGGCGTGACCCCACCCCGCAGTTTCCCCAGTGACCTCTGCCTTGACAGCCCGCGCCTGCAATTGCGCCCCATGCGCCATGCCGATGCAGCACAGTGGCTGGCAATCATGGCCGACCCCGAGGTCATGCGCTATTGGCACCATGCCCCCTGGCAAGACCTGGCCGAAGCCGAAAGCGCCCTGGCCGCCGATCGTGAAGCCTATGCCAACGGTGACCAGCTCAAGCTGGGCATGTACCGGCGCGACAACGGTGAACTGATCGGCATGGTCCAGCTGTTCAACATCGACGATGTCTCTCGCCGTGGCGAGATCGGTTATTGCCTGGCCAGCGCCATGCAGGGCCGAGGCTACATGGACGAGGCGCTGACCTGCTTCATCGACTACCTCGCCCACACCCTGCACATGCGCCGCCTGGAGGGCGAGATCGACCCACGTAACCAAGGCTCGGCACGTACCCTCGAACGCCAGGGCTTCGTGCTCGAAGGTACTTTGCGCGCGCGCTGGTGTGTGGCTGGCGAACTGTCCGACTCCGGCATCTATGGCCTGCTGCTGGAGCCGCCGGTTGCCTGACCGCATGCCATCCCATCGAAGGTTTGGAAGCGGGGCAGGGCCTGGGTTATGGTCACAGCCTGTTCCTTTCCCCAGGTATGCCCCTTGCCCGTTTTCTACCTGAGCGCCAGCTTGCTGCTGTACCTGCTCGCACTGTTCTTCGATGGCGCGCTGATGAGTGGCGACCGTCACATGCCGGCCTTGCAGATGCTGTTGTATGGGCCATGGGGCCTGCCTTTCGGGATGTATCAGTGGTTCGCCAACCCTTTGCTGGCGCTGGCGGTCCTGGCCCATCGGCGGTTCCGCCGGCTGGCGCTCCTGGCTGGGCTGGTTGCGTTGTACCTGGCTGCCAGCAGTTTCGGAATTGACCGCTTGCCGGACAACCAGAGCTACGCGTTTCATGAGCGTACCGGCTTTGGGGCCGGGTTCTACCTGTGGCTGGCGGCGATGATGGTGTTCTGCCTGGGACAGGCCTGGTGTTGCTGGAAGGCGCGCAGTGCCGCCGATATGCCGGGTTGGAGCTGGCTGGACGTGGTGCTGGTTGCGGCGTTGGGCGTGGCGTTCTATGCCGCGACGCAGATGCCGACGTTGCGCTTTGAACCGGGCAGGGTGCTGATGCCGCAAGAGCAGCCGCAGACGCTTTGAAATCCACAAGGAGAGTTTGCATGATCAAGCATTACCTGACCGGCCTGGCATTGGCCTGCTCGCTGCCATCGGCACTGGCCGATGACTACACGGCGGCCTATGGCAAGTGCATGGACAAGGCGTCCAGCACCCTGGCCATGAGTGAATGCATCAAGGCCGAAACGCAGGTGCAGGACCAGCGCCTGAACCGGGTGTACAAGCAACTGATGGGCAAGCTCGATGCCGGGCAGCAGAAGAGCTTGCGGGATGTGCAGCGCACGTGGCTGGCTTACCGCGATGGCAATTGCCAGTTCCATGTGCAGGCCAGTGGCGGGACCATGGCGGTACTGGAAGGTGGTACCTGCCTGATGGACATGACCCGTGACCGCGCAGCGGAGCTGGAGCGGGTGCTCAGCCCGGGGCAGTAAGGCCGCCTGATCTGGCCTCTTCGCGGGTGAACCGCTGCCACAGGTACGCAGGCCGCTCGCGAACTCGGTTCTCTGCGCGACAGCGCAGCCCAAAGGGTTGGGCGATCGCCCACATGTACTGCGCAGGCCCTGAGGGCAGCGCGGGCGGGGTGAGAGCAACTGTCATGCCCAATTTCCAAAAGCTAGCGCGATTCCTGTGGGAGCGGGCATGCCCGCGAACACCGGCGCAGCCGGTGCCAGCCCCCGCATCGCCTGCTTCGCGGGCTTGCCCGCTCCCACAGGGGGCGGCGCAGTCCCGAGGCTCACGCTGTACCTGTGGGAGCAGGCTTGTCGTGGCGACGAACCGCGGCGATGGGGCGCGAAGCGGCCTCGGAGCTACTTGCGCGGTTCGCGTAGCGCCCGGGCCTTGAGGTACTCGCGTACTTCCACGGCATCCCCGGCAAACTCGATACGCTCTGCCTTGGCTGCGCGCTGGTAGGCGTACATCGGGTCGTAGTACTCGTTCAGCAAGCCTTCGATCCAGCCTCGATGCAAGTCCACCGCACCGCTGCGCTGCTGTTCCTCGAGGGCCAGGCGGAGGATGTCCGACAGGCGCTGATAGCGTTCGCCGCCCAAGCGCTTGTAGATGTTGGCCATGCTCTGCAGCAGACGCTCGGCGAACAGCCGGCGGCCGTCCTCTTCGCCATGCACGCTGACGAACTCGGCGCTCAGGTTGATCACATAATCGCGCAGGATGCGCTCCACCCGGTTGGCGAACGTGTCTTCCAGCCACACCAGTGGGTACTGCTGCATGCCCTGGTATAGCTCCAGCGGCACCGTGCAGCTGCCGACAATGCGGCCTTCGTCTTCCAATACGAACTGCTCGATGCCGCGGGCACGTTTCTTCAGTACATCGATGGCCAGCTGGTTCTCGAAGTCGATCTGCGCCGGCTGTGCGGTGGCGCGCTTGCCGAAGCTGGAGCCGCGATGGTTGGCGTGGCCTTCCAGGTCGAGCACGTTGTCCAGCTGGTGCAGCACGTCGGTCTTGCCGGTGCCGGTCAGGCCACCAACCAGCACGAAATCACATTGCTCCACTGCCTGCTGAGTGGTTTCCAGCAGGAAGGTACGCATGGCCTTGTAGCCACCTTTGACCCGCGGGTAATGGATACCCGCTTCATCACGCAGCCAGCCCTGCACGATCTGCGAGCGCAAGCCACCACGGAAGCAGTACAGGTAACCCTCCGGGTGAGCCTGGGCAAATGCCGCCCAGGCCTCCAGGCGGGCCTGTTTGCTGGCGCCACTGACCAGCTGGTGGCCGAGGGCGATGGCGGCGGCCTGGCCCTGCTGCTTGTAGCAGGTACCGACCTTCTGCCGTTCCTGATCGGTCATCAGCGGCAGGTTGACGGCGCCGGGGAAGGCGCCCTTGGCAAATTCGATGGGGGCGCGCATGTCCATCATCGGCACGTCATCGAGGAACAGCTGGCGGAAGTCGGTGCAGTCGGGGCGCATCAGATCACCTCGACCGCGTGGCTCTGTCGCTCGACCAACTGGCCGATCGCTGCCAATTGCAGGCCCAGCCCGGCGGCTTCGGCGAGGAACTCGGCTTCCCCGTCAGGGGTGACCGCCACCAGCAGGCCGCCGCTGGTTTGCGGGTCGCACAGCAGGTGCTTCTGGTCGTCAGTGAGGGCACCGATCTTGTGCCCGTAGCTGTCGAAGTTGCGCAGGGTGCCGCCGGGGATGCAGCCCTCGGCCAGGTAGTGTTCGACACTCGGCAGCCGCGGCACAGCGGCGTAGTCCAGGTGCGCGGTGAGGCCACTGCCCTCGGCCAGTTCCACCAGGTGGCCGAGCAGGCCAAAGCCGGTGACGTCGGTCATCGCCTTGACCCCGTCGAGCTTGCCGAAGCGGCTGCCGGGGGTGTTGAGGGTGCACATCCAGTCACGGGCCAGGCCCTGGTCCTGTGGGCGCAGCTTGGCCTTTTTCTCGGCGGTGGTGAGGATGCCGATGCCCAGTGGCTTGGTCAGGTACAGGCGGCAACCTGCGCTGGCGGTGTCGTTGCGCTTGAGGTGGCGCTTGTTCACCACGCCGGTGACAGCAAGGCCGAAGATCGGCTCGGGGGCGTCGATGGAGTGGCCGCCAGCCAGCGGTATGCCGGCTTCGGCGCACACCGCACGGCCACCGCGGATCACTTCGCGGGCCACTTCCGGGGGCAGCACATTGACTGGCCAACCGAGGATGGCGATGGCCATCAACGGGTCGCCGCCCATGGCATAGATGTCGCTGATGGCGTTGGTGGCGGCGATGCGGCCGAAGTCGTAGGGGTCATCGACGATCGGCATGAAGAAGTCGGTGGTCGAAACCACACCACGCTCGTCGTCCAGCGCATACACGGCAGCGTCGTCGCGCGAGGCGTTGCCGACCCACAGCTTCGGGTCCAGTGCCTGGGCGCCGCTTTCGGCGAGGATCACATCCAGCACCTTGGGGGAGATCTTGCAGCCACAGCCGGCACCATGGCTGTACTGGGTCAGGCGAATCGGCTCGCTCATGTGTACCTCGGCAGGTCAAATTATTGCGCGATTGTAGCAAAGCTGGCCTTTGCGCCCGCGCCTCTTATAATTCCCGTGGTCGGCCTGACGGCCGGCCTTTCCCCGCTATTGAACCGGAGAACACCCATGCTCAAACGCCCCCTGGCGCTCGCCGCCGGCCTCGTGCTGTCCTGCTGTGCCGTAGTCGCCCAGGCTGCTGAAACCCTGCGGGTCAGCGCCATTCCCGACGAAGCGCCGACCGAACTGCAGCGCAAGTTCAAGCCGTTGGGCGAGTACCTGGCCAGGCAACTGGGCATGGAAGTCAAGTTCGTGCCGGTGGCCGACTACCCGGCAGTGGTCGAGTCGCTGGCTTCCGGTCGCCTGGACCTGGCCTGGCTGGGCGGTTTCACCTTCGTTCAGGTCCACCTGAAGGACCCGACCGCCACGCCGCTGGTGCAGCGTGAGCAGGATGCGCAGTTCACCTCCAAGTTCATCACCGCCAACCCCGACGTTAAGAGCCTGGCCGACCTCAAGGGCAAGTCGTTTGCCTTCGGTTCCATCTCGTCCACCTCGGGCAGCCTGATGCCGCGTTACTTCATGCTCAAGCAGGACAATATCAAGCCTGAAGACTACTTCAGCCGAGTGGCCTATTCTGGTGCCCACGATGCCACCGTGGCCTGGGTGCAAGCCGGCAAGGTCGATGGCGGCGTGCTCAACGCCAGTGTCTGGCAGAAGCTGGTCGATGCCGGCAAGGTCGATACCGCCAAGGTGAAGGTGTTCGCCACCACCCCGACCTACTACGACTACAACTGGACCGTGCGCGGCAACATGGACCCGGCGCTGAAGGAAAAGATCAAGAAGGCATTCCTCGACCTCGACCCGGCCAACCCGGAGCACAAGGCCATTCTCGACCTGCAGGCGGCCAGCCGCTTCATCGAGACCAAGCCTGAGAACTACGTGGGCACCGAGCAGGCTGCACGCGAGGCCGGCCTGCTCAAGTGACAGTCTCTTGCGAAGTGGCTATTCAGCTGCACGGCGCCAGCCTGCGCCATGGCCAGGTGCGTGCGCTTGACGCGGTGAACCTGCGTATCTGCCAGGGCGAGCGCGTCGCCATCATCGGGCCGTCGGGGGCAGGCAAGTCCAGTTTGCTGCACCTGATGGCCACGGCGATCCAGCCCAGCAGCGGGCGCCTGGAGTTGCTGGGCGAACAGCCCTGGGCTTTGTCCAGCAGGGCGCGGCAGCGCCTGCGTGCGCGGGTCGGCCTGGTGCATCAGGCCCCGCCATTGCCGCCACGCCAGCGGGTGGTGACGGCGGTGCTGGCCGGCCGCCTGGGGCAGTGGGGTGTGCTGCGTGGCTTGCTCAACCTGTTGTACCCCAGCGATGTGCCTGGCGCGCGCCAGGTCCTGGCCGAGTTGGGCCTGGCCGACAAATTGTTCGTGCAGTGCGGGCAATTGTCCGGCGGCCAGTTGCAGCGCGTGGGCATTGCCCGGGCGTTGTACCAGCAGCCACAGCTGTTGTTGACCGATGAGCCGGTGTCGGCCATGGACCCGGTACTGGCTGACCACAGCCTGGCCTTGCTCAACCGTCACGCCCAGGCCCATGGCATAACCCTGGTGGCCAGCCTGCACGCGGTGGAGTTGGCGCTGGCGCACTTTCCGCGGGTGGTGGGGATTCGCGAAGGGCAGGTGGTATTCGACTGCCCGGCGCACGCGGTGACCGAGCAGTTGCTCGATGCGCTGTACGCAAACGAACAGCTGGTGCCGGCGCCGCCTCAGGGGCCGACGCTGACTGTGCAGATTCCGCGATGCTGAAGGCTGACGTGCGCGACCCGGCCTTGCTGCCGAGGTTGCTGCTGGCGCTGCTGGCGGTACTGCTGCTGTGGCCGGGCGTGCAACTGAGCGAACTGAACCCGGGGGTGCTGCTCCAGGCGCAGAATCGCCAGCAGATCGCCAGTTTTACCAGCGCCTTCTGGCCGCCGGCTCACACAGCAGACTTCCTGGCGCTGCTGTATGAAGCCACCTTGCAGACCCTGGCCGTGGCCACCGCCGGAATGGCGTTGGCCTTGTTGCTGGCGATCCCTGCCGGGCTGCTGGCCAGCCGGGCCCTGTCGTTGCGCGCGGCCTCGCGTGGCGGTCGTGCCGGGCTAAGGTCACGCGTGCTGCGCCTGCCGGTGCGCTGGCTGCTGATATTCCTGCGCAGTGTGCCGGAAATCGTCTGGGCGTTGCTGTTCGTGCGGGCTGTCGGGCTGGGGCCGACGGCCGGTGTGCTGGCTATCGCCATTACTTACAGCGGCATGCTCGGCAAGGTCTACGCCGAAATCTTCGAGTCGGTCGACCAGCGCCCGGCCCATGCGCTGTTGCAAGCGGGCAGTGGCAGGTTGGCGGCGTTTCTCTACGGCATTTTGCCCAGCGCTGCGTCGGAGGTGGTGTCGTATACCGTGTATCGCTGGGAGTGTGCGGTGCGGGCCTCGGTGGTGATGGGCTTCGTCGGTGCCGGTGGGCTAGGGCAGCAGATCGACCTGTCGATGCGCATGTTCGCCGGTGCGGAAGTGGCGAGCATGCTGCTGACATTCCTGGTGCTGGTGATGCTGGCCGACCTGCTCAGCCGCTTGCTGCGCTGGAGGCTGGCATGAACCGGGCGACCAACCTGCTGCTGCTCGGGGCCATTATCGCCGCAGTGGTGGCCTCGTTCGCCTACCTCGAGCTGGACTGGCAGGCCCTGTTCGGCAATGGCGGGCTGGGGCAGATGGCGGAATATGCCGGGCGTTTTCTGCACCCGGACCTGTCTGCCGGGCACCTGCGCGCGGTCGCGCATGGCGCGTTGGAAACCTTGGCCATGTCCGGGCTGGGCACTTTGTTGGCCATGTTGTTGGGCCTGGTGCTGGCGCTACCGGCTGCGGGCCGCTTTGGTTGGCCGCTGCAGGGCTGTGCGCGGTTGCTGCTCAATGCCCTGCGGGCCATTCCGGAACTGGTGTGGGCCGCGCTGACGGTACTGGCGGCCGGGCTGGGGCCCAATGCCGGTACCCTGGCCCTGGCGCTGCACACCGCCGGCGTGCTCGGGCGGCTGTTTGCCGAGGCCCTGGAGAACGCGCCGCCGGAGCCGGCGGCGGCCATCCGCCTGCAGGGTGGCAGCCAGCTGGCGGCGTTCTGCTTCGGCACCTTGCCTAACCTGTGGCCGCAGTTGCTGGCCTATAGCTTGTACCGCTGGGAGAACAACATCCGCATGGCCAGCGTGCTGGGGTTTGTCGGCGCTGGTGGTTTGGGGCAGATGCTGTATACCACCCTGAGCCTGTTCCAGGAGGCGCAAGCCAGCACGGTGATCATGGGCATGCTGGTGCTGGTGTTGCTGGTGGATGCCTTGAGCGATGTATTGCGCCAGCGCTACGTGCGCGCCTGATCGCTAGCCGGGGGCTGCTCTTGTAGGAGCGGATTTATCCGCGAAGCAGGCGACGCGATGGTTGGCACCGGCTGTGCCGGTGATCGCGGCTGAAGCCGCTCCCACAAGGATCGCGCAGGGGTTTAGGACCCCGAGCAAGGCAGATGCTTGCGTGCTATCGGAATCGTTCACGAACCAGCCACTTCGGCACATTGCGCTTCCCGCTGCATCGACTCCAGGTTGCGTTCGATCGTCTCGCAAATGCTGTCCATCTGGATCTGGTGCTCACTGAAGCGGAACGGGCTCTGCAAGTCCGTTCCGATCCGCTCGATCGCCAGCAGCATGAACCCCACCACCGTCGACGCCAGCGGCGTGAACCAGCCCAGCGACTCCACCAGCCCCACCGGCACGATCAGGCAGAACAGGGTAATGAACAGCCGCGGGAAATACACATAAGGGTAGGGCAGCGGGGTGTTGGCGATCCGCTCCATGCCACCCTGGGCATTGGACAGGTCTACCAGTGTCGACTCCAAGCGCGCCAGACGAATGCTGTCCAGCCGTCCGGCCTGGTACTCCCGCGCCAGCAGGGCCGCCGAGCCGCTGAGGATGTCATTGGCGAAGTTGTTCGAGCGGTTGCGCCGTTCGAACTCGGCGGGCGGGATGAAGGCCATCAGCTCATCCGGGCAGCTCTCGCCCTTCAGGTGTGCCGCCAGGCAGTTCACATAGGCGATATGCCGGCGCAGCAGGGTGGCCTTGACCGGGTTGAGCGCGCCATCCGGGTCGTCGATCAAGGTCAGTGTCTGCCGGGCGAAGCTGCGCGAACTATTGACCAGCGCCCCCCACAACGTGCGTGCCTCCCACCAGCGGTTGTAGGCGCTGCTGTTGCGAAAACTCACCAGCACCACCAGCGCAGAACCCAGCAAGGTCAACGGGATCAGCGGCAGGGTGAACTTGCTGTTGAAGAACAGCATGAAGTCGATGGTGACCAGCACATCCCAGATCAGCAGCCAGAACAGCGACCAGCCGATATAACCGATGGTCTTCACGGCCAGGCGGTACTTGCGGATGATGATGTCTTTCACGCGGGGTACCTCGAGAATGGGCAGATGCAGGATCCGACGTCGAGGTAGGGCGAAGGTTCGCTGGTTGATTGTTGCAAGGCGATCAGTGAGTACCTTAGCCAAGTGCTATCGGATGGAGACACCGAGGAAATCATCCGAGCGCTTGGCCATATCGCTCGGGCACGAGGGATGACACAGATCGCAACCCAGAGCGGGTTGGGCAGAGAAAGCCTGTACAAGGCGCTGAGCCCAGGCGCAAAGCCTCGCTTTGACACTGTGCTGAAAGTCATTCGTGCCTTGGGCGTGGATCTTCTCGTCCAGCCCCACGCACTGCCACGCTGACTCAGCCGGGCTGAATCAACAGCTGTTTCATCTGCACCAACGCCACTCGCGAGCCATCCCACGCCTGCCGCTCCTCGATACCGAACGGCACGAAGCCCAGCTGTGGATAAAGCAGCAGGCCCGCGGTGTTGTGGTTGAAGCATGACACCCACACCTCCCGGGCGGCGAATTGTTGGCGGGCCAGTTCGATCATGGCCGTTACCAGGTAGCGCGCCACGCCGTGGCCGCGTGCAGCGGGGGCCACGACCACATTGCCCAGGGCGCACACGCCGCCGTGTTCGGCCTTGTAGAAGTTGGCGAAGGCCAGCACCGTGCCGTTGCCTTCCACCACCGTGGAGCCGCTGCGTTGGGCGATGGCATCGCTCAACTGGGCGGGGGTGAGGGGGTAGGCGGCTTTGGGAAACATATAGAACAGTTCGGCCGGGCTTTGCGGGAAGCTGCAGATTGCAGGGATGTCGTCGGGCCGTACCGGGCGGTGGGTCAGGTGCATGGCGAGTCCTTGTGTGCTGGCTGATCGGGCCTCTTCGCGGGCAAGCCCGCTCCCACAGGGTTGGGGCAGTATCGGTGTGGGCGGCTATGCGCGCGAAGGCACATTCTGCCCCACGGCGGATCAATGCTCACTGTCTATGAAGCTATTTCCCCGCTTGGTTCGGGTTGGCGTTTCGCAGCAGCTCTTTGCGCAATTTGCCGGGAGACATGCCGAACAGGTTCTGGAAATTCCGAATGAAGTGGGGCGCATCGGCAAAGCCGCATTCAAAAGCGATCTCGCCGATATGACGATCCGAGCTGATCAGCAGCCAGCGGCCAAACCTGAGGCGAACCTGGCGATAGAACTGGGCCGGAGTGCTACTGGTTTCAGCAACGAACAGCCGCTCCAGCTGGCGTTTGCTGGTCCCGACCAGGTTGGCGATGGCGTCGATAGCCAAAGGCTCGGTCATGTGCTTTTCCATCAGCATCACGGCTTCGTGCAGGCGCCGGTTCGAAGAGCTGGCGTAGCCCAGCGCCTTGCGCCGGTCGACGAAACTGCCAGAGCTGCTTTTCGCGACGGTCATCTGGTGCACCACCTTGCCGGCCCGATCCGGACCGCAATGCAGCCCGACAAGATGGATGGCCAACTCGATCACCGAGATGCCCCCTGCGCAGGTGATGCGATCCTTGTCGATGAGGAAGTCACTGTTGCTGACAAAGCGCAAGCGGGGGAACAGGCGTTTCCAGTCGTCGCAATGGTAGGCATGCACGCAGGCGGTACGTCCTTCCATCAGGCCATGGCGTGCGAGCACGAAGCTGCCCGTGCACAGGCCGATCAATGGCACGCCAGCGGCAGCCGCCTGATGCAGGAATGCCGGATAAGTCTTCGGCGCTGTCTCCAGGTAGTCCAGTAACCCACCTATCACCACGATGTAGTCGAATTGATGAGGGTCGCTGAGTTCACTGTCGATGGGTACATCCAGCCCGCAACTGGAAACGACCCTTTGCCCGGGGCTACCGAGGACATTCCATCGGCAGCGTATCGGGCGGCTCTGATCGCCGGTGTCGGCAGCATGTCGCAACGCATCGGTCAGCCCCGAGAGAGACAGCAAGGGGAAGCGCGGCCATAGCACGATCCCGATAGACAACTCGGTGGTGCCGCGCCGGCTTGGCGGATGCCGTGCCTGGCCCTTGTCGAGTGCTTCCACGAGGCTTGCGCTGGAGGCGTTGGGCAGCACATCTCCGAAATGTCGCAAATGTTCAATCATTCCTGCAAACCATCCAACCAGTTATGCCGCTGATCACCATACGATGAGCGCCTGCCTAACACCATGCTGTTCATAGAAAAACAATCAAGGAGCACGTGATGCAGAAGCCCATTGTTCAACGGTTGGCCGGTATCTACGCGGGTTTGCTGGTATCCATGCTGGCCTCGCTACCGGCATTCGCACTGGAAACGGTAGAGCCGGGAAGCCTGACGATCGCCTTCACCGGGGACATGCCAGGGACCGGTTATCAAGACAGCCGGATGGTCGGCTACGACGGTGAAATCCTTCAACAAATATCCGAGAAACTGGGTTTGAAGGTCAAACCTGCGTTGATGGACTGGGCCGGCACCATTGCCTCGGTACAAGCCAACCGCGTGGATGTCATGGCCGGCACCATGGGTTGGACCGAGCAGCGCGCGAAGATCATGACCGTGAGCGACCCGATTCACTATTTCAAGAACGGCATCACCCAGACCGACAACACCAACTGGAGCAGCCTCAAGGATCTGCAAGGCAAGAAAGTCGGCACCATCACGGGTTTTTCGTTCATCCCGGAGATGCGCAAGATCGAAGGGCTGCAAGTGGCGCTGTACGACACCTCCGATGCTGCGGTGCGTGACCTGCTCGCCGGGCGCATCGATGCAGTGATTGGCGACCCTCCAGTCATGCAGTACGCCATTTTCCGCAATCCACGATGGCACCTGCGCTTCAACGCATTCACCGACAACGATCCGAAGTTCCCCCTGCTGACCGGCCTGGGGCAGGTGGTGTACGGCTTCAACAAAGAGGCCAGCCCGCAGCTGGTGGCCGCCGTCAACGAGCAGATCCAGACCCTCTGGAAAAGCTGTGAAATGCGCAAGATCGGTGCCCGCTACGGCCTGACCCAGGATGTCTGGTATGTGCCGCAAGGCAGCAACCTGAGGCTGGGTGTCGACCGCCCGGCGGACTGGCAACTGCCTGGCTGCAAGTAAGCGCTTGAGCGGATGAATCGGCCCCATGCCGGTTCATCGCCACACCTATAACAATAAAGAGGTTAACCAAGATGTCGACCCCGTCCGAACCTGCGTTGCTGCGCGTGCATGACCTGCACAAGAGTTATGGTGATCTGGAGGTGCTCAAGGGCATCAACCTGGAGTTGAAAGCCGGGGAAACGCTGTCGTTGATCGGCCCCAGCGGGTCGGGCAAGTCCACTTGCCTGCGCTGCATCAATTACCTGGAAAAACCCACCCGAGGCGATATCTGGCTGGGCGACGAGCTGATCGGTCAGGTCAAGGACGGCAAGCGCATACGCCTTATGAGTGATCGGGAAATGGCCCCGCAGCGTCGCGAGATCGCGATGGTGTTCCAGCTGTTCTACCTCTGGCCACATTTGACCGTGCGCGACAACGTTGCGCTGGGGCCGATCAAGGCGCAGGGCATGCCGCGCAAGCAGGCCTACGAGCTGGCTGATGCCATGCTGGAAAAGGTCCACCTGCGGCACAAGGCCGAGGTCTATCCCGAGCAGTTGTCCGGCGGCCAGCAACAGCGGGTGGCTATCGCCCGCGCGTTGGCCCAGCAACCCAAAGTCATCCTGTTCGACGAGCCGACCTCGGCACTCGACCCCGAGCTGGTGGGCGAAGTACTCGCCGTGATTCGTGAGCTGGCGCAGGAGGGCCGCACCATGATCATGGTGACCCATGAAGTGCGCTTTGCTCGGGACGTGGCGGACCGGGTGATCTTCATGGACGGTGGCCACATTGTCGAGCAAGGGCCCTCGGCGCAGGTAATCGACAGCCCGCGTCATGAGCGTACCCGCAGTTTTCTTGGGCGCATGGCCATGGAGGGCGCTTGATGGCGAACTTCGAGGTGTTTCTCGGGCTGTTGCCCCTGTTGCTCAAAGGCGCGCTCACCGCCCTGGAAATCGCACTATGCACCTTGCTGCTGGCGAGCGCCGGCGGCGTGGTATTGGCTGTGTTGCTGACGTTCAGTCGGTCACGGCTGTTGCATGGGGTGATTGGCTGCTTCATCGAGTGGATGCGCAATGTGCCGGCGCTGGCGCATCTGTTCCTGATCTATTTCGGTCTCTCCTACCTTGGCATCAACCTGCCCGCGTGGCTGGCCGCCATCGTTGGCCTGAGCCTGGTCGGCAGTGCGGTGTTGGCCGATATTTTCCGTAGCGGCTTGCAGTCGCTGCATGACGGCCAGCATGAAGCCGGGTTGGCTGTCGGCCTGAGCCGGATGCAGATTCTGCGTTGCATTCTGTTGCCCCAGGCCTTGCGCGTGACCTTGCCAGCGTTCGCCAACTACGTCACCCAATTGATCAAGGACACCTCCATCGCCTCGGCCATCGCCGTGCCGGAGATCATGTTCCTGGCGCGCAATCTGGTGACCTCAACCTTCCAGACGTCACTGATCTACCTGGCGGTGATGTGCATCTACGCGGCGATGATCCTGCCGATCGGTGTGGGATTCATTCGCCTCGAACGTCATTTGGGGAGCGCGCGATGATCGGTTTCTTCCAGCAATACCCGGAGTACTGGAGCGACTGGAGCGCTCGCCTGTTGCTCGGTGCACGGATCACTGCCGAACTGTCGCTGATCGGGTTCGCCCTGGCGATCGTCCTGGGCGCGTTGTTGGTCTGGGCGCTACGAAGCCCCAACGGCATCCTCAAGCGCCTGGCAGCGTTGTTCATCCAGAGCATGCGGGCAGTACCGCTTCTGGCATTGCTGCTGGCCCTGTATTTCGCGCTGCCCAGCCTGGGGTTGACCTTGTCCGGTTATTGGGCAGGGGCCATCGGCCTGGGTTTGCAGGGTGCCGCGTACGTTGCGGAAATCCTTCGTGGCGGCCTGGATGCGCTGCATCGCGGCCAGCGCGAAGCCGCTATCGCCATCGGCCTGACGCCGCTGAAGGCGTTTACCTCGGTCATCCTGCCGCAAGTGTTTCGGGTCATCTTGCCGCCCCTGCTCAACGCCTACGTGTCGATCCTCAAGGACAGCTCGTTGTGCGCCCTGATTGCCACCGATGAATTGATGCTGGCAGCGCGAGCCATCGCTTCGGAAACCTTCCTGCCAATGCATGTGTTCCTGCTGGTGGGGCTGTTCTATTTCGTTATCGCCTTCCCTCTTTCAATGCTGTCGCGGGTGCTTGAAAAGCACGTTTCACGCGGCCGCAAAACCGTGCGAGGTTGAACCTATGGACACCATGGATCAGGTAGCTTTCCACAGCATCGGCCAGTTGCAGCAGGCGCTGCAGGCCGGCTCGCTGACCAGCGAAGCGCTGGTGCGTGCGCAACTGGCGCGCATCGAGCGCTTCGACGAGCAGCTGAATGCCTATGTCGAAGCCTATCCCTCGCGTGCGTTGAACGCGGCCATCGCCGCAGATCGCCAGCGTGCTTCCGGCATTCACCTGGGGCCGCTGCATGGCATTCCGCTGGCGATCAAGGATTTGTTCGAGATCCAAGGCCAGGCCATCACCGGTGGCTCATTGGCGCAGCAACCGCGTGTTTCGACGTTGACCGCCACTGCAGTGCAACGCCTGGAGCGGGCCGGTGCGATCATTCTCGGCAAGACCCACACCGTCGAATTCGCTTTTGGTGGCTGGGGCACCAACGCGGTCATGGGCACGCCGTGGAACCCGTGGGACCGTAACATACATCACGCTCCGGGTGGTTCCAGCAGTGGTTCGGCAGTGGCCGTGGCCAGCGGCCTGGCGAGTGCGGCGTTGGGTACCGATACCGGCGGTTCGGTGCGGATTCCGGCGGGGATGTGCGGCCTGGTTGGGCTGAAGACCACGCGTGGCCTGGTCAGCCGCCATGGCTTGCTCGAACTGTGCCCTTCGCTGGACTCGGTAGGGCCTATCACGCACACGGTGGAAGATGCGGCGTGGATGCTGGATGCCCTGCTGGGGCCAGACCCGCTGGACCCGGTTTCGGCCCGCGCACCGGTGTTCAGCGCCGCTGCCGGCCTCGAGCGGCCGGTCGCCGGCTTGCGCATCTGGGTGTTGCCGGAGGCTGAACGCGCGCATATCGCTCCCGGCGTACTGAAGGCATACGACCAGGGGCTCAAGCAGTTGGCCGCGCTGGGCATGCAATTGATCGAGCAACCGCTACCCACGTCGCTGGAGCAGAGCATGCGCATCGCTGGCGGGCTGATGAGCGCCGAGGGTTACGCCAACCTCGGGCGCTTGTTCGAGCGCGACGACCTGCGCTTCGACCCTCATGTGCAACGGCGCATACTCAGTGGTCGCGCCATCGACGCGGCGGCTTATATCCAGCTGCAGCAGCATCGCCGCGCCGCCCGGCAAGCCATGCAGGAGGCGATGAGCAACATAGACGCCTGCGTCTTCCCGACCAATGCTATTGGCAGTGTGCCGTTGGAAGAGGTCGACGAATATGGCACGCCACTGGCCTTGCTGGGGCGCTTCGCCAACTTGTTGAACCTGTGCTCGGTGGCGCTGCCCATCGGCTTCGATGAAAAGCGCATGCCTGTCTCGATGCAGATTGTGGGGCCGGCCTTCGCCGAAGCGCTGGTTCTGCGCATCGGCCATGCCTATCAGCAGGTCAGCGACTGGCACACGCTACGGCCTGAGGGTTGGGCGCTGGCGGACCACGCGCCGGCGTGATGGAGGGGTAACGCTGGCTCGGCAAGGACTTCCTGGCAGTGACCTTCGCAGGCCACTGCCGTTTGCCGGAATGGAGGCGGGCTGAGGCTACTGCACCGGATCGCTCACTGGCTTGGCAAAGATGGCCTTGAGTTCGCTGGTCATCGGGAACTCCAGGTTCAAGCCTTTAGGCGGAATTGGCTGCTGGAACCAGCGTTGGTAGATCCCGTTGATTTCCCCTGAGCTGTACAGCTCGCCCAGCGACGCGTTCACCAGGGCGAGGAACTGCGGGTCATCCTTGCGTACCATGCAGCTGTAGATTTCCCGCGACTGTTCTTCCCCGACCACCACCCAGTGGTGCGGGTCGCGCGCCTTGGCGCGTTCGCCGTAGAGCAGCGCATCGTCCATGTAGAACGCCGCCGCCCGACCGGACTGCAACATCTGGAAGGCTTCGCCATGGTCCTTGGCGCTGATCACGAACATGTCCATCTTGTTATCGACGTTATAGCTTTTCAGGTAGCGTTCGTTGGTGGTACCGGCGGTGGTCACCACATTCTTGCCACGCAGGTCGGCGAAGCTCTTGATCCCGCTGTCCTTGGCCGTCAGCAACTGGCCCTTGACGTAGATGAAGCCATAGGAAAACGCCACCTGTTTCTGCCGCTCTGCGGTGACGCCAGTCGAGCCGCATTCCAGGTCCACGGTACCGTTCTGCACCAGCGGAATACGGCTTTGCGAGGTCACCAGGTTGTACTTCACCTTGAGTTCGGGCAACGCCAGCTTCTGCCGCACCCGCTCGACGATCTTGTTCGCCAGGTCGACCGAGTAGCCCATGGGTTGGCCCGAGTGATCGCCCACGTAGGAGAACGGCACTGAAGCATCGCGATAGCCCAGGGTGATGCTGTTGGCTTTGGCAATCTTGCTTAACGTGGGCCCCAGCGCTGCTTCATCGGCATGGGCCTGGGCACCGAGCAACAGGGCAAGGGTGCAGCCGATCAACGTGTTTTTTTGCATTGTTATTCTCCGTTGTGGGTAAGGGGTGGTCAGCGGCGTGCCGCGACCACGGATATTTCCACCAGCACCTGCGGGCGTGCCAGTTCGGCCTGCAAGGTGGTGCGGCTGGGCGCCTGGCCGGGCGACAACCAGGCGGACCAGACGTCATTCATCGCGGCGAAATCCCTGCCAATGTCCTTCAGGTAGATGGTCGCGCTGAGCAGATGGTCTTTGTCGCTGCCAGCCTCGGCCAGCAATGCGTCGATTTTTTCCAGTACCTGGGCAGTCTGGCCGGTGGCATCGCTGGCGTCACCCGGCACCTGGCCGGAGAGAAACACCAGGTCGCCATAGGTGACGGCGGCGGACAAGCGTGGGTTGGGCTGGATGCGCTCAATGATCATTGCGGTAGTCCTTCAGAGGGTTGGGGTTCAGGCCGCACGGGGCGTAAAGCCGTGCAGGTCGATGGCGGGGCGGCGCTGGCCGATCAGTTCGCTGAGCAGGCGTGCGCTGGCGCAGGCCAGGGTGAAGCCCAGCGCACCATGGCCAAGGTTCAGCCACAGGTTGCGATACGCCGTTGCGCCCAGCAGCGGTACGCCGCTAGGGGTCGCCGGACGCATGCCGGCCCATTCGATGGCATAGTCGTAGTCGCCGGCATTGGCGAAGGTTTCGCGGGCCTGGCGTTTGAGCAGGGCCAGGCGCTTGGGGTCCACCGACGGGTCGAAACCAACGATGTCGACCATCGCCGCCACCCGCAACTGCTCGCCAATCCGCGCGTAGACGATCTTGCGGTCGTAATCGGTGATGCTCAGGTCTGGCGCCCGGTGCTGGCTGCCGATCGGTACGGTCAGGCTGTAACCCTTGAGCGGGTACAGCGGCAGGTCGACACCCGGCAGTGCCAGCAATGCACTGCGATGGCCGGCAGCAACCACCAGGTGCGCCACCGGCAGCACTTCGTCACCCAGTTCGATCGCACTTACCGCACCATGTGCATGGCGAATGCCGGAGACGGCCTGGCCCAGGCGGAACTGGCAACGTCCCGACGCCCGCAAGCGCGCCGCCAGTTGCTGGCAGAACGCGTGGCAATCACCGACTTCTTCATCCGGGGTATAGACGGCGCCGACAAAGGGCGCCTCCGCCAGCGCCGGGTCCAGGCGGGCGCAGTCGGCGTGCGACAGCACCTGTTGTTGCTGGGGCGCGGCAAGGTTGTTGCGTGCGTGTGCGAAGCTGCTGGCCTGGCGGAAGGTGACCAGCTTGCCGTTGCGCCGCCAGTTGAAACCACTCAGGCCATCCTCTTCACGCCAGGCCTGCAAGGTCGACTGGCTCAACAGCGCCAGGCGCAACAGATGGCCTGCATTGGCGCGGTTGACCGAGGAGCGGCAAGCAGCGAGGAACGCGGCCATCCAACGCCACTGTGCAGGATCGAAGCGTGGGCGCAATCTCAGCGGTGAGTCACCGCGCAGCATCCAGCCAATGGCCTGAAACGGCACGCCGGCATCGGCCAGCGGCGCCACGTAGCGATAGGACAACTGGCCGCCGTTGGCGAAGCTGGTTTCACTGCCCAGCGAATCGCGAGCCTCGACCAGCGTCACCTCAACGCCGTCGCGCACCAGTGCGTAAGCCGTTGCCAGGCCAATCACGCCACCGCCGATGATGCATACATGCTTTGCCATGTCAGTCCTTGTTCGTGGTTGGAACAAGCCTGAGGTTAGGGTCAGGTGACAGGCGGCGAAAAATGAATAAAGATCACTGAGCCATAAACAAAGGTTATAGGCTTGCCATGCGCCTTCGCCATATCGAGATTTTCCAGGCCATCCGCCAGACCGGCTCGGTCAGCGGTGCCGCGCAGTTGCTGCACGTGTCCCAGCCTGCCGTGACCAAGGTGCTGCAACACGCCGAGCAGCAGTTGGGCTTCCCGTTGTTTCTGCGAGTGCGCGGCAAGCTGCAGCCGACGCCCGAAGCGCTGGAGCTGGAGCGTGAGGTCGACAAGGTCACGGAGAGCCTGCAAGGGGTGCGCCGCCTGGCGCAAAGCCTGCGTCGTGAGCCGGGCCACAGCCTGCGCATCGGTGCCACCCCGGCGCTGGCCCTGTCGCTGTTGCCGCCGGCGATTCACGAGTGGACCCAGCGTTATCCGGACATCGCCTGTGAACTGTCCAGCGCCCACAGCCGCGAACTGGTGCAGAACCTGCTGATGCGCGAGATCGATGTCGCCCTGACCCTGCAACAGCCCGATCACCCTGCGCTGAAGGCGCAGGCACTGGCCAGTGGGGTGCTGGTGGCGTTGGCACCGGCCGGCTATTGGCCGCCTGCGGATGAAGGCAAGCCGCTGCCATTGACGGCCCTGGCCGATGCGCCGTTGATCGGCCTGAGCAGTGCCGACCCGCTGTCGGCCCGCCTCGACAGCTACCTGAAGGCAGTCGAGCCACCGCCGCGGGTGAGCATCGCGGTGCAGACCTATTCGCTGGCCAGGGCGATGGTCGAATCCGGTGCCGGGCTGGCAGTCATCGACCCGTTCACCGCGCTTGGCGCAGCGCCTGGGGCGACCACGATTCGTCCGCTGGCCCCGGCATTGCCGATCACCTTGTATGCGGTGACCCGCGCTGCCGAGCCGTCAGCGCATACCCTGAGCGAGCTGCTGGCCATCTTCAGCAGCCGTGCCCAAGGGCAGCTGGACCGTTGGCGCTGATGGAAAACCGGGCGAGTGAAAACCGATAGACACAAAAAAACCGGCTCAGTGGCCGGTTTCTCTGCTGTTCCGGGTCCGCTAGGGACCGCTTGGAACGATGTGATGGTGCCCCGAGGGAGACTCGAACTCCCACTCCTTTCGAAAACGGATTTTGAATCCGCCGCGTCTACCAATTCCGCCATCAGGGCTTGTGGCGCGCAGTATAGAGAGGCTCCGCTGGTCGGTCAATCGGCTTTCATGGTCAATTTTCACACATTGGGCTAAACTTCCCGGCCCTGCCGAACCGAACATCATCATGCGCGTCGCCGATTTTTCCTTCGAACTTCCTGATTCCCTGATCGCCCGCCACCCGTTGGCCGAGCGCCATGGCAGCCGTCTGCTGGTGCTCGATGGGCCAACCGGCGCGCTGGCGCACCGGCAATTCCCCGACCTGCTCGAGTACCTGCGCCCGGGCGACCTGATGGTGTTCAACAACACCCGGGTGATCCCGGCGCGCCTGTTCGGCCAGAAGGCTTCCGGCGGCAAGCTGGAAGTGCTGGTCGAGCGCGTGCTCGACAGCCACCGGGTGCTGGCCCACGTGCGTGCCAGCAAGGCGCCCAAGGAGGGTGCGGTCATCCTCATCGACGGTGGTGGCGAGGCGGAAATGGTCGCGCGCCATGACACCTTGTTCGAGCTGCGCTTCAGCGAAGAGGTGCTGCCGCTGCTCGACCGCGTTGGCCACATGCCGCTGCCGCCCTATATCGACCGCCCGGACGAGGGCGCCGACCGCGAGCGCTACCAGACCGTGTACGCCGAACGCGCCGGTGCGGTCGCCGCGCCGACGGCGGGCCTGCACTTCGACGAGGCGCTGCTGGAGAAGATCGCCGCCAAGGGCGTCGAGCGCGCCTTCGTCACCCTGCACGTGGGCGCAGGTACCTTCCAGCCGGTGCGGGTCGACAAGATCGAAGACCACCACATGCATAAAGAGTGGCTTGAAGTGAGCCAGGATGTGGTGGATGCCATCGACGCCTGCCGCGCCCGTGGCGGCCGGGTGATCGCGGTTGGCACCACCAGCGTGCGTTCGCTGGAAAGCGCAGCGCGCGATGGCGTGCTCAAGGCCTTCAGCGGCGACACCGACATCTTTATCTACCCGGGCCGGCCGTTCCATGTGGTCGACGCCCTGGTCACCAACTTCCACCTGCCGGAGTCCACGCTGCTGATGCTGGTCTCGGCCTTCGCCGGCTACCCCGAGACCATGGCCGCCTATGCGGCGGCGGTGGCGCAGGGGTACCGCTTCTTCAGTTACGGTGATGCCATGTTCATCACCCGCAATCCGGCGCCACGCGGGCCCGAGGATCAAGCATGAGTCGCACTTGTCGAATGTCCTTCGAACTGCTGGCCACCGACGGCAAGGCCCGTCGTGGCCGCATCACCTTCCCACGTGGCACCGTGGAAACCCCGGCCTTCATGCCGGTCGGTACCTATGGCACGGTCAAGGGCATGCTGCCGCGCGATATCGAGGCCATCGGCGCCGAGATGATCCTGGGCAACACCTTCCACCTGTGGCTGCGCCCGGGCACCGAGGTGATCAAGAAGCACAACGGCCTGCACGATTTCATGCAGTGGAAAGGCCCGATCCTCACCGACTCCGGTGGCTTCCAGGTGTTCAGCCTGGGCGCCATGCGCAAGATCAAGGAAGAGGGCGTGACCTTCGCCTCGCCGGTCGATGGCGCCAAGGTGTTCATGGGCCCGGAGGAGTCGATGCAGGTGCAGCGCGACCTGGGCTCGGATGTGGTGATGATCTTCGACGAGTGCACCCCGTACCCGGCCGAGCACGATGTGGCGCGCGCCTCGATGGAGCTGTCGCTGCGCTGGGCCCAGCGCTCGAAGAACGCCCATGCCGACAACACCGCGGCGCTGTTCGGTATCGTCCAGGGCGGCATGTACCAGGACCTGCGCATGCGCTCGCTGGAAGGCCTGGAAAACATCGGTTTCGATGGCCTGGCCATCGGCGGCCTGTCGGTCGGCGAACCCAAGCACGAAATGATCAAGGTGCTGGATTACCTGCCGGGCCAGATGCCTGCTGACAAACCTCGTTACCTTATGGGGGTAGGCAAACCGGAAGATCTCGTTGAGGGTGTGCGCCGCGGCGTCGACATGTTCGACTGCGTGATGCCAACGCGTAACGCGCGCAACGGCCATCTGTTCGTCGATACCGGGGTGATCAAGATCCGCAACGCGTTCCATCGCCACGATGATTCGCCGCTGGATCCGACCTGTGATTGCTATACCTGCAGCAACTTCTCCCGCGCCTATCTGCATCACCTGGACAAGTGCGGCGAAATGCTGAGCAGCATGCTGAATACCATCCACAACTTGCGCCATTACCAGCGCTTGATGGCCGGTTTACGCGAGGCTATTCAACAAGGTAAATTGGCCGCCTTTGTCGACGCCTTCTACGCCAAGCGCGGGCTTCCGGTACCGCCCTTGGACTGACTGTCCGCATCCATTATTAGAAAATTACATTAGGAGTGCCCAATGAGCTTCTTGATCCCCGCCGCATACGCGGACGCCGCAGCACCTGCCGCCGGCCCAGCCGGTACCGGCTTCGAGTGGATTTTCCTGGTCGGTTTCCTGGTCATCTTCTACCTGATGATCTGGCGCCCGCAGGCCAAGCGCGCCAAAGAGCAGAAGAACCTGCTGAGCAACTTGCAAAAGGGTGACGAAGTTGTCACCAACGGCGGCATCGCCGGCAAGATCGTCAAGGTTTCCGATGACTTCGTGGTCCTGGAAGTTTCCGACAGCGTCGAGCTGAAGTTCCAGAAGGGTGCCATTGCGGCCACCCTGCCAAAAGGTACGCTCAAGGCTATCTGAGTTACCAGTTTCATTTTTCCAGTCGGGGCGCGCAAAGCGCCCCGCGTCTTGAACGGGCGGCGTGATGCTGAACAAATACCCTCTGTGGAAATACGCACTGATCGTGCTGGTACTGGCGATCGGTTTTATTTATTCCGCTCCCAACCTCTACCCGGATGATCCGGCGGTACAGATCAGCGGTGCCAGCTCGGCGCTGCACGTGAGCCAGGCCGACCTCGATCGCGTCAGCAAGGCGCTGGTCGATGCCAAGATCGCCGTCAAGGGCGCGAGCCTGGGTGAAAAGGGCAGCGGGCTGATCCGCCTGACCAGTCAGGAAGACCAGCTGCCAGCCAAGGATGTCGTGCGCAAGGCACTGGGCGATGATTACGTCGTGGCCCTGAACCTGGCCCAGACCACCCCGCAATGGCTGCGCAACCTGGGCGCCAGCCCGATGAAGCTGGGCCTGGACCTGTCCGGTGGTGTGCACTTCCTGCTGGAAGTGGACATGGACAAGGCCATGAGCGCGCGCATGAAAGTCTACGAAGGCGAGGTCAAGACCTTGCTGCGCAAAGAGCGCGTCCGCTACCGCAGCCTGCCTCAGCAGGATGGCGGCATCATGCTGGGCTTCGCTGACGATGCCACCCGCGAGCAGGCACGTGCCCTGATTCGCAAGAATTTCAATGATTTCGACCTGACCACCACCGAGCGCAACGAGCTCGCCGTGCTGCGTCTGGCGCTGACCCAGGCGAAAGTCGCCGAGATCCGCGAGTACTCGATCAAGCAGAACCTCACCACCGTGCGCAACCGGGTCAACGAGCTGGGCGTGGCCGAGCCGCTGGTACAGCGCCAGGGCGCCAACCGCATCGTGGTCGAGCTGCCAGGCGTGCAGGATACTGCCGAAGCCAAGCGCATCCTCGGCAAGACCGCCAACCTGGAGTTCCGCTTCGGTGCCGAGCCGGGTGCATCCAAGGCCACCACCGAAGTGTTCGAGTTCCGTGAAGGCGGCCGCTCCGCCGCGGTCGAGCGCGGCCTGATCATCACCGGTGACCAGGTCACCGACGCCCAGGCCAGCTTCGACGAGCACGGCCGCCCGCAGGTGAACATCCGCCTCGATGGCCATGGTGGCGAGCTCATGAGCCGCGCTACCCGCAGCAATGTCGGCCGCAGCATGGCGGTGATCTTCATCGAGCAGAAGCCGGTTACCCGCTACGTCAAGCAGACCGTCGACGGCGTCGAGAAGGACGTTGCCGTACAGAGCTTCCAGGAAGAGAAGAAGATCATCAGCCTGGCGACCATCCAGTCGCCGCTGGGCAGCCAGTTCCGCATCACCGGCCTGAACGGCCAGGGCGAATCGTCCGAACTGGCCCTGCTGCTGCGTGCCGGTGGCCTGGCCGCGCCGATGTACTTCGCTGAAGAGCGGACCATCGGCCCAAGCCTGGGTGCCGACAACATCACCAAAGGTATCGATGCGTCGCTGTGGGGCATGCTGTTCGTCTCGCTGTTCATCATCGCCATCTACCGCGGCTTCGGCGTGCTGGCGACCATCGCCCTGGCTGGCAACATGGTATTGCTGCTGGCGTTGATGTCCTTGCTGGGTGCCACCCTGACCCTGCCGGGTATCGCCGGTATCGTACTGACCATGGGTATGGCGGTAGACGCCAACGTGCTGATCTTCTCGCGTATCCGTGAGGAGCTGGCGGCAGGCATGTCGGTGCAGCGTGCCATCCATGAAGGTTTCAACCGCGCCTACTCGGCCATCGTCGACGCCAACCTGACCACCTTGCTTGTAGGTGGCATCCTGTTCGCCATGGGCACCGGGCCGGTGAAGGGCTTTGCGGTCACCATGTCCCTCGGGATTTTCACATCGATGTTCACTGCCGTGATGGTGACCCGTGCGCTGGTCAACCTGACCTGCGGCGGGCGTGACATCAAGAAGCTGTGGGTTTGAGGGGAGCTGCGATGAAAACCATCAACTTCATGGGCGTGCGCAATGTCGCGTTCGCCATTACCTTGCTCCTCACTGTGCTGGCGCTGTTCAGCTGGTGGCACAAAGGCCTGAACTTCGGCCTGGACTTCACCGGCGGTACGCTGATCGAGCTGACCTACGAGCGCCCGGCCGACCTTGAGGCGGTGCGCACCGAGCTGGTCGGTTCCGGCTTCCACGAGGCAGTGGTGCAGAGCTTCGGCGCCACCACCGACCTGCTGGTGCGCATGCCGGGCGATGACCCGCAGTTGGGCACCAAGGTCGCCGAGGCCTTGCAGAAGGCTGGCGGCGACAACCCGGCCACGGTCAAGCGGGTCGAGTTCGTCGGCCCGCAAGTGGGTGAAGAGCTGCGCGACCAGGGTGGCCTGGGCATGCTGCTGGCCCTCGGTGGCATCCTCATCTACCTGGCCTTCCGCTTCCAGTGGAAGTTCGCCGTGGGCGCGATCGTCTCGCTGATCCACGACGTGGTGGTGACCCTGGGTATCCTGTCGTTCTTCCAGATCACCTTCGACCTGACCGTGCTGGCAGCGGTGCTGGCGATCATCGGCTACTCGCTGAACGACACCATCGTCGTGTTCGACCGGGTGCGCGAGAACTTCCGGGTCATGCGCAAGGCCTCGCTGATCGAGAACATCAACGTTTCCACCACGCAGACCCTGCTGCGCACCGTTGCCACCTCGGTTTCGACCTTGCTGGCGATTGCCGCGCTGCTGTTCTTCGGTGGTGACAACCTGTTCGGCTTCTCGCTGGCGCTGTTCATTGGCGTCATGGCCGGTACCTACTCGTCGATCTACATCGCCAACGTGGTGCTGATCTGGCTGAACCTGAACAGTGAAGACCTGATCCCGCCGGCCAAGACCGACGGTGTCGACGACCGTCCATAAGGCATGCTGCATGCCGCCCGGCGGCCCAAAAGGCGCAAGTGTTGAACTTGCGCCTTTTTTTTCGCTCCAAGGCTGGGAGAAGGCGGGTCGGACCCGCGGGTATGATCAGGAGGTTCATGTGAACAAATCAATGCTGGTGGGTGCGGTACTGGGTGCTGTCGGTGTGACTGCCGGAGGTGCTGTCGCGACCTACAGCTTGGTCAACAAGGGGCCTGAGTATGCGCAGGTCACCGACGTGCAACCGATCAAACAACAGGTAAAAACCCCGCGTGAGGTCTGCAAGGACGTCACCGTGACGCGTCAGGCGCCGGTCAAGGACCAGCACCAGATCGCCGGTACCGTGGTGGGTGCCATTGCCGGTGGCCTGCTGGGTAACCAGATCGGCGGTGGTACCGGCAAGAAGATTGCCACCGTGGCCGGTGCGGTCGGTGGCGGTTATGCCGGTAACAAGGTGCAGGAAGGCATGCAGGAGCGTGACACCTACACGACCACGCAAACCCGCTGCAACACGGTCAATGACATCAGCGAGAAGGTGGTGGGCTACAACGTCAAGTACACCATCGGCGATCAGGTAGGGCAGGTGAAGATGGATCACGAGCCTGGTTCGACCATTCCGGTGGACAAGAATGGCAAGCTGATCCTCAGCGAAGCCGGGCAATAAGTCCCGGAGCGGTCTGCTCTTTGTAGGAGCGGCCTGGTGTCGCGAAAGGGGGGCGAAGCAGCCCCGACAATCTCTGATATGGCACAGATCGTGGGGGCGCTTCGCACCCCTTTCGCGACACAAGGCCGCTCCTACACGGATCGCGAAAGCCCTGGGATATGGGTACAGGCACAAAAAAAGCACCCCGCGGGGTGCTTTTTCGTATCTGCAATTCGCGCTTAGCGCTTCATGCTTTCTGGCAGGTGCGGCTGGATGGCGGTCAGCACCGCCTTGAAGCACTTGATGTTGCCAGCAACGATATGGCCTTTCTCGAGGAAGTCATGGCCACCGTTGAAGTCGCTGACCAGGCCGCCCGCTTCCTGGATCAGCAGCACGCCGGCCGCCATGTCCCACTCGGACAGGCCCGACTCCCAGAAGGCGTCGAAACGGCCAGCGGCAACGTAGGCCAGGTCCAGGCTGGCGGAGCCGGCGCGGCGGATGCCGGCGGTCTGGCCGGTCAGCGCGCGGAACATACCCAGGTAGTTGTCCAGCTCGGCCATCTGGCTGTCACGGAACGGGAAGCCGGTGCCCAGCAGGGCGCCTTCGAGGCTGGTACGCGAGCTGACGCGCAGGCGGCGGCCATTGAGCTGGGCGCCACGGCCACGGCTGGCGGTGAATTCTTCCTGGCGAACCGGGTCGACGATCACGGCGTGCTCAAGGCGGCCACGGTATTTGCAGGCGATGCTGACCGCGAAGTGCGGGATGCCACGCAGGAAGTTGGTGGTGCCGTCCAGCGGGTCGATGATCCACAGGTAGTCCTTGCCTTCTTCGCCACTACCCGCGTGCAGGCCGGTTTCCTCGCCCTGGATGGAGTGGTTCGGGTAGGCCTTGCGCAGGGCGTTGACGATGCTCTGCTCGGCGGCGCGATCGACTTCGGAAACGTAGTCCTTGGCCTCTTTCTCATCGACCTTGATGCTATCCAGGCGTTCGATGGAGCGGAAAATCAGTTCACTGGCGCTGCGAGCGGCGCGCAGGGCGATATTCAGCATAGGCTGCATGGGCGGGTCACCTGGAGATGTTAAAGAAGAAAGCCGATCATTCTAGCAGAAAACTTTGGCGGCAGAAGTGTCACATTTGCTTTCGTGGCGTTACGTCTGTCGGTTCTGTAAGATCGGAAGCCCTGATTCCTGCATCTGTGAGCACAACACCTTGCTGCAAAATATTCGTGTTGTTCTGGTCAATACCAGCCACCCCGGCAACATCGGCGGCGCTGCACGAGCCATGAAAAACATGGGCTTGTCGCGTCTGGTGCTGGTGCAGCCGAAAGAATTTCCCGCCGTGGATGCAAGCGCCCGAGCCTCCGGGGCCGACGATGTGCTGGACAGCGCCCAGGTGGTCGACAGCCTGGAGCAGGCGCTGGTCGGCTGCAACCTGGTGATGGGCACCAGCGCCCGCGAGCGGAGCATCCCCTGGCCACTGATCGGCCCGCGTGAATGCGGAGCCAAGGCAGTGGAACATGCCAATGGCGGCGAGGAGATCGCCCTGGTGTTCGGGCGCGAGCACGCCGGCCTGACCAACGAAGAACTGCAGCGATGTCACTTCCACGTGCACATTCCCTCCAACCCCGACTTCAGCTCGCTGAACCTGGCTGCGGCTGTCCAGGTGCTCGCCTACGAGGTGCGCATGGCCTGGCTGGCGGCCGGCGAAGCGCCGGGCAAGGTCGACAAGGTTGACGCCAGCGAACTGGCGACCATGGACGAAATGGAGCTGTTCTACGACCACCTGGAGAAGACCCTGGTCGGTATCGGCTTCCTCGACCCCGAAAAGCCCAAGCACCTGATGCCGCGCCTGCGCCGGCTGTATGGGCGGGTCGCGGTCGAACGTTCGGAAATGAGCATTTTGCGCGGCATCCTCACCGAGACCCAGAAAGTGGTCCGCGGCGAGCCGCATAAACGGAAGGACTGACAGATGTTCGAACGCCTGCGTGAAGATATTCAAAGCGTATTCCACCGCGACCCGGCCGCGCGCAATGCCTTCGAGGTGCTCACCTGCTACCCCGGCATGCACGCCATCTGGCTGCACCGCCTGGGTCATGCCCTGTGGAAGCGTGATTTCAAATGGCTGGCCCGCCTGGTGTCGAACTTCGGGCGCTGGCTGACCGGCATCGAGATCCACCCCGGTGCCACCATCGGCCGGCGCTTCTTCATTGACCATGGCATGGGCATCGTCATCGGTGAAACCGCCGAGATCGGCGATGATGTCACCCTGTACCAGGGGGTGACCCTGGGCGGCACCAGCTGGAACAAGGGCAAGCGCCACCCCACCCTGGAAAACGGCGTGGTGGTAGGGGCGGGGGCCAAGGTGCTGGGCCCGTTCACCGTCGGCGCCGGGGCCAAGATCGGCTCCAATGCGGTGGTGACCAAGGCGGTGCCGGCGGGCGCCACGGCGGTGGGTATTCCGGGGCGAATCATCGTCAAGAGCGAAGACACTGAAGTCGAGGCCAAGCGCAAGGCCATGGCCGAGAAGATCGGCTTCGATGCCTACGGGGTCAGCGGTGACATGCCCGATCCGGTGGCCCGTGCCATCGGCCAGATGCTCGATCACCTGCAAGCGGTCGACGAGCGGCTTGAGGGGATGTGCGGCGCTCTGACCAAGATGGGCAGCGATTATTGCGCCAAGGAGCTGCCGGCCCTGCCGGAAGATGACTTCAAGGATGTCGCTGAGGTGGCCCAGCGCGACACTCAGCCGCATTGATTGCGCCGTGCCCGCGGTGCCGTGACATACGGGGCGTGTGCTCACGCCCCTGGTCTGCTACAATCGCGCCCGCCTCCCCGATGCAAACCCGACTAAAGCACTAGGTCTAATAGTTGACTTAAATGCTCGGGAATCGCATACTCGCACACATCCCGAAACTCCCGTGGTACCCAATAGCCATGCGACTGACTACCAAAGGCCGATACGCCGTGACCGCCATGCTCGACCTGGCGTTGCACGCGCAGCATGGGCCGGTGTCTTTGGCCGACATTTCCGAGCGCCAGGGCATTTCCCTCTCTTATCTGGAGCAGCTGTTCGCCAAGCTGCGCCGCAGCAGCCTGGTTTCCAGCGTGCGCGGTCCAGGCGGTGGCTACCAGCTGTCGCGGGGCATGGAAACCATCCAGGTGGCCCAGGTCATCGATGCGGTCAACGAATCGGTCGATGCCACCCGCTGCCAGGGCCTCGGGGACTGCCATGCCGGTGATACCTGCCTGACCCACCACCTGTGGTGCGACCTCAGCCAGCAGATCCATGAATTCCTCAGCGGCATCAGCCTGGCCGACCTCGTCATGCGCCGTGAGGTGCAGGAAGTCGCCCAGCGCCAGGACCTGCGTCGTGTCGCAGGCCGAGCCGCCCAGCTGGACAAGATTGAGACGTCCGCCGTCGATTGATCCCCTTGGGACGACGAGCGACGCCACCGCCTGATAGGAGAGACAAATGAAGTTGCCGATCTACCTCGATTACTCCGCGACCACCCCGGTCGACCCACGTGTGGCCCAGAAGATGGCCGAGTGCCTGCTGGTTGACGGGAACTTCGGTAACCCGGCTTCGCGCTCCCATGTCTTCGGCTGGAAGGCCGAGGAAGCGGTCGAGAACGGTCGCCGTCAGGTTGCCGAACTGATCAATGCCGATCCGCGCGAAATCGTCTGGACCAGCGGTGCCACCGAGTCCGACAACCTCGCACTGAAAGGTGTCGCGCACTTCTATCAGACCAAGGGCAAGCACATCATCACCTCCAAGATCGAGCACAAGGCGGTGCTGGACACTGCTCGCCAGCTGGAGCGTGAAGGGTTCGAAGTCACCTACCTGGAGCCGGGCGAAGACGGCATCGTCACCCCGGCCATGGTCGAGGCGGCGCTGCGTGACGACACCATCCTGGTCTCGCTGATGCACGTGAACAACGAAGTCGGCTCGATCAACGACATCGCCGCCATCGGTGAACTGACCCGCTCGCGCGGCGTGCTGTTCCACGTCGATGCCGCGCAGTCGGCCGGCAAGGTCGAAATCGACCTGCAGAAGCTGAAGGTCGACCTGATGTCGTTCTCGGCGCACAAGGTCTACGGCCCCAAGGGTATCGGCGCGCTGTACGTCAGCCGCAAGCCGCGTGTGCGCCTGGAAGCCATCATCCACGGCGGTGGCCATGAGCGCGGCATGCGTTCGGGCACCCTGCCGACCCACCAGATCGTCGGCATGGGCGAGGCCTTCGCCATCGCCAAGCAGGAAATGGCCGCTGAAAACGCGCGCATCAAGGGCCTGAGCGAGCGCTTCTTCAAGCAGGTTTCCAACCTGGAAGAGCTGTACGTCAACGGCAGCCAGACCGCCCGCGTACCGCACAACCTGAACCTGAGCTTCAACTACGTCGAAGGCGAATCGCTGCTGATGTCGCTGAAGGACATCGCCGTATCGTCCGGTTCGGCATGCACCTCCGCGTCGCTCGAGCCGTCGTACGTACTGCGCGCCCTGGGCCGCAACGACGAGCTGGCGCACAGCTCGATCCGCTTCTCCTTCGGCCGTTTCACCACCGAAGAAGAAGTCGACTACGCCGCGCAGAAGGTCTGCGAGGCAGTGAACAAACTGCGTGAGCTGTCGCCGCTGTGGGACATGTACAAAGACGGCGTTGACATCTCCAAGATCGAGTGGGCCGCCCACTAAGCAGTCGCCGGCAAGAGCGGCTCCCTGATGAGGAAGGAATTGCACCATGGCATACAGTGAAAAGGTCATCGACCACTACGAAAACCCGCGCAACGTCGGCAAGATGAATGCCGAAGACCCGGACGTCGGCACCGGCATGGTCGGCGCCCCGGCCTGCGGTGACGTGATGCGCCTGCAGATCAAGGTCAACGAACAGGGCGTGATCGAAGACGCCAAGTTCAAGACCTATGGCTGCGGTTCGGCCATCGCTTCCAGCTCCCTCGCCACCGAGTGGATGAAGGGCAAGACCCTGGACGAAGCCGAAACCATCAAGAACACCCAGCTGGCCGAAGAACTGGCGTTGCCGCCGGTCAAGATCCACTGCTCGGTACTCGCCGAAGATGCCATCAAGGCAGCGGTACGCGATTACAAGCAGAAGAAAGGCTTGATCTAAGTCGCCTGTTGCGAGGTAAGGAGTGCAGATGGCTATCAGCATGACAGAAGCCGCCGCCAACCACGTGCGGCGTTCCCTGGAAGGGCGCGGCAAGGGTGAAGGCATTCGCCTGGGCGTGCGCACCACCGGTTGCTCGGGCCTGGCCTACGTGCTGGAGTTCGTCGACGAACTGGCGGAGGAAGACCAGGTGTTCGAGAACCATGGCGTCAAGGTGATCATCGATCCCAAGAGCCTGGTCTACCTCGACGGCACCGAACTGGACTTCGTCAAGGAAGGGTTGAACGAAGGCTTCAAGTTCAACAACCCCAACGTGCGCGGTGAGTGTGGCTGCGGCGAAAGCTTCAACGTTTGAGGCTGGCTGTGGGTACTCCTTGTCATTTCGCATTGTTTGACCTCCAGCCAAGCTTCCGTCTGGATCTCGACAAGCTGGCCACTCGCTATCGCGAGTTGGCCCGCGAAGTCCATCCCGACCGCTTTGCCGATGCCTCCGAGCGCGAGCAACGCGTAGCCCTGGAAAAGTCCGCAGCCCTCAACGACGCCTACCAGACCCTGCGCAGTGCGCCGCGTCGCGCCCGCTACCTGCTGGCCATCAGCGGCCACGAAGTGCCCCAGGAAGTCACGGTCCACGACCCGGACTTCCTGTTGCAGCAGATGCAGTGGCGCGAGGAGCTCGAAGAGCTGCAGGACGAAGCCGACCTTGATGGTGTCGGTGTGTTCAAGAAGCGCCTGAAGGTCGCCCAGGACACGCTGAACGAGGATTTTGCCGCCTGCTGGGACGCCCCGGGCGAGCGCGACAAGGCCGAGCGCCTGATGCGCCGCATGCAATTCCTCGACAAGCTCGCCCAAGAAGTGCGCCAACTGGAAGAGCGCCTCGACGACTAACCCGGTGCTGCCCGTGATGGCACCTAAGGTATTCAGATAAGCATGGCCCTACTGCAGATTGCCGAACCCGGTCAAAGCCCTCAGCCGCATCAGCGCCGCCTGGCGGTGGGGATCGACCTGGGTACCACCAACTCCCTGGTCGCCGCTCTGCGCAGCGGCCGTAGCGAGCCCCTGCCCGACGCGCAGGGCAACGTCATTCTGCCGTCCGCGGTGCGCTACCTCGAAGGGCGCAACGAAGTGGGGCAGGCTGCGCGTGATGCTGCCTCCAGCGACCCGCTGAACACCGTGCTGTCGGTCAAGCGCCTGATGGGGCGCGGCCTGGCCGACGTCAAGCAACTGGGCGAGCAGTTGCCCTATCGCTTCGTTGGCGGTGAGTCGCACATGCCGTTCATCGATACCGTACAGGGGCCGAAGAGCCCGGTTGAAGTGTCCGCCGACATCCTCAAGGTGCTGCGCGAGCGTGCCGAAGCCACCCTGGGCGGTGAGCTGGTAGGCGCGGTGATCACCGTGCCGGCCTATTTCGACGACGCCCAGCGCCAGGCCACCAAGGACGCTGCGCGCCTGGCCGGCCTCAATGTGCTGCGCCTGCTCAACGAGCCGACCGCGGCCGCCGTGGCCTATGGCCTGGACCAGAACGCCGAGGGCGTGGTGGCCATCTATGACCTGGGCGGTGGCACCTTCGATATTTCCATTCTGCGCCTGACCGCCGGCGTGTTCGAAGTGCTGGCCACCGGTGGCGATACCGCCCTGGGTGGTGACGACTTCGATCACGCGATTGCCGGCTGGATCATCGAGCAGGCCGGCCTGTCGTCCGACCTGGATCCCGCCACCCAGCGCGCATTGCTGCAAACCGCCTGTGCCGCCAAGGAAGCCCTGACCGACGCTGACGTGGTCAGTGTCCGCCATGGCGCCTGGCAGGGCGAACTCAGCCGTGCCGCTTTCGAGGCCATGATCGAACCGCTGGTCGCCCGCAGCCTCAAGGCCTGTCGCCGCGCCGTGCGCGACAGCGGTATCGAGCTGGAGGAAGTCAGTGCCGTGGTCATGGTCGGTGGCTCGACCCGCGTGCCGCGTGTGCGCGAAGCGGTGGGCGCGTTGTTCGGGCGCACCCCGCTGACCTCGATCGACCCTGACCAGGTAGTGGCCATCGGTGCCGCGATCCAGGCCGATACCCTGGCCGGCAACCGCCGTGAGGGTGGCGAACTGCTGCTGCTCGATGTCATCCCGCTGTCGCTTGGCCTCGAGACCATGGGCGGGCTGATGGAGAAGGTGATCCCGCGCAACACCACCATTCCGGTGGCGCGGGCCCAGGAGTTCACCACCTACAAGGATGGCCAGACGGCCATGATGATCCATGTGCTGCAAGGTGAGCGCGAGCTGATCAGCGACTGCCGCTCGCTGGCGCGTTTCGAGCTGCGCGGCATTCCGGCCATGGTCGCCGGTGCGGCAAAGATCCGCGTCACCTTCCAGGTCGACGCCGACGGCCTGCTCAGTGTCGCTGCCCGCGAGCTGGGTTCGGGCGTGGAAGCCAGCATCCAGGTCAAGCCGTCCTACGGCCTGACCGACGGCGAAATTGCCCGCATGCTCAAGGATTCCTTCGAACACGCAGGTTCCGACAAGCAGGCCCGCCAGTTGCGCGAGCACCAGGTGGACGGTGAACGCCTGCTCGAAGCGGTACAGGGCGCCCTGGACGCCGATGGCGAACGCCTGCTCAGCAGTGACGAACGCGAAGCCATCGAATTCCAGATGCAAGAACTACGTGATTTGCTGGCCGGCACCGATGGCGCTGCTATCGAGCAACAGACCAAGCGTCTGTCGCAGGTGACCGACGCATTTGCCGCCCGTCGCCTTGATTCGACGGTCAAAGCCGCACTGGCCGGGCGCAACCTGAATGAGATCGAGGAGTAACCGATGCCGCTGGTGACATTCCTGCCGCACGAGAAATTCTGCCCGGAAGGGCTGACTGTGGAGGTTGAGCCCGGGACCAACATCCTGGAGCTGGCCCACGACCATCACATCGAGATGGAAAGCGCCTGCGGCGGCGTCAAGGCCTGCACCACCTGCCATTGCATCGTGCGCAAGGGCTTCGACTCGCTGCAAGAAGCCGACGAGCTGGAAGAGGACATGCTGGACAAGGCCTGGGGCCTGGAGGCTCAATCGCGCCTCGGCTGCCAGGTGGTCGTCGCTGACCAGGACCTGGTCATCGAAATCCCCAAGTATTCGCTCAACCACGCCGCCGAAGCGCCGCACTGAGGTTTGTTCCATGAGCCTGAAATGGATTGATGTACTTGAGATCGCCATCCAGCTTGCAGAAAGCAAGCCTGACGTCGATCCTCGTTATGTGAATTTCGTCGATCTGCACCGTTGGGTGCTGGCCTTGCCAGAATTCAGCGACGATCCGTCACGCGGCGGTGAGAAGGTGCTCGAGGCCATCCAGGCGGCCTGGATCGATGAAGCCGACTGAACGCGTCCTGCAGGTTAGGCAATCCCCTGGAACCCGCGTATAATTCGCGGGTTTAATTTTTCGCAACACTCATTTTTCTGGAGTTTTCCATGGCTGTTCAACGTACTTTCTCCATCATCAAGCCTGACGCCGTCGCCAAGAACGTCATCGGCGAGATCACCACTCGTTTCGAGAAAGCCGGCCTGCGCGTCGTCGCTTCGAAAATGAAGCAACTGTCCAAAGCCGAAGCCGAAGGCTTCTACGCCGAGCACAAAGAGCGCGGCTTCTTCGCTGACCTGGTTGCCTTCATGACTTCCGGCCCGGTCATCGTTCAAGTTCTGGAAGGCGAAAACGCCGTTCTGGCCAACCGCGAGCTGATGGGCGCCACCAACCCGAAAGAAGCTGCTGCCGGCACCATCCGTGCTGACTTCGCCGTTTCCATCGACGAGAACGCCGTTCACGGTTCCGACTCGGAAGCTTCGGCTGCCCGCGAAATCGCTTACTTCTTCTCCGCTACCGAGCTGTGCGACCGCATTCGCTAAGCGAAGCAGGTCTTGGGTGATTCCATGAGTGACATGACTGGCAAGATCAACCTGTTGGGCCTGACCCTGCAGGAAATGGAAAAATTCTTCGAGTCGATCGGAGAGAAGCGTTTTCGTGCCGGTCAGGTCATGAAATGGATTCACCACTATGGCGTCGACGATTTCGCCGCCATGACCAATGTCGGCAAGGCCTTGCGCGAAAAGCTCGAGGCCGTTGCCGAGATTCGGGGCCCGGAAGTGGTCAGTGAAGACATTTCCGCCGACGGCACCCGCAAGTGGGTGGTGCGCGTTGCTTCCGGCAGCTGCGTCGAAACCGTCTACATCCCCACCGACGACCGCGGCACCCTGTGTGTCTCGTCGCAAGCCGGCTGTGCCCTGGATTGCAGCTTCTGCTCCACCGGCAAGCAAGGCTTCAACAGCAACCTCACCGCCGCCGAAGTGATCGGCCAGGTGTGGCTTGCCAACAAATCCTTCGGGACCGTTCCGGCCAAGATCGACCGCGCCATTACCAACGTGGTCATGATGGGCATGGGCGAACCCCTGCTGAATTTCGACAATGTCATCGCCGCCATGAAGATCATGATGGAAGATCTCGGCTATGGCATTTCCAAGCGTCGCGTCACCCTCTCGACATCAGGCGTGGTGCCGATGATCGACGAGTTGGCCAAGCACATCGACGTGTCGCTGGCCCTGTCGCTGCACGCGCCGAACGACGAACTGCGCAACAAGCTGGTACCGATCAACAAGAAGTACCCGCTGAAGATGCTGCTGGAATCGTGCATGGGCTATATGTCCACCCTGGGTGGCAAGCGCGTGCTGACCATCGAGTACACCCTGCTCAAGGACGTCAACGACCAGCCCGAGCACGCTGCGCAAATGATCGAGCTGCTGCGCGACGTGCCGTGCAAGATCAACCTGATCCCGTTCAACCCGTTCCCGCATTCGGGCTACGAGCGGCCGAGCAACAACGCTATCCGCCGCTTCCAGGACCTGTTGCACCACGGTGGCTTCAACGTCACCACCCGTACTACCCGTGGTGATGACATCGACGCCGCCTGCGGCCAGCTGGTTGGCCAGGTCAACGACCGCACCCGCCGCAGCGAGCGCTATATCGCTGTGCGCCAGCTTTCTGCGGACGCCGACCTGCAAGACAGCGCTGCGCAGCACTGACCGGGACCTTGCCCATGAGCCTGCGCGCCGCGCTGTCGATCCTTGCGCTTTCGCTGCTGGCCGGCTGCGTGTCGGGCGGCGCGGGCGACCCCCTGGCCAGCCGCCAGGGCAGGGCAGAGGCAGGGCGGGCTTATGTGCAGCTTGGCCTGGGCTATTTGCAACAAGGTTTGACCGAGCAGGCCAAGGCGCCGCTGGGCAAGGCCTTGGCCCTGAACAACGACGACGCCGATGCGCATGCCGCCCTGGCGCTGGTGCTGCAGGCCGAAGGCGAGGCCGAAATGGCCGAAAGCCACTACCGCAAGGCACTGCAGGCGCGCCCTGGCGACACGCGAATTCGCAACAATTACGGCAGTTTCCTTTATGCTCAGGGGCGATTTGCCGAGGCCGAGCAGATGTTTCGCCTGGCCAGCGCCGATACCCTGTATCCTGAGCGTTCACGCGTTTACGAGAACCTGGGCCTGACCGCCCTGAAGCTCGAGCGCCGCGACCAGGCGCACGCCTATTTGCTGAAAGCTTTGCAACTCAACCAGCGGCAACCGAAAGCGTTGTTGGAAATGGCTGAGTTGTCCTACGAAAACAGGCATTATGTGCCGGCCCGGGACTACTACGATCGTTTCAGCCAACTGAGCGAACACGATGCCCGTAGCCTGCTGCTGGGCAGCCGCCTTGCCAGGGTGTTCGACGAGCAGGGCAAACTGGCCGAGCTGGGTCAGCAATTACAACGACTTTATCCCGGTACGCCGGAATATCAGCAATACCTGTCGGAGCAACGATGAAAGCCGCGCATCCCGAAGTAGCAGTAGCGCCTGGCCAGAACCCCGGTGAGCTTTTGCGTCAGGCCCGTGAGAACCGGGACTGGTCACAAGCCGAGGTGGCCCGCAAGCTCAACCTCACTGTCAGTTCGTTGAACCACGTGGAAACCGGCGCCTTCGACAAGCTGCCCGGGCATACGTTTGCCCGTGGCTACATCCGCGCCTATGCCAAGCTGATGGACCTGGACCAGGCGGCCCTGGTAGATGCCTTCGACCGCTACACCGGTACTCACGCCAAAGGCAGCGACGTGCACTCGCTGGGCCGTATCGAGGAGCCGGTGCGCCTGTCGCACAACATCCTGCGTGGCGTCAGCCTGCTGTTGCTGGTGGCCGTGGTCGGTGGCGGCTTCGTCTGGTGGCAGGACCAGGGCAGCCTGCGTGGCAAGGACCTGGCCAAGATCGCCCTGGAGCACGTCGAAGTCGAAAGCGCCGACGGTACCACCCAGATTCACCCGCTCGATGAGCCTGAAGACCAGGCCGTTTCGGCTGGCCAGCAGCCCGAGAGCGCGCCGCTGCCGCTGGAGCAGGGCACCAGCGGGCAACCCGCCGCTGTCACCGAACAGGCCCCGGCAAGCGCCGCCGCCGCCGTTGCCGCAGCACCTGCCCCGGCGCCTGCGCAGCCGGCTCCGGCGCAGCCAGCGGTCAGTGCACCGGTGGTGGCGCCTGCGCCGGCTGCGCCGGTCGCTCCGGCCCCGGCGGCTGCTCCGAGCGCCCCGGCGGCGACCGTAGCCGCCGCCGAGCCTGCCACGCCCGCCGTGCCCGCCGAAGTGCCGGCCGGCAGTGGCAAGGTGGCCATCCAGTTCAGCGCCGATTGCTGGACCCAGGTCAGCGATGGCAATGGCAAGGTGCTGTTCAGCGCCATCAAGCGCAAGGGGGACAACCTCGAGCTGACCGGCAAGCCGCCGTTCGCGGTACGCCTGGGCTTTGCCCGTGGCGCCCAGGTCAGCTACAACGGCCAGGCCGTCGATGTTGCCCCGTTCACCAGTGGCGAAACCGCTCGCCTGAAGTTGGGACAGTAAGTCATGCACGGCGAATCTCCGATCAAACGTCGCGAATCCCGCAAAATCTGGGTCGGCAATGTGCCTGTGGGTGGTGATGCGCCCATCGCGGTGCAGAGCATGACCAACACCGACACCAACGATGTGGCCGCCACCGTGGCGCAGATCCAGCGCCTGGTCGATGCCGGCGTGGACATCGTGCGGGTCTCGGTGCCGGACATGGACGCCGCCGAGGCGTTCGGCCGCATCAAGCAGCAGGTCAGCGTGCCGCTGGTTGCCGACATTCACTTCGACTACAAGATCGCCCTGCGCGTAGCCGAACTGGGCGTCGACTGCCTGCGTATCAACCCGGGCAACATCGGCCGTGAAGACCGCGTGCGCGCGGTGGTCGATGCGGCCCGCGACCGTGGCATCCCGATCCGTATCGGCGTCAACGCCGGCTCCCTGGAGAAGGACCTGCAGAAGAAGTATGGCGAACCGACCCCGGCTGCGCTGGTCGAGTCGGCGCTGCGCCACGTCGAGCACCTCGACCGCCTGGACTTCCAGGACTTCAAGGTCAGCGTCAAGGCCTCCGACGTGTTCATGGCCGTCGAAGCCTACCGCCTGCTGGCCAAGCAGATCGTGCAGCCGCTGCACCTGGGCATCACCGAAGCCGGTGGCCTGCGTTCCGGCACGGTGAAATCCGCTGTCGGCCTCGGTATGCTGCTGGCCGAAGGCATTGGCGATACCATCCGTATCTCGCTGGCGGCCGACCCGGTCGAAGAAGTGAAGGTCGGCTACGACATCCTCAAGTCGCTGCACCTGCGCTCGCGTGGCATCAACTTCATCGCCTGCCCGAGCTGCTCGCGGCAGAACTTCGATGTGGTCAAGACCATGAACGAGCTGGAAGGGCGCCTGGAAGACCTGCTGGTACCGCTGGACGTGGCGGTGATCGGTTGCGTGGTCAACGGCCCGGGCGAAGCCAAGGAGTCCCATGTGGGGCTGACCGGCGGTACGCCGAACCTGGTCTATATCGACGGCAAGCCGGCGCAGAAGCTGACCAACGACAACCTGGTCGACGAGCTGGAAAAGCTCATCCGCCAGAAAGCGGCCGAAAAGGCCGAAGCCGACGCGGCGTTGATCGTCCGTGGCTGACACCCGAATTCGTAAGGACTTTTCGTGAGCAAATCGCTGCAAGCCATCCGTGGCATGAACGACATCCTGCCTGAACAGTCGCCGCTGTGGCGCTACTTCGAAGGCACCGTGGCCGGCCTGCTGGATACCTACGGGTACAGCCAGATCCGCACGCCGATCGTCGAGTTCACCGAGCTGTTCAAGCGCTCCATCGGTGAAGTGACCGACATCGTCGAAAAAGAGATGTACACCTTCGAGGACCGCAACGGCGATTCGCTGACCCTGCGCCCGGAAGGCACTGCCGCCTGTGTGCGTGCGGTGCTCGAGCATGGCATCACCGGCAACGGCCAGGTACAGAAACTGTGGTACATCGGCCAGATGTTCCGCCACGAGCGCCCGCAGAAAGGCCGCTACCGCCAGTTCCACCAGATTGGCGTGGAAGTGTTCAACCTGGATGGCCCGGACATCGACGCCGAGCTGATCATGCTGACCTGGCGCCTGTGGGGCCTGCTGGGCATCCAGGACGCGGTCAAGCTGGAGCTCAACAGCCTGGGCACCAGCGAGGCCCGTGCGCGCTACCGCGATGCGCTGGTCGAGTTCCTCTCGGCACGCCTGGAGCAGCTGGATGAAGACAGCCAGCGCCGGCTCAAGAGCAACCCGCTGCGCATCCTCGACAGCAAGGACCAGAACACCCAGGCGGTGCTGGTCGGTGCGCCGAAGCTGGAAGACTACCTGGACGAAGAATCGCGCGTGCACTTCGAGGGCCTCAAGGCCCGCCTGGACGCTGCCGGTATCCCGTTCGTGATCAACACCAAGCTGGTGCGTGGCCTGGACTACTACAGCAAGACCGTGTTCGAGTGGGTGACCGACAAGCTCGGCGCCCAGGGTACGGTCTGCGCTGGTGGCCGCTACGACGGCCTGGTCGAGCAGATGGGCGGCAAACCGACCCCGGGCGTCGGTTTCGCCATGGGCATCGAGCGCCTGATCCTGCTGCTGGAAACCCTGGGCAAGGTGCCCGAGTCCATCAGCCGGCAGATCGACGTCTACCTCTGTGCCTTCGGTGAACAGGCCGAACTGGCTGGCCTGCGCTTGTCCGAAGGCCTGCGTGACCGCCTGCCGGGCCTGCGCCTGGCCGTCAACGCCGGGGGCGGCAGCTTCAAGAGCCAGTTCAAGAAAGCCGACAAGAGTGGCGCGCTGTTCGCGCTGATCCTCGGTGATGACGAGCTGGCCAAGCAAGAGATCGGCTTCAAGCCCCTGCGTGGTCAGGGCGAACAACAGAACATTGCCTGGGATGCTCTGGCTGAGCACCTGGAAACCGCGATCGCGCAGGCGTAACGCGGTTCAACAAGCGAATAGGCGAAAAGGAGTATTGGGGTGTCGAGTACCGATGATGAACTGGCAGGGGTCAAGGACTGGTGGAACCGCAACGGCAAGCCGCTGCTGACCGGTGCCCTGCTGGCTGGCGTGGTGGTGTTGGGCTGGAATACCTGGCACAAGTACCAGAACAATCAGTCGCAAGGTGCCTCGCAGCTGTACCAGGCCTTGCTGGAAACCAGCCTGACGCCCACTGGCCAGCCTGACGCGACCAAGGTCGCGGAACTGGCCGGCAAGCTCAAGAGCGAGTTCGGCGGTACCGCCTACGCCCAGTACGGCAGCCTGTTCGTGGCCAAGGTCGCAGTCGAGAGCGGCAAGCTCGATGACGCCGCTGCCGAGCTGAAAAGCGTGCTGGACAAGCCGGCCGATACCACCCTGGGCGAAATTGCACGGCAGCGCCTGGCTCGCGTACTGGCTGCCCAGAACAAGGCCGAGGACGCCCTCAAGCTGCTCGACGGGGATGCCGACCAGGCCTTCCTGGCCAGCCGTGAAGAATTGAAGGGTGACCTGCTGGTGCAACTGGGTCGTGCCGATGACGCGCACAGTGCTTACGAGAAAGCCAAGGCTGCGTTGTCCGATGAGGCAGCGGTCGGTGGCCTGCAATTGAAGCTGGATGACTTGGCCAAAGGGGACGCGTAAGTGATCGGTTGGAAACATGCAGCAGTGCTGACCCTGGCCGTACTGGCCGCGGGTTGCAGCAGCAACAGCAAGAAGGAACTGCCCCCGGCCGAGCTGACCAAGTTCACCGAGGAAGTGGTGCTGAAGAAGCAGTGGAGCCGTTCGATCGGTGACGGCCAGGGCGAAACCTACAACACCCTGGTGCCGGCCATCGAAAACGACCGCATCTATGCCTCCGACGTCAATGGCGAAGTCTTCGCCCTCGACCGCATCACCGGCGACGTGGTGTGGAAGAAGGACCTCGAGCTGCCGGTTTCCGGTGCTGTCGGCGTCGGCTATGGCCTGGTCATGCTGGGTACCCTCAAGGGTGAAGTGATTGCCCTGGACTCCAGCACTGGCGAGGAGCGCTGGCGCTCCCGGGTGACCAGCGAAGTGCTGGCCCCGCCTGCCAACAATGGTGATGTAGTAGTCGTGCAGACCCAGGACGATCGCCTGATCGGCCTGGATGCCGCTACCGGTGACCGCCGCTGGATCTACGAGAACAGCCCGGCCGTGCTGACCCTGCGTGGCACCGGCGCGCCGATCGTCACCAACCGCCTGGCCGTCGCCGGCCTGTCCACCGGCAAGGTGGTGGCGGTAGACATCAACAACGGTGTGCCGGTGTGGGAAAGCCGTGTGGCGATTCCGCAAGGCCGTTCCGAGCTGGACCGTGTGGTCGATATCGACGGCGGCCTGCTGCTGTCGGGTGGTACCCTGTACGTCAGCACCTACCAGGGCCGCGTCGCGGGCCTGGACCTGGAAAGCGGCCGGGTGCTGTGGCAGCGTGATGCCTCCAGCTACGTGGGTGTCGCCCAGGGCTTCGGCAACGTCTACGTCAGCGAAGCTTCCGGCACTGTCGAAAGCGTCGATGAACGCTCTTCCAGCGCGCTGTGGAGCAACGACACCATGGCGCGTCGCCAGCTGACCGCGCCGGAAGTGTTCTCCAGCTACGTGGCTGTGGGTGACTTCGAGGGCTACCTGCACCTGCTGAGCCAGGTCGATGGCCGCTTCGTCGGCCGTGAGCGTATCGACAGCGATGGCCTGCGTGCCCGCCCACTTGTGGTCGGCGACACCATCTACGTCTTCGGCAACAGCGGCAAGCTCGAGGCACTGACCATCCGCTGAAGCTATGCTTGAAGCCTTGGCGGGCTTCAAGCCGCGGCGCTGGACGCGCCGCCCGAACTCCGGCCGCTGCCTTGCAGCGGCCTTTGCATTTTCAAGAATTCAAGAGTGGAGAGCCGAATGGTTCCCGTAATCGCCCTGGTGGGCCGCCCGAACGTCGGCAAATCCACCATGTTCAACCGCCTGACCAAGACCCGCGATGCCATCGTTGGTGACCTCTCGGGCCTGACCCGTGACCGCCAGTACGGTGATGCCAGCTGGCAGGGTCGTTCCTTCATCCTGATCGACACCGGTGGTATCACCGGTGACGAAGTGGGCATGGACGAGAAAATGGCCGAGCAGTCGCTCATGGCCATCGAAGAAGCCGACTATGTGCTGTTCCTGGTCGATGCCCGTGCCGGCATGACCGCTGCTGACCAGATGATCGCCGAGCACCTGCGCAAGCGGAACAAGGAAGCGATCCTGGTTGCCAACAAGATCGACAACATCGACGCCGATGTCGCCCGCGCCGAGTTCTCGCCGCTGGGCATGGGCAATGCCATTCCGGTGGCGGGCTCCCAGGGCCGTGGCATCAATGCGTTGATGGAGGCCGTGCTCGGCCACCTGCCGCGCGACCAGGTCGAGGAAGCGCTGGACGCCGAAGTCGCCGAAGGCGAAGAAGCGGTGCGCATCCCTGGCCCGAGCGAGAAGGACGGCATCAAGATCGCCATCATCGGCCGCCCCAACGTTGGCAAGTCGACCCTGGTCAACCGCATGCTCGGCGAAGAGCGCGTGGTGGTGTACGACCAGCCGGGCACCACCCGCGACAGCATCTACATCCCGTTCGAGCGCGATGACGAGAAGTACACCTTCATCGACACCGCCGGCGTGCGCAAGCGTGGCAAGATCCACGAGGAAGTCGAGAAGTTCTCGGTGGTGAAGACGCTGCAGGCGATCAAGGACGCCAACGTGGTGATCTTCGTCATGGACGCCCGCGAAGGCGTGGTGGACCATGACCTGAACCTGCTGGGCTTCGCCCTGGAAGCCGGCCGCGCCATTGTCATCGCCCTGAACAAGTGGGACGGCATGGAGCCTGGCGAACGCGACTACGTGAAGACCGAGCTGGAGCGCCGGCTGTTCTTCGTCGACTTCGCCGACATTCACTTCATCTCCGCCCTGCACGGCACCGGCGTAGGCCACCTGTACAAGTCGGTGCAGGCCGCGTTCAAGTCGGCCGTGACCCGTTGGCCGACCAGCCGCCTGACGCAGATCCTCGAAGATGCCGTGAGCGAGCACCAGCCGCCGCTGGTCAATGGCCGCCGCATCAAGCTGCGCTATGCCCACCTCGGTGGTGCCAACCCGCCGCTGATCGTGATCCACGGTAACCAGACCGACAAGATTCCGAAGTCGTACTCGCGTTACCTGGAAAACACCTACCGCCGTGTGCTGAAACTGGTCGGTACGCCGATTCGCATCGAATACAAGGGCGGTGAGAACCCGTACGAGGGCAAGAAGAACACCCTCACCGATCGTCAGGTCAACAAGAAACGCCGCCTGATGTCGCACCACAAGAAGGCCGAGAAGAAGCGTCGCGACAAGAAACGCTGATTTCGCGTCAGCTTCTTCGCGGGCTTGCCCGCTCCCACAGATACGGTACGACCCTTGAGCTACGTGCAGTACCTGTGGGAGCGGGCAAGCCCGCGAATCGCCCTTTGACCCAGCGCAATGCCCCCAGCGTTTCAACCTTTTTCCTGACCGCTCGATCCGCTATGCTCGGACTCTCAACCCGTGCCGGATACACCCCAGGAAAGAGGGCTTCATGATCCGCAGCAAACTGCCGAACGTCGGCACGACCATCTTCACCAGCATGTCCCAGCTCGCCGCGCAGACCGGTGCGCTCAACCTGTCGCAAGGCTTCCCCGACTTCAACGGCCCGCAGGCGCTGCTCGATGCAGTGGGCCGGCATGTGGCTGCCGGGCATAACCAGTATTCACCGATGACCGGCTTGCCGGCGTTGCGCCAGCAGGTGGCGGCCAAGGTCGCGCGGCTATACGGCGCACAGGTGGATGCCGACCAGGAAGTGACCATCACGCCCGGTGCCACCGAGGCGATTTTCTGTGCCATCCAGGCGCTGGTCCATACTGGCGACGAAGTGATCGTCTTCGACCCGTGCTATGACAGCTACGAACCGTCCGTGGAACTGGCCGGTGGCCGTTGCGTGCATGTGCGCCTGAGCGATGGCGACTTCCGTATCGACTGGCAGCAGTTCGCCGATGCGCTCAGCCCGCGCACGCGCCTGGTCATCCTCAACTCGCCGCACAACCCCAGCGGTGCGCTGATCAGCCGTGCAGACCTGGACCAGCTGGCGCAGCTGATCGCCGGCCGCGATATCTACCTGATCAGCGATGAAGTGTACGAACATCTGGTCTATGACGGGGTGCGCCATGCCAGCGTACTGGCCCATGAGCAGCTGTACTCGCGCGCTTTCGTGGTCAGCTCGTTCGGCAAGACCTATCACGTTACCGGCTGGAAGACCGGTTATGTGATCGCGCCGCCGGCGCTGAGTGCCGAGCTGCGCAAGGTGCACCAGTACGTCAACTTCTGCGGGGTGACGCCGCTGCAGTGCGCCTTGGCCGAGTTCATGGCCGAGCACCCCGAGCATATCGATCAATTGCCGGCCTTCTACCAGGCCAAGCGCGACCTGTTCTGCGGTTTGCTGGACAGCTCGCGGTTTCGTTTCACCCGCACGGCGGGTACCTATTTCCAGCTGGTGGACTATTCGCAGATCCGCCCGGACCTGAACGATGTCGACATGGCACTGTGGCTGACCCGTGAGCACGGTGTGGCGAGCATCCCGGTGTCGGTGTTCTACCAGCAGCCCATCCCCGAGCAACGCCTGGTCCGCCTGTGCTTTGCCAAACGAGAGGAGACGCTGCGTCAGGCAGCGGAAAGACTATGCGCGATCTGAGCACACTGCCCAACCTGAAAGTCGCCCTGGTGCAAACCACCCTGGCCTGGCACGACCGCGAGGCCAACTACGCGCACTTCGAGGAGCTGCTGGCGCAGGTCGGCGAGGTGGACCTGGTGATTCTGCCGGAAATGTTCACCACCGGTTTCTCGATGCAGTCGCAGAGCCTGTGCGAGCCTGAGAATGGCCCGACCTACAAATGGTTGAGGGCCCAGGCGAAGAAGTGCAACGCGGTTGTCACCGGCAGCGTGATCATCCAGGCCGCCGATGGCAGCCACCGTAACCGCCTGCTGTGGGCACGGCCGGATGGCGAGATCCTGCACTACGACAAGCGCCACCTGTTCCGCATGGCTGGTGAGCACAAGCACTACACCCCGGGCGAGCGCCAGGTGCAGTTCGAGCTCAAAGGCTGGCGGATTCGCCCGCTGATCTGCTACGACCTGCGTTTCCCGGTGTGGAGCCGCGATGCCCAGGACACCGACCTGCTGCTGTACACCGCCAACTGGCCGGCTGCGCGGCGCCAGCACTGGAACCGCCTGTTGCCGGCCCGGGGCATCGAGAACCTGTGCTATGTGGCGGCGGTGAACCGGGTGGGCACCGATGGCAAGGGCTTCGCCTATTCTGGCGACAGCCAGGTGCTGGACTTCCAGGGCGAGAGCCTGCTCAGTGCCGGGGAGGCGGACGGGGTGTTCACCGCCGTATTGAGCGCGGCGGAACTGGCGGCGTACCGTGCCAAGTTCCCGGCCAACCTGGATGCCGATACCTTCGAACTCCATTGAGCTGCCACTGGCCCCTGTAGGAGCGGCCTTGTGTCGCGAAGGGCCGCAGAGCGGCCCCAGGGTTCTGGTGGCGATGCGAAGATTGCCGGGGCCGCTTTGCGGCCCTTAGCGACACAAGGGCGCTCCTACAGAGGTTGCGTTATCAGTACACATCCCGTCGGTAGCGTCCATCCTCGATCAGTTGCTGCACTACTGCTTCGCCCAGGATGCCATTGAGCGCCGTGTCGACACCCGCCGCCATCCCTTGCAGGCTACCGCAGACATATACACAGGCGCCGTCGTGCATCCAGCGCTTGAACTCATCGGCCTGTTGCCACAACACATCCTGCACATACACCTTCTCGGCCTGGTCCCGCGAAAACGCCAGGTCCAGGCGCGCCAGGTCGCCGCTGGCCAGCCAGCCTTGCAGTTCGTCGCCACACAACAGGTCGTGCGCCCGGTTGCGCTCGCCAAACAGCAGCCAGTTGCGCTGCTCACCTGCATTCACCCGCGCGCGGATCAGGCTGCGCAGGCCGGCCAGGCCGGTGCCGTTACCGATCAGCACCAGCGGTGCCGCCGTTTCCGGCAGGTGGAAGCTGCTGTTACGCCGCACCCGCAGGCTCAGCGTGCCGTTCAGCGGCAGGTACTCGGTCAGCCAGCCGGAGCCCAGGCCCAGGTGGCCATCGGCGTGGCGTTCCTGGCGCACGATCAGTTCCAGCACGCCATCGCTGGCGATCGAGGCGATCGAGTATTCGCGGCTGCCGATCGGCACCAGTGCATCGGCCAGCGCTTGCGGCTGCAAGCCGACCAGATGCTCGCGACGGGCCGGCAACTGCCGGCCGGCCAAGGCTTGGGCGAGGGTTTCAGCCAGGCCGTTCACCTGCACCTGGGCCCCGGCATCCAGCGCCATGCCAGCGAGGAAGGCGTCGATCCGCGGCTGGCCATTGAGTGGCAGGATCTCGACCAGGTCGCCGGCTTCCCAGCTGGCGGGCTGTTGCGGCTGCAGGCCGAGCAGGTACACCGGTTGGCCCTGGCTGCCCGGGTTGAGCAGTACCCGGCGCACCAGTGACCAGTTGCCGAAGCTCGGCGGCTGCCAGGCCGCCACTGGCTGGGCGCCAGTCAGTTGCGCCAGTTGCTGCTGCCACTGCTGCAGGGCGGCCTGGTCGGCGTTGTCCACTTCCACCGGGCTGAATGCGCTGCTGGCACCGCGCTCACCCAGCCACGCCTGCAGGCGCCGGGCGAAGCCGCAGAAGTGCGGGTACTGGCGGTCGCCGAGGGCGAGCAGGGCATAGCTGAGGTTGTTCAGCGCCCAAGGCTGGCCGAGCACCTTGCGCTCGAACACGCGGGCGCTGTCCGGGGCTTGGCCGTCGCCGAAGGTGCTGACCACGAACAGCGCACGGCGGGCCTGGCGCAGGTCGCTTTCCCCTAGTTCGGCCAGGGCGCGCACCTGTACCGCCAGGCCGGCAGCCTGCAACTGACCGGCGCTCTGCCAGGCAAGCTGCTCGGCCAGGCCACTCTGGCTGGCAAACCCGATCAGCCAGCTGTCGCCGCTGCCATGGCTGTCGGCGACCTTGCCACGTGCGGCGCGCACCTGGCGCTTCTTGCGGCGGCGGTCGAGGTACAGCAGCCAGCCGGTGACGAAGAACAGCGGCATGCTCAGGCTGGCGAGGGTGACGATGATGCGCCCCGGCAGGCCGAAGTATTCGCCGACATGCAGGGCGTAGACGCTCTGCAGCAGTTGCGCCTTGAAGGATTTTTCGCTGTAGCGGTCATGCTTTTTTACCTGGCCGGTGGCTGGGTCCAGCACCAGGGTGTTGAAGGCACGCGGATGGTCGGCGTTTTCCAGCAGGTAGAACAGGTTGGCCGGTTGGCCGCCCACCGGTGGCAGGCGCAGGTTGTACATGGCCAGGCCCGGGCCCGCAGCGTCCTTCAGGTTGGCCCAGATCGCGTCATAGTCGACCACCAGCGGCGGGGCGTTCTTGTCGCTGTGCTGCGGCCCGTGGCGGCCACGGCCTTCGCCACGTTGCTGCTGGCCGCTGGCTGGGGCGTCGGCCAGCAGCCGGTTCAGGCCTTCGCGGTACCACTCGTAGGACCAGAACAGCCCGGTCAGGGCGAACAGCAGGTAGAACAGCAGGCACCAGGTGCCGGCCACGGCGTGCAGGTCCCAGTTGAACGCACGGCCCGTCTTGGCCCAGTCGAGGGTCAGCCAGGCGCGCCAGTCCAGCGCATTGCGCGGCCAGCGCAGGTACAGGCCGGACAGGCAGAAGAATACCAGCATCAAGGTGCAGGCACCGGTAATCTGCCGGCCAGTGTCGCCCATGGCCAGAAAACGGTGCAGGTTGAGCATGAGGTTGAAGAAGCCTTGGCCGGCTGCTTCACCCTTGAGTTCGCCGGTGTAGGGGTCGGCATAGCGCAGCTGGCCACGGCGCTCGCCCGGTGGCGGCGTGAAGAAGATACGTGCGGCATTGCCGTCGCGCACGTCAACCCACAGCATTGCCACCTTGTCGTGTTGCTGGGCCTCCACCCGCCGTACCAGCTCGGCCGGCGGCAGCACGCCTTCGGTGCGCACTTCTACCTTGAGGACATCGGCATTGAAGGCACGCAGCAGTTCGTCCTGAAACGAATACAAGGCCCCGGTAATGCCCATCAAGGCCAGCACCAGGCCAGCGCTGATGCCGAACAACCAGTGCAACTGGAACAGCGTCTTTTTCACGTAATGCGGTCCTTGGAAACGGTTCGGCCTGTGGGGCGGGCGGCGAGCGACAGTAAATTGAGTCGCCTTACATATCAATCTCGGAATAGGCCAATGTCATACATGTTATCCAGGAGCTTTACCGCGCAGATTTCCGTACTTGGCGAAGAACACCAGAAACGATTGGGTGTAACACTTTCATCTGTGCCTGCCCAGAGTGGTTGGCTGACGACAGTTGAGGGCGATGAACGTAGCCTGCCGATTGATTTCAGGTTCGATTTCATCCATCGCGAGTCTGACGCGCGCCTGCATTACAGGATTACCAGTGTCACGCGCGCGGGAGGTTACTGGCAAACGCAGCTCAATCTCAGCCGCAATGGTTATGCAGGGTTGTATCGGGTGGACGCCGAAGACACCCGCTGGAAAGTCGAGCCGCTCAATGCCTGGAACGATGAGTCCGATCTGCAATTTCACCTGCGCACGGCCAGTGGTGAACGCCTGGGTAGAACCCACGACGGATTGCTCAATGCGTGCGAAGGAAATGTCGTCGTATTCAAAGCCAAGGTTATAGGTTACTGACAGCTGCCACATCACTCCTGGGCCAGGGCCCAGGAGTTTCTCACGATCAGAAGTGCACGCTGGTGGTCAACAGCGCAGTCCGCCCGGCCGCCTGGTTGGCGAAGTGGGTCGAGAACGCCTTGTCGTAGTACACCTCGTTGGTCAAGTTCTGCACGTTCAGCTGCAGGTCGACATTCTTGGTCAGCTTGTAGGCGGCCATGGCGTCGTAGCGCACGTAGCTGTCGACCATGGTGGTGTTGGCTACGTTGCCATATACGTCATCCACGTAGAACGCGCCACCGCCGACGGTCAGCTTGGGCGTAATGGCGTAAGTGGTCCACACGCTGGCACTGTTGTTCGGCGTATTCGGCAGCTGGTTGCCATCGTTGGCCTTGCCCATCGGCCCGCCGTCGATCTGGCGGGCTTGCAGGTAGGTGTAGCCGGCGAACACCTGCCACTTGTCGGTCAACTTGCCGCTGGCCGACAGCTCGATGCCTTGGACCCGGGTTTCGCCGACGTTTTCGTAACTGGTAGTGTCCACCTGCACACGGGCGTTTTCCTTCTCGGTGCGGAAGATCGCGGCCGCCAGCGACAGGCGTTCGTCCAGCAAGTCCCACTTGGTACCGATTTCGTAGTTGCTGGTTTCTTCCGGTTCCAGGTCGCTGCTGAGAATGTTGCCGCCGCGGTCAGTGGTGCCTGACTGTGGGTTGGTCTCGGTACCTTCGCCGAGCATGGCGCCAGGCGGAGTCGCGGATGTGGCGTAGGAAACATAGATGCTGCCGTTCTCGGCCGGCTTCCAGACCAGACCCAGCTGGCCGGTGAAGAATTCGCTCTTGTCGCGGCCTTTGAGAGGGACGCCATTCTTGTTCACGCTGGTTGCGCCATTGGCGTTGTAGGTGCGGAAGCGGGTATCGAAGTGGTCGTAACGCAGGCCCATGTTCAACAGCCACTGGGGCGTCAGCTCCAATGTGTCGAACGCATAGATCGCCCGGGTCTTGCCGCTGGTCTTGGTACCGGCGTAGTTGCGCGTGACGGTGCCGTCCCAGGCGTCGTCCGGGTTCGGGTCGCTCAGCGAGGTGCAGCTACCGCCATTGCCGGGCCCGCTGCAGGTGAGCTTGCTGTTGGGCGTGACGGTGTAGCTCTGGCGGTCGGAGTCTTCCTTGCTGAGCTCGATACCGGTGGAAAAGCTGTTCTTGAAACCTGCCACGAAGAACTCGCCGAACAGGTCGGTCTGGTTGGTGGTGGTAGCGGTATTGCCCACACGGCTGTTGGCGCGACGCCATACACCGTTGTTGTTCACGTTGCCGGCACTGTCGTCCGGCTGGGTCAGCACATAGTCCTGCATGCTGTTGCCGTGACGCAGGGTGTTCTTGATGGTCAGCGAATCGCTGAGGTCATGCTCGATGGCGATGGTCGCGATATCGGTGCGGGTCTTGCGGAAGTCGCGGCCGGTCAGGCCGTAGAAGTTGTCGCTGTCACCGCCGTCGATCGGCTTGCTCGGATGGGCCGAAGTACGCGCGTTACTGCCACCAGCCGGGATGCTGTAGGGGATGCCGGAATCCGGCAGGTCGTCGCTTTCCAGGTGGTAGTAGTCGAGGTTGACGCGGGTCGGCGTGCCCAGGCCGAAGGCCAGCGACGGGGCGATACCCCAACGGTCGTAGTTGACCTTGTCACGGCCGGCGACGTTGCTTTCGTGGGTCATCAGGTTCAGGCGCCCGGCCGCGCTGTCGCTGAACTGGTAGTTGCCATCGAAGGTGTAGCGCTGGGTCTGGTCGCTGCCCCAGGTCCAGGCGCCGTCCAGCGAGTTGCCCAGGTGCGCGCGCTTGCTCACCAGGTTGATGGTGCCACCCGCGGCGCCGCGGCCACCGATGGCAGAGTTCGGGCCCTTGGCCACTTCCACCGATTCGATGGCGAAGATCTCGCGGGTTTGCGCGCCGGTATCACGTACACCATCCAGGTAAGTGTCGCCCTGGGCATCGAAGCCGCGGATGAACGGGCGGTCGCCTTGCGGGTTGCCACCTTCGCCAGCACCGAAGGTGATGCCCGGCACGGTGCGCAGGGCGTCCTGCAGGGTCAGGGCGGTGGTGTCCTTGATCACTTGCTGCGGGATCACGGTGACCGAGCGCGGGGTGTCCACCAATGGCGCGGTGTACTTCTGCGAGGAAGCCTTCTCGACCTTGTAGTCGGTGCTGGCCTGTTCGGCCTTGCCCTGGACGCTGGTGGCATCCAGGGTGATCGCGTTGCTGGCGGCCGGGTCGGCGGCGTAGGCCGTCGAGGCGCTGAGGGCAACGCCGATGGCGGAGGCGATCAGGCGTGGTGAACTCACTGCAGTTGGTACGGATTGGCGCATTGCTCAGGACCTTCCCCAAGGTTTCAAGGCCGCGGATCTTAATGTAAGCAATTAAGAGTCTCAATTGAGATCGGTTACCATTCGCGAATAATTTACAAACTTTACAATTTGCCTTTACGGTTTCATCCGCCTGTAGCGTCTTGCCGGATGGATAGGGCTTGTGAAGCGCAAAAGGGAATCAATATCATTGGTCCCCCTTTCTGTTGCCAATGGTGCTGACGCCATGCTGCTTCACATCCCCGGCCTGTTCGACGCCGATGAACTGGCCCGTATCCGCGAGGCGCTGGAACAGGCCGACTGGGCTGATGGCAAGATCACCGCTGGCTATCAGTCGGCCAAGGCCAAGCACAACCTGCAGCTGCCGGAAGGCCACCCGCTGGCCAAGGAGATCGGCAGTGCGCTGATCGAGCGCCTGTGGAAAACCCCGCGCTTCATGTCGGCGGCCTTGCCGCACAAGGTGTTCCCGCCACTGATCAACTGTTACCGCGAGGGCGGCAACTTCGGCTTCCACATCGATAATGCCCTGCGCCAGCCCAAGGGCAGCCCGGAGCGGGTGCGCACCGACCTGTCCTCGACCTTGTTCCTCAGCGACCCGGAAAGCTACGACGGCGGCGAGCTGGTGATTCAGGACACCTTTGGCGAGCAGCAGGTCAAGCTGGCCGCCGGTGACCTGGTGCTGTACCCGGGCACCAGCCTGCACAAGGTCAACCCGGTCACTCGTGGCCAGCGTTACGCCGCGTTCTTCTGGACCCAGAGCCTGGTCCGCGAGGACAGCCAGCGCGCCTTGCTGTTCGAGATGGACAATGCCATCCAGCAACTGACTGCCGATGTGCCGGACCATCCTGCGTTGCTGCAGCTGACCGGCACCTACCACAACCTGCTGCGCCGCTGGGCGGAGGTCTGAAACGTGTCCTACCCGTTGCGACGTGAGGAAGTACTGGATGTGGCCGGGTTGCAGGCCATGCTCGAAGAGCGTCCTGGCAAGGCCGCCCAGGCGATCCTGGCGGCGGCGGGGCAGGGTGTGGTCGAGGCCCAGTTGCTGCTGGGGCAGATCCTGCTCGACGGGCGGGGTATCGAAACGGATGCCGGCGTGGCCCGGCGCTGGTTCGGCATTGCTGCCCAAGGCGGCAGCGCCATGGCGCACAACATGCTGGGGCGGTGCCTGGAGCATGGCTGGGGCGGCAGCGTAGACCTTGCGCAGGCTGCCATCCACTATGCCCGGGCAGCCGATGCGGGGTTGGACTGGGGGCTCTACAACCTGGGCAACCTGTTGGCCACCGGCCGTGGCGTACCGGCCAACCAGGCGCAGGCACTGCTGTGCTACGAGAAGGCCGCACACATGGGGCATGCCAAGTCGATGAACCTGTATGGGCGTTACCTTGAACAGGGCATTGCCACCGCGCCCAGCCCGGCGCGGGCGGTACGCTGGTATCGGCGTTCGGCCGAGGCGGGGGATTTCCGCGGCATGTTCAGCCTGGGCCTGGTGCTGGTCGAACGCGGGCAGATGGTCGAGGCCGGGCGTTGGCTGGAGCAGGCTCGGCTCGAGGGCAACATGAACTTCCTGCGCAGTGCGCTGGCGACCTTGCAGGGCGCGGGGCCGGTGCTGATGGCTGTTGCGGCGCGCTATGCCGAAGAGATCGAACGGCGCGGGAAATGAGGTTTGGCTGTGCTGGCCGGATCGCCGGCGCCGCACTGCACAAATGAAAACGGGGCCTCGGGCCCCGTCGTGCATTACAGGTAGTAAGCCTTCAGCGGCGGGAAGCCGTTGAATTCCACTGCGCTGTAGCTGGTGGTGTAGGCGCCGGTCGACAGCCAGTACAGGCGGTCACCGATTGCCAGGTTCAGCGGCAGGCCGTACTTGTAGTGCTCGTACATGATGTCGGCGCTGTCGCAGGTCGGGCCGGCGATGACCACTTCTTCGGTTTCGCCTTTCTTCTCGGTCCAGATCGGGAACTTGATCGACTCGTCCATGGTTTCGATCAGGCCGGAGAACTTGCCCACGTCGGTGTAGATCCAGCGCTCGACGGCGGTGCGCGACTTGCGCGCCACCAGCACCACTTCGCTGACCAGGATCCCGGCGTTGGCAATCAGCGAACGGCCCGGCTCGAGGATGATTTCCGGCAGGTCGTCACCGAAGTCTTCCTTGAGGAAGCGGATGATTTCTTCGGCGTAGGTTTCCAGGCTGTTGGTACGGGTGATGTAGTTGGCCGGGAAACCGCCACCCATGTTGATCAGCTTCAGCTCGATGCCGTCTTCGTCCTTCAGGCGTTCGAAGATCACCTTGACCTTGGCGATGGCGGCGTCCCACACGCTGATATCGCGCTGCTGCGAGCCCACGTGGAAGGAGATGCCGTATGGCACCAGGCCCAGGTCGCGGGCGAGGATCAGCAGGTCCATGGCCATGTCGGTCTGGCAGCCGAACTTGCGCGACAGCGGCCAGTCGGCAGTGGTGGAGCCTTCGGTAAGGATGCGCACGTACACTTTCGAACCCGGTGCGGCCTTGGCGATGTTGCGCAGGTCGGCTTCCGAGTCGGTGGCATACAGGCGCACGCCCTTCTCGTAGAAGTAGCGGATGTCCTTGGACTTCTTGATGGTGTTGCCGTAGCTGATGCGGTCGGCGCTGACACCGCGGCCCATTACCTTGTCCAGCTCGTAGATCGAGGCGATGTCGAAGCTCGAACCTTTATCCTTGAGCAGGTCGATGATCTCGACGGCCGGGTTGGCCTTGACCGCGTAGTACACCTTGGCGAACTCGAAGCCGGCGCGCAGGTCGTCATAGGCCTGGCTGATCATCTGGGTATCGATGAGTACGAACGGGGTTTCCTGCTTGTCGGCGAACGCCTTCATCTTCTGGAAGGTGTCACGCGCGAAATAGTCTTCGACCTGGATCGACATGCTCAGGGACTCCATGGGCAAACTGAAAGATTAAGTGGCTGCAAACTGAACGTCCTCCGTATCCCCACTTTGGTTCGCCTACTCAGTACTTGAGCCGGATGGATCGTTTCCAGCATGGACGTTCGGCGCGCACTTTAGGGCGTGAAGAATGCAGAATCAACAGGCAATCCGGGCGTGATCGACGCGGATCGACGACCAGCCATTTGAATAACCGACTCGTGTGACCGGCTGATGTTCCCCAGCGTGTTTCAAGCGTAAAAAATAGTGGAATAGGCCGCGTTGGCCCCTTGGCGGCCATGCCCGCTGTCACAGGCATCGGGCGCTTCAGGCAGCAGCGGGTGTGCCTGCCTTGGGCCTCAGGTGTTCATATTTATGGCCACATGTCCCTGGCACGCCCGTGCCGGAAAAAGACGATAAATTTTTTGTTACCGACTGGCGGATTTGCCGGTTTTGATGAGAAACATTACTATTCGCACCCTCATCCGCCTCCCTGACGACCACCGACCGTGTCCGGACCCAAAGGCTTCCTCGACCACTACCATGAGCTGATCGGCACCTGGACGCGCAAGCTGCGCAGTCGTCAGCAGGCCGAGGACCTCGCCCACGATGCCTTCGTCCGGGTCCTGGAAAGCCCGGGCGAGCAGGTCGAGCAGCCACGCGCCTACCTGCACCAGACCGCACGCAACATTGCCGTGGATGGTTTCCGTCGCGAGGACCGGCGCCAGGCCCTGGAGCTGCAGGCCTGCGACGAAAGCCCGGCCGGCTGTGGCGACCCCGAGGCCTACGTGCACGCCCTGGAACTGGCCGACAGCGTCGAGCGGGCGCTGGCTGAGCTGCCGCTCAACTGCCGCCAGGTGTTCATCTGGCAGAAGCTCGAAGGCCGCACCCAGGCGGAGATCGCCGCGCGCATGGGGCTGAGCAAGAACATGGTCGAAAAGTATATGATCCGCACGCTCCGGCATCTGCGTGAGCACCTGGATGTGTCGGCATGATGAGTCAGGAGACCTTTTCGATGGAACAGCACGGTAGCGAAACCGTCCGCGAGCAGGCGGCCGCATGGTTCGCCCGCGTGCAGGATGCGCCTCGGGATGCCGGGCTGCAGGTGCAGTTGCGGGCCTGGCTGGAGGCTGACAGGCAACACCGTGACGAGTACGAGCAACTCGCCCGCCTGTGGCAGGCCGCCGATTTCATCCCCCGCCAGCGCCTGGAAGCGCTGGCCCGGCCAGCCCCGGTACCCCGGTTGCCACGGCGGCGCCTGGTGCGCATGGCGTTGGCCGCCACGCTGGGCGCCGTGGCGGTGGGGCTGGGCTGGGGCGGCTGGCAGTACCAGCAGCTCAATCACCAAGGCAGCCTGCAAACCGCCTTCAACGAACGCCGCCAGGTCGAATTGCCGGATGGTTCCTACCTTGAACTCAACGGCAGCAGCCATGTGCAGGTCGCGTTCAACGCCGGCCAGCGTCATGTCCGGCTGATGGCGGGCGAGGTGATGTTCACCGTCGCCCACGACAGCGGCAGGCCGTTCGTGGTCGACACTGCCCAAGGCCGCGTGACGGTCACCGGTACCCGTTTCGACGTCCGTCAGGACTCGGCCAGCACCCGCGTGGCGGTGGAGCAGGGTTCGGTGCGCGTGCAGGGCAAGGGCACTTCGCTGGCACAGCTTACCGCTGGCCAGGGCTCGCACATCGACGCCCAGGGCCAGGTGGCTGCGCCCTATGCGGTGAATGCCGCCGCGCTGACGGCCTGGCGCCAGGGCAAGCTGGTGTTCGACAACGCCACCCTGGCCGAGGTGGTGGCGGAAGTCTCCCGCTACCGCAGCCAGCCGCTGCGGGTCGCCCCCGGCAGGGTTGCCCAGCTGCGCCTGTCCAGCACGTTCCGCACCGACGACAGCGACGCCTTGCTGCGTGCCTTGCCGAGCATCCTGCCGGTGGCCATCAAGGCCCATGCCGATGGCTCCAGCGAAATAATCGCGAAATAGATTCAGGTTTTTTTCCGCTCGTTCGTCTTCCCCGCCAGCTGCAACTGCCAAGCATTTCCATTTGCATGCAGTTGGCGTTTATTCGGTATTCCAGGAAGTTTCGACGACGTGAACAACAACAAGCCCTTCCCACGCTTGCGCGCCCTGGCCCTGACCCTGGCGGTCAGTGCCGTGGCCGCCGGCAGCCAGGCCGCAGAAACTGGCAACACCATCCAGATCCAGGCACAACCGTTGGCTTCGGCACTGAACCAGCTGGGTCAGCAGAGCAACCTGCAGCTGTTCTTCAGCCCCGAGCTGGTGACCGGCAAGCAGGCCCCGGCGGTGTCCGGCCAGCTGACGCCCGAGCAGGCGCTGCAACAGTTGTTGCAAGGCAGTGGCCTGACCTATGAAATGTCCCAGGGCACCGTGGTGCTCAAGGCGGCCCAGGCCGATGGCACTGCCACGCCTGGCAGCCTGGAGCTGGCGCCCACCGACATCAAGGTGGTGGGTGACTGGCTGGGCGATGCCCAGCAGAGCGTGGTGCAGAACCACCCCGGTGCGCGGACCGTGGTGCGCCGCGAAGCGATGGTGGAGAAGGGTGCGATGAACGTGCGCGATGTGCTGCGCGGCATCCCGGGGGTACAGGTGCAGGACTCCAATGGCACCGGCGGCAGCGACCTGTCGCTGAACGTTGGCGTGCGTGGCCTGACTTCGCGGCTGTCGCCGCGCTCCACGGTACTGATCGATGGCATCCCGGCCGCTTTCGCGCCGTACGGCCAGCCGCAGCTGTCGATGGCCCCGATTTCCTCGGGCAACCTCGACAGTATCGACGTGGTGCGTGGTGCCGGTTCGGTGCGTTATGGCCCGCAGAACGTCGGCGGGGTGATCAACTTCGTGACCCGGGCGATCCCGGAAAAGCCTTCGGCAGAGCTGGCCACCACCCTGGAAACCTCCCAGCATGGCGGCTGGAAGCACACCGAGTCGGCATTCGTCGGCGGTACGGCGGACAACGGCATGGGCTTGGCGCTGCTGTACACCGGGGTAAATGGCAACGGCTACCGGGAAAGCAACAATGGCAATGACATCGATGACGTCATCCTCAAGACGCACTGGGCGCCCACCGAGGTCGACGAGTTCTGGCTCAATTTCCACTACTACGACGGCCGTGCCGACATGCCGGGCGGCCTGACCCAGGCCCAGTACGACAGCAACCCGTACCAGTCGCTGCGCGACTACGACTACTTCGCTGGCCGGCGCAAGGATGTCTCGTTCAAGTGGCAACGCCAGCTCGACGAGGCCACTCAGTTCGAAGTGCTGACCTACTACACCGACAGCTTCCGCGGCAGCGCCATTGCCTCGCGGGACATGAAGACCCTGTCGACCTACCCGCGCAACTACCACACCTTCGCCATCGAGCCGCGGCTGTCACGCATATTCTTCGCCGGGCCGACCACCCAGGAAGTCAGCGTGGGTTACCGTTACCTGAAGGAAGCGATGCGCGAACAGTCGACGCGCCTGGGCCTGGTCGACAACGTGCCGACCCCCGTGCCGGGCTCCGACGGCCATGTGTTCCAGGACCGCAGCGGCGGCACCGAGGCCAGCGCCTACTACATCGACGACAAGATCGACGTGGGTAACTGGACCATCACCCCCGGCCTGCGCTTCGAGCACATCAATACCGACTGGCGCGACCGCCCGGTGCTCGGTGCCAACGGCAAGCCGGTGGCGGAGAAGAACCGCAGCATTACTAGCAACGAACCGCTGCCGGCGCTGAGCGTGATGTACCACCTCTCCGATGCGTGGAAGCTGTTCGCCAACTACGAGACCTCGTTCGGCAGCCTGCAGTACTTCCAGCTGGGCCAGGGTGGTACCGGCAACAGCACGGCCAATGGCCTGGAGCCGGAAAAGGCCAAGACCTATGAAATCGGTACGCGCTATGACAATGGTGGTTTTGCCGGTGAGCTGACGGCGTTCTACATCGACTTCGACGATGAGCTGCAGTACATCAGCAACGACGTGGGCTGGACCAACCTGGGCGCGACCAAGCACCAGGGTATCGAGGCCTCGGTGCGCTATGACCTGGCCGGGCTGGACCCGCGCCTGGACGGGCTGTCGGTGAGCGGTGGCTACACCTATACCCGCGCGACTTATGAAGGGGACATTCCCGGCTTCAAAGGCCGTGACCTGCCGTTCTATTCACGCCAGGTGGCCACCGCCGGGGTGCGCTATGCCGTCAACCGCTGGACCTGGAACCTGGATGCCTATGCGCAATCCAGGCAGCGCGCGCCGGGAACCGGGATCAATGCCGATGGCAGCTTCAATGGTGACTACATCACCGAGCCGAGTGCCGATGGGCAGTATGGCGACATTCCCGGCTATGTGACCTGGCATGCCCGTGGCGGCTACGAGTTCGGGCCACAGCTGTCCAACCTGAAGCTGGCGGCGGGGGTAAAGAACCTGTTCGACAAGCAGTACTTCACCCGCTCCAGCGACAACAATGCCGGCCTCTATGTGGGTGAGCCGCGGACCTTCTACGTGCAGGCCAGTGTAGGGTTCTGATCGGCATTGCCGGGGCCGCTTTGCGGCCCACCGCGACACAAGGCCGCGCCGACAGGAGATCGCATTCCGCTGTAGGCGCGGCCTTGTGTCGCGATGGGGCGCAAAGCGCCCCCAGCCTTCAGGAAGTCACCACCTCAGCCGGCGAGACAATGCTGGTCTTGGCCCCGCGCGAGCGCCCCGAACTCAGGTAAGCCGCAATCGACTCCTGGGTCACCTCACCCAGGAACACCTGCCCGGCATCCAGCACCGGCAACCATGCCCGGTTGTACTCGTACATCCGCGACAACAGGATACGCAGGTGCTCGTCATGTGACGCCGTGGCATTGAAGGGCCGCAGGAAGTCGCCACAGCTGCCTTGCTGGCGATGCATGTCGCGCCGGCGCACATAGCCCAGCGCCTTGTTCTGCCCGTCGGTCACCACCACATAACGGCGGTCGTGCTCGTCGAGCAGTTCCAGCGCCTCGCCCACCGGGGTTTCCGGGCTCACCGATGGCGCGTTGTCCGCCGCATCCTCGGCCCGCACCAGCAGCAGGCGCTTGAGGGTGCTGTCCTGGCCGACGAAATTGCTCACGAACTCATCCGCAGGATGGGCCAGCAAAGTGTCCGGGTGGTCCAGCTGCAACAGCTTGCCGGCACGGAAGATGGCGATCTTGTCGCCCAGCTTGATCGCTTCGTCGATATCGTGGCTGACCATGATCACGGTCTTGTTCAAGGCCCGCTGCATCTCGAAGAATTCGTTCTGGATCAGCTCGCGGTTGATCGGGTCGACCGCACCGAATGGCTCGTCCATCAACAGCACCGGCGCTTCGGCAGCCAAGGCACGGATCACGCCGATACGCTGCTGCTGGCCGCCGGACAGCTCGCGCGGATAGCGCTGCAGGTACTGCTTGGGCTCCAGGTTGATCATGTGCATCAGCTCGCGGGCGCGTTCGTGGCACTTTTGCCGGTCCCAGCCGAGCAGGCGCGGGACCACGGTGATGTTTTCCTCGATGGTCATGTTCGGGAACAGGCCGATCTGCTGGATCACGTAGCCGATGTGCCGACGCAGGGTCACTTCGTCCAGCCCGGTGGTGTCTTCGCCATTGATGAACACCTGGCCAGAGGTGGGCGTGATCAGGCGGTTGATCATTTTCAGCGTGGTACTTTTGCCGCAGCCCGAGGGGCCGAGGAACACGCAGATCTCGCCTTCGTTGACGGTGAGGCTTACCGAGTCGACGGCTTTGACGTCCTTGCCGTTGACGTTGAAGGTTTTGCTGAGGTTCTTCAATTCGATCATGGGCGCAGTCCTTCTGGAGTCAGGGCACGTTGCAGGGTTTGCAGGAGCAGGTCGGCGACGATCGCCAGCAGGCTGACCAATACCGCACCGACCAGCAGCATCGACATGTCGCTGCGGCTGATGGAGGTGAGGATGAGCACGCCCAGGCCGCCAGCGCCGATGGTGGCGGCAATGGTCATGACGCCGATGTTCATCACCACGGCGGTGCGCACGCCGGCGAGGATCACCGGCACCGCGATGGGCAGCTCGACCATGCGCAGGCGCTGGCCGAAGGTCATGCCGATACCGCGCGCGGCCTCGCGAATGCCGGGTTCGACGTTGGTCAGGGCGAGGTAGGTGTTGCGCAGGATGGGCAGCAGCGAATAGAGGAACACGGCGGTGATTGCCGGCAGCGGCCCCAGGCCCTGGCCGAACTTCGAGTAGAACGGCAGCAGCAGACCGAACAGGGCGATCGAGGGGATGGTCAGCAGCACCGTGGCGCTGGCTTGCAACGGCCCGGCGACGGCGGGGAAGCGGGTCATCAGGATGCCCAGTGGTACGCCGACGAGGATGGCCAGGCCCACGGCGACGCCCACCAGCATGATGTGCTGCCAGGTGAGTTGCAGCACCTGGGCCCAGTCCAGGTGGCTGAAGGTATCGATCAGGCTCATGGCTGGCCCTCGCTGTTCAGTGGGTGCTCACGCAGGAAGGCCGCCGCCACGGAGGAGGGGTTCTGGTGTTCGACATCGACCTTGGCGTTGAGCTGACGCATGGTTTCATCGTCCAGTTGCTCGGCCAGTGGCTTGAGCAGGCCGGCCAGTTGCGGGTTGGCGTCGAGCACGGCCTTGCGCACCACCGGGGCGGCGGTGTAGTCGGGGAAGTAGTGCTTGTCGTCTTCCAGCAGCTTGAGCTTGAACGCGTTCAGGCGGCCGTCGGTGGTGTACACCAGGCCGGCGAACACCTGGTTGTTGTGCATGGCGGTGTAGACCAGGCCAGCGTCCATCTGGCGAATGTTGGCGCGATCCACTTGCAGGTCGTACATCGCCTTCAGGCCGACCAGGCCATCCGGGCGGTTGGCGAACTCGGTGTCCAGTGCCACCAGGTGCTGGCTGCTACGTTCGCTGCGCAGCACCTGGTTGAGGTCGCTGATCGAGTTGATCTGCGGGTAGGCCTCGGCGACCTGGCTGGGCAGGCCAAGCGCGTAGGTGTTGCTGAACTTCGATGGGGTCAGCCAGATCAGCCCCTTCTGCGCATCCAGTTGCTTGACCTTGGCATAGGTCGCGGCAGCACTGGGCATGCGTTGCTCGACGTGGTTGTACGACACCAATGACACGCCGGTGTATTCCCACATCAGGTCGAGCTGGCCGGTTTCCTGGGCCTGGCGCGCGATATTGCTGCCCAGGCCGCCGGTGACACGCACGTCAAAGCCATTGGCGCGCAGGTATTGCGCAGTGATTTCGGCGAGTACGGTCTGTTCGGTGAACACCCGCGCGCCGATGCGGATCAGTGGTTTTTCTGCCGCTTGGGCAAATCCTGCGAACAGCAGGGCCGCGCCCAGCAGCAAGGCGATTTTCTTGTTCATTGGTTCCCTCTCGTTATCCGGCCAGGCCGCGTTCCAGCCAGCGCTTGCTGGCGAAGCTCACCGCAGCGTCCAGCACCAGTGCCAGCAGCGCGGTGCAGGCGGCACCCAGCAGCAGCTGCGGCTGGTTGTTCAGGGCGATGCCGGGGAAGATCAGGCTGCCCAGGCTGTTGGCGCCGATCAGGAAGGCCAGCGGTGCGGTGCCCACGTTCAACGCCAGGGCCACGCGCACACCGCCGACGATGATCGGTACCGCATTGGGCAGTTCCACCTGCCAGAGTTGCTGGCGCGGGGTCATGCCGATGCCGGTGGCGGCTTCCTTGAGTGCGGCGGGGACGTTTTTCAGGCCCTCGTAGGTGTTGCGCACGATGGGCAGGAGCGAGGCGAGGAACAGGGCGAAGATCGCAGGCCCGGCGCCGATGCCCAGGATACTCAGGGCGATGGCCAGAACGGCCAGGGGAGGGATGGTGTTGCTAACGTTGAACAACTGCATGAAGCGTTCGGCTTTGTCGACCCGTTGCGGTCGACTCAAGGCAATGCCGGCGGGGATGCCCACGGCCAGCGCCGCCGCCATCGAAGCCAGCACCAGTACCAGGTGCGCTTGCAGGTAGAACCCGAGATCGTCGCGATAACGGGCGATCGTGTCGATGCCGATCCAGTGGACCAGCAGGGCCAGGATGACGAGCACGGCGGCCCATCCCAACAGCCCTTTTCCGTAGCGTTCAGCCACAGGCGGACTCCTTGTGTAGTCGGCGAGCACACTCCCGTGGCGGCCGGCATTCCTGACGGCAGGCAGTGTGGTCGCGAGTAGCAGCGTGGCGCATGCGCAAGGCAGCGATCACGCCATGAGCCGAACCCCGTCGGGTCCGAAATGCTGATGAAACCAGTCCCCGAACGAAACGGGTTGGCGGGGGAGTGGACGTCTCCGAAGTGGTAAAGGTTCCCATCTGAGGCGGCATTTGGCCAGCGCGGGTTTCCGGGTGTTGCTGCATTTCCCTCTGTCCAGCTTCGCTGCAGGCCTCGAATACTGGGCTTCAAGGGAAACCGATGAGGTCGTTTTCCCGGTTGTTCAAACTTTGGCGGAGTACTGAAAATGTTCAATCACAACTACGATCGCTCATTCATCGCCTATGTTGCCTGCACCACCCCAGGCTTCGAAGGGTATCTGGATTTTGCCAAGCTGGCAGACAAGGGCGGAGAAGCTGGCCGCGTTGCGGACGACTGGATGATCGTTTCGTCGTTCAAGCATCGCGAACCACATCGCATCTGGTTCAGGTGCTTGTTCGACGAGACGATAGGGCGGCCGTACTACGACATTCAAAGCTGGAGCCGTCGCAGCGGCCGCGACTTCCAGTCTTCCAACCGCCACCTGGCCTGCAGCCACAACGGTTACGCCGGGCTGTACGCCCAGCGTCCCGATGATGAGTCGCTTTGGAAGGTGATGACCCTGCAAGACGGAAAGTACTCGAGCATGACGTCGATCGCTGAGGTGGGGCAGCATATCGACATGCGGATTCGCACCCGCTCGAACCTCACCTTGCAGGCTGTCGATCGGCAGGAGGTATGTGATCACTGGTTTGCCTATGTGGCCACTGGCGGCGGCCAGGCTCTGGACCTGCGTCTGGAAATACTCGATGTCGGCGAGGAGTTGATGGACGACCAGTGATCGGCTGTGAGCATCCTGTCCCGCGGGGGCGGGATGCCTACCCTGGCGCCTATTTGGGTCTGCCGGTGTATTGGAGTATAATCTTGGCCCTTTTTTGATCTCCAGTCAGGCGATTTCCCATGACCAACCAGGCCGCCGAAGTCGCGAAGCGCCGCACTTTCGCAATCATTTCCCACCCCGACGCCGGTAAGACCACCATCACCGAGAAGCTGCTGCTGATGGGCAAGGCCATTGCCGTCGCCGGTACCGTGAAGTCGCGCAAGTCCGACCGCCACGCCACTTCCGACTGGATGGAGATGGAGAAGCAGCGCGGCATCTCCATCACCACCTCGGTGATGCAGTTCCCCTACCGCGAGCACATGATCAACCTGCTCGACACCCCCGGCCACGAAGACTTCTCGGAAGACACCTACCGCACCCTGACCGCGGTGGACTCGGCGTTGATGGTGCTCGACGGCGGTAAGGGTGTAGAGCCGCGTACCATCGCCCTGATGGACGTGTGCCGCCTGCGCGACACGCCGATCGTCAGCTTCATCAACAAGCTCGACCGTGACATCCGTGACCCGATCGAACTGCTCGACGAGATCGAAGCGGTACTGAAGATCAAGGCCGCGCCGATCACCTGGCCAATCGGGTGCTACCGCGACTTCAAGGGCGTGTACCACCTGACTGGCGACTACATCGTGGTCTACACCCCGGGCCACGGCCACGAGCGTACCGAGGCCAAGATCATCCAGAAGCTGGACTCGGACGAAGCCCGCGCCCACCTCGGCGACCAGTACGACGCGTTCGTCGAGCAGCTGGAGCTGGTGCAGGGTGCCTGCCACGAGTTCAACCAGGACGAGTTCATCAACGGCCAGCTGACCCCGGTGTTCTTCGGTACCGCGCTGGGCAACTTCGGTGTCGACCATGTGCTCGACGCGGTGGTCGACTGGGCGCCGCGCCCGCTGAGCCGGGTCGCCCACGAGCGCACCGTGGAGCCTGTGGAAGAGAAGTTCAGCGGCTTCGTGTTCAAGATCCAGGCGAACATGGACCCGAAACACCGCGACCGCATCGCCTTTATGCGCATCTGCTCCGGCAAGTACGAGAAGGGCATGAAGATGCGCCACGTGCGTATCAACAAGGACCTGCGCATCGGCGATGCGCTGACCTTCTTCTCCTCCGAGCGTGAGCAGCTGGAAGAGGCCTACGCCGGCGACATCATCGGCCTGCACAACCACGGCACCATCCAGATCGGCGACACCTTCACCGAAGGCGAGGCGCTGGGCTTCACCGGCATCCCGCACTTCGCCCCGGAACTGTTCCGCCGTGTGCGCCTGAAGGACCCGCTGAAATCCAAGCAGCTGCGCCAGGGCCTGCAGCAGCTGGCCGAAGAGGGGGCGACCCAGGTGTTCTTCCCCGAGCGCAGCAACGACATCATTCTCGGTGCGGTCGGTGTGCTGCAGTTCGACGTGGTCGCCAGCCGCCTGAAGGAAGAGTACAAGGTCGAGTGCGCCTACGAGCCGATCACCGTGTGGTCGGCTCGCTGGATCACCTGCGACGACAAGAAGAAGCTCGAGGAATTCCAGAACAAGGCCATGGAAAACCTGGCCATCGACGGTGGCGGGCACCTGACCTACCTGGCGCCGACCCGGGTCAACCTGTCGCTGATGGAAGAGCGCTGGCCGGACATCAAGTTCCGCGCTACCCGCGAGCATCACTGATTTCGAGAGCTTGCTCCTGATTTTCAGGGCCTGCTCCTGACCCTTGTGGGAGCGGGTTTACCCGCGAATGCGTCGGTAAACTCAACATCGCATTCGCGGGTGAACCCGCTCCCACAGGGACCGTGTTAAGGCCGAAATCAATTCCCGGCCTTGATACTGGTCCAGATCCGCGTGCGAATGCGGTCGATCCTCGCCGGCATCGCCTCCAGCGCATACAGCTTGCCCATCACGTAGTCGCTCGGGTAGATCATCGTGTTGCTCTTCAGCGCCGGGTTCACCAGGGCGTCCGCCTCGCGGTTGCCGTTGGCGTACTGCACGTGATTGCTGATGTTGGCCATCACCTCTGGCTGCAGCAGATAGTTCATGTAGGCATACGCAGCCTTCTCGTCCGGTGCATCGGCCGGCATGGCGACCATGTCGAACCACATCGGCGCACCTTCCCTGGGGATCGAGTAGCCCACTTTCACCCCGTTGTTCGCTTCTTCGGCACGGTTCTTCGCCTGCAGTACATCCCCCGAGAAGCCCACCACCACGCAGATGTCGCCGTTGGCCAGGTCACCAGTGTACTTCGAGGAGTGGAAGTAGCTGATGTACGGGCGCACCTGCATCAGCAGCGCCTTGGCCTTGTCGTAATCCGCCGGGTCCTGGCTGTGGTGCGGCAGGCCGAGGTAGTGCAGGGCGATCGGCAGTAGTTCGGGGCCGTTGTCCAGCACCGCGACGCCGCAGCTTTTCAGCTTGCTGATGTACTCGGGCTTGAAGATCAGGTCCCAGGAATCCACCGGCGCGTTGTCGCCAAGCACGGCCTTGACCTTGTCGATGTTGTAGCCGATGCCGGTACTGCCCCACAGGTAGGGGAAGCCGTACTGGTTGCCCGGGTCGTTGACTTGCAGTGCCTTCAGCAGCACCGGGTTGAGGTTGTGCCAGCCGGGCAGTTGCGCCTTGTCCAGGCGCTTGAGGGCCTTGCCCTGGATCTGCCGGGCCATGAAGTGGTTGGAAGGGAACACCACGTCGTAGCCGGAGTTGCCGGTCATCAGCTTGCCATCGAGGGTTTCGTTGCTGTCGTACACGTCATAGGTGGGTACGATGCCGCTGGCCTGCTGGAAGTTCTTCAGCGTGTCGGGGGCGACATAGCTGGACCAGTTGTAGATCTTCACCGTTTCGGCGGCGCTGGCCACGCTGGCGGCCAGCATCAGGGGGGCGAGAAGGTGCGTGCGCATGTCGGGTTTACCTTGCTTTGTCTGTTGTTATCGAAGGCAGGCGATCAGCGGATCAGAAGATAAGGACGTAGGTCTTGCGCACCGTCTCCTGGATGTCCCAGGTGCCGGTGCTGTTGGCCGGTAGCATCAGTGCGTCTCCGGCTTCTATATGCAGCGGCTCGCCGTCGTCGGGGGTGAAGGTGCAGCGGCCCTTGATGAAATGGCAGAACTCCTGCTGCACGATCTGCCGACGCCAGCGCCCGGGGGAGCACTCCCAGATGCCGGTCTCGACGCCGTCGCTGCGGGCCACACAGGTGACCGAAGTGACTGCCACGGGGTCGCCGAGGGGGACTGCGACCGGGCTGGAGCTGTCGAGCACGGCGAGGTCGGTGTTCTTGAACTGGGTGATGCTCATGACCGGTTGATCCTGTGTCGGGTGATGGGAAATCAGTGCATGAAGCCTTCCATGAAGTCCGCCAGCACGCCGGCCAGACGCCGCCGCCAGGGCGCGCTGGCGGGGTTGGCGAGGGTGCGGTCCTCGTGGACGAAGCTCTGGATGATCGCGTTGTAGCCCAGCCAGCGGCAGGGCTCGGCGGGCCAACTGGCCAGGCTCGACAGCGGGCGGTTGTCGAGCACCCAGGGTTGCCCGGTCAGTTCGTTGTGCTGGTTGAGGATCAGCGCCGCCAGGGTGCGCCCGCCGAGGTTGCTGGCGCCGACGCCTTCGCCACCGTAGCCACCGGCCAGGGCGATGCCACGCTGGCGGTCGCAGAGCATGTGCGGACGAAAACGCCGGGCCATGCCCAGGTTGCCGCCCCAGGTGTGGGTGATGCGCACATGCTTCAGCTGCGGGAACAGCTCGCTGAACAGGTAGCGGCGCAGTTCGACTTCGTGTTCGCCAAGGGTGAAATTTTCCCGCAGGCGGCCGCCGAAGCGGTAGCCGCCACGCGCACCGAACACCAGGCGGTTGTCGGCCGTGCGTTGGCCGTAGGTGACCTGGCGGCTGCTCTCGCTGAAGGCCTGGCCCTGGCTCAGGCCGATCTGTGCCCAGGTGGCCTCTGGTAGCGGTTCGGTTGCCACCAGCAGGCTTTGCACCGGTAGCTGGTGTTTGCCCAGTGGCGGCAGGGTGACGGCATAGCCTTCCACGGCAGGTACGGTCCATTGGCAGCGGATACGTGCCAGCGGGGTACGCACCTCACCGGGCTGCCAGTCGATGGCCGGGGTGTTCTCGTAAAGCGGTACGCCCAGCGCTTCCACCGCCCGAGCCAGGCCACGCGCCAGCTTGGCCGGCTGGATGGTGGCGGTGTGCGGGCTGTAGATGGCGCCATAGGCGTTGCTGACCCGCAGCTGGGTGTCCAGTTGCTCGGGGCGCAGCCAGCGGTAGTCGTCTTCGGTCATGCCCTGGCGGTACAGGTCGTCCAGGTAAGCGCGCAGGCTGCGTTCCTGTTCCGGGTAACGCGCGGCGCAATACAGCACGCCGCCCTTGCGGTAGTCGCAATCGATGCCTTCGCGTTGCAATACGCGGTGCACTTCATCAGGGATGCCGTGCAGCAGGTCGATGCTGGCCCGGCGCTGCTGCGGCGACAGGCTGGCCAGCAGGCGGTCTTCACCGAGCAGGTTGCCCATCAACCAGCCGCCATTGCGCCCCGAGGCGCCGAAGCCGGCGATGTTGGCCTCGATCACCGCGATGTTCAGCTGTGGTGCCAGGCGCTTGAGGTAGTAGGCAGTCCACAGCCCGGTGTAGCCGGCGCCGAGGATGCACACATCGACTTCGAGGTCCTGGCGCAGGGCCGGGCGCGCGCACAGTGGCTCGTCGAGCTGGTCCATCCACAGGCTGAGCGTGCGCAGGGGTTGCATCGGGTTTTGCTCCACATCCGTCGAGGTCTGTGGGCGATGCTAGTCGTGTCGGTCGGCGCCTGTCTTACGTGCGTGCACGCAGGGAATTTTGCTTCAGATAGGCCTTGGGAGTCAGGCCGGTGTGTTCACGGAAGCACTTGTAGAACGCCGAGAGCGAGTTGAAGCCGGCGTTGAACGCCAGGTCATCGATCGTCGCCTCGACGCTGTCGTGGTCGAGGCTGGCCATCAGGTGTTGCAGGCGGGCCTGGTTGACGTAGCGGTAGAAGCTTTGCCCGAGCACCTGGTTGAGCAGGTAGGAAATCTGGTTGCGGCTATAGCCGCTGGCGTCGGCCACTTGCTGCAAGTCCAGTTCCGGGTCGAGGTAGGGGCGCTGGCGCTGGAAGTAGTGCTCCAGGTCCTGGGCCATGGTCGACAGCTGCCGCGGTGACAGGCCCAGGCGGCTGGTGGCCGGGCGCGGGCCGCTGCTGGCCAGGCCGTTGCCGTTCTGGCGCACCAGGGTGGCGTACTCGTTGACCTGCCAGATCAGGCCGTCCTTGACGGTAATCGCCTCGCTGGACTGGAACGCCACCAGGCCGTCTCCGCCCTGCACCGTGACCTGGTACTGGATGAACGCCGTGTTGCCGTCGACGCGGATGCGGTCGCTGTGGACGATGTCTTCGCCGGCTTCATGGGGCAGGCAGGCGCGCACGTAGTCGCGCAGTTCCTGGTAGCGGAGCACGCGGTTCTGGAAGAAATCGTGGTACTGGATGTCGGGGTGGTAAAGCGCGATGACGCCGTCGAGGTCGCGGTGCTTCCAGCACAGGTGGTAGCGCAGCACGGTGTCGGCTGTGAGCGGGGTCTGCTCGGGGCCGTCGTGGAGGGAGGTGGCGGTCATGAGGCCGATAGTGCATTGCAGAACACCCAGGTGCAAGGGTGGGGATCCGGCATATTGCATGGTTCTGGCAAGCGGCTTGTGGAGTAAGCCATTGATTCGGTTAAGGGTGATTTTTTGACCAGGATGGCATGGCGAGTGCACCGGTCTGTTCAACATCTAACAAGGAGAAAGGCCATGCGCTCGATACTGCTCTGGATGATTGGGGTGCCGATTCCGGTAATTATCCTGATCTGGTTCTTCATGAATTGAGAATTCAGGGGGCCGCTTTGCGGCCCTTTCGCGACACAAGGCCGCTCCTACAGGATGAGGTGCGCCCCATTTGTTAGACAAAAAATCCAACCTAGGGGCGCAGTTCAGGAGTTCGCGGTCCCTTGTAGGAGCGGCCTTGTGTCGCGAAAGGGCTGCAAAGCAGCCCCGGCTATCTAAAGGCTAAAGAAACTGCTCGGCATAGTGACAAGCCACCTGCCGCGTACCCACCTGCCTGAACGCCGGCACTTCCTTGGCACAGCGCTCGGTCGCATACGGGCAGCGCTTGTGGAACGCGCACCCGTCCGGTGGATTGAGCGGGTTGGGCAGCTCCCCGGCAATGCGGATCTTCGGCTTCAGCGGATCAGGATGGATCGCCGGTGTCGCCGACAGCAGCGCCTGGGTATACGGATGCAGCGGCTTCTCGTAGATGTCCTCCTTGGGCCCCATTTCCGCCGGTCGGCCCAGGTACATCACCAGCACCTGATCGGCCACATGCCGCACCACCGCCAGGTTGTGCGAGATGAACACATAGGCGGTGTTGAACTCCTTCTGCAGGTCCATGAACAGGTTCAGCACCTGGGCCTGGATCGACACGTCCAGCGCGGAGGTCGGTTCGTCGGCGACCAGCACCTTGGGTTGCAGCATCATCGCCCGGGCCAGGGCGATACGCTGGCGCTGGCCACCCGAGAACATATGCGGGTAGCGCTGGTAATGCTCGGGGCGCAGGCCAACCTGTTCCATCATCTTCTGCACCTTTTCGCGCCGCTCGGCCTTGCTCAGCGAGGTGTTGATCAGCAGCGGCTCGGCCAGCTGGTCGCCGATCTTCTGCCGCGGGTTGAGCGAGGCGTAGGGGCTCTGGAACACCATCTGCACGTCGCGGCGCAGTTGCTTGCGTTCGGTTTTGCTGGCGCCTTTCACTTCGGTGCCAGCAATTTGCAGCGAGCCGGACGACGGCTCTTCGATCAGGGTCAGGGCGCGGGCCAGGGTCGACTTGCCACAGCCGGACTCGCCGACCACGGCCAGGGTCTTGCCCGCCTCCAGCTCGAACGACACGCCATTCAATGCACGCACCAGGGCATGGCCCTTGAACAGCCCGCGGGAGACTTCGTAATGCCGGGTAAGCTCCCGGGCGGAGAGAACGACGGCCATTACGCCACCTCCTGGTTCAGCGGGTAGAAGCAACGTGCCAGGCTGTTGGCCTGGGGATCGAGGGGGGGACGCTGGTGCCGGCAGTTGTCCTGCACGTAGGGGCAGCGCGGCGACAGCAGGCATCCCGCCGGGCGGTCGTAGCGACCGGGGACGATGCCGGGCAGGGTAGCCAGGCGTTCGGCACCGATGCTGTGCTCGGGGATCGCCGCCAGCAGCGCTTCGCTGTAGGGGTGGGCGGGCACGTCGAACAGCTCTGGCACCTGGCCGACTTCCACAGCCTGGCCGGCGTACATCACGCACACCCGCCTGGCGGTTTCGGCTACCACGGCGAGGTCATGGGTAATCAGGATGAGCGCCATGTTGCGCTCCTTCTGCAGGTTGACCAGCAGTTCCATGATCTGTGCCTGGATGGTCACGTCCAGCGCCGTAGTCGGTTCGTCGGCGATCAGCAGCTTGGGTTCGCCAGCGATGGCCATGGCGATCGCCACACGCTGGCTCATGCCGCCGGACAATTGATGCGGGTAGGCGTCCAGGCGGCTTTCCGCCGCCGGGATCTCGACTTTCTTCAACAGCTCCAGGGCCCGCTGGCGCGCGGCCTTGCCCTTCAGGCCCAGGTGCTGGCGCAGCACTTCCTCGATCTGGTAGCCCACGGTGTAGCTGGGGTTGAGCGCGGTCATCGGGTCCTGGAAGACCATGGCGATGTCCTTGCCCACCACCTTGCGCCGCTGGCGCCCGCTGAGCTTGAGCATGTCGGTGCCATCGAAGGTCAGTGCGTCGGCGGTGATGCGCCCAGGGGCGTCGACCAGGCCCATCAGGGCCATCATGGTGACCGACTTGCCCGAGCCGGATTCACCGACGATGGCCAGGATTTCGCCGGCCTCCACCGTCAGGTCCAGGCCATCGACCACCGGTACGGCATTGGCGTCGCCGAAGCGCACGTTCAGGTTGTTGATCTGCAACAGTGACATGGCGTTCTCCTCAGGCGGCGTTCTTGAGTTTCGGGTCCAGCGCATCGCGCAGGCCGTCGCCCATCAGGTTGATTGCCAGCACACTGAGCAGAATGGTCAGGCCGGGCAGGCTCACCACCCACCAGGCGCGCTCGATGTAGTCACGGGCCGATGCCAGCATGGTGCCCCACTCGGGGGTCGGTGGTTGTACACCGAGGCCGAGGAAGCCCAGGGCGGCGGCGTCGAGAATGGCCGAAGAGAAACTCAGGGTGGCCTGCACGATCAGCGGTGCCATGCAGTTGGGCAGCACGGTGACGAACATCAGCCGGGGCAGGCCGGCACCGGCCAGGCGCGCGGCGGTGACATAGTCGCGGTTCAGCTCGCCCATCACGGCGGCGCGGGTCAGGCGCACATAGGAGGGCAATGAAACGATGGCGATGGCGATCACCGTGTTGATCAGGCCAGGGCCGAGGATGGCAACGATGGCCACTGCCAGCAGCAGCGAGGGCAGGGCCAGCATCACGTCCATCAGGCGCATGATCGACGGCCCGAGCAGTTGCGGGAAGAACCCTGCCAGCAGGCCCAGCAGGATGCCCGGGATCAGCGACATCACCACCGACGACAGGCCGATCAGCAGCGACAGCCGCGCGCCCTGGATCAGCCGCGAAAGCAGGTCGCGGCCCAGTTCGTCGGTGCCGAGGATGAACTGCCAGTTGCCGCCTTCGAGCCATACCGGCGGGGTCAGCAGGAAGTCGCGGTACTGCTCGCTCGGGTCGTGCGGGGCGACCCACGGCGCGAACAGCGCGCAGAACACCACCAGGCACATGAAGGCCAGGCCCATCACCGCGCCTTTGTTGCGCGCGAAGGCTTGCCAGAATTCTTTGTACGGCGAAGGGTAGAGCAGGCTCTGGTCCACCGGGCTGGCCGGTGTGACGGATTTCGGAATCGGGCTAGTCATGGCGAAGGCCTCAGCGCTGATGACGGATGCGTGGGTTGGCCAGGCCGTAGAGGATGTCCACGACGAAGTTGACCAGGATCACCAGGCAGGCGATCAACAGGATGCCGTTCTGGACCACGGGGTAGTCACGGGCACCGATGGCTTCGATCAGCCATTTGCCGATGCCCGGCCAGGAAAAGATGGTTTCGGTCAGCACCGCACCGGCCAGCAGCGTGCCGACCTGCAGGCCGAACACGGTCAGCACCGGGATCAAGGCATTGCGCAGGCCGTGCACGAACACCACGCGGGCTGGCGACAGGCCTTTGGCGCGGGCGGTACGGATGTAGTCCTCGCGCAGCACTTCGAGCATCGACGAGCGGGTCATGCGGGCGATCACCGCCAACGGGATGGTGCCGAGCACGATGGCGGGCAGGATCAGGTGCATCAGCGCGTCCTTGAACGCGCCTTCCTCGTCGCTGAGCAGGGTGTCGATGAGCATGAAGCCGGTTTTCGGCTCAATGTCGTAGAGCAGGTCGATGCGCCCGGATACCGGGGTCCAGCCCAGGCTTACCGAGAAGAACATGATCAGGATCAGGCCCCACCAGAAGATCGGCATGGAGTAGCCCGCCAGGGAAATCCCCATCACCCCATGGTCGAACAGCGAACCGCGCTTGAGCGCGGCGATCACCCCGGCCAGCAGGCCGACGATGCCGGCGAACAGCAGGGCGGCGAAGGCCAGTTCGAGGGTAGCCGGGAACAAGGTGAGAAACTCGTGCCAGACACTCTCGCGGGTGCGCAACGATTCACCCAGGTCGCCCTGGGCCAGCTTGCCAACGTAGTCCAGGTACTGGACCGGCAGCGGCTTGTTCAGCCCCAGACGCTCCATGGCCTGGGCATGCATTTCGGGGTCGACCCTGCGCTCGCCCATCATCACTTCCACCGGGTCGCCGGGGATCAGGCGTATGAGCGCGAAGGTCAGCAAGGTGATGCCGAAGAACGTCGGTATCAACAGGCCAAGGCGCCGGGCAATAAAACTCAACATTGTCGGGGTTACCTCATCAGGCCGTGGGGCGATCAGCCCGTTACGGCGGGGCCGCCGGGCCCCGTGTGGGCGGCCGGCGGTCGTTGTTGTTCTACTTCACCTTGGTAGTGGCGAAGTTGTTGTTGGTCAGAGGGTTGATCACGTAGCCCTCCACGTTGTCCCGCATGGCGGTGAACATCTTCGGATGGGCCATGCTGATCCAGGGTTGTTCGTCATCGTACACTTTCAATGCCTCGTTATAGAGCCTTGCACGCTCGTCGTTGTCGATCACTTCGCGGGCGCGGCTGATCAGCTCCTGGAACTTAGGGTTGCACCAGCGCGCATAGTTCTCGCCGCTCTTGACGGCATCACAACTGAGCATCGGCGTGAGGAAGTTGTCCGGGTCGCCGTTGTCGCCGGCCCAGCCGGCGGACACCAGGTCGGCTTCGCCCTTCTTGGCCCGGCGCAGCATCTCGGCCCACTCCATGACGCGGATATCCAGCTTGAGGCCGATCTGTTTGAGGTCGCCCTGCAGCATCTCGGCGGACAGCCGCGGGTTGGGGTTGGTCGGGCCACCACCGTTGCGGGTGAACAGGGTGAACGTAGTGCCCGGCGGTACGCCAGCTTCGTTGAGCAGTTGGCGTGCCTTGGCCAGGTCGCGGGGCGGGTTCCTGTTCTCGTTGTTGTAGCCGATCATGGTCGGCGGATAAGGGTTCACGCCCACCAGCGCATTGCCCTTGCCGAACAGCTGGTCGACGTGGGTCTGGCGGTCGAAGGCCATGTTGATGGCTTTGCGTACCCGCACGTCGCTCAGGTATTTGTGTTCGGTGTTCATCGAGATGTAACCGGTGACCAGGGCCTCGATTTCCTCGACCTTGAGTTTCGGGTCCTGCTTGATCGACGGCACATCATCGGGCTTGGGATAGAGCGCCACCTGGCACTCGTTGGCGCGCAGTTTCTGCAGGCGCACGTTGCTGTCGGTGGCGATGGCGAACACCAGCGCATCGGCCGGCGGCTTGCCACGGAAATAGTCCGGGTTGGGCTTGAAGCGAACCTGGGCGTCCTTGTTGTAACGCTGGAAGATGAACGGGCCGGTGCCGATCGGCTTGCTGTTCAGCTCGGCGGTCTTGCCAGCCTTGAGCAACTGGTCGCCGTACTCGGCGGAGTAGATCGAGGTAAAGCCCATGGCCATGTCGCGCAGGAACGGCGCTTCCGGTCGGGTGAGGGTAATCACCACGGTGTGCTCGTCAGCCTTGCTGACCGACTTGAGCAGGTCCTTGAACCCCATGCTCTCGAAGTACGGGTAGCCAACGCTGGTCTTGTCATGCCAGGGATGGTTCGGGTCGAGCTGGCGATTGAGGCTCCACAGCACGTCATCGGCGTTGAAGTCGCGGGTCGGCTTGAAGTAGTCGGTGGTGTGGAACTTCACCCCCTGGCGCAGGTGGAAGGTGTAGGTCAGGCCGTCGTCGGAAATGTCCCAGCGCTCGGCCAGGGCCGGCTGGATTTCGGTAGTACCGGGCTTGAAGTCGACCAGGCGGTTGAACACTGTCTCGGCCGAGGCATCGGCGGTGACCGCAGTGGTGTACTGGACGATGTCGAACCCTTCCGGGCTGGCTTCGGTGCACACCACCAGCGGTTTGGCCGCCAATTGCGTGGCGCCGCCCAGAAGCAGCGCGGCCAGGGCCAGGCGCAGTGGTCGCGATTTGGTGAACGTTCTCTGCATGGGGTGAAACTCCCTGCTTGCATTGGTTCCAGCGTAGCCGCCCCGGCCCGCAGCGAAGCAGGCCGGGGCGCCGACGGTCAGAGGATGTTGAACGGAATGGTGGTGACCACCCGGAACTCGTCCAGGCTGCCATCGCCCTGGGCCTTGCTGGCGCGGTGCGCGGTGTAGGTGGCGCGGATGCTGGTGTCCTTCAGCGGCCCGCTCTGCACCGCGTAGCTGGTGCCGATGCCCCACTCGTAGTGGGTTTCGCCATCCAGGCCGTTGACGTCATAGGCGGTACCACGGTAATGGGTGCCGTCGATACCCCAGCCGCGGGCGTTGTACAGGTTGAATTTCAGCCCCGGCACGCCATACGGCGCCATGTTCAGCACGTAGGAAAGCTGCAGCGATTTCTCGTTGGGGCCGTTGAAGTCCGACAGCAGCGAGTTGGCCAGGTAGATGCCATTGGTTTCGTGCAGGTAGTCGAAGTACTCGTTGCCGTTGACCTGCTGCCACGAGGCGCTGACGGTGTGGGCCTGGTGGGTCAGGCCGAATGACAGGCTGTAGGTGTCGTTGTCGATTTCGCCCATCTTCTGGCTGCCGGCGTCGACGGTCTTGTAGTAGTTCAGGCCGGTGCTCAGGCTCAGCACTGCGCTGTCGCCGAGCACGTGGTTGGCGCCGAAATAGTACTGGTTCCAGAAGTCGTCGACCTTGGTGGCGTACAGGCTGGTGGTCAGGCTCTTGAACGGCTGGTAGTTGATGCCGGCGGTGCTGGCGCGGTCGGTTTCAACGCCAGTGGCGCTGTACTCGCTGCGGAACTTGCTGAGGCTCTGCTCGGTGCGTGGCGAGACGCGGTCGAAGGTGCCCAGGTCGAAGCTCAGGTTGTCGAATTCGGCGCTGTGCAGGAATGCCCCCTGGAAGCTCGAGGGCAGGGCGCGGTTGCCGATGTAGGCGATCATCGGTGTGTCCACCGATTGGCGGCCGACGGTCAGGGTGGTGTTGGACACGCGTGCCTTGACGTTGGCCAGGCCCATCTTGCTCCACTGGCCGACCGGGTCGCCATCACTGTGGGTCAGGGTGCGGTTGTTGGGGCCGGCGACCGCCTCGCGGCTTTGCTGCAGGGCGATGGCATTGTAGCCAGCGGCTTCGACGGCGAAGCCGACGGTGCCCTGGGTGAAGCCGGAACTGTAGTTGAGGATGGTGCCCTGCACCCAGTTCTCGCGGCTGTGGGTGTCGTGACGGGTGCCGTCGCTCTTGTAGTACTTCCACAGCGGTGCGCGGGCGGCACGTTCGTGGGCATACCAGTTGCGGGTGCTGCCCGACAGGCTCTGGCCGTCGATGAAGCCGCTGGCCTGCTCCTGCTCGCTGCTGCCTTTGAGGGTGACGGGGACATAGTCCTGGCTTTGCGGGTCGGCCAGGGTCACGGTGGATAAGGCACTGATGGATAACGCCAGTGCGGTCAAGGTGAATAGTCTCAAGGTTAAAGCTCCCTTTCTGTTCTTCTAGTTATTCCCTGGCCTTGTGGGCCGGGGCTCTTGCTGCGGTATTGCCAGGGTTGCCCGGGGTCACCGGGCTGAATCGGGGCGTTGTGCTGCCGCTACTGGCCCTATCGCCGGCAAGCCAGCTCCCACAGGTACGGCGCAAACTCCGCAACCTTGCTGATCCTGTGGCAACCGGCGAGCGCGCGAGAGCGCTGCAGGCTGGAAATCAATCAACACTCACACCGGAAAAATCATTGCGCCCGAACGGGCTGACCTTGAACTCGGAAACCTTGACGCTGAGCGGCTGGTTCACCGTGGAATGCGCCACCGGGGTAATCGGCACCTGTTGCTTGAGGCGTTGCTGGGCCTGCTGGTACAGCGCCGTGCGTTGGCTGCGGTCGGTGACCTGCTTGGCCTGCTTGACCAGGCGGTCGTATTCCGGGTCGCACCACAGCGAATAGTTGTTGCTACCAATCGCGTCGCAGTTGTAGAGGGTGCCCAACCAGTTGTCCGGGTCGCCGTTGTCGCCGGTCCAGCCGATCAGGGCGATATCGTGTTCACCGCTTTTCATGCGCTTGAGGTATTCACCCCATTCGTAGCTGACGATGCGCACCTTGAAGCCGAGCTTGCTCCAGTCGGCCTGGAGCATTTCCGCCATCAGCTTGGCGTTGGGGTTGTACGGACGCTGTACCGGCATGGCCCACAGGGTGATTTCGCTGCCGGGCTTCACGCCGGCCTGCTGCAGCAATTGCCGGGCCTTTTCCGGGTCATAGGGCGCGTCCTTGATGCTGCTGTCATAGGACCACTGGGTCGGCGGCATGGCGTTGACGGCCAGCTGGCCGGAGTCCTGGTACACCGCCTGGAGGATCGCCTGTTTGTTCACCGCCATGTCCATCGCCTGGCGCACTTCCAGGCGGTCGAATGGCGGGTGCTTGGTGTTGTAGGCGATGTAGCCGAGGTTGAAGCCCGGTTGCTGCAGCACCTGCAGCTTGCTGTCGGCCTTCAGCGCCGGCAGGTCGGCCGGGCGCGGGTGCAGGGTGACCTGGCATTCGTTGCGGCGCAGCTTCTGGATGCGCACCGACGGGTCGGTGTTGATCGAGAACACCAAGTTGTCGATCTTCACCTCGTCTGCTGCCCAGTAAGCCTGGTTGCCCTTGTAGCGAATCTGCGAATCCTTCTGGTAGCGCTGGAACACGAACGGCCCGGTGCCGATCGGTTGCTGGTTGATGTCGCTGGGGCGCCCGCTGGCCAGCAACTGCCCGGCGTATTCGGCAGAGAGAATGGAGGCAAAGCTCATGGCCAGGTTCTGGATGAAGGCGGCATCGACTGCGTTCAAGGTGAACACTACGGTCATGGGGCCGGTTTTCTCGACACGGGCGATGTTCTTGTCCAGGCCCATGCTGACGAAATAGGGGAACTCGGTCGGGTAGGCCTGGCGGAACGGGTGGCCCTTGTCGAGCATGCGGTTGAAGGTGAACAGCACGTCGTCGGCGTTGAACTCGCGGCTGGGTGTAAAGGCCTTGTTGCTGTGGAACTTCACTCCCTCGCGCAGGTGAAAGGTGTAGCGCAGGCCATCGTCAGATACTTCCCAGCGGGTTGCCAGTGCAGGTTGCACGGCGGTGCCACCGCGCTCGAACTCGACCAGGCGGTTGTAGATGGGCTCGGCGGCATCGTTGTCGGTGGCGCTGGTGTATTGCGCGGTGTCGAAGCCGGCCGGGCTGCCTTCGGAGCAGAACACCAGGTTGTTGGCCAGCACGGCCGGGGTCTGGCTGACCAGGCCGAGGGCCAGCAGGGCGGAAAGGCGGGTGGTGTAGCGCATGAACAAGTCCTTTTACGTCTGTTTGCGCCGCCGCGTGCAAAAATGCCGGCAACAGCGCGCCGCCCCCGCAGTGCTGGCGGCGGGGCGACATGAAGGGGGAGGCGAGGTTGGCAGGGGCACCCGCACTTCAGCGGGTGCCACAGCTAGCCTATTTGTCCACGCTGACGCCGTAGAAGGAGTTCAGGCCGAACGGGCTGATCTTGAAGTCCTTCACCTTGGCGCTCATGGGCTGGTACACGGTGGAGTGGGCGATCGGGGTGATCGGCACCTGCTCCTTGAGGATGTGCTGCGCCTGCTTGTACAGCTCGGTGCGCTTGGCCTGGTCGGGAGTGGCCTTGGCCTGCTTGATCAGGTCGTCGTAGGGTTTGTAGCACCACTTGGAGAAGTTGTTGCCGTTCATGGCATCGCAGCCGTACAGGGTGCCCAGCCAGTTGTCCGGGTCACCATTGTCACCGCTCCAGCCGATCAGCATGGCGCCCTGTTCGCCACCCTTGGAACGTTTGATGTATTCACCCCATTCATAGCTGACGATCTTCGCCTTGATGCCCACCTTGGCCCAGTCCGATTGCAGCATTTCGGCCATCAGCTTGGCATTGGGGTTGTACGGGCGCTGCACCGGCATGGCCCACAGGGAGATCTCGGTGCCTTCCTTGATGCCGGCTTCCTTGAGCAGCTGCCGGGCTTTCTCCGGGTCGTACGGGGCGTCCTTGATGCTGTCGTCGTAGGACCACTGGGTGGGCGGCATGCCATTGACCGCCAGCTGGCCGGCGCCCTGGTAGACCGACTCGATGATCTTTTTCTTGTCCACGGCCATGTCCAGCGCCTGGCGGACTTTCAGCTGGGCCAGCGGGTTGGCTTCGTTGCTGCCCTTGACCTTGTCCATCACGTTATAGGCGATGTAGCCGAGGTTGAAGCCGGCCTGGTCAGGCATCTGCAGCTTGGGGTCCCGCTTCAGCGGCTGGATGTCGGCCGGGCGCGGGAACAGGGTGACCTGGCATTCGTTCTTCTTCAGTTTCTGCATGCGCACCGAGGCGTCGGTGGTGATGGCGAAGATCAGGTTGTCGATCTTCACGTCATCCGGTTGCCAGTAATCCTTGTTGCCCTTGAAGCGGATCTGCGCGTCCTTCTGGTACTTGCTGAACACGAACGGGCCGGTGCCGATCGGCTTCTGGTTGATATCGGCAGCCTTGCCCTCCTTGAGCAACTGGTCGGCGTATTCGGCGGACTGGATCGAGGCAAAGCTCATGGCCAGGTTCTGGATGAATGCGGCGTCGACCTCGTTGAGGGTGAACCTCACCGTGTGGTCGTCGAGCTTCTCCACCTTGGCGATGTTCTTGTCCATGCCCATGTCGGTGAAGTACGGAAACTCGGTGGGGTAGGCCTTGCGGAACGGGTGGTCCTTGTCGAGCATGCGGTCGAAGGTGAACAGCACGTCGTCGGCGTTGAATGCGCGGGTGGGCTTGAAGTAGTCGGTGCTGTGGAACTTGACCCCTTCGCGCAGGTGGAAGGTGTAGGTCTTGCCGTCGTCGGACACTTCCCACTTGGTCGCCAGGCCCGGGATCACGGCGGTGCCGCCGCGTTCGAACTGGGTCAGGCGGTTGAACACGGTCTCGGCCGAGGCGTCGAAATCGGTCCCCGTGGTGTATTGCCCCGGGTCGAAGCCGGCCGGGCTGCCTTCGGAGCAGAACACCAGGTTGGACGCGGCGAGGGCCGACGGTGCGCCGGAGAGCAAGCCTGCGCCTAGCAGGAACGGAATGACTGCGTGTTTGAGCATGGTGGCCTCATTGTTGTCATTTTTCGATTTGAGGTGGCCTCGTGAGCCGACCTGCGGATACTTATGCAGGGGGTGTACCCAATGCAATACGGGAAGGGTTCCTTGGCGCCAGAAAAGTGGTACGGCCGTACATGGATGTCGCATTGGTGTAACTTTTCGCGAAGTTGAACGTTTGCGCGGGCAGAATGATGGCTTTTTGCGGGATATTTCGGGGCGGGGAAAGCTGTAGGAAGCACCTGAATGGTGCGTAGGAGTGTTCTGAAAAGCTTGAAGTTGACGCGATCCTCAAGGAGCGGGCTCGCCCGCTCCCATCGGTTGGATCAAGGCATTTGCACTTCGATCAGGCCATCGGCATTCATGCTGACTTCGCTGGTGCCAGCTTCGATATCCGGTGCCGGCGCCGCTTCATCGGCTGCCATCGCCTTCATCGGCATCGGCGCGCTGCGCATGTAGGGGTGGGGGTAACCACTGCTGTTGAGGTTCAGGCTGACCACCTTGTAGCCTTTGCCGCCCAGTGCCTCGGTGGCCAGTTGCGCGCGTGCCTTGAAGGCATCCACCGCATCCTTGAGCAGCGCATCCTCACTGGCCTTGCGCGTGGCCGGGGCAATGGAGAAGTCCATGCCGCCCATCTTCAGCTCCTGCAGCAGGTCGGCGGTCAACTGCGACAGGGCCGGGAAGTTGGCGCTTTCCAGGCGCAGCTCGGCGCGCTCGCGCCAGCCGGTGATCTTCTGCCCCTTGCTGTCATACACCGGGTAGCTGTTGCGGCTGCCCTGGCTGATCTTCACGTCCTTGACCTGGCGCGCCTGCTTGACGGCCTTGTTCATGGTTTCGGTGATCTGCTGGGCGAGCTTGCCCGGGTCGGTGTTCTGCGCTTCGCTGTAGAGGGTCACCACCATCAGGTCGCGCGCCACTTCCTTGCTGACTTCAGCACGCAGCGATACCTGGTTGTAGCGCGGTTCATCGGCAGCCAGCACCGGCAGGCTGGCGAGCAGGCCGCAGGACAGGATCAGCGCGGCGCCGCGACGAGGGTTTTGCATGTGGGATACTCCTTGGCAATAAAAGGCGTGGGCTTTGGCCATCCATTCCACGCATGGGCCATCAGACCGGCAACAGTGTAGTGGGTTCAAAAGTGCCATCATGGACTTGTGACAAAGTGTGGCGCTTTGCCGCATCACTGCAGCGCGGCGCCAGGCTTCGGTATACTCCAGCCGATTTTCTGGAGCACTCATCAGGAGAGCTCATGCTCGCCGCCGTACAACCGCTGTCCGCTACCCGCCAGAACCTCTGGCGCCTGACCGTCATTCGGGTCCTGGTCCTGGCTGCCCAGGCCGGCTCCGTAGGCGTCGCCTACTGGACCGAACTGCTGCCGCTGCCCTGGCTGTCGCTGGCTGGCACCTTGGCCTTGTCATCGCTGCTGTGTGCTTTCACGGCCCTGCGCCTGCGCCTGTCGTTGCCGGTCACCGAGCTGGAATACGCCCTGCAGCTGGCCTGCGACCTGCTGATCCACAGTGCCTTGCTGTACTACTCCGGCGGTTCGACCAACCCGTTCGTCTCGTATTATCTGGTGCCGCTGGCGATTGCTGCGGTGACCTTGCCGTGGCTGTATTCGCTGATTCTTTCCGGCATCGCGCTGACCGCCTACAGCTTGCTGCTGGTGCAGTTCTACCCGCTCGAAGGCTTGCCGATGGCGCGGGACAAGATGCAGGTCTATGGCATGTGGCTGAGCATCGCCCTGGCCGCTGCCGTGATCACCTTCTTTGCGGCGCGCATGGCTGAAGAGCTGCGTCGCCAGGAGCAGTTGCGCTCCGAGCGGCGCGAAGAAAGCCTGCGCGACGAGCAGCTGCTGGCCGTGGCCACCCAGGCTGCCGGCGCAGCCCATGAGCTGGGCACGCCGTTGGCGACCATGAGCGTGTTGCTCAACGAAATGCGCCAGGACCACGCCGACCCGCTGCTGCAGGAAGACCTGCAGATCCTCCAGGACCAGGTGAAGCTGTGCAAGGAGACCCTGCAGCAACTGGTCCGCGCCGCCGAGGCCAATCGCCGCCTGGCGGTGGTGGAGCAGGACGTGACTGCCTGGCTCGACGAAGCGCTCAACCGCTGGCACCTGATGCGTCCGGAGGCCAGCTACCGCTTCCAGCGCCTGCGCGACGGCCAGGTACCGCGCCTGACCCCGCCACCCGACCTGACCCAGGCGCTGCTGAACCTGTTGAACAATGCTGCCGATGCCTGCCCCGATGACCTTGAAGTGCGCCTGGACTGGGATGCCCACGACATCGTCATCAGTATCCGCGACCATGGCCCCGGCGTGCCGCCGGCCATTGCCGAAGCCATCGGCAAGCCCTTCATTACCACCAAAGGCAAAGGCTTCGGCCTGGGCCTGTTCTTGAGCAAGGCCAGCGTGACCCGTGCGGGCGGTTCGGTGAAACTCTATAGTCATGAACAGGGTGGCACCCTGACCGAACTGCGCCTGCCCCATGGCAAGCGAGGAGATGAATGATGAGCGAAGAAAACCAGGTCGAAGGCGAAGAGCTTCCGCACCTGCTGCTGGTGGATGACGATGCCACCTTCACCCGGGTCATGGCCCGTGCCATGAGCCGCCGCGGGTTCCGCGTAAGCACCGCCAGCTCGGCCGAGGAAGGCTTGCTGCTGGCCCAGCAGGACCTGCCGGACTACGCCACGCTGGACCTCAAGATGGACGGCGACTCCGGCCTGGTGCTGCTGCCCAAGCTGCTGGAGCTGGACCCGGAAATGCGCGTGGTGATCCTGACTGGCTATTCGAGCATTGCCACCGCCGTGGAGGCGGTCAAGCGTGGCGCCTGCAACTACCTGTGCAAACCGGCCGATGCCGATGACGTGCTGGCGGCGCTGCTGTCGGAACACACCGACCTGGATACCCTGGTGCCGGAAAACCCGATGTCGGTCGACCGCCTGCAGTGGGAGCACATCCAGCGCGTGCTGAACGAGCACGAAGGCAATATCTCGGCCACTGCGCGGGCCCTGGGCATGCACCGCCGGACCTTGCAGCGCAAACTGCAGAAGCGCCCGGTCCGGCGCTGATTCCTGCCGGGCTTGTACCGGCCCTTTCGCGGGCTCGCCCGCTCCCACAGGTACTGCACAGGTCTTGGGCTTGTGGAATACCTGTGGGAGCGGGCAAGCCCGCGAAGAGGCTGGTACTGACAGAGATTTCTCTGTATTACCCCGCGATCCCCGCAAGTCCCGGCCGTTGGCGTATCATTAGCCGCCTAACGGCAACCCCTCCAGGATCGCTTGCGCATGCTCGCCCTTCTTATCCAGACGCTGAACATCACGGCACCGGTCTTCGCCATGCTGTTCATGGGCGTGCTGCTCAAACGCATCCGTCTGATCGATGACAATTTCAACCGCGTCGCCTCGCAGCTGGTATTCAACGTATGCATGCCAGCGCTGCTGTTCCTCGGCATCTACCACGCCGACCTGGGCGCTGCGGTCAAACCCGGGGTCCTGCTGTATTTCACCGCCGCCACCCTGGTCGGCTTCGCCATCGCCTGGGGGCTGGCCATCTGGCGTTGCCCCGAAGCGGACCGGGGCATCTACGCCCAAGGCGCATTCCGTGGCAACAACGGTGTGATCGGCCTGGCCCTGGCCGCCAGCCTGTACGGCGACTACGGTATTTCCCTGGGCGCGGTGCTCGCTGGCCTGGTGATCCTGCTGTACAACTCGCTGTCGGCGGTGGTGCTGGCGGTGTACAGCCCGGACCTGAAGTCCGACCCATGGAGCATCTGCAAGAGCATTTTCAGCAACCCGTTGATCATCAGCGTACTGGTAGCCACGCCGATGGCCTACGGCCAGGTGCCGCTGCCCAACTGGCTGCTCACTTCAGGCGACTACCTGGCGCAGATGACCCTGCCGCTGGCGTTGATCTGCATCGGCGGCACCCTGTCGCTGGCGGCGTTGCGTGACAGCGGCAGGCTGGCCATCGACGCCAGCCTGGTGAAGATGGTCTGGCTGCCGCTGGTCGGCACCCTGGGTGCCTGGCTCTGCGGCTTTCGCGGTGCCGAACTGGGCATCCTGTTCCTGTACATCGGTAGCCCGACCGCAGCAGCCAGCTACGTGATGGCGCGGGCAGCCAACGGTAACCATGAGCTGGCGGCGTCGATCATCGTAGTTACCACGCTGATGGCGGCAATTACCACCAATATTGGTATTTTCATCTTGCAGTGGGGCGGATGGATCTAGATCCTTCACTGCAAATAACACAACAACACTGCCTCACTGAGCTAAAGGACACTTCATGCAAGACCAGAGCACGCCCGAGCGGTTGCAGCGCGGGCTGAAGAATCGCCATATCCAGCTGATTGCGCTGGGTGGGGCTATCGGCACCGGTTTGTTCCTGGGTATCGCCCAAACCATCCAGCTGGCCGGCCCCTCCGTCCTGCTGGGCTATGCCATCGCCGGTCTGATGGCCTTCCTGATCATGCGCCAACTCGGCGAAATGGTGGTGGAAGAGCCAGTGGCCGGCAGCTTCAGCCACTTCGCGCACCAGTACTGGAGCGAGTTCGCCGGTTTCGTCTCGGGCTGGAACTACTGGGTGGTGTACGTGCTGGTCGGCATGGCCGAACTCACCGCGGTGGGTATCTATGTGCAGTACTGGTGGCCGGGCTTCCCCACCTGGGCGACGGCAGCGATCTTCTTCGTGGTGATCAATCTGATCAACCTGACCCAGGTGAAGGTCTATGGCGAGATGGAATTCTGGTTCGCCCTGGTCAAGGTGGTAGCCATCGTCAGCATGATCGGTTTCGGCGCCTGGCTGCTGACCAGTGGCCATGGTGGCCCGGATGCCAGCGTGGCCAACCTGTGGCAGTACGGCGGCTTCTTCCCCAACGGTGTCACCGGCCTGGTGATGGCATTGGCGGTGATCATGTTCTCGTTCGGCGGCCTGGAACTGGTGGGCATCACTGCTGCCGAGGCCGACAACCCGCGCCAGAGCATCCCCAAGGCCACCAACCAGGTGGTGTACCGCATCCTCATCTTCTACATCGGTGCCCTGGCGGTGCTGCTGTCGCTGTACCCGTGGCAGAAGGTGGTGCAGGGCGGCAGCCCGTTCGTGATGATCTTCCACGAACTGGACAGCGACCTGGTGGCGACCATCCTCAACATCGTGGTGCTGACAGCCGCGCTGTCGGTGTACAACAGCTGTGTATACGCCAACAGCCGCATGCTGTTCGGCCTGGCCAGCCAGGGCGACGCGCCGCGGCAGTTGCTGAAGGTCAGCCGCAGCGGCGTGCCGCTGACCGCGCTGGGCGTGTCGGCGCTGGCGACCGGGCTGTGCGTGCTGATCAACTACCTGATGCCAGGTGAAGCGTTCGGGTTGCTGATGGCGCTGGCGGTCTCGGCGCTGGTGATCAACTGGGCGAGCATCAGCATTACCCACCTGAAATTCCGCAAGGCCAAGCTGGCAGCCGGGATCATCCCGTTCTACAAGAGCTGGGGGCACCCGTTGACCAACTACCTGTGCCTGGCGTTCATCGTGCTGATCCTCGTGGTGATGTACCTGACCCCGCCGATTCGCATTTCGGTGATGCTGATTCCGGGGTGGATCCTGGTGCTATGGGTGGCCTTCAAGATGAAGAAGGCTCGCCAGGCCAGGTAGGTAACACAGTACCGGCCTCTTCGCGGGTAAACCCGCTCCCACAGGGTTACGCAGGCTACGAAAGCTGTGCGATACCTGTGGGAGCGGGTTTACCCGCGAAGAGGCCGGTACAGGCTACCTACTGATAGCTGTCGATCACTTCCTGCGCCGCGCGGAACGCATCGATCGCCGCCGGCACCCCCGCATAGACTGCGCAATGCAACAGCGCTTCACGAATCTCCTCCACCGTACAGCCATTGTTCAACGCCCCGCGTACATGCCCCTTGAGTTCCTGCGGGCACTTGAGTGCCGTCAGCGTCGCCAGAGTAATCAGGCTGCGGGTTTTCAACGGCAGGCCGTCGCGCGCCCACACGCTGCCCCAGGCATGTTCGTTGACGAAGTCCTGCAGCGGCTGGGTAAAGTCGGTGGCATTGCCCAGGGCGCGGTCGACGAACGCGTCGCCCATTACCTGGCGGCGAATCTGCTCGCCGGTCTTGTTGCTATCAGCCATGTTGTTTTCCTTAGTGTTGGCGGCGCCAGGCACGCACGGTGGTGTACAGCAACACCACGGCGAGCACTGGCAGTACGTAGAACAGCATCAGCCGCTCCAGGCGGCCGGCCAGCGGCAGGCCCATGGTAAACGCCGCCACGTGCAGCCCATAGGCCAGATACAGGCAGAGGAACACCAGGCCTTCGGCGCGGGTAATGCGGTAGCCGGAATAGAACACTGGCAGGCTCAGCGCAGCAACGCCAAGCATCACTGGCAGGTCGAAGGCCAGGGCGTTGGGTGAAATCGACAGCGGTTGTGGGGTGACCAGTGCGGTCAGGCCCAGTACGGCCAGCAGATTGAACAGGTTGCTGCCGATCACCGTACCCACGGCGATTTCCCGTTCCCCGCGCAGTGCGGCGATCAGCGCGGCGGCCAGTTCCGGCAGGGAGGTGCAGATGGCGACCACGGTCAGGCCGATGATGCGCTCGGACAGGCCGAGGTCGGTGGCCACTTCCACCGCGGCTTCCAGCAGCAGGTGGCCGGCCAGGCTCAGCAGGCCCAGGCCGGCCAGCACCTGCAACAGCGTGCCCGACCAGAAGCGTCCGGCGCTGGTGACGAGCGTGGCCGGTGCAGGGTAGGTGCGTGCATAGTGGCGGGACTGATGCCACAGCGTGGCCAGGTAGCCGGCCAGGCCAAGCAGCAGCAATGCCCCTTCGATGCGGCCCAGGTGGCCGTTGGCGGCTAGCCCGAAGACCAGCCCGCTGGCGGCGATCATCAGCGGAATGTCCAGGCGCACCAGTTGCCGTGACACGCGCAGCGGAATGATCAGCGCGGCCAGGCCGAGGATGACCAGCACGTTGAAGATATTGCTGCCGACCACGCTGCCCACTGCCACGTCCGGCGCCCCCTGGTAGGCGGCCTGCAGGCTCACCGTCAGTTGCGGCGCGGTGCTGCCGAAGGCGACCAGGCTCAGGCCGATGATCAGTGGGCGTACGTGCAGGCGCTGGGCCAGGCGCAAGGCTGCGCGTACCAGCAGTTCGGCGCCAGCCACCAGCAACAGCAGGGCAATGCCCAGTTGCAGAAGGCTGAAGGTAGCAAGGGTGGCCAAGTCGAAAATGGTCGGACTCCTGTCGCGTCAGTCGCTAAGCCCTTGTACTCGCACCCGCGCGGTTCCGCTACGGATCATGCCGATTTTTTCCGCCGCAGCACGTGACAGGTCGATGAGGCGGCCGCGGGTATGCGGCCCACGGTCATTGATACGCACTACCACGCTGCGCTGGTTGGCGGTGTTGGTAACCAGCACGCGAGTGCCGAAGGGCAGGCTGCGGTGGGCGGCAGTGAGGCCGTTCTGGTTGAACGGTTCGCCGCTGGCGGTGCGTTTGCCGTGGTGGCGCGAGCCGTAGTAGGAAGCGGTGCCCGTCTGGTCGTAGCCGCGCGGGTCGATGTCATGGCTGGCGCAGCCGGCCAACAGGGAATAGAGGGCGAGGGTGCTCAGGGATCGTTTTAGCAAGTCAGGTGCTCCGCTGCTGCAGTTGGGGCCGCTGTGCGGCCCATCGCCGGCAAGCCGACTTCCACAGGGAACCCGCAGCCCTTGAGAGCGGTGCTGTACCTGTGACAGCTGGCTTGCCGGCGATCGAGGGCGGAGCCCTCGCCGCATTTTCAAATCACCCTTCGAGCTTGGCCTTGAGCAATTGGTTCACCTGCCCGGGGTTGGCCTTGCCTTTGGAAGCTTTCATCGCCTGGCCGACGAAGAAGCCGAACATCTTGCCACGCTTGGCCTCGTCGGCTGCGCGGTACTGTTCGACCTGCTCGGCGTTGGCCGCCAGCACTTCGTCGAGCATCTTGTCGATCGCGCCGGTATCGGTGACCTGCTTGAGGCCTTTGCTGTCGATGATGCTGTCAGCATCACCTTCACCGGCAGCCATGGCCTCGAACACGGTCTTGGCGATCTTGCCGCTGATGGTGTTGTCGCGGATACGCAGCAGCATGCCACCCAGTTGCGCGGCGCTGACCGGGGCCTGGTCGATCTCGATGCCCAGCTTGTTCAGCAGGCTGCCCAGCTCGACCATGACCCAGTTGGCGGCCAGCTTGGCATCGCCACCGATCTTCACCACTTCTTCGAAGTAATCAGCCTGTTCGCGGCTGGATGCCAGCACGTTGGCATCGTAGGCCGACAGGCCGTACTGCTGCTGGAAGCGCTCGACCTTTTGTGTCGGCAGCTCGGGCAGGCTGGCGCGGACGGTTTCCAGGAAGCTGTCCTCGATCACCACCGGCAGCAGGTCCGGGTCGGGGAAGTAACGGTAGTCGTTGGCTTCCTCCTTGCTGCGCATGGAGCGGGTCTCGTCCTTGTTCGGGTCGTACAGGCGGGTTTCCTGGACCACCTTGCCGCCGTCTTCGATCAGGTCGATCTGGCGCTGGATCTCGCTGTTGATCGCGCGCTCGATGAAGCGGAACGAGTTGACGTTCTTGATCTCGCAGCGGGTGCCGAACTCGGCCTGGCCTTTTGGCCGGATCGATACGTTGCAGTCGCAACGCAGCGAGCCTTCGGCCATGTTGCCATCGCAGATGCCCAGGTAACGCACCAGCGCATGAATTGCCTTGACGTAAGCCACGGCTTCCTTGGCGCTGCGCATGTCCGGCTCGGAAACGATCTCCAGCAGCGGGGTGCCGGCACGGTTGAGGTCGATGCCGGTGGAGCCGCTGAAGTCTTCGTGCAGGCTCTTGCCGGCATCTTCTTCGAGGTGCGCACGGGTTACCCCGATGCGCTTGATGGTGCCGTCTTCCAAGGCGATGTCGAGGTGGCCCTTGCCGACGATCGGCAGGTCCATCTGACTGATCTGGTAGCCCTTGGGCAGGTCGGGGTAGAAGTAGTTCTTGCGCGCGAACACGTTGCGCTTGCCGATTTCGGCGTCGATGGCCAGGCCGAACATGCACGCCATGCGCACGGCTTCCTGGTTCAGCACCGGCAGAACGCCGGGCATGCCCAGGTCAATCAGGCTGGCCTGGGTGTTCGGCTCGGAACCGAAGGTGGTGGCGCTGCCGGAGAAGATCTTCGACTGGGTGGCGAGCTGAGTGTGGATTTCCAGCCCGATCACAACTTCCCATTGCATGTGTGAATTCCTCAGAAGCCGTTGGGGGCGCGGGTGTGCCAGTCGGTCACTTGCTGGTAGCGGTGCGCGACATTGAGCAGGCGGCCTTCCTGGAAGTACGGCGCCAGCAGTTGCACGCCGACCGGCAGGCCATCGACGAAGCCGGCTGGCATCGACAGGCCCGGCAGGCCTGCCAGGTTGGCGGTGATGGTGTAGACGTCTTCCAGGTACGCGGCGACCGGGTCGCTGCCCTTGGCGCCGAGTTTCCAGGCCGGGTTCGGCGTGGTCGGGCCGAGGATCAGGTCGACGTCGTTGAACGCGGCCATGAAGTCGTTCTTGATCAGCCGGCGAATCTGCTGCGCCTTCACGTAGTAGGCGTCGTAGTAGCCAGCCGACAGGGCATAGGTACCGACCATGATGCGCCGCTGCACTTCGATGCCGAAGCCTTCGCCACGGGAACGCTTGTACATGTCGGTCAGGTCTTTCGGGTTTTCGCAGCGGTAGCCGAAGCGCACGCCGTCGAAACGCGACAGGTTGGACGAGGCTTCCGCCGGGGCGATCACGTAGTAGGCCGGAATGGCGTGCTGCATGTTCGGCAGGCTGATTTCCTTGACCACCGCGCCGAGCTTTTCCAGCTCCTTGACGCTGGCCTGGACCAGGTCGGCAATGCGCGGGTCGAGGCCGGCACCGAAGTATTCCTTCGGCAGGCCGATACGCAGGCCCTGCAGCGAGGCGTTGAGGCTGGCACTGTAGTCCGGCACCGGCTCCTCGATGCTGGTGGAGTCCTTGGCGTCGAAGCCGGCCATGCCTTGCAGCAGCAGGGCACAGTCTTCGGCGGTACGCGCCAGCGGGCCACCCTGGTCGAGGCTGGAGGCATAGGCGATCATGCCCCAGCGCGACACGCGACCATAGGTCGGCTTGAGGCCGGTGAGGTTGGTCAGGGCCGCCGGCTGGCGGATCGAACCGCCGGTGTCGGTGCCGGTGGTGGCGGGCAGCAGGCGCGCGGCCACGGCTGCGGCCGAACCGCCCGACGAGCCGCCCGGGACGTGCTCGAGGTTCCACGGGTTCTTCACCGCGCCGTAGTGGCTGGACTCGTTGGCCGAACCCATGGCGAATTCGTCCATGTTGGTCTTGCCCAGGGTGACCATGCCGGCTTCGGCCAGCTTGGCCACTACGGTGGCGTCATACGGCGCCTTGAAGTTGTCGAGCATCTTCGAGCCGCAACTGGTGCGTACGCCGTTGGTGCAGAACAGGTCCTTGTGGGCGATCGGGGCACCCAGCAGCGCGCCGGTTTCGCCAGCGGCGCGACGGGCGTCGGCAGCCCGCGCCTGGCCCAGGGCCAGGTCTTCGGTGACGCTGATGAAGCTGTTGATCTGCGGGTCGAGCTGCTTGATGCGCGCCAGCAGGGCGCCGGTCAGCTCTTCGGAGGAAAACGACTTGTCGGCGAGTCCGCGGGCGATCTCGGCCAGGGTCAATTGATGCATGGCAGGCTCTATCCCTTACTCGATGACTTTGGGTACCAGGTACAGACCGCTTTCGGTCGATGGCGCGATGGCCTGGTAGGCGTCGCGCTGGTTGCTCTCGGTGACCTGGTCGGGGCGCAGGCGCTGGCTGGCCTCCAGGGGGTGGGCGAGGGGCTCGATGCCCGTGGTATCGACCGCTTGCATCTGGTCGACCAGCCCGAGAATGCTGTTGAGGGCGTCGGTAATTCGTGGCAGTTCGCCATCATTCAGCCCCAGACGGGCCAGATGGGCGATCTTTTCCACGTCGCAGCGTTCAAGCGCCATGGGGATCTCCAGGGGAAACAAAGAACGGAATTTGGGTCCGCAGTGAGGAACATGTCAGCTTTCTGACGGTCTAACGGCCGCGATCATCTGCTGGCTTGCTCGGAAAAACAGCCAATTTAACATATTGGCTCCTTGCCCAAAATCCCTGCCATTGTTAGAGTTTGCCGCACTTTTTTACCCACGCTTTCCCCAGGGTCACTTTCCCATGTTCAAGAAACTGCGTGGCATGTTTTCCAGCGATCTGTCCATCGACCTGGGTACTGCCAACACCCTTATTTACGTGCGTGAGCGCGGTATCGTCCTGAATGAGCCCTCGGTTGTTGCCATCCGTACCCATGGCAACCAGAAAAGCGTCGTCGCCGTCGGTACCGAAGCCAAGCGCATGCTGGGCCGCACGCCTGGCAACATCGCTGCCATTCGTCCGATGAAGGACGGCGTGATCGCCGACTTCAGCGTTTGCGAAAAAATGTTGCAGTATTTCATCAACAAGGTTCACGAGAACAGCTTCCTGCAGCCGAGCCCGCGCGTGCTGATCTGCGTGCCGTGCAAGTCGACCCAGGTAGAGCGCCGCGCCATCCGCGAGTCGGCCCTGGGTGCCGGTGCCCGTGAAGTGTTCCTGATCGAAGAGCCGATGGCTGCTGCCATCGGTGCCGGGCTGCCGGTTGAAGAAGCCCGCGGCTCGATGGTTGTCGATATCGGTGGCGGTACCACCGAAATCGCGCTGATCTCGCTGAATGGCGTGGTCTATGCCGAATCCGTGCGCGTTGGCGGCGACCGCTTCGACGAAGCCATCGTCACCTACGTGCGCCGCAACTACGGCAGCCTGATCGGCGAATCCACCGCCGAGCGCATCAAGCAGGAAATCGGTACCGCCTACCCGGGCGGCGAAGTCCGCGAAGTCGATGTCCGTGGCCGCAACCTGGCCGAAGGCGTCCCGCGTGCCTTCACCCTGAATTCCAACGAAGTGCTCGAAGCGCTGCAGGAATCCCTGGCGACCATCGTCCAGGCGGTCAAGAGTGCCCTGGAGCAATCGCCGCCCGAGCTGGCCTCGGACATCGCCGAGCGTGGCCTGGTGCTGACCGGTGGTGGCGCGCTGCTGCGCGACCTGGACAAGCTGCTGGCCCAGGAAACCGGCCTGCCGGTGATCGTCGCCGAGGACCCGCTGACCTGTGTTGCCCGTGGCGGCGGTCGCGCCCTGGAAATGATGGACAAGCACGCGATGGACCTGCTCTCCAGCGAGTGATTCAGCTCGCTGTTCACGAGCGCCCGGTTTACAGGTAGCACGCACAGTGCTACCTGTATGTGCTGGGCTGGCGCCTGTTCGCGGCGCCGTATCCATCAACCCGCAACCAGGCTGGTGCGTTGTCCCATGTCCAATGACCTCCTGAGTCGTCCACGAGGAACGGCCCATTAAACCGCTTTTCTCCAAGGGCCCTTCGCTGGGCGTTCGCCTGCTCGTTCTGGTGGTGCTGTCGGTCGCGTTGATGGTGGTCGACGCGCGCTTCGACGTGCTCAAGCCGGTGCGCAGCCAGATGGGCCTGGTACTCATGGAGTCGTACTGGATCACCGACCTGCCGCAGCGTGCCTGGCAAGGTGTGGCCGGCCAGTTCGGCAGCCGCACCGAACTGATCGCGGAAAACGAAAAGCTCAAGACCGAAGCCCTGCTGCTGCAGGGGCGCCTGCAGAAGCTGGCCGCCCTGACCGAGCAGAACGTGCGCCTGCGCGAGTTGCTCAACTCGTCGGCGCTGGTCAACGAAAAGGTCGAAGTGGCCGAGCTGATCGGGGTCGACCCCAACCCCTTCACCCACCGCATCCTGATCAACAAGGGCGAGCGCGATGGCGTGTTCCTTGGCCAGCCGGTGCTCGATGCGCGCGGCCTGATGGGCCAGGTGGTCGAGTTGATGCCCTATACCTCGCGGGTGCTGTTGCTGACCGATACCACCCACAGCATCCCGGTGCAGGTCAACCGCAACGGCCTGCGTGCGATCGCCAGTGGCACCGGTAACCCGGAGCGCCTGGAGCTGCGCCATGTGGCCGACACCGCCGACATCAAGGAAGGCGACCTGCTGGTCAGTTCCGGCATGGGCCAACGGTTCCCCGCCGGCTATCCGGTCGCCACGGTCAACGAAGTGATCCACGATTCTGGCCAGCCGTTCGCCATCGTGCGTGCCATCCCGACTGCCGCGCTCAACCGCAGCCGCTACATGCTGCTGGTGTTCAGTGACCGGCGCAGCCCGGAGCAGCGTGCCACCGAAGCTGCCATCGCCCAGGAAGAAGCCGACCGCAAGGGCTCTGCGGCGCCTGGCCAGCCGGCCAGCGCGGGTGCGCCGGGGGCAGCCGCCGGTAGCGTGCCGGCCAACCCGGCGACCCCGGCGACCCCGGCAGCACAGCCTGCAGCGCCGGCGGCCGCGCCTGCCACGCCTGCCGCAGCGCCTGCCGCACCTGCTCACCCCCGGAGGCAATGATGGCTGTATCACGCCGCAACAATGGCTGGGTCATCTGGCTGACTTTCGCCCTCGGCCTGCTGCTCAGCGTCTCGCCCATGCCTCAGTTCATGGAAGTGTTCCGGCCCATGTGGCTGGCCTTGCTGGTGTCGTTCTGGACCCTCGCCGTACCGGGCAAGGTCGGCATGACCACGGCGTTCGTACTGGGCCTGGCCGAGGACGTGCTGTATGGCACCCTGCTTGGGCAGAACGCGCTGATCCTCACCCTCATCACCTTCCTGGTGCTGTCCTTGCAGCAGCGCCTGCGCATGTTCCCGATGTGGCAACAGAGCCTGGTGATCCTGGTGATCTTTGGTATTGCCCAGTTGATCCAGCTGTGGCTCAGCGCGCTGACCGGCAATCGCCTGCCCACCCTGGCGCTGGTCTGGTCGGCGGTGATCAGTGCCTTGCTCTGGCCGTGGATCAGCTTTGCCCTGCGCGACCTGCGCCGACGCCTGCATATCAACTGACGGCCGCCACGCCTGACAGGGAGATGTCTGCATGACCCCGCTATTCCTGGCCTCCGGCTCGCCCCGCCGTCGTGAACTGCTGACCCAGATCGGCGTGCCGTTCAGCGTCGTCAATGCCCCGATCGATGAAACCCCGCTACCCGCCGAAGGCGCCCCGGCCTATGTCGAGCGCCTGGCCAGGGCCAAGGCTGGCGCCGGCCTGGCCAGCATCGCAGGCCCGGCCGTGGTGCTGGGGGCGGACACCGCCGTGGTGCTCGATGGTCGCATCCTCGGCAAGCCAGAAGATCGCGAACAGGCCCTGGCCATGCTCGCCGGCCTGTCGGGCCGCGAGCACCAGGTACTGACCGCAGTCGCCGTCGGCGATGGCCAGCGCATGCACAGCGTGTGCGTCACCAGCACGGTGCGTTTCCGCCCGATCAGCGCCGATGAAGCGCAACGCTACTGGGCCAGCGGCGAACCCTTGGACAAGGCCGGCGGCTATGCCATCCAGGGCCTGGGTGCGGTATTCGTCACCGGCCTTTCCGGCAGCTACTCGGCGGTGGTCGGCCTGCCGCTCAGTGAAACGGCCCAACTGCTTGGCCTATTCGGCATCGCCTGCTGGCAATCCCCCGCGCATACGCCAGAGGTAACAAACCAGCGGTAGCCAGCACTGCATACGCCGTCCATCATTACCAGATACCTTTGACGAGAGCCTGCCATGAGTGAAGAGATCCTGATCAACATCACCCCGATGGAGTCACGCGTGGCGGTGGTGGAAAACGGGGTACTGCAGGAAGTACACGTCGAGCGTACCCAGCGCCGGGGCATCGTCGGCAATATCTACAAGGGCAAGGTGGTGCGCGTGCTGCCAGGCATGCAGGCGGCGTTCGTCGACATTGGCCTGGAGCGCGCGGCGTTCATCCACGCCTCGGAACTCTCCCAGCGCGAAGGCTCGGCGGTGGAGAACATCACCGCCCTGGTGCACGAAGGCCAGGCGCTGGTGGTGCAGGTTACCAAGGACCCGATCGGTACCAAGGGCGCGCGCCTGACCACCCAGCTGTCGATCCCGTCGCGCTACCTGGTATACATGCCGCGCAGCAGCCATGTCGGTATTTCGCTGAAGATCGAAGACGAAGCCGAGCGTGAGCGCCTCAAGCAGGTGGTCAGCGACTGCATGGAAAGCGAGAACATCAAGGACGCCGGCGGCTTCATCCTGCGCACCGCTGCCGAAGGTGCGCGCGCTGAAGAGATCCTGCAGGACATCCGCTACCTGCGGCGCCTGTGGGAGCAGATTGGCACGCAGATCAAGACCTGTGGTGCGCCCATGGTCATCTACGAGGACCTGGGCCTGGCCCTGCGGACCTTGCGCGACCTGGTCAACCCGAAGATCGAGAAGATCCGCATCGATTCGCGGGAAACGTTCCAGAAGACCACGCAGTTCGTCGGCGAGCTGATGCCGGAAATCGCCGATCGCCTCGAACACTATCCGGGCGAGCGGCCGATCTTCGACCTGTACGGGGTCGAGGATGAAATCCAGCGCGCCCTGGAACGCAAGGTGCCACTCAAGTCCGGTGGTTACCTGGTGGTCGATCCGGCCGAAGCGATGACCACCATCGACGTCAACACCGGCGCCTTCGTTGGCCATCGCAACCTTGAAGAGACCATCTTCAAGACCAACCTCGAGGCTGCCACCGCCATCGCCCGGCAGCTGCGCCTGCGCAACATCGGCGGCATCATCATCATCGACTTCATCGACATGGAAGACGAGGAGCACCAGCGCCAGGTGCTGCGCACCCTGGAAAAGCAACTCGAACGCGACCATGCCAAGACCAACATCATCGGTATCACCGAGCTGGGCCTGGTGCAGATGACCCGCAAGCGCACCCGCGAGAGCCTGGAGCAGGTGCTGTGCGAGCCCTGCCTGGCTTGCCAGGGGCGCGGCAAGCTGAAGACCGCCGAAACCATCTGCTACGAGATTTTCCGCGAGATCCTGCGCGAGGCCCGTGCCTACCAGGCCGAAGGCTACCGGGTGCTGGCCAACCAGAAGGTGGTCGACCGGTTGCTGGACGAAGAGTCCGGTAACGTGGCCGAGCTGGAGGCTTTCATCGGCCGAACCATTCGCTTCCAGGTCGAGTCGATGTATTCGCAGGAACAATACGATGTGGTGCTGCTCTGACACCTTCTGAAATGCACTGCGGGTGGGCCGGGCTGGCAGAACCGGTGCTACCGCCGATCATGGATAAACGACCTGGAGGGCCATGGCCATGGGACGTCTGAACCGCGTTCTTGTCGCCTTGACCCGCTGGGGGCTAGGCATTTGCGCCCTGCTGGCAGTGCTGGTGGCGCTGTATGTCAGCCTCGGCCGCGAGCTGGTGCCGTTGGTGGCCGAGTACCGTGCCGATGTGCAAAGCAAGGCCGAAAAAGCCCTGGGCTTGCCCGTGCACGTCGGTGCCCTCGAGGGCCGTTGGAGCGGCCTGGCGCCGGTGTTGCAGGTGCGCGACCTGCAACTGGGCGAGGGCGCCACGGCCCTGCGCCTGGATGACGTCAAGGTGGTGCCTGACATCTGGGCCAGCCTGACGACAGGCGAAGTACGCCTGGCCCGCATACAGCTGGGCGGCCTGCAACTGATCCTGCGCGAGAACGAGCAAGGCAACTGGGCTCTCGAAGGCCTGCCGAAGAAGGACGATGCGCCGCTCGACCCCGCCGAACTGCTGCAGCGCCTGCGCCAGCTGGGCCGCATCGATGTGTTCGACAGCCAGGTCACCTTGCACCCCTGGCAGCGCGACCCATTGACCCTCACCTATGTCAGTGCCGGCCTGCAGGCCGGCGCTTCGCGGCAGTCCCTGGAGCTGCGTGCGACCTTGCCTGATGGCCAGCCCCTGGCGCTGAACCTGCGCAGCCGCGCCTCGGCCAGTGCCTGGCGCGACGGCCAGGTCGAAGCCTACCTTAGCTTGCCGCAGAGCGACTGGGCACGTTGGCTGCCGCCACGCCTGCTCGGCCAGTGGCATGCCGACAGCTTGCGGGCGGGGGGCGAGTTCTGGGTCGACTGGCAGCAAGGGCAGTTGCAGCAGGCCGTGGTGCGCCTCAATGCCCCCGAGCTGCAGGGCGCCTATGCCGGGCGCAAGGCGGCCAAACTGCACAACCTTGCCTTGGGGGCCTGGTTCCAGCGGCGCGAGCAAGGCTTCGACGTGGTGCTCGATTCGCTGGCCATGGATATCGGCAAGACCCGTTGGGAGTCGCACCTGCAGTTGCAGCAGCGTCCTGGCGAGAGCGCTGCCGATGAGCGCTGGCAGTTGCAGGCCGACCGCCTCGACCTGACGCCGCTGACCCCCTTGATCGACGCCCTGGCGCCGTTGCCGGACAAGGTCATGGCGGTGGTCGATGGCCTCAAGGTGACTGGCGCATTGCGCAACGTGCGGTTGGAAGCCAGGCCCAAGGCCGAGGGCGACCAGCGCCTGCAGTTCGCAGCCAACCTGGAGAAGGTCGGCTTCGACGCCTATCACAATGCGCCGGCTGCCGGTAACGTCAGCGGCAGCATCAGCGGTGACCTCGGCCATGGCGAGCTGCGCCTGGACACCGACGCGTTCATGCTGCATCTGTACCCGATCTTCGCCAAACCCTGGCACTACCAGAAGGCCAATGCACGCCTGACCTGGACCCTGGACCAGCAAGGTTTCACCCTGGTCGCGCCGTACCTCAAGGTACTGGGCGAAGAAGGCAAGATCGCCGGCGACTTCCTGATCCGCCTGCTGTTCGAAGAAGGGCGTGAGGACTACATGGACCTGCGGGTCGGCCTGACCGAAGGCGATGGCCGCTATACCGCCAAGTACCTGCCCGAGGTGCTCAGCCCGGCCCTCGATGAATGGTTGCGCAGTGCAATCGTCAAAGGCACGGTGGACGAAGGCTACTTCCAGTACCAGGGCTCGCTGAACCATGGCGCGGCGCCGGAAGCGCGCAGCATCAGCCTGTTCTTCAAGGTGCGTGATGCGGCGCTGGACTTCCAGCCCGGCTGGCCGCAGGTGCAGCACGTGGATGGCGATGTGCTGATCGAGGACAGCGGGGTACGGATCAAGGCCCAGCGTGGCGTACTGCTCGATACCAAAGTCAGTGATGTGAGCGTCGATATCCCGCATGCCGAGGCGGGCCAGCCCAGCCACCTGTACCTCGATGGCGCCTTCGACGGCAGCCTCGGCGATGGCCTGAAGATTCTCAAGGAAGCGCCTATCGGCACGGGCGAAATTTTTGCCGGCTGGGAGGGCGAGGGGCCACTCCAGGGCAAGGTCAGGCTCGACATCCCGCTGGCGCATGGGCAGCGGCCGAAAGTGCAGGTGGACTTCGCCACCCACGATGCACAGCTGAAAGTGGCGCCACCAAGCCTGGAGCTGAGCAACCTGAAGGGCGACTTCAGCTTCGATTTCGACAAGGGCCTCAGTGGCAAGGGCATCAGCCTGCAGGCTTTCGGCAAACCGGTGACGGCGCAGATCACCGCCGAAGGCCAGCCAGGGCAGATACAGTCGCGCATCAATGCCAATGGCCGGGTGTCGCTCAAGGCGCTGACCGACTGGCTGCAGTTCAAGCAGGCTTTGCCAGCCTCCGGCGAGCTGCCGTACCGCTTGCAGCTTAGCCTGGGGGGGCGCGACAACCGGCTGAGCGTCAACTCCAGCCTCAAGGGCCTCGCCATCGACCTGCCGGCACCGTTCGGCAAGGCAGCGGCGGAAACCCGTGACGGTCGGTTCAGCATGACGCTGCAAGGTCCGGAGCGGCGCTTCGATGCGGCATACGCCGACCTTGCCCGCTTTGCCTATGCGGCGCCGGCCGACAAGTTGGCCCAGGGGCGTGGCGAGCTCGTGCTGGGCGGCGGCGATGCGCAGCTGCCTGGCGGCCAAGGCCTGCGTGTGCGCGGTCGCCTGGACACGCTGGACCTGGCGCCCTGGCAAGATCAGGCTGCACGTCTGGGCGGCGACGACCCGGGCGGCAGCGCGCGGCAGAATCTGCAGGGCGTCGACTTGAGCATCGGCCAGTTGAAGGCGTTCGGCATGGACCTCAACCAGGCCGTGGTGCGCCTGGCCCGTGGCGGCCCAGCCTGGGACCTGCGTCTGGACAGCAAGGAAGTCATCGGCAACGCCCGGCTTGCGGATGCCAAGGGTGCGCCGTTGGTCGTACGCCTGCAGACCTTGCGCCTGCCGGCTGCCAGCGCTGCCGAGCAGCAGGCCGAAGACGGCGTGGACCCGCTGGCTGCCTTCGACCCACGCAAGGTCCCGGCGCTGGACCTGAGCATCGACAAGCTATACCGCGGTGACGACCTGTTCGGCAGCGCATCGCTCAAGTTGCGGCCGACCGCGCGTGGCGTGACCGCCAGTGATATCGACCTGGCCTTCAAAGGCCTGCATATCAACGGTGGTGGCGGCTGGGAAGGCGAACCGGGCAGCACCGGCAGCTGGTACAAGGGGCGTCTGGACGGCAAGAACCTGGCAGACGTGCTCAAGGCCTGGGGCTTTGCCCCTACCGTGACCAGCCGCGAATTCCGCCTGGATGTGGATGGCCGCTGGCCAGGTTCGCCGGCAGCCGTCGGCCTCAAGCGCTTCTCCGGCAGCATGGACGCGGCGCTGCGCACCGGCCAGTTCGTCGAGGTCGAGGGCAGCGCCCAGGCGCTGCGGGTATTCGGCCTGCTCAATTTCAACTCGATCGGCCGACGCCTGCGCCTGGACTTCTCCGACCTGTTCGACAAGGGCCTGGCCTACGACCGGGTCAAAGGCCTGCTGGTGGCCAGCGATGGTGTCTACGTGACCCGCGAGCCGATCGCGGTGACCGGGCCGTCGAGCAATTTCGAGCTGGATGGCACGCTGGACATGGTGAACGACCGGGTCGATGCCAACCTGCAAGTGAGCCTGCCAGTGACCAACAACCTGCCCCTGGCGGCGCTGATTGTCGGCGCGCCAGCGGTAGGCGGGGCGCTATTCCTGGTCGACCGGCTGATTGGTGACCGGGTGTCGCGTTTTGCCAGTGTCCACTACCGTGTCGAAGGGCCATGGAAAGAGCCTAGAATCACATTTGTGAAACCTTTCGAGAAATCCCGCCAGGAGTAACCATGAAGGCAGCGGTCATCCAGATGGTCAGCCAGGACGATGTGCTGGCCAACCTGCAACGCGCCGGTGCCCTGCTGGAGCAGGCGGCATTCGGCGGCGCGCGTCTGGCCGTGCTGCCAGAAAACTTCGCCGCCATGGGGCGCCAGGATGCCGCTGCCATCGGCCGCGCCGAAGCATTGGGCGAAGGGCCCATCCTGCCATGGTTGAAACGCACCGCCCGCGACCTCAGGTTATGGATTGTCGCCGGTACCTTGCCATTGCCGCCGGTCGGGCAGCCCGACGCCAAGGCCCATGCCTGCTCGCTGCTGATCGACGAACACGGCGAGGTGGCGGCACGCTATGACAAGCTGCACCTGTTCGATGTGGACGTTGCCGACAACCGTGGCCGTTACCGGGAGTCTGACGACTACGCCCATGGCGGCCAGGTGGTGGTAGCCGATACGCCGGTAGGGCGAGTGGGGCTGAGCGTATGCTACGACCTGCGCTTTCCCGAGCTTTACAGTGCACTGCGTGCCGCAGGTGCCGAGCTGATCACAGCGCCGGCCGCCTTCACCGCGGTAACCGGGGCGGCGCACTGGGAAGTGCTGGTGCGCGCCCGTGCCATCGAAACCCAGTGCTACCTGCTGGCAGCAGCGCAGGGCGGGACCCACCCGGGGCCACGGGAAACCCATGGCCATGCGGCGATCGTCGACCCCTGGGGGCGCATCGTCGCGGAACAGGCGCAAGGCGAAGCAGTACTGCTGGCCGAGCGCGACATCGATGAACAAGCGTCCATCCGGGCGCGCATGCCGGTGCTGTCGCACCGGCGCTTCTTCTCGCAGGACGCATTGCGGCCTGCGCACACCTCGGAGTGACTATGAGCCAGATGTTATCCACCGTCAGCGAACATCTCCTGGCCCCAGGCGGCTTGACCGTGGACAGCCTGCAGAGCGTGCTGGGTGAGTTGGCCGGCCCCGGCATCGATGCCGCCGACCTGTATTTCCAGGGTCAGATCTCGGAAACCTGGGCGCTGGAAGACGGCATCGTCAAAGAAGGCAGCTTCAACCTGGACCAGGGCGTGGGCGTGCGTGCCCAGTCCGGCGAAAAGACCGGCTTTGCCTATAGCAACGCGATCAACCTCGAGGCACTGACCTCGGCGGCCCGTGCCGCCCGTTCGATTTCGCGCGCCTGGCAGAATGGCAAGGTGCAGGTGTTCCATAGCCAGGATGTGGCCGCCCTTTACCCGGCGGACAACCCGCTGGATGTGCTGAGCCGCGCCGAGAAGGTCGAGTTGCTCAAGCGTGTCGACGCCGCCACCCGCGCCCTCGATCCGCGCATCCAGCAGGTGAGCGTGAGCATGGCCGGGGTCTGGGAGCGCATCCTCATCGCCGCCGCCGATGGCAGCCTGGCCGCTGATGTGCGCCCGCTGGTGCGTTTCAACGTCAGCGTCATCGTCGAGCAGAACGGCCGTCGCGAGCGCGGCGGGCAGGGCGGCGGCGGGCGTACCGACTACCGTTTCTTCACCGAAGAACGGGTAATGGGCTATGCCCGCGAGGCGCTGCGCCAGGCCCTGGTCAACCTCGAGGCTATCCCGGCGCCGGCCGGTACCCTGCCGGTGGTGCTCGGGTCGGGCTGGTCGGGCGTGCTGCTGCACGAGGCTGTCGGCCATGGCCTGGAAGGCGACTTCAACCGCAAGGGCAGTTCGGCGTTCAGTGGCCGTATCGGCGAAAAAGTGGCGTCGAGCCTGTGCACCATCGTCGACGACGGCACCCTGGAAGGCCGCCGTGGTTCGCTGAGCGTGGATGATGAAGGCACACCGACCGAGTGCACCACGCTGATCGAAAATGGCGTGCTCAAAGGCTACATGCAGGACAAGCTGAACGCCCGCCTGATGGGCATGGCGGTGACCGGCAACGGCCGCCGCGAATCCTACGCCCACCTGCCGATGCCACGCATGACCAACACCTACATGCGGGCTGGCGAAAGCGACCCACAGGAAATCATCGCCTCGGTGAAAAAAGGCATCTACTGCGCCAACCTGGGCGGTGGTCAGGTGGATATCACCAGTGGCAAGTTCGTGTTCTCGACCAGTGAGGCCTACCTGATCGAAGACGGCAAGATCACCGCGCCAGTAAAAGGGGCGACCCTGATCGGCAATGGCCCGGAGGCGATGAGCCGGGTGTCGATGGTTGGTAACGACCTGGCGTTGGACAGCGGGGTAGGGACCTGCGGCAAGGACGGGCAGTCGGTGCCGGTCGGGGTCGGTCAGCCGACCTTGAAGCTGGATGCGATCACGGTTGGCGGCACCGGGGCGTGATGGCTTCGGGGACCGTTGTGGGAGCGGGCGTGCCCGCGAAGCAGGCGACGCGGCGCATGGCACCGGCTTCGCCGGTGTTCGCCGGCTTGCCCGCTCCCACAGGAGCCCGGGCTGTCAGCGCAAGCCGCGCTGCAATTCGTCGAGGTCGCGGATGTACTTGAACACCTTGCGCGCAGCGGCAGGCGGCTTGTTCCGCGCTTTTTCGTGCTGGGCATGGCGCACCAGCGAGCGCAACTGCTGGCGGTCGGTATCGGGGTACTCGTTGACGAAGCGTTCGAGGTCTTCGTCGTTACCGTCGATCAGCCGGTCGCGCCAGCGCTCCAGGCTGTGGAAACGCTCGTTGTACTGGCGCGTGGAGCTGTCCATCTGTTCGAGCAAGGCGTGGATGGCATCCAGGTCCTGCACACGCATCAGCTTGCCGACGAACGACATGTGCCGTTTGCGCGCGCCGTGAGCAGTGTGCTTGCTGGCCTCGGCCAGGGCCTTGCGCAACTCGTCGGTCAACGGCAGGCGGGCCAGGGTATCGGCCTTGAGCGTGGTAAGGCGCTCGCCGAGTTCGACCAGCGCATGCAGTTCACGCTTGATCTGGGTTTTGCTTTTTTCGCCGTCGAAGGCGTCGTCGTTTGAATCAACCATGGTGGCAGTCCGCTAGAAATCGCCGCCATGATAACCAGTCGGGGGCCGCTTGTCCGGCCCGGTCGTAGAATGATCCTTGCCGAACGCAGAATTTGAGTGGAGAGAACCATGAGTGCAGTCCAGAGCGTAGGTCCGAAGGACCTGCCAGCATTGCAGGAGCAGGTCGAGGCGATCATCGCCGAGGCGCACCGCCAGGGGGCCAGTGCCTGCGAAGTGGCGGTGTCGCTGGAGCAGGGCCTGTCCACCACGGTACGCCAGCGCGAGGTCGAAACGGTCGAGTTCAATCGCGACCAGGGCTTTGGCATCACCCTCTATGTCGGCCAGCGCAAAGGCTCGGCCAGCACCTCGGCCAGTGGCCCGGAGGCGATTCGCGAAACCGTTGCCGCTGCCCTGGCGATTGCCAGACATACGTCCGAGGATGCCTGTGCCGGCCTGGCCGATGCGGCCCTGATGGCCCGCGAGATCCCGGACCTTGACCTGTACCATGACTGGGATCTGGAGCCCGAGAAGGCCATCGAGATGGCGCTGGCCTGCGAGGCGGCGGCATTCGACGCCGACCCACGCATCCTCAACGCTGACGGCACCACCCTCAATACCCATCAGGGGTGCCGCGTGTATGGCAACAGCCATGGCTTCATCGGTGGCTACGCCTCGACCCGGCACAGCCTGAGCTGTGTGATGATCGCCGAAGGCGACGGGCAGATGCAGCGCGACTACTGGTACGACGTGAACCGCCAGGGCCAGCTGTTGGCCGACCCGCGTAGCATCGGTGTGCGCGCTGCCCAGCGTGCCGCCAGCCGCCTGGGCGCACGGCCAGTACCGACCTGTGAAGTGCCGGTGCTGTTTTCCGCCGAGCTGGCGGGTGGCCTGTTCGGCAGCTTCCTGTCGGCCATTTCCGGCGGCAACCTGTACCGTAAGTCGTCGTTCCTCGAGGGCACCATCGGCCAGCGCCTGTTCCCCACCTGGCTGACCCTCGACGAGCGCCCGCACATTCCGCGTGCGCTGGGCAGTGCCGCGTTCGATGGCGACGGCCTGGCTACCTATGCCAAGCCGTTCGTCGACAAGGGCGAGCTGGTCTCCTACCTGCTGGGTACCTATTCCGGGCGCAAGTTGGGGCTGCCAAGCACGGCCAATGCCGGCGGCGTGCACAACCTGTTCGTCAGCCATGGCATCGAAGACCAGGCGGCGCTGATCCGGCGCATGGGCCGCGGGCTGCTGGTGACCGAACTGATGGGGCACGGCCTGAACATGGTAACGGGCGATTATTCGCGTGGTGCGGCGGGCTTCTGGGTCGAGAATGGCGAGATCCAGCATGCGGTGCAGGAAGTGACTATCGCCGGCAACATGAAGGACATGTTCCAGCAGATTGTGGCGATTGGCAGCGATCTTGAAACCCGCAGCAATATCCACACCGGTTCGGTGCTGATCGAGCGGATGACTGTGGCGGGTAGCTGATTCGCTGCGGGTGGCGGCCTCTTGGCGGGTGAATCTGCGCAGAGGCCCAGTCCAGACGGAAGACAATCCGATCCCGGCGCTCACGCCGGGATTTTTGTTTCCGCCCCTGCCCCTTGAAGTGATACAGATTCTCAATTAATAATGAATGTCATTATCTGGCAACCCGGCGATGATGTTCATGAAACCCGCTCTCCGCGAACTGCCCTACCTGGACAACTGGCGCTGGCTCAGTCGACGCATACGCTGCGCGCTCGACCCTGACGAGCCGCGGCTGATCGAGCATTACCTGGCCGAAGGCCGCTACCTGGTGCGCTGCACCGAAACCTCGCCATGGACCGTGGCCCTGACCTCGTTCCGCCTGCTGCTGGATACCGCCTGCGATCGCATGTTGCCCTGGCATTGGCGCTGCCAGTGCCTGGACCAGGCCTGGCGCCCGCTGCTGGACCTGCGCAACCTCGATCGCCAGGCGCACAACCAGCGCTGGCAACCCTATGCCCTGCAGTTGGCCAATTGCCGCCTGCTGCCGTCGCATTCCCCCGATGAACCGATGCAAGGATTGTGAACATGAGTGATACCCGTATCGAGCGCGACAGCATGGGCGAACTGCAGGTGCCGGCCCAGGCCCTGTACGGTGCCCAGACCCAGCGCGCGGTCGACAATTTCCCGATCAGCGGCCAGCGCATGCCGGCCCAGTTCATTCGGGCGCTGTTGTTGGCCAAGGCCGCGGCGGCCAAGACCAACGTCGAGCTGCAACAGCTGTCTGCAGCGCAGGGCCAGGCGATCGTCACGGCCGTCGAACAACTGTTGGCGGGGGAGTTCATCCAGCATTTCCCGGTGGATGTGTTCCAGACCGGCTCTGGTACCAGCTCGAACATGAACGCCAACGAGGTGATTGCCACCTTGGCCAGCCGTGTCCTGGGTGATGCTGTCAGCGCCAACGACCACGTCAACTGCGGCCAGAGCAGCAACGACATCATCCCTACCACCATTCATGTCAGCGCGGCGTTGGCCCTGCATGAGCAACTGCTGCCGGCCCTGGCGCATCTGGTGGAGGTCATCCAGGCCAAGTCGCAGCAAGTGCATCAGTACGTCAAGACCGGCCGTACCCACCTGATGGATGCCATGCCGGTGCGCATGAGCCAGGTGCTGGATGGCTGGGCCGCGCAGCTCAACGGCGCCAAGGCGCATATCGAAGCTACCCTGCCGAGCCTGCAGGCGCTGGCCCAGGGCGGCACTGCGGTGGGTACCGGCATCAACGCCCACCCGCAATTCGCTGTCGGCTTCGCCCGCCAACTCAGCAGCCTGACCCGGGTCGAGTTCACCCCCGGGCAGAACCTGTTCGCCTTGATCGGCTCGCAGGACACCGCCGTGGCCCTGTCCGGCCAGCTCAAGACCACCGCGGTGGCGCTGATGAAAATCGCCAACGACCTGCGCTGGATGAACTCCGGGCCATTGGCCGGCCTGGGTGAGATCGAGCTGCAAGGCCTGCAACCGGGCTCTTCGATCATGCCGGGCAAGGTCAACCCGGTCATTCCGGAAGCCACCGCCATGGTCGCCGCCCAGGTGATCGGCAATGACGCCACCATCGCCATTGCTGGCCAGTCCGGTAACTTCGAGCTGAACGTGATGCTGCCGGTGATCGCCCGCAACCTGCTGGAAAGCATCGAGCTGATGGCCAACGCCAGCCGCCTGCTGGCTGACAAGGCCATCGCCGGCTTCAAGGTCAACCAGAGCAAGCTCAAGGAAGCCTTGGCACGCAACCCGATCCTGGTCACGGCGCTGAACCCGATCATCGGTTACCTGAAGGCCGCTGAAATTGCCAAGACTGCCTATAAGCAGGGGCGACCGATCATCGACGTGGCCCTGGAGCACACCGACCTGTCACGTGAGCAGCTGGAGGCGCTGCTGGACCCGGAGAAACTCACCGCTGGCGGTATCTGATCCTGGGTCACCGCCCATGGTTGGCCGGCGCCGAGCGGCTGCCCTGGGCGGCTATACCGTGCTTCCAGGTCGTCCCGCGCGGGCCTATTCGCCTTCGTCGAAGTAGTTGTTGATCAGTTCGACCAGCGCCTCCATGGCTTCGTTGTCTTGGTCCCCTTCGGTATGCAGGTGCACCTGGGTGCCTTTGCCAGCCGCCAGCATCATCACCGCCATGATGCTTTTGCCATCCACCAGCTTGTCTGGCGCGCGGCCCACCCTGACCTGGCAGGGGAAGCGGCCGGCCACGCCAACGAACTTGGCTGCCGCCCGGGCGTGCAGCCCCAGCTTGTTGATGATGGTGATTTCACGGGCGGGCATCGTGGGGCGGATCCTTGGGCTAGAGGTCGCGGTGGCGGACCTGGACGTTTTTCAGGGATTGCTGCAGCAACTGGCCGAGGCGCTCGGTGATGTATACCGAACGGTGATGGCCACCGGTGCAGCCGATGGCGATGGTGACGTAGGCACGGTTGCTGGCGGCGAAGCGGGGCAGCCACTTCAGCAGGTAGCTGGAGATGTCATTGAACATTTCTTCGACGTCCGGCTGTGCGGCCAGGTAGTCGATCACCGGTTGCTCGAGGCCGGAGTGTTCACGCAACTCGGGCTTCCAGTAGGGGTTGGGCAGGCAGCGTACGTCGAACACCAGGTCGGCATCGACCGGCATGCCGCGCTTGAAACCGAACGACTCGACCAGGAACGCAGTGCCAGGCTCGGGCTGGTTGAGCAGGCGCAGCTTGATGGAGTCGCGCAGCTGGTACAGGTTCAGGCTGGTGGTGTCGATCTTCAGGTCGGCCAGGTCGGAAATCGGCCCCAGCAGCTCACTCTCAACGCGGATTGCCTCGGCCAGCGAACGGTCGGCATTGGTCAGCGGGTGGCGCCGGCGGGTTTCCGAAAAGCGCTTGAGCAGCGTGTCTTCGTCGGCATCCAGGAACAGTACGTCGCACTGGATATGCCGGGCACGGGCTTCTTCGAGCAATTGAGGGAAACGGCTCAGGTGGCTGGGCAGGTTGCGTGCGTCGATCGACACGGCAACCTTGGGTTGCAGCAGCTCGGTGTTGATCAGCGCGTTTTCCGCCAGTTGCGGCAGCAGCCCGGCGGGCAGGTTGTCAATGCAGTAGAAACCGTTGTCTTCCAGGACATCGAGGGCGGTGCTCTTGCCGGAGCCGGACCGGCCGCTGACGATGATCAGGCGCATGTTCAGTGCTCGTTCTGTACGTCCAGGACAACCTGGAACAGGGCCTCGCTGCTGGTGGCCGCACGCAGGCGGTCACGCACTTCCTTGCGATCAAGCATGCTGGCAATCTGCCGCAGTAATTCCAGGTGAGCATCGGTCGCGGCTTCCGGCACCAGCAGGACGAACAGCAGGTCCACCGGAGCGCCATCGATCGCGTCGTAGTCGATGGGGGCTTCCAGGTGCAGCAGGGCGCTGACCGGAGCGGAGCATCCTGGGAGCCGGCAGTGCGGGATGGCAATGCCATTACCGAAACCGGTCGAGCCGAGTTTCTCCCGGGCGACCAGTTTTTCGAAGACGTCCTGCATCTCCAGTTCTGGTACTTGGTCGGCGATGACGGTGGCGACCTTTTCCAGGGCGCGCTTCTTACTGCCGCCCGGCACGTTCACCAGGGAACGGCCGGGGGTCAGGATGGTTTCAAGTCGGATCATGGATGAGGGGGATCAGCGGGCAGCTGCACCTTGCAGCAGGCTTTGCTGTTTTTCCTTGTGTTTTTTCAGTTGGCGGTCGAGCTTGTCGGCCAAGGCATCGATCGCTGCATACATGTCTTCGTGTTCGGCGTTGGCAACCACTTCGCCGCCGGGAATCTGCAAGGTCGCCTCGACCTTCTGTTGCAGCTTCTCGACCTTCATGATGACCTGCACGTTGGTGATCTTGTCGAAGTGACTTTCCACCCGAGCGAGTTTTTCAAGCACGTAATCGCGCAGTGGCTGGGTGACTTCTACATGCTGTCCACTGATATTGACTTGCATACAGCTTCTCCTTTGTTGCCCGTGCATAAAGAGGCAGGTCTTGCACCTGCCCCACAAACGCTGTGGCGCATCTCAGGGGCTACATCAGTCGCTTGCGTTCGCTCGACGGTGCGATGCCGAGAGACTCGCGGTACTTGGCGACGGTGCGACGGGCTACCTGGATGCCTTGTGCCTCCAGTAAACCAGCGATCTTGCTGTCACTCAATGGCTTTTTCTGATTTTCCGCCGCAACCAGTTTCTTGATGATCGCGCGGATCGCCGTGGACGAGCATTCTCCGCCTTCGGAGGTGCTGACGTGGCTGGAGAAAAAGTATTTCAGTTCGTAGATGCCACGTGGCGTGTGCATGTATTTCTGCGTGGTAACCCGCGAAATGGTCGATTCGTGCATGCCGACCGCCTCGGCGATGTCATGCAGCACCAGGGGTTTCATCGCTTCGTCGCCGTGGTCGAGGAAGCCGCGCTGGTGCTCGACGATCTGCGTGGCCACCTTCATCAGCGTCTCGTTGCGGCTTTGCAGGCTCTTGATGAACCAGCGCGCTTCCTGCAGCTGGTTGCGCATGAAGGTGTTATCGGCACTGGTATCGGCCCGGCGCACGAAGCCGGCGTACTGCGGGTTGACGCGCAGGCGCGGGATGGCTTCCTGGTTCAGCTCCACCAGCCAGCGGTCATTGTCCTTGCGCACGATGACGTCGGGCACCACGTATTCAGGTTCGCTGGACTCGATCTGCGAACCGGGGCGCGGGTTCAGGCTCTGCACCAGCTCGATGACCTGGCGCAGCTCGTCTTCCTTGATTTTCATGCGCCGCATCAGCTGGCTGTAGTCGCGGCTGCCGAGCAGGTCGATGAAATCGGTGACCAGGCGCTTGGCTTCGGTCATCCACGGGGTATTGGCTGGCAGTTGGCGCAGTTGCAGCAGCAGGCATTCACCCAGGTTGCGGGCACCGACGCCGGCCGGTTCGAACTGCTGGATGCGGTGCAGCACCGCTTCGACCTCGTCCAGCTCGATATCCAGCTCGGGGTCGAAACCGGCACAGATCTCCTCGAGGGTGTCTTCCAGGTAACCCTGGCCGTTGATGCTGTCGATCAAGGTGACCGCAATCAGCCGGTCGGTATCTGACATCGGTGCCAGGTTCAACTGCCACAGCAGGTGGCTTTGCAGGCTTTCGCCGGCCGATGTCCGCGTGGTGAAGTCCCATTCGTCATCGTCGTTGCTGGGCAGGCTGCTGGCGCTGGTCTGGTAGATGTCTTCCCAGGCGGTGTCCACTGGCAGCTCGTTGGGAATGCGCTCGCTCCACTCACCGTCTTCAAGGTTGTCGGCACTGGTGGTGCTTTCCTGGAAGCTGTTGTCCTGGACTTCGGCGGCCGGTTTGTTCTCGGCGTTGTCCGCCATCGGGTCGCTGTTGTCGAAGTCGTCGCCGTCTTCCTGACGTTCGAGCATCGGGTTCGACTCCAGCGCTTCCTGGATTTCCTGTTGGAGGTCCAGGGTGGAGAGCTGGAGCAGGCGGATGGCCTGTTGCAACTGCGGCGTCATCGTCAGTTGCTGGCCCATTTTTAGGACGAGCGATGGTTTCATGGCTGGGGCTTAATACCTTGTTCGCCGGCGCGCATGCGCCATCCACTACACGAGGGCGCCAGGGCGCCAGATCAAGCAAGTTTTATGCCTTAAATTGTAGCGTTTGCCTAGAGTACCGTAACAACTTTACCCGCGATTGCAGGGTGAATTGCCGGCACTCCAGGCGCGCACTGGGTTCAGAGCCGGAACTCGTGGCCCAGGTAAACCTCTTTGACCAGGTCGTTGGCCAGGATGGTCTCGGCATCGCCTTCGGCGATGAGCCGACCATCATTGACGATATAGGCGGTTTCGCAGATATCCAGGGTTTCGCGGACGTTGTGGTCGGTGATCAGCACACCGATGCCCTTGGCCTTGAGGTGGTGGATGATCTGCTTGATGTCGCCGACGGAGATCGGGTCGACACCGGCAAACGGTTCGTCCAGCAGGATGAACTTGGGGGCGGTCGCCAGCGCACGGGCGATCTCGACGCGACGGCGCTCGCCACCGGACAGGCTCATGCCGAGGTTGTCGCGAATGTGGCTGATGTGGAATTCCTGCAGCAGGCTTTCCAGTTCCTTGCGGCGGCCTTCGCGGTCGAGGTCCTTGCGGGTCTCGAGAATGGCCATGATGTTGTCGGCCACCGACAGTTTGCGGAAGATCGAGGCTTCCTGCGGCAGGTAGCCGATACCGGCGCGGGCGCGACCGTGCATGGGCTGGTGGCTGACATCGAGGTTGTCGATCAGCACGCGGCCCTGCTCAGCCTGGACCAGGCCGACGATCATGTAGAAGCAGGTGGTCTTGCCGGCGCCGTTGGGGCCGAGCAGGCCGACGATCTGGCCGCTGTCGATCGACAGGCTGACGTCACGTACGACTTGCCGCCCCTTGTAGCTCTTGGCCAGGTGCTGGGCTTTGAGGGTTGCCATTTACTCGGCCTTCTTCTTGGGCTGGATCACCATGTCGATACGCTGACGCGGCGAAGTCACGTTGCCACCACGACCGGCGGTCGCCACCTGGGTCTTGGTGTTGTAGACGATCTTCTCGCCTTCGGTGGTGTTGCCTTCGTTCTCGACCTTGGCGCGATCGGTGAGGACCACCATGTCCTTTTGCGCCTGGTACTGGATGGTAACTGCCCAGCCTTTCATCTTGTCCGGCTTGGCTGCGCTCTGCTGCTGCTCGAAGTAGGCCAGGTTGCCCACCGAGGTCACCACGTCGATGTCGCCGGAGGCGGAACGGGTGATGGTCACGGTGTTGCCTTTGATCATCATCGAACCCTGGGTGATGATCACGTCGCCGGTGTAGGTGGCCACGCCCTGCTTGTCGTCCAGGTGGGCGTTGTCGGCCTGGATGCGGATAGGCTGGTCACGGTCATTCGGCAGGGCGAGGGCGCTCGCGCTTCCCAGTGCTGCGCTCAGGCTGAGCAAAAGGGGGAGGGTTTTAACGAGCCTCATACTGTCCTCTTACGTTAGAGAGCAAGTCCATCTTGCCTTCTTTCAAATACGCTTTCATTCCTTTGCCCGTAGTCGTGCCACCGGCGCCGTCGATTCTAACGGCTTGCTCGGTCTGCGCATATTGCTTCTGCGGGAACACGGTCATGCGTGAGCTGGTAATGATGGTTTCGCGCTGTTTTTCGTCGGTGCGGGCAACCCGCACGTTGTCGATCAGTTCAACCTCGCTGCCGTCCGGGTTGACCTCGGCGCGGGTGCTCTGCACGTGCCACGGGAACGCGGTGCCGCGGTACAGGTGCAGGTCCGGCGTGGTCAGCAGGGTGATTTCGCTGGCCTTGAGGTGCTCGACCTTGTCGGCGGTCATTTCGTACTGCAGCTTGCCGTCGGGCAGGAACTGCACGCTGTGGGCGTTGACTGCGTAGTAGTCGATGGCGCTCTTGTCGACCTGCGCTACCGGCTTGTCGAGGAAGCTTTCCGGGCTGACATTCCAGTAGCCGATCGCCACCAGCAGGGCGGCGATCACCGCGAGCAGCGCAATGTTGCGGGCTTTCTTGCTGAACATGGGCAGCCTTACAGGTAGTTGGCGTTGGCAGCGTCCAGGGTGCCCTGGGCCTGCATGATCAGTTCGCAGAATTCACGGGCCGCGCCTTCGCCGCCACGTGCCTGGGTCACGCCATGGGCGTGCTGGCGAACGAAGGGGGCGGCGTTGGCCACCGCCATGCCCAGGGCGACCCGGCGAATCACCGGCAGGTCCGGCAGGTCGTCGCCGAGGTAGGCCACTTGAGCATAGCTCAGGCCCAGTTCGGCGAGCAGGCCGTCAAGCACCACCAGCTTGTCCTCGCGGCCCTGATAAAGGTGCGGGATGCCGAGGTTCTTCGCCCGGCGCTCGACCACCGGGGTCTTGCGCCCGCTGATGATCGCGGTGGTCACGCCCGAGGCCATGAGCATCTTGATGCCCTGGCCGTCGAGGGTATTGAAGGTCTTGAATTCGCTGCCGTCCTCGAGGAAGTACAGGCGCCCGTCGGTGAGCACGCCGTCCACGTCGAACACTGCCAGCTTGATGTGCTTGCCGCGTTGCATGAGGTCCTGGTTCATTCCATCGTTCCTTTACATTACGCCGGCGCGCAGCAGGTCGTGCATGTTCAGGGCGCCGGTCGGGCGGTCCTCGCGGTCTACCACTACCAGGGCGCCGATCTTGTGGTCTTCCATGATTTTCAGTGCCTCGGCCGCGAGCATGTCGGCGCGGGCCGTCTTGCCGTGCACAGTCATGACCTGGTCGATCAGGGTGGTGTGGACGTCGATGTTGCGGTCCAGGCTGCGGCGCAGGTCGCCGTCGGTGAAGATCCCGGCCAGCTTGCCGTCGGCTTCGACGATCACGGTCATGCCCAGGCCCTTGCGGGACATTTCCAGCAGGGCGTCCTTGAGCAGGGTGCCGCGCGGCACCTGGGGCAGGTCGTCACCGGCGTGCATCACGTTCTCGACCTTCAGCAGCAGGCGGCGGCCCAGTGCCCCACCCGGGTGCGAGAAGGCAAAGTCCTCGGCGGTGAAGCCACGGGCCTCGAGCAGGGCGATGGCCAGGGCGTCGCCAAGTACCAGCGAAGCGGTGGTGGAAGAGGTGGGGGCCAGGTTGAGCGGGCAGGCCTCTTGCTCGACGCGCGCGTCGAGGTTGACCTCGGCAGCCTGGGCCAGGGGCGAATCCGGATTGCCGGTCAGGCTGATCAGCTTGATGCCCAGGCGCTTGATCAGCGGCAGCAGGGTGACGATTTCGGCGGTGCTGCCGGAATTCGACAGGGCCAGGATGACATCATCGCGGGTAATCATGCCCATGTCGCCATGGCTGGCTTCGGCGGGGTGCACGAAAAACGCCGGCGTACCGGTGCTGGCGAGGGTGGCGGCGATCTTGTTGCCGATGTGCCCGGACTTGCCCATGCCGACCACGACGACCCGGCCCTTGCTGGCCAGGATCAGTTCGCAGGCCTTGACGAAATTGTCGTCGATGCGCGCCAGCAGGGCCTCTACGGCCTCGACTTCCAGGCGCAGGGTGCGTTGGGCGGATTGGATCAGCTCGCTGGATTGGCTCATGTCGAAAAAGCAATGCCTGATGAAAAGGCGGCGATTATAGCTGCAATGAAAGAAACCCTCACGCTTTCGATTGCCCTGGCGAATCTCGCGCCAGCCTGTCACCGGGCTGAACGACTCGTTAGCCGACCTTGGGGCGGCGCGGTCAGCGGTGCTATAGTTCGCCGCTATTCGGCCTGCCAGGGGCGCGTGTGCCTTCCAGATGGAGGCCGGCGTCCATTAGGACGAGGCTGCATCAGCAAGGAGTCTAGATGAGTGTGGATAGCGCCTACGCGGTCGAGTTGAAGGGGGTTACCTTCAAACGCGGTTCGCGCAGCATTTTCAGCAACGTCGACATTCGCATCCCGCGCGGCAAGGTCACCGGTATCATGGGGCCATCGGGGTGCGGCAAGACCACGTTGCTCCGTCTGATGGGCGCGCAGTTGCGCCCTTCCAGCGGTGAGGTCTGGGTTGCCGGGCAGAACCTGCCGACGCTGTCGCGCAGCGACCTGTTCGACGCCCGCAAGCAAATGGGGGTGCTGTTCCAGAGCGGCGCGCTGTTCACCGACCTCGATGTGTTCGAGAACGTCGCGTTCCCGCTGCGCGTGCACACCCAGCTGTCGGACGAAATGATCCGTGACATCGTGCTGATGAAACTGCAGGCCGTGGGCCTGCGTGGCGCCATCGACCTGATGCCGGACGAACTGTCCGGCGGCATGAAGCGCCGCGTGGCGCTGGCCCGGGCGATTGCCCTGGACCCGCAGATCCTCATGTACGACGAACCGTTCGTCGGCCAGGACCCGATCGCCATGGGGGTGCTGGTGCGCCTGATCCGCCTGCTCAACGATGCGCTGGGTATCACCAGCATCGTGGTCTCCCATGACCTGGCGGAAACCGCCAGCATCGCCGACTACATCTATGTGGTGGGTGACGGCCAGGTACTTGGCCAGGGGACCCCTGACGAGCTGATGGGGTCGGACAACCCGCGCATTCGCCAGTTCATGAAAGGCGACCCGGACGGTCCGGTACCTTTCCATTTTCCCGCGCCTGACTACCGCGCCGACCTGCTGGGGGCGCGTTGATGCGCAGAAAATCCTTACTCGAACGTGTGCGCCTGCTCGGGCGTTCGGCAATCGACGTGCTGGCGGTGCTGGGGCGTTCCTGCCTGTTCCTGTTCCATGCCCTGATCGGCCGTGGCGGTATCGGTGGCGGATTCCAGCTGCTGACCAAGCAGCTGTACTCGGTGGGTGTGCTGTCGCTGGCGATCATCGTCGTGTCCGGGGTGTTCATCGGCATGGTGCTGGCGCTGCAGGGCTACAGCATCCTGACCAAGTACGGCTCGGAGCAGGCCGTGGGGCAGATGGTGGCCCTGACCTTGCTGCGTGAACTGGGCCCGGTGGTGACCGCCTTGCTGTTCGCCGGCCGCGCCGGCTCCGCGCTGACCGCTGAAATCGGCAACATGAAGTCCACCGAGCAGCTGTCGAGCCTGGAAATGATCGGCGTCGACCCGCTCAAGTACATTGTCGCACCGCGCCTGTGGGCCGGTTTCATCTCGCTGCCGTTGCTGGCGCTGATCTTCAGCGTGGTGGGCATCTGGGGTGGCTCGTGGGTCGCCGTGGACTGGCTGGGCGTCTACGAGGGCTCGTTCTGGGCCAACATGCAGAACAGTGTTTCGTTCACCGACGACGTGCTCAACGGGCTGGTCAAGAGCCTGGTATTCGCCTTCGTCACGACCTGGATCGCCGTATTCCAGGGGTACGACTGTGAGCCCACCTCAGAAGGGATCAGCCGTGCCACCACCAAGACCGTGGTCTATGCCTCGTTGGCTGTGCTGGGTCTGGACTTTATTCTGACCGCCTTGATGTTTGGAGATTTCTGATGCAAAACCGCACCCTGGAAATCGGTGTCGGCCTGTTCCTCCTGGCCGGGATCCTGGCGCTGCTGCTGCTGGCCCTGCGTGTCAGCGGCCTGTCGGCCAGCCCGAGCAGCGATACCTATAAAGTTTATGCGTACTTCGACAATATCGCCGGTTTGACGGTCAGAGCTAAAGTGACCATGGCCGGTGTGACCATCGGCAAGGTTACCGCCATCGACCTGGACCGTGATTCCTATACCGGTCGGGTGACGCTGCAGCTGGACAAGTCGGTGGATAACCTGCCGGTCGACTCCACTGCCTCGATCCTGACCGCTGGGTTGCTGGGCGAGAAGTACATCGGCATCAGCGTGGGCGGTGAAGAGCAGGTGCTCAAGGATGGCGCGACCATCCATGACACCCAGTCGGCCCTGGTGCTGGAAGATCTGATTGGCAAGTTCCTGCTCAACTCCGTTGGCAAGGAACCGAAAGAAGCGCAACCGGCTAATTAAGGAGTTTCCATGATTTCGATCCTGCGACGTGGCCTGCTGGTCCTGCTGGCGGCCTTCCCCCTGATGGCAATGGCCGCGCAGTCGCCGCACGACGTGGTGCAGAGCACCACCACCGAGCTGCTGGGCGAGCTCAAGGCCAACAAGGAGCAGTACAAGACCAACCCGCAAGCTTTCTACGACACCCTTGACCGGATCCTTGCGCCCGTGGTCGATGCCGACGGCATTTCCAGAAGCATCATGACCGTCAAGTACTCGCGCAAGGCCACGCCCGAGCAGATGCAGCGCTTCCAGGAAAACTTCAAGCGCAGCCTGTTCCAGTTCTACGGTAACGCGCTGCTGGAGTACAACAACCAGGGTATCGTCGTAGACCCGGCCAAGGCCGATGACGGCAAGCGCGCCAGCGTCGGCATGAAGGTCACCGGCAACAACGGTGCCGTCTACCCGGTGCAGTACACCCTGGAAAACCTGGCTGGCGAGTGGAAGGTGCGTAACGTGATCGTCAACGGCATCAACATCGGCAAGCTGTTCCGCGACCAGTTCGCCGACGCCATGCAGCGCAACGGTGGCGACCTGGACAAGACCATCGACGGCTGGGCCGGTGAAGTGGCCAAAGCCAAGCAGGCCGCCGACAACTCCCCGGAGAAGACCGTCAAATGAGTGAGGCTGCCGTAAGCATGGCCGAGCCGGGCGTGCTGCGCCTGGCCGGCGTGCTGGACTACCGCAGCGGGCCGCTCCTGCGCAAGCAGGGCAAGGCGCTGATCGGCGCCTGCGGCGAGGCGCAGGTAGTGCTCGATTGCGCGGCGGTGCAGCGCTCCACCAGTGTCGGCCTGTCACTGCTGCTGGCCTTCATGCGTGATGCCCAGGCCGCTGGCAAGGGTTGTCAGGTGCGCAACATGCCCGACGACATGCGCGAAATTGCCGAGGTCTATGACCTCGACGAAGTGCTGGCAACCTGATGGCGTGACAGGAATGATGGCCCCTCGGTCAGTGAAGCCCTCGTTGGGCTTCGCAGGCGAGGGGCTTTTTTGTATGATGGCCGACCCGTGCGCATCGGGCGCCGATTGAGGTTGAGCATGCAGGCCGTAGAAGTTAAAAGCTTCCTTGAAGAGAAATTGCCGGGTTCCCGGGTCGAAGTTGAAGGCGAAGGCTGCAACTTCCAGTTGAACGTGATCAGCGACGAGTTGGCTGGCCTGAGCCCGGTCAAACGCCAGCAGGCGATCTATGCTCACCTGAATCCGTGGATCGCCAATGGCAGCATCCATGCGGTAACCATGAAATTTTTCAGCAGCGCAGCCTGGGCTGAGCGCACCTGAGCCAACGTGGCGGCGAGATTCCAATGGACAAACTGATTATTACTGGCGGCGCTCGCCTTGATGGCGAGATCCGCATTTCGGGCGCGAAGAACGCAGCCCTGCCGATCCTGGCGGCGACCCTGTTGGCCGACGGCCCGGTCACCGTAGGCAACCTGCCGCACCTGCACGACATCACCACCATGATCGAGCTGTTCGGGCGCATGGGCATCGAGCCTGTGATCGACGAAAAGCTGGCGGTGGAGATCGACCCGCGCACCATCAAGACCCTGGTCGCGCCGTACGAGCTGGTGAAGACCATGCGCGCCTCGATCCTGGTCCTGGGCCCGATGGTCGCCCGCTTCGGCGAGGCCGAGGTGGCCCTGCCTGGCGGTTGCGCCATTGGCTCGCGCCCGGTCGACCTGCACATCCGTGGCCTCGAAGCCATGGGCGCCAAGATCGAAGTCGAGGGCGGCTACATCAAGGCCAAGGCGCCTGAAGGTGGCCTGCGCGGTGCGCACTTCTTCTTCGACACCGTCAGCGTGACCGGTACCGAGAACATCATGATGGCCGCAGCCCTGGCCAAGGGCCGCAGTGTGTTGCAGAACGCCGCGCGCGAGCCGGAAGTGGTCGACCTGGCCAACTTCATCAACGCCATGGGCGGCAAGATCCAGGGCGCGGGTACCGACACCATCGTCATCGATGGCGTCGAGCGCCTGGCCTCGGCCAACTACCGCGTGATGCCAGACCGTATCGAGACCGGTACCTACCTGGTTGCCGCTGCCGTGACCGGTGGCCGCGTCAAGGTCAAGGACACCGACCCGACCATCCTTGAAGCTGTTTTGGAAAAACTCAAGGAAGCCGGCGCCGACATCAACACCGGCGAAGACTGGATCGAGCTGGACATGCATGGCAAGCGGCCGAAAGCCGTCAACCTGCGTACCGCCCCGTACCCGGCATTCCCGACCGACATGCAGGCGCAGTTCATCTCGCTCAACGCCATTGCCGAAGGCACTGGCGCGGTGATCGAGACGATCTTTGAAAACCGCTTCATGCACGTCTATGAAATGCACCGCATGGGCGCGCAGATCCAGGTCGAAGGCAACACCGCAATCGTCACTGGCGTGAATACGCTCAAGGGCGCCCCGGTCATGGCCACCGACCTGCGTGCGTCGGCCAGCCTGGTGCTGTCGGCACTGGTTGCCGAAGGCGATACCCTGATCGATCGCATCTACCACATCGACCGTGGTTACGAGTGCATCGAAGAGAAACTGCAGATGCTCGGCGCGAAAATCCGTCGCGTACCGGGCTAATTATCTGCCTGGCACATCCTGTGGGAGGGGGCATGCCCGCGAAGAAGCCTCCGCGGTGCATGGCACCGGCTATGCCGGTGTTCGCGGGCTAGCCCGCTCCCACAGGCTGGGCCTGATGAATTGAATGCGGTCGGGCCCATGGCCCGGCCGGCAGTAGCCGCTTGAGGACCGACGTTCCAATGTTGACCATCGCGCTTTCCAAAGGCCGTATTCTCGACGATACCCTGCCGCTGCTGGCGGAAGCCGGCATCGTGCCGACCGAGAACCCGGACAAGAGCCGCAAACTGATCATCCCCACCACGCAGGACGACGTGCGCCTGCTGATCGTGCGTGCCACCGACGTGCCGACCTATGTCGAGCATGGTGCCGCCGACCTGGGTGTGGCCGGCAAGGACGTGCTGATGGAGTATGGCGGCCAGGGCCTGTACGAGCCCCTGGACCTGCAGATTGCCCGTTGCAAGCTAATGACTGCCGGCGTGGTCGGTGCAGCCGAGCCCAAGGGCCGTCTGCGCGTGGCTACCAAATTCGTCAACGTAGCCAAGCGCTATTACGCCGAACAGGGCCGTCAGGTCGACATCATCAAGCTGTACGGCTCGATGGAGCTGGCACCGCTGATCAACCTCGCCGACAAGATCATCGACGTGGTCGACACCGGCAATACCCTGCGTGCCAACGGCCTGGAGCCCCAGGAACTGATCGCCACGATCAGCTCGCGCCTGGTGGTCAACAAGGCCTCCATGAAAATGCAGCACGCCCGTATCCAGAGCCTGATCGACACGCTGCGCCAAGCAGTCGAGTCGCGACACCGCGGTTGACTCCTGCGCGCGACCTTCGCTGTCGCGCCCGTCTATCCGCTTCATAGCCTTTTTTCTCGGGTGCCCGCGCGGATCGACTGGTAGCCTAGGGCGCCTGAGCATTCGCCAATAATCGAGGCCCTCGCCATGACCGTGTCCACTGCAATTGCCCGTCTCAACGCTGCTGATCCGGATTTCGCCCGACATCTGGATCATCTGCTGAGCTGGGAAAGTGTGTCCGATGACGCGGTCAACCAGCGCGTGCTCGACATCATCAAGGCTGTGCGCGAGCGCGGCGATGCGGCGCTGGTGGAGTTCACCCAGCGTTTCGATGGTGTTGATGCCAAGTCGATCGACGACCTGATCCTCAAGCGCGACCGCCTGGAACTGGCCCTGACCCGCATCACCCCGGCCCAGCGCGAAGCCCTGGAAAAAGCCGCCAACCGTGTGCGCCTGTACCACGAGCGGCAGAAGCAGGACTCCTGGCAATACACCGAAGCCGACGGCACCGTGCTCGGCCAGAAGGTCACCCCGCTGGACCGCGCCGGCCTGTACGTGCCGGGCGGCAAGGCGTCGTACCCGTCGTCGGTGCTGATGAATGCCATCCCGGCCAAGGTTGCCGGCGTGGCCGAAGTGGTCATGGTGGTGCCCACCCCGCGTGGGGAGGTCAATGAGCTGGTGCTGGCGGCGGCCTGCATCGCCGGGGTCGACCGGGTGTTCACCGTCGGTGGCGCCCAGGCCGTTGCGGCGCTGGCCTACGGTACCGAGAGCGTGCCGCAGGTCGACAAGATCGTCGGCCCGGGCAACATCTACGTCGCCACGGCCAAGCGCCACGTGTTCGGCCAGGTAGGCATCGACATGATCGCCGGCCCATCGGAAATCCTCGTGGTGTGTGACGGCCAGACCGACCCGGACTGGATCGCCATGGACCTGTTTTCCCAGGCCGAGCACGACGAAGACGCCCAGGCGATCCTGGTCAGCCCGGACGCCGCTTTCCTTGACCGCGTTGCCGCCAGCATCGACAAGTTGCTGCCGACCATGGAGCGTGCCGCGATCATCGAGAAATCGATCAATGGCCGTGGCGCGTTGATCCAGGTGCGTGACATGCAGCAAGCCATTGAAGTGGCCAACCGTATCGCGCCGGAGCACCTCGAACTGTCGGTGGCCGACCCGCAGGCCTGGCTGCCGCAGATCCGCCACGCGGGCGCGATCTTCATGGGCCGCCACACCAGCGAAGCGCTGGGTGACTACTGCGCCGGCCCCAACCACGTGCTGCCCACTTCCGGCACCGCGCGGTTTTCCTCGCCGCTGGGGGTGTATGACTTCCAGAAGCGTTCGTCGATCATCTTCTGCTCCGAACAGGGCGCGTCCGAACTGGGCCACACCGCTTCGGTCCTGGCCCGTGGCGAATCGCTGACCGCCCACGCCCGTAGCGCTGAATACCGTATCCTGACCCAACAGAAGGGGAACTGAGCATGAGTCGATTCTGGAGCCCCTTCGTCAAGGACCTGGTGCCTTACGTGCCGGGCGAGCAACCCAAGCTGGCCCGCCTGGTCAAGCTGAACACCAACGAGAACCCCTATGGCCCATCGCCGAAGGCGCTGGAGGCCATGCGTGGCGAGCTGAACGACAACCTGCGCCTGTACCCGGACCCGAACAGCGACCGCCTGAAGCAGGCGGTGGCCGAGTATTACGGCGTGACCCCGGCGCAGGTGTTCGTCGGCAACGGCTCCGACGAGGTGCTGGCACACATCTTCCACGGCCTGTTCCAGCACGCTCGCGGCCCGTTGCTGTTCCCCGACGTCAGCTACAGCTTCTACCCGGTGTACTGCGGCTTGTATGGCATTGCGTTCGAGCAGGTGGCGCTGGATGAGCAGTTCCAGATCCGCATTGCTGACTACCACAAACCCAACGCCGGGATCGTTTTCCCCAACCCTAACGCGCCGACCGGCTGCCTGCTGCCGTTGCAGGCGATCGAGCAGTTGCTGCAGGCCAACCGCGACTCGGTGGTGGTGGTGGACGAAGCCTACATCGACTTCGGCGGTGAGACGGCCATCAGCCTGGTGGATCGCTACGACAACCTGCTGGTGACCCAGACGCTGTCGAAGTCCCGCTCGCTCGCCGGTTTGCGTGTGGGCCTGGCAGTCGGCCACCCGGACCTCATCGAGGCGCTGGAGCGGATCAAGAACAGCTTCAACTCCTACCCGCTTGACCGTATGGCGATCGTGGGCGCTGCGGCTGCCTTCGAGGACAAGGCCTACTTCCAGGCCACCTGCCGCAAGGTGATCGACAGCCGTGAAGCGCTGGTGGAACAGTTGGTCGGCAAGGGCTTCGAGGTATTGCCATCGGCGGCCAACTTCATCTTCGCTCGCCACCCCGAGCAGGATGCCGCACAGCTGTCGGCGCGCCTGCGTGAGCAGGGCGTGATCGTGCGTCACTTCAAGCAGGAACGCATTGCCCAGTTCCTGCGTATCACCATTGGCACGCCGGAAATGAACCAGGCGTTGCTCGATGCGTTGAACTGAACCGGGGCCCTGCAGGAGTGGAGACATCCGCTCCTGCAGGGCCGGCCCGATCAGTACCTGATTTCCTCGATATTCAATAGCGCGCTGGCTGGCCGGGTGCGCACTGCGACCGGCGTGCCATCAAGTTCGAGCACGTAGTCGTTGGCCTGGCGCATGCCTTCGGGATCGGTCCACTGCTGCAGGTAAGCCTGCGCATTGGCGACGACCTGGCCATTCTTGTGAATGATCACGGTCCCTGGCGAGTCGCTGTTCCACAACAATTTGCCTTCGGCTTCGATGGCCCGTGCCTTGCGTACCCCTGTAGCGCCCAGCAGCGGCGTACCGTCGAGCAGCCATTCCGGCAGCAGGTCGAGCCCCATGTGCCTGAGCACGGTCGGGGCCACCGATGTCTGCGCTGCGTAGCCATACAAGTTGTTGGGGCCCGGGTTGTCTCCGGGAATGCTGGGTTGGGTCAGCTCTTCATTCAACGGCTTGTTGCTGGCAATGAACACCGTCTTTTCCTGCTCGGTCACACCGCCATGGCCAATGCCCCAGTAATCCCGACCGTGGTCAGTGCAGACAATCACCAGCCAATCCTCCTGCGGGTTCTGGGTCATGCGCTGTTCCACCTTGTCCAGCAGGCGCCCCAGGCGCCCGTCAGCTTCGCGCAGGGCTGCCTGGTAGGCCGGCCCGAAGCCACTGGCGTGGCCGGCCTGGTCGGGTTCGTCGAGCTGAATGAAGGTGAAGTCGGCCGGGGTATTGCCCAGTATCTCCAGGGTTCGCGCGGTGACCTGTTCATCATTCAGGCCGCTTTCGCGCAGGTTGTTGCCCTGCGCGTCCACCAGCAGATAGGCAGTGTTGATCGGCGACCAGTTGACGATGCTGGCAATGTAGGCGTTTGGCCGCGCATCGCGTAGCCGCTTGAACAGGCTGGGGAACTCGGGAGCGATGCGCAAGGTTTCGGAATTGGAAATCACCTTGTGCTTGTTGGCCCAGACACCTGACAACAGGGTGATCCACCCCGGGCCGCTGACCGTGGCCTGCTCGCTGGCCCGCCCGGTTATGCCGCCGGCATAGGCCTTGCCATAGAACAGGCGCTTGTGCAGGTTGGTATCGGCGCCCAGCTGTTCGTAGTGCTGAAGTTGGACGCCGTCCATGCCGATGATCAGCGTCTTCGGTTGCGTTTGCAGCGGTTTGACGTCGCAGCCATTGACCAGCAGCGCAGCCAGCAGCAGGGCGGTCCAGCGTAGGGCTCTAATGATCGACATAAGTCATGCCTTGATGAGGTCGGGCTCAAGCGTTGCAACAACCCCGCGCGCTGACAACTGGTAGAAATGCCAGTTGAATTGCCGCGCGCAAGTCTTTCCATTAAGCTCCACGAATTCATCGGATGATTGGTTGAGTGAAATGAGCAGCGAATTGACCAGGCGCTCACTGGTCGAACTTGCCGTCGAGCGCATGCGCGAACGCATCCTCCAGGGCGACTGGCAAATCGGCCAACGTCTGCCCACCGAACCGGTGTTGGCCGTGGAGCTGGGCATCAGCCGTAATACCGTGCGCGAGGCCATGCGCGTGCTGGCATTCAGCGGCCTGGTGGAAATTCGCCAGGGCGATGGCAGTTACCTGCGCACCGCCCAGGATCCGCTGCAGGCCGTGCAGGCGATGTCACGCTGCTCACCTGAACATGCCCGTGAAACCCGGCACATTCTGGAAGCAGAGGCTATCGGCCTGGCCGCGCTGCGGCGTACCGATGCCGACCTGCAGGCGTTGCGTGATGCCCTGGCGGTCAGTGCCGGGCATTTTCATGGCGATGTTGCAGCCTACGTGGCCTGCGACCTGGTGTTTCACCAACGGCTGGTCGATGCCGCCCACAACCCGGCACTCAGCGAGTTGTACCGCTACTTTTCCGGGGTGGTGGCTGCCGCGCTGCAGCACAACATGACCACCGTTCCGCGCTGCCAGGCCACGTTCGACCTGCACGGGCAGATTCTCGAGGCCATCGAGCAACGCGACGCGGAGCGGGCCAAGCGCCTGAGCCGTACCCTCATCGAATCCTGACCCGAGAACGCCATGGCTGAATCCATCACCCGTAACACCCCGCCACCTGAGCGGGAACTCGATGAGCTGCTGATCGATGCCGAGGCTGACGACGAGCAGGTCCAGCAGCAGCCCGTGCTGCTGCGGCGGCCGTGGCTGCTGTTGCTCGGCCTGGTGCTGGTGGCGCTGAACCTGCGCCCGGCGTTGTCGAGCATGGCGCCAGTGCTTGGGCAGGTGTCCGCGGGCCTGGGGCTGAACGCCTCGCTGGCTGGCTTGCTGACCACCTTGCCAGTGTTGTGCCTGGGTTTGTTCGCCCCGTTGGCGCCAGTGCTGGCGCGTCGCTTCGGCAGTGAGCGGGTGATCCTCGGCATCCTCGCCAGCCTGGCGCTGGGCATCGTGGTGCGCAGTAGCTTCGGTGCTATCGGAGTGTTCCTCGGCAGCCTGGTGGCCGGGGCCAGCATCGGCATCATCGGCGTGCTGTTGCCGGGTATCGTCAAGCGCGACTTCCCGCAGCACGCCGGCACGCTGACCGGCGTGTACACCATGGCGCTATGCCTGGGCGCGGCCATGGCAGCGGGGGCCACCGTCCCTCTGGCGCAGCACTTCGACGGCAGCTGGGCGCTGGGGCTGGGCTTCTGGGCGCTACCGGCGCTGCTGGCCATGCTGGTCTGGCTGCCCCAGGCCCGCCAGGGGCATGGCTTGCACAAGGTGGCCTATCGCGTGCGTGGCCTGTGGCGTGATCCCTTGGCCTGGCAGGTGACCTTGTACATGGGCCTGCAATCGTCGCTGGCCTACATCGTGTTCGGTTGGTTGCCGTCAATCCTGATTGGTCGTGGCCTGAGCCCGACCGAGGCGGGGTTGGTGCTGTCGGGGTCGGTGATCGTGCAGTTGGTCAGTTCGCTCAGTGCGCCGTGGCTGGCCACGCGCGGCAAGGACCAGCGGCTGGCGATCGTGCTGGTCATGCTGACCACCCTGGCCGGCTTGTTCGGTTGCCTGTATGCGCCGCTTGCCGGGCTGTGGGGCTGGGCGGTACTGCTGGGCCTGGGGCAGGGCGGTACCTTCGCCCTGGCGCTGACCTTGATCGTGCTGCGTTCGAAAGACGCCCATGTCGCGGCCAACCTGTCGAGCATGGCCCAGGGCGTGGGCTACACCTTGGCGTCGATGGGGCCGTTTGCGGTGGGCTTGGTGCATGACCTGAGCGGTGGCTGGGCCGCCGTGGGCTGGATTTTTGCCGTGCTGGGGGTTGGCGCCATCGTGTTCGGGCTGGGGGCTGGGCGGGCTTTGCATGTGCAGGTGACCAGCGAGAAGGTTTGACGGTGAACCTTGCCAGTACCGGCTTCTTCGCGGGTACTGGTATAAGCCTGTGGGGCAGATTATCGTGCAGCTTTCCACCCCAGGACGGACCACCCCTCATGAGCGACGCCAACCGCGAACTCATCACCCGCTTCTACCAGGCCTTCCAGCGCCTTGACGCCGAGGCCATGGTGGCCTGCTACAGCGACGATATCGTCTTCAGCGACCCGGTATTCGGTACCTTGCGCGGCAAGGACGTGGGCGACATGTGGCGGATGCTCACTACCCGGGCGAAGGATTTCACCCTGACGTTCGACGGCGTACGCGCCGATGAGCGCAGTGGTGGCGCACACTGGGTCGCCACCTACCTGTTCAGCCAGACTGGCCGCACCGTGGTCAACGATATCCAGGCACGTTTCGTGATCCGCGATGGGCTGATCTGCCAGCATGACGACACCTTCGACCTGTGGCGCTGGTCGCGGCAGGCGCTGGGTGTTCCGGGGCTGCTGCTTGGCTGGTCGCCGCTCGTACAGAACAAGGTACGCCAGCAAGCGTTCAAGGGCTTGCGGGCGTATCAGCATGCTCAGGGCAGCGCCACGGCCTGATCACTGTCGTGGTAGCTGAATATGGCACGCCCGTTGGCCGTGTCCGGTAGCCGAATACGAATCACCGGGATGAAACTGCCATACGTCGGGTGCCAGTCCTTTTGGTCGGCCTGAGCCTGCTGCAGCGCAGCGTACTCGCCCTCGATGTGGAAAAACGACTGGATCGGCAGGCGACTGGCGCTCGCCTCGTCCCAGGCGCCAATCACCACTTCGTTCCAGGGGAACGGCAGCTCGCGGCCGAACAGTTGTTTGGCGCGCAGGCTTTGATGGAAGGCCTCGGCCCGTTCCGGCACCCGCGCGCGGCGGATGTCGAAGGCGCATTGGCGTTTATAATCCTCGCTCTGCCTGAAGCGCGCCATCCATTGCTCGGCAGTGAACACCCCCTGTTCATGGCAGGCTGCCTCGGTTTCGGCCGTTTGCCGGTTATCGCCGCAACCCCGACTGTCGCGTTCCCAGGTGTCGCCGTCGGTGGGCCAGGCGCACAGCATCTCGTAGCGTAGGGAGCCTTGCGGGCGTTGCAGTATCGGGTACAGGGTGAAGCCACTGCGGCCATCGGCAGCCAGCCGGGTGGTGGGGATATCGCTGCGCAGGTAGGAGAACGATACGCCGCCCTTGTCCTTGCTGTTCTGGCTATGATGCCAGGTATGGTAATGCGGTGACGGCTTGGTCGAGCGAAGCAGCACACCCGAGCAGGCGTGGGCAGGTACGGCTCTGCCCTCGCACTGGGCAGGGGTGGCGTCGTAGTTGTCTTGCATCTGTCTGGCGGTTTCCACGCCAGTCGATGCCTGTGTGGCGAATGCAGCCACAAGCAGTGCTGCACCCAAGCCGATGTGGGGAAGCGAATCAAGCATGATGAAGCCCTCGATGAGTGGGCTCACCAAACTAATGATGAAAAGAGCAGGCGTCGTGAGTGAACAAGTGCCGGATCAGGCAGTGAAACCCTGGTATGTCTACCTGGTACGGGCTGCCAATGGTTCGTTGTATTGCGGCATCAGCGATGATCCGCAGCGGCGCTTTCTGGCCCATCAGAAAGGGCAGGGCGCACGTTATTTCAAGACCAGCCCGGCCCAGGCGCTGGTGTATATGGAGCAATGGCCGGACAAGGGCGAGGCGTTGCGCCAGGAACGGCTGGTGAAGCGCCTGCGCAAGTCGGCGAAGGAGGCGTTGGTGGCCGGCTATGACAGCGCTTCGTCGCCCTAGGCTCTGTACGAAAAGCCTTGATACTTGTTCATGCTGCGTTGAAAACAGCCTCGGAATGCTCATGTACTCCAGTACACTCCGCTTCCTCGGCTGTTTTCGCCTTGCCTGACCTGCGTCTCAAGACTTTTCGTACAGAGCCTAGGGTCGCTTCGCGATGGGGCTGCGCAGCAGCCCCTTGGGCCATCAGTCCTTGCGCCGCTTCAGCTGGTCCACCAGGGTGGTCGGCAGCCCCTTGATGATCAAGGTCCCGGCCGCTTCGTCATATTCCACCCTGTCCCCCAGCAGATGCGCTTCGAAGCTGATCGACAGCCCCTCGGCACGCCCGGTGAAGCGACGGAACTGGTTGAGGGTGCGTTTGTCCGCGGGGATTTCCGGTGACAGGCCGTAATCCTTGTTACGGATGTGGTCGTAGAACGCCTTCGGTCGGTCCTCGTCGATCAGGCTGGACAGCTCTTCCAGGGTCACTGGCTCGCCCAGCTTGGTCTGGGTGGTGGCGTAGTCGACCAGGGTCTGGGTTTTTTCGCGGGCGGACTCCTCCGGCAGGTCTTCGCTCTCGACGAAGTCACTGAAGGCCTTGAGCAGGGTGCGGGTTTCGCCCGGGCCGTCGACACCTTCCTGGCAGCCGACGAAATCGCGGAAGTAGTCGGAAACCTTCTTGCCGTTCTTGCCCTTGATGAACGAGATGTACTGCTTGGAGTTCTGGTTGTTCTTCCATTCCGACAGGTTGATGCGCGCCGCCAGGTGCAACTGCCCGAGGTCAAGGTGGCGCGAAGGCGTCACATCGAGTTCGGCGTTCACCGCCACGCCTTCGCTATGGTGCAGCAGGGCGATCGCCAGGTACTCGGTCATGCCTTGCTGGTAATGGGCAAACAGGATGTGGCCGCCGGTGGACAGGTTGGATTCTTCCATGAGCTTTTGCAGGTGCTCCACGGCCACGCGGCTGAAGGCGGTGAAGTCCTTTTCCTGGTCCAGGTACTGCTTCAGCCAGCCGCTCAGCGGGTAGGCACCGGACTCACCGTGAAAGAAGCCCCAGGCCTTGCCTTGCTTGGCGTTGTAGCTGTCATTGAGGTCGGCCAGGAGGTTTTCGATGGCATCGGAGGCGGCCAGTTCGGAATCGCGGGCATGCAGCACGGCGGGGCTGCCATCGGGCTTTTTGTCGATCAGGTGAACGATGCAATGACGGATTGGCATGGAATTCTCGGCGGGCTGCAAAAGGTGCCAAGTTTACCCCAGACGCCAGGTGATGCAGTGGCCGGATGTTGGCAGAAATGCCGGTTGTTCGTTTTTTGTGCAAATTTGTGCGTTCGAGGCTAAAACCCCCGAAAAACCTGCATTTAATCGAAGTGCGCAGCGGATATTTATCCGTTCCTGTGGTAGCTTTGCGCGGTCTTGCGCCCAGCATGTGGCGCATTGCTGGCAACGTGCTGCCGGCGTGTCGAACCAAACGCCGATTTGCGTATCTACATACGCGATTGGCGCGGCCCTCCACTTTCAGGGGCTGGCCCGATAACGTCGTTAGTCCGCTGCATAACCATCGAATTTGATAGGGAAGGAACACCACCATGGCATTGACCAAAGACCAACTGATTGCCGACATCGCCGAATCGATCGCCGCGCCAAAAGCCACCGCCAAGAACGCTCTGGAGCAACTGGGCCAGATCGTTGCCGACCAGCTGGAAAACGGCGCTGAAATCACTCTGCCAGGCATCGGCAAGCTGAAAGTCACCGAGCGTCCTGCCCGTACCGGCCGCAACCCGTCGACTGGCGCTGCCATCGAAATCGCTGCCAAGAAAGTCGTCAAGTTCGTTCCAGCCAAAGTGCTGACCGACGCCATCAACAAGTAATTGTTGAAGCTTTGACGAAACCGCGCCCGGCTTGCCCGGGCGCGGTTTTTTCATGCCTGTTGTCTACGCCGGGCGTGCCAGGCCTGGCGTGCCGCCTCGTCGAGGAAGCTCCAGGCGACCATGCGGCTCTGTTTCTGCCCCTGGCCCATTTCGGCGATGCGTACGGCCTTGGCGCCGGCCTTCTTCAGCGCGGCCTCGATCCCTGGCAGGTTGCTGGCCTTGGACACCAGGCTGGTGAACCACAGCACCCGTTCTGCGTACTGCACGCTTTCGCCAACCAGCTGGGTGACAAAGCGGATCTCGCCGCCCTCGCACCACAGTTCATTGTTCTGGCCACCGAAGTTCAGCACCGGCAACTTGCGCTTGGGGTCTTGCTTGCCGAGGTTCTTCCACTTGCGCTGGCTGCCGCGCGTGGCTTCGTCGCGCGAGGCGTGGAAGGGCGGGTTGCACAGGGTCAGGTCAAAGCGTTCGTCCTCTTGCAGCAGGCCGCTGAGGATGTGGGCACGGTTGGCCTGCTGGCGCAGGGAGATGGCCTTGTCGAGGCGGTTGGCCTGGACGATGGCCTTGGCCGAGGCCAGGGCCACCGGGTCGATGTCCGAACCGAGGAAGCGCCAGCGGTAGTCGCTGTGGCCGAGCAGCGGGTAGATGCAGTTGGCGCCGACGCCGATGTCCAGTACGCGAACCTGCGCGCCCTTGGGGATCTCGCCGGCATTGTCGTCGGCCAACAGGTCGGCGGCCACGTGGAGGTAGTCGGCGCGGCCGGGGATCGGCGGGCACAGGTAGTCGGCCGGGATGTCCCAGTGCTGGATGCCGTATTGGGCCTTGAGCAGGGCGCGGTTGAATACCCGTACGGCTTCGGGGTTGGCGAAGTCGATGCTGGGCTTGCCGTAAGGGTTGGTGATGGTGAAACGCGCCAGCTCGGGGAGGGCCTTGATCAGGCTGGGGAAGTCGTAGCGGCCCTGGTGGCGGTTGCGCGGGTGCAGGGTGGGTTTGTTCGGGGTCATGGCAGTGTCCAGCCCTATACGAGCGGTGGCTGATAGAGCCTGGGGCTGCTGTGCAGCCCTTTCGCGACACAAGGCCGCTCCTGCAGGATAGCGGCGCCCTTCAAACCGGCGCCGTCCCTGCAGGAGCGGCCTTGTGTCGCGAAAGGGCCGCACAGCGGCCCCAGCTGTTTCTCTAGTGATTAAAGCGCCGCAATCCGCGCGTGCTGCTCGGTGAAGTTGGCCAGGGCCTGTTCGGACTCGGCCAGCTTGGCGCGTTCCTTCTCGATCACCGCAGGCGGAGCCTTGTCGACGAAGGCAGCGTTGGACAGCTTGCCGCCCACGCGTGCCACTTCGCCTTGCAGGCGCTGGATTTCCTTGTTCAGGCGCGCCAGCTCGGCATCCTTGTCGATCAGGCCGGCCATCGGTACCAGCACCTGCAGGTCACCAACCAGGGCGGTGGCCGACAGCGGGGCTTCGTCGGCATCGCTCAGCACGGTGAACGATTCGACCTTGGCCAGCTTCTTCAGCAGCGCTTCGTTTTCCTGCAGGCGACGCTGGTCGTCGGCGTTGGCGTTCTTCAGGAACAGCGGCAGCGGCTTGCCCGGGCCGATGTTCATCTCGGCGCGGATGTTGCGCAGGCCGACCATCAGCTCCTTGAGCCATTCGATGTCGCCTTCGGCGGCCGGGTCGATGCGGCTTTCATTGGCCACCGGCCATGGCTGCAGCATGATGGTCTTGCCGCTGATGCCCGCCAGCGGCGCGATGCGCTGCCAGATTTCCTCGGTGATGAACGGCATGAACGGATGCGCTAGGCGCAGTGCCACTTCCAGCACGCGCACCAGGGTACGGCGGGTGCCACGGGCGCGCTCGACCGGTGCGTTTTCGTCCCACAATACCGGCTTGGACAGTTCCAGGTACCAGTCGCAGTACTGGTTCCAGATGAACTCGTACAGTGCCTGGCTGGCCAGGTCGAAGCGGAACTGCTCCAGCTGGCGGGTCACTTCGGCTTCGGTGCGCTGCAGCTGCGAGATGATCCAGCGGTCGGCCAGCGACAGTTCGACGGCCTCGCCGTTCTGGCCGCAGTCCTCGCCCTTGTCCAGCACGTAACGGGCGGCGTTCCAGATCTTGTTGCAGAAGTTGCGGTAGCCTTCGACGCGGCCCATGTCGAACTTGATGTCGCGGCCGGTGGAGGCCAGCGAGCAGAAGGTGAAGCGCAGGGCATCGGTGCCGTAGCTGGCAATACCTTCAGGGAACTCGGCCTTGGTCTGCTTGGCGATCTTCTCGGCCAGCTTCGGCTGCATCATGCCGCTGGTGCGTTTTTCCAGCAGGGCGTCGAGGGTGATGCCGTCGACGATATCCAGCGGGTCCAGCACGTTGCCTTTGGACTTGGACATCTTCTGGCCCTGGCCGTCCCGCACCAGGCCGTGCACGTACACGGTCTTGAACGGTACCTGCGGGGTGCCGTCTTCGTTCTTGATCAGGTGCATGGTCAGCATGATCATGCGCGCAACCCAGAAGAAGATGATGTCGAAGCCGGTCACCAGCACATCGGTGGAGTGGAACTTCTTGAGGAATTCGGTCTGCTCCGGCCAGCCCAGGGTGGAGAAGGTCCACAGCCCGGAACTGAACCAGGTGTCGAGCACGTCGTCGTCCTGGCGCAGGGCAACGTCGGCGCCCAGGTTGTGCTTGGCGCGCACTTCTGCCTCGTTGCGGCCGACATAGACCTGGCCGGCCTCGTCGTACCACGCCGGGATACGGTGGCCCCACCACAGCTGGCGGCTGATGCACCAGTCCTGGATGTCGCGCATCCAGGAGAAATACATGTTCTCGTACTGCTTGGGCACGAACTGGATGCGGCCGTCTTCCACGGCAGCGATGGCAGGTTCTGCCAACGGCTTGGTGGAGACGTACCACTGGTCGGTCAGCCACGGCTCGATGACGGTGCCCGAACGGTCGCCTTTCGGCACCTTCAGGGCGTGGTCGTCGATGCTCACCAGCAGGCCCTGGGCGTCCAGGTCGGCGACGATCTGCTTGCGCGCGACGAAGCGGTCGAGGTTGGCGTACTGGGCGGGCAGGCGGGTGTCGACCTGCTCGTTGACGCTGCCGTCGAGGTTGAAGGCCTGGGCGCTGGCCAGCACGAAGGCGTTCTTGTCGAAGATGTTCAGCAGCGGCAGGTTGTGGCGCTTGCCGACTTCGTAGTCGTTGAAATCGTGGGCCGGGGTGATCTTCACGCAACCGGTACCGAACTCGGGATCGCAATAGTCGTCGGCGATGATCGGGATGCGACGGCCGACCAGCGGCAGTTCGACGAACTTGCCGATCAGCGCCTGGTAGCGCTCGTCGTTCGGGTTGACCGCTACCGCGGCGTCACCCAGCAGGGTTTCCGGGCGGGTGGTGGCGACGACCAGGTAATCCTTGCCTTCGGCGGTCTTGGCGCCATCGGCCAGCGGGTAGCGCAGGTTCCACAGGTGGCCCTTCTCGTCGTGGTTTTCCACTTCGAGGTCGGAGATGGCGGTGTGCAGCTTGGTGTCCCAGTTGACCAGGCGCTTGCCGCGGTAGATCAGACCGTCCTCGTGCAGGCGCACGAAGGCTTCCTTGACCGCTTCGGACAGGCCGTCGTCCATGGTGAAGCGCTCGCGGCTCCAGTCTACCGACGAGCCCAGGCGGCGGATCTGGCGGCTGATGTTGCCGCCGGACTGGTCCTTCCATTCCCAGACCTTTTCCAGGAACTTTTCGCGGCCCAGGTCATGGCGGTTCTGGCCCTTGGCCTCGAGCTGGCGCTCGACCAGCATCTGGGTGGCGATACCGGCGTGGTCGGTGCCGGGCTGCCACAGGGTGTCGCGGCCTTGCATGCGGCGGAAACGGATCAGGGCATCCATGATCGCGTTGTTGAAGCCATGGCCCATGTGCAGGCTGCCGGTCACGTTCGGCGGCGGGATCATGATGGTGTAGGACTCGCCTGCACCTTGTGGGGCGAAATAATTCTCGGACTCCCAGGTGTTGTACCAGGAAGTTTCGATGGCGTGCGGCTGGTAGGTCTTATCCATGCGCGGCGGGACCCTGTGCATTTATTCGGGAAAGCCGGGAAGTATAACCAAGCTGGGGGCCGCAGGCGACAAGCTGCTGACAACTGACGGAACCGTGGCGCCTGCTTCGCGGGCACGCCCGCTCCCACAGGTACGTGCATGTCTCGAAGCTTGCACCGTACCTGTGGGAGCGGGCGTGCCCGCGAAGCAGGCGCCGCTGATACCCGGTTTACTCGGAACGCTTGATCAACCGCTCGATCCGCGCATCCAGCCGGCGTTTGATCTCGTTCTCGATATGCGGGGTAAAGTCGTTGATCACGTCCTGCATGATCATCTGCGCCGCCGCGCGCAGTTCGCTTTCCAGGTGCAGCAGGGTGTCCTGGCGCCGCGTCTGCGGGTCGTCCACGGCCTCGGGTTCGGCCGTTGCGGCAGCCGCTGCGGTAGTGTCGGGCGCTGCTTCCAGCAGCAAGGGGATCTGTTCGACCGTCTCGGTCAGCAGTGGCGGTTGCAGGTCGGCATCGCCAAGCAACTGGCGGATCGACTCGAGGTCATCGAGCAGATGGGCGGAATCGGGTAGCGGGGAGGGTTTGTCCATCGTCGTCAAAGTCGCTGTAAGCGGTGGTCTTGCAGAGCATAGCCCTGTTCACGGTAGAAACGGAATCGCTCACGTGCCGATTGGCGGATGCCAGGTTCTTCGACGACGATCTCGGCGATGCGCTCGAACTGGCCGACGAAGCCCGGCACGCCGGCGCCCAGGTTGATCAGCAGGTCGCGATGGTCGCCGGCGTCGTCGGCCAGGCCCAGGGCCACGCGCGCGTCGGCGTGCACCTCTGCCAGGTCGTGAGGCACGAAAGCTTCGCCCTTGAAGTGCCACAGGCGTTGGTCCAGCTGGTCGCGCTGGTCGGCATCCTGGCAATGCAGGTAGACCCGGTGGCCGAGGCGCCAGGCCTTTTCACACAGCTTGCAGGCGAAGTCCAGGCGCGCCGACAGTGCGTCGGTGGGCAGGATGTAGAAATCGACTTTGCTCATGGTGGTATCGCCGGCCGATGGCGCACGAGGCGCCACCGGCTGCACGGCGTCAGGCGCCAGCGCGGTCCAGCAGGTACTGGGTCAGCAGGGGCACCGGGCGGCCGGTGGCACCCTTGTCCTTGCCACCGCTGACCCAGGCCGTGCCGGCGATGTCCAGGTGTGCCCAGTCGTAGGCCTTGGCGAAGCGCGACAGGAAGCAGCCGGCGGTGATGGTGCCGGCTTTCGGCCCACCGATGTTGCCCATGTCGGCGAACGGGCTGTCCAGCTGCTCCTGGTATTCATCGAACAGCGGCAGCTGCCAGGCGCGGTCGTCGGCGCGCTTGCCGGCGTCGAGCAACTGGCCGACCAGGTCGTCATTGTTGCCCATCAGGCCGGAGGTGTGGCTGCCCAGGGCGACGATGCAGGCGCCGGTGAGGGTGGCGATGTCGATCACCGCCTGGGGCTTGAAGCGTTCGGCGTAGGTCAGGGTGTCGCACAGCACCAGGCGGCCTTCGGCGTCGGTGTTGAGGATTTCCACGGTCTGGCCGCTCATGGTGGTGACGATGTCACCCGGGCGGGTGGCGCCGCCGCTCGGCATGTTTTCGGCACAGGCCAGCAGGCACACCAGGTTGATCGGCAGTTGCAGCTCGAGCACCGCACGCAGGGTGCCGAGCACGCTGGCCGCGCCGCACATGTCGTATTTCATCTCATCCATGCCGGCACCTGGCTTGAGGCTGATGCCGCCGGTGTCGAAAGTAATGCCCTTGCCCACCAGCACGAACGGCTTTTCGGCTTTCTTGCCGCCCTGGTAGTTGAGCACGATCAGGCGTGGCGGCTGGTCGCTGCCCTGGCCGACGGCGTAGAACGCGCCCATGCCCAGGTCCTTGATCTTCTTCTCGTCCAGTACCTCGACCTTCAGCGCCTTGTGCGCCTTGCCCAGGTCCTTGGCCTGTTCGGCGAGGAAGCTTGGGTGGCACAGGTTGGGCGGCAGGTTGCCGAGGTCGCGGGTGAAGGCCATGCCGGTGGCGATGGCACTGGCGTGCTTGACCGCGCGCTCGACCTCGGCCTGGCCGGCCTTGTCGGCCAGCAGAGTGACCTTTTTCAGGGCGCGCGGCTCGGCCTTCTGGCTCTTGAAGCGGTCGAACGCGTACTCGCCATCGAGCAGGGTTTCGGCCAGCAGGCGGTATTTGCCGTAATGGGCATCGCGGTTGCTGACCGCAATGTCGTCCAGGGCCAGCACGGCATCGCTGCCGTTCAGGCCCTTGAGCACGCCGGCGACGCTGTTGACCAGTTTGCGCCAGGCGCGGTCGCCCAGGGCGTCGTCCTTACCGCTGCCCACCAGCAGCACGCGTTCGGCCTTCAGGCCGGCGACGCTCTGCAGCAGCAGGGTCTGGCCCGGCTTGCCAGCCAGGTCGCCACGCTTGAGCACGGCACTGATAGCGCCTTCGCTGGCCTGGTCGACGGCCTTGGCCACGGCGCCGAGCTTGCGGTTTTCACCTACCGGAATGACCAGGGTGGCGGTTTTTACGGATGCAGCAGCTACGCTTTTTACAACCAGTTCCATGTCAGGATCCCCGAATGATCGATGCAGTCGGCGCTGTGTGCTCCAGCGCTCTGGACGGGCCTGGCTGCGTTATCGCGCGCCAGCGGAAAAGCTGCCAGTTTGAGCCTGCGGCAAGCGTGCTGACAACCCCGTTGTACGCCTTCATGCGCAGCGAAGTGACAGGGGCGTTCAATCACAGGATAATGCGCGCACTTTACATGGAGGTTCGCCTTTGGCGAACCGGCATTGGTCTTGGATGTACTAAGTCATTGTCTGGCGCCATTGCTTGGCAGTCCGCCCTGACAACCCAGGAGTGTCTGGTTTGATCGTCTTTCGTTATCTGTCCCGCGAGGTCCTGGTGACCTTGAGCGCCGTCAGCGCCGTGCTGCTGGTGATCATCATGAGCGGGCGCTTCATCAAGTACCTGGCCCAGGCTGCCCAGGGTGTGCTCGACCCGAGCGTGCTGTTCCTGATCATGGGCTTCCGCCTGCCGGGTTTCCTGCAGCTGATCCTGCCTTTGGGGCTGTTCCTCGGCATTCTCCTGGCGTACGGGCGCCTGTACCTGGAAAGCGAGATGACCGTGCTGTCGGCCACTGGCATGAGCCAGCAGCGCTTGCTCGGCCTGACCATGGCGCCGGCCGCCCTGGTTGCCCTGCTGGTGGCCTGGCTGAGCCTGAGCCTGGCGCCGCAGGGCGTTGCCCAGGTGCAGCAGATCATCAGCCAGCAGGATGCCCTGACCGAGTTCGACACCCTGGTGCCGGGCCGCTTCCAGACCCTGCGCGATGGTTCGCGGGTAACCTACACCGAACAGTTGTCTGACGATCGCATCAACCTGGCCGGGGTGTTCATCTCCGAGAAACGCTTCAACCAGGACAAGACCAAGGACCGCGCTCCGTCGGTGCTGGTCGCGGAAAAAGGCCACCAGGAAATCCAGGCCGACGGCAACCGCTACCTGGTGCTGGAAAACGGCTACCGTTACGACGGCAACCCCGGCCAGGCCGACTACCGCGCCATCAAGTACGACACCTACGGCGTGCTGCTGCCCAAGCCGGAGGTCAGCGAGGAAGTGACCGAGCGCGAAGCCATCCCCACCTCCGAGCTGATCGGCAAGCCGGGCCTGCGTGAGCGTGCCGAGCTGCAATGGCGCCTGTCGCTGCCCATCCTGGTGTTCGTCGTCACCCTGCTGGCAGTACCGCTGTCCCGAGTAAACCCGCGCCAAGGCCGCTTCCTCAAGCTGCTGCCGGCAATTCTTCTGTACATGGCCTACCTGACAATGCTGATTTCCGCACGCGGCGCCCTCGAGAAGGGCAAGTTGCCGATCGCCCTGGGCATGTGGTGGGTCCACGGCCTGTTCCTGCTGATCGGCCTGGGCCTGATGTACTGGGAGCCGCTGCGCCTCAAGCGCGCCGCCCGCCGTGCGGAGGTGGCCCATGGCTAAGCTCGACCGTTACATCGGCCAGAGCGTGCTGCTGGCCATTCTCGCCGTACTGGGCATCATCCTTGGCCTGGCCTCGCTGTTCGCCTTCATTGATGAAATGAGCGACCTCAGCGATACCTACACGGTGATGGAGGCGGGCAACTTCGTTTTGCTGACCGCCCCACGGCGCCTGTACGAAATGCTGCCGATGGCCGCCCTGATCGGTTGCCTGATTGGCCTGGGCAGCCTGGCCAGCAGCAGCGAACTGACGATCATGCGTGCTGCCGGGGTATCGATCGGCCGCATCGTCTGGGCGGTGATGAAGCCGATGCTGGTGCTGATGCTGGTCGGCCTGCTGATCGGCGAATACGTGGCACCGGTGACCGAGAACAAGGCCCAGGCCGACCGTTCGCTGGCCCAGGGTGGGGGTGAGGCACAAAGCTCCAAGCGTGGCATGTGGCACCGCCAGGGTGACGAGTTCGTGCACATCAACGCCGTGCAGCCCAACGGCCTGCTGCTGGGCGTGACCCGCTACCGCTTCGACAGCGAACGCAAGATCGTCACTTCGAGTTTCGCCCGCCGTGCCCAATACCAGGACGATCACTGGCTGCTTGCCGACGTGCGCACCACCTTCTTCCGTGGTGACCATACCGAAGTGGTGAACACACCGCAGGAGCGCTGGGACGTTTCGCTCACCCCGCAATTGCTCAATACCGTGATCCTGGCGCCTGAGTCGCTATCGATTACCGGCTTGTGGGATTACATCCACTACTTGTCCGACCAGGGCCTGAACAACGCCCGTTACTGGCTGGCGTTCTGGACCAAGGTGCTGCAACCGATGGTGACCGCGGCGCTGGTGCTGATGGCGATCTCGTTCATCTTCGGCCCGCTGCGTTCGGTGACCCTTGGCCAGCGCGTGTTCACCGGTGTGCTGGTGGGCTTCGTGTTCCGCATTGCCCAGGACCTGCTGGGGCCATCGAGCCAGGTGTTCGGCTTCCCACCGCTGTTGGCGGTGGTGATCCCGGCCGGCATCTGTGCGCTGGCAGGGATGTGGCTGTTGCGCCGGGCGGGGTAATGGCCTGAACCGTACAAAAAGCCGACCTCAGGGTCGGCTTTTTGCTGGCATTTGTGTTGGCTTCTTCGCGGGCAGGCAATACAGGTCTCAGCTCATTTCTTCTGCTTCGGCACCCGCACCAGCTGGCTTTCCGAATAGATGTCATGCCAGCCGCGCTTGCGCTTGTCGATCAACGCCCAGAAGAAACCCAGCCCCAGGCACAGCCATGAGGCGATCGACACCACGAAGCGCAACAGCGCCTGCCACAGGCTGATGGCCGTGCCATCGGCGTTCTGCACCCGCACCCCCCACACCTGCATGCCCAGGGTCTGCCCGCCATGGGTCCAGAACTTGGCAAAAAAGCCGAACAGGGCAAACAGCAGTAGCGTCGACAGCAGCGGGTCGCCATCCAGCGCGCCGGCCTCGGTCAGCTCGCGCATGCGTGCTTCGCCGATGATTGCCATCTGGATCATCTTGTAGGCGCCAGCGGTCACGATCAGCAGTGCCGTGCACAGCAAAAAGTCGTAGAACATCGCCGCCAGGCGCCGGCCCAGGCCGACCGGCGGAAAATCACCCTGGGGTGTGAGCAGAGGCTTGGACATGCAGAACGGCTCCAGAAGACGAAGCCGATATTCTACGGGCAAAAAAAAGCCCCTGCACTTGGCAGGGGCTTTTTCGAAGTCGGGCTCAGCTTAGCCGATGACCTGAACTTTGTCAGCTTGCAGGCCTTTCTGGCCCTGCACTGCTTCGAAGGAGACCTTCTGGCCTTCTTTCAGGCTCTTGAAGCCGTTGCCTTCAATAGCGCGGAAGTGCACGAACAGATCAGCACCGCTTTCTGGGGTGATGAAACCGTAACCTTTTTCGTCATTGAACCACTTGACGGTACCGTTCTGACGCTCAGCCATTGTCTTATTTCCTATGAAGCTTGAATTTTGATGACAGTTTCTTTTGCAATAAATAGTAAGCAAAAGATTACTGGGCTGGGTTGCAGGAAAGTAAGAGACGTCAAACGGGTTGTAGCAGATTGCGGCTACTGGCCCAGGTCACGAACTGTTGCGACCCATGCAAACACAGTGCAGTGACTCTACGCCAACTCCCGAGCGAAAAACAAGCCCTTGCTCGTCTGGAAAATCGGCCGTTTGCCGATAACCGACCAGTTTGTCGGAAACGGCATGGCGCCTGGCCTGGCGCCATGTTCAAAAGTTATTAGGCAGGTTCGGAAACGAATAAGCCGAACCTGCCTGCACGCTTCACAAAACGGCTTCAGCCTCGGTAGTAACGTTGCGCCACGAAAGGCATTTTACTGACTTTCAAAGCCACCTTCTTGCCACGCACCACGGCAAACAGTGGCGTGTCGATTGCTGCATGTTCGCTATCGATATAACCCATTGCGACCGGTGCGCCGAGTGTCGGGCCAAAGCCGCCACTGCACACTTTGCCTACCGGTTGATCGTTGGCATCGACAATGTCAGCGCCTTCGCGTACTGGCGTACGTTCCTGCGGCAGCAGGCCCACGCGTTTGCGCGGCACGCCATCGCGCTGCTGGGCGAAGATGTGCTCGGCCCCAGGGAAGCCGCCGGCACGCGCGCCATCGGCCCGGCGTACCTTGGAAATGGCCCACAGCAGGCTGGCTTCGACCGGGGTGGTTTCGCTGTTCATGTCGTGGCCGTACAGGCACAGGCCGGCTTCCAGGCGCAGCGAGTCGCGCGCGCCCAGGCCGATCGGCTGCACTTGCGGCTCGGCCAGCAGGCGACGGGCCAGGGCTTCGGCAGCGTGTGCCGGTACCGAAATCTCGTAGCCGTCTTCGCCGGTATAACCCGAGCGGCTGACGTAGCAGTCTTCACCCAGCAACTTTACTGCGCGGAACTGCATGAAGGTCATGCTGGCTACTTCCGGGGCCAGGCGCGCCAGCACCTCGGCTGCCGCCGGGCCTTGCAGGGCCAGCAGGGCACGCTCCTCGAACAGCGCTTGCACCTCGCAGCGGCCACCGATATGCGCTCGCAGGTGGGCCAGGTCCTGGTCCTTGCAGGCAGCATTGACTACCAGGAACAGGGTGTCGTTGCCCAGGTTGGCGACCATCAGGTCGTCGAGGATACCGCCTTGCTCATTGGTGAACATGGCATAGCGCTGCATGCCTACCGGCAGGTCGAGGATATCCACCGGCACCAGGCTTTCCAGGGCCTTGGCGGCGTCGCTGCCGTGCAGCTTGATCTGGCCCATGTGCGAGACATCGAACAGGCCGGCCTGCTCGCGGGTGTGCAGGTGCTCCTTGAGCACGCCCAGCGGGTACTGCACTGGCATGTCGTAGCCGGCGAACGGCACCATGCGCGCACCCAGTTCCAGGTGCAGGGCGTGCAGCGGGGTCTTGAGCAGTGTTTCGGACATCGGTGACTCCTTGCTGTAGTTGTCGGGTCAACATTCGATGATGTTGACGGCCAGGCCGCCTCGGGCGGTCTCTTTGTATTTGCTTTTCATGTCGGCGCCGGTCTGGCGCATGGTACGGATCACCTTGTCGAGCGACACGTAGTGCTGCCCGTCGCCGCGCAAGGCCATGCGCACCGCATTGATCGCCTTCACCGAGCCCATGGCGTTGCGCTCGATGCAAGGCACCTGGACCAGCCCGCCAATCGGGTCGCAGGTCAGGCCCAGGTTATGTTCCATGCCGATTTCGGCGGCGTTTTCCACTTGCTGCACGCTACCACCCATCACCTCGCACAGCGCCCCGGCGGCCATCGAGCAGGCCACGCCGACCTCGCCCTGGCAGCCCACTTCGGCGCCGGAGATGGAGGCGTTTTCCTTGTACAGGATGCCGATCGCCGCGGCGGTGAGCAGGAAGCGCACCACCCCGTCTTCGCTGGCGCCTGGCACAAAGCGCATGTAGTAGTGCAGCACCGCCGGCACGATACCCGCCGCACCATTGGTGGGCGCGGTGACCACGCGCCCGCCGTTGGCGTTTTCCTCGTTCACGGCCAGGGCGTAGAGGTTGACCCAGTCGAGTACCGACAGGGCATCGCGCAGGCTGGCTTCCGGGTGGCCGCTCAACTGGCGGTACAGCGCCGGTGCCCGGCGCTTGACCTTCAGCCCGCCCGGCAGGATGCCTTCATGCCGGCAGCCGGCGTCCACGCAGCCCTGCATCACCTGCCAGATGCGCAGCAGGCCGGCACGGGTTTGCGCCTCCGGGCGCCAGGCCGCTTCGTTGGCCAGCATCACCTGGCTTATCGACAGGTTTTGCGCGGTGCAATGGCCGAGCAGCTCCTTGGCGGTCTTGAACGGGTAGGGCAGTGGCGTACTGTCCTCGACGATGCGGTCGTGGCCGGCGGCATCCTCGTCAACCACGAAACCACCGCCCACCGAGTAGTACTCGCGGCTGCGGATCTGCAGGCCGGCTTCGTCGAAGGCGCGGAAGATCATGCCGTTGGGGTGGTAGTCCAGCGGTTTGCGGATCATCGCCAGGTGCTGTTTTTCGACGAACGCGATGCTGTGCTCGCCGAGCAGGTTGATCCGGCCGCTGTCGCGGATCGCCTGCAGGCGGGCGGGGATGGTGTCGGTATCGACGCTGTCGGGGTGTTCGCCTTCAAGGCCCAGCAGCACGGCCTTGTCGCTGCCGTGGCCCTTGCCGGTGGCGCCCAGCGAGCCATACAGCTCGGCTTTGACGCTGCGGGTACGGGCGAGCAGGCCATCACGGCGCAGCCCCTCGGCGAACCGTGCGGCTGCGCGCATCGGGCCGACCGTGTGGGAGCTGGAGGGGCCGATGCCGATCTTGAACAGGTCGAAGACGCTCAGTGACATGGGAGACCTCCAGCCAGGAATATTGGGCGGATTTGGTGAACCCTGTGGGAGCGGGCATGCCCGCGAATGCGTCGTTGAAGCCAACAGCGCATTCGCAGGCACGCCCGCTCCCACAGAGGCCCACACCTCAAGCAAGGTAGCGGGCCCGAGGGCTATCAGGCGTCCTGATAGCTCTCGATCGACGGGCAGGCGCAGACCAGGTTGCGGTCGCCGAACACGTTGTCGACCCGACCGACCGGCGGCCAGTACTTGCCTTCCACCAGGCTCGGCAGCGGGTACACCGCCTGCTCGCGGCTGTAGCCGTGGGCCCATTCGCCAACCAGCTCGGCCGCCGTGTGCGGCGCGTTCTTCAGCGGGTTGTCGTCCTTGTCCAGGCTGCCGTTCTCGACCGCGCGGATTTCTTCGCGGATCTGGATCATCGCGTCGCAGAAGCGGTCCAGTTCTTCCTTGGACTCGCTTTCGGTCGGTTCGATCATCAACGTACCGGCCACCGGGAAGGACATGGTCGGGGCGTGGAAACCGAAGTCGATCAGGCGCTTGGCCACGTCGTCGACGCTGATGCCGCTGGTGTCCTTCAGCGGGCGCAGGTCGAGGATGCACTCGTGAGCCACCAGGCCATTGCCGCCGGTGTACAGAACAGGATAGTGCTCTTCCAGGCGGCGAGCGATGTAGTTGGCGTTGAGGATCGCCATCTGCGAGGCACGCTTGAGGCCGGCACCACCCATCATGCGAATGTACATCCAGGTGATCGGCAGGATGCTGGCGCTGCCGAACGGTGCGGCACATACCGCGCCTGCGGTGTTGTCGAGCTGCGCGTGGCCGGGCAGGAACGGTGCCAGGTGCGACTTGACGCCGATCGGGCCGACGCCTGGGCCGCCGCCGCCGTGCGGGATGCAGAAGGTCTTGTGCAGGTTCAGGTGGGAAACATCGCCACCGAACTTGCCCGGCGCGCACAGGCCGACCATGGCGTTCATGTTGGCGCCATCGATGTACACCTGGCCGCCGTTGTCGTGGATGATCGCGCAGATTTCGCCGATCGCTTCCTCGAACACACCGTGGGTCGACGGGTAGGTGATCATGATCGCGGCCAGGCGCTCGCGGTGTTCGATGGCCTTGGCACGCAGGTCCTCGACATCGACGTTGCCGCGGGCGTCACAGGCGGTGACCACCACGCGCATACCGGCCATGTGCGCGGTGGCCGGGTTGGTGCCGTGGGCCGACGACGGGATCAGGCAGATGTCGCGGTGGCCTTCGCCACGGCTGCGGTGGTAGGCGCGGATGGCCAGCAGGCCGGCGTACTCGCCCTGCGAACCGGCGTTGGGCTGCAGCGACACGGCGTCATAGCCGGTGGCGGCGCAGAGCATGGCCTCCAGCTCGGTGGTCAGCTGCAGGTAGCCCTGGCTCTGCTCGGCCGGGGCGAACGGGTGCAGGTTGCCGAACTCGGCCCAGGTGACCGGGATCATTTCGCTGGCAGCATTGAGTTTCATGGTGCACGAGCCCAGCGGGATCATGCTGCGGTCCAGCGCCAGGTCCTTGTCGGCCAGGCGGCGCAGGTAGCGCATCAGCTCGGTTTCGCTGTGGTAGCGGTTGAACACCGGGTGCTGGAGGATGGCCGACTGACGCAGCAGCGCCGCAGGCAGCAGCGAGCCGGTGCTGCTGGCCAGGGCGTTGAAGTCTGGCTGCGCCTGGTCGCCACCGAGCAACTGCCACAGGGCTTCGACATCGGCCTGGCTGCTGGTTTCGTCAAGCGACAGGCCGAGGTGGTCGGCGTCGATCTGGCGCAGGTTGATACCCTGCGCACGGGCCTTTTCATGCAGGCTGGCGGTGGCACTGCCGGTGGCCAGGGTGAGGGTGTCGAAGGCGCTGCTGCCGACTACCTGGAGGCCCAGTGCCTTCAGGCCGGCGGCCAGGATCGCGGTCAGCGCATGGGTGCGTTCGGCGATGCGCTTGAGGCCGGCCGGACCGTGGTACACGGCGAACATGCTAGCGATGTTGGCCAGCAGCACCTGGGCGGTGCAGATGTTGCTGGTGGCCTTCTCGCGGCGGATGTGCTGCTCGCGGGTTTGCATGGCCAGGCGCAGGGCGGTCTTGCCGAAGCGGTCGATCGACACGCCGACCAGGCGGCCCGGCATGTCGCGCTTGAACGCATCGCGGGTGGCGAAGTAGGCCGCATGCGGGCCGCCGAAGCCCAGTGGCACGCCGAAGCGCTGGGCGCTGCCGATGGCCACGTCGGCGTCGAACTCACCCGGCGGGGTCAGCAGGGTCAGGGCCAGCAGGTCGGCGGCCACGGCGACCAGCGCATTGGCCGCGTGGAAGCGCTGCACCACCTCGCGGTAGTCGAACACTTCACCGTTGCTGGCCGGGTATTGCAGCAGGGCGCCGAAGAACGCGCTGACATCACCCAGCTCGCGCTCGTCGCCGACCACGATCTCGATACCCAGCGGCTCGGCACGGGTGCGCAGCACGTCGAGGGTTTGCGGGTGGCAGTGCACCGAGGCGAAGAAGGCATGGCTGGCCTTGTTCTTCGACAAGCGCTTGCAGAACGTCATGGCCTCGGCCGCAGCGGTAGCTTCGTCGAGCAGCGAGGCGTTGGCGATCGGCAGCCCGGTCAGGTCGCTGATCAGGGTCTGGAAGTTCAGCAGCGCTTCCAGGCGGCCCTGGGAGATTTCTGGCTGGTAGGGGGTGTAGGCGGTGTACCAGGCCGGGTTTTCCAGCAGGTTGCGCAGGATCGGTGCCGGGGTGTGGGTGTTGTAGTAGCCCTGGCCGATGTAGCTCTTGTACAGCTGGTTCTTGCCGGCAATGGCCTTGAGCGCAGCGAGCGCGTCGGCTTCGCTGTGGCCGTCGTGCGCACCCAGCACGCTGGTGCCCTTGATGCTGTCGGGGATGACCGCGTCGGTCATGGCGTCCAGCGAGTCGAAGCCGAGGGCGGCCAGCATGGCTTGTTCGTCAGCGGCACGCGGGCCGATGTGACGGGCGATGAATTCGTTGGCGGTGCCGAGGTTAATGGTCATGGCGCAGGTCCTCAGGCGTCGTCGTTGGCTTTGATCAGGCGGTTGTAGGCGTCCTGGTCGAGCAGGGCGGCTACGGCACTGGCATCGGCAGGGATGAAGCGGAAGAACCAGCCTTCACCCAGCGGGTCTTCGTTGACCAGTTCCGGGCTGTCTTCAAGCTGGCCATTGACCTGCACCACTTCACCGGTCAGCGGCATGTATACGCCGCTGGCGGCCTTGACCGACTCGACGGTGGACGCTTCGCTGCCTTTCTCATACAGCTGCAACTCTGGCAGTTGCACGAAAACCACGTCGCCAAGGGCGTTCTGGGCGTAGGCGGTAATGCCCACGGTAACGCTGCCATCGGCTTCGACGCGCAGCCATTCGTGATCTTCAGTGAAACGCAACTCGCTCATGGGGAATCCTCGGGAAGCAGGGGCGTTGGGCGCGGTGGTTCCGCGCTCTTGGGTTGGGATTCCCTTAGCAAAAATGCGGCCAATCAAACAAAAGCCTTTTAAATCAATTGGTTATGTTTTTTTCTAACGCTTGTCGTGTCCACGCTGGAATGAAAACGCTACACGTGATCGTTGCGGGAAAAGCGTTGGAGGATCAAACCCTTGTCCAGCGCCTCCCAGGCTAGGCTGTAGCGAATTCAATACAGTGTAATGAAATGGATACAGTGGTGCCCGTCAGCACCACAGGCCGTCGCGCCTGAACTGCCCTGCAGGCGCGTCTCAGGTGTGCCTAGAAGCGCCAGAATGCGGGCGCGATGAGTACCAGCACAGTAAGGATTTCGAGCCGGCCCAGCAGCATGCCGATCGTCAGCAACCACTTCGCTGCATCGGGTAGCGAAGCAAAATTGCCGGCCGGTCCAATCAGATTGCCCAATCCGGGCCCGACATTGCACACGGCGGTGGCGGCACCGCTCAAGGCCGTGGTCCAGTCGAGGCCGATCAGGGTCAGCAGCAGGGCAATCACCGCGATGGTGATGAAAAAGAAGAACGAGAAGGTCAGCAGCGAACGCACGATATCTTCGTCGATGGGGTGGCCATTGTACTTCTTCGAAATCGTCGCGCGCGGATGGATCAACTGCTTCAGGCTGCTGACCAGCAACGATGCCGCCACCTGGAAGCGGAAGATTTTCAGGCCCCCGGCCGTCGACCCTGAACAGCCCCCGACGAAGGTCAGGTAGAAGAACAACAGTACGGCAAAGCTGCCCCACAGCGTGTAGTCACCGACCGCAATCCCCGTCGTGGTGACCACCGAGGTGACATTGACCGCCACGATCCGCAACGCGTCCCACCACGACAAGTCGCTGTGCCAGCAGAGCCACGTGCCCACCGTGACCGACACGAAAGCCAGAAAGCCGAGGAAGCCGCGTACCTGATGATCCTTGATCAAGGCCCGGCGGTGGCCGCGCAAGGTCGCCACATACAAGGTGAAGGGCAGGCTGCCGAGGATCATGATGACCACCGCCACCCAGTGCACTGCGGGCTGGGTCCAGTGCCCGAGCGATGCATCGGAAGTCGAGAAGCCACCGGTCGAGATCAGTGACATCGCATGGTTGATGGCTTCGAACGGGGTCATCCCGGCGGCCCACAGCGCCAGCGTGCCGACTGCGGTGAGCCCCAGGTACACCGCCAGAATCATCTTCGCCGCGACGTGCGAGCGTGGTGTGACTTTGTCCGACCAGTCTGAAGATTCGGTCTGGAACAGGCGCATGCCACCGACGCGCAACAGCGGCAAGACCGCGACGGCCATGCCAATGAAGCCGATGCCGCCGAGCCAGTGCAGCATCGAGCGCCAGATCAACAGCCCGGGCGAGGCGCTGTCGAGGCCGGTCAGGACCGTGGAACCGGTGGTGGTGATGCCCGACATGGTTTCGAAGAATGCATCGGTGTAGCTGATGTGCCGGATCAGCACCATGGGCAAGGCGGCGAACGCGCAAACCACGATCCAGCTCGCGGTGGTCAGGAAATACATGTCCCTGGCGCGGATCTGCGGCGCCTCAGGTACGCCGCGGGCTACCAGCACCAGGCCAGCGCACAGCGCGATCAGGCTCGACCAGAGAAATGCGCCAAGATCGTCGCTGCGGCTGTACAGGATCAGCGTGGCCATGGGCACGACCATGCTGAGGGACAACGTGATCAGGAAGACACCGATGATGAAGGCGATGAAGCGCAGCGCGGGGAGAGGCATCGAACAAGCTCGCTTGGAATATGCCGGGCAGTATTTACAGCGCCACGGCATTGTCGAGTAAAAAAACCGTAAAGGTCCTGACCCGGCCGTGGCTTCGTAAGGGCTGTTCGACAGTTTATCAGCGGTGCGTTTGCGTCATGGGACTTTGTGCAGTGGTGCGTCTCCCCTGTGTCGCGGGCTAGCCTTGTTCTGCAAACCAGCCGTGGTCTCGATACCACGCCACGGTATCGGCGACAGTCAGTTCCAGCGCCCTGAAACTCAGGCCGAGCGCGTGTTCGCTTTTGCTGTGGTTGAAGCGCGTACGGTCCTTTTCCCGCACCAGCAGGCGCAGCGTGGCCAAGCTTAGCAGGATGGGCTTGCCGGTGAGCCGCGCATACATTTCCTGGACTGCGGCCAGGCAGAACAGCAACGGCAACGGCAAATGCCGTGTGGGCGTCGGTACGCCGGCCAGACGGCCAACTATCGGTACCAGTTCGGCCATGGTCATATGCCGCCCAGCGGCCAGGTAGCGTTCACCGCTGCGTCCCTGGGTGGCCGCGGCAATCTGCGCCAAAGCCACATCGCGGGCATCCACCACCGAAAAACTACCCGGGATCAAGCCAGGCAGCTTGCCCTGCACCACATCGTTGACCAGTTGCCCGGCCGACGTCGGGCCGATGTCGCCAGGGCCCCACATCCAGCCTGGGAGTACCATGCAGGCGTACATGTCGGGGTGGGCCTGGAGAAACGCAGCCACCACACGGTCAGCGAGGATCTTGCTGCGGTAGTAGTCATCGGCATCTGCTTCGGCCCGCAGGCATGTCTCATCGATGGCGGTGCCAGGTGCGCCGTCGAGCACCGCAATGGACGAGGTGTGAATGAACCGGCGGATGCCGGCCTGGTAGGCCTGTTCCAGCAGGCGGCGGGTACCGCTCACATTGATCTGCTCAAGTGCTTGCCAATGGCTGCCGCCCTTGTAGTTGTCGCGAAAGAACGCCGCCGTATGGAATACCGTATCGCAGCCGTGCAACGACGCCGCGAAAGCATCGACATTGGCCATGTCGCCCTCGACCAGCTCCACTTCGGGCAGATCGGCAAACTGCTGTCGGCCCTTTGCGCTCGACCGCACCAGCCCTTTGACCGTGTAGCCACGTGCGACCAGTTCACGCACCAGGTTGTTGCCCAGCAAGCCGGTTGCGCCGGTCACGAACACATTGCGCATGGCTCAACCCTCGCCCTGTTCGGCCGATGGCCGCAACGTGGCACTGTCGAAAAACACCGTTTCGCGAACCGCCAGGCCGTTTCTGAAGGTGAAGTGGGCCGCATACTGCAGGCAGGCCCGGCGCCCATGGGCCGGAACGATCACCCCTGCCGGCAGCCACAGCGGCGAGCTGAAGGTGCCGGTCAGGACGGCGCTCATGGCCAGCCGATCGTCCGCGACCATGAACGGGGTCAGGGCCACCTGGGCATCAGGGAAAGCGCTGAACAACGCCAACTCGCGGGCGCGCATGGCTTCGCGCCCGGTTTGCCTGGTCATGCCATCCAGGTACACGAAGTCCTCGTCAACCAATGCCAGCAGCCCTTGCACATCACGCTGGTTGAAGGCGTTGGCGGCACGCTGGGCATAGTCCTTGGGGCCAGTCATCATGCATTGCATTCCATTCGTTCAGGGGAGGGCCCAAGGTACTCCCGGGCTTGCTGTCGAAAAACAGCGGCTACTGCATAATCGCTTTGCATATTCGCAAAGCGTGGAGAGGCCAGCACAGATGGCGTTGCAGGAAAACTGGGATGATCTTCGGCTGCTGCTGGCGGTAGCGCGGCGTGGCAGCTTTCTTCGCGCTGGCGAGTTGCTGGGCATCGCGGCGTCGACCGTGTCGCGTCGCCTGACCCAGCTTGAGGCCGCACTGGCCGAGCCGCTGGTGGAGCGGGGCGTAGAAGGTTGCAGGCTGACTTCGCGCGGCCAAGCGCTGGTAGAGGTGGCCCTGGCAGCAGAAGCTGGCCTGCGCCGGCAAACCCGAGGCGGCGACGACGATCTGCCTTGTGCACTCTCTGGCACTGTCCAGGTGAGCGCAGGGGACGGCTTCTCGACGAGCGTGCTGGAGGCGGCCGATCGCTTTACCAGCCTGCACCCGGGTTGTTCGGTGGAGCTGACCGTGACCGCCGACTTTCACAAGATTGCCCGCGGCGTGGCGGACATTGCCGTGCGCACGGTCCACCTGGGGGAACCCTCACTGATCTATCGGCCCATGGGCCGGCTTGGCTATGGCGTGTTCGCCGCTGCTGGTTACCTGCAGCGCTACCCGGGCGTCACCCCGGCGACGGCGGTCAATATCGGCCTGCTGCCGCCGCTGGATGCGTTACCGCAACTGCGTGCGGCCAAGGCAGGGGGGCTGGACCGCGCGCCCATCCGCGTGAGCTCGTTCACCGCACAACTCGAATCGGTGAGACGGGGCATGGGCGTTGCCGTACTGCCGAGGATACTGGCGAACGATCTGATCGAGCTGTTCCCGGACCTGCGCCTGCCAGACATGGAGGTCTACATGGTTACTCGGCCGCAGGCCTTGAAGCAGGCCCACATAAGGGCGTATTTCGTAATCCTTGAGCAGGTGCTGCAGGAAGCCCTGGGAACCGGCTGAACAACATCCGATCAAGCCTTGCCGGGTATGCCATATTTACGCAGGCGCTGGGCAATGGCGGTGTGCGAGGTTTGCAAGCGCCCGGCCAGTTGCCGTGTCGATGGGTAGCTGGTGTACAGGCGTTGCAGCAGCTCGCGCTCGAAATCGGCCACCGCCTGCTCCAGGCTGGCCACTTCGCCGTCCTGGCCACGCGCCACCGAGGTGCCGGCGATGTCCAGGTCGCCGATATCCACCAGGTTGCCCTCGCAGATGGCCGCAGCGCGAAAGATCACGTTCTGCAACTGGCGCACATTGCCTGGCCAAGGGTTGGCCAGCAGTGCGCAATGGGTGGCCGGGGCCAGCCGGCAGGGCGGGCGCTGGATCTGCGTGCAGGCCTGTTGCATGAAGAAATGCGCCAGCATCAGGATGTCCTGGCCTCGATCGCGCAGCGGCGGTACCTGCAGGTTGAGCACGTTGAGGCGGTAGAACAGGTCTTCACGGAAGCTACCGTCGGCGACCATGCGTTCCAGGTCACGGTGGGTGGCGCTGATGATGCGTACATCCACCTTCACTTCCCGGTCGCCACCTACCCGGCGGAAACTGCCATCGCTGAGAAAGCGCAGCAGCTTGGCCTGCAGGTACGGCGACATTTCGCCGATTTCATCGAGAAACACCGTGCCCTGGTTGGCCAGCTCCATCAGCCCGGGCTTGCCGCCTCGTTGCGCGCCGGTGAAGGCGCCCGGGGCGTAGCCGAACAGTTCGCTTTCGGCCAGGCTCTCGGGCAGCGCAGCGCAGTTCAGCGCCAGGAAGGGCGCCGCGTGGCGGCTGCTGATGGCGTGGCAGGCGCGGGCTACCAGCTCTTTGCCGGTGCCGGTTTCGCCGTGCACCAGCAGCGGCGCATCGAGCGTCGCCACACGCAGGGCGCGGGCCTTGAGGGTGCGGATGGCCGGCGACTCGCCGAGCAAGGCATCGAAGCCCTCGGCATGGTCATGGTGCAGGGCCGACAGGCGTTCGCCCATGCGTGTGGGCGGGTACAGGGTCAGCAGGCCACCGGCGTTGGTGATCGGCGTGGCGTCCAGCAGCAGGCTCTGGCCGTTGAGCTGCATCTCGCGCATCGGCAGGTGGAAGTTGTTGTCCAGCAAAGCCTGCAGCAGTGCCGGGTCGCCGAACAACTCGCCCACCGAGCGCCCTGCGGATTCGCGGCCGCACAGCTCGATCAGTGCCGGGTTGGCCAGCAGCACCTTGCCGGCACTGTCCACCGCCAGTACCGGGTCGCTCATCGCCGCCAGCAGGGCGTCGAGCTGCAGGTGGCGGCGTTGGCCGGGAAGGATGTCGACCACCTCCACCGACTGCACGCCCTGTACCTCGAACAGCGCGTCGTGGAGTTCTTCGAGCACGGCGGGGCTGAGGGTGGGGGCGTCGATGTAGACGTTCGGCGGGACCATCTCCACTGCGTCCAGGTTGAGGTTGCGGGCACCGAGCAGGGCGAGGACTTCCTGGGTGATGCCGACGCGGTCGATGAAGCTGACGTGGATGCGCATGGGGACGGTGAGGTGGTGGCCAGGGACGGCGGTAGTATGCCTCAACAACGCCGGGACCGCCTTGCGGCCCATCGCGACGCACGGCCGCTTCTACAGGGGAATGAGCTGCGCCCCAGATGTTGGACATCTGTCCACCCTCTGGGGCGCAGCTCAGAATACATCACCTTTGTAGGAGCGGCCCCGCAATGGTGGCATCACTCCAGATGTTCAGGCTTGATCGGGTCGCCCGATTTCACATCGAGTTTTTCACGGATGTCCGAGAACATATGGTCGTAGAGTTTGTGCGGCGAACCCAGGCTCTCGAATTTCTTGGGCGGCGCCAGGTATGACTGGGCCTTGCGGCTCAGGACCATGAGAAAACTGGGCAGCACCTGGTCCTTGGCCAGGAAGAACTTTTCTTCCACTGGCTTGCCTTCGATGCTGCCATGCATACGAAACTGGATGCCTCTGCCTTCCTTGGGGTCCGACGCAGCCTCGTATTCGATGTTCAGGTCATAGCTGTGGTCGTTCTTGTTCAGCGCGGTGCGCTCGATATGTACATGACCGGGTTGGTACTGGGCCATGGCAAGCTCCTTTGGAAGGTCGAAAATGGCGGGCATCAAGCGCCCGCCCACTGCATTCAACGGTAGCTGATACCCGGCTTCGCGGTGGAAACGCGGGTACCGGCGGTGCCTTTGACGATGTCCTCGATGTTTTCCAGCGAACTGATCACCGCCACCTTGCCGGTGTGGCGGGCAAAGTCGCAGGCGGCCTGCACCTTGGGCCCCATGGAGCCGGCGGCGAAACCCAGGCGTTCGAGTTCGTCGGGGTGGGCCTGGGCGATGGCTTTCTGCGTGGGTTTGCCCCAGTCAATATAGGCGGCATCGACATCGGTGGCGATTATCAGAAGGTCGGCATCCAGCTGCTCGGCCAGCAAGGCCGAGCACAGGTCCTTGTCGATCACCGCCTCGATACCCTTGAGCTTGCGGTTTTCGTCGTACATGGTGGGGATGCCGCCACCGCCGGCGCAGATCACGATGCTGTTTTTTTCCAGCAACCACTTGATCGGGCGGATCTCGAAGATGCGCTTGGGTTTCGGGCTGGCCACCACGCGGCGGTACTTGTCGCCGTCGGCCTTGACCACCCAGCCTTTCTCCTTGGCCAGGCGCTCGGCCTCTTCCTTGGCATACACCGGGCCGATGAACTTGGTCGGGTCCTTGAAGGCGGGGTCGTTGGCGTCCACCTCCACCTGGGTCAGCAGGGTGGCGAACGGCACTTCGAAGGCCAGCAGGTTGCCCAGCTCCTGCTCGATCATGTAGCCGATCATGCCCTCGGTCTCGGCACCGAGCACGTCCAGCGGGTAGGCCTCGTCGGGCTTGTAGGAAAGCCCTTGCAGCGACAGCAGGCCGACTTGCGGGCCGTTGCCGTGGGCGATGACCAGTTCGTTGCCAGGGTGGATCTTGGCGATCTGCTCGGTGGCGGTGCGGATATTGGCGCGCTGGTTGTCAGCGGTCATGGGCTCGCCGCGACGCAGCAGGGCGTTGCCGCCCAATGCAACAACGATACGCATGGGGAATGTCCTTTAACGAAAAGAATGAGCTGCCGCTACACGGGGGTTGCGGGGTTCCCTGTGGCAGCGGGCGTGCCCGCGAAGAGGCCAGGCACCATCACTGGTGCGGCTGACGCATTCGCGGGCATGCCCGCTCCCACAAGTACAGCGCAGTCCCCCGGTAGGCGGGCGAGGCTTACAGGTCAGCCAGGGTCGACACCAGGATCGCCTTGATCGTGTGCATGCGGTTTTCCGCCTGCTCGAAGGCGATGCAGGCCGGCGACTCGAACACGTCGTCGGTCACTTCGATACCGTTGGCCAGGTCCGGGTACTGTTCGGCGATCTGCTTGCCCACCTTGGTTTCGGAGTTGTGGAACGCCGGCAGGCAGTGCATGAACTTGGTCCGCGGGTTGCCGGTGGACTTCATCAGCTGCGTGTTGACCTGGTACGGCTTGAGCAGCTTGATGCGCTCGCCCCAGGCCTCGATCGGCTCGCCCATCGATACCCAGACGTCGGTGTGCACGAAGTCCACGCCTTTGACCGCGGCCACCGGGTCCTCGGTGAGGGTGATGCGCGCGCCGCTTTCCTCGGCGTACTTGCGGCAGCGCTCGACCAGGTCGTCATGCGGCCACAGTGCCTTGGGCGCGGCGATGCGCACGTCCATGCCGAGCTTGGCACCGATCAGCAGCAGCGAGTTGCCCATGTTGTTGCGGGCATCGCCCAGGTAGGCGTAGCTGATGTCGTGCAACGGCTTGTCGCTGTGCTCGCGCATGGTCAGCACGTCGGCGATCATCTGGGTCGGGTGGTATTCGTCGGTCAGGCCGTTGAACACCGGCACGCCGGCGAACTTGGCCAGCTCCTCGACGATTTCCTGCTTGAAGCCACGGTACTCGATGGCGTCGTACATGCGCCCGAGCACGCGGGCGGTGTCCTTCATGCTTTCCTTGTGGCCGATCTGCGAGGAGGTCGGGTCGATGTAGGTAACGTTGGCGCCCTGGTCATAGGCGGCCACTTCGAAGGCGCAGCGGGTACGGGTGGAGGTCTTTTCAAAGATCAGGGCGATGTTGTTGCCCTTCAGGTGCTGTTGCTCGGTGCCGGTGTACTTGGCGCGCTTGAGGTCGCGGGACAGGTCCAGCAGGTAGCGCAGCTCGCGGGTGGTGTGGTGTTCCAGGCTGAGCAGGTTGCGGTTGTGAATGTTGAACGCCATGACTTATCTCCTTGAGTTTGGTGAACGCACCGGCCGCCGCTGGGTATGGGCGGCCGGGGGTATGGTCGTTAGTAGTCGATCGGGTCGCGTACGATCGGGCAGGTCATGCAGTGGCCGCCGCCACGGCCGCGGCCCAGTTCACCGGCGCTGATGGTGATGACTTCGATCCCGGCCTTGCGCAGCAGGGTATTGGTGTAGGTGTTGCGGTCGTAGCCAATGACCACGCCCGGCTCGATGGCCACCACGTTGTTGCCGTCATCCCACTGCTCGCGTTCGGCGGCGAAGCTGTTGCCGCCGGTTTCGACCACGCGCAGCTTGACCCCCAGTTGCTCGCCCACCACCTCGATGAACGACTTGTGTTCGCGGCGCACGTCCATGCCGTATGGCTTGCTCTCGTCCGGGCGGATGATGAACGGCACGATCTCCTTGACCACTTCCGGGAAGACCGTGACCAGGTCGCGGTCGCAGAAGCTGAACACGGTATCCAGGTGCATGGCGGCACGCGATTTGGGCAGGCCGGCAACAATGACCTTTTCCACCGCACCCTTGGCGAACAGGTTCTGTGCCAGCTGGCCGATGGCCTGGCGCGAGGTGCGCTCGCCCATGCCGATCAGCACGATACCCTTGCCGATCGGCATGACATCGCCGCCTTCGAGGGTGGACTGGCCGTGTTCCTTGTCCGGGTCGCCGTACCAGATCTGGAAGTCGGCATTGGTGAACTGCGGGTGGAACTTGTAGATGGCGGTGGTCAGCAGGGTTTCCTGACGTCGCGCCGGCCAGTACATCGGGTTCAGCGTCACGCCGCCGTAGATCCAGCAGGTGGTGTCACGGGTGAACTGGGTGTTGGGCAGCGGTGGCAGGATGAAGCTGGAGTGGCCCAGGTAGTCGTTGTACATCTTGACCACTTCGGCACCTTCGCTCTGCGGCAGGTCCTGACCAGCCACGCCGCCAATCAGGAACTCGGCCAGATGGCGCGGTTCGAGGCCTTCGAGCCAGCTGCGCACTTCGTTGATCAGGCCAACACCGACAGTGTCAGGGGTGATCTTGCGATCGAGAATCCACTTCAGCGCTTCGGGTTGCTGGACGATGTCGGTCAGCAGGTTGTGCATCTCCAGCACATCCACGCCCCGTTCGCGCATCTTGGTGACGAAGTCGAAATGGTCACGCTTGGCCTGGTCGACCCAGATCACATCGTCGAACAGCAGCTCGTCACAGTTGCTCGGCGTCAGGCGCTTGTGCGCCAGGCCCGGCGAGCAAACCATCACTTTGCGCAGTTTGCCGGCTTCGGAGTGGACACCGTACTTCTGTTTTTCAGCGGACATGGTTCATTCCTCCAATTGAACGAAGACGTGGATCACAGGGTCAGGAAGCCGTCGTACAGGCCGAAGGCTGCCACCAGGGCACCGATGACCACGGCTGCGAAGATCAGTTTTTCCACGTTGGTGAAGACAGGCTGGCCAACCTCACGCTTGGCCTTGGCGAACAGGATCGCCCCAGGTGCGTAGAGCAGGGCCGAGAGCAGCAGGTATTTCACGCCGCCGGCGTACAGCAGCCAGATCGCGTACACCAGGGCGATGCCACCGATGATCAGGTCCTTCTGCCGTTCGGCCAGGGCCTGTTCGTAGGTTTCGCTGCGCACTGCCAGCAGCACGGCATAGGCGGCCGACCACAGGTAGGGCACCAGGATCATCGACGTGGCCAGGTAGATCAGCGACAGGTAGGTGCTTTCGGAGAACAGCGTGATCACCAGGAAGATCTGCACCATGGCGTTGGTCAGCCACAGGGCGTTGGCCGGTACCTGCTTGGCGTTCTCGCGGCGCAGGAACTCCGGCATGGTGTGGTCCTTGGCGGCGGCGAACATGATCTCGGCGCACAGCAGCACCCACGACAGCAGGGCCCCGAGCAGCGAGATGACCAGGCCGACGCTGATCAGCACCGCGCCCCAGTGGCCGACTACATGTTCCAGCACGGCGGCCATCGACGGGTTCTGCAGCTTGGCCAGTTCCGGCTGGGTCATGATGCCCAGCGACAGCACGTTGACCAGTACCAGGAACAACAGCACGGTCACGAAGCCGATCACCGTGGCCTTGCCCACGTCGCTGCGTTTTTCCGCCCGCGCCGAGAAGATGCTCGCGCCTTCGATGCCGATGAACACCCACACGGTGACCAGCATCATGTTGCGCACCTGGTTCATCACGCTGCCCAGCTCTGGCGTGCCCAGGCCCCAGATGTCGGCGGTGAAGATGTCGAGTTTGAAGGCGAACAGGCAGATCAGGGCGAACAGCACCAGCGGCACCACTTTGGCGATGGTGGTGACCAGGTTGATGAATGCCGCTTCCTTGATGCCGCGCAGTACCAGGAAGTGCACCGCCCACAGCAGCACCGAGGCGCCGATGATGGCGGCCGGGGTGTTGCCTTCGCCAAAGATCGGGAAGAAGTAGCCCAAGGTGCTGAACAACAGCACGAAGTAGCCGACGTTGCCCAGCCAGGCACTGATCCAGTAGCCCCAGGCCGAGGAGAAACCCATGTAGTCACCGAAACCGGCCTTGGCGTAGGCATACACCCCGCCATCCAGGTCAGGCTTGCGGTTGGCCAGGGTCTGGAACACGAACGCCAGGGTCAGCATGCCGACCGCGGTGATGGCCCAGCCGATCAGCACTGCGCCGACCCCGGCGCTGGCCGCCATGTTTTGCGGCAGCGAGAAGATCCCGCCACCAATCATCGAACCGACGACAAGTGCAACTAACGCGCCGAGTTTTAGTTTTCCGGACGAATCAGACATTTAACAACTCCTGCCAGGAGAAAGTTGACGACAGAGTAAATCCGACGCCGCTGCCATACGCTGACTTAGGTCAGTTCATGGCGACGTGAAGTGGGAAAAATCCTTCACGATACTCCTGGAGAGTGCCGACAGCTTCTGCTGCAGGCCTTGCGCACTGGCACCTCCATGTCCTTCTAGAGCAAACGCTCTGTTCCGCCTGCGAAGCTTGAAGCTAGCCGCTTTTGCCGCTTTCGCAAATTTTTGACAAGAATTTCGAGTTTTATCAGGCGCTTTCCTAGTTGCCCGGCAGGTGCTAGTTTTCCCGTAGCTGCGTTATAGACAGAGCAGTTATGAGTCCTCTAGCTTCATCGATCACTAACATTATAAGTAACAATATCTATATAGCCCGCTTGGCTGTTTCAAACCTGTGACAGCGGGCAAAAAAACAGGAGGCACATGAGCGAACCGGGACAGAAGCTGCGCCTCGGCGCGCTGATCGCGCTGGTGGTCGGCTCGATGATTGGTGGCGGGATCTTCTCGCTGCCGCAGAACATGGCGGCGCGTGCTGAAGTGGGGGCGGTGCTGATCGGCTGGGCCATTACCGCGGTCGGCATGCTGGCGCTGGCGTTCGTGTTCCAGACCTTGGCCAACCGCAAGCCGGCGCTGGATTCAGGGGTATACGCCTACGCCAAGGCCGGCTTTGGCGACTACATGGGCTTTTCCTCGGCCTGGGGCTACTGGATCAGCGCCTGGCTGGGCAACGTCGGCTACTTCGTACTGTTGTTCAGCACCCTGGGGTTCTACTTCCCTGTATTTGGCGAAGGCAACACGCCGATCGCCATCGGCTGTGCCTCGCTGCTGCTGTGGGCGGTGCATTTCCTGGTGCTGCGCGGCATCAAGGAAGCGGCGTTCATCAACCAGGTGACCACCGTGGCCAAGGTCGTGCCGTTGCTGATTTTCGTGGTGATTGCAGCGTTCGCCTTCCGTGCCGATATCTTCACCCGGGACATCTGGGGCCTGGGCAACCCGCAGTTCGGCAGCGTGCTGGAGCAGGTGCGCAACATGATGCTGGTGACCGTGTTCGTGTTCATCGGCATCGAAGGTGCCAGCGTGTATTCCGGGCGTGCCCAGCGCCGTTCGGATGTGGGCAAGGCCACGGTGATCGGCTTTCTCGGGGTGCTGGCGCTGCTGGTACTGGTCAACGTGCTGTCCTTGGGCACCATGACCCAGCCGGAGCTGGCCGGGTTGCAGAACCCGTCGCTGGCCTCGGTGCTGGAGCATATCGTCGGGCCCTGGGGCGCCCTGCTGATCAGCCTCGGCCTGGCGGTTTCGCTGCTCGGCGCGCTGTTGTCGTGGGCGCTGCTGTGTGCCGAGATCCTCTACGCCACGGCGCGCGACAAGACCATGCCGCGTTTCCTGGCCAAGGAAAACGCCAACCATGTGCCGGCCAACGCCCTGTGGCTGACCAACTGCATGATCCAGGGGTTTCTGCTGATCACGCTGGTTTCCGCCGGTACCTATACCAGCCTGATCTACCTGGCCTCGTCGATGATCCTGGTGCCCTACCTGTGGTCGGCGGCCTACGCCGTGCTGCTGGCGGTACGCGGAGAAACCTACGCCGGGCAGCCGGCGCTGCGCCGCAAGGACCTGCTGGTGGCGCTGGTTGCCTTGCTGTATGCCATTTGGCTGCTCTATGCCGGCGGTCTCAAGTACCTGCTGTTGTCGGCGTTGCTCTACGCCCCGGGGGTGATTTTGTTCGCCAGGGCCAAGCGTGAGCAGGGCCAGACCTTGTTCAGCCATTGGGAAAAGCTGATATTTACCGCCGTGCTGGCAGGCGCCGCATTGGCCGCCTATGCCCTGTACTCAGGGCTGCTGAGCCTGTGAAGGGGCAGGGCTGGGATGCTCGGGGCGTGACCAGATCCACAGGTTGCCCAGGGTCATGCCGGCAATGGCCAGGTATACCGGCCAGTGGTGTTGCAGCAGCGTCAGCATCAGCCCTGCGCACAGCAGCATGCTGAGTGTCGCGCTCACTTTCGCCCGCCGCTGGATCACCTTGCCATTGCGCCAGTTGTACAGGATCGGCCCGAACAGCCGGTGGCTTTCCAGCCAGGCCGACAGCCGCGGTGAACTGCGGGTAGCCGCCCAGGCCGCCAGCAGGATGAATTCGGTGGTCGGCAGGCCGGGAATGACAATCGCCACCAGGCCCACGCCCAGGCTGACATAAGCCAGGATCGCATACAGCAGGCGGGCGAGTTTCGAGCGGGCGGGTCGGGTCATGGTCTCACTGCATAAAAAGCGGTCGGCCACCGACAGGGTGGCCGGGTATGGCCTGTCAAGCCAGCGCGGCATGCGTAGCATAGGCGTGCCTGAGCAGTTCGGTGAAGCGCTCGAAGGCAGCCACTGCGCCGCGTTCGGCAGCAGCCTCGTCGTCGGCCGACAGCGCCAGGCCATCAATGATACGGGTGAACTGTTTCCAGCCTTCGGCGCGGCCCCCGGCCGGCTCGCCGAGGTGGCGGGCACCGAAGCTGTCGGACAGGCCCAGAGCCATGGCGCGCTTGATCAGAAACGCCGCGCCCAGTTTGGAGCCTTCGGAGACGAAGATCCAGCCCATTGCCTCGCCCAGGCCTGGATTGCGCAGGGCACCTGGCACGGCGGGTGGCACTTCGGTGTCGAGGTCGGCGAGGTCCAGGCGGGCCTGTTCGGCGCGGCAGCGCTCGGCCAGGTCGGGAACGATGGCGATCAGTTGCGGGTCGTTGTACAGGGCCTGCAGTTCGGCCTGGAACAGGTACTGGGCGACCACGAAGCGGGCGAAGCTTTCGCGGCTGTCGAAGGGTGCGTGGGCTTTGACCAGGGCATCCAGTTCGGCATGGGGGGCGTGGGTGATCTGGTTGAGGCGCTGGGAGCGCAGGGCTGGGCGGTCGGTCATGGGGCAGTCCTTGGAAAGGGGGGCATCTAGAGACAAGACGAAACAGCGGGGACGGAACAGTAAAAAAATCGGGTTTTCGTGTTGCCTGTACTGGCCTCTTCGCGGGCATGCCCGCTCCCACAGGTCCAGCGCAGGCCCAAGGCTTGCGCAGTACCTGTGGGAGTGGGCGAGCCCGCGAAGAGGCCGTTACAGGTGCAAAGGGTCAGATATCCCAGACCACATTGATGCCGAAGTTGCGTCCCGGCATGCTCAGGCGGTCGATGTTGGCTGGCTGGGTCACTGCCGCTTCACCCTGGCCGTCGTAGCTGCGCACCGAATCCCACTGCCAGTACTTCTTGTCGGTGAGGTTGTACAGGCCAGCATTGATGGTGACGTCGTCGCTGACCCGGTAGTAGCCGGTCAGGTCCAGTACGCCGTAGCCCGGGGTGCGGAACTTGCTGGCGGAGCCGTCGGGCGAATGGAAGCTGCTGTCGTCGACGCGGGTCTTGCGCTTGACCAGTGTCCAGCTCAGCAGGCCACCATATTGCTGTTGCTCGTAACCCAGGCCGAACACACCCTTGAGCGGGTTGACGCTGTTCAGCGGTGCGCCGCTGTCATCGTTGCGGCCGTAGGTATAGGCAAGCGAGCCCTGGCCATACAGGCCCTGCGGCGCGCCGAAGCGGTCGAGGTTCAGGCGGCCCTTGAACTCGGCGCCCTTGATGGTGGCGTGCTCGATGTTGCTGGCGCGGAAAGTCTGCTCCAGGTTGGCGCTCTGCACCGCGTCTTCATCGATGAAGTCGCGGTACTTGTTGTAGAACACCGCCACATCGAAGCTGCCGGCGTCGAAGTTGCCGCGCAGGCCGGTTTCATAGCTTTTGCTCTTCTCCGGTTCCAGGCCTGGGTTGCCTTCCACGCGGTAGCCCTGGTCGAGGTTCTGGAATTTGCCAAACATGGCTTTGGCGGTCGGCGTGCGGAAGCCTTCGGCGTACTGGCCGTACCAGGTGTAGTTATCGTTGAAGGCATAGGTGAGGCCGAACTTGGGTGAGACACGGTGCCACTTCCTGGTGGAATCGTCCTGGGAGGTGGGCGCCGCGCCGGTGGATTCCAGGCCGCGCAGGTATTCCTCGGTGAACCTTGGCTCCATGCGCGTGTAGTCGTAGCGTGCGCCGGGCAGGAAGGTCCAGTCGTTCCAGCGGATTTCATCCTGCACGAACAGGCTGTAGGTGTTCACGGTCGGGTCGGGGAAGTCGCTGACCAGGGCCTGGCCATCGGCCGGGCGGTCAGCGCCGGCGGCAGGGCAGCCTGCGCCAACGGCCAGGCAGGTACCGGTGCCGCTGCGCGAGCCGGTGACCTTCTCATGCCTGAGGGTGGTGCCGTAGGTCAGCAGGTGGTCGCTGGCGCCAATGCTGAAGGCCTTGTCCAGCTGCGCATCGAACACCCACTGGCGATCCTTGTAGAGGGTATCGCGGGTGCGCAACACCTGGCGGGTAAACGGGGCGTAGATTTCCTCGGTATGCTGGTCGGTCTTGGCAACCTGGTAGTTGAGGCTCCACTTCAGGTGGTCGGCCACCGGCGATGCCAGGCCCAACTCATGGCTGATGCCGAAGCGCTCACGGGTGATGACGTCGTTGCCCCTACGCGCCTTGTAGAACCCCATGCCCTTGCCGCCGCCGGTGAACGGCCCGCCCACCGCGCTGAGGATATTCTGCTCGCGGTCATCCTTGTAGTGTTCGTAGGTAAAGCCCAGGCGAGCATCCTCGGCGTAATCCCAGCCCAGCTTGGCCAGCACGTTGGTGGTGCGTGCGTCCATCGGGTTGGCTTCGCTACGCGACAGCCCGGCGCCGCTGTGGCCGCCGTGGGTCTCGGTCTCATGGCCGTTGCGCTGGCTCAGGTGCAGCAGGCCGTCGACGTCACCTTGGCGAGCGGCGACAGTGGCGGAGGTCAGCCAGCTTTCGTCGGCCGAGCTGTAGCCGCTCTTCAGGCGGGCGCCGGCGTCCTTGCCGGGCTTGATGATGTCGTCCGGGTCGAGGGTGAAATAGCTGACCGCGCCGCCGATGGCGTTGCTGCCATACAGCACCGAGGCTGGGCCGCGCAGGATTTCCACGCGTTTGACGATTTCCGGGTCGACGTAGTTGCGCTGGGTCTGGGCGTAGGGGCCATAGAAGAAACTGTCGGGGATCGACACGCCGTCGACCTGGGTGAGGATTCGCTCGCCGTCGATGCCACGGATGTTGTAGCCGTTCAGGCCGCTGCGCTGGCCGGTGCCGGCCACTGACACCCCTGGCTCATAGCGCACCAGGTCGTGGATAGTGTTGACGTTCTGCCGGTCCAGTTGTTCGCGGGTCTGCACGCTGACGGTGCTCGGCACCTGGCTGACGTCCTGGGCGCTGCGGGTGGCGCTGACGGTGACCTGCTGCAGGGCGACCACGTTATTGCCGGCCTGGCGTTCGAGCACCACATTGCCGTTGCCGATCTTGCGCACGCCCAGGCCGGTGCCGTGCAGCAGGCGCTTGAGTGCGGCTTCCGGCAGTAGCGCGCCGTGCACGCCTGGCGAAACTACGCCGTCGGCCAGCTCGGCACTGAAGCCGACCTGCCAGCCGGTGACCTGGCTGAAGGCATTGATGGCCGTCACCAGTGGTTGCTGGCCGATGTTGAAGCGGTATTCACCCATGCGCGGGCTGCTGGCCTGGGCCGGCTCGGCGGCCAGCGTCGGCAGGCTGCAGGTGCCGCTGGCGAGCAGGGCCAGGGTCAGCAGGGACAGTGGCACTGTACGGCGGGGAAGGGTGGAGGGGCGGGTAGGACCTGTGGACATCGAAAGCGCTCCCTGACGCGCGGACTGTTATAGGTGTTGGCTGTTCCTGTTTTGAAACAAGAATCAGTCGCATTGGCTATAACGAGACGGGCGAGGTGACGCGACCGCGTAAAAATAAATACAAGACCGTGCGCCCTAGCGCCGGCAAGCCAGCGCGTTACCTGTAGGAGCGGATTTATCCGCGATGCAGGCGGCGCGGTGTGTGCGGGGTCGCCAGCGATCAAGCCGGCCTAGGCAAAAGATCAGTTCAGGATGACCAGCGCCGGGTACTCATGCAGCCGGGCCGAGGTGATGTGGGCCAGCGCGCGCAGGGTCTGCAGGGGCTGGTCGAGGCGGTAGTTGCCAGTCACCGTCACGTTTTCCAGCTGCGTATTGCGGTTGATGATCCAGCCTGGGTAGTAGCGCCGCAGCTCTGCCAGCACCTGGCTCAGCGGGCAGTCTTCAAACACCAGGCGGCCATCCACCCAGGCCAGGTCCTTGCGCATGTCGGGGCGCTGGCGCTGGCCAAAACCATGGGGGCCGACGCTGATGCTTTCGCCGGCACTCAGGCGGATACGCTGGTCGCGGGCGCCCTGCAAGTCGACATCGCCGCGCTGCACCCGCACTTGTGCCTCGCCGCCAAGGTAGCGCACGGCAAAGTCGGTATCGCCCACCTGGGCGCGCAGCGGCCCGGCCTGTACTTCCAGTGGCAACCGTGCTCCTCCGGCAACCTGGAAATAGGCCTCGCCTTGCAGCAGGCGGGCGACCTGGCGGCCGTCACGGTACTCGCTGGCGAATGCCGAATCGGTGTTGAGCAACACTTTCGCCCCGTTATCCAGTTGCAGGCGCTGGCGTTCGCCGACCAGCGTCAGGTGATCGGCCTGCAGGCGCAGGGGCAGGTTGCCAAAGGTGCACAGCCCGACCAGCAGCAGCGCGGCGGTAGCCAGCGGTTTCCAGTGGCTGCGCAGGCGCCCACGCCACGACCGGCGCTGTTGCAGATGCATCTGCACGGCCACCTGGCGCAGCGGTGCGCCGTGCCACAGGGCTTCGGCCTCGACATAGGCTTCGGCGTTTTCCGCTGCTGCGCTCAGCCAGGCTTCGAAGGCCAGGGTCTCCTCGGCGTCGGCGCATTGCAGGCGTACCAGCCAGTCCAGCGCCTCGTCCATGGCACGGGCACGGGCGTCTGGGCCGGCGGGTGACGGGCGGGGGGCGGGGCTGTCGGTCACGGTGAATCCCTGAATGGTCTTTTCTGCGAATGATCAAGGCTGGGGCGGGTGGTAGCAAGGGCTTTGCGTTGCCTCACTTGAGGCGGTCGGCAACACCCATGCAGATCGCCATGATCAGTTTCAGTTCCTTCTGGACCGTGCTGGGCGAAACTTTCAGTTGTTCGGCAATTTCCAGGTAGGTGGCGCCATGCAGGCGGCTGAGGATGAAAATGCGTTGCTGGCGTTCGCTCAGCTGGCCAAGGCTGACGCTCAACTGCTTGAGCAACTGTTCGGCATGCGCGGCATCCTCGCTGCTGGAGGCCGGCGCGGCCACGCTATGCAGCACCTCGTCGGGCACATCGTCGACCAGCATGCGCGATTGCACCCGGCGTGCGCGCAGGTGGTCGAGGGCCAGGTTGCGCGCGGTCTGGAACACGAACGGTTCGATGTGTTCGACGCGCCGCTCAGCGAGGGCGCGGGATACCCGCAGGTAGGTCTCCTGCAACAGGTCCTCGGCCGTGTTCGGGTTGCCAACCATGCGCTGCAGGGTACGCAGCAGGCTCAGGCGCTGGACGAGGAAGACGGAATTGAACCGGGACTGACTCACGAGGGGACCTGGGCGACAAGGGGTTAATGATAATGCTTATCATCCTTGTCGAAGGTCAAGCTTGGAGATGTTAGGAAAAGGTAAAGATTGTGAGTGCCGCGCCTTGCGCGATCCCTGTGTAGGAGCGGCCTTGCGTCGCGATGGGGCGCGGAGCGGCCCCGGGATCGCGACCCCAGCACATTTGGCCGGGGCCGCTTTGCGGCCCCTCGCGACGCAAGGCCGCTCCTACCCGGCACTCAGCCGGCCCGGCACAGCGCCAGGCAGTTATCCAGCATGCGGTTGGAGAAGCCCCACTCGTTGTCATACCAGGCCAGCACCTTGAGCATGCGCCCGTTGGCCCGGGTATGGTTGGCATCGAAGATCGACGACAGCGGGTTGTGGTTGAAATCGCAGGAAACCAGCGGCAAGGCGTTGTAACCCAGCACCCGCGAATGCTTGCTGGCTTCGAGGAACAGCTGGTTGACCTGCTCGGCCGTGGCCTCGCGCCGGAGGTTGACCGTGAGATCCACCAGCGACACGTTGATCACCGGCACGCGCACCGCCATGCCGGTCAGCTTGCCGGCCAGTTCCGGCAGCACCAGGCCTACCGCCTCGGCGGCCCCGGTCTTGCTGGGGATCATCGACTGGGTCGCCGAGCGTGCGCGGTACGGGTCGCCGTGATACACGTCGGTCAGCACCTGGTCGTTGGTATAGGCATGGATGGTGGTCATCAGGCCCTGCTCGATACCGAACTCGCGGTGCAGCACCTGGGCAATCGGCGCCAGGCAGTTGGTGGTGCAGGAGGCGTTGGAGATGACCTGGTGCGAGGCCCGCAGGACATCATGGTTGACGCCGTATACCACGGTAGCATCGGCGCCTTTGGCGGGTGCCGAGACGATCACCTTGCCTGCCCCCGCAGCCAGGTGCGCGGCGGCCTTGGCGCGCTCGGTGAACAGCCCGGTGCATTCGAACACCACGTCGATCGCCTCGGCCTTCCACGGTAGTTCGGCCGGGTTGCGGATGGCGCTGACGGCGATACGGTCACCATTGACCGTCAGGCTTTCGTGGTCGGCCTCGACGCTGGCGTCAAAGGTGCCATGCACGCTGTCGTATTTGAGCAGATGGGCGTTCATGGCGCTGTCGCCCAGATCGTTGATGGCGACGACCTGCAGGTCCTGGCGGTAGCCTTGGGTATACAGTGCGCGCAGGACGTTGCGCCCGATGCGGCCGAATCCATTGATGGCGATGCGTAAAGTCATGGCAGTACCTCTGGCAGTCCGAGTGAAACCTGTGGCACAAAGGAGCTTCACTGAAACGGTTTTGTTGTTGGAATTACAAGATTATTCACTGACCGATAGAAAACAAGCCTTTTTAGTGGCAATATTTTGTTTAAACATACAACGAGTGGTCGGGCGACGTGCCTCCACCGATGCAGCGGGCTCCTCTACCTTGAGCCTAGGCCGCAATCGTTTGGAGGGGAAATGCCTGGTAAACCGCCCTTACAATTAGCCTGGAGTCCAGTACATGCATCCGCGCATCCTTGAGGTCACCCAGCGGCTGGTCGAGCGCAGCCGTGCCACCCGCGAACGCTACCTGCAGCTGATTCGCGGCGCGGCCAGTGAAGGCCCCATGCGTGCCAGCCTGCAATGCGCCAACTTCGCCCACGGCGTGGCCGGTTGCGGCAGCGAGGACAAGCAGACCCTGCGCCTGATGAACGCGGCCAACGTGGCCATCGTCTCGGCCTACAACGACATGCTCTCGGCGCACCAGCCGTACCTGCACTTCCCCGAGCAGATCAAGCAGGCCTTGCGCGAAGTCGGTTCGGTCGGCCAGTTCGCCGGTGGCGTGCCGGCCATGTGCGACGGCGTGACCCAGGGCGAGCCGGGCATGGAGCTGGCGATTGCCAGCCGTGAAGTGATCGCCATGTCCACCGCCGTGGCGCTGTCGCACAACATGTTCGACGCTGCGCTGATGCTGGGCATCTGCGACAAGATCGTCCCCGGGCTGATGATGGGCGCATTGCGCTTCGGCCACCTGCCGACCATTTTCGTCCCGGGCGGGCCGATGGTGTCCGGCATCTCCAACAAGCAGAAGGCCGACGTGCGCCAGCGCTACGCCGAAGGCAAGGCCAGCCGCGAGGAGCTGCTGGAGTCGGAGATGAAGTCCTACCACAGCCCGGGTACCTGTACCTTCTACGGCACGGCCAACACCAACCAGCTGGTGATGGAAGTGATGGGCCTGCACCTGCCCGGCGCCTCCTTCGTCAACCCGTACACGCCGCTGCGTGACGCGCTCACTGCCGAGGCCGCGCAGCAGGTCACGCGCATGACCAAGGCCAGCGGCAACTTCATGCCGCTGGGCGAAATTGTGGATGAGAAGGCGCTGGTCAACTCCATCGTCGCCCTGCATGCCACTGGCGGTTCCACCAACCACACCTTGCATATCCCGGCAATTGCCCAGGCGGCGGGGATCCAGCTGACCTGGCAGGACATGGCCGACCTGTCCGAAGTGGTGCCGACCCTGTCCCACGTCTACCCCAACGGCAAGGCCGACATCAATCACTTCCAGGCCGCTGGCGGCATGGCCTTCCTGATCCGCGAGCTGCTCGATGCCGGGTTGCTGCACGAGGACGTCAACACCGTGGCCGGCCATGGCCTGCGTCGCTACACCCAGGAACCGTTCCTCGACGACGGCAAGCTGGTGTGGCGCGAAGGGCCGCAGCACAGCCTGGACGAAAGCATCCTGCGCCCGGTGGCTCGACCATTCTCGGCCGAAGGCGGCCTGCGGGTAATGGAAGGCAACCTTGGCCGCGGCGTGATGAAGGTGTCGGCGGTCGCCCCGGAGCACCAGGTGGTCGAAGCCCCGGCACGGGTGTTCCACGACCAGCAGTCGCTGGCCGATGCCTTCAAGGCCGGCGAGCTGGAGCGTGATTTCGTTGCCGTGGTGCGCTTCCAGGGCCCGCGCTGCAACGGTATGCCGGAGCTGCACAAGCTCACGCCGTTCCTCGGTGTGCTGCAGGATCGTGGCTACAAGGTGGCGCTGGTCACCGATGGGCGCATGTCCGGTGCCTCCGGCAAGATCCCGGCAGCTATCCACGTCTGCCCTGAGGCCTATGACGGTGGCCCGCTGGCGCGGGTGCGCGACGGTGATATCGTGCGCGTCGATGGTGTCGAAGGCACGCTGCGGGTAATGGTGTCGGCCGAAGAACTGGCCAGCCGCGACCTGCCACCCGCACCCCAGGGCAACGATCTGGGCTGCGGGCGCGAGCTGTTCGGCTTCATGCGCATGGCGTTCAGCCCGGCAGAGCAGGGCGCCAGCGCCTTCACCGCGGCCCTGGAGAACCTCAAATGAAAGACCTGCTGGTTGGCGACATCGGCGGCACCAATGCCCGTTTCGCGTTGTGGCGTGACAACCAGCTACATGCGGTGAAGGTCTTCGCCACCGAGGACTACACCAGCCCGGAACAGGCCATCGAGGCTTACCTGGAAGGCCTTGGCATCGCTTGCGGCGGCGTGACTGCTGCCTGCCTGGCGGTGGCCGGGCCGGTCAATGGCGACGAGTTCCGCTTCACCAACAACCATTGGCGCCTGAGCCGTCAGGCGTTCTGCCAGCGGCTGCAGATCGAGCAGTTGCTGCTGATCAATGACTTCACCGCCATGGCGCTGGGCATGACCCGCCTGCGCGATGGCGAGTTTCGCGAGGTGTGCCCGGGCCAGGCCGACCTTTCGCGCCCGGCGTTGGTCATCGGCCCGGGTACCGGTTTGGGTGTCGGCTCGCTGTTGCGAGTGGGTGAGCGTTGGTGCGCCTTGCCGGGTGAGGGCGGGCACGTCGACCTGCCGGTGGGCAATGCCCGCGAAGCGGCAATACACCAACAGATTCACGCCCAGATCGGCCATGTCAGCGCCGAAACCGTGCTCAGTGGCGGTGGCCTGCTGCGCCTGTACCAGGCAATCTGTGCACTGGACGGCGACACACCCCGACACAACACCCCGGCGCAGATCACCGATGCTGCGCTGGGCGGCGAACCACGGGCGCTGGCGGTGATCGAGCAGTTCTGCCGGTTCCTCGGCCGAGTGGCGGGTAACAATGTGCTGACGCTGGGCGCGCGCGGTGGGGTCTATATTGTCGGCGGTGTGATCCCACGGTTTGCCGAGCTGTTCCTGCGCAGCGGGTTCGCTGCCAGCTTTGCCGACAAGGGCTGCATGAGCGGTTATTTCGCCGGGGTGCCGGTATGGCTGGTGACGGCGGAGTTTTCCGGGTTGCTGGGGGCTGGAGTGGCCTTGCAACAGGCGCTGGATCACGGCTAGGTGATTGAGGGTCGCTGCGCGGCCATCGCGACCCAACGCCGCTGCTGCACCGGGACCTGGGATTTCCGGCCCGGCGCGGTCGCTGTAGGAGCGGCCTTGGGTCGCGATGGGCTGCGCAGCGGCCCCGATAGCAGGCAACGAAGACCTGTAACCAGACAAAAGGAAAGACCACCTTGAGCACTGCCGGTAAATCGATCCTGATGGTCGACGACGACCAGGAAATCCGCGAACTGCTGCAAACCTACCTGAGCCGTTCCGGCTTCCAGGTGCATGCCGAAGCCGACGGCAAGGGCTTTCGCCGCGCCCTGGAAACCACCCCTTGCGATCTGGTCATCCTCGACGTCATGTTGCCCGACGAAGACGGCTTCAGCCTGTGCCGTTGGGTACGCCAGCACCCGCGCCAGGCACGGGTACCGATCATCATGCTCACCGCCAGTTCGGACGAAGCCGACCGGGTCATCGGGCTGGAACTGGGCGCCGACGACTATCTGGGCAAACCGTTCAGCCCGCGCGAATTGCAAGCACGGATCAAGGCCCTGCTGCGCCGTGCCGAGTTCGGCCAGGCGGCGCCGGGCAGTGCCGTGCTGGCTTTCGACGACTGGCGCCTGGACACGGTCAGCCATCGCCTGTTTCATCGCGACGGCGAGGAGGTGATGCTCTCCGGCGCCGACTTTGCCCTGCTCAAGCTGTTTCTCGACCACCCCCAGCAGATCCTCGACCGCGACACCATCGGCAACGCCACCCGCGGTCGCGAGCCAATGCCGCTGGACCGCATCGTCGACATGGCGGTGAGTCGCCTGCGCCAACGCCTGCGCGATACCGACAAACCGCCCCGGCTGATCCGCACCGTGCGCGGCAGTGGCTACCTGCTGGCTGCCCATGTCTGCAGTGGCTCCTGAGCGGCGCTGGCGGCTGCTGCCGCGCTCGTTGCTGGGGCGCATGCTGCTGCTGACCTTGCTGGTGGTGCTGCTGGCCCAGGGCTTGTCCAGCATCATCTGGGTCGCCCAGTTGCGCGCCAGCCAACTGCAGGGCCTGCGTGCCAGCGCCGGCAGCCTGGCCCACTCGATGAGCGCCAGCGTCAGCTACTTTCGTTCGTTGCCGGTGGGCTACCGGCCCATGGTGCTCGATCAGCTGCGCAGCATGGGCGGCACGCGCTTCTTCGTGTCGCTCAACGCCAAGCCACTGGACATGCCGGTACTGCCGGTCACCCCGCGCAAGCAGGTGGTGATTGACGTGTTCCAGCAAGTGCTGCATGAGCGCCTGGGTTCGCAGATGGAAATTTCCGTGGCGTTCGTCAGCCCCGACGACCTGCGCATCTTCAACAGCGGCCTCAAGCTCGACGAGCTGCCGCGCTCATGGGCGCACTACTCGTTGACCCTGGAACCGCTCAACCCGCCGGTGCTGGTGACACAGATCCGCCTGGGTGAGGGCGAGTGGCTGTACATCGCCTCGCTGCTGCCCGAGCCCTATACCAGCCTGGAGGCCGAACGCCTGCCGCGCCAGCAGATCGGCTTCATCGTGCTGACCACCGTGTTGCTGCTGCTGTTCATCGGCCTGCTGGTGCACTGGCAGAGCTGGCCGCTCAAGCGCCTGGCACGGGCGGCGCGCGAAATGTCGCTGGGTGCCGATGTGGCGCCGGTGGCCGAAGGCGGTGGCAGTGAGGTGGTGGAAGTGGGGCGGGCGTTCAACAGCATGCGCGAGCGTATCAGCCGCTACCTGACCGAACGTAGCCAGCTGTTCAGCGCTATCTCGCACGACCTGCGCACGCCGATCACTCGCCTGCGGCTGCGGGTCGAGCTGCTGGAGGACGAACGCCTGCAGGCCAAGTTCAGCCAGGACCTGGATGAGCTGGAGTTGCTGGTCAAAGGGGCCTTGCAGTGCGTGAAGGACACCGACATTCATGAAAACATCGAGCCGGTCGACCTCAACCAGGTGCTGGAAATCCTCGCCGAGCCCTACCTGGGCGATGGCCGCATCACCCTCGAAGGCCGGGCACTGGCACCGTATCCGGGCAAGCCGCTGGCGTTGCGACGGTGCATCGGCAACCTGATCGACAATGCCATCAAGTATGGCGAGCGGGCACGGTTACGCATCATCGACAGTGCCGAGGGCTTCGTGCTGCAGGTCGATGACCAGGGGCCGGGGGTGCCCGAGCAGCAGCTGGAACAGGTGTTCGAGCCGCACTTCCGCCTGGCGGGGCAGCAGCAGGGCTATGGGCTGGGGTTGGGCATCGCGCGCAACATCGCCCATAGCCATGGCGGCGAGGTGAGTCTGCTCAACCTGCGCGAGGGCGGGTTGCGGGTGACCTTGTACCTGCCGCGGGGCATGGACTGAGAGCCGGTGCCGGCAAGCGAAATGTCACTGCGCGGTGACAATCCACCGGCCCTTCGTGACATCCCGCCCGACCGCGCTGACTAGAATTCGCCCACGACTGGCAAGGATCAAGCTGGCCCATGAATACGCATAACCTGCCTGCCACCCGTTGGCTCGATGCCCCGGCCCACACCGCCTGGCGCCTGGCCGAAGCACAGCGCCTGCTGGCGTTCGCCAAGGCTGCGAAACTGCCCGATGGCTTCGGCAGCCTGGATGCCAAGGGGCAGCTTGCCCCCGGTGCCCGTGCCGACACCCTGAACACCGCCCGCATGACCCACTGCTTCGCCCTGGCCCAACTGCAGGGCTTGCCCAGTTGCCTGGCCTATGTCGAACACGGTGTGGCTGCCCTGCGTGGCGCCATGCAGGACGCCACCCATGGCGGCTGGTTCGCCCACCCCGATGGCGCTACCGACAGCGGCAAGGCCGCCTACCTGCATGCCTTCGTCGCCCTGGCCGCCAGCTCGGCGGTGCTGGCCGGCGCTGCCGACGCGCCCGCCCTGCTGGAAGACGCGGTGCAGATGCTTGTCGCGCATTTCTGGAGCGAAGCGGAGGGCGCCCTCTGCGAATCCTTCTCCCGTACCTGGCAGTCGCCCGAGCCGTACCGTGGCGCCAACAGCAACATGCACGCGGTCGAAGCCTTCCTCGCCCTGGCCGATGTCACTGGCCAGCGCCTGTGGCTGCAACGCGCCCTGCGCATCGCCGAACGCGTCATTCATGGCCATGCCGCCGCCAATGGCCATCGCGTCATCGAGCACTTCGATGCCTTCTGGCAGCCACTGCCGCATTACAACCTGGAGCGTCCGGCTGATCCTTTCCGGCCGTATGGCACCACCCCCGGGCATGCGCTGGAGTGGGCGCGGTTGCTGCTGCACCTGGAGGCCAGCCTCGAACGGGCCGGCCTGCCTGCGCCGGGCTGGCTGGTGGACGACGCGCGCGCGTTGTTCGACGCGGCCTGCCAGCACGCGTGGCACGTCGATGGCGCGCCGGGCTTTGTCTATACCCTGGACTGGGCCGATCGGCCGGTGGTGCACGCGCGCCTGCATTGGGTGCACGCCGAGGCCTGCGCCGCCGCAGCGGCGCTGTTGCAGCGTACTGGCGAGGCACGCTACGAGCAGTGGTACCAGCGCTGCTGGGACTTCATTGCCAAGCATTTCATCGACCTGGTTGCGGGCAGCTGGCACCACGAGCTCGATGCACATAACCAGCCAGCCGGGACGCTGTGGCCGGGCAAGCCCGACCTCTACCACGCCTACCAGGCATTGCTGCTGCCGGGCTTGCCGCTGGCGCCGAGCCTGGCCAGCAGCCTGGCCGCCAATGTAACCAGATGATGACATTCACGCGTCGCTTCGTTACCTGACGAGGTGCGCACGCTGTTTAGACTCAATGCAACGCAAGCGACCGACTTGCACGGCATAACAACAAGAAAGGTGCTTCGATGAACTCTACGCTTCGTCTCGCTGCCGCAATCTCCATTGCCTCGCTAGGGGCCTCCCTGTTCCCGCTCACTGCCCTGGCTGCCGATTCCAAAGGCAGTATAGAGGTGGTGCACTGGTGGACATCCGGTGGTGAAAAAGCGGCGGTCGATGTGCTCAAGGCCCAGGTCGAGAAAGATGGCTTCATCTGGAAGGACGGCGCTGTCGCTGGCGGCGGTGGGGCCACGGCCATGACCGTGCTCAAGAGCCGCGCCGTGGCGGGCAACCCGCCGGGTGTCGCACAGATCAAGGGCCCGGACATCCAGGACTGGGCAGCTACCGGCCTGCTTGACGCCGATGTGCTCAAGGATGTGGCCAAGGAAGAGAAGTGGGACACGCTGCTCGACAAGAAGGTCGCCGACACCGTGAAGTATGACGGTGACTACGTCGCCGTACCGGTGAACATCCATCGCATCAACTGGCTGTGGATCAACCCCGAAGTGTTCAAGAAGGCCGGCATCGACAAGGCGCCGACCACCCTCGACGAATTCTACGCCGCCGCCGACAAGCTCAAGGCCGCCGGCTTCATCCCGCTCGCCCATGGCGGCCAGCCGTGGCAGGACAGCACCGTATTCGAAAGCGTGGTGCTGGCCGTGATGGGGGTCGATGGCTACAAGAAGGCCCTGGTCGACCTCGACAGCCAGGCGCTGACCGGCCCGCAGATGATCAAGGCGCTGACCGAGCTGAAGAAGGTCGCCACCTACATGGACCCGGATGGCAAGGGCCAGGACTGGAACCTCGAAGCGGCCAAGGTCATCAACGGCAAGGCCGGTATGCAGATCATGGGCGACTGGGCCAAGAGCGAATGGACCCTGGCGAAGAAAACTGCCGGCAAGGACTACCAGTGCGTGCCATTCCCTGGCACGGACAAGGCTTTCCTCTACAACATCGACTCGCTGGTAGTGTTCAAGCAGAACGACGAAGGCACCGCCGCCGGCCAGCAGGACATCGCACGCAAGGTGCTGGGCCAGGACTTCCAGAAGGTGTTCAGCATCAACAAGGGCTCCATCCCGGTACGCAACGACATGCTCGCCGACATGGGCAAGTACGGCTTCGATGCCTGCGCGCAAACCTCCGCCAAGGACTTCCTCGCCGATGCCAAGAGCGGCGGGCTGCAGCCGAGCATGGCGCACAACATGGCCACCACGCTGGCCGTGCAGGGCGCGTTCTTCGATGTGGTGACCAACTACATCAACGACCCGAAGGCCGACCCGGCCGATGCGGCGAAGAAGCTGGCGGCGGCGATCAAGGCAGCCCAGTAAAGCCATTCGCGGGCAAGCCCGCTCCCACAGGTTCGGCGTCCTGCCCAGGACCTGTGGTGAGCAGGCCCCCCGTGGGAGCGGGCGTGCCCGCGAAGCGGTGCAAAGCATCGCCTTTACCTCGAGATCCACAACATGACCACAACAACCGCCCAACTGCGGGCCTCACCCCTGGACGCGCTCCAGCGCTGGCTACCCAAGCTGGTACTGGCGCCGAGCATGTTCATCGTCCTGGTGGGCTTCTACGGCTACATCCTCTGGACCTTTGTCCTGTCCTTCACCACGTCGACCTTCCTGCCGACCTACAAGTGGGCCGGCCTGGCCCAGTACGCCCGGCTGTTCGACAACGACCGCTGGTGGGTGGCGAGCAAGAACCTGCTGCTGTTCGGCGGCCTGTTCATCGCCATCAGCCTGGTCATTGGCGTGTTGCTGGCGGTCCTGCTGGACCAGCGGATCCGCCGCGAAGGCTTCATCCGCACCATCTACCTGTACCCCATGGCGCTGTCGATGATCGTCACCGGCACTGCCTGGAAGTGGCTGCTCAACCCGGGCATGGGCCTGGACAAGCTGCTGCGAGACTGGGGCTGGGAAGGTTTCCGCCTGGACTGGCTGATCGACCCGGACCGGGTGGTGTACTGCCTGGTGATTGCCGCGGTATGGCAGGCATCGGGCTTCATCATGGCGATGTTCCTCGCCGGCCTGCGCGGGGTCGACCCGTCGATCATCCGCGCCGCGCAAATCGACGGCGCCAGCCTGCCGCGCATCTACTGGCGCGTGGTGCTGCCCAGCCTGCGCCCGGTGTTCTTCAGCTCGCTGATGATTCTCGCGCACATTGCCATCAAGAGCTTCGACCTGGTGGCGGCAATGACCGCCGGCGGCCCGGGCTATTCGTCCGACCTGCCAGCGATGTTCATGTATTCGTTCACCTTCAGCCGCGGGCAGATGGGCATGGGTTCGGCCAGCGCCATCCTCATGCTCGGGGCGATCCTGGCGATCCTCGTGCCTTACCTGTACTCGGAGCTGCGGAGCAAACGCCATGCATAGCCCTGTCGACAAACCGGTGCTGAGCCTCAGCCGCATCGCCATCCACGCGGTGCTGTTGCTGGCCGTGTTGCTGTACCTGGTGCCGCTGGTGGTGATGCTGCTGACCAGCTTCAAGACCCCGGACGATATCAGCACCGGCAACCTGCTGAGCTGGCCGGCGGTGTTCAGCGGTATTGGTTGGGTCAAGGCCTGGGCCACGGTCAGCGGGTACTTCTGGAACTCGATCATGATCACCGTGCCGGCGGTACTGATCTCCACTGCCATCGGCGCGCTGAACGGCTACGTGCTGTCGATGTGGCGCTTCCGTGGTTCGCAGCTGTTCTTCGGCCTGCTGCTGTTCGGCTGCTTCCTGCCGTTCCAGACCGTGCTGCTGCCGGCCTCGTTCACCCTCGGCAAGCTCGGCCTGGCCAGCACCACCAGCGGCCTGGTGCTGGTGCACGTGGTCTATGGCCTGGCCTTTACCACGCTGTTCTTCCGCAACTTCTACGTGAGCGTCCCCGATGCGCTGGTCAAGGCTGCGCGGCTGGATGGCGCCGGGTTCTTCACCATCTTCCGCCGCATCATCCTGCCGATGTCCACGCCGATCATCATGGTCTGCCTGATCTGGCAGTTCACCCAGATCTGGAACGACTTCCTGTTTGGCGTGGTGTTCTCCAGCGGCGACTCGCAACCGATCACTGTGGCCCTGAACAACCTGGTCAACACCAGTACCGGGGCCAAGGAATACAACGTCGACATGGCGGCGGCGATGATTGCCGGCCTGCCAACCCTGCTGGTCTACGTGGTGGCAGGCAAATATTTCGTCCGCGGCCTGACGGCTGGCGCGGTAAAGGGGTAAGTCATGGCAACGCTCGAACTTCGCAATGTGAACAAGACCTACGGCAGCGGCTTGCCGGACACCCTCAAGGACATCCAGCTGTCGATCCAGGATGGCGAGTTCCTGATCCTGGTCGGCCCGTCGGGCTGCGGCAAGTCGACCTTGATGAACTGCATTGCCGGCCTGGAGCAGATCACCGGCGGGGCGATCCTCATCGACCAGCAGGATGTCAGTGGCATGAGCCCCAAGGATCGTGACATCGCCATGGTGTTCCAGTCCTACGCGCTGTACCCGACCATGAGCGTGCGCGAGAACATCGAGTTCGGCCTGAAGATCCGCAAGCTGCCCCAGGCTGCCATCGACGAGGAGGTGGCGCGGGTGGCCAAGCTGCTGCAGATCGAGCACCTGCTGGCGCGCAAGCCGGCGCAGCTGTCCGGCGGCCAGCAACAGCGCGTGGCCATGGGCCGGGCGCTGGCGCGGCGGCCGAAGATCTACCTGTTCGATGAACCGCTGTCCAACCTCGATGCCAAGCTGCGCGTCGAGATGCGCACCGAAATGAAGCTGATGCACCAGCGCCTGAAGACCACCACCGTGTACGTCACCCATGACCAGATCGAGGCCATGACCCTGGGCGACAAGGTGGCGGTGATGAAGGACGGCATCATCCAGCAGTTCGGCACCCCGCAACAGATCTACAACGACCCGGCCAACCAGTTTGTCGCCAGCTTCATCGGTTCGCCGCCGATGAACTTCATCCCGGTACGCCTGACCAAACAGGATGGCCGCCTGCTGGCGCTGCTGGACAGCGGCCAGGCGCGCTGCGAACTGCCTTTGGGCCTGGCTGCCGACGAACTCGAGGGGCGCGAGATCATTCTGGGCATCCGTCCCGAGCAGATCGCGCTGGGCACCGGGGAGGGCAATGGCTTGCCGGGCATCCGCGCCGAGGTGCAGGTGACCGAGCCTACCGGGCCGGACCTGCTGGTGTTCGTCACCCTCAACCAGACCAAGGTTTGCTGCCGCCTGGCGCCGGATGTGACGTGCCAGGTAGGTGACAACCTGAACCTGCAGTTCGACCCGGCCCGGGTGCTGCTGTTCGACGCCGACAGCGGCGAGCGCCTGCACCTGGCCAGCTCCGCCGCAGCAGTAAAGGACAACGTGGCTCACTTCAAGGGCCGTTGACTCGTCTACACCACCAATAAGAAAAAAGAGGACGCAAAGGGATGGAACAGCGCAAACGCATCAGGACATTGGGCTCGCTGGCCTTGCTTGCCATCGTTGGCAGCAGCGGGGCGCAGGCTGCCGAGGCCTTTTCCAGCGAATCGAAGTGGATGACCGGCGACTGGGGCGGCACCCGCACCGAACTGCTGGAAAAAGGTTACGACTTCACCCTGGATTATGTCGGTGAGGTAGCCGGCAACCTGCACGGCGGCTACAACGACGACAAGACCGCGCGCTACAGCGACCAGTTCGCGCTGGGCGCACACCTGGACCTGCAAAAAATCCTCGGCTGGCACGATGCCGAGTTCAAGCTGGCGATCACCGAGCGCAGTGGCCGCAACCTGTCCAACGACCGCATCAGCGACCCGCGCGCCGGGCAGTTCAGCTCGGTGCAGGAAGTGTGGGGCCGCGGCCAGACCTGGCGCCTGACCCAGATGTGGGTCAAGCAGAAGTACTTCGACGGTGCGCTGGACGTGAAGTTCGGCCGCTTCGGCGAAGGCGAGGACTTCAACAGCTTCCCTTGCGACTTCCAGAACCTGGCCTTCTGCGGCTCGCAAGTGGGCAACTGGGTCGGTGGCATCTGGTACAACTGGCCGGTGAGCCAGTGGGCACTGCGGGTCAAGTACAACATCACCCCGGAATTCTTCGTCCAGGTCGGTGCCTTCGAGCAGAACCCTTCCAACCTGGAAACCGGCAACGGCTTCAAGCTCAGCGGCAGCGGCACCAAGGGCGCGATACTGCCGGTGGAAGCGGTGTGGTCACCCAAGGTCAATGGCCTGCCTGGCGAGTACCGCCTGGGTTACTACTACAGCACGGCCAAGGCCGATGATGTATTCGACGATGTCAACGGCAACCCGCAGGCGTTGACTGGCGAAGCCTTCAAGTCACACTCCAGCAAGCACGGCTGGTGGGTCGTGGCGCAACAGCAAGTCACCGCCCATGCTGGCGATGTCAACCGTGGCCTGAGCCTGTTCGCCAACTTCACCGTCCACGACAAGGCCACCAACGTGGTCGACAACTACCAGCAGGTAGGCCTGGTCTACAAGGGCGCCTTCGACGCCCGGCCCAAGGACGATATCGGCTTCGGTGTGGCACGCATCCATGTGAATGACGACGTCAAGAAACGCGCCGAGCTGCTCAATGCCCAGAGCGGTATCGACGATTACGACAACCCCGGCTTCGTGCCGCTGCAACGCACCGAATACAACGCCGAGCTCTATTACGGCTTCCACGTCACCAACTGGCTGACCGTGCGGCCCAACCTGCAGTACATCAAGAGCCCCGGCGGGGTCGATGAGGTGGACAATGCGCTGGTCGCAGGCTTGAAGATTCAGTCGTCATTCTAAGGGCAATTGTTGTAAATTTACGCCAATCCAATTTCGGCTCCCGGCACCCACTGGCCTGCAGTGGGTGCCAGGGATAGGCCGAGACAGCGCTATCTCAAACAACAAGAGCCCTGAACATGCCCGAACATCCGCTCCATCGCTTCTTCACCTCGCAGCGGCCCCGGCCGACATTCGAGTGGGAGCGTTACCAGCAGCGCGATGTGCTGATCATCGACCACCCACGTTGCCAGGCGGTGTTCAGCCGCCAGGGCGCGCAACTGCTGCATTTTCAGCCGGCCGGCGAACGGCCCTGGCTGTGGTGTGCCGAGCAGTGGCCGCAGGTTGGGGCGATCCGCGGTGGCGTGCCGGTGTGCTGGCCCTGGTATGGCCGTCACCCCAGCGAAGACCTGTGGCCAGCCCATGGCTGGGCGCGCCTGCTGGACTGGAAGCTGGTCGACAGCCGCGAGGACGAGGAGGGCGTTACCCTGAAATGGCGGCTGGACCTGTGCGACTGGCAGGTCGACCTGCATGCCCGGCTGGGCAGCCGCATGGAGCTGAGCCTGAGCACCGAGCACCAGGACAGCGAACCCTGCCAGCTGAGCCATGCCCTGCTGGCCTACTGGTGTATCAGTGACGTGTCCGAGATAGCGCTGTCCGGGCTCGAGGACATCGAAGGCTATGACCGCCTCAACCGCCAGGCCTGCCGTGAGGATGGCGCGCTGAAGCTCAAGGGCGGCTGCCAGAAGGTCTACCCCGGCACGCCACGGGTGCAACTGCAGGACCCGGCCTGGCAGCGTGAGCTGTGCATCGACACCGGCGACAGTGACGACACCGTGGTCTGGCACCCGGGCAACCGCCCGCTGATGGGCGTGACTGGCCGCGAATGCCAGCGCTTCGTCTGCGTCGAGGCCGCCAGTGGCAGTGGTGAAGGCCTGAGCCTGGCGCCGGGGCAGCGGGCACACCTGCGTTTGCAGGCGCACCGGCTCAGTTGAGTTCGTCGTCCTCGATCGGGTAGCGGCTGGCGTTGAGGCTTTCCTTGATCTTGCGCAGGTGCGGCTGGAAGTCCACGCCACGGCGCAGGGTCATGCCGGTGGCCAGCACATCGAGCACGGTCAGCTGGATGATCCGCGAGGTCATTGGCATGTAGATGTCGGTGTCTTCCGGCAACGGAATATGCAGGCTCAGGCTGCAGGCATTGGCCAAAGGCGAACCGGCGGCCGTCAGGCCCAGCACCGAGGCGCCATTTTCCCGGGCAAGGCGCGCCACTTCGACCAGTTCGCGGGTGCGTCCGGTGTAGGAAATGATCACGAACAGGTCGCCGGTGTGGGCGACCGAGGCCAGCATGCGTTGCATCAGTACGTCGGCGTGGGCCGACACCGCCAGGTTGAAGCGGAAGAACTTGTGCTGGGCATCCAGCGCCACCGGGGCAGAGGCGCCGAGGCCGAAGAAGTGGATCTGCCGCGCCTGGATCATCATGTCCACAGCACGGCTGACCTGCTGCGGGTCGAGTTGCTGGCAGGCGCTGTCGAGCGAGGCGATGGCGCTGGCGAAGATCTTCTGGGTATAGGCGGCCGGATCATCGTCGGCCTCCACCGCGCGGCTGACATAGGCGGCGCCGCTGGCCAGGCTCTGCGCTAGCTGCAGCTTGAGTTCGGGGTAGCCGCTGACGCCGAACGAGCGGCAGAAGCGGTTGACGGTCGGCTCGCTGACCTTGGCCGCCTGGGCCAGCGCAGCGATGCTGAAACGGGTGGCTTGTTGCGGGTTGAGCAGGATGACTTCGGCGACTTTGCGTTCGGCCTTGTTCAGCTCGTCGAGGCGTCCCTGGATCTGTTCCAGGAGGTTTCGCACGCGGTCCATGGGTGTGTCCTTGGGTCGGGAAGACAGCCGGCTGTGGGAGCAGCAGGCTTTTTGCACGGTCGTCTATCGTACTGTCGGCGCGGTTGGCGTACCACTTGTCTGTAACACTTGTGTCGAATGTTGTGGTTTTTACTACATTATCCCTTGAAAACCGTATGTGAAAGCGGTATTCCTAGACCAACTTTAGGAAAGAACCAACATCATGGCTGCGATCAGTGTCGAACCTTGCACCTTTGCCCTGTTTGGCGCCCTCGGCGACCTGGCATTGCGCAAGCTGTTTCCTGCGCTTTATCAGCTCGACCGGGCCAACCTGTTGCACCCGGATACCCGCCTGCTGGCCCTGGCCCGCGAGGCCGGTACTGCGCAGGAACACCTGAACAGTATCGAAGCGCACCTGCGCCGGCATGTACCCGAGGCTGACATAGAGCCTGCAGCGCTGGGCCGCTTCCTTGCCCGGCTGAGCTACCAGCACCTCGACTTCCTCCAGCCCGAGGGCTATCAGGCCTTGGCCGAACAGGTGCAGGGCGAGCAGCCGCTGATCGCCTATTTCGCCACGGCGGCGGCGGTGTACGGCGCCATCTGCGAAAACCTCGACAAGGCCGGGTTGGCTGCGCGCACCCGGGTGGTGCTGGAGAAGCCCATTGGCCACGACCTGGAGTCGTCGCGCCGGGTCAACGACGCCGTGGCACGGTTCTTCCCCGAGAACCGGGTCTACCGCATCGACCACTATCTGGGCAAGGAGACGGTGCAGAACCTGATCGCCCTGCGCTTTGCCAACAGCCTGTTCGAAACCCAGTGGAACCAGAATTCCATCTCCCATGTGGAGATTACCGTTGCCGAGAAGGTCGGTATCGAAGGCCGCTGGGGCTATTTCGACAAGGCCGGCCAGCTGCGCGACATGATCCAGAACCACCTGCTGCAGCTGCTGTGCCTGATCGCCATGGACCCGCCTAGCGAACTGTCCGCCGATGCCATCCGTGACGAGAAGGTCAAGGTGCTCAAGGCCCTGGCACCGATCACTGGCGAAGGGCTGAGCACCCGTGTGGTGCGTGGCCAGTACATTGCCGGCTACAGCGATGGCAAGCCGGTGCCCGGTTACCTCGAAGAAGACAACGCCAACGCCCAGAGCGATACCGAAACCTTCGTCGCCCTGCGTGCCGACATCCGCAACTGGCGCTGGTCGGGCGTGCCGTTCTACCTGCGTACCGGCAAGCGCATGCCGCAGAAACTGTCGCAGATCGTCATTCATTTCAAGGAAACGCCGCACTACATCTTTGCCCCGGAGCAGCGTTTGCAAATCGGTAACAAGCTGATCATCCGCCTGCAACCGGACGAAGGCATTTCCTTGCGGGTGATGACCAAGGAGCAGGGCCTGGACAAGGGCATGCAACTGCGCAGCGGCCCGTTGCAGCTGAATTTTTCCGACACCTGGCGCAGCGCGAGGATTCCGGATGCCTACGAGCGGCTGTTGCTCGAGGTGATGCGCGGCAACCAGAACCTGTTCGTGCGCAAGGACGAAATCGAATATGCCTGGAAGTGGTGCGACCAGTTGATCGCCGGCTGGCGTAACGCGGGCGATGCACCGAAACCTTATGCGGCCGGTTCCTGGGGGCCGATGAGCTCGATTGCTCTGATCACACGCGACGGGAGGGCGTGGTATGGGGATATCTGAACTGAAACTGCCCGGCTCGGTGAACGTGCACGAGCTGGCCAACGCCAAGGCCCTGGCCGTGCGCCAGGCACATGACGTGGCTGTACGCCTGCGCGAGGCGATCGCCAGCAAGGGCCAGGCCTGCCTGGTGCTGTCGGGCGGTCGCAGCCCGGTACCGTTCCTCGAACAGCTGGCCAGCGAAGACCTCGACTGGGCCAGGGTCACCGTCAGCCTCGCCGATGAGCGTTGGGTGCCAGTGGAACACGCCGACAGCAACGCCGGTCTGCTGGCTCGCCACCTGCTCAAGGGCGCCGCGGCCAAGGCCCGTTTCGTTGGCTTGTACCAGCAGGCGCAGAACCTCGACGCCGCTGCTGTCAAGGCCGACCAGGCGCTGGCCGAGCTGCCGCCAATCGATGTGCTGGTGCTGGGCATGGGTGACGATGGCCATACCGCCTCGCTGTTCCCCGCCAGCCCCAACCTGGACGCCGCCCTCGACCTGGCCAACCCACGCCGCTGCCTGCCCTTGCTGGCACCGAGCGTACCGCGCCAGCGCCTGTCGATGACCCGCTCGCTGCTGGCCAGTGCCGCTTTCACCGCGCTGTCCGTGCAAGGGCAGGGCAAACTCGCTACCCTGCGCGCCGCGCTGGCTGGCACCGACCTTACGGAAATGCCGATTCGCGCTTTTCTTCACGCCCCCCTGGACATCTACTGGTGCCCATGAGCCAAGGATCCACAGTCATGACCACCCTCGAACGCCCACAGCCCAAGCTCTCGATGGCCGACAAAGCCGCACGGATCGATGCCATTTGCGAACAGGCGCGCATCCTGCCGGTGATCACCATCGCCCGCGAGGACGACATCCTGCCCTTGGCTGATGCCCTGGCCGCTGGCGGTATCCGTACCCTGGAAGTGACCTTGCGCTCCCAGCATGGCCTGAAGGCCATCCAGGTACTGCGCGAGCAGCGCCCGGAGCTTTGTGTCGGCGCCGGCACCGTGCTCGATCGCAGCATGTTCGCGGCGGTTGAAGCTGCAGGGGCGCAGTTCGTCGTTACCCCAGGCATCACCCAGGACATTCTCGAAGCGGGTGTAGACAGCGAGATTCCGCTGTTGCCAGGTATCAGCACGCCCTCCGAAATCATGATGGGCTACGCCCTGGGTTATCGCCGTTTCAAGCTGTTTCCGGCGGAAATTTGCGGCGGCGTTGCGGCGATCAAGGCCTTTGGCGGCCCGTTCGGCGACATTCGCTTCTGCCCGACCGGCGGGGTCAACCCGGCTAACGTGCGCAACTACATGGCGCTGCCGAATGTGATGTGCGTGGGCGGGACCTGGATGCTCGACAGCAGCTGGATCAAGAATGGCGACTGGGCGCGGATCGAGGCATGCAGTGCGGAGGCGATTGCGCTGCTGGACGCCAACTGAATTTGTTGTGTGCTTTACGGCTTATGGGGCGCTTGGTCAGCGCCCCTTTTTTTTTGCCTGGAATTCTTCTGCTGTCTGTACCGGCCCTTTCGCGGGCTTGCCCGCTCCCACAAGCTCAGGTGCCGTGCAGTACTTGTGGGAGCGGGCGAGCCCGCGAAAGGGCCGGCACGGGCCAACAAAAAAGCCCGCATCAAACGATGCGGGCTTTCTTGTTCATCGGGGTACGGCTCAGGCGGCCTTGGCTTCCTGCTGGCTCAGCGAGCGGTTCAGTGCGCTGAACAGCGCCTTGAAGCTGGCGGTGGTGATGTTTTCATCGATACCCACGCCATGCACCGGACGACCGCCGGCTACGCGCAGCTCGATGTAGGCGGCAGCCTTGGCATTGGTGCCTGCGCCAATCGCGTGTTCGTTGTAGTCCATGATCTCGACGGCAATCGGCAGGCCGGCCACCAGGGCTTCCAGCGCGCCGTTACCCTTGCCGCGCCAGTGCAGGGTGGTCTCGCCTTCGCCGGCGACTTCCACTTCCACGGCGCTGTGGCCGTTTTCTTCCTGCAGGCGGTGGCTGACCAGCGCGTACGGCGCGTTGGCCTGGAGGTATTCCTTGTGCAGCAGGTTGTAGATCTGCTGGGCAGTCATTTCCAGGCCCAGGCGGTCGGTTTCACCCTGCACCACCTGGCTGAACTCGATCTGCATGCGGCGCGGCAGGCTGATGCCGTATTCCTGCTCGAGCAGGTAGGTGATGCCGCCTTTGCCCGACTGGCTGTTGACGCGGATCACCGCTTCATAGCTGCGGCCGATGTCGGCAGGGTCGATCGGCAGGTACGGCACTTCCCACAGCTCGCCTTCCTGTTGCTTGGCGAAGCCCTTGCGGATGGCGTCCTGGTGCGAGCCGGAGAATGCGGTGTGGACCAGGTCGCCCACGTACGGATGACGCGGGTGCACCGGCAACTGGTTGCACTCTTCGACCACCTTGCGCACGCCATCGATGTCGGAGAAGTCCAGCAGCGGGTCGATGCCCTGGGTGTAGAGGTTCAACGCCAGGGTCACCAGGTCCACGTTGCCGGTACGTTCGCCGTTGCCGAACAGGCAGCCTTCGGCGCGGTCGGCACCGGCCATCAGGCCCAGCTCGGTGGCGGCGATGCCGGTGCCACGGTCGTTGTGGCAGTGCAGGCTGATGATCACGCTGTCGCGGCGGTTGATGTTGCGGCAGAACCACTCGATCTGGTCGGCGTACACGTTCGGCGTGGAGACCTCCACGGTGGCCGGCAGGTTGAGGATGATCTTGTGCTCGGGCGTGGGGTTCCATACCTCGATGACTGCGTCGCAGACTTCCTTGGCGAACTCCATTTCGGTGGCGCTGAAGGTTTCTGGCGAGTACTGGAAGGTCCACTGGGTTTCCGGCTGCTGCGCGGCGTATTTGACGAACAGCTTGGCCGCGTTCACCGCGATGTCCTTGACGCCTTGCTTGTCCTGGTTGAAGACGATGCGGCGGAACGACGGGCTGGTGGCGTTGTACAGGTGGACGATGGCCTTCTTCGCGCCGCGCAGCGACTCGAAGGTGCGGGCGATCAGGTCTTCACGGGCCTGGGTGAGCACCTGGATGGTGGTGTCGTCCGGGATGTGGCCGTCTTCGATCAGCGTGCGCACGAAGTCGAAATCGGTTTGCGAGGCAGACGGGAACGAGGCTTCGATTTCCTTCACGCCTACCTGCACCAGGGTCTTCCAGAAGCGCAGTTTCTTCTCCGAATCCATCGGCTCGATCAGCGACTGGTTGCCATCACGCAGGTCGGAGCTGCACCAGATCGGCGCGGCGGTGATGGTCTTCGACGGCCAGGTACGGTCAGGCAGGTCGATGGTCGGGAAAGCACGGTATTTCTTCGAAGGGTCTTTGAGCATGGTCATGGAAGCAATCCTTTTGTGTGCGGCCGAGATCGGGCCTGCCGAGCGATAACGAGATGAATAGGCGAGGCGACGCGATTCAGCCTGGTAGTCGGGCGCTGACCAGGCAGAGGCTGCGATGTTGTCGGAGCAGGATGAGGGTGCTGAAGGTTTTCATGCCTTCAACCCTAACCAGTGGGGTGGGGGATGGCAAGCATTCAAAAAAAATTGAGAGGAATGCTTAAAAAAAGCTGTTAGGCGAGATTTTATAGCTTGATTGAGCCGAGTGCTTATTTATTTTTGCGTGGTATTTTTCGATGGCGCAACACGGTTGAACTGATGTCGACTGTGTTTTCCTCTTCGCGGGCGCGCCCGCTCCCACAGGTACGATGCAGCCTCAAGACGCAGCGCAATGCCTGTGGGAGCGGGCATGCCCGCGAAGCAGACACCGCGGTCTCAGGGCTGGAATGCCCCAATGAAAATCGCCGGATCCACCCGCGCATCATTCAGGCTGACATTCCAGTGCATATGTGGCCCGGTAGCCCGCCCGGTCGAGCCCACCCGGCCGACCACGTCACCCCGGCGCAGTGGCTGGCCCACCTGCACGTCGATCTTGGACATGTGGCAGAACATGCTGATGAAGCCCTGCCCATGGTCGACGAACACCGTGCGGCCATTGAAGAAGTAATCGCCCACCAGGATCACCTTGCCATTGGCCGGGGTCTTGATCGGCGTGCCGGCCGGCACCGCGAAGTCCAGCCCGGCATGCGGGTTGCGTTCTTCGCCATTGAAGAAGCGCCGCACGCCGAACTTGCTCGACAGCGGGCCATTGACCGGTTTGTCGAGGATAAGGTTGCTCGGCAGCGCTGGACTGAAGCTGCGGTAGGCCGCGATCTGCTCGGCCAGTTCGCGGTCGATGCGTTTGAGGTCGGCCGGGTTCGGGTTGACCTGGCGGGTGTTCTTCAGGGTGATGCGCTGTTCGGGGTATTTCTTGCTGCCGACGGTAAACGGCAGGGTGCGGTCGCCCTGGCTCAGCAGCGCAGTACCCGGCTTCTGGGTCAGCGGGATACCGACGATGGCCAGCCAGTTGTCCTGCTCCTTCACCACCAGCACCGGCTTGCCGTCGAAGCGGGCGCTGGGCGCGCTGGCAGCGGGGCCGAGGTCGACCACCGCAACGCCGCCGGGTACCGGCTTGTTCAGCGTGCGGGTGATATAGCTGGCCTGGGCGCCGCCGGCCAGCAGCAGGAGGGAAAGGGCAAGCAGGGGCGCGAGCAGGCGAGGCATGTGTCAGTCCAGAAGTGAGAGGGTGACCGGGGTCAGGTGGTTGTCTTCGACCCGCACCAACAGCTCGCCTTCGTTCAGGCGCGCGGTCAGGCGCTGGCCATTGCGGGTTTGTCCGGCGCTGCGGATAGCCTGGCCCTGCTCGTCCAGCAGAATGCTGTAGCCGCGGGCAAGCGTGGCCAAGGGGCTGACCACCTGCAGCGTCTGCAGTTGGGCCTGGAAGCGCTGACGACGGTCCTTGAGCACCTCGCGCATGGCCCGTGGCAGGCGTTCGGCCAGGCTGTCCAGGCGCTGGCCCAGCAGTTTCAGGGTGCGACCGGGGTGCTGCGCAGCCAGGCGGGTATCCAGCCGTGCCAGGCGTTCGTGGCGCTTGTTGAGGCTGAGCATGAATGCCCGGCGCAGACGCATGTCCAGGTCATCCAGGCGCTGCGCCTGCTGGCGCAGGCGCTCGCCCGGGTGACGCAAGCGCCGGGTCAGCGATTCGAGGCGCAGGCGGTCGTGGCTCAGGCGGTTCTGCATGCGCAGCAACAGGCGCCGTTGCAGGCCATCCAGGCGTTGCTGCAGGCCGCTGTTGTCGGGTGCCAGCAGCTCGGCGGCGGCCGACGGCGTGGGGGCGCGCACGTCAGCGACGAAATCGCTGATCGAGACATCGGTTTCATGGCCCACGGCGCTGACGATCGGCGTGACGCAGGCCGCCACGGCGCGCGCCACGGCTTCTTCGTTGAAGCACCACAAGTCTTCCAGCGAGCCGCCGCCCCGGGCCAGGATCAGCGCATCGAAACCGAGGCTGTCGGCCAGGCGGATGGCGCGCACGATCTGGGCAATCGCTTCGCGACCCTGCACGGCGGTGGGGATCAGGTTCAGTTCCACTTGCGGGGCGCGGCGGCCGAACACGCTGATGATGTCGCGGATCACTGCGCCGGTGGGCGAGGTGATGATGCCGATGCGCTGCGGGTGGGCGGGCAGCGGTCGCTTGCGTTCGGCGCTGAACAGCCCTTCGGCGCCGAGCTTTTCCTTCAGCGCCTCGAAGGCCAGGCGCAAAGCGCCGTCACCGGCCGGCTCGACGGTATCGAGGATCAGTTGGTAATCGCCACGCCCCTCGAACAACGACACCTTGCCACGTACCCGCACCGCCAGGCCGTCGCGCAGGGCCTGGCGCACCCGCGTGGCGTTTTGCCGGAACAGCGCGCAGCGCACTTGCGCGCCGCTGTCCTTGAGGGTGAAGTACATGTGGCCGGACGCCGGGCGGGCGAGGTTGGAAATCTCGCCTTCCACCCACACGCTGCGGAACACGTCTTCCAGCAGCACGCGAGCGCGGCCGTTGAGTTGGCTGACGGTGAGGACCTCGCGGTCCAGGCCGAGTCGTTCGAAAGGGTCTCTGATCATGCCGGGCATCATAAAGGACATCGGCCCCGGTTGTCTGTCCCGGCCCTATCGCCGGCAAGCCGGCTCCTATCGCTATCGCGCTGGCTTGGGCGCCATGCTGTCGCTGTGGCGGCCGGCTTGCCGGCGATGGGGCCGTTCAGGCCTGCATCGCCGTCACGAACTGGCGCACCAGCGGCCCTGCATCACGCCGACAGGCCAGCGCCACGGTACTCTCACATTCCCCCGCCAGCGTCACGAAGCTGACCGAAGCCGGTGCAATCTCACGCATGCATTCCGGCAACAACGCCACGCCGAAGCCCGCCTGTATCAACTGCAACTGCGTGGTCTTGCGCGACAGCACCTGCGCCGCCTGCGGAAAGAAACCTGCCGCCATGCACAACGAGGCCGCCAGGTAGCTCAGCCCGCCACGGTCCCGATGCGGGATGGAAATGAAGCGCTCCTCGCGCAACTGCTCCAACTGCACCTGTACCGCGCTGGCCAGGGGATGCCCGGCGGCGACCGCCAGCAGCAGGGGCTCACTGAACAGTTCCTGCAGCATTACCCCTTCATGCTGGCGCAGTACTGGCAAGCGCAGCAGGCCGACATCCAGCCGCCCCGCGGCGATATCCTCCAGCTGCGCCTCCGACGATTGCTGGGCGATCTCCAGCGAAATGCCCGGGTTGCCGCTCAGGTAGCTGCCCAGGCGAGCCAGCAGCAGGCCGCTCAGCGGCACCGTACTGGAGTGGTTCAGGCGCAGGCTGCCTTGCCGCCCCTCGCCAATGTCGCGGGTTACCCGCTCGGCCTGCGCCAGTTCCGCCAGCAGCCGGCGCGCCCGCTCCAGGAAAACCTGGCCAGCCAATGTCAGGCGCGGCAGACGTGCCGTGCGCTCGAACAGCGGAGTGGCCAATTGCTGTTCCAGCTCCTTGATTTGCCGGCTCAGTGCCGACTGGGCGATGTACAACCGCTCGGCCGCGGCACTGAAGCTGCCGCATTCGGCGATTTCCACGAAGTAACGCAACTGGCGGATCGACGTCATGTCATGCCTTTTCGAGATGGGTGTGGCAACAAAGGCATATTAGTGGCATGGCTCGTCGCTGGCTAACCTTTGCCTGTATTCCTCGGAACCGCTGCCATGCTCGCTCAATTGTCGTTTTCCGGCCTCGACTGGCTACCCGTCCTGTTGGGTGTAGGCGCCGCCTACATCGTGTTCGGCATTGCCGGGTTCGGCACCGCGCTGGTGGCCGGGCCGATCCTCATCCACTTCATGCCGTTGTCGCGGATCATCCCGTTGCTGGTGCTGCTCGACTTCGTCGCCGCCTTCGGCAACCTGCTGCCCTCGCGCCGCGACGTGGTGCGCGGCGAGCTGCTGCGGTTGCTGCCGTTCATGGCCATCGGTTGCACGCTGGGCGTGGTGTTCCTGTTGCAGCTGAAGTCCGACCTGCTACTGCTGCTGATGGGGCTGTTCGTGACCGCCTATGTCCTGTACGGGCTGGCGGTGAAGGTGCGGCCGGCGAGCCTGTCCGGTGTGTGGGCGGCACCGATGGGCACGGCGGGCGGAATGTTCGGCGCCTTGTTCGGCAGCGGCGGCTTCCTTTACGCGCTGTACCTGAGTGCGCGGCTGGAGGCAAAGGAACAGGTCCGCGCCACCCAGAGCGCGTTGATCAGCTGCAGTACGCTGGTGCGCCTGACGCTGTTCCTGGTCGCCGGCGTGTATGCCGACCAGAGCCTGCTGCTACTCGCCGCCTGCCTGCTGCCGGTGATGGGCGCCGGGCTCTGGGCCGGGCGCAGGCTGACCCACCGCCTGTCCCGTGAAGCCTTCGTGCGCCTGGTCACCTGGCTGGTGCTGGCCAGCGGCCTGGCGCTGATCGGTCGCTACCTGAGTACCTGAGCAGGCGGTAGAATTGCAGCACAACCGCAGTTTTCAGGCTTGCCCCGTTCATGAACACCCAGAGCATCATCGTTCCCAAACTGTCCACGGTCCCGGTGCACGAAGCCCGGGCTCGCGCCATCCTGCGCTGGCTGGTGCGCGAAAAGATCGTCGAGGAGCAACTGACCACCTGTGGTCGCACCGGCAACCGCATGGGCCATGCCTTGGCCGAAGGTGCCCGCAAAGTGGCCCTGCACCCGGAAAGGCTGCCCTTCGGCGAGCCGGTCAACGGCCTGGAAGTGATGCTCAAGCGCTGCATCTATACGCCCACCGAAGGTTTCCTCGAAGAAGCCGGTTGCCCGGAATGCCGGCGCGAGGTGGGCGAGCCGCTGTTCGAAAGCCTGGAGGAATGGATGCCGGCGGTGAGCGACAACTTCACCTGCCCGCTGTGCGGCTTCGAAGACGACATCAACGGCTTCATTTTTCTGCAGCCATGTGCCTTTTCCAACCTGGGGTTCATCTTCAACAACTGGGGCGAGGCCGGGTTCACACCGGCCTTTCTCGACAGCTTCGCCGACTGGCTCGACCAGTCGGTGGCGGTGGTACAGGTAAGACTGCCACAAGGCTGACCGAAGGCCCTTATTTTGCATTGAGCGGCGCGCCGTGCATGAGTATAATGGCGCGCTTCCATTTTTCCCGCCCGGGAGCCCCCGCGATGCTGCGTATCAGCCAAGAAGCCCTGACCTTCGACGATATCCTCCTTGTACCTGGCTATTCCGAGGTACTGCCCAATGAAGTCAGTCTCAAGACCCGTTTGACCCGTGGCATCGAGCTGAACATTCCGCTGGTTTCCGCCGCCATGGATACCGTGACCGAAGCGCGCCTGGCCATTGCCATGGCCCAGGAAGGCGGTATCGGCATCATCCACAAGAACATGACCATCGAACAGCAGGCCAGCGAAGTCCGCAAGGTCAAGAAGTTCGAGGCTGGCGTGGTCAAGGACCCGATCACCATCGACGCCGACGCCACCGTGCGCGACCTGTTCGACCTGACCCGCCTGAACAACATCTCTGGTGTTCCGGTGCTGGCCAATGGCGACCTGGTCGGTATCGTCACCTCCCGTGACGTGCGCTTCGAAAGCCGCCTGGACGCCAAGGTGCGCGACGTGATGACCCCGAAAGAGCGTCTGGTCACTGTCCGCGAAGGCGCCGACAAGAACGAAGTCCGCGAGCTGCTGCACAAGCACCGCCTGGAAAAAGTCCTGATCGTCGATGACAAGTTCAACCTCAAGGGCATGATGACCGTCAAGGACATCGAAAAGGCCAAGGCCTACCCGCTGGCCAGCAAGGATGACCAGGGTCGCCTGCGCGTCGGCGCCGCCGTCGGTACCGGCAAGGACACCGGCGAGCGCGTTGCCGCCCTGGTTGCCGCTGGCGTTGACGTGGTGGTTGTCGACACCGCCCACGGTCACTCCAAAGGCGTTATCGACCGCGTTCGCTGGGTGAAGGAGAACTACCCGCAAGTGCAGGTGATCGGCGGCAACATCGCCACTGGCGCTGCGGCCAAGGCCCTGGCCGAAGCCGGCGCCGATGCCGTCAAGGTCGGTATCGGCCCAGGCTCGATCTGCACCACCCGTATCGTTGCCGGTGTCGGCGTGCCGCAAATCAGCGCCATCGCCAACGTTGCCGCAGCACTGGAAGGCACTGGCGTGCCGCTGATCGCCGATGGCGGCATCCGTTTCTCCGGTGACCTGTCCAAGGCCATCGTCGCCGGTGCTTCCTGCGTGATGATGGGCTCGATGTTCGCCGGTACCGAAGAGGCCCCGGGTGAGGTCGAACTGTTCCAGGGCCGTTCCTACAAGGCCTATCGCGGCATGGGCTCGCTGGGTGCCATGGCACAGGCGCAAGGCTCGTCCGACCGCTACTTCCAGGACTCCTCGGCCGGTGCCGAGAAGCTGGTACCGGAAGGCATCGAAGGCCGCGTTCCCTACAAGGGCGCGCTGGCAGCGATCATCCACCAGCTGATGGGCGGCCTGCGTTCGTCCATGGGCTACACCGGCAGCGCGACCATCGAAGAGATGCGTACCAAGCCGGAGTTCGTGCGCATCACCGGTGCCGGCATGGCCGAGTCCCACGTGCATGACGTGCAGATCACCAAAGAAGCCCCTAACTACCGCGTAGGCTGAGGCTTCCGGCAATACCTGTTAGCGGGGCTGTCACGACAGCCCCGCGTCGTTTCCGATTTCCACTGACGAGATTGAGTCATGGCCCTCGACATTCACGCTCACCGCATCCTGATCCTCGATTTCGGTTCCCAGTACACCCAGCTGATCGCCCGCCGCGTGCGCGAGATCGGCGTGTACTGCGAACTGCACCCGTTCGACATGGACGATGAAGCGATCCGTGCATTCAACCCGCGCGGCATCATCCTCGCCGGCGGCCCCGAGTCGGTCCACGAAGCCAACAGCCCACGTGCCCCGCAGGCGGTGTTCGACCTCAACGTCCCGGTGCTGGGCATCTGCTACGGCATGCAGACCATGGCCGAGCAGATGGGCGGCAAGGTCGAAGGTTCCGACCTGCGTGAATTCGGTTATGCCCGCGTGGACGTGGTCGGCAAGAGCCGCCTGCTCGATGGCATCGAGGACCACATCGACGCCGACGGCCTGCTGGGCCTGGACGTGTGGATGAGCCACGGCGACAAGGTCACCCAGATGCCGAGCAACTTCCACGTGCTGGCCAGCACCCCGAGCTGCCCGATCGCCGGCATGTTCGACGACGCGCGTGGCTACTACGGCGTGCAGTTCCACCCGGAAGTGACCCACACCAAGCAGGGCGGTCGCATCCTGTCCCGTTTCGTGCAGGACATCTGCGGCTGCGAAGCCCTGTGGACGCCTTCCAACATCGTTGAAGACGCCATCGCCCAGGTCCGTGAGCAAGTTGGTTCGGCCAACGTCCTGCTGGGCCTGTCCGGCGGTGTCGACAGCTCGGTGGTTGCCGCGCTGCTGCACCGTGCCATCGGCGACCAGCTGACCTGCGTATTCGTCGACAACGGCCTGCTGCGCCTGCACGAAGGCGACCAGGTGATGGCCATGTTCAAGGAGAACATGGGCGTCAAGGTGATCCGCGCCGACGCTGAAAAGCAGTTCCTCGACAACCTGGCCGGCGAAGCCGACCCGGAGAAGAAGCGCAAGATCATCGGCCGCACCTTCATCGACGTGTTCGACGCTGAAGCCAGCAAGCTGGAAAACATCCAGTTCCTGGCCCAGGGCACCATCTACCCGGACGTGATCGAGTCGGCTGGCGCCAAGAGCGGCAAGGCCCACGTGATCAAGTCGCACCACAACGTGGGTGGCCTGCCGGAGGAAATGAACCTCAAGCTGGTCGAGCCGCTGCGTGAACTGTTCAAGGACGAAGTGCGCAAGATCGGCCTGGAGCTGGGCCTGCCGTACGACATGGTCTACCGCCACCCGTTCCCGGGCCCGGGCCTGGGCGTGCGTATCCTCGGTGAAGTGAAGAAGGAATACGCCGACATCCTGCGTCGCGCTGACCACATCTTCATTGAAGAGCTGCGCAAGGCCGACTGGTACCACAAGACCAGCCAGGCCTTCGTGGTGTTCCAGCCGGTCAAGTCGGTGGGTGTCGTCGGCGATGGCCGTCGCTATGCCTGGGTCGTGGCCCTGCGTGCCGTCGAAACCGTGGACTTCATGACCGCGCGCTGGGCGCACCTGCCATACGAGCTGCTGGAAACCGTCAGCGGCCGTATCATCAACGAAATCGACGGTATCTCGCGCGTGACCTACGACGTGTCGAGCAAGCCGCCGGCGACCATCGAGTGGGAATGATCCCGCCTCGCGGTTGAACGAAACGGGCCTGCATTGCAGGCCCGTTTTGTTTTATCCGGCAAACCTACTCGGCCCCGGGCGGATGCCCGAAATACGCCTTGTAGGCATGGCAGAAGTTAGCCGGGTTGGCGTAGCCGACGTGATAGGCAATTTGCGAAACCTGCCAGCGACGTTCCAGCAGCAGGGCACGGGCCAGTTCCAGGCGCTGTTGCCGCACGTATTGCAGGATCGAGCGGCCAAATTCCTGGCTGAATGCGCGGCGCAAGGTGGTCTCGCTCACGCCCAGCTGGCGGGCCAGGGTTGCAGCCGTCGGTGCGGCGCTCAGGTTGGCATCGAGCTGGCGGCGCGCTTCGATGGCCAGGTCGCGCCAACCCCGGTCCCGGGTTTTTCCGCTGAACCGGTGGCCGATGAGCTGGTTGGCCAGCTCCAGCACGATGGCCAGGCTCAGGCTTTCGCAATGCAGGCGCCGGAGCCCGCCTGTGTAGGGCGACAGGTACAGCTGCTGGAACAGGCGGCTGATCGTTGGCCACTGCGGCAACTGGTCGAAGCGCATGCCATCCGCGGACAGCGCCAGCAATGGCTTGAGCTGCAGGTCGTCGCGGACCAGTTCGACCAGGTAATCACCAGCAAGACGGACCCCGGCCATGCGGGCGTGGCTGTTGGCGGGTAACTGGTCCTGCGCTTCCAGGCTTTCACCCAGGCCCAGCATGTGCAACCGGCCAGGGGCATAGCTGTTGAGTTGGCCGTCGATCCTGTGCTGCCACGCGCCGTCGAAAACCTGCACGAAACACAGGCTTTGTGGCAGCACCTTGTCGATCCTCAGCGGCTCGGGGAACTGCAGGTTGCAGTCGAAGTACTGCAACCCACCGTGCACCGTCTGCGCCTGGTAATGGCCGGTCGCGCTGCCCATCACCCGCGCGCTGCGCGCATCCAGCACCCCGGCCTCGGCAAGTGAGCCGGGGCTGTCGAAGGAAAAGGCGGTGTCGAGGTAAGGGCTGTTCGATCGCATGTGCGCTTCGCATCCTTGGCTGAGGGCGGCATGGCCGCAAATGGTAACGCGTGCACATATTCAGCGACAGCCATTGTGCGCAAGGCGTTGTCTGTTGTGCGAACCGGTCAGCGGGGTTGGCAGCGCGGACAAGGCTTATTTCAATGTGCGTTTGTTCCAATTCAGGATGAAAAAACATGCTCGCTTATCGCAAATTCGCAGCCCTGCTGGTGGCTTCGCTCACCCTGTGGCTGGGCCAGGCTCACGCTGAACAACGGCCGCAAGTGGCCGACCAGGTAGTGGCTTACACGGGCGCGCAAGGGGCCAAGGTCTGGACGCTGCGCATTGGTGAACGCGCCGCCAACGAGGCGCTGGTGCAGGTTGAAGGCGTCGACCACGACTGGAACATGCGCATTCAGAAAATGCAGGTGGAGAAGACCAGCCGGGATACCCGTTATTCCACCACCGTGGATGGCAAGAAATTCGTCGTGCTGATCGTCCAGGGCAGCTGGGGTGGCGAACTCTACCTGCCGGGCGAGGCGCAAGCGCTGCAAGTCGGCTATTCGCAAGAGCTGTCGCAGCAGGGTAATGCGCAGGCATTCCTTACCGATTACCTGGCGGCACAGAACCAGGAGGGGCAATGACCATGGGCGAATTCACCGACCCGATGTCTGACCTGTCCGGTTCGCTCGGCCAGGACTACGAGGATAGCCGTGCCGCCCAGCGCGACCGGGTGATCGCCGAGCTCAAGCAAGTGATCGAGCGCGTGCCCGAGCAGAGCGAGTTCACCAACTCCCGACGTTACCGGGTGTGGGGGCCGATACTGTTGCTGGGGGCCCTGATTATCACGGCCGTCACCTTCAACCCAGAGCGCTTGGGGGCGGTGGCAGCAGGGGTCTTCATCACCCTGATTGCTGCAGCGGTAACCTGGCAACACCGCAATGCCGGCACCCAGGTATTCATGCGCCTGACCCGCCGCCAGTTGTTCGTCGATACGCTGGATGCGCCGGTAGACCTGGCGGAAGTGGAAGATGTTTCGGTCAAGGATGAAGGGCTGGTCACGGTGCAGACCCTGGAGATGAGCAGCGAAGCCGCCCTGCCGAAGCATCATGTGGTGAAACTGCAGTTCTTCGGCAACCAGGCCATGGTGCTGAAAAAACCGCGACCGCAGATCCGCATCATGTCCGCAGGCCTGGCCAGCAACGGGCGCAAGCTGGATAACGAGGAAGTGCTTGCGGTGCTGGCGGCCTATCGCGATGCGGCACATGCACAACGGCAACTGGAGCTGCTGCAGGCTGATGGATAACGACGAACGCGAAGCTCACCTGACGTACCTGCAGGCGCAGGCCGACGGCCCCACCGACAGCTTCGAACTGCTGGAACACTCGCTCGGCAAGGCGCTGGCCTGCGCCGTGATTGGCCTGTTGCTCGGCGGACTGGGGGCCTGGCTGGTCGCCCTGGCGGTGCAGTTCAGTGCCAATGCCAGCCGCGGTGCCATCTGGCTGCTGGCTGGTTTCGGCCTCGCCTTGGTCGGTGCCGGGGTGGCGGCGCTGGCCTGCGCCGCCGTGCTCTACCGCCGGCACGGCAAGCGGGTGCTGAGCGTGACGCCCGATACGCTGTGCTTTGCCAACGCACAGGCACCGACACCCCTGCATGACTTTGACGGCATCGAGGTCGAGCAGGGTTATTTCACCACCCGGCTGATCTTTACCGTGTCGGCGTTCAGCCACGCGCCAGACCTGGCGCCGGCCTGTTTCAAGGCACTGGCCTCGCCTGACGCAGTGACCTTCGCGGGCGGCTTGCGGGTCAGGCTGTGGCTGTGCACGCCCGTGGTGGGCGGGCGCCGCCTGAGCCTGCAGGAACTGGTGGATCTGTTTTATGCCTATGTGCAGGCGGCCCAGGCCAGGCGGAGCTTGGCGCAGCTGTTTCCGGGCGTGGCGCGCCTGGGCGAAACGGCCAGATGAGCCAGGTCGGGACTAGCGGCGTGTGCTGGCGATGAGGCGCTTGGGTTGGGGCCTGGCCCTGCTGTTGCTGCCACTGGCGCTGTTCGGCTGGGGGCAGCTGCAACATTGGCGCGCCGACACGGCGCAGGAGCAGGCACGGATCATCCGCCAATGGCTGGCTGCACCCAGCGATGCCCTGCTGCAAAGCCTGCCTTGGGCCGCACGCAAGCAGCTCAACGGGCGGCTCGACAGGCGCGAAGCGCTGCAGGCGCAGTTGGCCGTGCTCGACGCCGACCGTCACTGGCTGGGCGTGCGTAAATGGATGGCCAGCCTCAGCGGCTGGTTGGCACTGGGGGCTTTGTTCACCGGTATCGGCGCCTGGCTCAGGCTGAGGATCGACGCCTGGCGAGCGCTACGCTCAGCGCAGTACCTGCACGGCCACATGACCGCCAACTGGCTGGTGCTGGGCCGCTGGCTGAGTGCCTACCTGGTCCTACTCGCCGGCTCGCTGAGCCTGTCATTGCTCTATGAGACCAGCCTCGGACTGAGCCATGCCGCGCATGGCGGCCTGACCGTTCTGATCGTGGTGCTGCCGCTGACGTCTGTGCTCTTCGTCTGCATGCGCACCCTCTGGCGCTTGCGCCAACAGTGGCCGGGCATGGGCGCGCCGAGTGCGAGCTTTCTTGGCCGGCCACTCCACAGGCAGGCGGCGCCGGCGCTGTGGCGCTGGGTCGAGGGCCTGGCTGCGCAACTGCATGCGCCTGTGCCCGACCATATCGTGGTCGGGCTTGACCAAGGCTTTTTCGTCACCAGCGTGCCTGTCGTGCTGCAGCCCAGCGGCAGCCAGCTCAGCGGGCGGACCCTGTATCTGCCGCTGCCTTGCCTGACGGCCATGAGCCAGGCGGAGGCGGCTGCGCTGATCGGCCATGAGCTGGGCCATTTCCGCCGCCGTGACACTGAGCGAGGCAGTGAGATCTGCGCGCGTTTCAGCCTGATGTATGCGCACTATCAGGCCATGCTTGGCGCCGACAGCGCCCCGCCTTGGGCGGTGCGCCCGATCCTGTGGATGGCTGGGCAGTTCCTCCATCACTTCCAGGTCGCGGTGCACCACTGGGGGCGGGCGCAGGAATTGCTGGCTGACCGGGCGGGCGCCGAGGTTGGTGGGCCGAAGCTGTTCATCCAGGCGCTGTTGCGGGCGATTGCCCTGGGCCGGGTGATCGATGGGTTACTGCATGCTCGCGGTGGCGAAGGCCTGCCGCAGGCGTTGGCGTTGCACTTGCAACGCACCCCGTTGCAGCTGGGCGAAGAGGCGCTGGCGCTGGCCATTACCCATCCGTTCGATACCCACCCCGACACCGCCACGCGCTTGCAGAACCTGAACGTCCTGCTCGACCCGCAATTGCTGCAGGCGGCCTTGCGCGCGCCGTCCAGCGATGACCAGCGGTGGTTCAACGAGCTTTGCCTGGCCCCCGATGGCAGTGCCGATGGCAAGGCTGCGGGCGGGGTTGCCAGAGACTTCACTTAATATTTCCCATTTGCAGGTGTATCGTATTCGCCCTTCATCGCCAGCCATGCTGGCAGCTTGATTGCGCAGAACATGAGGTACCCGCACCGATGTCCTTCACCCGTCGACAAATGCTCAAAGGCCTGACCGGCCTGGTTGTGGTTGGCCTGGGCGCCGGTGGCGCGGCGCGTTACTGGCTGGGCCGGGTCGAGGACGACAATGCCGGGCATGATTACGAATTGATCGCCGCGCCGCTGGATGTCGAGCTGGTACCGGGGTTCAAGACCGAGGCCTGGGCGTTTGGCCCCTCGGCCCCGGGCACCGAACTGCGCGTGCGCCAGGGTACCTGGCTGCGGGTGCGCTTCATCAACCACCTGCCGGTGGAAACCACCATCCATTGGCACGGCATTCGCCTGCCGCTGGAAATGGACGGCGTGCCTTATGTGTCGCAGCTGCCGGTCAAGCCGGGCGAGTACTTCGACTACAAGTTCCGCGTGCCGGATGCCGGCAGCTACTGGTACCACCCGCATGTCAGCAGCTCCGAGGAGCTGGGTCGCGGCCTGGTCGGCCCGCTGATCGTCGAGGAGCGCGAACCCACCGGGTTCCGCCATGAGCGCACCCTGAGCCTGAAGAACTGGCATGTGGACGAGCAGGGCGCCTGGCTGCCGTTCAGCATCCCCCGCGAGGCCGCGCGCAACGGCACCGCCGGGCGGTTGATCACCATCAATGGCCAGGCCGATTCGGTCACCGAGCTGCCGGCCGGGCAAGTGGTGCGTGTGCGCCTGTTGAACCTGGACAACACCTGGACCTACCGCATCAACCTCAAGGGCAATTGCGAGGCAATGATCTATGCCCTGGACGGCAGCCCGGTGACGCCACGGCCGCTGGACGACGACTACTGGCTTGGCCCAGGCATGCGGATCTGCCTGGCCATCCGCATTCCCCAGGCAGGCGAGGAGATCTCCCTGCGTGACGGCTTTGTCCGCCTGGGCACGCTGCGTTCGCTGCCCAGCAGCGATGCACCAAGCGACTGGCCGCCGGCGCTGCCGCCCAACCCGATTGCCGAACCGGATCTGGAGAACGCCGAAAAGCTCAACTTCAATTTCGAATGGGCGGCCAAGGTTTCTGTCAGCACAGACCAGGACAAACCCTCGAGCATGTGGCAGATCAACGGCCAGGCCTGGGACATCACCGACAAGACGTGCGCCGACCGGCCGATCGCCACGTTGAAGAAGGGCAAGAGCTACATCTTCGAGCTGAAGAACATGACCCAGTACCAGCACCCGATCCACCTGCATGGCATGAGTTTCAAGGTGATTGCCTCGAACCGCCACGACATCAAGGAGCCGTGGTTCACCGACACCTACCTGCTGGGCCGTAACGAGCGCGCCCAAGTGGCGCTGGTGGCGGATAACCCGGGCACCTGGATGTTCCACTGCCACGTCATCGACCACATGGAAACCGGCCTGATGGCCGCGATCGCGGTGGTCTGATGCGCCCGCAGATCATCGACCGCAGCCGCGATCAGGAATTCATGCGCCTGGCCCTGGCCCTGGCCGCCGAGGGCGCGGCCCTGGGCGAAGTGCCGGTGGGCGCGGTACTGGTACAGCATGGCCAGGTGATCGGCCAGGGTTTCAACCGGCCGATCATCGACAGTGACCCCAGCGCGCATGCCGAAATGGTGGCGATCCGGGCGGCGGCCAGGTCGGCCAGCAATTACCGCCTGCCTGGCAGCACCCTGTACGTGACCCTGGAACCCTGCAGCATGTGTGCAGGGCTGATCGTGCATTCGCGGGTCATGCGGGTGGTGTATGGCGCGCTGGAACCCAAGGCGGGGATCGTGCAGAGCCAGGGGCAGTTCTTCGGGCAGGGTTTTCTCAACCACCGGGTGATGGTGGAGGGCGGGGTGCTGGCCGAGGAGTGCGGGCAGATCCTGACTGAGTTCTTCAGGGCGCGCCGGGCCAAGGGTTGACCTGCACCGGTCGCTACAGGAATACCCTCCGTTGGGGCCTGTGGCTGCACCTGTGGGAGCGGGCACGCCCGCGAAAAGACCAGTACAGGCCTACATCGGTGGCGACTGTTCCGCCGGCTTGTCCTTGTTCACCCCCGGCACATGCAGGTTGCCCTCGGCCATCTGGCCTTCGAGCTGCGGCTGGGTCACCCAGGTGAGAATGTCGTAGTAACGGCGGATGTTGGCCACGAAATGCACCGGTTCGCCGCCACGGGCATAGCCGTACTTGGTCTGCCGATACCACTGCTTCTGCGACAGGCGCGGCAGCATCTTCTTCACGTCCAGCCACTTGTTCGGGTTGAGCTTCTCGCGCTTGGCCAGGGTGCGCGCGTCTTCCAGGTGGCCGGTGCCGACGTTGTAGGCGGCCAGGGCGAACCAGGTGCGGTCCGGCTCCTGGATGCTGTCGTCGAGTTCTTCCTTGATCTTCATGAAGTACTTGGCGCCACCCTGGATGCTCTGTTTCGGGTCCAGGCGGTTGGACACACCCATCGCCTGGGCGGTGCGCTGGGTCAGCATCATCAGGCCGCGTACGCCGGTCTTGGAGGTGACTTCCGGCTGCCACATCGACTCCTGGTAGCCGATCGCCGCGAGCAGGCGCCAGTCAACCTGCTCGACCTTGGCGTAGCTCTTGAAGTGCTTCTCGTACTTGGGCAGGCGCTGCTGCAGGTGCTGGGCGAAGGTGTAGGCGCCGACATAGCCCAGTACGTCGACATGGCCGTAGTAGCGGTCTTTCAGGCGCTGCAGGGTGCCGTTCTTCTGCGCCTTGTCGAGGAATTCGTTGATCTCGTTGAGCAGGCTGTTGTCTTCGCCGGCGGCGACTGCCCAGCGCTGGTCGCGGGTGTCGCCCAGGTCGAAGGCCACCCGCACGTTGGGGAAGTACACCTGGTTCATCGCCAGTTCGTTGGAATCGACCAGGGTCAGATCGATTTGCCCTTCGTCGACCATGCGCAGCAGGTCGACCACCTCGACGGCGTCGGATTCTTCGTATTCCAGGGCCGGATACTGCTTTTTCAGCTCGGCCAGCTGGTCGGCATGGCTGCTGCCCTTGAGCACCATGATCTTCTTGCCGATCAGGCCGTTGGCGTCGGTAGGGCGGGGGCGGCCGTTGCGGTAGATGACCTGGGGGGTCACGTCCAGGTAAGGGTGGGAATACCTGACCTGAGCCTTGCGCCGTTCGCTGCTGACCAGGCCGGCCGCCGCCAGCACCGGGCCGGAGGGCTTGCCGAGGGCGTCGTACAGTTCGTCGAGGTTGTCGGCGGTTTCGATCTGCAGCTTCACGCCGAGATCGTCGGCGAAGTGCTGGACCAACTCGTACTCGAAGCCGGTTTCGCCGTTGCGGTCCTGGAAGTAGGTGGCCGGGCTGTTGCGGGTGATCACGCGCAGCACGCCATCCTCCTTCACGCGCTCGAGGGTGCTGGGTTTTTCAACGCAGGCACCGAGCAGCAGAAAGAGTCCGGTTGCGAAAAGCCATCTGGCGCAACGCTGGCGCAAAGCAGTGTGGGCGAACATAGGTTGCAGTATACGCAAAGGACTGGCCCAACCATATCTCGACAACTGTTAGCTTGTCTGGTAGCGGGTTGTGTGGTTGGAGGGGATTGCGTCAAGGCCGCCAGGCGCTCGCCTCGACGCATTCAGCGCCGGTGAGATCGAGCGCCGCCCGCGCGGCGCATCGCGGATGAAATCCGCTCCTACATCTGTTGCAACGTGCCGAACCTGTCACGCCATGGTCGCCAGCCTTGGCGCATCACTTGAGCCGTGCAAACCGGCTGACAACCATGGCCTTACAGGCGTGGCCACGTTGCAACAGGTGTAGGAGCGGATTTCATCCGCGATGCGCCGCGCGGGCGGCGCTCGGTCTCACAGGCACAGCATGCGTCGAGGCGAATACCCCCCCCCCCAGAAATCTGACCCCGAAGTCCGGTTCCACCGCCCGGCAGTCGTGGCTTAGAGCGGGTGCCGAAACCCTTCGAATTAGGCTAGAATGCACGGCCTCTAAGCACACCCCTTCCTGAGGCTGTCCCGACGATGTTGATCCTGCGCGGCGCTCCTGCCCTTTCTGCCTTTCGCCACGGTAAATTACTCGAGCAACTGAGCCAGAAAGTCCCCGCTGTTACTGGTTTGTATGCCGAATTCGCCCACTTCGCCGATGTCGACGGCGAGCTGACCGCCGACCAGCAGCAGGTGCTGGGCCGTCTGCTCAAGTACGGCCCGAGCGTACCGGTACAGGAGCCGAGCGGCCGCCTGTTCCTGGTCGTACCGCGCCTGGGCACCATTTCGCCGTGGGCCAGCAAGGCCAGCGACATCGCCCACAACTGCGGCCTGCAGGCCATCCAGCGCCTGGAGCGCGGTATCGCCTACTACGTCGCCGGCGACCTGAGCGCCGCCGATGCCGAGCTGATCGCTGCCGAACTGCACGACCGCATGACCCAGCGCGTACTCGGCCAGCTGGAGCAGGCCGCTGATATGTTCAGCCACGCCCAGCCCAAGCCGATGACCTCGGTGGATATCCTGGCCGGCGGCCGTGACGCCTTGGCCAAGGCCAACATCGACCTGGGCCTGGCCCTGGCCGAAGACGAGATCGACTACCTGGTCAACGCCTTCCAGGGCCTCAAGCGCAACCCGAACGACATCGAACTGATGATGTTCGCCCAGGCCAACTCCGAGCACTGCCGCCACAAGATCTTCAACGCCAGTTGGGACATCGACGGCCAGGCCCAGGAAAAAAGCCTGTTCGGCATGATCAAGAACACCTACCAGATGCACAGCGAAGGCGTGCTGTCTGCGTACAAGGACAACGCCTCGGTGATCGTCGGCAACGTGGCCGGCCGCTTCTTCCCGAACCCTGAAACCCGCCAGTACGGCGCGGTGCAGGAGCCGGTGCACATCCTGATGAAGGTGGAAACCCACAACCACCCGACCGCCATCGCGCCGTTCTCCGGTGCGTCCACCGGCTCGGGCGGCGAAATCCGCGACGAAGGCGCCACCGGCCGTGGTGCCAAGCCCAAGGCTGGCCTGACCGGTTTCACCGTGTCCAACCTGCGCATCCCGGGCTTCGAGCAGCCGTGGGAGCAGAACTACGGCAAGCCCGGCCGCATTGTCGACGCCCTCGACATCATGGTCGAAGGCCCGCTGGGTGGCGCCGCGTTCAACAACGAATTCGGTCGCCCGGCCCTGACTGGCTACTTCCGTACCTTCGAGCAGGCCATCAACACCCCGCGCGGTGAAGAAGTGCGCGGCTACCACAAGCCGATCATGCTCGCCGGCGGCATGGGCAACATCCGTGAAGACCACGTTCAGAAGGGCGAGATCACTGTCGGCGCCAAGCTGATCGTGCTCGGTGGCCCGGCCATGCTGATCGGCCTGGGCGGCGGCGCCGCTTCGTCGGTGGCCACCGGTGCCAGCTCGGCTGATCTCGACTTCGCTTCGGTACAGCGCGAAAACCCTGAAATGGAACGCCGCTGCCAGGAGGTCATCGACCGTTGCTGGCAGCTGGGCGACAAGAACCCGATCGCCTTCATCCATGACGTTGGCGCTGGCGGTATCTCCAACGCCTTCCCCGAGCTGGTCAACGACGGTGGCCGTGGCGGCCGCTTCGAACTGCGCAACGTGCCCAATGACGAGCCGGGCATGGCCCCGCACGAAATCTGGAGCAACGAGTCGCAGGAACGTTACGTGCTGGCCGTCAGCGCCGAGGACTTCGAGCGCTTCCAGGCCATCTGCGAGCGCGAGCGCTGCCCGTTCGCGGTAGTCGGCGAAGCCACTGCAGAACCGCACCTGACCGTTACCGACAGCCACTTCGGCAACACCCCGGTGGACATGCCGCTGGACGTGCTGCTGGGCAAGCCGCCGCGCATGCACCGTTCGGTTACCCGCGAAGCCGAGCTGGGCGATGATTTCGACCCGAGCCAGCTGGACCTGGACAACGCCGTACAGCGCGTGCTCAGCCACCCGGCCGTGGCCAGCAAGAGCTTCCTGATCACCATCGGCGACCGCACCATCACCGGCCTGGTGGCCCGCGACCAGATGGTCGGCCCGTGGCAGGTACCGGTCGCCGACTGCGCCGTCACCGCCACCAGCTTCGACGTCTACACCGGTGAAGCCATGGCCATGGGCGAACGTACCCCGCTGGCCCTGCTGGACGCCCCGGCGTCGGGCCGCATGGCCATCGGCGAAGTGCTGACCAACCTGGCCGGCGCGCGTATCGAGAAACTCTCCGACATCAAGCTGTCGGCCAACTGGATGTCCGCTGCCGGCCACCCCGGTGAAGATGCCCGCCTGTACGACACCGTCAAGGCCGTCGGCATGGAGCTGTGCCCGGAGCTGGGCCTGACCATTCCGGTCGGCAAGGACTCCATGTCGATGAAGACCAAGTGGAGCGAGGACGGTGTCGAGAAGAGCGTCACTGCGCCGATGTCGCTGATCGTCAGCGGCTTCGCCCCGGTGGTCGACATCCGCAGCACCCTGACCCCGCAACTGCGCATGGACAAGGGCGAGACCGACCTGATCCTGATCGACCTGGGCCGCGGCAAGAACCGCATGGGCGCCTCGATCCTGGCCCAGACCTACGGCAAGCTCGGCGCCGAGGCTCCGGACGTCGACGATGCCGAAGACCTGAAGGCATTCTTCGCCGTGATCCAGGGCCTGAACGCCGACGGTCACCTGCTGGCCTACCACGACCGTTCCGATGGTGGCCTGATCACCACCGTGCTGGAAATGGCCTTCGCCGGCCACTGCGGCCTCGACCTGCACCTGGACCCGCTGACCGACAGCAAAGCCGACGTGGCGGCCATCCTCTTCAACGAAGAGCTGGGCGCGGTCATCCAGGTTCGCCAGGATGCCACCCCGGACGTGCTGGCACAGTTCAGCGCCGCTGGCCTGGGCGAAGAATGCGTTGCCGTGATCGGCAAGCCGGTCAACAACGGTGAGGTGTCCATCAGCCTGAACGGCGAAGTGCTGTTCGACGACGACCGCCGCATGCTGCAGCGCCAGTGGGCTGAAACCAGCTACCAGATCCAGCGCCTGCGCGACAACGCCGACTGCGCCGACCAGGAATTCGACCTGCTGCTCGAGGAAGACAACCCGGGCCTGTCGGTCAAGCTGGGCTTCGACGTCAACGACGACATCGCCGCACCGTACATCAAGAAAGGCATTCGCCCGCAAGTGGCGATCCTGCGCGAGCAGGGCGTCAACGGCCAGGTCGAGATGGCTGCCGCCTTCGACCGCGCCGGTTTCGCTGCCATCGACGTGCACATGAGCGACATCCTCGCTGGCCGGGTCGACTTCGAAGCGTTCAAGGGCCTGGTCGCCTGCGGCGGCTTCTCCTACGGCGACGTGCTGGGTGCCGGTGAAGGCTGGGCCAAGTCGGCGCTGTTCAACAGCCGCGCCCGCGATGCCTTCCAGGCCTTCTTCGCGCGTACCGACAGCTTCGCCCTGGGCGTGTGCAACGGTTGCCAGATGATGTCCAACCTGCACGAGCTGATCCCGGGCACCGAGCACTGGCCGCACTTCGTGCGCAACCGTTCGGAGCAGTTCGAGGCGCGCGTGGCCATGGTCGAGGTGCAGAAGTCCAACTCGATCTTCCTGCAGGGCATGGCCGGTTCGCGCATGCCGATCGCCATCGCCCACGGTGAAGGCCATGCCGAATTCGCCAGCGAAGAGGCCCTGCTGGCTGCGGACCTGTCCGGCTGCGTGGCCCTGCGCTACGTCGACAACCACGGCAAGGTCACCGAAGCCTATCCGGCCAACCCGAACGGCTCGCCGCGTGGTATCACCGGCCTGACCAGCCGCGACGGCCGCGTGACCATCATGATGCCGCACCCGGAGCGGGTGTTCCGCGCCGTGCAGAACTCCTGGCGCCCGGACGAGTGGCAGGAAGATGCCGCGCTGATGCGCATGTTCCGTAATGCCCGGGTGTGGGTGAACTAAGGCGTGTACAAGCTCGCCTTCTTCGTCCCCGCCAGCCACGTCGAAGTGGTCAAGGCTGCTGTGTTCGCCGCAGGTGGCGGGCGCATCGGCGACTATGACCACTGTGCCTGGCAGACCCTGGGCCAGGGCCAGTTCCGCCCGTTGGACGGCAGCCAGCCGTACCTCGGGCAAACCGGCCAGGTCGAGGTGGTGGAGGAGTGGAAGGTGGAGCTGGTGGTGGCCGACGAGCTGATTGCCCAGGTCGTCGCTGCGCTCAGGCAGAGCCACCCGTACGAGACGCCAGCCTACGAGGTCTGGCGGCTCGCCGAGTTCTAGGTCGCATCAAGGCCGTTCGCGGGCAAGCCCGCTCCCACAGGGATATCACGGGTTCTGAAGACTGTGATATCCCTGTGGGAGCGGGCTTGCCCGCGAAAGGGCCCTACAATTCAGTCACACTCTCCTTGCCTGGCTCAGGCCGCTGCAACCAGGCACAAGCCAGCAACCCCACCTCGAACAGCAGCCACATCGGCACCGCCAGCATCGTCTGCGAAAACACATCCGGCGGCGTCAGGATCATCCCCACCACAAAGCAGCCGACGATCACATAGGGCCTGCTGCGCCGCAACGTGGCCACATCGGCCAACCCCACCCAGACCACGATGAAGGTCGCCACCGGGATCTCGAACGCCAGCCCGAACGCCAGGAACAGCGCCAGGATGAAGTCCAGGTACTGGCTGATGTCGGTCATCATCGCTACGCCTTCGGGCGTCACGCTGGCAAAGAAGCCGAACATCATCGGGAACACCAGGAAGAACGCGAAGGCCATGCCGGCATAGAACAGCACGATACTCGACACCAGCAACGGCAGGGCAATGCGCCGTTCGCGGCGATACAGCCCGGGCGCCATGAAACCCCAGGCCTGGTGCAGCAGCAGCGGCATGGCAACGAACAGCGCGCACATCGCGGTCAGCTTGAACGGCGTCAGAAACGGCGAGGTGACACTGGTGGCAATCATGCTGGCGCCTTCCGGCAGAAAGCGCCGCAGCGGTTCGGAAACCAGGGTGTACAGGGTTTGGGCGAAGGGGAACAGGCCGGCGAATAGCAGCGCGACCAGCCCCAGGCAGCGCACCAGGCGTTTGCGCAAGTCGCGCAGGTGCTCGGTCAGCGGCATGCCGGCAAGCGGTTCCGTGGCCATGCTCATCAGGCATTCTCCCTGGGCTGCGTTACCGTGGTCGCGCCTTGGCTGGGGGCTGCACTCAGGCGCACGCCTTGGCGAATTTCCTGTTCCAGGCGCTGCAACGGGGCGTTGTCGAAGCCAGGCAGTTCGATCTCCCGTTCCACCTGCATGCGCAAGGCCTGCATCGCCCGGCGCGCCTGGCCCAGGCCACGCCCGAGCGTGCGTGCCGCCTGCGGCAGGCGCTCCGGGCCTAGCACCAACAATGCGACGATGCCGACCAGCAGCAGCTCGCTGAAGCCTACCTCGAACATCAGGCCTGGCGTTCCGCTTGTTGCTGCTGCGCCGCCTGGCCGGTCAGCGGGCATTGCTGCTGCACCTGCGGGTGGCCTGCGGCGTTGGCGCCATTGTCGCCGCCCATGGACTTGCGAAAGCCCTGGATCGCCTCGCCCACGTCGCTGCCCAGGCCCTTGAGGCGCTTGGTACCAAACAGCAGGAATACGATCAGCAGTACGATCACCAGTTGCCAGATTCCAATGCCACCCATTGCGACCACTCCTGTAAGGCCATGAAAAGGAAGGGCAATCGTGCCTTGTGTAGATGACGGGCACATGACGGATGGTGGCTGCCATCTCGCTGCAACACCCGAGGTGTTGACTGGCGTTTTCATTCGCGTGAGGAGCGCACGGATGGGTGGCAGACAACAGCAGGGGGCGGCCCTGCTGATGGTGATGGTGGTGCTGGCGATGCTGGCGGCGGGCATGGCCTGGCTGGTGGAAGATGGCCGGCGTCAGGTGGATGAGGTGCGCCTGTTGCATCAACGGGTGCAGGCACGGGCCATGGAACAGGCCGGCCTGGCCTATGCCGAGCAGGCCCTGCTTGATCCCGCCTGGCGTCTCAGCCCGTTGTTCTGGCAGGCCTTGCGCGGGCAGCCATTGAACTATAACTTTGGTGGCGGCCAGGCGCAGCTGCAGGTGCGCGACCAGCACACCTGCTTCAATGTCAACGCGCTGCTCGGGGCGGATGGTGAGCGCGCCGAACGCCAGTTGCGCTACCTGCTGGGCGACGACATGGCGGCCGAACGCCTGGTCGATGCCTTGGCCGACTGGCTCGATGCGGATAGCGATGCCCGCCTGCAGGGCGCCGAGAGCGGCCAGTACCTGCGCCAGCAACCCGCACGGTTGGCGGCCAACCAACCGATGCTCGACACCAGCGAGCTGAACCTGTTGCTGGAGCCGGATGCCAGCCGTGAGGGGCGCTACCCGATGCTGTGCGCCTTGCCGCAGACCACGGGCTGGCGGCTGAATGCCAATGCCCTGGGGTTGGCGCATCTGCCTTTGCTGGAGGCGCTGTACGAAGGGCGTTATCCGCGTTCGCTGCTCAGCCGCATCATCAGCGGCCGACCGGCGTCTGGGTATGCGGATGCGGCGGCGCTGCGCCAGGCACTGGGAGCGGTGGATGACGAAACCTTCGAGCGGCTGAGCGAAGGGCTGCTGCTGAACAGCGGGTATTTCCTGTTGCAGCTGTCGTTCGCCGAGGAAGGGCGGGTGATACGCAGCGAGTTCCAGGTGGAAGCGCTGGGGGTGGTGCAGTGGCATGCCCGGGTGCCGGCGCAACAGGTGCGGGTGCGTAGCCGCGAGCCGATGGTGTGGTAGCGCTTGAGATTGCCGCGGCTGCTTTGCAGCCCGTTCGCGACACAAGGCCGCTCCTGCAGGGGAATGCGACCTGAGCTGCTTCCCAGATGTTGGACACCTGTCCACCATTAGGGACGCAGTTCACCCTTGTAGGAGCGGCCTTGCGTCGCGAAAGGGCCGCAAAGCGGCCCCCGTACACAGCTCGATCAGGCGGTGCCGATCTCGCCGCCATCGATACGCTGGATCACCACCGTCGCCGCTCGCGGCCTTACCGTGGTCCCCGCCGGGGTGGCATCGGTGGCCTTGTCGGTATATGGCCAGTTGTCCGGGTGCTGGATGTTGACGAACAGCGTCTTGTTGTCGGGGGTGAAGGTAATCCCGGTCACCTCGCAACCATTCGGGCCGACGAAGAAGCGGCGCAGGTCCACCTGGTTCTGCGCATTCACCGGCACCTGCTTGCCGCTGGCATCGACCAGGTTGGTCGGGATCACGGCCAACAGCTGGTCGTTGGTGTAGTCGGTCACCGTGCTCTCGCCGTTGTCGGTCTCGAACCACAGCACGCCACGGCTATCGAAGCTCATGCCGTCAGGGCTGGCGAACTGGTTCAGTTCGGTCAGGCCCGAGCGGTTGATGTCGGCGCTGCCGGCCGCGTTGGCGCCGAACACGAAGATGTCCCAGGTGAAGCTCAGCTGGTCGTCGCTGTCGTGCCAGCGAATGATATGGCCGTGACGGTTCGGGCCGCGCGGGTTGGCAGCATCGACCTTGTCCGGGGTACGCGCGCTGTTGTTGGTCAGGGTCAGGTACACGTCGCCGTTCAGCGGGTTGACCGTGGTCCATTCCGGGCGGTCCATCGGCGTTGCGCCTACGGCATCGGCGGCGCCGCGGGTGTTGAGGATGATCCCCGGCAGGTCGCCATACAGGGCGCCCAGGGTGCTGCCGGCAGTGGTCGTGGTGGCGACGTCCAGCAGCAACCATACCCCGCTGCCATCGGCATTGAAGCGCGCCACGTACAGCTTGCCCTGGTCGAGGTACTTGGCGCCGGTGGCCAGGCGGTCGGCCGGGTTGGCGTCGGCGGCATCCCACACGGCGTTGGATACCCACTTGTACAGGTACTCGTTGTTCGAGTCGTCACCCATGTACCACACCAGCGGCTTGCCGGCGACCGCCAGGCCCGGGGCGCAGCCCTCGTGACGGAAACGGCCCAGCGCGGTGCGCTTGGTGGCCAGGGTGGCGCTGTTGTACGGGTCGATCTCGACGATGTAGCCGTAGGTGCTGGCTTCGTTGCGATAGTCGTCGGTGGCGCTGGCCGCTTTGACGGTGACGTCGAAACGGGCGAATTCGTCGGCTACCTCGCTGCTGTCACCCGCCGCGGTTTCCCATTTGTACTGGCCGCTGGAAGTGCTCACGCCAATACGGCGCTGGTCTTCGGGGCGGGTACCTTTGTTGACGAAAATACCTGGCCAGTTCTCTTCACAGGTCAGGTAGGTGCCCCACGGGGTGTAGCCGTTGCCGCAGTTGTTGTTGGTGCCGCGGCAGTGGGTGCCGTCCGGCGAATACTTGGTCTTCACGTGATCGGTGCCGCGCAGGGGGCCGGTGATTTCCATGCGCGAGGCCGTGGTGAAGCGGCGGTTGAGCGGGTCGTTGTCGACCACCTGCCAGCGCCCGCTGACCTTCTGCAAGCGCACTACACCGGCGCCGTGGGCGTTGATTTCCTTGCGTACTTCCTCGGCCGGGCGTTTGCCGTCGATATCGGTGGTCGGGCCGGCCGGGTGCAGGGCGGCGGTGTCGATGTACTCGAAGTTGATTGCCAGCAGGCCGTCTTCCGAGCTGCCGTTGATGGGGAAGAAGTGCATGCCGTCGTGGTGCATGCCCATGGCGTTGGCCTGGTCGGTCGAGGTATTGCTGCCGTCGGCCTTCCACGGGTTGCCGTTGCTGTTGATCGGCGTGCCCCATGGCGCCAGCACGTAGGCGCTGTAGCCAGCGGCAACCACGCAGGCATCGGTGCGCGAGCCGGGGATGGACTGGAAGCCCAGCGCCAGTTTTGGCACTTCCGGCTCGGTGACCGGATCATCATGATCCGAACCGCCACTGTCGAAGCAGCCTGTCAGGCCGGTACCGGCAATCATGGCGATGGCAGCGCCCAGGCTGCCGCGCATCACGCTGCGGCGGCTCAGGTAGGCGTCCATGACGCGGGCCATCGGCAGGTTGCCGCTGTGGTTCCGGTCCAGGTTGTCGCCGGTATCTCGACTCATCAGGGTGTCCTTATGTTGGCTGAGTTGGAGGAAACCGCGACTTTAGTGGGCAAATATGATGATTCATTGGCAGAAATGTGAACGCGCCTTTAAAACACCGGGCGCTTAAAAACATGACCGACAGATCAGTTTGGAATGGCTGTCGGATTTCTGCCATCAAACTGTAATGCCAACGCCGCAACATCCGGTGCCCTGAATGAACATGGAAAAGGATGGCGGGTTCGATGGCAAGCAGTGTGCACAGGCGCGAAGTGATCGGCTGGATGGGTGTCGGTGCCTTGGCGCCGTTGCTCGGCGCCTGCTCCGCCTTTCCTGGGCAAGCGCGCGGTAATGCCGGCCTCGACCTGCTGTACGTGGCTGATACCCTCGATGCCCGCCAGCCTGGCCTGGCCGTGGTGCCGGCCACGCGCCTGGGGCCGGTCAGCCATCTGGGCCGCGCGCCATGGATGACCGGCAGCAACGCCAGCGTCGCCCACCCGCAACTGGCGTCACTGCTCGACGCCGGCCAGGCGGCGTCTGCCCAGCTGGGCGGCTATGCAGTGCTGGCGGCGTTGCTGGAGCAGTTGCGCGGCGAGGCCGGGGCGGGCAACAGCCTGACCCTGGAGAACGGCCAGGGTTGGAATGGCAGTGGCCTGGCCTACCTGACCCAGGGCGAAAGCGGTGTGCAGGGCAGCCAGCTGCTGGGAATCGACGCGCGGGTCAGCAGCGACGAGCGCGTGCTGTGGCCGCAACGTTGCCCAGGCCTGTATCGCCAGGCTAGCGCCATCACCCTGGGGGCCGGGCTGGCTGACGGGCAACGCCAGGCCCTGGGCCTGGACAGCTTGCATATCTTCGAGCGGGGCGGTGCCCGGGTCGCCGTGGTCGGTGTCACCGACCCCTACGCCCAGGACCAGAAGGCGTCGCTCAAGCAGTGGTACCAGGCGCTCCAGCCGGTGTTCGAGCAGGCCCGGCGCGACGCCGACCTGGTGGTGGCGCTGGCCGATGCGGGCACTGGCCCAGGGCTGTGGCTGGCCGAGCGGGTACCGCAGATCGACGTGCTGTTATCTGCCCGTGGCCAGGACTTGTGGCCGGCACCGGTTGAGGTGACCCAGGCCAGCGGCCGCCGGGTACCGGTGCTGTTCGCCGGTTGCCGGGGTAGCGGCGCCTTCCGTCTGCGCTGTCGGCGGGTGGCCGGGGCGTGGCAGTTCGACGGGCATTTCTTCCCGGCCTTTGAACACCAGCTGGCCGCCGCGGCGCAGCTGCGTGTCGCGCCATTGCAGGCCGAACTGCGCCAACAGCGCGCCGGCCATGCGGCCTGGCTCGATCAACCGTTGGCCCGCGCGCCCCAGGCCCTGTGGCGCCGCGATACTCGGGGCGGCAGTTGGGACCGCCTGCTGCATCAAGCCCTGGCCGGCGACAGCGACATGCCGGTGCTGCTGCCCGGCCTGCGTTATGACTACCCGCTGCCAGCAGGGGCGGCCATTACCCGCGAACACCTGATCAGCCTCACCGGTGGCTACCCGGCCCCGGTGGTCGAAGCGCCAGCGCGGCAGGTCGAGCAGGTGCTGGAGAACGCTGCGGAGCAACTGTTCGGCGACCCGTTGCTGCTGGACAACAGCCAGGACCTGCCGCGCTGGCAGGGCCAGCCCTGGCGGGTCAGCTACAGCCCGCAAGGCAAGCGCATCAGCGACCTGGCACCGCTACCGGGCCTGTGCCGCACCTTCGGCCTGCAATTCCAGGCCCAGGCGGGTGAGCCCCTGTGGCAACGCGTTGAGGCCTGGCTCGCCCGCCAGCCTGCGGACTGGCAATTGGCGCCGCTGCAATTGCCCGAAGTGCGCTACGTACAGGGGCACCCGGGTTGGCACCCACGGCAGTTGGCCTCGTGATGCTCATCTCGCGCCTGCTCACTGGCGCTGGCCTGACCCTGGCCGGCTGGCTGGCCGCCCAGTGCGTGCTGCAACTGAGCCGCCAGCCGCAACCTGCGATTGCACCCGGCATGGCCGACACGCCGCTGCCCGGGTTGATGGTCGGCCACTGGCAGCTGCCCGTGGACGACGGCGCCATTGCCCTTACCCGCCTGCCGCTGCACTACCTCGGCGGCCTCAAGGCCCAGCCGTTGGCCGCCAGCGTGGTAGTGCTGCGCTATGGCGAGCAGGTGCGCACCCTGGCCCGTGGCCAGCGCCTGGCGCCCGGGATCGTGCTGCAGGACATCGACAGCGATGGCCTGATTTTCAACAACCAGGGGCGGCGTGAACGCTTGCCCTGGCCGCCACGCCCCGTCGTGACCGGCTTCAAGCGGCAAGGATGAACGATGCCTGTCAGATATTGCCTAGCGGCCGCCTTGAGCCTGGCCTTGTCCATGGGCCTGCCCGCCGCCAATGCCGAAGAGCCGGTATTCGACGACAACGGCACGCCCCTGTATGAGGTGAACTTTGTCGACACCGATCTGGGCGAGTTCATCGACAGCGTGTCGCGCATTACCGGCACCACCTTCATCGTCGACCCCCGGGTCAAAGGCAAGGTCACCGTGCGCACCGTCGACATGCACGACGCCGATGCGATCTACGACATCTTCCTGGCGCAGCTGCGCGCCCAGGGCTATGCCGCTGTCGACCTGCCCAACGGCAGCGTGAAGATCGTCCCCGACCAGGCGGCGCGCCTGGAACCGGTGCCGGTGGAGCCGGCCGGGCAGCAGGGGCAGGGCAGCGACAGCGTGGCTACCCGGGTTTTCAATGTGCGCAATGCTGCCAGCGAACAAGTGCTAGGTATTCTCAAGCCGCTGATCGATCCACGGGTGGGCGTGATCACCCCTTACCCCGCAGCGCAGCAACTGGTGGTGACCGACTGGCGCAGCAACCTGGATCGTATCGCCAGCTTGCTGCAGCACCTCGACCGCCCAGGCGAAGTGGCGGACAACACCGGCACCCAGGTGATCTACCTGCGCCACGCCAGTGCCAGCGAAGTGGTCAAGGTGCTGCGCGGCCTCAGCCAGGAGGGCATGGTGGCGGCGGAAGGCGCTGCTGAAGCCGAGGCCAAGGACCGGCCGGTGGTGGCTGCCGGTGGTGGCAGTGGTATCCGCCTGGAGTACGAGGAAGGCACCAACGCCGTGGTCATGGTCGGCCCCGACAGCGAGCTGGCGGCCTACCGCAGCATCGTCGAGCAATTGGACATCCGCCGCGCCCAGGTGGTGGTGGAGGCGATCATCGCCGAAGTCTCCGACAGCAGTGCCCAGGAGCTGGGCGTGCAGTGGCTGTTCGCCGATGAGAAGTTCGGTGCCGGCATCGTCAATTTCGGCAGCAACGGGGTCAACATCGCCAGTATCGCCGGGGCGGCCGCCAGCGGTGACAGCGAGGCGCTGGGCGAGCTGCTGTCGTCGACCAGCGGGGCCACGGCTGGCATCGGCCATTTCGGCGGCGGCTTCAACTTTGCCATGCTGGTCAATGCGCTGAAGGGCAAGAGTGGCTTCAACCTGCTGTCCACGCCCACCCTGCTGACCCTGGACAATGCCGAAGCTTCGATCCTGGTCGGCCAGGAAGTGCCCTTCGTCACCGGTTCGGTGACCCAGAACAACGCCAACCCGTACCAGACCATCGAGCGCAAGGAAGTCGGGGTGAAGCTGCGCATCAAGCCGCAGATCAACATCGACAACAGCGTGCGCCTGGACATCGTCCAGGAAGTGTCGTCGATCGCCGACTCCAGCGCGGCCAGCGACGTGATCACCAACAAGCGCGAGATCAAGACCAAGGTGATGGTCGAGGACAACGGCCTGGTCATTCTCGGCGGCCTGATCTCCGACGAGCTGAGCACCAGCAACCAGCGTGTGCCGCTGCTGGGCGACATCCCGTACCTGGGCCGGCTGTTCCGCTCCGATGCCAGCAAGAACACCAAGCAGAACCTGATGGTGTTCATTCGCCCGCGTATCCTGCGTGACGAGCCGAGCCTGGCCGGGCTCAGCGAGGGCAAGTACCGCACCTTGCAACAGACCACGCCGCTGCAACTGCCGGACCTGGCAGCCGGCAGCCCGCAGTTGCTGCAGGTATTCCCTGCCAGCCGCGCGCGCCTGGAAGGCGGTGACTGGTGATGCTGCCATATCGCCAGGCGCGCCAGAGCGGGGTAGCCATGGCCCCGGCCGAGCAAGGCTGGCAACTGTGGCTGCGGCCCGATGCCGACAGTGCGCAACTGCAGGAACTGTTGCGCGTGCATGGCCAGCCCAGCCTGCTCGAATACCTGGAGCCCGCGCTGTTCGATGAACGCCTGGGCCAGCTGTACCAGGCAGGTGCCAACGCCACCGAGGCACTGATCGAAGGCATTGGCGAGCAGGTGGACCTGGACAGCCTGATGAACGAGATGCCGCGCATCGAGGACTTGCTGGAAAGCGACGACGAGGCCCCGGTGATCCGCCTGATCAACGGCCTGTTCGGCCAGGCCCTGCGCCTGCGTGCCTCGGATATCCACATCGAAACCTTCGAGCAGAGCCTGGTGGTGCGCCTGCGGGTCGATGGCCACCTGCGCGAGGTGTTGCGCCCACCGCGTGCGCTGTCAGCCATGCTGGTGTCGCGGATCAAGGTGATGGCGCGCCTGGACATCGCCGAAAAGCGCCAGCCCCAGGATGGCCGGATCACCTTGCGTGCGGCCGGGCGCGAAGTGGACGTGCGGGTCTCGACCCTGCCTGGCATCCATGGCGAACGGGTGGTGATGCGCGTCCTCGACAAGCAGGCCAGCCTGCTGGCGCTGGGCAACCTGGGCATGCCGCCGGCGGTACTGCAGGGCCTGCGTGGCTGCCTGGCGCGGCCCAACGGCATAGTCCTGTCCACCGGCCCGACCGGTTCCGGCAAGACCACCACCCTGTACGCCAGCCTCAACAGCCTCAACGATGGCAGCCGCAATATCCTCACCGTCGAGGACCCGGTGGAGTACGCCATTGCCGGCATCGGCCAGACTGCCATCAACCCGCGCGCCGGGTTGACCTTCGCCAGCGGCCTGCGCGCGATACTGCGCCAGGACCCGGACGTGATCATGCTCGGCGAAATCCGCGACCAGGAAACCGCGCAGATCGCCGTACAGGCCAGCCTCACCGGCCACCTGGTGCTGTCCACCCTGCACACCAACAGTGCGCTAGGCGCGGTGACCCGCCTGCGCGACATGGGCATCGAACCGTTCCTGATCGCCTCGTGCCTGCGTGGCGTGCTGGCCCAGCGCCTGGTGCGGCGCCTGTGCAGTTGCGCCGTGGCGCACCCGCTGCAGGCGGCAGAACGTGAGCTGTGGCCCGAGATGGCGGCACTCGGCAGCAGTTACCACGCGGTGGGCTGCGAGCAGTGCCAGGGCAGCGGTTACCGCGGGCGCCTGGGCCTGTACGAATTCATCGAGCTGGACCCCGGGCTGGTCGGCCTGTTGTATGACGGCGCCAGCGAACTGGCCATGCACGACTACCTGGCCGAACGCCGGCAGAGCCTGCTGGCGATGGCCAGCGACTGCCTGGCGCGTGGCGAGACCAGCCTGGCCGAAGTGCTGCGCGTGGTGCAGGGCTGAGCATGCCGACCTACCGCTACCAGGCCGTCGACCTCGCCGGCAAGACTCGCAAGGCCAGCCTGCAAGCCGACAGCGAACGCCACGCGCGCCAGTTGTTGCGCGAGCAGGGACTGTTCGCTCGCCAGTTGCAGCGCCATGAGGCCGGTACCCGGCAACCCCGGCGCCAGCGCCTGAGCCGCGCCCAGCTGTGCGAACTGACCCGTCAGCTGGCCACCCTGACCGGTGCCGGCATCCCCCTGGTCGACGCCCTGGCCACCCTTGAACGTCAATTGCGCCAGCCTGCCCTGCACAGCGTGCTGGTGGCCTTGCGCGGCTCGCTTGCCGAAGGCCTGGGCCTGGCCCGCAGCCTGGCGCGCCAGGGCGCACCGTTCAGCGGCCTGTACTGCGCGCTGGTCGAGGCTGGCGAGCGCTCCGGGCGCCTGGCCCAGGTCCTGGCCCGCCTGGCCGATCACCTGGAACAGGTGCAACGGCAACAGCACAAGGCGCGCACTGCGCTGATCTACCCCACGGTGCTGATGGGCGTGTCGCTGGCGGTGGTCATCGGCCTGATGACCTTCGTCGTGCCCAAGCTCACCGAGCAATTCGCCCATGCCGGGCAGAGCCTGCCGCTGATCACCTCGCTGTTGATCGGCCTGAGCCAAGGGCTGGTCCAGGCCGGGCCTTGGCTGCTGGGGCTGGCCGTGGTGCTCGCGGCGCTCGGCGGCTGGTTGCTGCGCAAGCCGCAATGGTGCCTGCGCCGCGATCAGCTGCTGTTGCGCCTGCCACGTATCGGCAACCTGCTGCAGGTGCTGGAAAGCGCGCGCCTGGCCCGCAGCCTGGCCATTCTCACTGGTAGCGGCGTGGCCCTGCTCGAAGCCCTGCACGTGGCCACCGAAACCGTCGGCAACCGGCGTATCCGCCAGGCCATGGAACAGGTGCGCCTGCAGGTGCAGGGCGGTACCAGCCTGCACCGCGCGCTGGATGCCAGCCAGCAGTTCCCGCCACTGCTGGTGAACATGGTCGGCAGTGGCGAGGCCAGCGGCACCCTGGCCGATATGCTCGAGCGTGTGGCCGACGACCAGGAGCGCGGCTTCGCCCGCCAGGTCGACACCGCCATGGCGCTGTTCGAACCCCTGATGATCCTGGTGATGGGCGCCGTGGTGCTGTTCATCGTGCTGGCGGTGCTGCTGCCGATCATGCAACTCAACCAGGGCCTGCAACTGTGAACGCAAGGAGTATTGCCATGCAGCATCGACGCCACCGCCAGCGCGGTTTCACCCTCATGGAAATCATGGTGGTGATCTTCATCATCGGTCTGCTCATCGCCGTGGTCGCGCCCAGCGTGCTCGGTAACCAGGACAAGGCCATGAAACAGAAAGTCATGGCCGACCTGGCCACCCTGGAGCAGGCGCTGGACATGTACCGTCTGGACAACCTGCGCTTTCCCAGTAACGAGCAGGGCCTGGCCGCGCTGGTGAAAAAGCCGGCCCAGGAACCGCTGCCGCGGGCCTGGCGCAGTGACGGCTACGTGCGCCGCCTGCCTGAAGACCCCTGGGGCACCCCGTATCAGTACCGCATGCCCGGCGAGCACGGCCGGGTCGATGTTTACTCGCTGGGCGCCGACGGCCTGCCGGGGGGCGAAGGCCAGGATGCCGACCTGGGCAACTGGGAGCTGTAGCCCGTGCGTCGGCAGCGGGGTTTCAGCCTGATCGAGTTGCTGGTGGTGCTGGCCATCGCCGGGCTGATGACCGGGCTGGCGGTGGCCAGTCTCGGCAACGGCCAGGCCGCGGTCGACCAGGCCTTGCAGCGGCTGGCGGCAGAGACCCGCAGCCAGGCCGTGCTGGCCCGGCATGCCGGGCAACTGCGTGGCCTGCGCTGGAACGGCCAGCGCCCGGAGTTCGTGCGCCGCCAGGGCGATGCCTGGGCGCTCGAGACGGTGGCCCTGGGCGACTGGCCCAAGGGCCTGCATCCGGATTGGCCAGCCAGCTCGCAACCTCAGCTGCTGTTCACCCCGCACGGCTGGGCACAGCCGGGCAGCGTGCACTGGCGCTGGGCCGATGGTAGCCAACGCTGGGCCTGGAGCCGTGATGGCCGCTTGCACATAACGGTGGCGCCATGAAGCGGCATCAACGCGGTTTCACCTTGCTCGAGGTTAGCGTGGCCCTGGCGATCGCTGCCGTGCTGGCGGTAATCACCAGCCAGGTGTTGCGCCAGCGCCTGGCCGTGCAGGGCAACCTGCAGCAACACCGCCTCGGCCTGCTGTGCGCGCGCGAATTGCAGACCCGCTTTGCCGTCGAGCAGTACTGGCCTGCCAACAACCAGGTGAACGGTGAGCTGAGCCAGGGTGGCCAGGCGTGCCACTGGCAGTTGCAGCTGCGCCGCACTGGCGTGCGTGACTTGCGTCGCGGGGAATTACTGCTGTTCGCCGATCGCGACCAGCGCCTGCCGCTGGGCCAGTACACCGTATTCCTGGAGCGCCCATGAGCCGACCGCCAGCTTCAAAGGCTTGCCTGCCCCCTGTAGCAGCGGGGGACACCGGCCACCCGGGCGGCAAACCTGTAAAGCGCCGCCAGGCTGGCCTGACCCTGATCGAACTGATGGTCGCCCTGGCCCTGACCGCCGTGCTCGGCATTCTGCTCGCCGCCCTGGTCAATGGCTGGCTCAAGGTGCGCGAACGCTTGCAGGACACCACCCAGGAAACCTCGGTGCTGGAATTTTGCCTGGCCTTGGAACGGCGCTTCGACAGCCCGGTGATGCGTCGCATCTACGAGCAGCGCCTACCCCTGGCCAGCCGCTGGCTGGACTGGCAGCCAGCCAGCAACCAACTGCTATGGGTCGCCACCACCGGCCTGCCGCCAGCCGAAGGTGGCTCGCGCCTGCAACGCCAGCGCCTGCGCTTCGAGGCCCGCGAGCAGCGCCTGCTGCTGGAAAGCTCGGCCGACCTGTACGCCGCTGCCGCGCCGCGCTGGCTCGAACGTGAACGGCTCGAGCGGGTCAGCGCCCTGAATATTCTGTATTACCAGGGCGGCCGCTGGCTGGCCTGGCCTTCCGACCAACCCGCGCACCCCGGCCGTGGCGTGCGCCTGGAATTGCAGCGTGATGGAGCCCCCTATGTCTGCACCTTCGCGCTCCCGTGGGGGCGCTCATGAAAGTTGAATGGCGGCGGCGTACACCGGCCCGGCCCTGGTTGTTGCTGCGACCGGGTGCAACCTGGCACTGGGCGCTGGTCGATGGCGGCCGTGTGCAAAGCCAGGGGCAGGGCGAGCCGCCGCTGAACCTGCAGGCGCGTGTCGCACTGATTCTGCCTGCCGAGGCCTGCAGCCATTTCCGCGTGCCGGCACCACCCGGGCTCAAACGAGAGGAATGGCCACTGTTGCTCGAAGATCGCCTGCTGCAGGCCGCGGACGAAGTGACCTGTGCCTGCCTGGCGCGTGGGCCCGGTTACCTTCGCTTGCTGGTGGTGGCGCGCCAGCAACTGGACAGTTGGCATCGGCAGTGTGCCGAGTGGGGTTTGCCAGCGCAGCGTTGCTGGGCGGAGCTGCAGCTACTGCCGACACCCGAGGCCGGCACTGCCTGGCATTGGCAGCGCACAGCCGATCTGCGCTTGTGCAAAGGGCTGGGCGAAGATGGCCAGGAGCATTGGCTGGCCTGGCCGGATGCATTGGGTGATGCGCCTCGCCAACCGTGGGCGGGGCTGCACAAGGTGCCGCTGAGCGGTGACTGGCCAACGGCGTTGCCGCCGCTGGATAAACTGCCCGGCCTGTTCGAGCATGCCCGCAACAGGCGCGTGCTGGCGACGGTATCCCGGCCGCAGCAACGCCTGCTGGCCGCCTGCCTGGCATTGGCTGTGGGCTGGGCTGGGCTGTGGATGACCCAGCAATGGCGCCAGGCGCAACTCTGGCGCAGCCAGGTCATTGCCGTGACCGGCCCTCAGGCCAGCCCGCGTCACGCCGCGCAGGCGCTCAAGCGGCTGCGCGAAGGTGCGTTGCAACAGCAACTGCGCATGCGCCAGCTCGAAGACCTGCAAGCGGCATTGCAGGCCTGGCTGCGTGACCATCCCGGCTGGCACCTGGGCGCGGTGCGCTTCGATGGCCAGCGTTGGCAGGTGCGCCTGGTGGGCGAGGGCAGTGCACCGCCCTGGCAGGACATGGCCACCGCTGCTGGTGCGACTGTTCAGGTCCAAGCTGACCAAGTGCTGTTCGATCTGGGAGCGGCCTCATGAACCGGGACTGGATACAGCGTCACCGTTTCACCTTCGCCTGGGCACTGATTACCCTGTTGCTGGCCGTGCTGGCCCTGCGCGCCGGCCTGGCGCAATGGCGCGAACTCAGCCAGTGGCGCGGGCTGGCCGAACAGGCCGCCAGTCTGCACAACGGCCCGGGGTTGAACCTGGAACGGCTACGCCAGTCAGCCCAGGCCCGACGCATCGAACTGGCCGAAGTCGATGCGCAAGGCGAGGCCTGGCAATTGCGTGGCCAGGTGGCCGACGAGCTTCTGTTGCAGGGCTGGCTGCAGAGCCTGCGGGGCGAAGGCGTGCAGCTACGGCAATGGGGGCTGGAACGCCACGGCAAGGGGCTGCGCTTCGAGCTGGTGGTGCAGCCATGAGCCGAACAAGTGCGGCGTGGATGCTGCTGGTTTTCGTCCTCACGCTATTGCTGGAGCTGCCGGCCAGCTGGGTGGCGCATGTATTCAAGCTGCCGCTGCGCGAGGCCAGTGGCAGCCTCTGGCAAGGCCAGGCACAGCAGCTGGGGCCGCTCGGGCCGCTGCGCTGGGCGCTACAGCCGTGGCGCTTGCAGGCGAGCGCGCAGGTTGGCTGGCAGGGCCAGGCCTGGCAACTGCGTGCTGAAGGCTGGCCCTGGCAGTGGCAGCTAACGGCGACGGCCCTGGGGCCGCAACTGACGACAACGTCGGATTACCGCCTGGCTGGGCAATGGCAGGGTGGATTGCGGGTCGAGGGCGCTGGGCGCCGATGCCAGGGCAGTGACGGCCGCCTGCAGGTGACCGACCTCGCCTTGACCGAGCCGTGGTCGCTGGGCCTGGGGCAGGGCTGGCTGGAAATCGACTGCGGCAACGGCTGGCACCTGCGCGGGCAACTGGCACAACAGGGGCAGCATCACCTGGCAATGGACGCAGACCTGCCTGGGCGCCGGGCCCGGTTGGTGTACGAATTGCAGCCCGAAGCGGCGTTGACACCTTTATTGCGTGGGGCGCAGTGGCTCGGGCCGCAGGCGCTGACAGGGCAGCGGGAGTTTCGCTGGTAGGGGCGCCTGGAGAACGCCGAGCCCCGCTTCAGGCTGCTGCAAAGCCGCTCATATCAAGGGCGGATCTCGATCAGCGTGCCATCGCGCACCAGGTCCCAGACTTCCTGCATGTCGCGGTTACGCATGGCAATGCAGCCATCGGTCCAGTCCAGCGTATGGAAGTACCACTCCGGGTACTCGTCGTTGATCGGCGTGCCATGAATCATGATCATGCTGCCGGCACTCACCCCTTCACGGGTCGCGCGGGCGGCATCGCTGACATTCGGGTAGTTGATGTGGATGGCCAGGTTGAAGCGGTCGCTTTGCTTGCGCCAGTCCAGCCAGTAAAGGCCCTCGGGGGTTTTCTTGTCACCCTCGCGTTCCTTGGGGCCCTTGGGCTGCTTGCCCAGGGAGATGCGGTAGGTTTTCAGGGGTTCGCCACGGCTGATCAATTGCAGGCGCCGCTCGGACTTGATCACCAGCACCTTGTCGATCAGCGGCTGCATGGCCTGTTGCGAAGGCGACTGGGTTTGCGCTGCCGGCTGGGGTTTGCGGATGATCGTCTCGGTGAACGCCGCCTGGGACACCGAGGTAACGCAAAGGCAGAAAAGGGCAAGCAACCAGCGCATGTAACGGTTTCCCTGAAGGCTTCTAGGTAGTGGTCGAGACATGCATCGGCGGCAGGTATTCATGGCCTATGGGGTACTGCTGCCCAATGCGGTCGCGATAGTAGCATTCTAGTGTGCGTGTGACAGTGCGGAAAGCCAGCTCGCCCCACGGTATCTCGCGTTCCTCGAACAGCCGCACCTCCAGGCTTTCCACACCGATAGCGAAATCAAGGTCCGCCAGCTCGGCGCGGAAGAACACATGCACCTGGTTGATGTGCGGCAGGTCGAACAGCTGGTACAGGGTCATGCTGCCGAGGCGGGCGCAGGCTTCCTCGACGGTTTCACGACGGGCGGCCTGGTCGAGGGTTTCGCCATTTTCCATGAACCCGGCGGGCAGGGTCCAGAAGCCCCGGCGCGGCTCGATGGCGCGCCGGCACAGCAATACCTGGCTGCCCCAGGTCGGCAGTACGCCGGCAACGATATTGGGGTTCTGGTAGTGGATGGTCTGGCAGGATTCGCAGACATACCGCAAGCGGCTGTCGCCTGCAGGAATCCGCTGAGTGACCAGCTGGCCGCACGTGCTGCAGAATTTCATGTCGGTTTCCTTTCGCTCTGGCTTATCTTGGCGCGACGGCCGTGCCGCCGCAAGCGCACGGGGCTTGGGTGCTGCGCGGCTTTGGTGCATCATGCAAGGCAGGCCTTGAATACGAGTGTGCGCAATGCTGGACGAGCTACTTCGCCGAATGAGCAACCACCAACCCGCCTCAATGGAAACCGACCGGCGGTTCCCTGAAGCGGCGGTCCTCTTGCCCATTACCCGTAGCGAAGCGCCCGAGCTGGTCCTCACCCTGCGTGCCCAGGGCTTGTCCACACATGGCGGCGAAGTGGCCTTTCCCGGCGGCCGCCGCGACCCGGAAGACCCGGACCTGGTGTTCACCGCATTGCGCGAGGCCGAAGAGGAAATCGGCCTGCCGCCTGGCCTGGTGGAAGTGATCGGCCCGCTCAGCCCGCTGATTTCGCTGCATGGCCTGAAAGTAACGCCATTCGTCGGGCTTATTCCGGATTTTGTCGAATACCGCGCCAATGATGCCGAGATCGCGGCAGTATTCAGCGTGCCGCTGGAATTCTTCCGCCAGGACCCGCGCGACCATACCCACCGTATCGATTACCAGGGGCGCAGCTGGTACGTGCCCAGCTATCGCTACGGCGAATACAAGATCTGGGGTTTGTCGGCGATCATGATCGTCGAACTGGTCAACCTGCTGTTCGATGCCGGCATCAGCCTGCACCAGCCACCTGAGCGTTACATCGAAAACTGAGCGGGGCCTACCCCGCCGTGCGTCGCAGCCTGAGGAGCAAGCATGAAATACCGCCTGGGCGACCTGCGGGTCGAGAGCCACCCCACCAGTTGGGCCGCACCCACTGCCACCCTGATCGGCAAGGTACGCCTGCAGGCCAATGCCAGCGTGTGGTTTGGCGCGGTGTTGCGCGGCGACAACGAGCTGATCGACATTGGCGAAGGCAGCAACGTGCAGGATGGCACGGTGATGCACACCGACATGGGCTCGCCGCTGACCCTGGGCAAGGGCGTGACCGTCGGCCACAACGCCATGCTGCATGGCTGCACGGTGGGCGACTACAGCCTGGTGGGCATCAACGCGGTCATCCTCAACGGCGCGCGGATTGGCAAGCACTGCATCATTGGCGCCAATGCGCTGATTGCCGAGGGCAAGGAGATTCCCGACGGCTCCCTGGTGATGGGCTCGCCGGGCAAGGTCGTGCGCGAGCTGACCGAGCAGCAGAAGCGCATGCTCGAAGCCAGTGCCGCGCATTACGTGGCCAATGCCCAGCGCTATGCGCGGGAGTTGGTGGTTGACGATGAGTGATGCCGTGGAACGGCCGGTGGCCTCGCCGTGCGTGAGCATTTGTGCGCTGGACGAGCAGGATATCTGCACCGGTTGCCAGCGCAGCGTGGCGGAAATCAGCCGCTGGGGGCGGATGGACAATGACGAGCGTCGTGCGGTGCTGACGCTGTGTCATGAACGGGCGAAAGAGGCCGGCCTGGTTTTCCACAACTGAATGCCCCGCAGGCTGGCGTCGCTTGTAGGAGCGGCCTTGCGTCGCGATGGGCTGCGAAAGCAGCCCCAGCAACGTTAGCGTCTGCGCCGAAACATTGGGGCTGCTTCGCAGCCCATCGCGACGCAAGGCCGCTCCTACACGGAGTACCGTTGCCTGCTCGGGCAGCCAGCGGTAATCTGTGCGGCTTGCCCACAGACCACTCGCCATGTTCTATCTGCTTGCCTACATCAGCAGCGTAGTGCTGATCAACTACGCCTTTTCCAGCGCGCCGCACCTGGACATCATCTGGTCTGCCTGGGGCGGCCTGGTGTTCATCCTGCGCGACATGGTGCAGACCCGCTTCGGCCACGGCGCGCTGGTTGCCATGCTGGTGGCGCTGGTGCTGTCCTATGTCACTTCGGAGCCGGCCATTGCGCTGGCCAGCGCCACCGCGTTCTTCATCTCCGAGCTGATCGACTGGCTGGTATTCAGCATCACCCGCCGGCCATTGCGCGACCGCCTGTGGCTGAGCTCGGCGTTGAGCATCCCGGTGGACACGTTCATCTTCTTCGGCATGATCGGTGCCCTGGCCCCGGCCGTGATCGGCACGGCCATGGCCTCGAAGTTCGCCGGGGTCACCGCCGTGTGGCTGGCCATGGCATTTCGCGCGCGGCGCGCTGCCGCCGTCGGTTGATGGTGTAGAATAGCGGTCCTTTTTCAGCGGGCGGCGCCATGCCTGGTGCGGCCCCGGACGCCTTCGAGGACCTGAAATGACCCGTATCGGAACCCCCTTGTCGCCCACCGCGACCCGTGTACTGCTGTGCGGCTGTGGCGAACTGGGCAAGGAAGTGGTGATCGAGCTGCAGCGCCTGGGCGTCGAAGTGATCGCCGTCGACCGCTACGCCAATGCCCCGGCGATGCAGGTGGCGCACCGCAGCCACGTGGTCAACATGCTCGATGGCGTTGCCCTGCGCGCCGTGATCGAGGCCGAGAAGCCGCACTACATCGTTCCCGAAATCGAAGCCATCGCCACCGCCACCCTGGTCGAACTGGAAAACGAAGGTTTCAACGTGGTGCCGACGGCCCGCGCCACCCAGCTGACCATGAACCGCGAAGGCATCCGCCGCCTGGCCGCCGAGGAGCTGGACCTGCCGACCTCGCCGTACCACTTCGCCGACACCTATGAAGACTATGCCAAGGCCGTGGCCGATGTCGGTTACCCGTGCGTGGTCAAGCCGGTGATGAGTTCGTCGGGCAAGGGCCAGAGCCTGTTGCGCAGCGATGCCGACCTGCAGCCGTCGTGGGCCTACGCCCAGGAGGGCGGCCGCGCCGGCAAGGGCCGGGTGATCGTCGAGGGCTTCATCGACTTCGAATACGAGATTACCCTGCTGACCGTGCGCCACGTGGGCGGCACCACTTTCCTCGAGCCGGTCGGCCATCGTCAGGAAAAAGGCGACTACCAGGAGTCGTGGCAGCCGCAGGCCATGAGCCCGAAAGCGCTGGCCGAGTCGCAGCGGGTGGCCAAGGCGGTCACCGATGCCCTGGGCGGCCGTGGCCTGTTCGGCGTGGAGCTGTTCGTGAAGGGGGACCAGGTGTGGTTCAGCGAAGTGTCGCCACGCCCGCATGACACTGGCCTGGTCACCCTGATTTCCCAGGACCTCTCGCAGTTTGCCCTGCATGCCCGGGCGATTCTTGGCCTGCCGATTCCGGCCGTGCGCCAGTTCGGCCCATCGGCCTCGGCGGTGATCCTGCCGCACGGCCAGTCGCAGCAGACCAGCTTCGCCAACCTCGGTGCAGCGCTGAGCGAGCCGGATACCGCCATTCGCCTGTTCGGCAAGCCGGAAATCAACGGGACGCGGCGCATGGGCGTGTGCCTGGCGCGGGACGAGTCGGTCGAGCTGGCGCGGGCCAAGGCGACCCGTGCCGCGCAGGCGGTCAAGGTCGAGTTCTGATCCAGGCCGCATGGGGCCGCTTTGCGGCCCTGTCGCGCCACAAGGGCGTTCCTACAGGGAATCGCGCAAGCTGAAGCGGGGGCGATCTCCTGCAGGCGCGGCCTTGTGGCGCGATAGGGCTGCAAAGCAGCCCTAATCATTCAAAGCGCAGTATTGCGGGTTTCTTTCAGGCACAGCACGGCAAGCAGGCTGATCACTGCGGCCGCCGACACATAGCCGCCGACCCAGCTCAAGCCACCCATGCTCACCAGTTTCTGGGCAAAGAACGGTGCCGCCGAAGCCCCGACGATCCCGCCCAGGTTATATGCAGCCGACGCCCCGGTGTAACGCACATGGGTCGGGAACAGTTCCGGCAGCAGTGCCCCCATCGGCGCAAAGGTCACGCCCATCAGGAACAATTCGATGGCCAGGAACAGCGCCACGCCTGCGGTCGACCCCGAGGTCAGCAGCGGTTCCATGGTGAAGCCCGAGAGCACCGCCAGCAGGCCGCCGACGACCAGCACCGGCTTGCGTCCGTAGCGGTCGCTGAGCCAGGCCGACAGGGGCGTGGCCAGGGCCATGAACACCACTGCGAAGCACAGCAGGCCGAGGAACGTTTCGCGGCTGTAGCCTAGCGTGGTCACGCCGTAGCTCAGCGAGAACACCGTCGAGATGTAGAACAGTGCGTAGCACACCACCATGGCCGCCGCGCCCAGCAGGGTAGGCCGCCAGTGTTTGGCAAACAGGTCGACCACTGGCATCTTCACCCGTTCCTGGCGCGCGACTGCCTTGGCGAACACCGGGCTTTCCTCGAGTTTCAGCCGCACATACAGGCCGACCAGCACCAGCGCCGCGCTGAGCAGGAACGGAATGCGCCAGCCCCAGGCACGGAACTGCTCGTCGCTGAGCACCAGCGCCAGGGTCAGGAACAGGCCGTTGGCGGCGAGGAAGCCAATCGACGGCCCCAACTGCGGGAACATGCCGAACCAGGCGCGTTTGCCTTGCGGCGCGTTCTCGGTGGCCAGCAACGCCGCGCCACCCCATTCGCCACCCAGGCCCAGACCTTGGCCGAAGCGCAACAGGCAGAGGATGACCGGCGCCCACACGCCAATGCTGTCATAGCCCGGCAACACCCCGATGGCGGTGGTGGACACGCCCATCAGCAACAGTGAGGCGACCAGGGTCGATTTGCGGCCGATGCGGTCGCCAAAATGGCCGAACAGTGCCGAGCCCAGCGGGCGCGCCAGGAAAGCGATGCCGAAGGTGAGGAAGGCCGCCAGCATCTGCGCGGTACCCGACCCGGAAGGGAAGAACACCGGGCCGATCACCAGGGCGGCGGCAGTGGCGTAGACGTAGAAATCATAGAACTCGATGGCGGTGCCGATGAAGCTGGCAGTGGCTACCCGCGCGGGCGAATTGACCGGCGCGGCAGGCGCTTCGGCATAAGTGCTGCTGGTTGTCATTTGGAAGGTCCCTGACAGTCTGATCCGGCTCCATGGGCGTGGCCTGCGACAGCGTGCTAAGCGAAAGAGCCAGGCACGGCCATGCGGACGCCGGAGCGTTTTGTTGTTGTGCGCGCCAGACTGACGATAGCCCAAGGGGGATAGGGGCGGGGGCGGGCACTGTTCGGGGTGTTGAAGCAGGACCGCAGGGCGTGTCAGTGGGGCGGACTGGCCGTGGAGCGCCGGGTGCGGATAGCAGGCGGGACGGCGAGGCTGGGTAAGCGTGGCCCGAGTATAGCTAGCGGGTCACGGTCCATACCAGTACCTTGCTGGCACAATTGTCCTCTGTTTCGAGGATTTCCAGGCGATAGCGGCCGATCTTCAGGCAAACGGCGCTTTCCGGGATGCTTTCCAGCGCTTCGGTGACCAGCCCGTTGAGGGTTTTCGGCCCGCCGTCGCAGGGCAGGTGCCAGCCCAGGGTGCGATTGATTTCGCGCAGCGAAGCGGTGCCGTCGATGACGAAGGTGCCATCGGGCTGCGGGTGGACGTGGGGGTTGTCCAGGGTGTGCTCGTCCTCGAACTCGCCGACGATTTCCTCGAGGATGTCTTCCAGGGTGACGATGCCCAGTACTTCACCGTACTCGTCCACCACCACGCCCAGGCGGCGTTGCTGTTTGTGGAAGTTCAACAGCTGCATCTGCAGGGGCGTGCTTTCCGGCACGAAATAGGGCTCGTAGCAGGCGCTGTGGAGTTTCTCCAGGGTCAGCTCGGCCTTGGGCAGCAGGTGGCTGATCAGCTTGGTGTTGAGGATCGCTTCAACCTGGTTGATGTCGCTGTGGTACACCGGCAGGCGGGTGTGGCGGCTGACGATCAGTTGCTCGATGATGCGCTCGATCGGATCGTCGAGGTTGATGCCGTCCACTTCGTTGCGCGGCACCAGGATGTCGTTGACGGTGATTTTGTCCAGTGATTGCAGGCCGTCGAGCAGGCCATGGCGCGGCGCTTCGTGCTCGTCGTCCTCATCGAAGTCATCCGCTTCCGGCGGGTGCACGGCCACAGCCGTGGGTTGCACGCGGAATGGGCGCAGGATCAACCTGGCAATGCCATCCAGCAGGCAGGCCAGTGGTTGCAACAGGGCCAGCGGCACTTTCAGCAGGCTGACACCGAGGCTGACCAAGGCCTGCGGGTTGCGCCGCGCCAGGCGTCGTGGCAGGTACTCGGCGAACACCAGCAAGCTGAGGGTGGCGGCCAGGCCGGCCAGCCAGAAACCGTGCTCGCCACTGTGGCGCTGGCCGATCAGGCAGGCCAGGCCCAGCACCAGCAACTTGCCCAGGCTGGCACACAGCACCAGGGCCTGGGCGGGCAGCGCGGGGCTGTCCTCGCCGGTGCGCGCACCATTGAGCAGCTGGCGGGCGGCATCCACGGCGGTGAACAGTGCCGACCACAACAGCGCCAGTGCCAGGGTGCCGAATAGCGGTGCGTACGGCAGGGTATCCATGGGCGGCCGTCAGATATGCAGGATGAATTCGCGAACCAGCTTGCTGCCGAAATAGGCCAGCATCAGCAGGCAGAAACCGGCCAGCGTCCAGCGGATGGCCTTGTGGCCACGCCAGCCCAGGCGGGTACGGCCCCACAGCAGCACGCTGAACACCACCCAGGCGACACAGGCCAGCAAGGTCTTGTGCACCAGGTGCTGGGCGAACAGGTTGTCGAGGAACAGCCAGCCGGAGATCAGCGACAGCGACAGCAGGCACCAGCCGGCCCAGAGGAAGCCGAACAGCAGGCTTTCCATGGTTTGCAGGGGCGGGAAGTTGCGGATCAGCCCGGACGGGTGCTTGTTTTTCAACTGGCGGTCCTGCAGCAGCAACAGCAGTGCCTGGAACACCGCGATGGTGAACAGGCCGTAGGCCAGGATCGACAGCAGGATATGCGCGAGGATGCCCGGTTCCTCGTCGATCAGCGGCACTGTGCCGGGGGGCGCGAACTGCGCCAGCAGCGCGGTCACCGCGCCTAGCGGGAACAGCAGCACCAGCAGGTTTTCCACTGGTATGCGCAGGCAGGCCAGCAGGGTCAGGGCGATGACTGCCACGGCGATCAGGCTGGCGGCGCTGAAGAAGTCCAGGCTCAGGCCCAGCGGGGTGATCAGCTGGAAGAACAGCGCGCCGCCCTGGGCGAGCACCGCGAAGGCGCCCAGCAGGGCGAGCAGGCGCTTGTCGGCCTTGCGGTTGCGGGCCAGGAACGAGCCCTGGTAGATGGCCGCAGCTATATAGAGGACGGCGGCGATCAGGTTGGGGATGAGGCTGGGTGAGGAGACCATAAGTCCTGGTTGGCGAGCCTTGAAAGAGACGGAGTTTGGCATAGATTCCGTTGATCAAGGAAGACTGAAGGGGGGTGTCAGGCCATTCGCGGGCACGCCCGCTCCCACAGGTATGGCGCAGGCCTGCAAGCAGTGAGGAGCCTGTGGGAGCGGGCATGCCCGCGAAGAGGCCGGCACAGCCACCGAATATCTACCAGGCCGCCAGCAAGGTGTGCGCCGCCGCCGCACTTCGCTATAATCGCCGCCTTGCTGTGCCCGGCGGGTGTGCATTCCCCCCCTGGGCGCCTGACAAACCTCGGCTTTTACTGGGCCTGAAAGGATCACCATGTTCGAAAACCTGACCGACCGCCTGTCACAGACGCTGCGCCATGTCACCGGCAAGGCCAAGCTGACCGAAGACAACATCAAGGACACGCTGCGCGAAGTGCGCATGGCCCTGCTCGAGGCCGACGTCGCCCTGCCGGTGGTCAAGGATTTCGTCAACAGCGTCAAGGAGCGTGCGGTCGGCACCGAAGTGTCGCGCAGCCTGACTCCGGGCCAGGCCTTCGTGAAGATCGTCCAGGCCGAGCTGGAAAGCCTGATGGGCGCGGCCAACGAAGACCTCGCGCTGAACGCTGCGCCACCTGCCGTGGTGCTGATGGCCGGCCTGCAGGGCGCGGGCAAGACCACCACCGCCGGCAAGCTGGCGCGCTTCCTCAAGGAGCGCAAGAAGAAGAGCGTGATGGTGGTGTCTGCCGACGTCTACCGCCCGGCGGCGATCAAGCAGCTGGAAACCCTGGCCAACGACATCGGTGTCACCTTCTTCCCCTCCGACATCAGCCAGAAGCCCGTGGCCATCGCCGAAGCGGCCATTCGTGAAGCCAAGCTGAAGTTCATCGACGTGGTCATCGTCGATACCGCCGGCCGTCTGCACATCGATGCCGACATGATGGACGAGATCAAGGCGTTGCACGCTGCGGTCAAGCCGATCGAGACCCTGTTCGTGGTCGACGCCATGACCGGCCAGGACGCCGCCAACACCGCCAAGGCGTTTGGCGAGGCGCTGCCGCTGACCGGCGTGGTACTGACCAAGGTCGACGGTGACGCGCGTGGCGGTGCCGCCCTGTCGGTGCGGGCCATCACCGGCAAGCCGATCAAGTTCATCGGTATGGGCGAGAAGACCGAAGCGCTCGAGCCGTTCCACCCCGACCGCGTCGCCTCGCGCATCCTCGGCATGGGCGACGTGCTCAGCCTGATCGAGCAGGCCGAGCAGAACATCGACAAGGCCAAGGCCGACAAGCTGGCCAAGAAGCTGAAGAAGGGCAAGGGCTTCGACCTCGAAGACTTCCGCGACCAGTTGCAGCAGATGAAGAACATGGGCGGCCTGGGCGGGCTGATGGACAAGCTGCCGAGCATCGGCGGGGTCAACCTGTCGCAGATGGGCAATGCCCAGGGCGCGGCCGAGAAGCAGTTCAAGCAGATGGAAGCGATCATCAACTCCATGACCCCGGCCGAACGCCGTGATCCGGAGCTGATCAGCGGCTCGCGCAAGCGCCGTATCGCCATCGGTTCCGGCACCCAGGTGCAGGACGTCGGCCGCCTGATCAAGCAGCACAAGCAGATGCAGAAGATGATGAAGAAGTTTTCCGCCAAGGGCGGCATGGCCAAGATGATGCGTGGCCTGGGCGGGATGCTGCCAGGTGGCGGCATGCCCAAGCTGTAACCCCTATTCCGGGTGCCTGCCGTTTGTCCGGCCGGCGCCCTGAACCCCCGCCTTGGTGGGGCAACGGCCGCGAATTTTGCGGCGCAACCGGCGAATCTGGACGGCAGGGCGGGGCCTTGCCGAAAAAGTCATTTGCAAATGTCCGTGTATTCCCCGAGAATATGCGGCCTTTTGGGCACCCGTGTGCCTATTTGGCATTCAGATTTGCAGTACCAGCTGCTGTATCAACTGCAGCACCGACTATAGGAACGATGTTCACATGGTAACCATTCGTCTGGCCCGTGGCGGCTCGAAAAAGCGCCCATTCTACCACCTGACCGTGACCAACTCGCGTAACGCCCGTGACGGCCGTTTCGTTGAGCGCGTAGGTTTCTTCAACCCGATCGCTGCTGGCGCCGAAGTCAAGCTGTCGGTCAACCAAGAGCGCGTCAACTACTGGCTGAGCCAGGGTGCACAGCCGTCTGAGCGCGTTGCTCAGCTGCTGAAGGACGCTGCCAAGGCTGCTGCCTGAGCAGTATGAACGCGACGCCAGAAAAGGCTGACGACCTCATCGTCGTTGGCAAGATTTTTTCGGTTCACGGCGTTCGCGGCGAGGTGAAGGTGTATTCCTTTACCGATCCGATTGAAAACCTGTTGGATTATCCGCGCTGGACGCTTCGGCACGAAGGCAAGGTAAAGCAGGTCGAGCTGGTCAACGGTCGTGGCTCCCAAAAGGGCCTGGTCGTGAAACTGAAAGGCCTCGATGACCGTGATGAAGCCCGTCTTCTGAGTGGTTACGAAATCTGCATTCCGCGGAGCCTTTTGCCCAGCCTGGCGGCCGACGAGTACTACTGGTACCAGTTGGTAGGCCTGAAGGTCATCAACCAGGACGAACAGCTGTTCGGCAAGGTCGATCACCTGCTGGAGACCGGTGCGAACGATGTCATGGTGGTCAAGCCCTGCGCAGGCAGCCTGGATGATCGCGAGCGTCTGTTGCCCTATACGGCGCAATGCGTGCTCGATATCGACCTGGAAGCAGGCGTGATGCGGGTTGAGTGGGACGCGGACTTCTAGACGATGGGTAACCTTCGCGTAGACGTCATCACGTTGTTCCCCGAGATGTTCTCGGCCATCACGGAGTACGGCATTACCAGCCGCGCGGTGAAACAGGGGTTGCTTCAGGTGACTTGCTGGAACCCGCGGGACTACACCACAGATCGTCACCACACGGTGGATGATCGGCCGTTTGGCGGTGGTCCGGGCATGGTGATGAAAATCAAGCCTCTGGAAGACGCCCTGGTTAGCGCCAGGCAGGCGACCGGAGCAGCGGCGAAGGTGATCTACCTTTCGCCACAAGGCCGCAAGCTGACCCAGCAGGCGGTCAAAGGCCTGGCCGAACAGGAATCGTTGATCCTGATCGCCGGTCGTTATGAAGGCATCGACGAGCGCTTTATCGAGGCTCATGTCGATGAGGAGTGGTCGATTGGCGACTATGTGCTTTCCGGTGGCGAGCTGCCGGCCATGGTACTGATCGATGCGGTTACACGGCTGCTGCCCGGAGCTTTAGGGCATGTGGACTCGGCGGAAGAAGATTCCTTCACCGACGGTCTGCTCGACTGCCCGCACTACACCCGACCTGAGGTGTATGCGGATCAGCGTGTTCCCGACGTGTTGCTAAGTGGCAACCATGCACACATCCGGCGTTGGAGAATGAAGCAGTCCCTTGGTAGGACCTTCGAACGACGCGCCGATCTTCTGGAAAGTCGCTCGCTTTCTGGAGAAGAGAAGAAGCTGCTCGAGGAATATCTCCGCGAGCGGGACGATAGTTAAACGTATCGATGGTGGATCGCGTATCCATCTTAGGAGCACAGCATGACCAACAAGATCATCCAGCAGCTCGAAGCCGAGCAGATGAGCAAGGAAATCCCGACCTTCGCACCAGGCGACACCGTTGTCGTCCAGGTTAAAGTGAAGGAAGGTGAGCGTTCCCGTCTGCAGGCGTTCGAAGGCGTCGTTATCGCCAAGCGTAACCGCGGTCTGAACAGCGCCTTCACCGTGCGCAAGATCTCCAGCGGCGTTGGCGTAGAGCGTACCTTCCAGACCTACAGCCCGCAGATCGACAGCCTGGCCGTGAAACGTCGTGGTGACGTGCGTAAAGCCAAGCTGTACTACCTGCGCGACCTGTCCGGCAAAGCCGCTCGCATCAAGGAAAAACTGTCCTGAGTGCAGTTTGCCCGGTGGCCGCGGCCGCCTAGCGAGAAAAAAGCAGCCTTCGGGCTGCTTTTTTGCGTTTTGAAACCCGTAGATGTGATTGTCATGACCCCCCGAGACCAGGAAATCCAGCGCCGCACCGAACTGTCGGTGACCCGCGTGACCAAGGCGGTGTTCCCCAACACCACCAACCACCACAACACCTTGTTCGGCGGCACTGCCCTGGCGTGGATGGACGAAGTGTCGTTCATCGCCGCCACGCGCTTCTGCCGTCTGCCACTGGTGACCGTGTCCACCGACCGTATCGACTTCAAGCACCCGATCCCGGCAGGTTCGATCGTCGAACTGGTGGGTTCGGTGATCAAGGTCGGCAATACCAGCTTGCAGGTGCAGGTGGATGTGTTCGTCGAGAACATGTACCTGGACGGACGCGAGCGGGCGATTCATGGGGTATTCAGCTTCGTCGCCATCGACGAGGACAAGCGCCCGGTGCCGGTCTTGCCTCAGGTCTGAGTTCTTTTGTGCTGGCCTCTCGCGGCTAAAGCCGCTCCTACAGGGATCACCGCCCTCAGGGCCTGTGCGATCCCTGTAGGAGCGGCTTTAGCCGCGAAGAGGCCAGTACAGACAAAAATCATGTGGCTGTGAAACACTAAGCCCACCTTCAACACCCAGCAGCCCCGCATGCCCGCCCTCGACCACCCCCTGATCGACCAGTTCCTCGACGCCCTGTGGCTTGAAAAAGGCCTGTCCGACAACACCCGCGTGTCCTACCGCAGCGACCTGGCCCTGTTCAACGGCTGGCTGCAGGAACGTTCCGTCAGCCTGCCCGACGCCGGCCGTGAGCTGATTCTCGACCACCTGGCCTGGCGCCTCGACCAGGGCTACAAGCCACGTTCCACGGCACGCTTCCTGTCCGGCCTGCGCGGATTCTTCCGCTACTTGCTGCGGGAAAAGCTGGTGGCCATCGACCCGACCCTGCAAGTGGACATGCCGCAACTGGGCAAGCCCCTGCCCAAGTCGCTGTCCGAAGCCGACGTCGAAGCCTTGCTGCAGGCCCCGGAGCTGGGCGAAGCCATCGGCCAGCGTGACCGCGCCATGCTCGAGGTGCTCTACGCCTGCGGCCTGCGCGTTACCGAACTGGTCAGCCTGACCCTCGACCAGGTCAACCTGCGCCAGGGCGTGCTGCGGGTAATGGGCAAGGGCAGCAAGGAGCGCCTGGTGCCCATGGGCGAAGAAGCGGTGGTGTGGCTGCAGCGCTACCTGCGCGGTGGCCGCGCCGAACTGCTCAATGGCCGCCCCAGCGACGTGCTGTTCCCCAGCCAGCGTGGCGAGCAGATGACCCGCCAGACGTTCTGGCACCGCATCAAGCACCACGCCCGGGTGGCCGGCATCGACAAACCCTTGTCGCCGCACACCCTGCGCCATGCCTTCGCCACACACTTGCTCAACCACGGCGCCGACCTGCGTGTGGTGCAGATGCTGCTGGGCCACAGCGACCTGTCGACCACGCAGATCTACACCCATGTCGCCAAGGCCCGCCTGCAGCAGTTGCACGCCCAGCATCACCCGCGTGGATGAATGTTTTTCATGTTCCGCCGACCGGTCCTTGCAGGGCCCTTCATTGGCAGTGTGATGTGGTAGGCTTGAGCGGTTTGCACCAAGGGCCGCATTGTCAGCGCGCATTTTGCGCAGTTGACGCCCTCCGGCCCCTGTCCGCCTTCAGGAGTTCCCATGCGCGTGACCCAGTTTTTCGCCGCCGCCGCGTTGGCGCTGGCCAGTACCCTTGCCGTTGCCGCGGCAACCGATAGCCCTGCCGGCGCCGAGCAGGCCATCCGTAAATCATTGCAGAACCTCGAGCTGGAAGTGCCGGTAGAAAGCGTGGCCAGCAGCCCGGTCAGCGGCCTGTATGAAGTCAAGCTGCAGGGTGGCCGCGTGCTGTATGCCAGCGCTGACGGGCAGTTCGTGATGCAGGGCTACCTGTTCCAGATCCAGGACGGCAAGCCGGTCAACCTGACCGAGAAGGCCGAGCGCCTGGGTATCGCCAAGCTCATCAACGGCATTCCAGCCGCCGAGATGGTGGTTTATCCTGCCAAGGGCGAGACCAAATCGCACATCACCGTGTTTACCGACACCACCTGCCCGTACTGCCACAAGCTGCACGCCGAAGTGCCCGAGCTCAACCGCCGCGGTATCGAAGTGCGTTATGTCGCCTTCCCGCGCCAGGGCCTCGGCTCGCCGGGTGACCAGCAGTTGCAGGCCGTGTGGTGCTCCAGCGACCGCCGTGCAGCGATGGACAAGATGGTCGAGGGTGAGGAAATCAAGGCTGCCAAGTGCGCCAACCCGGTCAGCAAGCAGTTCCAGCTGGGCCAGTCGATCGGTGTCAACGGCACGCCGGCGATCGTGCTTGAAAGCGGCCAGGTCATTCCCGGCTACCAGCCGGCACCGCAGGTGGCCAAGCTGGCACTGGCCAGGTAATCCAATTCAGTGCGCCGTCGTCATGGGGTGACGGCATGTTTCACGGCCGGCAAAGGTGTCGGCCGTTCAATGGGGAGTTCACAGTGAAACCGGTCAAAGTAGGCATCTGTGGGTTGGGGACCGTCGGTGGCGGAACCTTCAATGTACTTCAGCGCAACGCCGAGGAGATTGCCCGCCGTGCCGGGCGCGGTATTGAAGTGGCACAGATCGCCATGCGCTCGCAGAACCCGAACTGCCAGATTACCGGTACCCCCATTACCGCTGACGTGTTCGAAGTTGCCAGCAACCCGGAGATCGACATTGTCATCGAGCTGATCGGTGGCTACACCGTGGCCCGCGACCTGGTGCTCAAGGCCATTGAAAACGGCAAGCACGTGGTCACCGCCAACAAGGCGCTGATTGCCGTGCACGGCAATGAGATCTTTGCCAAGGCGCGCGAGAAGGGCGTCATCGTCGCCTTCGAAGCCGCCGTGGCCGGTGGCATTCCGGTGATCAAGGCCATCCGCGAAGGGCTGTCGGCCAACCGTATCAACTGGCTGGCCGGCATCATCAACGGTACCGGCAACTTCATCCTTACCGAAATGCGTGAGAAGGGCCGGGCCTTCCCTGACGTTCTGGCCGAAGCCCAGGCGCTGGGTTACGCCGAAGCCGACCCGACCTTCGACGTCGAAGGCATCGATGCCGCACACAAGCTGACCATTCTCGCCTCGATCGCGTTCGGCATCCCGCTGCAGTTCGACAAGGCCTACACCGAGGGCATCACCCAGCTGACCACCGCTGACGTGAACTACGCCGAGGCCCTGGGCTACCGCATCAAGCACCTCGGTGTGGCGCGCCGCACCGCCGACGGCATCGAGCTGCGGGTACACCCGACGCTGATCCCGGCCGACCGCCTGATCGCCAACGTCAATGGCGTGATGAACGCCGTCATGGTCAATGGTGACGCTGCCGGCTCCACCCTGTACTACGGCGCCGGTGCCGGCATGGAGCCTACCGCTTCGTCGGTGGTCGCTGACCTGGTCGACGTGGTGCGGGCGATGACTTCCGACCCGGAAAACCGCGTACCGCACCTGGCCTTCCAGCCGGACTCGCTGTCGGCCCACCCGATCCTGCCGATCGAAGCCTGCAAAAGCGCCTACTACCTGCGCATCCAGGCCAAGGACCACCCGGGCGTACTGGCCCAGGTGGCCAGCATCCTCTCGGCGCGCGGCATCAACATCGAGTCGATCATGCAGAAGGAAGCCGAGGAACAGGACGGCCTGGTGCCGATGATCCTGCTCACCCATGGCGTGGTCGAGCAGCACATCAACGATGCCATCGTCGCCCTGGAAGCCCTGCAGGACGTGGTCGGCAAGGTCGTGCGCATTCGCGTCGAACAGCTCAATTAATTTTGCCGTCGGGCCGCCTGCGCGGCCCGGCCCCAGTATCGAAGGTTTGCACCCATGCGCTATATCAGCACCCGCGGCCAGGCACCGGCCCTGAATTTCGAAGACGTCCTGCTGGCTGGTCTGGCCAGCGACGGCGGCCTGTACGTGCCAGAGAACCTGCCACGCTTCACCCAGGAAGAAATCGCCTCGTGGGCCGGCCTGCCGTACCACGAGCTGGCCTTCCGGGTAATGCGCCCGTTCGTCGAAGGCAGCATCGCCGATGCCGACTTCAAGAAGATCCTCGAAGAAACCTATGGTGAGTTCGCTCATGCCGCCGTGGCGCCGCTGCGCCAGCTGAACAGCAACGAGTGGGTGCTCGAGCTGTTCCACGGCCCGACCCTGGCGTTCAAGGACTTCGCCCTGCAACTGCTGGGGCGCCTGCTCGACCACGTGCTGGCCAAGCGCAACGAGCGCGTGGTGATCATCGGTGCCACCAGCGGTGACACTGGCTCCGCCGCCATCGAAGGTTGCCGCCGTTGCGACAACGTCGACATCTTCATCCTGCACCCGCACCAGCGCGTGTCTGAAGTGCAGCGTCGGCAGATGACCACCATCTTCGGCGACAACATCCACAACATCGCCATCGAAGGCAACTTCGATGACTGCCAGGAAATGGTCAAGGCCAGCTTCGCCGACCAGTCGTTCCTCAAGGGCACCCGCCTGGTTGCGGTGAACTCGATCAACTGGGCGCGGATCATGGCCCAGATCGTCTACTACTTCCACGCCGCCCTGCAGCTGGGTGGCCCGGCCCGTTCGGTCGCGTTCTCGGTACCTACCGGCAACTTCGGCGACATTTTCGCCGGCTACCTGGCGCGCAACATGGGCCTGCCGGTCAGCCAGCTGATCGTCGCCACCAACCGCAACGACATCCTGCACCGCTTCATGAGCGGCAATCAGTACGTCAAGGAAACCCTGCATGCGACCCTGTCGCCGTCGATGGACATCATGGTGTCGTCCAACTTCGAGCGCCTGCTGTTCGACCTGCACGGCCGCAATGGTGGCGCGATTGCCGAGCTGATGGCGAACTTCAAGCAGGGTGGTGGTTTCAGCGTCGAACAGGACCGCTGGACCGAAGCCCGCAAACTGTTCGATTCGCTGGCTGTGACTGACGAGCAGACCTGCGAAACCATCGCCGAGGTATTCGCTGCCACCGGCGAGGTGCTCGACCCGCACACCGCGATTGGCGTCAAGGCCGCGCGCGAGTGCCGGCGCAGCCCCGACACGCCGATGGTGGTCCTGGGTACCGCGCATCCGGTGAAGTTCCCGGAAGCGGTGGAGAAGGCCGGTGTGGGCAAGGCGCTGGAACTGCCTGCGCACCTCAGCGACCTGTTCAGCCGTGAAGAACGCTGCACGGTGCTGGCCAATGACCTGAAGGCTGTGCAGGGCTTTGTCAGCCAGCACGGTAACCGCGGCAAGCCGCTGTAATCACCTTGCATCGGGCTGCGCCGCAGCCCATCGCGCCCCAAGGCCACTCCTGCAGAACATCGCGTCGCGTGCAGGCGCGGCCTTGGGTCACGATAGGCCGCAAAGCGGCCGTAGCACCTCAGCCTTTTCCTTCGCCCCTCTCAGAAACATCCTATTCAGGTCGACCTTCACAACACCTAAATTAGCCGGCTCTCCCTTCAGGAGCGGCTCATGCACCAGCCCTACGTGTTGATCCACCAGGCTCGCCCGTCTCACCAGATTCTCCTGCACCAAGCCCTCAACGCCCAGGGCGTCTTCGACGTTCGCGTCAGCGCAAACACCACTGAACTCGACGCGTGCCTTGGCGCCGAGCGTCGTCCCGACCTGCTGATTCTCGACCATGCCATGCCGACCCTGGCCGGCCTTGCCCTGTTCGAGCAGCGGTACCCCGCACGCGCGTTGCTATTCGTCGGCCAGGCTACCGGCAAGCACCATGATCTTGCCCAGGAGGCCAGAAGCCGTGGCCTGTGGGTGCTCGCCGAGCTGCCCTGGCCGCTGTCGATGCCACGCCTGCAGCATGCCTTGCAGGCACTGCAAATGCGCCCCTGGCGGCGTATTCAAACTGTCACCTGCACCCCGCATGCTCACTGACGAAGGCGCGGTGTGACGAACTTTCCGCTGCGTCTGTTGGTCAGTTCCTCTATATCCCACCACGCAGCGAGTGATCCGGATGGAAAGAATCTGCAGACTGCTCAACGAAGCCCTGACCCCTTACCAGGCCCACCTTGGCGTCGCCGATGCCCAGGGTAATCGCCAGTTGACCGTGCGTGACCCGCTCGGCGATATAACCTTGCGGCGTACGGTCAGCGAACGCCAGTTGCAGGAGCAACGCCTGCTGGTCGACCTGGTGGATGGTTTGCACCGTGACTTGCAGATCGCCGAGGGGCGATTGCAGCCCTGCGTAATCGCAGCACTGCAGCAGCGCCAGCAGCCCCCTGGAACCTTTGCCTGAGTGGCTGATCAGACACTGTAGGGCAGCCAGCCAGTGCTTTGCTCCGGCACTGGCAGGGCTGTCACGGGAAGTCCCCAAGGACTTTCGCTTGGCCCCGGGCGTGTTCCCCAGCGTCCGGGGTTTCTTTTTGGGTGGCCGCAGCAGCCCTGTCAGCGGTTTTTGAAGAAGCGCTTGCTGTCTTCCAGGTAGCCTTCCTGTAGTGCCGGGTCCAGCCAGCGCGCATAGTGTGCCGGCAGTACTTCCTGGCGCAGGGTAGGCAGCAACTGGTCGATATGCGCAATGGCGGTGCGCCCCAGCTCGGTGTCCGAGCACCCTACATGCAGAAACTGGTAACGGGGCACTCCCTGCACCGGATAGAACCGATAGTCAGCCAGTGACCCGCCTTGCTGCTGGACCAGGTAGCGCACTTCGTGCCAATAGCCAAGCACCAGGCGCAAGCGCCCCAGTTGCTGCATCTGCAGCAGGTTGGCAGTGGCGTCGTTGCCGTAGTGGCGGTTGAGGGCGCTGTCGGGCAGCTGGCGCAGGATGGCGTCGATCTGCGTGCCGTAACTGCGTTCGGCAACCACGCCCAGCTGCAGCGTGGTCTTGCTCAACAGGCCATGCAGGTCCACCTGCTGGCCATCGAGGTAGGGCGCCACCAGCGCCTGGCTGTCCTTGCGCAGTACCAGGCCGCCGCTGAGCACGCCCAGAGCAGGCATGGAAAAGCGTACATACCCGGCGCGCTCCGGTGTCCACAGCAAGGTCGGATCGCAGGTGAAGCTGTTGTGGTCTTGCAGCATCTGGATACCGCGGGCGCGGTTGACCCGCACGATGCTGTGGTCGTATTCGGGCATCTGGCCGATGAGCAGTGGCAACAGCTGGTCGATCACCCCCTGGCCTTTTTCCGGCCCTTCGAAAATGGTGAACGGTGGCAGGTCGCGCACCAGCCAGAACAGGCGCTCCTTGGCGCTGGCAGGTTGCCACAGCAAGGCCGGCAGCAGCCCGCACAGCAGGACCAGGTGACGTAGGCGGCGGGCAGCGCGCATGGGGGGCAGGGCCAGGTCAGACCGTGCCGGCTGCACGCAGGCTGGCGATGGCGGCTGCGTCGTAGCCCAGGGCGCCGAGCAATGCCTCGGTGTGTTCGCCCAGTGCCGGGCCAACCCACTCGGCCGAGCCGGGGGTATCCGACAGTTTGGGGACAATGCCGGGCATGCGGAACGGCTTGCCGTCCGGCAGCCTGGCGTGCAGGAACATTTCCCGCGCCAGGTACTGCGGGTCGTTGAACATGTCTTCGGCCGAATAGATGCGGCTGGCCGGCACTTCGGCGGTGGTCAGCACCTGCATCAGTTGCTCCAGCGGCAGGCTGTTGGCCCAGCGGTCGATCACCCCGTACAGCTCGTCGCGGCGCAAGTCGCGGCCATCATTGGTGGCCAGGCTCGGGTCGTCGGCCAGGTCGGTGCGGCCAATGGCCTGCATGAAACGCTTGAAGATGGCATCGCCATTGGCGCCGATCTGCACATGCTTGCCGTCGGCGCTGGTATGGATGGAGGAGGGCGTGATGCCCGGCATGATGTTGCCGGTACGTTCGCGGATGAAGCCGAACACATCGAATTCTGGGACCATGCTTTCCATCATGGCGAAGATCGCCTCGTACAGTGCCACATCCACCACCTGGCCGTCACCGCCGTTGACCTCTCGGTGGCGCAGGGCCATCAGCGCGCCGATCACGCCCCACAAGGCAGCAATCGAGTCACCGATGGAAATGCCGGTGCGCACCGGTGGGCGATCGTCGAAACCGGTTATATAGCGCAGGCCGCCCATCGACTCGCCGACGGCGCCGAAGCCTGGCTGGTCCTTCATCGGCCCGGTCTGGCCAAAACCCGACAACCGCACCATCACCAGGCGTGGGTTGAGGGCATGCAGCACGTCCCAGCCCAGGCCGAGTTTTTCCAGCACGCCCGGGCGGAAGTTCTCGATCAGGATGTCAGCCTCGGCCAGCAGCCGCTTGAGAATCTCGCGGCCCTCGGGGTGCTTGAGGTTGAGGGTGAGCGACTGCTTGTTGCGGGCCTGTACGAACCACCACAGCGAGGTGCCCTCGTACAACTTGCGCCATTTGCGCAGCGGGTCGCCGCCATCGGGCGATTCGACCTTGATCACCTCGGCGCCGAATTCGGCGCAGATGCGCGAGGCGAACGGCCCGGCGATCAGGGTGCCAAGTTCGATGACTTTGAGGCCGGCGAGGGGTTTGCTGGGCGTAGGCATGGGGCATCCGTGGCAACTGGGCAGAGCCGTGGTTTTATCATAGGTCGCAAGCGGCAGATACTGCCGCGGCGCAACCAAGGGCAGGATCGGTTAGACTGTGCCACTTTTCTTGCGCAAGAAGCCCGTCGACCATGGCCCAGCCGTCTACCACCTACAAATTCGAACTGAACCTGACCGACCTCGATCGTGGCGTATACGAGAACGTCCGCCAGACCATCGCCCGCCACCCTTCGGAAACCGAAGAGCGCATGGCCGTGCGCCTGCTGGCCTATGCGCTGTGGTACAACGAGAATCTGGCCTTCGGCCGCGGCCTGTCCGACGTCGACGAAGCGGCCCTGTGGGAAAAGAGCCTGGACGATCGCATCCTGCACTGGATCGAAGTGGGCCAGCCGGATGCCGAGCGCCTGACCTGGTGCTCGCGCCGCACCGAGCGTACCAGCCTGCTGGCCTACGGCAGCCTGCGGGTGTGGCAGAACAAGGTGGTGGACGCGGTCAAGGGCTTGAAGAACCTGAGCATCGCCGCCGTTCCGCAGGAGGTGTTGGCAACCCTCGCCACCGACATGCCGCGCACCATCAAGTGGGACGTGATGATCAGCGAGGGCACGGTGTTCGTCACCGATGACCGCGGCCAGCACGAAGTGCAGCTGGAGTGGTTGCTGGGTGAGCGTGGCTGAAGCACTCCATGCGTATCGAACCTCGCCCGCTGCCGCCGAGCCTGCCATTTCTCGGTAACCTGCCACCCTTGCTGACCCGCCTGTACGCCGCCCGTGGTGTGCAGAGCGAGGCCGAACTGGACAAAAGCCTGGCGCGCCTGCTGCCGTTCCAGCAGCTCAAGGGTATCGAAGCCGGTGTCGATTTGCTGGTCGAGGCCATCGACCAGCGCCAGCGCATCCTGATCGTTGGCGACTTCGATGCCGATGGCGCCACCGCCAGTACGGTCGGCGTGCTGGGCCTGCGCCTGCTGGGCGCGGCGCATGTCGATTATCTGGTACCCAACCGCTTCGAGTATGGCTACGGGCTGACCCCGGAAATCGTCGCGGTGGCGCTGCAACGCCAGCCGCAACTGCTGATTACCGTGGACAACGGTATTTCCAGTGTCGACGGAGTAGCGGCGGCCAAGGCGGCGGGGCTCAAGGTGCTGGTCACCGACCACCACCTGCCGGGCGAGCAGTTGCCCGCGGCCGACGCCATCATCAATCCCAACCAGCCGGGCTGCAGCTTCCCGAGCAAGGCGCTGGCCGGGGTCGGGGTGATCTTCTACGTGCTGATGGCCCTGCGTGCACGCCTGCGGAGCCTTGGGCGCTACGAGACGCAGCCACAGCCGAACATCGGCGAACTGCTCGACCTGGTCGCCCTGGGCAGCGTCGCCGACGTGGTGCCGCTGGACGCCAACAACCGCATCCTGGTGCACCAGGGCCTCGAGCGTATCCGCGCCGGCCGTGCCCGCCCGGGGCTCAAGGCCATTCTCGAAGTGGCCCGCCGCGACCACCGGCGTATCACCTCGACCGACCTCGGCTTCATCCTCGGCCCACGGCTCAACGCTGCCGGGCGCCTGGACGACATGAGCCTGGGCATCGAATGCCTGCTGTGCGAGGACGCCGCCCTGGCCAAGGACATGGCCCAGCAGCTGGACGACCTGAACCAGGACCGCAAGTCCATCGAGCAGGGCATGCAGCGCGAGGCCCTGGCCCAGCTCAAGGACCTGCCGGTCGAGTCGATGCCCTACGGTTTGTGCCTGTTCGATGCGGACTGGCACCAGGGGGTGATCGGTATCCTGGCCTCGCGCCTGAAGGAACGTTATCACCGCCCGACCATTGCCTTCGCCGATGCCGGTGAAGGCATGCTCAAGGGCTCGGCGCGTTCGGTGCCGGGCTTCCATATTCGTGATGCGCTGGATGCCGTGGCCGCGCGCCATCCGCAATTGATCAGCAAGTTCGGCGGCCACGCCATGGCCGCCGGGTTGTCGTTGCCCGAGGCGAATTTCCCGGCATTTGCCCAGGCGTTCGACGAAGAAGTGCGGCGTCACCTGGTTGAGGACGACCTGACCGGCCGCCTGTTGTCGGATGGCAGCCTGGCAGTGGAGGAATTCCACCTCGACCTGGCCAAGGCCCTGCGCCATGCCGGCCCTTGGGGCCAGCATTTCCCCGAGCCGCTGTTCCATGGCGTGTTCCAGCTGGTGGAGCAGCGCGTGGTGGGCGAGCGGCACCTGAAGGTGGTGCTCAAGAGCGAGTGCGGCTCGGTGCGGCTGGATGGCATCGCCTTTGGTATCGACCGCGAAGTGTGGCCGAACCCGACGGTGCGTTGGGTTGAACTGGCCTACAAGCTGGACGTGAACGAGTTTCGTGGCAATGAAAGCGTGCAGTTGATGATTGCCCACATGGAGCCGCGCTGAGTTTGTCGCAGGTGCCCGCCTCGGTTTTTGTGGTGGGGCGCAAATCGAGCGCCGCCGGCGCGGCGCATCGCGGATAAATCCGCTCCTCCAGTTTGTTTCGGGCCAGTCACTGCTGTGAGGTCAGCGCGGTTCGCCTTGTTTGTTCCTTTCGATATCGAGGTTGTTGGCGGCACAGGAGAGATTGGCCCTGGACAAACGGTAGGAGCGTATTTATCCGCGATGCGCCGCGCGGGCGGCGCTCGATCTCACAGGCGCTGCAAACCTTTCGGCAAACACCTCGCCATCCCACTGAACCTTCCCCCCAAGCATTCTGGTCTAGTCTGAATATTGACCGGACCCGGGCCAGGGACGTGCAATTGAGTGTCCGGGCCGGATCACCATTGGAGTCCTTGGGAGGTGCCCTCATGAGCCTGCTGCTCGAGCCTTACACCCTGCGTCAGCTGACCCTGCCCAACCGCATCGCGGTTTCGCCGATGTGCCAGTATTCCGCTGTCGATGGCCTGGCCAACGATTGGCACCTTGTCCATCTTGGCAGCCGCGCCGTGGGTGGCGCGGGCCTGGTCATCACCGAAGCCGTGGCGGTGACCGCCGATGGCCGTATCACCGCCGAAGACCTCGGCCTGTGGGACGATGCACAGATCGCCCCGTTGCAGCGCATCACCCGCTTCATCACGGCCCAGGGCGTGGTGCCCGGCATCCAGCTGGCCCATGCCGGGCGCAAGGCCAGTACCTATCGGCCATGGCTGGGCAAGCAAGGCAGCGTCAAGCCGGAAGAGGGTGGCTGGCAGCCGGTGGGGCCCTCGAGGATTGCCTTCGACCCGCAGCACACCACGCCTCGCGAGTTGAACCAGGACGAAATCCAGGGGGTGATCGACGCTTTCGTCGCCTCGACCGAGCGTGCCCTGAAAGCCGGATTCAAGGTCGTGGAAATCCACGCCGCGCATGGCTACCTGCTGCATCAGTTCCTGTCACCACTGAGCAACCAGCGCCGTGACGAGTACGGCAGCTGTTTCGAAAACCGCATCCGCCTGACCTTGCAGGTGGTCGAGGCCGTGCGCAAGGTGTGGCCGGCCGAGCTGCCGCTGTTCGTGCGGGTGTCGGCGACCGATTGGGTCGAGGATGGCTGGAACCCGGATGAAACCGTCGAACTGGCGCGCCGTCTGCGTGGCCTGGGTGTCGACCTGATCGACGTGTCCTCCGGCGGCACCTCGGTCAATGCCGAGATCCCCACCGGCCCCGGCTACCAGACCCGTTTCGCCGAGCGTGTGCGCAAGGAGTCGGAAATCGCCACCGGCACCGTGGGCATGATCACCGAACCGGCCCAGGCCGAGCACATTCTGCGCACTGGCCAGGCCGACATCATCTTCCTTGCCCGCGAACTGCTGCGCGACCCGTATTGGCCGTTGCATGCCGATGATGACCTGGGCGGCAACAAGGCCACCTGGCCCGCGCAGTACCAGCGCGCGACCAGCCGGGCCAACCCGATTCACGAGTCGGATTTACGGGATTAGCATCGTCGGAGTGTGGTGGTGGGCGGAAATAATCGGTAGGGCTGATATCGAGCGCCGCGCGGGCGGCGCTCGATCTCGCAGGCGCCAAGAATCCAGCGACCTACCCCAAACTTCCCTCAATGCTTGATCATCACATGCCGCACGCAGGTGTAGTCTTCCAGCCCATACATCGACATGTCCTTGCCATACCCCGAATGCTTCTGCCCGCCATGGGGCATTTCGCTGACCAGCATGAAGTGGGTGTTCACCCAGGTGCAGCCATACTGCAGGCGCGCCGCCAGGCGGTGGGCGCGGCCGGTGTCGCGGGTCCATACCGATGAGGCCAGGCCGTAGTCGGAGTCGTTGGCCCATTCCAGCGCCTGCGCTTCGTCGCTGAAGCGGGTGACCGAGACCACCGGGCCGAACACTTCGTTACGCACGATCTCGTCGTCCTGCAGGGCATCGGCCAACACCGTCGGCTCGAAGAAGAAACCATCACCCTCGATCGCCTTGCCGCCGGTCACCAGGCGAATATGCGGCTGGGCGATGGCCCGCTGTACCAGGCCAGCGACCTTGTCGCGGTGCTGGGCACTGATCAATGGCCCCAGCTCGGTATCTTCGGCTTCCTGCAGGCCGGGCTTGAGGCTGGCCACCGCTTCACCCAGGCGCTCGACGAAGCGCTCGTAGATGCCGTCCTGCACATACAACCGGCACGCGGCCGTGCAGTCCTGGCCGGCGTTGTAGAAGCCGAAGGTGCGGATGCCGTCGACGGCCGCGTCGAGGTCGGCATCGTCGAACACCAGCACCGGCGCCTTGCCGCCCAGTTCCATGTGCATGCGTTTCACGCTGTCGGCGGTGGCACTGATGATGCGCGCGCCGGTGGGAATCGAGCCGGTCAGCGATACCATGCGTACCTTGGGGTGGGTGACCAACGGGGTGCCGACGGTCTGGCCGCGGCCGAAGAGGATGTTCAACACCCCCGGCGGCAACAGGTCCCGGGCCAGTTCGCCCAGGCGCAGGGCGGTCAGCGGGGTCACCTCGGAGGGCTTGATCACCACCGTGTTGCCCGCGGCCAGGGCCGGGGCGATCTTCCATGCCAGCATCATCAAAGGGTAGTTCCACGGCGCGATCGAGGCGACCACGCCCAGTGGGTCACGGCGGATCATCGAGGTGTGCCCCGGCAGGTATTCGCCAGCTGCCGAACCGCCCAGGCAACGCGCGGCACCGGCGAAATAGCGAAACACATCGGCGATTGCCGGGATCTCGTCATTCAGCGCCGCGCTCAACGGCTTGCCGCAGTTCTGCGATTCCAGCCGGGCCAGTTCATCGCCATGCGCTTCGATCGCGTCGGCCAGCGCCAGCAACGCCTGCGAACGCTCCTTGGGGCTGGTTTGCGACCAACTGTCGAAGGCCTGGTCGGCGGCGCGTACGGCGCTGTCCACCTGCGCCTCGGTGGCTTCGTTGATCTGCGCCAGGGCGCTGCCCAGCGCCGGGTTGAGTACGGTCCAGGCCGGGCCTTCGCCAGCGACCAGCTGGCCATTGATCAGCATCTGCGTTTGCATCGGGGGACTCCTCCAGGGTCATTTGCCGCTGCCCGCGACGCTTTCGCCGCCACGGGTCAGGTAATAGGCGCCAAGGATTGGCAGCATGGTCACCAGCATCACCAGCATGGCGACCACATTGGTCACCGGCACGTCACGCGGGCGGCTGAGCTGGTTGAGCAGCCAGATCGGCAGGGTGCGTTCGTGGCCGGCGGTAAAGGTGGTGACGATGATCTCGTCGAACGACAGGGCAAAGGCCAGCATGCCGCCGGCCAAAAGCGCCGAGCCGAGGTTGGGCAGGATGATGTAGCGGAAGGTCTGCCAGCCATCGGCGCCCAGGTCCATCGAGGCTTCGATCAAGCTCTGCGAAGTGCGCCGCAGGCGGGCGATGACGTTGTTGTAGACGATCACCACGCAAAAGGTGGCGTGGCCGACCACGATGGTGAACACCCCGGGTTCCAGGCCCAGGCTCTTGAACGCCGAGAGCAGGGCGATACCGGTGATGATGCCGGGCAGGGCGATGGGCAGGATCAGCAGCAGCGAAATGCTCTCCTTGCCGAAAAAGCTGCGCCGATACAGCGCCGCCGAGGCCAGCGTGCCCAGCACCAGGGCGATCAGCGTGGCCAGGCAGGCCACCTGCAGCGACAGCTGGATCGCCTCCAGCACATCGGGCCGGGCAAACGCCACGGCGAACCACTTCAGGGTAAAGCCCTTGGGCGGAAAGCTGAACGCCGCATCCTCGGTGTTGAAGGCATAGAGGAAGATGATCAGGATCGGAAAGTGCAGGAACAGCAGGCCGCCCCAGGCGGCCAGGCGCAGCCCGATCGAAGCTTTTTCAGAGTGCATCGAAGGCTCCCAGGCGCTTGACCAAGGCCAGGTATACCGCGATCAGCACGATCGGCACCAGGGTGAAGGCGGCGGCCATCGGCATGTTGCCGATCGCCCCTTGCTGGGCATAGACCATGCTGCCGATGAAATAGCCAGGCGGGCCGACCAGCTGCGGCACGATGAAGTCGCCCAGGGTCAGCGAAAAGGTGAAGATCGAGCCGGCAGCGATGCCCGGGATCGACAGCGGCAGGACTACCTGCACGAAGGTTTGCCGAGGCCGGGCGCCGAGGTCTGCCGAGGCCTGCAGCAGGGAAGGTGGCAAGCGTTCCAGCGAGGCCTGGATGGGCAGGATCATGAATGGCAGCCAGATATAGACGAACACCATGAAGCGCCCCAGGTGTGATGTCGACAGGGTGCTGCCGCCCACCCCTGGCACCGCCAGCACGGTTTGCAACAGGGCATCCAGGTGCAACTGCTGGACGAACCACTGGGCCACGCCACCCTTGGCCAGCAGCAGGGTCCAGGCGTAGGTCTTGACGATGTAGCTGGCCCACATCGGCATCATCACCGCGATGTAGAAAAATGCCTTGGTCTTGCCGCTGGTGTAGCGCGCCATGTAATAGGCGATGGGGAAGGCCAGCACCGCGCTGGCCAGCGACACCGCCAGCGCCATGCCCAGGGTGCGCAGGATGATGTCGAAGTTCGACGGGTTGAACAGGGCGGCGAAATTGCCCAGGGTCAGCTCCGGGCTCACCGCCATGGTGAAGTCGTCGAAGGTATAGAAACCCTGCCACAGCAGGTTGAGCAGCGAGCCCAGGTAGATCGCGCCGAACCAGGTCAGTGGCGGCACCAGCAGCAACGCCAGGTACAGGTTGGGGCGGCGGTATAGCAGGTTGGACAGCTCGCGTAGCGTACCCATGTCAGCGGCTCCCGCTTTCCTGCAGCACGGTCATGGCTTGCCGTGGCCAGTGCGCCTGTAGCCGTTGCCCGGGTTGCCAGGCCTGTGCCTGCACCTGCCAGCGGTCATTGGCCTGGCTGACCGCCAACAGCTGGCCACTGTCGAGCTGCAGTTCGTAACGGGTGGCGCTGCCCTGGTACTGGATATCGCGCAGCACGCCACTGACCTGCACCGCCTGCTCGCCTGCAACCGGGTCACCCAGGCGGATGTGCTCGGGACGGATGGAGAACGGCGCCGGGCTGCCGTTGAGCGCCATCGCCAGTTCGCCGCGCAGCACGTTGGAGGAACCGACGAATTCGGCGACGAAGGGCGTGGCCGGTTGCATGTACAGGTTGCGCGGTGTGTCGACCTGCTCGATACGGCCGCGGTTGAACACCGCCACCCGGTCGGACATCGACAGTGCCTCGGTCTGGTCGTGGGTGACGAAGATGAAGGTGATACCCAGCTGGCGCTGCAGCTTTTTCAGTTCGCCCTGCATCTGCTCACGCAGTTTCAGGTCCAGCGCACCCAGGGGTTCGTCCAGCAGCAACACCCGTGGCCGGTTGACCAGCGCGCGGGCCAGGGCCACGCGCTGGCGTTGCCCGCCGGACAGTTGTGCCGGCTTGCGTGCGCCGTAGCCGGCCAGGGCTACCATCGCCAGCGCTTGTTCGGCGCGAGCGTGGCGTTCGGCCTTGGCCATGCCTTTCACCTTCAGGCCGTAGGCGACGTTGTCCAGTACGTTCATGTGCGGGAACAGTGCGTAGTCCTGGAACACCGTGTTGACATCACGCAGGTACGGCGGCACGCCAGCGGCCTCGACGCCGTGGATGCGGATCGAGCCGCTGGTGGGCTGCTCGAAACCGGCGATCAGGCGCAGGCAGGTGGTCTTGCCCGAGCCTGACGGGCCGAGCATGGAGAAGAACTCGCCATCGATGATGTCGATGCTGACCTGGTCGACGGCCTTGACCTCGCCGAAAGTACGGGAAACCTGGGTGAACTGGACGGCTAGGGGCATGCGTGGGCTCCAGGCATCAAAGTTTCTCCTGTGCCGGCCTCTTCGCGGGCACGCCCGCTCCCACAGGTATTACACAGCCTTCAAGGCCGGTGCCCTACCTGTGGGAGCGGGCATGCCCGCGAAGAGGTCGGCCCTGACATTCAGGCAACCTCAGCGGCCACCCATGATCGCAATGTAATCCTGGGTCCAGCGGCTGTAAGGCACGAACTTGCCGCCCTGGGCCTGCGGGGTTTTCCAGAAGGCGATCTTGTCGAAGTTGTCGAAGCCGTTGGTCTTGCAGCCGTCCGCCCCCAGCAGCTCGTTGCCACTGCAGGCGGCCGGTACCGCCGGCAACGAGCCGAACCAGGCCGCCACGTCACCCTGCACCTTCGGTTGCAGCGACCAGTCCATCCACTTGTAGGCACAATTGGGGTGCTTGGCCTCGCTGTGCAGCATGGTGGTATCCGCCCAGCCGGTCGCCCCTTCCTTGGGAATGGTCGACGCCACCGGCTGTTTCTCGGCCTTCAGGCCATTGACCATGTAGCCCCAGGAGCTGGTCGCGACCACGCCTTCGTTCTTCACGTCGCTCATCTGCACCGTGGCGTCATGCCAGTAGCGGTGTACTAACGGTTGCTGCTGGCGCAGCAGCTCGAGCACGGCCTTGTACTGGGCTTCGTTCAGTTCGTACGGGTCGTGGATGCCCAGCTCCGGCTTGGCGGTTTTCAGGTACAGCGCCGCATCGGCGATGTAGATCGGCCCGTCGTAGGCCTGCACGCGCCCCTTGTTCGGCTTGCCGTCGGGCAGGTTCTGCGGCTCGAACAGCACCCCCCAGCTGGTGGGCGCCTGCTTGAACACCTCGGTGTTGTACAGCAGCACGTTCGGTCCCCACTGGTATGGCGTGCCGTAGACCTGCTTGTCGACCACGTACCAGCCACCGTTCTGCAAGCGCGGGTCGATGTGCTTCCAGTTGGGGATCAACGCGGTATTGATCGGCTGTACCCGCTTGCCTGCGATCAGCCGGAGCGAGGCATCACCGGAAGCGGTGACCAGGTCATAGCCGCCCTTGGTCATCAGGCTGACCATCTCGTCCGACGTAGCGGCGGTCTTGACGCTGACCTTGCAGCCGGTTTCCTTCTCGAAACCGCTGACCCAGTCGTAGGCCTTGTCGCTTTCACCGCGCTCGATGTAGCCCGGCCAGGCGACGATGTCCAGGCGCCCTTCGCCAGGGCCCAGGGCCTTGGGCGGTTCGGCAGCCTGCAGGCTGGCGCTGGCGAGCACGGCACCGGTGATGGCGCCGAGCAATGCGGTCTTGTGCACTGACATGGTGTTCCCTCTTCTTGGAGATCTTGTTCGGGGCAGTCATCAAGCAAGCCGTGAAGCATTTGTTATAAGCGTAGTGCGCGTGCGCGGGGTATTGGCGATATCGAGTCTAGTTGGCTTTTTGCCAGCCAATGCAACATCCGGAAGCAAATCCACGGTGGCGTACGTTTGCCCAAGCCTTACTCTGGCGTATGAATTTTCTTGCGTGGAGAGCCGCGAATGAACACCCGCAACCTGCTCGATCAGCTCCTCAAGTCCGGCCAGCAACTGCTCGACAAACAGGGCGCTACCGCTAAGCCCGGCAGCGCTGCCGGTGGGCTTGGCGGGCTGTTGTCCGGTGCCGGTGGTGGCTTGTTGGGCGGCGGCGCCCTGGGGCTGTTGCTGGGCAGCAAGAAGGCCCGCAAATACGGCGGCAAGGCGCTGACCTATGGTGGCCTGGCCGCCCTGGGCGTGCTGGCCTACAAAGCCTATGGCAACTGGCAGGCCAACCAGCGGCTGGCCGCCAGCGAGCCCCGTACCGTCGACCGCCTGCCGCCGGCCCAGGCCGAACAGCACAGCCAGGCCGTGCTGCGGGCATTGGTGGCAGCGGCCAAGTCCGATGGCCATATCGACGAGCGCGAGCGGGCCCTGATCGAGGGCGAGTTCAGCCGCCTGGACAGCGACCGCGAACTGCAGCACTGGCTGCACGATGAATTGAACAAGCCGCTGGACCCGGCCGAAGTGGCCCGAGCCGCGCAAACGCCGGAAATGGCGGCCGAGATGTACCTGGCCAGCGTGATGATGGTCGACCAGGAAAACTTCATGGAGCGCGCCTACCTGGACGAGCTGGCCCGCCAGCTGCGCCTGGACCCGGGCCTGCGTCAGGAACTGGAAAGCCAGGCAAGGCTTGCAGCAGGCTGATATCGAGCGGATGGGGCTGCATGCACGCCCCGCCAACGGCCTGTCTACCGCAGCCTTCCATTCAGCCGCAAAAGCGTTAGGCGCCTGAGCTATACTTCGGCGATTTTTCCCGCTCGTTGCGAATTCCTGAGGGCTGAATGTGAAGAACTGGACCTTGCGCCAACGGATCCTGGCAAGTTTCGCCGTGATCATCGCCATCATGCTGCTGATGATCGTGGCCGCCTACTCGCGGTTGGGGGCCATCGAAACCGCCGAAGAAGCGGTGGGCAGCGACAGCATTCCAGGGGTTTACTACAGCTCGATGATCCGCAGCGCCTGGGTCGACAGCTATGTCACCAGCCAACAACTGGTGGGCCTGTCCAACCACCGCGCGATCACCTCGGCCGACATGGAGCTGTTCAGAGGTTTCGAGGAGCGTCTGAAGCAGCACATGGCGAGTTACCAGGCCACGATCAAGACCAAGGACGACCAGACTCGCTTCGATTCCTTCGTGCAACTCGAAGAAAACTACATGAAGATCGTCGGCCAGGTACTGGACGCCTATCGTCAGCATGACTACGACGGCGCCCAGCGGCTGATCAATGAGGTGCTCACCCCGACCTGGGTCGATGGGCGCAAGCACCTGACCGAAGTCATCGAGGAAAATCGAGCCTCAGCCGAAGCCGCCACCAACGACATCGTCAATGCCGTGAACACGACCAAAAGCAGCATGGTGGCTTCGCTGTTGCTGGCCATCATCGCCGCGGGCGTGTGCGGCTTGCTGCTGATGCGTGCCATCTCTGCGCCCATGCAGCGCATTGTGCATGCCCTGGACAAGCTGCGCTCAGGCGACCTGAGCATGCGCCTGAACCTGGAGCGCAAGGACGAATTCGGCGCCATCGAAGGCGGCTTCAACGAAATGGCCGAGGCCCTGGCCAACCTGGTGGCCCAGGCCCAGCGCTCGTCGGTACAGGTGACCACCTCGGTGACCGAAATTGCCGCCACCTCCAAGCAACAACAGGCCACTGCCACCGAAACGGCCGCCACCACCACGGAAATTGGTGCCACTTCGCGGGAAATCGCCGCCACCTCGCGTGACCTGGTGCGCACCATGACCGAAGTGACCTCGGCGGCCGACCAGGCCTCCAGCCTGGCCGGTTCCGGTCAGCAGGGCCTGGCGCGGATGGAAGAAACCATGCACCAGGTAATGGGCGCCGCCGACCTGGTCAACGCCAAGCTGGCCATCCTCAATGAAAAGGCCAGCAACATCACCCAGATGGTGGTGACTATCGTCAAGGTCGCCGACCAGACTAACCTGCTGTCGCTGAACGCGGCCATCGAGGCGGAAAAGGCCGGTGAATACGGCCGTGGCTTCGCCGTGGTCGCCACCGAAGTGCGTCGCCTGGCCGACCAGACCGCCGTGGCCACCTACGACATCGAGCAGATGGTGCGCGAGATCCAGTCGGCCGTGTCGGCTGGAGTCATGGGCATGGACAAGTTCTCCGAAGAAGTGCGCCGCGGCATGTTCGAGGTGCAGCAGGTGGGCGAGCAGCTGAGCCAGATCATCCACCAGGTGCAGGCCCTGGCGCCGCGCGTGCTGATGGTCAACGAAGGCATGCAGGCCCAGGCCACCGGTGCCGAGCAGATCAACCAGGCGTTGGCCCAGCTCAGCGATGCCAGCACCCAGACGGTCGAGTCGCTGCGCCAGGCCAGTTTCGCCATCGATGAGCTGAGCCAGGTGGCCGCTGGCCTGCGTGGCGGCGTGTCGCGCTTCAAAGTCTGACGGCGATGATCGACATGCAACCGCGCGCGGCGCGGGAGGACAATGCCAAGGGGGTGTTGTACCTGCAGTTTCGCATTCAGGAACAGCGCTTTGCCCTGAGCGTGCACGAGGTGATCGAAGTGCTGCCGCGCCAGCCGCTGAAGCCGATAGCCCAGGCGCCTGGCTGGGTCGCGGGCGTGCTTGCCCACCGTGGCCAGCTGGTGCCGGTGGTCGACCTGGCGGCATTGAGCTTTGGCCAGCCGGCGGCGCAACGCACCAGTACCCGGCTGGTGCTGGTGCACTATCGAGGCGACCTGCAGCTTGGCCTGATCCTGGAGCAGGCGACCGAAACCCTGCGCTGCCACCCCGACGAGTTCCAGCCCTATGGCGTGGACAGCGGCGAAGCGCCGTACCTGGGGCCGGTACGCCAGGATGAGCAGGGCTTGCTGCAGCGCATCGAGGTCAACGACCTGCTGCCCGACGTGGTACACCAGTTGTTGTACCCGGGCGAGCCGACAGGGATGCCGACATGAACGAACAGCATTTCTTCCGTTTCCTGCGCGAACGTATCGGCCTCGACGTGGAGTCGGTAGGGGCGTCCATGGTCGAGCGAGCGCTGCGTCAGCGTTGCGTGGCCGTGAACGCCACCGACCTGGACGACTACTGGCTGCGCCTGCAGCAATCGATGGACGAGCAGCAGGCACTGATCGAGGCCGTCATCGTCCCGGAAACCTGGTTCTTCCGTTATCCGGAGTCCTTCAGCGCCTTGGCCAGCCTGGCGCAGAAGCGCCTGGCCGAGCTTGCCGGGGCACGCCCACTGCGCTTGCTCAGCCTGCCATGCTCGACCGGCGAGGAACCCTATTCGCTGGCCATGGCCTTGCTCGACGCCGGTATCGCACCCGCTGCGTTCCTGATCGACGGCATGGACATCAGCCCCAGTTCGGTGGCCAAGGCCGGGCAGGCGGTGTACGGGCGCAATGCCTTCCGTGGCAGCGACCTGAGCTTTCGCGAGCGCTACTTCGATGCCGTCGATGAGGGCCACCAACTGCATCAACGGGTGCGTGAGCAGGTCAGCCTGCAGGTGGGCAACGTGCTCGACCCGGCGCTGAGCAGCCGCGATGGCCTCTACGACTTCGTGTTTTGCCGCAACCTGCTGATCTATTTCGACCTGGCCACCCAGCAACGGGTGTTCGAGGTGCTCAAGCGCCTGCTGCATCCGCAGGGCGTGTTGTTCATCGGCCCGGCCGAAGGCAGCCTGCTGGCGCGCCTGGGTATGCGCCCACTGGGCATTGCCCAGTCATTCGCCTATGTGCGCCAGGACGGCGCTGACTCTGCACCGGTTGCCGCACCGGCGCCGCCGCCGCGCCGCCGGTTGCCAGCGCAGCCGACGCCAGGCTATTCGTTGCCGAGTGCCGCGCTGCCACGGCCCGTGCGCGTGCTGCCCGCAGCGGCCAGGCCCGCGCCGGTGCGCGAGCACCAGGGCGAGCAGGCAAGTGAAGTGCTGGCCAACATTGCCCGCCTGGCCAATGCCGGCGCCAGCGAGCAGGCCCGCGCCGAATGCCAGCGTTACCTTGCCCAGTTCGCGCCGTCGGCGCAGGTTTACTACTGGCTGGGGCTGCTCAGCGATACCGAGGGCGATGCGCAGCAGGCGCTGAGCCACTATCGCAAAGCGCTGTACCTGGAGCCGCAGCACCCCGAGGCGCTGGTGCACCTGGCGGCCTTGCTGGCGGCCCAGGGCGACCTGGCCGGTGCCCGGCGCCTGCAGGAGCGGGCCGCGCGGGCGGGACGGGAGTCTGAACGATGAAAGGTGAGTCCGCGATGCAACTGCTCGCCGAAGACGATGCGCACATCGACGACTGCTGGAACCGCATAGGCGTGCATGGCGACAAGCAATGCCCGCTGCTGGCACGGCACGTGCACTGTCGAAATTGTGAGGTGTATGCCGCCGCCGCCACACGCCTGCTCGATCGCTACGCGTTGATGGATGAGCAGCATGCCGTGCAGGCAGCGCCGGCCGAGGAAACCTCGGGTTGTTCGATGCTGCTGTTCCGCCTGGGGGAGGAGTGGCTGGCGCTGGCCACTGCCTGCCTGGCCGAGATCGCCCCGTTGCAGGCGGTGCATTCGCTGCCGCACCAGCGCTCGCGGGTGCTGCAGGGCGTGGCCAACGTGCGCGGTGCGCTGGTGCCCTGCCTGTCGCTGGCCGACCTGCTGGGCGTGCAGCCCGGCAGCACCGAGCAACGCAGCGGCCGGGCGATGCCACGCATGCTGATCCTGGCCGCCGATGGCAGGCCGGTGGTGATGGCGGTCGAGGAAATCGACGGTATTCACCGGCTCGACCCGCAGCTGTTCGGCAGCGGCCAGGATGCCACCCGCTTCACCGCTGCGGTCCTGCAATGGCGGGGCCGCAGTGTGCGGGTGCTGGACGATCAACATTTACTGTCTGCCGTGCAGCGGAGCCTGTCATGACCCCAGAGCAAATGCGCGACGCATCGTTGCTCGAACTGTTCAGCCTGGAAGCCGAGGCGCAGACCCAGATACTCAGTGCCGGCCTGATGGCGCTGGAGCGCAACCCTAAGCAGGCCGACCAGCTCGAGGCTTGCATGCGTGCGGCGCATTCGCTGAAGGGGGCGGCGCGGATCGTTGGGGTGGACGCGGGCGTCAGCGTCGCCCATGTCATGGAAGACTGCCTGGTAGCCGCGCAGGAGGGCCGCCTGCAACTGAGCGCCGAGCATATCGATGCCTTGCTGCAAGGCACCGACCTGCTGATGCGCATCGCCACGCCTGGGGATACCGGGGCGCAGGCGATCCTGCCGGTGTTCCTGGCGCAAATGGCCTGCCTGCTCGATCCGGGGGGCGCAGCCATGCCTGCCATAGCGCCCGCCGCCCCGGCACTGCTGCAGGCGCCTGCGCCTGCCCAGCAGAGCGAGCCGCTGCCCGCCGCGCCCCTCGAGCCAGACCTCGAGGCCGAGCCCGAACCGCTGGCGCGGCGCAAGGCGGGCAAGCGTGCCGGCGATGGTGCGGAGCGGGTGCTGCGGGTCACTGCCGACCGCCTCAACAGCCTGCTCGACCTGTCCAGCAAGTCGCTGGTGGAAACCCAGCGGCTCAAGCCTTACCTGGCCACCTTGCAGCGCCTCAAACGCATGCACGGCCAAGGCATGCAGGCGCTCGACGGCCTGCGCATGCAACTGGAGGACAGTGGCCAGAGCAGCGAGGTGCTCGAAGCCCTGGCGCAGACCCAGCGCCTGCTGGCGGAAACCCAGCAGATCCTGCAGCAGCAGGCTGCCGACCTGGATGAGTTCGGCTGGCAGGCCAGCCAGCGCGCACAACTGCTGTACGACACGGCGCTGGCTTGCCGGATGCGGCCGTTTGCCGATGTATTGGCCGGCCAGAGCCGCATGGTCCGCGACCTTGGGCGGTCGCTGGGCAAGCCGGTGCGGTTGCTGGTGGAAGGGGAAAAGACCCAGGTCGACCGTGATGTGCTGGAAAAGCTCGAAGCACCGCTGACCCACCTGTTGCGCAACGCCGTCGACCATGGCATCGAACTGCCCGAGCGGCGCCAGTTGGCGGGCAAGCCGGAGGAGGGCGTGATCCGCCTGCGCGCCTCGCACCAGGCCGGCATGCTCAGCCTGGAGCTGATCGACGATGGCGCCGGCATCGACCTCGAACGCCTGCGCAGCAGCATCGTCGAGCGTGCCCTGTCACCGGCCGACACCGTGGCGCGGATGAGCGAGGCGGAGTTGCTGACGTTCCTGTTCCTGCCTGGGTTCAGCCTGCGCGACACGGTCACCGAGGTGTCCGGGCGCGGGGTCGGCCTGGATGCGGTGCAGCACATGATCCGTGAGCTGCGCGGCTCGATCGAACTGACCCAGGCCGCCGGGCAGGGCTGCCGTTTCCACCTGCAGGTACCGTTGACCCTGTCGGTGGTGCGCAGCCTGGTGGTCGAGGTGGGTGGCGAGGCCTACGCCTTCCCGCTCGCCCACATCGAACGCACGCTGGACGTGGCTGCCGACGAGATCGTGCAGATCGAAGGGCGCCAGCACTTCTGGCACGAAGGCCGGCACATCGGCCTGGTCGCAGCCAGCCAGTTGCTCAACCGCCCGGCCGGGCAGGCAGAGGAAAGCCGGCTGCGGGTGGTGGTGATTCGTGAGCACGAGCAACTGTACGGCGTGGCCGTGGAGCGGCTGGTGGGCGAACGCGTGCTGGTGGTGATGCCACTCGACCCGCGGCTGGGCAAGGTGCAGGACATTTCTTCCGGCGCGCTGCTCGACGATGGCTCGGTGGTGCTGATCATCGATGTCGAGGACTTGTTGCGCTCACTGGACAAACTGCTCAGCACCGGCAGCCTGGAACGCATCGCGCGCGGCAGCGGCGGCGCCCGCGGCGTGGTGCGCAAGCGCATCCTGGTGGTCGACGACTCGCTGACCGTGCGTGAACTGCAGCGCAAGTTGCTCGGCAACCGTGGCTACGACGTGGCCGTGGCAGTGGATGGCATGGATGGCTGGAACGCCTTGCGTGGCGAGGACTTCGACCTGCTGATCACCGACATCGACATGCCGCGCATGGACGGCATCGAGCTGGTCACCCTGGTGCGCCGCGACCAGCGCCTGCAGTCGCTGCCGGTGATGGTGGTGTCCTACAAGGACCGCGAGGAAGACCGGCGGCGTGGCCTGGACGCCGGCGCCGACTACTATTTGGCAAAGGCCAGTTTCCACGACGATGCGTTGCTGGATGCTGTGGTGGAGCTGATCGGGGGGGCGCAGGGATGAAAATCGCCATCGTCAACGACATGCCCATGGCGGTCGAGGCACTGCGCCGGGCGGTCGCCTTCGAACCGGCGCACGAGGTGATATGGGTGGCCGGCAATGGTGCCGAGGCGGTGCGGCTGTGCGCTGAAGCATTGCCAGACCTGATCCTCATGGACCTGATCATGCCGGTGATGGACGGCGTCGAGGCCACCCGCAGGATCATGGCCGAAACCCCCTGCGCCATCGTCATCGTCACGGTCGACCGCAAGCAGAACATGCACCGGGTGTTCGAGGCCATGGGCCACGGCGCACTCGACGTGGTCGACACGCCGGCGCTGGGGGCGGGCGACCCGCGCGAAGCGGCAGCGCCACTGTTGCGCAAGATCCTCAACATAAGCTGGCTGATCGGCCAGCAGAATGCCCCGGCCGCACGCCCGGTCGCCGCGCCTGTACGGGCGCTGTCGCAGCATCGCGGGCTTGTGGCGATCGGCTCGTCCGCCGGCGGCCCGGCGGCCCTCGAGGTGCTGCTGAAGGGCCTGCCGGCGGCGTTTCCTGCGGCCATCGTGCTGGTCCAGCATGTGGACCAGGTGTTTGCCGCAGGCATGGCCGAATGGCTCAGCAGCGCAGCCGGCCTGCCGGTGCGCCTGGCCCGCGAAGGTGAACCACCGCAGCCCGGCCAAGTGTTGCTGGCCGGCACCAACCACCACATCCGCCTGCTACAGAACGGCCAACTGGCCTACACTGCCGAACCGGTCAATGAGATTTACCGGCCCTCGATCGATGTGTTCTTCGAAAGCGTGGCGCGCTACTGGACCGGCGATGCGGTCGGCGTGCTGCTCACCGGCATGGGCCGCGATGGCGCCCAAGGCCTGAAACTGATGCGCCAGCAGGGCTTCCTGACTATTGCCCAGGACCAGGCCAGCAGTGCGGTGTATGGAATGCCCAAAGCTGCCGTGGCCATCGATGCCGCGGTGGAAGTCCGCCCGCTGGAACGCATCGCCGGGCGCTTGATGGAAATTTTTGCAAAATGACGAAGTGTATTGAATCACGCCGCCAGGTCGGTAGTGATCGGGTGAACAGCCATGAATGACTTACCGATCGAAGGTTTCACCACCACCAACGAAAACGCGGCGATGGTACTGCTGGTCGACGACCAGGCCATGATCGGCGAGGCGGTGCGGCGTGGCCTGGCCAACGAGGACAACATCGACTTCCACTTCTGCGCCGACCCGCACCAGGCGGTGGCCCAGGCGGTGCGCATCAAGCCTACGGTGATTCTCCAGGACCTGATCATGCCTGGCCTGGACGGGCTGACCCTGGTACGCGAATACCGCAACAACCCGGCGACCCAGGACATCCCGATCATCGTCCTGTCGACCAAGGAAGACCCGCTGGTCAAGAGCGCGGCCTTTGCGGCCGGGGCCAACGACTACCTGGTCAAGCTGCCGGACACCATCGAGCTGGTGGCGCGCATTCGCTACCACTCACGCTCCTACCTGACCCTGCTGCAGCGCGACGAGGCCTACCGTGCCTTGCGCGTCAGCCAGCAGCAATTGCTCGATTCCAACCTGATGCTGCAGCGGCTGATGAACTCCGATGGCCTGACCGGGTTGTCCAACCGCCGCCACTTCGACGAATACCTGGAGCTGGAATGGCGCCGCGCCATGCGTGAGCTGCAGCAGTTGTCGCTGCTGATGATCGACGTGGACTTCTTCAAGGCCTACAACGACAGCTTCGGCCACCTGGCCGGGGACGAGGCCTTGCGCCAAGTGGCCGAGGCGATCCGCGGCGTGTGCTCGCGGCCGACCGACCTGCCGGCGCGCTATGGCGGCGAGGAGTTCGTCCTGGTGCTGCCCAACACCTCGCAGGGTGGAGCGCGCCTGGTGGCCGAGAAGCTGCGCCAGACCATATTGGGCCTGGGTATCCCGCACACCGCGCCGACGGCCGACTCCTACCTGACCGTGAGCATCGGCCTGGCAACCCAGACCCCGGCCATCGGCAGCCATAGCCGGCAGTTGATCTCTGCCGCCGACAAGGGCCTGTACCTGGCCAAGAATGGCGGGCGCAACCAGGTGGGTATCGCCTGAGCACCATACCCTATAGGAGCGGCCTGGTGTTGCGATGGGGCGCGCAGCGGCCCCCTGCGATATCTGCTGCAAAACTGAAATCCTTGGGCCGCTGAGCGCCCCATCGCGACACCAGGCCGCTGCTGCAACGATATTTGCGCCTATTCGGCTGCCCGGCGGGTCTGCCGCCCTGCGGCGGACTCGGTTATACTCGCAGGCTTTTCACCGAATTCGCACGAGAGCCGCCCGCCCATGGAAATCCAACCGATCCTGAACACCATCAAGGACCTCACCGAGCGTTCCCAGTCCATTCGGGGGTATCTTTGACTACGATCACAAGCATGACCGCCTGATCGAAGTCAACCGCGAACTGGAAGACCCCAACGTCTGGAACAAGCCCGAGTACGCCCAGGCCCTGGGCCGCGAACGGGCCATGCTGGCCCAGGTCGTCGAGACCCTGGACAAGCTGTCCGGCGGCCTGGCCGACTGCCAGGACCTGCTCGACATGGCCGTCGAGGAAAATGACGAAGGCGCCGTCGGCGACGTCGTGACCGAGCTGGAAGGCCTGGAAGAAAAACTGGCCCAGCTTGAGTTCCGTCGCATGTTCAGCGGCGAGATGGACATGAACAACGCCTACCTGGACATCCAGGCCGGCTCCGGTGGTACCGAGGCGCAGGACTGGGCCAACATCCTGCTGCGCATGTACCTGCGCTGGGCCGACAAGCGTGGTTTCGACGCCACCATCATCGAGCTTTCCGAGGGTGAAGTCGCCGGGATCAAGGGCGCCACCGTGCACGTCAAGGGCGAGTACGCCTTCGGCTGGCTGCGCACCGAAATCGGTGTGCACCGCCTGGTGCGCAAGAGCCCGTTCGACTCCGGTGCCCGTCGCCACACCTCGTTCTCGGCGGTATTCGTGTCGCCCGAGATCGACGACAAGGTCGAGATCGAGATCAACCCGGCCGACCTGCGCATCGACACCTACCGCTCCTCCGGTGCCGGTGGCCAGCACGTGAACACCACCGACTCGGCGGTACGTATCACCCACGTGCCGACCAACACCGTGGTGGCGTGCCAGAACGAACGCTCCCAGCACGCCAACAAGGACACCGCCATGAAAATGTTGCGGGCCAAGCTGTACGAGCTGGAAATGCAGAAGCGCAACGCCGCCTCGCAGGCGCTGGAAGACAGCAAGTCGGACATCGGCTGGGGCCACCAGATCCGCTCCTACGTGCTGGACGACTCGCGTATCAAGGACCTGCGCACCGGTGTCGAGCGCAGCGACTGCCAGAAGGTCCTGGACGGCGACCTCGACCAGTACCTGGAAGCGAGCCTCAAGCAGGGGCTGTAAACCGCACACAACTGCCGCGGTACCCGGCCTGGGGCCAGTACCGCGTGCCCTGCCCGACAGGGGCACCGAACACCTGATGGAAAGAATGACGAAATGAGCGACCTCAAGACCGACGTGCAAGACCTGCAACAGGAAGAAAACGCCCTGATCGCCCTGCGCAAGGAAAAGCTTGCCGCCGAGCGCGCCAAGGGCAATGCCTTCCCCAATGACTTCCGTCGCGACAGCTACTGCAACGACCTGCAGAAACAGTACGCGGACAAGACCAAGGAAGAACTGGAAGCTGCAGCGATTCCGGTCAAGGTCGCTGGTCGCATCATGCTCAACCGTGGCTCGTTCATGGTTATCCAGGACATGACCGGGCGCATCCAGGTCTATGTCAACCGCAAGACCCTGCCCGAAGAAACCCTGGCCGCGGTCAAGACCTGGGACCTGGGCGACATCATCAGCGCCGAAGGTACCCTGGCCCGTTCCGGCAAGGGCGACCTGTACGTCGAAATGACCAACGTGCGCCTGCTGACCAAGTCGCTGCGCCCGCTGCCCGACAAGCACCACGGCCTGACCGACACCGAGCAGCGCTACCGCCAGCGTTACGTCGACCTGATGGTCAACGAAGAAACCCGCCACACCTTCCGTGTGCGTTCGCAGGTGATCTCGCACATCCGCAAGTTCCTCATCGAGCGCGACTTCCTCGAAGTCGAGACGCCGATGCTGCAGACCATCCCTGGCGGTGCCGCGGCCAAGCCGTTCGAAACCCACCACAACGCCCTGGACATGGCCATGTTCCTGCGTATCGCGCCGGAGCTGTACCTCAAGCGACTGGTGGTTGGTGGCTTCGAAAAAGTCTTCGAGATCAACCGCAACTTCCGTAACGAAGGCGTTTCGACCCGGCACAACCCTGAGTTCACCATGCTCGAGTTCTACCAGGCCTACGCCGACTACCGCGACAACATGGACCTCACCGAGGAACTGTTCCGCGAACTGGCCCAGCTGGTACTGGGCAGCACCGACGTGCCGTACGGCGACAAGGTGTTCCACTTCGGCGAGCCGTTCGCCCGCCTGTCGGTGTTCGACTCCATCCTCAAGTACAACCCGGAACTGACCGCTGCCGACCTGCAGGACGTCGACCGTGCCCGCGAGATCGCCAAGAAGGCCGGCGCCAAGGTGCTGGGCCACGAAGGCCTGGGCAAGCTGCAGGTGATGATTTTCGAAGAGCTGGTCGAGCACAAGCTGGAGCAGCCGCACTTCATTACCGAGTACCCGTTCGAAGTGTCGCCGCTGGCCCGTCGCAACGATGACAACCCGGCGGTCACCGACCGTTTCGAGCTGTTCATCGGTGGCCGCGAGATCGCCAACGCCTATTCCGAGCTGAACGATGCCGAAGACCAGGCCGAGCGCTTCCTGGCCCAGGTGGCCGAGAAGGACGCCGGTGACGACGAAGCCATGCACTACGACGCCGATTTCGTACGTGCCCTGGAATACGGCATGCCGCCGACCGCAGGTGAAGGCATTGGTATCGACCGCCTGGTGATGTTGCTGACCAACTCGCCATCGATCCGCGACGTGATCCTGTTCCCGCACATGCGTCCGCAGGCCTGAGTGAATTGAATGAGCCGCCTTTCGAGGCGGCTTTTTCTTGCCTGAAGCTTTATGTTGTCAGTGCCGGCCTCTTCGCGGGCGCGCCCGCTCCCACAGCTCGTGACTGTTGTGGGGCCCCTGTGGGAGCGGGCGCGCCCGCGAAGAGGCCGGCACAGACGAAACACTGTCCATGAGGTACCCCCGTGACACCCGCAATGCCTCACCAGGGCGCCGCCGGCATCGCCACCGCCGTCGCCGAAAGCGTGCAATACCAGGGCCGCAAGACTGCCCGCCAAGGCAGCGAACAGCGCCGCCAGCTGATCCTCGACGCCGCCATGCGCATCGTCGTGCGCGATGGCGTGCGCGGGGTGCGCCACCGCGCCGTGGCCGCCGAGGCTGGCGTGCCATTGTCGGCCACCACCTATTACTTCAAGGATATCGAGGACCTGCTCACCGATACCTTCGCCCAATACGTCGAGCGCAGCGCCGCCTACATGGCCAAGCTGTGGGCCAACACCGAGGTGGTGTTGCGCCAGTTGCTCGCCCAGGGCGACGGCAGCCCGCAGGCGCGGGCACGGCTGGCCGACGAAGTGGCGCGCATGACCGCCGACTACGTGCAACGCCAGCTGTTGAATCGCCGCGACTACCTGATCGCCGAGCAGGCCTTCCGCCAGGAGGCGCTGCTGTGCCCGCGACTGGCCGAACTGGTGTGCGCCCACGACCAGATCCTGTTGCATGGCACCCGGCAATTGCTGCAAGTGGTCGGCTCTCGGCAACCGGAACAGGACGCCCAAATGTTGACGGCGATTATCGAGCAGATGGAATATCAGGGCCTGCTCAAGGACGCGAACGCGCAAGCCGATGGGCAGATGCTCGCTATGCTTACCCGATACCTGCAGCTGGTGCTGGCATCGGCGTGAGCCGAGACTGACTTTTCAAGGAGAACCGGATGAAAGCCTGGCGTGTGGTGCTGTTGACTCTGTCATTCCTGCTGCTGGGCGGTTGTCTGGTGACCTTCCACGAGCCGTTGCCCAGCAACCAGGCGGCGCCCAAGGCGCTGCTGGGCAAGTGGAGCAGCAAGGATGCCTGGGGCGAGCCGCTGAAGCTGGTGATCAGCCGCAGTGGCGGCGATGCCTACAAGGCGGTGGCCACGGCCAAGGGCAAGGCTCCCGAGGAATACGTGTTCACCGTGTCGCGCCACGGCAACCGCTGGTACCTGTCGGCTGGCGTGCCCAAGCGCCTGGGTGGCAACTTCCTGATCGGCGGTTTCGATATCGTCGATGGCAAGGAACTGGTGATCTACAACCTGGATGTCGAGCAGGTGCAGCAGGCGGTGGACAACAAGGAGCTGATCGGGCGCAGTACCGAAGTGCCGGAAGACAACGGTGACGGCGTGCTGATCGACAGCCCGGCGGCGCGGGTGCTGGCCTACCTGGACGACCCGGCCAACTCCGACCTGTTCGTCGAAGTGGCGCGGTTCCAGCGCTCGGGCAAGTAATTACCTGTGCCGGCCTCTTCGCGGGCTTGCCCGCTCCCACAGGTACAGCGCTGCTCTCGACTGTGGCGCCGTTCCTGTGGGAGCGGGCAAGCCCGCGAAGAGGCCGGCACAGGTTTCTTGTACTAGAAAGGAGTCCCCGGTGGACGAATACCAGCAAACCATCCGTGCCCTGTCCGACCGCATCGTCGCGGCACAGACCCCGATCCGGGTCCTGGACGCGGTGAAGTGGGACGACAACATTCGCCAGGGCTTCCTCAAGGCCAAGGGCAAGGAGCCGCCGGCGGTCGACCATGCCTACTACCAGTCGCGCCCGCTATCGTTCGATTCCAGTGCGGTCAAGGCCGAGTTCCAGGGCATCGAGCGCGACATCATCCGCCAGCTTGGCCAGTTCAACCCGGTCGGGCAGATCATGAAGCGCATGTGCCGCGAATACCGCATGGTGATCCGCATGCTCGAGGCGCGCGGCACCGAGGACTTCGGCCTGATTTCCCAGGAACTGTACGGCGCGGCCTCGGATGCCTTCCACGCCGGTGACCCGACCCTGGCCGACCTGGGCCTGATGCTGTCGGACTACCTGAACAACATCGATGGCCGTGGCGACCTCAAGGACGAACCGAAGAACCTCACTGCCAAGGAGGCCGTGGCCATTCTCCAGCGCCGGCTGAACACAGTGTTCGGCGAAGCGGAGGAAACCATCCGCGTGTTCGAGTCCGACGGTATCGTCGCGGACGCCGCGGCCGGGGCGGACTACATCAAGGTGCGTGCCGACGCCATGTTCAACGCCCGTGACGTACGCGCCCTGGAGGTGCACGAAGGGCTGGTGCACGTGGGCACCACGCTCAATGGCCTGAACCAGCCGATCTGCACCTTCCTGGCCAAGGGCCCACCCTCGTCGACGGTGACCCAGGAAGGCCTGGCCATCCTCATGGAAGTGATCGCCTTCGCGTCGTACCCCAGCCGCCTGCGCAAGCTCACCAACCGCACCCGCGCCATCCACATGGTCGAGGAGGGCGCCGATTTCATGCAGGTGTACGGCTTCTTCCGCGAGCAGGGCTTCGAAATGGCGCAAAGCTACAGCAACGCCAGCCGGGTATTCCGTGGCTCGGTGCCCAACGGCCTGCCATTCACCAAGGACTTGTCCTACCTCAAGGGCTTCATCATGGTTTACAACTACATTCAGTTGGCCGTGAAGAAGGGCAAGCTCGAACAGATCCCGCTGTTGTTCTGCGGCAAGACCACCCTGGAAGACATGCGCACCCTGCGCCAACTGGTCGAGGAGGGCCTGGTCGAGCCGCCCAAGTACCTGCCTGAACAGTTCCGTGACCTCAACGCGCTGTCAGCCTGGATGTGTTTCTCCAACTTCCTCAACCACCTGAGCCTGGACCGTATTGAAGCCGACTACGCGAACATTCTCTGAGCGCTGCCGCCTGCTGGCCCTGGGCTTGGCCGCACTGGCCGTGGCCGGTTGCAGCAGCTTGCTGTTCTATCCCGAGCCTGGCCAGCCGTTCACGCCGGAGCGGGCCAGGCTCGAGTACCGCGATGTCACCCTGACCACGGCCGACGGTATCCGCTTGCACGGTTGGTGGTTGCCGGCCAAGGCCGGGGTCGCGGTCAAGGGCACGGTGCTGCACCTGCATGGCAACGGTGGCAACCTGCCGGGGCACCTGGGCGGCAGCTACTGGCTGCCGGAGCAGGGCTACCAGGTGCTGATGATCGACTATCGCGGCTATGGCCTGTCCCAGGGCGAGCCGAGCCTGCCTGAGGTGTACCAGGACATTGCGGCGGCCATGGCCTGGCTGGACCAGGCGCCCGAGGTCAAGGGCAAGCCGCTGGTGCTGCTGGGGCAGAGCCTTGGCGGGGCGATAGCCATCCACTATCTGGCGGCGCACCCCGAGCAGCGCCAGCGCTTCAGCGCCCTGGTGTTCGACGGGGTGCCGGCCAGCTATCGCGCGGTGGGGCGCTTTGCCCTTGGCACTTCCTGGATGACCTGGCCGTTGCAGGTGCCGCTGTCGTGGCTGGTGCCGGATGGCGACAGCGCGATCCACTCGATCGAGCAGCTGAGCAGCCCGCCCAAGCTGTTCTTCCACAGTATCGACGACACCCTGGTGCCGCTGGACAACGGCATTCGCCTGTACCAGCACGCGCCACCGCCACGGGTGCTGCAACTGACCCGCGGCGGCCACGTGCAGACCTTCGCCGACCCGACCTGGCGCCAGGTGATGCTGCGTTTCCTCGACGACCCTGCCCATTTCAACGGCCTGCGGCGGCTGGCCGAAGTGCCCAACTACCCTGACGAGAAAAACAAGCAATGAGTGAAGAACGCAACGCCATCCCGCTGATCCTGACCGGCATCGGCAGCATCATCGTGACGGTGGGGGCCCTGTGGTATTACGGTTACCTGCATTTCGCCAAGCCCGAAGATGCCCTGTTGCTGCAGGACTTCACCATGCTCAAGACCGTCCCCGGCGAGGACTACAAGGTTTCGCTGGACCCGGCAGCGCAGGTGGCGCAGTGCGTGGACGGGGTGCTGGTGCTGTTCGACACCCAGCAGAAAGGCCTGACCGGCGTGCTGGTCGACAACCGCAAGCGCGCGGTGCGTTGCATGGGCGAAGAAACCCCGCAGCAGGTGCAGTGATCCTCGATCTTCATTGCCTGTGCTGGCCTCTTCGCGGGCACGCCCGCTCCCACTGGGATCGCGCAAAGCTCGAAACTGGCGCCGTACCTGTGGGAGCGGGCGTGCCCGCGAACAGGCCAGTTCAGGCAAAAGAAAGCCCCGCTTCGATCGCGGGGCTTTTCAGTTCAGCCAGCCAGCCTTACTGCTGCACCTGGCTCACCGAACGCGGGGCCACCGGCTGGTTGTCGTTGGAGATGGTCACCTCCACCCGACGGTTCTGCGCACGCCCCGAGTTGCTCGAGTTGTCCGCTACCGGGTACTCCTTGCCATAACCCTGGGAAACGATGCGCGCCGGGTCGACGCCGGCACGCACCAGCGCCATGCGCACGCTGTTGGCGCGGCGTTCGGACAGGCTCTGGTTATAGCTGGCCGAGCCAACGCTGTCGGTATACCCCTCGACAATCACCTTGCGCTCCGGGTTTTCCTGGAGGAACTGCGCCAGCTTGGTGATGTTCGGGTAGGCGTTGCTCTTGAGTTCGGCCTTGTTGAAGTCGAACAGCACGTCGCCGAAGGTGACCAGGGTGCCGCGATCGGTCTGCTTGGCGTTGAGGCTTTCCTGCAGCTTGGCGATCTGCGCATCGCGGGCATCCAGCTTGGCCTGGGCACGCTGCGCCGAGGCGTTCTTCAGCTCACCTTCGGCAGTACGCAGGGCGATGGTCTGCTTGGCCACCTCGACGCGCTGGTTGGTCAGGTAGGCCAGCTGGTCGACCTTCTGCTCGTCTTCACGCTCCATGTAGGCCTTGTCGGCCTTGTTCAGCCAATCCTGGGCGTCCTTGGTTTCCAGCGCCGCGACCTTGCTCGACTGTGGGTCGCTCTGCAGCGCGGAGAAGTTGCTGCGGGCCGCTTCCAGGTTGGCATTCGGGTCGTGCGAGCAGGCAGCGAGGCCGACGCTCAGGGCCAGCAGGGCGGGAATCATGACGTGGTTGCGCATAGTGTTCATCCTTTGATCGTGTGCGAAGGCAGAGGTTGGCGGGGCAGGGCTCACTGAGCGCTGCGCAGGCCTTCCTCACGTACGTCCTGAACGCCCTGGCGGGCATCCTGCACGGCCTTCTGGGCCTTGGCCGCCTGTGCCTTGCGTTCGGCGAGGCGGGCGTCCCACTCGGCCTGCTCGGCCAGGCGCTTGGCTTCGTCGTACTTCTTGTCGTGCATGGCGATTTCGGCCTGCTTGAACTTGTCCTGGGCCGCCTTCATTTCCACGGCGGCGAACTCGGTGCCGCCAGCGCTGACGGCAGCGTTCACGGCAGACTGGGTCACCGCATACTGCTCGGTCGGCGGGTTGCCTGCACAGCCGGCCAGGACCAGGCTACTGCCCAGGGCCAGCGCGGCCAGCCTGAACCCGCGCACCTGCGTGGATGACGGTTTGCTAATGCGGGATTTGTTGATGGTCAGTTCCATTGGATCACTCCTGTTTACGACGTTGTCCGTAGCAGTCCATCGCTATTCCCTCACCTCCGCGCGCTTCAGCTCAACGGTGCACAACGCCGGTGTGCAGGGTTTTAGCGTGATGGCTATTGGCTGTGACTGAGTCGTTTTTCGGATAGTTCAGAAAAAAGTGCCGTTTTCAGGCAACTATTTCTGACTGATCGGTCAGCGCGGGTGTGACCGGAACTTTCTGTTGCGGCCGCAGTTTCCCGGGCCTGAGCAGGCCCGGAACAGGCTGCAGGGGTTATTTTTCACTGTCGTCCGCAGGGTTGCTCAGGTTGTGCAGATGCTGCCGTGACAGGGAAAGGAAACGCGGGGTAGGGCCGATGTCTTCGTACAACGGGTCGCCTTCTTCGTCGGTGGCGATGACCTGGCGGCCTTGCACGTAGGGGAAGCTGGCTTCCAGCTCTTCGAGGGCGGCAGCGACCAGTTCACCGAGCAGTTCCTCTGCGGTGCGCTTGGGGTACATGTCGATCAGCGCGGCCAGGCGCGCTTCGGATTCCAGGTCCAGGTGCAGGACATGGCCGGTGCGGCTGAGGGGGCCGGCGGCATTCTGTTCCCAGTGCTGGGCAAGTTCACGGATTTTCATGATGGCCTCTGTTTACGCCTGCTGGTGTGCATGGCATGGGAGTGCTGTGCTTTCACTTTAGTTTGCTTTGTCCGACCACGGCTTGCCATTGCCGCCCGGCTGTGGGCACTCTTCGGCAGAGGTGCCCACAGCTGCGGCGGAGAAAGGCCAATGACCGATATCGATGTGCGTTTGCGAGAAGATGTCCATGTGCTGGGTGAGCTGCTTGGCGAAACCATTCGCCAGCAGCATGGCGAGGCGTTCCTGCAGAAGATCGAGGACATCCGCCACAGTGCCAAGGCCGACCGCCGCGGCGCTGCCGAACAACTGAGTTCGACCCTGGCCGACCTGGCCGAAGAAGACCTGTTGCCGGTGGCCAGGGCCTTCAACCAGTTTCTCAACCTGGCCAACATGGCCGAGCAGTACCAGCTGATCCGCCGCCGTGATGCCGATCAACCCGAGCCGTTCGAGGCCCGGGTGCTGCCGGAGTTGCTGGCGCGCCTGAAACAGGCGGGCCACAGTGACGATGCCCTGGCCCGGCAGTTGGCCAAGCTTGATATCCAGCTGGTGCTCACCGCGCACCCCACCGAAGTGGCGCGCCGCACCCTGATCCAGAAGTACGACGCCATTGCCGGCCAATTGGCCGCCCAGGACCACCGCGACCTGACCGCAGGCGAACGCCAGCAGGTGCGCGAGCGCCTGCGTCGGCTGATCGCCGAAGCCTGGCACACCGAGGAAATCCGCCGCACCCGGCCAACACCGGTAGACGAGGCCAAGTGGGGCTTCGCGGTGATCGAGCATTCACTCTGGCACGCCATCCCCAGCCACCTGCGCAAGGTCGACAAGGCCCTGCTGGAGGCCACCGGCCTGCGCCTGCCGCTGGAAGCCGCGCCGATCCGCTTCGCCTCGTGGATGGGCGGCGACCGCGATGGCAACCCCAACGTGACCGCAGCGGTCACCCGCGAGGTGCTGTTGCTGGCGCGCTGGATGGCTGCCGACCTGTTCCTGCGCGACATCGATGCACTGGCCTCGGAGTTGTCCATGCAGCAGGCCAATGCGGCGCTGCGCGAGCGGGTCGGCGACAGCGCCGAACCCTACCGGGCCGTGCTCAAGCAACTGCGCGAGCGCCTGCGGGCAACCCGGGCCTGGGCGCATGCGGCATTGGCCGGCAGCCAGCCGGCCGGTGCCGACGTGCTGGTGGACAACCGCGAGCTGATCGCACCGCTGGAGCTGTGCTACCAGTCCCTGCACGAATGCGGCATGGGCGTGATTGCCGAAGGCCCGCTGCTCGACTGCCTGCGCCGCGCGGTTACCTTCGGCCTGTTCCTCGGCCGCCTGGACGTGCGCCAGGACGCCGCCCGCCACCGTGATGCGCTGAGCGAAATAACCGACTACCTGGGCCTGGGCCGCTATGCCGACTGGGATGAAGAGCAGCGCATTGGGTTTCTCCAGGCCGAGCTGAACAACCGCCGGCCACTGCTGCCGGCACATTTCCGGCCGCAGGCGGATACCGCCGAGGTGTTGGCCACCTGCCGGGAAATCGCCGCTGCGCCGGCGGCCTCGCTGGGCTCCTACGTCATCTCGATGGCGGGTGCCGCCTCGGATGTGCTGGCAGTACAACTGCTGCTCAAGGAGGCCGGCCTCACCCGGCCCATGCGCGTGGTGCCGTTGTTCGAGACCCTGGCCGACCTCGACAACGCCGGCCCGGTGATGCAGCGCCTGCTTGGCCTGCCGGGCTATCGCGCCGGGTTGCGCGGGCCCCAGGAAGTGATGATCGGCTATTCCGACTCGGCCAAGGACGCCGGTACCACCGCCGCGGCCTGGGCGCAGTACCGGGCCCAGGAAGAGCTGGTGCGCATCTGTACCGAGCACCAGGTCGAGCTGTTGCTGTTCCATGGCCGCGGCGGCACGGTTGGCCGCGGCGGTGGCCCGGCCCATGCGGCCATCCTGTCGCAGCCGCCGGGGTCGGTGGCGGGGCGTTTCCGCACCACCGAGCAGGGCGAGATGATCCGCTTCAAGTTCGGTTTGCCGGGCATCGCCGAGCAGAACCTCAACCTGTACCTGGCCGCCGTGCTCGAAGCCACCTTGTTGCCACCGCCGCCGCCGCAGCCGGCCTGGCGCGAGGTGATGGACCAGCTGGCCGCCGATGGGGTCAAGGCCTACCGCAGCGTGGTGCGTGACAACCCCGACTTCGTCGAATACTTCCGCCAGGCGACGCCGGAGCAGGAACTCGGGCGCCTGCCGCTGGGTAGCCGCCCGGCCAAGCGTCGTGCCGGTGGCATCGAAAGCCTGCGGGCGATCCCGTGGATCTTCGGCTGGACCCAGACCCGCCTGATGCTGCCGGCCTGGCTGGGCTGGGAAACCGCGCTGAGCAACGCCCTGGCCCGCGGGCAGGGCGAACTGCTGGCGCAGATGCGCGAGCAATGGCCGTTCTTCCGCACCCGCATCGACATGCTCGAGATGGTTCTGGCCAAGGCCGATGCGCAGATCGCCGAAGCCTACGACGAACGTCTAGTGCAACCGCACTTGCTGCCGTTGGGCGCGCACCTGCGCGACCTATTGTCGCAGTCGTGCCAGGTGGTGCTCGGCCTGACGGGGCAGCCGGTGCTACTGGCGCACAGCCCCGAGACGCTGGAATTCATCCGCCTGCGCAACACCTACCTGGACCCGCTGCACCGCCTGCAGGCCGAGTTGCTGGCCCGCTCGCGCAGCCGCGAAGCCGCTCTGGACAGCCCGTTGGAGCAGGCCTTGCTGGTCACGGTGGCGGGCATCGCGGCGGGCCTGCGCAATACCGGCTGAGGGCCGGCGCAGGGTATCCCAGGGCAATGCCAGGCATGCCATGCAACTGCACGAGGAGGGCGGTTGCGCCGGGCGCAACCGCCAGCCAGGCAAGCCGTAGGTGGCGCATTCCTGCAACTTTGGGACGCTTGTCTGGCTGCCGGGCGCTGTGTATCTTGAGCAGCCTTCTGACCGATTTATGGTCATACCCGATTTTCCGGACTTGGCCCTGGTCGCCGAATCCATTGAATTTCATAAAAAAATTTGAGGAGCACGAGATGCGCGTAATTCTGCTGGGAGCTCCCGGGGCCGGTAAAGGTACTCAGGCAAAGTTCATCACCGAAAAGTTCGGTATCCCCCAGATTTCCACCGGTGACATGCTGCGTGCCGCCGTCAAGGCCGGTACCCCGCTGGGCCTGGAACTGAAGAAAGTCATGGATGCCGGTCAGCTGGTCTCCGACGAGTTGATCATCAGCCTGGTCAAGGAGCGCATCGCCCAGCCTGATTGCGCCAAGGGCTGCCTGTTCGACGGCTTCCCACGTACCATCCCGCAGGCCGAAGCCATGGTCGCTGCCGGTGTCGACATCGACGCCGTGGTCGAAATCGCCGTGGACGACGAGGAAATCGTCGGCCGCATGGCTGGCCGTCGCGTGCACCTGGCCTCGGGCCGCACCTACCACATTCAGTACAACCCGCCGAAGGTGGAAGGCAAGGACGACGAGACTGGCGAAGAGCTGATCCAGCGCGACGACGACAAGGAAGAAACCGTTCGCCATCGCCTGTCGGTCTACCACAGCCAGACCAAGCCGCTGGTGGACTTCTACCAGAAGCTGTCGGCTGCCAATGGTGGCAAGCCGAAGTACAGCCACATCGAAGGCGTCGGTTCGGTCGAAGCCATCACCGCCAAGGTCCTGGCAGCCCTGAGCTGATCAGCGCCTGACGCACCCGACCACGGCCCGCTTGCGGGCCGTGGTCGTTTTCGGCTGAGGCCGCACGGCGGCCCTTTAGGGACACGACGCCGCCACTGTTCTATACTGCCGCTCTTTTTTCTTCGCACCTGGATACCTGTTCGATGACCACCCTGCTGGCCCTGGATACCGCCACCGAAGCCTGTTCCGTCGCGCTGCTGCATGACGGCAAGGTAACCAGCCATTACGAGGTGATCCCGCGCATGCATGCGCAGAAGCTGCTGCCGATGATCAAGCAGTTGCTGGCTGACGCTGGCGTGGCCCTGAATGCGCTGGATGCCATCGCCTTTGGCCGCGGCCCGGGTGCGTTCACCGGTGTGCGTATTGCCATTGGCGTGGTCCAGGGCCTGGCCTTCGCCCTGCAGCGCCCGGTGTTGCCGGTATCCAACCTGGCCGCCCTGGCCCAGGGCGCCTTGCGTGAGCAAGGCGTGCAGCAGGTGGCTGCCGCCATCGATGCGCGCATGGACGAGGTGTACTGGGGGTGCTACCAGGCCACGGCGGGCGAAATGCGCCTGGTCGGCCACGAAGCGGTGTTGCCACCCGAACAGGTGGCGCTGCCGGCGGGCAGCACTGGCGAGTGGTTCGGTGCCGGTACCGGCTGGGGCTATGCCGAGCGCCTGGCAGTGCAAGTGGCGGCGAGCAATGCCGGTGCCTTGCCCAATGCCGTGGATATCCTCAGCCTGGCCAGCTTCGCCTGGGCGCGCGGGGAGGCGATCGCCGCCGACCAGGCGCAACCGGTGTACCTGCGCGACAACGTGGCGACGCCAAAAAAAATCTGAGTGCTGTTCGTCGGTTAGCGCCGACAGCCGAAAACCTTTTGCGCGATCTGTGGTCCAGTTATCACTCGAGCATTAGCGATGGATTCCTGATGCTGCTAAATTGCCATCATCGATCCTGAGTGCTGATGCCATGCGTATCGACGGTTTTACCCCGCAGTCCTACCCGCTCAAGCGCACGCCACGCAAGGCTGCAGTGCGTGACGAGGCCATCGAAGACGCCGAGCTGGTCGAGGAGGCAGAAGCCACCCCGCAGGACGCCACTGCACGCCGCCGTAGCGGTGGCCTGCCGGCCCGCCAGCAGGACATGATCTTCCCCCGTGCCCGCGACCGTCGCACCGCCACGGCGCTGGCCAGCTACCTGAGCACTGCCGGTTTTACCGACTGGGACATGGATGTACTGGGGCTGGACCTGTACATTTGAGGGATGACGCCATCCCCCCTGCCTTATTTTCTCGGTTGTCCGTCCTGGAGCGAAAACGCCTGGCGCGACTACCTGTACCCCGCCGACGCCAACAGCAATGAAATGCTTGGCTTCTACAGCCAGGTGTTCAACGCGGTCGAGGGCAATACCACGTTCTATGCACGCCCGGCCCCCGGCACCATCGCCCGCTGGGCGCAGGTCATGCCCGCACATTTTCGCTTCACCGCCAAGTTTCCCCGGGATATCAGCCACGCCAGCGACCTGCGTGAGCAACTTGAGCCTGCCTGCGACTTCACCCGCCTGATGGCCCCGTTGGGCCAGCGTGTATCGCCGTACTGGCTGCAGTTGCCAGCGCAGTTCGGCCCCGCACGGCTGGCTGAGCTTTGCCAGTTTCTCGATCAGGCTGGGGTGCCGATGGCGGTGGAAGTGCGCAACCAGGCCTTCTTTGCCAAAGGTGAAGAAGAGCGGCTGCTCAACCGCCTGCTGCACGAGCGTGGCGTGGAGCGCATCTGCCTGGACCCGCGTGCGCTGTTCAGTTGCACCTCGCGCGACCCGGCAGTACTGCACGCGCAGGCGAAAAAGCCCAAGGTACCGCCACGCCCCGCAGCGTTCAGCCAGCACCCCCAGGTGCGCTTCATCGGCCATCCGCAGCTGGAGGCCAACGAGGCGTTTCTCACCCCCTGGGTGGACAAGGTGGCCAGCTGGATCGAGGAGGGCCGCAGCCCCTACGTGTTCCTGCACACGTCGGACAACCGCCTGGCTGCTGCCCTGGCCCAGCATTTTCACCAGCGCCTGATGCGCCGCCTGCCAGGCCTTGCCGCGCTACCGGAATTGCCGCGTGCGCCCGAGGTCGAACAACTGGGGCTACTATGAGCACTCCCTGACTGCCGGAGGTTGAACCATGGATGTGCAAACCCTGCGAGCCGAAGCCTTCAAGGCTTTGCATGAGCGTGACAGCGCTTTCGTCATCCCCAACCCCTGGGATGCCGGCTCTGCCAAGCTGCTGGCCAGCCTGGGCTTCGAAGCGCTGGCGACCACCAGTGCCGGCCTGGCTTTCAGCCTGGGCCGGCCCGACGCCGAAGGCGCCTTGAGCCTGGACGATACGCTCGGCAATGCCGGCGAAATCGTCGACGCCACGGCATTGCCAGTGGCGGCGGACCTTGAAAACGGCTTCGGCGACCTGCCGGAAGATTGCGCCCAGGCCATTCTGCGCGCTGCCGAAGTGGGCCTGGTGGGCGGCTCCATCGAAGATGCCAGTGGCCGTGGCGATATGCCGATCTATGACCTCGGGCTGGCAGTAGAACGTGTGCGCGCAGCCGCGCAAGCCGCGCGTAGCCTGCCGTTCCCGTTCACCCTGTGCGCCCGCGCCGAGAACCTGTTGCACGGCCGCCTGGACCTGGACGACACCATCCGGCGCCTGCAGGCCTATGCCGAAGCCGGCGCCGATGTGCTCTATGCGCCCGGGCTGCGCACTGTCGAGGAAATCCGTGCGGTGGTGCAAGCCGTTGCGCCACGGCCGGTGAACGTGCTGATGGGCATGCCAGGCGTGCCGCTGAGCGTCAACCAGCTGCAGGACCTGGGCGTGCGCCGTATCAGTGTCGGCTCGTCGCTGGCCCGCGCCGCGCTGGGGGCGTTCCACCGGGCCGCGCTGGAAATTCGCCAAGAGGGCACGTTCGCCTACGGTGAGCAGGCATTGCCGTTCGCCCAGCTCAACGAGCTGTTCCGCCGCTGATGCGGGCAGCGCTGGCGCTGCTGGTCGGCCTGCTGGCGCTGGTCGGGCTGGCCTGGCAGTTGGGCTGGCGGCTACCGTCGGTGTGGAACCCCTGGGCTCCGCTGGACGTGCGCCAGCCGCCCAACCTGCTGACCCCGTACAAGCTGTCACGCCTGCGGGATGACCCGCTGCTGTGTCGCCAGGCGCTGGCAACCAGCCGCCTGCGCTACCGCGCGCAAGCCGACAGCCCACCGTCGGCCGACTGCCCGTTGCACAACGTATGGCGCATCGAAGGCGGCCAGGCGCGGCTCAGTAGCAGCTTCCTCGCCAGTTGCCCGCTGGCAGTGGCCTACGCGCTGTTCGAGCAGCACGGCTTGCAACCGGTGGCGCAGCGGGTGTTGGGCCAGCCGGTGACGCAGGTCGATCACCTGGGCAGTTTCGCCTGTCGCAACCTTTACCATCGCAAGCAGGGCAGCCTGAGCCAGCACGCCACGGCCAACGCCCTGGATATCAGCGGTTTTCGCCTGCAGAACGGTCAGCGTATCGTGCTGGCGCGTGACTGGCAGGCGGGCGGGCGCAAGGCGGACTTCCTCCGCCAGCTACAGCAGGCGGCCTGCGACAGTTTCAGCACGGTATTGGGGCCAGACTACAACGCGGCGCATCGTGACCACTTTCACCTGGACATGGGGCGCTGGCAGGTGTGCCGTTAGCCTCGGGCGTTCAGGCGTGCACGCGCACGTTGTTCAGCACCACCGGGCGCGCCCAGTGCAGGTCGAACGCCAGGTCGGTCTGCTGCTTGGCCAGGGTGCTGTCGTCGAACGGTTCGGGCGCCGGGTCCAGCAGGTCGGTCTCGAATTCGGCGATGGGCAGGAACAACGGCCGCGGGGCAGGGCCCGGGCCTGGCTCGGCAAGCGGCTGGCCCTGGCTCATCACCACCGGGCGTAGCCAGCTGTTGCTGATATCCAGCTGACGCTGCTGCTCGATCAGTTCGACCGCGCTGAACGGCTCGGGGGCAGGCGGCAGCAGGTTGGCTTCGAGTTCGGCCTTGGGCAGGAACAACGGCTCGGGCGGTGCCACCACGGTGTCATGCACCGGGCAGGCCCGCTGGGCGTCGATCAGCGCCAGGGCGCGGGCGCCACCGATGGGTTCGCCGCTGTCCTGGTCGTAGCGGACGAACGACTGGCTGACGCTATCCGCTGGCTCTTCCTGCTGCTCGGCCATGGCCCGGGCAAAAAAATCCTGCCACAGGTGGCTGACGCCCCCGAGTGCCTGGGTATTGTGCTGACTGTAGTTGCCGACAGGCGACAGGTAGGTCAGGCCGATGGGAAGAGTATCTGTCATGGCAGTCGCGCGCGTTGTGCTCTGGCAGAATAGCGGAATATTGCCTGTATCGGCCGTGATGGCCGATACCTTAATGGCTGGGTTCAATTTTCAGGTGTGAATGATGGAAGAGCAGGGCACAGGTATCCGGGTCGAGGCACTGTCGGCGGAATTCGAGGCGCAAGCTGCGGCGTGGGCCGAACGCCTCGGCTTGCCGCTGCACGACGAGGCCGCCGGCTTTGCCGTGCAGGTCGGCGTCGATGGCCTGCAGATCCAGCAGTTGGGCCCGCAGGCCCCGGGCCCGGTACGGGTGGACTTCGTCGAGGGCCAGGCTGCGCACCGGCGCCAGTTTGGCGGTGGCACCGGGCAGATGATCGCCAAGGCCGTGGGTATTGCCCAGGGGGTACGGCCGCAGGTGCTCGATGCCACGGCCGGTCTGGGCAAGGACGCCTTCGTGCTGGCCAGCCTGGGTTGCCAGATGACCCTGATCGAACGCCAGCCACTGGTTGCCGCGCTGCTGGAGGACGGCCTGGCGCGGGCCCGGGCCGATGAAGAGGTGGCGCCGATCGTCGGCCGTATGCGCCTGCTGACTGGCAATGCCATCGAGCGCATGCGTGCCTGGGAAGGGGAGGCGCCGCAGGTGATCTACCTCGACCCGATGTTCCCGCACCGCGACAAGAGCGCCTTGGTGAAGAAGGAAATGCGCGTGTTCCGGCCACTGGTAGGCGACGACCTGGACGCCCCGGCCCTGCTCGAAGCGGCCCTGGCACTGGCCAGCCACCGGGTGGTGGTGAAGCGCCCGCGCAAGGCGCCGATCATCGACGGGCCGAAGCCGAGCCACAGCCTGGAGGGTAAGTCGAGCCGGTACGACATTTACCCGAAGAAGGCGCTGAAGGCCTGAACCCAAGGGTGGCAATACCCCTGTAGGCGCGGCCTTGCGTCGCGATGGGGCGCGCAGCGGCCCCCCGCCTACAGCTTCGCCACAAACATTGCCGGGGCTGCTTCGCAGCCCTTCGCGACCCAGGCCGCTCCGCTGGGTATCAGGGGCGAAACGCCCGCAAGAACACCCCGACCACCTCGCGCACATGGGCCTCGGCCTCGTCGCCCTCCAGCGGCCCCGCACAGCCCAGCAGCAAGCGGTAGTCCGGCGCGCCCTTGACCAGGCAGAAGAAATGCTCTGCCGCGCGCCGCGGGTTGTCGACACGTAGCAGCCCGCGCTCATGCGCCCCGCGCAGCAGCGCTTCCATCCCGGCCAGTACGCGCTTGGGCCCGGCCTCATAGAAATACTCGCCGAAGCTGGGGTCCAGGCTGCCCTGGGCCATGATCAGGCGGCACAGCTTCACGGCTTCATCGCTGCTGACCAGCGCCTGGAAACCGCGGGCGATAGTCAACAACACCTCTTCCACTGCTGCCCCCTCGGGGTATTCGAACAGCAGGTCGGGCAGCTGCAACTGACAAGTGGCCATGACCGCCGAGCAGAACAGGGTCTGCTTGTCGGTGAAGTGGCTGTACACGGTGAGTTTTGAAACACCTGCCGCCGCAGCGACCGCATCCATGCTGGTGTTGGCATAACCAAGGCTGAGAAACAGCGCCTTGGCTGCCTCGAGAATCGCCTCGCGCTTGGCCAGGTCCTTGGGCCGGCCCGGGCCTATGGGTGCGTCGTGGGACATGGGAACCCGCATTTTTTCAAAAGGTTGCTCATCTTACCGGCTCGAACGGCTTGCGGCTGCAGGTAAAACCCTGGAACAGGAAAGTCATGCCATGCGTCGATGTCTGGTTGATATCAGATTAAAGGCCTAATAGCATCATCGGCCGTTTTTGCCCTACCGCTTTGCTTTCGAAGGATCGAACATGCTTTCCCCCTCCCTGAGCCCGCGTGCCGTCGGCCGGCTCGCATGCGCCCTGTTGGCCATTTTCGTGGGTGCCGCCAGTGCAGCGCCGATGGGCACACCCGGCGACCAGGACCTGATTCGTGAGCGCCAGAACCGCCTGCTGGAAGAGCAGCAACGGCGTCTGGAACAGTTGAAGGAGCTGCCTGGCAAAGGCGCCGAAACGGCCGCGCCGGCCAAGCCCGTCGACAGCCGATGTTTTCCGATCAGCGATATCGTGCTGGACGGCGCCGATGCGCTGTCTTCCTCGGAGCGCGAGCGCCTGCTCAAACCCTATCTCGGCCAGTGCCTGGGTGTCGCGCAGCTGAACGCGCTGCTCAAGGACATCACCGACCTCTACATTGGCAAAGGCCTGGTCACCAGCCGCGCCTACCTGCCCCAGCAGGACCTGTCCAGCGGCCACCTGAGAGTCATCGTGGTGGAGGGGCGCCTGGAAGGCCTGAAACCGGCAGCAGGCAGCAAGCTGTCGGTGCGCGAACTGGGCATGAGCTTTCCTGGCCGGGTTGGCGACCTGCTGGACCTGCGCCAGATCGAGCAAATGGTCGATCAGCTCAACCGCCTGCCTTCCAATCAGGCGCAAATGGAGTTGACCCCGGGCAAAGCGGTGGGTGGCAGCGAGGTGGTCGTGCGCAATAGCCCACAAAAGCCTTGGCGCGTGGGCCTGTCGCGCAGCAACGACGGCCAGCGCAGTACCGGTGAGCAGCAGTGGGGCAGCAGCCTGGAATGGGACAGCCCGTTGGGCCTGGCCGACCAGCTGATGCTGCGTGGCAGCCACGATGCCATCAGCGACCACCAGAAAACCTCGCACAGCGCCATGCTCTACTACAACCTGCCGTTCGGCTGGTGGAACCTCAGCTACAGCTATAGCCAGAGCGAGTACCGCTCGCTGGGCGAGGCTTCGGGGTTCAATTTCAAGCAGACCGGTGACAGCCAGAACCACCAGTTGCGCCTGGAACGGGTGATCCACCGCGATGCCCAAAGCAAGACCTCGCTCAACACCGGCCTGAGTTACCTGCGCACCAACAACTTCATCGAAGACAGCAAGCTGGACACCAGCAGCAACCGCCTGAGTGAAGCGCAATTTGGCATCAACCACGGGCGACGTCTCGGCAACGCCTTCGTCAACTTCGACCTGGGCATGCAGGACGGCATCGGCGCCCTCGATGCCCAGCGTGAAGACCAGCGCAGCAGTAGCGGCAAGCGCCAGCCCAACGCCCGCTACCGCAAGTACACCGCCACGGTCAGCTACCTGCAGCCGTTCACGCTATGGGGTGAGCAGCTGGTGTTCAGCAGCCTGGTCACCGGCCAACGCAGCGAAGACCTGCTGTTCAGCCCGCAACGCATGAGCCTGGGCAGCCAGTCGTCGATCCGTGGTTACAAGGACCAGAGCCTCAATGGCGACAGTGGCTACTACTGGCGCAACGATGTGCGCTGGAGCCGGCCGGTGGCCTGGGACTGGTTGCGGCCGGTGCTGACCGAGTATGGCCTGGGCCTGGCCTACGACGTCGGTGCCATCCGCCATGATCGCTACAACAGCGGGCAAAGCGGCCGGCTGTCCAGTGATGCAGTCGAGCTGTTCGCCCGCGGCAAGCACCTGTCCGCCAGCGTGACCTTCGCCCACTCGCTCGAGCGCCCCGCCGCCATCGAAGCGCGGGAAACGCCGGTCTACTTCCGCCTGGACTTCTTCCTTTAATACCGTTTTTCCCGAGTACCGACATGGACGTTCGTCAATTCGCCTTCCTGGTCCGCCAGCCTTCGGCTGCCCTGCAACCACGCCAGACCTTCTGGGGCCTGTCCAAGCGTGGGCTGGCTTTCATGCTGGCCAACATGATGTTCTGGCAGCCGCTGGTGGCCATGGCCGACGGCATCGTGGTCAACGGCAGCGGCACCCAACTCGGCCAGGCCGGCAACGGCGTGCCCATCGTCAATATCGCTGCGCCCAGCGCTGCCGGGCTGTCGCACAACAAGTTCAGTGACTACAACGTCGGCCAGCAAGGCGTCATCCTCAACAACGCCACCGGCCGCACCCAGGCCACCCAGCTGGGCGGGATCATTCTCGGCAACAGCAACCTCGGCGGCCGTGCGGCGAGCACCATCCTCAACGAGGTCAATGGTGGCAACCCGAGCCAGCTCAAGGGCTACACCGAGGTGGCCGGGCGCTCGGCCCATGTCATCGTCGCCAACCCTTATGGCGTCACCTGCAACGGCTGCGGTTTCATCAACACGCCGAAGGCCACGCTGACCACCGGCAAGCCGGTAATCGAGAACGGGCAACTGCAGCGCTACCAGGTGGAACAGGGCAGTGTCGCCATCGAAGGTGCCGGGCTCAACGCCAGCAACGTCGACCAATTCGAAATCATTACCCGCAGCGCCAGGATCAACGCCGAGATCCAGGCCCGCCAGCTGGCGCTGGTGGCCGGCAGCAACGACGTGGATGCACACAGCCTGGCCGCCACTGCCCGTAGCGCCGACCCGGCTCAGGCTCTGCAGTTGGCCATTGACTCCTCGGCATTGGGCGGCATGTACGCCAACACCATCAAACTGGTGGGCACCGAGGCCGGCGTGGGGGTGAAGCTGGACGGCAAGCTGATTGCCAGCGGCGGCGACATCCAGCTCGATGCCAACGGCCAGCTGCGCCTGGCCGAGGCCACTGCAGCCAACGGCTCGGTGGCGATCAAGGCCGACCAGCTCGATGCCCAGGGCACGGTGTATGCCGGCAATGCACTGCAGGTGCGCACCCAGGGCGACCTGAACAACCGACAGGCCCTTGCTGCCGGGCAGCGCATCAGCCTCGACAGCGGTGGCCGCCTGAGCAACCAGGGCATCATCGAAGCGGGCGTCAACGCCGACAATAGCCGCAATACCACCGGCGACCTGCGCCTGAACGCCGCGCAGGTGGACAACCATGGTCACACCGTGGTGGCCAGCCGCGACCTGAATGTCACGGCGCGGCAAAGCCTGAACAACCAGGGTGGCACCCTCGCTGCCCAGCGGCAGCTGAGCGCCAGCGCCGCCACCCTCGACAACCGCAATGCCGGCAGGCTGGTGGCCGGCGGCCAGGCCGACTTCACCGCTACCGGCCTGCTCAATGGCCAGGGCGGGCTGATCGACGGCGCGACCGTGAACGCCAAGGTCGGCCAGCTGGACAATACCGCCGGCACGTTGCGCGCCGGCCAGCACCTTGGCCTGACGGCCAATGCTGCGGTGGATAACCGTGGCGGCCAGCTCACCAGCCTGCAGACCCTCAGCCTCGAGGCTGGCCAGGTGAACAACAGTGATGGCGGACGCATCGCCAGCAACCAGGCGCTGCGTGCCAGTGTCACCGGGCTCGACCAGCACAATGGCGGCCGCCTGACCAGTGCCAGCGAACTGAGCCTGGACCTGAACAAGGGCCAGCTGAACAACCAGGGCGGCCTGATCAATGCGCCGCGCCTGACCCTGGCGAATCTCGACAGCGTGGATAACCGCCAGGGCGAGATTTCCAGCGCCCAGGCCTTTGCACTGGTGGCCCGCAGCCTCGACAACAGCCTCGGCAAACTGCTCGGCAACCAGAACCTGACCGTGCAGCTGGAACAGGCGCTGAACAATACAGGCGGCCTGGTTTCTGCAAGCGGCGTCGAGGTACGTGCTGCCAGCCTGGACAACCATCAAGGTACCCTGACCAGTCGTGCCAACCTGGCACTGCAGGTGGCAGGTGCCAGCAACAACCAGGCCGGCGAGATTTCCAGCGTCGGCACCACCAGCCTCAAGGGCGGCAGCCTGGACAACCAGGCAGGGCAGGTGAGTGCTGATGGCGCGCTGCAGGTGGCCCTGGACAATGCCTTGGACAATCGCCAGGGCTTGCTCGGCTCTGGCGGGGCGATCGACCTGCAGGCCGGCAGCCTCGACAACCGCCAGGGCGGCAGCCTGGTTGGCGACGCTGGCCTGGCTGCGCGGGTCGCCGGGCTGCTGGACAACCAGCAAGGCGAGATCAACGTCAAGGGTGGCCTCGACCTGCACGCCGGTAAACTCGACAACCGCACCGGCAAACTGCGCGCCGGCCAGGAGGCGCGGCTGGAGGTCGACCAGCTGGACAATCGCCAGCAAGGGCTGCTGAACAGCCTGGCGGCGTTCAGCTACAAGGGCACGCAGCTGGACAACCGTGGCGGCCTGCTCAGCGCCGCCGGGCCGCTTCGCCTGGAGGGCGCCAGCCTGGACAACAGCGGCGGCAGGGTTTCCAGCCAGCGCGCGCTGGTGGCCCAGCTTGGCCGCATCATCAACCAGGGTGGCGAACTGGTCGCGCAGGGCGACCTGCTGCTCACCGGCACCAGCCTCGACAACCGCAGCAACGGCCTGGTCGGCGGTACCAGCGCGTTGCAGCTGAATGTTGCCGACATCGACAACCGTGGCGGGGAGATCTCCACCAGCAAAGGCGTGACGCTGCAAGGCAGCCGTCTGGACAACAGCGACAGTGGCAAGGTCCTTGCCGGTAGCAACCTGCAACTGCAGATGGCCGAGCTGATCAACCGTAACCTGGGCCTGCTGTCTGCTGCGGGCCCGCTGACCCTCGTTGGCCAGCAACTGGACAACAGCCTCGGGCGCCTGGTCAGTGGCGGCGACCTGGACATTGGCTTGGCGGGCGGGCTGGCCAACCAGCAGGGGCTGATCACTGCCGAAGGGCGCCTGGGCGCCACGGTCAGTAGCCTGGACAACAGCAGTGGCAAGCTCTCCAGCGCAGCCGACCTGACCCTGACCAGCGCAGGCGCACTGCGCAACCGCAGCGGCTCGATCACCACCGACGCCGGGTTGGCCCTCACCAGCGGCAGTCTCGATAACGGCGCGGCCGGCCTGCTCAGCAGCAAGGGCGCGGCCAGGCTCGACACCGGGACCTTCGACAACGGCCAAGGCGCACAGCTGCTCAGCGGTGATCGCCTCGACCTGAAAACCGGCCAGCTCAACAACGGCCAGGGCGGCCGCATCGCCAGTGAAAAGGCCCTGGTCGCCAGCATTACCGGGCTGGCCCAGGACGGTGGCCAGCTGTTCAGCAAAAGTGCCTTGACCCTCGACCTGAACCACGGCCAGCTGCGCAACCGCCAGGGCCTGATCAACGCCCCCTTGCTGGTGCTGAACAACCTTGCCGAGGTGGATAACCAACAGGGCGAGATCTCCAGCGCCCAGGCCTTCACCGTGGCCGCGCGCAGCCTGGACAACAGCCATGGCCGGCTGATTGCCGAGCAGGGCCTGACCCTGCGCATCGAGCAGTTGCTGAACAACCTCAAGGGCCTGGTATCGGCCGATGGCCTGGGCCTGCACAGCGGCAGCCTGGACAACAGCCAAGGCCTGATCAGCAGCCGTGCCGGCCAGCTCGTGGCGGTAGACGGTGAGCTGCTCAACCAGGGCGGTACGTTGATCGCCGACCAGCAACTGGAGCTGCAGGCCGCCAGCCTGGTCAACCAGCAGGGGCAGGTGTCGGCAGGTGGCGCGTTGCAGGCCCGGGTCGGCAAGCTCGACAACCAGGCGGGCGTGCTGGTTGCCGCCACCACGCTCAAGCTCGGCGGTGAGGTACTGGACAACCGCCAGGCTGGCCTGGTGGGCGCGAGCCAAGGCCTCGAAGTGCAGGTCAAGGCCGTGGACAACCGCGGCGGCGAGCTGTCCAGCAAGGCGAACGTGACCCTGGGCGGCGAACGCCTGGACAACAGTGAGGGCGGCAAGGTGCTGGCCGATGGCAAGCTGCAGATGGCCGTCGCGCAAGTGATCAACCGCAGCAAGGGTGTGCTCTCGGGCAAGGCCGGCCTGGGCTTGACCGGCAATAGCCTGGACAACGCCGGCGGCCTGCTGCTCAGCCACAAGGCTCTCGATGCAACGCTGCAAGGCACGCTGGACAACCGCCAGGGCCTGATCAGCGCCGAGGGCACCCTTGGCCTGGCGAGCAACCAGCTCGACAACCGCGCCGGGAGTGTTACCAGTGCCGGTGACTTGACCCTCAAGCACACCGGCAACGTGCTCAACCAGGCTGGCGAACTGGTCACCGATGCCGCGCTGCACCTCAGCGCGGCCCAGGTTGGCAACAGCGACCAGGGCACCATCAGTGCCAAAGGGCCAGCCACCCTTCGCGCCAACAGCCTCGATAACAGCCGCCAAGGCCGTATCGACAGCGGCGCCAGCCTGGGCCTGGTCACCGGGCAGTTGGACAACCGCGACGCCGGGCGCATCGCCAGTGACGGCGCGCTCGACATCAACGCCAGCGGCCTTGATCAGCAAGGCGGCCAATTGTTCAGCAACAGCGCGCTGACCCTCGACCTTAACCATGGCCTGCTGGACAACCGCCAAGGCCTGCTCAACGCACCGTTGCTGGTGCTCAAGAACCTTGACGGGGTGAACAACCAGGGCGGCGAAATCTCCTCGGCGCAGGCCTTCACCCTGGCGGCCCGCAGCCTGGACAACAGCAACGGCAAGGTACTGAGCAACCAGTCGCTCATGCTGCGCATCGACCAGGCCCTGGGCAACATCAAGGGCCTGATCGCCGCCGCGTCGCTCGATGCCCGCGCTGCCAGCCTGGACAACAGCGGCGGCACGCTGACCAGCCGTGGCGACCTCGGCCTGCAACTGGCCGATGGCCTGAGCAATGGCCAGCAAGGCCTGATCAGCGCCGCCGGCCTGCTGGCTATCGCCGCCCGTTCCGTGGATAACCAGGCGGGCTCGCTGCTGGGCAACGCCATTCGTGTCGACTTCGGCAGTGCCACGGGCGACCTGAACAACGACAGTGGCCTGATCACCACCGCCGGTGCGCTGACCCTCGATCACCTGCGCGACCTGAGCAACCGCAGTGGTGAGATTTCCACCCGCCAAGACCTCGGCCTGGCCGGCCGCAACCTGGACAACAGCGCCGGCAAACTGATCAGCAGTGGCCAACTGAATGTTACCGCCCGGCACCTGAACAACCAGGGCGGGCTGGTTTCGGGCTGGCAGGGCCTGGGTGTCAACCTGGGCAGCCTGGACAATCGCCAGCAGGGCACCTTGTCCAGCCGCAACGGCGCGCTGGACGCCCAAGTCAGCGGCGACGTGCTGAACAGCGCCGGTGGCGCCTTGGTCAGCCAGCAAGCCTTGAACGTGACAGCGGCGAACCTGGACAACAGTGGCGCCGGCATCCTTTCCAGTGCGGGTGGGCAGCGCCTGACCGTCAGCGGCCTGCTGAACAACGCCCAGGGTGGCTTGATCGACAGCGCCGCGGCCCTGACCCTGAACGCCATGGCCCTGGGCAATGGCAGCGGCAGCATCAGTGCCGGGCAGGCGCTCGAAGTGAATGCCGGCAGCCTGGACAACAGCGCCGGCAGCCTGATCGGCAACGCCGCCGTTACCCTCAAGCTGCTCGGTGCCCTTGGCAACAACCACGGCAAGCTCGCCAGCGCCGGCCCCCTGCGCATCGACAATGCCACGCAGATCGACAACCAGGCTGGGCAGATCGCCAGCCAGGGCCTGCTGAGCCTGTTCGCCGCCAGCCTGGACAACCGCAACCGTGGCACCCTGGCCGCCAACCAGCAGCTGACCCTGGCCGTTGACGGCCAACTGCTGAACAGCGCCGATGGCCTGATCTACAGCCAGAACGGCGGTGCCGATGTGCGCGCCGCCAGCCTGGACAATGCCAAGGGCACCCTGCAGAGCCAGGGCGCCTTGCGCCTGGCCAGCGGGGATATCGACAACCAGAGTGGCCGCATCCTCGCCGACGCTGGCGACCTCGATGTCAGCGCCGGCAACCTGAACAACCGTGGCGGCGTGCTGTCCAGCCTGCACGGCACGTTGGCCGCCGACCTGCGCGGTGTGCTGAGCAACGGTTACGACCAGGCCAACAACCGCCAGGGTGGCATCACCCAGGCCCAGGCCCTAGACCTCAAGGTGCAGGGGGGCATCGACAACTATGGCGGGCGGATTGCGGCACAGGCCGGCGACGCCCTGGTCACCACCGGCGATTTCGACAATCGCAACGGTGGCCTCTACGCCCAGGGGCTGGTCAAGGTCAGCGGTGGCAATTTCGACAACAGCGGCGACAACGATGGCCAGATCGCCGGCCAACGCATCGACCTCGACCTCAGCGGTGCACTGAACAACCGCCTGGGCATCATCGAAAGTGACAGCACCCTGGCGATCAAGGCGGCCAGCCTCGACAACCAGACCGGCCAGCTGCGCGCCCTGGGCAGCGGCGGTGCTACCCGCCTGCAGCTTGGTGGGCAATTCGACAACCGCAACGGCAGCCTGGAAACCGCAAACAGTGACCTCGGCCTCGACGTTGGCAGTTTCCTCAACGCCGGCGGCAGCCTGCTGCACGTCGGCAGTGGCAACTTCGACATCAGCACCGCCAACGTCACCGGCGCCGGCGGCAGTATCGTCACCCGCGGCGGCCTGACCCTCAACGCTGGCAGCTGGAGCAATAGCAACGTCATCCAGGCCGGGCGCCTGACGCTCAATGTCGGCAACTTCAGCCAGACCGCCAACGGCCAGTTGCTGGCCAGCGAAGCGCTGGTCGGCAGCGGCAGCGACTGGCGCAACGACGGCCTGATCGCCAGTGACGGCAGCCTCAGCCTCAACCTTGGCGGCACCTATGCCGGCAATGGCCGCCTGAGCAGCCGTGGCACCCTCGGCCTCAGCGCCGCACAGGTGAACCTGGGCAGCGCCGGCAGCATTGCCGGCGGTGGCGCCACCAGCGTCTCGGTAGCCGGGCAGCTGAACAATGCCGGGCGCCTGACCTCTGCTGGCGGGCTCAACCTCGGCGCGGGCGGCGTCAACAACCAGGGTACCCTGGGTGCTGGCGAAGCACTGAGCGTGACCACTGGCGCCCTGGTCAACAGCGACCACGGCCTGATCTTCAGCGGCAAGGACATGGGCCTGCGGGTCGCCAGCCTGAGCAACAGCTATGCCGACGTCTACAGCCTGGGCAGCCTGACCATCGACCGCGACGGCCAGGGTGGCCTGGCCAGCAGCATCGTCAACCGTTCCGGCTCGCTGCAGAGCGACCTGTCGATGAGCCTGGCGGCGAGCACCATTCACAACGTGCGGGCGGTCCTGCAGACCGAGGACAAGGGCATCTACACGGCCCGCGTCGGCGAGGTGGCCTGCATCGAGGGCTATAACGCCGGCGACTGCGGTGGCAAGCGCAACCACGTGTGGGAAATCGTCCAGCGTGACAAGTTCGAGGTGATCGACGCCAGCGCCGCCTCCAGCATCACCACCGGCGGCAACCTGACCATCCACGGCGGTGACTTGCTCAACAGCAGCAGCACCATCGGCGCTGCTGGCAACCTGGTAGCCACGGTCGGCAGCCTGACCAACAGCGGTGTGGAAACCGGCGAGACCGAAACCACGCGCATTTTCCGTTCCGAGCGCACCCGCAACGCCGGTGCCTGGTACCAGCTCGCCAGCTCGATCACCAGCAAATACTGGTATGAAAGCCCCGGTTACAACCCTGACAACCTGGGCGGCCTGCAAGCCGACCTGGCCAGGTTCATCGGCATGACCGAAGCGGAGCTGGTGAGCCTGGGCAGCACCCGCAAACTGGCGGCTGGCGACCAGAGCTACGCCGCCGTGATGCAGGCCAATGGCGCAGTGAGCATCAACGCCGGCAATGGCATCGACAACAGCGTCGTGCGCCCAGGCTACGCCTACATCGGCAGCGGTGCGCGTACCGATACCACGGCACCTGGCACGGCATTCTCCACCCGCATCACCCTCAACCAGCAGTTGCCGCCAGACCTGGCCCAGCAGCAGGTCAACCCGCTGGCGCTGCCCGGTTTCAGCCTGCCCAGCGGGCAGAACGGCCTGTTCCGCCTGAGCAGCGAGGCGGGCAGCACACCCGCCAGCGGCCCGCAAAGCTGGAGCATGGGCGGCGCGAGCCTGAGTGTGGCGCAGCGCCAGCAGCCGTTGCCGCTGGCCCAAGGGCGTACGCTCAGCATCGGTGCTGCCGACCAGGCAACCGCTAGCGGCACCACCCTGAACACTGCCGACCGCACGCAGGCGAACGTCGCCGGCAATGCCAGCGTCGTCGACACCAGCCTGCCTGGCAACGTGGGCGGCCCCGCGCTGCCAGGTCGCTCGGCCGTGGACGATGGCATCAGCCAGGCCTCCACGCTCAATGGCCAGGGCCCGCTCACCCTCGAGCGCGTACAAGGCCTGCCCGACAGCAGCATGCGCAGCAACCCGCACAAGTACCTGATCGAAACCAACCCGGTGCTCACCGACCTCAAGCAGTTCATGAGTTCCGACTACCTGCTGGCGAACCTTGGCTACAACCCGGACGAAAGCGCCAAGCGCCTGGGCGATGGCTTCTACGAGCAGAAACTGATCCAGCAGGCCGTGCTCGCCCGTACCGGGCAACGCTACATCGATGGCCAGAACACTGACGAACAGCTGTTCAAGTACCTGATGGACAATGCCATCCAGAGCAAGCAACAGCTCAACCTGGCAGTGGGCGTGAGCCTCACCTCCGAACAGATGGCGGCGCTGACCCATGACATCGTCTGGCTGGAAAGCGCCGAGGTGAACGGCGAGCAGGTGCTGGTGCCGGTGCTCTACCTGGCGCACGGCAACAACCGCCTGGCCCCCAACGGCGCGCTGATCGCCGGCAACGATGTCAACCTGATCGCCGGCCAGAACCTCGACAACGTCGGCACCCTGCGCGCCAGCAACAGCCTCTCGGCCAAGGCCGGCAACAACCTGGTCAACAGCGGCCTGGTCGAGGCTGGCAACCGCCTCGACCTGCTGGCTGGCAACAACCTGGTGAACAAGGCCGGCGGCATCATCGCCGGGCGGGACGTCAGCCTGTCCGCCGTACAGGACGTGATCAACGAACGCACCCTGACCTCGCACCAGAGCAGCAACGGCAGCTACGCCCAGCAGCGCGACTTCGTCGATAACGCCGCCCGCGTGGAGGCCGCGAACAACCTGGCGATCAACGCCGGGCGCGACCTGAGCAACCACGGCGGCGTGCTCAGCAGCGCTGCCGACACCAGCCTGAAGGCTGGTCGCGATGTGAAGCTGACCTCGGTCGAGCAGGTCGTGGTCAACGACCGCGGCGTACGCCACACCGACAGCAGCGTGACCCAGAACGGCTCGAGCGTGCAGGCCGGGCGTGACCTGATTGTCAGCGCCGGGCGCGATATCAGCGCAGTGGCCAGTGCAATCGAGGCCAAGCGGGATGTGGCGATGGCGGCGACGGGCGATCTGCAGCTGGCAGCGGCCGCCAACGAGCAGCACTCGGCGAGCAAGACCCGGAAAGTCACCAGCCAGGAGGACCATGTCCAGCAGGTGGGCAGCACTGTGGTGGCTGGCGGCAATGTGGCATTGAAGGCCGGAGACGACCTTGCCCTGAGCGCCAGCCGCGTGACTGCAGGCGATGAGGCATACCTTTACGCCGGCGGCGATGTGCAGCTGGTCGCGCAGGAGAACAGCGACTACAGCTACTACCGCAAGACCAAGACCAGCCACTCCGGGCTATCCAGCAGCCAGAAGACCCGCATCGACAGTTCGACGGCCATCACTCAGCAAGGCTCGTCGGTCAGTGGTGACACGGTGGTCGTTCGCGCCGGGCAGGATATCGGCGTGTCGGGCAGCAGCATCGTGTCGACCAACGACACCAGCCTGCTGGCGGGCCGCAACGTGCAGATCGACAGCGCGACCGAAACGTTCGAGCAGAGCCATGCGAGTTCGAAGAAGAAGTCGGGCCTGCTCAGCAGCGGTGGCATCGGCTTCACGTTGGGCTCGACCAGCCTGGAAAAAACCTCGACCAGCACCAGTGAGAACGCCAAGGCCAGCACCATAGGCAGTGTGCTGGGCAATGTCACCATCGAGGCGGGCAAGGACCTCGGCATCAAGGGGTCGGAGGTTATCGCCGGCAAGGACATCACCCTGGTCGGGCAGAACGTCGAGATCACTGCTGCCGAAAACCACAACAGCAGCGAGCAGACCTCCAAGAGCAAGAGCAGCGGCCTGACCCTGGCGCTGTCCGGTACGGTTGGCAGTGCCATCGACACCGCTTACCAGATTACCAAGCAAGCGACCCGGGAAGAGGACAGCCGGCTTTCTGCCCTTCAGGGCATCAAGGCCGGCCTGACCGGTGTTCAGGCCTGGCAGGCTGCCCAGCAGAACGGCGGCATGACGGCGGCTAATGCTAGCGAGTTCGTGGGCATCGCCGTATCGCTGGGCGGGCAAAAGTCGAGCTCGCGGCAGACCCAGGAGCAGACCGTCAGCCAGGGCAGCAGCCTGACCAGTGGCAACGACCTGAGCATTGTGGCCACCGGCAACGGGGCCGGCAGCGGCGGCGACATCCGGGTCCAAGGCAGTCAACTGAAGGCCGGCAACGACCTGCTGTTGTCCGCTGAACGCGACATCCATCTTGAGGCTGCGGCCAATACGCAAAAGCTCGATGGCAAGAACAGCAGCAGCGGCGGCGCTATTGGCGCCAGTATCGGTGGTGGTCCCGACGGTGTTGGCCTCAGCATCTTTGCCAACGCCAACAAGGGCGCCGGCAACGAGAAAGGCAACGGCACGACCTGGACCGAAACCACCCTCGATGCCGGTAATGAGGCGACCCTGCGCAGCGGGCGGGATACCGCGCTCAAAGGCGCGCAGGTCAACGCTGCGAAGATCACCGCCGACGTGGGGCGTGACCTGACGCTACAAAGCCTGCAGGACACCGACAACTACAAGTCCAAGCAGAGCAACGTCAGCGGTGGGCTGAGCGTCACCATCATCGGTACCGGCGGGGCGAGCGGCAGTCTCAGCGTCAGCAAGACCAAGCTCGATTCCAAGTACCAGAGCGTGCAGGAGCAGACCGGTCTGTTCGCTGGCAAGGGCGGTTATCAGGTCGATGTCGGCAAGCACACCCAGCTCGACGGCAGCGTCATTGCCAGTACCGCCGATGCCGACAAGAACCGCCTGAGCACCGGCACCCTGGGCTGGAGCGCTATCGCCAACAAGGCGGAGTTCAAGAGCCAGATGGCCAGTGCCAGCATCAGCGGTGGCAACGGTGGCACTGACAGGTTCACCAGCAACATGCCAAGCGGCACGTTGATCGCCTACAACCACAGCGGCAGTGCCAGCGGCACCACGGCTTCGGCCGTTTCCGAGGGCACACTGGAAATCCGTGACCCGGGCCGGCAGCAGCAGGATGTGGCCAGCCTCAGTCACGACGTCGAGCATGCCAACGACAGCATCAGCCCGATCTTCGACAAGGAGAAGGAACAGCGGCGGCTGCAGCAGGTGCAGCTGATTGGTGAAATCGGCACACAGGTATCGGACATCGTCCGTACCGAGGGGCAGCTGAAGGCCGACAAGGAGGCGCGTGCGGAACTTGATGCACGCGGCATCCCGGCGCCGGGTAAAGGGGCAAGCGATGACGCGGTCAAGGCGTACCAGGAACAACTGGTCGCCACTGAGGCTTACCAGCGCATCATGGGTAAGTACGGCACCAGTGGTGATTACCAGCGCGTGACCCAGGCTGTGACAGCGGCACTGCAAGGTCTGGCAGGCGGTGATATCGGTTCTGCGCTGGCAGGCGCATCGGCACCATACCTCGCGCAGGTAATCAAGAAATCCACTGGCGACAATAAAGCACTCAACGTCATGGCCCATGCAGTGTTGGGTGCCGTTGTCGCCCAGGCGCAGGGCAACTCGGCGGCGGCCGGTGCAGCGGGTGCGGCCGGCGGCGAGCTGGTTGCCCGCCTGATCACTCAGCAGTTGTATGGCACCAGCGACAGCAACTCGCTCAGCGAAGAACAGAAACAGACCGTTTCTGCGCTGTCGACGCTGGCAGCCGGGCTTTCGGGTGGCCTGGTGGAAGGTAATAGCGCTGGGGCGGTCGCAGGTGCTGGTGCGGGGCGTAACGCGGTTGAAAACAACCTGCTGGCGAACAAGTACGGCGTTGAACGGCTGGATGCAGCCAGCCGGGCGTTGTACGAGAAGCTCAAGGCTGCTGGTATTGGCAGCATTGATGAGTTGCACGAGCGGTATAAAGCCTGTGGAGGAAATGGCAACTGCGAGGTTGGTATTCGTGATGAATACCGGCAGCAGGAGAAACAGGCTGGGGAAAAGCTTGTTGAGCTGTACCAGAGCGGCAGGCTGAGCAAAGCGGAATACGACCTTCTGGTAACGGATTACGCCATTGCGATGATGAGGGGGGTAGTGGACGCGCAGAAGAGCGACGCCGACGCGAGCTTCCTTGATGTCTATGCGCTGTCGGGCAGCGACTGGTCGCCTATGGGCGTTGTTGCCAATCGGTATGTGAAGGCGATCAGAGAGAGTGAGCTGTTTGCGGAGTGGAGAGGGCAAGGGTTAAGTGAGGAGGCAATCATTGAGCGGGCACGTCAGGATGGCTTGCTCGGCTCGACTTTGTCGCCGGTGGATGTGCCAGGGATCATCAGCCTTGTCGATAAAGGTGCTTCGCGGGATGATGTAGTAAAATTTGCGGCGGTGCTGATACTAGGCAAAGCTATCAGCGGTGCAAAAGCAACTGCAAGCCTTGAAAAAGAGGCCGGCACTTACTTTGGGCAGCAGAGAAAATATTGGTCTCAAGAGCCAATCCCGTACAACGGGAATAAGGTTTATCAGCGGAATGACTTGATTGACCCAGGTAGGGTTGATTCGCAAACTGGATTAACCAATAAGCAGCTTATGGAGAATGGATTGGCACCGTATGGAACAGATGGGAAGAAAATAAACCTCCATCATATGTTGCAGACTCAGGATGGTCCTATTGCGGAAGTGACTCAGAGCTTCCATCAGAAGAATACAGCGGTTATTCATATAAACTCTGGCTCAGATATTCCATCTGGAATTAACAGGGCGCAGTTCGAGAAGTGGAAGAAAGGCTATTGGAAAGCTAGGGCATCTGATTTTTAATCGATTTGGTGATATATGATTTCTGATATAAATTCCGTTGTCATAGAGTTAAAGAAATTACGATTGCCATTACCCAATGCTCAGGTGTTGCCAAGTGATGAACTCTTGGATTCGTATGAGAAAGAGTTGGGCTTTATCTTTCCGGAGGATTATAGATATTTTCTGAAGGAGGCAAGCGATAGTCTCTTGAACGGGAAGGATTCCCTTAGGGTTACATTTGATAGAGATAGCCCGAGAGAATTAATTACTAACGCGAATGAGGCGTGGAGGCTAGGCGTTCCTCGTGATTGGCTTCCTTTTTGTGAGGATAATGGTAACTACTACTGCCTTACGAAACTTGGAGAAGTAAGATTTTGGTCCCATGATGGTTCTTCTGGTGAGAGCTGGCCAAACTTGGCGATTTGGATTAAGAAAGTTTGGATTGATGAAGAATAAAATAGCCCCGGCACTGCCGGGGCTATTTGTTTCACTCCGCTGTAATCACTAAAAAGCACGGCGTTGAACGGCTGGATGCAGCCAGCCGGGCGTTGTACGAGAAGCTCAAGGCTGCTGGTATTGGCAGCATTGATGAGTTGCACGAGCGGTATAAAGCCTGTGGAGGAAATGGCAACTGCGAGGTTGGTATTCGTGATGAATACCGGCAGCAGGAGAAACAGGCTGGGGAAAAGCTTGTTGAGCTGTACCAGAGCGGCAGGCTGAGCAAAGCGGAATACGACCTTCTGGTAACGGATTACGCCATTGCGATGATGAGGGGGGTAGTGGACGCGCAGAAGAGCGACGCCGACGCGAGCTTCCTTGATGTCTATGCGCTGTCGGGCAGCGACTGGTCGCCTATGGGCGTTGTTGCCAATCGGTATGTGAAGGCGATCAGAGAGAGTGAGCTGTTTGCGGAGTGGAGAGGGCAAGGGTTAAGTGAGGAGGCAATCATTGAGCGGGCACGTCAGGATGGCTTGCTCGGCTCGACTTTGTCGCCGGTGGATGTGCCAGGGATCATCAGCCTTGTCGATAAAGGTGCTTCGCGGGATGATGTAGTAAAATTTGCGGCGGTGCTGATACTAGGCAAAGCTACCAGCGGTGCAAAAGGGGCTCTAAATTCGACTCTGGCGAGAGACGAGTTAATTTCTGGTTTGCCTGCAGGTACCAAGATCACTCCTGAAAGCGTTGTCGACATTCGAAAATTACCAGATGGTCGGACCGTATGGCTTGAAACTGGCAGCGATGCTGCCGGGTTGCAACATATCTACAAACGGCACGAAGTCGATTTCGTCAACAAAGGAATATTACGCGACGAGATTCCGACAGTTGTAATGAGTGCTCTTGAGCGTGGAAAAATTGTTGGCACAAATGGCTCGGCCAATGTTTAACGCATCACACATAATGGTGTTGAGCAAAATATCGCCATTGGGGTTGGCTCAAACGGTTTCGTGGTTCGAGCGAATCCGGTCAGTAGTTGGAAACCATTGCCATGATCAAATTGAGACTAGCGAATGAATATTTGACTGGACCGATATTCTGCCCGGAGCCGGATGCTATGGGGCACATTGATGTTGACGATGTGCCCATTTCTCAAGAGCTGAGGGCCGAAATCAGTGCCTGGGACAGTGAATATCAGGCGACATTCAACAGCGACTACCCGCCCGATTCTGGATTTAGCTCGCCTGAGGCGGAACTACGGCATATAGCTGAGGGGAAGCAACTGGCCCAAAAATTACAGCAAGAGCTAGGGGGGGTATACGGTCGAATATTGTCCATAATCGATAATGCTTCGGTGCAAAAGGAACTGCGAATTTACCTGCTGCGACCTGGAAGGGCTCTGGCCCTGCACCGGGCGTTTTAGGCTTGGAGCCTGGCTCACTGTCTTCTAACGCCATTTAGAACTATTAGCCCAGCACTAAAACTGGCTCTATAGAGTTCGTCTTTTATACTAAGACGCAAACCTTTGTTGTTGGTAAGCCGACTGACCTCCGCCCAGGTCTGTCTCCTCATCAGCAGCTTGTAGACTAAATTAAAGCCTCTGATAGTGCTGCGGTTGGCGGTATGTTTAGGCGCGGGAAGAGCGGAGATTTTATAACTAACGAGTTTAGTGGCTATTATTGGAAGAGCTGGGTGCCAGAAGTTCGTAGTTTGTTTGAGCTGACTATGAGTAAGTACGGAGTAAAGGTTGAGCATAGGCCAGGGATCTGATCAGATGGAATATATCTTAGAAAATGGCCTTAAACTGTCTCGTGACGTGAGTGGTGAATGGCGGATAGCGGGAGCGAGTCAATCTTTCTACCTTAAAGGAGCTGAAGATTTCTGGAGGGTCGTTAGCTTGCTTGAAATACCCTACAAGAAAGCCAGATCAATACTTGGGGATGAATTTGCTTATCCAAGTGTAATTTTGGCGGGTTTGGATAGCAAATCTGAGTATTGGATTGGTTTGGCTTTATCCTGGGTCGGCCAGGGAGGGTTCTATGCGGATAGGGCGGTTGTTATAAAGCTGCGCGAGTTAATTGAGGCTGATCAGCTTTTGCAAGCTGATAGAGGTAGTGTCAAATCATTTATTTCAAAAGACGTGATATAAAAAATCCCCGGTACTGCCGGGGGATTTGTTTTCACTCCGTCGTAATCCCAAACAGCCCTGCATGACCCTGATGCGTATCCGTTCGTTGACCTCGAACCCGGCCCGTTGCAGCCAGTAGCCGCGTAGCTTGATGCCGGGGATGACCCTATCGCCGACGTGGAGTATCTGACACCCTCGACACCGGCCTTGCGCCGGTGTTTTTGCACCCTATCTGCCCCCTTTTTGTCGCCTTCTTGCACCCTTCCTACACCCGTTAGCACTCAAGTTGCACCTTTCTGTAGTCTTTCTGTACCCAGCCTGACGACTTTCGGTCTACCTAGCCAATACGCCCTTTGCGATGATGAGGGGGGAGTGGACGCGCAGAAGAGCGACGCCGACGCGAGCTTCCTTGATGTCTATGCGCTGTCGGGCAGCGACTGGTCGCCTATGGGCGTTGTTGCCAATCGGTATGTGAAGGCGATCAGAAAGAGTGAGCTGTTTGCGGAGTGGAGAGGGCAAGGGTTAAGTGAGGAGGCAATCATTGAGCGGGCACGTCAGGATGGCTTGCTCGGCTCGACTTTGGCGCCGGTGGATGTGCCAGGGATCATCAGCCTTGTCGATAAAGGTGCTTCGCGGGATGATGTAGTAAAATTGGCGGCGGTGCTGATACTAGGCAAAGCTACCAGCTGTGCAAAAGGAACTGCTACGGCTGGTGAGCAAGCAGCATCTACACTTCCGAAGAACTTTAACGAGTCAGTTCTCGGTCATAACGCCCAGATCGGCGTGCGAAACAGTAAGGCGGGTACGATTTCTGGTGCCCACAACAATGATGCATTCATGGAGTCGGTTGAGATAACCGGTGCGAAGATTTCCAACAAAATCACGGATAGTCGTTTCCCAGGGGTTGTTGAATACAGCTATCGGTTGCCTAGAACTAATACAAAGGGTGAATTGATTGGTGGGTATAAATCGCTGTCCACGAAACCAACTTACGATTCAAAGGTTCTGTCGGACAGTAAGGTGGCTGATATGTCTAGTCGTGCGGCAGTCCAGACTGAGTCTGTTTTCCAAACTAATCCAGCCTTGAGAGAGGCTAGTATTAAAATTCATGGTTATTACTTCCAGGTGACACGTAATAGCAAGACTGGAAAAATAACAAACTCCTTCATCACTATGCCGCCCAGGACAAATTGATGACTATTTTATTTTGGCTTGAGAAGCTCAAGAAATCATTCGCTTCCACCGGCCTGGATTATGAAGACCTCTACGAGCTAATAGAGGCATCTATAGAGAGGGGGAGGACCAATTTTCCGGCGTTTATCTATGAGGCTTCGAAGGGTTTCGGCTTCTCTGTGGGCGAAGGGTATTTCTATTCTCTTGATCAGGATTGGGATGATCCTGAAGAATTTAATGAGGTTAGTTTCTTTTTGGGGGAGGTGGAGACCTCAAGTGTTTCTGTATTCGATTATGTTTTTTTAATGAAAATTGCGGCCGATGTTTACTCTGCGTTCTTCCCTGAAGAGAGGGATAGTGTTTTAAATTCGGCTAAAAGATTAGAAGAGCGTTACTCAAAGAAATCCCCGGTCTAGCCGGGGCTATATATTTTACTCAGCAGTAATCACAAAACAGCCCAGCATCACCCTGATGCGTATCCGTTCGTTGACCTCGAACCGGGTTCGTTGCAGCCAGTAGCCGCGTGGCTTGATGCCGGGGATAATTCGACATTTAAAGATGGGCGGCCGGTTTATGATAAGGGTACGACCTATTATAATCCGCAAGGCCAAGAAGTTTTGTTCAATCCTTCGAATAATTTGTGGGAGCCCAAATGACTATTTCGATTTCGTGGAGTGCCCCTATTCTCCCCTCTATATCACTTGCTGGCATACCTCTGGGCATGCATGTGGAAGATTTTGAGAGGGCGATCAAACAATTTATTGTAGATGATAAAGCGGGTTTATATAAATTTACTGATTCTCCCGTGTTGCTCATGATGAAAAGCTTTGACTCTGACGGGTGTGGTGGGTATGGTTTTTTTGTGCATGACTTAGATTTGACTAACTGGCAGCTATATTACGATCGTCCAGATCATCCTGGCGTCGAGACAAGGGCGCTTCATGTCCTCGTTCGCGAATGGAAAATTTATGCTATTAAAACTTGGCTTTATGAAAGTGTTGCGCAAGGCTATAAGCCGGTAAGCTCGTATCAAGGTAAGCTGCCAGAAGGGATTGGCTTGGGTGATCTGGTTCGTGACTTATCACCCTATACGGAGCTCGAATTTGATAGTTCAGAAGAGTGGTTTTATACAGACGAAAAATACGGTGGACTAGAAGTTTGTGGGTATGGTAGCGATTTGAGCGATGATCCAGATCAAATAATAACGTCTTTGACAGTTATTACGGGGGGCAGCTGACGTATTCAAACGGATAATACTGCTGGTTTGTCCCGATGGGTTTATAAGGCCCCGATTCCTATCGACTGGTATTAGCCGACAACAGACAAGCGCGTGCAGGCGGAGGCGGGGACTATTCTCAACGCGCTGGGGGTTGGTTGGGGCAATACGTGGCGGTGGACTGGATGGTGGTGCGGAGGAAAGTTCAGTGAGCACCTTTCGAGCCACAAGTTTTTTGGACAGAATACCAATACCCATGTACTCAGAGAAGCCCAATGGCCGTTATGCCACACAAGAGTTTCTACCGGTTCCAGTTGCGCATGGTTTTCCCAATGTTGGCGATAAGTATGAAGTTGGTGTATCAATGGCGCCAGAACGGCGAATACACGATATGATCTCGATAATGGATATTCTTTCAAAACGAACTGTGGCGGTCAGGTGGGCGTATTAACTTCCACTCTGGTTAATACCGTACCAGCAAGACGCTTAATGCGCTTAAAACAGCACTAAAGAGCGAGGACCTCGTTGACTGTGGCAATAAATTGACGAAACTTTTTTGACGCATGCAGATATGCACCGCTCGTCGATTATTTGACATTTCGTCAGGTCCAAGCACGCGCTAACGCTGCCGCCGAAACCGTCTAATCCCTTGATCTTAAAAGACAACCAGTCATGATTGGGACAGCGCTGCGTATGTACCACAACGCGGCGCAAGCCCCAGGCAGTACGCCGCGCTGGCCTAGACTCCGCTGAAGGGCCTGTAGGAGCACTGCAGCATGCGCCAGCAACCAACCGTTGTTTTCATTTCAACGATTCCGCCCCAATGCGGAACCCGTCCGCAACCCCCGCCGCTTGCGCCACCGCCCGTGGCCCAGCGCCATGCAACCTCGTGCGGCACCGTCTGACGCGTTGTCGGGTGCCATTGTTCATTGATCCTCGGCCAGTTCAGTCAGTGGCCGATAAGGATGGCTAAGAAAGCTAACAAGTGGAGGACAGGGACCGTTTTTCATGGGAGGCACGAAGACAATGCCAGACCATAAAAAAACGATACGCGTGATGCTGATCGATTGTCGCCCGCTGGTGCTCCTGGGCCTTCACGATCTGATCAATGCCAGAAAGCCCCGCATGGAAGTGAGTGGCCAGGCCACTACCTATGCCCATGCGCTGGACCTTGCCGATCAGTCGCGGCCCGATGTCATTTTCTTCAGTTTTTTTCCTGATGCACTGGACCCGGTCGAGGTGGTTGCCGGCCTTGCGCGCACGGGCGACATGAAAGTGCTGGTGCTCAAGGGGTTGTACGAGACGGTCCCCGTTGCACATGCCATCGAGGCGGGCGCACGTGGCATTGTGCTGGCGGAAGACTCGACCGAGTCGATCATCCGCGCCATCGTCAAAGTCCATCATTGCGACACCGGGCTGGACCGGGCCTGGGTCAGTGGCCTTTCCGGTTATGCCTCGACCAGGCATGTGCCGCTGCAATGCAACCTGGCACACGCGAAACATGCCCGGCTGACGTTGCGCGAGCAGGAACTGGTCCGTGCCATCGTTGGCGACCCGTCCGCCAAGTACATGTGCATTGCCGGGCGCTTGGGCATCAGCGAACACACCGTGCACAATCACCTCAGCAGCATCTATCAGAAGCTCAACCTCACCAACCGCATCGACTTGCTGATGTATGCGGTCAAGCACGGGCTCACCAGTGGCGAAGAGCCGCCCGCATCCACAGGCGGGGAGTACGACTGAGGCCCAGGCACAACGCAGCAGGCTGATGGCGCCTGGCGGGCGCCCGGCCTGTCGTTGTGTGGTGGTCTGTTGGCGTTGAAGGGCGAAGTTCGTTGGTGGCCTGCAGAAGCGCTGCGAGGGTGGTTTTTCAGGCCACCCTCGCAGGTTTCAACTCATGGTTCAGACGCTCCCATTGAAGATGTCGGTGTTGAGGATGTCGACCCCGACCAAGGTGATGGTCGTCGTCTGCCCGCCGGATTCGGCAATGGTCACGATGCTGTCTGCACCGCTGTTGTCGATCGACTGCACGACGGCATTCGGATCGCCATTGAGCACCAGCTTGTCGCGTTGCCCCGCACCGGCATCGAACCCGCTGACCTGGTACAGCTGCTCATCAGCCGACAGGTCGACGTTGAACGCATCGCGCTGGCCGGTGGTGCCAACCAGCGAGAAGTCGAACGCTGCGTTGTCCGCTTCGTTGGCGAACAGGTTGGCGGCGAACGTACTGCTCGCGGAGTCGCCGTCCTTGTCCGTCAGCGTTGCACTGAACTGCAGTTTGATGTCGCTGGCCAGGTTCTCGGTTTCCTTGATGAACTCGATCACCGGGATCTTGATTTCGCCGCGCGCCATCGTCAGTTGCACGGCGTCGATCAGCGATGAACCTGCCTTCTGGATCAGGAACGACACCTGGCCGCCAGCCTCTGGAGTGAGGGTGTTCACCTCGGTCAGGTTCGACGTCGTTCCATCGGCGTAGTAGATGCGGTAGTACAGGTCCTCGGTGGCGGTGTCGTAGCCCCCTACGGAGTTGTCGATGTAGACCTTCATGCCCGTCAGCAAGGTTTCCGGGTTGACCACGAAGCTTTCATCGGCGGCGCTGATCGCCGCCAGGTTGTCACCCTGGAACAGGTTGTTGGCGACGCCGATACCGGACGTGCTGACGTTCATCGACGCGGGGTCGATGTACGACGGCAGGGGATTGGTCTGCAGCTGGGCTTCGGTCGGGTCGGTAGCCCCGATGCCTATGCCGGTGAAGATGTCTGCCGTCGAGGCGAGCGCCTTGGCGGAGAAGAACACGATCTCCTCGGATGCCGATGGAATGCTTGGGTCACTGGTTTTAGGGATCAGCAAGGTACGCACTGGGTCCGGGCCGCCGGCATCCAGCGAGCCGTTGGCACTGCTGAGCGTGGTGACCGAATGGAAGCCTTGCACCAGGTCCAGGGTGTAGCTGCCATTGGCATAGGCCGTCAGCGTGTAGTCGATCGTGGTGTTGGCCGTTGCGGCGTTGTTGTCGAAGTCCCCGGTCAAGGCGCCAGTGAAGTGGAACGCGCCATTGGCATCGGGCGAAGGCGACGTCTCGGTGAGGGTGCCAGTACCGGTCGTGGTGGTGTTGTCGGGCCGGACCAGGGTGAACTGGCCACCCACCAGCGAAATGTCCAGGCCGGTCGCACCCAGGCCGTCGGCACCAATCGTATTGTTCCAGAAACCGTATTGCGGCAGGATGCTGCCGGTTCCGATCAGGTTGCCGAAGGCCAGGGATGGGCCATCATCGTGGAACACCAGGTTCTGCCCGATGTTGAGGGTGGCCTGGGCGCTGTCGCCGTCCTTGTCGGTCTTGATCGCGGTCAAGGTCACCAGGTTGTCGGCGGTCAGGGTCTTCACGTCATCGGGGTTGGTGGGGTCGGGGTGGACGATGGCGCGGAGCTGGTCGAGGGTGACGGTGCCATTACTGGCGACGCTGACCGTGAACACCAGCGCGTTGGTAGTGGCTGTGCGGCCCTCCACCACGGTGCCATTGAGCGACAGGTTGACCGCCTCGCCGGTGGCCGTGTCCGTCAGGCCCGAAGCGCCTGCCACCACGCCGAGGGCGTAGGTGAGCGTGCCAGCGCCATCGGCGCCGAAGGCCGAGGTGAAGTTGGCGGCGAAGCTCTGGCTGGCGTTGATTGCCAGGTTGGTTTCATCGACGGTCAGGGTCGGCTCCGTGCCAGTGGTGCTGATGCTCGGGCCGTCATCCTTGAATACCAGGTTCTGCCCGATGTTCAGCGTGGCTTGTGCGCTGTCGCCGTCCTTGTCGGTCTTGGTCGCGGTCAAGGTCACCAGGTTGTCGGCGCTCAAGGTCTTCGAGTCGTCCGGGTTAGTGGTGTCGGGGTGGACGATGGCGCGGAGCTGGTCGAGGGTAACGGTGCCGTTACTGGCAACGCTGACGGTGAACACCAGCAGGTTGGTGGTGGCCGTGCGGCCTTCCACCACGGCGCCATTGAGCGACAGGTTGACCGCCTCGCCGGTGGCCGTGTCCGTCAGGCCCGACGCGCCTGGCACCACGCCGAGGGCGTAGGTGAGCGTGCCGGCGCCATCGGCACCGAAGGCCGAGGTGAAGTTGGCGGCGAAGCTCTGGCTGGCGTTAATCGCCAGGTTGGTTTCATCGACGGTCAGGGTCGGCTCGGTGCCGGTAGTGCTGATGCTTGGGCCGTCATCCTTGAATACCAGGTTTTGCCCGATATTCAGCGTAGCCTGGGCGCTGTCGCCGTCCTTGTCGGTCTTGGTCGCGGTCAAGGTCACCAGGTTGTCGGCGCTCAGGGTCTTCGAGTCATCCGGGTTAGTGGTGTCGGGGTGGACGATGGCGCGGAGCTGGTCGAGGGTGACGGTGCCGTTGCTGGCAACGCTGACGGTGAACACCAGCAGGTTGGTGGTGGCCGTGCGGCCTTCCACTACAGTGCCATTGAGCGACAGGTTGACCGCCTCACCGGTGGCCGTGTCCGTCAGGCCCGAAGCGCCTGCCACCACGCCGAGGGCGTAGGTGAGCGTGCCGGCACCATCGGCGCCGAAGGCCGAGGTGAAGTTGGCAGCGAAGCTCTGGCTGGCGTTGATCGCCAGGTTGGTTTCATCGACGGTCAGGGTCGGTTCCGTGCCGGTGGTGCTGATGCTCGGGCCGTCATCCTTGAATACCAGGTTCTGCCCAATATTCAGCGTGGCCTGGGCGCTGTCGCCGTCCTTGTCGGTCTTGGTCGCGGTCAGGGTCACCAGGTTGTCGGCGCTCAGTGTTTTCGAGTCATCCGGGTTAGTGGTGTCGGGGTGGACGATGGCGCGGAGCTGGTCGAGGGTAACGGTGCCGTTACTGGCAACGCTGACGGTGAACACCAGCAGGTTGGTGGTGGCCGTGCGGCCTTCCACCACGGCGCCATTGAGCGACAGGTTGACTGCCTCGCCGGTGGCCGTGTCAGTCAGGCCGGAGGCGCCTGCCACCACGCCGAGGGCGTAGGTGAGCGTGCCGGCGCCATCGGCACCGAAGGCCGAGGTGAAGTTGGCGGCGAAGCTCTGGCTGGCGTTGATCGCCAGGTTGGTTTCATCGACGGTCAGGGTCGGTTCCGTACCGGTGGTGCTGATGCTTGGGCCGTCATCCTTGAATACCAAGTTCTGCCCGATGTTGAGCGTAGCCTGGGCGCTGTCGCCGTCCTTGTCGGTCTTGGTCGCGGTCAGGGTCACCAGGTTGTCGGCGCTCAGTGTTTTCGAGTCATCCGGGTTAGTGGTGTCGGGGTGGACGATGGCGCGGAGCTGGTCGAGGGTAACGGTGCCGTTACTGGCAACGCTGACGGTGAACACCAGCAGGTTGGTGGTGGCCGTGCGGCCTTCCACCACGGCGCCATTGAGCGACAGGTTGACTGCCTCGCCGGTGGCCGTGTCAGTCAGGCCGGAGGCGCCTGCCACCACGCCGAGGGCGTAGGTGAGCGTGCCGGCGCCATCGGCACCGAAGGCCGAGGTGAAGTTGGCGGCGAAGCTCTGGCTGGCGTTGATCGCCAGGTTGGTTTCATCGACGGTCAGGGTCGGTTCCGTACCGGTGGTGCTGATGCTTGGGCCGTCATCCTTGAATACCAAGTTCTGCCCGATGTTGAGCGTAGCCTGGGCGCTGTCGCCGTCCTTGTCGGTCTTGGTCGCGGTCAGGGTCACCAGGTTGTCGGCGCTCAGTGTTTTCGAGTCATCCGGGTTAGTGGTGTCGGGGTGGACGATGGCGCGGAGCTGGTCGAGGGTAACGGTGCCGTTACTGGCAACGCTGACCGTGAATACCAGCAGGTTGGTGGTGGCCGTGCGGCCTTCTACCACGGCGCCATTGAGCGACAGGTTGACCGCTTCCCCAGTGGCCGTGTCCGTCAGGCCTGAGGCGCCTGCCACCACGCCGAGGGCGTAGGTGAGCGTGCCAGCGCCATCGGCACCGAAGGCCGAGGTGAAGTTGGCGGCGAAGCTCTGGCTGGCGTTGATCGCCAGGTTGGTTTCATCGACGGTCAGGGTCGGTTCCGTGCCGGTGGTGCTGATGCTCGGGCCGTCATCCTTGAATACCAGGTTCTGTCCGATGTTGAGCGTGGCCTGGGCGCTGTCGCCGTCCTTGTCGGTCTTGGTCGCGGTCAAGGTCACCAGGTTGTCGCCGGACAGGGTCTTCGAGTCATCGGGGTTAGTGGTGTCTGGGTGAACGATGGCGCGGAGCTGGTCGAGGGTGACGGTGCCGTTACTGGCAACGCTGACGGTGAACACCAGCAGGTTGGTGGTGGCCGTGCGGCCTTCTACCACGGTGCCATTGAGCGACAGGTTGACCGCCTCGCCGGTGGCCGTGTCCGTCAGGCCCGAAGCGCCTGCCACCACGCCCAGGGCGTAGGTGAGCGTGCCAGCGCCATCGGCGCCGAAGGCCGAGGTGAAGTTGGCGGCGAAGCTCTGGCTGGCGTTGATCGCCAAGTTGGTTTCATCGACGGTCAGGGTCGGCTCGGTGCCGGTGGTGCTGATGCTCGGGCCGTCGTCTTCGAAGACCATCTTGGAGCCGATTTCAGCGGTAGCGGTAGTGACCTGAAGTAGCTTCAGGCCGCCGATATCGAAATCGGCATGGGTATCGCCCTTGGCGTCCACGGCAGCGCCATTCTGGATGAGCACACGGTTGTGATCCTGTGTGGTGGTGTACTCGATTCGCTGGCCGGCGGTAATGCCAGTGAGGGTAGCGACCCCCGAGGCAAAGGTGATGACGATGTTCGGGTCATTCACCGACCCGTTCGAGTTCTCGACTACCTGCCCTGTGGCGATATCGATGACGCGAACGTTGGTGATCGCCACTGCGGCATCGTTGCTGTACCCATTGATGAAGTTCACCCCAGGCTCAGCGGCCGTGCTGTAGGCGCTGACCGTGACCACGGCGCTCTTGCCGCTTTGCAGTTGCACCACATCGAAACTGGCCGACTTCACATTGAACACCGCGGTGTAGTCGATGTTGGCTTCAATATCCGCTTCGTTCTGGTCCAGGTTGGGAATGGTCACATTCTGCCGGGCGCCGGTGACGAAGGAGAAACGGATACCTTCCTGCTCCACGATCATCTGGTTGTTGGTGCCGAAGGTGGTCGGGCCACCCGCCTGGCTGGTGTTGATCGTATCGCCCGTGTTGATGCTGGCACCGCTCGACTGGTCGGCCGGGTCTTTCCCGGTGGCGATGATGGTCGGGTCGCTGATGCGCAGGATGCCGCCGTCATTGACCACGGTCGGGTTCGCGGTGGTGAACATGAGGAACAGGTTCTGCCCGGAAGGCGCATTGGCCAGGCTGAATTGCAGGTCCTGGTTGGTGCCGATGAATACCTTGTTCAGCAGGTTGACGGCGTCGTCCGGGTTGCTGGTGTTCGGGTGCAGCAGCGGTTGGTATTCCACCGTCCAGATCTTGCCGCCGCTGACGGGCGATCCGGTTTCTTCGATGTAACCGGCAAACACGATCGCGCCTGCTGGCCCGCCCGCACGGCCCAGCACGATGTTGTTGTTGCTGGTATCGGTGTAGAGCAGGATGCTGACGCCATCGAGCGTATCCAGCCCACTGTCCAGGCCATTGAGCGGCGCGCCAGCGCTGTTGGTGAAGCTGACGTCGGTGATGGTGCCGCCCGGTGCCGGGGTGATGGTGAATGCATTGCTGCCGGTGTTGCCCACGGCCCCGGTATAGCCACTCAAGGCAGCACCTGCCGGGGTACCGGCGCCCAGTGCGGTGAGGCGGGTCGAGAACGCGGAGGGCAGGGAGGCCACCAGGATGTCGTTGTCGTCGGCATCCGAGGCCGGGCTTGGTGTGGCTGTGCCATTTTGCAACCCGGCCGTTTCGTCCAGCGTCACGTTCACACCGGTCGCGGTGATCACTGCACTGTCGGTGAACGACGTCGTCGCCACCACGTCGTCAGCCGTGCCGAACACCTGGTCGGCACCCGCGCCGGTCGCGCTGAGCAGGAAAGTGGCGCCCGCCGAGTCGTCGGGGTTGACGTACCACGAGGTGGTGATGCTGCCGTTGACCTTGCCGTCCAGGTCGCCAGCGCCGCCGTCGGTCACGTACCACGGGTCGTGGCCTTCGCCGGCGTCGGTGGCGAGCACATCGTCGGGGGTGCCCCACAGGTTATCCGCACCAGCGCCGGTGGCATGGTCCACCTCGAAAGCGACCATGCTGCCAGCCGCAAAGCCGCTGGCCGTGACGGTGGCGGTGCTGCCAGGGCTATAGTCGCTGAGGTCGGTGGTGACGGTAGGTGGGGAGATGGGGGGTAGGTCATCGGCGGGGCTATTGTGTTTGTCCGTTGGCGATGCGTTCTTCTTGTTCATGGTCATGGCTCTCTCGCAAGCGCTGCCAGTTGTCGAGGCCTGGCTGCAGACCTCCGCTACAGGCCTCAACTATGGATAAGCGCCACGGGCGGCGCATCGGCGGATACTCCCAGGCGGCCTGGGAGTATTGGACTACCTGGCGCTGCCGGTAGGTGAGCGAAGGCGTACGCGCCTATGCTGTCGGACACGCTCTGGTGTGCGGCCCAGCGCCCAGGTCGTTGCGCTGAAGGTGATGCCGGAGGTGGGGGCAGCGCTGCACATCCCGGTGAAAAAAACCTGAAGATGGTGAAAACGTGGCGTGATTTTTTCTGCCGGCGCTGGCTTCCCGGCTCCGGTTCGCTGATTTAATATACTTGCCAGTATAAATATTCAGACGTGCACCTCGCGAAAGGATTCATCATGTTGCGCCATGCCTTGTCCATCGCCCTGTCCACCGCCGCCGTGCTGTTGCTGGCAGCGTGCGGCCAGGAAGCCGTCCCACCCGCCGCGCCACGCCCGGCGCTGGTGGTGCAACCGCAGCCGGCCGAAGCCGCTGCCGACAGTTACCCCGGCGAAGTGCGGGCGCGCTTCGAGCCGGAGCTGGCCTTCCGCATTGCCGGCAAGGTCAGCAAGCGCCTGGTCGAGGAAGGGCAGCGGGTCAAGGCCGACCAGCCGTTGGCCGAACTCGACCCGCAGGATGTGCGCCTGCAGCTGGAAGCCAATCGTGCCCAGCTGGCGGCGGCCGAGGCCAACCTGTCGTTGGTGCGTGCCGAGCGCGATCGCTACCAGAAGCTGCTGGACCGGCAGATGGTCAGCCGTTCGCAGTACGACAACGCCGAAAACCTCTACCGCGCCGGGCTGGCCCGCCTCAAGCAGGCCAAGGCCGAGTTCGACGTCGCCGGCAACCAGGCCGAATATGCCGTGCTGCGTGCACCGCAGGCCGGGGTGATCGCCAAGCGCCAGGTAGAAGTGGGCCAGGTGGTCGCGGCCGGGCAGACCGTGTTCACCCTCGCTGCCGATGGCGAGCGGGAAGTGCTCATCGGCCTGCCGGAGCAGCACTTCGCCCGCTTCGCCGTAGGCCAGGCGGTGAGCGTGGAACTGTGGTCGCACCCGCAGGAGCGCTTCCAGGGGCGCATCCGCGAGCTGTCGCCGGCCGCCGACCCGCGCTCGCGTACCTTTGCCGCACGCATTGCCTTCACCTCCGCTGCCACGCCGGCGGAGCTGGGCCAGAGCGCCCGGGTCTACATCGCCCACGAAGGCTTGATCCCGTTGGCCGTGCCGTTGTCGGCGGTTACCGCAGAGAACGGCCAGGCCTACGTCTGGCGGGTCAACAAGGACAGCCGCCTGGAGCGGGCGCTGGTGCGCCTGGGGGCCTATGGTGCCGACAGTGTGCCGGTGCTGGAGGGCCTTGCCGTGGGCGACTGGATAGTTGCCGCCGGTGGCCACGTGTTGCGCGAGGGCCAGGAGATACGCCCGGTAGACCGCACCAACCGTGTAGTGAACCTGACGGCCAAGGAGTAAGTCCCGATGGGTTTCAACCTTTCTGCCTGGGCGCTGCGCAACCGCCAGATCGTCCTGTTTCTGATGCTCCTGCTGGCGGTCATTGGCGCGATGTCCTACACCAAGCTCGGCCAGAGCGAAGACCCGCCGTTCACCTTCAAGGCCATGGTCATCCGCACCCTGTGGCCGGGTGCCAGCGCCGAGGAAATGTCGCGCCAGGTCACCGAGCGCATCGAGAAGAAACTGATGGAAACCGGCGAATACGAGCGGATTGTCTCGTTTTCCCGCCCCGGTGAGTCGCAGGTTACCTTCATGGCCCGTGATTCGCTGCATTCCCGGGATATCCCCGAGCTGTGGTACCAGATCCGCAAGAAGGTCGCGGACATCCGCCACACCCTGCCGCCGGAAATCCAGGGCCCGTTCTTCAACGACGAGTTCGGCACCACCTTCGGCAATATCTATGCGCTGACCGGCAAGGGCTTCGACTATGCCGTGCTCAAGGACTATGCCGACCGTATCCAGATCCAGCTGCAACGGGTCAAGGACGTCGGCAAGGTCGAGCTGGTCGGCCTGCAGGACGAAAAAATCTGGATCGAGCTGTCCAACCTCAAGCTGGCCACCCTCGGCGTGCCCTTGGCGGCCGTGCAGCAGGCCCTGCAGGAGCAGAACGCGGTCAGCACCGCCGGCTTCTTCGAAACCCCCAGTGAGCGCCTGCAGTTGCGGGTAAGCGGGCGTTTCGGCAGCGTCGAGCAGATTCGCCAGTTCCCCATTCGCGTGGGCGACCGTACCTTCCGGATCGGCGATGTCGCCGAGGTACACCGGGGCTTCAACGACCCACCGGCACCGCGCATGCGCTTCATGGGCGAGGATGCCATCGGCCTGGCCGTGTCGATGAAGGACGGCGGCGACATCCTGGTGCTGGGCAAGGCCCTGGAAGGCGAGTTCGAGCGCCTGGCACGCAGCCTGCCGGCCGGCATGGAGCTGCGCAAGGTGTCCGACCAGCCGGCGGCGGTCAAGGCTGGCGTGGGCGAATTCATCCAAGTGCTGGTCGAGGCGCTGGTCATCGTGCTGCTGGTGAGCTTCTTCTCGCTGGGCTTGCGCACCGGCCTGGTGGTGGCGCTGGCGATTCCGCTGGTACTGGCCATGACCTTCGCCGCCATGCACTACTTTGGCATCGGCCTGCACAAGATCTCCCTGGGCGCACTGGTGCTGGCGCTGGGCCTGCTGGTGGATGACGCGATCATTGCGGTGGAAATGATGGCGATCAAGATGGAGCAGGGCTACGACCGGCTCAAGGCGGCCAGCCATGCCTGGAGCAGCACCGCCTTCCCGATGCTCACCGGCACCCTGATCACCGCGGCCGGCTTCCTGCCAATTGCCACGGCGGCCTCCGGCACCGGCGAATACACCCGTTCGATCTTCCAGGTAGTGACCATCGCCTTGCTCACCTCCTGGGTGGCCGCCGTGGTCTTCGTGCCTTACCTGGGCGAGCGCCTGCTGCCCGACCTGGCCAGCCTGCATGCCGCGCGCCATGGCAAGGATGGCCACGCGCCAGACCCGTACGCCACCCCGTTCTACCAGCGCGTGCGGCGGCTGGTGGAGTGGTGCGTGCGGCGGCGCAAGACCGTCATCCTGCTGACCATTGCCGCCTTTGTCGGCAGCATCCTGCTGTTCCGCTTCGTGCCCCAGCAGTTCTTCCCGGCCTCCGGGCGCCCGGAGCTGCTGGTCGACCTGAAGCTGGCCGAAGGCAGCTCGCTGGCCAACACTGCCGAGCGGGTCAAGCAGTTGGAGGCGCTACTCAGGCAGCAGGACGGCATCGACAACTATGTGGCCTACGTGGGTACCGGCTCGCCGCGTTTCTACCTGCCGCTGGACCAGCAACTGCCGGCGGCCAGCTTCGCCCAGTTCGTGGTGCTGGCCAAGTCGATGGAGGACCGCGAGCGCCTGCGCAGCTGGCTGATCAGCACCATGGACCAGCAGTTCCCCGACCTGCGCGCCCGCGTCACCCGCCTGGAGAACGGCCCGCCCGTGGGTTATCCGGTGCAGTTCCGCGTCACCGGCGAGCACATCGAGAAAGTCCGAGCACTGGCCCGCGAAGTGGCCGACAAGATCCGCGAGAACCCGCATGTGGTGAACGTGCACCTGGACTGGGAAGAGCCGAGCAAGGCGGTATTCCTCGAAATCGACCAGGACCGGGCACGTGCCCTGGGCGTCAGTACCGCGCACCTGTCGAGCTTCCTGCAAAGCTCGCTGACCGGGACCACGGTCAGCCAGTACCGCGAGGACAACGAGCTGATCGAGATCCTGCTGCGCGGTACCCACCAGGAACGCCACGAGCTGGGCAACCTTGGCAGCCTGGCGTTGCCGACCGACAATGGCCAGAGCGTGGCCTTGTCGCAGGTGGCAATCTTGGCCTACGGCTTCGAGGAGGGCATCATCTGGCACCGCAACCGCTTGCCGACGGTGACGGTGCGCGCCGACATCTACGACCAGCAGCAGCCGGTGACGCTGGTCAAGCAGATCGAGCCGACCCTGAAGGAGATTCGCGCCAGGCTGCCCGATGGCTACCTGCTGGAGGTAGGTGGCACGGTGGAGGACTCCGAGCGCGGGCAGAAGTCGGTGAACGCCGGCATGCCGCTGTTCGTGGTGGTGGTGCTGAGCTTGCTGATGATCCAGCTGCGCAGCTTCTCGCGCACGGTGATGGTGTTCCTCACCGCACCGCTGGGGCTGATCGGCGTGACCTTGTTCCTGCTGGTGTTCCGCCAACCGTTCGGCTTCGTCGCCATGCTCGGCACCATTGCCCTGGCGGGGATGATCATGCGCAACTCGGTGATCCTGGTGGACCAGATCGAGCAGGACATCGCCGCCGGCCAGGAACGTTGGCAGGCGATCATCGAAGCCACGGTGCGGCGCTTCCGGCCGATCGTGCTGACCGCGCTGGCGGCGGTGCTGGCGATGATCCCGTTGTCGCGCAGCGTGTTCTACGGGCCGATGGCCGTGGCGATCATGGGCGGATTGATCGTGGCCACGGTGCTGACCCTGCTGTTCCTGCCGGCGTTGTATGCGGCGTGGTTCAGGGTGAAGAAGGGCTGAAGTTCGCAGCGCAGGGCTTCGCCCTCCTTTCGCGATACATGGTCGCCCCTACAGGCCCTTGCAAGCTGTGTAGGAGCGGCCTGGTGTCGCGATGGGCTGCCAGGCAGCCCCACCGCCATCACAGCGCGCCAAAGACCTTCTTGGCCAGGCTGGTAGCCGCTTGAGCCGGGTTCTGGCGAATGCTCTGCTCTTGCTTGGCGATCATCTCGAACAGGCCATCCAGCGCCTTCTCGGTCACGTAGTTCTCGATATTGGCGTCGTCCTTGACCAGCCCCAGGCCTTTGGCCTGGGCGGCGAAGGCATTGTACTGCTGGGCCACGCCAACCTTGTCGGTGGCCTGCTTGACGATCGGCAGGAACTTGGCACGGATCTGCTCGCGGCTGCTCTTGTTCAGGTACTGGGTCGCCGAATCGTCGCCACCACTGAGGATGCCCTTGGCATCGGTCACGCTCATGTTCTTCACGGCATCCACCAGAATCGCCTGGGCCTGCGGCACGGCAGCCTCGGCGGCCTTGTTCATGCTGGTTTCCAGGGCTTCGACCTGGTCACCCTTGCCAAACATCTTCATCGCCTTGGCGGCCTTGCCCAGGTTGCCCGGCAGCTCGATACGCACGTCCGGGTTGTTGCTGAAGCCGCCCGGGGCGCTCAGCTGCTTGACGGCCAGTTGCGCGCCCTGGGTCAGGGCATCTTTCAGGCCGCCGGTGGCGTCTTTCTGGCTCAGGTCGCCCAGCGACAGGGCCAGTGCACTGGCCGACAGCAGCAGGCCGGCGCACAGGGTGGTGAAACGCAGGGAGGTGCGGATCATGAAGCTTTCCTTGTAAACAGATGAATACGGGTTTCAGCGGACCGGATCGACCTTGATCCGCAGCGGTTGCGGGTCATGGCCATCCAGCCGGACAGCATGCTGTTCGGTGTTGATGAACAGCAACTTGCCATCCAGTTCGATGCGCGCGCTGAGCGCATAGCGGTGGCCGGGCTTGACCTGGGCCGGGTCGTAGGCGAGATGGAAGGGCAGCGGTACGTTGCCTTGGACCGGGCCGGCCTGGCGCGCCAGGACCACGGCCGGGGCATCCATCAGCGACACGTCCTGCAGCTCGACGCTGAGCGTGGCGGTCGGTGGCAGGGCGCTGCGCTGCAGGTAGAACACCTCGCCATCCAGGCTGGCCTGGCTGGACGGGGTGTGGCTGGAACAGGCTGCGAGCAGGGATGCGCAACACAGCATAAAGAGCTTTTTCATGGCGTCTCCGTTTTCCTTGGAGCTGGCTTGTGGCCAACCCCAGGGACTTTAGCGGATTTTCCCGGCTGCCGAACCCTTTACAGGGTCGAACTTTCCAGCCCGTCGTCGCGGTGCAACGCGACCTGGCGGATCGACAGGCGCAGCTCGGCCGACAGTACGCGCTTGGCCACGCCTTCGGCCAGCTCGCCAAGCTTGTCGTGATAGCCCAGCTTGCCTTGGCTGTCGGCCTGCAGCACGCCCTGCTCGAGCAAGGTCTGGATGAAGTGGCGGAACAGCGTCTTGTCGAAGAATTCCGGGGCGTTCAGGCCATGCAGGATCGACAGGCGCTGGGCCATCATCACGCACAGGTCTTCCAGCGCTTCGGCGCTGAGGCTGTGTTGCCCGCTGTTGAGCAGCAGCGAGGTGGCCATGTAGAAGCGCTGCAGGGTCTGGGTGATGGTGCGGGCGAGCAGGGTCAGCAAGACGAACTGCCGTGAACTCGGCGCGGGGCGGATGTACACGTCGTTGTCCTGGCGCAGCAGGCCCTGTTCGACCAGCGCGGCCAGCCACTGGTCGATCACCTCGTCCAGCTGCTGCGGTGTCCAGCGCAGGAACAGTTCGGCCTGCAGATACGGGTACAGCGCGTGCACGTAGCGGCCCAGCAACTCCCGGCTCAGGCGTGAGCTGCTGAGGAAGAAGCTGGCCAGCAGGGCTGGCAGGGCGAAGATGTGCAGCACGTTGTTGCGGTAATAGGTCATCAGCACCGCGTTGGCTTCATCCAGGTACAGGATGCGGCCCAGGGCGTCCTTCTGCTCGGCCACCAGGTTCATGCTGCGCACATGTTCGATCAACGCCTGGCCGTCGCCCTCGGGCAGGGTGGTATGCGGCGAGTAGGGCACCTGACGCAGCAAGGCCAGGTACAGCTCGAGCACGCGGGTCAGGGCACGTTCGTCCAGGGCCAGGCGGCTGGTGGAGAGCAGCGCCAGGGCCACCAGGTTGACGGGGTTGATCGCCGCCGCCTCGTTGAGGTGGCGTGCCACGGTTTCGCCCAGGCGGGTGGTGGTGGCGTTGAGCCAGGCCGGGCGATACTGCGGGCCGTGGTCCTGGTCGCGCCAGCCAGGCTGTTGCTGGTCGAGGAAGCCGGCCAGGCGGATCGGTTCGCCGAAGTTGACGTACACCTGGCCAAAGCGCTGCTTGAGCGCGCCGAATACCTTGAAGATGTCGAGGATCGACTCCTTCTTCTTGCTGGCCCCGCGCAGCTCGCCCAGGTAGGTACGGCCTTCGAGCACGCGCTCGTAGCCGATGTACACCGGCACGAAGACGATCGGCGTGCGCGACGAGCGCAGGAAGCTGCGCAGGGTGATGGCCAGCATCCCGGTGCGTGGCTGCAGCATGCGCCCGGTGCGCGAGCGGCCGCCTTCGACGAAGTACTCCACCGGGAAACCTTTGGTGTACAGGGTGTGCAGGTATTCGTTGAACACTGCGGTGTACAGCGGGTTGCCCTTGAACGTGCGGCGCATGAAGAAGGCACCGCCACGGCGCAGCAGGTTACCCACCAGCGGCATGTTGAGGTTGATGCCTGCGGCCACGTGCGGCGGGGTGAGGCCGTTGCGGAACAGCAGGTACGACAGCAGCAGGTAATCGATGTGGCTGCGGTGGCAGGGCACGTAGATCACTTCGTTGCCGGGGGCGATGCCTTGCACCTGCTCGATGTGGTTGACCTTGATGCCGTCGTAGATCTTGTTCCAGAACCAGCTGAGCACCACTTCGAGGAAGCGGATGGCGGTGTAGGTGTAGTCCGAGGCGATCTCGTTGCCATAACGCAGCGCCTGGGCTTCGGCCTTGGCCAGCGGCAGGTTTTCGCGTTGTGCCTCGTCGAGGATAGCCTGACGCACCTGCGGCGCATGGATCAGGCCCTTGACCAGGGTGCGCCGGTGCGAGATGTCCGGGCCGATGACGGCGGTCTTGAGGTTGCGAAAGTGCACACGCATCAGGCGCTGGGCCATGCGCACGGTGCGTTCCTGGCCTTTGTTGTGCTGCACCAGTTCGCGCAGGTGGATCGGCGCCGAGAACTGCACGCGGGTCTTGCGCCCCAGCACCAGCACGGTCAGCAGCCGGCGCAGGCGCCCGGTAACCGCCCAGCTGTCGGCGAACAGCAGTTTCCACGGGCTGGACTCACTGGCCGGGGTCTGGCCCCAGAACACGCTGACCGGGATGATCTGGGCGTCCTCTTCGGCATGCTGGCCCACGGTCGCGACCAGGCGCTCCAGGGTTGGTGGCGCGCCACGCTTGTCGTGGCGGCCGAGCCAGTCCGGGTCCGGGGTCAGGTAGAAGAACGCGGCCGGCTCCTGCAGCGGGCCCACCGCCACCGGCAGCACCGGGCGCGGCAGCCCCGCCTTGGTGCATTCATGGTCAAGCACGACCAGGTCGCTGAGCGCCGGCGAGGGCAGGGCATAGAACACCGGGCGGCTGCGGTCGAGCTTGAGGGTGAGGGAGGACTGGTTGATGGTCTCGGAGCGCACCCACAGGTACAACAGGCGACGCAGGGCGCCGAAGATCAGGCGGCGCAGGGGGGAACGGGTCATGGGGTGTGTGCCCTGGGTGTGAAATTCAGTGGGTATCTGGCCAATTAGTCTGCCGTATCCGCGCAAGTTCAGCAAAAATCGCCGAACGGCGCGACGGTCATCAAATTTTTTTGTTCTGTGTCATATACTCGGCCTGCCACTTGCAGGATATTTGCGCAAGCGGCGTCGACACGTGGCGGAGGCTTCGTGTCTACAAGGCGATCTTCACAATAAAAATCCGGAGTAGTTCAGATGTCGTCTCGTGAGACTGGGAATGTAAAGTGGTTCAACGATGCCAAGGGTTATGGCTTCATTCAGCGCGAAGGTGGTGCGGATGTGTTCGTCCACTATCGGGCGATTCGCGGTGAGGGGCATCGTACCCTGGTCGAAGGGCAGCGGGTGGAATACGCCTGCGTGCAGGGCCAGAAAGGCCTGCAAGCCGAAGACGTAGTAGGGCTCTGAACCCCTGCTGTAGAGGCCGATTGACGCGGCCAGTGTAGGAGCGGCCTCGTGTCGCGAAAGGGCTGCAAAGCAGCCCCTGCGGTGTGGCGAGCAACGCTGACAACCGGGGGGCGCTATGTGGCCTTTTCGCGACCCAAGGCCGCTCCTGCAGTAGAAGCGCAGGGCTGTCTCAGGTACGCCAGGTGATCTCCTCTTCACCGTCGGCACTGATGCGGACCCAGCGGTCGGCATCCTCTTCCCCGTCTTCTTCCACCCAGCCACCCGGCGCGCAGCGCACTTCCACACCCAGTGCGGCGAAAGCGGCGCGGGCGCAGGCAACGTCATCGGCCCAGGGCGTCTGGTCGCTTTCCAGGTAAAGACTGTTCCATTTCCCTACAGCTTTGGGTAGCCAGGTGACCGGAATGTTACCGGCCTGGCATTTGAAGGTCTGGCCTTTCTGCTGCCATTCGCTGCACGGGCCAATCGCCTGGGCAAGCCACTCGGCAATCTGCTTGTGGTCGACGTCGGCGTCCTTCAGGTAGATCTCGATATCAGGTTGGCGCATAAGGGCTCCGGTGTGCTCAGTCTTGGCGCAGGAAATAGTCATAACGCATGGAAACCGTGACTTCGAACGGCTCGGCCTGGTCGATCACCCGGGCACGCCTTGCGGCACTGGCGCGCCAACCGTGCGGGGTCATGGCCAGCAGGTCGGCGCGGGCCTTGGGCGCGACCAGGCTCAGGCGGAACTCGAGGGTTTCGCTGTGGGCATGGGCCATGCCTTCGGGGACCAGTGCGAGGTGCTTGTCGTCGGCGTAAGGGCGTACTTCATCGTAGAGCACTTCGCGCAGTTCCATCAGGTGGCCGCTGGTGGGGCCGACCCGCATCAGGCCGCCGCCAGGGCTGAGCAGGCGCTTGGCCTCGGCCCAGTCGAGCGGGCTGAACACGCTGGCGATGAACTGGCAGCTGGCGTCGGCCAGCGGCACCCGGGCCATGCTGGCGACCATCCAGGTGACCTCGGGCGCGCGGCGGCAGGCGCGCTTGACCGCCTCGCGGGAGATGTCCAGGGCATAGCCCTCGGCGGCTGGCAGCGCCTGGGCGAGCTGCGCGGTGTAGTAGCCCTCGCCGCAACCGATGTCCAGCCAGGCGGAGGGCTGGCGCTCGGCGGCCAGTTCGGCCAGGCGGCGCGCCACCGGGGCGTAGTGGCCGGCCTCGAGGAAATCGCGGCGGGCCTCGACCATGGCCTGGTTGTCACCCGGGTCGCGGCTGTTCTTGTGCTGCACCGGCAACAGGTTCAGGTAACCCTGGCGGGCGCGGTCGAAGCGGTGGCCGGCCGGGCACACCACACCGTTGTCGAGCCGGCTCAGCGGCGCTTGGCAAAGGGGGCAGGCGAGCATCAGGCGAGCAACCGGACCAGGGTCTGGTAGTAGATTTCGGTCAGCAGGTCGAGGTCGCTGGCCAGGATCCGCTCGTCAACCTGGTGGATGGTGGCGTTGACCGGGCCAAGCTCGACCACCTGGGTACCCATGGTGGCGATGAAGCGGCCATCGGAGGTACCACCGCTGGTGGACGGCTGGGTGTCGCGACCGGTGACGCCCTTGATGCTGGCCGATACCGCGTCCAGCAGCTCGCCCGGCTCGGTGAGGAACGGCAGGCCCGACAGTGCCCAGTCGATCGACCAGTCCAGTTCATGCTTGTCGAGAATGGCCGACACCCGCGCCTGCAGGCCTTCGACGGTGGACTCGGTGGAGAAGCGGAAGTTGAACAGCGCGCTCAGCTCGCCCGGGACCACATTGGTAGCGCCGGTGCCAGCATTGAGGTTGGAGATCTGGAAGCTGGTCGGCGGGAAGAACGCATTGCCTTCGTCCCAGTGCTCGGCGGCCAGTTCGGCCAGGGCCGGGGCGGCCAGGTGGATCGGGTTGCGCGCCAGGTGTGGGTAGGCCACGTGGCCCTGCTTGCCGCGCACGGTCAGCTTGGCGCCCAACGAGCCACGGCGGCCATTCTTGACCACGTCACCCAGCAGGGTGGTGCTGGACGGCTCGCCGACGATGCACCAGTCCAGGCGCTCGTTGCGCGCTTTCAGGCGCTCGACCACGGCCTTGGTGCCGTGATGGGCCGGGCCTTCCTCGTCGCTGGTGATCAGGAAGGCGACCTTGCCACGGTGGTCCGGGTAGTCCCGCACGAAGCGCTCGCTGGCCACCACCATGGACGCCAGGCTGCCTTTCATGTCGGCGGCGCCACGGCCGCAGAGCATGCCGTCGGCGTCGATCAGCGCCTCGAAGGGTTCATGCTGCCATTGTTGCACCGGGCCGGTGGGCACCACGTCGGTGTGGCCGGCGAAGCACAGCACCGGGCCGTCCTGGGTACCGTGGGTGGCCCAGAAGTTGTCGACGTCCTCGATGCGCATCGGTTCCAGCTGGAAGCCCACGGCGCCCAGGCGGTTCATCATCTGCGCCTGGCAGTCGGCGTCGACGGGGGTGACCGAGGGGCGACGGATCAGGTCGCAGGCCAGTTGGAGGGTGGGCGAAAGCTCGGCTGGGGCCGTCATGGGGGACTCCGGGGCAAGGCAAGGCGGGAGAAATCTGAGGGGCGTTATCTTATATCAAACCGTCAGGCCAATGGGGCCGCTTTGCGGCCCTTTCGCGACACAAGGCCGCTCTTAAAAGCTATCGCGCCACATCTGACGGGATGCGATCCCCTGTAGGAGCGGCCTTGTGTCGCGAAAGGGGCGCAAAGCGCCCCCAAAGAACTCAAGCCTGTTGCGCCTCGGCAGCCTTTTCCCCAGGTTTGGGCAACGACGACAGAAACGCCATCACCAGCGCTGCCACATAAGGCAACGATTGCACCAGCAACATCGCCACCCAGAAGCGCATGTCCGAACTCGGCAGCCCCTGCACCAGATAGATGCCCAGTGCCGCACCCCACAGCAGCAACATGATGAACAACTCTTCCCGGGCCTCGGAAATCGCCACCAGCAAGCCATGGCTGTCGGCGTTCTTCGGCGTGCGGAAGAATGGCATGCTGCTGGTGAAGAAACCGTACAGCACGGCCTTGGCGATGGTATGCGACAACGCCAGCCCGGCCAGTGCCGCGGCAAAGGCGTCCTTAAGGTTCACCCCCACTGCGCGCCGGTAGAGGAAAATGATCTTGCCGACCTTGAAGAAGAACAGCGCCAGCGGCGGGATGGCGAAGATCATCAGCGGCGGGTCGACCCGGTGTGGCACGATGATCATCGCCGCCGACCACAGCAGCGCGCCGACGGTGAAGAAGATGTTCATGCCATCGGCGATCCAGGGCAGCCAGCCGGCCAGGAAGTGGTAGCGCTGGCCACGGGTCAGCTCGCTGCCCTTGCCGCGCAACAGCGCGCTGGCGTGGTGCTTGATGATCTGGATGGCGCCATAGGCCCAGCGGAAACGCTGCTTCTTGAAGTCGATGAAGGTGTCGGGCATCAGGCCCTTGCCGTAGCTGTTGTGGGCGTAGGCCGCCGACAGGCCCTTTTCGAACACGCGCAGGCCCAGCTCGGCGTCCTCGCAGATGCACCACTCGGCCCAGCCCAACTCTTCCAGCACGCTGCGCCGGGTCATGGTCATGGTGCCGTGCTGGATGATCGCGTCACGGTCGTTGCGGGTGACCATGCCGATGTGGAAGAAGCCCTTGTACTCGCTGTAGCAGAGCTTCTTGAAGGCGCTTTCGTGCTGGTCGCGATAATCCTGCGGCGACTGCACCACGGCGATTTTCGGGTCGGCGAAGTGCGGCACCATGTGCTTGAGCCAGTTGCGGTCGACGCAGTAGTCCGAGTCGATCACCGCAATCACCTCAGCATCCTTGGCGGTGTGCGGGATCAGGTAGTTCAGTGCGCCGCCCTTGAAGCCGGCCAATGGCGCGACGTGGAAGAACCTGAAGCGCTCGCCGAGCTTCTCGCAGTGGGCCTTGAGCGGCTCCCACACGGCCGGGTCCTTGGTGTTGTTGTCGATCACCAGCACTTCGTAGTCGGGGTAGTCCAGTGCGGCCAGGGCGTCGAGGGTCTGCTTCACCATCTCTGGCGGCTCGTTGTAGCACGGCACATGCACCGACACCTTGGGCCGATAGGCGCTGTCGGCCTGCACCGGCAGGAATTCGCGGCGGCGCTTGTGGATCCATACCGCCTCGGCCAGTTCGTGGGCCTCGGTGAGCAGGACGATGAACACCCCCAGCGCGCCAAGGGCCAGCAGCACGCCCACGGTCAGGCTGAACCAGGTGCTGTATTGCTGGCTGTAGTCGTAGGCGATCCACACCAGGACCGAGCCGCACAGGAACGTGATGAAGGTCAGGAAGGTGCGGCCGCGCTGGCGCAGGGCAGAGCCGTCGATGAACAGCACGGTCAGCGCAATCAGGGCCAGGACCACCGAGGCCACTGCCAGGGCACGCCATTGCGGGATCGCCACCACCGGGCCGTCGAAGTTGAATTTCTGCTGGCGCTCGGCGTTGTACACGCCCCAGTAGGCGCCCACCGAGCCTTCGTCACTGGCTTTCCAGGGCTGGTCATAGGCTTCGATGACGAAGTAGTTGTACCCACGGCGGTTGAGCGCGTTGACCAGGGTACGCAGGTAGATGGCCTGGTCGGCCTGGGTGGCATCGGCACCCCCGCGCATGCGGCCGTTGCTCGGCCAGCCGACTTCCGACAGCAGCAGCGGCTTGCGCGGGAACTGGTGTTTCAGTTCGCGGGCGCGGTCGAGGACGAATGCGACCGAATCCTTCATCGGCACGAATTCCCAGTACGGCAGGATGTGCGCGGCGATCAGGTCGACGTGCTTGGCCAGCTGCGGGTTTTCTTTCCAGATGTGCCACTGCTCACTGGTGGTCACCGGTACCTTGACCGCTGCCCGTACCCGGTCCAGGTACTTGATCAGGTTCTCCGGGGTGACCTCCTCGCGGAACAGCGCCTCGTTGCCGACCACTACCCGGACGACGCTGCGCGAGGTGTTGGCCAACTGGATGGCGGTGGCGATCTCACGTTCGTTGCGCTCCAGGTCCGGGCTGATCCAGATACCCAGCGTGACGCGCAGACCGAACTCCTCGGCCAGCCGCGGGATATCGGCCTGGGTGCCTTCCACGGTGTAGGTACGGATGCTGTCGGTCAGTTTGCTCAACTGCTCCAGGTCCTGGCGCATCTCGTCATCCGTCGGGTACTGGCCTTTTTGCGGGCTTTCCCCCAGGCGGAATGGCGAATACGAGAAGCCGGAGATCTGCTCGGGCCAGGCAGGGGCGGAAACCGGGCGATTGATCAGCGCCCAGAACCCGGTGAACAACGCGGCGATGGCCAGCACCACAACCAGGTTCAGGCCGAATTTACGTGAAGACATTGTCGTCCATTTGTGTCGAAGTGATACGACATTAAAGCAGGGTTGGTAGGCTCTTTCCTAACGATGCAGGCAATGGGGCCGCTGGCATATAATGCGCGCCGGTTTTTTGGGGTATGAGCATGAGCACAGAAGATCCACGCTTCGCCGGCGTTGCCCGGTTGTATGGCGACCAGGGGTTGCAGCGCCTGGGCCAGGCCCATGTGGCCGTGGTCGGTATTGGCGGGGTAGGCTCGTGGGCGGCCGAAGCACTGGCCCGCAGTGGCGTGGGCGAGATCACCCTGTTCGACCTCGACGACGTCTGCGTCAGCAACACCAACCGCCAGGCCCATGCCCTGGAAGGGCAGGTGGGGCGGCCCAAGGTCGAGGTCATGGCCGAGCGCCTGCGGGCGATCAACCCGGCCTGCAGGGTGCATGCGGTAGCCGACTTCGTCACCCGTGACAGCATGGCCGAGTACATCAGCGAAAACCTCGACTGTGTGATCGACTGCATCGACAGCGTCATGGCCAAGGCCGCGCTGATCGCCTGGTGCCGCCGGCGCAAGATCGCCATTGTCACCACCGGTGGCGCCGGTGGGCAGATCGACCCGACGCAGATCCAGATCGCCGACCTGAACAAGACCTTCAACGACCCGCTGGCTTCGCGGGTGCGTTCCACCCTGCGCCGCGACTACAACTTCTCGCGCAACGTCAGCCGCAATTATGGCGTGCCGTGCGTGTTTTCCAGCGAGCAGCTGCGCTATCCCAAGGGGGATGGCAGTGTCTGCCTGCAGAAGAGTTTTGTCGGTGAAGGTGTGCGCCTGGACTGCTCGGGTGGCTTCGGCGCGGTGATGATGGTGACCGCGACCTTCGGCATGGTGGCAGCGAGCAAGGCGGTGGAAAAGCTGGTGGCGGGGGCGCGACGGCCTTCGGAGCGGGTCAAGCCTTAATAGACCGCGTGGGCTTCTTCGCGAGCTTGCCCGCTCCCACAGGTACTGCATCTCTCTCAAGAACGATGAGGACCCTGTGGGAGCGGGCAAGCCCGCGAAGAAGCCAGCACCGATTCAACGGTTGGACGCCAGCTCCGCCATCCGCTGCAATACCGCATGCAACCCATTGCTGCGCGACGGCGAAAGCTGGCGCTCCAGGCCCAGTTGGGTAAACCACTCACGCAGATCAAGCGCGGCCAGCTCTCCACTGGACAACCCCTGCACCCGCACCAGCAGCAACGCCAGCAGCCCGCGCAGCAAACGTGCATCGCTGCTGGCCTTGAACCGCCACACCCCGTCGCTCTGCTCGGCCACCAGCCACACCAGGCTTTCACAGCCATGCACCCGGTTGGCCTCGGTCTTTTCAGCCTCAGCCAAGGGTTCCAGGCGGTCGCCCCACTGCATCAGCAAGCGCGCACGCTGTTCCCAGCCCTTGCTTTGCTCAAACGCTTCCAGCGCCTGGCAGGCCTGTGCTGGCAGGTTCATCGCAACAGCTCCAGGCCCTGGTCCAGCGCGTCGAAGAAACGCTGCAAGTCATCGCTGTCGTTGTACAGCCCCAGCGACACGCGAATGGCCCCCTCCAGCCCCAACCCCTTGAGCAACGGCATGGCGCAGTGATGTCCGGCACGCACGGCAATACCTTGCTCGGTCAGCAGGTGGGCGATATCAGCGTTGTGCACGCCTTCGATGACGAAACTGGCCAGGGCTGCCTGTGGTGCGCCAAGGATGCGCACACCATCGCGGTCTGCCAGGCCACGCAGCAAGTGCTGGTGCAGACTGGTTTCATGGCGTTCGACCGCCTGGGCATCGAGGCTGGCCAGGTAGTCCAGGGTCGCGCCCAGGCCGATCACGCCGGCAATCGGCGGGGTACCGGCCTCGAAGCCCAGCGGCGCCGGGCGGAAGCTGGCGCTATGGTACTCGGCCAGTTGCACCATCTCGCCGCCGAACTGCCAGTGGCGCAACCGCTCCAGTGCCTGGCTGCGGCCGTACAGCACGCCGACGCCTTCCGGGCCGTACAGCTTGTGGCTGGAGAACACATAGAAGTCGCAACCCAGTTGCTGCACATCGTGGCGGCCATGCACCACGCCCTGGGCACCGTCGACCACGGTCAGCGCGCCTTGCGCGCGGGCATGGGCCAGCAGTGCCGGTAGCGGCTGCCAGGTACCCAGCACGTTGGACAGCTGGCTCACCGCCAGTACCCGGGTACGTGGCCCGATCAGTTGCAGTGCCTGGTCGAGGTCGATGCGGCCCTGGCCATCCAGCGGCAGCACTACCAGGCGCAGGTTGCGCCGCTGCGCCAGTTGTTGCCAGGGCAGCAGGTTGGCGTGGTGCTCCAGGGCGCTGACGGCAATTTCATCACCGGCCTCGAAGCGCTGTTCCAGGCCATAGGCCAGCAGGTTCAGCGCCGACGTGGCGCCGTGGGTGAACACGATCTGCCGCGAATCTGCCGCATTGAGCCAGGCGGCGACCTTGTCGCGACTGGTTTCGAAAGCCTGGGTCGCGAGTGCGCCGGGCAAATGCTGGGCCCGGTGCACGTTGGCTGCGCCATGGCCGTAGTAATGGCTCAGGGCATCGAGCAGGGCTTGCGGCTTCTGGGTGGTGGCGGCGCTGTCCAGGTAGGTCTGGTGCTGCCGTTGCAGGGCGGCGATCGCGGGGAAATCGGCACGCCAGGGGGAGGGCTGGAACATGGTCGCGGGGCCTGGAAGGAAAATCGGGTCTGGCGAGGTGCCAGACCCGATCTTAACATTTCAAGCGCTGAGAATCCGCTGCTGCAGGGTTCTCAGTTGTGCGCGTGCAGCGCCTCGTTCAGCTCGATGGCCGACTTGTGGGTCTTGCACTCCACTGCACCGTTCAGCGAGTTGCGGCGGAACAGCAGGTCGGTCTGGCCGGCCAGGTCGCGGGCCTTGACCACTTTCACCAGTTGGTTGTTCTCGTCCAGCAGGTTCACCTTGGTACCAGCGGTGATGTACAGGCCGGCCTCGACGGTGTTGCGGTCGCCCAGCGGAATACCGATACCGGCGTTGGCGCCGATCAGGCAGCCTTCGCCAACCTTGATGACGATGTTGCCGCCGCCGGACAGGGTGCCCATGGTCGAGCAGCCGCCGCCCAGGTCCGAGCCCTTGCCGACGAATACGCCAGCGGAAACGCGGCCTTCGATCATGCCTGGGCCTTCGGTGCCGGCGTTAAAGTTGACGAAGCCTTCGTGCATGATGGTGGTGCCTTCGCCGATGTAGGCGCCCAGGCGTACACGGGCGGTGTCGGCGATGCGTACGCCGGCCGGGACCACGTAGTCGGTCATTTTCGGGAACTTGTCCACCGAGAACACTTCCAGCAGCTCGCCCTTCAGGCGCGCTTCCAGTTGCAGCTCGGCCAGTTCGGCCAGGTCGACTGCGCCCTGGTTGGTCCAGGCCACGTTCGGCAGCAGCGGGAAGATGCCGGCCAGGCTCACACCGTGCGGCTTGACCAGGCGGTGCGACAGCAGGTGCAGCTTGAGGTAGGCCTCTGGGGTCGAGCTCAGTGCGGTGTCTTCGGCCAGCAGGGTGGCGACCAGTGGCTTGTGGCTTTCCGCCAGGCGGGTCAGCAGGGCTGCCTGGGCGGCGTCGACGCCTTTCACGGCTTCGGCCAGTTGTGCAGCCTGGGCAGTGCTGAAGGCGATGGCCTGATTGCCGCCTTGGTAGCCGAGGATCGGCGCTACCGCTGCAACCAGCTCTGCGCTCGGGTTGAGCAGTGGTTGTGCGTAGAATACTTCCAGCCAGGCGCCCTGGCGGTTCTGGGAGCCGACACCGAAGGCCAGGCTGAACAGGGTATTGGACATGTGATTACCTCGTGCGAAATAGGGTAGGGGCTCAGGCCAGGGCAGTGGCGTAAAGGTCTGGCTTGAAGCCGACCAGGGTGCGCGTGCCAAGGTCGAGCACCGGGCGCTTGATCATTGACGGCTGGGCCAGCATCAATTCGACGGCCTTGGCCTGGTCGAGGTCGGCCTTGCTGGCGTCGTCCAGCTTGCGGAACGTGGTGCCGGCACGGTTGAGGATGATTTCCCAGCCGTGTTCGTTGCACCAGCGGTTCAGGCTGTCACGGTCGATGCCTTGGGTCTTGTAATCGTGAAATTCGTAGGCGATGGCTTTTTCGTCGAGCCAGGTACGCGCTTTTTTCATGGTGTCGCAGGCTTTGATGCCGTAGAGCGTGTAGGTCATTGTGTACATTGAGGCCACAGGCTGCCCCAATCTCTCCATTTTCGAATGTCAGTCGCGGGATTATGCGGGAACCATCCTTTGAGCGCCACGGGGGGAGCATGCCTTGGGGGTTGTAGCGCCTGGGAGATCGAGCGCCGCCTGCGCGGCGCATCGCGGATGAATCCGCTCCTACATTGGTTGCAACGTGGCCATGTCTGTCAGGCCATGGTTGTCAGCCGTGTTGGCATGACGGGCCTTCGAGGTGGGCATTGGTGCCACCTCACCTGCCTTGAGGCATGCGCCAAGGCCAGCAACCATGGCCTATCAGGTTCGGCACGTTGCAACAAATGTAGGAGCGGATTCATCCGCGATGCGCCGCGCGGGCGGCGCTCGGTCTTACAGGCACTGCAAGGCTCAACGCATGCGCCCCACGTCTTATCATGTTACATATTCATCCCTCACCTGCGACTATCGTGCAGCGGCCTCGTTTCCCGTTACCCCGCTAACATGTTGTTTCAATGGCGCTCTCTCGCCCCGCTGTCGATCTTGATTCACAAAGGAAGCCTTCCCGGATGCAGTCCGCCTATACCGTCCTCATCCTGCTGACGCTGGTCAGCGTGTCGAAGCTGGTCGGTCGCATGATTCCGCTGCCCCTGCCGCTGGTGCAGATTGCCGCTGGTGCCTTGCTGGCCTGGCCGACGCTGGGCCTGCATGTGGCCCTGGACCCCGAACTGTTCCTGTTCCTGTTCCTGCCCCCCTTGCTGTTCGCCGACGGTTGGCGCATTCCCAAGCGCGAGCTGTGGCGCATCCGCGGGCCGGTGGTGGCGCTGGCCGTGGGGCTGGTGTTGTTCACCGTAGTCGGGGCCGGTTACTTCATCCACTGGTTGCTGCCGGGCATTCCGCTGCCGGTGGCTTTCGCCCTGGCGGCAGTCTTGTCGCCGACCGACGCCGTGGCAGTGTCGGCCATTGCCCAGGACCGCCTGCCCACCCCGCTGATGCACATGCTGCAAGGCGAGGCCTTGATGAACGATGCGTCCGGCCTGGTGACCTTCAAGTTCGCCCTGGCGGCAGCGATCACCGGGGTGTTCTCGTTGACCGATGCCAGCTTCAGCTTCGTCCTGGTCGCCCTCGGCGGCCTTGCCGTGGGTGTCGCCCTGAGCTGGCTGATCGGCCGCCTGCGGGCGTGGATGATCGCCCGCGGCTGGGACGACCCGGCCACCCACGTGGTGTTCATGTTGCTGCTGCCGTTCGCCGCCTACGTGCTGGCCGAGCGCCTCGGCGTGTCGGGCATCCTCTCGGCGGTGGCGGCCGGCATGATGCAGAGCTGGCTCGACCTGCTGCCCCGGCAGACCAGTACGCGCCTGCTCAACCGCAGTGTCTGGTCGTTGCTGGAGTTCGCTTTCAATGGCCTGATCTTCCTCCTGCTGGGCCTGCAATTGCCCGACATCATCAAGGCCGTGGTCAGCCACGAAGCCACCGTATGGCCGACCCTGGCCTGGCGTTGCCTGGATGTGGTGGCAATCTTTGCCGCGTTGATCCTGCTGCGCTTCATCTGGGTGCAGAGCATCTGGCGCTCGATCGGCGTGGTCCGGCGCTGGCGCGGCAAGCCGGCGCTGGTACTGATGCCCACGGCACGCTCCTGCTGGCTGCTGACCCTGGGCGGCGTACGCGGTGCGGTCACCCTGGCCGGTGTGATGTCGATCCCGCTGTTGATCGAAGCGGGCAAGGCGTTCCCCGAGCGTGACCTGCTGATCTTCATCGCAGCCGGGGTGATCCTGCTGTCGCTGATCACCGCCTGTATCAGCCTGCCGCTGCTGCTGCGCGGGGTGACCAGGAGCCCGGACGAGCGCTTGCACCAGGAAGTGCAGGAGGCCTGGCGGCGTACTGCCGAGGCGGCGATCCACGCCCTGGAGGCAGAGGAGGTGATCGACAGCACTGCGCCGCAGGATGCTGCCCAGGCGACCCTGGCGACCGAACTCAAGGCGCGCCTGATGGCGGAATACCGGGATGAACTGGACAGCTACAACGACAGCGCCGAAGCCAAGGCCCTGGCGCAACAGATGGACCTGCTGGAGCGACGTCTGCGCCTGCGCGCGCTGCGGGCGCAGCGGCTGGAGCTGTACAACCTGCATCGCCAGCACCTGGTGGGTGACGAGGTGGTGCGGCAGGTGCTGGGCGAGCTGGACTTGAGCGAGGCGAACCTGGGATCGGTCAAATAGACCGCAGGAGGCGCCTCTTTCGCGATACCAGGCCGCTGCCAGAGGTTTCTTGCGTCCCCCTGTGGCAGCGGCCTGGTGTCGCCAGAGGGGCGCAAAGCGCCCCAGGCCGGTCAGCGGTTCTGCAGGAATTCGCGAATCCGCTCCGCTGCCTCGATGCACTCGGCCAGCGGCGCGACCAGCGCCATGCGCACGCGCCCGGCGCCCGGGTTCACCCCATCCACTTCGCGCGACAGGTACGAGCCCGGCACCACCGTTACATGCTGGGCCTCGAACAGGTCACGGGTGAATTCGGCATCGCCGCCCGGTACCTTGGCCCACAGGTAGAAGCTGCCATCCGGGCGCTGCACGTCCAGCACCGGCTGCAGGATATCCAGCACGGCATCGTACTTGGCGCGGTACTGGTCGCGGTTCTCGCGCACATGCGCCTCGTCCTGCCAGGCGGCAATGCTGGCCAGCTGGGTTTGTACCGGCATGGCGCAGCCATGGTAGGTGCGGTACAGCAAAAATGGCTTGATGATCTCGGCATCCCCGGCGACGAAGCCCGAACGCAGGCCCGGCAGGTTGGAGCGCTTGGACAGGCTGTGGAACACCACGCAGCGCTTGAAATCGCTGCGGCCGAGTTCCGCACAGGCAGTCAGCAGGCCGGGTGGCGGGGCGTCTTCGTCGAAATACAGCTCGCTGTAGCACTCGTCGGCGGCGATCACGAAGTCGTGCTGGTCGGCCAGGGCAATCAGCTTCTTCAGGGTGGCCATCGGCACCAACGCGCCGGTGGGGTTGCCCGGCGAGCACAGGAACAGGATCTGGCAACGCTGCCACACCTCGGCCGGCACAGCGTCGAAATCGGGGTTGAAGCCGTTGCTCTCCAGGCACGGCAGGTAGTGCGGGGTGGCACCAGCCAGCAGTGCTGCTCCTTCGTAGATCTGGTAGAACGGGTTGGGGCTGACCACCAGGCCGTCATCGGCGCGGTTGACCACGGCCTGGGTGAAGGCGAACAGCGCCTCGCGGGTACCGTTGACCGGCAGGATGTGGCGCTCGGCGTCCAGCCAGCCGGCCGGCACGCCGAAGCGGCGCTCGCACCACTGGCCGATCGCCTGGCGCAAGGCGGGCAGGCCGATGGTGCTGGGGTAGACCGCCAGCTTGTCGAGGTTGTCGGCCATGGCCTGGGCGACGAACGCCGGCGATTCGTGCTTCGGCTCACCGATCGACAGGGCGATGGCGCGTTTGTCCGCCGCCGGCTTCACGCTGCCCAGCAGGGCGCGGAGTTTCTCGAACGGGTAGGGCTGAAGCTGGGTCAGGGCATGGTTCATCGGCGCAAGGTCTCGTCAATCGTCTAGTCGTTAAAAAGTCACGCGGGTAGGGCTGGTGTCGCTGGCCTGGCCGGCCTGCAGCTGCTGGACGATGGCCTCCTGCAGGCGGCTGCACAGCTGTGGGTCGGACAGCGGCTGGTTGTCGGCGTCGGTGATGAAGAACACGTCCTCCACCCGCTCGCCAAGGGTGGCGATCTTGGCATTCTGCAGCGACAGGTCGAACTCCAGGAAGATCCGCCCGAGCCGCGCCAGCAGGCCTGGGCGGTCGGGCGCGGTGATCTCGAGGATGGTCACCGGCCGCTGGGCATCGTTGAGGATGGTCACCTGCGGCGGGAAGTCGAAGTGCTTGAGCTGGCGTGGCACCCGGCGCTGGATGATGGTCGGGTAGTCCTCGGGGTTGCGCAGTGCTTCGGTCAGGCCGTCGCGAATCTGCTTGACCCGCTGCGGGTTGTCGCCGATCGAGCCGCCATCGTTGTCCAGCACGATGTAGGTGTCGAGGGTGAACTGGCTGCTCGAGGTGATGATCCGCGCGTCGTGGATGTTCAGGTTCAGCTGCGACATGGCGGCCACCGTCACGGCAAAGAAATCGTGCTGGTCGGGGGCGTAGATGAAGATCTGCGTGCCGCCTTCGAATTCGCGCTGGGTGGTTTCCTTGATCAGCACCAGTGGCCCGCCGTCGGCCGGCTGCTGCAGGATCGCGTCGCTGTGCCAGGCCACGTCGGCGGCGGTGTGCTTGAGGAAGTAGTCATCGCCCAGCTGTGCCCACAATTGCTCGACGTCGTCCGGGTCGGTGCCCTCGCGCACCAGGATGTCCAGCGCCGCGGACTGGGTCTGGCGGATCTGCTCCTCGCGGTCCAGCGGGTTTTCCAGGCCGCGGCGCAGCGCGCGCTTGGTCTCGGTGTACAGCTGGCGCAGCAGGCTGGCACGCCACGAGTTCCACAGGCTGGGGTTGGTGGCGTTGATGTCGGCCACGGTCAGCACGTACAGGTAGTCCAGGCGCGTTTCATCGCCCACGTGCAGGGCAAAGTCGTTGATCACCTGTGGGTCGGACAGGTCCTTGCGCTGGGCGGTGGTCGACATTACCAGGTGGTTCTGTACCAGCCAGACGATCAGGCGGCTGTCCCAGGCCGGCAACTGGTGACGTTCGCAGAACTTCTGCGCATCCACCGCGCCCAGCTCGGAATGGTCGCCCTGGCGGCCCTTGCCGATGTCGTGGTACAGCCCGGCCAGGTAGATCAGCTCGGGCTTGGGCAGGCGCCCCATGAGCTTGCTGGCCAGCGGGAATTTCTCGGACACCGGCGTGTACTGCAGCTTGCGCAGGTGCTTGATGAGGTTGAGGGTGTGCGCATCGACCGTGTAGATGTGGAACAGGTCGTGTTGCATCTGCCCGACGATCAGGCCGAATTCCGGCAGGTAGCGGCCGAGGATGCCATAGCGGTTCATCCGCCGCAGGTTGCGGTGGATGCCGATTTCGCACTTGAACAGCTCGATGAACAGGCTGGTATTGCGGATATCGGTGCGGAAGGTGTCGTCGATCAGGTGCCGGTGTTCGCGCAGCAGGCGCACGGTATCGGCGCGCACGCCCTTGATCTCGGGGTGCTGGGCCATCAGCACGAAGATTTCCAGCATGGCGAACGGGGTGCGCTTGAACACGTTCGGCCGGGTGGCTTCTATATAGCCATCATGCAGGCGGAAGCGTGCATTCAGCGGCTGGGTAGTGCCGCTGTCGTCATCGGCGAGGATCACTTCTTCGAAGTGCTGGATGATCAGGTCGCACAACTGGCTGATGCTCATCACCACCCGGTAGTACTGCTGCATGAACTGCTCGATCGCCCGCTTGGGGTTGTCGTCGCTGTAGCCCAGCAGTGCGGCGATGCTGCGCTGGTGGTCGAACAGCAGGCGGTCCTCGGCGCGCCCGGCCAGCATGTGCAAGGCGTAGCGCACCTTCCACAGGAAGTCCTGGGAAGAGGCCAGCAGCTCGTTCTCGCTTTCCAGCAAAAAGCCTTCGCCGGCCAGCGCATGCAGGTTGAGGGTGCCGTACTGGCGGCGGGCCACCCAGAGCACGGTCTGGATGTCGCGCAGGCCACCGGGCGAACCTTTCACGTTGGGTTCGAGGTTGTACTCGGTGTCGTTGTACTTGTGGTGGCGGGCCTTGAGCTCGGCGCGCTTGGCCAGGAAGAAGTCCTTGCTCGGCCACATGTGCGTGGTGTCGGTCACCTCCAGCATGCGCTGGCGCAAGGCCTCGGGGCCGGCGATGGTGCGGCTTTCCATCAGGTTGGTGATGACCGTCAGGTCGGCGCGGGCCTGCTCGGCACACTCGTCGACGGTGCGCACGCTCTGGCCCACTTCCAGGCCGATGTCCCACAGCAGGGTGAGAAAGCGTTCGATGGCGTCGCGGTATTGCTCGTGTTCGGCGGCGCCCAGCAGGATCAGCAGGTCGATGTCCGAATGCGGGTGCAGCTCGCCGCGCCCGTAGCCGCCGACCGCGACCAGGGCGATGCCGCTGTGGTCGCCCCAGTCGAACTGGTTCCATGCCTGTTGCAGGATATTGTCGACGAGCCAGGCGCGGGCCTCGATCAGCGGGCGGATTTCGCCGCCGCTGCGAAAACGCCTGTCGAGCACCTCGCCGGCCTGGCGGATGGCCTTCTTGAAGGCGGCGATGGGGCTCGCCTTGAGGGCCAGTTCCGCCTGGAACTGGCCGCGGTCGAACAGCTCGGGATCCACCTGGGGCATCGCGTCAGGTTCCTGTCGAGGGGTGGCCGTTGGCTGAGTACGCTCAGGCCGAGGTGCGCGGGATGGTGTCGTCCTTGCGCAGGGTGAAGATCTCGTAGCCGGTCGCGGTCACCAGCAGGGTATGTTCCCACTGGGCCGAGAGCTTGCGGTCCTTGGTGATGGCGGTCCAGCCGTCGCCCAGCACCTTGGTGTCGGCCTTGCCCTGGTTGATCATCGGCTCGATGGTGAAGGTCATGCCTTCCTTCAGCTCCATGCCGGTGCCGGCGCGGCCGTAGTGCAGGATCTGCGGCTCTTCGTGGAACACCTTGCCGATACCGTGCCCGCAGAACTCGCGTACCACCGAGAAACCGTTCTTTTCCGCGTGCTTCTGGATCACTTCACCGATGTCGCCCAGGCGGCAGCCCGGCTTGACCAGCTCGATGGCCTTGTACATGCACTCCTGGGTGACCTTGGACAGGCGCTCGGCCCATACCGGCACGGTGCCGACATGGAACATGCGGCTGGTGTCGCCGTGGTAGCCGTCCTTGATCACGGTGACGTCGATGTTCAGCGTGTCACCGTCCTTGAGCGGCTTGTCGTTGGGGATGCCGTGGCAGACCACATGGTTGATCGAGGTGCAGATCGACTTCGGGTAGCCCTTGTAGTTGAGCGGCGCCGGGATGGCCTGCTGGACGTTGACGATGTAGTCGTGGCACAGGCGGTCCAGCTCTTCGGTGGTGACACCGGGCTTGACGTGTTCTTCGATCATTTCCAGCACTTCGGCGGCCAGGCGGCCGGCGATGCGCATCTTCTCGATGTCTTCTGCGGTCTTGATGGTGACGGTCATTACAGGCTCTCTACAGCGCCGCATGCGGCGCGAACAAACGGGAAAGGCCGGATTCTAGCAGAGCAGGGCGCCGATCGGTCGGGATAACATCGGAGAATTGGGCTACCGTGCAGCCCATCGCCGGCAACCCAGCGCCCAGGGCAACTGCGTTACCCTGGTGGACGCTGCCATCTCTCCATGGGGCCATTCTGGCCTGTTTGGGGAGGGGCTGCAAAAGCCGCTGACGGACGCAACAGTATCCGGGTTCCGTTCGGCCGCTGTCTGTGGTATAAAATGCGCCGCTTTCGGGGACGACCCCGTCAGTACTTAACCCACACACGTGTCGACACGATGACCTGGGTGCCCCGAGTTGCAGAATTCGCGGGTTGGTCATTGGGATACGTGGAGGCCCAACCCGACTTATCAAGGAACTATCATGTCCCAAGTCAACATGCGCGATATGCTGAAGGCCGGTGTGCACTTCGGCCACCAGACCCGTTACTGGAACCCGAAAATGGGCAAGTACATTTTCGGCGCGCGCAACAAGATCCACATCGTCAACCTGGAAAAAACCCTGCCGATGTTCAACGACGCCCTGGCGTTCGTAGAGCGCCTGGCCCAGGGCAAGAACAAGATCCTGTTCGTCGGCACCAAGCGTTCCGCTGGCAAGATCGTCGCCGAGCAAGCTGCTCGTTGCGGTTCGCCATACGTTGACCACCGTTGGTTGGGCGGCATGCTGACCAACTACAAGACCATCCGCGCTTCGATCAAGCGTCTGCGCGACCTGGAAACCCAGGCCGAAGACGGCACTTTCGCCAAGCTGACCAAGAAAGAAGCCCTGATGCGCTCCCGCGACCTGGAAAAACTGGATCGCAGCCTGGGCGGTATCAAGGACATGGGCGGTCTGCCTGACGCTCTGTTCGTTATCGACGTTGATCACGAGCGCATCGCGATCACCGAAGCCAACAAGCTGGGCATCCCGGTTATCGGCGTTGTCGATACCAACAGCAGCCCGGAAGGTGTTGACTACATCATCCCAGGTAACGATGACGCCATCCGCGCTATCGAGCTGTACATGACTTCGATGGCTGACGCAGTCATCCGTGGCCGCAACAACGTTGCCGGCGGCACCGAAGTTTACGCTGAAGAAGCGGCTGCACCTGCTGCCGAGTAATTAGACGCTAGCGTCGACTTGGCACGCAAAAAGGGGGCTCTGCCCCCTTTTTGCCACCTTGAAATCCTGCTGTCAGCATCGGCCCCGCATCATGGGCCCTGCTGAGATAGACACAGTGGATTTGCAGAATTGAACGCCCGTGAGCAACGGGTGGAATGGTTGAAAAACTTTCCAAGAGGATTTTGAAATGGCAGCAATTACTGCAGCGCTGGTCAAAGAACTGCGCGAGCGTACCGGCGAAGGCATGATGGATTGCAAGAAGGCCCTGGAAAAGGCCGGCGGCGACATCGAGAAAGCCATTGACGACATGCGTGCCTCGGGCGCCATCAAGGCCGCCAAGAAGGCTGGCAACGTCGCTGCTGAAGGCGCTATCGCCGTCAAGACCGACGGTAAATCCGCCGTCCTGCTGGAAGTGAACTCGCAGACCGACTTCCTGGCCCTGCAAGACGACTTCAAGGCTTTCGTAGCCGACAGCCTCGAAGAAGCCTTCGCCCAGAAGCTGACCGACGCCGCTCCGCTGATCGCTTCGCGTGAAGCTGCGCGTGAAGCGCTGGTCGCCAAGTGCGGCGAAAACGTCAACATCCGTCGCCTGGTGCGTGTTGAAGGTGACGTGGTCGGTGCCTACCTGCACGGCAACAAGATCGGCGCTGCCGTTGTCCTGAAAGGCGGCGACGTCGAGCTGGCCAAGAACATCGCCATGCACGTTGCAGCTTCGAACCCTGAGTTCCTGCTGCCGTCGGAAGTTTCGGCCGAAGCCATCGAGCGCGAGAAGGGCGTATTCCTGCAGCTGAACGCTGACAAGATCGCCGGCAAGCCGGAAAACATCGTCGAGAACATGATCAAAGGTCGTATCTCGAAGTTCCTGGCCGAAGCCTCGCTGGTCGAGCAGGCCTTCGTCATGAACCCGGAAGTCAAGGTTGGCGATCTGGCCAAGAAAGCCGGTGCTGAAATCGTTTCCTTCACCTACTTCAAGGTCGGCGAAGGCATCGAGAAGCCAGTCGACAACTTCGCTGAAGAAGTTGCCGCCCAGGTTGCTGCTGCCAAGCAGTAAGACAGCCCCGTCTGTCGCCCCAAAGAGGCTGCCCGCTCACGCGCGCAGCCTCTTTGTCAAAACGGAGAGGGGTTTATCCGACTCCCTCTTCGCTGGCACCGAAGCGGTGCCACGCTACAGTTAGCAGGCTGAAAACAGCCCGCACGAATTTTCTAAAAGTACGCCGCAGGAGAGACTCGCAATGGCTCAGCAGGTGAGTGGTCGCCAACCTCGCTATAAACGCATTTTGCTCAAACTTAGCGGCGAGGCCCTGATGGGCTCGGAAGACTTCGGGATCGACCCGAAGGTGCTGGATCGCATGGCCCTCGAAGTTGGCCAGCTGGTAGGCATCGGTGTCCAGGTCGGCCTGGTGATCGGCGGTGGCAACCTGTTCCGCGGTGCCGCGCTCAGCGCAGCCGGCATGGACCGTGTCACCGGTGACCACATGGGCATGCTGGCCACCGTGATGAACGGCCTGGCCATGCGCGACGCGCTGGAGCGCTCGAACATCCCGGCCCTGGTCATGTCGGCCATTTCCATGGTCGGTGTCACCGATCATTACGATCGTCGCAAAGCTATTCGCCACCTCAACTCCGGGGATGTGGTAATTTTCTCCGCCGGTACCGGCAACCCGTTCTTCACCACCGACTCCGCGGCCTGCCTGCGCGCCATCGAAATCGATGCCGACGTGGTGCTGAAGGCGACCAAGGTCGATGGTGTGTACACTGCCGATCCATTCAAGGACCCGCACGCCGAGAAATTCGATCACCTGACCTACGACGAGGTGCTGGATCGCAAGCTGGGTGTAATGGACCTGACCGCAATCTGCCTGTGCCGTGACCACAAGATGCCATTGCGGGTATTCAACATGAACAAGCCTGGCGCCCTGCTGAACATCGTGGTGGGTGGCGCTGAAGGTACTCTGATCGAGGAAGGCCAAGCATGATCAACGACATCAAGAAAGACGCGCAGGAGCGCATGACCAAGTCCCTCGAGGCCCTGGGTCGCAACCTGGCGGCAATCCGCACCGGTCGCGCTCACCCAAGCATCCTGGATAGCGTCAAGGTCCCGGCCTGGGGCAGCGAGATGCCGCTGAACCAGGTGGCCGCGATCACCGTCGAAGATGCCCGCACCCTGAAGATCGTCGCCCACGACAAGAACCTCAGCGCTGCCATCGAGAAGGCCATCCTCACCTCCGACCTGGGCCTGAACCCGTCCAGCGCCGGTACCACCATTCGTGTGCCGATGCCGGCCCTGACCGAGGAAACCCGCAAGGGCTACACCAAGCAGGCCAGCGGCGTTGCCGAGGATGCCAAGGTCGCTGTGCGCAACGTGCGCCGCGATGCCCTGGCCGACCTGAAGAAGCTGACCAAGGACAAGGAAATCAGCGAAGACGAAGAGCGTCGCGCCGCTGACGAGATCCAGAAGCTGACCGACAAGTTCGTTGCCGAAGTCGATGCTGCCTTCAAAGCCAAGGAAAAGGACCTGATGGCCGTCTAAGGCCGGGGTTTTTTAATGGAAAAGACCAAGCCAGCGGTGCCGTCCACGGTGCCGCGTCATGTCGCGATCATCATGGATGGCAACAACCGCTGGGCGAAAAAACGCCTGCTGCCCGGCGTTGCCGGGCACAAGGCGGGTGTCGACGCCGTTCGCGCGGTCATCGAAGTGTGTGCCGAATCCGGGGTCGAGGTGCTGACCCTGTTCGCGTTCTCCAGCGAGAACTGGCAGCGCCCCGCCGAAGAGGTCGGTGCGCTGATGGAGCTGTTCTTCTCGGCCCTGCGTCGCGAGGCCAGGCGGCTGAACGAGAACAACATCAGCCTGCGTATCATCGGTGACCGTTCGCGTTTCCACCCGGAGCTGCAGGCTGCCATGCGCGAGGCCGAGGCACTGACCGCCGGCAACAACCGTTTCATCCTGCAGATCGCGGCCAATTATGGTGGCCAGTGGGACATTGCCCAGGCCGCCCAGCGGCTGGCGCGGGAAGTGCAAGCCGGGCACCTGCGCCCTGAGGACATCACCCCGGGCCTACTGCAGGCCTGCCTGGCAACCGGCGAGCTGCCGCTGCCGGACCTGTGCATCCGCACCGGTGGTGAGCACCGCATCAGCAACTTCCTGCTGTGGCAGCTGGCCTACGCCGAGTTGTATTTCTCCGACCTGTACTGGCCGGACTTCAAACACGAGGCCATGCGCAACGCCCTGGCCGATTTCGCTTCGCGCCAGCGCCGCTTCGGTAAGACCAGCGAGCAGGTCGAGGCTGGAGCTCGTGCTTAATGCTTAAACAACGCATCATTACCGCGCTGATCCTGCTGCCGATCGCGCTGGGTGGCTTCTTCCTGCTCAATGGCGGGGATTTCGCCCTGTTCATCGGCTTTGTGGTAACCCTCGGCGCCTGGGAGTGGGCACGCCTGGCCGGGCTGATGGCCCAGCCGCTGCGCATCGCCTATGCCGTGGTGGTCGCCGGGGCGTTGATGCTGCTGTATATCCTCCCCGAGCTGGCGCCCTGGGTGCTCGGCGCTGCGGTGATCTGGTGGGGGCTGGCCACCTGGCTGGTGCTGACCTACCCGCGCAGCAGCGAGCTGTGGGCCAGTGCCGCCTGCCGCCTGCTGATCGGCCTGCTGGTGCTGCTGCCGGCCTGGCAGGGCCTGGTGCTGCTCAAGCACTGGTCGCTGGGTAACTGGCTAATCCTGTCGGTCATGGTGCTGGTATGGGCCGCCGATATTGGTGCGTACTTCTCCGGTCGTGCCTTTGGCAAGCGCAAGCTGGCCCCGCAGGTCAGCCCGGGCAAGAGCTGGGAAGGCGTGTATGGCGGCCTGGCGGTCAGCCTGGCGATCACGGCGGTGGTCGGCATCAGCCGCGACTGGAGCGTCGGGCAGATCCTGCTGGGCCTGCTGGGTGCCGCGCTGGTGGTCATGTCGTCGGTGGTCGGTGACCTGACCGAAAGCATGTTCAAGCGCCGTTCCGGCATCAAGGACAGCAGCAACCTGCTGCCTGGCCATGGCGGGGTGCTGGACCGCATCGACAGCCTGACGGCTGCCATCCCGATTTTCGCCGTGCTGTTGTGGGCTGCGGAATGGGGTGTGATGTGAGCCGTCCGCAGCGCATTACCGTGCTCGGCGCCACTGGCTCCATCGGCCTGAGCACGCTGGATGTCATCGCGCGCCATCCCGACCGCTATCAGGTGTTCGCCCTGAGCGGCTATTCGCGTATCGACGAGTTGCTGGCCCTGTGTTTGCGCCATCGCCCGGCGTTTGCCGTGGTGCCGGTGGCCGAGGCGGCCGTGCGTCTGCGCGAAGGCCTGGCTGCGGCGGGTTGCGCCACCGAGGTGCTGGAAGGCGAGGCCGGGCTGTGCCAGGTGGCTTGCGCGGCGGAAGTCGACGCCGTGATGGCGGCCATCGTCGGTGCTGCCGGCTTGCGTCCCACCCTGGCCGCGGTCGAGGCGGGCAAGAAGGTGCTGCTGGCCAACAAGGAGGCGCTGGTGATGTCCGGCGCGCTGTTCATGGACGCAGTGCGCCGCAGTGGCGCTGTGCTGCTGCCGATCGACAGCGAGCACAATGCGATCTTCCAGTGCATGCCGGGTGACTACGCGCGTGGCCTGAATGCCGTCGGCGTGCGCCGGATCCTGCTGACCGCCTCGGGTGGCCCATTCCGCGAAACGCCCGTCGAGGCGCTGCTGGATGTCACCCCGGAGCAGGCCTGCGCGCACCCCAACTGGTCCATGGGGCGCAAGATTTCGGTGGATTCCGCCAGCATGATGAACAAGGGCCTGGAGCTGATCGAGGCCTGCTGGCTGTTCGATGCGGCGCCGGCCAAGGTCGAGGTGGTGGTGCATCCGCAAAGCGTGATCCACTCCCTAGTGGACTACGTGGACGGCTCGGTACTGGCGCAGCTGGGTAACCCGGACATGCGCACGCCGATTGCCAACGCCCTGGCCTGGCCCGAGCGGATCGACTCCGGAGTGGCCCCGCTGGACCTGTTCGCCATCGCCCGTCTGGATTTCCAGGCGCCCGACGAACAGCGCTTCCCTTGCCTGCGCCTGGCGCGGCAGGCTGCCGAGGCCGGCAACAGCGCGCCAGCCGTGCTCAATGCCGCCAACGAAGTCGCGGTCGAGGCATTTCTCCAACGGCGTATCCGCTTCCCGGAGATCGCGCGTATGATCGAACAGGTGCTCGATCAGGAGCCCGTCGTGCCGCTGCCGTCGCTGGACGCGGTGTTCGCCGCCGACCAGCGTGCCCGGGAGCTTTCCCGTGAATGGCTGAGGCGCCACGCTCGCTGATGCAGGCCCACCACGGTTCATGAGGGGGCCGGGCATGACGCCGGCCCGCTGAACATCATTCGGAGATGGATATGACAGCGCTCTACATGATTATCGGCACCCTCGTGGCCTTGGGGGTGCTGGTCACCTTCCATGAATTCGGCCACTTCTGGGTGGCACGTCGCTGCGGGGTCAAGGTGCTGCGCTTCTCGGTGGGCTTCGGCACGCCGTTGCTGCGCTGGCATGATCGCCATGGCACCGAGTTCGTGGTCGCGGCGATTCCGCTGGGTGGCTACGTCAAGATGCTCGACGAACGCGAGGGCGAGGTGCCGCCGGCGCTGCTCGACCAGGCGTTCAACCGCAAGTCCGTGCGCCAGCGCATCGCCATCGTCGCAGCCGGCCCGGTGGCCAACTTCCTGCTGGCCATCCTGTTCTTCTGGGTGCTGGCGATGCTGGGTACCCAGCAGGTCCGTCCGGTGATCGGCGCCGTCGAAGCGGGCAGCCTGGCAGCATCGGCAGGCCTGACCGCAGGTCAGGAAATCGTCTCCATCGATGGCAAGCCGACCAATGGCTGGTCGGCGGTCAACCTGCAGCTGGTCCGGCGCCTGGGCGAGAGCGGCACCCTGCAGGTGGGCGTACGCGACGAGGGCGCTACTGCCGAGCGCCAGCTGCAGGTGAAACTGGACAGCTGGCTCAAGGGGGCCGACGAACCGGACCCGATCCAGTCCCTCGGCCTGCAGCCCTGGCGCCCGGCGATCGTGCCGGTGCTGGCCGAAATCGATCCGAAGGGGCCGGCTGCCGCTGCCGGCCTGAAAGCCGGTGACAAGCTGCTGGCCCTCGACGGTATGGCCGTGAACGAGTGGCAGCAGGTGGTCGATGCCGTGCGCGCCCGCCCGCAAGCCAAGGTCGTGGTGCGTGTCGAGCGTGACGGCGCTGCCCTGGAGCTGCCGGTGACCCTGGCGCGCAAGGGCGAGGGCAAGGCTGCTGGCGGCTATCTTGGTGCCGGGGTAAAAGCTGGCGAGTGGCCTGCCAACATGCTCCGCGAAGTCAGCTACGGCCCGCTGGACGCGGTGGGTGAGGGCTTGTCGCGGACCTGGAACATGAGCGTCCTGACCCTTGAATCGCTGAAGAAAATGCTGTTCGGGGAGCTCTCGGTAAAAAACTTGAGTGGACCGATAACCATTGCTAAAGTGGCGGGCGCTTCAGCCCAGTCCGGCGTGGGGGATTTCCTGAATTTCCTGGCCTACCTGAGCATAAGCCTGGGGGTTCTTAACCTGCTGCCCATCCCGGTTCTGGATGGGGGGCATTTGCTGTTTTACCTGGTCGAGTGGGCGCGCGGTCGTCCGCTGTCGGATCGGGTGCAAGGTTGGGGGGTCCAGATCGGTATCAGTTTGGTCATAGGGGTGATGTTGCTCGCCCTGATCAACGATCTGGGTCGACTATAAAGCTTCGCTCAATTGCGAACCCGCCGTTTTGTCGCGGCGGGTTGTTTATTGCCAGTTGGAATAAAAGGACTTCATGAAACGTCTGCTGCTAACTGCGGTCATGTCCGCACTGATGATCGCTGAAGTTCACGCCGAGTCCTTCACCATCTCCGATATCCGGGTCAACGGCCTGCAGCGGGTTTCCGCCGGCAGTGTGTTCGGTGCGCTGCCGCTGAACGTCGGTGACCAGGCCGATGACCGCCGCCTGGTGGAATCGACCCGTTCCCTGTTCAAGACCGGCTTCTTCCAGGACATCCAGCTGAACCGCGATGGCAATGTCCTGATCATCAACGTGGTTGAGCGCCCATCGGTATCGAGCATCGAGATCGAAGGCAACAAGGCGATCAGCACCGACGACCTGATGAAGGGCCTGAAGCAGTCCGGCCTGGCCGAAGGCGAGATCTTCCAGCGCGCCACCCTCGAAGGCGTGCGGAACGAGCTGCAGCGTCAGTACGTGGCGCAGGGCCGCTACTCGGCCGAAGTCGACGCCGAGGTGGTGCCGCAGCCGCGCAACCGTGTGGCGCTGAAGATCAAGATCAACGAAGGTACCGTCGCTGCCATCCAGCACATCAACATCGTTGGCAACAACGTGTTCGACGACGAGACCCTGGCACAGCTGTTCGAGCTGAAGACCACCAACTGGCTGTCGTTCTTCAAGAACGACGACAAGTATGCCCGCGAAAAACTCTCCGGTGACCTGGAGCGCCTGCGTTCCTACTACCTGGACCGCGGCTACATCAACATGGACATCGCCTCCACCCAGGTGTCCATCACGCCGGACAAGAAGCACGTCTACATCACCGTCAACATCAACGAGGGCGAGAAGTACACCGTCCGCGACGTGAAGCTGTCGGGTGACCTGAAGGTGCCGGAAGACCAGGTCAAGTCGCTGCTGCTGGTGCAGCCAGGCCAGGTATTCTCGCGCAAGGTGATGACCACCACTTCCGACCTGATTACCCGTCGCCTGGGTAACGAAGGCTATACCTTCGCCAACGTCAACGGCGTGCCGAAGCCGAACGATGAAGACCACACCGTCGACATCATGTTCGTGGTCGACCCGGGCAAGCGTGCCTACGTCAACCGCATCAACTATCGCGGCAACACCAAGACCGAAGACGAAGTGCTGCGCCGCGAAATGCGCCAGATGGAAGGTGGCTGGGCCTCGACCTACCTGATCGACCAGTCCAAGACCCGCCTGGAGCGCCTGGGCTTCTTCAAGGAAGTCAACGTCGAGACGCCGCCGGTGCCGGGCACCGATGACCAGGTCGACGTCAACTACAGCGTGGAAGAGCAGGCTTCCGGCTCGATCACCGCCAGCGTCGGTTTCGCCCAGAGCGCCGGCCTGATCCTCGGTGGTTCGATCAGCCAGAGCAACTTCCTCGGTACCGGTAACAAGGTGTCGATCGGCCTGACCCGTTCGGAATACCAGACCCGCTACAACTTCGGCTTCGTCGACCCCTACTTCACTGCCGATGGCGTGAGCCTGGGCTACAACGCCTTCTACCGCAGCACCGACTACGATGACCTCGACGTCGACGTGGCCAGCTATGCGGTGGACAGCTACGGTGCCGGCGTCAGCCTGGGCTACCCGATCAGCGAAACCTCGCGCCTGACCTATGGCCTGAGCGTGCAGCAGGACAAGATCAAGACCGGCAAGTACACCGTCGACGAGATCTTCGACTTCCTCGAAGAGGAGGGCGACAACTTCCTCAACTTCAAGGCCTCGATCGGCTGGTCGGAATCGACCCTGAACAAAGGCGTGCTGGCAACCCGTGGTCACTCGCAGAGCCTGACTCTGGAATCCACCATTCCGGGCAGCGACCTGTCGTTCTTCAAGCTTGACTACCGTGGCCAGCTGTTCAAGCCGATCACCAACGACTACACCCTGCGCCTGCACACCGAGCTGGGCTATGGTGACGGTTATGGCAGCACCTCGGGCCTGCCGTTCTACGAGAACTACTTCGCCGGTGGCTTCAACTCCGTGCGTGGCTTCAAGGACAGCAGCCTGGGCCCGCGCAGTACACCAAGCCGTGGCGAGGCCAACGGTGGCAAGCCTGGTACCATCGCCGACCCGGACCAGGATCCGTTGCCGTTCGGTGGTAACGTGCTGGTGCAAGGCGGTGTCGAGCTGCTGTTCCCGCTGCCGTTCGTCAAGGACCAGCGTTCGCTGCGCACCTCCGTGTTCTGGGACGTGGGTAACGTGTTCGACACCAATTGCGGCAACCAGCCTGATTGCGAGAAGGTCGGGTTCTCGGGCATGGCCAGTTCGGTCGGCCTGGGCGTGACCTGGATTACTGCACTGGGCCCGTTGAGCTTCAGCCTGGCGATGCCGGTCAAGAAGCCGGACGATGCCGACACGCAGGTGTTCCAATTCTCTCTGGGCCAGACCTTCTGAGGTCGGCCCTCGCTTAATGACAACGGTTTATCCAGGAGTGCATCGTGCGTAAGTTGACTCAACTGGCCGTAGTGGCCGCGGCGCTGGTCGCCACCCCGGCTTTCGCCGAAATGAAGGTTGCCGTCCTGAACTATCAGATGGCCCTGCTGGAATCGGACGCCGCCAAGAAGTACGCGGTGGATGCCGAGAAGAAGTTCGGCCCGCAACTGACCAAGCTGAAAAGCCTGGAAAGCAGCGCCAAGGGCATCCAGGACCGCCTGATCAAAGGTGGCGACAAGATGCAGCAGCAGGAGCGTGAGCGCCTGGAGCTCGAATTCAAGCAGAAGGCCCGTGACTTCCAGTTCCAGTCCAAGGAACTGAACGAAGCCAAGGCCGTTGCCGACCGCGACATGCTCAAGCAGCTGAAGCCGAAGCTGGATGGCGCTGTCGAGGAAGTGATCAAGAAAGGTGGTTACGACCTGGTCCTCGAGCGTGGTGCGGTCATCGATGTCAAACCTCAGTACGACATCACCCGCCAGGTCATCGAGCGCATGAACCAAGCCCGTTGATATGACCGTGACCATGACGCTAGGCCAGCTGGCCGAGGCCCTCGGCGCTACCCTCAAGGGGCCCGAGGCGCTGCAGATTACCGGGCTGGCCACCTTGCAGGAGGCTGGCCCCGGTCAGTTGAGCTTCCTCGCCAACCCGCAGTACCGCAAATACCTGGACGACAGCCAGGCGGCCGCGGTGCTGCTCAAGGCGGCGGATGCCGAAGGCTTTGCCGGCAATGCACTGATCGTCGCCGATCCGTACCTCGCCTACGCGCGCATTTCCCACCTGTTCGACCCCAAACCCAAGGCTGTGGCGGGTATTCATCCCAGCGCCGTGGTGGCTGAGGACGCGCAGGTGGATGCCAGCGCCAGCATCGGGCCGTTCGCGGTCATCGAGAGCGGCGCGCGCATCGGCGCCAATGTCAGCGTGGGTGCACACTGCGTGGTCGGTGCCCGTTGCGTCATCGGCGAAGGTGGATGGCTGGCGCCACGGGTCACCTTGTACCATGACGTGACCATCGGCAAGCGCGTGGTCATCCAGTCGGGTGCGGTGATCGGCGGCGAAGGCTTCGGCTTCGCCAACGAGAAGGGCGTGTGGCGCAAGATCGCCCAGATTGGCGGCGTGACCATCGGTGACGACGTGGAAATCGGCGTCAACACTGCGGTCGACCGTGGTGCGTTGTCGGACACGCGCATCGCTGACGGGGTCAAGCTCGACAACCAGATCCAGATCGCCCACAACGTGCAGATCGGTGAGCATACGGCCATGGCCGCCTGCGTCGGCATTTCCGGCAGTACCCGCATCGGCAAGCATTGCACCATTGCCGGCGGTGTCGGCATGGTGGGGCATATCGATGTCTGTGATAACGTTTTCGTGTCTGGAATGACCATGGTGACCCGTTCAATCACCGAACCGGGTGCCTATTCTTCCGGCACTGCCATGCAGCCATTGGCTGAATGGCGCAAGAGCGCCGCGCGTATCCGCCACCTGGACGACATGGCCAAGCGTCTCCAGCAGCTGGAAAAACGCGTCGATACCGTGACCTCAGGTGGCCAGCCGACATCAGAAGGCTGATACCATTCCCTGAGCAAGAGTGAACAGTCGCTAGCTGGCTCCTCTTTGGATTGCAAAAGGAGCGTGTGGTCAGCACCTGCGCTCCCTATTCTTATTACAGGCTTCCCCCCCGAAATGATGGACATCAACGAGATTCGCGAATACCTGCCTCACCGTTACCCGTTCCTGCTGGTGGACCGCGTGACGGATCTGGACTACGAGGCCCAGAGCATTCGTGCCTACAAGAATGTCAGCATCAACGAGCCGTTCTTCAATGGCCATTTCCCGGCGCACCCGATCATGCCGGGCGTCCTGATCATCGAAGCCATGGCCCAGGCGGCCGGCATCCTCGGCTTCAAGATGCTGGATGCCAAGCCTGCCGACGGTACCCTGTACTACTTCGTCGGTTCCGACAAACTGCGTTTCCGTCAGCCGGTACTGCCGGGTGACCAGCTTGTGCTGGAGGCGAAGTTCCTCAGCCGCAAGAGCATGATCTGGAAGTTCGAGTGCCGTGCGCTGGTCGACGGCAAGCCGGTTTGCTCGGCCGAGATCACCTGCGCGGAACGCTCCCTATGAATTCGATTGATCCTCGGGCCATTATCGATCCCTCGGCCAAGCTGGCCGATGGCGTCGAGGTCGGCCCCTGGTCGATCGTTGGCCCCGATGTGGAAATCGGGGAGGGCACCGTTATCGGCCCGCATGTTGTGCTCAAAGGGCCGACCCGCATCGGCAAGCACAACCGTATCTTTCAGTTTTCCTCGATCGGCGAAGACACACCCGACCTCAAGTACAAGGGTGAGCCGACGCGCCTGGTGATCGGTGACCACAACGTCATCCGCGAAGGGGTGACCATCCACCGCGGCACCATCCAGGACCGCGCGGAAACCACCGTGGGTGACCACAACCTGATCATGGCCTATGCCCACATCGGCCACGACAGCGTCATCGGCAACCATTGCATCCTGGTCAACAACACGGCGCTGGCCGGCCATGTGCACGTGGGCGACTGGGCGATTCTGTCCGGCTACACCCTGGTGCACCAGTACTGCCATATCGGCGCCCACGCGTTTTCCGGCATGGGCACGGCGATCGGCAAGGATGTACCGGCCTTCGTCACCGTGTTCGGCAGCCCGGCGGAAGCGCGCAGCATGAACTTCGAGGGCATGCGCCGGCGCGGTTTCAGCGACGAGGTGATCCATGTGCTGCGCCGTTGCTACAAGATCGTCTATCGCCAGGGCCTGACCGTCGAAGACGCGCTCAAGGAACTGCACGAACTGGCTGCCCAGCACCCTGAGGTCGAGCTGTTCCGTCAGTCGATCGTGACCTCTGCCCGCGGCATCACCCGCTGACATGGCCCAGCTTTGCGTAGCCTTGGTCGCAGGTGAGGCCAGCGGCGACATCCTTGGTTCAGGCTTGATGCGTGCCCTCAAGGCACGCCACCCTGACGTGCGGTTCATCGGCGTTGGCGGCCCGCTGATGGAGGCCGAAGGGCTGCAATCCTATTTCCCCATGGAGCGCCTGGCGGTCATGGGCCTGGTCGAAGTGCTGGGGCGCCTGCGTGAGCTGCTCAAGCGTCGCAAGCTGCTGATCGAGACCCTGATTGGCGAAAGGCCCGATGTGTTCATCGGCATCGATGCCCCCGACTTCACCCTCAACATCGAGCTGAAACTGCGCCAGGCCGGTATCAAGACCGTGCATTACGTCAGCCCTTCGGTGTGGGCCTGGCGGCAAAAGCGTGTGCTGAAGATTCGCCAAGGCTGCGACCTGATGCTTACGCTGTTGCCGTTCGAGGCGCGCTTCTATGAGGAAAAGGGGGTGCCGGTGCGCTTCGTTGGCCACCCCTTGGCCGACACCATCCCGCTCGCGGCCGACCGCCCGGCGGCGCGCGCCGAACTGGGCCTGGGCGAGGGGCCGGTAGTGGCGCTGATGCCTGGCAGCCGCGGCGGCGAAGTCGGGCGCCTGGGGGCATTGTTCCTCGATGCGGCCGAACGGCTGTGCCAGCAGGTTCCGGGCGTGCGCTTCGTGTTGCCCTGTGCCAATGCCGCACGACGCGCCCAGATCGAGCAGATGCTTGAGGGGCGCCAGCTACCGTTGACCCTGCTCGATGGCCAGTCGCACCAGGCCCTGGCCGCCTGCGACGCCGTGCTGATCGCCTCGGGTACCGCTACACTCGAAGCGTTGTTGTACAAGCGCCCGATGGTGGTGGCCTACCGCCTGGCGCCGTTGACCTACTGGATCCTCAAGCGTCTGGTAAAAAGCCCTTATGTGTCGCTGCCAAACCTGCTCGCCCAGCGTGCGCTGGTGCCCGAGCTGTTGCAGGACGACGCCACCAGCGAAGCGCTGGCCAATACCCTGGCGCCACTGGTAGCCGATGGCAGCCAGCAGACCGAGCGCTTCGACGAAATTCACCGCACCTTGCGCCGCGACGCCTCCAACCAGGCGGCCGAGGCGGTACTGGCTCTGCTCAAGGATCGTTGACATGCAGATTGGACTGGACTTCAACCTGGTCGAAGACCTTGTCGCCGGCGTCGACGAGGTGGGCCGTGGCCCGCTGTGCGGCGCGGTGGTGACGGCGGCGGTGATCCTCGACCCGGCGCGCCCGATCCTCGGCCTGAACGATTCGAAGAAACTCACCGAAGCCAGGCGCGAGGCGCTGTTCGATGAGATCTGCGAAAAGGCCTTGAGCTTCTGCATCGCCCGCGCCGAGGTCGAGGAAATCGACCGGCTCAACATCCTCCACGCCACCATGCTGGCCATGCAGCGCGCGGTCGAAGGGTTGCACGTGACGCCGAAACTAGCGCTTATCGATGGCAATCGCTGCCCGAAACTGGCGGTGCCCTCGGCGCCGGTCGTACAGGGTGATGCCAAGGTGCCCGCCATCGCTGCAGCCTCGATCCTGGCCAAGGTCACCCGCGACCGCGAAATGAGCGCATTCGAGCTGATCTATCCGGGTTATGGCATTGGCGGGCACAAGGGCTATCCGACACCGGTGCACCTCGAGGCCCTGGCGCGGCTGGGGCCTACGCCGATTCACCGGCGTTCCTTTGCCCCGGTGCGGGCGGCCTGGGATGCGCGCGAAGGCGTCACGGCTTCGCTGATCTGACCCCGGGGCCCGCTTTGTGGCCCAAGGTTGCTGCCAGAAGTAGTGCGCTGGCTCGCCGGATCGGCTTCAGCCGTGATCACCGGCACAGCCGATGCCAGCCACCGTGTAGCCTGCTTCGCGGATAAATCCGCTCCTACAGTCGGCGCTGTACCTGTAGGAGCGGTTTCAGCCGCGATCACCGGCACAGCCGGTGCCAGCCACCGCGTAGCCTGCTTCGCGGATAAATCCGCTCCCACAGTTGGCGCTGTACCTGTAGGAGCGGCTTCAGCCGCGATCACCGGCACAGCCGGTGCCAGCCACCGCGTAGCCTGCTTCGCGGATAAATCCGCTCCTACAGTCGGCGCTGTACCTGTAGGAGCGGCTTCAGCCGCGATCACCGGCACAGCCGGTGCCAGCCACCGCGTAGCCTGCTTCGCGGATAAATCCGCTCCTACAGTCGGCGCTGTACCTGTAGGAGCGGCTTCAGCCGCGATCACCGGCACAGCCGGTGCCAGCCACCGCGTAGCCTGCTCCGCAGGTATATCCGCTCCCACAGATACAACGCCAGCGCTGCAGCGCCTTGTGTCGCGATAGGCTGCAAAGCAACCGAAAATCTCGGCTCATTTACGCTACAATCCCGCCCTTGTCGTTCAGCACTGCTACAGGATCTTCCATGTCGGTTCCCTTCGTTCACCTGCGCGTCCACTCCGAATTCTCGCTGGTCGACGGCCTGGTGCGGATCAAGCCGCTGGCCAAGGCACTGGCCGGGATGAACATGCCGGCGGTGGCAATCACCGACCAGAGCAACATGTGCTCGCTGGTGAAGTTCTACAAGACCGCCATGGGCGCCGGCATCAAGCCGATCTGCGGCGCCGACTTGTGGCTGGCCGGGGACGACCCGGAAGCACCGCTGTCGCGTATCTGCTTCCTGGCCATGAACCCCAAGGGCTATCGCAACCTCACCGAACTCATTTCGCGCGGCTGGACCGACGGCCAGCGCAATGGTCTGGTAGTCCTCCAGCGTGACTGGATCGCCCCGGCCAGCGAGGGCCTGATCGCCCTGTCCGCAGGCAAGGAAGGCGACATCGGCATGGCCCTGCTGGCGGGCAGGGACGAAGAAGCCGAGGCCCTGCTGCAGGGCTGGATGGGCATGTTCCCCGAGCGCTTCTACGTTGAAGTGCAGCGCACCAACCGCGCCCGCGACGAAGAGTACGTGCATGCCGCCGTGGCCCTGGCCGACAAGTTCGGGGCCCCGCTGGTGGCAACCAACGACGTGCGCTTCATCAAGCAGTCGGACTTCGACGCCCATGAAACGCGGGTATGCATCGGCGAGGGCTGGACCCTCGACGACCCACGCCGCCCAAGGATGTACAGCGACCAGCAGTACCTGAAATCGGCCGAGGAAATGGCCGAGCTGTTCAGCGACCTGCCCGACGCCATCGCCAACACCGTCGAGATCGCCAAGCGCTGCAATATCCAGGTACAGCTGGGCAAGTACTTCCTGCCCGACTTCCCCACGCCCAATGGCATGGGTATCGACGACTACCTGCGTCACGTCTCCCACGAAGGCCTGGAAGAGCGCCTGGCGGTACTGTGGCCGAAGGAAACCACGCCCAACTACGAAGAAAAGCGCCAGGTCTATCTGGACCGCCTGAAGTTCGAGCTGGACATCATCATCCAGATGGGTTTCCCCGGTTACTTCCTGATCGTGATGGACTTCATCAAGTGGGCCAAGAACAATGGCGTGCCGGTCGGCCCGGGCCGTGGTTCGGGTGCCGGCTCGCTGGTGGCCTACGTGCTGAAGATTACCGACCTCGACCCGCTGGCCTACGACCTGCTGTTCGAGCGCTTCCTCAACCCTGAACGTATTTCCATGCCCGACTTCGACGTCGACTTCTGCATGGATGGCCGCGACCGGGTGATCGACTACGTGGCCGAAACCTATGGACGCAACGCGGTCAGCCAGATCATCACCTTCGGCACCATGGCCGCCAAGGCGGTGGTGCGCGACGTGGCGCGGGTGCAAGGCAAGTCGTACGGGCTGGCCGACCGGCTGTCGAAGATGATCCCGTTCGAAGTCGGCATGACCCTGGAAAAGGCCTACGAGCAGGAAGAAATCCTGCGCGACTTCCTCAAGGGCGACGAAGACGCCCGCGAGATCTGGGACATGGCCCTGAAACTCGAGGGTGTGACGCGGGGCACCGGCAAGCACGCCGGTGGCGTGGTGATCGCGCCGACCAAGCTCACCGACTTCTCGCCGATTGCCTGTGACGAAGAGGGCGGCGGCCTGGTAACCCAGTTCGACAAGGACGACGTCGAGGCCGCGGGCCTGGTGAAGTTCGACTTCCTCGGCCTGCGTACCTTGACCATCATCAAGTGGGCCATGGAGATCATCAACCGCGAGCAGGCCAAGAAGAACCTGCCCGAGGTCAACATCGACTTCATCCCGCTGGACGACCGCAAGACCTACGAGCTGTTGCAGAAAGCCGAAACCACGGCGGTGTTCCAGCTTGAATCGCGTGGCATGAAGGAGCTGATCAAGAAGCTCAAGCCCGACTGCCTGGAAGACCTCATCGCACTGGTGGCACTGTTCCGTCCCGGCCCGCTGCAGTCGGGCATGGTGGACGACTTCATCAACCGCAAGCACGGCCGCGCCGAGCTGGCCTATCCGCACCCGGACTACCAGTACGAAGGCCTGCAGCCGGTACTGGCGCCAACCTACGGCATCATCCTGTACCAGGAACAGGTGATGCAGATCGCCCAGGTAATGGCCGGCTACACCCTTGGCGGCGCCGACATGCTGCGCCGGGCCATGGGTAAGAAAAAGCCCGAGGAAATGGCCAAGCAGCGCGGCGGCTTCATCGAAGGTTGTGCCAACAACAATATCGATGCGGACCTTGCCGGTAACATCTTCGACCTGGTAGAGAAATTTGCCGGTTACGGCTTCAACAAATCCCACTCCGCCGCCTATGGCCTGGTGTCCTACCAGACCGCCTGGCTGAAGACCCACTACCCGGCGCCGTTCATGGCGGCGGTGCTGTCGGCGGATATGCACAACACCGACAAGGTGGTGGTGCTGGTAGAAGAAGTGCGCAGCATGAAGCTGCGCCTCGACGCCCCGGACGTGAACTTCTCCGACTTCAAGTTCACCGTCAACGATGACGGGCGCATCGTCTATGGCCTGGGTGCCATCAAGGGCGTGGGCGAGGGCCCGGTGGAGGCGATCGTCGAGGCGCGTGCGCAGGGCGGCCCGTTCAAGGACCTGTTCGATTTCTGCCAGCGTATCGACCTCAAGCGGGTCAACAAGCGCACCCTCGATGCGCTGATCCGCAGTGGCGCGCTGGACCGCCTCGGGCCGCACTTCCATGACGAGATCAAGGCCTACCACGCCCACATCGACATCAACCGTGCCACCTTGCTCTCGGCGCTGGGCGAGGCCATCAAGGCCGCCGAGCAGGCTGCCCATACGGCGGATAGTGGCCACGTCGACCTGTTCGGCGGCATGTTCGACGCCGCTGACGCCGACGTCTACGCCAACCACCGCAAGGTGCGCGAGCTGACCCTCAAGGAACGCCTGAAGGGCGAGAAGGACACCCTTGGCCTGTACCTCACCGGCCACCCGATCGACGAGTACGAGGCCGAGATCCGCCGCTTCGCCCGCCAGCGCATCATCGACCTCAAGCCGTCGCGCGACACCCAGACCATCGCCGGCATGATCATCGCCCTGCGGGTGATGAAGAACAAGAAAGGCGACAAGATGGGCTTCGTCACCCTGGATGACCGCTCCGGCCGCATCGAGGCATCGCTGTTTGCCGATGCCTTCATGGCGGCACAGTCCTTGCTGCAGACCGACGCCATGGTGGTGGTCGAAGGCGAGGTCAGCAACGACGACTTTTCCGGTGGCCTGCGCCTGCGGGTGAAGCAGGTGATGACCATGGAGGATGCGCGCACCAAGCTGGCCGAGAGCCTGCGCCTGAAGGTGGCGCACGAAGCGCTCAAGGGCGACCGGCTGAAATGGCTGGGCGAGCTGATTACCCGTCATCGCGGCGCGTGCCCGATCACCCTGGAATACACCGGCAGCGACGCCAAGGCCATGCTGCAGTTCGGCGAGCAGTGGGCGATCGACCCGGCCGATGGGCTGATTCAGGCGCTGCGTGACCAGTTCGGACGTGAGAACGTCTTCCTGCAATATCGTTGAACCGACAAAAAATTTAATCTCGACCTGAATGCGCCTGATCCCTTAAGGTAGGGCGCCAAACGGATCAACCGGCCGGCCGCCTGGCCGTAGACCCAAGACGGATGACTATGAACCCGAATTTTCTCGATTTCGAACAGCCGATTGCCGACCTGCAAGCCAAGATCGAAGGCCTGCGCCTGGTAGGCAACGACAACTCGCTGAACATCAGCGATGAAATTGCCCGTCTGCAAGACAAGAGCAACACCCTGACCGAAAGCATCTTCGGCAACCTGACCAGCTGGCAGATCGCCCGCCTGGCCCGTCATCCACGTCGTCCTTACACCCTGGACTACCTGGAGCACATCTTCACCGAGTTCGAAGAACTGCACGGCGACCGCCACTTCTCCGACGACGCCGCCATCGTTGGTGGTACCGCCCGCCTGGACGGCAAGCCGGTCATGGTCATCGGTCACCAGAAAGGCCGTGAAGTCCGCGAGAAGGTGCGCCGCAACTTCGGCATGCCACGCCCTGAAGGCTATCGCAAGGCCTGCCGCCTGATGGAAATGGCCGAGCGCTTCAAGATGCCGATCCTGACCTTCATCGACACCCCGGGCGCCTACCCGGGCATCGATGCCGAGGAGCGCAACCAGAGCGAGGCCATCGCCTGGAACCTGCGCGTGATGGCACGCCTGAAGACGCCAATCATCGCCACCGTGATCGGTGAGGGTGGTTCCGGCGGTGCGCTGGCCATCGGCGTGTGCGACCAGCTGAACATGCTGCAGTACTCCACCTACTCGGTGATTTCGCCGGAAGGCTGTGCCTCGATCCTGTGGAAGACCGCCGACAAGGCAGCTGACGCGGCCGAGGCCATGGGCATTACCGCCGAGCGCCTGAAGAGCCTGAACATCGTCGACAAGGTCATCCAGGAGCCGCTGGGCGGCGCCCACCGTGACCCGGCCAAGATGTCGGAAAGCATCCGTGCCGACCTGGTGCAGCAGCTGGACATGCTCGGCAAGCTCGACCACGACGCGCTGCTGGCCCGTCGTTACGAGCGCCTGATGAGCTACGGCGTCTGATAGATCCCCGGGGCCGCTCTGCGGCCCTTGTGGGAGCGGGTTCACCCGCGAAGAAGGCGACGCGGTGCTTGGCACCGGCTGCGCCGGTGTTCGCGGGTAAACCCGCTCCCACAGGGTTCTCGGTTTTCCCAAGCCATGTGAGGCCCCAATGATCAACCTCACCCCCTGGCTCAACGCCCCAACCTGGTACATCGCCTTCTCCGGCGGCCTCGACTCCACCGTCCTCCTGCACCTGCTGGCCGACCACGCCCGCAATCACGCATCCCCTCCATTGCGCGCCATCCACGTCCACCATGGCCTGCAGCCCGCCGCCGACGCCTGGCCCGCCCACTGCCAAACCGTCTGCGACAGCCTGGGTATCGAACTCCAGGTCATCCATGTCCAGGTCCCCCCCGGCGCCAGCCTCGAACAGGCCGCCCGCGACGCCCGCTATGCCGCCTTCAGGCAAGCCCTCGGCCCAGGCGACATCCTGTTCACCGGCCAGCACCGCGACGACCAGGCGGAAACCTTGCTGTTCCGCCTGTTGCGCGGTGCCGGCCTGCGTGGCCTGGCGGCGATGCCGGGGCAGCGCGGACTAGGGCAGGGCAGCCTGGCCAGGCCTTTGCTCGGGCACTCCCGGCAACAGTTGCACGATTACGCCCAGGCCCATCAGCTGGCCTGGATCGAAGACCCCTCCAACGCCGATACGCGATTTGCCCGTAACTACCTGCGCGGCCAGGTGTTCCCGCACTTGCAGCAACGCTGGCCGCAGGCCAGCCAGAACCTCGCCCGCGCCGCCGAGCACCTGGGCGAAGCGCTGGGCCTGCTGGACGAGCTGGCTCAGGGCGACCTGGCGCTTGCGCAGGAGGGCGCACCGCTGGCCTGGCCCGGGCTCGACTCCCTCGACCTGGCCGCCCTGGTTGCGCTGTCGCCAGCCCGCCAACGCAATGCCTTGCAGTACTGGCTGAGCCGGCGTACCCGTTTGCCCGACAGCCGACACTGGGCCGGTTGGGCCGACCTGCGCGATGCCGCCGCCGATGCCCAACCGGTGTGGCGGCTGGCCGATGGACAACTGCTGCGCAGCCATGGGCGCATCTGGTGGTTGAGCGGCGACTGGCTGCGACTGCCTGGCGCAGGGGCGACGTGGCCCGCCCCCAGCGAGCCCCTGCGGCTACCCGGTAACGGCAGTGTGCGGCTGCTTGGCGCAGCACCGGCGACGGGCTTGCGCATTGCCTACCGCCAGGGCGGCGAAGTGCTGGATATCCCCGGCCGCGGCCGACGCGAGCTCAAGCGCTTGCTCAACGAGCTGCAGGTGCCGCACTTCCTGCGCCCGCGGCTGCCATTGCTGTACCACGGCGAGCGCCTGTTGGCGCTGGCCAACCTGCCCGGGCTGGTACAGGCGGATTGCCAGCTGGATTGGCAGTTGCCGACGAACGCGCAAGGTTTGAGCTGAAGGGTACATTCGGGTAGACTACCCTCCCTTCTTGATACAGCTTCTGTGGGTTCCGCGAAAACACAGGAGTTGCCGATTACCAAGCAGTTTTTTGCTGGGCTGATTCTGAAAATGACGAGCGAGCTCCATGCCGGGGATACCCCTGGTCTGTACAGACGCGGCAGTTTTTCGAGATGCACTGTGATTGACGCAGGTGATCGGGGGCTTCGGCCTTCCTTCGCTTTCTCCGGCGGCGCTGGCCGCCTTAACGCAGACTTCTAGGGTTTTTCATGACGCGCTACATATTCGTCACGGGCGGTGTTGTTTCTTCATTGGGGAAAGGCATTGCCTCGGCTTCCCTGGCGGCCATCCTGGAAGCGCGGGGCCTGAAGGTCACCATGCTCAAGCTGGATCCGTACATCAACGTCGATCCGGGCACCATGAGCCCGTTCCAGCATGGTGAAGTGTTCGTCACCCACGATGGCGCCGAAACCGACCTCGACCTGGGCCACTACGAGCGGTTCATCCGCACCACCATGACCCAGAACAACAACTTCACCACCGGCCGCATCTACGAGCACGTGCTGCGCAAGGAACGTCGTGGTGACTACCTGGGCGCGACCATCCAGGTCATCCCGCACATCACCGACGAAATCAAGCGTCGCATCATCAAGGGCGCCGGCGATGCCGACGTGGCCCTGGTGGAGATCGGCGGTACCGTGGGCGACATCGAGTCGCAACCGTTCCTCGAGGCCATCCGCCAGCTGCGCGTCGAAGTGGGCTCCAAGCGCGCCATGCTGATGCACCTGACCCTGGTCCCGTACATCGCCACCGCTGGCGAGACCAAGACCAAGCCGACCCAGCACTCGGTCAAGGAGCTGCGCTCCATCGGCCTGCAGCCTGACGTGCTGATCTGCCGTTCCGACCACCCGGTCGATGCCTCGTCGCGTCGCAAGATCGCGCTGTTCACCAACGTTGAAGAGCGTGCGGTGATTTCGCTGGAAGACGTCGACACCATCTACAAGATCCCGGGCGTACTGCATGCACAGGGCCTGGACGACTTCGTCGTCGAGCGCTTCGGCCTGCAGTGCAACGGCGCCGACCTGTCCGAGTGGGACAAGGTGGTCGATGCCAAGCTCAACCCCGAGCACGAAGTGACCATCGCCATGGTCGGCAAGTACATGGAGCTGCTGGATGCCTACAAGTCGCTGATCGAAGCGATGAGCCACGCCGGCATCACCAACCGCACCAAGGTCAACCTGCGCTACATCGACTCGGAAGACATCGAGAACCAGGGCACCAGCCTGCTCGAGGGTGCCGATGCCATCCTTGTGCCGGGCGGCTTCGGCCTGCGCGGCGTGGAAGGCAAGATCACCGCGGTGCAGTACGCCCGTGAGAACAAGGTGCCGTACCTGGGTATCTGCCTGGGCATGCAGGTCGCCGTGATCGAATTCGCCCGCAACGTGATGGGCTGGAAAGACGCCAACTCCACCGAGTTCGACCGCAACAGCGGCCACCCGGTGGTCGGCCTGATCACCGAGTGGGCCGACGCCACCGGTGCCGTCGAGACCCGCAGCGAAGCCTCCGACCTGGGCGGCACCATGCGCCTGGGCGCACAGGACTGCCAGCTGGTTGCCGGTTCCAAGGTGCACGATTGCTACGGCAAGGACGTGATCACCGAGCGTCACCGTCACCGCTACGAAGTGAACAACAACCTGCTGCCGCAACTGGTCGATGCCGGCCTGGTGGTGTCCGGCCGTTCCGAAGACGGTGCGCTGGTGGAAGTGGTCGAGTCCAAGGATCACCCATGGTTCGTCGCCTGCCAGTTCCACCCGGAATTCACCTCGACCCCGCGTGACGGCCACCCGCTGTTCAGCGGTTTCGTCAAGGCAGCCCTGGCTCAGAAGAACAAGGCCTGATCAATGACCCAGAAGATCATTCGCGTCGGTAACATCGAGATCGCCAACGACAAGCCGTTCGTCCTGTTCGGCGGCATGAACGTCCTGGAGTCCCGTGACCTGGCAATGAAGGTCTGCGAAGAGTACGTGCGGGTTACCGAGAAGCTCGGTATCCCCTACGTGTTCAAGGCCAGCTTCGACAAGGCCAACCGTTCGTCGGTAACCTCCTACCGCGGCCCGGGCATGGAAGAAGGCTTGAAGATCTTCGAAGAGATCAAGCGCACCTTCAACGTGCCGGTCATCACCGACGTGCACGAGCCCTACCAGGCCGAGCCGGTGGCCAAGGTGTGCGACATCATCCAGCTGCCGGCCTTCCTGTCGCGGCAGACCGACCTGGTTGTGGCCATGGCCCGCACCGGCGCGGTCATCAACATCAAGAAGGCGCAGTTCCTCGCACCCCAGGAAATGAAACACATCCTGACCAAGTGCGAAGAAGCCGGTAACGACCAGCTAATCCTCTGCGAGCGTGGTTCGAGCTTCGGCTACAACAACCTGGTGGTGGACATGCTCGGCTTCGGCATCATGAAGCAGTTCGAGTACCCGGTGTTCTTCGATGTGACCCACGCCCTGCAGATGCCCGGTGGTCGTGCCGACTCCGCCGGTGGCCGTCGCGCCCAGGTCACCGACCTGGCCAAGGCCGGCATGAGCCAGGGCCTGGCCGGCCTGTTCCTCGAAGCCCACCCGGATCCGGACAACGCCAAGTGCGATGGTCCTTGCGCCCTGCGCCTGGACAAACTGGAGCCGTTCCTGGCCCAGCTCAAGCAACTGGATGACCTGGTGAAAAGTTTTCCGACGGTAGAAACCGCGTAAAGCTCGATTCTCGGGTAAAGTACCGTCCGATCCACCCCTGACCACTCGGTCAGGGGTTCCCTTCACGGGGCCTGCCCACTGCAAGTCCGCCCGGTGAACGGCAAGATTTCCCAAGCTAAGTTGTTTTCGTCAATTCTGGAGTGCTTACAACAATGGCAAAAATCGTCGACATCAAAGGTCGTGAAGTTCTCGATTCGCGTGGCAACCCCACCGTAGAAGCCGATGTACTGCTCGACAACGGCATCATCGGTAGCGCTTGCGCGCCGTCCGGTGCTTCCACTGGCTCGCGCGAAGCGCTGGAGCTGCGTGATGGCGACAAGAGCCGTTACCTGGGCAAGGGCGTGCTGAAGGCCGTCGCCAACATCAACGGCCCGATCCGTGACCTGCTGCTGGGCAAGGACCCTGCCGACCAGAAGGCCCTGGACCGCGCCATGATCGAACTGGACGGTACCGAGAACAAGGCCAAGCTGGGCGCCAACGCCATCCTGGCCGTTTCCCTGGCTGCCGCCAAGGCTGCTGCCCAGGACCTGGACCTGCCGCTGTACGCGCACATCGCCAACCTGAACGGCACCCCAGGCCAGTACTCGATGCCGGTACCGATGATGAACATCATCAACGGCGGCGAGCACGCCGACAACAACGTCGACATCCAGGAGTTCATGGTGCAGCCGGTTGGCGCCAAGACCTTCTCCGACGGCCTGCGCATGGGTACGGAAATCTTCCACCACCTCAAAGCCGTGCTGAAGGCCCGTGGCCTGAACACCGCCGTGGGTGACGAAGGTGGTTTCGCCCCTAACCTGGCTTCCAACGAAGACGCCCTGGGCGCCATCGCCGAAGCGGTCGAGAAAGCCGGCTACAAGCTTGGCACCGACGTGACCCTGGCCCTGGACTGCGCGGCTTCGGAATTCTACGAAGACGGCAAGTACAACCTGTCCGGTGAAGGCAAGTCGTTCGACGCCGAAGGCTTCGCCGAGTACCTGAAAGGCCTGACCGAGCGCTTCCCGATCATCTCGATCGAAGACGGCCTGGACGAGTCCGACTGGGCTGGCTGGAAGATCCTCACCGACAAGATCGGCGCCAAGGTGCAGCTGGTGGGCGACGACCTGTTCGTGACCAACACCAAGATCCTCAAGGAAGGCATCGAGAAGGGCATCGGTAACTCGATCCTGATCAAGTTCAACCAGATCGGCTCGCTGACCGAAACCCTGGAAGCCATCCAGATGGCCAAGGCTGCTGGCTACACCGCGGTGATTTCGCACCGTTCCGGTGAAACCGAAGACTCGACCATCGCCGACCTGGCGGTAGGTACTGCTGCTGGCCAGATCAAGACCGGCTCGCTGTGCCGTTCCGACCGCGTTTCCAAGTACAACCAGCTGCTGCGTATCGAAGAGCAACTGGGTGCCAAGGCGGTTTACCGTGGTCGTGCCGAGTTTCGCGGCTAAGCAAGAGATGGTAAAAAGACAGCAGCCGGAGTTGTAGGGGCTTTCATAGTGAAATTCCTACGTTCCAACGGGTTTCTGTCGACGAAGCCTGGCCTCGGCCAGGCTTCGTGCTATTCGAGACCCCGAGTTGAACATTCTGCGACGGTCTTTTTTAACCTGGATACCTAGATGCGCAGTCCTTATTGGTTGTTTCTTGTCCTGCTCCTGCTGCTGGGTGGTCTGCAGTACCGCCTGTGGGTGGGTAATGGCAGCCTGGCGCAAGTGACCGAGCTGAAGCAGCAGATCGCCGAGCAGCATGCCGAGAACGAGCGCCTGCTTGAGCGAAACCGCGTGCTCGACGCCGAAGTGCTGGAGCTGAAAAAAGGCATGGAGACCGTTGAAGAACGGGCTCGCCACGAATTGGGAATGGTCAAAGAGGGCGAAACCCTCTTCCAGTTGCCACAGAAATGATCGATACGTTACCGGCCTTCTGGGCCGTTATTCCTGCTGCGGGCGTCGGTGCCCGCATGGCTGCCGACCGCCCCAAGCAGTATCTGGAGCTGGCCGGGCAGACCATCCTCGAGCACAGCCTCGACTGTTTTCTTGGCCACCCGACGCTCACCGGCGTGGTGGTCAGTATTGCCGAACACGACCCCTACTGGCCGACCCTGCGCTGCGCCAGCGACCCGCGTATCCGTCGCGCGGCGGGTGGCCGTGAGCGTGCCGACTCGGTACTCAATGCCTTGCTGATGCTGCATGCCGAAGGGGCTGCGGACAGCGACTGGGTGCTGGTGCACGATGCCGCTCGGCCAAACCTGGCGCGCAGTGACCTGGACAAGCTGCTGGCGGAGCTGGCGGACGACCCGGTGGGGGGGCTGCTGGCGGTGCCGGCGCGCGATACCCTCAAGCGGGCCGATGCCAACGGGCGGGTCAGCGCCACGGTTGACCGCAGCACCATCTGGCAGGCCTACACGCCACAGATGTTCCGCCTGGGCGCGCTGCACCGGGCGCTGGCCGAGTGCCTGGTGTCGGATGTGCTGGTGACCGACGAGGCCTCGGCCATCGAATGGTCCGGCCAGGCGCCAAGGCTGGTGGAAGGGCGCAGTGACAACATCAAGGTGACCCGCCCGGAAGACCTCGAGTGGTTGCGCCAGCGCTGGGCCGGGCGGCGCTGAAGCTTTAATCCAGCACCGGCCTCTTCGCGGGCTTGCCCGCTCCCACAGGTACAGCGCCAGCCTGAAGGTATGCGCAGTACCTGTGGCAGCGGGCAAGCCCGCGAAGTGGCCAGTACAGGCAGCGCATTCCTTCAGCCGAGACGATACTCCGGCAACCCCGCCAACCCTTCCTTCAGGTAGTCCACCAACCGCCGCACCTTCGGCGACAGGTGCCGCTGCTGCGGATACAGCGCCCATACTGCCGTGTTCGGCGGCTGGTGCGCTTCCAGCAATGACACCAGGGCACCACTGTTCAGGTGCTCCAGCACGTAGTAATCCGGCAGCTGGCACAAGCCCATGCCCTGCAACGCCGCATCCAGCACGGCCTGCCCGCTGTTGCAGCGCCAGTTGCCCTGCACCCGCTGGCTGATTTCGCGGCCATCCTGCTGCAGCGCCCACAGGTCCGAACTGCCCACCAGGCAGTTGTGCCGTGCCAGCTCCGACAGGCTGTGCGGCCGCCCATAACGTTCCAGGTAGGCCGGCGAGGCGCACAGGTACATGCGCCGTGGCGCCAGGCGGGTGGCCACCAGCCGTGAGTCGGCCAGCCGGCCCAGGCGGATGGCCAGGTCCATGCCTTCGTGGACCAGGTCGAGGGTGTGGTTGCTCAGTTCCACGTCCACCCGCAATTGCGGGTACTGCGCCATGAACCGGGTCACCAGCGGCACGATGAAGCGCTCGCCATAGGCCACCGCGCAGGTCATGCGCAACAAGCCCTTGGGCTCGCTGGCCAGGTCACCCATGGCGCGCAGGGCTTCCTCGCGGCCATCCTGCAGGCGCTGGCAGTGCTGCAGGAAGGTCTGCCCGGCTTCGCTCAGGGTCACCCGCCGGGTACTGCGGTACAGCAAGCGGGTCTGCAGGCGTTCTTCCAGCCGGGCAATCTGCCGGCTGACATGCGACGAAGAAACCCCCAGGCGTTCGGCGGCCGCAGTGAACTGGCCGGTTTCTGCCACGGCGACGAATTCGTCGATGCCTTCCCAGCGGCTGCTCATGGATTATCCCTGTACGGCAATAATGTTTTTTCTTGACCCGGATTATTCCTCAAATGGCTGTGAATTACACTGCCAGACTGAATCGACCCTCTGTCTGGAGACCTTTGATGATCAAGTCCCGTGCTGCCGTAGCCTTCGAAGCCAAGAAACCCCTGGAAATCGTCGAAGTCGACGTGGCCATGCCCAAGGCCGGCGAAGTGCTGCTGCGGGTAGTCGCCAGCGGTGTCTGCCACACCGATGCCTACACCCTGTCCGGCGCTGACCCAGAGGGTATCTTCCCGTCGATCCTGGGCCACGAAGGTGGCGCGATCGTCGAGGCGGTAGGCGAAGGCGTGACTTCGGTCGCCGTTGGTGACCACGTCATCCCGCTGTACACCCCGGAATGCGGCAAGTGCAAATTCTGCCTCTCGGGCAAGACCAACCTGTGCCAGGCCATTCGCGCCACCCAGGGCAAGGGCCTGATGCCGGATGGCACCACGCGCTTCTCCTACAAAGGCCAGCAGCTGTTCCACTACATGGGTACCTCGACCTTCTCCGAGTACACCGTGCTGCCGGAAATTTCCGTGGCCAAGATCCAGAAAGAAGCGCCACTGGAAAAGGTCTGCCTGCTTGGTTGCGGCGTCACCACCGGTATCGGCGCGGTGCTCAATACCGCCAAGGTCAAGCCGGGTGACACCGTGGCCATCTTCGGCCTGGGCGGTATCGGCCTGTCGGCCGTGATCGGTGCGGTGAAGGCCAAGGCCTCGCGGATCATCGCCATCGACATCAACCCGGCCAAGTTCGAGATCGCCCGCCAGCTGGGGGCCACCGACTGCATCAACCCGAAAGACTACGACCGCCCGATCCAGGAAGTGATTGTCGACCTCACCGACGGCGGCGTGGACTTCTCCTTCGAGTGCATCGGCAACGTGCAGCTCATGCGTGCGGCGCTGGAATGCTGCCACAAGGGTTGGGGCGAGTCGGTGATCATCGGTGTGGCCGGTGCCGGCCAGGAAATCGCCACCCGTCCGTTCCAGCTGGTCACCGGTCGCGTCTGGCGCGGTTCGGCGTTCGGTGGCGTACGTGGCCGCAGCGAACTGCCAAGCTACGTGGAGATGTCCGAGAAGGGCGAGATCCCGCTGGACACCTTCATCACCCACACCATGGGCCTGGAAGACATCAACAAGGCCTTCGACCTGATGCACGAAGGCAAGAGCATCCGCAGCGTGATCCACTTCTGAGGTGCGCCATGAGCCTGGATAACATCTCCTGCCAGAAGAGCTTCGGCGGCTGGCACAAGCGTTACCGGCATCACTCCAGGGTGCTGGGCTGTGACATGGTGTTCGCCGTGTACCTGCCACCGCAGGCCGAGCAGGGCGAGAAGCTGCCGGTGCTGTATTGGCTCAGCGGCCTCACCTGCACCGACGAGAACTTCATGCAGAAGGCCGGCGCCCAGCGCCTGGCCGCCGAGCTGGGGTTGATCATCGTCGCGCCGGATACCAGCCCGCGTGGCGAGCAGGTGCCGGGCGATCCTGATGGTGCCTGGGATTTCGGCCTGGGGGCCGGCTTCTACCTCAATGCCACCCAGCAACCCTGGGCGCAGCACTACCGCATGCACGACTACGTGGTAGAGGAACTGCCGGCACTGATCGAGGCGCACTTCCCGGCATCGGCCGAGCGCAGCATCAGCGGCCATTCCATGGGCGGGCATGGCGCGCTGGTGTGCGCCTTGCGCAACCCGGGGCGGTACCGCTCGGTGTCGGCGTTCTCGCCAATCAGCAACCCGATGGATTGCCCATGGGGCGAGAAAGCCTTCAGCCGTTACCTGGGTGAAGACCGCGCGCGCTGGCGCGAATGGGACGCCAGCGTGCTGCTGGCCGAGACCCCGGCGGGCGAGTGCCCGCCGCTGCTGGTCGACCAGGGTGACCGGGACGACTTCCTCGACAAGCAGCTCAAGCCCGAGGCACTGGAGCAGGCGGCACGCAAAGGCAGGCATGAACTGACCCTGCGCCTGCAGCCGGGTTATGACCATAGCTACTACTTCATTGCCAGCTTCATCGAGGAGCACCTGCGCCATCATGCGGTGGCGCTGGGGCGGGTATAGCCGTCGCTGGGGCCGCGCCTACATGGCGGCCCCAATAACGGCTAAAGCAGGTAGAATCACGCCCTGACTCATTCAGGGCGTTTTTCTATGCGTATTGGCCACGGCTTCGATGTGCACCGTTTCTGCGACGGTGATTTCATTACCCTGGGCGGGGTGCGTATCCCCCACAAATACGGCCTCCTGGCCCACTCCGATGGCGACGTGCTGCTGCACGCCCTGAGCGATGCCTTGCTGGGCGCGGCAGCGCTGGGTGATATCGGCAAACATTTCCCCGACACCGACCCGCAGTACAAGGGCGCCGATAGCCGCGCGCTGCTGCGCCATGTGGTCGGCATCGTCCTGGCCAAAGGCTGGAAGGTCGGCAATATCGACGCCACCATCGTCGCCCAGGCGCCAAAGATGGCCCCACACATCGAGACCATGCGCCAGCGCATCGCCGAAGACCTGCAGGTCGAACTCGACCAGGTCAACGTCAAGGCCACCACCACGGAAAAACTGGGCTTCACTGGCCGCGAGGAGGGTATCGCCGTGCATGCGGTTGCCCTGCTGCTGCCAGCATGACCGAACTGCAACTGCTGGGCCCGCGCGCATCGGGCGAACCCTTGGGCAGCGCTGTACTCAAGGCGGTGGCCGAAGATTTCCAGGTCGACGAAGTGCTGGACATTCCGTTGTCGGGGCAGGGCGAGCACTTGTGGTTGTGGGTCGAAAAGCGTGACCTCAACACCGAAGAAGCCGCCCGCCGCCTGGCGCGCGCTGCCGGCGTGCCGGTGCGCAGCATCAGCTATGCCGGGCTCAAGGACCGCCAGGCGCTGACCCGCCAGTGGTTCAGCCTGCACCTGCCGGGCAAGGCCGACCCGGACCTGTCGCGTGCCGAGGATGCCAGCCTGCGTGTGCTCAAGCAGGTCCGCCACCAGCGCAAGCTGCAGCGTGGCGCGCATTCGGCCAACGGCTTCACCCTGCGCCTGACCGCCCTTGCTGCCGACCACCAGGCGGTGAACGCGCGCCTGGAACAGCTCAAGCACCACGGGGTGCCCAATTATTTCGGCAGCCAGCGCTTTGGCCACGCCGGCGGCAATGTCCACGACGCCCTCGACTGGGCCGCGCGCAAGGCGCTGCCCGAACAGCGCAACGTACGTTCGCGGCTACTGTCGGCCGGGCGCAGCTACCTGTTCAACCAGCTGTTGGCCGCCCGTGTCGCCGATGGCAGCTGGGCACGAGCGCAGGTGGGCGACCTGCTGGCGTTCACCGACAGCCGCAGTTTCTTCCCGGCGGGGGAGGCCGAATGTGCCGACCCGCGCCTGGCGATCCTGGACCTGCACCCGACCGGCCCGCTGTGGGGCGCGGGCGATTCGCCAGCCGGCGCAGCCACCGGGCAGCTGGAAAACGCCATCGGCGCGCGCCAGCCGGCACTGTGCCAGTGGTTGGCCCAGGCGGGCATGGATCACGAACGGCGCATTCTGCGGCTCCCTATTGGCGGCCTGACGTGGCATTATCCCGAGCCTGATATCCTGCAACTGGAATTCGTCCTTCCGGCCGGATGCTTCGCCACCGTGGTGGTGCGCGAAGTCGTGGATCTGGTGTCGGCAGGGCAGACGGACAGCCCATGCGTATTCTGATTTCGAACGACGACGGTGTTACCGCACCCGGCATCGCCGCGCTGCACGCTGCGCTGGCGGATTACGCCGAGTGCACGGTGATCGCCCCGGATCAAGACAAGAGCGGCGCCAGCAGTTCGCTGACGCTGGACCGGCCACTGCACCCGCAGACCTTGGCCAATGGCTTCATCAGCCTCAACGGCACGCCGACCGACTGCGTGCACCTGGGGCTCAATGGGCTGTTGCCGCAGGCGCCGGACATGGTCGTGTCGGGGATCAACCTGGGTGCCAACCTGGGTGACGACGTGCTCTATTCGGGCACGGTTGCCGCCGCCCTGGAAGGCCGCTTCCTCGGCGGGACCTCGCTGGCATTCTCGCTGCTGTCGCGCCAGCCGGACAACCTGCCGACCGCCGCCCATATCGCCCGCCGCCTGGTCGAGGCGCAGTCGCGCCTGGCCTTGCCGCCGCGCACCGTGCTCAACGTCAACATCCCCAACCTGCCGCTGGAACACATTCGTGGCATCCAGCTCACCCGCCTCGGTCACCGGGCGCGGGCGGCGGCGCCGACCAAGGTGGTCAACCCGCGCGGCAAGGAAGGCTACTGGATCGCCGTGGCCGGGGATGCCGAGGACGGTGGCCCGGGCACCGATTTCCACGCCGTGATGCAAGGCTACGTGTCGATCACCCCGCTGCAGCTCGACCGCACCTTCAGTGATGCCTTCGAGCAGCTCGATGGTTGGCTGGAGGGCCTGCTCTGATGCGCGAGGACGATATGCTGCGGCGTGGCATCGGCATGACTTCCCAGCGGACCCGGGAGCGCTTGATCCAGCGCCTGTGCGAAGAGGGCGTCTCCAACAGCAAGGTGCTCGACGTGATCCGTCGCACCCCGCGCCACCTGTTCGTCGACGAGGCACTGGCGCATCGGGCCTACGAAGACACCGCACTGCCGATCGGCCACAACCAGACCATTTCCCAGCCGTTCATGGTCGCCCACATGAGCGAGCTGCTGCTCGAGGCCGGGCCACTGGACAAGGTGCTGGAGATCGGCACTGGCTCGGGCTACCAGACGGCGATCCTGGCCCAGCTGGTCGAGCGGGTGTTCTCGGTGGAGCGCATCAAGGTCTTGCAGGACCGGGCCAAGGAGCGCCTGGTGGAACTGAACCTGCGCAACGTGGTTTTTCGCTGGGGCGACGGTTGCGAGGGCTGGCCGGCGCTGGCGCCGTACAACGGCATCATCGTCACTGCCGTGGCGCCGGAGGTCCCGCAGGCACTGCTCGACCAGCTGGCACCGGGCGGGCGCATGGTCATCCCGGTGGGGCCAGCCGGCGAAACGCAGCAACTGATGCTGATCGTGCGCGAGGAGCATGGCTTCTCCCGCCGCGTGCTGGGGGCCGTGCGCTTCGTGCCGCTGCTCAACGGCCCGCTGGCCTGAGCGCTGCGGGCACGCGCCAGCGGTATTTTTGCGCTGCTGGCGAATTCCTGTTGCTTCGCCCTGTCTATCTGGCGGGGTGAAGCGCTGGCGCACAGTTTGCGCCGTAGCGTTGCAGCAGTCTTACAACCTGCCTGCCAAGAGCGGCCGGCTTGGTTATAATTGCAACATTATTGCATTTCTTGTCTTCATATCGTTTTCGGCACCATGAGGGGAGCGCGGGTGGGTCACACAGTCATTCGGCAGCGCAAGGACGGGTCGGGTTTCACGCTTCTGGTGATTGCACTGGCCATGAGTACGCTACTGGTGGGTTGTTCGAGCACCAGCAGCAACAGCGCGCGGGTGGTCGACCGCAACAACACCGTACCCAAGCGCCCAGCGGTTACCTCCGGGCAGTACATCGTCAAGCCGGGCGATACGCTGTTCTCCATCGCCTTCCGCTATGGCTGGGACTACAAGGAGCTGGCCGCACGTAACGGCATCGCGGCGCCTTACACCATTCGCCCGGGGCAAGCGATTCGTTTCAGCAGCGGTGCGTCCGGCAGTACCACGGTGGTATCCAGCCCCTCGTCGTCGAGCAAGACCACGGTCATCCGGCGGCCTGCCGGCAGCACCGCCACGGCACCTGCCAGCCCTGGCAAACCGGCCGCGCCGGCAGCCTCCAGCAGCGCCCCGGTGGTCGCCAGCGTGCCCGCTGCGGAGCGCGCGGTGGGCGGTTGGACCTGGCCAGCCAATGGCGTGCTGATTGGAAAATTCGCTTCAAACGGTAGTTTGAATAAAGGCATTGATATCGCCGGTGATTTGGGACAGCCTGTTTTTGCTGCGTCTGATGGTGCAGTGGTCTACGCCGGGAGTGGGCTGCGGGGCTACGGCGAGCTGATCATCATCAAGCACAGCGACACCTACGTCAGTGCCTACGGTCATAACCGCAGGCTGTTGGTTCGGGAGGGGCAGCAGGTCAAGGCAGGGCAGTCGATTGCTGAAATGGGGTCCACGGGCACAGATCGGGTGAAGCTGCATTTCGAGATTCGCCGCCAGGGCAAACCCGTCGATCCGCTCCAGTTCCTGCCACGTCGTTGACTGTTGTACCTGGCCTGTTCCGCTGATGTAGAGGGGACAGGCTCCAGCGCTGCCAGGGAGAAAGGTGCCGCTCGAGTCTGAGTTCGAACTCAGCAAAGGACTATAACAATGGCTCTCAGTAAAGAAGTGCCGGAGTTTGACATCGACGATGACGTCCTCCTGATGGAGACGGGTATCGTTTTGGAAACGGATGTGGTGTCAGACGAACCTGCTGTATCTTCGGTTCGGACGAGGGCCAAATCGGGCTCTTCGCTCAAGCAACACAAGTACATCGATTACAGCCGGGCGCTCGATGCTACCCAGCTGTATCTCAACGAGATCGGATTCTCGCCTCTGCTTTCGCCGGAAGAGGAAGTGCACTTTGCGCGCCTGTCGCAAAAGGGCGACCCTGCCGGCCGCAAGCGCATGATCGAAAGCAACCTGCGCCTGGTTGTAAAAATCGCCCGTCGTTACGTGAACCGCGGCCTGTCGCTGCTCGACCTGATCGAGGAGGGCAACCTCGGGCTGATTCGTGCGGTCGAGAAGTTCGACCCGGAACGCGGTTTCCGTTTCTCGACCTATGCGACCTGGTGGATTCGCCAGACCATCGAACGGGCGATCATGAACCAGACCCGCACCATTCGCCTGCCGATCCACGTGGTCAAGGAACTGAACGTTTACCTGCGCGCTGCCCGCGAACTGACGCAGAAACTCGACCACGAGCCGTCACCGGAAGAAATCGCCACGCTGCTGGAAAAGCCGGTCGGCGAGGTCAAGCGCATGCTGGGCCTGAACGAGCGGGTGTCTTCGGTGGATGTGTCGCTTGGCCCGGACTCGGACAAGACCCTGCTCGATACCCTGACCGACGACCGCCCGACCGACCCGTGCGAGCTGTTGCAGGATGACGACCTGTCGCAGAGCATCGACCAGTGGCTGGGCGAGCTGACTGACAAGCAGCGTGAGGTGGTAGTGCGGCGCTTTGGCCTGCGTGGGCATGAAAGCAGCACGCTCGAGGATGTCGGCCTGGAAATCGGCCTGACCCGTGAACGGGTGCGGCAGATCCAGGTAGAAGGGCTCAAGCGCCTGCGCGAGATCCTTGAGAAGAACGGGCTGTCCAGTGAGTCGCTATTCCAATAGTAGCGAATGCCTGCAGCATGAAACGCCCCGATGACCTCGGGGCGTTTTTGTTTGTTTGCGCCGTGGCGCCAGGCATCGACAGGCCGCACGGGTTCGAGGCCCGTAACATTATGTACAGCGCTACCCTGTTAACAGTGCGTGTAAGCCTTTGCTTACTTCTTTTGTAAGCCTTCTACGTAGCTGTAGGTAAATCATTGTCGCACCCAAAAAACGTAAATTCCCAACTCATTGAAATAGCTGGTTTATTTAGGCGTTAGGAATTGTGTCACTGGCAACACTCTGTGAGATTTCGCAGTTGCCGGCCCGGCTCAAGCCGCTAGTATTCGAACTGTGCACAGGGACATGCACAGGCTTTCAGGATGAAGGCCAAGGACATCGCAAGAAGCGATTTCATCAGGATGATGTCAGGGACAAGCAGGGACTACGGAAAAAAATGTGGGCGGGTCAAACCGCCCCTTTTTTTTGCCTGCGGAAAAGCAAAAAAGGCCCCGAGGGGCCTTTTTCGTATCGGCGCCATCAGCGCTCGAGGTGTTTGATCTTGTCGGTCTTGCCATCCCACTCTTCAGCGTCTGGCAGAGCGTCCTTACGCTCGGTGATGTTCGGCCAGATGTCCGCCAGCTCGGCGTTCAGCTCGATGAAGTTTTCCATGCCCGCTGGCACTTCGTCTTCCGAGAAAATGGCTTGTGCCGGGCATTCCGGTTCGCACAGGGCGCAGTCGATGCACTCGTCCGGGTGAATGACCAGGAAGTTCGGGCCTTCGTAGAAGCAGTCCACCGGACAGACTTCCACGCAGTCGGTGTATTTGCATTTGATGCAGTTGTCGGTGACGACGAAGGTCATTTCTAGTTCTCTCCTCAGGCGACGGCGGCGGCCCTTCCTCTCAGGGCCGCGCGGTTTACAGGCATGTGGCTGCAGGCCAGGCTAATAACCTGCAGCACCAGCAAACCGCGGCGGATTCTACCAGCTTGTAGTGGGCGCCGTTATAACAGGTTCTTTAGTTGATATAGCGTTTCGATAGCTTGACGCGGGGTCATGTCGTCCAGTTGCAGCTTGCCCAGCTTCTCGATGGCCGGGTGTGGCAGGCTGGCGAACAGGTCGCTCTGGTGCGGTACCTGTGGCACATCCTTGGCCTTGTGGGCCGGCGGTTGTTCATGCGGCAGGCTGGTGGTTTCCAGGCGTGCCAGATGTTCGCGGGCACGCTGGATGACTGCCGTCGGTACGCCTGCCAGCTGGGCCACGGCTAGGCCGTAGCTTTGGCTGGCCGGGCCGGGCAGCACATGGTGCAGGAACACGATGCGTTCATTGTGCTCGGTGGCGTTCAGGTGCACGTTGGCTACCAGCGGCTCGCTTTCTGGCAGCACGGTGAGCTCGAAGTAGTGCGTGGCGAACAGCGTGTAGGCGCGCAGCTGGGCCAGCCGCTCGGCGGCAGCCCAGGCCAGCGACAGGCCATCGAAGGTACTGGTGCCGCGACCCACTTCGTCCATCAGCACCAGGCTGCGGTCGGTAGCGTTGTGCAGGATGTTGGCGGTTTCGCTCATTTCGACCATGAAGGTCGAGCGCCCGCCGGCCAGGTCGTCGCTGGAACCGATACGGGTGAAGATGCGGTCGACCAGCGACAGTTCGCAACTGGCCGCCGGCACGAAGCTGCCAATATGCGCCAGTAGCACGATCAGGGCGGTCTGGCGCATGTAGGTGGACTTACCGCCCATGTTCGGGCCGGTGATGATCAGCATGCGCGTGTTGTCGTCCAGGCCCAGGTCGTTGGCCACGAACGGCGTGGTCAGTACCTGTTCCACCACCGGGTGGCGGCCTTGCTCGATGCGCAGGCACGGCTCGTCGACGAAGCGCGGGCAGTTCAGGTCGAGGTTCAGCGCACGTTCGGCCAGGTTGCTGAGCACGTCCAGTTCAGCCAGTGCGGCGGCGCTGTCCTGCAGCGGCGCCAGGTGGCTGATCAGGGTTTCCAGCAAGCCGTCGTAGAGCATCTTCTCGCGGGCCAGCGCGCGGCTTTTGGCCGACAGCGCCTTGTCCTCGAACGCCTTCAGCTCCGGGGTGATGAAGCGCTCGGCACCCTTGAGGGTCTGGCGGCGGATATAGTCGCCTGGCGCCTGCTCCGCCTGTTTGGTCGGCAGCTCGATGAAATAGCCGTGCACGCGGTTGTAGCCGACCTTGAGGTTGGCCAGGCCGGTGCGGGCCTTTTCCCGGGCTTCCAGGTCGATCAGGAACTGGCCGGCGTTCTCGCTGATCGCCAGCAACTCGTCCAGCTCGTTGTCATAGCCGGGCTTGAGCACGCCGCCGTCGCGGATCACCGCCGGCGGGTTGTCGATGATCGCCCGCTCCAGCAGGCTGGCCAGCTCCGGGTAGGTACCGGTAATGGCGGCCAGGCGCGCCAGGTGCGGCGCCTCCAGCTCGGCCATGGCGTTCTGCAGCTCGGGCAGCGCACCCAGCGCATCGCGCAGGCGTGCCAGGTCGCGTGGGCGGGCGTTGCGCAGGCCGATACGGGCGAGGATCCGCTCGATATCGCCAATTTCCTTGAGTTGCGGCTGCAGCTTCTCGAAGCGGTAGCCGTCGAGCAGGCAGCGGATCGAGTCCTGGCGGGCCTGCAGCACCTTGAGGTCGCGCAACGGGCGGTTCAGCCAGCGGCTCAGCAGGCGACTGGCCATGGCGGTCTGGCAGCGGTCGATGACCGACTGCAGGGTGTTGTCACGCCCGCCGGCGAGGTTGATGTCCAGCTCCAGGTTGCGGCGGCTGGCGCCGTCGAGGATGACCGTGTCGTCCAGCCGTTCGTGGCGCAGGCTGCGCAGGTGCGGCAGGGCCGTGCGCTGGGTTTCCTTGGCGTAGAGCAACAGGCAGCCGGCGGCGCCGATGGCCAGGGTCAGCTTGTCGCAGCCAAAGCCCTTGAGGTCCTTGGTCGCGAACTGCTGGCACAGGGCCTTGCGCGCCGAGTCGCGGTCGAAGTCCCACGGCGCACGGCGACGGGCGCCTGGGCGCTTTTCGGCCGGCAGGTCGCGTGGCCAGTCGTCGGGGATCAGCAGCTCGACCGGGTTGAGGCGTTCGAGCTCGGCCAGCAGGTTTTCCCAGCCCTTGATCTCCTGCACGCTGAAGTTGCCGCTGGTGATGTCCAGCACCGCCAGGCCGAACAGGCGTTCGTCGCCCAGCAGCGCGGCAATCAGGTTGTCGCGGCGCTCGTCGAGCAGGGCCTCGTCGCTGACCGTACCGGGGGTGATGATACGCACCACCTGGCGCTCCACCGGGCCCTTGCTGGTGGCCGGATCGCCAATCTGCTCGCAGATCACCACCGATTCGCCGAGCTTGACCAGCTTGGCCAGGTAGCCCTCCAGCGAATGGAACGGAATCCCGCACATGGGGATCGACTGGCCGGCCGACTGACCACGCGCGGTCAGGGTGATGTCCAGCAGTTTCGCGGCCTTTTTCGCGTCTTCGTAGAAAATTTCGTAGAAGTCGCCCATGCGGTAGAACATCAGCTGGTCCGGGTGCTGGTTCTTCAGCTTCCAGTACTGCTGCATCATCGGGGTGTGTGCGGAAAGATCGGACATTCAGGGCCTTACAGCGGGTGATCTGGTTGGCGTTGGTGAAACCGGCAATGGTACAGGCTTTTTCGCGCAGATGCAGGCGCGCCGCTGCATGCTTCATCGCGCTGCCTGTGCGTTGCATTTCCTCGCGCATGCCTGCATTATGCACGCTATGCAAAAACGCAACGTAGCCTCCGTACTCAGAGAACTGCTCGACCGCCACGGCCTGTCCCCGACGGAGCTGTACCGGCGCACGGGTGTTCCTCAATCCACCTTGTCGCGGATTCTCGGCGGCAAGATCGTCGACCCCTCCGACAAACATGTGTCGAAGATCGCCGAGTACTTCGGCGTGAGCACCGAGCAATTGCGTGGCCGCGCCGCGCTTGGCGAGTCTCGCGAGGCCGCGCTGCCGGCCCACGGCCATGTCGACCTCAGCGACATCAGCCTGTGGGACGATGAAACCCCCGTCGAGGATGACGAGGTGTCGGTACCTTTCCTTCGCGAGGTCGAATTGGCAGCAGGATCAGGAAGATTCGTCATTGAAGAAAGCGAGCACGCGCGCCTGCGCTTCGGCAAGCGCAGCCTGCGTCACAACGGCGTGCAGTTCGACCAGGCCAAGTGCGTGACCGTGCGCGGCAACAGCATGTTGCCGGTGCTGCGTGACGGCGCGACGGTCGGGGTGAATACCGGCAAGTGCTCGATCGGCGACATCATCGATGGCGACCTCTATGCCATCAATCACAACGGCCAGTTGCGGGTGAAGCAGGTCTATCGCCTGCCTACCGGTATCCGCCTGCGCAGTTTCAACCGCGACGAACACCCTGACGAGGACTACAGCTTCCAGCAGATGCAGGACGAGCAGATCAGCTTGCTCGGGCATGTATTCTGGTGGGGCATGTACGCTCGCTGACAACCCCGCGTTGGCAAAACCCGCTTCGGCGGGTTTTTTTTTCGCCTTTGGAAAAGTACTACAAGCCAGGACGTGCACGGCCTGCATGCATTTCAGCAAAAACTTGCGCATAGAAATTTTCAGAAATGCATTGACTGCATATGCACAAATGCATAGCCTGTGTCTCAAGCCGGATGTAAACCGGTTGTTACACAGGCAGCGATGGACAGGCCTCACTGTCCAGAGGGTTGGCAACTGGCCCGGGTGTGCAGCGTAAAGCACCACGATCAGTTATCCGGCGGGCAGGTGGCCGCGGTCGGAGTCATCAATCAGCAGCGGAACCGCGCGGCGTCACCAGTCGTGGCCGGCGGTTCGCCAACGCATTACTGAAAAGCCTGGCGAGCCGGGCTTTTTGGAATGCCGAGGTGTTCAAGGCAAAGCATCCATAACCGACCTGTTGGCCTGCGCCAACAGGCATTACACAGGAGACAGGACAGTGACGAACGAGCAACAGGCGTTACTCGAGATGCCGCTCTGGCTGGTAATCGTCCTGGCATTGCTGGGCGGTCTGAGCGGCGAAATGTGGCGGGCCGACAAGGCCGGCGCCACGGGTTGGTCGCTGCTGCGACGGCTGTTGTTGCGCTCCGGGGCCTGCATGGCCTGCGGTGTGTCGACGGTGATGCTGTTGTATGCCGGCGGCCTGTCGATCTGGGCGGCCAGTGCATTGGGCTGCATGACAGCGGTAGGCGGCGCCGATGTTGCCATGCGCCTTTATGAACGCTGGGCAACCCGGCGTCTGGGCCTGCGCGACAGCACACAGCGCGACGAGCGTTAAGGAGGAATACGCATGAGCGAACTGGCCACTTTACATGGCGCAGTGACGGCAACCATCCGTGAGGCAATGCCGGAGTTGGCGTCGGTAGATGCCTATACCGCCGTAGGAAATGTCCCCGAACGGCCTTCGCTGCGCCACGGCATCGTCCGCATGACGGCGGATGCGGCCCCGCGGGACGGCCGCTCGGTATTGATTGCCACGTTCGAGGCGGATATCACCGCCGACAGCGCCAACCCAGAAGCGCGGCTGCAGGGCAGCCTGCTGGCCGCGCAACTGATGGACCTGCTGCGCCAGCAGCATTGGGCACTGGAATTCGTCGAAGCCAGCCGCAACTTGCAGGCGCAGTTCCAGGGCAACGCCTGGACCGTGCGCTGGGACCAGCCGGTGCTGCTCGGCGAGCCGCGCTGGAACTGGCCGGACCAGCCGCCCGGGAGCCTGGCATTGGGCTTTGCACCCGATATCGGCCTGGGTAACGAAGCGCACTATGTGGCCCCGGAGGATCTGTCATGAGCTACGTCAGCGCCATGCATGACCGCATGCTGGCGTGCATGGTGATTCCCTGCCGGGTGGTCGCCCTGGACCTTGCCGCAGCGCGGGTGCGGGTGTCCGACGGCAGCGGCTGGACCAGCGCCTGGCTGCGCTGGCACGCCCAGGCGGCCGGCCAGGCCAGGCACTGGCGGGCACCCAGCCTGGGCGAGCAGGGCGTGCTGCTGAGCCCCAGTGGCGAGCCGGCCCAGGGCACCTTCCTGCCCGGCCTGTATGGCAATGCCGGTGGCGCAGCGGACAACCGCGGGCACACCGAGGTCTGGCGTTTCGCCGACGGCGGTTCGCTCAGCTACGACTGGCAGGCCAGCCACTACGACATCCAGCTACCGGCAGGCAGCGCGACCATCAAGGTTGGCGCCGCCACGCTGCAGGTCAGTGACGGTGCGATCAGCCTGCAGGCCGCCGCGATCAACCTTTCCGGCAACGTCACGGTCGATGGCCCGCTGCAGGTCAGCGGCGATATCAACGGCGGCGGGCGGATCATCGACACCGCCGGCAACACGGCCAACCACAAACACTGAATCAAGCCCGCCGATGCGGGCTTTTTCATACCAGGAGAATGCCATGCATACCCATGAACAGGGCGGTGCACCATGATCGGCATGGACCGCCGCACCGGCCAGCCACTGGCCGGCATCGATCATCTGCGCCAGTCCATCGAAGACATCCTCGGCACACCGCTGGGCAGCCGGCGCATGCGCCCGGAATACGGCAGCCAGCTGCGGCGTTTCGTCGACTTGCCGGTCAACGAGGGCTGGAAGAGCGCCGTGCAGGCCGAAGTGGCGCGCGCGCTGGGCCGTTGGGAGCCGCGCCTGCAGCTGCAGCGGGTCCGGGTGGTCGCGGTGCTTGACGGCCAGGTCAGCCTGGCGCTCAGCGGCCGCTACCTGGGCGACGAAGCGCTGCTGGAGGTGAACGTATGAGCCAGGTCGATCTGTCGAAACTGCCCAGCCCGCAGCTGCTGGAGGACCTGGACTACGAAGCGCTCTACCAGGCCGATCTGGACACCTTCCGGGATTACCTGGGCGACGCCTGGACCGCCAACCTGGAAAGCGACCCGGTCACCAAGCTGCTCGAGGTCGGCGCCTACCGCAAGCTGCTCAACCGGGCGCGCATCAACGATGCCGCCAAGGCACTGCTGCTGGCCTATGCCCAGGGCAGCGACCTTGACCAGCTGGCGGCCAATGTCGGCCTGCAGCGCCTGGTGATCCAGGCCGAGGACCTGGCCAGCGTCCCGCCGGTCGAGGCGCTGCTGGAGGCGGACGATGCCCTGCGTGAGCGGGTGCAACTGGTTTATGAAGGCCTGACCACGGCCGGCCCGCGCAACAGCTACATCCTGCATGCCCGCAACGCTTCGGGCCAGGTGGCTGACGCCACCGCCGAAAGCCCGTCGCCGGCCGTGGTGGATGTCACCGTGCTGAGCCTGGAGGGTAACGGCGAAGCCAGTGCCGAGCTGCTGGCGCAGGTAGCGGCTTACCTCAACGACGACGATATCCGCCCGGTTGCCGACCGGGTCAACGTACGCAGTGCCGAAGTGCTGCCATACCGCATCGATGCCGTGCTGTACCTGGCCGACAGCGGCCCCGAGTACGAAGCGATTCTCGCCGAGTGCCAACGCCGCCTGCAGGCCTGGATCAACCCGCGCCGACGCCTGGGGGTGGAAGTGGCACGCTCTGGCATCGATGCGCAACTGCACATCGATGGGGTCAGCCGGGTCGAGTTGAATGGCTGGGCCGACATTCGCCCGAGCAAGGCGCAGGCGGCCTGGTGCAGCGGCTTCACCCTGAAGCGGGGGAGCTGACATGCACAGCCTGTTGCCGCTCAACCGCACTGCGCTGGAGCGGGCCATCGAAGTGGCTGCCGACGAGGACCTCAAGGTCAGCCTGCGCCAACTCTACAACCCCGCTACCTGCCCGGCGCACCTTCTGTACCAACTGGCCTGGGCCTGGTCGGTGGACCGTTGGGAGGACAGCTGGAGCGATGAAATCAAACGCTCGGTGATCCGCTCGGCGTTCTTCGTCCATGCCCACAAAGGCACCTTGGGTGCACTGCGGCGGGTAGTGGAGCCGTTCGGCTACCTGATCGAGGTAGAGGAATGGTGGCAAACCACACCGCCGGCCCCGGCGGGCACCTTTGCGCTGAAGATCGGTGTTTCCGATTCCGGCATCAGCGAAGGCACCTACCAGGAGCTGTCTGCGCTGGTCGACGACGCCCGCCCGGTCAGCCGCCACCTGACCGGCCTGGTGATCAGCCTCGAAAGCCGTGGCGCCCTTCATTTCGGCTGCGCGATCCAGGACGGCGACGAACTGGACATCTACCCGCTGGCGCCCCGTGACATCGAAGTCAGCGGCGTGGTGGGGCGTGGCGGCCGTGAACACACAATCGATACCTTGGACATTGCACATGGTTGACCAGACTTCTCAGTTCTACGCCATCCTCACCAACGTGGGTGCGGCGAAACAGGCCAATGCCGATGCCTTGGGCATTGCCTGGAAAATCACCCAGATGGGTGTCGGCGATGCCAACGGCAGCGACCCTACCCCGAATGCCACCCAGATCAGCCTGATCAACGAATGGCGCCGCGCGCCGTTGAACCAGCTGAAGGTGGATGACAAGAACAGCGCGATCATCATTGCCGAACAGGTCATCCCGGCTGACGTCGGCGGCAAGTGGATTCGCGAGATCGCGCTTTACGATGCCGATGGCGACATGGTTGCCGTGGCCAACTGCGCGCCGACCTACAAGCCGCTGTTGAGCCAGGGCTCGGGCCGGACCCAGGTGGTGCGGATGAACCTGGTGGTCAGCAGTGCCAGCAATGTCCAGCTGAAGATCGATCCGGCGGTGGTGCTGGCGACTCGGGAGTGGGTTACCGAGGAACTGGCCAGGCAGGATTTCAAGCATTCGGTGCTGGCGGCGACTACGGCGAACATTGCCTTGACCGGGTTGCAGACGGTTGATGGCGTGGCGCTGACTACCGGGGCGCGGGTGTTGGTGAAGAACCAGACCGCAGCCAAGGATAATGGCCTGTATCTGGTGGCCGGCGGCGCCTGGACCCGCTGTTCCGATGCGGACAGTGGCGCCAAGGTAACCCCTGGCATGCTGGTGCTGGTCGAACGCGGCATGGTCAACGGTGACAGTGCGTGGCAGCTGGTGACCGATGCGCCGATTACCCTGGGGGTTACTGCCCTGGCGTATGAAATGGCGTTTGGACGTACCGGTGTGGCTAGCGGCACGTACCGCAGCGTCACGGTGGATACTTACGGCCGCGTCATCGCTGCGACCAACCCGACTACGGTGGCGGGGTATGGGCTGACGGATGTGTATACCAAGACGCAGATCGACCAATCGCTGGCACTCAAGGCACCCCTGGCCAGCCCAGTACTGACAGGGGTGCCGACCGCGCCGACGCCAGCGGCGGGTACCAATACCACGCAGCTGGCGACGGCGGCTTTTGTCCAAGCCGCCATCGCTTCGTTAGTGGCTTCATCGCCGGCAGCCCTGGATACGCTGAACGAGCTGGCGGCGGCACTGGGGAATGACCCGAACTTCGCCACAACCATGACCAACGCCTTAGCGCTCAAAGCGCCCTTGGCCAGTCCGACCTTTACCGGCGCCCCCAAGGCGCAGACACCGGCTATTTCGGATAACGGCACATCGCTGGCTACAACAGCCTTCGTCCGGGCACTGATGGCGCGTTATGGCCTTGGGACAACCGCCTATTTCTTTGCTGGAAACATTGATCAGATCAAGGAAACAGGCATCTACAGTACCTACGCATCGACCACCGGCACCTTACCTAAGAATCCGACTACTGGCGCAGACATTATCGGCGGCATGGTGCTGCATGTGGAGCGCGATGGCACTAACTCGGCTTTCCAGTTGTGGGAGTCGATTAGTTCGGGCGTGGCTGCGCCTGGCGGTGGAGTGATGGGTCTGAGTTTCAGACGTTCTCGGCTGGGTTCTGGCACGTGGACGGACTGGGTCATGGCCTGGGATGCCCTGAACACCCCGAAGCAAGCTAATGCTATCGACGACACGGCAGGCGCCATGCTGACGGTAGGGGCATTCGGGCTTGGAGCGGCGACTGCAGATACACCGCTTATTACGGATTTCAGCCTCGATCTGCGGCCAGGGTTTTATCGGGCCTTCACTTCGGGTAGCCCTCAGGCATCCATTGGCTGCCCGCCGGACACCGGGAACACATCAATGTCAGTCCTTGTGGGCGGTGGCTACATTACGAGCGGATATAAGACGTTCCTTGCCATTCTCAACGCTTACGCGGCCACCCGGGTTTTTGTTGGTGTAAAAGTAACGGCAGGTGAGCAGCCGATGTGGACTGAAATCACCCAGGTTTCGCAGCTGCCATTCCGTGGGGTGCAAAGCTACAAAACGGCGGGGGTATCCACTTGGACGGTCCCCGCGGGAGTAAGAAAGGTTTGGGTGACCGTAACGGGTGCTGGGGGCGGTGGTGGTTGCTCGGACCCTGCAACTAACCTTGGCTCGGCTGGGGGCGGCGGTGGCGGCATATCGCAGCGACTGGTTGACTTGACCGGAGTCACGAGCGTTTCGGTAACAGTGGGAGCTGGGGGGGCGGGTGCAACAGCCATCAGCACCGCCGGAGGCTCCGGGGGAACGTCATCCTTTGGTGCTTATCTGTCCGCAACGGGAGGTGTAGGCGGTGGTGGCAACAGCACGGTTGGCAACGCCCCGGGCAATAGCGGGCGAGGCAACGGCGGCGATTACAATTCTGCCCTGGGCGTCGGGGCTCCAAATTACGGAATGAACGGTGGCTCGGGCGGCGGGCCAGGTCCGCGCGCTACACAAAGTGCCGTAGCGGGCAATATGGCGCTCGATTCGGGCGGTGGGGGCTCGGGTGCGTACCCTGGCCAACCTGGCGGCAGTGGCGCCGCTGGCTGCGTGATTATTCAGTGGTGATAACTATGTGGGCACGTTTAGAAAATGGCGTAGTAGTAGAAACGACGGATATTGACCCAGAGGGGCGCTATCACCCCGACCTTAAATGGCGCGCCTGTTCCGCCCAAGTTCAACTTGGCTGGCTGTACGCTGATGGCGTATTTGCTGAAAAGGTCGAAAGCGAGGAAGAGAGCCGCCAAGCTGAGAGGCAAAGGCGCGACGTTGAGCTGGCGGCTCGGCAATGGCTGCGTGAGCGTCACCGCGACGAACAAGACCTGGGACGGCCTACCACGCTCAGTAATGAGCAGTTCACCGAGCTGCTTGTCTACCTTCAGTCGCTGCGCGACTGGCCTCAGTACGAAGCCTTCCCAGACTCCCGGCAGCGACCGACGGCCCCAAAATGGATTGACCTGTACACCCAATAACGCCCCGCACCGACGGGGCGTTTTCTTTTCCGCTGTACCACTTGGCCCTGCTTTGCGGGGCCTTTTCATATCTGGAGTAAACATGGCTGGATTCTTCCACGGCGTCACCGTAACAAACGTCGACACCGGTGCCCGCAGCATCGCGCTGCCTTCTTCCTCGATCATCGGCCTGGTCGACACCTTCACCGAGGGCGCCGACGCCACGGCCAAGGCCAACGACCTGGTGCTGATCACCAGCGAGCGTGAAGCGGTCGCCGCGTTCGGCGAAAACGCCGCCATCACCAAGGCCTGCCGCGCCATCTACACCCGCGCCAAGGCGGTCATCGTCGCCTGCGGCGTGGCCAAGCTGGACGATGCAGCGGAGCAGACCGCCGCGATCATCGGCGCGGTGCAGGCCGACGGCAAACGCACCGGCCTGCAGGCGCTGCTGGACGGCAAGAGCCGTTTCAACGCCCAGCCACGCCTGCTGGCAGCGCCGCGCCACAGCGCCACCCAGGCGGTGGGCACGGCACTGGTGGCCCTGGCCGACAAGCTGCGCGGCATCGCCATCATCGACGGCCCCAACAGCACCGACCAGGCGGCCATCGACTACGCGAAGAACTTCGGCGCCAAACGCGCCTTCCTGGTCGACCCGGGCGTGCAGTACTGGGATAACGGCGAGCAAGCCACCGTCGATGCACCCGGTTCGGCCTGGGTCGCCGGCCTGTTCGCCTGGACCGACCGCGAATACGGGTTCTGGGCCTCGCCCTCGAACAAGGAGTTCGTCGGCATCACCGGTACCACCCGCCCGGTGGAGTTCCTCGATGGCGATGACAGCTGCCGCGCCAACCTGCTGAACAACGCCAACATCGCCACCATCATCCGCGACGACGGCTTCCGCCTGTGGGGCAACCGTACTCTGTCGAGCGACCCGAAATGGGCGTTCGTCACCCGCGTACGGACCATGGACATCGTCATGGACGCGATCCTCTACGGCCACAAGTGGGCCGTCGACCGCGCCATCACCGCCACCTACGTCAAGGACGTCACCGAGGGCCTGCAGGCCTTCATGCGCGACCTGAAGAACCAGGGCGCGATCATCAACTTCGAGGTCTTCGCCGACCCGGAGCTCAACACCGCCAGCCAGCTCGAGCAGGGCAAGGTGTACTGGAACATCCGCTTCACCGATGTGCCACCTGCCGAAAACCCCAATTTCCGCGTCGAAGTCACCAACCAGTGGCTGACCGAAGTCCTCGATTCCGCCGCTTAAGGAGCGCATCCACATGGCAATGATTCCCGAAACCCTGGCCAACCTGAACCTGTTCGTCGATGGCGTCAGCTTCCAGGGCGATGTACCCAGCCTGACCCTGCCCAAACTCACCCTGAAGATGGAAGAGCACCGCCCTGGCGGCATGGACATGCCGGTCGAGATGGACCTGGGCATGGAGAAGCAGGAGGCGGCGTTCACCACCACCGGCGTGCGCCGCGAAGCGCTGAAGTTCTTCGGCCTGGCCGACGGCAGCGGCTTCAACGGCACGTTCCGCGGCGCCTTCAAGGGCCTCAAGGGCAAGATCAACCCGGTAGTGGTCACCCTGCGTGGCACGCTCAAGGAAATCGACATGGGCGACTGGAAGTCCGGTGACAAGGCCGAGATCAAGCACAGCGTCGGCCTGACCTACTACAAACTCGAAGTCGATGGCCGCCTGGTCTACGAGATCGACGCGCTGGGCATGAAGCGTGTGATCGATGGCGTTGACCAACTGGCCGCCCAGCGCGCCGCGCTTGGCTTGTAAGGAGATGACCATGGCTCACGTGAACAAGCAGCCCCAATGGCTGACCCTGAGCGCCGACCGCGTCACCGTGCGCCTGTCACGCCCCAGCGAAGCCAATGGCGTCCAGGTCGACAGCCTGTCGCTGCGGGCGCCGACCGTGCGTGATATCCGCAATGCCCAGGCTGGCGGCGTGGACGATGACGAGCAGCGCGAACTGAACCTGTTCGCGTCGCTGGCCGAAGTCGGCATCAAGGACCTCGAAGGCCTCACCCTGAAGGACTATAGCCGCTTGCAGAGCGGTTATTTTCGCCTGGTGCAGGACGACGAGCTTTGACCCGGCCCGGCAAAAGGCCGCCGCCCTGCGGCTGGCCAAGGAGCTGAATTTTTCCGCGAGCGAAATCATGACCATGTCGTACAGCGACATGGTCTGGTGGCTCGCCCCGTGACAAGGAGGAACCTATGGCGAACACACAGCTGTTCTCGCTCGGGCTCGGCGTCACCGCCATCAACCCCTTGGGCCAGGCCATCGAGCTGCTGCGCCGGGATGTCGAACGCCTGCGCAGGCAGGCTGACGGCACCCGGCTTGGCCGGCTCGTCGGCGAAGTGATCCGGCTGGGGTTGGAGCTCGGCAAGCTACGCCAGGTCGAGCGCCAGCTGGCGCTGGACCAGGCACAGCAAGACCAACAGGCGATCGCCGGGCTGCTGGATGAAGCCGATGCCGTTGAGCGTTTGCGCCGGCATTACCTGATGCTGGACCGGGTGATTGCCGGGCTGGCGCAGCTCAAGCCGCTGCCGGGGCAGATGACGGTCAATGTCTTTCAACAATGGCACTCGGTGGTGCAGGGGCAAGGCGCAGCCGCACCAGGCAAGGCGCCAGTGCCTGCGCCGGCCTCCAGGCAGGCTCCCGGCGCGGATGCCGGTGACGACACGGGCAACCTTGTCCGGGGCCTTGCGATGGTCGCTGGCGGTAGCGGGGCTGCTATCGCTGGCGTCGTGCGCAAACTGCCCCCGGAAAGACAGCGCGCGATACGCCAGCGTGTTGCCAAGGAGTGGCAGGACAACCGTGTCGAAACCTTCGGCAAGGTCGCCAAGGCGGTCATCACCGCCGAGGATGGCGAAGAAAGGGCACGTGGCGTCGGCGCTGCCGTCGGTGAAATCGGCGGTCGCATGCTGGGCGCCATGGCACCCCTGCTGTTCAAAGGTAAAGGCAAAGCGCTGGGCAAAGCCTCGAGCAGCGGCATGAGCAGGGGACGTCGCCAGCGCAGGCGTCAGAGCAAGCGCAAGGCTGAACTCAAGGCGCAAAAAGACCCGGCCCGCAAGCAGGCGGCTGGAAACGCAGCAGAGAAAACGCAGGAGGAGGCCGCGCAGGAGCAATGGGCCAAATTCGGCGGCCAGGTGGGCGAGGCTGCGGGAGGGGAGGCCGGCGGTGCGCTGTTCAACTGGATCACGCAGGAGGAAAAGCCAGCGCCGCAAAGCAGCGAGGTGCCTGTGCTGGAGAAGGCGCAAGCCATTGCCCAGGGCGTCTCTTCCCTACCTTCGCTCGGCACAGGCAAACAGCTGCCATTGGCAGGAACACTGTTCAAGCGCGTGCCACTGACGGCAGTGCTGGATACCTCGTTGCAGGTGGCCGACATCTACCAGAGTGACGGCACTGCCGCGGAAAAGCTGCAAGGCTATGGCGAGGTTTTCGGCGGCTTGGGTGGCAACCTGGCCGGCACCTCGGCCGGGTGGCTCGGTGGCGCGGCAGCAGGTGCCATGCTTGGCTCGGTGGTACCGGGTGTCGGAACCGTGATCGGCGGCGCGGTCGGCGGCCTGCTGGGCAGCCTGGGTGGCGGTTATCTGGGCGGCATCGGCGGTGAATGGGTCGGGGGCGCGTTGGGCAAGGCCGTGGCAGCCGTCGTCGGCTCCGATGCGCCAGCGGCGAGCCAGGATATTGCCGCTTCCCCGGAACAACCAAGCCGCTTGCAGAAAGGCGTCAGCACACCTGCACCGTTGCCTGCCACTGCGACAGCGCAGTTGGTTGGCAGCTTGGCCGGTTCATCGGCCGGTGGGCTCGGTGGTGCGGCAGCCGGTGCGATGATCGGCTCGGTGGTACCGGGTATCGGAACCGTGATCGGCGCCGCGGTCGGTGGCCTGCTGGGCAGCCTGGGTGGCAGTTACCTGGGTGGCATGGGCGCCAAGCTCATTGGCGACGCGTCGGGCAAGGCCGGGCAAGCTGTCGCCGGCTCGGCTATGCCGCAGGCGAACCAGGAGGTTGCCGGTTTCCCCGAGCAGGCGACCCGATTGTCGAAAAACGTCGGCCCGCCCACGCCGTCGCCTGCTGTTTCGATACCGCCGTCCCCGGCTATGGCTCCACCCGCCATCAACCAGCAATTCACCTTCACCGCCAATATGCCGGTGACCTTGCACAACAGCTTCGATGACCCGACCACCCTGCAACAACTGGAAACCATCGCTCGGCGCGTGCTCGACGACCTGATGCGTCAGGCGCGCGCGGTGCAGATGGTCGATCAACCACAGCCATGAGGAGCACCCATGACCTACCTGGAACAGTTGCAAGGCGGCTTGCATGCACTGGTCAAGGCGGGCGAGGCGGGGCGTCGGCGTGCCGACGCCATGCTCGACCCGATGAACCAGGCGGTCGGCCATGCCAGGGAGGCAGCCGCCGAGCTCGAAGCCCTGCCATGGATCGGCCCGCAAATCGGCAAACGCCTGCAGCGCACCCTGCGCGCCATCGACGCGGCCAGGCAGCGCGTCGACAAGGTGATTGCCAAGTACGACCAGGCCCTCGATGTGGTGCGCAAGGTGCGCGCCCGCGTCGAGGCCTTCACCGAGCACCTGGGCAAGGCCGGCGCGGCTGTGCGGCGGGTGATCGGGGATGTGCGCTCGGTCGCCAGCGGCGTGTTGTCGACCTTCGGCTTCGCCCCGGATGCAACGCCGACGGCGCAAGCGATCAAGCCGTTCCCGCACCTGCTGGTACTGCAGCCGCTGCAGGCCAACAGCGCGCCGTATTACTTCAACCTCGACACCGCCGCCTTCGACCAACTGCGCCGGCAAACGCGCTTTCGCTGGGCCGGGCAAGAGCGCCTGGGCCGCGAGCATGCCCAGCAGGCGGTGAGCCAGGGTGAAGAGAGCATCACCATCCGTGGCGCGATCTACCCGGGCTTCAAGGGCGGGCTGGGCCAGCTGCAGGCCCTGCGTGGCATCGGCCGCCAGCTGCTGCCGCTGTCGTTGACCACCGGCTATGGCGAAGTGCTCGGCACCTGGTGCCTGACCCGCATCGAGGAAGAGCAGGGCACCTTGCTGGCTGGCGGCATTCCACGCAAACAAGGTTTCTCACTGGAGTTCGTCAGTTATGGACAAGACCTGCAAAACGTCTGAGGGTGACCTGCTCGACACCCTCTGCCAGCAGTATTACGGGCATCTCGATGGCAGCGTCGAAGCGGTGTTGCAAGCCAACCAGGGCTTGGCCGATGAGGCGCAGCCATTTCGCAGCGGCGTGACGTTCCGCTTGCCGGCACTGGCGCTGGCAGCGGCTGACGTCGTGCAGCTGTGGAGCTGATGCCATGCAGCCACAATTTCGCATCCAGGCCGATGGCAAGGACATTACTGCACTGATCAACGATCGCCTGTTGCTGCTGCGCACCACCGACAAACCGGGCATGGAAGCGGATGACTTCGAGCTGCGCATCGATGCCCGGGACGGGACCGTGGCCGTGCCGGCTCGCGGTGCACTGATCGAGCTGCATCTGGGTTACGCCGGCCAACCGCTGACCCGGCTGGGGCGCTACACCGTCGATGAAGTCGAGGTGTCCGGCCCGCCCGATACCTTGGTGATTCGCGGCAAGGCCAGCGACCTGCGCGGCAGTGGCCGGAGCGTCCGCAGCGGCAGCTGGGAGGCCGTGCCCTTGCAGCGCATCGTCGCCGAAATCGGCGCGCGCAATGGCTGGCAGGCAATCTGCCCGGTGCTCACACAGGTACCTCGGGTCGACCAGGTCAACGAATCGGACTTCAACTTCATCACCCGCCTGGCGCGCCAATACGACAGCACTGCCAAACTTGCCAATGGCCAACTGCTGGTATTGCCACGCCAGGGCGGGCAGAGCGCCAGCGGGACGCCCCTGGGCGTGGTCGGCATTACCCGTGGCGAGGTCAGCCAGTGGCACTTTCGCCTTGACGACAAGGCCGCGCGCAAGGCCGTGCGTACCCGCCATTTCGACGCAGCCAGTGGCGAGGCCAGGACCATCGAGCTGGGCAACGATGACGCCGCCGGGGGGCAGCGGCCGGTGCATACCGACCGCCATCTCTACCCCAACCGCGCTGCCGCCGAGCAGGCAGCCAGGGCCCGCCTGGCCAGCTTCAACCGCGCTACCGCCCAGGTGCGCCTGGACATGCCGGGGCGTACCGACCTGTTCGCCGAACGCAGCATCGACCTGCACGGTTTTGTCGATGGCCTCGACGGGCAATACCAGATCGACTCGGTGGAGCAGGTGTTCACCAGCTCGGGCTGGCGCACCACCGTGCAGGGCAATGCTGGCAAGGCGGGCAAGGTACAGGCCAAGGGCGCGGCACCGCGTCGTCAGGCCGCGATCAAGGCTTGAGCAGCGATACAGGGAGAAAAGTCATCCATGCTCACTGAAACACAATTGCTACAGATCTTGCCGAACGCCCGCCCGGTAGCGGGCGTTTTTCTTTCGGCACTGAACCTCAGCCTGCCGCGCTGGGAAATCGACAACCCCAAGCGCGTGGCGGCGTTCATCGCCCAGGTTGGCCATGAGTCCGGGCAGTTCCGGTATGTGAAGGAACTCGGCAACGACCAATACCTGGCGCGCTACGACACTGGCAGCCTGGCCTTGCGCCTGGGCAATACGCCACAGGCCGATGGCGATGGCCAGCGGTACTGTGGGCGCGGCCTGATCCAGGTGACCGGGCGCAACAATTACCAGGCCTGCAGCCGCGCGTTGTTCGGCGACGAGCGCTTGCTGGCGCAGCCGCAACTGCTCGAACAGCCACGCTGGGCCTGTGAGTCGGCGGCGTGGTTCTGGCATTCGCGTGGGCTCAATGCCCTGGCAGACCGCGGCGAGTTCAACCGCATCACGCGTCATATCAATGGTGGGCTCAATGGCCTGGAGGACCGGCTCAAGCTCTGGGCGCGGGCGCGCGAGGTGTTGTGTTGAGCCGGTGGCAGCTGGCGCTCGCTGGCTGCCTGCTGATGCTGTCCATGGCCCTGGCCTGGCAGGTTCAGGGCTGGCGCTATGGCCGGCAGCTGGCGCAACTGGCGCAAGCCCAGGCGCAAGCCGAGGCTGCCCGGCTGCTGGCCGAACGTGAACGGCGTCAGCTGCTCGAACGACGCCTGGAAGAAAGTGAAACCCGTCATTTCAAGGAACTTGCCGATGTCCAGCAGTCTCAGGCTCGCCTGCGTGATCGTCTTGCTACTGCCGATCTGCGCCTGTCGGTCCTGGTCGAACGCGACACCCTCCCTGGCGCAGTGCCCGCCACCACCACCAGCGCCACCCGCCTGGATCATGCAACCGTACGTGCCGGACTTGAGCCGGCGCATGCTCGACGAATTGTCGCCATCACCGATGAAGGCGACCGGGGGTTGATTGCGTTACGGGCTTGCCAGGCTTACGTGCGGGAGGTGCGTGGCGGGCCTTGAGGCAGGCCCGGACGCATCTGGCGCCTGCGAGCCATGCACGCGACAGGCGCAAAAATGTTACGTTGTCTGCATGCCCTTCAAGGAACCCGACATGGACCCGATCACCGTCCTCGCCAGCCGTCTCGGCGAACATCTGCGCCGCTTCAACGCCCAGGTCAGCACTGCTGAATCGTGCACCGGCGGTGGTATCGCCGAAGCCATCACCCGGGTCCCTGGCAGCTCTGCCTGGTTCGAGGCCGGCTACGTGACCTATTCCAATGCCCAGAAAACCCGTCAGTTGAACGTGCCGGCGGCGTTGTTCGCCGAGGTTGGCGCAGTCAGCCAGGAGGTGGTCGAGGCCATGGCCCGTGGTGCCCAGGCCGCCAGTGGTGCGCGCTTCGCCGTGGCAGTCAGTGGCGTGGCCGGGCCCGACGGCGGGTCGCCGGCCAAACCGGTGGGCACCGTGTGGCTGGCCTGGGCCGATGGCAACCATGTAACCAGCGAACGCCGGCACTTCGAGGGCGACCGCGAAGCCGTGCGCCGACAGACGGTGATCGCCGCGTTAGACGGCTTGTTACAGCTTGGTGCCGAGTAAATCGACAACAGGGGTTTGCTCGCGCGCTTGCCTGTGGAATAATACTGGCTACTTATACAGGTATTCCGGCCGTCAGGGCCAAGTCGAACACGTGAGGATTTCAATGGACGACAACAAGAAGCGCGCCTTGGCTGCGGCCCTGGGTCAAATCGAACGCCAATTCGGCAAGGGTGCGGTCATGCGCATGGGCGACCATGAGCGCCAGGCGATCCCTGCCATCTCCACCGGCTCCCTGGGCCTGGACATCGCCCTCGGTATCGGCGGCCTGCCGAAAGGCCGTATCGTCGAAATCTACGGCCCGGAGTCGTCGGGTAAGACCACGCTGACCCTGTCGGTCATCGCCGAAGCCCAGAAGAACGGCGCCACCTGTGCCTTCGTCGACGCCGAACACGCGCTCGACCCGGAATATGCCGGCAAGCTGGGTGTCAATGTCGATGACCTGCTGGTTTCCCAGCCGGACACCGGCGAACAGGCGCTGGAAATCACCGACATGCTGGTGCGCTCCAATGCCGTTGACGTGATCATCGTCGACTCCGTGGCCGCCCTGGTACCCAAGGCCGAGATCGAAGGCGAGATGGGTGACATGCACGTGGGTCTGCAGGCTCGCCTGATGTCCCAGGCGCTGCGCAAGATCACCGGTAACATCAAGAACGCCAACTGCCTGGTCATCTTCATCAACCAGATCCGTATGAAGATCGGCGTGATGTTCGGCAGCCCGGAAACCACCACTGGTGGTAACGCCCTGAAGTTCTACGCCTCGGTGCGTCTGGACATCCGTCGTACCGGTGCAGTCAAGGAAGGCGACGAGGTGGTCGGCAGCGAAACCCGCGTCAAGATCGTCAAGAACAAGGTGTCGCCACCGTTCCGTCAGGCCGAGTTCCAGATCCTCTACGGCAAGGGCATCTACCGCAATGGCGAGATCATCGACCTGGGTGTGGCCCAGGGGCTGGTCGAGAAGTCCGGTGCCTGGTATGCCTACCAGGGCAACAAAATCGGTCAAGGCAAGGCAAATGCTGCCAAGTACCTGGCTGAGAACCCGGCCATCGGCGCCGAGATCGAGAAGCAGATCCGCGAGAAGCTGCTGACCGCTGGTGCTGTTGCGGCCGCCGGGAAGGCTGCTGCGGCCGAAGCTGATGCCGATGACATGGCCGACGCTGACGCCGGTTATTGATTGCACGGATAGCCGAACATGTCCGCCGAACTCGACACCCCCGTCGCTATCCGGCGGACAGCCATGGACTTGCTCGCGCGACGTGAGCACGGTCGCGTCGAGCTGACGCGCAAATTGCGTCAGCGCGGCGCTTCGGATGAGCTGATCGAGCCCGAGCTTGATCGGCTTGCCGAAGAAGGGCTGCTCAGCGAAGCCCGCTATCTCGAAAGCTTCATCCGTTATCGTTCCGGCTCCGGCTATGGCCCTGCGCGAATTCGCGAGGAGCTGAGCCAGCGCGGTTTGGCGCGGGCGGACATCGAGCAGGCGCTGCGCGACAGCGGGGTAGAGTGGAGCGAGCGCATGCGTGAGGTGTGGCAGCGCAAGTTTGCCGGCCAGCGTCCCCACGACCCGCGTAGCCGTGCCCAGCAGACCCGGTTTCTTGCTTACCGGGGTTTCCCGATGGACATGATCGGCCGCCTGCTCAGTGGGCGCGATCTCGACGACTACTAAATGCAACACCAGGCCGCTCCTGCAGGAATGGCGCCGGCCATAGGGCTTGCGCCGTTCCTGTAGGAGCGGCCTTGTGTCGCGACAGGGGGGCAGGGCGCCCCAAAGGCTAGCAACACGGTATCAACTGGCTTTCAACGCCTCCCGGGCCCGCTGTGTGGTATGCATGGGTTGCGGCTTGGCCCAGTTCTCCGGCAGGTTGATAAAGTCCACCAGTTCGCGCAGGCGACCCTGATCGCGGCCATTGAAGGCAAATGACAAACGGGTCAGGTGGCTGAAATTGCCCACTTCGTGCTCGGCACTGCTGTCAGGCTGCTGGTGGTATTTGCCGCTCAGGCGCAAGTCGGCGAAGCCTTCCTGGATGTCATACAGCGCGGCTTCGCTGAGCGGATGGTGCATGCGGATCACGAACTGGCTCTTCAACCAGCGGCTGGAGTGGTAGTTGCTGTAGAACTGGTTGATTTCCTCCACCGCCTCGTCGGCGCTGTGCACCAGGCGTAACAGCTTCAGGTCGCTGGGCAGGATGTAGCGGTTTTCTTCCAGCTGGCGGCTGACGAAGTCCAGGCAGTCGCGCCAGAAGCTGCCACCCGGTGAGTCCAGCAGTACCACTGGCACCAATGGGCTTTTGCCGGTCTGGATCAGGGTCAGCACTTCCAGCGCTTCATCCAGGGTGCCGAAACCGCCTGGGCACAGCACCAGGGCATCGGCTTCCTTGACGAAGAACAGTTTGCGGATGAAGAAAAAGTGGAACGGCAACAACTTGTCGGTGCCGTCCACCGTGGGGTTGGCGTGTTGCTCGAAGGGCAGGGTGATATTGAAGCCAAGGCTGTGATCGCTGCCAGCGCCTTCGTGGGCTGCCGCCATGATGCCGCCGCCGGCGCCAGTGATGACCATCAGGTCGGAGCGCGCCAACGTCGCGCCCAGTTCGCGGGCCAAGGCGTACATCGGGTGTTCCAGTGGGGTGCGTGCCGAGCCGAACACGGTTACCTTGCGCCGGTCCTTGTAGCGTTCCAGGGCGCGAAACGAGTGGTCCAGTTCCCGCAGGGCCTGCAGCGTGATCTTGGCACTCCAGCGGTCGGTGTCGTCATGGGCCATGCGCAGGATGGTCAGCATCATGTCGCGGTACAGCGGTAGGTTGGGGCTGTCCGGTGCCACCAGTTGCAATTGTGCGTCGATGTTGCTCAGGTCGATGTTGTTGTCGCGGAAGTGACTGAACAGCAGTTCATTCGATTGGTAAGGCATGCAACGTCTCCTTCTGCACCAATACCTCTGACCTCAATCTAGACCCTTGCGATCGATCGTGCCGGGGTGTTTGATGCGCCCGCCCGTCGGCACGCAGCCACTGGCGATGCGGGTTTGGTTAACTGGTAGAGCGAAACGTGTCGATGCAGGAGGTGGCGGTATGCATCGCTTGATCATCGAGGTGGACCGGCAGCTGTATCAGCGGCTGGAAAAGGCGGCCCAGGTACACCACCTGAGCCTGGAGGCCGAGTGCCGACGCAGGCTGTCGGGGCTGGAGTGCCAGTCGCAGTATTTGCAGGCGCTGCTGGCAGAAATGCGCGCCGATGCCGCTGAAGGCCATTGGCGCGTCCGTGAAGACGAAAAGGCGTAGCGATTGCAGCTTATCGCTACTTCTTCTTGTTGCCAGCCACACAGCTGGCATTGTCGAAGGCCTGGTCCATGATCGGCTGGTTGGTCTTGTAGACCGTGAAGCGGTAGACCATGACCGCGCCTTTGGACATCAGGTTGCGGAAACCGGTGTTGCGGCACACGCTGTCACCCAGCTGGCTACGAACCTGTTCCGGGTTGGCCTGCATGCGCTCGGCGTGGCTCTGGCGCACGCTCAGGTGGTTGATCAGCGCCTTGCCTTCCACGGTGTAACCCTGGTCGAGGATGTCCTCGTTGATGGCCCGCGGGGTACCGACACTGCTCTCCTTGGCCACCTTCTGCAGCATGTTGTTCAAGTCGTAATCCTGCTTGGAGGCAGCCTGGGCGGCCAGGGGCAGGGCGAGCATCAGGCTCAGGACGGGGGCGATACGGCGCAGCATGAATCTCTCCTGGTTCGATGACTGGCGCTTTGACATGCGCGGGTCGACGGCGTTCCATGAATATCGCGAAGGTGCGAGGTCAGGGCACGGTAAGACGCCGATTATAAGGACCGCCTTGCCAGCTGCACAGCAATTGCCCCCTGTTCTGGTAGACTGGCGGCCTTGTTTTTACCGAGCAACCCTTGTGTCCATTCCCAACCTGTCCAGAGGCCTGCCGGCATGAGCCATGCGGTAGCGCGTCTGCGTGCCGAACGCCTGGCGCGCAGCAACAAGCCCTTCATCGCCCGTGGCTCGCGTGCCGAACGTTGCCCGGATTGCCGGGTCATCGCCAGCCATTGCCTGTGCGCCTGGAAGCCACGGGTGCAGGCTGAATCCGGCGTGTGCCTGCTGATGCATGACACCGAACCGCTGAAACCCACCAATACCGGATGGCTGATCGCCGACCTGATCGAAGACACCTCCGCCTTCGGCTGGCTGCGCACTTCGGTCGACGAACGCTTGCTGGCCCTGTTGGACGACCCGCGCTGGCAGCCCTATATCGTCTTTCCTGGCGAATTCGTTGCCCAGCAGCGGGTAGTCAGCGAGGTAGTGCGTGAGCCGGGCAAGCGCCCGTTGTTCATCCTGCTGGATGCCACCTGGACCGAAGCCCGCAAGATGTTCCGCAAAAGCCCGTATCTTGATCGCTTCCCGGTGTTGAGCCTGGCCGCCGAGCAGATGTCCCGCTACCGCCTGCGCCGCTCGCGGCGCGATGATCACTTCTGCACGGCGGAAGTGGCTGCCATGTGCCTCGACCTGGCCGGCGATAGCCAGGCCTCGCAGGCGCTGGACGCCTACCTGGACGTGTTCAGCCTGCATTACCTCAGTGGCAAGCGGCGCCTGCCGCTGGACGAGCAGGACGACACCCATCAGCGTTTGCATACCTTCCTATAGTCCAAGGGGCACAACCCCTGCTTTGGTTCATAATGAGCCTACCCGAGTGCCCGACACAGAACAGGATCCCTAGATCGATGGCCACTTATGAAATCCTGATTGCCGATGACCACCCGCTGTTCCGTGGTGCCCTGCGCCAGGCCGTTACCCTCGGCTTGGGCCCGGATGTGCGCCTGGTGGAGGTTGCCAGCATCGCCGAACTGGAAACCCGCCTGAGCGAAAAAGCCGACTGGGACCTGGTGCTGCTGGACCTGAACATGCCGGGTGCCTACGGTTTTTCCGGGCTGGTGCTGCTGCGTGGGCAATACCCGCAGATCCCGGTGGTGATGGTGTCGGCGCAGGAAGAGGCCGCCGTGGTGGTCAAGTCCCGCGAGTTTGGTGCCAGCGGCTTCATCCCCAAGTCGAGCACCCTGGAAGTGATCCAGGATGCGGTACGCAAGGTGCTCGACGGCGAAGTCTGGTGGCCGCCGCAGGCGTTCGAAAAGGTTGACGTCTCGGCCGAGGCCAAGGCCGCCAGCGAAGGCCTGGCCAGCCTCACGCCGCAGCAGTTCCGCGTGCTGACCATGGTCTGCGAAGGCTTGCTGAACAAGCAGATCGCCTATGAGCTGAATGTGTCGGAAGCAACCATCAAGGCCCACGTGACCGCAATCTTCCGCAAGCTTGGCGTGCGCACCCGCACCCAGGCCGCGTTGTTGCTGCAACAACTTGAATCGGTTGCCAGCAACTGACTGCGCATCGATTCACGCTTTTTTGACCCTTGCCGCTCTAGGCTGCTGGCCTTTCGGTTGTGAAGTGACTCACATGACATCGCCATTCAAGGGCCAGACCGGCCTCAAACGCATCTTCAACGCCGCTGGCTACTCGCTGGACGGCCTGCGCGCCGCCTTCAAGGGCGAGGCCGCGTTCCGTCAGCTGGTGCTGCTCAACGTGCTGCTGGTGCCGATAGCCTTCTGGCTGCCGGTCAGCCGTGCGGAGCGGGCGATCATGATTGCCGTATGCCTGTTGGGCTTGATCGTCGAGTTGTTCAACTCGGCAGTCGAGGCGGCCATCGACCGCATTTCGCTGGAGCGCCACCCGCTGTCGAAAAACGCCAAGGACATGGGCAGCGCCGCACAACTGGTGGCACTGACCATGGTGGCGCTGGTGTGGGGCGTGATCCTGCTTTAAGCGATCGGCGGCAGCACGATTTCGTCACTGCGGGTAAAGCCCGCGGTGAAGTTGCGGCACAGTTGGAGAAATTCGCGCATGGCCGAAGTCTGGTACTTCTGTTTGTGCCAGATGAAGTAGAACTGGCGGCTCAGGTCCAGCTCTGGGGTCTCCACCGCAACCAGGCTGCCGCGGCGGAAGGCGTCACGCAGGGCCAGGCGGGAAATGCAGCCGATACCCAGGCCTGACTCCACCGCGCGCTTGATGGCTTCGGTGTGCTCCAGTTCCAGGCGAATGTTGAGGCTGGTGCGCTGGTGGCGCATCGCCTGGTCGAAGGTCAAGCGCGTGCCGGAGCCTTGTTCGCGAAGGATCCAGGCCTCCTGGGACAAGGTCTGCACATCGGCGCGGCCCAGTTTGGCCAGCGGATGCTGCGGCGCGCAGAACACCACCAGTTCGTCCTCGACCCAGGGCTGAACTTCCAAATCGGGGTGGTTGCAGTCGCCTTCGATCAGACCTAGATCAATTTCGTAGTGCGCAACCTGTTGCACGATATGTGCGGTGTTCTGCACATGCAGCTTCACCTGGCTCTCCGGGTGCACCTGCATGAAGCTGCCGATCAGCAAGGTGGCCAGGTAGTTGCCGATGGTCAGCGTGGCGCCGACCGCCAGCGAGCCGAAACCGGACTTGCCATTGAGCAGGTCTTCGATTTCCTTGGCCTGGTCGAGCAGGGCGACGGCCTGCGGCAACAGTTGCTGGCCCAAGGCATTGAGGCTCAGGCGCTTGCCGGCGCGGTCGAACAGCTGGCAGCTGGACTGGCGCTCAAGTTCGGTGATCGAGGTGCTCGCGGCCGATTGCGACAACGCCAGCACGCTGGCGGCCCGGGAGACGCTCTGGTGCTGCGCCACGGCAACGAAGACCTGCAGTTGACGAAGTGTGAATCGCATATCGATATAACCGATAACACATATCTTGATAATCCAGTTAACAGATATTGTCGCTGCCCCTAAACTATCGCGCAACTGCGCGTATGCGCGCGCCGCGTCTTTCTTCAGGAGCCCCATTCGATGAGCAACATGAACCACGAACGTGTCCTCAGTGTGCACCACTGGAACGACACCCTGTTCAGCTTCAAGTGCACCCGCGACCCGGGCCTGCGCTTCGAGAACGGTCAGTTCGTGATGATTGGCCTGCAGCAGGACAACGGTCGTCCGCTCATGCGCGCCTATTCCATCGCTTCGCCGAACTGGGAAGAGCACCTGGAGTTCTTCAGCATCAAGGTGCCGGATGGCCCGCTGACCTCGCAGCTGCAGCACCTGAAGGAAGGCGACGAGATCATCATCAGCAAGAAGCCCACCGGCACCCTGGTCCTCGACGACCTGAACCCCGGCAAGCACCTGTACCTGCTGAGCACCGGCACTGGCCTGGCGCCGTTCATGAGCGTCATCCAGGACCCGGAAACCTACGAGCGCTTCGAGAAAGTGATCCTGGTGCACGGCGTGCGCTACGTGAACGAAGTGGCCTACCGCGAGTTCATCACCGAGCACCTGCCGCAGAACGAGTTCTTCGGTGAGGCGGTACGCGACAAGCTGATCTACTACCCGACCGTGACCCGTGAGCCGTTCGAGAACCAGGGGCGCCTGACCGACCTGATGCGCAGCGGCAAGCTGTTCAGCGACATCGGCCTGCCACCGATCAACCCGCAGGACGACCGCGCGATGATCTGCGGCAGCCCGAGCATGCTCGACGAGACCAGCGAAGTGCTGGACAGCTTCGGCCTGAAGATCTCCCCGCGCATGCGCGAGCCGGGTGATTACCTGATCGAGCGTGCCTTCGTCGAGAAGTAAGGCGTAGCCAGGTACAAAGAAGGCGACCGATGGGTCGCCTTTCTTCTGCCTGGAATTCCTGTGCGTGCTGCTCCGGCGCTGTCCACCCTATTCGACGCGCGTCTCGCCGCTGTACACCAGTATTCCCCGACACTGCTTGCACAGGTAGCGTCGCCCCTGGCGCACCAGCTTGTGCCGCTGCGCGGTGAACGGGAAATCGCTTTGCGGGCACGGGCAGCGGTAGATATAGCGGGTAGCCACGCGGCGCTGCACTTCATAGTTGTGGCAACGGTTGGGCGGCAATTCATACACGCCACGCATGATCAGCTGCCACTCCTCGCCATGGGCCTGGATGCGGTCACCGAACAGCTGGTGGGCCACCAGGTGTGCCACTTCATGGGCCACGGTCTGGCGCAGGAAGTCTTCCTGGTTCTCCCGATACAGTTGCAGGTTGAAGCGCAGCAGGTTTTCGTGCAGGTGGGCGACCCCGGCTTTTTGCCCGCGCAGCTTGAAGCTGACTTCCGGGCGCGGGAAGGTACGTTTGAAGAAGGTTTCGGCTTGCTGGTAACAGGTTTCGACGCGTTGTTTGAGCAGCTCGGGCATGGCGGGATGGTTCTCCTGGCCGAGCATTATGCCGCAACCCCGGGCAGCCTGCCGAGCCACCGGTCAGCGCACAGCCAGAGGCCGCCTTGCGGCGGCCCCTGGCGATGCCCAGTGTTGGTCAAGTTCTAGTTGGTGTACACGGGCCCCACGCCCAGGCCCCAGATGATGACCGTGGCCGCCATGATGGCCACCAGCACCACAAGGCCCACCGCCAGCACCGAACTGGAGAACAGGAAGCCCTCGTCGGACGGTATGTTCATGAACGTGGGCAAACCCACATACAACAGATACACCGTGTAGCAGATGGCTGCGGTGCCGATCAGCATGCCCAGCCACAGGTGCGGATACAGCGCCGCCAGGCCACCGATGAACAACGGCGTGGCGGTGTAGGTGGCAAAGGCGATGCACTGTGCCATGGATGGGTTGGCATCGTAGGTGCGGGCCATCCAGTGGATGAATGCACCCATTACCGCCACCCCGGCGAGCATTGCCAGGTACGACATGATGCTCATCCAGATGGCGCTTTCCATGGTCAGCATCACCGCCGGTCGATCACCGATCACCCAGCCGACCTGGGTGGTACCGATGAACGCCGAAACGGCGGGGATCGCAGCCAGGATCAGGGTGTGCGTCAGGTACATGTGGCTGATGGTTTCTTCTTCGCCACGAATCTCCCGCCATTCCTGGTCGGGATGGGTAAACAGCCCCACAACGTGATGAATCATGCCGATCACTCCTCTCAATGTTGCCAGACGCCCCCCAGATGGAGCGCAGCGGCCCCAGGCCCGAACACCGAAGCAAGCGGTAATGTGGCCCTATTTCGCAGTATAGGAAGCCGTTACCCACATAAATCGTGCTTTTTAGAGCAAATCGCGCTGTAGGGGTGGCTGCTGATTACCTTGAAGTCTTTATCGGGAATGCCTACAGCCCGGTCGCGTTTGTGCGTAAAATAGCCGGCTTTTGTCACACCTCGCGGATCCAAGCGCTATGGGCACCCTCTCGGTCAACCAGAACAAACTGCAAAAACGCCTGCGTCGTCTCGCCGGCGAAGCCATCACTGACTACAACATGATCGAGGATGGCGACAAGGTCATGGTCTGCCTGTCCGGCGGCAAGGACAGCTACACCATGCTCGACGTTCTGTTGCACCTGCAGAAGGTGGCACCGATCAAGTTCGAGATCGTCGCGGTGAACATGGACCAGAAGCAGCCGGGCTTCCCCGAGCATGTGCTGCCGGCCTACCTCAAGGCGCTGGGCGTCGAGTACCACATCGTCGAGAAGGACACCTACTCGGTGGTCAAGGAGCTGGTACCCGAGGGCAAGACCACCTGTTCGCTGTGCTCGCGCCTGCGCCGTGGCACCCTGTACACCTTCGCCGACGAAATCGGCGCGACCAAGATGGCGCTGGGGCACCATCGCGACGACATCGTCGAAACCTTCTTCCTCAACATGTTCTTCAACGGCGCGCTCAAGGGCATGCCGCCGAAGCTGCGTGCCGACGATGGCCGCAACGTGGTGATCCGCCCGCTGGCCTACTGCAGCGAGAAGGACATCCAGGCCTATTCGGACATGAAGGAATTCCCGATCATCCCGTGCAACCTGTGCGGCTCGCAGGAAAACCTGCAACGCCAGGTGGTCAAGGACATGCTGGTGGAGTGGGAGCGCAAGCACCCGGGCCGTACCGAGAGCATCTTCCGCGCCCTGCAGAACGTGGCACCGTCGCAGCTGGCCGACCGCAACCTGTTCGACTTCACCAGCCTGAAGATCGACGAAAACGCCACGCCGCGTTTCCTTGACGTGCTGAACATCTGAGCCCATGCGCGATTACCAGTGGCTGCACGCGTACTGCCTGAACCGCTTCGGCTCGGCCCAGGCCCTGGAGGCCTTCCTGCCGCAGCCGCGCACGCCGGCGCAACTGCGCGACATCAGCGACGACCGCTACCTGTCGACCCTGGCCCTGCGCGTGTTCCGCGCCGGGCTCAAGCACAGCCTGGTGGATGCCAAGTGGCCGGCATTCGAACAGGTGTTCTTCGGCTTCGACCCGGAGAAGGTGGTGCTGATGGGCGCCGAACACCTGGAGCGGCTGATGCAGGACGAGCGCATCATTCGCCACCTGGGCAAGCTCAAGAGCGTGCCGCGCAATGCACAGCTGGTGCTGGATATCGCCAAGGCGCACGGCAGCTTTGGCGCGTTCATCGCCGACTGGCCGGTGACCGATATCGTCGGGCTGTGGAAGTACCTGGCCAAGCACGGCAACCAGTTGGGCGGGTTATCGGCGCCGCGCTTCCTGCGCATGGTCGGCAAGGATACCTTCATCCCTACCGATGACATGGCGGCGGCATTGATTGCGCAGAAGGTGATCGACAAGCCGCCGACCAGCCAGCGTGACCTGGCCCTGGTGCAGCAGGCGTTCAACCAGTGGCAGGCCGAGAGTGGCCGGCCGCTGTGTCAGTTGTCGGTGATGCTGGCGCATACCGTCAATCATTGAGATCCCGGGGCTGCTTTGCAGCCCTTCGCGACACAATGCCGCTCCTGCAGGAACAGGCGATCCCCTGTAGGGGCGGCCTTGTGTTGCCAAAGGGCTGCAAAGCAGCCCTGAAATCAGCCGCCTTCGCCCGCCAGGCGCCGCTCATGCTGGAACTTCCAGCGCACATACAGCAACGCGGCGATGAACAGCCCCAGGCTCACCAGCACCTCGAGCCAGCCAAACACCGCTCGCGCCGGGTCGAACGCCGCCAGCACGCCCTTGATGAAGTAAATGTTCACCACGAAGCAGGTCCAGGCATGCGCCCGGGCGCTGCCTGCCAGCATGCCCGGCAGCAACAGCAGCAGCGGCACCAGTTCGATCGCCAGAATGACCTCGACCCGGGCCCCATGCAGGTTGGCGAACCCCAGGATGTTCACCAGCAGCAGGACGATCAGGCCGAAGAACAACGCCAGGCTCAATGCCCGCGTCAGGCGCAGGCGCGGGGCCAGCCACTCCAGCGCTGGCAATACCTTGGGCTTTCTAGCCACGTGCGGCCTCCAGGGCCTTGGCGGTGCTCGCCAGGCGTTGGCCAAGGGCGCGGCACAGGGCGATCTCGTGGGCGTCCAGTTCGCGCTTGCCATCGGCCCCGGCATGGTGGCTGGCGCCATACGGCGTGCCCCCACCGCGGGTCTCGAGCAATGCCGACTCGCTGTATGGCAGGCCCATGACCAGCATGCCGTGGTGCATCAGCGGCAGCATCATCGACAGCAGGGTGGTTTCCTGGCCACCATGCAGGCTGGCGGTGGAGGTGAACACGCCCGCCGGCTTGCCGACCAGCTCACCGCCCAGCCACAGGCTGCTGGTGCCATCCAGGAAGTACTTGAGCGGCGCCGCCATGTTGCCGAAGCGGGTCGGGCTACCCAGTACCAGCCCGGCGCAGTGGCGCAGGTCGTCCAGGGTGGCGTACAGCGCGCCACTGGGCGGAATGTCCGGGGCTACCGCTTCGCATTCGGTGGAAATCGCCGGCACCGTGCGCAGGCGAGCCTCCAGGCCGGCCAGCTCGATGCCGCGGGCGATGTGCCTGGCCATCTCGCTGGTCGAGCCGTGGCGGCTGTAATACAGCACCAGGATATAGGGCGTGGTCACGGCAGGATCTCCAGCACTTTCTCCGGCGGGCGGCCGACCACGGCCTTGTCACCGGCGATCAGGATCGGCCGCTCGATCAGCTTGGGATGGCGGGCCATGGCCTCGATCAGCTGCGCATCGGTCAGCCCCGGGTCGGCCAGGTTCAGCTCCTTGTATTCGTCTTCGCCGGTACGCAGCAACTGGCGCGGGCCGATGCCCAGCTTGCCGAGCAAGGCCGCGAGGGTGGCCGCGTCAGGCGGGGTCTCGAGGTAGCGCACGATGGTCGGTGCCAGGCCGCGGGCTTCGAGCAGTTCCAGCGCGCCGCGGGATTTCGAGCAGCGCGGGTTATGATAGAGCGTCAGGTCGGTCATGTCGGGTCGCATCCAGCAGGGTGTGGCGGCTATTCTAACCGCAGCGACTGACACATTTGCTTGAAAACTCGAGAAGGATTGACCCATGGCAAGGCGTCTGGCAGCAGTACTGGCCATCACCGCGAGCCTGTTGCTCGGTGGTTGCGGTGCCGATTATGGCGTGGACCAACACGGTAATACGGTTAAGGCCGAACAGCTCGACGGGCACTGGCTGGTGCTCAACTACTGGGCCGAGTGGTGCGGGCCGTGCCGTACCGAGATCCCTCAACTGAATGCGGCAGCCAAGCAATGGGCGGGCGACGGCATCAAGGTGGTGGGGGTGAATTTCGATGGCTTGCAGGGGCAGGACCTGAAGCAGGCAAGCGAAACCCTGGGCATCGATTTCACCGTGTTGGCCCAGGACCCGGCCGAGCGCTATGACCTGCCGCGCAGCGAGGCACTGCCGGTGACCTACATCATCGATGACAAGGGCAAGGTGCGTGAGCAGTTGATGGGCGAGCAGACCCTTGAAGGGCTGCAGGCCAGGATCAAGGCCCTGAAGGGCGCCTGATGCATTTTGCGGCTGCGTTGCAGCCCATCGCGACACAAGGCCGCTCCTACAGGAGATTGAGCTGCGCCCCAGATGTTGGGCACCTGCCACCATTAGGGGCAGCTCAGATCGCATCCCCTGTAGGAGCGGCCTTGTGTCGCGATGGGCCGCAAAGCGGCCCCGGCATTTTCAGCCTTCCTCAGGCCAGAAGCGCAATGGCTTGCCCTCGGCCGGCCAGAAGCGTATCTGCTCGATCGGCGACACGTCCCAGCGTTGCACGGTTTCCAGCGCCTGCAAGTAGCGTTTTTCCTGCTCCATCAAGGCCGGCGCGCACAGCTTGCGGGTCTTGCCGACCTTGCCGAAGCTCAGCTGCTGGCCTTCCAGCGTGTACGGCGCAAACCAATGGTTGCAGCCGCCATTGCCGTAGGCACGGCCATCGCTGGCGAGGGTCAGGGTCAGGTGGCTGTAATCGATCAGCGGCCGTTCGCCAATCCACTCCAGTACGTAGCTGCGCTCCTGCTGCAGCCTGGCAGGTTCAGCGGCGCAGCCCAGCAGGCCGGAGGCAATCAGCACGCCGGTCAGCAGATTCTTCACTCGGCGCTCTCCTGGCAACGCGGGCACAGGTGTTTCTCGCCACGGCTGGCCCAGCCCAGCTCGGTGATACGTGCACTGGCGGCAGGTTGGCGGGCTTTCTTGCCCAGCTTGGCATCCACTGCAAACTCGAAGTCGAGCACGGCGTCGCAGCTGTCGCAGGCGACCTGCCAGGTGAGGATTTCCAGCTCGTTGAATACCGGGCCACTGGCGACGGCAACCCACTGACCGCGAGGGTTGATCAGGTGGCGCACGCTCTCCACGGTCAGGCGCATCGATAGGTCCTTGCTGCCCTTGAGGGTGACCAGCAGGGTATCGCCTTTGTGCATCGAGCCGCCGTTGCCGGTGACCTGGTAACGGCCCGGCACCAGCGCGCGGCACTCGATCAAGGTGTGTTGCGGGTTGAAAAGGGTGTAGCGGAAATCGTGCTCGACCATGGGTCCTCCAGAAATGCCGCGTATCCTAGCACTAACCCATGACCAGATTCTGGGGTTTGCCTGCCGCCCAGCGGTTGATGTTGTCCAGCGTGGTCGCAGCGATGGCGTCCAGTGCCTCACGGGTGAGGAAGGCCTGGTGGGCGGTGACGATCACGTTGGGGAAGGTCAGCAGGCGGGCCAGCACGTCGTCCTGCAGCGGCAGGTCGGAACGGTCCTCGAAGAACAGCTGGGCCTCTTCTTCATAGACATCCAGGCCCAGGTAGCCGAGCTGGCCGCTCTTGAGCGCGTCGATCAGCGCCGGGGTGTCGACCAGCGCGCCGCGGCCGGTGTTGATCAGCATGGCACCGGGTTGCAGCTGGGCCAGGCTATGCGCATTGATCAGGTGCCGGGTGTGCTCGTTCAGCGGGCAGTGCAGGCTGATGATACGGGCTTCGCGCAGCAGCTCGGGCAACGGCAGGTAGCGGGCGCCCAGGGCCAGCAGCTCCGGGTTGGGGTGGGGATCGTAGGCCAGCAGCTGGCAGCCGAAACCGGCCATGATGCGGGCGAACGCAGCGCCGATCTGGCCGGTACCGACCACGCCGACGGTCTTGCCGTGCAGGTCGAAGCCGGTCAGCCCGTGCAAGGTGAAATCACCTTCGCGGGTGCGGTTGTAGGCCCGATGCAGGCGCCGATTGAGCGCCAGGATCAGCGCGACGGCGTGTTCCGCCACGGCATGCGGCGAATAGGCCGGCACCCGCACCACGGTCAGGCCCAGGCGCTGGGCGCTGGCCAGGTCGACATGGTTGTAGCCGGCCGAGCGCAGGGCGATCAGGCGCGTGCCGCCGGTGGCCAGGCGCTGCAGCACCGGGGCGTCGAGTTCGTCGTTGATGAAGGCGCAGACCACCTCGTAGCCATCGGCCAGCGCAGCAGTGTCGAGGGTCAGGCGGGCGGGCTGGAAATGCAGGTCCAGGGTGGTGCCGTTGGCGGCCCGGGTGAAGCTTTCCTGGTCGTAGTGCTGGCTGCTGAACAACAGGGCGCGCATGGTGGGCTTCCTTTGTGGTGAATGTCTTGGGCTAGCGGTTGCCTGTGAGATCGAGCGCCGCGCGGGCGGCGCTCGATCTCACCCACATCGCCTATCTCAACCCAGCCCGGAGGCGCTCAGGCGCTCAATCGGGCTTGGGCGGCCAGACGGTTGATTGCCGCATCCAGCTCGTCCAGTGCCTGCTGCGCCTGCGGGTGCTCCTGCTTGAGCAGGGTCTCGCTGCGTTGGCAGGCGGCACGCAGCTGCGGTACACCGCAATAGCGCGAGGCGCCATTCAAGCGGTGCACCTGCTCGATCAGCGTGGTGCGGTCGTCGGCCTCGCGGGCGGCACGTATGGCTTCGCGGTCGGTGTCCAGCGAGGCCAGCAGCATGCTCAGCATGTCCGCCGCCAGGTCTGCCTTGCCGGCCGCCAGGCGCAAGCCTTCCTCGGGGTCGAGCACTTGCAGTTCGTCGCCGCCGGCCAGTTGTTCGACCAGGCGCTCCTGCTGAGGCACGCCCAGGCTCAGCCCGGTCCATTTCATCACCACCTGGGCCAGCTGTCGTTCGCTGATCGGTTTGGTCAGGTAGTCGTCCATCCCACCGTGCAGCAGCGCGCGTTTCTCGTTGGCCATGGCGTGGGCGGTGAGGGCGACGATCGGCAGCGGGTTGCCACTCTGGGTGTTTTCCCACAGGCGGATCTGTTCGGTGCAGGCGCGGCCGTCCATGCCGGGCATCTGCACATCCATCAGCACCAGGTCGAAGGGCTCGCTCTGCACCGCCTGCAGCGCGGCATAGCCGTTGTCGACGGCCAGCACCTCGGCCCCCAGGTCTTCGAGCAGGGTCTGCACCAGAAGCAGGTTGGCCGGATTGTCGTCGACACACAGGATCTTCGGCTGGCGCTGGCCGTTGACGCTGGTTGCCTCGCCGTGCGTGCGGCGCGGTTGCACCAGCTCCAGCAACAGGCGCCGCAGCTTGCGGGTGCAGGTCGGCTTGGACAGCAGCTGGCCATGACCATTGGGCAGGTAGGGATGGTACAGCGCCTGCTCGGTAGTCGGGCACAGCACCACGCACTGGCAATGGTAACGTTCCAGCTGCTGGTGGTAATGGCCCAGTTGTTCGGGCGACAGGTTGCCCAGGTTGGCCCCGAGCACGGCGAACTCGAACGGCTGGCCGGCCTGGCTGGCGGCCTGCACAGCCTGCAGCAACTGGTCGTAGGAGGTGAACAGGCTGACGCTGAGGCCGCAATCTTCCAGCTGATGTTCCAGCGCCTGGCGGGCCAGTTCGTGGCCATCGACAATCGCCGCGCGGCGGCCCAGCAGCGGTTGCAGTGGCTGCTCCTGGAGGTCGTCGTGGGCCTTGGGCAGGTTGAGGCTGATCCAGAACTGCGAACCCTCGCCCGGGGTACTGTCAACGCCGATTTCGCCGCCCATCTGCTCGATCAGGCGCTTGGAAATCACCAGGCCCAGGCCGGTGCCGCCGGGCTGGCGCGCCAGCGAGTTGTCGGCCTGGCTGAACGCCTGGAACAGCGTGCGCACATCCTGCGGCGACAGGCCGATACCGGTGTCCTGCACACTGATGCGCAACTGCGCGCTGTCTTCATGCTCGTCATCGAGCATGGCGCGCACGACGATGGTGCCTTCGCGGGTGAACTTGATGGCGTTGCTGACCAGGTTGGTGAGGATCTGCTTGAGCCGCAGCGGGTCGCCGATCAGCGACGACGGCGTGTCGCGGTAGATCAGGCTGAGCAGCTCCAGCTGCTTGGCGTGGGCGGCCGGGGCGAGGATGGTCAGGGTATCCTGGATCAGGTCACGCAGGTTGAACGGGATGCTGTCGAGCACCAGCTTGCCCGCCTCGATCTTCGAGAAGTCGAGGATCTCGTTGATGATCCCCAGCAGGTTGTCGGCGGACTTCTCGATGGTGCTGAGGTAGTCCAGCTGGCGCGGCGTCATTTCGCTTTTCTGCAGCAGGTGGGTAAAACCGAGGATGCCGTTGAGCGGGGTGCGGATTTCATGGCTCATGTTGGCCAGGAATTCCGACTTGATGCGGCTGGCCTCCAGGGCCTCCTTGCGCGCCATGTCCAGCTCGATGTTCTGGATCTCGATGGTTTCCAGGTTCTGGCGCACGTCCTCGGTCGCCTGGTCGATGCTGTGCTGCAGTTCTTCGTGGGCGTTGTGCAGGGTTTCGGCCATGCGGTTGATACCGCGTGCCAGTTCGTCCAGCTCATGGCTGCCGAGGGCCGGCAGGCGTTCTTCCAGGTGGCCGTCCTTGAGCTGGTTGACCGCGTGCTTGATCCGCTCGATGGGGTCGTTGATGGTGCGGCTCATGCGCAAGGCCAGCAAGCCGCTGAGCACCAGGCAGGCGAGGATCAGCAACAGGCTGGTGAACAGGTTGCGGTAGCCGCGCAGCAGCGTGCCGTCGTGGGACAGCTCGATCTCGACCCAGCCCAGCAGGCGTTCGGCTTCGGCCGGCACGGCTTCGGTGGCCAGGTCGCGGTGGTGGCCAAACACCGGCATCAGGTAGCGCGTGGCGTCATTGCCGCTGCGCTGCAGCAGCTGCATGCCGGTACCGCCGCTTGGCGGCTGGTTGAGCATGCTCGGGCCAGCGTGGGCCAGGCGGGTGCGGTCCGGGGCGAGGAAGGTGACGGCGCGCACATCGGCCTGCTCCAGGGTTTGCGCGGCAATGCGCTCCAGTTGCGCCGGTGCCAGCTTGGCCATGGCGGGCGCGGCCAGTGGCGCCAGCTGCTCGGCAATCATCTTGCCGCGTTGCAGCAACTGGGTGCGCAGGTCATTTTGCTGCAGCCAGGTGAAATAACTGCCCAGCACCAGGGCCATCAGGCCGGCCGGCAACAACGCCAGCAGCAGGACCCGGCTGCGAATTCCCAAGCGATCGAGCACACTCGCCTCCTGTCATGTGCCTGGACGCCGTCAAGCGAGGACGGCCAAGGCGGGAAGTTACTCCGCCCGCCGTGCTATTGCACCTGTTTAGTACGTGTTTTGCACCCGTGGCGGCGTATTGCGGGCGGGGCGGTTGCCCGGCAGGCGCAGGATGCCCAATAATTGCGCAATTGAGAATGCATGACAGTTGCCAATGAATCCTGAAGTTGTTCACAACTCCAATATCCTCGCCATCGAGGATGACCCGGTCCTGGGTGCCTATCTGCACGAACAGCTGCAGCGCGGCGGCTACCAGGTGACCTGGTGCCGCAATGGCCTGGAGGGCCTGGAAACAGCAGGGCGCCGCGCCTTCGATGTGGTGCTGATGGACATCCTGCTGCCCGGGCTCAATGGCCTGGATGCCCTGGCGCAGTTGCGCCAACGCAGCGCCACGCCGGTGATCCTGATGTCGGCACTGGGTGCCGAGGCCGACCGCATCAACGGTTTCCAGCGTGGCGCCGATGATTACCTGCCCAAGCCGTTCAGCATCGCCGAACTGCGCGTGCGCATCGAGGCGATCCTGCGCCGGGTCGCCCTCGAACGTCGCCACCGCACCCCGCAGGTGCAGCCCGCCAGCGGTGGATTGCACTACGACGAGGGCCTGTGCGATGTACGCCTGGACGGCCGCCTGGCCGGCCTCACCCCCAGCGAATATCGTCTGCTCGATATCCTCAACCGCAACCCAGACGAGGTGCTGAGCAAGCCGTTCCTGTACCAGCAGGTATTGCAACGGGGCTATTCACGGCATGACCGCAGCCTGGACATGCATGTCAGCCAGATCCGTCGCAAGCTCAAGGCCATCGGTTATCACGCACGGCAGGTGCGTACCGTGTGGGGCAAGGGCTACGTGCTCAGCGCCAGCGAGCTGGAGTGACCCATGCTCGACCGTCACTCGTTGTTCTGGAAGCTGGCCATCCTGCTGGTGGGCTTCTGCCTGCTGATGATCGGCCTCAGCTACACCTGGGGCCGGCACATGGAAACCCAGGACGCCTTTCTTTCGGTGCCGGCGCGGCAGGTGTTGCAGGGCTATGCCAGCGAGGCCGAGCAGGCCTGGCGCAGTGGCGGGCGGGCAGGGCTGGACCGCTGGCTGGCGGCGATGCGCCAGCGCGAACGCGGTTGGGTTGGCGTGTTCGACCTCAACCTGCGGCCACTCGACAGCGCCAGCCTCGACCCGCAGACCATGCAACGTTTGACCCGCCTGCGCGGTGTCGACTGGCCGATGAGTCAGCGCACCGTGGGGCAGCCGTGGCTGCGCATACCGTTTCCGGGGGCAGCGGAGCAGGGCCTGCTGGTGATCGAACTGCCGCAGCGCTTCAACCCCGGCCAGCACCGGCTGTTATGGCGGCTCGTCACCAACGGCATCATCCCTGGCCTGTTCACCCTGCTGCTGTGCGTGGGGCTTTACCGCATGCTGATCGTGCCGTTGAACCAGTTGCGCGAGCAGGCCAACGCCTGGCGCGCCGACCAGCTGTCGGCGCGCCTCGACTCACGTACCATCGCCCGCCACGACGAACTCGGCGAGCTGGCCCGCGCCTTCGACCAGATGGCCGAGCGCTTGCAGGGGACGGTGGCGATGCAACAGCAGTTGCTACGCGACCTGTCCCACGAAATGCGTACGCCGCTTAGCCGGCTGCGCGTGGCCTGCGAGAGCGAAACCGACCTGCCACGCCTGCGTGAACGCTTGTCACGGGAGCTGGGCTGCATGCAGCAGCTGGTCGAAGATACCCTGCAACTGGCCTGGCAGGATGCCGAGCGCGCGCCGATGAACCTGGAGCCGATCGAGGTCCATGCCTTGTGGGAGCTGCTGGCCGAGAACGCCAGTTACGAGAGCGGCTGGTCGCTGGCGCGGTTGCGCTGCGAGGTGCCGGCCGGCTGCTGGGTGCTGGGCAACCTCAATCATCTGGCCCAGGCGCTGGAGAACCTGTTGCGCAATGCCATTCGGCATTCACCGGCCGAGGGTGTGGTGCGCTTGGGCGGGCAGCGTGACGGCAGCTATTGGCGGCTGTGGCTGGAGGATGAAGGTGGTGGCGTAGGTGAAGACGACCTGGAGCGAATCTTTGCGCCGTTCTCTCGGCTGGACGGCTCACGGCCTGGGGATGGGGGCTTCGGCCTGGGGTTGAGCATCGCCCGCAGTGCCATTCAGCGCCAGGGCGGGACCTTGTGGGCGGAGAATGGCAAACGCGGGCTGCGGTTGTGGATGCGCTTGCCGTTACATGCAGCGGTGGCCCAACAGCCAGCGCCTTCCCTGTAGCAGCGGCCTTGTGTCGCGATGGGGCGCGCAGCGGCCCAAGGTTGCCGCTTCGCCGTTCGAATTGCCGGGGCCGCTGCGCGCCCCATCGCGACACAAGGCCGCTCCTGCAGGCGGCACAACAGGCGCATATAGCCTGTAGCTATATTCATCACAGATTGCGTGATATGGCCGCGAAGGGTTTGCCGGTATGATAGGCGCCCCTGCCGTCCGGATTGTGAAATACGCCATGACCTTGCAGTACCCAACCATCGCCGATTGCGTCGGCAATACGCCTCTGGTTCGCCTGCAGCGCATCGCTGGCGAAACCAGCAATACCCTCCTGCTCAAGCTCGAAGGTAACAATCCTGCCGGCTCGGTGAAGGACCGCCCGGCACTGTCGATGATCACCCGCGCTGAACTGCGCGGCCAGATCAAGCCCGGCGACACCCTGATCGAAGCCACCTCCGGCAACACCGGCATCGCCCTGGCGATGGCGGCGGCGATCAAGGGCTACAAGATGATCCTGATCATGCCTGACAACTCCACCGCCGAACGCAAGGCCGCCATGACCGCCTACGGCGCCGAGCTGATCCTGGTGACCAAGGAAGAGGGCATGGAAGGCGCCCGTGACCTGGCCGAGAAGCTGCAGGCCGAAGGCCGTGGCCTGGTGCTGGACCAGTTCGCCAACGGCGACAACCCGATCGCCCACTACACCAGCACCGGCCCGGAGATCTGGCAGCAGACCCAGGGCAGCATCACCCATTTCATCAGCTCCATGGGCACCACCGGGACCATCATGGGCTGCTCGCAGTACCTCAAGGAACAGAACCCGGCGGTGCAGATCATCGGCCTGCAGCCGATGGAAGGTTCGGCCATCCCGGGTATCCGCCGCTGGCCCGAGGAGTACCTGCCGAAGATCTTCGACGCCACCCGCGTCGACCGTGTGGTCGACATGTCGCAGCAGGAAGCCGAAGACACCACCCGCCGCCTTGCCCGTGAAGAGGGCATTTTCTGCGGCGTGTCTTCCGGTGGTGCGGTCGCGGCGATGCTGCGCCTGTCCCGTGAGGTGGAAAACGCCACGATGGTCGCGATCATCTGCGACCGTGGCGACCGTTACCTGTCCACCGGCCTGTTCGACCTGAGCTAAATGTCCAAGAAAAAAAGCAACAGCGGCCTGCGTTTCCAGCCGGCCGGTGGTAACCGTACCGCCCAGGTACCCGTGGGCAAGAAGCAGCGGCTGGACATCGAGCGGCTGGCGGGTGACGGCCGGGGTATCGCCTTTTTCGAGGGGCGCACCTGGTTCGTCAGTGGCGCCCTGGCCGGCGAAGCCGTGGAGGCGCGGGTGCTCAATGCCCGCGGCAAAGTGATCGAGGCCCGCCTGGAGCGGCTGCTGCAGGCCAGCCCGGAGCGCCGTGAGGCCCCTTGCCGGCATTACCACCGTTGTGGTGGCTGCAACCTGCAGCACCTGCCGCACGAGGCGCAACTGGCGCTCAAGCAGCGCACCCTGGCCGAGCAACTGCAGCGGGTCGCCGGCGTGCAACCCGAAGAGTGGGCGCCGCCGCTGAGCGGGCCGGAATTCGGCTACCGTCGCCGCGCCCGCGTGGCGGTGCGCTGGGATGCCAAGGCACGCCAACTGCAGGTGGGCTTCCGCGCCGAAGCCAGCCAGGACATCATTGCCATCGACGATTGCGCAGTGCTGGTACAGCCCTTGCAGTCGATTCTGCGCCATCTGCCGACTGTGCTGCGTTCCTTGAGCAAGCCGCAGGCGCTGGGCCATGTCGAATTGTTCAGCGGCACTGCCGAGGCGCTGCTGGTGCGCCATGTCGCGCCGTTGCCAGCAGAAGACCTGGCCAGGCTGCAAGCGTTCTGCGAGCAGGCCAAGGCGCAACTGTGGCTGCAAGGCGAAGGTGAGCCGGCACCGCTGCAGCCGGCTGCGCAACTGGGCTTCGCCCTGGCGCCATGGCAGCTGGAACTGGCCTGGCGCCCGGGTGACTTCGTGCAGGTGAATGCCCAGGTCAACACGGCGATGATCGAGCAGGCCCTGGCCTGGCTTGCACCGCAGGCCGACGAGCGTGTGCTGGACCTGTTCTGCGGCCTGGGCAACTTCGCCTTGCCGCTGGCGCGCCAGGCGCGCGAGGTGGTGGCAGTGGAAGGCGTGCAGGCCATGGTCGATCGGGCCGCAGCCAATGCCCGGAACAACAATGTGCATAACGCACGGTTTTTTCAGGCCGATTTATCGCAGCCTTTGGCAGGCACCGGATGGGCCGCCGAGGGCTTTTCTGCGGTACTCTTGGATCCACCGCGCGACGGTGCTTTCGAGGTGGTGCAAGGCATCGCCCGCCTCAAGGCCAGAAGGCTGGTCTACGTATCGTGCAATCCGGCCACGCTGGCGCGAGACGCCCAGGTGCTGGTCGGCCAGGGGTACCGGTTAAAAAGGGCCGGGATTCTCGACATGTTTCCTCAAACGGCGCATGTCGAGGCCATGGCGTTATTCGAAGCGGGCTAGCTGACTGGCCCCTTGGTGCGGCTTTCAGGGAATGGCAGCCGCACGGTGATCGCCAGCGCGCCCGCGTGGTGCGCTGTATGGAAAGGTAAAACAAAGATGGTACAGGTGAGAGTGCACCAGCCGGTCAACACTGACGGCAGTATCAATCTCGAAGCATGGTTGGACCATGTGGTGAGCGTCGATTCGGCACTGGATCGCGCAGCGCTGAAAGAGGCCTGCGAGTTCGCCCATGAAGTCGAGAAAAAAGGCAATCCGGCCAAGCATTCCTGGGCGGACGGGACGTCCAGCTTCCAGGCAGGCCTGGAAATCGCCGAAATCCTCGCCGACCTCAAGCTCGACCAGGATTCCCTGGTAGCGGCGGTCATCTACCGCTCGGTGCGCGAGGGCAAGGTGACCCTGGCCGAGGTCAGCCAGCGTTTCGGCCCGGTAGTGTCCAAGCTGATCGACGGCGTGCTGCGCATGGCGGCCATCAGCGCCAGCCTCAGCCCGCGGCAGTCGCTGGTGCTGGGTTCGCAGGCGCAGGTCGAGAACCTGCGCAAGATGCTCGTGGCCATGGTCGATGATGTGCGCGTGGCGCTGATCAAGCTGGCCGAGCGCACCTGCGCGATCCGTGCGGTCAAGGCCGCCGACGACGAGAAACGCCTGCGTGTTGCTCGCGAGGTGTTCGACATTTATGCGCCGCTGGCGCACCGCCTGGGCATCGGCCACATCAAGTGGGAGCTGGAAGACCTGTCCTTCCGCTACCTCGAGCCCGACCAGTACAAACAGATCGCCAAGCTGCTGCACGAGCGGCGGCTGGACCGCGAGCGTTTCATCAGCGACGTGATGAACCAGCTGCAGAACGAGCTGTTGGCCACCGGCGTGAAGGCCGACATCAGCGGGCGGGCAAAACATATCTATTCGATCTGGCGCAAGATGCAGCGCAAGGGCCTGGAGTTCAGCCAGATCTACGACGTGCGCGCAGTGCGCGTGCTGGTGCCGGAAATCCGCGACTGCTACACCGCACTGGGTATCGTGCACACGCTGTGGCGACACATTCCCAAGGAGTTCGACGACTACATCGCCAACCCCAAGGAAAACGGCTACCGCTCGCTGCACACCGCGGTGATCGGCCCCGAGGGCAAGGTGCTGGAAGTGCAGATCCGTACCCACGGCATGCACGAGGAAGCCGAGCTCGGGGTTTGCGCCCACTGGCGCTACAAGGGTACCGACGTCAAGTCCAGCTCCAACCATTACGAAGAGAAGATCTCCTGGCTGCGCCAGGTGCTGGAATGGCACGAAGAACTGGGCGACATCGGTGGCCTGGCCGAGCAGTTGCGGGTCGATATCGAGCCGGACCGGGTCTACGTGTTCACCCCTGACGGCCACGCCATCGACCTGCCCAAGGGCGCCACCCCGCTGGACTTCGCCTACCGCGTGCACACCGAAATCGGTCACAACTGCCGCGGCGCCAAGATCAACGGGCGCATCGTGCCGCTCAACTACAGCCTGCAGACCGGCGAACAGGTCGAGATCATCACCAGCAAGCACGGCAACCCCAGCCGTGACTGGTTGAACTCCAACCTGGGCTACGTCACGACCTCGCGTGCGCGGGCCAAGATCGTGCACTGGTTCAAGCTGCAGGCACGTGACCAGAACGTTGCTGCCGGCAAGACCCTGCTCGAGCGTGAACTCAGCCGCCTGGGCCTGCCGCAAGTGGACTTCGAGCGCCTGGCCGAGAAGACCAACGTCAAGACCGCCGAAGACATGTTTGCCTCGCTCGGCGCCGGCGACCTGCGCCTGGCCCACCTGGTCAACGCGGCCCAGCAGTTGCTTGAGCCTGAGCGCATCGAACAGATCGAACTGGTGCCGCGCAAGCCTACCGGGCCGCGCACCGGCAAGCGTGGCGACATCCAGATCCAGGGGGTCGGCAACCTGTTGACGCAGATGGCCGGCTGCTGCCAGCCGCTGCCGGGCGACGCCATCGTCGGCTACATTACCCAGGGCCGTGGCGTAAGCATCCACCGCCAGGACTGCGCCTCGGTGCTGCAGCTGGCGGGCAAGGAGCCCGAGCGCATGATCCAGGTCAGCTGGGGGCCGATCCCGGTGCAGACCTACCCGGTGGATATCGTGATACGAGCCTACGACCGCCCGGGCCTGCTGCGCGACGTGTCGCAAGTGCTGCTGAACGAGAAGATCAACGTGCTGGCGGTGAATACCCGCTCGAACAAGGAAGACAACACCGCATTGATGTCGCTGACCATCGAGATTCCCGGCCTGGACGCGCTGGGGCGCCTGTTGGGGCGGATCTCGCAGTTGCCGAACATCATCGAGACGCGGCGTAATCGTACGCCTTGAGACTGCGGCGCCTGCTTCGCGGGGTGGGTTGATCCGCGAAGCAGCCACCACCGAAGGACCTGCTTAGATGACCTACACCCTTGACGACCTGCTGCACCTCATGGCCCGCCTGCGCGACCCGCAGTACGGCTGCCCATGGGACCTGCAGCAGAACTACGCGAGTATCGTCGCGCACACCATCGAAGAGGCCTACGAGGTCGCCGACACCATCGAGCGCGGCGATTTCGAGCACCTGCAAGGTGAACTGGGTGACCTGCTGTTCCAGGTGGTGTACTACAGCCAGCTGGCCCGCGAAGAAGGGCGCTTCGAGTTCGCTGGCGTGGTCGACAGCATCACCCGCAAGCTCATCCGCCGCCACCCGCATGTGTTCCCCACCGGTGAGCTGTATGCGCCGGTGGACACCCCCAGCTTGAGCGAGGCCCAGGTCAAGTCACGCTGGGAAGAAATCAAGGCCGAAGAGCGTGCGGAAAAGAGCCAGCCCGAACAGTTGTCGCTGCTCGACGATGTACCCGCGGCATTGCCGGCGTTGTCGCGTGCCGCCAAACTGCAAAAGCGCGCGGCCACCGTCGGTTTCGACTGGCCTGAGGCATTGCCGGTGCTGGACAAGGTCCGCGAGGAACTGGACGAAGTGCTGCAGGCCATGGCCGACGGCGACGCCGATGCGCTCGAAGATGAAATCGGCGACCTGCTGTTCGCCACCGTCAACCTGGCCCGCCACCTCAAGCACGACCCGGAACATGCCCTGCGCCGCGCCAACCGCAAGTTCGAACGGCGTTTTCGCTTCATCGAACAGGTGTTGCGCGACAGTGGGCGCCCCATCGAAGATTGTAGCCTTGACGAGCTGGACGCCCTCTGGGGTGAAGCCAAGCGTCAGGAAAAGAACCTGCCCAGCTGCGGCTGAGCTGTTGCATAAGTGAGTGAACATTCATGAGCCTTTCCCTTCGCGACCAATTGCTCAAAGCCGGTCTGGTCAACCAGAAACAGGTTTCCCAGGCCAACAAGGCCGAGAAGAAACAGAAACGCCTGGAGCATAAAGGCCAGGTCGAGGTGGACGACAGCCAGCAGCGCTTGGCCAAGGAAGCCATGGCCGAGAAGGCCAAGCGGGACCAGGAGCTGAACCGCCAGCAGCAGGAAAAAGCCGAGCAGAAGGCCCGGGCGGCGCAGATCAAGCAACTGATCGAAGCCACCCGCCTGCCCAAACTGAACACCGAGGACTACTACAACTTCGTCGACGACAAGAAGGTCAAGCGTATTGCCGTCAACGCCCTGATGCGCACCAAGCTGAGCAACGGTGCGCTGGCCGTGGTGTCGTTTGGCGGTGGTTACGAGGTCATTCCCCGCGAAGCGGCGGTGAAGATCCAGGAGCGTGACCCCAGCCGTATCCTGCTGCTCAACACCCATGTCGAGGAAGCGGACGAGGACGACCCGTATGCGGCCTACAAGATCCCGGACGACCTGATGTGGTAAACAGCAAAAACCCCGCCTTGGCGGGGTTTTTCATGGGTAGCGGGGTCACTGCGTGGTGCGCTGGTTTTCCAGGTTTTCCAGCTCGGCCCGGTACTGGTGCGCTTCGTGCTCGTTGTGGAACATGCCTACCAGTTGGCCTTGTTGGTGCACATCCCAGATCCGCACGCCAGCGGCCAGGCCTTCGTGGGACATTTTCGATTCGTCGCGTTCGGTTACTTGGACTGTCATCGGTAAACTCCACTGCTTGAGTTGGCTGCGACAAGCTGTCGCACGTCCTCTTTATAGAGTTTGTTAGCAGGCTAAGTAAATAAAACCGCCATGAAACAAGTTTCATCAACAGCCGCTGGGCCTGCTGCTGCGCTTTTGTAGGAGCGGCCTTGTGTCGCGATGGGCCGCAGAGCGGCCCCGGCAATCTTGCGTCAAGGCAAAGATCCTGGGGCCGCTGCGCGCCCCATCGCGACACAAGGCCGCTCCTACAGGCGTCGGTGCAAGGCAGGCAGAAAAAAGCCCCGCTCAAGGCGGGGCTTCGGGTGCTTCAGGCAGTGCGGCTCAGTTGCCCTTGACCGGCTTGCCATCGACCGTGCCATCCTGCAGCACGATCACGTACTCCTTGCCATCGGTTTCGACCTGGCGCAGTTGCACCAGCAGGTAATCCCAGTTCTTGGCGAACCACAGCTCGGTGATGCGCTTGCTCTGGCTAGGGTCACGTACACGCTCGACCTTCACCGCATCGACCTGGCCGGTCTTGGTGGTGACCTTTTCGGTGCCCAGGACGCGGAAATCGTAGGTGTCGATCTCGTCACCGTCGACCACCTGGTAGGTCATGCTCTTCTTGCCAGCAGCCACGTCATGCTGCAGGGCCAGCTGGTAGGACGACTTGTCCAGCACACCACGGTTCAGCGGCAGGTTGATGGCATCGCCACGATCGCTGCCGGTGACCTTCTTGGCGTTCCAGTCGAAGTTCAGGTCGACCTTCTTGGCCTTGCCCAGGCCGCCGCGCTCGAAGTGATACTGCTGCGGCAGCAGGGTATCGTTGTCCATGCGCAGGGTGCTTTGCTCGGTCAGGCTGGCGATCATCATGGAGGCCTTGAAGTTAAGGTCCCAGGTACCGTTGGCATTCTTGACCAGGCTGCGTTCGGCGGTGCCGCTCATGGGGAGCTGCTTCCAGTCGGCGGTGTAGCTGGCCGAGAAAGGCTTCAGATCAGCTGCCTGGAGGGGCAGGGCGAGCACGGCGAGAGCCAAGAGCAGGGCGCGACGCATAAATTCTCCTAGGATCGAATCAGGTGACCGCTGGCCGCCAGGGGTTGGCCATCCAGTAATGCGCCGTGTTCGCCAAGACGCAAGCGCCCTTCAGCGTACCAGCGCACCGCCAGCGGGTAGATCAGATGTTCCTGGCGGTGTACCCGCTGGGCCAGGCTTTCGACGGTGTCGTCAGACGCCACCGGCACTACAGCCTGTACGACCAATGGGCCGCCATCGAGTTCCTCAGTCACGAAGTGTACGCTGCAGCCGTGCTCGGCGTCGCCTGCCTCCAGCGCCCGCCGATGGGTATGCAGGCCCTTGTACTTGGGCAGCAGCGACGGGTGGATATTGAGCAGGCGGCCCTGGTAGTGACGCACGAAGTCACCACTGAGGATGCGCATGAAACCGGCCAGCACCACTAGGTCCGGGGCAAAGCCGTCGATGCGCGCCATCAGCGCGGCATCGAAGGCTTCACGGCTGTCGAACTGGGTGTGCTCGAGCACGACGCTGTCGATGCCGGCTGCCGCAGCACGTTGCAGGCCGTAGGCGTCGGCGCGGTTGGAAACCACCGCGCGGATGCATACCGGGCTGTCCTGGCCTTGGCAGCTGTCGATCAACGCTTGCAGGTTGCTGCCGGAGCCCGACAGCAGTACCACTACATTGCAGGTCTTGCTTGGCATCAGTGTGCCTTGAGGTTCTGCAGCTCGACCTGGGCAGCGCCCTCGGCGGCTTCGGCGATGTGGCCGATCACCCATGGCTGCTCGCCGGCGGCGCGCAGTTCGTTCAGTGCAGCTTCTACCTGGTCCTGGGCGACACAGATGACCATGCCGACGCCGCAGTTCAGCACGCGGTGCATTTCATGCTCGTCGACGTTGCCTTTTTCCTGCAGGAAGTCGAACACCGCCGGGCGCTGCCAGCTGGCCACGTCGATGACCGCCTGGGAGTTGGCCGGCAGTACGCGCGGGATGTTGTCCAGCAGGCCACCACCGGTGATGTGGGCCATGGCCTTGACCGCGCCGGTGTTCTTGATCAGCTGCAGCAGCGGCTTGACGTAGATGCGGGTCGGCGCCATCAGCAGGTCGGCCAGCGGCTTGCCGTCCAGCTGGGTGTTCTCGATGTCGGTGGCGGACACTTCGAGGATCTTGCGGATCAGCGAATAGCCGTTGGAGTGCGGGCCCGAGGAGGGCAGGGCGATCAGCGCGTCGCCGGTGGCGACCTTGGAACCGTCGATGATCTCGGCCTTTTCCACCACGCCGACGCAGAAGCCGGCCAGGTCGTAGTCTTCGCCTTCGTACATGCCCGGCATCTCGGCGGTTTCACCGCCGACCAGCGAGCAGCCAGCCAGTTCGCAACCGGCGCCAATGCCGGTGACCACGGTGGCAGCGACATCGACGTTGAGCTTGCCAGTGGCATAGTAGTCGAGGAAGAACAGCGGCTCGGCACCGCACACCACCAGGTCGTTGACGCACATGGCGACCAGGTCCTGGCCGATGCTGTCGTGCTTGTTCAGGTTCAGCGCCAGGCGCAGCTTGGTGCCGACGCCATCGGTGCCGGAGACCAGCACCGGTTGCTTGTAGCCGGCCGGGATCTCGCAGAGGGCGCCGAAGCCGCCCAGGCCACCCATGACTTCAGGGCGTGCGGTGCGTTTTGCCACGCCCTTGATGCGTTCGACCAGTGCTTCGCCGGCGTCGATGTCTACACCGGCGTCCTTGTAGCTCAGGGAGGGTTGCTTGCTCATTGATCCAGGCCTTTAGGAGGGAGGGATTCTAAAAAAACGACCATGACGGCCAAGGCCGGCTGGTAGGCGGCGGCTGCCTGAAACGTCAGTGGTCTGTGAAGGCGCGCGATTTTATCAGGGTTGCCGGGCAGCGGCCATCCTCAGGCCGACGGGCAGGGCGGTAATTGTTGAAAAAAGCCTGAGGGTGGTTGATGCGGTTGCATATGTATAAGCTGCAAGCAACGGGCTTCACGCTGCGCGACACGCCAGCCTGGCGCTCGGCCTGCTTTTTCTTGCAGCATCAGGCTTGCGGCCTGATGCTCGACTGGACAGGAATCCTCCATGCGTTTGTTCAATATTCTGGCAGCCGGTTGCCTGGCCCTGATCTCGGCCACCGTCCAGGCTGAAAATGTCGCTGGCCTTTACCAGGTACGCGAACCGGTCACCGGGCCGGGCGCCGAAGCCCGCGCAGCGGCTACCGCCAAGGCGCTCGACACCCTGGTGCTGCGCCTGACCGGCGACCCCAAGGCGGCACAGAACCCGGCACTGGCCGAGCTGCGCAAGGACCCGCAGCAAATCATCAACCAGGTCGCCAGCGAAGCCGGGCCACCCGAGTCGGTGCTGGTCGAGTTCGACCCCGGCAGTACCGAGCGGGCCCTACGCAAGGCCGGCCTGGCCTTGTGGGGCAGCAACCGGCCATCGGTCCTTGGCTGGTGGCTGAACGACAGTGCCGAAGGCAGCAGCCTGGTTGGCGACGGCCAGGCCAGCGCCGAACCGCTGCGCCGCGCCGCCCAGCACCGTGGCTTGCCGCTGCGCCTGCCGCTGGCCGACCTGCAGGAGCAACTGGTGGCCAACGCCGAGCATATCGAGGGCGGCGACCCGGCACCGCTGCGCGAAGCATCCGAGCGCTACGGCGCCGATGCCCTGCTGGCGGTGCATGCTCGCGAAGCCGACGGCAAGTGGCAAGGCAAATGGCAGTTGTGGTTGGGCGACCAACGCGAGCAAGGCACCGCCGAGGGCGCCGACCCGGCAGCCTTGGCCGACGCCGTGATGCAGGCGGTCAGCGTCCGCCTGGCGCCGCGCTACGTCACGCGCCCCGGCGCCAGCAGCCAGTTGCAGGTGCAGGTGCAGGGGATGAATTTGCAGCGCTACGCCGAGCTGGCACGTGTGCTCGAACCCTACGGCCCACGCCTGCAGATGGCCGAGGGCAGCACCCTGACCTATGCGGTGACGGCCAACCGCGAACAGCTGCGGGCCCAGCTTGGCCTGGCCAGGCTGCAGGAGCTACCGGCCGAACAGGCACCGGCGTTGCCAGCCCCGCCAGCTGCGGCCGCGGGGGCGGGTGTGCCAGCCGCCGCGCCGGCCCAGCCTGCGCTGGCGCCGTTCGACGGCCTGCGTTTTCGCTGGTAAGGGGATGCACATACCATGACCGACGTACGTCGTTGGATCTGGCTGGGCATTGCCTTGCTGGTTGCCGTGCTGCTTTATAGCCTGCACAACATCCTCACCCCATTCCTGATCGGTATCCTGCTGGCTTACCTGGCCGACCCGCTGGTCGATCGCCTCGAACGCCTGGGGCTGTCACGCACCTGGGGCGTGATCGTGGTGTTCGGCTTGTTCACCCTGCTGTTGCTGGCCTTGTTGCTGGTGCTGGTGCCGCTGCTGGCCAAGCAGCTAGTGCGCCTCTACGAGCTGGCGCCACAGATGCTCGACTGGCTCGAACACGTGGCCCTGCCCTGGGTGCAGAGCCGCCTGGGCCTGGCTGACGGTTTCTGGAAATTCGACCGGATCAAGGCCGCCATCGGCAGCCACATGGGCCAGACCACCGATATGGTCGGCATGCTGCTGTCGCACGCCACTGCTTCAGGGCTGGCGCTGATGGCCTGGCTGGCCAACATGGTGCTGGTTCCGGTAGTGGGTTTCTATCTGCTGCGCGACTGGGACCTGATGATGGCCAAGCTGCGTGGCCTGCTGCCACGCCAGCGCGAGCCGCAAGTGATGGGCCTGGCGGGCGAATGCCATGAAGTGCTGGGGGCGTTCGTGCGCGGGCAATTGATGGTGATGGTGGCCCTGGGGGTCATCTATTCGGCCGGGCTGATGCTGGTGGGGCTGGAGCTGGGGCTGCTGATCGGCATGCTCGCCGGGCTGGCGGCCATCGTGCCGTACATGGGCTTCGTCATCGGCATCGGCGCGGCCCTGGTGGCGGGCCTGTTCCAGTTCGGTGGCGACTGGTACCCGATGCTGGGCATCGTTGCGGTGTTCATGGTCGGCCAGGCGCTGGAAGGCATGGTGCTGACGCCTTTGCTGGTGGGTGACCGCATCGGCCTGCACCCGGTGGCGGTGATCTTCGCCATCCTGGCCGGCGGTGAACTGTTCGGCTTCACCGGCGTGCTGCTGGCGCTGCCGGTGGCGGCGGTGATCATGGTGTTGCTGCGGCATGTGCATGACCTGTACAAGGAATCGGAGATGTACGCCGGGGGCGTGGACCCGGAGCTTTGAAGCCAGGCCCTTGTAGGAGCGGCCTTGTGTCGCGATGGGCTGCGCAGCAGCCCCGGCTATTTGTGCTTGAGCGAAGATCCTGGGGCTACTGTGCAGCCCATCGCGACACAAGGCCGCTCCTACACGCCGCGCAGACCCTATTTGGCACGCAACTCCTTGATTTTGCTTGTGCTATCCGTTGCCGCGATTGTGCACCCCGCGTTGCGGGTATAGACTTTGCAGATTGTTCACCAAAGGCCCCCTGCGGTCCTGCGACCGCCCGCGAGCATGAAACCACCGATCCAGTTGCCCCTGGGTGTGCGCCTGCGCGATGACGCCACCTTCATCAACTACTATCCGGGCGCCAATGCTGCGGCATTGGGTTACGTCGAGCGGCTATGCGAAGCCGACGCCGGCTGGACCGAGAGCCTTATCTACCTGTGGGGCAAGCAGGGTGTTGGCCGTAGCCACCTGCTGCAGGCTGCCACCCACCGCTTCCAGCAACGCGGCGAGCCTGCCGTGTACCTGCCCCTGGCACAATTGCTCGACCGCGGCGTCGAGTTGCTCGATTACCTGGCCCAGTACGAACTGGTGTGCATCGACGACTTGCATGTGATCGCTGGCAAGGCTGACTGGGAAGAGGCCATGTTCCACCTGTTCAACCGCCTGCGTGACAGCGGTCGACGGCTGCTGCTGGCGGCCTCGGCGTCGCCGCGCGAGCTGCCGATCAAGCTGCCCGACCTGAAGTCGCGGCTGACCCTGGCCCTGGTGTTCCAGATGCGTGGCCTGTCCGACGAAGACAAGCTGCGCGCCCTGCAATTGCGTGCTTCGCGCCGCGGTCTGCACCTTACCGACGAAGTCGGCCACTTCATCCTTACCCGTGGCGCACGCAGCATGAGCGCCCTGTTCGACCTGCTCGAACGCCTCGACCAGGCCTCGTTGCAGGCGCAACGCAAGCTGACCATCCCGTTCCTCAAGGAAACCCTGGGCTGGTAAGTGCCGAAAACGCTGGGCCAGAGCGGCAAAACAAAAAAGTCACATCTTTTTCGATAAAATTTGCAAATGGCCATGATAGAGGGCATAGTCTCATCCTTCTAAAGGATTACAGACACGGTCGTGCCCATGCTGAAGCGCTTCGCACCCCTCGTGCCACTCGCACTCATGACCCTGCTTTTTGGCTGTGCGGCCCATGGCCCGGCTTCTCATTCCGAGCAGCAGCCCCAGGATCACACCCCGATCGCCGCAGAATCGGCGTTCAAGGCCAAAGCCTCGTCCTCGTCGGTATTCGGCGAGCCGGAAGAGCTGGCCACCGAAGATGACCTGGAGGCGTTCTCCAGCAGCAAGCCTTACCAGTTGCCAGTCTTGGCTGACAGCATTCTCGAGCGTGGCATGTCGCTGATCGGCACCCGCTACCGCTTCGGCGGCACCTCGGAGAAATCCGGCTTCGACTGCAGTGGTTTCATCGGCTACCTGTTCCGCGAAGAGGCGGGCGTGACCCTGCCGCGTTCGACGCGGGAAATGATCAACGTCGATGCCCCGAAAGTGGCGCGCAACAAGCTCAAGCCAGGCGACCTGCTGTTCTTCAGCACCAACGGCCGTGGCCGCGTCAGCCATGCCGGCATCTACCTGGGTGACAACCAGTTCATCCACTCCAGCAGCCGCCGCAGCGGTGGCGTGCGCATCGACAGCCTCGGTGACCGCTACTGGAGCAAGACCTTCATCGAAGCCAAGCGTGCCTTGGCCATGGCGCCGACCAATATCGCGCGCAACTGATAGCAAAATGATGTACCCTGCCGCGGCGGCGATGCTTTGAAAAAAGCTCGCCGCCGTGCGCATTTATAGAAAGCGTCTAATCTAAATTCTCAACTCTTTTCGGCTGCGGCCCCGCGACCTCAGACAGGATGTTCTGGCCATGGTAAAAATGGCGCGCTTCGCATTGATCTCCCTGGCGGCCTTGCTGGCTGCCTGCTCCAGCCGCGCGCCTGCGCCGGCCCCTGTGGTGCAACCACAGGTCACCTACAGTCAGCCCAGCCCATCGCCAATCGCCGACGACGTGTTGATACGTGCCATCGGCCTGGTGGGCACGCCTTATCGCTGGGGCGGCAATACCCCGGACTCCGGCTTCGACTGCAGTGGCTTGATCAAGTATGTCTACCGGGATGCGGCTGGCATCAGCTTGCCGCGTTCGACGCGAGAGATGATTGTCATGCGGGCGCCGACAGTCGATGCCGGGTCGCTGCAGTCCGGTGACCTGGTGTTCTTTGCCACCGGTGGTGGTTCGCAGGTCAGTCATGCCGGCATCTATGTCGGGGAGGGGCGCTTCGTGCATGCACCTTCCACAGGCGGCACGGTGCGCCTGGACTACCTGTCCAACAGCTACTGGGCCAAGGCCTATCTGCAGGCCAAGCGGGTGATCCCTTCGGGCCACCTGGCGCAGAATCCGTGAATGCCAGCCTGGCGCGCTCCTTGTAGGGGCGCGCCAGGTGCCGGCGCTGGTTCACACCTGGCAGGGCTCATCGGGCTTTGCTCACCCGCCAGATCACATTGCCGACATCATCGGCTACCAGCACTCCGCCGCGCCCGTCATTGATCACCCCCACCGGGCGCCCCATGGCCTCGCCACGGGCATTGAGAAACCCGGTGAGCAGGTCTACGGGTTGCCCCGAGGGTGTTCCCGATGCGTCGAACGGCACGAAAATCACCTTGTAGCCGCTGTGCGGCTTGCGGTTCCACGAGCCGTGCTGACCAACGAATGCGCCCTGTTCGAAGGGCGCTGGTAGCCCACCTGGCTCGGCGAACGTCAGCCCCAGCGATGCCGTGTGTGGACCCACGGCATAGTCTGGTACCAGCGCCTGGGCCACCTTGTCGGGGTCAGGTGGTTGCACACGCTCGTCAATGTGCTGGCCGTAATAGCTATAGGGCCAGCCGTAGAAGCCACCTTCCTTCACCGAAGTGATGTAGTCCGGTACCAGGTCGCTGCCGATCTCGTCGCGCTCATTGACCGCCGTCCACAGCACGCCGCTGTGTGGCTCCCAGGCCAACCCGTTGGGGTTGCGCAGGCCGGTGGCGAACAGGCGGTGCTGGCCACTGGCAGGGTCTACTTCCCAGATCGCGGCACGGTCTTGCTCCTTGTCCAGGCCGTTTTCACCCACGTTGCTGTTGGAGCCCACCGTGACATAGAGCTTCTTGCCGTCGGGGCTGGCGATCACATTCTTGGTCCAGTGATGGTTCAGCGGGCCGCCGGGCAACTCCGTCACCACATGACCCTCGCCGGTGATCTGCATTGCCCCTGGCTCATAATGGAAACGTAGCAACTTGTCGGTATCGGCTACGTAGAAGTCCTTGCCCACCAATGCCATGCCGAACGGTGAATTCAGGCCTTCGATGAAAGTACTGCGGATCTCTGCGATACCGTCATGATTGGCATCACGCAGCAGGGTAATGCGGTTGGCGCTGGGCACGCCTGCGCCTGCGCGTTTCATCACCTTCTGCATCGCCCAGCCACGCAGACCCTTGGCGTCTTCGGGCTTGGGAGGAGCGTTGGTTTCGGCTACCAGGACGTCGCCGTTGGGCAGTAGAAAAAGCCAGCGGGGGTGGTCCAAACCGCTGGCGAACGCTTTCACCTGAGTGCCTGGTGCTGCTTCAGGCTTGACATCGTTGGGCCATCCCACTGCTGGGGCGATATTTACGGTGGGCAGGATCGTCTTGGTTGGAGCAGGCAGTTGAGGGGTAGGGCCACTGCCATCGTGTACATCCAACAGAGCGGTTTCGCCGCAGGCGGTCAGGCTGGCGACGAACAGCCAGGGCATCAGGTGTTTCATGGACGGCAATTCTCCGGAGAAGGCCTATGGAACTGAGAAATCGGCGAAGTGCCTCGGGTTCCGGCAACCATTCAACTAATGCTGATGCTGATGCTGATGCTGCTTTTGCTTTTGCTTTTGCTTTTGCTTTTGCTTTTGCTTTTGCTTTTGCTTTTAAGCGCGCGATAGTTCAGGCGCCGCCGAATGCGACTTCAGGAGGCCGAGCGAAGGGCTTGCGGAGGGAGGTGACGGGCATGGATGCCCGTCAAGCGCTGAGGCCCCATGGATGGGGCCTGCAGCGCGTCCTCCCGGGAGCAAGCCCGTAGCGAGGGGACCCCGGAGCGCAGCGTAGGGGCCGGATGATGGGAGCCAGCGTTTTTTGGTTACTTTTTGCCGCGTTTGGCAAAAAGTGACCCGCCGTAAGGGCGGAAAGGTGACGAAGCGCCGCCTTTGAAAATGAATGTTGACCTCATTGTTGAAGCCCACGCTTGAAAGCGAAAAGCGAAAAGCGAAAAGCGAAAAGATTAAAGCGGGATAACGCTGGTTTTTATCGCGCACAAAGTCCATTGGCGATGACGACGCTGACTCACCTTTTCGCCCTTACGGCGAGTCACTTTTTGCCAAACGCGGCAAAAAGTAACCAAAAAACGCTGCGCTCCCATCATCCGGCCCCTGCGCTGCGCTCCGGGGTTCCCTCACTCCGGCCTTGCTCCCGGGAGGACGCGCTGCAGGCCCCATCCATGGGGCCTCAGCGCTTGACGGGCATCCATGCCCGTCACCTCCCTCCGCAAGGCCTGCGTTCGGCCTCCTGAAGTCGCGAAGATCAAGATCAAGATCAAGATCAAGATCAAGATCAAGAGCAAGAGCAAGAGCAAGAGCAAGAGCAAGAGCAAGAGCAAGAGCAAGAGCAAGAGCGAGAGCGAGAGCGAGAGCGAGAGTATGTCTCTGAGCTGAACGGCTGACAGGCACCTCGTGGCGCAGGGCGTACCCACAGAACTCGGTTACCGGACGCAGCTCCACTCCCTGCGTTGGGCCGAATGCTGCTTTCCGGCTGAGATCAGTACAGATCAAACCTGCTTGATCAGCAGCGCTACACCCGGAAAATACTGCCCCAGATCGTTATGCAGCTTGCGCAAGGCATACGGGAAGTACCAGGCAATCGCGCAAGCGGTGTGTTTCTGCAAGTCGTCGACCAAGTCCTGCAGTTCCTCCGGGCTGGCATGCTGGCCAGCCTTCCATGGGCTGACGAAGAGCGCCCCAGCCCTCAACTGACTGGGGCCGGCTACCTGGTGGGCAACAGCGGCGGTCTGCTGCAGGGGCCCCGCCATGTCCAGCCGGGCAATTTTTGGCCAGCGCTGGCTGACACTGAGGTACAACGCTTCGTCGGCACCGCGGATCAACAGGTCGCAGCGCCCTTCGAATTCCCCTTCATCACGCTGCTTCTTCCCCGCAAACTGCTGCAGCGCCGCCAGCTCGGCCTGCCAAGCCGCCGCGGCCAACAACCCGGCATTGGCCGCTGCGCCATGCCAGTGCGGCGCTTCGGCATCACCAGCAAACTGGTTGAAACGGTCAATGCAGTCAACCCAGCGCTCCAGCACAGGGCTTAGAAACTCAAGGCGCGGGTTTCTGATGATCTGGCCTCGCATGCGGCACTCTCCTGTTGTTGTTGTAATCGCATTTGGCTACAAATGATGGCTATCTGATATCACTGAGTGCAGTACAGCACAACCCGCTGAATTGGCCATTACCCGGGCGGTACCTGTTCGCCTGCAAAGCAGCCCGCTTCGATTGACGCTCCTGATGCAACCCACTAACCTTCGCGCGTGTTTCAGGTGTCCTGCCAGCGCTGTCTGGGCAGGGTGAAACTGGGAAGCCGGTGAGCGCCAGCCAGGTGCAAGTCCGGCGCTGCCCCCGCAACGGTAGGTGAGACGCGGCCGCGCAGGGCCACTGGGTGCCAGCACCCGGGAAGGCGCGCAGGCCTGGGCCGAGGCCCGCTCACAAGCCCGGAGACCGGCCTGATACTGCCAACGGCATCACGGAGGGTGATGCGCGGTGCACCGTGGCTGACGGCCATGGCTCCTGCGCGTTCTCCGTTTGCCCGCCTATTACCTGTCGCCGCGCGTTGCCGGGGTGCCAGCCAGCGGAGAACCCTGATGAGCGAGACTACCGAACGCGACGAACGCCACCTGGCGCGCATGCAGCGCAAGAAAGCGATCATCGACGAACGTATCGCCAATTCCCCCAACGAATGCGGCCTGCTGCTGGTGCTGACCGGCAATGGCAAGGGCAAGAGCAGCTCGGCCTTCGGCATGCTCGCGCGCGCCCTGGGCCATGGCATGCAGTGCGGTGTGGTGCAGTTCATCAAGGGCCGCAACAGCACCGGCGAAGAGCTGTTCTTCCGGCGCTTTCCGGAGCAGGTGCGTTACCACGTGATGGGCGAGGGCTTTACCTGGGAAACCCAGGACCGCCAACGCGACATTGCCGCCGCCGAAGCAGCCTGGGCCGTGTCGCGTCAGTTGCTGCAGGACCCGGGCGTACAGTTCGTGGTGCTGGATGAGCTGAACATCGCCCTCAAGCATGGCTACCTCGACCTTGACCAGGTGCTGGCCGACATCCAGGCGCGCCCGCCGATGCAGCATGTGATCGTGACTGGCCGCGCCGCCAAGCCGGAAATGATCGAACTGGCCGACACCGTGACCGAGATGGGCATGCTCAAGCACGCGTTCCAGGCCGGTATCCGCGCACAGAAGGGCGTCGAACTGTGAGCCAGCCCCGTCATTGCCCTGCCGTATTGATCGCGGCACCGGCCTCCGGCCAGGGCAAGACCACCGTCACCGCCGCCCTGGCCCGCCTGCACCGCAACCTCGGGCGCAAGGTGCGGGTGTTCAAGTGCGGGCCCGATTTCCTCGACCCGATGATCCTCGAACGGGCCAGCGGTGCGCCGGTCTACCAGCTGGATCTGTGGATGATCGGTGCCGAGGAGAGTCGCCGTTTGTTGTGGGAGGCAGCCGCCGAGGCCGACCTGATCCTCATCGAAGGGGTGATGGGGCTGTTCGACGGTACCCCGTCCAGCGCCGACCTGGCCCGTCACTTCGGTGTCCCGGTGCTGGCGGTGATCGACGGCACGGCCATGGCCCAGACCTTCGGTGCCCTGGCCCTGGGCCTGGCACGCTACCAGGCCGATCTGCCTTTCGCGGGTGTGCTGGCCAACCGGGTGGGCAGCCTGCGCCACGCACAATTGCTCGAAGGTAGCCTGACCGAAGGCTTGCGCTGGTATGGCGGTTTGTCCCGCGAGCGCGGCATCGAACTTCCCAGCCGCCATCTGGGGCTGGTCCAGGCCAGTGAACTGAATGACCTGGATGCCCGTCTCGACGCCGCTGCCGAAGCACTCGGCGCAAGCTGCGATGCTGCCTTGCCACCGCCGGTGGCGTTTGCCGAGCCCGCGCCGTGCGCCGGCACCGCCTCGCTGGCGGGCGTGCGTATCGGCGTGGCGCGGGACGAAGCGTTTGCCTTCATCTATGGCGCCAATCTCGATTTGCTGCGCAACCTTGGCGCACGACTCGAGTTCTTCTCGCCGTTGCATGACCGCGAACTGCCGACGGTGGACAGCCTGTACCTGCCGGGTGGTTATCCGGAGCTGCACCACCACGCCCTCGCCGCCAATGTGCCGATGAACGCGGCGATCCGGGCTCATCACGCCCAGGGCAAACCGTTGCTGGCCGAGTGCGGCGGCATGCTGTACCTACTCGATGCCCTGACCGACGTGGCAGGCGAGCGTGCCGAGTTGCTCGGCCTGCTGCCCGGCGAAGCGACCATGCAGAAGCGCCTGGCGGCCCTGGCGCTGCAGGCGGTGGAACTTCCCGAAGGCACCTTGCGCGGGCACACCTATCACCATTCGCTGACCCGTACCGCGCTGGAGCCGATCGCCCGTGGCCTGAGCCCCAACGGTGGGCGCGGCAATGAAGCGGTATACCGCCTGGGGCGGTTGACGGCTTCCTACGTGCATTTCTACTTCCCCTCCAACCCAGGCGCGGTGGCGGCGCTGTTGCAACCATGAATGAACACGCTTACAGCGACGCCGAGCGCGCCGCGATCTACCGCGCCATTGGCGAGCGCCGCGACATGCGCCATTTCGCCGGTGGCGAGGTAGCCCCGGAACTGCTCGGGCGGTTGTTGGCGGCTGCGCACCAGGCACCCAGCGTAGGCCTGATGCAACCCTGGCGATTCATCCGCATCAGCCGGCGTGACCTGCGCGCGGATATCCAGGCGCTGGTGGAGGCCGAACGGGTGCGGACCGCCGAGGCCCTGGGCGAACGCTCCGACGCCTTCATGCAGCTGAAGGTGGAAGGCATCAACGACTGCGCCGAATTGCTGGTGGCGGCGCTGATGGACAACCGTGAACCGCATATCTTCGGCCGCCGCACCCTGCCAGAAATGGACCTGGCCTCGCTGGCCTGCGCCATCCAGAACCTGTGGCTGGCGGCCCGTGGCGAAGGGTTGGGCATGGGCTGGGTGTCGCTGTTCGACCCCCAGGCGTTGGCCGCGCTGCTGGGCATGCCGGCCGGGGCCAAGCCGGTCGCGGTGCTGTGCCTGGGCCCGGTGACCGAGTTCTACCCGGCACCGATGCTGGTGCTGGAAAACTGGGCTGAAGAACGGCCCTTGAGCGAAATGCTGTTCGAGAACCAATGGGGAGAGCGCCCATGAGCGTGGCCTTGCTGACCGTGGCCGGAGTGGCCCTGGATGCCTTGCTGGGCGAGCCGCAGCGGCGCCACCCGCTGGTGGCCTTTGGCAACATGGCCGGCAGCCTCGAGCGGCGCCTGAATGCCGCTGGGCGCGGCTGGCGCAGCCACGGGGTGAGCGCATGGTTCCTGGCGGTGGTCCCGTTGACCCTGGTGGCCCTGATCCTGTCCTGGTTGCCGTATATCGGCTGGCTGGTCGACGTGCTGGCGCTGTACTGCGCCGTCGGGCTGCGCAGCCTGGGCGAACACGTGCTGCCGGTAGCCAACGCCTTGCGCCAGGGTGACCTGGAACAGGCGCGGCGCCGCGTGGGTTTTCTGGTCAGCCGCGAAACCCGTGAGCTGGACGAGCCCGCCGTGGCCCGCGCGGCTACCGAGTCGGTGCTGGAAAACGGCAGCGATGCGGTGTTCGCCGCACTGTTCTGGTTCGTCGTGGCCGGCGCGCCGGGCGTGGTGCTGTATCGCCTGAGCAACACGTTGGACGCCATGTGGGGCTACCGCAACGAACGTTTCGAACGCTTCGGCTGGTGCGCGGCGCGTGTCGACGACGTGCTCAACTATATGCCCGCCAAGTTGGTGGCGCTGACCTATGCACTGCTGGGCAAGACCCGCCTGGCCCTGGCCTGCTGGCGCCAGCAGGGCCCGCTGTGGGACAGCCCCAACGCCGGGCCGGTGATGGCCGCCGGTGCGGGCGCGCTGGGCGTGGAGCTGGGTGGGCCGGCGGTGTACCACGGTGAGCTGCACGAGCGACCGCGCCTGGGGGACGGGCCAGCGGCCGATGCCGAGGCCATCGAGCGTGGCTGGGGCCTGGTGCAGCGCGGGGTGTGGCTGTGGCTGCTGGTGATCTGCCTGGGGGCTTACATCAATGCTTGAACATGGTGGCCGCCTGCTCCGTGCAGTGCGGCAATATGGCATCGCCCGGGAACACTGGCTGGACCTCTCCAGCGGCATTGCGCCGTGGTCTTTCCCGATCCCGCCGATTCCGCTGCAGGCCTGGGCTCGCCTGCCAGAAACCGAGGACGGCCTGGAACAGGCGGCGCGCGCCTATTACGGCGCCGGGCAGTTGCTGCCGGTAGCCGGTTCCCAGGCCGCGATCCAGGCCTTGCCGTTGCTACGCAGCGCTTGCCGGGTGGGGGTGCTTGCCCCGTGCTATGCCGAGCACCCGTACGCCTGGCAGCGGGCGGGGCACCAGTTGCTGGAGCTGGACGAAGCCAAGGTCGAGGCGGCGCTCGACAGCCTCGACGTGCTGGTGCTGGTCAACCCGAACAACCCAACCGGCCACCGCGTGCCAGCAGAACGCCTGCTGGCCTGGCACGCGCGCCTGGCGGCCCGCAATGGCTGGCTGCTGGTCGACGAAGCGTTCATCGACAACACCCCGGCCGACAGTGTGATTGGCCATGCCGAGCGCCCGGGCCTTATCGTGCTGCGCTCCTTCGGCAAGTTCTTCGGCCTGGCGGGCGTGCGCCTGGGCTTTGTTGCCGCCGAACGCAGCCTGCTGCTGCGCCTGGCCGAGTTGCTTGGCCCATGGACGGTGAATGGCCCGACCCGGGTGCTGGCCCAGGCCAGCCTGGCTGACCACGCCAGCCAGCGCCTGCAGGTTGAACGCTGTGCCGCCGCGAGTCGGCGCCTGGCGGCGATGCTGGAGCACGCCGGGCTGGCGCCCAGCGGCGCTTGCGACCTGTTCCAGTACGTGCGCTGCGAGCGCGCTGCGCAACTGCATGATTTTCTCGCCCGCCGTGGCATCCTGGTACGCCTGTTCGAGCAGCCACCGGCGATACGCCTGGGGCTGCCTGCCTGTGAAGCAGATGAACTGCGCCTGGCCCAGGCCCTGGCGGCCTATCAGAAGGAAACGGCATGACCACCCTCATGGTGCAAGGCACCACCTCCGACGCGGGCAAGAGCACGCTGGTGACTGCGCTGTGCCGCTGGCTGTTGCGCCAGGGTGTCGGCGTGGTGCCGTTCAAGCCGCAGAACATGGCGCTGAACAGCGCAGTGACCGCCGACGGCGGTGAAATCGGCCGGGCCCAGGCAGTGCAGGCCCAGGCCTGCCGGCTGGAGCCGCACACCGACATGAACCCGGTGCTGCTCAAACCCAACAGCGACAGCGGCGCCCAGGTCATCATTCATGGTCGTGCCGTCGCCAGCATGAACGCGGTGGCGTACCACGAGTACAAGGCCATCGCCATGCAGGCGGTGCTGGCCTCGCACCAACGCCTGAGCGCTGCCTGGCCGGTGGTCATGGTCGAAGGCGCGGGTTCGCCAGCGGAAATCAACCTGCGTGCCGGCGACATTGCCAACATGGGCTTTGCCGAAGCGGTGGACTGCCCGGTGATCCTGGTCGCCGACATCAACCGCGGCGGCGTGTTCGCCCACCTGGTGGGTACGCTGGAGTTGCTGTCGCCCAGCGAACAGGCGCGGGTCAAGGGCTTCGTCATCAACCGCTTCCGCGGTGACATCGCCTTGCTGCAGCCGGGGCTGGACTGGCTGCAGCAGCGCACCGGCAAGCCGGTGCTGGGTGTGCTGCCGTATGTCAGCGACCTGCATCTGGAAGCCGAGGACGGCATCGATGCACGCCAGGCGGCCAAGGCCGGGCGCGTGCTCAAGGTAATCGTCCCGGTGCTGCCACGTATCAGCAACCACACCGACTTCGACCCGCTGCGCCTGCACCCGCAAGTGGACCTGCAGTTCGTTGGCCCGGGCCAGCCGATCCCGGCTGCCGACCTGATCATCCTGCCAGGCTCGAAAAGCGTGCGCGGCGACCTGGCGCAACTGCGCGAACGCGGTTGGGACAAGGCCATCGAGCGGCACCTGCGCTATGGCGGCAAGCTGATCGGAATCTGCGGCGGCCTGCAGATGCTTGGCCGCGAAGTGCATGACCCGCTCGGCCTCGAAGGCGCTGCCGGCTCGAGCCCCGGGCTTGGCCTGTTCGATTACGCCACGGTGCTCGAAGCCGACAAGCAACTGCGCAACGTTGCCGGTACGCTGAGCCTTGAAGCAGCTCCGGTTGCCGGTTATGAAATTCACGCCGGCGTCACCCGCGGGCCTGCCCTGGAGCAGCCTGCCGTGCAGCTTGCCGACGGCCGTTGCGATGGTGCTGTCAGTGCCGACGGCCAGGTGCTGGCCACTTACCTGCACGGCCTGTTCGAAGGCAGCCAGTCGTGTGCGGCGCTGCTGCGCTGGGCTGGCCTGGAGGACGTGCAGAGCATCGATTACCAGGCCCTGCGCGAACGCGACATCGAGCGCCTGGCCGACCTGGTGGAAAACCACCTGGACACCGCGCGCCTGCGCCAGCTGTGTGGAGTGGCCTGACATGCGTAACCTGATCCTCGGCGGTGCCCGCTCCGGCAAGAGCCGCCTGGCCGAACAACTGGCCAGCAGCAGCGGCCTGCCGGTGACCTACATCGCCACCAGCCAGCCGCTCGACGGTGAAATGAATACCCGTGTGCAGTTGCACCGCCAGCGGCGCCCGGCAGACTGGGGCCTGATCGAAGAGCCCCTGGCCCTGGCCGCGGTGCTGCGCGCCGAAGCGGCCGAAGGGCGCTGCCTGCTGGTGGATTGCCTGACCCTGTGGCTGACCAACCTGCTGATGCTCGAAGACGACCAGCGCCTGGCCGAGGAACGTGATGCGCTACTGGCCTGCCTGGAGCAACTGCCGGGCACTGTCATCCTGGTCAGTAACGAAACCGGCCTGGGCGTGGTGCCCATGGGCGAGCTGACCCGGCGCTATGTCGACCTGGCCGGCTGGCTGCACCAGGCCGTGGCCGAACGCTGTCAGCGCGTGGTGCTCACCGTGGCTGGCCTGCCCCTAATGCTCAAAGGACCTGCACTATGACTCAAGCCTGGTGGCGTGACGCCTGCCAACCCCTCGACACCGCCGCCATGGACCAGGCCCGCGCCCGCCAGCAGCAGCTGACCAAGCCTGCCGGTTCACTCGGCCAGCTGGAAGGCCTGGCCATTCAGCTGGCGGGCCTGCAAGGGCGTGAACGGCCAAGCCTGGAGCAGCTTGCCATAAGCCTTTTTGCCGGTGATCACGGCGTGGTCGAAGAAGGTATCTCGGCCTATCCGCAAGCGGTGACCGGGCAGATGCTGCGCAACTTCGTCGGCGGCGGCGCGGCAATCAGCGTGCTGGCGCGCCAGCTGCAGGCCAGCCTGGAAGTGATCGACCTGGGTACCATCGACCCGCATCTGCAGTTGCCTGGCGTACGCCATCTGCGCCTGGGCGCCGGCACGGCCAACTTCGCCCGCCAGCCAGCGATGACCGATGGCCAGTTGCAGGCGGCTCTGCAGGCCGGCCGCGACAGCGCGCTGCGCGCTGCCGAACAGGGCGCGCAGCTGTTCATCGGTGGCGAGATGGGCATTGGCAACACCACCGCCGCTGCAGCCTTGGCCAGCGTGCTGCTGGGCTGCCCGGCCATCGAGCTGAGCGGCCCAGGCACCGGCCTGGATGACGCTGGTGTACGGCACAAGGCCGAGGTCATCGAACGGGCACTGCGTCTGCATGGCCTGCGCGCCGAAGCGCCATTGCAGGCACTGGGCTGCGTGGGGGGCTTCGAAATCGCGGCGTTGGCGGGTGCCTACCTGGGCTGTGCACAGGCCGGTATCGCGGTGCTGGTGGATGGCTTCATCTGCAGTGTTGCCGCGCTGCTGGCGGTGCGCCTGAACCCGCAGTGCCGGGCCTGGCTACTGTTCGCCCACCAGGGCGCGGAGCCTGGGCACAAGGCGCTGCTGGCTGCATTGCAGGCCGAACCGTTGCTGGCGTTGGGCCTGCGCCTGGGCGAGGGCAGTGGGGCGGCCCTGGCGGTGCCGTTGTTGCGCCTGGCCTGTGCCCTGCACGGGCAGATGGCGACCTTTGCCGAAGCAGCAGTGGCGGACCGCCCGGCATGATCCTCGACCTGCTGCGCCATGGTGAAACAGCGCACGGCGGCCTGCGTGGCAGCCTCGATGATGCCCTGACCGACAAGGGCTGGGCGCAGATGCGCAGTGCCGTGGCCGAAGCCGGCCCATGGCAGGTGCTGGTCAGTTCGCCGCTGCAGCGTTGTGCGCGTTTTGCCGATGAACTGGGTGCCCGCTTGAACCTGCCGGTGCAGCTTGAGCCGGCCCTGCAGGAGCTGCATTTCGGTGACTGGGAAGGCCGCAGCGCGGCGCAGATCATGGAACACCAGGCGGATGCACTGGGGCGCTTCTGGGCAGACCCATACGGGTTTACCCCGCCTAATGGTGAGCCGGTCGCGGTGTTTGCCGAGCGTGTATTGGCGGCTGTCGAGCGGCTGCGCCATGAGCATGCCGGCAAGCGTGTGCTGCTGATCACCCATGGCGGCGTGATGCGGCTGTTGCTGGCCCGTGCCCGTGGCTTGCCAAGGGCCCAGCTGCTGCAGGTAGAGGTCGGCCACGCTGCATTGATGCGGCTGCTGCCGGGTGATGACGGCCACTGGATCGAAGGGCGCTGAGATGTTGCCGTTCTGGATTGCCTTGCAGTTTCTCAGCAGCTTGCCGGTGCGCCTGCCGGGCATGCCGGCACCGCGTGAAGTGGGGCGTTCGCTGTTGTGCTACCCGCTGGTAGGGTTGCTGTTCGGCCTGTTGCTGTGGCTGGCCAGCCACCTGCTGCAGGCGACCCCGGCACCGCTGCATGCAGCTTTGCTGCTGACATTGTGGGTGCTGCTCAGCGGTGCCTTGCACCTGGATGGGCTGGCTGACAGCGCCGATGCCTGGCTGGGCGGTTTCGGCGACCGCGAGCGTACCCTGCAGATCATGAAAGACCCGCGCAGCGGGCCGATTGCCGTGGTCACCCTGGTCCTGGTGCTATTGCTGAAGTTCTGTGCCCTGTGGGTACTGGTCGAGCAGGGTAGCGGGGCGCAGTTGCTGCTGGCACCGCTGATCGGGCGGGCGGCGATGCTCGGGTTGTTCCTGAGTACGCCCTACGTGCGCCCGGGCGGTCTGGGACAAGCGCTGGCCGAGCATCTGCCCCGGGCGGCGGCCGCTTGGGTGCTGCTGGGTTGTGCGCTCTTCTGCCTGGTCCTGAGCGGGTGGATCGTGGTGCTGGCGCTGGCCATATTCGGTTGGCTGCGGCAGTTGATGTGTCGGCGCCTCGGTGGCACCACCGGAGATACCGCTGGCGCGTTGCTGGAGTTGCTCGAACTGGGCGTTGTGCTGGGATTGGCGTTGGGCCTGTAGTAGCGCCCAAGGCGTTTTTAGGCGCTTTCTGAGCTGAACGTGGCGGTACCTCCTGAAAAAGCTTGGCAGAAGGTGCCGGGGTGCCAGCAATACTGGAAGAAGTGCTCGGCATGCTGGAGCACAACCGGTTGCATTGGGCGTTCTACAGTTTTCGTGAAGACAGCTGCCGGCCAAGGTCCCGTGGCGTTACTGGCAGGCGATCGAACAGGGGGCTCCGGACCCATTGCCCTCCCAAGGCCAGCGCGGAATTTGAACCGATCCGCAAACGCTTGAACCGGGACTGAGGATCATCGGCAAACTACGAAATATCTTGCAACGCTCATTATGCGGGTATATACACCTATCCATGCTGACCAGTGAATGCATCTGTACCCATCTGCGTCGTGCCGCCCGTGGGGTGAGCCGGCATTACGACGAGGCCCTTGCCGGCTTCGGGATCAATGTCGCGCAGTTTTCCCTGCTACGTCATCTGCAGCGGCTCGACCGGCCTAGTATTACCACCCTGGCCGAAGCCATGGGCCTGGAACGCAGTACCCTGGGCCGCAACTTGCGGGTGCTGGAGGCTGAAGGGTTGGTAGCCTTGGCCGATGGTGATGACCAGCGCAACCGCGTCGTGTTGTTGACCGACGCCGCTACGCAGCTGCTGCGCGCCGCCTATCCGGCCTGGGAGCGAGCCCAGGCCGAACTGGTGGAACGCCTGGGAGCAGGGCAGCGGGATGAACTGGTGCGCTTGCTGGGCCTACTGGCTTGAATTGATACGACCTTAAGCGGGTATATACCCGTAAAACCTTGCGATGTGCTGGAGATAACGACAATGACTTCGGTGTGGCGAACCAGCGGGTGGGTACTGTTGGGGGCGGCGTTGATCCTGGCACTGTCCTTGGGTGTGCGGCATGGCTTCGGCCTGTTCCTGGCGCCGATGAGCGCCGACTTCGGTTGGGGGCGTGAGGTGTTCGCCTTTGCCATCGCCTTGCAGAACCTGATCTGGGGCTTGGCCCAACCCTTTGCCGGTGCGCTGGCCGACCGCCTAGGTGCGGCGCGGGTGGTGATCATCGGCGGTATTCTCTACGCCACCGGCTTGGTCCTGATGGGCATGGCCGACTCGGCCTGGTCGCTGTCGCTGAGTGCTGGCTTGCTGATCGGCATCGGCCTGTCCGGCACTTCGTTCTCGGTCATTCTCGGTGTCGTCGGGCGTGCCGTGCCGGCAGACAAGCGCAGCATGGCCATGGGGATTGCCAGCGCCGCCGGCTCTTTCGGCCAGTTCGCCATGCTGCCGGGGACCCTTGGCCTGATCCAGTGGCTGGGCTGGTCCGCTGCACTGCTGGTGCTGGGCCTGCTGGTTGCACTGATCGTGCCTTTCGTCGGCATGCTGCGCGACCGCCCGTTGCCCAGCCATGGCACGGAACAGACCCTGGGCCAGGCCTTGCACGAAGCGTGTTCGCATTCCGGCTTCTGGCTGCTGGCCCTGGGCTTCTTCGTCTGCGGTTTTCAGGTGGTGTTCATTGGCGTGCACCTGCCGGCCTACCTGGTTGACCAGCATCTGCCCGCGACCACCGGGACTACGGTGCTGGCGCTGGTCGGCCTGTTCAACATCGTCGGTACGTTCACCGCGGGCTGGCTGGGCGGGCGCATGTCCAAGCCGCGCTTGCTGACCGGGTTGTATCTGCTGCGTGCGGTGGTCATCGTGCTGTTCCTCTGGGCACCGGTGAGTGCGTTCAGCGCCTACCTGTTCGGCATTGCCATGGGCCTGTTGTGGCTGTCCACGGTGCCGCTTACCAACGGTACCGTGGCCACGCTGTTCGGCGTGCGCAACCTGTCCATGCTTGGCGGTATCGTCTTCCTGTTCCACCAGCTGGGTGCGTTTCTGGGGGGCTGGTTGGGCGGGGTGGTGTATGACCGTACCGGGAGCTACGACCTGGTCTGGCAGATTTCCATCCTGCTCAGCCTGCTGGCCGCCGCCCTGAGCTGGCCTGTGCGTGAGCGGCCGGTCGCCCGCCTGCAGGCCCAGGCCGCATGAACCGCTACCTGGCCCGCGGGCTGCTGGCCGTTGCCGCGTTGTTGTTGCTGGTGTTGGTCTGGTGGGGCTGGCACCAGGGCGGGATGGCGTTGATGCAACTGGGCATGGGTGTTTGTTAGGCGCTACCCTGCAAGCTCAAGGATTGTTTTGCAGGAGAAACGAACCATGCGTGCACATTGGTTGACGGTGTTGGTGCTGGCCCTGCTTGGCAGCGCTTCGAGCTGGGCTGCCGATTGCCCGGCCTTGTTGCAAGGCAGCCTGCCGGAATTGCGGGGCAAGGGGCAGGTCGACCTGTGCCAGCGCTTTGCCGGCAAGCCGCTGGTGGTGGTCAATACGGCCAGCTATTGCGGTTTTGCACCGCAGTTCGAGGGGCTGGAGGCGACATACAAGGCGTATCACCAGCAGGGCCTGGAAATGCTTGGTGTGCCCTCCAACGACTTCAAGCAGGAAGATGCCGATAGCGAGAAGACGGCCAAGGTCTGTTATGCCAACTATGGTGTCACCTTCACCATGACCAAGGCGCAGCCGGTGCGGGGCAAGGATGCGATTCCGCTGTTCGTCGAATTGGCCAGCCAGAGCAGTGCGCCGAAGTGGAATTTCTACAAGTACGTTATCGATCGCAAGGGCAGGGTGATCGGCAACTTTTCCAGCCTGACCAAACCGGATGACCCAGAATTCCGCGCTGCCATTGAAAAGGCCATCGCTTCGCAACAGTAATGTAACTGCTCTTGCTCTTGCTCTTGCTTCTAAGCGCGCAGTAGTCCAGGCGCCGCCGAATGCGACTTCAGGAGGCCGAGCGAAGGGCTTGCGGAGGGAGGTGACGGGCATGGATGCCCGTCAAGCGCTGAGGCCCCATGGATGGGGCCTGCAGCGCGTCCTCCCGGGAGCAAGCCCGTAGCGAGGGGACCCCGGAGCGCAGCGTAGGGGCCGGATGATGGGAGCCAGCGTTTTTTGGTTACTTTTTGCCGCGTTTGGCAAAAAGTGACCCGCCGTAAGGGCGGAAAGGTGACTAAGCGCCGCCTTTGAAAACGAATGTTGACCTCATTGTTGAAGCCCACGCTTGAAAGCGAAAAGCGAAAAGCGAAAAGCGAAAAGATTGAAGCGGGATAGCGCTGGTTTTTATCGCGCGCAAAGTCCATTGGCGATGGCGACGCTGACTCACCTTTTCGCCCTTACGGCGAGTCACTTTTTGCCAAACGCGGCAAAAAGTAACCAAAAAACGCTGCGCTCCCATCATCCGGCCCCTCCGCTGCGCTCCGGGGTTCCCTCACTCCGGCCTTGCTCCCGGGAGGACGCGCTGCAGGCCCCATCCATGGGGCCTCAGCGCTTGACGGGCATCCATGCCCGTCACCTCCCTCCGCAAGGCCTGCGTTCGGCCTCCTGAAGTCGCGAAGATCAAGATCAAGATCAAGATCAAAAGCAGAGCAAGAGCAAGAGCAAGAGCAAAGTCAAAAGCGGGTTATGTGCCCGGGTGGCGTGTTACTTCGCCTGCACCGTCATCGCCACCAACCGCACTACCAACGGCCTGACCATCAACACGCAAACGAACGCCACCGGCATCGCCAATCGATAGGCCTTCAGCACATTACTCAGGTACTCCGGGTTGACCCCCGCATTCGCCGCAGTAATCACGAAGCACATCAACAGCGCCATGATCGACGACATGTAGAAGGCAAAAACATAGGGCGTGGCTCCCGAATGTAGTTTGCGTCGGCCGCGCGCCTGCGACAGGTTGCTCATGCGAACTCCTCAAGGTTGGGTGGGAGGCGCAGGTTAGCAACGTACCTGGCAGCCGCTGTAGACCAGCCGTATTGAGTTCTTTATAAAGAGATTCTTACGAATCCAAGGGCCAAGCATGGACCTGCTCAATGCCATCCGCAACTTCATCAAGGTGGTCGAAGCCGGCAGCATCGCCGCCGGCGCCCGCAACCTGGGCCTGAGCCCGGCTGCAGTCAGCCAGAACCTGGCACGCCTGGAAGGCCACCTTCAGGTACGCCTGCTCAGCCGCACCACCCGCAGCATGGCGCTGACCCCCGCCGGCGCCCAGTACTACGAGCGTGTCAGGCACATCGAACGCGACCTGGCCCTGGCCGAACAAGCCATTACTACCCCCGACAGCGAGCCCCAGGGGCGTTTGTGCATTGCCTCGACCTCCGCCTTCGGCCGCCACGTGCTGGCACCGCTGATACCCGCGTTCAGTGCCCGCTACCCCTTGCTGTCGATAGAACTGGTAACGACTGATCGCCGGGTCAACCATGCGCGGGAAGACGTGGATGTAAGCCTGCGCATTGCTCCACAGCTGGAAGACCAACTGCTGGCCCGCCACATTGCCCGTATACCGTTCATTTGCTGTGCCTCACCCGGTTACCTGCGCAGCGCCGGCGTGCCAGCCACGCCCGAAGCCTTGCGTGATCACCGTTGCCTGGTGTTCCGCTACCCGGTGGATGGGCGCTTCCTGCGCTGGGGATTCATGCGTGACGGGCTGCGTTTCGAGGCCGAGTTCGGTAGCGTATTGATCAGCGATGACATCGATGCCCTGACCCAGATGGCACTGCACGATGGTGGCATCACCCGCTTGGCCGAGTTCATCGTGCGGCCGCACCTGGCCTCCGGCGCGCTGGTGCCGTTGTTCGAATACAGCGACAAGGGCCAGGCCTATGCCCAGACTGAACCAATGGATATCTACCTGTGCCTGGCCGACCGTTTTGCCATGACCGCGAAAGTGCGTGTGTTCATGGACTACCTGCGCGAATGCCTGGGTGACAGCTGGCAATTGCAGGCATGAAAAAACCGCCACGCGGGCGGTTTTCATGTAACGCGTACGAATCAGAAGCGGTAGGTGAGGGAAGCACCAATACCGTGAGCGCTGTTCTCGTATTTAGCCTGGTAGGTGCCTTTCAGCGCCTGTTGGGCCGGCGAGCCCGACACGTTGTTGACCTTGGTATCCTCTTCCCACAGGTACGAGTAGGCCACATCGATGGTCATGTCATCGTTCGGGCTCCAGCCGGCACCAAAGCTGACCGCTTTACGATCGCCAGTCGGAATGCGTGGCGAGCGATCGTGGTTGTTGGTGGGCGACTGGTCGACCGAGAAGCCTGCACGCAGGGTCCACTCCTTGTTGACCTTGTAGGCTGCACCAATGGCGTGGGCCCAGGTGTCATGCCAGTTCTGCTCTTCGGTGATGGTCTGCAGCGGATAACCCGCCGGTGCTTCGTTCTTGACGACGATGCTTTCCAGGCGGCTCCAGCGCGTCCAAGTGCTACCTGCATACAGTGTCCAGTTGTCATCCAGTTCATGGGTGACCGAGAAGTCCACCGATTCTGGCGTCTTGATCTTCAGGCTGGCGTCGAACTTGCCGCTGAGGCCAGCAAGACCAACCGGGTAGGACACACGGGTATCGCCTTCAAGCTTGTAGTCAACCATCGAGTGATAGGTTAGGCCCAGGCGGGTACGGTCTGTAGCCTGCACCAGAACACCAATGTTGTAACCGACAGCGGTGTCGTCGCCTTTGATCTTGATTTCGCCATCAGGGCCGCCGCCCAAAAATGCAGGGAACCTCTGGCTGTTCAAGTTCGAGCCCAGCTCACCCTTGATACGGTTGATGGTCGGGCCAAAGCCGATCGACACCTTGTCGTTGAAGGCATAGCTGATGGTTGGCTGGAAGGTGACGACCTCGACCTTGCTCTTCTTGCCCCAGTAGCGTGCCGCGTCATCGCTACCGTAGTCGGTGATCAGGCCATATGGCACGTAAACGCCGAAGCCCACGCTCCAGTGATCATCGATCGGCTTGACGTAGTAACCCATGGGTACGCCCACGACCGGGACCATGTCGCCATCGGTTTCCCCCCCGAAATTGCTACCACGGCCCGAAATATCAGTCTTGGCAATGACGGCTGCGCCACCCACGGTGACCTGTTCACGCTTCAGGCGTGACATGCCGGCAGGGTTGCCATACACCGTGCTGGCATCTTCGGCAGAAGACGAACGCCCCGCAAAACCGGTTCCCATGCCGCTGATGCTTTGTTCGTTCAGCGCGAACCCGGCGGCGAGCAGCTGGCTGGATGCAAGAGCAACGGCAATGCCGAGGGAGGTTTTGAGCATTACTTTTTTCATTATTAGAAAACTCCTTGGGATCTCCGGGGCGAAACGCTACCAACAAATCACGCGCCGCGCTATAGCCTAGATCGCCGGAGATAGCGCGGTTTTGTAGGACAATCCGACCAAAATTCCTTTTTTTCCGGGTATTTTGTAGGACCCCTCTTAAGATGCTTGCGGCAATTTCTGGTCTATGCAGGTGTGCCAGGCGTGGGTGAAGTCGCGCAGACGGCCTTGCGGGTTGAAAATCTGTCGCCAGATGCGCGCCAATGCCAGCAGGTCGTCGGCGGCGGGCAAGGAGGTGGCCTGCTCTTCGACGAGCATCCAGGCAATGGCGGTGGAATAGCGCAGGTTGACCGTGAGTTCCAGGTGCGGGCCGCCGAGGAAGGCGTGTTGGCTGGCCAGGCCGCGGACCAGGCTGGCCAGGTCGGGGTCGCGGGCCAGGTAATCGTCCCACAGTGCCTGGTGACGATGCTCGCCGATGCGGTACAGGCCATGCCCGCGTCGGTCATGCAAGGCCGCGCCCAAGGCCGACTGGCTAGCGGCGATACCCAGCAACAAGGCTTCGGCGCTGGCACTGTGACGGTTCAGGTAGACCAGGGTGGGTCGGATCACATACTGACACAATTCATTCGCCGCGATACCCATGATGCCCTCGAGCAGTTAAGGGCCGGACGGGCGCTGGAGCTTGGCAGCTGGTGAAGGATCAGGCCCGCCGGAAGCGGCAGGTGCCGCTCGTGTTGAAGTGTAGTGTGATAATGATGATGTAAAAGGCTGTTTTTAAATCGATTGCTGCCTGACGTGCCGGGCTATATGCCTTAAGGCAATTACGCCAGGCCGGTTCAGGCAGGCTTGCGATGGAGCCATTCAGTGCTTGAATAGCGCACCATTCAGGGTTCACGCGGTGAGCGACTGACGGGTACGGGCGATAACCGCTTGCAGCGGTTCGCTGCGGCTGTATTGCTCCGGATACAGGCGCTCGGTGTGGCAGGCGACGCCATGTTCGTCCACCAGGGTGAAGCTGAAGCTGCCCTTGCGTGGGGCGACGATCAGGCACTTCAACGGCGAGAAGGCCTGGGAAAGGGTGCCAATGGCAGCCTGAATCTGATGATGAGTTTGCATATTGTTTGGAGGTTCCTGCTTTAAACACGGAGTTAGGATCCGTGCATGATAGAAACGTTCCAGTGACGCCTTTATTAAGGGACGAACGAACCTGACTGGAACAGGGCAGCCAGAGGGGGCGCAATCAAAAGTGGGCGCTTGGGCTGACTGGTAGGTACTTCGGAAGGCAGGCAGCACGCCGGGGCCAAGGTTCTAGGCCGTCGGGGTGGGATCCTGATCAATCTGTCACGTGATTCGTGCTTGAACAGCGCAAGGCTGGCGAGTGAATCATCGAATGGGCCCGTCCTGGTTTCAGCAGTGCCACTCTTGGGAGGAGCGGGTCTGCAAGGACGCTTGAGGCCAGAATTGACTTTCAGCTTGGTACTAACGAGGCGCACCTTACCGGAAATGCCAACGCTTGGCAAGCTTTACCGCTTTGCTCAGGCGAGCCGAACAGTATCGCGCGTAATGAGCGTGCTGGGAAGAGGGGCCAAACGGTCTGCAATCGGCTGGATGTTCCGTTTTCGTGCACTCAAATGAGGGTTCGGGGTGCACTTGTTCACAGTCGGTGCGGCGCTTGTAACGACTTGGCAACACGCTATGACGGACTCGCCAATGCCTTGACTGGGCGGTTAAGTCAATGAAAAAAAACACTATTTTCAGCTGGTGAAAAAATCGTCAGTTTGAGCCAAAGCCCCGATCTACGCGGGTTTGCGGGGGATAGTAGGGGGTTGTCCACCGAGTTATCCACAGGAACTGTGGATTGTCCCAAGCGCTTGCTCTAGGACGGGCGTGCCAGCAATATAATGAACTGTCCGACAATCGACAGGTTCCAATGGGCCCTCAAGTCATTCACTTGAGAACGTCAAGAAAAGATCGCTGAAAATTTTTTGGATTTTGCCGCAAACGCCTTGCCGGAATGCAAGAAATCGAGTGGCTGCGCCAAACCCGCGCCGTTAGCGATTGCTGATAAGCTGCGCAGCAATCATCCAGCATCATTCGGGGTAGGCATGACAGTGGATCTGGCCAGCATTCTGCTGGGCTTGGTGGCAGGGGCTTTGCCCTGTCTGGGGTGGATCATGCAGTTACAGCGCCGCCAAGGCGCGCGGCAGGCCGAACAGGCGTTGCTTGAAGAACGCCTCAATGCCGCTCTGTTGGCCCAGGCTGGCCTGCAGGCGCAGCTGGAGGCCAGCCGCGATGAGATCAGTGACCTCAGCGAAGCCAACACGGTCAAGCAGGCCCAGCTGGCCGCCCAGGGCCGTGAGCTGGAATTGCTCCAGATCGACCGTGACAACGCCCGTGATGCCGCCCACGCCTGGAGCCTTGAGCGCGCCAACCGCGAAGCCGAACTGCGCCGCCTGGAAGCCCAGACTGCGCGCCTGGACGCCGAACTGCGTGAACAGCAGGAAAGCCACCAGCAGCGTCTGGAAGACCTGCAGGAAGCCCGTGATACCTTGCGCGCACAGTTTGCCGACATGGCCACGAAAATCTTCGACGAGCGCGAGCAGCGTTTCGCCCAGACCAGCCAGCAGCACCTCGGCCAGTTGCTCGACCCGCTCAAGGAGCGCATCCAGGCGTTCGAAAAGCGTGTCGAGGAAAGCTACCAGCAGGAAGCCCGCGAACGCTTTTCGCTGGGCAAGGAGCTGGAGCGCCTGCAGCAGCTCAACCTGCGCCTGTCCGACGAAGCCACCAACCTGACCCAGGCCCTGAAGGGGCAGAAGACCCAGGGCAACTGGGGAGAGCTGATCCTCGAGCGGGTGCTGGAGCATGCCGGCCTGGAAAAGGGCCGCGAATACCAGACCCAGGTCAGCCTGAAGAGCAGCGACGGCGAGCGTTTCCAGCCCGATGTGCTGATCATGCTGCCCGGCGACAAGCAAGTGGTGGTGGATGCAAAGGTCAGCCTCACTGCCTATCAGCAGTTCGTCGCCAGCAACGACGACGCTGCGCTGAAGCAGCATGTGCAGTCGCTGCGCAGCCACGTCAAAGGCCTGTCGAGCAAGGACTACAACCGCCTCGAAGGCTTGCACAGCCTGGATTTCGTGCTGCTGTTCGTGCCGATCGAGGCGGCTTTCTCGGCCGCCCTGCAGGCCGAGCCGAACCTGTTCCAGGAAGCCTTCGACCGGCAGATCGTGATCGTCAGCCCGACCACCTTGCTCGCTACCCTGCGGGTGATCGACAGCCTGTGGAAGCAGGAGCGCCAGGGCCAGAACGCCCGCGAGATCGCCGAGCGCGCCGGCTGGCTGTATGACAAGTTCGTGCTGTTCATCCAGGACCTGGACGAGCTGGGCAGCCGCCTGCAGCAGGTCGACAAGGCCTATGCCGCCGCGCGCAACAAACTGTGCGAAGGGCGCGGCAACCTGGTCAGCCGCAGCGAACAGCTGAAAATGCTCGGGGCGCGCGCCAGCAAGAGCCTGCCGGCCGATTTGCTGGAGCGGGCGCTGTCCAACGAAGCATTGCCCGAAGAAGTGCTTACTGAACCAGGCTCAGATGGCGATTGAGCAGGGCACGCAGGGCCGCTGGCTTGACCGGCTTGGCCAGGTAATCCAGCCCCGAAGCGTGGACCATGGCGAGGGTTTCCTTGCTGCCGTCGGCGCTGATCACCACACCCGGCACCGGTTCGCCCAGGCGCGCGCGTAGCCAGCCCATCAGCCCGATGCCGGTCTCGCCATCGTCCAGGTGGTAGTCCACCAGCGCCAGGTGCGGGCGCATGCCCTTGGCCAGCAAGGCTTCGCATTCGGCCTGGTTGCGTGCGGTCCATACCTGGCAGCCCCAGCGGCTGAGCAGGCTGTTCATGCCGATCAGGATGCTGTCTTCGTTGTCCACGCACAGCACGTGCAGCCCGGCCAGCGGCTGACCGGCCTGTTCCGCCGGGGCACTGGCAACCGGTGCAGCCTGGCGGGCAATCGGCACGCTGACGCGGAACACCGTGCCTTTGCCCGGCCATGAGCGCACTTCCAGCGTGTGGCCGAGTACCCGGCACAGGCCGTCGGCGATCGCCAGGCCAAGGCCCAGGCCTTTCTCGGCGCGGGTCTGGTGACTGTCCAGGCGCTTGAACTCCTGGAAAATCACCTGCAGCTTGTCGTCGGCGATACCCGGGCCACGGTCCCACACTTCCAGCCACAAGCGTTCACCCTGGCGCCGTACGCCCAGCAGGATCGGGCTCTTGCCGTAGCGCAGGGCATTGGTCAGGAAGTTCTGCAGCACCCGCCGCAGCAGCTTCATGTCGCTCTCCACCCGCAGGCGACTGCCGCGCAGGCGGAATTCCAGGCCTTTTTCGGCGGCCAGCACCTTGAACTCGGCGCCGAGGGTGTCGAACAGTTCGTTGAGAGCGAAGGGCTTGGGGGCCGGGGTGATCTTGCCGTTTTCCAGGCGCGAGATGTCCAGCAGGTCGCTGATCAGCTCTTCGGCCGAGCGCAGCGAGCTGTCCATGTGCTGCACCAGTTGCCGGGCCTCTTCGTTCATGCCTTCGGCTTGCTGCGACAGGGCTGCGGAGAACAGCCGTGCAGCGTTCAGCGGTTGCATCAGGTCATGGCTGACCGCCGCCAGGAAGCGGGTCTTCGACTGGCTCACGGCTTCGGCATGGCTCTTGGCTTCGGACAATGCCTGGTTCAGTTGCGACAGCTCGTAGGTACGTTCGGCAACCCGTTGCTCCAGGCTTTCATTGGCTTCACGCAGGGCCTGCTCGGCCTCGCGGAACGGGGTGATGTCGGTGAAGCTCATGACGAAGCCGCCGCCCGGCATCGGGTTGCCGATCAGTTCGATCACTCGGCCATTCGGGAACAGGCGTTCCGAAGAATGCGCGCGGCCCTGGCGCATCCAGTGCAGGCGGCGGGCCACGTGCACCTGGGCTTCGCCGGGGCCGCACAGGCCGCGTTCGGCGTTGTAGCGGATGATATCGGCAATCGGCCGGCCGACGCTGATCAGCCCGTCGGGGTAGTTGAACAGCTCCAGGTAGCGACGGTTCCAGGCCACCAGGTGCAGGTTCTGGTCAACCACGCTGATGCCCTGGTTGATGTTCTCGATGGCGCCTTGCAGCAGGGCGCGGTTGAACTGCAGCACCTCGCTGGCTTCGTCGGCGATGCGCACCACGTCTTCCAGCTGCATGTCGCGGCCTTCGATGGCGGCCTTGACCACGGCGCGGGTCGATGAGGTGCCGAGCACCCCGGCGAGCAGGCGTTCGGTGTGTTCGATCCAGTCACCGTCGGCGTTCTGATTGGGGTTGAAGCCCTTGCCCTGGCGGTAGGCGAAGCGGATGAAGCTCTGCCGCGCGCGCTCTTCGCCGACAAAGCGCGAGGCCAGGGTCAGCAGGTCGTCGATCTGCACCGCCAGCAGCGGCTTGCTGCTGGGGCGGGCACTGGTCTGCTGGCCGATGAAGCGGCCGGCTTGCCAGTGCTCGGACACCCGCGTGCGCGACAACAGCGAGACCCAGGCGAACAGCGTGAAGTTGCCCGCCAGCGACAGCACCACGCCTTGGGTCAGCGGGCTGATCGGCAGGTTCAGCGGGTTGCCATGCAGCCACGCCAGCCCCGGAAACAGCTGCAGCGACCAGCCCACGCTGTGCGCGGCAATCGGCAGCACCAGGGTGTAGAACCACAGGAAGATGCCTGCCGCCAGGCCGGCGAACACGCCGCGGCGGTTGGCCTGCTTCCAGTACAGCGCGCCGAGCATGGCCGGGGTCAGCTGGGTCACGGCAGCGAAGGCGATCTGGCCGATGGTCGCCAGGCTGGCCGTGGAGCCCAGCAGGCGGTAGCTGACGTAGGCCAGCAGCAGGATCACCACGATGGTCACCCGGCGTACCGACAGCATCCAGTGGCGGAACGCCTCGAATGGCCGTTCGGCGTTGGTCCGGCGCAGCAACCAGGGCAGCAGCATGTCGTTGGAAACCATGGTCGACAGCGCCACGGCCTCGACGATGACCATGCCGGTGGCGGCCGAGGCGCCGCCGATGAACGCCAGCAGGGCCAGGCTCGGGTGGGCCTCGGCCAGTGGCAGGCTGATGACGAACGAGTCGGAAATCACCGTGCCCGGCAGCAGCATCTGCCCGGCCAGGGCGATGGGCACCACGAACAGCGCGGCCAACGCCAGGTACATCGGGAATACCCAGCGCGCCAGGCGCATGTCCTGGGGTTCGATGTTCTCCACCACGGTGACGTGGAACTGCCGTGGCAGGCAGATGATCGCCATCATCGCCACGGCGGTCTGCACCACCATCGACGGCCAGTTGATGGTCTCCTGCCAGTAGTCCTGCAGGTGGACTGACTGGCGGGCCTGGCTGAACAAGTCATCGAAGCCGTCGTACAGGTTGAACACCACGAACACGCCCACGGCAAGGAAGGCCAGCAGCTTGATCAGCGATTCGAAGGCAATCGCCAGGACCATGCCACGGTGGTGCTCGGTCACGTCCAGGCTGCGGGTACCGAAAACGATGGCGAACAGTGCCAGCACCAGCGACACCACCAGCGCGGTGTCCTGCACGCGGGTGCCGGTGGCGTCGGCGCTGGCGCCGATCAGCAGGTTCACGCCCAGCACGATGCCCTTCAGCTGCAAGGCGATGTAGGGCAACACGCCGACCAGGCAGATCAATGCCACCACCACCGCCAGGGTCTGCGACTTGCCGTAGCGTGCGGCGATGAAGTCGGCGATCGAGGTGATGTTCTGCTGTTTGCTGATCAGCACCATCTTCTGCAGCACCCATGGGGCGAAGATCAACAGCAGCACCGGGCCCAGGTAGATCGGCAGGAACGCCCAGAGCTGTTCGGCGGCCTGGCCGACCGCGCCGAAGAAGGTCCAGCTGGTGCAGTACACCGCCAGCGACAGGCTGTACACCCAGGCACGCAGTTTCGGCGGCAACGGCGTGCTGCGGCGGTCGCCATAGAAGGCGATGGCGAACATGATGGCCATATAGGCCAGGGCGACCACGGCGATCAGCCCGCTGGACAACGACATGAAGACTCCGAAGCAAAAAAAATAACGCGGTCCCGATCAACCAGTCTGGCACGCAGGTGCCGCTTCGTCAGCGCAGACCATGGTCGCAGTGGCAGGTGGTCGCAGGGTGCAGCTGCAAACTGTGCCGACGCCTGCGCCTGCTCCTGCTCCTGCTCCTGCTCCTGCTCCTGTTCGAGGGTACCCGCGTGGCAGCCGGTACAGGCATCGTCACCCTCGGCGGGTACCCAGCCAATAGAACACCCCCGCGAGTATCACCGACAACACCAGCAGGTAGAAGATCGCCCCTGGCCACAGCTGCACCAGGGCAAATCCCACCATCACCGGCCCCAGCGCTGCGCCCAGGTTGGACAGGTTCTGCGCGCCGTAATACACCCCGCGCAAGTGCTCCGGTGCGATCAGGTCGATGAACATGTATTCGGCGGGGATGACAATGATTTCGCCCAGGGTGAACACCAGCATCGCCAGGCACCACATCAGCGTCGACCCGGCCAGGGCAAAGCCCAGCAGCCCGGCGATGAACAGGCCCATCCCGGCCAGCAGCCAGGGCATCAGGCGCTGGCGGCTGATGCGTCGGCCGATCAGGTACTGCAAGGCAATCACCGTCACTGCGTTGGTGGTCACCAGGTAACCGACCAGGCGTGCCGCCTCGCCCGGGCTGCTGGTCACCACCAGGTACTGCGACAGGTAGGCAGTGAACTGGCCGAACACCACCGCGCTCAGCACCCCGCCGAGGGTAAAGCACACCAGCCGACGGTCACCGGCCAGGCCCAGTGCCACCTGGCCGAAGCCAGCGCCGGGTTGGTCCGCTGCGCTGGCCTGCAGACCGCGGTCGCCCAGGCGCCAGTAGGCCAGGCTCATGCCCAGGCCAAGCAGGGCCGAGGCGATGAATGGCAGGTGGCCGTCCAGCTCCAGCAGGGCCACGCCCAGCAGCGGCCCGGCAGCGTAGCCGATGTTGCTGAGGGTGTACTTGATGGCGAACACCTCGGCCCGCTCTTCCACTGGCAGCAACGCGCAGAAGCCCGCCTTGGCGGCGATGTCGACCACTGCCAGGGCCAGGTTGATCAGCACCAGGCAGATGAAAAACAGCATCGCTGCGCGGCTGGCAACGGCACCGACGAATGCCAACGCGAACAGCAGCGTGCAAGCGCTGACCAGCGTGTGGTTGCGCAAGGTATCGACCAGGTGGCCGCCATACAGGCTCAACAGCGAGGCGACAATCAGCGCACCGCCGATCAGCAGCCCGATCTGGCTGATCGGCAACTGGAAGTTGTCGGCCAGGTAGACCACCAGGTAGGGCAGGGTGAGGGCGCGAGCGACGGTGAGCGTGAAGGTAGTGAGCAGGAGCAGGCGAACGGTGTGCGGGTAGCGCTTTATGGCGGCGAGCATTGCCACATCCTTGTTGTGCTGGTGTATGCCGGGCACAAGCATAAGCAATATCGCGAGGTGTACGCGATCCTGGTAAGCGTGCCTCAAGTTGCCGATCAGCATCGACGGCCCCGGCGACAGGTGGAGCATTGACAGCCCGTCAGCTAAGGGGAATACTCTGGCAAAATTCATATATATGTTTATATAACAAGACGAGAGCGAGACCCATGCACCCACTGACCGGTGATGCTCGACTGCCCCGCTACCAACAACTGCGCGACCATATGGTCGCGCAGATTGCCAACAACCGCTGGCGCCCGGGCGAGGCGATCCCGACCGAAGCAGCCCTGGCCAACGAGTTCGACATGTCGGTCGGCACTGTGCGCAAGGCTGTCGATGTGCTGGTCGCCGAAGGCGTGCTGGAGCGCCAGCAGGGGCGCGGCACTTTCATCCGCCGGCCGCAGTTCCAGTCTTCGCTCTTCCGTTTCTTCCGCTTCGAAGCCGTCAATGGCGAACGCGTGGTGCCAGAAAGCCGCATCCTTTCCATCGAGCCGCTGGCCGCACCCTCGGCGGTTGCCGAAGCGCTGGGGCTGGCATTGGAAACCGAAGTGATCCGCATCGTCCGTACCCGTCTGCTCGGCGCCCAGCCGGTGCTGGCCGAAGAGATCTGGCTGCCGCGCCAGACCTTCCAGCCGCTGCTCGACGTTGACCTGAACAGCAAGGGCCCGCTGCTATACCCGATCTACGAGGAGCTGTGCGGGCAGCTGGTCGCCTACGCCGAAGAAACCCTGACCGCCGAGGCGGTCGACGCGGTGCATGGCCGCCTGCTGCAACTACCGGTCGATAGCCCGGTGGTGGTGATCGAGCGCCTGGCCCGTGACTACGCCGGCAAGCCATTGGAATGGCGCCGCTCGCGTGGTCATGCGCAGCACTTCCGCTACCGCATCGACATCCGCTAAGCCGGCCGCTTCACCCGGTTACCCCATCTGCGCCGCGCTGCCACGGCGCAGTAGCTTTGCCTGCGCGGTCGCCAGCGCTTGTGCACGCCCGGCCGTAACACACACAACCAGAAGGATAACAATCATGTTCAGTTGGTATCGTCAGATCACCTCACGGGAGCGCAAGACATTCTGGGCCTGCTTCGGCGGCTGGTCGCTCGATGCGCTGGAAGTGCAGATGTTCGGCCTGGCCATCCCCGCGCTGATTGCCGCGTTCTCCCTGACCAAGGGCGACGCCGGCCTGATCAGCGGCCTGACCCTGGTGACTTCGGCAATCGGCGGTTGGCTGGGCGGCACCCTGTCCGACCGCTACGGCCGCGTGCGCACCTTGCAGTGGATGATTCTCTGGTTCTCGTCCTTCACCTTCCTCTCGGCGTTCGTCACCGGCTTCTACCCACTGCTGTTCGTCAAGGCCATGCAAGGCTTCGGCATCGGTGGCGAATGGGCTGCTGGCGCAGTGCTGATGGCTGAAACCATCAACCCGAAATACCGCGGCAAGGTCATGGGTACAGTACAGAGCGCCTGGGCCGTAGGTTGGGGGCTGGCGGTGGCGCTGTTCACGCTGATCTACTCGCTGGTGCCGCAGGAATTCGCCTGGCGGGTGATGTTCTTCGTCGGCTTGCTGCCGTCGTTGCTGATCATCTGGGTGCGCCGCAATGTGCCTGAGCCGGACAGCTTCCAGCGTTTGCAGAAAGAAAACGCCATCCCCACCAGCTTCTTCCGCTCCATGGCCGGCATCTTCCGCCCGGAACTGCTGCGCGTGACCCTGCTCGGCGGCTTGCTTGGCCTGGGTGCCCACGGTGGCTACCACGCGGTGATGACCTGGCTGCCGACCTTCCTCAAGACCGAGCGCAACCTTTCGGTGCTGAACTCCGGGGGTTACCTGGCAGTGATCATCGTGGCCTTCTGGTGTGGCTGCGTGGTCAGTGGCCTGCTGATCGACCGCATCGGCCGCCGCAAGAACATCCTGCTGTTCGCCCTGTGCTGCGTGCTGACCGTGCAGGCTTACGTGTTCTTTCCGCTGAGCAACACGCAGATGCTGTTCCTCGGCTTCCCGCTGGGTTTCTTCGCCGCCGGCATCCCGGCCAGCCTGGGCGCGTTCTTCAACGAGCTTTACCCGGCGGAAGTGCGTGGTGCCGGGGTGGGCTTCTGCTACAACTTCGGCCGTGTGCTGTCGGCGGTGTTCCCGTTCCTGGTCGGCCACATGAGCGAGTCGATGCCACTGGGCAGTGCCATCGGCATCGACGCCGGTATCGCCTATGGCGTGGCCGTGATTGCCGCCCTGTGCCTGCCGGAGACTCGTGGTCGCAACCTCGAATCCACACCCGCTCCGGAAATGGCCGGCGCGGTCGCCAAGTAACCTGACATTGTCTATATGAGAACCATGCCCGACGCTCCTGCTGCATACCTCACCGCCATCGATAGCCACGCCCATGTCTTCAGCCGCTGGCTGAACCTTGCCAGCGAGCGGCGCTACGCGCCCAGCTACGATGCGCCGCTGGGTGACTACCTGAGCCAGTTGCAGGTTCATGGTTTCAGCCATGGCGTGCTGGTGCAACCCAGCTTCCTCGGTACTGACAACCGCTATCTGCTCAGTGCCCTGCAAACCATGCCGGGGCAGCTGCGCGGGGTGGTGATGCTGGAGCGTGACGTCGAGCGTGAGAGCCTGGATGAAATGGCCCGGCTGGGGGTGCGTGGTGTACGCCTGAACCTCATGGGCCAGACGCTGCCTGACTTGACCGACGCCGGATGGCGGCCGTTGCTCGAGCGCATTGGCGAGCAGGGCTGGCATCTGGAGCTGCACCGGCAGATAGCCGATATCCCGGCGTTGGTGCGGGCGCTGCAACCTTATGGCCTGGACATCGTGATCGACCACTTCGGCCGGCCCGATGCCCGCCGTGGGCTGGGGCAACCTGGATTTGCCGAACTGCTGGCCCTGGGAGGGCAGGGCAAGGTGTGGGTGAAGGTTTCGGGCATCTATCGGCTGGAAGGCTCGGCCGAGGAAAATCTGGCGTTTGCCCGTTCGGCACTGTGTGCGCTGGAGGCGCATTATGGTGCGCAGCGCTTGATGTGGGGCAGTGACTGGCCGCATACCCAGCATGAATCGGCGGTAAGCTTCGGTACTGCTGTCGAACAGTTCGAGGCCTTGGGCTGCTCGGCGCAATTGCGTCGAGCCCTGTTGGGGGACACCGCGCGGGCTTTGTTTGGTTTCGAGTAGGCGGTTGACTGCTACCTCTTGAGCAGTACGGTCCGCGCAGGAGCGGCCTTTCGCGACACCAGGCCGTTCCTGCAAAAACCTACAGCGATTCGCAGCTTACAGCCTGAAGTGGCTGATCATCTGCTGTAACTGGCCACCCAGGCGCGCCAGTTCCACGCTGGACGCCGATGTCTGCTGGCTCGCCTCCGCCGTCTGCTCGGAGATATCCCGCACCCTGACCACACTGCGGCTGATCCCTTCAGCCACCGCACTCTGCTGCGCTGATGCTGCGGCAATCTGCTGGTTCATCGACTGGATCCCGGAAACCCGTTGGGTTATCCCTTCCAGCGCCTGCCCCGCCTCGCGCACCAGCGCAACACTGCTCGCAGTCAAGCTCTGGCTTTCTTCCATCAATTCGCTGACCGAACGCGTGCCTTGTTCCAGGCTGCCGATCGCCTGCTCGATCTCCTCGGTAGACGCCTGGGTGCGCTGGGCCAGGCTGCGTACCTCATCTGCCACCACCGCAAAACCACGCCCGGCTTCACCCGCCCGGGCCGCTTCGATGGCAGCATTCAGCGCCAGCAGGTTGGTCTGCTCGGCCACTGCCTTGATCACATCCATGACCTTGCCGATACGCTGGCTTTCGCTGCGCAGCGCATTCATCGCCTCACCGGTGGCGCCTACCTGGTTGGCCAAGCGGTCGATCTGCGCCACCGCGCGGCTGACCACGTTGTCGCCTGCGCGGGCTTCGTCGTCGGTAGCGCTGGCGGCCTGCGAAGCTTCATCGGCATTGCTTGCCACTTCATGCACGGTGGCGGCCATTTCCTGCATGGCGGTGGCCACCTGGTCGGTTTCGACTTTCTGGTTGTTGGCGCCGGCGCTGGTCTGTTCGGTGATGGCCGACAGCTCTTCGGTAGCGCTGGCAATCTGCGAAATGCCGTCGCGCACGTGGGTAATCAATGCCCGAAGGTTGCCGGTCATGCGCTGCAGTGCGTTCTGCAACTGGCCCACCTCGTCGCGGCGGGTACTGTTCGGCTGTTCGCCGAGGTCGCCCGCAGCCACCTGCTCCATGGCCTTCAGCACCTGGCGCAACGGCGCGCTGACCTGGCGGGCGATCAGTACTGCGGCCAACCCGCCAGCCAGCAGGGCGAGCAGGGTGGTGACGATCTGCAGGGTCTTGGCGAACTGGCTGTCCTCGACCACCGACGTAGCCTGGGCATCGAGCAATTGACCGATCAAGCCATTGAGCGTTTCCACGTCATTGCCCATCGCCGTACGGTAGGCCACCAGCTTGCTCACCTCGCCACGGAATGTTTCCACGGCGTCGGCATAGGCGCGCACCTGTCGGATCAACTGGTCGAATTCCCCGGCGAACTGACCGTTGAATGTGGCTACCAGTCCAGGCAGGTCGTTTACCGTGGTGGCGACCTGCGCGTTCATCAGCTTTTCGGTATCGGTGTTGGTGTTCCCGGTGTAGCCACGCACGTGGTAGCGCAGAAGGATCAGGTTTTCACGAATCTGGTTGATCGCTTCGCTGCGCACAAAACGCAGTTCGGCATCGGGCAGGGCGCGGACCTGCTCGCGAATGCGCTCGATGCTGCTGAACGACTGTGTGGCCAGCACGCCCATGTCCTTCTGTGCGGTGCGCATTTTCTGGTAGGACGCGAAGCTCAGCGCCTGGTTGCCGGCATACGCCTGCAGGGCCTGGTCAGCTTGGCCGAGCAGCGCCAGGTTTTGCGGCTTCACCAACGTGCTGCGCAGTTTGTCCAACGGTTTCTGGAAAGCATCCAGTGCCGCCTGCAGTGCCTTGCCTTCGTTTTCGTCGCCGTTAGCCATGGCATGGCGCAGGCGCGCTACGCGTAAGTCGCCCAGTGCATCGTTGAGGGCGGATACATCGCTGACCACTTGGCTGCGGCGCACCAGGCTGCCCAGCGCGTCCCAGCCAATCAGCGACTGGGCTAAGGTCAGGCACAGCACCAGACCGAAACCGAGGAAGAGCTTATTGGCGATTCTCAGGTCGCCGAACCAGGTAAACATAAACTGCTGAGCCCCTTTCTTGTGTATTGGAGGAGACCGGAGGTCTGTTTTTTCTGTCGGATATAGTCATCTATATGAATTGTCGGCGGGTGCGACGCAACCTTGATCGTGCAGCGCAAAAATAATGGCACTTGGCTATGTTTAGCCGGCGCTTGCCAGCCAACCCATTTCCCATGCAGATTTGTGGCTTGCCGCGCGTGGCAAGCCTCCAATCGAAAAGCCCCCAGGACCAAGGACGATGAGTCACTCCTCGCAATTCACCTTGCTCGGCAAGCGGCGTTTCCTGCCGTTTTTCATCACCCAGTCGCTGGGTGCGTTCAACGACAACCTGTTCAAGCAGTCGCTGATCCTGGCGATCCTGTTCAAGCTCAGCCTGGGCGACGGCGACCGTTCGATCTGGGTCAACCTGTGCGCCTTGCTGTTCATCCTGCCGTTCTTCCTGTTCTCGGCGCTGGGTGGGCAGTTTGGCGAGAAGTTCGCCAAGGACGCGCTGATCCGCGCGATCAAGCTGGCCGAGATCGCCATCATGGCGGTCGGCGCGCTCGGCTTCATCACCAACCACCTGGCGCTGATGCTGGTGGCGCTGTTCGGCATGGGCACGCATTCGGCGCTGTTCGGCCCGGTGAAATACTCGATCCTGCCGCAAGCCTTGCGCGAAGAAGAACTGGTCGGCGGCAACGGGCTGGTGGAAACCGGTACCTTCCTGGCCATCCTCGCCGGCACCATCGGCGCCGGGGTGATGATGTCGGCCGACAGCTATGCCACGGTGGTGGCCGGCGGCGTGGTCGGCACGGCGCTGCTGGGCTACCTGGCCAGCCGCTGGATCCCGCGCGCTGCCGCCGCTTCGCCGCAAATGCCACTGGACTGGAACATCTTCAGGCAGTCCTGGGCGATCCTGCGCATGGGTCTGGGCCAGCCGCCGGCGGTGTCGCGGTCGATCGTCGGCAACTCGTGGTTCTGGTTCGTCGGGGCCATCTACCTTACCCAGATCCCGGCCTATGCCAAGGACTGGCTGCACGGTGACGGTACGGTGGTGACCCTGGTGCTGACGCTGTTCTCGGTCGGCATCGCCCTGGGCTCGCTGCTGTGCGAGCGGCTGAGCGGGCGCAAGGTGGAAATCGGCCTGGTGCCGTTCGGCTCGTTCGGCCTGAGCCTGTTCGGCCTGCTGTGGTGGTGGCACTCCGGCGATGTGCCGGCCGCCGCGGCAGCGCACGACTGGCTGGCGCTGCTGGGCATGGGCCAGGCCTGGTGGATCCTGCTGTCGATCGTCGGCCTTGGCGTGTTCGGTGGCTTCTATATCGTGCCGCTGTATGCGCTGATCCAGGCGCGCACTGCCGAGGACCAGCGTGCCCGGGTGATCGCCGCCAACAACATCCTCAATGCCTTGTTCATGGTGGTATCGGCGCTGCTCACCATTGCCCTGCTGGGCCTGGCCAAGCTGACCATCCCGCAGCTGTTCCTGGTGGTGTCGCTGCTCAATATCGCGGTGAACGTGTATATCTTCAGGATCGTGCCCGAGTTCACCATGCGCTTCCTGATCTGGCTGCTCAGCCATTCGATGTACCGCGTGCAGCACCGCGGCCTCGAGCGCATTCCCGAGCAAGGCGCGGCATTGCTGGTGTGCAACCACGTGTCGTTCGTCGACGCGCTGCTGCTCGGTGGGGCGATCCGTCGGCCGATCCGCTTTGTCATGTACTACAAGATCTACAACCTGCCAGTGCTCAACTTCGTGTTCCGCACTGCACGTGCCATCCCGATTGCCGGGCGCAACGAAGACCTGGCCACCTACGAGCGCGCCTTCAGCCGGATTGCCGAGTACCTGGCGGATGGCGAGCTGGTGTGCATCTTCCCGGAGGGCAAGCTGACCGGGGATGGTGAAATCGATGTGTTCAAGGGCGGCGTCAACCGCATCCTCGCAGAAACACCGGTACCGGTGATTCCGCTGGCCTTGCAGGGGCTGTGGGGCAGCTTCTTCAGCCGTGACCCTGGCAAGGGCTTTTTCAAGCGCCTGTGGTCACGGGTAACCATCGTGGCAGGCGCCGCCATCCCGGTGGAGGCCGCGCAACCAGAAGCGTTGCGTGAGCAGGTCAGCCGCCTGCGCGGCGACCTGCGCTAGTGGCGGGTGTCAGCTGGCGCTGACTTTCAGGCCGACCAGGCCGGCAATGATCAGCGCCACGCTGACCAGGCGTACCAGGGCCATCGACTCGCCGAACAGGAGGATGCCGGCGATCACCGTGCCGACCGCGCCGACGCCGGTCCAGATGGCGTAGGCGGTGCCCAGCGGCAGTTCCTTCATGGCCAGGCCCAGCAAGCCCAGGCTGATGGCCATGGCGGCGACGGTGAGTACGGTGGGAAGCGGCTTGCTGAAGCCATCGGTGTATTTCAGGCCGACCGCCCAACCGACCTCGAACAGGCCGGCGAAGAACAGGATGATCCAGGACATGGTGCGGCTCCATCGTTGCGAAGGATGGGGCCGTCCCCGGGATGATCACGCGCTGCGTCGTGAGGTCGTCCTCACAGTGGGCACCATGGTGCACGCAGACAGTTCTCTGGGCAAGCCTGCGCTGGGCCTCTTCGCGCGGATACCTGCGAAGCGGCCCAGCGCGGGCAACATCAATGCCTGGCAGGCTCCCCAGCTTCAGCTTCAGCCACAGGCTCACCCATGCGCCGGAACCAGGTCGACAGCAGCGCCCCGGAAATATTGTGCCAAACACTGAACAACGCGCTCGGCACCGCCGCCAATGGCGAGAAATGCGCCGCTGCCAGGGCCGCGCCCAAGCCGGAGTTCTGCATGCCCACCTCCAGCGCCAGCGCCTTGCGCTGGGCCAGCGGCAGCTTGCACAGCTTGCCGGTCAGGTAACCGAGCAAATAACCGAAGCTGTTGTGCAGCATTACCACGGCCATGATCAGCAACCCGGACTCGGCGATTTTCGCCTGGCTGGCCGCCACCACTGCGCAGACGATCATCACGATGCTGACCACCGACACCAGCGGCAGCACCTGCACCGCTGCCTGCACCTTGCTGCCGAGCAGGCGCTGGGCCAGCACGCCGAGCACGATCGGCACCATCACCAGCTGCAGGATCGACCAGAACATGTCCATGAAGGACACCGGCAGCCAGGCCGAGGCGAGGAACCAGATCAGTGCCGGGGTCAGCAGCGGCGCGAGCAGGGTAGTCACCCCGGCAATCGCCACCGCCAACGCCAGGTCACCCCGTGACAGCCAGACCATCACGTTCGACGCCGTGCCGCTCGGGCAGCAGCCGACCAGGATCACGCCTACGGCGATTTCCGGCGGCAGCTGGAACAGCTGGCACAGGAGCCAGGCCATGCCCGGCATGATCACGAAGTGCGCGACCACGCCCAGCATCACCCGCCAGGGCTGACGGGCGAGGGCGGCGAAATCGTCGAGCTTGAGGGTGAGGCCCATGCCGAACATCACCAGGCCCAGCAGCGGCACGATGGCCACCTTGAGGGCGACGAACCATTGTGGTTGCAGGAAGGCCAGCACGGCGAATACCAGTACCCACAGGGCGAAGGTGTTGCCGACGAAGCGGCTGAGGGCGGCGAGGGCACGCATGGGGCAAGTCCTTTTTGTTATGGCTTTGTAATTTTCAAGGGCCCAATCGCCGGCAAGCCAGCTGCCACAGGTACGGCCCAGTATTCAGACCTGTGCCGTACCTGTGGCAGCGGGCTTGCCGGCGCTTGGGCCGGTGCTGTCCGAGGATCTTCCCCATGCCAGCACCGGCATTCCATGGCCGTCAGACCCCTTGCGGAATCTCCTCGCCACCCAGCGCCTCGAACAGCGCCGGCAGGAACTCGGCAAAGGTCATCATCATCAGCTGGAAGCTGGCGTCGAACTGCTGTGCAGCTTCATCGCCGCCATCCTGTTCGGCCTGCTCCTGCAGCAGCTCCTCGAACTTCACGCGCTTGATCACCATCTTGTCGTCCAGCACGAACGACAGCTTGTCCTGCCAGGCCAGGGCCAACTGGGTGACCACCTTGCCGGTGCTCAGGTGCAGCTGGATTTCCTCGCCGGTCAGGTCCTGGCGCTTGCAGCGCACGATGCCACCGTCTTCGGCGGTGTCGCGCAGTTCGCATTCGTCCAGTACGTAGAAGCCTTCGGCGGCCTGCTGCGACTTGACCCAGTCGGTCATGGTGGCGGTTGGCGCGATCTTCACCGTGGCCGGGCGCACAGGCAGCGAGCCCATCACTTCGCGCAGGGTCGACAGCAGGTCTTCGGCACGCTTGGCGCTGGCCGAGTTGACCAGGATCAGGCCCAGGCGCGGGGCGATGGCGGCGAAGATCATCGAGCGGCGGATGAACGCGCGCGGCAGGAACGCCTGGATGATCTCGTCCTTGATCTGGTCGCGTTCCTTCTTGTAGACCTTGCGCATCTGCTCGGTCTCGATCTCTTCGACCTTTTCCTTGACCGCGTCATTGACCACGCTGCTGGGCAGGATGCGTTCTTCCTTGCGCGCGGCAATCAGCAGGTACTCGCCGCTGACATGCACCAGGGGAGCGTCTTCGCCCTTGCCGAATGGCGCGACGAAACCATAGGTGGTCAGCTCCTGGCTGGCGCAGGGGCGGGCCGGCTTGCTGGCCAGGGCCGCTTCCAGCGCTTCAGGCTCGAACGGGACTTCCTGGGTCAGGCGGTAGGTCAGCAGGTTCTTGAACCACATGAGGGGCAATCTCTCCTTAATGCATAAGGCGGGCATTATTCTCCGAGCGGTGCTCCGAGGCCAACCCTATCAGAGGGCCAGCAGCTATCTGCATGCCAGGAAAATGCCCGGCAGCGCTAGGTCTTTGAAAGATCTGGAATTTTTTTTGAAAAAAGTTCAAAAAACGCTTGCCAGGGTAGCAAGCCGTCCGTAGAATGCGCGCCACACCGAGACGAAGGGTGATTAGCTCAGCCGGGAGAGCATCTGCCTTACAAGCAGAGGGTCGGCGGTTCGATCCCGTCATCACCCACCACTCGATGTTTAGCGCAGCGGTAGTTCAGTCGGTTAGAATACCGGCCTGTCACGCCGGGGGTCGCGGGTTCGAGTCCCGTCCGCTGCGCCATATTCCGCTTCCAGGGCCTACTGAACACCCGGAAGCAACAGAGAAAGCGACCTTAGGGTCGCTTTTTTTGTGTCTGTTTTTTGGTGTATATCGAAATTTGCAAAAAAATCGATAAGTGCTTGCCACAGCGCGAAGTCGTCCGTAGAATGCGCGCCACACCGAGACACATGGGTGATTAGCTCAGCCGGGAGAGCATCTGCCTTACAAGCAGAGGGTCGGCGGTTCGATCCCGTCATCACCCACCACTCGATGTTTAGCGCAGCGGTAGTTCAGTCGGTTAGAATACCGGCCTGTCACGCCGGGGGTCGCGGGTTCGAGTCCCGTCCGCTGCGCCATATTCCACTTCCAGGGCCTACTGAACACCCGGAAGTCACAAAGAAAGCGACCTTAGGGTCGCTTTTTTTGTTTCTGCGCTTCTACAGCGCCTTCACCGGAATGCAGATGTCGCAGCTGAACTCACCGGTTTGCGGGTTGAATGCCGTAGCGGCGTAAAATCTTTCAAAGCACGGGCGGTCGTCACACTGCAGGCCGTTGGACGGCATCCACTCGCGAAGCAGCCGCGTCCAGGCGTCAGCGATGTTTTCCACCCTCCCTTTGAAGCTCGACAGCGCATAGCGCCCTCCCGGCAGGGTCTGGATGTCTGCCTGACCGCTGCTGACGAAATCGGCTGGCACCTCGACGCAAGCGTCATAACGGCACTTGTCGGCGGGGGTGATGGACGGGTCGTCATGACCGATACCGTAGCAAACGCCTTCGCTGAAACCGTGCGAGTACATCCAGGGCGTCATCTTGTTGCGCCAGAACTCGCCGATGGCGGGGCCGTAGGGGCCGATCAAACGTTGGTAGGCCACGCGCGTTGCCGGTAAATCGATGATGCGTACATTCATGGCGGGATCCTTTGCCAATGGACAGGAGACGACAGCATCAGCGAATGCGCCCTGGTGTGCCTGATCCACATTGCTCGCAACCTGATCAGGATTGCTCTCTCCATCAGCGCGATGCTGGCCAATGACTGCAACCAGCGCTGCTGCTCGCTGCGGAGCATTGGCCCGCCAGTCCGATGGCGTACAGCCAAACCTGAGCTTGAAGGCCCGTGCGAATGCCTCAGCCGAATTGAAGCCAGAAGCCAGGGCGGTCTCCAGCACTGTTTCATGGCCGCTGGCGGAAAGGCGCAGGGCTGCATTCTCCAGCCGTCTGCGCCGGATGTAGTTGCCCAGGGTCTCGCCCATCCAGGCAGCGAAGAGCCGATGAAAATGAAAACGTGAAAAATTGGCGACGTCGGCGAGTGCTGCGCCATCCAAAGGTTGCTCCAGGTGAGCATCGATATAGTTGAGCACGCGATTCATGCGTCGTGTGTACTCAGCGCGTGATGCCTGAGCGGCGGGGGCGGTCGTCATGGCGCAGACACTAGCCTCGGATTGGAAAAGTAGCGGCTCACGGGTTGCAGCGCAGTAGAACGCTTCCAGCGTTGCAAAAGCTAGTCTACCCGCTGCCATCAGCATGAATGTGCTCCAGCATGGCGCCAGGATGCCCGCGCGTGCCATTGCATGGTGCGCCACCAGTAGCGGCATCTTCGCCGCCCAGCCCACCCCCACAGTGCTGCTGCGCCCCCAGGCCTTGCGAAATCCTGGGGCGCGCCGGCATGCCCGCGAAAGGGCGGCACAGCTGGCCCACAAATTGCTGTTTCCCCTCCATCCTGGGCTATCAACGTCGACAGCCCACAACATTTCACGACAAAGGCGCCGTGTTGCCCCGCTTGCCAAGCAAGCCGGGCAGCCGGCGCCTTTTTGCGTTCCAACAGGAGCCCGCCCCATGGCCAACAGCGAAGTACGCAGCGTCTGTCCCTATTGCGGCGTTGGTTGCGGCATCGTCATGAGCGTTGTCGATGGCAAGGTCGCCAAGATCAGCGGCGACAAGCAGCACCCCAGCAATTTCGGCCGCCTGTGCACCAAGGGCCTTACCGCACACCTGCCGCTGAGCGCCGCCGGTCGCCTGGCCGACGCCTATGTACGCCAGCAGCGCAACCAGCAGCCGGCACGTACCGGCATCGACCAGGCCATTACCGAGGCCGCCGCACGCCTGCGCGGCATCCTCGACCGGCACGGCCCTGACGCCGTGGCGCTGTACGTGTCCGGGCAAATGTCACTGGAGGCCCAATACCTGGCCAACAAGCTGGCCAAGGGCTTCATCCGCACCCGTCACATCGAGTCCAACTCACGCCTGTGCATGGCCAGCGCCAGCAGTGGCTACAAGCTCTCGCTCGGCGCCGATGGCCCGCCCGGCAGCTACCAGGATTTCGACCACGCTGATGTGTTCCTGGTGATCGGCGCCAACATGGCTGACTGCCACCCGATCCTGTTCCTGCGCCTGCTCGACCGGGTCAAGGCGGGCGCCAAGCTGATTGTCGTCGACCCGCGGCGCAGTGCCACCGCCGACAAGGCCGACCTGTTCCTGCAGGTGCGCCCCGGCACTGACCTGGCCTTGCTCAACGGGCTGCTGCACCTGCTGCAGCGCAACGGCCATACCGACCCCGATTTCATCGCCCGCCATACCGAAGGCTGGGACGAACTGGTCGGCTTTCTCGACGACTACACCCCGCAACGCGTGGCCGCCATCACCGGCCTGGCCGAGGCCGACCTCATCAAGGCTGCCGAATGGATCGGTACCGCCAACAACTGGATGAGTTGCTGGACCATGGGCCTGAACCAGAGCATTCACGGCACCTGGCACAGCAACGCGCTGTGCAACCTGCACCTGGCCACCGGTGCCATCTGCCGCCTCGGCAGCGGGCCGTTCTCGCTGACCGGCCAGCCGAATGCCATGGGTGGCCGCGAGATGGGCTACATGGGCGCCGGGCTACCGGGCCAGCGCTCGGCGCTGGTAGCGGCAGACCGGGCCTTCGTCGAGCGGCAATGGGGCCTGGCGCCTGGCAGCCTGCGGGTAGAGGAAGGCGAGGGTACCATCGCCCTGTACCAGCAGATGAAGGCGGGTGAAGTCAAAGCCTGCTGGATCATCTGCAGCAACCCGGTGGCCAGCGTCGCCAATCGCCAGCAAGTGATCGAGGGCTTGCGCCAGGCCGAACTGGTGATCGCCCAGGACGCCTTTCTCGACACTGAAACCAACCGCTATGCCGACATCCTCCTGCCAGCCGCGCTGTGGGCCGAAGGCGAGGGCGTGATGATCAACAGCGAGCGCAACCTGACCCTGATGCCGCGCGCTGTCGCGCCACCCGGGCAGAGCCTGGCGGATTGGCAGATCATTGCCCGGGTCGCCTGCGCCATGGGCTACGCCGAGGCCTTCGACTACCCCGATGCCGAAGCGGTGTACGAAGAGATCCGCCGCTTCCACAACCCCGCAACCGGCTACGACCTGCGTGGCATCGGTTATGCCGAACTGCGCGAGCAACCGCGCCAGTGGCCCTGCGCGCCAGGCCGCGACAACCCGCGCAGCCCGTTACGCTACTGCAACGATGGCAGCAGCCAGGCGCTGGTGCACGATGCCCACGGCGAACGCCCGGCACTGGCCTTTGCCACCAGCAGCGGCAAGGCGCGCTTCTTCGCCCGGCCCTGGCTGCCAGCGGCGGAATTGCCCGATGCTGATTACCCCATGGTACTGAATACCGGCCGTGTGCAGCATCAGTGGCACACCCTGACCAAGACCGGCAAGGTGCCGGCGCTGAACAAACTCGAGCCTGGCCCTTTCGTCGAGCTCCACCGCGAAGATGCCGCGCGGCTGGGCATCACCGAAAACGACCAGGTCGCCATCCGCTCGCGCCGGGGGCAAGCCGTGCTGCCTGCGCGTATCAGCGACCGGGTGATGCCGGGCAACTGCTTTGCGCCGTTCCATTGGAGCGACCTGGTTGGCGATCAGTTGGCGATCAATGCCGTCACCTGCGATGCGGTCGATCCACTGTCGTTACAGCCGGCGTTCAAGCATTGTGCCGTGCTGCTGGAGCGGGTCGCCGGTGAACGCATCGAGGCGCTTGAACTGGACACTGCCATCGCACAGCCAGCCTGCAGGCCGACCGCCGTCCTGGCCCGTGTGCTTGGCCTGGACACGCTGCCAGTGCCGGTGCTGGCCGAGGAACAACGCCACTATCTGCAAGGCTTCCTGCTGGGCCTGGAGCAGGCCGCTAGCGAGGCTGTGCCGTGCCTGCCAGCCAGTGCACCGCTGGCCGGCAACAGTCGGCTGTTCGTCGATGGCTTGCTGGCCGGGCTGTTCGCCCAGCCTGCGCCAGGGCACCAAGCCACGCCGGCAGCCCCTCGCCACCAGGTACTCTGGGCCTCGCAGACCGGCAATGGCGAGCGGCTGGCCGAGCGTTGTGCCGAGCGCCTGCGCGCTGCTGGCCTCGCTGTGCAGCTCGATTGCATGGATGCGGTCAGCCCACATCAACTGCAAGGCGCTGCCAGCGTGGTGTTGATTGCCAGTACCTTCGGCGATGGCGATGCGCCGGATAGCGCAGCGGCGTTCTGGCGTGCCTTGCAAGGCGAGGAGGGCGCCCATTGTGCCGAACTGCCCTATGCCGTGCTGGCCCTGGGCGATTCCAGTTACCAGCAGTTCTGCGGTTTTGGCCGCAAGCTCGACCAGCGCCTGGCCGAGCTGGGTGGGCGACGCCTGCTGCCACGGGTCGATTGCGAGCCGGATTTCGACGATGCCTTCGCTGCCTGGCTCGATGCGCTGCTGCCAACCCTGGGCAATGTCGCTGCGCCGCAGCCGCGCAGCGAAGCCGCACCGGCGGTGGCCTGCAGCAAGCAGCAACCCTGGGCTGCTAGCGTGTTGGAGAACCGCCTGCTCAACGGCGCGGGCGCCAGCAAGGAAACCCGTCAGCTGGTGTTCGACCTGAGCGGTAGCGGCTTGAGCTATGCCCCGGGTGATGCCCTGGGGGTGTGGCCGCGCAACTGCCCGGCTCTGGTCGACGAACTGCTGGCGCTGATGCAGCTCGATGGCCAAGCCATGATCGAGCTGAAAAACCAGCCTCCCATGCCGTTGATAGAAGCCCTGCAAGCGCACCTGGAAATCGCCAAGGTCACCCCGCAACAGTTGCAGGCCTTTGCCGGCAATGCCCCGGACCTGCAGCGGCTGCTGCAGCCCGAGTGCAAGGCCGAGCTGCAGGACTGGCTGTGGGGCCGGCAACTGGTCGATGTGTTGCATGCCTTCCCGCAGCAACTGCCGCTGGCCAGCTGGCTCGAGCTGCTCAAACCGCTGCAGCCGCGGTTGTACTCGATCAGCTCCAGCCCGCTGGCGCACCCTGGCCAAGTGCACCTGACCGTGTCCACGGTGCGCTATGGGTCACGCAAAGGCGTGTGCTCAAGCTTCCTTGCCGACCGCGCGCAGTCACTGAAGGTGGCGATCTTCCCGCAGGTGTCGAAGCACTTCCGGCTGCCCGAGGACGACAGTGTGCCGCTGATCATGGTCGGCCCCGGCACCGGCATTGCGCCGTTCCGGGCCTTCCTCGAGGAACGCGAGGCGCGCGGAGCCAAAGGCGCCAACTGGCTGTTCTTCGGTGAACAGTACGCGGCCACCGATTTCTATTACCGGGAGCAGTTGCTGGCCTGGCAGGCCACAGGGCACTTGCGCCTGGACACGGCCTTCTCGCGGGACCAGGCGCAGAAAATCTATGTGCAGCAGCGCATGCTGGAGCGCGGCGCGGAGCTCTGGCAGTGGCTGCAGGCGGGGGCTTACTTCTATGTGTGCGGTGATGCGCAGCGCATGGCCAGGGATGTGGAGGCGGCGTTGCGGGTGATCGTGGCCGAGCATGGGGGCATGGATGCGGCGGCAGCTGCGGCTTATGTCGAGGCGCTGGGCAAGGCCAAGCGGTATCGGCGGGATGTGTATTGAATGCGCCAAGATGGGGAGTGATGCACTTGGAATGTGCGTTTACTGCGCTGGCGCTATCACCGGCAAGCCAGTTTCCACAGCTATCTCACCGCCCTGTGAAGCTGTGCCAGGCCTTGTAGACGCTGGCTTGGCGGCGATAGGGCAAGTCGTGGCAACAGCTTTGGCACAGTCCCTGCTTTAACCCGGTTACAACAAAGCCCACTGATCAACGGCGATCAACCCGGGCCCCCTACCGTGATGAATACAGGCAAAGGCGCCTGGAGCTTCGGCTCCAGGCGCTTTTTTTTTGATCGAGGATCGGCTTATGAAGGCAACAGCGAGCAGCGGGCAACGACAGCGACTGGTCATCGTCGGCAACGGCATGGTCGGCCATCATTGCGTCGAACAACTGGTCAGCCGTGGCGCCCTGCAGCGCTTCGAGCTGCACGTGTTTGGCGACGAGCGGCAACGCGCCTATGACCGCGTGCACCTGTCCGAGTACTTCGGTGGCAGCTGCGCCGAAACCCTGGCCCTGTGCGGGCAGGACTTCTACAGCGCCAGCGGCGTGCATCTGCACCTCGGTGAAGCAGTGCTGGAAATCGACCGCGCGCGCGGCGAAGTGGTCACCGCCGAGGGGCGCTACGGCTATGACCAGCTGGTGCTGGCCACCGGCTCGTACCCCTTCGTACCGCCGATCGAAGGCTCCAGCGGCAACGCACGCCTGGTCTATCGCACCCTCGATGACCTCGACGCCATTCGCGCTGCAGCCGCCAATGCCCGCCGTGGCGTGGTGGTTGGCGGTGGCCTGCTCGGCCTGGAAGCGGCCAACGCCCTCAAGTCGCTGGGCCTGGAAGCCCACGTGGTGGAATTCGCCCCACGGCTGATGCCGGTGCAACTGGACGGCGAGGGTGGTGCCGCGCTCAAGGCCCAGATCGAAGCCCTGGGTGTGGGTGTGCACCTGTCGCGCGCCACCCAGTCGATCAGTGCCGGTGAAGACTACCGCTACCGGATGAACTTCGATGGCGGCGAACACCTGGAAACCGACCTGATCGTGTTTTCTGCCGGTATTCGCCCGCAGGATGCCCTGGGCCGAGCCTGCGGCCTGGACATCGCGGCGCGTGGCGGGGTGGTGATCGATAACCACTGCCGCAGCAGTGACCCACGCATCTTTGCCATCGGCGAGTGCGCATCGTGGAACGGCAGCGTATTCGGCCTGGTCGCCCCGGGCTACAGCATGGCACGCAACCTGGCGGCATTGCTGATGGGGGAAGCCGCTGGCGAATTCACCGGTGCCGACATGTCGACCAAGCTCAAGCTGCTGGGTGTGGATGTCGGTTCGATCGGCGATGCCCACGGCGCCACCCCAGGCTCGCGCAGCTACCGCTTCATCGATGAAGCCAACAGCGCCTACCGCCGGCTGGTGGTGGACGCCAGCGGCAAGCGCGTGCTCGGTGCGGTGCTGGTTGGCGACAACAGTTACTACGACACCTTGCTGCAGTATGCACAGAATGGCATCACCCTGCCGGCCGACCCAGCAGCGCTGATCCTGCCGCAAGGTGGCGCGGCGCCGGCCCTGGGCGCCGATGCGCTGCCCGACAGCGCAACCCTCTGCTCCTGCCACAACGTCAGCAAGGGCGCGGTGTGTGCCGCCATCGACAGTGGCTGTGGCGACCTTGCCGCGGTCAAGGGCTGCACCAAGGCCGCGACTGGCTGTGGTGGTTGCGCGGCCCTGCTCAAGCAGGTGGTCGAGCACGAACTGGGCGCCCGTGGCGTGGTGGTGGACAAGAGCCTGTGCGAGCACTTTGCCTACACCCGCCAGGAACTGTACGGGCTGGTGCGGGTAGAGGGCATCCGCACCTTCAACGAGCTGCTCGCACGCCATGGCAAGGGGCAGGTTGGCTGCGACATCTGCAAGCCGGCGGTGGGCAATATTCTCGCCTCGTGCTGGAACCAGCCGATCATGGACCCGGCGCTGGTGCCGCTGCAGGACACCAACGACACCTTCATGGCCAACATGCAGAAGAATGGTACCTACTCGGTGGTGCCACGCATCCCCGGCGGGGAAATCACCCCCGACAAACTCATCGTGATCGGCCAGGTGGCGAAGAAGTACGACCTGTACACCAAGATCACCGGTGGCCAGCGCATCGACCTGTTTGGCGCGCAGCTGCACGAACTGCCGCTGATCTGGGGCGAGCTGATCGAGGCCGGTTTCGAAACCGGCCACGCCTATGGCAAGTCGACCCGCACGGTGAAGTCATGCGTGGGCAGCACCTGGTGCCGCTACGGGGTGCAGGACAGTGTCGCCATGGCCCTGCGCCTGGAAGACCGCTACAAGGGCCTGCGCAGCCCGCACAAGCTCAAGTTCGCAGTGTCCGGCTGCACGCGAGAATGCGCCGAGGCGCAAAGCAAGGACATCGGTGTGATCGCTACCGAGAAAGGCTGGAACCTGTACGTGTGCGGCAACGGCGGCATGCGCCCGCGGCACGCCGAACTGTTCGCCACCGACCTCGACGACGAAACCCTGGTGCGCCTGATTGACCGAGTGCTGATGTTCTACATCCGCACCGCCGACAAGCTGCAGCGCACCTCGGTGTGGCGCGAGAACCTGGAGGGCGGCCTGGACTACCTGAAACAGGTGGTCATCGACGACAGCCTGGGCCTGGCTGGCGAGCTGGAGGCGCAGATGCAGCATGTGGTCGACCAGTACCAATGCGAGTGGGCCAACGCCCTCAACGACCCCGAGAAACTCAAGCGCTTCCGCACCTTCGTCAACGATCGCCGCGCTGACCCGGACGTGCACTTCGTGCGCGAACGCGAACAGCGTCGGCCTGTGGCAGCGCTGCATCTGATCCCAACCGTCGAGGAGGCTGTGTGATGAACCTGTCCAATGCTGCAATGAAAACCCAGGTGAACTGGCAAACGGTATGCCAGGCCGACGACCTGATAGCCGATTCCGGGGTGGTGGTATGGCTCGATGGTGCCCAGGTGGCGTTGTTCTACCTGCCGGAGCAGGCCCAACCGCTGTACGCGGTGGACAACCGCGATCCGCGTTCCGGGGCCAATGTCATCGGCCGTGGGCTGGTGGGCACGTTGCAGGGCGAGTTGGTGGTAGCGGCGCCGTTGTACAAACAGCATTTCAGCCTGCACAGCGGGGAATGCCTGGAGGATTCGGCGCAGCGCTTGCGGGTTTGGCCGGTGCGCTTGAGGGGGCGTGCGGTGGAGTTGGCGGTGGATTGATGGGGGGGTTGTCGCCTGTGAGATCGAGCGCCGCTCGTGCAGCGCATCGCGGATAAATCCGCTCCTACAGCCTTGCAAACCGGCGGACAACCATGGCCTGTCAGGCATGGCCACGTTGCAAAAAATGTAGGAGCGGATTTATCCGCGATGCGCTGCGCGGGCGGCGCTCGATCGCCAATACGGCGAAAATACCGCGACCAGCGCAATGGGTTAAGCTTGCGCCCATGAACCTCGACACCCGCATCAAGTACCGCCACCTGCTGTGCTTCCTGGAGATTGCCCGGCAGGGCAGCCTGGCCAGGGCTGCCGACGTGCTCGCGATCAGCCAGCCAGCCATCTCCAAGACCCTCAAGGAACTCGAAGCGCTGCTGGAAACGCGGCTGTTCGCGCGCAGCCGCCAGGGCGTCGAGCTGACTGCAGACGGGACTCGCTTCATGCGCTATGCCGGGCCCAGCGTGCAAGCCCTGCGCGATGGCGTCAGCAGCCTGCGTGGCGAAGCGCGGGCACCTTCGCAGGTCCGCATCGGCGTGCTGTCCACGGTCGAAGGCCTGCTCATGCCCGAGGTGTTGTGCCGCCTGCATCAGCGCCATGACGCGCTGGTGGTCAGTGTGGTTACCGGGGTCAGCGCGCAGTTGCTCGGCCAACTGCGCCTGGGCGAGCTGGAGCTGGTGGTCGGGCGCATGACCGACAGCCCACAGATCCAGGGCCTGTCGTTCGAGCACCTGTACAGCGAGTCGATGAGCCTGGTGGTGCGCCCGGGCCACCCGCTGCTGGCCAGCATGCCGGTCGAGCGGGCCCAGGTCGGGCGTTACCCACTGGTGTTGCCGCCAGCCGGCACAACCATCCGCCAGCATGCCGACAGCCTGTTCGTGCAATGCGGCATCCAGATGCCGGCACAGCGCCTGGAAACCCTGTCGCTGGCCCTCAGCCGGCGTTACCTGCTGGGCAGCGATGCGCTGTGGGTGGCACCGCGCGACGCGGTGCTGCTCGACCTGCGGCGCGGCGAGCTGGCCGAACTCGACCTGGGCGTGCGCGAGCCAGGTGGTTCGGTTGGCATCTGCCGCAATGCGGCCTTGCCACAGAGCCTTGCGGGGCAGTGGGTATGCGAGGTGCTGCGCGAGGTGGCCGGGCAGTACCGCGAGGGCGCCTACCCTTGAACAGCAGGGCAGGCGACCCGGGTTGGGTTGCCGTCTGGCCGGTGGAGCCCTGTCAGTAATCAGCAACGCTCATTGCCCTGATTCTCTCATCAGGCGTCCCTGAAGCCTGTTTCCGATAGCCTGGCCATGCGCGGATCAGTATCCCCGCAGCGGCGGATAATGGCGTTATGGTATATCTTGGTCGAGCGAAACGTAACGAAGCATCTTTCGCATCCAATCAAGGCCTTTCTGCCGCGCGCAAGGCTGTGGAACTAATCCATGTCTGCCCGCTCTTATGCCGGTAGCCATCGGTTGGGGACGCCTGATAAGCTCGCGGCTTCTACCCTGATTGCCCTTATGGCGCATGAACAAGGAAATCACATGAAACAGCATCGTTTGGCGGCTGCGGTTGCCCTGGTAGGCCTGGTACTGGCTGGCTGTGATCAACAGACCAGCAGCCCCGAGCTGAAGACTCCGGCGCAGAAAGCCTCCTACGGTATCGGCCTGAACATGGGCAAGAGCCTTGCTCAGGAAGGCATGGAAGACCTTGATTCGAAAGCTGTTGCCCTCGGCATCGAAGACGCCGTCGGCAAGAAAGAACAGCGCATCAAGGATGAAGAGCTGGTAGAGGCTTTCACCGCGTTGCAGAAACGCGCAGAGGAACGCCTGGCCAAGGCCAGCGAAGAAGCCGCCTCTGCCGGCAAGAAATTCCTCGAGGAAAACGCCAAGAAGCCAGGTGTGGTCACCACTGCCTCGGGCTTGCAGTATGAAGTGGTCAAGAAGGCTGACGGCCCGCAACCCAAGCCGACCGACGTGGTCACCGTGCACTATGAAGGCAAACTGATCGATGGCAAGGTGTTCGACAGCTCCGTCGAGCGCGGCAGCCCGATCGACCTGCCAGTCAGCGGCGTGATCCCGGGTTGGGTCGAAGCCCTGCAACTGATGCACGTTGGCGAGAAATACAAGCTGTTCATCCCAGCGGAACTGGCCTACGGCGCACAAAGCCCAAGCCCGCTGATTCCGGCCAACTCGGTGCTGGTGTTCGACCTGGAACTGATCGCCATCAAGGACCCGGCCCAGCTGCAAGGCGCCGAGCCGGGCGCCGAAGCCCCTGCCGAAGCGCCTGCCAAGTAATACCGGCTGGCCCTGCACAAAACGCCCCGTCCCGACGGGGCGTTTTCGTTTGTGCCGGGATGGTTGGACGAACCTGCACCTGCTGATACTGTCCGAGAAATTGCAGCGTGAAGAAGCTGTACGCTGGTGGTGCAAATCGTTTGCGGTGCACCGTACACAGGGTTTGAAACCACTGTGTAAAAAACGCCCGATCTGACCGGGGCCCTTGCCTGGCAGGCACCTGCGGTCGGAAACGTCGCCCTGTTCACAAGGTTATCCACAATAAATGTGGATAACCTTATCCGCCTGGAGGCTCCATGAGCGCACCTTGGAATTTTGCCCGTTTCCTGCCCTTGGCCGAACGCCTGCTCAGCCGTGGCCGGTTACCGGCCCTGCTGTTCGCGGTGGCCCGCAAAGGCCCACGCCTCGGCCAGTTGCGGGAAGATGTAAAGCTGTTGCAGTCGCTGTGCCTGGCCTGGTGGCGTGGCGAGTACCGCGCCATCAGCGCCAAGGCCCTGGTCACCATCGTCGCCGGCCTGCTGTATTTCGTCAGCCCTATCGATGCCATACCGGACTGGCTGCTGGGAGTGGGCTTGCTCGACGACATCGCCGTGCTGGGCTGGGTACTGAAGACCGTGTCTGACGAGCTGGCGCGGTTCAAGGCCTGGCGCGACAGCCAGGCGCCGGAGCGGCTGCGCGTGGTCGAGCGCCTGCCGGCCACGGCGCAAGCCTTGCAGCTGGAGCGCAAGACGCAGTGAAACCGGCCTGAACGACACCTCGGTTGCAGCGCGACTGCACAGACCCCAGAGTTGGTAATATAATTGGCATAAGGGTTATGCCTACGGATTACATGCAGTAATCCTTACTGAGGGGGTTGTATGGGTATTCAGGTCATCAGCCGGGACGGTCAACCCGAGTACGCCGTGGTTCCCTGGGAGCAATACCAGGCGCTGCTCAAGGCAGCGGGGCAGGCGCCTGCCGAGGCGGCTGCGAGTGACCCGGGCAGCGCCGCTGCCAGCGCGCCATTGCCGGCATTCAGTGAGGTGGCGCAGATTCGCCAGGCCAAGGGCATTGCCCCTGAGCAACTGGCGCGCAATGTCGGTGTAAGCCCGGCGTACCTGGCCATGATCGAAGCGGGCGAACGCCAACCGGACGCGGCCATCCGCCGCGCCCTGGCCTGGCACCTGGGCGTGGCTGGCTGGAGCGAGCCATCATGAGCCAGGTCAGGATCAGCCGTCAGCACTGGGATAACCTGCTGGGTGAGCTTGATCTGGCCCGCCGTCAACGTCACTTGTTGACCTACCGTGCGCTGATCGAGCGTTTGCAACTGCCCAGCCCGGCCATGCAGACGCTGACTGCGGCGCTGGAGTACCTGGCAGTGCTGGATGCCCGCGCCGAGCAGCCCTTGCGCAGTTCGCTGGTCATCAGCCAGGGCGCCAGCCGCTTGCCGCGTACCGGCTTTTTCGAATGCGTGGAGCGCCTGGGGCGCTTTTCCGGGCCGGTCGATGGCATGGAGGCAGCCTCCTGGCATGCCTCCGAAGTCGTTCGGGTATTCGAATACAGCTACCCCGAAACGGCCTGATTGGTTACCTGTGCCGGCCCTATCGCCTGCACAGGCAGTGCATACCTGTGAATCAGGCCACAAGCCCTGCCTTCGCTATCCACCACTTGCAAGGCATCCAGGTGCTGGTGGCGACCAAACAACTCCAGCAACTGCCCGATCGTCGCATTCAGCTGCACGCTAGGCTGTTCGGCCAGCCGTACACTCATCGCCACCGGTAGCGCCTGGCTTTCGCGCACTCCCACCTCCTGCGGCCGCCCCAGCAGATAGCCCTGCACCAGGTCCACACCCATCTCGACCAGCACCGCCAGCTCCTCTGCCAGCTCGATCCCTTCGGCAATTACCTGCGCCTTCGATGCCCTGGCAATCTGCAGGATCGAACCGACGAACTCGCGCTTGAGCGGGTCGCGGTGAATGCCGTCGATGAAGTGGCGGTCGATCTTCACGTATTCCGGGCGCAGTTCCGACCACAGGCGCAAGCTGGAATAGCCTGCCCCGAGGTCGTCGAGGGCGATCGAAAAGCCCATGTCACGGTAGTGGTGCAGGGCATTGGAGAGCAGCTGGAAGTCGTCGGTCGGGGTATGTTCGGTCAGCTCGATCACCACCCGGCTGGGCGCCAGGCCGACCTGCTCGAGCAGTTTCAGGGTCTGGCCGGACGGGTAGTCCGGCTCCAGCAGCGACTCCGGCGAAACATTGAGAAACAGCTGGCCTTGCAACTGCTGTTCGCTGAACCGGCGACAGGCCGACTCCCGGCAGGCGGCCTCCAGCTCGGTCAGGCGCCCGGCCTGGCGGGCGATGGTAAACAGGTTCAGCGGGGCGTGCAGCGGGCTGTTGGACGGGCCGCGGCTCAGCGCTTCGTGGCCGAACACCCGTTGCTCGCTCAGGCGCATGATCGGCTGGAACAGGCTGTGAATGCTGCGTTGAGCCAGGATGGCACTCAAGGCACTGAGCTGTTCGGCGACGGTCATGATGGATTCCTGAAAATGAAAGGGCCGGACGCTTGCACGTCCGGCCCCTCTATTTCACGACAGCGCGATGACTGTTTGATGACAGGTCACATTAATTTGCCATCATTGCTGCCGTTGCTTACTTCTTGGCCACCTTGGTGCTTGCACTGAGGTAGTCGATCAGGATGCGGCCGGTTTCCGCCAGGTAGGCGTCGTCTTCCGGCTTGGTGTTTTCATCCTCGGTCGGCAAGGCGTCTTCGTCCTCTTTTTTCAGCTCTTTCAGCGGCTCTTCACCCTTGGCCTTGCGGCGGATGTTTTCCAACGCCAGCTGCTTGGCCTCGATTTCATCATGGCGCGCGCGGCGGTCCTGTTCGTTGAGGCTGACGGTTTTCTCGTTTAGCAGCTTCTGGGTCAGGGCCAGGCGGTCGCGGATATAGGTAAATTCCGCGTCCTTGTCGCTGCGCGCTTCATGCTGCGCCTTGAGCTGGGCCAGGAACGGCTTGAACGGGTCGGCCGCCGGCTTGACCACCGGGCGGATGGTGTCCCACGGCATGGCTTCGGGCAGCGCACTCTCGCCGATTTCCTTGGTGTCGATGATCGACGGGTAGTCGATATCCGGCAGCACGCCCTGATGCTGGGTGCTCTGCCCGGAAACCCGGTAGAACTTGGCCAGGGTCAGCTTCAGTTCGCCATGGTTGAGCGGCTGGATGGTCTGCACGGTGCCTTTGCCGAAGGTCTGGCCACCGATGATCAGGGCCCGGTGGTAGTCCTGCATGGCGCCGGCAAAGATTTCCGACGCCGAAGCCGACAGGCGGTTGACCAGCAGGGCCAGCGGGCCCTTGTAGAAGGCGCCGGGGTTTTCATCCTCCAGCACGTCGACACGGCCGTCGCTGTTGCGCACCAGCACGGTAGGGCCTTTCTCGATGAACAGGCTGGTCAGTTCGGTGGCTTCCTGCAACGAGCCGCCGCCGTTGTTGCGCAGGTCGATGACCACGCCGTCGACTTTTTCCTTCTGCAGTTCGGTGAGCAGCTTCTTCACGTCACGCGTGGTGCTCTTGTATTCCGGGTCACCGGCGCGGTAGGCCTTGAAGTCCAGGTAGAAGGCAGGGATCTCGATGATGCCAAGCTTGTAGTCACGCCCATCCTGCTTGAGCTTGAGCACCGACTTCTTCGCCGCCTGCTCTTCGAGCTTCACCGCTTCGCGGGTGATCGAGACGATCTTGCTGGTCTGGTCGCTAGGTGCGTTGCTGGCCGGGATGATTTCCAGGCGCACCACCGAACCTTTCGGGCCACGGATCAGCTTGACCACTTCGTCCAGGCGCCAGCCGACCACGTCGACCATTTCCTTGTTGCCCTGGGCCACGCCGATGATCTTGTCGGCCGGGGCCACCTGCTTGGTCTTGGCCGCTGGGCCTGCCGGTACCAGGCGCACGATCTTGACCTGGTCGTTGTCGCTTTGCAGTACCGCGCCGATGCCTTCGAGCGACAGGCTCATGTTGATGTCGAAGTTTTCCGCGTTGTCAGGCGACAGGTAGTTGGTGTGCGGGTCGTAGGACTGGGCGAAGGTATTGATATAGGCCTGGAAGATATCCTCGGCACGTGTCTGGTCCAGGCGCGCCAGCTGGTTCTTGTAGCGCTTGGTCAGGGTTTCCTGGATCTGCTTGGGTTCCTTGCCGGCGATCTTCTGGCGCAGCACCTCGTCTTTCACCCGCTTGCGCCACAGCTCGTCGAGCGCGGCCTGGTCCTTCAGCCATGGGGCGTCCTTGCGGTCGATCAGCAAGGTCTCTTTGGCGCTGAAGTCGATCTTGTCCACGCCCTTGTCCAGCTCGGCCAGGGCGAAGTCCAGGCGTTGCTTAACGCGGTCGAGGTAGCGTTTGTAGATGGTGAAGCCCGGGTCCAGGTTGCCGCTCTTGAGGAAATCGTCGAATTGCGTTTTCCACTTGTCGAATTCGGCGATGTCGGCGGCGGTGAAGTAGCTGCGCGCCGGGTCCAGCAGCTTGATGTAGCTGTCATAGATGATGGCCGAACGGGCATCGTCCAGCGGCGGCTTGCTGTAGTGATGGCGCTTGAGCAATTCCACCACGTTGAGGCTGGCGACGATCTCGTCACGGTCCGGCTGCAGGCTGTCCCACTTGTTGGCGGCCGCCGCATTGCCGCCGAGCGTGAGGCTGCCCAGGCCGATCATCAGCGCCAGGGCGGTGCTTGGGAGGAAATGCTTCATGCTGATTCGACGTGGAGGCAATTGATCACGCATAGTAGGCCGTCTTTTCCGTTCGCCGGTTGCAAAAAACCGGACGCATACTGCAAAAAGCCTGGGACATAGCATTCCCAGGCTCGGTCATATGATTCAACTATGGAGGCACTGTGAAGGCATTGCAAGGCGTTGACGGACATGTGGCCTGGGTCGAGGCCGAACGCCCGGCCTGTGACGCGGGCCAAGTGCGCATTCGCGTGGCCGCAGCGGGGCTGAACCGCGCCGATCTGCTGCAGATGAAGGGCCTGTACCCGCCGCCGCCAGGGGCCAGCCCGTACATGGGCCTGGAGTGCGCCGGGGTGGTCAGCGAAGTGGGGGCGGGCGCCGACTGGCGGGTTGGCGACCGGGTTTGCGCGCTGCTGGCCAGCGGCGCCATGGCCGAAGAAGTGGTGGTGGACGCTCGCCACGTGCTGCCGGTGCCCGAGGGCCTGAGCCTGCATGAAGCTGCAGCGTTGCCAGAGGTCTACGCCACCGCCTGGTTGAACATTTTCCAGCTTGGTCGGGTGAAGGCTGGCGAGAAGGTGTTGGTGCACGCTGGCGCCAGTGGCGTTGGTTCGGCCGCCATCCAGCTGTGCAAGGCGTTCGGTAGCCCGGTGTGGGTCAGCGTCGGTTCACAGGACCGCCTGGCCTATTGCGAGGCGCTGGGGGCTGCCGGTGGTGTGGTACGCAACGAGAACCTGGAGGCGTTGGAAGCAATCGGCCCGTTCGATGTGATTCTCGACCCGGTGGGGGCCAGCTACGGTGAGCTCAACCTCAAGCTGCTGGCACGTGATGGCCGCTGGGTGATCATCGGCCTGATGGGCGGGCGCAAGTTTGAACTGGACCTGGCACAGGTGTTGGGCAAGCGTCTGGAAATCACAGGGTCCACGCTGCGCAACCGCGATGACGGCTTCAAGGCCGAGCTGCTGCGTGAGCTGCAGCAGCAGGTGTGGCCGCTGTTTGCCGAAGGGCGCCTGTCGCCCCAGTTGGTCGACACCTACCCGGTGGAGTTCGCCCAGGCGGCGTATGCCGAGCTGGAGAGCAACCAGGTGTCAGGCAAGCTGGTGATGGTCATCGACCCGAGCCTGGTGTAAGCAGGCCCGGCCCTTTCGCGGGCACGCCCGCTCCCACAGGCACCCCGGAATATTCAAGTTGTGGTGATTCCTGTGGGAGCGGGCGAGCTCGCGAAGAGGCCCACGCAAATCTTCAGGTCCAGCTCAGAATCGGCCAGCCATTGATCTCGGCATGCTCGCGCAACACCGCATCCGGATTCACCGCATGCGGGAAGTCCACTTTCAGCAACAACGGCAAGTCATTGCGCGAGTCGGAATAGAAACTCGCCCCTTCCAGGTTCTCCTGTTCCTGATCCAGCCACTCCAGCAGCCGGGTGATCTTGCCCTCGCGGTAGGTCAGCACCCCATGGGTCTGGCCGGTATACACCCCGTTCACCGCCTCCAGCTCGATCGCCAGGTACTCGTCCACGCCCAGCCGCGCTGCAATCGGCCCGACCAGGTGCGTGCCCGAAGCGGAAATGATCAGGATCCGGTCCCCGCGCTGGCGGTGCTCGGCAATGCAGCGGCAGGCATCGCCATAGATGATTGGCTCGATCACTTCCTCGACCCACGGCTCGACCAGGTGCTGGACCTCTTCCAGGGTGCGCCCGGCAATCGGTTCCAGGCTGAAGGCCATGTACTCCTCCATCCTCAGGTGGCCTCTGCCATAGGCCTCCATCAGTTCATGGTCACGGCGCAGGAAGGCCTTGCCGTCGACCCAGCCCAGCCGGGCCATCTGCTCGCTCCACAGCGACGCGCAGTCGCCGTGGATCAGGGTTTCGTCCAGATCGAAAATTGCCAGTGCCATGGGTAACTCTCCTTAGGCCACTTCCCGTAGCGCCGTGGGGTCGATCGACAGGCTTACCCGCTGCCCGTCCGCGTGCAGGTCGGCCGCCGAGCGGTTGAGCACGTCGACCACCAGCTCGACCTCGCGCACCCGGACCCGATAGCGAATCACGTTGCCCAGCAGGCTGTGGCTGCGCACTTCCGCGTCCAGTGCGCCGTCGCGGCCCAGGGTGATCGATTCCGGGCGGATCGCCAGGCGGCTGGCCACCGGGCGCTGCAGCAGGCGGCTGGCGCTGTCGGCGTCGAGCAGGTTGTAGTTGCCGATGAAGCCGGCGGCAAACAGGTCCACCGGCGCGGTGTAGAGGGTTTCGGCATCGCCGCTCTGGACGATGCGCCCCTGGTTCATCAGGAAGATGCGGTCGGACATGGTCAGCGCTTCTTCCTGGTCGTGGGTGACAAAGATGGTGGTCAGGCCCAGTTCACGCTGGATGGCGCGAATCTGCTCGCGCAGGTGCTTGCGAATGCGCGCATCCAGCGCCGACAGCGGCTCGTCGAGCAGCAGCAGGCGCGGGCGGGTGACCAGCGAACGGGCCAGGGCCACGCGCTGGCACTGGCCACCGGACAGCTGGTGCGGGTAGCGCCCGGAGAAGTTGCCCAGCTCCACCAGCTCCAGTGCTTCACGCACACGCTGCTGGCTTTCATCGGCCTTGACCTTCTGCATGCGCAGGCCGAAGGCCACGTTCTGCTCAACGGTCATGTTGGGGAACAACGCATAGCTCTGGAACACCATGCCGATACCGCGCTTCTGCGGGCTGACCGGCACGATGTCCTGGCCATCGAGAACAATCTTGCCGCCGTCCACCGGGGTCAGCCCGGCAATGCAGCGCAGCAGGGTGGACTTGCCGCAGCCGGACGGGCCGAGCAGGGTGACGAACTCGCCGCGTTCGATATGGCAGTCGATGTTCTCGAACACCGGGCTGCCGGCGTAGCTTTTTTGCAGGTTCTGTACGCTGACGAAGCTCATGTCAGGTTTTGTCCTTGTTCAGGCGGTTGGCGACCCAGGTCAGTACCAGCACGAAGGCGAAGTACGAGATCACCAGCGCGCTGTTGAAATGGCCGCTGCTGTTGCGCATGTTGTTCAGGTACACCTGCAAGGTCTCGTAGCGGGTGCCGACCAGCAGGTTGGCAAACACGAATTCGCCGAACAGGAACGAGAACGACAACAGCAGGGCTACCATCAGGCCCTTGCGCAGGTTGGGCAGCACCACCAGCAGCGCCGCCTGCCAGGTACTGGCACCGAGCAGTTGGGCGGCGTCCATCAGGTCGCGCAGGTTGATCGCCTGCAGGTTGTTGGTGATGGCCCGGTACATGAACGGCAGGGCGATGGTGAAATAGCAGCCGATCAGGATCCAGGGCGTGCCGACCATCGCCATGGGCCCGCTGCCGTACAGCTGCAGCAGCCCCACCGAGGACACCACCGGCGGTACCGCGAACGGCAGCAGGATGAGGATGTTCATCAGCGCGTCGAGCCTGGGGAAGTGGTAGTGCACCACGAACAGCAGCGGCAGGATCAGCACCACCGACAGCAGCAGTGCGCCCACGCACACCAGCAATGACTGGGCAAAGGCGGCCAGAAAGCGCGGTTCGCTCCACAGCGCCAGGTACCACTTGAAGGTCAGCCCGCTGGGCAGCAGGCTGGCCGACCAGCTGGTGGCCAGCGAGTAGAGCAGGGTGCCGGCCAGAGGCAACAGCAGGATGAGGAACAGCAGGTAGACCACGGCGCGGTGATACCAGCCGCCGGAGCGCGTGTCAGCGTGCATGGTAGCTCCTTTTCAGCAGCCATTGGTGCACCACCGTGACCAGCGTCATCAGCCCCACCAGGACCATGGCCAAGGCGCTGGCCAGGTTGGGGTCGAGGCTGATGTCACCGGCCACCAGGCCAGCGATGCGGATCGGTAGTACGTTGAAATTGCCGGTGGTCAGCGCGTACACGGTGGCGTAGGCACCGAGGGCATTGGCCAGCAGGATGACGAAGGTGCCCAGCAGTGCCGGGGTCAGCACTGGCAGGCCGATGTGCCGCCAGAACTGCCAGTGGCTGGCGCCCAGCAGCGCGGCCGACTCGCGCCAGTCTTCACGCAGGGCGTCGAACGCCGGGTACAGCAGCAGCACGCCAAGCGGGATCTGGAAGTAGGTGTACACCAGGATCAGCCCGCTTTTGGAGTAGATGCTGAAGTCTTCCAGCAGGCCGGCCTGCTTCAGCAGCAAGGTCAACGCGCCGTTGAAGCCGAGCAGGATGATGAAGGCGAAGGCCAGCGGCACCCCGGCGAAGTTGCTGGTCATGTTGGCGAAGGCGCTGACGAAGTCGCGCAGCTTCGAGTCCACCTGGCGTAGCGAGTAGGCGCCGAGGGTGGCAATGACGATGCCGAACAGGCTCGACCAGAAGCTGATCTCCAGGCTGCGTTGCAGGGCCTGCAGGTAGAACTTCGAGGCGAACACCTTGCTGAAGTTGGCCACGCCCCAGCCCGCTTCCGATTGCAGGCTATTGATCGCCACCCAGGCCAGCGGGGCGATCTGGAAGATGACGAAGAACACGGCGAACGGTAGCAGGCAGAGCAGGGCCAGGTAGCGGCCACGGTTGCTGCTGCGCTTGGGGGCAATCACTTCAGCAACTCCCGGCAGACGCTCTTGTCATGCGGCGCACCCAGCAGCTCGCAGATGGTCCCGCACAGCTCGGTCTGCAGCGGCTTGGCTGCCGGGTCCAGGCTGAACGCATCGCCGAAGACGAACAGCGGTACTTCGCGCTCCTCGGCGAGCAGGCCGTTATGCGAGCGGTCGTTGTTCATGCCGTGGTCGGCGGTGACCAGCACCTGGTAGCCCTCGGCGAGCCAGCCCGGCAGGTAGTCGGCCAGCAGGATATCGGCGCTGCGCGCGGCGTTGCGGTACTGGCTGCTGTCCAGGCCATGATGGTGGCCGACATCGTCGATGCTCATCGGGTGCACCAGCAGGAAGTTGGGGGTATGGCGGCGGCGCAGGTATTCGCCATCGGCCAGCAGGTGCGAATCGGGGTAACGGTCGTCCCAGTAGAACAGCCCATGCTGGATCGGCAGCTTGGGGGCGTGGGTGTGGCGGTCGCGCTGCGGGTCGAAGGGCGAGCGGTTGTACAGCTCGCTGATCCAATGGTAGGCCGCCGCAGCAGTGCTCAGGTTGGCTTCGCGGGCGTAGTGGAACACGCTGCGCTGGCTGGACAGGCGGCTGACCTTGTTGTGCACGATGCCGCTGTCGATCGGCGGCACACCGGTGAGAATGCACTCGTACAGCGGCCGCGACAGCGATGGCAGCTCGCATTCCACGCGGTACAGCGCGGCGCGGTCAGCCTCGACATAGGCATGCAGGTGGCCCATGGCATGGTGGGCGACCTGGTAGTTGAGGCCGTCGAGCAGGACCAGGATGACGTTGTGTTGCATGGTGGCTCCAGTCATATACGCGTTGGCTTCTTCGCGAGCTCGCCCGCTCCCACAGGTACTGCACAAGCCTCAAACCTGTAGAGGTCCTGTGGGAGCGGGCGTGCCCGCGAAAAGGCCGGATCAGGCACTGCAAAAGCTAGCCATTTACTCCATCTCGATGATCACTTGCTCCTGCCACATCTGCGGCAGTGCCTTGGAGGTCTTTTCCCAGGCTTCGGCATTCTTGATCGGCTGCGCCGCCTTGTACTGCTCGTTGGGCAGCAGCTTGGCCTGGACATCGTCCGGCAGCTTCAGGTGCTCGGCACGGATCGGCCGCGCATGCCCTTTGGCCAGGTTGATCTGCCCGGCATCGCTGAAGATGTACTCGCGTGTCAGCTTGGCCGCGTTCGGGTGCTTGGCATACTTGTTGATGATGGTGGTGTAGCCGGAGATTACCGAGCCGTCCGATGGGATCAGCACTTCGAAACGCTTGGGGTCGATCTGTTCGCGGTAGCTGAGGCCGTTGAAGTCCCATACCACGCCAACTTCCACCTCGCCCTTTTCCAGGGTCTGGATAGTCGGGTTGGCCAGCGACAGGCGCTTCTGCTGGGCCAGTTTGGTGAACAGTTGCAGGCCCGGCGCCACGTTGTTCTCGTCGCCCTTGTAGGCGATGGCCGCGGCCAGCACGCCGTTGGCGGCCTGGGCGGCGGTACCGACATCGCCGATAGCGACCTTGTACTTGCCTTTTTCCAGGTCATGCCAGGTTTTCGGGCGCTCGCTTTCCTTGACCAGGTCCTTGTTGATGATGAAGGCGATGGTGCCGGTATAGGCCAGCGCCCAATGGCCGTCCTGGTCCTTGGCCCAGGCCGGTACCTGCTCCCAGGTGCTGGGCTTGTAGGGCTGGCTCACGCCCTTGGTCACGGCGATCGGGCCGAACGCGGCACCGACGTCGCCGATGTCGGCGCTGGCGTTGTCCTTCTCGGCTTCGAACTTGGCAATTTCCTGGGCCGAGCTCATGTCGGTGTCGCTGTGCTTGAGCCCGTACTTGCTGGCCAGGTCTTCCCAGGTGCCTTTCCAGTTGGCCCAGGCATCGGGCATGCCCACGCTGTTGACGTTACCTTCCTTGCGGGCCGCGTCTTCCAGGGCCTTGAGGTCGGTACCGGCGGCCATGGCCGTGGTGCACAGGGCGATGGCCGAACCGAGCAGTGACGCCATGAAGAACTTTTTCATCCGAAGCTCCTTTGGGTGAGTGCCTTGCGAATCGTTGTTATGAGTAAAGCCGTTGCCTGAGACCCCTTGGTCTAGGTCAGCAAACCTTGAGCCAAGGTAGGCCGCTTGCGTGACAATTTGATGTAGGGCAAAGCCCGCGCCGGTGTAAGCGGGTTCCTGGCAGTACAGCGTAGACCATGGCCAGTCCCCGGTTTTGCGGGGCTGGCCCGATTCTGGCAGTGCGTCTGGTGCAGCTTTGTCACAGGATGTTCATCAGCCCTGCCTAGGCTTGCACTATTCTCCAGATGCCCCGTTATGGGGCTGGACTAGTCCAGATAGGTAACCTTTGATGCAGTCGATGCCTCCGCGTGCGGTAACAGCCATCTGCCATGCCCTGCAGGAGCAGATCGAGCACGGCCTGTTGGCGCCGGGCGGCAAGCTGCCGGCGGAACGCAGGCTCAGCGAGGTGTTCGACACCACCCGCATCACCTTGCGTGAAGCGTTGGTGCAGCTGGAAGCCCAGGGGCTGATCTACCGCGAAGAGCGGCGCGGCTGGTTCGTCGCGCCCGAGCGGCTGACCTACGACCTGATCCAGCGCAGCCACTTCCACGCCATGGTGCGTGACCAAGGGCGGGTGGCCAGTACCGAATTGCTCTCCGCGCGACTGCAGCCGGCCTCGGCCGCCATTTGTGCGCGCCTGCAGTTGCCGGCGTTGTCCAGCGTGGTGCGCATCTGCCGGTTGCGGCGGATCGACGGGCGGGCGGTGCTGTATGCCGAGCATTACCTCAACCCGCGGTATTTCCCGGCGATCCTCGAACAGGACCTGGCCCAGTCGCTGACCGAGATCTATGGGCGGGTGTATGGCATCCAGTATGGGCAGGTGTGCTTCGAGATCTGGCCGACGGCGTTGCCGGTGGAGGCGGCCAGTGCGTTGAAAGTGTCGGCGGGCAGCCCCGGGTTGCATATCACCCGGGTCAACAGCGACCAGCATGGAAACCTGATCGACTGCGACCTGGAGTATTGGCGGCATGATGCCATCCGCATTCGTGCCCAGGTGGGTTGATCATGGTTTTTGGGGCTGCTGTAGGAGCGGCCTTGTGTCGCGATGGGGCGCGAAGCGGCGCTAGTTCGATACGGCGTTGCCATCCGCCATCGTGCCACCCGCCGCCGTCACCACCTGCACCGACAACCGCGGCGTCGCCAGGTCCAGCCCCGCTTCATCCAGCTGCCGCTTCAACGCCAGGTTGAACGCCCGCGACACCTCCCACTGCTTGATCGGCGCGGTCTTGAACCGCGCCCGCAGGATTGCCGACCCCGACTCGAAGCTTTCCACGCCCTGCAGCTCCAGCGGCGACCAGATATTGCGGCGCATCAGCGGGTCGTTGCGCAGCTTCTGCCCCACCTCGCGAACTAGGCTAATCGCCTGGTCGATGTTCATGCTGTGCGGGATCGCCACGCGGAAGATCGCGTAGCCGAACTCGCGCGAGTAGTTCTTGATGCTCTTGATCTCGCTGAACGGGATGGTATGCACGATGCCGTCGATATCGCGCAGGCGCACGGTACGGATGGTCAGCCCTTCGACCGTGCCCAGGTGGCCGCCGACATCCACGTAGTCATCGATGGCCAGCGAGTCTTCGATAATGATGAACAGCCCGGTGATCAGGTCGGCCACCAGCGATTGCGCGCCAAAACCGATGGCCAGGCCGATCACCCCGGCACCGGCCAGCAGCGGGGTGACGTTCATGCCCATGTTGGCCAGGGCGACGATGACCGCGATGATGAAGATGACCACGAACATCACGTTGCGGATCAACGGCATCATGGTTTGCGCACGGGCGTTGGCCAGGCCTCGGCGTGAACGCACCAGGGCGTGGTGCACGGCGGTGTCGGCGAGAATCCACACCAGCCAGGCGACAATCAGCGTGCCGGCCAGGCCGAGCAGGCGCAGGCTTATGTCGTGGCCTTCGCCTTCGGCGAAGCTGATCATCGACAGGCCCCACACGCGCAGGCCCAGTTCGATGAACACCAGCCAGATGAACAGGTGCACCAGCAGGTAGGCAAAATTGCGCAGGCGTTCGGCGTACACCGCCTGGCGCTTGGTGGCCCGCTTGGGGTTGGCGGCATGGCGGCGCACCAGGCCGTTGAGCACCATGCACACCACCACCAGCACGGTGCACATCAGCGACTGGCGCAGGGCGGTGCTGGTGTCGCCGGCGGAAACGAAGGTCGCGAACAGCGAGATGGCCACCAGGATCAGCGCCGGCACGAACCAGAAGCTGCCGAGGATTTCGATGGTGTCGCTGAGGGTGCGCCGGGTCAGGCGCCGTGACAGCGGCTGGTTGCGGATCAGATGGGCGATGGGGCGGCGAAAACGCAGGATGAACAGCCCGGTGCACAGCGCCGCAATCACGTTGGCCAGGGTCGCCAGGGCATGCGCCAGGTGGGTGCCGAGGGCGACCGTCAGGCGGGGGTCACTCATCGCCTCGCCGAACGCGGCGAAACTGCCGATCAGCCACAGCGGGCGGAATGCCTGGTGGCGCAGGATGTACAGGGCGCGGTGGCGGTGCGGGCCGTCGAGCAGCGAAAAGGCGATCACGCAGATCGCCGAGAAGCAGGTGCCCACCACCAACGCATAGGCCAGCACCATGGCCAGCGATTTGCCCAGCGACGGCGGCAGCACGAAGCTCAGGTATACGGTAAACACCAGCGCCACCAGCCATGGACCGAGTTTGCGCAGGGCAAAGCGCACCAGGTCCCAGGTGCGGGGATGCTGCGGCAGCTCCTCGCTCAAGCCAAAGCGCAGGCGTACCCGGTGGCCGACCCAGTTGAAGGCATAGGCCAGCACACTCCATACGGCGATGACTGCCGCGAAGCCGAACAGGATGGCCGGCCACTGGTGCACCGGCACCACCAGCTCGGCCAGTTCGGCCTGGGCCTGTTCGATTTCCGCAGCCCAACGGTGGAACGGGCTGGCATCGCCGCTGAACTGCTTTTCGAGATCATGCAGGGCGCCGCCGATCAGGCCGAGCACGCCTTGTTCGACGTTGGGTTGCGATTGTTGGGTGGCATCGCGCAGCTTTTTCAGGTCGGCCAGCAGCTTGGCCCGCTGCTGGTCGTTTTCCAGGTTCTTGATCACCTCGTCCAGCGACTTGCCCAGCGGTTCGCTGGCTTCCGCTTGCGCGGGCGCGCTACCGCCAAGCAGGCCAGGCAGGCCGGCGGCTTGTACCGGAGGGAGGAACAGCAACAGCAGCAGGAACAGGCAACGCAGGAAGGCGGGCACGGGTAAAACTACCTCAGGTCAAACGATTGACCGAGTGTAGAGGTTTATGACGGCAGCTGCTCCAGGATCTTCCAGCAGGTGAGGCCAAAGATGCCCAGTGTGCCGACCCACATCATTACCACACCGAGGTTGCGCTCGCGCAGGCTGAAGCCGACGGTCAGCAGCAACAGGAACAGGAACACCGGCACGAACAAGGAGAGGAACGGGGACATGGCAGTGGTCCTTCGGCGATGAGAGCGGTTGCGTTGAGTATAGTTCGCGCCGGGCTAAAGCAGGGTTGATCTGAATCACAGAAATTTTCAAGTAGGGTTTGTGGATTTTTCCTACCTGTTTATCAGACCGACTTCCTACAAAGAATTTAGCGGTTCCGCCGATGGCTTGAGGGACACGTTGTATGTCTTTCACGTCATTTTGGGGAGCGCTTCATGAAGCTACCAGTACTCGTTGTTTTTTCGATGGTAACGCTGACCTTCAGCGGATTTGCACACGCACAGAACAACGTTGCAACCGTGACCGTCGATAATCAGACGGATTCAACTGCCCAGTTTACGTTTGAACATCTGGTGGGGACTGCCAATCCAATGTTTTCGGCTGTGCAGAGAAAACAAGCCAGCACTTCAAAAGTGACCAGTTATTCGCCCTTGGTATCGGGCATGCGCTTCACCTACACGTCCGGGGCGAAGGCTTGTCGGTTTTCGGCTTCACATACCTCTGGCACAGGTAATACGCCTGTCTGGAACAAGGACGCTCGCTCCATTGGCTCATCCACAGCGAGGTGTTCGGTAGTTCTGCAGCGCGTGTCGGCGCAGCCACCTTACGATTACACCGTCAAGTTCACCATCCAGTAATCCTGACGGATACTGCTGCAAACGCTCGCGCACATTCCTTCTGGAGAACAGAATGAAAATTACTGGTATTCCTGCCAATATCTTGCCCATGCGAACTTCCGTGGCGCTCGAGAAGACAGAGCCATTACCACGACCGGCCTCGACCAGTGTGAGACTGTCTGAAGAAGGGCGGGATCTGGCTGCGCATTCGAATGAGACGAGAGCCAGCTATCAGCGCATCTATGGCACTCCTACGCTGGATGACCGCGTGAATATAGAATACGACAGGGTCGGGCATGAGAATTATGTCAAACGGCATTTGCCAGAAAACTACTCTGCCGAGCGCACCGAGTTATTCTACAAATCCGTGCAGTATATGGTTGACGTTGCGGATGGGAAATATCCGAAAAACAACCCGTTTGCCGGTCTGGGCAGGGATACACTGGTCGCCATACAGGAAGACGAAGGCAATTTTACCGAGATGGAGCGTGCGGCAGCCGGGCGTGCCAAGTACGAACTTGATCAGGCTTACTTTGGCCGCATTTTTGCCTACACCGACAGTACCAGGGATCTAAGGGTTTTATTCAGGGGATACCTCGAATACCTCGATAACCTTACGCCTGTAGAACGTCTTGCTTATCCGGATAACGAGCACGAACGCGTGGCTGAACGGTTGGCACATGCCCAGAAAGAAACTGGCAGCCTCCCCGAAGGTTTCTCGCTGTGGAAATACATCAACTGGGACCCCAAAGGCCGCCTCAACCTCGAAGCCCTGCTTGACCCGTCGAAAACAGAGCCCGCCGCGGCACTCGAGGCGGGCCCTGCCGCGGATCACGGCAACTCGCGGCTGCGGTAGAACGCCGTCAGTACCTTCACCAGGTGCGCCAGGTCATGGCTGCCGCACAGTTCGCGAATGGAGTGCATGGCAAAGGTCGGCAGGCCGATGTCGACCGTACGTACGCCCAGGTGGCTGGCGGTGATCGGGCCGATGGTCGAGCCGCAGCCCATGTCGCTGCGCACCACGAAGCTCTGCACCGGCACCTCTTCGGCCATGCACAGGTGACGGAAGAACCCGGCGGTTTCGCTGTTGGTGGCGTAGCGTTGGTTGTTGTTGACCTTGATCACCGGCCCGGCATTGAGCTTGGGCCCGTGGTTGCCGTCATGCTTGTCGGCGTAGTTGGGGTGCACGCCGTGGGCGTTGTCGGCCGACACCATCAGCGAGCGCTGGATGGTGCGCACGTAGGCATCGCCATCCGGCAGCAGGCGTTGCAGGGTCTGCTCCAGCATCGGGCCGTCGGCGCCGCAGGCCGAGCAACTGCCGACTTCTTCGTGGTCGTTGCACACCAGCACGCAGGTTTCATCGCTGTCCGCGGTCAGCAGGGCCTGCAGGCCGGCGTAGCACGACAACAGGTTGTCCAGGCGCGCGCCAGCGATGAAGTCGCCGTTCAGGCCGACCAGCGCGGCATCCTGGGTGTCGTAGAAGCTCAGTTCGTAATCCAGTACCACGTCGGCGATCAGTTCGTGCTCGCGGGCCAGCTGCTCGGTGAGCAGGGCGCGGAAGTCGATGCGCTCGTCACCGGCTACCTGGGCCAGGATCGGCGGCAGTTCGTTCTGCGGGTTGATCGCCCAGCCTTCGTTGGCGGTGCGGTTGAGGTGAATGGCCAGGTTGGGGATGATCGCGATCGGCAGCTTGAAGTCGATCAACTGGCTTTCGACCTTGCCGTCACGGCGGTAGGTGACCCGGCCAGCCAGCGACAGGTCGCGGTCGAACCATGGCGCCAGCAGCGCGCCGCCATACACTTCGACGCCCAGCTGCAGGAAGCCCTGGCGCTGCAGCTCGGGCTGCGGTTTGACCCGCAGGCACGGGCTGTCGGTGTGCGCGCCGACCATGCGGATGCCGTTCAGCAGCGGCGCTTGCTTGCCCAGCTTGATGGCGATGATCGACGAGTCGTTACGGGTGAGGTAGTAGCGGCCGCCAGGCACGGTGGCCCAGCTGTCGCGTTCGTCCAGGCGCTGGTAGCCGGCAGCTTCCAGGCGCTGGGCCAGGCTGGCGGTGGCGTGGAAGGGCGTAGGGGAGGCCTTGAGGAAGTCGATCAGGCCAGAATTCAGTGCGTCGCGCATAGCTCACTCCAGACAGCAGTGGCGCGAGTTTAGCGTATTAGGTCGACGAATTGTGCTTGCCGCTTCGCGGCTGAAGCCGCTTCCACAGGCATCGTACCGCTCTCGAGGGCTGTAGGAGCGGCTTCAGCCGCGAAGGGGCCGGTACAGGCAGCACAAAATCAGAACGGCGCCGGGCACTCGAACTTCATCCGCACCCCGGAAACCGGGTGGGTAAAGCTCAGCATCGACGCATGCAGGCACAGCCGCTCATGGGCCGCCAGCGCCTCGGGGTTGGCATACAGGCGGTCGCCCAGCAGCGGGTGCCCGATCGACAGCATGTGCACGCGCAACTGGTGCGAGCGCCCGGTAATCGGCGTCAGCTCGACCCGGCAATGGTCGCCACAGCGCTCGATGATGCGCCAGAAGGTCAACGCATGCTTGCCCAGTTCGTGGTCCACCACATGCCGTGGCTTGGTCGGCGGGTCGTAGCGCAGTGGCAGGTCGATGCTGCCGCTGTCCAGCGCCGGCTGGCCCCAGCACAGTGCGGTGTAGGCCTTTTCGGTTTCGCGGTCATGGAACTGGCGGGACAGTTCACGGTGGCTATCGGCATCGCGGGCCAGCAGGATGATGCCGGAGGTTTCCCAGTCCAGGCGGTGCACGATCAGCGCATCGGGATAGCCGTTTTCCTGCAGGCGGGTAATCAGGCAGTCCTTGTTGTCCTCGGCACGGCCCGGTACCGACAGCAGCAGGGTCGGTTTGTTGATTACCAGGATGGCGGCGTCTTCGTGCAGGATCTGGATGTTGGACAGCGGCATTGCGAGGTCTCTGTTGAAACGAGGGAAAGCCGTTGGGGCCGCTTTGCGGCCCATCGTGACGCAAGGCCGCTCCTGCACTGGGGTAGGCATTCCCGGCAGGGCGGCCTTGCGTCGCGATGGGCTGCACAGCAGCCCCAATGGCTGATTGCGCGGATCAGCGATCCGGCAACGTGATGTTCAGCTCCAGAATCGAGCAGCTGCCCTGGTTTTCCAGTTCGATATGCACGTCATCGTTGCCGATGTTCACATACTTGCGGATTACTTCCAGCAGTTCCTTTTGCAGCGCTGGCAGGTAGTCCGGCTCGCTGCGTTGGCCGCGCTCGTGCGCCACGATGATCTGTAGACGCTCTTTCGCTACCGACGCGCTGGTCTGTTTCTGTCTGCCACGAAAGAAGTCAAAAAGGTTCATGGTTTACTTGCCTCCAAACAGGCGCGCGAAGAATCCTTGCTTCGGCACTTCGATGAACCGCAGGGGCTTCTCTTTGCCCAGCAGACGGTCGACGGTATCGCTATAGGCCTGGCCGGCATCGCTCTGGTCGTCGAGGATGACCGGGATACCCTGGTTGGAAGCCTTCAGCACGGCCTGGGATTCCGGGATCACGCCCTTGAGCTTGATCGCCAGGATCTCTTCGACGTCGGCGATGCTCAACATTTCGCCCTTTTCCACGCGCTCCGGGTGGTAGCGGGTGATCAGCAGGTGTTCCTTGATCGGCTCTTCACCGTTCTCGGAGCGGCGCGACTTGCTCGACAGGATGCCCAGCATGCGGTCGGAGTCACGTACCGAGGAAACCTCTGGGTTGGTCACCACGATGGCTTCGTCGGCGAAGTACATGGCCAGGTGCGCACCTTTCTCGATGCCGGCTGGCGAATCGCAGATGACGAACTCGAAGTCTTTCTTCAGCTCCATCAGTACCTTTTCCACGCCTTCCTGGGTCAGCGCGTCCTTGTCACGGGTCTGGCTGGCCGCCAGCACGTACAGGTTCTCCAGGCGCTTGTCCTTGATCAGGGCCTGTTGCAGGTTGGCTTCGCCGTTGACCACGTTGACGAAGTCGTACACCACGCGGCGTTCGCAGCCCATGATCAGGTCGAGGTTACGCAGGCCGACGTCGAAGTCGACGATGACAGTCTTGTGGCCACGCAGTGCGAGGCCGGTACCAATGGCGGCGCTGGTGGTGGTCTTGCCCACACCCCCCTTGCCGGAAGTAACCACGAGAATCTTGGCCAAGGTGTTTCACCCCTAAAATAATCGGGACGCAAGTCCCTGCAAAAATACAAATAATTGGCAACGACAAAAAAGTTGCACTAAAAATGCTGGCAAGTATCCGTTAAAGACGGGTGATGTTCAACACGTCGCCAGACAGGCTGACTTGCACCCCGGTGCCCCACAGCGGGTCGCGGCGCAGGTCTTCGCAAACCTTGTACTGGCCGGCGATGGAGACCATTTCGGCGGTCATCTGCTGGCAGAAGATCCGCGCCTTGGTATTGCCCTTGATGCCGGCCAGGGCGCGGCCGCGCATGGCGCCGTACACATGGATATTGCCATCGGCCAGAAGTTCCGCCCCCGGGCTGACCGAGGCAGTCACCACCAGGTCGCCGCCCTGGGCGTAGATCTGCTGGCCGCCACGCACCGGCGCGGTGATGATGCGGGTCGGGCGCACCTCGGGTTCGAGGATCGGCGGCGGCACCGGGGCCGGCTCGGGCTTCTTCACCTCGGGCTCGGGCTCCAACGGCCGTTCGCGGGCACCGGACGGCGGCAGCACCGGCAGGTCGATGGCAATGGCGGCGGCAATGTCCTCGATACGGTTGGCGCGGATGGCCAGGGTGCGCAGGCCGTGGTGGCGGCAGATCCGCATCAAGCCAGGCAGGTCGATTGCGCCCACGTCGGCCGGCAGCTTGTCCAGCGCCAGCACCAGCGGCGTGTTGCTGAAGAAGTTCGGTGCCTGGGCGACTTTGGCCGCCAGCTGGCGGTCAAGGGCCTCAAGGTCATTGCGCGCCAGTTCCAGTACGGTAATGGCAAGCATGCTGCCCTTGAGCTGGAACACGGAGGCGGAGTCGGGTGTGTGGTTTGGGCTCATGGTCTGCATAGACGGCTTGTTGCGAAAAAAGTGCCCTGACTTATAACGATAAGACCGGTTGCCCGCAACATGCGCTGATCCGTTGTAGAATGCGCGGCCTTTGTCTTTCCGGAAGCTTCAATGGAACGTCCGCGTTTTCGTCCCTATTTCCTTCACCCTCGTTTCTGGGGCCTGTGGCTGGGCCTGGGCCTGCTGTGGCTGGTGGTCCAGCTGCCGTACCGGGTGCTGCTGAAGGTCGGTGCCGCGCTGGGGGCGGTGATGTACCGCTTTGCCGGTGAACGGCGGCGCATTGCCGCGCGCAACCTGGAGCTGTGTTTCCCGGAGCTGTCGGTCGACGAGCGGCAGCGTCTGCTCAAGGCCAATTTCGCTTCTACCGGCATCGCCTTCTTCGAAATGGCCATGAGCTGGTGGTGGCCCAAGGCACGCCTGGCGCGCCTGGCGCATGTCGAGGGGCTGGAGCACCTGCAGGCCGCCCAGCAGGCGGGGCAGGGCGCGATCCTGATGGCGGTGCACTTCACCACCCTGGAAATCGGCGCCGCGCTGCTGGGCCAGCAGCACACCATCGACGGCATGTACCGCGAGCATGGCAACCCGTTGTTCGATTTCATCCAGCGCAGCGGCCGCGAGCGGCATAACCTCGACTCGCTGGCGGTGGAGCGCGAGGATGTGCGCGGCATGCTCAAGCTGCTGCGTTCGGGCCGGGCGATCTGGTACGCACCGGACCAGGACTACGGTGCCAAGCAGAGCATCTTCGTCCCGCTGTTCGGCATCCCGGCCGCGACGGTGACCGCCACCACCAAGTTCGCCCGGCTGGGCAAGGCGCAGGTGATTCCGTTCACCCAGAAGCGCCTGGAGGATGGCAGCGGCTATCGTCTGGTGATACACCCGCCGCTGGCGGACTTCCCCGGCGAAAGCGAGGAGGCCGACTGCCTGCGCATCAACCAGTGGGTCGAGCGCGTGTTGCGTGAATGCCCCGAGCAGTACCTGTGGGCGCACCGGCGCTTCAAGTCGCGGCCCGAAGGGGCGCCGCGGCTGTATGACAAGAAGAAGCGCTGAGCCTGCTATGCCTGTGCCGGCCTATTCGCGGGTAAACCCGCTCCCACAGGTTCTCCACAGGCCTTGAAAGCTGTGCAATCCCTGTGGGAGCGGGTTTACCCGCGAAAGGGCCGGCACTGACAGCACATCAATTCCAGGAAGGACTCGTATGGCTCCACCCCCGGTAACCGGTCTCATCCTTTCTGGCGGCGGCGCCCGTGCCGCCTACCAGGTCGGTGTGCTGGCCGGCATCGCCGAGTTGTTGCCCACGGCCGCGCCCAACCCGTTCCCGGTTATCGTCGGCACTTCGGCCGGGGCCATCAACGCCGTGACCCTGGCCAGTGGCGCGACGCACTTCCATGACACCGTGCAAAAGCTCACGGCGTTCTGGCAGAACTTCCGCAGCCACCTGGTCATCCGCAGCGACTGGCCTGGCGTGGTCCGCCAGGCCAGTCGCTTCGTTGCCCACAACCTGTTGGGCCTGGGCCACCCGGGGCCGGTGGCGTTGCTCGACAGCAGCCCATTGCGCAAGCTGCTGCAGGCGCACCTGAACCTGGACGGGATCGCCCATTCCCTCGCCGCCGAGCAATTGCGGGCCGTCGCGGTGACCGCGTTCGGCTATGAGTCCGGCCAGGCGGTGACCTTCTACCAGGGCCGCGGCACCATCGAGGCCTGGCTGCGTCACCGCCGCATCGGCATGCCGGCGCCTTTGACCATCGACCACCTGTTGGCCAGCGCGGCCATCCCATTGCTGTTCGCTCCGGTACAGCTCGGCGATGAGTATTATGGTGATGGCGCAGTACGCCAGTCGGCGCCGATCAGCCCGGCCCTGCACCTGGGCGCCAGCCGCGTTCTGGTGGTCGGGGTCAGCGGCAACCCGCAGCGGCCAGCGCCGCCCTTGCCGGCCCAGCGCATATTCAGCGGGCAGCAGCCGAGCCTGGCGCAGATCGGTGGGCACATGCTCAACAGCACGTTCATCGACAGCCTGGAAGACGACATCGAACTGCTGCAACGCCTCAACCACCTCAGCCGCCTGTTGCCGGCGCACCTCGATGCCCGGCGCCTGGGGCTGGCACCCATCGACGTGCTGGTGGTGGCGCCCAGCCAGCCGCTGGACGAGATCGCCGCACGCCACCGGCGCGAGTTGCCGGCGGCGTTGCGGGTGTTCCTGCGCGGGCCGGGGGCGACCCGGACCAGCGGCGCGGGGGTGTTGAGTTACCTGCTGTTCGAGGCCAGCTATTGCAGCGAGCTGATCGAACTGGGGCGCAGGGATGCCTTGGCCAAGAAACGCGAGTTGTGCCAGTTCCTCGGTATTTGATGCTGCCTGTTCAAATCCTGTCGCCGGCAAGCCGGCGACAGGGGCGAGAGCGCTGTTATTCGGCTATCTGCAGCTTGCGCGCCTGGGTATACACATAGCGCACCTTTTCATACTCGAACGGCGAGTTGAGCTGGCCGTAGCGGAAGTTGGTGGTATAGCGCTTGTCCACCACGCGCAGGGCAAAGATTTCCGGGTGGTCGCTGCTGGCTTCGGCCACGTTCAGGTAGTTGATCGCCTGCTCGCCGGCATAGTCCACCACCAGCCCGGTGGTGTCGCGCAGGTTCGACGGCCCCAACACCGGCAGCATCAGGTACGGGCCGTCCGGCACGCCGTAGAAGCCCAGGGTCTGGCCAAAGTCCTCGCTCTGGCGCGGCAGGCCCATCTTGGTCGCCGGGTCCCACAGCCCACCCACGCCAATGATGGTGTTGAACATCAGCCGTGCAGTGATCTCCGCCGAACGCTTGGCCTTGAGCTGCAACACGCTGTTGAACAGGTTCGGCACATCGCCCAGGTTATTGAAGAAGTTGCTCACACCGGTCCGCACGAAGCGCGGCGTGACGTACTGGTAACCGCTGACCAGTGGCAGCAGTACCCATTGGTCGAGGCGGTAGTTGAAGTGATAGACGCGCCGGTTGATCGACTCCAGCGGGTCGTACACGTTCAGCGCTTCCAGGGTGGAGCGCTCGAACTCGCGCTGGTCCAGCCCTGGGTTGAATTTCAGTTCGCGCAGCGGGTCGGTAAAACCATCGGCTTCCGGCGCCAGCGGCGCGGCGGTCACCTGCGGGTCGGCCTCGATCACGCTGGCCCGCGGGGCGGTCTCGGCAGCCAGGGCATGGCCGGCGGCGAACAGGGCAGTGGCGAGGAGGACTTTGTTAACCACGGAAGAACTCCAGCATGGCGTCACTGTTGACGCGGTAATTGAGGTTGCCGCAATGGCCGCCGTGCGGGTAAAGGGTCAGGCGGTCGCCGAACACCTTGCGCAGGAAACCGATGTCGCCCGGGCCGAGGATGACATCGTCGGCGTTGTGCATCACGGCGATCTTGTCGCTGCTGCGCAGGTAGTCTTCCAGGGCATACAGGCTGACCTGGTTGACCAGCTGCAGGATGCTGTTGCCGTCGGTGCGGGCGCGCCACATGGGGATCACCTGCTCGGTCATGTAGCAGTCGAAATCGCACTGCAACGCGCGCTTGAAGAACGGCGTGAGGCTGCTGCCCTCGGTAATCGGGAACTTCGGCGGAATGATCAGGCCGCGGCGGTTGATCAGGTCGGAGGTGAAGGCGATGTCGGCTGCGGAGAAGCGGAACGACGTGCCGATCAGCATGGCCATCTGTTCGTTGGACAGGTGCTGGCGCGACTGCTGGAAGTCGTACAGCAGGGCTTCATTGAGGTCGATGTAGCCTTTGTCCTGGAAGTAGCGGGTCAGCTTGGCCAGCATCAACTCGTAGAAGGTGGTGCTGCGGTCGATGCCCTTGACCTGGGTTTGCACCAGTTTGTCGAGGTTGTTGATCGAGGTGTACAGGTTGACCGGTGGGTTCAGCAGCAGCACGCGCTTGAAATTGAAGCTGCGGCGGGTTTCATCCAGGTGGCTGACAAAGGCGGCATCCAGTGCCCCCAGGCTGTAGCCGGTGAGATAGAACTCACTGACCGGCAGGCGCGGGTGCTGGGCACGCACGGCCTGCATCACCCGGTACATGTCTTCGGCGTCTTCCTGGCTGACGCCGGGGGTGGCGAAGCGTGAAGCGGCGCTCATGAAGTCGTAGCTGGTGGGTGAGGACAGTTGCACCACGTGGAAGCCGGCCTGGTAGAACAGCTTCTTCAGGTATTCGTTGATGCTGCTGGTGTAGGGCGCGCCAGTGCCGGCAATGATGAAGATCAGCGGTGCTTCACGGTCCTGGCGGGCCAGGCGGTACTTGAGCTTCTTCACCGCCCAGAAGTTGTCGGGCAGGCTGAACTCGCGGTCCGGGCGCAGGTTGAGGCTGTAGTCGGACTGGCTGATTTCGTCGTCGCCGGGCAGGCTGGGGCGCTGGTCCGGCGGCGTGGTAGCGATGGTCGCCTCGAACGGGTTGGTCAAGGGGTAGCCATAGCTCGCGGCGTCGATATCCCGCGCCGAAGCGGCCACAGCCAGGAGCAGGCCGCCAAGCAAGGCAGCGAGGCGCATAGATCGAAGCATGTAATCCCCCAAAAGAACGCAAGGTCGAGCAGTGTGCAGGCTAGGACCACAGCGGGCCGGGCAAAGTTGCCAGGCGTGGTGGCCTTTTGTGTGCTTGTTATCTGCAACATAGCTGCAGGGTTGTGATTTTGCCTTACAACAAGCCATAAGCGATCATGGATGCTTTCGATTACCGCTATTGGAGAACTGGATGTCTCGGTCGCTGCCGCTTGCGCTGCTTGTGTTGTTTCTGGGGCTTTGGCTTGCTGCCAGTTATGGCGTGCGCTATGGGCTGATGGAGGATGGCCAGTGGGTGGGGTTGTGCACGGCGCCGGCGGCTTACTGGCAATGTGAGGTGCGGTCGTTGCTGGGGTTGGGCATCCATCATCAGGTGCTGGCCTGGGGCGGGCTCGGGCTGGCGCTGCTGGCGCAGGTAGTTGGCGGCCGCGGCGGCTGGTGGCTGGCGCTGGTGGCGTTGGTGTTCGCAGTGCCGGCACTGGTGCTGTATACCGCCAGCATTGCCGTGTTCGCGCTGGTGCTGGCGGGGCTGCGCTTGGTGCGAGACGCTGAGGCCACGCCGTCCCGGTAGGAGCGGCTTCAGCCGCGATCACCGGCAAAGCCGGTGCCATCCACCGCGTCGCCTGCATCGCGGATAAATCCGCTCCTACCGGGTATCTGCTTTCAGGCCTTGCGCGTAATCCGCAAGCTGCGCCACAACGCCGCCGTCATCAGCACACTGACCAGCGCCCACAGCCAGGCCTGCTGGTTCTCTAGCCCTTCCACGAACAACTGCGGCGCCACCCCGGCACCCACGATGAACGCCAGCAACGCCACTTCCGCCCGCCGCGCCGCTACCGGCCACAGCGCAAACACCAGCGCCGGCAAGGCCAGCGCTGCGCTGGGGAAGCTGCGATAGCGTGGGTCGAACACCATTGCCAGCATGCTCACCGCCGCGGCAAAGCCCGCCGCCAGCAGCAGCCAGCCCGCGCGTGCCTGCAGCCAGGCGAACAGGCGCTCGCGCCAGCCGGCGCGCCGTGCCAGGGCCAGCACGGCATGGGCCAGCACCAGCAGGTTCAGCCCCGCCAGCAACAGCGCCCACAGCCATTCCCCGGCAAACCGCGCATGGGTGCGCATCAACTCGCCCCACAGCCCCAGGCAACCTGCGCCAAACGCCGCCAGCAGCGGTAGCAGCAAGGCGGTTGCCGGTGTAGCAGGGCGCCCGGCAAACACCAGCATGGCCGCCGCCAGCAGCGCACTGGCCAGCAACCACTGCGGCCAGTGCGGCAAGTTGCTCACTGGCCCTTCGAGTACGCCCTTGTCCTGCCGGTCGGCATCGTAAAGCCCCCAGTAACCGCCGACCGCCCCTTCGTTGGCGCGCTTCCATGGCTGGTCGAACGCCTCGATCAGGTTGTAGTGCCAGCCGTTGCTTTCCGCCATGGCGACGAAGCCGCGGATGAAGCGCGCCTCGTTGACCCGGCTCGGTACCGCGGTCTCGCGCTGGCGGCCTTCGCTGGGCCAGCCGGTTTCGCCGATCAATATGTCCTTGGGCGCGAAGCGCGTGCCGAATACCCGGCGCACGTCGGCGACGTGGGCCAAGGCTTGATCGATACCACGCGGGTCGTCCTCCCAGTACGGCAGCAGGTGGATGGTGAGGAAGTCCACTGCCGGCGCCACTTGCGGGTGCTGCAGCCAGAACTCCCACACATCGGCGTAGGTCACCGGCACCTTTACCTGGCTTTTCACCCGGGCGATCAGCGTGGCCAGTTGTGTACCGGTGACTTCCTTGCGCAGCAGCGTCTCGTTGCCGACGATCACCGCGCTGACCACGTCGGGGTTGGCGTTGGCGGCGGCGATCAGCAGCTCGATTTCCTTCTCGGTGTCGGCCGCGTGGGCGTTGACCCAGGCGCCGAGCATCACCTTCAGTCCATGTTTGCGGGCCAGCGCCGGAATTGCCTCAAGGCCGCTCATCGAATAGGTGCGGATGCACTGAAAACGCTCGGCGAGCAATGCCAGGTCGGCGTCCATGCGTGCCGGGCGCAGGCGGAACGGCCGGTCGTAGGGCGACTGGTCCTTGTCGAACGGTGTGTACGAGGCGCATTGCAGCTTGTGTGTCGGGCTGGCGGCATCGGGCAGCTGCACCGGCTTGCCGAGCCCGTACCAGAGCCCTCCCAGGCCCAGCAGGGCAAGCAGGCAGGCAAACAGGTACAACGGCAACAGCAGGCGGGCAGAGCGGGGCATCGGGCGGTCCATCGTCAGGTGCAAAAGGCTAGATAGTAGCCTGACGCCAAACCTTTGGCATGCAAGGATCGCGCAGGTCGGCACTGGCGGATGGCGCTAATGGCATAGTGCTGTCGCATATGGGCGGGTACAGGTCGCACGTGGAGCAGGTCGCCCGGTGTGGCAGGAAGATGATGCAATCTCCTAGACCTGACGAGGGGATGCTTTGATGGCTGCTTTGAGAAAAATGCGACGTTTCCTGGGTGTGGGCACCGCCCTGGTAATGGCCATGGGCGCTGCACAGGCAATGGCTAAAGAAGTAAGCATTGGTTACGTGGATGGTTGGGCCGACAGCGTGGCAACCACCAACGTGGCCGCCGAAGTGATCAAGCAGAAGCTCGGCTACGACGTCAAGCTGCAGGCTGTGGCCACCGGGATCATGTGGCAGGGCGTGGCCACCGGCAAGCTCGACGCCATGTTGTCGGCCTGGTTGCCGGTGACCCATGGCGAATACTGGGCCAAGAACAAGGACAACGTGGTCGATTACGGCCCGAACTTCAAGGACGCCAAGATCGGCCTGATCGTCCCCGAGTACGTCAAGGCGGTGAGCATCGCCGACCTCAAGACCGACGACAGCTTCAAGCAGAAGATCGTCGGCATCGACGCCGGCTCTGGCGTCATGCTCAAGACCGAGCAGGCCATCAAGGACTACGACCTGACCGGCTACAAGCTGCAGGCCAGCTCCGGCGCGGCGATGACGGCAGAACTGGGCCGTGCCTACAACAAGCAGCAGTCGATCGCGGTGACCGGCTGGGTACCGCACTGGATGTTCGCCAAGTGGAAGCTGAAGTTCCTCGAAGACCCGAAAGGCGTGTACGGCGCTGCGGAAACCGTGAACAGCATCGGCAGCAAGGAACTGGCGAGCAAGGCGCCGGAAGTGGCGGAGTTCCTGAAGAAGTTCAGCTGGCAGTCGAAGGACGAGATTGGCGAGGTGATGCTGGCGATCCAGGAAGGGGCCAAGCCTGAAGCGGCGGCCAAGGACTGGGTGGCCAAGCACCCTGAGCGCGTGAAGGAGTGGACCGGCAAGTAACAACCCGTCAGGGCCAGTTTTGCTGCTTCGCGGGCACGCCCGCTCCCACAGGAACTGCACCGACTTCAAGGGCAGCGAAAATCCTGTGGGAGCGGGCGTGCCCGCGAATGGGCCTTCACTTTGTTACGCAACTGGTAAAACACCGTTGCATCTAAGACTAAGGTCGTCTGGTTGGCGTCCGACAGCCGCATAAAGTAGGGGTCGTGGGTACCACCCCTATCTGTGCTGCTAGGACAAAAACAATGAACGACAGCATTTACCTCTCGATACAAAACAGCCCCCGTTTCAAGGAGCTGGTCACCAAGCGCGAACGGTTCGCCTGGATTCTCTCGGCGATCATGCTCGGCCTGTATTGCGCCTTCATCCTCCTGATCGCCTACGGTCCGCAGATCCTCGGCACCAAGCTCAGCCCCGACTCCTCGATTACCTGGGGTATTCCCCTGGGCGTCGGCCTGATCGTCTCGGCATTCGTGCTGACCGCCATCTACGTACGCCGCGCCAACGGCGAGTTCGATGAGCTGAACAAGGCCATCCTGAAGGAGGCGCAACAATGATTCGTCATGCCAAAACCCTGGCCGTACTGGCCTGCGGCGCCTTCGCACCCGCCGTGTGGGCCGCCGATGCCCTGACCGGCGAGGTGCAGAAACAACCGCTGAACGTTTCCGCCATCGCCATGTTCGTGGCCTTCGTCGCCTTCACTCTGGGCATTACCTACTGGGCCTCCAAGCGCAACAAGTCGGCCTCTGACTACTACGCCGCCGGTGGCAAGATCACGGGCTTCCAGAACGGCCTGGCGATTGCCGGTGACTACATGTCGGCGGCCTCGTTCCTGGGTATTTCCGCGCTGGTGTTCACTTCCGGCTACGATGGCCTGATCTACTCGATCGGCTTCCTGGTCGGCTGGCCGATCATCCTCTTCCTGATCGCCGAACGCCTGCGCAACCTGGGCAAGTACACCTTTGCCGACGTGGCCTCGTACCGCCTCGGGCAGAAGGAAATCCGCACCCTGTCGGCGTCCGGTTCGCTGGTGGTGGTAGCGTTCTACCTGATTGCGCAGATGGTCGGTGCCGGCAAGCTGATCGAGCTGCTGTTCGGCCTGGACTACCACGTGGCGGTGATCCTGGTGGGTATCCTGATGTGCCTGTACGTGCTGTTCGGCGGCATGCTGGCCACCACCTGGGTACAGATCATCAAGGCGGTGCTGCTGCTGTCCGGGGCCAGCTTCATGGCGCTGATGGTGATGAAGCACGTGGGCTTCGACTTCAACACGCTGTTCTCCGAAGCGATCAAGGTGCATGCCAAGGGCGAAGCGATCATGAGCCCGGGCGGCCTGGTCAAGGACCCGATCTCGGCCTTCTCGCTGGGCTTGGCGCTGATGTTCGGTACCGCCGGCCTGCCGCATATCCTGATGCGCTTCTTCACCGTCAGTGACGCCAAGGAAGCGCGCAAGAGCGTGCTGTATGCCACCGGTTTCATCGGCTACTTCTACATCCTGACCTTCATCATCGGCTTTGGCGCCATCCTGCTGGTCAGCACCAACCCGGCCTTCAAGGACGCCGCCGGCGCCCTGCTGGGTGGCAACAACATGGCCGCGGTGCACCTGGCCGATGCCGTAGGCGGCAGCGTGTTCCTCGGCTTCATCTCGGCGGTGGCCTTCGCCACCATCCTGGCGGTGGTCGCCGGCCTGACCCTGGCGGGTGCCTCGGCGGTGTCCCACGACCTGTACGCCAGCGTATGGCGCAAGGGCAAGGCCAACGACAAGGACGAGATCCGTGTGTCGAAGATCACCACCGTCGCCCTGGGCGTACTGGCGATCGGCCTGGGCATCCTGTTCGAGAAGCAGAATATCGCCTTCATGGTCGGCCTGGCGTTCTCGATCGCCGCCAGCTGCAACTTCCCGGTACTGCTGCTCTCGATGTACTGGAAGAAACTGACCACCCGCGGTGCCATGATCGGCGGCTGGCTGGGCCTGGTGAGTGCAGTGACGCTGATGATCCTCGGCCCGACCATCTGGGTACAGATCCTCGGCCACGAGAAGCCGATCTACCCGTACGAGTATCCGGCACTGTTCTCGATGCTGATCGCCTTCATCGGTATCTGGTTCTTCTCGATCACCGACAAGTCCAAGGCTGCCGAAGACGAACGTGCGCTGTTCTTCCCGCAGTTCGTGCGTTCGCAGACTGGCCTGGGGGCATCGGGCGCTGTTTCGCACTGATCCTCACGGCAATGAAAAAACCGCGCTTCGGCGCGGTTTTTTCATGTCTGCGGCGCTAGATCATGCCTAGCAGCAACAACACCAGCAGGATCACCAGCACCACGCCGATGATGCCGGACGGGCCGTAGCCCCAGCTGCGTGAATGTGGGAAGACCGGTAAGCCACCAATCAACAGCAGAATCAGGATGATGATCAGAATCGTGGTCATGACGGAGTCCTTGCGTGGTTGGGGGTCAAGGGCCTCGGACTGCTGGCCTCTTGTAAATTGGGACCGACGCCGCTTGGGAAAGATTCCATTGGTGTACGGACAGTGCTGGCCACGGACGCATGCTGCCCCATTCACTACCCTGATGAACCCTGCCGTTACCCAGGCCCTTGTTTAGACTCCAGTCACTCTTCATGCAAACAAGGCCAGCCACCATGCAAAACCGCATCATGATCACCGGCGCCGGGTCCGGCCTCGGTCGCGAGATCGCCCTGCGCTGGGCGCGCGAGGGCTGGCGCCTGGCGTTGGCCGACGTCAACGAAGGCGGCCTGCGCGATACCCTGGAAGGCGTGCGCAAGGCCGGCGGCGACGGCTTCGTCCAGCGCTGCGACGTGCGTGACTACAGCCAGCTCACCGCCCTGGCCCAGGCCTGCAGCGAGCAGTTCGGCGGCATCGATGTGATCGTCAACAATGCCGGTGTCGCTTCGGGCGGGTTCTTCGCCGAACTGTCGCTGGAAGACTGGGACTGGCAGATCGCGGTCAACCTGATGGGCGTGGTCAAGGGCTGCAAGGCTTTCCTGCCGCTGCTGGAGCGCAGCAAGGGGCGCATCATCAACATCGCCTCGATGGCCGCGCTGATGCAGGGCCCGGGCATGAGCAACTACAACGTGGCCAAGGCCGGCGTGCTGGCCTTGTCGGAGAGCCTGCTGGTGGAGCTGCGCCAGCTCGAGGTTGCGGTGCATGTGGTGTGCCCGTCGTTCTTCCAGGCCAACCTGCTGGATTCGTTCCGCGGGCCGAACCCGGCGATGAAGGCGCAGGTGGGCAAACTGCTGGAAGGCTCGCCGATCAATGCGGCGGACATTGCCGACTACATCCATCAGCAGGTCAGCGCCGGCGAGTTCCTGATCCTGCCCCACGAGGCCGGGCGCCAGGCTTGGCAACTGAAGCGCCAGGCGCCCGAGCGGCTGTATGACGAGATGGCCGACATGGCGGTGAAAATGCGCGCCAAAGCCCATTCCCGCTGATTGATCTGTAAGGGAAATTACCTAGAAATGTAGGGCGCTTCTGATTATCAGCGGAACTATTGAGTAGCCAAATGCCAGCAAGGCAGGCTCCGGTTTTCCCTTTCGCTGGAGGACTGGAGCATGTTGGTAATTGGACGCGAAGTGGGGCAGGTCATCGTGATTGGCGATGACATTCGGCTCATGGTGGTGGAAACGCGGGACGGAATGGTGCGCTTTGGCGTGGATGCACCGCGCGAGGTGCCGGTGCATCGGTCCGAGGTGTACAAGCGCATCAAGGAGGCCAAGCCAGGCAAAGCCTGATGGCGCCGACCCTGGCCTGCTAGTCGAGCAACTCGCGCGGCACATCATGCCTGGCCAGCAGCTGGCACTGCTGGCTTTCCGGGTCGAACAGGATGAACGCCTGGCCCTTGGCCAAGGCCTGGCGCACCCGCAGCACACGGGTTTCCAGCGGGGTATCGTCGCCGTTGTCGGTGCCGTCGCGGGTGACGAAGTCTTCGATCAGGCGGGTCAGGGTTTCGGCTTGCAGTTGGTCGTAAGGGATCAGCATGGTGGGCGGAGCCTAGGGAATTGATGGGCGCATGCTACGCGAAACACCTGGCCTTTTGGGGCCGCGTTGCGACCCGATCGCCGGCTGGACGGCGCCCTCAGGCCTCGGGCACTGCGTTGTTCTGGGGGCGCTGGCTTGCCGGCGATCGGGCTGCAACGCAGCCCTTGGCCTCAAGCCTTGTGACCGACCAGGCTATCCACCGCCGGCACCCGTGTATCACTTTCCATCTGCGCATCATGCTCCAACTGGTGGCTGAAGCGCTCCAACGAGGTATTGGCCGGTTGCGAGTCGCTGGCAAACACTGGCGGGCTGAGCAGGTACGCCGACAGCAACCGGCTCAGCGCCGCCAGGCTGTCGATGTGCGTGCGTTCGTAGCCATGGGTGGCATCGCAGCCAAATGCCACCAGCGCGGTACGAATATCGTGCCCGGCGGTCACCGCCGAATGGGCATCGCTGAAGTAATAGCGGAACAGGTCGCGGCGCACCGGCAGGTCGTGGTCGCCGGCCAGTTTCAGCAAGTGCCGCGACAGGTGGTAGTCGTAAGGCCCCGACGAGTCCTGCATGGCCACGCTCACGGCATGCTCGCTGGAAGCCTGGCCGGGCGCTACCGGGGCGATGTCGATACCGACGAATTCGCTGACGTCCCAGGGCAGCGCCCCGGCCGCACCCGAGCCGGTCTCCTCGGTAATGGTGAACAGCGGGTGGCAGTCGATCAGTGGCTGGCGGCCGCTTTCCACCACCGCTTTCAGCGCTGCCAGCAGCGCGGCGACACCGGCCTTGTCGTCCAGGTGGCGGGCGCTGATGTGGCCGCTTTCGGTGAATTCGGGCAGCGGGTCGAAGGCGACGAAGTCACCGATGCTCAGGCCCAGCGCCTCGCAATCGGCGCGCGTGGCGCAGTAGGCGTCCAGGCGCACTTCCACATGCTCCCAGCTGATCGGCATCTGGTCGATGGCGGTGTTGAAGGCGTGCCCGCTGGCCATCAGTGGCAGCACGCTGCCACGGAACACGCCGGTGTCGGTGAACACGCTGACCCGGCTGCCCTCGGCGAAGCGGCTCGACCAGCAGCCGACCGGCGCCAGGGCCAGGCGACCGTTGTCGAGCAACTGGCGGACGCTGGCGCCGATGGTGTCGAGGTGGGCGGACACGGCGCGGTCCGGCGAGTTTTGCCGGCCCTTGAGCGTGGCGCGGATGGTGCCGCGGCGGGTCAGCTCGAAGGGAATGCCCAGCTCCTCCAGGCGTTCGGCCACGTAGCGCACGATGGTGTCGGTGAAACCGGTGGGGCTGGGGATAGCGAGCATCTCCAGCAGCACGCGTTTGAGGTAGTCGAGATCGGGTTCGGGGAGTCGTTCGGACATGAGTACTCCTTGGAAATTGCATTGATTCTTCGCGGGCACGCCCGCTCCCACAGAGCCCCCACAAGTCTCAGGAATTGCGCTGCCCCTGTGGGAGCGGGCGTGCCCGCGAAGAGGCCATCAGTCGTTACGCCAACGGCCGGCTATGCGGGAACAGCAGGTCGATGAAACGCTCGGCGGTCGGTTGCGGTTCGTGGTTGGCCAACCCGGCCCGCTCGTTGGCCTCGATGATCACGTACTCCGGCTGCTCGGCATCGCGCACCATGAAGTCCAGCCCCACCACCGGGATCTCCAGTGCCCGCGCTGCCCGCACGGCGGCCTCGGCCAGTGCCGGGTGCAAGCGTTCGGTCACGTCTTCCAGGGTGCCGCCGGTGTGCAGGTTGGCGGTGCGCCGCACGGCCAGGTGCTGGCCCGCAGGCAGGACATCGTCGTAGCCATGGCCAGCGGTGCTCAGGGTGCGTTCGGTCTCTTCGTCCACGGGGATCCTGCTCTCGCCCCCGGTGGCCGCCTGGCGCCGTCGGCTCTGGGCGTCGATCAGCTGGCGAATGCTGTGCTTGCCATCGCCCACCACCTGCGCCGGGTGGCGAATGGCGGCCGCCACCACTTCATAACCGATGACCACGATGCGCAGGTCATGCCCGGCATGGAAGCTTTCCAGCAACACGCGGCTGTCGAACTGGCGTGCCTGTTCGACGGCGCGGGTGATGTCATCGATGCTGGTGAGGTTGACGGCAACCCCTTGGCCCTGCTCGCCATCGACCGGTTTGACCACCACCGCCGCGTGCTCTTCGAGAAACGCCAGGTTGTCGTCGGCATTGCCGGCCAGCTGCTGTGCCGGCACCTTGAGCCCGGCGTTGTGCAGGGCTTGCCGGGTCAGGCGCTTGTCCTGGCACAGGGTCATGGTCACGGCGCTGGTCAGGTCGCTGAGCGATTCCCGGCAGCGGATGCGGCGCCCGCCCAGGCTGAGGGTGAACAGCCCGGCAGCGGCATCATCGACCTGCACCTCGATACCCCGGCGCAGGGCCTCGTCGACGATGATGCGCGCATACGGGTTGAGGTCGGCCTGCGGCCCGGGGCCGAGGAACAGCTGCTCGTTGATGCCGTTCTTGCGCTTGACCGCGAAGGTCGGCAGGTTGCGAAACCCCAGCTTCTGGTACAGGCGCTTGGCCTGGCGGTTGTCGTGCAGCACCGACAGGTCCAGGTAGGCCAGGCCGCGGCTCATGAAGTGCTCGATCAGGTGGCGCACCAGCACTTCGCCGACGCCGGGGCGGGTACATTGCGGGTCCACCGCCAGGCACCAGAGGCTGCTGCCGTGCTCGGGGTCGTCGAACGCCTTGGCATGGTTCAGGCCCATGACGCTGCCGATGACCGCACCGCTGTCTTCGTCTTCGGCCAGCCAGTAGACGGGGCCGCCCTGGTCAAGCGGGGTGAGCAGCTCGGGGACGACCGGCAACATGCCGCGCGCCTGGTACAGGGTGTTGATCGCCTGCCAGTCACCGGCGTTCTGTGCCCGGCGCACGCGGAAACCACGGAACACCCGCTGTGCCGGCCGATAGTCGGTGAACCACAGGCGCAGGGTGTCGGACGGGTCGAGGAACAGTTGTTGTGGCGCATGGGCCAGCACCTGCTGGGGCGCGGCCACGTACAACGCGATGTCACGTTCGCCCGGGCACTCGCCCAGCAGGTCCTCGGCCAGCTTGGCCGGGTCGGCGTAGGTATGGCCGATCAGCAGCCGGCCCCAGCCGCAATGCACGGCGCGTGGCTGGTCGTGGGGCTGGCTGCCATCACCGGCCAGGCGCGCCTGCAGGCGTTCGTAGGAGGGCGCCTGGCCGCGCAGCAGGCGCTGGCCGTAGGCAGTTTCGTGGGCTTTCATCGCTCAGAGTCCTTGTTCGGTCAGCCACAGGTTCAATGCCGCCAGCTGCCACAGCTTGGAGCCGCGCAGCGGGGTCAACTGGCCGTGCGGGTTGTTCAGCAGGCGGTCGAGCATGGCCGGGTTGAACAGCCCGCGGTCCTGGCTGGGGTCGGTCAGCAGTTCCCGCACCCAGCCAAGGGTGGCGCCATCCAGGTGCTTCAGGCCCGGTACCGGGAAGTAGCCCTTCTTGCGGTCGATCACCTCGTGCGGGATCACCCGTCGTGCGGCTTGCTTGAGTACCTGCTTGCCGCCGTCGGGCAGCTTGAAGCGTGCGGGAATGCGCGCCGACAGTTCCACCAGGCGGTAATCGAGGAACGGCGTGCGTGCCTCCAGGCCCCAGGCCATGGTCATGTTGTCCACCCGTTTGACCGGGTCGTCGACCAGCATCACCGTGCTGTCCAGGCGCAGCGCCTTGTCGACCGCATCGGGGGCACCGGGGCGGGCGAAATGTTCGCGCACGAACTCGCCCGCAGCATCGGTTTCCAGCAGCCAGGGCGTTTGCACGGTGTCGCGGTATTCGGCGTGGCTGCGGTCGAAGAAGGCCTCGCGGTAGGCGCTGAAGGGGTCCTCGGCGCCGTCTACCTGCGGGTACCAGTGGTAGCCGGCGAACAGTTCATCGGCGCCCTGGCCGCTTTGCACGCCCTTGCAGTGCTTCGCCACTTCCCGCGACAGCAGGTAGAAGGCGATGCAGTCGTGGCTGACCATCGGTTCGCTCATGGCGCGGAACGCCGCCGGCAGTTGCTCGATGACCTCATGCTCGGCAATACGCAACTGGTGGTGACGGGTGCCGTAATGCCGGGCGATCAGGTCGGAGTACTGGAACTCGTCGCCGCGTTCGCCGCCGGCATCCTCGAAACCGATGGAGAAGGTCGACAGGTCGTCCACGCCCGCTTCGCGCAGCAGACCGACCAGCAGGCTGGAGTCGACCCCGCCGGACAGCAGCACGCCCACGTCCACCGCGGCACGTTGGCGGATGGCCACGGCCTCGCGGGTGGCGTCGAGCACCCGGGTGGTCCAGCCTTCGAGGTCCAGCTCGCGCTCGTTGGGCGTGGCGCCGTAATGCAGCTGCCACCAGGTCTGGCGTTCCACTTCGCCATGGCGGTCGATGCGCATCCAGGTGCCGGGTTCGAGCTTCTGCACATTGGCCAGCAGGGTGCGTGGCGCTGGTACCACCGCGTGGAAGTTCAGGTAGTGGTTGAGCGCTACCGGGTCGAGCACCGGGTCGATGTCACCGCCCTTGAGCAGCGCCGGCAGGGTCGAGGCGAACCGCAGGCGCTCGCCGTTGCGCGACAGGTACAAGGGCTTGACGCCCAGGCGGTCGCGAGCGAGGAACAAGCGCTGGTTGTCACGCTCCCAGATGGCCAGGGCGAACATGCCGTTGAGCTTGGGCAGCAAGGCGGCGCCCCAGGCGTGGTAGCCCTTGAGCAGCACCTCGGTGTCGCCGTCGGACCAGAAGGTGTAGCCCAGCGCCTGCAGCTCCTGGCGCAATTCGGGGAAGTTGTAGATGGCGCCGTTGAACGCCAGTGACAGGCCCTGGGTGTTGTCGACCATCGGCTGCGCCGAGCCGTCGGACAAGTCCATGATTTTCAGGCGCCGGTGGCCCAAGGCGATCGGGCCCTGGCTATGGAAGCCCCAGGCATCCGGGCCGCGCGGCGCCAAGTGATGGGTGATGCGCTCTACCGCAGCCAGGTCGGCTGGGCGAGGGGCTTGGTCGATCGGGGTGAAACGCAACTCTCCTGCTAATCCGCACATAGGTCCTTACCGGTTTTTCCGTTGGGGAGGGAGTGCCCCGGATTAGGGCACCTTAAGGAACTGACCCGTGCGGTTTGCGAGAGTTTTAGATCGATCTGTTATATGGGGTGGGGCGGTGGGGGGGGCTTGGTTTTTGGGTTGGGGCGTAAATCGAGCGCCGCCTACGCGGCGCTCGATCTCCCAGGCGCTACACGTCCAACGGCATACCCCGGCCCTGTCACCGCCCACGAATCAACCTGCGCAAGGCAAACCGGTTCGGATGACAGGCCTCCGCCACCGCCCGCGGCACCGGCAGTGGTTCCCCGCACACCCAGGCGGCCACCAGCTCGCCACTCAGCGGGGCGGTGATCAGCCCGCGCGAGCCATGCCCGCTGTTCACGTACAGGCCACCGAGCCATGGGCAGGCCACCTGCGGCATTTGCCGCGCATCCCGGCTGAGCACCGCATAGGCTTCGTTGAACGCCTCGGCATCGGCCAGCGGCCCGACGATCGGCAGGTAGTCCGGGCTGGTGCAGCGAAATGCCGCGCGCCCCTGCAACTGTGCCGGGTCCAGCTCGGCGGTGCCCAGGCGCTCGGCCAGGTCGGGGGAAATTTCATCCAGCAATGCCAGGTTGCCTTGGTGCTCGGCCAGCGTCGGTGCCAGGTCTTCGCTGTGGAAGTCGAAGCTTGCGCCCAGGGTATGCTCATCGCCGCGGGGTGGGGCCACGTAGCCCTCCGCACACACCACGGTGCGCAACGCGCGGCTGCCGGCAGTGGCTGGCAAGCGGGTGATCTGCCCGCGGATGCGCTTGAGCGGCAGCTGCGCGCACGCCTCGAAGCGCCGCACTTCGGCGGCCCCGGCCAGGACCACCACTGGCGCGCTGGCCAGCAGCCGTTCACCGGCCCAGGCTTGCCATTGCTCGCCGACCTTGCGCAGGTCGAGCACTGGCTGATGTGTCACCAGGCGAATGCGAGGGTGCTGCAACTGCTGCTGGCACAGCGCCGGCGGGTGCACCCAGCCACCCTCGGGGTAGAACAGCCCGCCGGCCGGCAACGCCACACCGGCCATGGCTTCGGCTTCATCACGCTGCAGCGGATGCAGAAGGTCAGGGGCGAAGGCCGCTGCCAACTTGCCCTGGCGCTCGGCTTCCTTGTTGTCGAAGGCCAGCTGCAGCACGCCACAGGCATCCCAGTCGCGGCCGCGCTGCAAGCGCTCCAGCTGGCGCCGGGTGTAGCCGAAACCGGACAGGATCATCTGTGACAGCGTTGTGCCATGGGCCGACAGCTTGAGGTACAGCACCCCTTGCGGGTTGCCTGATGCTTCCCGTGCTGGCGCGTCGTGGCGTTCCAGCACGGTCACCTGCCAGCCGCGCCGGGCCAGGCTGGCGGCGCTGCAACTGCCGGCCAGCCCGGCACCGATGACCAGGGCCTCGCGTGGTCCTGCTGCGGCTGTCGGGCGTGCATACCAAGGGGGGCAGGGGGTAGGCGGGGTGCCGACGTAGGCGCCGCTCATCACTTCCCACTTCTTGCCGATGCCCGGCACCTTCTTCATGGCGAAGCCGGCATCGACCAGGCTGCGGCGTACCCAGCCGGTGGTGGTGAACGTGCCCAGCACGGTGCCGGGGTGCGACAGCCGCGCCAGCTGCGCGAACAGCGCCGGGGTCCACATGTCGGGGTTCTTGGCCGGGGCGAAGCCGTCGAGGAACCACACATCGACCTGCGCATCGAGTTGCGGCAGTTGCTCCAGCACGTCACCGACCAGCAGGGTGAGGGTGACCCGCCCATTGGCGAAGGTGAACTGCTGGAAGCCAGGGTGCAGCGCCACGTACTGCGCCAGCAGGGGCTCGCTGTAGGCCGCCAGCTCCGGCCACAGGCGCACGGCACGGGCCATGTCGTCGCGGCCGAGCGGGTACTTCTCGACGCTGACGAAATGCAGGCGGGCTTCGGCGCCGGCATGCTGCTCGAACAGCTGCCAGGCGCAGTAGAAGTTCATGCCGGTGCCAAAGCCGGTTTCACCGATCACCAGGCAGGCATGCGGGGCGAGGGCGGCGAAACGTTCTGCCAGGCGGGTTTGTCCGAGAAACACATGACGGGTTTCTTCGATGCCTTCGTTGACTGCGAAGTAGACGTCGTCGTATTGGCGCGAGTGCGGGCGGCCCTGGTCGTCCCAGTCGATCTGGGCGTGCTGGAGGAGGGTGGACATGGTTGGCTCGGTTGCAGCGGATCGACGGATTTTATGCCATCTGATGATTTTGCGCTTGCCGTACCGGCCCTGTCGCCGGCAAGCCAGCCCCCACAGGTACAACGTCGATTGTAGGCGCGGATTTATCCGCGAAGCAGCCGACGCGTCAGCTGGCACCGGCTGTGGGAGCTGGCTTGCCAGCGACAGGGCCGGTACAGCCCACACACAAATCCGCTAGTCTTGCTTATCCATTGAAGGAGCCAGTGCATGTTCGAATCCGCAGAAATCGGCCACAGCATCGACAAGGAGGCTTACGACGCCGAGGTACCCGCTTTGCGCGAGGCCCTGCTCGAAGCCCAGTACGAACTCAAGCAGCAGGCGCGTTTTCCGGTGATCGTGCTGATCAACGGCATCGAAGGCGCCGGCAAGGGCGAGACGGTCAAGTTGCTCAACGAGTGGATGGACCCGCGGTTGATCGACGTGCTCACCTTCGACCAGCAAACCGACGAAGAGCTGGCCCGGCCACCGGCCTGGCGCTATTGGCGGGCCTTGCCACCGAAGGGGCGGATGGGCGTGTTCTTCGGCAACTGGTACAGCCAGATGCTCCAGGGGCGGGTACATGGCCTGTTCAAGGATGCCGTGCTCGACCAGGCCATCACCGGCGCCGAGCGGCTCGAGGAAATGCTCTGCGACGAAGGTGCGCTGATCATCAAGTTCTGGTTCCACCTGTCCAAGAAGCAGATGAAGGCGCGTCTCAAGGCGCTGAAGGACGACCCGCTGCACAGCTGGCGCATCAGCCCGCTGGACTGGCAGCAGTCGGAAACCTACGACCGTTTCGTGCGCTTCGGTGAGCGCGTGCTGCGCCGCACCAGCCGCGACTATGCGCCATGGCACATCATCGAAGGCGTTGACCCCAACTACCGCAGCCTGGCGGTCGGGCGCGTTCTGCTGGAAAGCCTGCAAGCAGCACTGGCCAGCGACCCCAAAGCCAAGCACCGGGGCAACGTCGCGCCGCTGGGCCGCAGCATCGACCAGCGCAGCCTGCTCGGCGCGCTGGACATGACCCTGCGCCTGGACAAGGCCGATTATCAGGAACAGCTGGTCACCGAGCAGGCCCGCCTGGCCGGCCTGCTGCGCGACAAGCGCATGCGCCGGCATGCCCTGGTGGCGGTGTTCGAAGGCAACGACGCAGCTGGCAAGGGCGGCGCCATCCGCCGCGTGGCGGCAGCGTTGGACCCGCGCCAGTACCGCATCGTGCCGATTGCCGCGCCCACCGAAGAAGAGCGCGCGCAGCCCTACCTGTGGCGGTTCTGGCGGCATATTCCGGCGCGCGGCAAGTTCACCATCTTCGACCGTTCCTGGTATGGCCGGGTGCTGGTGGAGCGGGTGGAAGGCTTCTGCAGCCCGGCCGACTGGATGCGCGCCTACAGCGAGATCAACGATTTCGAGGAACAGCTGGTGAATGCCGGCCTGGTGCTGGTCAAGTTCTGGCTGGCGATCGACCAGCAGACCCAACTGGAGCGTTTCGAGGAGCGCGAGCAGATCCCGTTCAAGCGCTACAAGATCACCGAGGATGACTGGCGCAACCGCGAGAAGTGGGACGACTATGTCCAGGCGGTGGGTGACATGGTCGACCGCACCAGCACGGAGATTGCGCCATGGACGCTGGTGGAGGCCAACGACAAGCGCTGGGCACGGGTGAAAGTGTTGCGCACCATCAACCAGGCGCTCGAGGCGGCGTTTGCCAAGGACAAGAAATAGCCGAATCGATGCTGCCTGTGCTTGCCCTTTCGCGGGCACGCCCGCTCCCACAGCAGTACCCCATGGCTGAAGCCTGGGGTCTTGGGCGAACGGGTTTGCCGGCGAACAAGCCGGCACAGACAACTCGTCACCCAGGCATGCCATAGAAGAATGACCTGATGAATTCTTTTCTCGGCACTCGCCCCCGGCCCGGCCCTCCAAGCCTTTAGAATTCAACCACCCCCACCACGGGCTTGATCGAGGACTTTATGCACACCACTTCCGGCCGCTGGGGCTATGGCCTGTTCCTGGCGCTTCTGACGGCGTTGCTCTGGGGCATCCTGCCGATCAAGCTCAAGCAGGTGCTGCAGGTGGTCGACCCGGTCACCGTCACCTGGTACCGCCTGCTGGTTTCCGGTGGGCTGCTGTTCGCCTGGCTGACGGCCCAGCGCCGCTTGCCGTCCATCCGCCAACTGACGCCCAGGGGCAAGGGGCTGGTGCTGGTGGCCGTGCTTGGCCTGATGGGCAACTATGTGCTGTACCTGATCGGCCTGAACCTGCTGAGCCCGGGTACCGCGCAACTGGTGGTGCAGCTTGGCCCGGTGTTGCTGCTGGTGGCCAGCGTGTTCGTGTTCCGCGAACGCTTCAGCCTGGGGCAGGGCATGGGCTTGCTGATCCTGCTGGCGGGGTTTGGCCTGTTCTTCAACCAGCGCCTGGAAGAGCTGCTGACCTCGCTCGGCACCTATACCACTGGCGTGCTGACCATCCTGCTGGCCACCACGATCTGGGTGTTCTACGCATTGAGCCAGAAGCAGCTGCTGACCGTGTGGAATTCGCAGCAAGTGATGATGGTGATCTACCTCGGTTGCGCCGCGTTGCTCACGCCATGGGTCCACCCGTTGCAGGCATTGCAGCTGACCCCGGTGCAGGGCTGGTTGCTGCTGGCCTGCTGCCTGAACACGCTGGTGGCCTATGGCGCGTTTGCCGAGGCGCTGGCGCACTGGGAGGCATCGCGGGTGAGTGCCACGCTGGCGTTGACGCCGCTGGTGACCTTCGTCGCGGTGGCATTGGCGGCCTTGCTGTGGCCCGACTACGTGCATGCCGAGGACATCAATGCCCTGGGTTATGTCGGGGCGGTGACGGTGGTGCTGGGGTCGGCGCTAGTAGCGCTGGGACCATCGCTGGTGGCTAGCTGGCGGGCCCGCAAATTCCGCAAAGTCGCCCGCTCCGTGTAGGAGCGGCCTAGCGTCGCGACGGGCTGCGCAGCAGCCCCAGAACTGTCGGCAGAGACATGAATTTTGGGGCTGCTGCGCAGCCCGTCGCGACGCAAGGCCGCGCCCACACAGGGCGCGGTGTCCCGGATCTCAGCCTTTTCCGCCTGGGGCCAGCATGTTCTCCGGCCGCACCCACTGGTCGAACTGTTCATTGGTCAGGTACTTCAATTCCAGTGCCGCCTCGCGCAAGGTCTTGCCCTCGCCATAGGCCTTCTTGGCAATTTCCGCTGCCTTGTCATAGCCGATGTGCGGGTTCAGCGCCGTTACCAGCATCAACCCGCGCTCCAGGTGCGCCGCCATCTGCTCGGCATCCGGTTCGATACCCGCCACGCAATGCTGCTGGAAGTTGCGGCAGCCATCGGCCAGCAGTTCGATCGACTGCAGCAGGTTGTGGATGATCACCGGCTTGAACACGTTCAGCTGCAAATGGCCCTGGCTGGCGGCAAAGCCGATCGCCGCGTCGTTGCCCAGCACCTGGCAGGCCAGCATCGACAAGGCTTCGCACTGGGTCGGGTTGACCTTGCCCGGCATGATCGAACTACCAGGCTCGTTGGCCGGCAGGCGCACTTCAGCCAGCCCGGCACGCGGGCCGGACCCCAGCAGGCGCAGGTCGTTGGCAATTTTCATCAGGGCCACAGCCAGGGTCTTCAGGGCCCCGGCCAGGCTGGTCAGTGGCTCATGCCCGGCAAGGGCGGCGAATTTGTTCGGTGCGGTGACGAACGGCAGGCCGGACAGCGCCGCCAGCTCGGCCGCGATGGCTTCGGCAAAACCATGCGGGGCGTTCAGCCCGGTGCCCACGGCGGTGCCGCCCTGGGCCAGTTCGCAAACCGCCGGCAAGCTGGCGCGGATGGCGCGCTGGGCGTAGTCGAGCTGGGCGACGAACGCGGACACCTCCTGGCCGAAGGTGATCGGCGTGGCATCCATCATGTGCGTGCGGCCGGTCTTCACCAGCTGATGGTGGCGTGCCGACAGCTCGGCCAGCCCCGAGGACAGTTCGGCGATGGCCGGCAGCAGCTTGTCGTGTACCGCCTGGGCTGCAGCGATGTGCATCGCGGTGGGGAAGCAGTCGTTGGAGCTCTGCGAACGGTTGACGTGGTCGTTGGGGTGCACCGGCGCCTTGCCGCCACGGCCCTTGCCGGCCAGTTCGTTGGCCCGCCCGGCGATCACCTCGTTGACGTTCATGTTGCTCTGGGTGCCGCTGCCGGTCTGCCAGACCACCAGCGGGAACTGGTCGTCGTGCTGGCCGTCCAGCACTTCGTCGGCAGCCTGTTCGATCAGCCGGGCGATGTCGGCTGGCAAGTCGCCGTTGCGGTCGTTGACGCGTGCTGCGGCCTTCTTGATCAGCGCCAGGGCGTGCAACACCGCAATGGGCATGCGCTCCTTGCCGATGGCGAAGTTGATCAGCGAACGCTGGGTCTGCGCACCCCAGTAGGCGTCCTCAGGAACTTCGACCGGGCCCAGGCTGTCTGTCTCGATGCGGCTCATTCTGTACTCACTCCTGTGTAGTTCGAAATCGCAGTTTAGGCCCTGATTCGACCGAGCGGTTCCGTCGCTCGTCGTGCCACTTGAGCACATCGCCACCACGGCGCAGAATGCTCTACTCTGAGGTACCCGCCTCCGTCTCTTCTGAAGGAAATGCAATGACCCGTCTCCGTGTCCTTTGTGCCGCCGTTGCCCTGGCTTGCGCCAGCGGCCAGGTACTCGCTGCCACCGCCAGCCACAATGCTGCTGCCGAGAAATTCCTGACCCTGGCCAACGCCGACAAGCTGGGGACGCCGGTATACATGCAGGTCCAGCAGATGTTCGCCCAGCGTTTTGCCCAGACCAAGGCCCCGGCCACCAAGCAGTCGGTGCTGGAAAGCTACCAGGCCAAGGCCAACGCCGCTCTGGACAACGCCATCGGCTGGAAAAAGCTGAAGCCGAAGATGGTCGACCTGTACACCCAGACCTTCACCGAGCAGGAACTGAACGACCTGGTCAAGTTCTACGAATCGCCGCTGGGCAAGAAAGTGCTGCGTGAAATGCCCAAGGTCACCCAGCAGTCGGCCCAGCTGACCCAGCAGAGCCTGGAGCCTGCGGTACCGGTGGTGAACAAGCTGCTGGACGACATGACCAAGGAGCTGGACCCGAACGCCGGCAAGGCTGTCGCCCCGGCGAAGAAGTGAGTACGCCGCGATGAGCATGCAACAGCGCATCGAACAGCAGCTGGCCGCCCTGGCGCCGCAACACCTGCAAGTGCTTGACGAAAGCCACATGCACAGTCGTGGTCAGGAGACCCACTACAAGGCAGTGATCGTCAGCGAGCAGTTTGCCGGGTTGAACAGCGTCAAGCGCCACCAGAAGGTGTACGCCACCATGGGTGAACTGATGGGCGAGATCCACGCCCTGGCCATCCATACCTACACCGCCGAGGAGTGGGCCAAGGTCGGCGTGGCACCAGCTTCGCCGGTGTGCGCGGGCGGCGGGCACTGAAACCATTCGGTTGTTCTGGTAGAATCCTGCAAGATCCGGGGGCCTCTTTGCGGCCCTTTCGCGACACAAGGCCGCGCCTACAGGTTATGCGATTCCCCTGTAGCAGCGGCCTTGTGTCGCGAAAGGGGCGCAAGGCGCGCCCCCATGCTTTTTTTTACACCTGTCAAACCCGGTCCGCCCCTTACGAGGGCAACCACCTGGAGATTCTGCTTCATGTCCCAACCCATCGTCGTCGCGGCGCTGTACAAGTTCGTCACCCTGGAAGACTACGTCGAGCTGCGTGAGCCGCTGCTCAAGAGCATGCTCGACAACAACGTCAAAGGCACCCTGCTGCTGGCCCACGAAGGCATCAACGGCACCGTCTCGGCCACCCGCGAAGGCATCGACGGCCTGCTGGCCTGGCTGCGCAACGACCCGCGCCTGGCCGACGTCGACCACAAGGAATCGTACTGCGACGAACAGCCGTTCTACCGCACCAAGGTCAAGCTCAAGAAAGAGATCGTCACCCTCGGCGTACCCGGCGTGGACCCCAACAAGGCGGTCGGCACCTATGTCGAGCCCAAGGACTGGAACGCGCTGATCAGCGACCCGGAAGTGCTGCTGATCGACACCCGCAACGATTACGAAGTGGCCATTGGCACCTTCAAGGGCGCCATCGACCCGAAGACCGAAACCTTCCGCGAGTTTCCCGACTACATCAAGGCCAACTTCGACCCCAGCAAGCACAAGAAGGTTGCGATGTTCTGCACCGGCGGTATCCGTTGCGAAAAAGCCTCCAGCTACATGCTCGGTGAAGGCTTCGAAGCGGTCTATCATCTTAAGGGCGGCATCCTGAAATACTTCGAGGAAGTGCCTCAGGAAGAAAGCCTGTGGGACGGCGACTGCTTCGTCTTCGACAACCGCGTCACGGTGCGCCATGACCTGAGCGAGGGCGAGTACGACCAGTGCCACGCCTGCCGCCACCCGATCAATGCACAGGAGCGTGCGTCCGAGCACTATTCGCCAGGGGTGAGCTGCCCGCATTGCTGGGACACCCTGAGCGAGAAGACCCGGCGCAGCGCCATCGACCGGCAGAAGCAGATCGAACTGGCCAAGGCCCGCAACCTGCCGCATCCGATCGGTTACAACTACAAAGCCGAGGCTTGATGCATGTCTGCACGCCTGATCTACGTGATGGACCCGATGTGCTCCTGGTGCTGGGGCTTCGCACCCGTGGCCGCGGCCCTGATCGCCCAGGCGCGTGCAGCAGGCGTGCCGACCCGCCTGGTCACCGGCGGCTTGCGCAGCGGCGGCAGCGCGCTGGATAGCGCCACCCGCAAGTACATCCTCGAACACTGGCAAGCGGTGGCCGAAGCCACTGGCCAGCCGTTTCGCTTCGAGGGGGCCATGCCCGACGGCTTCGTCTACGACACCGAGCCGGCCTGCCGGGCCCTGGTCACCGCCCGCGAGCTGGACGCCGAGCGCGTCTGGCCGCTGCTGGCGCTGATCCAGCGCGCGTTCTACGAGCAGGGGGTGGATGTGACCGTTGCTCCGCATCTGGTCGAACTGGCCGAGCAGGCGGGCTTCGACCGTGCGGTGTTCGCCGAGGCCTTTGCCCAGGCCGACACCCGCGCCGCCACTGCGGCCGATTTCGCCTGGGCGCAGGACCTGGGCATCGCCGGTTTTCCGACCTTGCTGGCCGAGCGCAATGGCCAGCTGGCCCTGCTGACCAACGGCTACCAGCCGCTGGAGCGCCTGCAACCCTTGCTCGGCCGCTGGCTGCAGCAGGCCGCCTGTGCTTGATCTGCCTGGGTCACCCGACCCGGTGCCGGGCAAGCCTTGCACGGCGGCCGACCGACTGAGCTGGGCGGAAATCCGCCGCCTGGCCCTGCATCACAAGAAAAACCTCTGGTCCGCCAACCTCATTGCCGTGTTGGCAGCCTGCTGCAGCGTGCCCATCCCGTTGCTGCTGCCGCTGCTGGTGGACGAGGTGCTGCTGGGCCAGGGCGATGCCGCGCTGCAGTGGATGAACCACCTGCTGCCGGCCAGCTGGCAGGTGGCCGCCGGCTACATCGGCCTGATGCTGTTGCTGACCCTGTGCCTGCGCCTGGCCGCCCTGGCGTTCAACGTCATCCAGGCCAGGTTGTTCGCCGGCTTGGCCAAGGACATCGTCTATCGCCTGCGCATCCGCCTTATCGAGCGGCTCAAGCGGATTTCGCTGAAGGAATACGAAAGCCTGGGCAGCGGTACGGTCACCACCCACCTGGTCACCGACCTGGATACCCTCGACAAGTTCGTTGGCGAAACCCTCAGCCGCTTCCTGGTGGCCATGCTGACCCTGACCGGCACCGCAGCCATCCTGATCTGGATGCACTGGCAGCTGGCCTTGCTGATTCTGCTGTTCAACCCGCTGGTCATCTACCTCACCGTGCAGTTGGGCAAGCGCGTCAAGCACCTGAAGAAGCTCGAGAACGACAGTACCGCACGGTTTACCCAGGCGCTGGCGGAAACCCTCGACGCCATCCAGGAAATCCGCGCCGGCAACCGCCAGGGTTACTTCCTCGGGCGCCTCGGCCTGCGCGCCCGCGAAGTGCGCGACTACGCCGTCGACTCGCAATGGAAAAGCGATGCCAGTGGCCGCGCCAGTGGCCTGCTGTTCCAGTTCGGTATCGATATCTTCCGCGCCGCGGCGATGCTCACCGTGCTGTTTTCCGACCTTTCGATCGGCCAGATGTTGGCGGTGTTCAGCTACCTGTGGTTCATGATCGGCCCGGTGGAGCAACTGCTCAACCTGCAATACGCCTATTATGCCGCCGGCGGCGCGCTGAGCCGCCTCAACGAGCTGCTGGCGCGTGCCGACGAGCCGCAGTATGCGGCCGCCAGCGACCCGTTTGCCGGCCGCCAGACCGTTGGCATCGAAGTGCGCGACCTGCGTTTTGCCTATGCCGACGAGCCGGTGCTCGAGCACCTCGACCTGTGCATTGCCCCGGGTGAGAAAGTGGCCATCGTGGGTGCCAGCGGCGGCGGCAAGAGCACGCTGGTGCAGCTGCTGCTAGGCCTTTATAGCGCCCAGGCCGGCACTATCCGCTTTGGCGGTGCCAGCCTGCAGGAAATCGGCCTGGAAACCCTGCGCGAGAACGTCGCGGTGGTGCTGCAGCACCCATCGCTGTTCAACGACAGCGTGCGCGCCAACCTGACCATGGGCCGCGACTGCAGCGACGAGGCCTGCTGGCAAGCGCTGCGCATCGCCCAGCTGGATGCCACCATCGCCGCCTTGCCGCAGGGCCTGGACAGTGTGGTGGGGCGCTCCGGCGTGCGCCTGTCCGGTGGCCAGCGCCAGCGCCTGGCGATTGCCCGCATGGTGCTGGCCGAGCCTAAGGTGGTGATCCTCGACGAAGCGACCTCGGCCCTGGATGCCGCCACCGAATACAACCTGCACCAGGCCCTGGCGCGCTTTCTCAGCGGCCGAACCACGCTGATCATTGCCCACCGCCTATCGGCGGTGAAACAGGCCGACCGGGTGCTGGTGTTCGATGGTGGGCATGTGGCAGAGGATGGTGACCATCAGCAGCTGATTGCAGAAGGCGGGTTGTATGCCAAGCTTTATGGGCATCTGCAACAAAGTTGAACTTATACAAAGTCACCGATTTTCTGTCATGAAAAACCCTGCCGCGGCGATGGCATTTGGCCTACGCTGTGCTTGTCTGGGTTGATCTGCGCCTCATCTGCTCTGTGACAGGGACTCCATGAAGGGACATCGCACACTCGAAGCGCCCAAGCTGCTTGGTATCACCTGGCCCTTCATCGCCGTTGTGGTCTTCCAGGTGGCCCTGGGCAGCCTCAGTTTCTATGCGCTCTCGGCGGTGCGCGCCTATGTCGCCGGTGAAAGCCTTTGGTCCAAGGCCCAGAAAGACGCGATCTATTACCTTGACCTGTATGCCGAAACCCGCGACGACAGTACCTACCAGCACTATCGCCAGGCGATCATCGTGCCCCGCGGCGACCAGCGCTTGCGCGAGGTGCTCGACCAGCCCGTCCCCGACCTTGACGCTGCGCGCCAGGCCGTACTGGATGGCGGCAATCACCCCGACGATGTCGAACGGATCATCTGGTTCTATCGCAACTTTCGCAACCTCAGCTACATGCAGACGGCGATCGATTACTGGAATATCGGCGACGATTACCTGGCCAAGCTGGATACGCTGGCCAACGAAATGCGCAGCCGCTTCGCCGCCGGCCCGGTAGACGCCCGTACGATCAGCGAGTGGAAGGCGCGCATCGTTGCCATCAATGAAGGGGTCACCCCGGCCTCCAAGGCGTTCAGCGATGCCCTCGGCGAGGGCTCGCGCATGCTGTTGCGGGTGCTGTTGATCACCAACCTGATGACGGCGATGTTCCTGATTGCCATTGCCTGGCGCCGCTCCAGCAAGCTGCTGGCCCAGCGCGAGGCCTTTGCCAGCGCTCTGCAGGTGGAAAAGGAGCGGGCGCAGATCACCCTGCAGGCCATCGGCGATGCGGTAATCACCGCAGATGTAGACGGCATGATCGGCTACATGAACCCCGCCGCCGAACAACTGACCCACTGGCAGGCCGGCCAGGCCCAGGGCCTGCCATTGTCGGCGTTGTTCAGCCTGGTGGACGAGCAGGCCGAGGAAGATGGCCGCAGCCTGGTCGAGCAGGTGCTCAGCGGCAGCCTCAAAGGCGGCGCCGAGCATCCCCGGCTGATCCAGCGCCTGGATGGCAGTACCGTGTCGATCAACCTGGTCGGCTCGCCGATCGTCAATGACGGCGAGGTCAGCGGCATCGTGCTGGTGCTGCACGACATGACCCAGGAGCGCCAGTACATCGCCAACCTGTCCTGGCAGGCGACCCACGACGCCCTCACCGGGCTGGCCAACCGCCGCGAATTCGAATACCGCCTGGAGCAGGCACTCAATGGCCTGGCGCGCCAGGCCGGGCGGCATTCACTGATGTTCCTCGACCTCGACCAGTTCAAGCTGGTCAACGACACCTGCGGGCATGCCGCTGGCGACGAACTGCTGCGGCACATCTGCGCCGTGCTGCAATCCGGCCTGCGGGAAGGCGACACCCTGGCCCGCCTGGGCGGTGACGAGTTCGGCGTACTGCTGGAAAGCTGCCCGCCCGACCAGGCCGAGCGTATTGGCGAGCAGTTGCGCCAGCTGGTGCAGAGCCTGCACTTCGTGTGGAAGGGGCGGCCGTTCGTCACCACCGTCAGTATCGGCCTGGTGCACTTGGCCCAGGCCCCCACCACCCTGGAAGCCTCGCTGCGCGCTGCCGACATGGCCTGCTACATGGCCAAGGAAAAGGGCCGCAACCGTGTCCAGGTGTACCATGCCGACGACAGCGAACTGTCCATGCGCTTTGGCGAAATGGCCTGGATCCAGCGCCTGCACGTGGCCCTGGAAGAAAACCGTTTCTGCCTGTACGCCCAGGAAATCGCCCCGCTGAAGAGTTTCGAAGGCCCGGGCCATATCGAGATCCTGTTGCGCCTGCACGACGAAAGCGGCCGCACCATCCTGCCCAACAGCTTCATCCCGGCGGCCGAGCGCTATGGCCTGATGACCGCGCTGGATCGCTGGGTGGTGCGCAATGTATTCGTGGTCATCCGCCAGTGCCTGGACCAGGGCCGGGAAGGGCCGCTGTCGACGTGTGCGATCAACCTGTCGGGGTCGAGCATTGGCGACGACAAGTTCCTCGAATACTTGCAGCGCCTGTTCGTCGAATACGCCATCCCGCCGCGGATGATCTGTTTTGAAATCACCGAAACCAGCGCGATTGCCAACCTTGGCAGCGCCATCCGCTTTATCAACGAGTTGAAGGGGCTGGGTTGCCGCTTCTCGCTCGATGATTTCTGCGCTGGCATGTCATCGTTCGCCTATCTCAAGCATTTGCCCGTGGATTACCTGAAGATCGACGGGAGTTTCGTCAAGGACATGCTCGACGATCCGGTCAACCGGGCAATGGTCGAGGTCATCAACCACATAGGACACGTAATGGGCAAGCGCACCATTGCCGAATTCGTCGAAACACCCTTGATCGAGCAGGCCTTGCAGGAGATTGGCGTTGATTACGCCCAGGGCTACCTGATTGAACGCCCCCAGGTGTTCACCTGTGACAGTCTGCAGCGCCAACGGATCGCCACCCGGCCTCTGTTGCAGCGGGCACCTGGCACGTTTCGTTAGCTAGTGATCGCAAGGATCAAGGAGCTCAAAGTGATTGATGCATTCGTTCGTATCGGCCCTCTGATGGACCCTGCAAGCTACCCCCACTGGGCCCAGCAACTGATTGAGGATTGCCGTGAAAGCAAGCGCCGGGTCGTGGAGCACGAGTTCTACGCACGGCTGCGCGATGGCCAGTTGAAGCAGTCGACCATCCGCCAGTACCTGATCGGTGGCTGGCCGGTGGTCGAGCAGTTCTCGCTGTACATGGCGCACAACCTGACCAAGACCCGGTATGGTCGGCACCAGGGCGAGGATATGGCGCGGCGCTGGTTGATGCGCAATATCCGCGTCGAGCTCAATCATGCCGACTATTGGGTCAGCTGGGCCCAGGCGCACGGCGTGCACCTGCATGAATTGCAGGCGCAGAACGTTCCGGCCGAGCTGAACGGCCTGAACGACTGGTGCTGGCGCGTGTGTTTCACCGAAAACCTGGCCATCTCCATGGCGGCGACCAATTACGCCATCGAAGGCGCGACCGGCGAATGGTCGGCGGTGGTGTGTTCCAGCGACACCTATGCGCTGGGCTTCCCGGAGGAAGAGCGCAAGCGGGCGATGAAGTGGCTGAAGATGCACGCCCAGTATGACGACGCGCACCCGTGGGAGGCGCTGGAGATCATCTGCACTCTGGCCGGCGAGAACCCGACGCTGGGGTTGCGTACCGAGCTGCGCAGGGCGATATGCAGGAGCTATGACTGCATGTACATGTTCCTGGAGCGCTGCATGCAACTGGAAGGTCGCCAGCAGCGGAGCATGCGCCCGGCGTTGGTGGCGGGCTGAGTGTTGCACCGGCCTCTTCGCGGGCTTGCCCGCTCCCACAGGTATGGCGCAGCCTTCAAGGGCCTTGCTGATCCTGTGGGAGCGGGTGAGCCCGCGAAGAGGCCAGCTCAGGCTCACTGGGCGTCGAACGCCTGCCCATTCACCCCTTTGCTGTCCGGCCCCATCAGGTACAGGTACAGCGGCATGATCTGTTCCGGCAGCGGGTTGTTCTGCGGGTTTTCGCTGGGGTACGCCTGGGCGCGCATCGCCGTGCGCGTGGCGCCCGGGTTGATGCTGTTGGCGCGCACCGGCGCCACGCCTTCCAGTTCGTCGGCGAGGGTCTGCATCAGGCCCTCGGTGGCGAACTTCGACACGCCATAAGCGCCCCAGTAGGCGCGGCCCTTGCGCCCGACGCTGCTGCTGGTGAACACCACCGAAGCGTCTTCCGACAGCTTCAGCAATGGCAACAGGGTGCTGGTAAGCATGAACGTGGCGTTGACGTTGATGTGCATCACGCGCATGAAGTTGTCACCCGACAGCTGCTCCAGCGGCGTGCGCGGGCCGATGATCGATGCGTTGTTGAGCAGGCCATCGAGGCGGCCGAATTGCTCTTCGATCATCACCGCCAGTTCGTCGTACTGGTGGGGCAGGGCGGTTTCCAGGTTGAACGGGATCACTACCGGTTGCGGGTGCCCGGCGGCTTCGATCTGGTCGTAGACCTCGTTGAGGTTGGCCTCGGTCTTGCCCAGCAGCAGCACGGTGGCGCCCAGCGCGGCATAGGCCTTGGCGGCAGCGGCGCCGATGCCGCGGCCGGCACCGGTAACCAGGATGACCCGGCCTTGCAGCAGGTCGGGGCGGGCGGTGTAGTCGAACATTGCGTATTCCCTTTTTATGGCGCGACAGACCGTGTGGGAGCGGGCGCGCCCGCGAACACCGGCAAAGCCGGTGCCATCCACCGCAGTGCCTGCTTCGCGGGCTTGCCCGCTCCCACAGAGTCTGGCGTCAGCCGTTGCTACTCAGCAGCCGCACAGCGCGCTGTCGATCACTTTGCGCAGCTCCAGTGGGTGGTCCACCACCACGTCGGCGCCCCAGTTGTTGGGGTTGTCCTCTGGATGAATATAGCCGTAGCGCACCGCCGCCGTACGGGTGCCGGCATCGCGGCCAGACTCGATGTCGCGCAGGTCGTCGCCGACGAACAATACGCTGGCCGGGTCCAGGTTGAGGGTCTTGCAGGCGAGGATCAGCGGCTCGGGGTCGGGCTTGCTGTTCTTCACGTGGTCGGGGCAGATCAGCAGCGCCGAACGCTCGGCCAGGCCCAGCTGCTGCATGATCGGCTCGGCGAAGCGCACCGGCTTGTTGGTGACCACCCCCCACAGCAGGTTGCCTTTCTCGATATCGGCCAGCAGCTCGGCCATGCCGTCGAACAGCTTGCTGTGCACCGCGCAGTCGCGCTGGTAGCGCTCGAGAAACTCCAGGCGCAGGGCCTCGAAGCCTTCCGCTTCGGGGCTGATGGCGAACGTGGCGGCAACCATGGCGCGGGCGCCACCGGAAATCACGTCGCGGATGCGCTGGTCGTCGATGGCCGGCAGGCCGCGCTCGGCGAGCATGGCCTGGCAGATGGCGATGAAGTCTGGCGCCGTGTCGAGCAGGGTGCCGTCCATGTCGAACAGAACTGCTTGCAAACGCATGCTCATTCCTCGCGCAAGGTCTGGATCATGTAGTTGACGTCCACGTCGCTGCTCAGCTTGTAGTGCTTGGTCAGCGGGTTGTAGGTCAGGCCGATGATGTCCTTGACCTGCAGGCCGGCGACGCGGCTCCAGGCGCCCAGCTCGGACGGGCGGATGAACTTCTTGAAGTCGTGGGTACCGCGCGGCAGCATCTTCAGGATGTACTCGGCGCCGACGATTGCCAGCAGGTAGGCCTTGGGGTTGCGGTTGATGGTCGAGAAGAACACCTGGCCGCCAGGCTTGACCATGCGGTAGCAGGCGCGGATGACCGAGGACGGGTCAGGCACGTGCTCGAGCATTTCCAGGCAGGTGACCACGTCGAACTGTTCGGGCATTTCCTCGGCCAGGGCTTCGGCGGTGATCTGCCGGTATTCCACCTGCACGCCCGACTCCAGCTGGTGCAGCTGGGCCACCGCCAGCGGTGCCTCGCCCATGTCGATGCCAGTGACCGTGGCGCCACGCAGGGCCATGGCCTCGCTGAGGATGCCGCCACCACAACCCACGTCCAGCACTTTCTTGCCGGCCAGGCTGGCGCGCTCGTCGATCCAGTTGACGCGCAGCGGGTTGATTTCGTGCAGCGGCTTGAACTCGCTTTCGCGGTCCCACCAGCGGTGGGCCAGCGCTTCGAACTTGGCGATTTCGGCGCGGTCGACGTTGCTCATTGAACAGTCCTCTGAAACTTCGCAAAATTGCGCCGGAGTATACCCGAGCGCTCGGCCCCCAGGGTCGCTATAATCGCCGGCTTTTGATATCCGAACGACGGGGAGAGGCGATGCGCGAGCGACTTTTGGCGGCGGAGAAGGTGACCGCGATCCGCTGGCAGGGCGGCGTCCTGCACCTGCTCGACCAGCGCCTGCTGCCGTCGGAGGAGCGTTGGCTGGCCTGCGACAATGTCGCGCAGGTGGCCGCAGCGGTCCGCGACATGGCCGTGCGCGGCGCCTCGGCGATCGGCATCGTGGTGGCCTACGGCCTGGTGCTGGCGCTGGAAGAGCGCCTGGCCCAGGGCGGCGACTGGGAGATGGACCTGGAAGAAGACTTCCTGTTGCTGGCCGAGGCGCGCCCCACGGCCGCCAACCTGTTCTGGGCGTTGAACCGCATGCGTGAGCGCCTGCAGCGCCTGCGCGCCGACGAGGACGTGCTGGCCGCGCTGGAGGCCGAGGCGGTGGCCATCCATGAAAGCGACCGTGAAGCCAACCTGACCATGGCCCAGCACGGTATCGAGCTGATTCGCCGCCACCAGGGCAACGCCCAGACCCTGCTTACCTACGGCAATGCCGGCGCCCTGGCCAGCGGCGGCTTCGGTACCGCGCTGGGGGTGATCCGTGCCAGCTACCTGGAGGGCATGGTCGAACGGGTGTACGCCGGCGAGACCCGCCCTTGGCTGCAAGGCTCGCGCCTGACCGCCTGGGAGCTGGCCAACGAAGGCATCCCGGTGACCCTGTGCGCCGACTCGGCGCTGGCCCACCTGATGAAGACCAAGGGCATCACCTGGGTCGTGGTGGGCGCCGACTGCATTGCCGCCAATGGCGACATGGCCAGCAAGATCGGCACGTACCAGCTGGCGGTCAGTGCCATGCACCACGGCGTGCGTTTCATGGTGGTGGCGCCGAGCAGCAGTATCGATTTCAACCTGGCCACTGGCGAGGACATCCCCCTCGAAGAGCGCGCTGCCGACGAATTGCTGGACATCGGTGGCACCCGGGTGGCGCCGGATGTCGAGGTGTTCAACCCGGTGTTCGACGTGACCCCGGCAGACCTGATCGACGTGATCGTGACCGAGCGCGGTATCGTCGAGCGGCCGGACACCGCCAAGCTGGCGCAATTGCTGTGCCGCAAGCGCCTGCACTGATGCCTGTTCGCCTGTACCGGCCGTTTCGCGGGTGAACCCACGCCCACAGGGGGGCGGGCTCAGCCGCGAAGAGGCCGGCACAGGCGGTAGAATTTCCGGATTCAAAGCGCTTCGAGGCCACCTGCCACATCTCCCCACCGCCCCCGCCTTTGTGATAACATCCGGCAGTTTCCAGGACCGCCTACCACGGCGGCCTTCATTGCGCAGATCCATGGCACAACTCATTGATTTGTCGTAAGTCGTCGCACCACATGCGCTGCGGCGGCGAGCTTCGTTCGGCCCTTGATGGAGCTGCGAAGTTTCACCAGAAAAAGGAATCAGGCTTCTCATGGGCGAACTGGCCAAAGAAATCCTCCCGGTCAATATCGAAGACGAACTGAGACAGTCCTACCTCGACTACGCGATGAGCGTGATTGTCGGGCGAGCGCTGCCCGATGCGCGTGACGGCTTGAAGCCCGTGCATCGTCGCGTCCTCTATGCGATGAGCGAACTGGGCAACGACTGGAACAAGCCGTACAAGAAATCCGCCCGTGTGGTCGGTGACGTGATCGGTAAGTACCACCCCCACGGCGACACTGCGGTCTACGACACCATCGTGCGTATGGCCCAGCCATTCTCGCTGCGCTACCTGCTGGTCGACGGCCAGGGCAACTTCGGCTCGGTGGACGGCGACAACGCCGCGGCCATGCGATACACCGAAGTGCGCATGGCCAAGCTGGCCCACGAGCTGCTGGCCGACCTGCACAAGGAAACCGTCGACTGGGTACCCAACTACGACGGCACCGAACAGATCCCGGCGGTCATGCCGACCCGTATCCCCAACCTGCTGGTCAACGGTTCCAGCGGTATCGCCGTGGGTATGGCGACCAACATCCCGCCGCACAACCTCGGCGAGGTCATCGACGGCTGCCTGGCGCTGATCGACAACCCGGATGTCACCATCGATGAGCTGATGCAGCACATCCCGGGCCCGGACTTCCCGACTGCCGGCCTGATCAACGGCCGCCAGGGCATCATCGAGGCCTATCGCACCGGCCGTGGCCGTATCTACATGCGCGCCCGCTCCGAAATCGAAGACATCGACAAGGTGGGCGGCCGCCAGCAGATCGTGGTTACCGAGCTGCCGTACCAGCTGAACAAGGCGCGCCTGATCGAGAAGATCGCCGAGCTGGTCAAAGAGAAGAAGATCGAAGGCATCACCGAGCTGCGCGACGAGTCCGACAAGGACGGCATGCGCATCGTCATCGAGCTGCGTCGCGGCGAGGTGCCGGAGGTGGTGCTCAACAACCTGTATTCGCAGACCCAGCTGCAGAGCGTATTCGGCATCAACGTCGTCGCCCTGGTCGATGGCCGTCCGCGCCTGCTCAACCTCAAGGACCTGCTTGAAGCGTTCGTCCGTCACCGCCGCGAAGTGGTGACCCGCCGTACCGTGTTCGAGCTGCGCAAGGCCCGCGAACGCGGCCATATCCTTGAAGGCCAGGCCGTCGCGCTGTCCAACATCGACCCGGTCATCGCCCTGATCAAGGCCTCGCCGACCCCGTCCGAAGCCAAGGAAGCCCTGGTGTCCACCGCCTGGGAATCCAGCGCCGTGCAGGTCATGGTCGAGCGCGCCGGCGCCGATTCCTGCCGCCCCGAGGACCTGCCGGAGCAGTACGGCCTGCGTGAAGGCAAGTATTACCTGTCGCCGGAACAGGCCCAGGCGATCCTCGACCTGCGCCTGCACCGCCTGACCGGCCTGGAGCACGAGAAGCTGCTGGCCGAGTACCAGGAAATCCTCGAGCAGATCGGTGAACTGATCCGCATCCTCAGCAGCGCCGAGCGCCTGATGGAAGTGATCCGCGAAGAGCTGGAAGCCATCCGCGCCGAATACGGCGATGCCCGCCGCACCGAAATCCTCGATGCGCGCCACGACCTCAACTACGGCGACATGATCCCCGAAGAAGAGCGCGTGGTGACCATTTCCCATGGCGGCTACGCCAAGACCCAGCCGCTGTCCGCCTACCAGGCCCAGCGCCGTGGCGGCAAAGGCAAGTCGGCCACCGGGGTGAAGGACGAGGACTACGTCGAGCACCTGCTGGTGGCCAACAGCCACGCCACCCTGCTGCTGTTCTCCAGCCGCGGCAAGGTGTACTGGCTGAAGACCTACGACATTCCTGAGGCGTCTCGCGCCGCCCGCGGCCGCCCGATGGTCAACCTGCTGCCGCTGGAGGAGGGTGAGCGCATCACCGCCATGCTGCAGATCGACCTCGAGGCCCTGCAGCAGAGCGCTGGCGCCGACGAAGAGCTGGAGGACGCGGAAGACACCGTGCTCGAAGGCGAAGTGGTCGAGGCCGAGGAAGTCGACGAGGAAGACGGCGATACCCCTGAGTGGGTGGCCGAGCCGACCGGCGCCTACATCTTCATGGCCACCGCTTCGGGTACCGTGAAGAAGACCCCGCTGGTGCAGTTCGCCCGTCCACGCTCCAACGGCCTGATCGCCCTGAAGCTGAAGGAAGGCGACACCCTGATCGCGGCGGCCATCACCGACGGCGCCAAGGAAGTGATGATGTTCTCCGATGCCGGCAAGGTGATCCGCTTCGCCGAGAGCGTGGTGCGCGAGATGGGCCGTAACGCCCGTGGCGTGCGCGGCATGAAGCTGGGCAAGGGCCAGCGGATCATCTCCATGCTGATCCCGGAATCCGGCGCGCAGATCCTCACCGCCTCCGAGCGCGGCTTCGGCAAGCGTACCCCGCTGTCCAAGTTCCCGCGTCGCGGCCGTGGTGGCCAGGGCGTGATCGCCATGGGCACCAAAGGGCGCAATGGCCTGCTGATCGGTGCCATCCAGGTGCAGGAAGGCGAAGAGATCATGCTGATCTCCGACCAGGGCACCCTGGTGCGGACCCGTGTTGGCGAAGTGTCCAGCCTGGGCCGCAATACCCAGGGCGTGACCTTGATCAAGCTGGCCAATGACGAGACACTCGTAGGCCTGGAGCGTATCCAGGAGCCGTCCGAGGAAGAGCTCGATGATGTGCTCGAGACGGACGAAGAGGGTGTCGCGGCCGAAGCGCCAGACAATGACGAAGCTGCTGGCGCCGAAGAGGCCCCGCAGGAGTAAGCGTAAAACCCGAACGGGGCGACCAAGGTCGCCCCGTTTGCCTGATCAGGCCGGGCAATGCCTGGTCCTGTGGGAGCGGGCAAGCCCGCGAATCAGGCGCCGCGATGCATGGCACCGGCTTTGCCGGTGTTCGCGGGCAAGCCCGCTCCCACAGGGTTCCCGCAGAACTAGCTGTTTAGATCTATTAGAGCGAGAGTGGATGTGAGCAAACGAGCCTTTAACTTCTGCGCAGGCCCTGCTGCGCTTCCTGACGCTGTTCTGCAGCGTGCGCAGGCCGAGATGCTGGATTGGCATGGCAAGGGCTTGTCGGTGATGGAAATGAGCCATCGCAGCGACGACTACGTGGCCATCGCCGAAAAGGCCGAGCAGGACCTGCGTGACCTGCTGTCCGTCCCCTCCAACTACAAGGTGCTGTTCCTGCAGGGCGGCGCCAGCCAGCAGTTCGCCGAAATCCCGCTGAACCTGCTGCCGGAAAACGGCACCGCCGACTACATCGAGACCGGCATCTGGTCGAAAAAGGCCATCGAGGAAGCGCGCCGCTTCGGCAATGTCAACGTCGCCGCCAGCGCCAAGCCCTACGACTACCTGGCCATCCCGGGCCAGAACGAGTGGAACCTGACCAAGAACGCGGCCTACGTGCACTATGCGTCCAACGAGACCATCGGTGGCCTGCAGTTCGACTGGGTGCCCGAGACCGGTGACGTACCGCTGGTGGTCGACATGTCCTCCGACATCCTCTCGCGCCCGATCGATGTCTCGCAGTACGGCCTGATCTACGCTGGCGCGCAGAAAAACATCGGCCCAAGCGGCCTGGTCGTGGTGATCGTGCGCGAAGACCTGCTGGGTCGCGCCCGCAGCAGCTGCCCGACCATGCTCGACTACAAGGTCGCGGCCGACAACGGCTCGATGTACAACACCCCGGCTACCTACTCCTGGTACCTCTCCGGCCTGGTCTTCGAGTGGCTGAAGGAGCAGGGTGGCGTCGAGGCCATGGAGCAGCGCAACCGCGCCAAGAAAGACCGCCTGTACGGCTTCATCGACAGCAGCGAGTTCTACACCAACCCGATCAGCCACAACGCCCGGTCGTGGATGAACGTGCCGTTCCGCCTGGCTGACGAGCGCCTGGACAAGGCCTTCCTCGCCGGCGCCGATGCCCGTGGCCTGCTCAACCTCAAGGGCCACCGTTCGGTTGGCGGCATGCGCGCCTCCATCTACAACGCCCTGGGCCTCGAGGCGGTGGAAGCCCTGGTGGCCTACATGGCCGAATTCGAGAAGGAGCACGGCTGATGTCCGAGCACGAACTGAAGGCGCTGCGCGTGCGCATCGACAGCCTCGACGAGAAGATCCTCGAGCTGATCAGCGAACGTGCCCGTTGCGCCCAGGAAGTGGCCAAGGTCAAGACCGCCTCGCTGGCGGAAGGCGAAAAGCCGGTGTTCTATCGCCCCGAGCGTGAAGCCGCCGTGCTCAAGCGCGTGATGGAGCGCAACAAGGGGCCGCTGGACAACGAAGAGATGGCGCGCTTGTTCCGCGAAATCATGTCGTCGTGCCTGGCCCTGGAAGAGCCGCTGAAAATCGCCTACCTGGGCCCTGAAGGCACCTTCACCCAGGCCGCAGCCATGAAGCACTTCGGCCACGCGGTGATCAGCCGGCCGATGGCGGCCATCGACGAAGTGTTCCGCGAAGTGGCGGCCGGTGCCGTCAACTTTGGCGTGGTGCCGGTGGAAAACTCCACCGAGGGCGCAGTCAGCCATACCCTGGACAGCTTCCTCGAGCACGACATGGTGATCTGCGGCGAAGTCGAGCTGCGTATCCACCACCACCTGTTGGTGGGCGAGAACACCAAGACCGACAGCATCACCCGCATCTACTCCCACGCCCAATCGCTGGCGCAGTGCCGCAAGTGGCTCGACGCGCACTACCCGAACGTGGAGCGCGTGGCGGTGTCGAGCAATGCCGAGGCGGCCAAGCGGGTCAAGGGCGAGTGGAACTCGGCGGCGATCGCCGGCGACATGGCGGCCAACCTGTACGGCCTGACCCGTCTGGCCGAAAAGATCGAAGACCGCCCGGACAACTCCACGCGCTTCCTGATGATCGGTAACCAGGAAGTGCCGCCGACCGGCGACGACAAGACCTCGATCATCGTGTCGATGAGCAACAAGCCAGGTGCCTTGCACGAGTTGCTGGTACCGTTCCACCAGAACGGTATCGACCTGACCCGTATCGAGACCCGTCCGTCGCGTAGCGGCAAGTGGACCTACGTGTTCTTCATCGACTTCGTCGGCCACCACCGTGACCCGCTGATCAAGGCGGTGCTCGAGCAGATCAGCCAGGAGGCTGTGGCGCTGAAGGTGCTGGGGTCGTATCCGAAGGCGGTGCTTTGATTTGAGAGGGTTGGGGCCGCTTCGCGCCCCATCGCGACACAAGGCCGCTCCTACAGGTGTTGTGCAGGCCTCGAAACGCTACGGGCCCCTGTAGGAGCGGCCTTGCGTCGCGATGGGCTGCAACGCAGCCCCATGGGCCTCAAGACTGCCTAGATTTCTGAACAGGGTTCGCACCAGTGGTAAATGCAGCAAAAACCAAACCCGCGCCAATCATCGACCGCCTGGTCGTGGTCGGCCTCGGCCTGATCGGTGGCTCGTTCGCCAAGGGCCTGCGTGAAAGCGGCCTGTGCCGCGAAGTGGTCGGTGTCGACCTGGACGCCCCCTCGCGCAAGCTGGCCGTGGCCATGGGCGTGGTCGACCGCTGCGAAGAAGACCTCGCTGCGGCCTGCGTGGGTGCCGATGTCATCCAGCTGGCGGTGCCGATCCTGGCCATGGAAAAACTGCTCGCCCGCCTGGCCACGCTCGACCTCGGCAACGCCGTCATCACCGATGTCGGCAGCGCCAAGGGCAATGTGGTGCGTGAGGCGCGCGCCGTGTTTGTGAACGACGGCGGTGCACGCCTGTCGCGCTTCGTCCCCGGCCACCCGATCGCCGGTTCCGAGCAAAGCGGGGTAGAAGCGTCCAACGCCAGCCTGTTCCGCCGCCACAAGGTCATCCTCACGCCGCTGGCCGAAACCGACCCGGCCGCCCTGGCCCTGGTCGACCGCCTGTGGCGCGCGCTGGAAGCCGATGTGGAGCACATGCCGGTCGAGCGCCACGACGAAGTGCTGGCCGCCACCAGTCACCTGCCGCACCTGCTGGCCTTCGGCCTGGTCGATTCGCTGGCCAGACGCAATGAAAACCTCGAGATCTTCCGGTACGCTGCGGGAGGCTTCCGCGATTTCACGAGAATCGCCGGCAGCGACCCGACCATGTGGCACGACATCTTCCTCGCCAACCGCGATGCTGTCCTGCGCACGCTTGATACATATCGCAGCGACCTCGACGCCTTGCGCGACGCGATCGCTGAAGGGGACGGGCACCAGCTGCTGGGTGTATTCACCCGCGCTCGGGTAGCCCGCGAGCATTTCAGTAAAATCCTGGCCCGCCGGGCCTATGTGGACGCTATGAACGCCAACGATCTGATTTTCCTGGCCCAACCGGGTGGCCGCCTGTCCGGGCGAATTCGCGTACCGGGCGACAAGTCGATTTCCCACCGCTCGATCATGCTCGGCTCGCTGGCCGAAGGCACCACCGAGGTCGAAGGCTTCCTCGAAGGTGAGGACGCGCTGGCGACCCTGCAGGCATTCCGCGACATGGGTGTGGTCATCGAAGGCCCCAACCACGGTCGCGTGACCATTCACGGCGTTGGCCTGCACGGCCTCAAGCCGCCACCCGGGCCGCTGTACGTGGGCAACTCGGGTACCTCGATGCGCCTGCTGTCGGGCCTGCTGGCCGGCCAGCCGTTCGACGTGACCATGACCGGCGACGCCTCGCTGTCCAAGCGCCCGATGAACCGTGTGGCCAACCCGCTGCGCGAAATGGGCGCAGTGGTCGAGACCGGCCCGGACGGCCGTCCGCCACTGACCATCCGCGGTGGCCACAAGCTCAAGGCGCTGACCTACACGCTGCCGATGGCCAGTGCCCAGGTCAAATCCTGCCTGCTGCTGGCCGGCCTGTATGCGGAAGGCAAGACCACCGTCACCGAGCCCGCGCCGACCCGTGACCACACCGAGCGCATGCTGCGCGGCTTCGGTTACAGCGTCGAAAGCAACGGCCCGGTGGCCTCGCTGCAGTCCGGCGGCAAGCTCACCGCTACCCGTATCGAAGTGCCGGCCGATATTTCCTCGGCAGCCTTCTTCCTGGTGGCCGCGTCCATCGCCGAAGGCTCCGAGCTGGTGCTGGAGCACGTCGGTATCAACCCGACCCGTACCGGCGTGATCGATATCCTGCGCCTGATGGGCGGCGACATCACCCTGGAAAACCAGCGTGAAGTGGGCGGCGAGCCAGTGGCCGACCTGCGCGTGCGTGGCGCCCGCCTGAAGGGCATCGACATCCCGCAGGAGCTGGTGCCGCTGGCCATCGACGAGTTCCCGGTGCTGTTCGTCGCCGCTGCCTGCGCCGAAGGGCGCACCGTGCTGCGTGGGGCCGAAGAGCTGCGGGTGAAGGAGTCCGACCGTATCCAGGTGATGGCCGATGGCCTGATCACCCTGGGCATCAAGTGCGAGCCGACCCCGGACGGCATCATCATCGACGGCGGCCAGCTGGGCGGTGGTGAGGTGCATGGGCATGGTGACCACCGCATCGCCATGGCCTTCAGCGTGGCTTCGCTGCGCGCCAGCGCGCCGATCCGCATCCACGACTGCGCCAACGTCGCCACTTCCTTCCCCAACTTCCTGGCGCTGTGCGCCGAGGTCGGCATCCGCGTGGCGGAAGAGGGCAAGTCGTGAGTACCCTGGCGCCGGTCATCACCATCGACGGGCCCAGCGGCTCGGGCAAGGGCACCGTTGCCGGCCTGCTGGCCCGCGAACTGGGCTGGAAGCTGCTGGACTCCGGCGCGCTGTACCGCTTGCTGGCGTTCAATGCCACCAACCATGGCGTCGACCTGACCAACGAAGAGCTGCTGACCAAGCTTGCCGCCCATCTGGATGTGCAGTTCATTGCCGCCCAGCCCGGTAAGCTTCAGCAAACCATCCTCGAAGGCGAGGATGTCAGCCAGGTCATCCGTACCGAAACCGTCGGTGCCGGTGCCTCGATGGTTGCCTCGCTGCCTGCGGTGCGTGAAGCGCTGCTGGAGCGCCAGCGTGCGTTCCGCGAACTGCCCGGGCTGATCGCTGACGGTCGGGACATGGGCACCGTGGTGTTCCCGGACGCGCCGTTGAAGGTGTTCCTCACCGCCAGTGCGGAGGAGCGCGCGCGCCGCCGCTATCTGCAGTTGAAGGGCAAGGGTGAAGATGTTAGTCTGTCGAGTCTGCTGGATGAGATTCGTGCGCGTGATGAACGTGACACCCAACGTGCAGTGGCCCCGCTGAAACCAGCGGCCGATGCCATTCAGTTGGACTCTACCGAGTTGTCCATCGAGCAGGTGTTGCAACGTATCAAGAGTGAGCTCGCCCTGCGCGACCTGCTCTGATAGCCAGGAAAGCAGGCAGGGGCACCAGTCAACGTCCTGCCCGCTTTCCTTTACTTAAAACAGACCCACATTGTCTGGAATGTGGCGAGGGGCGTATGTTTCGCCCGAATCTACAGGAATTAAAATGAGCGAAAGCTTTGCAGAACTCTTTGAAGAAAGCCTGAAAACCCTCAATCTTCAGCCGGGTGCCATCATCACCGGTATCGTTGTCGACATCGACGGCGACTGGGTTACCGTACACGCTGGCCTGAAGTCCGAGGGCGTCATCCCGCTCGAGCAGTTCTACAACGAAGCTGGCGAGCTGACCATCAAGGTCGGTGACGAAGTTCACGTTGCGCTGGACGCGGTCGAAGACGGCTTTGGCGAAACCAAGCTGTCCCGTGAAAAAGCCAAGCGCGCCGAGTGCTGGATTGTTCTGGAAGCAGCTTTCGCCGCCGAAGAAGTGGTCAAGGGCGTTATCAACGGTAAGGTTAAGGGCGGCTTCACTGTCGACGTTAACGGCATCCGTGCGTTCCTGCCGGGCTCCCTGGTTGATGTCCGCCCTGTGCGCGACACCACCCACCTGGAAGGCAAAGAGCTGGAATTCAAGGTCATCAAGCTGGACCAGAAGCGCAACAACGTTGTCGTTTCCCGTCGCAGCGTGCTGGAAGCCGAGAACAGCGCCGAGCGCGAAGCCCTGCTGGAAACCCTGCAGGAAGGCCAGCAAGTCAAGGGTATCGTCAAGAACCTCACCGACTACGGCGCATTCGTGGACCTGGGCGGTATCGACGGCCTGCTGCACATCACCGACATGGCCTGGAAGCGCATCAAGCACCCGTCGGAAATCGTTAACGTTGGCGACGAAGTCGACGTACGCGTTCTGAAGTTCGACCGTGAGCGCAACCGCGTTTCGCTGGGTCTGAAGCAGATGGGCGAAGATCCGTGGGTAGCTATCACTGCCCGTTACCCAGAAGGTACTCGCGTACAGGCTCGCGTTACCAACCTGACCGACTACGGCTGCTTCGCTGAGCTGGAAGAAGGCGTTGAAGGTCTGGTACACGTTTCCGAAATGGACTGGACCAACAAGAACATCCACCCGTCGAAAGTCGTTCAGGTTGGCGACGAAGTGGAAGTCATGGTTCTGGACATCGACGAAGAGCGTCGTCGTATCTCCCTGGGCATCAAGCAGTGCAAGTCCAACCCATGGGAAGACTTCTCCGGCCAGTTCAACAAGGGTGACAAGATCACCGGTACCATCAAGTCGATCACCGACTTCGGTATCTTCATTGGCCTGGACGGCGGCATCGACGGCCTGGTTCACCTGTCCGACATCTCCTGGAACGAAACCGGCGAAGAAGCCGTACGTCGTTTCAAGAAGGGCGACGAGCTGGAAACCGTCATCCTGTCGGTTGACCCAGAGCGCGAGCGCATCTCCCTGGGCATCAAGCAGCTGGAAGACGATCCGTTCTCCAACTTCGTTGCTGTCAACGACAAGGGCGCCATCGTCAAGGGCATCGTGAAGGAAGTTGACGCCAAGGGCGCCATCGTCACTCTGGCCGACGACATCGAAGCTACTCTGAAAGCTTCCGAAATCAGCCGTGACCGCGTTGAAGACGCGCGTAACGTCCTGAAGGAAGGCGAAGAGATCGAAGCCAAGATCATCAGCGTTGACCGCAAGTCCCGCGTTATCAGCCTGTCCATCAAGTCGAAGGACGATGCTGAAGAGCGCGAAGCCATCCAGAGCCTGAAAAACGCTCCGGAAGCGGCTGCCGACACCACCATGGCTGCGCTGCTGCGCGAAGCAATGGCCAAGCAGAACTGAGTTCTGTTTGATCGGTAAAAAGGGTGGCCTTCGGGCCACCCTTTTTTTTGCGCTTCTATTGGGTGGTTTGGAGGGGTAGGGGGTGTTCCTCGTAAGGGGGTATGCCTGTGAGGCCGAACGCCGCCCGCGCAGCAGGCGATCTCCCAGGTGCCACCTCCCGTGCGCCGCGCGCTAACCGGCCAAAACCCCACCCCGCCAAGCCCCGCCAGCTAGACCATTCCGACAGAACTTCAATCTTGAATTTTTTTATTAAGTCAAGAACCACCCTGTTCAAATCCTTCCCAGCGTGCTACAAACTGGTTAAGCAATGATCTAGCTGCTTGATAACGAAGGGAAAAATATGACGAAGTCGGAGCTGATCGAACGTATTGTCACCCATCAGGGGCTGCTCTCGTCCAAGGACGTGGAGTTGGCCATCAAGACCATGCTTGAACAGATGTCACAATGCCTTGCCACCGGCGATCGCATCGAGATCCGCGGTTTTGGCAGCTTCTCGCTGCACTATCGCGCACCACGTGTTGGTCGTAACCCGAAGACCGGCCAATCGGTCAGCCTCGAAGGCAAGTTCGTGCCGCACTTCAAGCCCGGCAAAGAATTGCGCGACCGGGTCAATGAAGAAGAGCACGAGGCTCACACCTGATTCCACAAGGAGCAATCTGATGCGTAACCTCAAGCGCGCCCTGGCGGCGGTGTTCGTGCTGCTGTTGGCGGCTGTGGTGCTGTTCTTCGTCCTGGAAAACCAGCAAACCGTCTCGTTGGTCCTGTTCGGCTGGGCAGCTCCAGCCATGCCAGTTGCGGTGCTGGTACTTGCCGCGCTGGTGATTGGCCTGGCAATCGGGCCTTTGCTGGGGGCATACAGCGTACAGCGCAGCAAACGCAAGATCCGGGCTTCCGCACGGCAGGCGGCACTAAGCAGCAATTAACGACATTTCCTACGGCTTCTTAGGAATCCTCACCTTTGTCTGTACCGGCTGTCATGGAGTAATAGCGCACTTCATTTTCGGCCCAGGCGAGTGTGTGCAGCATGGAATATCCCGTCGTTTCCCATCACGGTGGCACCCAGGGCGTCACCGGATCCTGCCATCAGCTGCATCTCGATCCGTCGATCAGCCTGCTCATCGACTGTGGCTTGGCGCAGGGCGACGACGCCGCGCCAGGCGCTGCATCCGCGCCGCTCGATTTCGACGTGCAGGGCATCCAGGCCTTGGTCATCACCCATGTTCACCTTGATCACGTAGGGCGCATCCCGGCCCTGCTGGCCGCCGGCTACCGCGGCCCCATCCTGTGCAGCGAACCCTCTGCCAGGCTGCTGCCGCTGGTACTGGAGGATGCCTACAAGCTCAGCATCAGCAGCGAGCCCGCCCAGGTCGCAAGGTACCTGGAATTCATCCGCAAGCTCATCGTGCCGCTACCTTTCGAGCAGTGGCATCCGCTGGTCGAGCGCCCCGGTCTCAGCTGCCGCATCCGCCTGCAGCGCGCCGGTCATCTATTGGGTTCGGCGTATGTCGAATGCGACATGCAGCACGAACAGGTCAACTCCCGCTATGTGTTCTCCGGTGACCTCGGCGCCTGTGGCAACCCCTTGCTGCGCCCTGTGCGGCCGCCGGAGCGGGCCGACCTGCTGGTTTTGGAAAGTACCTACGGCGACCGCCTGCACCCACCGGTGGCAGACCGCGAGCAGCGCCTGGAAGCCGCCATCGACCGCGCCTTGGCCGACCAGGGCACGCTGTTGATTCCCGCCTTCAGCCTGGGTCGCACCCAGGAGTTGCTGTACGACATCGAAGGCATTCTTCACCGCAAGGCCTTGCTCGGCAAATCCGGCCAGTCACCGGCTGGCGAGCCGGTCGACTGGTCGCAACTACCGATCATTCTCGACTCACCCTTGGCCCAGCGCATCACCGGGGTGTACCGGGAGCTGCACGACTACTGGAATGCCGAGGCCAGGGCACGCCTTGCCGATGGGCGCGATCCGCTGGATTTCAGCCAGTTGATCAGCATCGATAGCCATGCACGCCACCACCAGGTGGTCAATTACCTCAAGAGCACCGGGCGGCCGGCGATTGTCATTGCCGGCAATGGCATGTGTTCGGGTGGGCGCATCGTCAACTACCTCAAGGCGATGCTGGGGGATCCGCGGCATGAGGTGATGTTTGTCGGCTACCAGGCCAAGGGCACGCCGGGGGCGGTGATACAGGCCAGTGAAGGGGCGGAAGGGTTTGTGCAGATTGATCTGGATGGCGATATGTATGAAATACGGGCCAAGGTGATGACGTTGGCTGGCTATTCGGCGCATGCGGATCAGGCGGGGTTGGTGCGGTTTGCGCTGGGTTGTAATGCTCGGCGGGTAGCGTTGGTGCATGGGGAGGGGAGGGCCAAGCGGGCGTTGGCGGATGCGCTGCGGGCTGCGCTTGCGCAGGGGGGAGATGAGGTGTGCGTCACAATTGCGAGATGACCTTTGGGCGGGAGGGGTGATGCCTGTCCGAATCTAAGGAACTTTTGTGAACTGGCTCTTTCTACTGATGCTTGAAGTGAAGGTGGAGGTGTGGCGGCCAAAGTGGCAAATAGCCGCTACGCTTGAATCGAGGGGCTGTGTCGCACAGGTTGGAAGCGTGCCCCGAGATGATGCAATCAGACGGACCCAAGGAAAAAAGACTAAATGCGCAATGAACGCGAGCGCCTGAGTGGTAGCGACGAGATTGACCTAATTGAGCTTGTACAGGGTGTTTGGCGCCAAAAAATCTGGGTAGGACTGGTTGCAGTACCGGTGATTGCTTTAGGGTTGGCTTATGTGATGCTGGTTTCGCCGGTGTATGAGGCGAAGCTGTATATACAGCCTCCTTCCCAGAGCGAGATTGCCCAGTTGAACTACGGTCGTGGTGAAGGAACGGGCTTGGCGCCGCTGAGTGCCAAGGATGTGTACAGCATCTACCTCAAATCCCTTCAGTCTGAAGCAGTACGAGACAAATTTTTCCGCAGCGCCTTTCTGCCCATGCTGACCGAAGAAGAGCGGGGCGGTTCTCGTGATGCCCTGTATGCTCAGTTCAACGGTATGCTGAAAGTGGCCGTGACTAGCAAAGACATGCCTGATCGTTATGTGCTGACCGCGAACCTGGAAGACCCGCGCCTTGCGGCGACTTGGGTATCGAATTACGCCGAGTTGGCTGCGGAGCGAGCAAAGAACGAGTTGTTGAGCGGTACCCGCAGTGACATATCGATCATGGCTGATAACCTTGATCAGCAAATCAAGGCCGCGCGCGCCACCGCCAGCAATCAGCGCGTGGACCAGATTGCCCAGCTCAAGGAGGCGTTACGTGTAGCGCGGTCGATTGGCCTGGAAAAGCCACCGATCATTTCCGATACGCTGTCCAATGAAGTGTCTGCCGGTATGAGCGGAGCTCTCACCTACATGCGCGGTACGAAAGCGCTGGAAGCAGAAATCGCCAACCTGGAAGCGCGCTCATCGGACGATCCGTTCATCCGGAATTTGCGTGAAAAGGAGGAAAAGCTCAGTTTCTTGCGCACCTTGAAGGTTGATCCTTCCCTCGTTGCAATGTACCAGCAGGATGGCGCGGTTTCCCAGCCAGATAAACCTATCAAGCCGCGAAAAGCCGTCATCATGTTTCTATCGGCGCTGGTTGGGTTAGGGCTTGGTGTGTTGATGGCCTTGGGGCGGGACATATGGTGCAGGCGCAAAGCGACAAACGGAGGGGAACTTCCCTGACCGCAAAGTACCGCTAAGCGTTGTTGCCGCTTGCGGAAGGTGTAACAATAGCCTTTCGTCGCCGATGACATGGAAAGCTGGAAGAGCGAGCACGACACGCTGATCTGCCCTGCCTGTCTTGGTTAACCCAACCGTTAGTAGGTAGGCAAGTATTGTGAGCAGCGTTGCGCGTGTCCCCTCCCTAACCGCTTCTGGCGAAATCGACTTTTTCAAAATTTTTCGCCGCATCTGGCATAGACGTGCCCTAATCCTTGGTATCGGAGCGGTGTTTGCAGCGTTAGGCGCGACGTTCGCTTATACGATGACGCCTGTCTACGAGGCGTCTGTGGTTTTAAGGCCAGTTGCCTTAAATCAGCTGGATGCACTGAATCGTTCAAAAATTTACTCCTTACCGCCGGTTGATGCGTTGAAGAGAGTAGGCGCAGCGTTGGACTCGTACAACGCTCGTTTGGAGTTTTTTCGCTCAAGGCCTGATCTCGTAAAAGTCTTTCAGAATGAAGGACAGAATTTAGAGCAGGCTTTTGATGATTTCAATCGTAGTGCGCTTAGCGTAGTGCAGGCCGATCCAAAAAAAAATGAACGTTTGAGTGATTTCGTCGGCTTGAAAATGCGCTACGAAAGAGGAGTCGACGGGGCGGCGATTTTGAATGACTTTGTCGACTTTGCAGTTGAGCGAGAGCGCACTCAACTCTCCAGCGATATGAAGATTATTTTGGCAAATCGCCTAGCGGAGGTCGATGATAAGCTGAATTTTGCACTGACAGAATATAGAACGGGGAACGAGAGCAATATCGCTCGATTAGAAGAATCCGATGCAATCGCGCGTGCTCAGTTAAATGACGAGCTGAAGGCGTTACGCGTGCAACTCAAAATGCGCCGCGAGGCACGCCTTGCGGAGCTTGATGAAGCGATTGGGATTGCCCGAAGCTTGGGTCTAAAGAAGCCGTCCACCCCGTCACTAATGGCTGACGAGGTGGGTGGGAACGGAAATATAATTCGTACTGAAGTAAATGGCAGGCCCGCACCGCTGTATTTCATGGGCACTGAAGTACTTGAAGCTGAGCGCAATGCTTTGCGCAAACGTACATCCGATGATTTTGTTGAGCCGAGAATCGGTCAGATTCGGAAAGAACTAATTTTGCTCTCGACCAACCGGAAAATACAAGCAATCAAATCGCGTGCTAATGATCAAGCATTTTTGGAAGGGATTGAAGTACTTCGGGTTGAGCGCGCCCGCTTGCAAACGATAGATACGAACTTGCAAGGTCTTCAGCTAGTCAGTATTGATCAGCGGGCTGTTGCATCAATCAAACCTTTAAAGCCTCGCAAAGTTATTATCATTCTTATTGCGTCGTTTGCTGGCGTGCTACTCGGTATGGTCATAGCCCTGGTGCGAGGTGCCTTTAAAGACCACGAACGTCAGGTTCGAACTCTGCAAATCGAAGGTGCAGCGGCGCGAATTTCGACCGGCGAAACACCAACTGTAAAAGGCATACTGCTGCCAGAGGGACATGCTTAGGGCAGCGAGGATCAAGATGATGTCTCAATGCCATCTAGAAATGGTACTACAAAGCTGGAAAACTCCGATGGATCCCGGATGCCTTACACTCTATGATTGTGGCTTCGCTATATCGGCTTATGTGGCAGGCAGCTGCCGGGGAATAGATAGAGTTTGCGTTTCGATAGGTGAGGCGACGTGTATTACCAGTAAGAGTGATCAGCCGACTGAAGAGAAATCGAAAAAGATTAACTGGCCCGCGATCAAGTGACAAGACGGGTATGTAACTTCAATGCGAGTGGGAAAGCATGGTAGACATGAATGCGGTGGTAGAGAAGGTTGAAAGTCAGCAGGCCCTGATTGGTATTGTGGGTCTCGGCTATGTAGGGCTGCCACTTGCAGTCGAATTCGGTAAGAAACGCAAGGTTGTCGGGTTCGATATCAATCAATCTCGAATCGGCGAGTTGCTTGAAGGTTTTGATGCAACGCTTGAAGTTAGCCGTGAAGAGCTCGCCCAGGCTCATCTGTTGAGCTATAGTGCCGAGATAGAACAGCTTCGTCCTTGCACAATATTTATCGTTACGGTACCTACTCCCATTGATGAATATAAACAGCCTGATCTGACTCCCCTAATAAAAGCTTCAGAAACCATTGGCTTTATTCTGAAGCCAGGCGACATAGTGATCTATGAATCTACCGTTTACCCTGGAGCTACCGAAGAAGTATGCGTTCCGGTTTTGGAGCGAATTTCCGGGCTGAAGTTCAATCACGATTTTTTTGCAGGTTATAGTCCAGAGCGAATTAATCCTGGCGACAAAGAACATCGTGTTACTAACATAAAAAAGGTTACTTCCGGATCGAACGACGAAATTGCCGAAGTCGTAGATGAGTTGTATAGGGAGATTATTGTTGCGGGAACTCATAAAGCCTCCAGCATTAAGGTGGCCGAAGCAGCTAAAGTTATTGAAAATACGCAACGTGATTTGAATATTGCACTCATAAACGAACTGGCAATTATTTTCAATAAGCTCGACATTGATACAGAGTCTGTTCTACAGGCGGCAGGCACTAAATGGAATTTTCTACCCTTTCGCCCGGGCCTAGTAGGAGGGCATTGTATTGGTGTGGATCCTTACTACCTTACGCATAAAGCTCAAAGCATAGGCTATCACCCGGAAATCATTCTTGCTGGACGCAGGCTTAATGATGCAATGGGGGCCTATGTAGTGTCACAGCTCGTAAAAGCCATGGTTAAACGTAGGATTCATGTTGATGGAGCTCGAGTTCTTGTCTTGGGATTGAGCTTTAAAGAAAATTGTCCAGATCTGCGCAATACTAAAGTTGTGGATATTATTAAAGAGCTTCAAGAATATAATATCCAAGTTGACGTTTACGATCCTTGGGTTGGTGAAGAGGAGGCTCAAAAAGAATACGGTTTGACTCCGGTTAGCTCCTTAGAAAGCTATGCGTACGACTCTATTATTATTGCTGTGGCTCATGAGCAGTTTAAGAATATGGGTATTAACTACATTCGGAGTCTGGGCAAGCCTGAACATTTGGTTTACGACTTGAAGTATTTGTTCCCCATGGAAGACAGTGACCTCCGCTTGTAATGAAATATTATAAATTTGATCCTCGTAAAATTTGGGGGTAGATGTGAATAGGTATAGTGAGCTACTCCAGGCCTTGCCGAAAAATCCGCGCACTTGGTTAGTAACTGGAGCTGCAGGTTTCATTGGTTCCAATTTGGTAGAGACTCTACTAAAGCTGGGGCAACGAGTAATCGGCCTAGACAATTTTTCTACAGGTCATTGGCGCAACCTGGAAGAAGTAAAAGGTTTAGTGTCCGTGGAGGAATGGTCTTCTTTCTACTTCATTGAAGGAGATATTCGAATTCTCGAAGATTGCCGCAGCGCTTGCGTAAATGTGGATTATGTTTTGCATCAGGCGGCATTAGGCTCAGTGCCACGCTCGATAAACGACCCAATCACGACTAACAGCACAAATATTTCCGGCTTTCTAAATATGCTGGTGGCAGCTAAGGACGCCAACGTCAAGAGCTTTACATATGCAGCAAGTAGCTCCACATATGGTGACCATCCGGGGCTGCCGAAAGTCGAAGACGTAATCGGAAATCCACTTTCGCCCTATGCAGTTACAAAATATGTAAATGAACTTTATTCTGAGGTTTTTGCACGAACCTATGGCTTTAAAAGTATTGGCCTTCGATACTTCAATGTTTTTGGTAAGCGACAAGATCCTGACGGTGCCTATGCTGCGGTGATACCTAAATGGGCTGCCGCTATGTTAAATGACGATGATTTATACATAAATGGTGACGGCCAGACAAGTCGCGATTTTTGCTTTATCGAAAATGCGGTCCAAGCGAACTTGCTCGCTGCGACAACATTAAATGAAAGCGCACAAGGTCAAGTTTATAATGTGGCTGTTAATGGCAGGACAGACCTTAACGCACTCTTTAGATTTATCAGGAAAAGCCTAGAAAACTGCGGGGTAATTTATAACAGACAGCCTATTTACCGTGATTTCAGAGCTGGTGATGTGCGGCATTCTCAAGCTGATATAACAAAGGCAATGAGGCTTTTAGGTTATGAACCAGGCTATGATATCCAAAAAGGCATAGATAAAGCCATGCCCTGGTATGTTCAATACTTCACGCAGAAAAAATAAACAGATAGAAATGCCGGGATTTGGCTGGGCTATTCCCGGCGGAGATAAAATTTGAAACGCGATCTCATCAAGGTATTTATTGGCGAAAATCTGTCAAAGGCTATACTGTTGGCAGTTAATCTGTTGTTAATAAGTATGATGAGTGTTTCTGAGTATGCTCAGTTTACTCTTCTTTTTAGCCTCACAATGCTCGGTACTCAACTGGCGTGCGCAGCTACTGAGCGCTTATATATTGTCGATCACGAGAACTTTGCGCCGTTTGCAAGACAAGCGCTATTCGGATCGCTATCATTATGCTTGGTAGCCGTTTTGGTATATCTGCATGGAATGGTATCTTTATTGGAAAACGCGATTGTTTGCGGTGCAATGCTAATTCTTTCTTTGCAACAATTTCGTCGCATTACATATCAGCAGCGCCAATATTTTGGGTTTTATGTGGTTGCTGATTTGCTGAAGAGTACTATCTGGCTTGTGAGTGTGGTGACTCTATTTTATATAGTAGGGCAATTAACAGCTGCGGTCGCGCTCACTTTGCTGGTATTTGCCTCCATCGCAGGGCTGTTGTGTATGCCTAAGGTGCCACCTGAATACCTCGCAATACGCCAATACAGATTGCGCGACCTCTTCTCAGCGATTGCTGGGAACTTTGAAGTCTATTCCTATACGCTGTTGGCTGCAGTACTTCCATATATGGCTGTATTGTTGGTGAGTCAATCGGAAAATGATGTGCTTGTAGCTACTTATGGCGCCGCAATGCGTTTTCAAGCAGTGACTGCTTCCGTCATCCAGGTTCTCAACGTGGTCATTCTTCCAAAAATTTCAACAGCAGTGTCATCAGGTCAAGGTCCAAAATTTTTGAAGTCGTCGCATAAAAAAATCCCAATAATGTCCGCCATTATTTTCTTAGTGACACTGATCGTATCGTTAGCTATGCCATATGTGGATGGTGGAAAATATCCCGATGCGCCACATATTTTTATAGTGTTATCGGGATGTTCATGGATGTCGCTTATTTCAGTCGCCTCTGTGAATTATTTGCTTGCGAGACATGCATACCGGCAAATTTTAATCGCTATGATTGCTGGTCTTCTTGTGATTGTAATTTCTAGTATTTTTTTACAACTATACTTTCAAAAATACGGGATCGCATATGCGGCGTTGTCAGGATACGTGGTTATAGCTTCCTTTATTTTTGTTGCAGCGAAAAGAAAGTCGATACTGGATGTAAGTGCCGAACAAAGAGCTATTTGAATGAACATTCTGATCGTGAACTATCATTACCCACCTACGGTAGGTGCGCACGCGTACCGATGGGCTCAGCTTGCTCAGTTGTGGGCTAAACAAGGTCACAGCGTTACAGTGCTCACGTCGGTAGTTAAAGGTGCAAGCACGCGCGAGAACCGGGATGGCGTGAATATCATTAGGATAGGAAACATTGCACGGAGTGCAGGGCAAGGAGCCCAAGGAAATACAAAAGCCCAGGGTAATTTGATTAGTTTGAGTAAGAAATTCCTAATTTCGACTATGAGGACGAGCTATCGCTTTCTCTATTGGCCCGATGGTTTATGGTATTGGCTGCCAGCAGCCCTGCTAGGGCTGTACCGCCTGCGTCGGAATAAATACGATCTTGTTGTTAGTTACTCTCCAACATTCACGGCACACCTTGCAACGTTAATATATCGCAAGCTATTCCCGCGACAATGCGCAAATTGGGTTGCTGATTATGGTGATCCATTTTCTGTATCCGACACAATGCCGCCCAATAACTTAAAGTTGTACCGAAAGCTGAATTATGCGGCAGAGCGAAGTGTAGTTACCAACGCTGATTGTAGTGTTTTTACAACTAACCAAACTCTTTCTGCTTATAAGGAAAAGTTTGGTATATTCAACGCCGTAGTTCTTCCGCATTTGGTTGATATTTCGACTTTTTACGCAGGGCCTCCATTGCTAGAGAGTAGCGATACTGCTGGAATTATAAGCTTGGTGTATGTTGGTGGATTCCATAAAGGCATTCGCGAGCCAGGTGCTATGTTGTCATTCTTCGAACAGCTTGTGAAGTGCTATCCGAATTGTTTCGCGCTAAACATCTATGGCCCTTCGAATGGGTGCGACTTTTCAACCTGTAAACCGCCGATTTATTACCATGGAGCAGTATCTAGAGCTACCGCAATCGAGTTAATAAAAAAGGCTGATTGTCTAGTCAATATTGATAACTCAAATTGTGTGATGGTACCAAGCAAATTGGTTGAATACATTGCCACGGGCAGGCCGATTGTTAATTTCAACGGTGACGCGGGGGTGATAGATATAATGGCAAAATATGGCAAGACCGATATGGTTGTCGAGATAGGCTCAGTAGTCTCTGATGACGACATTCATAGAGTTGCATCCTTCATCCTAAATAAAGGTGCTAAGATAGCCTCTTGGGACGAGGTAAGTAGGGTGCTAATAGAGCACGATATCTCGAGCGTGGGAGAGAGCTATATTAGATTAGGTAGCTAGGTGCTCATTATTTAGGCCCAACTTTTGGCGGTGACTTTGTATCGGCGGCTATGTATGAAAAAAAGTACTTTTACAGTTCTGACGCTATTCCTAATATCCGCCTTGTTGGGAACATTTACGTTTGTCCTCTATTTTATGTGGGTTGGTAACTGCGTATTGGATGAGTGTGTCAGTGGCGTTTTATTGCCATACAACATTCCAGATAATCAGGTTTTCTATCAGGTCATAACGGATTTTTCGAGTTTCAGCCTGAGCGAAATATTAGTGCGTAACTATGGGATCACCCTTCCGTACGTCGCTTTGATGGGCGTGCTTGATGAGGACTTGAATGATCAAATTGTAATTATATCCGCTATGATTAATTGGGTTGTTTATTTGTTGTCCGGTTTTGTGTTTGCCCAACTCTGCATAGTGTTGAAACCAAAATTCTCTACTATAGTCTGGTTTTTGCTTTTTCCTCCTTTTATATTGTTTAGCGTGCTAATTAATAAAGATGGTATCATGATATTGCTGGTGCTGTCAGTAACATTGGCTGTACTTAAAAGATGGTGGTTCACCCTACTACTGTTGACGGTGGCTATTAGTTTGATACGAATGCAGTATTTGTTGTTTCCGGTATTTCTTGTGTTTATGCTCAAAGCCGACTTTAGGCTGAGGTTTGCTATTGCTTATGTGTGTAGTGCAATGGCTTCAGCTTTTATTGCGAATTTTTTTGGGGTGTACGATATCGATTGGTCTGCTGGAGGGTTCAGCTCTCTAGTCTACTCATTGAACAAAGAGTATTTTGTGGGTTCATTGCTTTTAAATCCGGTGCGTGTTGTTCACTACGTGATAGCGTTTTTGCAAGAATGCCTGTATATAAAAACTGATGACGGCATAGACTATATGAAGCTCATTCAGGGGGCTACTTTTGTTTATTTGCTTTACCTGTTACCAGGTTATGCAAGATTTCTGGTTGGCACTTGGAGAATAGCCTATTATAGGGATTTTGTTGTGTTGCGTGCTGCAATATTTTCCTATCTGCTTGTTCTTCTGCTCACGCCAATTACTGAACCTAGATATTTTATGATCGGATGCCCATTACTACTATTGGCCGCCAGGATTAGTCTTAGAGATGGTACACCGCCGATTGCTGATGGCGTTAATTCAAAAGGTGCCCAAGCGAGGGCTTTTACGTAATGGATTCGTTGTTTCTAACAGGTACTAGTCTCCGATGAGGTTTTAGTGGATGGTCATCGTAATCAATGCCCTTTCAGCACGTCTTGGCGGCGGGCAAACATACTTGCTTAACTTATTGAACTATATTCCTAAGTCGGATGATTTTAGGATAATTGTTTTGGCGCCGCGCGACCTGAAGCTTCCCGAGCATAAGGCTCTAACTCGCTTCTATCCGAAAATAAAATTGGATAACCCACTTGTACGAACCCTGTGGGAAAAAACTGTTTTGCCTGGTTACTTAAAAAAAGTTAATGCAAATATCTTGTTTTGTCCGGGGGGGGTAGTTGCAACGACGCCTCCCCGTGGATGTAAGGTCGTCACGATGTTCAGGAACATGATTCCGTTCGACGAAGCTGTTTTGAGCAAAATTCCTTTCGGCCTACAACGCTTGCGTAACAAATTACTTTATCAAACAATGTTACGCAGTATGTCGCAAGCTGACATGACTATCTTTATTTCGGATTATGCACGATCAGTTATTGAGAAGCTGACTACCATTCCTAGAGGTATTACAATTCCTCACGGTATTGATCAACGGTTTAGGGGGCTAGGAATGGATTTGCCTTATCCTGACGCTTTGATGGGTAGGCGCTATATTTTATACGTCTCTCGCTTCGATGTTTATAAACATCATTATGAGGTGGTTCAAGGGTATGCTGATCTGCCAAAAGCGCTTCGTGAGGATTTTGCACTAGTCTTGATTGGCGAGGCAGATTCGCCAGAAGCAATGAAAGTACGAGAGTTGATTCATCGTCTAGATATTTCTGATCAGGTCATTATTTTTGGTGGTGTGCCATATGCTGAGCTTCCGGCATTTTATCGGCATGCTCAGTTGATTGTGTTCGCATCGTCATGTGAAAACTGCCCTAATATATTGCTAGAATCCCTGGGTTCTGGCAGGCCCGTAATATCCTCAAACGTTATGCCGATGCCAGAGTTTGGAGGGGAGGCTGTGGCCTATTTCTCTCCCTTTGTTCCGGAGGAAATCACCAAGACAATGTTTTCCGTATTATCTGACCATAGCTACTCCTCAAGCCTGGCGTTGCTTGGCGCGGAGCAGGGAAGCAAATATGAGTGGTCCATCACAGCGGAAAAGACATGGTCTAATATTTTTAAGTTGATTGAAGATGCAAGCTGAAAAAAAGTTGCGAATATTAGTTGTCAGTCAGTATTTTTGGCCTGAGTCTTTCATCATGAATGACATAGTTCGTCATTTGTGCGAAAAGGGCCATGAGGTGGTTGTTGCTACGGGGAAACCTAATTACCCAGATGGGGAAATTTATCCAGGTTACACTTCGTCAGGCGTAAAATTTGAGTCTTACCTCGATAAAGTAAAGGTGATACGGGTGCCATTATGTGCGCGCGGACGAGGGGGGGCGCTAGGTTTAATATTAAACTATTTTTCCTTTGTATTCTTCGGGCTGTTGTTATTTCCGTGGCTACTGAGAGGTCGTGAATTCGATAATATTTTTGTTTTCTCTCCTTCCCCTATTACACAAGTTATTCCTGCGATTCCTCTTAAATATTTAAAGCGCGCTCACCTTTCGGTATGGATTCAAGATCTTTGGCCGGATAGTCTTTCAGCCACTGGATTTATACAAAATCGCTTTGCATTGAAAGCGGTTGGGCTTATGGTCAAGCTGATTTACGCCTCTTGCGACACTTTGTTTGTCCAGTCGCTCGCGTTCGTAGATGCAGTTGCACAATATGCTAGGCGCGAAAAAATAATATACTATCCCAATAGTTACGACGTGTCAGGTGTGGTCGGTGGCGCACCTATTTCCGATGATTTTGGAAAGATACTCGACAAAAATTTTTGTGTGGTATTCGCCGGCAATCTTGGTACGGCTCAAGCGTTGGGCACTTTGGTTTCGGCAGCCGTCCGCCTGAGAGAGATATCTAACATTCGTTTAGTATTGGTAGGGTCTGGAAGTCGGTTGAACTGGCTTCAGGAGCAGAAGGACTTGCATCGACTGAATAATCTGATCCTACCTGGTCGATATCCTGGTAGCGCTATGCCGTCGATTTTTGCGCGAGCGGATGTTCTGTTGGTTAGTTTAAATCGCGACGACATCTTCTCGTTAACAATCCCTAGTAAATTACAAGCTTATCTTGCTGCGGGAAAGCCAATTATTGCTAGCTTAGATGGTGAAGGCGCGAGGATTTTGCACGAGGCCGAGGCAGGGCTTTCATGCCCTGCGGAGCAGGTTGAACCTCTTGTCGAAGCCATAATGAAAATGTATTCATTAAGCGAGGATGAAAGAGAGCTCATGGGACTACGAGGGCGGCAGTACTTCGAGAAAAATTTTGATATGAGTACTCAAGTTGACTGGTTAATAAAAAAACTAGTTGACTCGAAGTGAAGGAGAATAACTTGCGTATATTAGTACTAGGTACAACCGGGATGCTTGGTAGTGCAGTGTTCCGAGTGTTCAATCAAGACGGCTCTCACGAAGTCTGGGGCACATTGAGAGATAAAGGTGGACTGAGTCATTTTTCGCCGAGTGATCGCGAGCGTTTGATCACTGGAGTCAATGTGCTCGATATTCAGAGCCTTATTAATGTATTTGACAGGGTAAGACCGCAGGTTGTTGTTAACTGTGTTGGATTGATAAAGCAACTTGAGGAATCTAAAAACCCACTGACGGTACTCCCAATTAATTCCATTCTGCCACACCAGTTGGCGTCTTTGTGCAGTTTGGTAAATGCCCGTTTGGTTCATGTCAGCACAGATTGTGTGTTTGACGGCTCTAAAGGCAACTACTTAGAAAGCGATGTATCAAATGCTGTCGATCTATATGGTAAGTCGAAGTTTATAGGTGAACTTCACGATGTGGCTCATTCCATTACTCTTCGAACCTCAATCATTGGTCATGAACTCAACTCTAATTCCTCTTTAGTTGATTGGTTCCTTTCTCAAAGTACTTCAGTTAAAGGATTTGCTAGAGCAATCTTCTCTGGCTTGCCTACTGTGGAGCTGGCGCGAGTTATCAAAGACTATGTCTTGCCGAATCCCGAGCTCAGTGGATTGTATCACGTCTCAGCTGCGCCAATTTCCAAGCTGGATCTGTTGCATTTGATCGCGCTAGAGTATAATAAAAACATTAAAATCACACCCGACTCAGAATTTGTTATGGACCGCTCCCTGAATAGCGAGCGTTTTACCGCCGCTACGGGTTACGTTGCTCCGGCCTGGCCTGAACTTGTTCGGATCATGCATTCTGCAAGGCATACCGCTGTTGTTTAGGTCTGTGCGGCGATGCGTTCTTGGTTTTTATGTGTATTGATTGTCGTGAAGGGTTGAATATGTTTGATAATAAAGTTCTTTTAATTACAGGTGGGACTGGTTCTTTTGGGAATGCTGTATTGAAGCGTTTTCTCGATACCCAAGTTCGTGAAATAAGGATCTTTAGCCGCGATGAAAAAAAGCAGGAGGATATGCGTATTTCATTGGCTAATGATAAGCTTAAATTCTATATTGGTGATGTGCGTGATTACGATAGCTTGAAACAAGCTATGGTTGGTGTTGACTATGTATTTCATGCGGCTGCTTTAAAACAGGTTCCCTCCTGCGAATTTTACCCAATGGAAGCGGTACGTACTAATGTTCAGGGTACCGAGAATGTACTAAATGCTGCCATAGCAAGCGACGTCAAACGTGTAGTTGTTTTAAGTACGGACAAAGCGGTCTATCCAATCAATGCTATGGGTATCTCTAAAGCCATGGCTGAAAAATTGATGGTGGCTAAATCGCGGATGATTCCAACTAACGGAACAGTTATATGCGCTACTCGCTACGGGAACGTAATGGCTTCCCGTGGATCTGTGATTCCTCTTTTTGTAGAGCAACTGCGTTCTGGCGAAGATCTTACAATCACGGATCCTTCCATGACTCGCTTCTTGATGTCGCTGGAAGACTCCGTCGATTTGGTTCTCCATGCTTTTGAACATGGTCAGCAAGGTGATCTCTTTATACAAAAAGCGCCTGCATCCACCGTTGGCGACTTAGCGCAGGCTTTGAAGGAAATTTTTGGAAAGAATAATAGTGTTCGAGTGATTGGAACAAGACACGGCGAAAAACTATACGAGTCGCTAGTCTCTCGCGAGGAAATGGCGAAGGCGGAAGATATGGGGCGTTATTATAGAATTCCGGCTGATAATCGAGATTTGAACTATAAAAAGTACTTCGTGGAAGGTGAGCAACGTATTTCTGAGCTTGATGACTATACATCACACAACACTTTCCGTCTTGATGTTGAGAGTATCAAGGAGTTGTTGCTGAAGCTGGACTATATTCAGGAGCAGATTAATGCTTAAAGTAATGACGTTAGTTGGTACGCGACCTGAATTAATTAAGATGAGTCGTGTAATTGCTGAGCTTGATAAGCAGGTTCAGCATGTTTTGGTGCATTCTGGGCAAAACTATGATTATGAACTCAATCAGGTTTTCTTTGATGATCTAGAAATTCGAAAGCCTGATCACTTCCTCGGTGCTGCCGGAATAACGGCAGCTCAGACTATTTCTGAAGTTATAGCAAAAGCTGACGAAGTGTTTGCTTTGGAACAGCCTGATGCCCTATTGTTGTATGGCGACACAAATACTTGTTTGGCTGTGATCGCTGCTAAGAGACGTAAAATTCCGGTTTTTCACATGGAGGCGGGTAATCGTTGCTTTGATCAGCGAGTTCCGGAAGAGCTGAATCGTAAGGTCCTTGATCACCTAAGTGACATCAATCTGGTGCTCACTGAGCATGCTCGTCGTTATTTGATAGCAGAGGGTGTGAGGCCTGAAACTATCATTAAGACTGGCTCTCATATGCATGAAGTACTCGAATATTATATGCCTAAAATCGAGGCTTCCGATGTCTTGGCACGATGTGGCCTTGAGGAGCGTAAGTTCTTCTTGGTAAGTACCCATCGTGAAGAAAATGTTGACTCTCCAGATAATCTTAAGGACCTTATCGAGACTCTTAGAGAGCTTGCAGATCAATATAACTACCCTGTAGTAGTTTCAACTCATCCTAGGACGCGTAAGCGATTGGAGGACCTAGGCGAATCGCTTGAGCATCCGCTGCTTCGTTTTGTCAAACCTTTCGGTTTGCTTGATTATATAAAATTGCAAATGTCTGCATTTTGCGTTCTCTCAGATAGTGGAACGATAACTGAAGAAGCATCCCTTCTTAGCTTGCCAGCAGTGACATTGCGAAACGCTCATGAGCGTCCAGAGGGAATGGATGAAGGTACTTTGATTATGAGTGGCCTCAAAAAGGAATCGGTAATGACTGCCGTAAAAGTTGTGACATCACAACATCTATACAACAAGCGCATCATACCTGTCGTTAAAGATTATGAAGGGGGTCCGGTTTCTCATCAAGTAGTCCGGGTTGTTTTGAGCTATACCGATTACGTTAATCGTACTGTTTGGCGAAAGGGCTAGTACAAATGCGGGTACTGATAACAGGCGCTAGTGGTTTTGTCGGGAGCGCGGTACTACGGCGCCTCTCGGAAGAAGGCATACCTGTAAGGGGCATATATAGAAAGCGGCCCATGCATTCTGTACCTGGAGACGTCTGTTTATCACCCGGGCTCTCTTCTGATAGTTGTTGGCATGATTTGCTTGAAGATGTTTCGGTAGTTGTACACGCGGCAGCTCGTGTTCATGTTATGAAGGATCTTGCCCAGGACCCCCTGACTGAATTCCGGACGGTGAACGTTGATGGTACTCTTGCGCTTGCGCGCCAAGCCGCAGCGGCAGGCGTAAAGAGATTCGTTTTTATTAGCTCAATAAAAGTTAATGGGGAGGAAACGGTGGTTGGTCATAGTTTCACCGCTGAGAGTCAACCTGCGCCGGTTGATCCCTATGGGATTTCCAAATATGAGGCGGAATTAGGCTTAAAGAAAATTGCAGACGAGACTGGTTTGGAGGTGGTCATAATTCGCCCAGTCTTGGTTTATGGTCCTGGTGTTAAGGGCAACTTTCTTTCTATGATGAAGTGGTTAGACCGAGGGGTTCCTTTGCCATTCGGAGCCATTAATAATAAAAGAAGTTTGATCTTCCTTGATAATCTTGTTGACCTAATCTTTACTTGTTTAGTGCATCCGGCTGCTGCTGGCCAGGTTTTCTTAGCAAGTGATGGGCATGATCTGTCGACTTCAAGTTTATTGCGCCGGTTATCTTCGGCTCTCGGACGTCCTGCTAGGCTTTTACCCATTCCGAGTGCATTGATTGAAGTCTTCGCGAGATTAATCAAACGCCGATCTATCGCCCTGAGGTTATGTGGCTCGCTACAGGTAGATATTAAAAAAAATCAACGGCTATTGGACTGGCATCCGCCAGTGAGTGTTGATGATGGCCTCGCTTCGGTTGCGACCTACTACAAGGAGCTTGAGAAGTAAATGGTAAGTTTTTTTCTGATGCTGCTAGTGGCTCTTTTATCATTTGCTTCAACCAGCTTGCTCAGGCGTTATGCGCTAAAGCGGAATATTATCGACGTGCCCAATACACGAAGCTCACACCAAGTACCAACGCCACGTGGCGGCGGGGTCGCAATCGTAGCGGCTTTTTTATTGGTAATTCCTATCTTAGCGGGCCAGGGTTCAGTTTCTGCGCCTGTTGCATACGCTTTACTCGGGCCAGGCGTTGGTGTGGCATTGCTCGGGTTCCTAGATGATCATGGACACATCGCAGCTCGCTGGCGGCTTGTTGGGCATTTTTCCGCTGCGTTATTAATTCTGTTTTGTGTCAACGGCTTTCCTAACATCGAAGTATTCAATTCCAACGTGCAGTTGGGTTGGCTCGGGAATGTTATCGGAGTGCTTTATCTGGTATGGCTTCTTAATCTCTATAATTTTATGGATGGCATTGATGGGTTGGCGAGTCTTGAAGCTATCTTCGTAAGTCTAGGCGGTGCATTATTATATTATTTAACTGACAGAATAGGAGAGGTTTGGGCACCTCTGATGTTAGCTGCTGCGAGCATAGGCTTTTTGCTGTGGAACTTTCCCCCGGCAAAAATTTTCATGGGGGATGCTGGTAGTGGATTCCTCGGCCTTGCGTTAGGCGTACTTTCCTTAAGCGCCGGTTGGATTGACTTTCAGCTTTTTTTCGGCTGGCTCATCTTGCTGGGCGTTTTTGTGGTTGACGCAACCTGGACACTATTCCGCCGTCTCCTTCGCGGAGAGAAAGTCTATGAGGCGCACCGTAGCCACGCCTATCAATTCGCAACCCGGCGATATAATAGCCATCTGAAAGTGACGCTTGCAATATTGGGTATGAATCTCGTCTGGCTTCTGCCGCTTGCTTGTGCCGTAGCTTTGGATATGATTGAAGGGGTTGTAGCCGTGCTCATTGCGTATACACCGTTGGCCTTGCTGGCATTCAAATTCCGGGCAGGGGAAGCCGAAAACGGTTGATGGCTGATAAGCTTGGCCTGACATTTAGAAAATCGTGAGCCGGGCGCTGTACTATATAGATGCCTAAGGCGCAGAGGGTTTATGGATAGATTCAGAAAGCACTTGCTCGGTTTGCCTCGCCGTTACAAGCGCGCTTTACAGGTGACCACGGACGTCATCCTAGTTTGGTTGGCTCTTTGGTTGGCTTTCGTCGTGCGATTGGGGTTCGAAGAGCTTAATAACCCATTAGTGGGTCACCTTTGGCTATTCACCTCTGCACCGATAATAGCCATACCGATTTTTATTCGCTTCGGTATGTACCGCGCGGTCATGCGGTATTTTGGCAATGATGCTTTGATTAGCATTTTTAAAGCGGTTAGTCTGTCGGCTCTTGTGCTTTCATTAATAGTTTACTGGTACAGCAATCACAAAATAGTTGTGCCACGGTCAATCGTTTTTAACTATTGGTGGTTAAGTCTCCTAATGATTGGTGGGCTGCGTCTTTTGATGCGTCAATACTTCCTTGGTGATTGGTATGCGACAAGGCAGCATGTACCGTTTGCGAGTCGCGATAGTGGGCTTCCGAAAGTAGCGATTTACGGTGCTGGAGCTGCTGGTAATCAATTGTTGGCTGCACTCCGTATGGGCAGGGTAATGCACCCTGTAGCGTTCATTGACGATGACGAAATGATCGCTGATCGGTCAATTTCTGGACTTCAAGTCTTCAGAAGCCAAGATATCCAGCGGATGATCGACTTGACTGGAGCTGACGAAGTTCTGTTAGCTATACCCTCGGCAACCCGTGGACGGCGACGGGAAGTCTTGAGTGCTTTAGAAAAGTTTCCGCTCCACGTGCGTAGTGTTCCAAGCGTAATGGATTTAGCAAGCGGACGGGTAAAAGTTGATGATATCCAAGAAGTGGATATTGCGGACCTGCTTGGGCGTGACGCTGTACCTGCGCAGCAAGATCTTCTAGCACATTGTATTACCGATCAAGTAGTGATGGTAACAGGAGCTGGTGGTTCGATCGGTTCCGAACTCTGTCGGCAAATTCTAATGCTGAAACCAAAAACTCTGCTTTTGTTCGAACATAGCGAGTTTAATCTTTATAGTATACACAGTGAATTGGAGCGGCGAGTTCAGCGAGAGTCGTTGGCGGTTCGTCTGCTACCTTTCCTTGGTTCTGTACGTAATCAAAAACATCTCATTGAGACAATGAGTATGTGGCATGTTAATACAGTCTACCATGCTGCCGCTTATAAGCATGTCCCTATGGTTGAGCACAATATTGCTGAAGGAGTCATAAATAATGTGTTCGGTACATTAAACACAGCACAAGCGGCAATTCAAGCAAATGTTTCAAATTTTGTATTGATCTCTACTGATAAGGCGGTGCGCCCTACTAATATTATGGGTAGTACTAAGCGGCTGGCCGAGATGGTGCTCCAAGCATTGAGTAAGGAAATGGCGCCGGTTCTTTTTGGCGACGCTGAGAACGTCGCTAGAGTTAACAAAACTCGATTTACTATGGTTAGGTTTGGTAATGTACTGGGATCTTCTGGTTCGGTTATTCCGCTTTTTCACGCGCAAATTAAAGCAGGTGGTCCTTTAACCGTAACTCACCCAAAGATTACCCGGTATTTCATGACAATCCCAGAGGCTGCGCAATTGGTCCTTCAAGCCGGCTCAATGGGGTTGGGTGGCGATGTGTTCGTTTTAGATATGGGGGAGCCTGTCAGCATCGCTACTTTGGCCGAAAAAATGATCCATCTTTCCGGCTTGAGTGTTCGGTCTGAGCGAAACCCTAATGGTGATATCGCTATTGAGTTCACTGGTCTTCGACCCGGTGAGAAATTATATGAAGAATTACTCATTGGGGATAATGTTTCTCCAACATTACATCCTATGATTATGTCGGCAAACGAAGACTATTTGTCTTGGGAAGCTTTGAGGGCTTCGCTAAGTGCTTTATCGTTAGCTATTGAGGAGGAAGATTTTGCAAAAGTACGCCAATTGCTGCGCGAGCTTGTTAGTGGTTATTGTCCACAGGGCGAAATTGTTGATTGGGTCTATCTGCAGCGCCGCCAAGATTACTGATTTTTGAATCTCATAATTGGCTTAATGCTGTGCGTATGGGTTATTCAGAGTTTGCTCTGCCGTCGTACAGCCTAAAGCGTTTCGGATACTTGCTTTTACATATTATCCGCGTATTTTATATAGTATGGCTTTTCATTGCGACAGCGATCTTTGCGGTGTATTTATGGCGTTCAGTTTTGCAACGGTCAATACTTTATAGGCTCAGTATTGGTCACCATTTTTACCTGCATATTTTTTAATATTGTGTGATAGATTTCTACGAGCTCTTGCATTAGGCTGGCGCTACCTATCCAGCCCAACCATTTTCCATATTTTTCGATCTTATAGTACACCCACGATTTGGCTGCTCAGATGTGACTGGCAGTGAGCTATATAGTCCGATCCATTGCTTTTCGTCGTTTTCCGTCTAGGTCATCCATCATCTGCACTATCTCGGTACTAATTGCGGCCTGGTCGTGTATCATCAATTAGCACTTGCATCTGCCAGTTCTATGAGCGTCTACCGTACAAGCGACTTGCAGGTGCTCCAGTTCGTGCCACTGCTATGAATATGGCTACCGGCCTTCGCTTTCTTCAGCTTCACCCAAGCCTTAAATTTTTCCTACGCACTTGTCATGCTGTTTGGCTGGGTTGGAAGAGGCTGCGGCAGGGCGGTCTTTCGTTAAAGGAGCTTTATACGGTTGTTTGGTGGCTGGTAATAATCTTTTCTTGGCATATAGAGCTGCCCCTTTTTTATAATTGATTTCTAGGGGCAGGTGTTTTTAATATGCTATGGTTTGAAAGTTATTTTATTCTAAGTGCTTTTCGATTTCAGCGGACAGCCAGTCTGCGGTTTTTAGAGATCCTTCTTTTGACAAGTGAACGGAGTCTGAATACAAGATCTTTCCATTGTCGAAGGTGAAGCAGTTATCGTCTTGGCATATTGCTTTGGCGGGGTCAATGAAATAAGTTTGAGGCGTACTCTCTGCGAAGTCTCTCAAAATACTATTAACAAACTCGGATTTTGAGGTTTCAGATCGGAACGAAAGTAGTTTTTCGCACGGCTGATCTAAAAAACAGCGTCTCAGTAAGCATTCTCCAGGGGCTCCGGCAGGGCCGATCGGCTGGCTACCAACGATCAGCAAGGCGCGCTCGCTGGCGGTCGACCTCAGCTCTTCCAATGCTCCGCGCAGAATGGATGTATAACTTTGATCATCAAGGCTTGTTGTTTTGGAATCGCCATTGTACTGGATTTGCCCTCTATATCCATTCCAGTGCTGGGCCACAATAAGTGGGTATTTATTCCCTGCAAGAGCTTTTGTTAAAGCTTCGTTGGTTTCCTTGCATCCTTTAATCGGCGCGTTGTTAACAAGCCGAACGTAGGATTTTGAAATAAGACATCCATGTTGGAATTGCCCTTGTATATAAAATCCCGTTCCGCGCAATGTGTGATCTAAACCATATGCATATTGAAGGGCGAAACTGTCACCAGCAAAGATAGCAATCTCTTGGCCAGAAGAGTTGCCAATTTTTGAGTTTAGTTCATACCCATGGCCGCCGTAATTTTGGATGTGATAGCTTTTGGGGTCGCTAGCAAAACTCAACTGCTCGTCGGGGATTCTGATTTTCATCCCTTCTGTGTCAATAACTATATTGCAAGCGTAAATAGCAAGAGCACTAATTGAGTGCTACAACGATTACACCAGCCGGCTTTGTGAGCTTCCTCCTGCCCATAAAAGGTTTTTCGACGGAATGGTAGAGCGCAGAGCCCAATATAATCGAGGTGACGAGTAATGTGATCTGTTCTGCTTGTGAGAGATATTGGAATCTGTAATATTTATATAGCACCAATAGTGGCCAGTGTACAAGATAAATTGAGTATGAGATTACTCCAATGAAGACTATTGGTTTGATTCTCAGTACGGCTCCCGCGGGAGACTGGCCAGCATATCCTATACCTTGCTCAGTTTCGTACGAAACTGAGCAAGGTGAAGACGGTCTCTTAGTACCACGTTTTTATAAAAATTATCAAGTAGATGCCGGCGTGGGTTCGACGATGGAAAAGCGTCATGGGCTGAATTCAATTTTCAATATGTTAGGAGGTCTATCAGCTACTCTCCTTGTCAAAACTGATGCACCTTCGACCACATGGCTTAGGGGCGAATCTGCAGAACGAGGGCGGCTTAATTGAAATACAATCTAAGGTCGATTCTCCAAATAGACACGGCTCTCGTCAGATGTCAGATAGAAGTGAGTTAACGAGCCCGCTTACCACGCGGTAGGCGGCAGCTGGGGGCTGCGCATACTCATATGCTTTAAGGCGTCAACGGCATGAGACTGCGTCGACCCTTTCTTCCTAACTGCCAAGCTCTGACGTTTCTTCAGTGGCGCTCTGCTATTTTTTTGCGAATTTTGGCTGCGCTACCAATTAGATGTATTGCCCGGATGTGTCGTTTCATTCCGGCCTACCTCCGCACCTACAATCAAAGGGGAAAAGGTGACAAAATAGCGGCTGAAATCATCCAGGTCTTGTTTAAAGTTAACTGAAAATTCTTGAGTGTTCCATTCAAAAGTCTCCGTTTCATAAGAAGCTCCTGACTTTAATTTTACCCATCGAGTGCTACTTGTTGCAGGTTTGCCAAGCTCTTCAGTTAACATTTCTTTTACAAGATATAGTTTACTGGCGTTACCTGTTAGCATTAGTTGGCTCACAGAGCCACTAGCAACTGTGGCAAACAGTTTGTAGCCAGGCGAAATGGGCAAGTATGGCAGTCCAAGTACTTCAAATCGGCCAGGTTCATCGGTTTCGATACGGCATGGCTCACTGGGCGTGCCGTTTCCCAAGACACACGCGGGCACATCAGCTAAAAAATTTCCTCGCAGGTCTACCCCCAAAAATGCGCTAGGTGCTATTTGGTCAGCAAGCTGCGTGGACTGTGCCCAGACAGGCGCGGAAGCAAACAAGGCCGCAACAGCGACCGAGGGAAAAACAGAAGGCATAGACACTCCCTGTGAGCCTAGATGGCTTTTCCTGAGAAGGGCTCGTATTTTGCCCCGCCGTCAACGCCCGAACAACTGTCAAAAGCGTGAACGGTGTCTTACCGCAACACACTGCCAGCGTTCCCGTCTAGAATTGCGCCAACAACACCCATCGACACTCTGCGAGAAGCGTTCAACCCTATGACAATCCTGGTAACCGGCGGCGCTGGCTTCATCGGTGCGAATTTCGTGCTGGATTGGGTAAGCCAGTCAGGCGAAACCCTCGTCAACCTGGACAAGCTGACCTACGCCGGCAATCTGCAGAGCCTGGCAAGCCTGCAAGGCAACCCGCAGCACGTTTTCGTGCAGGGGGATATCGCTGATGGGGCGTTGGTACAAAAGCTGCTGGCAGAACACCGCCCGCGCGCGGTGCTCAATTTCGCCGCCGAGTCTCATGTCGACCGTTCCATCCACGGGCCGCAGGCCTTCGTGGAAACCAACGTGGTGGGTACCTTCCAGTTGCTCGAAGCCGTGCGCGGCTACTGGCAATCACTGGATACGCAGGAGAGGGCGGCGTTCCGCTTCCTGCATGTGTCCACCGATGAGGTCTACGGTTCGCTCAAGGCCGGTGAGCCTGCGTTTACCGAGGCCCATCAATACCAGCCAAACAGCCCTTATTCGGCCAGCAAGGCCGCCAGCGACCACATGGTGCGGGCCTATCATCACACCTATGGCCTGCCGGTACTGACCACCAATTGTTCCAACAACTATGGGCCGCTGCATTTCCCCGAAAAACTCATCCCGCTGATGATCGTCAATGCGCTGGCCGGCAAACCTCTGCCGGTCTACGGCGATGGCCAGCAGATTCGTGACTGGCTGTACGTCAAGGACCACTGCAGCGCCATCCGCCGGGTGCTGGAGGCGGGGCAGGTGGGTGAGGTGTACAACGTCGGCGGCTGGAACGAGATGCCCAACCTGGGCATAGTCCAGCGCGTTTGTGCGCTGCTCGACGAGCTTCGCCCGCGGGCTGACGGTCAGCCCTATGCCAACCAGATCAGTTTCGTCACCGACCGCCCGGGCCACGACCGCCGTTATGCCATCGACGCACGCAAGATCGAGCGCGAGCTGGGTTGGAAGCCTGCCGAAACCTTTGAATCAGGTATCCGCAAGACAGTGGCCTGGTACCTGGCCAACCAGCAGTGGGTCGACGGCGTCATGAACGGTAGTTATCGCGACTGGGTTGCCCAGCAGTATGGGGTAGACCGCGTTTGAAGATCTTGCTGCTGGGGAAAAATGGCCAGGTCGGTTGGGAGCTGCAGCGCGCCCTCGCGCCATTGGGCGAACTGATCGCGCTCGATCGCCAGGGTGAAAGCGGCCTGTGTGGCGATCTGGCCAATCTTGAAGGCCTGGCCGCTACAGTGCGCTCGCTGGCCCCGGATGTAATCGTCAACGCGGCGGCCTACACGGCAGTGGACAAGGCCGAGAGCGAGCCTGCCCTGGCTGCCCGGATCAATGCCGAAGCGCCAGGTGTTCTGGCGCGTGAGGCCGCGAAGCTGGGCGCCTGGCTGATTCATTACTCCACAGACTACGTGTTCGATGGCAGTGGCCAGCGGCAGTGGCAAGAAGATGCCCCCAGCGCCCCGTTGTCTGTCTATGGTCGTACCAAGCGCGAGGGTGAGCTGGCCATCCAGGCCAGCGGTGCCGCTGCCGTGGTGCTACGTACCAGCTGGGTATATGCTGCGCGCGGGCAGAATTTTGCCAAGACCATGCTGCGCCTGTCAGCCGAGCGCGATGTGCTCAAGGTGGTGGCGGATCAGTTTGGCGCCCCTACCGGTGCAGAGCTGATTGCCGATGTCACCGCGCATATTTTGCATCGTCTCTTCCGTGCTCACGATGCGAGTCGCCTGGCAGGCACCTACCATCTCGCAGCAGCCGGTGAAACCAGCTGGCACGGCTATGCCCAGTTCGTATTGGCGCATGCCCGCCGTAGCGGGGTTGCCTTGAAGGTGTCAGCCGAACAACTGGTCGCTATCAGTACCGAGGACTACCCGCTGCCGGCGCTGCGCCCGCGCAATTCTCGGCTGGCGTTGGCTAAACTGGAAGAGACCTTCAATCTCAAGATGCCGCCTTGGCAACAGGGTGTGCAACGCATGCTGGACGAAATCCAGCGCTAGGAATTGTTATGGCACGTAAAGGACTCATTCTGGCGGGCGGCTCTGGCACCCGTCTGCACCCCGCCACGCTGTCCGTGTCCAAGCAGCTGTTGCCGGTATACGACAAGCCGATGATCTACTACCCGCTCAGTACGCTGCTACTGGCAGGCATTCGGGACATCCTGATCATCTCGACACCGCAGGACACGCCGCGCTTCGAGCAATTGCTGGGGGATGGTAGCCGGTGGGGCATCAACCTCTCGTATGCCGTGCAGGCGAGCCCGGACGGGTTGGCCCAGGCGTTCATGATCGGGGCGGACTTTATCGGCAACGCCGCGTCCGCCCTGGTGCTGGGTGACAATATATTCTATGGCCACGACTTTCAGTCGCTGCTCCTTGACGCGGACCAGCAGCAGAGCGGGGCATCTGTTTTCGCGTACCACGTCCAGGACCCGGAGCGCTACGGTGTCGCCGAGTTCGATGACAAGGGTCGGGTATTGTCGATTGAAGAGAAGCCGAAAGCGCCCAAGTCCAACTATGCGGTCACCGGGCTCTATTTCTACGACAACCAGGTCGTGGACCTGGCCAGGCAATTGAAGCCGTCGGCACGCGGCGAGCTGGAGATCACTGACCTCAACAACCTGTACCTGCAACAGCAGCAGCTCCAGGTGGAAATCATGGGGCGTGGTTATGCGTGGCTGGATACCGGTACCCACGACAGCCTGTTGGATGCCAGCCAGTACATCGCCACCCTGGAGCGGCGCCAGGGGCTCAAGGTCGCCTGCCCTGAAGAGATTTGCTATCGCGCGGGCTGGATCAACGCTGAACAGCTTGAACGCCTTGCCCAGCCGTTACTCAAGAATGGTTACGGGCAATATTTGAAGAACCTGCTTGAAGTGAAGGTATTTTGATGCACGCTGTTTCATTGGCCATCCCTGAAGTGTTCCTGTTTAGCCCAACGGTTTTCGGTGATGAGCGTGGCTTTTTCTATGAAAGTTTCAATAAACGTGTTTTCAATGAAGTGATTGGCCTACAGCCAGACTTCGTTCAAGACAACCACTCCCGCTCGGTGAAGGGTGTGCTGCGGGGCCTGCATTACCAGCTGCCGCCCCACGCACAGGGCAAGTTGGTGCGCGTGGTGCAGGGTGAAGTGTTTGACGTAGCCGTGGATATCCGCCGTAGTTCGCCCACCTTCGGTCAATGGGTGGGGGCGGTGTTGTCGGCGGATAATCACAAACAACTGTGGATTCCACCGGGTTTCGCTCACGGTTTCGTGACGCTGAGTGCGACTGCGGAGTTTGTTTACAAGACCACCGACTTTTACGCGGCCGAGAGCGAACGTTGCATTGCCTGGGATGACCCGCAAATAGCCATCGAGTGGCCGATAGACTTCGAGCCTACGCTGTCCGCCAAGGACAAGCTGGGCAAGGCGCTGGGCCAGGCTGAGCTGTTTGACTGATGGTGTCTGCGGGGGCTTGAGAAATTTGCCGCCTGTGAGATCGAGCGCCGCGCGGGCGGCGCTCGATCTCACGAACGACAAACATCTCAAGACCTGCACCAGTCAGCCCAACCCCAATCTCGCCTCCAGCGCCTCGACAATTCGCCCACACGCCTTCCCATCACCATACGGGTTATGCGCAAAGCTCATCTCCCGATACGCCCCCTCATCGGTCAGCAACCTGGCCAGTTCCCCGACAATCGAACCAACCTCCGTGCCCACCAGTTTCACCGTGCCCGCCGCCACTGCCTCCGGCCGCTCCGTGGTATCACGCATCACCAGCACCGGCTTGCCCAGCGCCGGGGCTTCCTCCTGGATGCCGCCCGAGTCGGTCAAGATCACATAGGCGCGGCTCATCAGGTAAACAAAAGGCAGGTAATCCAGAGGCTCGATCAGGTGAATGTTGTCTACGTCCGCCAGCAGCCGGTTCACTGGCTCGCGCACATTCGGGTTGAGATGCACCGGGTACACCACATCCACATCCGGAAACTGTCGTGCAGTCTGCACCAGGGCTTCGCAGATGCGTTCGAAACCGCCGCCAAAGTTTTCCCGGCGGTGGCCGGTTACCAGCACCATACGGCGGTGGCCAGCCAGGTAATCGAACTGCTGTTCGAACTGCACTTTCAGCGTCGGGCTCTCCAGCTTGCGTACCACTTCCAGCAGGGCGTCGATCACGGTATTGCCAGTGACGAAAATGCTCGCCGGGTCGATGCCTTCCCTTAACAGGTTGTCACGTGAGGTAGCGGTAGGGGCGAAGTGCAGCGCGGCCAAGGTGCCGGTCAGGCGCCGGTTACCCTCTTCTGGCCAGGGCGAATACAGGTTGTTGGTACGCAGGCCCGCTTCCACATGGGCGATCTGGATTTGCTGGTAATAGGCCGCCAGGCTGGTGGCAAAGGTGGTAGCGGTATCGCCATGTACCAGTACCAGGTCGGGCTTGAACTCGGCCAGCACCGGCTTGATGCCCTGCAAAATTTCCGTGGTCACGCCGGTCAGATCCTGGCCGGGCTTCATGATGTTCAAGTCGTAATCGGGGGTGATCTCGAACAGGCCCAGTACCTGGTCGAGCATTTGCCGGTGCTGGCCGGTCACGCACACGCGGGATTCGAAGCGGGCGTCGCGGGCAAGCTGCAGGGCCAGTGGGGCCATCTTGATGGCTTCTGGGCGGGTACCGAATACGGTGAGGGTCTTGAGGGGCACGGCGAAGATCCTCTTGCTGGACAGGGGGCGCTGTCGGCCAGTGGGCCGGGCAGGGCAGGTGCGCAAGCGTGGGGCAGCTGGACGGGCTTGGTGCGAGGGCGAGCGGCGGGGGTCAGGGTATGCTGCTTCGGTCCTTCAAGCAAACGGCGTCCATACGCTTAAAAATCTAGCAGTCGGGCCGCATGCTGCCAGTTGGTGTCGGTAGTTTGGCCGATGGACTGTGCGGTTGAGTGCCCCTGTTCGCTGGGGGCTGTGGGAATAAGGGCGGCCTCCGCTGTAAAGGCAGTCACGGACCAGCAGGGTTTTGCCTACAGGCGATGGGGTACGCCGCCAATGCTATTGGGCCGCAGGCAAAGTTGGCGGACGGTGATCGATTTTTGGGTTGGCGAAGTTGAGCCGGTGGCTGACTGATTTGGCAATCATTCGCTGCGGGTGGTGGCTGTTTTGGTCTGGGTTTCGCCGCTAGGGTTGATTGCACAGCCGAAGGAAACCGGCTGCTGGAAAATGACCAACCCAAGGAATCTTCCCCATGCGTAACAACGTTCTGTCGTACCTTTTGCTCCCCCTGTTCGCCAGCCTGTCCTTTTCCGTCAGCGCCGCCCCGGGCAGCGCCACGGGAATGCCCGAGCCGGTGCCGATGGTAAGCCAGCAACCGGCCCAGCAAGCGCAGCGGCTGAACCTGAATACCGCTGATGCGCTGACGTTGCAGAAGGAGCTGAACGGCATTGGCAAGGCCAAGGCCGAGGCCATCGTGGCCTACCGGGAGGCCAATGGGCCGTTTGCTTCGGTGGATGAACTGCTGGAGATCAAAGGCATTGGCAACGCCTTGCTGGAGCGTAACCGGGACAAGCTGATGGTGGAGTAGGCTTGGCAGCAGCATCAGCCTCTCGGCTTGAGCTGGACTGCTGGAACCTGGGCTGCCGGTGCAGCCCGTCGCGATACAAGACCGCTCTTGGGCGTTGGCCCTTCAGCGGTCTTGCGCATCCTTGGCATCCGCTTCGGCGTTGCGCTCATGCACCTTGCGCAGCTGCTCTTCGGTCAGCGGCAGTTTCTTCGCCGTGTCGCGCAGCAGCATCAGCCCGCCGACGATCGAGCCAAGGGCTATGATGAGTATCAGCCAGGCATACCAGGGCATGGTCGTTCTCCTTTTACCGATGATGGGCAGCGCTTGTACGAAATTTGAGCAATTACCCGTTCCGTTGGTTCAATTATAGGAGCCAGGCCGTGCCGGGCCAATTCCGTGACTTGCGGGCCCCAAAGCCTGCGTCACATCGTTTACAATGCGCGCCGTTTTCGACTTGCCAAGAGACCCTGCCATGTCCGCCTGCCAGACGCCCCTGATCGTCGCCCTGGATTTCCCTACCCGTGAGGCCGCCCTGAAGCTGGCTGACCAGCTTGACCCTGCGCTGTGCCGGGTGAAGGTTGGCAAGGAACTGTTCACCAGCAGTGCTTCGGGCATTGTCGAAACCCTGTGCGACAAGGGCTTCGAAGTGTTCCTGGACCTCAAGTTCCACGACATCCCCAATACCACTGCCATGGCGGTGAAGGCGGCGGCCGAGATGGGCGTGTGGATGGTCAACGTGCACTGCTCCGGTGGCCTGCGCATGATGGCGGCCTGCCGTGAGGAACTGGCCAAGCGCAGCGGCCCGCAACCGTTGCTGATTGGCGTGACCGTGCTGACCAGCATGGAGCGTGAAGACCTGGCCGGTATCGGCCTGGATATCGACCCGCAAGAGCAGGTGCTGCGCCTGGCCGCGCTGGCCGAGAAGGCCGGCATGGACGGCTTGGTGTGCTCGGCGCTGGAGGCCCCGGCGCTGAAGGCGGCGCACCCGGCGCTGCAGCTGGTCACCCCGGGCATTCGCCCGGCGGGCAGCGCGCAGGATGACCAGCGCCGTATTCTCACCCCGCGCCAGGCGCTGGATGCCGGTTCGGATTACCTGGTGATCGGCCGCCCGATCAGCCAGGCCGCCGACCCGGCGCAGGCACTGGCCGCGGTGGTGGCAGAGATTCGTGGGTAAGATGCCTGCGTGAGGTGCTCGCCTTGAGCGCCCTAGTGCCGGCGAAATCGAGCGCCGCCCACGCGGCGCTCGATCTACCCAGCGCTGATCCTCCCAAGGCCTACAGCTGCAAGCCCAACCCCGCAATCAAACCTTCAGCACCAACTTGCCAAAGTTCTCCCCACTGAACAGCTTCAGCAGCGTCTCGGGGAAGGTCTCCAGCCCGTCCACCACATCCTCCTTGCTCTTCACCTGCCCACTGGCCAGCCACCCGGCGATTTCCTGCGCGGCCTTGCCATAGTCCTTGGCATGGTCCATCACCACAAAGCCTTCCATGCGCGCACGGTTCACCAGCAGCGACAGGTAGTTGGCCGGGCCTTTCACCGCTTCCTTGTTGTTGTACTGGCTGATTGCGCCGCAAATCACGATGCGGGCCTTGAAGTTGATGCGGGTCAGCACGGCATCGAGGATGTCGCCACCCACGTTGTCGAAATACACATCGACGCCTTTCGGGCATTCGCGCTTCAGCCCAGCCAGCACGTCCTCGGCCTTGTAGTCGATCACCCCGTCAAAGCCCAGTTCGTCCTTCAGGTACTGGCACTTCTCGGCACCGCCGGCAATGCCGACCACGCGGCAGCCTTTGATCTTGGCAATCTGCCCGACGATGCTGCCCACCGCACCCGCCGCACCGGAAATCACCACCGTGTCGCCAGCCTTGGGCTGGCCGACTTCCAGCAGGGCGAAGTAGGCGGTCATGCCAGTCATGCCCAGTGCCGACAGGTAGCGGGGCAGGGGCGCCAGGCTGGGGTCGATCTTGTGCAGGCCCTGGGCATCGCCGGTGAAGTAGTCCTGCACGCCCAGGGCGCCGCTGACATGGTCGCCCGGCTTGAAGCCGGGGTGGTTGGACGCGACCACCTCGCCAACGCCCAGCGCGCGCATTACCTGGCCAAGGCCCACGGGTGGGATGTAGGACTTGCCTTCGTTCATCCAGCCGCGCATGGCGGGGTCCAGCGACAGGTACAGGTTGCGCACCAGTACCTGGCCTTCGCCGGGTTGTTCGACGGCAACGCTGTCGAAGCTGAAATCGTCACGGCGCACGGCGCCGACCGGGCGTTTGGCGAGCAGGAAGCGGCGGTTGGTCTGGGTCATGGCAGGTCCTTGTGGGCAGTGGAGGAATCGGGCGTTAAATCTACCTTGTTGATGGAGGCAGGTCCGTAACATCACTGACAAGCATGGTAGCCCAACCGGAGGGGTGATGATGCTGCCCGGCCAGACGGTGGCTGACTATGCTTTGCACCCCACCCAGCACTCTCAGGAGCACGCGATGAGCATGACCTTTTCCGGCCAGGTCGCCCTGGTTACCGGCGCTGCCGCCGGCATCGGCCGGGCAACCGCCCTGGCGTTCGCCCAGCAGGGCCTGAAGGTGGTGGTGGCCGACCTCGACGCGGTCGGCGGCGAGGCCACCGTGGCGTTGATCCGCGCGGCAGGTGGCGAGGCGCTGTTCATCGCCTGCGACGTTACCCGTGACGCCGAGGTGCGCCAGTTGCACGAGCGCCTGCTTGGCGCCTATGGCCGGCTGGACTATGCCTTCAACAACGCCGGTATCGAGATAGAGCAGGGCCGCCTGGCCGAGGGCAGCGAAGCAGAGTTCGATGCCATCATGGGCGTCAATGTCAAAGGCGTGTGGTTGTGCATGAAGTACCAGTTGCCGTTGCTGCTGGCCCAAGGCGCTGGCGCGATCGTCAATACCGCTTCGGTCGCAGGGCTGGGCGCGGCGCCGAAAATGAGCATCTACAGTGCCTCCAAGCACGCCGTGATCGGCCTGACCAAGTCGGCGGCCATCGAGTACGCCAAGAAGGGCATCCGCGTGAACGCGGTGTGCCCGGCGGTGATCGACACGGAGATGTTCCGCCGCGCCTACCAGGCCGACCCGCGCAAGGCCGAGTTCGCCGCTGCCATGCACCCGGTAGGGCGTATTGGCAAGGTCGAGGAAATTGCCAGCGCGGTACTGTACTTGTGCAGCGACGGCGCAGCGTTTACCACCGGGCACTGCCTGACGGTGGATGGTGGGGCGACGGCGATCTGAACCGCTCTCGCAGGGCAATCACTGAGCGCAGCCATATCCCTGAACCTGGGTGTAGGAGCGGCCTTGTGTCGCGATGGGCTGCGCAGCAGCCCCGGCAATTCATGCGGCAATTCATTCGGCGAGGCAGGGGCGGCGCTGCGCCGCCTTTCGCGACACAAGGCCGCGCCTACACCGAGCGTGCCGCCTGTGCGGTTTTCACCGAACCGGACAGCAACGCCAGCCCAAGCGCCACACATGCCACTGTCAGTACCCCACCAAACACCAGCAAGGCCAACCCCGACCCCAGCCGGTCACTCAGCAAGCCAGTGAAGATCACCGGCAAGCTGAACCCCAGGTAGGCCAGCAGAAAGAACCCGGCACTGGCCCGGGTTTTCTCGCTGCCGGCCAGCTGGTTCACCGCCGCCAACCCGCCCAGGTAGATAAACCCGTAGCACGCACTGCTGGCTGCTACCGCCCCCAGCAACACCGCCCCGAGCCTGCCGCTGTCTGCTCCCCAGGCCAGCACGGCATAGCTGCACGGCAATATCAACAGCCCCAGCAGCGTGGCCGTACGGCTGTCCAGACGCCGCGCCATCGGCTGGAACACCAGCCCGCAACTGATCACGCAAAAGGTCGAGAACCCCGACCAGACACTTAGCCCATGCTGGCGCAGGATGCCTGGCAACAAGGCAATGACCAGCCCCGAGCAGGCCCATGCCAGCAGGATGGCCAGGCCATAGCCGACGCTGCCACGCGGGTAGCAAGGCAGGCGCAGCATGCGGGTGCGCTGTGCCGGGCGTGGGTCCGGCAGGCGCCATACCAGCGCCATGGCCACTGCCGCCAGCAGCAGTTGCCAGTAGAAGCTGCCCGGGGTCAGGCTGGGGCCACGCAGCAGGAACAGGCTGGTCAGCGCTGCGCCCAGGCCAAAACCCAGCGAGGTGCTGGCGGTCACCCAGTTGGCGGCGCGAGGGCCGTGCTCGCTGCCCATCAGCTCGCCCATGTAGGCGGTCGCCGTGGCGGTGGCCAGGGCGGTGCCGAGGCCCAGGCACGCCCGCGCCAGGCCCAGCGTGTGCAGGCTGGGGGCCAGCAGTAGCAGCCCCGTGGCGAGCATCGACAGGGCCAGGGCGGCCAGGATCAGCGGCCGGCGCCCGACCCGGTCGGCCAGGCCACCCAGGGCCAGCAGCACGGGCAAAACGCCGAGCACATAGCTGGCGAATGCTACCGCCGTGGCACCGGCGCCCTGGCCGGAAAGGTCGGCGTAAGCGATATACAACGGGGCCGGCAGGTTGACAGCCAGGGTGATCAGGCAGAGGGCGAAGGCCAGGCGGGCCGGAGCGAAGGGCATGGGTTGGGTCCTGGTGTTGTAGTGTGTGTGCCGTCCTCTTCGCCGGTGAACCGCTCCCACAGGGTTCGCATCCAAACCCAAGAGCCGTGCACTACCCGCGAAAGAGCCAGCCCTGCCTACTCTGATGGGCGTCCATTCCACTCACCAGACACACCCTCAGCGCATTTATGCTTAACTGTTCGCTCAAAATCGGCAAACAGTCAACCTCATGCACCTTACCCTCGACCGCACCAGTGCTACGCCGTTGGTGCAGCAACTCACCGACCAACTGCAAACCTGGATCGACCGGCAACGCTTGCGCCCAGGCGCGCGCCTGCCGTCGATCCGCGCCCTGGCCCGCAGCCAGGCGGTCAGCGCGTCCTGCGTGATCGAGGCCTACGACCGGCTGGTTGCCAGCGGCTGGCTGGAGGCGCGGCATGGCACCGGCTTTTTCGTGGCCGAGCGCAAACCCGGCCTGGCCGCGGACGACACCCAGCCCTGGGGGGAAGCCGCAGACGGTAGCTGGCGGCAATTCCGCGAGGGTCATGACGAACTGCTCAAGCTGGGCTGCGGTTGGCTGCCCAGCAGCTGGCGCGCCACCACCGAGCTGGCCCAGGCGGTGCGCCAGGTCAGCCGCGGCAACCCGCAGGACCTGTTCGATTACTGCCCGCCGCTGGGCCTGGCCAGCCTGCGCCAGCAGCTGCACAAGCGCCTGGCGCAGCAGGGCATTGTCGCCGGCCCCGAGCGCATCCTCACTACCCAGGGTGCCAGCCATGGCCTCGACCTGCTGGTGCGCACCTTGCTGCGCCCGGGCGACACGGTACTGGTGGAGAACCCCGGTTACTACAACCTGTACAACTTGCTGCGCCAGCACCAGGTGCACATGCTGCCGGTGCCCCGTGGCGCCGAGGGCCCGGACCTGGCGACCCTCGAAGCGCTACTGGCCAGGCACAAGCCGCGTTGCCTGTTCATCAACAGCCTGTACCACAACCCCACCGGCACCAGCCTGACGCCCAAGGTCGCCTACCGTCTGCTGGAGTTGGCCCGCGAGCATGACCTGCGCATCATCGAGGACGATATCTACGCCGATTTCCAGGAAGGGCCGGCCACCCGCCTGGCCACCCTCGACAGTGAGCAGCGGGTCATCTACATGGCCAGCTTCTCGAAAACCCTCAGCAGCTCGCTGCGGGTCGGCTATCTGGTCGCCGACCCGGCATTGGTCGCGCGCCTGGCCGAGTTGAAGATGGTCAGCGGTATCGGCACCTCGCGTTTTGCCGAGCAGGTAGTAGGGCAGATGCTGGCCAATGGCAGTTACCGCAAGAGCATGCAGCGTCTGCGCGTACGCCTGGCGCAGCACATGGCGCGGTTGCTTGGCCAGCTGGAACTGGCGGGCTGGCAGGTGTTCTGCGAACCCTACGGCGGCATGTTCGTCTGGGCCCGCGTGCCGGGCCGCGATTTCGCCTGCCTGGAGCACCTGGCGCTGCAGCATGCGGTGCTGCTCACGCCAGGTAGTGCCTTCGATTACCAGGGCGCTGCCAGCGCCTGGCTGCGCATCAATGTCGCCTATGGGCAGGACGCCCGCGCCCAGGCCTTCCTTCAGCACGCAGGGCGACCTCCGCAAAGCTGATAGCGACACCGTCGTAGCTATTTGACACTATTCTGGCGTCAGGCCCTTGTTCAGTGGCTGGCAACGTTGCCACCCTTGGCCTTCCAGATAACCTCGCCAGCAGAAGGGGAATCGGCATGGGCACGAGCAAGCACGGTGTGCTGGCCAACCTGGGCATGGCCCGCAAACTCAGCCTGGGCTTTGCCCTGGTGCTGGTGCTGACCCTGGCGGTGGCGGCCATTGGCATCGCTGCGCTGTACAGTGTCAGCCAGCGCTTCGACAGCTTGCGCCAGCTGGGCCAGTTCAATACCGACCTGCTGCGCCTGCGCCAGCACGAGCAGGCGTTTGCCCTGCGTTCCGACATACAGCAGGCCGAGGCCCTGCGCAGCGGCCTGCAGAGCCTGGTCGAACGCGCCCGCGGCCTGCCGGCGCTGGCCGCGACGGAAGCCGAGCTGACCGCCTATGGGCAAGCGTTCGAGGCCTTTGTCGAGGCGGTGCAGGCCAAGGAGCTGGCACTGGACATGGCCAGCTGGTCGGTGTCCAGCGTGGCCAACAACCTCGATGTGCTGCAGGCCGGGCTGGCCGATGATGGCGTGTACACCCTCAAGCAGTCGCAGGGGCAGCAGGGCGGCGAGTTCCTGGAGCAGGCCGCGCAAGTTGCGCAGGTTTCGCGGCTGATGCTGCAGGCCATGGACGAAGCGCGGGTACGCCTGGAAAAAAGCCGCAAGGGTGAAGAAGGCGTCAGCCAGGAGCGCATTGCCCAGACCGTCGAGGCCGCCAGCCTGGTCGGCCAGCTGCAGGGCGCGGTCAGCGATGCTGGTTACCAGAGCGTGCTGGGCGAAGTGGCGGGGCACATCGGCAGCTTCTCGGAGAAACTCAACGAATACACTGACCAGCTGGCCCGCGAGCAGGGCTTGAAGGCGCAGTTGCAGGCCAGTGCCGAGCAGGTCACCGGGCGCGTCGACCAGGCCTACCTGGGGCAGGAGCAGGCGCTGCAGGGTGAACTGCAGCGCAACGCCGTGGCGATTGGCGTGGCGACGGCGCTGGCGCTGCTGGTCGGTGTGCTGGCTGCCTGGCTGATCACCCGCGCCGTGGTCGGCCCGCTCAGGCATGTGATTGCCCGCGCCCAGCGCATTGCCGCCGGTGAGCTGGGCTTCGACGCCCAGGCGCCACGCCGTGATGAAGTAGGGCAGCTGATGCAGGCCATGCAGCAGATGGCCGAGGGCCTGTCGGGAATCGTCAGCGGTTTGCAGCAGGGTATCGAGCAACTGGCCGGTAATGCCCAGGCGCTGTCGGCGGTAACCGAGCAGACCAACCGCGAGGTGGGTAGCCAGAAGGACGAAACCGAACAGGTGGCGACCGCCATGCAGCAGATGACCGCCACCGTCCACGATGTCGCGCGCAACGCCGAGGAGGCGGCCCAGGCGGCCCAGGCTGCGGACGAAAAGGTCGATTCCGGGCAGCAGGTGGTGCGCCAGAGCATGCAGCGCATCGAGCAGCTGGCGGCGGCGGCGGAAACCGCCAGCGCCGGTATCGACAGCCTCAGCGCCGAGATTCACACCATTGGCGACGTACTGGAAGTGATCAAGAGCGTGGCCGAGCAGACCAACCTGCTGGCGCTCAATGCGGCTATCGAAGCGGCCCGTGCAGGTGAGCAGGGGCGTGGTTTTGCCGTGGTGGCTGATGAGGTGCGTGCGCTGGCGCGGCGTACCCGGCAGTCTACCGAGCAGATCGAGACCTTGGTTGCCAGCCTGCGCGGCAATGCCCAGCAGTCGGTGGCGCAGATCCGGGGCAGTACCGAGTTGGTGCGCCTGGCAGTTGCCGATGCATTGCAGACCGAAAGCGCGCTGGGCAGCATTGCTGCAGCGGTGTCGTTGATCCAGCAGATGAACCAGCAGATTGCCGCGGCGGCCGAGCAGCAGAGTTCAGTGGCCGAAGAGATCAGCCGCAGCGTCACGCAGATTCGCAGCAGTGCCGACCAGGCGGCCCTGGCAATGCAGGACAATGCCCGGTCGAGTGTCGAGCTGGCGCAGTTGGGCACCGACCTGAAGGGGATGGTGGGGCATTTCAGGTTGTGATCTGGGCTTGGGGCTTGTGTTGCCTATACCGGCCTCTTCGCGGGCATGCCCGCTCCCACAGGGATATCACTGGACCTGAGGGCAGTGCGGGAGCGGGCATGCCCGCTCCCACAGGGGTATCACTGAACCTGAGGGCAGTGTGGGAGCGGGCGTGCCCGCGAAGAGGCCGGTACAGGCAACAAATACCTTCAGGCCCTGCGCGGGTTGAGGATCATCAAGGTCAGTACCCCCGCCACAATCCCCCAGAACGCCGAGCCGATGGAGAACAAGGTCAACCCCGAAGCCGTGACCATGAAGGTGATCAACGCCGCCTCCCGCTCACGCGCCTCGCTCATGGCCACGGTCAACCCGTTCATGATCGAGCCGAACAGTGCCAGCGCCGCAATTGACAGCACCAGCTCTTTTGGCAGCGCCGCAAACAGTGCCGCCAAGGTCGCCCCAAACACCCCGGCAATGCCATAGAAAATCCCGCACCACACCGCCGCGGTGTAGCGTTTGGCCGGGTCTTCATGGGCATGTGGCCCGGTGCAGATCGCCGCGCTGATCGCCGCCAGGTTGACCCCGTGCGAGCCGAATGGCGCCAGCAATAGCGAGGCAAAGCCGGTGGCCGAGATCAGCGGCGAGGCCGGCACCTGGTAGCCATCGGCGCGCAATACGGCCACGCCAGGCATGTTCTGCGAAGTCATGGCCACCACGAACAGCGGAATGCCGATGCTGATGGTCGCCGCCAGGGAGAAGCTCGGCGTGGTCCACACCGGCGTGGCAGCCTCCAGGCGGAAGCCGCTGAAGTCCAGCAGGCCCAGGGCGCCGGACAATGTCGTACCCACCAGCAACGCGGCCAGCACGCAGTAGCGCGGCGACAGGCGCTTGACCAGCAGGTAGCTGAAGAACATGCCCAGCACCAGCAAGGTGCGGTGCTGGGCGGCCACGAAGATTTCGCTGCCGATCTTGAACAGGATGCCCGCCAGCAGCGCCGACGCCAGCGAAGCCGGGATGCGTTTGACCAGGCGCTCGAAGCTGCCGGTCAGGCCACAGATCAGCACCAGGACAGCGCAGGTGATGTAGGCGCCGATCGCTTCGCCATAACTCACCCCACCCAGGCTGGTGATCAACAGGGCGGCACCCGGGGTGGACCAGGCCACGGTGATTGGCGTGCGGTAGCGCAGCGACAGGCCGATGCTGCATACCGCCATGCCGATCGACAACGCCCAGATCCACGAGGAAATCTGCGCGCTGGTCAGCCCGGCCGCCTGGCCTGCCTGGAACATCAGCACCAGCGAACTGGTATAGCCGGTGAGCATGGCGATGAAGCCGGCGACAATCGCCGACGGGGAGCTGTCCGCCAGTGGCCGCAGGCGAGCGGAAGTGGCATCGGTCATGAACAAAATCCTTGTAAAGGTGTAAGCAGTTTTTTCAGACTACAGCGAGCAAGATTGATCCTTGCCATACAGCGGCCATTGCTTTTAGCCGTACAGTCGCCAACTATTGGGCGCGAATGCACAACTGCTTGGGGAGTGAAGGGGCGATGTACAAGGTCTATGGCGACTACCAGTCGGGCAATTGCTACAAGATCAAGCTGATGTTGAGCCTGCTGGGCCGGCCGTATGAGTGGCACCCGGTGGACATTCTCAAGGGTGAGACGGAAACGCCCGAGTTTCTGGCCATGAACCCCAACGGCAAGGTGCCGGTACTGCAGCTGGAAGACGGCAGCTACCTGTGGGAGTCCAATGCCATTCTCAACTTCCTCGCCGATGGCAGCGAATTCCTGCCGGTCGAGCCGCGCCTGCGTACCCAGGTGTTGCAGTGGCAGTTCTTCGAGCAGTACAGCCATGAGCCGTACATTGCCGTGGCGCGTTTCATCCAGTTCTACCTCGGTTTGCCGGATGATCGCGTGGAGGAGTACCGCAAGCTGCACAAGGGCGGGTACAAGGCGCTGAGGGTGATGGAGCGGCAGTTGCAGATGACGCCGTACCTGGTCGGTGAGCAGTACTCGATTGCCGATGTGGCGTTGTATGCCTATACCCACGTGGCGCATCAGGGTGGCTTCGACCTGGCCGATTACCCGGCAGTGAGGGCCTGGCTGGAGCGGGTCAGCAGCCACCCGCGGCATGTGCCGATGGTGGGTTGACCTGCGCCAAGGCTGTGCCTGCCCGTGAACTGCGGTTGGTGTCGCGAAAGGGGGGCGAAGCGCCCCGGGTTTGCAGCTTCGCCGCGTAGATTGTCGGGGCCGCTTTGCGGCCCTTTCGCGACACAGGGCCGCTCCTACAGGGCAGCGAACCGCTCGTCCAGGTAGGCAATGATGGCCTTGGACTCATACATCCAGGTCACCTTGCCGGCTTCTTCAATGCGCAGGCACGGCACTTTCACTCGGCCGCCGCCTTCTGCCAGGGCCTGGCGGTGTACCGGGTCGTGCTTGGCATCGCGCAGCGCCACCGGCACGTTCAGGCGGTGCAGGGTGCGGCGGGTCTTGACGCAGAACGGGCAGGCATGGAACTGGTACAGCGCCAGGCCCTTGGCCGCTTGTTCGACGCGGGCCTGGGCGGCGGCGTCGCGCTTGCGCTTGGCCGGGCGGCTGAGCCAGTCGGCGAACACGATGAGCTGGCCGAGGCCAACCCGCAGGGCTTTGACGATCATGGGCAACTCCTGAACATGAAAAAGCCGACCCGCAGGGTCGGCTTGGGGGCGACAGCCAATCACTTGATCAGGCTGAGGAACTCGCTGCGGGTGGCGGCGTTTTCGCGGAATTCACCCAGCATCACCGAGGTGATCATGGTCGAGTTCTGTTTCTCGACACCGCGCATCATCATGCACATGTGCTTGGCTTCGATGACCACGGCGACACCTGCCGCACCGGTGACCTGCTGCACGGCCTCGGCGATCTGGCGGCTGAGGTTTTCCTGGATCTGCAAGCGGCGGGCGTACATGTCGACGATGCGTGCCACCTTCGACAGGCCGAGGACCTTGCCCTTGGGCAGGTAAGCCACGTGGGCCTTGCCGATGAACGGCAGCATGTGGTGTTCGCACATCGAATACAGCTCGATGTCCCGGACCAGCACCATTTCGCTGTTGTCGGAGCTGAACAGCGCGTTGTTGGTGACTTCTTCCAATGTTTGCTCATAACCGCGGCAAAGGTATTTCATCGCCTTTGCAGCCCGCTTGGGCGTGTCGAGCAGGCCCTCACGGGAGACGTCCTCGCCCAGCTGGCTGAGGATCTCGGTGTAGTTCTGTTCCAGGGACATGGATCTACCTGTGGGAAAAAATCGCAAAAACGAAGGGTACGGCGGCGAGGGCGGCGCTGCAAGCGCGGCGTTATTCGTCGCGGCCTTCGAGCATGGTTCGCTTGAGCATCACATACACCGCGCCGGTGCCGCCGTGGCGGGCGCTGCACGAGGCAAAACCGAGTACCTGCGGGTGCTGGCGCAACCAGGTGTTGACGTGGCTCTTGATCATCGGGCGCTTGCCGTCCAGGCGTGCGGCCTTGCCGTGGGTAACGCGTACGCAGCGCACTTCCAGCCTGGTGGCTTCGGCGATGAAGTCCCAGAGGGTTTCGCGGGCCTTTTCCACGGTCATGCCATGCAGGTCCAGGCTGCCTTCGAACGCAATCTGCCCCAGCTTGAGCTTGCGCAACTGGCCTTCCTGCACACCGTCGCGACGCCACAGCAATTCGTCTTCGGCGCCAACGTCGATGACGAACTGGTCGGACATGCCGTCGATCACCAGGGCCTTGTCACTGCGCACCGTCGCCGCCTGGCGCAGGCCGGCCAGCTGCTGGCGGTCGGCCTTGGGTTTGCCGACGTCGGCGCGGTCGTGCCGGATCGGCTTCACACCGCGCACTTCGGCCTTGAACAGGGAAAAATCGTCGTCTTGCATGATGCCTCCACATGGGCGGCGTAGTTTACGCGACTGCAGAGCGGTATGCAGCCATGTCGCGCCTGCCTGGCCTTTTGTGGGAGCGGCCTTGCGTCGCGAAAGGGGGCGAAGCGCCCCTCGGGAATCCAGCTTCGCGCTTACATCTGCGGGGCCGCGTTGCGGCCCTTTCGCGACGCAAGGCCGCTCCTACACAGGCCGCGTACGTAGCGTGGTGGTCAATCGTGCTTTTTCATCAGGTGTGGCGCCAGGTTCAGCTCGCGCCCACGCCGCAGGCGAATGCGGCTGCGGCGCCAGAAGCGCACGCCCAGCCACAGCAACAGCAAGCCAGCCATGCTCAACACGCCGGACAACGGCTTGTTGGCATTGAGTTCCGCCAGGGCAGGGTAGTTGCCCAGCAGGCCGGCGACACCGGCCATTGCCAGCAGCACGCCCAGGGTGGCCAACAGGGCCGCCAGGCCGGCCGCCAGCCGCGCCCCCCAGTTACGCGGTTCGCGTGGGCGCAGGCGCTTGGCGTCGAAACTGCCTTTGAGCTTCATTCCGCTCTCCTCTGTGGATATCCGGAATTCGACCTGGGGCCCTTTATCGCGTTCAGATCAGGCTGGCGGTAGGGGCCACGCAAGCGAAGTTGTCGGCCATCACGGCCATTTCGCACTGGTGAATCTGCGCGGCCGGGATCACCCCATCCTTGAATGCCAGGTCGCGGGTCGCCGAAGCGTCTTCCACCAGGGTGCAGCGGTAACCATAGTCCTTGGCCCGGCGCACGGTGGTGCTGACACTGGAATGGCTCATGAAACCGCACACGATCAGGTCCAGGTGGCCCAGTTCCTGGAGGGTCTCGTGCAGCTTGGTGTTCTTGAACGCGTTGGGCATGCGCTTTTCGATGACGATTTCGCCTTCCAGCGGCTCCAGCCCCGGAATGAACTGGCCGGCCGGCCCCTGTGGGTCGAAGCGGCCACCGACGGTGCCCAGGTGGCGAACATGGATGATCGGACGGCCGCTCTTGCGCGCGGCGTCGAGCAACCTGGCGATGTTGGCCACGGCCTCGTCCATGCCCGACAGCGCCAGGGGCCCGCTGAGGTACTCCTTTTGCGCATCGATGATGATCAGGCTGGCGTGGCTCAGCTTGGCCGGCGGGTAATCGCGGCCAGTGAGGCGGAACATCGTGGTTGGAACGGACATCAAGGGCTCCTTGGATAGGGCTTTTGTATACCTATTCTCCCCTGCCTTGGCGCCAATGGGAATGGTTGACAATGCAAGCGGCATGATTACTGGCCTGTGGCCGGCCGGCAGGCGATCCAAGGGAACAAATGTGCGGTCGGGGCTGTTAGACTTTTGTCCGGTCTGAATTAGGAGTACCCCGTGATCACATCCCGTCTGCGCACGCTGCGCGACTACATCCGCTGGGCGGTCAGCCGCTTCCACGAGCACGACCTGTTCTTCGGCCACGGTGCCGACAACGCCTGGGACGAGGCCCGCCTGCTGGTGCTGGGCGCAGTGCATCTGCCGTGGGAGGTGGCCGACAGCTACCTGGACTGCCGCCTCGAGGACGATGAGCGGGTGCGCCTGCAGCACCTGCTGAAGCGCCGTATCGAAGAGCGCGTGCCGGCTGCCTACCTGCTGGGCGAGGCCTGGTTCTGCGGCATGTCGTTCATCGTCGACCCGCGTGTGCTGGTGCCGCGTTCGCCGATTGGCGAGCTGATCGAGAAACGCTTCGAACCGTGGCTGGCGAGCGAGCCGGCACGCATTCTCGACCTGTGCACCGGTTCTGGCTGCATCGGTATCGTTGCCGCCGATGTGTTCCCCGACGCCGAGGTGGTGTTGGCCGACCTGTCGTTCGATGCGCTTGAAGTGGCCAACCAGAACATCGAGCGGCATGGCCTGGACGGGCGCGTGTACACCGTGCAGGGCGATGGCTTTGCCGGTTTGCCAGGGCAGCGTTTCGACCTGATCCTGTCCAACCCGCCGTATGTCGATGCCGAGGATTTCGACGACATGCCGGCCGAGTACCACCATGAGCCCGAGCTGGGCCTGGCGTGCGGCAACGACGGCCTGGACCTGGTGCGGCGCATGCTGGCCGAAGCGGCCGACCACCTGACCGACAAGGGCTTGCTGATTGTCGAAGTGGGCAACAGCCAGGTGCATGTCGAGGCGTTGTACCCTGAGGTGGACTTCGCCTGGCTGGAATTCGAGCGCGGCGGGCATGGGGTGTTCATGCTGACTGCCGAGCAGTGCCGCCAGCATCAGCAGCTGTTCAAGGCCCGGGTCTGATTCATTGGGGCTGCGTTGCAGCCCATCGCGACACAAGGCCGCTCCTACAGGGATACCGTCATCCCGGTGCTACGCGGTCTCCTGTAGGAGCGGCCTTGTGGCGCGATGGGCCGCAAAGCGGCCCAATTCCTCCTGCAGGGATACCGTCATCCCGGTGCTACGCGGTCTCCTGTAGGAGCGGCCTTGTGTCGCGATGGGCCGCAAAGCGGCCCAATTTCCACCGAGCGCCAAGGCCAGGCGGCGCGCTGTCAGCGCGTGGCAATCCAGATCAGCAACCCCGCCTGGAACACCGCAAAGGCCACCAGGCAGGTGATGGTAAAGCGCAAGCCGCTGTCTTCGCGCTGGTACTTGGCAACGCGTTCGTCGCGCTCACGCAGTTGCGCTTCCTTTTCCTGCAACTGCTGGTCCGCCTGCTGCAGCAGGCTGGCCGCATCGAGGATCTCCACCCGCTGCACGTGCTCGCTGTTCCAGGCCCCCTTGAGCTGGCTCACCGTGGTTTCCACGGTACGGCCTTTCAGGTGCTGGCCGTCTTCATACTCCACCTCGATGCCGACCCCGCGCAGGCAGTGGTCGCGGCGCAGGCGCGAGTCTTCGTTCAGCGCATCCTTGCTCGGCAGCGCCATGCCCTCGACCCGGTAATGCGACCACTTTCGCTGCAGCCACTGCACGGCCTGGGCCAGCAGGAAGCGGCCCAGGCCACGGTTCAAGGGTTCCAGTTGCAGGCCGGTTTCGGCACCAATGCGTACCAGGCGTTCGCCATGGTCGACGCGGATGTCCAGGCGGTTCTGTTCCTTGTGCACCTTCTGGCCTGGCAGTTTTATTTCCATGCGCAGCAGGCTGTGGGCCTTATCGTGGCGCTCGGCATAGCCGAACTGCACGAAGCGCAGCGGCCGTGCGCCGGTGCTGCGATCGGTAGGCAGGGCAGCCAGGCGCAGCAGCTGGAAGTGTTCGATGGTCAGCTCGGCCCAGGGCAGGGCCGGGCTTTCCTGGGATTCTTCGGCCGGCTCTGCGGCGGCGGGGGTGGTGGTCATCAGGGCTTGTCCTCGGCTATGCCCGCTGTATCGGCAGGCATGCCCGAGACCTGAGCCCGTTTACCTCATGCCGAAGGCAAATGCTGGATGAACGTCACGATCCGCTCACCCAGTTCGCGCGCCAGCGGCAGCTCGGGGTTGAGGTAGCTGTCGCGTTGCTGGCTCATGCCCTTGGGGCTGATGCGCAACATATGGTTCATGCCGTCGATCAGCACCAGCTGGGCATCCGGCTTGGCCGCCTTCAGCCGCTCGGCGTCGTCCACGTCCACCTGCACGTCGTTGCGCCCCTGCACGATCAGTGCCGGCATGGGCAGGCGGGCAAACGCCGCGGCCGGGTTCTGCCGGAACAGCGAAATCAGGTAGGGCTGCACGCTGGGGCGGAACACCTGGCGCAGCGGTGCCGGCACTTCCAGGCTGGTTTGCCCGGCCTGCAGGCGGTCGAGCAGGGCGCTGCCACCGGCCAGTTGCGCTGGCGGCAGGCGCTGGGCCAGCTGTTCGCGCAGCACTTCGGCCAGCGGCCGGCCACTGCCGGCCAAGGTAATCACCGCGCTGGCACCGGCCTGTTCGGCGGCCAGGCTGGCGATCAGCGCTCCTTCGCTGTGGCCGACCAGGATCAGCGGGCCAAAGCGTGGGTCGGCCTTCAGCTTGTGGCTCCAGGCGACCACGTCGGCCACGTAGCGCTCCACGCTGAGGTCACGCTCGTCGGGGGTGGCCGGCTGGCTGGCAGCGACCCCGCGCTTGTCGTAGCGCACGCTGGCGATGTGTTCGTTGGCCAGCAGCAGGGCCAGGCGCTTGAGGTTGTCGACCCGGCCCGAGGCCGGGTTGTTGCCGTCGCGGTCGGTGGGGCCCGAGCCTGCGATGATCAGCACCACTGGCGGCGGGGTGGCCTGCAGTGGCAGCAGCAGGCTGCCGTGCAGCACACCCTGGCCGGTATCGAGGTCGATCGGGCGTTGCAGCACGGTGGGGGCGGCCTGGGCCAGGCTGGTGCACAGCAGGAACAACAAAGCGACGAGGCGCGACATCATGCGGTACTACAGTGGGGAGATGTCAGTTTGACCCTATGTCCACGGGAAGGTTCTCGGCCTGTGCAGGGCAGGCTCGGCCTCTTCGCCGGTAAACCCGCTGCCACGGGTTCACGATGCCCAGCACAGGCGGGCAATCCATCTGTATACTGCCGCTTTCGTTCACTTCAGGCAGATCTCGCGGAGCGTCCATGTCCGGCAATACCTACGGCAAGCTGTTCACTGTCACCACCGCTGGCGAGAGCCATGGCCCGGCGTTGGTCGCCATTGTCGATGGATGCCCACCGGGCCTGGAAATTTCCCTGGCCGACCTGCAGCACGACCTCGACCGGCGCAAGCCCGGCACCAGCCGGCACACGACCCAGCGCCAGGAAGCCGACGAGGTGGAGATCCTCTCCGGCGTGTTCGAAGGCCGTACCACCGGTTGCTCGATCGGCCTGCTGATCCGCAACACCGACCAGAAGTCCAAGGACTACTCGGCGATCAAGGACCTGTTCCGCCCGGCCCACGCCGACTACACCTATCACCACAAGTACGGCATCCGCGACTATCGCGGCGGTGGCCGCAGCTCGGCCCGCGAAACCGCCATGCGCGTGGCCGCCGGTGCCATCGCCAAGAAGTACCTGGCCACCCAGGGCATCACCGTGCGTGGCTACATGAGCCAGCTGGGGCCGATCGAGATTCCGTTCAAGAGCTGGGAGTCGGTGGAACAGAACGCGTTCTTCAGCCCCGACCCGAGCAAGGTGCCGGAGCTGGAGGCCTACATGGACCAGCTGCGTCGTGACCAGGACTCGGTAGGCGCCAAGATCACCGTGGTCGCCGAAGGGGTGATGCCGGGCTTGGGCGAGCCGATCTTCGACCGCCTGGATGCCGAGCTGGCCCACGCGCTGATGAGCATCAACGCAGTCAAGGGCGTGGAAATCGGCGCCGGCTTTGCCAGCGTGGCCCAGCGCGGTACCGAGCACCGTGACGAGCTGACCCCGCAAGGCTTCCTCAGCAACAACGCGGGCGGCATCCTCGGCGGCATCTCTTCGGGGCAGCCGATCGTTGCCCACCTGGCGCTGAAACCAACCTCCAGCATTACCACCCCGGGCCGCTCCATCGACATCGACGGCAACCCGGTGGACGTCATCACCAAAGGCCGCCACGACCCGTGCGTGGGTATCCGTGCCACGCCGATCGCCGAGGCGATGATGGCCATTGCACTGATGGACCACCTGCTGCGCCACCGTGCGCAGAATGCCGATGTGAAGGTGAATACCCCGGTGCTGGGCCAGCTCTGATTCGCCAGTACCGGCCTCTTCGCGGGCATGCCCGCTCCCACAGGTTCATCAACGCTTTCAGAATCTGTGGGTTCCCTGTGGGAGCGGGCGCGCCCGCGAAGAGGCCGGCACAGGTCCCCACAAGGGCATCCCATGCAGCAACCAATCCCCTACTGGCGCCTGTCCAGCTTCTACCTGTTCTACTTCGCCCTGCTCGGTTCCACCGCCCCGTTCCTGGCGCTGTACTTCGACCACCTGGGCTTCTCCGCGGCGCGCATCGGCGAGCTGGTGGCCATCCCCATGCTGATGCGTTGCGTCGCCCCCAACCTGTGGGGCTGGCTGGGCGATCGCACCGGCCAGCGCCTGCTGATCGTGCGCCTGGGCGCGCTGTCGACCCTGGCCACCTTCGCCCTGATCTTCTTCGGCAAGAGCTATGCCTGGCTGGCGCTGGTCATGGCCCTGCATGCGTTCTTCTGGCATGCGGTGCTGCCACAGTTCGAAGTCATTACCCTGGCCCACCTGCACGGGCAAACCGCCCGCTACAGCCAGGTACGCCTGTGGGGCTCGATCGGCTTCATCCTCACCGTGGTCGGCCTGGGCCGGCTGTTCGAGTGGCTGAGCCTGGATATCTACCCGGTGGCCCTGGTCACGATCATGGCCGGGATCGTCGCCGCCAGCCTGTGGGTGCCCAATGCACAGCCGCTGGAGCAGGGCGAGCGCCGCAGCGCCGGCGGCTTCCTGCAGCAGTTGCGTGCCCCCGGGGTGATCGCGTTCTATGCCTGCGTGGCGTTGATGCAACTCAGCCACGGGCCGTACTACACCTTCCTCACCCTGCACCTTGAACACCTGGGCTACAGCCGCGGTGCCATCGGCTTGTTGTGGGCCCTTGGCGTGGTGGCCGAAGTGCTGGTGTTCATGTTCATGAGCCGGGTATTCGCGCGCTTTTCCGTGCAGCGGGTGCTGTTGGCCAGCTTCGTGCTGGCGGCGCTGCGCTGGCTGTTGCTGGGTAACCTGGCCAGCGAGCCGGCAGTGCTGGTATTCGCCCAGTTGCTGCATGCGGCCACCTTCGGTTGCTTCCACGCCGCCAGCATCGCCTTCGTCCAGGCCAGTTTCGGCCCCCGCCAGCAGGGCCAGGGCCAGGCACTGTATGCGGCGCTGTCCGGCACTGGCGGGGCGCTGGGGGCGCTGTATTCGGGCTATAGCTGGAACCTGCTGGGGCCCACCTTCACCTTTGGTATGGCCAGTGCCGCAGCCTTGGCCGCAGCCGTTATCATTGCCTTTTGTTCGCAACCGACCAGGACCCGCCCCTGATGAGCATTCTCAGCGTTTTCCACACTTCCAGCCCGGAACTGCCGAACAAGGTGCTGACCCATCACGATGACATCGCCGCCACCCTGGCCGAACAGGGCGTGCGATTTGCCCATGCCGAACCTGGCCTGCGGGTGCGCCCGGGCTCGGCCCACGAAGAGGTGCTGGGCGCCTGCCGGGAGCACCTGGACCGGTTGATGACAGCGCATGGCAGCAAGGCCTTCGTGGTGCTCAACCGTGACGGTGCCGACCCGGCGCAGGTAGACATACGCGATGAACACGTGCATGACGCTGACGAAGTATTTGCCGTGATCAGCGGGCGTGCCCAGGTTGGCCTGCGTGCGGGCGACTGGGTGTATTCGCTGCTGTGCGAGAAGGGCGACCAGCTGGTGATGCCGGCGGGGACCCGGCGCTGGGTGGAACTGGGCGATACGCCGTTTTGCCTGGCGTTGCGCCTGTATGCCAGCGAGCAAGGTGCGCAGCCACGTTTTACCGGGGATGAAAGCGCCAGGGCGTTTCTTGGTATCGACGAGCTGTGAGGGTATTACCGGCCCGTTCGCGGGCTAGCCCGCGAAGCGGCCGGTAACGCCAACCCAAGACTCAGCGGTAAGTTGGCAAGGCAAAGCGCTGCTGGCTCTGCAGCATGGAAATCACCGGCAACTCGCTGGCCTGCTCGGCCAGGTCACGGCGAATGGCGCTGATCGCCCACGACAGCTGTTCGGCGCTATGCAGTTGGCCATAGGTCAGCACCCGACGGGTCACCTTGCCGTCGGCCGCGCGCAGGGTCAGCAGGATGCCGCCGTCCGGGCGGGGCTGGGTAGTGACCTGGTAGGCCGGAAATACCGAGACGAACTTTTCCTGGATGAGGTCCATATCAACTCCTGGCAGGTTTGGTAGCAATCGTGAACAGGTAGATTGCAGTGAGCGTGCCAAGAGTTTTGTTTTGGAAAAATCGTTTAAAATCAGCGGCTTAGTATAGTTGTGGAAGCGGTGGGCCGTGCAATCTGCAAGGTCGTGCATTTTGCACAGTGCATTTTGCACGGTGCGCCTGTTGCCTATCGGCTCGATAGAAACTGAACCTTTGACCGGCAACCGGGGCCTGACAAACACTTGGGCAATGTTTGATGCCAGGAGGTTCCCGATGTCCACCCAAACCGCACCCACCACCATGAGCGAAGACGAGGCGGCCGCATTCGCCGAGCAGGTATTCGACCGTGCCCGCCAGGGCGATGCCGAGATGCTCGGGCGCCTGCTGGCCAGCGGCCTGCCGGCCAACCTGCGCAATCACAAGGGCGACACCTTGCTGATGCTGGCCAGCTACCACGGTCATCACGACGCCGTGCGGGTGCTGTTGGCACACGGCGCCGACCCGCTGATTGCCAATGACAACGGCCAGTTGCCCATCGCCGGCGCCGCGTTCAAGGGCGACCTGGCCATGATCCGCCTGCTGCTCGAGCATGGCGTGCCGGTGGATGCCGCCGCGCAGGATGGCCGCACCGCCTTGATGCTGGCGGCCATGTTCAACCGCAGCGAAATCCTCGATTACCTGCTGGCCCAGGGCGCCGACCCGGCGCGCCAGGATGTCCGCGGTGCCACCGCGCTAATGGCGGCGCAAACCATGGGCGCCGTGGATACCGCAGCACGGCTGCAAGCGCTGGCCGGCTAACCGCAAGGGGGCGTTTGCGGCTATCCTTGGCGACTTTTCACCCGTCGCAGGCCCCTTTCATGAAAACTCAGTTGCTCGAATTCATCAGCCTCATTGGCGCTGGCTGCATGCGCGAGGAGGACATCGAGCGCATCGCCGACGAAGCCGCCCAGGCCTACGCCGACCCGGCTGCCTTCCTCGCCGCCAACCCCGACATCAACTACGACGACAGCTTCCCTATCCCGCTGGGCGAATGGGTGGTGCTGGGCAGCCTGCCGGACACCGTGGTGTTCCAGGCCGACAGCTACCAGGAGCTGTTCGAGCAGATCAGTGCTTCGTTCGACCAGAGCGTACCGTTCACCCTCAAGCCCAAGCAGCTGGCCCGCACCGAGCCGCTGACCGCGCTCAACCGTATCCAGGTGCAAATGGGCGCGCTGAACAAAGAAGCGGGGGGTTATGTACTGCTCAATTTCAGCCAGTTGCTGGATGACGAGCTGCAGATGGTGATGGTGGGGCAGAACGACCTGGCACGGGTGCTGGAGTTGGGGGCGGAACTCGGCATCAGGGTCGAGCCAGCGCTGGAGGCCTTGAAGGTAGCGGTACACGTCTGATGGCACCTTTTGCCCCTTCGCGGATGAATCCGCTCCTACAGGCCCGCAGATGTCCTTGTAGGAGCGGATTTATCCGCGAAGAGGCCAGCCCAGGCAGCTGATGAGTTCAGCCCAGCGCTGTATCCAGAAACATCATCACCGCAAACCCACCCATCAGCCCCAGGGTCGCCGTGGTCTGGTGCCCGTTGCGGTGGGTTTCGGGAATCACCTCATGGCTCACCACGAAGATCATCGCTCCCGCCGCCAGGCCCATGCTGATCGGGTAGGCCAGGGCAAAGCCGGTCGAGATGCCCAGGCCGATCACTGCGCCCAGCGGCTCCATCAGCCCCGACCCGATCGCCACCAGGGCCGCTTTCAGGTTCGACAAACCCGTGGCCCGCAAGGCCAGGGCCACGGCCAGGCCTTCGGGGATGTCCTGGATGGCGATGGCGGTGGTCAGCGGCAGGCCGATGTTCATGTCACCGTTGGCGAAACTCACGCCAATCGCCATCCCTTCGGGCAGGTTATGCAGGGTGATCGCCAGCACGAACAGCCACACCCGGCTGAACCGCTCGGTTTCCGGCCCGGCCACGCCGACCCTTTCGTGCTCGTGCGGGGTAAAGCGGTCCAGGCCGAGCATCAGCAGCACGCCCAGGCCCATGCCCACCACTACGGTAAGCGCCGCAGCAGGGCCATTGCCGGTGATTTCCCGGGCAGCGTCCAGGCCCGGCAGAATCAGTGAGAACGAACTGGCTGCCAGCATCATGCCGGCGGCAAAGCCCAGCATCACGTCCTGGCTGCGCGTGCTGACGTCACGCAGTACCACCGCCAGCACCGCACCCAGGGCGGTCGCGCCGAAGCCGGACAGCCCGCCCAGCGCCGCCAGGTGCAGGTGCTGAGCATGGTCGCCGTGGATCGCGTTCCACAGGCTTGCCCCCAGCAGTACCAGCACTGCCAGCAGGCTCAGCGCCAGGCCGGCGCCGACCCACGGGCTGTTGTTGATCTGCTGGCGCCAGGCGCTGATGCCTGACGGCGGGACGATGCTGTGGGTGTGTGCGGGTGGCATGGCAACCTCGAAATCAGTGGATGGGCCAGTTTATGCAGTGACCCGCGCAAACGGCCAAGGATTCCCTTCTATCGACGTGATAGCTGGCTATGCTGTGCAGCAAAGCCTTTGACAGGAGTTTTGCCATGGGGTCGATGTTCAACAGCCTGGTCGGGCTGATCATCCTGGCGCTGGATATCTGGGCCATTCTCAATGTAGTCAGAAGTGCCAGCGAGGTGGGCATCAAGGTGCTGTGGATCCTGCTGATCGCCTTGTTGCCGGTAGTGGGGCTGGTGATCTGGGCGATAGCCGGGCCGCGGGGAAATGTGCGTATCTGAGCGCCGCAACGGACAAAACCGGCAACACCCCCGTGACAAAATTTTCACATTGGTTTAAACAGAATTCGCACCCGCACCATGCTGCGTTGGTTCACACCTGCGCCATCTCCGCAAACCGCAATCCTAGGACCTTCCCATTCATGGCCAACCCTGACGCCTTGAAGCAACGGGGCGCGCGAGCGCCGTTCCCGCCGACCCTGAAATCCCACCTGGCCTACACGCTGCTCAGCGGCCTGGTGATCATGCTGATGCTCAGCCTCGTGCGCCTGGCGCTGCTGGTCTACAACAGCGACATGATCGGCGAAACCCCATATGCGACTGTCGCCGAAGGCTTCCTCAACGGCCTGCGCTTCGACTTGCGGGTGGTGGTGTACCTGAGTATTCCGCTGCTGCTGGCCATCCTCAGCCCCTGGGCCATGGCCCGGCGCGGGGTGTTCCGCTTGTGGCTGACCATCAGCGCGAGCGTGGTGATGTTCCTCGGCCTGATGGAAATGGACTTCTACCGCGAGTTCCACCAGCGCCTCAACGGCCTGGTCTTCCAGTACATCAAGGAAGACCCGAAAACCGTGCTGAGCATGCTCTGGTACGGCTTCCCGGTGGTGCGCTACCTGTTGGCCTGGCTGTTCGGTACCTGGCTGCTGAGCCTGCTGTTCAAGGGCATCGACCGCATCACCCGCGGCGCTGGCAACGGCGAAGTCACCCTGCAGCGCCGCGTGGCGCCGTGGTACAACCGCCTGGCCGTGTTCATGGTGATCCTGCTGGTGGCCGTGGTCGCCGCGCGTGGCACCCTGCGCCAGGGCCCGCCGATGCGCTGGGGTGATGCCTTCACCACCGATTCCAACTTCGTCAACCAGCTGGGCCTGAACGGTACCCTGACCCTGATCGATGCCGCCAAGAGCCGCTTCGGCGAGGACCGCGCCAACATCTGGAAGCCGGTGCTGCCGCAGGACGTGGCCACGCAAAGCGTGCGTGAGCAACTGCTGACCGCCAACGACACGCTGGTCGATGCCGACGAGGCTGCCATCCGCCGCGACTTCACCCCGCCGGCCGAGCGCACCCTGCCGATCAAGAACGTGGTGGTGATCCTGATGGAAAGCTTTGCCGGCCACTCGGTGGGCGCGCTGGGCAGCCCCAACAACATCACCCCGTATTTCGACAAGCTGGCCAAAGAGGGCCTGCTGTTCGATCGCTTCTTCTCCAACGGCACCCATACCCACCAGGGCATGTTCGCCACCATGGCCTGCTTCCCCAACCTGCCAGGCTTCGAATACCTGATGCAGACCCCGGAAGGCGGCCACAAGCTGTCTGGCCTGCCGGCCTTGCTCAGCGCCCGCGACTACGACGACATGTACGTCTACAACGGCGACTTCGCCTGGGATAACCAGTCCGGGTTCTTCGGCAACCAGGGCATGACCACCTTCATTGGCCGTAACGACTTCGTCAATCCGGTGTTCTCCGACCCGACCTGGGGCGTGTCCGACCAGGACATGTTCGACCGTGGCGCCGAAGAGCTGGCCAAGCACGACGGCAAGAAGCCGGTCTACGCACTGTTGCAGACCCTGTCCAACCACACACCGTATGCGCTGCCCAAGGACCTGCCGGTAGAGAAAGTCACCGGGCAAGGCCGCCTGGACGAGCACCTCACCGCCATGCGTTATTCCGACTGGGCGCTGGGCCAGTTCTTCGAGAAGGCGCGCAAGCAGCCGTATTTCAAGGAAACCCTGTTCGTCATCGTCGGCGACCATGGCTTTGGCAACCAGCAGCAGGTCACCGAGCTGGACCTGGGCCGCTTCAACGTGCCGTTGCTGCTGATTGGCCCGGGCATCCAGGAGAAGTTTGGCGCGGTCAACCACACCGTGGGCACCCAGGTCGATATCGTGCCGACCATCATGGGCCGCCTGGGTGGCCAGGCCCGCCACCAGTGCTGGGGCCGCGACCTGCTCAACCTGCCTGAGGGCGACCAGGGCATGGGCATGATCAAGCCATCGGGCAGCGAACAGATCGTCGGCCTGGTGCAGGGCGACCGCATCCTGATCGAGTCCAAGGACATGACCCCGCGCATGTACCGCTACCAGCTGGGGCGCGAGTTCAAGGCCGAGCTGATCGAAAGCCCGGATCAGCCGGCAATGCTGAAGAAGCTCGAGGCGTATATCCAGACGGCGACCAAGAGCCTGCTGGATAACACCGCCGGTGTAGTGCACGGTACCCCGAAGTAAGGCTGCAGTCAGGGCCGCCTTGCGGCCCTGTTCGCCGGCAAGCCGGCGCCCACCGGTACAGCGCATGGTGCGCAACCTCTGCACTCCCCCGGTGGGGGCCGGCCTGCTGGCAATGGCCGTGCCTCAAACCTCCCCCCGACTGAACATTCTTCTTGGCCCAAGGTCATTTATTCAGGCATCACACACCTGTGTTCCTTGAATTGAGAGGGCTCGTTCAATGAAAGAGTGGGAAGTCATCTTTGCCGACCAGAAAGGCGAACCGTCCTCGCTGGTGCTGCATGCCGAGCACCGTCCCAGTGAGGAGGACGCCGCCCGCGCGATACGCTCGCACCTGTTCCCGGTGATGGATGAGCTGGACCTCAACGACTTCCAGGACCGCACCATTTCTCCCACCGCCCGCTGGCTCAAGGAGCAGAGCGGCGTGACCATCACCAGTATCCACGAAGCGCCCTGACCTGTACGTTTGCGTGGTGCCGAGGCAGGCACTACGCTGGTGGAAGGTGCCTGTTGTTCCGCAGGTTGGCACCGCATCTCTTCGCGTCTTGCATCAGCTCGAACTGCCCGGCCGCTGCCGGCAGGTGCGTAGTGCACGGAAAGTCTATCCATCGCATTATTCAGGAGGACGATTCATGAGCAGCCAGAACGACGATATCAGCAGCAACGTCCTGCGCCAGATGAAAGCAGGCGGTTTCGACTTCACCCAGATCCACCCCATCGAGTTCTACGCGGTATTCCCCGACGAGGCTGGCGCCCGTCGCGCCGCCGGCCAGTTTCGCGGCGAGTCCCTCAATGCCCAGGTGAAGGAACTGGACGACGGTGCCTGGCACCTGGAACTGAGCAAGGTCATGTATGCCACCCACGGTGGCATAGGTGACTTCGAAGAGGCCTTCGAGCAGCTGGTCACGCCCTATGGTGGCGAGGTGGAAGGGTGGGGGGTCAAGCAGGAGCGGGTCACCGCCTGAGCGTTCTGTGCTGCCTGCTTCGCGATTGTGCCCGCTCAACCAGGGAGCTGACCCGGGCAATTCACCGGTCATCCTGTGCCAGCGGGCCAGCCGCGAAGCCGCGTACGCCGCTCTCAAGGCTTGCGCTTGGCCATGTGCGCCAGATATGCCAGCAGGCTATCCAGCTCTGCTTCGCTCAACACGCTTTGCGTAAACGCCGGCATCTTCGCCTGCGGCCACTGCCGCAGGCGCTGCGGGTCACGAATCAGTTGCCGTAGATACCCCGGCTGGAAATACTCGGTCGGGTTGTGCGGCACGTTCAAGTCCGGGCCCAGCTGCGCATCCCCGGCACCGTTGAGCCGGTGGCAGGCCAGGCAGTTTTGCTGGAACAAGGCAAAGCCCTGGCGGACCGGGCTGTCGGCCGGCAGCTTGGGGTCGGGCAGCAGCGCCGGAAAGCGCGCTTCGACAGAAGCGAGCTTGCGAATCGTGGCAATCTGGAACGGCCACTGTTCCGGGCGGATGCCGCTTGCCTGCGGTGCCGTCCACACCAGGTAGAACGGCCCAGCACTCGGTTTGCCCTGGCCCAGTGCCGGCCACGGCTTGCCCGGGTCTTCCACGGCCAGCCAGGCCTGGGCCGGCCCGCGCTGCAGCAGCGGCGCGGCGGGCATTTCGGCAGCAAAACCGTCCAGCGCCACCGCCTGCAGATGGTCGCTGGCGTTCACCCCCTCGAGCAGCACGGCCAGCGGCACCGCCCGATAATGCATGGGCCGCTGATAGGACACGTCCTGGTCGATGCTGATCTGCCGAGCCTGCGGGTGCGCCAGCAGCTCGGCACTGCTCCATTGGCGCGACGTGGCGCCCAGTTCGAGGTGCAGTTGCGCCGCCGACAGCGGCAGGCTCAGGAGTAACGCTAACAGTGCAAGGCAGTGGCGCATGGGTAATCTCCAACCATCAAGGCCAGCAGGTTACCTGTGCGTTGCCTGTTGACGCCACAGCGGCAATCAGCCGAACAAGCGTGTCAGGTTCGGCAGGATCAGCAGCAGAGTCGTGGCGAAGAGAATGAGCCCAGCTTGGCGAATTTTCGATTGTCTGAACATGGCGGACCGCCTTCTTGTTGTTATTCCTGAATACCCCTTGGCTTCCCTGTCGAGCTTCGGGCTGATCGCAGTGGCGTGGGTGGACGCCGGTACTGCCTGCCTCTTGAAAGTGGATATACAACCAACAGTAGGGTGTGCGTCATCCATGTTTGAGAACCCTTTGTTCTAACAATTGACGATATCGGTTTATCTGGCTATGAGGCCATGTGCCATCCGGCTGGCATCCTCTCGCTAGACAGTGGCGCAAGTGCCAGCAGCGCGCCGACGAAATGTGACCGTTCGTCAGTGCGCCCTACTTGCTTGTACGTGCCTTTCGCGTCAGTCTCTACAGCAGATTCCCACCTATGTCGTTCAGGACTATCCCTATGTCGTTACGCATCTGCATCCTTGAAACCGATGTCCTGCGACCGGAGTTGATCGCGCAGTACCAGGGCTACGGCAGGATGTTCGAGCAGCTCTTCTCGCGTCAGCCGATCGCCGCCGAGTTTCGTGTGTACAACGTGATGAATGGCGATTACCCCGCCGACGAGGAAGTGTTCGATGCGTACCTGGTGACCGGCAGCAAGGCCGATTCCTTCGGTACCGACCCCTGGATCCAGACCCTCAAGGCCTACCTGCTGAAGCTGTACGAGCGTGGCGAGAAGCTGTTGGGGGTGTGTTTCGGCCACCAGTTGCTGGCGTTGACCCTGGGCGGCAAGGCCGAACGCGCCGAGCAGGGCTGGGGCGTGGGTATTCATCGCTATTCGCTGGCAGCCCATGCGCCGTGGATGGACCCGGAAGTGTCGGAGCTGACCTTGCTGATCAGCCATCAGGACCAGGTGACCGCGTTGCCCGAGGGGGCCACGGTGATTGCGTCCAGCGACTTCTGCCCGAACGCGGCCTACCACATTGGTGACCAGGTGCTGTGCTTCCAGGGCCACCCGGAATTCGTCCATGACTACTCCCGCGCGCTACTGGATGCGCGCCAGGAGTACCTGGGGGATGAGGTGTACCACAAGGCGGTGGCCAGCCTGGCCACCGAGCACCAGGGGGACCTGGTCGGGGAGTGGATGCTGCGCTTCATCCAGCACCCGATCAGCAAGCACGACGCGGCATAACGGCCGGGGGCTGCAACGCGGCCCCGGCTTTCTAGAGCCAGCCCGACTTCTTGAAGCTGGCATAGAGCCCGCTACAGCCCAAGCCGATCACGCCCAGCACCGCAAAATAGCCGTAGTGCCAGCCCAGCTCCGGCATGTTCTGGAAGTTCATCCCGTAAATCCCGGCAATCGCCGTAGGGAACGCCAGGATCGCCGCCCAGGCGGCAAACTTGCGCTGCACGATGCTCTGCCGCGACGATTCCAGCAGCATGCCGATCTCGATGGTCTGGCTGGCGATGTCGCGGATGCCGGCCAGGTCCTCCATCTGCCGTGTCACGTGGATCTGCACGTCGCGGAAATACGGGCGCATGTTCTTGTCGATGAACGGGAAGCTCAGGCGTTGCAGTTCCTCGCTCACCTCCACCATCGGCGCCACGTAGCGGCGCAGGCGCAGGATGTCGCGGCGCAGGCTGTGCAGGCGGCGGATATCGTCCTCCTGCAGCGAGCCACCGAGCACGCTCTGCTCCAGCTCCTCGATCTCGCCATGAATGGCCTCGCTGACCGGCTGGTAGTTCTCGGTGACGAAGTCGAGCAGGGCGTACAGCACGAAGTCTTCGCCGTGCTCCAGCAGCAATGGCCGCGCCTCGCAGCGCTGACGCACCAGGGCGTAGGATTTCGAGTGGCCGTTGCGGCAGGTGATGATGTAGCCGTTGCCGGCGAAGATGTGGGTTTCGATGAACTCCAGCTTGCCTTCGTGGCGCACCGGCGAGTAGGTGACGATGAACAGGGCGTCGCCGAAGGTTTCCAGCTTGGGCCGGCTGTGCTTTTCCAGGGCGTCCTCGATGGCCAGTTCGTGCAGGTTGAACTGCTGCTGCAGGTTGGCCAGCTCCTCGGCGTTGGGCTCTTCCAGGCCGATCCACACGAAGTGCCCGGGCTTGCGTGCCCACTCGCTGCCTTCGTCGATGCTGATGTTGGTGACCTTTCTGCCGGCGCTGTACACCGCCGATGCCACGACTCGACCCATGGTTGTTCGCTTATTCCGGTTGGACACGACGTACAGCTTGGGCTGTAGCTGGCGCAAGAGCAACCTGCCGGGGCTGGAATCGGAGCTGGCTGCTTCGCGGCTTAAGCCGCGAAGAGGCCCACGCAGGCGGCCTAGCGCTCGGCCAGTTCAGCTTCCATGCGATCGATGCAATGTTGCATCTGCACCCGGCACTGCTCGATCAGCGCCGGCAGGTCCTGCAGGGTCATGCCCGCGGTGGCGATCGGCGGCAGCGAGCGCACGATCACCGTGCGCCGGCGCCAGCTGTTCAGGCTCAGGCGCCCGGCGTAACGGCTGACGCACACCGGCACGATCGGTACACCGGCCTCGATGGCCATGTGGAACGCCCCCTTCTTGAACGCCAGCAGCTGCTCGCCGGCATTGCGCGTACCTTCCGGGAAAATCCAGATCGAGGTGTCATCCTGCAGCACCCGGGTGGTCTTCTGCAGGGCCTTGCGTGCCTGATAGGCGTTCTTGCGGTCGACCAGCACGTTGCCGCCCAGCCAGAACAGCTGGCCGAACAGCGGGATCCAGCCCAGGCTCTTCTTGCCGATGGCCACGGTGCGCTGGGGCACCACCTGGCCCAGCACGAACAGGTCGAAGTTGGACTGGTGGTTGGCGACGATCACGCAGCCGGGCGGCTGGTCCCACAGCGGGCCGACTTCGGCCTTGACCTTGAGCCGCATCAGCCAGGTGGCGGGCAGGCTGTAGAGGCGGGCGAATACGCGGCTGTTGTCGGGGTTGAACGGGCGGCACAGGCCAATGACCAGGCCCACGGCGCCAACCACAAGAAAATGCAGCGCCAGCAGAAACATGCGAAGGGAGTAGAGCATGGTACGACTCACACCAGACAGTCGCCGGGCAGTGTACGGGTGTGCACTGGTCTGGGCAAACTCTGCTGTGAGCAGTGCCGGCCGCTTCGCGGGTAACCCCGCTGCCACCTATGCAGCGAGGCCTCTGGAGAGGGGGATCCGCGATAACGCCAGTGCTCAACCCATATGCTGCTGGTCCAGCTCGATCGCCTTGTCCAGCGCGTCCAGCAACCCTTTGCGCACCTTCAGCTTGGTGTTCTTGTGCGCCAGCATGTTCAGCTTCTTCAGCTCGCGCGCCGCCGCCAGTGCGGCCTCATGCAACTGTTCGGCAGGTACCACCTTGTCGAGGAAGCCGGCCTCTACCGCGCCTAGCGGGTCAAACACTTCGGCGTTGATCACCGCGCGGTGGAAGGCCGAACGGCGCAAGCGGTCGCGGGCCAGCTCGATACCGGCATGGTGCATGGTCATGCCGATCTGCACTTCGTTCAGGCACACCTTGTACGGCCCTTCGACGCCGATGCGATAGTCGCCGGACAGCAGCAGGAAGGCGCCCTTGGCCACGGCATTGCCCGGGCAGGCGACCACCACCGGGAACGGGTGCGCGAGCAGGCGGCGGGCGAGGGTGGAACCGGCGGTGACCAGGCTGATGGCTTGTTGCGGGCCGCTGGTCATTACCTTGAGGTCGTAGCCGCCGGACAGAATCCCCGGCTGGCCGGTGATGATCACCACCGCGCGTTCTTCAGTGGCGCGGTCGAGCGCGGCGTTGAACGCGGCGATGACGTCTGGCGAAATGGCATTGACCTTGCCGTTGTTCAGGGTCAGGGTGGCGATGCCGTCTTCGGCGTGGTAGGTAATCAGCTCGCTCATGGCAGAGTCCTTTTGTTGGCGTGGCGACGACGTTACCCAGCGCCAGGGGCGAGGTAAAGCAGCAAGGCTGACCGGTCGGTCAGCGTTCGCCGCGGCTCAAATGCAAATGCATGAAAAAATTGAAAAAAATGCTTGCCAAAGGAAAGACCTTCCACTAAATTAGCGCGCCTCGACAGGCTGAAAGGCTTGAAGAGAAAACGGTGAAGTGTCCGAGTGGTCGAAGGAGCACGCCTGGAAAGTGTGTATACGAGAAATCGTATCAAGGGTTCAAATCCCTTCTTCACCGCCACATTCTACGAAGAGCCCCCGCGCTGAACAGCCGGGGGCTTTTTGTTTTCCGGGGAATGAGGGTTACTGCGCAGCCCCCGCGACACAAGGCTGCCGCTTACCGGGGTGCGTGCAGCTTGACCTGCGCGATCTGCCGGTGTCGCAATGGGCCGCAACGCGGCCCCACAGCCTCAGAAACTCACCGAGGCCGAAAGCCGGGCGGTCCGCGGTGCCCCCTGGAACAGGTAGTTGTCGCCCAGGTAGTCGCCCACGTCGCGCCAGTAGCGTTTGTCGAACAGGTTATCCACTGTCAGCCGCAGCACCGTGTCATATTCCCCGACCCGCAGGCGGTATCGGCTGCCGAGATCGAACACGGTGTACCCGCCAACCTCCACGTTCCCCGCCTGGCTTGCATACTTGCTGGCGCTGTAGCGTGCGCCGCCGAGTAACGCCAGGCCCGGCACCGGCAGGGTGTATTCCGCCTGCAGCGCCGCCCGCAGCCTGGGCACATTGATCGCCTGGTGGCCTTCATAGGCATCGGTACCGCTGTCCTGTACCCGCGCACGTATGGCGGCGGCGCTGGCCTGCACCTGCAGGTTCGAGGTTACCCAGCCACTGGCGCCCAGTTCCAGGCCGGTGTTCTTCTGCTGGCCTTGCTGGAGGTAGGTGTAGTGGCCTGCGCCGTCCGGGCGCGCATATTGATAGGCCTGGCGGATCTGGAACAGCGCGGCGCTGAAGCTCAGGCCTTGCCAGTCATGCTTGAGGCCCAGTTCCAGCTGGTGCGACGTGGTTGGCGCAAGTATTTCCGCGGCGTTGCTGGCAAACCAAGGGGCTGTGCCGCCTGCTGACAGGCCTTTGGCATAGCTGGCATATAGCGTGGTATCCGGCTGCGGCTTGTAGATCAACGCGGCATTGGGTAGCAGCTGGTACTGTCGGGTATGGCGGCCTGCGGCGCCGTTTTCGTCCCAGGTCTGTTCATCCAGGCGCACTTCACGCGCGCCCAGCACGGTCTGCCATTGCTCGCTGAAGCTGATGCGGTCGCTGACGAACAGGCCGTACTGGCGGCTGTCCAGGCGGCGTTCGCTGGCGCCGACAGGTTTGGCGGACGGGGCGAGCACCGGGCTACCCGCATGGATGTTGCCGGTGCCGAGCCACTCGTTGTAGTACGGGCGCTGATCCAGGGTGCGCCGCTGCGCGCTGGTACCTACGGTCAGGTCGTGCGCCACGCCCAGCGCGTCGAAACGCCCATTGAGCATCGCCTGCGCCTCATCGGTGCGGCGGGTATCGTCGGGGCTGCGGAAGTCGTAGATATCGTAGTCGCCATTGCTGCCGAAGAACGCGCCTGCGCTCGATCCCCAGGCAAACGAACTGTAGTCGTCGATCACCACCTTGCTGCGCGAGGCGCTCAAGGTTCCGCTCCAGGCCTCGTTGAAGTGGTACTCGAAACGCCCGCCCAGGTTCAGCGAGTCGTTCTGCACCGGCTTGGCCCAGTGCTGGTAGGCGAGGCGCTCGTCGGGATCGATGCCATGGGGCACAGTGCTGCCGCCGAGCAGCTGATAGCCCGGTACCGAGCGTTGTTCGCGGTGCTGGTATTCAGCATCCAGCTGCAAGGTGGCATCCGGGTTGAGCTGCCAGTCGAAGGCCAGTGAAGCGAAGTCGCGCTTGCCATCGGCGTGGTCGACATACGAGCGGATATCTTCATGGGCCAGGTTGGCGCGCAGGCCGAATTGCCGCTCGCTGCCGAACCAGCCGCCCAGGTCGGTGGCCAGGTAGCGTTCGCCCTGTTCATTGGTCGATACGGTGACGCTGCGCACGTCTTCGGCGCGCTTGGTCACGTAGTTTACTAGGCCGCCTGGCTCCGACACGCCGCTCTGCAGCCCCGACAGGCCTTTGAGCAATTCCACCTGCTGCTTGTTTTCCAGGGCCACGTTCTGCTCGCCGGCGATGGTCTGGCCGTTGATGCGGTAGCTGCTGGCCGCATTGAGCTCGAAGCCACGGACGTTGAAGTTTTCGTAGTAACCGATGGGGGCATAGCTTTCGCCCACCGAGGCATCGCTTTGCAGCACTTCGCTGAGCAAGCGTACCTGGCGGTCTTCGAGCAACTGCTGGCTGAACACACTGATGGCGGCGGGGGTATCGAGCAACGGCGCAGGCTGGAAGCCGCCCACCGCGGCTTCGCGAGCCTGGTAACCGTCGCTGGCATAGGTGTCGGCCACCTGCAACGGGGCCAGCAACACGCTGTCTTCGGCCAGCACCTGCGGGCAATGCAGGGCCAGGCCCAGGCTGAGCAGGCTCAGGGGCAGGCGGGTTTGACGCGGGGGCATGCGGTGGGGCTCCTGGATGCGCTGCGCCTGTGCCGGCCTCTTCGCGGGCTTGCCCGCTCCCACAGTGATATCACTGCACCTGAGAACAGTGAGTTTTCTGTGGGAGCGGGCAAGCCCGCGAAGAGGCCGGCACAGGCCATGAAAAAGGCGGCATCTTACCGCCGCCTTGCCCATAAAACGATCCGGGTGTTGCGATACTCAGTCAGCCTTTGCTGGCTGGCCGCCGGTGCTGGCGCCAGTTGTCATCGATCTTCGACCAGGTCTTGCCATCGGTACTGGCCATGAGCTTGCGGCCGTCCTTGAAGGTGGCCAAGAAGGTGGCTTGTTCTTCCTTGCCGCCCAGCCACAGTCCGGCCAGCAGCCCCACCGGCCCGGCCACCAGGGCGCCGGCCACGCCCCAGCCCAGGGCGCTGCCCAGGCTACGGCTGGATTCGAGACTGGCCAGCCGCAGGTCGCTGATGCGGGCCAGGGAAATGCGCTCGCCCGGGGAGGGGCTGCGCGGGGTCTTGAGCGTGAGCGATCCGTTGCGATACTCGCCTTCACCTTGCAAGAAATCGCCGGATTGCACCGTGAGTCTTGTCATAACGTCGTCCTGTCAGGGAAAGGGCATTGACCAACGCTTACTGAGCGCTGCCATGGCGGGCAAGTCAACGCCCAGACGACGGAGGGTAGTGCGGTACTTTGTCGCCATGGCTGATGGCCTCTTCGCCGGCATGCCTGCTGCCACGGGATGGCCACAAGCCTGAATAGCTGTGGCTGCAGGCGCGCCCGCGAACAAACCCGACGCGGATTCTCAGGCTGCCTGCAACAGCTGCCTGCGCTTGCGCTCGGCCATCCCCCACGCCAGCAATGCCAGCGCGCCAATCACCAGCCCAGCGACGACGATGCCCATCCAGCCCTGGTACTGGAACAATTGCGTGCCCAGCAACGAGCCCAGCGCCCCGCCGATGAAGTAACAGGTGATGTAACCGGCATTCAGCCGCGTACGCGCTTCAGGGCGCAGGGCGATCACCGCATTCTGGTTGCTCACGTGCACCAGTTGCACCGCCAGGTCGAGCATCAGCACGCCCAGTAGCAGGGCCACCAACGATTGCTCGGCAAAGCCCAGCGGAACCCAGGACAGCAGCAATACCACCAGGCCCACGGTGGTGCCCAGCGCGCCCTTGCCGCGGTCGGCCAGGCGCCCGGCCCAGTTGGCCGACAGCGCACCCGCCGCACCGGCCAGGCCGAACAGGCCGATCACTGCATCGGAATAGTGGTACGGGTCTTTTGCCAGCAAGAACGCCAGCGGTGTCCAGAACAGGGCGAACAGGCTGAATGCCAGCAGGCCGAGCAGCGAGCGCAGGCGCAGCACTGGTTCTTCGACGAACAGGCGGAACACCGAGCCGATCAGCGCCGGGTATTTCAGCCCGGCATGGCTGTGGTGTTGCGGCAGGCTGCGGTACAGCGCCACGGCAGTGATGGCCATCAGCACGGCGGCCAGCACGTAGATGCTGCGCCAGCCGCCCAGCTCGGCCATCAAGCCGGCGGCGGTGCGTGCCAGCAGGATGCCCAGCAGCAGGCCGCTCATCAGCGTGCCGACTGCGCGCCCACGCGCATGAGGCTCGCTGAGGGCTGCAGCCATGGGTACCAGAATTTGCGCCACCACCGAGAACAGCCCGGTCAGCGCGGTGCCGAGGATCAGCCAGGGCAGGCTCGGTGCGCAGGCACTGATCACCAGGCCCAGGGTGGCAATCGCGGTCATCACGGTAATCAGCCGGCGCTGCTCGAACAGGTCACCGAGTGGCGCCAGCAGCAACAGGCCGGCGCCATAGCTGAGCTGCGCGGCAATGACGATGCTGCCCGCGCTGGCGGTGCTCAGGCCAAACTGTTGGGCGATGCTGTGCAGCAGCGGTTGCGCATAGTAGTTGCTGGCCACGGCCAGGCCGGTGGCGGTGGCCATCAGCAGGATGAGTGCGCGGCTCAAGGTTGGGGTATGCATGCGGTTCTCGTTACGGGCAGGTAAAGGCGAATTATCCACGGCGCGAGCTGAGTGAGCGAATGGCGACAGCTGTTCTGGCCTGTTCGCGGGGTTACCTGCGTACAGGCCAGCACAGGCGGGCCTTCAATCAGGCGGCAAAGCCACCATCGACAGTCAGGCTGGCCCCGGTGATATAGCCGGCCTCGGGCCCCGCCAGGTAGGCGACGAAGCTGGCGATCTCGTCCGCCTCGCCATACCGCCCGATCGCCATCAGCGGGATCAGGCTTTCGGCGAATTCACCGCTGGCCGGGTTCATGTCGGTATCTACCGGCCCGGGCTGCACGTTGTTCACGGTGATGCCTTTCGGCCCCAGGTCACGGGCCATGCCGCGCGTCAGGCCGACCAGTGCCGATTTGCTCATGGCATACGGCGCTCCGCCGGCAAACGGCATGCGCTCGGCGTTGGTGCTGCCAATATTGATGATGCGCCCGCCCTGGCCCATGTAGCCCGCCGCCGCCTGGCTGGCGACGAACACGCTGCGCACGTTCACCGCCAGCATGTGGTCGAAGTCGGCCAGGTCGAACTCGGTCACTGGCGCCACCGCCAGTACCCCGGCGTTATTGACCAGGATGTCGAGCCGGCCGAAGGCCTTCACGGTGTCATCGACGGCCAGTTGTACCGCTGCTGCATCGGCGCTGTCGGCGCGCAGTGCCAGGGCTCGGCCGCCGTTTTCGGTAATTTCCCGCGCCAGTTGTTCTGCCGGCCCGGCGGAACTCACATAGGTGAAGGCCACCTGCGCGCCTTCGCGGGCCAGGCGTCGCACGATGGCTGCGCCGATACCACGGGAACCGCCCTGTACCAGGGCCACTTTGCCTTCGAGGGTGTGTTGCTTGGTCATGCTGATCTCCTGCTGGAAGCCAGGCCGGAATGCCTTGGATGGGCGCAGTATCGGCGCTTGATTACCTGCTGATAAGATGGCAATCACTATCAGCAGAGTAAACCTTTGGTTGCGAATCATGGCCATGGAGTCGTTCAACGCTTTGGAGTGTTTCATCCGCAGCGCCGAGGTCGGCAGTTTTGCCGAGGCTGCCAGGCGCCTGAGCCTCACCCCGGCTGCGGTAGGCAAGCATGTCGCCCAGTTGGAAGCGCGCTTGGGGGTGCGGTTGTTCCAGCGTAGTACCCGCAAGCTGACCCTGACCGAGGCGGGGCAGCGATTTCTCGGGGAGGTCGGTGACAGCTTTCGCACCATCCAGTACGCGGTGGCCAACCTGGCCAGCGCCGAGGGCCAGCCGGCCGGGTTGTTGCGGGTCAGCATGGGCACGGTGTTCGGGCGTTTGTACGTGCTGCCGCTGCTGGGCGAGTTCCTGCGTCGCTACCCGGCGATTACCCCGGACTGGCATTTCGACAACCGCCAGGTCGACCTGATCGGCCAGGGCTTCGATGCCGCGATTGGCGGCGGCTTCGAACTGCCGCCAGGGGTGGTGGCGCGCAAGTTGACCCCGGCGCACCGGGTGCTGGTGGCGGCGCCGGCTTATCTGGCCGGCCATGCACCGGTCACCGAGCCACAAGCCCTGCAGCGGCATGACGGTATCCTGATCCGTTCGCCGCAGACCGGCCGGGTGCGGTCGTGGCCGTTGACCAGCCGCTGGCAGGAGCAGCAGCCCCTGGCGTTGCGCCAGGCGATGACCATGAGCGACTCGGACGCGGCGTGTGCGGTGGCCGAGCAAGCGCTGGGGATTGCCCTGGTGAGCCTGCCGTTTGCGGTCCCGTACCTGGAGAGTGGGCGGCTGCGCCGGGTGCTGCCGGACTGGTATGTGGACGATGGGCATATCAGCCTGTATTTCGCCGAGCACAAGCTGTTGCCGGGCAAGACCCGGGCGTTTGTCGATTTTGTGGTGGAGCAGTTTGCCCGTCAGGGCCTGGCGAGGCGGTTCGATGCCTTGCAGGCGTTTTGACGGTACTGCGCGGCTCCCAGGCTTGATGCGGCCGTTGTAGGAGCGGCCTTGCGTCGCGATGGGCTGCGTAGCAGCCCCGACTATTCATGCTGGCGCGCAGATCTTGGGGCCGCTGTGCGCCCCATCGCGACGCAAGGCCGCTCCTACAAAACGACCGCATGTGGCCGCGCCGGGTGACGGGGCAGCTCAGGCTACATCGACAATCAACAACGTCTGCGACCCCAGCCGCACCTCATCATCCACGTGCTTGCCCATCAACTGCTGCCCCAGCGGCGATCGCGGGGTAATCACCGTGACCAGCCCATCCCCCTCGCCAATCTTCAACCCTGCCGCCTCGGGCCCGAGGAACAGGCGCCGCTGCCCGCCGTGTTCATCTTCCAGCGTCACCAGGTTGCTCATCTGCACCCCGCGTGCCGGGTCATGATCGCGCAGCAGCAGTTGCTGGTAGGTCTGCAGCGCCGTGCGGATCTCGGCGCTGCGGCGGGCCTGGCCAGTGGCCAGGTACGAGGCTTCCAGGCCCAGGGTGTCGTACTTGTTTTCGGCGATGTTCTCCTCGGCGGTGGCCGCTTCATACGCGGCCTGTGCCGCGCGTGTCAGCACGTCCAGGTCATGCTCGAGGGTGGCGACGATCTGCGCCAGCAGGCGGGGCTTGTCCATGGTCAGTAACAGAACTCCAGCACGTTGGCCTGGCTTTTGTCAGTGGGCGCGGTGCGGTTCTGCTGCAACCAGAACTGGCATTTGGGGCTGTTCAGGTTGCGCGGGTTGCCCTGGGCGGCTTCGGCGGCCTGTTGCTGCTCCTGCTTGTGCAGGATGTCCTTGTAACGCTCGAACATCTCGGCCTGGGCGTCCGCCGCCGGGGCTGGCGCTGCAACTGGCCGGGCAATGCCAGGCGCCACCGCCTGGGCCAGTGGCTGCACCTGCTCTGGCCACAGCTGCAGGGCCAGCCACAGGCTGGCAGCGATGGCCATGGCGCCGAGCCACAGGCCCAGGGCAACGCACAGGGTCAACGGTAACGGCTTGAGGGTGATCTTCAGTTCACGGTGGCGGGGCATGGCACTGTCCTGGCAGGGTGGTTCGGGGGCATTGTCGCATGCGCCTGGGCATTTTTCCGCGCGGGTGCTTTTGTCGGCGACAATTTATCCGCAGAATTCGCGGTTTTTCCGTTGGGCGAGGGCAGGGCACATGAAAGCCAGCTGGGACATCTTCTGCACCGTTGTCGACAACTACGGCGATATCGGCGTGACCTGGCGCCTGGCCCGCCAGTTGGTGGCCGAACATGGCCTGGCGGTGCGCCTGTGGGTGGACGACCTGCGCGCGTTCGTGCGCCTGTGCCCGGGTGCCGATGCCACGCTCGAGCAGCAGTGGCAGCAGGGCGTCGAGATACGCCAGTGGCCGGCCGACTGGCAACCGGTGGCCAGTGCCGACGTGGTCATTGGCGCCTTCGGCTGCCGCTTGCCGGCTGGCTATATCGAAGCACTGGCCGCGCGGCCGCGACCGGCGCTATGGCTGAACCTGGAATACCTCAGTGCCGAAGACTGGGTGGAGGGGTGCCACGGCTTGCCATCGCCGCAAGGCAACGGGTTGCGCACGGTGTTCTTCTTCCCCGGCTTTACCGCCGGCACCGGCGGCCTGCTACGCGAGGCCGCCTTGCTGGCGCGCCGCGCGGCCTTCGAGGCCGACCCGGCGCAGCGCAGCGCGTTTCTTGCAGGGCTCGGCGTACCGGTGCAGGACGGCGCGCGGCTGATCTCGCTGTTCGCCTACGAGAACCCGCACCTGGGGGGCTGGCTGCAGGCCCTGGCCGAAGATGCCCGGCCCAGCCACCTGCTGGTGCCGGAAGGGCGCATCCTCGGCGACCTGTGTGCCTGGCTGGGCGAGCCTGCGCTGCCGGTGGGGGCGGTACGCCAGCGGGGGGCGCTGACCGTGCAGGTGCTGCCTTTCGTCAGCCAGGACGATTACGACCGCCTGCTCTGGTGCTGCGACTTCAACGCCGTGCGCGGCGAGGATTCGTTCGTGCGTGCGCAGTGGGCGGGGCGGCCACTGCTGTGGCACATCTATGTGCAAGAGGAGAACGCCCACTGGGAAAAACTCGAAGCGTTCCTGGCGCTTTATCGCCAGGGCCTGTCGGACGCTGCCGCAGTCGCCCTGGTCGATCTGTGGCGCGCCTGGAACCTCGACAGCCGCACGCAACGCGACATGCACGCCGCCTGGGGCGAGGTGCTGGCGCATTGGGACGAGCTGCAGGCGCATGCCCGCCATTGGTGTGCCCAACAGGCCGCTCAGCCGGACCTTGCCATGACGCTGGTACAGTTTTACCGAAATTGGCTATGATACGCGGCCTCGATTTTTATAAATCCATCCAGATTCGGATACTGCGTAATGAAAACTGGTAAAGAACTGAAACCCGGCACCGTACTGCGGATCGACAACGACCCGTGGCTGGTACAGAAAGCCGAATTCACCAAGTCGGGTCGCAACAGCGCGATCATGAAGACCAAGCTGAAGAACCTGCTGACCGGCTACAAGACTGAAACCGTCTATTTCGCCGACGACAAGCTGGACGACGTGATCCTCGACCGCAAGGAAGTGACCCTGTCCTTCATCAGCGGTGACGCGTACACCTTCATGGACACCACCGACTACACCATGTACGAGCTGAACGCCGAAGACATCGACGCCGTTCTGCCGTACATCGAAGAAGGCATGCAGGACGTCTGCGCCCTGACCATGTACGAAGAGAAAGTGGTTTCGGTCGAACTGCCGACCACCATCAGCCGCCAGGTCACCTACACCGAGAACGCTGCTCGCGGCGACACCTCGGGCAAGGTCATGAAGCCTGCCAAGCTGGCCAACGGTACTGAAGTCCAGGTTGCCGACTTCATCGAAATCGACGAGTGGATCGATATCGACACCCGCGATGGCTCCTTCAAGGGCCGTTCCAAGAAGTAATTCTTCTTGTGAAACACAAAAAACCCGGCCTTGGCCGGGTTTTTTCGTATCTGGATCGTTACCTGCATCACTCGCCTGTGTAGGAGCGGCCTTGCGTCGCGATGGGCCGCAAAGCGGCCCCACAATCCCACAAAAATACTGGCTTTTGCAGGCCACTCCTGGGGCCGCTTTGCGGCCCATCGCGACGCAAGGCCGCTCCTACAATCGAGCCTTACACGGTCACATGCAACCGTACGTCCACGTTATTGCGGGTGGCGTTCGAGTATGGGCACACCTTGTGCGCCTTTTCCACCAGCCCTTCGGCCTCGGCCTGGGCCAGGCCCGGCAGGTTGATGTGCAGGTCGATATCCAGGCCGAACCCGCCCGGAATCTGGCCGATGCCGACCTTCGCAGTGATCGAGGCCTCTGCCGGCAGGGCTTTCTTCTCTTGCCCGGCCACGAACTTCAAGGCGCCGATGAAGCATGCCGAGTAACCGGCGGCGAACAGCTGCTCAGGGTTGGTACCGTCACCACCAGCGCCACCCAGTTCCTTGGGGGTGCTGAGCTTGACTTCCAGCTTGCCGTCGCTGGAGCGGGACTTGCCGTCGCGCCCACCGGTGGAGGTAGCTTCTGCGATGTACAGCGGATTGACCTTTTGCATCTTGAGCCTCGCTAACGTGTTGTGCGCTTCCGTCTGCGGAAGGGCGCGGGTTGGTGTGGGATTTAAATTAGCGCGCAATTAGTTAGTGCGCAAGATAAATTTTTGCCATTCGTCCGAACGGCCCTCCCGCTACCCATTGTCAGAGGTTCTTTTGCAGGTTCTCGCGCAAGGTCAGCAGGTCGGCCTGCAACTGCTGCAGCTGTTCCAGGCTGCGCCCACTGGCCTTGAGAATGCACTGCGGCACTTCCCTGGCGCGCTGTTGCAGCGCGCGGCCTTTGTCGGTCAGTTGCACCAGCACCACCCGTTCGTCTTCGCGGCTGCGGTTGCGCTGCAGCAGCCCTTCGCTTTCCAGGCGCTTGAGCAGCGGGGTCAGCGAGCCGGGGTCGGTGAGCAGATGCTGGCTGATCTCACCCACGGTCAGGCCATCGCGCTCCCACAGCACGAGCATGGCCAGGTACTGCGGGTAGGTCAGGCCCAGGGCCTGCAGCAGCGGTTTGTAGACTTTGGTCATCAGCAACGAGGTGGAGTGCAGGGCAAAGCAGACCTGGTTTTCCAGCAGCAGCTCGTCACAGGAGGCTTGGGTGTCGGCGTTCATGCAGGTCCTTGAAAGTTAACCAATGGGTAAGTCTGGCACGCTGATCATTAGTGCGCGCGTTACTTGTGCAATTCGCTGCGCAAAGCCAGGTCCCAGGGTGGAATCGGGCTGAAGCGGCTCTTGAGAAATTCGAGCAGCAAACGGCTGCGAGAGTTCGTTTCGTGTTCCAGGCGTAGCGCGTAAATACCGCTGGTTTCGGCTTGCGGCAAGCCGCCGTCGCAAAACAGTGGTACCAGCTCGCCGCGCAGCAGGTACTCGCTGATCAACCAGGTGGGCAGGTGGGCGATGCCCAACCCGGCGAGCGCCCCGAACAGCAGGGTCTCGGCGTTGTTCGCGGCCATGCGCATGCGTGCGGGGCGGTACAGGCGGGTTTGCCCGGCCACGTTGAAGCGCCAGGCAAAGGGCGGCGCCAGGCCGTCCCAGTCCAGGCCGTCGTGCCCGGGCAATTCGCTGGGGCAGGTGGGGATGCCGCGGCTGGCCAGGTAGGCGGGGCTGGCGCAGGCGATACGCACCATGTAGGCCAGTGGCGTGGCGACCAGCCGGGTATCGGCCAGCGGGCCGGCGCGCAGCACCAGGTCGACTTCGCCGAGGTGGCTGCCATGCAGGTCGACGAAGCTGTCGATCAGGCGCAGTTGCACGTCCAGGCCCGGGTAGGCCACCAGGAAGTCGGCAATGGCCGGCGCGAGGTGGCGGCGGCCAAATGCGGCCGGGGCGTCGATGCGGATCAGGCCTTCGGGGGCATTGCTCAGCGACACCGCTTCGGCGCGGGCCAGGCGCAGTTCTTCGATGATGCGCCTGGCCCGTTCGGCGAAGGCGTTGCCCGCGGGAGTGGCGCGCACGGCGTGGGTGCTGCGGGTGAACAGGCGGCTGCCTACGGCGCTTTCCAGGCTGTCGATGCGCCGGGCTACGGCGGACGGGGTCAGCGGGTGGCGGCGTGCGGCAGCAGAAAAGCTGCCGGTTTCCAGCACATCGAGAAACAGGCTCAGTTGGTCGGTGAGGGTATCGGGGCTCATGGCTGCCTTGCTTGTGCGGATAACGCAAAGCCATTGTGCGCTGCTATGCGTTTCCCCGCCAGCCCGCAATGGTTAGCATGCCCGCATCGTGTGTGTACAGGCAGAGAGGCCCTGATGATCGAGTGGGTGTTGTATATCGTGCTGGGCGCTGCCCTGGGCACCATGGGTGGCCTGTTCGGCATAGGTGGCGGGTTGATCGCGATTCCGGCGCTGGGCGTGCTGTTTGGCCTGGACCAGCAGCTGGCCCAGGGGACGGCACTGGTGATGGTGGTGCCGAACGTGCTGCTGGCGCTGTGGCGCTACCACCAGCGTAACCGCATCGAACTGCGCCACGCCGTGCCATTGTCGCTGTGCAGCTTCGTGTTCGCCTGGCTGGGGTCGATCTGGGCGGTGGGGCTGGATGCGCACTCCATGCGCCTGGGCTTTGTCGGCTTCCTGGTCGCCCTGGCAGTGTGGAACGTGGCGCGGATGTTCATGAAAGTTGCGCCGCCGAGCGCTGAGCTGCGTCACCCCTGGCCATGGCTGGGCGTGCTGGGCAGCTTCGCCGGCACCATGGGTGGCTTGTTCGGCGTGGGCGGGGCGGTGGTGGCCACGCCGATCCTGACCAGTGTGTTCGGTACCACCCAGGTGGTCGCGCAGGGGTTGTCGCTGGCCCTGGCGGCGCCGAGTACCTTGGTGACCTTGCTCACCTATGGGGTGCACCATAGCGTTGACTGGGGGGTAGGCATCCCGTTGGCGGTGGGCGGCTTGCTCAGCATCAGCTGGGGCGTGAAGCTGGCCCATGCGTTGCCGGAGAAGGCGCTGCGGGCGATGTTCTGCGTGTTCCTGGTGGTGTGCGCGGTGATGCTCGGGTTTGAGCTGTGAGGGCTTTGCGGCCTTGTCGCGAGCAAGGCCGCTGCTACAGCAGCCCCGGGCTCACTTGAACCCTTCGATGATGTAATCGGCCATGCAATCGGTAATCGGCGACGCACTCTGCGTACTGCGCACCAGCATCACATTGGCCACCGGCAACTGCGGCAACCCTTCGTTCTCGCCCAGGATGCGCAGGTTGCCGCCAATCAGGCTGTGCAGCTGCGCGGTTACTGCCAGCCCGGCCGTGACGATGGCAAAAATCGCCGCCAGGCTCGGGCTGGTATAGGCGATGCGGTAATCGATGCCCTGGGCCTCCAGGGCATTGCAGGTCCAGGCCCGGCAGAAGCAGTCACTGTTGAACAACGCCAGCGGTATCGGCCGTTGCTCCTGCGGGCAGAAACCGTCGGCGGCGGCCCATACCAGGCGCTCCTGGCGCAACAGTTGGCCAATTTCATTACCCGGTTCGCGGGTGACGATGGTCAGGTCCAGGTCCTGGCGCAGCATCAGTTGTTTGGACGACTCGCAATGCACCTCTACCTGCACCAGCGGGTAGGCCTGGGCAAAGCTCGACAGGATGGTCGGCAGAAAGCGCATGGCGTAGTCGTCCGGCGTGCCGATACGGACCATCCCGACCATGTGCGGCATGCGCAGGGTATTGAACACTTCGCCGTGCAGCTTGAGGATACGCCGGGCATAACCCAGCAGCACCTGGCCTTCGGCGGTCAGCCGCACCTGGCGGCCGTCGCGCTCGAACAGCTGGCGTTGCAGGATGTCTTCTTCCAGGCGTTTCATCTGCATGCTCACCGCCGACTGGGTGCGGTTGACCACCTCGCCGGCCCGGGTGAAGCCACCTTGCTCGGCGATGGCGACAAAGGTGCGCAGGACGTCGGCGTCGAGACTCTGGTACTGGGACATTGCATCAATCTCCGAGATGCATGGCATCAGAAACATTCGTTGGATTGATCTTATGCCCGGCCGCAGACTGGAGCCATCAACACGGAGGGCTTCACGATGAAAGGTCATGTCAGCAGCATCCAGCAACCTGCCTTTTCCCTGAACCACCTGTGGCATGCGGCCGCACACCAGCTGGCGCGGTGGTTGCAGTTGTACCGCCAGCGTCAGCAGCTGGCCAGCCTCAGCGATGCCACCCTGCACGACCTGGGGTTGAGCCGGGCCGACATCCAGCAAGAGGCCGAGCGGCATTTCTGGGATGACCCGCTGCGTAAGTGAGCGAGGGGGTTGCAGGGGCTTGGCTTGGGGTTTTCAGCGCCGGTGAGATCGAGCGCCGCCCGCGCGGCGTGCGATCTCACCGGCAACCTAAACCCCAAGGCATACACCCATCACCCTCAACGCCGTACCTGCTTCAGCGTTTCGGCAATCAGAAACGCCAGCTCCAGTGACTGGTCGGCATTCATCCGCGGGTCGCAGTGGGTGTGGTAGCGGTCCGACAAGGCATCTTCGGTAATCGGCCGGGCACCACCGATGCATTCGGTCACGTTCTGCCCGGTCATCTCGATGTGGATGCCGCCGGCATGGCTGCCCTCGGCCTGGTGCACCTGGAAGAACTGCTTCACCTCGTCGAGGATCTGCGCGAAGTCGCGGGTCTTGTAGCCACTGCTGGCCTTGATGGTATTGCCATGCATCGGGTCGGAACTCCACAGCACCTTGCGCCCCTCGCGTTCGACCGTGCGGATCAGCCCCGGCAGGTGGTCGCCCACCTTGCCAGCCCCCATGCGCACGATCAGGTTCAGGCGCCCGGGGTCGTTGGCCGGGTTCAGCGTGTCGATCAGGCGAATCAGCTCTTCGGGGTTCATGCTTGGGCCAACCTTGACCCCGATCGGGTTGTGCACGCCGCGCAGGAATTCCACATGGGCACCGTCCAGCTGCCGGGTGCGGTCGCCAATCCACAGCATGTGGGCCGAGCAATCGTAGTAGTCGCCGGTCAGGCTGTCCTGGCGCACGAACGCTTCTTCGTAATTCAGCAGCAGTGCTTCGTGGGCGGTGAAGAAGCTGGTTTCGCGCAGTTGCGGCGCGCTGTCCAGGCCGCACGCGCGCATGAACGCCAGGGTTTCATCGATGCGGTTGGCCAGCTGGTGGTATTTGTCCGCCAGCGCCGAGTTGGCGATGAAGTCCAGGTTCCATTTGTGCACCTGGTGCAGGTCGGCAAACCCGCCCTGGGCAAAGGCACGCAACAGGTTGAGGCTGGCGGTGGCCTGGTGGTAGGCCTGCAGCAGGCGTTCCGGGTCGGGGATGCGGCTCTTGGCGTCGAAGCCGATGCCGTTGACGATGTCGCCACGGTAGGCCGGCAGGGTGATGTCGCCGATGGTTTCATCGCCCGAGGAGCGTGGCTTGGCGAATTGCCCGGCCATGCGCCCGACCTTCACCACCGGGCAGCCGGCAGCAAAGGTCATGACGATGGCCATCTGCAGCAGCACTTTGAAGGTGTCGCGGATCTTCGCCGCCGAGAACTCGGCGAAGCTCTCGGCGCAATCGCCGCCCTGCAGCAGGAAGGCGCGGCCTTCGGTGACTTCGGCAAACTGCCGGCGCAGCTCGCGTGCTTCGCCCGCGAACACCAGCGGCGGATAGCTGGCCAAGGTCTGTTCGACCTTCAGCAGGTGCGCGGCGTCAGGGTAGGTCGGTTGCTGCTGGATCGGCAGGGCGCGCCAGCTGTCAGGGCTCCACGGTTGGTTCATCTCGGGCTCGGTCTGGTCGGTTGTAGGCTATCGGGCCATGGTAACAGTTGGCGCCGTGCTTGTTGCAGCAAGGGTGTTGGCGGACAATGCGCGTTTTTGCGCGGTTGGGTGGTGAACATGACGACGGAACGGCAAGAGCGGCTACTGGCACGGGTGGAAGATGCCTTTGGTGTCATCAGCGTGTATGAAGTCGACGACTACCGCTTTCTGGAGTTTGGCGATGCGATCGAGCAGAGCTGCGTGTTCACCGCCGACCCCAGCTGGCTGGAGTACGACTATACCCGCGCCATGCTGGTCGGGGCGTTGTGCCACGAACAACCGGAAAGCGCGCTGTTCCTCGGCCTGGGTGCCGGCACGCTGACCCAGGCGTGCATGAAGTTCCTGCCACTGGATGACATCGAGGCCATCGAGTTGCGCCCGGACGTGCCGCGCCTGGCCATGGAATACCTGGGCCTGGATGACGACCCGCGATTGTATGTACGCATCGGTGATGCCCTGGAGCTGCTGCCCACGGCGGAAAAGGCCGACCTGGTGTTCGTCGACCTGTACACCGACCATGGGCCGGGGGTAGGGCACCTGGCGTGGAACTTCCTGGAAAGCTGCCAGCAGCAGCTCAACCCCGGCGGCTGGCTGGTGATCAACCAGTGGGCCACCGACGACGGCAAGCCGCTGGGCGCAGCCTTGCTGCGTGGCTTGTACCACCGGCACTACTGGGAACTGCCGGTGAAGGAGGGCAATGTCATCCTGCTGGTACCGGCGGACCTGGAGCAGACCCTGGACCTCGACGGGCTGCGGGCGCGCGCCGAGGCGCTGGCGCCACGGTTGGGCTACAGCCTGGAAGGGCTGATCCGCGAGATTCGCCCGGCCACCTGATGGCTGCCGCGGTCGAGGTAGGCGCGGGTTCGTGTCGCGAAAGGGCTGCCCAGCAGCCCCAGCAATAGCGGCATCACCACTGGAATACCGGGGCCGCGTTGCGAGCCTTTCGCGACACAAGGCCGCTGCTGCGCCGACCCTGTCTGTGCCCAGCGGATTATCGATTCAGCTTGCGCTGATTGATGGCTCGATACTGGCCGCAGTTTGCGAAAATTTTCCTCACGTCCCTGCACTATTTCGGGTATAGTACGCGCCGGTCTTTTAGCGGACCTCAAAATCAGGTGGTGCAAACCCTCCGAGTCCAGCTTCGGCTGCGCGTCCGCTAGGCGGACTTTCCCAAGTTTTCTTTTTCAATCGTTTTCGCAAATCCCCGCCGCCAAAGCTGCCTGGGTGACCTGTCGGTCTTTCATGGCTTGTGCAGCTTTGGAGCATGGGTCTTTGCGGATGCACCTAGAGGCAGACCCATGACCCAGGAAACCGGCGGCTTCGCCGCTCTCGATCTCAATCCGAACATTGTTGCTGCCGTTCTGGCGACCGGCTACGAAGAGCCGTCCGCCATTCAGCAACAATCGATCCCGATCATCCTCGCCGGTCACGACATGATCGGCCAGGCGCAGACGGGCACCGGCAAGACCGCTGCCTTCGCCCTGCCGATCCTCAACAAGATCGATGTGAGCAAGCGCGAACCGCAAGCCCTGATCCTGGCGCCAACCCGTGAGTTGGCGCTGCAAGTTGCTACCGCTTTCGAAACCTACGCCAAGCAGATGCCGGGCGTGAACGTGGTCGCCGTCTACGGTGGTGCCCCAATGGGCCCACAGCTGCGGGCGATCCGCAATGGCGCGCAAATCGTCGTGGCCACCCCGGGCCGCCTGTGCGACCACCTGCGTCGTGACGAAAAGGTGCTTTCCACCGTGCAGTACCTGGTCCTCGACGAAGCCGACGAGATGCTCAAGCTGGGCTTCATGGACGACCTCGAAGTGATCTTCGATGCCATCCCGGCCAGCCGCCAGACCGTGCTGTTCTCCGCCACCCTGCCGTCGTCGATCCGCTCGATCGCCGAGCGTCACCTGCGCGAGCCCAAGCACGTCAAGATCCAGAGCAAGACCCAGACCGTTACCGCGATCGAGCAGGCCCACCTGATGGTCCACGCCGACCAGAAGATCCCGGCTGTGCTGCGTCTGCTGGAAGTGGAAGAGTTCGACGCGCTGATCGCCTTCGTGCGTACCAAGCAAGCCACCCTGGACCTGGCCGCCGCGCTGGAAGCCAAGGGCTACAAGGCTGCCGCGCTGAACGGCGATATCGCCCAGAACCAGCGTGAGCGCGTCATCGACTCGCTCAAGGATGGCCGCCTGGACATCGTCGTCGCCACCGACGTTGCCGCCCGTGGCCTGGATGTACCGCGCATCACCCACGTGTTCAACGTCGACATGCCGTACGACCCGGAGTCCTACGTACACCGCATCGGCCGTACCGGTCGTGCCGGTCGCGATGGTCGCGCACTGCTGCTGGTCACCCCGCGTGAGCGCCGCATGCTGCAGGTTATCGAGCGTGTTACCGGGCAGAAGGTGGCCGAAGCGCGCCTGCCGAATGCCCAGGCCGTGCTGGATGCCCGCATCAAGAAGCTGACTTCGAGCCTGGCGCCGCTGGTAGCCGAAGCCGAAGCCACCCATGGCGAGCTGTTCGACCGCCTGACCAACGACCTGGGTTGCAGCGCGCGTGCCCTGGCTGCCGCCCTGCTGCGCAAGGCCACCAATGGCCAGGCGCTGGACCTGGCTGCAGTCGAGCGTGAGCAGCCGCTGGTGCCAAGCTTCACCCCGCGTGAGCGCAGTGGTGAGCGTGCTGAGCGTGGCGAACGCCCGGAGCGTGGTGACCGCGAGCGCCGTGCGCCGATGCCGCTGGCCGAAGGCCGTGTGCGTTGCCGTACTGCCCTGGGTGCCCGCGACGGCATCGCGGCCAAGAACCTGCTCGGTGCGATCCTCAACGAGGGCGGCCTGGCCCGTGACGCCATCGGCCGCATCCAGGTGCGCGACAGCTTCAGCCTGGTCGAGCTGCCGGAAGACGGCCTGGAGAAGCTGCTGTCCAAGCTCAAGGACACCCGCGTAGCTGGCAAGCAGCTGAAGCTGCGCCGCTACCGCGAGGATTGATCCTGGCGCAATGAAAAAATCCCCGGCTCAGGTCGGGGATTTTTTTTGTCTGTGCCTTTTTGGGGCTGCTTTGCAGCCCATCGCGACACAAGGCCGCTCCTACAAAGGATCGCGTACTCCATGGTGATGCGTAACCCTGGTAGGAGTGCGTACTCCATGGTAACGCGTAACCCTGGTAGGAGCGGCCTTGTGTCGCGAAAGGGGCGCACAGCGCCCCCGGCTATCTTCAGTCGAACCGATAAATGTCCATCCCCAACGCCCCCAGGGTAAACCCTTGGTGCACCACGCCACATTTGCCCCCCGCCCCAAGGGCAAAGAACAGCGGCAGCAGGTGCTCATCGCTGGGATGGTTACGCACCGCATTCGGTGCCAGTTGCCGGTAGTCCAGCAACGCTGCCTGGTCATCGGCTTGCAGCTTTTCCACCACCCAATCCCTGAACGCCAGCGCCCAAGGTTCGATCACCTCCGGCCCGGCGTGCCAGTCCAGTTCACCCAGGTTGTGGGTGATGCTTCCTGAACCAATCAGCAGCACACCCTGGTCACGTAGCCCGGCCAGCGCCTGGCCCACCTTGAGTTGCAATGCCGGCCCCAAATGGCTGGGCAGCGAAACCTGCACTACAGGAATGTTCGCATCCGGGTACATCAGCGACAACGGTACCCAGGCGCCATGGTCGAACGGGCGTTGCGGGTCCAGCCGGGCCGGCAGCCCGGCAGCGCTCAGCAGGGCGCTGACCTGCCGGGCGAGGGCGGGCTCGCCCGGCGCCGGGTACTGCACTGCATACAGCGCCTGCGGGAAGCCATGGAAGTCATGCCAGGTCTCGGGCCGTTCACTGCCGGTCACCAGCAGTTCGCGGCTTTCCCAGTGCGCCGATACCACCACGATCGCTTTCGGTCGCGCCAGGCGGTTGGCCAGCCCGGCCAGCGCTGGCCCGCTGGCCCCGGGTTGCAGGGCAAGCATGGGGGAACCATGGGAAATGAACAGGCTGGGCAGCATGGCAGAGTCCTGGCGGTTAAGATGTGTTCATCTTCGAACAACTACACATCGAAATCCAAACCAAGTTTTACCGGTAAACCATCTAAAAATCGGGAGTGATCATGGAGCCAGCGTTCTGGCAGCAGCGGTGGGCCGACAACCAGATCGGTTTTCATCAGGCGCAGGTGAACCCCTACCTGCAAAAGTATTGGCCACAACTGCAGCGGCTGCCGGGCAGCCGCGTGCTGGTGCCGCTGTGCGGCAAGAGCCTGGACCTGGCCTGGCTGGCCGGGCAGGGGCATCGCGTGGTGGGCATCGAGCTGTCGCGGCGGGCGGTGGAGGATTTCTTCCACGAGCATGGGCTTGATGCCGAGGTGCAGCAGCGCGGGGCGTTCGAGGTCTGGCGCAGTGGCGATCTGGAGCTGTGGTGCGGTGATTTCTTTGCTCTGCAGCCGGAGGATGTTGGCGACTGTACAGGGCTGTATGACCGGGCGGCGGTAATCGCGCTGCCGCCAGAGATGCGCGCACGTTACCTGCAACGATTGTCGGCATTGCTGCCGGCGGGGTGTCGCGGGCTGGTGGTAACCGTGGATTACGACCAGGCGCTGCTGGACGGGCCGCCGTTCTCGGTCGGGGATGAAGAGCTGCGTCAAGGCTTGGCCGAGCGGCAGGTGGACGAGTTGGAGGTTGCAGAGGTCATCGAGCAGAGCCCGAGGTTTGTGCAGGCGGGAATTACCAGCCTGTTGGAGAGGGTGTATCAGGTAAGCCGCTGATTGCTGTGTTGCCAGGGCAGGCGTGTACAAAAAAGGGCGACCGAAGTCGCCCTTTTTTGTCACTGGGTGAATCAACCGCGACGGCGCAGGGCCTCGATACGGTCTTCCAGCGGCGGGTGGCTCATCAGCAGGCCGGCCAGGCCGTGCTTGAGGCCGCCATTGATGCCGAACGCCTTCAGGGTGTCAGGCATGTGCACCGGCAGGCCTTGCTCCACGCGCAGGCGTTGCAGGGCGCCGATCATCGCAGCAGTACCGGCCAGCTGCGCACCGGCCTCGTCGGCGCGGTATTCGCGGCGGCGCGAGAACCACATCACGATCATGCTGGCCAGGATGCCGAGGACCAGTTCGGCAACGATGGTCGCCACGTAATAGGCAATGCCCTGGCCTTCTTCGTTCTTGAAGATGACCTTGTCGACGAAGTTGCCGATGATGCGTGCGAAGAACATCACGAAGGTGTTGACCACGCCTTGCACCAGCGCCAGGGTGACCATGTCGCCGTTCGCCACGTGGCCGATTTCGTGGGCCAGTACCGCGCGCACCTCATCGGGCGAGTAGCGCTCCAGCAACCCCTGCGATACCGCGACCAGCGCGTCGTTGCGATTCCAGCCGGTGGCGAAGGCGTTGGCCTCGTACGCCGGGAAGATACCCACCTCGGGCATTTTGATGCCGGCCTCGCGGGACAGTTCCTCGACGGTTTGCAGCAACCACTGTTCGTGGCGGGTGCGCGGCTGGCTGATGATCTGGGTGCCGGTGGTCATCTTCGCCATCCACTTGGAGATGAACAGCGAGACGAGGGAGCCGGCGAAGCCGAACACGGCGCAGAACACCAGCAGGCTGCTGAGGTTCAGGTCGACCCCGTTGGCGGCCATGAACCCGTTGAAACCGAACAGGCTCAGGGTAATGCTTGCAACCAGCACCACCGCGAGGTTGGTGGCTACAAACAACAGAATGCGCATCATGGTTGTTACGTTCTCCTGACGGATGAGTTGTCGCTTACTGCGGGGTATATAAGGTGCCGGCCGTGCTGATTCAATCGGGTGACTATTTCAAACTGTGTACGGCGGAGTATGGCAGAGGATGGCAGGGGGGCTGTGGGATAGAGCGTTGCAGGATGTAAGAAGCGGCTCATGCCTTGAGATCTCCGGTTGCGTTGAGATCGAGCGCCGCCCACGCGGCGCATCGCGGATGAAATCCGCTCCTACATTGGTTGCAACGTGCCGAACCTGTTACGCCATGGTTGCCTGCCCTGGTGTAGGTCTCAAGGCAGGCGAGGCGGCATCAATGCCAACCCCGAAATCCCGTCATGCCAACAAGGCTTACAACCATGGCCTCACAGGCATGGTCACGTTGCAACAAATGTAGGAGCGGATTTCATCCGCGATGCGCCGCGCGGGCGGCGCTCGATCTCCCAGGCTGCGCAAGGCCCAAGCCATGCACCAAGGCTGCCAACCATGGCATAACAGGTTCGGCACGCGGGCGACGCGCAATCTCGCCGCCCCCCAACCTCCGTCAAACCTTACTGCGAATACCCTTTCAGGAAATTGCCAATCCGCCCGATCGCCGCTTCCAGGTCATCCACCCGCGGCAAGGTCACCACGCGGAAGTGGTCCGGCCATGGCCAGTTGAACGCTGTCCCCTGCACGATCAGCAGCTTTTCCGACAGCAGCAGGTCGAGGACGAATTTCTCGTCGTTATGGATCGGACACACCTTCGGGTCGATCTTCGGGAACGCATACAGCGCGCCCATCGGCTTCACGCAGCTCACCCCCGGGATATCGTTGAGCAGCTCGTAGGTACGGTTGCGCTGTTCCAGCAGGCGGCCCGGTGGCAGTACCAGATCGTTGATGCTCTGGTAGCCGCCCAGCGCGGTCTGGATGGCATGCTGGGCCGGTACGTTGGCACACAGGCGCATGTTGGCCAGCATGTCGATGCCTTCGATGTAGCTTTGGGCGTGGTGCTTGGGCCCCGAGATGATCAGCCAGCCGGAACGGAAGCCCGCCACCCGGTACGACTTGGACAGGCCGTTGAAGGTCAGGCACAGCAGGTCGGGCGCCAGCGAGGCGGTGCTGATGTGCACGGCTTCGTCGTACAGGATCTTGTCGTAGATCTCGTCCGAGAACACCACCAGGTTGTGCTGGCGGGCCAGTTCGAGCATGCCCAGCAGCAACTCGCGGGAGTACACCGCGCCGGTCGGGTTGTTCGGGTTGATGATCACCAGCGCCTTGGTGTTCGGGGTGATCTTGGCCTTGATGTCGTCAAGGTCGGGGAACCAGTCGGCCTGTTCATCGCACAGGTAGTGCACCGGCTTGCCGCCGGCCAGGCTCACGGCAGCGGTCCACAGCGGGTAGTCGGGGGCCGGGATCAGCACTTCGTCGCCGTTGTTGAGCAACGCCTGCATCGACATGACGATCAGCTCGGACACCCCGTTGCCGAGGTAGATGTCCTCGATGGTGACACCTTCGATGCCCTTCTGCTGGCAGTACTGCATCACCGCCTTGCGTGCACTGAACAGGCCCTTGGAATCGCTGTAGCCCTGCGCGGTGGGCAGGTTGCGGATCACATCCTGGAGGATTTCGTCAGGCGCCTCGAAGCCAAACGGCGCCGGGTTGCCGATGTTCAGCTTGAGGATGCGGTGGCCTTCCTCTTCCAGGCGCTTGGCGTGCTTGAGCACTGGGCCGCGAATGTCATAGCAGACATTGGCGAGCTTGTTCGATTTGCTGAACTGCATGATGGGATCCCGATTGAGAAAACGCGCTACGCCCCGCCGAAAGGTTTGAAAGGGCAGGAAGCGGGTGCCAGACTGAACGCCTGGCACACGAAGCCAACTAATATACGTGCCACCCGCGCCCCGGAAAAGACGGTGCACAGTGAAATTCAGCCTGCCGAGGTCCCTACATGCAAAAGATCGAGAAAACCCTGGAACAATGGCGCTCGATGCTCGACCCCGAGCAGTATCAGGTATGCCGCCTCAAAGGCACCGAGCGGCCATTCAGCGGCAAGTACAACAGCGAGCGCCGTGACGGTATCTACCACTGCATCTGCTGCGGCCTGCCACTGTTCGATGCGCAGACCAAGTTCGATTCCGGCTGCGGCTGGCCGAGCTTCTATGCCCCCATCGAGGACAGCGCGATGATCGAGATCCGCGACACCTCCCACGGCATGATCCGCACCGAGGTCACCTGCGCCCGCTGCGATGCGCACCTGGGCCATGTGTTCCCGGACGGCCCGCCACCGACCGGCCTGCGCTACTGCATCAACTCGGTGTGCATCGACCTGCGCCCGCGCGACTGACCGGAGCCCGCCACATGGCTGAAGCGATGCTGGATATCAAATGCGTGACCCTGGGTGGCGAGCACAAGACGCTCGGCGACTTCCCGGGCAAGGCGCTGTTGGTGGTGAATACCGCCAGCCAGTGCGGCTTTACCCCGCAATACAAGGGCCTGGAGCAACTGTGGCAGGCCTATCGGGCACGTGGCCTGGTGGTGCTGGGCTTCCCCTGCAACCAGTTTGGCAAGCAGGAGCCGGGCGATGCGCGGGAAATCGCCCAGTTCTGCGAGCGCAATTTCGGCGTGAGTTTCCCCTTGTTCCGCAAGGTCGAGGTCAACGGCCCGGGGGCCCACCCGCTATTCGTCGAACTCAAGCAGCGTGCCCCAGGCCTGCTCGGATCGCAGAAGATCAAGTGGAACTTCACCAAGTTCCTGGTCGATCCGGCCAGCGGCCAGGTCAGGCGCTATGCCCCCACCACCAAGCCGCAGGCGCTGCAGGCAGACATCGAGCGCCTGCTCAGCCGTTGACCGGCACCCAGTGGTCGATGAGTGCCAGCAGCTCTTCGCGGCGGAACGGCTTGGCCAGATAGTCGTTCATGCCTGCCGCCCGGCAGCGCTCGCGCTCCTCGGGCATGGCATTGGCGGTGAGGGCGACGATCGGCAGGTCGGGCCAACGGCCGCTCTGGCGGATACGTCGGCTGGCCTCGTAGCCGTCCATCACCGGCATGTTGCAGTCCATCAGCACCAGGTCGAAGGTGTCCTGCTCGAGCATTTCCAGGGCCTCGGCGCCCTGGGTCGCCAGTTGTACCTGGCAGCCCAGCTTGGCCAGCATGCCCTTGGCCACCAGCTGGTTGACCGGGTTGTCCTCCACTAGCAGGATCCGCGCGCGGCCTTGTTCCACGGTGATGGCCGGGCTGGCGAGCGGGTGTTCGGGCTCGAAGCCTTGCAAGGTGCGGCGCAGGGTCTGGTACAGGGCGTTGCGCGCCAGTGGCCGGGCCAGTTGATGCAGCGGGGCGAGGGCGACCGATTGTTCGCTGGGCAGGAAGTTGCCGTAGGCGGTCACCAGCAGGATCGGGGTCTTCAGCGCCGGGCGCAGTTCAAACAGGCGGTCGAGGTCATCGGTGATCAGCAGGTCGATGACGGCGGCATCCAGCGTGGCGCTGCTGTCATGGCGCTGGTAGGTCAGCCCCCAGGCGGGCAGCAGGTTCTGGAGCAACTCATCAAGCCCGCTGCCGGCCATGCTCAGTGCCGCCACCCGCCCGTGCAGCGGGGCCGGGGCGATAGCCTCGGTGTGCACGGCCAACGGCAGCTCGGCACTGAAGCGGCTGCCAAAGCCCGGCCGCGAATCGATGTGCAGGCGGCCCTGCATGGCCTTGCACAGGTTGTGTGTCAGCGCCAGGCCCAGGCCGGTGCCGCCGAACTGGCGGGTAATGCCGGCGCCGGCCTGGGTGAATGGCTGGAAGATGCGTGCCTGGGCTTCTTCAGGGATGCCGATGCCGGTATCGCGCACTTCCAGGCGCACGCCACCGACAATGGTGGTCAGGCGCACATCGACGCGGCCGAAACGGGTGAACTTGAGGGCGTTGGACAGCAGGTTGCTGACCACCTGGCGCACCCGCGTGGGGTCGCCCAGCACACTGCTGGGAAAGTCGCGGGCAATCAGGCAGGTCAGCTCGACACTCTGCGCGGTGTTCTGCGACAGCAGGTTGGCGGTGTCCTCGACCATCGAGCCCATGTCGAACGGGATGCGCTCCAGCTCCAGCTGGCCGGCATCGAACTTGGACAGATCGAGGATATCGTTGAGCAGCTCGACCAATACCTTGCCGGAGTCGTGGGCGATGGCCAGCTGCTGGCGCTGCTCGCTGGGCAAGGGGCTGTCCAGGGCCAGGGCGATCATGCCGAGCATGCCGTTGAGCGGGGTGCGGATCTCGTGGCTCATGTTGGCGAGGAAGGCGGAGCGCGCCTGGGCCATGTCCAATGCCCGGCGGCGGGCCTCTTCCAGTTCCTGGTTGGAGCGGCTCAGGCTGTTGTTGCTGGCTTTCAGCTCATTGGTGCGCGCCGAGACGATGTCTTCCAGCTCGTTGAGGTACTGGGTCAGGCGGTTTTCCGCATTGCGGCGCTGGTCGATCTCGGTGGCCATGCTGACGAACTGCTGGTTGGCGACCTTCACCAGCACACCGATCTCATCGTTTTCGTGGCCATGTGGGCAGTCCAGGCGGGTTTGCCGAGGCTTGCGCGGGTCGCGGCCACTGAGCGCACCGATCACGGTCACCAGCGGCTTGGTCAGCATCATGTAGAACAGCCCCAGGAGGATGCCGGTCAGCACCAGGCTGCGCGCGAAGCCGTTGACCAGGGTGACACCGGCGCGGTCGAGGAAACGGGCACCGAAGGAGTAGGTGTCCACCTCCAGGTACAGGTTGCCGAGGTAGTCGTCGGGCATGTGGGTCAGGTACAGGCGATCCTCGAACTGGCGCTGCTCGCCGAACAGGAAGTCGCTCAGCGAGCGGTAACGGTCCTCCATGCGCGGGCGCTGGACATCGGCCAGCACCATGCCGTTGTTGTCGCTCAGCCGCGCGCGGATGACCGCCGGCGATTGCAACAGGCCGCTGGTCAGCTCCAGGGCCAGCTCCGAGTCGATGTTGTAGGCGATGCGCGAGGCCGGGTTGTGGCTGATTTTCAGCAAGGCGCGCACTTCGCGGTTGATGGATGCGTCTTCGCTGGCATAATCGATGCCGATCTGGATGAGACTGAGCAATGTTCCCAGGATGAAGCCGACCAGGACTGTCAACCGGGCTTGCTTGTATGACAGGCGATTGGTGAACTTGATATCCATGAGTGCCGAGCCGGTTCCACGTTCCTTGCGCAGCGCAAGCATAGCCGATCAACCCCGGCTGCTGGTGGGTCTGTCGCACATTCAGGCTTGATTTGCTCAATTGTCAGTGCCGGCCGGTTTGCCGCTGAAGCTGCTCCCGCGGGGTTATCACTGCCCTTGTAGCCCGTGGTGTACCTGCAGGCGCGGCTGCAGCCGCGAACAGGCCGGCACGGCAGCCTTGAATCTGAATCCGTAGGAGTCGTCATGGACGCCCGCTTGATAGCTTTCCTGGACCGCGCCGAATCGGTACTGGCGCGCCTCGACCCCCTGTTGCCGGCACAACGCCCGGACATCGACTGGGGCACCACCCTGGCCGCGCGCTGGCAGCGCGACGGCCGCAGCGGCTACCTGCTGCCGCTGGAGGTCAGCCTGGACATCCGCCTGAGCGACCTGATCGGTGTCGACCAGCAGCGTGACCAGCTGGGCCGCAACACCCTCCAGTTCATCAACGGCATGCCCGCCAACCATGCGCTGCTGTGGGGCTCGCGTGGCACCGGCAAGTCGTCGCTGGTACGCGCGCTGCTGGCCGAACACGCCAGTGCCGGCTTGCGCCTGATCGAAATCGAACGCGACCACCTGGCCGACCTGCCACGCGTGGTCGAGCAACTGCAGAAACTGCCGCAGCGCTTCATCCTGTTCTGCGACGACCTGTCGTTCGAAGCCGGGGAGGGCGACTACCGGGTGCTCAAGAGCGTGCTCGATGGTTCGCTGGAACAGGCCCCGGACAACGTGCTGCTGTACGCCACCTCCAACCGCCGCCACCTGGTGCCGGAAAAACAGAGCGACAACGAAAACTGGAAAATGGTCGACGGCGAGCTGCACCCCAACGAAGCGGTGGAGGACAAGATTGCCTTGTCCGACCGTTTTGGCCTGTGGCTGTCGTTCTACCCCTTCAGCCAGGAACACTTCCTCAACGTGGTCGAGCACTGGATCGGCCAGCTGGCGCGCCCGGCCGGCCTGCGCTGGCAGCGTGACGAAGCCCTGGACATCCTCGCCGTGCGCTGGGCTACCGGCCGCGGTAACCGTAATGGCCGCTGTGCCTATCAGTTCGCCCGCTACTGGGTCGGGCTGCAATTGCTGGAGCAAAACTGAATGATCGACCTCAATGCCAGTGGCGCCGGACTCGACGGCTACAACCTGCTGGCGGCGCAAGTGCAGGCGCTGTTTGCCGACGAACGCGACTTCATCGCCAATGCCGCGCAGTTCTCGGCGTTTCTGTATCACCAGGTGGACGACCTGAACTGGGCGGGGTTCTACCTCAACCGCAACGAAGAGCTGGTGCTCGGCCCGTTCCAGGGCCAGGTCGCCTGCGTGCGCATTCCGTTCAGCAAGGGCGTGTGCGGGGCAGCGGCGGCCACCCGCCAGACCCAACGAGTGGAAGACGTGCATGCGTTCCCGGGGCATATCGCCTGTGACAGCGCGTCGAACAGCGAGCTGGTGATCCCGCTGGTGAAGGAGGGCAGGTTGATTGGTGTGCTGGACCTGGACAGCCCGAAAATCGGCCGCTTCAGCGAGGAGGACCAGGCAGGGCTGGAACGGTTGGCAGCGATCTTCCTGCAATTGACGGACTGTTCACTCCCCTAATCGATTGGCATAGCCAATACCCATAAAGGCCCAGTTTCGGGCCTTTTCTTTTCGCTATCCACAGCCATTTAACCTGCCGCGGGTGTATTACGCACCTAGCATTTCTGTCAGTTTTCAAAGTTCAAACTTGGGCGTCCAATGGTGTGCAACTGACGGCAGCCTCTTCGCTGCTGGTTGTTATCCGCACCTATTTCAAAGGGACGCTCATGAAGGTTAATCCTTTTGCGCATGTCACGTTGGCGAACGACTTCAACTATCCGGCTCCTGAAGTTCCAGCAATCGTGAAAGACGAGGCCGGCCAGGAATACCCCGGAGGCATCCTGTTGCGTGCTGCGCTGGACGATGACCTCGAAGTGATCGTTGACGCATGGGACTTTTCAGAGAATCCGTTGTACTCCGACCTGCTCGAGGTGGGTTGGCGCCCTGAGGGCGCTGCATTCATCACGGTGAACAGTGAGGAATTCTGGCCGCCGATTGATCCCGGTGCCAAAGTCATCACCGTTCCGCGTGATCGGTTGACTCAGGGCCGCTTCCACCTCTCTTACCGGATTACGCGTACTAACAATACCACGCCGTCAGTGGACAAACTGGTTACCGTTGACAGGGCTCCGCCAAATGAGGGCCAGCGGCTTACTGCTGCGATATTCCCTGATGAACTGGTTGGCATCATCACCGATGAGTATCTGACCCAGCACGGTGAAGTGCAACTCAGAGTGCCCAGTTATCTTGGCATGGTTGAGTTCGATGAGGCGGTGTTTTACTGGTCCGAATTCGACCCGTTGCCCGACGGTCACCCGGTTGCCGGTGAGCATAGGTTTTCCAAGGAGGAGATCGATAACCGGCGGCTGTTCCTGGCAATGGGTGAGGCGGATATCCGCGCCAGTGGTGGAGGGACTCGCTATTTCTACTACCGCCTGTACGACCTGGCGGGTAACGAGAGCGCTGTCTCCTATGCATCTCCCATTCAGGTCAACCTGGTGCCTGCACCGGCCAAACTGCCGCCACCGCGCATACCACTGTCGATCCGCGGGCTGATCGACCGGGAGCATGCCCGCGAAGGGGCTGCCGAGCAGCGCGGAGTTACCGTCGAAATCGATGCTTACGACAATGCCGAAGCATCCCATTTCATTGAGGTTGACTGGGGCGGGCAGCGCCTCAGCGAGTTTCCCGTCGATCCGGCTGCATTCCCATTGAGTGCATACGTGCCTTGGCCCGCGCTGGTTGCCAATGGCTTGGGGCCGGATGCCGTATCAGTGTCTTACCGAGTGCGTTACGGTGCCAATTACTCAGCACCCTCACCCGTTGCCACGGCCCCCTTCGACTTCACGATTGCCGGTCAGGACCATGCAATGGCACCGGCATTGCTGAACACAGACCTGGCCAAGCTGGAAGTTCGCGGGGCGGTTTCCGACCTGCCCAACGAACTGACTGCACAGGATGAAGGCGAGAATGCGCGAGTACTGCTGCCGTTATTCGACGATCCCCTGCCGGGTGAATACCTGGAGATATTCTGGGGCACAGTGGTTGAACCTGCCGATCGTTACGATGTAAAGCCGGGGGATGTCGGCGGGCAGCTGCTTGAATTGTCGGTGCCCTGGCGGATCATCGAGCAGGATAAGAACAACACCGCCTTGCCGGTGTTCTACGTCACCGACAATGGGGTTAACCAACAATTGGCCCCCACCACTGCGGTGCGGGTTGTTGTCGAGCCCATCACCGGTCTGCCGGCCCCGGATATTCCCCAGGCCGATACGTCAGGCTACCTGAACTGCTCGACCATGCCACCGATCTGGGAAGGCGTGACGATCCGGGTCGAAGGCAATGACAACTTTGCCGAAGGCGATACCGTCGAAGTCGCCTGGCTTGGCCACGAAGACCTGGGTGGCCTGCGCCCGATCCCGTCCACGGCCTTCAGTGCGAGCAGGTTCCTGAGCAAGGATGAGGCCGAAAACGGTTTTGAGGTAACCGTACTGCCTTATGACGTTCATATCGAACCGATGGAAAAAGAGGCCTCGGCCATTATCAGTTATGAACTGACCAAGTTGGCGGGCGGTTACGGTAAGTCGCAAAGGGCACTGTTCTACATCGACAGAACATTGCCGAGTGGTGAAATCTGCAAGCCCGGATATAAATGTGCCACCAAAAATCGAACGTTTTACCGCGTGCTGGCTAGAGCTGCGCGGCGTTTAATGGGACTGTTGTCAGGCCATTCAAAGATGAATCGAGGATAAATATCATGAGTATTGAGGAACGAATCACCGCTGTTGCAGCACGTGTCGCGGCACGAAATTTTCGCTTGAGGATGGCAGACGAACTTGATCCGCCTTCGTTCAGTAGCAAGAACCCGCTGTTGCCAGATACAACCGATGATGACCCGCACCAGTTGCATAAGGATCAACGTGGCACCAATTTGACTATTGATGTGAACCCTTTCGACCAGGGCGAAGATGGCAAACCGGGAAGCATCACTCTCTACTGGAACGGGATAGCGGTGGGCGCGCCGTTTAACTTCACGACGCCGATCGCCGATTTTCCTGTGGAGTTGACGCTGCCAGGATCGGAGACGACGGTGCAGGGGAGTTTTCCCTTGTCATATGAAGTCGAGATCTTCGGTAATACCACCCCGTCATTGCCGTTGACGGTGAATATTGATACGACAGCGCCCAATAATAACCGGCCCGGTGCACGGGTGACTTTGCCGCCCGAAGTGGAGGCCAATGGGATCACCAAGGAATACCTGGATGCCAATGGTGGCAAGGTAGTGGTCAGTGTGCGAGGTGATTATGCAGACGCCAAGATCAATGACGTAGTGACGCTCTGGTTCGGGCCCTCGATTCCCTTGGCGAAAAAAGTCGGGAGTTTCACTCGTGCCGACTTGGTTGTTCCGGTCACGATTGAGCTCCTGGAAGCTGATATTAGTTTTGAGGGAAACAGTTCGCTGTTCTATAAGCTCACCGACCGTAAAGGAAACGAAGGACCGGATTCTGAGTACAAGACCGTCCCGGTGATGTTGACGCCTGCGCCAACGAATCTTAAGCCGCCGCTGGTGCCAGTCGCGGACGATGGCCTGGTCGACTATGCCGATGCCGTGCAGGGCGTGAAAGTCGTGATCCCGGCCTACACCAACTGGTTTGCCAACGACCGCGTGGTGGTGACTTTCGACGGAACTGACCATGCGCCACAGCAAATGCCCCAGGGCGGCGCCACAGTCAATTTGCCCTTTGCGCTAATCTATAGCGGCAATTACGGGGAGAAGGATTCCCGGGTCACCTATCGGATCGAGCGTAATACGAAGCCCTATCCGGAGGCTGTCGGCAAGGACTTCAAGGTCGACCTGCGCATGCCGGGGCCAGACCCGGAAGATCCACCGAAAGAAGTCCATCCGGACTTGAATATCCTGACGGTCAAAGGGGCGGTATCGGCAGAAAACGTATTGACCGAGGATGACGCCAACCAGAACGTCGAAGCAACAGCCGCCATCTACCCGAATGTCGCTGATGGTCAGTTTGCACAGCTGTGGTGGAACGGAAAGGATACTGGTTTGAAAGTGGATTTGGACAGTAATTCTACCGAAATCGCTTTCACCATTCCTTGGGATATCGTCAAGGACGGCGGCAATGGCGATGCCATCCCTGTCCATTATGCAGTCGGCCATGCCCTGAACGAAAACGTCTATCTTTCGGGGCCGCAGCCTGTGGACGTCTCCGGTATTGAGATCGTGTTGCCGGAGCCGACCTTCCAGCACCTGGACCCAAAGTACAATGTATTGAACTGCCCATCGCTGCAAGTACACGACGGTGCATTGTACGCCGAGATCCAGGTGCCGGGAGGAGACATGCGGCTTGCCGACAAGCCGCTGACCTTTATCTACCAAGGCTGGACTGATGACACAGGTACCATCCCGATTGACGGCACCAGCCATACGTTCTCCTATACCCCGAATGAGGACGAGGTACGCGATGGCTTCACTGTGCTGCTGCCTTATGAAACGGCACTGAGAGATACCTTGCAGGCATGGGGTAGTATCCATTTCACTGTGGATATCGACGGGGTGCCTGGAGCCCCTTCGAAACGTCACCTTGTCGATGTGGAGGTTCGACGTCCAGGCAACCTGGCTTGCGAGATCCCGCTGCGCGGCAAACGTTGACGCGGAAACAGGGAACGCCGACGCGATTCCCTGCTTCATGAGCCAATGCACTAATGATAAGGGGGCGCAGGCTCCCCTTATCATTTCACCTTGCGGGACATCTATAAGCAGTAGGGTCTCAATGCTTTCTCCGTTATTGCCTTTTTGTAAGTTTGTGTACACCACCCGCACTCGGTATGGCGTCACACACTGGTGGCCAACGAGCGCCGTTCAAAGATGAAGCGAGGTAAAACATTATGAGCACTAAAAACCGCATCACTGACGCTGCAGCACATATGGCGACACCTGGTTCTCGCTTGAGAACTGCATTTGTTGATGCCCCTGCTTTCAGCAGCAGGAACCCGCTGTTGGCAGATACAGCAGATGATGCTCCGAACCAGTTGCCTAAACACCTGCGCGGCACCGATTTGACGATTGATGTGCCAGCCTTCGATCAGGGCGAAGATGGCAAACGGGGAATTATCACTCTCTACTGGAACGAGGTAGCGGTGGGCACGCCGTTTTCCTTCACGACACCGATTCCCGATTTTCCTGTGGAGTTGACGCTGCCAGCATCGGAGACGATGGTGCAGGGGCATTTTTTCTTGTCATATACGGTCAATCTTGTCGGCAACATCACGCCATCGTTGCTGTTGGAGGTGAATATCGATACGACAGCGCCCAATAATAACCAGCCCGGTGCACGGGTGACTTTGCCGCCCGAAGTGGAGGCTAATGGGATCACCAAGGAATACCTGGATGCCAATGGTGGCAAGGTAGTGGTCAGTGTGCGAGGTGATTATGCAGATGCCAAGATCAATGACGTAGTGACGCTCTGGTTCGGGCCCTCGATTCCCTTGGCGAAAAAAGTCGGGAGTTTCACTCGTGCCGACTTGGTTGTTCCGGTCACGATTGAGCTCCTGGAAGCTGATCTTACTTTTGAGGGAGACGGTGCCCTGTTCTATACGCTCACCGACCGTAAAGGAAACGAAGGACCGGATTCTGAGTGCAAGACCGTCCTGGTAAGACTGACGCCCGCGCCTTGATATCGCTAGGCTCTGTACGAAAAGTCTTGAGACGCAGGTCAGGCAAGGCGAAAACAGCCGAGGAAGCGGAGTGTACTGGAGTACATGAGCATTCCGAGGCTGTTTTCAACGCAGCATGAACAAGTATCAAGGCTTTTCGTACAGAGCCTAGAGCGTGATCGGCAGGCTCGTCAGGCCCCCTTTTTTCCCGGCGCCAGAAGAGGCTCGGGTTGCGCGTACTGCGGTTGAGTCGATCATCCAGGTTTGCAGATCGATCAAGCCTTGCTCATTCAATCTCAGGTGCAAGCGTCTGAGCATCTGATCGAACGTCCCCTGATTCCGCCAGCCCCGAAACCGTTGATACACTGTTGACCATGGGCCGAAGCGCTCCGGCATATCCCGCCACGCTGCACCCGAGCAGAGTACCCAAAGCACGCCGTCGAGCATCAGGCGGTCGCTCAGTCGCGGCCGCCCTCGGCCATGGGTCTCGATGAAGAGATCGGAGACCACACCCCAAGCCTCGTCCGAGAGTTCGTAACGCTTTGCCATCACAGAATTCCTTTCCGTTGATGGCGGGTGACTCTACAAAATCTCAGCTCTGGAAGCGCGACGATTGGATTTCTCGGGATTTCGTACAGAGCCTAGTTCAGAAATCGTAACGTAACCCCAGGTTGGCACCGTAAGGTTGCTCGATGGACTCGCCATGGATGTATTCCAGATCTACATGTACCTGCAGCCCCCCCGACAGTTGCACTGCCAGACCGGCGCCCAGTTCACCGCGCGAGCCGGACAGGTCGTTGTTGAATCGGTTGTTGTTCACATGCACGTCGTTACCTTTGGCGAACTCGTGGGCCAGGGCCGCGCGCAGGTAAGGCTGGAGTTTGCCGCCGCCCTGCAGGTCGAAGGTTCGCCCGCCGGTCACACCGGCCTTGCCCAGTAGCGAGCGGGTACGCTCGCCATCAGCTTCCAGGTCGTTGCTCAGGCTGAAGTCCTTGCCTTGGATGACCACCGTGGACCACTGGGTGAAGGGTTCGACGAAATAGCCGTGGTCCAGGGCCAGGTGGCGACCGAATTCGGCGGAAACGCCCAGGCCCAGGTTGTCGTAGTCGCCCTTGGCATGGCTGCCGTCGTTCACCGCGACCTTGGCCTTGTTCTGGAAGCGGTTGAACTTGGCCACACCGTCGAAGTAGTAGCCGCTCTCGGCATCCAGCCAGGTGGTGTATGCGCCCACGTAGTAGCTGTCGACGGTGCCGGAAGTGCCTTCTTCAAGGTCCAGGTCGGACTTGCTGTAGCCGAGCATGCCGCCGGCCAACCACTGGCCATCGCCCAGCGGCAGCCGCCCGTCGGCACCGAAGGACACGCCGTGCTGGTTCTGCTGATAACCTGTGCCGCTGCTGTCGGCGACGTTGTAGCGGTTGCCGTAGGTGCGCATCCACACGCCCGGCTGGCCACCATTGAAGCGCAGCTCGCCCATGCGGCTGCGCAGTGAGGTGAGTTCGCCGTACCACACGGTCGGTGCGGTGTTGAACAGCGCCATCACCGAGCGAGTGCCGGGGCTGACGGTCTTTTTCTCCGGATCAAGGAACCACTCGGTGCCGCCGCTGCCATCCTGACGCGACTCCAGCCCATAGGCCCAGGCGCCTACGGCCACGGGACGGCCGTTGTACAGGCTGAAGCTGGCGTCACCCTGGCCGGTGCGTACCAAGGTCAGCTGTTCCGGTGATACAGGGTCCTTGCCGGAATCGGCCACCAGCAGTTGGTGGTTGCCGGTGGCGTTGCCCGACACCACCAGGGTGTCGTGGGCATTGCTGGCGAAGTCGACGTTCATTGCGAACACGCCGTTGCCCGCCAGGCTCTGCAGGTTGAGGGTGTAGAAATTGCTGCCGCTGCCCATGTTCACGGTGCCATCGTTCAAGGTCAGGCTGCCGACCTGGCTGTCTTCGGTCATGGTGTAGCTGGATTGCCCGCTGATATTCAATTGCTCGACATTGCCCAGGCGCCCGCTGAAGTGCGACCGGTTTTCCAGGTTCAAGGTGCCGTTGCCACCGGCCTCCACCTCGAATGCGCCGCTCCAGCGCGCCTGCTGCAGCGTGACGTCTGCGCTGCTGCCAGCCTCGACGCGCATGGCACCCTGCAGGTCGACCTTGCTCAGCTCGACCTCTGCCGCCGAAGCTTCACGGACCTGCAACAGGTTGCCATCAGCACCGATCAGTTGCGCACCGTTGCGTATTGCAATGCTTGCCTGCGCGCCATCCTCTACCAGCAAAGCCGGACCTGATCGGCCTTCAACCGTAGTGCCGTCGAGCACTGCGCTGCTGTTGCCGATACCTTCCCCGTCCGAGGCCAGGCGCACGCCACTGGCATCGCCGCTGATCGAGCCGCCGGTGGCATCCAGGGCACCACCCAGCAGGTTGACGCCTGTACTGCCGACACCGGTACCGCGCACCTGAGTATTGACCAGTACCAGACGGCTGGCGCCAGTCACCTGGGCGCCGATTTCGCCGCCAGCAATCTGGCTGTTATTGATCAACGCCTGGGAGCCGTCGATGGAGCCTCTCAGGCGGTTGATAGACACGCCCAACCTATCACTTTCAATGAGCGAATTATCGACGGTAGCCGAAGCATTGGTTACGGTCAGGGCCGGAAAGAGCCCGCCCTGCACGGTGCCGCCAGTGATTCGCACGTTGGAAGCGGATTGGATATTCAATGATGTGGTTGTCGCACCATCGACAATTAACTTGCTTTTATTGCGTACGGTGTAACCGTCGGTTGGCGTAGTGACATCGATGGTGACGGTATCGCCGTTATCGATGATTACCGCCTGGGCAACAGGCGCAGTTAATAACAGGGGAATCGTCGCAATATACAAGGGTTTGAGCTTGAGCGCAGTAACCGCAAATGCTTCTTTCATGGGAACTCCATGTGGTAGAGAATTGCGCGCCATTCCAGCAGGAGAGACTGATGTGGTCTGTAGGAAAAATCAGCAAAACACCCTAATAAAGCCATCTTTTGGCGACTGCAGAAATCTGCTCCCATGATAAGTCAGCAGTTGTATCCAGCCACCTAACAGTTTTATCAGTAGACAGCCCAGGCGAAAGCTGGCAGGACGTTTTACCGCACTAGTAATTTTGCCAGTTGGAAAAGTGTTGATTGCAACGTTCACTGTTGTTTGTCCCCGTCACTGGGTGGCGGCAGGTAACAGCCGTTCAATGGCGCAATCACTTTTCCCAAGAGGCTTATTCATGAACCGGTTCTCTGCAAGGCTCTTTCCTCCTCCTGCCGATGGCTCTGTTCCGCTGGTTTTACGGCCATTGCTGATAGCCGGCATGACCACGCCCGTCGCGTCAGCCGATGGCGGTATCAATATCAGCACGATCGAAGAAGATCCCAAGGGTTTATTGTCTGCCATCGACCCTTATCTGGACATGTACGAGGGAGACGTGCTGACGGTGTATATCGACGGCAACCCGCTGCCTCCTATCGACGTTAAAGAGACTGATGAGGGGGAACGGATTTTTTTCTACCTGCCTGCCGACAGGTTCAATGTCGAGTGGGTGGAGAACATTCATTTCGAATTGCTGCGCAAGGACGCGACGGCGCCCGAACTGTCGGCACCGCTGCGTCTGCGGGTGAAGCAGTACCGCCCGGGCGGCGTCGACAAGGAACCGCATCTGCCCGGGCACTCGGAATTGCCACGGCCCGGGGTCCCGCAGGATGTCATCGACAATGGGGTCACTGCAGAGTGGGCTGCCAAGGGCGTGCCGGTAACCATCGATACCTACCCCGACCGTGCCTCGCAGGATGTAGTGGTACTGAACTGGGGCAGCGTGAAAGTACCGCGGGTAATCAGTGAAACTGAAGCAGCAGGTAACGACCCGGTGGAAATCCTGGTCGAACAGGACGTCATCCTTGCCGCTGGTGACTCCGACGCATTGCAACTGAGCCATTGGCCGCACGATGAAGTGTGGAACTTTGCCAGCGACCGCTCCCGCCCCACCGTTATCAAGGTAGAGGCTGGGGCCTGGCGGCTGGATGCCCCGATCATCAAGGAGGCGGTCAATGGTGTGATCGACCTGGTCGAACTCAAAGCCAGTGATGTCACAGTGTTTATCCGTACAGACCAGTCCCCGATCACAGTAGGCGACAGCATCGAATTCACCTGGGTCGGTACGCCGGCAAGTGGAGAGCCACTTGTCCATCAGCAGACGCTGACTGTCGAAAGCGTACCCGCGCTTCTCGAAGCCACGGTTCCCAATCGCCTGGTACGAAGCACGGCCCAGGGTACGGGAGACGCATCCTATGTATTGCGGCCGGCGGATGGTTCTCCAGCGCAATCGTCGAAGCGGGCATTTGCCCGCATCGAAGGCGACATCTATCAACTGCCGGCGCCGATCGTGCTGGAAGCCATCGAAGACCTGATTGACGGCCGTACCGAGTCGGCTTGGGTGCTTGCCGGGCCAGGCATGCAGAGTGGTGATGTGGTCAACCTGGTCTGGCATGGCACGCGCGCGGACGGCACTCCCTACCTTCACGAACAGGAAACGCTGGCCACAGGCAACGAAGAGCCATTGCAGTTCCACATTGAAGGCCAGCACATCGAGGAAATCGCCGGCGGTACGCTGGAACTCTACTATCGGGTCGCCAATGACAGTGCGACGCTCTACGGGGTGCGTGAATCCGATCGCAGCTATTACCGGGTGACCACGCTACGCCATACCTTGCCTGCACCTGAGGTGCTCGAGTCGGATGGCGAAGTGCTGGACCCGGAATGGATCTTCCCCAATGGCGCTACCCTGCATGTTGGTTACACCGATTGGCTTGAGGACGATATCCTGACGTACTACTGGCGCAGCGTGTACCCAGACGGTACGACCAGTGACTGGCTCGAAATTACCCAGGGCCAACTGGGGCGACCGGTGGATTTCCGTATCAGCCCAGCAGTGGTGGAGTTTTCGCATGGCACCGTGATTTCCGCGTTTTACACGGTCAGGCGCGCGGGCACTGGGCAACTCGAAATTTCTAATCTTCTCGAACTGTATATCGGCACACCCATCCCCTTGGCCATCGACGCAGCCGTCGACAGCTATGGGGCTGTCGCCAATGGCGGGATCAGCGTCGACACTGCAATCACCTTGAGCGGTACTGCGCGAGCAAGGTTCGGTGTCGACATGCTCGATGGTGATGCCGAGGTGGGCTCGGCAGGGGCCGATGCCGATGGTGTGTGGTACTTCCCGATGTCCGACCTGGTACCGCGTTCGTATAGCGTCAAAGCGAGGGCCCAGTACGGCAGGCGCCTGGTCTCCGAGCCCTGGGAGTTCACGGTAGTGGCGTATGTCGTGCCGAGCATCACCCGCATCGAGGATTCGCGCCGCGAGCTGGCCGAAGGGGCGACTACGGTCGATACGACTGTAACCGTCTCCGGGCTCGCGAGCCCCGGCCTGCAAATTGAACTGCTCGAGGGCGAAGTGAGTCTGCGTACCGTAGATGTTGACCTTGGCGGCGCCTGGAGCGTGGACCTCGATGGCCTGACGATCCGTAGTCATGAACTGAAGGCCCGGGCCGTGTATGGCAACAAGGACCTCTCTGCGCCACGTGCCTTCGAGGTGGTCGCCGAGCTGGCACCGACCCTCGACAGTGTGCAGGACTCGCGCGGCGAATTGGCCGACGGCAAGACCACGGTCGATACGCAGATCGTCCTGGTGGGCAAGGCCAGTGTCGGGCAGCCGGTGCAGATCCTGGATGGCACCGTGCCGGTCGACACCGCCCAGGCCGATATTGCCGGTAACTGGACCCTGACCTTGCGAAGCCTGCAGGTGAAAGGCTACGCGATCAAGGTCAGGGCGCTCTACGGCCGTGACCAGGAGTCGGCAGTGCGCCGGTTTACAGTGGTCGACTATATCTTCCCGACCATCATCAGCGTCCTGGACTCCCGGGGCGAAGTCCCCGATGGCGGTGCGACGGTCGATACCGCGCTTACCCTGGGCGGCGAAGCGAGTGCCAATGAACAGGTTGAAATCTTCGACGGCAATGACAGCCTGGGCGCGCCGACCGTCAGCCCTGGGGGCATCTGGACGTTACGGCTCAATCAGCTGCCGATCAAGGTCTATGGCGTCAGGGCCAAGGCACTGTATGGCGCAGGTGAAGAATCGGCGGTGAGGACGTTCACCGTCTATGAGGAAATCAGGCCGAGCATTACCAGTGTCAGGGACAGCGACGGCGAGGTGGCGCAAGGCGGTACCACGGTACATGCGCAGGTGAGCCTGGCCGGCAAGGCCAGTATCAACCAGAAGATCGAGCTTTTCGAAGGTGTCAACTCGTTGGGTGAGGTGCCGGTTGATGCAAGCGGCAACTGGAGCCATCCCATGGCCGGGCTCGAGCGCCGCGCCTACAGTTTGACGGCCAAGGCGTTGTATGGCGCTGGCCTGGTTTCGGACGCTCGCACATTCACGGTGGTGGAGGAAGTGGCACCGAGCATCGTCAGGGTGCAGGACAGCCTGGGGGACGTTGCCAACAATGGTTTCACCTACGACTCCAGTGTAACGGTCACTGGCACGGCGAGTATCGGGCGGCGGGTCGAACTGTTCGACGGTGCCACGCCCAAGGGCCAGGCACCGGTCGATGGCAGCGGCAACTGGAGCGCTGTGGTTTCTGCCCTGAGCGTCGGCCAGCACCTGGTCAAGGCTGTGGCGTTGTACGGCAGCAAGCTGGAGTCGAGCGGCCATAGCTTCGAAATGCGCCAAGGTGCCACGCCAGCCATCACCCGTGTGGTCGATAGCAAGGGCCAGCCGATTGGTAATGGTGGCCGCACCTATGAAACCGGGCTGACCCTTTATGGCACCGCTCAAGCCGGGCTGAAAGTGGAGGTGCTGGACAATGGCACGGCTGGGCCTACCGTAGCCGCACCTGGGGGCAACTGGGAGACACCGATGTCGGGGCTTGCCGTTGGTCGTCATGCGTTCACCGCGAAAGGCCTATATGGCAACCAGCCGGTTTCCGGCGAGTGGATCGTCACGGTCGAGAACCGGCCGCCGTTGGTGATCGATACCAGCCCCATGGTACTCAATGGCAGGCTCTTCGTGCGTGGTGATAATGGCCAGGGGCCCAGCGTGGCGCCGGCCAACACGTCGCGGCAACGCGTGGCCAGTGGCGGTGTACCGCCATATGAATACAGCTCCAGCAATACGGCAGTCGCGAGCGTCGATAGCAACGGTACCGTCAGGTCGCGTGGCAATGGCAGTGCTGTCATCACCGTGCGCGACCAGGCCCAGCAAATGGTGAGCTACAACGTGACGGTGCAGAATGTCATTCGCATGTATTTGATGTCGTCTGCCCAGTACATCGTAGGGTGGGATCAGCGCATCTGGATGAGCGAATTGCGGGAGGTCTTCAATCAGTACAGGGCAGGCGGTGGGCTTGGCCAGATCGGCTGGCCAGGCGGGGTTTACTGGGCGCGGGATCAGTGGGGAGGTTTCAACCCGTGGCCTTTCTGGAAAAACGAGGCCTATCACAAGGACATGAACGGCGGTGGTGAAGGGAGGTCTGCGCAGATAGGTCCATTGTTTAACGGTATCAAGCTAGGTTGACAAGTAACTGGGACCAACAACGCTGAACTTGATGCGCTTGCGCGGGCTATGGAGTGGTCACGAAAAATCGGCATTGCCGGCCTTGGTCGGCATGCCGTTTTTTTATCCGGGCCAGGCGATGTTCGGGATCTTCGTGCTGTCGTACCTATTATTTTTGCCAGTAGCGGGCTTTATCCGCACGGCATGTAATGGCTCCTACTGATCCATCACTCGGTAAAGGAGCTGCGCAATGTTGGACAACGACCAATCGGCAGGCAATATCATTGCCCAGGCATCAGATGACAGGCGCTTGGTGCTTGAAGAACTTTCGATACCTGGTGCTACCGGCCCGGTGTTCACCGACAAATGGGGCATCAACCTTGCGGCGGCCCGTGAAAACTTTCCCAGAAACGGCCTGCAGTTATATGTCCCGGCGTGGCCGCAAATGGGTGAAGGTGATCGGGTGCGGATTCTGCTCGGCAGTGACGAGGTCAGCAACCTGACCATTCCCAAGGAGTTGGTAGACCAGCGCCAGACGCTCTTCGCTCCGCCTACTCACCTGCAGAATGGCGCTGCTGAACTCAGCTATCGGGTCAAGCGACTGGGGCAGGTAGAGGAGCCTTCGGCGCCGACCAGTATCTACGTCAAGCTCGAGCGTCCCGGTGGCCAGGACCAGGACGGCTCCAACCCCGGGCACTCCGAGCTTAGATTCACCTTGCCGGAGGATGTGCTCAAGGACGGGGTGGACCAGGAGCGCGCCAAGCAGGGGGTGGAGGTGACCATCCTGCCTTATCCGTTCATGGCCGAGTACGACAAGATCCGCCTCAGCTGGGGCGGTCAGTTCGTTAGCCGAACTGTGACCCGGGAACAGGCAGATAACCCCGAGGAAAATCCCGTTGTGATCGTGGTCGAGGAAGCAGTGATTCTCGCGGCGGGCGATTCGGATGGAAAAGGCCTGGCGATAGCTTTTGAAGTTTATGACCTGGTTGACAACAAATCCGAGGACTGGAGTGCCGAGCAGCGGGTGGTGGTCGACACCGGCAATGCGCGACTTGCCGCTGGCATCGTGAAGGAAGCCAGGAACAACATCCTCGACCTCGAGGTTCTGGGTGATGCCGATGCTACCTTGCAGGTGGTGGCGTCTGGTGAGCCGTTCGCGGTGGGCGACAGCATCGTGGCCAGCCTGTTCGGCGAGACCGAGGACGGGCGCCCGGTGGACATCACTTATCCGCCCAAGCCAATCGAGAGCGTGCCGGTGGTGCTCGAAATCGGCATTGCCAATGCAGATGTGCGCCAACTGGCCAAGACCCAGGCGAAATTCAGCTATGAGCTGGTCAAGTCGGAGGCGTCGCGCCAGGCCCTGGGTGTCCCGGCTTATGAGCAGCAGCGGGCTGAAGGCAACTATCAGTCCAGAGGCCAGTTCGTCACCATTCAGGGCGAAGCTGTACGCCTGGCCGCACCGGAGGCACTGGATGCCCAGCAGGGCACCCTCGACCCTGCATTGCCGATAGCCGACATTGACGTGCCCTGGGACGACAGTATGCAGACGGCCGATGTGATCACTCTGGTCTGGGAGGGGGAACGGCCGGATCTGGAGCCATACTTCCCGGCAATCCGTCCCCATGACATCAGCAACGGTGAGGTAGAGCGCAAGGAGCCGATTCCGTTCTCGGTCGATGGCAAACACCTGAAGGCAATCGAGGGCGGCAAACTGGTGCTGCTCTACGTCCTGGAGCGGGAAGGTCAGTCGCCGCGCAGGTCGGAGCGCACGATCACCTTCAACGTCGGTGAGCCGCGCGCTGAGTTGCCAGCACCGAGTGTCAGCTACGCAGAGCAACAGGCAGATGGCAGCTGGGTGCTCGATCCCGAAAAGGTACCGGTCGGTGGTACCAAGCTGGTGGTGCAGCGCTACGCGCGTATCAAGATAGGCGATGTACTGCATTTCAACTGGAATGGCACGGATGAGGCGTCACTGGAAGACTGGATCAAGATCACCAGTACCAACTTCAACCGCGAATATTTTGAATTGACCATCAATAAAAGACTGGTAGCCGATAACGACGGTCATACGGTGGTGGCGTCTTACTGGGTCGAGCGGGCGGAGGGAGGAGGGCCCAGTTACTCCGAACCGTTGACGCTGCAAGTCGGGGCTGCTGTCCCGGCGCTTCCGGAGCTGGTCATCGAAGAAGCCACTGCAGAGCGGGTCATCGATCCCGCACTTGTCGCGAACGGTGCAACAGTGTTCATTGGCGCCGACGCCGGGTTGCAACCGCAGGACAAGGTGCGTATCGAAGTGACGGGGGCGTACCCGGACAATAAGACCCACACCGTGACCGAGGCAGGTAGCCAGCGGTTCAAGATTGACGCTGAAGTGATCAAGGGGAACGAAAACAGCAAGATCACCGTGACCTATTTCGTCCTCCGGGGAGGTGTTCAGCCAGAACAGCCTTCTGCTCCGGTTGAATTCACAGTGCTTGAAGTTAGCGAGCCAGCGCTTCCGGAACTGGTCATCGAAGAAGCCACGGCAGAGCGGGTCATTGATCCCGCACTTGTCGCGGAAGGGGCAACGGTGTTCATCGACGCCAGCGCCGAGTTGCAACCGCAGGACAAGGTGCGTATCGAAGTGAAGGGGGCGTACCCGGACGATCAGACGCACCCCGTGGAGACGACAGGTGGACAGCGGTTCAAGATTGCCGCTGAAGTGATCATGGGGAACGAAAACAGCATGATCACCGTGACCTATTTCGTCCTCCGGGGAGGTGTTGGGCCAGAACAGCCCTCTGCTCCGGTTGACTTCACAGTGCTTGAAATTGGCAAGCCAGTACTGCCGGAATTGGTCATCGAAGAGGCCACTGAACAGCGGGTCATCGATCCCGCACTCGTCCCGGAAGGGGCAACGGTGTTCATCGACGCCAGCGCCGAGTTGCAACCGCAGGACAAGGTGCGTATCGAAGTGAAGGGGGCGTACCCGGACGATCAGACGCACCCCGTGGAGACGACAGGTGGACAGCGGTTCAAGATTGCCGCTGAAGTGATCAGAGGTAACGAGAGCAGCAAGATCACCGTGACCTATTTCGTCCTCCGGGGAGGTGTTGGGCCAGAACAGCCCTCTGCTCCGGTTGAATTCACAGTGCTTGAGTTTAGCGAGCCAGCGCTTCCGGAACTGGTCATCGAAGAGGCCACTGAACAGCGGGTCATCGATCCCGCACGTGTCATGGAAGGTGCAACGGTGGTAATCGGCGCTGGTGCCGGGTTGCAACCGCAGGACAAGGTGCGTATCAAAGTGACGGGGGCGCACCCTGACGATGAGACACACACCGTGACCGTGGCAGGTAGCCAGCGGTTCAAGATTGACGCTGAAGTGATCATGGGGAACGAAAACAGCAAGATCACCGTGACCTATTTCGTCCTCCGGGGAGGTGTTGGGCCAGAAGAGCCCTCTGCTCCGGTTGAATTCACAGTGCTTGAATTTACCGAGCCAGCGCTTCCGGACCCGCTCATTGAAGAAGCCGATGAGGAGGCGATCATCGACCCCGAGCGTGTTCGGGACGGTGCTACGCTGTTCATCGCCGCCAGCGCTGGTCTGCAACCGCTGGACAAGGTGCGCATAGAAGTGACCGGGGGCTACCCGGACACTCAGACGCACCCCGTGACCGTGGCAGGCGCACAGCGCTTCCCGATTGGCTACTCCGTCATCAAAGCGAATGAAAACGGCAGCATAGGCGTTACCTATATAGTGCTGCCAGGCGGCAACCTGCCTGAGAAACGCTCGGGTACTGTCGAATACGATGTGCGAACAAACATTGGCAAAGGCCTGCTGCGGATTTTTGGAGCCCGGCATAATCGGAGCGCCCGTCGGGCTCCCTATACCTCTCGCTGGTTGAAGGCCTATCAGGCCGATACGGGCAAACCGGTGATGGCTGAGTGGCGATATAGCGGGGCCAATGAATGGAGCAGTGCACAAGAGTGGCTGGACACTCGGCCAGATCTGCCTCTGCAAGTACGAACCTTGGATGACCAGGTCACATTGAATCCGGCCAATATCATCGGCAATGGTATTTATTCTACGTCACCGGCCGGAACTGGAGCTTTTGTTGCACTGCGTAACGATGGGCGCGTTCGAGGCTGGGGCTACCCTGCCTATGGCGGGGAGATTCCGGCTCTGATCATGACGCTCAATGATGTTGTCGAGGTTAGCTGTACAGCCACTGCCTACGCAGTGCGTCGGGTGGGTGGGCACGTCATGGTGTGGGGGAATGCCGCTCAAGGGGGAAGCATGGGATCGGTTTCGCCATACGGGTTCCGTGAGGTATGTGGCAACGCGTACGCCTTTGCCGGTATCAAGGAAACGGGGTCTGTCGTAACCTGGGGGACGAGTACGTATGGCGTACCCGTGCCTGAACCGATTAATGGGCTCACCGACATTGTGCGGGTCGTCCCTTCGTCCTCTGCCTTCGCCGCACTGCGCAAGACAAACCAGGTGGTGGCATGGGGATCGCCTGTGAACGGTGGTACTGTGCCGGTAGACTTGGGGAACTTGACTGATATCGTGGATATCCTCGGCAGTGGTCTCGCATTTGCTGCCAGGCGCGCCAATGGCACAGTGGTGGCCTGGGGGGCTCCGGCCAGCGGCGGTGATGCCAAGCCGGTGGCCCACGTCATCGATATTGTCCGGCTGTGTTGCTCTAACGATCATGCCTTTGTGGCGCAAAGGGCAACGGGCCACTTGGTGGCCTGGGGCACTCCTTCTGTTGGAGGTACCCTGCCTGCGGGTTTCGAGGGGATTTCCGACATCATCGACGTGGTTTCCACAGGGCGGGCTTTTGCGGCGGTACGCCGTAACGGTAGCGTGGTGGCCTGGGGAGAAACAGCCTCTGGAGGTACAGTGCCGGGTTACATCTCGGAGCTGACCAACGTGGTGCAGGTAGCCGGCTCCTCCTATGCTTTCGCCGTGCTCAGCCATGACGGTACGGTAAAGGCCTGGGGTAACACCACGGTCGGAGGTAGTATTCCTGCCGCGGTAGCCAGTGAGCTGGTGGACATCCAGGCGCTTTACGGCAATACCTATGGTTTTGTCGCGTTGCGGCGGGATGGCAGGGTGATCACTTGGGGGCATGCAGTGGGCGGGGGGGATAGCTCCGTGGTGCGCGATCAGATCGATACGTTTGTAACTTATCGTGCTACAAGCTCCAGCCGTGGCCGTGCATTGATGGCTCAGCAGCAGAGCGTGATCGCTGTCAGTTGAGCCAACGCAACAGCACGCCGCGATACCTGAATGCGTGGCGTGCTGTTGCGGTTTGCTCCGTTATTGGCATTGCTTCTTGCATCGAGCGGCAACGCCTGCGGGTCAATCGTAGATTACCCGCTTCTTCCAGGTCTCTTCGTCATCGGTCTTGAGCCCCTGGGTGAGTTCGTTCTGCTCGTTCTCTGCCGGCTCCATGTTTTCCAGCACCTGGGCGTTGGCCCGGGCCAGCAGTTTCTCCAGGTAGGTCAGCTGCTCTTCATAGGCCTTCGGCTCCGGCTGCTTGCGCAGGTACTGCACGCCGCGCTCGAAAGCCAGGCGCGCCTGGCCCGGCTGGCCCTTCTGCAGGGCTTGCTGGCCGAGGTTGTTGAAGAACTCGATATGCAGCAGCACCAGCACATGGCGGATTTCCTTGACCCACTGCTTGGCCTCGGGGGTGGGCAGGAAGCCTTCCTGGGCGGCGCGGGTCACCTGGTTGTGCAGCGCCTCCAGCAAAAAGCGCACGTCCTTGGCCTTGACCTCGGTCTGGATCGGGCTGGGCGGGTTGTTTACCGGGATCTTCCCGCCCAGGGCAATCAGCCCCTCCAGTTCGGCAATGCGTGCCTTGAGTTCGGCGTTGTGCTTGTCCAGTGCCAGCTGGCGCTGGTTGAGGTTGAGCTCCAGGCGGGTCAGCAGCAGCTTCAGCGCCGGGGTCATGAACTGGCCGGGGAAGGTCTCGGTGATTTCGCCACAGCGGCGCAGGCGGTCGGCCAGCTCGATCTTCAGCCGGGCGCGCTCGAGCTTGCTGTTCTCGACCACGTTGTTGAGGTAGCCGATCACGATCAGCAACGCGATACCCGCCACGATGAGCAGGGTGATCAGAAGTGGTGTCACCGTTAATGCCTCGTTGAAGATGAATCACACCTTTGAGTGTAGTAAGTTCGCCTGGGGACGAACAGCCACCATGTACCTGTGCCGGCCCCTTTATTGGCAGGCTTTCCTTATATCGGCCGCCGCCTGCAGATCTGCACCCCGCGCCCGGAAGTCGTTGATTTAAATAAATTTCTACAAAGGGGTTGACGCCTCTGCCAAGCATCCATAGAATGCGCGCCACTTGCAGCGTAAAGCACACAGCGAAACGCGGCAGGGAGTGAAAGCAGGCAGCGATGCCAGCAGCGTGTCCCCTTCGTCTAGTGGCCTAGGACACCGCCCTTTCACGGCGGTAACAGGGGTTCGAGTCCCCTAGGGGACGCCAAATTGCGGGAATAGCTCAGTTGGTAGAGCACGACCTTGCCAAGGTCGGGGTCGCGAGTTCGAGTCTCGTTTCCCGCTCCAGTTTATCCGGCAGCGCCTTGTGGCGAGGCAGGAAAAGAAAATCCAGGGTGAATCGTGAGGTTCATGTCTGGTGCACTGAAAAGTGTTGTGTGTCCCCTTCGTCTAGTGGCCTAGGACACCGCCCTTTCACGGCGGTAACAGGGGTTCGAGTCCCCTAGGGGACGCCAAATGCGGGAATAGCTCAGTTGGTAGAGCACGACCTTGCCAAGGTCGGGGTCGCGAGTTCGAGTCTCGTTTCCCGCTCCAGTTTAAATACTGTGGCGTTCGCACGGTGCAGTGGTGGTGAAGGTCGTAAAGGCGCTTCACGCCGATTAGCGGTAAAAGCTTCAAATTGCGGGAATAGCTCAGTTGGTAGAGCACGACCTTGCCAAGGTCGGGGTCGCGAGTTCGAGTCTCGTTTCCCGCTCCAATTCAGAAAACGCCATCTCTTATGAGGTGGCGTTTTTTTTTGCTCCCTGAAAAGGCCGGGTGAACAGGCTGCGCATGTTGCATCGCAGCCTGTGCGTGGCCGTCAGTGCGTGCTGGCGGGGCCTTGCTGGGCGCCCAGCAGCTGCTTTTCCAGGTTCCAGTCGAACGGTTCGCCCGCCTGCTCGGCTTCGTAGCGGCGTTCTTCCAGCTGCTGGTACAGCGCCAGCTCTTCGTCGGGCATGAAGTGCAGGCAGTCACCGGCAAAGAACCACAGCAGGTCGCGGGGGACCAGGTGCGCGATCTGCGGGTAGCGCTGGATCACCTGGCAGATCAGGTCCTGGCCCAGGTACTGGCTTTGCAGCGGGTCTTGCGGCAGCAGGGTCAGCAGTTCATCGAAGCGCTCGAGGAACAGGGCGTGGCTTTCCTCCGGTACCTGATCCGCTTCACCCAGGGCGACCAGGATGGTGCGCAGGTGGTTCAGCAGTTGCAGGTGGTATTCCAGATGGGGGTTGGCCATGGTGGCGGTCCTCGGTGTGGTCGAAACGGGCGCGGAGTATACGCGGGATGGGGAAGGGGCCGCAAAGCGGCCCCTTCCCGGCAGGGCCGATCAGCGAACCTTGCCCGGTTCCGCCAGCAACTGGGCCTTGTCGAAGGCATCGACATCGATCACTGCGCGGCGTGCCTGTTCCGCTGCGTGCAGGCGTTGCCCTTCGCCTGGCTGCAGCACCGCGCTGGCGACCGCTGCGTCGATCGCCGACTGGCCGGGTGCGGGTTGCACTCGGCCTTCCTTGATTGCCTGATGCAACGCCTTGTACAGCGGGGCGGTCTCGTCCAGCAGGTCGCTGGCGCGTTGCAGCGCCGCCACCGGGTCGCCGTCGGCCTGTGGCCTGAAGCAGCCTGCAAGCAACTCCTCCAGTGCCGGATCGCCTTTGTTGCGGCCAATCAGTGCTGCGACCTCGGCATCCAGCTCGTCGCTCGGCCCGGTATGGAGGCGGCCGAAGGGGAACACCAGTAGCCGTAGCGCACAGCCGACAAAGCGGTTGGGGAAGTTGTCGAGCAGGCGGTCCAGGGCCTTTTCCGCCTGGCCCAGGCTTTCTTCCATGGCCCAGCGCAGCAGCGCCTGCATGTGCTCCGGCGCGCCCAGGTCGTGGTAACGCTTGAGCGCGGCACTGGCCAGGTACAGGTAGCTCAGCACATCGCCCAGCCGTGCGCTCAGGCGCTCGCGGCGCTTGAGTGCGCCGCCCAGCAGCATCATCGACAAGTCCGCCAGCAGCGCAAAGGCCGCGGCCTGGCGGTTCAAGGCGCGGAAGTAGCCTTGGCTCAGGGTGTCACCGGGCACGTTTTCCAGGCGCCCCAGCCCCAGGTTGAATACCAGTGTGCTGGCCGCGTTGCCCGCGGCGAACATGATGTGCTGCATCAGCAGGTCGTCGAATTCCTGCAATGCCTGGTCGCGGTCCTCGCGCCCGGCCAGGGCCATTTCCCTGAGCACGAACGGATGGCAGCGGATGGCACCCTGGCCAAAGATCATCAGGTTGCGCGAGAGGATATTGGCCCCTTCTACCGTGATGAAAATCGGTGCGCCTTGCCAGTTGCGGCCGAGGTAATTGTTGGGGCCCATGATGATGCCCTTGCCGCCATGCACGTCCATGGCGTGCTGGATGCATTCGCGACCGCGCTCGGTCAGGTGATACTTGAGGATCGCCGACAGCACCGAGGGCTTCTCGCCCAGGTCGACGGCCTTGGCGGTCAGCAGACGCGCGCTGTCCATCAGCCAGGCGTTGCCGGCGATGCGCGCCAGCGATTCCTGAATGCCCTCGAAGGCCGCCAGCGGCACATTGAACTGTTCACGGATGTTGGCGTACTGGCCGGTGACCAGGCTGGTGTACTTGGCCGCGCCAGTGCCCACCGCGGGCAGGGAGATGGAGCGGCCGACCGACAAGCAATTCATCAGCATCATCCAGCCCTTGCCGAGCATGGCCTGGCCACCGATGAGGAAGCTCAGCGGCACGAACACGTCCTTGCCGCTGTTGGGGCCGTTCATGAACGCGGCGCCCAGTGGCAGGTGCCGCTTGCCGATGTCCACGCCGGGGGTGTCAGTCGGGATCAGCGCCAGGCTGATGCCGAGTTCTTCCTGATCACCCAGCAGGTGGTCCGGGTCGTAGGCCTTGAACGCCAGGCCCAGCAGGGTAGCGACCGGGCCCAGGGTGATGTAGCGCTTTTCCCAGTTCAGGCGCAGGCCGAGGACTTCTTCACCGTGCCATTGGCCCTTGCACACCACGCCGCTGTCGGGCATCGCACCAGCGTCGGAGCCGGCCAGTGGGCCGGTCAGGGCAAAGCAGGGAATTTCCTCGCCACGGGCCAGGCGCGGCAGGTAGTGGTTGCGCTGTTCGTCGGTACCGTAATGCAGCAGCAGTTCGGCCGGGCCGAGCGAGTTGGGCACCATCACCGTGGACGCCAGGTCGCCGCTGCGGGTCGCCAGTTTCATCGCCACCTGCGAGTGGGCGTAGGCCGAGAAGCCTTTGCCGCCATATTCCTTGGGAATGATCAGGGCGAAGAAGCCATGCTGCTTGATATGCGCCCAGGCTTCGGGGGGCAGGTCCATGTCCTGGCCGATCTGCCAGTCGCTGACCATGGCACACAGTTGTTCCGTCGGGCCGTCGAGGAAGGCCTGTTCCTCTTCGGTCAGCTGCGGTGCCGGGTAGGCAAGCAGGGTGCGCCAGTCGGGGCGGCCGCTGAACAGCTCGCCGTCCCACCACACGGTGCCGGCGTCGATCGCTTCGCGCTCGGTCTGCGACATGGGCGGCAGGGTGCGCTGGAACCAGTTGAACACCGGGCCGGTGAACACCTTGCGGCGCCATTCCGGCAGCGCCACCAGGGCAAATTTCACGCCCAGCACGAGCCAGATCAGGGTCAGCAACCAGCCGGGGGCACGGCTGAAAATGCTCATCAGCAGCACGTAGCCGGCCATGATGCCGAGAATCTGCAAGGGCGCCAGGCGCCGGTGCGTGAGGTACGCCGCGCCGACCACCAATACCACCAACCACAACAGCAACATAATCGGTCCTCCTTGGAACCAGGGGCTTGAGCCGTCCCGGATAGCTTAGACGCAACGCTGTGGACGACAGGGTCAGAACAGTGACAAGGGTGGGGCGCCAGGAGTTTCAGCATGGCGTTGCCTGTACCGGCCCAATCGCTGGCACGCGGGCGATCGGGCCGGTACAGGCAACAAAACTCTGGAGTAGACTGTGTCACCTCCGCATTTCATAAGGACGTTGCCATGCTGAAGATCTGGGGCCGCAAGAATTCGAGCAATGTGCGCAAGGCGCTGTGGATCGCCCACGAGTTGGGCCTGGAGTTCGAGTCCATCGACGCCGGTGGCGCTTTCGGCGTGGTCAATGAGCCGCATTACCGGGCCCGCAACCCCAACGGCCTGGTGCCGATGCTCGAAGACGGTGACCTGACCCTGTGGGAATCCAATACCATCGTCCGCTACCTGTGCGCCGAGTACGGTGCGGAGCAGGGCTGGTATCTCCAGGACCCACGCCAGCGCGCCCTGGCCGACAAGTGGATGGACTGGACCACCTCGTCTTTCGCCGGCCCGTTCCGCCCGTTGTTCTGGGGCCTGCTGCGCACCCCTGAAGACCAGCGTGACTGGGTGGCGATCAATGCCGCGCACAAGCAATGCGCCGCGTTGCTGGCCATCGCCGACGAAACCCTGGCCAGGCAACCGTACCTGTCCGGCGAGCGCATCGGCATGGGCGACATTCCACTGGGCAGCTTCATCTATGCCTGGTTCGAAATGCCCATCGAGCGCCCGGCCATGCATCACCTCCAAGCCTGGTACGAGCGCCTCAAGGCACGCCCGGCCTACCAGGCGGCGGTGATGACAGCGCTGACCTGATCGAACACCACGCATGCTTCGATAGTCATTATCAATACATGTGACTGTACTTGTGCGGCCAGGCCAAGCACCATTGGCCGCACTCACTGCGCCAGTGACTTTGCCTGGCGTGTCCTGCACCTTTTTTTCTGGTAAGTGACCCGCTATGAGTTCTGCCCTGTCGATCCGACAGTTAACCAAGACCTACGGCAACGGCTTCCAGGCCCTCAAGGGCATCGACCTGGATGTTGCCGAAGGCGACTTCTTCGCCTTGCTCGGCCCCAACGGCGCCGGCAAATCCACCACCATCGGCATCCTCTCGACCCTGGTCAACAAGACCAGCGGGACGGTCAACGTATTCGGCCATGACCTCGACCGCGAACCGGCCGCGCTCAAGCGCTGCCTGGGCGTGGTGCCGCAAGAGTTCAACTTCAACCAGTTCGAGAAGACCTTCGACATCGTCGTGACCCAGGCCGGGTACTACGGCATCCCGCCCAAGCTGGCCAAGGAGCGCGCCGAACAGTACCTGACCCAGCTGGGCCTGTGGGACAAGCGCGACGTGCAGTCGCGTTCGCTGTCCGGCGGCATGAAGCGCCGGCTGATGATCGCCCGTGCACTGATCCACGAACCGCGCCTGCTGATTCTCGACGAGCCCACTGCCGGCGTGGACATCGAACTGCGCCGCTCGATGTGGAGCTTCCTCACCGAGCTGAACCAGAAAGGCATCACCATCATCCTCACCACCCACTACCTGGAAGAGGCCGAGCAGCTGTGCCGCAACATCGGCATCATCGACCACGGCACCATCGTCGAGAACACCAGCATGCGCCAGCTGTTGGGCAAGCTGCATGTCGAAACCTTCGTCCTCGACCTCAAGCACGACCTGGCCACGGCGCCGGCGCTGCAGGGCTACCCCTGCCGCCTGCTGACCCCGCACACCCTGGAAGTGCAAGTGGACAAGGACATCGGCATCACCGCGTTGTTCGGCCAGCTGGCGCTGCAGAACATCGAGGTCCAGAGCTTGCGTAACAAGACCAACCGACTCGAGGAGCTGTTCGTGTCCCTGGTGGAAAAAAACCTGTCGAAGGTGGCGGTATGAGTGTCGAGCTGCGCACCAACTGGGTCGCCCTGAATACCATCGTCTACCGCGAAGTGCGGCGCTTCCTGCGCATCTGGCCGCAGACCCTGCTGCCGCCGGCGATCACCATGGTCCTGTACTTCGTCATCTTCGGTAACCTGATCGGTCGGCAGATCGGCGACATGGGTGGCTTCAGCTACATGGAGTACATCGTGCCGGGGCTGATCATGATGTCGGTGATCACCAACTCCTACGGCAACGTGGTGTCGAGCTTCTTCGGCAGCAAGTTCCAGCGTTCGATCGAAGAGCTGATGGTATCGCCGGTATCGCCGCACACCATCCTCGTCGGTTATGTGCTGGGTGGGGTGCTGCGTGGCCTGGCGGTGGGGGTGATCGTGACCTTCCTGTCGCTGTTCTTCACCCACCTGCAGGTGCATCACCTGGGCGTGACCGTGGGCGTGGTGCTGCTGACCGCCACCATCTTCTCCTTGCTGGGCTTCGTCAACGCCGTGTTCGCGCGCAATTTCGACGATATCTCGATCATCCCGACCTTTGTCCTGACGCCGCTGACCTACCTGGGCGGGGTGTTCTATTCGATCAACCTGCTGCCGCCGTTCTGGCAGACCGTGTCGCTGGCCAACCCGGTGCTGCACATGGTCAACTCGTTCCGCTACGGCATCCTAGGGGTGTCGGATATCAGCATTGGCACGGCGATTACCTTCATGCTGGTCGCCACCGCGGTGCTCTACGTGCTGTGCGTTCGCCTGCTGGTCAGCGGCCGCGGCATGCGCGCCTGAACACCTGAGCTTGCGCCGGCGCCACTGCCGGCCAATCCACCAGCGCCAGTACAGCAGGGTAGTGAAGTAGGCGACGACACCCAGCACCACCCCGCACACCAGCGAACCCAGCAGGAACGGCTGCCATAGCGTGGCCAGCTGGTCGCTGATCCAGGCGAAGGTCAGCTCGTCGGGCAGGCTGCGCGGCGGAACCTGCATCAGCCAGGCGCCGGTCATGTAGGTGACGAAGAACACCGGTGGCATGGTCAGCGGGTTGGTCAGCCATACCAGGCTGACAGCGATCGGCAGGTTGCCGCGCACCGGAATCGCCAGTGCAGCCGCCAGCAGCATCTGCATGGGAATGGGGATCAGGGCCGCGAACAGGCCGACCCCCATGGCCCGGGCTACCGAGTGCCGGTTCAAGTGCCAGAGGTTCGGGTCGTGCAGCAGCTTGCCAAAAAAGCGTAAGGACTTGTGTTCGCGAATGCTGGTCGGATCCGGCATGTAGCGTTTGAAAAGTCGGCGCGGCATGTAGGCTCCCGGAGCGTTGATCCGGGCAGTATGCCCTGATTCCCGATCAGCCTCGTTTAGAGTTTGTGACAATTGTTGAGCAAGCGCTGCCGGCAATTGGGCTATGCCTCAGAAGGTGATTTTGCTTCTGGAGCTCTACCTCATGCGCACAGGGATGTTTGCGCTCGCGCTCGGGCTGTTGTGCCTGGGCTTTTTCCCCGCGTTGCCGTCGGTCGGATGGCTGGTGCTACTGGCCGTTGGCGCTGGCGTCTGCCTGTTCATCCGGCTGTGGCCGCTGGGTTGCTTCCTGCTGGGCCTGTGCTGGGCGCTTGGCTCGGCGCAGCTGGCCCTGGATGACCGCCTGGCGCCCGGGCTGGAAGGCCGTACCCTGTGGCTGGAGGGCCGGGTGGTCGGCCTGCCGACCCGCACCGCGCACGGGGTACGCTTCGAGCTGCAAGGGGCCCGTTCGCGGCGCGCCGACCTGCCGCAGCGCCTGCAGCTGAGCTGGTTCGACGGGCCACCGCTGCGCGCAGGAGAGCAGTGGCGGCTGGCGGCGACCCTGCAGCGCCCGGTCGGGTTGCTCAACCCGCATGGGCCGGACCTGGAGGCCCAGTTGCTGGCGCGGCGCATCGGTGCCACCGGTACGGTCAAGGCCGGGCAACTGCTGGCGCCGGTTGCCGGCGGCTGGCGTGACCGCCTGCGCCAGCGCCTGCTGGCGATCGACGCCCATGGCCGCGAGGCGGCGTTGGTCGCCCTGGTGCTGGGCGACGGCACGGGCCTGGCGCGGCACGACTGGCAGACGTTGCAGGCTACCGGCACGGTGCACCTGCTGGTGATTTCCGGGCAGCACATCGGCCTGGTCGCCGGCTTGCTGTATGGCCTGGTCGCCGGGCTGGCGCGTTGGGGGCTGTGGCCGGCACGGCTGCCCTGGTTGCCCTCGGCGTGTGGCCTGGCCATGGCGGCGGCGCTGGCCTACGGCTGGCTGGCCGGGGCTGGCGTGCCGGTGCAGCGCGCCTGCCTGATGCTGGCCGTGGTGCTGCTCTGGCGCCTGCGCTTCCGCCATCTTGGCGCGGCCTTGCCCTTGCTGCTGGCGCTGGTTGCCGTGCTGCTGGTTGAGCCGCTGGCGGCGCTGTTGCCCGGGTTCTGGCTGTCGTTTGCAGCGGTGGCCACGCTTGCCTACTGCTTCAGTGCGCGGCTGGGCGGCTGGCGGCCCTGGCAGGCCTGGACGCGGGCGCAATGGGTGATCGCCATCGGCTTGCTGCCGGTGCTGCTGGCCACCGGCTTGCCGGTGAGCCTGAGTGCGCCGCTGGCCAACCTTGTGGCGGTACCGTGGGTCAGCCTGGCGGTACTGCCGCTGGCGTTGCTGGGCACGCTGCTGTTGCCGCTGGGTGGGGTAGGCGAGGCATTGTTGTGGTTGGCGGGTGGCTTGCTCGACGGGTTGTTCCGGCTGCTGGCGCTGGTGGCACAGCAGCGCCCGGCATGGCTGCCGCCGGTGCTGCCGTGGTGGGCCTGGCTGCTGGTCTGCCTGGGTACCTGGCTATTGCTGCTGCCCCGTGGGGTACCGCTGCGTGGCCTGGGTGGGGTCATGCTGCTGGCATTGTCGGTGCCGAGGGCGACGCTGCCGTTCGGGCACGTCGAGGTCTGGCAACTGGATGTCGGCCAGGGCCTGGCGGTGCTGTTGCGTACGCGGCATCACGACCTGCTGTACGACGCCGGGCCGGCCAGGGGCGACACCGACCTGGGCGAACGGGTGGTGCTGCCGACCCTGCGCAAGCTGGGGGTGCGCCGCCTGGACCTGCTGCTGGTCAGCCACGCCCACGCCGACCATGCCGGCGGTGCTGCGGCGATAGCGCGTGGTTTGCCGGTACGGCGCGCCATCGGTGGTGAAGCGCTGCAAGATCTCCAGTTGCAGCCGTGTGCCAGTGGCGAGCAATGGGCATGGGATGGGGTGCATTTTTCGCTGTGGCGCTGGGCTGACGGGCAGAGCAGCAATGACCGGTCCTGCGTGTTGCTGGTCGAGGCGCAGGGCGAGCGTTTGCTGTTGGCAGGCGATATGGAGGCGGCTGCCGAGCAGGCCTGGTTGGCGGCCACCGACACACCCCGTATGGATTGGTTGCAGGCGCCGCATCATGGCAGCCGGAGTTCTTCCACCGAGGCGTTCATTCGGGCCACGGCGCCGCGTGGGGTGCTGGTGTCGCGAGGGCGCAACAACAGCTTCGGGCACCCGCATGCGCAGGTGGTCGAACGTTATCGGCGGCATGGGGTGGTGATGCATGACACGGCGGTGGAGGGGGCGTTGCGGTTGGTGTTGGGGCGTCATGGGGCGGTTGAAAGCGTGCGGGAACAGCGACGGTTCTGGCGGGATTCGGCACGGTAGGGTGCAGTGGCTTGCAGGTGCTTGCCTTTGGATTTTCAGCGCCTGTGAGATCGAGCGCCGCCCGCGCGGCGCATCGCGGATAAATCCGCTCCCACATTTGTTGCAACGTGCCGAACCTGTTACGCCATGGTTGCCTGCCTTGGTGCATGTCTCAAGGCAGGCGAGGCGGCATCAATGCCCACCCAAAAATGCCGTCATGCCAACCAGGCTGACAACCATGGCCTCACAGGCATGGCCACGTTGCAACAAATGTAGGAGCGGATTTATCCGCGATGCGCCGCGCGGGCGGCGCTCGATCTCACAGGCGCTGCATCCGTGATGGCGAGCACCTGTCCGCCCTGATGCCGAACCAAGGCATCCCCCTCTGGCCCCAGCGCCAATTCCCTGACCTCCGGCAGATGAGCCCCGGCGCGCCTCCCACATTTGTTGCAACGTGCCGAACCTGTTACGCCATGGTTGCCTGCCTTGGTGCATGTCTCAAGGCAGGCGAGGCGGCATCAATGCCCACCCAAGAATCCCGTCATGCCAACCAGGCTGACAACCATGGCCTCACAGGAATGGCCACGTTGCAACAAATGTAGGAGCGGATTTATCCGCGATGCGCCGCGCGGGCGGCGCTCGATCTCACAGGCGCTGCATCTGTGATGGCGAGCACCTGTCCGCCCTGATGCCGAACCAAGGCATCCCCCTCTGGCCCCAGCGCCAATTCCCTGACCTCCGGCAGATGAGCCCCCGGCGCGCCTATGGTAGAGTGGCGGCCTTTTTCCGAGGGGGCGTTTACTGTGTGGGAATTGGTCAAGTCCGGTGGTTGGATGATGCTGCCGATCATTCTGAGCTCCATCGCCGCCATGGCTATCGTCGTCGAGCGCCTGTGGACCCTGCGCGCCAGTCGCGTCACCCCGCCGCACCTGCTGGGCCAGGTCTGGATGTGGATCAAGGACAAGCAGCTCACCAGTGACAAGCTCAAGGCCCTGCGCGCCGATTCGCCGTTGGGCGAAATCCTTGCTGCCGGGCTGGCCAACTCGCGCCATGGCCGCGAAATCATGAAGGAATGCATCGAGGAAGCTGCCTCGCGCGTCATCCACGAGCTGGAGCGCTACATCAGCACCCTCGGCACCATCGCTGCCATGGCTCCGCTGCTCGGCCTGCTGGGCACCGTGCTGGGCATGATCGACATCTTCAGCGCCTTCATCGGCTCGCAGATGACCGCCAACGCAGCCGTACTGGCGGGCGGTATCTCCAAGGCCCTGGTCACCACCGCGGCCGGCCTGATGGTCGGTATCCCGGCGGTGTTCTTCCACCGCTTCCTGCTGCGCCGCATCGATGAGCTGGTGGTCGGCATGGAACAGGAAGCGATCAAGCTGGTGGAAGTACTCCAGGGCGACCGTGAAGTGGAAGTGGCCGGAGGCAAGGCGTGAAGTTCCGGCGCAATCGCCAGCGGGAGAACGTCGACATCAACCTGGCGTCGCTGATCGACGTGGTGTTCGTGCTGCTGCTGTTCTTCGTGGTCACCACCACCTTCACCCGCGAGACCCAGCTGCGCGTCGAGCTGCCCGAAGCCACCAGCGCCGAGCCGACGCCGGCCGACCAGGGCAAGCTGGTGGAAATCACCATCAGCGCCGAAGGCGTGTACTCGGTGAACAACCACCTGCTGCCCAAGAGCGACCTGGCCACCCTGAGCGAGGCGATCGAGCGTGAATCGGGCGGCGACAACAAGCTGCCACTGGCCATCAGCGCCGATGGCAGGACCCCGCACCAGGCTGTAGTCACCGCGATGGATGCCGCCGGCAAGCTCGGTTTCAGCCAGCTGCGCATGACCACGGTCGAGGCGGCCCAGGGGACGCCTTGATGGCCTTCGCCGACCGATTGCTCGCGGCCTGGTACGCCGGGCACCCGGCCTTGGCGCTATTGCGCCCGCTGGAGGCGCTGTACCGCTGCGTGGTCACCCGCAAGCGGGCGCGTTTCGTGCGTGGCGAAAGCACCAGCTACCGGGCCCCGGTGCCGGTCATCGTGGTCGGCAACATCACCGTGGGCGGTACCGGTAAGACGCCGATGATCCTCTGGCTGATCGAGCACTGCCGCCGGCAGGGGCTGAAGGTCGGGGTGGTCAGCCGCGGCTATGGCGCCAAACCGCCGCAGCTGCCATGGCGCGTGCAGGCCGACCAGCCTGCCGAGCAGGCCGGCGACGAACCGCTGCTGATCGTGCAGCGCAGCGGCGTGCCGCTGATGATCGACCCCGACCGCTCCCGCGCGGTACAGGCATTGCTGGCCAGCGAACCCCTCGACCTGATCCTGTGCGACGACGGCATGCAGCACTACCGCCTGGCGCGTGACCTGGAACTGGTGCTGATCGATGCCGCCCGCGGCCTGGGCAATGGCCGCTGCCTGCCGGCGGGGCCGTTGCGTGAGCCGGCCGAGCGCCTGCACGACGCGGATGCGGTGCTGTTCAACGGTAGCCGCGAGGACCGCGCCGATGGCTTCGGCTTCTGCCTGCAACCATCCGCCCTGGTCAACTTGCGCAGTGGCGAGCGCCGCGCGCTCGATCATTTCCCCGCTGGCCAACGCCTGCATGCGGTGGCCGGTATCGGCAATCCGCAACGTTTCTTCAATACCCTGCTGGGGCTAAACTGGCGGCCGGTGCCGCATCCCTTTGCCGACCATGCGCAGTTCAGCGCCGCAAGCCTGGCCTTCAGCCCAACGCTGCCACTGGTCATGACCGAGAAGGACGCGGTGAAATGCCGGGCCTTCGCCGCTGACGACTGGTGGTACCTGGCTGTCGACGCCCAGCCTACGGCAGCCTTCAGCGCCTGGTTCGACGACCAGTTGCAACGCTTGCTGCGCAAGCCCTGAGCCCGTTATCAATTTCCGGCCACCTGGCCTAAAGGAAGCTCCAATGGACACCAAACTGCTCGATATCCTGGCCTGCCCGATCACCAAGGGCCCGCTCAAGCTCAGTGCCGACAAGACCGAGCTGATCAGCAAGGGCGCTGGCCTGGCCTACCCGATCCGCGATGGCATCCCGGTAATGCTGGAAAGCGAGGCTCGCACCCTGACCGACGACGAGCGTCTGGACAAATGAGCCTGAACTTCACCGTGGTGATTCCTGCCCGCCTGCGCTCCACGCGCCTGCCGGGCAAGCCGTTGCTGCCGATCGCCGGCAAGCCGATGGTCCAGCATGTGTGGGAACAGGCGCGCAAGAGCAGCGCCGGCCGTGTGGTCATCGCCACTGACGATGCCAGCATCGTCGAGGCCTGCCAGGCCTTTGGCGCCGAAGTGCTGCTGACCCGTGCCGACCACGAATCGGGCACCGACCGCCTGGCCGAAGTGGCTGCGCGCCTGGGCCTGCCGGCCGATGCCATCGTGGTCAACGTGCAGGGCGACGAGCCGCTGATCCCGCCGGTAATCATCGATCAGGTGGCAGCCAACCTGGCCGCGCACCCGCAGGCTGGCATCGCCACCCTGGCCGAGCCGATCCATGAGCCGGAAACCGTGTTCAACCCCAATGCGGTCAAGGTGGTCAGTGACAAGCATGGCCTGGCCCTGACCTTCAGCCGCGCGCCGCTGCCGTGGGCGCGTGACGCGTTCGCCAGCGACCGTAGCCAGCTGCCGGAAGGCGTGCCTTATCGTCGCCACATCGGCATGTACGCCTACCGTGTCGGCTTCCTGCAGGACTTCGTCAGCTGGGGGCCGTGCTGGCTCGAGCAGACTGAATCGCTGGAACAACTGCGGGCGTTGTGGCATGGCGTGCGCATTCACGTCGAAGATGCCATCGAGGCGCCTGCCGTTGGCGTGGATACTGCGCAAGACCTGGAGCGCGTACGGCGCTTGCTGGAGGCCTGATGCGCATTCTGTTCGTCTGCCTGGGCAATATCTGCCGCTCGCCCACGGCCGAAGGCGTGCTGCGCCATCAACTGCAGGCTGCCGGGCTAGCCGACAAGGTGCATGTGGCTTCCGCCGGCACCGGTGACTGGCATGTCGGCAAGGCGCCCGACAGCCGTACCTGCAAGGCGGCGCTCGCGCGTGGGTATGACCTGTCGCAGCAGCGCGCCCAGCAGGTCAAGGTGGCGCATTTTGCCGAATACGACCTGATCCTGGCCATGGACGAGAGCAACCTCAGCCATCTGCGTGCCTTGCGCCCGCACACGGCAGTGGGGGAGCTTGACCTGTTCCTGCGCCGCTATGGCGCAGCGCTGGATGAAGTGCCAGACCCGTACTACGGCGGTGCCGACGGCTTCGAGCAGGTGCTCGACCTGGTCGAGGCGGCGTGCCAGGCGCTGGTGCTGGAAATCAAGGGGCGGCTATGACACTGCAGTGGCAGGAGCAGGTCTCGCTCAAGCCTTACAACACCTTTGGCATCGACGTGAAGGCGCGTTATTTCAGCCCGGCCCATGACGACCAGGAAGTGCGCCAGGCCTTGAGCCAGGCGCAGCAGCACGGCTTGCCGGTGCTGGTGATTGGTGGTGGCAGCAATCTGTTGCTGACCAGGGATATCGACGCCTGGGTATTGCACATGGCCAGTCGTGGCCGGCGCGTACTCAGTGACGACGGCGAACGCATCGTGGTCGAGGCCGAAGCCGGTGAGCCCTGGCACCCGTTCGTGCAATGGACGCTGGCGCAGGGCTATTGCGGGCTGGAGAACCTCAGCCTGATCCCTGGCACGGTTGGCGCTGCGCCGATGCAGAACGTCGGCGCCTACGGCGTGGAAATCAAGGATGTTTTCGTCGGCCTGACCGCCCTCGACCGTGAGACCGGCGCATTGCGTGACTTCGGCCTGGCGGAGTGTGCCTTTGGTTATCGCGACAGCTTGTTCAAGCGCAACCCTGGGCGCTGGTTGATCCTGCGGGTGCGCTTTGCCTTGAGCCGCACCTTGCACGCCCACCTGGATTACGGCCCGGTGCGTCAGCGCCTGGCCGAGCAGGGCGTGAGCGAGCCGACCGCGCAGGCGATCAGCGAAGCGATCTGCAGCATTCGCCGCGAGAAGTTGCCAGACCCGGCACAGCTGGGCAATGCCGGGAGCTTCTTCAAGAACCCGGTGGTAGCGGCGGCGCAGGTCGAGCGTATTCGGGCCCAGTACCCTGGCGTGGTGGCTTATCCCCAGGCCGACGGGCAGGTGAAGCTGGCCGCTGGCTGGTTGATCGAGCAGGCCGGCTGGAAGGGCTACCGCGAGGGCGATGCCGGGGTGCATCGCCTGCAGTCGCTGGTGCTGGTCAACCATGGCCAGGCGAGCGGGGCGCAGATGCATGCGCTGGCGCGGCGGATCCAGGCCGATATCCTGGAGCGCTTTGGCGTCGAGCTGGAGATGGAGCCCAACCTCTACTGATAGGCCTGGCCCTGTCAGGCCCACTGATTACCCCTGTGTAGGAGCGGCCTTGCGTCGCGAAGGGCCGCAAGGCGGCCCCGGCAATTCATGCTGCGAAGCTGAGATGCAACAGTAGCCCAAGAAAAAGCCCCGCCAGTTCGCACTGGCGGGGCTTTTTCATTCAGCCTTGGCTATCAACCGTGATGAGGTTTTTGCTCATCGGTGGATTCCAGGGCGGGTTCCTCGGCCGCTGCTGCAGCTTCCTGTGCGGCTTTGGCGGCAGCCTCGGCCTCACGCTTGCGGCGGCGCACTTCACGCGGATCGTTCGGCGCACGGCCGTTGGCCAGCATGACAGTGGCAGGTTCGGCAACCACAGGGGCTGCAACCGGGGCAGGCTCGACGACTACCGGCTCGACGACCACCGGGGCAGGCTCGGCGGCAACCACTTCTGGCTGGGCCTCGACAACCGGCGCAGGCTGTTCGGCAACCGCGGCGGTTTCGATCACGGCCGGGGCCTGTTCGATTTCACCGGCCTCGACAGCAGGCGCTTCGGTCGCAGCTTCGCTAGCCACGGCTGGCTCGACGGCTGGTGCCGCTTCAACCACGGGCTGCGGTGCGACTTCGACCACAGGCTCGGCGCTTGCCTCGACTGCGACCACAGGCTCGCTGAACGGTTGCTCGACCACCGGTGCCACGGCAACTTCTTCCGCCTTGGCGGCTGCTTCGGCCTGCTCTACAGGCTGGGCGGCTTCGCGGTCACCGGTTTCTGCAGCAGCGACTTCAGCGGTAGCCTGCTCGGCCTGCTGGTTGGCCTGGGCTTCGGCTTCGGCGCTGATGCTGCTGCTGGCGACAGCCGCAGTCACGGTCAGGCCCGCAGCCAGTTCGGCACCCAGCTCGGTGGCCTGGTGCTGTTGCGGCTGCTCTTCGTTACCTTCTTCGTCGCTGCCTTCGATCAGCTCGCCATTGGCGTTGCGCTGACGCTCACGACGGTTGCTGCGACGACGCTGGCCACGGGAGCGGCGGCGTGGGCGCTCGCCATCGGTGCCTTCCTGTTCGTCCTGCAGCAACTCTTCGCTCGGCAGTTGCTCTTCGGCCAGTTCGGCAGCCTGCACGGCCGCTTCTTCGGCTGCGCGTGGCTGGCGCTCTTCACGCGGTGGGCGCGGGGCACGTTCTTCACGGGGAGCACGCTCTTCGCGAGGGGCGCGTTCTTCACGAGGAGCACGTTCTTCGCGAGGGGCGCGTTCTTCACGAGGAGCACGCTCTTCACGCGGGGCGCGTTCTTCACGAGGAGCACGTTCTTCGCGCGGGGCGCGTTCTTCACGAGGAGCACGTTCTTCGCGCGGGGCGCGTTCTTCACGTGGCGCACGCTCTTCACGCGGAGCACGTTCCTCTCGCGGTGCACGCTCTTCGCGGGCTACACGCTCTTCACGCGGCTGACGCTCCTCGCGCTCGGCAGGGGTGGCGTCCAGCGGCTCACGCAGTTCACGCACGCGCTCTTCGCCACGGTTGCCGCGGCGGTCTTCGCGTGGCTGGCGTGGGGCACGTTCTTCACGCGGTGCACGCTCTTCGCGTGGGGCGCGTTCTTCACGTGGCGCACGCTCTTCGCGCGGTGCACGCTCCTCGCGTGGCTGGCGCTCTTCACGTGGTGCACGCTCGGCACGCTCTTCGCGTGGCTTGCGTTCCTCGTCGCGGCGGCCGTTGCGGTTGCGGCTCTGCTGGCGGCCGTTGCGGCGTTCTTCGTTACGCGGGCTGCGTTCGGCAGCCGGTTTTTCGGTGGCAGTGACGACCGGCGCGGCGGCAGGTTCTTCCTTGCCGGCGAACAGGCTGACCAGCGATTTCACCAGGCCCTTGAACAGGCTCGGCTCCGGCGCGCTCGGCGCAGGGGTGGCCGGTGCGGCTGGCTGCTGCTCTTCAACGGCGGTCGGAACCGGCGCATTGGCACGGGCCGGGGCGGTCTTCACCGCGGCTTCCTGGCGAACCAGGGTGCGGGTGGCGGTTGGCTGCGGTGCTTCTTCGGCTTCGGCGGCGGCGATTTCGTAGCTGGACTGGTTGCTCAGCACTTCCGGGTTGTCGTCGCGCAGGCGCTGGACTTCGAAGTGCGGGGTTTCCAGGTGGTCGTTCGGCAGGATGATGATCCGTGCACGGGTGCGCAGTTCGATCTTGGTGATCGAGTTGCGCTTCTCGTTGAGCAGGAACGCGGCTACCGGGATCGGCACCTGGGCGCGCACTTCGGCAGTGCGGTCTTTCAGGGCTTCTTCTTCGATCAGGCGCAGGATGGCCAGCGACAGCGACTCGACGTCGCGGATGATGCCGGTGCCGGAGCAGCGCGGGCAGACGATGCCGCTGCTTTCGCCCAGCGATGGACGCAGGCGCTGGCGGGACATTTCCAGCAGGCCGAAGCGCGAGATGCGGCCGACCTGGACGCGGGCGCGGTCGGCTTCCAGGCATTCGCGGACGCGTTCTTCCACGGCACGCTGGTTCTTCGCCGGGGTCATGTCGATGAAGTCGATGACGATCAGGCCGCCGATGTCACGCAGGCGCAGCTGGCGGGCGATTTCCTCGGCCGCTTCCAGGTTGGTCTGCAGGGCGGTTTCTTCGATGTCGCTGCCTTTGGTCGCACGCGCCGAGTTGATGTCGATGGACACCAGGGCCTCGGTGGGGTCGATCACGATCGAGCCACCGGACGGCAGGTCGACCACGCGCTGGAAGGCGGTCTCGATCTGGCTTTCGATCTGGAAGCGGTTGAACAGCGGCACGCTGTCTTCGTACAGCTTGACCTTGCTGGCGTACTGCGGCATCACCTGGCGGATGAAGGTCAGGGCTTCTTCCTGGGCATCGATGCTGTCGATCAGCACTTCGCCGATGTCCTGGCGCAGGTAGTCGCGGATGGCGCGGATGATGACGTTGCTTTCCTGGTAGATCAGGAACGGTGCGGCGCGGTCCTGGGACGCTTCCTTGATGGCGGTCCACAGTTGCAGCAGGTAATCGAGGTCCCACTGCATTTCTTCGCTGCTGCGGCCAAGGCCGGCAGTGCGCACGATCAGGCCCATGTCGCCCGGCACGGTCAGGCCGTTCAGGGCTTCGCGCAGTTCGTTGCGTTCCTCGCCTTCGATGCGGCGGGAGATGCCACCGGCACGCGGGTTGTTCGGCATCAGGACCAGGTAGCGGCCGGCCAGGCTGATGAAGGTGGTGAGGGCGGCGCCTTTGTTGCCGCGCTCTTCCTTCTCGACCTGGACGATGACTTCCTGGCCTTCGCTCAGCACTTCCTTGATGTTGACCCGCCCTTCGGGGGCTTTCTTGAAGTATTCGCGGGAGATTTCTTTCAGCGGCAGGAAGCCGTGACGTTCGGAACCGAAGTCGACGAAGGCGGCTTCGAGGCTGGGTTCGATGCGGGTGATCTTGCCTTTGTAGATGTTGGCCTTTTTCTGCTCACGCGCGCCGGACTCGATGTCCAGGTCGTAGAGACGTTGGCCGTCCACCAGGGCTACACGCAACTCTTCGGGTTGAGTTGCGTTAATCAGCATTCTTTTCATGTTGTACCGTCGGTTTCCGGGCTGCCGGAAACGGCGTTCGGCACACACGACGTCTCATGGTCGGTGCCAAGGTGCGCAAAGGGTGGCCGGGCCACCCCCGTGTCGAGCAACGTTCGGCACCAGCCGGTTGCCCAGCCTGCCGTTGTCGCGACGACGCGTCCTGTTTGCTGCGGTGCCAACAAGGCCCCGGTGGCTTCGAATTGGAATCCGAATCAACCAAGCGGGCCTTGTGCACTCAGTCAGGAGGAGGAATCAACCGTCAGCCGTGGACGCCCGGGGGCATCTGTTCAGGACCTTATCCGCTCGCCAGCCGTCAGTGGGCTGGTGGCCGGACGCGGTGCTACACGGTCCGAGGGCTGTGCATCTCCACCCTGCACGTATCCCTGATAATTCGGGTGCTGCCGCGCGCTGAATCCGCAACGGGTTGCATTTTTCGCCAGCGCAGGTTCGGCGCTGGCGCCATTCATGTCCAAGGCAGGTATTTCCGAAGCATTCGCCGGGCGTTGCGTGGAAGCGACGGGCGGGCAGAGGTGCAGCGAAAAGAATCGGGTAAGCAGGTGAAACACCGCACTTGTCGTTTTTTTTCGGTCTTCTCTACACGGCGCTGGTGGCGATTCCAGGCAATTCGGTAAACTGGCGAAAACCCCGTAGGACGGCCTCGCGTCCTGGAGAATTGCGTTGGTCAGGGACCGGCTAGGAGCCTGGTGCCACTGGCCTGCCGCTTTTGGCGGCGTTCGCGACTATAGCAGCAATGATTAAGTGCTTCAATTCCATAAAAAATTGTTATGATCCCGTAATGACGACCAATACCCCCCCGACTTCCGGCGTTCAGCTGATCGAAGTCGCGCCGGAACTTGCCGGCCAACGCATCGACAATTTCCTTATCACGGCCCTCAAGGGCGTGCCCAAGACGCTGGTCTACCGCATCCTGCGCAAGGGTGAAGTGCGGGTCAACAAGGGCCGCGTCAAGCCGGAATACAAGATCCAGGCTGGCGACATCGTGCGGGTACCGCCTGTCCGCCTGCCCGAGCGCGACGAGCCGGCTCCGGTGGCCCAGGGCCTGCTGCAGCGCCTGGAAGCCGCCATCGTCTACGAAGACAAGGCGCTGATCGTGATGAACAAGCCGGCCGGCATCGCCGTGCATGGCGGCAGCGGCCTGAGCTTTGGCGTGATCGAGGCGCTGCGCCAGCTGCGCCCGGATGCCAAGGAACTGGAGCTGGTGCATCGCCTGGACCGTGACACCTCCGGCCTGCTGATGATCGCCAAGAAGCGCAGCATGCTGCGCCACCTGCATGCTGCGCTGCGCGGTGATGGTGTCGACAAGCGCTACATGGCGCTGGTGCGCGGCCACTGGCCGACGTCGAAGAAGCAGGTCAGCGCGCCGTTGCTCAAGAGCAACCTGCGTTCCGGCGAGCGCATGGTCGAGGTCAATGAAGAAGGCAAGGAGGCCTTGACCCTGTTCCGCGTGCTGCGCCGCTTTGGCGAGTTCGCCACCATTGTCGAGGCGCGCCCGATCACCGGCCGTACCCACCAGATCCGCGTGCACACCCTGCATGCCGGGCATATGATCGCCGGCGACAGCAAGTACGGCGATGAAGACTTCAGCCGCGAAATTCGCGAGCTGGGTGGCAAGCGCCTGTTCCTGCATGCCTACGCGCTGACCGTGCCGCTGCCAGACGGCGGCGAGCTGAAGCTCGAGGCGCCGGTGGATGAGATGTGGGCGAAAACCGTTGAGCGGCTGAGTGCATCCTGACCTATGAAAAAGGGCTATGAGCTACTGATCTTCGACTGGGATGGCACGTTGGCCGACTCCATCGGGCGCATCGTCGAGGCCATGAACGCCGCCGCCGAGCGTGCCGGCGAGGGGCAAAGCAGCGATGATGCGATCAAGGGCATCATCGGCCTGGCCCTGGGCGAGGCGATCCACACCCTGTACCCGCACCTGGCGCCTGCACAAGTCGAAAGCTTCCGTCAGCACTATGCCGATATCTACATGGCCCTGGACCAGCAGCCCTCGCCGCTGTTCGATGGCGTGGTGGAGTCGCTGGATGCCTTCCGTGCCGAGGGTTACCGCCTGGCGGTGGCCACCGGCAAGGCGCGCCGTGGGCTGGACCGGGTGCTCAAGGCCAATGGTTGGGAGCAGTTCTTCGACATCACCCGCGCCGCCGACGAGACCCGTGGCAAGCCGCACCCGCGCATGCTCGAGGAAATTCTCGGTCATTGTGGTGTCGAAGCGGGGCGTGCGCTGATGATCGGCGATTCGGCGTTCGACCTGCAGATGGCCAGCAATGCCGGCATGCATTCGGCGGCCGTGGGCTATGGTGCCATGTCGCTGCAGGCGCTGGCCGAGTTCGGGCCGCAGGTATGCCTCGATCACTTTTCCCAGTTGCGCGAGTGGCTGGGCGGTTCCGCAATTCCTTTTCCAAGGTAGGTAAGCATGGCAGACGAATGGAAAGCCCCTGAGACCGAACCCGACGAGCGCGAAGCGCGCAACAGCTGGCGGCTGCTGGAAAAGACCCTGTTGGCGAACGTCCAGGAGCATCGCCGGACGCGTCGCTGGGGGATCTTCTTCAAGCTGCTGACCTTCGTCTACCTGTTCGGCATCCTGGCGTTGTTCACGCCGCTGATGGACATGGACAAGGCCGCGTCGCGCAATGTCAGCCATACCGCGTTGGTCGAAGTGCGCGGCATGATTGCCGATCAGGAGTCGGCCAGCGCCGACAACATCGTCAAGGGCTTGCGCGAGGCGTTCAAGGACAGCAAGACCAAGGCGGTGGTGCTGCGTATCAACAGCCCGGGTGGCAGCCCGGTGCAGGCGGGCTACGTGTATGACGAAATCCGCCGCCTGCGCGCCGAGTATCCGGCCATCAAGCTGTATGCGGTGATCACTGACCTGGGCGCTTCCGGTGCTTACTACATTGCCAGTGCGGCGGACGAGATCTACGCCGACAAGGCCAGCCTGGTGGGTTCGATCGGCGTGACGGCGGCGGGTTACGGCTTTGTTGGCACCATGGAGAAGCTGGGCGTCGAGCGGCGGGCCTATACCTCGGGCGAGCACAAGGCCTTCCTCGACCCGTTCTCGCCGGAAAAGCCTGACGAGACCCGCTTCTGGCAAGGTGTGCTGGATGTCACCCACAAGCAATTCATCGCCATGGTCAAGCAAGGGCGCGGCGAGCGTCTGAAGGACAAGGACCACCCTGAGCTGTTCAGTGGCCTGGTCTGGTCGGGTGAGCAGGCCAAGGAGCTGGGCTTGGTCGATGGGCTGGGCAGTGCCAGCTACGTGGCGCGGGAAATCGTTGGCGAAAAAGAGCTGGTGGATTTCACCGTGCAGGAATCGCCGCTCGATCGCTTCTCCAAGCGCGTAGGGGCCAGCGTGGCCGAGCACCTGGCCATGTGGATGGGGTTCCAGGGGCCGCAGTTGCGCTGAACCGAGTTTGCCGGGGCCGCAACGCGGCCCCAGGGTCTCAAGGGATGGCCATGCCTTCCTTGGTCAGCATATCCACCAGCCGAATCAAAGGCAGCCCGATCAGGCTGGTCGCATCGCACCCGTGCGTGCTCTGGAACAGGCTCACCCCCAGCCCCTCCGCCTTGAAGCTGCCAGCGCAATCCAGCGGCTGTTCTGCCGCCACATAGCGCTCCACCTGCTCGCGGCTCAGTTCACGCAATGTCACGGTAAACGGCACGCAATCCACCTGGCATTGCCCGGTGGCGCTGTTCAGTAGTGCCAGCCCGGTCAGAAAACTCACCTGTTGCCCGCTGCACTCCAGTAACTGCTCGCAGGCGCGCTCGAAGGTGTGCGGCTTGCCCAGTACCTGTTCGCCCAGCACCGCAACCTGGTCCGAACCAATGATCAGGTGTGCCGGATGGCTGCTGGCCAGCGCTTGTGCCTTGTGCCTGGCCAGGCGCCGCACCAGGTCCGCTGCCGGTTCGCCAGGCAGGCGCTGTTCGTCTATGTCAGGGCTTGCCCAGCTGAAGGGCAGGCGCAGGCGTGCGAGCAGTTCACGGCGATAGGCAGAGCTGGAAGCCAGTAACAGAGGAAGCATGGTAGACTCCTGGATCGGTTGAACCAAATTCTATCACGCACGATGCCGCCGAATTTCCTTTGACAGGGGCGGGGGGCATCCCTAGAATGCTGCGCCTATGTTGAATGACCCGATTCCACCTCACGTTGACCCGCGCAAATTGGCTGATCGCGGCGTAACCATCAACGGTTCGCTGCAACTCGCTGATTTGGAAAGACTCTGCGACCCGCTTTCCGACAATGTCGGTACGGTGCAGGCGAAGTTCGATTTTGAACGAGATGAACAGCACGTAGTGGTTATCCACAGCGAGCTGGACGTCGAGGTCAAGATGGTTTGCCAGCGTTGTCTTGAGCTGGTCACCCTGCCGATCCACAGCGAATGTACATACGCCGTGGTGAAGGAGGGTGCGAATACCCAGTCGTTGCCGAAAGGCTATGACGTGCTGGAACTGGGCGAAGATCCATTGGATCTGCAGGCATTGATCGAGGAAGAGCTTCTGCTCGCCTTGCCGATCGTGCCTGCTCACCATCCGGAAGAATGCCAGCAGCCGGCGGGCGCAGACGAGCCCGAATCGAGCAAGGACGAGGTATCGCGGTCCAACCCGTTCAGTGTTTTGGCGCAGTTAAAGCGTGACCCAAACGTTTAGGAGTTAATCAATTATGGCTGTTCAGCAGAACAAAAAATCCCGCTCTGCCCGTGACATGCGCCGTTCGCACGACGCCCTGTCGGAAAACGCGCTGTCGGTAGAGAAAACCACCGGTGAAGTACACCTGCGTCACCACGTTTCGCCAGAAGGCGTATACCGTGGTCGCAAAGTGATCGACAAGGGCGCTGACGAGTAATCCTTGTCCGCTCAGATCATCGCGATCGACGCAATGGGCGGGGACTTCGGTCCCCGCAGCATTGTCCAGGCTAGCATTGCCTGCCTTTCGGCTACTCCCTCGCTGCACCTGACCCTCGTCGGTCAACCCTCCCTCCTTGAAGATCTTGTCAGCGGCCTTGCGGCTGCGGATCGCGCGCGCCTGCAAATTGTGGCCGCCAGCGAGGTGGTCGGCATGGATGAGCGGCCGTCCCAGGCGCTGCGTGGCAAGCCCGACTCGTCGATGCGCATCGCCCTCGAACTGGTGCGCGATGGCAAGGCGCAGGCCTGTGTCAGTGCCGGCAACACTGGTGCGTTGATGGCGCTGTCGCGGTTCGTGCTCAAGACCCTGCCGGGTATCGATCGGCCGGCCATGGTGGCGGCGATCCCGACCCAGTCCGGCTATTGCCAGCTGCTCGACCTGGGGGCCAACGTCGACTGCAGTGCGGAAAACCTCTACCAGTTCGCCGTGATGGGCTCGGTGGCTGCGCAAGCCCTGGGCGTGCACAGGCCGCGCGTGGCGCTGCTGAACATCGGCACCGAGGACATCAAGGGCAACCAGCAGGTCAAGCTGGCGGCCAGCCTGTTGCAGAACGCTCGCGGGCTCAACTATGTGGGCTTCGTCGAGGGTGACGGGTTGTATCGTGGCGAGGCGGACGTGGTGGTTTGCGACGGCTTCGTCGGCAACATCCTGCTCAAGTCCAGTGAGGGCCTGGCAACGATGATCGGTGCGCGCATCGAGCAGTTGTTCAAGGGTGGCGTGTTGGCGCGCATGGCCGGGGCCATGGCGATGCCGCTGCTCAAGCGTCTGCAGGCCGACCTGGCGCCGGCGCGGCACAATGGGGCGAGCTTCCTCGGCCTGCAGGGCATCGTCATCAAGAGCCATGGCTCGGCGGGCGTGCAGGGCTTCCAGAGTGCCATCCAGCGGGCGTTGATCGAGATCCAGGAGAACCTGCCGCAGCGTTTGCATGGGCGGTTGGAGGATTTGCTCCTGTAGCTGTGTCGGCCCCTTCGCGGGCTTGCCCGCTCCCACAGGATTGCCACAGGGCTGAAGATTGTGGGTGCGGGCAAGCCCGCGAGGGGGCCGGTGCTGGTAAACAAAGACTTTAGGCATATCGCCGATGAAGTGCTTAAATGTGACCGCGCAGGTGGAGTCTCCATCCAAGCTTTCAGATTCCGCGCCTGGCCCAGGGCCTGGCGCACCCTATCCGACGACAAGATCATAAGGGCTTGTTCAATGTCTGCATCTCTCGCATTCGTCTTTCCCGGTCAAGGTTCCCAGTCGCTGGGCATGCTCGCCGAGCTCGGCGCCGAGAAGCCAGTGATCATCGAAACCTTCAACGAAGCGTCCAAGGCACTTGGTTACGACCTGTGGAAGCTGGTCCAGCAAGGCCCGGAAGAACAACTCAACCAGACCGACAAGACCCAACCGGCCATCCTCACCGCCTCCATCGCGCTGTGGCGCCTGTGGCTGGAAGAGGGCGGTGCGCGGCCGGCGTTCGTTTCCGGTCACAGCCTGGGTGAATACAGCGCCTTGGTTGCCGCTGACAGCATCAGCCTGGCGGACGCCGTGCGCCTGGTCGAACGCCGTGGCCAGCTGATGCAGGAAGCCGTGCCGGCCGGCCATGGTGCCATGGCTGCCATTCTCGGCCTGGATGACGACGTGGTGGTTGCAATCTGCGCCGAAGCGGCTGAAGACCAGGTGGTCAGCGCGGTCAACTTCAACTCGCCAGGCCAGGTGGTCATCGCCGGCAACAAGGCCGCGGTAGACCGTGCCATGGAGCTGTGCAAGGCCAAGGGTGCCAAGCGCGCCCTGCCGCTGGCGGTCAGCGTACCGTCGCACTGCGCGCTGATGAAGCCGGCTGCCGAGCGCTTTGCCGACTCGGTCAATGCCATCGAGTGGAAGGCCCCGCAGATTCCGGTCGTGCAGAACGTCACCGCCGCCGTTGCCGCTGACCTCGACACCCTCAAGCAGGACCTGCTGGCGCAGCTGTACCAGCCGGTGCGCTGGGTCGAATGCGTGCAGACCCTGGCGGCGAACGGTGCCGTCAACCTGGTCGAGTGCGGCCCAGGCAAGGTGCTGGCCGGCCTGAACAAGCGTTGCGCCGATGGTGTCACCACCTACAACCTCAATACCCCTGACGCCGTCGCCGCCACCCGTGCGGCGCTGGCCTGATTTGGAGAAGCTTGCATGAGCCTGCAAGGTAAAGTTGCACTGGTCACCGGCGCCAGCCGTGGCATTGGCCAGGCCATCGCCCTCGAGCTGGGCCGCCAGGGCGCGACCGTGATCGGTACCGCCACTTCGGCTTCCGGCGCCGAGCGCATCGCCGCCACCCTGAAGGAGCACGGCATCGCCGGCACCGGCATGGAGCTGAACGTGACCAGCGCCGAATCGGTCGAGGCCGTGCTGGCCGCCATCGGCGAGCAGTTCGGTGCCCCCGCCATCTTGGTCAACAACGCCGGTATCACCCGTGACAACCTCATGCTGCGCATGAAGGACGACGAGTGGTTCGACGTGATCGACACCAACCTGAACAGCCTCTACCGTCTGTCCAAGGGCGTGCTGCGTGGCATGACCAAGGCGCGTTGGGGTCGTATCATCAGCATCGGCTCGGTCGTCGGTGCCATGGGTAACGCCGGCCAGGCCAACTACGCGGCCGCCAAGGCGGGCCTCGAAGGTTTCAGCCGCGCCCTGGCGCGTGAAGTGGGCTCGCGCGGTATCACCGTCAACTCGGTGACCCCGGGCTTCATCGACACCGACATGACCCGCGAACTGCCGGAAGCGCAGCGTGAAGCGCTGCAGACCCAGATCCCGCTGGGTCGCCTGGGCCAGGCCGACGAAATCGCCAAGGTGGTTTCGTTCCTGGCATCCGACGGCGCAGCCTACGTCACCGGCGCTACCGTGCCGGTCAACGGCGGGATGTACATGTAACACAGCAACTCAATGTGACGGATTTCGTAAAAAAAGAGTCATACTGCGAGCCTAAAATCCGTTATAAAGCTGCAACCAGATTCCAGGCAGTGGGTACGGTGACTGGCCTGAAAGTGCGTTTAGCTTGAAAAGCGAACGTCTTTCTATAAAATTAGCCACCGGCCAGCTGCCTGACATATATCCATTAGGAGTAAACCTAGGTATGAGCAACATCGAAGAACGCGTCAAGAAAATCGTCGCCGAGCAACTGGGCGTCAAGGAAGAGGAAGTGACTCTCGAGAAGTCCTTCGTCGATGACCTGGGTGCCGATTCGCTTGACACCGTTGAGCTGGTGATGGCTCTGGAAGAGGAATTCGAGACCGAAATCCCTGACGAAGAAGCCGAGAAGATCACTACCGTTCAAGCTGCCGTAGACTACGTCAAAGCCCACCAGGCCTAAGACGCTCTAGTCGACGCTACTTGTCGGGGAAAACCGCACTGCCTTCGCCGGCGTGCGGTTTTTTCTTTGCGAGCGCCCGTATTTTCCAGGCTGCCTCGTTCACCGCGTACCAAGAGCCTGTTGCCATTTCATTCCAGCGCTTGAATGCAATGGCAAGAGACTCTGTTATTAGAAAAGGAGAGTACTGTGTCGCGTAGACGCGTCGTGGTCACCGGTATGGGTATGCTATCGCCACTGGGTACCGATGTACCGAGCACCTGGCAGGGCATTCTGGCTGGCCGCAGTGGCATCGGTCCGATCGAGCATACGGACCTGTCTGCCTACTCCACCCGTTTTGGCGGCTCGGTGAAAGGCTTCGAGGTCGAGCAATACCTGTCGGCCAAGGAGGCCCGCAAGCTCGACCTGTTCATCCAGTACGGCCTGGCGGCCGGTTTCCAGGCGGTGCGTAATGCCGGCCTGGAAGTCACCGACGCCAACCGCGAGCGGATTGGCGTAGCCATGGGCTCGGGTATCGGCGGCCTGACCAACATCGAAGAAACCAGCCGCACCCTGCACGATTCGGGGCCGCGTCGCATTTCGCCGTTCTTCGTGCCGGGCTCGATCATCAACATGATCTCCGGCTTCCTGTCGATCCACCTGGGCCTGCAGGGGCCGAACTATGCCATCGCCACGGCGTGCACCACCGGCACCCACTGCATCGGCATGGCCGCGCGCAACATCGCCTACGGTGAAGCTGACGTGATGATCGCCGGTGGCGCCGAAATGGCTGCCTGCGGCTTGGGCATGGGCGGTTTCGGTGCCTCGCGTGCACTGTCCACCCGCAACGACGAGCCAAGCCGGGCCAGCCGCCCGTGGGACAAGGGCCGTGACGGCTTCGTGCTGTCCGACGGTGCCGGTGCCCTGGTGCTTGAAGAGCTGGAGCACGCCAAGGCGCGTGGTGCCACCATCTATGCCGAGCTGGTCGGCTTCGGCATGAGCGGTGATGCCTACCACATGACATCGCCGCCCGACACCGGTGAAGGCGCTGCCCGCTGCATGGCCAACGCCCTGCGCGATGCCGGCATCCAGCCGGAAGAGGTCAGCTACATCAACGCCCATGGCACCTCGACCCCGGCGGGCGACATCGCTGAAGTCGCAGCGATCAAGCGCGTGTTCGGCGAGCATGCCTACAAGCTGGCGGTCAGCTCGACCAAGTCGATGACCGGCCACCTGCTGGGCGCTGCCGGTGCGGTGGAAGCGATCTTCAGCGTCCTGGCCATCAACAGCCAGATGGCGCCGCCTACCATCAACCTGGACGAGCCGGACGAAGGTTGCGACCTCGACTTCGTGCCGCACCAGGCGCGCAGCATGCCGATCGACGTGGTGCTGTCCAACTCGTTCGGTTTCGGCGGTACCAACGGTTCGCTGGTATTCCGCCGGTTCGCCGGTTGATGCACAGCTGGATCGACGGCCAGCCAGCGGCTGCAGTCAACCTGCAGAACCGCGGCCTGGCCTACGGCGATGGCCTGTTCGAGACCATCGCCGTGCGTGGCGGCCGGCCCAGCCTGCTGGACGGCCACCTCGCCCGCCTGGCGCTGGGTTGCCAGCGCCTGGCGATCGATGCCGACCTGGCACTGGTGCGCGACGAACTCCTGCGCTATGCCAGCCAGCTCGGTGATGGCGTTGCCAAACTCATCATTACCCGTGGTGACAGCCAGCGCGGCTATGCGCCGGTTGCCGGTGCCATGCCGCGACGTATCCTGCAGGGCAGCCCGTTACCCAGCTATCCTGTCGAACATGCCGAGCGCGGCGTGCGGCTGTTCCTGTGCCAGACCCGGCTTGGCGAGCAACCCCTGCTGGCCGGGCTGAAGCACCTCAACCGCCTGGAGCAGGTGCTGGCCCGTGCCGAATGGCAGGACAGCGAACATGCCGAAGGGCTGATGCGCGATGGGCAGGGCAGGCTGATCGAAGGGGTGTTCAGCAATTTGTTCCTGGTGCGCGACAGCAAGCTGTTCACGGCTGACCTCAGCCGTTGCGGCGTCGCTGGCGTGATGCGCGCGGCGTTGCTGCAACAGGCGGCGCTGCAGGGCATCCCGCTGCAGGTATGCGACCTGCCGTTCGAGGCGCTGGAACAGGCCGATGAAGTATTTGTTTGCAATAGTGTCTACGGTGTCTGGCCCGTGCGTGGCATCGCCGCGCTAAACTGGTCGCCGGGCCCGCTCACCCGTAAACTGCAGGCCGTTGCCCGTACGTTACTGGAAACCTGAATTCGTGAGACGCAAATTCCTGCTGCTGCTGGAAATGAGCTTGATCCTTGCCGGCCTGGCCGTTGGCTGGTCGGCCTGGAAGGTCAACTCGGTCCTGCAGCAGCCCTTGCACGTGACGCAGGAACGCCTGCTCGACGTGCCCAATGGCACCAACCCCAACCGCATGTTCTATCGCATGCAGAACGAAGGGTTGCTGGACGACGCTGTCTGGTTGCGCCTGTACTGGCGGTTCAATATGGCCGGTACGTCCCTGCACACCGGCGAGTACCGCCTGACCCCCGGCATGACCGTCGAGCAGCTGTTCGATGCCTGGCGGCGGGCCGACGTGGTGCAGTACAACCTCACCCTGGTCGAGGGCTGGACCTTCCGCCAGGTGCGGGCTGCCGTGGCCAGGCATGAAAAGCTCAAGCACACCCTGGACGGCCTGTCGGATGCAGAGGTGATGGACAAGCTCGGCCATACCGGTGTGTTCCCCGAAGGGCGCTTCTTCCCCGACACCTACCGCTTCGTGCGGGGCATGAGCGACGTCGAGCTGCTGCAGCAGGCGTACATGCGCCTGGATGAAGTGCTGGCCAAGGAGTGGGCGGAGCGCGCCACCGACCTGCCGTACCGCGACCCGTACCAGGCGCTGATCATGGCCTCGCTGGTGGAGAAGGAAACCGGTATTCCCCAGGAGCGCGGGCAGATCGCCGGGGTCTTCGTGCGGCGCCTGCGCCTGGGCATGATGCTGCAGACCGACCCGACGGTGATCTACGGCATGGGTGAGCGCTACAACGGCAAACTCACGCGTGCCGACCTGCGCGAGCCGACGCCGTACAACACCTACACCATGACCGGGTTGCCGCCGACGCCGATTGCCATGGTCGGCCGCGAGGCGATTCATGCGGCGCTCAACCCGTCGGATGGCACCAGCCTGTACTTCGTCGCCCGTGGCGATGGCAGCCATGTGTTTTCCGACGACCTCGACGACCACAACTCGGCGGTGCGCGAATTCCAGCTCAAGCGCCGTGCGGACTACCGCTCCAGCCCCGCGCCACAGCCCCAGCCGGGGGCCGACGCGGGCGCGTCGCTTGAAGCGCCAGCGGCGGATGAGCCGGCCGAGCAGCCCGCGCCCGATCAACCGCCTGCGCAGGACGCCCCGGTCGGCGGCGCGCAAGCAGCCGAACGGCCGAAGCCTGACGAACAACCTTAAGGGCTGCCGGTGTGCCCGGCGAGCCGATGTTCGCGCTCATCGAGCACGGCGCCGACATCGGCAGCGCCTGGCGCAGGCTTGCGCCTTCGCTCATGCTGCTTCCAGCAACTGCGTGCGGGGCTGCGCGTCGGGCCGCTTCAACATCGCCGCCGGGATCGCCATGACCAGTGCGCCGCTGATGAACAGGCACAGGCCCAGCACATAGGTGCCGTTGTTGATGTCGCCGGTGAGGTTCTCTGCCACGGCTGTGATCATCGAGCCGGTGAAACCGGACAGGTTGCCGAAAGCGTTGATCATGCCAATGCCAGCCGCAGCAGCGACACCTGAGAGCACTGTGCCCGGCAGCGTCCAGAAGATAGGCATCAGGCTGAGCACCCCAGATGCAGCGACGGTCAGGAACAGGATTGAAAGCACGACATCATGTGCGAAGGCTGCACTGAGCATCAGTCCGCAGCCACCGATGAACGCCGGGATCGCAGCATGCAGCCGCCGTTCGCCAGTGCGGTTGGAGTGGCGTGCGTTGAGCAACATGGCAATTACCGCCACGCTATAGGGGATGGCGGTCAGCAAGCCGATTTCCAGGCTGCTGGTCACTCCCGCACTCTTGATGATCGATGGCATCCAGAACGCCAGGCCATAGAAGCCTGTGTTGAAAGTCAGCAGGATGAATACCAGCAGCCAGACTCGTGGGCTGAAGAAGGCATCTTTCAGGCGCGAAACCTTGCCGTGCGCATCTTGCTTCAGGTTGGCCTTGAGCAGTGCCTTTTCTTGCTGGGACAACCAGGCAGCCTTGTCGATGTTGTCGCACAAGCAGCCAAAAACGATTGCCGCCATGACCAGCGATGGTACGCCCTCGATCAGCAGCATCCACTGCCAGCCGGCCATACCGTGCCAGCCGTCCATGCTGGTCATCAGCCATCCCGACAAGATACCGCCTAGCGTCAGGCTGACAGGCAGTGCCATCAGGAACCCAGACATCACCCGGCTTTGGCGATGGGTGGGGAACCAGTAGTTGAGGTAAAGAATCACGCCTGGAAAGAAGCCGGCCTCACAGATGCCGAGCAAGAAGCGCAGCACGTAGAACATTGTGCTGGACTCGACGTGGAAGAACGAGGCGAGGGGTTGGGTAAATGCGACAGCCATGGAGACGATGGCCCAGCTCAGCATGATGCGGGCAATCCAGAACCGGGCGCCGTATCGATGCAGCAGCAGGTTGCTCGGGACCTCAAACAGAAAATAGCCCCAGAAGAAAACGCTGGCGCCGAGGGCATAGACGGTATTACTGAATTGCAGATCCTCCAGCATGCTCAGTTTCGCGAAGCCGATATTCACCCGGTCGAGATAGGCAGCCATGTAACACAGCAACAGGACCGGCAGGATGCGGACGATTACTTTGCGATAGGTGCGATCCTCGAAAGCCTGATCGCGCACGGGGTCGACAACTTGATGATCCATAACCAGCCTCTTGGCATGTCGTGCATGCCTGATTGTTGTTATTGAAAGAGCACCGGGCACGACCGCACCCGGTGGTGTTGCGCCTGTGAGTAACAGTGTTCAGGGAATCGGCTCGCGGGTGGGCCGGCCATCGACCAGTCTCAGCAGCCCCAGTGGGTTGGCGTCGCGCAGTGCCTCGGGAAGCAGTGCGTCGGGAAAATTCTGGTAGCACACCGGACGCAGGAAGCGCTCTATCGCCAGCGTGCCGACCGAGGTGCCACGGCTATCCGAGGTGGCCGGATACGGGCCACCATGAACCATCGCCTCGCATACCTCGACGCCAGTCGGGTAACCGTTGACCAGCACCCGGCCAACCTTCTGTTCAAGCACCGTTACCAAAGACGCGGCTTGCGCCAGGTCGCCGGGCTCGCCAATCAGCGTGGCGGTCAGTTGGCCGCCAAGCGCGTGCAACGCTGCGACCAGCTGGTCTTGATCAGCCAGTTCAACCACCACCGTGGCCGGGCCGAAGATTTCTTCCTGCAGCAGCGGTTCACCGTCCAGCAGCAATTTCGCATCGGCCTGGAACAGTTGCGGCCAGGCCTGGTTACCCTGCTGCTCGGCCCCGGCAAGCAGGCGGATGCCGGCCCGCGCCTTTAGGGTGGTCACACCCTGGGCGTAGCTGGCCAGGGTGCCGGCGTTGAGCATGGTTTGCGGCGCCTGTTCGGCCATCTGTGCGCTCAAGTGCGCGACGAAGGCGCTGAACTGCGCTGAGCGTACCCCCAGCACCAAGCCAGGATTGGTGCAGAACTGTCCACATCCCAATACCACCGAAGCCGTCAGTTCCCGCGCCACGGCCTCGCCGCGAATCGCCAGCGCCTGGGGCAGGACCAGTACCGGGTTGATACTGCTCATTTCGGCGAATACCGGAATAGGCCGAGGTCGCGCCGCGGCCATATCGCACAAGGCCCGTCCGCCCTTGAGCGAGCCGGTGAAACCAACGGCCTGAATATCCGGGTGCCTGACCAGCGCCTCGCCGACCCTGCCGCCAAACACCATGTTGAATACACCCGCCGGCATCGCGCAGCGCTCAGCGGCGCCGATGATGGCCTCGGCCACCCATTGCGCCGTGGCCATGTGGCCGCTGTGTGCCTTGAACACCACTGGGCAGCCAGCGGCCAACGCTGCGGCGGTGTCGCCACCGGCCGTCGAGAATGCCAGGGGGAAGTTGCTGGCGCCAAAGACGGCGACCGGCCCCAGGCCCATGCGGCATTGGCGGATGTCCAGGCGTGGCAGCGGCAGACGCTCGGGTTGCGCACGATCGATGCGAGCGCCGGTGAAATCACCTCGGCGCAGTACCGTGGCGAACAGCCTCAGCTGGCCGCTGGTGCGCGCCCGCTCGCCCTGGATACGCGCTGGCGGCAAGGCCGTTTCACGGCATACGGTTTCGATGAAGTCATCCCCCAAGCCATCCAGCGCCTCGGCGATCGCATCGAGGAACTCGGCCCGGCGCGCGGCGGGCAGCGCCCGGTACACTGGATAGGCTGCAGCCGCCGCACGGGCAGCGGCGTCCACCTCCTGTTCAGTGGCTTGATAAAACGCACCGGGCAGCGCCTGTCCGGTGCGCGCATCGATGCTGTAGAGGGTCGCCTGGCCAGTAGCGCGGCGGCTCCCGCCGATGAATTGTTGGCCTGCGTGTAGCGTCATGGATGATTCCTCGGCGTTACGGAAGACATGGGGCGCTAATCTAGGTGGCTCAGCGATTCTTGCCCAATGGCTTTTAGGGATCATCCGATAACGGAAGGTTATCAATCCTCCGAAACGCGACGCGCATGTGTCAGGAGAATCTCGGCGAACTCCAAGGCCGCGCCGCTCAAGGGCTCGCCTTTGCGGGTGAGAATGCCGTAGTCCTGGGGCGTCAGGTGCAGTGGCGTGTCAAGGTTGACCAGTACGCCACTGGCCAGGTGCGGCTCGACCATCGCCTGCGGCAGCATGCCGATCATTGGCCCGCCCAAAAGCACCTTGAGGAAGGTCTGCATGGAAATGGTATCGATGGTATTGCGCGGCACCGCCACGCCCGCCTGGGCGAAGGCCCGCTCCATGCGCCCGCGGATCGGCGTGCCCTTGGGGTAGAGAATCCACGGCCACTCCAGCAGCTGTGGCAAGGTCACAGGCCCGGCATTGCTCAATGGGTGCTGGTCGTTGACCACGAAGCAGAAGGGTTCCGGCGCCAGTGGCTGGAAGTCGAAGCGCTGGTGCTGCGACACGTCGGTGAAGCGGGCCACGGCCAGGTGCAGGATCTTGTCCTCGAGCATGGCCATCAGGTGATCGCTGGTCTGCTCCACCACCTCGATCGACAGCAATGGCTTGCGCTGCTTGATCTCGACGATGGCATCCGGCAGCGCCACGGCGGTGGCAGCAAAGATGCCGCCCACCTTCAAATGGCCGTGCCCCCCTTGGCGCAGGCTGTCGATCTGATCGACGAAGTTGCGCGCATCGTTCAGGGCGACCTGGGCATAGCGCAACACCTGCTCGCCCAACGCGGTGGGTGGCATGCTGCGCGGCAGGCGGTCGAACAGGGCGAAACCGAGCAAATTCTCGATTTCCTTGAGCATCTTGCTGATCGCCGGCTGGGTGAGGTTCATCTGCTGCGCCGCCAGGTGCATGTTGTGGGTGCGCCCAAGCGTGTCGATCAGCAACAGGTGGCGGAACTTGAGCCAGTTGCAGACGTGGGAGAAAGACAGGTCCGACATGTGATCCACCTTGTTGCAATAACCCAATGTTATCGAATAGTGAAAAGATGCCATTGGAGTTTATCGCCTGGCATGCCTAGCGTGCAGTTTTCCTGTGCCGAGAGATTTGATGCCATGCCAATGACGCTCACCCCCGCCAATACCCTGCCCGAGGATGGCCTGACCGGCACCCTGATCGGTCGCGCCTGGACCCCCGGCGAACCTGGGGGCCCTTCGCTGATCACCTTGCGCACCGACGGCGTGTTCGATCTCTCCGAGCGTTTCGCCACCCTTAGCCAACTGCTCGAATGCGAAGACCCCGTGCAGGCCGTGCGCAGCACCCCGGGCCGCTTCCTGGGCAGTGTCGAAGCCTTGTTGGGCAATAGCGGCGCAGCGTTCGACGGCAACCAGCCCTACCTGCTTGCACCGGTCGACCTGCAGGTGATCAAGGCGGCAGGCGTGACCTTCGCTGCCAGCATGATCGAGCGGGTGATCGAAGAGCAGGCCGGTGGCGATGCCAACAAGGCCGAGGCCGTGCGTGCCACGGTGCGCTCGGCGATCGGCGACAACCTGCGGGCGGTGCGCCCAGGTTCACCGCAGGCCATGGCGCTCAAGGCACTGTTGATCGAACAGGGCATGTGGTCGCAGTATCTGGAAGTCGGCATCGGCCCGGATGCCGAGGTGTTCACCAAGGCCCCGGTGTTGGCCGCGGTAGGCAGTGGCAGCGCCATTGGCGTGCACCCGCATTCGGCCTGGAACAACCCCGAGCCCGAGGTGGTGCTGGCGGTGGACAGCCGCGGCCGCATCCACGGCGCGACCCTGGGCAACGATGTCAACCTGCGCGACTTCGAGGGGCGCAGCGCGCTGCTGCTGAGCAAGGCCAAGGACAACAACGCCTCGTGCGCGGTGGGCCCGTTCATTCGTTTGTTCGACGAAACCTTCGACCTGGACGCGGTGCGCCGCTGCGTGGTCGACCTGGAAGTCGTGGGCAGCGACGGCTACCGCCTGGTCGGCAGCAGCTCGATGGACCAGATCAGCCGCGACCCAGAGGATCTGGTCCGGCAAACGCTCAATGAAAACCACCAGTACCCCGACGGTTTCCTGCTGTTCCTCGGCACGCTGTTCGCCCCGACCGAGGACCGTGACCTGCCGGGTGCGGGTTTCACCCACAAGCCTGGCGACCAGGTGCGCATCGCCAGCCCCTTGCTGGGCCAGTTGCACAACCAGGTCACCACGAGTGACAAGGCCCGCCCCTGGACCTTCGGCCTCGGCGCGTTGATGCGCAACCTGGCTGCCCGAGGGCTGCTGCACCGCTCTGTCGGGGAATACCGCCCTTGATGACGCGGTTGGCAGCGGCACCTCAGTGGTGCATAGCGCTGCACATGCCAGCGTGTTGCAACGCTGACGGGTACCCATAAATACAAGAGAGAACGACATGACCGATACCGCGAAACGCCCGCTGCGCAGCCAGCAATGGTTCGACGACCCGAGCCACGCCGACATGACCGCGTTGTACGTCGAGCGCTACATGAACTACGGCCTGACCCGCGACGAACTGCAATCGGGGCGGCCGATCATCGGCATCGCCCAGACCGGCAGTGACCTGACGCCCTGCAACCGCCACCACCTGGAACTGGCCCAGCGGGTCAAGGCGGGGATTCGCGATGCCGGCGGCATCCCCATGGAGTTCCCGGTGCACCCGATCGCCGAGCAGAGCCGCCGGCCAACCGCAGCGCTGGACCGCAACCTCGCCTACCTGGGCCTGGTGGAAATCCTCCACGGCTACCCGCTGGATGGCGTGGTACTGACCACCGGCTGTGACAAGACCACCCCAGCCTGCCTGATGGCCGCTGCCACCACGGACATGCCGGCCATCGTGCTGTCCGGCGGCCCGATGCTCGATGGCCACCACAAGGGCCAGCTGATCGGGTCGGGCACGGTGTTGTGGCATGCGCGCAACCTGATGGCCGCGGGCGCAATCGATTACGAAGGCTTCATGGAGATGACCACTGCCGCGTCGCCGTCGGTCGGCCATTGCAACACCATGGGCACGGCACTGTCGATGAACGCCCTGGCCGAGGCCCTGGGCATGTCGCTGCCAGGCTGCGCGAGCATCCCCGCGCCGTACCGCGAACGCGGGCAGATGGCCTACGCCACCGGGCGGCGCATCTGCGAGCTGGTGATGCAGGACGTGCGCCCGTCGTCGATCATGACCCGCGAGGCGTTCGAGAATGCCATCGCCGTGGCTTCGGCCCTGGGCGCTTCGAGCAACTGTCCACCGCACCTGATCGCTATCGCCCGGCACATGGGCATCGAGCTGTCGCTGGACGACTGGCAGCGCATCGGTGAGAACGTGCCGCTGCTGGTCAATTGCATGCCGGCGGGCAAATACCTGGGTGAAGGCTTCCACCGCGCGGGCGGCGTTCCGGCGGTGATGCATGAGCTGCGCAAGGCCGGCCGTCTGCACGAGGAATGCGCGACGGTCAGCGGCAGGACCATCGGCGAGGTGGTTCGCGACGCAGCCACCAGCGATCGCGAGGTCATCCTGCCGTTCGATGCGCCGCTCAAGCACAACGCCGGCTTCATCGTGCTCAGCGGCAATTTCTTCGACAGCGCGATCATGAAGATGTCGGTGGTGGGCGAAGCCTTCCGCAAGACCTACCTGGCCGAACCGGGCAAGGAAAACAGCTTCGAGGCCAGGGCCATCGTGTTCGAGGGGCCGGAGGACTACCACGCGCGCATCGACGACCCCGCACTGGACATCGATGAGCGTTGCATCCTGGTGATTCGTGGCGCCGGCACCGTGGGTTACCCAGGCAGTGCCGAAGTGGTGAACATGGCGCCGCCGGCGGCACTGATCAAGAAAGGCATCGACTCGCTGCCGTGCCTGGGCGATGGCCGCCAGAGCGGCACCTCGGCCAGCCCTTCGATCCTCAACATGTCGCCGGAGGCGGCGGTGGGCGGCGGCCTGGCATTGTTGCAGACCAACGATTGGCTGCGCGTGGACCTCAACCAGCGGCGGGTCGACCTGCTGGTGGACGACGAAGAAGTGGCACGCCGACGTGCGGCCTGGAAGCCGAGCATCCCGGCCTCGCAGACGCCCTGGCAGGAACTCTATCGGCAACTCGTCGGGCAGTTGTCCACCGGCGGCTGCCTGGAGCCGGCGACGCTGCATATGCGTGTGATCGCCCGTGAAGGGGGGATGCCGCGGCATTCCCATTGAGTGGCCTTGCGGGGCTTGGGCTGCCTCCATGCCGAGCAACGGTGGCAGTCCAACCTGCAGCCATTTGCAGTGCAGCTGCCGGCATGGCTGGGTCGCGATGGTTCGGTATCTCGTTCATTGCCTCGCAGGCGACTTCTGACAAGCCCTTGCGGGCTTGCTTTGCTGCCATGCGTGCTGCACAGCTGCCTGCAGGTCCCCCAGGGAACCCGCGTTGGTGATCAGCAGGTCGCCGGGTGCCTGGGCAATGCCGTGTTCAGATGAATGCGCGTTCACCTTCGGAAGGTTTGGGCGAACGATGTGCCAGATCAGGCCGTTGTGGTGGCGAAGAAAAGCGGCTTCGTTTTCAAAGCGGATGTCCTTGAAGATCACGGTCGTGGCATCAGCAGGGATCTTGCTGCGCGGCTTCAGCTGTTCGAGAGGGCGCTTGGCACGACGGGTGTCATAGTCCGGGTACAAGGCGTATGCGTGGCGTTTGAGCAGATCGATGGCTTCAGCGGGAGAAAGGCCCCAGGTGGGGTCCTGGCTGGCCAGCAGCCGTGGGTCTGACAGCTGCTCGTCCGTGAAATCAAAGATGGCTTGGGCGGCCAGGGTAAATGGAGTGTGGTTTGGCTTGGCAGGTGCGGCCTTGCGCGTACCGCTCTGTGCGGCCGCAGGTGGATTGATTTCGCGTTCCGCTCGGATCAGCCAGTGGTCTGGGTTATGATTGCGCATCCATTCGGTACCAACCGTCTGGAAGAATTCTCTTGGAGAGCGAGCCCACAGATCAATGGGCTGCTCCTTGATGTCATCGCACCATGTCTCGTCTTCGGTGAGACCAAACAGCGCCTGGCAGCCAAGCTTGAGAGGATCGGCAAGTGCGTAGGCAGCAACCCCCGGGTAGCTCAGCAGCATCGAAGCTACGGTGTCCTTACCTGACCGAGCCAGGGCTGCAAGGCCGATGATTGTTCGCATGTCGTACTCCCCGTTTGCTGCCCGAACTCCTGTATTTACTGGGCTTCAAGGGCGTTTACGTTTTCGAGAAAGGATTGTAACCCACAGTGTTTACGTTTGGTGAAACCCGAAAACATGATGCCACCCATGCCTGCCAAGGCGGCGGGCGCGGTTTGCCTGGCGACGGTATTGGCACCCGTGGCTGAGGTCTTCCCCTGGCAGCAGGCCCTCTGGCAACAACTGGCCGGCCGCAGCCAGCACGCGCATGCCTACCTGCTGCACGGGCCGCAGGGTATCGGCAAGCGGGCCCTGGCCGAGCGCCTGATGGCGCGCCTGCTGTGCCAGCAGCCCCAGGGCCTGGAGGCCTGCGGCGGGTGCAAGTCCTGCCTGCTGCTCAAGGCCGGCAGCCACCCGGACAACTTCGTTCTCGAACCCGAGGAAGCCGACAAGCCGATCAAGGTCGACCAGGTGCGCGAGCTGGTGGCTTTCGTGGTGCAGACGGCGCAGCTGGGTGGGCGCAAGGTGGTGCTGATCGAGCCGGTGGAGGCGATGAACGTCAACGCTTCCAACGCCTTGCTCAAGAGCCTCGAAGAGCCTTCCGGTGATACCGTGCTGCTGTTGGTCAGCCATCAGCCCAGTCGCTTGCTGCCGACCATCAAGAGCCGCTGCCAGCAGGTGGCCTGCCCGCAGCCCAGCCTGGCCCAGAGTCGGGCCTGGCTGGCAGGCGCGCTGGCCGACAGTGACGAGGCCGAGCGTGACGAGTTGCTGACGTTGGCCGCCGGTTCGCCGTTGATGGCCGTCAGCCTGCAGGCACAGGGCGTGCGCGAGCAGCGGGCGCTGGTGACCGACGGGGTGAAGAAGCTGCTCAAGCAGCAGCAATCGCCCAGCCAGTTGGCCGAGGCCTGGAACAACGTGCCGCTGTTGCTGCTGTTCGACTGGTTCTGCGATTGGGCGCACTTGATCCTGCGCTACCAATTGACCCAGGACGAGGAGGGGCTAGGCTTGGCCGATATGCGCAAGGTGGTGCAGTACCTGGCGCAGAAGAGCCGCCAGGCCAAGGTACTGGAGGTACAGGCGTGGCTCCTGGAGCAACGCCAGAAGGTACTGGGCAAGGCCAATCTCAATCGCGCCCTGTTGCTTGAATCGCTGCTGGCTCATTGGCTGCAGTTGCCGGGCGCCCGCTGATTTTCATTTTTCCATGTGTGCCGTTATCCCATGCTCGTAGATTCCCATTGCCACCTCGACCGTCTTGACCTCAGCGCTCACCAGGGCTCACTCGATGCTGCCTTGCAGGCGGCGCGTGAGCGCGGGGTCGGGCACTTTCTGTGTATCGGCGTCAGTGCCGAAAATGCCGCTGCGGTGAAGGCGCTGAGCGAACAGTACGCCGATGTCGACTGCTCGGTGGGCGTGCACCCGCTGGACCTTGCACCTGGCGAGACCCCGGCGCTGGAGTGGCTGTTGCGCGAGCTGGCCCACCCGCATGTGGTGGCGATTGGCGAAACCGGGCTGGATTATCACTACGAGCCGGAAGCTGCCGAGCTGCAGCAGGCTTCGTTCCGCTTGCACCTGGAGGCGTCGCGGCAGACCGGCAAGCCGGTGATCGTGCACACCCGCGCGGCGCGCGCCGACACCTTGGCGCTGTTGCGCGAGGCTGCTCTGCCGCAGGCCGGCGTATTGCACTGCTTCACCGAAGACTGGGAGATGGCCAAGGCCGCGCTGGACCTGGGGTACTACATTTCCTTGTCTGGCATTGTCACGTTCCGCAATGCCGATGCCTTGCGTGAGGTGGCGCGGCAGGTGCCGGTCGATCGGCTGCTGGTGGAAACCGATTCGCCGTATCTGGCGCCGATTCCACATCGCGGCAAACCGAACCTGCCGCAGTATGTGCGCGAGGTGGCGGAATATGTGGCTTCGTTGCGGGGGGCCAGCTATGAGCAACTGGCCGAGCAGACCACGGCCAACTTCAAGCGGTTGTTCCCATTGGCACGGGTGGCCTGATTCGGCAGGGCGTCGGGGTTGTGTGGGGGCGACAGGTGCCTGCCGCGCCAAATTCAGCGCCTGTGAGATCGAGCGCAACAAAACCCGAGGCATACCCTTGCCGCCCTCATGCAATCCCCCGAAATCCCATCGCCCCGAGCCCCCGAAACGAATAAAAAAAACCCGGGTTCTGGGGGGGGAATCCGGGTTAAGACCATTAGGAGTAAAACAAAGGTACGCGGTCCCTGAGCACCTTTATCGGCGCGCCACTTGGGGGGGATGCGCCGCGCCAACACTTCTAGTATTGGCCAGGTTTGGCGCAGTGCCAGTGCCTGCTGGTCGTTTTTTAAACAGATTTGGAATACGTCGACGTTTCATTCCTCCCGCAGCGTATGGCCGTATGCATCGTGAAACACAGACATGCTTGGATGATCCGTGCAATTTCCTGCAAGTTAGGCATAATAAACCGCTTCGATTGTCATCCAGCTCCTTCCTATGCAGAAAGAACCTCGTAAGGTCCGTGAGTTTCGCCGTCGCGAACAGGAAATCCTCGATACCGCGCTCAAACTGTTCCTCGAACAGGGTGAAGACAGCGTCACGGTCGAGATGATCGCCGACGCCGTGGGCATCGGCAAAGGCACGATCTACAAGCACTTCAAGTCCAAGGCGGAGATCTACCTGCGCCTTATGCTCGACTACGAGCGCGACCTGAACACGCTGTTGCACTCGGCCGATGTCGACCGCGACAAGGAAGCCCTGTCGCGCGCCTACTTCGAGTTCCGCATGCGCGACCCGCAGCGTTACCGGCTGTTCGACCGCCTGGAAGAAAAGGTGGTCAAGGGCAACCAGGTGCCGGAAATGGTCGGGCAATTGCACAAGATCCGTGCCTCCAACTTCGATCGCCTGACCCAGCTGATCGAAGGCCGTATCAGCGAAGGCAAGCTCGAAGACGTGCCGCCGTATTTCCACTACTGCGCTGCCTGGGCGCTGGTGCATGGCGCTGTGGCGCTGTACCACTCGCCGTTCTGGAGCAACGTGCTGGAGGATCAGGAAGGCTTCTTCCAATTCCTCATGGACATTGGCGTGCGCATGGGCAACAAGCGCAAGCGCGACCCGGAACCTTCCAACTGAAGCGTTCCGACGCTTCCTGCTGAAACCGTCATGGCGCGGGGCTTGCAAAAACCTGATTTATGAGTCAGGTTTTGTCAGCCCCATCACCCATGCCGGAGTCATTCATGATCGTCGATCGTCAAGGCAGGCGTTTTCGCAACCTGCGCGTCAGCCTGACGGCTGCCTGCAACTACGCCTGCACCTATTGCGTTGCCGATGGCAAGCGCCTGGTGGCAGCGCAGGACGAGTTGTCGGCAGACGCACTGGCTCGCGGCGTGGCCTACCTGATCGAGGCGGCCGGTATCGAACGCTTGCGCGTCACTGGCGGCGAGCCACTGGTCAGCCCACGGCTGGAGGGCTTCCTGGCCGCGGTGGCCAGGCTCGACCTCGACGATGTCTCGCTGACCACCAATGGCCAGCTGCTGGCGCGCAAGTTGCCCCAGTTGCAGGCGGCGGGTATTCGCCGCCTGAACATTTCCCTCGATACGCTGGACCCGCAGGCTTTCCGCCGCATCGCCCGCGGAGGTGACCTGGCGAGCGTGCTGGCGGGCATGGAGCAGGCCAGCGCGCTGGGCATGCAGATCAAGGTGAACATGGTGCCGATGCGCGGGCAAAACCTCGACCAGGTATTGCCGCTGCTGGACTACTGCCTTGCGCGCGGTTTCGAACTGCGCTTCATCGAACTCATGCGCATGGGGCACCTGGCCCGCGACCATAACGCGTTCCTGCAGCAGTTCGTCGGCCTCGACCAGTTGCTGGCACTGATCGCTGATCGGCATGCCATTGCCAAGGTCGATGCGCCGCCAGGTGCCACCGCCTTGCGTTATCAGGTCCCCGGCAAAGGCCACTTCGGCGTGATCGCCAATGAAAGCGAACCGTTCTGCCGCAGCTGCTCGCGGCTGCGCCTGTCCTCTACCGGTTGGCTGCATGGCTGCCTGTCGTCGGGTAATCGCCACTACATCGCTGACTTGCTGGAGAAGCCGCGCCATCAGGCGCTCCCAGCCTTGCAGCGGTTGCTGGTCAAGGCCCTTGCAGACAAGCAGGAGCTGGCGTTTTCCGGCGATGTGATGGTGATGAAGGTGATCGGTGGTTGAAGCTGGCGCAAAAGCTGCATCCGCCGGCTATTCGCCGGTTTTTCGTCGCCGGCCACTGGAGGAAAGATGCGTAGCCTGGTCTTGCTGCTGGCGCTGATGGCGCTTGGCGGTTGTATGAATGTCAGCGATATGGGCGAGGGCGTCCGTTATCACATGAGCGATGCCGGTCTGCTGGACCACAGCGATACCCGTCGCACCCTGTCGATCCGCCTGCAGCCCGACTCGTTCATCTTCATTGGCCAGGGTGCGTTCGTGCCGCCGGGCAAGGGGCCGGTGCCACGGCAGAATGTGGTCGCCGAGCAGGCGTTCAAGAGTTTCGTCGAATATTTCCCGCTGGTACGCCGTGCCCAGGGCCCGCTGGGCCTCGAAGAGGCCATCGCCCAGGCGCGTTCGGTGGGGGCCGATTATGTGCTGTACACCCGCTTTGCGCGTACCGATGACCGCATCGGCAATGGCGACGAATGGTACGACGAACAGGCTGTCGACCGCCTGGGCTGGGACACTGGCGTGGTGCAGATGATGCTGATCGAGACCAACACCCGCTACCTGATCGACACCGCGCGGATCAAGAGCCGTGGCGGTTTGTTGACGTTCCACGACAATACTCCGGAAGATTTGCTTGCGGCGCCGATGCGCGAGTACGCTCGTAGCCTCCTGGGCATGAGTGAATGAGGCAAGCGCAATGAGCGATTCCGGCAAGGCCAATGATCTGCTGGCGCAGCTTCCCAAGGCCAAGGGCCTGCCGCCGGTGCATCTGTGGAACCCGGACTTCTGTGGTGACATCGACATGCGCATCGCCCGCGATGGCACCTGGTACTACCTGGGCAGCCCCATCGGACGCAAGCCGATGGTGCGGCTGTTTTCCACCATCATCCGCCGTGACGGCGATGACTATTTCCTGGTTACCCCGGTGGAAAAGGTGGGTATCCGCGTTGATGATGCGCCGTTCGTGGCCGTGGCGCTGGATGTGCAGGGGCAGGGTGAGCAGCAGGTGCTGCGCTTCACCAGCAATGTCGAGGACCAGGTGGAGGCCGGGCCTGCCAACCCGCTGCGGGTGGTGACCGACCCGGTGACCCAGGAGCCGTCGCCGTATGTACTGATGCGCAGCAACCTCGAGGCGCTGGTTCATCGCAACGTGTTCTACCAGCTGGTGGAGCTGGCGGTACCGCGCGACATTGCAGGCGAGCAATGGCTGGGGGTGTGGAGCCACGGTGAGTTCTACCCGATCGGGCGCAACTGCTGAAGGTTTTGGCGGGTGTCGGCCTTCTCGTCCTGAGCATGACCCGGCGTAACGAAAAAGCCCCCGGTGCTTGCGCACCCGGGGGCTTTTTCAGTGTTTGGCTCCGCGACCTGGACTCGAACCAGGGACCCAATGATTAACAGTCATTTGCTCTACCGACTGAGCTATCGCGGAATCTGCGCACATCTTACTGATTGCCCGGGGGAAGTCAAGCCACCCCCAGGCAAATCAAGCAGTTACAGCACTTCGACGATGGCCTTGGTGACCACGTGGATGTTGCTCTGGTTCAGGGCGGCCACCGCGATGCGGCCAGTGTCCAGGGCGTAGATGCCGAAGTCGTTCTTCAGGCGGGCGACCTGTTCAACGGTCAGGCCCGAGTAGGAGAACATGCCGACCTGACGGCCAACGAAGCTGAAGTCGCGCTTGGCGCCGTACTGGGCCAGCAGCTCGACCATCTGCTTGCGCATGCCGTGGATGCGCTCGCGCATTTCGGCCAGTTCGGTTTCCCACATCTGGCGCAGTTCGGCACTGTTCAGCACGGTGGCAACGATGGTCGCGCCGTGGGTCGGCGGGTTGGAGTAGGTGGTGCGGATCACGCGCTTGACCTGCGACAGCACGCGGGTGCTCTCGTCCTTGGAAGCAGTGACGATCGACAGCGCGCCGACGCGCTCGCCATACAGCGAGAACGACTTGGAGAACGAGCTGGAGACGAAGAACTCCAGGCCCGATTCGGCGAACAGGCGCACGGCGAAGGCGTCTTCGGCGATACCGTCACCGAAGCCCTGGTAGGCCATGTCGAGGAACGGCACGTGGCCCTTGGCCTTGACCACTTCCAGCACGTTCTTCCAGTCGTCCAGGTTGAGGTCGACACCGGTCGGGTTGTGGCAGCAGGCGTGCAGTACCACGATCGAGCCGGACGGCAGGTTGTTCAGGTCTTCCAGCATGCCGGCGCGGTTGACATCGTTGGTCGGTGCGTCGTAGTAGCGGTAGTTCTGCACCGGGAAGCCGGCCGATTCGAACAGGGCACGGTGGTTTTCCCAGCTCGGGTCGCTGATGGCGACCACGGCGTTCGGCGAGATGCGCTTGAGGAAGTCGGCACCAATCTTCAGTGCGCCGGTACCGCCGACGGCCTGTACGGTGACCACGCGGCCTGCGGCCAGCAGCGGCGACTCGGCGCCGAACAGCAGCTTTTGGACAGCCTGGTCGTAGGAGGCGATGCCGTCGATCGGCAGGTAGCCGCGCGAGGCGTGCTGGGCAGCACGCTGGGTCTCGGCTTCGATCACGGCGCGCAGCAGCGGAATGCGGCCTTCCTCATTGCAGTAAACGCCTACGCCCAGGTTGACCTTGTCGATACGTGGGTCGGCGTTGAATGCTTCGTTGAGGCCCAGAATAGGGTCGCGGGGTGCCAGCTCGACAGCGGAAAACAGGCTCATTGTTACCTTGGCTCTGATTGGAGTGTGATAGGACGTACACGCTCCAGCCGAATGCACTGAAGCGGTGCACAAACGGGGTGTCAGTATAGTGATACCGACCGGTCACCGCGACACTATGGCGCAGCTTTTCCAGTGATTTGCGCAAATATTTTTCGACCATTGGTCCAATTACCCGGTCCACCGTAACAAGCGCTCACAGCTATGCCTTGAAAGCGCCCCCCGGCGAACGCATTTGGGTATAGACTACTGGCTAAATTTACAGTTGCTGAAACACCGCGAGGTCCGTCATGTCCGAGTTCCAGCTCGTCACCCGTTTCCAGCCGGCCGGCGACCAGCCCGAGGCCATCCGCCAGATGGTCGAAGGCATCGAGGCGGGGCTGTCGCACCAGACGCTGCTCGGGGTGACCGGCTCGGGCAAGACCTTCAGCATTGCCAACGTCATCCAGCAGGTGCAGCGGCCGACCCTGGTACTGGCGCCGAACAAGACGTTGGCCGCGCAGTTGTACGGTGAATTCAAGGCGTTCTTCCCCAACAACGCGGTGGAGTACTTCGTTTCCTACTACGACTACTACCAACCCGAAGCCTACGTGCCGTCCTCGGACACCTTCATCGAGAAGGACGCATCGATCAACGACCATATCGAGCAGATGCGCCTGTCGGCAACCAAGGCGCTGCTGGAGCGGCGCGATGCGATCATCGTCACCACGGTATCGTGCATCTACGGCCTGGGCAGCCCCGAGACCTACCTGAAGATGGTCCTGCACGTCGATCGCGGCGACAAGCTCGACCAGCGTGCGCTGCTGCGACGCCTGGCCGACCTGCAGTACACCCGCAACGAGATGGACTTCGCCCGCGCCACCTTCCGTGTGCGTGGCGATGTGGTCGACATCTTCCCGGCCGAATCGGACCTCGAGGCCATCCGCATCGAACTGTTCGATGACGAGGTGGAGAACATCGCCGCGTTCGACCCGCTGACCGGCGAGGTCTTCCGCAAACTGCCGCGGTTCACCTTCTACCCCAAGAGCCACTACGTGACCCCGCGGGAAACCCTGCTGGAAGCGGTCGAGGGCATCAAGGAAGAGCTCAAGGACCGCCTGGAATACCTGCAGAAAGCCAACAAGCTGGTGGAGGCGCAGCGCCTGGAGCAGCGCACCCGCTTTGACCTGGAGATGATCCTGGAGCTGGGCTACTGCAACGGCATCGAGAACTACTCGCGCTACCTGTCCGGGCGCCCGGCCGGGGCGCCGCCGCCGACCTTGTACGACTACCTGCCGCCTGATGCCCTGCTGGTGATCGACGAATCCCACGTCAGCGTTCCGCAGGTAGGCGCCATGTACAAGGGCGACCGTTCGCGCAAGGAAACCCTGGTCGAATACGGTTTCCGCCTGCCCTCGGCCCTGGACAACCGACCCATGCGTTTCGACGAGTGGGAGGCGGTCAGCCCGCAGACCATTTTCGTGTCGGCGACACCGGGCAGCTACGAGGCCGAGCACGCCGGGCGCGTGGTGGAACAGGTGGTGCGCCCGACCGGCCTGGTCGACCCGCAGGTGGAAGTGCGCCCGGCGCTGACCCAGGTCGACGACCTGCTGTCGGAAATCCGCAAGCGCGTGGCACAGGGCGAGCGGGTGCTGGCGACCACGCTGACCAAGCGCATGGCCGAAGACCTTACCGACTACCTGGCCGACCACGACGTGCGGGTGCGTTACCTGCACTCGGACATCGACACCGTCGAACGGGTGGAGATCATCCGCGACCTGCGCCTGGGGACTTTCGATGTGCTGGTAGGCATCAACCTGTTGCGCGAAGGCCTGGACATGCCCGAAGTGTCGTTGGTAGCGATCCTCGATGCCGACAAGGAAGGTTTCCTGCGTTCCGAGCGTTCGCTGATCCAGACCATCGGTCGCGCGGCGCGCAACCTCAATGGCCGGGCCATCCTGTACGCCGACCAGATTACCGGTTCGATGCAGCGGGCCATCGACGAAACCGAGCGGCGCCGCGAGAAGCAGATCGCCTTCAACCAGGCCCATGGCATTGTGCCCAAGGGCGTGGTCAAGGACATCACCGACATCATGGAAGGGGCCACCGTGCCAGGCGCGCGCAGCAAGAAGCGCAAGGGCATGGCCAAGGCGGCGGAGGAGAGCGCCCGTTACGAGGCCGAGCTGCGTACGCCAGGCGAGATCACCAAGCGCATCAAGCAGCTGGAAGAGAAGATGATGCAGTTCGCCCGCGACCTGGAATTCGAGGCCGCGGCGCAGTTGCGCGACGAGATTGCCCAGTTGCGGGAGCGGTTGATTACCAGCTGAAGCCAGGCGCGGCCCTTTGTAGGAGCGGCCTTGTGTCGCGATGGGCTGCGCAGCGGCCCCAGGATATTCCATGCGGCACAAATCCTGGGGCCGCTGCGCAGCCCATCGCGACACAAGGCCGCTCCTACAGGGGGGCGTCGATCTGCAGCGGCCTTAATGGGCCTCCCCAGCCTTCAACCCCTCAGGCAGCTTGCGGGTCATCAACACCGCCACCATGCTCACCGCCAAGCCGATCCCGACAAAGTGGAAGGCATCGTTGTAGGCCATGATCAATGCCTGCTGATGGGTAATCTCGCTCAATTTCCCCAGCGCGGCATTGTCATTCCCCAGCCGCTCCGCCAGTTGCGCCAGGCGCTCCGCCACCTGTGGGTTGCCCGGCACCAGCGCCTCCCTCAAATAATCGAAATACACCTTGGTCCGCGCATCCAGCAGCGTGGCCAGCAGCGCAATGCCGATCGCCCCGCCCAGGTTGCGCAGGATATTGAACAGGCTCGATGCCGAGCCGGCATCCTGCGGCTGGATATACGCCGTGGCGATCAGCGAGATGGTCACCATGATCATCGGCTGGCCAATGGCACGGATGATCTGGATATGGTTGAACTGCGGCCCGGCGAAATCCGGGTTGAGCACCCCCGAGCCGAAACTCGCGGCGCCGAACAGGCAGAAGCCCAAAGCGCATAACAACTTGGGCGACACCACTTTCATCAATTGCGGCACCAGCGGGATGAGAAACAGCTGCGGGATGCCCATCCACATGATCACTTCGCCGATTTGCAGGGCGTTGTAGCCTTGCACCTGCGCCAGGTACAGCGGCAACAGGTAGATCGAGCCATACAGGCCCACGCCCATGCCCAGGCTGGCGATGCTCGACAGGCCGAAGTTGCGGTTGCCCAGGATGCGCAGGTTGATCAGTGGCTGTGGTCTGGAAAACTGCAGGATGACAAAGGTGATCAGGCTGACCAGGGCGATGCTGCCGAGGCCGACGATCAGCTGCGACTCCAGCCAGTCCTTGCGGTGGCCTTCCTCCAGAAACACCTGCAGGCAACCCAGGCCCAGGCCCAGGGTGACGATGCCGGCGTAGTCGGTGCTTTTCAGCAGCTCCCAGTGTGCGTCCTTCTTCTCCAGCCCGTACAGCAGGCCGGCGATCATCACCAGGCCTGGCGGGATATTGATGTAGAAGATGTATTCCCAGCCCCAGTTTTCCGTCAGCCAGCCACCCAGGGTGGGGCCGATGGAGGGGGCGAAGGTGGCGGTCATGGCGAACATGGCCATGCCCTTGGCGCGGTGGTGCTCGGGCAGCTTGATCAGGGTCAGGGTGAAGGCCAGCGGGATCAATGCGCCGCCGGTAAAACCCTGCAGGGCACGGAACAGGATCATGCTCTCCAGGTTCCAGGCCATCGAACACAGCAGCGACGACAGCAGGAAGCCGCCGGACACCCACACCGCCAGGCGCCGCGCCGACAGCAGTTGCACCAGCCAGGCGGTGAGCGGAATCATGATGATTTCCGCCACCAGGTACGAGGTGGAAATCCACGAGCCTTCCTCCAGCGTCGCCGACAAGGCGCCCTGGATGTCCTTCAACGACGAGTTGGTGATCTGGATGTCCAGCACCGCCATGAACGCACCGAGCATCACGCTCATTACCGCGATCCAGTCGCGCCGGGTCGGCTCCGCAGATGGCCTGAGCAACACGTCAGCGGCCATTTTGGCCTTCGTCTTCGCTGCGCAGGTCGACGGTGGCGGTCACCGACATGCCTGGGCGGATGCGCCCGTGCAGCGGGTTGTCGGCACGGAAGGTCAGCTTGACCGGGATGCGCTGCACCACCTTGGTGAAGTTGCCGGTGGCATTGTCGGGTGGCAGCAGGCTGAACTGCGCACCAGAGGCGGCGAACAGGCTGTCGACCCGGCCTTCGATCGGTGTATCGGGGTAGCTGTCGAAGACCAGTTCGGCGCGCTGCCCTGGCTGCATGCGGCCGATCTGGGTTTCCTTGAAGTTGGCCTGCACCCAGATGTCTTCGTCCGGCACGATCGACAGCAGGTAGGCACCGGCCTGTACCACCTGGCCATCACGTGCGCTGCGCTGACCAATGGTGCCGCTGATCGGCGCACGGATTTCGCAACGGGTCAGGTTCAGTTCGGCCTGGGCCAGGTCGGCGCGGGCGTTGGCAATTTGCGCGTCGAGGCGCTTGAGTTCGGCGCTCAGCGCGTTGACCTGCTGGCGCTGGCTTTGCAGGTCGGCGCGGGCCTTGTCGACCTGCGAGCCGGCGACATGGCTGTCGGCCGACAACGTGGTGACCCGTTCTTCCGAGACGAAGCCCGGCTTGCGCAGTTTCTCGGCGCGGCTCAGGTCCAGGCGCGAACGGTCGAAGGTGGCCTGGTTGGCTGCCACCTGGGCCTGGCCGGCGGCAATCAGGCTGGCCTGCTGGGTGAGGCGGCTTTCTGCCTGCGCATGCTCGGCTTCGCGCGTAGCCAGGGCGGCGCGGGCGCGTTGCACGGCCAGTTCGAAGTCGGCGGCCTCCAGCCGCACCAGCAGGTCGCCCGGGTGCACATGCTGGTTGTCAGCGACCGCCACTGCCTCGATACGCGCGCCCAACTGGCTGGAAATGCGCGTGATTTCGCCCTGCACGTAGGCGTTGTCGGTGCTTTCATAGAAGCGCCCCTTGAAGTACCAGTGGCCGAGGAGGGCGAGGGCAATGGTCGCCACCAGGAGGAAGAAGACCAGCAGGCGGCGTTTGAGTTGGGCAGGCATGAGCACTATCGTTCCAGAAATGTAAATAAATTTAACAGCGGCATGGGGCGCATCGACAAGTGTCGTTCGCGCCATTGCTGGAGCCCGGTGCCTGCCTCCTGCTAACATCCCGCCTTTGTTTCATCTTTCGTTCGAGACCCTCCATGACCACCGTACGCACGCGTATCGCGCCATCGCCTACCGGCGACCCCCATGTCGGCACTGCCTACATCGCCCTGTTCAACTACTGCTTTGCCAAGCAGCACGGCGGTGAGTTCATCCTGCGCATCGAAGACACCGACCAGCTGCGTTCCACGCGCGAGTCGGAACAGCAGATCTTCGATGCCCTGCGCTGGCTCGGTATTGAATGGAACGAAGGCCCGGACGTCGGCGGCCCGCACGGCCCGTACCGGCAGAGCGAGCGTGGCGAGATCTACGCCAAGTATGCCAAGCAGCTGGTGGACGCCGGCCATGCCTTCTATTGCTTCTGCACCGCCGAAGAGCTGGAGCAGATGCGTGCCGAGCAGCAAGCCCGTGGCGAAACCCCGCGCTACGATGGCCGCGCGCTGTTGCTGAGCGCCGAGGAAGTGCAGCGCCGCCTGGACGCTGGCGAGCCGCACGTGATCCGCATGAAGGTGCCGAGCGAAGGCGTGTGCGTGGTCCCGGACATGCTGCGTGGCGATGTCGAGATCCCGTGGGACCGCATGGACATGCAGGTGCTGATGAAGAACGACGGGCTGCCGACGTACTTCCTGGCCAACGTGGTCGACGACCATCTGATGGGCATCACCCACGTGCTGCGCGGCGAAGAGTGGCTGCCATCGGCGCCCAAGCTGATCAAGCTGTACGAATACTTCGGTTGGGAGCAGCCCAAGCTGTGCTACATGCCGCTGCTGCGTAACCCGGACAAGTCCAAGCTGTCCAAGCGCAAGAACCCGACCTCGGTGACCTTCTACGAGCGCATGGGCTTCATGCCCGAGGCGATGCTCAACTACCTGGGCCGCATGGGCTGGTCGATGCCGGACGAGCGGGAGAAGTTCTCGCTGGCCGAGATGGTCGAGCATTTCGACCTGTCGCGTATTTCGCTGGGCGGCCCGATCTTCGACATCGAGAAGCTGTCCTGGCTGAACGGTCAGTGGCTGCGCGAGTTGCCGGTCGAAGAGTTCGCCGCGCGCCTGCAGAAGTGGGCGTTCAACAGCGACTACATGATGAAGATTGCCCCGCACGTGCAGGGCCGGGTGGAAACCTTCAGCCAGGTTGCTCCGCTGGGCGGGTTCTTCTTCGAAGGTGCGCTGAAGCTCGATGCCAAGCTGTTCGAAAGCAAGAAGCTGTCCGCCGACCAGGTGCGCCAGGTGATCCAGCTGATCCTGTGGAAGCTCGAAAGCCTGCGCCAGTGGGAAAAGGAGCGCATCACCGGTTGCATCCAGGCGGTGGTCGAGGCGCTGGAGCTGAAGTTGCGTGACGCCATGCCGCTGATGTTCGCCGCCATCACTGGCCAGGCCAGCTCGGTGTCGGTGCTCGATGCCATGGAAATCCTTGGCCCCGACCTGACCCGCTACCGCCTGCGCCAGGCCCTGGACCTGCTGGGTGGCGTGTCGAAGAAAGAAAACAAGGAATGGGAAAAGCTGCTGGCGTCCATCGCCTGATAGCGCTCCAAAGGCCTTGGCTGAGCCCGGTAGGAGCGGCCTTGTGTCGCGAAAGGAGCGCAACGCGGTCCCGCGATTTCAGCTGTAACGCAAAAATTGCCGGGGCCGCTTTGCGGCCCTTTCGCGACACAAGACCGCTCCTACAAGCGCGCGGCGCTTCGATTTACCAGGGCAGGGCGGTAAGTGATTGTTATCTGTGAAAATTTTTTTGAATATTTTGAAAAATTAGTTTGACAGCCCTGCAATCCGATCTTAATATGCGCCCCGTCCACAGCGATGAACGAAAACGAAACGTCAGGCACCCAGCCAGCGCTTCGGTTCAGAGCGACATTGTGGGGCTATAGCTCAGCTGGGAGAGCGCCTGCATGGCATGCAGGAGGTCAGCGGTTCGATCCCGCTTAGCTCCACCAAATTCCGTTTGGCAGCCAAGGCTGTCAAGCAAGACCGGGTCCAGCAACCGGGTCTTGAAGGTAAGAAGGTTCGTCCCCTTCGTCTAGTGGCCTAGGACACCGCCCTTTCACGGCGGTAACAGGGGTTCGAGTCCCCTAGGGGACGCCAGTTTTGCACAAGCGATGTTTCACGATGTCGCTGGGCCGAGAGGCTAGAAATCCGGGGCTATAGCTCAGCTGGGAGAGCGCCTGCATGGCATGCAGGAGGTCAGCGGTTCGATCCCGCTTAGCTCCACCAAATTTTGCCGCGGTTCGCGCAAGCGGATCGGCACGAAGGTTACGTCCCCTTCGTCTAGTGGCCTAGGACACCGCCCTTTCACGGCGGTAACAGGGGTTCGAGTCCCCTAGGGGACGCCACTTTTCCTGCGTTTTGCAGGGCTTAAAAAGGCTCGTCGATTATTGATGAGCCTTTTGTTTCGGGGCTATAGCTCAGCTGGGAGAGCGCCTGCATGGCATGCAGGAGGTCAGCGGTTCGATCCCGCTTAGCTCCACCATTTCTGCCAGGGTTCACATACGTGGATCTTCGCGAAGGTTACGTCCCCTTCGTCTAGTGGCCTAGGACACCGCCCTTTCACGGCGGTAACAGGGGTTCGAGTCCCCTAGGGGACGCCACATTTACCCGCGTATTGCGGGACCTTAAAGGCTCATTCGCTTATTGAATGGGCCTTTTGTTTTTTCTCCCACAAAAAACTCGCCGACAGAAGGCTGCAGAATTCGCTTGCGGAAAAATATGATGGGTATAATATTTCGATCATCATATTTTATCGGCGAGTGCCTGATGAGCGACAAGAAGAGCAAAACCCGCGAGCGCATTCTCGAAGCGGCATGCACGGCGTTGATCCAGCATGGCCCGGCCGAGCCTAGCGTCAGCCAGGTGATGGGCGCGGCAGGCCTGACCGTGGGCGGTTTCTATGCCCATTTCGACAGCAAGGACGAAATGATGCTCGAGGCGTTCCGCCAACTGTTGGGCGAGCGCCGAGCCTTGCTGGCCCAGGTCGATCCCAGCCTCGATGGCGCTGAGCGGCGGGCATTGGTCAGCGCCTTCTACCTGTCGCGCAAGCACCGCGATGCCGAGGTGCATGCCTGCCCACTGCCCAATTCGCTGGGTGAAATGCAGCGCCTGCCACAGGCTTTTCGCGAGGTGCTGGCCGAGCACATCGAGTTGATGACGGCCGCCATGGTCGACCGCCCCGAGGAAGCCGACAAGGCCCTGGCCGACCTGGCCCTGATGATCGGCGGCCTGGCCCTGGCCCGGGCCTTGGGCACCAGCGAGCTGTCTGACCGCATTCTACGCGCCGCCAAATCGGCGGTACTCTGACAGGAGCATGGCGATGACGACCCTGAGCTGGATTCGTGGTGTCAACGGCACCCTGGGCCGCCTGGCCCCGGAGCGTGTTGCGGGCAAGATGCGCCGTGCCTTCATGACCCCGCGCAGCCTGCCGCCGCGGCAATGGGAACTGCCGGTACTGGCCAGCGCCGAGCGCATCACCTTGCGCTTCGGTTTGTCTGCGTTGCGATGGGGCAAAGGGCCGACCGTGCTGTTGATGCACGGTTGGGAGGGGCGGCCGACCCAGTTTGCCGCCTTGATCGAGGCCCTGGTCCAGGCCGGGCACACCGTGGTGGCGCTGGACGGGCCAGGGCATGGTCGGTCGCCCGGCGCGCAGGCGCACGTGGTGCTGTTTGCCCGGGCCTTGCTGGAGGCTGCCGCCGAGTTGCCGCCGCTGCGCGCAGTGATTGGCCATTCCATGGGCGGTGCCAGTGTGTTGCTGGCGCTGCAGATGGGCCTGCGTGCGGAAGCGGCAGTGAGCATCGCTGCACCGGCGCAACTGCTGGGCGTACTGCGTGGTTTCGCCCACCGCCTGGGCCTGCCGGCACGGGCGCGGGCCGCATTCATCCGCCAGGTGGAGCGGGATGTGGGCATGCAGATTGCGCGGCTCGATGTCAGTGGTTACCAGCTGGAGTTGCCGGGGTTGGTGGTGCATGCCGCCAATGACGAGCTGGTGCCGGCTGGCGAAGCCCAGGCCATTCACAAGGCCTGGTTCGACAGCCGGCTGTTGCTGCTGGAGGAGGGCGGGCACCAGCGCGTGCTGGCCGACCCGCGCCTGGGTGAAGCGGTGCTGGAGCTGCTGGCCCGGGCTGGTGCGGTCCCTGTAGGAGAGGCCTTGCGTCGCGATGGGCTGCGCAACAGCCCCGGCAATCTGTGCTGGGACTGAGATTTTCGGGCCGCTACGCGCCCCATCGCGACACAAGGCTCCTACAAGGGCGCGTAGCCCCGCAGGCAAGCGTCGAAGGGCTGGACTTTGCCCCGCAGGTCACTGCTAAATTCACTTTTGCGCCAAGGAAGCGAATATGAGCTGGGACCTGGCAACACCTTTCGTCATCGACCTGCGCGTGGCTAACGAGGACATCGATGGCCTCGGCCACGCCAACAATGCCGTCTACGTCACCTGGCTGGAGCGCTGCGCCTGGCGCCACTCGCAGCGCCTGGGCCTGGACCTGGCCGAATACCGCCGCCTGGACCGGGCCATGGCCGTGGTGCGCCACGAAATCGACTACCTGGCTGCCGCCTACGAGGATGACGAGCTGCAACTGGCCACCTGGATCATCGACTGGGACCAGCGCCTGCGCATGACCCGGCGCTTCCAGCTCAAGCGCCCGCGTGACGGCGTGACCCTGCTGCGCGCCCAGACCACCTTCGCCTGCATCGAGCTGTCCAGCGGCAAGCCCAGGCGTATGCCGGCGGAATTTCTCGATGGTTACGGCCCGGCGCTGATCGGCGCCTGAAACAGCGGCAATTTTTGCTAGACTGCCGGCTTTTTCCCGCCGAGACCCCGACATGCAAATTGCCCTGGCCCCCATGGAGGGGCTGGTCGACAACATCCTGCGCGACGTGCTGACCCGCGTTGGCGGTATCGACTGGTGCGTCACCGAGTTCATTCGCGTATGTGACCGCCTGCTGCCGCCTGCCTCGTTCGACAAGCTGGCGCCCGAGTTGCGCAACGGCGCGCGGACTGCCGCCGGGGTGCCGATGCGTGTGCAATTGCTGGGTTCCGACCCGGTGTGCCTGGCCGAAAACGCCGCGCTGGCTTGCGCGCTGGGGGCGCCGGTGATCGACCTGAACTTCGGTTGCCCGGCCAAGACCGTTAACAAGTCGCGTGGTGGTGCAGTACTGCTCAAGGAGCCGGAGCTGCTGCACGCCATCGTGCGCGAGGTGCGCCGCGCCGTGCCGGCGGATATTCCGGTGACGGCGAAGATGCGCCTGGGCTTCGACAGCCCCGATGGCGCGCTGGACTGTGCCACCGCCCTGGCCGAGGGCGGTTCGGCGCACCTGGTGGTGCATGCGCGGACCAAGGTCGAGGGCTACAAGCCGCCGGCCCACTGGGAGTGGGTGGCGCGGGTGCAGGATGTGGTCAAGGTGCCGGTGTTCGCCAATGGCGAGATCTGGACCGTGGACGACTGGCAGCGTTGTCGCGAAGTCAGTGGTGCCGAAGACATCATGCTGGGCCGCGGGCTGGTCTCGCGCCCGGACCTGGGCCTGCAGATTGCCGCAGCGCGTGATGGGCGGGAATACCTGCCGATGACCTGGGCCGACCTGCTGCCGTTGCTGCGTGAATTCTGGCGCCAGGCCCAGGCCAAGCTGTCGCCGCGTTATGCGCCGGGGCGGATGAAGCAGTGGTTGGCGATGCTGACCCGCAGTTACCCGGAGGCGGTGGTGCTGTTCGCCGAATTGCGCCGGGAAGATGACTGCGCGCGGATCAGTCGCTTGCTGGGAGTTGAAGCGCAACCCTTGACGGCATGTGTTGCCTGATCAGGCGCTTTCACCGGCGTGCCTGCGAAAAGGGGGGCGCCCCGGTTCAAGATTTTTTTTGCTGGCCCCTCTTGAAAGCATTTCCCTCGACCCTATCTCTTGAGTACGCGATGCCGAAGTCGGGTCGCGTAGTGACTTTACTTGCTGAATCTCAGGAGTTTATGACCATGAACACTGCTTTCTCTCTTGCTCCACTGTTCCGCCATTCCGTAGGTTTCGACCGTTTCAACGACCTGTTCGAATCTGCGGCACGTAACGAGGCCGGTAGCAGCTACCCGCCCTACAACGTGGAAAAGCATGGCGATGACCAATACCGCATCGTGGTAGCCGCAGCCGGCTTCCAGGAGCAGGACCTCGACCTGCAGGTCGAAAAAGGTGTCCTGACCGTGTCCGGTGGCAAGCGCGACAACGGCACTGAAGAAGTGACCTACCTGCACCAGGGTATCGCGCAGCGCGCCTTCAAGCTGTCCTTCCGCCTGGCCGACCATATCGAAGTCAAGGCTGCCGGCCTGGCTAATGGCCTGCTCAGCATCGACCTGCTGCGCATCGTGCCTGAAGAAGCCAAGGCCAAGCGCATCCCGATCAATGGTGACAAGCCAGCGCTGAACTGATCGCGGCGATGTGAAAAAGGGCACCCCCGGGGTGCCCTTTTTTGTGCCCGCTGTACTGGCCTTTGCGCGCTACCTTTTGTAGGCGCGGCCTTGTGTCGCGATGGGGCGCGAAGCGACCCCAAGATCCCAGCCGTTGCAACAATAGCCGGGGCTGCGACGCTGCCCATCGCGACACCAGGCTGCTCCTGCAGGGCGCGTGTCAGTGTCAGCTTCCGGAATTCGCCGGCGCCTCCAGCAACATCTGCCGAAACTCCGACAAGGGCAGCGGCCGGCTGTGCAGGTACCCCTGGTACAAATGGCAGCCCAGCCGCTCCAGGAACTCCAGCTGTTCGGTCAGTTCCACCCCTTCGGCAATCACCGCCAGGTCCAGGCTGCGGGCCATGGCGACGATGGCGCGGACGATTTCGGCGTCGTTCGGGTCCATCGGCGCATCGCGCACGAAGGTCTGGTCGATTTTCAGTGCGTCCACCGGCAGCCGTTTCAGGTAGGTCAGCGAGGAGTAGCCGGTGCCGAAGTCATCCATGGCAAAACTCACCCCGTGACGCTTCAGCTCACGCATCTTGCTGATGGTGTCTTCGAGGTTCTGGATGACGATACCTTCGGTGATTTCCAGCTTCAGCATCTGCCGCGGCAAACGGTAGTCGTCCAGGCTGCGCAGCACCCGCCCGACGAAATCGTTCTGGCGGAATTGCCGCGGGCTGATGTTCACGCACAGGCTGAAGCTGTCGGCCTCGACCAGCCCGTCGGCCAGCATGCTGGCGCAGGCGTCGCAGGCTTCGTCGAGAATCCAGCTGCCAACCTCCAGGATCAGGCCGCTTTCTTCCAGCACCTGGATGAATTGTGCCGGCGGTTGCTGGCCCAGTTGCGGGTGGTGCCAGCGCAGCAACACCTCGGCGCCGACGATGCGGTTGTCACGCGCGTCCACCTGCGGCTGGAAGTGCAACGCCAGTTCGCCACGGGCCAGGGCCAGGCGCAGGTCGTTTTCCATGCGCAGGCGCTCGCTGGCGGCTTTCTGCATGGTGGTGTGGAACAACTGGGTGGTGTTGCGCCCGGAGTCCTTGGCCCGGTACAAGGCGATATCGGCGCGCTTGAGCAGGTCGGCTGGCGTGGCGCCATGGTCGGGGATCAGTGCGACACCGATGCTCGGCGTCACCTGCAGGCGCTGGCCATCCAGCGACATCGGCTCGGCCAGCAGTTCGCGCAGGGTGTCGGCCAGTTCGCGGACTTTTGCTTCGACCATGTCGCGGCTGCCTTCCAGGCCGCTCAGCAATACCACGAACTCGTCGCCGCCCAGGCGCGCCACGGTGTCTTCCAGGCGCACGCTGGCTTCCAGGCGCGCAGTGACGATCTTCAGCACCGTGTCGCCCACCGGGTGGCCCAGCGAGTCATTGATGTGCTTGAAATGGTCGAGGTCGAGGAACAGCAGGGCGCCGCGCAGGTTATGGCGCTTGAGCAGGGCGATCTGCTGGCTCAGGCGGTCCATCAGCAGGGCGCGGTTGGGCAGGTTGGTCAAAGGGTCGTGATAGGCCAGGTGGCGAATCTGCGCTTGGGCATTCTTCAGCTGGCTGACATCGCGAGCGTTCAGCAGCAGGCAGTCGACTTCGTTCAGGGTAATGGGTTCGACCGATACCTCCACGGTGAGGATATCGCCACGCTTGTTGCGCCCGAGCATCTCGCGGTGGTGCACCCGGCCACGCTCGCGCAACTCGGCCAGCAGGGCGCTACGCTGCTTGTCGTCGGCCCAGATGCCCACCTCGTACACCGTGCGGCCGACCACTTCGGCGGCGCTGTAGCCGGTCAGGCGGCAGAAACCGTCGTTGATTTCCAGGTAGCGGCCACTGTAGCGCTCGGTGATGGTGATGGCATCGGGGCTGGAGTGGAAGGCTTTGGCGAACTTCTCCTCGCTGGACTTGAGCGCCGCCTCGGCGCGCTGCTGCTGGGTGATGTCGCGCAGGGTGGTGACGCTGCAGGGCTGGCCGTCGACGGTGATCAGGCGGCTGGAAATCACGCAGGTCAGCGGTGCGCCATTGCGGTGGTTGACCACCACGGCGACGTTGCTCAGGGCCTGTTCGCGGATCACCCGCTCGATGCGTTGCGCGCGCTCGAAGGTCTCGGCCCACAGGCCGATTTCCTCGGCCGTGCGGCCGATGACCTGGTCGGTGCTCCAGCCGAAGGTCTGGGTGAACGCCGGGTTGATCTCGATGAACTGGCCGGTGTCCTGGCGGTTGACGCAGATCGGGTCGGGGCTGACCTGGAACAGGCTGGCGAACTTCTCTTCCGAAGCGCTCAGGCGTTGTTCGCGTTCCACCTGGTCGGTGATGTCGAGCAAGGTGCCGGCCATGCGCAGCGGGTTGCCCTGCTCGTCGCGGTACAGCCGGGCGCGGCTTTCGATATAGCGCGAGACGCCGTTTTCCAGTTGTACCTGGTAGGTCACCTGGTAGTTGCCGGCAGGGCCTTCGCGCAAGCTGCGGTAGGTCTGGCGCATCGCGTTGCGCTCTTGCTCCGGCACCCCTTCGAAGAATGCGTCGAACGATTCGTGAAAGGGGATCGGCGGCAGGCCATGCAACTGCGCGGCGCGGGCCGAGCCGTAGAGCATGCCGCTGGGGATATGCCAGTCCCAGGTGCCCAGTTGGGCCGAGTCCAGGGCCAGGTCCAGGCGCTCCTGGCTTTCCTTCAGCGCCTGTTCGGCGCGTTTGCGTTCGGTGGTGTCCATGAAGGTGCTGAGGAGGAAGGTCACGCCCTCCAGCTCTATGCCCTGGGTGCTGAGTATGCCGTCATGTACCTTGCCGCTGATGGCGCGGAACTGGACTTCCAGGTTCAACGGGCCGTTGCTGGTGCGGGTCGACTCCAGCAACTGGTGACGCTGTTCGGGGTTGACCCACAGGCCCAGTTCCAGGCTGGTCTTGCCGATCACCTGGCTGCCGGGCCAACCGAACATGTTTTCGAAGTGCTGGTTGACCTCGAAAATCATGCCGTCGTGGCGGCGGGTCAGCAGAATGGCGTTGGGACTGAGGTGGAACAGGGTGGCGAAGCGCTTCTCCGAGTTGATCAGCGCGGTTTCCCGTTCGCGCTGGCGGGTGATCTCGCGGATCACCCCGATCATCTGCGGCCGGCCTTGCTGGTCATGGGTCAGGCTGCCGTTAATCTCCAGCCAGTGCAGGCTGCCGTCCGGCCAGCGGATGCGATGGCGCATGGCTTTTTCCGCCGGCTCGCCGTTGACCACGGCCTGGAACACCTGGCGGGTGCGGGCGCGGTCTTCTTCTGGCAGCAGGTCGAGATAGTCGATATCGCTGGGTAGCGGCTTGTACGGGTCGAAGCCGAACAGCGCCTGGGTGCCGCGCGACCAGCTCACCCGGCCGGTCTGTATATCCCAGAGCCAGGCGCCCAGCCGCGCCCCATTGAGCGCGGCCAGCAGTTGCGGAGCGTTCTGCCAGGCCTGTTCCGACTCCTGGGGATCGGCCGCAGGGATGCGCGGCAGGCGCGGAAAGCGGTTCGCTGATTTGGGCATCGGTACCAGACCTTTGGCGTATGACGCGTCCTTTGAGATGGAAAAACCGGGCTGACGGCCGGTCAGGCGGGCCCCGCGTGGCTGTCGAGCAGGGCCATGAATGCCCTGGCCGCGTTCGATAACGTACGCTCAGTGTGCAAAATGTAGCCTAGCTGGCGCGACAGCTGTATGCCCGGCAAAGTGATGGGTGCAACCTGTTCATCGAGCATGGTGCGCGGTAGCACGCTCCAGGCCAGGCCGATCGACACCATCATCTTGATGGTTTCCAGATAATTGGTGCTCATGGCGATGTTCGGGGCCAGGCCCTGGCTTTCGAACAGGCGCTGGACGATATGGTGGGTGAAGGTATTGCCGCCCGGGAATACTGCCGGGTGGCGCGCGACGTCGGCCAGGCTCACCGCATGGTTGGCGGCCAGTGGGTGTTCAGGGGCGGCGACGAAATCCAGGGCGTCGTCCCACACCGGCACGGCCTTGACCAGGTGATGCGGTTCGGGTGCCAGGGTGATTACGGCAATCTCGGCGCGGCCATGCAGGATTTCGTCGTAGGCCTGTTCCGAATCCATGAACTGGATATCCAGCGCCACGGCTGGGTATTGGCGCGTGAAGGCCCGCAACAGCGGCGGCAGGCGGTGCAGGCCGATATGGTGGCTGGTGGCCAGGGTCAGACGGCCGCTCACTGCGCCGGTGAGGTTGGTCAACGCTCGGCGGGTGTCGTCCAGGACATTGAGGATCTGGTAGGCGCGCGGCAGCAAGGCGCGGCCAGCCTCGGTCAGGGTGACCTCGCGGCCCAGCCGGTCGAACAGGCGCACCTCCAGTTGCTGTTCCAGCCCGGCGATGCGCTTGCTGACCGCTGGCTGGGTCAGGAACAGGCGTTCGGCTGCCGCGGAAAAGCTTCCAGTTTCGGCAATGGCGATGAAGGCGCTAAGGTTGGCCAGGTCCATGGTTTGAATTCCTGTTGGTTATCCAAAGCATAAAAATTATGAATTTGAGTTATTCAATCTAAACCCCTAGCATCGACCGCACAAGCCAAGGGGTCTTTGGCATAGAAAGACGCTGATGAGGAACAGTCTGATGGCTGGCAAAACGCTCTACGACAAACTCTGGGAAGCCCATGAGGTCAAGCGCCGCGATGACGGCTCGTCCTTGATCTACATCGACCGCCACATCATCCACGAAGTGACGTCGCCCCAGGCCTTCGAAGGCCTGCGCCTGGCCAATCGCAAGCCTTGGCGCATCGACGCCAACATCGCCACGCCGGATCACAACGTGCCGACCACGCCCGAGCGCAAGGGGGGGATCGAGGCCATCGTCGACCAGGTGTCGCGCCTGCAGGTACAGACCCTCGACGAAAACTGTGACGAATACGGCATCGTCGAATTCAAGATGAACGACGAGCGCCAGGGCATCGTCCACGTCATCAGCCCGGAGCAGGGTGCCACCTTGCCGGGCATGACCGTGGTCTGCGGCGATTCGCACACCTCCACCCATGGCGCTTTCGGCGCCTTGGCCCACGGTATCGGTACTTCCGAAGTCGAGCACGTGCTGGCGACCCAGTGCCTGGTCGCCAAGAAGATGAAGAACATGCTGGTGCGCGTGGAAGGCCAGTTGCCTGCCGGCGTTACCGCCAAGGACATCGTCCTGGCGGTGATCGGCAAGATCGGCACCGCCGGTGGTAACGGCCACGCCATGGAATTTGCCGGCAGCGCCATCCGCGAATTGTCGATGGAAGGCCGCATGACCATCTGCAACATGTCCATCGAAGCCGGTGCCCGCGTAGGCCTGGTAGCGGTGGACGACACCACCGTTGCCTATGTCGAAGGCCGCCCGTATGCGCCCAAGGGCGAGCATTGGAAACAGGCGGTCGCAGCCTGGAAAGGCCTGGTTTCCGACGCTGACGCGGTGTTCGACACCGTGGTCGAGCTCGACGCTGCGCAAATCAAGCCGCAGGTCAGCTGGGGCACTTCGCCGGAGATGGTCCTGGCTGTCGACCAGCGCGTGCCGGACCCGGCTGCCGAGCCGGACCTGATCAAGCGTGGTTCGATCGAGCGTGCCCTCAAGTACATGGGCCTGGCCGCCAACCAGGCGATCACCGACATCAAGCTCGACCGCGTGTTCATCGGCTCGTGCACCAACTCGCGCATCGAAGACCTGCGCGCCGCGGCTGCAATCGCCAAGGGCCGCAAGGTCGCAGCCAACGTCAAGCAGGCGCTGGTGGTGCCGGGCTCGGGCCTGGTCAAGGCCCAGGCCGAACGCGAAGGCCTGGACAAGATCTTCCTCGAAGCCGGTTTCGAATGGCGTGAACCAGGCTGCTCGATGTGCCTGGCGATGAACCCGGACCGCCTGGAGAGCGGCGAGCATTGCGCGTCCACCTCCAACCGCAACTTCGAAGGCCGTCAGGGCGCCGGTGGCCGTACCCACCTGGTCAGCCCGGCCATGGCCGCCGCTGCTGCGGTGACCGGCCACTTCATCGATGTCCGCGAGTTGATCCAAGGGAGCGCAGCATGAAAGCCTTTACCCAGCACACTGGCCTGGTCGCCCCGTTGGACCGTGCCAACGTCGACACCGACCAGATCATCCCCAAGCAGTTCCTGAAGTCGATCAAGCGCACTGGCTTCGGCCCCAACCTGTTCGACGAGTGGCGTTACCTGGATGTGGGCCAGCCCTACCAGGACAACAGCAAGCGCCCGTTGAACAAGGAATTCGTGCTCAACCACGAACGTTACCAGGGCGCCAGCGTGCTGCTGGCGCGGGAGAACTTCGGTTGCGGCTCGAGCCGTGAGCACGCGCCGTGGGCGCTGGACGAGTACGGCTTCCGCAGCGTGATCGCGCCAAGCTTTGCCGACATCTTCTTCAATAACAGCTTCAAGAACGGCTTGCTGCCGATCATCCTCAGTGATGAGGAAGTCGACGAGCTGTTCAAGCAGGTCGAAGCCAATCCCGGCTACCAGCTGGTCATCGACCTGCAGGCGCAGGCCGTGACCCGCCCGGATGGCAAGGTGCTGCACTTCGAGATCGACGCGTTCCGCAAGCACTGCCTGCTCAATGGCCTGGACGATATCGGCCTGACCTTGCAGGACAGCGACGCGATCAAGGCTTTCGAAGGCAAGCACCGCGCAGCGCAGCCTTGGCTGTTCCGTGATGCCTGATTGTTTGTAGGTGGCAGTACCGGCCTCTTCGCGGGCACGCCCGCTCCCACAGAGAGCAGCGCTGTACCTGTGGGAGCGGGCATGCCCGCGAAAGGGCCGGTACAGGCAGCAAGAAACCAAAAGGATCGAGACATGACCAGCACTACCCACACCGATGTGGTCCAGCGCCAGTTCGGCGAACAGGCCAACGCCTACCTCAGCAGCGCCGTACACGCCCAGGGCAGCGAATTCGCCCTGCTGCAGGCCGCGCTGGCGGGGCAGGGCCATGCCCGCGTGCTGGATCTGGGCTGCGGTGCCGGCCATGTCAGCTTCCACGTCGCCCCGCTGGTTGCCGAAGTGGTTGCCTACGACCTTTCGCAAGCCATGCTCGACGTGGTCGCCAGTGCCGCTGCCGAGCGCGGCCTGGCCAATATCACTACCGAACGCGGCGCCGCCGAACACCTGCCGTTCGCCGACGCCTCGTTCGACTTCGTCTTCAGCCGCTACTCGGCCCACCACTGGAGCGACCTGGGCCTGGCCCTGCGCGAAGTGCGCCGGGTGCTCAAGCCGGGCGGCGTGGCAGCCTTCATCGACGTCATGTCGCCCGGTAGCCCGTTGCTCGATACCTACCTGCAAACGGTGGAAGTGCTGCGCGACACCAGCCACGTACGCGACTACTCCGCCGCCGAATGGCAGCGCCAGGTCAGCGAGGCCGGCCTGCACGTGCGCAGCCACACCCGCCAGCCGCTGCGCCTGGAGTTCGGCAGCTGGGTCGAGCGCATGCGCACCCCCGAGCCGATGCGCGTGGCCATCCGCCAGTTGCAGCAAGCCATGGGCGCAGAAGTACGGCAGTATTACCAGATCGAGGCCGATGGTTCGTTCAGCACGGATGTGCTGGTGTTGTGGGCCGAGCGTTAAGAACTTTTCGGTGTGGCCCGCTTGGCCGCACCGCGTGAATGGATAGAGGAAAGCATGAGCAAGCAGATTCTGATTCTCCCAGGTGACGGTATCGGCCCGGAAATCATGGCCGAGGCGGTCAAGGTGCTGGAGCTGGCCAACGACAAGTTCCAGCTCGGTTTCAGCCTGGCCCACGACGTCATCGGTGGCGCCGCCATCGACAAGCACGGCGTGCCGCTGGCCGACGAGACCCTGGAGCGTGCGCGCAAGGCCGACGCCGTGCTGCTGGGCGCCGTGGGCGGGCCGAAGTGGGACAAGATCGAGCGTGACATCCGCCCGGAGCGCGGCCTGCTGAAGATCCGTTCGCAACTGGGCCTGTTCGCTAACTTGCGCCCGGCCATTCTCTATCCGCAACTGGCCGATGCCTCGTCGCTCAAGCCGGAGATCGTTTCGGGCCTGGACATCCTCATCGTCCGTGAACTGACCGGTGGTATCTACTTCGGTGCACCGCGTGGCCAGCGCGAGCTGCAAGGCGGCGAGCGCCAGGCCTACGACACCCTGCCGTACAGCGAAAGCGAAGTGCGTCGCATTGCCCGGGTCGGCTTCGACATGGCCCGTGTGCGCGGCAAGAAGCTGTGCTCGGTGGACAAGGCCAACGTCCTGGCGTCCAGCCAGCTGTGGCGCGAAGTGGTCGAGGACGTGGCCAAGGACTACCCGGACGTGGAACTGAGCCACATGTACGTCGACAACGCTGCCATGCAGCTGGTGCGAGCACCCAAGCAGTTCGACGTGATGGTGACCGACAACATGTTCGGTGACATTCTGTCGGATGAAGCTTCTATGCTGACCGGTTCCATCGGCATGCTGCCTTCGGCGTCGCTGGATGCCGACAACAAGGGCATGTACGAACCTTGCCACGGCTCGGCGCCAGACATCGCCGGCCTGGGTATCGCCAACCCGTTGGCGACCATCCTCTCGGTGTCGATGATGCTGCGCTACAGCTTCAACCAGGTGGCTGCCGCCGAAGCGATCGAGAAGGCCGTGAGCGTGGTTCTGGACCAGGGCCTGCGCACCGGCGACATTTTCTCGGAAGGCTGCCGCAAGGTGGGTACGCAGGAAATGGGCGACGCAGTAGTCGCAGCGCTGCGGAATCTGTAATCTCTCTGGCCCGCCACCCCAAATTCCCGGTGGCGGCCCACTTTTAGCAAAGGTGTAGTTGCGATGAAACGTGTAGGTCTGATCGGTTGGCGCGGTATGGTCGGTTCCGTGCTCATGCAGCGGATGCTGGAGGAGCAGGATTTCGACCTTATCGAGCCGGTGTTCTTCACCACCTCCAACGTCGGTGGCCAAGGCCCGAACGTGGGCAAGGATACTGCTCCACTCAAGGATGCTTATTCGATCGAAGAACTCAAGACCCTCGACGTGATCCTGACCTGCCAGGGCGGCGACTACACCAACGAGGTCTTCCCCAAGCTGCGTGAAGCCGGCTGGCAGGGCTACTGGATCGATGCCGCTTCGTCCCTGCGCATGCAGGATGACGCGGTGATCATCCTCGACCCGGTCAACCGCAAGGTCATCGACCAGCAACTGGACGCGGGCACCAAGAACTACATCGGCGGCAACTGCACCGTCAGCCTGATGCTGATGGGCCTGGGCGGCCTGTTCGAAGCCGGCCTGGTCGAGTGGATGAGCGCCATGACCTACCAGGCGGCCTCGGGTGCTGGCGCGCAGAACATGCGTGAGCTGATCAAGCAGATGGGCGCTACCCACGCCGCGGTGGCGGATGACCTGGCCAACCCGGCCAGCGCCATCCTCGACATCGACCGCAAGGTTGCCGAAACCATGCGTAGCGAAGCGTTCCCGACCGAGAACTTTGGTGTGCCGCTGGCCGGCAGCCTGATTCCGTGGATCGACAAGGAGCTGCCGAACGGCCAGAGCCGCGAAGAGTGGAAGGCCCAGGCGGAGACCAACAAGATCCTCGGGCGCTTCAAGAGCCCGATCCCGGTGGACGGCATCTGCGTGCGCATCGGCGCCATGCGTTGCCATAGCCAGGCGCTGACCATCAAGCTGAACAAGGATGTGCCGCTCGCCGACATCGAAGGCATGATCAGCCAGCACAACCCTTGGGTGAAACTGGTGCCGAACCAGCGGGAGATCAGCATGCAGGAGCTGACCCCGACCAAGGTGACCGGGACCCTGAATATTCCGGTTGGCCGTTTGCGCAAGCTGAACATGGGGTCGCAGTACCTCGGTGCGTTCACCGTCGGTGACCAGCTGCTGTGGGGCGCGGCCGAGCCGCTGCGTCGTATGCTGCGGATCCTGCTGGAGCGTTGATCGTTCTGGTGTGACCGAAAACCCGTGCTGGCGACAGTGCGGGTTTTTTATTTCCTGTCCTGCCAAGTCCCAGCTTTGCTTTTGCTTTTGCTTTTGCTTTTGCTTTTGCTCTTGCTTCTAAGCGCGCGATAGTTCAGGCGCCGCCGAATGCGACTTCAGGAGGCCGAGCGAAGGGCTTGCGGAGGGAGGTGACGGGCATGGATGCCCGTCAAGCGCTGAGGCCCCATGGATGGGGCCTGCAGCGCGTCCTCCCGGGAGCAAGCCCGTAGCGAGGGGACCCCGGAGCGCAGCGTAGGGGCCGGATGATGGGAGCCAGCGTTTTTTGGTTACTTTTTGCCGCGTTTGGCAAAAAGTGACCCGCCGTAAGGGCGGAAAGGTGACTAAGCGCCGCCTTTGAAAACGAATGTTGACCTCATTGTTGAAGCCCACGCTTGAAAGCGAAAAGCGAAAAGATTGAAGCGGGATAGCGCTGGTTTTTATCGCGCGCAAAGTCCATTGGCGATGGCGACGCTGACTCACCTTTTCGCCCTTACGGCGAGTCACTTTTTGCCAAACGCGGCAAAAAGTAACCAAAAAACGCTGCGCTCCCATCATCCGGCCCCTCCGCTGCGCTCCGGGGTTCCCTCACTCCGGCCTTGCTCCCGGGAGGACGCGCTGCAGGCCCCATCCATGGGGCCTCAGCGCTTGACGGGCATCCATGCCCGTCACCTCCCTCCGCAAGGCCTGCGTTCGGCCTCCTGAAGTCGCGAAGATCAAGAGCAAGATCAAGATCAAGATCTAGATCTAGAGCAAGATCAAGAGCAAGAGCAAGAGCAAGAGCAAGAGCAAGAGCAAGAGCAAGAGCAAGAGCAAGAGCAAGAGCAAGAGCAAGAGCAAGAGCGAAAGCGAGAGCGAGAGCGGAGTGAGTAGGGTTTGGCTGTGGGGCGGGGTTTGGGCTGGCACAGACAAAACTCTACAATCCAAGTAAAGTGCCGCCCCCGCCGTTTTCAGCAAAAGGATTCCTTCCATGACAAACCCTTTGGACATCGCCGTCGTCGGCGCCACCGGCAGCGTCGGTGAAGCCCTGGTACAGATCCTCGAAGAACTGGCCTTCCCGGTCGGCACGCTGCACCTGCTGGCCAGCATGGAGTCCGCCGGTAGCAGCGTGATGTTCGCCGGCAAGAAGCTGAAAGTACGCGAAGTGGACAGCTTCGACTTCGCCCAGGTCCAGCTCGCCTTCTTCGCCACCGGCGCCGCCGTCAGCCGCAGTTTTGCCGGCAAGGCGCTGCAGGCGGGTTGTACCGTCATCGACCTGTCCGGCGGCCTGGACGACGCCCTGGCCCTGGTGCCCGAAGCCAACGCCGAACGCCTGGCCGGCCTGGCGCTACCCGCGCGCATTGTCAGCCCATGCTCGGCCGCCGTTGCCCTGGCTGTGGCGCTGGCACCGCTCAAAGGCCTGCTGGATATCGAGCGAGTGCAAGTGATGGCGGCACTGGCCGTGTCCGCACAGGGCCGCGAGGCGGTCACTGAACTGGCCCGGCAAACCGCCGAGCTGCTCAATGCCCGGCCGCTGGAGCCACGCTTCTTCGGTCGTCAGGTCGCATTCAACCTGCTGGCCCAGGTGGGTGCTGCCGATGAACAGGGCCATACCGCGCTGGAGCGGCGCCTGGTCAGCGAGCTGCGTGTGCTGCTGGGCATGCCTGAACTGAAGATTTCCGTGAGCTGTGTTCAAGTCCCGGTGTTTTTTGGCGATAGCTTCAGTGTGGCGGTGCAGAGCCGTCGCCCGGTCGACCTGGAGGCGATTCAACAGGCACTCGAGGCCGCCGACAGTGTCGAACTGGTGGAACGCGACGATTATCCGACCCCGGTTGGTGACGCAGTGGGCCAAGACGTGGTCTATGTTGGTCGTGTACGGCACGGCGTTGATGAAGACCAGCAGCTCAACCTCTGGCTGACTACCGACAACGTGCGCAAAGGCGCCGCGCTGAACGCCGTGCAAGTGGCGCAATTGTTGATTAAACACATGCCGTAAAAGATACTGGCGAGCAATTTTGTCCTGCTCCGCATGCAGGTTTCAGGACGCTTCATACAAGGGAAGAGGTCATGCTTCGAATTCGCAAACTGGTTCTGGCCATGGCTGCAGCATCGGCGCTGTCATCAGGCATGGCGAATGCCCTGGGCCTGGGGGAGTTGACCCTCAAGTCGGCACAGAACCAGCCGCTGGACGCCGAGATCGAGCTGCTGGACGTGCGCGACCTCACCGCCGCCGAAGTGGCGCCGAGCCTGGCGCCGCCGGAAGAGTTCAGCAAGGCCGGGGTGGCGCTGCCGCCTTACCTCGAAGACCTGACCTTCACGCCGGTGATCAACCCCAACGGCAGGAGTGTGCTGCGGGTAACCTCCAGCCAGCCGCTGCCCGGGCCGGTGGTCAAGTTCCTGGTCCAGGTGATGTGGCCGCAGGGCCGTCTGCTGCGTGACTACAGTGTGCTGCTCGACCAGGCCAAGGCCCAGGGCGACAAGCCGGCGGCAGGCAATGTCGCACCGGCGGTGACCAGTGCCGGCAGCTACACCACCCAACGTCGTGACACCTTGTGGCAGATTGCCGCGCGCAACACCCAGGGTGGCTCGATCCAGCAGACCATGATCGCGATCCAGGCGCTGAACCCGGACGCCTTCATCGGCAACAACATCAACCAGCTGAAGGTGGGCCAGGTGCTGCGCCTGCCCGACCAGCAGCAGATCCAGAGTATTGCGCAGGGCGAGGCGACCCGTGAGGTGGCCGAGCAGTATGCGGCCTGGCGTGAAGGCCGCCGTCTGGGCCCACGTGCCCGCCAGCTGGATGCCACCCGTCGCGGTGCCGCCGATGCAGCGCCGGCGCGCATTGCCCAGGGCGACAACCTGCGCCTGGTCAGCCCGGGCACCCAGGCCGGCGCCGACCAGGCCAAGGCACTCAGCGACAAGCTGGCCGTGGCCGAGGAAAGCCTGGACACCAGCCGTCGCGACAACGAAGAGCTCAAGAGCCGCATGGCCGACCTGCAGAGCCAGCTGGACAAGCTGCAGCGTCTGATCGAGCTGAAGAACAACCAGTTGGCCCAGCTGGAGGCCCAGGGCGCAGCTGCCCCGGCCCAGCCTGCAGCCGATGCGCAACCCGTGGTCAAGCCTGCACCTGCCGCCGTGGATACCGCGCCCGAGCCGGCGCCAGCCACCGAGGCAGCAGCCAATGAGCAGCCTGGCGGTGTGCTGGACGAAATCACCGGCAACCCGCTGCTGCTGGGGCTGATTGCCGGCAGTGCATTCCTCGTGCTGCTGCTTCTGCTGTTGCTGCTGGCGCGCAAGCGCAAGGCCCAGCAGGAAGCCGAGAAACACCTGCGCATGGCGCGCGCGCTGGAAGAAGAGCAGGGCGCAGGCTTCGACAACGACAGCGCAAGCCTCGAGGGCGTCGAGGTCTCGGCCCCGAGCGTGACCCTGTCGCCAGCCGTGGTCGCCGCTTCGGCCGCCGCCGCAGCAGCAGCGGAAAAACCGCCGGCAGCTGCCGTCGAAGCGCAGCCCGAGGCGCAAGCCGACCCGTACGCCGCGCTGTTGGAGGAAGTTGGGCAATGCCTGGCCGCCGGCCGCCTGAACCGTGCTGCCGACCTGCTGGAGCCCGCTGTGGCCGCCGCGCCGCAGCGTGATGACCTGCGCCTGCAACTGATGGATGTGTACGCCCGCCAGGGTGACCAGAGCGCCTTCGCCGAGCAGGAGCGCAAGCTGCCGGCCAGCGAGCAGAACAGCGCCGCAGTTGCCGGCTTGAAGGAACGCTACCCGGCCATGCTCGGCCTGGCTGCTGCCGGCCTCGGTGCTGCGGCCCTGGCTGCCGAGATGGACGAACAGTATGTGCAGGGCTTGCTGCAGGATCAGCCTGAAACCCCAGCGGCTGCCGATATCGGGCTGGACGACCTGCCGGCCCTCGAGCCGCAGTTGGCGGTCGAGCCGGAGGCCGTCGCGCCAGCGCAGCCTGAAGCAGCGCTAGAGCCGGAAGCGGGGCTGGATGCCTTCGATGAAGTGCCGACCCTGGATGTACCGGGCCTGGATGAGCAGGACCTGGACAGTGCCTTCGACCTGAGCCTGGGTGATGACCTGCCCGAGGATGGCCCGCTGGCCGAGCCAGTGCTGGATGAGCCTCTGCCGCCAGAGGTTCCGGCAGCAGAAGAGCCGTTTGCCGTCGATGCCGAGCTGCAGGCCGATGCCGACGCCGATTTCGAGGCCATGCTGGCCCAGGCCGAAGCGCAACCCACGGTCGACCTGTCCGATTTCGACCTCGATGTCAGCGAGCCGGTTGCCCCGGCTGCTCCGGCGGCGGCCGACGAGCCCGCGGTGGATGTCGCTGCGGAACTGGCCGCCTTCGACAGCGTGCCGGCGTTCGACCCACTGTCCGAATTCGACCTGCCGTCCGACTTCGACCTGTCGTTGTCGCTGGAAGACGATTCGCCGGCAGCCAAGAGCTTTGCCTCCGAGCTGGACGACGTCAACGCCGAGCTGGACAAGCTGTCGCAGAGCCTCGAGTCCCCCTCGCTGGAGCCGCACTTCACCAGCGAAGACGCGGCTGCCCAGCCAGAGCCCGAGCCACTGGACGACCTGGACTTCGACTTCTTCTCCGGCAGCGACGAAGTGGCCACCAAGCTTGACCTGGCCCGTGCCTATATCGACATGGGCGATCACCAGGGGGCGCGTGACATCCTCGACGAAGTGGTCAAGGATGGCGATGAAAGTCAGCGCCAGGAAGCCGAGGACATGCTTTCCCGTCTGATTTGAGGCAGGCAAGCCTGGGCCTTTTCGCGGGTAAACCCGCTACCACGAGTTACCCCGGGGCTTTGAACCCGTGGGGTCCCTGTGGGGGCGGGTTCAGCCGCGAAGAAACCATCAAAGAGCGTGCAGACCCGACGGCAGTCCAACACGGCTGCCGTTGTCGTTATAATCCCCGCCATTTCGTACACCCCACAGGTTTCATGCTCTTGGACATCATCGACACCGCCGCCGCCGAGTCTGCGGCCGAAGGCTACTCTCGCATCGCCCTGGGCGTGGAATACAAAGGTGCGCGCTACCGCGGCTGGCAGCGCCAGGCCAGTGGTGTGCCGAGTGTCCAGCAGGCGCTCGAACAAGCCTTGTCCAAGGTGGCCAACGAGCCGATCTCGGTCATCTGCGCCGGGCGCACCGATGCCGGCGTACACGGCTGCGGGCAAGTCGTGCATTTCGACACCCGCGCCGTGCGCGACGAGCGCGCCTGGACCATGGGTACCAACTTCAACCTGCCGCATGACATCAGTGTGGTCTGGTCGCGGCCGATGCCGGCCGACTTCCACGCCCGTTTCAAGGCCTGTGCCCGGCGTTACCGCTACGTCATCTACAACGACCCGATCCGCCCGGCGCACCTGGCCGAGGAGGTCACCTGGAACCATCGCCCGCTGGATGTCGAGCGCATGGCGCAAGCTGCCCAGTACCTGCTTGGCACCCATGATTTCAGCGCCTTCCGTGCCAGCCAGTGCCAGGCCAAGTCGCCGATCAAACACATCTACCACCTGCGCGTGACCCGCCATGGCCAGATGATCGTGCTGGATGTACGCGCCACCGCCTTCCTGCACCATATGGTGCGCAACATTGCCGGCGTCCTGATGACCATCGGTGCCGGCGAACGCCCGGTGGCCTGGGCGCGTGAGGTGCTGGAGGGGCGCAATCGCCGCGAAGGCGGGGTCACGGCGCACCCGTACGGGCTCTACCTGGTGCAGGTGGAGTACCCCGAGGAGTATGCCCTGCCCAAACGTTACATCGGCCCACACTTTTTGACCGGCTACGAGGCACTGGCTGACTGACGGGCCAAACGTCATTTGTTAACATCCGGCCTTTGACTGCCACCAGCAGGGTTCGCTGTCCATGAGCAACGTTCGCAGCAAGATCTGCGGTATTACCCGCATCGAAGACGCACTGGCCGCTGCCGAGGCCGGGGCTGATGCCATCGGCCTGGTGTTCTACGCCAGGAGCCCACGCGCGGTGGACGTGCGTCAGGCACGGGCGATCATCGCCGCACTGCCGCCGTTCGTGACCACGGTGGGGCTGTTCGTCAACGCCACACGCTGCGAGCTGAACGAGATTCTCGAAGCGGTGCCGCTGGACCTGCTACAGTTCCACGGCGATGAAACTCCGCAGGACTGCGAAGGCTACCAGCGCCCCTGGATAAAGGCCCTGCGGGTGCGCCCGGGCGACGACCTGGAGGCGGCTTGCCGGCTTTACGCCGGCGCCCGCGGCATTCTGCTGGACACATACGTACCTGGCGTACCCGGAGGTACCGGTGAGGCATTCGACTGGTCGCTGGTGCCGGCGCGCCTGAGCAAGCCGGTCATCCTGGCCGGTGGGCTGTCGGCCGACAATGTCGGCCAGGCCATCGCCCAGGTGCGGCCATACGCGGTGGATGTCAGTGGCGGCGTGGAGCAGGCCAAGGGCATCAAGGATGCGGCGAAGATCGAAGCCTTCGTGCGGGCGGTGAAACAGGCGTGATGGCAGATGTGACGGCTGGCTGCGCGCCATCGTCCATAGCTTTCGCAGCCCTGTTGGGCAGCCGCCTGCGCCTGAGGCGGCAGAACGACACATTAGCGGTGGAGTGGCGCGCCGGAAGCCCCGGCGGTCGGTCCATCATCGTTTCATACAAGATTGTGAGCTCAAGGGCGGGGCCGGCGATAGCGGCCGCTGCCTGCCGATACTGGAGAAAGAAAGCATGAGCAACTGGTTAGTCGACAAACTGATCCCTTCGATCATGCGTTCCGAGGTGAAGAAGAGCTCGGTGCCTGAAGGCCTGTGGCACAAGTGCCCGGCCTGCGAGGCCGTGCTGTATCGTCCGGAGCTGGAAAAGACCCTGGATGTCTGCCCCAAGTGCAACCACCACATGCGCATCGGCGCACGTGCGCGCATCGACATCTTCCTCGACGCCGATGGCCGTGCCGAACTGGGCGCCGACCTGGAGCCGGTCGACCGCCTGAAGTTCCGTGATGGCAAGAAGTACAAGGACCGCCTGGCCGGCGCCCAGAAGCAGACCGGCGAGAAAGACGCGCTGATCTCCATGAGCGGCACCCTGATGGGCATGCCGATCGTGGTCAGTGCCTTCGAGTTCTCGTTCATGGGTGGCTCGATGGGCGCTATCGTCGGCGAGCGTTTCGTGCGCGCCGCCAACTACGCCCTGGAACACCGCTGCCCGATGGTCTGCTTCTCCGCCTCGGGTGGTGCGCGCATGCAGGAAGCGCTGATCTCGCTGATGCAGATGGCCAAGACCTCGGCCGTGCTGGCGCGCCTGCGTGAAGAAGGCATCCCGTTCATCTCGGTACTGACCGACCCGGTGTACGGTGGCGTTTCCGCCAGCCTGGCGATGCTCGGCGACGTGATCGTCGGCGAGCCGAAGGCGCTGATCGGGTTCGCCGGCCCACGCGTGATCGAGCAGACCGTGCGCGAGAAACTGCCGGAAGGCTTCCAGCGCAGCGAGTTCCTGCTGGAGCACGGCGCCATCGACCTGATCATCCCGCGTGGTGAGCTGCGTCCGCGCCTGGCCCGCCTGCTGGCGCAGATGACTGGCCAGAAAACCCCGGAGCAGGCGCGTGAGGCGGCTGCCGTCGCGTGATGAAACAACGATCCCTGGGCGAATGGCTCGCCTACCTCGAGCAGTTGCACCCCACGGCCATCGACATGGGCCTGGAGCGGTCGCAGAAGGTGCTTGCCCGGCTGGCGCTGGGCAAGCTGGCGCCACGCGTGGTAACGGTGACCGGTACCAACGGCAAGGGCTCGACCTGCGCCTTCGTGGCTTCGCTGCTGCGTGCCCAGGGGTTGAAGGTCGGCGTCTACAGCTCGCCGCACCTGTTGCGCTACAACGAACGGGTGCTGATCGATGGCCAGGAAGCCAGCGATCAGCGCCTGTGTGATGCCTTCGCCGCTGTCGAGGCGGCGCGGGGCGATATTTCGCTGACCTATTTCGAAATGGGCACCCTGGCCGCGTTCTGGTTGTTCTACCAGTCGCAACTGGACGCGGTGGTGCTGGAAGTCGGCCTGGGTGGGCGCCTGGACACCGTCAACGTGGTGGATGCCGACCTGGCCCTGGTGACCAGTATCGGCGTCGACCATGTCGACTACCTGGGCGATACCCGCGAGCAGGTGGCCTTTGAAAAGGCCGGGATATTCCGTCAGGGCAAGCCTGCCCTGTGTGGTGACCTGGATCCGCCCCAGCCGCTGCTGGACAAGGCCGCCGAGCTGGCTGCGCCATTGTTCCTGCGCGGGCGCGATTTCGACCTGGCCAGCGCCGATGGCCACTGGAGCTGGCGTGGTACAGCCGCGACGGGGGAGCCGGTAGCGTTGCCCGACCTGCCATTGCTCGACCTGCCGATGGAGAACGCCGCGCTCGCCCTGCAGGCCTACCTGCTGATGGGGCTGCCGTGGGACGCCGGGCAGATTCGCCAGGCGCTGCTGGATACCCGTATCACCGGGCGCCTCGATCGTCGGCTGCTGAGCTGGCAGGGGCGGCCGGTGGAGCTGTTGCTGGATGTGGGGCACAACCCGCACGCCGCAGAATACCTGGCGCGACGCCTGGCCGCCCGCCCGCTGAAGGGGCGCCGCCTGGCGGTGTTCGGGCTGCTCGCCGACAAGGACCTGGACGGTGTTGTCGCGCCGCTGCAGGGCCTGGTCGATGACTGGGCGGTGGCGCCGCTGGACACCCCGCGCAGCCGCCCGGCTGCCGAGCTGGCTGCGGCCTTGACGAACCTCGGCGCCGCGGTGAAGTCTTATGCCAGCGTCGACGCCGCCCTCGAGGGGCAATGCGCGCAGGCGACGGCAGATGACCAGATCTTGCTGTTCGGTTCGTTTTTCTGTGTTGCCCAGGCGCTGGAATGGCTGGAGCGGCACGCCCAGGAGGGTGGAGTAGATGGCAGTGCTGGATAAAGGGATGAAACAGCGCATGGTGGGTGCGTTGGTGCTGGTGGCGCTGGCGGTGATTTTCCTGCCGATGCTGTTCACCCGCGAGGACGAGATGCGCCAGGTGCACGTCGAGGCCCCGCAGGCACCGTCCATGCCAAACCTGCCGGAAGTGAAGGTGGAGCCGGTCGCCGTGCCGGAGCCACAGGCCATTGCGCAAGAGCCACAACAGCCCCCGGTGGTGGTAGAAGAATCCACTGCACCGGCGAGCCCGCCCAGCCAGCCGATCACGCCGTCGCCGCAGGCCCAGGCCCAGGCTCAAACTCAGGTGCAGGCTCAGCCGCCCAAGGCCCAGGCTCCTGCGCCGAAGGTCGAGCCCAAGCCAGAGCCCAAGCCCGCAGTCGCTTCGGCCCCGGCCGCTGCCGTGGCCAAAGCGGAAGCGCCCTCGAAGATCGACGTCAATGGCCTGCCGGTCAGTTGGTCCATCCAGCTGGCCAGCCTGTCCAACCGCGCCGGTGCCGAGAAGCTGCAGCAAACCTTGCGTAGCCAGGGTTACAACGCCTATGTCCGCTCGGCGGGTGGCATGAACCGGGTGTACGTTGGGCCGTTGATCGAGCGCGCCGAGGCCGAGCGCATGCGCGATGCGATCAACCGCCAGAACAGCCTCAAGGGCTTTGTGGTGCGTTTCCAGCCCGAGCGCAGCTGATACTGCTGACTCGGTCCATGTAGGAGCGGCCTCGTGTCGCGATCGGGCCGCGCAGCGGCCCCTCGGTTATTGCTATGGCCGAAATTGCTGGGGCCGCGGCGCGGCCCGATCGCGACACAAGGCCGCTCCTGCAGAAGTCGTGCGTTTCGCTTTGGCGCGCAATCCTTGTGGGCGCTGGCTTGCCGGCGGCGAAGCCAACACCAATCGACCTGACATTCCGCTTACCCAACCCCTCGCCGCTCTGGTAAAATGCGCTGCCTCAAACGTCTGCAGGCAGCACCGTGGCATTTACCCTGGTTGATTGGGCGATCATCGCGATCATCGCCGTCTCCACACTGATCAGTCTCAAGCGCGGCTTCGTCAAGGAAGCCATGTCATTGCTCATCTGGATCATTGCCGGCGCGGTTGCCTGGATGTTCGGCGGTTCGCTCTCGGTATATCTTGAAAGCTACATCCAGACGCCGTCGATGCGGGTCATCGCCGGCTGCGCCATTCTGTTCGTCGCCACCTTGCTGGTAGGCGCCATGATCAACTTCCTCATCGGCGAGCTGATCCGCGTGACCGGGTTGTCCGGCACCGATCGTTTCCTGGGCATGGCCTTCGGCGCCGCGCGCGGGGCCTTGCTGGTGGTGGTGGCCATCGGGCTGATCAGCCTGGGGCCGGTTCAACAGGACACCTGGTGGCAGGAATCACGCCTGATACCACAATTTCTCTTGGTTGCCGACTGGTCGAAAAACCTGATCCTGGGTTTTACCGGCCAGTGGACACCCAGTGGGCTGATCGGCACTCCAGCTGATCTTCCGTTCAAGGAACAGTTGCTCGGGCCGGCAAAGCCCTGAGCGCTATTCACTCAAGTTTCGTCAAAGTAGGGGTTGCGTCGCATGTGTGGCATCGTCGGTATCGTCGGTAAGTCGAACGTCAATCAGGCGCTGTATGACGCGCTTACGGTCCTCCAGCACCGCGGCCAGGACGCTGCCGGTATCGTGACCAGCCATGACGGCCGGTTGTTCCTGCGCAAGGATAATGGCCTGGTGCGCGATGTCTTCCAGCAGCGCCACATGCAGCGCCTGGTCGGCAACATCGGCATCGGCCACGTGCGCTACCCGACAGCGGGCAGCTCGACCTCGGCCGAGGCCCAGCCGTTCTACGTCAACTCGCCGTACGGCATCACCCTGGCACACAACGGCAACCTGACCAACGTCGAGCAGCTGGCCAAGGAGATCTACGAGTCCGACCTGCGCCACGTCAACACCAACTCCGACTCGGAAGTGCTGCTGAACGTGTTCGCCCATGAGCTGGCCGTACGCGGCAAGCTGCAGCCGACCGAAGAAGACGTGTTCGCCGCCGTGTCCCACGTGCACAGCCGCTGCGTCGGCGGTTACGCCGTGGTGGCGATGATCACCGGCTACGGCATCGTCGGTTTCCGCGACCCCAACGGCATCCGTCCGGTGGTGTTCGGCCAGCGTCATACCGACGAAGGCGTGGAATACATGATCGCCTCGGAAAGCGTGGCCCTGGACGTGCTCGGCTTCACCCTGATCCGCGACCTGGCACCCGGCGAAGCGGTGTACATCACCGAAGAAGGCCAGCTGTACACCAAGCAGTGCGCCGACGCGCCGAAACTGCAGCCGTGCATCTTCGAGCACGTCTACCTGGCCCGCCCGGACTCGATCATGGACGGCGTGTCGGTGTACAAGGCGCGCCTGCGCATGGGTGAGAAGCTGGCCGAGAAGATCCAGCGCGAGCGCCCGGACCACGACATCGACGTGGTCATCCCGATTCCGGACACCAGCCGCACCGCGGCCCTGGAGCTGGCCAACCACCTGGGCGTGAAATTCCGCGAAGGTTTCGTCAAGAACCGCTACATCGGCCGTACCTTCATCATGCCCGGCCAGGCCGCGCGCAAGAAGTCGGTACGCCAGAAGCTCAACGCCATCGAGCTGGAGTTCCGCGGCAAGAACGTGATGCTGGTGGACGACTCGATCGTGCGCGGCACCACCTGCAAGCAGATCATCCAGATGGCCCGCGAAGCCGGCGCCAAGAACGTCTACTTCTGCTCCGCAGCCCCTGCGGTGCGCTACCCCAACGTCTACGGCATCGACATGCCGAGCGCTCACGAACTGATCGCCCACAACCGCACCACCGAACAGGTGGCCGAGTTGATCGGCGCCGACTGGCTGGTCTACCAGGACCTGCCGGACCTGATCGAATCGGTCGGTGGCGGCAAGATCAAGATCGAGCACTTCGACTGCGCGGTGTTCAACGGTGAATACGTCACTGGCGACATCGACGAGGCCTACCTCGACCGCATCGAACAAGCCCGCAATGACCTGGCCAAGGTCAAGAACCAGGCAGTCAGCGCGATCATCGACCTGTACAACAACTGATTCGGGAGCGACGGCATGACGGATCAATGGGATGCCGGGCGGCTGGACAGTGACCTCGAGGGTGTCGGTTTCGACACCCTTGCGGTGCGCGCCGGTCAGCACCGTACACCGGAGGCCGAGCACAGCGAAGCGCTGTTCCTGACCTCCAGCTATGTGTTCCGCACGGCTGCCGACGCCGCCGCGCGCTTTGCCGGCGAAACGCCGGGCAACGTCTACTCGCGTTATACCAACCCGTCGGTGCGCGCCTTCGAGGAGCGCCTGGCGGCCATGGAAGGCGCCGAACAGGCCGTGGGCACGTCCACCGGCATGGCCGCGATCCTCGCCGTGGTGATGTCGCTGTGCAGCGCCGGTGACCACGTGCTGGTGTCGCAAAGCGTGTTCGGTTCGACCATCAGCCTGTTCGAGAAGTATTTCAAGCGCTTTGGCGTGCAGGTGGACTACGTGCCGCTGGTCGACCTGGCTGGCTGGGAAAAGGCCATCAAGGCCAACACCAAGCTGCTGATCGTCGAGTCGCCGTCCAACCCGCTGGCCGAGCTGGTCGATATCACTGCCCTCAGCGAGATCGCCCACGCCCACGGTGCCATGCTGGTGGTGGACAACTGCTTCAGCACCCCGGCGCTGCAGCAACCGCTGAAGCTGGGTGCCGACATCGTGTTCCACTCGGCCACCAAGTTCATCGACGGCCAGGGCCGCTGCATGGGCGGCGTGGTTGCCGGGCGTGCCGAGCAGATGAAGGAAGTGGTTGGTTTCCTGCGTACCGCAGGCCCGACCCTCAGCCCGTTCAACGCCTGGATCTTCACCAAGGGCCTGGAAACCCTGCGCCTGCGCATGCGTGCGCACTGCGAAAGCGCCCAGGCACTGGCCGAATGGCTGGAGCAGCAGGAAGGCGTGGAGAAGGTGCATTACGCCGGCCTGCCGAGCCACCCGCAGCACGAGCTGGCCAAGCGCCAGATGAGCGGCTTCGGTGCGGTGGTCAGCTTCGAGGTCAAGGGCGGCAAAGCGGGCGCCTGGCGCTTCATCGACGCCACCCGGGTGATTTCCATCACCACCAACCTCGGTGACAGCAAGACCACCATCGCCCACCCGGCCACTACCTCCCACGGCCGCCTGACGCCGCAGGAGCGTGAAGCCGCGGGTATCCGCGACAGCCTGATCCGTGTTGCCGTGGGCCTGGAAGACGTCGCTGACCTGCAGGCCGACCTGGCGCGCGGGCTGGCGGCACTGTGATCGAGATCGGCGGCGCTGCGCCCGGCCACAACGGCCGGGTGGCCCTGGTCACCGGTGCCGCACGCGGCATTGGCCTGGGCATTGCCGCCTGGCTGATCTGCGAAGGCTGGCAGGTGGTGCTCAGTGACCTCGACCGCCAGCGTGGCGCCAAGGTGGCCAAGGCCCTGGGTGACAACGCCTGGTTCATTACCATGGACGTTGCCGACGAGGCTCAGGTCAGTGCCGGGGTGTCCGAGGTGCTGGGGCAGTTTGGCCGCCTGGACGCGTTGGTGTGCAACGCGGCCATTGCCAACCCGCACAACCACACCCTGGAAAGCCTGAGCCTGGCGCAGTGGAACCGCGTGCTGGCGGTCAACCTCAGTGGCCCGATGCTGCTGGCCAAGCACTGTGCGCCGTACCTGCGTGCGCACAACGGGGCGATCGTCAACCTGACCTCTACCCGGGCGCGGCAGTCCGAGCCCGACACCGAGGCCTACGCAGCCAGCAAGGGCGGCCTGGTGGCGTTGACCCATGCGCTGGCCATGAGCCTCGGCCCGGAGATCCGCGTCAATGCGGTGAGCCCGGGCTGGATCGACGCCCGCGACCCGTCGCAGCGCCGTGCCGAACCGTTGACCGAGGCCGACCATGCCCAGCATCCGACGGGCAGGGTAGGGACGGTGGAAGACGTCGCGGCCATGGTGGCCTGGCTGTTGTCACGCCAGGCGGCATTCGTTACCGGCCAGGAGTTCGTGGTCGATGGCGGCATGACCCGCAAGATGATCTACACCTGAGCATTCTGCATATCCTGTACTGGCCTCTTCGCGGGCACGCCCGCTCCCACAGGTATTTCACATAGGTCAGGATCGGTGGAGATCCTGTGGGAGCGGGCGAGCCCGCGAAGAGGTCGGTGCAGCCAACCGACCTTTTTTGAAAAAAATCCAACGGGGCTATTGACTTAGCTTCACCACCTGCGTAAATTTCGCGGCCTCAGCGAAGCAAACGCAACAAGCAACATCGCGAGGGTGATTAGCTCAGCCGGGAGAGCATCTGCCTTACAAGCAGAGGGTCGGCGGTTCGATCCCGTCATCACCCACCACTTCCTGAGAAGCTCCTGGTGCTCGAGGTTTCGCAAGAAGCCGATAGCCAGAGAGGAGCGCACTGCGCAGCGGTAGTTCAGTCGGTTAGAATACCGGCCTGTCACGCCGGGGGTCGCGGGTTCGAGTCCCGTCCGCTGCGCCATTTTTCAATAACAGATGGGTGCCTGGCACCGGTCTGAAGTCGCAAGGCAAGCTGCCTTGGGCTGATCCCAGTTTCAATCGGGCGCAAGCCTGAACGATACGCAGCGGTAGTTCAGTCGGTTAGAATACCGGCCTGTCACGCCGGGGGTCGCGGGTTCGAGTCCCGTCCGCTGCGCCATCTTCGTTTCAAGGTCCCTTGAACACCTTGAAGCAAACACAAGAGAAGCGATCCAGTCATCGCTTTTTTTGTGCCTGTCCTGAGGCCATCGAGCCGGAAGGGTAGACCCAGGTTTCAATCGGGCGCAAGCCTGAATGATACGCAGCGGTAGTTCAGTCGGTTAGAATACCGGCCTGTCACGCCGGGGGTCGCGGGTTCGAGTCCCGTCCGCTGCGCCATCTTCGCCTCGAGGCCCCTTGAACGCCTCGAAGCACGAAAAAGCGACCTCAGGGTCGCTTTTTTCGTTTCTACGCCTGGCCATCACCGGCCTTGGCCCAGATTTACACGAATCTGACAGACTCTTCACCGATCAGCGGTTCCTGTGCCAGCCTCGTGTGTTGCACAATAGGCACCTTTCTGACTTACCCGGAATACGCAATGACCAGATCTTCCGTCTTTGGTGCGCTCGGGCTGGCCCTGGTGCTGGCGGGCGTGACCGGTTGTTCCTCGAAAAAAGCCGCCGTCTACGAGCACGAGAATTTCGATGACTCGGGCACCTTTTCGCGCAGCTTCCCGGTGAGCGATGCCGGCTCTTGCGAGGCCGCCCGGCGCGCCTTGCTCAGCCAGGGCTACATCATCACCAGCAGCGGTGCCAACCAGGTGATGGGCAACAAGAGTTTCCAGCAGAACAGCGAGAATCACCTGCAGATCAGCTTCAACGTTACCTGTGCGCCGGATGTGAGCGACGAGCAGCGCTCGACCATGTTCGCCAACGCCCTGCAGGACCGCTATGCCCTGAAAAAGTCCAACACCTCCGCCAGCCTGGGCGTGGGTGTGTTGGGCTCGGTGTCGATGCCGATCGGCTCCAGCGACGACTCCATGGTCAAGGTGGCCAGCGAGACGGTGACGGCGGCGCAGTTCTATGATCGCTATTTCGCCCTGGTGGAGAGCTATCTGCCCAAGCCCAAGCCGCAGCAGGAAAGCAAGGCCAAGGTCGAGGAGCCCGCGCCGAAGGCCGAAGCGCCCGCGCCTGCCCTGGGGCTGCCGGAGCAGGCTGCGGTGGCGCCGGTGGCACCAGCCCCGGCAGCGGCACCCTTGGTGGAAGCGGCGCCAGCCCCGGCTGCCGTTACCCCAGCCAATGAGGCAGTAGCGGCACCGGTGGTGGATGACAGCCAGGGCTCGCAGCCGGTGGCGCCGCCGGCGGAGGCGGCTCCTATTGAAGTACAGCAGCAAGCGCAGCCTGCCGAGGCCGTGTCGCCCGCCCTCTGATTTTTAGCCTGTACCGGCCTCTCGCGGGGCTTGCCCGCTTCCACAGATAATGCGCAAGTTCCAGAGCCTATCGAGATCCTGTGGGAGCGGGCAAGCCCGCGAAGAGGCCGGCACAGGGCGAACACATCCCTGTTACAGACACCCGGTGATTATGTCCTGAACACCTGCTACGTTTACCACTCATAAGATTGTCATCATTCCTTCACTCCACCTGCTTAGGTTGAAGGCGACACCGATAAAGATCATGAGATGAGAGGACGCAGGTCGATGGACGAATATCAGGAAGAACTTCTCGAATACCAGGCTTATGAACTGGACACTCCGGAACCGGCCGACGACGCCACCGAGCTCTAGCCCACCCGCCGCTGGTTGCGGCGGAACTCCCCCGGCGTAAGGCCCGTCCAGCGCTTGAAAGCGCGCTGGAAGGCCTCGGCCGACGCAAACCCCAACAGATAGGCGATCTCGCCAAAGGCCAGTTCCGTATCGCGGATATAGGTCTCGGCCAGGTCGCGCCGTGTTTCGTTGAGCAGGTCGCGAAAACGCGTGCCTTCCTCGGCCAGCTTGCGGCGCAAGGTCCAGGTCGGCAGCTGCAGGTGGCGCGCCACTTCTTCCAGGTCCGGTTCGCGACCGCCATTGAGCAACGGGCCCAGCAGGTGGGTGATGCGCTCACCCAGGCTGCGTACGCGGGTGCGTTGCAGCATCTCCGCCTCGCACAACTGCAGCAGGTGCTGCCAGGTGCTTGGGCAATGCCGCGGGTTGGCCAGCTGCAGCGTGGCGCGGCTCAGGCGCAGCTGATTGCTTTCGGCGGCAAATTGCACGGGTGTAGCGCACAACGGCTGGTAACGCTCGGCGTAGGCGGGGGCGGCAAATTCGATTTCCAGGCGTTCGGCCTGCACCGGTGTGCCGGCAAGGTCGCTCAGCTGGGCCAACCAGCCCGCGAGCAGGGAATCGACGACAAAGCGGTTGTAGGCGTTGTAGGGGCTGATCGAGTAGAAGCGCAGCCAGGCGCCGTGGGCATCTTCATGGAAAGTGGAATGGCCACGGTAATTGGCTGCATACAACGGCTCGAAGCGCAGCAGGGTGCGCGCCGCCTCGCCCACGCTGGGCGCCTGGGCCGCCGTGACCCCGGCCAGCCCGGCCTGCGCCAGACGGCTCAGGCGCCCCATGTGCAGGCCCAGCGCAGCCTCACCGCAGAGCTCGATGGCGGCGTGCCCCAGGTGCATGTAGCGCGGTATCGACAAGCGTGCATTGGCCTCGCCCAGGCGTGCCGCGTCCAGGCCATAGCGCTGCAACAGCGGCTGTGGGTCGTGGCCAAGCGCGCGCAGGGCCTCGCTCAGCGGCTGGACAAAACCGACCGAAAGGTCGCCCAGGCGCACACGGGGGCGGGCCATCGGCCTACAGCCACAGGTTCAGCAGGCGGGCGCCAGGGCTGGGCGTTCCCGCCAGCAGTTCGCCAGCCTGGTGGGCAAAGCCCTGGCCGTCGCTGCCTTGTTCCCAGAACTGCCCACGCATGAACACGCTCATGCTGCTGACATTGCCACCGGCGGCCTTGGTCAGGTGCTGCCAGGCAGCCTGTTCGCTGACTTCGCCGCGCTGCAAGGGCAACCTGGCGCTGGCGTCCTGGTGGCGATTGCCACGCCAGGGTGCCTGCCAGCTGCCCTTGCCGCTGAGGAACACCGGGTTGGCGATCAGTTCCACTGCCTGGCGGGCCAGTTGCTGGTGGTTTTCCGGGTACCAGCTGTCGCTGCCCACCAGTACCCCCAGGCGTCCGGCGGGGGTTTGCACGACCTGCAACGGCTGCTGGCGGCCATCGTGGACATAGCGGCGCATTTCGCTGTCGGGGAACTGTTGACGCTGTGGCTGGCCCAGCAGCGAGCCGTCGCCGGCGAACACCATGCTGCTGTTGAACAGCGGGCCGCTGCCGGCATGCAGTACGCCCTGCTTCACATAGGGGGCGGGCAGCACGATCGAGCCGGCTACCAGGGTCACGTTGAATTCCTTGGCCAGGCCACCGAACAGTTGCTGGTAATCCGTGGCCATCTGCTCGGCCTTCATGCGCAGGTGCGCGTCGGCGCGGCGGTCGTCGCCGTCAGCACCGAGCATGGCCAGGCCATAGCGCAGCGGGTTGCTCAGCTCCAGCCATTGCAGGGCTTCCCGGCTTTGCGTGACCTGGTACAGCTCGTTCTTTTCGCCGCGCGCCCACAGCCAGGTACCGATGTGCTCGGGCAGCACCACCACCGTGCGTGGGCCGACCAGGCCCTGGGCCCGGGCCTGCTCCAGGTAGGCCGCGAGCTTGCGGTGCAGGCGTTGCAGGTTCTGGTAGTCGCCCGGGTACAGCAGCGGCTCGACGCCGAGCAGGTTGCCGTGCTCGCCGGGTACGCCATGGTTCAGCGCCAGTTCGATGCGCAGGTCGGACAGGTAATGGCCTTCCGGGCGCTGCTGGGTCCAGAAACCGTAGCCACAGAGTGCGGCGGCCATCACCAGCGCCAGGGTGCTTGCCAGGAGTTTTCGCATCAAACTTCAGCTTTCACCTAAAAATGAACCGGCCGTGCAGAAATCAAGGACATGACGCAGCCTGATTCATCAGCTCTGGAGTCCCTGTTGCACTGCGTTTGCAGTATCGCGACTGGATCATACCAAAGCTGCCGGGCAGTTAGGCGCATTCTCTGCTGCGCGACAGGCCGGGTGTCACGGTTGGCACATAAGGCGCTGGCGCTCGTAGTTGACCGCCGTGTCCCGTTCCGGCAGGTCGTAGTGGGCCGCGCACTGGCGTTCGCCCCACTTGATGGTCAGGCTGCCCTGGTCCTGCTCCAGCAGCACCAAGGCCTTGCCGCTCGGGTCGGAAATCGCCAGCTGGCGGCCTTCGGCGTCCTCGACCGATGCCCCGAACGGCAGCAACTGGCCGCGCTCGTCGTACAGCTCGAACTGCACCCGACGCCCGCTCTTGCCGGTGTAGCGGGCAAGCACTACGGCGCCGCGGCGCGGCACCAGCTGCTGGGTGGCGTTGTCGATCTCGATGTCGCCGCCCAGGTCGCGCGTGTCCAGGCTGATCCAGTTGACCCGATAGGGCTGGGCACTGGGGATCACCGCATAGCCGTTGCGCCCGGTTTCCACGCCGCTGTAGTTGCTGATCTTCGCCCCCGGCACCCCCGGTACTTCGGCCAGGGCGAAGGTTTCGCCGAGCGTCTGGCCGAGGTTGATACCGCCCTGGTGGGCAACCACGGCGCCGGCGACGTTGAGGTTCTGCGAATCGTAGCCGCGCCCCTGGCTGTAGCCCAGGCTGATGTCGGCGACCGAGGTGCGGGTGTTCAGGTTGGCCGAGGCCGAGCTGCCGCTGGTGCGGCTATGGCCGCCCTGGATCGAGTAGAAAGTGTCGCTGGTCTCCGACAGGTAGCCGTTGATGCCGGCCTGGGTGGTGTCGTTGCCTTTCTGCGTGCTGCTGGTGACGAACGCCCGCGGTGCGCGGCTGCGGCTGCCAAGCGGGAACGACAGCGACAGGTTGAACTGGGTATCCTGCCCCGCAGGGCCTGAGGTTCCCAGCTCCTTGGTGCGGCTGACGTCGAGGTTGTAGGAGATATCGCCCCAGTTGTTGCTGTAGCCGGCCGACAGGCTCTGCGAACCGCCGCGGTTCCAGTAGCGCTGGTCGCTGGCCGTCAGGTACAGGCTGCCGAGTGCACGGTCGCGGCCCAGGCTCTGGTTGATGGTCAGGTCGGTGCGGGTCTTGGAGTTGCCGCTGCGCTTGATCGCGTCGCTGCTCTGGTCCTCGATATGCTGGGTGAGGGTGCGGAAGCCCTCGGTGGAGTAGCGGTAGGCGGCCAGGGTGAAGTTGGTATCGGTGCCGGTGAAGGTCTTGGCGTACAGTGCCCGCAGGCTGTTGCCCTGGGTGGTCTGGCCCTGGGCCTTGCTCGAGGAATGGGTGACATCGAGCGAAAAGGCGCCCACCAGCGTGTTCAGGCCGCTGCCCAAGGCCAGTGCCTTGTAGTCGTCGGTGGCTTGCAGGCCAACCACGCCGGTCACGGTGTTGGTCAGGCCGTAGGCCAGCGTCGTGCTGAGCATCTGCGGCGTCGCCAGGCCCTCGCTGTTGCTGTTGTAGCGCCCGGCGGACAGGCTGTACTTGACCTGGCCGCCACGGACCATCAGCGGCAGGCTGGAGAACGCCTGCACGCTGACCCGGCGGCGACCGTCGGCCTCGATGATGGTGATTTCCAGGTCGCCGTTGGAGCCGCTGGGGTAGATGTCGCTGATCTCGAACGGGCCGGGCGGTACGTTGGCGGTGTACAGCAGGTAGCTGTTCTGGCGGATCTCGACCCTGGCGCTGGTCTGCGCCACGCCCCGCACCACGGGTGCGTAGCCGCGCTCGCTGTCGGCGCGCATGCCTTCGTCCGAAGCCAGCTTCAGGCCCCGGTAGCGCACGCTGTCGAACAGGTCGCTGTCGCTGAAGATGTCGCCGGCGCTGAACTGGCCCTTGAGCGCGGTCACATCGTGCTGCAGATAGCTGCGGTTGCTCTTGAAGCTGTCCGGGCGCCCGGTGCCGCTGCTGAAGTTCGACTCGTTGCGCAAGCGCCAGCTGCCCAGGTTGATGCCGTTGCGCAGGCTCAGGTTGTTGTTGATGCGGGTCTCGGCATCACCGCCGCTGCGGCTGGTGTTGAACTGATAGTTGACGAATGCCGCAGACACCCCCGCATCCCACAGTTGCGGGTCGACGTAGCCGCGCAGGCCGCGCTTCATGGCGACTTGCGGAATGCTGGCGGACAGGCGCAGGTGACCCGAGTCATAGTTCAGGCTGGCCTGGTCGATCAGCGTGGGCAGGTCGTGGCAAGCCTGCGCGGTATCCAGGCGCCCCTGGGCCCTGAGCTTGTCCATGTCGATGCCCAGCTGCTCGAGCAGCTCCAGGGTCAGGCACGGCTCCACGCGCCCGGTATGGGGGTTGCGGTTGAAGTCGATGTCGCGCCGGCCCACCAGTACTTCGTTGCTGTACAGGTCTACCCGATAGTTGCCCGGCAGCACGCTGCTGGCCGATAGCAGCAACTGCAGGTCGACTGCCGATTGCGCACCTTGCAAAAAGGTGGTGTTGAAGCCCAGCAACTGGGGATCGTCCTGCGCCGTCGCGAGGCCGGGCAGCGCGCTGCACAGCAGCAATGACAGGGCATTGAGCTTCCAGGCCGGGCGAGGCGTGCCGCCATTGAGCGCGCGCGCGCCTGCATCGGCACCGTCTACGGAGCGGGGGGCGATGGACAAAGACATACGAGGAACCTATTTCATGTCCCGGCACGGGCTGGGCACGGGAGGCCGCACACGACCGGGGCGCGCGAGGTGGGCTTTATGCGGTCACAAGCTGATGGCGGGTTCGGCAGGCTTGGCGCTACCTGGCTGGGCAGGGTTCAGCAGCACGGAATAGCCATGCTGGGCGCCATAGTCGTTGATGCTCTTGAAGGTGAGCGTCAGCGGGCCGTCCACTTGCGAAAGTGCCGAGCTGAAGGTCTTTTGTTCTCCGGGGGCGATCATGCTCGAGTCGACGCTGAACACGCTCTGGTTACCGCGTTTGACTTCGATGTCGGCCATCGACACGTGATACAGGCTGGGGTTGTTCACGCTCAGCTGTGCCTTGCCGGCGTGCCGGGTTACTTGCCAGACCAATTGTTCCGGTGCCAGCAGGGCATTGCCGGGCAAGTTGGCCGGGCGGAAGAAAATCTTGATGCGTTGGCGCACCGCCAACTGCAAGGTATTGGCCTGGGTACTGGCTTGCGGGATTTCCTGCACATTCAGCCAGACCACCGATTCGCGGTCGGTCGGCAGGCCCTGGCCCTCATAGAGAATGCGCAGCAGTTGTTCCTGCTTGGGCATCACCCTGGCCAAGGGAGGGGTAATGGCAAACGGCGCCTGCGCGCTGTCGCCGGCATCCACCCAGGACTGCACCAGGACTTCCTGGTTGCCATTGCGCACGGTGACATTGGCCTCCTTGTGAGCACCGTCGAACACGACGCGCGTAGCGCTCAGGGAGATGCTGGCGGTTGCCTGGGCAGCGACGAGCATGCCCAGCAACCCGAAAACGGGATACAGAGAACGACGCAACATGGTTGGGGTACCTTGCGGGACGAAGAAGTGGCGAGGCTGTTGAGCCTCGCGCAGGGGAGCAGCGGCGAATCGATTACTCGTACTGCAGGATGAACGGCAGGGTGGCGTCACCACGACCGGCGGTGGCAGTGCCGGCGGCGCCGGTGGTCACGTAGGCTGCGGAGAAGCTCAGGGTGGCATCGCCGCCCGCGGCGCCAGTGCCGTGTACGTCGCTCTGGATCTTGGCGGTGGCGGCCGAGCTCAGGTCGATCAGGTTGCCGTTCGGGTCGAGCAGGGCGATGCCGACGTTGGCCGCGGTGCCGGTGCCTTTGGTCAGGGCCAGGACCTTCTTGCCGGTGACCAGGCCCGAGCCGCCGCTGTTGGCGTCGAAGACCATCGCTACCTTGGTGCCGACGTTGCAGTTGACGTTGAGGTTGAAGTCCTTGCCGGTCACGCGGCCTGCGCTCGGATTTTCGGCGGTGCCCATGTCCTTGATCGAGACGGTGCCCATGTCCACGGCGATTACGCGGTCGGCGTTGGCGCCGTCGACCGAACAGGCGTCATTGTTGATCACGCCGGTGAAGGAAATCTTGCCGCTGCCACCTTTGACTGGCCCGGTAGGGTCGGCAGCCAGGGCGCCGGCTGATGCAGTAATCAGCGAGAGGGTCAGTGCGGCCAGGGAGAATTTATTCATATTGATGTCCACATGAAAGTGAGTAAGTGCTGCAACTAAATGCACGCTCACAATAAGTCAGGTGGTTTCCCTGGCCCATCAGACGAATCTTAATGGTCGGCCAATCACACTAGGTTAATTGAAGATATGACTTGCCAGGCAATAGGCCAATAATTCCTGGTCGCTGTTTACTTCAAGTTTGCGCATGGCGGAAACTTTCTGTGCACTGATGGTCTTGGTACTTCGGTGTTGGCTGCGGGCAATTTCGCTGACACTTTGGCCGGCCACGAACAGGCGCAGTATTTCGAATTCCTTCGGTGACAGGTTTTCTACCCGTTGATCGATGGCGGTGTTGCAGGCCACCACCGAATGCCTGGCCGGTTCCGGCGCCCGATAGGTGCTGTTGCGTGCCACGGCGTTCAGCGCCTTCTCGATTTCGCCGTGCAGCTGGCTCTTCTGGATGACACCGTCCACGCCCAGCTCCTGCAGCCGCGTGAGGATCAGCGGGTTGGAAATCATGGTCAGCACGAGAATGCGAACAGCGGGGTAGTGGCGCTTGAGATAGTCGATCAGTTTCAACCCGTCACCGTAGGGTGAGTCTGCCGGCATGTTGTAGTCGGAAATGACCATGTCCACGGGTTGGCGTTCGAGCAGTTCGATCAGCCCTTGCGAGCAAACGGCTTCGCCGACCACGCAAAAGCGCGGGTCGCGTTCGACCAGTTCACGGACGCCGAGCAGTACGATGGGGTGATCGTCGGCGATGATGACCTTGAGTTTTTCCATAAATGACGACCCGTTAGCCGGTGCGGATGAGAGGGTGGTTTCCATGCGTTATCAGCGCTGTAGTTGATTCTATGCAAGGCTGTCGAGCATGGCCGACAACCTGTCCAGCACCTCCCGCATCCTAGCCGCCAGGGTAGCGTCGAGCGGCGAGTTGGCCAGCGCGTCCTCAAGTGCGCAGCACTGCTCGGACAGGGCTCTGGCCTGCACCGCACCGAGGGCCCCGGCGACGCTGTGCAGGCGCTCGCCAAGACGCCGATGGTCGCGCTGTTCGAGGGCCAGGCGCAACTGCTGCAGGTCTTCGTGCAGGGTGCTGATGAACAGCGCGCGCATGCTGGCGGGTACTTGCACGGTGTCGCCGGTGGCGGGCAGGGGCGAGCTGCCGTGGGTGTCCGCTTGCGCCTGGCTGGGCCCATCGGCCAGGACCGGCCGGCACAGACGGAGCAGATGGCTGCGCAAGGCCTGCAGGCTCAACGGTTTGACCATCCAGGCATTCATGCCCACCTCGAGGCAGCGCTGGCCCTCTTCGCGCAGGGCATTGGCGGTAACGCCGATGATCGGCAGGCGGGCGTCGTGCTGGCGCAGGGTCCTGGCCAGTTCGTAGCCATTCATCAACGGCATGTTCACGTCGGTCAGGACCAGGTCGAACAGGCCTGGCTGCCAGCGTTGCATGGCCTGTTCGCCGTTGGCCGCGACGACCGTGGTGCAGCCCAGCGCCTCGAGCTGCTCCTGCAGGATCGCCTGGTTGATCGGATTGTCCTCGGCCACCAGCACATGCAGGCGCAGGGCGGCACGTTGCTGCTGGGTGGGGTCGTGGCCATCGGCCGCCCCGCCCTGGCGCACCAGGGCGATGGCCTGGGCGATGGCGCGCACGTCATGCAGGTCTACCCGCCAGCAGCCGTCGATGAATGCACCGGGGGCCGGGCCGTCGCTGCAGGCGCAGATCCGCTGGCCATGCCAGCTGGCAGCGTCCGGGCAGTCGAGCAGGTCGACCAGCAGGGCCTGGGGGTTGTCCTGCTCGAGGGGGGGAATCGTCAGGGTGGCGGCGATGCCCAGGCGCTGCAGCCAGTCGACGCCATGCTGGGCAAGTTCCGGTATCGGCGCACGCACGTACACCGGGGTCGGGTCGGGCACCAGGCTCGGGCAGTCGCTCAGCGCCCCCTCGGCCAGCGGCAGGCTGACGGTGAGCGAGAAGCTGCTGCCCAGGCCCGGCTCGCTGACCACCTTGATCCGGCCGCCCATCATCTCGGCCAGCCAGCCGCAGATCGGCAGGCCCAGGCCTGCGCCGCTCTCGCTGGAGGCGTCGGCGACCTGGTAGAACAATTCGAACAACCTGGCTTGCTGCGCCTGGGAAATGCCGATGCCGGTATCGGCAACCTGGAACTGCAGGCTGACCTGGTTGGCGTCGAGCGCCAGCACACGGGTGCGCAGCACCACCCGGCCGGTGTCAGTGAACTTGATGGCGTTGCTCAGCAGGTTGTTGAGGATCTGGCGGATGCGTATCGGGTCGCCGACCACCTGGGCCGGCAGGCGGGCGTCGTGGCAGGCATACAGCAGCAAGCCCTTGCGCTCGGCGAAGGCGCGATAGGTGCGCACGGTGTCCTCGAGCAGTTCCAGCGGGCAGAACGTTACCGGCTCGAGCGCCATTTGCCCGGACTCGATCTTGGTCACGTCGAGCACGTCGCTGATCAGCTGGAACAGGGTTGCCGAGGAGCGCTGGATGGTGTGCAGGTAGCCTTGTTGGCGAGCATCCAGCTGCGTCAGGCCGAGCAGCTCGAGGGTGCCCAGCACGCCGTACAGCGGGGTGCGGATCTCGTGGCTCATGGTCGCCAGGAACAGGGTCTTGGCAGTGTTGGCGGCATCGGCGGCGCGGCGCGCCTCGTCCAGCGCCTGGGCGTCCTCGACGTGGCGGGTTACGTCGTTGAATGCATAAAGGCGCACGTCTTCGCCGTGGTAGCGGGTCGACACGAAACCCACCTGCAGGTGGCGGCCTGCGACCTGCAGGGAATGTTCGCCGCTGCTGGCCTCGTCCACCGTCGAGGCGAGGGTGCTGACCAGTTCGCGGGTGCCTTGCCATTGCTGCGCCCGCTGGTTCTCCAGCAACACTTCATGGTCGCTGCTACGCACCACGCACAGGCCGGTCGGGGCGGTATCGATGACCACCCGGCTGAAGGCCTCGCTCTCGGCGATGGTTTCGTGGGCGGCGCGTGCCGGCAGGACGACTTGGCGCTGATACCAGCGGATGGCCACCCGGCCCAGCCCGATCAGCACCAGGAAGGTGGCGGCGATGCTGGTCAGCGACCAGAACGCATAACGGAAGAAGTGCCGGTAGGTCACGGTGTAGACCGCGCTCCAGCCGCCGTTGGCCTGTTCGTGCAGGCGGAACACCAGGCCTTCGGCTTTGATGTTGAGGCCCTCGTGCACGCCCTCCAGGGAGGCAGGCGTGCCGATCAGCACCTCGCCGGACGGGGCGATGAGGTTGAAGTGGTCATACACGGTCCAGTCCATGATGCGTTCGAAATCGTCGATCTGCGCCAGGTCCACCAGCGACGCCACTTGCGTGCGCTGGCTGTCGCCCTTGGCCGGGTGCAGGATGACATTGGCGTAGGCCAGCACACGCGGCGGGGAGGCCTGGTCCGGCTGTTCGACATAGCTGCGCCAGATGATTGCGCCTCCGGGGCGCCAATCCTCGGCGTGCGGCTGGCGTGCCATGACCTGGCGGATGACGTCGATGAACGGTTCTTCCTCGGGCTTGCCGCGCCCGCGTCCTGCAGCGGGCACGGTGATGTCGTAACGGGCATCCGGCGAGAACAGGAACACCTGCGGCGAGCGGTAGGGTGAGGCTGACCAGAACATGCTGTAGAAACTGGCCAGGTTCGCCCCTTGGGTGTACACCTCCGACACGTCGCGGTCAGCGAAATGGCGCCGGTCTAGCTTGAGGCTGAACGGCATGGAGAATGGAAAGACCTCGCCCTTGTAAATGTCCGGCCCTTCTTCGGGCAGCGGCGTCAGCACGGGTTCCAGCGCGCGAGGGTAGTCCAGCAACTCCCCCTTGGCGCTGCGTTGCACGAGGGCCTGGAGGAAGGTTTCCTGTTCCTGGACATTCTCCATCAGGCGGGCGAAATGGATGCTGATCGTATCGCTGTGTTCTTCGACCAGGCGCTCGATCGACCACAAGCTGAAGCCCGCCAGCAGCAGTGCCAGGCCCAGCAGCACGGTCATGCCTTTGTTCAGGCGCAGGGAGCTGCGGGCCAGGTTTTCCAGCAGGGCGTTGTACTGTTTCATGCAAGGATCCGCAAGGCCGTGGGGCGTCGATAACCAATGTAGATTACCTTGGATGCCCGCCCGGCGCCGTGAGTTACAACGGGTCAGTAGGCCGACGGCGGGCCGTCGCTGTTCAGCAGGCGCTGGAACTGTTCCGCCGACACGGCATGGGAAATCAGGAAGCCCTGCACCTGGTTGCAATCGACCTTGCGCAGCAGTTCGAGCTCCTGCGGCGTCTCCACCCCTTCGGCGACCACGGTGAGGCCGAGCTTGCGGCCCAGGGCGACGATGCTGGCCAGGGCCGAGGCCAGGCTTTCGCTTTCATCGCAACGCTGCACCAGCGCGCGGTCGATCTTGAGTTCGGTGAAGGGCGTCGAGACCAGGCTCATGTAGGAGCTGTAGCCTTTGCCGAAGTCGTCCTGGGACAGGCCGAAACCTTTCATGCGCAGGCGGCAGGCACCCGCATAGAAGTTGCTCAGTTGTTCGGGAATGGAGCATTCCATCAGCTCGAAGCAGAGCTTGCCGGGCACGCCCTGGTGGTGCAGGACGAATTCCAGCAGGCGGTCGGCCAGGTCATGGCTGTTCAGCAGGTGGGTCGGCAGGTTGATCGACACCGGGATGTCATAGCCCCGTTCCCGCCAGCGCGCCTGGGCATCCATGGCTTGCTTGAGCATCACCCACAGCAGCCGTTCCTCCAGGCCGAAGGCATTGAGCGCTGGCAGGAAGGTGCCTGGCAGCAGCACGCCTTGCTCCGGATGCATCCAGCGCACCAGCGCCTCGGCCGCGACGATGCGGCCGTTGTGCAAGGACTTCTTGGGTTGGAACCAGGCCTGGAAGGCCCGGTTGTTCAAGGCATCGACCAAGGTCTGGCGGTCGAATTCGGGGCTGGCCGCCGTGGCCTGGGCCGGCGCCTGATGGTGCAGCTGCAATTGGTCGATCAGGCTGCGCAGTGCGCTGGGCTCGACGGGCTTGGAGATCAGCCCGAGCACGTCCACGCCGAGGTTCTTGGCCACCAGGCTGGCCGCCATCAGCATGCGCCGCGAGGCCGCGCTCATGATCGCCAGGCCTGGCTTGTGGCGCAGCCCGGCGAGGTGCTGGATGAACTGCACACCGTCCATGCCGGGCATCAGCAGGTCGGTCAGGACCAGGTCGAAGTCACGCTGGCGCAAGCGCTCCAGCGCTTCCTGGCCATCCCGGGCCGCTTCCAGGTTGAAGCTGCCGAGTTCGCTGAACAGGTGTTGCAGGTACATATGCTGGAACGGGTGGTCTTCGACGATCAGGATGTTAAAGGGCTTCAAGACGGCTACCTCGATACGGGGCCAGGCAGTTGAACAGGGCTTGCAGGTTGAAGGGCTTGATCAGGCAGCGATCCATGCCGGCGGCCAGGCACAGTTCTTCCTCGCCGCGCAGGGCATTGGCGGTGGCACCGACGATGGGCCGGGTGCAGCCCAGCCGGCGCAGGGCGCGGGCCAGTTCGTAGCCGTTCATGGCGGGCATGTTGACGTCGGTCAGCAGCAGGTCGAAATGCTCGCGCTGCCAGGCTTGCAGGGCCTGTTCGCCGTCGCTGGCCAAGGCCACGCTGCAGCCGAGCTGTTCGAGCTGGTCACGCAGGATCAACTGGTTGATGACGTTGTCCTCGGCCACCAGCACGTGCAGCCCCAGTGGCTCGGTCGAGGGGGCCGGCACGGCCTGGTCCCGGGGGCGGCGCAGGCCCTGGGCCTGGCCGACGGCCTGGTGCAGGGCCGCCAGGTCGTTGAGGTTGACCTGCCAGTGACCGGCTTCGTGCCGCGCCTCCCAGCAGTCCTGGGCGCTGGCCAGGATGCGTGGGCCAGGCCATTCGGCGACCAGCCAGCGCTCGACATTGCCGGGATGCAGTTCGACCAGCAGTTCGCCAGCCAGGGCGCTGCCCGCTGGCGGCGCGCCGACCTGGGCGCGTGCGCCCCAGCGGCACAGCCAGCCACTGATGGCTTCGGCCAGTTCGTGTACCGGCGATACCACGTGAATGCGTTCGGCCAGCAGGTTGAACGGGGCGCTGGCACGGCCTGACGCCTCTTCCAGGGGCAGGCTCAGGCTGAAGCTGCTGCCCAGCCCCAGCTCGCTGACCAGGCGCAGCTGGCCGTTCATCAGTTGCGTCAGGCGCTGGCAGATCGGCAGCCCGAGCCCGGTGCCGGGGATGGCCTGGGTGTACCCTTCGGTCTGGTAGAAGGCGTCGAAGATGAACGGTTGGTCCTGTTCGGCGATGCCCTTGCCGGTGTCCGACACCTGCCACAACAGGCAGGAGCGCTCGCCGTCGCGGTTGAGCAGCCTGGCGCGCAGCACCACGCGCCCGCAATCGGTGAACTTGACCGCGTTGCTCAACAGGTTGTTGAGGATCTGGCGGATCCGGTTGACGTCGCCGATCAGGTGTTCCGGCAGGCGCGGGTCCAGGCAGCTGTAGAGCTGCAGGCCCTTGCTCGTGGCCGCTGCGCTGTAGCCCTGGATCACTTCGCGGACCAGGTCCGGGGCACTGAACTCGCTGAGTTCGAGGGCCAGTTGGCCGGCCTCGATCTTCGACACGTCCAGCACGTCGCAGATCAGCTGCAGCAAGGTTGACGAGGAACCTTCGATGGCCCTCAGGTAATCGCGTTGCTGGGCGTCGAGCGTGGTACGCGAGAGCAGCTCCAGGGTGCCCAGCACGCCATACAACGGCGTGCGGATTTCATGGCTCATGGTCGCCAGGAACTGCGTCTTCGCTTCGTTGGCGGCGTCGGCCGCGCGCCGGGCGTCCTCCAGCGCGGCCTCGATCTGCTTGCGGGTACTGATGTCGCTGAACGCGCACAGCAGCACCTGCTCGCCCTTGTAGCGGGTGGGTGAGCAGCTCAGGTACAGGTGGCGCCCTTCGGCGCTCTCGAAGTAGTCGCTGCACTGGCCGTCGGGCCGCTCGAAAGCCTGCTCGATCCATTGCGCGCTGCGCAGGCTGCGGGCCTGGTCCTGATCCAGCCACTGCTGGGCCAGGTGGTTTTCCAGCACCACCTGGCCATCGCTGCGGCGCAGCACACACAGGGCGACGGGGGCGGTTTCGATGACGTCACGGCTGAACATCTCGCTTTCCACCAGTGCGCGGATGCGTTCGACGGTGGGGGTGAAGAAGCGCTGGTCGAAACGCTGGATCAGTACCCGTATCAAGCTGATGCTGAGCACGCAGAACAGCAAGGCACCGAGCAGTTGTTGCCACAGGCCGGCAAGGATGGCGGACAGGTCGATCGCGTAGACCAGTTGCCAGTCCGAGGACATCAATGGCTTGCTGATGACCAGGTGCTCAGGCAGCAATCCCTGGCCGGCGAAGCCGAAAAAGTCGTTGCCCACGGGCTGGCGCAGCGAGCGCTCCAGCGTCGGCCCCGGGCTGTTGGTGAATACCAGCATGCCGTCGGCGTTGAACATCATGAATTCGCCTGCGCTGGCATCCCGGAGCGCCGGCGCCACGGCCTGGCTGTCGATTTCCAGGCCCAGCCAGCCCGAATCGGCGTCGCGCTCGTCCAGGCGCAGGAAGATGAACAGGCGCGAGCGGTGCGCGTCCCGGTCGGCCAGCCACAATTCCTGGGGCGCGGTGGATCGTTCCCCTGCAGCACGCAGCTGTTCCAGCAGCGCAGGCGAAGGCGGCGCGGCCTCGGCGTCTGCATGGTATAGCCAGCGCATCGGAGCCGGGGCTGCCGTGTCGACGTACAGCAGGTTGACCTGCCTGGCCTGGAGGTAGGCGCACATGCGCTGGGTCAGCCACAGGCTCCAGCGCTTGCCCGGCTGGCTGCCCAGTTCCAGGTGCACTTCTTCGCCCGGGGCCAGGGGCAGCCAGTCCGCGCCCGGTTCCGTCTGGCGCACGGCCGCGAGGCTCAGGCTCTCCAGCAGTGCCTCGCGGTTGGTGAAGAAAGTGTGCGCCTCGGCGATCGCGCTGCTCATGGCGCCGTGGCGCCGGGCGATGTCGGTGTTGAAGGTGAACGACAGGAAATTGTAGGCCGCGCCGAGAATGCCGGCCGACAGCACGATCGCCAGCAGCCGAAGCAGCCGGCGCGCTGCCTCGGGGTCGGAGAGGAGGGGGTTGATCTGTTGCAGGTAGGCTTTGAGTCGCATGCGGCGAATGTAGGCAAGCCGCTGGCAACTGGACATCAGACGATCCTTAAAGGCCGTCTGGCCGTGGGCTTACTTGTAATACAGGTCCACCAGCGCCATGGCTTCGAACGGACCGGGGATGGCCGCCGAGCGCCAGATCAGGTCGGCGCGGAACGCGTTGCGGATCACGCCCGGCCCGGTCAGCTCGGCCAGCTTGAACCAACTGTCGAAGGGCACCGGTTGGTTGCTGTCCTGCCGGGTCAGGGCGATGCCGACCGAGCTGTTGTTGCTGGGCACCAGCAGCTTGTCGATGACGCTGGCGCTGCCAGCGACCGGGGTGAAGCGAGCATTGACGGTGTAGGGGGTGTCGCACGACCGCACCAGGTCGAGGCTGAAATCGGCCGAGCTGGCGACCTGGCCGACCTGTGCCGAGCTGGCCAGGGCACGGCGGAAATTGACCACCGAAGGCAAGATGGTCAATTCAGGCGAGCAAGGCACGAAGCGGATGTTGTTCATGCCGGTGACCACATAGTTGAGGTTGCTGTTGGGCTTGGGATTGAGGCCACCTCTGCCGTCCAGCTGGAACACCCGGTATTCGCTGAGCGTGCTGGCTTGCCCATCGGTTGGCGTTGCGCCGTACTTTTCGATGAACACGGTGAAGTTCAGGGTGAAGCGGGCCTTGTCCCAGCCTGCACAGTTCGCCCAGCTGCAACCATGAAGCGAGTTGTAGCCCGTGGTGACGGCGCCCGAACTCTGGGTGATGGTCTGCGAGCCGTAGCGAATCCCGACCCGTATGCCCTTGCCAATATTGGCTTTGGCCGGGTTGACATAGAAATAGACGTCTTCCCTGATGCCGGTTTCATAGTCGTCGGCGCAGATGACCGGAAGCGAGTGGGGTGCCGACTCCCAGATGATCGTGCCGTCGGGCGCGTCGGCCGGTACTGCCAGTGCGGTGCCCAGTGCCTCCTTGAATACCGCCGCCTTGGACGGGTCCAGCTTGCAGGACAGGGCATAACTGGTGGCGGGGCAGCTGGCGGCGACGAGCAACAGGCCCAGCAGGTGTTTGCGGATCGGGGTCATGGGGTAGCTATCCTGTGGCAGTGGGTTCACGGCAGCGCGATGCGGTGGGGCCTCTGCAGGCCGATATCGGTGAGTTCGCTGAACGTCAGGTGGCTCTGCACGGGCAAGGGTGAAGGTGCTTCGAGGGTGAGCGATTGCCCCGGGCGCAGCAGGATATAGTCCGTGAGCTGTTGCGACTGCCCAGGGTTGTCGAGCCGCAGGTCCACCAGCGAAACATGGAAGGCACTCGGGTTATGCACTTCGATCCGGCCGGGCTGGGGCGTGCGCCATTGCAGGCCATCGGCTGCCGCACTGGCCGAGCCTGGCAGGCCGGCAGGGCGGTAGAACAGCTTCAGGCGCTGGCGGATGGCGAACTGCAGGGTGTCGGCCTGTTCGGGCTTGCGCGGGATCTCGAGAATGTTCAGCCAGAACAGTGACTCCCTGTCCTCGGGCAGGCCCTGGCCGGCGTACAGCACCCGCAGCAGCTGCTGGCCGTTGGCCGGTATCAAGGCTAACGGCGGGACAACCGCGAAGGGGGTATCGCGGCCCTCGTCGGGGCTGCTGACCCAGCTCTGCACGACCGTGTCGAGGCCGCTGCGATTGACCACGTTGATGTTCGCTTCCTTGGCCGAGCCCTGGTAGATCAGGCGCGTGCCTTCGATCTTGAGTTGGCACCAGGCCGTGGAGGCCAGGCTCATCAGCAGGAGTGCCGCCATGGCCGGGCGCGAGAGGGTATGAAGCAGGCGCGACATGGTCGGGAAGGGGCTCCGGTGAGGTTGGCTGGGAGGGGCCTGGCTATCCTAGACCGCTGCACCGCCGCCGGCTTTGAGACGTTTCTTAAACCGTCGCGTGGTTTATTTTGCGGGTTTGTGAACGACCTCACGCATGCAGCCAGGCCAGCCAACGCTCATCCGATAGTCTCAAGCGTGGGTATCGGGGAGTGGAAATCATGAGCGGCAAGCGATTCGCAGTGAGTGTGGCAATGTGCCTGGCCCTGGTGGGCCAGGCCCAGGCAGGCGGCGTTGTCGCCTCAGGAGTGCTGCAATTCAGTGGCAGCATCGTCGAACCATCCTGCACCACCACCGTGGGCAGTGCCGGTTGGCGCATGGATAACTGTCCGGCACTGGCGCGTGACAGCGTCATTGGCATCCAAGCGGTGGACGAGCAGGCGCTGCCGGCGCAGGCGGTACGCATTGATCGTGGGCACAGCGTGGACCAGGCCTACAGGCTGGTCGATGAGCACGGCAAGCCGTTGACCCAAGGCCATTATCTGGTGGTCGTGACCTCACCTTGAGGGTGGCGCAGCCAGCCTTGAGTCAGCGCTGGCGCAATTGTCGCGGGGTGGCATTGAGCAGGCGCCGCATCAAGCGTCGGAGCGCCGTGGCGTCCTGGTAGCCGACCTGCGCCGAGACCGCTTCGACGGAGTACTCGCCAGACTCGAGCAGCGCCCGGGCCTTGTGCAACTGCACCCGCTGGATCAGCTGCTGGGTGGAGTGCCCCGTTGCCTTGCGCACATGCCGCGACAGGGTCCGCTCGGACATGCCGACGCTTGCCGCCAGGGCCTTGACGCTGGTCGGTTGCGGCAGTGACTTGTCGATTTCGGCAGTCAGGCGCGAGATCAGCGCATTGCCTTGCGCCAGCACGGCGGGGATGACGAAAGGCGCCTGCAGTTGCCGGCGGTCGAGCAGCAGCGCCTTGCCCACCGCGTCGGCGATTGCAGGTGACAGGCGCCGCCGGAGCAGTTGCAGCATCAGGTCGGTCTGTGCGAAGGCGGCACCTGCCGTGGTCACCGGGTGATCGGCCAGCACCATGAAGTCCGGCTCCACGCGGCAACCGGGCGCCAGTTGCTGCAGATGCGCTGCCAGCCACCAGGAGGTGGTCACCCGCCGGCCGTCCAGCAGCCCGGCTGCCTGCAGCAGAAACACCGCCGAGCAGGATGCGGCAATTTCCTGGCCGTTGGCGATATGACTGCGCAGCGCAGCGAGACAGGGCGCTGTCCATGGCTCGGCGAGGCGCTGCTCGAGCAGCTCGATGTCGCTGACGCCGATGCCCGGTATGACCCAGCAGGAATGGTCCGCGGCGTTTGCTTCGAGCGGTTGCACCGGCAGTTGCAGGCCATGGCCCAGCGCTACCGGCCCCGGTTGCGGGCCGCAAACCCGCCAGCGTGGTGCGGCCAGGCCGAGCCGCTCGCTGACGGTGGCTGCGCTGGCGAGGATGTCCAGGGTGGCGGCCACGCTCGTCGCGAATGCCCCCGGCGTGACCAGGATGGTGAAATCGTACATTGGCGGATTATGCTCGAAACGGGACGGATCCGACACTTATGCACGCAACGGCTGGCAGGCCTAATGGCGCCTCCATTCATCATCAAGGTTTCCGCCATGCCCAACATCCTGATCAAGGTACCTGCCGGGGCTTTCAACGAGGCGCAACGCGAACAGCTGCTCAAGCGCGTCAGCGAGGCCGCCATCGCCCACGAACACATCGGTAACGCGCTACCGCAGCGCAGCCTGTGCTGGGTGCTCATCGAGCAGGTGCGTGGCGCTGACTGGCTGTGTGGCGGGGTGAACCTGCACGCCCAGGCCATTCCCTGCATCGTCACGGTAAAGGTGCCGGCCGGGGTCCTCGATGCACAGATGCGCAAGGATTATGTGCAGGGCCTGCACCAGGCCATCGAACACTGCGTGGGGCAGGCTGACGGGCGCATGCTGATGACGTCGATACAGCTGGTCGACGTCGCCGATGGCACCTGGGGCGCCAACGGCAACCTCTGGCATCTCGCCGATTTCACCCGCGCTGCCGGTTACGGCCATCTTGTCGCTCGCGCCCAGCCATGCGGCTAAAACCTGCGTACCGCCGTGCAGACGGGCTGGGCGATCCAGCCAGTCGGCACGGCGCTGTCAGGGGTGGGCTGGATAGTCGATGTAGCCTCGTTCGTCGCCACCAAAGAAGGTTGCTGGGTCGGGGGTGTTGAGTTGCAGGCCATCGCGGATGCGGCGTGGCAAGTCCGGGTTGGCCAGGAACGGTCGGCCGAAAGCCACCACGTCGGCACGGCCTTCGGCAATCGCTTGTTCGGCAGAAGCTGCGTCGTAGCCGCCTGCGATCACCAGGACACCTTCCCAGGCATCGCGCAGCTGCAAGATGATCTCGTCCCAGCGCGGGTCGAAGTTTTCGTCCTTGACGGTGCCGACGACCGCGGGCTCGACCAGGTGCAGGTAGGCCAGGCCGTAGCGGTTCAGCGACTTGACGATGTAGCTGAAGGTTTCGAAGGGGGTGTCGTCGCCCATGCCCATGAACCGCCCCATCGGGGTGAGGCGCACACCGACGCGATCTGCGCCGATCTCTTGCGCCACGGCCTGGACCACCGCCAGCAGCAGGCGCGCCCGATTCTGGTACGAGCCGCCGTAAGGGTCGCTGCGCCGGTTGCTGTTGCTGTTGATGAACTGGTCGAGCAGGTAGCCGTTGCCGGCATGGATCTCGACGCCATCCATGCCCGCCGCCATGGCATTGAGCGCAGCATTACGGTAATCATCGATGATCGCCGCGATCTCTTCGACTTCCAGGGCGCGCGGGACCGGTACATCACCCCAGACGCCATTGCCGTCGTGGTCGACGATGAACGTCTTGCCGGGCGCGGCGATCGCACTCGGTGCAACGGGCAGGCCATTACCTGGCTGGAAGCTGGGGTGCGAAACGCGCCCGACGTGCCACAGCTGCATGAAGATGCGTCCGCCCTGTGCGTGCACCTTGTCGCTCACCTGCTGCCAGGCTGCGATCTGTTCAGCCGTGTAGATACCGGGTGTCCAGGCATAACCTTGCCCCTGCCGGGAGATTTGCGTGGCTTCGGTGATGATCAACGCTGCGCTGGCGCGCTGGGCATAATATTGCGCCGCCATTGCCGTCGGGATGTCGCCGGGTTGGCCTGCTCGGGAGCGGGTCAGTGGCGCCATGGCGATACGGTGCGGCAGTTGCAAGGCGCCCACGCGAATGGGATTGAACAGATGACGGGCCATTACTCAGTTCCTTTGCAAGTGGTTTGAATGCGGTTGGCAAGTGCAGCGATAGCGCGGCTGTTTGCTGGAGTCAGGTTAATGTCCGGCGCCCCACCTGATAATCAGCACAACCGGGGCAAGTGCATTGCGCAATTCGCAAAACCCGGCAACCTTCAAAGCGCCGTTCGCGCTTTACCTCGATACACCCGCAGCACATCAGCCATCACCGACAATGCAATTTCGGCGGGGGTCCTGGAGCCGATATCCAGGCCGATGGGCATGTGCAGGCGATCGACATCCGCAGGCGTCAAGCCGCCGATCCGGCGCAATCGCTCCGCGCGTTTTTCCGAGGTCCGTTTCGAGCCCATGGCACCGATGTAGAAGGCCGGCGTGTGCACGGCCTCCATCAATGCGAGATCGTCGATTTTCGGATCATGGGTCAGCGCAACCACCGCCGTCGCTGCGTGGCAACCGCCGTTGGCGATGTAGCTCGAGGGCAGTAGCGGAATCACCGTCACGCCTTCGAGCGACAGCGCGGCCACTTCTTCTCGCGGGTCGCAAGCGATCACTTCAAAGCCCAGGGCCAGGGCGAACTGTGCGCAGGCCTCGGCAACCGGTGACAGGCCTGCCAGCAGCAAGCGCAGTGCCGGGCCCAGGGCGATCTCCAGGCGGCTTCCGCTGCGCACTACGGTGTCGCTGCCGTCGGTGCGGCTGCGGGTGCTGAACAGGCCGCTTTCCAGGTCGATCACCCGGGTCAGCCGACGTTGACCGCGCAGAGCGTCGAGCAACTGGCCCAGGTGGGCGCGCCATTCGGCGCTCGAGCGTCGGTGCTCGACCAGTACGTCCAGGCTACCGCCACACGGCAGTTGCAGGCGACTTCGCTCCTCGGCACTGGCGCCGTAGCAGATGACCTGTGCCGGTGCGGCATGCTCGCCACGACCGAGCGCTTCGAGAAACGCCTCCTCGACGCAGCCGCCGGACAACGAGCCGCAGTGCGCACCGGACTGGATGGCCACCAGCATTGCGCCAGGCGCGCGCGGTGCCGAACCGAAGGTGGAAAGGACCGTGCATAGCCACACGCTGTGTCCTTGGTCAGCCCAGGCCAGCGCCTGCTCCAGGACCGTCACATCAAGATGTTGCATCTGCCGTTACCTTTGCAAGACACAGGTTCAAGCGCCGCCGATTCACGCCTTGCGGGTCAGCGGCAGCGCCAGCCGGCGCTGGCCGGTGGCATCCGCCACTGCGTTACCGAGGGCTGCCGCCATCGGGCCCTGGACAATTTCGGCGGCACCGAGGAAGGGTTGGCCAGGCTGGTCGATCAGGTGCACTTCCACGTGTTTCGGCAGTTGCGGGAAGCGCAGGATCGGATAGCCACTCCAGTCATAGCTGCGTACCCCGCCGGGGTCATAACTGACCGCCTCGTAGAGCGTCCAGCTGCTCGACTGGACGATGCCGCCCTCGACCTGGTTGCGCAGCCCATCGGGATTGACGATCTGCCCGACGTCCACCGCCGTGACCACCCGCTGAATCTCGATCTCGCCGGTTTGCGGATGCACCTGGATTTCCACTGCCACCGCGCAGTAGCCCATGATGTTCTTGTAGCGGGCGAAGCCCAGGCCGATGCCCGTGCCGGGTGCAGACGAACGCCGTGGCCAGGCGAATTCATCGCGGGCCCGTTCGACCACGGCGCGGGCCCTTGGGTCGGTGAGGTGGCTGAGGCGGAACTCGACGGCATCCACGCCTGCCTGCGCCGCCAGTTCGTCCAGGCAGGCCTCGATGGCAAACACATTGATATGGGCACCCAGCGAGCGCATTGCCGAAGTGCGGAACGGCATTTCGCTGATGAAGTGCATGTCGATGTCGCTTGCGCCGGTTTGGTACAGCGGGATCGCGTTGCGGTCGCCATCGCCTTCAGGCTGGGCAATCGGCACCGATGGCGCCGAGGTGAACGGGCGGGCGAGCATGCGCGCGGGCACCAGGCGGCCGGCGTTGGTGATGCGCTCGTTATGCGGCGTGGTCCATAGCTGGTACTTCCAGTGGTTGATGCGCCCGCTGCTGTCCAGGCTGGCCTCCAGTTCGCTGAGCATGGCCGAGCTGTACGGTTCCCACAGGTTTTCCTGTTCACGCATCCACTGCACGCGCACCGGCACACCGGGCACGCGCATGGCGATGAGCGCCGCGTCGGCGGCGGCATCATCGGCGCCGTTGTGGCCATAGCATCCAGAGCCTTCGGCGTGGATGCAGCGTACCGAGCTCAGCGGCAGGCCGAGCATTTCGGCGATGCCCGCACGCAGCGGGAACACACCCTGGGTGTGGGTCCAGACGGTCAACCTACCGTCCTTGAACCAGGCCAGCGCACAGGAGGGGCCGATAGAGCCATGCATCAGGTACTGTTTGCTGACGCGCGCCCGATAGCCCTTGCCACTTGAAGGCGTCGGCTGGCCTTCGTGCTGGATGGGGTAGCGCCTGGATTGCAGCCTGGGCAGCAGCTGGTGGATGACGGCCTGGTCCGGGATCACCTCGCCAGTGGTCCACGTCGCCGCCGCGTAGCCCGCCCGCATCGCCTTGATCGCTTGCCATTCATCCTTGGCCACCACGGCGAGATAGTTGCCGTCCTCGACCACCTTGACGACGCCCGGCAGGCGTTCAATCGCCTGGCGATCGAAGCCGGTAAGCGTGCAGCCCGGCCTGGGTGACCGGATCACCCGGGCATGGAGCATGCCCGGCAGGCGCATGTCCTGCACGAACGCCGCGCCACCGCTGACCTTGGCCGGAATATCCAGGCGTGGGATGGCGTGGCCGATGAGCTTGAACTGCGCAGGTGGAAGGTCCGGCGAGCTGGCCTTGGCATATTGATGCAGGTCCACGCCTGCCACCGCCTCGGCATAGCTCATGCGGGCGCCGGACGGGGCCGTGATCATCGCATCGCCGGTGCGCAGCGACGACACTTCCACACCCCAGCGCCTGGCGGCCGACTCCATCAGCATCTGGCGCACCTGCGCGGCGGCGTTGAACAGCGCCGTGCCGCTGTCGAAGATGGTATGGCTGCCGGCCGTGTAGCCTTCGTTCGGCGTCAGCGCCGTGTCCGCCGTGAGGAACGTCACCGCTGCCGGCGAGACGTCCAGCCGCTCGGCGGCGATCTGCAACAGCGCGGTCTTTACCCCGGTGCCCAGTTCCACCTTGCCGGTATACACGGTGATGCCTTCGACGCCGACCCTGATCCACGCGTCGAGGTACGGGTTGGTACGCAAGCTGCCAGGCAGGTCCGGGGCGAGCACGACAGTACCGAGGGTATCCACCTCGGTATCGGCCAGTGCCTTGCGCGCGGCCGGCATCAGCGCGAATGCCATCAGCAGGCTGCCGCCTTGCAGGAAGGCGCGGCGACCGAATTCAGTTGTGGACGGCATGCAGGCCACCGTTTTCGACGACGCGGGTGATCGCTTCGATGATGCGCAGATGCGTGCCGCAGCGACACAGGTTGCTGGCCATGTGTGCGCGGATGGTGGCTGCGTCGGGCTGTGGATTGTGCTCCAGCAAGGCCTGGGCGCGCATGATCATCCCGGCGATGCAGTAGCCACATTGCGCGGCCTGGGTATCGATGAAGGCTTGCTGCAGCGGGCCTGGCCGTTCAGGCGTGCCCAGGCTCTCGACGGTGCGCACCTGGCGGCCTTGCATGCCGGCACACGGCGTCACGCAGGCGAATACCGGCTGGTCGTCGACGATGACGGTGCACGCGCCACATTGGCCCAGCCCGCAGCCATACTTGGCGCCGTTGAGTTCCAGGTGGTTGCGCAAGGCATAGAGCAGCGGCATGTCCGGGTCGATATCCAGGCTGTGCAGCTGGCCGTTGACTGTAAGGTTCACGTTGCTCATGGGGTCTCCTCGCGCAGAGCCTGAATAGTCGAATGCAAATCCGGCCACGGCCGTTCTGGGGCGGCTTGGCCACGGACGAAGGCCGCCAGGGCGGCGAGCTGCTGGTCGCTCAGGCTGGCCGCGAACGGCGGCATCGCCGGGCCTGGCTCACCGGGTGTGGGGGCAATGCCTTCCAGTACCGTCTTGATGAAGTTGCGTGGCGCAGGGGCCTGCACCGAGGACGTCGCCGTCAGCGCTGGCCGGCCGTCGATACTGCGCATCGGTGCGCCTGCGCCGTGGCAGCCTGCGCATGCAGCCTGGAACAGATCACCACCCAGGCTGGGCGATTCGGCCGAGGCCACAGCTTTTGTTTCCAGCGTGGCGGGTTGATGAGGGGAGGCCGGCAAACCCAGCAGATATTCCGCCATGGCTTCGACATCGCTCCGAGGCAGCCGCGCGAGTTCCTGGGTGACCGGGCGCATGGGGCCGGCGGCGGTGCCATGGCCGTCGACGACCTTGGCTTGCAGGTAATCCACCAGCTGGGCTTGGGTCCAGGGCGTTTCGCGGCTGGCCAGGCCGAGCAGGGAAGGGGCCGCCCAGCCGTCAACCACGCCACCGGCAAGCGCCTGGCCCGTTTTCTCGGCACCGAGCAGGTTCAAAGGGGTATGGCATCCGCCGCAGTGGCCCGCGCCTTCGACCAGGTAGCGGCCACGGTTCCACTGCGGCGACGCCTGCGCGGTCTGCACGAACGGCGCTGAATGCAGGAACAGCAGGTTCCAGCCTGCGACCAGCGGGCGAAGGTTCATCGGGAACTTCATGCGGTTGGGGGTTGCCGGCTGGTGCACCGGAGGCCCGCTCATCAGGTAGGCGTAGGCGTCCGCCAGGTCCTGATCGTCGAGCAGCCGGTAATGCGTGTATGGGAAGGCCGGGTAGAGGAAATGCCCATCGCGGGAAATCCCGTCGCGCATGGCGCGCTGGAACGCTTCGAGTGGCCACTTGCCGATACCGGTTTGCGCGTCAGGGGTGATGTTGGTGCTGTACAGCGTGCCAAACGGCGTCACCAGTGGCAGGCCGCCCGCCAGGTACTTGCCGCCAGGACGCGTATGGCAGACCGCGCAGTCGCCGGCGGTGACGACCTGGGCACCGCGCGCGATCTGTGCGGGTTCGAATGCCATGGGCCGCTCGATCGGGTCGATTGCCGGTCGCCACATCAACCCGAACGCTGCGGCTAGCCCGCCCACGCCCAGCGCAATAGCTGCCAATGCCCAACGCTTCCTACGTGACATCGATACCCACCTCGTTCTCCGCCATTAGCAACCAGCAACTCTCGGTATTGCCGGATGCCGATCAGTTCAGGGCGAGCCTAAAGGAGCACGGCTGGTGCGGGTATGGGTCGCTCGCGCAAGGCAGCTTTGCTCATTACGCAAGGCTGGCAGCGCGTGTTCGATAGCACGCCTGTTCAATCTTGCGGCCGGGCAGGTGGCTATGCTGCAGGCTGATGCAACCTCGACTGGTGATGCCACCAGCTTCCCTCATGGATATCTTCGACAGGGTCGGTCAATGGATAAGTTTCTCGCCTTGAGCATGTTCGTAGAGACGGTACGTTGCGGTGGCTACTCCGCCGCAGCCCGCAAGCTTGGCGTGGCAACATCGTCCGTGGCGCGCCAGGTGGCAGCACTGGAGGCGGAGCTGGGCACCACGCTCATTACCCGCAGCACACGCCAGAACCGCCTGACCGACCTGGGCCAAGCCTATTTCGACAACGCGGTGGGCATTCTCGATGCGCTCGCTGCAGCCGATGGCATGGTCACCGACAGGGGCAGCGAAGCGAAAGGCAAGCTGCGGGTCAGCGTGCCGGTGGAGTTCGGCCGACGCTTGATCTCTCCCCACCTGGCGCGGTTTCTGGCGAGCCATCCGGAGCTGGAGGTCAGCCTCAACCTCAGCGACGAGCGGGTGGACCTTTACAAGGACCGTATCGACCTGACCGTGCGCCTGGGGTCGACCGTCTCCAGCGAAGACGTGATCTGCACCACCATCGGTCATTTCCAGCGCTGGCTGGTGGCCAGCCCGGCCTACCTGGAGCGGCACGGTGCGCCGACGCAACCGAGCGAACTCACCCAGCACTCCTGCATGCGCTTCGATTACGGCGGGCCAATGCGCGACTGGCTGTTCGAGGTGGCTGACGAGACGGTGCCCGTCGCGGTGCAGGGCCGGATGCAGAGCAACAATGCCGACATTCTCAGGCAGGCAGCGGTCGCCGGGCAGGGCATTGCGCTGCTGGCCGACTGGCTGGTTGCCGAGGATGTGCAACAGGGCCGGCTCACCCGCTTGCTGCCTGAATACGAAGTGAACCCGATGTCAGTCAACGCCTCGATCAATATCGTCTACCTGCCGATCAATCGCGCCTCGACGCGTATCAGGGCCTTTGCGCATTTCATGAAAGAGTTGGTCAGTATTGCCTAGCGACATTGCGCAACGCTCTATTGCGTGCTGTGTGGCTTCTGCCTGTGCAGCTGACGCCGTACTCTGGGCTGAACTACCTTACTCAGGGCCTGGACCATGCACATTCCCCCGCTCCTGGCATTCGACTTTCTCGACCCTTGGAGCTGGGTAGCGCTGCGCCGCCTTGCGCTCGCGATGAGCCAGGCCGGCCAACCACTGAGCGTCACCTTTCAGCCGTGCCGCTCGCCATTGAGCCGTGCCGCTGCTGGCATGGCCTACCACGACTTTCTCGAGCGTCGCTTCGGCACCGAGGCGCTGATCCAGCAATCCCTGGTGGCTGCGCAGATGCGCCAGCTCGGCATTGAACCGGTGTTCAGCCAGATCGTCCGCTTGCCCGACACGCGTCCCGCGCTTGCCGCTGTACTGTGGCTGCAGCGTAGCGGGAAACCCGCTCATCACTTTGTGCAAAGTGCGTTCGAGGCCTTGTATTGCCATGGCCAGGACATTGCTGATCCGGCGGTTCTGGAACAGCTGCTGGAGCGAGAACAAGTACCTCTGGGCGAAGTCGTTCAATTCATGCACGGCGACACGTTCGGTGAGGAACTGCAGGCCAGCGAAGCCACGGCTGCGGCGTGGGCGGGACGCGTGGTTCCGTCTTTGCGCATCAACGGTACGGTGGTATTCGGTGCGCAGACACCGAGTGTGCTGGCGCCGATGCTTGGCTTCTTCACTGCACAGTAAGAATGAACTGGCCATCAGGCACAGGGTGTGGCCTATTCATCAGTGTTGCAATTCTTGTTGCACGATTAGGGCAGGGGATTGTGATCGGGCTTTGCGTCTGCTTCAGGTCGAAAGCGATTGGTAGCCAGGGGCCGCTATCGACCCATTGCAGATGGAACATAATCGGTTTCGTCAGCGCGACGTGCACTCTGTGGGAGCGGGCGTGCCCGCGAACACCGGCGCTGCCGGTGCCAGGCTCCGCGTTGGATTCTTCGCGGGCGCGCCCGCTCCCACAAAGATTGCTGAAGATTCTCTGTCTGCAATGGGTCGATAGCGGCCTGTCACGTACGGCAGCTTTCGACCCATAGCGGACGCTCAGCAGTGAACAGACTTCCATTCAACATCGTAGGCCTTGCCAGTATTCCTTTCGCAGCAACTGACCTTGAGCCTTTTATTAAACAGCACTCTGTTCTCAACAATGTCGCGCATAGCGTTTGCGGTATTCCGCAGGGGTAACGCCCATATGACGTACAAAAGCTCGGCGCAATGTGTCTGCGTTAGCAAATCCACACATGGCAGCTACTTGCTTAGGCGCATCATTTCCAGCCTCCAGCCGTTCGCGAGCAGCATTCACCCTCGTCTGTTCCACCCACGCTGCCGGCGTCATGCCCACATCATTTTGAAAGATCCGGGCGAAATGCCTTGGGCTTACGCCCATACGTTCTGCCAGTTTCGCAACCCCATGATCCAAAGCCGGATTGGCAGCGACATACCGCTGCAATGCCTGTAGAGCAGAGCGCCCTGTGGGTGAGGTAGATCCTTGACGACTGAACTGCATCTGCCCACCGGTCCGTTTGAAATACATGACCAGGTGACCTGCTACATCCTTCGCAATCTCATCGCCCAAATCTTCCTGAACCAGCGTAAGCGCAAGATCCAGCCCAGCCGTTACACCCGCAGCTGTCCTCAAGTTTCCATCATGAACCTGGATGGCATCCGCCTCCACGGTGACTTGGGGGTATCTCTCAGAGAGCGGCTGCGCCACAGCCCAGTGGGTAGTGACCCGGCGGCCATCAAGTAGTCCAGCAGCTGCGAGCGCAAATGCCCCAGTGCATACCGAACCGAAGCGCCTGCTCAACGGAGCACGCTGGCGGAGCCAATCCAGAATCCCTGATCGAAGGTACTGATCGGCGGCTTGAGGGGTTCCGGCTATCAGCAAGGTATCAATTGCATCGATCTCCTCTCCGATCCAGGCATCTGGAATCAACCGGGTGCCCGATGAGCTCACCAGCGGCCCAGGTTCACAAGCGAGCAGAAGCAACCGATAGGCTTCATACCCCGCTTGCCGGTTGGCCTCCGCGAAGACGTCCAACGGACCGCAAGCGTCGAGAAGCTGAACCCCTGGCATGCCCAGGATGGCGAGAGTTATTTGACGGCGCATAACGGCTCCTAAAAGCGAAGGCAGGGTGTCCAGGTCCGATACCGGCTGACAATGGCAGAATATGACGTAACAAGTCAATTGATGCCATTTAGTGTGGCACTCAGACTGGAGTCCTCACTCACCCTCTAGGATCTCAAGATGACTAACGCTATTGCTGGCATTCACGTGCCTGACAGTTCGATGGCCCGACAAATCACCGAGCTGGTTCGGGACACCGCTTCGCCCCTCCTTTTCCATCATTCGAGCCGGGTCTTTTATTTCGCATCGCTCGCCGGTAAGCGTCTGGGCCTGAAGTACGACGACGAGCTTCTCTACGCTGGCTGCATGTTCCATGACATGGGCCTTACCCACCAGCACAGCAGCGATTGTTGCCGTTTCGAGGTCGATGGAGCGAATGCTGCGCGTGATTTCCTGGAGGGTCACGGCGTCAACGAGCGCGACATAGAGCGCGTGTGGACTGCAATTGCACTTCACACCACTCCAGGCATTCCGGAACATATGCACCCGCTCATTGCATTGGTCACTGCTGGTGTAGAAACCGATGTTCTCGGGTTGCACCATGAAGGACTCAGTGCTGACGACCGGGACGCCGTCGTTCTTGCACATCCTCGTGGCGATCAGTTCAAAGAAGCGATTATCCAGACGTTCTACAACGGCATCCGCCACAAGCCGCAAACGACATTTGGCAACGTCAAAGCAGATGTGATCGCCGACAAAGAGCCTGGCTTCCAGCCTGGTAACTTCTGCAGCATCATTCGCCAGTCCTGCTGGCCAAGCTAAATGAAGGGGGCCGCATTGCGGCCCCCTTCATTTTTGGATTGGCTGAGGCGAAGCCTTGGCCACTACGATGAGGCCAGTAACTTAGCTCCCAGCCCAACGAACAAAGCACCTATAGCGCGATTGAGCAGCAGTGCCTTAGCCTGGCTTGTCTTCAGTTTCCGTCCCAAGGCCCCAGCAAACCACACAACTCCACTCGCCCAGATACCTGCAGTGACAGCGAAATAAATTCCAAGCACTAGATAGGCCGCGGGCTTATTAACACCCTCAGGATCGACAAATTGAGGAAAGAAAGCGAGGTAGAACAGGATCACTTTCGGATTCAGGACGTTTGTGAGGAAGGCCTGTGTGAACAACCTGCGATATGGAAGCGAAGCGTGTAACCCACCGCCCTCCGCTGAAACCGACGGCTTGCTGAGTATCAGCCTGACGCCCTGATAAGCGAGGTACAAGGCACCGAGAATACGCACTGCATCAAATGCGGCTGGAACCGCCGCGATCAGTGCACTGAATCCTAAAGTGCTAGCAAGCGTGTGAAACAGACAACCCGCCGTGATACCTAACGCCGAGATGAGGCCAGCCCCCCTACCATGGGCAAGGGTGCGTCCGACAACATAGGCTGTGTCGGGCCCTGGGGTGGCATGGAGTGCGATGACAGCGGCGGCAAAAAAGGGAAAATTGATGATGTCCATGGGCGATAGCTTTATTCAGAAATGAAAACGCCACGAACAAGGTTCGTGGCGTTTTAGGGATCAATCAGTTGATCGAGTCGCCCAGCACTTCGACGATCCGGTCAGCGATGTACTGGACGTGCGTCTCCAGTGCGAAATGCCCGGTATCCAGCAGCTCGACGACGGCATTCGGGTTGTCCCGCTTGAAGGCTTCGGCTCCTGGTGGGATGAAGAAAGGGTCCCCCTTGCCCCAGATCGCCAGGGTCGGCACCTTCGTGGTTCGGAAGAACTGCTGGAATTCAGGATACAGCTTCAGGTTGTTCTGATAGTCATAGAACAAGTCGAGTTGAATCTCTTTGTTGCCCGGCCGCTCAAGCAGAAGTGCATCGAGGTAGTAAGACTCAGGGGCAATCTGGCTAGGATCACTTACCCCCTCAACATACTGCCAGCGGGTCCCCTCCAGATGCAGAATTGCATCGTTGATAACTTGGCGGCTTTCCGGCAGGCCATCTTCCCAGTACTTACGGATCGGTGCCCAAGCCTCTCCAAGACCTTCCAGGTAAGCATTGCCGTTCTGGGAAATGATCGCACTGACACGTTCCGGATGTGCGAGAGCCAAGCGCAAACCAGTCGGCGCACCGTAGTCGAAGAAGTACATCGCGTAGCGCTTGAGGCCCAGCTTCTCGACAAAATCGCCGATCGTCTTACCGATCGCATCGAAGGTGTATACGTACTCCCGCTCGGCTGGGACTTCGGTGAAGCCGAAGCCAGGCAGATCGGGAGCAATGATCCGATAACGGGATGCCAGCAGAGGGATCAGATCACGGAACTGGTGCGATGAGCTCGGGAAGCCGTGCAAAAGAAGAAGGACAGGAGCGTCAGGAGCACCAGCCTCTCGATAGAAGACACGGACGCCATCAGCTTCGGCGAATTTGAAAGCGACATTGGTGTGCTTGGACTGGGTCATTGCTTTAGCTCCTGTAACTGGTCTGGTTGGTTTTAGCGGTTACGTGGCTTCATTTTGCACAGCTTTTGTAACTAGTCAAATCTTTTTTATCGGTTACAATCACTGTCGACACCCAAAGGAGGCCATATGACCCCCCCTAATCCTGCAGCGAACCTTCCGGCGCCCTACGTGCTGGCAGACCACCCGGTGCTCGACCTTCTCAATACTGTGATGATGGTGGACGGACGAAAGACGGACCTTTTGAACAGTGATGAGCAAGCTTTTACATGGCTCGCTCAAGCTGGTTTTGGTCCGGCATCTTTACCGTCGGCGAAAGGTGGAGTGCTCCTATCGAACCTCCGCACCCTGCGGGATGCGGTTGAAGTGCTTGTTCATGCACGGCGCCAAGAGCGCGACGCAGATCCTTCGGTGCTCAACAGTTTCTTGCGTGATGCGGTACCGCAGCTGACATGGGATGCTCACCAACCAGAGCTGGACCGTTTTCATCACAAAGATGAAGCCAGCCGCCAGCTCGCCAGGTTGGCGTACTCAGCAGCTGAGCTGCTGGCAGAAGGTGATTTCAGTCTTGTCAGGAAATGCGAGAGCCCGGACTGTTCACTCATGTTCTATGACCGAACCAAATCTCATAAGCGACGCTGGTGCAGCATGGCCTTGTGCGGCAACCGTCATAAAGTGGCGGAATTCCGAAAACGCCGCCAAGGCCAAGCGGGATAAATCAGCTCAGCAGCAGGTCTCGCAACGATTTGAAGGCCGGGGTGTTGTAGCCAGCACGCCAAACCAGCTGGGTATCAATCTGCATGATCGGATGCAGCGTCAGGTTCGTCGTGCCGCCAATCAGTTCTAGTACAGAACGCGGCACGATGCCAAAGCACGACCCGGCCGTCACACACGCCAGTATTCCGTGATACGACCCAAGTTCCTGGACCTTCAAAGCTCGGAAAGGATGTCCCTTCCCGCTGTTGAACCACTGCTCGGCGATTTGGCGATAAGAACAGCTGGAGGCGAAACCGCCTAGGGTCGTCAGCGACACATCATCGGGTCCATTCACTACCGGATGACCTTCAGGCAACACCAATACGAGTTCTTCGGTGAAGACTGGGAGGCTCTCAATTTCAGGCGGGAACGGCTCTGCTTCCCAACGCCCATCCTTAAGGGAAGAGGGTTGTGCGACCAACGCACAATCCACACGCCGCTCCAACACAGCATCAAGCATTCGTCCTGTCGGTCCGGTTGTAACGGTCAACTCCACCTTTGGATGCTCGCGATGAAAGCAAGCCAGTTTCTGTGGCAGGCGACTGGCAGCAGTACTTTCCATTGTCCCCAGGCGCAGTAGGCCAGCCGGGCGATCGGGATGCATGGACTGCTTCGCTTGTTCTGTGAGCGCAAGAATCTGCTGAGTGTAGACAAGGAACTCCCGGCCCCGCTCGGACAGTTTCATGCGTTTTCCATCACGCAGGAAAAGCTCAACACCCAGTTCGTCCTCAAGCTGCCGAATCCTGGTCGTGACGTTCGACTGTACGCGATTCAGGGCCGCGGCCGCTCGCGTCACACTTTGCGCTTCCGCTACCGCACGAAAAATTTCCAATACCGCCAGATCCATCAATCACCTCAAATCTCTTGCAGAGAACGTATTACAAGAAATATTCTCCATGAGAGATAGTAAGTCAAGCTCATGGTAGGGCCTGACGAGATAACAGAGGTAAACGCGATGCCAAACCCGCTGCAGTCGCTTCTTGAGATCGAAATCCCCGTCATCCAGGCCCCCATGGTCGGGGTCTCAACGCCCAAACTTGCCGCAGCGGTTTCCAACGCAGGCGGCCTAGGGTCAATCGGCATTGGAGCCAGTTCGGTAGACCAAGCACGGGAAATGATCCGCGAGACCTTTAGGCTTACGGACAAACCGTTCAACGTGAACGTTTTTTGTCATCGCCCTGCTGAGCGCAATGAGGATTTGGAGCAAGGCTGGCTTCGCCGTCTTGCACCACTTTTTGCTGAGTATGAGGCTGTGCCGCCAAGTTCGCTGAGAGAGATCTACAGCTCCTTCGTTGAAGATGTACCGATGCTGCAAATGCTCCTGGAAGAGCGGCCTGACGTAGTCAGCTTCCATTTCGGCCTTCCTCCCCAGTCGATGATCAATGCGCTCAATGCAGCCGGTATCGTGACTATGTGCTCAGTCACAAACCTCGAAGAGGCGCAATTGGCTGAGCGCGCTGGCGTGCATTTGCTCATAGCCCAAGGTATCGAGGCCGGGGGCCACAGAGGAGTCTTCGAGCCGGCGAACGATGATGCGATCGGAGTCATGGCATTGGTTCGGTTGCTGACGTCGCGATGCAAGTTACCAGTGGTAGCGGCTGGCGGAATTATGGATGGGGCAGGGATCAAAGCTGCAATGGCGCTCGGCGCCTGCGGTGCTCAGCTCGGCACAGCCTTTATCCTCTGCCCTGAGACATCCGCAAACGCTGTGTACCGGGAAGCAATGAAAAGCCATCGCGCCTATCACACCCAGGTTACCAGTGTGATTTCTGGGCGACCTGCCCGGGGCATGGTCAATCGGAACTTCACGGATCTACCTTCGGAGCACGCCTCTATCCCGGCATATCCCGTCACCTACGATGCCAATAAAGCTCTGAATGCCGCAGCAAACGCGCAAAGTAATTTTGATTTCGCGGTGCAATGGGCGGGGCAGGGGGCTCCGCTTGCTAGGGAAATGCCAGCAGCAGCTTTGATCAAGTTGCTAGCGGCTGAAATCAACTGTGAGCATTGAACGAGGAGCGGGTATGTCATCCAAGATTCAGTTGTACGTAGACCATTTGTTCGCTAGTCCCTACTCCATGTCGGTATTTGTTGCCTTGGTGGAAAAAGGTCTGGATTTTGACATCATTAACATCGACATCGACGCTGGTGAGCAGCACAGCGCTGAGTACGCCAAGCTATCGATCACGCGCCGGGTGCCCATGATCATTGATGACGGTTTTGCGTTAACTGAATCCTCAGCCATTACCGAGTATCTGGATTACGTTTACCCCGACGGGCCTCTATATCCTCGTGCGCCCCGTGCTAAAGCACGTGCTAGGCAACTTCAGGCATGGATACGCAGTGATTTCATGCCCATTCGTGAAGAGCGCTCCACTGCTGTGATCTTCTACCGACCAACCAACAATCCGCTATCCGAAGACGCGCAACAGGCCGCGCATCGGCTGTTCGAAGCGATCGATCCGCTGATAGAAAATCCAGAGGCCAATCTCTTTGGGGACTGGAGCATCGTCGATGTTGACCTGGCTCTTCTTCTGAATCGGATGGTCATGAACGGTGACGATGTACCACCGAAGCTGGCCGCCTATGCGAAAAATCAGTGGAAACGGCCATCGGTAGTCCAATGGACTGCTCAAGCTCGGCCTGATATTGACTGAGCCCGCCTGGGCCTAGCACTTCATGAGTGCCCGCATAGGCATTCATGAGGCAATATTCGGAGACGCCCATGCACCGCCCAGACAGAACCATTCCTCTGACGGCATGGATGGTAGTTGGCCTAGGTTTCCTCGCCTTAGCCCTTTCGTTCTCGGCCAGGGCTGTCATGTCCATCGCGATACCTGTTTGGCAAAGCGAGCTGGGCTGGAGCAGATCTGTCGTTTCGAGCGCTGCGGCTTGCTCCATGATCGTGATGGCGGTAATTGCGCCTTTTGCTGGTGGCCTAGTCGATCGTTATGGATCTAGATCCATCATGTCATGCGGCTTGGCATTCCTAGCGGCTGGGATGTTCCTGGTGGCTTCGATCTCGGTCGAATCTCAAGAGTGGAAGTTACTGGTTGGATTCAGTCTGCTGGGTGGGATAGGTTTCGGCGTGCTAGCGCAGCATGTCGTCGCCACTGCTATCGCAACGCGATTTACAACTCGAAGAGGGTTGGCCACCGGGCTAGGTGTTTCCGGCTCAAGCGGAGGGCAGCTTGTCCTATTGCCCATTTTTGCCATGCTTTTTTCGGCAGGAGCGTGGCAAAACAGCTTCTGGCTATTGGGGGCAAGCGCAGTCATCCTGATCCCTGCCGTATGGTTTTCACTCAAACCATCGAGAGGGCATGCTGGGAAGTCATCCCCCGAAGCAGGCAGCGCTGGAAAAATCAAAGTCAGCAGTATGCTGAAGGATAAAGGCTTCCAGGTACTCTTCTGGAGCTACTTGATTTGCGGTTTCACCACCAGTGGGGTCATCGAGACCCACTTACTACCCTACGCAGCGATGTGTGGTTTCGCACCTGTCCCCAGCGCAACGGCATACGGAGTGCTGTCAGCGGTAAACCTCGGCGGGATGATATTGGCCGGCTGGCTTACAGACAGAGTAAATCGCCCACTCCTTCTTTTCACCATATACGTGGCCAGGGCCCTCTGCTTCGGGCTTTTGCTGGTTATTGGTGACAGTTATGAACTGCTGCTGGCATTCGCCGTCTTGTTCGGCATTTTTGACTACTCCACGGTTCCGGTCACTGCGAGCCTACTGGGTAGCCGATTGGGTCTACGGAATTTAGGGCTATCGCTTGGTTTACTCTCTGCCGGGCACGCGATCGGCGGTGCATCCGGCGCATTTTTCGGAGGGTGGATATTCGATCACACGGGTGAGTACGTTACCTTGTGGTACGTCTCCATCATGCTTGCCGGCCTCGCATCAGCTTTGATCATCCTATTGAAAGAAGAGAGGGAACCTGCCGGTACCATTCAGGCTCAGGACGCTTAGTCTTCAGGCGCTGAGCGAGACCCCGGCTAATTGCTTCCCTTCATAGCGTTCACTTCCAATTCAAACATGTCAGTACAGGAAAACCTCTTAGCCTCAGCTACTTCCGCTTGAAGGCATCACGACGAGACTCGCGTTCGTGAAGGAAACGATCGCTGATCAGCGCTTCCAAGTCCTTGCGCTCCACAGCGTCGCCGCAGAGAGGACAAACGCTGGCCACACCCACATCATGGCCGCAGGCGCGGTGCACGAAATGCACGGCCAACCCCTCATCCGGGTTCTTGCACCACTTCTCGCCCCAGGCGCGCAGCGCGTAAATCACAGGATAGAAGTCCCAGCCCTTGTCGGTCAGATGATATTCGTAGCGCAGCGGCTTCTCGCTGTAGGCCCGGCGTTCGACCAGGCCATTCGCCTCAAGCGCTTTGAGCCGCGAAGTCAGCATCTGAGGCGTAGCGGTGGTCTGGATCTGCATTTCCTCGAAGCGTGTCGCGCCCATGTAGAGCTCACGCAGGACCAAAATGGTCCATTTGTCGCCCACTAAATCCATCGAGCGTGCCACCGGGCACACCGTATCGCTTGTCACGTCCAGCCTCGACATCACGCTGCTTTCTCCGAAACTATTGTTTTCATAGTAACCCAGCGTGATTAACCATGTCGCATGGATTAACGCTCAAAGCCTCATACCTGTTGACACTATGATTTTCATAGTTAGTATGAGGCCTATGCGGCTTGCGCTGTCGCAACGCGGCATTTGTCGGTATAGCAAACGTCCCAGAGCGCCTCTCTCACCTGGAGCACCATCATGACCCATCCTATGTATGCCTCGGAGCGGACCGCTCTGTTGCTAGTCGACCCCTACAATGACTTCCTGTCCGATGGCGGCAAGCTTTATCCCATGCTCAGAACCGTCGCGGACGAGGTTCAACTGCTCGACAACCTGCGCAGGACCGTTGCCGCCGTGCGGGCGCAAGCAATTCAGGTGTATTACGTGCCTCATCGGCGCTGGCAGCCCGGCGACTACACCCGCTGGGATCACCCCAATCCCACCCAACGCCTGATCCAGGAACGTCACACCTTTGCCAAGGGCTCCTGGGGCGGCGAATGGCATCCCGACTTCGTGCCACAGGAGGGCGACATCATCATCCAGGAGCACTGGGGACAAAGCGGGTTCGCCAATACCGACCTCGATTTCCAGCTGAAGCAACGAGGCATCACACACGTGATCGTCGTCGGCCTGCTGGCGAACACCTGCATCGAATCGACCGCACGCTTCGCCATGGAGTTGGGTTATCACGTCACGCTGGTCCGCGATGCGACTGCCGCCTTCAGCAAGGAAATGATGCACGCGGCACACGAACTGAACGGGCCGACGTTTGCGCACAGCATCGTCGACACCCGCGGGCTCGTACAGACTTTGCAACAGCAGTGAGGAGGCAACGCATGTCTGCCTCTTGCGCATCGCCAATGGGGGTTTCCAGCCGCCTTGCCACACTCATGGCCATGTGCTGCGCGCTGGCGGTCTCGACCATCTACTACCACCAGCCGCTTCTGCCGCAGATGGCAGCGTCGTTTGGCATGGCGCCGACACAGGCCGGCCTGGTCGCCACGCTGACGCAGCTTGGCTATGCGCTAGGCCTGCTGTTTATCGTGCCACTCGCCGATTGCCGACAACCACGCCAACTCGCGCTGCTGGCCATCGCGGGAAATGCCGTTGCCTTACTTCTTTGCGCGGTATCACCGACTTTCATGATGCTGTGCATAAGCAGCCTTCTGGTCGGGGTGACGGCGATTACTGCGCAGCTCATCATTCCCTGTCTGTCGGGGTTGGCCACTCCGGCTGAGCGAGGTCGAATCGTAGGGAGCCTGCTCAGCGGCCTCTCGGCAGGCCTGTTACTGGCCCGCATGCTCGGGGGCTTCGCCGGTGCACATGCGGGGTGGAGAGTCGTCTTCGTGCTGGCCTCGCTCAGCGATGTCCTACTGCTGTTCATCGTTGCCAAGCGCCTGCCCGCCACCGCGAGTCTGCAGACGATAAGCTACGGGCGGCTCCTGGGTTCGTTAGGCAGCCTGGTCAAACAGGAAAGCGTGCTGCGTTACTGCGCGGCGAGCGGCCTGCTGATGTTCGCTGCATTCAGTGCGCTGTGGGCCTCGCTTGCCGCGCTATTGGCACAACCTCCATACGGACTCGACTCCGCTACCATTGGTCTGTTTGGCCTGGTCGCGTTGTTGGGCATCGTCGCGTCACCTTATATCGGCACGCTGACCGATCGCCTGGGCAGACATATCATGGTTCTAGCCGGCGCAATAACCCTCGCCCTGGGCTTCGCCAGCATTGCAGCGGGCGGGCAACATCTTGGCTGGCTGATCCTCGGCATGGTGCTGCTGGACCTGGGCAATCGTGCTGGGCTGGTTGCCAACCAGGCACGCGTATTCACCCTGAGGACCGAGGCCAGAAGTCGGCTAAATACCGTATTCATGGGGTCGTATTTTCTGGGGGGAGCGATCGGCGCCGCATTGGGGAATTATGGCGTGCACGAGGCCGGCTGGATCGGCCTTGCCGCGGTTGGCATTCTGCTGTCTTTAGCGGCCACAGTTATCAATGCGCTTGCACCCCGTGAATCGAGCTCGACGATGGGCGAGGTTCGCCTCTGAGCGATTAAAAGACGACTCGACAGCGCATCTTTTGCTGGTTTGCTTAGGCTTCCAGCCATGCCGTAAGCTGGCATTCAACTCCCAGGCGGGCGCAACACTCACCCAAGAATCGAGACATCCAATCCGCTTGGCTCCCCATCAAGCTCTCAAAACTGGGTGGGGATCCTGCGTCGTGTTTCGTTCGCCCCTACTCGAACACGGAACGGGGGACCAACTTTCGTGCTAGAGCGAAGCCCACTTTTCGCGATACTGAACCAGGAAGTCCACAAAAGCGCGCACCCTCTGCGGGATGTGACGACCTTGAGGGTACAACAACGTGTACGGCCTCGATCGCCCACTAAACGGTTTCAAGACTTCGACGAGTCGCCCATCAGCGAGCTCTTGTTCCACGATGAATTTGTAGGTTTGGAATAATCCGGCACCGTTCCTGGCAAGTGTCACTCCGCCCAGCACGTCGTCGGAACAGGAATAGCTTCCAGCAGTGAATACCTCACGCTCTCGACCGTCCTCTTGAAACAGCCAAGAGATACGCCGCCCGCTACTCGGAAGCTCAAATTGAATGCATTCATGCAGGTCCAGGTCCTGCAAGGTATGCGGTGTCCCGACTTTCTCCAGGTAGGCCGGAGACGCTACGACAACCAACTTGGCATCCTCCAGCAACCTCGCAATCATCGTGGAGTCAGGCTGAGCTCGTACTCGAATCGCCAGATCGTACCCTTCTGCAACGAAGTCGATATTTCGATTACCGAGGTGGATATCAACGGTTACCTCAGGATAAAGCTCTCGAAATTTTGGCAGCAACGGCAGGATTCGGTGGTGCCCATAGGTCGTAGGCAGGCTGATACGAAGGCGGCCTGAAGGTGTTGCTTGAGCGCCCATAACTGCCTGCTGGGCCTCCACCAGTTGCGTGAGCGCCTGGCTGCACTGCTCGAAAAAATCCTTTCCCGCATCGGTCAATCGGATGCTTCGGGTAGTCCTTGCAAACAGCCGAGAGCCAAGCCTTTTTTCCAGGCGAAGGATCGACCTGCTCACTGCGGCCGGAGTAACGCCAGCGAGCTGAGCTGCGGCAGTAAAGCTGCCCGCTTCTGCGGACAGGCAAAACAGCTCAATACTTCCCAACTGCAGATCGTCAAAATGCCGCTTCATAGGATTTATCCGTACAGGGGCTGGTAGAAGGCTTGGTGTCGGACTGCAGTAGACGGTTGCGCCGACCGGAGAACGCTGCTTGACATTTAGACTACTCGGTCCAATTATCCTTGGATGGACATTCCAATGAAAGCCCCCAGGCGCGGGCGCCCTCCAAAAATCTCGCGTAGCGATCCCGATACTCGGCGTGCATTGATCCGCTGCGGCGTGGAGCTGCTGACCGAGCAAGGATTCAACACTACTGGTATTGAACAGGTTCTCAAACGGGTCTCCGTACCGAAAGGCTCCTTCTATCACTATTTCGACAGCAAGGATGCCTTCGGGCGTGAGGTCCTCGCTGAATACGGAAATTTCTTTGAGCGCCGCCTGCGCCGGATCCTGCTCAACCCCCATCGAGAACCGTTGGCGCGCATCGAAGATCTGCTGCAGGAGTCGCTCATCGGCATGGAAAAGTACAACTGGCGTCGCGGCTGCCTAGTAGGCAATCTCGGCCAGGAAGTGACTTTGCTGCCCGATGATTTTCGCGATCAGATAGAGAAGATTTTTCGAGTTTGGGAGGCACTACTCAGCCAATGCCTCCAGGAAGCGCAGGCCAACCAATCGATAGCCCAGTCTGTGGAGTGTCAGCAACTGGCAGCTTTTTTCTGGATTGGCTGGGAGGGCGCAATTACGCGCGCACGTCTCCGCGAAAGTGGTCACCCACTATCGATCTTCGTCAGGGGATTTCTCGCCGGCATTGCCCGGTGAGTTTTTATCGTCGATTACTAGACAACCGGTCTAAAAGGAGTCGCTATGTTCAATGCTGTCGTTGTGGAGAACCAGGAAGGCGCTAAGCAGGCCCATTACAGAGAGCTATCAGATGACCAATTGCCAGCCGGCAGTGTCACCGTTGCGGTGTCTCACAGTACGCTGAACTACAAAGATGCCCTTTGCATCACAAGCCGCAGTCCGATCGCCCGGCACTTTCCCATGATTCCTGGGATCGATTTGGTAGGGGTAGTGGAGCGCAGCGAAGACAGCCGCTATCGCGAAGGCGACGCTGTTTTACTCAACGGCTGGGGTGTTGGGGAAAGTCATTGGGGCGGACTATCCCAGAAGGCCCGGGTAAGCGCAGATTGGCTGATTCCTTTGCCGCAGGGGATGACACCCCGTAACGCCATGGCGATAGGCACCGCAGGTTACACATCCATGCTTAGTCTAATCGCCCTGGAACGCGCCGGGCTAAGGCCTGATGCAGGGCCTGTTTTGGTAACCGGGGCGAATGGTGGCGTCGGCAGCATTGCCGTAGCGCTGCTGGCCGCCCGAGGATATGAGGTCATTGCCTCGACCGGCCGGTTAGATGAGGCAGATCACTTGGTCCGGCTGGGCGCGACGGAAGTGATTGATCGAAACACGTTATCTTCACCGGGTAAGCCATTGGGCAAAGAGCGCTGGACAGCGGCGATTGACTCGATAGGAAGTCATACCCTTGCGAACGTATGTGCTCAGACCAAAGCCGACGGCTGGGTTGCCGCGTGTGGCCTGGCACAGGGCATGGAGTTCCCGGCTACCGTAGCGCCCTTCATTCTGCGGGGGGTGAGCCTCTTGGGGATCAACAGCGTCACACGTCCATATGCCGAGCGAGTCGAGGCATGGGCTCGGCTAAACGCGGAGCTTGATCTGTCGATTCTGGAGCAGTTAACAAGCGAAGTACCACTTTCAGAAGTAATCCCTGTTGCAGATGACCTATTGGCTGGAAGGATTCGCGGGCGCCTCGTTGTTGACACCAGCATTTAATCCATAGCCCAAGCACACTCACTGCTTTCAAAGAGGCCAGCCCTCTGCGTTGGGGGCTGGGTCGCTGTCAATGTGAAATACCAACCGGAGCACATGCCAATGAGGGATGCTCAAAAGGATGTACTGGACGCTTTCGATAGAGTGACGCTCATCGAGGCGGCAACCCCGATTCAGCGGCTAAAAAAGCTTGAACTGCGACTGGGTATCAAGCGAGTCAATCTGTACATCAAGCGTGACGATCACATGGCATTCGCCGGGGGTGGCAACAAGCTTCGTAAGCTTGAGTTCCTGTTAGGTGAAGCGATCGCACAGGGATTCGACACAATCGTCACGACTGGCGGACTCCAATCTAACCATGCACGACTTACTGCCGCTGCAGCTGCGCGACTCGGCTTGGACTGCGAACTGGTCCTCGGCCGGGTAGTGCCGCGGCATGATGTAGAGTACGAAAACAACGGCAACGTTCTGCTTGATAAGATCTATGGCGCCAAGCTCCATGTACTCCCGCAAGGAAAAAAGGCAGCCGAGTTCGCAGCTAAAAGAATCCAGCTGCTGATCGAAGAGGGCAAGAAACCCTACCTGATCCCTATGGGGGGATCGTCACCTCTTGGCGCGCTGGGTTACGCCAGATGCGGTGATGAGATAATGCAGTATGAACGGGATAACGACATCCGCTTCGAGAAGGTTCTTCTGCCTAACGGCAGCTCGGGTACTCACGCGGGTCTAGCCGCAGGTTTCGTCACGCGTGGACGATCCCCGACGATTATTCGATCCTATTCAGTGTTGGGAGAGCAAGAGCAGGCGGTGCAGCAAACCCTGAAGCTCGCTAACGACGCGCTGGCATTGGTCGGGGCCTCAGAGATCGCGCCCAATCAGATCGATGTAGATGGGAATCACCGGGGGGAGGGTTATGGAATTCCGACGGCTGAGGCTCTTGAGGCAATTGCTTCCCTAGCTCAATCCGAAGGCATCCTGCTTGATCCGGTTTACTCTGCAAAAGCCTTTGCCGGCATGCTTCATGATATTGCTGCAGGAGGCTTCGTCGAGGGGGCTAACCTACTGTTCCTGTTTACAGGCGGCGGACCAGGCGTTTATGCCTATCGCAGTGCATTCGATTTCTGAGAAACCAGCCTTCACAGGAAACTGCTCATCACCGGAATGTGCCGGTGATGAGCATTCTGTCAATCAATGACCTGCGCTCTGACCGCCGTCGACGTGCAGGATCTCGCCGGTGACGAACGAAGCGCTGTCCAAGTAGAGAATCGCTTGAACGATGTCGTTGATCTCGCCCATGTGGCCGACGGGGTGCAGCTTGCCCAGGGCATCGTGAGTTTCGGCGCCATGCATTGGGGTCTTGATGATGCCAGGCGATACGGCGTTAGCGCGGATGCCTCGCTTGGCATACTCAATCGCGATCGATTTGGTGGCAGCGTTGATGCCACCTTTGGTGAGGGATGCCATTACCGACGGAACGCCGTCGATTGCGTGGTCAACCAGGCTGGTGGTGACGCTGACCACATGCCCGCTACCATTCTTCTCCATTTCTGCGATGGCGAGCTGGGAGATGTAGAAGAAGCCGCTCATATTGGTCGCAACGACCTGCGCATAGTCTTCTTTGGTGTAGCTGGTGAATGGTTTGGCGACGAAAATCCCGGCGTTGTTGACGAGCGTATCGATGCGCCCGAAGCGGGCCACGGCTTCGCGCACAACTCGTTCCGCTGTGGCCGGATCCGCAATATCACCGGCAACAGTCAGGATATCTGGATCGGTCGATGGTTGAATGGAGCGCGAGGTCGCTACCACTTTGTGGCCGAGGGCTCGGAACCCTTCCACTACACCTGCACCAATGCCTTGAGATGCACCAGTTACGATGATGACTTTTTGAGAATTGCTCATGATATTTCCTCTACGATGGATTAAGTTTTCAGTTAGACGAAGCGGCTTGTGCCGCCTGCCTTAACACTTGCTCGTAATACTCAACAGACTGTGAGCCTGCGACGACTTGCCGATTGTTCAGTACCATTGCGGGTACAGAATTGATGCCGCGGTCCAAGTAAAAATTTTCGAGCGCTCGGACTTCATCGGTGAATTGCCCGCTTTCAAGTACTACCTGCGCTTGCTGGGCGTTTAAACCGACTTTCTGAGCCAACGCCACCAACGTCTGGTGACTGCTAGGGTTTTGCCCGTTCACGAAGTAAGCCTCAATTAGCGCTCGGTGAAGCTCGCTTTGGAGCCCTTCGTTCGCTGCCCAGAACAGCAGGCGATGTGCATCATGGGTATTGAAAAAGTGAGTTCGCCTTTGGAGATTGAACTCAAAGCCGAGCTCCCGTCCTCTTTCAACAATCATCTGATTACGTGCCGCCACTTGCTCCGCAGTTCTTCCGTACTTGCGAATCATGTGCTGGATGGCGTCCTCACCTTCGGCAGGCATATCGGGATTGAGCTCAAACGGTTTAAACGTCAACCTGACGTCGATTTCGTCGGCTACGTTGGCGATGGCTTGGTCCAAGGCAGTCGAGCCCAGTGCGCACCAGGGGCAGACGACATCAGAAACGAAGTCGATTTTTACCGTGTGCTTCATGGCTTTGACTCCGACAATTGCTTTCTGTACTCGGTAGTCGTAATGCCGGAGTAGCCCCAGTTATCAGTGTCGACTTCTTCGATCACGATGTGGGTCAACTTAGGGTCTTTATGAAGCACGCGCTCCATAGTTTCAGTAATTTCTTTTATTACCTGAGCCTTTTGCGCTCGGGTAACACCATCACGAGTGATGCGGACGCTGATGAATGGCATGGGAAGTTCCTCTGTCAAGTGTGCATTTGGGTGATGAGCAGTTGATGGAGAAACTTTAAGATTTCAGAGCAAACTGATAAATATGCCCTGAGGTACTTCATTTGTGACCTCGTGTATCGAATCACGGGGCACCTGGGTAGGATTTTCTGGCCTGGTACCTGCCTGGGCACAGCTGTGGCAGCCTATGGCTGCCAGTGGTGCTTCGCACAGAAGAAGGGGTTGGGATGGATCGTTTGCAAGCAATGCAGGTTTTTACCCGAGTAGTCGAGACCAACAGCTTCAATAGAGCAGCTGAGGCCTTGGGGATCATGCCGTCATCGGCCACCCGCATGATCAAGAATCTTGAGGATTACCTGGGGGTCCGCTTGCTCAATCGGACGACACGGCAGCTGAGCCTGACAGCGGATGGTGAACATTACTATCGTCACTGTCGGCAGGTGCTGGCGGACATTGATCGTGCGGAATCCACCTTTCCGGGCGGGAATGCCACGCCGCGAGGCAGATTGCGTGTGGATATCTCGAATTCTTTAGGTCGTCTTTTCGTTCTACCTGCAGTGCGCGAGTATCAGCAGCGATTCCCTGAGGTTGAATTGGTCATCGGCCTGAGTGACCGGACCGTAGACCTGGTACAGGAAGGCATCGACTGCGTGGTCCGTACCGGAGTGCCGCTTGACTCAGCAAGCCTGGTAGCTCGGCAAATTGGCAGTTTCGACTGGGTAACGTGCGCCTCTCCACAATACCTACAAGCGTATGGCGTACCCAGGTCCTTGGACGACTTGCAGAAGCATCAGTCAGTGGGTTACCTGTCTAGCAGGACCGGGCGATCGATCGAATGGCATTATTTGGTCAACGACGAACCCGTCTTCGTTCGAGTCCCTGAAAAGCTAGCGGTAAATGATACAGACGGCTATGTGACATGCGGGCTAGAAGGTCTTGGCCTGATACGGGTGGGCAGCTACATGGTTTGGCCCCACCTGGATTCCGGCAGACTTGTTTCAGTGCTTGAGGGTTACACCGCACCGCCCGTGCCGATCTCAGTGATGTATCACCACAGCAGTTACCACTCACCGACGCTGAGGTCGTTCGTAGACTGGGTCATTGAGCTATTCAAAAACTCAAAATTAGGACTAGGAAAGTAACCCATTTCACCTTCCTAAATGCCAAGCGTTGAAGCCGAATGAGGTTTGATCGAAGCCCATAATTCAAATATTTGCAATTGTGAAATCGAGTTTCGGCACAGACATCATGAATGCTTTTGGCCAAAATCGTTAACTGGCTAGCAACTGCAAGAGTCGCCAGCTGCTCATTCTGAGGGTTTTCAGTTCTAACGAGGTGGCTTTATGACTAAAGAGACTACTTTTAACAAGCGCAAGATACTCGTGCTCGGCGCAGGTGAATTGGGGCTAGAGGTTTTGCGAGAGTTATCTGCCCAAGGGGTGGCCATCGGAAAGGCAGATGTCTCGGTAATGCTGAGGACATCATCCAGCAGTTTTTCAAGCCAACGGAGTCAACTGCTCACGGAACTAGATGCTCTTGGGGTTAGTGTAATTGCAGGGGATGTGGTGGGTGACACTCTGGAAACCATAGCCGAAACTTTTGGCCAGTTTGAGGTAGTGGTCAGTTGCGTAGGCTTTGCTGCTGGTCCAGGCACGCAGCTAAAGCTGGCCTTGGCAGCGATCGAGTCAGGTATCAAAAAATACTATCCTTGGCAGTTTGGTGTTGACTACGACGTGATCGGTCGCGGTAGCGCTCAGCCACTCTTCGATGAGCAACTTGATGTTCGTGACCTGTTGCGCTCACAAAGCAGGATCGACTGGACTATTATTTCTACGGGTATGTTCACAAGCTTTCTCTTTGAGCCATCCTTTGGCGTTGTAGATCTCGAAAACAGGACAGTTAATGCACTCGGCGACTGGGATACGTCCGTTACCGTCACCACGCCTGAAGACATTGGTAAGTTGACAGCGAGAGCAGTACTTTCCGAGCCTGAAATCACTAGTAAGGTAATTTACACTGCGGGCGATACCGTTTCCTATCGTCAGCTGGCAGATCTCATAGATGAGGCGTTGAATTGTTCCGTCGCAAGAAATGTTTGGACGATCCCTCTCCTACAAGACGAGCTCAAAAAAGATCCCACTAACGTCTTGAAAAGATATCGACTGGTGTTCGCGCAAGGCAATGACAACGGCGCTGGTGTAGCGTGGAGCAAAGAAGTATCTTATAATTATATAGAGAATGTAAGAGTTTCCACTGTAGCCGATTGGCTCAGATCCAACGCAGCGGTATAGCCTCAGGTTATGATTGCTATCGCTTGCCCAAAACAACAATTAAAGCTTTTTTGCTTAAAGCGGTAGCAATCGCCGAATTGTATGCCGGCTTTTTCTAGGTTTGGCGTTTGGACTGCAGAGCGATTCGTGATACAGAGAAGAAACCGTTCGCTTTAATAACAATTTTAAAATCGTAACCCAGCTGCTGTGCCATATGTCGAAATGCCGCAATTTCACGTCGCGCCGGATTGCTTTCGTTGTCATCCTCAATAGTGGCACTCAGCTCGACTAGATGCTGCTCAATCATCGCTAAAACGCTTTCGACGTAATGAGATGGAATCGTAATCTGCCTGTCGCCCAGTATGCTCATCGAGTCAGCTTTCCTTTATTCCCAACTTCAGTCCATCGAGTAGCTATTTTTAAATATCCAGTTGAGGGTGCCTGGAGAATGACGACCCATAACTTTGAGCTGGTACTCGTTTACAGCTCGAAATTGCGACTCCGCTATTTGACGTAGCCGCTCGATTTCATCCCCGGGTCGAGCCGAAGCTGAGCCTCATGGTACCGTTTCATCGCATCGACAGCATCAGTGTACTGCTGATGGTCGGGAGCAAGGATGGGCAATTTTTGTGTCATGACCAGTCACCTTAGTGAATGATCAAAGGTAGCTTACCGGCATTCCCAAGCTGAACGTCAACGACGGTCAGATAAAGCGAGTCCGCCAATAGCTCAAGGCGCTCTAGCTCATGCTTTGCCAACCCTAAGGCCTCCGCTGCTTGAGCATCGCGGATGGCTTGAAGCGCTTGCCGCATCAGCGGCTCGCCTGCTTCGACCATTCCCTCTAATGTGCGTTTCACAGCCATGGTGCTTCTCGGTACCGAATGGTAAATCAGGGCGAGAGCGACCCGTTGATGGCAAGCTCACTCCAAAGGTACGGACTGGTGATAATCATGAGGCCTGCACGGACACCAGAGCATTGGATCAGTGTCCGCTATGGGTCGAAAGCTGCCGTACGTGACAGGCCGCTATCGACCCATTGCGGACATCCACCAGAGTCTACAATAAAGCCCCAAACCATCAGCAACTGCCTGCCCTAATCAAGCGTAGGCTCATGAAAAGGAAGTCAAGCAAATGGATGTACTTTGCACCTCTCTGGACGAAGTCCGCCAAGGGATCGATGAAATCGACCGCAACCTCGTTTCGCTTCTCGCCAAACGGGGCCGGCTTGTGACGCAAGCAGCTGTCTTCAAGAAAACCACTGATGATGTGCGTGCGCCTGCTCGGGTTGAGCAAGTGATAAGGAAGGTTCGTGAAATGGCTGAGGAAACTGGTGCCTCGGCTGAGGTCGTGGAGCAGGTCTACCGGGCAATGATTTCGGCCTTCATCAGTGAAGAACTGACCACCCATGCGAAGCTTGCCAACGAACCTTCAGCATCTTGATGATAACGCGGGGCTCATCCGAAGCCCCGCCGCTTTTCCCTACCCACTACCTTTGACTCAAAGCCGCAATCGAAACACCAGATGCGACAAAGGTGAGGCCAGCGCCCACGTTTAGCCCATTTACCAGCCGCGGCCGCTGGTATAGGTAGCGAGATAACACCGTGGCGAAAATGCCCATCAAGGCAAAACCCAAGGCTGTGAGTACAGCAAACCACATCCCGTAAACCATCATCTGCACGCTGACCGATCCGCGAGCTGGATCGACGAATTGGGGAATGAATGCCAACACGAACAAGCCTGGTTTCGGGTTGAGCGCAGCCGAAAGCAGACCCGTTAGAAAAATGCTGGGCAACGATTGCCGGGACGCCGGCTGAAAGCTGATCAAACTGCGCGCGCGCAAGACTTTGATGCCGAGCCAGAGCAGATAGCCAGCACCGATGAGTTTGATCACCCAGAAAGCGACCGCCGAGGTTTGCATCAGAAGGGTCAACCCTAACGAAGCGGCTGCGACGTGAAACAGAATACCCGCGCCTGACGCCATGCCGGATACGGCCGCTGCGACTTTGCCCTGGCTGAGACCACGGCCAATGGCCAACAGGTTGTCAGGGCCCGGCGCCAATACCAACAGCACGCAGGCAGCAGTGTAGGCAAACCACACATTCATTGGAAACACGGCTCTCTCCTTAAGCCTGATAAAGCATCCATCCTGACGGTGGGGTATGCCAATGGCAAGGAGGAAACTCAAGGATTGTTGGCTGAGTTGTCCAAGTCAGCGACAAACGCTATGTCCGCAATGGGTCGATTGCAGCCGTTCACGACAGACCGCTATCGATCCAAAGCGGATGTGCCTGGAGTTTGCGTGGATTCGTATGTGTTCGCCTTGGGGGATGTAGCGCCTATGAGATCGAGCGCCGCCCGCGCGGCGCATCGCGGATAAATCCGCTCCTACATTTGTTGCAACGTGGCCATGCCTGTGAGGCCACGGTTGTCAGCCTTGTTGGCACGACGGGATTTTTTGGGGGGGCATCGATGCCGCCTCGCATGCCTTGAGACATGCACCAAGGCAGGCAGCCATGGCGTAACAGGTTCGGCACGTTGCAACAAATGTAGGAGCGGATTTATCCGCGATGCGCCGCGCGGGCGGCGCTCGATCTCATAGGCGCTACACACCCCAAGGCGAACACATCCAAATCCACGCAAGCCCCAAGGCAAGACAGTCCGCTACGGGGTCGAAAGCACCCCATCATCACATCCTCTACCGACCCACTGCGGACTCATGAATGTTGGGGCCGCTTCGCGCCCCATCGCCGGCAAGCGCGGCTCCCACGGTACAGCGCGGGCCTGATGACAGATGGGCCTCCTGTGAGGGCAGTTGCCGTTAGCCAGGGCAGGATTTACCGCGACATACCGCTGCAATGCTTGAAGAACAGCGCCCAGTCGGTGAAACCCTGTGCACCAGGATCATCAACTTGTCAGTTTCGATCATTGAGCCGGTTCAAACGGCTGTTTACTGTCGCAGGCAGACAATCGACGGGGCCCATCGGCTGGTGAGGCGCCCGCATCCCGTGATCACGCCACCAGGGGACCTTCCATGGCCGCCGACCGCTACCCGCACCTGCTTGCCCCGCTGGACCTGGGCTTCACCACCTTGCGCAACCGCACCCTGATGGGCTCGATGCACACCGGCCTGGAAGAGCGCCCTGGCGGCTTCGAGCGCATGGCCGCGTACTTTGCCGAACGCGCCCGGGGCGGCGTCGGCCTGATGGTCACGGGTGGCATCGCGCCCAACGATGAAGGCGGGGTGTATTCCGGCGCGGCCAAGCTCAGCACCGCGGAGGAGGCCGACAAGCACCGCATCGTCACCGAAGCGGTACACGCCGCCGGCGGCAAGATCTGCCTGCAGATTCTGCATGCCGGGCGTTATGCCTACAGCCCACGGCAGGTGGCACCCAGCGCGATCCAGGCGCCGATCAACCCGTTCAAGCCCAGGGAGCTGGACGAAGCAGGGATCGAGAAGCAGATCGCCGACTTCGTCAATTGCGCCGTACTGGCCCAGCGGGCCGGCTACGATGGCGTCGAGATCATGGGTTCGGAAGGCTATTTCATCAACCAGTTCCTCGCCGCCCACACCAACCAGCGCACCGACCGCTGGGGCGGCAGCTATGAAAACCGCATGCGCCTGGCCGTGGAAATCGTCAGCCGGGTGCGTGCTGCGGTGGGGCCGAACTTCATCATCATCTTCCGCCTGTCGATGCTCGACCTGGTCGAGGGCGGCAGCAGCTGGGACGAGATCGAGCTGTTGGCCAAGGCCATCGAGCAGGCCGGCGCAACCCTGATCAACACCGGCATCGGCTGGCACGAGGCGCGCATCCCGACCATCGCCACCAAGGTGCCGCGCGCGGCGTTCAGCAAGGTCACCGCCAAGCTGCGGGGCGTGGTCGGCATTCCGCTGATCACCACCAACCGCATCAACACCCCGGAAGTGGCCGAGGCGGTGCTGGCCGCGGGCGATGCCGACATGGTCTCGATGGCCCGGCCATTCCTGGCCGACCCGGACTTCGTCAACAAGGCCGCCGCCGGCCGCAGCGACGAAATCAATACCTGCATCGGCTGCAACCAGGCCTGCCTGGACCATACCTTCGGCGGCAAGCTGACCAGTTGCCTGGTCAACCCGCGTGCCTGCCACGAGACCGAGCTCAACTACCTGCCGGTGCGCGCGGTGAAGCGCATTGCCGTGGTGGGTGCTGGCCCGGCCGGCCTGGCCGCCGCGACGGTGGCTGCCGAGCGCGGCCACGCAGTGACCCTGTTCGATGCCGCCAGCGAGATCGGCGGGCAGTTCAATGTGGCCAAGCGGGTGCCGGGCAAGGAAGAATTCCATGAAACCCTGCGTTATTTCCGCAACAAGGTCAAAAGCACAGGCGTGGACCTGCGCCTGAACACCCGGGTCGATGTGCCGGGCCTGCTCGCCGGCGGCTACGACGAGATCATCCTGGCCACCGGCATTGCCCCGCGCACGCCGGACATCCCGGGTGTCGAGCATGCCAAGGTGCTCAGCTACCTGGATGTGCTGCTTGGGCGCAAGCCGGTCGGCAAGGCTGTCGCGGTGATCGGCGCCGGAGGTATCGGCTTCGACGTTTCCGAATACCTGGTGCATCAAGGTGTGGCCAGCAGCCAGGACCGTGAAGCGTTCTGGAAGGAATGGGGCATCGATACCCAGCTGGAAGCACGCGGTGGCGTCGCCGGGGTCAAGGCCGAGCCGCATGCGCCGGCGCGGCAGGTTTACCTGCTGCAGCGCAAGGCATCCAAGGTGGGCGACGGCCTGGGCAAGACCACCGGCTGGATTCACCGCACCGGGCTGAAGAACAAGCAGGTGCAGATGCTCAACAGCGTCGAATACCTGGGCATCGACGATGCCGGCCTGCACATTCGCGTGGCGGGTGGTGAACCGCAGGTGTTGGCGGTGGACAACGTGGTGATCTGTGCCGGGCAGGAGCCGTTGCGCGAGCTGCAGGTAGGGCTGGTGGCGGCGGGGCAGTCGGTGCACCTGATTGGCGGTGCGGATGTGGCGGCGGAGCTGGATGCCAAGCGGGCGATCAATCAAGGTTCGAGATTGGCGGCCGAGCTCTGAATTTGTCGGGGGCCGCGTTGCCGCCCTTTCGCGACACAAGGCCGTTCCTACAGAATTTGCACTACCCTGGGCCCCTGTAGGAGTGGCCTAGTGTCGCGAAAGGGGCGCGCAGCGCCCCCCGCGTTCACTGGTAAACTCGCTGCATGCGCCTCGACCTAGCCCAAGCCCCCCTGCATCCACTGAACCTGCCCTGGCTGGTAAACGCCAGGGTCGAAGCCGCCATCCTGCGCCTGGACCTGATCGACCCGCTGATCAGCGGCAACAAATGGTTCAAGCTGCGCCATCACCTGCAGCAGGCCATGGCCAGCAACGCTCCCGGGCTGATCAGCCTGGGTGGCAACCATTCCAACCACCTGCACGCCCTGGCCGCCGCCGGCAAACGCTTCGGTTTCGCCACCGCCGGGCTGCTGCGCGGGCACGCCCAGGACACGCCTACCGTGCGTGACCTGCAGGCGCTGGGCATGCAGCTGCACTGGCTGGGCTACGGCGGCTACCGCGCGCGCAACCAACCCGGTTTCTGGCAACCCTGGCAGGCGCGCTATCCGGGTTGGCAGTGTATTGCCGAGGGTGGTGGCGGGCTGGCGGGGGCGCAAGGCTGTGCCCTGATCCTGCAGCAGGCCCGCGCCCAACTCGCCGCACTCGGCTGGGCCGACCATGACGCCTGGTGGCTGGCCGTTGGAACCGGGACGACCCTGGCCGGCCTGGTGCTGGCCGAGGAGGGTAGGCATGTGGTGCATGGCGCACTGGCCGTACCCCGCGATCATGGCGTGGAGCAGGCGGTGAAGGAACTGGCGGGGACGCAGGGCTATCAGCTGCACGACGCCTGCCGTGGCGGCTTCGGCAAGTTCGATGATGAACTGCTGGCGTTCATCGCCGACTGCGAGCGGCACACCGGCGTGCCACTGGAAGCCCTGTATACCGGCAAGGCGCTGCTGGCCCTGCGGCAACAGGTCGAGGCCGGGCTGTTTGCGCCCGGCACTCGCCTGATCGTGGTGCATACCGGCGGCCTGCAGGGCCGGCGCGGTTACTTGTAGGGCAGCATGCGCAACAGCGTGTTGTCGCGCTTGACATAATGATGGTACAGGCCGGCCACGGCATGGATGCCGATCAACCAGTAGCCCCAGCTGGCGACGCGTTCATGCCAGCCCTTGATGAACTTGGCCTGGTCCGGGTCGGGGCCGATCAGGTGCGGCAGCTCCAGGCCGAAGAACGGCACCGGTTTGTCGGCCGCGCTGAGGATCAGCCAGCCGGCCAGCGGCAGGCCGATCATCAGCAGGTACAGCGCCAGGTGCACCAGGTGCGCCAGCCCGGTCTGCCAGGCCGGCGGCTTTGGCGTGATCGGTGGTGTCGGGTTGCTCAGGCGGATGGCCAGGCGCAGCCAGACCAGCACGAACACGCTGAGCCCGAGCATGAAGTGCAGCTCTTTCATCAGGTTGCGTTCGACGCTGTCCTTGGGGAACAGGCCGCGGAACTCGATAAGGGCATAGACAGCGGCCAGCAGCACCAGCATCAGCCAGTGCAGGGCGATGGACAGGCGCGCGTAATGGGGCGCGGGGGTGGTTGAAACCATGATCGGTCCTCGTTATCAGGTCGGTTGTATGTCGTTATATTTTTTGTGCTTGTGAGATCGAGCGCCGCCCGCGCGGCGCATCGCGGATAAATCCGCTCCTACATTTGTTGCAACGTGCCGAACCTGTTATGCCATGATCGCCTGCCTTGGTGCATGACTTGGGTCGTGCAAACCGGCAGACAACCTGGCCTGACAGGCATGGCCACGTTGCAACAAATGTAGGAGCGGATTTATCCGCGATGCGCCGCGCGGGCGGCGCTCGATCTTGAAAACTCCGCAAATCACAAGACAAGCGTTAAGGCAAATGTGGCCAGCTGTCAGCCACCAGAAACACCCGCTCCGCTTCCTGCCAGGCGCCGTCAGCCTCGCGTTCCAGGCGCACCAGCAATTGCGCCGGTGCCTGCCGCTGCAGCAGGTGCAACCATGCTGCAAACTGCTCCACCTCCCAGCAGTCCGCCGCCTCGACCCGCGCCGGTGCCAGCCAGGCATGCCGCTGCAGCGGCTGCCAGCGCTCACCCTCGGCCAGTACCCAGTCGCGCCGCCGCAGCCAGCGCCCGCGCAGGTGCTGCGGGTTGGCGCCCTGCGGTGGCTCGGCCTGGCCTGGCCACGGGTAGAACAGATAACCCCCCAGCCAAACATGCGCCTGCACCTGGCCGACGCCCAGCTGCGCCAGCACTTCGCGACTGTGCGCACTGTGCGACATGGGCAACTGGTGCCCCGCCAGGTGCGCCAGCTTGGTCCCCAGCCGGTCATGGCACCCCGGCCCCAGCCAGGTGGCAGGGTCCTGCCCGGCGTGCTCCGGCCCCAGGTACAGCTTGATGGCCAGTTCCAGGTGGTGCACGCCGTCGCGGTCGCGCAGCAGCACATCCAGCTCGCCCAAGGTGCGCCCGCCGTCGCGAATCGCCAGGTTCGCCGCCAGCACTTCGATGCCCGGCGCCTGGCCCAGGGCGAATTGCCACAGGCGTTCGTAGTAATGGCCCAGGCGCCGGCTGCCCAGTTGCGCCAGCCACTCGCGCAAAGGCCGGTCATCATCGTCCAGGGCCCGCAACCAGCGCTCCAGGCCTTGCGGCCGGTCTGCCCACAGGCTGCCGGCCAGCGGGTGGCGCTGGGGGCACGGCGGGGCGCTGAGCAACGGTGGCGACAACAGCGCCCAGGCCAGGTCACGCACGGCGGGGCGGCGTAACTGTCGGGGCAGGTCGTGGAGCAGGGCGAATGGCATCATCCTGCGAGCATAGCCGGTTTGCCGCTGCCCGGTGGTTTCGCCCATAATCGGCGCATTGTCACCCGCCGCAGAGCCTCGCAGGAGCCCCATGGAGCAATTTCGCAATATCGGTATCATCGGCCGCCTTGGTAGCTCGCAGGTGCTCGACACCATTCGCCGACTGAAAAAATTCCTCCTCGAGCGCCACCTGCACGTGATCCTCGAGGACACCATCGCCGAAGTGTTGCCCGGCCATGGCCTGCAGACCTCCACCCGCAAGCTGCTGGGCGAGGTCTGCGACCTGGTCATCGTGGTCGGCGGCGATGGCAGCCTGCTCGGCGCCGCCCGCGCCCTGGCCCGGCACAACATTCCGGTACTCGGCATCAACCGTGGCAACCTCGGCTTCCTCACCGACATCCGCCCGGACGAACTGGAAGAGAAGGTCGCCGAAGTGCTCGACGGCCACTACCTGGTGGAAAACCGCTTCCTGCTGCAGGCCGAGGTGCGCCGCCACAACGAAGCCATCGGCCAGGGCGACGCGCTGAACGACGTGGTGCTGCACCCGGGCAAGTCCACGCGCATGATCGAGTTCGAGATCTACATCGATGGCCAGTTCGTCTGCAGCCAGAAGGCCGACGGCCTGATCGTCGCCACGCCCACCGGCTCCACCGCCTACGCGCTGTCGGCTGGCGGGCCGATCATGCACCCCAAGCTCGACGCCATCGTCATCGTGCCGATGTACCCGCACACCCTGTCCGGCCGGCCGATCGTGGTCGACGGCAACAGCGAGCTGAAGATCGTGGTGTCCAAGGACCTGCAGATCTACCCGCAGGTGTCCTGTGACGGCCAGAACCACTTCACCTGCGCCCCCGGCGACACCATCACGGTGAGCAAGAAGCCGCAGAAACTGCGCCTGATCCATCCGCTGGACCACAACTACTACGAGGTCTGCCGCACCAAGCTCGGCTGGGGCAGCCGTCTGGGGGGCAGGGACGACTGATGCTCGATCCGGCGCGAAGTTTCGACATCATCGGCGATGTGCATGGCTGTGCGCTGACCCTCGAACGCCTGCTCGACGCCCTCGGTTACAAACGCCAGGCCGGCGTGTGGCGCCATCCGTGGCGCCAGGCGCTGTTCCTGGGCGACATCGTCGACCGCGGGCCACGCATTCGCGAGGCGCTGCATATCGTCCATGACATGGTCGAGGCCGGCCAGGCGTTCTGCATCATGGGCAACCATGAATACAACGCCCTGGGCTGGGTGACCCCGGCGCTGCCTGGCAGCGGCAAGGCCTATGTGCGCGAGCACACGCCACGACATGCCCGGCTGATCGACGAAACCCTGACCCAGTTCGCCCAGCACCCGGCGGACTGGCACGACTTCGTCAACTGGTTCTACGAGCTGCCGCTGTTCGTCGACGCCGGGCGTTTCCGCCTGGTGCACGCCTGCTGGGACCCGCGCCTGATCGAGCCGCTGCGCCAGCAATACCCCGACGGCTGCATCGACCAGCACTTCATCCAGGCGTCGGCGGTGAACGGCAGCTTTGCGGCCAACGTGTGCAACCGGCTGTTGCGCGGTACCGACATGCGCCTGCCGGACGGGCTGACGCTGACAGGCGGCGACGGCCTGACCCGGGCATTCTTCCGCACCAAGTTCTGGGAAGAAGACCCGCAAACCTACGGCGACATCGTGTTCCAGCCAGACGCCCTGCCGGCGGAAGTGGCCAATACCCCACTCAGCCACAGCCAGAAGAACGCCTTGCTGCGCTATGCCGAAGACGAGCCCATGCTGTTCGTCGGCCATTACTGGCGCAGCGGCCGCCCGGCGCCGATCCGTGCCAACCTGGCCTGCCTGGACTACAGCGCGGTGCTCTACGGCAAGTTGGCCGCCTACCGGCTGGATGATGAAACCCGCATCGACCCGCACAAGTTCGTCTGGGTCGACGTCGACCGCCCACAGGCCAGCCAATGAACATTATCGAAGTGATGCGCCTGCCGCTGTCGGTCGACCTCAGCGGCTTCGTCCAGCTACTGCAGCGCCTGCAGGTGCCGCACCGGGTCAGCGAGGAGGGCGAGGTGCAGGTGCTGTGGGCGCCTGACAACCTGGCCGCAGACGTGCGCGAACTCTACCAGCGCTACCCCGACGGCAACGCCGACATCCAGGTGAGCGATGAACCGGTGGCGGCGGGCATGCCCGCGCCTGGCCCTGGCCAGCCCTCCCTGGCAGAACAGGCACGCGCCTGCAAGGTCACCACCATCACCCTGCTGCTGTGCTTCATCGTCGCCGGCCTCACCGGGCTGGGCGACAACTTCACCACCATCAGCTGGTTCACCTTCCTCGACTTCCGCGTGCAGGGCGACTACCTGTACTTCAGCCCGCTGGCGCAAAGCCTGGAACAAGGCCAGTGGTGGCGCCTGGTCTCGCCGATGCTGCTGCACTTCGGCGTGCTGCACCTGGCGATGAACAGCCTGTGGTACTGGGAACTGGGCAAACGCATCGAACTGCGCCAGGGCCCCTGGGCGCTGCTGGGCCTGACCGTGCTGTTCAGCCTGGTGTCCAACCTGGCCCAGCACTACACCAGCGGGCCGAGCCTGTTCGGCGGGTTGTCCGGTGTGCTGTACGGCCTGCTCGGGCACATCTGGCTGTACCAGTGGCTGGCGCCCAATCGCTACTTCGCCCTGCCCAAGGGCGTACTGGCCATGATGCTGATCTGGCTGGTGGTGTGCCTGACCGGCGTGGTCGGTACCCTGGGCCTGGGCCAGATCGCCAACGCCGCGCATGTCGGCGGGCTGCTCATCGGATGCCTGACCGGGCTCTTGGGTGGGGCGCTGGCCAGGCGTAAACTGTCGGCTTGAATCAGGAGACACTATGTCCACTTTCGCGCAAATGATCGAAAACATCACACCCGAGATCTACCAGAGCCTGAAACTGGCGGTGGAGATCGGCAAATGGTCCGATGGCCGCAAGCTCACCGCCGAGCAGAAGGAGCTTTCGCTGCAGGCGGTAATCGCCTGGGAGATGAAGAACCTGCCCGAAGACCAGCGCACCGGTTACATGGGCCCGCAGGAATGCGCGTCGAAGTCGGCACCGATTGCCAACATCCTGTTCAAGTCGGACTCGCTACATTGATCGAACTCGCACGTGGCTCGTTGAGCAAGATGGCGGTCAGCCTGCAGGCGCCGGTGGTGCAATACAGCTTCCGCCTGGGTGACACCCAGGTGCCGGTCAACCCGCTGATCGGCCAGCGCCTGCGCCTGGAATACCTCGGCGCCATTCACTGCAGCCATTGCGGCAAGCGCACCAAGACCAGCTTCAGCCAGGGGTACTGCTACCCGTGCATGACCCGGCTGGCCCAGTGCGACGTGTGCATCATGGCCCCGGAAAAATGCCACTACGACGCCGGCACCTGCCGCGAACCGTCGTGGGGCGAACAGTTCTGCATGACCGACCATGTGGTGTACCTGGCCAACTCGTCGGGGATCAAGGTCGGCATCACCCGCGCCACCCAGCTGCCGACCCGCTGGCTCGACCAGGGCGCCAGCCAGGCCCTGCCGATCCTGCGCGTGGCCACCCGTCAGCAGTCCGGCCTGGTCGAAGACCTGCTGCGCAGCCAGGTACCCGACCGCACCAACTGGCGCACCCTGCTCAAGGGGGACGCCGAGGTACTTGACCTGGTCGCCATTCGCGAGCAGGTGTTCGCTGCCTGCGCCGATGGCCTGCGAGCACTGCAGGGCCGCTTCGGCCTGCAGGCGATCCAGCCGCTGACTGACGCCGAAGTGGTACATATGACATACCCGGTCGAGGCCTACCCGAAGAAGATCGTCAGCTTCAACCTCGACAAGGACCCGGTGGCCGAAGGCACGCTGCTGGGCATCAAGGGCCAGTACCTGATCTTCGACACCGGTGTGATCAACATTCGCAAGTACACGGCCTACCAGTTGGCCGTGCTCCAGTAAAAAGGACCTGCACATGCGTACCGAACAACCGCAAGTGATCTACCTCAAGGATTACCAGGCGCCCGAGTACCTGATCGACGAGACGCACCTGACCTTCGAGCTGTTCGAGGACCACACCCTGGTCCACGCGCAACTGGTCATGCGCCGCAACCCGGCACGCGGTGCCGGCCTGCCGCCACTGGTACTCGACGGCCAGCAGCTGGAACTGCTGCGCGTTTCGCTGGACGACCAGGAACTGGGGGCGGATGCCTACCGGCTGGATGCCGACAGCCTGACCGTGCAGCCCAAGGCCGAGCGCTTCACCCTCGATACCAGCGTGAAGATCCACCCCGAGAGCAACACTGCGCTGGAAGGCCTGTACAAGTCGGGCAAGATGTTCTGCACCCAGTGCGAGGCCGAGGGCTTCCGCAAGATCACCTACTACCTCGACCGCCCGGATGTGATGAGCACCTTCACCACCACGGTGATCGCCGAGCAGCACCGCTACCCGGTATTGCTGTCGAACGGCAACCCGACCGGCAGCGGGCCGGCAGAAGACGGCCGCCACTGGGCAACCTGGGAAGACCCGTTCATGAAGCCGGCCTACCTGTTCGCCCTGGTGGCCGGTGACCTGTGGTGCGTCGAGGACAGCTTCACCCGCCAGTCCGGCCGCGACGTGACCCTGCGCATCTATGTCGAGCCCGAGAACATCGACAAGTGCGAGCACGCCATGGTCAGCCTGAAGAAGTCGATGCGCTGGGACGAGGAAGTCTACGGCCGCGAGTACGACCTGGACATCTTCATGATCGTCGCGGTCAACGACTTCAACATGGGCGCCATGGAAAACAAGGGCCTCAACATCTTCAACTCCAGCTGCGTGCTGGCGCGTGCCGAAACCGCCACCGATGCTGCCCACCAGCGCGTCGAAGGCGTGGTGGCCCACGAGTACTTCCACAACTGGTCGGGCAACCGCGTCACCTGCCGTGACTGGTTCCAGCTGTCGCTCAAGGAAGGCTTCACGGTGTTCCGCGATGCCGAGTTCAGTGCCGACATGAACTCGCGCACGGTCAAGCGCATCGAGGATGTCGCCTACCTGCGTACCCACCAGTTCGCCGAAGACGCCGGGCCGATGGCGCACCCGGTGCGCCCGGACAGCTTCATCGAAATTTCCAACTTCTACACCCTGACCGTGTACGAGAAGGGCGCCGAAGTGGTGCGCATGGTGCGTACCCTGCTGGGCGCCGAGGGCTTCCGCAAGGGCAGCGACCTGTACTTCGCGCGTCACGATGGCCAGGCGGTGACCACCGACGACTTCATCAAGGCCATGGAAGACGCCAATGGCGTCGATTTCACCCAGTTCAAGCGCTGGTACAACCAGGCCGGCACCCCGCGCCTGGACGTCAGCGAGGCTTATGATGCTGCCGCGCAGACCTACAGCCTGAGCTTCCGCCAGAGCTGCCCGCCGACCCCGGACAAGGCCGAGAAGCTGCCGTTCGTGATCCCGGTGGAACTGGGCCTGCTGGACGCCGCCGGCAACGACTTGCCGTTGCAACTGGCGGGTGAAGCGGCCGCGCAAGGCAGCAGCCGCGTGCTGGCGGTGACCGAAGCCGAGCAGACCTTCACCTTCCACGGCATCCAGGCCAAGCCGCTGCCGTCGCTGCTGCGCGGCTTCAGCGCGCCGGTCAAGCTCAGCTTCCCCTACGACCGCGACCAGCTGATGTTCCTGATGCAGCACGACAGCGATGGCTTCAACCGCTGGGAAGCCGGGCAGCAGCTGTCGGTGCAGGTGCTGCAGGAGCTGATCGGTCAGCATCAGCGTGGCGAAGCGCTGCAACTCGACCAGCGCCTGATCACCGCCCTGGCTACCGTACTCGGCAACCAGGCACTGGACCCGGCGATGGTCGCCGAGATGCTCTCGCTGCCGGGTGAGGCCTACCTCACCGAGATCAGCCAGGTCGCCGATGTGGATGCCATTCACGCTGCCCGCGAGTTCGCCCGGCGGCAGATCGCCGAGCAGCTGTTCGACGCCCTGTGGGCGCGCTACCAGGCCAACCGCGAGGTATCGCGCAACACCGCCTACGTGGCCTCGGCCGAGCATTTTGCCCGTCGCAGCTTGCAGAACATTGCCCTGTCGTACCTGATGCTCAGCGGCCAGTCGCAGGTGCTGGAGGCGACCCTGGAGCAGTTCGAGCGCTGCGACAACATGACCGAGCGCCTGACCGCGCTGGCGGTACTGGTCAACTCGCCGTACGAGGCTGAACGGGCCAAGGCCCTGGAGGCCTTTGCCGAGCACTTCAAGGACAACCCGCTGGTCATGGACCAGTGGTTCAGCGTGCAGGCGGCCAGCACCCTGCCGGGCGGGCTGGCGCGGGTCAAGGCGCTGATGCAGCACCCGGCGTTCACCCTGAAGAACCCGAACAAGGTGCGTGCGCTGATCGGCGCCTTTGCCGGGCAGAACCTGGTCAACTTCCATGCCGCGGATGGCTCGGGGTATCGCTTCCTGGCCGACCTGGTGATCGAGCTGAATGCGCTGAACCCGCAGATCGCCTCGCGCCAACTGGCGCCGCTGACCCGCTGGCGCAAGTATGACGCTGCGCGCCAGGCGCTGATGAAAGGCGAGCTGGAGCGGATTCTGGCTTCCGGTGAGCTGTCCAGTGATGTGTATGAAGTGGTGAGCAAGAGCCTGGCTTGAGGGCCAAAGGGGCCGCACAGCGGCCCCCGGCTACACGCCGATAACAAAACATAACACCCCGCCCGTTGTCTTCCCGCAAACATCCCCGCTACGATCCGGTCAAGTTATTGCAGGCCTCTAGCTCAAGCTTTTCGCAGTACCTGCAATGCATTGACCCACCAACAAGAACACAACAGGGGGCAGTCATGGGGCAGCAGAACAGGCGTGGTGCCTGGCCATTGGCAACCAGTGCGATGCTGGCACTGGCACTGGGGGTTTGGGCCGAGGCTGCCCAGGCCGCAGCGGCCGAGGAATATTCCACCGAGTCGGCCAAGGCCAGCCAGAGCCTGCTGATCGATGCCGCCCAGGCCGGTAAACGCCTGGTAGTGGTCGGCGATCGCGGCCACATCCTGTTTTCCGACGACCAGGGCCGCACCTGGACCCAGGCCCGGGTACCCACCCGGCAACTGCTGACCGCGGTGTTCTTCCTCGACGACAAGCGCGGCTGGGCGGTCGGCCATGATGCACAGGTGCTCACCAGCAACGATGGCGGGGCCACCTGGAGCAAGCAGTTCGAAGACCTTTCCCGTGAAGCACCGTTGCTCGATGTGGTCTTCCTCGACGCCCAGCATGGCTTTGCCGTAGGCGCCTACGGCGCCTTGCTGGAAACCAGCGACGGCGGCCAGCACTGGCAGGACGTGGCCGAGCGCCTGGACAACCCCGACCAGTTGCACCTGAACGGTATCGCCGAGGTCCGTGATGCCGGGCTGTTCATCGTCGGCGAGCAGGGCAGCATGTTCCGCTCGGCCGACCACGGCCAGACCTGGAGCAAGGTCCTGGGCCCCTACGCAGGCTCGCTGTTCGGCGTGATCGGCACCGCCCAGCCCCATGCGCTGCTGGCCTACGGCCTGCGCGGCAACCTGTTCCGCTCCAGCGACTTCGGTGACAGTTGGCAACCGATCGAACTCAAGGCCGCACGCGGCAACCTCGAGTTCGGCCTGGCAGGCGCTACGCTTGTCGAGGATGGCAGCCTGGTACTGGTCGGCAACGGCGGCAGCGTGCTACGCAGCACCGACGATGGCCACACCTTCAGTGTCTACAACCGCGCCGACCGCATTGCCCTGGCCGGCGTCAGTGGCCTGGCCAACGGCGGCCTGTTGCTGGTAGGGCAGGGTGGCGTGCACCTGGCCACTGCCCAGGGTGCCGACCAGGAGGTGCAGCCATGACCAGCAGGGAGAGCATCACCATGCACCCGCATCACCAGGACAAGGCCACGTTGCTGGAGCGCCTGATCTTCAACAACCGCCCGGTGGTCATCGCCTTGTGCCTGCTGGTGAGCATTTTCCTGTTCTGGCAGGCCACGCAGATTCGCCCGTCTACCAGTTTCGAGAAGATGATCCCGCTGCAGCACCCGTTCATCGAGCAGATGATGGCGCACCGCAACGACCTGGCCAACCTGGGCAACACCGTGCGCATCTCGGTGGAGGCGGTCAACGGCGACATCTTCGACAAGGACTACATGGAGACCCTGCGCCAGGTCCATGACGAAGTGTTCTACATCCCCGGTGTCGACCGGGCCGGGCTGAAGTCGCTGTGGAGCCCCAGCGTGCGCTGGAGCGAGGTGACCGAAGAAGGGTTCTCCGGCGGCGAAGTCATACCCAACACCTACAACGGTTCCCAGGACAGCCTCGACACCTTGCGCGACAACGTGCTCAAGTCGGGCCAGGTGGGGCGCCTGGTGGCGAACAACTTCAAGTCCAGCATCGTCGACGTGCCGCTGCTGGAGAGCTACCCCGACCCGCAGGACCCGGGCAGGCAGGTGAAGCTGGACTACCAGCAGTTCTCGCACCAGCTGGAAGAGAAGATCCGCGACAAGTTCCAGGCGCAGAACCCCAACGTCAAGGTGCACATCATCGGTTTCGCCAAGAAGGTCGGCGACCTGATCGATGGCCTGGTGATGGTGGCGATGTTCTTCGGCATCGCGCTGGCCATCACCTGGGTGTTGCTGTACTGGTTCACCTGGTGCATCCGCAGCACCATCGCCGTGCTCATCACCACCCTGGTGGCGGTAGTCTGGCAGCTGGGCCTGATGCATGCGGTGGGTTTCGGCCTGGACCCCTACTCGATGCTGGTGCCGTTCCTGATCTTCGCCATCGGTATTTCCCATGGGGTGCAGAAGATCAACGGCATCGCCCTGCAGTCCAGCGACGCCGACAACGCCCTCACTGCAGCCCGGCGCACCTTCCGCCAGCTGTTCCTGCCGGGGATGATCGCCATCCTTGCCGATGCCGTGGGCTTCATCACCCTGCTGATCATCGACATCGGGGTGATTCGTGAACTGGCCATCGGCGCCTCCATCGGCGTGGCGGTGATCGTGTTCACCAACCTGATCCTGCTGCCGGTGGCCATCTCCTACGTCGGCATCAGCAACAAGGCCGTCGCGCGCAGCAAGCAGGACGCCACCCGCGAACATCCGTTCTGGCGCCTGCTGTCGAACTTCGCCAGCGCCCGGGTAGCACCGGTGTCGGTGGCGCTGGCGCTGGTCGCCTTTGCCGGTGGCCTGTGGTACAGCCAGAACCTGAAGATCGGCGACCTCGACCAGGGCGCGCCGGAACTGCGCCCCGACTCGCGCTACAACCAGGACAACAACTTCATCATCAGCAACTACTCGACCAGTTCCGATGTGCTGGTGATCATGGTCAAGACGCCACCGGAACACTGTTCGATCCACTCGACCATGGCGCCGATCGACGAGCTGATGTGGACCATGCAGAACACCCCGGGGGTGCAATCGGCGATTTCCCTGGTGACCGTGTCCAAGCAGGTGATCAAGGGCATGAACGAGGGCAGCCTGAAGTGGGAGACCTTGTCGCGCAACCCCGACATCCTCAACAACTCCATTGCCCGCGCCGATGGCCTGTACAACGGTGACTGCTCGCTGGCACCGGTGCTGGTGTTCCTCAACGACCACAAGGCCGAGACCTTGGAACGGGTCACTGCCGTGGCCAAGGCGTTTGCCGACAGCCACAACAAGGAAGGCCTGCAGTTCCTGCTGGCGGCGGGCAACGCCGGCATCGAGGCGGCGACCAACGAAGTGATCAAGTCGGCCGAGCTGACCATCCTGATCATGGTGTACATCTGCGTGGCGGTGATGTGCCTGATCACCTTCCGCTCGTTCGCCGCCACCCTGTGCATCGTCCTGCCACTGGTGCTGACCTCGGTGCTGGGCAACGCGCTGATGGCCTACCTGGGCATCGGCGTCAAGGTGGCGACCCTGCCGGTGGTGGCGCTGGGCGTGGGCATCGGCGTGGACTACGGCATCTACATCTACAGCCGCCTGGAGAGTTTCCTGCGCGCGGGGCTGCCGTTGCAGGAAGCCTACTACCAGACCCTGCGCTCGACCGGCAAGGCGGTGCTGTTCACCGGCTTGTGCCTGGCGATTGGCGTGTGCACCTGGATCTTCTCGGCGATCAAGTTCCAGGCCGACATGGGCCTGATGCTGACCTTCATGTTGCTGTGGAACATGTTTGGTGCGCTGTGGCTGCTGCCGGCCCTGGCGCGGTTCCTGATCAAGCCGGAGAAGATGGTGGGCAAGGAGGGCGGCTCGATCTTCGCCCATTGAAGAGCGGGGCCGCTCCTACCTGGGAACGCGCCGTGCCAATTGGCGCGACCCGTGTAGGAGCGGCCTGGTGTCGCGATGGGCTGCAACGCAGCCCCAGGGTTATAATGCCGGCACATCCCTCACAGGTAATCCCATGTCCCCCCTCGCCACCGCCCTGCAGTCCTGCGACATGCTCCTGATCGACGGCCTGCACGCCTTCGACTTCACCGCCGACGCATCCGGCCTCACCGTCGAATGCATGGACGGCCGCCAGCTGCGCCGCTGGGTGTTCAGCGCCGAACAGGTCGCCGCTGCCGTCGCCATCGCTGACGAATGGCAACTCGACGATGCCGACGGCGCGCATCGACTAGTCTGTATGAGTGCCTTTCGCGCCCCGGATGATAATGACAATGAAGCGGATCTGGACGAGCCTGCTGGCCGCTAGCCTGATGAGCCTGAGCCTCAATGCCCCTGCCGCCACCTTGCTGGTGGGCAGTTACACCGACGGTGCCAGCCAGGGCATCTACCGTTATCGCTTTGACAGCAAGGCCGGCCACATCGACCCCACGCCGCTGCAAGTGGTGAAAAGCGTCAGCCCCTCGTGGCTGGTACTTTCGGCCGACCAGCGCCAGCTGTTCGCGGTCAATGAAACCCCAGGCGGCCAGGTCAGCAGTTTCAGCGTCAGCGCCAAGGGCGAGATCAAGCCGCTCAACCAGGTCGCCAGCCAGGGTGACGAACCGACCCATGCCAGCCTCAGCCGCGACCAGCGTTACCTGTTCGTCGCCAACTATGCGGTCAAGCCCGACCCCGGCAGCAGCCTGGTGGTGATCCCGGTGGCCAGGGACGGCAAGCTCAAGCCGGTGGTGCAGCATGCCCGGCACCAGGCCAGCGGGGTCAAGCCCGAGCGCCAGGCCAGTGCCCACGTGCATTCGCTGGTGCTGTCGCCCGACGGTCGGCACCTGTACGCCAGCGACCTGGGCGCCGACAAGGTGTTCATCTACCGCTACGACGGCGCCAGCGCCGACCACCCGTTGACTCCGGCGATCCCGGCGTCGGTGGCCCTGCCACTGGGTAGCGGGCCGCGCCATTTGTTGTTCGATGCCAAGGGCCGGCATGCCTACCTGACCTTGGAGATGAGCGCCGAGGTGGTCATGTTCGACGTGCAGGACGGCAACCTGGTCGAACGCCAGCGCCTGCCCCTGGCCGAGCGCCAGGAGGCGGCGGCGAAAGCGGCCGGTGGCTTGCACCTGTCGGCGGACGGGCGCTTCCTGTATGTGAGCAACCGTGGCACGAGCAACGAGATCGTCGCCTTCAGCGTGGGCGAGCAGGACGGCCAGCTGACGCTGCTGCAACGCCGCTCGGTGGAGGGTGATCATCCCCGGGAATTCGCCCTCGACCCGAGTGACAACTTCCTGCTGGTGGCCAACCAGAAGAGCAACCAGATCATGGTGATACGCCGCGACCCACGTAGCGGCAAGCTGGGGGAGACGGTGCAGACGCTGAAGCAGGACGCCCCGTCGGACTTGAAATTCATCGAGTGATATCGATTGCCGTGATAACCGATACTGCCGCAATGAATTTCTGCCGGCGCCCTCGGCGGCGTAAGTTTGACCCAAGGCCCGAGCGGGCCACCGTCAAACCACCGCCGTCGAGGTCAACCCAGATGAACTTCAATCTCTTCCCGGTCATTGCTGCATCCGCCATTTCCGCTTCGGTCGTCCTGCCGACGCATGCCCATGCCGACAGCAGCGGCAAAGCGTCCGCTACCCACAGCTACACCGAGCAGTACCTGCGCCAGAGTGCCAACTTCCATGCGGCCCTGAGCGGCAAGCAGCACGCGTGAATCCGACTCGGTCCGGTGTAGGAGCGGCCTTGTGTCGCGATGGGCCGCAGAGCGGCCCCGGCAATTGCAGCTGTAATGCAAAAAACCGGGGCCGCTGCGCGCCCCATCGCGACACAAGGCCGCTCCTGCAACGGACCGTATGAACCTATTTGGCCATGACTGCCTTGAACAGTGCCGAAGCCAACCAGCTCTCCAGCCAGCTCCGCACCCGCGGATAAGCCGCCTCGGCGAACCACTGCGGTTCGACCCCGGCAAACTGGCGCATCAGGGGCAGCAGCGCGGCATCGGCAATGCTCGGATGGTCGGCCAGCAGGTAACGCCGGCCGGCGAGCAAGCCCTCAAGCTCGGCCAGCCAGGTTTCGGCCTGTTGCCGGTAATATGCGCGGGAGTGCGCCGGGTAGCGCTCGGCGTACTTGTACAGGTTTACCTGTGCCTTGAACGTGCTGTCGTTGCGGGCGATCAGTGATTCGGCCTGCTGCGCCGCGGTAGCGTCGGCTTGCAGCCGCCAATCCTGCGGGTCGTTGCGTGCCAGCGCCCAGCGCATGATGTCCAGGCTCTCTTCCAGCACCTCGGTACCGGTATCCAGCACCGGCACCGTGCCCTTGGGCGACAACGCCAGCAGTTCTGCCGGCTTGTTCTTCATCGCCACTTCGCGGATTTCCACCTCGCAGCCGGCATAGCGCAGGGCCAGGCGCGCACGCATGGCCCAGGGGCAACGGCGGAACGAGTAGAGAATCACCCGCACACCTCCACATCGCTAAGGCCGTTGCCCTGCCGGCGCACCTGGATCTGCACCGGGATGCGCTCATGCATTTCCTGCACGTGGGAAATCACTGCCACCTTGCGGCCCTGGGCTTGCAGGCCGTCGAGGGCGTCCATGGCCAGCTGCAACGATTCCGGGTCGAGGCTGCCGAAGCCCTCATCGATGAACAGCGATTCGATGCGCAGGGTGCTGGAGGCCATCGAGGCCAGGCCCAGGGCCAGGGCCAGCGACACCAGGAAGGTTTCCCCGCCTGACAGCGAGTGCACCGAACGCAGCTCGTCGCCCATTTCGGTATCCAGTACCAGCAGGCCAAGGGCGCTGCCGCCGCGCTTGAGGCGGTAGCGACGGGCCAGCTGGCGCAGCTGGGCGTTGGCGTGGTGCAGCAACAGGTCGAGGTTGTAGCCCTGGGCGATCTTGCGGAACACATCGCCCGAGGCCGAGCCGATCAGGGCATTCAGGCGGGCCCAGCGCTGCCATTGCTGGTGTGCCTGCTCGATTTCTGCCGCCAGCGCCTGGTGCGCCTGTTGCCGGCGCTGGTCGTCGGCCTGCTGGGCGCGCAGTTCGGCACACTGCTGCTCATGTCCGGCCAGGCGTTCACGCAAGTCGGCCAAGGCCTGTTCCAAGGCTTCGGCCGAGGTGTCCACGGCCATCTGCGCAGCATGCTGCTGCAGGCGCTGCTCACGTTCCCGCAGCAGCACGCGGCCTTGTTCGATGGCTTTTTCGGCACCTTGCAGGCGCTGGCGCAGCTCGTTCACCTGGCTGTCATCGATGGCCAGCAGGCGATCCAGGCCGGCATCGTCCAGTTCCGCATGGGCGCTGCGCCACTCAGCGATCTGCGCTTGCAACTGCTGGCGCTCGGCCTCCAGTGCCTGTTGCTGGCGGCTGTTGGCATTCAGTTCACTGGCCAGTTGCACGCCTTGGTTGCGCAGCTCCTGCAGGCGTTGGGCAGTGTCCGCCTCAAGCGCACGGGCCTGTTCCAGGGCAGTGTCCATGTACTGCTGCCAGGCTTCGGCGCTGGCGTGTTCGCCCAGCAGTTCGCCGAGCGAGGCCTGGGCGTGCTGACGCTGTGCGTCGAGGGCGGCAAGCTGTTGCTGCAACTGCTGCTGGGTTTGCACGCGCGCCTGGTGCTGGTCGTGCAGCTTGTCCAGCTGGGCCTGGCGGGCTTGCTGTTCCTGCTGCTCGTCCTTGCGTTGCTCGAGGAGCTGCAGGCGCAGGGCGATCTGCTGGTCCAGGGCCAGGAAGGCGTTGGCCGGGTCGTCGCTGAGGGCCTTGAGCACTGTTTCCGGCAACACGCCGGCCAGGTCGTTCAGGCTTTGCTGCAACTGCTGCTCGTCGCTGGCCAGGGCCTGGTGCTGGTGCTCGAGGTGGCGCTGGGCTTGCTGTTGCGCCTGGTGGGCGGCCTGCAGCTGCTGGTTGAGGCGGGCGGCATCCTTCTGCAGCGCGAGCAGCGCGCTCTGGCGTTGCTCGTCGTGGCTGATTTCCTGCTCCAGGCGCCGCAGCTGCCCGTCCAGCCAGGCGCTGCGGGCCTTATCGTCCTGCGGCGCCAGGGCTGGCCAGAGGCTGTGCGCCTGCACCTGGGCCACCTGGGCTTGCAGCTGCTCGCCCAGTTGTTGCTGTTGCTGCTGGTAGTCCTTGAGCTGGGCGTTGACCACGCCCAGCTGGGTGCGCAATTCCACCAGCTTGCTGTTGAAGGTATCGACCTGCTGCTGCGCGGCGTCTTCTTCGGCCTGGTCATGCCGGCCCAGGCTCTGCAGCAACGCTTCCGGTTGATGGAACGGATGCTCGACGCTGCCGCACACCGGGCAAGGTTCGCCGTCGCGCAGCTGCTCGCGCAGCGCTTCGACGCTGGTGTTGCGCGCCAGGCGCTGGCGCTCCAGCAACTGCCGGGTGAGGTTGAGCGCCTGCTCGGCAGCTTGCAGCTCGGCCTTGGCGGCGGTGCCCTCGCTGATCAGTTGCTGGCGCTGCTGCATGGCCTGCTGTTGCCGCTCGCGCAGCACTGCCAGCTGCTCGCGCAGTTCCTGTTCACGGCCATGCAGGCGCGACAGCTCTTCCACGGCGCGCTGCTGCTTGCGGTTGTCCTGCAGCATGCCGCCCAGCAGGTCGATCTGCTCCGCCAGTGCCTGTGGCTCGGCCTTGGCTTCGCGGAACAGCAGGTCGAAGGCTTCGCGCTCGGCCTGCAGTTGCGCAGTGGCCTGGCTGGCCTGGGCCTGCAGGCCGGGCAATTCCTCGCGGCCCTTGGCCAGGCGGCCACCGATCAGCATCACCTGCTTCAATTGCGGCAGGTAGGCATGCCAGGCATCGGCCAGGCCCGCCAGGTGCTGGCTGTCGGCGAGGGCGCTGTCGACCTGCGCCAACTGTTGCAGGCTGCGCTGCTGGTGCTCGTGCAGTTGCTGCACCTGTTGCTGGCACTCGGCAACCTGCTGGTCGGCCTGCTGGCTGGCGCTGCGCTGGGCGGCCAGCTCCTGATCCAGGCGGGCCAGGTTGTCCTGGGCGGCGAAGGCCTGGCGCAGCCGCGGCGCATTTTCGCCGTGTTGCGCCTGGCTGTCGGCCAGTGCCTGGCGTGCCGCTTGCAGCGCCTGTTCGAGCTCGCCGGTACGGCCCAGCAGCTCAGTTTGCTGACGCTGTTGCTCGGCGATTTTCTCCGCCACCGGCGCCAGTTGCGCATCCAGCGTCTGCTGGCGATGGAACTGATGACGCTGCGGCGCCAGGCGCTCCAGGCGGACCAGGTCCAGGCGCTGCTCGGCCAGTTGCTGCCAATCCTGTTCGGCAGCCTGCAGGGCGCTGCTGGCTGCGGCGTGCTGGGCCTGCAACTGGGATTGTTCATTCAGCCAGTTGCGTTGCTGTTCCAGCTGGCGCTCGGCGGCCTGGTCGGCCTTGAACTGCTGCTGTGCCAGCTCCAGGCGCTGGTCGAGTTCGGCGCGGGCTTCGGCGGCCATCGGCAGCAGGTGGCTGGCACGCTCCTTGAGGGCGTTGTGGGCTTCGCCAGCCTCGCGCGCCTTGCTGAAGGCGCGTTGGCCCAGGCGGGTATAGATGGCGGTGTTGGTGAGCTTTTCCAGCAGTTCGCTGCGCTCTTTGTCGTCGGCCTTGAGGAAGGCGCCGAACTCGCTCTGGGCCAGCATCACCGCGCGGGTGAACTGCTCGAAGTTCAGGCCCAGGCGGGCTTCGACCAGTTGCTTGTATTCGTTCTTGCCGCTGGCCAGCACCTGCTCGCTGTCCAGGTCGTAGAAGCTCTGGCGGCTGAGTTGCAGCTTGCCGTTGGCCTTGTCGCGGGCGCGGTTGGCTTCCCAGCGAGCGCGGTAGCGGCGGCCGTCGATGCCGACGAAGTCGACTTCGGCAAAGCCGCTGCCGGTGCCCCGGCGCAGCAGGTTGCGCGGGTCGGAGGTGGGGATATCGCCGTCGGCGTCCGGCACCTTGGCCTCGCGGCCGATGTCGTTCAGCCGCGGGACGCTGCCGAACAGGGCCAGGCACAGGGCGTCGAGCAGGGTACTCTTGCCGGCGCCGGTAGGGCCGGTGATGGCGAACAGGCCGGCGCTGGCCAGTGGCTCGGCGGTGAAGTCGATGTCGATCGGGCCGGCCAGCGATGCCAGGTTCTTCAGGCGGATGGCGAGAATCTTCATGGCTGTTCCTCTTCCTGCTGCACGTCCTGCAACAGCAGGGCAAAGTCGGCCAGCGCCTGTTCGTCGACAGGGTTGCCATAGGCCTGCTCCCAGGCGCGGCTGAACAAGTCCTGCGGGGTCATCTGGGCCAGCTCGATGAAGGCCAGGTCATCGTCTTCGGCGTTGTTGCGGCCGGCGTATTCGGCACTGATGCGCACCAGGCGCACGGCCTTGCCTTGCAGGGCGCCTTCGATCTGCTGGCGCAGGTCGGGTTGCGGCTCGTCGAGGATCACCCGCACTTCCAGCCAGGGCTGGCGATTGGGGTCTTCAAGCAGGTCGATCACTGGCAGCTCGCCCAGTTGCACCAACAGGTCGCCCAGCGGTGCCGGGCCAACCCGTTGCAGGGCCACCGCGCGTGGTACCGGGCGCGGCTCGACGCTGACCAGGCCGCTGCCATCCAGCTCCACTTCCAGCACCTGGTGCGGGTAGTTGATCTCGGCGAACGACAGCGGGATCGGCGAACCGCTGTAGCGAATGCGTTCTTCGCGGTTGACCTTCTGCGGCTTGTGCAGGTGGCCCAGGGCGACGTAGCTGATGGCCTTGTCGAACAGCCTGGCCGGCAGCGCCTCGGCGTTACCGATGATCAGGCTGCGTTCGGAGTCCTCCGACACCGCGCCACCGGCCATGTGCGCGTGGCTGATGGCGATCAGCGCCTGGTCTTTCTTGCGCTTCTTCTGCGCAGCGGCAATCAGTTGCTGGTGTACCTGGGTGATGCCTTGCAGGTAATCGTCGCCCAGTTGCGGGCCAGTCACCTCGGCCGGGCGCAGGAAGGGCAGGGCCAGGCACCAGGCGGCGACCTTGCCGCGGCCATTGGTCAGCGGGATCAGCAGGCGCTCGGCGTCCAGCTGGCCTTCGTCCAGCCAGTGCACGCGGCCCAGGGCATGGGTACGCAGGCGGCGCATGAGTGCGGCGGGCAGCTCGATGCGCGAGCCGGAGTCGTGGTTGCCGGCGATCATCACGATGTCCAGCTTGGGCAACTGCTCGTGGGCCTGGACGATGAAATCGTAGAGGCGCTCCTGGGCTTTGACCGGCGGGTTGACCGTATCGAAGATATCCCCGGCGATCAGCAGCGCATCCGGCTGACGCAGGCGCAGCTGGCCGAGCAGCCATTCGAGGAAGCAGGCGTGTTCGAAATCGCGTTCCTGGCCGTGCAGGCTTTGGCCCAGGTGCCAGTCGGAGGTATGAAACAGACGCATGGATGACCTGTTGGTGTCGAGTCGAGCAAGCGAGGGCTTGGCTTGGGTGATGGGCGTTGCGCAAGGGCGGTATGGTAACCCAAGCGTGGGGCCGCTGTGCGCCCCGATCGCCGGCAAGCCTCAAGGCCTGCGCAGCGCATTCTGCAGGAGCGGCCTTGCGTCGCGAAAGGGGTGCGAAGCGCCCCCGGGATCCTCGCATCACTGTCAGATTGCCGGGGCCGCTTTGCAGTCCTTTCGCGACGCAAGGGTATGGCCTGGATGATGGTGTAGAAGCGGCCGGTCAGTTTCACGGTGGATCGGCAAGCTGTCAGGCATCAGGTTTGCTCTCGAAGACGTGCTGATTTACCCTCGCGGCCCGCCATGATCATGGCGATTCGATATCCACGGACGAAATCACAGGAGCTACCAATGGAAGGGATCCCACAGACCCAATCCAACCCAGGCAACCTCAAGCCAAAATGGCAGGAGCGTTTCGCCTTCTTCGATCAGTACGGCGCACCCACCTCCGAGGCCTACAAAGCCGCTTTTCGCGCCTTGCCCTTTGGCAAGAAAATACTGATCAACAACAACTTCATCGCGTTCTTCTTCGGCCCGATCTACTGGTTCGTGCTGGGGCTGTGGAAAAAGAACCTGGTCATGCTGGCCATCATGATCGTCATTGGCGTTCTCCTGAGCTACTACGAGATCGCGACCGGTAGCGAAATCCCGCGGCCGTTGGATAACGGCATCAGCATGGGGTTTGCGTTTCTGTACGGTTTCCTGACCAACCGTGCCTACTACCTGAAGCAGACCAAAGGGCAGCAGGGCTGGAACCCGTTCGAGGGGCAGCGGTTCATCTGAACCGTCAGCCAGTTCAACCGGTGCTCGCAGGTTGATGAAGCCCGCTCTCCGATCGTGGTCTCTGTAAGCGGCCTTGTGTCGCGAAAGGGCTGCAAGGCGGCCCCGGCGATTTTGTGGTGGTGCGGAGATCCTGGCGGCGCTTCGCAGCCCTTTCGCGACACAAGGCCGCTCCTACAGGGGCCGCGTATGTCTTGGGGCTGTGTAGTCAGTGCCAGGTTATATCCCCGGCTTGCCGGTGCAACAGCAACTCGGCCAAGGCCTTGGTTATCTGAACGTGATGCACCGCGTTGACCAGCATGTTGATGCCGGGCTCGCCGGCATTGGCGCAGATGTATTCGGAGAAATGTCGTACGCCGGTGTTCGCGGGTGAACCCGCGAAGAGGCCCGCACAGGCAGCACATCACTTGGGATAGAGCGGCGGCAGGCTGCCGTTCTCGCCGGTCGGCAGCAATACCTGCTCAGCCGGCGGAATGGTACCGATCGCCCGCCACAGATCCTCACCCTGCCAATATTGCCCGCTCTCGCTGTACAACGCCCCGTTCAAGCCGTCCAGCGCATCCGACAGCGGCACGAAGCGCGCCGCCATTTCGGCCAGGGTTTCCGGCTGCTGCCGGGCCCAGGCGTCCAGTGCCTGGCGGGTAGCCTGCGGGTCGTTGGCCTGGCAGGCGCGCTTGAGGTCATCCAGCAAGGTACGCGGGCTCGGCCCGGTCTGCGCGGCGCGCAGCACGGCCGGTTGCGAACGGGCGCGCCACCACAGGGCGAAGCCCAGCACGCTGGTCAGGGCAAACAGCAAGGTGGCCAGCTGCCACGGCCACAGCAGGCTGCCGGCGCTGCTGCTGTCGCCCGCCGGGGTGTCGGCACTCAGTGCCGGGTTGTCCTGCACGTTGAGCGTACGCGCCGGCAGGCTGCTGTGCTCCAGGTGGTCCTCGCGGGTGTTCCACCAGGCTACTTCCAGTACCGGCAGGGCCAGTGCGCCACTGTGGGTCGGCACCAGTGCCTCGCGTTCCTCACGGTTGGCGGTCATGCCCCGTTCGCCAATCTCGTTGCGCAGCAGCGGCTGGTCGGGGTAGCGGCGCAGCCCGGTGATTTCGGTGGCTGGCAGCGGTGGCAGCTGGGTGCTGGACAGGCCTTCGGCACGCAAGGTGATGTTCCGGGTCAGCGAGTCGCCAATCTGCACCTGCTGGTCGCCCGGGTCAGGGTTCCAGTGCTCTTCCAGGCTCAGGCTACGGGCCGGTAGCCACGGCACGCCAGCTGGCCAGGCCGCCGGAATCGGCCGCACGGCCAGGCGCAATGGCAGCGAGCTGACCTGCACCTGGCGCCCGGCCCGGGCCGTGCCGTTGGCGGCCGAGGCCGCGTCGGGGCTGGCGGCAGCGGTGGCGCTGAAGGTCAACGACGGTATCTCGAGGGTACCGCTCTGCTGCGCATAAATGGCATAGCGGGTTTCGATCACGCCATGGCGTACGCCGTTGATTTCCTTTTCATAGGTACGCGATTCGCCCAGCGGTTCGACCTTGGCATTGTCCAGTTGCAGCGGGCTCAGGCTGCTGTCGTCGTACAGTGCCACCGAGTGGTAGATGCGCAGGGTCAGCACGGCCTGGGCCTGGACATAGACGTCGGCAGTGTCGAGGCTCGCTTCGATGAATACCTGGGAAGCACTGTCCTGGCGGCTGGCGTCGGCCTGCAGGACTTGCAGGTCGATGGCCTGGCTGTGCGACTGGCCCAATTGCAGTTCGGGGATGCGCAGGCTGCCACTGCGCCGTGGCAACAGGGTGATGATCCAGCGGGTGCTGGCGCGGGTTTCGCCATCCAGGCTGTGCAGGCTGTTCAGCTGGCGTGTGCCGCGCACCTCGAAGTCGTTTTCCAGCGCGCGCAGGTCGGGCTTGCCAAACTCGGTGACGTCCTGGCTTTCCAGGGTCAGCTCGAGGCTTTCGCCGGCCTCTACGCGGGTACGGTCAACGCTGGCCCGCAGCAGCGGTTCGGCCTGGGCCAGCACGGCCCACAGCAGGCCGAGTAGAAAGACGCCGAAGCGACTCATTGTGGATTTTCCTGTTGCAATTGCTGTTCATACCAGAATTTGCGCCGCAGCAGCTCGGCCGGGTTGTCGGGGATCTCGCGCAGCCACTGTTCCAGGGCCTGGCGCTGTTCGGCATCGAGGCTGGTCGACACCGGGCGCTGCGGCGGCTGGATGACGCCGTCATCTGCGCCCGGCTGGTTGCCGGACGCAGCCTGGCTGTTGCCGCTGCCTTCACCGGGCTGTTCGTTGCCTGGCTGTTCATCATCGCCCGGGGTGCCTTGGGCCGGGCTGCTGGCCGAGCTGCTGTTGCCTTCGGTTTCGCTGCCGGGCGTGCCTTGGGCATCGCTGTTGGCCGGTTGCTCGTCGGCCTTGGCCGTCCGCTGTTGCAGCATTTGCTGCACCAGCGCCTGGTTGTCCAGCGCTGCTTGCAGGTCGGGCTGGCGCTCCAGGGCTTGTTCATAGGCGTCCAGCGCAGCTTCCAGCTCGCCGCTGCGGGCCAAGGCATTGCCTCGATTGTAGTGGGCTGCGGCCGTATCGCCCTGGGAAAACGCTTCGGCGGCAGCGGCATAGTCGCCGGCCTGGTACAAGGCCATGCCGCGCCATTGTGGGTCGTGGAAGTGGCGCGCGGCGCTGGCCGGGCGGTTCTGCTCGAGCAGGCGCTGGCCTTGCTGGTCGGGGCGCAGCCACAGGTCGTTGAATTCGAAGGCGTGGCTGGGTTGTGGCACGGCCAGGAGCAAGGGCAGGCAGAACAGCCAGCCGCGTCGGCCGGCACAGGCGGCCAGCAGCAACAGCGGCAGCAACAGCCAATAGCCTTGGTCGGCCCAGCTGTCCAGTTGCAAGGTCTGGCCGTCACTACGCCCGCTGCGTGGGTTGTCGAACAGGCCCAGGCCGCGCAGGTCGAGGTCGTCGATCCGGGCATGCCGGTAGCGCCCGCCGGTGCCGCTGATGAAGCCCTTGAGGCTGGCGCTGTCCAGCCGTGGCAGGAGGATGCCGCCCTGGTCGTCCTTGAGGTATTCGCCGTTGGCCTGGCGCACCGGCGCACCCTCGCGGCTGCCGATGCCCAGCATCAGCAGGCTCGGGCCCTGGCGGCCGAGGGCCTGGGCGATACCCTGGCGCTCCGGCGCACTCAGCGCAGAACCGATCAGCAGCAGGCGGCCCTGGCCCAGGCCGCTCTGGGCCAGCAGGGCCAGGCCTTTCTGCACGGCGAGATCGGCGCGTTGGCCGGGTTTGGGCATGATCGACGGGTCGAGCGCTTCCAGCAGGTTGCGGGTGGTCGCCAGGTCGTCGGACAGCGGTACCAGGGTGTGCGCCGAGCCGGCGTAGACCACCAGTGCGGTCTGGCTGTCGCGGCGGTGCTCCAGCAGGTCGAGGATCTTGCGCCGCGCCTGCTCCAGGCGGTTGGGTGGGCTGTCCTCGGCGAGCATCTGCGGGGTCAGTTCCAGCAGGATCACCAGCGGGTCGGCCGGGCGCTGGCGGCTTTCCTCCACGCGCTGCCAGCTGGGCCCGATCAGGGCCAGGACCACCAGCGCCCAGGCCAGGCCCAGCGCCACCCATGGCAGCTTGCTGCTGCTGCCACTGCCGCCACCGAGCAGCACGCCATGGAACGCCGGCGGCAGGATCATCTGCCAGCGCCCGGCGCGCTTGCGCCGGTGCCACAGCTTGTACAGCAGCCAGCCGAGCAGGGGCACGGCCAGCAGCCATAGCGGGCGCAACCATTCAGGCCACAGTTCGCTCATCGCCGCCTCCTCAGGCGCAGGCGCTTCAGGCGTTGGCGCCACTCCGGGTGCGGCTGCAGGAAGCGCGGCTTGCGCAACACCCGCTGCAGCAGGTTGTCGGGCCATTGCACGGCCACCACCAGCAGCACGCTCAACAACAGCGCCAGGGCCAGCGGCCAGGCGTAAAGGGCTTTCGCGGTGCGCGACTGGGTCGGTTGCTGGGCCACCGGTTCAAGTTGGTCAAGGGTGTCGCCAATGGCGTCCAGTTCGGCGCCGTCATGCGCGCGGAAGTAGCTGCCATGGGTGATCTCGGCAATTTCCTTGAGCGAGGCTTCGTCCAGGTCCAGGCTCGGGTTCAGGCCGAGCAGGCCCGGGGTGCCGCTGGCCTCGGGGTTGGCGCCGATGCCGATGGTGTAGATGCGCACGCCTTCCTGGGCGGCCAGGCGGGCGGCGGTCAGTGGGTGGATCTGCCCGCCGTTGTTGGCGCCGTCGGTGATCAGTACCAGCACCCGGCTTTGTGCCGGGCGTTGGCGCAGGCGCTTGACCGCCAGGCCAATGGCGTCGCCGATCGCCGTGTTCTTGCCGGCGATGCCGATCTGGGCTTCGTCGAGGAAGGTGCGCACGGTGCGCCGGTCGAAGGTGAGCGGGGCCTGCAGGTAGGCCTGGCTGCCGAACAGGATCAGGCCCACGCGGTCGCCTTCGCGGTCCTGCAGAAAGTCGCCGAGCAGCGCCTTGACCAGGTCGAGACGGCTGATCTCCTCGTTGTGCCACTGCATGTCGGGGAAGTCCATCGACCCGGACACGTCCACCGCCACCAGCAGGTCGCGGCCGCTGGCGGCCACCGGTACCGGGTCGCCCAGCCACTGCGGGCGGGCGGCGGCGCACAGCAACAGCAGCCAGATGACGACGAACGGCGCCTGCTGGCGCCAGGTCGGCAGGTTCAGCCGCGCGCGGCGCCCGGCCAGGCTTTCCAGTTCGTTGAGGAAGCCGACCTTGAGCACCGGCTCGCCGCTGTCGGCGGCCGGCAACACCAGGCGCGCCAGCCACGGCAACGGCAACAGGGCGAAGACCCACGGCCAGGCCAGTTCAAACATGCTTGCGGATCCAGGTCTCGACGGCTTGGCTGAGCCCGGCGATGGCTTTGTCGTCGAGCTTGCACTCGGGTTTGTAGGCGCCTTCGACCAGCACCATCCAGCGGGTCAGCCCGGCGGCCGGGCAGCGGTTGTCGAGAAACGCCAGCCACTGGCGGCCGTTGAGGGTATGGCTGTTGGCCCCGGGGTAGTGGATGCGGCACAGGCGCTTGAGCAGCGCGTTGATCTGTTGCAGCCAGGCACCAGCGGGGGCGCCGTCATAGGGGCGTGGCAGGCGGGCCAGCTCGGCCAGCGCCTCAACTCGCAGCGGGTCCAGCGGTTGCTCGGCGCGTACCACGCGGCGTTTGCCCGGGCGCCAGCGGCGTAGCCGCCACAGGCCCCAGGCCAGCAGCGGCAGCACGGCCAGCAACACCCACCAGCCGGGCGCCGGCGGCCACAGGCCGATCGGCGCCGGGGCGATCAGCGGTTGCAATTGGTCAAGCGGGTTCATTGGCCGCAGCTCTTCATGACGCGCTCCGTGGCCGCTGGGCATTCAGGTATTCGCGCAGTTGCTCGATCATTTCGCTCTGGGTGCTCAGTGGCATCAGCAGCACGCGCAGCTTCTGCGCCATCAGTTCCCAGCGTTCGATACGTGCTTCGGCCTGCTGGCGGTACGCCTGGCGCAGGTTGGCGTCGAGGGTGTCGAGCTCCAGTTGCGCACTGCGCTGGGCAAAACGCAACAGGCCGGCGGCGGGCAGGGCGTGGTCGAGCGGGTCGGATACCGGCATCAACAGCAGGTCGCAATGGCGCGAGAGCATCGCCAGGTGCTGTTCCACCTGGGCGGTGAGCGAGCGTTCGTCGCAGATGATGATGGCCAGGCTGCCGGGGCGCAGTACCTCGCGGGCGCGGCGCAGGGCCAGGCCCAGGCTGTCCGTGCCGGGGGTGGCCTCGGTGTGCAGTGCCTGGTTGACCTTGGCCAGGCGGTTGAGCAACTGCAGCAGGCTCTGCTTGCTGCGTCGCGGCTTGATTTCGTGGTGTTCGTTGTCGCCGAACACCAGCCCGCCGATGCGGTCGTTGTGGCCCAGCGCGGCCCAGCCGAACAGTGCTGCAGCCTGAGCGGCCAGCACCGACTTGAACATCAGCCCCGAGCCGAAGAACAGCCGTTGGCTCTGCTCGACGAGGATGAAGATCGGCCGTTCGCGCTCTTCATGGAACAGCTTGGTGTGCGGCTCCTGGGTGCGCGCGGTGACCCGCCAGTCGATATTGCGCACATCGTCGCCGGCCTGGTACACGCGCACCTGGTCGAAGTCCACGCCACGCCCGCGCAGCTTGGAATGGTGCAGGCCCACCAGCGGGCTGCGCTGGCCGGGCCGGGAAAACAGCTGGATTTCGCGCACGCGGTGGCGCATGTCGATCAGTTCGGCAAGGCCGATACGGATGCCGGGTTCGGCCAGCGACGCGGTGGGCATGGGCTCAGGCTACGGCGACGACGTCGAGGATACGCTGGACCACGCGGTCCTGGTCGATCCCGGCGGCCTCGGCCTCGAACGAGAGGATGATGCGGTGGCGCAGTACGTCGAACAGCACCGCCTGGATATCCTCGGGGCTGACGAAATCGCGCCCGGCCAGCCAGGCATGCGCGCGCGCGCAGCGGTCCAGCGAAATGGAACCGCGTGGGCTGGCACCGTAGGCGATCCAGTCGGCCAGCTCGGCGTCGAACTTGGCCGGGGTGCGGGTGGCCATCACCAGCTGCACCAGGTATTCCTCCACCGCGTCGGCCATGTACAGGCCGAGGATTTCCTTGCGGGCGGCAAAGATCGCCTGCTGGCTGACCCGGCGTTCGGGCTTGGTCTCGCCGCCCAGGGCTTCGCCACGGGCCTGCAACAGGATGCGCCGTTCTACCGCCGCGTCGGGGAAGCCGATTTTCACGTGCATCAGGAAACGGTCGAGCTGGGCTTCGGGCAGCGGATAGGTGCCTTCCTGCTCGATCGGGTTCTGCGTAGCCATGACCAGGAACAACGGCGACAGGTCGTAGGTGCTGCGGCCCACGCTGACCTGGCGCTCGGCCATGGCTTCGAGCAGCGCCGACTGCACCTTGGCCGGGGCACGGTTGATTTCGTCGGCCAGCACCAAGTTGTGGAAGATCGGGCCCTGCTGGAACACGAAGCTGCCGGTTTCCGGGCGATAGATCTCGGTGCCGGTAATATCGGCCGGGAGCAGGTCGGGGGTGAACTGGATGCGATGGAACTGCGCCTCGATGCCTTCGGCGAGCTCTTTGATGGCCTTGGTCTTGGCCAGGCCCGGCGCGCCCTCGACCAGCATGTGGCCATCGGCCAGGAGCACGATCAACAGTCGCTCGACCAGTTTTTCCTGGCCCAGGATCTGGGAAGAAAGAAAAGTGCGCAGCGCGATCAGCGCTTCACGGTGTTCCATCGGCGACGGTTCCTGGTGTGGGGCCGCAGGCAACTGGAAGCAGCTGCCCTGGCAAGGGCTGATACTTTAATCCATCCGGGGGGGCGGCGACCAATGGCGGCAGGGAAATTTATCCTTGCCGGGGGCCATGCACGCGCTGAATTTTCCCGATCATGGCTGGCCATTGGCTGATGTTCCGTCGCGGCGCGCTGGCGCTTGCTTGTGCTTTTTGAACAAGCAGGAAGCACGCTGATGGTAGCGAACAGCTGTAACAATGAATGTATGGCCCCGGTCGCCCTGCGTTTCGGGGTGTTTTTCGATGGCACCGGCAACAACCAGAACAATGCGGCACAGCTGGAGGTGCCGCAGGGCATGGGGGCCAGTTATGTCAACGCATTGAGCAATGTGGCCCTGTTGCATGCCCTGTATCCGGGTCAGGGGGCCGATGCCGAGGGCCGCATGGCGTTTCTGAAACACTATGTCGAAGGCGTGGGTACCTTGGCGGGCGAGGCGGACCAGGTGTACGCGTCTGCCACCGGGTCTGGCTCGACAGGGGTGGCGGCGCGGGTTGCCGAGGCGCTGGCCGCGATAGCCGAGCAATTGCGCGGCTGGTACCAGGCGCATCCCCAGGCCAGGCCCGAGCGCGTCGAGTTCGATCTGTTCGGCTTCAGCCGGGGGGCGGCGGCAGCGCGGCATCTGGCCAACCTGCTGCACGACAATGCAGGCCGGCTGATGCCGGTGCCCTGCAGGCTGGTGATCAATTTCATCGGCCTGTTCGACACCGTGGCGGCGATCGTCGCGCCGTTGCAGGGTGACTTCGACCCGGCAGACGAGCGCTACGCCGGCTTGCGCCTGGGGCTTTGGCCAGGCATTGCCCGGCAAACGGTGCAACTGGTGGCGCGGGACGAGCAGCGGCACAACTACCCACTGCTGCGCAGCAGCCATGACATCGTGTTGCCGGGCGTGCACGCGAACATCGGTGGTGGTTATCCGGAGACCACCCAGGAGCAGGTGTTGCTGTGCAAACCGCAATCACAGCGTGTGCCGCAAGGTATGCGTGCCGAGCAGACACGCGTATACGCCACGATGCAGGCCTTGCTGGCGTCGATACCGGAGGCACGTGGAGGGCAGGTGCTGGCCTGGGAGGTGCCGCTTGCCGGTAACCGCTTGGATGAGGCGCAAAAGCAGGTGTATGCGGCGATATACCGTGAACGGGAGGTGGCGGGGCAGCTATCTCGGGTGTACCTGAGCATCATGCGCGAACTGGCGGTGCGGGCGGGGGTGCCGTTTGCCCCGTTGGGCGGGCAGGCCGAGCATCGCTTGCCGGAGGCATTGCTGGAAATCAGCCGCAAGTTGCATGCGTTCGCCCTGGGTGAGCAGCAACAGCCGGGGCTGACGGCGGAGGAGGAGCAGCTGTTGCGCCACCGGTACATACATGCGTCGGCGAACTGGAATGCCGTGAAGGGGTTGCGTAACAGTGTGCTGGATGTGTTGTTCGTCAACCGGCCCGCAGCGGAAGGTCGCGTGCTGCATGCCAATCCGCTCGCCTGAGCCAACTGCGGCAATCGGCTTGCATGGCAGCGGCTGCGCCGGTGTCCGCCGGTAAACCGCTCCCGCAGGTCAGGCGTCAAGCGGGAGAGCGGCCATTACTTGCGGCAGCGGCTAGGCACGTTGTCGCTGCCTTCTGGCCAGGTACGCTTCCTGCGCCAGGGTCAGCAGCACTGTCAGCAGCATGAACACCACCGATGCCACGAAGACGCCATTGGCCAGACGCTGGTCGAGCATCCAGCCAAACGCCACCGGCCCCAGGGCGCCGCCGATGTTGAAGCCGGTCGAGACCAGCCCGAAGGCTTTGCCTTCGTCACCACGCGCAGCTGCAGCCTTGACCAGCATGTCCCGCGACGGGGCGATGACCCCGGTCAGCAAGCCAATGGCACCCAGCACCACCACCAACGGCCAGCCCCGAAGCAGCCCCAGGGCCACCAGCGCGGTCAAGGCCGCTGCCAGGGCAAAGGCCAGTGCCGCTACCAGGCCATGGCGCCGGGTCCGGTCTGCCAAGGCCCCGCCGCACAGCACGCCCACTGCACTGCTGAGCAGGAAGGCCGTGAGCGCCGTGTTGGCCCAGGCCAGGGTCAAGCCTTGGCCCTGGACGAGCGCAGCCACGGAGAACTTCTCGATGGCACTGGTGCTCAGGTTGAGCAGGATGAACAGCACCGTCAGCACCCCGAGCATAGGCGTGAACAGCCGCACGCGAGCAGCTGTTGCCGGGCCTGCGTCACGCGCATTGTCGGGCCTGGCAAGCTGATACACGCCACTGCCTGGCACTGATAGCAGCAGCAAGGCAGCCAGCCCCGCTGCCGCGCCCACCGCCAGGGCTGCCTGCGTGCCGGACACCGCAGCGATGCCGAGAAACACCGCTGGCGTCAGCGCCGAGCCAAGGAAACCGGCAAAGGTATGGATCGAGAACGCCCGCCCCAGGCGGCTTTGCTCGATGCCGTTGGCCAGCAGCGCATAGTCGGCCGGGTGGTACACACCATTGGCCAGGCCGGCCATGGCCATCGCCAGCAGCAGCAGCGTATAGCCGGGGCTGAAGGCCACCAGCAGGAAGCTGAGGCTGCCCAGCAGCAAGCCGGCCTTGAGCACCTTGCGCGCACCGTAATGGTCGACGGCATAGCCCAGCGGCGCCTGCACCAGGGCGGAGACGATGTTGAACACCGCCAGGGCCACGCCGAGTTCGACGAACCCGACCCCGAGCAAGCCGGGGAGCACGGGTAGCAGCGCCGGGACCAGCATGATGTGCACATGGCTGACGAAGTGCACCGCAGCAATTTGGGTAAGAAGCTTGGGGCCAGCTTGGGGCATGTCGATACCTGTTGTACGGCGTGCGCACATGGCGCACGGCAGGGGGGAAGCCCGCTTAGCGGGGCGAGCGGCTGTAACCGGGTAGGCGGCCGTTCAGCACGGCGTGGGCCAGCAGGCCGATGACCAACCCCCAGAATGCCCCGCCAATGCCGAGCAGGCTGATGTTGGCGGCTGCCGCCAGGAAGGTGATCAGTGCTGCCTCGCGCGAACGGGCATCGGCCATTGCGCTGGCCAGGCTGGCGCCGATGGTGCCGAGCAGGGCAAGCCCGGCCAGGGTGGTGATGAAGGTGGCCGGCAGGGCCATGAACACACTGGCCAGGGTGACCCCGAACACCCCCACGAGGATGTAGCAGACACCGGCCGCGATGCCCGCAATCCAGCGTTTGCCGGGCTCTTCGTGGGCATCCTTGCCGGTACAGATGGCGGCGGTGATGGCGGCGATATTAAAGGCGTGCGACCCGAACGGAGCCATCAGCAACGATCCCAGGCCAGTCACCGCGACGATCGGGTTGGCGCTGGTCTTGAAGCCATCGTTGCGCAGCACCAGCATGCCAGGCATGTACTGGCCGGTGAGGGTGATCAGGAACAACGGCAGGGCCACGCTCAGTGCCGCATTGAGGGAGAAGGTGGGCGCGGTGAACACTGGCGAGGCGAATTCCAGCCTCAGCGCTGCCAGGCCGACCTGGCCCTGCACAAGCAGGTAGCCCATGCCCAGCAGCAGAATGCCTACCACGGCGTAGCGTGCAGTAAAGCGCTTGAATGCCACATAGGCCGCGATCAGCAGCCCGGCCAGCGCGGGGTCGACCGACAGGCCGCCGAATGCCCCGATGCCGAACTGCAGCAGGATACCCGCCAGCAGCCCAGCGGCAATCCCGGCGGGAATCACCCGCACCAGGCGCTCGAAGCACCCGGTCAGCCCCAGCACCACGAAGCCGGCGGCCGACAACAGATAAGCGCCGATGGCCTCGCTGTAGGGCACGCTGGCCAGCGCGGTGACCAGAAACGCTGCCGCCGGCGTCGACCAGGCGGTAATCACCGGCTCGCGGCTGTACCAGGACAGGGCCAAGCCACTGAGGCCGACACCGATCGACACGGCCCAGACCCACGACGAAGTCAGCTCCGGGCTCAGTCCGGCCAGCTTGGCAGCCTGGAACACCAGGATGAAGGTGCCACCGTAATTGACAATGACCGAAACGATCCCCGCCACCATGGGGTGCAGGAGATCGGTCAGCCGTAGCGGGGTTGAAGCGGAGTGTGCAGGTGCGTCCATGGGGGGGGCTCCGGTGTACTGGCACATAGGGCGCAGCAAAGCTGTTGCGATGAGGCCCGGCGGCAGGGCGCCGCCGGGCTGTTGGCGCGGTCAGTTGGCCAGCGCTACCAGCTGGCTTTTCAGGTAGGTGCTGCCTTGCGTATCCAGCGGTTGCAGCGGCAGGCGTGGCGCGCCGACATCATGGCCGAGCATTTTCAGGCCCGCCTTGATGGTGGTGGGCAGGCCGCGGCGGGTGATGTACTCCAGCAGTTGGTACTGGCGATAGAACAGCGCACGGGCCTCGCCCAGGTCGCCTTGCTGCACCGCGTCCCACAGCGCCAGGTTCAGAGCCGGGATCAGGTTGGGCGCGGCGGTGCACCAGCCGGCGGCACCGGCCACCAGGGCTTCCAGGGCGAGCGGGTTGCAACCGTTGTAGAACGCCACCTGACCCTCGGTGGCCTTGAACAGGCGGTGCATGCGCTGGATGTCACCGGTGCTTTCCTTGACCATGGTCACGTTGGGCACTTCGTCGAGGATGCGCAAGATCAGCTCTACCGACAGGTCGGTGCCACTGGTCCCGGGGTTGTTGTAGAGCATGATCGGAATGTCGATCGCCTCGCCCACTGCCCGGTAGTGGGCGACCACTTCGGCTTCGGTGAGCTTCCAGTAGGAAATGGGCAGCACCATTACCGCCGTGGCGCCGCAAGCCTGGGACAGGCGGGCGCGCTGCACGGTGCGTGCGGTGGTCAGGTCGGAGACGCTGACCACGGTTGGCACACGGCCGGCGATGCGCGCCTGGCTGAAGCGCACCACCGTTTCCCATTCGCTGTCGGACAGGTAGGCGCCCTCGCCGGTGCTGCCCAGCGGTGCGATGGCGTGCACGCCGTCGGCGATCAGGCGGTCGATGGACAGGCCCAGGGCATCCAGGTCAAGCGTGCCGTCTGCCGTGAAAGGAGTGATGGTGTAGCCGATAACGCCGCGAATTACAGGTGTGGACATGAGCAGGCACCTCTGCCGTTGTAGGGATAGGGAGCAACATCTTCGATCAGCCCAGGCAGTCGCCATGGGCACGCAAGGCACGGCGCGCGTAATAGCTGAACGCGGCGCCATGACGTTTCGGGGTGGAGATCCAGTCGTGGGCTTCCTTGCCCAGTGCCTCGGGGATGGGGCGGATGTCGCCGGCGCCCATGGCGAGCAGCTGCATCCTCGCTGCGCGCTCGAACAGCATGGCGAGCACACAGGCTTCCTCGATCGAGCGGCCGGCGATCAGCAGGCCGTGGTGGGAAAGCAAGATCGCGCGCTTGTCGCCGATCGCCCTGGCAATGATCTCGCCTTCTTCATTGCCCACCGGTACGCCGGGCCATTCCTTGAGAAACGCGCAGTCATCGAACAGCGGGCACAGGTCCATGTGCGAGATGGCCAGCGGCACCTCCAGCATCGAAAGGGCGGCACTGTGCAGCGGGTGCGTGTGGATGATGCAGTTGACGTCGGCGCGTGCGCGGTACAGCCAGCTGTGGAACCGGTTGGCCGGGTTGGCCATGCCGCGGCCTTGCAGCACGTTGAGGTCTTCGTCCACCAGCAGCAGGTTGGAGGCGGCGATTTCGTCGAAGCCCAGGCCGAGTTGCTGAGTGTAGTAAGTGCCGGGTTGCTCGGCGCGCGCGGTGATCTGCCCGGCCAGGCCGGAGTCGTGGCCAGCGTCGAACAGGATGCGGCAGGTGAGGGCGAGTTTTTGCCGCGGGGTGTAGGTGTTGTCGGCCAGTGCCGTCAGCATTTGCTGTTGGGCGAGTTTGACGAGCTGGTCCTTGGGGGTTTGCATGGTGGTCGTCATGGGCGGTACCTGCATGGGATGGCGAACAGGGGCTGATCGGCGCGGGGCGACGTCAGGACACAATTCGATCTTAATGACACAATGTGTCATAAGCAAGCGTTGTGTCATCGTCGCCGTACTTTCGTCGCCGCTATCCGAATGCAGTAGCTGGTGGTGGAGAATTGCGCCCGCTGCAGAGCCTAGCGGAGCGGTGTACTTAGTGCGAAATACGATGTGGGCATTGATTACAGAAGACTTTGCTGGTAATGAACTCGCAGTTGATCGGTGTTGCTGGCCGCCGCTGCGCACGTTATAGATGGACAGTTCAACAGAGAAATCTCCAACTCGCGCCCCGTGTTTACCATTGCTCCGGGTGAGCTTAAAGGCATCCTACAGCGCTGCCCAATGGCCAATTCGTAAGGATGGTTGATGTGGGTCGGTCTATTGGCATTACTACGTTGAAGGAGGGTGGAGTTTACTGCGGGATCAATGAGTACCTGGAGCGATCAGGCGATCAGGTAGTTGCGAGAAATTGTACGAGTCCCTAGGCAGTTCAAGCCGGAGACAACGGATAAGGGGCTATCTTCATGGAGAAGCAGCTGCATGATGGTCGCGGCGTTCGGTTGAATATGGACAGAACTTTTAAAGACTTTATTGGTTAACGCATTTATGTCTGAGTCCTATGAGATTGTCCTTCAGCAAGTTGCGGCAGTCGACCTACATGCGTTGCTGAAATTAATAGAGATGGGGGCTCAAGATCTCTCTAGCTTAGCTGTTTCTGGAGATTTTGGAGAGGTAGGCGCGGTGGGGATTAACAAGAGCTTGATTGATGCAGTTGTTGCCGCTGAGGGAGAGGTGTGCCTGACGGAGCAGTTGCATGGATTCAAGGTTTTGGAAGCGATACGCCTTCCTTTGGTTTTGATGAGGGTTATTAAGTATGAGGGCAAATTTGATATTGATCTTTCTTTCGATGAGGTCCCGTCGTTTGATATTGATCAAATAATGTTTGCTATGCAGGAGTATGCCGTTGCTTTATCAAGAAAATTCAATATAAAGGAATTTTACGGCGGGCTTGAGCCTGCAGCGGATATCGATACTAGGTATTTCACTGGTAATGCTTCAGGGCCTGTGAGTTGAAAGGGTAAGGTGAATAATTTCTCCCATGCCCTGCATGGGGCTGCTTGATCTGTGCCTAGCACTAGACGACCCGCCAGCATTTGTATTGTGCCTCGGTAACACCCAGCCACTGACAAGCCGCTCAAGGCGCACCAAACACCATCGTCCAGTAAACACCATCATCGCTACGTGAATTCTCGGCATATGCCGCCCCCACCTGGGTAAACATCGGATTCATCAGGTTGGCGCAATGCCCCGGGCTGGCCAGCCAGCCTGCCATCGCCTTGCTTGCTGAGCCCTGGCCGGCGGCGATGTTCTCGCCGATCTGGCGGCCGCGATAGCCGGCATCCCGCGCCCGGTCCGCCGGCAGGTCACCGTCGAGGTCGCGGTGGGCGAAAAAGTTTTCGTTGGCCATCGCCCGGCTGTGGCGCTGTGCGGCCGCGCCCAAGGCGGCGTTCCAGGTCAGCGGGCGTGCGGCAGCAAAGCGCTGGCGCCCGCACAGGCGCGGTTTGGCCCGGGCCGCGTTGACCTGGGCCAGCAACGCCTGGCCCGTGCTGCGCCGATCGCCGAGTTGCGCCTCCAGCAATGGGCGCGCCAGCAGCACCTGCCACTCATTGCGGGCGCGGCGCACGCCAATATCGGCATACTGGCTATCGAGCAACGCAGCGCAGTAGTCGCTGCGCAGCATGTCGAAGGCCTCCTCGGCATCGTGCGCGCCAACCAGGCGGATAGCCCGCACCTTCACTGCCTGGTAGCCAACCGCCTTCAAGCCGTCGCGCAAGCCACCCCCATAGCCGATCGGCAGCGCCAGGTTCGCCTTCAGCGCCAGCGGCGTCGAGGCCCGAACCAGGCGCCGCTCGCAACGCTGTGGCTGGGCGCGATAGTCGTTGATCGCCGCTACCAACTGGCGCTCCCCGCTGGCAAGGGCGGGGCTGGTCAACAACGGCAGCAAAGGCAACAGGCAGAGCGAGACAAGGCGGGAGCAGCAGGCAGCGTGGCGCATGGGACAGACAGCTCGGCAGGAGATTGGCAGTGAGGCCGGTCAAAGGGCCCGGCTATGACTGCGCCGCCCGACACTGGTTCACCAACAAACCGTACATTTTTATCGCTGGGAAACTGCCAGACGGTAGCGCTACAAGCGCCAGAAAGGTGGCGCCCGGCTCGAAAACCGGGCTTTGCAGCGCTACGCTTATTCCACCCAATCGAAAACTGCCCTGGTCAAGCAGCGGAGGAATGACTGCATGCGGTTGTCTACGTTCATCATTGAGCAGATGGAAAGCATCCTCCAGGCTTGGGAGGACTTCGCCCGAACGGTTGACCTGCCCAGGGAAGCACTGAGCGTATCGGGCCTGAGGAACCACGCCGCGCACATTCTTCTGGCCGTGGCGCGGGACATGCAAACCCACCAGACCTTACAGCAGGAAATAGACAAATCCCAGGGCCTCGCTCCGGTGTCGGCGCGCGAAAGTGCGGCAGAAACCCACGCAGTCATGCGCCTGATGGACGGCTTCAGCATGGACCAGATGGTGTCGGAGTACCGCGCCCTTCGCTCAAGCGTGTTGCGCCTGTGGCTTGCTCAGGAAAGGTCGATCGACCAGCCCGAGCGGGTGGCGGAGATCATCCGCTTCAACGAAGCCATCGACCAGGCCTTGGTCGAATCCATCGCCTCGTATGGCAAGGCCGTCGAGACCACCCGCAAGATGGTGCTGGGTGTACTCGGCCATGACCTTCGCTCGCCACTGACAGCGATCACCATGGGGGCCGGCATGCTTGCCAAGAGCCAACAGCTGGGGCCCCGGGAACAGACCGTGGTCACCCAGATCTACGCGAGCGTCGGGCGAGCCAACGACCTGGTGAACGATTTGCTCGACCTGGCCCGATGCAATCTGAGCCTGGGCATACCCATACAGCGTGAGCCGAATGAGCTCAGCGCTCTGTGTAACGCTATCGTCAAGGAAGTCAGCCTGGCCCATCCGCAGATCGACCTGCGTTTGCAGCAGGTAGCGCCATTGCCGGCCAGCTTCGACCCGTCACGCATGTCCCAGGCGGTGTCGAACCTGGTCAACAATGCCATACGCCACGGCGATACCCGCTTGCCGATCCAGGTGCGGCTTGCGACCGAGAACGATTGCGCGGTGATCGAGATTCACAACTGGGGCAATCCCATTTCGCCAGACCACATGATGTACCTGTTCAATCCCGAGGCACGCTTGGCCCGGGCGGGCCATGCCGAGAGTGGAAAACCGCATGGGCTGGGGCTTGGCTTGTTCATTGCAAACGAGATTGTCACCAGCCATGGTGGCACGATAGAGGTCGTTTCCAGTGCAGAACGGGGTACGACCTTCAGGGTTGTTTTTCCTCTTGAAGCTGGTACGTCTGCCGGTTGAAGGTGCAGTACGTCAACTGTAGGAGCGGATTTATCCGCGAAGCAGGCGACGCGGTGGATGGCACCGGCTGTGCCGGTGATCGCGGCTGAAGCCGCTCCTACAGGGGGCGTGTCAGGGCGCTGAATGGAGACAATTTCGCAGGCGCTGGGAGCGGGGTGTGCCCGGTCCCACAAGGTACCTGCTTGCAATCGCTTCACTCAGGCATGAGCGGCCTTGTATCGCTGCCTGGCAGTTGGGCGATGACCTCGCGCAGCAAGGCCGTCATCAGGCGAATCGCGGGGTCGCGAGCATTGTCGATGCGCCAGCCCAGTTCTATCGAATACCGCGGCAAGTGGATCGGGCAAGGCTGGCACACGACATGGCTCACCATGGCCAGCGCCTTGGCCGCATGCGTCGGCAGGGTGGCTACGCAGTCACTGCCTTGCAACAGCGCAGGGAGCGCAGCGAAATGCGTGGTGGAAGCCTCCACCGTGCGGCTCTGTGCCTGCGCTGCCAGCACTTCGTCCACCACGCCAACATAACCGCCTGAAGAAACCAGCACATGGCGTTTTTCCAGGTAAGCCTCAAGGGTCAGCGCAACCGGCGCAGCGCTGGTTGCCGTAAGGCAGCTGTAGCCACCGGTTCCGAGCGCCAGGCGCCCGAGCGCTTTCGAGGCGACGGCGCCGGAAGTCAACGCCAGGTCGAACTGCCGATTCATCAAGGCATCGTTGGCCAGCAAGCTGTGGGTCTGCTTGAACACCAGGCGGATGCCAGGCGCATGGGCTTTCGCCCGATCGATCAGCTGCCTGCCGATCGCCAGTTCGAAATCATCCGACATGCCCAACGCGATCGTGCGTCCCTGGATGGCTGCATCGTCGTTGAATGCCAACATCAAGCCTTGGCGACACTTGTCCAGCGCGGCAGCAACCACAGGGCGCAGTTCCTCGCTTTTTGCCGTGGGCTTGAGGCCGCGCCCGGTGCGCTCGAACAAGTGGTCAGCGAAAACCAGACGAAGCCTGGCCAGCGCAGCGCTTACCGCTGACTGGGTAATGCCCAGGCGGATGGCGGCGCGGCCGGCACCGCCTTCTTCATACAAGGCTTCGAAGACCTTGAACAGGTTCAGGTCCACCGAGGCGAGGTCGAGTTTGCTCATGACCGGGACTGCCCTTTGCAAGAATGACTGCGGTCACGCTAGGCGAAACCCGATATGAATGCCAGTCATATCAGATGTTGCGCTGGCGGCGTTGTTCAATAACGCCTCGCGACAGAACATGGCAGCCACACCCTCCACACGAGACAGTCGATCATGGCCCGTATCACCGTTGCAGCACTGCAGATAGGTTCCCACCCGGACGGCAAGACCGAGACCCTGAAGTCGATCCTCGGTTACGAGGAAGCGATCAGGGCGAGCGGGGCAAAACTGGTCGTGATGCCCGAAGCGCTGCTTGGCGGGTACCCGAAAGGCGCGACCTTCGGCACCTACCTGGGCTATCGCCTGCCCGAGGGGCGTGAGGCATTCCAGGCCTATTTCGCCAATGCGGTGGACGTACCCGGCGCGGAAACCGACGAACTCGCCGCGCTCTCCGAGCGCACCGGGGCGCACCTGGTGGTCGGGGTGATCGAACGCTCCGGCAACACCCTGTTCTGTTCCGCGCTGTTCTTCTCGCCAGAGGGCGGGCTGGTCGCCAAGCACCGCAAGCTGATGCCGACGGGCACCGAGCGCCTGATCTGGGGCCAGGGTGACGGCTCGACCCTGCCGGTGGTCGAGTCGCCCGCGGGTAAACTGGGCACGGCGATCTGCTGGGAGAACCACATGCCGCTGTTGCGCACGGCCATGTACGCAAAAGGGGTACAGGTGTGGTGCGCGCCGACCGTCGACGAGCGGGATGTCTGGCAAGCCAGCATGCGCCATATCGCGCATGAGGGGCGGATGTTCCTGGTCAGTGCCTGTCAGGTCCAGCCGTCGCCGCGTGAACTGGGCATCGAAGTGCCAAGCTGGGATCCGCAGCGTCCGCTGATTCAGGGCAACAGTGTTATTGTCGGGCCGCTGGGCGACGTGCTTGCCGGGCCGCTGCGTGGTGAAGCGGGGCTGTTGACCGCGGATATCGACCTGGAGGAGCTGGTGCGCGCTCGCTACGATTTCGATGTGGTGGGCCATTATTCGCGGCCCGACGTGTTTTCATTGAGTGTCGATGAGCGCGCCAGGCGCGGTGTCGACTTTCAAAAATGACTCATTGCTGAGGATATTCGGGAGCGCAAGCATGGAAGGCCTTGCTACCTTGTTCACAAAGCGTCTGCTGCTGACGCCGCTGCGCTTGGAGGATGCCCAGGCGATACAGGCGCTGTTTCCCCAATGGGAGGTGGTGCGCTACCTCGACCGTCGCGTGCCATGGCCGTATCCGCCAGACGGGGCGCTGACCTATTTGCGTGATATCGCCCTGCCTGCGATGGCCGCCGGCCGAGAGTGGCACTGGATGATCCGCCTGCGCGACGAAGACGAGCGCATCATCGGCAGCGTCAGCCTGTATGACCAGGCTGGAAACAACCGCGGATTCTGGCTGGCGCCGCAGTGGTGGGGCCAAGGCTATATGCGCGAAGCATGCCGGGCCATCAATGCTTATTGGTTCGAAACCTTGTCGCGCTCCGTCATGCGGGTTCCCAAGGCGGTGGCCAACAAAGCGTCACGCAAGGTTTCGGAACACGAAGGCATGCGCCTGGTCGATGTGCGCGATGGCGATTTCGTTGCCGGGCCAATGCGCGTCGAGATCTGGGAGATGACCCGTAGCGACTGGCTGGGCAGGGTGAACCCAGGCCGCTAGTGGCTCGTGCCTGGCCGGCGGTTTGCCGGTCAGGCTGGCAGCCCGGCCAGTTGCAGGCCCTCGGCCAGCCGGGCCAAGTCCTCGTCGCGATGGATCGGCAACCACTCACGCAAGGTCGATACACGCAGCCCCGGGTCTTGCTCGCGCAAGCGCGCCATGGCCCGGTAGGCGCTGTCCATCCGCCCGCTCAGCGCATGGCTGGCGGCGACCAGGGCGACCGCCACCAGCAAGTTGGGCAGGTTGCCCAACGATTTTTCCGCCCACTCCAGCGCTTGCTCCAGGCGCCCGGCAAAGAAGTGCGCCAACGCCATGCCCACCTGCATGCGGAACATCTCCGGGTCCAGCGGGCTCAGCCGGGTGGCATGGCTGAGGTTGTCGATGGCGGTCTGGGTCTCGCCACGCAGCGCCCGCAACACCCCGCCCAGGTACCAGGCCGGCGCCAGGTTGGGGTTGAGCAGGCGTGCCCGGTCGAGCAAGGCGATGGCACCGTCCAGGTCGCCGGTCAGGTGGCCAAGGGCATGGCCACCACGGGTCAAGGCCACGGCATCGTCACGCCCCAGCGCCACGGCAAGGCGCGCGAGCCGGGCGCCCTCGGCAATTTCCTCGGCGCGGCTGTCCATCCAGCCATTGAGCTTGCGCCAGAAGTAGCACCATGCCGCCATGCCATAGGCCGAAGCGAACTCAGGATCGCGCTCGATGGCGTGGTAATACAGCGTCAACGCCTCGGCGATCGCCTCGCGGGTGCCGTGGTGCAGCTTGGCCGTGCCGCGCAGGTAGAAATCGTAGGCGCCAAGGTCGGCGGTAGGCTTGCGCTTGGCCCGCTCGATCTCGGCCCGCTCCAGCTGCGGCGCGATCGCCCCTACCACGCTTTCAGTGACCTGGTCCTGCAACTCGAACACATCATCCAGCGACCCTTCGAACCGCTCGGCCCACAGGTGCTCGCCGCTGCTGGCGTCGATCAGCTGGCCGGTGATGCGCAGCCGCTGGCCGGCCCGGCGCACGCTGCCTTCGAGTACATAGCGCACGCCCAGTGCCTGGCCCACCTGCTGCACGTCGATGGGCTGGCCCTTGAAGGTGAAGCTGGAATTGCGGGCGATGACGAACAGCCAGCGGATGCGTGACAGGGCGGCGATGATGTCCTCGACCATGCCATCGGCGAAATAGTCCTGCTCGGGGTCACCGCTGAGGTTCTGGAACGGCAGCACGGTGATTGATGGCTTGTCCGGCAGCGCGGGCCCGCTGGGTGCCGGCACCGTTTCGGCTGCGGTTGGCGCCGGGCCGCTGGCGGCTTCGCGGACTTCGCCGACGAAGCGATAGCCCTTGCGCGCCACGGTGCGCAGCAGCCGTTGCTCCTCGCCGGAGTCGCCGATGGCTTTGCGCACGGCGTTGATGTGGCTGGTGATGGTCGATTCGGAGACCACCTTGCCGTTCCACACCCGTGCCAGCAATTCGTCGCGGCCCAGCACCCGGTCGCGGTGGCTGACCAGTTGTACCAGCAGGTCGAACACCTGCGGGCCGATGGCCACGGCCTGGCCCTGGCGGGTCAGTTCCCGGCGCTGCTCGTCGAGCTGATAGTCGTCAAACACGAATGGCACGTGGCATCCCTCGCACGCCCTGGGCCTGGTGGCCGAGGCGCCTGGTTTCAGGTATCGGTCGATGATACGGCAGCAGCCCAGGCGGCAGTACTGGCCTGCGCCCGGTTTGAATAGTTTGGACGCAAATTAAAGCCTGCGTGGAGGCAAATCCAGCCTGCGAACAAGGACTCGCTGTGCCAGGCGGCGCATGCTGCAGCCAGACGACGGCAATGGTTGCGGTCGTGCATGCGGAGACAGCCCAATGAAAATCGTGGTCATCGGAGGCACCGGCCTCATTGGTTCGAAGCTGGTCAACGGCCTGCGTGAGCGCGGCCACCAGGCCGTCGCGGCAGCGCCGAGCACCGGGGTCAACAGCATCACCCGCGAGGGCCTGGCCGAGGCGATGGATGGTGCGGATGTGGTGGTAGACGTGGCCAACGCCCCGTCCTGGGAGGACCAGGCGGTGCTGGAGTTCTTCGAGACGTCCACGCGCAACCTGCTGGCGGCCGAGAAAGCCGCTGGAGTGAAGCACCATGTGGCGTTGTCGATCGTCGGTACCGAGCGCCTGCCGGATAACGGCTACTTCCGCGCCAAGGTCGCCCAGGAGGCGCTGATCAAGGACTCGGCGTTGCCGTACACCGTGTTGCGGGCCACGCAGTTCTTCGAGTTCGTCGAAGGCATCGCCCAGGCGGGTACTGTCGGTGACGAAGTCCACCTGTCGCCGGCGCTGTTCCAGCCACTGGCTTCCGATGACGTGGTGGCGGCACTGATCGACGTGGCCCTGGCACCCGCGGCCAACGCTACGCTGGAGGTGGCCGGGCCGGAGGCACTGCCGATGGACGAACTGGTGCGCCGCTTGCTGCGCCTGCGTGGCGACAACCGCAAGGTGGTGGCCGATGTGCACGCCCGCTATTTCGGCGCCGAGCTCGACGACAAGTCACTCACCCCCGGCAGCGGCGCGCGGCTTGGCACCATCCGTTTCGAAGACTGGCTGGCGCGCCAGTGAGTTGCCCAGCCCCCACCCGTCAACCAAGGAGCATCAGCATGTTCAATCGCACCCTCCTGGCCGCCGCGTTCAGCGTGCTGGCCATTACTCCGGCAATCGCCGCCGAACGCCCGCTGAGCAAGGTCACCGTGGTGTTCGACAAGCCATTGCCGAACGTGCCAGGCAAGAGCATGCGCGGGGTCATCGTCGACTACGCGCCGGGCGCTGCGTCACCCGCGCATCGCCACCCGAATTCCGCGTTCATCTACGCCACCGTGCTCGAAGGTGAAGTACGCAGCAGCGTCAACGGCGAGCCGGCCAAGGTCTACAAGCCCGGCGAGAACTGGTACGAGGCCCCGGGCGCGTTCCATGGCGTCAGCGCCAACGCCAGCGACAGCAAGCCGGCCAAGCTGATGGCGGTGTTCGTGCTCGACAGCAACGAGACGGTACTGGTCACCCCGAGCGACAAGTAGGCCGCGAACAGTCGCCGATCCTGCGTACAATGCGGGCAGGGCAGGGGCATCGCGAGGTCAACGTGGAGTTACGCCAGTTTCGCTACTTTTTGAGTGTGCTGGAGCACGGCAGCCTGGGCAGGGCCGCGCTCGAGCTCGGGGTGGGCGCGTCCGCCCTGAGCCAGCAGCTGTCGAAGCTGGAAAGCGAGCTGAGTACCCGCCTGCTGACCCGCTCGAGTACCGGTGTTACGCCGACAGCGGCGGGCCTGGCCTTCGAATACCACGCGCGGCTGGCGCTGCGCCAGGCCGAACACGCCATGCTGGCGGCACAGAGCGGGCGCATGAGCGGCTACGTCAGCGTCGGCCTGGCACCGACCACCGCATCGGTTCTGGGCCTGGCCCTGATCGAGCGCATGCGCCAGCGCTATCCGGACATCCACCTGCACCTGGTGGAAATGCTCTCGGGCTATCTGCTGAGCCAACTCAACGCCCGACACCTGGACCTGGCGGTATTGTTCCAGGCGGAAGCGGGGGCGCGGCTGGAGGTGCGCCCGCTGCTGCAGGAGCGCTTGTTCGCGCTGGTGCCGCAGCGCCTGGTGCAGGAGGGCTGGGGCGAAGCGCTGAGCTTGCAGCAGATCGCCACGCTGCCGCTGGTGATGCCCAGTACCCAGCATGGCCTGCGTTCGACCTTGCAGGCGATCCTGGCCCGGGCCGGGCTTGAAGCCGACATCGTCATGGAGGTCGACGGCTTGTCGCTGCTCATGGATTGCGTGGCTGCCGGCCACGCCGCCACCCTGCAACCCGGTGCTGCGGTAGCCCGGGCAGCCCAGGCCGGCGTGCGGGTATTCGCCATCGACGATGCCCAGGCGCAGCGCCGCAACCTGGTGGTGAGCCTGGGTGAAGACGAGCTCTCGCCAGCAGCATTGGCGACCCGGATCGTGCTGCATGAAGTGGCCCGCGACCTGGTCGCCCACGGCCAATGGCCGGGCGCGCGACTGCTCTGAGCAGGGCCTGCCGCGCCGCCACCCTTTAGAAAAACTGAACACCTACCCCCGCTGATCGCGTTTCGTCCCCCGCACGGGGTCATTAGATTCCGTGGTCCGCGAGGAGCACACCGACCGTTCTGGCTCCTCGAGACCTGGAGGCAAAATGATCGATGTGCTTGTCATTGGCGGTGGCAACGCCGCCCTGTGCGCTGCGTTGATGGCACGTGAGGCCGGCGCCAGCGTGCTGCTGCTGGAGGCCGCGCCGCGTGCCTGGCGAGGTGGCAACTCGCAACACACCCGCAACCTGCGGTGCATGCACGATGCACCGCAGGATGTGCTGGTCGATGCATACCCGGAAGAAGAGTTCTGGCAAGACCTGCTCAAGGTCACCGACGGCCAGACCGACGAAAAACTGGCGCGGCTGGTGATCAGGGCGTCGTCCGAATGCCGCGACTGGATGCGGCGCCACGGTGTGCACTTCCAGCCGTCGTTGTCCGGGGCCTTGCACACGGCACGTACCAATGCGTTTTTCATGGGCGGCGGCAAGGCGTTGGTCAATGCCTATTTCCGCAGCGCCGAACACCTGGGCGTGCAGGTTCGCTACGACACCCCGGTGTGCGACATCGAGCTGCACGGCGAGCGTTTCGTCGCCGCCCATGTACCGGCGCGCGAGGTAGGCGGGCGGCAGTTGCCGGCCGAACGTATCCAGGCACGCAGCTGCGTGCTGGCCGCCGGTGGCTTTGAATCCAACCGCAGCTGGCTGCGTGAGGCCTGGGGGCAGAACCAACGCGGCGAATGGCCGGCGGACAACTTCCTGGTGCGCGGTACCCGCTTCAATGACGGTGTGCTGCTGCGGCGCATGATCGACCTGGGTGCCGATACCATCGGTGACCCGACCCAGGCGCACATGGTGGCCATCGATGCCCGCGCGCCGCTGTACGACGGCGGCATCTGCACCCGCATCGACTGCGTGTCGCTGGGGGTGGTGGTCAATCGCGAAGGGCAGCGCTTCTACGATGAGGGCGAAGACTTCTGGCCCAAGCGCTACGCGATCTGGGGCCGCCTGGTGGCCCAGCAGCCGGGCCAGGTGGGCTTTTCCATCATCGACCAGAAGGCCCTGGGCCGCTTCATGCCGCCGGTGTTTCCAGGTACCACGGCCAACACCCTCGAAGAACTGGCGGGCCTGCTTGGGTTGCCGCCGGCGGCCTTCGTCGACAGTGTGCAGGCCTACAACCGCGCCTGCCAGCCTGGCACCTTCGACCATACCCGGCTGGACGACTGCCACACCGTCGGTATCACCCCGGCCAAGAGCCACTGGGCCCTGCCCATCGATACGCCGCCTTTCTACGGCTACCCGCTACGCCCTGGCGTGACCTTCACCTACCTGGGCCTGCGCACCGACGAGACCGCCGCCGTGCACTTCGCTGGCCGGCGCAGCCCGAACCTGTTCGTGGCCGGTGAAATGATGGCCGGCAACGTGCTGGGCAAGGGCTACACCGCTGGGGTCGGCATGTCCATCGGCACCGCCTTCGGGCGTATTGCCGGCACCCGCGCCGCTGCCGCCGCTGCGCGCATTCCATCCCCTGACGAGGCCCGCCATGACCGCGCAACTGCCTGAACCCCGCCAGTACCAGCCTGCTGCCAGCGGCCCCGAACTGATCCCGTTGCTGAACCTGGACGAACAGGAAGTACAGCGGCAGATGAGCATCTGCAACGCCTGTCGCTACTGTGAAGGGTTCTGCGCCGTGTTCCCGGCGATGACCCGCCGGCTGACCTTCGGCAAGGCCGATATCCATTACCTGGCCAACCTCTGTCACAACTGCGGCGCCTGCCTGCACGCCTGCCAGTACGCCGCGCCCCACGAGTTCGCCGTCAACGTGCCGCAGGCGATGGCCAAGGTGCGCGGCCAGACCTACGCCGACTATGCCTGGCCGGCGGCGTTCGGCCGGCTGTACCGGCACAATGGCACCTATGTCGCCAGCGCGCTGGCCGTGGCGCTGTCGCTGTTCCTGTTGCTGGCCCTGGCGGTCAACGGCACCTTGCTGCCCGGGCGGCTGGCGGGCGATTTCTATGCGGTGTTCCCGCACAACACCCTGGCGCTGTTGTTCGGCAGCGTCTTCAGCCTTGCCGGTGTGGCGCTGGCACTGGCCGTGCGGCGCTTCTGGCGCCAGGTTTCGCCCGCCGGGCAGCAGGCAGCGCCGGCCGATGGCGCTGTGCTCGAGGCATCGGCGGCGGTACTGACGCTGAAGTACCTCGACGGCGGGCATGGCCAGGGCTGCAACAATGCCGACGACCGCTACACGCTGTGGCGGCGCCGCTTCCATCACCTGACCTTCTACGGCTTCCTGCTGTGCTTCGCGGCCACGCTGGTCGCCACCGGTTATCACTACCTGCTCGGCCTGGCAGCGCCTTACCCGCTGCTGAGCCTGCCGGTGCTGCTGGGCACGGCCGGTGGGGTTGGCCTGGTCATCGGCCCGCTCGGGCTACTGGCGCTGAACCTGCGCCGGGCGCCGGAACACGGCGATGCCCGGCAACGGCCGATGGACCGGGCGTTCATCCTGCTGCTGTTGCTGGTCAGCGTCAGCGGGCTGGCACTGCTGGCGCTGCGTGACAGCGGGGCCATGGCCATGTTGCTGGCCATCCACCTGGGCACGGTGATGGCGCTGTTCCTCACGCTGCCCTATGGCAAGTTCGCCCATGGCCTGTTCCGCAGCGCCGCGTTGCTGAAGTTCGCCATCGAGAAACGCCGGCCCGACCCGCATGGCCTGGGTGGGGACTGAGGCATGGGCGCGGCGCACGTATTTGCCTGGGCCGGGCATCGGCCTGATGGCCGCGCTCGCTCAGCGGTTGGGCCACTTCTCCAGCAGGATCGAAACGAACTTTTCCGCGGCAGGCGACAGCGACGCACCGCGCCGGTACACCAGGCCCAGGGTACGCGTTACCTGGGGTTCGATCAGCGGCACGCTGACCAACGTCGGGTGGTCGGCGCTGGGCATGGCCAGGCTGGGCATGGCGGATACCCCCAGCCCGGCCTCGACCATGCCCAGCGAGGTGGACAGGTGCTGCACCTCGTAGAACCACTTGGGGCGCAGGTTGAGGCCGGAGAGGGCATGGTCGAGCAGCATGCGGTTGCCGCTCAGGCGGCCAACGCCGATCAGCCGGTAGTCGGCAAGCTCGGTCCAGGTCACGGCTTCACGTCCCGCCAGTTTGTGGTCGCGCCGGCAGGCCAGGACAAAGTGCTCCTGCACCAGCGAGACGAATTCGATGTCCGGGTGTTGCCCGCTCATCATGTTGATGCCGAAGTCGGCTTCGCCGCGCAGCACGGCTTCCAGCCCGTCATTGGCGCTGAGGTCGAGCAGGCGGATACGGATTTTCGGGTACTGCTCGTTGTAGTCGCGGATCACCGACGGCAGGAAGTAGAACGCGGCGGTGGGAATGCAGGCGAGGGTGACCTGGCCGGTCTGCCGCTCGGCCAGCTCACGGATGCTGAGGATCGAGTCCTCGAAGTCATCCAGCAGCCGCCTGGCCTTGGGCAGGAAGTCACGCCCGACACTGGTCAGGCTGACCCGACGGGTGGTGCGTTCGAGCAACGAGGTGCCTAGCCCTTCTTCGAGCTTCTTGATCCGCCGGCTCAGTGCCGGCTGCGACAGGTGCAGTGCTTCGGCGGCTTCATGGAAGCTGCCGAGTTCGGCGATTTTCACGAAAGATCGGATGTCTTGCAGCTCATATTCCATAAATAAACCACAGCCCGTTTGACGGAGAATTATTTTGTGAAAAGCAATAATGGCTACGATATTTGCATTGGATTGATTTATCCATCCCTGTCACTCTTTTGCTCACAGCATCAATGATGTCCATTGATCAACAAGAGTGCGAAATCATGCAACGAATTCCTTGCGTACTCATGCGCGGTGGCACCTCCAAGGGGCCGTTCTTCCACGCCTGGGACTTGCCTGCCAATGTGGTCGAGCGCGACGAATTGCTGATCAACCTGATGGGCTCCGGCCACGAGCTGGAAATCGACGGCATCGGTGGCGGCAGCCCGCAGACCAGCAAGGTCGCCATCATCAGCCCGTCGTTGCATGCCGACGCCGACGTCGACTACCTGTTCGTCCAGGTCATGGTCGCCCAACGCCGGGTCGACACAGCCCCGAACTGCGGCAACATGCTGTGCGCCGTGGGCCCGTTCGCCATCGAGCAAGGCCTGGTCAAGGGCCAGGACGGCAAGACGTTGGTGCGTATTCGCAACCTCAACACTGGCACCTTCGTCAATTCGCTGGTGGAAACCCCCGGCGGTATCGTGCGCTACGAAGGCCGTACGGCGATCGACGGCGTACCGGGCACTGCCGCCCCGGTGCACCTGACCTTCCTCGATGCGGTCGGCAGCAAGACCGGCAAGCTGTTCCCCACCGGCCAGGCCAAGGATGTGATCGATGGTGTGCCGGTCACCTGCATCGACATGGCCATGCCAATGATGGTGGTGCAGGCCAGCGAACTGGGGGTCAGCGGCGCGGAAACCCCGGCTGAACTCGACGCCAACGGCGCGCTGCTCGCTCGCCTCGAGGCGTTGCGCCTGAAGGCCGGCAAGGCCATGGGCCTGGGTGATGTCAGTGGCATGGTCATTCCCAAGCCGGTGCTGGTGTCCAAACCGCGCTACGACGGCACCGTGCAGGTTCGCTACTTCATGCCGCACAACTGCCATCGCGCCCTGGCCATCACCGGCGCGGTAGGGCTGGCGACTGCCTGCGTCAGCCCCGGTACGGTGATCGGCGACCTGCTGGGCGAGGGTGCCGAGCAACTCACCGAGGTGCGCCTGGAACACCCGAGCGGCGGCATCGATGTCGCGCTGTCGCGCAGCGGTGCCGATGGCAAGACGATCCAGGCCTCGGTGGTGCGAACCGCCCGGCGGCTCTTCTCAGGGTTCGTCTACGCCCCTACATTCCGCAGGTTGGCGGGGTAAGACCAGGCGTTATCCAGACCTGCACAATCGCAACCAGCGCATCCGCACAATTTCAACAATGGGTGATGCCACATGAAACTCGCCAAATCGCTGTACTTCCAGATCCTCTGCGCCGTCCTGCTGGGCGTGGTGGTCGGCCATTTCTGGGCGCAACAGGCAGTGGCCCTGAAGCCGCTGGGTGATGCGTTCATCAAGCTGATCAAGATGATGATCGCCCCGGTGGTGTTCTGCACCATCGTCACCGGCATCGCCGGCATGACCGACAAGCGCTCCCTGGGGCGCCTGATGAGCAAGACCCTGCTGCTGTTCCTGGGCCTGACCGTGGTCAGCCTGGTGATCGGCCTGGCGGCGGTGTACCTGTTCAAGCCCGGCGTCGGCATGAACATCGACCCGGCCACCCTGAGCACCGCAGGCCTGAGCCAGTACACCGCGTCGGCGGCCAAGCTGAGCGTGGTGGACTTCTTCATGCACATCATCCCGGACACCTTCATCGGTGCCTTCAATAAGGGTGAAGTGCTGCCGGTGCTGTTCATTGCCGTGCTCAGCGGTTTCGCCCTGTCGTCGATGGGCGAGAAGGGCAAGCCGGTACTGGATGTGCTGGAGTCGGCCTCGACCATGGTGTTCCGTATCTTCGGCTACCTGATGCGGTTTGCCCCGATCGGTGCCTTTGGTGCGCTGGCGTTCACCGTCGGCCAGTACGGCATCACCTCGCTCGGCTCGCTGGCCAAGCTGGTGGGCACGCTGTACATCGCCTGCGCGTTCTTCGTGCTGGTCGTGCTGGGCGGCATCTGCCGTGCCCATGGCTTCAGCCTGTGGAAGCTGCTGCGCTACTTCCGCGAAGAATTCCTGGTGGTGCTGGGCACGTCCTCGACCGAGCCGGTGCTGCCACGCATGCTCGAGAAACTCGAGAAGCTGGGCTGCAAGAAGGGCGTGGTCGGCCTGGTATTGCCCACTGGCTACTCGTTCAACCTGGACGGTACCGCCATCTACCTGTCGCTGGCCGCAGTGTTCATCGCCCAGGCCTGCAACATCGACCTGAGCCTGGGCCAGGTGGTCACCATGCTGGCGATCATGCTGCTGTCGTCCAAGGGCGCCGCAGGCGTGACCGGCAGCGGCTTCGTGGCGCTGGCTTCGACCCTGACCGTGATCCACGATATCCCCCTCGCCGGCCTGGCCCTGCTGATCGGCATCGACCGCTTCATGTCGGAAGCCCGTGCCCTGACCAGCCTTGCCAGCAACGCAGTGGCAACGGTGGTGGTGTCACTGTCGGAAAACGCCTGCGACCGCCAGACCCTGCTCAGCCGCCTGAACGGCGAACCGCTGCCCGGCCCGGTTGTGCAAACACCTGAATGGACTGCCGAGCCGCGTCGTCACGGCTGAACTGCGGTGCCCTGAACCCTTGTCGACCAATCCCCCCACCCGCTTTTGCCGGGTGGGGTAGGGGGCCGTCTGCGCTGCGCTCGGCCACACTGGAAAAATAACAACAAGAGAACAAACCATGCTCGCACTTCTGGGCCTGATCATGGTGGTGACCTTCACCTACCTGATCATGAGTAAACGCCTGTCTCCGATCGTTGCACTGACCGTCGTGCCGATCGTCTTCGCCCTGATCGGCGGCTTTGCCCCCGAGCTGGGCAAGATGATGCTCGACGGGCTGAAAATGGTTGCACCGTCTGCTGCATTGCTGCTGTTCGCCATCCTGTTTTTCGGCCTGATGATCGACGCCGGGCTGTTCGACCCGCTGATCCGCAAGATCCTCAAGCGGGTGAACGGCGACCCGGTCAAGATCGCCATCGGCACCGCACTGCTGTCGCTGCTGGTGGCGCTGGACGGTGATGGCACCACCACCTACATGATCACCTGTGCCGCCATGCTGCCGCTGTACAAGCGCATTGGCATGAACCCGATGATCCTGGCCACCGTGTCGATGTTGTCGCTGAGCATCATGAGCGGCATGAGCCCCTGGGGCGGCCCGGCCACGCGTGCCATTGCCGCGCTGGGGCTGGATGCCAGCGAATACTTCATCCCGATGTTGCCCACCGTGATTGGTGGCGCCGCGTGGGTGGTGTTCACCGCCTTCCTGCTGGGCCGCGCCGAACGCCGGCGTATCGGCAACATCGCGCTGGAGTCCGGTGGTGGCAACTGCTACATCAAGGAAATCCTCGGCGATAGCCCGCACAAGCGCCCGCGCCTTGCCTATGTGAACCTGGTGCTGGTGATTGCCGTGATGACCGCGCTGGTGCTGGGGCTGATGCACGCCGCCATCCTGTTCATGATCGGTTTCGTCGCCGCGCTGATGATCAACTACCCGCAGCTGGAGCTGCAGAAGGAACGTATCCTCGCTCACTCGGGCAATGCGATGACCGTGGTGCTGCTGGTGTTCGCCGCGGGCATCTTCGCCGGTATTTTCTCTGGCACCAAGATGGTCGATGCGCTGGCGCAAACCCTGGTGGACTGGATCCCTGAAGCCTGGAGCCACTGGTTCCCGCTGGTGGTGGCGCTGACCAGCATGCCGCTGACCTTCGTGCTGTCCAACGACGCCTACTACTTCGGCGTAGTGCCGATCCTGGCCAATGCCGCGGCGGCCTATGGCATCGACCCGGTGGAAATCGCCCGCGCCTCGGTGCTGGGCCAGCCGGTGCACCTGATGAGCCCACTGGTGGCGTCGACCCTGCTACTGGTGGGCATGGTCGACCGGGATATCGGCGACTTCCAGAAAGCCACGGTGAAATGGGCGGTGCTCACCTCGCTGGTGATCACCGCACTGGCATTGCTCACCGGGGCCTTGTCCTTCTTCGTCTAAGCGTTACCGGGCGCTGCCAGGCGCCCGCCACTACTCATTCTGAAAACAACAACAGAGTACCGATCATGTCCCGAGCTGTGTTCCGTGGGGCCACCTGTGGCCTGCTGTGCGGCTGGCTGCCTGTTGCCGGCGCCGCTGGTTTCGTCGATGACAGCAAGCTCAAGCTGCAATTGCGCAATGTCTATTTCAACGAGAATTTCCGTGACGAGCAGGGCATGAGCGCGCGCGCCGCGGCCAATGCCAAGAGCGAGCGGGTAGAGTGGGCGCAGGGCTTTTTGCTCGACTACCAGTCGGGCTTTACCAACGGCACCCTGGGCGTGGGGCTGGATGCCCTTGGCCTGTGGGGCGTACGCCTCGATTCCGGTCGTGGGCGCAGTGGCACCGGGCTGCTGCCGGTACACGACGACGGCCGTGCTGCGGACGAGTTCGCCAGCGCCGGGGTGACGGCCAAGGCGCGCCTGGGCCAGACCGTGGTCAAGCACGGCACCTTGCTGCCGAAGATGCCGCTGCTGGTATACAACGATGCGCGGCTGTTGCCGCAGACCTACCAGGGCACGCAGCTCAGCAGCACCGACATTGACGGGTTGGCCTTGACGGCTGGCCACCTGGACCGCTTCAAGCAGCGTGACTCTTCCGACAGCACCGGCCTTTACCTGGATGGCTATGGCGGCGACAGGTCGGGTGACTTCAACTTTGCCGGTGCCGATTATGCGGTTAACAAGCAGCTGCGCCTGAGCTACTACCACGGCCAGCTCGAACATTTCTATCGCCAGGATTTCGCCGGGTTGGTCCACGACCTGCCGTTGGCCGGTGGGGTGCTGACTACCGACCTGCGCTATTTCAAGAGCCGCGACAGCGGGGCGGCCTATGGCGGCGCCATCGACAACGACATGTTCAGCGGGCAACTGGCCTATGCCCATTCCGGCCATACCATTGGTGCGGGCTACCAGGTGCTCGATGGCGACGCGGGGTTGCCGTATATCAGTGGTGCGACGGTGTATTCGTTCAGCAACGTCGGTATCGGCAAGTTCATCGAGGAAGAGGAGAAGACCTGGATGGCCAGCTACGCCTACAACTTTGCCGCCGCTGGTGTGCCTGGGCTGACCTTCATGACGCGCTACCTGAGTGGCGACAATGGCCGCTCCGGTAGCGAGGGGATCAAGGAGTGGGAGCGTGACGCCGAGCTTGCCTATGTAGTGCAGGCCGGGCCGTTGAAAGGCCTGGGGGTGAAGTTGCGCAATTATGTCTACCGTTCGGATTTTGCTCGGGGGCGCGACAGTAATCGCCTTTATCTGACCTACGATATCGCCATCTGGTAAGGGGGCCGGGCTTCGGCCGCGAACCGCGTCGCCTGCATCGCGGATGAATCCGCTCCTACAAGGTGAACGGCTTCAGGTTGAGGCTGCACCTGGTAGGAGCGGATTTATCCGCGATCACCGGCACAGCCGGTGCCATCCACCGCGCTGCCTGTTTCAGGGCGCGCCTTGTGGGGGCGCATGCCTTATCGGGCCTTGCGCTCCAGGATCCGCCCACCGGTGCCTTGCTTGCCCAACACATCCTCAGGGTTGCGCAGCGGGCACTCCTCCAGCGACAGGCAGCCGCAACCAATGCAATTGTCCAGGCTGTCGCGCAACGCCTCCAGCGTACGGATGCGCGCATTCAGGTCTTCGCGCCAGGCGGTGGACATTTCCCCCCATTGCGCCGCCGTCAGCTTGCTGTTCGGCGGATAGCGGCTGAACGCCTGCCTGATTTCTTCCAAGGGAATGCCGGTGCGCTGCGCCACCTTGATGATCGCCAATGTTCGCAGCACCAGCGCGGGATAGCGGCGCTGGTTGCCTGCCGTTCGGGTGCTGGCAATCAACCCCTTGGTTTCGTAGAAATGCAGCGCAGACACGGCCACGCCGCTGCGCCTGGCCACTTCCCCTACCGTTAGCATTCGTGTGCTTTCTACTGCCATGCCTGTTGGCCTCGACTTAACCTGCAGAAACTGGTGCGTATTGCTTCGAGAGCACCGCGATGATGGGTTCAACCCGCTGGACGATCCCGACGCAGTTGGGTCACCAGGGTAAAGCGGTCGCCCGGATGCACGGTCTCGGATACCGCCATCAGGTCGCCGTTTTCCTCACGGTAGTGGCGGATGATCCGCAGCCCAGGTGAACCCGCCTCGGCCTTCAGCGCCTGGGCGATCGGCGCAGTCAGCAAGACTCCCCGCACCTGCTGCTCGACCAGCGCGATGGCCCGGCCGTAGCGTTGCTCGATCAGTCCTGCAATCACTTGGTCGGGGTGTTCGCGGGCCAGTTCGATGACCTCGGCGTAGTCCCGCGGGAGGTAAACCTCGCTCCAGCACTGCGGCAAGCTATCGTGCACGCGGTCGACACGGATGCTCGACACGCAGAGATAGTGCTCACCCGGTACCAGACCCAACCGCTCGGCCTCGCTCAGGTCGGCGACGAATTGGCGCACGTCCTGTATTTGCCGCTGCTGGTTTTGCCCGAGTTGCACCAGCTCCGCCACGCTGGCCAGTGCCTGGCAAAAGCCGCCACGCGGGCGGCTGGCCTCGACCCGGGTGCCCACGCGCTTGCGGCGCGACACCAGCCCCTGGTCGAGCAATTGGTCGATGGCCGCGCGCACCGTATGCCGGCTGACATCGTACAGGTCGCACAGTTCGAGCTCGGTGGGCAGCAGGCTGCCCACCGGGTAACGGCCGCTGGTGATGCCTTGCATCAGGTCCTTTGCCACACGGGCATAGCGCGTCGGGTTCATGCCTTGCCCTGTCGGCAAAATGAAAGAGGGGCAGTTTAACAGAGCCCCCCGACGCTGCAGGTTACGCTGCCTGTCACTCCAGGTTCAGCAAGTCCTGCACGGTCTGCCGGCGGCGGATCATCCGCAACGCGCCTTCCTCGATGAGCAATTCCGGCAACAGTGGCCGGCTGTTGTAGTTCGACGACATCGATGCCCCGTAAGCGCCGGCGTCGTGGATCACCAGCAGGTCGCCCACCTGTGCCTGGGGCAGGTCGTGCGGGGTCAGTTCCTGGTCATCCTGGGTAAACACGTCACCCGACTCGCACAGCGGCCCGGCGACCACGGTTGGCTGGCGTGGGCGGTCCACCGGCTGGCCATTGGCGTCGAGCAGGGTCATGCGGTGGTAGGCGCCATACATGGCCGGGCGCATCAGGTCGTTGAAGCCGGCGTCGATCATGACGAAGGTATTGCGGCCGGCCTGCTTCACGGCCCGTACTTCGGCCACCAGGTAGCCCGATTCCGCCACCAGGAAGCGCCCGGGCTCGATCTCCATGCGTACCGGATGGCCCAGCATGGCTTCGATTTCCTGGCGCGCCACGGCCCAGGTGCGGGCGTAGCGCTGCAGGTCGACCGGCGTGTCGCTGCTGCGATACGGGGTGGAAAGCCCGCCGCCGATGGAGAACGCTTCGATGTCCACGCCCAGCCGGCCAACCAGCTCGATCATCGCCCTGGCCACCTGCTCCAGGTGCTGGTAGTCCACCCCGGAGCCGATGTGCATGTGCACACCCACCAGGTGCAGGCCGTGAGCCTTGACGCAGGCCAGCGCCTCGTCCAGCTGCTCGTGCCAGATGCCGTGCTTGCTGTTCTCGCCACCCGTGTTGGTCTTGCGGCTGTGGCCATGGCCGAAACCGGGGTTGATGCGCAGCCACACGCGGTGGCCGGGGGAGCGTTCCCCCAGCTGGCGCAGCATGTCGATGGAGCCGGCGTTGACCTCGATCTTCGACGCCACCACCCGCTCCAGGGTCGGCCGGTCCAGCGCATCGCAGGTCAGGACCACGCCGGCGGGGTCGCCATCCACGCTCGCACCGGCAGCGAAGGCCCGCTCCATCTCGCCCAGCGATACCGCGTCCAGTACCAGGCCGTGGGCGCGCATCAGCCGCAGCACGTGCAGGTTGGGGTTGGCCTTCTGCGCGAAGCGCACGGTGTCGAACACTTTCAGTTGTTCGACCCGTGCGGCGATGGTGCTGGCGTCGTAGGCCCACAGCGGCGTGCCGTGCTGGCGGGCCGCCTCGGCCAGGAGGGGGAAGGGTGCGGTCATGGTGGCGCTACTCATATAAGGAAGGGTTCGAGGATGAGCCAAAGTGGAAATTCAGAAAAATAGCTATTTTTCTGTTGGTCATTCATATCTGATATACCCTCCGCCACTTTCCTGGGACTGCCGTGAAACTCTCTGTTCGTCATATCGAAGTGTTCCGCGCCATCATGGCCGCTGGCAGTGTCACCGGTGCAGCGCGCCTGCTGTTCACCTCGCAGCCCACCGTCAGCCGTGAACTGGCGCGGTTGGAGCAGGTGACTGGGCTGAACCTGTTCGAGCGCGAGGCTGGGCGCCTGGTGGCCACGGCCCAGGCGTTGCTGTTGATCGAGGAGGTGGAGCGCGCCTACCTCGGGCTGGAGCGGATCGAGCGCTTTGCCCAGGCCATTCGCAATTTCGAGCAAGGCCGGCTGGCCATCACGTGCTTGCCGCTGTTTTCCCAGACCTTGTTGCCCAAGGCGTGCCAGCGCTTTCATCAGCAGCACCGGGGCGTGAGCGTGAGCATCCTGGCGCAGGAGTCACCGTTGCTGGAGGAGTCGCTGGTCGCCCAGCAGCATGACCTGGGCCTGACCGAGGTCGAGCAGATACCACGCGGCGCCTACGGCGAATTGTTGTTCAGCGCCAACATGGTCTGCGTGCTGCCCGAGGGGCACCCGCTGCAGGCCAAGACCGAGCTGGAGCTGAGCGATTTCCACGAGGTCGACTTCATCAACCTGGCCAGCCTGGATACCTACCGGCAGCGCCTGGACCAGCACTTCCGGGCGGCGGGGGTCAACCGCCGCACGGTCATCGAGACCACCAGTGCCGCCTCGGTGTGCGCCATGGTCAGGCAAGGCCTCGGGGTGGCGATCATCAACCCGCTGAGCGGGCTGGAGGCGGCGCAGGGTGGCTTGCCGATCCGCCGGTTGCGGGTTTCGGTGCCGTACCAGGTGATGTTGATACGCCCGGACCACCGGCCAGCGTCGGCGGCGGTGGAGCCGTTCTGTGAGGCGTTGCGGGTGCAGGCGCAGGAAATGCAGGCGGCCTTGATGTAGCGCCCGCCGAGCCTGTGCGGCGCCTGCTTCGCGGCTAAAGCCGCTCCCACAGGGATCGCGCAGGTTCGGGCCTCACGCGGTCGCTGTGGGAGCGGCTTTAGCCGCGAACACCGGCAAAGCCGGTGCCATCCACCACGGTGCCTGCCTGGTGGCTCAAAGCTCGCAGACCAAGGTGCCGGTCCCGGCCAGGATGTTCTCCAGGGTCTGCTTCACCTCATCCAGGTCGCTCAGCTCGCTGGTCAGGTTGATCTCCAGCGTTTCATCCCCCTTCAGCGCATCGCGGTCGCCGGCCGCCACTTCGATCAGCAGGCGCTTGGCGCTCAAGGTCACTTTCAACCCATCCAGCGTCGACGGTTCGTCGTCCAGGGTCAGGTCGACGGTGTCTTCGTCCGGGTAGCGGGTCAGCAGGAACATCTGGCCCTTGTCGCTGTGACAGCACAGGGTCGCCATGTTGTCTTCCTCGTCATCGCAAGGGGTGGCGAACAGCAGGGCAGTATTGATTTGCATGGACAAGGCTCGGATCAAGGGAAACGGAAGGGAATTCTGACAGTCTTGTCAGCAGGCATAAACGTAAAGTTACCGCCCCTTGACCGAAATTGTCGCAGCGCTGCAAGCCTGAATGACCGATCAGTCGGTAAGCTTCGGCGAGCCCTGGGCGTGCCTGCGCACGTTCAACGCCTGGTTTTACCGTCCGCCTTGCCACGGGTTGGCTATCGTTGATCCGTACATGGCGCACGCAGCGACGCTTCAACTATTACAAAGCCCAAGCGGAGTACCACAGATGGCGTTCTTCACCGCAGCCAGCAAAGCCGACTTCCAGCATCAACTGCAAGCGGCCCTGGCGCAGCACATCAGCGAACAGTCCCTGCCACAAGTGGCGCTGTTCGCCGAGCAGTTCTTCGGCATCATCTCTCTGGACGAACTCACCCAGCGCAGGCTTTCCGACCTGGCCGGCTGCACCCTTTCAGCCTGGCGTATCATCGAACGTTTCGACCCCGAGTACCCGCAGGTGCGGGTGTACAACCCCGATTACGAACGCAATGGCTGGCAGTCGACCCACTCGGTGGTCGAGGTGCTGCACCACGACCTGCCGTTCCTGGTCGACTCGGTGCGTACCGAACTCAACCGCCGTGGCTACAGCATCCACACCCTGCAGACCACCGTGCTCAGCGTGCGCCGTGGCGCCAAGGGCGAATTGCTCGAACTGCTGCCCAAGGGTACCCAGGGCGAGGGCGTGCGCCATGAATCGCTGATGTACCTGGAAATCGACCGTTGCGCCAATGCCGCCGAGCTGACCGTGCTGGCCCGCGAGATCGAGCAGGTGCTGGCCGAGGTGCGCGTGGTGGTGGCCGACTTCGAACCGATGAAGGCCAAGCTGCGCCAGGTGGTGGCGGAGGTGGAACAGACCGCCTTTGCCCCGGCGCAGCACGAGAAGGCCGAGGTCAAGGCGTTCCTCGAGTGGCTGCTGGACAACCACTTCACCTTCCTCGGCTATGAAGAATTTACCGTCCAGGGTGGCGCCGATGGCGGCCAGATGGTCTACGACGAGCAGTCGTTCCTCGGCCTGCCGCGCCGCCTGCGCGTGGGCCTGACCAGCGACGAGCTGCGCATCGAAGACTACGCCGTGGCCTACCTCAACGAGCCACTGCTGCTGTCGTTCGCCAAGGCCGCGCTGCCCAGCCGCGTACACCGCCCGGCCTACCCGGACTACGTGTCGATCCGCCAGCTGGACGCCGACGGCAAGGTCATCAAGGAACACCGCTTCATGGGCCTGTACACCTCGTCGGTGTATGGCGAAAGCGTGCATGCCATCCCCTATATCCGGGTCAAGGTCAACGAAGTCGAGCGCCGCTCGGGCTTCGATCCCAAGGCGCACCTGGGCAAGGAACTGGCCCAGGTGCTGGAAGTGCTGCCGCGTGACGACCTGTTCCAGACACCGGTCGACGAGCTGTTCAGCACCGTCATGTCGATCGTGCAGATCCAGGAGCGCAACAAGATCCGCGTGTTCCTGCGCAAGGACCCGTACGGTCGCTTCTGCTACTGCCTGGCCTATGTCCCGCGGGAAATCTACTCCACCGAAGTGCGACAGAAGATCCAGCAGGTCCTGATGGAGCGCCTGAAGGCCAGCGACTGCGAGTTCTGGACCTTCTTCTCCGAGTCGGTGCTGGCACGCGTGCAGCTGATCCTGCGGGTAGACCCGAAGAATCGCATCGACATCGACCCGCAGCAGCTGGAGCGCGAAGTGATCCAGGCCTGCCGCTCCTGGCACGACGACTACTCCGCGCTGGTGATCGAGAACTTCGGCGAAGCCCAGGGCACCAACATTCTCGCCGACTTCCCCAAAGGTTTCCCGGCCGGCTACCGCGAGCGCTTTGCCGCGCACTCGGCGGTGGTCGACCTGCAGCACGTGCTGAACCTGTCGGAAAGCAAGCCCCTGGCGATGAGCTTCTACCAGCCGCTGACCCAGGTCGGCGAGCGCATCCTGCATTGCAAGCTGTACCACGCCGATACACCGCTGGCGTTGTCCGATGTGCTGCCGATCCTGGAGAACCTCGGCCTGCGCGTGCTCGGCGAGTTCCCCTACCGGCTGCGCCATGCCAGCGGCCGTGAGTACTGGATCCACGACTTCGCCTTTACCTACAGCGAAGGCCTGAGCCTGGATATCCAACAGCTCAACGACATCCTCCAGGACGCCTTCATCCATATCGTCCGTGGCGATGCCGAGAACGACGCCTTCAACCGCCTGGTGCTGACCGCCGGCCTGCCATGGCGTGACGTGGCGCTGCTGCGCGCCTACGCCCGCTACCTGAAGCAGATCCGCCTGGGCTTCGACCTGGGCTATATCGCCAGCACCCTGAACAACCACACCGACATCGCCCGCGAGCTGACCCGGTTGTTCAAGACCCGCTTCTACCTGGCGCGCAAGCTCACCCAGGAAGACCTGGACGACAAGCAGCAGCGCCTGGAGCAGGCCATCCTGACCGCGCTGGACGATGTGCAGGTGCTCAACGAAGACCGCATCCTGCGCCGCTACCTGGACCTGATCAAGGCCACCCTGCGCACCAACTTCTACCAGCCGGATGCCAACGGCCAGAACAAGTCGTACTTCAGCTTCAAGTTCAACCCCAAGCTGATCCCCGAGCTGCCCAAGCCGGTGCCCAAGTTCGAGATCTTCGTCTACTCGCCACGGGTCGAGGGCGTGCACCTGCGCTTTGGCAACGTGGCCCGCGGCGGCCTGCGCTGGTCGGACCGCGAGGAAGACTTCCGCACCGAGGTGCTGGGCCTGGTGAAAGCCCAGCAGGTGAAGAACTCGGTGATCGTGCCGGTCGGTGCCAAGGGCGGCTTCCTGCCGCGCCGCCTGCCGCTGGGTGGCAGCCGCGACGAGATCGCTGCCGAAGGCGTGGCGTGCTACCGCATCTTCATTTCCGGCCTGCTCGACATCACCGACAACCTCAAGGACGGTGGCGTGGTGCCGCCGGCCAACGTGGTGCGCCACGATGATGACGACCCGTACCTGGTGGTGGCGGCCGACAAGGGCACCGCGACTTTCTCCGACATCGCCAACGGCATTGCCATCGACTACGGCTTCTGGCTGGGTGACGCCTTCGCCTCGGGCGGTTCGGCCGGTTACGACCACAAGAAGATGGGCATTACCGCACGCGGCGCCTGGGTCGGCGTGCAGCGCCACTTCCGCGAGCGCGGCATCAATGTGCAGGAAGACCCGATCACCGTGATCGGCATCGGCGACATGGCTGGTGACGTGTTCGGCAACGGCCTGCTGATGTCCGACAAGCTGCAGCTGGTGGCTGCCTTCAACCACCTGCACATCTTCATCGACCCGAACCCGGAGCCGGCCTCCAGCTTTGCCGAGCGCAAGCGCCTGTTCGACCTGCCGCGGTCGGCCTGGAGCGACTACGACACCAGCATCATGTCCGAAGGCGGCGGGATCTTCCCGCGCAGTGCCAAGAGCATCGCCATCAGCCCGCAGATGAAAGAGCGCTTCGCCATCGAAGCCGACCGCCTGACCCCGACCGAGCTGCTCAATGCACTGCTCAAGGCGCCGGTGGACTTGCTGTGGAACGGCGGCATCGGTACCTACGTCAAGGCCAGCACGGAAAGCCACGCCGATGTCGGCGACAAGGCCAACGATGCGCTGCGGGTCAACGGCAACGAACTGCGCTGCAAGGTGGTGGGCGAGGGCGGCAACCTGGGCATGACCCAGCTCGGCCGGGTCGAGTTCGGCCTCAACGGCGGTGCCACCAACACCGACTTCATCGACAACGCCGGCGGCGTGGACTGCTCCGACCACGAGGTCAACATCAAGATCCTGCTCAATGAAGTGGTGCAGGGTGGCGACATGACCGAGAAGCAGCGCAACCAGCTGCTGGGCAGCATGACCGACGAAGTGGCCGGCCTGGTGCTGGGCAACAACTACAAGCAGACCCAGGCGCTGTCGCTGGCAGCCCGCCGCGCCCGCGAGCGGATTGCCGAATACAAGCGCCTGATGGCAGACCTCGAAGCCCGTGGCAAGCTGGACCGCGCCATCGAGTTCCTGCCGTCCGAAGAGCAGCTGGCCGAACGCTTGGCCGCTGGCCAGGGCCTGACCCGCGCCGAGTTGTCGGTATTGATCTCGTACAGCAAGATCGACCTCAAGGAGCAACTGCTCAAGTCGCTGGTGCCGGACGACGACTACCTGACCCGCGACATGGAAACCGCCTTCCCGCCGTCGCTGGTCAGCAAGTTCGCCGAGTCCATGCGCCGCCACCGCCTGAAGCGCGAGATCGTCAGCACCCAGATCGCCAACGACCTGGTCAACAACATGGGCATCACCTTCGTCCAGCGCCTGAAGGAGTCGACCGGCATGAGCCCGGCCAACGTGGCCGGTGCCTATGTGATCGTGCGCGACATCTTCCACTTGCCGCACTGGTTCCGCCAGATCGAGGCGCTCGACTACCAGGTGCCGGCGGAAGTCCAGCTGACCCTGATGGACGAGCTGATGCGCCTGGGCCGCCGGGCTACCCGCTGGTTCCTGCGCAGCCGCCGCAACGAGCAGGACGCCGGGCGCGACGCCGCGCACTTCGGGCCGAAGATCGCGCAGCTGGGGCTCAAGCTCGACGAGCTGCTCGAAGGGCCGACCCGCGAGCGCTGGATGGTGCGTTACCAGGGCTTCGTCGAGGCTGGGGTGCCGGAGCTGCTGGCGCGCATGGTGGCCGGTACCAGCCACCTGTACACCCTGCTGCCGATCATCGAGGCGGCTGACGTTACCGGGCATGACCCGGCGCAGGTGGCCAAGGCGTTCTTCGCCGTGGGCAGCGCGCTGGACCTGACCTGGTACCTGCAGGAGATCAGCAACCTGCCGGTGGAGAACAACTGGCAGGCGCTGGCCCGCGAAGCCTTCCGCGACGACATCGACCTGCAGCAGCGGGCGATCACCATCTCGGTACTGCAGATGGCCGACGGGCCGGAAGACATGGACGCCCGTGTGGCGCTGTGGGCCGAGCAGCACCGGGTGATGGTGGAGCGCTGGCGCGCCATGCTCGACGACCTGCGCAACGCCACCGGTACCGACTATGCGATGTACGCGGTGGCCAACCGCGAGCTGGTCGACCTGGCCATGAGCGGGCAGGCGACGGTGGTGCCGTCCTGAGTCTGGTAGTGCGTTAAAACAAAGCCCCGGCAGCGATGTCGGGGCTTTTCATAGGTGCCTGGCGCGGATTTTGTGGGGTGCGCAAATCGAGCGCCGCCCGCGCGGCGCATCGCGGATAAATCCGCTCCTACATTTGTTGCAACGTGCCGAACCTGTCAGGCCATGGTTGCCTGCCTTGACGCATGTCTTGAGCCGTGCAAACCGGCTGACAACCATGGCCTCACAGGCATGGCCACGTTGCAACAAATGTAGGAGCGGATTTATCCGCGATGCGCCGCGTGGGCGGCGCTCGGTCTTACTGGCGATAAAAATCTTGTGGCGAGCCCTTCGCCCTACTTGAACCTGCGCTCCACACCTTTCTCGACCAGGATCTTGGCCGAAATCTCTTCCACCGAGAAATGCGTGGAATTGATATGTGGAATGTTCTCCCGACGGAACAGGCTCTCTACTTCGCGCACTTCGAACTCGCACTGGGCAAAGCTCGAATAACGGCTGTTGGGTTTGCGCTCGTGGCGGATGGCGGTGAGGCGGTCGGGGTCGATGGTCAGGCCGAACAGCTTGTTGTGGTGTTTTTTCAGCACCGCCGGCAGTTGCAGGCGCTCCATGTCGTCTTCGGTCAGCGGGTAGTTGGCCGCCCGGATGCCGAACTGCATGGCCATGTACAGGCAGGTCGGGGTCTTGCCGCAGCGCGACACGCCGACCAGGATCAGGTCAGCCTTGTCGTAGTAATGGGTGCGCGCGCCATCGTCGTTGTCGAGGGCGAAGTTGACCGCCTCGATGCGCTCCATGTAGTTGGAATTGCCGCCAATCGAGTGCGATTTACCGACGGAATACGACGAATGGGCCGTCAATTCCTGTTCGAGCGGGGACAAAAACGAAGAAAAGATGTCGATCATGAAGCCGTTCGAGGTCGCCAGGATTTCACGGATGTCCTGATTGACGATGGTGTCGAAGATGATCGGGCGGACACCGTCACGCTCGGCCGCGGCATTGATCTGCTGGACCATGCTGCGTGCCTTGTCCGGCGAATCGATGTAGGGACGAGTGAATTTATTGAAAGGAATGCTCTCGAATTGAGCGAGCAGACTCTGGCCCAGGGTTTCCGCAGTGATGCCGGTGCCGTCGGAGATGAAGAACGCGGTTCGTTTCATTTGCGATCTGGGCCTTAAGCTGATGACGTTTCTTGGATATGATAAGTTCGGTTTGCCGAATGCGGCTGTCGGCATTCTCACTTATTTTCCATGTACAGGCCACAAGCGCCCGGCCAAGTCAATGAAGGCAGGCGGGCGCCCTTGAGCTTTTCCAACACAGTTAGTGGAGAGATCACCTTGGTAGAGTACGTAGTTTCCCTCGATAAGCTCGGCGTCCATGATGTGGAGCATGTGGGGGGCAAGAACGCATCCCTGGGCGAGATGATCAGCAACCTCGCAGGTGCTGGTGTATCGGTGCCGGGCGGCTTTGCCACTACGGCGCAGGCGTACCGCGATTTTCTCGAACAGAGTGGTCTCAACGACCGTATCCATGCGGCGCTCGACGCACTGGACGTGGATGACATCAATGCCCTGACCAAGACCGGCGCGCAGATTCGCCAGTGGGTCATGGAAGCCGACTTCCCGCCGCGCCTTGACAGCGAGATCCGCGCGGCCTTCGCCGCCATGGCCGCCGGCAACGACAACATGGCCGTGGCCGTGCGTTCCTCGGCCACCGCCGAAGACCTGCCGGACGCCTCGTTCGCCGGCCAGCAGGAAACCTTCCTCAACATCCGTGGCGTCGACAACGTGATCCGCGCGGCCAAGGAAGTGTTCGCCTCGCTGTTCAACGACCGCGCCATCGCCTACCGCGTGCACCAGGGCTTCGACCACAAGCTGGTCGCCCTGTCGGCCGGCGTGCAGCGCATGGTCCGCTCGGAAACCGGCACCGCCGGCGTCATGTTCACCCTCGACACCGAGTCGGGCTTCCGCGACGTGGTGTTCATCACCGGCGCCTACGGCCTCGGCGAAACCGTGGTGCAGGGTGCGGTCAACCCTGACGAATTCTATGTGCACAAGAGCACCTTGCAGGCCGGTCGCCCGGCGATCCTGCGCCGCAACCTGGGCAGCAAGGCGATCAAGATGGTCTATGGCGACGAAGCCAAGGCCGGCCGTTCGGTCAAGACCGTGGAAGTGGACCGTGCCGAACGCGCGCGCTTCTGCCTGACCGATGCCGAAGTCAGCGAGCTGGCCAAGCAGGCGATGATCATCGAGCAGCACTACCAGCGCCCGATGGACATCGAGTGGGCCAAAGACGGTGACGACGGCAAGCTGTATATCGTCCAGGCCCGCCCTGAAACGGTGAAAAGCCGCTCCAGCGCCAATGTCATGGAACGCTACCTGCTGAAGGAAAAGGGCACCGTCCTGGTCGAAGGCCGCGCCATCGGCCAGCGCATCGGCGCCGGCAAGGTCCGGGTGATCCACGACGTCTCGGAAATGGACAAGGTCCAGCCGGGCGACGTGCTGGTTTCCGACATGACCGACCCGGACTGGGAGCCGGTGATGAAGCGCGCCAGCGCCATCGTCACCAACCGCGGCGGGCGCACTTGCCACGCGGCGATCATCGCGCGTGAGCTGGGCATCCCGGCCGTGGTCGGTTGCGGCAACGCCACCCAGGTGCTGAAAGACGGCCAGGGCGTGACCGTATCCTGTGCCGAAGGCGACACCGGCTTCATCTTCGAGGGCGAGCTGGGCTTCGACGTCAAGCAGAACTCGGTCGATGCCATGCCCGACCTGCCGTTCAAGATCATGATGAACGTCGGCAACCCGGACCGTGCCTTCGACTTCGCCCAGCTGCCCAACGCCGGTGTCGGCCTGGCGCGCCTGGAATTCATCATCAACCGCATGATCGGCGTGCACCCCAAGGCGCTGCTGAACTACGCCGGCCTGCCTGCCGACCTGAAAGACAGCGTCGACAAGCGCATCGCCGGTTACAACGACCCGGTCGGCTTCTATGTCGAGAAGCTGGTCGAGGGTATCAGCACCCTGGCGGCAGCCTTCTACCCGAAAAAGGTCATCGTGCGCCTGTCGGACTTCAAGTCCAACGAGTACGCCAACCTGATCGGCGGCAAGCTGTACGAGCCGGAAGAAGAGAACCCGATGCTGGGCTTCCGCGGTGCCTCGCGCTACATCAGCGAGTCGTTCCGCGACTGCTTCGAGCTCGAGTGCCGTGCGCTGAAGCGTGTGCGCAACGAGATGGGCCTGACCAACGTCGAGATCATGGTGCCGTTCGTGCGCACCTTGGGCGAAGCCAGCCAGGTCGTCGACCTGCTCGCCGAAAACGGCCTGGCCCGCGGCGACAACGGCCTGCGCGTGATCATGATGTGCGAACTGCCGTCCAACGCCATCCTCGCCGAAGAATTCCTCGAGTACTTCGACGGCTTCTCGATCGGTTCCAACGACCTGACCCAGCTGACCCTGGGCCTGGATCGCGACTCGGGCATCATCGCCCACCTGTTCGACGAGCGTAACCCTGCGGTGAAAAAGCTGCTGGCCAACGCCATTGCCGCGTGCAACAAGGCTGGCAAGTACATTGGCATCTGCGGCCAGGGCCCCTCGGACCACCCGGACCTGGCCAAGTGGCTGATGGAGCAGGGCATCGACAGCGTGTCGCTGAACCCGGATTCGGTACTCGAAACCTGGTTCTACCTGGCCGAGGGCCAGGGCGAGGTCTGACGCAGTAGAACGCGGGGGGACGTCTGGCGTACCCCCGCCTGGTTTTTCCAGGGCGAGTTCCAGCAATGGATCCCGCCCTTTTTTATGCACCAAGCAAAATTATGCAAAGCAGCAGCACTCTATTCCCCGTGGCCCTGCTCAGTGCCGAACGCCGCGGCGACCTCAGCGAAGACGTGTATCGGATCAAGGCCGGCAACGGCCCCGACCCCAGCGTCGAGTTGGCGGTGACCCGCCTGGGGTTGGCCGACCAGGGGCAGGCCCAGGGCGCACCGGTCATCCTTCTACACGGCAGTTTTTCCAACCGTCGCTTCTGGTACTCGCCCAAGGGCGTCGGCCTGGGGGCCTTTCTCGCCCGCGCCGGCTTCGATGTGTGGATCCCGGAAATGCGCGGCCACGGCCTGTCGCCGCGCAACCGCGAGTGGAAGCACAACAACGTCGCTGCCTATGCCCGTGATGACCTGCCGCTGATTGCGGCGTTCGTGCGCGAGCAGTCGGGCCAGGCGCCACATTGGGTCGGTCATTCGCTGGGCGGCACGACCCTGGTGGCCGCCCTTGGCGGTGGCTTCCTGGAGGCCGGGCAGGTGGCCAGCGTGGCCTTGTTCGGCACCCAGGTCAGCCGTGTGTACTGGCCGTTGAAGGTCCCGCCGCTGACCTGGGGCGCGAAGCTGTTGCTTAAGCGCTGGGGGCAGATCTCCGGGCCGCGTTTCAAGCGTGGGCCGGAGGACGAGCCGATTGGCCTGGCCCTGGAGAGCATGCGCTGGCATGGCCTGTTCGGGCGCTTTGGCGACAAGCACAACGACTGGTGGGCCGGGCTTGCCGAGGTGGATGTGCCGCTGCTGGCAGTGGCCGGCGCAGGCGACTTCCAGGACCCGGTATGGGCCTGCCGCAAACTGTTCGAGCAGTTGGGCGGGGAACGCAAGCAGTTTCTGCGGCTGGGGCGCGAGGAAGGCTTCGAGGCCTTCGGGCATGTCGACATGCTGGTGAGCAAGGCCGCACAGGTGCAGGTGTGGCCGCTGGTGGAGCGCTGGTTGCGTGACCCGTTGCTGCCGGTGCATGCCTCCACGGTGGCGGTGCAGCCTGTACCTGCTGGTTGATTCGGCTGACTGCTCAGTCCTGGATGACTGCGACGGTCTCCAGGGTGTAGCCTTGGCCGATAACCGCTTTCGTTGTGACTGACAGGAGTTTCCCATGCAGCATTACGTAACGCCCGACCTGTGTGACGCCTACCCGGACCTGGTGCAGGTGCTGGAACCGATGTTCAGCAATTTCGGTGGCCGCGATTCCTTCGGTGGCCAGATCGTCACCATCAAGTGCTTCGAGGACAACTCGCTGGTCAAGGAGCAGGTCGAGCTCGATGGCAAGGGCAAGGTCCTGGTAGTCGATGGCGGTGGCTCGCTACGCCGTGCACTGCTTGGCGACATGCTCGCCGAGAAGGCCGCCAGGAACGGCTGGGAAGGCCTGGTGATCTATGGCTGCGTGCGTGACGTCGATGTGCTGATCCAGACCGATGTCGGCGTGCAGGCCCTGGCCAGCCACCCGATGAAGACCGACAAGCGCGGCATCGGCGACCTCAATGTGCCGGTGACCTTCGCCGGGGTGACCTTCCGCCCGGGTGAGTATGTGTATGCCGACAACAACGGCGTGCTGGTCTCGCCAAGCCCGCTGGAAATGCCGGCGTAATGCGCCAGCCGCGCTGATGGAGCTTTGATGTTCGAGGAAGACAACGCGCAGTGGGGGCTGGTCCATGCCCTGGTGCTCGATGGCAAAGGCGGCGCGCGCTCGATTGCCCGTACCGAACTGGACGACCTGCAGCTGCAACCCGAGCAGAGCCTGTGGCTGCACTGGGACCGCAGCCATCCGCAAACCCGCACCTGGCTGCTGCACGACAGCGGGCTGAGCGAGTTCGCCTGCGAGCTGCTGTTGGAAGAAAACACCCGCCCGCGCCTGCTGCCCCTGGCGCAGGAGCAGCTGTTGCTGTTCCTGCGTGGGGTCAACCTCAACCCCGGTGCCGAGCCTGAAGACATGGTCTCGGTGCGCATCTTCGCTGAGGCGCAGCGGGTCATCTCGCTGCGCCTGCGGCCCTTGCGTGCCAGTGACGAGATTCTCCAGCAGCTCGAAGAGGGCCGGGGGCCGAAATCGGCCTCCGAACTGTTGCTGCTGATGGGCGAACTGCTGACAGAAAAGGTCCAGGGCCTGGTCAGCGACCTGTCCGAACAGGTCGACCTGGAGGAAGAAAAGGTCGAATCCGACGAACGGTATACACCCGAAAACGGTTGCCTGCAGCAGATCCGCCGGCGCGCTGCCAGCCTGCGCCGTTTTCTTGCCCCGCAGCGGGAAATCTACGCCCAGCTGTCGCGCAGCAAATGGAGCTGGTTCGCCAATGCCGATGCCGATTACTGGAACGAACTGAACAACAGCCTGATCCGCTACCTCGAAGAGCTGGAGCTGGCCCGCGAACGTGCCGCGCTGGTACTGGAAAGCCAGGACCGCCGGCGCAGCGAGCGGATGAACCGGACCATGTACCGTTTCGGCATCATCACCTGCATCTTCCTGCCCATGAGCTTCATCACCGGGCTGCTGGGCATCAATGTCGGCGGCATTCCAGGTGCGGAAAACCCCTATGGCTTCCTGTTCGCCTGCATTGTGGTGCTGGGGCTGGCGGTGGGGCAGTGGTGGCTGTTCCGCCGCTTGCGGTGGGTATAGATGTTGATTGACCTGTCCGGGCCCTGTTACCGCCAAACCAGCTCGCACAGCGATGCCACAGGTTTCCAGCCTGGTGCCATCGCTGTGCGGGCGGGCCTGCCGGCGCCAGGGCCGGCGCAGGCAGGCAGCACTCATTTTGAAACATCCGTCCCACTGCGATGTGTGACCCATCGCCCGGCCGTCTCGTCTCTGACTGACACTGCGCGAGGTGCCCATGCACGATCCGTTTGAAGAATCCCTGCGTGACCTGCTCAAGGCGTCACCCTCCGGCAATGACCGGGACGACCGGGATGACGCCGCCTGCCTGGGTCGCGTGCTGAAAACCGCCAACCGCCAGGTTGGCGCCGGTGATCTGTTCAGCCTGCTTGGCCGCTGGAGCCAGGCGCTGCTGATCGCCGTGAACAATGGCGCGGCGCATGTTGCGCCGGTGCGCCGACATTCTTCCCGCAACGCTGCCAATGGCAGCAAAGCAGATAAGGCCGATTGAATATGGAACTCGATCTCTGGACCCAGAGCCTGGTCACTGCCATGACCGCCCTTTGGACCAAGGTAGCGAACTTCATCCCCAACCTGTTCGGCGCGCTGGTCGTGGTGCTGCTCGGTTTCGTGGTGGCCAAGCTGCTCGACACGCTGTTGTCCAAACTGCTGGCCAAGTTCGGCCTGGACCGCCTGATGGCCGGCACCGGGCTGACCAAGATGCTCGGCCGGGTCGGCATCCAGGTGCCGATCTCGACCCTGATCGGCAAGGTGGTGTACTGGTTCGTGCTGCTCATTTTCCTGGTCTCGGCGGCGGAGTCGCTGGGCCTGGAGCGGGTCTCGGCGACCCTCGACATGCTCGCCCTGTACCTGCCGAAGGTATTCGGCGCGGCCCTGGTGCTGCTCGCCGGCGTGCTCCTGGCCCAGGTCGCCAACGGCCTGGTGCGTGGCGCTGCCGAAGGCATTGGCCTGGAATACTCGGCAGGCCTGGGGCGTATCACCCAGGGCCTGGTGATCATCATCAGCATCTCGGTGGCCATCAGCCAGCTGGAGGTGAAAACCGACCTGCTGAACCATGTGATCGTGATCGGGCTGATTACCGTTGGTCTGGCCGTTGCGCTGGCGATGGGCCTTGGCAGCCGCGAAATTGCCGGGCAGATCCTGGCCGGCATCTACGTGCGCGAGCTGTACCAGGTAGGCCAGCAGGTGCGGATTGGCGAGGTCGAAGGGCAGATCGAGGAGATCGGTACGGTGAAGACCACGCTGCTGACCGATGATGGCGAACTGGTGTCGCTGTCCAACCGCGAGTTGCTGGAACAGCGAGTCAATAGCCGCTAACCGCACAAAAGCTGTTAATGTATGCCGCCGCGAAAATCGACCCACGGGGTCACGCGGCGACATTGACCTGACTGTCGGCCAGATCCGTTTTGAATAAAGTTCATTCGCCGCCCATGCGCTATGACCCCCGCGAGCTCACCGACGAAGAGTTGGTGGCGCGTTCGCATGAGGAGCTGTACCACGTTACCCGCGCCTATGAGGAGCTCATGCGGCGCTATCAACGGACCCTGTTCAACGTCTGTGCGCGTTATCTGGGGAACGACCGTGACGCGGACGATGTCTGTCAGGAGGTCATGCTGAAAGTGCTCTACGGGTTGAAGAACTTCGAGGGCAAGTCCAAGTTCAAGACCTGGCTCTACAGCATCACCTACAACGAATGCATTACCCAGTACCGCAAGGAGCGCCGCAAGCGGCGCTTGATGGATGCCTTGAGCCTGGACCCGGTGGAAGAGGCGTCCGAAGAAAAGGCGCCGAAGCCGGAAGAAAAAGGCGGGCTGGACAAGTGGCTGGTGCATGTGAACCCGATTGACCGGGAAATTCTGGTGCTACGTTTTGTCGCAGAGCTGGAATTTCAGGAAATTGCCGACATCATGCACATGGGCCTGAGCGCGACGAAAATGCGCTACAAGCGCGCGCTAGACAAGCTTCGGGAGAAATTTGCCGGCCTTGATGAAACTTAGGGGCGTGCAAATATCTCTAACGAACCGGCGAGTTCTGCTAGACTTGCCGTCGAGTTGTCCCCCTTGTTTGTGGTGGGACTGCTTAACTATCACCAGATGGGGATTTAACGGATGAAATTGAAAAACACCTTGGGCTTGGCCATTGGTTCGCTTGTAGCCGCCACTTCGATTGGCGCTATGGCGCAAGGCCAAGGCGCCGTCGAAACTGAAGTCTTCTACAAGAAAGAGTTCTTCGACAGCCAGCGCGACTTCAAGAACGACGGCAACCTGTTCGGCGGTTCGATCGGTTACTTCCTGACCGACGACGTTGAGCTGCGTCTGGGCTACGACGAAGTTCACAACGCTCGTGGCGAAGACGGCAAGAACATCAAGGGCTCGAACACCGCCCTGGACGCCGTTTACCACTTCAACAACCCGTACGACGCTATCCGTCCGTACGTTTCCGCTGGTTTCTCGCACCAGTCGCTGGGCCAGACCGGCCGTGGCGGTCGTGACCACTCCACCTTCGCCAACGTTGGCGCTGGCGCCAAGTGGTACATCACCGACATGTTCTACGCCCGTGCTGGCGTTGAAGCTCAGTACAACATCGACCAGGGCGACACCGAGTGGGCCCCGAGCGTTGGCGTTGGCCTGAACTTCGGCGGTAGCCCGAAGCAAGCTGAAGCTGCTCCGGCTCCTGTTGCTGAAGTCTGCTCCGACTCCGACAACGACGGCGTTTGCGACAACGTTGACAAGTGCCCGGACACCCCGGCCAACGTTACCGTTGACGCTGATGGCTGCCCGGCTGTTGCCGAAGTCGTTCGCGTTGAGCTGGACGTCAAGTTCGACTTCGACAAGTCGGTCGTCAAGCCAAACAGCTACGGCGACATCAAGAACCTGGCTGACTTCATGAAGCAGTACCCACAGACCACCACCACCGTGGAAGGTCACACTGACTCCGTCGGCCCAGACGCTTACAACCAGAAGCTGTCCGAGCGTCGTGCCAACGCTGTCAAGCAGGTCCTGACCCAGCAGTACGGCGTAGAAGCTAGCCGTGTTGACTCGGTAGGCTACGGCGAAACCCGTCCGGTTGCCGACAACGCCACCGAAGAAGGCCGCGCTATCAACCGTCGCGTTGAAGCTCAGGTAGAAGCCCAGGCCAAGTAATTGGTTTGAAGCTTCACGAAAAACCCGGCCTCGGCCGGGTTTTTCTTTGCCAGGAATTTGTGTTGCCGGTGCCGGCCCTTCCACCGCCAAGCCGGTCCGCACGGTCCGTTGTAGGAGCGGCCTTGCGTCGCGAAAGGGCTGCGTAGCAGCCCCAGGATTTCCGCGCAGGTGCAAAAGTCGCTGGGGCTGCCTTGCAGCCCTTTCGTGACGCAAGGCCGCTCCTACAACGGACCGTGTTTCAGCCGGCTGCTGCCACCAGCGGCTGAACCGCCTGTTCTCCAACCACCTCGCCAATCACCAATATCGCCGGGCTACGCAAGCCAAACCCCCGCGCAGCCTCCACCATCCCGCGCACATCGCTCCAGCATGCCCGCTGTTGTGGCAACGAGGCATTCTCGATCATCGCCACCGGCATTCCCGGTGCCATGCCGCCGTCCAGCAGCCCCTGGCGCACCTGCTCCAGTCGTGCCACGCCCATGTACACCACCAACGTGGTTCCGCCCTGGGCCAAGGCCGCCCAGTTCAGTTCGCTGTCGTCCTGGGTATGCGCCGTGACCAACGTCACGCCCCGGCTCACACCCCGTGAGGTCAGGGAAATGCCACACTGCGTGGCGCCGGCCAGGCCGGCGGTGATGCCGTTGACCACTTCCACCTCGATGCCATGCCCCTGCAGCCACAGCGCCTCTTCGCCACCACGGCCAAAAATGCACGGGTCGCCCCCTTTCAGGCGTACCACGCAACGCCCTTGCCGGGCATGGCGCAACATCAGGCGCTGGATGAACGCTTGCGGCGTGGAGCGGCAGCCACCGCGCTTGCCCACGGCAATCACCCGGGCCTGGGGGCAATGCTCCAGCACTGCCGGGTTGACCAGGTCGTCGATCATCACCACGGCGGCCTGCCGCAGGGCGCGCACGGCCTTGAGGGTGAGCAACTCAGGGTCACCAGGGCCGGCACCGACCAGCCAGACTTTCGCATTCATCAGCACTTCCTCTTTGGCGTCGAGCATTCAGCCCTTGAGCAGGGTGAGCAGCAAGATCAGGTTGAACAGCAAGGACAGCAGGGCCAGGGTGCGCCACACCTTCAGTGGCTCGCGCTCCAGCAGTGGGCGTGGCCGGTCGGGCAGTTCCTGGCGGTCGCCGCGCTCGAGCAGCAGCAACCAGTGTTCGGCGGTTTCGAAACGTTGCGCCGGGTCGGCCGCGACCGCCTGCTGCAGGTTGTGCTGCAGCCATTCCGGCAGGTCGGGGCGATAGCGCGCGGCGCTGACCGGCTGGCCGAAGCGCGGGCGCTGGAAGGCCTCGACCTCGCCGTACGGGTAATGCCCGGTCAGCAGGTGGTACAGCGTAACGCCTACGGCATACAGGTCCTGGCGTGGGCTCGGCGGTTGGCCATCGAACGCTTCCGGGGCAATGTACGAGGGCGTGCCCGGCAGCTCGTGCAGCGCGTCTTCGGACAGCCCCGGGCAGTAGGCCAGGCCGAAGTCCAACAGGCGTAGCTGACCGTCGCTGCCCAGGTGCAGGTTCTCCGGCTTGATGTCGCGGTGCAGCAGGTTGCGCCGGTGCAGCACGCCGACTGCCTGCAGCAGTTGCCGGGCCAGCTCCAGCCACTGCGACAGGGGCAGTGGGCCGTGCTCGGCGAGCAGCGCCGCCAGGCTCTGGCCGGGGTATTCGCGCATCACGTAGTACAGGTGCTGGCGTTGGCTGGCCGGGTGCAGCTCGGGGAAGTGGCGGCCGGCGACCCGGCGCAGGAACCACTCTTCCAGCAGCAGGCCTTGCGCCGCGCCGGGCGCCTGCTCGCGCGCGGCGGGCAGGGTCTTGAGCAGCCAGGGCTGGCCGTGGCCATCGCGTACCCGGTACAGCAGCGACTGGCGGCTGTGGGCGAGCAGCTTTTCGGCCTGCCAGCCATCGATTGCCTGGCCCTCGCGCAGCGGGCCAGGGAGCGGCCATTGCTGCAGTTGGGCCAGGGTGTCGCCGAGGTTGGCCGTGCCCAGCTGCTCGACCTGCACCAGCAAGGCACTGGCGTTGTCCTGGCTGCCGTTGAGGTGCGCGCTGGCAACCAGGGTATCGACGGCCAGTTGCAGGTCGGGTTGCTCGCGCAACACCGCCTGGATGTGCTGGTCGCCCAGGCTGGCCCAGACCCCATCGCTGAGCAGCAGGAAGCATTCACCGGCCTGCAGCTCGCCTTCCAGGTAATCCACCAGCAGGTGCTGGTCCAGGCCCAGCGCACGCTTGAGCACATGTTGCATGCCGGGCTGGTCCCACACGTGGTCTTCGCTCAGGCACTGCAGGCGCCCGGCGTGCCAGCGGTACACCCGGCAATCGCCGACGTGGGCCAGGGTAAAGCGCCGGCCACGCAATACCAGTGCGCTGAGGGTGGTCAGCAACGGCTGGCCGCTGCCTTGGGCACGCAGCCAGCGATTCTGCGCCAGCAGCAGGCGGTCGAGAGCCTGGGCCACGCTCCAGGTCGCGGGGGTGGCGTAGTAGTCCAGGGCCAGCGCCTGCAGGCTGGCGCGTGCCGCCAGGCCACCATCGGCGCATTGGCTGACGCCGTCGGCGAGGGCGAACAGGTAGCCCTTGCTGGCGGCCAGCTCTGGCGCCGGGGTGACCAGGCGCAGGGCATCCTGGTTTTCCTCGCGCGGCCCGGTGGCGCTGGCTTGGGCAAAACTCAGTTGCAGGCTCATCGGTGTGCCTCAGACCCGCGCCGCGGTAACGGCTGCCGAGCCCCAGGTGGTGCGCCAGCGCTGTTTGACGCCATGCAGGCCGAACCAGGCCAGCAGGCCCAGGCTGGCGAACAGCCACAAGCCCAATTGGTAGTCACCGGTGTGCTGCTTGATGGTGCCGAGACCGGCCGCCAGCAGGAAGCCACCGATGCCGCCGGCCATGCCGATCAGCCCGGTCATCACGCCGATCTCCTGGCGGAAGCGTTGCGGCACCAGCTGGAACACTGCGCCATTGCCGGCACCAAGGCCCAGCATGGCACTGACGAACAGCGCCAGGGCGGCGGCCGCGCTGGGCAGGTTGAAGCCGACCGCAGCGATGCAGATGGCCGCCACGCTGTACATGCCCAGCAGGGTGCGGATGCCGCCGAAGCGGTCGGCAAGCGCGCCGCCGAGCGGGCGCATCAGGCTGCCGGCGAACACGCAGGCGGCGGTGTAGTAGCCGGCGGTGACCGGGCTCAGGCGGTACTGGTCGCTGAAGTAGCCGGGCAGGGCGCTGGCCAGGCCAATGAAGCCACCGAAGGTGACACTGTAGAAGAACATGAACCACCAGCTGTCGCGGTCGCCCAGGGCCTTGAGGTAGTCGGCCATGGCTTTCGGCTTGGGCCGCTGCGGGGCATTGCGTGCCAGCAGGGCGAACACCAGCAGTGCCAGCGACAGCGGTATCAGCGCGAAGCCGAACACGTTGTTCCAGCCAAAGCCTGCGGCCAGCGCCGGTGCCAACAGGGCGGCGAACACCGTGCCGGAGTTGCCGGCCCCGGCAATACCCATGGCCTTGCCCTGATGCTGCGGTGGGTACCACTGCGAGGCCAGCGGCAGCGACACGGCGAACGAGGCACCGGCAAAGCCGAGGAACACGCCCAGCAGCAGCGCCTGTTCATAGCTGCGCACGCCCAGGTGCCAGGCTGCCGCAAGCGCGACGATGACCACCACCTGGCCGATCAACCCGGCGGTTTTCGGCGACAGGCGGTCGACCAGCACACCCATGGCGAAGCGCAGGATCGCCCCGGCCAGGATCGGTGTGGCCACCATCAGGCCCCGTTGTTGTGCGCTCAGTTGCAGGTCGGCGGCAATCTGCACCGCCAGCGGGCCGAGCAAGTACCAGACCATGAAGCTGAGGTCGAAGTACAGGAACGCGGCGAACAGGGTGGGCACATGCCCGGATTTCCAGAAGCTGGTACTCATCGAACACCTCACTTGGCAATGCAGCGGAACGAAAAAGACGCCGCTTCCCGCTCCACGGGTGTGGAGGGGAGAGCGACGTCTTTGTCGGGATCAAGTGGGCAACCGCCGTTGGTTACCGGTGCAATTCGTTCAGCAAGAGATGGGCCAACTTTGCCAAGCGACCGGGTATTTGTAGGAGCGGCCTTGCGTCGCGATGGGCTGCGCAGCAGCCCCGACTTTCAGCCCGCAGCACAGATTGCCGGGGCTGCTGCGCAGCCCATCGCGACGCAAGGCCGCTCCTACAGGGGGGCGCGTGAAGCAGGTTGCTAACCGAGCATCTCGTGCATGGCGATGATCTGCTCGGCTACCTGGATCAGCTTCTGCTGGCGGCTCATGGCCTGCCGGCGCATCAGGGTGTAGGCCTGTTCCTCGTTGCAGTCCTTCATTTTCATCAGCAAGCCCTTGGCCTGCTCGACACGCTTGCGCTCGGCCAGTTGCTGGTCGCGCGCCTGCAACTGCGCCTTCAGCGCCTGGTCACTTTCGAAGCGGGCCATGGCCACATCCAGGATCGGCTGCAGCCGTGCGGCATGGATGCCTTCGACGATGTAGGCGCTGACGCCGGCCTGGATCGCCTGGCGCATCACCGCGGGGTCGTGTTCGTCGGTAAACAGCACAATCGGGCGTGGCTGGTCCCGGCTGACCAGTACCACCTGCTCCATCACGTCACGGTCTGGTGAATCGGTATCGATCAGCACCACGTCCGGGCGCACTGTTTCGACGCAGGCAGGCAGGTCGATGGTCAGGCCTGGGGCTTCGATCACCTCGAAACCGGCCTCGCTCAGTGCCGCCTTGAGACGGCCGAGTTTGTTCTGGGTATCGTCGATCAGCAGGATACGCAACATGCTCATCCCCCTTACGCGCCGACGCGAGCATCGGGCAGCTCGCCCAGGGCATGCAGGCGGAAACTGCGGGCATAGGCGTAGGGGTCGCTGCCATCCCAGCGGGTACCGTCGATCAGCAGGCTGCTGCGCATGGGCTGCTCGGGGCAGGCCACGCCCAGGCACTGTGCCGCTTCACGGTACAGGGCCAGTTGCTGCACCTGGCTGGCCACGCCGAGGTAGTCGGGGTCTTCGCGCAGCAGGCCCCAGCGGCGGAACTGGGTCATGAACCACATGCCGTCGGACAGGTAGGGCAGGTTGGCCTGGCCATGGTCGTGCAGGCGCAGGGCGTGCGGGTCTTGCCAGTGATTGCCCAGGCCGTCCTGGTAATGGCCGAGCAGGCGCGGTTCGATGCGCTCCAGCGGGGTGTCCAGGTAGGCGCTGCCACTGAGCAGCTGTGCGGTGCTGCGGCGGTTCTCCGGGCTTTGCTCGATGAAGCGGCTGGCGGCGAGGATCGCCTTGATCAGCGCGCGGGCGCTGTTGGGGTACTGTTCGCTGAAGGCACGGGCACAGGCGAGGACCTTTTCCGGGTGGTCCGGCCAGATCGACTGGCTGGTGGCCAGGGTGAAGCCCTGGCCCCTGGCCACCGCATCGGCAGCCCAAGGTTCGCCCACGCAGAAGCCGTCGATGCGCCCGGCCTGGATGTGCGCAGCCATCTGCGCTGGCGGCACCACCACGCTGTCGACGTCGCGCAACGGGTGGATGCCCTGGCTGGCCAGCCAGTAATACAACCACATGGCATGGGTGCCGGTGGGGAAGGTCTGGGCGAAGGTCAGCCGTGCGCCATGCTGGTGCACCAGGCGCGCCAATGCCTCGGGGTTGGTCACGCCCTTGCGTTGCAGGGCCGGCGACAGGTTGATCGCCTGGGCGTTCTGGTTCAGCCCCATGAGCACGGCCATGGCGCTGGCCGGTACGCCGCCGATGCCCAGGTGCACGGCATAGGCCAGGCCGTACAGGCAATGTGCGGCATCCAGCTCGCCGCTGACCAGTTTGTCACGCAGCCCAGCCCAGGAACCCTGGCGCTTGAGGTTCAGGGTAAGGCCATGCTGCTGGGCAAAGCCCTGGGTGGCGGCGACCACCACCGAGGCGCAGTCGGTCAGTGCCATGTAGCCGATATTCAGGCTGGGCTTTTCCGGCGCGTCGCTGCCGTTGACCCAGGCCAGGGGCATTGCTCGGGGTGCTGTGTTCACAAGGTTCCTCGCCCGTACTGATAAGGCTGTGGGCTTGTCTGGTGCAACCGATGTGCCATCTGGCGGCAGCACTGGCGCAGTTACCCCACGATTTGCTGTCATGCCGGCTGCGCGCTGGCTATAATCGCCCCCTCATTCACCCCGAGCCTCGCCGCCCATGTATACCCTGGCCCGCCAGCTGCTGTTCAAGCTTTCTCCGGAAACCTCCCACGACCTTTCCCTGGACCTGATCGGTGCCGGTGGCCGGCTTGGCCTCAACGGCGTGCTGTGCAAGCAGCCGCTGGCATTGCCGGTCACGGTCATGGGCTTGAACTTCGCCAACCCGGTAGGCCTGGCGGCCGGCCTGGACAAGAACGGCGCGGCCATCGACGGTTTCGCCCAGCTGGGCTTCGGCTTTGTCGAGATCGGCACGGTCACCCCACGCCCGCAGCCGGGCAACCCCAAGCCGCGCCTGTTCCGCCTGCCGGAGGCCACCGCGATCATCAACCGCATGGGCTTCAACAACCTGGGCGTCGACCACCTGCTCGGCCGGGTGCGCGCAGCACGTTACAAAGGCGTGCTGGGCATCAACATCGGCAAGAACTTCGACACCCCGGTCGAGCGCGCCGTGGATGACTACCTGATCTGCCTGGACAAGGTCTACACCGACGCCAGCTACATCACCGTCAATGTCAGCTCGCCAAACACCCCTGGCCTGCGCAGCCTGCAGTTCGGCGATTCGCTCAAGCAACTGCTCGACGCCCTGGCCGAGCGCCGTGAGCAACTGGCTGGTGCGCATGGCAAGCGTGTGCCGCTGGCGATCAAGATTGCCCCGGACATGAGCGATGAAGAAACCGCCCTGGTGGCCGCCGCGCTGATGGAGTCGGGCATGGATGCGGTGATCGCCACCAACACCACGCTGGGCCGTGAAGGTGTCGAAGGGCTGCCGTACGGCGGCGAGGCCGGCGGCCTGTCGGGCGCGCCGGTACTGGAGAAGAGCACCCATATCGTCAAGGTGCTGGCGGGCGAGCTGGGCGGCAAGTTGCCGATCATCGCTGCCGGCGGCATTACCGAAGGCCGCCATGCTGCGGAAAAGATCGCTGCCGGTGCAAGCCTGGTGCAGATCTACTCGGGCTTCATCTACAAGGGGCCGGCGCTGATTCGCGAGGCGGTCGACGCGATCGCCGCGATGCCGCGTTGACCTGACGGGCCCATTTGCCGGGGAACCGCAAAAGCCAGGGTGGATGCCGAATCGAAGCCATAAAAAAGGGCCCCATCAAGGGGCCCCTGGGCCTTCGCCCGCCGCCCGGATAGGGCGTGCATGGTAAATCGAATTCAGTGTCCTCGTTCAGCCAACGGCGTGATTTTCGTTGAGTCTATGGATGCCAGCGGTGCCAGTCATTCCGTCCCAGTTATCACCGCGACCTTCACGCCAGCCGTTGATCCAGGCTTGGCGAACAGAAGGAAGATTGAAGGGGCAAAGTTCGCGGGATTTGCCGGTGACCCCGTATTGGTAGCCACGTGAATATGCTCTTTCCAACGGATCACGCTTAAGTCTTCTCATAGGGTGTTGCCCTCACTTGTTGACTGTAATGTCCCGTCGGCCTCTCCGAGGCCGGGCAGAGTCTTTCTGCCGGTGTGCGCTCGCTGCCGGCGTGGCGAGCTGAAAGTGCCGCCTCGTTGCGAAGCGGCCTGAGACCAGTTCTATCGAATGCGGGTCACGGTGTGAATGATCGATTTGTCATAAGGACGTAACCTTTCCAAGGGTGACGGGATAAGTAAATAAATGCGACTCAACCTTGTTTAGCGTTGAGCCCGCTATGATCAGGGTTTGCCGAACCTTGACGCCATTTCGCCAGCGTTGCTGGCGGATGATGGAAATAATTTGAAATGCGACGAAGGGTCACATTGGCCCCGCCGTCGCCAGAATTTTACGTACTGCCTGATGATCTAAGCTGTCCTTGCCGCTGGGCCAGGCGCAGATTGGTCAGGCGGCCCGGCCGTTCACCGCACGCTCGCGTGCCGGGGAAGGCCACCCGCACACCTGCTGGAAAGGGGTGCGGCAAACATCGCGGGGCGATGCGTTGCCCCGTCAGTCAAATAGCCCAAGGCGCTGGATTACTCATGTCGGACCGTTTCGAACTTTATCTCACTTGCCCCAAAGGCCTGGAAGGCCTGCTTGCCGAAGAGGCGCGCAGCCTCGGCCTGGATGAGGTGCGTGAGCACACCTCGGCCATTCGCGGCGCCGCCGACATGGAAACCGCCTACCGCCTGTGCCTGTGGTCACGCCTGGCCAACCGCGTGCTGCTGGTGCTCAAGCGCTTCTCCATGAAGAACGCCGACGATCTCTACGACGGCGTGCACGCGGTCGACTGGGCCGACCACCTGGCTGCCGATGGCACCCTGGCGGTGGAATTCAGCGGCCACGGCTCGGGCATCGACAACACCCACTTCGGTGCGCTGAAGGTCAAGGATGCGATCGTCGACAAGCTGCGCAACCGCGAAGGCCTGCGCCCGTCGGTGGAAAAGATCGACCCTGACGTACGCGTGCATCTGCGCCTGGACCGTGGTGAAGCCATCCTCTCCCTCGACCTTTCCGGGCACAGCCTGCACCAGCGTGGCTACCGCTTGCAGCAAGGCGCCGCGCCGCTGAAGGAAAACCTGGCGGCGGCGGTGCTGATCCGTGCCGGCTGGCCACGCATTGCCGCCGAAGGGGGCGCGCTGGCCGACCCGATGTGCGGTGTCGGTACCTTCCTGGTCGAAGCCGCGATGATCGCCGCCGACATCGCGCCCAACCTCAAGCGTGAACGTTGGGGCTTCAGTGCCTGGCTCGGCCACGTGCCGGCGCTGTGGCGCAAGGTGCATGAAGAAGCGCAGGCACGGGCCGAAGCCGGCCTGGCCAGGCCGCCGCTGTGGATCCGTGGCTACGAGGCCGACCCACGCTTGATCCAGCCCGGCCGCAATAACGTCGAGCGTGCCGGCCTGGGCGACTGGGTGAAGATCTACCAGGGCGAGGTCAGCACCTTCGAGCCGCGCCCGGACCAGAACCAGAAAGGCCTGGTCATCAGCAACCCGCCCTACGGCGAGCGCCTGGGTGACGAAGCCAGCCTGCTGTATCTCTACCAGAACCTCGGCGAGCGCCTGCGCCAGGCCTGCATGGGCTGGGAGGCCGCGGTATTCACCGGCGCGCCGCAGCTGGGCAAGCGCATGGGCATTCGCAGCCACAAGCAGTACGCGTTCTGGAACGGCGCCTTGCCGTGCAAGCTGTTGCTGTTCAAGGTGCAGCCTGACCAGTTCGTGACCGGCGAGCGCCGCGAGCTGCCCGCGCAAGGCGCAGACCTCGATGCGCAGGCGCCGGTGGCCAGCCAGCCGGCGCGCCTGTCGGAAGGGGCGCAGATGTTCGCCAACCGCCTGCAGAAAAACCTTCGGCAACTGGGCAAGTGGGCGCGTCGCGAGCAGGTCGATTGCTACCGCCTGTACGATGCCGACATGCCCGAATATGCCCTGGCAGTCGACCTGTACCAGGACTGGGTGCACGTGCAGGAGTACGCCGCGCCACGTTCGGTCGACCCGGACAAGGCCCAGGCACGCCTGCTCGACGCGCTGGCAGCCATCCCCCAGGCGCTGGGCATTGCCCCGCAGCGGGTGGTGCTCAAGCGCCGTGAACGGCAGAGCGGTACGCGCCAGTACGAGCGTCAGGCCACCGAAGGGCGCTTCCAGGAAGTGCGCGAAGGCGGCGTCAAGCTGCTGGTCAACCTCACCGATTACCTCGATACCGGGCTGTTCCTCGACCACCGCCCGATGCGCATGCGCATCCAGCGCGAGGCCGCCGGCAAGCGCTTCCTCAACCTGTTCTGCTACACCGCCACGGCCACCGTGCACGCCGCCAAGGGCGGGGCGCGCAGTACCACCAGCGTCGACCTGTCGAAAACCTACCTGGACTGGGCGCGGCGCAACCTGGCGCTCAACGGTTTCTCCGAACGCAACCGCCTGGAGCAGGGTGATGTGATGGCCTGGCTGGAAGGCAACCGCGACAGCTACGACCTGATTTTCATCGACCCGCCGACCTTCTCCAACTCCAAGCGCATGGAGGGTGTGTTCGACGTGCAGCGGGACCACGTGCAACTGCTGGACCTGGCCATGGCCCGCCTGGCTCCGGGCGGTGTGTTGTATTTCTCCAACAACTTCCGCAAGTTCCAGCTCGACGAGCACCTGATGACGCGTTACGCCGTGGAGGAAATCACCGCCCAGACGCTGGACCCGGATTTCGCCCGCAACAACCGCATTCATCGCGCCTGGCGTTTGCAGCTGCGGTGAGGCGACGAGGTACATTGCGCGGCTAATGGCCAATAGCTATAAATGACAGCAGGGCAAGATAATCCGCAGGACGCTGGCTTGACGAGACGGGTGTATGTCGAAGGGTGGCGTGCGTGCGCGGTTGCTTGGCCTGTGCACAGAGGGGGTGCCCGCCTGGGCTGTGGCGCTGGTCGCCCTGCTGGTGGGCGGCCTGCTGACCGCCGTGCTGGCGCTTGCCGCGCAAACTTTCTACAAGCAGCAGTTGCGCCAGCGCTTCGAGCTGCTGGCCAGCGAGCGCTTCAGCCGTATCGCCGAGCGCCTTGACCAACAGCAGCAGCGCCTGGACGGGCTGCGGCGGTTTTTCAGCTTGGCCGAGGCAGTCACCCCGCAGGCATTCAACGCCTACGCCCGGCCATTGTTGCAGCGGACCCTGGCCTATGCCTGGGCGCCGCGTGTGGAAGCTGCACAACGCGCCGAGTTCGAGCGCCAGGCCAGCGTGTATCTTGGCCCGGGTTATGTAGTGCGGGACCAGGACGAACATGGCCAGTGGCACCCCGCCCCGCTGCGTGACCATTACTTCCCGGTGTTCTATACCCAGTCGGGCGAATTGCCTGGGTTGCCCTATGGGCTCGACCTCGCCGGCCAGGCCACGTCCCGGGCGGCACTGGCGCGGGCGCTCGGGCCAGGCAGCATGGCGGTTTCCGGATCACTGCCCCTGTTCGATGGGCGCTCGGACGCACGCGGCCTGCTGATGGTGGCGCCGGTGTTTGCCGATTCCGCGCCCAGCGGCGCAGCAATCGGCTACGTGGTGGCCTTGCTGAGCATGCTTGAACTGGTCAGTGACGGGCAACCGGCGGTGGCAGACGACAACCTGGTCGTGCGTATCGTCGATCCCGCCGGCTCGCGTGGCCCCGAAGTGCTGTTCGATTCGCAGAACCCGGTAGCCCCCCTGGCGCTGGCCAGCAACCAACTGCTGCACCTGGCCGACCACCACTATCAGCTGGGCATCAGGCCGAGCCTGGCGTTCATGCAGGCCAACCGTTCCTCCGCAGTGCTGGCGGTGAGCTTGCTGGGCGGCTTGTTGAGCCTGCTGCTCAGCGTGCTGTTCCACAGCCTGTTCAGCCAGCGCCAGCGTGCCCTGGCCCTGGTCGAGCAGCGCAGCGCCGAGCTGCGGGTCAGCGAGCAAGCCCTGCGCGGCACCCATAATCAGCTGCGCAGCGTGCTGGATGCCGCGACCCAGGTGGCGATCATCGCCACCAACCTCAAGGGCGTCATCAGCACCTTCAACGCGGGTGCCGAGCGCATGCTCGGTTACCCGGCCAGCGAGGCGATTGGCCAACTGCACCTGGAAGACCTGGTACTGGCCGAGGAATTGAGCCAGCGCGCCCACGCCTTGAGCCTGCGTTACGGCCGACCGATCGCCGGCGGCCAGGCCATGTTCGCCGAGACGGTGCAGGCGCATGGTGCCGAGCCGGGGGAGTGGACGCTGTTGCGCGCCGATGGCAGCCAGCTGGTGGCCAACATGCTGGTCACCGCCATGCTCGATGAACAAGGCTTGTGGACGGGCTACCTGGCGATCTGCATCGATGTCACCGAACGGCGTCGGGTACATGAGGCGCTGGCGGCGCGTGATCGGCTCCTGGAAAAGCTCACTGCCGAAGTGCCGGGCGGCATCTACCAGTACCGCCTGGATGGCGATGGCCATTCGTGTTTCCCCTATGCCAGCATGGGCCTGTACGACATCTACGAAGTCGACCTGCAGCAGTTGCGCGAGGATGCGACGGCCGTGTTCGAGCGTATCCACCCCGATGACCTCGAGCGGGTACGCCGTTCGGTGCGTTACTCGGCCGAGCACCTGTCGCCCTGGCGCGAGGAGTACCGGGTCTGCCTGCCGCGTGCCGGGTTGCGCTGGGTGCGTGGCGAGGCGACGCCGGAGGTGGGCGAGCAGGGCTGCACCCTATGGCATGGCTACCTGACCGATATCTCCGACCTCAAGAGCGTGGAAGAGGAGTTGCGGACGCTGTCGGTGACCGATTCGCTGACCGGCATTCACAACCGTCGCTATTTCCAGGAGCGCTTGAAGTCCGAGCTGGAACGGGCCCAGCGCGATGGCCAGGCGCTGGCGGTGATCATGCTCGACATCGATCATTTCAAACGCATCAATGACCGCTTCGGCCACGCCGTCGGTGACCGTGTGCTGCGCAGTTTGTGCTTGCGCATTGCCCAGCGTTTGCGGCGTACCGATGTGTTCTGCCGGCTGGGTGGCGAGGAATTCATGGTGCTGTGCCCAGGCAGTAATGCCGAGCAGGCGCGGCAGCTGGCGCTGGAGCTGTGGCAAGGGGTGCGCAATGTGCCGGTGGAGGGTGTGGGCAGGGTGACTGCCAGCTTTGGGGTAGCGGGTTGGCGGCGAGGAGAGGGTGCCGATGCCTTGCTGCTGCGCGCCGATGCCGGGGTGTACGCGGCCAAGCAGGCCGGGCGCGACCGGGTGGAGGGGGAGTCGGCCTGATCGGCCATGGCGGGCGCGATCGATGTAGGAGCGGCCTTGTGTCGCGATGGGCTGCAACGCAGCCCCAGGACTCCAGCTTCGCAATACCAAATGGCTGGGGGCTGCTGCGCAGCCCATCGCGACACAAGGCCGCTCCTACACCGACCGGGTCAGCCGGCCCTGTGTTGCCGGGCCGCTGCGGTCAGTTGGCCGCAGTGCTGCCAGCCAGCTTCGGCTGGCGGTACAGGTCCAGCAGCACCTGGTCGAGCACCTGCGATGCGCCCCACGGTTTCGGGTCGTTGAGGATTGCCGCCACCGCCCAGGTATGGCCATTGCTGTCGCGGCTGAAGCCGGCGATCGCCCGCACGGTGTTCAGGGTGCCGGTCTTGATGTGCCCTTCACCCGACATCGCCGTACGTTTCAGGCGCTTGCGCATGGTGCCGTCCATGCCCACCAGCGGCATCGAGCTGATGAACTCGGCGGCGTACGGGCTTTTCCAGGCGGCCTGCAGCATTGCCGCCATTTCCCGCGTGCTGACCCGCTCGGCGCGCGACAGGCCGGAGCCGTTTTCCATGACCAGGTGCGGTGCGGTAATGCCCTTCTTCGCCAGCCATTGACGCACCACGCGCTGGGCGGCGCGGGCATCGTCGCCATCGGCATCGGTGCGGAACTGCGCGCCAAGGCTCAGGAACAGTTGCTGGGCCATGGTGTTGTTGCTGTATTTGTTGATGTCGCGGATCACTTCCACCAGGTCTGGCGAGAAGGCCCGGGCCAGCAGGCGCGCACCCTTGGGCACGTTCTCGAAGCGGTCGCCACCCTGGATGCTGCCACCCAGCTCGTTCCAGATCGCGCGCACGGCACCGGCGGCGTAGGTCGGGTGGTCAAGCAGCGACAGGTAGGTCTGCGAGTTGCAGCCTTCACCCAGCTGGCCGCTGACCGTCACGCTGATGCCATCGGCCTGCGGCACCGGGTTGTAGCGCACATCACCCGCGCACTGCCGGGAGGCTACCGCCTTGACCTGGTTGTCGATGCGGATACTGGCAATCGGCGGCTCGACCGCAATGGTGACCTTGCCGCCATCATTGCGGGCCACGAAGCGCAGGGCCTTGAGGTTGATCATCAGCGAGTCCGGCTTGACCAGGAACGGCTTGTTCTCATCGCCGCCATCATCGTTGAACTGCGGCAGGTTGGGCTGCACGAAGTGGCTGCGGTCCAGCACCAGGTCGCCGGTGATGGTGCGCACGCCATTGGCACGCAGGTCACGCATCAGCAGCCACAGCTTTTCCATGTTCAGTTTCGGGTCGCCGCCGCCTTTGAGGTACAGGTTGCCGTTGAGCACCCCGTTGCTGAGCGTGCCATCGGTGTAGAACTCGGTCTTCCACTGGAAGGTCGGGCCAAGCAGTTCGAGGGCGGCGTAGGTGGTGACCAGTTTCATGGTCGAGGCCGGGTTTACCGACACATCTGCGTTGAATACGGTCGGTGTACCAGGGCCGTCCAGCGGCAGCATCACCAGCGACAGCGCCGAGTCCTGCAGCTTGTTGGCCTTGAGGGCCTGCTGCACTTTGGGGGGCAGGGTGGTATTGACGGCGGCGGCCTGGCTGGGCAGGGCGAATGGCAGCAGCAGGCCGGCAAGCATGAGGGGACGAAGCTTTTTGATCATAGTGAGTAAATACCCTACGGCGAGGGGAAAGGGCATTGGGGCTGTAAAGGATGATGGCCCCAGGATGAAAGAATGCGCATTATGCCCCAAGCGCAGCGACGATGCGCCACGTTCGATAGAAAAGCACCACCCATGGCAAAACCACTGGCCATGAAAAAGGCCACCATGAAGGTGGCCTTTTCAGCGATCGGGCCGGTATTACTCGGCCTTGTTGATCGGCTTTTCCGGGTACCAGGCGTCCAGCAGCGGGCTGACTTCGATCTTGGTCAGTTCGCTGCGGCCCTTGAGCCAGGCTTCAACGGCTGCACGCTGTTCTTCGCTGACCGAGCCGCGTTTGACCGAGCACACCAGGCCGAAATCGTCACCGCCTACATAGTCCAGGCCGTTGGCGTCCATGGCTTCTGCCAGGAACGCGTCGAGGAAAGCATCGATTGCCTGGTCATCCAGATCTTCCTTGAATTCCAGGTTCAGCTCGAAGCCCAATTCCTGAAACTCGTCGACACACAGCTTCTTGCGCAGACGACGGGAGCGGTTTGTGGCCATGAAACAATCCTCTTAGGTAATAACGCCGCGCAGTCTACCAGTTAACACGCCTGGCTGCCTGCCTGTGTGCAGCTATCGGTAGCCAGTTCCCTGGCCAGGGCCCGTTCCACCCGGCACATGTGCCGCGCCAGTGCCTGGCGCCGCCGGCGCAGCTGGAGGGTGGACAAGCCGCCGGCCTCCAGGGCTTCGCAGGCCGCCATCAGCTCGGGAGCTTCGAGCATGCGTGCGGCGCTGAGCACCTTGTGCGCCTGTTCGCCGATGGCCCCGCTGTCGTGCTCCGGATGCAGTGCCATGAGCGTGGCCAGGTCGGCCTGCAGGCTTTGCTGCAGGGCTTCCAGGAAGCGCTGGCGGTCGTTGGGGTCATGCCCGACCACTGGAGCCAGCCCGTCCAGGTGATACAGCTTGCGCCGGGGTTTTTGCTGGCGCCGCGGGCGGATGCCGGCCAGGCGCTGGCTGAGCGTGCTGAGGCTGATGGGCTTGAGCAGGCAGTCGTCCATGCCGGCGCTCAGGCATTTGCGCCGCACCTCCGGTTGCGCATTGGCGGTGTAGCCGAGAATGGTGCAGCGCGAGCGCTTGCCATGGCGCTCTTCGGTACGAACCGCAGAGGCCAGCTGATAGCCGTTCATGTGTGGCATGTTGCAGTCGAGTACCAGCACATCGAAGTCGCCCGCCCGCCAGGTAGCCAGGCCTTCACGGCCATCGTGGGCACTGGCATGGTCCAGGCCCAGGTAACCAAGCTGTTGCGCCATCAACTGCAGGTTGGCCGGATGGTCGTCGATCACCAGCACGCTCAGCCGTGGGTCGGGCACGTCGAGTTCTTCAGGCAACGGGGCCTGCAGCGTGGGGGCGTCTACCCGCTGCAGCGGCATCTTCAGGCGCACCTGGGTACCGACATCTTCCAGGCTCCTGATGCTCAGGTCGCCGCCCATCATTTCGCACAGGTTGCGACAGATGGCCAGGCCCAGGCCGGTGCCCGCGCGAGCGCCCTGGCTGTGCGGGTTGGCCTGGATGAAGGGGTTGAACAGGCGTTGCAGGTCGTCAGCGGGTATGCCAATGCCACTGTCGCGCACCTCCAGCTCCAGCACCGCCGGGGTGCAGGCCTCATCCAGGCTGACATTGATGCGCACCTGGCCATGTTCGGTGAACTTGATGGCGTTGCTCACCAGGTTGGACAACACCTGCTTGAAACGCAGTGGGTCGAGCAGTGCATGGCAGCGTGCCGCGGGGGCGATCATCACTTCCAGGGCGAGGCCTTTCTGCCGTGCCTGGCCCTCGAAAATGCGCCCTACCGATTCGACCAGGGCCGCCAGGTCGACGGTTTCCGGGGCGAGGGTCAAGTGCCCTGACTCGATGCGCACGATATCGAGGATGTCGCCGATCAGGCCCAGCAGGTCCTTTGCCGAGTGGTGCGCCAGTTCCAGAGCGCTGCGGTCCACCCGGCCCTGGTCGGCACGCTTGACCGCCAGTTCCAGCATGCCGATGACCGCGTTCATCGGGGTGCGGATCTCGTGGCTGATGGTGGCCAGGAACGTGCTCTTGGCGCGGTTGGCATCGTCGGCCTGCTGTTTGGCCTGGCGCAGTTCCATGACCAGTTGGCGGCGGTCGCTGATGTCGATCCAGCCGCCGATGATGCCCTGGACCTCGCCCAGCGAGTCGCGATACGGCAGGATCCAGTGGTAAATGGTCATCTCACGGCCCTTGATCCGTAGCGGCCGGTCCATGATCAGCGGGGTGCCGACTGCCATCACCTTCAGGTAGTCCGCCTCGATCTGGCGAATATGCTCGTACTCGGCGAACAGGCTGTCTTTCAGGCGTTTGCCAATGACCTCCTCGGAGCGCGCCTGCACGGCTTCCAGGTAGCTGAAGTTGCAACTTTGCAGGCAGCCCTCGCGGTCACGCACGTACATGGGGTGAGGCGTGCCGTTGAGCAGCGCGCGCATGAACGCCAGTTGGTCGTTCAGCGCGCGCTCGGCGCGTTGCCGCTGGCGAATCTGCAGGCGCAGGCGGGCGTTCCAGAGCAGCGCCAGCAGCAACAGCACGGCTGCGCCCAGTACCAGCTGTACCGCGAGGCGACGGTAATCCCGGCCGTTGCCGTCATCGTGCAGGTCGAAGCCGCGCCAGCGGTTGTTGATTACCCCCAGCTCCTCCGGCGAGATGCTCAGCAGGGCCTTGTCGAGGATCGAGACCAGCACCTGCGACGAGGCGCTGGTCGCCATGGCGAAATTGGCGGGTTCGCTACCGACAGTGGTGCGGATGACCAGCTCGGGATTGCTGGCCAGGGCATGGTTGGCGTCGACCAGGGTGGTAATCACTGCATCGACGGCGCCGCTGTTGAGCAATGCCATGGAGTAGAACGTGCTTTCCGTCTCGATCCAGCCGATTTGTGGATAGTGCTGTGACAGCATCGCGTCCATGGCGCTGTAGCGGGTAATGGCGATGCGACGCCCGTGCAACTGTTCCAGCGAGGCCGGTGCCTCGTTGTCCTTGCGGCTGACCAGTACGTAGGCGCTTTCCAGGTAAGGGCGGCTGATCTGCAGGTTGTCCTCGGCGTCGCCGCCGGTGGCCAATGCGGCGATGACATCCGCGCGTCCGTCCTTGAGGCGGGCAATCATGTCGGCGATGCCACTGGCGCGCTGCACTTCGAAGCGCAAGCCGGTACGCAGGCGGATGAGTTCCAGCAGGTCGGCGGTAATGCCGCGAAAATGCCCCGCGCCATCGAAGTAGGACACCGGTGCGGCTGTGTCATCGATCGCCACACGCATCACCGGGTGGTCGCGCAACCATTGCTCTTCGGCCTCGGTCAGTTGCAGCTTGCGGTCGGTCAGCAACAAATCGCTGCCGGCACTCCAGCGTTTGAAGATACTGGCGCGTATGGCGGGGGGCTGGCTGTCCAGCACGGTATTCACCAGCTCCATCAGTAGCATGTCCTGCTGGCGCAGGGCAAAGCCGAAGCCGATGGCTTCGTGCTTGCCGAAGTTGGCCATGCGCAGGCGCGGCAAGTGGCCGCGGTTGAGCTGGTAATGGGTGGAAATGGTATCCCCGATGAACACGTCCGCCTGGCCGAACGCCACGGCATTCAAGGCCTGGCTGGAAGAGCCGAAGGCCAGTAGCTCGGCCTTGGGGTAGGTGCCGAGGACCTCCTGCCTGGGCAGGTAGTGGTAGAGCATGCCCAGGCGCATGCCGGGCAAGCCCATGTCCAGAACCCGGCTTTCGTCTTCACGGGTTACCAGCACCGGTTGGTCGATGGCGTAGGGGTGCGAGAGCGCCAGGCCGTCGCTGGCTGCCTCGTAGCCATTGGCACTGCCAAGCAGGTCGATGTCGCCGTGGCGCAACGCCTCCACCGCCGCCTGCCGGCTGGAAAAGCGCAGTACCCTGACCGGCAACTGCAGGGCCTTGCCGATCAGGCTGGCGTACTCGGCGGTCAGGCCCTGGTAGTCGCGGCCGCCACTGGTGATGTCGAAGGGTGGGTAGTCCGGTGCCGAGGTGCCCAGCACCAGTTCCTGACGGCTGTCGAGCCATTGCCGTTGTTCGGCGGTAAGCGCTGGCTGGGCGGGGCGGGCCGATGACCGGGCCAGCAACGTGTAGGAAGAGGCTTCTTGATGGGTAGCCTGTGCCACGCTGCTGAGCAGGAGCAGGGCGAGCAGCAGGCGAGCGATAGGGCGCGCCATGACCATCCTCAGACCAGTGCGTTGCGCTTGGCCATTTCGATCAGGTCGACCAGCGTGTCGACCTGGAGTTTGTGCATCAGGCGCTTCTTGTAGGTGCTGACGGTCTTGCTGCTGAGGAACATGCCCTTGGCAATTTCCTTGTTGCTGCGGCCTTGGGCAAACAGCTGCAGCACCATCAGTTCGCGGTCGTTCACCTGGCGGAAAAGTTGCAGGTCGGCATCCATCGCCTGGTTGTGCTTTATCGCCTGGCTGGGGAAATAGTTATAACCGGCCAATACCGCCTTGATTGCACTGAGCAATTCGCTCAGGTCCTCCTGCTTGCATACATAGCCGGCGGCACCCGAGTGCATGCAGCGTACGGCAAACAATGCCGGTGATTGTGCGGTCAATACCAGAACCTTCAATGGTAACGCCATGGCCTGGAAGCGGGACAGCACCTCCAGCCCGTCCAGCTTGGGGATGCTGATGTCGAGAATGACCAGGTCGGGATTGGTTTCGCGAATCATCTGCATGGCGTCAACGCCGTTGTCCGACTCGCCGACAACCTGGTAATTCTGGTTTTCCAGCAACATACGCACAGCCAGACGGATGACAGGATGGTCGTCGACAATAAATATGGATTGCATGTTCAACTTCCTGCGGGCGATTGAGGGGACAGGCGGCACCTTATCGCAGTTGGAAGTCATCGGGCATGCGAGGAACGGCTATTAGCCCTATATGGGAAATGGCTTACAAGATAAAGCAAATCTGGCTACGAAATTGGGGGATTCAATGCGATGTCAAAACAAGTTTGGTAACCAATCATTTATCTTTAATCGTATTGTTTAGTTGGTCCTGTGTATATGTAGGAAGTTTCCTTCAGGCAGGGTGGCAGCCTCGGGCTGTGCCCGGGCTGCACCCGGTGCGCTTCAGACCGGGCTGGAGCGCCCGGTCATCTCGCGCGCCATTTCGCTGGCATAGCTGTCGGTCATCCCGGCGATGAAGTCGATCATGCGCAAGAAAGCACTGTGCAGCGAACCATGGGGGTCAGGGGCATTATTGCCGATCAGGTCCAGCACCCGGCGGCTCTTGAACGAGGGCGTGCGCCCGCCGTGCTGTTCGAGGGCCGCACCACAGAACGTATTCAGCAGAATTTCCAGGGTGGTATAGGCGCCGATCTCGTGCAAGGTCTTGCGCTTGTCCTGGAAGATCTTGTTGCGCGCCATGGCCTTGGCCTGCAGCACGCAGCGTTTGGCCGGGCCATGCATGTGTTCGACCAGGTCGCCCGCCAGCTGGCCGGCCAGCAGGGCTTGCTGTTGCTCGACGAAGGCACGGGCGGCGGCGTTGGTCAGGTGTTCGATAGCCTTGCCACGCAGGATCGCCAACTTGCGCCGCCGGGAATCGCCCGGACCGAGCTGGCGGTAGGTTTCCGGCAGGTCTTCGCCGACCAAGTCGAGCAGCAGCGCTTCGACTTCGGCGTATTGCAGCAGCTCCATTTCCAGGCCGTCTTCCAGGTCGATCAGCGCATAGCAGATGTCATCGGCGGCCTCCATCAGGTAGACCAGCGGGTGGCGCGCCCAGCGTTGGTGTTCCAGTTGCGGCAGGCCAAGCTTGCGGGCGATCTGCTCGAGCAGGGGCAGTTCGCTCTGGTAGCTGCCGAACTTGTGCTTCTTGTAGCCCAGGGCGTCGGCGTGGCGCGCGCTCCACGGGTATTTCAGGTAGGTGCCGAGGGTAGCGTAGGTCAGCCGGGTACCGCCGTCGAACTGGTGATATTCCAGCTGGGTGAGTACGCGAAAGCCCTGGGCGTTGCCTTCGAAGTTGAGGAAGTCGGCGCGCTCGTCGTCGTTCATGTCATCCAGCCAGCCACGCCCGGCAGCCTGCTGGAACCAGTGGCGGATGGCATCTTCGCCGGAGTGGCCGAACGGTGGGTTGCCGATGTCATGGGCCAGGCAGGCCGATTGCACGATCATGCCGAGGTCGCTCGGGGCGCACCAGTCCGGCAGGCTGTCGCGCAGGGTTTCGCCGACGCGCATGCCCAGCGAGCGACCGACGCAGCTGACTTCCAGCGAGTGGGTCAGGCGTGTGTGGATATGGTCGTTGCTGGAAACCGGGTGCACCTGGGTCTTGCGCCCGAGACGGCGGAAGGCCCCGGAGAAGATGATGCGGTCGTGGTCTTTGTGAAAGGGGCTGCGCCCGAGTTCATCGGCGCTGTACAGCGCTTTGCCCAGGCGTTCGCGGGTGAGCAGGGTGTGCCAGTCCAAGGCGCGGTCTCCTGTGCATCGAGGGCTATAGCTTCGGGTGTCCGAAAGGTCAGTGCAAGGGGGAAGCCGGCAACGGGGCCGTTGCCGGCGGCAATAAAACACTCAAGGGCGACGGTTGCCTTGCAGATACAGGCGCACCAGCGGTAGCAGGCTGGTGCCCAGGCGCAGCAGCCGCGCGAGGTTGCCGCTGCGCACGCCCTTGCCGGTGAGGAAACCCAGTGCCACCACGGCGCCGATGCCCCACAGCGGTGCATGCTTGATGCCCAGCCCGTCCTGTAGCGAGTTGCCCATGCCCCGCACGCGGCGCAGCGGTTCCAGCAACTGCGCCGATTCGTGGCGGATTTCCTGGCGGTGCATTTCCATGCGCAGGCGCAACAGCGCCTTGCGCAATTCACGCGGGTTACGCGTGTCTGGCAGTTGTGGCAGGCTCATGGCAACAGGCGCTCCCGGTCCTTGGCGAGTTCCTCGAGGGTGGCACCAAACGGTGACGACTCGTCGAACACCGCGGCCTTGAGGCGCAGCCCGCAGTACAGTGCGGCGATGCCGTAGAACACACAGAGGCCGATGATCCCGGCCAGGCGATAACTGTCCCACAGCAGCACCAACAACAGCCCGGACAAGGCGGTCAGCAGCAGCAAGGCGAACACCAGGGCCAGGCCGGCGAACAACAGCAGGCTCAAGGTGCGGCCCTTCTGTTCCTGCAACTCGATGCCGAACAGTTCGATATGGCTGTGCAGCAGCCCCAGCGCAGCTGCGCCCAGGCGCTTGCCTGAAGCGCTGGCGCCGTTGGCGTCGTTATCCATGGTATCCCCTCAGTGGCGGTTGGCCAGCAGGCCGATCAACAGCCCGACGCCCGCCGCGATGCCGATCGCCTGCCACGGGTTTTCCTGCACGTACTGCTCGGCGCTGCCCAACGCGGCCTGGCCGCGCTCACGCACCGAGTCCTGGGTCAGTTGCAGGGTTTCGCGGGCCTGGGCCAGGCGCTCGTGAATCTGTCCGCGCAATTCGTCCGCCTGGTCGCCGGCCAGGTTGGCGGTGTCGGCCAGCAGCTTCTCGGTGTCGCGCACCAGCGCCTGGAAGTCAGCCATCAATATCTCTTGTGCAGTCTTTGCCGATTTGCTGGCCATGGGTGTCTCCCTGTCGATGAATGTTGGTAGTTCGAGTGATAGCACACGCGGAAGGTTCAAGTGCCGGCGCTGGTATGGGCCTTGCTAAGGCTTTGCCACGTTGCGGGGCGTCCGTGGCAGGTATTGCGCCGATTCAGGGCGCCGACGCAGCGGCTACCGATAAACCTTAACCCAATCCACGACAAACCCAAGAAAAAACCGCGCAGGCCCGCCAGGCTCACCGAAACAGGGCAGGGGGGTGGCACCGATTCGGTGCAGGGATGCAGGTTCTTGAACTGTCCTGGTGCCTTTTCAGCAGGTCTGCCTACTTCATGGAAAACATGCACAGCGCGATGGATTCTCTGGTCCACGGTTCCAATACCCTGTTCATCCTCATGGGCGCCATCCTGGTGCTGGCCATGCATGCCGGCTTCGCGTTTCTCGAAGTGGGTACGGTGCGCCACAAGAACCAGGTCAATGCCTTGTCGAAGATTCTCAGCGATTTTGCCATCTCGGCGCTGGTGTACTTCTTCATCGGCTACTGGATCGCCTACGGGGTCAACTTCCTGCAGCCGGCAGCCGCACTGGCGGCCGACCAGGGTTACGCGCTGGTCAAGTGCTTCTTTCTGCTGACCTTCGCCGCAGCGATCCCGGCGATCATCTCCGGGGGCATTGCCGAGCGGGCGCGCTTCGTGCCGCAGCTGTGCGCCACGGCGTTGATCGTGGCGTTCGTCTACCCGTTCTTCGAAGGTGTGGTGTGGAACGGCAACCTCGGCCTGCAAGCCTGGTTGCAGGCACGCTTTGGCGCGCCATTCCATGACTTTGCCGGCTCGGTGGTGGTGCATGCCATGGGCGGCTGGCTGGCCTTGGCAGCGGTGCTGCTGCTGGGCGCGCGTCGAGGGCGCTATCGCGATGGCCGCCTGGTGGCGTTTGCGCCGTCGAGCATCCCGTTCCTGGCGCTGGGCTCGTGGATCCTGATCATTGGCTGGTTCGGCTTCAACGTCATGAGTGCGCAGACCCTGCAGGGGATCAGCGGCCTGGTGGCGATCAACTCGTTGATGGCCATGGTCGGTGGCACCCTGTCGGCCTTGCTGGCCGGCCGTAACGACCCGGGCTTCCTGCATAACGGCCCGCTGGCCGGGCTGGTGGCGGTTTGTGCGGGCTCCGACCTGATGCACCCGGTTGGCGCATTGGTCACTGGCCTGGTCGCCGGGGCGCTGTTCGTCTGGACCTTCACGGCGGCCCAGAACCGCTGGAAGATCGATGATGTGCTGGGCGTGTGGCCGTTGCATGGCCTGTGCGGCGTGTGGGGTGGCCTGGCCTGTGGTGTGTTCGGCCAGGCAGCCCTGGGCGGTATGGGCGGTGTCAGTCTGGTCAGCCAGTTGCTGGGCAGCCTGCTGGGCGTGCTGGTGGCGCTGGCCGGTGGCTTTGCCGTGTACGGTGCGATCCGCGCGCTGCATGGCCTGCGCTTGAGCCATGAGCAGGAGTTCCAGGGCGCCGACCTGTCGCTGCACCGTATCGGCGCAACCAGCCAGGATTGAGCCAGGTCAGGTGCGCGCTGGGCGGGAGCGGCCTAGAATAGGCTTCTGTGCATGCCAAACCGGAACCTGCCCATGCTGCCTGAATGCCAACTGTTCGGCACCCTCGGCTGCCACCTATGTGAAGTGGCCGAGGCCGTGCTGATGCCCTTCGTCGATCACGGCCTGTTGGTGGAGCTGGTCGATATCAGTGAAAGCGAGGCGATGGCCGAGCGTTACGGCCTGATCATTCCGGTGCTGCGGCGCTGCGACAATGGCGCCGAGCTGCATTGGCCATTCGATGCCGAGCAGGTCGTGGCGTTTCTCGCGCAATGACGGCACCAGGGGAGGTGCCTCCCTGCTCCATGTGGCGCGCTGCGTCGTGATGATCACCTGCCGGCACACTGAGGCCGGCTTTGCCACCGATCATCAGGACTCCAACCATGCTTATTTCCCCTCATTTCTCCCTCGATGAAATGACCGTTTCGCAGCTCGCCGCCAGGGAAGGGCTCGACAACGACCCGCCAGCCGAGGCGCGGGCCAACCTGCAACTGCTGTGCAATGTCCTGGAGCAGGTACGCGCACTGTTCGGCGCGCCGGTCATCGTCAGCAGCGGCTATCGCAGTCCGGCGGTCAACAGCCGCATTGGCGGGTCGGTTACGAGCAAGCATTTGCAAGGGCTCGCCGCCGACTTCACGGTGATCGAAGTCAGCCCGCGCGAAGTCGTGCGGCGCATCAGCGAAAGCGCCATTCCCTTCGACCAGCTGATCCTCGAATTCGACCAATGGGTACACCTGGCGGTGACCCCAGGCACGCCGCAACGACAGGTACTGACGATTCGCAGAGGCAGCGGCTACGAGGAGGGGCTGCAATGAAGCGCATTGACGGCGGCAAGGGGATGTTCGTATGCTGTATATAAATACAGTGTCGAGGTAAAGCCATGCTCAACGTCGAGCAACTCAAGTACAGCGTCAACCGCATGCCCGTCGAACGGGTGGCCGACGCCGTTCTGGAACTGCGCCTCGAAGGCCTGGTAACCGACGACCGCACACCGTTCGGCAAGGTCCACTTCAATACCTGCTTTGCCGAGATAGAGGCCTTGTTCCAGCGTGCCGGCTACCACCGCGGGCTGGATGTGGTGGGTTACCAGGGCTTGCTGTATGCCCTGTACGACCCTGGCCGCTGGGAGCCGGTGCAGGTACTGCGTTGGTTGAAGGAGCGCAGCGAAGCGATGGCCAAGGCTGGTTGAGGGCGCGGGGTTGGAGGATAATGCGCGGCCGTGACTGTTTCGAGCCCTGCCATGACCACGCCGTTCGACCCCGCCCGCCAGCAAGCCAGCACGGTGTGCCTGCCACCCGGTAACTGGGCGACGGTACTCGACTGCCTGTGCGACCATTTCAAGGCCATCGACCGAGCCCAATGGCTCGATCGCTTTGCCCGTGGCCGGGTGCTGGATGCCGAGGGGCGAGCAGTCGCGGCCGAGCTGCCGTACAAACGGGGCATGCGCCTGCACTACTTCCGCGAGGTGCCGAACGAGCGGCCGATCCCGGTGCAGGAGGCGGTGTTGCATGTGGATGAACACCTGGTGGTGGCGGACAAGCCGCATTTCCTGCCAGTGACGCCGAGCGGAGAATACGTCGAGCAGACCTTGCTGCGCCGGTTGATTCGCCAGCTGGGTAACCCGCACCTGGTGCCGTTGCATCGAATCGACCGGCATACCGCCGGGCTGGTGCTGTTTTCCGCCAACCCGCAGAGCCGCAGTGCCTACCAGAGGCTATTTCCCGAGCGGCGCATCGATAAGCGCTACCAGGCCATTGCCGCGGCCATGCCGCAGCACGATTTCCCGTTGGTGCATAAAAGCCGCCTGGTGCATGGCGAGCCGTTTTTCCGCATGCATGAGGTCGAGGGGGAGGCGAACAGCGAAACGTGGGCTGAGGTGTTGGAAAAGCATGGCGACCTGTGGCGTTACGGGTTGTCGCCAGTGACCGGCAAGACCCACCAGTTGCGTGTACACATGGCAGCATTGGGCGCAGGGATCAGCAATGACCCGTTTTACCCGCAGTTGCTCAAGGAAGAGGATGACTACCAGCGGCCGTTGAAACTGCTGGCGCAGAGCTTGCGCTTCGAGGACCCACTGAGTGGCGAAGAGCGTTATTTCGAGAGCCGCTTGCACCTGGATTGGTAATCTGGTGGCTGGCACCGGCTGTGCCGTTGATCGCGGCTGAAGCCGCTCCTACAGGGATAGCGCCAACTGTAGGAGCGGATTTATCCGCGAAGCAGGCGACGCGGAGGCTGGCACCGGCGGTGCCGGTGATCGCGGCTGAAGCCGCTCCTACGGGGAAAGCACCAACTGTAGGAGCGGATTTATCCGCGAAGCAGGCGATGCGGTGGCTGGCACCGGCTGTGCCGGCGGTCGCGGTTGAAGCCGCTCCTACAAGCCGACGCAGTACCGTGGAAACCGCCTCAGCGGTTGAAACGCTCCACCAGTGAGTACTGGGTACCCGCTGTGCTGGTCAGCTCTTCGCTGAGCAGCGCCGAATGCTGAGCCTGTTCGGCAGTCTGGTCGGCCAATTGGGCGATGGTGCTGATGTTGCGGCTGATCTCGTCCGCTACCGCCGTCTGCTCTTCTGTCGCTGCCGCAATCTGAGTCGCCATGTCGGTAATGTTGGCCACTGCTTCGCTGATTCCGACCAACGCCTCGTCGGCCTGCATCACGCGGTCCACGCCTTCCTGCGCCTGGCGGTGGCCGGTTTCCATGGTCAGCACGGCGTTGCTGGCAGTCTGTTGCAGCTTGGCGATCAGCCCGTGGATCTGCCCGGTGGATTCGGCGGTGCGCTGCGCCAGCTGGCGCACTTCGTCGGCCACCACGGCAAAGCCACGGCCCATTTCACCCGCCCGCGCCGCTTCGATGGCCGCATTCAATGCCAGCAGGTTGGTCTGATCGGCGATGCCCTTGATCACGTCGACCACACCACCAATCTCGTCACTGTCCTTGGCCAGCTGAGTGACCGTCTGGCCCGTCTCGCCTACCGCCGCCGACAAGCGCTCGATGGCTTCGCGGGTTTCCCCGGCAATCTGCCGGCCCTGGCTGGTCAGGCGGTTGGCTTCCTGGGTGGCGTCGGCGGTGCGCTGCACGTGGTTGGCCACTTCCTGGGTAGTGGCGGCCATCTGATTGACTGCGGCGGCCACTTGCTCGGTTTCCACGCGCTGGCGTTCCAGCCCCGAAGAACTCTTGTGGGCCAAGGCATCGGACTGGCGCGCCTGTTCGCTGAGGTGTTCGGCGCTGTCCTGCAGGCGGGTCAGGCAGGTTTTCATGCGGGCGTCCTGGCTCAGCATGGCCATTTCCAGGCGTGCCTGTACCCCGCGGCTGTCAGTGTACATCTGGGCGATCAGCGGGTCGGAGGTGGTCTGTTCGGCCAGGCGCAGCAGGCGCTTGAGGCCGCGTTGCTGCCAGCCCAGGCCGAGCAGGCCCAGGGGTACCGAAAGCCCGGCGGCCAGGGCGAAGCCCCAGGAATGGCCGAGCCAGTTGCCGATCAGGAAGCCCACCTGGCTGATCAGGATGAACGGCAGCCAGTCCTGCAGCACCGGTAGCCACTTGTCGCGGCGTGGTATGGGCGGCTTGCCTTGATTGATGCGCTGATAGAGCGCCTCGGCGCGACGAATCTGTTCGGCAGTGGGTTTGACCCGCACCGATTCGAAGCCAACCACCTGGTTATTGTCGAAGATCGGCGTGACGTAGGCGTTGACCCAGTAGTGGTCGCCGGACTTGCAGCGGTTCTTGACGATGCCCATCCATGGCTGGCCCTGCTTGAGGGTCTGCCACATGTGCGCGAACACGGCAGGCGGCACGTCCGGGTGGCGCACCAGGTTGTGCGGCGCGCCAGTCAGTTCCTCGCGGGTGAAACCACTGATCTCGATGAAAGCATCGTTGCAGTAAGTGATCACACCTTTGGCATTGGTGGTGGAGATCAACCGCTGCTGGGCAGGGAAAGTCCTTTCTCTCTGGGTAATCGGCTGGTTGTTACGCATGGGTTGATAGTCCGCAGGGCTTTCCAAAGCTATCGGCAAGGCCCTGGTTTTATTGAGTGAATATTTGCAAGGCTTGATCTATGGCAATGAGCCATTATGCAATCTGGGATAGTCGCCGGGCACGTTCAGGCTTGTTTGCGTCATTATTGCGTTTTTACTGCGGATTAATGACGTAGAAGTCAGATGATGACCGATTAGCTAGCCAAGAGCCAGCATTGGGTAGCTGAACAGCGCGAAATGCACCAGGTTCAGGCCGAAATGGCAAAGCACGGCTGCCGCCAAGCCGCCCCAGCGGTACGCCAGGCCGTAGCCCACACCGGCAAGCGTGGCCAGGTATACCCACTGCCAGCCAGCCCCCAGGTGGGCCAGGCCGAACAGCATGGCGGCGGCGAGCAACGCCAGCCCCTGATGGCGCAGCAGGCGTTGCAGGCCGCCTTGCAGATAACCGCGAAACAGCAGCTCTTCGGTCAGGCTGACCAACAACAGGTTGTTCAGCAGCCACAACCAGGCTTGTTCGGGCCATTTCGGCGCCCATGCGACCATGCCCAGGGCCCAGGCCCCGCCCAGGCAGGCCAGCAGGGTCAGGGGCAGGGCGCACAGCAGACTGGCCGGCAGGCCCTGGCTGCGCCACAGGATCAGCCAAGGGCAGGCCAGCAGCAGCCAGGCGCCGATCAGCGGTTTGTCCAGGTTCAGGTACATCGTGAAAGGCTGGGCGCCGGGGCTGAAGGTGGCGCTGTCGATGACCTTGGCTGCGTTGAAACCGGGCAGCCAGTGCAGTGCCAGGGCGATAGCCAGCAGGATGAACATCCCATGGCCCAAGGCTTGTAGCCAGCGCTGCGGGCGACCAGCAAGCAGGGCGCTGGTGAGCAGGGCGAGGAAGGTGGGCAGGCTGGCGATGCCGAGCTTGCCGTGGCTCAGGGCGAGCGTGTAACCGAGGGCCAGGAGTAGGAGAGCGATCAACTGGAGGCGAGGCACGAGTGGTCCTTCTCGGGTAAATGGAAATGGGCCGCTGCCCATCGCTGGTAGGAGCGGCCCAAGCATACCCGGTTCAGCCCGCGATCAATTGACGCAACACGTAATGCAGGATTCCCCCGGCCTTGAAATACTCCACCTCGTTCAAGGTATCGATCCGGCACAGCACCTCGATCTGTTCCTGTTGTCCGTCCTCGCGGGTGATGCGCAAGGGCAGGCTCATGCCCGGATGCAACTGCGTGCCGGTCAGGCCCAGGACATCGATCTGTTCCTTGCCGGTCAGCCCCAGCTGCTTGCGGTTGTGCCCAGCCATGAATTGCAGCGGCAGCACGCCCATGCCAACCAGGTTGGAGCGGTGAATGCGTTCGAAGCTTTCCGCCAGTACGGCCTTGACTCCCAGCAGGTTGGTGCCCTTGGCTGCCCAATCGCGGCTCGAACCGGTGCCGTATTCCTGCCCGGCAATCACCACCAGCGGGGTGCCAGCCTGCTGGTAGCGCATGGCGGCGTCGTAGATCGACAGTTTCTCGCCGCTGGGCACGTGCAAGGTGTTGCCGCCTTCCTCGCCCGCGAGCATTTCGTTGCGGATACGGATGTTGGCGAAGGTACCGCGCATCATCACTTCATGGTTGCCGCGCCGCGAGCCGTAGGAGTTGAAGTCACGTGGCTCCACGCCCTGGGCGCGCAGGTAGCGCCCGGCCGGGCTGTCGGCCTTGATGTTGCCTGCCGGGGAAATGTGGTCGGTGGTCACCGAGTCGCCGAGCAACGCCAGTATCCGTGCGCCGCGGATGTCGGTGACCTGCGCGGGTGGCCCGCCGATGTCATCGAAGAATGGCGGGTGCTGGATGTAGGTCGAGTCGGCCTGCCACACGTAGGTGGCCGCCTGCGGTACCTCGATCGCTTGCCACTGCGCATCGCCGGCGAACACTTCGGCGTATTCCTTGTGGAACATCGCCGTGTCGACCTTGGCCACGGCAGCGGCAATTTCCTGCTGGCTGGGCCAGATGTCGCGCAGGTACACAGGTTGGCCGTCGTTGCCGATACCCAGCGGGTCGCAGGTCAGGTCCAGGCGCACCGTGCCGGCCAGGGCATAGGCCACGACCAGCGGTGGCGAGGCCAGCCAGTTGGTCTTCACCAGCGGGTGCACGCGGCCTTCGAAGTTGCGGTTGCCCGACAACACCGAGGCTACGGTGAGGTCGGCGCTGCCGATGGCCTTTTCGATCGCGTCATCCAGCGGACCGGAGTTGCCGATGCAGGTGGTGCAGCCATAGCCGACCAGGTCGAAGCCCAACTGGTCGAGGTAAGTGCTGAGCCCGGCGGCCTTGAAGTAGTCGGTGACGACCTTGGAGCCCGGTGCCAGCGAGCTCTTGACCCAAGGCTTGCGTTGCAGGCCTTTTTCCAGGGCCTTTTTCGCCACCAGCCCGGCGGCCATCATCACGCTGGGGTTGGAGGTGTTGGTGCAGGAGGTGATCGCAGCGATCACCACCGCGCCATCGCGCAGGGTATGGGTCTGGCCTTGATGGCTGTAGTCGATTTCCCCGGCCTGGTCGGCGTTGCCCACCGCCACGCCGCCGCCACCTTCGCTTTCCAGGCGGCCGACTTCCTTGGCCAGGGGTTTGGGTTGCAGTTCGATGAAGTGGTCGAAGGCCTGGCGCACCTGGCCCAGGGCCACGCGGTCCTGCGGCCGCTTGGGCCCGGCCAGGCTGGCCTCGACCTCGTGCATGTCCAGCGCCAGGCTGTCACTGAACAGCGGTTCCTGCCCTGGCATTCGCCACAAACCCTGGGTTTTGCAGTACTGCTCGACCAGTTGCACGGTCGCCTCGGGGCGGCCTGACAGGCGCAGGTAGTCCAGGGTCACCTGGTCGACCGGGAAGAAACCGCAGGTGGCGCCGTATTCCGGGGCCATGTTGGCGATGGTTGCGCGGTCGGCCAGGGGCAGCTCGGCCAGGCCATCGCCATAGAACTCGACGAACTTGCCCACTACGCCTTTCTTGCGCAGCATCTGCGTCACCGTCAGCACCAGGTCGGTGGCGGTGATGCCTTCGCGCAGCTTGCCGGTCAGCTTGAAGCCGATCACTTCCGGAATCAGCATCGACACCGGCTGGCCGAGCATGGCTGCCTCCGCTTCGATGCCGCCCACACCCCAGCCGAGCACGCCCAGGCCATTGATCATGGTGGTGTGCGAATCGGTACCGACCAGGGTGTCCGGGAAGGCGTAGGTGCGGCCATCGGCCTCACGGGTCCAGACGGTGCGGCCCAGGTATTCCAGGTTGACCTGGTGGCAGATCCCGGTACCTGGGGGTACCACGCGGAAGTTGTCGAAGGCGCTCTGGCCCCAGCGCAGGAACGCGTAGCGTTCGCCGTTGCGCTGCATTTCGATGTCGACGTTCTCGCTGAAGGCTTGTGGTGTGCCATAGCGGTCGACCATCACCGAATGGTCGATCACCAGGTCCACCGGCGACAGCGGGTTGATCCGCTGCGGGTCGCCACCGGCCTTGGCCATGGCAGCGCGCATGGCGGCCAGGTCGACCACGGCCGGCACGCCGGTGAAGTCCTGCATCAGTACCCGTGCCGGGCGGTACTGGATCTCGCGGTCGGAGCGCCGCTCGCCCAGCCATTGGGCGAGCGCGCGCAGGTCCTCGCCGGTAACGGTCTTGCCGTCCTCCCAGCGCAGCAGGTTTTCCAGCAGCACCTTCAGCGACATGGGCAGGCGCTGCAGGTCGCCCAGCTGTCGGGCGGCTTCGGTGAGGCTGTAGTAGTGGTAGGTCTGGTCGCCGACCTTGAGGGGCTTGAGTGTGTTCAGGCTATCGAGCGAGGGCATTGCCAACTCCTTCTGCGCCGGTGCCGGGCACGACTCAGGTGTTCCGGGGCACCGCTCTGTATCGGTCCGCAGGCTACGGACCTGGCTGAAAAGTCAGGTTAGACCGCTTTGCGCCACCTGACCCTTTTCTGGACCGGCGGGGCGTGTCGCAGGTTCCGATCTTCCTTTATCATCGCCGCCCTGCCGGCGCCTGTGGCGCCCGCCGTAGTGGAGTGAGAGATGAATACCCTGTTCATGCATTGCCGGCCCGGCTTCGAGGGCGAGGTTTGCGCCGAAATCAGCGAACATGCCGCACGTCTGGGCATTGCCGGCTATGCCAAAGGCAAGCCGCACAGTGCCAGTGCCGAGTTTGTCAGCAGCGAGGAGGGCGGTGCCGAGCGCTTGATGGGGGAAATGCGCTTCAATCAGCTGATTTTCCCGCGGCAATGGGCCCGTGGCGGCTATGTCGAGTTGCCGGAGAACGACCGCATCAGTGTGTTGCTGGCGCACCTGGCGGGGTTACCGGTGTTCGGTAGCCTGTGGCTGGAGGTGCTGGACAGCAACGAAGGCAAGGAACTGTCCACGTTCTGCCGCAAGTTTGAGGTACCGCTGCGCAAGGCGCTGGAAAAGGCCGGTCGCCTGGTCGACGATGCCAGCCGTCCACGCCTGCTGCTTACGTTCATCAGTGGCCGGCGCGTGTTCGCCGGCGTTGCCCCGGCCAACAACAGCGCGCTGTGGCCCATGGGTATCCCGCGGCTGAAGTTTCCCCGTGAGGCACCTAGCCGCTCGACCCTCAAGCTGGAAGAGGCCTGGCATCAGTTCATCCCGCGCGAGCAATGGGCGCAGCGCCTGGGTGACGACATGACCGGTGTCGACCTGGGGGCCTCGCCGGGCGGCTGGACCTACCAGCTGGTGCGTCGGGGCATGCTGGTGACGGCCATCGACAACGGGCCGATGGCTGAAAGCCTGATGGATACCGGGTTGGTTCAGCACCTGATGGCCGATGGGTTTACCTGGCAGCCGAAGCAGCCGGTAGACTGGATGGTATGCGACATTGTCGAGAAGCCGGCGCGCACTACCGCGCTGATCGAGACCTGGCTGGGCGAGGGCTTGTGCCGCGAAGCGGTGGTCAACCTGAAATTGCCGATGAAGCAGCGCTATGCCGAGGTGCGGCGGCTGCTCGAGCGCATGGAGGCGACATTCAAGGCACGCAAGATCAAGGTGTCGATTGCCTGCAAGCAGCTGTACCATGACCGAGAGGAAGTGACTTGCCACCTGCGTCGAATAGACTTGAAACCGCGTTGAGCAGTGCCCGGAAATCGCCGTTGCCGTTGCCGTTGCCGTTGCCGTTGCTTTTGCTTTTAAGCGCGCGATAGTTCAGGCGCCGCCGAATGCGACTTCAGGAGGCCGAGCGAAGGGCTTGCGGAGGGAGGTGACGGGCATGGATGCCCGTCAAGCGCTGAGGCCCCATGGATGGGGCCTGCAGCGCGTCCTCCCGGGAGCAAGCCCGTAGCGAGGGGACCCCGGAGCGCAGCGTAGGGGCCGGATGATGGGAGCCAGCGTTTTTTGGTTACTTTTTGCCGCGTTTGGCAAAAAGTGACCCGCCGTAAGGGCGGAAAGGTGACGAAGCGCCGCCTTCGAAAATGAATGTTGACCTCATTGTTGAAGCCCACGCTTGAAAGCGAAAAGCGAAAAGCGAAAAGCGAAAAGCGAAAAGCGAAAAGCGAAAAGCGAAAAGCGAAAAGCTTGAAGCGGGATAGCGCTGGTTTTTATCGCGCGCAAAGTCCATTGGCGATGGCGACGCTGACTCACCTTTTCGCCCTTACGGCGAGTCACTTTTTGCCAAACGCGGCAAAAAGTAACCAAAAAACGCTGCGCTCCCATCATCCGGCCCCTCCGCTGCGCTCCGGGGTTCCCTCACTCCGGCCTTGCTCCCGGGAGGACGCGCTGCAGGCCCCATCCATGGGGCCTCAGCGCTTGACGGGCATCCATGCCCGTCACCTCCCTCCGCAAGGCCTGCGTTCGGCCTCCTGAAGTCGCGAAGATCAAGATCAAGATCAAGATCAAGATCAAGATCAAGATCAAGATCAAGATCAAGATCAAGATCAAGATCAAGATCAAAAGCAAAGCAAGAGCAAGAAGAACGAGTAGGGCGTGTGGTGCTTGGAGCGCGTCGCGCTATGCGCGACAATGGCGAATCATTTGCGGAGCCCCCCATGACCGAATTCACCCCCGACGCCATCCTCGACGCCACCGGCCTGAACTGCCCGGAACCGGTGATGATGCTGCACCAGCACGTACGTGACCTCGCCGCTGGCGGCCTGCTCAAGGTCATCGCCACCGACCCCTCGACCCGTCGCGATATCCCCAAGTTCTGCAACTTCCTCGGCCACGAACTGCTGCAGCAGCAGGAAGACGCCGGCACCTTCCTGTACTGGATTCGCAAGAAAGCCGACTGAAGCGCTCTGGAACACGCCCCGCGTTGCGCCTACACTGCGTTCCCCAGACAGGAGAGCGCCATGCTGATAGTTGCCGACGAGAACATCCCGCTGCTCGATGCCTTCTTCCAGGGCTTCGGCGAAATCCGCCGTTATCCGGGCCGAAGCCTCGATGCCGCCAGCGTCAAGGACGCCGACATCCTGCTGGTGCGCTCGGTGACCAAGGTCGATCGCCAGTTACTGGAAGGCAGCCGCGTGCGCTTTGTCGGCACCTGCACCATCGGCACCGACCACCTGGACCTCGACTACTTTGCCGAAGCTGGCATTCGCTGGAGCAGCGCGCCGGGCTGCAATGCCCGTGGCGTGGTGGATTACGTGCTGGGGAGCCTGCTGACCCTGGCCGAACTGGATGGCGTCGCATTGCCCGAGCGGGTGTATGGCGTGGTGGGTGCAGGTGAGGTAGGCGGGCGCCTGGTGCGGGTACTGCACGGCCTGGGCTGGAAGGTGCTGGTGTGTGACCCGTTGCGCCAGGCCGCCGAAGGCGGCGACTACGTCAGCCTCGATACCCTCCTGCAACAATGCGATGTGATCAGCCTGCATACGCCCTTGCAGCGCGGCGGCGAGCACCCGACCTGGCACTTGCTGGGCCAGGCACAGCTGGCACAACTGCGCCCCGGCGCCTGGTTGATCAATGCCAGCCGCGGCCCGGTGGTAGACAACAGCGCCCTGCGCGAACTGCTGCTCGACCGTGAAGACGTGCATGCGGTGCTGGACGTGTGGGAGGGCGAGCCGCAAGTCGACCTGCAACTGGCCGACCTGTGCACCCTGGCCTCACCGCACATTGCCGGCTATAGCCTCGACGGTCGCCAGCGTGGCACGGCGCAGATCTACCAGGCGCTGTGCCGCTTCCTCGGCGTGGAGGCACAGGTGCAACTGGCCGACCTGCTGCCACGCCCGCCGCTGGCACAGATCGAGCTGGACGCCGATGCCGACCCCGCCTGGGCCTTGGCCACCCTGTGCCGCGCCGTGTACGACCCGCGCCGTGACGATGCCGATTTCCGCCGCAGCCTCAGCGACGACCCGCAGCAGCAGCGCGCGGCATTCGACCAGTTGCGCAAACAGTACCCGCCACGGCGCGAGATCGAAGGCCTGGCGGTGCGCTTGCGCGGTGAGTCGCCGCAGTTGGCGCAACTGGTGAGCGCCTTGGGTGGGGTACTGGTCTGACAGCCTTCGCCACAGCTATGCGAACTCCTGCAGGGGGCGGTTTACGCCGACCGCAAGGCAAATAAAAACCCGGCGCAAGCGCCGGGTTACAAGGGATTCGCCGATCAACCTTTGCGTACGCGCTCGACCCGGCTTTGTTCCAAGGCCTTGCAGGCCTGCTGGATCATCTGCTCGGTAATCGGTACCTCGCGCCCCTGGGCGTCGATGATCGAGCCGCACACCTGCGTGGGCGGGATGGGGCGGGGCTTCTGGTTGTCGCTGCCATGCTGCAAGCTCATGTAGTGCCTCCTTATCAGGTTCAAGCTCAGGGTAACCCTGCGCCGTGACTGGCCTGTGAAACCTACCGCCGCGTCCCGGCAGAAATACTCCAGCAGAAACGGCGACAAAGCTCCAGCGCCTGGTTAGACCGATAGGCTATAGCGACCTGCAAGGGTTCCCTGGGCGCCGATGAGTGGTAGGCTGCGGTTTCCCCGCTCTTGTGGTCGCCGCCATGCCTGAATCGGTTTCCCCACGTCAACGCCGCGCCTTGCGCCTGGGTTGGCAGTTCCTCCGTCCATACCGTCGACAGATGCTGCTGGCGTTGCTGGCCCTGGTGGTCACGGCTGCCATTACCTTGTCCATGGGGCAGGGCATCCGCCTGCTGGTCGACCAAGGCTTCATGACCCGCTCCGCGCACCAGCTCAACCAGACCATCGGCCTGTTCCTGCTGCTGGTGCTGGCCCTGGCGGTGGGTACCTTCAGCCGCTTCTACCTGGTGTCATGGATCGGCGAGCGCTGCGTGGCCGACATCCGACGGGCTGTGTTCGACCACCTGATCGGCCTGCACCCCGGCTTTTTCGAAGACAACCGCAGCTCCGAGATCCAGTCGCGGCTGACCGCCGACACCACCTTGCTGCAGTCGGTAATCGGTTCGTCGCTGTCGATGTTCCTGCGCAACGCGCTGATGGTCATCGGCGGTGTGGTATTGCTGTTCATCACCAACCCCAAGCTCACCAGCATCGTGGTCGTGGCCCTGCCGCTGGTGCTGGCACCGATCCTGCTGTTTGGCCGCCGGGTACGCCGCCTGTCGCGGCAGAGCCAGGACCGTGTAGCCGACGTGGGCAGTTACGTAGCCGAGACCCTCGGCCAGATCAAGACCGTGCAGGCCTACAACCACCAGGCACATGACCGCAAGTTGTTCGCAGGCGCAGTCGAGGCGGCGTTCGCCGTGGCGCGGCAACGCATTGCCCAGCGTGCCTGGCTGATCACCCTGGTGATCGTGCTGGTGCTCGGCGCGGTGGGGGTGATGTTGTGGGTCGGCGGCATGGATGTGATCGCCGGGCGAATCTCGGCGGGCGAACTGGCCGCCTTCGTGTTCTACAGCCTGCTGGTCGGCAGTGCCTTCGGCACCCTCAGTGAAGTGATCGGCGAGCTGCAGCGTGCGGCCGGCGCAGCCGAGCGAATTGCCGAACTGCTGGCGGCACGCACGGCGATCCTGGCGCCCAGTGTGGCGCGGGTGCTGCCACAGCAACGGGCCAGTGGGCGTATCGAGCTGCAGGAACTGCTGTTCGCCTATCCGTCACGGCCCTCGGTCGCGGCTGTCGATGGCCTCAGCCTGACCATCGAGCCGGGGCAGACCGTGGCGCTGGTGGGCCCTTCGGGGGCGGGCAAGTCGACCTTGTTCGATCTGTTGCTGCGCTTCTACGACCCGCAGCAAGGGCGCATCCTGCTCGACGGCGAGGCGATTACCGAACTGGACCCCGAGCAATTGCGCCGGCAGTTCGCCCTGGTGGCGCAATCCCCCGCGCTGTTCCGCGGCACGGTCGAGGCCAATATCCGCTATGGGCGGCCCGAGGCCACCTTGGCCGAGGTCGAGGCGGCGGCCCGTGGTGCTCATGCCGACGCGTTCATCCGGCAACTGCCCCAGGGTTACCAGACCCCGCTGGGCGAGGGGGGCATCGGCCTGTCTGGCGGCCAGCGGCAACGCCTGTCCATCGCCCGGGCGTTGCTGGTCGATGCGCCGATCCTGTTGCTGGACGAAGCCACCAGCGCCCTCGACGCGCAGAGTGAACACTTGATCCAGCAGGCACTGCCCAGCCTAATGGCCGGGCGCACCACCGTGGTGATTGCTCATCGCCTGGCCACGGTACAGCATGCCGACCGTATCGCCGTCATCGACAAGGGCCGGCTGGTGGCGATAGGCACGCATCGCCAGTTGATCGAAACCAGCCCGCTTTATGCGCGCTTGGCAGCCTTGCAGTTCACCACCGGCTAGCTTGTCGTGGCTTTGTAACATTTCTGTAGTATTTGCCTGAGAGTATCTGTCTCAACTGTTGCGCGCTTGACCTGGCTGCCATTGCTTGATGGCAGCTTTTTTTTGGCCTGCCAGTAACCGGGGCTGCGTCGTCGGCCCCAGCCTTCCCCCTGGTTTCCGAGATCCAAGATGTTGCGTAAATCACTCAGAGTGCAAATTCTCTCGCTGCTCGGTGGCAGCCTGTTGGCCATGCTGCTGATCGCCCTGGTGTGCTTCCAGGTCCTCTCGTCCAGCGTGCGTGGCTATGCCGAGCTGGTGGACGGGCCGCTGCGGGCCTCGCAATTGATCGACGAAGCCAACCTGCAGTTCAAGATCCAGGTGCAGGAATGGAAGAACGTGCTGTTGCGCGGGCGCCAACCCGCTGACATGGACAAGTACTGGCAGCAGTTCCAGGCCCGCGAGCAGCAGGTGCAGCAACTGCTCGGGCAATTGATCGAGAGCAGCGACGCGCGTCTCAAGGCACCGCTGCAGCAACTGCGCGACAGCCACCGGCAGCTTGGCCAGGCCTATGCGCAGGGCCGCCAGGCGTTCCTGGCGGCGGGGGGCGACCCGGTTGCCGGCGACCAGGCGGTCAAGGGCGTGGACCGTGCCGCCAGCGAGCAGATGAGCGAGCTGGTCGAGCAACTGCGGGCCGATGCCCGCCAGCGCGCCGCCAGCCTCAGCGCCGGCGCCGAACGCACGGTATGGCTGGGCCTGTTGGTGATGCTCGCCTCGGCGGTACTGGTGGGGCTGTTCAGCCTGTGGCTGGTCAACCGCAGCCTGATCGAGCCGATCCGCCAGTTGATCGACTATGTCGCACAGCTCAGCCAGGGCCGCTTTGCCGCGCGGGTAGACAGCCGCCGCGAGGATGAACTGGGGCGCCTGGCGCGGGCGGCCAACACCTTGCGCGATTTCCTCGCCGATACCGTCGGCCGCCTGCAGGACAACGCCCAGGAGCTGGAGGGTGCCAGCGGCCAGCTGCGCAACATCGCTGGCGACATGGCCCGTGGCACCCACGACCAGTTCCAGCGCACTGACCAGGTGGCCACGGCCATGCACGAGATGTCTGCCACCGCGCAGGAAGTCGCACGCCACGCCGCTGAGGCGGCCCGCGCCGCGGACGATGCCGACCACAGTGCCCAGGCGGGCGAGCAGGTGATGCAGCAGACCATCGACATCATCGGCGTGGTCAACCGCGAGATTGCCGGCACGGCGGCGGTGATTCGCGACCTGGAGCATGACAGCACGCGCATTGGCAAAGTCCTCGAAGTGATCCGTGGCATAGCCGAACAGACCAACCTGCTGGCGCTCAACGCGGCCATCGAGGCGGCCCGCGCTGGCGAGGCCGGTCGTGGCTTTGCCGTGGTCGCCGATGAAGTGCGCAGCCTCGCCCAGCGCACGGCGGCGTCGATTGCCGAGATTCAGCAGATCATCGAAGCGGTGCAGTCCGGGGCAGTGGAAGCGGCCAAGGCCATCGAAAGCGGCCAGCAGCGCAGCGAGGAGGGCGCCGCGCAGGTGCAGCAGGCCGGGCAGATGCTGCAGCGCATCACCCTGGCAGTAGAGGCTATCCGCGACATGAACCGGCAGATCGCCACGGCGGCCGAGGAGCAGACCAGCGTGGCCGAAGACATCTCGCGCAACCTGATCGAGATCACCCGCATCGCCACGGCCAACCAGGAGGCGGTGCAGCACACCGAACAAGCCGGGCAGCGCCTGCATGGCTTGTCGGGACAATTGGGTGAGGTCACCTCACGCCTCACTGCTTGAGGCGTTCCAGCGTTCATGCGGTCCCTGCAGAAGCGGGGACCCTTTCTCGGATGCAACAAAAAGCCCGCACAATGGCGGGCTTTTTGATCAGGATTTGGTCGGAGAGACAGGATTCGAACCTGCGGCCTTCTCGTCCCGAACGAGACGCGCTACCTGGCTGCGCTACACTCCGATGAAGGAAATCCTACTGCATCCTGTTTTTGCACGCAACCCCTTGTTGTTAAAAGGGCGTTTGCAAAAAAGCATGCTGCAATCAGAGCTCTTTCACGGTGCGAATCTGGTCCTTGTTCAGGCGCGTGCGCTTGCCATCCAGTTGCTCGAATTCGTAGAAGCCGGAGTCTTCATCGAATTTTGGGGTGTCGGTGGCCTGGATTTCGCGACCGTCGTTCAGGGTAATGACGGTTGGCGATGCGCAGCCTGCCAGGGCGCCCAGGCCCAGGGCGAGCAGGAAGGCGGGTAGGGTCCGTTGAATCATCGTGTTTCTCCAGTGCGATGGTGCTAGATGACATTAAGACGCAGGGCGTCCGCGCAAGTTCCTTCTACAGTGCAGCATAGCCGCTCAGCCAAGGCATTGACTAAGCGCAACAGCCACGGGTGTCACGCTGTGATGGGGGCGCGCTGTGTTATAACTGCGGCCATCCCATCTTGTTGTGACGGACCTCCATGAAAGCCAAGGCAGATACCCCCTTCGTGCCGCTGAACATCGCCGTGCTCACGGTCAGCGACACCCGTACCTTCGACACAGATACCTCCGGCCAGCTGTTCGTTGACCGCCTGAATGCAGCCGGCCACCGCCTGGCCGAGCGTGTGCTGCTGAAAGACGACCTGTACAAGATCCGTGCGCAGGTTGCCACCTGGATTGCCGATGACAATGTGCAAGTGGTGCTGATTACCGGCGGCACCGGTTTCACCGGGCGTGACAGCACGCCAGAGGCCGTGGCGTGCCTGCTGGACAAGCAGGTGGAAGGCTTTGGCGAGCTGTTCCGGCAGATTTCCGTGGCCGATATCGGCACCTCCACCGTGCAGTCGCGCGCCCTCGCCGGGCTGGCCAACGGCACCCTGGTGTGCTGCCTGCCGGGGTCGACCAATGCGGTGCGCACCGGCTGGGACGGTATCCTCGCGGAGCAGCTGGATGCCCGCCATCGCCCGTGCAACTTCGTCGCGCACCTGAAGCAGGCTGCGGCCTGTGACAGCCGTGGCTGAGGTCCACCAGGCCCGGCCGCTGATGCCGGTGGAACAGGCCCTGGCGCAACTGCTGGCATTGGCCGAGGCCGCCCCGATCGGCGACTCCGAGAGCCTGCCGCTGGCGGAGGCCGAGGGCCGTGTGCTGGCCAGCGCTCTGCTGGCCCCGCTCGACCTGCCGCCTTGGCCGAACAGCGCCATGGACGGTTATGCCCTGCGCCTGGCCGACTGGCACGGCGAGCCGCTGCCGGTCAGCCAGCGGATTTTCGCTGGCCATGCGCCGCAACCGCTGCAACCCGGCACCTGTGCACGGATCTTCACCGGCGCGCCGCTCCCTGACGGCGCCGACTGCGTCGAGATGCAGGAAAACACCGCCGACGTGGAACAGGGCCGGGTCCGCTTCCTCGAGCCGTTGAAAGCCGGGCAGAACATTCGTCCCCAGGGCCAGGAAACCCGCAAGGGCGAGCAGGTGATGAATGCCGGCACCCGGCTGGGGCCGATCGAACTGGGCCTGGCCGCCAGCCTGGGTTACGACCGCCTGCAGGTGGTGCGCAAGGTGCGGGTGGCAGTGCTGTCCACGGGCGACGAACTGGTCGAGCCCGGCCTGCCGCTGGGGCCGGGGCAGATCTACAACAGCAACCGCCAGCTGCTGGTCAGCTGGTTGCAGCGGCTGGGCTGCGAGGTGGTCGATGCGGGCATCCTGCCGGATGACCTGGCGCGAACCCGCGCCTGCCTGGCCGAGCTGGTCGCTGTCGACCTGATCCTGTCCACGGGCGGCGTTTCGGTGGGCGAAGCCGACTACCTCGGTGCCGCCCTGCGCGAAGCGGGCGAGCTGGCCTTGTGGAAGCTGGCAATCAAGCCGGGCAAACCGTTGACCTTCGGCCACTACCAGGGTGTGCCGGTGATCGGCCTGCCCGGTAACCCGGCGTCGACCCTGGTCACGTTTGGCCTGCTGGCCCGGCCGTATCTGTTGCGGCGCCAGGGCGTGGCCGACGTCACGCCGCTACGTTTCGACATGCCGGCAGGCTTCGACTGGCCCAAGCCCGGCACCCGTCGCGAATACCTGCGTGCCCGCATCGAGCAGGGCCAGGTGCGCATCTACAAGAACCAGAGCTCTGGCGTGCTGCGCAGTGCGGCCTGGGCCGAAGGGTTGGTGGAGGTGCGCGAAGGCAGCACGCCGAAGCAGGGTGACTGCGTGCCGTTCATCCCGTTCAGCGAGCTACTTGGCTGACCGGCCCAGCCAGGCGCTGGGCAGCGGCGCGGCCTCGGCCGCTGCCGCCTGGGCCAGGCGCATATGTACATTCTCCAATTGCTGGGCAGCCACCCGCCAATCATGGCGCTGGCGGGCGAATTGGCGCCCGGCAGCGCCCAGCTGGCTCATGCGCCAGGGCTGGTTGAGCAGCTGTGTGATCAACAAGGCCAGCTGGTCGCCGTCGTCACTGCCCAGGTAATGCTCGCCGTTGTTCGCCGCCAGGCCGGAAACGCCTTTGCCAGTGGTGATGACCGGCAAGCCGGCGGCCATCGCTTCGAGTATCTTCACCTTGGAACCACCGGCATGACGCAGCGGCGCAAAGAACAGTGCCGAGCGCCGCTGCAGCTCACGCAGGTCCGGGCAATAGCCCAGCCATTCGATGCGCGGGTCGTTCCAGTGCAGCTTCCAGCTGGCCGGCATGGCATGCCCGGCGATCGCCAGGCGCACCGCCGGATTGCTCATCCACACTTGCGGCAGGATGTCTTCCAGCGCCCATTCGATCGCCTCCAGGTTGGCGCCGCACTCGAAGTTGCCAACGAACAGCAGGCGCTGGCTGTGCAGCGCCGGTTCCACGAACTGGTAGAAATCGCAGTCCACGCCATTGACCACCACGTTCACCGGGCGCCCGCTGGCCTGCGCGATCAACTCGGCGTCGTGGCTGCTGACCGCCACCAGTTCGGTGGGCTGGCGCAGTACCCGCTGTTCCCAGCGCCGGTAGCGCCACCGGTCGAAGGCATTGAACGGGCGCAGCCACAGCGGCAGGCGGTCGTGGTTGGCACCGCCTGTCAGCGACTCCAGGGTGTGTTCGCTGAGCATATACGGCAGCCTGCGGGTCTGCAGGGCCTTTTCGAAGGGCTGGAAACTGTAGCTGTGCTCGATCTGGATCACGTCCCACGGCTCGTCCAGCAATTGCTCGAAGCGATGCCGCAGGCGGGGCGCCAGGCCATTGATGATCGCCCGCATGGGGTAGTCGAGGATGGGCGAAGCCAGCAGGTTGAGCGGGCTGTGCAAGGGCCGGCGGGGCAGTACGATCAGGCGTTCGAGCAACGGCTCCAGGACCTCGCGAGCCGCCTCGTCGAGAGGAATTTTCGATTGCACCAGCAGGGTGATCCGGTGGCCGCGCTGGGCCAGTGCGCGCAGTAGATGGTATTGCCGGGTCTTGCTGCCGCTGGTGGTCGGCCAGGGCAGGTAAGGCAGCGTCCAGAGAATGCGCATGACCCGGAGTCCTCGCTGAAGGTCACGGATGACAAGGCACGCGCGTCGGCAGGCGTGCACACCACTGCCGGTGGGGCGCGTCCTTGGCCAGGGTTGAGGCAGGCCCGGGCAAACAGGCGTCAATAGGCTGACTGGCCTGGAAAGACTCCCTGCTCGGGTCAAAAACTTGTCGATGCATCAGCCAAGCATAGCCGGGCCTGTGCGATGCTGTGAAAAAACACCGGTTGAGCCGATCAATTGCACAGCGGCATGCAACGATCCTGGGCTGCCGAGGGTCGAGATCTGGGTTGATCCATTTATGGAGGCGCGCACATGCAAGGGCGCAAGGCAATGCTGATCCTGCACGGCAAGCAGGCGATGAACGAAGAGGTGCGCAGCGCCGTGCGCGGCCTGCGCGACAGCGGCTGGGTGCTGGATGTGCGGGTTACCTGGGAGGCCGGTGACGCCCAGCGCCTGGTTACCGAAGCGCTGGCCGCCGGCTACAGCCATATCGTTGCAGGGGGTGGGGACGGCACGCTGCGCGATGTCGCCGAGGCCATGGGGCTGGCGGGTACCGAGGCCAGCCTGGCGTTGCTGCCGCTGGGCACGGCCAACGACTTTGCCAAGGCCGCCGGCATCCCCCTGGAGACCGCCACGGCGCTGGCCTTGCTCAACGTTCCTGCGCAGCCGATAGACCTGGGGCAGGCCGGCGAGCAGTTGTTCCTCAACATGGCCACAGGCGGTTTTGGCAGCCAGGTCACGGCCAACACCTCCGAAGACCTGAAGAAAGTCCTGGGCGCTGCCGCCTACCTGTTCACCGGGCTATCGCGCTTCAGCGAACTGCAGGCCGCTTCGGTGGCGTTGCAGGGGCCAGGTTTTCACTGGCAAGGGGACTTGCTGGCGCTGGGTATCGGCAATGGCCGCCAGGCCGGGGGCGGGCAGGTGCTGTGCCCCGAGGCGGTGGTCAACGACGGCTTGCTCGACATTGCCATCCTGCCGGCTCCGCAGGAAGTGGTCGGGACCTTGCGTGACCTGTTGGCCGGAGACGGCCTGTTCGTCCGGGCCAGGTTGCCCTGGGTCGAGATCAAGTGCTCGCAGGGGCTGGACATCAACCTCGATGGCGAGCCGTTGCAGGCCGACAAGCTGCGCTTCCAGGCCAGGGCCGCGGCATTGCGCCTGCACCTGCCAGCCGGGTCGCCGTTGCTCAGTCGTCCAGGCTGATGATTTTCTCGCGCACGGCGAACAGCACCAGGCCAGCCACGTCATGGATCTGCAGGCGTTTCATGATTTGCGAACGGTGGGTTTCCACCGTCTTGATCGACAGGCCCAGGCCGCTGGCGATCTCCCGGGTCGATTTGCCACGCACGATCAGGCGCAGGATCTCCAGTTGCCGCGCGGTGAGGCTGTGGCGCTCGCCCGTGGCTTGCTTGCCCTGCCTGGTGTGCTGCAGCGCCTGGTTGATGACCGTGTGGGCGATGGCCGGGCTGAGGTAGCGTTCGCCGTTGCGCACCGCGGCCAGGGCCTGCTCCAGCTCGGTGGCGCTGGTGTCCTTGAGCAGGTAGCCGTGGGCGCCGCTTTCCAGGGCACGCATGATCAGGTCCGGGTCGGTGTGCATCGACAGGATCAGCACCTTGCAGTTGTTGCCGCTGGCGCGTAGCTGGGTAAGTGCATCCAGGCCGCTGGTCGAGCGCATGGAGATGTCCAGCAAGACGATATCCGGCGCCAGCATGCGCACCCGTTCCAGCAATTGGCTGCCATCGTCGGCTTCGCCGATAACGTCATAACCGGGGATGTCGCAGACCAGGGCACGCACCCCGGCGCGGATCAGCGAATGGTCGTCTACCAACAGCAGTCTACAGGTCATGGGTGTCGGTATTCCTGGCGCGTTGCTGAGTACGCGGTGGCCATGGGAACACCGCCTCGATGTGCGTGCCCTGGCCGGGCTGGCTGGTGATGGCGAGGCTGCCCTGCAGCGCGGTGACCCGCTCCAGCATGCCGGCCAGGCCGCGTTGGCCTGCCTCGGCCGGGTTTCTCGCCGGCACGAAGCCATGGCCGTCATCACGGATCGACAGCGCCAGCCCTGCGGGGGTGCGTTGCAGGCCGATGACCAGGTTGCGTGCCTGGGCATGGCGCAGCATGTTGGTCACGGCTTCCTGGGTAATACGGAACACTGCCATGGTCACCGCCTCGTCAATGCCGCCCAGGCGCTGGTTGCAAGCCAGGCTCCAGTGCACGTCGCTGTTGGCCAGGGTGCGCACCAGGTGCGCACGCAGGCTGGCTTCCAGGCCAAGGCTGGCCAGCTGCCGCGGGTTGAGCAGGGCGGACACGTTGCGCACGTTGCCCAAGGTGTCATCCAGCGTGCTGCGCAGCGCCTCGCAGTGGCCCTGCAGCTCGTCAGGCATGCGTTTTTGCAGCCATTGCAACTGCAGCTTGGCGGCGGTGAGCAACTGGCCGATGTCGTCGTGCAGTTCACGGCCCAGGTGCTGGCGTTCGTCTTCCTGGACCTTGAGCATGCGCTCGGCCAGTTCCGCCGGACGCAGGCTGATCGACCTTGCGCTCAGGCCCAGTTGCACGGCAGTGCCCAGGGTGGCGGCCAGCTGTAGCAGCAGCAGGCTGGTCGGGATCGCCTGGTTGCCCAGGTACAGCACCAGGTTGGCGACCAGCGAGGCCACGCACAGCCCGACCGTTGCCCAGCGCAGCAGGGCGGCGCGGGAGCGGCAGCGCAAAGAAGTCTTCAAGCGTGGGAGCATAGGTAGGGAAGCCACTGAAGTATTGCTGATGAAGGGCCTTGCACAATGCTGGTCAGAAGCTTGGGCGCAGTTCTTTCGATAGGTTTTCGAGCACATGAGCTTCCAACCTTTCAGTAGGTTGCAAGCGTTTGTGGGTGCGCATATTACCACTTCGTACTGCCGCGGTCGCGGCTGGGTAGCGCTTTGAAACGCCGGCCGGTTGCGCCCTGCCGGCCAGCAAAGTGCCACCCGTTGAGGCGCGTAATGGGTAACTTGTGCGGTAATGATCCGACCTTGCTCCGGCAACTTCGGGCACCTTCCAGGCTCGACCATGGTGGGCTTGAATCAACGAGGCCAGTTGCACGTTGTGCCGGGTCAATACGAGGACGGCGAGCGGTCGGGTTGTGTGCCGTCTGCCGCTTTGTCATGCGGGTGGATGCACACGCTGCCTTGTTCGTCACAGGACGTGCAGGTTCGGGCCAAGGGCTGCTGCACGACCTTGGCCAGTTCACCCAGCAGCACCAGCTGCTCGCCGATGTCCAGGTTAAGCCGGCCTGTCAGGGGGTCGACCAGCTCCAGCTGCCAGGCGAGCAGGGTCAGGCATGCCTCCACGGCCGGCAATGCTTCGCGCTGCAGGCAGCCGTCGTGGCAGGCCGGGGCGAGCAACTGTTGCAGGGCAGTGGTGTAATGGGCGACTTCGCGCAGGCCCAGGTGCATGGCCTGGCGGGCGAGGCTATCGAGCGCGTTGTCCAGGCAGCGGCAGGCATCCGGGTCGTTGTCGATCAGTTCCAGATGCTGCAGGCACTCCTGCGCCTGGGTCAGCTGTACCTGAGCGTCCAGCAGAAACCGCTGCAGCGCATCATCGAACGATAAGGCACTGTCCTTCATGATGCCCCCGCGCGTAAGGCAGGCGCAGAGGACGGGCACGCCGATACGATAGCTAGCAAAAGCCTGACTCCATTCATGCAATGAGAATGGCGTCACATTAATGGCTAAAGGATAGCGCGAACATCAGGTTGCACCCGATTGTCGCTAAGGGTTTCCCTGATCCGAGCCTCAGGTAGGGAACTTTTTGCCGGGCTGCCGATTTGCCTGGCGGTGCCCGCAGTAAAGCATGATGTTAAAGTGATATCAATTGTTTCGGCGCATTTTCCGGCAAGGGTCAAGCTGGGCGTGAAGCCGCCGATACAAGGTGGATGATCTCAATTTTTTCGACTCAAGCCTGGGGGTTTTCCAATGGCTGGCATTCTCGACACGGTAGACCAACGCACGCAACTGGTGGGTGAGAACCGCCTGGAAATCCTGATGTTTCGCCTGGCTGGTCGCCAGCTGTTCGCGATCAACGTGTTCAAGGTCCAGGAAGTGCTCCAGCTGCCCAAGCTGACCCTGATGCCCCAGCGCCACGCCTTCGTCTGCGGGGTGGTGAACTTGCGTGGCCAGACCCTGCCAGTGATCGACCTGTCCCAGGCGATCGGCATGCGCCCACTGCAGCCGGGGCCTGACAGCACCATCATCGTGACTGAGTACAACCGTTCGGTCCAGGCCTTCCTGGTGGGCGGCGTAGACCGCATCGTCAACATGAATTGGGAAGCGATCATGCCGCCGCCGACCAGCGCCGGGCGCCAGCATTACCTGACCGCCATCACCAAGGTGGATGACAAGCTGGTCGAAGTGATCGACGTGGAGAAGGTACTGGCCGAGATCGTGCCGTACAACGCCCGGGTTTCCGGCGACAAGCTCGCTGACCCGGTGCTGGCGCGGGCGCGTGGCCGCGAGGTGCTGCTGGTGGACGATTCCAGCGTGGCCCTGGCGCAGTTGCGCGACACCCTGTCCCAGCTCGGGGTGAAGCTGCACGTGGCCAGTGACGGGCTGAAGGCGTTGCGCCTGCTCAAGGGCTGGGCCGATGCCGGCGAGGATGTCTGCAAGAAGTTGCTGATGGTGTTTACCGACGCCGAGATGCCGGAAATGGACGGCTACCGGCTGACCACCGAGATTCGTGGCGATGCCCGTTTGCGCCAGCTTTACGTGGTGCTGCATACCTCGCTGTCGGGCAGCTTCAACGAGTCGATGGTGAAAAAAGTCGGCTGCGACAACTTCCTGTCCAAGTTCCAGCCTGATCGCCTTGTCGATGTGGTCAAGCAACGCCTGTTGCTGGATGCCGCTACTGCGTGATCCAGGCCCCTGCCGGGTATAAGCTTGGCGTTTTTGCATGACGCGAGGCGGCAGGGATGTTTCTCAGTGAGCTGTATCGGTACCCGGTGAAGTCGGGGCAGGCGCAACGCCTGCAGGCTTCAGCGGTGGGGTTGTTGGGGTTGCAGGGTGATCGGCGCTGGATGGTGGTGGAGGAGGAGAACGGACGCTTCCTCACCCAACGTGCCTGGCCGCAGCTTGGCCAGCTCCGCGCCAGCGAAGACGACAGCGGCCAGTTGCTGCTGCAGGCGCCGGGGCAGGCTGCGTTGCGGGTGTCGGTGCCGGCGGCCGATGACGCACTGCGGGGCGTGACCATCTGGCGCGATACCTTGCGCGTGCCGGATGCCGGTGATGCGGCGGCGGCCTGGCTCAGCGAGCTGCTGGGCAAGCCCGTACGCCTGGTGCATTGCCCCGAACAGCGCGCGCGCTACCTGCCCAATGGCTATGGCTTGAACACTGACCGGGCGGCGTTTCCGGACGGTTTTCCGTTGTTGCTGATCGGCCAGGGCTCGCTGGACGAACTCAACCGGCGGATCGGCCGGCCGATGGAGATGCTGCGCTTTCGCCCCAACCTGGTGGTGCAAGGCGCGGCGCCCTTTGCCGAGGATGGCTGGAAGCGGATTCGCATCGGCAGCCTGGAGTTCCGCGTGCTCAAGCCCAGTGTGCGCTGCATCTTCACCACCATCGACCCGGCGACTGGCGAGCGCAGTGCCGACCGCGAGCCGATGGCCACGCTCAGGACCTTCCGCGAAAAGGAGGGGGATGTGTTGTTCGGGCAGAACCTGGCGGTGGATGGCGGTGGGCAGCTTGAAGTAGGGATGGAAGTCGAAATCCTGGAGTGACCGGTTGCCTGCACCGGCCTCTTGGCGGGGTTATCCACCAAGAGACCGGTGCAGTTTCAGCAACCCTCACATGTCGTCAAAGTACCGCTCATGCCAATCCACCAACGGCTGCGGCGAGTTGAGCTTCTGCCCGTAGATCACCGAATACGACAGCACGTTCTGCACGTACTGGCGGGTCTCGTCGAACGGGATGGATTCCACCCACACATCGAAGCTCAGGTGCTTGGCACCTTTGAGCCACTGCCGCACTCGCCCTGGCCCGGCGTTGTAGGCCGCCGACGCGAGTACCCGGTTGCCGTTGAACTGGCTGTGCACCTGGCTCAGATAGGCGGCGCCGAGCTGGATGTTCTTGTCCGGGTTGAGCACCTGCGCCGGCGATGCCAGGGGAATGCTGAACTTGCGCGCGGTTTCCTTGGCGGTGGCGGGCATCAGCTGCATCAGGCCGCTGGCGCCCACCGGGGAGCGTGCATCCTCCATGAAGGCACTCTCCTGGCGGGTAATGGCGAATACCCAGCTCGAGTGCAGGCCGCGGACCTTGGCTTCACGCACCAGGGTGTCGCGGTGGGCCATCGGGAAGCGGATGTCCAGGTCGTCCCAGTACTGTGCCTGGCTGATGGTACGAATGGCCGGGAAGTACCAGCGCAGGTCGTAGCCCAGGCGCGCCTGGGCGACCATTTCGTCACGGTTGAAGTGGCGGCTGACGTGGTACCACTCGCGGCGGCCTTCGACGATCTGGCCGCGGGCATGGAACTCCAGCGCGCGGCGGATGCCCGGCGTGTTGCGCACCTTGTTGACCAGCTGCGGGCTGAGTACCAGCGGCTTGTTGTTCAGCTGGTAGGGGGTCTGTGCCCGGTCGGCGGCGAGGAAACCGTAGAAGTCACGCTCGCGCGCCACGTTCTTGTACAGCAACGGCACTTGCGGGTTGTTCGGCTGCGCCAGCTCCAGGCTGCGGGCTTGCCAGTACTTCCAGCGGCTGCTGCTGGCCAGGTCCTGCGGCAAGCGCTTGGTCAGCTCGTAGGCGTCCTCCCAGCGGCCCAGGCGCAGCAGCAGGCGCAGGCGCCATTCGCTGACGGTGTTATCGCGCAGCTCCGGGTCGTAGCGGGTCATCAGGTCGAGTGCGCGCGGGTCGTAGCGACGGGCCAGGGTCAGGCCGATCTCACGGGCGATCGCCACCTTTTCGTCGCGGGAAAAATGCATGCGCTGGGCGTAGTCGTCGAGCAGCGCCATGGCCCGTTCCGGGTCCTGCCGGGCCAGGCGACGCAGGCCGAGGCTGACCACGTCGGACATGGCTTCGTTGGCCGGGGTGAAGCGCGACGGCTGATTGAGCAGTTCGGGCTTTTGCGCCACGTCGACCAGCAGGCGCCCTTGCGGGCCGAGGGTGGTCAGGGTCTGGACCAGGTTGTTGGCCAGGCTGTAGTTGCGCGCCTGGGCCGCCAGCTTGGTGCGTTGCCAGCGCTTGGCCTCGGTCAGCTGGCCTTCGGCTGCCCACATGGCGAACAGCGTGTCGCAGGTGGCCGGTTGCGACTTGCCGACGTTCCATAGCTTGTCGGCGGTGGCGTAGCCCTCGGCACGCAGGCCATGGCTGAGCTGGTACTGGCCGTTGAGGCAGTCCAGTTCGGTGAAGTTGAGCTTGGGGTCGTAGTACTTGACGAAGGTATCCCAGTCGCCGCGTTCGGCCAGCCAGCGCAGCCAGCGCAGCTTCATCCAGTTGGCCTGGGGCAGGTCGCCATGCTTGGCGAGGAAGTCTTCGATTTCCTGGTTGCTGGCGCTTTTCAGGCGCGCGGTGAGTTCGTCATAGGCCAGGTAGGGCGTCAGCGGGTAGTCGCTGAGGGCCTGGGCATAGCGCAGGTACGGGCCCTTGTCGCCCTTGGCCAGCGCGCGCTTGGCCTCGTCATAGTATTGGCGTTGCAGGGTAAGGTCGGTGGCCTGCGCCGCGCCGGTGGCGGCGGTGAGCAGCAGGCAGGATGCAATGTGTAACAGGCGGCTGCGCATGATACGTCCGGGCAGTTGAACCATGGGGAAGTGACGGCGGAGCCAGCACTGTTGGAAGCTATAGCCTTAGCTTAGCCGTTTGCCGGCGGCGGGTGAAAGCACTGTGCTTGTATCGGGATATTAAGTTCGACCAGATGTCGCCCAACCCTGGTCTACCGGCCAGGCAGATGCCCTCCGGGGCCAAGTCAGGTAGAATGCGCGCCCGATTTATGGAGACCAACATGACCCTGCTCAAATTCAGCGATGTGTCCCTTGCATTCGGCGCCATGCCGCTGCTGGACCATGTGTCCTGGCAGATCGCTCGTGGCGAGCGGGTGTGCATCATCGGCCGCAACGGCACCGGCAAGTCGAGCATGCTACGCCTGGTCAAGGGCGAGCAGAAGGGCGACGACGGCGAGATCTGGCGTGCACCGGGGCTGAAGATCGGCGAACTGCCGCAGGAGCTGCCGGTGGCCGACGAGCGCACGGTATTCGACGTGGTGGCCGCCGGCCTGGATGGCGTCGGCGAGTTGCTGGCGCAGTTCCATCACCTGAGCCTGAATATCCAGGGCGATGAAGACCTGGAAAAACTCATGCACGTGCAGCACGAGCTGGAAGCCCGTGACGGCTGGCGCCTGCAGCAGGTGGTGGAAAGCACCCTCAGCCGCCTGCAGCTGCCGGCCGACAAGACCCTGGCCGAGCTGTCCGGTGGCTGGCGCCGCCGTGTGCTGCTGGCCCAGGCGCTGGTGTCGGAACCCGACCTGCTGCTGCTCGACGAGCCGACCAACCACCTGGACATTGGCGCCATCGCCTGGCTCGAAGAGGCCCTGCGCGGCTTCAACGGCGCGGTGCTGTTCATTACCCACGACCGGTCCTTCCTGCAGAACCTGGCCACCCGCATCCTCGAACTGGACCGTGGCGGCCTGATCGACTGGAACGGTGACTATGCCAGCTTCCTGGTGCACAAGGAGGCCGCGCTGGCCGCCGAGGAAACCGCCAACGCGCTGTTCGACAAGCGCCTGGCCCAGGAAGAGGTATGGATCCGCCAGGGCATCAAGGCCCGCCGTACGCGCAATGAAGGCCGGGTGCGCGCACTCAAGGCTTTGCGTGTGGAGCGCAGCGAACGCCGCGAGCGCCAGGGCAAGGCCAACATCCAGATCGAGGCGGCGGAAAAGTCCGGCAAGCAGGTGATGGTGCTGGAGAACGTCAGCTTCCATCACCCGGACGGGCCGATGCTGGTGAAGGATTTTTCCATGGTCCTGCAGCGCGAGGACCGCATCGGCCTGCTGGGTGCCAACGGTACCGGCAAGACCACCTTGCTCAAGCTGATGCTCGGCGACCTGCAGCCGACCTCGGGCAAGGTCGAGCGCGGGACCAAGCTGGAAGTCGCCTACTTCGACCAGATGCGCCATCAGCTCGACCTGGAAAAGACGGTGATCGACAACCTAGCCGAAGGCCGCGACTTCATCGAGATCGATGGCCAGAACCGCCACGTGCTGAGCTACCTGGGCGACTTCCTGTTCAGCCCGCAGCGTGCCCGTACGCCGGTCAAGGCGCTGTCCGGTGGCGAACGTGCACGGCTGTTGCTGGCCAAGTTGTTCAGCAAGCCGGCCAACCTGCTGGTGCTGGACGAACCGACCAACGACCTGGACGTGGAAACCCTCGAGCTGCTCGAAGAGGTGCTGTCCAACTACAAGGGTACCGTGCTGATGGTCAGCCACGACCGGGCCTTCCTCGACAACGTGGTCACCAGCACCCTGGTGTTCGAGGGCGAGGGCAAGGTGCGCGAATACGTGGGGGGCTATGAAGACTGGATCCGCCAGGGTGGTTCGCCGAAGCTGCTGGGCGTGACCGAGAGCAAGGGCGGCAAGTCCGAGCTCAACAGCGCGGTGGTCGAAAAGGTCGAGGCCAAGCCTGCACCGGCGCCGGTTGTTGCGGCGGCCGATGCCTCGAAGAAGAAGCTCAGCTACAAGCTGCAGCGCGAGCTGGAGATGCTGCCTGGGCAGATCGACGAACTGGAGCAGCGCATGGCCGAAGCTCAGGAAGAGGTGAATGCGGCGGGCTTCTATCAGCGGCCGATTGCGGAAACCTCGGCAGTGCTGGCGAAGATCGAGAAGCTGCAGGCCGAGCTGGATGTGCTGGTCGAGCGTTGGGCCGAGCTGGAAGGCTGATCGGCGTCAGCCTGGGCCGGCGTCTTCGCGGGCTTGCCCGCTCCCACAGGTTCTCCACAGATTTTCAGCTCTGTGCAGTCCCTGTGGAAGCGCGCAAGCCCGCGAAAGGGCCGGTACAGGTCAAATCATTCTTTTTTCTGCAGCCTTACCGCCAGCACATCGCACGGCGCGCCATGCAGCACATCATTGGCCGTGGAACCCAGCAGCAACGCCAGGCCATGGCGGCCGTGGCTGCCGACCACGATCAGGTCGCACTTCTGGTCCTTGGCCAGCTGGTGGATTTCCTGGCGCGGCTGGCCATAGGTCAGGTGCGAGTCGCCGCGGTGGATGTCCGGGTACTTGTTGAACAGGCGTTCCATGCGCTCCTTGGCCTGGTCGAACTGCTGCTGTTGCAGTTGCGACAGGTCCATGGGTACGTCACCGCCGAACGCCATGGCCATCGGCTCGACGATATGTACCAGTGAGACCTTGGCATTTGACGGTGTCGCCAGCGCCATGGCGCGTTTGATCACCGGGTCGCATTCTTCGGTCAGGTCGACGGCGACCAGAAGATGTTCGTAGGACATGAGCGGAACTCCTGACAATCGCGATAGAAGAAGTATGGTCGCTTTCGGGCGGGTCTTCCGTGAAAAATGGCTAACCGGCTCATTTGCAACGTTTTATGGGAACTACTGATATGACGGTATTGCTGGTGGTGTCAATCCTTGCGCTGATCCTCAGCCCGCTTTCCTGGTTGCGCACCTCGCGCAAGCAGAGCGAGCAGATGAAGCTGCGCCTGGAGGCGCGGCGCATGGGCCTGGCCATGCAGTTGGCGCCGCAGCAGTGGCCGCACTGGCTGGAAAGGCCAGCGCCAAGCCCGTGCCCGCAATACCATCGGGCGCGCCGTCGCGGGCATGAGGACAGCTTCAGCTTCTGGCAGATCAGCCCCGGGGTGTGGTGGAACCAGTGGCGCGAGCCCTGTGAAGACCCACGGTTCATGGAGCCCTTGGCGCGCTTGCCCGCGAGCGTCTACAAGGTCGAAGCCGATGCGCGGATGATTGCCCTGTACTGGACCGAGCGTGGCGATACGGCTGTGTTGCAGGATGTTGCCTACGTCCTCGAAACGCTGGCCTGAGGCCTGTCATGCACGGGCCCTGTAGGAGCAGCCTTGTGTCGCGATGGGACGCGCAGCGGCTCCGGTTTTTTGCGTCATAGCTGAAATTGCCGGGGCCGCTCTGCGGCCCATCGCGACACAAGGCCGCTCCTGCAAGGCTATGCGGCGCTGTTTGAACCTCTGTAACGACAAAGCGGCGGCTTGGCATACCCCTGAAGGGATAGGGTGCCAAGTCGCCGCTTTGCGTTCTGCTGCGCAGAAAAGGCCAGGCAGGCCGGGTATTCATCAAGCAAGTGGCAGTGTAGCCGCCAGGCATTGTCGCGCAAGCGGAAAAACACCGCGCTTCACCGTCGCCTATGGTCAATCGCTGACATGAATGGTCAGCGATCACTGTCATCATGTTTTGTACCTGAGCGATACAAAATGACTGGAAAGTCGCGTTTTCACCCGGCTCGTGAGCATTTGACAACGCCGTTCTTTTCGGAGAATGTGTGCACACCCAAATCAAACGGGCGTATGAATTGAGCGTTTGTATGTCAGCGCGCCAAGCCATACTTCCGAATAGCGCGCTGACGGGTGTGCCTGGGGCAGGGCAGCTAGGCCTGCTTTTGCTGCAGCGATCGGCGTGTACGTTCAGCTTCCATATCGTGGAGATCAGTTGATGATTTACGAAGGTAAAGCCATCACGGTTAAGGCTCTTGAAAGTGGCATCGTCGAGCTCAAGTTCGACCTCAAGGGTGAGTCCGTCAACAAGTTCAACCGCCTTACCCTGAACGAGCTTCGCCAGGCCGTCGATGCCATCCAGGCCGACGCCTCGGTCAAGGGCGTGATCGTCAGCAGTGGCAAGGACGTGTTCATCGTCGGCGCCGACATCACCGAGTTCGTCGACAACTTCAAGCTGCCCGAGGCCGAACTGGTCGCCGGCAACCTGGAAGCCAACCGCATTTTCAACGCCTTCGAAGACCTCGAAGTGCCGACCGTGGCCGCCATCAACGGCATCGCCCTGGGCGGTGGCCTGGAAATGTGCCTGGCCGCCGACTACCGGGTCATGTCCAGCAGCGCCAAGATCGGCCTGCCGGAAGTCAAGCTGGGTATCTACCCGGGCTTCGGCGGCACCGTGCGCCTGCCGCGCCTGATCGGTCCGGACAATGCCATCGAGTGGATCGCCGCCGGCAAGGAAAACCGTGCCGAAGACGCCCTGAAAGTCGGGGCCGTGGATGCCGTCGTTGCGCCTGAACTGCTGATGGCCGGTGCCCTCGACCTGATCAAGCGCGCCATCAGTGGCGAACTGGACTACAAGGCCAAGCGCCAGCCCAAGCTGGAAAAGCTCAAGCTCAACGCCATCGAGCAGATGATGGCCTTCGAGACCGCCAAGGGCTTCGTCGCTGGCCAGGCCGGCCCGAACTACCCGGCACCGGTCGAAGCCATCAAGACCATCCAGAAGGCCGCCAACTTCGGCCGTGACAAAGCCCTGGAAGTGGAAGCGGCAGGCTTTGCCAAACTGGCCAGGACCTCGGTTGCCGAAAGCCTGGTCGGCCTGTTCCTGAACGACCAGGAACTCAAGCGCAAGGCCAAGGCCCACGACGAAATCGCCCACGACGTGAAGCAGGCGGCCGTGCTCGGCGCCGGTATCATGGGTGGCGGCATCGCCTACCAGTCGGCGGTCAAGGGCACCCCGATCCTGATGAAGGACATCCGCGAAGAAGCCATCCAGCTGGGCCTGAACGAGGCTGCCAAGCTGCTTGGCAACCGCGTCGAGAAGGGCCGCCTGACCCCGGCCAAGATGGCCGAGGCGCTCAACGCCATTCGCCCGACCCTGTCCTATGGCGATTTCGCCAATGTCGACATCGTCGTCGAGGCGGTGGTCGAGAACCCGAAGGTCAAGCAGGCCGTGCTGGCCGAAGTCGAAGGCCAGGTGAAGGACGATGCGATCCTCGCCTCGAACACCTCGACCATTTCCATCAACCTGCTGGCCAAGGCGCTCAAGCGCCCGGAAAACTTCGTCGGCATGCACTTCTTCAACCCGGTGCACATGATGCCGCTGGTGGAAGTCATCCGTGGCGAGAAGTCCAGTGATGTGGCGGTCGCCACCACCGTGGCCTACGCCAAGAAAATGGGCAAGAACCCGATCGTGGTCAACGACTGTCCGGGCTTCCTGGTCAACCGCGTGCTGTTCCCGTACTTCGGCGGTTTCGCCAAGCTGGTCAGTGCCGGTGTCGACTTCGTGCGTATCGACAAGGTCATGGAAAAGTTCGGCTGGCCAATGGGCCCGGCGTACCTGATGGACGTGGTCGGCATCGACACCGGCCACCACGGTCGTGACGTGATGGCCGAAGGCTTCCCGGACCGCATGAAGGACGAGCGTCGCTCGGCCGTCGACGCCCTGTACGAGGCCAACCGCCTGGGCCAGAAGAATGGCAAAGGCTTCTACGCCTACGAAACCGACAAGCGCGGCAAGCCGAAGAAGGTCGCCGACGCCAGCGTGCTCGACGTGCTCAAGCCGATCGTCTTCGAGCAGCGTGAAGTCACCGACGAAGACATCATCAACTGGATGATGATCCCGCTGTGCCTGGAGACTGTGCGCTGCCTGGAAGACGGCATCGTCGAAACCGCTGCCGAAGCCGACATGGGCCTGGTCTATGGCATTGGCTTCCCTCCCTTCCGCGGTGGCGCGCTGCGCTACATCGACTCGATCGGTGTGGCCGAATTCGTTGCCCTGGCCGATCAGTACGCCGACCTGGGGCCGCTGTACCACCCGACCGCCAAGCTGCGTGAAATGGCCAAGAACGGCCAGCGCTTCTTCAACTGAGCGGTCAACCAGCTAGAGCGAGAGATTTGATATGAGCCTGAATCCAAGAGACGTGGTGATTGTCGACTTCGGTCGCACGCCAATGGGCCGCTCCAAGGGTGGCATGCACCGCAATACCCGCGCCGAAGACATGTCGGCGCACCTGATCAGCAAGCTGCTGGAACGCAACGACAAGGTCGACCCGAAAGAGGTCGAGGACGTGATCTGGGGCTGCGTCAACCAGACCCTGGAGCAGGGCTGGAACATCGCCCGCATGGCCTCGCTGATGACCCAGATCCCGCACACCTCCGCAGCGCAGACCGTCAGCCGCCTGTGCGGCTCGTCGATGAGTGCGCTGCACACTGCCGCCCAGGCCATCATGACCGGTAACGGTGATGTGTTCGTGGTCGGTGGCGTGGAGCACATGGGCCACGTCAGCATGATGCATGGCGTGGATCCCAACCCGCACCTGTCCCTGCACGCCGCCAAGGCCTCCGGGATGATGGGCCTGACCGCGGAAATGCTCGGCAAGATGCACGGCATTAGCCGTGAGCAGCAGGACCTGTTCGGCCTGCGTTCGCACCAGCTGGCCCACAAGGCCACGGTCGAAGGCAAGTTCAAGGACGAAATCATCCCGATGCAGGGCTATGACGAGAACGGCTTCCTCAAGGTATTCGACTTCGACGAAACCATTCGCCCGGAAACCACCCTCGAAGGCCTGGCCTCGCTCAAGCCGGCGTTCAACCCCAAGGGCGGTACCGTCACTGCCGGTACCTCGTCGCAGATCACCGACGGTGCCTCGTGCATGATCGTCATGTCCGGCCAGCGCGCCATGGACCTGGGCATCCAGCCGTTGGCCGTCATCCGTGCCATGGCAGTGGCCGGTGTCGACCCGGCGATCATGGGCTACGGCCCGGTGCCATCGACCCAGAAAGCCCTCAAGCGTGCCGGCCTGAGCATGGCCGACATCGACTTCATCGAGCTCAACGAAGCCTTCGCTGCACAGGCCCTGCCAGTGCTGAAAGATCTGAAAGTGCTCGACAAGATGGATGAGAAGGTTAACCTGCACGGCGGCGCCATTGCCTTGGGCCACCCGTTCGGTTGCTCCGGGGCACGGATTTCCGGCACCCTGCTCAACGTCATGAAGCAGAATGGCGGTACCCTGGGGGTGGCGACCATGTGTGTCGGCCTCGGCCAAGGCATCACCACTGTCTTCGAACGCGTCTGATCGCGTTGCGGACAGCGACCGGGGCCTTGTGCCCCGGTTTTGTTTTTTTCAGGTTTTTTTCAAGAGGGTGGGCAACATGCAGATACAACCAGGCATATACCGGCATTACAAAGGGCCTGAGTACCGTGTCTTCAGTGTTGCACGGCACTCCGAAAGCGAAGAGTGGATGGTGTTCTACCAATGCCTGTATGGTGATTACAGCTTCTGGGTACGGCCACTTTCGATGTTCCAGGAGTCCGTCGAGGTTGACGGCGAGCAGGTGCCACGCTTTGCTTTGGTCAAGGCCGAAGAGGGGCTGTCCGGGCTGCTGGGCAAGTCGCAAGCGTGATAGTCCGAACTTGACCTCGCACTTTTGCCACTATATATAGCGGTGCCGCGTCTGGCACCTGACGCGTTTTTTATCTTCAGATTCAGGAATACTCCGATCCATGGGCAAATCGCTGGTCATTGTGGAATCCCCGGCCAAGGCCAAGACCATCAACAAGTACCTGGGCAACCAGTACGTGGTGAAGTCGAGTATCGGCCATATCCGAGACCTCCCCACCAGCGGTTCGGCCAGCGCCAGCAAAGAGCCGACCGCCAAGCGTGGCAAGGCCGCGGGTGAGGCTCCGGCGCTGTCGCCGAAGGAAAAAGCCCGTCGCCAGCTGGTCGCACGCATGGGCGTCGACCCTGACCACGGCTGGAAGGCCAAGTACGAGATCCTGCCCGGCAAGGAAAAGGTGATCGAAGAGCTGCGCCGCCTGGCCAAGGATGCCGACACCATCTATCTCGCAACCGACTTGGACCGCGAAGGGGAAGCCATTGCCTGGCACCTGCGCGAGGCCATCGGCGGCGATGACACTCGCTACAAGCGCGTGGTGTTCAACGAGATCACCAAGAAGGCCATCCAGGATGCCTTCTCGCAGCCGGGTGAGCTGGATATCGACCGGGTCAATGCCCAGCAGGCGCGGCGCTTCCTTGACCGTGTAGTCGGCTACATGGTCTCGCCCCTGCTGTGGGCCAAGATTGCCCGCGGCCTGTCCGCCGGCCGGGTGCAGTCGGTGGCGGTGAAGCTGGTGGTGGAGCGCGAGCGCGAGATCCGCGCGTTCATCCCCGAAGAGTACTGGGAAATCCACGCCGACCTGGGTACGGCCAAGAACGCCAAGGTGCGCTTCGAAGTGGCGCGCGAGAAGGGCGAGGCCTTCAAGCCGCTGAACGAAGCCCAGGCCATGGCTGCGCTGGCAAAGCTCAAGGCCTCCAGCTACAGCGTGGTCAAGCGCGAAGACCGCCCGACCAGCAGCAAGCCGTCGGCGCCGTTCATTACCTCCACCTTGCAGCAAGCCGCCAGCAACCGCCTGGGCTTCGGGGTGAAGAAAACCATGATGATGGCCCAGCGCTTGTACGAAGCCGGCTACATCACCTACATGCGTACCGACTCGACCAACCTGTCGGCCGACGCCCTGGACATGGCGCGCAGCTACATCGAGCGTGAATTCGGCAAGCAGTACCTGCCGGATGCGCCGCTGGTGTATGGCAGCAAGGAGGGCGCCCAGGAGGCGCACGAAGCGATTCGTCCTTCCGACGTCAACACCCACCCGACCAAGCTCAGTGGCATGGAGCGTGACGCCGAGCGCCTGTACGAGCTGATCTGGCGTCAGTTCCTGGCCTGCCAGATGCCGCCGGCGCAGTACCTGTCCACCAGCGTCACCGTGGCTGCTGGCGACTTCGAGCTGCGGGCCAAGGGCCGTATCCTCAAGTTCGACGGTTACACCCGTGTGCTGCCGCAGCAGAGCAAGCCGGGCGAAGACGATGTGTTGCCGGAGATGGTCCAGGGTGAAGCGCTGAAGCTGATCCAGATCGACCCGAGCCAGCATTTCACCAAGCCACCGGCACGCTTCACCGAAGCCAGCCTGGTCAAGGAAATGGAGAAGCGCGGCATCGGCCGTCCGTCGACCTACGCGGCGATCATCTCGACCATCCAGGACCGTGGCTATGTGACCCTGCACAACCGCCGCTTCTACTCGGAAAAGATGGGCGACATCGTCACCGAGCGCCTGTCCGAGAGCTTCTCCAACCTGATGGACTACGGTTTTACCGCCGACATGGAAGAGAACCTCGACGACGTGGCCCAGGGTGAGCGTGACTGGAAGAACGTGCTCGACGAGTTCTATGGCGACTTCAGCAAGAAGCTGCAGACTGCCGAGTCCAGCGAAGACGGCATGCGCGCCAACCAGCCGACCATGACCAACATTCCGTGCAAGGAATGTGGCCGCCCGATGATGATTCGTACTGCCTCGACCGGCGTGTTCCTCGGCTGCTCGGGCTACAGCCTGCCGCCGAAAGAGCGCTGCAAGGCTACCGTGAACCTGGTGCCGGGCGATGAGATTGCCGCCGACGACGAGGGCGAATCGGAATCCCGTGTGCTGCTGGGCAAGCACCGCTGCCCGATCTGCGCCACGGCGATGGATGCCTACCTGCTGGACGAGAAGCACAAGCTGCACATCTGCGGCAACAACCCGGATTGCGCCGGCTATGAGATCGAAGAAGGCAACTATCGCATCAAGGGCTACGAAGGGCCGAGCCTGGAATGTGACAAGTGCGGCAGCGAGATGCAGTTGAAGACTGGCCGCTTCGGCAAGTTCTTCGGTTGCACTAACCCGGCCTGCAAGAACACCCGCAAGCTGCTCAAGAGCGGCGAGGCAGCGCCACCGAAGATGGACAAGGTGGATATGCCTGAGCTCAAATGCGAGAAGGTCGACGACACCTACGTGCTGCGTGATGGTGCTTCGGGGCTGTTCCTGGCTGCCAGCCAGTTCCCCAAGAACCGTGAGACGCGTGCGCCGCTGGTGCTGGAGATCGTGCCGCACAAGCACGAGATCGATCCTAAGTACCATTTCCTGTGCGATGCGCCGCAGAAGGATCCGGACGGTCGGCCTGCGGTGATCCGCTACAGCCGCAAGACCAAGGAGCAGTACGTGCAGTCTGAAGTCGACGGCAAGCCGACCGGCTGGAAGGCGTTCTACGACGGTAATGCGTGGAAGGTTGAAGACAAGCGCTGATCCTTGAGTGCTGTGATTGGGGCCGCTTTGCGGCCCCAATCATTTATGATGCAGCTATCCGCCTTGCAGCCTTATGGGAGGGCACCGAGATGGCCCAGGAACTCTACACCCGCACCAACCAGAAACTGTTCTTCGCCGGCCTCGCCCTGGAGTCCATGGCCAAGGCCGAACAAAGCCAGGCAATGAACGCCCAGGGCCTGGTCGAGGCTGAGCGTGAATCGGCGCTGTTTCACCTGTACGGCGCGCTGCTGGGGCTGTGCCATGAGATTGGTGGCTTCTATCGCTTGCCTGTCGTTGCTACGGTCGAACAAGCACTGGCCGACGACGCCCTGAACGGCATCGCCATCCCGGAAGTGGCCGAGCTGCTGGAGCTGGCCCGCCAGCGTGAAACCTGGCTGGCACAAATGCTAGGTGCTTATGCCGATTTGTTCCGACCACCGGTCGCGAAGAAAACACCAAAAACCGACGTTACCCAGCCGCTGATCCAGGCTGTCAATCTCGATGAGCCCGAGCATCCGGCGCTGTCACGTGCAGAACTGGAAAGCTGGCGCAGCAACCTCAAGGGCCTTGTAAGACGTTTCCGTGATGCGTTGAGTGAGTGCTGATAGCCGCTACGGCTGGTACAATACTGGCCTTTCGCGGAGAACTGCCATTTATGTCTACGTCGTTTCTGGAAATTGTCGAGTTGCCTGATGGCCGCATCGAACTGCGTCGCGCCGAGGATGAGGGCTCTCTGGTAACCCTGGATTTCTCGGAAGACGCCAAGGCGTTCCTGCAGGGTCAACATGTGGAAGTGGCCAAGGCCATGCTCAGTGTGGGCGTGCAAATGGCCGGTCGCCTGATGGACGGCGAACTCGAGCGTGACGAGGGGCCGCGCGTGCTGCACTGATAGGCAGCGCGGCACCCGGTGTCACGCGGTAACAGGCAAAGCCTGAACATCAGCCGAGGCGGATGTTCAGGCTTTGTGCGTTTCCGGCGCTGGCGGCACGCAGCAATTGCTGGCGTGCCGTGGCATTCACATTGCCGAGCCAGCTGACCACTGTGTGGCTGCGGCCCAGGCGCAGCGCTTCGCAGGCCAGTTGCAGCGGGCTTTGATTGCCGCGAGGGTGCAGCAGCAGGATGCGTTCACGGTTGAGCCCGGCGTCGCGCAGCCAGGCCTGGGTCAGGCTCGAAGGCGGAGCGATCAAGGTCAGCCAGCGGGCCTCGTCCTCTTCGCTCAGCTCGCGCAGTACCGGTGCCAGCAGGCTGTGGCAGTGCCCGGGAGCACCGCGCAGCGACAGTTCGCTGAACAGCTCGGGCTGGCTGCTCTTGCGTGCCAGTTCAGTGGTTTTCAGGCCTGGCAAGACTGGCTGGGCGAGGAATGCTTCGAACAATGGCAACTGGGCTTGCTCGGGTGCGTGAATGAACTGCTGCATGACGCCTCCTGGATCAGCGGCGAATGACGCCGACGCTCAAACCCTCGATCACCAGTTCCTGTTCTTTCAGGTCGACTTCGATAGGGGCGAATTCGGGGTTTTCGGCAAGCAACCAGACCTTGCTGCCTTCACGCTTGAAACGCTTGACGGTGACTTCGTCGCCGATACGCGCCACGACGATCTGGCCGTTGCGTGCTTCGCGGCAGGTATGCACCGCCAGCAGGTCGCCATCGAAGATACCGACGTCCTTCATGCTCATGCCGTGCACGCGCAACAGATAGTCGGCCTGGGGGTGGAAAAAGTCGGGGCTGATATTGCAGGATTGCTCGATGTGCTGTTCGGCAAGGATCGGCGCACCGGCGGCGACCCGGCCGATGATCGGCAGGCCGCTTTCTTCGGCCTTGGCCTCCAGGCCAGGGATGCGAATGCCGCGAGAGGCGCCCGGGGTCATTTCGATCGCGCCCTTGCGGGCGAGGGCCTTGAGGTGTTCCTCGGCGGCGTTGGGCGACTTGAAGCCCAGCTCCTGAGCGATCTCGGCGCGGGTTGGCGGGAAGCCGTTGTCTTCCAGGCAACGCTTGATGAACGCGAGAATTTCGGCTTGGCGTGGCGTCAGTTTCAACATGTTGGGCGCTCTGTCTTTTTGTACAGTGCCTGGGATTATATACAGTACTGGATGCGCTGCAAGCTACCGGCAGCAAGAAAACTGCGAAACGCTGCTGCAGGCCCCGGCGTGAGCCGTTGCTGTTTTGAGGCTTGCAGCGTGAAGCGCGTCGCCTTTTAATGGCGACCGACCGGTCACCGAGCCTTGACAGAAGCAGGGCTGAAACGTATGTTTCAAACACCTGTTTGTCTGGCGGAGTAGTCGGAGTAGTCATGGCCCAATCGGAAACCGTTGAACGCATTCTCGATGCTGCCGAGCAGCTGTTCGCGGAAAGGGGGTTCGCCGAGACCTCGTTGCGGCTGATTACCAGCAAGGCCGGGGTCAACCTGGCGGCGGTCAACTATCACTTCGGCTCCAAGAAGGCCCTGATCCAGGCGGTATTCTCGCGCTTCCTCGGGCCATTCTGCGCCAGCCTCGAGCGCGAGCTGGAGCGGCGCCAGGCAAAACCGGAGCACAAGCCCAGCCTCGAAGAGCTGCTGGAGATGCTGGTGGAACAGGCCCTGGCCGTGCAGCCCCGCAGCAACAACGACCTGTCGATCTTCATGCGCCTGCTGGGCCTGGCCTTCAGCCAGAGCCAGGGCCACCTGCGGCGCTACCTGGAAGACATGTACGGCAAGGTGTTCCGCCGCTACATGCTGCTGGTCAACGAGGCCGCGCCGCGTATCCCGCCGCTGGAGCTGTTCTGGCGGGTGCACTTCATGCTTGGTGCCGCAGCCTTCAGCATGTCCGGTATCAAGGCCCTGCGCGCGATCGCCGAAACCGACTTCGGCATCAACACCTCGATCGAGCAGGTAATGCGCCTGATGGTGCCTTTCCTGGCGGCCGGCATGCGTGCCGATAGTGGCGTTACCGACGAGGCCATGGCCACCGCCCAGTTACGCCCGCGCAGCAAGTCCGCTACCGTCACCGCCAAGGCCTGAAGGCTGGGCGGGGCAGGGCGCTTCGGCTAAGCTAGCGCCCATGTCCGATCTCGATCTGCTGCACATTTCCCTTGCCGACCAGTGCCTGTACGGTTTCAGCCGTGGCCAGCTATGCCTGCGCCTGCCGGTTTCCACCGCGCGCAACGGTGCCGGCGAGCGCAACGGCTCGGGCTGCACGCCTTGCGGCTTGCACCAGGTGCGGGCAAAGATCGGCGCAGGCCTGCCGTTGAATGCGGTACTGGCCGGGCGGCGCTGGACCGGCGAGGTGTGGTCGCCGGCGTTGCAGGCGCAGTACCCCGGCCGGGACTGGATCCTCACCCGCATCCTCTGGCTCAGCGGTTGCGAGCCCGGGGTCAATCGCCTTGGCGCGGTCGATACCTTCCGCCGCTATATCTACCTGCACGGCACCCCGGATACGGAACCCATGGGCGTAGCGCTGTCCCATGGCTGCATACGCCTGCGCAACACCGATTTGCTCAGCCTGTTCGAGCGCGTGCCGGCCCATTGCCTGGTGCGCATCGAGCAGGCCGCTTGCCCCCAGTGGGCTTCTCTCAGTCTCCAATGAAGGATTTCCCATGACTGTCAGCCTGCAAGGCTCCTTGATGGTGGATATCGCCGGTAAATGGCTGACCGCCGAAGACCGTCACCTGCTGCGCCAGCCTGAAGTGGCTGGCCTGATCATCTTTGCCCGTAACGTCGACAGCCCACGCCAAGTGCGTGAGCTGTGCGCCTCCATTCGCGCCATCCGCCCCGACCTGATCCTGGCGGTGGACCAGGAAGGCGGCCGTGTGCAGCGCTTGCGCCAGGGTTTCGTGCGCCTGCCAGCCATGCGTGCGCTGGCCGACAACGATAACGCCGAGTACCTGGCCGAACAGTGCGGCTGGCTGATGGCGACCGAGGTGTTGGCGGTTGGCCTGGACCTCAGCTTTGCCCCGGTGCTCGACCTGGATCACCAGCGCAGCGCGGTGGTCGGCAGCCGCGCCTTCGAGGGTGACCCGCTGCGCGCGACGCAACTGGCCGGGGCGTTCATCCGTGGCATGAATGCTGCGGGCATGGCGGCGTGTGGCAAACACTTCCCGGGCCACGGTTGGGCGGAGGCGGACTCGCATGTGGCAATCCCCACCGACGAGCGCAGCCTCGAGCAATTGCGGCAAGCCGACCTGGTGCCGTTCACTCGCTTGAGCGGGCAGCTGGCGGCAGTGATGCCGGCGCATGTCATTTACCCGCAGGTCGACAACCAGCCGGCCGGCTTCTCGCGGCGCTGGCTGCAGGACATCCTGCGTGGCGAGCTGGGCTTTGACGGGGTGATCTTCAGCGATGACCTGTCGATGGCCGGTGCGCATGTGGTCGGCGACGCGGCCAGCCGGATCGAGGCGGCGTTGACTGCGGGCTGCGACATGGGGCTGGTGTGCAACGACCGGGCGGCGGCAGAGCTGGCGCTGAGCGCGGCCCAGCGGATGAAGGTCAAGCCCTCGCCGCGGATTGCGCGGATGCGCGGGCGTGGCTTTGCGCGCACCGACTATCGCCAGCAGCCGCGGTGGCTGGAGGCGTTGGGGGCGTTGAAGGAAGCGCAGTTGGTCGACTGACCGCGTCGGCCCCTTCGCGGGCACGCCCGCTCCCACAGGGATATCAGTGCCCTCAAGGGCGGTGCCGTACCTGTGGGAGCGGGCGTGCCCGCGAAGAGGCCGGTACAGGCAGTGAAGGAATCTGGGCTATCGCCCGCGCTTCCCGGGCAGCGGCGCAAACAGCGCCTCGATCTCCTCATCCCCCAGGCGCCATTGCCCGGCCTGCCCGCCATCGAGCAGGCTCGCCGCCAGCGCAGCTTTCTCCTGCTGCAACAGCTGGATCTTCTCTTCCACCGTGCCCCGGGTGATCAGCTTGAACACGAACACCGGCTTGTCCTGGCCGATGCGATAGGCGCGATCAGTGGCCTGGTTTTCGCTGGCCGGGTTCCACCAGGGGTCGAAGTGGATCACCGTGTCGGCCGCCGTCAGGTTCAATCCCACGCCACCCGCCTTGAGGCTGATCAGGAACACTTCGCTGTCACCCTGCTGGAATTGCTGCACCGGCGTGCGCCGGTCGCGGGTATCGCCAGTCAGCAGGCTGTAGCGGATCTTGCGCTTGTGCAGCTCCTCCTCGATCAGCGCCAGCATCGAGGTGAACTGTGAAAACAGCAGTACCCGGCGCCCTTCGCTGAGCAGCTCGTCGAGCATTTCCAGCAGCGCGCCCAGCTTGCCCTTGTCAGCCTGGTTGCCTTTGCTCTCCACCCCCTTGACCAGGCGCAGGTCGCAACATACCTGGCGCAGCTTGAGCAGGGCGTCGAGGATGACGATCTGGCTGCGTGCGGCACCATTGCGGGCGATTTCGTCGCGGACCTTCTTGTCCATGGCCACTCGCACCGCCTCGTAGGTGTCACGCTGGGCATCGCTGAGCTCGACCCAGTGCACCATCTCGGTCTTGGCCGGCAGCTCGGTGGCCACCTGCTCCTTGGTACGGCGCAGCAGGAACGGGCGGATGCGCTTGGCCAGGTGGGCCATGCGCTCACTGTCGCCGTGGCGCTCGATCGGCGTGCGGTAGTCCTGGTTGAAGCGTTTCAGGTCGCCCAGCCAGCCAGGCATGAGGAAGTGGAAGATCGACCACAGCTCGCCGAGGTTGTTTTCCATCGGCGTGCCGGTCAGGCACACGCGCTGGCCGGCCTGCAGCTCGCACACGGCCAGGGCGGCCTTGCTGGTGCTGCTCTTGATGTTCTGCGCCTCGTCCAGCACCAGCACGTGCCAGCGCTGGGCGCGCAGGTGTTCGAGGTCGCGGGGGGCCAGGGCATAGGTGGTCAGCACCAGGTCATAAGCGTGCAGGTTGGCGAAGTGCTTGCTGCGCCCTGGCCCGTGCAGGGCCAGTACCCGCAGGCCGGGGGCGAAGCGTTGCGCTTCGTCGAGCCAGTTCGGTATCAGGCTGGTGGGCATGACGGCCAAGGCCGGTGTTTGCAGGCGGCCGGAGGCCTTTTCCAGCAGCAGGTGTGCCAGCGCCTGCAAGGTCTTGCCGAGGCCCATGTCGTCGCCCAGGATGCCGCCGGTGCCCATTTCCCGCAGCGCCTGCAGCCAGTTCAAGCCCTGTTGCTGGTAAGGGCGCAGGCTGGCTTGCAGGCCGGCCGGTGGTTGCACCTGCAGGTCGCGGGCATCGCGCAGACGGCGGCCGAGATCGCGCACATGCTCGCCGCCTTCCCAATGCAGTGGCAGCCCTTCGATTTCGTTCAGGCGCGCGGCGTCGGCGCGGTCCAGGCGTAGCGCTGGGCCGGTGGCATCTTCGTGCAGGTACAGCTCGCCAAGGGTGCCCATGACCGCCTTGATCCGCCCGTAGGGCAGGGCGACGCGCAAGGCCGGGGCGTCCAGGCGCCCGCGGTTGAGGTCGAGCAGCAGGTGCTCGTCATCGCTGCGCCGGGCCAGTTCACTGGGGCGCAGCAGTTCCGGGTTGCTGCGCAGCAGTTGCAGCACGATCGGCAACAGGCTGTGGCGCTGGCCATCGACCACGATGCCAAGCTCCAGGTCGAACCATTCATGGCCGGGTGCTTCGTCAATGCTGGCGTACCAGTCGTCCACCTCCTGCAGGTTGAAGGCGAAGTCGCGGTGGATATCGATGTGCCAACCGGCTTCGCGCAGGCGCGGCAGGCCCTCGCGGGCAAACTGCAGCCAGGCTTCGTCATCGGGCAGCTGGAGCATTTCGCCGGCGCTGTCAGGCAGTGCCTTGCTCTGCCGGGTGGCGGCCTTGAAACCAAGGTCGCGCAGCATCTTGCGCAGTGCCTGCTCGGCCTGGGGTTGGCGGCGGATGCGCTGGCAGGTGTCGCCGACCAGGCGGGTCAGCGGTTTGTCGTCGCTGCCGCTGGCGCGCAGGCCGTCGTAGTCGAAGGCCAGCGCGGCACGGTGTTGCATCTGCCGTTGCATGCGGCCGGTCTTGGGCATGTAGGCGCTGAATTCGAGACTGCCCAGGGTCAGGCACGGGCTGGGCTGCAGGTCGTCAATGAGTTGTTCGTCCAGCGTGGTCGGCGTAGGCAGTTGGTGGTTCAAGGCGTTGAGCTTGTGGCTGAGGGGCACGACAAGATGTTCCGGAACGTCAGGAGCGATGGTCAGTTGCAGGGCAATATGCGGATCGAGGCTGTGCTCGAGCTTGCCCACCACGCTGCCGGTGAAGTCGAAATAGTAAAGTGGCAGCAACGCAATCACGCAGTTCAGCGGCGTTTCACCGTGGTACCAGATGCCCCGATAGTGACCATTGTCCAGCCGTACCCAGCGGAACTCGGCCGCAAGCGTAGGGCCCTCGCGCAGCAGGGGCTTGTTTTCGTCACAGAGCATGCGGCCGGTATGCAGCGCGCGCTGGAACAGCTCGCCGCCTTCCCGGCCTTTGAGCTGGTAGCCGCGGTCCTGGCTGCCGGCCTGATTGAGTGCCGAAAGCAGGCGCAAGATGCGGATATCGTCTTCCTTGACGAAGCGCGGGGGTTCGTAAAGGAAATCGTAGAGTGACTGCACGCGGCTATAGCGCAGCCCCTGGTCTTCGCGTGTGCCTTTGCGTACCCGCAGCGCGCAGCCGGGCTCGTCGGTCAGCAGGAGTTGGTAGCAAACCATGCGCCCGCGTTTGTCTTGGGTTTCGGCAGGCTCCTGCGCAGGCTGTTCGAGACCTTTCAGCCAGCGCTGCAGGTTGGCCGGTAGTGCGTCACCGTCACTTCTCGCCGTGGCCTGTTGTTCGCCCAGGACCAACAGCGCGGCGGCGCAATGCTTGCAGTTGTGCCCGACGGGGCAACTGCACTGGCCGCGTACATGGCAGCGGCCAGCCAAGGCGGTGAGGGTGATCTTCTGCCGATAAGTGCTGCCCTCGCTGCCACGACAGCTGGCTTCGATGAGCGCGCCGCTGCAGTATTCGATCTTTACCCGCTCTTCCCGGGCATAACGCTCGCCGCGCTGCAGGACCGGGCCGGTGAACGACTGGGTCCAGTTCGGGTACTCACGCAGCAACTGCAGAGCGTCACGGCTCATTGCATCACTGCTCCATCATCTCCGGGTCCATCACCGGCATCTTCGGCGTGCCCGGTGGCGTCACCTTCAGCAGCAGCGCCAGGTGCCCGCCGTCAAGGAAGGTCAACTGCCCACCCTTGACGTTGCTGTTGCTCTGCTTGAACTGCTCGCTTTGCAGCACGCTGCCGTTGCCGTCCAGCTGGTTGACCCAGAAGTTGGCCTCGACCGCGATGAAGCGGCCCTCGGTGATGCTCAGGTTGCCTTCGATGGGGAAGTGGCCGAACTGCTCGGCGCCTTCGCCCAGGGCGATGCGGCTGGGTTCGCTGCCAACCCGCTGCTGCCAGGCCTTGTGCATCAGCACGGTGTAGTCGGCAGTGGCTTCCAGGCGGGTGGCTTCGTCTTCCAGCGCCGGGCGGCGCTCGGCGTCCTTTTCCAGGCGCGGGGCGCCGGCGCTCCAGTTTTCCGGGGCAAACGGGCTGGTAAAGGCGGGCACGCTGTTCTGCCGCACCAGGATCATTTCCACCTGATACAGGCCTTCGGCGAAGGCGGCCGGGGCGAACAGCGCCAGCAGCAGGGTCAGGCAACGGATGGCACGCATGGATCTTCCTTAAGCAGGCTGTGGGGTCAGGCGCTCGAACAGCGCCTCCAGGGTATTGAAGCGTTCGTCGGGGCGTTCCATCGGTACCAGGAAGCGGAACTGGGTGGCGCCTTCGAACTTGTAGCGTTTGGGCTGGCCCTGGATCAGCTTGATCAGGGGCAGCGGGTCGACCGGGGTTTCGGCCTCGAACTCGATTTTGCCGCCATTGGGGCCGGCATCGACTTTCTTGATGCCGAGCTTTTCCGCCTGCAGCTTGAGCGAGGTCAGGCGCATCAGGTTCTTGGTCGGCTCGGGCAGCAGGCCGAAGCGGTCGATCATCTCCACCTGCAGGTCCTTGAGGCCTTCTTCGTCGGCGGCCGAGGCGATGCGCTTGTACAGGATCAGCCGTGCGTGCACATCGGGCAGGTAGTCCTCGGGGATCAGCGCCGGCAGGCGCAGGTTGATCTCCGGGCCGCCGCCCAGCGGTTGCTCCAGGTTGGGCTGGGTGCCCTTGCGAATCGCCTTGACTGCGCGTTCGAGCATTTCCATGTACAGGGTGAAGCCCACTGCCTGGATCTGCCCGCTCTGGCCTTCGCCCAGCAATTCGCCGGCACCGCGGATTTCCAGGTCGTTGGTGGCCAGCACGAAGCCGGCACCAAGGTCCTGGGTGTTGGCGATCGCCTCCAGGCGTTTCTCGGCATCGGCGCTGACCTTCTGCCGGGTCGGGGTCAGCAGGTAGGCGTAGGCCTGGTGGTGGCTACGGCCAACCCGGCCGCGCAACTGGTGCAGCTGGGCCAGGCCAAACTTGTCGGCACGCTCGATGACGATGGTGTTGGCGCTGGGCACGTCGATGCCGGTTTCGATGATGGTCGAGGCCACCAGCACGTTGAAGCGCTTGTGGTAGAAGTCGCTCATCACCTGTTCCAGCTCGCGCTCGCGCATCTGCCCATGGCCGATGCCGATGCGTGCCTCGGGGACCAGTTCGGCAAGGTCGGCGGCGCATTTCTCGATGGTTTTCACATCGTTGTGCAGGTAGTACACCTGGCCGCCGCGCAACAATTCACGCAGCAGCGCCTCCTTGACCGTGCTCTTGTTCTGCTCCATGACGAAGGTGCGAACCGACAGGCGGCGCGCCGGTGGCGTGGCGATGATGGACAGGTCGCGCATGCCTGCCACGGCCATGTTCAGCGTGCGCGGAATCGGCGTGGCGGTGAGGGTGAGGATGTCCACCTCGCTGCGCAGGGCCTTGAGCTGTTCCTTCTGGCGCACACCGAAGCGGTGCTCTTCATCGATGATGGCCAGGCCCAGGTCCTTGAAGCGCACGTCGTCCTGCAGCAGCTTGTGGGTGCCGATGAGGATGTCGATCTTGCCTTCGGCCAGGTCGGCGGCGGCGGCGGCCACTTCCTTGGCCGACTTGAAGCGGCTCATCACCTCCACGGTCACCGGCCAGTCGGCGAAGCGGTCGCGGAAGCTGTTGTAATGCTGCTGGGCGAGCAAGGTGGTGGGCACCAGCACCGCCACCTGGCGGCCACTGTGCACGGCAATGAATGCCGCGCGCATGGCCACTTCGGTCTTGCCGAAGCCGACGTCGCCGCACACCAGGCGGTCCATCGGCTTGGGCGCGAGCATGTCGGCGCGCACGGCTTCGATGGCAGCCTGCTGGTCCGGGGTTTCCTCAAACGGGAAGCCGGCGCTGAAGGTGGCGTAATCTGCGGCCGGGTCGGCGAACGCATAGCCCTTGCGCGCGGCGCGGCGGGCATAGATGTCGAGCAGTTCGGCGGCGACATCGCGCACCTGTTCGGCAGCCTTGCGCTTGGCCTTCTGCCAGGCCTCCGAACCCAGCCGGTGCAATGGCGCCAGGGCATCGTCGCTGCCGGTGTAGCGGGCGATCAGGTGCAGGTTGGCCACGGGCACGTACAGCTTGGCGCCCTCGGCGTATTCCAGGGTCAGGAATTCGGCGGCCTGGCCTTCGATTTCCAGGGTGGCCAGGCCCAGGTAGCGGCCTACACCATGGTCGATGTGCACCACCGGTGCGCCTTCACGCAGCTCGGTGAGGTTCTTGATCACCGCGTCGTTGGCGGTTTCGCCACGCTTGTCGCGGCGGCGGCGCTGCATGACGCGCTGGCCGAACAGCGGGCTTTCGGCGATGAGGGCGACGGCCGGGTCGTCCAGCAGCAGGCCATCGTCCAGCGGGGCGATGGTGATCGCCAGGCGTTCGGCACCGGTGATGAAGTCGGCCCAGCCCTCGACGCCCTGGGGGCGCAGTTTCAGCCGCTCAAGCAGCTCCAGCAGCACTTCGCGGCGGCCCGCCGATTCGGCGGTAAACAGCACCCGGCCAGGGAACTGGTCGAGGAACTTGGCCAGTTCGGCCAGCGGCTGGTTGGCCTTGGCCTCGATCGCCAGGTTGGGCAGTGCGCGCGCCGGGAAGCGTTCGCGGCCGACCCCGGGCTCGAGGTCCTCGCTGCTGACCACCACCCGTGGCCATTGCTTGAGCCGGGCGAAGCAGTCTTCCACCGGCAGGAACAGCTCGGCGGGCGGCAGCAAGGGCCGGCTCAGGTCGCCACGGCGGTCTTCATAACGCCCGCGCACGTCGTTCCAGAAATGCTCGGCAGCCTGTTCCACGCCGGGCAGCGAGAACACCTGGGTGTCGGCCGGCAGGTAGTCGAACAGGGTCGAGGTTTCTTCGAAGAACAGCGGCAGGTAGTACTCGATACCGGCGGGGATGATGCCGCTGGCCAGGTCCTGGAAAATCGCGCTGCGGCGGAAGTCGACATCGAAGCGTTCGCGAAAGCGCGCCTTGAAGCGGGTCACTTCCTCTTTCTGCATCGGGAACTCGCGCGCCGGCAGCAGGCGTACCGAGTCGACCTTGTCGATCGAGCGCTGGGTCTCGGGGTCGAAGGTGCGCAGGGTTTCGATCTCGTCATCGAACAGGTCGATGCGGTAGGGCAGCTTGCTGCCCATCGGGAACAGGTCGATCAGCGCCCCGCGCACGGCGAACTCGCCATGCTCGTAGACGGTATCGACACAGCGATAGCCGCTGGCTTCCAGGCGCGTGCGCATCTGTTCGACGTCGATGGTCTGGCCGACGTCCAGCACCAGGCTGCTGCCCAGCAGGAAGCGGGTTGGTGCCAGGCGGTGCAGGGCGGTGGTGACCGGCACCACGAGGATGCCATGGCTCAGCTCCGGCAAGCGGTACAGGCTGGCAATGCGCTGGGAGATGATGTCCTGGTGCGGTGAGAACAGGTCGTAGGGCAGGGTTTCCCAATCGGGGAACGGCAGCACCGGCAGGTCCGGGGCAAAGAAGCGGAGTTCCTGTTCCAGACGATCGGCTGCCTGGCTGTCGGCAGTCAGCAGCAGGGTGAAGCGGCCCGCGCTGCTGGCGGCCTCGGCGATGGCCAGGCTGAGGGCGGCTCCGGGCAGATTACCCCAGGTTTGTTTGCCGGCCGTGGCCGACATTTGCGGTAGGCGCAGAACTGACACGGGAGATTGCACTCCAAGCGTTGCGGCAAAGAGATCGATTGTACCGGTGACGGTGCCGGCTGTCAGGCTCGAAAGGGCATGAACGCTGGCGCGCGTGCCGCGACAGGCGCTCATTGCCGGTTACGCGTTGGGGCGTCATAATGTAGCCCCTTTTTTCTGTCCCTACATGTGGAAGGTTCCCGTGACTCAGAAGCCCGACCAGTGTCTTGGTGAGTGGATCGATCGTGAAGCCCTGGCTGAAGCGATGATCCCGCTTATCGGTCAGCTCTACCGCAACAACAATGTGGTGAGCTCGATTTATGGCCGTAGCCTGATCAACCGTTCGGTTATCTCGATCCTCAAGGCGCACCGCTTTGCGCGCCATCGTCAAGCCGACGAAACCGAACTGTCCGTCCACGAGACATTCCCCCTGCTCAAGGCCATGAGCGAGCTGAAGCTGGGCGCCGCCTCGGTCGACCTCGGCAAGCTGGCCAACAAGTTCAAGCAGGAAGGCAATGGCCGTACTGCCGAGCAGTTCGTCCGTGAGGAACTGGCCGAAGTGGTTGGCCAGCAGAACGCTTCGGCGCGCAAGGGCACCGACGTTGTCCTGTACGGCTTCGGCCGCATCGGCCGCCTGCTGGCGCGCATCCTGATCGAGAAGACCGGTGGCGGCGACGGCCTGCGCCTGCGTGCCATCGTCGTGCGCAAGGGCGCCGAGAACGACCTGGTCAAGCGTGCCAGCCTGCTGCGCCGTGACTCGGTGCACGGCCCGTTCGATGGCACCATCACCATCGACGAAGCCAACAACACCATCACCGCCAACGGCAACCTGATCCAGGTGATCTACGCCAAGAGCCCGAGCGAAGTCGACTACACCCAGTACGGCATCGAAAACGCGCTGATCGTCGACAACACCGGCGTATGGCGTGATGCCGACGGCCTGGGCCAGCACCTGGCCTGCCCGGGTGCTGCCCGTGTGATCCTCACCGCACCTGGCAAGGGCGCGCTGAAGAACATCGTGCACGGCATCAACCACGGTGACATCGCTGCCGATGACAAGATCATCTCGGCCGCTTCCTGCACCACCAACGCCATCGTGCCGGTGCTCAAGGCCATCAACGACCAGTACGGCATCGTCAACGGCCACGTCGAAACCGTTCACTCGTTCACCAACGACCAGAACCTGATCGACAACTTCCACAAGGGCAGCCGCCGTGGCCGTGCCGCGCCGCTGAACATGGTCATCACCGAAACCGGCGCCGCCACTGCTGCCGCCAAGGCACTTCCAGTGCTCAAGGGCAAGCTGACCGGCAACGCCATTCGCGTACCGACGCCGAACGTTTCGATGGCTATCCTGAATCTGAACCTGGAAAAGCCCACCACGCGCGACGAGATCAACGAGTACCTGCGCCAGACCGCCATGCACTCGGAACTGCACAAGCAGATCGACTACGTCAGCTCGCAGGAAGTGGTTTCGACCGACTTCGTCGGCTCGCGCCACGCCGGTGTGGTCGACGCTGAAGCAACCATCGCCAACGATAACCGTGTTGTCCTGTACGTCTGGTACGACAACGAATTCGGTTACAGCTGCCAGGTGGTTCGCGTGATGGAAGAGATGGCCGGTGTGAACCCGCCAGCGTTTCCGCGCTGATTCGCTTGTAAGGCAATGAAAAAACGGGAACCTTCGGGTTCCCGTTTTTTTATCCAGAATTTGTCTTGTCTGTACTGGCCTTATCGCGGATAAATCCGCTCCTACACAGGCGGAGCATATCCTGTAGGAGCGGATTTATCCGCGATAAGGCCAGCACAGCCACCGAGAACCCACCCTTTGCGCAGAGCCCTTCTGTTCATCCTGATGCTCCTGACCGCCTGTAACCAGGGCCCGACCGTCGAACGCCTGGGTGGCCCGACCATGGGCAGCAGTTACAGCATCCAGTACGTCCGCGAGCCTGGCGGCCCGGCGCCGGCCCAAGTCCAGGCGGCGGTCGAGGCCATCCTCAACGGCATCGATCAGCACTACTCAACCTACCGCGGCGACTCCACCGTCAGCCAGTTCAACTTGCTGCCCGCCAACCAGTGCCTGGCCCTGCCGGCCGACATGCTCGAACTGGTCAGCCTGGGCCAGCAACTGGCCGAGCAGAGCGATGGCGCCTTCGACCTCACCGTCGAGCCGTTGCTCGACCTGTGGGGCTTCGGCCCCCAGGCGCGCCACGCGCAGGTGCCCGACCCGCAGGCCCTGGCGCGGGTGCGCCAGCGTGTCGGCTACCGGCACCTGCACATCCAGGGCCAGGCCCTGTGCAAGGACGCCCCGGTGCAGCTCGACTTCAACAGCATGGCCGCCGGCCATGCCGTCGACCTGATCGCTGCGCGCCTGCAGGCCATGGGTGTCGCCAGCTTCGTCGCCGAAGCGACCGGTGAGCTCAAGGCGGTCGGCCGCAAGCCTGACGGCAGCCCCTGGCGCATCGCCCTGGAGCTGCCCCGCGAAGACCGCCAGATCGCCCGGCAGATCATTCCGCTCAATGGCCTTTCAGTATCAACCTCGGGTGACTATCGGCACTATTTCGAGGACAATGGCCGGCGCTATTCGCACACCTTCGATGCCCGCCTCGGGCGCCCGGTGCAGCACGACCTGGCCGCGGTCAGCGTGCTCGATGCCTCGGCACTGCGGGCAGACGGCTATTCGACGCTGCTGTTGATCCTGGGCCCGCAACGCGGTTGGGATTTTGCCGTGGCGCATGGCCTGCCTGCGGTGCTGGTGACTCGGGTCGAGGGTGGCTTCGTCTCCCGAGCTACGCCCGCGTTCGAACGGGCAGTGAAAGGCGAGTGAAAGCACAAGCAGGGATGATCGCCGCCAGGGAGTGGGTGAACCACATGTAGTGCGGGCAAAATTGGCCTACGACGCGACCAAGGGTTAATGTGCGCGGCGTTCACGCTTGATTAGACTGCACCCGAATTTTCTCATGGCGCCCCGGCGGCATGATCGCGCCCCGCGAGCGACCGTGGCTTGCGGGCCAGTTCTGAAGGAGTACGCATGGCTGTCTACAACTACGACGTAGTGGTGCTGGGTTCCGGCCCGGCCGGGGAAGGCGCGGCAATGAACGCCGCCAAAGCAGGGCGCAAGGTGGCGATGGTCGACAGCCGTCGCCAGGTCGGGGGCAACTGCACCCACCTGGGTACCATCCCGTCCAAGGCACTGCGTCACTCGGTGCGGCAGATCATGCAGTTCAACACCAACCCGATGTTCCGAGCCATCGGCGAGCCGCGCTGGTTCTCGTTCCCCGACGTGCTGAAGAGCGCCGAGAAGGTCATTGCCAAGCAGGTGGCATCGCGCACCGGCTATTACGCCCGTAACCGCGTCGATGTGTTCGTCGGTACCGGCAGCTTCGCCGACGAGCAGACCATCGAAGTGGTGTGCCCGAACGGCGTGGTGGAAAAGCTCAACGCCAAGCACATCATCATCGCCACCGGCTCGCGCCCCTACCGCCCGGCCGACATCGACTTCAACCACCCGCGCGTCTACGACAGCGACACCATCCTCAGCCTCAGCCACACCCCGCGCAAGTTGATCGTGTACGGCGCCGGCGTGATCGGTTGCGAATACGCCTCGATCTTCAGCGGCCTGGGCGTGCTGGTGGAGCTGGTGGACAACCGCGGCCAGTTGTTGAGTTTCCTCGATTCGGAAATTTCCCAGGCGCTGAGCTACCACTTCAGCAACAACAACATCACCGTGCGCCACAACGAAGACTACGAGCGTGTCGAAGGCCTGGACAACGGTGTGATCCTGCACCTGAAGTCGGGCAAGAAGATCAAGGCCGACGCCTTGCTGTGGTGCAACGGCCGTACCGGCAACACCGACAAGCTGGGCCTGGAAAACATCGGCATCAAGGTCAACAGTCGCGGCCAGATCGAGGTCGACGAGAGCTACCGCACCAGCGTGCCGAACATCTACGGTGCCGGTGACGTGATCGGCTGGCCAAGCCTGGCCAGTGCCGCCCACGACCAGGGCCGCTCGGCCGCGGGCAGCATCGTCGACAATGGCAGCTGGCGTTTCGTCAACGACGTGCCGACCGGCATCTACACCATTCCCGAGATCAGCTCGATCGGCAAGAACGAGCAGGAGCTGACCCAGGCCAAGGTGCCGTACGAAGTGGGCAAGGCCTTCTTCAAGAGCATGGCCCGTGCGCAGATTGCCGGTGAGCCGCAAGGCATGCTGAAGATCCTGTTCCATCGCGAAACACTGGAAGTGCTGGGCGTGCACTGCTTCGGCTACCAGGCTTCGGAAATCGTCCACATCGGCCAGGCGGTGATGAACCAGCCGGGCGAGCTGAACAACCTGAAGTACTTCGTCAACACCACGTTCAACTACCCGACCATGGCCGAAGCCTATCGGGTAGCTGCCTACGACGGCCTGAACCGGCTTTTTTGAGCGGCTCCGACCGGTGGCCTGAGCCGGTCGGAGAGACCGATTTCAACCCTGCCCGAGGGTGGTCTTGGCCAAACCGGGAAAGTCTGTAATCAGGCTGTCCACGCCAAAGTCAGCGAGCCGGCGCATCAGTGCCGGTTCGTTGACCGTCCACACCGACACGTGCAACCCCTGGCTCTGCGCTTTCAACAGGCGCTCCGGCGTGCACAGTGTCCAGTTCAATGCCAGCAGGTCACAGCCGTAGTTCTGCGCCACCTTCAACGGGTCGAGCCAGGCGTATTCGGCCACCAGCCCGCGTTTCACATCCGGCACCAGTTCCTGTGCGGCACCCAGCACTTCGCGCGAGCTGGAGGTGATGGTCACCTTGTCCAGCAGGCCGTACTGCTGGGCCAGTTCACGGATCGCCAGCACGGTAGTAGCCGCGCGGGTGCGTGAAGCGCTTTTCACTTCCAGCTGCCAGTGCTCGAACGGGCATTTCTGGAACAGTTCTTCCAGCCGCGGGATGGGGCAGGGCTGGACGTGGCCCGGGCCGCCCTTGCGGGCGTCGATCCGGACCAGGTCGGCGGCGGTGTGTTCGACCACCTTGCCGCGCTTGCCGGTGGTGCGTTTGAGGGTGGGGTCGTGAATCACCATCAGCTCGTTGTCGGCCGACAGGTGCAGGTCCAGCTCGCAGCGGGTCACGCCGTGGGCCAGGCATTGCTGGAAGCTCTTCAGGGTATTCTCGGGCGCTTCGCCCTTGGCGCCGCGATGGCCGTAGATCAGGGTCACGTTCGTTCCTTCAAATCAGGGAAAAATGGGCTCAGGAGGCGGGGTCGTTCTGTTCCAGCTGCTGGCGCCGTTGTTGTTGCTGACGCTGCAGGATGTAGCGCGCCAGCAGTTGACGCTGGGCGTCGCTCATGTCGGTGAATTCGGTGCCGACCTCGAAGCCGCCCTCCGGGCGCGGGTCGCAATGGCTGACCTTGCCGCGCAGCAGCAGGCCATGGGCGCGCGGCATCAGCACCATCTTCACCTTCACCCGGGTCCCGGGGGCCAGCCGCGTGGCTTGGGTGAATTCGATGCCACCCTCGGAAATGACCACCGGCTGGGGCTGGCCCACTTCGCCGATCAGGGTCTGGGCAACCACCGCGCTGAGCAGGTCGAGGCGTTTGTTCTGCGCGCGCAGGAACGCGGCGAGGGTGCGGTCCTTTTCGCTCAGCTGACGCAGCAGGTGCTGCGACTCGAAGTCGGACAGGTGCAGCTCGCTGAGCAGGTTGAACAGCGGCGAATCATCTTGCAACACATCTGGGTCAAGGGCTTCGGCCGCGCTGAGGGGGCTGATTTGAAGTGCGATCTGATCTTCGATGCGGTAGTATTCGCGGCGATCTTCTTCGTCTAATGTCGTCATGGCGAACCCAAGGTAGCGGCGGTGGTCCGAGTGTAAAGCCGCCGTAGGCGCCTCGCCACAAGGACGTTCCCTTTCATCCGAACAAGCCCCGACATGTTCAGACCTCTTTTCGCATTCATCGGCACGCGTTATACCCGTGCCAAACGTCGCAATCACTTCGTCTCGTTCATTTCCCTGACCTCGATGATCGGCCTCGCCCTGGGCGTGGTGGTGATGATCGTGGTGCTCTCGGTGATGAACGGTTTCGACCACGAGATGCGCACCCGCGTGCTGGGCATGATCCCGCATGCCACGCTGGAGAGCGGCCAGCCCATAGCCGACTGGCCGGCCCTTGCCCAACAAGTAAAGCAGAATCCGCAGGTGCTGGCGGTTGCGCCGTTCACCCAGATGCAGGGCCTGCTGACCCATGACGGCAAGGTGCAAAAGGTGCTGCTCAACGGTATCGACCCAGCCCGCGAGCGCGAGGTGTCGATCATCGACAGGTTCGTCCTGCAGGGCCGCCTCGACCAGCTGGCGCCGGGCGAGTGGGGCATCATGATCGGCGACAAGGCCGCGGCCAAGCTGGGGGTGTCGATTGGCGACAAGCTGACCTTCGTCGCCCCCGAGGTCAGCGTGACCCCGGCCGGCATGTTCCCGCGCATGAAGCGCTTCACCGTGGTCGGTACCTTCCACGTCGGGGCGGGCGAGATCGATGGCTACCTGGGCCTGACCAACATCAGCGACCTGTCCCGCCTGCACCGCTGGAAACCCGACCAGGTGCAGGGCCTGCGCCTGAAGTTCGACGACCTGTTCCAGGCGCCGCGAGTGGCCTGGGATATCGCCCAGCGCCTGGGTGACCAGGAGTTCTACAGCCGTGACTGGACCCGCACCCACGGCAACCTGTACCAGGCGATCCGCATGGAAAAGGCCATGATCGGCCTGCTGTTGCTGCTGATCGTGGCCGTGGCGGCATTCAACATCATTTCCACCTTGGTCATGGTGGTCAACGACAAGCGCGGCGACATCGCCATCCTGCGCACCCTGGGCGCCACGCCCGGGCAGATCATGCTCATCTTCATGGTCCAGGGCACGGTGATCGGGGTGATCGGTACCCTGATCGGCGCCGTGGTCGGGATCGTCGCCGCGCTGAACGTCAGCGCGGTGATCGCCGGCATCGAGAAACTGATCGGGCACAAGTTCCTCAATGCCGACGTGTACTTCATCGATTACCTGCCGTCGCAGATCCAGGCCCAGGACGTGTACATGGTCTGTGCTGCGGCGCTGGTCCTGAGTTTCTTCGCCACCCTGTACCCGGCCTGGCGTGCGGCGCGCACCCAGCCTGCAGAGGCGCTACGTTATGAGTGAGTCGCGCATGAGTGATAAAGCCGTTCTGAGTTGCCGCAACCTGGGCAAGTCCTACGACGAGGGCCCGGAGTCGGTGCAGGTACTGTCCGGGCTCAACCTCGAGCTGCACGCCGGTGAGCGCGTGGCCATCGTCGGCAGTTCGGGCTCCGGCAAGAGTACCTTGCTCAACCTGCTGGGCGGCCTCGACCGGCCGACCCAGGGCAGCGTCTGGCTGGCCGGCGAGGAGCTGTCGGCGCTGGGCGAGCGGGCGCGCGGCCTGCTGCGCAACCGGGAGCTGGGCTTTGTCTACCAGTTCCACCACCTGCTGCCGGAGTTCACGGCGATCGAAAACGTGTGCATGCCGTTGCTGATCGGCCGCACACCGATCCCCGAGGCCCGTGAGCGTGCCGAGGCGCTGCTCAAGCGGGTCGGCCTGGCCCACCGCTACAACCACAAGCCGGCCGAGCTGTCCGGCGGCGAGCGCCAGCGGGTGGCGATTGCCCGGGCGCTGGTCAACCGCCCCGGCCTGGTGATGCTCGACGAGCCGACCGGCAACCTCGATCACCACACCGCGCAGGGCATCCAGGAGTTGATGCAGGAACTGTCCAGTGCCTCGCGCACCGCGTTCCTGGTGGTGACCCACGACCTCAACCTGGCACGCCAGATGGACCGCGTGCTGAAGCTCGACGACGGTCACCTGGTGGCGATCTGATCGACTGCACGGGGTGGCCGCGCTGCCCCGTTTTCCTGTTTTCATTGGGTGTTTCCGTACATGTTCAGACCCTTGCCCATCTTCATCGGCGCGCGCTACACCCGAGCCAAGCGCCGCAACCACTTCATCTCGTTCATCTCGATGACCTCGATGATCGGCCTGTCGCTGGGCGTACTGGCGATGATCGTGGTGCTGTCGGTGATGAACGGTTTCCAGCGCGAAATGAGCTCGCGCATTCTCGGCCTGGTACCGCACGCCGCCATCCTCGGCGCGCAGCCACTGGATGACTGGCACAAGGTGGCCGATGCGGCCCTGCAGGACCCGGCAGTGATGGCAGCAGCGCCGATTACCGAAATGGAAGGCATGCTGTCGTACAAGGGGGCGATGCAGCCGATCCAGGTCGGCGGCATCGACCCGGCCGAGGAGGGCAAGGTCTCGATCGTCGGTCAGCACATCGTCCAGGGCCGCCTGCAGGACCTGCAGCCGGGCGAGTTCGGTGTGGTCATCGGCGAGCTGACCGCACGCCGCTTCCGCCTCAACACCGGTGACAAGCTGACCCTGATCGTGCCGGAAATCAGCAAGGAACCCGGCGGTATCACACCGCGCATGCAGCGCCTGACCGTGGTCGGCATCTTCAAGGTGGGTGCCGAGCTGGACGGCTCGCAGGCCTACATCCATGTGGCCGATGCCGGCGCCATGCAGCGCTGGGCGCCGGGCCAGGTGCAGGGCGTGCGCCTGAAGCTGCACGACCTGTATGCCGCGCCGCAGGTGTCCAAGGCCATCGCTGCCAGGCTGGGCGATGCCTACCGTGCCGATGACTGGTCGCATACCCAGGGCAGCCTGTTCAGCGCCATGAAGATGGAAAAAACCATGATCGGCCTGCTGTTGATGATGATCATCGCGGTGGCCGCGTTCAACATCATCGCCACCCTGGTGATGGTGGTGAACGACAAGGGCCCCGACATCGCCATCCTGCGCACCCTCGGTGCCACGCCGGCGCAGATCATGGGCACGTTCATGGTCCAGGGCAGCCTGATCGGCATCGTCGGTACGCTGATTGGCGGCGTGCTGGGGGTGATTGCAGCGTTCAATGTCAGCCAGATCGTCGGCTGGCTGGAGCGGGTGAGCGGGCAGCACATCTTTACTTCGGATGTGTACTTCATCAGCAGCCTGCCATCGCAGTTGCAGTGGGGCGATGTGGCGATCATCTGCACGGCCGGGTTGGTGATGAGCTTCCTGGCGACCATCTACCCGGCTTATCGGGCATCGCAGGTGCAGCCGGCGATTGGCCTGGCTGTCTGATGTCTGCTTGAGATTTTGCGGGCGCTTTGCGCCCCATCGCGACACAAGGCCGCTGCTACAAGGGTTTGAGCCCAACCTGATCGCTGTCCCCTGTAGGAGCGGCCTTGTGTCGCGATGGGCTGCAAAGCAGCCCCCGGTTCACCGATCTTCGGTAAACTCGATCACGAACCGCGTCCAACCATCCACACACTCTGCCCGAATGCGCCCGCCATGGGCCTGCACGATCGACCGGGTAATCGCCAGCCCCAACCCCGCATGCTCGCTAGTGCCTTCGCGCCGCGCCGGGTCCACCCGGTAGAAGCGGTCGAACAAGCGCGGTAATGCGGCCGGGTCGATGGTCCCTCCGGTATTTGCCACGCACAGCGTCGGCCCAGGCGCCAGCGTCACCTGTATCTGCCCTCCCGCAGGGGTAAAGCGCAAGGCATTGTCGAGCAGGTTGGACAGCGCTCGGCGCAGCATGTGCCGGTCGCCCTGCAGGCAGGCCTCACCCTCGCGCGACAGCTGTACGTTGCTGTCCTCGGCCAATGGGGCGTAGTACTCCAGCAGCGCATCCACTTCCTCATGCAGCGCCAGCGGCGCTCGCCCCGGTACCAGCAGGCCATGGTCGGCCTTGGCCAGGAACAGCATGTCGTTGATCATCTGCGCCATCCGCTGCAGTTCTTCCAGGTTGCCATGCAGGGCCTCGCGGTATTCCTCGAGGCTGCGCGGGCGGGTGAGGGTGACCTGGGTATGGGTCAGCAGGTTGGACAGCGGTGTGCGCAGCTCGTGGGCGATGTCGGCAGAGAATGCCGACAGACGCTGGAAGGCATCGTCCAGACGCTGCAGCATGGCGTTCATGGCGCTGGCCAGCTCGGCCAGCTCTTCGGGCATCTGCGCCACCGGCAGGCGGGTGGTCAACGAACGTGCCGACACGCTGGCGGCTACCTGGCCCATCTGCCGCAACGGGCGCAGCCCGCGGCGTGCGGCCCAGGCGCCGAGCAGCGCGGTGGCCAGCGCCGATAGGCCGACCGTCAACCAGATCAGGCGCTGCATGCCCTGCAGGAAGTGCTGGTGGTGGGTGATATCGAGGTACAGGGCCAGTTGCGGCGACTGCGCGGCGTCTTGTACCAGGTACACGGCCAGGCTGCGGTAGTCCGTGCCTTGCTCATGCAAGGTCGCCAGCCCACCGGGCAGCGGTGCCTGGGGCAGGCCCGTGCGGCTTTCGAACCAGGTGGCACCGTCGCTGCCACTGATGCGCAGGGCCAGGTCGGCCTGGTGGCCGAGTTCATCGCGCAGCGCTGGCAGGCGCGCCTGCAGTTCGGCCGCGCTGCTGAGGCCGGCCAGCTGGGAACGGAACAGCGACAGGCGCGAGTCGAGCAGTTGCTGGTCCAGTTCGACGAAGTGCTGCGCACTGGCCCGGCTGAATATCAGGCCTGCGCCGAGCGAGACGGCGGCAGTGCAGGCGGCGAACAGCAGGGCCAGGCGGCTGCCAAGGGAAACCCGGCGCATCATTCCTCGCGCTCTTCGAGGACGTAGCCCATGCCGCGCACGGTGTGGATCAGCTTGTTGGGGTGCGGGTCGTCGATCTTCAGCCGCAGGCGGCGGATCGCGACCTCGATCACATTGGTGTCGCTGTCGAAATTCATGTCCCACACCTGCGAGGCGATCAGCGATTTGGGCAGCACCTCGCCCTGGCGGCGCAGCAGCAGTTCGAGCAGGGCGAACTCCTTGGCGGTCAGGTCGATGCGCTGGCCGGCACGCTCGGCGCGCCGGCGGATCAGGTCCAGGCGCAGGTCGGCCAGGCCGAGGGTGGTGTCCTGGCTGGGGCTGGTGCCTCGGCGCAACAGGCTGCGCACGCGTGCCAGCAGTTCGGAGAAGGCGAACGGCTTGACCAGGTAATCGTCGGCGCCCAGCTCCAGCCCGTGGACCCGGTCCTCGACCGCGTCGCGGGCGGTGAGGAACAGCACCGGTGTATCCAGGCCGGCCTGGCGCACGGCCTGGAGAATCTGCCAGCCGTCCCGCCCGGGCAGCATCACGTCGAGGATCAGCAGGTCGTGGTCGCCGGTCAGCGCCAGGAACTGGCCGGTCTCGCCGTCGTTGGCCAGCTCGGTGGCGAAGCCGGCTTCGTTCAGGCCCTGGCACAGGTACTGGCCGGTGCGGGCCTGGTCTTCGACGATCAGCAGTTTCATTGGGGCATGGCTCCAGGTAGCGCAGGGCTTTGGCCGAGATGATACGTGACGATGCAGCCGCTCGGCCAAACTGACAAAGTTGTAATTCCCCGGTAACCGCCTGGTGACTTGCGCTCCAAGGCAGGGCGCAAAACCGGTAGACTAGGCACAATTTCGAACCTTCAGGTCAGTTTCCATGCATCCCGCTGCCGAACATTCCCCGCTGGGCAAGTCCAGCGAATACATCGCCACCTATTCCCCGCAGCTGCTGTTCCCGATCCCGCGTACCGCGAAATGGGCCGAACTGGGGGTCACCGCCCAGACCTTGCCCTGGCAGGGTGTGGATTACTGGAACTGCTTCGAGCTGAGCTGGCTGCTGCCCTCGGGCAAGCCGGTGGTGGCGATCGGCGAGTTCGCCATCCCGGCCGATTCGCCGAACATCATCGAGTCGAAGTCGTTCAAGCTGTACCTCAATTCGCTGAACCAGACCGTGTTCGCCTCGTCTGGCGAGCTGCAGGCCTGCCTGGAAAAAGACTTGTCCGCCGCGGCCGGCAAGCCGGTTGGCGTGCAGCTGCGCAGCCTGGCCGAAGTCGAGGCGCAGGGCGTGGTGGCCTTGCCGGGGCAGTGCATCGATGCGCTCGACGTTGCCATCAGCAACTACCAGCAGCCGCAGCCCGAACTGCTGCGCTGCAACCCGGATCAGGTGGTGGAAGAAACCCTGCACAGCCACCTGCTGAAATCCAATTGCCCGGTCACCGGCCAGCCGGACTGGGGCAGCGTGGTGGTCGACTACAAGGGCCCGGCGCTGGACCCTGCCAGCCTGCTGACCTACCTGGTCAGCTTCCGCCAGCATGCCGACTTCCATGAGCAGTGCGTGGAACGGATCTACCTCGACCTGAAGAACCTGCTGCAGCCGGAGTTTCTGACGGTGTATGCGCGCTATGTGCGCCGCGGAGGGCTGGACATCAACCCGTACCGCAGCACCCGCGCGATCAGCCCGCAGAACCAGCGCCTGGTTCGCCAGTAAGGTATCGGGGCCGCTTTGCGGCCCATCGCCGGCACGCCAGCTCCTGCAGGTATTGCAGATGGCCCGAGGCCGATGCGGTCGAGGTCGGAGCTGGCGTGCCGGTGAAAGGGGGGGGGGCAAAGCACCCCCGCTTTTTCAGATGCCCATACTGTGCAGCGAGTTGGCAATGCTGCGCAGGGTGGCGGTGAGGTCGGGGTGGTCGGCCTCGAAGCGTTCGATCGCCAGGTTCACGCCGTCTACCAGGTTATGGTCTGGGGTGGCTTCTTCAAGTTTCAGTTGCGCCTCGATCTGGCGCGCTTCTTCATGCAGCGCGGCCAGTTCTTCGTCAGAAAGCGGCACGTTGCGGTCCAGTTGCTCGCGCAAGCTGTTCAGGCGCTCTTGCAATTCGCGGGCAGGCATTGGTAGTTCTCCATCAATGGCTTGGCAAGCCATGGACCTCAGCGAAGCGGCAAAGGTTCTGGCTTGTGTTCAGCGTAATCCACCTGCCGCAGCTTTGCATGATCCGTGTCAACGCTGCTGTATCAGGGTTTTTCGCCCTTGCGCCGCCGCTGGGCGATGTCCAGCAGGCAGGTGTCCAGCGCTTCGAGGTGGTCGATCACCGAATGCACACCCAGGCTGAACAGTTCCAGCGTCGCCTTGCCCCGGGCCAGGTCCTGTTGCTGTGCGGTCATGGCCTGCCAGTGCCGCGAGCTGGGGTCGCAGAACGGGCTGCAAGCGGCCAGCCCCACCGTCCACAGCCCCGCATTGAGGCCAGACTGCAGCAGCCGCGGCTCGCCGCTGACCAGCACGCAGCCATCCAGGCGTGCGCTGCCCAGCGTCATCAGCGCCTGCCAGCAGGCGTTCGGCGCCGGCCAGCGTGTGCCCTGCACGGTATGCCCTGGCAGCCAGTCGGGCAGTACCTGGGCCAGGCGCTGGTTCTGGTTGGCGTCGAGCTCATCCAGCCAGATGCACGGCACCTGGCGCTGGCGCAGGCTGGCCAGGCTGGCCAGCGCGCCAGGGGCGGGCGAGGGCGCGCCATCGGCGGTTTGCACCAGGCAGCCACGCAAGCCGAACAGCACAGCGGTGAAGGCGGGTGCAGCGTCCATGGCAACGTCCCCAAATAGTCCGCAGGCTATTCGGCGATTGTTACCGCCCTGTGACAGCGGGTATGGCGCAACAGTTGTTCACAAATTATTGAGCAACGTTGTGTAAAGCTGCTTATCAGCCCGCAAGTCTCTATACTGCCGCGGTACAGCAGCGCCCCGTTGCGCTTGCGACCGAGAAATCCGATGGAGAAACACCTATGCGTAGGATCGGTGCCAGTGTGATCGAACGTGTCACCCAGGCCTGTGTCTGCGCCAGCATGCTGCTGGCGCCCGTGGCAGCTACCCAGGCCGCCACCGAGGAAGATCCCTGGGAAGCGGTCAACCGCCCGATCTTCCGCTTCAACGATACGCTTGACACCTATGCCCTCAAGCCTCTGGCCAAGGGCTACCAGGCGGTAACCCCGCAGTTCCTCGAAGATGGCATCCACAACATCTTCCGCAACCTCGGTGATGTGACCAACCTGGCCAACGACCTGTTGCAGTTCAAGCCACATGCGGCGGGCGTGGACACGGCGCGACTGATCGTCAACACCACCTTCGGCCTGGGCGGCTTCTTCGACGTCGGCACCCGGATGGGTTTGCAGCGCAACGACGAAGACTTCGGCCAGACCCTCGGCTACTGGGGCGTGCCGAGTGGCCCGTACGTGGTCATCCCGCTGCTGGGGCCGAGCACCGTGCGTGACGGCGTGGCCAAGTACCCGGACACCTACACCGAACCCTACCGCTACATCGACCATGTGCCGACGCGCAACTCGATCTTCGCCCTGGACGTGATCGACACCCGCGCCGACCTGCTCTCGGCCGAGAAGCTGATCCAGGGTGACAAGTACATCTTCATTCGCAATGCCTACCTGCAGAACCGCGAGTTCAAGGTCAAGGATGGCGAGGTCGAAGACGACTTCTGATCTGCTGCCTGGCTGATCCTGCGCGATTGCCCTTCCTGCGCGATTCCCCGTGTAGGAGCGGCCTGGTGTCGCGATGGGCTGCGCAGCAGCCCCGGCGATTCATGCAGCAAAGCTGAAACCCGGGGCTGCTGCGCAGCCCATCGCGACACCAGGCCGCTCCTACAAGGGGCGCCAGGCAGGGCAATCAATGCATGGCCAGAATCCGCAGGCCGAACTTCTGTTGGCCACCCGGCTGGTCGGCAATCCACACCACTTCGGTGCTGGCATGCAGCCCCTTCAACGCCGGATGCTCGGATTCGATCCGCACCTCGATTCGGTCCCCCACCTGGAAGTGCTGCGCGGCCTGTACCTGCATGCCGCTGCTGGACAGGTCCAGGCACACGGCGGCAATTACCTGGCCTTCATGCAGCAGGCTGACCTCGGCATCGATGCGCATGCGGATGAAGTCGCGTTTCTCGGCATGGCTGGAGGGCGTGTGGGACATGCGGCATGCTTCCTGTCGGTTACGCTGGACGACTTTCTTATAACTCCCGGTGATTTGCGCTGTAAAGTGCGGCGAGGTCGACCCTTGCATGCTTGAAACGCCTGCCGGATGGGAGTACCGTCTGCGCCTTACAAGGTCGCTCTCACAGTTGCCGGACAGTTGCCTGGCAGGTGTTCTTGTCCTACAACTCAAGTAGAGTGTGACCATAGAGAATTCCCGTAGCTGGCCGTCTGCCTTGCCGACCCCGCTGCACCAACCCCAATCGGCGCCGTTCGCCCACATGCAGAAAACCAGTGCAACGCTGCTGATCATCGATGACGACGACGTGGTCCGTGCAAGCCTCGCCGCCTATCTTGAAGACAGCGGTTTCAGCGTCCTCCAGGCCGGCAATGGCCAGCAGGGGCTTCAGGTCTTCGAAGAACACCAGCCCGACCTCGTGATCTGCGATCTGCGCATGCCGCAGATGGGCGGCCTCGAGCTGATTCGCCAGGTCAGCGAGCGCGCGCCGCAGTTACCGGTGATCGTGGTGTCCGGTGCCGGCGTCATGAGCGATGCGGTGGAAGCGTTGCGCCTGGGCGCGGCCGACTACCTGATCAAGCCGCTGGAAGACCTGGCCGTGCTCGAGCATTCGGTGCGCCGGGCGCTCGACCGTTCGCGCCTGGTGCTGGAAAACCAGCGCTACCGCGACAAGCTCGAAGCCGCCAACCGCGAGCTGGAGGCCAGCCTGCACTTGTTGCAGGAGGACCAGACAGCCGGTCGCCAGGTGCAGATGAACATGCTGCCGGAAAGCCCCTGGGTGGCCGGCGAGTTCGCCTTCGAGCACCAGATCATCCCGTCGCTGTACCTGTCGGGTGACTTTGCCGATTATTTCCGCGTGGACGAACGGCGCATCGCCTTCTACCTGGCCGATGTGTCCGGGCATGGCGCCTCGTCGGCGTTCGTCACCGTGCTGCTGAAGTTCATGACCACGCGCTTGTTGTTCGAATTCAAGCGCAGCGGCAAGATGCGCGAATTCAAACCTTCGCAGGTACTCAGCCACATCAACCGCGGGCTGATCAACTGCAAGCTGGGCAAGCACGTGACCATGGTCGGCGGGGTGATCGACGAGGACACCGGCCTGCTGACCTACGCCGTAGGCGGCCATCTGCCGTTGCCGGTGCTGCATACTCCTGAGCATACCCGTTACCTGGAAGGCCGCGGCCTGCCAGTGGGGTTGTTCGACGAGGCCAACTACCAGGACCTGGTGGTGGAACTGCCGCCGCGGTTCAGCCTCACGCTGATGTCCGATGGCATTCTGGACCTTTTGCCGGGTGACACGCTCAAAGATAAAGAAACCGCCCTGCCGGAAATCGTCAGGGCAGCAGGTGGCAGCCTGGATGGGCTGCGTCAACGTTTTGGATTGGCTACGCTTGGGGAGATGCCGGATGATATCGCCCTATTGGTGTTGAGCAGGAACCTTCAATGAGTACCGGTAGAATTCAGTTCGCCGAGCAGAGCGGTACCTTTGTACTGAAATTCGTCGGTGAAGTGCGTCTGACCCTGTGTTCGGCGCTGGATGCGACGATCGAGAAGATCTTCACCGCGTTGAACTTCTCGGCGATTGTCATCGACCTGACCGAAACCGAGAGCATCGACAGCACCACCCTGGGCCTGCTGGCCAAACTGTCGATCCTGTCGCGGCAGAAGGTAGGGCTGCTGCCGACCGTGGTCACTACCAATCCGGACATTTCCCGGTTGTTGCAGTCGATGGGCTTCGATCAGGTGTTCAACATCGTCGATCGTCCGATTCCATGCCCGGAGTGCCTGACCGACCTGCCATCGCAGGACCAGAATGAGGACGTGGTGCGCTCCAAGGTACTGGAGGCGCACAAGATCCTCATGGGCCTGAACGATTCCAACCGCGAAGCCTTCCATGACCTGGTCAGTGCGCTGGAGCGGACCTGATCGTCAGCCTGCGCCGGCGACTTAGCGGGTAAACCCGCTCCCACAGCTACCAGGTTGCCCGCTGGCTCACAGGGATTCGTGTGGGAGCGGGCGTGCCCGCGAAAGGGCGGGCACAGGCAACACGGTTACTATGCCTGGCTATGTTCTGCCAATAAACTCGGTCGCCTCACCCCCATCCGCATCCAGCTGGTAGACCCGTGCCGGCCGCCCCTGTTCATCGAAGAAAACCTGCCCCAGGCCCGCGCCATTCCACAACCGCTCGCCGGCCTTGCTATGGCTGGGCGTACGCGGCACCACCTCCATCTCGCGACGCTTGGTGAACCAGTTGAGCGGCGAGCGCGGCGCGTATAGCCAGCGGTTGAGCCGGTCGAGCACGTCGAGTAAACGCCGCGGGAATTCGTTCTTGATCCCGCTGCTGGTCACCTGCCACAAATGCGGGCTGCGCTGGCGGTGGCGGATCAGCACTTCATAGACGAACGAGTAATGCACGTCCCCGGACAACACTACGTAGTGCCCCGGGGTGCGGGAGTGGCGGAAGATGTTGAGGATGACCTGCGCCGCACCGCGATGGGCCATCCAGTTCTCGGCATCCACCAGCAGCGGGTAGCCCAACCAGCTGAATACCTTCTGCACCGTCTCGATCAGCTTCACGCCAAAGATCGGTGCAGGCGACACGATGATTGCCGACGGGTGGTCGAGCAGCGCGAGCTGCAGTTCGCTCAGCGCCTCCCAGTCCAGCAGGCCGGACGGCTTGGCCAGGCTGCTCTCGCTGCGCCAGCGGCGGGTGCGGGTGTCCAGCACCAGCAAGGGCGGGTTGCTGGGCAGGCTGAACTGCCAGCCCTGGAAGCGCAGCAGTTCCCCGATCAGCTCGTCCTGGGGCTGGCTGCCGAGCGCCTGGCATTGGCCGATCAGTGCCTGGCAAGCGTCCGGGTCGTTACCCCAGGCCTGGCACAGCAGGTAGCCGAGCAGGGCGTTGCCGATGATCCGCCGCGAGAAGGGGTGGCCATAGGCGGTTGCCTCCCATTGCGCCGACAGGTTCCAGTCGTCGGTGATGTCGTGGTCGTCGAAGATCATCAGGCAGGGCAGGTGGGCCATGACCCGTGCAACCTGGCCAAGCTTGTCGGCAAACGCCTGGATCAGCGGCAGCTCCTGCTGGTAGCGGGCCTGGCGCGGTGCGCTGAGCCCGCTGGGCATGTCCAGGTTCACCAGTTGCCAGGGCACGGGGGACCACACCAGCAGGTACATGGCCATGACCTCGGCGAAGGTCACCAGGTGGTTATCGGCGTTACTCGACGAGAAGATCGGCTTGCGCTTGCCGCCGAAAAAGCGCTCGCGCAGGGTTTCGTTGCGCGGCTGGGCCGGCAGCAGGTCGGCGCGGTGGTAGTAGCAGGCAGGGTGCCGGTACAGCGCCTGGCTGTCGGCGACTACCGCGCCATCGAGGGTTTCGTCGAACAGGCCCAGGCGCGCGATCAGAACATGGATGGCGCGTAGCATCGGGCCAGCCACATCGTCGGCGTACACCTGGTCGCCGGTCATCAGCAGCACGGCGGGGCGTTCTGCGGGTTTTTCGCAGGCCTGCAGCAGGCGGTCGGCGCACAGCAGGCCATCGGCGGCCGGGAAATGCGGCTTGCGACAGGAACCATGCAACAGGTGGTCGAGCCGATCGCGCAGTACCAGGCTTGGGCGCTGGGTGCCGGTGTAGAGCAAGTGTGGCGCCCAGTCGGCGATGCCCTGACCATTGATGAGCAGGTCATAGTCGAGCAGTTGGTTGCAGGGCAGTGGCTGGACGAAGTGGATATCCAGCAGGTGGATGAAGGCGTGCTGGCCCACCGCGACCACCTGGCAATCGACCCGGGCCTCGCTTGCCGGAAAGATGAATTCGGGTTGCAGTGGTTGCGTGGCGACCAGCCAGATGGCCAGGCGCTGGGGTTCCAGGCGGCGCAGTACCGGGCCGGCGAGTACGAGGGGCAATGGGGTAGGGGAGGTCATCGACAGCTCGGGGGCTATGCGGGCCCTTTCGCGGGCACGCCCGCTCCCATAGGTATGGCGGCGCTTTCAAGCACTGTGGAGATCCCTGTGGGAGCGGGCGTGCCCGCGAAGAGGTCCGAGAAACAAATACACAACTATGACTCGGTAAAACAAAACGGGCGAAAAATGCTGAACACTTCCCGCCCGTCAGGCAAACCCGAAATGTATCAGGCCTTTTCAGCCATCAACTTCTCCAGCTTCTCCTGGTCCCGCGCGAACTGGCGAATACCCTCGGCCAGTTTCTCGGTACCCATGGCATCCTCGTTCATCGCCCAGCGGAACTGGCTTTCGTTCAGCTGCTGCTTGGCCTCGCCGGCCTTGCCCGGTTGCAGTACCCGTGGCAGATCGCCCTGGTCTTCGCTCAGTTGCTGCAGCAGCTCGGGGCTGATGGTCAGGCGGTCGCAGCCGGCCAGTTGCTCGATCTGGCCGATATTGCGGAAGCTGGCACCCATGACCACGGTGTCGTAGCCATTGGCCTTGTAGTAGTTGTAGATGCGCGTGACCGACTGCACGCCTGGGTCCTCGGCGCCGACGTAGTCCTGGCCGGTGCTTTTCTTGTACCAGTCGTAGATACGCCCCACGAAGGGTGAAATCAGGAACACCCCGGCATCGGCGCAGGCCTGGGCCTGGGCGAATGAGAACAGCAGGGTAAGGTTGGTCTGGATGCCTTCCTTCTCCAGCTTCTCGGCGGCGCGGATGCCTTCCCAGGTAGAAGCCAGCTTGATCAGCACGCGGTTGCGGCCCACGCCGGCGGCCTCGTACAGTTCGATCAGCTTGCGGGCTTTTGCCAGCAGGGCTGGCTCATCGAACGACAGGCGGGCATCCACCTCGGTGGAAATTCGCCCGGGGATGACCTTGAGGATGCCCGAACCCACGGCCACCGCGAAGCGGTCGCAGGCCAGGTCGACATCGCCCTTGGCGTCGGCTTTCACCTGCTTGAGCAGGTCGGCATAACCAGGGATGGCAGCGGCTTTGAGCAACAGCGACGGGTTGGTGGTGGCATCGACCGGTTTCAGCCGGGTGATGGCGTCCAGGTCCCCGGTGTCGGCGACCACGGTGGTGAACTGCTTGAGTTGTTCCAGCTTGGAGGTCATGGGCGTGCTCTGTCCTGTGCAATGACTCGACATTACCCGAGCCCCGACGGCCGCTCAAGGGCCTGGGCACGGGCTTGCCCGGAAGGGCTGTGTGAAAGGTGAAGATTCGAGTCGCAAGCTGGCCTGAGGTTCCGCAGCGGGTTGCCTGACGGCAGATCTACTGGCTGGCGTAAGTGTCTTGCTCGGGATCCACAGGTTGCACACTCTTTGTGGCAGTGGGTATGCCCGCGAACATGGGCTCGGCCGATGGCAACCATCGCGGCGCCTGCATCGCGGATAAATCCGCTCCTACAGTTATAGTCGTACTTGTAGGAGCGGCTTCAGCCGCGATCACCGGCGAAGCCGGTGCCAGCCACACGCCACCTGCTTCAGGGGTAAATTGCTCAGCGCCCCTGCAGCAGCTCCACCGCCTGGTCGAACACCGCCAGCGGCTCCGCCGCCTTGTGGATGTCCGCCGACAGCAACTGACGGAACCTTCGGGCGCCTTTGAACCCTTGGGCCAACCCCAGGATGTGCCGGGTAACGTGATGCATGGCCCCACCCGCCTGCATGTGCGCGACGATATAAGGGCGCAACTGCGCCAGCGCCTCACTACGGCTGACCACCGGCGCTTCGCTGCCAAACAGCTGCTGGTCCACCTCGGCCAGCAAGTAGGGGTTATGGTACGCCTCGCGCCCGAGCATCACGCCGTCGAAGGTCTGCAGGTGCGCCTGGCATTCGGCCAGGGTCTTGATGCCGCCATTGAGCACGATCTCCAGGTCCGGGAAGTCCGCCTTCAACTGCGCTGCCACGTCATAGCGCAGCGGCGGGATCTCACGGTTTTCCTTCGGCGACAACCCTTCCAGGATCGCGATCCGCGCATGCACGGTAAAACTGCGGCAACCGGCCTCGCGCACCTGGCCGACGAAGTCGCACAACTCGGCGTAGCTGTCACGGCCATTGATACCGATGCGGTGCTTGACCGTCACCGGAGTCGACACGGCATCGCGCATGGCCTTCACGCAATCGGCCACCAGCGCCGGGTGGGCCATCAGGCAGGCGCCGATCATGTTGTTCTGCACCCGGTCGCTGGGGCAACCGACGTTGAGGTTGACCTCGTCGTAGCCGGCTTCTTCGGCCAGGCGGGCACACGCGGCCAAGTCGGCTGGCACGCTGCCGCCCAGTTGCAGGGCCAACGGGTGCTCGGAGGCATCGTGGCGGAGGAATCGGTGGGCGTCGTTGTGCAGCAGGGCGCCGGTGGTGACCATTTCGGTGTAGAGCAGGGTTTGCCTGGAAAGCAGGCGCAGGAAGAACCGGCAGTGGCGGTCGGTCCAGTCCATCATGGGGGCAACGCTGAAGCGACGGGAGGGCTCAGGGCGCATGGTTTCTGGCTTAGAGCCTGATTTTGCGGTCATTTCGTTCAACGTGTTCTGTACCGATTTTCGGGGGTTTTGGGGCATTTATACAAAGCGCTTGGTACATGTACCAAGCGAATCAGGACGTGTACCAATTCTCATGGCAACGTTTAGACCCCGCAAGAAGGCCGACGGCACCATCAGCTACACAGCTCAGATCCGCATCAACCGCGATAAGGTGACAGTCTACCAATAGAGCCAGATGTTCGCCCGCAAACACGTGAGCGAGGTCGGCGGCCAACGTTGGAGAAACTCGATGAGGTGCTGGAGCACTTCTTCGAGATGCTGCAGCGGCGACCGAGCGTAATCCAGATGCCTAAAGTGATCGCGTTCGCGATCTCTGCGCTACCCGTTGTCGATTGGCGTAGCGCGGGTATGGTTCCAGCATGCCAGTCGACGCTCCGTTCCACTCCCTTATACGGTTACATTCGAGATGCGATTCACTTTGTTGACTATAAAGTCAACTGCGCAAGAAGTTGCGCAGTTGAATGTGGATAAGTATGTGGATAGTTCCTCGCAGGCCTTAGCAGCTGCCATGTACAGCCAACTGCGCAACTTTTTGCCAGTACTGCGCAAAAAGTTGCGCAACTTTTGGATAGCAGGTAGCTGAAAAACTATCCAAATGAGTGTGTAGCATTTTTAAACTATTGATTTAAAAGGATAAAAAATACCTGGCACGGGGCTTGTATAAGGAGATGTCCCCCGCCTGGCAATTTCCTGCCACCGGGCGACTTTCTCAAGCATGGAGAGCATCACTCATGGCAACTCCCGCCTACATGGCCGTCACCGGCGAAAAACAAGGCCTGATCACCGCTGGCGCGTTCACCGCCGACTCGGTAGGCAACACCTACCAGGAAGGTCACGAAGACCAGGTCATGGTCCAGGGCTTCGAACACGAAGTGATCATCCCGCGTGATCCACAGTCCGGCCAGCCGACGGGTCAGCGCGTGCACAAGCCGGTGAAGATCACCAAGGTCTTCGACAAGGCTTCGCCGCTGCTGCTGGCCGCCCTGACCTCGGGCGAGCGCATGACCAAGGTCGAGATCAAGTGGTACCGCACCTCGGCCCAGGGCACCCAGGAGCACTACTACACCACCGTCCTGGAAGACGCGATCATCGTCGACATCAAGGACTACATGCACAACTGCCAGGACCCGGCCAACGCCCACTTCACCCACCTGGAAGACGTGTATTTCACCTACCGCAAGATCACCTGGACCCACGAAGTGTCCGGTACTTCCGGTTCTGACGACTGGCGCGCACCGGTCGCCGGCTAAGGCTCGGGGTCTCTGGGTGATCGACGCCAGCGTTGCATCGCCCATGAGATCGAGCGCCGCCCGCGCGGCGCATCGCGGATGAATCCGCTCCTGCATCGGTTGCAACGTGCCGCACCTGTGAGGCCCTGGTTGCCTGCCTGATCGGCCCGACGCGATGTTTCGGCTGGCGCCGCCGCCCGCCTGCCTGCAGGAGTGGATTCATCCGCGATGCGCCGCGTGAGCGGCGCGCTACCTCGAGGTCGTTTCACTCCCCAGGAAAGAGGGACAAGGATGTTTGCCGCCGCAAACCAGACCCATTTCAGCCTGCACATCGACGGCCTGGAGCACGATTTCCAGGTCCTCGCCTTCGACGGCAAGGAAGCCATCAGCCAGCCCTACGCCATCGACCTGGAGCTGGTCAGCGAACGTCCCTCGCTGGACCTGGAGAGCCTGCTGCACAAGCCCGCGTTCCTTCAGTTGGGCGACGCCGGACGCGGCCTGCATGGGCTGATCTACCGCGCCGCGCAAGGCGAGGCGGGCAAGCGCCTGACCCGCTACCAGGTGACCCTGCGCCCGCAGCTGGCCTACCTGGCCCACCGTATCAACCAGCGCATGTTCCAGCACATGAACGTGCCGAAGATCATCGCCCAGGTGCTGGAAGAGCATGGCATCCTCGCCAACGCCTACCAGTTCCAGCTGGGCGCCGTTTACCCGGACCGCGAGTACTGCGTGCAGTACGACGAGTCCAACCTGCAATTCATCCAGCGGTTGTGTGAAGAAGAGGGCATCCACTACCACTTCCGCCACAGCGCCGAAGGCCACCAGCTGGTGTTCGGCGACGACCAGACGGTGTTCCCCAAGCTGGCGCCGGTGGCCTACCAGCAGGATGCCGGGCTGGTCGCCGACACGCCGATGATCAAGCGCTTCGGCCTGCGCGTGGAAACCCGCACCAGCAGCGTCACCCGCCGCGACTACGACTTCAAGAAGCCGCTGATCCAGCTCGAGGGCGAGTCGGTCAGCCACGCCGAGCCCGAGCTCGAAGACTACGACTACCCCGGGCGCTTCCTTGACCGCGCCCGGGGCAAGCACCTGGCCACCCGCGCCCTGGAGCGCCACCGCAGCGACTTTCGCCTGGCCGAGGGCCGCAGCGACCAGCCGCTGCTGGCCAGTGGGCACTTCCTGCCGCTGACCGCGCACCTGAATGCAGCCTGGAACGACCTGTGGTTGCTCACCGAAGTACGCCACCAGGGCCGCCAGCCGCAGGTGCTGGAAGAAGCCATCACCAGCGACGTCGACCCGCGTTTCGACGGGTTCCAGCAGGGCTACCGCAACTTCTTCAGCGCCACCCCCTGGGAAGCGGTCTACCGTCCGCCGCTGAACCACCCGAAGCCACGCATCCTCGGCACCCAGCGCGCCGTGGTCAGCGGCCCCGAGGGTGAGGAGATCTATTGCGACGAATATGGCCGGGTCAAGGTGCAGTTCTTCTGGGACCGCGAAGGTCAGGCCGACGACAAGTCCAGCATCTGGATGCGTGTGGCCTCCGGCTGGGCCGGGCAGGGCATTGCCAGCCTGCAGCTGCCACGGGTGGGCATGGAAGTGCTGGTCAGCTTCCTCGAAGGCGACCCCGACCAGCCGCTGATCACCGGCTGCCTGTACCACGGCGTGAACATGCCGCACTACAAGCTGCCCGAGCTGAAGACCCTGGCCACCATCAAGAGCAAGGAATACAAGGGCAGCCGCAACAACGAACTGCGCATCGACGACACCACCAGCGAGATCAGCATCGCCCTGCGCAGCGACCACGGCGCCAGTGCCCTGAACCTCGGCTACCTGACCCACCCACGGCCGAGCGGCGGCGCGCCACGGGGTGAGGGCTTCGAGCTGCGCACTGATCGCCACGGCGCCGTGCGCGCCGCCGGCGGCCTGCTGCTCACCACCGAACCGCGCCCGAACGAAGCCCGGCACCACAAGGACCTGCCCGAAACCGCCGAACGCCTGGCCACTGCCAGCGAGCAGCAGGACAGCCTGGCGGAACTGGCCAAGCAGATGCAGGCCCAGGAACCGGGCGACCAGGATCAGGTTGCCAAGGACTTGCACGCCCAGCACCTGGGCATCCTCGGCAGTGGTCCGGTCAACCAGAGCGCCAACGAGTTCCCCGAGTTCGTCCAGCCTCACCTGGTGCTGTCGAGCCCGGCCGGCATCGCCCTGACCACGCCTGGCCCGAACCACATCACCAGCGGCAGCCACTTGGCGCTGAGCAGCACCGGGCATACCAGCCTGTCGATCGGCAAGCGCCTGTTGGCCAGTGCCAGCCAGGGCATGCGCCTGTTCGTGCAGAGCCTGGGCTGGAAACTGGTGTCGGCCTCCGGCGACATCGACATCCGCGCCCTGAAAGACAACATCAACCTGCTGGCCAAGCTCGACATCACCGCCAACGCCGAGCGCATCGTGCTCACCGCCAAGACCGAGCTGGTGATCCAGGGCGGCGGCAGCGCCACCACCTACAACGCCGGCGGCATCACCCACGTCACCAGCGGCAACTACACCGCCCATGCCGCGAAGTTTGCGCACATCGGCGCCGCCAGCAAGGCCGGCACCTTCCCCGAACCGCCGAAACCCGGCAAGGGCGACCTGGAGCTGCTGTACCAGTACGCCAACAGCAAGGGTGTGAAGACCGGCGACTACGACGTGCTCGACGCGCTGGGCAAGTCGATCAAGGGCACGCTCGACGGCAACGGTTTCAACCAGGCCAGCGGCGCTGCCGCCGGCCCGCTGTGGGTCGACTTCGGTCTCGACCCGGCCGACACCTGGGCCGAGGGCAGCCACTTCGGCCCCGGTAGCTGGCCGGCGAAGACCGATTTCAACGATATCGCCCCGGGCCAGCAGGCCGTGGTGGGTGAGGTGCTGAGCGCCGGCAAAGGCGAGGACGGGCTGCTGGGCAAGGGCCTGGCACTGACACAGCAAGGCATGGACAAGGGCAAGGGACTGATGCAGAACGCGATGGCACAAGGTAAATCGATGGCCCAGGGCCTGATGGGCCCGGGCGGCAACAGCCTGCTGGAACAGGGCAAGGCCCTGGCCGGCACCGGCATGCAACTGGCGAAAAGCGGCCAGGCCGCACTGCACAAGGCGCAACAGGTCAATGCCGCCGTCGGCGGCGACACCGGCGCCATGGCCCAGCTGGCCAGCAACGTGGTGCCCGGCGCTGCGCCCACGCTCAAGGCCGCCAGCGCCCTCAAGCAACTGCCGAGCCTGCCCAAGCTCAGCGCCCCGGCTAACCCGGCCAAGCTGAACCATGAGGTGCTGGCATGACCGACGCCAAACAACGCGAACCCCAGGTCGCCGTCGCCCCGCTCAACACCATCGACGCCAAGGACGTCGGCCGTGGCGCCGCCGCCTTCGACGCCTGGCTGCAGTCGGTCAGCGGCGGCTACGTCACCCTCGAACGGATCAAGACCGTGGCCGGCGCCTTGCCGGTGGTGGGCAACATCATGGCCCTGGTCGATGCCCTGGGCGACGTGGTGACGCTGGTCAAGAGCAAGAACCGCCAGCTGCTCGACTGGGTCAGCCTGGGCATCAACCTGATCGGCGTGCTGCCGGCACCGCCGACCATGGCCGCGGCGCGCATGAGCCTGCGCCCGACCCTGTTCCTGGTGCGCCAGGAGCTGCGCAACAGCGCCAAGATGCTGCTGGGCGATTCGCTGATCCAGGTACTGATCGGCCACCTCAACGCGACCATCGCCGGCACCATCGACGACTTCGTGGCCAAGGCGCAGCCGAAGATCGCCGGCATCCTGGCCGACGCCGGCGCGTTGGGCATAAAGATGACCAGCGAGATCGCCACCGGGCTGGAGAAGGTCGCCCTGGGCCAGCTGGACGCCAAGGGTGACCTGTCGAAGGCGGGCAAACAGGTGTCCGCCGCCGCCGACAAGCTGCTCAACGACCCGAAGGCGGCGTTCAGCAACATCTTCGGTGCCGTGCACAACGCCTACAAGGCCGCCGGCAAGGGGCTGGCCAACAGCGCCACGAGCAAACTGCTGCCGGACCAGATCAAGACCAAGGTGCTGGCCAACACCGGGCAACTGCGCGCGCTGGGGCCGGAGATGGCGCGGCAGTTGAACAAGCTGGCGGACCCGGGCACGCAGATGAGCATCGGCTGGATGCTGAATGTGCTGAGCGGGGCGGTGAAGGGCTTTCGCAAGCGCAACAGGAACGGGCAGCCGGGGGTGAGCAAGCCGGGGACCGTGACGCAGGTGCAGCGGGAGAAGGGCAAGGGTGAGTTGGCGGTTAGTGGCTCGCAGACCAAGGCGGAAGGCACGGCCAGCCCCAAGCGCAAGCCATGCCCTCCCGAACCCAAGGCACGTACAGGCCACAGCATCAGTTTCTCGCTGGGCTCCGAATTCATCCTGCATACCGATTTCAGTCTGCCCGGCCCGTTCCCCATCGAATGGGAACGGACCTATCACTCGCGCTTGAGCGAATACGATGAAGGTACCCTCGGCGCACGCTGGGTCACCGAGTTCACCACGCGTATAGACGTGGTGGGCAAGGGGCTGGTGTTCCATGACCACGACGGTCGTAGCCACGCGTTCGAACTGCCGAAAGTGGAGCAGTCGCAGTTCAATGCCATCGAGGATCTACTGCTGGTTCGCAGCCGCGAAAACGAACTGGTGGTCTGCCGCGGCTTCGAGCGCAAGGAATATTACCTGCGCGTGGGTGATCGGTATTACCTGCAGAAGATCACGCTCGCCAGTGGCGCCGGCTGCATGCTGCATTACGAGCACCGCCACAATGGCCGGCCGGTGCTCTCGGACGTCGTCACCTATCAGGATGACCCGAGCCAGATCCACCGCCACCTCGGCACCTTGATCGATGACCGCGGCCATATCACCGGCCTGTGGGAAATGCGTGACGGTCAACCACTGCGCCAGCTGTGTGCCTACCACTACGATGATCAGGGTGACCTGGTCGCCGCCCAGGACGAGCATGGCGCGGCTTGGCATTATCAATACCAGAACCACTTGGTGACCCGTTACACCGACCGCACCGGTCGCGGCATGAACCTGCAGTGGGACGGCAGCGCCTTCGACGCCAAGGCCACTCGTGAATGGGCCGATGACGGCAGTTACGACACCCGCCTGGAATGGGACGAGAACATTCGCCTGACCTACGTCACCGACGCCCACGGCCAGGAGACCTGGTACTACTACGACATCCTCGGCCACCTGTACCGCGTGCGCTATCCGGATGAGCGCTCGGAGTGGATCTTCCGTGACGAGCGCAAGAATGTGGTGCGCCATGTGCACGCCGACGGCAGCGAAGACCGTTACGACTACGACGAGCAAGGCAGCGTCATCCGTCATATCCGGGCTGACCACAGTCAGGTCCACATCGCCTATGACGACCGTCGTCACCCGATCAAGATCCGCGATGCCGAAGGTGGCCTGTGGCTGCGTGACTACGACAAGAAAGGCAACCTGGTCAAGACCACCGACCCGCTGGGCAACAAGACCGAGTTCGCCTACACGCCTTCCGGGCTGGTCAAGGCGATCAAGGATGCCAACGGCAACGAGAAGAAGCTGGCCTACAACGCAGCGGATCAACTGGTCGCATACACCGACTGTTCGGGCAAGACCAGTCAATGGGAATACGACGACTTCGGCCAGCTGGTGCAGTTCACCGATGCGGCGGGCAACAAGACGGTCTACCAATACAAGGCCGGCCAGCTGGCAAAAGTCATTCACCCGGACGCCACCGAAGAGCGCTTCGAGCGCGATGCCGAAGGCCGCCTGCTGGCCCATGCCGATGCGCTGGACCGCTGCACCACCTGGGCCTACAACAGCGCGGGCCTGCTTGCCGAGCGGGTGGATGCCAATGAACACACGCTGCGTTATCGCTGGGACAAACTCGGCCGCCTGATCGGCCTGGAGAACGAGAACGAGAGCAAGGCCGACTTCCTCTACGACCCGGTCGGGCGGTTGCTGCAGGAGCAAGGCTTCGACGGGTTGGTGACGCGTTACCAGTACGATGCTGATACGGGCCGGCTGGCAAGTACCCAGGTCGGCCAGCGCCGCATCGACATCACCTTCGACCCGGTGGGCCGGCTCGCTTCTCGCGTGGCCAGCCTGGGTGACCAGCGCCAGGAAGAGACCTTCGCCTACGACGGTAACGGCAACCTGATCCAGGCGATCAACGCGGCCAGCAAGCTGCAATGGTTCCATGACGAGGCGGGCAACCTGACCCGCGAGCACCAGTACTACCTCGGCACCGAGGTGCCGATGGTCGCGGTGTGGCAGCACGAGTACGACGGCCTCAACAACCGTATCGCGACCGTTCGCCCCGATGGCCACAAGGTCAGCGTGCTCACCTACGGCAGCGGCCACGTGCTGGGCATGACCCTCGACCAGCATGAACTGCTGGCCTACGAGCGCGATGACCTGCACCGCGAAGTGGTCCGGCATCAGGGCAACCAGCTGATGCAGGCCCAGAGCTGGGACCCGGCTGGCCGCCTGCAAGAGCAGTTGCTGGGTAGCCACGACGGCAAGTCCACGTTGCTCAAGCGCCAGTACCAGTACGACGCCGTGGGTCAGCTGACCGATATCCACGACACCCGTCGTGGCCACCTGGCCTATCGGTACGATCCGGTTGGCCGCCTGCTGCAAGCCACCAGTCGCCTGGGTGTCGAGACCTTCGCCTTCGACCCTGCCGGTAACCTGCTGGACGACAAGGCCCAGGCGCTGAATCGCCCGCTGGAAAGCGACCCGCGGCGCAACAAGCTGATGGACAACCTGCTGCGTGAATACGCCGGGACCCACTACCAGTACGACGAACGCGGCAACCTGATCCATCGCCTGCACAACGGCGAAAAGGCGCGCCTCAGCTGGGACCTGTTCGACCGTTTGGTGCGCTTCGACGATGACAAGCTCAGCGTGGTGTACAGCTACGACGCGCTGGGCCGCCGTCTGCACAAGCACTCCACCGCGCACCACCAGGATGATCCGCGGGCGGGTAGCGGTTGGAACCAGATGCAGCGGGCCAAGCGCCAGCGCGAACTGGGTTGTGGTTACACCTTGTATGGCTGGGATGGCGATAACCTGGCTTGGGAAAGCTCACCGCCGCAGGGTGAGGGCGAGACCGGGCGCACCGTGCATTACCTGTATGAGCCGGGCAGCTTCGTGCCGGTGGTCCAGGCACAACGAAACAGCCCGATCCGCCTGCTGCGCCAGCCAGACTGGAGCGACCGGGAATACGATTTTGATCAGGACCCGCTGTGGCACACCGAGGTCAAGCCGCAGGCATTCGATGCGATTCTCTGGTACCAGTGTGACCACCTTGGTACGCCGATGGAGCTCACCGACCACAATGGCGAAGTGGCGTGGACGGCGCAGTACAAGGCGTGGGGTGAGGTCAAGGAAACCCGCTCGGAATGGGCCAAGCAAGTCGGCCTGACCAACCCGATTTGCTTCCAAGGCCAGTACCACGACCATGAGACGGGGCTGCATTACAACCGGTATCGGTACTATGATCCGAGGGTTGGGCGGTTTGTGAGTCAGGACCCGATCAGCTACACCGGTGGCTTGAACCTGTTTGCCTATGCGCCAAACCCTGTCGAGTGGATTGACCCCCTCGGTCTTTCCATGTGCTTCTTAGACAACCCTAAGAAGAAAGTGAATAGTGCAGAGGTAGGAGATATCGTCAGGACGCCATCAACTCATCCTGAAGACTTTGTGAAGCTCAGAGGGGGGGACTATAAAAATAGTAAGACGAATGAAATATGGAGCAAAAGTGATACGTCTCATAGCGACAAACAAGGCGAGTGGAAGGTTGGTATAGGAAAATCTGAGCCAGAACGAAAGAGAAAAATAACAGTAGGGATGAGTGATGCAAAAGTTATCAAAATTGAAAAATAGCTTTTCGTTAAGCGATATCAACTTCGGTGGATTAAGTGCTTCGGTTAATTGGGTAGGGTATTTTGAAAAGAAACATGGTTTCTCGCTTTCGCTGGTAGATGAGGCTGTTTCACTGTTTGAGGGCTTTTTTGGGTCAAGCAATGAAAGGGTTGTGATTCTTACGGCGCTTTCGTTCGACGACGAAAGAGAGAAAGATAAGGAAGTAATCAGAAGGTATCGGCATATTTATGAGAAAATGAAATCTAGGCGATTGCTTTTGCCTATGACTAACGAGTATGAAAGTTTTAGGTTTGGGGAAGCCCCCTTGGCCGCAAGCTCTCTGAGCTTAAGTCTTGATTATGCAGACTTCATTGATCTTTCAAGGTTGATGATGTGTTATTCGGGTGTAATTGGATATCAGTGTTTCTATATTGATCCATCTTTAAGTGTTGCAATTTATCCTCATGACGATGTGGGTTATGGTTGTATTGCCTTGAATGGAAATGAGACAGTGTGTCGTGAATTTCTGATACATTGCTCAGAGAGTGATAGCTTTAAAGTTGTCCTGGATTAGTTTCTGTGCGAAAAGAGATGTCGCAAACACTGCATGAAACAATGCCGGTGAGATTTTGGTCATATAGCTTTTCGCACGTTTGTCGAAGCGTGTCACGATACGGTGACTTCCTTTCAGGCCGCCAAACATGGCTCGATGATGTTGCGTTGCCGGTACTTGGATTTATAAAGCAGCTTGGGTAAGCCAGGCTTGGGTTTGCGCTTGCTACTACTGGGGCAAGCAATTCCTCTGCTGGAGGGGACTGGGTGAAGCTTTCTGTAGAACTCATCCTCAATGGCGGAAACGAATTAAGCCTGTAGGAGCAGCGCATATTGTGGTGGTGTGGGGGAAAGGAAATACTCTAGCGCCAATTCTTTAATGTGCCTGTTAGGCATGGCTGTATAACCTGAACTTTCACGGTTGTGGTTGGTCTGCCGAGTGAATCGATACGTTTCTGAAACTTTTAGGTTGGGACGGGTTAAGTGAAGAAGACATTCCTTGGTCTGCTGAAGGCCGCTTAACTGCACACATCTGCTACCCCACCCGGTAGCCCGAGCAGGGTGGATTAGGGGGAGTGGCATAGTCTAACCATTTGCCAAGCATGGACGACTGATGGGCAGTCCGCAAACGCCTCAACCCCCCAACCTATTTCAGCGGAACGTAAACATCCGTCTCCCACTGCTCCACTGGTGTATCCGGATACACGCTCAAGTAATGAAAGAACAGCGGATGGTCACGCAGCTCTTCATTACTCGACGGCAACCAGTCCCGATACAGCGGATAGATCGTCTCACCGATATAGTCCGGCGAGCCACGATGGCGAACCACCGCACAGCGCCCCGCCGGTAGGGTCAGCTCATGCACGCCAAAATCATTGGGCAACAAGGCCCCGTCTATCTCGCCGCAAATCGCGAAGCGAAAATCCTGCGCCGGGGTGGTGTCCGGGTTGTCGTACGGAATGCCGAAGGTGCGGCTGCTGGCCACCGGTGACTGGCCACTCTGCAGACGCCACTGGCGAAAACGCGCGACGCTGTCGCCGAGGCTGGTCGGCGCGCCGCGGTGTTCGAGCGCGGCCACACGGGTTTTGGCAAAGTCCACGATACGTATTTGCACGGTAATACTCCTGGATAGCTGGGGAACATCGAATACCGCATTCCAGGTGTACCAGTTCGGGGCCTTGGCGAACGCGCTCGGCGTCATGCCGAAGGCCCGCCGGAACGCCCTGGCAAAGGCCTCGGGGCTTTCGAACCCGGCCGCCGACGCGGCCTCCAGTACCGAAGCGGCAGGCGAGGCGGCCAGCTGATGGGCCGCGCGCCGCAGCCGCATCAGTTGCACATAGCGCGAGACCGGCACGCCCATATACGCCGAAAACTGCCGATGAAAGTGGAACGCCGAAAAATGGGCGATCCGGCTCAAGGCGGCTACCGACAGGTCACCCTCAAGATGGCGGTCGATATAGGCAAGCACGGCCTCGAACCGTTTGGCATAAGCATGGCCGTACGGTTGGTCAGTCAACGCAGGATGTCTCCGGGAAGTGCGGTGGGTGCTAGCATCCGCCGTTTCGCCAACATCGTGCCTAGCCGTGGTTGCTCTTTTTTAACACCCTCGGGAGTTCACAATGCGCCGATGCGATCCAGCTCTTTTTGCAAGCCGTCGCGATCCAGCGAGGCAAACGGCAAGCTGAAGAATGCTTCGCAGCGCTTGCGGATATGCCCCAGGGTAGCGCGGAAGGCCGCGTCGATCAGCGTTTCGTCACCCTGGATCTCGGACGGGTCCTCCAGCCCCCAATGGGCTTTCAGTGCGGTGCCGAAGTACACCGGGCAGGCTTCGCCGGCAGCCTTGTCGCAGACGGTGATGACAATGTCCGGCGGGTTGCCTGCGAAGGCATCGTTGCCCTTGCTGCTGAGGCCCTCGGTGGGGATGCCGGCCTGTTGCAGGGTAGTGAGGCTGCGCGGCAGCACCTGCCCCTTGGGGAAGCTGCCGGCGCTGATTGCCTCGAACCCTGCAGGCGCCATATGGTTGAACAGCGCTTCGGAAAGGATGCTGCGGCAACTGTTGGCGGTGCACATGAACAGAACTCGCATGGAAGACTCCTCGCGCGGGGGTGGATATCAGAGGCTCAGGCGCAATGCCAGCGCCGACAGGGTGAACAGCAGCACGGGCAGGGTCAGCAAAATGCCGACCTTGAAGTAATACCCCCAGGTGATACGCACGCCCTTGCGTTCCAGCACATGCAACCACAGCAGCGTGGCGAGGCTGCCGATCGGGGTGATCTTCGGCCCCAGGTCACAGCCGATCACGTTGGCGTAGACCATGGCTTCGCGCACCAGCCCCTCGGCGCCACTGCCCTGGATCGACAGGGCGCCGACCAGCACGCTGGGCATGTTGTTCATCACCGATGACAGCAGCGCCGACAGCAGGCCGGTGCCGATGGCCGCGCCCCATACGCCCTGCTCGGCAAAGCGCTCGAGCAGATGGCTGAGGAAGTCGGTCAGGCCAGCGTTCTTCAGGCCGTAGACCACCAGGTACATGCCAAGGGAAAAGATCACCACCTGCCACGGCGCTTCGCGCAGCACGCGGCGGGTGGAGATCCGGTGGCCGCGGGCGGCGACCGCGAACAGCAACGCCGCGCACACGGCCGCGACCGCGCTGATCGGGATACCGAGCGGCTCCAAGGCGAACAGGCCGACCAGCAAGACCAGCAGCGTCCACCAGCCCACCACGAACGTCGCCTGGTCGCGAATCGCCGCGCGCGGCACCTGCAAGGCCTCGACGGCGTACTGCTTCGGCAGGTCGCGACGGAAGTACAGGAACAGCACCAGCAAGGTGGCGGCCACGCTCGCCAGGTTCACTGGCACCATCACCGAGGCGTACTCGGCGAACCCCAGCCCGAAATAATCGGCGGACACGATGTTCACCAGGTTGGACACCACCAGCGGCAGGCTGGCGGTGTCGGCGATGAACCCTGCCGCCATGACGAATGCCAGCGTGGCTGCCGGCGAGAAGCGCAAGGCCATCAGCATCGACATGACGATGGGGGTGAGGATCAGTGCCGCGCCATCGTTGGCGAACAGCGCCGATACCGCAGCGCCCAGCAATACGCAGAAGGCGAACAAGCGGTAGCCGCTGCCCCTGGCCCAGCGCGCCACATGCAGCGCCGCCCACTCGAAGAAACCGGCCTCGTCCAGCAGCAGGCTGATGATGATCACGGCGATGAAGGTGGCGGTGGCATTCCAGACGATCGCCCACACGGTCGGGATGTCGCCCAGCGACACCGCGCCGGCCGCCAGCGCGATCAGCGCGCCGAGCGCGGCGCTCCAGCCGACGCCAAGGCCCTTGGGTTGCCAGATGACCAGGATGAGGGTGAACAGAAAAACGCTGAGTGCGACTAGCATGGCAGGCTCGAAAAAAGTGGTTCAGCAGCAGGCGCTGGTGCGGACAGGGCGACCGTCCATGTTCTGCAGGCGCTCAGTGTTGGCTTGCAGCCATTGGGCATTGGCTTTCAGGGTCAGCTGCAGCAGCTCGATGGCCCAGTCGGGCAGGGCCGGGTTGAGGCGGTAATACACCCATTGGCCTTGGCGGCGGTCCAGCAGCAAGCCACTGCTGCGCAACTGCGCCAGGTGCCGGCTGATCTTCGGCTGGCTGTCGCCCAGGGCGCACATCAGCTCGCACACGCAGAGCTCGCCGAGGCTGGCGATCAGCAGGGTGGCACGTGCGCGGGTTTCATCGGCCAGGCTTTTGAAGAGTTCTGGGGGACTGATCATGCTGGGGCTCGTTACATATGGATAGGCGAATATACGAATTTCCATATGCTATGAGCAAGTACCGCATAGCCAGCGAGGCAGACGGCTTGCCAGCACGACACCAGCGTCATGAAAGCAAGCGGGCTTGACTCGTGAAATTTTTGCTGTATTTTTTCATGAAAAATAACGCTAAAAATTTCACGGCAGTCCGAATCGATGAAGATGCACGAAGAGGTTGAAGCCCTCGCGATCCTTATTCACGACCTGCGCAAATTCAAGAACCTGACCCTGGGCGAACTGGCCGCGCGCATCAACCGCTCGGTGGGCTTCCTGTCCCAGGTCGAGCGTGGGGTTTCGCGCCCGAGCGTGGCCGACCTCACCGCTATCAGCGAAGCGCTCGGCGTATCCACCGCGTACTTCTACAACCTGAGCAAGCCCCGTGGCATCAGCTGGGTCACGCGCCCTCACGAACGGCGCACGTTGTACCTGGAATCGGGCATCACCGATGTATTGGCTTCGCCGAGCATCACCGGAGCCTTTGCCATGCTCGACAGCCATCTCGAGCCAGGTGCCTGCAGTGGCGAGCCGTACCTGACCGACCGTTCCGAGCAGGGCTGTTTCGTGCTCGAAGGCGAACTCACGGTGTGGCTGGACGACGGCGACGCCGTGACCCTGCAGGCCAACGACTGCTTCCAGCTGCAACCCCACGCGCAATTCCGTTACGCCAACCTGACGGAAACTACCACCCGTGTGCTCTGGGTCTTCAACTGAATTCGTTCACCTCACAAGGACAAGAAGATGAGTGTCATCTTTCCGGATCTGCTGACAGAAGTGCGCGCGTTCCGCGCCAAGTACCCAGAAATACGTTATGTCGACCTGATTGCGCTGGATATCCCCGGGCACTTCTACGGCAAGCGCTACCCCATGGACATGCTGGAGAAGGTGGCCGCCGGCACGCCGTTGAAACTGCCGCAGAACTGCGTGTTGCTGGGCACCCAGGGTGGCCTGTACCCGATCGGTGACTACTGCTTCGCCGATGGCGACCCGGATGCCGTCCGGCGCCTGGTGCCGGGTACCCTGAAGCCGGTGCGTTGGGAGCAGCAAGTGATCGGCCAGATGCTGATCACCTCCGATGGCACCGCCCAGCCGATCGAATTCGAGCCCCGTGAGGTGCTGGCCCGCGTGCTGCAGCGCCTGGCCAGGCGTGGCATCCATCCGGTGGTCGCCTTCGAGCTGGAGTTCTACCTGTTCGACCGCCAGCTGGCCAACGGCCTGCCGCAATACCCGCGCGACACGGCAAGCGGCGACCCGGACGACCAGCCGAACATGCACATCGAGCGGCTGTCGCGCTTTGCCTCGGTGCTGCACGAGATGGTCGACGTTGCCAACGAGCAAGGCGTGCCGGCGAACGTGATCACTGCCGAGCTGGGCCCGGGCCAGTTCGAGATCAACTTCTCCCACAGCGACGATGCCCTGAGCGCAGCCGACTGGTCGGCACTGTTCTGCCGCAGCACGCGTGGTGTGGCGATGAAACATGGCTATCGGGCCAGCTTCATGAGCAAGCCGTACCTGGACGCGCCGGGTAGCGGCATGCATGTGCACGTCAGCCTGTACGACGGCGCCGGCAACAACATCCTGGCGGGCGCCGAGCAGCGCAAGCTGCGCCACGCCGTGGCAGGCTGCCTGGAGCTGCTGCCGCACTGCATGCCGATCTTCGCCCCCAACCACAATGCCTACCGCCGCTACGGCGCGATGGTCAATGCGGCGAGCAAGGCCAGCTGGGGTTTCGAAGATCGCGATGCGTGCATTCGCATCCCCGAGTCCGACCCGCGCAACCTGCGCATCGAACACCGCCTGGCCGGCGCCGACGCCAACCCGTACCTGGTGCTGGCGGCCATTCTGACCGGCATGGAGCATGGCCTGGAGCGGGGCCTTGAGCCCATCGCCCCGCTGAACGACAACCGCCAGAGCGGCATCGATTTCCCCAAGGAGGCGTTCAGTGCCCTGGCCGCCATGCGCCACCACCCGGTGGTCAACCAAGGCCTGGGCAGTGAGTTCGTGATGGTCTATTGCGAAAACAAGTACCAGGAGCAACAGGACTTCATGCGCCACATCGATGCCCGCGAATACCGCTGGTTCCTGTAGCGACCTGGGCTCCCCCGAGCCCTCTCTTTCTAGCGTTGCAATACAACGCGCAACATGGATTTGCCGGAGGAAGATATGCCACGTGTGCCCGTGATCGGCATTACTGCATGCACCCGCGTGATCGAGCAGCATGCCACCCAGACCATCAGTGAGAAGTACGCACGCGCGGCGGCCCAGGCGGCGTGCGGGTTGCCGATCGTGATTCCCAGTCTCGCCGAGCTGATGGACAGCGCCGATATCCTCGACGTGGTGGATGGGCTGATTTTCACTGGTTCGCCGTCCAACATCGAACCGTTCCACTATCACGGCCCGGCCAGTGCTGCCGGCACTCACCATGATCCGCTGCGGGATGCCACCACCTTGCCGCTGATGCGTGCGGCCATTGCTGCTGGTGTGCCGGTGCTCGGCATCTGCCGCGGCTTCCAGGAAATGAACGTGGCGCTGGGCGGCAGCCTGCACCAGAACGTTCACGAGACCGGGCTGTTCATGGACCACCGCGAAGGCAAGGGCGAGCCCATCGAGCAGCAGTATGGCCCGCGCCACGCGCTGCATATCGAACCCGGCGGCATGCTCGAGCGCATGGGGTTGCCGGCGCTCATCGAGGTCAACTCCATCCACGGCCAGGGCATCGATGTGCTGGCTCCCGGGCTGCGGGTGGAAGCGCTGGCACCCGATGGCCTGGTCGAAGCGATATCGGTGGAGCATAGCAAGGGGTTTGCCCTGGCCGTGCAATGGCACCCGGAGTTCCAGGTCATGGACAACCCGCACTACCTGACCATCTTCCAGACCTTCGGCAAGGCCTGCCGGCAACGTTCGGTACTGCGCCAGAAGCTGATGCTGTCCGCCTGAACACCACCGTTCGCAACTTACAAAAATACGGCGCGGCCCGGCTGCGCAAGCAGATGGAGTGAAAGCAATGAGTGAACAGAACCCCCAAACCCTGGCCTGGCAGGCGATGAGCCGCGACCATCACCTGGCGCCGTTCAGCGATGTGAAGCAACTGGCCGAGAAGGGCCCGCGCATCATCACCTCGGCCAAGGGTGTGTACCTGTGGGACAGCGAAGGCAACCAGATACTCGATGGCATGGCCGGCCTGTGGTGCGTGGCGGTCGGCTATGGCCGTGATGAGCTGGCCGAAGTCGCCAGCCGGCAGATGAAGCAGTTGCCGTATTACAACCTGTTCTTCCAGACCGCACACCCGCCAGCGCTGGAACTGGCCAAGGCGATCGCCGATGTCGCCCCAGCCGGTATGAACCACGTGTTCTTCACCGGCTCCGGCTCTGAAGGCAACGACACCGTGCTGCGCATGGTCCGTCATTACTGGGCGATCAAGGGCCAGAAGCAGAAGAAGGTGATCATTGGCCGCATCAACGGCTACCACGGCTCCACCGTGGCCGGCGCAGGCCTGGGGGGCATGAGCGGCATGCACCAGCAGGGTGGGCTGATCCCGGATATCGTGCATATCCCGCAGCCGTACTGGTATGGCGAAGGCGGCGACATGACCGAGGCCGAGTTTGGCGTGTGGGCGGCCGAGCAGCTGGAGAAGAAGATTCTCGAGGTTGGCGTCGACAACGTCGCTGCCTTCATCGCCGAACCGATCCAGGGCGCCGGTGGCGTGATCATTCCGCCGCAGACCTACTGGCCGAAGGTCAAGGAGATCCTGGCCCGGTACGACATCCTGTTCGTCGCCGACGAGGTGATCTGCGGTTTCGGCCGAACCGGTGAGTGGTTCGGCAGCGACTATTACGGCCTCAAGCCCGACCTGATGACCATCGCCAAGGGCCTCACCTCCGGCTACATCCCCATGGGCGGTGTGATCGTGCGTGATGAAGTGGCCAAGGTGATCAGCGAAGGCGGCGACTTCAACCACGGCTTCACCTATTCCGGCCACCCGGTGGCGGCCGCGGTGGCCCTGGAGAACCTGCGCATCCTGCGCGATGAGCAGATCATCGAGCAGGTGCGCAAGCAGACCGCGCCTTACCTGCAGCAGCGCTTGCGCGAGCTGGCCGACCACCCGCTGGTGGGCGAGGTGCGCGGCCTGGGCATGCTCGGTGCGATCGAGCTGGTGCAGGACAAGGCCACCCGCGCCCGTTACCAGGGCAAAGGGGTCGGCATGATCTGTCGCCAGCACTGCTTCGACAATGGCCTGATCATGCGTGCCGTCGGCGCTACCATGATCATCGCGCCACCGCTGGTGATCAGCATCGCGGAAATCGACGAACTGGTGGAAAAGGCCCGCAAGTGCCTGGACCTGACGTACGAGGCTGTTCGTTAAGCGCCAGTCAGTGTCATCCGGGGCCGCAAGGCGGCCCCTATCTGCCCACGTGACACCTTGCTTTGTGCAATGAATCCTGTACTTTTCAGGGCATCAATTTCCCTGTCCGATAGTCGCGATTCAACATGAAAGTGCACGAAGAGATCGAAGGCCTGGCCGTACTGATTCGCGACCTGCGCAAGTTCAAGGGCCTGACCCTGGGCGAACTGGCCCAGCGCATTGGTCGTTCGGTGGGTTTTCTTTCCCAGGTCGAGCGCGGCGTCTCGCGGCCAACCGTGGCCGACCTCACGGCCATCAGCGAAGAACTCGGTGTCTCCACCGCCTATTTCTACAAGCTGGACAAGCCGCGCGAACTCGACTGGGTCACCCGGCCACACGAGCGCCGTACGCTTCATCTGGCCGGCGGCATCACCGATGTGCTGGCATCGCCCACCATATCGGGGGCGTTCTCCATGCTCGACAGCCACCTGGAGCCGGGCGCCAGCAGCGGCGAGGAGTACCTCGACGACAGCTCGGAACAGGGCTGCTTCGTGCTCGAAGGCGAACTGACCGTCTGGCTGGATGGCGGCGAGCCGGTAACGCTGCGCGCCAGTGACAGCTTTCAGCTGCAACCGCATGCCAGTTTTCGTTACGCCAACCTGACCGACAAGCCCACCCGGGTGCTCTGGGTGTTCAGCTGAATCAACAGCACTCAAGGCTGGTTATTTACGCGCTTGGTCATCAAGCGCAGTTCACGCGGCGGTCAGGAAGGCTGCCAGCACGCCAGGAAGGAACCTCTCATGTCATACCGACTTGCCATCTTCGACTTTGACGGCACGCTCGCGGACTCCTTTGCCTTCTTCGTTGCGGTGTTCAACCAGGTGGCCGACAAGCACGCCTTCAACCGCATTCGCCCAGAAGAACTGGATGCCTTACGCAGGCTTGGGGCCCGGGAGATCATGTCGCATATCGGCATGCCGCGCTGGAAGCTACCGCTGGTAGCGCGTACCTTCATAAGCCTGATGAAGAAACATCGCGGCTCGATCGCGCTGTTCCAGGGCATCGCCGATACGTTGAGCCAGCTTGATGAGCAGGGGCTGATCCTGGCAGTGGTATCTTCCAACTCCAGGGACAATGTCACGCAAGTGCTGGGCCCCAGCTGTCGCCATATCCGCGCCTTCGAGTGCGGGGCGTCCATTTTCGGCAAGGCATCGCGCTTGCGTCGGCTCATGCGCAAGTTCGGCGTGGCGCCAGAGCAGGTCATCTATATAGGTGACCAACCTACCGATGGTGAAGCCGCAGCGACAGCGGGTATCGCATTTGGCGCGGTTGCCTGGGGCTACGGTACCCCTGAAGCATTCGGCACGCTCCACGGCCATGAGTGGTTTGCCGAGGTGGGCGAATTGCGGCGCCTGGCAACAAGCCCCAAGGCGGCGAGTACGGCAAACCACATGCCGTGAATCACCCTCGGCACGCTGCAAGAATGGCAACGTAATGGCCGACGTGTCCCCTGATATGAAGCGGTTTCGTACGAGACGAAATCGATCACTGGCAAAGGAGTGCATCACCATGAACAACACCAACCAGGCCTTGCTGGGCGCAGGGTTTTTGATTCCTGTCTGGCTCTTGCTTGGCGTATCCCTGACCGCGCTGGGCTATCCGGGCTACAGCCACCTCGACCAGGCGATGAGCCAGTTAGGGGCGGTGGGCGCCCCGACTCATGCGTATTCCGCGTGGGTGAACAATTTCCCTCTGGGGCTGCTGTTCGCGCTTTTCGCGTTGGGTGTGGCGCGCCGTTTCGCCGGTTCGCGCCTGGCCCTGTTCAGCGCTGCGTTGATATTGCTTCACGGCCTGGCCAGTTTCGCCACGGGCCTGTTCGCCTGTGATGAGGGCTGCGTACCGGCACAGCCTTCCATTTCCCAGCACATCCACAATGCGGCAGGCCTGGTCATGTTCCTGTCGTTGACGCTGGCGAGCGCGCTGTGGTGTTGGCTGGGCAAGCAATTGCTCTGCTCGTCGGTGTTCGCAGGCTTCTCTGCGCTTTGTCTGGTCCTGGCAATCGCCACCGTGGCGATGATGGGCAAAGCCATGGCGGACGGGCACGGGTTTGGCTTGTATCAGCGACTCAATTACGGCGTGTCCGTGGTCTGGGTCGCTGCGCTGGCATGGGCTGCGCTGCGTGGCAACCAGACACAGTCCGCAGCGCTGCTCCAGCGGTAGCTGTGAGCGCCTGCCGGCCCTGCATGGACAAGGCAATGGGCTGATGCCGGGGCCGGGCGGTTTGGCACCCTGCCAGTATTGTCTGATCAGCGCACAGGGTTTAGCTTGCAGGGCTCATTTCAAGGAAGATTTGCCAATGAAACGGACCCTGCCGCTGTTATTCGCCTGCGCTCTTTTCCCCCTGCCAGCCTGGTCGGCACTGGAAGTCGGCCAGTTCACCCTGGGCATGCCCAAGCCCCAGACCATGGCCATCCTGCAACAGCAGTTCAGCGAGGTCGAGCAGGTGACGGGCTATCACTATCAGGTACCCACCGAGTTCGTTCAGGGGCGTAACCCGAAGGGTGATTTCAACCTTGGGGGTATTCCCATCACGCAGGTAAAGGCAACCTTCAACGAGACCGACCAGCTTCGTCAGGTGGAGCTGCGCCTGGCCAGCACCGACGAGGCGCAGGTGCAGCAACTGTTGCCGATGGCCCGGCAGGCCAAGCCGGTGCCCAACAGCGGCGGCCGGCTCGAGGCGTTTTCTGCCGACGGTGAACTGGTGTACTGGGTGTCCAGAGACCGGGGCTGGACGGTGGTGACCATCGCTGACCTGGCCAGCTCGGCACAGAACATCAAGGCACGGGCCAAGAGCGATGAACGCTTCGCCCAGCCGAACCGCAAGTTCGACAAGTTGATCGAGACGGCCGAGGCGGCACAAGGGAAGCACTGATCACCAGGCAGGTCGTGTAGGAGCGGCCTTGTGTCGCGAACGGGGCGCGAAGCGGCCCCAGCACTATTTGTCCCGATGCAATTGTCCCGGGGCAGCGCCGCAGCCCGATCGCGACACCAGGCCGCGCCAACAAGACCGCCGCCAGTGCAGCCCTGACAGCAGTGCGAACCCCGCGTCGGTTTCAGGATGCGCCTGGTCGTTCGCACGCAACCCTCCGGCGCCACAAGTGCCATGCTTGCAGGATGCCTCGGACCAGTACGCGCAGACGTACGGCCGCAGGCAAGGAGGCCGCTGGCACCACGCAACCGTGACGTGGCCGGCGCGCCGCAGCAGAACACGCCGGATACCTGCCCATACAAACCTTCAGGCGGGTCCGTGATGCCGAGGTCCGCTGTATGCCTGATGATTTGCTCCACCTGCCCGTGATCCACGACATCCTGGCGCGCGACAAGGATACCCCCGGCGCCCTGTTGCCGATCCTGCATGCCATCCAGCACGCCATCGGCTACGTCCCCGATGCCGCTGTCGGCGAAATTGCTCATGCCCTGAACCTCAGCCTGGCCGAGGTCCGCGGGGTGATCAGCTTCTACCACGATTTCCGTACTACGCCGCCGGCACGCCATACCCTGCGCCTGTGCCGCGCCGAGTCGTGCCAGAGCCGAGGCGCCGAGGCGCTGGCCGCGCAGCTGCGCGAGCAGCTGGCGCTGGACGACCATGGCACCAGTGCCGACGGCGCCATCAGCCTGCGCCCGGTTTATTGTCTGGGGGCCTGCGCCTGCTCGCCGGCCCTGGAGCTGGATGGCCAGGTACATGCGCGCCTCACCCCTGAACGCCTGCGGGCGTTGGTCGACGCCTGCCGGGAGGACGCCGCATGCTGAAGCTCTACATCCCCTGCGATTCGGTAGCCCGTGCGGTGGGTGCCGACCAGGTCGCCGATGCCTTGCAGCGCGAGGCCGAACGCCGCCAGTTGGCGGTAGATATCCAGCGCACCAGCTCACGTGGGCTCTACTGGCTGGAGCCACTGCTGGAGTGCGACAGTGCGCAAGGGCGCCTGGGTTTTGGCCCGCTCAGCGCTGAAGACGTACCGGCCTTGCTCGATGCTTTGGCTGGTGAACCCGCTGGCCACGCGCTGGCGCTGGGGCCGGTCGAACAAATTCCGTATCTCCAGACCCAGCAGCGCCTGTTGTTCGCCCGCGCCGGCATCACCCGGCCACTGTCGCTGGACGATTACCGTGCCCATGGCGGTTTCGCCGGCCTTGAAGCGGCTGTGGCGCTGGGCGGTGCCGATGTGGTCGCCGCCGTGCTCGATTCCGGCTTGCGTGGCCGCGGTGGCGCGGCCTTCCCGGCGGGCATCAAGTGGCGCACCGTGCGTGACGCCGGGGCCGGGCAGAAGTACGTGGTGTGCAACGCCGACGAAGGCGACTCGGGGACCTTCGCCGACCGCATGCTGATGGAAGGCGACCCGTTCCTGCTGATCGAAGGGATGATCATCGCCGGCCTCGCCGTGGGTGCCGACAAGGGCTACATCTACGTGCGCTCGGAATACCCCGACGCGATCCGCGTGCTCGACCAGGCCTTCGCCATCGCCCGGAATGCCGGCTACCTCGGCAGCGACGTGGCCGGCAGCGGCCAGGCCTTCGACCTGGAAGTGCGGGTTGGCGCCGGTGCCTACATCTGCGGTGAAGAAACCGCACTGCTCGAATCCATCGAAGGCAAGCGCGGCATTGTCCGTGCCAAGCCACCGCTGCCTGCGCTGCAAGGCCTGTTCGGCTTGCCGACGCTGGTGCACAACGTACTGACCCTGGCTTCGGTGCCGGTGATCCTGGCCAAGGGCGCGGCGTTCTATCGTGACTTCGGCATGGGCCGCTCGCTGGGCACCATGCCGTTCCAGCTGGCCGGCAACATTCGCCACGGTGGCCTGGTCGAGCGAGCCTTCGGCCTGACCCTGCGCGAGCTGGTGGAAGGCTATGGCGGCGGCACGGCCAGTGGCCGGCCGCTGAAGGCGGCCCAAGTGGGTGGGCCGCTCGGCGCCTGGGTGCCGCCCAGCCATTTCGATACGCCGTTGGACTATGAAGCCTTCGCGGCCATGGGCGCGATGCTCGGCCATGGCGGTGTGGTCGTGGCCGACGACACCCTGAACATGGCCAGCATGGCGCGCTTCGCCCTGCAATTCTGCGCCGAGGAATCCTGCGGCAAGTGCACCCCGTGCCGCATCGGCTCGACCCGCGGCATGGAAGTGGTCGACCGGCTGATCGCCACCAGCGACCTGACCGAGCGCCATGACCAGGCCCTGTTGCTGCGCGACCTGTGCGACACCATGCAGTACGGCTCGCTGTGCGCCATGGGCGGCATGACCGCCTACCCGGTGGCCAGCGCCCTGAAGTACTTCCCCGCCGATTTCGGGCTGACCCACACGGAGGCCGCGCAGTGATCAATTTCTTCGACCCCGCTTCTGATAAAAGCAGCGACCTCGGCACCCCGGCGCGTGACAGCGAGGTGCAGGTCAGCCTGAGCATCGATGGCCGGTCCGTCACCGTGCCCGCCGGCACCTCGGTAATGCGTGCCGCCGCCATGCTTGGCACCAGCATCCCCAAACTGTGCGCCACCGACAGCCTCGAAGCCTTTGGCTCGTGCCGCATGTGCATGGTGGAAATCGAAGGCATGCGCGGCTACCCGGCGTCCTGTACCACGCCGGTCAGCGAAGGCATGGTGGTGCGCACCGAAACCCCACGCCTGGCCGGGCTGCGCCGCAACGTCATGGAGCTGTACATCTCCGACCACCCGCTGGACTGCCTTACCTGTTCCGCCAACGGCAACTGCGAGCTGCAGACCGTGGCCGGCCAGGTGGGCCTGCGCGAGGTGCGCTATGGCTACGACGGTGCCAACCACCTGGCCGAGCAGAAGGACGTATCCAACCCGTATTTCGATTACGAGCCGAGCAAGTGCATTGTCTGCAGCCGCTGCGTGCGCGCCTGCGAGGACATCCAGGGCACCTTCGCCCTGACCATCACCGGCCGCGGCTTCGAATCGCGGGTAGCGGCGGCGGGAGGGGACAACTTCCTCGCCTCCGAATGCGTGTCGTGCGGTGCCTGTGTGCAGGCCTGCCCGACCGCGACCCTGACTGAAAAGAGCCTGGTGCAGCTGGGCCAGCCCGAGCGCGCGGTGATCACCACCTGCGCCTACTGCGGCGTCGGCTGCTCGTTCCGCGCCGAAATGAAAGGCGACCAACTGGTGCGCATGGTGCCGGACAAGAACGGCGGCGCCAACCACGGCCATGCCTGCGTCAAGGGCCGTTTCGCCTGGGGCTACGCCACCCACCCGGACCGCATCACCAAGCCGATGATCCGCAAGCGCCTGGAAGACCCTTGGCAGGAAGTCAGCTGGGACGAGGCGGTCAACTATGCTGCCAGCGAGTTCCGCCGCATCCAGCTCAAGTACGGGCGCGACTCGATTGGCGGCATCACCTCCAGCCGTTGCACCAACGAAGAAGCCTACCTGGTACAGAAACTGGTACGCACCGCGTTCGGCAACAACAACGTCGATACCTGCGCGCGGGTGTGCCATTCGCCCACCGGCTATGGCCTCAAGCAAACCCTGGGTGAGTCTGCCGGTACGCAAAGCTTCGATTCGGTGATGCAGGCCGACGTGGTGCTGGTGATCGGCGCCAACCCCACCGACGCGCACCCGGTGTTCGGTTCGCAGCTCAAGCGCCGCCTGCGCCAGGGCGCGCGGCTGATCGTGATCGACCCACGCCGCATCGACCTGGTCGATTCGCCGCATGCCCGCGCCGAGCTGCACCTGCAGCTGCGCCCGGGCACCAACGTGGCCATGCTCAATGCCCTGGCCCACGTGATCGTCACGGAAGGCCTGCTGGCTCAGGACTTCATCGACGCGCGCTGCGAGACCGCGGAATTCACCCGCTGGCGCGACTTTGTCAGCCTGGCGGACAACGCCCCCGAAGTGCTCGGCCCGGTCTGTGGCGTGCCGGCCGACCAGATCCGCGCTGCCGCCCGGCTCTACGCCACTGGCGGCAACGCAGCCATCTACTACGGCCTGGGCGTGACCGAGCACAGCCAGGGCAGTACCGCAGTGATGGGCATCGCCAACCTGGCCATGGCCACCGGCAACATCGGCCGAGAAGGGGTAGGGGTGAACCCGCTGCGCGGGCAGAACAACGTGCAGGGTTCCTGCGACATGGGCTCGTTCCCGCACGAACTGCCCGGCTACCGGCACATTTCCAACGAGGGCGTACGCGCCGAGTTCGAGCGTGCCTGGGGTGTGACCCTGCAGCCTGACCCGGGCCTGCGTATCCCCAACATGTTCGAGGCGGCGCTGGACGGCAGTTTCAAGGCGCTGTACTGCCAGGGCGAGGACATTGCCCAGAGCGACCCCAACACCCAGCACGTCACTGCGGCCTTGCTGGCCATGGAGTGCGTGGTGGTGCAGGACATCTTCCTCAACGAAACCGCCAAGTTTGCCCATGTGTTCCTGCCGGGCAGCTCGTTCCTGGAAAAGGACGGCACCTTTACCAACGCCGAGCGGCGCATATCGCGCGTGCGCAAGGTCATGGAGCCGCTGGCCGGCAAGGCCGACTGGGAGGCGACCATTGCCCTGGCCAACGCCCTGGGCTACCCGATGCACTACCGCCACCCGTCCGAGATCATGGACGAGATCGCCCGCCTGACGCCGACCTTCCACCGCGTCAGCTATGCCGAGATCGACCGCCACGGCAGCCTGCAGTGGCCGTGCAACGACGCCGCGCCTGACGGCACGCCGACCATGCACATCGACCAGTTCGTGCGCGGCAAGGGTCGCTTCATGCTCACCGGCTACGTCGCCACCGACGAGAAGGTCAACAACCGCTACCCGCTGTTGCTGACCACTGGGCGCATCCTCAGCCAGTACAACGTCGGCGCCCAGACCCGACGCACCGCCAACGTCGCCTGGCATGACGCCGACCGCCTGGAAATCCACCCGACCGACGCCGAAAGCCGGGGTATCCACGACGGTGACTGGGTCGGCATCGGCAGCCGTGCCGGGCAGACCGTGCTGCGCGCCAAGGTCAGTACGCGGGTGGCGCCGGGGGTGGTGTACACCACGTTCCACTTCCCCGAATCGGGGGCCAACGTGATCACCACCGACAACTCCGACTGGGCCACCAACTGCCCTGAGTACAAGGTGACGGCGGTGGAAGTGGTGAAGGTGTTCCAGCCTTCGCAGTGGCAGAAGCGTTACCAGGACTTCAGTGAGGAACAGCAGCGGTTGCTGCAGGAGCGCCGTAGCGCAGAGAAGGCCGAGGTGCGCCGATGAGTGCCGACAGCCTGGTCAAGATGGCCAACCAGATTGCCCACTACTTCGACAGCGAGCCGGACCACACGCTGGCGGTGCAAGGGGTCCGCAACCACCTGCAGAGCTTCTGGACGCCGGCGATGCGCCGGCAATTGGCGGAATGGAGTGAGGCCCACCCGGGGGAGGGGCTTGACCCGAAGGTGCGGGAGGCGTTGAGCTAGCCACCGGGGCTGCTCTGCAGCCCGTCGCCGGCAAGCCAGCTGCTACAGTTACCGCGTCGATTGTAGGCGCGGATTTATCCGCGAAACAGGCGACGCGGTGGCTGGCACCGGCTGTGCCGGTGATCGCGGCTGAAGCCGCTCCTACAGGGATAGCGCCAACTGTAGGAGCGGATTTATCCGCGAAACAGGCGGCGCGGTGGCTGGCACCGGCTATGCCGGTGATCGCGGCTGAAGCCGCTCCTACAGGGGCAGCGTCAACTGTAGGAGCGGATTTATCCGCGAAGCAGGCGACGCGATGGCTGGCACCGGCTGTGCCGGTGATCGCGGCTGAAGCCGCTCCTACAGGGATAGCGCCAACTGTAGGCGCGGATTTATCCGCGAAACAGGCGACGCGGTGGCTGGCACCGGCTATGCCGGATCGCGGCTGAAGCCGCTCCTACAGGTGCAGCGTCAACTGTAGGCGCGGATTTTTCCGCGAAGCGGGCAGTGAGCTGCAAATGACGTGAGGCCACTGCAGTCGCTGTGGGTGCTGGCTTACCGGCGATAGGGCCCCGACAGGCTGGATTCAGCCGCGGGCCAGTTCCGCCAGGTGGGCAATGGCCTCTTCGCTCTTGAGCACCAGCACATCTCCCACCAGCGCATCCAGCACCACCTCCGAGGTATTGCCGATCAACGCCCCGGAAATCCCCGTGCGGCACACCGTACCGATCACCGTCACCACCGCGTCGAGCTTCTGCTCGGTATGTGGGATCAGCACATCCGCCGGCCCTTCGGCCACGTGCAAGCGCTCCTCGCTGATGTCGTACTCGGCCTGGAACGCCTTGCACGCCTCGCGATAACGCTTTTCGATGGTATCGCTCAACTGGTAGACCGGGTCCGACGCCGACAGCATCGGCGATGGATGGGCGCTGATCACATGCAGCTCGCCCTTGGCCAGCTCGGCAATCCCGAAGCCATGGTCGATGATGCTTGCATGCAGGTGCCGGTGGTCTTCATCCTGGTTGCCCACGTCGACGGCGGCGAGGATCTTGCCGCCGGTCCACGGCCGTTCGCTCTTGACCATCAGCACGGCGCTCGGGCACTGGCGCAGCAGCTTCCAGTCGCTGGGGGTGAGCAGGGCCTTTTTCAGCGGGTTGTCCGGGCGGTGTTCCTTGATCACCAGCTCACAGCCTTCGGCCTGCTGCACATCGATGATCGACTCGTGCAAGGTGTCATGCCAGGCCTGCTCATGGGTGACCTTGTCGTAGCCGTCATCGTGCAGCTGGCTGCTCAGCAGGCTCAGCAGTGCGCTATGGTCATGCTTCTTGTCGCACATCAGCAGGTGCAGGCGCGCGCCAGTGAGGCTGGCAATCAGCTTGGCCCGGGTCAGGGCCCGGCTGTGGGCATGCGCGGGGTCGAGGACGACGAGGATGCTGCGGACGGCTTGCATGGGCGTTAGCTCCGTTCAAAGGTGGCGACCAATGCCTGACTATAGTCGGCGCTTCCCCCACAGGCGCTTGATACACATCAAGCATAGTCACTGGCGTCGCCCGTCGCCGCCGGTATAATCGCCAACCCTGCCTGGCCTTGTGGTTGCACGCTCATGTCCCTGATCCCCGAAATCGACGCCTTTCTTGGTTGCCCGACGCCAGATGCCTGGATCGCAGCGGCGCTGGCCGACCAGGAAACCCTGCTGATCGACCACAAGAATTGCGAATTCAAGGCCGCCAGCACCGCGTTGAGCCTGATCGCCAAGTACAACACGCACCTCGACCTGATCAACATGATGTCGCGCCTGGCCCGCGAGGAACTGGTGCACCACGAGCAGGTGCTGCGCCTGATGAAACGCCGTGGTGTGCCGCTGCGCCCGGTGTCGGCGGGGCGCTATGCGTCGGGCCTGCGGCGCCTGGTGCGTGCCCACGAGCCGGTCAAGCTGGTGGATACGCTGGTGGTGGGAGCGTTCATCGAGGCGCGCAGTTGCGAGCGTTTTGCCGCGCTGGTGCCGCACCTGGACGAGGAACTGGGCCGTTTCTACCACGGCCTGCTGAAAAGCGAAGCGCGCCACTACCAGGGCTACCTGAAACTGGCGCATCACTACGGCGATGCGGCGGACATCGCCCGCCGGGTAGAACTGGTCCGTGCAGCGGAAGTCGAGCTGATCCAGTCACCGGATCAGGAACTGCGCTTCCACAGTGGTATCCCGCTGGCGCAGGCCGCCTGATCGCACCAGGCGGCCACGGCGTCAGTGACGCCGGCCCAGCAGCAGGCCGACCAGCAGGCCCAGGCCTGCGGAAACCGCCACGGTCTGCCACGGGTGGCCACCGATGTAGTCCTCGGTGGCCTCCACCACCGGTTGCGCCCTGTCGCGCATCCTGTTGGCAGCCTGGCGCGCCTGACGCAGTTTCAACTGCACCTGCGCACGCAAGGTTTCCGCCTCGTCACCTACCAGGGCAGCGCTGTCGTTCAGCAGCCGTTCCGATTCCTCGATCAGCGCCTGCAGTTCGCTGAATACCTGGTCCTTGATTTGATCGCTGTCGGCCGGTGCGGCAGGTTTGCGGGCCATGAACTCGTCCTCGTCGATGGTTGTTGGAGCAATGGATACCGCTGCGCCAGAAAAGTTGCTTCGGCGTGCGGTCTGGGTGTTGGTGTAAGATAGCCGCCATTTACCAGCAAGCGGGTGATTCATGAGTTTCAATCTGGCCAACATGAGCTTCGAGGAACGGGCACAGATCGAGGCAGAGAAGGCTCGGCTGTTCGAGCTGTGGCAGAACAACCTGGGCAAGGCCAAGGGCGAAGCGGCGCGGCTGATCGCCGAAAAGCCGCGGCGCAAGGGTAAGTGGGCCGAGTGGGTGCGTGCCGAGCTGGATGGCATGTCGCCGCCGGAATACGCCAACATGGTGCGCAGCGAAGTCAACAAACTGATGGCTGCCGCCAGCGCCAACCGTTGAGCCCCTTGCCTGGCGGCTACCAGTAGCCGCCGCTGGGCAGGTCCAGCTTGCCCTCGTCGGTAAAGCGCACGGTCCCCAGCGGCCCACCGGCCAGCTTGCCGCGTAATCTGTAAGGCAGGCCCTGCAGTGCGTTCACCTGGCCCAACCCATAGGCCTGGCGCAGGAACGCGAATGCCGTGATGCTCACCGGCACCACGATCACCGCTTCGGCATAGCGGCCAATGTGCCCTTGCTGGTCACTGACGCCAGCGGCCAGCGGTTGGCCGTTCACCTCCAGGTTCAAGGCAATGCCGTTGTAGTCGATCGGCGTTTCATTAGGGTTTTGCACGCGCATTTTCACGGCCATGCGCAGCTCCAGTTCCTGCCCGGGCAGCGGCTCGATGCCGATCACGCTGATATTGACCGGGTCGCGTGGCTGGAACAGGGCACAAGCCCCTGGGCCGCAGGCCAGCAGCAGGATCAGCAACAGGCGGGTGTAGCGATAAAGACGGGCAGTCATGGGCGGACGACCTTGCCGGAGTGAGCGGTGGGTCAGTGTGGCAAATGCGCGACGGCGTTGAAAGTGGCGGTGCAGATGGAAGATACTGTTTCTCATTAACGTCCGCTAATTCCTCCTACTGGCCGTAACTGATCCCATGCTGACCTCACCCGTGTCGGGCCTGTTGACGAGTTTCCAGGAACACTACGACGACCTGCTGCAGTTCTTGACCCGGCGCATGAGCGACCGCCAGCGCGCGGCCGACGTGGCGCAGGAAACCTACCTCAAGCTGGTGAACATCGACCAGCAGGCGGTACCGGTGCTGCACGCGCGCCGCTTCATCTTCCGTGTGGCCGGCAACCTGGCAATCGATGCCTTGCGGCGCGAACAGCGCATTGCCGCCAGCCACGAGCACAGCGAGGGCGCCGACGAGGTGGCCTGCCCGGGGCCAGCGCCGGAGGCGGCGTTGCTGGCCCGGGAGCGTTTGCAGATCCTCGACCAGGCGCTGCTGCAGCTGTCCGACAACGCTCGTCAGGCGCTGTTGCTCAACCGCATCGAGGGCCTGACCCAGGCGCAGGTGGCACAACGGCTGGGCGTTTCCGAAAGCATGGTGGCCAAGTATATCGGCCAGGCCCTGCGCCATTGCCGCGACCGCCTCAAGCAGGCGGGGCTGGCTGCGGCGCTGGTGCTGGCCGTTGCCGTGGCGGGTTGGCAGCAGGCACCGGTGCTGCTGGCGGATTACCACACCGGGGTAGGGCAGCGGCAGGTCATCAGCCTGGCCGACGGCTCGCGGGTGACGCTGAACAGCGCCAGTGCCCTGCGCGTGGTGTTCAATGAGCATGAGCGGCGCGTGGTACTGGAGGCCGGGGAGGCCTTGTTCGAGACCACGGACGATGCACGGCCGTTTGTGGTCGATAGCGCAGGCGAGCGCGTGCAGGGCAGCGCGGCCACCTTCAGCGTGCGCCGTGATGGCCATGTGGTGCTGGCGCGAGGCGCAGCCAAGGTCGGCGAGCATGCACTGCCCGTCGCAGCCGATGCCGGCGCGCAGATGGCCTGGCAGCGCGGCAAGCTGATCTTCAACGGCAGGCCGCTGGGGCAGGTGCTGGCGGAGCTGGAGCGCTACCGGCATGGGCGGATCGTGTTGTCGGACAGCAAGCTGGCGGCGCTGGAGGTCAGCGGGGTGTTCGACCTGGATGAGCCGCAAGCGCTGTTGCAGACCCTGGAGCAGCGCTATGGCTTGCGGGTCACCTACTTGCCCTGGCTGGCCGTGGTTTATTGATCCGTCGATACCGGCCTTTTCGCGGCTGCAGCCGCTCCTGCAGAGGCGGCATGGCCATGCGGACCTGTGCGGTACTGGTGGGAGCGGGTTCAGCCGCGAAGCGCTCGGCACGGGCAGAATGAAAATTTTTTTCATTTGCCACTGCAAGTTCCGGGAGGCCAGATCGTCGTAGGGGGACTGATCAGCAACTCATTCTCATTTACGACTTGTCTGGAAGCTCACCCGTGCCTCTGATGTTCAAGCCCATGTTCCGCCGCCGCGTTCCTCTTCACCATGCCCTGGTCTCCTGCAGTGCCCTGGCCATGCTGCTCGGCCCACTGCAGGCTGGCGCCGCGAGCGCTGCCGAACAGGCCCAGGTCCAGGCGCGCCAGGTCCAGCTGGACTTGCCAGCGCAACCTTTGGATCAGGCCCTGACCAGCTTCGCCGACCAGGCCGATTTGCACCTGCTGTACACCACCAGCGACGTCGCCGGGCAGGCCAGCCCAGCCTTGCAGGGGAGTTACAGCGTCGCGCAGGCCCTGCAGCAACTGCTGGCCGGCAGCGGCATGCGCTGGCAGTTCAGCGATGCCCGCACAGTCACCCTGCACAAGGCCGAAAGCGCTCCGCAGGCCGTCAACCTCAAGCCGATCGAAGTCAGCGTGGCCTCGCGCACCAGCACCGCGATCAGCGAAATCCCCGGCACCGTCTGGGTCGTCGACCAGCAGCAACTGCGCGAGCAGATCGACAGCGGCGTCAGCTTGAAGGAAGCCATCGGCAAACTGGTGCCAGGCCTCGACCTGGCGCCAGAAGGGCGCACCAACTATGGCCAGAACATGCGCGGGCGCAACGTACTGGTAATGATCGACGGGGTCAGCCAGAACAGCTCGCGCGGCCTGTCGCGCCAGTTCGACAGCATTTCGCCGTTCAACGTCGAGCGGGTCGAGGTGTTGTCCGGAGCCAGCGCCATCTACGGCGGCGGCGCCACTGGCGGCATCATCAACATCGTGACCAAGAAGGGTGAACCGGGCCCGGCACGCTTCGAGACCCAGCTTGGCGCCAGCAGCGGCTTCAACAACAGCGACGACCTGTCCACCCGTATCGCCCAGTCGATCAGTGGCGGCAACGAGCGGGTCAACGCCCGCCTGGGGATCTCCGGCGAGCAGAACGAAGCCTTCTATGACGGCGCGGGCGAGCAGATCTTCATCGACAACACCCAGACCGACCTGCAGTACAACCGCACTGTCGACGTGCTCGGTACCCTCGGGCTGCAACTGAATGACCAGCAGAGCCTCGACCTGCTGGCCCAGTACTATGACTCGGGTAACCATGGCAGTACCGGTATCTACTTCCCCAACCTCAACTACAACGCCCCGTCCGACCTCGAAGACGCCGAGTTGCGCAGTGGCTACTCGTCGGGCCTGGAGCCGCGTACCCGGCGCCTGCTGCTCAACGCCAACTACCACCACAGCGACGTGCTGGGCCAGGATTTCTACCTGCAGGCCTCGTACCGCAAGGAAAACGACAACTTCTACCCGTTCCCGTACTACAACCGCGCCAATCCCACGGGCTCGCGCGGGGTGTACTTTGCCGCCTCGCAGCAGAACTTCGAGGTCACCAGCCTCAAGGGCCTGTTCGCCAAGCAGTGGGACACGCTGAAGCTGACGTATGGTGTCGATCTGGACCATGAGCGTTTCAATGCCCAGCAGACCACCTTCAACGCCCAGGCTTCTTCCGAGTCGGGCGGCCTGGAGCTGGACAAGGACAGCAAGGCCGCGCGCTACCCCAGCTATCAGGTCGACGGAGTATCGATCTACGCCCAGCTGGACTGGCATGTCAGCGACAACCTGACCCTGTCCGGCGGCGCCCGGCGCCAGCAGATGGACGTGGACGTCAGCGACTTCAAGGGTGTGCCGGGCGGCAGCAACGACTACCAGGTCAACCTGTTCAACGTTGGAGCCATCTACGACTTCAAGAACGGTCACCAGGTGTGGACCAACTACGGCGAAGGCTTCGACCTGCCCGACCCGGCCAAGTACTACGGCAAGCCTGGCCTGAGTGTCGCCGACAACCCGCTGGCCGGTATCAAGAGCCGCCAGGTGGAGCTGGGCTGGCGCTATGCCGACCTGGACTGGGATGCCCAGGCGGCGCTGTACTACATCTGGTCGGACAAGATCATCAACGTCGATTCGCAGACCCTGACCATCGATGTGGAAGAGCAGAAGAGCCGTGACTTCGGTTTCGAAGGTGCACTGACCCGTCACTTCCAGAGCGGCTGGGAAACCGGCGGCACGTTGCACCTGACCCGTTCCGAACAAGAGGATGCCGATGGCGACTGGATCAAGCGGGATGCCCGCTATGCCTCGCTGTCCAAGGCCACCGCGTTCGTCGGCTGGAAGGGTGACGGCCGGACGGCGCGCTTGCAGGCCAACCACGCGTTCAGCTTGAAGGACGATGCCGACCACGAGATCGACGGCTACACCACCTTCGACCTGCTGGGTAGCCAGGACACCGGCTTCGGCACCTTCAGCGCCGGCATCCAGAACCTGCTGGACAAGCAGTACAGCACGGTCTGGGGGCAGCGCGCGACGCTGTTCTATTCACCGACCTACGGGCCAGCGTACCTGTATGGCTACCAGGGGCGTGGGCGCACCTACACCCTGACCTGGAGCATGGCTTACTAACCCTGTCCCAGGGTGGAATTGCCCCTGGCAGGAGCGGCCTTGTGTCGCGATGGGCCGCAAAGCGGCCCCGGCCACAGCTGTGGTGGCTGAAATCGTGGGGGTGCTTCGCACCCCTTTCGCGACGCAAGGCCGCTCCTACCGGTACAGCGTCAACCCGAAGCCGGCGCGGTTCACACCTGTAGGAGCGGATTTATCCGCGATGCAGGCGCTGCGGTGGATGGCACCGGCTGTGCCGGTGATCGCGGCCGAAGCCGTGCCTACAGGAACCGCGTCAACCCGAAGCCGGCGCGGTTCACACCTGTAGGAGCGGATTTATCCGCGATGCAGGCGCTGCGGTGGATGGCACCGGCTGCGCCGGTGATCGCGGCCGAAGCCGCTCCAACAGATTCCGCGCCAGGGCCATACCTGGGGGCAAGCCCGCGATACGGCCGGTTCAGGCAAACGCCGCCAGCAAATCCTGCGCAAATGCCTGCTGTGCCTCGCCAACCCCCTGCGCCCGATGCCGGGCCAGGGTAAACGGCACGACGAAATCCAGCCGCGGATCCAACGCCCATAACAGCCCCTCGGCCTCCCAGGTCTGCGCGTAATGACGGGGCAGGTAACCGATGTGCCGCCCCGACAGGACAAACGTCAGCACGCTCTCGATCTGTTCTGCGACCGCCATGCTGCGCCGGCTCTGGAACGGCTCGCCGCCCTTGAGAAACCGGTACGGATGGCGCACCTGGTCCATTTCCAGCAAGCGCTCGTGCGTCACCCCCGTTACGCCGAACAGCACATGCCCGGCGCCGCAATACAGCCGCTGCCGCTCCTCGAACAGCGGCTGGTAATCGAACGCCGCCTGGTTACCGGAGAAATAGCTGATGGCGTAGTCCAGCCGCTGCTCCAGCAACAGCCGCTCCAGCTCCGCCGGCGGCGCACTGATCAGCTCCAGCTGCACCGCCTCGGCACGCCGGCGAAACGCCGCGATGGCCGCTGCCAGGCGCAGGTTCACCGCCTTGTCCTGATTCTCTGCCATGCCGACCCGAACCGTCCCCAACAGCCGCCCGGCAACGCCATTGGCCTGCTGGCGGAAGCGCTCGATGTCCAGCAGCAGGTCACGCGTGGCGTCCAGCAGTAACGCGCCTTTTTCGGTCAGGGCAAAACCGCCCTTGCCCCGGCTGCACAGGCGGTAGCCCAAGCGCGTTTCCAGCTGCGCCATGCGCTGGCTGATGGTGGGCTGGCTCAGGCCCAGCACGCCCTGGGCGGCACTGAAGCCACCGGCCTCGGCTACAGTGACGAACAGCCGCAGCAGGTGCAGGTCGAGGTCGTGCAGTTGTCCGAGCATTACATTGCTCCTGATGAATGTCAGCTTTGCAAACTTGCCATTCCTGCAATGTAACCCGGCTGGCATGCTCGCGGCATCCACCCACTTGCCGAGGTGTCCGCCATGCATCGCTCGTTATGCCTGCTGTCTCTGCTCCTGGCCTTGCCACTGCAGGCCGAGGAAAAGGTTGTCAATCTGTACAGCTGGGCCGACTACGTCGCCCCGCAAACCCTGCAGCGTTTCGAGCAGGAAACCGGCTACAAGGTGCGCTACGACACCTTCGACACCACCGAGGTGCTGGAAACCAAGCTGCTGACCGGTGGCAGTGGCTACGACGTGGTGGTGCCGTCTTCCAGCGTACTGGCCCGGGCGCTGAGGGCCAATGCCTTGCAGCCGCTCGACGCCCAGGCCATGCCCGGCTATGCCAACCTCGACCCGGACCTGCTGGCCAAGCTCGCCGAAGCCGACCCCGGCAACCGCCATGCCGTGCCCTACACCTGGGGCACCCTAGGCCTGGGGGTGAATGTCGAAGCGGTACGCCAGCGCCTGGGCGATGTGCCGCTGGACAGCCTTGACCTGTTGTTCAAGCCCGAGTACGCCAGCCGCCTCAAGGACTGTGGCATCGCCATGCCCGACTCGCCGCAGGAAGTGATCGGCGTCGCCCTGAACTACCTGGGCAAGGACCCCTACAGCCAAAGCAAGGGCGACTTGGCGGCGGCGCAACAGCTGTTGAGCCAGTTGCAGCCTTCGATCAGCTACGTGGCCAATGGCCGGCAGATCAGCGACCTGGCGAACGGCAGCGTGTGCCTGGCATTGACCTACAACGGCGATGCAGCGATGGCCGCCGACCAGGCGCGCCGCGCCGGCAAGCCGTTCGAGCTGATCTACCGCATCCCCCGCGAGGGGACGCTGGTCTGGCAGGACAACCTGGTCATCCCCAGGGACGCCCCGCACCCCGAAGCGGCGCGGGCGTTCATTGCCTTCATGCTCAAGCCCGAGTCGGTCGCCGCGCTGACCAATACGCTGTTCTTCGCCAACGCCAACCAGGCAGCCACGCCGCTGGTGGACGAAGCCGTGCGCAATGACCCGGACATCTACCCGCCGCAGGCGGTACGCCAGCGGCTATATGCCGACCGCAGCATGGCCCTGGCCGACCTGCGCCAGCGCAACCGCCTGTGGACCGCCTTCCGCAGCCGCCAGTAACCGATGATGAACAGGAGCCTGACCGTGGAGCACGCTGCAAACAATGACCAGGCCATGACCCGCGACAGCCTGTACGGCACCGCCGCGGAAAGTACCTACGCCGGTATCACCAGTTTTTCCCGCCGCCGCTACAGCCGTGACCTGCGTGGCGTCGATGTGGTCGTCAGCGGGGTGCCGTTCGATACGGCTACCAGCAACCGCCCCGGCGCGCGCTTCGGCCCGCGGGCGATCCGCGCCGCCTCGGTGCAGCAGGCCTGGGCCCGGCATTGGCCGTGGGCGTTCGATCCGTTCGATCACCTGGCGGTGATCGATTACGGCGATTGCGCCTTCGACAGCGGCACGCCGCAATCGGTACCGGACAGCATCGAGGCGCATGCGGCGCATATCCTGGAGGCGGGCTGCGCCATGCTCACCCTGGGCGGCGACCATTTCATCAGCTACCCGCTGCTCAAGGCCCACGCGCGGCGCCACGGCCCGCTGGCGCTGATCCACTTCGATGCGCACAGCGACACCTGGCCGGACGAGGAGGGCCAGCGCATCGACCACGGCACCATGTTCTGGCACGCCGCCCGCGAAGGCCTGGTGGACCCGGCCTGTTCGGTACAGATTGGCCTGCGCACCACCAATGACGACAGCCAGGGCTTTGCCATCCTTGATGCCCGCCAGGTGCACCGCCAGGGCAGCGAGGCGGTGATCGCGGCGATTCGCCAGCGGGTGGGCGAACGACCGGTGTACCTGACCTTCGATATCGACTGCCTCGACCCGGCCTATGCGCCCGGTACTGGCACGCCGGTGTGCGGCGGGCTGAGCACGCTGCAGGCGCTGGAGATCCTCGGTGGCTTGCGCGGTATCAACCTGATCGGCATGGACCTGGTGGAGGTGGCACCGGCCTATGACCACGCCGACATCACCGCGCTGGCCGGGGCGACCCTGGCGATGGAGATGCTGTGCCTGTATGCCGCACGGCACAAGGTGCAGGCCCCGTAATCTGCGCCGAGGCGAACGGTTCCCCTGTAGGAGCGGCCTTGTGTCGCGAAGGGCTGCGCAGCAGCCCCCGAAGCCATACTGAAACATCAGGAATCATCTCCACCCGCATTCACACTTTTGCCGCGAACCCTTCGCGCCGTAGGCTATCAAAGCCACCAGGCGCGGCTTTTTCGTACAGGAGGTGAAGCATGACCCCAACCTTGCCCATCCTGGCACTCGGCCTGGCGCTGTCCCTGTCCGCGCATGCCGCAGCCGAGCCACCGGTGCAAATCGCCGCCAGCAACAACAACCCCTACAACAGCCCGATCCAGCGCGCCAACCCCAACAGCCGCCAGGGCAGCATGCCGGCCACGCCGCCGCTGCGTGGCCCGTCCACCGAGCCTTACCCGCGCCCACCCACGCTGGATAATCGTGGCATTGGCAACGGCGACAACCTGCGTCGCCAGCAACAGACCCCGAACCTGGAACCCACCCGGCCGCCCCGCGACAACCCGCGCGCGCCGTGAGCCAAGTACGCAAAGGAATCCTGCATGCGCCAAGTAACCTGGCTTGTCAGCGTCATTGCCGCCGCACTGCTGCCGCTGTTGGCGCAGGCGGCGGCCGAACAGCAGTTGCGCAGTGAAGAAGGCAGCTTGACCGTCAATACCGTAGCCGATGGCCTGCGCCACCCGTGGGCCCTGGCGTTTCTGCCGGGCGGCAAGGACATGCTGGTCACCGAGCGTGCCGGCAACCTGCGGCTGGTCAACGCCGAAGGCAAGGTCGGCGCACCGATCAGCGGCGTGCCCAAGGTCTGGGCCGAGGGCCAGGGCGGCCTGTTGGATGTGGTGCTGTCCCCGGACTTCGCCAAGGACCGCACCGTCTACCTGTCCTATGCCGAGGAAGGCAGTGATGGCAAGGCTGGTACTGCAGTGGGCCGTGGTCAGTTGTCCAGCGACCGTGCCCGGCTGGAAAATTTCACCGTGATCTTCCGCCAGCAGCCCAAGCTGTCGGTCGGCAACCACTTCGGCTCGCGCCTGGTGTTCGACCGCGACGGCTACCTGTTCATCACCCTCGGCGAGAACAACCAGCGCCCGACCGCCCAGGACCTGGACAAGCTGCAAGGCAAGATCGTGCGCATCCTGCCAGACGGTGAGGTGCCCAGGGACAACCCCTTCGTTGGCCGGGACAATGTGCGGCCAGAGATCTGGTCGTATGGCCACCGCAATCCGCAAGGCGCCGCGCTCAACCCCTGGACCGGCAAGCTCTGGACCCACGAGCACGGCCCGCGTGGCGGCGACGAGATCAACATCCCCAAGCCTGGCAAGAACTACGGTTGGCCGCTGGCGACCCATGGCATCAACTATTCGTTGCTGCCTATTCCCGAGGCCGAGGGCAAGCACGTGGACGGAATGGTCGACCCACAGCATGTCTGGGAGCAGTCGCCGGGGGTCAGCGGCATGGCGTTCTACGACAGCCCGACGTTCAAGGCGTGGGACCACAACCTGTTCATTGGTGCGCTGGCCACCCAGGAGCTGATCCGTCTGCAGCTGGATGGCGACAAGGTAGTGCATGAAGAGCGGCTGCTGGGTGAGCTGAAGGCGCGTATCCGCGATGTACGGGTGGGGCCGGACGGCTACCTGTATGTACTGACCGATGACAAGGATGGTGCGCTGCTCAAGGTAGGCTTGGGCGACGCTTGATCACCACTGCTGTACCCGGCCCCTGTGGGAGCGGGCGTGCCCGCGAAGCAGGCGCCGCGGTGGATGGCACGGGCTTCGCCCGTGTTCGCGGGCACGCCCGCTCCCACAGGGATCGCGGCAGCCTTTTGAATTCAGATAAGACCGTTGTTTCCACAAGGTCCGCGGTATGTCAGCCGTGTAGAATGCCGCATGGCTATCGATCCCCACTCCCTCTACCAGCAGGCCCTGACCACCCAGGGCTATGTCGCCGACCCGGCCCAGGCCCGTGCCGTCGAGGCTTTGCAGGCCTGCTTCCAGGCTGTCGAACAAGGCCGCGCCAGCCTCGGCATCTACCTCTGGGGCCCGGTCGGCCGTGGCAAGACCTGGCTGATGGACCAGTTTCACCGGTGCCTGCAGGTTCCCAGTCGGCGCCAGCACTTCCACCATTTCATGGCCTGGGTCCACCAGCGCCTGTTCCTGCTCAACGGCACCGCAGACCCGCTGCTGGCGCTGGCCAGGGAGCTGGCCGCGCAGATCCGCGTGCTGTGTTTCGACGAGCTGTTCGTCAGCGACATTGGCGATGCAATCATTCTCGGCCGCCTGTTCCAGGTGCTGTTCGACCAGGGTGTGGTCCTTGTCGCCACCTCCAACCAGCCACCCGAGCAGCTTTACCGCGACGGCTTCAACCGTGAGCGTTTCCTGCCCGCCATCGCCGCCATCCAGCGGCACATGCAGGTACTGCCGGTAGCCGGCGAGCAGGACCATCGCCTGCACCCCGGTGCCGCCCGCCAGCGTTACTGGGTGGCGCAGGCGGGGCAGGCCAGCCCGTTGGCTGAAGTGTTCCGCCAACTCAGCCCGAGCGACGCGGGCGATGATCAGCCCTTGGCCCTGGGGGCCAGGCAGGTGCAGGTGGTGCGGCGCAGCCAGCAGGCTATCTGGTGCCGCTTCAGCGACCTGTGCGAACAGCCGCTGGCAGCCATGGAATTCATGGCCTTGTGCGACCGTTTCCCGGCCATCCTGGTATCGGGCGTTCCGGCGCTCGGCGGTGAACAGCGGGCCGGGCGCATCGCCCGTGGCACCGAGGATGGCGCGCAGCGGGTGGCGGCGGGTGAGCGCGAATTGCCAGCGCTGTCACCCAAGGATGATGCGGTGCGCCGCTTCATCGCCCTGGTCGACGAATGCTACGACCGCCGGGTGGCGTTGTACCTGGAAGCGCAGGTGCCGCTCGATGCCCTCTACACTCAAGGGTATCTGGCGTTCCCGTACCAACGGACCCTGAGCCGGCTACGGGAGATGCAACTGCAACGCTTCGCCTGAAAAGGAGGGTAGCCATGGAGCCGTTGTCGCATTACCTGCTGACCCAGGCCTACAACAATGGCTGGGCCAACCACCGCCTGTACAAGGCCTGCCTGCAACTGACCCAGGATGAATTCGTCGCCCCGCGCTGCAGCTTTTTCCCGTCGATCAAGGCCACCCTCAACCACCTGCTGACGGTGGACTGGTTCTACCTGCACATGCTCGAGTGCGAGCAACGTGGGGAGTTGCCCGACGCCGATGGCGAGCGCTTCTTCGAGCCGGAACAGCCGTTTGCCACCTGTACCGACCTGCAGGCCGAGCAGGCCCAGGCCGATCACCGGCTGATCACCTATTGTCGTGGCTTGCGAGATGACGAACTGGGGCGCTATGTGAACATCGTGCGGCCCGACCGGGTGCAGCGCGAGCAACGCTTGCGCCTGCTGGCACACCTGTTCGAGCACCAGGTGCATCACCGCGGGCAGGTGCATGCGATGCTCAGCGACACGGCAATCCGGCCGCCGCAGCTGGACGAGTTTTTCTGCGAGGAAGAGGCTGGCTTGCGGGCAAGTGATTTTGCCGAACTGGGCTGGACCGAGGCGCAAATCTGGAAAGGTTAGGGGGCCGCTTTGCGGCCCTTCGCGGGCAGGCAGAGCAGCCCCTCGACTACCGGCTCATTTGTCCAGCCACTCGACCAGCGTCCGGTTGAACCGCACCGGCTCTTCGATCTGCGGCGCATGGCCCATGCCTTCGAAGGTGATCAGCTCGCCCCTGGGCATCAGCTTGGCCACCTGCGGCCCCAGCACGGCGTACTTGCCCAGCCTGGCCTTCACCTCCGGCGGCGCGATATCACTGCCGATGGCCGTGCTGTCCTGGTCGCCGATCAGCAGCAGGGTCGGCATCTGCAGGTCCTTGAACTCGTAATACACCGGCTGGGTGAAGATCATGTCGTAGATCAGTGCCGAGTTCCACGCCACCGCTTCATGTCCTGGCCCCTTGTTGAGGCCGACCAGCATCTGTACCCAGCGCTCGTACTCCGGCTTCCAGCGCCCGGCGTAGTAGGTCTTGCGCTCATATTCGCGCACGCCGTCGGCATCCAGCTTGAGCTCACGGGCATACCACTGGTCAACCGTGCGGTAGGGCACGCCCAGCGCTTTCCAGTCTTCCAGGCCGATAGGGTTGACCAGCGCCAGGCGTTGCACCTGTTGCGGGTACATCAGCGCGTAGCGGGTGGCGAGCATGCCGCCGGTGGAATGGCCAAGCACTATGGCCTGCTTCACGCCCAACTGTTCGAGCAGGGCATGGGTGTTGCTCGCCAGTTGCTGGAAGCTGTACTGGTAATGCGTCGGCTTGCTGGCGCTGCAGAAGCCGACCTGGTCGGGGGCGATAACCCGGTAGCCGGCCTTGCTCAGGGCGTCGATGGTGGTTTCCCAGGTGGCGGCGCAGAAGTTCTTGCCGTGCATCAGCACCACGCTGCGGCCGTTGGCCTGGCCTTGGGCAGGCACGTCCATGTATCCCATCTGCAAGGCCTGGCCCTGGGACTGGAAATCGAAATGCCTGAGTGGGTACGGGTAGCTGAAGCCTTCGAGCTGGGGGCCGTAGGTGGGCGACTCGGCGGCGATGGCCGGGCTGCCGGCAAGGCAGGCCAGGGCCAGGGCGGTTGCGCGCAGCATGGGGGCACTCCGTGTAGGGCCAGGTAGGAAGAGGCGACTGTAACAGTCGATGGACCACACGGAGCGCGAAAGGTGTTACCAGGCATGAAACCTGTCAGGCTGGTTTTTCGCCAGTTGTATCAGTGCCGGCGCGGGTGGCCGGCATCAGTAGTTGGCGACCACGGTGTCCTGGCCATCCTGGGTCACGCCGATGACCTGGTAGGCATCCTTGTGGTCACCCATTTCCATGCCCGGCGAGCCCATCGGCATGCCCGGCACGGCCAGGCCCTTGAGGTCGTTGCGCTTGGCCAGCAGGCGTACCTGCTCGGCCGGCACGTGGCCTTCGACGAACTTGCCGTCGATCACCCCGGTATGGCAGGACGCCAGCCGTGGCGCCACACCCAGGCGTTGCTTGACCGCGCTCATGTTCGGCTCGACGTGATCGTTGACGGTGAAGCCGTTGTCGCGCAGGTGGCTGATCCAGGCTTTGCAGCAGCCGCAATTGGGGTCGCGGTACACGTCGATGGTCTCGGCGGCCTGGGCCAGGCCGGTGACGGCCAGCAGGCCCAGGGTCAGCAGGTGTTTGCGCAGCATGGTGAAGCACTCCTTCCAGCGGTAGGTCTGCCGCCAAGTGTAAGCGGCTTGCAGGATGTTCGCCCCTGGCAGCTGTCAGGCAGCTGAGACGCACATTACAGGATTGTCAGCTGGCCACCTCGTCACTGCCAAGGTCGCGCATCAGCAGGGCGTAGTCGAGGGCCACCTGCTCGGGGATCGGCAGGTACACCACATGGCCATCACCTGGCGCCACCTCGATCGGCTGCTGCTGGCGGTTGCACAAGCGGTGCAGGTCGAAGTGGTAGTTGCCGCGCGGCGTCATCAGCTCCAGGTGGTCGCCCACCGCGAAGCGGTTTTTCACCCGGACTTCGGCCAGGCCATCGACACGCGCCCCGGTCAGCTCACCGACGAACTGCTGGCGCTCGGATACCGAGTTGCCGCGCTGGTAGTTCTGGTATTCGTCGTGCACATGGCGGCGCAGGAAGCCCTCGGTGTAGCCACGTTGTGCCAGCGATTCGAGGTTGTCCATCAGCGCGCGGTCGAATGGCCGCCCGGCCACCGCGTCGTCGATGGCCTGGCGGTATGCCTGCACGGCACGCGCGCAGTAGAAATGCGACTTGGTACGGCCCTCGATTTTCAGCGAATGCACGCCGATACCGGTCAGGCGGGCGACATGCTGGATGGCACGCAGGTCCTTGGCATTCATGATGTAGGTGCCGTGTTCGTCCTCGAACGCAGGCATTTCGCTGCCGGGGCGGTTGCTCTCCCGGAGCAGGAACAGCTGGTCGGTCGGTGCACCCAGGCCCAGTGTCGGTTGTACTTCGCGCACGATGTCGCCGGTCGCATTTTCGGTGGCGGGCGTGGCGTCGTACTTCCAGCGGCAGGCGTTGGTGCAGGTGCCCTGGTTGGCATCGCGCTTGTTGAGGTAGCCCGACAGCAGGCAACGCCCGGAATAGGCCATGCACAGGGCCCCATGGACGAACACCTCCAGCTCCATGTCCGGCACTTGCTGGCGGATTTCCTCGATTTCTTCGAGCGACAGCTCGCGCGACAGGATTACCCGGCTCAGGCCCAGCTGTTGCCAGAACTGCACGCTGGCCCAGTTGACCGTATTGGCCTGCACCGACAGGTGCACCGGCATCTGCGGGAAATGCTGGCGTACCAGCATGATCAGGCCTGGGTCGGACATGATCAGCGCATCCGGCGCCATCTCGATCACCGGTGCCAGGTCCTTGAGAAAGGTCTTCAGCTTGGCATTGTGCGGGGCGATGTTGACCACCACGTAGAAGCGCTTGCCCAGGGCATGCGCTTCCTGGATGCCCAGCGCCAGGTTGGCATGGTCGAACTCGTTGTTGCGCACCCGCAAGCTGTAGCGCGGCTGGCCGGCGTAGACCGCGTCGGCGCCATAGGCAAAGGCGTAGCGCATGGTCTTGAGGGTGCCGGCGGGGGCCAGCAGTTCGGGCTTGGCGGTAGGGTTCATGTGCGCACCGGGGCAAAAGGCGCGGATGCTAGTGCTGGCAGACCCTGTGTGCATTGATCTGCATCAAGGAAAGCGCGGCACTTTTACCCAGGCGGCGCGCACTAATATCCCAGAGGCCAGCTGAGGACATGCGATGAACGAAACCGCTTTACAGAACCGAGCCCTGGCAGTGCTCCTGGCGCTGGTGACCATCGCCTTCGTGTGGATCCTGCTGCCTTACTACGGCGCGATCTTCTGGGCGGTGATACTCGGCATCCTGTTCGCGCCGTTGCAGCGCCACCTGCTGATCCGCTTCGGGCGCCGGCGCAACCTGGCCGCGGCCACCACCTTGCTGGTATGCCTGCTGGTGGCGGTGTTGCCGGTCATCATCACCAGTGCATTGTTGGTGCAGGAGGGCGCCCTGTTGTACCAGCGCATCGAGAGCGGGCAACTGGACATCGCCGGCTATGTCGAGCGCGGCAAGGACATGCTGCCGACCTTCGCCCAGCGCGGCCTGGACAGCATGGGCATGGGCAACCTGGACGGGTTGCGCGACAAGATCAGCAAGTGGGCGACCCAAGGTAGCCAGGTGCTGGCCAGCCGGGCATTCAGCTTTGGCCAGGGCACGTTCGAGTTCGTGGTCAGCTTCGGCGTCATGATGTACCTGTTGTTCTTCTTCCTGCGCGAAGGTGCGGAGGTCGCTCGCCGGGTACGGCTGGCGGTACCACTGCCCGAGCAGCAGAAGCGCCGCCTGCAGTTGAAGTTCAACCGCGTGGTGCGGGCCACGGTTAAAGGCAACGTACTGGTAGCCATCACCCAGGGGGCGCTGGGTGGATTCATCTTCTGGGTGCTGGATATCCCCAGTGCGCTGGTGTGGGCGGTGCTGATGGCGTTTCTGTCGCTGCTGCCGGCGGTGGGCGCGGGCATCGTCTGGGCGCCGGTGGCGGCCTATTTCCTGCTGAGCGGGGCGATCCTGCCGGGGGTGATCCTGACCGCGTTCGGGGTGCTGGTGATCGGCCTGGTGGACAACCTGCTGCGGCCGATCCTGGTGGGCAAGGACACGCGCATGCCGGATTACCTGATCCTGGTGTCGACCCTGGGCGGGCTGGCGGTGTTCGGCCTCAACGGCTTCGTCATCGGGCCGCTGATCGCGGCATTGTTCGTGTCGAGCTGGGCGATCTTCGCCGCGACCAAGCCGCAGGTGCAGTTGCCGGAGTAGGGGGGGTATCCCAGGCGTTTGCGCTGTACCGGCAGCAGCGGCCGCATGTCGCGATCGGGCTGCGCAGCAGGCCCACGGCTCATGCACTGATGCAGAAGGCGCCGTGGCTGCTGCGCAGCCTGATCGCGACACGCGGCCGCTGCTGCACGGGCAGCCTTCAGAAGGCCTGCGGCATCTCGCCCTTGGCCAGGCGCCGGTTGATATCGGCGACCACTTCAGGCAGTTCATTGATCGTGTCGATCAGGTAATGCGGACGAGAACCGGCGAACAGCGCATGGATGCGCTGGCGTTCGCTTTCCAGCTTCTCGGCGCTGAGTGCGCGGTAGCCCTCCCAGGTCAGCCCCAAGGCATTGCCCGAACACACCAGGGCCACGGTCCACATGCCGGCCCGGCGGCCTTCGAGAATACCCGGCACGGTGTCGTCGACCTTCACGCAGGCCGCCACATCGTCGATACCCAGCGCGATCACGTTGGCCAGGGCCTGCGCCGGCCAGGGGCGGCCGTTCGGGGTTTCGTCGGTGGCCACCACGTGGTCGGCGACGTAACCGTTCTGCGCCGCCAGCGCCACCACCTTGTCCATCACCACTTTCGGGTAGCCCGAGCACGAGCCGATCTTCAGCCCGTCGCGGCGCAGCCCGGTGAGTGTATCCAGCGCGCCAGGGATCAGCGCCGAGTGCACGGCGATCTTCTCGATCTGCAGCGGCATGAAGCGGTTGTAGATGGCGGTGACATCATCGTCGGTCGGGGTGCGGCCGAACACCTGGCGGTAGCGCTCGGCGATTTCCGGCACGTCGCACAGGGTGCGAATGTGGTCCCACTTGCCCATGCCCATCGGGCCGCGGGCTTCTTCGATGGAAACCTGCACGTCGAATTCGGCGAAGGCTTCGACAAAGATCTGGGTCGGGGCGAAGGAGCCGAAATCGACCACGGTACCGGCCCAGTCGAGAATGGCGGCCTGCAGCCGGGTAGGGTTGTTGTAGTTCATGTGCGCTGATTCCTGGATTGGGGTGGGCAAGGGTCAGACGTGCAGTACTTCCATTTCCCGCAGCACTTCGGCCACGGCATTCACGGCGGCTTGCATGCCGTCCGCGCCGACCACGCCAATGCAGCCGACGCGGAAGGTTTCGACCTGGGTCAGCTTGCCCGGGTAAAGGATGAAACCCTTGGCCTTGACCCGCTCGTAGAAGTCCTTGAACTGATAGCGGGCATCGTTCGGCGCATGGAAGGTGACGATGATCGGCGCCTGGATCTCGGCCGGCAGGAAGCTGCGCAGGCCGATGGCGGCCATGCCGGCGAGCAGGGTCTTGCAGTTGTCGGCGTAGCGTCGATGACGCGCTGGCAGGCCACCTTCCTCGTGGTACTGCTGCAGCGCTTCATGCAGCGCGGCCACCACATGGGTTGGCGGGGTGAAGCGCCACTGGCCGGTCCTGGCCATGTAGGCATGCTGGTCGTGCAGGTCCATGGCCAGCGAGTGGGCATTGCCTTCGGCGGCGGCCAGGGCGGCTTTTTCGGCAAATACGAAGCCCATGCCGGGTACGCCTTCCAGGCATTTGCCGGAGGCGGCGATCAGCGCCTCGAAGGGGATTTCGCGGGCATCGATCGGCAGTGCGCCGAACGAGCTCATGGCGTCGATGATCAGGCGTTTGCCGTGGCCTTTGACCACCTCGGCGATCTCGCGCAGCGGGTTGAGGATACCGGTGCTGGTTTCGCAGTGAATCAGCGCGACATGGCTGATCGCCGGGTCGGCGGCCAGCAGGCGCTCGACATCGGCAGCGGTGGTCGGTTGGTCTTCTGCGGTTTCGAAGGTGCTGAAGGCGCGGCCGAGGACCTTGCAGATCTTCGCCAGGCGTTGGCCATAAGCGCCGTTGATCAATACCAGCACCTTGCCGTCACGTGGCACCAGGGTACCGATGGCGGCTTCCACGGCGAAGGTGCCGCTGCCCTGCAGGGGCACACAGTGATGGCTGGCGCTGCCATCGATGATCGCCAGCAGCTGCTCGCACACGCTGGCGGTCAGCTGGTTGAAGTCGCGGTCCCATGAACCCCAGTCCACCAGCATGGCTTGGCGGGTGCGCATCGATGTGGTCAGGGGGCCGGGAGTCAGCAGAATCGGGGCGTTGCTCATGCCGTTATTCCTCGCAAGCGGTGGGCTGAAACTGGTGGACCTAGGTTGCAATTCGGGCTTCTATCAATCAAATTGTTTGTTGTTATCCGAGCTATAAGTCAGGCCGATACGCATGAACCTGTTCCAGTTGCGCGCTTTCGATGCGGTCGCCCGCGAGGGCAGTTTTACCCGTGCTGCGGCGCGCCTGTTCATCAGCCAGCCGGCGGTGACCGGGCACGTGAAAGCGTTGGAGGAGCACTACCAGATCACCTTGCTGCGGCGTACTGCGCGGCGGGTGGAGTTGACCGAAGAGGGCACCCGCCTGGCGGCGATCACCCGCGCCATGTTCGGCCTGGCCGAAGAGGCGCAGGTCATGCTCGAGGCCAACCGCCAGCTGCTGACCGGGCGCCTGGAAGTGGCGGCCGACGGCCCGCACCGGGTCATGCCGATGTTGGCACTGTTGCGCGAGCGCTATCCGGGCATCACGGTCAACCTGCGTCTGGGCAACGCCCAGGAAACCCTCGCGGCACTGCTTGGCGAACACGCCGATGTGGCGGTGCTGACCGAGATCGAGCCGCGCAAGGGCCTGCACTTGCAGAACCTGTGCGAGTCGCGGCTGTGTGCCTTGCTGCCGGCCGGGCATGCCTGGGCCAGCGGCGAGGACGACCTGCCGCTGGCGGCGCTGCACCAGCAGATCATGGTGCTGCGCGAGCCGAACTCCACCACCCGTCGCACCTTCGACAAGGCGTGCAGCCAGGCCGCTGTGCAGCCTCGGGTATTGCTGGAGCTGGACAGCCGCGAGGCAGTGACCGAGGCCGTGGCCTGCGAATTGGGTATCGGCGTGGTGTCGTCGACCGAAGTGGCCAATGACCCACGGGTAGTGGCCCGGCCCCTGGCTGGTCGCGGGCTGGTCAACCAGCACCTGGTCGGATGCCTGGAGCGCCGCCGTGAGCTGCGCCTGATCCAGGCCTTCCTGGGCCTGGCTGCGGGGCTGTGATGGCTGTTTTGAAAGGGGCGGCCTAAGATGGCCGGAATTGAGCGGACACCATCGTCGATGAGCGAAAAAGACACCATTTCCATGCAGCTGGTGCGCGAAGCGCTGCTGCAGACCTGCCCCGCTGGCGAGCCCGACAGCGGCCTGCTGGCCAGGGCCGGCATCGCCGTGGAACAATTGCACCTGCCAGAAGCGCGGGTCAGTGCCGAAGCCTATGCCCGGCTCTGGCGCTTGCTGACGCGGCGCTGCAACGACGAATTCTTCGCCATGGACCCACGTGGCCTGCGCAGCGGCAGCCTGGCCTTCATGTGCCGGGCCAGCATGGCCCAGCCGACGCTGGGGGCCGGCCTGGAAACGGCGCTGGCGTTCCTCTCGCTGATGCTCGAAGACCTGCAACCCAGCCTGGTGCGCCAGCAGAGCCTGGCCGAGATCGTCATCAACGAACCGCGTGACGCGCCGCGCCGGGCCTTCACCTATTTCACCTTCTGGATGATCGTGCATGGCCTGGCTTGCTGGCTGGCCGGGCGGCGCATTCCGATCCTGGCCATCGACCTGCGCTGCAGCGAGCCGCCTTTTTGCGACGATTACCGGGTGATGTTCTCGGAAAACCTGCAGTTCCAGCGCCCGCGCACGCGCATGATCATTGCCGCTGACAGCCTGGACCTGCCGATCAGGCGCACGCCCGAGGAACTGCAACGCTTTCTCGCCGAGGCCCCGGGCAACATTCTGGTCAAGTACCGCGACCCGGCCAGCTTCGCCCGGCGCCTGCGCCATGACTTGCTGCACCAGGCGCCCGGGCAGTGGCCGGATGGCGACAGCCTGGCCCGGCAACTGTGTCTGTCGCCGTCGACGCTGCGCCGGCGTCTTGCCGAAGAGGGGCAGACCTACCAGGGCCTCAAGGACAGCGTGCGGCGGGAACTGGCAATTGCCTGGCTGAGCGGGGAGGAGGCTGGCCTGGGCGAGATTGCCGAGCGTCTGGGTTTTGCAGACAACAGTTCGTTCTACAAGGCGTTTCGCAAGTGGTTCGGCTGCAACCCCGGGCACTATCGCGCACTGATCCAGGCCCGCGCCCCGGGGCGCTGAGGCATGAGCAGCGCTGTCAGGCGGTAGCCTACGGAGGCTCGGAACACTTCCCTCTGCGTTGTGCCGCGGTACTTGGTCAGCATGACCGGCTCTGCTCAACACTCAGGAGCCTCTCATGCCCGCTGTTACCGCTAGTCACGATCAATTCATCGCAGCCAGGTTACCGGCCTGGCTCAAGCGCGCCTCACGTGGGCAGATCAATACCCTGCGTAACAGCCTGAACGCACATCATGCGAGCCAGGCCCGCCTGCGCGGGCTGATGCTCGATCTGCTGCCGCCGCCGCAGTTTGCCGAAAAGCACCTGGCAGCGTTGCTGGATGCGCCTTTGCCGGACGGGGTGGCCTTCGACCAGCTCGAGTGGCTGCAGGTGGCACCGCGCTTCGACACCCTTCCGGGCACGCTGCAACAGGTCTACGAATACAGCGAAAGCCGTGAAAACGGCTTGCAGCGGCTGATGCGCAACTTTGCCACGGATACCCGCTACTTCAACGGTACAGGGTTGGTGATGCCAGGGCGGGACCAGCCATTGAGCGCATCGCTGGATACGTTCATCGCTGCGTGCCGCAAGCTGGATGTTGGGCGCCTTTATCAGGATGAGCTGCAACGGGTGTTCAGCCCGGCTACCCAGGCGATCCTGGCCGAGGACAAACGTTCGGCGCTGAAGCTTGCGATCGAAGTGGCTGCGTTACAGGGCGACATCGGCGCCGGGATACAAATTGCCCTGCGTGAGGTGGTCGACGACAGCCAGGTACATCGCCCGCAGGGGCTCAAGGGCGACCCACGGCTGCTGACGATGCTGGGACAACCGGTGGCTGACGGCTTGCTGATTCAATTACGTGATAACGCCGGCGTGGACCGGGGTAGCGTGCTTTACCTGCCCAGCGATCCCCATCAGGCCCTGCGTCACTTCGAAACGGCGGCGGCCATGAACAACGCCATCGCGCAGCAGCTGCAGAACACGGCTTACCGGCAGTACTTCACTCAGCTGATCAGCCTTGAGCAGCGCGCAAGTTTCGTCACGTTGCTCGACCAGCGCCTGGGTGACGAGCGGCCAGACCTGCAGCTGGCAAGCGTGCCGCAGACAGGCAGCATCTTCACCCAACTGGCGACCCTGCAAGTCCAGCGGGTCAAGGACGATGCAACGCTGTTGCTGGTCTCCAGCGCCGATGCCGATAGCCTCGCTGTAGCGGCCAGGCACGCCGAGTGGAAAGCCGTAGGGCTCGACCTTGTGAACCTGGCCGGGTTCTTCATTCCGGTGGTCGGCGCCTTGCTGATGGGGCAGCTGGTTGTGCAGGTCTGCTCGGAAGTGTTCGAAGGGGTGACGGATTGGTACAGGGGGCACCAGCACGAAGCGCTGAATCATCTACTCTGGGTCGCCGAGACCCTGGCGGCCACGGCGGCTACCGTGGCTGGGGCCGGTTACCTGCGCAGTGCTTTCGTCGACGGCCTGGAGCCGATCAGCATGGGCGCCGGGAAAAGTCGTTTGTGGCGCTATGACCCTGCCCAGTACCAATCCATGCCAGACACCATCGATATGCATGAGGACGGGCGTTTTGCCGTGGCTGGGCGGCGCTGGGTACGCATCGACGGACATTACCTTGAGCTGCACAAGCCTGTTGCCGATGGACCCTACCGCTTGCGCCATGCCTCGGTGGAGGGCGGTTATGGCCCGGTGGTGCTGCATAACGGCGAGCGCAGTTGGCGTTTGCTGCACGAGCAGCCGCTGACCTGGCAGGCGCCTGGGCGCATGCTCGATGCGCTGTGGCCGCAGCATCCGCTCATCGAGCCCAGCCAGGCGGAGCAGGTATTGCAGGTGGCCGGTGTCGACCTGGACGAGCTGCGCGGTGTGCTGGTGGAGAACCGCCCCGCGCCGGTAAACCTGGGGCAAACCCTGCGCGCTTTCCAGGCACAGGCGCGCATCGACACGTTCTTCACGCGACTTCGCCTGAACACCCTGATGCCGCCCGACAGCGAGCTGTTGGCCTGGAGTGAGGGCCGCCCGCAGGTCGGCAAAGGGCTGGCGCAGGTACTGGCGCAGGAAGCCGAGCTGCGCCCGCAACTGTTCGCCCATCTCACCCAGCAACCGTTTGCCGAGGACCCCCTGACGCAGTTGATCAAGCGGGACTTTCCAGGCTTGCCGGCGGCCTATGTGCGCGAAGTGGTCGCCGAGGCCAGCGAACTCGAGCGTGACATGGCGCGGGTCGAACAACGCTTGCCGTTGCCCTGTGCGCAGGGTGCGCGTGCGCAGTTGCGCCTGGCGCGGCTGAACCGGGCGTTGGCCGGGTTATACCTGAGTGCCGGCTACAGCAATGAAACGGGGGAGCTCGCGCTGACGTTACTCGATAGCCTCGAGCTGGAAAACATCGCGATCGACCTGCGCGAGGGCGCAGTGGACGGGCGTTCGATCAAGCTCCTCGGTAGCGCCGGGCAAGGTCCGGCCGACAGGATACTGGTGCGCAGCAATGGCCGGTTCCAGCTGTACAACGGCCTGGGTGAGGAACAAGCGGTTACCCTGGCCGACCCCGGCAGCATCTTCGAGGCCATCTTCGCCGCGCTGACGCCCGCGCAACGGCCAGGCATCGACTCGGCGGAGCAGTTGCGCGAGCGGCTGCTGGCACAGTTGCCCGCTTCGCATTGGGGCGTGACCCGCATGCTTGGTTGGCCCGAGCAGCGCAACTGGTTCAACCCGGGCCGGCGCCTGCCGGATGGACGTGTGGGCTACCCCCTCAGCGACCATCCCGGCGCCAACCCCAGGGACGAACAGGCGATCATTCGCGACCGCCTGCGCGCGCTGTATCCAGGCCTGGACGAGCCCGCGCTCGATGACGAGCTGGCGCGCCTGCAGCAGGGCGAGCGGCCGGTGTTCGAGCAACTGGTGCAGCTGCAGGACGACCACGACCAGTTGGTCCAGCAGCTGAACCGCTGGGTTGCCAGCGAGTTGCAGGAAAGTCGCCAGGCCGCGCGCAGGTTGAGCGCAGACAGCATCCTTCGGGCATGGCGACTACAAGGTGAGGTGGTCGCGGCCGGCGAAGGTCGAGCGCAGGGGCAGCGCTTGTCGCTGACCGGTTCGCAATTGCGCACGCTGCCATCATTACCGCCGCAGATCGAGTTCCATCGCGTCACGGTGCTGAGCCTTCACGATACGCTGGTCAACGATATCCCGGTCGATTTCCTGCGCCCGTTCACTGCCCTGACCGAGCTGAACCTGAGCGGCAATCAGTTGCTGCGCCTGCCCTTGGGCATCGCTTATCTGCCGGACATCCAGGTGTTGCGCCTGGCACACAACCAGATCCGCCTCGATGCCCAGGCAGTGGAGATCCTCCAAGGCCTGCCCAATCTGGTCCATCTCGACCTTAGCTACAACCGGCTGGAGGCGCTGGACCTGAGGCTTCACCATTTCTCCCGGTTGAGCAACCTGAACCTGCGCCACTGTCGGCTTGGCACGTGGCCACAGTACCTGGAGCTGTGTGGTTCGCTCGAGCGTGCCGACCTGCGTGACAACCAATTGCGCACGGTGCCGGACGAGATCCAGCAGATGCCCTACGCATTCCGCCGCGCCATCCTGGTAGACCGCAATCCGCTGTCGGGCATGGCCTTGCAGCAATTTCATGCGCTTGACGTCATCAACGAGCACGGGCACTTGCCCGAGACGTCATGGCCCGTCGATCTGCCGCGCGCGCTCACGCTTCTGGTTGCCGATGCAGACGCAGCCGAGCAGCTGCGCCGGCAGGGGCTGTGGCGGCGCATGCTGCAGCAGCCAGCGAGCAACCGGTTGTTCAGGCTGTTGGCCCGCCTGGAATTCACCGCCGATTACCGTCAGGCGGGGGCGGCACGCGCAGAACTGGTGGAGGGCGTGTGGAACCTGCTGGGTGCGCTGGACGCTGACCCGGTGCTTTGCACGCGGGTTTTCGAGCGTGTCGGCCTGTCATTGTCCTGCTCGGATGCGGTCGCCAGCCACTTCAGTGCGTTGCAACTGGAAGTCAGGCAGGCCCAGGCGGCAACCCAGGCGCTCGCCCCCGAGAGCAGAAGCAATTTACTGACGCTGGGCCGGCAGCTGTTCCGCCTGGAGCAGCTGGAGGTAATCGCTTATCGGGATGGTCGGCAACGCCTCTCGGCTGGGCAGCATCTCGACGAATTGGCCCTGCAACTGGCCTACCGGGTGCGCCTGCGTGTTCGCCTGGCATTGCCCTGCCAGCCGCATGCCATGAACTACCCCGATGCGGCGGAACTGGCAGATTCCCAGGTCGAGGAGGCGTACCGGCGGGTGACCCAGGCGCAAACGCTCAGCGCCCTCACCGATAGCCTGAGCCAGCGTGAATTCTGGCGCCGTTATCTGCGCCAGCGGCATGAGCAGATGTTCGACGCCATCACAGCGGACTACAGCCAGCGCGCAATCCGGCTTCAAGCACAGAGGCCGGCCTTGTCGCCGGCCGAATACCAAGCACAGCTGGAGCTGCTGCGAGAGCGGGAAGCCGCGGATATCGAGCGCTTGATCAGCGGGCTGAGCCAATCCTATCTGCGTGCTACCGAGCGTGCCGAGGGCTGAGCCCGAGGCGGCCAAACCGGTCATCCAGATTGACAGCTTTGGCCATTGTCGCCGTGCCTGAGCGGCGCGAACATCGTCGGACCGATGGTTAACTCCAAAAACAACAAACCAGGAGTCCGACGATGCGTGATTACGCCGAGGCCGTTCGTGCCTTCGACCATGCCCAGGCTGCTGCGGCGGCGCTGCATGGCGACCTCACGGCCCTCAATGCCTGTGTCGAATGCTGCGACCGCCATGCCGGGGCCGGCAAGCTGGCACTGACCAGCATGGACCGCGACGGCAACATTGCGCGGTACAGTTTCGACCAGCTCAGCGACCTGGCAGCCCGTTTCGCCACGGTGCTCAAGGCCCAAGGGGTGCAAGCGGGCGATCGCGTCGCTGGCTTGATGCCACGTACCCCCGAATTGTTGATCACGATTCTTGCCACCTGGCGCCTGGGGGCTGTGTACCAGCCACTGTTCACCGCCTTCGGCCCCAAGGCCATCGAGCACCGCCTGGACCAATCCCACGCCCGCGTCGTCGTCACCGACAGCAACAACCGCGCCAAGCTGGACGATGTGCACGGCTGCCCGACCATCATCACGGTCAACGCCCGCAGCGGCGAGCTGGATTTCCAGCAGAGCCTGGCCAGCACGACGGAGCGCTGCGAAGCGCAGATGCGTTCGGGCAATGACCCGTTCCTGCTGATGTTCACCTCCGGTACCACCGGCCCGGCCAAGCCGCTGGAGGTGCCGCTGCGTGCGATCGTCGCGTTCCAGGGCTACATGCGCGATGCCATCGACCTGCGCCCGCAGGACAACTTCTGGAACCTGGCCGACCCGGGCTGGGCCTATGGCCTGTATTACGCCGTCACTGGCCCGCTGTCGCTGGGCCATGCCACCACCTTCTACGATGGCCCGTTCAGCGTCGACAGCTGCGCCCAGGTGATCGACACGCTGGGCATCACCAACCTGGCCGGCTCGCCCACCGCTTACCGCCTGCTGATAGCTGCCGGCGACGCATTCGCCAAGCCGGTCAAGGGCCGGCTGCGGGTGGTCAGCAGCGCCGGCGAACCGCTCAACCCGGAGGTGATCCGCTGGTTTGCCGACGAACTCGGTGTGACCATCCACGACCACTATGGCCAGACCGAACTGGGCATGGTGCTGTGCAACCATCATGGCCTGCAGCACCCGGTGCACCTGGGCTCGGCCGGCTTTGCCATCCCCGGCCATCGCATCGTCGTGGTGGACGAGCAGGGGCAGGAACTGGCAGCCGGCCAGCCGGGGATTCTCGCGGTCGACCGTGAGCAGTCGCCGCTGTGCTGGTTTGGCGGCTACCACGGCCTGCCGACCAAGGCCTTCGTCGGCAAGTACTACCTCAGCGGCGATACCGTCGAGCTGAACCCGGATGGCAGCATCAGCTTCGTCGGCCGCAGCGACGACGTGATCACCACCTCGGGTTACCGGGTTGGCCCGTTCGATGTGGAAAGCGCGCTGATCGAACACCCGGCAGTGGTCGAGGCCGCCGTAATCGGTAAACCGGACCCTGAGCGGACCGAGCTGATCAAGGCCTTCGTGGTCCTGGCCAGCGGCCACGTCGCTAGCGCCGAGCTGGAAGAAACCCTGCGCCAGCACGTGCGCCAGCGCCTGTATGCGCATGCCTACCCCAGGGAAATCGAATTCGTCAGCGAGCTGCCCAAGACCCCGAGCGGCAAGCTGCAACGCTTCATCCTGCGTAACCAGGAAGTCGCCAAACAACAAGCGCAACAGGCCACCCCTGCCAGCGCGTGAAAGGAAACCGATCATGCAAATAGCCAACAAACACTTCATCGTCAGCGGCGCCGCCTCCGGGCTGGGCGCTGCCACCGCGCAGATGCTGGTCGCGGCCGGCGCCAAGGTCATGCTGGTCGACCTCAATGCCCAGGCTGTCGAAGCCAAGGCCCGCGAACTGGGCGACAACGCCCGCTTCGCGGTGGCCGACATCAGCGACGAGCAGGCTGCCCAGGCAGCGGTCGACGCGGCTGTCAGTGCCTTTGGCAGCCTGCACGGGCTGGTCAACTGCGCGGGTATCGTCGGTGCCGAAAAAGTGCTCGGCAAGCAGGGCCCGCACGGCCTGGCCAGCTTCGCCAAGGTGGTCAACGTCAACCTCATCGGCAGCTTCAACCTGCTGCGCCTGGCCGCGGCGGCCATGGCCGAAGAGCCTGCCGATGAGGGCGGCGAGCGCGGGGTGATCATCAACACTGCTTCCATCGCCGCCTACGACGGGCAGATCGGCCAGGCCGCCTACGCAGCCTCCAAGGGCGCCATCGCCAGCCTGACCCTGCCGGCGGCCCGCGAACTGGCACGCTTCGGCATCCGGGTGATGACCATCGCCCCAGGCATCTTCGAAACGCCGATGATGGCCGGCATGAGCGAGGAGGTACGGGCATCGCTGGCGGCCGGCGTGCCGTTCCCGCCACGCCTGGGGCGCCCGCAGGAATATGCCGCGCTGGCCCGCCACATCATCGAGAACAGCATGCTCAACGGCGAGGTGATCCGCCTCGACGGTGCACTGCGCATGGCTGCCAAGTAAGGAGAACCAACATGACCCTCGCCAACGACCCGATCGTAATCGTCAGCGCTGTGCGCACGCCCATGGGCGGCCTGCAGGGCGACCTCAAGAGCCTGACGGCGCCACAACTGGGCAGCGCGGCCATTCGTGCTGCCGTCGAGCGTGCCGGCATCGATGCCGCCAGTGTCGAGCAGGTCCTGTTCGGCTGCGTGCTGCCGGCTGGCCAGGGCCAGGCGCCGGCCCGCCAGGCTGCGCTGGGGGCCGGGCTGGACAAGCACACCACCTGCACCACGCTGAACAAGATGTGTGGCTCGGGCATGCAGGCGGCGATCATGGCCCATGACCTGCTGCTGGCCGGCACCGCCGACGTGGTAGTGGCCGGTGGCATGGAAAGCATGACCAATGCCCCCTACCTGCTGGACAAGGCCCGTGGTGGCTATCGCATGGGCCACGGCCGGATCATCGACCATATGTTCATGGACGGCCTGGAAGACGCCTACGACAAGGGCCGGCTGATGGGCACCTTCGCCGAAGACTGCGCCCAGGCCAACGCCTTCAGCCGTGAGGCCCAGGACCAGTTCGCGATTGCCTCGTTGACCCGTGCCCAGGCGGCGATCAGCAGCGGCCGGTTTGCCGCCGAGATCGTCCCGGTGGAAGTCACCGAGGGCAAGGAAAAACGCCTGGTCAAGGACGACGAGCAGCCGCCCAAGGCCCGCCTGGACAAGATCCCGCAGCTCAAGCCGGCGTTCCGTGAAGGTGGTACGGTGACTGCGGCCAACTCCAGTTCGATTTCCGACGGTGCCGCGGCGCTGCTGCTGATGCGCCGCTCCGAAGCCGAGCGGCGCGGCCTCAAGCCACTGGCGCTGATCCATGGTCATGCCGCCTTCGCCGACACCCCGGCGCTGTTCCCGACTGCCCCGATCGGTGCCATCGACAAGCTGATGAAGCGCACCGGCTGGAACCTGGCCGAGGTCGACCTGTTCGAGATCAACGAGGCCTTCGCCGTGGTCACCCTGGCGGCCATGAAGCACCTCGACCTGCCACACGACAAGGTCAACATCCATGGTGGTGCCTGCGCCCTTGGCCACCCGATTGGCGCCTCCGGCGCACGCATCCTGGTGACCCTGCTGTCGGCCCTGCGCCAGAACAACCTGCGCCGCGGGGTGGCGGCCATTTGCATCGGCGGTGGCGAAGCCACGGCCATGGCTGTCGAATGCCTGTACTGAGGTGAACCATGCTGGTAACTGACGAGCAACAACAGATCGCCGACGCGGTGCGCGCCTTCGCCCAGGAGCGCCTGAAGCCGTTTGCCGAGCAATGGGACAAGGAACATCGCTTCCCCAAGGAGGCCATCGCCGAGATGGCCGAGCTGGGCCTGTTCGGCATGCTGGTGCCGGAGCAGTGGGGCGGTAGCGACACCGGCTATGTGGCCTATGCCATGGCCCTGGAGGAAATCGCCGCCGGTGATGGTGCCTGCTCGACGATCATGAGCGTGCACAACTCGGTGGGCTGCGTGCCGATCCTGCGCTTTGGCAGCGAGCAGCAGAAAGCCCAGTTCCTTGCCCCGCTGGCCAGCGGCGCGATGCTCGGCGCCTTCGCCCTGACCGAACCGCAGGCTGGCTCCGATGCCAGCAGCCTGAAGACCCGTGCGCGCCTGGATGGCGACCACTATGTGCTCAACGGCAGCAAGCAATTCATCACCTCCGGGCAGAACGCCGGGGTGGTGATCGTGTTCGCTGTCACCGACCCGGACGCCGGCAAGCACGGCATCAGCGCCTTCATCGTGCCCACCGATTCGCCGGGTTACCAGGTGGCGCGGGTCGAGGACAAGCTTGGTCAGCACGCTTCCGACACCTGCCAGATCGTTTTCGACAATGTGCGCGTGCCGCTGGCCAATCGCCTGGGCGCGGAGGGTGAGGGCTACAAGATTGCCCTGGCCAACCTCGAAGGTGGCCGTATCGGCATTGCCGCGCAAGCGGTGGGCATGGCCCGCGCGGCGTTCGAAGTGGCGCGCGACTATGCCAACGAGCGACAGAGTTTCGGCAAGGCGTTGATCGAACACCAGGCGGTGGCGTTCCGCCTGGCCGACATGGCAACGAAAATTGCCGTGGCCCGGCAGATGGTGCTGTACGCCGCGGCACTGCGCGATGCCGGGCGCCCGGCGCTGGTGGAAGCGTCGATGGCCAAGCTGTTTGCCTCGGAAATGGCCGAAAAGGTCTGTTCGGATGCCTTGCAGACCCTGGGCGGTTATGGCTATCTGAGCGACTTCCCGCTGGAGCGTATCTACCGCGACGTTCGGGTTTGCCAGATCTACGAAGGCACCAGCGACATTCAGCGCATGGTCATTGCGCGCAATCTTTGAAGGAGCAGACTGCATGGCATTCGAAACCATCCTGTTGGACATCCACGGCAAGGTCGGCCTGATCACCCTCAACCGCCCACAGGCGCTGAACGCGCTGAACGCGCAGATCGTCGGCGAGATCAACCAGGCCCTGGACCAGCTCGAGCGTGACCCGAACATTGGCTGCGTGGTGCTGACCGGTTCCGCCAAGGCCTTCGCCGCTGGTGCCGACATCAAGGAAATGGCCGAGCTGCAATACCCGCAAATCTACGTCGACGACCTGTTCAGCGATGCCGACCGTATTGCCAACCGGCGCAAGCCGATCATCGCCGCGGTGTCCGGCTTTGCCCTGGGTGGAGGCTGCGAGCTGGCGATGATGTGTGACTTCATCCTGGCGGCGGACAATGCCAAGTTCGGCCAGCCGGAAATCAACCTCGGGGTGCTGCCGGGCATGGGCGGCACCCAGCGCCTGACCCGTGCGGTCGGCAAGGCCAAGGCCATGGAGCTGTGCTTGACCGGCCGCCTGATGGGCGCTGAAGAAGCCGAGCGCGCTGGCTTGGTGGCGCGTATCGTGCCGCAGGCGGAGCTGGTGGAAGAGGCGCTGAAGGTGGCGGCGACCATTGCCAGCAAGTCGATACCGGTGAGCATGATGGTGAAGGAGAGCGTCAATCGGGCGTTTGAAGTGACCCTCAGCGAAGGCGTGCGCTTTGAACGGCGGGTGTTCCATGCGGCATTTGCTACCGAGGACCAGAAAGAGGGCATGGCTGCGTTCATTGGCAAGCGTGAGGCGCAGTTCAAGGATCGTTGATAGCAGCATCGTTACCGTTGCCGTTGCCGTTGCCGTTGCCGTTGCCGTTGCCGTTGCCGTTGCCGTTGCTTTTGCTTTTAAGCGCGCGATAGTTCAGGCGCCGCCGAATGCGACTTCAGGAGGCCGAGCGAAGGGCTTGCGGAGGGAGGTGACGGGCATGGATGCCCGTCAAGCGCTGAGGCCCCATGGATGGGGCCTGCAGCGCGTCCTCCCGGGAGCAAGCCCGTAGCGAGGGGACCCCGGAGCGCAGCGTAGGGGCCGGATGATGGGAGCCAGCGTTTTTTGGTTACTTTTTGCCGCGTTTGGCAAAAAGTGACCCGCCGTAAGGGCGGAAAGGTGACTAAGCGCCGCGTTTGAAAATGAATGTTGACCTCATTGTTAAAGCCCACGCTTGAAAGCGAAAAGCGAAAAGCGAAAAGCGAAAAGCGAAAAGATTAAAGCGGGATAACGCTGGTTTTTATCGCGCGCAAAGTCCATTGGCGATGACGACGCTGACTCACCTTTTCGCCCTTACGGCGAGTCACTTTTTGCCAAACGCGGCAAAAAGTAACCAAAAAACGCTGCGCTCCCATCATCCGGCCCCTACGCTGCGCTTCGGGGTTCCCTCACTCCGGCCTTGCTCCCGGGAGGACGCGCTGCAGGCCCCATCCATGGGGCCTCAGCGCTTGACGGGCATCCATGCCCGTCACCTCCCTCCGCAAGGCCTGCGTTCGGCCTCCTGAAGTCGCGAAGATCAAGATCAAGATCAAGATCAAGATCAAGATCAAGATCAAGATCAAAAGCAGAGCAAGAGCAAGCGCCAGCGCCAGCGCCAGCGCCAGCGCCGCGCAGGGCCACGGCCAGACTCCTCGTATGAGGGTGGCGATAGCATTGAGCTGAAGGCACCGACCAGCGGAATGTAGACAATGGAAGCAAATTCCCACCCGATTGCAGTTGCTCCACGCGACGCGGCGCCTTAGACTTCCGCCCCCTGTAAAAGAGTGCCGGTTGGCGCTTGAAGAATTCCGCCACCGATGCCAAGGCGTCGGCAGCATATGAATCGCCCAAATGCACATTTTTTCATAGAGAAATCGATGACCAAGGAACAGTTGCTGGCCATGTCGGCCGATGACTACATGAACGCTGACCAGCTGGCTTTCTTCGCTGGCCTGCTGCAGGCGATGAAAGTCGAAACCCATGAACGCATCGAGCTGAGCCGTGCCACCATCGAAGGCCTGGACACCCCGTCGGACCCTGCCGACGTGGCTTCGGTCGAAGAGGAGCGTAGCTGGCTGGTAAATGCCATCGACCGCGACCAGCGCCTGTTGCCCCAGCTGGAAATGGCCCTGGACCGTATTGCCGACGAGAGCTTCGGCTGGTGCGACGACAGCGGTGAGCCGATCGGCCTGAAGCGCCTGCTGATCAGCCCGACCACCAAGTACTGCATCGAAGCCCAGGAGCGCCACGAGCAGCTCGATCGCCACCAGCGCCAGGTGTAACCCCGCGCGGTGTGCCAAGCCCCACGGAGCGATCCCTGGGGCTCTTTGCGTTTCTTTGCCGCCGGCGGTTTTGTTGCCCCGCGCGTAAAACTGCTGTACCGGGATGCGCTGTTTCCGCGCGGCGAGCGGGCGTATCATGGCTTTATCGTTAGGGTGCTAATTAAATTCCGGAGGGAATGATGAATAGCCGGGTCGATGTAGCCGTGATGATTGGCTCGGGTGTGCCGGCCACGCTGCGGGCGCTGGGTAAACGCATCTGCTGGGTGGTGCTGGTCAATGGCGAGCGGCGTGGTACCGCCTTCGCCACGCGCGAAGAGGCGCTGGAGTGCCAGGCAGCCTGGTTGCAGCAGTTGAAGAAAGGCTTGGCCGCCTGAGCGCATCGATTGCGCCGGGCCTGGTAAAACGAGGGCAGGCTGTATCAACGGCAAGAAATGCGCTTTGCCTCTCGACGGATTTCGGTGTTTTCGTGCATATTCTTCCCTCAGTAATGCACTGATGGATTGCAGGGCCCGTTTTCACGTGCGCTCCGGCATTGCCTGTCGCATCTTTCTGGCGGGTTTGCTGTCAGACATTACACTTCCCGGATCGGGAATATGCCGAAAGCCTGTATTGAGGCCAGATCTGGCAAGCCAGAGTAAAGAATCCCGCACGCTGCATCGCCAGCGGGCGCAGACATTTCGCATATCGCTTCATTACTCTTTTCGCCTATCGACAAGAAATGGCCGTGCTTCACCGAGCTTGGGTGAGCGCGGGTTGTAACCGGTTGAGGATTACTTCATTGGCAGTCAGCACTCTTGATACCCATGCGTTGTTCGCCCTGGGCGACTTGCGCGGTAAATTGGCCCAGCTGTTCCAGGGCCGCTTTGTCTACGTCACCGAACAGAATCCCGAAGGCCTGTACATGGCCGAAATCGACACCGAAAGCGCATTGGTGGTCGACGACAAGCAGCGCCTCGAACTGAAGGTCGGCGACCACTTCCGCGCCGCCGTGCTGCCCAGCCGGGAAGGTGGCAAGCTGGAAATGCGCTTTCGTGAAATCAAGCTGAACGTCTATGGCGTAGGCGATTACGCCTTCGTCTCGGTACCTGAAGGCGAGGGCATCGTGTTCCGCGAGGGCCACGGCGTGATGCTGGTATTCGCCGCACAGCAGCAGATTCAGGAAGGCCTGGGCAAGTTGCTCAAGGCGGTGACCGGCAAGGTCGCCAAATGGCGCAAAGGTGAACTGACCACCTTCAAGGCCAGTGAATGACCCGTGACGACACACCCGCCACGCGTGCCGAGTTTCATCGCCAACACCAGGCGGATGCCGTGGCCGAGGCCCAGCGTTTGCTGGCCAGGCGCGGGGAACTGCAAGGCGCCTGGTTGACCTGGGTAGCAAGCGAATTGTACCGCCTTGGCCCGCCGCCCTATGTGGCCATGGTCCGCCGCGAGTTGCAGCGCCTCAGCCAGGCGTGAGGCGACTGGTCAGTTGCCGCGATCGCGACCGCTGCTGACTTCTTCCGGTACCGGCTCGTTGGCCATGCGCTTGCGGAACAGCGCTGCCCGGGCCAGCAGCAGGGTGGTGACCGGCACGGTAATGGACAGCAGGATCGGAATCAGCCAGGCGTGCAGCACCGGCGCTTGCTTGAGCCAGGAGAAGTAGATGATCGAGGCCAGCGCCACGCACCAGGCACCGATGGTCGAGGCCAGTGCCGGCGGATGCATGCGCTGGAAATAGTCCTTCAGGCGTACCAGGCCCACGGCACCGACCAGCGCAAACAGGCTGCCGGCCAGCAGCAGCACGGCGGTCACCAGTTCTACCCAGAACGGCAGTTGCAGGGGTTCAGTCATTCGATCACCTCACCACGCAGCAGGAACTTGGCCAGGGCAAACGAGCCGACGAAGCCGAACAGCGCAATCAGCAGTGCACCTTCGAAGTAGGTGTCACTGGCATAACGGATGCCCAGCACCAGCATGCTCAGCATGGCCAGGATGTACAGGTAGTCCAGCGCCAGCACCCGGTCCTGGGCGGACGGGCCGCGGAACAGCCGGATCAGTGCCAGGGCCATGGCCAGGGCGAAGATGAACAGGCTGGCGAGGACAGCATTGGCAAGCAGACCTGTCATTGGAAGATCTCCATCAGCGGGCGTTCGTAGGTGTCCTTGAAGTGCTGGATGAAGGCCGCCTCATCGTCCAGGTCGAACACATGCAGCAGCAAGACGCTGCGGTCCAGCGCCAGCTCGGACCAGACCGTGCCTGGCACTACCGTGGTAATCATCGACAGCGCCGCCAGGCCATGCGCATCGCGCAGGCTCAGCGGGATGTGCACGAACGCCGAGCGTGGCGGTTGCTTGCCGGCACGCAGCACGCCACGGGCCACCAGCAGGTTGGAAATGATCACATCGATGCCGACCCGGCCGATCAGCCGGGCAATGACCAGTGGCCGCCGCACATGGGCATGCTGGGGGCGCAGTGGTGCCATCAGCAGCGGCGCCAGCACGCCGAGTGCAGCACCCAGCAGCAGGTTGCCGGGGCTGAGCGAAAGGTTCAGCAGCAGCCACAGCGCGAACAGCGACACCGATAACAACGGGGCGGGGAACAGTCGCTTCATGGCTGCACCTGTACGTCGAGCGAGGTCGGGCCGGGGACGGGTCGCGCGGCCATGACGGCTTGTATGTAAAGCTCGGGAGCCTGCAGGCTGGCGGCGGTGTCCTGGGTATAGCGCAGCAACGGCTCGGCCCTGAGGCTGAGGACCATGCACAGGCCCAACAGGATGACGATGGGCAGGCATTCATAGCGGCGCAGCAGCGGCGACGGGCGCTCTTCGGGCTTCCAGAAACGCTGGATGCCGACACGGCCAAAGGCAATCAGCGAGGCCATGCCTGACAGGATCAGCAAGCTCACCAGGCCCCAGCCGGACATACCCAGTGGTTGTTCAGGGGGCACGCCCAGCCCCAGCGGGTTGAACAGCGCGCTGATCAGGTTGAGCTTGCCGATAAAGCCCGACAACGGTGGCATGCCGATGATCAGCAGGGCACAGGCGATGAAGCTGAGGCCGAGAAACGCCATGGTCCAGGGGATGATCTGGCCGATCACCACCTGTTGCTCATCATCGAGGTTGATGCCCTTGGGCGGGTGCAGTGACTCCAGCGGCGGCGGCATGGCGTCTTCCTCTTCGTCCAGCGGTGCTTCATTGGCCGAGCGCGAGCGTTCGACCAGCTCGGCGAGCAGGAACAGCGCGCACAGCGCCAGGGTCGAGTTGACCAGATAGAACAACGCTGCACCGGTCAGCGCCGACTGGGCGAAGCCGATGGCGGCGAGCAGGGTACCGGCCGAGACCAAAATGCTGAGGGCAGCCATCCGCTCCAGGCGTTGCGCCGCCAGGATCGACACCGCCGCCACTGCCAGGGTGACCAGGCCACCTGATACCAGCCAGTCACCACCGAAGTGCGCCGAAGCCCCGGCCTGCCCCGAGAACAGCAGGGTCCACAGGCGCAGCACGGCATACAGACCAACCTTGGTCATGATCGCGAACAGCGCCGCCACCGGCGCGCTGGCCGAGGCATAGGCCGGCACCAGCCAGAAGTTCAATGGCCAGATGCCGGCCTTGGCCAGGAAGGCGATGGCCAGGATCGCCGCACCGGCATGCAGCAAGCCACGGTCGGCCTCCGGCACCAGCGGGATCTTCACGGCCAGGTCTGCCATGTTCAGGGTGCCAGTCACGCCATACAGCATCGCCGCGCCGACCAGGAACAGTGACGAGGCAAACAGGTTGATGGCGATGTAGTGCAGGCCGGCACGCACCCGGGCACGCCCCGAGCCGTGCAGCAGCAGGCCATAGGAGGCAGCCAGCAGCACCTCGAAGAATACGAACAGGTTGAACAGGTCGGCGGTGAGGAAGGCGCCGTACAGGCCCATCAACTGGATCTGGAACAGCGCATGGAAACTGGCGCCGGCGCCATCCCAGCGGGCTCGGGCAAACAGCAGGGCACTGAAACCGATGGTGCCGGTGAGGGTCAGCAGCAACGCCGACAGGTGGTCGACCACCAGCACGATGCCGAACGGCGCCGACCAGTTGCCCGGCAGGTAGACGCCGATCGATTCCGCCTGGCCCTGGATGCGCACCCACAACAGCAGGCTGACCGCGATGGCCAGGCCAGTGAAGGTCGACAGCAGGTTCAACCGGGCCTTCAGCTGCCGGTGTTTCTCGCCCAGCAACAACATTACCGCCGCCGTTACCAGCGGCAGCAGGATGGGCGCGATGATCAGTTGACTCATGCCGCTCATTCGTCACGCTCCCGGCCATCGACGTGGTCGGTACCGGTCAGGCCGCGCGAGGCCAGCAACACCACCAGGAACAGGGCGGTCATGGCGAAACTGATGACGATGGCGGTGAGCACCAGCGCCTGCGGCAGCGGGTCGGTGTAATGCAGCAGGTCCTGCGGCAGGCCGTCCTTGATGATCGGTTCCTTGCCGATGAACAGGCTGCCCATGCTGAAGATGAACAGGTTGACCCCGTACGACAGCAGGCACAGCCCCATGATCACCTGGTAGGTCCGCGGGCGCAGGATCAGCCATACCCCCGAGGCGGCCAGGACGCCGATGGCGATTGCAATCACTTCTTCCATCAGGCGGCTCCCGCTTGGCTGGTTTTCGCCGGGTTGCCCGGGCGGTAGGCGCGCACCGACTGGTGCGCCAGGGCCGTGAGGATCAGCAGGGTCGAGCCGACCACCACGGTGAACACGCCGACATCGAAGAACAGCGCACTGGCCACGTGCACATCGCCGAGCACCGGCAGGTGCAGGTGGGCGGTATGGGTGGTGAGGAACGGGTAGCCCAACAGCATGGCGCCCGCCCCGGTCAGGGTTGCGCACAGCAGCCCGGTGCCCATCCAGCGCAGCGGGCGCAGGCTCATCTGTGCTTCGACCCACTGGGTACCGGCCACCATGTACTGCAGGATGAACGCCACCGACATCACCAGGCCGGCGACGAAGCCGCCCCCTGGCTGGTTATGGCCACGCATGAACAGGTACATCGATACCAGCAGGGCGATCGGCAGCAGCAGGCGCACCAGCACCGCGGGCACCATCATGAAGCCCAGGGCGGTGTCGGTGGCATGCCGCGGGTTGATCAGGTCGGTGACCACATCGGGTGCCAGCTGGCGCTGCTGCGACGGCAACTGCATGCTTTCCTTCGGTGGGCGGAAGCGCCGCAGCAACGCGAACACAGTCAGCGCAACGGCCACCAGCACGGTAATTTCACCAAGGGTGTCGAAGCCACGGAAGTCGACCAGCATGACATTGACCACGTTGGTGCCACCACCCTGGGGCAGCGCGCGGCTCAGGTAGAACGAGGAAATGTCGTTGGGTGTCGGGCGGGTCAGCATGGCGTAGGACAGCACCGCCATGCCGCCACCTACCAGCACCGCCAGCAACAGGTCGCGCAAGCGGCGCATGCGTGCACGGTCCAGGCTGCCCGGCAGTGGCGACACACCTTCGATCCGCCGTGGCAGCCAGCGCAGGCCGAGCAGGATCAGCACGGTGGTGACCACTTCCACCACCAGCTGGGTCAGGGCCAGGTCGGGCGCCGAGAACCAGACGAAGGTGATGCAGGTCATCAGGCCGCAGACGCTGACCATGATCAAGGCCGCCAGGCGGTGGTACTTGGCCTGGTAGGCGGCGCCGATAGCGCAGGCAATCGCAATCAGCCACAGCGCGACGAACACGCCCGAGCCGGGAATCTTCGGCCGGTCGCCCCAGCTCAGGCCGCTGTACAGCATGGGGATGAGGCCGGCGAAGAAGGCGGCGAGTACCAGCATGAACAGCTGCGATTGCAGGCGGCGGCTGGTAAGCAGGCGCTCGATGCGCCGCGCCAGCAGCATCAGTTGCACCTGGCCGTGCTCGAACAGGCGCTTGCCGTTGAAGCGCTCGATCAGCGGCGGGTAGGGGAAGCGGCCCAGGCGCAGCTGTTTGCGCAGCACCAGGTACAGCACGATGCCGCCGCTCATGGCTATCAGGCTCATGATCAGCGGCGCGTTCCAGCCGTGCCAGATGGCCAGGCTGTACTCCGGCAGGGTACCGCCCACCACCGGCAGGGCGGCGGCTGCCAGCAGCGGGCCGACCGACTGGGCGGGGAAGATGCCCACCACCAGGCAGGTCAGCACCAGCAATTCGACTGGCGCACGCATCCAGCGTGGCGGTTCATGCGGGGTGTGCGGCAGGTCTTCGGCGCTGGGGCCGAAGAACACGTCGACGGTGAAGCGCAGGGCATAGGCCACACTGAAGGTGCCAGCCAGGGTGGCGATCACCGGCAGCGTGGCCTCGACCCAGGCGGTGGCACTGATGAACACCGTTTCGGCAAAGAACATTTCCTTGGACAGGAAGCCGTTCATCAACGGCACGCCGGCCATCGAGGCGCTGGCCACCATGGCCAGTGTGGCGGTGTACGGCACCAGCCGCACCAGGCCGCTCAGGCGGCGAATGTCACGGGTGCCGCTTTCATGGTCGATGATGCCGGCGGCCATGAACAGCGAGGCCTTGAAGGTGGCATGGTTGAGGATGTGGAACACGGCGGCAACGGCGGCCAATGGGCTGTTGAGCCCCAGCAGCAGGGTGATCAGGCCCAGGTGGCTGATAGTCGAATAGGCCAGCAGGCCCTTGAGGTCGTTCTGGAACATCGCGGCAAAGGCGCCAAGCAGCAGGGTGAGGGCGCCTGCACCGCCGACGATCCAGAACCACTCTTCGCTGCCCGACAGCACCGGCCACAGGCGGGCCAGCAGGAACACCCCGGCCTTGACCATGGTCGCCGAATGCAGATAGGCCGACACCGGGGTCGGTGCGGCCATGGCGTGGGGCAGCCAGAACTGGAAGGGAAACTGGGCGCTCTTGCTCAGGGCGCCGATGAGGATCAGCGGCAGCAGCACCGGGTACAGTGCATGCTGGCGGATGACGTCGCCGGCAGCCAGGACCTTGTCCAGGTCGTAGCTGCCCACCACATGGCCGAGCAGCAGTGCCCCTGCCAGCAGGCACAGGCCGCCCGCACCCGTGACCATCAGCGCCATGTAGGCACCGCGACGGGCGTCGGCACGGTGGTGCCAGTAGCCGATCAGCAGGAAGGAGAACAGGCTGGTGAGTTCCCAGAAGAACACCAGCTGAATCAGGTTGCCGGAGATCACCAGGCCGAGCATGGCGCCCATGAAGGCGAGGAAAAAGGCGAAGAAGCGCGGTACCGGGTCTTGTGGCGACATGTAGTAGCGGGCATACAGCGACACCAGCGCGCCGATGCCCAGCACCAGCAAGGCGAACAGCCAGGCGAAGCCGTCCATGCGCAGCACCAGGTTCAAGCCCAGGCTGGGCAGCCAGAGGAACTCTTCGCGGATCACACCGCCGTGGGCAACCTGAGGGTACAGCAGTGCTACCTGGACAGTGCCGACCAGGGCGACCAGCCCGGCGAGAATGGACTCCGCGTTACGTGCGTTGTGCGGCAGCACGGCTGCCAGGCAACTGCCCACGAACGGCAGGAGCAATAGCACTATCAATGACATAGCGGCCTATTCTGGAGAAGTTTGCCAGGAATCATACGTGCCAGGGGGGTGATCACCAACACGCAAGCTGTCGCAGAATCCTACAAATAGGCTGTGACCAGCTGATTTTTTATAACAGTTTCTTACAAAGCATAGCCGCAGCTTTAGAGAAGGGGCGTGCCGCTAGCGTTCACTTTGTGCTTCCAGCGCTGGCTCGGTTTCGCCCGCGCGACGCACCTTGAGTTCGCTGACCACCACCGCGATCACGATCAACAGGCCGCCGAGCAGTGCCACGCCTGGCAAGCGTTCGCCGGCGATACGCCCGACGATCCCGGCCCACACGGGTTCGCCGGCATAGATCAGCGTGGCGCGGGTGGGCGAGACCGATTTCTGGGCCCAGTTCATCGCCACCTGGATCACCGCGCTCATCGCGCCCAGGCCCACCGCACTGGCCAGCAGCAGCCAGGAAAAATCGGCAATGCGCTCCTGGGTCGGCACGATCATCAGGAATGCCAGCAGCGAGGCGGTCGCCAGTTGCACCACGGTGACCCGGCGCACATCGACCTGGCCGGCATAGCGGCTGATCAGGATGATTTCGCCGGCGATGGCCACCGCGCTGACCAGGGTCACCAGCTCGCCCTCGCTGAAATGCAGGCGGCCGCCTTCCGGGCCGGCCAGCAGCATCAGGCCGATGAACGCCAGGCCGATACCGATGCTCGGCATCAGGCCGGGCCGGCGGCCCAGCACCAGCCATTGCAGCAGCGGCACGAATGGCACATACAGCGCGGTGATGAATGCCGACTGGCTGCTGCTGATGGTTTGCAGGCCCATGGTCTGCAGGCCGTAGCCAAGCATGATCGACACGCCGATCAGCACGCCGGCCTTGAGTTCGGTGAACGTCAGCCCAGGCAGTGCCCGCGCCGATACCACGCCCACGAACAGCGCGGCTGCTGCGAAGCGCAGGCCGACGAAGAACATCGGCCCGCTGACGGCCATCACGTTATGCACCAGCAAAAAGGTGCCGCCCCACAACATGGTGATGAAGACCAGCACCAGTTCGGCCTTGCTCAGGCGAAAGGTAACGGCGGCGGTCGGCTTGCTGCTGGGCTGGTTCATGGTCTTGCGCACTCGGAAGGGGCGGCGCACAATCGGCCGCAAAGTGGGCAGTATACTGCGCAATCCCGACCAGTGAGCACTATAGTGCACAAAGAATCTTCGCACCGGGCGTCGGTGCTGCAACATGTCAGCCTCAATGTACGCAGCCTGCGCAACGCCGCAGGCATGAGTCAGACCGCGCTCGCCGAGCGTTCCGGGGTCAGCCGGCGCATGCTGGTGGCGATCGAGGCGGGCGAAAAGAATGTCAGCCTGACGACCCTCGACCTGATTGCCGAAGCCCTCGGCGTGGCCTTCAGCACCCTGATCCAGGCTCCGGACCAGCGTGACCCGGGCCGTATCGAAGAGCTGGCCTGGGCGGGTGAGCATCCACAGAGCAGGGCGGTGCTGCTGGGCAGCAGCCCGGCAAGGCGCGAGGTGGAGCTGTGGGAGTGGACCCTGGCGCCGGGGGAGTGCTACTGCAGCGAGGCCGATGCCGAGGGCTGGAGCGAGCAGATCTATGTCGCCGAAGGGCAACTGACACTGATCATCGAAGGGGCCGAGCACTGCCTGCGGCAAGGCCAGTTTCATGTGTTTCCCAGCAATTGCCGGTATGCCTATCGCAATGACGGGGCCTTGGCGGTGCGCTTTGTGCGTAATGTTGTTATTTGAGTTTGCAGGTGTGGGAGCTGCACAGCAGCCCCCCCGGGGAACCCCAAGCCGATCAGCTTTTCAGCAGTTCATCGGTCTTCACCACCTTGGCATAGGCAAACGCCAACGCCGCCATTGCCGCCCCATGCACGTCCGCCGCAGGCACCTGCTTGCCATTGAACTCCAGGGGCAAGGTTGCACAGGCATCGTGCGCCACGGTCACCTGGTAGCCGAGATCTGCTGCGGCACGGGTCGCGGCGTCGATGCACATGTGGCTCATGCTGCCGACGATGGTCAGGGCTTCGACACCATGCTGGTCCAGCGTATGTTCGAGTTCGGTGCCGAGGAAGGCATTGACCTTGTGCTTGAGCACCACCGGCTCACCCGCTTCGGGCCGGACCTTGGCGTGGATGGCAGCTCCCTGCGAGCCCGGCGCGAAAAATGGTGCATCGGCACTCTCGAACTCATGCCGCACGTGCACCACCAGGTCGCCCCGTTGGCGTGCCGCCGCCAGCAGGCGTGCGGCATTGTCGGCTGCCTGCTCAGCGCCATCGAGGGTCCATCTGCCGCCGGGGAAGTAGTCGTTCTGGATGTCGATGATGATCAGCGCCTGCTTGCTCATGCTGCCTCCTGTGGCAGTAGTCGTTGGATGACGTTAGTTATAGGCTGTGGCCACTGACCTGAGGATTGGCGCAAACGACACTATGCGGGCAAAAACTGACAACGCCACCAGCCTGGATATCGGCCTGCTGCTGTACCAGGGCGCGCAGCGTGCTGCTGTGCATGGCCTGGCCGACCTGTTTCTGGTGGCCAACCGGGTAGCCGCCGAGCTGGGGGCCGTCGAGTTGCCGCGGCTACGTGTCAGCTTCTGGCAGGTCGACGACCTGGGGCAACTGCAGCCTGCGCCCGAGAGCCCAGGCGCCGCCTTGCCTGATCTGCGCGTGCTGATCATACCGCCGAGCCTGGAGTCGGCACCGCAAGCTGAGTTGCTGGAGCGCCACCGTGCGCCGCTGCGCGAGCTGCACGGGCGCGGCACGGTGCTGGCCTCGGTGTGCATCGGTGTGTTCTTCATCGCTGCCAGCGGCCTGCTCGACGGGCGCCCGGCCTGTACCCACTGGAACTACGTGCAAGCGCTGGCCCAGCGGTTTCCCAGGATACGGGTCGAGGCCCAGCAGCCCTTGCTCGATGATGGCGACCTGATCACCTCGGCCGGCTTGATGGCCTGGACCGACCTGGGCCTGCGTTTGCTGGAGCGCTTCATGGGCGCGACCCTGGCAGGCGAAACCGCCCGCTACCTGGCAGTGCAACCGGTGTCGGCGCCGCTGCCTGGTGTCGTGTTCCGCCCGCGTCTGGCGCATGGCGACGAGGCGGTGCTGAAAGTCCAGCACTGGTTGCAGGGCAATGGCGGGCAGGATGTCGACCTGGCCGGCATGGCTGCATGCGCGGGACTGGAAGCCCGCACTTTCCTGCGCCGTTTTCGTGCTGCAACGGGGCTGCGGCCGACCGAGTACTGCCAGCAAGTGCGGGTAGGGCGGGCGTGCCGCTTGCTGGAGTTCACCCGGCGTACCGTCGATCAGATCGCCTGGGGTGTCGGCTACCAGGACCCGGGCGCGTTTCGCAAGGTGTTTCTGCGCATAACCGGCCTGACCCCGAGCGATTATCGCCGGCGCTTTGCCGTCTCCGGCCAGGGCGAGTGCGGCGTATCCGCAGCGGAAAAACGCTTGACCTTGACTTAACTTGAGGTTTTACCCTGCCCGGCATCGCGCTGCATGCGTCCGTAGCAAGGAGACTGCTCATGATGGCAACACCCCAGGCCCTGTGGTTTACCCAGATGATCGAATATGAAGTACCCGGCGTCCGCCAGCAGGCATTGGCCCAGGCGCTGGTGACGCGCAGCGAAGAGCTGGCCACACGCTGTGAGGGGTTGCAGGGGGTCAGCATCCAGGCCAGTGACGATGGCAGCCGAGTGTTGCAGTACCTGCAATGGCAGTCCCGCCAGGCGTGGGCGGCGGCTGCTGCCTATTTCGTCGAGGAGCCGTTTCTCGAACTGCTCGCCGAGCATCAGGCGCGTGGCGTCAGGTTTGCCGCCTACCAGACCCTGCGCAGCCTGGTCCGTGGCGCCGATGGCGGCCTGCACTGCCAGCTGAGTGAAGCTCAGGCATACCAGGGCGCATAGTGCGGGTAACGGTCCAGCCGGGCGCCGATGACCATTTCGCTGATCCACGACGCCAGGATCGAGCTGTAGGCCTTCTGACAAGCTTCACTGGACAACGCATGGTCGGCACCGTCGACGATGCGGTGCGTGAGCGAATGAGCGCTGACGAATGCCGAGCGGTAGCTCATCAGCGTACTGTGCGGCACATAGTCGTCCTGTTCGGACTCCACCAGCAGCACATCGCCGGCGAACTCGGCGCAGGCTGCCAGTGCGCGGTTGTCCGCCGGCCCGAGCGGGCGCTGGCGGTAAGCGTTGAGGCGCTGCCGGTCCAGGGTCTGCTTGGGAATGTCCCATTCCTCGTCCCAATACATGGCAGGGACGCGCAGGGCCAGCCATTTGACCGGCCGCTCGCGGGTCAACAGGGTGGCCAGGTAGCCGCCATAGCTGCTGCCGATGATGGCGATGGCACTGCTGTCGACAGCGGGGTGGCTGACCAGGCGGTCGTAGGCCACTACCAGGTCCATCAGGTTCTGTTCGCGGGTAACGGTCAGCCGTTGGCTTTCGGTCTTTTCGTGGCCGCGCAGGTCGAAGGTCATGCAGACACAGCCCAGCCCGGTGATATGCCGGGCACGTGCCAGGTCGCGCTGCTGGCTGCCGCCCCAGCCATGCACGAAGAGAATGCCCGGCATCTTGCTGCCAGGGCTGACCAGGGTGCCGACGATGCTGTCATCCTCGACCTGCAGTTCAACGGTTTCACTCTGAATGGTCATAGTCGCGAATCCGCGCAAATTTGCTGAGTTGTCCGAGTTCACTGTCGTTTCCTTGATAGAAGAGGGTGGCGTCAGTGGGCAGTTCGGGGATGCCGAATACTTCATGGGTGGAAGCCCGCACCCGTTGCAATGCCGGGTCGCTGGCAAAGGCTTGCAAGGCCAGCAGTTCGGCACTGCTGGCGCCGCCCAGCCGCCAGGATTGTTCGAGTACGCCGCTGCGCAAGTGGCCCTCGGCAGTGAAGCCGCGGGCGATGTCATAGTTGCGCCGCGAGGCGATGAAGCCCGGCAGGTGGCGCTCGGCTGCCTGCTCGTAGACGATTGCCTGGTTGATGGCCAGGCGCAGGTGATCTTCCAGTGGTAGCTGCAGCAGCGCGTCGTAGCCGCCGCGCACCACCACCAGATCGGAGCCGCCATAGACTTCGACGCCCTGGTGATCGCGGGTCAGGTACTGGATGCCGTGGTAGCTGCAGGTGTGGCCGGCGACGCGCACCTGGCCGACGCTGAAGGTCTGCACCTCGCTCAGGTCTTCTTCCAGCACCAGCCCCCACAGGGCCAGGTCCTGGTCATCCATGCCGGCTAGCAGTGGTTCCAGCGCATCCAGCGTGGTGATGACCTGCTGCCCGCGGCCTGCACAAGCCAGCACGGGCTTGATCCGCAATGGGCCGTCCAGCAGCAGCAGGTGCGCGGCGTTGCGTGCGTCGGCCTTGCTGAACACCGTGTAGCCGCGCAACAGGGCGTCGCTGGCTTGCCGGGCGAAGGCATCGGTCCAGCCTGGAGGGAAACTGGCCCCCGCCGGTAACGGGTGGGAGATTGCCTTGGTCGCCATGTATGGATAGGCGACCAGGCCACCGAACAGGTCGTGCTCGCTGCAGATGCCCAGGCTGGCCTGGCGCTTGGGGTCGACCAAGGTTTCGGTGGGCAGGTAGTAGTAGCCATCGGCGGCGCTCGGCGGTTGGCTGGGCTGCACGTATGGGCAACCCAGCAAGCGCGCCAGGCCTTCGGCGAGCTTGAGATGCACGGCATGCTCGTGGTCAGGAGTGCGTGCCCGGGTGTCGAGCAGCACCACGCCGCTTTTAGGGGCGCTGGCATTGGGCATGGTCGTTTGCCTGTATGCAGTGAATGTATCTGTGTGAAGCCGTTACTTTGGCGAAGTTCAGCAAAACTTGATCGGTGGTCCCGGCCGCGCTGTAGGAAATGTCCTGTATGTGCAGGGCGTGGCGGGCAATGCATACCGTGTGTCGGTCGCCACGATTGCAGGGCTTCGACGGCTGTTCCATTATCGGCACACTGGATCAACCGTGATGTAGCCGCAGGAGAGCGCATGAACGTTCAGACCACCCTTGGGCAAAGCGTGCCGCAGCGCCTGGCGCACGTGCGCCAGGTCATGGCCGCAGAGGGCATCGATGCCTTGCTGGTACCCTCGGCCGACCCCCATCTTTCCGAATACCTGCCGGCATACTGGCAGGGGCGCCGGTGGCTGTCTGGCTTCCATGGCTCGGTTGGCACGCTGGTGGTCACGGCCGATTTTGCCGGGTTATGGGTCGATAGCCGCTATTGGGAACAGGCGGAGCATGAGCTGGCAGGCACTGGCATCGAGTTGATGAAGCTGTTGCCAGGCAAACCCGGCGCCTTGGAATGGCTGGGCGACCACGTCGAGCGCAACGGCAGCGTGGCGGTGGATGGTGCGGTCATGGCCCTGGCTTCGGCACGCCAGCTGGGCGACCGGTTGAAGCTGCGCGGGGCGCGGCTGGTGACTGGCCGGGACCTGCTCGAACAGGTCTGGGATGGGCGCCCGGCGCTGCCGGGCAACCCGGTCTACCAGCACTTGCCGCCGCATGCCACGGTGAGCCGGGCAGCAAAACTCAAGCAGTTGCGCCAGAGCCTGCAGGCCAAGGGCGCCGACTGGCACTTCATCGCCACCCTGGACGACATCGCCTGGCTCTTCAACCTGCGCGGCAGCGACGTGTCCTACAACCCGGTGTTCATGGCGTTCGCCCTGATCAGCCAGGAGCAAGCCATCCTGTTCGTCGGCCAGGACAAGCTCGATGACCATCTGCGCCAGGTGCTGGCAGTGGATGGCATCGAGGTGCGTGACTACACCGAAGCCGGTAGCGCCCTCGGCGCCCTGCCAGCCGGCAGCCGATTGCAGATCGATCCCGCCCGGGTCACCTGTGGCCTGCTGGATAACCTGCCCGGCGGGGTTGAGCTGGTCGAGGGAATCAACCCCACCACCCTGAGCAAGGCGTGCAAAGGCGAAGACGACCTGATGCACATTCGCCAGGCGATGGAGCAGGACGGCGCGGCCCTGTGCGAGTTCTTCGCCTGGTTCGAGGCCAACCTCGGTCAGGAAACCATCACCGAACTCACCATCGACGAGCGCCTGAGCGCTGCGCGAGCCCGTCGCCCGGGCTTCGTTTCGTTGAGTTTCGCGACCATTGCCGCCTTCAATGGCAACGGCGCCATGCCGCATTACCGCGCCACCGAACAGTCGCACGCGGTCATCGAGGGCGATGGTCTGCTGCTGATCGATTCGGGTGGGCAATACCTGGGCGGTACCACCGACATCACCCGCATGGTACCGGTGGGCAGCCCCAGCCTGCAGCAGAAGCAGGACTGCACGCGCGTGCTCAAGGGCATGATTGCCTTGTCGCGCGCCAGCTTCCCGCGTGGCGTGCTGTCGCCGTTGCTCGACGCCATTGCGCGGGCACCGATCTGGGCTGACCAGGTGGATTACGGCCATGGCACCGGGCATGGGGTGGGTTATTTCATGAACGTGCACGAAGGGCCGCAGGTGATTGCCTATCAGGCCGCGCCGACACCGCAGACCGCGATGCAGCCGGGCATGATCAGCTCGATCGAGCCAGGCACCTACCGCCCGGGGCAGTGGGGCGTGCGCATCGAGAACCTGGTCGTCACCCGCGAGGCCGGCACGAGCGCCTTTGGCGAGTTCCTCAATTTCGAAACCCTGACGCTGTGCCCGATCGACATCCGTTGCCTGTTGCCCGAGCTGCTGGCCAGGGACGAACGGGATTGGTTGAACCGCTATCACGCCCAGGTGCGCGAGCGCCTGGCACCCTTGCTCAAGGGCGAAGCGCTGGCCTGGCTTGAGACGCGCACCGCGCCGTTATAAGGCTTCAAGTAAAAAGGGCAGCTTGCGAGCTGCCCTTTTTTATTTGCAGATGACGATCATGCTGCGGCTGGTGTAACCCGCCGGGTTGATGCCGAACAAGTAGTCACCCGGTTCTTCATCGCTATCGCCCGAGCGTGCGATGACGCGATAGCCCCGCGTGCTGCAGGCGCTCGCAGCCTTGCTGTAACAGTTGTCCCACGAGGAGGAAAGGCCGGAGCAATTGATATGCAGGCCCTTCTTGCCCCTTTTGACCTCGGTCTTGGCGGTGGCGGCACATCCAGCAATGGCCAAGATGGCCAGGATGAGAAAAATACGTTTCATTCCTGTCCTTAAATGCAGGGCGGATCAGCCGTCTGGCCCCGTCGTTATTGCTTTGATTCTTCCTGAAATTTCCCCAGCGTCCGTGTTCTGTCCAGTAGATAGCGTAGAGATGATGATTTTGTGACAGCTTAATCAGCGCGGCGGGCCGCCACAATCACTATTCCTGTCTCAAATGAAAATATTTCTCATGTCAGTCTGCGGCGACCGCCGGGCTGGGCTCCTTGCGCATGGACAAGGTGGTGCCGACCGAGGCAATGATGATCGCCAGAATCGCCAGCCATTGGGTGAGCGTCAGCACTTCGCCGAGAAACAGCAGGCCGGACAGTGCGCCGAATGCCGGTTCGATGCTCATCAGGGTACCGAAGGTGCGCGCCGGGATACGTGTGAGCGCGACCATTTCCAGGCTGTAGGGCAGGGCGGTGGACAGAATCGCAACGCCCAGGGCCAGGGGGAGCACGGCGGGTGTAAGCAATGTGCTGCCAGCGTGGGCAATACCGATGGGCGCGACAAACAGGGCAGCCACCACAACCCCCAGCGCGGCACTCTGAATGCCATGCTCGGCCCCGGCACGTTGCCCGAACAGGATGTACAGTGCCCAGCACACTCCGGCGCCGAGGGCATAGGCGGCACCGACCGGGTCCAGGGCCTGCCCGCCATCACCAGCCGGTAGCAACAGCAGCAGGCCGACGATGGCCAGGGCAATCCACAGGAAATCGATTGGCCGACGCGAGGACAACATCGCCACCGCCAGTGGTCCGGTGAATTCCAGGGCCACGGCAATGCCGATCGGTACCGTGCGCAGCGCCATATAGAAGAGGAAGTTCATGCCGCCCAGGGCCATGCCATAGATGATCACGTTACGCAGGGTGTGGGCAGTCATGCGCACGCGCCAGGGGCGCAATATCAGCAGCATGATGATGCTGGCGAAGATCAGCCGCAGGGTGGTGGTGCCTTGGGCGCCGACGATAGGAAACATGCTTTTCGCCAGGGAAGCGCCGGACTGTATCGATGCCATGGCAATGAGCAGCAGGCCGATCGGAAAGAGGGTGGCGGCCAGGCTGCGAGGCTGGGTGTTCATTTCTGTACGGCGATCCTTGGCAGGTTGAGAATGCGCACTATAGTGCGCAATTGGGCTGAAAGGGAACAGCCAAGGTAGACAGCGGCGAATGCACAGGATGGATAGGCCGAGACAGATGCAGGCGCTGCCAGCGATGCGCTGTGCGGGGCGCTCGATATCACCGGCACTGCAAGGGCTGTGGCCACCGGGTGGCCCAGCAGAGTCTTTTTGGGAAGATTGCAGATTATTGAAATTAAAGGTTGACCGCCTCGAATATCACCCTATAATGCGCCCCACTCCAGCGCGGTAGCGAAGCAAGGCAAGCCACCCGTTGAGTCAAGTGTTTGAAGCTAAACGAGTTTCTCGTAAAAAACTTCAAAATAAACGCTTGACAGCAAATGAGGAAAGCGTAGAATGCGCGCCTCGGTTGAGACGAAACGCTCTTAACCAAACGCTCTTTAACAAATCGAATCAAGCAATTCGTGTGGGTGCTTGTGAGTACGGACTGATAGTCACAAAGATTATCAGCATCACAAGTGGCCATGCGAGAAATCACATAGTCATTTGAGATTGCTGAGCCAAGTTTAGGGTTTCTTAAAAACCCAAGCAGTATTGAACTGAAGAGTTTGATCATGGCTCAGATTGAACGCTGGCGGCAGGCCTAACACATGCAAGTCGAGCGGATGACGGGAGCTTGCTCCTTGATTCAGCGGCGGACGGGTGAGTAATGCCTAGGAATCTGCCTGGTAGTGGGGGACAACGTTTCGAAAGGAACGCTAATACCGCATACGTCCTACGGGAGAAAGTGGGGGATCTTCGGACCTCACGCTATCAGATGAGCCTAGGTCGGATTAGCTAGTTGGTGAGGTAATGGCTCACCAAGGCGACGATCCGTAACTGGTCTGAGAGGATGATCAGTCACACTGGAACTGAGACACGGTCCAGACTCCTACGGGAGGCAGCAGTGGGGAATATTGGACAATGGGCGAAAGCCTGATCCAGCCATGCCGCGTGTGTGAAGAAGGTCTTCGGATTGTAAAGCACTTTAAGTTGGGAGGAAGGGCAGTAAGTTAATACCTTGCTGTTTTGACGTTACCGACAGAATAAGCACCGGCTAACTCTGTGCCAGCAGCCGCGGTAATACAGAGGGTGCAAGCGTTAATCGGAATTACTGGGCGTAAAGCGCGCGTAGGTGGTTCGTTAAGTTGGATGTGAAAGCCCCGGGCTCAACCTGGGAACTGCATCCAAAACTGGCGAGCTAGAGTACGGTAGAGGGTGGTGGAATTTCCTGTGTAGCGGTGAAATGCGTAGATATAGGAAGGAACACCAGTGGCGAAGGCGACCACCTGGACTGATACTGACACTGAGGTGCGAAAGCGTGGGGAGCAAACAGGATTAGATACCCTGGTAGTCCACGCCGTAAACGATGTCAACTAGCCGTTGGAATCCTTGAGATTTTAGTGGCGCAGCTAACGCATTAAGTTGACCGCCTGGGGAGTACGGCCGCAAGGTTAAAACTCAAATGAATTGACGGGGGCCCGCACAAGCGGTGGAGCATGTGGTTTAATTCGAAGCAACGCGAAGAACCTTACCAGGCCTTGACATGCAGAGAACTTTCCAGAGATGGATTGGTGCCTTCGGGAACTCTGACACAGGTGCTGCATGGCTGTCGTCAGCTCGTGTCGTGAGATGTTGGGTTAAGTCCCGTAACGAGCGCAACCCTTGTCCTTAGTTACCAGCACGTTATGGTGGGCACTCTAAGGAGACTGCCGGTGACAAACCGGAGGAAGGTGGGGATGACGTCAAGTCATCATGGCCCTTACGGCCTGGGCTACACACGTGCTACAATGGTCGGTACAGAGGGTTGCCAAGCCGCGAGGTGGAGCTAATCTCACAAAACCGATCGTAGTCCGGATCGCAGTCTGCAACTCGACTGCGTGAAGTCGGAATCGCTAGTAATCGCGAATCAGAATGTCGCGGTGAATACGTTCCCGGGCCTTGTACACACCGCCCGTCACACCATGGGAGTGGGTTGCACCAGAAGTAGCTAGTCTAACCTTCGGGAGGACGGTTACCACGGTGTGATTCATGACTGGGGTGAAGTCGTAACAAGGTAGCCGTAGGGGAACCTGCGGCTGGATCACCTCCTTAATCGACGACATCAGCCTGCTGATGAGCTCCCACACGAATTGCTTGATTCATTGTAAAAGACGATGCTGTAACGCGACCCTGTTATAGGTCTGTAGCTCAGTTGGTTAGAGCGCACCCCTGATAAGGGTGAGGTCGGCAGTTCAAATCTGCCCAGACCTACCAATTACTTGGTGCGGCCTAGAATACACGGGGCCATAGCTCAGCTGGGAGAGCGCCTGCCTTGCACGCAGGAGGTCAGCGGTTCGATCCCGCTTGGCTCCACCACTCTTTCAGGTTTCGCAGCACTGCTCAGAACTTAGAAATGAGCATTCCAATGTGAATGTTGATTTCTGGCTTTTGTCAGATCGTTCTTTAAAAATTCGGATATGTGATAGATATAGACTGATGACCAGTTTCACTGCTGGTTAATCAGGCTAAGGTAAAATTTGTGAGTTCTGCTCGAAAGAGCAACATGCGAATTTTCGGCGAATGTCGTCTTCACAGTATAACCAGATTGCTTGGGGTTATATGGTCAAGTGAAGAAGCGCATACGGTGGATGCCTTGGCAGTCAGAGGCGATGAAAGACGTGGTAGCCTGCGATAAGCTTTGGGGAGTCGGCAAACAGACTGTGATCCAGAGATCTCTGAATGGGGGAACCCACTCAGCATAAGCTGAGTATCTTGTACTGAATACATAGGTGCAAGAGGCGAACCAGGGGAACTGAAACATCTAAGTACCCTGAGGAAAAGAAATCAACCGAGATTCCCTTAGTAGTGGCGAGCGAACGGGGACCAGCCCTTAAGTTGATTTGAGATTAGTGGAACGCTCTGGAAAGTGCGGCCATAGTGGGTGATAGCCCCGTACACGAAAATCTCTTGTCAATGAAATCGAGTAGGACGGAGCACGAGAAACTTTGTCTGAACATGGGGGGACCATCCTCCAAGGCTAAATACTACTGACTGACCGATAGTGAACCAGTACCGTGAGGGAAAGGCGAAAAGAACCCCGGAGAGGGGAGTGAAATAGAACCTGAAACCGTATGCGTACAAGCAGTGGGAGCCTACTTTGTTAGGTGACTGCGTACCTTTTGTATAATGGGTCAGCGACTTATATTCAGTGGCGAGCTTAACCGAATAGGGGAGGCGTAGCGAAAGCGAGTCTTAATAGGGCGTTTAGTCGCTGGGTATAGACCCGAAACCGGGCGATCTATCCATGGGCAGGTTGAAGGTTAGGTAACACTGACTGGAGGACCGAACCGACTACCGTTGAAAAGTTAGCGGATGACCTGTGGATCGGAGTGAAAGGCTAATCAAGCTCGGAGATAGCTGGTTCTCCTCGAAAGCTATTTAGGTAGCGCCTCATGTATCACTCCAGGGGGTAGAGCACTGTTTCGGCTAGGGGGTCATCCCGACTTACCAAACCGATGCAAACTCCGAATACCTGGAAGTGCCGAGCATGGGAGACACACGGCGGGTGCTAACGTCCGTCGTGAAAAGGGAAACAACCCAGACCGTCAGCTAAGGTCCCAAAGTCATGGTTAAGTGGGAAACGATGTGGGAAGGCTTAGACAGCTAGGAGGTTGGCTTAGAAGCAGCCACCCTTTAAAGAAAGCGTAATAGCTCACTAGTCGAGTCGGCCTGCGCGGAAGATGTAACGGGGCTCAAACCATGCACCGAAGCTACGGGTGTCATCTTTGATGACGCGGTAGAGGAGCGTTCTGTAAGCCTGTGAAGGTGAGTTGAGAAGCTTGCTGGAGGTATCAGAAGTGCGAATGCTGACATGAGTAACGACAATGCGAGTGAAAAACTCGCACGCCGAAAGACCAAGGTTTCCTGCGCAACGTTAATCGACGCAGGGTTAGTCGGTCCCTAAGGCGAGGCTGAAAAGCGTAGTCGATGGAAAACAGGTTAATATTCCTGTACTTCCAGTTATTGCGATGGAGGGACGGAGAAGGTTAGGCCAGCCTGGCGTTGGTTGTCCAGGTTTAAGGTGGTAGGCTGGAATCTTAGGCAAATCCGGGATTTCAAGGCCGAGAGCTGATGACGAGTTGCCTCTAGGCGACGAAGTGGTTGATACCATGCTTCCAAGAAAAGCTCCTAAGCTTCAGATAACTGGGAACCGTACCCCAAACCGACACAGGTGGTTAGGTAGAGAATACCAAGGCGCTTGAGAGAACTCGGGTGAAGGAACTAGGCAAAATGGCACCGTAACTTCGGGAGAAGGTGCGCCGGCGAGGGTGAAGGACTTGCTCCGTAAGCCCATGCCGGTCGAAGATACCAGGCCGCTGCGACTGTTTATTAAAAACACAGCACTCTGCAAACACGAAAGTGGACGTATAGGGTGTGACGCCTGCCCGGTGCCGGAAGGTTAATTGATGGGGTTAGCGCAAGCGAAGCTCTTGATCGAAGCCCCGGTAAACGGCGGCCGTAACTATAACGGTCCTAAGGTAGCGAAATTCCTTGTCGGGTAAGTTCCGACCTGCACGAATGGCGTAACGATGGCGGCGCTGTCTCCACCCGAGACTCAGTGAAATTGAAATCGCTGTGAAGATGCAGTGTATCCGCGGCTAGACGGAAAGACCCCGTGAACCTTTACTATAGCTTTGCACTGGACTTTGAATTTGCTTGTGTAGGATAGGTGGGAGGCTTTGAAGTGGGGACGCCAGTTCTCATGGAGCCATCCTTGAAATACCACCCTGGCAACTTTGAGGTTCTAACTCAGGTCCGTTATCCGGATCGAGGACAGTGTATGGTGGGTAGTTTGACTGGGGCGGTCTCCTCCCAAAGAGTAACGGAGGAGTACGAAGGTGCGCTCAGACCGGTCGGAAATCGGTCGTAGAGTATAAAGGCAAAAGCGCGCTTGACTGCGAGACAAACACGTCGAGCAGGTACGAAAGTAGGTCTTAGTGATCCGGTGGTTCTGTATGGAAGGGCCATCGCTCAACGGATAAAAGGTACTCCGGGGATAACAGGCTGATACCGCCCAAGAGTTCATATCGACGGCGGTGTTTGGCACCTCGATGTCGGCTCATCACATCCTGGGGCTGAAGCCGGTCCCAAGGGTATGGCTGTTCGCCATTTAAAGTGGTACGCGAGCTGGGTTTAGAACGTCGTGAGACAGTTCGGTCCCTATCTGCCGTGGACGTTTGAGATTTGAGAGGGGCTGCTCCTAGTACGAGAGGACCGGAGTGGACGAACCTCTGGTGTTCCGGTTGTCACGCCAGTGGCATTGCCGGGTAGCTATGTTCGGAAGAGATAACCGCTGAAAGCATCTAAGCGGGAAACTTGCCTCAAGATGAGATCTCACTGGAACCTTGAGTTCCCTGAAGGGCCGTCGAAGACTACGACGTTGATAGGTTGGGTGTGTAAGCGCTGTGAGGCGTTGAGCTAACCAATACTAATTGCCCGTGAGGCTTGACCATATAACACCCAAGCAATTTGCTGACGCAGATTGCGGTGGTGAAGATGATACGAACCGAAAGTTCGCAACGAACCACACATATCGCATATCCGAATTCGCTGGAGTGTCTACCAAGACCTTCTGGCAACAGAATTTCTTGACGACCATAGAGCATTGGAACCACCTGATCCCATCCCGAACTCAGTAGTGAAACGATGCATCGCCGATGGTAGTGTGGGGCTTCCCCATGTGAGAGTAGGTCATCGTCAAGATTCATTTCGCAAAACCCCTATCTGCGCATGCAGGTAGGGGTTTTGTCTTTGCGCCGGCAAAACCAGCGCGATCCCTGCAACTCTGATCTACCTGGCAAACCGCGCCGCCTGCGTCGCGGCGAAAGCCGCTCCTGCACCGATCGCGACGCAAGGCCGCTCCTGCAGCGCTGGGCAATATTCGCGTACCCACACCAAGCACGCACAGCGCTCAACCGCAATCATGAAAAGTGCGTCATTTTGGTCTGATGAATCCGCGCACAATGTTACGCTCGCGGAAACACTCAGCACGGAAACCCACCATGGAAATGAACTGGCACCAGGCCCTGCAAGAGAGCCTGAGCTGGCTGGCAATCGCCTCGTTCACCACCCTTGTCTGCTTTGCTGCAGCCGCCACACTGGCCGTGCGCTTCACGCGCTGGGGCAGCCAGTTCTGGCAGCTTGCCGGGCCCTATTTCAATTTCAGGCGCAGCTGGCGGCCGCTGTTGGTGTTCGCACTGCTCCTCGTGCTGACGCTATTCTCGGTGCGCCTGAACGTGCTGTTCTCGTTCTGGTACAACGGCTTCTACAGCGCCTTGCAGGGCCTTGACCAAGCGGCCTTCTGGTACCTGCTCGGCGTCTTCGCAGTGTTGGCCACCATCCATGTGCTGCGCTCGCTGTTCAACTTTTATGTAAGCCAGGCGTTCAGCATCAAATGGCGGGTGTGGCTGACCGAGCGTCTGACCCACGACTGGATGCAGGGCGATGCCTACTACCGCGGCCAGTTCCTCGCTGAGCCGGTAGACAACCCCGACCAGCGTATCGAGCTGGACGTCAACGCCTTCGTCAGCAACTCGGTGACCCTGGCACTGGGCGCGGTCAGCGCGCTGGTGTCGCTGGTGGCCTTCACCGGGATTCTCTGGGGGCTGTCCGCCCCGCTGGCGGTCGCCGGCATGGAGATCCCCCGGGCAATGGTGTTCGCCGTGTACCTGTATGTCATCGTCGCCACCTGGATTGCCTTCCGCCTCGGGCGCCCGCTGATTCGCCTGAACTTCCTCAACGAGAAGCTCACCGCGAACTTCCGTTATGCATTGATGCGCCTGCGCGAAAATGCCGAGAACATCGCCTTCTATCAGGGCGCGCAGGTCGAGCGACGCACTTTGCTGGGCCGCTTTGGCGCCTTGATCGTGAATGCCTGGGCGCTGGTTTACCGAAACCTCAAGTTCAGTGGGTTCAACCTGGGGGTCAGCCAGGTGGCGGTGGTCTTCCCGTTCATTCTCCAGGCCCCGCGCTTCTTCAGCGGTGCGATCAAGCTGGGCGATGTCATGCAGACCTCCCAGGCCTTTGGCCAGGTGCAGGATTCACTGTCGTTCTTCCGCGAATCGTATGATGCGTTCGCCCAGTACCGGGCGACCCTTGACCGTCTTACCGGCTTCCTCGATGCCAACGCGCAGGCAAGCGCCTTGCCACGTGTCACCACCCAGGACCAGGCACAGGCCCTGGAGATTGCAGGCCTGCAGGTGCTGCGCCCGGACGGGCATACCCTTATCGCCGACCTGGAGCTTGACCTGCGTGCCGGCCAGGCGCTGCTGATCAAGGGCCCGTCGGGTAGCGGCAAGACCACGCTGCTGCGTGCCCTGGCCGGCCTGTGGCCGTATGCCGAAGGCACGGTCAGGCGGCCGCTGGGCCATCAGGCCCTGTTCCTGTCGCAGCGCCCGTACCTGCCGCTGGGTGATCTGCGCACCGTCATCGCCTACCCGGAGGCTGGCAACCCGGAAGACGCACCACGGATGCAGCAGGTGTTGCGCCAGGTCAACCTTGCCCACCTGGCCGAGCGGTTGGAGGTCAATTGTGACTGGTCACACATTCTTTCGGTCGGGGAACAGCAGCGCCTGGCGTTCGCGCGGGTCCTGTTCAACCGGCCCCAAGTGGTGTTCCTCGACGAGTCCACTTCGGCAATGGACGAAGGGCTCGAGCATGCCTTGTACGCGCTGTTGCGTACGGAAATGCCGAGCACCTTGCTGGTCAGTGTCGGGCATCGCAGCACGTTGGCGGGGTTCCATACCCATCGCCTGGAAGTGGACGGGCAGGGTGGTTGGTCGTTACTGGAGCAGCACCCGGCGCTGGTGTAGGGCCTTTCAGCGCGCATAGCCATGATCTGGCCGCCTGCTGGGCTCAGCGTAACAACGCCACGCCCAGCAGGGTGGCGCTGGCAAAGCCCGCGCCGGCCAGGAAGGTTGCCTGGAACCCGGCACCATCCCACAGCAGCCCGGCCACCACGCTGGCCGCCAGCAGCGCCACCCCGGTCAGCAGGTTGAACAGCCCGAAGGCTGTACCGCGCAGGTCGGCCGGGGCGCTGTCGGCAATCATCGCGGCAAAGATGCCTTGGCTGAAACCCAGGTGCAGGCCCCAGGCGGCAACTCCCAGGGCAAGCCCGCTCCAGCCGGGCAGCAGGGCCAGCAGCAGGTCGGCGGCGATCAGCAGGCCCAGCCCCATCATCAATACGGCACGCCGGCCCATGTGGTCCGACAGGGCCCCGGCGGGATAGGCCGACAGCGAGTAGGCCAGCGCCATCAGCACCAGCACCGCCGGGGCCCACAGCGGCGCCAGGCCCATGTCCTGTGCGCGCAACAGCAGGAACGCCTCGCTGAAGCGGGCGAGGGTGAACAGCGTGGCCAGGCCGATCAGCCGCCAATAGGCCGGCCCCAGGCGAACCAGTGCGTGCAGTGCCAGCGGTGAACGCAGCGGCCTGGGGGTGGCCGGCGTTTCAGGCTCGTGGACGAAGGCGATGAGGATGTACACCGCCGCGAACGCCGGGAGCACCGCCACCCAGAACACGGTCTGGAAATGGCTCGCCGTCATCCACATCAATGCGATGGCGAGCAATGGCCCCAGAAAGGCGCCAACCGTGTCGAGCGCCTGGCGCAGGCCGAAGGCCGCACCGCGCAGTTCCGCCGGGGTGACATCAGCCACCAGCGCATCCCGCGGCGCCCCGCGAATACCCTTGCCCACGCGGTCGACGAAGCGCGCCGCGACCAGCCACCCCAAACCCGCAGCCAAGGGAAACACCGGCTTGGTCAGCGCCCCCAGGCCATAGCCCAGCACCGTCAGCAGCTTGCGTTTGCCCAGGCGGTCGCTCAGGGCTCCAGAAAACACTTGGTGATCGCGGCCGTCGCCTCGGCGATGCCCTCGATAACGCCCACGGCGACCACCGAAGTGCCGAGCACCGTGACCATGTACAACGGCAGCAGGGCGTGGATCATCTCCGAAGAAATATCCATGAACATCGAAACGAAGCCCAGCGCCCAGACGCTACGGGGGATTTTCAGCAGGTGTTTGCCGGCGCCCCGGGGGCGGCTTGGTTGGTGGCTATGCATGGTGGGCTCTGCAGGGTCGCTACGCTCCCAACTGTAGGAGGCGGCGGGCAGGATGCAAATTGCGATTGGCGCACACGACGTGCTGCACGCCACACCGGTGGTCGCCGGCCACGATTGTTGCGGCAAGAATTGTCTCGGCATGCTAAACCATGCGCCCCTGCCACCAACGAGAGATGCCCGGTGAAAGCCATCCGCCTGACCCTGATCTGCCATGCCCTGACCCAGGCTCAGAAGAGCGGGCGTCTCCACCACACCGACGACGCTATCCTGCCGTTGGTTGCACCGCCTTTCGCTGACCTTAGCGGGGTGTCGGTGCTGACCGCGCCAGAGCGGCGAGCGTACCAAACCGCGGCATTGTTGCCAGGGCGGGTAGAGGTCGAGCCAGCGCTGGCCGATTGCGACCTGGGGCGTTGGCGCGGGTTGCCGTTGAAGCAGTTGCAGGCCGAGCAACCGCAGGCTCTGGCCGAATGGCTGCAGGATCCGGCCAGTGATGTGCACGGTGGCGAGTCGTTTATCGCGCTTTGCCAGCGCATGGCCGCATGGCTGGCGGCCTTCGACAGGCCAGGTGAATGGATGGCAATCACCCACCCGATGAACATGCGCGCAGTGCTGGTGCAGGTGCTCGGCTGCCCGCCGGGTGCTGGCCAGCGGATCGATGTGTTACCGCTGTCGCGCCTGGACCTGAGCTTTACCGGGCAGTGGCGCCTGCGCCTGGGATGAGGCTCAGAACGCCAGCTTGTAGCCGATCAGCAGCAGCATCGCCGCCAGGCACGGACGCAGCACGCGGTCGGAAATCCGCCCGGTGAGATGGCTGCCCAGGTAGATGCCCGGCAGCGAGCCCAGCAGCAGGTAACCCAGCAGCGACCAGTCCATGTTGCCCATGCCCGCATGGCCCAGGCCCGCCACCAGGGTCAGTGGCACGGCATGGGCGATTTCGGTACCGACCAGGCGGCGGGTGACCAGGAACGGGTACAGCAGGAACAGGGCCACGGTACCCAGTGCGCCGGCACCGATGGAGGTGAGGGTAACCATCACCCCCAGCACCACGCCGGTGAGTATGGTGAGGATGTTCAGGCTGCGGTCGCTGAGGTGATAGTGGTCGCCGGCATGACGGCTGGCGAAGGCTTGCAGGCGCGATTTGAACAGGATGGCCAACGCGGTGAGGATCAGCACCACCGCCAGGCCTTGCTTGATGATCGCGTTGAGCGCCGAAGTGTCGGTATGCAAGGTACTGAGGAACCACAAGGTCAGCGCCGCTGCGGGCACGCTGCCGAGGCTCAGCAGGCCAGTGATCTTCCAGTCGACGTTGTGGTTACGCGCATGCACCCAGACGCCACTGGCCTTGGTGACGGCGGCATACAGCAGGTCGGTACCGACTGCCGTTGCCGGGCTGATGCCAAACCACAACAGGATCGGGGTCATCAGCGAGCCGCCGCCGACGCCGGTCATGCCGACGATGAAACCCACGATCAGGCCCGCAATGGTGAAACCGAAAGAACCTACATCCATACGCTACTCGACCGCCCAACTTTGCCCGTTATCGGATGCAGCCAGCATATAGATTTTTTTATAGCCAAATAGACTTGTTCGTTATTAGGTTATAACCGCGGCTGGCCTCGCCCAGGCGGCCAGGGCAGTTTCAACAGGTCAGTCATGCGGATCAGGGCAACTCAGCGATCGGTCATCACCACCATCACATGCGCATCGCCGCCGTCGTCACTCTCCGACAGGTAGATGTGCCCCACCTGGCTGTCGAAATACGCAGTTTCCTGTGGCCCGATGCTCACCGCTTCGCCGGTTTCGAATTCGATGCGCACGCGCCCGCTCAGCACCACGGCGAACTCTTGCCCGGGGTGACGGATGAAATCATCGAACTGCCCACGTTCGCGTGCAATGATGCGGGCATAGGCCGGCGTCATGCGGCGCTCGGGAAAGTCGCCAGCGATCGGGTGATAGTCATAGGTGCCGGTCGAGTAGCCCGCCGCCGTCGGCAGCGAGTCGACCACTACGGTCACCGGTGCCGGAGCGGCGACCGTGCCACCGGCACGCAGCAGCAGGGCAATGTCGACATTCAGCGCGCGGGCGGCGGCGGCGAGTTTTTCGTAGCTCACCGAAACCTGGGCCAGTTCCATTTTCGACAAGGTGGACACAGGTACGCCACTGGCCTCGGACAATTGCTTGAGGGTCAGCTGGCGTGTCTTGCGCACCTGGCGCAGGCGCTGGCCGACAATGGCACGGTCCAGCAGGGGTAGGGCAGCGGGCATTCGGGTTCTCGGCATGCGTCGTTGGTCGGCTATCTTACCTTGCGCACTTGCACGCGGCTAAATTCTCATATATTAGAATTCTCATAAATGATAATTACCGACAGGAGCGTGCATGAACCCTATCTACGACACCCTGATCATTGGCGCCGGTATCGCCGGAGCATCGCTGGGCTATCGCCTGGCGGGTCAGCAGAAGGTGCTGCTGCTCGAGCGTGAGGCGCAGCCTGGCTACCATTCCACCGGGCGTTCGGCAGCGATGTTCATGGAGGCTTACGGCACCCCGCAGATCCAGGCATTGACCCGCGCCAGCCGGGCCTTCTACGCAGCGCCACCGCCTGGCTTCTGCGAGCACCCGCTGCTGGAGCCGCGTGGCTGCCTGTATGTGGCCAGCCTGGAACAGCGCGGGCTGCTCGAGCAGGCCCATGCGCAGAACCTGGCCAACGGCACCGAAGTCAGCCTGCTCGACCGCGATGCCGCCTTGGCCCTGGTGCCGTGCCTGCGTGGCGAGACGCTGGCCGGTGCGGTGCTGGAGCCGGGGGCGATGGATCTGGACGTGCACGCCCTGCACCAGGGGTTCCTGCGCGGCTATCGCGGAGCCGGCGGGGCGTTGCGCTGCAACGCCGAGCTGATCCGGGCGTGCTACCAGGATGAGTTGTGGCAGGTTGAGCTGGGCGATGGCAGCTCGGTGCAGGCGCGCCAGCTGGTCAATGCCGCAGGTGCCTGGGCCGACCGCGTCGCCGAGCAGTGCGGCGTGGCGCGGATCGGCCTGCAACCGTGCCGACGCAGCGCGTTCACCTTCCCCGGCCCGGCAGACCAGGACTTCGCCCGCTGGCCGGCGGTGATCGGCGTCGACGAAAGCTTCTACTTCAAGCCCGACGCCGGCCAACTGCTGGGCTCGCCAGCCAATGCCGACCCGGTCGAACCCCAGGACACCGCGCCCGAAGAACTGGACGTGGCGTTGGGTATCTTCAACATCGAAAGCATGACCACCCTGGCGATCCGTCGGCCAAGCCACACCTGGGCCGGGCTGCGCTCGTTCGTCGCCGACGGTGACCTGGTGATCGGCTTCGATGTGCACGCGCCAGCGTTTTTCTGGCTGGCGGCACAAGGTGGCTATGGCATCCAGTCCGCTGCGGGCGCCTCGCGCCTGGCCGCCGACCTGCTGCTTGGCCAACCGCTGTGCGCCGAACTTGTCAGCCAGGGCGTGGCGCCCGAGCGCCTGTCCCCGGCCCGTTTCCAGCAACCCTGAAAGGAGCATCACATGAGTAATGAAATCCAGCGTTTTCCCAGCAGCCTGCCATTCCCGTTTTCCCGTGCGGTGAAGGCTGGCGGCTTTCTGTTCCTCTCCGGTCAGGTGCCGATGAGCGCTGCCGGCGAAGTGGTGCGTGGTGACATCCAGACGCAGACCCGTGCGGCCTGTGAGCGTATCGGCGAAAGCCTGGCGGCCTGCGGCGCGCGTTTCGACCAGGTGGTCAAGGCCACGGTGTGGCTGTCGGACATGAGCCACTTCGCCGGTTTCAACGAGGTGTACAAGGAATTTTTCGGCGCGGCGCTGCCAGTGCGTTCGACCGTGGCTTCGGCATTGGCGCTGGGGGTGGATGTGGAGATTGAAGTGCAGGCATTCGTCGGCGAGGGCTGATCTGAGGGTGTAGGCACGGCCTTGTGGCGCGATGGGTCGCGAAGCGGCCCCAGGATTCCAGCTTTGCAGCACCAAGTGCCGGGGCCGCTCTGCAACTCATCGCGACGCAAGCCCGCTGCTACAAGGGAATGCGCTGCCAGTGACACAACAACAATAAAATTCAGAGGTGCACATGCAAGAACAGCTGAAGATTGCCGGCGCGTTCGTTGGCGTGATCGTGGGGGCGGGGTTCGCCTCGGGGCGGGAACTGTTATTGTTCTTCGTCGATTTCGGTGTCTGGGGTTTGCTTGGAGCACTGGTCAGTGCGGCCCTGTTCACGTTGCTCGGCATGGCCTTGGCAGGGCTGGGCCACCGCCAGCAGGCCACCTCGCACAAGGATGTGATCCAGGCTATCTGTGGCCGTCACCTGGGCCTGTTCGTCGACTGGCTGATCACCTTCTTCATGTTCGCCGTCACCGTGGTCATGCTGGCGGGCGGCGGCGCCTTGCTGGAGCAGCAGTTCGGCATCCCGGCATTGAGCGGCAGCATGCTGGTGACGCTGGTAGTGGTGGGCATCGTGTGCCTGGACGTGCGCAGGGTGATACTGGCAATTGGCGCCATCACGCCGCTGCTGATCCTGGTGGCGTCGGCGATTGCGCTGTATGCCGTGTTCACCCGGGAGCAAAGCTTCGCCCAGCTCGACCAGCTGGCCAGCCAGCAACAGGCCGGTGCTCGTCACTGGCTGCTGGGCGCGTGCCTCTATGTGTCTTACAACGTGGTTGCCGGTGCGCCGATCCTGGCCATTCTGGGTGGCTCGGCCAAGGGCGAGAACATCGCGATGTGGGGCGGCTTGCTCGGTGGTGCGGCATTGGGTGGCCTGATGCTGGTGATGAGTGCGGGGCTGTTGTCGCGCCTGGACAGCGTGGCCAACCTGCCGATGCCGATGCTGTCGATTGCCAGTGAAGTGTCGCCGCTGCTGGGGCTGGTGATGTGTCTGATCATCTTCGGCATGATCGTCAACACCGCAGTGGGTACGCTGTTTTCGTTCCTTTCGCGGCTGTTGCCGGCGGGCACGACGAAGTTCCGCTGGGCTTCGGTGGCGACCGGGTTGGTGGCGTTCGGCTGCAGCCTGGTGGGGTTCATCAGCCTGGTCGGCGAAGTGTATCCGCTGTTCGGCTATCTGGGCTTCGTGCTGATGGCGGCAGTGTTGCTGGCCTGGGTGCGGCGGGGCAGGGCTGTGAAAGCAGCGGTGGTATAGGGCTGCTGGGCAGCCCTGTCGCCGGCCAGCCAGCCACCTCGGTTGAAGTGGCTGCACGTCATTTGCAGTCACTGTGGGCGCTGGCTTGCCGGCGATAGGGGCGGTACGGGCGGCAGCAGCCCGTGCCGCCTGATCCGCCGGGTCAGATCCTGAAACTGCCCACCAGCTGCTTCAGGCGCCCTGCCTGCTGGGCCAGTTGGTCGCAATGGCGCAGGGTTTCGTTGAGGTTTTCCACCCCTTGCTGGTTCAGCGCGTTGATCTGGGTGATGTCCAGGTTGAGGCTCTCGACCACGGCGGTCTGCTCCTCGGTAGCGGTGGCCACCGACTGGTTCATGCCATCGATCTCGCCAATGCGCTGGGTCACGCTGGCCAGGCGCTCGCCGGCCTGGTTGGCCACTTGCACGGTCTGCTCGCTGGAGACCTGGCTGGTGTTCATGGTGTGCACCGCTTCGCGCGAGCCGACCTGCAGGCTGGTGATCATGCGGTGGATCTCTTCCGCCGACTCCTGGGTGCGGTGCGCCAGGTTGCGCACCTCGTCGGCCACCACGGCAAAGCCACGCCCGGCTTCACCGGCGCGGGCCGCCTCGATGGCAGCGTTCAACGCCAGCAGGTTGGTCTGTTGCGAGATGCCCTTGATCACGTCGAGGATCTTGCCGATTTCGTCGGTGCTGGCATTGAGTGTTTCGATCTGTGCGCAGGATTCGCTGATGCGCTGCGACAGGGCAGTCATGGCGTTGATCGCCTCTTCGACCACTTCCCGGCCGCCATGGGCCTGCTCGCTGGCACCGCTGGCGTGCTGCGAGGCATCTGCGGCATTGCGGGCGATTTCCTGGGTGGCCGCCCCCAGCTGGTTGATTGCCGCTGCCACGCTGTTGGTGCGCATGCTCTGCTCTTCAGAGCCAATGATCGAAGCGTTCGAGGCGTTGATCACTTTCTCCGACAAGTCGTGCACCTGACGGGTAGCCGAGGACACTTCGCTGATGGAGGCATGAATACGTTCGACGAAGCGGTTGAACGAGCTGGCCAGTTCGCCGAATTCGTCCTTGTTCTGTACAGCCAGGCGGCGGGTGAGGTCACCTTCGCCCTCGGCGATGTCGCGCATGGCGCGGCCCATGGTGGTCAGCGGGCGCATCAGCACCGGAATCAGCAAGCCGAGCAGGCCGCCGATGGCGGCCACGGCGATCAGCATGGCGATGATCGCCGAAGTGCGGAACTGGCCGAGCGCGGCATAGGCCTTGTCCTTGTCGATCGACAGGCCAATGTACCACTGCGCCGAAGGCAGGCCGGTCACCGGGGCGAAGGAGATGATGCGGTCCTGGCCATTGAGGGTGACATCCTGCATGCCGGCGGCCACCCGCAGGTTGCTGCCAGGGTAGATGTCCTTGAGATTCTTCATCACCTGGTCTTTGTCCGGGCTGACGATCACCTGGCCATTGCTGTCGGCGAGGAAGGCATGGCCGATGCCACCGAAATCGACCGAGTTGATGATCTCGACCAGGGTGTCGAGGGTGACGTCACCACCGACTACACCCGTCAGCTCGCCATTGGCCTTGCTTTTCACCGGGGTGGCGATGGTGACCATCAGGCCGCCGACGGCGCCTTGGTACGGGGCGGTCAGGACGGTCTGCCCGGCGCCGGCTGCGGCGCCATACCACGGGCGTTGGCGTGGGTCGTAACCGGCCGGCATCTGTGCGTTGGGGCGCTGGGTGAATGCACCGTTGGCCTGGCCCAGGTAGGTGAACAGGAAATTTCGCGTATAGGACGGCTGCTCGATCAGCCCGGCCAGGTTGTCACCGGCACCTTGCTCGGCAATGTCCTGGGCCAGGTTTTCCAGCACCAGAATGCGCCCGCTCATCCAGTTCTGCACGCTGCTGGCGGTCAGTGCACCGGACTGCTGCACCGAAGCTTCGATGTTCTGGCGGATGGTGTTGCGCTGCAGGTAGTCGTTGTAGAGCGTGAACAAGGCGAATGCCAGGACCACGACACCGCAGGCACTGAGCAGGATCTTGTGGCGAAATTTCAGGTTCATGTTTCGAGACCTTGGGCCATTGAGGGGAGGGCGCAGCGCGCTCATGACACACTGCGGAACCTATCGATAGGGATATCGGCTCACGGGGTAAAAGGTTGAAGCGCCTACAGAAATTTCTGACGGTGGTTTCGACAGACGGTATTCACTGGCTACACAGCTGCTCGATCAACAGGCGTGCGGCCTGCTGCAGGGGGTGTTGCTTGCGCCACAGGATGTGCACCGGCAACTGCAACTCGTTGCGCGTGTTGTGGAAATCCAGCCGTACCAGGCGCCCGCTGGCCAGCAATGGCGCTACCCGCGACAGCGGCAGGTCGCCCCAGCCCAGGCCGGCCTCGACCATCTGCAGGGCCAGGTCGAAGCTGTCGGTGGACCAGTGTGTGGCGCCGATCAGTGGCCGTGGGTCGGTCAGCGGCAAGTCGCGGCTGCGCACCAGGATCTGGCGCACCCGGGTCAGGTCTTCGAGGTAGTGGATGCGCCCGTCACGCAAGGCCGGGTGGGCAGGGGACAGGGTGGCCACCAGCGACTCCATGCCGATGTGCTGGAAGCCACGGCGGGCATCGACCTGCAGCCCGGCAAAGGCTACGCAGAGGTCGGCACAGCCGCTGTCCAGCAGCTGCAGGGCTTCTTCCTGGGGGGCACTGAGCAGGGCAATGTCCAGCAGCGGATAGCGTTCACCCAGGCAAGCGATGGCGGCCAGCACCGGGCGGTGGTCGATATCCGGGACCACGACCAGGGTCAGGCTGCTTTCCAGCCCTTGGGACAGCTCCAGCGCGTGCACCTGGAGCAGCCCCAGTTGCTCGGCGATCAGCCGGGCATGCGGCTCCAGGGCCAGGGCCCGTGGAGTCGGGCGGACCTCGCGCGGGCCGCGTTCGAACAAGGTGTAGCCCAGTTCGGCCTCGAGGTTGGCGATGGCCATGCTGACTGCCGACGGCACGCGCTGCAGCGCCCGCGCGGCGGCAGAAAACGAACCGCGGTCGAGCACGGCGAGAAACAGCTGGATGTTGTCGCTGGAAAAGTTCATGGCAGCACTCCTGTCAGCAGATCTGACAGCTGCTGACTTTTGCTGTCAAGAGTGATGAAGCATCATCGCCCCCCATCGCTTTCCAACAACACGAGGTAATCCGGGTGCAAGGACTCAGGCGCAAACTGGTCTACGTGACCTTCTATGAACTGATCGGGCTGTGCATGTCGACCCTCGGGCTGGCCTACCTGTCGGACACCGAGGCTACGCATACCGGGCCTCTGGCGGTGATGATCACCACCATCGCCATGCTCTGGAACCTGATCTACAACACCTTGTTCGAATGGTGGGAAAGCCGCCAGGTCACGCGCGGGCGCAGTGTGGCGCGACGGCTGGCACATGCCGTCGGCTTCCAGCTGACGCTGGTGGTCTACCTGATTCCGCTGATTGCCTGGTGGCTGGACATGACATTGCTGGAGGCATTGCTGGTGGACATGGCGTTCATTGTGCTGGTGCCGTGCTACACCTTTGCCTACAACTGGGCGTTCGACCGGATCTTCGGCTTGCCCAGGTCGGCAATGGCGCCAGCCTGATGTGGCTTGCGCCGGTACCGGCAGCCGCTAGGGCGACAGGGGTATGATCACCGGCTCCTGCCGCTGCTTCACTTGCTGTTCGACCGGCTGGTCGATCGGCCGCGGCGCACTGGCCAGCAGGCTGTCCTCGATTTGCCCCGACAGGTAGTACACGCCCGCCATGGCACCACTCTGGCGGTTCTCCATCAGCTCTTGCCATTCCTGGTTCAACGCCACGTTGAGGATGCCCCGTAACTGCTCGACCATCTGCGGGTGTTCCCGGTCATGGGTCATGATCCCGTAGCCGGCCGCGGCAATCGAAATCATCGCCCCGGCTACCTTGCCTACCGCCGACGCCACGGCACTGGCGATGCCGCGCGGGGCCAAGGTGGCGCCGAGTTTTTCGCTGGCCTGCGTGGCCACCGAGTTCAGCCCGACATCGGTCTTTCCAGGGCCTTTGCTGGCTTGCTGGTGCAAGTGCTGGCGCATGGCTTGCCAGGCCGGTTGCTCGGCCAGTGACTTGGCCCGCAGCAGTTGGTACAAGCTGGCATTGCGCGCATCCGGCGGCCCCAGGGCGATCGCGGGGATGCGGTTGAGGCGCTGGCTGAACTGCTCGGGCGGGGCGTTATAGCGGCCGATGATGGCTGGCAGCTGCTGGCCGAGCAGTTGCAGGTAAAGCTCGCAGGCACGGTCGCGGATGCCTTCGGGGTTGATCTGCTCTGCCACGGGTTCGATCACCCGTTCGTGGTATTGCTCCTGCAGGTACAGCGCCAGGCGCTTTTCTGCCGGCTCTCGTCCTTCGCCGCTGTCAAGCTTGTACCAGGCCACCTTGAGCGTCAGCCATTGCTGGGTCCAGTAGCCGGTGAACCACGGGATGAAGTCGCTTTCGGTGCGTTGCTGGACCTGCTCCTTCCACACCCGCATGGAGCGCCGCGCATAGTCGTTGGCCGAACCGGCGGCACCGACCGAGGCGTCGATCAGTTCCTGGTCGATACGTTGCCAGGTGGCGGTAGTGAGTACCACCGGTGGCGGCGGGACAGGCGGGCGCTTGCCCGCGCAACCGGCGAGGGTCAGCAACAGGCACAGCATCAGGAAAACTCGAGCGCTCACGCAAACGCTTCCCTGGTAGAGGCTGGGGGTGATTCCTGGAGTATAGGGTGGGGGGCCAGGGGCTGCAGTGCAGCCCATCGCCGGCAAGCCAGCTGCCACACGCTTGTCGGTAACTTCAAGCGCAGCGCAACAGCGGTAGCCGCTGGCTTGCCAGCGCTGAGCCGCACAGCGGCCCGGTCATTGCAGGTCGAGTTTTTCTTCCAGGCGGTCGAGGTGCTGGTGCATCAGGGTCAAGGCCGCCTCGGCATCGCCTTGGGCCACGGCGTCGATGATCGCCGCGTGCTCTTGCCACGCGCAGTGGTCACAGCACGGCGACTCGTAGCGGGCGATGATCAGCGAGGTCATCGGCACCAGGCCATTGAGAAACCGGGCCAGTGGCGCATTGGCGGCCACCTGCGCCAGTTTCAGGTGAAACTCCCCGCCCAGGCGGATCGCTGCGCAGCGCTCGCCGCTTTCATGATGCTGGCGCTCGCGCTCCACCAGTTGCCGCAGCTGGCGAATCTGCAGCGGTCGGGCGCGTTGGGCGGCCAGGGTGATCAACGTGGTTTCGGCCAGGCGCCGGGCACTCAGTACCTGGCGTGCCTGCTCCGGGTCGGGCGTGGCCAGGTGCGCAGTGTGGCTGGGGCGTTGCACGACCACCTGCTGGTCGGACAGGCGTCCGAGCACGCGGCGAATCACGGTACGGCTGACACCAAACGCATGCCCCAGCGCCTGCTCGGGCAAGAGGCTGCCAGGTGGCAGGCGCTGTTCGAGAATGGCGTCGAACAGCCGCGGGTAGATCTGCTCGGCCGACAGGCGGGTTTCGCCGGCCGCGAGCAGGGCCGGCAAGTGAGGGGCGGCGTTCATGGTCGCTCTCCTGGGTCATGGATGCGGGTGTTCGTCCGGAATGTTCAGGGCGATGCCCATGCGCAGGCCTTCGGCGAGGATGTGCTGGCGCATCTGGGCACTGGCCTGGGCGCTGTTGCGTTCGCGGATGGCACGCACCACTGCTTCGTTTTCCTGTAGCCGTGCAGCCAGGTGCTCGGGCGATTTGCGCAGCATGTCGGCACTCTGCTTGAGGGCATTGCCGGTCTGCTGCACCACGCTCTGGAAGATCGGGTTGGTGGTCAGGGCGAACAGCGCCTCGTGGAAGGCAATGTAGGCGCTGACCCCGGCTTCGCTGTCTGCGGCTTCCAATGCTTCGCGCATGTCCATCAGGGTCAGGCGCAGCTGGCCGATGTCCTGGCTGTTGGCCGATTGCGCCACCAGGCCGACGATGAATGGTTCCAGGGTGTAGCGCAGTTCCAGCACGTCGGCCAGGCTGGCTGCGGCGCTGGTGTCCAGTGCGGGCTCCTGGGCGGCGGCCTCGGCGTCCAGCACCAGCACGCCCTTGCCCGGCAGCGAGCGCACCAGGCCCAGGGTTTCCAGCACGGTCACCGCTTCGCGCAGACTGGGGCGGCTGATGCCCAGTTGTTCGGCCAGCTCGCGCTGGCCCGGCAGCATGTCGCCGCTGCGCCATTGGCCGCGGGCGAGGGCCTGGCGCAGTTTTTCCACCACTGAGTTGACGACGGTCGATGAGCTGATCACGGTTTGCTCCTGGAAGGGCCGGCATCAGTGCCGGCCACGTTCGCTCAGAATTCCTGTTGATGGTTGTTGGGCTGCTTGCGTGGCGTGGCTGCGAAGCCAGGTTTGCCGTCCAGCACGTTGTGCGCCCGCTCCAGGTCGATGTCCTTCTCCCAGCGGGCGATGGCCACGGTAGCCACGCAGTTGCCGATCAGGTTGGTCAGCGCCCGGCCGATGCCCATGAACCAATCCACCGCCAACACCAGCACCAGGCCGACCACCGGGATCGCCGGCACGGCGGTAAGCGTGGCAGCGAGGATTACCAGCGCCGAGCCTGGGATGCCGTGAGCGCCCTTGGAAGTCACCAGCGACACCAGCAGGATGGTCAGCAGGTCGGTCATGGCCAACGGCGTGCCGGTGGCATTGGCGATGAACACGATGGCCAGGGTCAGGTAGATGGAAAAGCCATCGAGGTTGAACGAGTAGCCGGTGGGGATCACCAGGCCAACGGTAGAGGTGCCGATGCCCAGGTGCTCAAGCTTGCGCATGACCTGTGGCAGCACGGCGTCGGAAGAGGCCGTGCCAAGGACGATGGTCAGTTCTTCGCGCAGGTACTTGATCAGCGGCAGCAGCCTCAGGCCCGACAGGCGCATGACCGTACCCAGCACGATCAGCACGAAGCCGGCACAGGTCAGGTAGAACAGCGCCACCAGCCCGCCCAGGTGTTGCAGCGATTCCAGGCCGTACTTGCTGGTAGTGAAGGCGATGGCGCCGAACACGCCAAGCGGCGCCAGGCGCACGATCATGCCCATGATGCGGAAGATCACGTGGCTCAGTTCGTTGATCAGCCGCGAGATGCCGGCGGCCGAATCGCCGACCAGGTTCAGCGCGCTGCCGAACAGTACCGAGAACAGCAGCACCTGGAGGATGTTGTTGTCAGCAAAGGCCCCGATCACCGAGGTGGGGATCAGCTCCAGGAAGAACGCCGTGGCCCCGTGAATGTGCTGGCCGCGCTCGGCCAGGCTGCTGGCGTCGGCACTGGACAGCTGGTCCAGGTGGATATTGGCGCCGCTGCCGATACCGCTGCTGAAGGCGAACACCAGGCCGATCACCAGCGCCAGGGTGGTCAGCACCTCGAAGTAGATCACCGACTTCAGGCCGATGCGCCCGACCTTCTTCAGGTCGCCGGCGCCCGAGATGCCGCTGACTACCACACAGAACACGATCAGGCCGATGAGCATCTTGATCAGTTTGATGAAACCGTCGCCAAGCGGTTTCAGTTGCAAGGACAGCTCGGGGAAGCTGAGGCCGCAGGCGATGCCGAGGGCAAGGCCAAGCACGACTTGAAGGAAGATCGAACGCGAGCACCATTTGAGCATGGGAGGGATCTCTGATCGGTGTCCTTGCTTCGGTAGCCGCACGGGGCGAAAGAGCGCAGGACTTAATTATTGTGGTCTTACCGGTTTGTTCAGCGCGAAGCCATAAAAGCGCGAAAAAACCCACATTGCAAGGTTTTTTGGCCTTACCGGTCTGACCAGTTTGGGGCGTTTCAGCTCGCCGGGCTCTAGTTCGGTGCATGCCGTACAGGGCAATTATGCGAATCAGGCACAGCTTCAGCGGGTACCCGATACAGGTAGCAATCCGCTTGCCAAGCATCAGCCCGACCTCAGTTTTTTCGATAACGCCATGATTCATAAGGTTTATTTGCTTTATGCGGCTGACCTCGTAGAATCCGCGCGCGACCGGGCAGTCACTAATAGGCCGATTGTGGGGGTGTTATCCCGACAATCGTCCGCGAGCAGGCGTCTGGCGTTTAAAATGAATGGAGTCTCATAGTGCGTCTCAATCTCCCGGTTACCCCGGTCGAGCAACGTTTCCCTTCTGATCAGCGGCTGATTTCCGCAACCGACACGGCCAGCCTGATCACCTACTGCAACCCTGAATTCGCCGCCATCAGCGGCTACAGCGAGGCCCAACTGATCGGCAGCCCGCACAACCTGGTGCGCCACCCGGACATGCCGCCGGCGGTGTACGAGCTGATGTGGCGCTACCTGAAGGCTGGCAAGAGCTGGATGGGCATCGTCAAGAACCGCTGCCGCAACGGCGATTACTACTGGGTCAACGCCTACGTCACGCCGATCCTCGAAGCCGGGCGGGTGGTGGGCTATGAGTCGGTACGGGTGTGCCCCACGCGTGAGCAGGTGGCCCGTGCCGAGGCCCTGTATGCACGCATGCGCAACGGCCAGGCGGTGCTGCCCTGGTCACGCCGCGCGAGCATGCTGGCGCGCGACCTGGGCATACCGCTGGCGGCCGGGGGGCTGGCACTGGGGGCCAACCAGCTATGGCCAGGCCTGGTGGCGCAGGGGCTGACCCTGGGGCTGTTCCTGGCCTATGGCCTGTTGGCACGCAATGCCGTGGGGCGGCAGATGCAGCGCGTGGTAGAGGGCGCCGACGGCACCTTCGCCGACCCGATCGCCGCCTTGACCTACAGCGACCTGCCCGGTGCTGCCGGCCAACTGCAACTGATGCTGATCAGCGAGGAGGCGCGGCTGAAGACCGCGCTGACCCGGCTGAGTGACCTGGCGGCACAGATGGCCGTGGCTGCCCATGACGCCGGGGCGTTGTCACGCAGCACCGAAGCGGCGTTGCTGGAGCAGCGTGCGGAAACCGACCAGAGCGCCACTGCCATGAACCAGATGGCCGTTTCCATCGGTGAGGTGGCCAACCATGTGCAACTGACGGCTGCCGAAGCCCATACCGCACACCTGCTGGCCGAGCAGGGCAGCCAGGTGGCCGATGCCAGCGGTGCGGCGATTCGCACCCTGGCGGGTACCGTGACGCAGATCAACCAGGCGGTCACCCAGCTGGCTGGCCAGACCGGTGCCATCGCCGAGGCCACCGGCATGATCCGTGGCATCGCCGAGCAGACCAACCTGCTGGCGCTCAATGCCGCCATCGAGGCGGCCCGTGCCGGCGAGCAGGGCCGCGGCTTTGCCGTGGTCGCCGATGAAGTGCGGGCGCTGGCCGACAAGACCCGGCAGTCGACCCTGCACATCCAGGCTATTATCGATGCTTTACGCAGTGGTGCCGAGCAGGCCGTGGCGATCGCCAGCCAGGGCATCGACGGTGCCGAGCAGGGCGTCGCCCAGGTGCAGGAAGCCCGCCAGGCGCTGCATGGCATCCGGGAAGCGGTGCAGCGCATCAGCGCCATGAGCCAGCAGATGGCCACGGCCTCGCAGCAGCAGTCGGCTGTGGCCGCAGATGTCTCGAGGCAGATCAATGGCGTGGCCGGCATCGCCCAGCACAGCGCCCACAGCGCCAACGCCGCTGCCTCGCGCGGCGCCGAACTGGAAGAGGTGTGCGCCGGATTGCGTGCCCTTGTGGAGCGTTTCAACCGTTAAGGCAGGATGCTTTATGGATGACAACTATCGCGCGGCCGTAGACGCGGCCGCGATCTTTTCCGAAACCGACCTGCGCGGGAACATCACCTACGTCAACCAGCAGTTCTGCACCATCTCGGGTTACAGCCGCGAGGAACTGCTCGGTGCCAACCACCGCATCCTCAATTCCGGTCTGCACGAGCCGGCGTTCTTCGTCGGCATGTGGCGGGCCCTGGCCGCCGGCCGGGTATGGAAAGGCGAGATCTGCAACCGCGCCAAGGATGGCGCGTTGTACTGGGTCGACAGCACCATGGTGCCGCTGGTCGACCCGCTCAGCGGGCAAGTGCGCAAGTACGTGTCGATCCGCTTCGATGTCACCGAGAAGCGCCAGTTGCTGCATACCCTGCAATGGCGGGTCGGCCACGATGTGCTCACCGGCTTGCCCAACCGCGCCTACCTGTCCGACCTGCTGAACCAGGCCTTGGCCTGTTCGCGCCGTGAAGGCATTGCGCTGGCGGTGTGCATGCTCGACCTGGATGGCTTCAAGGCGGTCAACGACGGCTACGGCCATGCCATGGGTGACCTGTTGCTGGTTGAAGTGGCGCAGCGCCTGAAGCACATCCTGCGCGAGGGTGATGCCGTGGCCCGGCTGTCGGGCGACGAGTTCGTGCTGATCCTGCGGGATGTCGACGAAGGTCGCCAGTTGCATGCCGCGCTGCGCCGCGTGCTGCAGGCATTGGCGGCGCCGTATGTGGTACGCGATCAGCGCCTGTCGCTCAGCGCCAGTATCGGCGTCACCCTGTACCCGCAGGACGACGAGGATGCCGACACCCTGGTGCGCCATGCCGACCAGGCCATGTACGTGGCCAAGCAGCGTGGGCGCAACCGCTACCACCTGTTCGACGTGACCCAGGAGCAGGAACTCAAGGCCACCCACCAGACCGTGGCGCGGGTGCGCCGGGCCCTGCACAACGACGAGCTGTGCCTGTATTACCAACCCAAGGTCAACCTGCGCAGCGGCCAGGTGCTGGGCTTCGAAGGGTTGCTGCGCTGGCAGCGGCCGGGCCGGGGGTTGGTCCCGCCTGGCGACTTCCTGCCCTGGGTCGAACAGACCGACCTGATCGTCGAGATCGGCGAATGGGTGCTCGACAGGGCACTGAGCCAATTGCAGGCCTGGCAGCGCGAAGGGCGGCCCTGGTCGTTGAGCGTGAATATCGCGGCGCGGCATTTGCAGCGCAGTGACTTCGCCGAGCGCCTGCGCCAGTTGCTGACCGAATACCCGCAGGTGGACCCGGCACGGTTGGACCTGGAAATCGTCGAATCGGTGGCCATCGACAACCTGCAACACGTCAGCCGCTGCCTCGACGCTTGCCGCGCGCTGGGCGTGCGCTTTTCCCTGGATGACTTCGGCACGGGCTACTCGTCGCTGAGTTACCTGAAGCGTTTGCCGACCCAGACGATCAAGATCGACCAGTCGTTCGTGCGCGACATCCTGCATGACCAGGACGACCTCGCACTGACCCGGGCGGTGATCGGCCTGGCGCGGGCATTTGGCCGCGAGGTGATTGCCGAAGGGCTGGAGAGCGTCGAGCACGGCCGGGTGCTGATGGGCCTGGGCTGTGAACTGGCCCAGGGTTACTGCATTGCCCGGCCGATGCCGGCCAGTGAGGTACAGCGCTGGGCCCAGGCCTACCGGCAGCCGAAGCAGTGGCGCGACCCTTGATAGGCCAGCCGGCCATGGGCCAGGCCTGGGCCCGCTCGGCACCGGGCGGGGCGCTGGATGGCGGCGGCGAAGCCAGCGTTCGCGGCGGCTAGTTCTGGCGCAACCGCTTGTACAGCGTGGTACGGCTGATCCCCAGTGCGCGGGCCACCGCGGACAGGTTGCCGTTGGTTTGCTGCATCAGCGTTGCCAGGTCTGCCGCTTCGGGCGCCTGCGGCACAGGCACCTGCGCCTCGGCGAGAAAGCCCGCAGGCAGGTGTTCCAGGCCGACCGGGCCATTGCCGGCCAAGGCCAGCGCCACCTGCAGCACACTCACCAGTTCACGCATATTGCCTGGCCAAGGGTGCTGATCGAACAGCTCGACAATCGCTGCCGGCAGCCGTGCAGGCTGCCCCGGTTCGCGGTAGCGGGCATGCACCTGCTCGATCAGCTGGCGCCGGTCGCTGCGTTCGCGCAGCGGCGGCAACTGCACTGCCAGCCCGGCGATGCGGTAGTACAGGTCCTGGCGAAAGCGCCCGGCACGCACCTCTTCGGCCAGGTCACGATTGCTCGCCGACACCACCCGTATATCCACCGCTACCGGCTCGCCGCTGCCCAGCGGCTGGATGCTGCGTGACTGCAGGACGCGCAGCAGGCGGGCCTGGGTCGGCAGCGGCATGTCGCCGATTTCATCGAGGAACAGGATGCCGTGGTCGGCCTTGCGGATCAGCCCCGGGTTGCCCTTGTGGTGGGCACCGGTGAACGCGCCTTTGTCGTAGCCGAACAGCTCCGACTCCACCAGCTCGGCGGGGATTGCCGCGCAGTTGACCGCGACCAGCGGCTGGCCGGCGCGGCTGCTGGCGCGGTGCAAGGTGTCGACGAACACTTCCTTGCCGACGCCGGTTTCCCCCTGCACCAGCACCGGGATGTCCTTCTCCAGCAGCAGGCTGGCCTGCGCCAGGGCCTTGTCCAGGCGCGGGTCGGTGCTGCTGCTGCTGCTGCTGGCTGTGCGGCAAGTGGCCTCGCGCGCCGGCTGCCATTGGCAATGGAAGCGATTGCGCCCGGTGGCCTGCAAGGCGAAGGGCTGTTGCCGGGGGTGGCTGAACAGCTGCTGCAGCGGCAACTGGAACAGCTGCTCGATGTTCTGCCGCAGCGGGTTGCCGCCGAGCAGGCTGTCGGCCCGGTGATTGGCCGCCAGCACCTGGCCCTGTTCATCGAACACCAGCAGGCCGGCCCAGGGGCTGTCCAGGTTGTCGGAAGCGCTGTTGAACATCAGCTGGGCATGCCGCTCGCCATGTTCGGCAAGGATCAGGCGGTTTTCCAGGCTCTGGCTCATCATGCGCACCAGGCCCAGCGTCTGGCTGGCTGGCAGGTAGCCATCGCTGGCCACGTCGAGCACCCCGACCAGTTGCCGCGCCGCGTCGAACAGTGGCGCGGCGGCGCTGGACATGTAGCGGTTCTGCCGCAGGAAGTGCTCGTCCTGGCCGACGTGAATCGCCTCGGCGCAGACCAGCGCGGTGCCCAGGGCATTGGTGCCGACGCCGCGCTCGTGCCAATGGGCGCCAGCGCTGAAACCGTGCTGCTGGCGCGGTTCGATGAAGCGCCGCGAGCCCCAGCTGTCGAGCACGCAGCCGCTGGCATCGGCCAGCATCACCAGGTAGCTGGCATTGCCCAGCAGGTGCGCGTAATGCGGCAGAACCGCCTCGCGGGTCAGGCGCAGCAGGGCCTGGCGCCGCTCCAGCAGGGCGCTCAGTTCGGCGCGGGTCAGGCAGTCGAAGTCCGGGGCGTGCTGGGGTTGCAGGCCGTGGTCGCGGCAGCGGGTCCAGGAGGCCTGGATCAGTTGGGCATGGGTCGAAGCGGAAGCGGCCATGGGCCTGTCCTGTGTGATTGTTGTATGGAACCGACCGCTGTTCAGTGTTGTTCACAGTTGTTCAATGTCAAACCTGCGAGTGTTCAGTTGTTCAGCGCTTGTGTTCATTTGTGAACCCGTGTCTTGGCTGGGCTGCCGGGCAGGGCGCGTGCCAGACGGGCGCGGCGTAACTGGCACGAAACTGGCTGTACCCGGCAGACAACAATCACAAGAAGGCCACGCCATGTCCCTGGTGCTGGAACAGGTCAGTCGCAGCGTCGACAACCAGGCCTGGATCGTCGATGCCTCGCTGCGCTTCGAACCCGGCTCGTTCAATGTATTGCTGGGCCGTACCCTGGCCGGCAAGACCAGCCTGATGCGTCTGATGGCCGGGCTCGACCGCCCGGACCGTGGGCGCGTGCTGATGGATGGCCAGGACGTGACCGGCGTGCCGGTGCGCCTGCGCAACGTGTCGATGGTGTATCAGCAGTTCATCAACTACCCCACCCTCAGCGTGTACGAGAACATCGCCTCGCCGCTGCGCCAGGCACGCATGGCTGAGCCGGAGATTCGTCGACGGGTACAGGAAACCGCCGAGATGCTGCGCATCGAAGCCTACCTGCACCGCCTGCCGCTGGAGCTGTCCGGTGGCCAGCAACAACGCACGGCGATGGCCCGGGCGCTGGTCAAGGATGCCTCGCTGATCCTGTTCGACGAGCCGCTGGTCAACCTCGATTACAAGCTGCGCGAGGGCCTGCGCCAGGAACTGCGCGAGCTGTTCGCGGCGCGCCACTGCATTGCCGTGTATGCCACCACCGAACCCAACGAGGCGTTGGCGCTGGGCGGCACCACGACGCTGGTGCACGAAGGCCGGATCGTCCAGAGTGGGCCTACCGCCGAGGTCTACCAGCGCCCCGGCAGCGTGCTGGCCGCCGAGCTGTTTTCCGAGCCGCCGATCAACCTGGTGCCTGGCCGTATCAGCGGTAACGAGGTGAGCCTGGCCCAGGCCGTGCACTTTGCCCGCAATGCCGACCTGCAGCCGCTGGCCGAAGGCGACTACCGCTTTGGCGTACGGCCCAGCCACATCAGCCTGGTGCCGGCCCACGACGATGACCTGGAGCTGGCCGTGCTGGTCGAGCTTGCCGAAATCAGTGGCTCGGAGACTTTCCTGCATGTGCGCAATGACCACTGGCGCATGACCCTGCATTTGCCCGGGGTGCACGAATACCAGGTGGACACGCCGATCCGCGTGTTCATTCCCACCCACAAGCTGTTCGTGTTCGACAGTGCCGGGGCGTTGGTGCAGGCCCCCGGGCTACGCCAGGCAAGGAGAGGGTGATGGCCGAAATCCGTCTGCGCCAACTGGCGCACAGCTACAGCCGCCAGCCCGCCAGCGAGGCGGACTATGCCCTGCACGCACTGGAACATGTGTGGGAGCAGGGCGGTGCCTATGCCTTGCTGGGGCCGTCGGGCTGTGGCAAGTCGACCTTGCTCAATATCATTTCCGGGCTGCTGACGCCGTCCCATGGCGAGGTGCTGTTCGATGGCAAGCCGGTCAACCAGTTGCCGCCGCAGGCGCGCAACATCGCCCAGGTGTTTCAGTTTCCGGTGGTGTACGACACCCTGTCGGTGTACGACAACCTGGCGTTTCCCCTGCGCAACCAGGGGCTCGACGAAGCCCGCGTGCGCGCCCGGGTGGAGGAGATTGCCGAGGTGCTCGACCTGACCGCGGCGTTGCGCAAGAAGGCCCGCAACCTCAGCGCCGACGAAAAGCAGAAAGTCTCCATGGGCCGTGGCCTGGTGCGTGACGACGTATCGGCAATCCTGTTCGACGAGCCACTGACGGTGATCGACCCGCACCTGAAGTGGAAGCTGCGGCGCAAGCTCAAGCAGATCCACGAGCAGTTCAACATCACCATGATCTACGTCACCCACGACCAGCTGGAAGCCTCGACCTTCGCCGACAAGATCGCGGTGATGCACGGCGGGCGCATCGTCCAGTTCGGCACCCCGCGCGAGCTGTTCGAGCGGCCACGGCACACCTTCGTCGGCTATTTCATCGGCAGCCCGGGAATGAACCTGATCGAGGTGCGCGCCGAGGCGGACGGGGTGAGCTTCGGTGATATCCACCTGCCCCTGCCAGATGGCTTGCGCGAGCGCCTGGCGGCGACAGCAGGCGGGCGCTTGCAGGTCGGCATCCGCCCCGAGTTCGTGCAGCTGTGGGACAGCCCGTTCGAGGATGCCTACCCGGCACGGGTACTGGACGTCGAGGACCTGGGCACCTACCGCATCGTCACCCTCGAGCTGGGTGGCGTCGCGCTCAAGGCACGCCAGGGCGAGGACCGCCCAGTGCCTGTAACCCAGGCCTGGGTCAGCCTGCCGGCGCAGTGGCTGATGCTGTACCTCGACGATGTGCTGCTGGAGGTCGCGCCATGAACAAGGTGCCCAACAACAAGGCCTGGTGGCTGGTGCTGCCGGTGTTCCTGCTGGTGGCGTTCAGTGCCGTGGTGCCGATGATGACCGTGGTCAACTACTCGGTGCAGGACATTTTCGACCAGTCCAACCGCTACTTCGTCGGTGCCGACTGGTACCGCCAGGTGCTGCGCGACCCGGCGCTGCATGACGCGCTGCTGCGCCAGTTCATCTATTCCGCCTGCGTGCTGCTGATCGAGATCCCGCTGGGCATCGCCATCGCCCTGACCATGCCGACCAAGGGGCGCATGGCGTCGGTGTGCCTGATCATCATGGCCATCCCGCTGCTGATCCCGTGGAACGTGGTCGGCACCATCTGGCAGATCTTCGGCCGTGCCGACATCGGCCTGCTCGGCGCCACCCTGGCCCGGCTGGGGGTGAGCTACAACTACGCCGGCAACCCGTTCGACGCCTGGCTTACCGTGCTGGTGATGGACGTCTGGCACTGGACCTCGCTGGTCGCGCTGTTGTGCTATTCAGGCCTGCGCGCCATCCCCGACGTGTATTACCAGGCCGCGCGCATCGACCGTGCCTCGGGCTGGGCGGTGTTCCGCCATATCCAGTTGCCGAAGCTGAAGAACGTGTTGCTGATCGCGGTGATGCTGCGCTTCATGGACAGCTTCATGATCTACACCGAGCCCTTCGTGCTGACCGGCGGCGGGCCCGGCAATGCGACCACCTTCCTCAGCCAGACCCTCACGCGCATGGCCGTGGGCCAGTTCGACCTGGGCCCGGCGGCGGCGTTTTCGCTGGTGTACTTCCTGATCATCCTGCTGGTGTCGTGGCTGTTCTACACAGCCATGACCCATGCCGACAAGGACTAGGCCATGAGCACACGCAAATCGCTGGCCCTGCTGCTGTACTTCTTCTTCCTGCTGGTGCCGATCTACTGGCTGCTGAACATGTCGTTCAAGAGCAATACCGAGATCCTCGGTAGCCTGACCCTGTGGCCGCAGGCATTCACCCTCGACAACTACCGGGTGATCTTCACCGATGCCAGCTGGTACAGCGGCTATATCAACTCGCTGTACTACGTATGCCTGAACACGCTGATTTCACTGCTGGTAGCGTTGCCAGCCGCGTATGCCTTCTCGCGCTACCGCTTCCTCGGCGACCGGCACCTGTTCTTCTGGCTGCTGACCAACCGCATGGCGCCGCCGGCGGTGTTCCTCCTGCCGTTCTTCCAGTTGTATTCGTCGATCGGCCTGTTCGACACCCACATCGCCGTGGCCCTGGCCCACTGCCTGTTCAACGTGCCGCTGGCAGTGTGGATCCTGGAAGGCTTCATGTCGGGTGTGCCGAAGGAAATCGACGAAACGGCCTACATCGACGGGTACAGCTTCACGCGCTTCTTTGTGAAGATTTTCATTCCGTTGATCGGCTCCGGCATCGGCGTCACAGCGTTTTTCTGCTTCATGTTTTCCTGGGTCGAACTGCTGCTGGCGCGCACGCTGACCTCGGTGAATGCCAAGCCGATCGCCGCGGTAATGACCCGTACCGTGTCGGCATCGGGCATCGATTGGGGGGTGCTGGCAGCAGCGGGTGTTCTGACCATCCTGCCCGGCATGCTGGTGATCTGGTTCGTGCGCAACCATGTGGCCAAGGGCTTTGCCCTGGGCCGGGTCTGAGGAGGGTACGGCATGGAGTGGATGGCCTGGACCTTGCCGACGGCGCTGTTCTTCGCCGCCGTGGGTGTACTGCTGCTGGGCATGACCTTGCTCGAGCTGCGCCGACCTTGCGTGGAGCGACGCGGCTTTCTACCGCTGGTCACCAGCCGTGGCGACCGCTTGTTCATCGGCCTGCTGGCCAGCGCCTACCTGCATCTGTTGGTGGTTGGCGTCAGCGAGTGGCCATTGTGGGTAGCCTCGCTGCTGTCTCTGGCGTGGCTGTTGGTGGTGCTGCGCTGGGGCTGAGCGAGCGGCCCTGTGGGATAACTGAAACGGGAGATCACAATGTTCGACAACAAGTACAACAGGCGACATTTGACCCTGGCCGCGTTGCTGGTGCTGGCCAGCGCGCAAGGCACAGCCTGGGCCGACCAGTACGAGGACGCGGCGAAGAAATGGATCGGCAGCGAGTTCAAGCCGTCGACCCTTACCCCGGAACAGCAGCTGGCTGAACTCAAGTGGTTCATCAAGGCAGCCGAGCCGTTCCGTGGGATGAAGATCAATGTGGTGTCCGAAACCATTACTACCCATGAGTACGAGTCCAAGGTGCTGGCCAAGGCCTTCAGTGAAATCACCGGTATCCAGCTGACCCACGACCTGCTGCAGGAAGGCGACGTGGTGGAAAAGCTGCAGACACAGATGCAGTCGGACAAGAACATCTATGATGGCTGGGTCAACGATTCCGACCTGATCGGTACGCACTTTCGCTATGGCAAGGTGGAATCGATCACCGACCTGATGGCCAACGAGGGCAAGGACTACACCTCGCCGACCCTCGACCTGAAGGACTTCATCGGCATTTCCTTCACCACCGCGCCCGATGGCAAGGTCTACCAGTTGCCCGACCAGCAGTTCGCCAACCTGTACTGGTTCCGTGCCGACTGGTTCGAACGGCCCGAGCTGAAGGCCAGGTTCAAGCAAAAGTACGGTTACGAGCTGGGCGTGCCGGTGAACTGGTCGGCCTACGAGGACATTGCCCGGTTCTTCACCGAAGACGTCAAGGAAATCGATGGCAAGCGCGTCTATGGCCACATGGACTATGGCAAGAAAGACCCGTCGCTGGGCTGGCGCTTCACCGACGCCTGGTTCTCCATGGCCGGTGGCGGCGACAAGGGCCTGCCCAACGGCCTGCCGGTGGACGAATGGGGCATTCGCGTGGAGGACTGCCACCCGGTGGGCTCCAGCGTGACCCGCGGCGGCGACACCAACGGCCCGGCGGCGGTCTACGCCACGCAGAAGTACGTGGACTGGATGCGTGCCTATGCGCCCAAGGAGGCCCAGGGCATGACCTTCTCCGAGGCCGGCCCGGTACCCGCCCAGGGCAACATTGCCCAGCAGATCTTCTGGTACACCGCGTTCACCGCCGACATGACCAAGCCCGGCTTGCCAGTGGTGAATGCCGATGGCACGCCGAAGTGGCGCATGGCGCCATCGCCGAAGGGGCCGTACTGGGAGGAGGGGATGAAGCTGGGCTACCAGGACACCGGGTCGTGGACTTTCTTCAAGTCCACCCCCGAGAAGCAACGGCTGGCGGCATGGCTGTACGCGCAGTTCGTCACGTCCAAGACGGTATCGTTGAAAAAGACCATTGTCGGCCTCACGCCGATTCGGGAATCGGACATCAACTCCCAGGCCATGACCGATCTGGCGCCCAAGCTGGGCGGGCTGGTGGAGTTCTATCGCAGCCCGGCGCGGGTGCAGTGGACCCCGACCGGCACCAACGTGCCGGACTATCCACGCCTCGCGCAGTTGTGGTGGAGCCACATTGCCGAGGTGGCCAGCGGCGAGAAAACCCCGCAGGAAGCCCTGGATGGGCTGGCCCGCGACCAGGACCGGATGATGGAGCGCTTGCAGCGGTCCAATGCCCAGGCCACCTGCGCGCCGAAGCTGAACCCGGAACGGGATGCCCAGTACTGGTTCGACCAGCCAGGTGCACCGAAGCCGAAACTGGCCAACGAGAAGCCCAAGGGCGAGACCGTCAGCTACAGCGAGCTGCTGAAGTCGTGGGAGGCGGCCAGGAAGTGATCGGCTGAGGATTTGGGTTGATGCGTGAATCGAGCGCCGCCCGCGCGGCGCATCGCGGATAAATCCGCTCCCACATTTGTTGCAACGTGCCGAACCTGTTACGCCATGGTCGCCTGCCTTGGTGCATGTCTTGAGTCTTGCAAACCGGCTGGCAACCATGGCCTCACAGGCATGGCCACGTTGCAACAAATGTGGGAGCGGATTTATCCGCGATGCGCCGCGCGGGCGGCGCTCGATCTCATAGGCGCTAAACCTCCCACGCCAGGCAAAAAAAAACGGCACCTGCCAGAGGTGCCGTTTTCATATCACGCAATGTTACTTGTGCAGCTCTTCCGCCGCATACAGCGTGTTCTCCAGCAGGCACGCCCGGGTCATCGGCCCGACGCCACCCGGCACCGGGGTGATCCAGCCCGCGCGCGGCAGGGCGGTCTCGTAGACCACGTCGCCGACCAGCTTGCCGTCTTCCTGGCGGTTGATGCCGACGTCGATGACGATGGCACCTTCCTTGATCCATTCGCCCTTGACCAGGCCCGGCTTGCCGGCAGCCACGACCACCAGGTCGGCACGCCCGACATGGCCGGCCAGGTCCTTGGTGAAGCGGTGGCAGACGGTCACGGTGCAGCCGGCCAGCAGCAGTTCCATGGCCATCGGGCGGCCGACGATGTTGGACGCGCCGACGATGACCGCGTTCATGCCGTACAGGTCCTGGCCGGTGCTTTCCAGCAGGGTCATGATGCCCTTCGGCGTGCACGGGCGCAGCAGCGGGATGCGCTGGGCCAGGCGGCCGATGTTGTACGGGTGGAAACCATCCACGTCCTTGTCCGGGCGAATGCGCTCGAGCAGCAGCGAGGCATCCAGGTGCGCCGGCAGCGGCAGTTGCAGCAGGATGCCGTCGACGGCCGGGTCGTCATTGAGGCGATCGATCAGCTCGGTCAGGGCCTGCTGCGTGGTGTCGCTGGGCAGGTCGAACGCCTGGGAAATGAAGCCGACCTCTTCGCAGTCCTTGCGCTTGTGCGAGACATAGACTTGGGAGGCGGGGTCGGTGCCGACCAGGATCACTGCCAGGCCGGGTGTACGCAGGCCTTGCTGGCGACGCTCCACGACACGTTGAGCGATCTGCTGGCGCAGGCTGGCGGCGATCGCCTTGCCATCGATTAGGTGTGCAGTCATAGACGCGTGATTAACCATCGAGAAGGAAACAATTAAAGAGGGCGCATTCTCGCACGACACGGGCCAAGGGCAAAGGCGGGTGGTTGGGCAAATCCCCTAAGCCCTTAAATAATTTAAATTTTTTTGAGAAAGGTGTTGACGACATTCAGGCTCGCCTATAAGATTCGCCGCACTTGTCGGGCACAGCCTAGCACTGGTTGGCGAAGTCGGGCAGAATGAGTGGTTTAGCAGCTATCTGTTAAGGTCTCGTTCGGTTAGGCTTCAAGCTTAAGCGCCCGTAGCTCAGCTGGATAGAGCATCCGCCTTCTAAGCGGATGGTCGCAGGTTCGAGTCCTGCCGGGTGCGCCATTAGGCAGCTTTGGCAAGCAAGTAAGTGGTAATGCGATATGGTGGGCGTAGCTCAGTTGGTAGAGCGCTGGATTGTGATTCCAGTTGTCGTGGGTTCGATTCCCATCGTCCACCCCATATTCTTCAAAGGCGCCGCGATAGCATCTGGCGCCTTTGTTTTAAGCGTTACGCGGACGTGGTGAAATTGGTAGACACACTGGATTTAGGTTCCAGCGGCGCAAGCTGTAAGAGTTCGAGTCTCTTCGTCCGCACCATGTTTCTGTAAGGTTGTATCGCAACATCGCAAGACCGTAATATGGTGGGCGTAGCTCAGTTGGTAGAGCGCTGGATTGTGATTCCAGTTGTCGTGGGTTCGATTCCCATCGTCCACCCCATATTTTTTCGAAGGCGCCTTGGTCGTGAGACTGGGCGCCTTTGTTGTTTTTGGGGTGTTTGCCTTGGTGGTTGTGGCGCCTGCGAGATCGAGCGCCGCCCGCGCGGCGCATCGCGGATAAATCCGCTCCTACATTTGTTGCAACGTGGCCATGCCTGTGAGGCCACAGTTGCCAGCCTTGTTGGCATGACGGGATTTTTGGGTGGGCATTGATGCCGCCTCACATGCCTTGAGACATGCACCAAGGCAGGCAACCATGGCGTAACAGGTTCGGCACGTTGCAACCAATGTAGGAGCGGATTCATCCGCGATGCGCCGCGCGGGCGGCGCTCGATCTCGCAGGCGCCACAAGGCGCAAGCCATGAACTTCGCAGCCATAACTCGATCCCCCTTGCAATCCTCTGGTGGCACCCCAATAAAAGCTGTTAGATTTCAGCCGGTTGAAACACCGGCCCAGCTGGCCGGCAGAGGAACAACCCGATGATCGCAAAAGAAGCCCGTCAGGCACTGGCGCTGCAGCGTTTTGCCGAGGCCAACCCGCAACTGCTCGAAGAGATCCGCGAGCTGGATGCACGTGAGCAGGCCCAGCAGATCGAATGGGCCTTCGAAGATGCAGCCGAGGAGCAGGGCATCCAGCCCTGGGAGCTGGCCTTGCAACTGATCGCCGAAACCCCGGAGCAGCTGCAGGCCATGCGCCTGGAGACGCACCGCGAGGTGGCCGAAGCGCTGGGAATGGAATGGGAAGAGTACTGCCAGTTCAACGAGATCGACCCTGAATAAAGGAAGCGAATTCGTCGCGGCAGTTGTTTGACAAGGTATTTCGGCTGTTGGGCGCCCAAGGCGCCGCGCAGCCCTTTTTGAATCAGGCCCTGCGGCACGCCGTACGGGCCTTGAAAGTTAATCGACCGGCGTGGCTTCCCGTCGTCCCGGGTGGGGTGACTTCTGCTGCGCGACTCACTAGAATGCTTGCCCTTGATTCTGGAGTCGGGCTAACGCCGGCTAACGTCTGTGCAACGAGGAATATCCATGCAAGTTTCTGTTGAAAACACTTCCGCTCTCGAGCGCCGCATGACCATCGCCGTTCCGGCCGAGCGCGTCGAGAACGAAGTCAACAAGCGTCTGCAACAGACTGCCAAGCGCGCCAAGGTTGCAGGCTTCCGCCCAGGCAAGGTGCCGATGAGCGTGATCCGTCAGCGCTTCGAGGCCGATGCCCGTCAAGAGGCGTTCGGTGACCTGGTTCAGGCTTCCTTCTACGAAGCCATCGTCGAGCAGAAGCTGAACCCGGCTGGCGCCCCTGCGGTAGAGCCGAAGTCCTTCGAGAAGGGCAAGGACCTGGAATTCGTCGCCATCTTCGAAGTGTTCCCCGAGTTCACCGTTGCCGGCCTCGAGTCGATCAGCGTCGAGCGCCTGAGCGCCGAAGTGGCTGACGCCGACCTGGACAACATGCTGGAAGTGCTGCGCAAGCAGAACACCCGCTTCGAAGCCGTCGAGCGCGCTGCGCAGAAAGACGACCAGGTCAACATCGACTTCGTCGGCAAGGTCGACGGTGAAGTGTTCGCTGGCGGTTCGGCCAAGGGCACCCAGCTGGTACTGGGCTCCGGCCGCATGATCCCGGGCTTCGAAGACGGCCTGGTTGGCGCCAAGGCAGGTGAAGAGCGCGTTGTCAACGTGACCTTCCCCGAGGACTACCAGAACCTGGACCTGGCTGGCAAGGCCGCCGAGTTCACCATTACCGTCAACAGCGTTGCTGCCCCGGTGCTGCCAGAGCTGAACGAAGAGTTCTTCGCCCAGTTCGGCATCAAGGAAACCACCCTGGAAGGCTTCCGCGCCGAAGTTCGCAAGAACATGGAGCGTGAACTGCGCCAGGCCATCAAGGCCAAGGTGAAGAACCAGGTCATGGACGGTCTGCTGGCCGCCAACCCGATCGAAGTGCCGAAAGCGCTGCTGGAAAACGAAGTCAACCGTCTGCGCGTGCAGGCTGTTCAGCAGTTCGGTGGCAACATCAAGCCTGAGCAACTGCCGGCCGAGCTGTTCGAAGAGCAAGCCAAGCGCCGCGTGGTGCTGGGCCTGATCGTCGCCGAAGTGGTCAAGCAGTTCGAACTGAAGCCGGACGAAGGCAAGGTTCGCGAAATGATCGAGGAAATGGCTTCGGCCTACCAGGAGCCTGAGCAGGTCATCGCCTGGTACTACAAGAACGACCAGCAACTGAACGAAGTCCGTTCGGTTGTGCTGGAAGAACAAGTTGTAGATACTGTCCTGCAGAAAGCGACTGTGACCGACAAGTCGGTCTCGTACGAAGACGCCGTTAAACCAGCACAGGCTCCTGCCGCCGCTGAATAACCGGCTTCTCTCGTAGGAAACCCCCACAAGCCAGCCTTCGAGCTGGCTTGTGCGTATTCAAGCCATGACTATTTGGGAGTGAGCGCAGGACATGTCCCGCAATTCTTATATTCAGCAGAGCTCTGACATCCAGGCCGCAGGCGGCCTGGTCCCGATGGTTATCGAGCAGTCCGCCCGTGGCGAACGCGCTTACGACATCTACTCGCGCCTGTTGAAGGAGCGTGTGATCTTCCTGGTTGGCCCGGTAGAGGACTACATGGCCAACCTCGTCGTGGCGCAACTGCTGTTCCTGGAAGCAGAAAACCCGGACAAGGATATCCATCTGTACATCAACTCGCCGGGCGGTTCCGTGACCGCCGGCATGTCGATCTACGACACCATGCAGTTCATCAAGCCGGACGTCTCGACCATCTGCATCGGCCAGGCCTGCAGCATGGGCGCCTTCCTGCTGGCTGCCGGTGCCAAGGGCAAGCGTCACTGCCTGCCGAACTCGCGCGTGATGATCCACCAGCCGCTGGGCGGCTTCCAGGGTCAGGCCACCGATATCGAGATCCACGCCCAGGAAATCCTCAATATCAAGGCCCGTCTGAACGAGCTGCTGGCCTATCACACCGGCCAGGACCTCGAGACCATCAAGCGTGACACCGAGCGTGACAACTTCATGAGCGCCTCGCGCGCGGCCGAGTACGGCCTGATCGACTCGGTCTACGACAAGCGGCAACTGGCCTCCTGAACCGGGGTGCCAGAGCAGGTAGGCGCGGAAAGCGCCTACCTGCGGACTTGAAAAAGCCCGCAATTGCCTTCATCTTGTGTTGCAAGCCTACCGGATTGGATCGATCGAATGACTGACACCCGTAACGGCGAGGACAGCGGCAAATTGCTCTATTGCTCCTTCTGCGGCAAAAGCCAGCACGAAGTGCGCAAATTGATTGCCGGGCCCTCGGTATTTATCTGCGACGAGTGCGTCGACCTGTGCAATGACATCATCCGTGAGGAGGTGCAGGAAGCCCAGGCCGAGAGCAGCGCGCACAAATTACCTTCGCCGAAAGAAATCAGCGGCATCCTGGACCAGTATGTGATTGGTCAGGAGCGCGCGAAAAAGGTGCTGGCCGTAGCGGTGTACAACCACTACAAGCGCCTGAACCAGCGTGACAAGAAGGGTGACGAAGTCGAACTCGGCAAGAGCAACATCCTGCTCATCGGGCCGACCGGCTCGGGCAAGACCCTGCTCGCCGAAACCCTTGCACGCCTGTTGAACGTACCGTTCACCATTGCTGACGCCACCACCCTGACCGAAGCCGGTTACGTGGGTGAGGACGTCGAGAACATCATCCAGAAGCTGTTGCAGAAGTGCGACTACGACGTGGAAAAGGCCCAGATGGGCATTGTCTATATCGACGAGATCGACAAGATTTCGCGCAAGTCGGACAACCCGTCCATCACCCGTGACGTTTCGGGCGAGGGCGTGCAGCAGGCACTGCTGAAGCTGATCGAAGGCACCGTGGCCTCGGTACCGCCGCAGGGCGGCCGCAAGCACCCGCAACAGGAATTCCTGCAGGTTGATACCCGCAACATCCTGTTCATCTGCGGTGGCGCCTTCTCGGGCCTGGAAAAGGTCATCCAGAACCGCTCCACCAAGGGTGGCATCGGTTTTGGCGCTGAAGTGCGCAGCAAGGAAGAAGGCAAGAAGGTTGGCGAGTCGCTGCGTGAGGTCGAACCGGACGATCTGGTCAAGTTTGGCCTGATCCCGGAATTCGTCGGCCGTCTGCCGGTGCTGGCAACCCTCGACGAGCTGGACGAGGCTGCACTGATGCAGATCCTCACCGAGCCGAAGAACGCCCTGACCAAGCAGTATGCCAAGCTGTTCGAGATGGAAAGCGTCGACCTCGAGTTCCGCAGCGATGCGCTCAAGGCCGTTGCGCGCAAGGCCCTGGAGCGCAAGACTGGCGCCCGTGGCCTGCGTTCGATCCTCGAAGGCGTGCTGCTCGACACCATGTACGAGATTCCTTCGAAGAAGGATGTCAGCAAGGTGGTGATCGACGAGAGCGTCATCGAGGGTACGTCGCAGCCGCTGATGATCTACGAAAACAGCGAGCCGCAAGCCAAGGCTGCGCCGGATGCCTGATCCAGGCGCTGGCCACTGATGGTTGCAAGCAAGAAGGGGGCCTACGGGCCCCTTTCTGCTTTTCCTGCGCTAGCGCTTGTAATTTCCCAGGCATGCCCCCACATTAGGTCCAAGCATCATTTCCACTGTTTTCCGGCCATAAGGCCGCTGTAGAGGCGAAATCATGAAGACCACCCTCGACTTGCCTCTTTTGCCATTGCGCGATGTCGTTGTTTACCCGCACATGGTCATCCCGCTGTTCGTGGGGCGCGAAAAGTCCATCGAGGCCCTTGAGGCGGCGATGACGGGCGAAAAGCAGATCCTCCTGCTGGCCCAGAAAAACCCGGCCGACGATGACCCGGGCGAAGACGCGCTGTATCGCGTCGGTACGGTTGCCACCGTGCTGCAGCTGCTGAAACTGCCCGATGGCACCGTCAAGGTGCTGGTCGAGGGCGAGCAGCGTGGCGCCGTCGAGCGCTTCAGCGAAGTGGAAGGGCACATTCGTGCCGAGGTTTCCCTGATCGACGAAGTCGACGCCGCCGAGCGCGAGTCGGAAGTCTTCGTGCGCACGCTGCTGTCGCAGTTCGAACAGTACGTGCAGCTGGGCAAGAAAGTACCCGCCGAGGTGCTGTCGTCGCTGAACAGCATCGAAGAGCCGGGGCGCCTGGTCGACACTATGGCCGCGCACATGGCGCTGAAGATCGAGCAGAAGCAGGAAATTCTCGAAATCGTCGACCTGCCGACCCGCGTCGAGCACGTGCTGGCGCTGCTGGATGCCGAAATCGACCTGCTGCAGGTCGAAAAGCGCATTCGCGGTCGGGTCAAGAAGCAGATGGAGCGCAGCCAGCGCGAGTACTACCTGAATGAGCAGATGAAGGCCATTCAGAAAGAGCTCGGCGATGGCGACGAAGGCCACAATGAAGTCGAAGAGCTGAAAAAGCGCATCGAAGCCGCTGGCCTGCCCAAGGACGCCCTGGCCAAGGCCCAGGCCGAGCTGAACAAGCTCAAGCAGATGTCGCCGATGTCGGCCGAGGCCACCGTGGTCCGCTCCTACCTCGACTGGCTCGTCCAGGTGCCGTGGAAGGCCCAGAGCAAGGTGCGCCTGGACCTGGCCAAGGCCGAGGAAATCCTCGACGCCGACCATTATGGCCTGGAAGAGGTCAAGGAACGCATTCTCGAGTACCTTGCCGTGCAGAAGCGCGTCAAGAAGATCCGTGGCCCGGTACTGTGCCTGGTCGGCCCGCCTGGCGTCGGCAAGACCTCGCTGGCCGAATCGATCGCCGCTGCCACCAATCGCAAGTTCGTGCGCATGGCCCTGGGTGGGGTGCGTGACGAGGCCGAGATCCGTGGCCACCGCCGTACCTACATCGGTTCCATGCCTGGGCGCCTGATCCAGAAGATGACCAAGGTGGGGGTACGCAACCCGCTGTTCCTGCTGGACGAAATCGACAAGATGGGCAGTGACATGCGTGGCGATCCGGCCTCGGCTCTGCTCGAAGTGCTCGATCCCGAGCAGAACCACAATTTCAACGACCATTACCTGGAAGTCGACTACGACCTTTCGGACGTGATGTTCCTGTGCACCTCGAACTCGATGAACATCCCGCCGGCGCTGCTCGACCGCATGGAAGTCATCCGCCTGCCGGGCTACACCGAGGACGAGAAGATCAACATCGCGGTCAAGTACCTGGTGCCCAAGCAGGTCAAGGCCAACGGCCTGAAGAAGGAAGAGCTGGAGGTCGACGTTTCGGCGATTCGCGACATCATCCGCTACTACACCCGCGAAGCGGGTGTGCGTGGGCTGGAGCGGCAAATTGCCAAGGTCTGCCGCAAGGTGGTCAAGGAACATACCGGGCAGAAGCAGGTCAAGGTCAAGGTGTCCAGCGAACAGCTGGAGCACCTGCTGGGCGTGCGCAAGTTCCGCTATGGCCTGGCCGAGCAGCAGGACCAGATCGGCCAGGTCACCGGCCTGGCCTGGACCCAGGTGGGTGGCGAACTGCTGACCATCGAAGCCGTGGTCATCCCCGGCAAGGGCCAGTTGATCAAGACCGGTTCGCTCGGCGATGTCATGGTCGAATCGATCACCGCCGCCCAGACCGTGGTGCGCAGCCGCGCCCGCAGCCTGGGGATTGCAGCCGACTTCCACGAGAAGCACGACGTGCACATCCACATGCCTGAAGGCGCCACGCCGAAGGACGGCCCGAGCGCTGGTATCGGCATGTGCACCGCACTGGTCTCGGCACTGACGCAGATTCCGGTGCGTGCCGATGTCGCCATGACCGGTGAAATTACCCTGCGTGGCCAGGTGCTGGCGATTGGCGGGCTGAAGGAAAAACTGCTGGCGGCACACCGTGGTGGTATCAAGACGGTGATCATTCCCGAGGAGAATGTTCGCGATCTGAAGGAGATTCCGGAAAATATCAAACAGGATCTGCAGATCAAACCGGTCAAATGGATTGACGAAGTCCTGCAAATTGCGCTGCAATACGCCCCGGAGCCCTTGCCAGATGTGGCTCCGGAGATTGTCGCGAAAGATGAAAAGCGCGACGGCGATGCTAAGGAAAGAATCAGCACGCACTAGTAGTTTCTGGCTGGGGGGCGTTCCTTGACAGTTTTTTCGGGGCCTTGCTATAAAGCGGCACGCTAGTGTCATCAGGCCACCCAGCGAACGTTTCATAAGCTTTTCATTACATACTTAGAAACAAACTCAATAGAGAAATAAGGGGACTTAGAGTGAACAAGTCGGAACTGATTGACGCTATCGCCGCATCTGCTGACATCCCGAAAGCTGTAGCCGGCCGTGCGCTGGACGCAGTCATCGAATCCGTCACCGGCGCCCTGAAGCAAGGTGACGATGTGGTACTGGTTGGCTTCGGTACCTTCTCGGTCAAGGAGCGTGCAGAGCGCACCGGCCGCAACCCGCAAACCGGTAAGGCAATCAAGATCGAAGCCGCCAAGGTTCCAGGTTTCAAGGCTGGCAAAGGCCTGAAAGACGCCGTCAACTAAGTCGTCTCTTTCAGCCGGACCCGGCCTGGCCAGGTCCGAGCACGCTGATGGCGGGGGCGCAAACGTTCCCGCCTGACACGTTTGCTAAGAAAAGGCGCATCCTCGGATGCGCCTTTCTTTTATCAGGTTTCTACCCACGCTCCGCGGTTGTCGACGCAGTGGTACAGCCGTTTCTGGGGGACGCATGCTGCAAAATATCAGGGACAATTCACAAGGTTGGATTGCCAAGACCATCATCGGCCTTATCGTCGTGTTGATGGCGTTGACCGGCTTCGAAGCCATTTTCCAGGCCGCCACTCATAGCCAGGACGCCGCCAAGGTGAATGGCCAGACCATCAGCCAGAACGAGTTGAGCCAGGCGGCCGACATGCAACGCCGCCAGCTGATGCAACAGTTGGGCAAGGATTTCGACCCGGCGCTGCTGGATGACAAGTTGCTGCGTGAAGAGGCACTCAAGGGCCTGATCAGTCGCAAGCTGCTGTTGCAAGGCGCCGAAGACGCCAAGTTTGCCTTCTCCGAGGCCGCGCTGGACCAGGTCATCCTGCAGACGCCGGAATTCCAGGTGGACGGCAAGTTCAGCGCCGACCGCTTTGACCAGGTCATCCGCCAGATGGGCTATGGTCGCATGCAGTTCCGCGACATGCTCGCCGAGGAAATGCTCATCGGCCAGCTGCGTACCGGCCTGGCTGGCAGCAGCTTCGTCACCGACCAGCAGGTCGACGCCTTTGCCCGCCTCGAGAAGCAGACCCGCGATTTCGCCTCGCTGACCTTCAAGGCCGACCCGGCCGCAGTCAAGGTCAGCGACGAAGAAGTCAAGGCGCACTACGACCAGCACGCCAAGGAGTTCATGTCGCCTGACCAGGTGGTGATCGACTACGTCGAGCTGAAGAAGTCGGCGTTCTTCGACCAGGTCAAGGTGACCGACGAAGAGCTCAAGGCCCAGTACGAGAAGGAAATCGCCAACCTCGCCGAGCAGCGTCACGCAGCGCACATCCTGATCGAGGTCAACGACAAGGTTACTGACGCCCAGGCCAAGGCTCGCGCCGAAGAAGTCGCGCAGCGCCTGGCCAAGGGTGAGGATTTTGCCGCACTGGCCAAGGAGTTCTCGCAGGACCCGGGTTCGGCCAACAGCGGTGGTGACCTTGGCTTCGCTGGCCCGGGCGTCTACGACCCGGCGTTCGAGGATGCCCTGTACAAGCTGCAGGTCGGCCAGGTCTCGGCACCGGTGCGTAGCGAGTTCGGCTACCACCTGATCAAGCTGCTGGGCGTGCAGGCACCGGAAGTACCGAGCTTCGCCAGCCTGAAGGACAAGCTGACCCGCGACCTGAAGATCCCGCTGGTCGAGCAGCGTTACGTCGACGCCAGCAAGCAGTTGCAGGATGCTGCCTACGAGGCTTCCGACCTGGCTCAGCCGGCCCAGGACCTGAACCTGAAGGTGCACACCTCGGCAGCCTTCGGCCGTGAGGGTGGCGAAGGTATCACCGCCAACCGTGCGGTGGTGCAGGCAGCGTTCTCCGAGGAAGTACTGGATGAAGGTGCCAACAGCACGGCCATCGAACTCGACCCGGAAACCACTGTGGTGCTGCGCGTCAAGGAGCACCGCAAGCCGGAGCAACTGCCACTGGAGGCCGTGGCCAAGAACATTCGCGAACACCTGGCCAAGGAGAAGGCCACTGCCGAGCTCAAGGCCAAGGCCGACAAGCTGATTGCCGGCCTGCGTGACGGTTCCGTCACTGCCGGCAGCGTGCACGAAGGGCAGGGCTGGAAGGCTTACGAGGCGGTCACCCGCGGCGAGGACGGTATCGACCCGGCCGAGCTGCAGGCACTGTTCCGCCTGGCCAAGCCAGAGTCCAAGGACAAGCCGGTGTATGGCAGCGTGGTGCTGCGTGACGGCAGCCTGGTGGTACTGCAGCTCAAGGGTGTCAACGAAGGTGCTACCGCCACCGACGAAGAGAAGCAGCAGATCCGCCGCTACCTCGCCTCGCGTGCCGGCCAGCAGGACTTCGCGGCCTACCGCAAGCAGCTGGAAGCCAAGGCAGACATCACCCGCTACTAAGGTGATGGAAGCATGAACGAACAGGCCGCCTGGTGCGGCCTGTTCTATTTCTGCCACGTGTCCCGGCGATCAGGCCGGAACAGGCACTGGGAGGCCTAGCGCTTGACGCCTTCATGATTGTCCAGCGTATCCCGCGCAATCTCCCGCCCCAGGGCGATCAGCTCGGGCGCCTTGTAGAACTCGAAAAACCGGCACACCCGCTTGGGCACGTTGATCAGCACATCCGGTGGATAGCCGGCGATCTTGTACTGTGCCAACGACGTCTGCATTACCTCGAAGCTCTGGTTGATCAAGTCCAGCAGCGAAGCGGGCCCCACGTTGTCGATGATGAACGAGCCGGTCGCCGACTTCGGCGCACCCTCGCGCTCCGGTGCCGCTGCCGGTTGCTGGGCCTCCGGGTCGGCGGCATCGGCCAGCCACGGGTTTGGCGGTGCAAGCCCTTCGGCGACGATTTCCTGTTCGATGCGGATCAACTCTTCTGCCGGCTTGCGCCGGAACGGCAGGCGCGACCCCAGCGAGCTGAGCAACGCATCGAAACGCATCTTGAATGCGGCGGGGCGTTCGATCACCGGCAACTGGTACTGCTTCTGGTTGGTGGCGTTGAGGTTGACGGCGATGATCAGGTCGCAGTGGCTGGACACCACCGGAACGATCGGCAACGGGTTGAGGATGCCGCCGTCGACCAGCATGCGGTTGCCTTGCATCACCGGCGTGAACAGGCTGGGGATGGCCGCCGAGGCGCGCATGGCCTGGTGCAGGCAGCCTTCCTGGAACCAGATCTCCTGCTGGTTGGTGAGGTCGGCTGCAACCGCCGTGTAAGGGATGCGCAATTGCTCGATGTTGATCTCGCCGACAATCTTGCGAATCTGCCCGAACACCTTGTCGCCGCGAATTGCGCCGAGGCGAAAGCTGACGTCGACCAGGCGCAGCACATCCAGGTAGTCGAGGCTCTCGATCCAGTTGCGGTACTCTTCCAGCTTGCCGGCAGCGTAGATCCCCCCGATCACGGCGCCCATGGAGCAGCCGGCAATACAGGCAATGTCGTAGCCGCGGCGCTCGATTTCCTCGATCACACCGATGTGTGCATACCCCCGGGCTCCGCCCGATCCCAGTACCAGCGCCACGCGTTTGCTCATGAATGTTCCCCGGCCAGTGCAACCCTGGTTCTACAATGCACCCATCGCTGCCTGTGCATCAATGTAGACCGCGCTGAGCTACTGTAATAAAACTGGCAAGACAAAGCTGTCCGGGAGCGGCACTTTTGAGCAGCCGGAGCGTCGAACGGCCACTGTTTTTTTCCCATTGAGGTCATTACTGATGAAAGCCTGGATCTGCCTTCCACTGATTGCCTTGGCCCTTGCCGGCTGTGCGGGCAAGACGGCCTACCGTGAGAGTTGTGCAACCCAGCTGGATGCTGCCTGGAAAGAGCTGGACCTGGCCAAGGCCGAAGGCTTTGCTGGTGCCGTGAGCTATTCCAAGGCCTTGTCGCTGTTGACCGGGGCCAAGACCCAGCAGCAATTCGAAGGCTATGAAAGCTGTACCCGCAAAGCCGAGAAGGCGCGCTTCTACATCCGTGAGTCCCGCGCCGGGCGCTGATCAGGGAGCGTCATTGAATGTCTGCCATGCTCGATCATGTAGTTGCCCAGATACTGGCCTTGCAGGTGCGTCTGCTGGCCTGTCGCGAACGCCTGGCTGCCAACACCGACAGCGAGGCCTTGCACGACTTGCGCACCACCCTGCGGCGCCTGCGCAGCCTGCTGCGGCCACTGCGTGGTTTGCCGGGGGTGGAGCAGCTGGAGGACGCCGCCAGGGCGCTGGGTGCCCTGACGACACCGCTGCGTGACCGCGAGGTACTGGCGGCCGAACTGATCGGGCGTGGCTTTGCCGAGGAAGGGCAGCGCCGCATCGAGGGCCGTGAGCGGACTTTCGCCAGTGTCGCTGACAGCCCGCAGCTGACGCGGGTGCTGGCGATTGTCGATGCGTTTCCACTGTTCTTGCGAGCGGCCGCTCGCGAAGGCTTGGTCAAGACCTTGGACAAGCGTATCGACAAACGCCTGGTCAAACAGTGGCGCAAGTTGCGCCAGGCCCTGCAGGACCCGGCACACGACCGCCACCGCCTGCGCTTGCTGATCAAGCGGGCGCGCTACGGCGACGAGGCCTATCCCCAGCTCGACCATGCGGGCAAGAAACTGCAGCGCCTGTTGAAGCAGGCCCAGGGCGACCTGGGCGACTGGCACGATCGCCTGCAATGGCTGCTGCAGGCACGCGACCAAGCCGATCTGGCCCCGTGCAAGGCCGCCTGGGAACAGGAGTTGCACGAGGCCGAGCGCCAGTCGGATAGCACCCTGGAAGCCCTGCAAAAGGCGCTGGCGCGGCGAAAGCCCGAACAATGACCGATTTGCGGGCTGAACGCCAAGGGGTTGCTGGCTAGGATGAGCACAACCTTTCCCGGCCTGCAGGAGCCAGCCAATGAATTTCAAGCAATTGCTCGACGCCGTGCGGGCCAGCCCCGATGCGCTGAGTATCCCGCCCAGTTGGGCGCAGGGCCGCGCTGTCTTTGGCGGGCTGATGGCAGCGCTGGTGTACGAAACCATGCGCCAGAAGATCACCGATGGCCGCCCGGTGCGTTCATTGGCTATCAGTTTCGTTGCACCGGCGGCGGCGGATGTGCCCATTCGCTTCGAGGTCGAGGTGCTGCGCGAAGGCAAGGCGGTCAGCACCTTGCTGGGCCGTGCCGTTCAGGACGGCCAGGTGGTGACCTTGGTGCAGGGCAACTTCGGTGCAGGGCGGCCGTCTGTGGTGAATGTGCCGGCGTTGCCGGCCATGGACATGAAGGCGCTCGAGCAGGCGGCCCCCGAGTTGCCGCATATCAAGGGCGTCACCCCGGACTTCATGCAGCACGTGGCCTTGCGCTGGGCGATCGGTGGCCTTCCGTTCAGTGGCAACCCGTCGCGCCATATGGGTGGCTGGGTGCGTTTGCGTGGGGTGGCTGAAGAGCCGGTCAGCGAGGCGCACCTGCTGGCGTTGGTCGATGCCTGGCCGCCAAGCCTGATGCCGTTCCTCAAGCAGCCCGCGGCGGGCAGTACCCTGACCTGGACCATTGAATTCGTCCAGCCCACGCCGCAGTTGTCGACCCTCGACTGGTGCCGCTATTGCGTGGAAACCGAATATGCGCGTGATGGCTACGGGCATGCCGCCGCTGCCTTGTGGACGGCACAGGGCGAGTTGCTGGCCTTGAGCCGGCAGACTGTGACGGTATTCGCCTAGGCTGCTACCGCCGGCTCATGCCCGCAGGAGCGCAACCGATCACTGGCGGTGCTTGTGGCGTTGCCGCCAGGCCTTCCACCAGGCGCCGCTCAGCACGAAGCGCGGAAAGGTGATGAACTGCTCGGTGAGCAGGCGTTGCACGGCGTCCTTGCGGTTGGCGAACGGCTCCGGCTGTTCTGCCTCCAGGCGATGGCCCTGGCGCTGCAGGCCGAGGCCGGCGATCAAGGCGATGATACCAACGGCGATCTGCCCCAGGTCCAGGCTGAACAGCCCGGACAGGATCAGCAGCGCGCCAAGAATGAACAACGGCACGGCGATCAGGTGCAGCACCAGGTTGGTCGGGTGGCGGTGGTTGTGGTGGTAGCCGCGCCATTGCCAGGCGGGCAGGTTGGGCAGGCGTTTGCTCATGGGCATTTCCTCTGGCTATGCCCAAAGCTTAGTGCGGCCCCCGGACGGGGGCCAATCGAGGCTGGCTATGGTGACTATAGCTTGAGCTGGCCAATGGCCTTGTTCAGTTCGCCGGCCAGTGTCGCCAGTTCGCTGCTGGTGGTCGCCGAACCGACGGTCTGCTGCACGGTCTGCTCGGTGACATCGCGGATGCTCACCACCGCACGGTTCATTTCTTCTGCCACCTGGCTTTGCTGCTCGGCGGCCACGGCAATCTGGGTGTTGCTTTCACGCATCTGTGCCACGGCACCGGTGATTTCGGCCAGTGCTTCACCGGCCTCACGGGCCTGCTTGACACAGTCATCGGCCTTGTACGAGCTTTCCTGCATGAACTCCACCGCATCGCGGGTGCCTGACTGCAGGGCCGCGACCATGGTGGTGATCTCGTCGGTCGAGGTCTGCACGCGCTTGGCCAGGTTGCGCACTTCATCGGCCACCACGGCAAAACCACGCCCGAGGTCGCCGGCGCGCGCCGCTTCGATAGCAGCGTTGAGTGCCAGCAGGTTGGTTTGCTCGGCGATGCTGTGGATCACATTGACCACACCGTTGATCTTCTGGCTGTCCTCGGCGAGCTGACGGATCATCTCGGCTGTCTGCTGCACGCCGCTGGACAGCCCGGAAATCGAATCCTGCACCCGGCTGACCACCTCCTGGCCGCTGCCGGCAAGGGTGTCGGCTGTTTGTGACAGGTCGCGGGTGGCGCCGGCATGCTGGGCAATATGGTGCACCGTCGCCGACATTTCGTTGATGGCGGTAGCCGCCTGGTCGGTCTCGCTCTGCTGGCCGAGCATGCCGTGGCGCACATCGCTCATGCTCGCTGCCAGGCGCGCGGCGCCGGAGTCCAGCTGGGCGGCGGTATGGGCGACGGTGCTGACCACCCGGTGGTAGGTTGCCTGCATGGCATTGAACGCCCCGGCCATCTGGCCGACCTCGTCGCCACAGGCCAAGGGTACGCGGGCCGCCAGGTCGCCGGTTTTCTCCACGTGCAGCATGACGTCCTTGAGGGTGTTGAGCTGGCTGAGCAGGAAGCGAATCAGCAGTTGCGAAGCGCCCAGCATGGCCAGCATCAGGATCAGCACGCACACCGCGTAATTGCTGAAGCGGTCGAAGAATACCTGGCGCAGGCTTGGCGACTGGGCCAGAACCGCCACTTGTTGATCGCCACGACGCAACACCTGCGCGCCGCGCAACGGGTTGTCGCCAAGAAGCCAGGCGCTTGGCAGTTCGACCCAGCCCTGGGCGTTGCGCAGGCCATCGAGGGGCTCGCCGGCGAAGCTGGGCGTTTGCCCCGCCGACCAGCTGATGACGTTGGCCGGGCGCGGCAACGGCTGCCCCGCTGGCCAGCTGGTCAGCAGTTGCGCCTGGGCAGCGGCCTGGGCCTGCGCTGCTTCGGCGCGGGCACGCTGCTCGAGGTGCACGGCATAGAGCACCAGCAGCAGGGTCGTGACAAAGGCCACCGCATTGACGGCCCAGAACTTGTATTTCAAGGAAACATTGCTAAGCCAGGCACCCATGGGCAGGTCTTCTCTGAGTTGAGCGGAAACAATATTGGCAAGGTGCCATCATTGTGCCCGCATCCGTCAGGCCCATTGTTGATGTGTATCAAAAAACTTCAGGCGCCCGGGTTGCGTCAGCTGTGAATCTGGAAAAATGCCCGCGCCGTCGCCGTGGTATGTGTTGCCGTATGTTCGGCTGCTTCCCCACGATGCAAGGCGACCTCGCGTAGCACCTCTGGCAGGAACGCGGGCTCGTTGCGCCCATGCTTCGGCTTGGGCCGCAGGCTGCGCGGCAACAGGTAAGGCGCGTCGCTCTCGAGCATCAAGCGCCCCTCGGCAATGTTGCCCACCAGCGGGTGCAGGTGGGTTCCGCGGCGCTCGTCGCAGATCCAGCCGGTGATGCCGATGTGCAGGTCCATGTCGAGGTAGGCGAACAGCGCCTCGCGTTCGCCAGTGAAACAGTGCACTACCGCGCCAGGCAGGTGGTCACGGTAGTCCTTGAGAATTGCCAGCAGCCGTTCGCTGGCATCGCGCTCATGCAGAAACACCGGCAGGCGCAGCTCGGCGGCCAGGGCCAGTTGCGCTTCCAGGGCTTTTTCCTGCAGCGGGCGAGGGGAGAAGTCGCGGTTGAAATCCAGGCCACATTCACCCACCGCGCGTACGCGCGGTTCAGCCAGCAGTTGCCGCAAGCGCTGCTCGCTGCCGGCATCCCAGGCCTTGGCATCATGCGGGTGGACACCCGCCGTGGCGAACAGGTGGGCACCGCTCGAGTCCAGCTGCTGGCAGAGCTCCAGCGCCTGCTCGCTGACCGTCAGGCTGGTACCTGTCAGCACCATCTGCGTGACGCCGGCTTCAATGGCGCGCTCGACGATGGCTGCCTGCTGGTCGTGAAAACTGCTGTTGGTCAGGTTGACGCCGATATCGATCAGTTGCATGGTGCTACCTCGTGCCGCGGGGCGGCCAGCATAGCAAAAACCGTGTTTTTGCGAAAAAACCAAGAACTTCATGCTGTTGCCATGGTCTTTTGCCGTCATTTCTCTCTCTTGGCGGTGCAGTCCATGGGTGCCGCCCACCGACCACGGACGTGTTGCATGCCGCGAAGCTGGCTCATTCTACTGGTGACGTTTGGCCTGGCCCTGACGGGGCCAGCCCACGCGCGCCTGCCGGGGCCGCAGCAGACCACCCCGCCGGCCAAGGTCCGTGACTTGCAACAGATCCGCAGCAGCCAGGTGCTGCGGGTGCTGGTCAACCAGAGCCGCAACAGTTCCGGTGAGGTCAAGGGCGAACCGGTCGGCATCGAATACTATCGCCTGCGGGCCCTGGAGCATTATCTCAATGCCCGTGCCGCCGACGGCCAGGAGATCCAGCTGAAGTTGATCCCCCGGGCCAAGGAGCAACTGCTGGGCGCCCTGGCGCGTGGCGAGGGCGACCTGGCGGTACCGGGCGAACTGCTTGACCCCAGCGCGGTTCGCGGGGTCAGCAGCAGCGCGCCGGTGCTCGACCAGGTGCCATTGGTGCTGGTGGGGCGCAAGGGCGAACGCAGCTTCAGCCATGTCGAGCAACTGTCCGGGCGTACGGTGGCGTTGACCAGCGCCAGTGCCGCCGGCCCGCTGATCCAGCAGTTGAACCAGCAGCTGGCACTGCGCAAACGTGCGCCGATCAAGGTGGAATGGGTCGATGCGACCCTGGCGGTGGAGGACGTGCTGGAGATGGTCCAGGCTGGCATCTATCACCTTACCGTGATCGAGCAACCCATTGCCCGGCGGTGGGCCCGGGTGATGCCGCGCCTGCGCCTGGACAGCCGGGTACAGCTGGGCCCGCCGCAAGCCATGCGCTGGTATGTCGGGCGTGATGCGCCACAGCTGCTGGCCACGGTCGACCGCTTTTTGCAAGGCTACCGCGCGCCGGACAACCAGGACGCCGCGTTCGAGCGCATCTACCGGCGCCAGTACCGGGTGCACAACCCGTTGGCCAGCAAGGACCGCCAGCGCCTCAACGCGTTGCGGCCGGTGCTGCAGAAACACGCTGAGGCGCAGCAGATCGACTGGCTCAACCTGGCCGCGCTGGCTTTCAAGGAGTCGACGCTCAACCCGACGGCGCGCGGCACTGGCGGCGCCCATGGCTTGATGCAGATCACGCCTTCGGCAGCGCAGCGCGTGGGGGTGAGCAACACCGCCACGGTGGATGGCAATGTCCAGGCCAGCGCCCGTTACCTGGCGCTGATCCGGCGCAAGTTCTTTGCCAGCACCAGGATCAACGAGCGTGAGCGCATGGCGTTCGTGCTGGCGGCCTACAACCTCGGCCCGGAACGGGTCCAGGCCATGCGCGCCGAAGCGCGGCGGCGCGGGCTGAACGGCAACCAGTGGTTCTTCCAGACTGAACGTATTGCCATGGAGCAGGTGGGCATGGGGCCAGTCAATTTCGTCAACAGCGTCAATAAGTACTTTGTGGCCTTCAATCGGGAGCGTGCCGGCCTGGAGCGTGTGGCGAAGCGCTGACAAATCGATTTTGTCGATTGTTATGTTGGGTTTTTTGCGGTTTTCATATCTGTAGAACTGATTATGATGGCGCCCATCCCAACACAACTTCCCTTTCAAGGACGCTTCGACATGAACACCACCACCCTCAACGCTCTGTTCTCCACCCGTGCCGGTGCTGGCCTCAGCATCATCCGCATCCTGGTCGGCATCATCTTCATGGCGCATGGTGCGCAGAAACTGTTTGGCCTGTTCGGTGGCTATGGCCTGGAGGGCACCGGCCAGTGGATGGAAAGCATTGGCCTGGCCCCGGGTTACCTGATGGCCCTGCTCTCCGGTAGTGCCGAGTTCTTCGGCGGCCTGGCCCTGGTGATTGGCCTGCTGGCCCGCCCGGCAGCGCTGGCGCTGAGCGTGACCCTGGTGGTGGCGATCTTCTCGGTACACATCGGTAATGGCCTGTTCATGTCCAACAACGGCTATGAGTTTGCCCTGGCATTGCTGGCCGGCACCGTCGCGGTGCTGATCGAAGGCGCTGGCCGCTTCTCGCTGGACCGCCTGATCGCCCGGTAACCGCAGCAGCAGCGCAAGCCGCAAGCAACAACAGGCCGGGGATCGGCCTGCTGTTGCTTGCGGCTTGCAACTTGCGGCTCGTCGCTCTAGCATACCGCCTGCGCCGATTTAAACAGCTACTTGCGGGGCGCGGGACAGCCCCTCCGGGTCATCCGAAATACCGCTAAAGCGCTGGTTCGGTGACGCCTCCCACCGCTGCCCAGCGGGATTTGCGAGGCGGAGAGAAGCTCCATGAGTTGCCCACGTACCAGTGTCTGTTTGAGCCCTTTGCCAGCCAGCCAGGCGTCTCGCACACCGCGCATCCTGCTCGGCGGCCAGCATCAGCCCACCCTTTTACGTCACCTCGAAGGCCTGTCCCGGCGCAAGGGGCAAGCGCGCGCCTTCCTGATCCAGTTCGCCGACACCGGTTGCCACCTCGCGCAGTACGGCGATGACCGTTTCGACCTGGCCGTCATCCAGGCCCCGGTGCCGGACGAAGCCGCCGAAGTCATCGGCCATCTCACCCGCATCGCGCGCCAAGGCCTGATTACCCGCCGCTGAGGAGTGCGCTGTTGAGCACCAACATCATTACCACGGAAGGCCATGAGGCGCTGAAGAAAGAGCTGGACCACCTGTGGCGGGTATATCGCCCGGAGATTACCCAGAAGGTTGCCTGGGCCGCATCGCTTGGCGACCGCAGCGAGAACGCCGACTACCAGTACAACAAGAAGCTGCTGCGCGAGATCGACCGTCGGGTGCGTTACCTGCGCAAGCGCCTTGAAGATGTGAAAGTGGTGGCTTACTCGCCGCAGCAGGAGGGCAAGGTGTTTTTCGGTGCCTGGGTGGAGATCGAGAACGACGATGGCGAGGCCATGAAGTTTCGCATTGTCGGCTACGACGAAATCTACGGGCGCAACGACTACATCTCGATCGACTCACCCATGGCTCGTGCCTTGCTGAAGAAGCAGGAGGGCGACGAGGTGGTGGTGCAGACCCCTGCTGGTGAAGCCACCTGGTATGTCAACAGCATCAGCTACGGCCAGTGATCTGTGTTGCCTGGGCTGGCCTCCTGAAGGGAAAACCCGCCCACGGGTACAGCCTGGTCATTGAGCAATGTGCACCCTTTGTGGGAGCGGGTCTACCTGCCAGGGGCCGGCCAGGCAACCCTCAACTTTCTCGCAGGACCGCCAGCGGGCTGGCATTCAACGCCCGCCGCGTCCCCAGTACCCCGGCACCGCCGACCAGTAGCGCGCCCGCCATTGGCAGCGCCAGCAGCCACGGATGCGGGCTCCAGTGCAGGTCGAACGCATAGCGGTACAGCACCAGCGTTATCAGTTCGCAGCCTATCGCCGCCAACAGCCCGCTGGCGGCACCCAGCAAGCCGAACTCGATCCGCCGTGCCCTGACCAGCAATGGCCGTGCCGCGCCCAGTGCGCGCAGCAAGGCGCCCTGGCGGATGCGTTCGTCCAGGGTCGCCTGCAAGCCAGCGAACAACACCGCCAGCCCCGCCGCCAGGACGAACAGCAACACGTACTCCACCGCCAGGGTGACCTGGGCGAGGATGCTGCGCAGCTGATTGAGCAGGGCGTCGACCTGCAGGATGGTCACTGCCGGAAACGCCCGTGACAACGCCACGACGTCAAGATCATGGCCCGGTGCCAGGTAGAAGCTGGTCAGGTAGGTGGTGGGCAGCCCTTGCAGCGTGCCGGGCTGGAAGATCATGTAGAAGTTCGGCTGGAAGCTGTCCCAATGCACGCTGCGCAGGCTGCTGACCCTGGCCTGGTGCTGCTGGCCGCCGATGTCGAAGGTCAGCAGGTCGCCCAACTGCAGCTTCAGGCTGCTGGCCAGTTCCGCTTCCACCGATACACCGGGGACTTCCTCGGCAGCGGGTAGGGCCTGCCACCAGCTGCCTGCAGTCAGTTCATTACCTTCCGGCAGGTCGGCGGCCCAGGTCAGGCTGAGGTCACGTTGCACGGCGCGCTCGCCGGCCGAATCCTTGCTCACCACCTGCTGCACCGGCTGCGCATTGATCTGCACCAGGCGACCCGGCGTCACCGGGTACAGTGGCGCCGAGGTCGCGTTGACCTGATGCAGCTGGCGGGCGAAAGGTTCGCGGTCATCTGGCAGGATGTTCAGGGCAAAATGGTTGGGCGCATCCTTGGGCAATTGCGCTTGCCAGGTGTCGAGCAGTTCGGCGCGTAGCAGGGCGACCAGGGCCATGGCCAACAGGATCAGGCCGAAGGCCAGGGCCTGGCCGGCGGCGGCCATGGGGTGGCGCAACAGTTGGCCCAACCCCAGGCGCCAGGTCAGTGGTGCCCCGGCCAGTAATTGACGCAGGCTGCGCAGGCCGAGCAACAGCAGGCTGCCAAGCAGCAGCGCGGCGACCAGGCCACCACCGAGCAGAGCGAAAGTGAGCAGCAGGTCGAGGCTCAGGCGCCACATGATCAGGCCGAGGGCGAGCAGGGCGGTGCCATACACCAGCCAACTGCTGGTCGGTATTGGCAGCAGGTCGCGGCGCAGCACGCGCAGCGGCGGTACCTTGCCCAGTGCAGCGATGGGGGGCAGGGCGAAGCCAGCCAGGGCCACCAGCCCGGTAGCGATGCCGGCCAACGCCGGGACGATGCCGCCAGGGGGGACCACGCTTGGCAGCAAGCCATGCAGCAGACGGAACAGGCCGAGTTGGGCCAGCCAGCCGAACAGGGCGCCGACCACGGCGGCGACCAGGCCGAGCATGGCCAGCTGCAGGCAATACAGGCCCAGTGCCTGGCGTTGCGAGAGGCCCAGGCAGCGTAGCAGGGCGCTGGCGTCCAGGCGGCGTGCTGCGTAGCGGCTGGCCGACAGGGCGACGGCCACGCCGGCCAGCAGCACCGCCACCAGGCTGGCCATGTTCAGGTAACGCTCGGCTTTGCCCAGGGCACCGCCGATCTGCTGGTTGCCATCGCGGGTATCGCGCAAGCGCTGGTTGGCGGCCAGGTCTTTTTCCACGGCCTGGCGGTAACGTCCCAGTGCGTCAGGTGCGCCGCGCCACAGGTCACGGTAGGTCACCCGGCTGCCCGGCTGAATCACCCCGGTGGCTTGCAGGTCGGCGAGGTTCATCATCACCCGCGGGGTCAGGCTGTAGAAGTTGTTGGCGCGGTCCGGCTCGTAGGTCAGCACACGGCTGATGCGCAGGGTTTTCATGCCGACATCGATGCTGGCACCTACCGGCAGCCCCAACGCCGCCAGCAGGCGCGGTTCGACCCATGCCTCGCCCGGCGCCGGCCCGCCGCCAGGGGTTTCCGTCGCATAGGGTTGTGCGGCGCTGCGCACTTGCCCGCGCAGCGGGTAGGCAGCGTCGGCCGCCTTGACGCTGGACAACTGAATGCCGTTGTCGCCACCCACCACGCTGGTGAACTCGACCACCTGGGCATGCTGCAAGCCAAGCGCCTGGCCGGCAGCGAGCTGTTGTTCGCGGGCCGGGGAACTGCCCTGCAGCACCAGGTCGGCGCCGAGGAATTCACTGGCGCGCAGTTGCATGGCGCCGTTGAGGCGTGCGCCGAAATAGCCGATGGCGGTGCTGGCCGCGACGGCGACCAGCAGGGCGAAGAACAGCACGCGCACTTCACTGGCACGAATGTCGCGCAGCAACTGGCGCAGGGCCAGGCCGCACAGGCGGGACAGCGGCATGTGGGTCATCAGGCCTCCACCGGCGCCACCAGGCGGCCCGCGTCCAGGCGGATCTGGCGGCGGCAGCGCCGGGCCAGGCGTTCGTCATGGGTGACCAGCACCAAGGTGGTACCGCGTTCCTTGTTCAGCTCGAACAGCAGGTCGCTGATACGCTCGCCGGTATGGCTGTCGAGGTTGCCGGTGGGCTCGTCGGCGAACAGCACCGCCGGGTGTGCGGCAAAGGCACGGGCAATGGCCACCCGCTGTTGTTCGCCGCCCGACAGCTGGCGCGGGGTGTGGCTGAGGCGCTTGCCCAGGCCGACCCGTTCGAGCAGCGTGCGGGCCTGTTCCCGGGCATCGCGGCGGCCGTCCAGCTCCAGCGGCAGCATGACGTTTTCCAGGGCGTTGAGGCTGTCGAGCAGCTGGAACGACTGGAACACGAAACCCACATGTTCGGCGCGCACTCGCGCGCGCTGGTCTTCATCCAGCGGCCCCAGGTCGTGGCCGGCGAGGATGACCTTGCCGGCGCTGGGCTGGTCGAGCCCGGCGAGCAGGCCGAGCAGGGTCGACTTGCCCGAACCCGAGGCGCCGACGATGGCCAGGCTGTCGCCCTGGGCCAGGTCGAGGGACAGCGCCTGCAGGATGGTCAGGTCACCTTCCGCGCTGGGGACCACTTTGCTAAGGTTCTGCGCAACGAGAATGCTGGGGCCCATGGAGAATCCGATGCGAGTGTGGTGGTTGAGTGCCGGTCTGGCCCTGTATTGCCTGGCCCAGAGCGCGGCGGCGGGAACGTTGCTGGTTGTCGGCGATAGTATCAGCGCCGGTTTCGGCCTGGATACCCGCCAGGGCTGGGTCTCCTTGTTGCAGACCCGCCTCAGGGACGAAGGTTTCGACGACCAGGTGGTCAACGCCTCGATCAGTGGCGACACCAGTGCAGGTGGCCAGGCGCGGCTGCCGGCGCTGCTTGCAGCGCACAAGCCGAGCCTGGTGGTGCTGGAACTTGGCGGCAATGATGGCCTGCGCGGGCAGCCGACCGCGCAATTGCAACAAAATCTTGCCTCGATGATCGAAAGCGCACGCCAGGCCGGGGCCAAGGTGGTGTTGCTGGGCATGCGCCTGCCACCCAATTACGGCGTGCGCTATACCACGGCCTTCGCCCAGGTGTATGAACAGCTGGCGGCGGAAAAACAGGTCCCGTTGGTGCCGTTTTTCCTCGAAGGGGTAGGCGGCGTGCCGGGCTTGATGCAGGCCGATGGTATCCACCCGGCCCAGGCCGCCCAGCAGCGCCTGCTGGAAAATGCCTGGCCGGCGATAAAACCCTTGCTGTGATGCTTTAAACGGCGCCGGCTTTCGGCTAATGTTGCGCCCCCCGTTTCGAGTGCCCCCGATGCCGCGCCCTGCCTGGTCCTTGTATGCCTACCAACTGATCGAGCCTGATGAGCAGCTCGACCTGTTCGCCTGCCAGGAAATCCGCGTCCATCTGGTGGCCCGCCAGCTGGAACTGGGCGTGCCGGTCGACCGTACCCTGTGCGGTGGCCTGCTGCCGGCGCAACCGCGCTGGTCGGGGGTGCCGCGCTCGATCTACCGCGACGGCCGCCTGTGCGACCTGTGCCGCGCCATCCTGGATGCCCAGCGGCGCGGCATGCGCCCGGTGTGGCCGGAGCTGCAGAGCAGCTGAGCGTGGCGCCTTTCATCATCTGAAACGCTTGCTTGCTGCCAACGCCTCCCGCTTGCATCAGCACAGGTGTACAATCGATTCTCTTGACCCATCTTTCGAAGGATTTACCGGATGTTGCCGCGCTTTCCTGCCGTCACCCGTAGCCTGTCCCTGGCCGCCCTGCTGGTAGCGGGCCCCGCTGCTGCGCTGGAGCTGCCACTGCCACCGCCCGGTGAAGACATCGTCGGCCAGGTGCATGTGATCAAGGCGAAGTACGAGGACACCTTCGCCGACATAGGCACCGCCAACGACCTCGGCTACCTGGAAATGATCGCTGCCAACCCGGGCGTGGACCCGTGGTTGCCGGGCGCCGGCACCGAAATCATCCTGCCGACCCGCTACATCCTGCCGCCTGGCCCGCGCGAGGGCATCGTCATCAACCTCGCCGAGTACCGCATGTACTACTTCCCGAAAGGGCAGAACGTGGTGCATACCTTCCCGCTGGGCATCGGTCGCGAGGGCTGGGGTTCGCCGATCGCCAACACCAAGATCACCGCCAAGACGCCGAACCCGACCTGGACACCACCAGCGTCGATCCGCGCCGAGCACGCCGCTGACGGCGACATCCTGCCGAGCGTGGTACCGGCTGGCCCGGACAACCCGCTGGGGCCGTTCAAGTTCACCCTGGGCGTGCCGGGTTACCTGATTCATGGTTCGAACAAGAAGTTCGGCATCGGCATGCGTACCAGCCATGGTTGCTTCCGCATGCTCAACAACAATGTGCTGGAACTGTCGAAGATGGTGCCGGTGGGTACACCGGTACGCATCATCAATGAGCCATACAAGTTCGGTATCAGTGGCGGCAAGGTCTATCTGGAGGCGCACACGCCGCTGGACGACCAGGGTAATCCGTCGGTGGTCGATAAACACACCGCGGTGATCAATGCCTTGCTCAAGCGTGAAGACTTGGCCAACAACCTGCGCATGAACTGGGATATGGTGCGCGATGTGGTGGCTGCCGAAGATGGCATGCCGGTGGAAATTGCCGTGCCCACCCAGGGCCAGGCTGGCGCGCCGATGGTCTCGAGCATTCCCGCCGAACTGCAATAGGGTAAATTGCGACACACCCGGGCCTGCCTTAGTGCAGGCCTTTTCGTTTCCGCCTGGCACGTTTGCCTGGTGCGCAGGCAATAAAAAAGCCGACCCACAAGTGGGTCGGCTCCATAACAATCCGTGAGGATTATTACTTGCGGCTGGCTTTGTCCAGCATACGCAGAGCGCGCTCGTTGGCTTCGTCAGCGGTCTGCTGAGCCTTCTGAGCGGCTGCCAGTGCGTCGTCAGCCTTACGGTAGGCTTCGTCAGCACGAGCTTGAGCGCGAGCTGCTGCGTCTTCAGTCGCAGTCAGACGAGCTTCGGTTTCTTTGGATACGCTGCTGCAACCGGTAGCCAGAACTGCGGCCAGAGCCAGAGCAGAGAATTTCAGAACGTTGTTCATCGTGTTCCCCTTCAAGGACTTTCTATTAAATAGCCATCTCTCGGAAAAGAGAAACTGGCCGGCGTACATAGTACCCATTACTTGTAGTAAGTAAACTGACTAAGCGCAAGAACTGCAAAAAAAATGTTGCTTGACGCCGTCCTGACAAGATTCGCGGCAGGTACTGAGTAAAAAACGCGCAGGGCGCGCAAGCGTTTGTACTACGGTAACTTTTTTGCTGAACTAACGGTGACTTTAACTGTCCTTCAGCGTCTTAAGCCCTAGTACATCCGGTGGCTTGCCGGCATGCGGCCAAGAGTCGCTGTGGCTGAAATTTCGCCATTTTTAACCGCCACCACCTTGAGCAATCCCGCTCGCGGCGCCTACTATCTTGTGAGTGCCAGAGGATCCGAACGATTGCAATCGTCCAGTGGTCGAAGGGGCAACAGGTGGCGTAGAGCATTCTGTGCCGGATAAACCACCATCGGTTAAGGTATGGGTCTGCCGAGAAGACCTGCGAGGAGTAGTGATGAGCGAAGCGCTGACCATCCACCATGACCAGGCCGGTCATCAGTTCGAGACCAACGTGGACGGTCATCGTGCCTATCTGACGTACATGGATCTGGGCAAGCAGACGCTGGACATCTATCGCACCTTCGTGCCCAACGCCCTGCGCGGTCGTGGCATTGCAGCCGCGCTCACCGAACGGGCCCTGGAATATGCCGAGCAGATGGGCTACACGGTGATTCCGTCCTGCTCGTATGTGGAGCGCTACATGGAGCGCCAGCAGCGGCATTCCAGCAAGGTCTGAACCGGTAAAAAAGGCGGGGCCGCTTCACGCCCCATTGCCGGCAAGCCGGCTCCCACATTTCAAGCTGTGGGGGCCACCTTGCCGGCAATGGGGGGCGAAGCGGCCCCGCCTTTGTGTATCAGCCGCGCTTACGCTGCGGCAGCACATCCTTCAGCTTGGCGCGCATGCTGCGCAGGGTCTTCTCGGTCGCCGACCAGTCGATGCAGGCATCGGTGATCGATACACCATACTGCAGATCGTCCAGGTTCTTCGGAATCGACTGGCAACCCCAGTTCAGGTGGCTCTCGACCATCAGGCCGATGATCGACTGGTTGCCTTCGAGGATCTGGTTGGCAACGTTTTCCATCACCAGCGGTTGCAGGGCCGGGTCCTTGTTGGAGTTGGCGTGGCTGCAGTCGACCATGATGTTGGCCTTGATCTTGGCCTTGGCCAGGTCCTGCTCACACAGGGCCACGCTGACCGAGTCGTAGTTCGGCTTGCCGTTGCCGCCGCGCAGCACCACGTGACCGTACGGGTTGCCCTTGGTGGTGACGATCGACACGCCGCCTTCCTGGTTGATGCCAAGGAAGCGGTGCGGCTTGGACACCGACTGCAAGGCATTGATGGCAACGGTCAGGCCGCCATCGGTGCCGTTCTTGAAGCCGACCGCCGAAGACAGGCCCGAGGCCATCTCGCGGTGGGTCTGCGATTCGGTGGTGCGGGCACCGATCGCCGACCAGCTGATCAGGTCCTGCAGGTACTGCGGGGAAATCGGGTCGAGCGCTTCGGTGGCGGTCGGCAGGCCCATTTCGGCCAGGTCCAGCAGCAGCTTGCGGCCGATGTGCAGGCCATCCTGGATCTTGAACGAGTCATCCAGGTACGGGTCGTTGATCAGGCCTTTCCAGCCGACGGTGGTGCGCGGTTTTTCGAAGTACACGCGCATGACCAGGTACAGCGTGTCGGACACTTCCTCGGCCAGTACCTTGAGGCGTTCGGCGTACTCGTGGGCCGCCTTGATGTCGTGGATGGAGCAAGGGCCGACCACGACGAACAGGCGATGGTCCTTGCCGTCGAGAATATTGCGCACCACTTCACGGCCGGCAGTCACGGTCTGCAGGGCCTTGGCGCTGAGGGGGATTTCCTTCTTCAGCTGATCGGGGGTGATCAGCGTCTCGTTGGAGGCAACGTTCAAGTCATCGATCGGTAAATCAGCCATCGTGTTACTCGTCAGGTCACGGTGCCGGCCGCCAACTATCCCCGTGCGGCCCAGCAGCAAGAATAATCGCAGCGGGGAGCCGAACCTTAGCGCGTTACAGGTGGCGCGACAATGGGCTGGGCCCCGTCCGTGTGGGGTTTTTCCGAGATGGCGGGTGTTTGCCGCAAACAGGCTGCCCAGCGCTGCGCAACCTGTGTAAAAAGAAGCCTGACTTTTATCGGGAGATCGGCATGCATTCGTATACCCCACGTATCGGCATTATCGGCAGTGGCGCCATCGGTGGCTTCTATGGGTTGATGCTGGCCCGGGCCGGCTGCGATGTGCATTTTCTGTTGCGCAGCGAGTACGAGGTTGTGCGTGAGCACGGGTTGACCGTGGACAGTGACGTGCACGGCACCCTGCAGGCGAACGTGCAGGCCTATGCCAGTGCCGCCGACATGCCACCTTGCGACTGGTTGCTGGTAGCGGCCAAGGCCACCAGCAATGACCAGCTGGCGCCGCTGATCGTGCAGGCGGCAGCCCCCGGCGCCAAGGTGGTGCTGCTGCAGAACGGGCTCGGCGTGGAGGCGCAGCTGCGTCCGGCCTTGCGCGCTGACATGCACCTGCTGGGTGGCCTGTGTTTCATCTGCGTCAACCGCCAGGCGCCCGGGGTGATCCGTCACCAGGCGCTTGGCGCGGTCAACCTTGGCTATCACAGTGGCCCGGCCAGTGATGGCGGTGCCGCGCTGGTCGAGGAAGGCGCGGCGCTGTTCCGCGCTGCGGGCATCGATTCGCAGGCCATGCCCGACCTGGCCCAGGCGCGCTGGCAGAAGCTGGTCTGGAACGTGCCGTATAACGGCCTGTCGGTGTTGCTTGCTGCCAGCACCACGGCGCTGATGAGCGACAGCCACAGCCGTGCCCTGATCCAGGCGTTGATGGGCGAGGTGGTGCAGGGTGCTGCGGCGTGTGGCCATGTGTTGCCCGCAGGCTATGCCGAGCACCTGTTCCAGGTGACCGAGCGTATGCCCGATTACTGGCCCAGCATGTACCACGACCACGTGCACAAGCGCCGGCTGGAGTTGCAGGCCATCTATGCCGAGCCATTGGCCCAGGCCCGTGCCGCAGGCTGCCGCTTGCCGCGCATGGAAATGCTGCACCAGGCGCTGGCCTTCATCGACCGCAGCGGGCAGCCCGGCTAAGGCGCTGCGGGCCGGGCTGGCAGTGCGCCGGACGGCAAGGCATGCCTGCAGGGCGCTGCTAAGCTGAAGCTTGCTCTGCCGTAGCGGCAGTCGAGGAGGTCGAATGATCCGCGCCATGCTGTACGCCACTGACCTCGGTGTCTACGCCCCTTTTGTCATGCAGCACGCACTGGCGCTGGCGCGTACCTTCGGTGCCGAGTTGTATGTGATCCATGCGGTGGAACCGATGGGGCAGTTCGCCGAATCGCTGCTGCAAAGCTACCTCGATGAGCAGACGCTCGACCAGCTGCACAGCCAGGGGGTGAACACGGTAATGGCCAACATCGAGCAGCGTGTGCTGGAGAATTTTCGCGACGAACTGGGCGAAGAGGCCGACCTGGCGCTGATCAAGGCGGTGCGGGTACGCCAGGGCGACCCGGCGCAGGTGATCCTCGACCAGGCGCAGCGGCTGAGTGTCGACCTGCTGATTTTCGGTAGCCACAGTGCCGGTGCGGGCGTGGACGTGCCCTTGGGGCGTACGGCGGTGCGGCTGCTGCAACTGTCGCCGGTGCCGGTGTACATGGTGCCATTGGCGCAGCATTTGGGGCGTAGGAAAGCATGAAGGTGGCCGTAGGCCATTTCCCGGGGTATGTAACAAAATAGTTCTAGATTTATTTCCAGAACCACTAATATAGTTATATATCGACGCTGCCTGCTGCCGCGGACTCATTGCTGAACCGAGGGGAACCTATGAAGCTTCAACAATTGCGCTACATCTGGGAAGTGGCGCACCATGACCTCAACGTCTCCGCGACGGCACAGAGCCTGTATACCTCCCAGCCGGGTATCAGCAAGCAGATCCGCCTGCTCGAGGATGAGCTGGGTGTTGAAGTCTTTGCCCGCAGCGGCAAGCACCTGACCCGTGTCACCCCGGCCGGTGAGCGCATCATCAATACCGCCGGCGAGATCCTGCGCAAGGTCGAAAGCATCAAGCAGATAGCCCAGGAATTCTCCAACGAGAAGAAGGGCACGCTGTCCATCGCCACCACCCATACCCAGGCGCGTTATGCCTTGCCGCCGGTGATCAGCAGCTTCATCAAGCAGTACCCGGAAGTGTCCCTGCACATGCACCAGGGTTCGCCCATGCAGATTGCCGAGATGGCTGCCGACGGCACGGTTGACTTCGCCATCGCCACCGAGGCGCTGGAGCTGTTCGGCGACCTGATCATGATGCCGTGCTACAAGTGGAACCGTTGCGTGGTGGTGCCGCAAGGTCACCCGCTGGCGAAGCTGCCCAAGCTCACCCTGGAAGCGGTCGCCGAATACCCGATCGTCACCTATGTGTTCGGTTTCACCGGGCGTTCGAAGCTGGACGAAGCCTTCAACCACCGTGGCCTGACGCCGAAAGTGGTGTTCACTGCGGCGGACGCCGACGTGATCAAGACTTATGTGCGCCTGGGGCTGGGCGTGGGTATCGTCGCCGGCATGGCGGTGGACGCCAAGCTGGACAGTGACCTGGTGGCCCTCGATGCCAGCGAGCTGTTCGAAGCCAGCGTCACCAAGATCGGCTTCCGTCGTGGCACCTTCCTGCGTGGCTTCATGTGCGACTTCATCGAGAAGTTCGCCCCGCACCTGACGCGGGAAGTGATGGCCAAGGCTATCCAGTGCCATAACAAGCAGGAGCTGGAAGAGCTGTTCGAAGGTGTCGAACTGCCGGTGCACTGATTCGAGGCTGTCGGGGCCGCTTCGCGCCCCATCGCGACACGAGGCCGCTCCTACAGGGGCAAGCGATAACCTGTAGGGCGGCCTTGTGTGGTGATGGGGCGCGAAGCGGCCCCGGTTATTTCATGCCTTGGTAATCAGGTTGCCTGCGTGCAACCCGCATTCCTTCTGGGTCGACTCCTCCCACCACCAGCGCCCCTCGCGCTCATGCTGGTTTGGCAATACCGGCCGGGTGCAGGGTTCGCAGCCGATGCTGATGAAGCCGCGCTCATGCAGGCTGTTGTAAGGCAGTTCAAGCATGCGGATATAACCCCACACCTCTTCGCTGGTCATCTGCGCCAGCGGGTTGAACTTGTATAAGGTGCGCTCGGGGGTGGAGAAGGCGCTGTCGATTTCCAGTGCCGCTACCTGGCTGCGGGTGCCCGGGCTCTGGTCGCGCCGCTGGCCGGTGGCCCAGGCGCTCACGGTCGCCAGCTTGCGCCGCAGCGGCTCGATCTTGCGGATGCCACAGCACTCGCCATGGCCGTCCTTGTAGAAGCTGAACAGGCCCTTTTCCTTGACGAACGGGTCGAGCTTGGCGCGGTCGGGGCTGAGAATTTCGATCGGCAGGTTGTACTGCTCGCGCACCTGGTCGATGAACCGGTAGGTCTCCGGGTGCAGGCGGCCGGTGTCGAGGCTGAATACCTTGACCTGCTTGTTCAACTTCCAGGCCATGTCGACCAGCACCACGTCCTCGGCGCCGCTGAAGGAAATCCACAGGTCATCGCCGAAGTGCTCGAAGGCGAGCTTGAGGATGTCCTGCGGGGACTTGTTGGCGTAGGTCGCGGCCAGGGCGGCGACGTCGAAGGGTTGGCTCATCAGGCGGTTTCCATCTTGGCTGTGGCGCTGTGCGCTCGTAGTAGGCTGATGGTAACAAAAAATGGCGGAGTAGACGCCGGTCACAAGCCTTGCAGCGTCTCCATCAACACCCGCACCTTGGCAATCGATTCCTCATATTCTGCCTGCCACTCGGAATCGGCCACCACGGCGCCGCCGCCCCAGCAGCAGACCTGCCCACGCTTGACCAGCAGGCTGCGAATGGCGATCGAGCTGTCCATCTCGCCACGCACGTCCAGGTAAAGCAGTGACCCGCAGTACAGCGTGCGGCGCGTCGGCTCCAGCTCGTCGATGATCTGCATGGCGCGGATCTTCGGGGCGCCGGTGATCGAGCCACCGGGGAAGCTGTCGCCGATCAGGTCCAGGGCGTCCTTGTTGCTGGCCAGCCGACCGGTGATGCTGCTGACCAGATGATGCACGTTGGGGTAGCTCTCCAGGCTGAACAGTTCCGGCACTTTCACCGAGCCGATTTCGCAGGTGCGCCCCAGGTCGTTGCGCAGCAGGTCGACGATCATCAGGTTTTCCGAGCGGTCCTTGGCGCTGTGCCGCAGCTGCTCGGCATTGTGCGCATCTTCGACGGGGTTGCTGGCGCGCGGGCGAGTGCCCTTGATCGGTCGGGTTTCCACCTGGCGCTGGCTGACGCGGATGAAGCGCTCGGGCGAAAAACTCAGCAAGGCGCTGCCGTCGGCCAGCTGCTGGTAGCCGGAGAACGGCGTTGGGCAGGCTTTGCGCAAGGCCTGGTAGGCGTGCCACGGGTCGCCCTGGCAGGGCGCGCGGAAGCGCTGGGTGAGGTTGATCTGGTAGCAGTCGCCCGCCTGGATGTAGCGCTGCACCTGGTCGAAAGCCGCCTTGTACTGTGCGGGCTGAAGGTCGCCGGCCATCGGTGCCAGCAGCTCGAAGCGGCCGTTTGCACTGTTGTCGGTGCCTTCGAACAGGCTGATCAGGCGTTCGCGTTCCTGGCTGGCCAGGCTCGGATGAAAGACCAGCTGGCTGGTCGCGCACTGGTGGTCGCTGACCAGCGCCCAGGCATACAGGCCCAGTTGCGCATCTGGCAGGCCGAGGTCGTCAACGGCCAGGCTGGGCAGCTGTTCCAGGCGCCGACCAAAGTCATAGCTGAGGTAACCGATCAGGCCGCCAGCGAACGGCAGCTCGCTACCGTCGGGCAGTTGGGCGTGGCCCAGTTGCGCCAGGCCCGCGCGCAAGCGCTGGAGGAAGGCGCGGCCATCTTCGCCAGGTTGCGCCTGCAGCTGTTGCACCGGCCAGGCGCTGAGCAGGTCGAAGCGGCCGCGCTCGGCGCCGGGGCGGGCGCTGTCGAGCAGGATCGCACCGGGCGCCTGGCGCAGGCGGGCGAAATAGGCGGCAGGATCAGGCTGGTAGGGCAGGGGATGGAGCGTGCAGGTCGGCATCAGTGTGGACGGCGATGTAAAAGCGAGGAGGGCGATTGTAGTCCTGTGTAGGAAATGCGCCTAGCTTTGTGGCGACATTCAAACACCAGGTTTCGCCCTTGGGGCCGCTTTGCGGCCCTATCGCGACACAAGGCCGCTCCTACAAGGGAGTGCGCCAGCTGCATGGGGCGATATCTCCTGCAGGAGCGGCCTTGTGTCGCGATGGGCTGCGCAGCAGCCCCGACGATTTCAGCGCGGATGCACGTGGCCAAACAGCCCTTGCGATACCCGCACCCGCTGTTCGGCATCCTCGGTGATGCCATCCTTGGCCAGCGCCTCCAGGTGGGCCTCGATGGCGTGGGTGCGCTGGGTCAGCCCGCAGTCGTTGGCAATCTGGATGTTCAGGCCCGGGCGGGCGTTGAGTTCCAGGATCAGCGGCCCCTTGTCCTGGTCCAGGACCATGTCGACACCGATGTAGCCCAGGCCACACAGCTCGTAGCAGCCGGCGGCCAGCTTCATGAAGCCGTCCCAGTTCGGCAGCTGCACGCCGTCGACCGCGTTGGTGGTGTCCGGGTGCTTGCTGATGATGTTGTTCAGCCAGGTGCCGCGCAGGGTCACCCCAGTGGCCAGGTCGACGCCCACGCCGATGGCGCCCTGGTGCAGGTTGGCCTTGCCGCCGGACTGGCGGGTCGGCAGGCGCAGCATGGCCATTACCGGGTAGCCCATCAGCACGATGATGCGGATGTCCGGTACACCTTCGTAGCTGATGCTCTTGAAGATCTGGTCGGGGGTTACCCGGTATTCGATCAGCGCGCGGTCACGGTGGCCACCCAGTGAGTACAGGCCGGTGAGGATGCTGGAAATCTGGTGCTCGATTTCCTCATGGCTGATGATCTTGCCCGACACCGTGCGGTAGCGGTCCTCGAAGCGATCGGCGATCACCAGGATGCCGTCACCGCCGGCGCCCTGCGCCGGCTTGATGACGAAATCGCTGCGCCCGCCAATGATCTGGTCGAGCTTGTCGATTTCCTTTTCGGTTTCGATGATGCCGTACATCTCCGGCACATGGATGCCGGCCGCCAGGGCACGCTCCTTGGTGATGATCTTGTCGTCGACGATCGGGTACAGGTGGCGCTTGTTGTACTTCAACACGTAGTCCGCGTTGCGCCGGTTGATACCCATGATGCCCCGGGCCTCCAGGGCTTTCCATGTCTTGATCAGGCCAAACATCAGGCGTCAGCCTTCTTCAGGAATGCCTTGAAGCGCACGAGCTCGGTCAGGCGGTAGCCGCGGTAGCGGCCCATCGCCAGCATGAAGCCTACCAGGATCAGCAGCACCGCCGGGAAGGTGAACACGAAGTACACCAGCTCCGGCACCATCATCAGCAGGTGTGCCAGGGACGCGGCGAACAGGGTGCCGATAGCCACTTTCATGGCATGGCCGCCGCCACGCTCTTCCCAGGTGATGGACAGGCGTTCGATGGTCATGGTCAGGATCACCATCGGGAACAGCGCCACCGACAACCCGCGCTCCAGGCCCAGCTTGTGGCTGAACAGGCTGATGGCGGCAATCAGCACCACGACGAAGGTCAGCACCACCGACAGGCGTGGCAGCATCTGCAGCTTGAGGTGCTCCAGGTACGAGCGCAGCGACAGGCCCAGGGCGGTGATCACCGTGAACAGCACGATACCGAAGCCCAGCTGGGTTTCGCGGAAGGCCAGGGCAATCAGTACCGGGGTGAAGGTACCCAGGGTCTGCAGACCGACCAGGTTGCGCAGCACCAGGATCACCAGCACGCCGATCGGGATCATCACCATGATCATGAAGGTTTGCTGGGTTTGCAGCGGCAGGCCGTACAGCGAGTACTCGAGGAAGTCGGCGTCGGTATTTTCGTCGGTCAGCTTGGCCAGACGGATGGCGTTCATCTCGCTGTTGTTCATGCTGAAGGTGACGTTGGCCTTCTTGCCGCCATCGACGGTGATCAGGTTGTCGTCACCGGTCCACCACAGCAGGCGGTCGCTGGGCAGGCCCTGCTCGCCGGTGTCCGGGTTGAAGTACAGCCAGTCGGTACCGTTGAAGCTGCGCAGCCACAGTTCCGGGGTTTGCGGCGTGTCGGCCACCAGGCGGATGGTATGCACCTTCTCCATCGGGACGTGGGCGATCGACAGCAGCAGGTCGATCACCTGGGCCTTCTTCATGGCCGTGGTGTCGCCGGCCAGCAGCAGCTTGACGTTGTCGTCGTTGAGGTTGTTGACCCGCTTGATGGTCTCGCTGACGAAGGTCTCGACATCGGCCGAGTGCTGGCGGATCGGCGCCATCAGGGCCTCGGCGGCGATCTTCTCGGGGCCCTCCACGGCCAGGCTGTCACGGAAGGTCGGGCCTTTGACCGTGGCCTTTTCCTTGCTGTAGCGCTTGGTCAGCACCAGGCGGTAGTAGAGGGTCTGGTTGCCGCTGGCGCGGCGTGCCGACCAGGTGACCTTGCGGTTGCCGTCGGCACGGTTGACGCTCACCCCGTAGTTATTGGAGATGAAGCTCTCGTTGAGGCTGACGTAGTCGCGGTTCAGCGGTGGCACGAACATCTGCACCTTGACCGGGTCCTTGGTGCTGGCCACGAACTCGACCTTGGCGTCGATGTTCCACAGGTCGTCGGTTTCATCCTCGGTGACCGGGATGCCGAGTACGAAGATCTGATAAGCGGTGACCGCCACGCCCAACAGCACCAGCACGGTGATCAGGACTTTCAGATGGAGGGTAAGAGAGCGCATCGGGATTACTCTGCTTTGGGAGCGTCGGTGGCACAGGCAGGTTTGCCGGCCGCGTATTTAAGGCTTGGGTCGACCAGCGCGTCGAAGTGCTTGAGCGCCTCGGAGCCGATCAGCAGCGGGAACTGGAAGGCGCTGCGGTCGGTGAGGTTGACTTCGATGGTGCGCACGGCCTGGCCCATGCAGATTTCAAGTTCGATGACCGGGCGGGCCGTGTAGGCCTTGCCCGATTCGGCATCATAGTCACCGGCCCGGCGCTTGATCTTGCTTACGCGCGCCAGCGGGCGTTCGATGGGATGCGAATGCGCGGCGTCGATGGCCAGGTAGAAGCGCACCCAGCTTTCGCCGTTGCGCTTGAAGCGCTTGATGTCGCGGGCACTGAGCGAGGCGGTCTTGGCGCCGGTGTCGAGCTTGGCTGCCACTTCCAGGTCCAGGTCGCCCAGGCGTGCATATTCGTTGAGACCGTAGACGGTCTTGCCTGCGGCCTGGCCAAGGGCCGGCAGCAGGGTAAGGCAGAGCAGCAATAGAACGGGTGTAGGTCTCATATTCCTGGCGCGGTGCAGTGCAAGGTTCGGGGCTTTCTTCGGAGCTCTGTCGAGCGCGATCTTCAGAGCAATCTTCAAGCCGTGTTCAGAGCAAGGCGACTGGCAACGACTGCGCAAGCTTCCTCGTTCATCTGTCAACAACATGAAACGGACGACAGACGGGTTATCCATACTCCAACGGAGGCGCGGCATTCTATCACGCCGACGTCTTGACGCCAGCGGTGCGCGATCTGACAGCGGTGCGGCGGTGTTAGTTCGTTCTTAGACGATTGTCGACAATATTCATTTTGTCTTTGACTGTTGCACTGGGATTCGCTAGTTTCTGGCCAAGAGATTTGCAAGGTGTCGACAATATGCACGACTTCTCCACCCCCAGCCCGGTGCTGACAGACGAAACGGAAACCTTGTCCGAAAACGTCTTCCGGCGCATCCAGGCGGCCATCGTCAAGGGTGATATCGCCCCCGGCAGCAAGATTTCCGAGCCGGAACTGGCGCGCACCTATGGCATCAGCCGCGGGCCGCTGCGCGAGGCCATTCACCGCCTCGAAGGGCAGCGCCTGCTGGTGCGCGTGCCGCATGTGGGGGCGCGGGTGGTGTCGCTCAACCACGCCGAACTGATCGAACTGTATGAAATTCGCGAGTCGCTGGAAGGCATGGCCTGCCGCCTGGCCGCCGAACGCATGAGCCAGGCCGACATCGACGAGCTGCGCCGGGTCCTCGATACCCACGAGCGCGATGCCGCGTTCCAGGCTGGGCTGGGCTACTACCAGCAGGAAGGCGACTACGATTTCCACTACCGGATCATCCAGGGCAGTGGCAACCAGACGCTGGTCAAGATGCTGTGTGGCGAGCTGTACCAGCTGGTGCGCATGTACCGCATCCAGTTTTCGGCCACGCCGAACCGGCCACGCCAGGCCTTTGCCGAACACCACCGTATTCTCGACGCCATCGCCGACCGTGACGGCGAGCTGGCCGAACTCCTGATGCGCCGCCACATCGGCGCGTCCAAGCGCAATATCGAGCGTCACTATCTGGACGCCCAGAACAACAGCCCACGAGGTGAGAAATGACTGTGAAGAGCACCCCCGGTCAGCGTTTCCGCGACGCCGTTGCCGCTGAACATCCGTTGCAGGTGGTAGGCACCATCAACGCCAACCATGCGCTGCTGGCCAAGCGCGCCGGCTTCAAGGCCATCTACCTCTCTGGTGGTGGCGTGGCCGCCGGCTCGCTGGGCCTGCCGGACCTGGGCATCAGCAACCTCGACGACGTGCTCACCGACGTGCGCCGCATCACCGATGTGTGCGACCTGCCGCTGCTGGTGGATGTCGACACCGGCTTCGGTGCCTCGGCCTTCAACGTCGCCCGTACCGTGCGTTCGATGAGCAAGTTCGGCGCGGCTGCCATTCATATCGAAGACCAGGTAGGCGCCAAGCGTTGCGGCCACCGCCCCAACAAGGAGATCGTCAGCCAGCAGGAAATGGTCGACCGCATCAAGGCCGCGGTCGATGCCCGTAGCGATGACAGCTTCGTGATCATGGCGCGTACCGATGCCCTGGCCGTCGAGGGCCTGAACGCTGCGCTGGACCGCGCCGCCGCCTGCGTCGAGGCCGGCGCCGACATGATCTTCCCGGAAGCCATTACCGAGCTGCAGATGTACAAGACCTTCGCCGACCGGGTGAAGGCACCGATCCTGGCCAACATCACCGAGTTCGGCGCCACGCCGCTGTACACCACCGAAGAGCTGGCCTCGGTCGACGTGTCGCTGGTGCTGTACCCGCTGTCGGCCTTCCGCGCCATGAACAAAGCCGCCGAGAATGTCTATACCGCGCTGCGCCGTGACGGCACGCAGAAGAACGTGATCGACACCATGCAGACCCGCATGGAGCTCTACGAGGCCATTGGCTACCACGCCTTCGAGCAGAGCCTGGATGCGTTGTTTGCCCAGAAGAAGGGCTGAAGGCTTCGGTTGGAGCGGCTGGCCTCTTCGCGGGCGCGCCCGCTCCCACAGGGACCCCACAGGCATGGAGTGCCACGCAGTCCCTGTAGGAGCGGGCGCGCCCGCGAAGAGGCCGGCACAGACAGCACTGATTAGCCAGTTAGATTTCCAAAACAAGTTCAAGAAAGGAGAAACACCATGGCCGAAGCAAAAGTACTCAGTGGCGCAGGCCTGCGCGGCCAGGTGGCCGGCCAGACCGCATTGTCCACCGTGGGCCAGGCCGGTGCCGGGCTGACCTACCGAGGTTACGACGTGCGTGACCTGGCCGCCGGTGCCGAATTCGAAGAAGTCGCCTACCTGCTGCTGTACGGCGAGCTGCCGAGCAAGGCCGAACTGGCCGACTACAAGCGCAAGCTCAAGGGCCTGCGTGACCTGCCGCAGGCGCTGAAGGAAGTGCTCGAGCGCATCCCGCGCGACGCCCACCCGATGGACGTGATGCGCACCGGTTGCTCGGTGCTCGGTACCCTGGAACCGGAGCTGACCTTCGAAGCCCAGCGCGAGAAGACCGACCGCCTGCTGGCGCTGTTCCCGGCGGTGATGTGCTACTGGTACCGCTTCACCCACCACGGCGTGCGCATCGACTGCACCAGCGACGAAGACACCCTCGGCGGGCATTTCCTGCACCTGCTGCACGGCAAGAAACCCAGCGACCTGCACGTCAAGGTGATGAACGTTTCGCTGATCCTTTACGCCGAGCACGAATTCAACGCTTCCACCTTCACCGCCCGCGTCTGTGCCTCGACCTTGTCCGACCTGTATTCCTGCATCACCGCTGCCATCGGCTCGCTGCGCGGCCCGCTGCACGGTGGCGCCAACGAGGCGGCGATGGAGCTGATCGAGCGTTTCCAGAGCCCGCAGGAAGCTACTGCCGAGCTGCTGCGCATGCTTGAGCGCAAGGACAAGATCATGGGCTTTGGCCATGCCATCTACAAAGAGTCCGACCCGCGCAACGAGGTGATCAAGGGCTGGTCGAAACAGCTGGCCGACGAAGTGGGCGACAAGGTCCTGTACCCGGTTTCCGAAGCCATCGACAAGACCATGTGGGAGCAGAAGCGCCTGTTCCCCAATGCCGACTTCTACCATGCCTCGGCGTATCACTTCATGGGTATTCCGACCAAGCTGTTCACCCCGATCTTCGTCTGCTCGCGCCTGACCGGCTGGGCAGCGCACGTCTTCGAGCAGCGCGCCAACAACCGCATCATCCGCCCGAGCGCCGAGTATGTCGGTGTCGAGCAGCGCCAGTTCGTGCCGATCGACCAGCGCTGATTAGATAGAGAGAGGCAACCCGTTCCCCTTGTGGGCGCGGGCTTGCCCGCGAATGCGTCCGTACTGGCAACCGCATTGCACCTGCTGACGCATTCGCGGGCACGCCCGCTCCCACGGGGGCGGTGAAACCTTCCGAATCCTGTGACCGAGCCTGATTCCATGATGAATACTGCATTCCGCAAGCACCTGCCAGGCACCGACCTGGACTATTTCGATGCCCGCGCGGCGGTCGAGGCGATCAAGCCCGGCGCCTACGATGGGCTGCCTTACACTTCTCGCGTGCTCGCCGAAAACCTGGTGCGCCGCTGCGACCCGGCCACCCTCGACGCCTCGCTGGGCCAGCTGATCGAGCGCAAGCGCGATCTCGACTTCCCATGGTTCCCGGCGCGGGTGGTGTGCCACGATATCCTCGGCCAGACCGCGCTGGTCGACCTCGCCGGCCTGCGTGACGCCATTGCCGACAAGGGCGGCGACCCGGCCCAGGTCAACCCGGTGGTGCCGGTGCAGCTGATCGTCGACCACTCGCTGGCCGTCGAATGCGGTGGCTTCGACCCGCAGGCGTTCGAAAAGAACCGGGCCATCGAAGACCGCCGTAACGAGGACCGCTTCCACTTCATCAACTGGACCAAGAAGGCCTTCAAGAACGTCGACGTGATCCAGCCGGGCAACGGCATCATGCACCAGATCAACCTGGAGAAGATGTCGCCGGTCATCCACAACGACCGTGGCGTGGCCTACCCGGATACCTGCGTCGGCACCGACAGCCATACCCCGCATGTCGACGCCCTGGGCGTGATCGCCATCGGCGTGGGTGGCCTGGAGGCGGAAAACGTGATGCTTGGCCGCGCCTCGTGGATGCGCCTGCCGGAAATCATCGGCGTCGAGCTGACCGGCAAGTTGGCGCCGAACATCACCGCCACCGACCTGGTGCTGGCCCTCACCGAATTCCTGCGCAAGCAGAAGGTCGTCGGGGCCTACCTGGAGTTCCACGGCGAGGGCGCTCGCGCCTTGACCCTGGGCGACCGTGCCACCATTTCCAACATGGCCCCGGAGTACGGCGCCACTGCAGCGATGTTTGCCATCGACCAGCAAACCATCGACTACCTGCGCCTGACCGGCCGCGAAGAGCAGCAGGTCAAGCTGGTGGAAACCTATGCCAAGGCCACCGGCCTGTGGGCCGACAGCCTGGGCGGCGCGGTGTACGAGCGCACCCTGAGCTTCGACCTGGCCAGCGTGGTGCGTAACATGGCTGGCCCGTCCAACCCGCATGCCCGGGTCGCCACCAGCGACCTGGCGGCCAAGGGTATCGCCGGCAAGTGGGAAGAAGTGCCTGGGCAGATGCCTGACGGCGCAGTGATCATCGCGGCCATTACCAGTTGCACCAACACCAGCAACCCGCGCAACGTGATTGCCGCAGGCCTGCTGGCGCGCAACGCCAACAAGCTGGGCCTGGCCCGCAAGCCATGGGTCAAGTCGTCGCTGGCGCCGGGTTCCAAGGCTGTGCAGCTGTACCTGGAGGAGGCGGGGCTGGAAAAGGAACTGGAGCAGCTCGGCTTTGGTATCGTCGCCTTCGCCTGCACCACCTGCAACGGCATGTCCGGTGCGCTGGACCCGGCGATCCAGCAGGAAATCATCGACCGTGACCTGTACGCCACCGCCGTGCTGTCGGGCAACCGCAACTTCGACGGGCGTATCCACCCCTATGCCAAGCAGGCGTTCCTTGCCTCGCCACCGCTGGTGGTGGCCTACGCCATCGCCGGTACCATCCGCTTCGACATCGAGAAGGATGTGCTGGGCGTGGTCGATGGCAAGGAAATCCGTCTCAAGGATATCTGGCCCAGCGACGAGGAGATCGACGCCGTTGTCCGTGCAGCGGTCAAGCCGGAGCAGTTCCGCAAGGTGTACATCCCGATGTTCGCCATCGAGGAAGACCGTGGGCCGAAGGTAGCGCCGCTGTACGACTGGCGCCCGATGAGCACCTACATCCGCCGCCCGCCCTACTGGGAAGGGGCGCTGGCCGGCGAACGTACCCTGCGCGGCATGCGCCCGCTGGCGCTGCTGCCGGACAACATCACCACCGACCACCTGTCGCCGTCCAACGCCATCATGCTCGACAGTGCCGCCGGTGAGTACCTGGCCAGGATGGGCCTGCCGGAAGAGGACTTCAACTCCTACGCCACCCACCGTGGCGACCACCTCACCGCCCAGCGTGCCACCTTCGCCAACCCCAAGCTGTTCAACGAAATGGTGCGTAACGAAGACGGCAGCGTGAAGCAGGGTTCGCTGGCGCGGATCGAGCCGGAAGGCAAGGTGACCCGCATGTGGGAGGCGATCGAGACCTACATGCAGCGCAAGCAGCCGCTGATCATCGTTGCCGGCGCCGACTACGGCCAGGGCTCGTCGCGTGACTGGGCGGCCAAGGGTGTGCGTCTGGCCGGGGTAGAGGCGATCGTCGCCGAAGGCTTCGAGCGCATCCACCGCACCAACCTGGTGGGCATGGGCGTCCTGCCGCTGGAGTTCAAGCCGGGCACCGACCGCAAGACCCTGGGCCTGGATGGCAGCGAGACCTACGACGTGCTGGGTGCGCGTACGCCACGGGCGACCCTGACCCTGGTGGTCACCCGGGCCAACGGCGAGCGCCTGGAGGTGCCGGTGACCTGCCGCCTGGACACCGCCGAGGAAGTGTCGATCTACGAGGCCGGCGGGGTGCTGCAGCGCTTTGCCCAGGACTTCCTCGAAGCCACCGTGTAATTGCAGGGGGCCGCTTTGCGGCCCATCGCGACCAAAGGCCGCTCCTACAAGCGTCACGCGGTCCCTGTAGGAGCGGCCTTGGGTCGCGATGGGCTGCAAGGCAGCCCCAGAGGTCATATGCATCTCAAACAGGACAGTACATCCCATGGCACATGCACCCCAGATCAAAATCCCCGCCACCTACATCCGTGGCGGCACCAGCAAAGGCGTGTTCTTCCGCCTGCAAGACCTGCCCGAGCAGGCGCAGATCCCTGGCCCGGCGCGCGATGCCCTGCTGCTGCGGGTGATCGGCAGCCCGGACCCCTATGGCAAGCAGATCGACGGCATGGGCGGCGCTACCTCGAGCACCAGCAAGACCGTGATCCTGTCGCAGAGCATCAAGCCCGATCACGATGTCGACTATCTGTTCGGCCAGGTCAGCATCGACAAGGCCTTCGTCGACTGGAGCGGTAACTGTGGCAACCTCTCTGCTGCAGTCGGTTCGTTCGCCATCAGCAGCGGCCTGGTCGACCCTGCACGCATCCCACCCAATGGCATCGCTACCGTTCGCATCTGGCAGGCCAATATCGGCAAGACCATCATCGCCCACGTGCCGATCAGCGAAGGTCAGGTGCAGGAAACCGGCGACTTCGAGCTGGACGGGGTGACCTTCCCGGCCGCCGAGGTGCAGCTGGAGTTCCTCGACCCGGCGGCCGACGAAGACGGCGACGGTGGCGCGATGTTCCCCACCGGTAACCTGGTCGATGACCTGGTGGTACCGGGCGTGGGTACCTTCAAGGCGACCCTGATCAATGCCGGTATCCCGACCATCTTCGTCAATGCGGCAGACATCGGCTACACCGGCACCGAACTGCAGGATGCCATCAACGCTGACCCCCAGGCGCTGCTGCGTTTCGAGACGATCCGCGCCCATGGCGCCGTGCGCATGGGCCTGATCGACAACGTCGACCAGGCTGCCGGGCGTCAGCACACGCCGAAAGTGGCTTTCGTCGCGCCACCGAGCACCTACACTGCGTCCAGTGGCAAGGCTGTGCAGGCAGGTGATATCGATCTGCTGGTACGGGCCCTGTCCATGGGCAAGCTGCACCATGCCATGATGGGTACGGCCGCAGTGGCCATCGGCACTGCGGCGGCCATTCCGGGGACGCTGGTGAACCTCGCCGCAGGCGGGGGCGAGCGTAGCGCCGTGCGTTTCGGCCACCCCTCGGGCACCCTGCGGGTGGGGGCCGAGGCGCGCCAGGTGAATGGTGAGTGGACAGTGACCAAGGCAATCATGAGCCGCAGTGCTCGGGTGCTGATGGAGGGCTGGGTTCGCGTGCCTGGCGATAGCTTCTAACGCACCAACTGGCGCTCGGCTTCAAGCGGGGCCGCTGCGCGGCTCATCGCCGGCAAGCCGGCTGCCACAGGGATCGCACCGCTGTTGAGGCTGGTGCACTACCTGTGGCAGCTGGCTTGCCGGTGATGGGCTGCACAGCAGCTCCGGCACTTTTGAAGGGAGCTGCATATGAGCGCCAACGTAGACCTCAATGACCGCCCGGATTACGACCAGGTACTGCAAACCCTCGCCGACTACGCCCTCGGCTACCGGGTGGCATCCGCCGAAGCCCTGGATACCGCGCGCAACTGCCTGATGGATACCCTCGGCTGCGGCTTGCTGGCCCTGCGCTTCCCCGAATGCACCAAGCTGCTCGGCCCGCTGGTGGAGGGCACCGTGGTGCCCCATGGCGCCCGAGTTCCCGGCACCGCCTACCGCCTCGACCCGGTCAAGGCCGCCTGGGACATTGGCTGTAGCGTGCGCTGGCTGGACTATAACGACACCTGGCTGGCGGCCGAATGGGCCCATCCCTCGGACAATCTCGGTGGCATCCTGGCGGTTGCCGACCACCTGTCGCAAAAGCGCGTGGCTGCCGGTGAAGCACCGCTGCTGATGCGTGACGTGCTGGAGGCCATGGTCATGGCCCACGAGATCCAGGGGGTGCTGGCACTGGAAAACGCTTTCAATCGCGTTGGCCTCGACCACGTGATCCTGGTCAAGGTGGCCTCCACTGCAGTGTGTGCAAGGTTGATGGGAGCCAACCGTGAGCAGATGCTCAGTGCCTTGTCGCACGCCTTCGTCGACGGCCAGGCGCTGCGTACCTACCGCCATGCGCCCAACGCCGGTTCGCGCAAATCCTGGGCTGCCGGTGATGCGTCCAGCCGTGGCGTGCGCCTGGCCGATATCGCCCTGCGTGGCGAGATGGGCGTGCCGGGCGTGCTCACTGCGCCCCAGTGGGGTTTCTACGACGTACTGTTCAGCCACACCAACAAGGACCTGGCGCTCAAGCCTGCCGAACAGCAGGCGTTGCACCTGCCGCAGGCCCTGGGTAGCTATGTGATGGAAAACGTGCTGTTCAAGGTCAGTTTCCCCGCCGAGTTCCATGCCCAGACCGCTTGCGAGGCAGCAGTCACCTTGCATCCGCTGGTTCGTAATCGCCTGCATGAGGTCGATCGCATCGTCATCACCACCCAGGAATCGGCAATCCGTATCATCTCCAAGAGCGGCCCGCTGGCCAATGCCGCCGATCGTGACCATTGCCTGCAATACATGGTGGCGGTGCCTTTGATTTTCGGGCACCTGGTGGCCGAGCATTATGAAGACGCCTTCCACGCCAACCACCCGAGCATCGACCGCCTGCGCGAGAAAATGGAGGTGGTGGAAGACCCTCGTTTCAGCCGCGAATACCTGGAACCGGACAAGCGCTCGATTGCCAACGCGCTACAGGTGTTCTTCAAGGATGGCAGCAGTACCGAGCAGGTGGTGGTGGAGTACCCGATCGGTCACCGGCGCCGGCGGGCGGAGGGCATACCGTTGCTGGAGGCCAAATTCAGGGCCAACCTGGCGACGCGCTTCGCACGGCAGCGCTGTGAGGAGATTCTGGCGGTGTGCAAGAACCAGCAGGCGCTGGAAGAAATGACGGTGCACCGGTTCGTGGATTTGTTCGTGGCTTGAGCTGGCCGGTGCTGGCCTCTTCGCGGCTAACGCCGCTCCTGCACGAAGCCCTTGGCGTTCACGCCTTTGAAGGGCCTGTGGGGCGGGCTGCGCCGCGACGAGGTCGCCACGGGCGAAACAAAAAAGCCCCGGCATCGCTGCCGGGGCTCTGTTTACAACGTGTAACTCAGCTTACGCCTGAACCACCGGGATCTTGGCGTTGGCTGCCGCTTCGCGGAACTCGGCGATCTGGTCGAAGCTCAGGTAGCGGTAGACGTCGGCAGCCATGCTGTCGATGTCTTTCGCGTACTGCATGTACTCTTCGACGGTCGGCAGCTTGCCGATGATCGAAGCGACAGCAGCCAGTTCGGCCGATGCCAGGTACACGTTGGTAGCGTCGCCCAGGCGGTTCGGGAAGTTACGGGTCGAGGTGGACACCACGGTCGAACCAGTCTGTACGCGTGCCTGGTTACCCATGCACAGCGAGCAGCCTGGCATTTCCATGCGTGCACCGGCCTTGCCGTAGATGCCGTAGTAGCCTTCTTCGGTCAGCTGGTGAGCGTCCATCTTGGTTGGCGGAGCCAGCCACAGGCGGGTCGGGATACCGCCCTTGACCTTGTCCAGCAGCTTGCCGGCGGCGCGGAAGTGACCGATGTTGGTCATGCACGAACCGATGAACACTTCGTCGATCTTCTCGCCCTGTACCGAGGACAGCAGGCGGGCATCGTCCGGGTCGTTCGGCGCGCAGAGCACAGGCTCCTTGACGTCGGCCAGGTCGATTTCGATGATTTCAGCGTATTCGGCATCGGCGTCGGCCGACAGCAGCTCAGGCTTGGCCAGCCAGGCTTCCATGGCCTGGGCACGGCGCTCCAGGGTGCGGGCATCGCCGTAGCCTTCGCCGATCATCCAGCGCAGCAGGGTGATGTTGGACTGCAGGTACTCGGCAATGGCCTTTTCCGGCAGCTTGATGGTGCAACCGGCAGCGGAACGCTCGGCCGAGGCGTCGGACAGCTCGAAGGCTTGCTCGACGGTCAGCTCGTTCAGGCCTTCGATCTCGAGGATGCGGCCGGAGAAGATGTTCTTCTTGCCTTTCTTCTCGACGGTCAGCAGGCCCTTCTGGATGGCGTAGTAAGGGATGGCATGCACCAGGTCACGCAGGGTGATGCCTGGCTGCAGTTTGCCCTTGAAGCGCACCAGGACGGATTCCGGCATGTCCAGCGGCATGACGCCGGTGGCGGCGGCGAAGGCCACCAGGCCGGAACCGGCCGGGAACGAGATGCCGATCGGGAAGCGGGTGTGCGAGTCGCCACCGGTACCCACGGTGTCAGGCATCAGCATGCGGTTCAGCCAGCTGTGGATGATGCCGTCACCCGGGCGCAGCGACACGCCGCCACGGGTGCGGATGAAGTCTGGCAGGGTGTGGTGGGTGGTGACGTCGATCGGCTTCGGATAGGCCGCGGTGTGGCAGAACGACTGCATCACCAGGTCAGCGGAGAAGCCCAGGCACGCCAGGTCTTTCAGCTCGTCGCGGGTCATCGGGCCAGTGGTGTCCTGGGAACCGACGGTGGTCATCTTCGGCTCGCAGTAGGTACCAGGGCGCACGCCCTTGCCTTCCGGCAGGCCGCAGGCACGACCGACCATCTTCTGCGCCAGGGTGTAGCCTTTGCCCGAATCGGCAGGCTGCTCCGGCTTCTTGAACAGGTCGGAAGCGCCCAGGCCCAGTTCGGCGCGAGCCTTTTCGGTCAGGCCACGGCCGACGATCAGCGGGATACGGCCACCAGCGCGGACTTCATCCAGCAGCACTTCGGTCTTCAGCTGGAAGGTGGTGACCAGTTCGTCGCTGCCGTGACGGCGCACTTCGCCCTTGAACGGGTAAACGTCGATGACGTCGCCCATGGCCAGGTTGGTGCAGTCGAATTCGATCGGCAGGGCGCCGGCGTCTTCCATGGTGTTGTAGAAGATCGGGGCGATCTTGGTGCCGAAGCAGAAGCCACCGGCACGCTTGTTCGGTACGTACGGGATGTCGTCGCCGAAGAACCACAGCACCGAGTTGGTAGCCGATTTACGCGAGGAGCCGGTACCGACCACGTCACCGACGTAGGCAACCGGGAAGCCCTTGGCCTTGACCGCTTCGATCTGCGCCAGCGGGCCGACCGAGCCAGGCTGCTGCGGCTCGATGCCGTCACGGGCCATTTTCAGCATGGCCAGGGCGTGCAGCGGGATGTCAGGGCGCGACCAGGCGTCCGGGGCAGGCGACAGGTCGTCGGTGTTGGTTTCGCCAGGCACCTTGAACACGGTCAGGGTGTACTTGTCGGCGATCGCCGGACGCGAGGTGAACCACTCGCCGGCAGCCCAGGATTCCAGCACGGCCTTGGCGTGAACGTTGCCGGCCTTGGCCTTTTCGGCCACGTCGTGGAAGGCGTCGAACATCAGCAGGGTGTGCTTGAGCTGTTCGCCCGCGACGGCGCCCAGTTCGGCGTCATCCAGCAGCGCAACCAGCGTTTCGATGTTGTAGCCGCCCTGCATGGTGCCCAGCAGTTCGGTGGCGTGCTTGCGGTCGATCAGTGGCGACTTGGCTTCGCCCTTGGCGATGGCGGACAGGAAGGCAGCCTTGACATAGGCGGCTTCGTCGACCCCTGGTGGTACGCGGTGGGTGATCAGGTCTACGAGGAAGGCTTCTTCGCCGGCCGGCGGGTTTTTCAGCAGCTCGACCAGGCCTGCAGTTTGTTCGGCGTTCAGCGGCTGGGGCACGATACCCAGGGCGGCACGCTCTTCGATGTGTTTGCGGTAGGCTTCAAGCACAGTTATTTCCCTCATCAGTGGTCCCTAAAGGGGGTCCGGGACGCTCATCCAGCATTCAATGCACCCATGCGCTGCCACGGCTTTGTGGGCCGCCCAGCCAGAGTCGCAAGGAATCCTTACAGAAGCTGCTTTCAAAGTTTTACGCCTGCAGAACGGAAAGCTGATGAGGGCTGGCACGGGCATGCGAGGGATGCATGGCCCGGGCCAACGCCGTTCTACCGGATGAACTGTGCTCGTGACGCTTTGAAAACAGCTTCCAACGGACATTGTTGCCTTTGAAAAGGCCGGATGATTCTACGGCAAAAAAAGCCCGAAGGTAAGGCGGCGAAGACGACTTTAACGAGTGACCCTGGTTAGACAAAGGGCTAACATGGGCCTGTGTTCCACCGCCAAGCTGTTGTTTTTCATGTCCAACAAGTCCATCAAGACCCCTTGTGTCGGCCTTTGCTCAACGGTGTATGGCGACACGGTATGCCGTGGCTGCAAGCGGTTTCACCATGAAGTGATCCACTGGAACGGCTACGACGATGCGCAAAAGCGTGCGGTGTGGCTGCGCCTGGAGCAACTGCTGGTGCAGGTGATGATGGCCAAGCTGGAAGTATTCGACAAAGCCCTGCTGCGCCAGCAACTGGAGCAGCGCTCCATCCGCTTTGTCGAGCAGCAGTCCGAGTATTGCTGGGCGTACCAGCTGATTGCCCGCGGGGCCCGGATGATTCGCGACCTGGAGGCTTACGGCATGGTGCTGCTGCCGGAGTTCCGCGACTGGGAGCTGCCGCAGCTGCGTGATGCCATCGATCGCGAATTTTTCCTCTTGTCCGAAGCGCATTACCAGCGTTACATCGCGCCGGCCTTCCTGCACAAGGCCTTGGGTGAGTAGCTTCCCTCTGCCTTGCGAAGGCCCGGGTTCATAGCGTAGAGGCTCTTTGAACTGACGGGGAGCGTCAGCATGAGCGAATACCTATTTAACTCCCGGGAAACGTTCCTGGCCCGCTGCTGGTGGCAAGCTTCGGCGCAGCGCATCGAGCCGCAGGCATGGGCCGATCAGAAACACCGGCTATCCGCGATGTGGGTAGAAACCGGGAGCCGGGGCAATCGAGGCCACTGGGATCACTATCTGCAGAGCGAGGGAAACGGCGTGCTGGAAAAACGCCTTGACCCGATCGATTACCTTTCACCGAGCCAGCGCTACTTCGAACTGTTCTGGTTCGGTGCCTATACCAAGGGCAGTGCGGGGCCGGGCAAGCGCCTGTATTACGAGATCCGGCCTGCTGACCGGAAATGGAACATTGCCCGCTGGGCACTGGATTCGAACGCTTGGTCGGGCTATGTGGGGATCTGGGAAACCGATGAAGCGCAAGGCGCCCTGCGCAAGCCCGCTTCCGCCCGGTTATGGACGATCGATGGCCTGGCGCCGGAAATGCAGGAAGGTGAGCGCCGCTTCAACGTGCTGCTGTCGACGCCAAATGGTGGAAAGCTACGGCGTTACGCAAGTGAAGGCGCGCTGTTTTTCAATACCAACAAAGGTGACGCCGGGCGCGTCGCGATGGAAATCCTGAGCATTCCCCACCAGTACGGTGAGATCTGAGCGTGGCCGCCGGCCCCTGCGATGAGCGCGCAGGGCCGGCATTCACGACGCTTCAGTCGCCGGTATATTCACAGCCGCTGGTGCAGGTTTCATGAATGCGCACCTTGGACAGTTCAGGCATCAGCGGCTTTACCTGGTCCCAGATCCATTTGGCGATGACTTCGCTGGTAGGGTTCTCAAGCCCCGGGATGTCGTTCAGGTAGTTGTGATCCAGCTGATCGTAGATCGGCTTGAAGATCGCCTTCACCTCGGCAAAGTCGCGGATCCAGCCGGTGTGCGGGTCGAGCGGGCCGGTCAGGTGCAGGCCGACCTTGAACGAGTGGCCGTGCAGGCGGCCGCATTTGTGCCCGGCAGGTACGTTGGGCAGGCGGTGCGCCGATTCGAATGTGAATTCCTTGAAGATTTCCACGCTGTCATAACTCTGTGTGAATCGATAATGCGCGCAGTCTACCAGCATGGCCGCTACAAGGCTTGCAGCTGATCATGCAACCGCCCGGTGGCGAGCAACTCCAGCAACTCGTCGCCCAGCCGCTGACTTTCGGCAATGGCCTTGTACCAGTAGCGTTTACGGCTTGGCGCATCACCCATGAAGCGCTTGAAGTCGTTACGGTCGGGCAGCTTGCCGTAGGGCAGGGCGGCCAGGTATTGCGCCGAGGGCGTCATCAGCAGCACGTTCTGCAGGCGCGTGGCATCGCCCCTGCGCCAGGGCAGGGCCTTGTCGAACCAGCCAGGCACGACCTTGTCGGTGAAGTGCGGGTACAGCACCAGATCGTCGCCGCGGTAGGGCAGGTCGAGGTGGTAATCGAGCAGGCCGCCGTCGCGGTAGGTGCCGGCACCGGCGCCGGGGATGTCTTTCACACCCTCCATGACCATGGGGATGGAGCCCGAGGCGAGCAGGGCATGGCGCAGGTTGGCCAGGTCCAGCGGCAGGCAGCGCGAGGGGAAATCGGTGAGCGCGTCGAGCGGCGGCGTGGCGCGGCCATCGTGGAGGATGATGCGTTCGAAGTGACGGGCCAGGCGCGCACGGCCAAGCAGGTTGCTGGCGACCACCGAACCCAGGCCAAGGCCCAGGCGCGCGCGATGGTCGTGGGCAAGATGCCCATGGCTCTTGACCACCAGGATGTTCAGGCGATAGTGCGGGTTGGCCAGCAGCTCGCCGTCGCGGCCTTGCAACAGGTCATCGAGCATGCGTTGGCAGCTGCGGCTGATCTCGGAGGGCGTGACGCCCTTGGCAAAATCCTGCTCGGTATACAGTTCGCCCAGGCGGCGGATGCCTGCGACCGGGTCGTCAAGGCAGGCACTGGCGAAGCGCCAGGCACCGATCGAAGCGCCGATAAGGGCACGCTGCCGGGGCGCCGACGGCAGCCATTCACCGAACAGTGCCAGGTCCAGGCCCTGGATGCCCAGCGGCTTCGGTCCACCCGCCGCGCCCGGCAGCACACCGACATCGGCCGCCTGCAAGCCGCGCTCGCGGATCTGCCGCAGGGCACGCTGGCCGGCCTTGAAGGTGAGGGCGGGGTACTTGACGTGGATGGCGCTCATGACGGGTCTCTTGGGCGGTGACTGGGCATTATAGGGACGCTGCGAGGTATCTGTGCAGGTCAGCAAGCCGCTGGCCCATTGACCTGCGCTATCATGCCGGCAGTTGTTTTCAGGTTGAATTAAGGACCGCTGGGTAATCTTAACCCCGTAGACAACTTGTACAGTTCTCAGGAGAGAAGAACGATGAAAACCTTGACTGCCCTGTTCACCGCCGCCGCCCTCGCGTTCGGCGCCAACGCCGCCTTCGCCAAGGACGTGCAGCCCGACGAAGTGGTCAAACTGGTCAACGCCAAGACCATCAAGTCTCTGGACGAACTCAAGGCCGCTGCCGTGGCCAAGCACCCGGGCGCCACGGTCACCGACTCCGAGCTGGAAGACGAATACGGTCGCTACATCTACAAGGTCGAGCTGCGCGACAGCCAGAATGTCGAGTGGGATGTCGATCTGGATGCCAAGACCGGTGAAGTCCTCAAGGACGAGCGGGACAACTGATGATTCACCTACCGCGGTCGGCACGCTACCTCGCGCTGGTGCTGCTGGCCGCTTGTTCGCTGGCCATGGCCCGCGACCTTGACCAGGACGAAGCCCTGGAATTGCGCCAGAAGGGGGTCATCCTGCCACTCGAGCATCTGCTGGAAACTGCCCTGGGGCGTCACCCTGGGGCACGCCTGCTGGAGGCCGAACTGGAGGAAGATAACGATCGCTATGAATATGAAGTCGAGCTGCTGACGGTTGAAGGCGTGGTGCGCGAGGTCAAGCTCGATGCCAGCACCGGTACCCTGCTCAAGGACGAGGAAGACGACTGAATGCGCCTGTTGCTAGTCGAAGATAACGTGCCGCTGGCCGATGAACTGACCAGCGCACTGCAACGCCAGGGCTACGCTGTCGACTGGCTGGCCGATGGGCGCGATGCCGTGTACCAGGGGCAGAGCGAACCGTACGACCTGATCATCCTCGACCTGGGCTTGCCGGGCTTGCCGGGCCTTGAGGTGCTGGCGCAGTGGCGCGCTGCCGGCCTGGCCACACCGGTGTTGATCCTTACCGCGCGCGGCTCCTGGGCCGAGCGTATCGAAGGGCTGAAGGCCGGGGCCGATGACTACCTGAGCAAACCGTTTCACCCCGAAGAGCTGCAATTGCGCATCCAGGCGTTGCTGCGCCGTGCCCGTGGCCTGGCCAACCAACCGACGCTGGAGGCGGCTGGCCTGCACCTGGACGAAAGTCGCCAATGCGTCAGCCGCGACGGCGTGGATATCCAGCTGACCGCCGCCGAGTTCCGCCTGCTGCGCTATTTCATGCTGCATCCGCAGCAGATCCTGTCCAAGAGCCACCTGGCCGAGCATCTCTACGACGGCGAGACCGAGCGCGATTCCAACGTGCTGGAAGTGCACGTCAACCACTTGCGGCGCAAGCTGGGCCGCAGCGTCATCGAGACTCGCCGCGGGCAAGGCTATATCTACGCCGGGAGCAACGCGTGAAGTCGATCCAGGCGCGCCTTAGCCTGGGCCTGGTGGCGGTGCTGGTGGTGGTTGGCTTGGTGCTGGCGCAACTGACCCTGTGGCTGTTCGAGGCTGGCCTGCAGCGTTATCTGGAGAACGGCCTGCGCAAGGAAAGCGAGAACCTGCTGGTCGCCCTGGTGCGCGGGCCTTCCGGCCTGCAGCTGGATGAGCGGCGTATCTCGGCGGCTTACCAACGGCCGTTTTCCGGCTACTACTTCCGCATCGATTTCGATAAAGGTACCTGGCGTTCTCGCTCGCTGTGGGACCTGGACATGCCCAAACCTGCTGCGCCGGGTCTTTCCGACAGCCACCAACTGGGGCCGGAAGGTCAGCAATTGCTGGCCTTGCGCGCCGATTACCGGCGCCTGGGGCAGGACATCTCGATCAGCGTGGCACAGGACTATTCGCCGGTCCGCGACGGTTTCCGGCGCATGCAGCAGATCGGCCTGGGCATGGGCCTGGTGGCACTGGTTCTGGTGCTGGTGTTGCAACGCATCACCGTGACCCGCTCGCTGCGGCCGCTGGAGCGCGCGCGTCAGCAGATCGCCCAGTTGCAGCAGGGCCAGCGCTCGCAGCTGGATGCCGAGGTGCCCAGCGAACTGGCGCCACTGGTGGGGCAGATCAACCATTTGTTGCAGCATACCGAAGACAGCCTGCGCCGCTCGCGCAATGCATTGGGCAACCTTGGCCATGCGCTGAAGACGCCGCTGGCGGTGCTGCTGAGCCTGGCCGCCAGCGAGCGGTTGAACGCATTGCCCGAGGTTCGCGCGCAGATGCGTGAGCAACTGGAGCAGATCCAGCAACGCCTGGCGCGCGAGCTGAACCGGGCAAGGTTGGCGGGTGACGCGCTGCCGGGTGCGCAGTTCGACTGTGACGCCGAATTGCCGGGGCTGCTGGCGACGCTGGGGCTGATTCATGGTGAGGGCTTGTTGCTGGCCAGCGATGTACCGTCCGGGCTGTTGCTGCCATGGGACCGCGAGGACTTCCTCGAATTGCTCGGCAACCTGCTGGACAATGCCTGCAAGTGGGCCGACAGCGAGGTGCGCCTGGGCATCGCGGTGGATGCCGAGGGCTACCGGTTATGGGTCGATGACGATGGCCCGGGCATCCCCGACAGCCAGCGGCAACAGGTGCTGGAGCGCGGGTCGCGGCTGGACGAGCAGGTTGACGGGCATGGCCTGGGGTTGGGCATCGTGCGCGATATCATCGAAGCCTGGGGCGGGCGCCTGGCGCTGCTGGAGAGCCCGTTGGGTGGGCTGCGGGTCAGCATCGACCTGCCGCGCAAGGCTCGATAATGCCGGCGCGGCTTGCCGGCCCACAGGTAGAGCGCTGACCTTGAATCGATGCGAAACGTGTAGGAGCGGCTTCAGCCGCGATCACCGGCAAAGCTGGTGCCATCCACCGCGTCGCCTGCATCGCGGATAAAATCCGCTCCTACGGGGCGAATCGATGGGCTGTGATATCACCAATGCAAAAAAATTGCAGTACAGCCGCATTTTTTTGAATTAGCCCAACCTCAACCTGCCCGGCAAAATCCCCTGCACGAAACCGGCCGTCAGTACCGGGCTTTCTTTCCTACCAGAAAAACCAAAGATCCTGATTATCTAAATGTCTGCCTCGCGTTCCGAAAGTCGTCTGCAGCGGCTGTTGCCTGCGCCGCTGAATATTCCCCCCAGAGAATGGTTACGTGCCGCTATCGGTGCATTGCTCGGCCTGTTCCTCGCCGGTTGGCTGACCAGCATGGCCTTTGGCCCGGGCATCGCCTTGCACCTGCTCGGCCCGCTGGCGGCTTCGGCGGTGCTGGTGTTCGCCGTGCATTCCGGCCCGTTGGCCCAGCCCTGGCCGGTGCTGGGCAGCTACGCCGTGGCCGGTGCGGTCGGCCTGGCCATGCGCCAGGGCTTCGGCGCGGAGTTGTGGGTGGCCGCCGCTGCCCTGGGTATCTCGATCCTGGTGATGTGCCTGCTGCGCTGCTTGCACCCACCGGGTGGCGGCGTGGCGCTGAGCGCGGTGCTGGCCGACTCGGGGCTGACCGCGATGGGCGATCGGCTGCTGGAGCCGGTGCTGCTCAATGCGCTGATCCTGATCACAGTGGCGATCCTCTACAACCGCCTGACCGGCGTGCGTTACCCGAAAGGCGCCGCGCCGCGCAAGGACCCGCACCATACCCATGACCCGCTGCCCAGCGAGCGGGTCGGCATCCGTGGCGAAGACCTGGACCAGGCACTGGAAGAACTGGGCGAGTTCGTCGACGTCACCCGTGACGAACTGGAACGCATCATCCTGGCCACCGAACAGCACGCCCTGCAGCGCAGCCTCGGCGGCATCACCGCCGCTTCGGTCATGTCCCGCGATGTTCAGTTCGCCTCGCCCGATACCACCCTGGAGCAGGCCTGGCAGATGCTGGCCAGCCATCACCTGAAAACCCTGCCGGTGCTGCAGCACGGCAAGCTGGTGGGCATCGTCAGCCTCAGCGACCTGGTCGGCCCGGCCATGCAGCGGGGCCGCTTCAGTTGGCGCGGCTGGTTCGGCCGCAAGGCGGTGCGCATGGAGCAGATAATGAGCCGCCGGGTCATCAGCGTCAGCAGCCAGCACCCGCTGGAGCGGTTGCTGCCGTTGCTGTGCGAGCAGGGCCTGCACTGCCTGCCGGTGCTGGAAGCCGACCAGCTGGTGGGGGTGATCACCCAGACCGACCTGATCGCCGGCCTCAAGCGCCAGTTGCTCAGCCGAACCGAAGCTTCAAATCAGCGGGTCCCAGCGTTGTGACCAGTCGCTGGCGCCGGCGGCTACCAGCCGGCGCAGAATGGCGAAGGCTTGTTGCAGGGCCTCGCTGTCCCGTTTGCGCGGGTACACCAGATAGGTCGGGTAGGTGAATTCCGGCGCCTGCGGTACCCGCTCGAACACCCCGCTGTCCAGGTAGGCTTGCACGACCCGGGTGCGGAAGTAGCCACTGCCGCCCTGGTCGAGAATGAACTGCAACGCCAGCGGCCCCAGGTTGAAACTCAGCGCCGGGCGTGCGCAATCGGGCAGGGCGGCATCGTGCTGGCGGCGGAAGGCTTCGCCCCAGTCGATGTAGATGTACGGCTCGGGGCGGTCGACCCGGCGCACGCGGATCAGCTTTTCTTCCATCAACTGCTCTACCTGCAGCCCCGGGCCATAGGTCGGCTGGTAGACCAGCGCGGCATCCAGCAGGCCCATTTCAACCTTGCGCAGCAGCGACTCGCCGTCGCTCACCTCGCTGCGGATGGCATGGCTGGGGAGCTCTTGGTGCAGGGCACTGACCCAGTCGAGCATCATCGGGTTGCCCAGGCTCACTTCACCACCTACATGCAGCACCTGCTGGCAGCCTTGCGGCAGCGGCAGGTCGCGGCGCGCCGCTTCCCAGGTTTGCACCAGCTGGTTGGCGTAACTGACAAAAGCCTCGCCGTCGCTGGTCAGGCTGGCGCCGTTGCGGCTGCGCACGAACAGCTGGCAACCCAGTTGCTGCTCCAGGCGCTGGACACGGGCGGTAATTGCCGTCTGTGACACGAACAGGCGTTCGGCGGCGGCAACCAGGCTGCCGCAACGCACGATTTCCAGAAAGGTTCGGGCCTGATCGATGTCCATGCACTGCTCGTGGGTTGAAGGGGTGGCCTATTCTAGAGGCTTTGCACTGTTATGGGGCGCTTTTGCGCTATCTGCAAATTTGCAGGTCGGTTGTGACTTTAGTCCCATGGCGGTGCCGCTGCAGCGGTCCATACTCAGGTTTCGCCCTTCAATAACAACAAGTACCGGGTATTCCTCGATATGAGCTACCAGCACAGCTACGCCCATTCCATTTCCGACCCTGCCGCATTCTGGGCGGAACAGGCCGCGCACCTGGCCTGGCACCGCAAGCCAGCCCTGACCTTGCAGGACAACGCCGACGGTACCCACCGCTGGTTCGCCGATGGCCGCCTGAACAGCTGCTACCTGGCCCTCGATCACCAGATCGAGCAAGGCCGGGGCGAGCAGTTGGCACTGATCTACGATTCGCCAGTGACCGGCGTGCAGCAGGCCTACACCTACCATCAGTTGCGTGACGAGGTGGCACGCCTGGCCGGTTTGCTGCGCCAGCTGGGGGTGAACAAGGGCGATGGGGTGATCATCTACATGCCCATGGTGCCGCAGGCGGCCATGGCCATGTTGGCCTGTGCGCGGATCGGAGCGGTGCATTCGGTGGTGTTCGGTGGCTTTGCCGCCAACGAACTGGCCTTGCGCATCGACGATGCCCGGCCAACCTTGCTGCTGACGGCCTCCTGCGGGCTGGAGTTCGACCGGGTGATCGCCTACAAGCCGCTGGTCGACCGCGCCCTGCAGTTGGCCCGCCACCAGCCGCGCAAGGTGCTGGTGTTGCAACGGCCGCAAGCCTGCGCCGAGCTGCAGGCGGGCCGTGACCTGGACTGGCAGGCGGCATTGGCGCAGGCCGAGCCGGTGCCACCGGTGGAGCTGGATGCGGGCGACCCGCTGTACATCATGTATACCTCGGGCACCACCGGCAAACCCAAAGGCATCGTGCGGGAAAACGGCGGCAACGCCGTGGCGCTGTGCTATGCCATGCGCCATATCTACGGCATGCAGGCGGGCGACGTGTGGTGGGGGATTTCCGATGTCGGCTGGGTAGTTGGCCATTCGCTGATCGTCTATGGGCCGCTGATGAGTGGCTGCACCACGGTGTTCTACGAAGGCAAGCCGATCCGCACCCCGGACGCTTCGGCCTACTGGCGGGTGGTGGAGCAGTACAAGGTCAATGCCCTGTTCTGTGCGCCCACCGCCATGCGCGCCATCCGCAAGGAAGACCCGGATGGCGAGCTGATCCGCAAGCACGACCTGAGCTCGCTGCGCCAGTTGTTCCTGGCGGGCGAGAAGCTCGATTCCAGCACCCACGAATGGTTGGAACGGGTCACTGGCAAGCCGGTGCACGACCACTGGTGGCAGACCGAGACCGGCTGGCCGGTCACCGCGCCCTGCGTCGGGCTGGAGGGCAGCGCGGCGAAGCCGGGGTCCAGCAACCGGGCGGTGCCGGGCTACCACGTGCAGGTGCTGGATGACGAGGGGCATTTGCTGGGGCCGAACCACCAGGGCTCGATTGTCATTGCCCTGCCGCTGCCACCCGGCTGCAGCCAGACGCTATGGGGCGACCACGAGCGCTACCTGCAGGCCTACCTGCGCACCTACCCGGGCTACTACCACACTGGCGATGGCGGCTATCTGGACGACGACGGCTTCGTCTACATCATGGGCCGCACGGATGACGTGATCAACGTGTCCGGGCATCGCCTGTCCACCGGTGAGATGGAGGACCTGGTGGCGCGTCATCCGGCGGTGGCCGAGTGCGCCGTAATCGGCGTGCATGACGAAATCAAGGGGCAGGTGCCATTGGCCCTGGTGGTGCTCAAGGATGGCGAGGGCATCGCCGAGGCTCAGTTGCTGGTCGAACTGGTGGGCAGCGTGCGCGAGGAGATCGGTGCATTGGCCTGCTTCAACCGGGTGCGGCTGGTGAAGCGGCTGCCCAAGACCCGCTCGGGGAAGATCCTGCGGGCCGTGCTGCGCAAGATTGCCGACGGGCAGGACTACCTGCCGCCTTCGACCCTGGATGACCCAGCGGTGCTCGGGGAGATCGAAGCGGTGCTGGCGGACTTGCCGAGGGCTGGCTGAGCAGCGCCCGCGTTGCGTTAGGCACTGATGGGCCCGCTCCAGGAGCGGGCCCATCAGCGGCTGACGCGCTCGAGTGCTACAGGGGATAGCGGGCCACGAACTTCTCGCCCCGCAACTCGATGGCTTGCTGGCCGTCGTGGGTCAGGGTCAGCAGGGTCTTGCTTTCTGGGTAAGCTGGCGTGAGTAACCAGCCGTTATCACCGAATGAGGTGTCTAGCTTGCCGTTTGCGTCCAGGCGAACGATTGCCGTTGGCAATTGATTACCGAGCTGCAAGCCATGGCCGCAGCCGATCAGGGTACCGCTGCCATGCGCAGTGACCGCGAATGCCTTCGTCCGGTCGAACTCAGGGCGACTGAAAATGACGGCTTGGCCGCCGTTGAAATTGGGGTCGACACTGCCGTCCAGTTTCAGGCGCAGCACAAACCCACTTTGCCCGGTGCTGCCTCCTGCATCACCCACCAGATAAATGCGCTCATGTGCTTGCACCGCAGAATGAACGGCCAGATGAGCGATGTCCGGGTGGCCTGGCAAGCGTTTGACAATCCACACACCCTGCTGCGCAAAGCCGGAGATGACTGCGCCATGCTTGTCGCAAGCGCCTACCCAAGCCTGCACATCATCACCGCCTACTCGATGCATACCGCAGTAATAGAAGCCAGCGTGCACCGCCCCTTCATACCGGGCAACTACTGCGAGGGTGTATAGATCGCGGCCCTCCCAGGTGAAATACCTGCGCATCCCGACGTGATTGAACGATGTGTCCAGATTCCCTTGCAGATCAAATTGCGCAAGCCCGGAGTTTACCGCTTGGCGAAGCTTGCCATCGGGGAACTGGGGAACGCTGCCGGCGTATCCGTCAGTATCTTCCTGGCTAGATTTTTGATGGGAGGAGTTGCCCGGTTCCTTTGGCCAAGGAACCAGCTTGAATCCGAACGCCGGATCCTGCGCCCCTGAGTTCTTGTCGAGGCGGAAAATGCCGAACTGCTCATTGGCTCGAAGCGCGACGCTACACACCAGGTAATCGCCGTTTTCAACGAAGCATAGCCATGAGCCAGGTTCTGACGGCATCCTGATCCGCACGCTGCCATTTTCACCAAATGCCTCGACGACCGCGCCATCTGGGGTGAGCTTGGTCAGTACCATGGTGGGTGCACCTGAGTCATCTTTAGAGGCTTTGGAGCTGAAGTAGAAACCACCCACCAGATAGGGCGGGCGGTTGATCAGTTCGCTCGAGGCATCTTCCGGCAGCTGAAGGTCAATGCGGGTCCACTGGGCTTGGTTGCTTGACATGGGAGGCACCTCCGTAGGTATGGAAGTGCATTAGAAGCGGCTGCAGAAGATCGGTCAGCTGGTAGAACTGGCAGTTGACAGCTCGGAAAAACTCACTGGATGAGGCTCGCCTGGCGCGAGTCGATGCAACTGCCCCAGCCGGCTGCGGGTGCGCATCAGGTCGGCAAGTGGCCCATCCAGGCTCTCTTCCAGCGGCCGTTTAGCGATCACTATCACTTGCCGGTCCTGGTCATACAGCACATCCACCAGGTTGACCAAACGCTGCTGCGCCGCCAGCGAGCATTGCGAAAGATCGTCCAGCCCATCGATGACCCATTCGTCGTATCGCTCGGCCAGTACCAGGTAGTCGATAACCGCCGTGGCGTGCTCGCACAGGTCTGCAAAGGCAAACACCACCCGCCGGCCATCGCTGGCCAGCGCGCGCAACGGGCGCTTGTTCACCTCCAGCATCAGCGGCTGTTGTTGCGGAACCCCGAGCGCCTGGCGTTGTGCCGCCGTGCCTGGCCAGGCATAGCAACCACGGGTGAAGCGCTGATGTTCGCGGTTGGCCGGCAGGCTGCGGAAGTCGGTGTCACCGCTGACCTCGAGCACTGTCATCGAGCTGTTGATCAGGCGGATCACCGGCAGGAAGCGCTCATGGTACAACGGGTTGGGCAGCAACCCTTCGGGGGCATAATTGGACGTTACCAGCAACCACACCCCACGGCTGAACAGGGCGTTGAACAAGCGCGTGAGCAACATCGCATCGCCAATGTCATGCACATGGAACTCGTCGAAGCACAGCACCCGGCAGCCGCCCAGCAGTTCGTCGAGGGTCGCGCCCAGTGCATCATCCAGCGCGCGGTGGCGGTGCATGCCCTGGTGCAGGCGGGCAAAGAAGTCATGGAAATGCAGGCGTTGCTTGGCCGCTACCGGCACGGCCTGGAAGAAACCATCGAGCAACCAGCTCTTGCCGCGCCCCACCGGGCCGTACAGGTACAGGCTGCGCGCTTGGCCTTGTTCGAGCTGTGCCAGTTGCCCGGCCATGCATTGGATTACCCGGCGCTGGCCGTCGCTGAGCTGATAACCGCGGCTGCGTGCCTGCTCTTCGAACCAGCCGAGCAGCTCGCTCTGGGGGGCGGTGTCACGCAAGCGCCGGCCGAGCTGGCGTAACGGGGCAGGAATCCAGGCAGGCAAAGCGAAGCTCCTTCGGCGATGACGGGGAGCATGCAGCTTGCCCGAGCGCGGCCAGTTTGACCAATACAGAAAGTGCGCGGCAATCATCGCCTGGCGAGATAGGTCGGCGCTGCAGGCGTACAGTGAAGAGGGTAGGAAAGCACGATGCGAGGAGGGGCGAGCATGCAAAGCGACTATGACCTGGAGCGCTTCGTCGAGGCGCAGAACCGGGTGTATGGCCAGGTGATGCAGGAGCTGCAGGCCGGGCACAAGCGCAGCCACTGGATGTGGTATGTGTTTCCACAGCTCGATGGCCTGGGCCGCAGCGCCATGGCCGAGCGGTATGCGTTGGCCGGGATCGACGCAGCCCGAGCCTACCTGGCCCACCCCTTGCTGGGGCCGCGGCTGCAAGCTTGCGTTACCGCGCTGCTGCAACATGGCGACAAGAGTGCCAGGGCCATGCTCGGCAGCCCGGATGACCTCAAGCTGCGTTCGTGCCTGACCCTGTTCGCCCGGGCGGCGCCCGACAACCCGTTGTTCCAGCAGGCACTGGTGCAGTTCTATGACGGCGAGCCAGACCCCCTGACGGTGTCCGCCTTGGCGGGTTAGTTCAGGGCTTGCGCTCCAGTTGGCGCTCGATCATGTATTTCACGGCCAGCCGGCGCTCCTTCAGGTGGCGCAGGTCTTCGTCCTCGAAGTTGCCGGCCGAGATCGACTCGGCGGCCAGCACCTGGTTGTCGATGTCCATGTATTCGTCGAGCAGCCGGTCCAGCGCCTTGTCCTGCTGGCGGCGTTGCTGGACGATTTCGCGCGGGTAGTGCAGGTCCTGGTAAAGATCGTGTGAAACAGGCATGGGAGTCCTCCATGGTCAATGCAGTTGCCTCATCTGATTGGAAGGGAGGAATGCGATTGTGTTGAAGCGAGGCGGGGGGAAAGCGACGGATGGTCGCCGTGGGCAACGCGAAAATGACTAACTCGCTGTTTTCTGGCAATTTTTTTTCGTCAGGGGGTTCACAGACCGAAAGTTTGTTGTTAAAGTGCCGCGCATTCCAAGACAACAACCCAGTTGTCACTCAGTTGGAATTGTCAGAGCAGCAAACGCTGCATCCGATACAGGGGCGTCGCCAAGCGGTAAGGCAGCAGGTTTTGATCCTGCCATGCGTTGGTTCGAATCCAGCCGCCCCTGCCATTTTCTTGCTTCAAACATATTTCGGTCCGGTGCTTGAATGATCAGCGCCGGGCTTCGCCGTTTCTGCTTTTTGCACGTCCGTGTAGGCGCGGCCTTGTGTCGCGATGGGCTGCGCAGCAGCCCCAGGATTCAGATGTAGCGCAAATTGCCAAGGGGCTGCTGGCGCAGCCCATCGCGACACAAGGCCGCTCCTACACGGTCTTGGTCACCAGCATCTCGTTCAGCACCCGGGCCAGTTCATCGGCTTGTACCGGCTTCTGAACCACCAGGCTGTTCGGCAACTCCAGCCCCTGCAATTCCGCGTAACCGGTAAGCAGTACCACCGGCAGGTGCGGATACCGTTCGCGTGCGGCCAAGGCCAGTTGTGCACCGTTGAACTCGGGCATGGCGAAATCGCTCAGCAGCAAGTCGATCTGCTCATCCAGCAAGGCCAAGGCCTGTTCGCCGCTGTGTGCCTGGCGCACCTGGTAGCCATACTGGCGTAGCACGTCGCCAAGCATGTCACGCACCAGGTGGTCGTCATCCACCAGCAGTATCGTCCGGTTACCGCCGCTTGCGCTGATCGAGTGGCTGAGCCGCGGCGGCAGCGGTTCATTCACCACTTGATCCTTGACCGCCGGCAGGTACACCGCCACCTGCGTGCCACGCCCCGGCACGGTGTCGATGTGCACGCCACCTCCGGACTGCTTGGCGAAGCCGAACACCTGGGCCAGGCCCAGGCCGGAGCCCTTGCCGATGTCCTTGGTGGTGAAGAATGGCTCGAATACCTTGGCCAGCACCTCTTCGCTCATGCCGCAGCCGGTGTCGCGGATGCTCAGCAGCACATACTCGCCCGGGTCCGGGTCTTCGGGGCGTTGCGGGCGGGCTTCAACATGGGTGTTACGGGTCGACAGGGTCAGTTGGCCACCGTCAGGCATGGCGTCGCGGGCATTGATCGCCAGGTTGAGGATGATCATCTCGGTCTGGGTCGGGTCGGTCAGTGCCTGCCACAGGCAGGGCTCCAGGTCCAGGCGCACCGAGACATTGCCGCCCAGTGTGCGGCGCAACAGCTCCTCCAGGCCGGCCAGGGTGCGGTTGAGGTTCAGCGGCACCGGCTCCAGGCGCTGGCGGCGGGAGAATGCCAGCAACTGCGAGGTCAGCTTGGCACCGCGTTCGCCGGCTTCGCGGATGTGCGTGAGGCGGGAGCGGGCCTTGTCCACATCGCCCTTGGCCAGGTCGCGTTCGAGGAAGCTGGCACCGGTGAGGATCACTGTCAGCAGGTTGTTGAAGTCGTGGGCCACGCCAGCGGTCAGCTGGCCGACTGCTTCCAGGCGTTGCATCTGCTGCAGTGCAGCCTCGATGCGTTCGCGTTCGTCGATCTGCTCGCGCAGGCGCGCGTTGGCTTCGGCCAGGCCCATGGCAGCCTCGCGCTCACTGGTGATGTCGCGTGCCACCACATACAGCAGGGTGTCTTCCGGCACCACCACCCACGACAGCCAGCGCTGCTGGCCGCTGGCATGCAGCACGCGGCCGACGAAGCGGACACTGGTGCGGCCATGGGCGAGGGCGGCCAGTTCGGTGAGCAGCAGTTCCTGATCGGGCTCGGGCAGCAGGTGCAGCAGCGACGACTGGCTCAGGCGCTCGCGGGAAAAGCCCAGGCTGGCCTCCCAGGCGGGGTTCAATGCCACCGGGGTCAGGTCCTTGTTGAGCACTGCCAGCAGGTCCTGCGACAGCTCCCAGGCGCGGTCGCGTTCGCGGGTACGGCGCTCGACCCGTTCACCGAGCATCTCGTTGAGCTGACGCAGCGCCTGGGTGGCCAGGCGCTGGGTATGGATGTCCTGCAGCACGCCGGAAAAGCGCACGCACTGGTCGTTGACGAACTGGCTCTGGCCGCTGCTGAGCAACCAGCGCGGCTCCCGGCCATCGGGCTGGGCGATGCGAAATTCCACTCGGTACTGGCCACCGCTTTCCGGGCGCATGGCGCGGTCTACCGCTTCGCGCACCAGCGGCAGGTCGTCGGGGTAGATGCCGGCATAGAACACGTCCAGGGTCATCTCGGTGCTGGTGGGCAGGCCGAACAGGGTCTTGCAGCGGTCATCCCAGAGCAACAGGTCTTCTTGCGGGCGCATGTCCCAGGTGCCCATGCCGGCTGCGTCGATGGCAAAGCGCGCACGTGCCTCGACGTCGGCCAGGGCTTCTTCGGCGCGACGCCGGCGCTGGCGCTCCTGCACCTCGGTCAGGGCCCGGCGCACCGCCTTGGGCAGCAGGGGCAGGTTCTTCTTCAGCACATAATCGGTGGCACCCAGGCGGATCATTTCCACCGCATGCTCTTCGCCGTAGATGCCGGACAGGAAAATGAACGGGATGTCCGGTGCCAGGCGCTGGGCAATCGCCAGCACTTCAGTGCCGGATGAGCCCGGCAACACACAGTCGCACAGGATCAGGTCGTAGCGGGCCTCGCGCAGGGCGTGCTCTACGCCAACATGGTCGAATACCAGTTGCGCCTGCACATGCAGCCCGCTGCGCTCCAGGCGCATCAGGGTCAGCTCGGCATCCATCGAGCTGTCCTCGACCATCAACAGTTTCAGCGGCATTGGCTGCATCGTCGCGGCGGCCTCAGTTGCTGCCGCGCCGGGGCAGGCGCAGCGAGCCGGGGGGTGGTTCGTTGAGGACTGCCCAGAATATCCCGAGGTCGGAAATGGCGGCGACGAATTCCTTGAACTCCACCGGCTTGACCACGTAGGCGTTCACTCCCAGCTCGTAGGCGCGCAACAAGTCGGGCTCTTCACGCGAGGAGGTCAGCATCACCGTCGGGATGCTGCGCAGTTCGGGGGTGGCGCGCACTTCCTTGAGTACTTCCAGGCCGTCGACCTTCGGCAGTTTCAGGTCCAGCAGCAGCACGGCGGGGTTGCCATCGTCCCGTTCGGCGTGGGCATTGCGGCGCAGCAGGTAGTCCAGCGCCTCGGCGCCGTCACGCAGCACGATGACTTCGTTGGCCAACTGGCTGCGCTCCAGCGCCAGGAGGGTCAGCTCCAGGTCGCGTGGATTGTCTTCGACCAGCAGGATGGGTTTGAGCATGATGGTAGCGGTGCCTCAGGTAGTCGCGGGGTGGCGCGGGAGGGTGAAGTGGAAGGTGGCGCCCTGGTCGATCTTGCCATGCGCCCAGACCCGGCCGTCGTGACGTTCGATAATGCGCCGCACGCTCGCCAGGCCGATTCCGGTACCTTCGAAATCTTCCATGCGGTGCAGGCGCTGGAACACGCCGAACAGCTTGTTGGCGTAGGCCATGTCGAAGCCCACACCGTTGTCGCGAATGCAGATCTCGGTTTCGTCCGGGTGCTGCACGGCGCTGATGCCGATGCGTGCCGGGGTGCGGCCGCGGGTGTACTTGATGGCGTTGGCCAGCAGGTTGTGCAAGGCCAGGTTGATGAAGGCCGGGTCACCGATCACCTTGGGCAGCCGGGCGATGTCCCAGACGATGTCGCGGCCTTCGTAGTCGGGCGCCAGCTCGCTGCGAACGGCTTCGACCAAGGCGTTGAGGTCGACGTCCGACAGGCGCAGGGCGGAGCGGCCCATCTGCGAGAAGTTGAGCAGGTTGTCGACCAGGCTGCCGGCAAAGTGTGCGGCCTCGCCAATGTGTTGCAGGAAGCGCTTGCCACGCTCGCTCAGGCTCTGCTCTTCGATTTCGCCGAGCAGTTCGGTGTAGCCGGCAATATGCCGCAAGGGCGCCCGCAGGTCGTGCGACACGCTGTAGGAGAAGGCTTCGAGCTCCTTGTTCGAACGGCGCAGCTCGCTGGCCAGTTGCGCCAGTTCCTCGGCCTTGCGCAGGACGATGCCGAGCACGGCGGTGCGCAGCTCCAGCACGCCTTCGAGAAGCAGCGGTGGCCAGGGCTCGCAGTAGCCGAGCAGCTGTTCCTGCCAGCGCTCGAAACTGTGGCGCGGGTCGAGGTTGCCCTGTGGCCCGACCTGCTTGCTCGGTTGCCCGGCCCAGTTCACCGTGCGCACCTGCTCGGGGCGGAACCACAGCAGGTAATGCGAGTGGATCTGGGAAATCGCCACTGCCAGCACGCCACCGGCATGAGCCGCGAGTTCGGGCAGTTCGTCGATGTCGCGTCGCAGGTTGTCGCTGTGGAAGACGGTCTCTTCGCCTCGTTGCGTCAGCCAGTGCACCAGTGCGGTGACTTGCGCGGCAGGTGGGGTCTTGCCGATCAGGTCGCAACGTTCGGCCGAGATGACCGCAGCCCCCTGGGCCCCCGCGAACGCCAGCAACACGTCGGGCAAATCGTGTAGCCCGTCGCTGACGCTGTCGTGGTCGGCCATCGACGAAATCATGCGCACGATGTGCTGGCGTAGCTCCAGCAGCTGGCGCGTTTTGGCGTGGGACTCGCGCGATTCGATCTGCAACGACAGCACGCTGGCCAGCAGCTCGCAGGCCGTGCGGGTGCGCAGGTCCACCGGGCGCGGTTGCTGGTGGTGGCAGGAAATCAGCCCCCACAATTGCCCATCGACCACGATCGACAGCGACATCGAGGCCAGGGTGCCCATGTTGCGCATGTATTGCAGGTGCACCGGCGATACGCTGCGCAGCGCGGCAAAGCTCAGGTCCAGTGGCTTGCCGGTACGCGGGTTGGCAGCAGGCAGCAGCGGCGAGGGCTGGTAGTTGGCGTCCTCGATCACGCGGATGCGGTTGACCCGGTACAGCTCGCGCGCCTGGCGTGGGATATCGGCGGCCGGGAAACACAGCCCCAGATAGCTGGGGTAGCCCGGGTCGGCGACTTCGGCCAGCACCTGGCCGTTGCCTTCAGCGTCGAAACGGTAGGCCTTGACCCGGCCAAAGCCAGTGATGCGCTTGAGTTGCAGCACGGTTTGCTGCAGCAGCTCTTCAAGGCTGCTGGCCTGGTGCAGGCGGCCGACGAAGCTGCGCACCAGCGGGTAGTAATCGCCCTGCCCGGCAAGGTCCGCCGGCAGCCGCGGGGGCTCGAATTCGGCAATCAGCACCTGGTCATGACGGTGTGCCAGCAGGTGCAGCTTGTCGCTGTACGGCGCACCCTGGCGCAGCTGCACGTCACCGATATGGAACGGAAACACCTCGTCCTCGGGCAGGCGGGCCAAGTGCAGGCGCAGGTCGAATTCACCACTGACCAGCTCGGCGAAGCTGCAGCCAGTCATTTCCCTGGCGGGTATGCCCAGCCATTGCTCGACATTTTCACTGGCCTGAAGCACGCGCAGATCGGCTTCGTCCAGCACCAGCAGAAACCCTTGAGGCTGGATGCTGCCAGGTAGCTGGATCGGCTCCTGGGCACAGCGTTCAAGGGCCTGGGTGAGCGTGCTATCTGCAGTCATCGATGAAACGCTCCTGTCATGTCTGTCCATGCGTACGGTATGCCTGGTGCAGGATGAGAGTGGTTCACCCTAACAGATTATCCGCAGCAGTGCCGGCCTTGAGCATTGGAGGCCTGAAGTGGCGGTGGGTTCTACGTCACGCCGGCTGTTTTCATCGCGGGCATATCGCTTTGTTGCTAACACAAAAAAATGGCTGTATGCCACCACGGTGATGTCAACTCGCTGCTACGCTCAGCTCTGCACACATCGACAAGGATAATCAAGGTGACGGAGCGCTTCCTGCCCGTGCTGTTGGGCCTGATGCTGAGCACCAGCGCCACGGCGACGGACTTCCTGGTGGAGGTACGCGTGCTGGTGCAGCGCGGCTGCATGCTGGTCGGCCAACCGCGCGACGCTGGCGGCCAGGCGCTGGGGCTTGTCGACCTGGGCGCCGCAGCACGCCTCGACGGCCCCGGCGCGCCGCTCAGCGGTGCGCTGCTGAGCCAGCGCCCGCCACGTCTGGAGTGCAATCCACAGACCCCGTATCAGGTGCGCGTCGACGGTGGCCAGCATGGCGGTATCGGCGAGCTGCGTTTTCTCGCCAGCGACGATGGGCAGGCCCGGCCCATCCCTTACCGGCTGTACCGCGATGCCGCCTGGCGCGAACCGTTAGCGGTGAATGTGGCGCAGTCGGCGTGGGTGCCGGACAGCGGCACGGTCGAGCTGCCGTTGTACGCACGCATCGACAAGCTGGCCTGGGTTCCCCCGGCCGGCAGGTATGCCGACCTGCTCAAAGTCACTGTCACCTGGTAGGGAGGCCGCCATGCACAGGAACCCGACGCCATGAGCCGAACCCCGATCCTGCTGCTTGCCCTGGGCCCGTTGCTGGTGGCCAGCAGTGCCGCGCATGGCACCAGCACCGGCTTCATCCAGGCGCGCCTGGTGATCAGCTCGGCCTGCCAGGTCAGCAGCAACGGCACGCAAGCGACCCTGGTGGGCAACCCGGGGGTGCTGGATTTCGGCGAGCGGGGCCCAGGCTGGGACGTGCCGCTGCGCAGCCAGGTCGATGACCTGGGCGGCGAGGGCAGCCTGCAGATCAGCTGCACCCCCGAGGTGCGGGCGTTCAACGTGCGCATCAATGGCGGCCTGAATGGCAGCGATGGCATACGGCGGTTGAGCAACGGCCGCGAACTGATCCCTTATCAACTGGCAGTCGACCCGGGCGGCAACAGCCACTACGGCATTGGCCAGGCGCGTGCCTTCACCATCAGCGGCACCCGCCAGGTGCCGGTTCCCATTTACGGTGTGGTAGTGGCGCAGGCGCGCGCGCTGCCAGCCGGGTTGTACCGTGACACCCTGAGAGTGACCCTGGACTGGTAACAACGCTTAGGAGACTCCGATGCGATCGAACCTTTCACGCTGCATCCTCGCCGGCCTCGGCCTGGCGCTGGCCTTTCACGCCCATGCCGCCACGACCGGGAACATCAACTCGACGCTGACCCTGACCGCGGCATGCCAGGTCAATGGCAGCTCGGGCACCTCGGGGATGAACTTCGGTACCCTGGATTTCGGCACCCAGGACGCCCTGTTCACGAGCGCCGGTGCCCAGGTAATGGGCGGTGGCGGTGGGGCGATGAGCGTGCTGTGTTCGGCCGGCACGATACCGGTGATCCGCGTGCGCGCAGGCGTCAACGACGGCCAGTCGACCGGGGGCACGCGCGCGCTGGCCGATGGCGCCGGCAATTTCGTGCCGTACGACTTCTACACCGACGCCGGGCACTCGCAGCTGCTGGCCATTGACGGCACCATCACCTTGCCGACCAGCTCCGGCGTGGCCCAGACCGTCAACCTGTACGGCCAGGCGCGAGGCAAGGCCGGCTTGCCGGCGGGGGTCTACACCGACACGGTTTCGGTCGAGCTGTCGTTCTGAGCCATGCGCAGGTGGCTGGCGGGCGGGCTGACCTGCCTTGGCATGCTGCTGGGCGCGCCGCTGGATGCGGCGACCACCAGCAGCTTCGCGGTGACGGCACAGATCGTCGCCGGGTGCCTGGTGGTGGGAGGCGTGAGCAGCTACGGGACGCTTGACTATGGCTCGCAATCGGCGCTGGCCAGCGGGCTGCTCGGCACCGCGCTGGGCGGTTCCACGGTGACCTTCCAGTGCACCCCGGGGGTGGCCCTGAACATGAGCGTGGATGGCGGCCAGAACAGTGCCGGCGGCACACGCAACCTCAAGCGTACCGGTGGCACGCAAGTGCTCGCCTACCAGCTGTATCGGGATGCGGCCTACAGCCAGAACCTGGGGATCGGCCAGAGCGTCGCCGTGAGCTACACCGACCCGACGGCGATCAAGCTGCCGGTGTACGGGCGGGTCCAGCTGAGCGGCACACTGCCGGCCGGGACCTACACCGATGTGGTGCAAGTGACGGTGAGCTGGTGAACACAGCGGCAGCAACGACCAGTATTCAAGGAGAGCATCATGGGGGCAGGCGCGAAATGGAAGCGTGGTCTGATCGCGGTGATGGGGCTGGCGAGCCTGCCGGCCTGGGCGGCGACCTCGGTGCTGATCTGGCCGATCGATCCGGTCCTGGAAGCTGACCAGAAGGCCGGCGCACTGTGGCTGGAAAACCGTGGCACCACCGCGGCCAACCTGCAGGTGCGAGTGTTCGCCTGGCGCCAGGGGGACTACCAGGAACAGTTCCAGGCCCAGCGCGAGATCATCGGCAGCCCGCCGGTGGCCAGCATTGGCCCCGGGCAGCGGCAGCTGATCCGCCTGACCCGTACTGCCCCCACTCCGGTCGGGCAGGAACAGGCCTACCGCATCATCATCGACGAAATCCCGCCGGCCATCCCAGTCGACAAGGCCGAGCCTGGCACCACCGCGGCGATTCGCCTGCAGATGCGTTACTCGGTACCCCTGTTCGTCTATGGCGAAGGCCTGTGGGGCAGGGCCGACCCTGAGGGCAAACGCAGCGCCGAGGGCCTGGGCAAGCCGCAACTCAGCTGGCGCGCGGTGACCGTGCAGGGCAAGCCCTATGTGGAACTGCGCAATACCGGCCCGGTGCATGCCCGCCTGACCGACGTGGTGGTGCAGCAGGGCAGCCAGAGCAAGCCATTGGCAGAAGGCCTGTTGGGCTATGTGCTGCCGGGAGCCAGCATGCGCTGGCCGGCGCCGCTGGCAGCGGGGGCGGGCAGTGTGTTGAAAGGGCGGGTCAACGGCCAGGGCAGCGCGGACGCTATCCGCCAAGGCCAATGAGCCAGCGCCTGAATGCCGTTCATGGGCCAGGGGGGACCCGGCAATGGCTGGAAACCGTGTGTGAAGTGGCTGACGACGATGCCCCGCTGGTGCGTGGGGTTGGCCATGCTCGGCTCGGGCCTGGTGCTGGCCGACGACCTGCCGCCACCGCCGCTGGAGCTTTCCGCCATCACCGACGCCACGCTATACCTCGAACTGCTGGTGAACCAGATGCCCAAGGCTGATTTGGTCGCGGTCCAGCAGCGCGCCGGGCAGTTGTACCTGGACAGCGAGGTGTTGCGGGCGGCGGGTGTCTCGCTACCGGGCAACCCGCAGGGCGAACTGGCACTGGAGGCCATTGCAGGGTTGCATGCCGACTACGACAGCCAGAACCAGCGCTTGCTGCTGCAGGTGCCACCGGCCTGGCTGCCCGACCAGCAGCTGGGCGAGCGCAACCTGTACCCGGCGACCGATGCGCGCAGCAGCTTCGGCGCCTTGTTCAACTACGACCTGTACCTGAACGACACCGATGATGCCGGAAGCTACCTGGCAGCCTGGAATGAACTGCGCCTGTTCGACAGTTGGGGCACTTTCTCCAGCACCGGGCAGTGGCGCCAGTCGTTCAACGCTGCGCTGGCCGACGACACGCGTCAGGGCTTCCTGCGTTACGACTCCACCTGGCGCTTCACCGACGAGCAGCGCCTGCTGACCTACGAAGCCGGTGACCTGGTGACCGGCGCCTTGCCCTGGAGCAGTTCGGTGCGGGTCGGCGGCCTGCAGTTGTCTCGCGATTTCGCTGCGCGCCCCGACCTGGTCACCTACCCATTGCCGGCGTTCGCCGGGGAGGCGGCGGTGCCGACCTCGCTGGACCTGTTCATCAATGGCTACAAGTCCAGCACCACCGAGTTGCAGCCGGGGCCCTACACCTTGACCAACGTGCCGTTCATCAATGGTGCCGGGGAAGCGGTAGTGGTCACCACCGATGCGCTTGGCCGACAGGTGTCGACCACGCTGCCGTTCTATGTCACCAGCAGCCTGCTGCAGCCAGGTCTGGCGGATTACTCGGTAGCGGCCGGCAGCCTGCGCCGTGACTACGGCGTACGTGACTTTGCCTATGGCCCTGGGGTGGCTTCGGCCAGCCTGCGCTATGGGGTGAGTGACGCCTTCACCGTCGAGACCCATGCCGAAAGCGCCGCATCGTTGATGCTGGGCGGCCTGGGCGGCAACCTGCGCCTGGGTAATGCCGGCGTGCTCAATGCGGCCCTGGCGCAGAGCCAGTTCGAGGGCGACAAAGGCCACCAGGTGGCCCTCGGCTATCAGTACAACAGCCAGCGCATCGGCATCAGCTACCAGCGCCTGCAGCGTCATGGCGCCTACGCCGACCTGACCCGTGTCGACAGCCAGGACATGCAGCTGAGCCAGCGCAGCGAACAGGTCACGTTCAGCCTCAACCTGGACCAATACGGCAACATCGGCGCCGGCTACTTCGACGTGCGGGCTGGCGATGGCACGCGGACCCGGCTGCTCAACCTTAGTTACAGCCGGCCGCTGTGGGGCGGCAGCAGCCTGTACCTGTCGGCCAACCGGGAAGTGGGCGATAGCCAGTGGGCGCTGCAGGCGCAACTGGTCATCCCGTTCGACCTGCGTGGCACCCTCGCCCTGAGCCTGGAGCGCAGCCAGGCCGGCGAGCGCCTGCAGCGCGTGAACTACAGCCGCGCCGTGCCTGTGGGCGGCGGTGTCGGTTACAACCTGGGCTATGCCGCTGGTAGCGAGCGCGACGCCTACCGCCAGGCCGATGTCACCTGGCGCCTGCAATCGGTGCAGTTGCAGGCGGGGGTGTATGGCAGCAGCGGCGAGATGACCCGCTGGGCCGATGCCAGCGGCTCGCTGGTGTGGATGGATGCGGGGTTGTTTGCCGCCAACCGTATCGACGATGCCTTCGTGGTGGTCAGCACCCAGGGCTACGCCGATGTACCGGTGCGCTATGAAAACCAGGAAGTCGGCCGCACCGATGCCAGCGGCCACCTGCTGGTGCCATACAGCAGCGGTTACTACCGCGGCAAGTACGAGATCGACCCGATGGACTTGCCGCCGGACATCCTGGCGACGGAAGTGGAGCAGCGCGTGGCGGTGCGCCGTGGCAGCGGCTATCTGCTGGAGTTTCCGCTGCGGCGCGTGCTGGCCGCCAGTATCGAGCTGGTGGACGGTAACCGGCAGGTGCTCACGCTGGGCAGCCGCGTCACGCATAGCGAAAGTGGCAGCCAGGCGGTCGTCGGCTGGGACGGCCTGGTGTACCTGGAAAACCTGGCGCCGCACAATAGCCTGCAGGTGGAACTGGCGGGCGGCGGGCACTGCCAGGTGGCGTTCGACCTGCCTGAAACGCAAGGTTCGATCCCCTTGATCGGCCCGCTGGAGTGCAAGTGATGGGCTGCTGGCGTGGCTTGCTGGCCAGCGCCTTGTTGCTGGCAGTGGGTAGCGCCTGGGCCCAGTGCACCTCCGTGGTGACTGCGCCAGCGGCGTTCGGCTCGCTCAACTCGACACAAGTGCGCAGCACGGTACAGATGGCTTCCAGCAGCAATTCGGGCTTGCAATGCAGCGGTTCGGTGCTCAGCGTGCTCAGCAGCACCGACTCCTTCAAGATCAAGATCACTGCCACCACCAGCGGCCTGGTGGGGCCGACCGGGGATGTCATCCCTTACACGCTGTATGCCGATGCCACAACCAGCTATCCGATCACCCGTGGTACCTCCTTCGAATACCGCACCACCGGCATCCTGGATGTACTGGGCCTGCTCAACGGTACCCCCAAGAACGTGCCCCTGTACATGCGCACGCAGGTAGGCAGCAACGTTGCGGCGGGCGCCTACCAGGAAACCCTCAACGTCGAGTGGACCTGGGATTACTGCGCGGGGATCGGGGCCGGCGGGTTTTGCATCGGCCGGGATACCGGCAGTGGCAGCAAGCCGCTGACAGTGAGCCTGACGGTGACCAATGACTGCCAGATCACCACCCCCGACATCAGCTTCGCCAGTGCGCCGGTGGTGGCGGGGTTCGGTACGGTAAGCCAGAACCTGAGTGTGTCGTGCACCAAGGGCAGCACCTATACCGTGGGCCTGGACGATGGCCAGAACGTGGCCAACGGACGGCGGCGCATGAAATCGTCGGCAAACGGCTACCTGGCCTACGACATTTTCAAGAGCGCCGGGGCGCAGCGCTGGGGCTCGGTGGGGGCGGCGCGCCGGGCCAGTAGTGATGCCGATGTGAACCCCGGAGCAGGCACGGGTACCGGTAGCCAGGTGTTCAACTACAACGCCAGGGTCTATACCGACCAGGCCACACCGCCGGCAGGGAGTTATGCCGACAGTGTGATCCTGGACGTGCAGTTCTGAACGCACCCGGGCACATCAAGCTGCAGGTGCCACCTGGAAGTCAGCTCGAACGCCGTGGGGCTCAACGCAAATCGTCAACCATCTGCGCCAGGGTCTCCAGCACCGCCCCGGCCAGTGCCTTGGAACGTGCCCCCGACCACCCGGTGGCCGGGTTGGGCGCGTCGTCATGGTCCTTGAAGGGCATTTCCAGGGTCAGCGACAGGCAGTCATGCGCCATCCCCACGGCATTGCAGGCCAGTGTCGTATTGGCCTGCCCCGGCTCGTCGCGGGTGTAGCCGTGCACGGTCTGGAAGTCACGGGTCAGGCTGCACAGCGTGTTGCGGAACTGCGTTTCCAGCTGCGCCAGCCGCGGCGTATAACCCGGGTTGCCTTCGCAGGCCGCAGTGAACACATAGGGAATCTCTTCGTCGCCATGCACGTCGATGAACGCATCCACCCCGTACTGCTTCATCTGCGCCTGGGCGAAGAACACCTCGGGGCTGAACTCGACACTGGCGTCCTGCCAGGCGCGGTTGAGGTCCTTGCCCTTGAAGTTGGTGCGCAGGTGGCCGAGGAAGGCACCGTCGGGGTTCATGTTGGGGATCAGGTACAGGTCGGCCTTGGCCAGCAATTGGCGGATCACCGCGTCGTCGGCCTGCAGGCGGTCGATCACCCCTTCCATGAACCACTCGGCCATGTGTTCGCCCGGGTGCTGCTGGGCAATCAGCCACAGCTTGCGCTTGCCTGCGGCGCCATCACCGGCACGCAGCAGGGGAATGTCGCGGCCCTGGACGCTGCGGCCGCTGGCCAGCAGCTCGACCCCTGGCAGTTGCCGGGCACGTTCGATCAGCTGGTTGTGGCGGGCGCGCGAGTAGGGCTCGAAGTAAGCGAACCAGATCTGCGGCTGTTCGGCGGTTACCTCGAACGACAGCGCCGTGCCATCGTACTGGCTGGGCACGCGGAACCAGCTTTGCTGGTCGTAGGAGGCCACGGCGTTGTAACCGCTCCAGGCGTTCTTGTAGGACGAGCCGGAGGCGTTGTCGAGGCTGAAGCGGTGGACCTGGCCTGGCGTCAGCCCGCTGACCTTGAAGTGGAACCACTGGTAGTGGCCGCTGTGGGTGTCGGGGCGGATGGCCAGGTGCACCCGGGCCGGGTTGCTGGCATCCAGTACCTGAATGTTGCCGGAGTCGAAATCGCAGTCGATCTGCAGGGGGGACAGCGTTGCGGACATGTGCCGGGCTCCTTCTGGGCTTTGTTGTGAGCCTACTGTACACGCCATGACCGGGTTGCTGGGTGAGATCATGCAATGATTGTTTTTCAGCTCATTTGAAGAACTGGCTGGGCGTGGTGCCGAACTGGCGCTTGAACATGCTGGCGAAGGCGCTTGGGCTGTCATACCCCAACGCCACCGCGACATCGATGATGCGCTCGCCCAGGGCGATCCGTTCCAGCGCCTGCATCAGCCGCGCCTGCTGGCGCCACTGGCCGAAGGTCATGCCGGTTTCCTTGCGAAACAGGCGCTGGATGGTTTTCTCGTCCACACCCAGTTGCACGCCCCAGTCGGCCAGGGTGGCATTATCGTAAGGCCGCTCGAACAGCGCCGAGCAGATCGTGCGCAGGCGCTTGTCGCCGGGCTGCGACAGCTTCAGCGGCTGGGTTGGCAGCACGCAGATCTCATCCAGGATCAGGCGCATCACCCGGCCTTCGCGCGAGTCATCGGCAAACGGTGCGCAGAAGCCCACCGAGGCCTTGATCAGTTCGCTGAGCAATGGCGAGATGCTGATGGCCTTGCTCTGCCCGGGCAGTAGCACGGCGGTGTCGGTGCGCACGAACACACTGCGCATCTTCACCTCGCCCACGCAGCGTATCGCGTGCACCTGGCCGCAGGGCATCCACACCCCGCGGCTGGGTGGCACGGTCCAGCGTTCGTTCCCGGACTCGACGATCATCAGGCCTTTGATGGCATAGATCAGTTGATGCTTGGCATGGCTGTGCGGCTCGATGAACCAGTCGGTCGGGTAGTCGGTTGCGCGGCTACCCACTTCCCAGGCCCATTCATCGACCTCCACCAGCAATTCATGCTGCGGTTTGAGCATTGCTACCTCGTGTTCAGGCTGCCTGGCCCAGCCACTTTAGCAGCAGCGGGCGGGGCGGGCTTGCGAGCGGGTTGCCGGCAGCAGCGCAGTGGCCAGCCCCAGCAGCGGCAAGAAGGCGATTGCCTGGTACACCCACTCGATGCCGTGCCGGTCGGCCAGCTCGCCGAGCCCGGCGGCACCGATGCCGCTGATGCCGAACATCAAGCCGAACATCACTCCGGAGACCATGCCGACCCGGCCAGGCACCGCCTCCTGGGCATACACCACCAGCGCGGCGAAGGCAGAGGACATCACCAGGCCGATGAGCACCGCCAGGGCCGCCGTCCAGGCCAGGTTGGCATGCGGCAGGGCGAGGGCGAAGGGGGCCACGCCAAGGAACGACACCCAGATCACCGCCTTGCGCCCGATCCGGTCACCCACCGGGCCGCCAGCGAAGGTACCCAGTGCCACCGCCGCGAGGAACACGAACAGGTACAGCTGGCTGTGCTGCACGCTCAGGCCGAAATGTTCGATCAGGTAGAAGGTGAAGTAGTTGGTGAACGAAGCGATATACACGAACTTGGCGAACATCAGCACGGCGATTACCCCAACGGCGCGCCACATGGCGCCAGGGGCCAGCCCAGGCGGCTGCTGCCCGGCGAAGGTCTTGAGCCGGGTCTGGCCGTGGCTCATGGTCCAGCCGGTCACCCGCCACAGCACCCACACCGCCAGCGCAGCCGCCAGCATGAACCAGGCGATGGCGGGCTGGCCATGCGGGATGACGATGGCCGCGGTCAGCAGCGGGCCAAGCGCCGAGCCGGTGTTGCCGCCCACCTGGAAGGTCGATTGCGCAGTACCGAAGCGCCCGCCGGAAGCCATCCTGGCCACCCGTGACGCTTCCGGGTGGAAGGTGGCCGAGCCCACGCCGACCACGGCGGCGGCCACCAGCAGCATGGCGTAGCTGCCGGCGCAGGCGAGCAGGGCGATGCCGACCAGGGTGATCAGCATGCCGGCCGGCAGCAGGTAGGGTTGCGGGTGCTTGTCGGTGTACAGGCCGACCCAGGGTTGCAGCAGCGAGGCGGTCACCTGGTAGACCAGGGCGATCCAGCCGACCTGGGCGAAGCTCAGGGCGAAATCGCTCTTGAGCATCGGGTAGATCGATGGCAGCACGGCCTGGATCAGGTCGTTGAGCAGATGGGCGAATGCGGCAGCGCCGACAATACGGACCAGAAAGCCCTGAGGTCGGTCGGCAGGCGTGGTGGCGGCCATGGAGGCGGAGGGAATCGTCATGGGCGGAATTCTTCTGTCGAAAGGGAGCAAGGCATTGCCTGAGGAGGGTAGCCAGCGCCGCGGTTGCCTGTCTCACGCCGAACAGGCAGCCACTGTCGCATTTCGGACATTGCAGAATCCGCTGCTCTTGGTTCACCGCCCCTGGCGGACCATCCAGCGCAGCAAGGCGGCAATCGGTACGCTGCGGTGAGCCTCGTGGCGGTAGGGTTTGCCGTCGGCGGTAACGCGTTCTCGGTAGCGGCTCAGCACCAGGCTGCGACCATCGGCAGACAGGCGGGCTTCCAGTTCATGCAGCACCAGCGGCTGTCGGGCGGCGCCTTCCAGGCGCCTGAACAACAGCACGGCGGTTTGGCTATCAGTTGTCACGGGCACCCCCGGCACAATCGACCTGCCATGCACCCCGCTCGCCGGCCTTGCCTTCTGCCACCCGGTTGCTGCGCCGTTGCGCGGTGTAGTCACGCAGCGCGACGTAGTAATCCGGCCAGGTGCGCAGCAGGTCGGTCAGTGGCAGGGCTTCGGCCCGCGCATCGACGAAGCCGCCCGCCGTGGCGACGTTGCCCAAGGTGGCGACGGTATCACTGTTGCCGCCAAACGGGTCCAGCGCCATGCCCAGTACCGTGCCGGTGGCATCGCGCAGGTTGTGCGAGCCCAGCAGCGGCAGCTCGACGATCGGGCCGTCGGCAATGTTCCAGACACCGAAGGTCTGGCCAAAGTCCGAACGGTGCTGGCTCAGCCCCATTTTCCCCGACACATCGACCAGCCCCGCCACACCCAGGGTGATGTTGAAGATGAAGCGCGTGAGGCTGGTCATCGCCCGCTCGCCATTGCCTTGCAGCACATCGTTGATGAACACCTTGGGCTCGGCGAAGTTGCTGGCAAAGTTGTGCAGGCCCTGCCGGGCGAAACCGGGGAGCGCCTCATAGCCTCGGGCGACGGGAGCCAGCAGGTAGTCATCGACGCTGCGGTTGAAGGCAAACACCGCGCGGTTGGCGGGTTCTGCCGGGTCACTGACTTGATAGGCGACGTTGCCGCACACCGCTGTGGCGGGAGCGCGTTGGCTACAGCCGCCCGCAGCCAGCAGCGACAGGACCAGCACGGCAGAGCGTGCTGAACGGGAGGCGGAGGGTGAACGGGACATGGATGGCTTCCTGGCAAGAACTGGCGGCGATGCTGCGCAGTTTTGTTTGCCGGGTGATGTCCGGAATGTCTCGGCGTCGACACTTTGTTACCGGGTTGAAATATATGACGGCTGCAGGGGATGGCCGTAAAGTACCGCTGGATCTCTTGTTTTGGTGAGTTTTAGTGAGCCATTTGCTGATAGTCGACGACGACGTCGAAGTACTCGACCTGCTGCAGAAGTTCCTTCGCCAGCACGGTTACGAGGTGGACGTGGGCAGGGACGGCAAAGCGCTCTGGCAGTCCGTCGAAAGGCGCGTTCCAGACCTGGTGATTCTTGACGTGATGTTGCCTGGCGATAGCGGCCTGGTGCTGTGCCAGCGCTTGCTCGCCGAGCACAAGGTGGCGGTGATCATGCTCACCGCGATGGGCGAGCTGAGTGACCGGGTAGTGGGGCTGGAGCTGGGTGCGGATGACTACCTGACCAAGCCGTTCGCCGCCCGTGAATTGCTGGCGCGGGTCAGGGCAGTGCTGCGGCGTGCTGGCGAAGCGGCTGATCGTGCAGCCGCTGGCGGGGCGGGCCATGCCTGCGCGATTCTCGAGTTTGCTGGCTGGCGGCTGGATGTGGTGCGGCGCGAATTGCGTTCGCCGGCCAACGTCATGATCCCCTTGTCCAACGGTGAATTCGAACTGTTGCTGGTGTTCGCCGAACATCCGCGCCGGGTGCTCAGCCGCCAGCAGCTGCTGGACCTGGCCCGTGGCGATGCCTACGAGGCCTATGACCGCAGCGTTGATGTCCAGGTGAGCCGGCTGCGCCGCAAGCTTGAAAGCGACCATGGCCACGAGCCCTTGATCCGTACCTTGCGCAACGCTGGTTACCTGTTCACGCCTACGGTCGCCAGGCGATGAGCCTGCTTGCCCGGGCTCGCCAGGCCCTGCCACGGCCAAAGATCACCATTGCCCGCTGGATCGCGCTGACCACCCTGACGGCGATGCTCTTCCTGTTGCTGCTCAAAGGCCTGTTCAGCCTGCTGCTAAGTGTGTGGGCGCAGCCACCGTTGCTGGAAAGCGGAGTGATTGAAAAGGTCGCAACGGTTACCCGCATCCTCGATGTCGCGCCTTTGGCAGAGCGGGCGAGCATCGCCAGTGCGGCGGGCGACGGCAGCTACTCGGTGCGCTGGCTGCGTCGTCATGACGAAGCGGGCGTGCCGGTGCTGGTCGACGCCGAGTTCAGCGAGGGCACGCCGATCCTGCGCGCGCTGCTCAAGCGCCCGGATGCCAGGATCGAAGCCTTCGAACCGTCCGACATGCCGGAATACGCACCTGAGCGCGGCTATGCGCTGATGATCGAGCTGAGCGACAAGTCGTGGGTGCTGTTCCGCGCCACTGCCCGTAGCTGGGGGCTGGATGAGTTGCCACGCAACCTGATCGTCCTGACCCTGATGCTGCTCTCCAGCCTTGCCGTTGCCTTGCTGGCCACGCGCTACCTGGCCAAGCCGCTGGAGCGTTTTGCCGAAGGCGCACGGCGTTTTGGCAAGGACTTCAACGCGCCGCCGATTCCGGTGGTCGGTCCGCATGACCTGCGCCAGGCGATTCTCGCGTTCAACGCCACCCAGGCGCAGCTCAAGCACTTTCTCAACGACCGCACCCAGATGCTTGCGGCCATTTCCCATGACTTGCGCGCACCCCTGACGCGCATGCGGTTGCGCGCCGAGTTCATTGACGACGCCCAGTTGCAGGCCAGGCTGTTCAAGGACGTTGACGAGATGCAGGCGATGGTCGAAGCGGCGCTGGCGTTTTTCCGTGACGATGCTCGGCTGGAGCAGGCCACCGTGTTTGACCTGGGCGAGTTGCTGTCGACCGTGGTGGACGATTTCAGGGATGCCGGCGTGGAGGTGGGGCTGAGCGGGCCACGTCGCTGCGTGTACGAGGGGCGGCCGGTGGGTATCAGGCGGGTGCTGGTCAACCTGATCGACAATGCCGCGAAGTATGGCCGTGACCCCGCAGTGACGCTGGCGATAGGTACTGGGCAGATCGAAATCAGCGTGCAGGATCGCGGGCCGGGCATCGCGCCGGAGCTGCACGAGCAGGTATTCGCGCCGTTCTACCGCATCGAAGGCTCGCGCAACCGTAATACCGGCGGCGTCGGGCTGGGCCTGCCGGCAGCCCGGGCCATCGTGCTGGAGCACGGCGGCAGCGTGACCTTGGGTAACCGCCCGGGTGGTGGCCTGGAGGTCAGGGTCACGCTGCCGGCAGGTTGATCAGAGCCCCAGTTCGCTGAGCCCGGGGTGATCGTCCGGGCGCCGGCCCAACGGCCAGTGGAACTTGCGCTCGGCTTCGCTGATGGGCTGTTCATTGATGCTCGAATGGCGGTTCTGCATCAGCCCGTCGTCGGCAAATTCCCAGTTTTCGTTGCCATAGGCGCGGTACCACTGGCCGCTGTCGTCGTGGTACTCGTAGGCATAGCGCACGGCAATGCGGTTGCCGGTAAAGGCCCACAGCTCCTTGATCAGGCGGTACTCCAGTTCGTGGTTCCATTTGCGCGTCAGGAAGGCCTCGACCTCGGCGCGGCCGCGGGGGAACTCGACGCGGTTGCGCCACACGGTGTCGACGGTATAGGCAAGCGCGACCTTGGCAGCGTCGCGGCTGTTCCAGCCATCCTCGGCCAGGCGGACCTTTTCGATGGCGCTTGCGTGGGTGAAGGGTGGAAGGGGTGGGCGGGACATGGGCTACTCCTCGGATCGATTGACTGGTGAGGAGCTTAGCCGCCGCTGCGTGACCAGAGAATGGATGTGCCTGGCACTTCATAATTGCATTGCCTGGAACAATGTGCAGGAGCGGCCTTGCGTCGCGATGCGCCGCAAAGCGGCCCCCGGATTCCCTGATCAAAACGGGAATTGCTGGGGCTGCTACGCAGGCCCGTCGCGATACAAGGCCGCTTCTGCAAGTGCCGCGATCAGCCCGCGTCGGCAGCGGTTTCGCCCACGACCTTGCTGCGCCCACCCAGCCAAACCAGCAGCAGCCCGGCTGCCGCGAGTACACCACCGGCCATCGGCACCGCCGCATAGCCCAGGTCCAGGCTGATCACCGCACCCCCCAGCGCAGCGCCCAGGGCGTTACCCAGGTTGAACGCACCGACGTTGATCGACGAGGCCAGCCCTGGCGCCTCGATGGCCGCGATCATCACCCGCATCTGCAGTGGTGGCACCACGGCAAAGGTGAACATGCCCCACACCAGCAAGGCCAGGGCGGCGCCGATATGGCTGCCCAGTACCAGCGGCATCAGCAGCATGATGGCCGCCAGCGCCGCGAGGAAGATCCGCGCTGCGCCATCCAGCGACCAGTCGGCCAGGCGACCGCCCAGGCTGTTGCCCAGGGTGAAGCCGACGCCGATCAGCACCAGGCCGAGGGTGACGAAGCTGTCCGAGGCGCCGGTCAGTTCGGCCAGCACCGGCGCGACATAGGTGTACAAGGTGAACATGGCGCCGGCGCCGAGCACGGTGGTAGCCATCGCCAGCAACACGCTGGGGCGGGCGATCACGGCCAGCTCCTTGCGCACATGCGGCACGCTGCCGCGCTCACCCTTGGGCAGGGCGAACCACAGCGCGGCCATGGCCAGCAGGCCCAGCGCGGCGGTGCCGGCAAAGGCCATGCGCCAGCCGACCTGCTGGCCGACCCAGGTGGCCGCCGGCACGCCGCCGATATTGGCGATGGTCAGGCCCATGAACATGGTTGCCACGGCACTGGCCTGTTTTTCCTTGGGTACCACGCTGGCCGCTACCACTGCGCCAAGGCCGAAGAACGCGCCGTGGTTGAGGCTGGTGACCAGCCGCGAGGCGAGCAGGGTGTAGTAGTCCGGTGCCAGCGACGACAGCAGGTTGCCCAGGGTGAAGATGGCCATCAGCGCCATCAGCGCTGCGCGCTTGCCGAAACGGCTGAACAGTAACGTCATTACCGGGGCGCCGACCATCACGCCGATGGCATAGGCGGTGATCAGCATGCCGGCACTGGGAATGCTCACATCGACGCCCTCGGCGATCACCGGCAGCAGGCCCATCGGGGTGAACTCGGTGGTGCCGATGCCGAAGGCTCCGATGGCCAGGGCGAAGAGTACCCGGCCGCTTTGCATTGCTTGAGAAGTCATGGCGATCAATCCCAGGCTGGGGCCAGGCCGTCGGGGCTGACTTCGCGGCCATTGCGTTCCAGCCCGGCAATCCGGGCCATGTCTTCGGCGTCCAGGCGCAGGCTCTGGGCGAGCAGGTTGCTGGCCAGGTTCTCGCGCTTGGTCGACGACGGGATCACCGCGTAGCCCTGCTGCAGGGCCCACGCCAGGGCAACCTGGGCCACCGTGGCCTTGTGCTTGGCACCGATGTCGGCCAGTACCGGGTCTTTCAGGGCCTTGCCGTAGGCCAGCGTCATGTACGAGGTGACGGTGACGCCCTGGTCCTTGAGGAAGGCAACCAGCTTGTGGTTCTGCAGATACGGGCTGAGCTCGATCTGGTTGGTGGCGATCTCGCCTTTGCCGACCACTTCGATGGCTTGGCGAGTCAGTTCGATGTTGAAGTTGGACACACCGATCTGGCGGGTCAGGCCCAGCGCCTTGGCTTCGGCCAGGGCGGCCATGTACTCGGGCAGTTCAACGCCGTTACCCGGGGCTGGCCAGTGGATCAGCAGCAGGTCGACATGGTCGGTACGCAGTTTCTGCAGGCTTTCGCGCAGGCTGGGGATCAGCTTGTCGGCGGCGTAGTTGGCTACCCAGATCTTGGTGGTGATGAACAGCTCGCTGCGCGGCACACCGCTTTCGGCGATGGCCTGGCCGACAGCCGCTTCGTTGTCGTAGATCTGTGCCGTGTCGATGGCCCGGTAGCCCAGTTCCAGGGCTGCCTTGACCGAATCGATGACGGCCTGGCCGGTGAGACGGAAGGTGCCGAGGCCGAAGGATGGAATGCTCATGTTCTGTTCCTGGTGAGTAGGGTGGGGCCGGACCGAGCTGCGCTCGGTTCGATCGCTATTCGTGTGGGGAGCAGTGTGCGGGTTTGAGCTGAATTGATTAAGGTGGCGCGCGGCCAAGGTCATTTGACCAGGAGGCAAGAATAGGTTGTTGTGCCGTGACTGTGACCAGGGGAATGCCGGCACGGAAAACCAAACGGCCCGCCATGAAGGCGGGCCGCAAGGTCTTGCGAGGGGGCGATCAGCGGCGGCGGAACAGCGGCAGCGGCTCGTCGGTGGCGGCCTGGTAGGTCACCGAGAAGTCCTTCAGGCTTTGCAGCGCGTCTTCCGGGTCCTTGTCGGCACGGATGGCGAACGCATCGAAGCCGCAGCGGGCCATGAAGAACAGCTGGTCGCGCAGCACGTCACCAATGGCACGCAGCTCGCCCTTGTAGCCATAGCGGTCACGCAGCAGGCGCGCATTGGAGTAGTTGCGCCCGTCGGTGAAGGCCGGGAAGTTCAGGGCGATGACCTGGAAGTGTTGCACGTCGTCGCCGATTTCTTCCGCTTCTTCGTCGCTGTCCAGCCACACACCCAGGCCGCCGTCGCGGGCCTTCAGGGCATGGGCATGGTCGCGCCACATCTGCAGCGGGACGATGTAGTCGTCGCAGTTGGTCAGCTCGTCGAACGAGGTCTCCTTGGGCAGCAGGTGCCAGGTTTCGTCGACGATCTGGTTGTTCTTAATGATTCGCTGCATAGACGCGTTCCTTGAAGGGGTCGATGCCGATACGCTGGTAGGTGTCGATGAAACGCTCTTCCTCGGTACGTTGCTCGACGTACACGGCGATCAGCTTCTCGATCACATCGGCCATGTCGTCCTGGGCGAAGGACGGGCCGAGGATCTTGCCCAGGCTCGCGCCACGCGCGGCATTGCCGCCGAGCGACACCTGGTAGAATTCCTCGCCCTTCTTGTCCACGCCGAGAATGCCGATGTGGCCCACGTGGTGGTGGCCGCAGGCGTTCATGCAGCCGGAAATGTTCAGGTCGATCTCGCCGATGTCGAACAGGTAGTCCAGGTCGTCGAAGCGGCGCTGGATGGATTCGGCGATCGGGATCGACTTGGCGTTGGCCAGCGAGCAGTAGTCACCACCCGGGCAGCAGATGATGTCGGTCAGCAGGCCGATGTTCGGGGTGGCGAAGCCGGCTTCGCGCAGCTCCAGCCACAGCGCATGCAGCTGGCGCTGCTCGACGTCGGCGAGAATGATGTTCTGCTCGTGGGAGGTGCGCAGGAAGCCGAAGCTGTAGCGCTCGGCCAGGTCGGCCACGGCATCCAGCTGCTTGTCGGTCAGGTCGCCCGGGGCGACGCCGGTGGGCTTCAGCGACAGGGTCACGGCCACGTAGCCGGGACGCTTGTGGGCGCGGGTATTGCGCGAACGCCAGCGGGCAAAGCCTGGGTATTCGGCGTCCAGGGCGCTGTAGTCGACGTTGTCGAGGGCCAGGTAGTCCGGGTCGACGAAGTGGCGCGAAACGCGCTGCACTTCGGCTTCGGTCAGGGTGCTGCTGCCGCCGCGCAGGTGGACCATCTCGGCCTCGACCTTCTCGGCGAACACTTCCGGGGTAAGGGCCTTGACCAGGATCTTGATCCGCGCCTTGTACTTGTTGTCACGGCGGCCGTAACGGTTGTACACGCGCAGGATGGCATCGAGGTAGCTGATCAGGTCCTGCCAGGGCAGGAACTCGTTGATGAACGAGCCGACTACCGGCGTACGGCCCAGGCCGCCGCCGACCAGCACGCGGAAGCCCAGTTCGCCAGCGGCATTGCGCACCGGCTCCAGGCCGATGTCATGCACTTCGATGGCGGCGCGGTCTTCCTGCGAGCCGTTGATGGCAATCTTGAACTTGCGCGGCAGGTAGGCGAATTCCGGGTGGAAGGTGGTCCACTGGCGGACGATTTCGCACCACGGGCGCGGGTCGATGATTTCGTCTGCTGCGACACCGGCGAACTGGTCGGTGGTGGTGTTGCGCAGGCAGTTGCCGCTGGTCTGGATCGCGTGCATCTGCACGGTGGCCAGCTCGGCGAGGATGTCCGGGACGTCTTCCAGCGCCGGCCAGTTGAACTGCACGTTCTGGCGGGTGGAGATGTGGGCGTAGCCCTTGTCGTAGTCGCGGGCGATCTTGGCCAGGGTGCGGACCTGGCGGGCGTTCAACTGGCCGTACGGCACGGCGACACGCAGCATCGGTGCGAAACGTTGGATGTAAAGGCCGTTCTGCAGGCGCAGAGGGCGGAATTCTTCTTCGCTCAGTTCCCCGGCCAGGTAGCGGCGGGTCTGATCACGGAACTGCTTGACGCGGTCCTCGATGATCCGCTGATCGTACTCGTCGTATACGTACATAAAAGTCCTGTCTCAGGCATGCAGCTATTCGCGCGCACGGCCGCGCACTCCGGTTCGGAGCCGGGGAACGATAGCAGGTTGCGTTTATGCGCTAAAGTGATGTTTTTGCATATGAAAAGAACCAAACGAACTATGTGAGACTGACTGCCATTTGTGCGCTGGCTGCGCCGCGGCGTTTATAATCCCTGGTTTGTTTTGCAGGGATTCCCCATGCTCAAGGCGTTGTGCCAAAGCTTGTGTCTGATCCTGCCGCTGGCGGCAAGCGCGCAACCGGCTTCGGTGGTCTTCCTCAACCCAGGGTTGTCTACCGAGACGTTCTGGACCACCTATACCCGTTTCATGGAAGCGGCGGCGGACGAGCTGGGCATGACCCTGCGCGTGGAATACAGCGAGCGCCGCGCCGACCTGGCGCTGAGCCATGCCAGGGCGATCCTGAACGGGCCGCAGCGGCCGGATTACCTGGTGCTGGTCAACGAGCAGTATGTGGCCCCGGAAATCATGCGCCTGTCGCGTGGCACCGGGGTCAAGCTGTTCCTGGTCAACAACGGCCTGACCGCCAGCCAGGCGCTGAGCATCGAGGCCCAGCCCGACAAGTATGCCGAGCCCCTGGGCACCTTGGTCAGCAACGACGAGGAGGCAGGCTTCCAGATGTTGCACCAGATGGTTGCGCAACTGCCCCGCGACAGTGGGCCGGTGGACCTGCTGGCCTTTGCCGGGGTCAAGACCACCCCGGCCTCGCAACTGCGCGTCGAGGGCATGCGCCGTGCCTTGGCCGACTACCCTCAGGTGCGCCTGCGCCAGGTGGTATACGGTGGCTGGAACCGTCAGCGCGCCTACGAACAGGCGCAGCAACTGCTGGAACGCTATCCGGACACTCGCCTGGTGTGGTCGGCCAATGACGAGATGGCGTTCGGCGCCATGCAGGCATTCGAAGAGGCAGGGCACCGGCCGGGGCATGACGTGCTGTTCGGTACTGTGAACGGCTCGCCCGAGGCGCTGCGCGCGCGTATCGACGGGCGCCTGAGCGTCCTGCTGGGCGGGCATTTCAGCCTCGGCGGCTGGGCCATGGTGATGCTGCATGATGATGCCCTGGGGCTGGCGGTGAACCGCGACGGCCTGCGCGAGCACCGCGTGCCGGTGTTGCAGGTGATCGACCAGGCCAAGGCCAAGCGCTGGCTGGAACTGCTGGAACGCGCCGACTATGGCGTCGATTTCCAGCATTACAGTGCCGAAGGGCGGCCGGCCAGTTACCAGTACCCGTTTCTGACCTCACCGATCAATTATTGAAAGACCCTGCTTGAGCGAAGGGCATTGCTCGTCTTAACTGCTGGGGGTGAAGTGCATTCCCATAACCACTACAAGAGGCAATGCAATGGGAAACTCAACCAAGGTCCGCAAAGCTGACAGTAGCGTCGATGCCTGGGCGATCCTCTGCCTGATCGTGCTGGTGGTGGTCACCGCCGTGTATTGGGTCAGCCACCAGTAGACTTGTCTTCAAGACCGTGATGCAGCCAGGCGCCTGCGGGAGGGAATCCCGCAGGCGCTTTATCGTGCCGGCGAAAGACCGCCAGCGGCTAGCGGGCCAGGTGCAGGGCCAGTTGCACCAGGCCGATCAATACGGCGACGAACACCAGGGTGAACAGCGTCCCCAGCACAATGAAATGGCTGGCCTTGCCGTGGGTGAAGTCGCGGGCGCGGTTCTTGCCGCTTTGTACGCCGAAGGCGGCGGCGAGGATGCTGTGCAGCATCTGCCAGAAAGTTGGGGGTTTGCCCTGGCTGGAATCGTCCATGGTGGCTCCTGGGGAAATCAGAGGCAATCAGGGACAGTGTAGGTAGCTATTGGGGCTGCTGCGCAGCCCATCGCGACACAAGGCCGCTTCTACAAGGATTGCAAATTTCCTGTAGGCGCGGCCTTGTGTCGCGCGATGGGCCGCAAGGCGGCCCAAAGGCCTTAGCTGTCGTAGCCGAGGTTGGGCGCCAACCAGCGCTCGCTCACGCTGACGTCCTGGCCCTTGCGCGCGCTGTAGTTCTCGATCTGGTCCCGGTCGACCTTGCCCACGGCAAAGTACTGCGCCTGCGGATGGGCAAAGTACCAGCCACTGACCGCCGCCGCCGGGAACATCGCGAAGTGATCGGTAAGGAACACGCCGCTCGGCCCGGTCTCGCCGATGGCGGTGCCATCGAGCAGGCGGAACAGGGTTTCCTTCTCGGTGTGGTCCGGGCAGGCCGGGTAGCCTGGCGCCGGGCGAATGCCGCGGTACTGCTCCTTGATCAGCGCCTCGTTGTCGAGGTGCTCGTCGCGGGCATAGCCCCAGTGTTGCTTGCGCACCTGCTCGTGCAGCCATTCGGCGCAGGCTTCGGCCAGGCGGTCAGCCAGGGCCTTGACCATGATCGAGCTGTAGTCGTCACCCTTGTCCTGATAGGCCTTGGCCACTTCCTCGGCACCGATGCCGGCGGTGGTGATGAAACCACCGACATAATCGGTGATGCCGCTGGCCTTCGGCGCGACGAAGTCGGCCAGCGACCAGTTGGGCTTGCCGTCCGGCTTGATGGTCTGCTGGCGCAGGTGATGCAGGGTGGCCAGGGCCTGGCCATTGTCGCCGTACACCTCGATATCGTCATCGGCCACCTGGTTGGCCGGCCAGAAGCCGAATACCGCGCGGGCGCTGATGAGCTTTTCGTCGATCAGCTTGTCGAGCATCTCGCGCGCATCCTGGTACAGCGCCGTGGCAGCCTCGCCCACCACCTCGTCGGTGAGGATGCGCGGGAACTTGCCGGCCAGGTCCCAGGAAATGAAGAACGGCGTCCAGTCGATGTATTCGGCCAGGGTGCGCAGGTCGATGTTCTCCAGCACCTTGACGCCGGTGAAGGAGGGCACTGCCGGTTGGTAGCTGGCCCAGTCGTACTGCGGCTTGGCTGCAATGGCCTGGGCGTAGCTCAGGCGTTCGGTGCGGGCACTGCGGTTGGCCGTGCGCTCGCGCACTTGCTCGTATTCCTCGCGGGTCTTCTCGACGAAGCCCGCTTTCAGCTCCTTGGACAGCAACTGGGTGGCCACGCCCACGGCACGCGAGGCGTCGGTGACATAGACCACGGCGTCGTTGCTGTACTTGGGTTCGATCTTGACGGCGGTGTGCGCCTTGGAGGTGGTGGCGCCACCGATCATCAACGGCAGGTTGAAGCCCTGGCGCTGCATCTCGCGGGCGACGTGGACCATCTCGTCGAGTGACGGCGTGATCAGGCCGGACAGGCCGATGATGTCGCACTTCTCGTCGCGGGCGGTTTGCAGGATCTTCTCGGCCGGCACCATCACGCCCAGGTCGACGATGTCGTAGCCGTTGCAGCCCAGCACCACGCCGACGATGTTCTTGCCGATGTCGTGCACGTCGCCTTTTACCGTGGCCATCAGGATCTTGCCCTTGGCTTCCGGCTTGTCGCCTTTCTCGGCTTCGATGAACGGAATCAGGTGGGCTACCGCCTGCTTCATCACGCGAGCCGACTTGACCACCTGCGGCAGGAACATCTTGCCCGCACCGAACAGGTCGCCGACCACGTTCATGCCGCTCATCAGCGGGCCTTCGATCACTTCGATGGGGCGCGCGCACTGCTGGCGGCATTCTTCGGTGTCTTCGACGATGAACGCCGTGATGCCCTTCACCAGCGCGTGCTCCAGGCGTTTTTCCACCGGCAGCGAGCGCCACTCTTCGTTTTCCACTTCACGGGTGGCGCCGCCGCCCTTGTAGTCATCGGCGATGGCCAGCAGTGCGTCGGTGCCATGCGCGGTGCGGTTGAGCACGACGTCCTCGACCTTTTCCCGCAGCTCGGCAGGGATCTCGTCGTAGATCTCCAGCTGGCCGGCGTTGACGATACCCATGGTCAGGCCGTTCTGGATCGCGTGGTACAGGAACACCGAGTGGATCGCTTCGCGCACCGGGTTGTTGCCACGGAACGAGAACGACACGTTGGACACGCCGCCCGAACTCAGTGCGTACGGCAGGTGGTCGCGGATGTAGGCACAGGCCTCGATGAAATCGACGGCGTAGTTGTTGTGCTCCTCGATACCGGTGGCCACGGCGAAGATGTTCGGGTCGAAGATGATGTCTTCCGGCGGGAAGCCCACTTCGTTGACCAGGATGTCATAGCTGCGCTGGCAGATTTCCTTCTTGCGTGCGGCGGTGTCGGCCTGGCCGACCTCGTCGAACGCCATCACCACCACGGCGGCGCCATAGCGCTTGCACAGGCGGGCATGGTGCTTGAACTGCTCGACGCCTTCCTTCATGGAAATCGAGTTGACGATGCCCTTGCCCTGGATGCACTTCAGGCCGGCTTCGATCACTTCCCACTTGGACGAGTCGATCATGATCGGCACGCGCGAGATATCCGGCTCGCCAGCGATCAGGTTGAGGAAGCGGACCATGGCGGCCTGGGAATCGAGCATCCCTTCGTCCATGTTGATGTCGATCACCTGGGCGCCGGCCTCGACCTGCTGCAGGGCGACTTCCAGGGCTTCGGTGTAGTTCTCCTCACGGATCAGCCGGGCAAACTTGGCGGAGCCGGTGATGTTGGTGCGCTCGCCGACGTTGACGAACAGCGACTGGCGGTCGATGGTGAACGGTTCCAGGCCCGACAGGCGGCAGGCCTTGGCGATTTGCGGAATCTTGCGCGGCGGGTACTTGGCCACCGCCTCGGCGATGGCCTGGATGTGCCCCGGGGTGGTGCCGCAGCAACCGCCGATGATATTGAGGAAGCCGCTGGCGGCGAATTCCTCGACCACGGCGGCCATTTCTGCCGGGGTCTCGTCGTACTCGCCGAAGGCGTTCGGCAGGCCGGCATTGGGGTGGGCCGAGACGTGGGTGTCGGCCTTGGTCGCCAGCTCTTCCAGGTACGGGCGCAGGTCCTTGGCGCCGAGCGCGCAGTTCAGGCCCACGGAAATCGGCTTGGCATGGCGAACCGAGTTCCAGAACGCCTCGGTGGTCTGCCCCGACAGCGTGCGGCCGGAGGCGTCGGTGATGGTGCCGGAAATCATGATCGGCAGTTCGATGCCGTCTTCTTCGAACACCTGCTGCACGGCGAAGATCGCTGCCTTGGCGTTGAGGGTGTCGAAGATGGTCTCGATCAGCAGCAGGTCGGCGCCACCCTCGATCAGGCCGCGGGTGGCCTCGATGTAGTTGGCGACCAGTTCGTCGAAGGTGACGTTGCGGTAGCCAGGGTCGTTGACGTCCGGGGAAATCGAGCAGGTGCGGCTGGTCGGGCCGAGCACCCCGGCGACGAAGCGCGGCTTGTCCGGGGTTTCCAGGGTCTTGGCGTCGGCCACCTGGCGGGCGATGCGCGCGCCCTCGACGTTCAGTTCGTAGACCAGCGCCTCCATGCCGTAATCGGCCTGGGAAATCTGCGTGGCGTTGAAGGTGTTGGTTTCGAGGATATCGGCCCCGGCATCCAGGTAGGCCTTCTCGATGGCCGCAATCACATCGGGGCGGCTGAGCAGCAGCAGGTCGTTGTTGCCTTTGACATCGCTTGGCCAATCGGCGAAGCGCGTGCCACGATAGTCGTGTTCCTCGAGCCGGTAGCTTTGGATCATAGTACCCATGCCGCCGTCGAGGATCAGGATGCGCTGCTGGAGTGCGTTCTGGAGTGCTTGGAGACGAGCGCTACGGTCGGACATAGGAACTACCTGGTCGGGCAAATTTCAGAAGGTGCCGAATCATAACAAAGCTGCGCGGTTTTTAGGCATGTCGCCCATTTGCATGAAAACTGCTCATGTTGGCGGGCGTCTGCAAGCGGTGCATCCAAGGACGACCAGGCAAAACGTGATGGCTTTCTACACCCAGGACTTTCCGCACATGGTGCATCGTATCCTTGCCGCCGCTTGCGCGCTGTTGATCAGCAGCGTGGCGTTCGGGCAAGCCCCCCAATCGAGCCCGGCTATCTCCTATACCCGGGATATTCAACCGATCTTCACCGAGAAATGCGTGGCCTGCCACGCCTGCAACGATGCCGCCTGCCAGCTCAAGCTGGAAAGCCCCGAAGGCGCGGTGCGCGGGGCGAGCAAGGTCCCGGTGTACCAGGGCGACCGCAGCAAGGCGGTGCCCACCACGCGGCTGTTCTACGATGCCCACAGCGAGGGCGAGTGGCGCAAGAAGGGTTTCTACTCGGTGCTCGACAGCCAGGGCAGCCAGGCCGCGCTGATGGCGCGCATGCTCGAACTGGGCCACAAGACCCCGCTTACGCCCAATGCCAAGCTGCCCGAGGACATCGTCCTGGGCCTGAACCGCGAGAACATGTGCCCCTTGCCCCACGAGTTCGACGCCTATGCCGGCGCCCACCCCAGGGAGGGCATGCCCCTGGCGGTAACCGGGCTGACCGACAAGGAGTACGACACCCTGCGCCGCTGGCTGGCCGCCGGTGCGCCGGTCGAGTACCAGCCAATTAGGCCAAGCGCGATCGAAGCCACGCAGATCGCCGAATGGGAAGAGCTGCTCAACCGCCCCGGTTCCACCGAGGCGCTGGTCGGCCGTTGGCTCTACGAGCACCTGTTCCTGGCCCATATCTACTTCGCCGGCGGCGAGCAGGGCCACTTCTTCCAGTGGGTGCGCTCGCGCACGCCGAGCGGGCAGCCGGTCGACCTGATCGCCACGCGCCGCCCCAACGACCCGCCGGGCACCGACTTCTATTACCGCCTGATCCCGGTGCAGGGCGTAATCGTGCACAAGACCCACATCACCTACCCGATGGGGCCGCAGAAGCTCAAGCGGGTCAAGCAACTGTTCTACGCCGGCGACTGGCATGCCACCGCGCTGCCAGGCTACGGGCCGCGCCACCGGGCCAACCCGTTCGAAACCTTCGAGGCGATCCCGGCAGTGGCGCGCTACCAGTTCATGCTGGATAACGCCGAGTATTTCGTGCGGACCTTCATCCGCGGCCCGGTATGCCGTGGCCAGATCGCCACCGATGTGATCCGCGACAACTTCTGGGCGTTGTTCCAGGAGCCGGCCCATGACCGCTACATCACCGATGCCCAGTACCGGGGCGAGGCCACGCCGCTACTGGCCATGCCTGGGCAGATCGATGACGTGGGCAGTGTGCTGAGCCTGTGGCACGCCTACCGCGACAAGCGCAACGAGTACGAGAAGCTGCGCCGCGAAGCCTATGCCGACATGCCGGCGCCGGGCTGGGCGACGTTGTGGGCCGGCAACGACAATGCGCTGCTGAGTATCTTCCGCCACTTCGACAGCGCCTCGGTGACCAAGGGCCTGGTCGGCGATGTACCGCTGACCGTGTGGCTGTTCGACTACCCACTGTTCGAGCGTACCTATTACCAGTTGGCGGTCAACTTCGACGTGTTCGGCAATGTTTCGCACCAGTTGCAGACGCGCCTGTACTTCGACCTGATCCGTAACGGTGCCGAAGTCAACTTCCTGCGCCTGATGCCGGCCGACCAGCGCAAGGCGATCCTCGGCGATTGGTACCAGACCAGTGGCAAGGTGAAGATGTGGATGGACTACGAGGACATCGACACCGACACCCCAAGCGGCATCAAGCTCGACCCGCGCGACCCCAAGCGTGACTTCGGCCTGAAACTGCTGCAGCGCACCGGCAGCCTGAATGCCGCGCCCGACCCGATCAACCGCTGCCAGGGCGCGTACTGCTCGCGGCCGCAGATGAGCGCAGAGTTCCGTGATGTCGAGCAGTCGCTCAGCCGCCTGGTGTCGCGCCCGGCTGCTGGGCTGAAGGCGATCAACCAGCTGCCCGAGGCGACCATGCTGCGCATCGAAGGGGCGGGTGGCCAGCGTCAGGTGTACAGCCTGCTGCGCAACCGCGCGCACAGCAACGTGGCTTTCCTGCTGGGAGAGGCATACCGCTACCAGCCAGGGCTGGATACCCTGACCCTGTACCCGGGCGTGCTCAGCAGCTACCCGAACTTCATCTTCAACATCCCGGCCGGCGATGTGCCGGAGTTCGTCGAGGACATGGAATACGCCAAGGATGATGCCGCGCGCTTCGAGCGTATCGTCATGCGCTGGGGTGTGCGCCGCAGCCACCCCGAGTTCTGGCGCTACTTCCATGACCTGAACAGCTTCATCAAGGAAACCGAGCCGGTCGAGGCGGGCGTGCTGGACATGAACCGCTACGAGAACCTCTGATCGGGCGAGCTGACCTTTCCGCATACCCTGCGGTCGGAAATGCTGGGTGGTCCGGGGCCTGCTGTGCAGCCCTGTCGCCGGCAAGCCAACTGCCACCGGTGCTACACATGCCTGAGGGCTGCACAGTACCGGTGGCGCTGGCTTGCCGGCGTTGGAGCGCAACGCGCTCCCAAGGGCCTCAATGCACCGGCAATCGCAGGGTATTTCATGCTGTATTCGCTTCAGGCACTGCGGGCGTTCGCCGCCTGGGTGGTGGTCTGCCACCATTTCATGCAGATCTTCTTCGACTTCCATGCCACCGGCCCCATTGGCCAACTGCTCACTGACCGTGGTGCTGTTGGCGTCGACATCTTCTTCGTCATCAGCGGGCTGGTCATCTACCTGTCGACCCGTGACAAAACCATCGAACCGCGCCAGTTCCTGCTCAACCGGGTGTTGCGCATCGTCCCGGCCTATTGGTTCTACACGGCGCTGATGGCCACGCTGCTGCTCGCTTTCAGTCAATGGATGCCGCACCAGGCGTTCACCTGGCAGCACCTGTGGCTGTCGCTGTTGTTCATCCCGGCGGAAAACCCTGGCGGCTACGGCTTGTACCCGACCCTGAACGTGGGCTGGACGCTGAACTTCGAGATGTTCTTCTACTTGCTGTTCGGCCTGGCCTTCCTGGTACGCCAGCGTCATCACCAACTGCTGGCTACCGCCGCGCTGCTGCTGGCCAGTGAAGTGCTGGGCCGGCTGGGCGTGCTCAGCCGTTTCTACAACAACCCCATCATCTACGAATTCCTGCTCGGCATCGGCCTGGGCGTGCTGCACCGCAGCGGGCTGATCCGCCATGCCCGCTGGTTGCCGTTGGTGTTGTTGGCGTTGGCGAGCCTGGCCATCTATTACCTGGACGCTTCGCGGCGGCTGCTCAACTGGGGCGTGCCGAGCGCAATGATCGTGCTGGCCTTCGTCGCCCTGGAGCCGCAGTTCCGTGGCAACCGGCTGCTCAAGGCCCTGGGCGACTGTTCGTATTCGGTGTACCTGGTCCATGTGCTGGTGCTGTACGCCGGCTGGTTCGCCAGCCAGCGCCTGCAACTGAACCCGTACCTGGTATTCGCCCTGTGCGTGCCGTCCATTGGACTAATGTCGTGGTTCAGCTACCGCTGGCTGGAGCGCGGCCTGTACCGGCGCCTGCAGGCCTGGCTGGCGGCGCCACGGGAGCCAGCCCCTGAATATGCGCTTTCCCGAGTCAAATACTAGGACTTTGTTCGAAGGCCGGGTTGGCGTACACTTGGCCGCAAGTCTGTGAGGAACCTACATGAGCGCTATAACCATTACCGACGCCGCCCATGACTACCTGGCCGATCTGCTTTCCAAGCAGAATACGCCTGGCATCGGCATTCGCATTTTCATTACCCAGCCAGGCACCCAGTACGCCGAAACCTGCATCGCCTACTGCAAGCCGGGCGAAGAAAAGCCTGACGACACCGCCGTGGGCCTGAAGAGTTTCACCGCTTACCTGGATGCCGTCAGCGTGCCGTTCCTGGAAGACGCGCTGGTCGACTACGCCACTGACCGCATGGGTGGCCAGCTGACCATCAAGGCGCCGAACGCCAAGGTGCCGATGGTCAACGAAGACAGCCCGATCAACGAGCGCATCAACTACTACCTGCAGACCGAGATCAACCCTGGGCTGGCCAGCCATGGCGGCCAGGTGAGCCTGGTGGATGTGGTCGACGACGGCATCGCCGTGCTGCAGTTCGGGGGCGGTTGCCAAGGTTGTGGCCAGGCCGACGTAACCCTGAAGGAAGGCATCGAGCGCACGCTGCTCGAGCGCATTCCCGAGCTGAAGGGCGTACGCGACGTGACTGACCACAGCCAGAAAGAAAACGCCTACTACTAAGGCTGGCTGGTCTGCTTGTAGGAGCGGCCTTGTGTCGCGATGGGGCGCGAAGCGGCCCCAGGATCTTGGCATCGCCGCTGAGATTGCAGGGGCCGCTACGCGCCCCATCGCGACACAAGGCCGCTCCTACAAAACCGCGCTCCTAGCAACAAAGTGTTACGGTTTCAAGCCCTGCGACAACAGGCCGCAGCCCGTATTCAAAGGGCTGCAGCCGACCATCGTCTTGCCCGGGTAGAACCCCTCGGGGTGTCATGCCAGAATGCCCCGGCTTTTCGTCCGGCCCGTCCCGAGGGTCGGCACCTTCCCTTTAAAGGACGGTTTCATGAATGATCTATATACCCGGCGCGCCGTTGTCGCCGGGATGGGCGTTCTCGGGCTTGGCCTGCTGGCAGGCTGCAGCCCGGCCCGGGGGCTCGAGTTCAAGTACGGCAAGAACATGAGCAACGAAATCCTTGGGCGCAAGTTCAGCCTCAAGGACACCCAGGGCAACGTGCGCACCCTGTCGAGTTTCTACGGCAGCATGCCGATGATCTTCTTCGGCTTTACCCAGTGCCCGGCGGTCTGCCCGACCACGCTGGCGCGCGCGGCCCAGATCCGCAAACTGCTCAGGGGCCGCGATCGCGACCTGTTCCAGGTGGTGCTGATTACCCTGGACCCGGAGCGCGACACGCCGGAAGTACTCGATGCCTACGTCAAGGCGTTCGACCCGTCGTTCACCGCGCTTACCGGTACCCCCGAGGAAATCGCCGCGGTAGCGAAGGAATTCAAGGTGTTCTACGAGAAGGTCCCGGCCGGGGATACCTATACCGTCTCGCACTCGTCCACCAGCTATGTCTACGATACCCGCGGCACGCTGCGCCTGAGCCTGGGCCATTCCCTGACCGCCCAGGAATGCGCCGAAGACCTGGTTACCCTGATGGAGATCTGCTGAATGTCGATGCAACCGTTCAAGCGCGGCCTGGCCGCCCTGGTCCTGCTGGGCCTGGCCCTGCCAGCCCTGGCCCAGACCACCGTGAGCGATGCCTGGGTGCGTGCCAGTGTGCCGCACCAGCAATCAACCGGCGCCTTCATGACCCTGACCGCCAGCAGCGACAGCAAGTTGGTGGGCGTGGCGTCCAAGGTGGCCAAGAGCGTTCAGGTGCACGAGATGACCATGAACGGCGACGTGATGGGCATGCGTGAGGTGAAAACCGTCGAGTTGCCAGCCGGCAAAGCCGTGACGCTGGATCCGAATGGCCTGCACGTGATGCTGATGGGGCTGCACGATCAGGTGAAGGAAGGTGACAAGGTGCCGCTGACCTTGACCATCGAGGATGCCAAGGGCGCCAGGGAAACCGTGGGCGTGCAGGCTGAAGTGCGAGCGCTCAGCGCCGAGGCGGGTGCAGGGCATGAGCACATGCACATGAACCACTGACAGATGTGAAACAGGGCCGCACAGCGGCCCTGATCTTTTCTAGCTGCGAAACTTGGGCAGCGGCCTGTCGAGTGTCAACGAGGTCAAGGTCTTGCGTACCTGGGCCTCGTCAGCCTCCAGGGCCTTGAGGCTCGCGCGGATCTTGCCGGCGGCGGGCACATCGCCCTGCCGGTCGATCCAGTCGGCAATCTCCTTGCAGGCGCTGCTCAGGCAGGCTTGGCGCTGGTTCATCAGCGACAGCAGGGTGGTGAGCTCTCTTTCGGACATGGCAGGATCCTCCGTTCAGCCCTGTCAGTGTAGCAGTGACTGGCGGGAACACCTGTGGCCGGCTGTCGCAGTTCAGTCCGGCAGGCAGGCGCTGCGGTAGGCCCCGGGGGTTACCCCATAGGCCTGCTTGAACTGCCGGCTCAGATGGCTTTGGTCGGCATAGCCCAGGTCGAATGCCACCTCCGAGGCTGCCCAGCCACGCTTGAGCAATTCCCGTGCCCGGGCCAGGCGGCGCTGCTTCAGCCAGGCATGGGGTGGCAGGCCGGTGGCCTGGCGGAACACCCGGGCGAAATGGAACGGTGACAGGTTGACTGCCGCGGCGAGCGCTTCCAGCGAGGGCGGGTCGGCCAACTGGCTTTCCAGCAGTTCGCGGGCGCGGGCCACTGCCAGCGGTTCCTGGCCGGGGGCCGCAGGTTCGGCGCATTGCCCGTGGCGCTGCACCAGGGCCAGTACCGCCTGGCGCCAGGCGGTCTGTTGCTGCAGGGCACTGGCGCCTGCTTCGGACAGCTGGTGCAGTTGGCTGAAGGCACTGGCCAGGGCCGGGTCGTGGATCACGCTGTCCTTGAAGCGGGGCATGCCGTGGCGGCCCAGTTCCAGTTCGTCGAGCACCCCGGTTACCCGCTCGTGCTCCGGGTAGAAGCCGCGGTAGCGCCAGCCCGCTTCGTGGGCGGTGGCACCGGTGTGCAGCTCGTCCGGGTTGATCAGCACCATGCTGCCGACCGGTGCCAGGTGCTCGCTGCCACGGTGCCAGAAACGCTGGGCGCCCGACTCGATCACGGTAAACACATAGCCTTCATGCACATGCGGGGCGAAGCGTTGCTGGAAATAGCGTGCGTGCAGCATTTCCACGTCGCCCAGTGCCGGCGCCTGCCACAGGTGTGTCTGTTCGCGCAGGGGCGTGCTCATGCCAGCCAGCTGCGCAGGAGGTAGAAGATCAACATGCTTGCCAGCATGCTCAGCAACACGCTGCGGGTCAACAACACCAGGGCGATGGCCACCAGCGAGCCCAGCAGGTAGGGGTTGAGCAGGCTCAGGTTGAGTTGCTGCCCGGGCATGAAGATGATCGGGGCACAGATTGCGGTAAGCATGCCCGGAACGGCAAAGCCGAGGAATTGCCGGGCGTTGGAGCTCAGGCGCAACGGCAGGCGTGGCTCCAGGAACGCATAGCGGTTGAGGAACACGATGGCGCCCATGGCGAAAATAAGGATCCAGATCATGCTCGGGCTCCGGCGAATTTCTGGCAGATGAAACCGGCACTCATGCCCAACAGGCCTGCGGCTACCAGGGCGGTTTCCCAGTGCCAGTGGCTGAACAGTACCGAGCAGAACAGTGACACGGCCACGCATACCACCGTTGCCAGGTTGCGCACCAATGGCGCGATCAGGGCGACGAAGGTAGCGACGATGGAAAAGTCCAGGCCGAACTGGTCCAGATGGGGAATGTTCTGGCCCAACAGGATGCCGGCCAGGGTAAACAGGTTCCAGGCGATATAGAACGTCAGGCCGACGCCCAGGGCATACCAGCGGTTGAATTGCTGCTGGTCGTACTGGCTGGTCAGGGCAAAGAACTCGTCGGTCAACAGGAAGCCCAGGCCCAGCCGCCAGCGCAACGGTTGGCGCGACAGCTGCGGGCGCATCGACAGGCCATACAGCAGGTGTTGCGAGGTCAGCAGCAGCGTGGTCAGCAGGATCGACGCCAGGTTGGCGCCGCCCTTGAGCATGCCGATGGCGACCAGTTGCGCAGCCCCGGCGAAGACAATGGCCGACAGCCCTTGCCCCTGCCAGGCGCTGAGGTTGGCCTCGATGGCCATGGAGCCGGCCAGCAGGCCCCAAGGGGCGACGGCCAACGACAGCGGCAGGCTGGCGATGGCACCGTGGAGGTAAGCTTGGCGTGCAATGTGGGGCATGATGGCTGCAGTGCATGTACAAGGTAGGCCAGCATGCCAGAAGGTGCGGGGCAATGGCTTGAACGATCTTGCTGGTCGATGCGGCTTCCTGTTTGCCGGTCGATGGGTTCCTTGTAGGAGCGGCCTTGTGTCGCGATGGGGCGCGCAGCGGCCCCAGGATTTCGGCGTCGCCGCTGAGATTGCCAGGGCCGCTGCGCGCCCCATCGCGACACAAGGCCGCTCCTACAAGGGCGCGCTCAGGGATGACTGGTCAGGTGCTGTTGCGCCGTCACGCAGCCGTTTATCTCGACGGCCTTCTGCAGCAGGCTCTGGCGCTGTTGCGGGTCGAGGTCGCCAAGCAGGCGGTACACCTCGGCCTGGTAGTCGCGCTGGCGTCCCCACTGCATTTCCAGCCCCTGTGGCCTGCTGCGGTTGCAGGCCAGGCGCGTGGCTGGCTGCGGGTAGTAGGCGGCATACACGGTGGCCATGTTGGGGATGGCTTCCAGCGCGGCACGGTATTCGCTGCTGGCGTTGTAGGGCGGGCACCAGGTGGCAATGGCCGGTGCTGGAGCAGCAAAGCCCTGCTTGAGGCTGGCTTCAAGCAGCGGGCAGGCGGCATCCGGGATTTGCGCAGCGGGCAGGTAGGTCATGTAGTACAGCGCCAGGCGGTACTGTGCGACCGGGTGGCCCAGCTCCACCGACTTCTTCAGCAAGGCCACCGCGGTGGGCAGCGTGTGGGCCATGGCCTGGCCCTGGCGGCTGAGTTCCGGGTCAGCGTCCATGGCCGTACGCAGCGTGCTGGCACTGTCATCGCGGCTGTCGGCCTGCTCCAGCAGTGGCAGTGCCTGGCGGTAGAGCAGGTCGGCGTGCGGGTCGATGCGTACCTCATGGGCCTGCGTGGCCAGCGGTATCAGGGCGATCAACAGGGGGGGCAAGCGAAGCATGCGGCTCACAGGCAGGCTCCACGGGATGCCAGGTACTGATGGACGGCTTCGATGTTCATGGCGGTCAAGCGTGCGCCTCGCGCAGATCGGAACGACGGCCTATTCTAGCCACCCAAGGGGCCTGGCCGGAAGAGCACCCGGCAACTGTCAGACGAGCTTGACGGGCGCGCCCTTGCGTTGCGCGTGTTTTTCCTGGGCCAGGCCAAGCTTGGCGGTGATCACCTTGGCCAGTGCATTGTTGCCCAGGTCGTTCAAATGCAGGCGATCGATGAACAGGTCGGCGCCGAACACCGGTGAGCTGCTGAGCATGCAGTTCATGTCGTAGCAGGGGACCGGGTCGGCCTGTTGCTTGATACGGCGGAAGAAGGCCGAGTGCAACTGGCTGTCGAAGGCGCCGTCCAGCAGCCGGTCGAAATTTGCCGGTTGCCGCTCCAGCGCACCCAGCATGGTCTGCTCGCCAGCGGGAAGGCTATCCCGGCACCAGGGCAGCAACGGCTGCAGGATGAAGGTGAGCGTGGAGTGGCTGTCCGCCAGCAGACGGTCCCATTGCAGCAGGGTCCGGCCAATGTGGTCGGCGGCGCGGGCCATGCGTTTTTCCGGGGGCGACAGCGGCCAGCTGGCTGGCGCTTCGGCCGCAGGCGGCGCAACCAAGGCCTGGCTGATGCGCCGCCAGAGTGACGGCCGGCGGGGCGTAGCGGCAGGCTGCACGCCTTCGCTGAAGCTGTTGAGAAAGTCCTGGTAGGCCTTGGCGTGCTGCGGATCGTGCGGGTTGTCGAGGACTTCGCAGAGGGCTTCGTGGGCCAGGCTGTTGACGCCGCTGAGCACCACCACATGCCCCAGCTGGCCAAGGCGATGCTGGTGGGTGAGAAACAGCAGCAGCTCGTGGCTGGCGTTGAGCCCGCAACCGGCCAGGCTCAGCCAGACTTCGCCGGTAAGCATCGACAGCTGCGAAGCGACCGTGTGTTCATCGGAACTCGCGCCGATGCCCAGGGCGGTGGAGCCACCGACCAGCAGGTTGATGCGCGTCGCGCCACCGCGCTCGGCTGCGGAAAAGCGCTTGCCGGCGCAATGGCTGTAGCGCAGGCCCACGGCATCGGTGTTGATGGTGCCAGAGCGGTAGCCGGTCTCATGGATACGCGCAATGTGCGGGGCACGCCGGCTGCCCAGCAGCAGGAAGCGCTGGTAGTCCTGTTGCAACGCTGAAGGCGCCCGGTTCGGGTCTGTCGCTGTCATGGGTTCTCCTTCTGTTGCAACGGGCACCTGCAGCCCGGTCAGGCTGCCAGTTCCCTGAGGTTGTACAGCAGGCCGCCGGCAGCGATCAGTAGCAGGGCGACGCCCGAGGCCAGGCTGATCAGGCGGTTGCTGCGCTGCGAGGCGATCTTGCCGATGGCGAAGATGTACAGGCTGAGTACGGCAAAGTCGATGGCCACCCACAGCAGCGACAGCACCACCATGCTCTTGCCGAATGACTCGGTGATCTGGATGAACTGCGGGAAGAAGGCGATGAAGAAGATGATGTCCTTGGGGTTGGAAATGCCCACCATGAAGCCTTGCAGCAGCCCGCCGCGGCCGGGCTTGGCCACTTCGGCCGGGGCCTCCGCTGCAGCGGCCCCCAGGGCTTCCCTCAGGGTGCCCACGGCGATGTAGCCGATGAACAGGCAGCCCAGCAGGCTCATGGCGCTCAGCCAGGTCTTGTCGATGGCGGCGCTGGTGAGGATGATCCAGGCGGCTGCGCCGATCAGCACCAGTGATGCCCAGTTGGTGCCGACGGCGGTGAACATGGCCTTGCGCGAGCCCGAGGCGGCCGCAGTGTTGACGATCAGTGCCACCACCGGGCCGGGGGTGGCGATCAGCAGCAGGACAGTGAGGGCGTAGGTAGCGGTGAGTGCGGTATTCACGGTCAGGTCTCGATCAGTAGGTCGGGTGTGGCCGAGTGTGCGGCATGGGCATGGAACGGGCAGCGGGAGGGGTTGAGCGACCCTGCCTCCTGCAGTTGGTACTGCTTCCACTCGTAATTGTCGGCGTCGCCGAAGAAGCCAAGGGTGTCGGGCACGACCCCGTCGTTGTAGTGGCGCACGCGTTCGCGAATGCGTTCGCGGATCCGCTGGCCACTTTCGGTATTGGCATTGGCCACTTCGTCGAAGTTGGCCCTGGGGTTGATGACGAAGGTGATGTGCGGCCCCAGGTTGCGGCTTTTCATCTGCTGGTGGCCGGGAAAATTCATGTTGATGAACAGCGGCATGCCGGCATAGCAGAACGACCAGCCGTTGTCTTCGGGATCGGTCGGCATGCCTTGCGGCCAAGGGTGCGGGTCGCGCGCGTGCACACCTCGCAACACTTTCCAGGCCAGCGCCTGTTGCTCGGCCAGGGTGTAGTCGGCAGCGGTTTCGAGGAATACCACCAGCGGGCTGCCGATACGCTGCTTGGTTGGGATCGGGGCGACCGTGCGTACGTAGTCGGCCAGGCCCTGGGCGATGTCGTCGGCCAGTTGCTCGGCGCGGGCGAAGAGGATGTGGCAGGTAGCGCCGTTCACCGCCTTGCGGCCGAACAGGCAAGGGAACTCGGGGTTGGCAAGGACAGTGCGAAAATGTTCTATGGTTTTGTAGGTCCAGTGTTGCGTGTACCGGACATGTTCAGCGGCCAGCTCCAGCGCGTCCAGGCGATAGCAAGTTCCATAACCCGTAAACATGATTTCCCCAGGCGTTTATTAGATGATATTTCCAGTCATATGCAGGCAGGATCTTGGTTATCTTTATTATTTAGCTGCATTTTCCGAGACGATCCGGGCGTTGTAAAACGCGTGGAACTATGACCTACTATTAGTCTCATTCATGCTCGGGGCGTCGCCATGTCGGAACGGATTCAGGCCTTGCACGCGCTGCGTGCCTTCGAGGTGGCCTCTCGCTATGGCTCATTTACCCGTGCCGCGGAAGAACTGGCCCTGACCCAAGGGGCCGTCAGCCACCACATCAAGACGCTCGAAGCCATGTTCGGTTGCGACCTGTTCGAGCGGCGCGGGCCGAAACTGGCCCTGACCGAGCACGGCCGCCTGCTGGCGCAGGAGCTCAAGGTCGGTTTCAAGATCATCGAAAATGCCTGCGCCCTGCTGCGCCAGGATCGCTATGGCCTGCGCCTGAAGGCTCCGTCCACGCTCACGGTGCGCTGGTTGCTGCGCGCGCTGGATGCCTTCAAGAAGGTCGAGGACACCTGCAGCGTGCAGCTGTCCAGCGTGTGGATGGACATTGACAGCGTGGACTTCTATTCCGAGCCCTACGACTGCGCAATTCTCCTGGCCAACGGGCGTTTCCCCGCCGATATCGAGAGTTTCAAGCTGTTCGACGAGTGGCTGATCCCGGTGTGCCATCCCGATTACATGGCCCAGGCGCAGCCGGACCTGGCCGACCTGGCCCAGTGCGAGCTGCTGCACCCGTCACCCGACCGCCGCGACTGGCGGCGCTGGCTGGCACGCATGGATGCGCTGGACATCAGCATCGACCGCGGGCAGGTGTTCGATACCCTCGACCAGGGCATCTCTGCTGCCCAGCAAGGCCTGGGTATCTCGGTGGTCGACCTGGTGCTGGCCAGCGCCGACCTCGGCGCGGGGCGCCTGGTCACGCCATTCAAGCACGCGGTGGCCACTGGCGACGGCTACTACATGACTTGGCTGAAGGCCAGCCCCAAGGCGCGGCAAATGCACAAGCTGCGCGAGTTCCTGCTTGGCCAGGTGCCGCCGCTGGCGAGCAAGGACATCAACTACCTGTACGGTTGAACACGCGTTCGACCATGAAGTCGATGAAGACCCGCAATTTCGGCGGCATCTGCCGCCCGGATGGCCATAGCAGGTAGAAGCTGCCGCGCCGCTCCATGAAATCGTCCAGCACGCTGACCAGCGCGCCGCTGGCCAGTTCGCGGCGTACGGTGAAGTCCGGCAGGCAGGTGATGCCGCGATGGTTCACGGCAAAGCAGACGCGTGTCTCGACATGGTTGCAGACCATCGAGATCGGGATGTCGTAGCCCTGCTCGGGCTGCTCCTGGCGCAGCGGCCAGGTTTCCAGCTTGCCATTGCTGGGGAAGCGGTAGTGCAGGCAGGTATGCGCCGCGAGGTCGCGCGGGTGCAGGGGCGTACCGCGTTCGCGCAGGTATTCGGGCGAAGCCACCAGGCAGTGCTGGAAGTGCCCCAGGAACTTGGCGTTGAGCCGTGAATCGCCCGGTTGCCCGCCACGCATCACCACATCGAAGCCTTCGCCGACGATGTCCACCATGCGGTCGGAGAAGTCCAGGTCCAGTTCCACCTGCGGGTACCGCGCCATGAACTCGGCCAGCGCCGGCATCACCAGCCCGGTGACTTGCGGCATGCTCACCCGCAGGCGACCGCGCGGGGTCTCGCTGGCCTGGGACAGTTCCTGCTCGGTGGCCTCGATTTCGGCCAGGATGCGCCGGCTGCGCTCGAGGAACAGCGAGCCTTCGGCGGTGAGGGTGATGCTGCGCGTACTGCGGTGGAACAGGCGCACGCCCAGGCGGCTTTCCAGGCGCGCCACGCGTTTGCCCACGGCCGAGGCACTGATGCCCAGCGACTGGCCGGCGGCGACGAAGCTGCGGGTCTCGGCCACCCGGTTGAAAACCACGAAGCCGCTGAGGCTGTCCATGCGGTATCCCTGATTGCGGACATTGGTGTCCTGGGTGAACGGCATTGTAGCCGTCTTTTTCCGCAATGGTTTTGGCTTGCAGACTGTCCGCCTGGTTTCCCACACAAGGCATCTGCAATGTCCCAGACATCCTCCGCATCGCTGCTGGCCGCCGGCAGTGAACGTCTACCCCTCAGCGGGCTGTTGGCGCTGGCCATGACCGGCTTCATCGCCATCCTCAGCGAAACCTTGCCGGCCGGCCTGCTAGACCAGATCGCCAATGGCATGCACATCAGCCAGGCCATGGCCGGGCAATGGGTCACGGCCTATGCCCTGGGCTCGCTGCTGACCGCGATCCCGCTGGTGACCCTGACCCAAGGCTGGAACCGCCGTCGCGCCCTGTTGCTGGCGATCGCCGGTTTCGTGCTGTTCAACGGGCTGACCGCCTTGTCGTGGTCCAACACCCTGACCCTGCTGTTACGCTTTTGTACCGGCGCTGCGGCCGGGCTGGCCTGGGGCCTGATTGCCGGCCACGCCCGGCGCATGGTGCCGGTGGCGCTGCAGGGCCGCGCCATGGCGGTGGCCATGCTCGGCCAGCCGATTGCCTTGTCGCTCGGGCTGCCGATCGCCACCTGGCTGGGCGCGGGGCTGGGATGGCGGGCCACCTTCGTGGTGGTCACCGTGGTAGCGCTACTGCTGCTGGCCTGGGTGCTGCGGTCGGTGCCGGATTACCCGGGGCATCCTGCCGGCAAGCGTCCGGCGGCCCTGCAGGTGCTGCGCACGCCAGGGGTATTGGTGGTGCTGCTGGTGATCCTCTGCTGGATCCTGGGCCACAACATTCTCTATACCTACATCGTGCCGTTGCTGGCGGCAGCCGGCATGGCCGCCGACATCGGCCCGGCGCTGTTGGTGTTTGGCCTGTCGGCCCTGGCCGGGATCGGCCTGGTGGGGCTACTGGTAGACCTGCATCTGCGCCCGCTGGTGTTGTTGAGCCTGGCTGGCTTTGCCCTGGCCACGCTGGTGTTGGGGCAAGCGTCGGCGTGGCAGGTGTACCTGGGCATCGCCTTGTGGGGCGTGACCTATGGTGGCGCGCCGACCCTGCTGCAGACCGCCTGTGCGGATGCGGCAGGTGAGGGTGGGGATGTGGCGCAGTCGATGCTGGTGACGGTGTGGAACAGCGCCATTGCCCTGGGCGGGATCGTTGGCGGGCTGTTGCTGAGCGGGGCAGGGGTGGAGTGGTTTGGCGCGGTAGTGCTGGGGCTGGTCGGGGTTGCCTGGCTGTTGGCCTGGGCTGGGCGGCGCAATGGCTTCGTGGCGGGGGCTCGGTAGAGGGTTTCAGCGGTCAGCCCTAGCGCCGGCAAGCCAGCGCCCACAGCTACCGCGACGGCTTCAACGCCAGAGCTGTACTTGTGGGCGCTGGCGTGCTGACGATGCCGCCCGTCCAGGCAACACAAGGCCGTTGCCCTCAGAAAATCCCTTTGCTTTGCTGTTCACAAATATCCTGAGGAAGCGGCACGATCCCGCTCTACAAAAATGCGCGGCAACGGTGCGTCAGAGGTAGAATCGCCACGATCAGCACAACAAACGATTCAGAGGTCGACGCGGTGGAGTTGCAGCAGGGCTTTGTCCTGACCCGGCATTGGCATGACACGCCCGAAGGCACCTGTGTGGAGTTCTGGCTGGCGACCGACCAGGGGCCGCGGCAGTTGCGCCTGGCGCCGCAGGTGTCGGTGGCCTTCATTCCCCAGGCGCAGGAAGCGCATGCCCGGGCATTGCTGGCCAACGAACCCGGCGTGGAACTGCGGCCGCTGCAGCTCAAGGACTTCGACCAGCGTCCGGTGCTGGGCCTGTACTGCCGTCAGCACCGGCAGTTGATGCAGCTGGAGCAACGCCTGCGCGCGGCCGGTATCGACGTGTTCGAAGGCGATATCCGCCCGCCCGAGCGTTACCTGATGGAGCGCTTCATCACCGCCCCGGTGCAGTTCACCGGCCAGGCGGATGCCCATGGCGTGCTCTGCGATGCCCAGATCAAGCCGCTGCCAGGCTATCGCCCGCCGCTGCGCCTGGTGTCGCTGGACATCGAGACCAGCGAGCGCGGTGAGCTGTACAGTATCGCCCTGGAAGGCTGTGGCCAGCGCCAGGTGTACATGCTTGGCCCGGCCAACGGTACCGCCGCCGGCCTCGACTTCGACTTGCACTATTGCGCCGACCGCGCTGCGTTGCTCACCTGCCTCAACCGGTGGTTCGCCGAACATGACCCCGACGCAATCATCGGCTGGAACCTGGTCCAGTTCGACCTGCGCCTGTTGCATGAGCACGCCAAGCTGCTGCAGGTGCCGCTGGCATTGGGGCGCAAGGGCGCGCCGATGACCCTGCGCAGCCAGGCCAGTGGCGGCCACGTGTTCGCCGAGGCCCCGGGGCGGCTGCTGATCGACGGTATCGAGGCCCTGCGTTCGGCAACCTGGAGCTTCCCGTCGTTCAGCCTCGAAAGCGTCGCCCAGACCTTGCTCGGCGAAGGCAAGGCGATCGACACACCGTACCAGCGCATGGATGAAATCAACCGCCGCTTCGCCGAGGACAAACCGGCCCTGGCGCGCTACAACCTCAAGGATTGCGAGCTGGTCACGCGCATTTTCGCCCACACCCGCCTGCTCGAATTCCTCCTCGAACGCTCGTCGGTTACCGGCCTTGCCGTGGACCGCAGTGGTGGTTCGGTGGCGGCGTTCGGTCACCTGTACATCCCGCAGATGCACCGCCTGGGCTTCGTCGCGCCCAACCTTGGCAGCCGCCCCGAGGAAGCCAGCCCCGGTGGTTTCGTCATGGATTCGCGCCCGGGGCTGTACGACTCGGTGCTGGTGCTGGACTACAAGAGCCTGTACCCGTCGATCATTCGTACCTTTCTGATCGACCCGGTCGGGCTGGTCGAAGGCTTGCGCCTGCCCGACCAGGCGCACTCGGTGGAAGGCTTCCGGGGCGCGCGTTTCTCGCGTAGCCAGCATTGCCTGCCGGCCATCGTCGAGCGGGTCTGGCAGGGCCGCGAAGCCGCCAAGCGCGAGGGCAACGCGCCGCTGTCACAGGCGTTGAAAATCATCATGAATGCCTTCTACGGCGTGCTGGGCTCCAGCGGCTGCCGGTTCTTCGACCCGCGCCTGGCCTCGTCGATCACCCTGCGTGGCCACCAGATCATGCGCCAGACCCGGGCCTTGATCGAAGCCCGGGGCTATGAGGTCATCTACGGCGATACCGACTCCACCTTCGTCTGGCTCAAGGGGCCACATGAGGATGAGGCTGCGGCCCGCATCGGCCGCGAGCTGGTGACCGAGGTCAACCGCTGGTGGCGCGAACACCTGCGTCAGCAGATGAACCTGGAAAGCGCGCTGGAGCTGCAGTACGAGGTGCACTACCGGCGTTTCCTGATGCCCACCATCCGTGGTGCCGATGAAGGCAGCAAGAAGCGCTATGCCGGGCTGGTGCTGCGCGCCGATGGCAGCGAGGAAATGGTCTACAAGGGCCTGGAGTCGGTGCGCACCGACTGGTCGCCGTTGGCCCGCCAGTTCCAGCAGGCGCTGTACGCGCGGATCTTCCGTGGCCAGCCGTACCGCGACTACGTGCGTGACTATGTGCGACAGACACTGGCCGGTGAGCTGGACGCGCTGCTGGTGTACCGCAAGCGCCTGCGCCGGCCGCTGGCCGACTACCAACGCAACGTGCCGCCGCACGTGCGTGCGGCCCGGCTGGCCGATGACTACAACCGCCGCATTGGCCGCCCGATGCAGTACCAGCGCGGCGGCTGGATCAGCTACGTGATCACCGTGGCGGGCCCGGAACCGTTGGAAAACCTGCAAGCGCTGGTGGACTACGAACATTACCTGAGGCGGCAGCTGCAACCGGTTGCCGATGCCATCCTGCCTTTTGTCGGCGACAGTTTCGAGGGGGTGATCGGCCAACAGTTGGCGCTGTTCTGAAGGGGTGGTACTTATCTAGCCTCGCGCTTGGCATGCCTGTGTCTATTGTCGGGCCTTTGGCTCAACCAGAGGCACAACGACGTGACCACACCCCTTGAAGGACAGCCGCCACCCGCCGATACGCTGGCCATGGAACAGGCCTATCAGGACAGCCTCATTGCCAAGCGGCTGCCCGAATGGATCCGCCGGCTTCGTATCGTAGCGCCGACCGAACAGAACATCCCGGCAAACGGCCTGTATGAGTCGCAACATGTCGCTTTGCGTGACGCGTTCAAAGCCAGCCTTGCCTGCCGACAATGGCTGGCAAAGGAACTTGCGCGGATTGACGGCATCGACCGTTTCGTCAAGCCGTTGCTTCAACATGCCATGCGTGAAGAATTCGGCATCACGCAGGATGTAGACGGCCTGTATTTCAGGCGCTGGTATACCTACACCGCGCCAAGCCAGGGAACCGTGTGGGGCCGCTACCCGATCCCGGGAAAGGACTATTTCGAGGTCCCGCTGATCGAGGCGGTACTGGACAATTTCACGCCTGGCGAAGGGCGGGACGAACAGCACAAGGACAACGGCATCGTCGACAGCCTGTCGCAACCGCTCGCTACACCAACCGCAACCGCGCCTGCCTTCGCCCGCCTGTGCCGCCGGCTTGACCTGGGCAAACGCTATCAGCAGCACCTCGATAGCGTACTGAAAGCGCCGGCCAGCCAGGCCAGCGGCTGGCGCAGCATGGCGTCGACCCTTGCGCAACTGTACAGCTCGGCCATGCTGATAGACGCTTGCAAGGCCAAATACGATGGAGCGTTGACCGCTGCCGAAACGGCGCTGGTGCTGGACCTGTGCAAGCATGGACGGCCCGGCACGTTTTACGGATCGAAGGTTGTAGCTCGGCAGCTGCGGGCCTTCGACAGCGATTTGCAACAGATCGTGGTACTCGAGGTGCTGCACGAAGGATGGCTGTTCAACGCCAGCCGCAAGATCATTGTCTACATTCCCGATGACCCGTTTGGCCCCTGGAGCGTAAGCCGTGATCTGGAAACCTTCACCCGCAAGGTACTGGGCAAGCGACTGCGGGATACGCACTACCAGGCGTTCTTCAAACGTTTCGTACGACGACGCGACAGCCAGCAGTTCTTTTCCAGGGTCGCCAAGGAGCTGGTGGGGGTCGCTGATTGGGCAACGCGGGAAATGGACCAGCACCTGCACGATTACCCGCTGCCGTTGTTCGAACACCTTGCCGCTGCGCGGATTGCCCATATCAAGGATGATGCAGCGCTGATCGCCACTCCGGTGGCAGATCTGGACCGCACGGCCCAGGAGGCCCATCGACAGAGGTTGGCGGTCGAGGGTTGGACACTGCTCAGCGTGGCCGGGGTATTCATCCCTGCACTTAATGCGCTGCTCCTGGCGGTGATGGTGTGGGACCTTCTGAGCGAGTTGTTCCAGGCGGTGGAAGACTGGCGTGAGGGCGATACCAGCGCAGCGCTGGAGCATGTCCTCAGTGTGACCAAGGACCTAGCTGTGATCGGTGCCGCCGCGGTGGTTTGGCGCGAAACGAGCCGGGCCTGGGTCGCGTTGGACCAATGTGTGCCGGCGCGCCTGGAGGACGGGACCGAGAAGCTCTGGAATGCCGACCTGAGGCCGTTTCGCAGCGTGGCACCTCCTGCCGGCGAAGTGGCCGATGCCAGGGGGGTGTACCGCGTTCAGGACAGCAGCTGGATGGTCATGGACGGCCATTACTACCAGATCGTCCAGCGAGCGGACGAAGAATGGCAGCTGGCGCCACGAGATGGCCATGGACCTTTGTTGCGTCACAATGACGCCGGTGCCTGGCGGTTATGGACCGAGCAACCTGCCAACTGGACGGACAAGCACAGGATGTTCCGCCGCCTTGGTGAGCGTTTCGCTCGCCTGGATGATGAACGGATTGACCAGGCCATGGCCATCCACGCACTGGATGCAGATTACCTTCGGGCGTTGCATGTTTATGGTCGGCCGCCTGAAGCTGAGCTGGTCGATACCGTTGAACGCCTGCTGATCGACCGCCGGCTGCAGGCCTTGCTGGACGGTTTGAGGCTTGGGCGGGTAGCGGCTGACGCACCCTTACTGCTGAAGGCCCGCGCATTACCTGGCGTTACCGAGCACGAGGGGCCAGCATTGGCAGCGCAGCTGTCGACAAGACGTCGCCAACTGTTCCAACAGCTGTACGAAGAGCAGCAGCAACCAGACGACGCGGCATCGGCGACGTTGCGCCGGACATTCCCTAGCCTGCATCGCCTGGCTGCCCGCCAGCTTGTGAACGGGTTGTCACAGGACGGCGCCGAGTTTCAGGCCCTGGCCAGCGGCACGGTGCCGTTCCGGCTGGTCGCCCGGGCCAGGTTGAGCGTATTGCGCATTCGCGTTGCGCGAGCCTGCGAAGCGCTGTTCATCCAGACGCCTCAGTCGCTGGACCAGGCCAAGGTAGCGTTGACGCTGCTCGATAACTTCGACACCAGGGAGATCAGGCCGCGCTGGCGGCTCTACGACGGCGATAGTCCGCGGCCGGTCATGACGACCAGTGGCTATGGCGCGAACTACAGGCTTGTGCATGAAAACGGGCGATTCTGGCTTGAGGACGCGCTGGGCGTCGAGTTGCGTGGCCCCGGCGAGCTGTTCGAAATACTGGTTGATGCGTTCGCCCCTGCAGATCTTGCGGCCCTTGGCCTCCATCAACCCTATGCCCAAGGCCTGAGAGAACTGCTGGCTCGGCAAGTGCAGGCGCACAGCAAAGTGCTCGCCCAAGCGTTGGGCAAAGATCCTCGACAGCCGTGGCTGCTGACGCCGCTGCGGCTGGACGACGGCAGGGTCGGCTACCCGTTGGGCGGCGGTCAGGGACGCTTTGCCCGGCCTGCGTCGCGACCCCGGGCGTTCGCGGCGCGTCTGCGCGACCTTTACCCGGATTACTCGGATGAAGAAATCGAAGAATGGCTGGCCAGGTTGCACGCCTCTGGACGCGATACCGCCAGTGAGCTTGGCATCCTCGAAGAGCAGGCACGCCGGCTGAGTGACCATCTTCGAAGCTGGGAGCGCCACGGGTTGATGGCCGGTGAAAAGGCTGAACGCAGGCGGTTTCGCAAAGCGATCATGCAATGCTGGCGGGAACGGGTGCCTGCTCAGGTTACCCCCGAGGGGCAACGGCGGTCGGTAACCTGGCAGTACAGCGGGCATGACCTGCACGCGTTGCCAGAGCTGGGGCCGCTGTTCACCTTCCCGCATGTCACCGAACTTTCCCTGCGCAGCCTGCTGTTGAAAGCGGTGCCGGCGCAGTTTCTGCTCTCGTTTCCGAACCTGACATCTCTGGAACTCGGCTACAACCAGCTGCGACATCTGCCAAGCAGCCTGCGGTTGCTTGGCAACCTGCGCATACTCGACGTGAGCGGCAATCAGATCTCGCTGGACGCGCTTGAGGCGGAGATGCTGGCAAGTTGTCGGCAGTTACGCTACCTGAACCTGTCGAACAATCGCTTGCAATGCGCGTTTTCGGTGGCGCGGATGGAGCATTTGTCCGAACTGCGTTTGCGCAATACCGGGCTGGCCGCGCTTCCCGAAGGCACCATGGACTGCCAGAGTTTGTACATGCTCGACGCTTCCAACAACGCCATTGCATCGCTGCCCCGCGATTTCACCCAGTCCCGTTTGTGGCAGAACGGCTACGTGGTGCTCTCGGGCAACCCGGTCCTGGAGCGCCAGGCTGCAGAGCTGCAGGAGGCGTGGGAAATTCCGGAAACCAGCACTGTTCCTCATAAACTGCGCTGGCTGGACCGCTTGGACGGTGAACAGCGCGAGGACCTTGGTTGCCTGTGGATCAGTACCGAGCTGATGGATGGGGCGGCGAACTTCATGCGTTTGCTGGCGCAGCTCCTGCGCTCGCGGGACTTCCTCCACCCCCGGTATGGGGAGATGCTGGCTTCGCGGGTTTTGGCGATGATGCAAAAGATCGAGGATGCGCCGGCACTGGCCAAAGACATATTCGCCAATGCCGTGATCGAGAACTGCGCGGACAATGCAACGGTGGTTTTCCAGCAGCTCGAAATCCGATGTCTCGTCTGGGATGCAGAGCAGGGGGCCCCGTCGCGTGACCGGGAGAGCACGCTGGTGAAACTGGCGCGGCGGTTGTGGAGACAGCAGCAGGTCAACTTCATCGCGTTGCGCGAGGCCGAGGCGGCAGGTGCCGGGAACGAGTCGATCGAATGGGCGCTGGCTTATTCGATCCGCTTGCGAGACGACCTGGACCTACCGGTGAACACGCAGAGCATGCTCCACGAGGGGATTCCGAACCTGGACAATGCCGCGGTCACACGCGCACTGAGTGAGGTGATGCAGAATGAAACCGCCGAATTGGTGGCAGTGTGGATGGTCGAACAACCGTTCTGGGAAAAGTACCTGCAGACCCGTTACGAGAAAAAGCTGTTGCTGCCGGAGAGCATGCAAACCGAGTTGGCCAGCCTTGCCGACGAAGTGGCCAAAGCGAAGGTCGAGCAGTGGACTGCAGATACCCGGTTGCAACTGACTACCGACGCTCTGCATCGCTGGGTGTAAGGGGCACATTGGGCTATTCTCAGGTCATGGCTGAGCGCGAGGGGGTGCGAATGGAACGGGTGACAGGCTACGTCTGGTAATGGCCAGTTACTTTTCGTTGAAGCCCCGCAGCGCCAGGTTGGTTTACGCTCGCTTGTCGGATCTTTCTCCCTGATCTGTAGTCTTCTGGTTTATCGAGAGAATAAGGAGATACGCATGCTCGTCCGGTCATTGACCCTCGCCACCTTGCTTGCACTGGTCGGCCCTGTGTCCGCTGCCGATAGTGACGCGCCGCTGGCCAAGGAACTGGGCAAGGCCAGGCCCTTGGTCGTCATTGCACCCAGCAGCGCCGACCCGACGTTGCGCGGCTTGAACGAAGCCCTCAAGGACCCGGCCACCCAGGCGGCCTTCAAAGAGCGCAACCTGGTGCTCTACAGCGTCGCCAACATGATGGGCAAGCGTGAGGACAAGAACCTCGAACAGCAGACCACCATGGCCCTGATCCGTGAGCTGAAGCTGGGCGCGAGCAAGGGCACCAAGGTAATCCTGGTGGGCAAGGACGGCGAGCGGCACATGCTCAAGGACGACGACAGCGGCGATACCCTTGACCCGCAGGTGATTCTCAAGGCAGTCGATGAGTTGCCCGCCAGCGAAAAGGCGGTGACGGCGCCCGAGCCTGTAGCGGCTGCACCGGAAACCAAGGCCAAGGACAGCAAGCCTGGCAAACCAGCCAAGCCCGCGGCACCGCCCAAACCGCTGGAAGACTGACCCTGCACAACGGCCCCAGCTTCGCCCTGGGGCCGTTGTGTATCGCACTGTATCTGGTCACGTTGCTGACCCATTCCCATACAAAACCGCTTGCTGCGGGATACATCCACGACATACCGCAACGGCCTAATGGCTCCACATTCCAACCACAGTGGAGCGACACCATGACTCAAGTACGAAACACCCTCGGCCTGCTCGGCGCTGCCCTGATTGGCAGCATGGCATTGGGCAGCAGTGCGTTTGCCGTCGAACCGTTGGCCCAGGGTTACCAGCTGGCGTCGGCCAAGGTGCCTGGCGAAGGCAAATGTGGTGAAGGCAAGTGCGGCGGCAGCGGCAAGGCCACCCAGAGTGAAGGCAAGTGCGGTGAGGGCAAGTGCGGTGCCAGCGCCAAGGCCGGTACTGAAGGCAAGTGCGGCGAAGGCAAGTGTGGTGACGCCTCGTTCGCCAGGACCGACAGCAACCACGATGGCAAGGTCTCGCGCGATGAGTTCCTGGTAGTGGCCAAGGACCGTGCTGGCGATTTCGACAAGATCGACCGCAACCATGATGGCTTCATTTCCGAACAGGAAGCTGCGGATCACCTCAAGGCGATCTACCAGGCCAACGGCAAAAGCATGCCTGAAGGGCTGTTCAGCCATCTGACCGGCAAGCCCTGACTGTAAATCCCGTGAAACGCGCAACGCCCCTCCTGCTGGCCAGGCGGGGCGTTGTGCCTGTTGGAGAGCCGTTATGCAGCTTACATCATTGTTTCCTCGGCCCTTGCGGGCAGGGCTTGGCCTGCGCCGCGGGCTGTTGCCGCAGTTGCTGGCCATGGATGCCGGCGCGGTGGATTTTCTTGAATGTGCGCCGGAAAACTGGATCGCCGTGGGTGGTGCCTACGGCAAGGGCCTGGCTCAGTTGGCCGAGCGTTTCAGCATTGCCTGCCACGGGCTGTCGTTGTCGTTGGGTGGCAGCGCGCCGCTGGACCGGGTTTTCCTGGACCAGACCCGGCAGTTTCTCGATCGCTACCAGGTGCGCTTGTACAGCGAGCACCTGAGCTACTGCAGCGATGACGGGCACTTGTATGACTTGATGCCCATCCCGTTCACCGACGAAGCCGTACGCCATGTCGCCGCGCGTATACGCCAGGCCCAGGAGCACCTGGAGCGGCGCATTGCGGTCGAGAACATCAGTTACTACGCCGCGCCATACCAGGCGATGAGCGAACTCGAGTTCATCCGTGCAGTTATCGAGGAGGCCGACTGCGACATGCTGCTGGACGTCAACAATGTCTTCGTCAACGCCTGCAACCATGGCTACGACGCCCAGGCCTTTCTTGCAGGCCTACCCCAGGCACGGGTGACCGGCATGCACATCGCGGGTCATTACGACGAAGCACCGGACCTCAAGGTCGACACCCATGGGGCTGCGGTGAAGGAAGATGTCTGGGCGCTGTTCGCGCTTGCCTGTGCGCGCTTTGGCGTGCAGCCGACCGTGCTCGAGCGAGATTTCAACTACCCACCGCTGGCCGAACTGCTGGCCGAGACGGCGCGCATCCGCACGCTCCAGCGTGTGTCGGAGGGGCAAGCCAATGAATGAGACCTTGCGCGAACAGCAGTACACCCTGGCCCGCCATCTGCGCGACCCTCAGCGTCATGCCCCGCCACCCGGCGTGGAGGCGCGGCGGCTGCAGGTTTACCGTGAACTGTTCTATGGTGCTATCGAAGGCCTGCTCGGTGGCAGCTTCCCAGTGATGCGCCAGGCATTGGGTGAGCAGCGTTGGCACGCCCGGGTGCGCGACTTCTATGCCAACTATCGCAGCCAGACGCCGTTGTTTACCGAACTCGCCGGGGCCTTTGTCGATTATCTGCAAGGGGTCGAACTGGATGCGCCGTGGCAGCTGGAACTGGCGCACTATGAGTGGATCGAGGCGCAGCTGTACCTGAGTGATGCCGAGGACCCGGCTCACGACCCGGCGGGCGACTTGCTCGAAGGGCAACCGCTGTTGTCATGTGTGGCGCGGGTGTTGGCGTATCGTTGGCCAGTGGAGCGGATCGGTGCGGACTACCAGCCTGTGGCTGCGCCTGAGGCGCCGACCTTGTTGCTGGTGTATCGCGATGCGCAGTTGCAGGTGCGCTTCGCGCGCCTGGCGCCGCTGGCGTATCGGTTGCTGGCGCTGGAGCAGGGCAGTGGGCGGGCGCGGCTGGAGGCGTTGGGCGGGGATGTGCAGCAGGGGTTGGCATTGCTGCAAGGGCTGCGCAAGCAGGGGGTCATTATCGGGACGCGTTGAGGCGAGGTACTGGGGGCGCGTTGCGCCCCCTTGCTCTTGCAAGCCAACTCTTGCCTGGGCAGCATTGACCTCAAGCCATGTGCTCTCGCCGCAGGCGCTGGCTTGCCGGCGATGGGCTGCACAGCAGCCCGCGGCGGTTCACCTGCAGAAACGCCCTCTGAGCCAATGGTCCAGGCTCAATCGCCCAGCCCCCTTGAGCAGCAGTGGCAGCAATGCCACCAGGTAGATCAGCGGCAATTTGAAGTTGCCAAAACCCTGGTCGGTAATGGCGTAACCCTGGGCCAGCTCGGCCAGGCTCGACCAGTGCGCGGGCCAATGCACTGCGGCAATCGCCACCACCGTCACCACGATCAGCCCCGCCGATGCCAGCCGGGTACCCAGGCCCAGCAACAGCAGCAACGGCAGGATCAGTTCCGCCCACATCGACAGCTGCCAGTTCAGCTCCGCTGGCAGCAGGTTGAAGGGGAACGGGAAGTTCGCTTGCAAATCAGCGAACCAGTTGCTGCCATTGAACTTCTCCCAGCCGGATTCGAAAAACTCCCAGGCCAGGAACAGTCGCAACGGCAGGTCGGCGCTCCAGGCGCCGAAACGGTCAAAAGTGCCCAGGGTGCGAGTCAAGGTGGTCATGCTGTGTTCTCCTCAGGAAAGGGCGTGGGTGTTTCGGCGTTGCTGGCGGGCCAGCTTGGCGGTGAGTTTGATGGCGATGGCGCTGCACATCAGGGCGAACGCCAGCGGGTACCAGCCACCCATGGGGATGCGTTTGTAGAACGACAGGCAGAACACGGCCGCCAATAGCCACATGCCGGTGCTGTGCAGGGCCTGCCAGGCACGGCCACCCAGCAGGCGCATGGCGGCCTTGAACGAGGTCACGGTGAGCAGCAGCAAGAACAGGTAGCCGATGCTGCCGGGCAGGCTGGAAGTGACCGTGCGGTTGGCCCAGAACAATTCGGGGAACTGCTGGGCATAGCGGTAGATCAGCACGCCGTGCACGGTATGGGAGAAGGCGAATGCCAAGCCCAGGTAGCGCCGTTCCTGCAGGAGGCGGCGGCTGCGGGGGCCCGGCAGCAAAGTCACCAGGGATGAGCCCAGGAATGCCAGCAGGAACAGCGCGAACGAGCTGCGGGCGGTGGCGCGGATGGCGCTGCGCAGGCCGTCCGGGTCAGGCTGGCTGGCCAGGACCACGGCGGTCATTGCCAGGGTCAGCCCGGCGAGGGTAGCGAACAGCTTCCAGCCAGAGGGCAGGGTGAGGGCTTTCATCAGGGAGGCTCCCGGGTTGTTTGGGTGTGACCGGGAGTGTGTCGGAGCGGGGTATCTGCAGTGTGTCGGCGGACGTTGGGTTGTGTATCTGTTTGTAGCGCCGACGCCCGCTTTTTGTAGGCGCGGCCTTGTGTCGCGCCAGGGCCGCACAGCGGCCGCGGCAACTCAGGCGGCGAAGCTGAAAACCGCAGGCGGCTGCCCAGCCCTGTGGCGCATCACGGCGCTACTGCGAACGCTGTCATTTCAGTTCGATCTGTGCGCACAGCCCGCCGCTCGAGCGGTTGCTCAGGGTCAGTCGGCCGCCCATGGCCTGGATCAGCTGGTAGGCGATGGCCAGACCCAGCCCGGTACCACCGGTGCTGCGGTTGCGTGAGCCTTCCACGCGGTAGAACGGCTTCAACACCTCATCCAGTTCGCCAGCGGGTATCCCCGGCCCATTGTCGAGCACGCGGATCACCGTCATGTCGCCCTCGCGGCATACTTCCAGCTCGGCAGCGCCGGCGAACTTGAGGGCATTGTCCACCAGGTTCACCAGGACCCGGCGCAAGGCGTGCGGCCGGGTTTCCAGCAGGCTGTCGCTGCTGCCATGGCGCTCGACCCGGGCCCCGCTGTCCTGGTAGTCGAATACCAGGCTGTCGAGGAATGCATCGAGGTTGACCCGGCAGGGGGCCTCGGTGCTGGTGTCCATGCTGCGGGCATAGGCCACGCCTTCGCGCACCAGGTGTTCCATCTCGCCCAGGTCGCTCCACAGCTTGTCCTTTTCCACCCCGTCGTCCATCACCTCGACACGCAGCTTCATGCGCGTGATCGGTGTTTGCAGGTCGTGCGAAATTGCCGCCAGCAACTGCATGCGCTCTTTCAGGTAGGCGGCGATACGCGCCTGCAGGGCGTTGAACGCCACTGCGGCGTAGCGCACTTCGCGCGGGCCGCTTTCATCCAGCTGCACGCCGGGCTTGTCCGGGTCGAGGTTGTCCACCGCGCGGGCCAGGCGGGTCAGCGGGCTGATCGCCAGGCGCACGGCCAGCCAGGTGCACAGCAACAGCACGGCCAACTGGATCAGCAGCACCACCGGCAGCCAGCGGGCCACCGGGACCGGCGCCGGGGTCACGTCGATGGTCAGCGGTGCGCCGTCGGCCAGGCGCAGGTGGGCCTGGAAGTGCGCGATCGGGCCGGGGATTTCCTGGAAGGTCAGGCGGTAGTCGCTGCCGATTGCCTTGACGATCGAATCGGCGGCCATGGGTGGGTCGCTGCTGGGCATTGCCTCGCCTGCCAGGCCCTGGTCCAGTCGGTAGCGGTAGGTGCGCCGCTCCAGGCGCGGCAACCAGGCGGCGCGTTCAGCTGCGGGCAGGCGGTCGAGGATGGCTACCGAGGTGGCCACGTCCTGTTCCAGGGTGCTGAGCATCATCGAGCGGCTGCTGATGTAGCGCTCATAGGCCTGCAGGCCGAATGACAGGCCATAGGCCAGGACCAGGCCGGTGAAGAAGATCAGTGCCAGGCGCGAGGCAAGGGTGCGTGGCCACTTCATGACGGCGACTCGAGCAGTTGCACCGGCAACGAGAACACGTAGCCCTCGCTGCGCACGGTCTTGATGCAGCTGGGTTCGCGCGCGTCATCACCCAGGCGCTGGCGCAGGCGGCTGACCAGCAGGTCGATGGAGCGGTCGAAGATGTCGGCCTCGCGGCCCTGGGTCAGGTTGAGCAACTGCTCACGGCTGAGCACCCGCTGCGGGTGGTCGAGAAACACCCGTAGCAGGCGGTATTCGGCGCCGCTCAGGGCCACCAGGGTGCCTTCGCGGTCGAGCAGGTGGCGCGCAGTGGTGTCCAGGCGCCACTGGCCGAAGCCGAGCAGCCGGCTGCTTTCGCTGATGGTCAGGTTGGGCGGCAGCATGCGGGTGCGGCGCAGCACGGCATTGATGCGTGCGAGCAGTTCGCGAGCCGAGAACGGCTTGGTCAGGTAGTCGTCGGCACCCATTTCCAGGCCGATGATGCGGTCGGTCTCGTCGTTACGCGCGGTCAGCATCAGCACCGGGGTGTTGCGATGCCTGCCGGCGCGCAGCTCGCGGCACAGCAACAGGCCGTCGTCGCCGGGCATCATGATGTCGAGCACGATCAGGTCGACACTGTTGGCTTCGAGAAAGGCGCGCATCTGCCGGCCGTCGGCGACGATGCTGGTGCGCAGGCCGTTCTTCTTCAGGTAATTGCCGACCAGTTCGCGGATTTCGCGGTCGTCGTCGACGATCAGGATGTGATCGACATGTTCCATGCTGCGTTCCTGTGCAGAGGGTGTGGGCGCAGTGTACCGAGCGCATGCGCGCTTGCCTGCTGGGGTTTGTATTGCAGTGTATCTGGCTCGGCGGCTGATACAGGAGGAAGCAGATCACCCCGCTGGGCGACACATACGGGATACCTGGCAGCGCTGAAATGGCTCTCGACCGGGGAGCACGACTCCCCACCCCCAAAGCGTCACACAGGAGAGATGCCATGAACTTCAAGACCTTCGCCAGCGCCAGCCTGTTCGCCGTGCTCAGCTTCGGCACCCTGGCCGCCCACGCTGCCAGCGCACCGATGGACGACGCTGCCGTGATGCAGTACCGCTACGGCGACCACCTGGATGTGCAGAAAGTGTTATCGGTGCAGGATGACCAGAGCAACGCCTGCGGCCTGGTGAACACCCGCATGGACTACCTCGACTCCAAGGGCCAGCAGCAAAGCGTGCAGTACCGCAGCTACGCCACTGGCGGTTGCCATGAAAATTGATCGCCGCCTGATGCTGAAGGTGGGCGGTATTGCCCTGGCCGTGGTCGGCCTGGGCCTGGCCGGGCACCTGCTGGCCCGCGACAGCTACGGTGCGATGCCGTCGCTGTCGGGCGCCAGCCAGTGGCTCAATTCGGCGCCGCTGGATGCCCCGGCACTGAAGGGCAAGGTGGTGCTGGTGGATTTCTGGACCTGGGACTGTATCAACTGCCAGCGCAGCCTGCCGCATGTGAACGAGTGGGCACGGCGCTATGCCGACCAGGGCCTGGTAGTGGTCGGCGTGCACACACCGGAGTACGACTACGAGCACGATGTCGGCACCTTGCGTGACAAGGTGGCCAGGCTGGGGATTGCTTACCCGGTGGCCGTCGACAACGACTACCAGGTGTGGAATGCCTGGGGCAACCAGTTCTGGCCGGCGCACTATTTCGTCGACCGCAAGGGCCAGGTGCGCCATGTGCATTTTGGCGAGGGCGATTACGCCGGGCAGGAGCAGGTGATACAGGCGTTGCTGGATGAGCAGGGATGATTGGCCTGTGCCGGCCTGTTCGCAGGTGAGCCCGCTCCCACAGGAGGTACGCAGTACCTGTGAGGGCGGGCCGGCGGTGAAGCAGCCTGCGCCGCATCATCCGCCAAAGCTGGCAAAATGCGCCTGCATCCGCGCCGCATCAGCCTGGCGCCCGCTGAACAGTTCGAATGCTTTCACCGCCTGGAACACCGCCATGTTGCTGCCATCCAGCGTGCGGCAGCCCAGTGCCCGGGCGGCGCGCAGCAGTTCGGTTTCCAGCGGGAAGTAGATGATCTCGGCTACCCACAAGCGCGCATGCAGCAGCGCCACCGGCAGTGGTGTGCCAGGCAGCTTGGCCATGCCCACCGGGGTGGTATTGACCAGCCCGTCCGCTTCGGCCAGCGCCACGGCCAGGTCGCTGCCGACCACGGCGCGTCCGCTGCCGAAATGCATATTCAGGTTGTCCACCAAGGCCTGCGCACGTGCCGCGTCCACTTCGAACAGCACCAGCCGCTCGACCCCTTCCCCCAGCAGGGCATGCGCCACAGCCGAGCCGGCGCCACCGGCACCCATCTGCACCACCTGGCGCCGGGCCACGTCGGGCAGGCCACGGCGCAAGCCTTCGGCAAAGCCCAGGCAGTCGGTGTTGTGGCCGACCCGCTTGCCGTCCTTGAGCACCACGGTGTTCACCGCGCCGATGCCGCGGGCTTCCTCCGACAGCTCGTCGAGCAATGGCAGGATTGCCTGTTTGAACGGGTAGGTGATGTTGAGCCCGGTAAAGCCGGTGTACTGCGCGGCGTCGAGCAGGCCGGGCAGGGCACTGTCATCCAGTTGCAATTGGTCGGCATCGATCAGCCGGTACAGGTAGCGCAGGGCTTGGGCATCGCCTTCGTGTTCGTGCAGGGCTGGGGTACGCGATAGCTGGATACCGCGGCCGATCAGGCCGGCGAGAATGGCTTGCTGGCTCATGCGCCGCGCTCCTGCAGCATTTCGGCGAAGTGGCTGAGGGCCATGCGGTAGCCGTGGCTGCCCAGGCCGCAGATCACGCCAACGGCAACGGCGGATACGAAGGACAGGTGGCGGAACGGCTCGCGCTTGTGCACGTTGGACAGATGCACCTCGATCACCGGCAGTTCGGCGGCGACCAGGGCATCGCGGATGGCCACCGAGGTGTGGGTCCAGGCACCGGGGTTGATCACGATGCCGGCGCAGCGGCCGCGGGCGGCATGGATCCAGTCGATCAGTTCGCCTTCGTGATTGGTTTGCCGGAATTCGATTTCCAGGCCATGGGCATGGGCGGTATCGGCACATCCCTGGGCCAGGTCGGCGAGGGTTTCGTAGCCATACTGGGCAGGCTCACGGGTACCCAGCATGTTCAGGTTGGGGCCGTTGAGCACGAGAATGAGAGGCTTCATGACGAGCATCGCTTTGTTGTTGTTGGATGCACCCAGTTTTGTACCGCCTGGTTAGTTTAGTCAATCGAGCTGAAGCGTGACCCCGGGAAAGTGGGCGATTATCGAACCCTGATTACCGACAAGCGTACGCATTACAGAATTGTCATTTTGCCGCCACCGCGCCGATAAGCAGCGCTTTCTACAGTGCCTCGCCAACGTTCGCCGACGAGGAGCTGTTTCGTGCCCACCCCCCGCAAGATCGCCTTGCTCTGCCTGTTGCTGGCGGGCGCCACCAGCGCCCAGGCCGGCCCGAGCCTGAGCCTGCCCCAGGCGCTGGCCGCCGCCTTTGCGAATAACCCGGAGCTGGCTGCGGCCGGCCAGCAAATCGGCATCGCCGACGGCGAACGGCGCCAGGCCGGGCTGATTCCCAACCCGGAGCTGGCCTGGGAACGGGAGGACACCCGCCGCGACACCAGCACCACCACAGTCACCCTCAGCCAGCCATTGGAACTGGGCGGCAAACGCGGCACACGCATCGCCGTGGCCAGTGCCGGCCAGGCCATCGCCCAGCTGGACCTCGAGCGCCAGCGCAACGGCCTGCGCGCCGACGTGGTGCAGGCTTTCCACGCCGCCTTGCGCGCGCAAACTGCCGTGGCGCTGGCGCAGCAATCGCAGGCGTTGACCGAGCGTGGCTTGCGGGTGGCGCAGGGGCGGGTAGCTGCCGGCCAGTCGTCACCGCTGGAAGCCACCCGCGCCCAGGTGCAGTTGGCTCAGGCCGTGGCTGCAGTGCGCCGCGCGCAAACCCAGCGCAGCGTGGCCAACCAGGCCCTGGCACGCTTGACTGGCAGCCCGCAGGCAAGCTTCGGGCAGTTGCAGGCGGCCAACCTGTCGCCCGGTGCTGCGCCCAGCGCTGACGCGTTGCTCGACCAGGTCGAGCAAACCGTCGAGTGGCGCCTGGCTGCCGCCCAGGTCGAGCGCGGCGACGCGTCCCTCGGCGCGGAAAAGGCCCTGCGTATTCCCAACCTCACCGTCAGCCTTGGTAGCCAATACAGCCGCGAAGACCGCGAGCGGGTCAACGTGGTCGGCCTGTCGATGCCGTTGCCGCTGTTCGACCGCAACCAGGGCAACGTGCTGGCTGCAGCCCGCCGGGCCGACCAGGCGCGGGACCTGCGCAATGCCGTGGCGCTGCGCCTGCGCAGTGAAACGCGCAACGCTGTCAGCCAGTGGGCGACGGCCATGCAGGACGTGCAGGCCTATGACCGCACCATCCTGCCCGCTGCGCAGCAGGCGGTGGACACGGCCACCCGCGGTTTCGAAATGGGCAAGTTCGCCTTTCTCGATGTACTCGATGCCCAGCGCACGCTGATCGACGCACGTGGGCTGTACCTCGAGGCGCTGGCCTTGGCGAGTGACGCGCGGGCGCAGGTCGAACGCATCTATGGCGACCTCGATGACTTCAGCAAATTTCCGCACAGCAGGAGCAACAATGACTAACCCACGCAAGATCGCCCTTGTGCTCGCGGCGGTTGCCGTTTTCGGCCTTGCTGGCCTGGCCTGGACCGGCACCCTTGGCAAGGCCTCCAGCGCGCAGACCGTGCACGATGAGCAGGGCGAAGACGGCCACGGCCATGCCAAAGCAGCGGCCAGCGAAAGCCACGGCGAAGAAGCGGGCGCGCTGCACCTTACCCCTGCCCAGTTCGAAGCTGCCGGGATACAGCTGGCCACCGCCGGCCCCGGTGAACTGGGCAGCACCATCAGTTTTCCGGGTGAGATCCGCTTCGACGAAGACCGCACCGCGCACGTTGTGCCACGCGTGCCAGGCGTGGTCGAGGCGGTACAAGCCGAGTTGGGCCAGGCGGTCAAGCGTGGCCAGGTGCTGGCGGTGATTGCCAGCCAGCAGATTTCCGACCTGCGCAGCGAACAGCAGGCCGCCCAGCGCCGCCTGGAACTGGCGCGCCTGACGTTCCAGCGCGAGCAGCAGCTGTGGCAGGCACGCATCAGCGCCGAGCAGGACTACCTGCAAGCCCGCCAGGCGCTGCAGGAGGCCGAGATCGCCATGGCCAATGCCCGGCAGAAGGTTGCCGCCGTGGGCCCGGCCGGCGCCGGCAACCGCTATGAATTGCGCGCACCGTTCGATGCGGTGGTGGTGGAAAAGCACCTGTCCGTGGGCGAGGTGGTCGATGAGACCAGCAATGCCTTCACCCTGTCCGACTTGAGCCGGGTCTGGGCCACCTTCGCCGTGGCCCCGCGCGACTTGGGCAAGGTGGTGACCGGCCGTCATGTCACGGTCAGCGCGGCGGATCTGGAGGCCCAGGTCGAGGGCCGGGTGAACTACGTCGGCAGCCTGCTCGGCGAGCAGAACCGCGCCGCCACCGTGCGCGCCACCCTGGCCAACCCCAATGGCGCATGGCGCCCCGGGCTGTTCGTCAATGTCGCGGTCAGCATCGAACGCTTCACTGCCGCCGTGGTGGTACCGCAAAGCGCTCTGCAAACCTGGCAAGCACAGACCGTGGTGTTTGCCCGTACCGAGGAAGGTTTCGAGGCCCGCCCAGTGCAGACCGGCCGGCGCGACGCTGGCCAGGTGGAAATCACCGGCGGCCTGGCCGCCGGAACCCAGGTGGCCGCCGCCGGCAGCTTTGTCCTGAAGTCCGAGCTGGGCAAAGGCTCGGCCGAACACAGCCATTGATCCTGGGGACCCCTGCATGTTCGAACGCCTGATTCAATTCGCCATCGAGCAGCGCCTGGTGGTGATGCTGACCGTGGTGCTGATGGCCGCGGTGGGTATCCACAGCTACCAGAAGCTGCCGATCGATGCTGTACCGGACATCACCAACGTCCAGGTGCAGGTCAACACCGCCGCGCCCGGTTACTCGCCGCTGGAGACCGAGCAGCGCATCACCTTTGCCATCGAGACTGCCATGGCTGGCCTGCCCGGGCTCAAGCAGACCCGCTCGCTGTCGCGCTCGGGCCTGTCCCAGGTCACGGTCATTTTCGACGACGGCACCGACCTGTTCTTCGCTCGGCAGCTGGTCAACGAGCGCCTGCAGGTAGCCCGCGAACAGCTGCCCGACGGCATCGAAGCGGGCATGGGGCCGATTTCCACGGGGCTGGGTGAAATCTTCCTGTGGACGGTGGAGGCCGAGCCGGGCGCCCTCAAGGAGGACGGCACGCCCTACACCCTCACCGACCTGCGGGTGATCCAGGACTGGATCATCAAGCCGCAGTTGCGCAATGTGCCGGGGGTGGCCGAGGTGAACAGCATCGGTGGCCATGCCAAGCAATACCTGATCGCACCGGAGCCCAAGCGCCTGGCGGCGTACAAGCTCACCCTCAACGACCTGGTCGCGGCGCTGGAACGCAACAACGCCAACGTCGGCGCCGGTTATATCGAGCGCAACGGCGAGCAATGGCTGATTCGCGCGCCAGGCCAGCTGGCGTCGGCCGAAGACATTGCCAATATTGTCATCTCCAGCGTCGACGGCACGCCGATCCGGGTCAGCCATGTCGCCCAGGTGGGCCTGGGGGAAGAGTTGCGCTCGGGTGCGGCCACCGAAAACGGCCGGGAAGTGGTGCTGGGCACCGTGTTCATGCTGATTGGCGAGAACAGCCGTACGGTGGCCCAGGCGGTCGCTGCCAAGTTGCTGGAAATCAACCGCAACCTGCCCAAGGGCGTGGTTGCCGTAACGGTTTACGACCGCACCAATCTGGTCGAGAAAGCCATCGCCACGGTGAAGAAGAACCTGGTCGAAGGCGCCATCCTGGTCATCGCCGTGCTGTTCCTGTTCCTCGGCAATATCCGCGCGGCGCTGATCACTGCGATGGTCATCCCGCTGTCGATGCTGTTCACCTTCACCGGTATGTTCGCCAACCAGGTCAGTGCCAACCTGATGAGTCTTGGTGCGCTGGATTTCGGCATCATCGTCGACGGCGCGGTGGTGATCGTGGAAAACGCCATCCGCCGCCTGGCCCATGCCCAGCAGCGGCATGGCCGCATGCTGACGCGTGCCGAGCGCTTGCATGAGGTGTTTGCCGCGGCACGTGAGGCACGTCGGCCGCTGATCTATGGGCAACTGATCATCATGGTGGTGTACCTGCCGATCTTTGCCCTGACGGGGGTGGAGGGCAAGATGTTCCACCCCATGGCCTTTACCGTGGTCATGGCCTTGCTCGGTGCGATGGTCCTCTCGGTTACCTTCGTACCGGCGGCCATTGCCCTGTTCGTCAGCGGCAAGGTCAAGGAAGAAGAAGGCTTGCTGATGCGCACGGCGCGCCAGCGCTATGCGCCGCTGCTGGCCTGGGTGCTGGGCCGGCGCCGGCTGGCGTTTGCCGCTGCCGCCAGCCTGGTGCTGCTGTCCGGGCTGCTGGCCAGCCGCATGGGCAGCGAGTTCATCCCCAGCCTCAGCGAGGGCGATTTCGCCCTGCAGGCCCTGCGTGTGCCGGGCACCAGCCTGTCGCAGTCGGTGGACATGCAGCAGCGCCTGGAGCAGGCGATTATTGCCCAGGTGCCGGAAGTGCAGCGGGTGTTCGCCCGCACCGGCACCGCCGAGATCGCCGCCGATCCGATGCCGCCGAACATCTCCGATGCCTATGTGATGCTGCGCCCGCGCGAGCAATGGGCGGACCCGGGCAAGCCGCGAGAGGCACTGATTGCCGAGGTACAGCGTGCCGCGGCCAGCGTGCCGGGCAGCAACCATGAGCTGTCGCAGCCGATCCAGTTGCGTTTCAACGAGCTGATATCCGGAGTGCGCAGCGATGTGGCGGTGAAGCTGTACGGCGATGACATGGACGTGCTCAACCGCACCGCCGGGCAGATCGCCAGCAGCCTGCAGGGTGTGCCGGGCGCGTCCGAGGTAAAGGTCGAGCAGACCACCGGCCTGCCGGTGCTGACCATCGACATTGACCGCGACAAGGCGGCGCGGCATGGCTTGAATGTCGGTGACGTGCAGGATGCCATCGCCATAGCCGTAGGGGGGCGCACGGCCGGTACGCTGTATGAAGGCGACCGCCGTTTCGACATGGTGGTGCGCCTGTCGGAACCCTTGCGTACGGATGTCGACGGGCTGGGCAGCCTGTTGATTCCGGTACCTGCCAGTGCGGCGGCGGGCACTGGGCAGATCGGTTTCATCCCGTTGTCGCAGGTGGCCGCGTTGAACCTGCAACTGGGGCCGAACCAGGTCAGCCGCGAGGATGGCAAGCGGGTGGTGGTGGTCAGTGCCAATGTGCGTGGCCGCGATCTGGGCTCGTTCGTCAAGGAGGCTGAACAGACGCTGCTCGCGCAGGTGCAGATTCCGCCGGGTTACTGGACCCGCTGGGGCGGCCAGTTCGAGCAACTGCAATCGGCGGCTGCGCGCCTGCAGGTGGTGGTGCCGGTGGCCTTGCTGCTGGTCATGGCGCTGTTGCTGATGATGTTCAACAACCTCAGGGATGGCCTGCTGGTGTTCACTGGCATTCCCTTCGCCCTCACTGGCGGGGTACTGGCCCTGTGGCTGCGGGACATTCCGCTGTCGATTTCCGCAGGCGTGGGCTTCATTGCCTTGTCGGGGGTGGCGGTGCTCAACGGGCTGGTAATGATTGCCTTCATCCGTGGCCTGCGCGAGCAGGGGCGCACGCTGCGCGCGGCGGTCGAGGAGGGCGCGCTGACGCGCTTGCGGCCGGTGCTGATGACGGCACTGGTGGCGTCGCTGGGGTTCATTCCGATGGCCTTGGCCAGCGGGACCGGGGCGGAGGTGCAGCGACCGTTGGCGACGGTGGTGATTGGCGGGATCCTGTCCTCCACCGCGCTGACCTTGCTGGTGTTGCCGGCGTTGTACCAGTGGGCGTATCGGCACGAGGAGGGGCAGGAGGGTTGAGATTGCCGGGGCCGCTTCGCGGCCCATCGCGACACAAGGCCGCTCCTGCAACGCTATGCGTCAATCTGCGGTGAACGCGTACCGTTGCAGGAGCGGCCTTGTGTCGCGATGGGCTGCAAAGCAGCCGCGAATGCTCAGGCTGTACGACGAGCCGCAGCCCGCACACCGTCGCCTTCCACCTCATCATGCAAGGAAATCCGGGAAGTCTCCGGCAACGCCAACCCGCCCAGCAACGCCACCAGCGCGATCACCACCAGGTAGAACGCCGGAGCCAGGCTGCTGCCGGTCTGCCCGATCAGCCAGGTCGCCACCAGCGGCGCGGTACCGCCAAACAGCGTGTAGGCCACGTTGTAGGTAATCGCCGAAGCGGTATAGCGGGTACGGGTAGGGAAGCTTTCCGAGAGCAACGCCGCGGTCACCACGCCACTGCACAACGCCCCGACCGCCAGCAGGATCACCCCCAGCAGCGCGCCGGCTATCGAACCGGAGCTGGCCAGCCAGTAGGCCGGGAACACGCACAGCATCACCCACAGGCAGGTAAAGCCGATGGTCCTGCGCCGCCCGACGCGGTCCGAGAACGCCCCGGCCAGCGGGCAGCCGACAGCAGCGAACAGCAGGGCTACCGTGGTCACCAGCAGCGCCTGCGCCCGGGTCAGGTTGCCGACCAGTTGCAGGTAGGTAGCGAAGTAGGTGGTGAACATGTAGAACGACAGCGCAGTGAGCGAAATGAACGCGCCCAGGTTGCGGATCGCCCGGCCATGGTGGCGCAGGGTTTCCTTCAGCGGCGAATGCTCATGCGCCTTGCCTTCGGCGAGGGCTTCGCGGAACGCCGGGGTTTCCTCCATGCGCCAGCGCAGGTACAGGCCAACCAGCCCCAGCGGTGCAGCGATAAGGAACGGGATGCGCCAGCCCCAGGCATTCATGGCTTCGGCCGACAGGCTGGCCTCCAGGCCATAGGCAATCACCGCCGCGCAGGCAAAGGCGGAAAAGGTCGAGACCGGCACGAAGCTGCCATAGAAGGCACGCTTGTCGTGGGGTGCATGCTCCATCAGGTAGGCACACGCCCCGGCATACTCGCCACCGGCAGAAAAACCCTGCAGGCAGCGCGCCAAGGTCAGCAGCGCGGGGGCCGCCAGGCCGATGCTGGCATAGGTCGGCAGCAGGCCGATCAGGGTCGTCGAGCCGGCCATCAGCAGGATGGTCAGCGACAGGATGCGTTTGCGTCCCAGGCGGTCACCCAGCGCGCCGAACACGATGCCGCCCAGCGGGCGCAGGGCAAAGGCCACGGCGAACACGGCGAAGGTTTTCAGCAAGGCCACGCTGGCGTCTGTGCTGGCGAAGAACTGGCTGGCGATCAGGGTAGCGAGAAAGCCATAGACGGCGAAGTCGAACCACTCGACGAAATTGCCAATGGCCGAGGCGGCGATGACCCGGCGCAGGGTGGCGGGGGATACCTCATGCGATGCAGACATACGGAAGCTCTCCGGTTTCCATAGGCAGCCTGGATGAATGTGGCGCGCTTCAGCGCGCCATCGTTGTTATCAGCGCCAGTAGACCGAGTCGGCCAGCGGCGTGCTTCGTTCAGGGCGACCTTGGGATGCCTGTTTCGACCGTTTCGGGCAGGCGCTACACCGCAAACACCACGCCGGTGCGTGAAGCGGCATTGCGAATGTGCTCGTGCATTGCCTTGTGCGCCGCAGCCTGCGAACGACGGCTCAGGGCGCGAAGGATCTTGCGGTGTTCCTGCCAGGTCTCCATGGCCCGCTCCGGGCGAATGAACGGCAGCTTCTGGCTTTCCAGGAAGATGTCCTGGCTGGCGGTGATCACCTGCAGCATGGCGTGGTTGCCACAGGCTTGCAGCAGCAACTGGTGGAAAGCGAAGTCCAGCTGGGCGGCGGCTTCGAAGCGGCCGGCACGAAGCTCCTGGCGCATCGCCTCGACATTTTCCTCAAGGCGGTCGATGTCGTCCGCCGTCAGCGCCAGTGCCGCCTGACCGGCGGCAAACCCTTCCAGGGCATAGCGCAGCTGGAAAGTGTCGCTGGCCGACACCTGTTCGGCGTAGGGCCAGGCGAACGCCGCGGGCGCCGGCACCTGGACGAACACACCCTTGCCCGGCTGGACGCTGACCAGGCCCAGGGCGCTGAGGGATGACAGGGCCTCGCGCAACGACGCCCGGCTGACCCCCAACTGCTCGGCCAGGTCGCGCTGCGAGGGCAGGGCATCGCCGGGCTGATAGGCACCTTCATCGATCAACTTGCGGATGCCTTGCAGGGCCTGTTCGGGGACGGCGCGGGGGAGGGTGTCGAGCATGCTGTTCAGACCGGTCGGAGGCGATGACCTTGGCTTTTTACGGCTATTGCCCGGTGCTGGCAAGTGTTGCGCCGCGCTGGCGCAAGCTGCAGCGGGGCTGCACAAAAGCGGGGCGTAGGCGTTTGGCCGTCCATCGGCGCCGGCTGACTGTTCAGACCAGTAAGACCGTGCAATGCCGCCCTTCTCCACGTTCGTGCAGGGGTGGCGGCCTTCGCTGGCATGCCCTGTGCACTGCCCAGCCGGCACCTTCCTTCCGTTGATTTCTGCGAGGCCGTTCGATGAAGACATTCCGCACCCTGTTCCTGGCCAGCCTGTTCTGCAGCGGCACCCTGGCACTGCCAACCGCCCAGGCCGATGCGCTGGCCGACATCAGCGCCCGTGGCGTGCTCAAAGTGGCAGTACCGCAGGACTTCCCACCGTTCGGCTCGGTCGGCCCCGACCTCAAGCCCCGTGGCCTGGACATCGATACCGCGCAGCTGTTGGCCGACAAACTGGGCGTAAAGCTGGCCCTGACCCCGGTGAACAGCACCAACCGCATCCCGTTCCTCACCACCGGCAAGGTCGACCTGGTGATTTCGAGCCTGGGCAAGAACCCCGAGCGTGCCGCGGTAATCGACTTCTCGCGCCCCTATGCGCCGTTCTACCTGGCAGTGTTCGGCCCGGCCGACGTGGACATCGCCGGCATCGACGCGGTCGCCGGCAAGACCATCAGCGTCACCCGCGGCTCGATCGAGGACATGGAACTCAGTGCCGTGGCGCCCAAGGGCGCGGTGATCAAGCGCTTCGAAGACAACAACTCGACCATCGCCGCCTACCTCTCCGGCCAGGTCGAATTGATCGCCAGTGGCAGCGTGGTGATGGCGGCCATCGCCGAGAAGAACCCGGCCAAGGTGCCGGTGGTCAAGGTCAAGCTCAAGGACTCGCCGGTCTACGTGGGCTTGGCCAAGCACGAGCCGGCGCTGCTGGAAAAGGTCAACGCCACGCTGGACGCCGCCAAGGCGGACGGCAGCCTGAACCGTAATGCCGAAAAATGGCTGAAGCAGCCGCTGCCGGCGGACCTCTGAGTGTTGCCTGGAGCCTGTCGACATGGCCTATGAATTCGACTTTGCCCCCGTGCTGGGCCAGGCCGACCTGTTGCTCAAGGGCGCCGGGTTCACCCTGCAGCTGACGGCGGTTGGCACCCTGCTGGGGGTGGCCATCGGCGTGCTGGGCGCCGGTGTGCGTGCCTGGCGCGTGCGGCCTTTCGATGCGTTGTTCGGGCTGTATGTGGAGCTGATCCGCAACACGCCGTTCATCGTCCAACTGTTTTTCATCTTTTTCGGCCTGCCGGCGCTGGGCCTGCGCCTGACCGAGTGGCAGGCGGCAGTGCTGGCCATGGTGATCAACCTGGGCGCCTATTCCACCGAAATCATCCGTGCCGGCATCCAGGCCATTCCCAAGGGCCAGCTGGAAGCGGCCGCAGCATTGGCCATGAGCCGCTTCGAAGCGTTCCGCCACGTGGTGCTGCAACCCGCGCTGGCCAAGGTCTGGCCGGCGCTGTCGAGCCAGATCGTGATCGTCATGCTGGGTTCGGCGGTGTGTTCGCAGATTGCCACCGAAGAGCTGTCATTCGCCGCCAACTTCATCCAGTCGCGCAACTTCCGCGCGTTCGAGACCTACTTGCTGACCACCGCGCTGTACCTGCTCATGGCCATCCTCCTGCGCCAGTTGCTGGCGTGGCTGGGGCAGCGCCTGTTGATGGGGAGACGCTGATGGATTTCACCTTCTGGGACATTCTGCGCAACCTGCTGATCGGCCTGCAATGGACCTTGCTGCTGTCGCTGGTGGCGTTCCTCTGCGGTGGTGCTGCCGGCTTGCTGGTGCTGGTCGCGCGGCTGTCCGGGCAGCGGCTGTGGCGCGGCCTGGCGCGCGGCTATATCGAGCTGTTCCAGGGCACGCCGCTGTTGATGCAGCTGTTCATGGTGTTTTTCGGGATCGCCCTGTTCGGCCTGGATGTGTCGGCATGGATGGCTGCGGCCATTGCCCTGACGCTGTTCACCAGTGCCTTTCTCGCCGAAATCTGGCGCGGTTGCGTCGAAGCGATCCCGCGTGGCCAGTGGGAAGCCTCCGGCAGCCTGGCGCTGAGCCGGCTGGAGCAGCTGCGCCACGTCATCCTGCCACAGGCGTTGCGTATCGCCGTGGCGCCGACCGTGGGCTTTTCGGTGCAGGTGGTCAAGGGCACGGCGGTCACTTCGATCATCGGTTTCACCGAGCTGACCAAGACCGGCGGCATGCTGGCCAATGCCACATTCGAACCCTTCATGGTCTACGGCCTGGTCGCGCTGGGCTATTTCATTCTCTGCTACCCGCTCTCGCTGAGCGCCCGTTACCTGGAAAGGAGGCTGCATGCCCCTGCTTAGAGTGTCTGCTTTGCACAAGTACTACGGCGACAACCACGTGCTCAAGGGCGTCGACCTCAGCATCGAAGAGGGTGAGGTGGTGGCCATCATCGGCCGCAGCGGCTCGGGCAAGAGTACCCTGCTGCGTACCCTCAATGGCCTGGAGTCGATCAGCGACGGGGTGATCGAGGTGGACGGGGAATACCTCGACGCCAGCCGCGCCGACCTGCGCGCCTTGCGCCAGAAGGTGGGCATGGTGTTCCAGCAGTTCAACTTGTTCCCACACCTGAGCGTGGGCGAGAACGTGATGTTGGCGCCGCAGGTGGTGAAGAAGGCCAGCCGCGCCGAAGCACGCCGCCTGGCCGAGCAGATGCTGGCGCGGGTGGGGCTGGCGGAGAAGTTCGATGCCTACCCCGACCGGCTCTCCGGTGGCCAGCAACAGCGCGTGGCGATCGCCCGCGCCCTGGCCATGTCACCGAAAGTGCTGCTGTGCGACGAGATCACCTCGGCGCTCGACCCCGAGCTGGTCAATGAAGTGCTCGGCGTGGTGCGCCAACTGGCCAGCGAAGGCATGACCCTGATCATGGTCACCCATGAGATGCGCTTCGCCCGTGAAGTGGGCGACAAGCTGGTGTTCATGCACCAGGGCAAGGTGCATGAAATGGGCAACCCGCGTGAGGTGTTCGCCGCGCCGCAAACAGCGGAGCTGGCCAACTTCATCGGGGCAGTGGCGTCGGCCTAGCTGCGTTTCATCGCACGCCGACTTTCCAGGGGGCATATTCCATCTCGCTGTAGCCCTTGGCCAAGCCATCATCTTCGGCCTTGAAGCCCGGCAGGTTGGCCAGGTCCAGTGTCATGCAACGGCTGTTCAGGCGGGCCTGCAGTTTGCCATCGAGGCGGAAATCGTCCGGCCGTAGCGGGTGAGGGTAGATCTGCACCAGGCAGCCTTGCACCTTGCCCTGGGCATTCGCCTGGTAATACACCGAGGCCCGGCCAATGCTGTCGACCGGCAGGTTGCCGAACAGCTGCTGCCAGAAGAACTCACGCTGCGCGTTGCTCCGGCGCCGTGCAGTGCCAGGTGCTTGGGCGGACGCCGGCAGCACCACCAACAGCGGCGCACGGATTTGCGCAGTACCGTTGTCCTCGCGCAGCGCCTGGGGCACCACGGGATAGATGGTGTTCCAGCATTGCGCCTCCACCACGCTGGCCAGTGACTTGAAGTCGGTGCGGATCAGTTCGGCAGGCAGTTGGTTTTCGTACCGCAGCGGCGCCCTGCTGGCTTTGCAACTGACCGGTGCAGAGGATGAGTCGAGTTCGACCTTCAGCATGACCACGCCGATTTGCGGGCCCGTATCAGCGGTGGCGATGCCCAGCTTCAACGCTTGCTGCATGTCGCTGACGAATGCCCGGCGAGCCAGTTTTTCCGCCTCGGAGGAGCGCTGGTGCTGGCAACCTGGCAACGCGATGAGTGTGGCGGCCACAAGTACGGGAAACAGCGTTCTGAACACAGGGACTTCCTTGATGAGGTATGAGCGAGCGTCTTGCCGCGTGAATGAAGACTCGCATTATCCGTCAGGACGGTTTGGGATTCTGTGTGGTTGTGTGTAGGAAGTGTCTTGTTCGGCGGTATCGGCGCCAGGCCGACACCGCCTTGTACATCAGAAACGCAGGTCCAGCGCCAGCTCGAAGGTACGTGGTGGCCCCATGTAGTACTGGCTGTTGTAAGCCTGCTTGGCATAGACCTCATCGGTCAGGTTGCGTACCCGTCCGGTCAGGCTGGTGGTTGCATCCAGCCGGTAACGGGCGAATACGCCGAACAGGGTGTAGGCCGGGGCCTTCAGGCTGTTGGCATTGTCGGCATACACCGAGCCCACGTAACGCCCGTCCGCGCCTACCGACCATGCTGGTGAAAGGCTGTAGGTCAGCCACAGGTTGGCGACGCTGGCCGGCACGTTCACCGGTGCATTGCCCTTGCGCGACACCGATACGCCGTTGACCGCCTCGTTGAATTCATCGTACTGGGCATCGACGTAGGCGTAGTTGGCTTCGGCCAGCAACTTGGGGGTGACCTGCAGGCGCCCGGACAACTCGATGCCGCGCGAAGTCTGCTGGCCGGCCTGGACCGTAAGGTTGGCGTCGTTGGCATCCCGCACGGCAAAGTCCTTGCGCACGATCTGGTACAGCGCCAGCGTGGTCGCGCCGCGCCCGTCGAGGAAGTCGAACTTGCTGCCTACTTCCCACTGCTCTCCCTTGGACAGGTCGAACAGGCCAACGTTGGAGTAAGTCGCTGCCGCCAGCGAACCGGCCGGCAAGTCGGCGGAGGTGCTGTACTGCGCATACACGCTGGCAGAGGGGGTCAGTGCGTAGGTCAGGCCGATACGCCCTGACAGCGGCTCCCAGCGCCGTTCGAAGTAGGCCGGCGAGGTTGGCGCTACCGGGCCGTAGTTGGTCACCTGCATGTCCAGGTAGTCGTAGCGCAATGCGCTCAGCAGGGCCAGGCGCTCGGTGAGTTGCAGGCGGTTTTCGGCAAACACGGCGCGGTTGCTGACCTCGTGGCGGCGCTGCTTGGTCAGGCCGGCGTTGACCCCGGGGAGGTCATCGAAGCTGCCGGGGGCGAAGTGCTCGGCATCGACCACGTCGCTCCAGCTGCTTGAGGTGGGGTACAGCGTCTGGCGCATGGTTGAGTATTCGAGCCCCAGCGACCACTGGCTGGTCAGGCCGAACAGCTGGTTGTCGTGGCGCAGCTCGATGCGGTTGCCCAACAGGTTGTGGTCGTGGCGTTGCAGGTAGGGGCTGCTGCGCCGGACCTTGCCATCGTCGGTGTAGCGGTAGCGTTCGAGGTTGCGGTAGTCGCGCTGGGCGTTGTAGTGGTACAGCGTGTTCTGCACGCTGGTGCTGTCGCTGAGCTGGTAATCGAGGATCGAACGCAGCCAGTGTACTCGCTGCTCATAGCGACCATCGCCGACGTTGTAGTTCTCGAAGCGGCGGCTGTTGTCGATTTTCATCGTGCTGCGCCCGGGCAGGATCGGCGAGCCCCAGTAAGGGCTGTCTTCGCGATCTTCCTGGTACTCCAGGGCCAGGGTGTGGGTGAGGTTGGGCGCGAGGTCGCTGAGCAGCGAGAATGCCAGGCTGTCGGTGTGCCGTTCATTGCGGTCGATGTAGCCGTTGCCGTGCCCGCGGCTGAAGTCCAGGCGCAGGAAATGGCGGGCATCGGCGGGGTTGCTGGCCAATGCCTGGTTGATGCCGAAGGCTATCTCGCTGTCGTCGAAGCTGCCGTAGCGGATCCGCCCGTCGACGGTGTGCTGGTCGCGGCTGGCCAGCTTGGTGAGGTAGTTGATCGAGCCACCCACCGCACCTGCGCCATGCAGGAACGACGACGGCCCGCCGATCAGTTCGACGCGATCGAGCACCCAGGCATCTACCGGGCGGGTGGCGCTGCTGTAGCCGAGGTTGATGCCGTTGTACAACTGGGTGACCTGGTTCTGGGTAAAGCCACGGTAGGCGACGAAGCCGCCAAAGCCGGGGTTGGCCGAGGCGTTCACCCCGGTCATGGCGTTGAGCACCTCCTGGCTGTCCCGGGCACCGCGTTCTTCGATCAGGCGGCGGTCCGAGACACTGACCGAGGCGGGCGTTTCCCGGGCGGTGAGGCCGAGGCGAGAGCCGGTGCGGATCGGCTCGTCCAGTTGCACGCCGCTGGCGGCGTCGCGGTCACCGTCGATGGTGGTGACGCTGAGTTCCAGGGGGGCGGTGTCCGCCCAGGCAAGGCTGCAGGTGCCCATGAAGAGCAGCAGGGAAGTATGGCGAAGCATGTTGGCAGGTTTTCCACGCAAAGGTCATGGCTGACCGCGGGCGCGCCGGCAGGCGCGCCCGGTTGGGGTCAGGCGAAATGAATAGCTGCTGCGGGGAAAACATCGGGGGGAGCGCGAGGGGTGAGGGCTGGGCGCAGGTGACGTGGCGGCGGTTGCGCCCAGCTGCGTATCACCATGGGCGAAGTGGCCACGGCCTGGGCCGGGGTGAACGACCAGCCGCCACTGTTGAGCGGCACGGCCAGGCCGAACGAGGAGCACACCGGGCAGTCGAGCTGGGCCATGTGCTGGTCGCCGCCAGTGCCCTCGAGGTCGATGGCCATGCCGTGCTCGCCGTCGAGCGCACAGAAACTGCCTTGCAGGCCCGCCAGGCGCAGGCCGCCCATCTGGCCATGGTGCAGGCCGCACAAGGCCAGGCTGAACAGGACGCTGGCGTAGAGCGTCCAGGCAGTCAGCAGGCGAATGTGGCGGGTGGTTTTCATGGCGCGAATCTACCACCCGGATGAACGGTCGGGTAGCGCTTTTGCGTGCGATGCCTGAGCGCTGTCCTGCAACCTTGATCAGTGCAAGATGTCAGGCAATGACAACCCGGTTGCGTCCCTCCTGCTTGGCCCGGTAAAGCGCCCGGTCGGCGGCACTCAGCACATACCCTGGCTCGCCACCAGCCTCGCCTTCCCAGTGCGCCACTCCCAGCGAAATCGTCACCGCACCTACTGGCTCGACCGGGGTATCCTGCACCGTCACCCGTAGCCGCTCGGCCACTACCGCCGCCACGTCCGGGCTGGCCCCGGGCAACAGCATCAGAAACTCCTCACCGCCGGTACGGCACAGCAGGTCACCTTCCCGGCAGCAGCGGCGCATCAACTCCGCCAGCCGGCGCAGGACCTGGTCGCCAACTTCGTGGCCATGGTTGTCATTGACCCGCTTGAAATGGTCGATATCCAGCACGATGGCGGCAAACGGCCGCCCTTCGGCCTCCAGCAGTGACAAGCTGAACTCCAGGCTGCGGCGGTTGCCCAGGCCGGTCAGCGGGTCGGTCTGGGCGTCACGGTTGAGCCGGCCGATGCGCTCATGCAGCAAGTTGAGGCCGAACAGCAGTGCGCGTTTGAGCTGCGCTGCCTCGAAGTACCAGGCCGATACCCGATGCAGGCGCTCGGCGGTGCCGGCGCGGTCCATCGAGCGCGCGCCGGCGGCCAGTTGCCACAGTGGCCGGGCAATGATCATGGCCAGCCACCACAGCAGCAGGCTGCCTACCAGGGCCAAGGGTACCGAGATACCCACCACGTTCAGGATCAGCCGGTTCAACGGCGCTACGGTCTGCGCCAGTGGCTGCTGCGCCACCACCCCCCAGCCGGCGCTGGGCACGGTGGCGAAACCGGCAACCATGGCCACACCGTGGCTGTTGGTCAGCTGGCGGGTGCCATTGCCCAGGGTCGCCAGCTGGTCGATCAAGGCATTGCCTTCAACCACTTTGCCCACCCGTTGGCCATCGGGGTGATAGAGCAGGCGACGGTTGCGGTCGACCACGTACAGGTACGAACCGTCCTTGTAGAAATGTTCGCCCAGCAGGCTGTTGAGGATGTTGCGCTCACGCAGGTACAGGCTACCCCCCACGTACCCCAGGTAGCGACCGTTGCTGTCGAGAATCGGGTGCGACAAGGCCACCACCAGGTTGTTGGCCGCCGACATGTAGGGCGTCGACACCAGTGGGCTACGCGCCTGCAATGCTTCCTGGACACCAGGCGAATGCATGCGGCTACCGACCAGATGCCGCAGCGGCGCAGGGGAAATGGCCAGCAGCACGCCGTTGGCATCGAGCACGAAGGTGGAGTTGAAGGCCATGCTCTGGCTCAGCACACGTTCTGTTTCAGCCTGCAGCGCCTGGGCGTCACCCAGCTGCCGCGCTTGCACGCCGGCACTGAACGACAGCTGTTGCTGGGCATTGCTGATGAAGGTTTCGGTAATGCTGGCCAGCTTCGTCGCATACACCCGGTTGGCTTCCAGGGCGTGGTCGATCAGCAACTGGCGCTGCACCCGGTAGCTGGCAAAATAGCTGGCGCACAGCATGACCAAGGCGGTAAGGGCGCAGAGCACCAGGATGAGGGTGCGTAGATCCAGGCGCAATCCGTGCTTGCTGTTTGGCAATCCTGACCTCGAATAATGGAATAAGCATCTACGAAATAGGAATAACCTTACGCGTTATGCACGCGATGGGAAACCGTATTCACGAGCCTGCCTTTTCCAGCGCATCGAGTTCGTCTTCCACCTGCTGCATGCGCTGCTCGGCCAGAGCCTGGACGTTGACGTCGCGGGCCGTTTCGCGCATCAGTGCAGTGAGCTTCTCGCCCAGGCGCTTGCCGGCTTCGGTGTCTTCCAGGGCGCGGGCCTTGGCCGGGTCATGGGTGGCCTCGACGATGGTGGCGAACTCGGCATCGCTGAAGTTCTTTTCGCTGTACAGCCGGAACAGGTCCTGGCGCTGGTCTTCGACGGTCAGGTGCTTGCGTAGCACATCCTCGATGGCCGCCTGCGACAGCTGCGGGTGCCTGCGGCCGAGCAGCACGGCCATGCGCTCGATGTTGTGCGTATAGGCATCCTGCAGGGGCAGCTGGGCCAGAATCTGTTGTTCACGCGAGGGCTTCTGGTCGCAGGCGGTGAGGGCGGCAGTCAGCAGCAGGGGCAACAGCAACGTGAGGAAGCGAGGCATGGCGTGGCCTGGTCGGGCAATGATAGCGGGGATTATACCGACGTCAGCCGGGCCACGACGACCCATCCTTTGCCTTCGTCTGCCGTTGTTGCTGCGTTGCGGTTCAGAAAACGCCTACAAAGGCCCTGGGTTGATGATCCACGCGTTCATTTCCAAACCTGCCCGCCTTGCTTACCTTCCGGGTGCACGGATTGTTCACTGCACCAAGGGAGACTCGGCATGCCACACCTGGCCCTGTACAAACTCAAACTGCTGGACGAGTTCGAAGACCGCAGAGACCTGTGGACCTTCGGTGATTTCGAGAACCGGTTGATGGACCTGTGGCGTGGTGCGACTTACCACGACGCCAAGAGCATCATCAATGCAGCGCACAAGGAGCGGCGTTGGCCTAGGACGGTGAAGCGCTACCTGCTGACCAACTACCAGGCATTTGGCAATGTCAGTGCCGAGCTTGAGCGTACGTTCGCCGAGGTGGTAGCGGCGATGAATGCGCAGGAGCGGGCGCAGTGGGGCTTGCAGCCTGTCGGCAGTTCGGTCGCCTGAGCGCTCCCGGGGCTGCCTGGCAGCCCCGATTCGGTTGATGCGGTCGATCAGAGCGCACCCGACAACGGCCATTCCACGGCCAAGCGGATCTGGTCCCCGTCCAGTTCCGCCTGGGCGGTATTGCCTCGATGCAGGTTGTGCCTTAGCGAAAACGCGGTGCCTTTGGCCTTGCCACTCTGCACCACATAGCGCGCTTCCAGGTCGCGCTCCCAGTGTTTGCCACCCTTGCCATAGCCCAGGTAGGCGTAACCGCCCGCCGGGTCGACATGCGTGCCATCGATATCGAAACCGCGCACATACAACGCCGTCAGGTTCAGACCCGGCATGCCATAGGCGCCCATGTTCAGGTCATAACGTGCCTGCCACGACTTCTCGTTGGGCGCGTTGAAGTCCGACATCTGCACCGCGTTGGCCAGGTAGATCGCCCCGCGCGTCACGTAATCGAATGGCGTGTCGCCATGCACCTGCTGCCAGCCCAGGCTGAAACCGTGCGGCCCCTGGTCGTAGCGCGAGACCAGGCTCCAGGTGGTGTTGTCGATGCGCCCGGACAGCGCCTTGCCGGTGTCGGTGGTGCGGTACAGGTTGAGGTCCAGGCTGAGGCTGCGGCGTTCATCCAGGGCGTGGCTGAAGGTGCTGCCCAGGTAATGCTGGTTCCAGCTGTCCTGGTAGCGTGAGCTGTACAGGCTGCCGCGGAAAGCAGCACCCGGGTCCCACACCACGCCAGCCAGGTCGAAGCTGTTGCCCTGGCGGCCGTTGGAGTAGTTCACCACGAAGCCCTGGTCGTGGCTGGAGGCATTGCGGTCGGTGTCCTCGGTGAAATGCCCGGCCACCAGCTTGAGGTTGTCGAGTTCACTACTGGTGAGCAACAGGCCGCTGACGGTCTCGGGTAGCAGGCGGCTGTCGGAGGCGCTGAACACCGGGGTCTTGACCCTTTGCTCGCCGTAGGACAGCACGGTATCGGACATTCGCAGTTTCAGTGCTGCGCCGGCACGGCTGTAATCGCTCTTGGGGTGCCCGGCGTTATCGACCGCGAGCAGGCGCGCCTTGCCCGCGCGCCCACCACCACTGTCAAGCTGCACGCCCAGGTAGGCGTGGGCGTCGACCCCGACGCCGATCAGCCCTTGGGTGAAACCGGACTGCAAGGTCGCCATCAGGCCATAGGCCCACTCCTCAGCCTTGCCGTTACGTTCATTGCGCGGCTTGTAGGCATTGCGCGCTGCGCTGTTGCGCCCACCGTGCTTGTAGTCGCGCTGGTCGAATACGCTGCGGTTGAGCAGGCTCCAGCTGCCATCCTCAACCCAGCCGTTGCTCTGCGATTGCGCGGATTCGGCCAGCGCGGTCGGGGCTAGCAGGGCGCTGGCGAGCAGCAGGGCAAGAGGGCGCGACATGGGTGGAACTTCCTGTTCAGGGGGTGCGAAAACGCAGGATGCGTGCACCGTCGAAGGGGTCGATGAGGTAATGGGCGTGCACGCCGAAGGTGCTCAGCAGGCGTTCCGCGGTCAGCACCTCGGCTGGCTTGCCGAGGGCAACCAGGCGGCCCTGGTCGAGCACTGCCAGGCGGTCGCAGGTGAGCGCCTGGTTGAGGTCATGCAGCGCCACCAGAGTGGTCACCGGCAAGGCTTGCACCTGTTGCAGCAGGCTCAGCTGGTGCTGGATATCCAGGTGGTTGGTCGGCTCGTCCAGCAGCAATACCTGTGGCCGCTGTGCCAGGGCACGGGCGATATGCACGCGCTGGCGCTCGCCACCGGACAGCGAACCCCACAGGCGCGTACGCAGGTGCAGCGCATCGAGGTCAGCCAGGGCCTGCTCGACGATCGCGTGGTCGTCCGGCGAGAACGGCGCCAATGCCGACAGCCAGGGGGTGCGGCCCAGGGCAACGGCGTCGAACACGCTGATCGCATCGAGGGTGTCGGCCTGCTGTTCGACCAGCGCCAGGGCCTGGGCGATACGCCGACGGGGCAACCGCGCCAGCGCTTCGCCGAGCAACTGCACGCTGCCGCTGGCTGGCTTGCGCAGCCCGGCCAGCACTTTCAGCAATGAGGACTTGCCGGAGCCGTTGGGGCCGACGATGCCCAGCGTCTCGCCGGCGATCAGGTGCAGGTCTATCTCGTGCAACACGGCATTGCCAGCCAACTGCAGGCCCAGCCCCTGGCAACTCAGCGGCGAGAGGTTCACCGCGGTCATGGCGGTCATGGGCGCCCCCGACGGCTGACCAGGATCAACGCGAACACCGGTGCGCCGATCAGTGCGGTGACCACCCCCACGGGGATGACCTGGCCAGGGATCAGGGTGCGCGACAGGATGTCCGCGGCAATCAGGAACAATGCGCCACCCAGCGCGCTGGCGGGCAGCAGGCGGCTGTGCCCCGGGCCGAGCAGCAGGCGCAGCGCATGGGGGATCACCAGCCCGACGAAGCCGATGGCGCCGACGATCGACACCATGACCGCGGTGACCAGCGCTGCGCAGCTGATCAGCAGCAACTGGGTACGCCGCACCGGTATGCCCAGCGATGCCGCCGAGTCGGCACCGAAGGTGAACGCATCCAGCGTGCGCCGGTGCCACAGGCACACCAGCAAGCCGAACACCGCCACGGGCACGGCCAGCCACACCGAAGGCCAGCGTACGCCACTGAGGTTGCCCAGAAGCCAGAACAGGATGCCGCGCGCCTGCTCGGCAGTGGCCGACATGGTAATGAGCAAGGCGGTGAGGGCGTTGAACAGTTGCGAACCGGCGATGCCGGCGAGGATCACCTGGGCGTTGTTGGCGCCGCTGCCGGCCGCGCGAGCCAGGACCAGCACCAGGGCGAACGCCGCCAGGGCACCGATGAAAGCACCGCCGGACATGCTCAACGCCAGGCTGCCGAAGCCCAGCAGGCCGACCATTACAGCCCCGGTCGAGGCGCCAGCAGACAACCCCAGCAGGTACGGTTCGGCCAATGGGTTGCGCAACAGCGCCTGGAGGATCACGCCGCAGGTGGCCAGGCCGGCGCCGCAGGCTGCGGCAACCAGGGTGCGGGTGAGGCGATAGTTCCAGACGATCCCGGCGTCGATCGGGTCGACCGGGTAACCGGCCTGCCACAGCTGGTTGGCCAGAACCTGGGCGACCACAGCAGGTGCCAGGTTGCTCTCGCCAATGGCGGTACCGGCCAGCACGGCTACCAGCAGTGCCGCCAGGGCCACCGTGATGGACAATGACAAGCGCATGATCACTGGCCTGGGTTGCCGCTGGCGAAGGCGGCCGCCAAGGTCTGCAGGCCGCTGAACAGGCGGATGCCGGCCTGCATGGCATCGGCATCGAGGACGATGATGCGGTTGTGCTTCACCGCTTCCATGTTGCGGGTTACCGGGTCGCTGCGCAGAAACGCCAGCTTCTTCTGGTAATCGTCGGCAGGGTAGCGGCGGCGGTCCATGCGGGCAATGATCAGCCAGGTGGGGTTGGCCTTGGCCAGGGTTTCCCAGCCGACGGTGGGCCATTCTTCGGTGGACGTGACGACGTTGCGCACGCCGAGGGTGCGCAGCATGAAATCGGCAACGCCCTGGCGGCCCGCTACATAGGGCGCGATGCCCAGGTCGGCGCTGGAAAACCAGAACAGCGCCGAGGTGCTGGCCAAGTCCTTGCCGGCCAGCTGTGCCTTGGCGCTGTCCAGGCGGCCCTTGAGCTCGGCGTTGAGGGCGCTGCCGCGCGCCTGCACGTCGAAGATCTCGGCCAGCTGGCTGATGCTTTTGTAGATACTGTCGACCTGGAACGCCTGCAGGCGGGTACCGTCGGCGCCGACCAGGTTGTCCTTGCCTTCGCAGTCCGATGGCAGCAGGTAGGTGGGGATCTGCAGCTCGTCGAACTGTTCGCGGGTGGCCACCGCGCCCTGGGCACCGACCATCCATTCGAACTGCACCGCGACCAGTTGCGGGCGCTTGCCAACCACTGCCTCGAAGCTGGGCTCGTTGTTGGCCAGGCGCGGTACCTTGGCATCCTGTGCCTGGTACTCGGGCAGCACGTTGTTGAACCACAGTGAAGTGCCTGCCAGCCTGTCGCCCAGCCCCAGTGCGTAGAGCATCTCGGTACTGGCCTGGCCAATGGTGACGGCGCGTTCCGGTGCCTGGGCGAAGGTCTGCGGCTTGCCGCAGTTGTCAATCGTCAGCGGGTAATGGGTCGCTGCGGCCTGCGCCAGGCCGGTGAGGCCGAGGCCGGCGAGCAGGGTGGCAAAACGGGGCAGCATGCTGGGCGATCTCCTATCGGACAGTTCTGGTGAGGAACACACGGACAGGCATCGCCGAGCCCTGCGGCAGCAGGGCAACACAGATGGCCAATCCCGGACACCCCGCCGGTTGGTGAATGTAGGCCGGCAGGTCTCCTGACTGGTGCGTCATGGCCTGGCTCCGGCCTTCCCGGGGTAGACCCAGTGGCATCGTTGGAGCAGGCTCGGCACCTACAGTTGCGGGGGCAGTTCCGTTTGGCCCGTTTGCTTGGGCCTGGGATTCCCTATTGATTCCGTGATGGAAACCGGCGGCCGGCATGGTAGACCATCGCGCCGCCGGCTGAAAACGCTTTTCACAAGTACTTCAGCCAGGCCAGGTCGCGCCGCCGCGCCTTCAGCCGGGCGAACCAGCGCACTGGCAGGTACAGCGAAAACGCCAACAGCAGTGCCCCCAGCCACACGGCGGTGATGCTGTCGAAACCGAAGTAGTCACCTTGATTGCGGCCATACAGCGCCACGCTGGCCAGGTACAGCAGCTTCAGCACATACAGGTGCAACAAGTAGAAAAACATCGGTGCCGCGCCGAACACCGCCAGGCCATTGATCCAGCGCGCCTGCCCGGCGCGTTCGAAGGCGCGCAGCAACAGCAGGCCACAGCCCAGGGTCAGTGCCAGGAACAGCAGCGACGGTGGGTACTTGGTGATGTTGAAGAAGCTCATCAGGGTTTGCGTAAGGGCGGGGTAGACGCTCCACGGTGCATCGCCGTAGCCGTTGAACAGGCGCAGCGCGACAAAGCCCAGCAAGGCGGCCAGGCCGGCCAGCAGCAAGCGTTGCTGGCGCTGAGTGTCATCACTGTTGCGGGCGAACCACGGGCCCAGGCCATAGCCCAGGGCGATCACGCCGAGCCACGGCAGAACCGGGTAGGAGGTGCGCAGGCGCAGGTTGTCGGAGAGTTCCAGCCAGCCGCGATCATGCAGGATCGCCCAAGGCACATGCAGCGCCGATCCGACTTCGAAGTGCACAGTGTCGAGCAGGTTATGGCCGGCGATGAGGGTTGCACCCAGGGCGATCAGTACGCCACGTGGCAGCCAGACCAGCAGCGACAAGACCATCATGCTGATACCAATGGCCCAGATTACCTGTAGGTAGATGACGCTGGGCGGCAGCTGGAAGGTCCAGGCGAAGTTGACCAGGGTGAACTCCAACACCACCAGGAACAGCCCGCGTTTGAACAGGAATGCCGAGACGTCGCTGCGGCCCTGATGCTTTTCGCCGTACAGCCAGGCCGACAGGCCGGTCAGCAGGACGAACACCGGGGCGCACAGGTGGGCCAGGGTGCGGCTGAAGAACAGCGCGGGCTCGGTGGCGTCGATGGCCATCGGGTCGCTGACCTGGCGATGCAGGAAAAAGGTTTCGCGTACGTGGTCAAGAAGCATGAACAGGATCACCAGGCCGCGCAGGGCATCGATGCTCTGCAGGCGCTGGGTGAGCAGGGTGGGGGTGGCACTGGCGCTTGTCATGGCGGGTCGCTGCTAGGAATGAATGTCAAATGAAACGTTATCTTATAACTAAAAATTCCCGGTTGGTAGCGCTTTTTGCCTGTGCTGGCCTCTTCGCGGGCACGCCCGCTCCCACAGCTACAGCGCCGGCCTGGCGAGCCGCGCGATAGTTGTGGGAGCGGGCGTGCCCGCGAAAAGCCCAGTTCGGGAAGAAACGCTTAGCGCCCGCGCCGCCGCGAAACCCGCGCCTCGATATTCTTGCGCCCGATCAGCAGCGGTGGTTTCTCCAGCACCGGTTCATCCGCCAGCCACTTGTACATCACCAGGCAGTCCACCAGCCCCAGGCTGGCATGGCGATAGGCCTTGGGTAGACGCCCGACGGTTTCGAAGCCGAGCTTGTGCCACAACGCCACGGCCACCTCGTTGGTGGCGACCACCGAGTTGAACTGCAGGGCCAGAAAGCCCTCCTGGCGCGCCAGTTTCTGCGAGTGTTCACACATCAACCGCGCCACACCCCGGCCACGGGCGCGTTCGCAGACCATGTAGCCGCAATTGCCCACATGCGCCCCAGGCCCGGCGGCGTTGGGCTTGAGGTAGTACGAACCGAGCAATTCGCCGTCGTCCTCGGCGACCAGCGTACGCAACGGCATTTCCAGCCACAGCTGGCGCGCCTGTTCAAAACTCAGCGCCGGGTCGAATGCGTAGGTTTCGCGGGCCTGGACGACAGCCTGGAAGGTAGGCCAGAAACGTTCGAAGTCGTCGGCCATCATGGGGCGGATATGGATCATGCGGGTTCCTGCAAGGGCTGGGCCGCCCAGTCTGGTGGGCGCGGCGCCGTCGCGCAAGGGCGGCGACGCCGATTGCGCTCAGTCGGTCGCCTTGCCCACCGCATCCATGGCCCGTGCCGAGTAGACCAGTGCAGCACCGGCATTCATCGCCACGGCCACGCCGAGGGCCTCGGCGATTTCCTCGCGGCTGGCACCGTGCTTGACGGCTTGCTGCGAGTGCACGGCAATGCAGCCGTCGCAGCGGGTGGTCACGGCCACGGCGAGGGAAATCAGCTCGCGGGTCTTGGCGTCCAGGTGGTTGGTCTTGGCGCCGGCGCCGCTGGCGGTCATGTAGCCGGCAACGGTGTCGGGGGAGAGTTGCTTGAGATCGCCGATGCCGGCCATCAACTGCTTACGGTAGGCGTCCCAGTCCATCATGCTCATTGTCTTCACCTTGGTAAGGTTGCGAGTGGAGCTTTCAGGCTAGTCGAAGCGCGGCAAGAGAGACTTGTACTTTGGTGCTGGCCAGCGTTGAAGCGGCCAGACCCGGCCGCTTGTGCAATTGCCAGCGGGCCGCTCAGATGTAGATGAACACCAGCACCAGTGCAGCGACGAACGCCCACTTTTCCAGGTAGTAGCGGGTGCGGTTGCGCTTTTTCAGCGCCTTGCCCCGTTCGCGGATCTTGTAGATACGGGTGAACAGCCGGTTGATGCCACCGGTCTTGTCGCCTGCATCGTTGGGTGCGGCGGCGGCGGCCATGACGTTGCGGCTGAACCAGCGGTTGAACGCAGTTGCCCAGCGGTACTTGAGCGGGCGTTCGATGTCGCAGAACAGGATGATGCGGTTGTGCTCGGTAGTGTTGGCCGCATAGTGGATGTAGGTCTCGTCGAACACCACACCTTCACCATCGCGCCACGAGTACTTCTCGCCGTCGACGTCGATGTAGCAACCGTCATCGTTGGGTGTGTCGAGGCCCAGGTGGTAGCGGTACGAGCCGGCATACGGGTCACGATGACGCACCAGCTTGGCGCCCGGTGGCAGGGTGGCGAACATCGCCGCCTTGACCGTGCCGATGCCTTTGAGCAGCTCGGTGGTGCGCGGGCACAGGGTCATCGCCGAGGGGTGGCTTTCGCCGTACCATTTCAGATAAAAGCGCTTCCAGCCGGTCTTGAAGAAGGAATTGAAACCGACGTCATCGTAATTGTCGGACTTCTTGATCTCGCCCACATGCAGCAGCTGGCGCGCCTCTTCGCGGATCTCCTGCCAGTGGTCCTGCAGTGTCTGCAGTTCCGGGAAGGCTTCCACCGGCAGGTAAGGCTTGGCCGGGTGCCTGGAAAACAGGTACAGGAAGCTGTTGACCGGGGCCAGGAAGCTGGAGTGATCACCCAGCTGGCGGGTCAGCTTGTGGCGAACCCGACCGCGCAGGTGAACATAGGCGATCGAGAGGGCGAAGAGGAGGACTAAGGCGATTTTCATGGGCGGATACGTCAAGTAGTGGCCATGTGTGATGGCTAAGCCCGCCAGCATAAACAATCGAGCCGATGCTTTATAGAAGAATGTTACGTAGCGATGGCAGACCTTGGTACGAGCGCAACCGCCGTACAAGGCCTGCATCGCGATGCTTCAGGCCAGAGCCAGGTTGATGCTGCCATCCGATGATGCGTTGCTCCGTGCCGTGGCAGCGGCGGAATTGTCGGCGGGTCGAGTCTGGCCTGAACGCGACCGGTGCCGTCGTTGTAGTGCCTTGCATGGGTGGCCCAGTGACAGGGACTTGGGCTATTCAAGCGGATTAAGAAGCGACCGCTAAGTACAACGAGCCGTTCTCAACGTGATGTCCACCGGGTGTTTCAAAGCTAAACGTAGCGCTGAACGACGGACCATCCACCTTGGTAATTGTGATCTTACCTGCGATCGCCCACTGCTTTACATCCGACAACGCATAAAGGACATGGTATGGAGAGTGCGGGCCCGGGATGAATTCGAGGGTTGCACCTCCACGGATGCGATCCTTCTCCAGATACAACGTTATGCTGTGGGTAAGATTAAGATCCTCGAGGAAGTAGGAGGCGGTAACTGTACGGTATTTATCCTCGAAGTCTGTCGTAACGTCACGGCCCTCGAAGGCCAATCCATTCCCGGTGGCCTCAATCACTGTTGCGTCCATAACCGACAGGTCGTTTTGTTTTTTCTGGTGCATTGTCATAGCCATCTCCAGATCATTGAATGGAGGCCCAAGCGTATGGCTGTCGGCCTGTCCGCGAAACTGGTAGAACTGCTAGTTGCACAATCCTGGCTACCGCGCGCATCTTGAGGAGCGGCACGATGGCACCGGTCTACGGAGATATCGAAAAACCATTCAAGCGTCTGTTCTTCGCCTTGCCGCTCAGTGCGCAACAAAGCCGGGCTGTGGCGCAGTGGCGAAGGGGCCTTGCGTTGCGCAGCGGCAAGCCGGTACCAGCCGCCAACTTCCATGTGACACTCCTGTTTCTCGGCGCTGTGGATGCCGCTCAGGTGCCTGCGATTTGCGCGGCGGTCGATCAACTGGCGCTACCCACCACACCCCCTCGTCTGCTGCTCGACCGCTTGCAGGTGTGGCAGCGGGCCAACGCCCTGGTGCTGGAGGCACAACAGCCTCCTGCGGCGCTGTTGCAACTGGTGTACGGCCTGCAGCAAACGCTGCTGCCGCTAGGCGTGGAAGCGGCCAGCCGTGACTATCGCCCGCACCTGACCCTGGCCAGGGACTTTCGCGGCCGGCCGCCAGAAGCCAGCAGTACGCCGGATTTCTTCCTCGCTGCCCGCCATTTCACCCTCTACGAGTCGCGCAAGGGCGCCTATTGGCCATTGGCGCAGTGGCCGCTGTCGAACTGATTCAGGCCGGCACTTCGCAATCTGCGAACAACTGTTCACCCAGCGTGCGCGCCGTGTGCAAGTGCGGGGTCGGGTCCACGCCTTCGCTATCTTCCAGCAGGGTGGAGCTGAGCACCTCGGCGCCGCAATAGTCGAAAATGCCGTGCTCGATCTGCACGCGCATCGCTTCGCCATAGCCATGCCGTTCGAAGGTACCGCGGTCGGCGCCGGCGACGCCGACCAGGTGCACCTTCATGCCGCGCAATTTCTTCACGGTGGTGCTGCCGTCATAGTCGAACGCCCAACCGTTGCTGAACACCCGCTCAACCCAGCCCTTGAGCAAGGCTGGCAGCGACCACCAGTAAATCGGGTACACCAGCACCAGGGCATCGGCGCGTTCGATGCGTGCCTGCTCCTTGCGCACATCCGTCGGCGGGGCAGCCAGGCGACGGTGCACGGCATGGTCGGCCAGGCCGAACCGGGGGTCGAAACCTTCACTGGCGAGGTCGGCGATTTCGCTGCTGTGGCCGGCTTCGGCCAGGCCATTGGCGACCTGCCGGGCCAGGGCGTGGGTCAATGAGTGAGGGTCGTGGTGGCCGACAACAATCAGGGCGTGCATGGTGAATCTCCTGGATGAGGATGCAGGGTTACCTTCAGCGCTATATACTCAAGGTAAGTTACGTCCAGTAAGTTACTTTTGGTAGGTTAGCGATGTCAAGCGATGATCCAACCCGCTCGCGCAAGCGCCTGAGCCGTGACGAGCGCCGTCGCCAGCTGCTCGACATGGCTTGGCAGCTGGTGCGCGAGGAGGGCACCGATGCCCTCAGCCTGGGCCGTCTGGCCGAGCAGGCGGGAGTGACCAAGCCGGTGGTGTATGACCATTTCGAAACCCGTACCGGGCTGCTGGTGGCGCTGTATCAGGAATACGATGCCCGCCAGTCTCGAATGCTGGAACAGGCCCTGGCGCGCTGTGACGCCAGCCTGGCCAGCCGCGCCAGGGTGATAGCCGAGGCCTATGTCGACTGCGTGATGAGCCAGGGGCTGGAAATACCTGGTGTCTCGGCCGCGTTGGCCGGGTCGCCGGAGATGGAAGCGCTCAAGCGGGCCTATGAGCAGCCCTTCCTGGACAAATGCCGGGAGGCGCTGGCCGGCTTTTCCCCCAGCGGTACCGTCGGGGCTGCTGGCATGCGCCTGTTGGTGGGGGCAGCGGATGCCTTGTCACAGGCGGCTGCGGCGGGAGAGCTGGAAGCTGAGGCGGCCAAGGCCGAACTGCAGGCCGCCATCATGGCGATGGTCGAGCGCCAGTGAAGGTTCGAGATTGCCCGGCTGCAAAGCCCATCAGCTCAAACCGGCAAGCTTTGATAGGGTAATTCGTCGCCGGGGCTGCGGTTGAACTGGCGCTTGTATTCGCGGCTGAACTGCGAGGTGCTCTGGTACCCCACCCGGTGGGCAGCCTGGGCCACCCCCAGGCCTTCGCCAATCAGCATCTGCTGTGCCTTGAGCAAGCGCAGGCGCTTGAGGTATTGCATCGGCGCCATGTCAGTGCAGCGCTTGAAATGTTCGTGAAAGGTGGAAACGCTCATGTTGGCGCGCGCGGCCAGCGCCTCCACGCTCAGTGGCTCGGCGTAGTGCTGGCGCAGGTGGGCGAGGGCGGCGCCAATGCGGGCAAAATGTCCCTGTTGCTCGACCAATGCCCGCAATACGCCCGCCTGTGGGCCACGCAAGGCGGTATACAGCACCTCGCGTACCCGCGCTGGCCCCAGCACCTTTGCATCCAGCGGGTCCTGCAGGCAGTGCAACAGGCGTTCCACGCATTCGCGCATTGGTGCATCGAGCGCCGCCGAAGTCATCGATTGCGGCGTTTGTGCCTGCACCGCTGCATCCGCGGCCAGGTCCATGCTTTGTACCAGCTCCCCGAGCACGCCGCGGTCGATGTGTACTGCCACGCCCAACAAGGGCGCTTCGGGGGTGGCGAAGGTTTCGCACATGAACGGCACCGACAATGCCTGCACCAGGTAATGCCCGGCGCCGTACTCCAAGGTTCGAAGCCCTAGGCGTGCCAGTTTGCTGCCCTGAGCCAGGATCATCAGGCTGGGTTCGTAGATCTGCGGGCTGCTGGCCACGTAATGGTCCCAGCTCAGTACTTGTACCTGGGGCAGGTGTGTGGGCACGAAGCCTGGACGTGTGGCGAGGCTGCGGATCAGCGCGCAAAGCGGCGCGTTGGCGTCGACGTGGCGGGTCAGTTGCATGGTGGACCAGGGCAGAGAATCAGACAGTTTGATCATCGCAGATTAGAGGCTGGGCGCCAGCTGCGGCAGGGCATCTTCGGAGAATCAGGCATGAATGCCGGAGGATCAGCGGTGGGCGGGGCGGTACATGGCGCGCAAAATGCGCCGCCTGAATCGTTTCACTCCACAGCGAGGCCCTGTATGTACACTGCCATCGGCTATGCCGCCCAGACGCCAACCAGCCCCCTGGCCCCCATCATCTTCGAGCGCCGCAGCCCGCGCCCGGACGACGTCGCCATCGAAATCCTGTATTGCGGCGTGTGTCACTCCGACATCCACCAGGCACGCAACGAATGGGGCATTGCCGTGTACCCGCTGATGCCTGGCCACGAGATCATCGGCCGGGTCACCGCAGTCGGGGACAAAGTGACTGCGCACAAGGTCGGTGACCTGGTTGGCGTTGGCTGCATGGTCGACGCCTGTCGCCATTGCGACGCCTGTGCCAAGGACCTTGAACAGTACTGCCTTGAAGGCCCGACCATGACTTACGCCACCCCGGACCGGGTCGACGGCAGCAATACCATGGGCGGGTACTCCAGCAGCATCGTGGTCAACGAGCATTTCGTGCTGCGCATCCCGGCCGGCATGGACCTGCCCAGCGCTGCGCCGATCCTGTGTGCCGGGATCACCACCTACTCGCCACTGAAGCACCATGGCGTCGGCCCTGGCCACAAGGTTGGCATTCTCGGCATGGGAGGCCTCGGCCACATGGGCATCAAGCTGGCCAAGGCCCTGGGCGCCGAGGTCACGCTGTTCACCCGTTCGCAGGCCAAGGCCGACGAGGCGCGTCGCCAGGGCGCCGACCATGTAATCGTATCTACCGATGCCGAGCAGATGCGCGCGGCTGCCGGGCGGTTCGATTTCCTGCTCGACACCATCCCGGTCCAGCATGACCTCAACCCCTACCTGGAAACACTGAAGTTCGATGGCGTGCATATTCTGGTGGGCCTGATCGAACCGATCGACCCCGCGCTGCATGCGGCCAATCTGGTGTTGAAGCGTCGGGTGCTGGCAGGGTCGCTGATCGGCGGGATTGCCGAAACCCAGGAAGTGCTGGATTTCTGTGCTGAGCACGACATTCGCTGTGATATCGAACTGCTGGATATTGGCAACATCAACCAGGCCTACGAGCGGATGATTGCCGGCGATGTGAAGTACCGCTTCGTCATCGACATGGCCACACTTCAGGGCTGATGCTCGGGCAATCCCGCTCCCGCTGGTCCATGCACCGCGGGCGCGGGGCTGCGCGCACGGTTACCAGGCCATCGGCCTGTCCCAGCCCTTCCAGAACAACCAGCGCCGCACTTCACCATGTTCCCCGGTGCCGATCTGCCAGGCTGGCCGCTGGCTGTCCAGCGCAATCAGCGAAACGACCCCGGCATGGCTGGCCGCCACCAGCGTCCGCCCATCGGCACTGACATCCATCGCGCTGATGGTCGAGCCCAGGTAATGCTGCCAATGCTCCACGCCATCTTCACCAAACGCCCGCAGGTAACCATACGCATCGCCAACGATGTATTCGCCGTCACGCGCCACGGCGGCATACACCCGTGCACCATCCTGCACCTGCGGGGTACGCGGGTCCTGGCTGTAGTAATCGGTATCCAGCCCTGGCAGGTCGGCCACCCTGACCGCCAGCGTGGCACCGCTGTAGAAATGGCAGGCGTTGAGTATCAACTGGTCCCCGGTGCGGTTGAACAGGGCGAAGTGCGGGTATTCGCTGGCCGGCCCGATTGCGGCCACGGGCCTGAGCTGGTCGTCCAGTACCAGGTGGCGGCTGCCCTGCTCACCGACCGCGATCAAGCGGCCATCCGCCGACACCGCACCGTGCTCCATGCTCAGCCCCAGGCTGATGTCGTCCGGGTCGGTGCCTTCGGCCAGTTCATCGAGCACCCGCGCCTGCTGCGGCAGTAGCTGGGTCGCGCCCTGGCAGGTCAGCAGGAAGATACCCTCGGCACTTACCAGCAGTACCCGCTGGCCATCCGGGAAGGGAATCAATGCGGTGGGGGTGGGCGGTAGCTCGAACGGCTCGAACGGGTAACCTGGCGGCAACCCCTCCAGCCCCGTCGGCCAGGCCAGCCGCTGTACCTGGGGGCCGCCCCAGCCATCGGTCACGCGTATGCCTTCGGCATTGGCCAGCGCGAAGTAGCGACGCCCAGGGCAGCGGCCGAAATGCTCGACCCCGATCACCGGCGTTACCCCGAGGTTGTCGATATGTACGACCTGGCCTTTTTCATAGGGCATGCCGATGCGCGCCAGCAGGCTGCCGTCATCCAGCAGCAGGACACTGCTGATACCCTGGCCGTGGGTATCGAGCAACGGCAGCAAGGGATGGTGCGCAGGCGGCCAGGCCTCGCGGAAGGCCTGGCGCTGCTGGTCATCAACGCCGGGGCGGTTGGCCGCCTGCAGGGCTGCCAGCCAGGCCTCCAGCAAGTGCTCGGTGGCAGCGGCCTGCGGTGCTTCGAGGTGGTCCCAGCCGTGTGCGCGGCCCTGCGCGACGTAGTCGTTGACGGCCTGGGCGTAGGCGGTGACCGCCTGGTGCCACTGTTGCTGGGGAGGCTGCTTGTCCATGTGCGGGTCGGGCTCCAAGTTGCATACACGTTTCACACAAAGCGCGCATGGTACTCCTTCTGCCCGATGCGCGGTTGTGAGGCCCGGGTGTGACGCGTACCATGCCGGGCATTCCTTCCAATAACAAAGCGTACGTCGACACCCAGTGCAACCGGGTGGCTGGCGCGCGGTCTGTTGCCTTGTCTGCGGAGAACCGGTTGCAACCCATGAATGGACCCATACCCACCCACATGCCCCCTACGGCCGGCAGCGGCAGCTGGCTGAGCGTGATTGCCCTGGCCCTGGCGGCGTTCATCTTCAATACCACCGAGTTCGTCCCGGTGGCGCTGCTCAGCGACATTGGCCGCAGCTTCGCCATGAGCACCGCCCAGGTCGGCCTGATGCTGACGATCTACGCCTGGGTGGTGGCGCTGGCCTCGTTGCCGATGATGCTGCTGACCCGCAACATCGAGCGGCGGCGCCTGTTGCTGCTGGTGTTCCTGGTGTTCATTGTCAGCCACCTGCTGTCGTGGCTGGCACAGAGCTTTGCCATGTTGCTGGTCAGCCGGATCGGCATTGCCCTGGCGCATGCGGTGTTCTGGGCCATCACCGCCTCGCTGGCGGTGCGTGTGGCGCCGCCGGGCCAGCAGGCCAAGGCGCTGGGCCTGTTGGCCACGGGCACAACCCTGGCCATGGTCCTGGGCATCCCGCTGGGCCGCGTGGTGGGTGAGGCACTGGGCTGGCGGGTGACTTTCCTGAGCATTGCCGGTGTGGCGCTGGCGACCATGTTGTGCCTGATGAAGTCGCTGCCGCTGCTGCCCAGCCAGAACTCCGGCTCGCTGCGCAGCCTGCCGATCCTGTTCAAGCGCCCGGCGCTGGTGATCACCTATGTGCTGGTGACGTTGGTGATTACCGCGCAGTTCACGGCCTACAGCTACATCGAACCGTTCGCCTTGCAGGTGGCGCAGATTGGCGGTGAACGCACCACCTTGCTGTTGCTGCTGTTCGGTGGCGCCGGGGTATTCGGCTCGTTGCTGTTCAGCCGCTACAGCGAGCGCTTCCCGCATGGCTTCCTGGTCGGCTCGATCGGTCTGCTGGCGGCGTGCCTGCTGCTCCTGTTGCCGCTGTCAGGCAATTTCTATGCGTTCGCTGTGCTGAGCATGTTCTGGGGTGTGGCAATCCTCAGCTTCAGCCTGTCGCTGCAGTCCAAGACCCTGAAGCTGGCCTCCGATGCAACCGACGTGGCCATGGCGTTGTTCTCGGGTATCTACAACATCGGCATCGGCGGTGGCGCATTGCTCGGCAGTATCGTCAGCAGCCAGCTGGACGTGGCGTACATCGGCATGGTGGGCGGAAGCGTGGCGGTGCTCGGGTTGCTGCTGGCGGTTGCCAGTGCACCGCGGTTCCGCGAGGCACTGGCACACTGAGCTGACGCAGGCACGCGCTCCTCGGATACCCTGCAGACCTGCGCAGACAGCTCAGGCCAGCACGGCAGCCCACGCAGACACCAGCAGCACCATTGCCAGCACCTGGTTGAACAGCCGCAACCGCTGCGGCGCCTGCAGCCAGAGCGCGCTGCCTGCCCCCAGCAGCGCCCAGGCTGCCATGCACGGCAGGGCGATCAGCAGGAACACCAGCGCCAGTTGCCACACCGGCAGCGACGGTGCGGCAAACACCCCGACCACGGCCACGGCCATCAGCCACACCTTGGGGTTCACCACCTGCAACGCGGCCGCGCTGAGCGCACTGAAACCTTGCCCCGTGGCTGCCTGCAGCGGGGCGCCCGCACTGCGCAGCATATTCCACGCCAGCCAGCTCAACCACAGCACACCGGCGCCACTCATCAACTGCTGAGCCAGCGGGTGGCGCAGCAGCAGCTCACCCAGCCCCAGGCCGACCATCAGCACGATCGCGGCGGCTGCGCCACAGGCCGCCACGATCGGCGCCAGGCTCGCGCGCAGGCCAGCGCGGGCGCCATGCGCAAGGATCAACAGGTTGGTTGGCCCGGGGCTGATGCTGGACACCAGGGCAAACAGGATGAAAGGCAACAGCGACTGCGACATGGTCAATGGCTCCTGATGAACGAAGCACCATGCTGGCTGGTTGCCGCCGTTCAGTCTGGAAGGTTTGAGCAGCGCTTGCGGTAGTCGGCTGGGGTCAGCTGGTAGGCACGGCGGAACCAGCGCCCCAGGTGGCTCTGGTCGGCAAAGCCCAGGGCCATGGCCACCTCGGTGGGTGTCTGGCCCTCGGCGAGCAGGCGCCGCGCGCGAGCCAGGCGCAGCTGGATCAGGTAGGCGTGCGGCGCCAGGCCATATGCAGCCTTGAACGCGCGGGTCAGGCGGAAGCGGTCGATGCCAGAGGCCTGGGCCAGGTCTTCGAGGCCAATGTCGCATGCCAGGTGGGCGTGCAGGTAATCCCGCGCTCGCTGCGCGGTCAGCGGCAGGCGCGGGTCGGGGTTGAGGCGCCGGCGCCAATGCAGGTGGCGAGTCAGGCAAGCCAGCAGGTCGTCCATGGCGGTCTGGCGCACAATCCGCCAGTCCTGCTGGTGCACGGCCCGGAAGGCGAGGGCGGTGGCGCGGGCCAGGTGCTCGTCCTGGCACAGGGTATCGGCAAAGCTGGGCAGGCTGTCGCCTGGCACGTGCTCGAACAGCGCCCGCAGTTGCTGGTCGAGCCAGGCGGGCTGCAGGTATAGCGTCGAATAGGTGAAGCCTTCCGCGGTCGGTGCCAGGCCGTCATGGAGGTCGCCGGGCTCGAGCAGGAACACCTGCCCCGGTGTACTGCGATGGCGTACCCGGCGGCAGTTGAACTGCTGCACCCCCTGTTCGGTCACGCCGACCAGGAAGCTGTCGTGCCAGTGCGGGTCGTAGGCATGCCCGACGAAATGCGCGCGGACCGACTCGATGCCGGTATCGGCGTCCTGCTTGAGGTCGATCCAGTTGCTCATTGGCGGCGTGCCCGGGTGGAAAATGCCCACCTTAGCGTAAAGGCCTGGCTCAGTCTGGAACGATTGTGCAACCGTTGCTCAGCGCCCGTGTGCGCAGGGCCTCGAAGCGTTCGCGCAGCCACACATGCAATTGCCTGATCGCGGGCGTGAGTTGCTTGCGGTGCGGGCATACCAGGGTGACCGGGGCAGCCTCACCGAGGTGCTCGGGCAGGATGATTTCCAGTTCGCCGGCGACCACGTTGGCGCTCACATCCAGCCACGACTTGTAGACGATGCCTTCGCCTTGCAAGGCCAGGCGGCGGATCACGTCGGCATCGTCACTGACCAGCGGTCCGCGCACTTGCACGGTACGGTTGCCCACCCGCCATTTGTCGTAGACCCGATTGTGCTGCATGTACAGCAGGCAGGCGTGCTGCTGCAGGGCTTCAGGCGTGAGTGGGCGGCCGTGGCGGGCGAGGTAGTCGGGCGAGGCGACCAGCACCCGGCGGTTCCAGTCGGCCAGGGGCAGGGCAATGTAGTTGGCATCCTGGTTGAGGCCGTAGCGGATAGCCACGTCCACCGGGTCGCGGTTGAGGTCGGCAATCTGGTCGGACAGGAACAAGCGCAGGTGCAGCGCCGGATGCTCGCGGCGAAAGGCGCTCAGCCATGGCAGCAGCAGGTTGCGGCCCAGGTCTGAAGGTGCCGACACCTGCAGCACGCCACGCAGCATGCTGGAGTTGCCATGCAGGTCTTCGCGGCCCTGGCGCAGGCTTTCCAGCACGTTCACTGCGGTCGGCAGATACAGCTCGCCTTCGGCGGTCAGGCGCAGGCTGCGGGTGGTGCGGGCGAACAGGCGTACATCGAGGTCGCGTTCCAGGCGCTTGATCGCGGCGGCCACCTGGCCGGGCAGCAGATCGGCCTCATGGGCGGCGGCGGTGAAGCTGCCCAGCACGCTGCTGCGGACAAACAGTTCGAGGTCGGCGATGCGCAGCATTTTCACTCCCGGAATTAAAGTGTTGTTACATTGTGCCGGTTTTTCTTTTTTGCCGGGAAGATAGGATTGCCGGCACATCCCCGTTCGATTTCAGGAGTTGCTGCATGGATACCGTCTCGCTGGCCAAGCGCCGCTACACCACCAAAGCCTACGACGCCTCGCGCCGCATTCCCCAGGCCACCGTCGATGCCCTGCTCGAGCAACTGCGCCACAGCCCGTCGTCGGTCAACTCGCAGCCGTGGCATTTCATCGTCGCCGACACTGCCGAAGGCAAGGCCCGCCTGGCCAATAGCACTGCCGAGCGCTATGCCTACAATTCGCCGAAGATCCTCGATGCGTCGCACGTGATCGTGTTCTGCACCCGCACCGAAATGACCGAAGCTCACCTGAACGCCCTGCTCGAGCAGGAGGCCGCCGATGGCCGATTCCGCGATGAGCAGGCGCGCGCCGCGCAGAACCAGAGCCGCCGGCATTACGTCGATCTGCACCGTTTTGACCAGAAGGACGTGCAGCACTGGATGGAAAAGCAAACCTACCTGGCGTTCGGTACGGCCATGCTGGGGGCAGCGGCCCATGGCCTGGACGCGACACCGATCGAGGGCTTCGACAGCAAGATCCTCGATGCCGAACTGGGCCTGCGCGAGCGTGGCTTCACCAGCGTGGTGATCCTCAGCCTGGGCTATCGCAGCGAGACGGATTTCAATGCCGGGCTGAACAAGTCGCGCTTGCCGGCTTCGCAGGTGTTCACCTTCCTGTGACATCGCCGGGGCCGCTCTGCGGCCCCGGCAACCCATCAAGGTCACGCGCTCGACCGCTCGGCATGCTGGTTGGCAAGTTTCCGGCAAATACCGCATACTTGTCGGCAAATGCCGGAAAGGAGCTTGCCATGCTTGCCGAAGTGCTTCGCGACAACGGTTACCACGAGTACCGGGCGCGCCTGCATGCGCTGCTGGAAATCCCCGAGCTTGCCAGTGATTTCGAGATCCACACGCGCATCACCCATGGTTTTGCCGCCACCTGGCTGGTAAAGCTGACCGAGCTCGGCGTGTTCACGCCAGTGGAGCGCGACCAGATCATTCCGCTACGCACCTTGAAGTCCCGCATCGAGCGTGACCAGCCGCTGACCGTCGAGGAAAGCGACCGGCTGTTCCGCTCGGCGCATATCACCGCCATGGCCGAAGCCGTGTTCGGCGACGCGGCCAAGGCCAAGCGCTGGCTGTCCAAGCCCAAGGAGCGCTTCTCGGGGCTGACGCCGATGCAGATGCTCACTACCCAGCAAGGCACTACCCAGGTCGAGGAGATGCTGCTGCAGATCGCTGAAGGCTTCGGCTTGTGATCCTGTGGCGGATCAGCGCCTACGCGGACCTGAGCGGAACCGGCGGTTTGCGTGTCAGCGGCCGCTGGCACCAGGCCGGTCGGCCGGTGGTCTATGCTGCCACCAGCCCGGCCGGGGCCATGCTCGAGGTGCTGGTGCACCTGGAGATCGACCCCGAGGATTTCCCCACCACCATGCGCTTGCTGCGCATCGAGTTGCCCGACACGGTATCGCAAGCGCAACTGCCAGCCTTGCAGCCCGGTTGGTCAACGCAGACCGAACTTACCCGCGGCCTGGGCAACCGCTTCCTCGATGACTGTTCGGCATTGCTGCTGCCGGTGCCCAGCGCGATCATGCCCAGAACCACCAATTACCTGTTCAACCCGCGGCACCCGCAGGCGCACAGTGCCAAGCTCGACGTCGAGGACTTCACCCCGGACAGCCGGCTGTTCTAGGGCGGGCTTACCAGAATGCCGCCGAAGCCGCTGCCAGCACCCTGGCAAATACCTTGATCGCTGTGTCCACTTCAGCCTCGGTGCTGAAGCGGCCGATGCTCAGGCGCACGCTGTTGCGTGCCCGGTTTTCGTCCAGTCCCAATGCCAGCAGCACGTGCGAGGCCGCCTTGCTTGCCGAATTGCAGGCGGAGGTGGTCGACAATGCCAGCTCACTGGCCAGTGCTGCACTGTTGAAACGCGGGTTGTCGATGCACAGGTTCAGCGTATGCGGAATACGCTGCCGGGCGCAGCCATTGAGGGTGACCCCAGGCAGCGCCAACAGGCCTTCGCGCAGGCGCCCGGCCAGCTGCTCGAGGCGCTGGTACTCGCTATCGCCCGGCTGGCCGGCCAAGGCAAAAGCGCTGCCCATGCCGACAATCTGGTGGGTCGCCAGGGTGCCAGAGCGCAAGCCCTGTTCATGCCCGCCACCGTGCATCTGCGCGCACATCAGCGGGCGTGCGCGCGGCCCGACGTAGAGCGCACCGATCCCTTTGGGGCCATACACTTTGTGCGCCGAGAACGACATCAGGTCCACGGCCATCGCGCTCAGGTCGAAGGCCAGTTTGCCCACCGCCTGCGCTGCATCCACGTGCAGCAGGGCACCGTGGGCGCGCACCTGTTGGCCAATCGCGGCAACGTCAGTGAGCGTACCCAGCTCGTTGTTGACCGCCATCAGCGACACCAGGCGCGTGTCGGCGCGCAACGCCGCCTGCACCGCTGCAGGTTGGATCAGGCCGGCGGCATCCGCTGCCAGGCGGGTAACGGCCCAGCCCTGGCGCTCCAGTTCGGCCACGGTGTCGAGCACGGCCTTGTGTTCCAACTGGCTGGTGATCAGGTGCCCGGGCTGGCCGAGGCCTTGGGCGATGCCCTTGAGCGCCAGGTTGTTGGACTCGGTCGCGCCTGATGTCCAGACCAATGCGTCAGCCTGCGCGCCGACGCGTTCGGCCACTTGCTGACGGGCCTGCTCGACAGCCTGGCGGGCGGCCTGGCCGAAGGCATGGCCAGTGGATGCCGGGTTGCCAAAGTTGGCCTGGCTGCCGAGGCAGGCGAGCATGGTTTCGATGACCCGGTCGTCGACCGGAGTGGTGGCGGCGTAGTCGAAGTAGAGCGGGGCGCTAGGCATTGGGCGGGTCCGTGTGTGCTGCCGTGAAATCGGCGATCGTTGGCGCAAGCGTACCCGCCACGTACGCGATGGTTTTCGCTTCTTGTGGCCGTTTTTCCAAATCTTCAAACAGATAATTCTAGCTGCTGATGAGTTTGTAGGAAATTTTTCTCTTGGCTGCTTCAGATTTCAGCCAAAACCAATTGGCTACCCCTTCAGGCCGGTGCCAGCGCCTTCTCTTCCTCGGCGACGACGCGCTCGCACAACTCGGTGATCTGTTCGCGCATCCAGCGGTTGGCCGGGTCCTGGTCGGTGCTTTCATGCCAGTACAGGTGGGTCTCCAGCGCCGGTACTTCCACCGGCAGGGGCTGGTAGCGCAACTGATGGCGGCGGGCGAAGCGCTCGGGCACGGTCATTGCCATGTCGGTCTGCTGCAGCACCTGCGAGGCCATCAGGTAATGCTGCGAGCGCAAGGCAACCTTGCGCTGCACGCCCATCTTGCCCAGGGCCAGGTCGACATAACCCAGGCCGTTGCGGCGGCTGGAGATATGGATATGGGTCATGCCCAGGTAGCTTTCCAGGGTCAGTTTGCTGTCTGCCAATGGATGGCCCTGGCGCAGGGCGCAGACATAGCGATCCTGCATCAGTTTGATGTGGCGTACTTGCGGGTCGGTATTCAAGGGCGCGTCGATGGCGAAGTCCAGGCGCCCGGCGGCCAGTTCCTTGGTGGTCTCGCGGCGCTTGCACAGGAAACTTTCGATCAGCACCGCCGGTGCCAGGCGGCGCAGGCGCTGGAACAGCGGCGGCAGGATGACCGCCTCGGTCAGGTCGGTCATGCTGATGCGGAAGGTCTTGTTGGCCTGTTGCGGGTTGAAGATGCGGCTTTCCTGCACCGAAGTGCGCAGCAGCGCCAGGGCGTTGCGCACCGGGCCGATGATGTTCTGCGCCATGGGCGTAGGCACCATGCCTTGCGCGGTGCGCACGAACAGCGGGTCATTGAAGGTTTCGCGCAGCCGCGAAAGGGCGTTGGACACCGCCGGCTGGGTGATGCCGACAATCTGCCCGGCGCGGGTCAGGTTGGCTTCGGTGTAGATGGCATCGAACACGATGAACAGGTTGAGGTCGACCTTGCTGAGGTTCATGGGCGCCGCTCTTTGTTGGAATTATCAGCCGATCATATATCGGTTATGAATGTTTATACACGCGGAAAATAGACTAGGTGGATGGGGGCCTGCTGCTCTAGGCTCTGCCCATGTACTTCGAACCGTGAAGGTAGCCCCGATGGATTTCGCCTATTCGCCCAAGGTCCAGGCACTGCGTGAGCGCGTCAGCGCGTTCATGGACGCCCATGTCTACCCCGCCGAGGCGGTGTTCGAGCGGCAGGTCGCCGAGGGCGACCGCTGGCAGCCCACCGCAATCATGGAGGAACTCAAGGCCAGGGCCCGCGCCGAGGGGCTGTGGAACCTGTTTCTGCCGGAATCGGAATATGGCGCCGGGCTTGGCAACCTGGAATATGCCCCGCTGGCAGAGATCATGGGCCGCTCGTTGCTCGGGCCAGAGCCGTTCAACTGTTCGGCACCGGACACCGGCAACATGGAAGTGCTGGTGCGTTATGGCAGCGATGCGCAGAAGCGGCAGTGGCTGGAGCCGCTGTTGCGCGGCGAGATCCGTTCGGCATTCGCCATGACCGAACCGGACGTAGCGTCCTCGGACGCTACCAACATGGCGGCCACGGCTGTGCGTGACGGTGACGAATGGGTGATCAATGGCCGCAAGTGGTGGACTTCGGGCGCCTGCGATCCCCGCTGCAAGGTAATGATCTTCATGGGCCTGTCCGACCCGCAGGGACCACGCCACCAGCAGCATTCGATGGTGCTGGTGCCCACCGATGCGCCCGGGGTGAAGATCGTTCGGCCGCTGCCGGTGTTCGGCTATGACGACGCGCCCCACGGCCACGCCGAAGTGCTCTTCGAAAACGTGCGGGTGCCGTACGAGAACGTCATCCTCGGCGAAGGCCGCGGTTTCGAGATTGCCCAGGGGCGGCTTGGCCCGGGCCGTATCCACCACTGCATGCGCTCGATCGGCATGGCCGAACGAGCACTGGAACTGATGTGCAAACGCGCGGTGGAGCGCACCGCTTTCGGCCAGCCACTGGCGCGACTGGGTGGCAACGTCGACAAGATTGCCGACTCGCGCATGGAAATCGACATGGCCCGGCTGCTGACGCTGAAAGCGGCGTACATGATGGACACGGTCGGCAACAAGGTGGCTCGCAGCGAGATTGCGCAGATCAAGGTCGTCGCCCCGAACGTAGCGTTGAAGGTGATCGACCGGGCGATCCAGATCCATGGCGGGGCAGGAGTGAGCGGCGACTTCCCGCTGGCCTACATGTATGCCATGCAGCGTACCCTGCGCCTGGCCGACGGGCCGGACGAGGTGCACCGGGCGGCGATTGGCAAGTATGAAATCGGTAAATACATGCCGGCGCGCAAGGGGCATGGTTAGCGGCTGGAACGGCTGTTGGTGTTTTCCGGTGTCGCCTTGGTTGGGCGGTGGAGGTGGGCGCCGGTCGGGTCGACGAGCTGAATCACATCGCCCCGTTGCCAGCCGTTGGCCTGCGAGTCTGTTGCCGGTATCGCGATGTCGGCCCGTTGCGCCCTGCTTTTGACCGTATCGATGCCCAGGCGCCGGTTGCGCTGCTCGACCATGGCCGGGTTGGCCTGGCCATCGGCGGTAAAGCCCATCATCAATTGCGGGACCCCGAGCGGCAGCGCCTTGTCCTGGTCGGTGTGCCAGGTATGCCAGGTTTTTCCATAGGTATGCGCCAGGCGCTGCATCAGCGCATGTTCTGCCGGTGCGGGGATGCCCGGCGCGACCAACTGGCCGGACGATACTTCATAGCCGTGACTGTGCCACATGGCTTTTTCCTTTGCCGGCAAGTGTATGAACAGTTTCCGGTCGATGATGTACTCGATGCCCATGATCTTGGCGCTACGGGTATTGCCGTCGTAGATCACGCACTGAATCACATCTTCGTTCAGCAGCGAGCAGTAATGGTGGGCTTCCATCTGGATCTCGGGGTGGCCATTGTAGAAGTGGAAGCCATCCAGATAGGCATTCAGCGCTTCGATGGGGGGCTTGTCCTGCAACAGCGCTGCGCCTGCCTCCAGTAGTTGGGTGGTTGCGGACTCGGGGCTGCCGGGTGCGTCGACAGGCGATACTGTTCGGGGTGTCGAGCAGCCCCAAAGGGCGAGACAGGCGACTGAAAGGCTCAGGCAGCATGTGGTGAACTTCATGTAATCGGTCTCCATGGGGTGTGGGCAGAAGACCGTCGGTTGGTGCATAACATTGAATGTACGGGACGGGCGGTACTGCTGGCGCAATGGCCTGGAACTTAGTTCTCGCCCGGCTGCACTAATTCGTTGTCAACCTCGCAACCCAGGCCGTCCTGAGGAAGGTACCCCCCATGTCCCGTCTCGCAGAATTCCGCCAGCTGGAACAGAAACTGGCTGCTCAACTTGCCGAACTGGAAGCCATGAAAGGCAGCCCCGAGCTGCAAAGAGAAATCGAGTTTGAAACCAAACTGCGCAACTTGTTGGCCAAGTATGAGTTCAGCCTGCGCGACATCATCAGCCTGCTGGACCCGCAAGGCGGTCGCCGCCCGGCTCAGCCCGCGATTGCGCCGAAAGCCAGGCGTCGCGCGCGCCAGGTGAAACAGTACAAGAACCCGCATACGGGTGAAATGATTGAAACCAAGGGCGGCAACCACGCGAAGATGAAGGCGTGGAAAGCTGAACATGGCGCTGAAGAAGTCGAGAGCTGGCTGGTTCGTTAGTGTGCCCAGGCAGGAGAGTTATTGCTTAAGTCTGACTAGCTGGAAATCAGACCCGCATTTGCGGGTCTTCCTCTTTTTGGTTGGCTGTAGAATCAACCTTCAGTGGCTGTTGGCATGCAGCATCCCTGGTTTCCGGTTTTCCCCCGCGCGTCTTGACCAGTGAAACCACCACGCCACCCAGCAACAGCCCGAACGTCACCCCCAACGACAGCAACGCCGGCACCTTGCCCACCATGCCGTGGTAGAAAATCTTGCAGCCAATGAAGATCAGCACCATCGCCAGCGCGTACTTGAGGTAAACGAAGCGGTGCATCAGCGCCGCCAGGGCGAAATACAGCGAGCGCAACCCCAGGATGGCGAAGATGTTCGAGGTATAGACGATGAACGGGTCCTGGGTAATCGCGAAGATCGCCGGCACGCTGTCGACGGCGAACACCAGGTCGGCCAGTTCGATCAGCACCAGCGCCAGGAACAGCGGGGTGGCATGGCGCAGCGCCTTGCTCTGGCCAGGCGGGGCCTGGCGTATGAAGAAATGCGCGCCGTGAATCTGTTCGGTGACCCGCAGGTGCCGCCGCACGAACTTCAGGATCGGGTTGTTGGCCAGGTCCGGCCGATGGTCTTCCTTCGACAGCGCCATCTTCACCCCGGTAAACAGCAGGAAGGCGCCGAAGATATACAACACCCAGGCAAAGTTCTGCACCAGCGCCGCGCCTACACCGATCATGATCGCCCGCAGCACGACCACGCCGAGGATGCCCCAGAACAGCACGCGGTGCTGGTAGCGGCGGGGGATGGCGAAGTAGCTGAAGATCATCGCCATGACGAACACGTTGTCCATCGATAGCGACTGCTCGACCAGGAACCCGGTATAGAACTCCAGCGCCGGTTGCGCCCCCAGGTAGTACCAAACCCCGATGCCGAACAGCACGCCGACGCTGAAATAGCCTGAATACAGCAACAGGCTTTCGCGCATTTCGATTTCCCGGTCGTGGCGATGCAGCACGCCAAGGTCGAGTACCAGCAGGCCGACGACGATGGCCACGAACAGCAGCCACAACCAGGCGCTGGTGCCGAGAAACGGGGTGGTGAGGAAGGTGTGTAGAGCCGTCATGAGCCCCTCCTTGAATGTCGACGTTGCATGGCAACAGTGATCCGACATGGCGGCCTGGCAGCCGTCAGAGGGGCCCGGTATCACATGCTCTTGAGCCTAGACCTGATTGCCGGGGATGCCGAATGGGGAGCTGTTACATTTTTTTGCCGGGACCTGTGGAGCGTCGACCCGCAGCTGCGTCAGTTCACCCACACCTCGACCCGGCGGTTGCGCAGGCGCCCTTGCTCCAGTTCGTTGCCTGCCACCGGTAGTTCATCGCCCATTCCCATCACCTGCAGTACCTCGACACCATCGCGCGCCAGCTCGCGGCGCACCGCCTGGGCGCGCAGGCGGGAGAGCAGGGCGGCACGCCCGGGCGTTTCCTTGGGGTCGCCAAACCCCACCAGCACCGCCTTGCCGTTCAGCTTGCCGGCCTGGCGCAGGTACTCGGCCACCCGCTGCACGTCGCGCAACGCCTTGCTGTCGAGGCTGGCGCTGCCCTCCTGGAAGCGGAAGTTCACGCTCAGCCGCTGCGCTTGCTGGGCCAGGGCGCGATAGCGCGGTGGCATGTCGGCCAGCGGCGCGACAGGCTGGGCATTGATCTGCTGCGAGACGAAACCCTGCTGGGCGACGATCGCCTGGCCGGCCGGGCTCTGGGCGAAGTCTGCCAGGGCCTTGGCCTGCGGTTTCGGCTTAGCCGGCAGGTAGAAGTACAGGCGCCGCGACAGTGGGTAGTCTTCGCTGGCCACCAGCGCGCGCTCGGGGAGCATGGCCGGTGCGTCGCCTTCAGCCACCGCCAGTACCTTGGCGCGGTGCACGGCCGACAGGCTGCTGAAGCCGATGGCCTGGCGGTCGGCGCTGATTTGCGCGGCCAGCTCGTCGCTGGACTCGAAGCGCCTGGCCGTGGCCGACAGCGTCCGATGCTGCGGCTCCAGTACCAGCGCCTTGAAGGTTTCGTAGGTGCCGGAGCGGTCGTCACGGGCGTAAAGATGGATGGCGCCACCGGCAATGCCCAGTTGCTCCCAGCGCTGGATCTGGCCGGAGAAGACCTGTGCCAATTGCGCTGTAGTGAGTTGGGGTAGCGGGTTGTCGGGGTGGACGATGACCGCGACGCCATCGAGGCCGATGACTTGTTCGGCGGCAGCAGCGCGCAGGTCGCCGAGGGCGCGCAGCTGGTCCGCTTCGCTGTCGTTGATGGGCCGTGAAGCGGCAGCCAGGTCGGCCTCGCCACGGCCCAGAGCGGCGAAGCCGGTACTGGAACCGTGGGCGGCGATATCGACGCGTATCGGCTGCCCTTGGGCATCACGCGCGGTGATCACGGTTTCATTGGCGAGTTGCCCGGGGTGTTGTTCGATCGCAGTGGCTTGCCGGGTGCGCAATTGCGCCTGGACCAACGCCGGCAGCAGCGCTGCGCCGATGGTGTTGGAACCCTGCACCCGCAGGTGCTCGGCCTGGGCCGTCAGCGCAAGCAGGGAAAGCAGCAAGACAAGCAGACGGGGCATGCCGGTTAGCCCTGTGGCATAGAGTTGGCCGGCAGATTACGACAGTGGCGTGATGATAATGTGACAGCTGGTAGGCGATACTTGCTGATGTCTGCCACCCAGCATTACCGGGGCTGCTGTGCAGCTTGTCGATCACAGGTACGGCGTCAGCGCGAACCCGTGTCGGAGCGGATTTATCCGCGAAGCAGGCAACGCGGTGGCTGGCACCGGCTGTGCCGGTGATCGCGGATAAATCCGCTCCTACAGGAATAACGCCAACTGTAGGAGCGGATTTATCCGCGAAGCAGGCGGCGCGGTGGCTGGCACCGGCTGTGCCGGTGATCGCGGCTGAAGCCGCTCCTACAGGAATAACGCCAACTGTAGGAGCGGATTTATCCGCGAAGCAGGCGGCGCGGTGGCTGACACCGGTTGTGCCGGTGATCGCGGCTGAAGCCGCTCCTACAGCAATAACGCCAACTGTAGGAGCGGATTTATCCGCGAAGCAGGCGACGCGGTGGCTGGCACCGGCTGTGCCGGTGATCGCGGCTGAAGCCGCTCCTACAGCAATAGCGCCAACTATAGGAGCGGATTTATCCGCGAAGCAGGCGACGCGGTGCTGGCACCGGCCTTGCCGGTTATTTCAATGCGCCCCGGCGGATTTGCTCAAATCGCTCTCGGCCCATTCGGTGTAGATGCAGGCATCCGCCACCGCCCAGCGCACCTTCACGGTATCGCCCGGCTGCATCGGCATGCCCGCAGCCGACAGCGCCTTCACGGTCAGCTCGGTGCCGCCGGCAGTGACCACATGGCAGGTCTGGCTTTCGCCCAGGAACAATACCTCGCCAACCTTGGCGCTGACCTCGTTCCAGCCCGCCGGCAGCGGCTCGCGTGCGGCCTGCTCGGCAGTCAGGGCCAGGGCCTTTTCCGGGCGCACCATGATCAGCGCCTGCTGCGACGCGGCCAGGCCCGGCGTCAGGCGGATCGACACCGGCTGCCCTTCGAAGCTGCCTGCGCCGTTGCTGCTGGCCTGGATCCGCAGGAAATTGGAATTGCCAAGGAACGAGGCGACAAAGGCATTCGGCGGGTTCTGGTACAGGTCGTAACCGGTGCCCAGGCCGACGATCTTGCCGTGGCTGAAAATGGCGATGCGCTGCGACAGGCGCATGGCTTCTTCCTGGTCATGGGTGACGTAGACGATGGTGATGCCCAGGCGTCGATGCAGCTGACGCAGTTCGTCCTGCAGGTCTTCGCGCAGCTTCTTGTCCAGCGCACCCAGGGGCTCGTCCATCAGCAGAATGCGTGGCTCGTACACCAGCGCCCGGGCAATCGCCACGCGTTGCTGCTGGCCGCCAGACATCTGCGACGGCTTGCGGTGGGCGAACTGCTCCAGTTGCACCAGCTTGAGCATGGCGTCGACGCGCTTGCTGGTCTCGGCGGCGCTCAGCTTGCGAATGGCCAGCGGAAAGCCGATGTTGTCGCGCACGTTCAGGTGCGGGAACAGCGAATAGCGCTGGAACACCATGCCGATGTCGCGCTTGTGCGGTGGCACGTTGACCAGCGACTGGCCGTCGACCAGGATTTCGCCGCTGCTGGGCGTTTCGAAACCGGCCAGCATCGACAGGGTGGTGGATTTGCCCGAACCGCTGGAGCCAAGAAAGGTGAGGAACTCGCCATCCTGGATGTCCAGGTCGAGATTATCGACGGCGGTGAAGTCGCCGTAATGCTTGTTCAGGCCGCGCAGGCTGACCAGGGTCTTGCCTGGCACGTTTTCTTTCATCACTGCACTCATTATTGTTTTCTCCGCGCGCTCAGGCGTTGACTTCGGTGCGCCGGCGCAACGCGGCGGCAATGAACATGACAAGCAGCGACAGGCCGATCAGCAGGGTCGAGGCCACGGCAATGACCGGGCTGAGGTCCTGGCGCAAGGTGGTCCACATCTTCACCGGCAGGGTCTGCAGGTCGGGGCTGGCCATCATCACGCTCAGCACCACTTCATCCCACGACACCAGGAAGGCGAACAGGCCGCCGGCGATCATGCCCGGGCGAATCGCCGGGAAGGTCACCTTGAAGATCGCCTGCAGGCGCGAGGCGCCGCAGATCACCGCGGCGTCCTCGATCGACTGGTCGAACAGCTTCAGCGAGTTGATGATCGAGATGATGGTGAAGGGCAGGGCGACGATCACGTGGCTGACCACGAAGGCGAACAGCGTGCCGGTGTAGCCAAGCTTGAGGAACAGCGCGTACACCGCCACCGCGATGATCACCAGCGGCACGATCATCGGCATGGTGAACAGCCCGTACAGCAGCTCACGGCCAGGGAAACGGCCACGCACCAGGGCGAACGCGGTAGGCAGGCCCAGCAGCACCGCTGCCACGGTAGTCAGCAGGGCCACCTTGAGGCTGGCCAGCGCAGCGTCCATCCACTCCGGGTTGGAGAAGAACTGGCCATACCATTTGAAGGTCCAGCCCGGCGGCGGGAACACCAGCCACTGCGACGAGCCGAACGACAGCAGCACGATGAACACCACCGGCAGCAGCAGGAAGGCCGCGATCACTCCAGTGGTCAGGTACAGGCCGGTACGTAGCGGGCGGCCCATGGCATTGGGAGACAGGAGCATGGCGGTTTACCTCGCGTTGCCAACCGGGGATTCCGGCTGCAGCTTCAGGTACAGGTAGAAGAGCACCAGGGTGATGACCACCAGCAGTGCGGCGGCGGCGCTGGCCAGGCCCCAGTTGAGGAAGGACTGCACCTGCTGGATGATGAATTCGGGCAGCATCATGTTCTGCGCACCGCCCAGCAGGGCGGGGGTGACGTAGTAACCGAGCGACATCACGAACACCATCAGCGCCCCGGAGAACAGCCCCGAGCGGCACAGCGGCAGGAACACCTTCCAGAAATTGGTCCACGGGCTGGCGCCGCAGATCGAGCCGGCCTGCAGCACCATCGGGTCGATGGCGTGCATGGTGGCCTGCAGCGGCAGCACGATGAACGGGATCATGATGTAGCTCATGCCGATCACCACGCCGGTCAGGTTATGCACCATTTCCAGCGGCGCATCGATGATGCCCATGGCCATCAACGCCTTGTTGATCACCCCCGAACTCTGCAGCAGCACCAGCCACGAGTAGGTGCGCGCCAGCAGGCTGGTCCACATCGACAGCAGCACGATGTTCAGCAGCCAGCGGCCCCAGCCTTTGGGCACCAGGGTGATTGCCCAGGCCAGCGGGAAACCCAGCAGCACGCTGATCAGGGTGACCACGCCGGCCACCGAGAAGGTGTTGAACAGCACCCGCGCATAGGCCGAGTTGGCGAACAGCTGCTCGTAATTGCCCAGACCCGGCGTCGGCTCCAGCACCCCGCGCAGCAACAGGCCGGCCAGCGGGGCGAAGAAGAACAGGCCAAGGAACAGCAGGGCCGGCAGCAGGTTGCGGCTGCCTTTCCAGCGCTGGCTCAGGCTGACGCGGCGCGCGGCCGCGCCCGGTGCGCCGGTGCCCGTGGGGGCACCTTGTGGGCTATGCAGGGCGTTGATGGCGACTTTCATTTGACCAACCACTCATTCCAGCGGGCTGCGATGGCCTGGCCGTTCTTGGCCCAGTAGGCGAAGTCGAGGGTGACCTGGTCCTGGGCGTAGGCGGTGGGCAGGTTTTGTGCAAGGTCCTTGTCCAGCTTGGCCACGCTGTCGACGTTCACCGGCGCATAGGCGGTCTTGTTGGCGAACTCGGCCTGGCCTTCGGCGCTGCTGGCGTTGGCCAGGAACTTCATCGCTGCGTCCTTGTTCCTGGCGCCCTTGGGCACCACGAGAAAGTCGGCCATGACCAGGTTCTGCTTCCAGCTCACGCCCACCGGCGCACCGTCCTGCTGCAGGGCGTAGACGCGGCCATTCCAGAACTGGCCGAGCGAAGCTTCACCCGAGGCCAGCAGCTGCTGCGACTGGGCGCCACCGCCCCACCAGACGATGTCCTGCTTGATGGTGTCGAGCTTCTTGAAGGCGCGGTCCAGGTCCAGCGGGTAGAGCTTGTCGGGGGCTACGCCATCGGCCAGCAGGGCCAGTTCCAGCACGCCAGGGCTGGGCCATTTGTACAGGGCGCGTTTGCCGGGGTAGGTCTTGGTATCGAACAACGCCGTCCAGTCCAGCGGTTTGTTGGCGCCCAGCTTGCCTTCGTTGTAGCCGAGCACAAAGGAGAAGAAGAACGAACCGACGCCGTGGTCGGAGACGAAGCGCGGGTCGATCTTGTCGCGTTTGATCTGGTTGAAATCGAGGGGCTCGAGCAGGCCCTCGCTGGCAGCCCGCAGGGCGAAGTCGGCTTCGACATCGACCACGTCCCACTGCACGTTGCCGCTTTCGACCATGGCCTTGAGCTTGCCGTAGTCGGTGGGGCCGTCCTGGACCACCTTGATGCCGGTGGCCTTGCTGAAAGGTACGGCCCACGCTTCCTTTTGGGCGTCCTGGGTGGTACCGCCCCAGCTGACGAAGTTCAGGCTGTCGGCAGCCTGGGTGGCCTGGCAGGCCAGGGTCAGCAGGCTGGCGGACAGCACTGCGGTTACACGTTTGCTCAACAGCATGGTTACGCCCTCGTTGCTTTTGTTATTCGAGGCGGGGCTTGTGGTGCGCCCGCCAATCGTGTTCGGGGAGCCGCTAAAACAAGGTGTCTGAAGGCCGTTTGTAATTGTAGGAGCCGGCCGACAGATTTAAGGTCTACGGGATATCATATTATGGTATTCCAAACTATTGGCAAGCGTTATGGGGCTACCGGCCATCACTCCATCCCGTGTAGGAGCGGCCTTGTGTCGCGAAAGGGCTGCGAAGCAGCCCCAGCAATTTGTGCATCTGCGCTGAAACCCTGGGGCTGCTTCGCAGCCCTTTCGCGACACAAGGCCGCTCCTACAAGGCTCCGTATCAGCCCATCAGGCCAGTCTCGAAGGGGATGCTCTGCACCACCTCCAGCTCGTACCCAGCCAGCCCGGCATACTTCAGTGGAGGGCCCAGATGACGCAGCTTGCCGACACCGAGGTCCTGCAGAATCTGCGCCCCGGTGCCGACCTCGGAGTACACCTTCGATTGCCCTCGCTGGTAAGGCCGCACCGGGTGGGTGAGCTGCGGTACGCGTTCGAGCAAGGCCTGGGAGGACTCATGGTTGGCCAGGATCACCACCACACCCGCGCCTTCCTCGGCCACCTTCTGCAGCGCCGCCCACAGCGTCCAGTTGGGCGGCCCGGCGTATTCGGCACCGACCAGATCGCGCAGCGGGTCGATCACATGTACCCGCACCAGGGTCGGCTGTTCGCGGCGGATGTTGCCCATGACCATGGCCATGTGCACACCCCCTTCGATGCGGTCCTCATAGGTGACCAGGCGGAAGCTGCCATGCACGGTCGGCAGTTCGCGTTCGCCGATACGCTTGATGGTCTGTTCGGTACTCAGGCGGTAGTGGATCAGGTCGGCGATGGTGCCGATCTTGATGCCATGCCGGGCGGCGAATACTTCCAGGTCGGGGCGGCGGGCCATGGTGCCGTCGTCGTTGAGCACTTCGACGATCACCGAAGCCGGGGTGAAACCGGCCAGGCGCGCCAGGTCGCAGCCGGCTTCGGTGTGGCCGGCGCGGGTCAGCACGCCGCCTTCGCGGGCGCGCAGGGGGAAGATGTGCCCCGGTTGCACCAGGTCCTCGGGGCGGGCGCCGGGGGCCATGGCGGCGGCCACGGTGCGCGCCCGATCAGCGGCGGAAATGCCGGTGGTCACGCCGCTGGCCGCTTCGATCGACACGGTGAAAGCGGTGCTGAACACGCTGCCGTTGGCCGGTACCATCTGTTCCAGGCCCAGGCGCTGACAATGTTCTTCGGTCAGGGTCAGGCAGATCAGGCCACGCGCTTCGCGGGCCATGAAGTTGACGGCCTGGGCGTCGCAACGCTCGGCGGCGATCAGCAGGTCGCCTTCGTTTTCCCGGTCCTCGTCATCCACCAGCAGGACCATCTTGCCCTGCCGGTAATCCTCGAGAAGTTCCTCGATGGTGTTGAATGCCATGTTGCACGCTCACGGTTATAGGGTGATTATTATGGTATACCATCATACATAAATATCGCCGTAACAGGAGAGCAGCGCATGAAGGCCTACTGGATCGCCCATGTGGACGTGACCGACCCCGAGCAATACCAGCAGTACACCCAGCGCGCCCCGGCTGCCTTCCAGGCGTTCGGCGGCCGCTTTCTGGCCCGTGGCGGGCGCAGCGAGGCGCTGGAAGGGCGGCCTACCCCTCAGCGTAGCGTGGTGATCGAGTTCGATTCGTACGAGCAGGCGTTGGCGTGTTACCGGTCCGCGCTGTACCAGGAGGCGTGCAGCCATCGCCAGGGGGTGGCGAAAGCCGAAGTGATCATCGTCGAAGGGTTCGAACCTTGAGTGTTGCCTGATGCCCTCTTCGCGGTTCAACCCGCGAAGAGGGCGGACCTGCGTCAAGGCATGCCCGGCAGCTCGTGCGGCCGCAGGTCAAACACCAGTACCCCGGCATCCACCCCATGACTCAGTTCCAGCACCTGTTCCTGCCTTACCCGTACCCCATCGCCTTCACCGAGCACCTGGCCATTCAGCGCGATGCTGCCCCGGGCCACGTGCACATAGGCATGGCGATGTTCCGGCAAGGTCAGCGTGGCGCGCTCGTCACCGTCGAACAACCCGGCATACACCCGCGCATCCTGGCGCACCTGCAAAGATCCTTCGGCACCCTCCGGCGATATGATCAGGCGCAGCTTGCCGCGCTTTTCCTCGGCGCTGAAGTGCTGCTGCTGGTAACGCGGCGTGGCGCCTTGCACGTTCGGCACGATCCAGATCTGCAAAAAGTGCACCGGCTGCACCTGGCTGTGGTTGAACTCGCTGTGCGCCACGCCATGGCCGGCGCTCATCAGTTGCACGTCACCGGGGCGTATTACCGAGCCGGTGCCCAGGGTGTCCTTGTGCTCCAGCGCGCCTTCGAGCACGTAGGAGAAAATCTCCATGTCACGGTGCGGGTGCTCGCCGAAGCCCTTGCCGGCGATGACGCGATCGTTGATCACCAGCAGGTCGGAGAAACCTTGCTCGTCCGGGTTGCGATAGGCCGAAGGAGAAGGTATGGAAGGATTTCAGCCAGCCATGGAAGGCCAGGCCGCGGTCTTTGGCGTTGCGTACGGTAAGCATGGTCATTCTCCTGGAAAAGCCGGCACCGTGATCGGGTTGGCTAGTAGATGGGAGAAGCTTAACTGTCAGCTCAGGAGGTAAAAACCAGCGTAATGGTGAAAGATTGTCTCTTTTAAAGTGACTATTGGTGTAGCGGCGTGTAGGGCATCTCGATGTACTTTGTAGGACCATTCTTGGTCTGTTCCTGCGTGATTTTCATGCTCTAGCGGGTGCTAGCCTCCCGGCTTTCACTCAAGGAGTTTCACATGGCACGTTTCAGGATCAACGGCAGGAACCAGGCCTGGGATGGAGACCGGACCACTACAGGAGCCGTATGCCTGGCCAGTGGCCACGGATTCAAAGGCGATGGGCGTGAAGCGCTGAGGTTGCAGGACAAGACCACCCCATGTCCTACCTGCGGTGAAGTAGGAACGCTGGTGGAAGGTGCGAGCAATTTCGTCATCCATGGTCGTCCGGCAGTGGTTGATGGAGCTTTGGTAGCCTGCGGCTGCCCAGCGGGAACAAACCGTGTAATTGCCACTGGAGAACCTGGCGAAGCGGCAGGCTCCCGGGGGGCACAGCAAGTACGCCAAGCGGTAACATCAGGACCCGCCGGTTCAATCCCGCCTGACAAATCTGCGCTGGTAGCGGCCAAGCCTTCCACTTGCACAGACCCTGACATGATGGAGCAGGTGGCAAGCTATATCGCCGAGGAAATGAATCGCAACATCACACATCCATCCGTACTGAACATGAAGAAGCTAACCAGTTTTGATGCAACAGAGGAGCGTGCAAAATTTCTGGAGCTTCCTTGGTATGCGCGTCTTTTTTCGCCTGAATTTCAATCAATGAAGGTTGGGAACACTGCTGCCGCGATGGCGCTTTGGGCAGAGCGAGTTGGTCAGGACAGGCCATGGGATCACAAGAAGGCCATCAGGCAACACTTCAGTGGGGTTTGGCAAAAACAAGGTGAGGTTGACTACTTCTACGATATCTGGTCGAACATCCACTACGGCTATGTAGGGCGGGCTGGTGGCCTGTCTGAAGGCGTCCTTCTGGACGGTGCCGGGCTTGAGCAGATTGCATCAGACAGCATTCGGAAGGTTTGGGATTGGGATGAACACGATGGGCCTCGTCGCTACGCAGACATCGACGGGATGCGCGCTTGGGATGATATAGGCGATCGTGTCTCTATCAGTATTGGCATCAAACTGTATAAGCAGCAACCAAACGGTGGGATTACGGCAAAGGTGCTTATGGATGAGGTACTAGCATTGCCACTGTCTAGCTGGGGAGGTAGCGTACGTGATCACCGCTGTAAATAAACCGAAACGGTATTTCTGGCGCTGGGTGGTCGCGCTAATGCTCACCCCAATCGTCTTTTGGTATGTTGCCACTCCGCGCGTGAGTTTTCATTTTACTGATAAGGGGCAGGGGCGTCTTGGCTATATCTTGAATGTTCAAGATAACATTTCAAAAGGCGAAATCTACCCAGGTGAAACCACCGGCGGCACCGGGCATATCTTCCCCAACAACCAATTCTTCATGCAACTCGATTGGAACAACCGAGGCAAATGGCACTGCATTCGGGCCAAGCCCAGGTGGCCCAGGATCCATATCTACATCGGGCCGGACGGTGCCATAGATAGCCGCACCGATAGCAGATTCATCGAAGCCTGCGGGCCATTTCCGCCATAGAAGCAAAAGACCCGCCTGGGCGGGTCTTCTAGTCATCGATTTACTGCAGGTGCACTTTAAGTTCGGTGCCCGCCTGACGCATTGCCGCCTTTACAGCCGGCACCTGGCTCAGCGGGTTGAGCAAGCCATAGTCATGAATCATCCCGTTGTACCGTACCGAGGTCACAGTCACGCCAGCGGCATTCAGCTTGCGGGCATACGCTTCACCTTCATCGCGCAGCACGTCGAACTCGGCCGTCTGCACCAGTGCCGGCGGCAAGCCCTTGAGCTGCTCGCTGCTGGCACGCAGCGGCGAGGCGTAGATCTGCTCCCGTGCCTTGGCATCGGTGGTGTAGTTGTCCCAGAACCATTTCATCATCCCGGTGGTCAGGAAGTGCCCCTCGGCAAACTGCTTGTAGGAAGCAGTCTCGAAGCTGGCATCGGTGACCGGCCACAACAACAGCTGGAAGCGCAGCGCCGGGGTACCGGCTTCTTTGGCCTTGAGCGCAACCACCGCCGCCATGTTGCCGCCGACGCTGTTACCGGCCACGGCCAGGCGCTTGCCGTCCACGCCGATTTCCTTGCCATGCTCGGCCACCCAGCGGGTCGCAGCGTAGGCCTGGTTGATCGTCGTCGGATAATGCGCTTCCGGCGACGGGGTGTAGTCGACATACACGGCCACTGCACCGGAGCCGACCACCAGGTCGCGGATCAGCCGCTGGTGGGTCGGGAAGTCGCCGAGCACCCAGCCGCCGCCGTGGAAGAACATGAACACCGGCAGCTCACCCTGCACATTGGCCGGGCGTACCACTTGCAGCGTGATCGACTGGCCATCGGCCTGGATGGTGCGTTGCTTCACCTCGATGCCGGAGAGGTCGACCTTGACCGAAGCCTGGGCGCCGGTCAGCACGGCACGGGCGTCTTTCGGGCTGAGCTGTTCCAGTGGCTTGCCGCCACCTTGTTGCAACGCGTCGAGGAACGCCTGGGTGTGGCTTTCGACACCCGGGCTGCCGGCAGCGAAAGCGCTGGAAACGGACAGCGCGAGCAGGGAAGCGGCGAGGGTTTTGTGGACAATGTTCATGAGCGAATCCTTTTCTATGCAAGTGTTGGTAATGGGCGTCTTGCCTGGCCTGGCGGGCCATCGTTGCGACCTGTGCGTAGATTAGGGAGATGCACTGATGGGAAAAAGCCGCTATAAAGCGTTTGACTGTCACCAAGAGCGAGACAATGAACCCTTACGAAGACATGCGCATCTTTGCCCAAGTGATGGAAGCCGGCAGTTTCACTGCCGCTGCCGAGCGCCTGGGCATGTCCAAGCAATCGGTCAGCCGGCGGCTGATGCAGCTTGAAGAGCGCCTGGGTGTGCGCCTGCTCAACCGCTCCACGCGGCGCCTGGATGCCACCCCGCTGGGCCAGCACTATTACCAGTCGGCGCTGCGCCTGCTGGGCGAGGTGCAGCAGGTGGAGCATGACATCAGCGGCCAGGCCCAGGCCTTGCGCGGCACCTTGCGCCTGAGCGCGCCGCTGTCGTTCGCCATGGCCCACCTGGGCTGCCTGCTGACCGAGTTCCTGCAATTGCACCCGCAGGTCGATGTGGAGGTGGACTTGAGCGACCGCGCCGTGGACCTGATCGGCGAGGGCTATGACCTGGCGCTGCGGATTGGCGTGCTGGAGGACTCCAGCCTGATTGCGCGGCGTATTGCGAGTGTCGAGCGGGTTTACTGCGCAAGCCCGGCGTACCTGCAAGCGCGGGGCGTACCAAGCCGCCCGGGCGAGCTGGCCGGGCACGAATGCCTGCCTTACGGGCATGCGCGGCAGGTGCAATGGCAGTTCCACCAGGGTGGCAAGGCCCAGGCGCTGCAGGTGACCGGGCGCATGCGGGCGAACAACGGCGAGTTGCTCAGGGATGCCGCGATTGCCGGCATGGGTGTGACTTACCTGCCAACCTTTATCGTTGCGCAGGCGTTGGCCGATGGGCGGCTGGTGACCGTGCTGGATGAGTGGCGCCCGCCGGCGTTGCAGCTGTCGGCGGTCTACCCACAGCACCGGCAGGTGGCGCGGCCGGTGCAAGGCTTTGTGGCCTTCCTGCGCGAGCGGTTGGTGCAGCTGTGACAACCTGCAGAGCCTGCTACGGGCTATGCTTGCTGGCATGAGCACAGCACCCCCTTTGCGCCAGCCTTGCCCCCCTGGCGCCTGTGATTGCGGCCGCGAACAGCTGGTCGACCACCCGCAGGCTGCCCAGCGCATCCTCCTGCTGACCCGTCAGGAGGAAAAGCGCCTGCTCGAACGCCTGGAAAACCTCAAGGACCTGGAAGACCTGCAACGCCTGCAGCAACGAATGTACGAAAACCTCGGCATCCGCGTGCACATCGCTCCCGGTTACAACGAAGTGCGGACCATGCGTGGCATCGTCATCGAACTGGATGACCAGCCTGGGCTGTGCCGCAAGACCCGGCAGTCGATTCCGGCGGCGATCCGCCGAGGGCTGGAGCGCAACCCGCAGGTTGCCTTCCGTCTGCTCGATAGCCATGATTTGCTGCGGGAAACCTGAGGGCCAGCCAGGCATGGTCCTTGTAGGAGCGGCCTTGCGTCGCGATCGGGCGCGCAGCGGCCGCTATATCTGCAACCGACAGTGTTCTGGCAGGTCAGGATGACCTGGAATGCGGCCGCTGCGCGCCCGATCGCGACGCAAGGCCGCTCCTACACGTGCCAGGCCGCTAATTTTTTCACCGCGTGCCACGTCTACTACAAAGCTCCCCTGCGCCACGCGCGCAGGGGCATTCATCACTCAAGGAGACAGGCAATGACTTCCGTTTTCGACCGCGACGATATCCAGTTCCAGGTAGTGGTCAACCACGAAGAGCAGTACTCGATCTGGCCCGACTACAAGGCCATCCCCAACGGCTGGCGCGCCGTTGGCAAGAGCGGCCTGAAGAAAGACTGCCTGGCCTACATCGACGAAGTCTGGACCGACATGCGCCCGCTGAGCCTGCGCCAGAAAATGGCCGAAGCCGCTGCCCAGTGACCGCGCTGAACCTGCTGTGCCTGCCGTACTCCGGCGCCAGCGCCATGGTCTACAGCCGCTGGCGGCGCAAGCTGCCAGCGTGGCTGCAGGTGCGCCCGGTCGAACTGCCCGGGCGCGGTGCGCGCATGGCCGAGCCACTGCACACCGACCTGCAGGCCCTGGCCCGGCAACTGGCTGCCGAGCAACGCCTGGCGGCCAGTGCCCCTTATGCGCTGCTTGGCCACAGCCTGGGCGCGCTGCTGGCCTTCGAGCTGAGCCATGAGCTGCAAGCGCTGGGTTGCCCGCCGCCGCTGGCCCTGTTCGCGTGTGGAACCGCTGCGCCGACCCGTCGCGAGGACTACGAGCGCAACAATTGGCGCGAACCCAAGGGCGACGCCGAGCTGATCAGCGAATTGCGCGAACTGCAGGGCACGCCCGAGGAAGTGCTGGCCAACGCCGAGCTGATGAGCCTGACCTTGCCCATCCTGCGCGCCGATTTCCTGCTCTGCGGCACCTACGCCTACCGCCAGCGCGCGGCGTTGCAGTGCCCGCTGCACGTATTGGGTGGCGTGGACGACCGCGCCAGCGACGAGCAACTGCAGGCCTGGCGCCAGGAAACCCATGGGCCATTCTCACTGCAGATGTTCCCGGGGGGGCACTTCTTCATTCACGAACAGGAAGACCAGGTGCTCACTGCGCTGGTCGCATCGCTCGAACCGCTCCGGCTTTCCGCCTGATTGACGTCACCGCTTGCCTGGGGGAGGCTAGGCCTTTTTCCAGGCAAGGGGCAGGCAATGCTGATCGATCCACACAAGGCGACGCTGCTGGTCGTCGACATCCAGGAGAAGCTCATCGGCGCCATGAGCGACCCTGCAGGCACCCGCGCACGGGCCCGCTGGTTGCTGGCCGCAACTGCCGAGCTGGAGCTGCCGACGGTGATTTCCGAACAGTATCCCAAGGGCCTGGGGCATACCCTGGCCGAGCTGCTGGCCGTGGCGCCCGCCGCCGAGGTGGTGGAGAAAAGCCACTTTTCCTGCGTGGCCGCCGCCTGTCTGCCAGCCAGCCTGCTGGCGCGTGAGCAAGTGATCGTCTGTGGCATGGAAACCCACGTCTGCGTGCTGCAGACCGTGCTCGGCCTGCTGGCGCTGGGCAAGCAGGTGTACGTGGTCGAGGACGCCTGCGACAGCCGCACCCCGGCGAGCAAGGCCGCCGGCCTGGCGCGCATGCGTGCGGCGGGCGCTCAGGTGGTGACCCGCGAGATGGTGTTGTTCGAGCTGATGGGCAGTGCCGGGCACCCGCTGTTCCGCCACATCAGCAAGACCTACCTGGTCGGTGAACAGCCCTGAACGGCCGGATACTGGCGATCGGGCTGATGGCCCTGGCGCTGCTGCAAGGTTGCGCCGGGCGCCGTGAGCAAGCACCCGAAGCAGACCCGGCCAAGGTCCGCGCGCAACTGCTGCGGTTGCTGCCCGCCCAGGCCAGGGACCGCGAGGGCTGGGCCAGGGACATTCAGCAGGCATTCGAAACCCAGCGCATTGCCCCGAGCAAGAGCAACCTGTGCGCGGTGCTGGCCGTGACCGAGCAGGAGTCGACCTTCAACGCCGACCCGCAGGTGCCCAACCTGGGGCGCATTGCCCGCCAGGAAATCGACCGCCGTGCCGCACGCCTGCATATTCCCAGGCTGCTGGTCGATGGGGCGCTGAAGACCCCTTCGGCCAATGGCAAGAGCTACCAGCAGCGGTTGCAGGCGGTGCGCAGCGAGAAGCAGCTGAGCGAACTGTACGACGAGGTCATCGCCCGTGTGCCGCTGGGCAAGACCTTGCTCGATGGGTTGAACCCGGTGCATACCGGCGGGCCGATGCAGGTCAGCATCGACTTTGCCGAACAGCATGCGCGCGATTACCCCTACAGCTACACCGGCAGCATCCGCCAGGAGGTGTTCACCCGGCGTGGCGGCATGTATTTCGGCATCGCCCACTTGCTGGGTTACCCGGCGAACTACGAACGCCAGCTGTATCGCTTCGCCGATTTCAATGCGGGCTGGTACGCCAGCCGCAACGCGGCCTTCCAGGCAGCACTGAGCAAGGCGAGCGGGGTGACACTGGCGCTCGACGGGGACCTGGTTGCACCGGGCTCGATCATGCCGGGGGCCACCGAACAAGCGGCGCGCAAGCTTGGTACCCGACTCGGGTTGCGCAACCCGCAGATTCGCCGCCAGCTTGAGCAGGGCGACCGCCTGGCATTCGAGGACAGCGACCTGTACCGCGGGGTATTCGCCCTGGCCGATGCTGCGGCGGGCAAACCGCTGCCACGGGCGGTGTTGCCGGGGATCGAGCTGAAGAGCCCGAAGATCACCCGCAAGCTGACCACGGCGTGGTTTGCCGGGCGGGTAGATGAGCGCTATCAGCGCTGCATGAAGCGTTAGCAGGGGCTCGCCTGTGCCAGCCTGTGCGCAGTTCTACTCGCGAACAGGCCGGCACAGGCCACTTCAGCCTCCGCTCAGTGCGCCCACCACCTGGTCGACACTGGCCTCCAGTCCGGCAAAGGCATCTTCAGGGTCGCTTTCCACCACCACCAGCTTCGCCCCGGCGGCCCTGATCACCTCGACCACCGCCGGCTCCGGCTGGCGGTGGTCCAGCACCACTGCCACCTCCTGGGTCTTCAGGTTCTGCTCCAGCGCCTGCAGCGCGGCGGCATCCCATGCGGCCGGCAGCGGTTGCTCCAGCACATCCAGGTTCAGCCCACTGGCCAGGTAGCCCAGGCGCTCCGACAGGTTCACCACGGTCAGGTTGTCGGCCTTGGCCAGGCGCGTCTGGCTGCTGGCGGCAAGTTCCAGCAACTGGCGCTTGAGCCTGGCCAGGTTGCCCTGGATCGTCGTCTTGGCTTCCGGCGCCAGCCGTCCCAGGTCGTTGGCCATTACGTCGGCCATGCGCCCAAGGTTGCTCGGGTTCAGCCACGGGTAGGCGCCATAGGCATCGTCACCGGTGACGGCAATGCCTGGCAGCGCGCCGTCCAGCGGCCGTGCGGCGTCGATTTCGACAATACGGATATTACTGCGCCGGGCCATCGGGTACAGCGGGTCGTCACGCCAGATCGAACGCACGCCGATCACCGCATCGGCCTGCTGCGCGGCCTCATGCAGGTTGGTACCACCACGTCCGCTGAAATACGCGGGCTGACGGCTGGCCGGCAGGTTGGCCGGCGCCGCGCGGGTGAGCTGTACCGCAGTGCCGTCGAGCAGAGTACTGGCCAGGCTGTGAGTGACCGGCAGGCTGGTCAGCACCTGGGTGGCGAAACACAGCGATGGCAAGCCGGCCAGGGCCAGCGCCAGGGTCAGGCGTTTAAGGTTCATGCCGGGTTTCCTTGCAGGTGGGGGACGAGGGCGCGGGCCAGCGCAGCCAGGGCAAAGCAGATGCCGGCCACCAGGATGATCGCGGCACCCGACGGCACCGGCAGGTCGAAGACGATCGGCAGCAGGATGCCGAGCAGCGTACTCAGGGTGGCGATCAGCACCGAGAGGAAGAAAAAGCCCTTGAGCGACTGGCTTACCAGGCGCGCAGCGGCGGCCGGGATCACCAGCAGTGCCCCGACCAGGATCGCCCCGATCACCTTGACCGCCGCTACCGTCACCAAGGTCACCAGCACCACGAACAAGTAGTCCAGGGTCTTCACCGCCACCCCGCGCACCGCCGCCAGCTGCGGGTTGAAGCTGGCCAACATGATGCGGTTGTACAGGGGCACGGCCAGGGCCAGCACCAGCAGCGCGACGATGCCCAGCACCAGCAGGTCCTGGCCGCTCACGGTCAGCACCGAGCCGAACAAGACATTTTCCAGGATATGCACATTGATCTTGCCCGCCAGCATCAGCAGCAGGCTGGCGCCGAGTGCCAACGACACCGAGAGGAACACGCCGATCAGCGTGTCCGGCGATAGCCCGGTACGGTTGCGCAGGAAGTTGAGCAGCAGGCCAAACAGCAGGCAGTAGCCGAACAGGCTGCCGTACGGGCCTGTGTAGGGTTCGCCCAGCAGAATGCCGATGGCCACGCCGGTCAGCGCGGCATGGCCGACCGCCTCGGAGAAGAACGCGAAGCGCTTGACCACCACCAGGGTACCCAGGCCGCCCAGTACCGGGCCGATCATCAGGCCTGCCAGCAAGGCGTTGACCACGAAACCGTAGGCCAGTGCCTCGGGCAGGTAGCCGGCCGTGGCCCAGCCCTGGACCAGCAGGCGCAAGGATTCAACACTCATCAGGCACGCCCCTCGCTGCGCGGGTGAACGGAGAACAGCCCCAGCAGGCGCTCCGGGGTCAGCGCCTGGGCCGGCGGGGCATCGAACAGCACCTGGCGGTTCAGGCCGGTCACCCGGTCGCTCAGGCGCAGCACGGCCTGCAGGTCGTGCTCGATCCACAGCACGGTGGTACCGGCCTGGCGCCAGCTGCGCAGCAACTGTTCGAACACCTGGATACCGGCTTCATCAAGGGCCGACATCGGCTCGTCCAGCACCAGCAACTGCGGCGTCGGGACCAGGCCCTGCGCCAGCAGCACGCGCTGGCGTTCGCCACCCGACAGCGCGCCCATGCGCCGCTTGCGCTTGTCGAGCATGCCGACCCGCGCCAGGGCCGCGTCGATGGCCGGCTGCACTTGCCGCGACAGGCCGAGGAAGGCCGGGCGGCGCTGGCACAGCGCGGCCATGAAGTCGTCCACGGTCATTGGCAGGCCACGGTCGAACTCCAGCGCCTGTGGCACGTAACCGATCACCTGGTGTTCTCCGGGCCAGTGCAAGGTCAACTGGCCCTGGTGCGGCATCTGCCCGAGCAGGGTCTTGATCAACGAGCTCTTGCCAGCGCCGTTGGGGCCGACGATGGCGTGCACGCTGCCGGCGGCCACGCTGAAGCTGACCTGGTCGAGGATACGGGTGCCGCCCAGCCTCAGGTCGATACCGGCGAACTCTATGCGTGGCCCGCAGGCCGCCAGCAGGTTGGCCGCGGCGGTCATGTGCGGTTCTCCTGGATGGCGCGCACGACGGTGTCGAGGTTGCGCTGCATTTCCACTTCGTACTTGTCCTGGGTGTATTCGCCATAGGAGATGTGCGTGAGCGGATAAAGGCGCACGCCGGATTCACGCTGGATGGTGTCGACATAGGCCGACGGGAAGTCCATTTCCGAGAAGATCACTCGCACATCCAGGGCCTTCAGCTGGTCGATGGTTTTCTTCAACTGGGCCGGGCTGGGCTCGATGCCATGGGCTGGCTCGACCACGGCCGTCACCTCCAGGCCGAAGTCGCGCACCAGGTAGTCGTAGGCGGCATGGATGGTCGCCACCCGGAAACTGGCGCCGGGCGCTTCGGTGACCTTGGCCAGGGCTTCGGCCCGCAGGGTGCGCAGGCGCTTGGCGTAGGCACGGGCATTTTGCGTGTACAGCCGGGCGTTGTCCGGATCGAGCTTGCCCAGCTCGCGAGCGATATTGTTGACCTGGGCGATGCTGGTGCTGATCGACAGGAAGGTGTGCGGGTTGACCACCTTGCCGGCACCACGGGCGGCAATGCCGGTGGCCGCCAGCAACGGTACGTTCTGGTTGGCCTCGATGGTCGGGATAGCGGGCTTCTCGCTGGCGGCGATCATGCGCTCGGCAAAATCGTCATGGCCGACGCCGTTGAGCACCACCACATCCAGCGTGCCGATGCGCTTGATGTCTTGCGCCCGGGGTTCGTAGGCATGCGGGTTGAAACCTGCCGGGATCAACGGCACCACTTCGGCCTTGTCGCCGACGATGTTGCGCACATAACTGTAGTAGGGGTGCAGGGTGATGCCGATGCGCAGCGGCTTGCCGTTATCGGCCAGGGCCGGTGTCGGCAGGGCAAGTGCCAGGAGCAGGGCGAGGGCGGAGCGGAACATGGGCGGAGTCCTTGGGTTCAGTGACGGTGTTCGCGGGTGACCCCGGCGTCGTAATGGCTGACCACCTGCCGCCAGCCGGCCGCGATCAGTGCGGCCTGGCTGAGGTCGCCTGGCGGCACAGCGATGGTGTCGCGGCGTAGCCAGACATCCGCCTCGCCAGCGCTGTCGCTCGGCACGATCAATAGCAGGCTGCCGGCTACTTCCGGGGCCTGGCTGCGACCCAGGTAGGCACCGGCCTGCAGCCACGACCACTGATGGCTGCCGCGGCGCTGGCTGCCGGTGTCGGCCACGAACGGTGGCAGGCCTTCCTCGGCCAGGGCGCTCACGCTGGGGACGGCGGCGGTTTCTTCACGCAGCAGGCGGATTTCGTCGAAGGCCACCCGCAGGTCGGTGTACAGGCCTTGCTCGGCGGCGGTGAGGTCGCGCCGGGCATCGATCTGGTGGCTGGCGATGGCCTGTTCGTCCTCGCGCTCACCGCGCACCAGCACCACGCTGGCGGCGAGCGCCACGATCAGCAGGCTGACCAGCAGCACGTAGAGGGTTTCGTGCCCGGCACCGGCCGGGCGGATCACTTGGCAGCGGCTCATGGCTGGACGATGTCGGCGTGGTCGACTTCCACCACATGCCCGGGGCCAGCATCGAACAGCACATAGAACTCGCCGTCCGGGCGCTTGAAGGTCAGCGTCGAGTCCTCACCGAGCTTGCCGCCGACCAGTACCTGTTCGTCGTAGCCGATTACATCCAGCGTCACCCCGGGGGCAGCGCTGCCGTCCGAGAAGCCCCCGGTGCACTTGACCTGGCCATCGGCCAGTCCTTCGCATTCGCACATCGGGTTGTGTGCCAGGGCGGGGCCAGCGCCCAGCACCAGCACAGGCAGGGCGAGGATGCGCAACAGGTGTCTCATTTCTTGCCTCCTTGGTTCTCGAGCCAGGCCACGGTGGCGGGTGATGCCTGGGCCAGCGGGACTGACGCCTGGTGCAGGCTGCCGTCCCAGCCTTCCAGGGTGATCCAGACCTGCGCGTCTGCGCGGGTGCGGGGCGGGATGGGCAGCGACGTGCCCATGTGGTACGGCGCACCAAAGAAAATGGTGCCGGCGGTGCGCAGGCTGCGCGGTTTGCCGATGCGCAGGTAGGCGGCCTTGACCTCCTTGATACAGGCCTTGCACAACGAGGCGTTGAATACCTTGAAGTACCCGGCCGGGCCGTCGGCGCGGGGGGCCTCGTCACGCAGTTCGGCCAGGTCGAGGCGGTAGGGGCCGACCTGGATGTCGCTGATCACATTGGCGCCAAGGCCGGCTTCGCCACGGAACAGCTTGGCGTCGGCGAAGTACTTCGGCATGAAGCCCAGCGGGATGAGAATCAGCAGGACATTCAGGTGAAAGCGCCACTTCAGCCACAGCTGCTTCAGCGGGCTGCCGGGCAGCGCGTGTGCCTTGCTCATGGGCGTACCTCCACGGCGCTGCCAGGGCGGGCCGGGTGCGGCGCGCGTTCGCTGCGCTTGAGTGCGGCGGCGGTGGCCTGGGCGGTGCGCCTGGTCCAGATCAGCAAGCCGCTGAACACCATCAGGGTGAGGATCAAACCGAAGAAGAACCACACCAGCTTGATCGGCAGGCCGCCGAAATCGCCGGTATGCAGCGGGCGCATGGATTCGGTGACGAACTCCAGCGCCGAGCGGTCGCTGAGCAGGAACTGGCTGTCGACCTTGCGCGTATAAGGGTTCACCGAAGCACTCTGGAACATCAGCGGGTACCAGCCCGGCCCGGCCAGCGTGACATGGCTGTAGGCGGTGGCTGGCAGGGTGATGAAACTGATCTCCAGCCCCGGGATCGCCAGGCCGGCAATACGCGCGGCTTCATCCAGGTCGATGCGCGGTGCCGGGCTGCCATCCCTGCTTTGCGGCACGTCCTCGCGGGCGATCACCGGCACCACCGGGCGGCTGGAAATGGTGATGTGGTTGTCGAACAGGATCGCCTGGATCAGAAACCAGGTACCGGTGATGGAGATGACCGCAATGAACCAGATCGACCAGACCCCGGCCAGGCGGTGCAGGTCGCCCCAGAAAATCCGCGAGCCATGGCCGATGCGCAGCGGCTTGAAGAAGCCTTTCCAAAATTTCTTGTACACCACCAGGCCGGTGACCAGCGACGCCAGCATGGGCAGGCCGAGCAGCGACACCAGGTACCAGCCCCAGCTGAAGCCATTGGTGAATGGCACCAGCCACCAGCCGTGCAGGGCACGGGTGAAGGCCTCGAAGTCGAAGTCGGGCGTCTTGCCCTGGATTGCGCCGGTGTAGGGGTTTACGTACAACGTCGGGCGGCTGCCGTCCGCCAGGGTGACATCGGCCTTGACGGCAAAGTGCGAACCGTCGGGTTGGCTCAGGCGCTCCACCAGCATGTCCGGCTCGGCCCTGTGCAACGCATCCAGCACTTGCTGGAAAGTCAGGCGTTCGACCTCGCCATCGGGCTTGTTGGCGCGTACGTCCGGATTGGCCAGCCAGACGATTTCCTGGCTGACCACGGCGAGCATGCCGGTGAAACAGACGATCAGCACAAAGAACCAGATCGGCAGGGCGAGCCAGCTGTGGACCAGGAACCAAAGCCTGGATTTCGATTTTTTCGCGGTTTTGGCCATCGGACAGTCTTCTGCAAGGGTGGTCGAGCGTGTGCCCAGCCAAAGAGGCTGTACTGATAAGGACGAATGAGAATCAGAATCCTGCCGTTTTAAATGCAAGAAAATGTTTCAGAAACACCAAGGCCGGCCTGCGCGTATTGCGCCGGGCCGGCCAGGCAGTGGTAAGCAGCGGTTCAGGCGCGGGTCAGGGCGACCGCCGCCTGCGGTTTGCCGTGCAGCTGCGCCAGGTCTCGGTACAGCGCGCGGCCGATCTCTGCCGCGCGTGTCGGCAGCACCGAGAGCAGGGTGTCGCTCAGGCCATGGCTGTTTTCGCAGAAGCCTTGCAGGTACACCGAGGCCTGCAGGTCGGGGCTGGCCAGCACACGGTAGTTGCGATCGACCGCAAAATCGTCAAGGTAGCCGGCCAGCGGTGCCAGCAGGTCACGGTGCGAGCGGCGCTCGTAGCCGGTGGCAAGGATCACGGCGTCATAGCGGTGGGTTTGCTGCTGGCCGGTGGCAAGGTCGCGCAGGGTCAGCTCCAGCCCTTCGCCGGTGGCCAGCACCGTTTCCACCTGGCGCCTGCACAGCACGTTGTGGCGGTACTGGTGCGCCACTTTCTGCCGGTAGAGGATGCCGTAGATGCGCTCGATCAGGTTGAGGTCGACCACCGAGTAGTTGGTGTTGTGGTATTCGCCGAGCAGCTTGCTGCGCTGGTCGGCCGGTTCGTTGTAGACCAGGTCGGTGTAGCCCGGCGCGAAGATCTCGTTGACGAACGGGCTGTCATCGGCGGGCTTGAGCGCCGAGCCGCGCAGAATCATGTCGACCTTGACCGATGGGTAGCTGTCGTTGAGGTCGATGAACGCCTCGGCGGCGCTCTGGCCTGAACCGATCACGGCGATGCGCATCGGTGTGCCGGCGGTGCACGGCAGCTGGTTCAGGCTGCTGAGGTAACGGGAATGGTGGAATACCCGCGGGTCGTCGCCAAAGGCGGCGAACTTCTCCGGTATTTTCGGCGTGCCGCCGCTACCGACCACCACCGAACGGGTACGGCGGCTGTATTCGCGCCCTTGTATGTCACGCGACACCAGGCGCAGGTGTTCGACCCGGCCCGCCTGCACTTCCGGCTCGATGCGCAGCACCTCCTCGCCATACACCGCCTGGGTAGCGAAGTGCTCGGCGGCCCAGCGCAGGTAGTCGTTGTATTCGAGGCGGCAGGGATAGAAGGTGCCGAGGTTGATGAAGTCGGCCAGGCGCTGCTTCTGGTGCAGGTAGTTGACGAAACTGTAGGGGCTGGTGGGGTTGCGCAGCGATACCAGGTCCTTGAGGAACGAGATCTGCAGCTCGCTCTGGGTCGCCAGGGTTTCGCCGTGCCAGCGGTAGTCCTGCTGCTTGTCGATGAACAGCGCATCGAGGGCATGGCCCTGGGACTCGGCGAGTTCTTCCAGGGCGATGGCCAGGGCCAGGTTGGAAGGGCCGAAGCCCACGCCGATCAAGTCCTTGACAGTTTCCGGGGGGGCAGACTGGCTCATGGCTGCGATTCCATAGTGGTCGAAGGTGGACGCTCGCCGGGATGAGCCGGCGCCTGCGTAGGTACATGGGTTGGAACGAGCCAAACGCTCGGGAATTTACCGGCGGCCGGCTGCTTGGTAACAAGCCGGGGCTAAAGACCTGCGCCTTGCGGCCGATAGGCAGATCAGATCAAGGACCCATTTTTTCTTGCAGGGAGAAACACATGAGCGCCATTGCAGCAATCAGCGTCGGCACCGTGGGCCAAGTGTCGGGCAGCACCTCGGCGGTCGCCAGCCAGGATGTGCAGAAGAACGAAGAGGGCGGGGCAGCCAGCACTCAGGTCGACCTGTCAAAAGTCAGCGCTGACAGCAAAGCCCAAGGTGCCGAGAGCAGCAGCGACAGTGCTGAACCTGCGCATATCAAGCAATTGCGCGAGATGATCAAGCGCCTGCAGAAGCAGTTGGCCGACGAGCAGAAACAATTGGCCCTGTTGATGGCTCAGCCGATGGAAGAAACGGCCAAACTGGCCGCCGTGAGTGCCAGGCAGGCGAGTATCTCCACGCTCAATGGTGAAATCCTGCAGGCTACCGCCCAGTTGCTCGAAGCATTGCAGACCACCGGTGGCAGCAGTGCGGGTGGGATGGTCAGTACCCAGGCCTGACGCAGGATACGGCGCCCGCCTGGCCAGGGCTTCTCACGCGAGGCTGTTGTAGGAGCGGATTTATCCGCGATGAGGCCCGCCCAGGCATCCGGGAATGTTCAGGGAGGTTGATGTTCCCGGCTTACGGGCGGGTCAGGGCCACCAGGTGTACGTCGGGAGAGTTGCAGCGCCTATCAGATCGAGCGCCGCCCGCGCGGCGCATCGCGGATAAATCCGCTCCTACATTTGTTGCAACGTGCCGAACCTGTTACGCCATGGTCGCCTGTCGGGGGACACATCTGCAAACCATATTGCTTCACCGCCTTTTGCAGAAAATTCTAGGCTGAAACGGGAATCGCACATTCATGGATGACCGTCATGCATTCCCCGAAAGGTTGCCTGCTGCGCCGCGGAAGGTGCTCAGAACCCGGTAGATTCTACATGCTCACCACCGTCACCCGAAACCGGCGCCCGCTGTTCCTGAATTTTCAATACGCTCGCATCGTGATTCGCAATCTGCGTGTGGTAGAGAAGGAGAACAGCTGCCATTCACTGGCCTGGGTTGTCATGCCTGACCATGTCCACTGGCTGATCGAACTGAAAGAAATAACCCTGAGCACACTGATGCGCCGCTTCAAAGCGAGGTCGAGCCACGGTTTGCGAAAGACCGGAAGCATTACGGCGCCTGTCTGGCAAGCCGGTTATCATGACCGCGCCTTACGCAGGGACGAAGATGTGGTCAAGGCCGCCAGGTACATCGTTGCCAATCCGCTTAGAGCAGGCTTGGTGAACAGAATCGCAGACTACCCGCATTGGGACGCAATCTGGATCTGATCCCCAAAGGCTGACAACCATGGCCTGATAGGTTCGGCACGTTGCAACAAATGTAGGAGCGGATTCATCCGCGATGCGCCGCGCGGGCGGCGCTCGATCTGATGGGCGCTGTCCCTCTTGCGACGAACACCCGCGCCCTTGGCTCAACCAGCGCTGTCACCAAGCGCCGTCATTCCGCCGCCAGGCGCCCTTTGTTCTGCCGCTCTGCCTTGTACTGCATGGCCACCGCCGGCGCTGGCTTGGCGGCACCGGTTTCCAGCCACTGGCGCATGCGGCTGGCATCGGCGAAGTGGGTGTACTTGCCAAACGCATCGAGGATGACCATGGCCACCGGGCGGTTGTCCATGCGGGTCAACAGCACCAGGCAGTGCCCGGCCTCATTGGTGAAGCCGGTCTTGGTCAGCTTGATGTCCCAATTGCTCTTGTTCACCAAATGGTCGGTATTGCGGAAGCCCAGCGTGTAGTTGGGCTTGCGGAAGGCCACGGTCTTCTCGCGCGTGGTCGACAGCTCGCTCAGCATCGGGTACTTGCGCGAGGCCATCAGCAGCTTGGCCAGGTCGCGGGCGGTGGACACGTTCTGCGTCGACAGGCCGGTCGGTTCGACGTAGCGGGTGTGCGCCATGCCCAGGCTACGGGCCTTGGCATTCATCGCCTTGATGAACGCCGGGTAGCCACCCGGGTAATGGTTGGCCAGGGTATTGGCCGCACGGTTTTCCGACGACATCAGGGTAATCAGCAAGGTCTCGCGGCGGTCCAGCTGGCTGCCCAGGCGCACCCGCGAATACACGCCTTTCATTTCCGGGTTGTTGGCGATGGTCATGGTGAGCATTTCATCCATGGGCTGCTTGGCGTCGAGCACTACCATGGCGGTCATCAGCTTGGTCACCGAGGCGATCGGCACCACGCGGTCGGCGTGGTTCGAATACAACTCCTGGTTGCTGTTCAGATCGATCAGCAGAGCGCTGCCTGAAGCCAGGTGCAGCTTGGACGGGTCACGTTGAACCTGGGCCGGGGATTGTGCAGCAGCGGTCGACGGGAGGGTCGCGGTACCTGTGAGCAACAGCAGCAGGCTGAGGATGGACAGGGATGTTTTCACGTTCAGGCTCACTAAAAGTTGGTATGTCGTTGGCTGTGCAAGGGTTTTCCCCCAAAAACCGCTGCATTCTGGAGTATGGCTGAAATGCTGTCGAATGCCTTATGACTAAAGGGCGCAAGGTGAAGGAAATTTAATCCTGTACCGATCCTGTGCCGCGGCAAGATAAGGCGAGAGTCAGTTTCTGCACGCTCGGAAGCACCATCAGCCACCTTGGCTAATCAAATTCGGGTTGCCATTTGCCGCTTTGCCCGTGAATTCTGTAACTGGTAAAGTCTGCGCCTTTGTTACCAGCCTGAGAGGGATCTTATGCGGCGCATCATTGCAATGACGTTTGGCGGTTTGACACCGAGCTATTACATCCGCCAGCTTTTCTTCGGCGCGCTTTTCGCGGCGTTGATTCTGGGCTTCGCTGCCAATAGTCCCACCGGCCTGACCGGCAAACCCGGCCTGCTGCTGATGGCAGTCGTCTCGACCTTGTTATACCCGTACTCTCGTTTCGTCTACGAAAGCGTCGTGGGCTTCATCATGGGTAATAACGTCTTTTTCGTGAACGCGCTGTTCATGTTGTCGGTCAAGGTTTTCACCATGGCGCTTTGCTGGTCAATGGCGATTTTCATCGCTCCAGTAGGCTTGGCATACCTGTACTGGCATCACAGCCGAAGCGTTTCCCAATAAGCAAGTGCTAACGCCTGAACCCAGCCTTTGCGCTGGGTTTTTTATTGCCTGGAGGCAGCCCCCTGTAGAGCAAGGTGCGGCAGCATCAGCCCCTTGGCGATGGCACTGGCTTCAAGCTTTTTACGTTCCGTATCGAGAGACGCATAGGCGGCTTGCAGGTCGATGATCTTCGCCTGGATTTCGGCCATTTTTTCCGCGATCAAGGCTGCGCCTTGTGCGCAATCGATGGTGTTGCCGCGCTTGGCAGCCAAAATGTCGCCGATCGCCGCGAGTGAAAACCCCATGCTCTGGGCAAGCTGGATGAACTGCAGGTCAGCAACGGTCTGTTCGCTGTAACTGCGGTAGTTGTTGGCCCGTCGATGGGCGCCGATAAGCCCGAGCTTTTCGTAATAGCGCAATGCGTGACGGCCGATGCCACTGCGGCGCTCCAACTCTCCAACATTCACAGCGAAATTCCTTGACTGTAGACCAGGCTCTATACCTTAGCCTGCGCCGATCATGCAAACAAGGATTCGGTCATGGCTGTGGAATGCTTCGTTACAGGCGGTAGCGGGTTTGTCGGGCAACATCTGTTGGCCCGGCTTTCTGCGACTGGGCACAAGACCTGGGTGCTGATGCGCAACCCGGGCCACCTCGCGCGTCTCAGGGAGCAGGTCGGCCAGCTGGGCGGTAACCCGGCGAATCTGCATGCCGTTGCGGGCGATATCAGCAGGGACGGGCTTGGGCTCAGCGAGGCAGACAGGCAGAGCGTGTCCTGCGTCTCGGTGGTTTTCCACCTGGCCGCAGAGTTCTCCTGGGGGCTGACGATGGAACGTGCCCGCGCGGTCAATGTGCAAGGCGCGCTGAGGGTCGCCAGGCTGGCGGCGAGCTTGCACGCCCGCCTGCTGATGGTGGGCGGCTACATGGTACAGAACCTCGCCTTCCTCGACGGTATCGGGGTTGATTACGACTGCCCCGGAAGCACTGACTGGCGCGCAGTCTATCGCCGCGTGGGTGGCTACGAAGGCAGCAAGCTCGAAGCGCATTTCGCGGTCATCCGCCACATGCAGGAAGCACACGCGGATTACACCATGGTGCATCCGGCAACGGTGTGTGGCCACAGCGAGAGTGGGCACATCCTGGCAGGCCAGCCGCTGGTCGAACTCATTCGCAATCTGGCGCAAGGCCGTTTCAAGGCTCTGCCAGGTTCCCCCCAGCACTGGTTGCCAATGGTCAGCGTCGATTACCTGGTGACGCTGATGACCTGCGTCGCGTTCGACCCTTTGCTGGCCAACCGACAGGTGCTGGCGCTGCATGAGCAGACGCCCAACCTGCAGGGGCTGCTCAAGGAGTTGGCGCAAACGCTGGGGGTCAAGCCACCCCAGCGCCATGTCGCGATCGGGTTGCTCCGCTGGCTAGCGACGATTCCCGGGCTGGCCGCCCGTTTGGAGATCCGCGCGGAGTCATTGAACTTCATCCAGACGCAACGCTTCGACATGAGCGAGAGCGAGCACCTGGAGCGCAAGTATCGGTTAACGCATCCTGACATGGCACAGACACTGGAACGGACGGTGCGCTACGTCATGGCTCACTTGCCCGGCTGAGCCAACCCCCTAGGGGCATGCTCGTCAAGCTGGCGCATGCCATGAAAACCAAGGCCTGGAACCCGCCGATAGCGGTCAGTACCGGCAGGTCCGGGCCAGCGGTTCAATACGGGTTGCAGTACTGCGCTACGGCCGTGGCCTGGTCGACGTACGGGCGCGCCGGCTCAAGGTTCCATTCAGGTTTGTCCCTGACCGGTTTGTTGTCATAGCTTGCTGCCAGGTGGCACACCAGCTGGCGACGTAGCGAGCCACCGTTGACGCTGTAGCGCCGCCATTGCGCATCGTCCTTGTGCTTGTTGTACAGCTCGGCGAACATCCGGTCGGTCTGGTCGTCCTTGATCGCCCGGCCGCACGCGGTGGGCACGACCTGCAGCGACCAGGTGTCCGGCCCCAGTTTCGGATCCGGCCGCTGCACCCAGGTGCTGGACTCAATGTACCTGTCGCAGAACCGCTGCGTGGGCAGCGGCGCTGCCTGGGTGCAGGAGAAGCTGGCCTTGCCGTTGGGCGTGCGCGGGAAGTTGATCTTGACGATGTTGCGGTCCTTGCCGGTCTTGTTCTTGTAGTCGCGCTGGTTGGCCAGGGCATCGTTCAGGCCGCGCTGATCACTGTAGAAAAACGCCAGGATCGGCAATTCATCATCTTTCGGGTTGCCCAGGCGCAGCTCGGTCTGGGTCTGGAACTCCCGGGTGTTGATGACACGTCGGGCGCCCATGAAGTTGCGGAACGCATTGACCCGGTCCTGGCTGCTCATCGGGTTGCGCATGTTGAAGCCACATTGCAGCTGGTCCTGCAGGCGGTCGTTGTTGAACCGGGTGAAATGGGCGACCCAGGCACTGGCGTTGGTGATGGGCGGGGCCATGGCCTGGCAAACGGCCTCGGTCTGGCTGGTATTGCGGTTATTGCCGCAGCCCCGGTCATCACGGAAATCGGTCCAGGCGTCGTTGGGGAAGGCACAGTACACATGCACCGGCGTCTCGGGGGCGCGCACCAGGTCGATCGGCTTGATGATGTAGCCGTTCTGCGTGCTCATGCCCGGGTCTTCATAGCTGATGCCGTCGGCACGCATCCAGGAGGCGGCAAAGGTCCCCAGCTCCCGCGCCTTGGGGCTTGGGTTCCATACGTCCCATTGCTGGCCCTTCGCCGGGTCGGCGCGGTGGGTACCCCTGATCAACAGGCCGGAACAGTCGGATGCTGGGTCGTTGCCGCAGCTGTCGACGGTTTTGTTGTAGAGGCTTTCCACCTGCCTCAGGGTCTCTTCGCAGGACTCGGCGTTGGCCGACGTGATGTGCAGAAACAACGGCAAGGTCAGTAGCGGGACAATCCTGTTCAAACGTTTTTGCATGGCTTGTATCTCCCTGATTAGCCAAAAAACAACCTGCGGTCCAACTTCATTCGGGTACGGCTGCACCTCCTTGCTTGCCAGGTGAACAGTCAAACGGTCGAGTGGTCAGCGCGGGACCGGGTTGCAACCTGCGGCGCGGGTTTCGCTGTCGGATAGCCTTGGCCGGAACGGCTCCAGGTTCCAGGGCGTCTTGCCCCGGTAGTTGACCAGCACGCAGCTCAATTGCTGGCGCATGCTCCCGGCAGAAGTCTCATTCTCGCGCCATTGGCCGTCGGCACCTCTGAGGGTGAACAGCTGGTCGTACAGCGCGCCGACTTGCGCATCGGGCAAGGCGCGCCCCGCCGGGGTCGGTATCACGCTCAGGGTCCATTCCTGCCGGCGCGTGCCGGGGTCGTAGCGCTTGATCCAATCGGCAGAAGCGATGTAACTGGGCGCTTGCGCTGGCACAGGATTGCAACCGGCCTTGGCCGCTGCCTCGGGGGGGACGGCAGGGCGGAACGGCTCCAGGTTCCACTCGGTCTTGGCCGGGTAGTTACGCACCAGGCAGGCCAGTTGCTGGCGCATGCTGCCTGGGGACTTTTCATTGTCGCGCCACTGGCTGTCCGCGCCGCGCAGTTCGAACAATTCCCGGTACAACCTGTCCTGGTCGCTGGCCTGGATCGCCTTGCCCTCGGCAGTGGGGATGACGTTGAGTGTCCATTCGTTCTTCTTGCTGCCGGGATCGAAGCGCTCGGCCCAGCTGGTCGCGGCGATATAGCGCGGCGCGGCTGGCACTGGCGCCGGTTGCCCGTCACCGGCGGCGGACAGGTCGATTGCCTGGTCGGCGGCGACATAGCTGAAGCGTTGCTCTGGCGGTTTGCTGAAGTCCAGCCGCAGGATCGGCACACTGTAGCCCTGCGCCTGGAGTTTCTTCTGGAAGTTGCGCGCACTGTTCAGGCCATTTTCCGGTTTTGGCGGTGCCACGTCACCGCGGGTGGCGAAGTTCTGCGTGCTGTTGACGTTGTAGATGAAGGCGTCGATGTGCTGCATGTTCTCGCTGCCATCGTTGCTCGCCGAAGCATTCTTGAGCATGAACTCGGTAACTTGGGCGCTGTAGGCGAAGGGGTCCTTGCGGGTGGGGTTCAGGCGCGATTCGTGGACCTTGATCATGGCGTTCCAGTCACTCGGTTTTTCCGCGTTCCAGGAGCACTGGTTGTACTGGATGGGGCCCTTCAACACGCCGGTGTATTTCTGTGCCCACTGCTCGGCGGTGGCGACCCCGGCTTCCGCGCAGGTGCCATAGGCCAGCGCGGCATTACGGTTGGTCAGGGTGCCCTGGGCGGCGCGCGGCGGTTCGCGGTTGTCGAAGAAGCCGCAGCCGTACCATTTGCGTTCTGGCCCGGTGCCGCCGTCGAAGGCGTAGATGCAGGTCCAACCCTGCTCCTTCACCGGCAGTTTCAAGGCCACCGCGTCGGTGGGCAGGCGCAGGATGAAACCGGCCGGGTGGATGAGAATGCGCGTGCTCAGGTCCTTGCGCAGCCAGCTATAGGAGGTGGCGCCGATCTTGACCGCATAGGGGCTGTAGTCCCAGGGGTTGAACGGCCCGTCATTGACCATGCGCAAGGTCACACCGCTGCAGTAGTAGTGGCCGCGTGCGGCGCCGGTGTCGGCTTCCTGGCAATGGTTATTGATGGTGTTGTAGTTGCGGTTGATGCGCTTGACGGTTTCCTGCGGATCGAGCGGCGCCTGGGCGGCCAGCGCACTAAGGGTGAAGGGCAGGGCACAGGCGATGAGAAATAGGGAACGAACATGCGGGTACATTGCCGACACTCCTTGTCGCACAAAAATGGTTCACGCTTGTAGCCGCAGCGTAGTTAGCCGGCTCTTTGCGGTCAAATGCGCTTGCCAGACAACGCCGACCTCATCGCAGAACGTCCCGTGCTGCCTGCGCCAGGCACAGGGCATCGGGACGTCTTTCGGCTAGCCAAGTTCAGGCATGGACCAGTGACAGATCGCTGATGATGCAGATCGAGCCATCATCGGCTGGCGTCGTATCGGTGTAATCGACCTGGTTGTAGACGCCGCCATGGAACTCGAACTGGTGCGCCGCCCAGCTGCTGTCGAACGGCAGGTCGCCGGAGCTGCCGGTCACCCCGTTGCAACTGGCAGTGACGTTGACGGTGCCCTGGGCGGTGGCGTGGATGCTCACGGAAAACTTCGCCCCCAGTGGTACGCCCCTGAGCACTGTCGAGTTCACCGGATCGGTCTGGTTGTAGGTCTGCCGGAACCCCAGGGTGATATCGCCTTTTCTCCAGAACACCTTTACCGGCGGGCTGTCGTCGCCGTACACGTGCATCTGCGCCACGACCACCTTCTGCGCCCAGTTGACCTTGGTCAGGGTCATCACTTGACGATTCCAGTGGTTTGGCGCACCGGCCAGCGTCCAGTAGGTTGGCTCCGACCACTCGCAGCGCGTCCGGTGGGTGCTTTTGCTCGACGCGCCTTTGGTTGGGGCAGACAGCTGCACCGAACCGTCGGCCAGCACGGATACATATTCTGGATACTGGGCGATTGCTTCGCTGCCGGTGAGCTCGTCGGCGACCAGGCTGGTGGAGGATTCGGCCACCGGAACGGAAAGGATGAGATTGCTGATGTCTACGCTCATGGAGGTACTCCTTGATAATCGATAACGGGTTGTGCCCATGGGGCTGGCAGCGACTATTGCGCCGCTGTCGGTAAAAAAATTAGCCGTGCGCTAAATTCATGTCAATAGCTTTTGGCTAAATTAATTTCGCTCGTCGGCAAATCTTCTCCAGGTCAGGTTTTTCCTGGAAACGGGCTTTACGCTGGTTTTTGCAGTGGGCTATGCTTTACCCGGATACTGTACAAAAATACAGGTATTGGAGTGAGCCTATGTCCAAGCACATGAAACCGACGCTGCAGCAGCGCCAGCAAATGACCGGGTTAGAGCGGCTTAGCCTGCGGGTGTCAGCGATGATCAACCACCCGCTGGCCCAGACCCAGCGTTGGGTTGTGGTCCATCGCCTGGATACGGATGGTGAGGCTGAGTGGCAGGAAGTGCTGGGCCTGCTGGCCGAAACGCCTGAGTTGGACCTTGCCTTCAACGATGACGACAGTGTCACGCTGCGTTGGGCGCGTAGCAGCGTGGGGGCGCGCGACGATCTTGCCGTAGAGCAGCAGGCGGGTGAGGCTGCACCGTTCTGAGTTGCAGAAAAAAGCCCGCCAGGAGGCGGGCTTGGCGTCATACCAGGTGCGCATTCCACACCAGCAGCACCCTGGCCTGGATGTAGGTTTCCTCTTGACGGACCATGCGGTCCTTGTGGCGCGAGTTGTCGGAAATCATTTCGAAATGCTCTTCATCGGCGATCTGCAGCCGCTTGATATAGAGGTGGTCACCCCAGCAGAACAGGTAGATGCCATCGCCGACGAACTCACGGATGCTGACGTCCACGATCAGCGGGTCGCGGTGCCTGATGGTCGGCTCCATCGACTGGCCCCAGCCGGTCACCATCTTCAGGTGGTGATGGTCGCTGAATTCCACGCCCAGCTCGCGCAGGTGGCTTGGGCTGACGCGGACGTCCTTGAACATCTCCGGGTAGTCGTGGGGGACCTGCCCGCCGCCCATGGCCGCCCGCACGTCATAGTGGGCGATCCATACCTCGTCACCCACCAGGCCGGGCTGAGCCAGGTCAGCCTTGACCAGCGTGGCCTTTACCGGTTCCTCCGCAGCAGCCAGCAGCCGTTGCCGGGTTTCTTCGGGAATGCCTTTGCCGCTTCTGGCCAGCATCTGCTTGACCAGCTCAGCTGCGGACAGCCTGCTGTCGGCAAGGTCGGCCTGTACCTGCTCAACTGCCGCCATGGTGTCGAACCACCCGCGGGGCAAGCCCTCGATACCTTCGATTCTGCGCGCCACGTCATCACCCAGGTTTTTCGCTGTCTTGTTCGAGAGGATCTGGCTGAGGTGTGCAGGGGCCATGCCCCAGCGTTCTGCACAGGAGCCTTTTCTCTGGTTGCCGATCAGCTTGACCAGGTTGTGCTTGCGGATTTCGTAGATGTCCATGAGGCGAAGCATGCCAGTGTTTAGCTCGTTGCTAAATAGGTTTGAAGGTAAATATTTTCTCTGCCGTGGCTAGCGCCAGGCTAAACCGATTCAGGCCTGCAACAACAGCCAGCCGGCCTGCGTCGATGGAAAAAAAAGACCCGCCAATAGGCGGGCCAGAAAGGCGTAGGGAGCAACGCACAACAAATACGGGTCAGGCGACCAGGGTGCCTGGTTGCAGCTGTTCGATCAGCGCCTGGGCCGAGGCCCGGCTCGGCATCGGGCCACTAACGGCTTCGCCGTTGCGCACCAGGTACCAGCAGGCCAGCAGGCCTTGTTCACGCAACGCAGCGGGGACGGCACTGCCGACAACGGACATGATCTGAATAGTGGCCATGGGGACCTCCTGTAAACATGGCTTCACCATACGCAGCAGCCGAGGCGCTTTGAAATCAACTTCCTCGATAGTGGTCATTAGTTCTATCAACCCTCACCAGCGTGGCGGGCCGTAATACACCGGTGGCGGGCCGTAGTAGCTGCGGTAGCCCGGCGGTGGCGCATAGTACGGTTGGTAGTACACCGGTGGTGGTGGCGGTTGCATGTACACCGGCGGCGGTGCGTAGTAGACCGGCTGGCGCTCGACATACACGGTACGCTCGCGCCCGCCATAAACGGTTGCCCCGACCACCGCGCCAACCACGGCGGCACCTAGCAGCGGGCCCGGGCCATACCAACCACCGCCGCCATGGCCACCATGGGCGGCAGCGGGCCCGCTGATGGCCAGGGCACCGACCAGCAGGGCGACTGAAGGAATGTGGCGGTTCATAAAGCAACCTCGCAAGGACACCCCGAGCGTGGGGTCCTGTTAACTATGACCCCACTCTTGCTCGGCTGAGCACAGGGAAACGGTAAAGGTTGTGTAAGGGACGACCAGTGGTTGCCTCTGTTACGCTGCACAAACGTTTCAGTTATGACAAAGGAGCAGGTTATGTCGACAAGTCCCAGCAGAGATACCGTGTTGTGCATCTCCCTGGCCGGCCGCCCCGGTACCTTCGGGGTGCGCTTCCATAATCACCTGTACCAGCAGCTGGGCCTGGATTTCTACTACAAGGCCATGCGCACCGATGACCTGCCGGCAGCAGTGGCGGGCATCCGCGCCCTGGGCATCCGCGGCTGCGGCGTATCGATGCCGTACAAGGAGGCCTGCATGGCGTTGGTCGACGAGGTCGACCCCTCCGCGGCGGCCATCGAGTCAGTCAATACCCTGGTCAATACCAACGGCCATCTGAAGGCGTACAACACCGACTACCTGGCGGTACGCCAGTTGCTGGCGCAGCACCAGGTCGACCCGCGCACGGCGTTTGCCCTGCGCGGCAGCGGTGGCATGGCCAAAGCCGTTGCCAGTGCGCTGCGCGATGCCGGGTTTGCCGAGGGCATCATCGTTGCGCGCAACGAGCAGGCCGGGCGGCAGTTGGCGGATGTCTGTGGCTATCGCTGGGTGGCTGAGCTGGAGGACCTGTGCCCACCGATGTTGATCAACGTGACGCCAATCGGCATGGCAGGTGGTGCGCAAGCCGAGCAGCTGGCGTTTTCCGAAAACGCCATCGCTGCGGCCGAGCGGGTGTTCGACGTGGTGGCGATGCCGGCGCAGACACCATTGATCCGGCGCGCGCAGGCGCTGGGTAAACCGGTAATCACCGGGCTGGAGGTGATTGCGCTGCAGGCGCTGGAGCAGTTCGTGCTGTACACCGGTGTGCGACCGACGCCGGCGCAGGTGGAGGCGGCGGTGGCTTACGCCCGGGATATCTGATTGCGCCTGTCCTGGCCCCTTCGCGGGTAAGCCGGCGAAAGGGCCAAGACAGCACCAACCAGGATCAGAACACCTTGTGCCCTTCATCCAGTTGCTGGTCGACCAGCGCCCGGCCATGGGCCAGCGACACATGTTGTGCATTCTCCAGGTCGGAGAAGAACTTCATCGGCATCGCCATGCGCTTGCTGGTATGCCCTTCTGGGTCGGTAATCCGGCATCCGGCGGCATAGGGCAGGGGAGAGTCGGGGTGTGGCATCACGCTGGCGGTGATGGTGTGCTGGCGGTATTCACAGTGAAGAGATTGCATCGTCCTTACCTCGCTGTGGCATGTGAAGCAGTTACCTCCATATACCACAGCAAGGGGCCAGGAGTTCCCGGCCCGACGAGCGCAGCGCGAGGAACTCAGCCCTTGAGTTCGCTCGGCTGGATGACTTCGACCCAGTAACCGTCCGGGTCCTTGATGAAGGCCAGGTGGTTCATGCGGCCATCCTGCAGGCGTTTCTGGAACGCTACGCCCAGGGCCTCGAAGCGCGCACAGGCGGCGCGCACGTCCGGTACCGAAACGCAGATATGGCCAAAACCGCGCGGGTCGGTGTTGCCGTTGTGGTAGGCGAACGCGGCATCGTTCTCGGTACCGTGGTTGTGGGTCAGCTCCAGCACGCCGGGGATCGACTTCATCCACTGGTGGCGTTCGGCGTCATCGGCCGGGATCTGCGCCGGGTCGACCAAGGCCAGGAAGTACAGGCTGAAGGCCGCTTCGGGGAAGTCGCGCTTGTCCACCAGGCGGAAGCCCAGCACGCGGGTGTAGAAGTCCAGGGACTTTTCGATGTCCTTGACCCGTAGCATGGTGTGGTTGAAGACGAACTGAGCAGTGGCAGCGTCCGGTTGGGCGGTGACGCCAGGCAGGGTTTGCAGATCGTGCAGGCTCATGGGAACTCCTGAGGCAAGGCCGGGCGCAGGGCACCGGCAAAACAGACAGGCTGGCCATGATACGGCAGTGCGCCGATTGCGCAAATGAAAGCGCCCTGCACAAGGCAGGGCGCTGGAATTAGAGGCCCGCATGTGCGGGCGCGTGATGGGGTCGCTAGTCCTTTAGCTGTCTCGATACTGAGCCAGCCGTTGTGAAAAAAGTGTGAAGTCTGCGTGGACGTTTCATCAGCGTACCCAGCTTTCTACCGTGGCGGCTCCGTACTGCTCTTTCCAGGCCTTGAGGCCACGGTGATTACCGCCTTTGGTTTCGATTCGCTCGCCGGTGTGCGGGTTGGTGTAAACCTTCACGACGCGTGGGCGGCGTTGTTGTTTGGGCGCGGCACTGGGCGCCCGGGGCGCGGCCTTCGGGTCGAGGATGGCGATGATATCGCGCAGGCTCTTGTCATAGCTTTTCATCAGGCCGACTAGTTTCTGCTCGAATTCGATTTCGCGTTTGAGGCCGGCATCCTTTTTCAACGCTTCCAGTTGCGCCATCTGTTCCTGGAGCGCTTTTTCGGCAGCACGAAACTCTGCAAGTCTGGACACTGTAATCACTCCTGTACGTCGGCGGTGGCAGGGCGTGACGAACATTGAAGAAATAAAAACGCCGGCCACACGGGTAGGTTCTGTTGTTCGCTGATATCGAGTGTAGTCATTCACGGGTACCGGGTAAACTGCTAACTTTTTTTGAAGTAAGCGGGGAACTTTCCCGGTGCCCCGTGCGTTATTTGGCTTTTTCTTCACGGTGGCCCTGTCCGGCGCTTAGACCATGGTCCAATGGTGCGTTGTAGAGCGGTTGCGCGATCATTTCTGATGATGGCCGGGTATTCTTCGGCCGCGCCGCTATACCGTGGCCAGCCTGTGCCACCGGTTATTTACTCGCCTTGATTCTGGATGTTTCCCCGCATGTTTGCCCCTTTTCCCCGCGCCCCCGGGCGTCGTGTTGCCGGCCTGTTCCTGTTGTGTGCCGGTGCCAATGCCCAAGCCGCTGGTTTTCTTGAAGACAGCAGTGCCAAGGTTGAAGCACGCAATGTCTATTTCAACCGAGACTTTCGTGACGGCCACAGCAGTTCCAGCCAGGGTGCGTCCAAGCGCGAAGAATGGGCACAAGGCTTCATCCTCAATGTGCAGTCCGGTTTTAGCCAAGGGCCGATAGGGTTTGGCGTGGATGCACTGGGCATGTTCGGTTTCAAACTGGATTCCAGCCCGGCGGACAGTAACAGCGGCCTGTTGCCGTCTTCTGGCCACGACCCGCGGCACTCGGCCGACCAGTACGCGAAGTTGGGCCTGGCCGCCAAGGCCAAGCTGTCCAATACCGTACTCAAGTACGGGTCGATGATGCCGGATGTGCCGCTGCTCAAATACAACGACGGTCGTCTGCTGCCGACCATGTTCCATGGCGCCATGCTGACTTCCGAAGAGTTGCGCGACCTGAAGTTCACCCTGGCACGCCTGAACCAGTACACCGCGCGCGATTCCACTGACCGCCAGGATATTCGCGTGCATTGCAAGAACAAGCGTTATGCCTGTGATATCGAAGCCGACCACTTCGACCTGGCCGGTGTCGATTACCGTTTTAACGAGCGGCTCAGTGCCCAGTACCAGGTGGCCAGGCTGGACAACATCTACCGCCAGCATTTCCTCGGCCTGGTGGCCAGCCAGCCGCTGGCGGTGGGCAGCCTGTCGGCCGACCTGCGGGTGATCAAGAGTGACGACATCGGCAATGCGCGCGCGGGCGAAATCGACCACCGCGCGTTCAGCGGCATGCTCGGCTACAGCCTGGGCGGCCACAAGCTCAGTGCCGGCTGGCAGCGTATGTATGGCGACAGCGCCATGCCGTACCTGGATGGCAGCAACCCATACCTGGTCAACTATGCCCAGGTCAACGATTTCGCCGCCGCCCAGGAACGCTCCTGGCAGGTGCGTTATGACTATGACTTCAAAGCCCTGGGTGTGCCCGGCCTGACCTTCTTCACCCGTTACATCAATGGCGACAGTATCAAGGTGCCGGGCAGTATGGCCGAAGGCAAGGAATGGGAACGCGACAGCGAACTCAAGTACCAGGTGCAAACTGGCACGTTCAAGGATGTCAGCGTACGCCTGCGCAATTCCACTTACCGCAGCAACTATGAACGTTGGGCGCGTGACATGGACGAGACTCGGGTTATCGTCAGCTACAACTTCTCGCTGTTCTGATCGCTTGCTTTGCCAAATACCGGCAGCCGCCTGACAATGGCTGCTGGTCCACGCAAAGGGCAGGGCAATGAAAGACCTGTTGTTGATCGGCATCGGCCCCGGCGATCCGCGTCAGATCACCTATGAGGCGGTCGATGCGTTGCGCCAGGCCAGCGTGTTCTTCGTGCTCGACAAGGGCCGCGACAAGGATGAGCTGGTGCAACTGCGCAAGGCCATCCTGCAACGTTACCGGCCCGAGGGGGGCTACCGCCTGGTGCAGGTGGCCGACCCTGCGCGCGCGGTGCACGCCGATGGCTACCTGGGTGCGGTACAGCATTGGCACCGCCAGCGTGCGGCCCTGTACGCGCAACTGATCGACCAGGAGCTCGGCGCCGGGGAGGTGGGCGCCTTCCTGCTGTGGGGTGAGCCGGGCTTGTATGACAGTACCTTGCGCATTCTCGACCTGGTCCGCGAGCGCGGCGTAGCGCTGCGCCTGCGGGTAATTCCCGGCATCAGCAGCGTGCAGGCCCTGGCTGCGCGTCACCAGGTGCCGCTCAACCGCATTGGTGAACCGCTGACGGTGCTGCCAGGGCGATGCCTGGCGACGCAGGGGCGTGTCGACAATGTGGTGGTGATGCTCGATGGCCAGTGCGCATTTGCCCAGCTCGATGACCCGGCATTGGTGATCTACTGGGGCGCGTATCTGGGGACCGAAGATGAAGTGCTGATTGCCGGGCCGTTGCAGGCGGTGAAGGCACAGATCCTCGAGGTGCGCGAACGGCAGCGCGGGCGCAAGGGCTGGATCATGGATACCTACCTGTTGCGCAGGGAGTTGTGAGGTACGGCTACCGCATCAGCTGGAGACCATGCGGCCTGCGCGCAAGCCTGCAACGCCGGGTGCGCTCACCTCAAGCCGGGCCCACGATGGCCATCACCTGATCGCGCAACTGGTCGATGCTGAACGGCTTGCTGATCAGGTACATGCCTTCTGGTACATCGACGCTTTCGGCATAGCCGCTGGCGAACAACACCGGCAGCGTCGGCCGCAGTTCGCGCGCCTTGGCCGCCAACGCCTCGCCGCGCATGTCCGGCAGCCCCACGTCGGTCATCATCAGCGCCAGCGGCTGGTCCGGGTTTTCGAGGATGCGCAGCGCCGCGCTGGCGTTTTCCGCCTGAATGACCTTATAGCCTGACTCGTCGAGCACTTCGACCATCAGCATGCGGACGATGTCGTCGTCTTCGACTACCAGAAGGTGCATGGTTCTGATCCTGTACAAATGGAATGTCTTTAATCTGTGCACCGGGTGGCAGCAGAAGTTCCCGAGGATACCGGTCCATGCAATCAGATGGAACGATTGGCGCACACCACCTTCAAATACTGGCTAAATGCCCTGCCAGACCCGCTAAAGCTGGTTAGACTCGCTTAACAGGACGGTGCAGTGGCAGATAACAACAACGATTGATCGGCCACACTCTTCATGGACTTTTCTTGCTCGGGCGTTTTCACATGATTCAAGCAGCCTCGATGGACCAGCGCAGCTTCCGCAAGTTGTTGACCCGCAACGTCGGCCTCCCTTTGGGGGTGGGCCTGTTGGGGGCCTTGGCCTTTGTCGTGGTGATCAACTACCTGCTTTCGGCCATGCAGTGGGTCGAGCACACCGACCGGGTCATCGGCAATGCCAACGAGACGGTCAAGCTGTCGATCGACATGGAGACCGGTATGCGCGGCTTCCTGATCACCGGCGACGAGACTTTTCTCGATCCTTATGAGGTGGCCAAACCGCGTATTTTCGGCAGCCTGCAGGGCCTGCGCAGCATGGTCGAGGACAACCCGCAGCAGGTCGAGCGCATTGACCGCTTGATCGCCTTGCAACAGGCCTGGAACGCCTTTGGCAGCGAACTGATTGCCCAGCGCCGCAGCCAGGGCGACTACCGCGCGACGATCGGCAGTGGTCGCGGCAAGCGCCTGACCGATGAGATCCGCAAAGAGTTCGATGCCCTGATCAGTGCCGAGCAGCAGCTGCGCATGGCCCGTAACGAGCGGGTCAGCAGTGTCACGGTGACGGTCATGCTGTCGTTCGTGTTGTTCATCGTCGGCCTGAGCGCCTTGCTCGCCTACCTGGGGCGGCGTGACCTGCTGGCGCTGTCGGCCAGCTACGATGCCAACCTGCACGCCCAGCAACGCGCCACCGAGCACCTGGAGCACCAGGCCTGGCTGCGCAACGGCCAGACCCAGCTGGCCGAGCAGGTACTGGGCCAGCTGACCCTGTCCATGCTGGGTGACAATATCCTGCGCTTTTTTGCTGGCTACCTGGGCAGCGTGGTCGGGGCCATGTACGTGCGCGACGAGCATGGCCACCTGGTGCGGGTGGCCTGTTACGGCCTGGATGCCGAAGAACAGGCCCGCGAGCAGGTGCTGGGCGATCACGAAGGTTTGCTGGCCCAGGCCGTGCGCGAGGGGCGCCTGCTGCGCCTGGACAACTTGCCAGAAGGCTATTTCCACCTCAGCTCCGGCCTGGGCCGGGGCTTGCCGCTCAGCGCAGTGCTGATGCCGGCTGGCGAGGGCTCGCAGGTCAATGGCGTACTCGAGCTGGGCTTCCTGCGGCCATTGCTCCCACGTGACGAGGAACTGCTGCAACGGCTTGGTGGCAACATCGGTATCTCGATCGACAGCGCCCGCTACCGCCAGCGCCTGCAGGAAGTGCTGGCCGAAACCCAGCAACTGAACGAAGAGCTGCAGGTGCAGCAGGAAGAGCTGAAAACCGCCAACGAAGAGCTGGAGGAACAATCCCGCGTGCTCAAGGAGTCCCAGGCCCACCTGGAAACCCAGCAGGCGGAGCTGGAGCAGACCAACGAGCAGTTGTCCGAGCGCACCGAGGCGCTGGACCGCAAGAACGATGAACTGCTCCACGCCCAGGAACAACTGCAGGCGCGCGCCGAAGAGTTGCAGCGTTCGAGCAAGTACAAGTCCGAGTTCCTCGCCAACATGTCCCACGAGCTGCGCACACCGCTGAACAGTTCGCTGATCCTGGCCAAGCTGCTGGCCGAGAACGTCGCAGGCAACCTCAGCGAGGAACAGGTCAAGTTCGCCGAATCCATCTACTCGGCCGGCAACGACTTGCTCAACCTGATCAACGACATCCTCGACATCGCCAAGGTCGAGGCCGGCAAGCTGGAAGTGCGCCCGGAAACCACCCAGTTGGAGCGCCTGGTCGAAGGCCTGCGCGGCATGTTCGAGCCGTTGGCCGCGCACAAGGGCCTGGCCTTCGAGGTGACCACCGACGCCCAGGTGCCGGCCACCCTGTTCACCGACCGCCAGCGCCTGGAGCAGATCCTCAAGAACCTGCTGTCCAACGCGATCAAGTTCACCGAGCGCGGCCAGGTCAGCCTGAACATCGGCTACCAGCCCGACAGCGGCATCATCTTTGCCGTGCGGGATAGCGGCATCGGTATTGCCGCCGACCAGCAGCAGGCAATCTTCGGTGCCTTCCATCAGGTCGATGGCACCAGCAACCGGCGTTATGGCGGCACCGGCCTGGGGCTGTCGATTTCCCGCGACCTGGCGCATTTGCTGGGAGGGCAGATCAGCGTCGACAGCAGCCTCGGCCAGGGCAGCGTGTTCAGCCTGATCCTGCCGGAGCGCTACGAGCGTGAGGCACAGACCGCCGAACCGCTCGCCCTGCGCCCGGCGGTCGATGCCTTGCCACCGGCTGCGCCGACACCCGTGGCGACCAAGCCACAACGCCCGGCCCCGGCGTTTGCCGACGACCGCGAGCGCGCGCCGTTCGCCAACCGCTGCATCCTGGTGATCGAGGATGAACCGAACTTCGCCCGGATCCTGTTCGACCTGGCCCACGAGCTGGGTTACAGCTGCCTGGTCGCGCAGGGCGCCGACGAGGGCTTCGAGCTGGCCATGCAGTACATTCCCGATGCCATCCTGCTGGACATGCGCCTGCCCGACCATTCCGGCCTCACCGTGCTGCAACGCCTGAAGGAGCAGGCCAGTACCCGGCACATCCCGGTGCATATCATTTCCGTGGAAGACCGGGTCGAGGCGGCCATGCACATGGGCGCCGTCGGCTATGCGGTCAAGCCCACCAGCCGCGAGGAACTCAAGGAAGTGTTCGCTCGCCTGGAAGCCAAGCTGACCCAGAAGCTCAAGCACATCCTGCTGGTGGAAGACGACGACCTGCAGCGCGAAAGCATTGCCCGGCTGATCGGCGATGAGGATGTCGAGATCACCGCTGTGGCCATGGCCAAGGATGCCCTGGCGCTGCTGCGCGAGAACATCTACGACTGCATGATCATCGACCTCAAGCTGCCGGACATGCTCGGCAACGAGCTGCTCAAGCGCATGACCGCCGAGGACATCCGCGCCTTCCCGCCGGTGATCGTGTACACCGGGCGCAACCTGACCCGTGAAGAGGAAGCCGACCTGCTCAAGTATTCGCGCTCGATCATCATCAAGGGTGCGCGCTCGCCGGAACGCCTGCTCGACGAAGTGACGCTGTTTCTGCACAAGGTCGAGTCGCAGTTGTCCAACGAACGCCAGCGCATGCTCAAGACTGCGCGCAGCCGCGACAAGGTGTTCGAGGGCCGCAAGGTGTTGCTGGTGGACGACGACGTGCGCAACATCTTTGCCCTCACCAGCGCGCTGGAACACAAGGGCGCGATCGTCGAGATCGGTCGCAACGGGCGTGAAGCCATCGAGCGCCTGGAACAGCATGATGACATCGACCTGGTGCTGATGGACGTGATGATGCCGGAAATGGATGGCTTCGAGGCCACCCGCCTGATCCGCCAGCAAGCGCGGTGGCGCAAGTTGCCGATCATCGCCGTGACCGCCAAGGCGATGAAGGATGACCAGCAGCGTTGCCTGCAGGCTGGCGCCAACGATTACCTGGCCAAACCGATCGACCTGGACCGTCTGTTCTCGCTGATCCGTGTCTGGCTGCCGCAACTGGAGCGAATTTGACTAGCGAACGTAACACCGACATCGAAATCCGCTTGCTGATCGAGGCCATCTACCTCAAGTACAGCTACGATTTCCGCAACTATTCCGGCGCTTCGATCAAGCGCCGGATCCTGCATGCGCTGCGCCAGTTCGATTGCCTGACGGTATCGGCACTGCAGGAGCGAGTGCTGCACGACCCCGGCATGTTCATGCAGTTGCTGCAGTACCTGACGATCCCGGTCAGCGAGATGTTCCGCGACCCGGAGCACTTCCTGGCGCTGCGCAACGAGGTGGTGCCGCTGCTGCGCACCTGGCCGTCGATCAAGGTCTGGATTGCCGGCTGCAGTACCGGCGAGGAGGTCTATTCGATGGCCATCCTGCTGCGCGAGGAAGGGTTGCTGGAGCGCACCATCATCTACGCCACCGACATCAACCCGCATTCGCTGGACAAGGCCAAGCAGGGCATCTACTCGATGCAGAGCATGTACGAATACGCTGAAAACTACCGCCTGGCCGGTGGCCGGCGGGACTTTTCCGACTACTACACGGCGGCCTACGGCAATGCCATCATGGACAGCTCGCTGCGCGAAAACGTAACCTTCGCCGACCATAGCCTGGCCACCGACAGCGTGTTTTCCGAAACCCAGCTGGTGTCGTGCCGCAACGTCCTGATCTACTTCGACAAGGTACTGCAGGACCGCGCCCTGGGGCTGTTCCACGAGTCGCTGTGCCACCGCGGCTTCCTGGTGTTGGGCAGCAAGGAGTCGGTGGATTTTTCCGCCTATGCCGAGCGCTTCGAGCCGCTGGTCAAGCCCGAACGGATCTACCGTAAATCATGAACGGCGTGCACGCGGTGGTGATCGGCGCCTCGGCAGGCGGGGTGACGGCCCTGTTCAAGGTGCTCGGCGCGTTGCCGGCCGGCTTTGCCCTGCCGGTGGTCTGTGTGCTGCACCTGCCGGATGACCGCCACAGCCAGCTGGCCGAAGTGCTGCAACGCCGTCTGCATCGGCCAGTGTGCGAGGCGCGCGACAAGCAGCTGCTGCGGCCTGGGCAGATCTATGTGGCCGGGCCGGGTTATCACCTGTCGGTGGAACGCGATTTCACCTTGTCGCTCAGCCAGGAGCCGCCGGTGCATTTCTCCCGACCGGCAATCGACTTCCTGTTCATGTCAGCCGCCGACGCCTACGGTGCCGGCCTGCTTGGCGTGCTGCTCACCGGTGCCAATGAAGATGGTGCCGCAGGGCTTGCCTATATCAAGAACAGCGGGGGCCGGACCATCGTCCAGGACCCTCGCGATGCACAGGTTGCGCTGATGCCGGAGGCTGCCCTGGCCCTGCACCAGCCCGACCATATCCTTACTTTGAGTGGTATCGAGCAGTTGCTCGCTGCCCTGGAATCCAGCGCATGCTAAGCCACACCACCGCCAAACTGCTGATCGTCGATGACCTGCCGGAAAACCTGCTGGCCCTCGACGCCTTGATCCAGGGCGAAGATCGCGAGGTGCACCAGGCCCAGTCTGCCGAAGTCGCGTTGTCGCTGTTGCTCGAACATGAGTTCGCCCTGGCCATCCTCGATGTGCAGATGCCCGGCATGAACGGCTTCGAGCTGGCCGAGCTGATGCGCGGTACGGAAAAGACCCGCAACATCCCCATCGTCTTCGTCACTGCCGCCGGGCGTGAGATGAACTACGCCTTCAAGGGCTATGAAAGCGGTGCGGTGGACTTCCTGCACAAACCGCTCGACACCCTGGCGGTGAAGAGCAAGGTGTCGGTGTTCGTCGACCTGTACCGCCAGCGCAAGGTGCTCGACCGCCAGTTGCAGGCGCTGGAACGCAGCCGCCAGGAGCAGGAAATGCTGCTGGCGCAGTTGCAGACCGCGCGGGCCGAGCTGGAGCATGCCGTGCGCATGCGCGATGACTTCATGTCGATCGTGTCGCATGAGGTGCGCACCCCGCTCAACGGGCTGATCCTCGAAACCCAGCTGCGCAAGCTGCACCTGTCGCGCGGCAACCTTGCCGCGTTCAGCAGCGACAAGCTGCAGGCCATGGTCGAGCGCGACGAGCGGCAGATCAACAGCCTGATCCGCCTGGTCGAGGACATGCTCGATGTATCGCGCATTCGTACCGGCAAACTGTCGCTGCGGCCCAAGGCGTTCGACCTGGGCCAGCTGGTGCGTGGCCTGGTGGAGAACTTTGCGGCCCAGGCCAGTGCCCTGGATACCCACATCGAACTGCAACGCTGCGAGCCGCTGCACGGTGAATGGGACGAGTTTCGCATCGAGCAGGTGCTGGCCAACCTGCTGTCCAATGCCTTGCGCTACGGTGAGCGCAAACCGGTGCAGGTGCGCGTGTTCGAGGAAGATGGCCTGGCCTGCGTACAGGTGCAGGACCACGGCATCGGCATTGGCGCGGCCAACCAGCAGCGCATTTTCCAGCAGTTCGAGCGGGTGGCTACCCAGCAGGCCAGTGGTGGCCTGGGCCTGGGGCTGTACATATCGGAGCAGATCGTCCAGGCCCATGGCGGGCGTATCCTGCTCGACAGCGAAGAGGGCAAGGGTGCCACGTTCACCCTGCAGTTGCCGCTGGCAGCCTGCGAACAACAAAACGACCAGGCGCGGGCAACCTCTGCATGAGCCTGGGGTCTGATGGCTGTTGCAAGCATTTCAAGGCGTTGACATGAGTGAAGATGCACAAGATGTGGTGCTGGTCGTCGAGGATGAGCCGGCGATTCGCATGATCCTGCGGGATTACCTGGCAGGCGAGGGCTACCACGTACTGGTGGCCGAGGATGGCGAGCAGGCATTCGCGATTCTGGCCAGCAAACCGCACCTGGACCTGATGGTGACGGACTACCGCCTGCCCGGCGGGATATCCGGCGTGGAAATTGCCGAGCCGGCGGTCAAGTTGCGGCCGGACCTGAAGGTGATTTTCATCAGCGGCTACCCGGCCGAGATTCTTGAATCCGGCAGCCCGATCACGCGCAAGGCGCCGATCCTGGCCAAGCCGTTCGACCTGGATACCCTGCACGAGCAGATCCAGTCGCTTCTGCGCTAGCCTGCACTGGCCCTTTCGCGGGTAAACCCGCTCCCACAGGAACTGTGCAAACCTTGAGACTTGCACAGTTCCTGTGGGAGCGGGTTTACCCGCGAAAGGGCCGTAACAGGCTAGCGCAGTGTCCGCTCCAGGCCACCCACCAGCATGCTTTCCATCAAGCCCAGCCCTTGTTCCTCGGGCAACGCCTTCAACAGCCCCGGCAACTGGTTCAGCAGTGTCGCCAGCACATGCGCGGTAGCCACCAGCGCTTCCCCCTGCAGCTTCGCCTGCGGTGCGATCAAGCGCAGCAACCCCGCCTCATAGCGCTTGCGCAACAAGGCCAGGCGTGCCTGCTGGTCGTCGCTCAGGCAACACAAGTCGCGCTCCGCCAGGCGAAACTGCATCGGCCGCTCGGCATGCAACTGCCAGTGTGCTGCAATCAGGCAGCTCAACGCCGACGCGCCACGGGCCATGGCCCGGCGGCCCTGGTCCAGGGTGGCCTGCAACTCCTCGTACAACTCTTCGATCAGGTCGTACAACAGGTCCTGCTTGCTGGGGAAGTGGTGGTACAGCGAGCCGGCCGTCAGGCCTACATGGGCCGCCAGCTCGCGCATGCTGACCTGGCCAAAGCCCTTTTCGGCAAACAGCGCCATGGCCCGCTCACGTCGCTCCTCGAAATTGGCACAGCGCATCGCGGCATTGACCGGGGGCATGGCGTTCGCTCCTCAGTAGGTGAAGAAACCGCGGCCGCTCTTGCGCCCCAGCCAACCGGCCGCGACCATTTCCTTGAGCAGCGGGGCAGGGCGGTACTTGCTATCGTTGAAGCCTTCATGGAAGGCCTCCATGATCGCCAGCAGCGTGTCCAGGCCGATCAGGTCGGCCAGCGCCAGCGGGCCGATCGGCTGGTTGCAGCCCAGGCGCATGCTGGTGTCGATGTCCTCGGCACTGGCCAGGCCTTCCTGACGCACGAAGATCGCTTCGTTGATCATCGGCACCAGAATGCGGTTGACCACGAAGCCCGGGCGGTTGCCGGCGGTGATCGGCGTCTTGCCGACCTTTTCGGTCACCACCAGTGCCTGGGCATAGGTGCTGTCGCTGGTCTGCAGGCCGCGGATGATCTCGACCAGTGCCATCATCGGCACCGGGTTGAAGAAATGCACGCCGATGAAACGCTCGGGGTGCTCGATGCTGGCAGCCAGCTGGGTGACCGACAGCGATGAGGTGTTGGTGGCGATGATGCACTCGGCGGCGACGTTGGCCGCAACCTGCTGCAGGATACGCTGCTTGAGTTGCAGGTTTTCGCTGGCCGCCTCGATCACCAGTTGCGCACCGTTGAGCTGGCTGTAGTCGGTGCTGGTGCGGATCCGCGTTTTCGCCGCCGCAGCCTTGTCCGCATCGAGGCTGCCCTTGCTGACCTGGCGCTCGAGGTTCTTGCTCAAGGTGGCCACGCCGCGCTCCAGCGCCGCGTCGGAAACATCCACCAGCAACACCTGGTAGCCGGCGACTGCACACACCTGGGCAATGCCGTTGCCCATGGTGCCGGCGCCAATCACGGCGATTTGTTCAATGTTCATCGGTCAGCCTCCCTCAGACGCGCTCGAAGACCACAGCGATGCCTTGGCCACCGCCGATGCACATGGTGGCCAGGGCGTAGCGGCCCTGGATGCGCTGCAGTTCATGGATGGCCTTGGTGGCAATGATCGCGCCGGTGGCGCCCACCGGGTGGCCAAGCGAGATGCCCGAGCCGTTGGGGTTGACCTTTTCCGGGTCGAAGCCCAGTTCGCGGGCCACGGCGCAGGCCTGGGCGGCAAACGCTTCGTTGGACTCGATCACGTCCAGGTCCTGCACCTTCAGGCCGGTCTTTTCCAGTACCTTGCGGGTGGCCGGGATCGGGCCCAGGCCCATCAGCTCCGGCTCGACGCCGGCATGGGCGTAGCCGACCAGGCGTGCCAGCGGCTTCAGGCCCAGGCGGCGCACCGCGTCACCCGTGGCCAGCACCAGGCCGCCAGCGCCATCGTTGATGCCGCTGGCGTTGCCGGCGGTGACGGTACCGTCTTTCTTGAAGACCGGCTTCATCCCGGCCAGCTGCTCGGCGGTCACTTCGCCACGCACATGTTCATCGACACTGAACTGCACGCTGCCCTTGCGGGTTTTCAGCTCCAGCGGAACGATCTGGCTGGCGAAACGGCCTTCGGCGATGGCGCGGGCGGCGCGGCGCTGGCTGGTCAGGGCCAGTTCGTCCTGCATCTCGCGGGTAATGCCGTGTTTGGCCGAGACGTTCTCGGCAGTGATCCCCATGTGGAAGTGCTCGAACGGGTCCTGCAGCACGCCGACGGTGTAGTCGATACCTTGCAGGTCACCCATGCGCGCACCCCAGCGTGCCTGTGGCAGCAGGTACGGGCCACGGCTCATGGATTCGGCGCCGGCCGCCACGGCCACCTCGGTGTCGCCGAGCAGCAGGCACTGGGCCGCCGAGACGATCGCCTGCAAGCCGGAGCCGCACAGGCGGTTGACGTTGAAGGCGGGGGTTTCCTTGGGGATGCCGGCGTTCATCGCCGCGACCCGGGCCAGGTAGGCATCGCGTGGCTCGGTGGGGATCACCGTGCCCATCACCAGGTGGCCGACCTGCTCGGCGGCAAGCCCCGAGCGCTCGATGGCGGCACGGGTGATGGCGCTGGCCAGATCAGCCAGCGGCAGGTCCTTGAGGGAACCGCCAAAGCCACCGATGGCTGAACGGACGGCACTGACGACGTAGATTTCTGCGCTGCTCATAGGGGCTCCGATTGCGAAGGCATGGCGGGACCGGGCCAGGCTCTGCGAGAATGGCCGGCGATCCCGGAGTAGGACCGAGTCTAGGCAAAGGCTCTGTTGCAGCCTATGCCGGAACTGTTCAAACAACCTGGCACTTTTTGCCACTCAGCATAGACAGCGAAAACCGCCATGCGCGATAGCGATTCGGTCGCCGTGTACTTCCTCAATGCCATGCTCCACGCCCTGCGCGACTGCCCCGAAGAACGCGATGCGCAACTGCGCGCGGTGGGCATCGACCCGCAACTGCTCGCGCAGCCCCAGGCCCGCGTGCCGGCCAAGGCCTTCGCCCAGCTGTGGCTGGCGCTGATCCAACGCCTGGATGACGAGTTCTTCCGCCTCGACAGCCATGGCATGCCGCAGGGTAGCTTCGCGCTGATCTGCCGGGGCCTGATCCTCGAGCCCAACCTGGAAAAAGCCTTGCGCCAGTGCATGGCCGGTTTCGGCCTGTTCCTGCGTGACTTGCGCGGCAGCCTGACGGTGCGTGGCGGGCGGGCCGTGATCAGCGTGCACTCGACCATTGCCGACCCGCTGACCCGGGTGTATGCCGAGGAAACCTACCTGGTACTGATGATCGGCATGCTGTGCTGGCTGGCCGGGCGGCGGATCGCCATCGACCGCACCGAGCTGGCGGTGTCGCGCCCGGCGCAAGAGGACGACCTGTTGTTGTGGGGGCCGGACCTGCGCCTGGGTAGCGGGCGTACCGAAGTGGAGTTCGACAGCGGCTACCTGCGCCTGCCGGTGGTGCAGGACCTGGCCGCCCTGAAAACCTTCCTGCGCAGCGCGCCACAGGGGCTGGTGATTCGCTTCCGCAACCAGAACGGGCTGGTGGCCGAGGTGTACCGGCACCTGCGGGCGCGGCGCTATGGGCAATGGCCGACGCTGGCGGCACTGGCGCAGCAGCAGGGGGTCAGTGCCAGCACGTTTCGCCGCCAGCTGGAGCGGGAAGGCCGCTCCTACCAGCAGATCAAGGACGAAGTGCGCCGGGCAATGGCCTTCGAGCGCTTGCGCGAAGGGGTGTTGAGCATTGCCGAGATCGCCGAGCAGGCGGGCTTCCAGGAACCCAGTGCGTTTCACCGGGCGTTCAAGAAGTGGACCGGGCAGAGCCCTGGCAGCTACCGGGCGCGGTTGGCCGGGCGATAGCATTTACCTGCACCGGCCAATCGCCGGCAAGCTGGCTCCCACAGGTACGGCGCAACTTTCGAATGCCATGAACTCCCTGTGGGAGCGGCTTCACCCGCGACGAGGCCGGCACTGGCAGCGGCTCGAATGATCAGGCCGGCACCATGGCAAAGCCGACGCCAAAGCGGTTCCAGGCATTGATGGTGGCAATCGCCAAGGTCAGGTTGGCCACCTCGGCCGGCTCGAAGTGCTCCTGCAAGGCTTCATAATGTGCCTGCGGCGCACCGTGCTCGGGCAGCCGGGTCAGGCTTTCGACCCAGGCCAGCGCAGCGCGTTCGCGTGGGGTGAAGTAGGCGGTTTCCTGCCAGACGCACAAGGTCTGCAGGCGGGCTTCGGTCTCACCGGCCTTGCGCGCATCGTTGGCGTGCAGGTTGACGCAGTAGGCGCAGCCGTTGATTTGCGAAGCCCGCAGGCGCACCAGTTCCAGCAGCGAATTCTCCAGGCCACTCCTGGCCAGGGCCTGTTCCAGGCCGACCATCGCCTGGTAGGCCTCAGGGGCGTGCTTGGCCCATTCGATACGGTTGTGCATGGCTATCTCCAAGGGTGTGTGGGGGATGGCGCTACTGTAGCGTCGGCCCTGCGCCGCCCCGATAGCCAATCACGCACATAAGCGGGAGGCCAATCGGCCATTCGGCTGGCCACTGACAGGCATCCAATCTCTTCATTTCTGCCCCAGCGTGCGGGCCGGGATAATGACCGGGTGTCGTTACAGGAGAAATTATTCATGTCCGCAGAACAATTCATGCGTGAAGCCCTCGACCTGGCCCGGGCCAACATCCGCGCCGGTGGCCGGCCCTTCGGCGCCGTGCTGGTGTACCAGGGCCAGGTGCTGGCGCGCGCGGTCAACGAGATCCACAGCACCCAGGACCCTACCGCCCACGCCGAGATCCAGGCCATCCGCAAAGCCAGCCATGCGTTGGGCCAGGCGCGCCTGGCGGGTGCCGAAATCTACGCCAGCGGCCATCCGTGCCCGATGTGCCTGGCGGCCATGCACCTGTGTGGCATCGAGCGCGCCTGGTTTGCCTACGACAACACCGAGGGCGAACCCTTCGGCTTGTCCACCGCGGCGGTCTACGCGCAGATGGCCCGCCCGCCGCAACAGCAGAGCCTGCCGCTGCGTGCGCTGAAGCCCAGCGGCGAAGCCGGCCTGTACCTGGAATGGCAGCAGGCCAACGCGCAATGAGGACGGCGTTGAACCTGTTGCTGGTGATCTTGCTGGCAGTCAACCTGAGGCCGATCCTGACCAGTATCGGCCCGTTGCTCGAAGCCATGCGCGCCAGCATCGGCCTGGGCTATCAGCAGGCCGCCTTGCTGACGGCAGTGCCGGTGCTGTGCATGGGCCTGGTGCCGCTGCTGCAACCATGGTTGCGGCGCGGGGTCAGCGAGCATGGCGGCATGCTCGCCGGGCTGGCGGCGATCGCCCTGGCCTGCCTGTGGCGCCTGCAACTGCACAGTGCCTGGGCGCTGATCGCCAGTGCACTGCTGGCCGGCCTGGGGGTAGCGCTGGTGCAGGGCATGATGCCAGGGTTGGTCAACCGCTGGTTCCCCGGCCGCCTGGCAGCGGCGATGGGCCTGTATTCGGCGGCGCTGATGAGCGGTGGCGGCCTGGCCGCCGTGCTCGGGCCGCATGTCAGTGGCTACTTCGGCCGCTGGCAGGTCGGCCTGGGCCTGTGGGCAGCGCCGGCGCTGCTGGCGTTGCTGGCCTGGGCCATGCTGCGGCCGCGCCAGCCCCTCCCGACGCAGGCCGGTACTGCGGGCGGGCACTGGTTCGGTACGCGCCGGGCCTGGTTGCTGGCGCTGTACTTCGGCCTGATCAACGGCGGCTATACCAGCATGGTCGCCTGGTTGCCGGCCTATCACATCGAGCACGGCGGCAGCGCCCAGGGCGGTGCAGACCTGGTGGGCCTGATGACCCTGTTCCAGGTGGCTGGGGCACTGGGCCTGCCGCTGCTGTTGCGGCGCTGGGCAGATCGCCGCCCCGGCCTGTGGCTGGCGCTGGCGATCCAGCTGGTGGGTTTCCTCGGCCTGCTGCTGGTGCCGACGCTGGCTGCGGGGCTGTGGGTGGCCTTGATCGGCTTTGGCCTGGGCGCCTGTTTCAGCCAGAGCCTGACCTTGACCCTCGAACATCTGCAGACCCCGGCCGAGGCGGGCAGCCTGGCGGCCTTCGTGCAGGGAATCGGTTTCATCATCACCGCTATCGTGCCGTACATCACCGGTTGGTTGCGGGATGTGAGCGGTGGCTTCCAGGCGTCGTGGACGCTGCTGAGCGTGACCGTGCTGGCGATGCTGCTGGTGACCGCCTGCTTCAACCCGCGCGGCTATGCCGCGGCCATCGCCCGCCCGCTGGCTGCCGGCAAGGCCGCGCCGGTCAACTGAGGCGCTGCAGGGTGTCGCGCACCCGGTCCAGCGCCGGGTCGATATCCAGCAGTTCGATGGCGCCGAAGCCCAGCAGCAGCCCGGGACGCACCGTTGTCTCGCTGAAGAACGGCGCCAGCGAGTACAGGCCGACCTCCACCTTGCGTGCCAGGTTGGTCAGCAACTCGACATCCACCCCAGGCCGGGCCAGGGCGCTGAGGTGGAAGCCGGCGCTGGCGGGGATGGCGCTGAACCAGGGGGCCAGGTCGCCGCCCAGGCGCGCCAGGATGCGTTCGCGACGGGCGCTGTAGATATCGTGGCAGCGGCGGATGTGCTTGTTCAGGTGGCCTTCGGCCAAGAACCGCGCCAGCGCCCATTGCAGCAGGGTCGGGCTGTGCCAGTCACTGAGGTGCTTGGCCACGCAGGCGGCTTGCAGCACCGCCGGCGGAAGCACCGCATAACCCAGCCGCAGTTCCGGCAGCAGGGTCTTGGAAAACGTCCCCACATAGGCCACCAGGCCATGGCGGTCGAGGCGCTGCAGTGCATCTGCCGCCGGCCCGTGGTAGCGGAACTCGCAGTCGTAATCGTCTTCGATGATCAACGCGCCCAGCTCGGCGGCCCGCGCCAGCAGGGCGTGCCGACGTGGCTCGCTCATCGGCATGCCCAGTGGGAACTGGTGCGAAGGCGTTACATAGATCAGCCGGGTGCCGTCGGCGATCTGTTCCACGCACAGGCCTTGGTCATCCACCGGTACTGACTGCAGGCGCGCGCCCAAGGCCATGAACAGTTGCCGTGCGGGTGGGTAGCCAGGGTCCTCCATGGCCACCTGGCAACCTGGCTCGACCAGCACCCGGGTGATCAGGTCGAGCGCCTGCTGGGCACCGTTGCATACCAGCAGGTCGGCGGCGCTGCAGTGCACGCCTCGGGCGTAGGCGATGTGGTGGGCGATGGCCTCGCGCAGCTCGGGCAGGCCCTGGGCCGGGAAGTGCCGCTCGGGATGGCGCTGGCTGCGGCGCAGGGCGTAGTTGAGGCAACTGCGCCATTGGTCGAAGGGGAATTGCGCCTTGGTCGAAGCCCCGCCGATGAAGTCATAGCGTGAGGGTGATTGCAGCTGACGTCGGCCAAGCACGGTGGCGCGCTGCTGCCAGCGTTCGAGCGAGGCGGCACCGGCGAGAGGGATGGCGGATGATTCACTGCTGCGCAGCGGCTGACGTGGGCTGATGAAGGTGCCACGGCCAACCACGCCGCTCAACAGATTGTCATAGGTCAGGCGCGAGTAGGCTTCGGCCACGGTCTTGCGTGACACGCCGAGTTGCTCGGCCAGCAGGCGGCTTGGCGGCAGTTGGGTGCCGGCAGCCAGGTGGCCGCTGTCGATGCCGGCACGCAATTGCTGGTAGAGCTGGTCGGCCAGGCCTTTGCGGCCTTGCAGGCGAATGTGCAGTTCCATGGGCGGGTCCGGAGCGGGGGAAGCGCTCAGGATAGCGGAAGGCGAGCTGCAGGAGCGGCCTTGTGTCGCGAAAGGCTGCTCCTGCAAGGGCAAGAGATAGACGTGTGGTCAGAAGCGGGCGGTGCTCACCGTGATGTAGCCTTTGTCCGCCAACCCTATGCGTATCACCGTTTCGTCGGCCGGCGCCTTGCGGTTGCGCTTGATGCATACACCGTCCACTGCCGCCGCCTTCATGTGCTGGGCAATGGCTCGCCCGTGCGCGTCGAAGAACACTTCGCTGGCCAGCAACTCGATTCGTTCGATCAGTTGCCGGGAGCGTTCATCCGTGGCGCAGAAGAACATCACCCCCGACAGGTGCGGGTCGTCATCCGGGTTGTTGATGTCGTGGGCCAGCAGTTCGCGCAGGGTGCTGCGCAATTCGGCGGTGGAGCGGGCGTACAGGTGCATGCGGAGCCTCCTCTGGATCGCGACCTTGCGTCATCCAGTGCCGATCATGTTTTCCTCGGCCAGGGGCAACAAGTAAGACGCTTCCGAGCGCCGCGTAGGAAATTACTGCGCGTGACAGACGCCACCCTGGCTGGCCAGGAGCAGTAGGGAAGCAGCCTGGGGCAACCCCAGGCCGATTCCCTCTGGATGCCTGGCACCGCTAGCGCTGGACCTCCTGTTTGAAGCGCAACCGCCAGCCGTGCAACAAGGGTTCGGTGTAGCCGCTGGGCTGCTGCCGGCCTTCGAACACCAGCGCCCGTGCCGCGCGGAAAGCGTGTGAAGCGGCGAAATCGGCCGCCATCGGGCGGTACGCCGGGTCCGCGGCATTCTGCTGGTCGACCACCGCGGCCATGCGCTGCAGGGTCGCCTCGACCTGCTCGGCATCGACCACCCCATGGTGCAGCCAGTTGGCAATGTGCTGCGCCGAAATCCGCAGGGTGGCACGGTCTTCCATCAGGCCCACGTCGTGGATATCCGGCACCTTGGAACAGCCAACCCCTTGCTCGACCCAGCGCACCACGTAGCCGAGGATGCCCTGGCAGTTGTTGTCGAGTTCGGCCTGGATCTCGGCTGCGCTCCAGGGGCGGTCGGGGCTGACCGGAACACTGAGCAGGTCATGCAGCAACGCCGCGCGCTGGCTATCCAGGTCAACCTGTTCCAGCGCCTGCTGCACCGCTGCCACGTCCACCTGGTGATAATGCAGCGCATGCAGCGTCGCGGCAGTGGGCGAGGGCACCCAGGCGGTGTTGGCGCCAGCCCTGGGCTGGGCGACTTTCTGTTCGAGCATGGCCGCCATCAGGTCGGGCATGGCCCACATGCCCTTGCCGATCTGCGCCTTGCCACGCAGGCCGCAGGCCAGCCCGACCAGCACGTTGCTGCGCTCGTAGGCCTGGATCCAGGCGCTGCCCTTCATGTCGCCCTTGCGCAGCATGGGCCCGGCTTCCATGGCCGTGTGCATCTCGTCGCCGGTGCGGTCGAGGAAGCCGGTGTTGATGAACACCACCCGTGACGCGGCGTTGGCGATGCAGGCCTTGAGGTTGACGCTGGTACGCCGCTCCTCGTCCATGATGCCCATCTTCAACGTGTGCGCAGGCAAACCCAGCAGCGCTTCGACGCGGCTGAACAGTTGGTCGGCAAAAGCCACTTCGGCCGGCCCGTGCATCTTCGGCTTGACGATGTACAGGCTGCCCTCGCGGGAGTTGCCACGGCGCTTGAGGTCGTGCAGGCCGATCAGGCTGGTGACCACGGCATCGAGGATGCCCTCCGGAATCTCCTGGCCGTCACGGTCGAGAATGGCCGGGTTGGTCATCAGGTGGCCCACGTTGCGGATGAACAGCAGCGAGCGGCCCGGCAGGGTCAAGGGCTGGCCGTCCGCGCCTTGGTAGTTGCGGTCTGCCGCCAGGCTGCGGACAAAGGTCTTGCCGCCTTTGCTGACCTGCTCGCTGAGGTCGCCCTTCATCAGGCCGAGCCAGTTGCGGTAGACGTTGACCTTGTCGTCGGCATCCACTGCGGCTACCGAGTCTTCGCAATCGATGATGGTGGTGAGCGCCGCCTCCAGGAGAATGTCCTTGACCCCGGCCAGGTCCTGCTGGCCGATCGCGTGGTTGGGGTCGATCTGGATTTCGAAGTGCAGTTGGTGGTGCTGCAACAGGATCGCTGTCGGCGTATGCGGCTCGCCTTGGTAGCCGCGCAGTTGCCCAGGATGCTCAAGGCCGACCTGACGGCCATCGGCCAGGGTCACCTGCAGCCGGCCATGGTCGACCGTGTAGGCCCTGGCATCGTCATGTGATGCACCTTGCAGCGGCGCGCTGGCGTCGAGGAACTGCCGGCCAAAGGCAATCACCTTGGCGCCGCGCACCGGGTTGTAGCCGTGGCCACCTTCGGCACCCTCGGTTGCGGCGATGGCATCGGTGCCATACAGCGCATCGTACAGCGAGCCCCAGCGGGCGTTGGCGGCGTTCAGCGCATAGCGGGCGTTGCTCAGCGGTACCACCAGCTGCGGGCCGGCCTGCACGGCAATCTCGCGGTCGACGTTGCGGGTACTGACGCGCACGTTGGCAGGCGCGTCCACCAGGTAGCCGATGCCTTGCAGGAACTGCTGGTAGGCGGCCATGTCACTGATCGGGCCGGGGTGCTGGCGGTGCCAGTTGTCCAGTTCGGCCTGCAGGCGTTCGCGTTCGGCGAGCAGGGCGCGGTTTTGCGGGGCGAGGTCGTGAACCAGGGTGCTGAAGCCTTGCCAGAAGGCGCGGGCCTCGATGCCGGTGCCAGGCAGTACTTCGTCTTCGATGAAACGCTGCAGGGTGGGGGCGATGTGCAGTGGAGGGTTTGGCATGGTCTGTTCGCTCGATAGTCTGTCTTGGGAAAGTGGCTGCAGAGGATTCAGAGGGCGGCGGCCCCGGCCATGGCCACCTGGGCATCCTGCCCGGGCTTGACCCCGGATACGCCAATGGCGCCCACCACCTGGCCATCCACCTGCAGCGGCACGCCCCCTTCGAGGCTGGTCAGCAGCGGCGCGGTGACGAATGCCGTACGGCCTGCATTGACCATTTCCTCGTAATCGCGTGTCTCTCTGCGCCCAAGCGCAGCGCTGCGCGCTTTTTCCGTGGCGATGTAGGCGCTGGCCGGGGCGCAGCCGTCCAGGCGTTCCAGGGCCAGCGGGTGGCCGCCGTCATCGACCACGGCAATGGTCACGCTCCACTGTTGCGCCAGGGCTTGCTGGCGGGCGGCGCTGAGTACACGGGCGACTTCGGCCTGGCCGATTACAGACTTGCTATGCATGGTGGTTCTCCGGGTTCAAGGCTGCTTCGACAATTTCGATCCAGTGCCGCACCGGCGTGCGCCCGGCCCCGTCGAGGTGGGCCTGGCAGCCGATGTTGGCGGTGGCAATGACTTGCGGTTTGCCGCTTTCCAGGGCGTTGAGGCGGTTGTCGCGCAATTGCCGCGACAGCTCAGGCTGGGTCAGCGAGTAGGTGCCGGCCGAGCCGCAGCACAAGTGGCTGTCGGCGACCGCGGTCAGGGTGAAGCCCAGGCGTGTGAGCAAGGCTTCCACAGCGCCGCCCAGCTTCAGTGCGTGTTGCAGGGTGCACGGGCAATGGAAGGCCAGGCGCTGCTCGGCGCACAGGCCCAACTGCTCGACCGGCTCGTCGCGCAGCACCTCCACCAGGTCACGCGACAGCGCGCTGACGCGTGCGGCCTTGGCGGCGTAACGCGGGTCCTTCTCCAGCAGGTGGCCGTAATCACGCACGAACGCGCCACAGCCGCTGGCGGTCTGCACGATGGCCTCGGCACCGGCCTCGATGGCTGGCCACCAGGCGTCGATATTGCGCCGCGCCCGCTGCAGGCCTTGTTCCTGGGCATTGAGGTGGTAGTCCACCGCGCCACAGCAACCGGCTTGGCGGATCGGCTCCACGCTGATCCCCAGGCGGTCCAGCAGGCGTGCGGCGGCGGCATTGGTGTTAGGCGACAGGGCCGGTTGCACGCAGCCTTCCAGCAGCAGCACCCGGCGCGCATGGCGGGCTGGCGGACGCACGCCGGGGGCGGCGACCCGTGCCGGCAGCTTGTGCCTGAGCGTGGCCGGCAGCAGCGGGCGCAGCGCCTGGCCGCTGCGGGTCAGGGCCTTGAACAGCGCCGGGTGCGGTAGCACCGCGCGCAGGCCCTGGCGCAGCAGGCGTTGGCCGAGGGGGCGCGGTACCTGCTGTTCGACCACGGCGCGGCCGATGTCCAGCAAGTCGTGGTACTTCACCCCGGACGGGCAGGTGGTTTCGCAGTTGCGGCAGCTCAGGCAGCGGTCCAGGTGTGTCTGGGTACTGGCGCTCACCGGTTCGCCTTCGAGCACTTGCTTGATCAGGTAGATGCGCCCGCGTGGGCCGTCCAGTTCATCACCCAGCAACTGGTAGGTGGGGCAGGTGGCGGTGCAGAAACCACAATGCACGCAGGAGCGCAGGATGCTTTCGGCTTCGTCGGCGCGGGCCAGGCGCCGGGCGCTTTCGCTGAGGTTGGTTTGCATGGTCTGGGCTCACAGGTCCGGGTACAGGCGGCCAGGGTTGAATATGCCCTGGGGGTCGAGTTGCTGCTTGAGGGCGCGGTGGTAGCGCATCAGCGCAGGGGTTAGCGGTGGGCTGCTGGCCGTGCCGGGGGCGTAACAGGTGGCATGGCCACCCACCTTGGCAACCTGCTCGCGGATGTCCTCTGCTGCTGCGGTGGATTTCAGCCAGCGCTGGGCACCCCCCCAATCAAGCAGTTGTCGGCCGGGCAGCTCCAGCTCACCGGTGGCCAGCGGCACGGACAGGCGCCATAGCGGTGCAGGGTCGGCAAAGAACGCCAGGCGCTGTTCGCGCAGGTTGCTCCAGAAGCGGCTGTCGAGCGGTTCGCCGCCCAGGCGCTGGCGGGCTGACTGCACCGAGCCTTCACCGCCTTCCAGGCGCAGGTACAGCGCATCGCCGTCATGGCAGGCAGCGCTGATCGGCAGCGGCTGCTGGCCCCACTCGGCAAGCTCCGGCAGGGCCTCGTGGCGGCTCATTGGCAGGCGCAGGCTCAGGCACTGGCGCGGACGCGGCAGCACTTTCAGCGATACCTCGGTCAGCAGCCCCAGGCAACCGAAGCTGCCCGCCATCAGCCGTGATACGTCGTAACCGGCGACGTTCTTCATCACTTCGCCGCCAAAGCGCAGCAACTTGCCGTGGCCGGTGATTACCCGTGTTCCCAGCAGGTAATCGCGCACCGACCCGGCCCACGGCCGCCGTGGCCCCGACAGCCCGGCCGCGACCATGCCACCAAGGGTGGCCTCGGCGCCCAGGTGCGGCGGTTCGCAGGGCAGCATCTGGCCGGCTTCGTGCAGCACCGCCTCGATTTCCCGCAGCGGCGTACCGGCCCGGGCGGTGAGCACCAGCTCGGTCGGGTCGTAGCTGACGATGCCGCGGTGGCTGCGGGTGTCCAGCACCTCGCCGGCAACCGGGTTGCCGAGCATGGCCTTGCTGTTGCCGCCCTGGATACGCAGCGCCGTGGCCTGGTTCAATGCCTGGCTGACCTGCTCCAGCAGGGCCTGGCTCATATCACGGTCGATGCTCATCAGAAGCGCTCCAGCTCGGGGAAGGGCAGCTGCCCGTGGTGCACATGCATCGCGCCGAACTCGGCGCAGCGGTGCAGGGTGGGGATGTTCTTGCCCGGGTTGAGCAGGCCCTGTGGGTCGAAGGCGGCCTTGACCGCATGGAACAGGGTGATTTCCTCAGCGTTGAACTGTGCGCACATCTGGTTGATCTTCTCGCGCCCGACACCATGCTCGCCGGTGATGCTGCCGCCGACGGCCACGCACAGCTCGAGGATCTTGCCGCCGATGGCCTCGGCGCGCTCCAGTTCGCCGGGCAGGTTGGCATCGAACAGGATCAGCGGATGCATGTTGCCGTCGCCGGCATGAAAGACATTGGCTACGCGCAGGCCATACTCGTGGGACAGGTCACTGATGCCCTTGAGCACCCGTGGCAGCTCGCGGCGTGGGATGGTGCCGTCCATGCAGTAATAGTCCGGGGAGATGCGCCCCACTGCCGGGAAGGCGTTCTTGCGCCCGGCCCAGAAGCGCACGCGTTCGGCCTCGTCGCTGGCCAGCCGCACCTCGCGCGCCCCGGCCTCGGCCAGTACGCCGGCGACCCTTTCGCAGTCGTCGTGCACGTCGGCTTCGACGCCATCCAGCTCGCACAGCAGAATGGCCGCCGCGTCCACCGGGTAGCCGGCGTGGATGAAGTCCTCGGCGGCACGGATCGCCAGGTTGTCCATCATTTCCAGGCCGCCGGGGATGATCCCGGCGGCGATGATCTCGGCTACCGCCCGGCCAGCGGCCTCGACACTGTCGAAACTGGCCAGCAGCACCCGTGCCACCTGGGGCTTTGGCAACAGCTTGACGGTGACTTCGGTGACGATGCCGAGCATGCCTTCGGAACCGGTGAACAGCGCCAGCAGGTCGAAGCCGGGGCTGTCCAGGGCATCGCTGCCCAGGGTCAGGCGCTCACCTTCGACGGTCAGGATTTCGACCTTGAGCAGGTTGTGCACGGTCAGGCCGTATTTCAGGCAGTGCACGCCACCGGCGTTTTCGGCCACGTTGCCACCGATGGAACAGGCGATTTGCGAGGACGGGTCTGGCGCATAGTACAGGCCGTGCGGGGCGGCAGCCTGGGAGATGGCCAGGTTGCGCACGCCGGGCTGCACCCGGGCGAAGCGGCCCTGCGGGTTGACTTCGAGGATGCGATTGAAGCGCGCCATCACCAGCAGGATGCCCTTGGCCAGCGGCAAGGCGCCGCCCGACAGGCCGGTACCGGCGCCGCGCGCAACCACCGGCACGCCGCGCTGGTGGCAGAGCCTGAGCAATGTCTGCACCTGCTCCAGGCGCTCGGGCAGCACCACCAGCAGCGGCACCGTGCGGTAGGCCGAAAGGCCATCGCATTCGTAGGGTTTGAGGTCTTCCTCGCGGTGCAGCACTTCGAGGTCCGGCAGGGCTTCACGCAGCGCCTGCAGCAGGGCGGCCTGGTCCACGACGGGCAGTACGCCATCGACGCGTTCGTCGTACAGGATGTTCATGGGTTCACTCGGCAACGGTTTTTGTCGTTATTGGCACATCGCTCACCCTGTCCAGCCTGCGCGTCATGGCGGCCGCGGTCGAGTGGCTGGCGAACTGGTCCTACCAGTTTATGTAGCCGGTGCTGGCTATTGACGGGTTTGCTCGGCTAGATTGAGCCGGTTAGGCGAAGTGGTCCTACCAGCAGGAGGGTGCACAGTGGGTACTGAAGGCAAGGCCAAGGTCGCCGACCAGGTGGCCGAACGGGTCGAACGATTGATCGTCGAGGGCGTGCTCAAGGTCGGCCAGGCGCTGCCGTCGGAGCGGCGCCTGGTGGAAAAACTGGGCTGCTCGCGCTCGGCGCTGCGGGAGGGCCTGCGCATCCTGCGCGGGCGCGGCATCATCGACACCGAGCAGGGCCGCGGTTCGTTCGTCGCCGACCTGACCGGCCAGGCAGGCGGCACGCCGTTGATGCACCTGTTCAGCTCGCAGCCGCGCACGCTGTTCGACCTGCTGGAGGTGCGCGCACTGCTGGAGGCTGAATCGGCGCGCCTGGCTGCCTTGCGTGCCACCGATATCGACCGTTTGCTGATCCGCCGGCGCTATGAAGAGATGTTGGCCGCCCATGCCGCCCAGGAGCCACTCGATGCCCGTGAACATGCCCGCCGCGACCATGCCTTCCACCGTGCGATCAGCGAGGCCTCGCACAACCCGGTGCTGGTGCACACCTTGCAATCGCTCAGTGACCTGACCTTGAGCACCGTCTTCGCGTCGGTCAACAACCTGTATTGCCGCCCCGCGCAAAAGCGCCAGATCGATCGCCAGCATGCACGGTTGTACCACGCCGTGATGGAGCAATTGCCCGAGCAGGCGCAGCGCGCGGCGCGCGAACACATCAACGGGATACGCGACAGCTTGCGCGAAATCGAGCAGGAGGAGCAGCGCCTGGTGCGGGCGACCATGCGCATGGATGGCTGGGGGTAAAGTTTGCCTGCGCCGGCCCTTTCGAGGGGGCACCCGCTCCCACAGGGGCCGCAGCGGCCTTGTGGGAGCGGGTCAGCTGCAGGCTGGCCTGGTCAATGATTGGCTACGCTATCGTCCTGCGACAGGATGGCCCGGGCCAGTTCTTCGTCACTGGCCTGCAGGCCAGGGTGGTCCTTGCGCGCCTGTTCCAGCGCCGCCTCCACATAGGCGCCACGGATTGCACCGCCGCTGGCGACATAAGCGGAAAGCTCGTCACGCGCCGGGATGATCCGTTTGTCGTCCTTGAAGGTCGAATAGAGCGAAGCGGAAACACCGGCCGAGGTGGCGACGTCGCCCGCATCGACGTCAGCCAGGGCAGCGCCGGCAGGCAGCAGGAGCAGCAAGGCAGGGGCGAGGAGTAGGTGGCGCATGGCATGTTCTCCAGTAACGTGCAGCACAGGGAAATAAACCACTCAGTGTTTAAGAGCGCGTGAACATGGCCGGAGTTCCATGGGTGTTCCACGGCAGGGGCGTTCAGCGGCTGCACGCGTGCATTGACTGTGGCGCGCCCGGCGTGATTTGCTCGGGCTTGCCCACCACGGGCCTGCGCGATCATTCAACGGAATCTGAAGGTCCTCTCATGCCCGACTACAAACTGCATTGCTTCGCCGAATCCGGTAACGCCTACAAGGCTGCCCTGATGCTCGAACTCACCGGCCAGGCCTGGCAACCGGTGTTCGTCGACTTCTTTCATGGCCAGACCCGCGAGCAGGCCTGGCGCGAGGAAGTGAACGAACAGGGCGAGGTGCCGGTCCTGGAACACGCCGGCAAGACCCTCACCCAGTCTGCGCTGATCCTCGAGTATCTCGCTGCGCAGACCGGACAGTTCGGCCCGCGCGACGAAGACGAAAAACGCGAAATCTGGCGCTGGATGCTGTTCGACAACCACAAGTTCACCAGCTACTACGCGGCGCTGCGCTTCCTGTTTTGCCTGAAGAACACCGGCGAAACCGAGGTGACCCGGTTCCTCCGTGAGCGTGCCCTGGCGGCCTATCGCATCGTCGACGCACACCTGGCCAAGACCCCTTTCATGGTAGGTGGGCGCCTGACCATCGCCGACCTGTCGCTGGCGGGGTATGTGTACATGCCGGAGGACACCGGCATCCGGTTGGCGGATTTCACCCATATCGAGGCCTGGAAGGCTCGGATCCAGGCATTACCGCGGTGGAAACACCCGTACGAGCTGATGCCGCGCGAAGCCGCCTGAGGCGTACCGCTGCCAAGGTGACACGCCGTTTTCACGCCTAGCTGTGTGGCGCAGTATGCGCGCCTGCGCCACCGGCATATTCAGGCTTCAGATGGCCCTGTTCGTCCAGCAGATAGGCATCCATTACCTCCCGCACCACCGGGCCCGCTACCCGTCCGCCGGCTTCCCCGTTCTCGATCATCACCGCCACCACCACGCTTGGGTGGTCAGCAGGCGCAAAACCGACGAACAGGGCGTTGTCGCGGTGCCGTTCCTGGGTCTTGTCGCGGTTGTAGCGCTCGCCCTGCCTGATCGCCACCACCTGCGCGGTGCCGCTCTTGCCGGCAATCCGGTACTGCGCGCCAGCCGCTGCGGCACGGGCGATCCCGCGCGGGTCGTGCATGACCATCTGCATGCCCTGGCTGACCTGGTCCCAGGCATGCCTGTCATGCAGCACGATGTCGGGCATCGGGTGCGGGTCGAGCGGTGCAGCGCCGCCCACGGTCATCGCCAGGTGCGGGCGGTGCCACACGCCCTTGCTCGCCAGCAGGCTGGTGGCCTGGGCCAGCTGCAGCGGGGTGACCTGCATGTAGCCCTGGCCGATGCCGAGGATCAGCGTCTCGCCGGGGAACCAGGCCTGGCGCCGCGTGGCCCGCTTCCATTCGGGCGACGGCATCAGCCCGGCGGCTTCCTCGAACATGTCCAGCGATACCTTCTGGCCCAGGCCGAACTCGGCCAGGTAGTCGTGCAGGCGGTCGATGCCCAGCTTGTGTGCCAGGTCGTAGAAGTAGGTGTCGTTGGAGCGCATGATCGCGGTGTACATGTCTACCCAGCCATCGCCGCTGCGGTTCCAGTTGCGATACTTGTGGTCATAGTTGGGCAGTTCGTAGTAGCCCGGGTCGAAGACCCGGCTGCCCGGGGTGATCACGCCGCTGTCCAGGCCGGCAATGGCCACCTCCGGCTTGACCGTCGAGCCCGGTGCATACAGGCCGCGCAGCACGCGGTTGAACAGCGGCCGGTCGATCGAGTCGCGCAGCGCGGCGTACTGCTTGAAGCTGATGCCTTTGACGAACAGGTTGGGGTCGAAGCTGGGGTTGCTGACCATGGCCAGCACATCGCCGTTGGCCGGGTCGAGTACCACCACCGAGCCACGGCGGTCGCCCAGGGCTTTTTCCGCCGCCAGTTGCAGGTGCGCGTCCAGGGTCAGGACAATGTCCTGGCCGGGGGTCGGGTCCTTGTGGTTGAGCACCCGCATCACACGGCCTTGGGCGTTGGTCTCGACTTCTTCATAACCCACGTGGCCGTGCAGCTGGCTTTCGTAGAAGTGTTCGATACCGGTCTTGCCGATCGACTGGGTGCCGCGGTACTCGGTGTTGTCGAGGGCCTTGGCCTCTTTTTCGTTGATCCGCCCCACGTAGCCCACCGAATGGGCGAAATGCTCGGCCAGCGGGTACTCGCGGATGAACTGCGGCTCCACTTCCAGGCCCGGCAGGCGGAACTGGTTCACCGCCACCAGGGCGATCTGCTCTTCGCTCAGGCCGACCATCAGGGTGACTGGCTCGAACGGCTTGCGGCCCCGACGCAGGTCCTTGTCGAACTGCTTGCGCTCGTCTTCGCCCAGGCCCAGCACCTGCGCCAGGGTGTCGAGCACCTTGGCCGTGTCGCCGCCGGCCCGTTCGCGGGTCATGGTCAGGTCGAAGCTGGGCTTGTTGTCGGCCAGCACCACACCGTTGCGGTCGTAGATCAGCCCGCGCTCGGGAGCAATGGGCAGCACGTGCACGCGGTTGTTTTCCGACACGGCGCTCTGCTGTTCATGCTGCACCACCTGCAGCACATAGAGCCGGCCCACCAGCACGGCACACAGGCTGAAGACCAGGGCGGCGCAGGCCAGGAGCCGGCGGTTGACCAGGTGCTTTTCCTTTTCGTGGTCCTTGAGGGGGATGGGTTGCGGCATCGGCGGTTCTGTCTGCGGGTGGTGGGGCTGGATGACGGCGGACGCCGTGCAAGCTGACCTGTGGGCGCGAGCTCTGTGGCAGCGGGGGCGGTGATGCTACGCAAGCTACCAGGCCCTCTCAAGGCAAAAGCCTGCCGGCGCAAAAGCTCTGGCGGCTGCCACGCCCGTAATCACGCGGGCCGCCGGCAACATGAAGATTTGTTCATCACGGCGCTACCAAGCTGCAACCTCGCCCTGCAACGATGCACGCGCATTGCCCTGAACCTGCTATGCCTAAAAGGACACCCGAACCCAACAGGGCCTATCGATGCTGGTCATCGAACAATTGCACAAATCGTTCTCCACCCCACAAGGTCTGCTGCCGGTATTGCAGGGCGTAGACTTGCGCCTGGCCCGTGGCAGCAGCCTGGCGCTGATGGGCGAGTCGGGCAGTGGCAAGAGCACCTTGCTGCACCTGCTGGCCGGCCTCGACCGCGCCGACAGTGGCCGTATCCTGATCGATGGCGCCCCGCTCGATGGCCGCTCCGAGGCGGCGCTGGCGCGCTGGCGGCGGCAGGCGGTTGGCCTGGTGTTCCAGCAGTACAACCTGATCAGCAGCCTGGACGTGGCGGCCAACCTTGCCTTCCAGGCCCGGTTGGCTGCGCGGCATGACCCGCAATGGGTCGCCTACCTGGTGCAACGCCTGGGCCTGGCGAGCCTGCTGGAGCGCTACCCGGAACAGCTCTCCGGCGGCCAGCAACAGCGGGTTGCCATCGGTCGCGCGCTGGCCGGGCGCCCGGCCTGGCTGCTCGCCGACGAGCCCACCGGCAGCCTCGATGAAGCCAGCAGCGACGAGGTGCTGAGCCTGCTGTTGCAACTGGTCGCCGAGGCCGGCAGTGGTGTGCTGATGGTGACCCACAGCCCGCGCCTGGCGGCACGCTTGCAGCAACGCTGCTACTTGCAGGCCGGCCGCGTGCGGGCCGAGCAGGGCGGATGAGACTGCTGCCACTGGCCCTGTGGGCGCTGCTCAGCCATTGGCGGCGCCACCGGGTGCAATGCTTCAGTATTTTCACCGGCCTGTGGCTGGCCACGGCCCTGTGGACCGGTGTGCAGGCGCTGAACAGCCAGGCGCGCAGCGACTATGCCCGGGCCAGTGCGGTTTTGACCGCGCCGCTGCAGGCGCAATTGGTGGCGCGCAATGGCGAGCGCTTCGACCAGGCGCTGTACGTGCAGCTGCGCAGGCTGGGCTGGGCGGTTTCCCCGGTGCTGGAAGGCCGCCTGCGTTTGCCGGGCGAGCCGCCACGCAGTGTGCGGCTGATCGGCATCGAGCCATTGAGCCTGCCGCCGGCCAGCAGCGTTGCCGGGGTGCAGCTGCCGGCCTTCGACCTGCAGGGGTTCATCGGCGCGCCTGGGCAAGCCTGGGTGGGGCCAGATACATTGCGGCAGTTGAACGTGGAGCCCGGGGCGGTGGCACGCGACAGCGAAGGGCAGCTGTTGCCACCGGTGGTGCTGCAACCTGCGCTGGCCCCCGGGGTGATGGTGGTGGATATCGGCCATGCGCAGGCATTACTGCACGCGCCTGGGCAGTTGTCGCGCCTGCTGCTGGCCACTGCGCCAGGGCCGCTGCCGGCAGCATTCGCCGCTGATCTTGAATGGCAGGCGCGGCAGGATGACGCTGGCCTGCAGCGGCTGACCGACAGTTTCCACCTGAACCTCACGGCCCTCGGCCTGCTGGCATTCGTCGTCGGCCTGTTCATCGCCCATGCCGCGATCGGCCTGGCGCTGGAGCAGCGGCGCGGGCTGATACGCAACCTGCGTGCCTGTGGTCTCCAGCTGAACACTTTGTTGTGGGCGTTGGTGCTGGAACTGGGCCTGTTCGCCGTGCTGGGTGGCGTCGCCGGGGTGGCCAGTGGGTATGCCTTGGCCGCATGCTTGCTGCCCGATGTGGCCGCCAGCCTGCGCGGCCTGTATGGCGCCCAGGTGGCCGGCACGCTGAGCCTGCCGGCGTGGTGGTGGTTGGCGGGTGTGCTGGTGAGCGTGCTGGGGGCGTTGCTGGCTGGGCTGAGCAGTGTACTGCGGGCCGCCCGGCTACCCTTGCTGGCGCTGGCACAACCCCAGGCCTGGCGCCTGGCGCAAGGGCCGTGGTTGCGGCGGCAGGCTTTGCTGGCGGGCCTGCTGCTGGTGCTGGCCCTGGGCTGCGGCGTGCTGGGTAACAGCCTGCCCAGCGCGTTCGGCATGCTGGCAGCGCTGCTGCTGGCGGCGGCGCTGTGGCTGCCCGCCTTGCTCGACAGGGCGTTGGCCTGGTTGGCGCGCAGCTGCCGGCGGCCGCTGGCGCAATGGTTCGTCGCCGACAGTCGTCAGCAACTGCCCGCCTTGGCGCTGGCGCTGATGGCCCTGTTGCTGGCGCTGGCTGCCAGCGTCGGTGTCGGTAGCATGACCGAAGGTTTTCGCAAGACCTTTGTCGGCTGGCTTGACCAGCGCCTGTCGGCCGCGCTGTACATTACCCCACGGGATACCGTCCAGGGCCTGCAGATCAGCCAGTGGCTCGGGCTGCAACCGGGGGTCAGCACGGTACTGCCTGTCTGGCGCGTGGAAACGCAGTTGCAAGGTTGGCCGGTGCAGGTTCAGGGCATCCTCGACGATCCGGCCTATCGAGCACGCTGGCCATTGCTGGAACAACAGCCACGTGCCTGGGAGCAATTGGCCCGCGGGCAGGCCGTGATGCTCAGTGAACAGTTGGCCAGGCGCCTGGAACTGCACCTGGGTGACCGCTTGAGGTTGCCGGCAGACACCTCGTCGGCGCTGACTGTCGTGGGGATATATGCCGATTACGGCAACCCCAAGGGGCATGTCCTGGTCGATGCCGGCTGGTTACGCCAGCACTGGGTGCAGGCTTCCCTCACTGGCGTGAGCGTCGATATAGCTGCAGACCAGGCGCCATCGCTCATCGCCGCATTGCAGCAGCGCTTTGCCCTCGACGACAGCCGGGTGGTCGAGCAGGCTCGCCTGAAACGCTGGTCGACCGAAGTGTTCAACCGCACCTTTGCCGCCACTGCGGCACTCAACAGCCTGACCCTTGGCGTGGCCGGTGTGGCACTGTTCATCAACCTGCTGACCCTGGGCCAGACCCGCCTGGGCCAGTTGGCGCCATTGTGGGCGTTGGGGGTGCGGCGTGCGCAGCTGGCCTGGTTGAGCCTTGGGCAGACATTGCTGCTGAGCAGCCTCACCGTGCTGCTGGCGATTCCGCTGGGTATCCTGTTGGCCTGGTGCCTGGTCGCGGTGCTGAACGTGCAGGCATTCGGCTGGCGCCTGCCGCTTTACGTGTTCCCCGCACAACTGCTGCACTTGGCCCTGTTGGCCTTGCTGACCAGCCTGCTGGCCAGCGCCTGGCCCCTGTGGCAGCTGGCGCGTCGCCAGCCGCGCGAACTGTTGAGGCCGTTCACCGATGAGGCGTAGCCTGCGCGTACTGCTGTGTGGCTTGCTAAGTGGCTTGCTGGGTGGCTGCGAGCAGCCAACGGAGCAGAGCTATGCCGGGCTCGGCCAGCAGGCGGCGGCGTTCAGCCAGGTGACTCGTGGCCAGCACCTGGCCTTTCCACGCGACCATGGGGCGCATGATGGCTTTCGCATCGAATGGTGGTACGTCACCGCCAACCTGCAGGATGCCCGCCAGCGGGACTGGGGCGTGCAGTGGACACTGTTCCGCTCGGCCCTGCGCCCCGGCCCGGAAACTGCCGGCTGGAACAGCCCGAACCTGTGGCTGGGGCACGCGGCGTTGACCGGCCCGGGCGGCCACCAGTCGGCTGAGACCCTGGCGCGCGGCGGCATCGGCCAGGCCGGCGTTCAGGCCCAGCCGTTCCGGGCGTGGATCAATGACTGGTCGCTGCAGGGCAGCGCTGGCATCGACAACCTGCAGATGCTGGCCGCTACCGAAGGCTTCCGCTATGACCTGCAACTGCACAGCGACGGGCCTTTGGTGTTGCACGGCGAGCAGGGCTACAGCGAGAAGTCCGGCAAGGGGCAGGCTTCGTATTATTACAGCCAGCCGTTCTACCACGTGCGTGGGTACGTACAGCGTGGTGGTCAGTGTATTGCTGTCACAGGCCGGGCCTGGCTGGACCGGGAGTGGAGCAGCCAGCCATTGGCCCCCGGGCAGACCGGCTGGGACTGGTTTTCGCTGCACCTGGACAACGGCGCCAAGCTGATGCTGTTCCAGGTGCGCCAGGCCCAGGGCGAGGCGTATCGCGCCGGGACCTGGGTTGGCGCGCAGGGTGAGGTGGTGGCGCTGGCGGGGGCGCAGGTCCAGTTGCAGGCGCAGGCCTGGACGCGGCAGAAAAATGGCAAGCGGGTACCTACGCGCTGGCGGGTGCGGGTGCCGGGGCAGGGCGTGGATGTGCAGGCCGAGGCGCTGGAGCCGCAGGCGTGGATGGACACCCGCTTCCCGTACTGGGAAGGGCCGGTGCGGTTGACCGGGAGTGCGGGTGGGCGCGGTTATCTTGAAATGACCGGGTACTAGGTTCTGTACGAAAAAAAATGTCGCAACACCGCATGGAACAGGCCAGTGAAACCATGGCGGCATAGTTGTCCGCGAGCTTGTTGAAGCGTGTCACGATGCGGCGCTTCTCTTCTAGCCAGCCAAACCGCCATGGTCTCACTGGCCTGTTCCATGCGGTGTTGCGACATTTTGTTTCGTATAGAGCCTAGCCGGTGTTGGCTGGGCGCGACACAGCTGGCCATATCCTCAATGGCTGTGGCACCCTCGCTGACGGCGTGCCGAGCACCAATACCCTTGGGTCTTTCCGGCCGCATACATCACCAAAAAAAAAGAATAGAGAAATCACCATGCCATTTCGCCGTACCCTCCTGGCTGCCTCCCTCGCTCTGCTGATCACTGGCCAAACCCCGCTGTACGCCGCACCGCCGCTGTCGATGGACAACGGCACCACCGCCCTGGCTGTGCAGAACAGCAACGCCTGGGTCGAAATCAGTGCCAGCGCGCTGCAGCACAACATTCGTACCTTGCAGGCCGAGCTGGGTGGCAAGTCCAAGCTGTGCGCCGTGCTCAAGGCCGACGCCTATGGCCACGGCATCGGCCTGGTGATGCCCTCGATCATTGCCCAGGGCGTGCCCTGCGTGGCGGTGGCCAGCAACGAGGAAGCCCGTGTGGTCCGTGCCAGTGGCTTCACCGGGCAGCTGGTGCGGGTGCGCCTGGCCAGCCTCGGTGAAGTGGAAGACGCCCTGCAGTACGACATGGAAGAACTGGTCGGCAGCGCCGAGTTCGCCCGCCAGCTCGATGCCCTGGCCGAGCGTCACGGCAAGACCTTGCGCATCCACCTGGCGCTCAATTCCAGCGGCATGAGCCGCAACGGGGTAGAAATGACCACCTGGTCCGGCCGTGGCGAAGCACTGCAGATCACCGACCAGAAGCACCTCAGGCTGGTCGCGCTGATGACCCACTTCGCCGTGGAAGACAAGGACGATGTGCGCAAAGGCCTGGCCGCCTTCAACGAGCAGACCGACTGGCTGATCAAGCATGCCAAGCTGGATCGCAGCAAGCTCACCCTGCACGCGGCCAACTCCTTCGCCACGCTGGAAGTGCCGGAAGCGCGCCTGGACATGGTGCGCACCGGTGGCGCGCTGTTCGGCGATACCGTGCCGACGCACACCGAGTACCAGCGGGTCATGCAGTTCAAGTCGCACGTGGCAGCGGTGCACAGCTACCCGGCTGGCAACACTGTAGGCTACGACCGCACCTTCACCCTGACCCGTGATTCGCGCCTGGCCAACATCACCGTCGGCTACTCCGATGGCTATCGCCGGGTGTTCACCAACAAGGGCCATGTGCTGATCAACGGCCACCGTGTGCCGGTGGTGGGCAAGGTGTCGATGAACACGTTGATGGTCGATGTCACCGACTTCCCCGATGTGAAGGGTGGCAACGAAGTGGTGTTGTTCGGCAAGCAGGCCGGGGGCGAAATCACTCAGGCCGAGATCGAGGAAATCAACGGCGCGCTGCTGGCCGACCTGTACACCGTATGGGGCAACTCCAACCCGAAGATTCTGGTCGACTGACAGAGCCGTTCCAGCAAGCCCTGGCGCTGCCGGCCCAGGGCTCGGGCGCTAGGTGCCTGAGCGGCCTTTGCTCAGATAAGCGGCGAATTCCGCCTCCGGCACCATGCTGCCGCCGGTCCCCCACACCAGGTGCGTAGCCCTGGCCATACGCTCGCTCGACAAGCCCATGCGTGCCAGGTATTCGGGCGAGTCGAGCACCTTCAGCAGCCCCGGCATGCCGGCCAGCGCCGAAGGTTCCAGCCGTGCCTGTTCCAGGTCATGAGCCAGTACCAACAACCGGTACAGGGTTTCGTCGCTGACCGTGTAATAGCCGTCGAGCAGGCGCTGCATGGCCTTGCCAACGAAGCCGGAAGGACGGCCTACCGCCAGGCCGTCGGCGGCGGTGACGTTGTCGATACCGAAATCCTGCACGCTGGTGGCGTCATGCAGCCCGCTGTAAACCCCCAGGAACATGCACGGCGAGTGGGTGGGTTCGGCGAACAGGCAGTGCACATGGTCGCCCCAGATCAGCTTCAGGCCAAACGCCACGCCACCCGGCCCACCGCCAACGCCGCAGGGCAGGTAGACGAACAACGGGTGCTCGGCATCCACCTGGATGCCGGCCGTGTCGAACTGCCTGGCAAGCCGCTCGGCGGCCACGGCGTAGCCGAGGAACAGGTGCGGTGAATTCTCGTCGTCGACGAAGTAGCAGGTTGGGTCCGCCGCCGCCTGCTGGCGCCCTTGCGCCACCGCCACGCTGTAGTCGCTGGCATACTCGACCACGTTCACGCCATGGCTGCGCAGTTTGTCCTTCTTCCACTGCCGGGCATCGGCCGACATGTGGACAGTGGCCTGGAAACCCAGCCTGGCACTGATGATGCCGATCGACAGGCCGAGGTTACCGGTCGAACCGACCGCAACCTTGTGCTGGCTGAAAAACTGCCGTGCCGGGGCGCTGGCCAGTACCCGGTAGTCGCTGTCGAGGTTGATCAGGCCGGCCGCCAGGGCCAGGTCCTCGGCGTGCTTGAGCACTTCATGGATACCCCCGCGGGCCTTGATCGAGCCGGAGATCGGCAGTTCGCTGTCGGCCTTGAGCCACAGGGAGCCGCTGGCGGGCAGGCCGGCCGCCTGCAGCAAGGTGGCGTGCAACTTGGGCAATCGGCGCAATGGCGATTCGATGATGCCGCCAGAGGCGCTGGTATCCGCGAACGCGCTGGCCAGGTACGGGGCAAAGCGGGCCAGCCGGGCGCTGGCCGCACGCACATCGGCGGCGCTCAGGCCGACATCGGCCAGGGCCTCTGCGGCGGGGGCGATGTGCGGGTTGAACCAGCGGGTTTCGCGCAGGGCGACCAGGTCCTCGATCAGGGGGTGGGAGTTGCACCATGCTTGCAGCGTCTTGCCGTGAATCATCGTGGAGTTCCTGAACAATGGGAGCGGAGCCGGCTGGGCGAAGTAATCAGATTTACCCCTCGCGAGCAAGCTGATCAGTCGCACTCATAGGCGCGTGCTCCGGCAATATGGCGCCCGGCCACATAGCCGAAGGTCAGCGCCGGGCCCAGGTTGATGCCACCGGACGGGTACCAGCCACCAAACACACTGGCCATGTCGGTACCCGCCGCGTACAGCCCGGCGATTGGCTGCCCGGCCGCATCCAGCACGCGGGCATTGCCGTCGGTGCGCAGCCCGGCGAAGGTGCCAAAGCAGCCGGGTTGTACCTTCACGGCATAGAACGGCGCATGCTCGATCGGTGCCACGCAGGGGTTGGGCCCTTCATGCTGCGGGTCGCCCTGCTTGCGGTTGAATGCTGTGGAACCACGGCCGAAGGCGGGGTCCTGGCCGTTACGCGCGTGGCTGTTGAACTCGCTGACCGTGGCGCACAACCCGACCGGGTCGATGCCGCAGGCCTCGGCCAACGCGTCGAGCGTGGCGCCGCGCCTGAGGTAGCCGCTGCGCACGTGCGGCCATACCGGCAACGGCGCCGGGCGGGCGTAGCCCAGGCCATAGCGGCGCAGGAAGCGGTGGTCGCAGATCAGCCACGAACACACCTCGTCCTGCGCCGGTACGGCCGCAACCATGGCCGCCACGTAATCGTAATAGCCATGCGCTTCGTTGACGAACCGCTTGCCGTTGGCCAGCACGCCGATGATGCCCGGCTTGCCACGCTCGATGATGTGCGGGAAGTGGCCGACGCTACCGTCGCGGTGCGCTACTTGCGAAACCGGCGCCCAGGCCACTGGCGACTTCAGGTCGGTCGCAACCACGCCGCCGGCCGACTCGCCCAGGCGCAGGCCGTCGCCCGAGCAACCCTTGGGCGGCAGGGCCAGGTTGTCGTGGCCGCTGGCATCGCGCGGGAACAGTTGCTGGCGCCGCGCCGTATCGTTGGGGAAGCCGCCTGCCGCCAGCACCACGGCTTTGGCACGCACCGATCGTTCACCCTGCGGTGTGGCGATCACTGCCCCGCATACTCGGTCATTCTCGACCAGCAGGCGCCTGGCCGGTGCCGACGCGTGTAGTTGCACACCCAGGTCCTGTGCCGACTTCGCCAGGCGCGCCACCAAGGCCACGCCGTTGACCAGGTGCATCGCCCGGCCATACCGGGCCAGGTGGTACAGGTGGCGGCCAAAACGCTTGCATACGTGCAACAAGGCCTTGGGCGAGCGGGTCAGATTGAGGAACGCGGCCAGGTCGGCACCGGCCATGATCGGCATGCCCATGAACGAGGTTTCGCGCAGGGTCTTGCGCAGGCGCGGCAGCAGTGCGCCCACTTCGCGAGCGTCATAGGGCGCGGCAATCACCTGGTGCCCACCCTCGGCCGCACCTGGCGTGTCGCCGTGCATGTCCGGTATGCCGTTGCCGTCGGCAAACTGCAACGCCGTGTGCCGTTCAAAGAACGCCACCATGTGCGGGCAGGCCTCGAGAAAAGCGTCTATCAGCTCGGCGCTGTAATACGCCCCCAGTTCGTGACGCAGGTAGGTACGCGGTTGCTCGATGCTTTCCTCGATGCCGGCCCGGCGTGCCAGCGGGTTGCGCGGCACCCAGGCCCAGCCACCGGACCAGGCGGTGGCACCGCCGAACACCGGTTCCTTTTCCACCACGAGCACCTTCTGCCCATGCCAGGCAGCCGTCACCGCAGCAGCCAGTCCGGCGGCGCCGGAGCCAATGACCAGTACATCGCATTCGGTTTCTATGAGAGCGGAAGGCATTGCAAGCGTCCTGTGTTTTTATTGGAACTAGGTTCCACATTCTTCTTGCGCAACCTGCCGACCGGCAAGGGCATGATGGCCTTCTCGGGCAACTAATGGGCGATAAACGGACAATTCCGCTCGGTCATGCTGCGGCGGCTATCGAGGCTGTGGAATCATCTTCTAGAATTCGCAAAAATTTCAGGGACCTGAGTCATGGCTGGTAGTCAGATCGAACGCGCCTTCAGTCTTGTCGAGCACCTTGCCGGTGAACCGCAGGGGTTGCCGTTGCAAACCCTGGCCGAGCGCATGGACATCCCCAAGAGCGCTGCCCACCGCATGCTCGCCGAGTTGGCACGGCTGGGCTACGTACGGCAGAACCGTGACAACAGCCGCTACCAGCTGTCGGCCAAACTGGTGGCATTGGGCTTCCGTTACCTGGCCAGCAGCGGTGCCGACATCATCCAGCCGATTCTTGACCGCCTGGCCCAGGACAGCGGCGAACTGGTGCGCCTTGGCGTGATCGACGGCGCCCGCCAGACCTGGATTGCCAAGTCCCAGGGCGCCCGCTCGGGGCTGCGCTACGACCCCGACATGGGCCGCGATGCGCCGCTGTTCTACACGGCCTCCGGGCATGCCTGGCTGGCCAGCCTGGATGATGAACAGGCGCTGCAGATGGTGCTGCGCCAGGGCATTGCCGACCCGGCCCGGTTCGGCCCGAAGGCGCCACGCTCAACCGATGAGCTGCTGGCCTACCTGCACCGGGCCCGTGAACGCGGTTATGCCTGGGTCGAGGAAACCTCCGCCGTCGGTACCTCGGCCATGGCTGCGGTAGTGCGGCGCCCGCAAAGCGACGAAGTGATCGGCGTATTGAGCATTGCCGGGCCCAGCGCGCGCCTGGCGCAAGGCCGCCTGGCAGAGTTGGCGCCGCTGTTGTTGGCGGCGACGGAGGAGTTGTCGGCAGCCAGCCGGGCCAGCGAACTGTTCGCCTGAGGCGCATTTGCGGGCGATAACCGCACAGTCTGTTCTGCCAGTGCTTCTGAAATGCAGAACTTGGTTCTAGATTGTTCAGGGCGGATTATGGAACCTGGTTCCGGAATCTTCAGCACAACAATCACAAGAGGACAGGCTGTTGAACGCACCCCTTCGTATCGCCTTGATCGGCGCTGGCAGCATGGGCCGCCAGCATTACCGGCATCTGCTCAACGTGCCACAAGCGCACCTGTGTGCCGTGGCCGACCCAGGCCCTCAGGCCGAGGCCTTTGCTGCCGAATGCGGCGTGCCCTGTTTTGCCGACCACCGGCGCATGCTGGATAGCGTGCGGCCCGAGGCCGTGATCGTCGCCAACCCGAACAACCTGCACGTCGCCACCGCGCTGGACTGCATCGAGGCCGGCATCCCCGTGCTGGTGGAAAAGCCGGTGGGCGTGCATCTGGATGAAGTCCGCGCGTTGGTCGAGGCTTCGCGTCGGCGCAATGTGCCGGTACTGGTCGGCCATCACCGTCGGCATAACCCGCTGATCAGCCAGGCCCGCCAGGTGATTACCGACGGCAAGCTGGGCCGCTTGATCAACGTTACCGCGCTGTGGCAATTGCAAAAGCCCGACAGCTACTTCGAAACCCCATGGCGCCGCGAGCCGGGCGCAGGTTTCCTGCTGACCAACCTGATCCATGACCTTGACCTGTTGCGCCACCTGTGTGGCGAGGTGGAGCAGGTTCAGGCTTTCACCCGCAGCGATGTGCGCGGTTATGCCAACGAAGACAGCGCAGCGGTGCTGTTGCAGTTCGCCAATGGCGCGTTGGGTAGCCTGACCGGTTCCGACGCGGTGGCCGCGCCCTGGAGCTGGGAGCTGGACTCTGGCGAAAGCCCGGTGTACCCGCGTCAGGACGGCCAGCCTTGCTACCTGCTGGCCGGCACCCTGGGCGCGTTGAGCATTCCCCAACTCAAGCGCTGGCACTACGCCGAGGCGGGCGCTGGGTGGCATTCGCCGCTGTTGCAAAGTGTGGAAAGCATCCCTGCCGGCGAGGCCTTGACCCTGCAGCTGCAGCACTTCGTGCGGGTTGCTCGTGGCGAACAGGCGCCGCTGATCGATGCGGCCGATGGCGGGCGCACCCTGGCCTTGATCGAAGCGATCCGCAAGGCAGCGGAAAGCGGTCGGGCCTGTGCGCCCGAGCAGGTGGCCTGAATGCGCCCTTCATGTTTACAGGTAACGACTGATGACTGATCGAGTGTTTTCCCTGGCAGCGCTGACCGTGCTGGAGCTGTCCCCACCGGACATGGTTGAAGCGGCAGCCCGCGCCGGTTACAGCCACGTTGGCCTGCGCCTGGTGCCTGCCACCGAACAGGAACAGCATTTTCCGCTGGTGGCCGATGGCGACTTGCGTCGCAAGACCCAGGCGCGTCTGCGCGACACCGGTATCAAGGTGCTCGACCTGGAAATCCTGCGCCTGAAGGCAGATACCTGTGTGGCCAGTTTCGAGCCGATTCTGGCAGTGGGTGCAGAACTGGGCGGTACAGAGCTGCTGGTGGCGGGCAACGATCCGGACGAGGCGCGCTTGACCGAGCGTTTTGCCGCGCTGTGCGACCTGGCGGCGGGCTACGGTATCTATCCGCATCTGGAGTTCATGCCCTGGACCGACGTACGTGACTTGCGCCAGGCCATGCGGGTGGTAGCCAATGCCGATCGCGGCAACGGCTGCGTGCTGGTGGATGCGTTCCACTTCAACCGCTCCAGCTGTTCGTTGCAGGACCTGGCGCAGCTGGCGCCGCAGCGCATGCGCTACGCCCAGTTGTGCGACGTTGCTGGCCCGGTGCCGGCCGACATGGACGAAATCCTGCGCCAGGCACGCAATGAGCGGCGTTTCCCCGGCGAAGGCGATGCCGACCTGGTCGGCCTGCTGCGCGGCTTGCCGCCGAACGTAGCGCTGAGCCTGGAAATCCCCACGCGGCAGCTGCTGGCGCAGGGCATCAGTGGCGAGCAGCGTGCGCGCATGGCACTGGAGAAGGCCATGGCGGTGCTGGCCAAGGTCTGACCGAAGCAGCGCGGGTACTGCACTTGTTCGCTGGCAAGCCAGCTCCTACGTGGTAGGAGCCGGCTTGCCGACGACGGGGCCGGTGCAGGCAGCAGGCATCGCCCCATTGCGGCCTGACCAAAAAAAGAGCCCGCAAGGGGCCCCGTAGAGGTAAGTGGCAGCGCACCTAGGCGTGCTCGACCTTGCGCGGTGCCATGAAGTACATCCACAGCAGCGCCAGGAAGTACATGGCCGGGATCAGGGTGAACAACACGGCATAGTTGTTGTGTGTGGCGGTCAGTACGCTGCCGACGATCTGGGTCATGAACATGCCGCCGATCGCCGCACACATGCTGCCGAAGCCGAACACCGTACTCACCAGGTGCTTGGGTGTGTAGTCCATCACCAGGCTCCAGATATTCGCCGTCCACGCCTGGTGCGCGCCCACCGCCAGCGAGATGGCGGCCACCGCGACCCACAGGCCACTGGCATTGGCGGCGAAGGTGACGCTGAGCATGGTGCAGGCGAAGATCAGCATCGACACCAGTCGCGCCGTGGTGGCGCGCATGCCGCGCCCGATCAGCCAGGACGACAGGATGCCGCCGCCGATGCTGCCGAAGTCCGCCGTCAGCCAGATGATGATCAGCGGGATTCCCATCTGGGTCACGTTGATACCCAGGCTGTATTGCTGGTTGAGGAACGGTGGCAACCAGTACAGGTAGAACCAGAACACCGGCGCGGTAATCGCATAGGCCACGGCGAAGGCCCAGGTGCCACGCAGGCGCAGGATGCGGCTGAACGGTACGCGGCTCGGCTCGGCGGCATCGCCCTGCTGGATGTATTCCACCTCGCTCTGGCGCACGTGCGGATGGTCTTCGGGATTGTAGTATTTCAGCAGCCACAGCAGCACCCACACCAGGCCCAGGCTACCCATGGCGATGAACGCGGCCTGCCATCCCCACACCGCCAGGATCAGCGGCAGCAGGGCGGGTGTGACCATGGCGCCGACGTTGGTACCGGCATTGAACAGGCCGGTGGCAATGGCGCGTTCCCCCGCCGGGAACCACAGGCGCACGGTCTTCACGCAGGCCGGGTAGTTGGCCGCCTCGGTCAGGCCGAGGATGAAGCGGCAGACCATGAAACCGGCGGCCGACGTGGCCAGGCCATGGGCGCCGGTGGCCAGGCTCCATAGCAGCACGGCGAAGAAGAACGCGCGCTTTACCCCAACCTTGTCGATCAACCTGCCCTGCAGCAGGAAACCGATGGCGTAGCCGACCTGGAACCAGAAGTTGATATTGGCGTAGTCCATCGCCGTCCAGCTCATCTCCTTGGCCAGGATTGGCTGCATGATGCCCAGCGCGGCACGGTCGATGTAATTCAGGGTGGTAGCGAAGAACACCAGGGCAAGCATGCCCCAACGGGTCTTGCCGACGGCGAAGGCGCCGCGAAGCTTGTCGCCGATCGAACCCTGGTGCGTCCGAGGGGCGGCGGGGGTGGTCCTGGAGTGGTTCATAAACTGCTCGTTCTTGAAATTGTATTCAGCTGCGGTGTTACGGGTAGATCGCCGGGTCCCAGGCAGGGGACATGCAAGGCCGGTGCATGGTGGGCAGTGAAGGCGGCAGCGTCAATTCAAGGGAGAGGCTAGTGTTCGGTTATCGAACGGTTGCGGTGGCCTGTGGGCGAGACGGCGGGTCGGATCATATCGAAGGACACGGGGGCCACTCGTTACTCGCCAGCCAGGCCGGAATGGTATGGGCAGGGGCATTTGTTTTCCTGACAGAGTAGGCGTTGCGCCAGCGTGTCAGTACCACACAGTTGTCCAGCGTTTCACCACCTCGCGGCCGTATTGTTGAATCCACAGTTGCAGCGTTTTATTCAACGTGCTCTTCGCTTCGATCATCTCACCGGTGTACGGGTTTCTGTAGTACTTGCTTTGTCGTGCCTTGAAGCGGTGGCGTGGCGGAGGGGGCGACCATGAGTGTCGGGTGTCTTCGTATTCGATTCCACTGATCGCCAATATATCCGACAGGTCGAATTGGTACTCGGCGAGCAAGTCGTGGAGTTTACCTTCGAACTCGAATTCTCGTTTTAAATGAGGGTCGACCTTTATGAAGGACAGATCGGTTTTCTTGGCAGCGAGCAAGTATTCGAGTGCACGGAACTCTGCGAGGCGAGACATGGGATTCCTCCATTGCGTGATGAGGCTAGTGTTAGCGCCCAGCAGGCAAGAATGCAAGTGTCGAAATGTTTTGTGAAATCTTCGTTCCGAATTTAACTGTGGAGGTGGGTTTCATGTTTAGTGATTCTCTTTGGCTGTAAGTTAATTCCCACATTGAACATTGCGCAGAGGTCGCTGAAGCTCAGGGAGTTGTCTTTGGAGGGTTTGATCGGTACATTCTGGAGTTATGCAAGACGCCTGGGTCTATGCCGCTATGCTCGCGTAGGGTATTCGATGCCTAAATTATTGATGGGCTCAATTAGATAAGCGATTTACCGCAGGTGAAGTTCGGTTACCCCAATAAAACAAACCAAATTGGTTTCCGATAGGTATTCGGTGGTTGATTAATAAATAGTCGGAAGCCGCATCTACACGCGCCAGGAAGAGCGCGTATTACAGGCACAGTTTCTTATTAAAGGAGGACAGGGATGTTTGTCCGCGCGAACCAGACCCCTTTCAGCTTGCACCTCAGCCGCCTGGAGCATGATGTCCAGGGCCTCGTCCATGCCGCTGGTCGCAGGCTGGCCAGTGAACGCCGGTCGCTGCACCTGAAGCACCTGCTGCTGCAACTTACTGCGTTCCAGTCCGGCAACGCCTGCTACGGTCTGCCGAACAGTGCGGTGCTGGCATGACCGACGCCAAACAACGCGAACCCCAGGTCGCCGTCGCCCCGCTCAACACCATCGACGCCAAGGACGTCGGCCGTGGCGCCGCCGCCTTCGATGCCTGGCTGCAGTCGGTCAGCGGCGGCTACGTCACCCTCGAACGGATCAAGACCGTAGCCGGCGCGTTGCCGGTGGTGGGCAACATCATGGCCCTGGTCGATGCCCTGGGCGACGTGGTGACGCTGGTCAAGAGCAAGAACCGCCAGCTGCTCGACTGGGTCAGCCTGGGCATCAACCTGATCGGCGTGCTGCCGGCACCGCCGACCATGGCCGCGGCGCGCATGAGCCTGCGCCCGACCCTGTTCCTGGTGCGCCAGGAGCTGCGCAACAGCGCCAAGATGCTGCTGGGCGATTCGCTGATCCAGGTACTGATCGGCCACCTCAACGCGACCATCGCCGGCACCATCGACGACTTCGTGGCCAAGGCGCAGCCGAAGATCGCCGGCATCCTGGCCGACGCCGGCGCGTTGGGCATAAAGATGACCAGCGAGATCGCCACCGGGCTGGAGAAGGTCGCCCTGGGCCAGCTGGACGCCAAGGGTGACCTGTCGAAGGCGGGCAAACAGGTGTCCGCCGCCGCCGACAAGCTGCTCAACGACCCGAAGGCGGCGTTCAGCAACATCTTCGGTGCCGTGCACAACGCCTACAAGGCCGCCGGCAAGGGGCTGGCCAACAGCGCCACGAGCAAACTGCTGCCGGACCAGATCAAGACCAAGGTGCTGGCCAACACCGGGCAACTGCGCGCGCTGGGGCCGGAGATGGCGCGGCAGTTGAACAAGCTGGCGGACCCGGGCACGCAGATGAGCATCGGCTGGATGCTGAATGTGCTGAGCGGGGCGGTGAAGGGCTTTCGCAAGCGCAACAGGAACGGGCAGCCGGGGGTGAGCAAGCCGGGGACCGTGACGCAGGTGCAGCGGGAGAAGGGCAAGGGTGAGTTGGCGGTCAGCAGCTCCCAGGCGAAGGCCCAAGGCGCCTCCAGCCCGGTGAAAAGAGGCTGTCCGGAAGAAACGATGGCATTCACTCCGCGCAGCATCAGTTTTGCCCTGGGCTCGGAGTTCATCATCCACACGGATTTCTGCCTGCCAGGCCCATTCCCGATCGAATGGCAGCGCATCTATCACTCGCGCCTGGCCGAATACGACCAGGGCAACCTTGGGGCGCGCTGGATCACTGAGTTCACTACGCGCATCGATGTCGTCGACAAGGGCATCCTGTTCCACGACTTCGACGGTCGTAGCCATGCCTTCGAACTGCCCAAAGTGGAGCAGTCACTGTTCAACGCCATCGAGGACCTGCTGCTGATCCGCAGCCGCGAAAACGAGCTGGTGATCTGCCGAGGCTTCGACCGCAAGGAGCACTACCTGCGTGTCGGTGATCGCTATTACTTGCAGAGGATCACGCTCAACAATGGCGCCGGTTGTATGTTGCATTATGAGCACCGCCACGAGGGGCGGCCGGTGCTTTCAGACGTCATCACCTATCAGGATGAGCCGAGCCAGATCCACCGCCACCTCGGCACCTTGATCGATGACCGCGGCCATATCACCGGCCTGTGGGAAATGCGTGACGGCCAACCGCTGCGTCAGCTGTGCGCCTACCACTATGACAATCAGGGCGACCTCATCGCCGCCCAGGATGAGGACGGCGCTGCCTGGCACTACCAGTACCAGAATCACCTGGTCACCCGTTACACCGACCGCACGGACCGCGGCATGAACCTGGAGTGGGATGGTAGCGCGTTTGATGCCAAGGCCATCCGTGAGTGGGCCGACGACGGCAGCTTCGACACCAAGCTGGAGTGGGATGAGAACATCCGCCTGACCTACGTCACCGACGCCCACGGCCAGGAGACCTGGTACTACTACGACATCCTTGGCTACCTGTACCGCATCCGTTATCCGGACGAGCGTTCGGAATGGCTGTTCCGCGATGAGCGCAAGAAATTGCTGCGCCACGTTCACCCGGATGGCAGCGAAGACCGCTATGACTACGACGAGCAGGGCAGTGTCATTCGCCATATCCGTGCGGACCATACCCAGACCCACTTTGCCTACGATGACCGTCGTCACCTGATCAAGATCCGCGACGCCGAGGGCGGCCTGTGGCTGCGTGACTACGACAAGAAAGGCAACCTGGTCGAGACCACCGACCCGCTGGGCAACAAGACCGAGTTCGCCTACACGCCTTCCGGGCTGGTCAAGGCGATCAAGGATGCCAACGGCAACGAGAAGAAGCTGGCCTACAACGCAGCGGATCAACTGGTCGCATACACCGACTGTTCGGGCAAGACCAGTCAATGGGAATACGACGACTTCGGCCAGCTGGTGCAGTTCACCGATGCGGCGGGCAACAAGACGGTCTACCAATACAAGGCCGGCCAGCTGGCAAAAGTCATTCACCCGGACGCCACCGAAGAGCGCTTCGAGCGCGATGCCGAAGGCCGCCTGCTGGCCCATGCCGATGCGCTGGACCGCTGCACCACCTGGGCCTACAACAGCGCGGGCCTGCTTGCCGAGCGGGTGGATGCCAATGAACACACGCTGCGTTATCGCTGGGACAAACTCGGCCGCCTGATCGGCCTGGAGAACGAGAACGAGAGCAAGGCCGACTTCCTCTACGACCCGGTCGGGCGGTTGCTGCAGGAGCAAGGCTTCGACGGGTTGGTGACGCGTTACCAGTACGATGCTGATACGGGCCGGTTGGCAAGTACCCAGGTCGGCCAGCGCCGCATCGACATCACCTTCGACCCGGTGGGGCGCCTGGTTTCACGGGTTGCCAGCCAAGGAGATCAACGTCAGGAAGAGACCTTTGCCTACGATGGCAACGGCAACCTGATCCAGGCGATCAACGCGGCCAGCAAGCTGCAATGGTTCCATGACGAGGCCGGCAACCTGACCCGCGAGCACCAGTATTACCTCGGCACCGAGGTGCCGATGGTTGCGGTGTGGCAACACGAGTACGACGCCCTCAACAACCGTATCGCGACCGTTCGCCCCGATGGCCACAAGGTCAGCGTGCTCACCTACGGCAGCGGTCACGTGCTGGGCATGACCCTCGACCAGCATGAACTGCTGGCCTATGAGCGTGATGACCTGCACCGTGAAGTGGTCCGCCATCAGGGCAACCAGCTTATGCAGACCCAGGCGTGGGATCCAGTGGGGCGTCTGCAGGAGCAGTTGTTGGGTAGCCATGACGGCAAGGCCACCTTGCTCAAGCGCCAGTATCAATACGATGCCGTGGGCCAGCTGACCGATATCCAAGACACCCGCCGTGGTCACCTGTCTTATCAGTACGACCCGGTCGGCCGCCTGCTGCAAGCCACCAGCCGTCTCGGTGTCGAAACCTTTGCCTTCGACCCGGCCGGCAACCTGCTGGACTACAAGGCCCAGGCGCTGAATCGCCCGCTGGAAAGCGACCCGCGGCGCAACAAGCTGATGGACAACCTGCTGCGTGAATACGCCGGGACCCACTACCAGTACGACGAACGCGGCAACCTGATCCATCGCCTGCACAACGGAGAAAAAGCGCGCCTCAGCTGGGACCTGTTCGACCGTTTGATGCGCTTCGATGATGACAAGCTCAGCGTGGTGTACAGCTACGACGCTCTGGGCCGTCGTCTGCACAAGCACTCCACCGCGCACCACCAGGATGATCCGCGAGCGGGCAGCGGCTGGAACCAGATGCAGCGGGCCAAGCGCCAGCGCGAACTGGGTTGTGGTTACACCTTGTATGGCTGGGATGGGGACAATCTTGCCTGGGAAAGCTCACCGCCGCAGGGTGAGGGCGAGACCGGGCGCACTGTGCATTACCTGTATGAGCCGGGCAGCTTTGTGCCGGTGGTCCAGGCACAACGAAACAGCCCGATCCGCCTGCTGCGCCAGCCGGACTGGAGCGATCGGGAATACGATTTCGATCAGGACCCGCTGTGGCACACCGAGGTCAAGCCGCAGGCATTCGATGCGATTCTCTGGTACCAGTGCGACCACCTGGGTACGCCGATGGAGCTCACCGACCACAATGGCGAAGTGGCGTGGACGGCACAGTACAAGGCGTGGGGTGAGATCAAGGAAGCCTGCTCGGAGTGGGCCAAGCAAGTCGGCCTGAGCAACCCGATACGGTTCCAGGGGCAGTACCATGATCATGAGACCGGGCTGCATTACAACCGGTATCGGTACTATGATCCGAAGGTTGGACGGTTCGCTAACCAAGACCCGATCAGCTACTTTGGCGGGTTGAACCTATATGCCTATACCCTGAATCCGTTGCATTGGGTTGACGCATTGGGGCTGGCACCCACACCATTAAATCAACCTAGTTATACCGTCTACGGACTTTACGAGCCTAATGCGGCTAAGCCGTATTATGTGGGACACACGATGCAAGCAGAAAGTATACGAGAGGCACAGCACGCGAATACAGGAAGGCTTGGAGAAGCGAGGTTAGTGCCGATAGCCAAAGATTTAACTTATACGCAGGCTAAGGGAGCGGAGCAATATTATCGAGAAGTGTGCGAGACTAAGACCGGGTTTCCGGGTAATGTGATTGAGCCGATCAATAAGTCAAGGACGGACGAGCGTGGCCTCTCTCATGTGGCCGAATACAATAAGCTCAAGGCTAGCTCTACTTGTGAGCTTTAAGGTGGGATGACATGAAGCAGCTAAAGTCGGACGTGAAGCCTGGAAGTGTCTTTTATATACCGGCATTGAGTCGTGATAAGCAGTTTGGATTCGTGCTTGCTCGATTTATTGAACATATTGAATCAAACGCAGGTTTTTTGATTGAGGTGTTTTCAAAATTCTACACCTCGCCGCCGAAGTCTCTTTCGGAAGTCGAAATGAGGGACAGGCTCTTCAGACCAATACTGTGCTCGATGCGTTTTTCAGAAATACCTCGCTGGAAGGTGTTGTTTGAAGACTTCCATTATGATCCTTGTTCATCGGGGTATAGTGATATAGTTCTTGAGTACTATTCTGACTTGTGGGTTGGTGGAAATATGGTCAAGAAGCAACTGGCCGATCAAGGATTTTCTCAAGGAACCAATGCTCTGGAGTGGGCCACCTGCTGGCGCATGCATCATATTGTTTTTAGAGTGAATGCTTGTTTGGCAGGTTACTTTGGGCGAGATGAAGCCTATGATAACAGCAAACTTCCTGAGAATATGCAGGTGGGTAATAAAGAAGCAGGTGATTCCGTGGTTTTATTGGCAAAAAAAGTCGATAATTTAATCAGGGGGTTTTCAAAAAAATAAGCAGCACGCTAGCCAATACACACATTCATTGCTTGAGAAGTTATAGGTCAATCACCTTACGCATAGCCAACTTAAGTAGCCAGCATCGACATTGCCTTCGACCCGGTGGGGCGCCTGGTTTCACGGGTTGCCAGCCAGGGAGACCAGCGTCAGGAAGAGACCTTTGCCTACGATGGCAACGGCAACCTGATCCAGGCGATCAACGCGGCCAGCAAACTGCAGTGGTTCCATGACCAGGCCGGCAACCTGACCCGCGAGCACCAGTATTACCTCGGCACCGAGGTGCCGATGGTTGCGGTGTGGCAACACGAGTACGACGCCCTCAACAACCGTATCGCGACCGTTCGCCCCGATGGCCACAAGGTCAGCGTGCTCACCTACGGCAGCGGTCACGTGCTGGGCATGACCCTCGACCAGCATGAACTGCTGGCCTACGAGCGTGATGACCTGCACCGCGAAGTGGTCCGGCATCAGGGCAACCAGCTGATGCAGGCCCAGAGCTGGGACCCGGCTGGCCGCCTGCAAGAGCAGTTGCTGGGTAGCCACGACGGCAAGTTCACGTTGCTCAAGCGCCAGTACCAGTACGATGCCGTGGGCCAGCTGACCGACATCCACGACACCCGTCGTGGTCACCTGGCTTATCAATACGATCCGGTTGGCCGCCTGCTGCAAGCCACCAGTCGCCTGGGTGTCGAGACCTTTGCCTTCGACCCGGCCGGTAACCTGCTGGACGACAAGGCCCAGGAGCTGAATCGCCCGCTGGAAAGCGACCCGCGGCGCAACAACCTGCTGCGTGAATACGCCGGGACCCACTACCAGTATGACGAACGCGGCAACCTGATCCATCGCCCGCACAACGGCGAAAAGGCGCGCCTCAGCTGGGACCTGTTCGACCGTTTGGTGCGCTTCGACGATGACAAGCTCAGCGTGGTGTACAGCTACGACGCTTTGGGCCGCCGTCTGCACAAACACTCCACCGCGCTCCACCAAGATGACCCGCGAGCGGGCAGCGGCTGGAACCAGATGCAGCGGGCCAAGCGCCAGCGCGAACTGGGTTGTGGTTACACCTTGTATGGCTGGGATGGGGACAATCTTGCCTGGGAAAGCTCACCGCCGCAGGGTGAGGGAGAGACCGGGCGCACTGTGCATTACCTGTATGAGCCGGGCAGCTTTGTGCCGGTGGTCCAGGCACAACGAAACAGCCCGATCCGCCTGCTGCGCCAGCCGGACTGGAGCGATCGGGCATACGATTTCGATCAGGACCCGCTGTGGCACACCGAGGTCAAGCCGCAGGCATTCGATGCGATTCTCTGGTACCAGTGTGACCACCTCGGTACGCCGATGGAGCTGACCGACCATAACGGTGAGATGGCGTGGACGGCACAGTACAAGGCGTGGGGTGAGGTCAAGGAAGCCTGCTCGGAGTGGGCTAAGCAAGTCGGCCTGAGCAACCCGATACGGTTCCAGGGGCAGTACCACGATCACGAGACCGGGCTGCATTACAACCGCTATCGGTACTATGATCCGAGGGCTGGGCGGTTTGTCAGTCAAGATCCTATCAGCTATCTGGGCGGCTTCAACCTCTATCAGTATGTGCCGAACCCGATCGAGTGGATTGACTCGTGGGGGCTGAAGCGGCTCAAGAATGCGATTGATGGAGATCGCCGTCATCAAGAATTCAATACGGAAATCAGGACCAAACATCCGAATGCTACGATACAAAGTGAGTGTTATCTGCGGGATGCTAGTGGAAAATCTGTTATGGATCCAGAAACCGGTGAGCGGCGTAGGGTTGACACGGCTGTTATTGAAGATGGGCAGGCGACGACTTACGAAGTGACAAGTTTGACTGCGTCTAAATTAGAACAACAACAGAAGGAAATTCGAATTCTCGCAGCTGGCGGTACGTTCATTAAGGATAGGTCAGCTGGGGAACTGGTGCCGGTTGCTGGGTTGTCTAAAGTAGAAAGGAGGCTGTAATGATTAATGATTATCCGGTTTGGGATATTGATGTATTAGTGGCTTCGTATGAAAGTGCTCCGGATTGGCAGGAGAGTATTAAAATTGCAATGGAAAACCTATTTGTCTTCCTTGAGAGTAATGAGCTTATAAAGTGTCGAGTTACTGACGGAAATGGGCATGTAGTGAAGCGCGTCATAATGAAAAGTGAGCTTACCGAAGAAGGAAATAAGCTTGTCGAAGGACCTAAGAGTGCAGTGCATAGATGGGCTAGGTCAAAAAAAATTATTAATGATCCTACCAATCTCAGTTTGCTAGAAAAAGGATTAGCTGAGATAAGAAAAGTGTAATGATTGAGAGTGGCGCGCAGCTAGGTACGACACCCGTCTTGGTCACTTGGCTTATCGGTTCGGCCCGGTTGGCCGCTTGCTGCAAGCCACCAGTCGCCTGGGTGTCGAGACCTTTGCCTTCGACCCGGCCGACAACCTGCTGGACGACAAGGCCCAGGAGCTAAATCGCCCGCTGGAAAGCGACCCGCGGCGCTACAAGCTGATGGACAACCTGCTGCGTGAATATGCCGGGACCCACTACCAGTACGACGAAAGCGGCAACCTGATCCATCGCCTGCACCACGGCGAAAAGGCGCGCCTCAGCTGGGACCTGTTCGACTGTTTGGTGCGCTTCGACGATGACAAGCTCAGCGTGGTGTACAGCTACGACGCTCTGGGCCGCCGTCTGCACAAGCACTCCACCGCGCACCATCAGGATGACCCGCGGGCGGGCAGTGGTTGGAACCAGATGCAGCGGGCCAAGCGCCAGCGCGAACTGGGTTGTGGTTACACCTTGTATGGCTGGGATGGCGATAACCTGGCTTGGGAAAACTCACCGCCGCAGGGTGAGGGCGAGACCGGGCGCACTGTGCATTACCTGTACGAGCCGGGCAGCTTCGTGCCGGTGGTCCAGGCGCAACGAAACAACCCGATCCGCCTGCTGCGCCAGCCGGACTGGAGCGACCGGGAATACGATTTCGATCAGGACCCGCTGTGGCACACGGAGGTTAAGCCGCAGGCATTCGATGCGATTCTCTGGTATCAGTGTGACCACCTCGGTACGCCGATGGAGCTGACCGACCATAACGGTGAGATGGCGTGGACGGCACAGTACAAGGCGTGGGGTGAGTTAAGGAGGCCCGCTCGGAGTGGGCTGAACAACCCGATCCGCTTCCAGGGTCAGTACCACGATCATGAGACCGGGCGGCATTACAACCGGCATCGGTACTATTGTGCTTTGCCAAGGTATTGGTGTTGTCGCGTTTCCGTGAAGCCTGCAGTCTGGCAAAAGTCCCTTTTCGAGAAGGCACTGGTAGACATCAGGTCCTGAGTGCCCTCACGCTCTGCTACCGACGCAGCCCTCGCGCCTGAGCAATTCGAGGTCCTTCGGCTTTACTGACGCCTGGTTCAGTTCATCGCCGCTGAACCAGCGGCATTCCACGATCTCGTGCGAGGGATGCGGCGTCATCCCGGGCGACACCGTCATTCGATAAAGCCAGTGTTCTTCGGCCTCGAATACGTGGTGGCCGAGGAACTGCGCATCGAGCATTTCCAGGCTCGTTTCTTCGTGCAATTCCCGCCGCGCTGCGTCGAGCTGGGTTTCCCCGGGGTCGATCTTGCCCCCAGGCAATGACCATTCACCGGTCGCCTTGCGCACCAGCAGGACCTTGCCGGCTTGCAAGCAAATGAGGGTCGAGTGTCGTTCCTTGCTGGTCATCTGCAGTACCTCCTGCAGAGAAGGCCGCAAACGGGCAGGCAAAGTTCCGACGCAACGCCAGAAGGGCACGGCAGCGCAGTGGCCGCGCGCTGCCAACCGCTACAGCGCCCGTACCATCTCCCAGAACGATGCGCCTACCCCGGTGATGCTTTCCCCGGCAATCAGCCCGGCTGCGGCGGTGATCGCAAACCGCTCGGTAACGCTCGGCCACCGGCAACCGACCAGCCAGGTGAGCAGCGCGCCGAGCCCCATCATCATGCTGATCGACGCCGGCAGTATGAACGCCAGCCCCAGCGCGGCGGTACTCGGCAGCCAGCGCGCTGCCCGATGCGGCAGCAGGCTGTCGAGGGCACCCAGCAGCACGCCTGCCGCGCTACCCGCGACGATCGCCCAACGCAGCGCCGGCGACAGCGCTCCCAGCCCCTGCGTCAAGGTCTGGGCCACGGCCTTCCAGGTTGCCACGGCGGGTGCAGGCCATTGCTCGCTGAGCAGTTGCGCCTGCGGGTCGGGAATCAGCATCCGATACACCAACACGGCCACCACGCTGCCGATAAAGATGCCGATGCATTGTGCAATGAGCTGCCGATGCGGCGTCGCACCGATCGCCTGGCCAACCTTGAAATCGTTCATCAGGTCGGTGGATTGCCCGGCCGCGCCACCGGCCGTGTTCGCGCTCATCAGGTTGATCGCCACCTGGCCCGGGGCGACCAGGCCGAAGCCGAGCTGCGACAGCTTGCCGATGGCACCGATCGGCGCAATGCCAGTGGCACCCACCACGCGCGCGGCGACCACGGCAAGGCACACTGCCAGGGGGATGCTCAGCAACGCCATCCACCAGTCGATGCCAAACAGCAACGCTTGTAGCGCTACCACCAGGACAATGGACAACAGCAGCCCGGCAGCCGGCGTCAGGGAAAACCCCGTTTGCGTGCGCGATGCCCGGGCCAGCCGGTCGGCGGGCCTTTGCCGGGGCATTTGCAACAGGCGAACCGCCAGCGATGTCAGGGTCGCGCACACCATCAGGCTGACCCCCGGCCACAGCAGCCATTCCACCAGCGCCGCGAACTGCGGGCCGCTGGCGTTCGGCGCCAGCACCACCAGCGCATGCTCGATCAGCCACGGTGCCAGCCCGCCCCAGGCCAGTGCGGCACCGAGCAGCAACGTCAAGCCCACGCGGATGCCGATGATGCCACCGAAACCGACCAGCATCAGCGAAGGGTCGAGGGTGAAGGTCAGGCGCTCGAGCACTGGCGTGGGGGCCCAGCGCGGTATCGCCCAGACGAAGCCGTCGATCCACTTCACCAGCCCCGACAGCATCGCGGCACTGCAGAGTACCTTGATCCGCAGCATGGCTTCGTGGCCTTGCTGGTAGATCTGTTGCAGGGTCTCCAACGTCGCCATGCCCTCCGGGAATTTCAGGCCATGGTCAGCGAGCAAGGTGGGGCGCAGGTACCAGGCGATCCAGATGCCGAGGAAACTTACCGAGAACACCCAGGCCATCATCGGCAGCGGGTCCAACTGGTGACCGGTGAGCAGGGTATAGGCAGGGATTGGCGCCACCAGCCCGCCGGAAACGATGGACGCGGCGGCCGAGGCCACGGTCTGGTTGATGTTGCTTTCGTGCAGCGTCCACGCCGGCCGGCCCTTGCCGCGCCCTGGCAGGCTCTGCCACACGGCGAAGCCGACCAGCAAGGCGATGATCGACATGTTGAATGACCAGCCGATCCTGAGGCCGGCGTACACATTCGAGGGCGTGAGCAGGATGCCCAGCGCGATGCCGGTGAGTACCGCGCGCAGGCTCAGTTCACGCTCGACGCGCGCCAGGGGCAGGGCAGTGGAGGGGGCATGTCCCATGGCAATCCTTTGTCGGTGAGGCGAGCGCGCTTTGCACAACTGAGCCCCGCTTGCCGCAAAGGTTCACTGGCGCTTGCGGTTGCGCCAGCGCCAGCCTTCGCTCACCACTCGATGCGCTGGCCATCCCAGCCCCAGAAGCTGCCACTCTCGGCTGGCTCAAGCCGCCCCACCAGCTCGATCAGGCACTGTGCGGCAAACGCCGGGGTAAACAGTTTGCCCGCCGGCACGTTGCCTTGAAACGGCCGCGACAGCCGGGTATCGGTGGTGCCCGGATGCACGGCCAGTACGGTAGCGGCGGGGTTCAGGCGTTTCAGCTCGATGCTGGCCGTGTGCAGCAACTGGTTCAATGCCGCCTTGCTGGCGCGGTAGCTGTACCAGCCACCCAGCCGGTTGTCGCTGATCGAGCCGACCCGGGCCGACAGTGCCGCGAACGTGGCGGGCTGCCGGCGCAGCAGCGGCAGCAGGTGCTTGAGCAACAGCACCGGCGCGAACGCGTTGGTGGCGAAGCTGGCCTGCAGGCTGGCCAGGTCCAGTTGCGCCAGTGACTTTTCTGCCTTGCTGCCTTCCTGATGGAGAATGCCCAGGGTACTGATCACCAGGTGCAGGTGATCGCAGCCGTGGCCCACCTGGTGTGCCAGGGCCGCAAGCGCCTGCTCGTCGCGGGCATCGCAATCCACCAGCGCCACTCGCCCAGCGTGCTGCCTGGCCAGGGCCAGCAGCGCATCATTGCTGCTGGCCTGACGCGACACGGCCCAGACCTGGCGCACATCGTCGCGCGCCAGCAACGCCGTGCACAGGGCCAGGCCGATGCCTTGGCTGGCGCCGCACAGCAGTACATTGGCCTGGCCCGTCAGCCCGGGGATGAGCTTCATGCAACACTTTCCGGCGGCGCGACCGGCGCGGAAAGTACCTTGTTCGCCACGCCGAACGGCACATGCACCATCGGCAGATTGCCTGCCGACGACTGCAGGTGGCTGCGCTGGTCATCGAAGAACACATGCGGCTTGAGGATCGACAACACCCGGGGTTTCTCCATTCCGCCGAGGAAGAAACATTCATCCGGCGATACGCCCCAATTCTTCAAGGTGGTCACCACCCGCTCATGCGAAGGTGCGTTGCGTGCCGTGACGATGGCAATGCGCAAGATCCGTTTGTAGCTTGGGTCTTCGGCCAGTTTCCGGTCTTCCAGCATGCGTATCAGCGAAAGCTTGCGGTACAGGTCGGCCAGCGGCCCCGGCGCGTGCGGGGTGGCCATGTGCAGGCGCTCATGCTTCTGGAAGTCGTCCAGGCTGTTGTCGCGCTTGTACACGCTCTCCGCTTCATCGTCGGCGATCACCCCGTCGAAGTCGAAGGCCACCCGTAACTCGGTGTCGATCTCGTCATCGTAGATGCGCGTCGGCAGCACCCGCCCGGCTGGGTAGTTGGCGTCGATCGCCTTCTGCACGTCTTCCTCGTTGGCGCTGAGAAACAGTGAGGCATTGAACGCCGGAATGTATTCGTAAGGTGAGCGGCCAGACATGAACGCCGCGCGGGTGATGTCCAACTGGTAGTGGTCGATCGAGCGAAACACCCGCAGGCCGGTTTCCGGCGAATTGCGCGACAGCAGCACCACTTCCACCGGCAACTGCTCGGGGAACGCCTGGTTGATGCTGAGGAAGCGCCGGATGAACGGGAACGCCACGCCCTTGGGCAAGGGTTCGTCCAGGTTCTGCTGCTGGTGCTGGCGGTAGGCCTCGACGCCCTGGGCCTGGTAGATGTCGTCCGAGACGCTGAGGTCGAACAGCGCACTCGAAGCCACGCCGATGACCAGCTTCTGTTCGATGGGGTAGGGCATGAAGCGACTCCTGAGCCTGTGCTGAAGGCAAGTGTACCCTGTGGGCGCGGATTCACCCGCCAAGGATCCTTTTGCGAGGTGCGCGCGAGGCTGCTAGCCAAGCCTGGCGATGTCGGCAGGCCCAGCGTTGTGAAGCTGTTCGACCAGAAAGTCGACGAACACCCGCACCCGCGCCGGCATTGCCGGGCCACCGACGAATACGGCATGGATCGGCTCGCGGTCACCCGGATTGTAGGCTTCCAGCAACGGTACCAGGCGCCCGCTGGCGAGGTCGTCGGCGACGGTGAAGGTACCGATGCGGGCAATCCCGGCGCCGAGCGTGGCCAATTGCGCCAGGGCTTCGCCACTGCTGCATTCGAGGTTGCCGCTGACCTTCAGCGCAAAGACCTGGCCGTCACGCTGGAACGGCCAGTCCGGCGCGGCGCGGCGGAAGTTGAAACGCAGGCAGTTGTGCCGGGCCAGGTCCTCCGGCACCAGGGGCGTGCCACAGCGTTGCAGGTAGTCAGGGGAGGCGACGATGACCTGGCCGGTTTCGCCGATGGCACGGGCGCTCAACGAGCTGTCCGGCAGCGGGCCGAAGCGTAGCGCCACGTCGGCTTGGCCGCCGGTGATGTCGGCTATTTCGTCGCTGAGGGTAAGGTCGACCAGCACCTGCGGGTAGCGCGCGCTGAACGCCGCCAGCAGCGGCACCACGGTCAGCCGGCCATGGCCCAGCGCTGCGCTGACCCGCAAGCGCCCGCGTGGCACGCCCTGGTCGGTAATGGCTTGTTCCACTTCGTCCAGGTCGGCCAGCACCCGCCGTGCGCCGCGCAGGTACGCCTCGCCTTCAGGGGTGAGGGTGATCGCCCGGGTGGTGCGCAGCAGCAGGCGGGTGCCCAGGCGCTGTTCGGTACGGGCCAGGATGCGGCTCACCGCCGAAGGCGTCAGGCCCAGCGCCCGCGCTGCGGCGGACAGGCTGCCCGCTTGCGCCACCTTGGCGAATATTTCCATCTCTCCGGATCGTCCGCTGAAATCCATTTGTGCCTCATCAGCAAAGGTGGTTCGCAAAAATGCAGTCTAGTGCGGCCTGCTGGTGGATCGTAGCATTTGCAGCACAGATAAGGAGTTTGCCATGCGTATCAATCCCCCGCTTGTCGCACTCGCCATCGGTGCCTTTGGCATTGGTGTCACCGAGTTCGCCCCCATGGGCATGTTGCCCAGTATCGCCACCGACCTTGGCGTCTCGATCCCGGCCGCGGGGTTGCTGGTCAGTGCCTATGCCGTGGGGGTGCTGATCGGCGCACCGCTGATGACCCTGGCCACGGTGAAAGTCCCGCGGCGCTACCTGTTGATCGGGCTGATGGCCATCTTCACCCTCGGCAACCTGCTGTCAGCCCTGGCCGACGACTACGCCAGCCTGCTGGTCGCCCGCGTGGTCACCTCGCTCAACCACGGCGCCTTCTTTGGCATCGGCTCGATCGTCGCGGCCAGCGTGGTGCCGCCCGACAAGCGTGCCGGTGCGGTGGCGGCGATGTTCATGGGCCTGACCCTGGCCACCATCGGTGGCGTGCCGCTGGCCACCTGGTTCGGTGAACTGCTTGGCTGGCGCACGGCATTCTGGGGCATCGCCGGGCTCGGCCTGGTTGCCATGGCCAGCCTCTGGTACGCACTGCCCAATGTGCCCTCGCCCAAAGGTGACGGGGCCATGGCCGAGCTGCGCGTGCTCGGGCGCCGGCCGGTGCTGGCGGCGTTGCTGCTGACCGTGGTGGGCTCCAGTGCGATGTTCACGGTGTTCACCTACATCGCGCCGATCCTGCAGCGCGAGGCGGCCGCGTCTACCACGTTCGTGACAGCCATGCTGGTGCTGTTCGGCGTTGGCCTGACCTTGGGCAACGTGTGGGGCGGCAAGGCGGCGGACCGTTCGGTCGATCGCACCTTGATCGTGTCACTGGCCACCCTGATTGCGGTACTGCTGGTGTTTCCGCTGGTGCTGGGCTGGTCGCTGCCGACGGCATTGGCGATCCTGGTCTGGGGCGCTGCCAGCTTCGCCCTGGTGCCGCCGCTGCAGATGCGTGTGATGGAAGCGGCCAAGGATGCGCCCAACCTGGCCTCGGCGGTGAACATCGGTGCGTTCAACCTGGGCAATGCGATTGGCGCGGCGCTGGGTGGGGCGGTCATCAACGCCGGGCTGGGCTATCCGGCGATTGCCCTGGCGGGGGCTGCGACGGCAGCGCTCGGGTTGTTGATGGTGCTGATGTTTGCCTGGCGTGGGCGGGTGCAGGCGTTGGCGGGGCAGGCAGCCGCGTAAGGCGTCGGGGGCCGCTTTGCGGCCCTTCGCGGGCATCAACCGGTGATTGTCATGGCGTACCGTTGCGGCCATGCAGGTGATAGGCCGGGCGCTCGCTCAGGCGCTCGTAGTAATCGCGCACGGCTGGCAGCTGCGGGTGCTCCAATGGCGTTTCGAACCAGCGGTTGACCGACAGGCCGATGGGGATGTCGGCCAGGGTGAACTGGCTGCCCGCCACATAGGCACCGGTACTGGCCAGCTGGCTGTCGAGGATGCGCATGTAGCGCGCCCAGTCCGCGCAGCCGGCGGCGAGGGCTTGCGGGTCCTGATGGGCCGGCGAGTGCCTGACCAGCGACATGAATGGGTAGCTCCAGGCGCGGTTGAGGTCCGAGGCCTGCCAGTCGATCCACTGGTCGATCCTGGCTCGGGCCTGCGCCTCGCTGGGGTAGAACGCCGTAGCACCGTAGCGGGTGGCCAGGTAGCGGATGATGCTGTTCGATTCCCACAGGGTGAAGCCGCCATCCTGAATCACCGGGACCATGGCGTTGGGGTTCAGCGCGAGGAACTCGGCGCTGTCCGTGGGCTGGAAGCCGGTGCCCCAGTCTTCGCGCTCGTACGCCACCTCGAACTCGGCGCACGCCCACAGGACTTTTCGTACATTGATCGACGAGGCTCTGCCCAATATCCGCAACATGCTATTCGTCCTTGTGTGGGGGAGGTTGATCGTCCGCCACTGCCGTGGCCTGGTCAAGCGGCAGGCGCAGGCAACCGGGTCAGGCTTGCCTGAGGGGCGCGAACTTGGCACCCTTGGCCGGTTTGCATCGTTGGTATCACCACAGAAGGAAGTACGCATTGAGCTGGGACAAGGTGGGGAAACTCCTCGTGGCCGTGCTGATCGGCCTGATGGTCCTGTTGGCCGCTTATGGGTTGCTCCGCGGCAGCCCGCGCCTGGAGGCCTCGCTGACCTACGCCTACCTCACTTATCCCAGCCAGTTCAGCGAGCGCATCAGCAAGGCCAGCGAGCAGCTCAAGTACGAGCAATTGCAGGGCCGTATCAATACCATCAGCGAAGGCGGGCTGAGCCACGACCAGGTCGAGCGGCTGGTCGAGATGGCCCAGGCACCCTATACCCAGCTGTTCGCCAAACCGTTCGAGGCCGGGCTGGTCGACCACCGTACCGGCTTGTTGATCGAGCTGCGCAACAGCGGTGACGCGCCGGTGCGCCAGGTGAAAATTCGTCTGCCAGCCAAGGGCCTGGTGCAGGTACGCGACGCGGCTGGCAACGACACCATCGTCGAGGCCGCTACTGCCCAGGTGGAAATCCCGGCCATAGAGCCTGCTGGCGCGTGCAAGGTATGGGTGTATTTCGATGCGGACTACACGCAGATCCGCCAGGGCGGGATCAGCATCAGCCATGCCGACGGCGAGGCTGACGTGCAAGTTTACCGCGAAGTCATCGGTTTCCCGGCCTGGGTGGCGCGCTACAGCCGCGAACTGATGGCGCTGCTGGGCGTATTGGCGTTCAGTGTGCTGGGCTTGGGGTATGCCTGCCTGGCGCGTCGAAACCTGCGCCAGGCGTAGCCTCTCTAGGCCTGGTGGTGGGCTGATGGCGGTTGCTCGCCGTTAGCAACCGCCGTCGTGCAGCACCAGGCTTTGCCGCAACTGTTCGAGCATGGCCTGGCGCAGAGCCTGCGGCGCCTGTACGCGGATCGAGCCCGCCTGGGACAACAGCCAGCCCATCAGCACGCGGTTGTCGTCGACCGTGGCCACCAGCGTAGCGCCGCCGTCCGCGAGCGCGGTCAATTGCATGTCCGTGGCCAGTGGTTGTGCTTGCAGGCGCCGGGCCAGCCCGTCGTCGACCCAGGCATGCAATTCGATCTGTTCCGGGGGCGCCAGCACGTCAGGTTGCAGTTGCTGTGCTTCGCCCAGGCTCAGGCCGGGTTGCCAATACCAGCCGTACGGCATGCCTTTGCTGTTGCAGCGCAGCGGGAACAGTGCCGCAAGCTCGACCAGGTCCCGCTCGACGGTGCGTTTGCTGGTGCTATAGCCAACGGTTTTCAAGGCGGCCTGCAACTGGGTGGAGCTCATCCCCGGGTGGCGGCCGGGTAGCAGCTTGAGCAGTTGCCACTGGCGGGCGATGGTGTGGCGGGTAGGGTGGCTGGGCAAAAGGTTCGTCCTTGAAAGCAGGTTTGCAGCTTGCCTGGGTGGTGGCGTTTGGCTATCGCCAGCATACCTTTTCAGAGGATGGGATCCAAGTTTGGCGCGTCAGGCGGTCGTGGATCACCACCTGGGGGCCTTGCATGCGCGCGCCAAGCGGCGGTTGACTTGCGCGTCCGGCTAATCCACCAAGAGCAACGCGTTGGCGTATTTTTCCTGATCCGGTGTAAAGGTGGTCAGCATTCCGGTATGACGACAGGTGAGGGTCAGCTCGGTTCGCGTATCGATGTACAGGTCTTCGCCACGGAGGCCCTGCCATTGCGCCAGGTATTTGAAAGAGCCATATTTCATCGGCTTTTTCAGCACCCGATCATGCCCGCCTTTCCAGCCAAGCACCGGCAGCGCGCCATCGATACAGCACCGGGCAATTTCTGGCTGGTGCACAGCCCGCTCACGGCCAATTTCCCAACAGCGGATCAAGCCTTCATCGGGGCCTTTCCAGGCCTGTTCCCAGGTAATCGAAGGGCGGATGGGATGATGTATCGGGCGGTGAATGACGCCGGTGGTGCGATCCATGACCTGAGGTTGTCCGTAATATCCAGTTGGGCTGGATGCTACTAATTGGCCACTATTGTGTCCAGTGTCTCCCAGGCTCCCTACATCCCACCCCGCCGCACGTGCTTCACCAACACCTTCTCCAACAACTCCCACATCGCAGGATCGGTACTGAACGCCACGTTGAAGCGCATCCACCCGGTGGCCTTGGCATCGACCATGAACAGCTGCCCAGGCCCGAGCATGATGCCTTTCTCCAGCGCGTCATCCAGCAACGCCGCACTGTCCGGAATCGCCGGGTGCCGGGTCCAGATGTACATGCCCTCATCCGATTCGATGAACAACTCGAAGCCCAACCGGTGCAGATGCCGGCCAACTTCCTGGTGCGCCTCGGCCAGGCGCTGGCGCAGGCGCTTGAGGTGCTTGCGCCAGCGGCCGTCGATGATCGCGGCGTACACCACGCGCTCCATCACCTGCGAGGTGGTCAGGCCCGAGCGCATCTTCAGGTGCAGCAGCTTCTGCATCAGTTCGGGGTTGGCCAGCAGGTAGCCGACCCGCACATTCGGCGAAATGCTCTTCGAGTAGCTGCCCACGTACACCACCTGCTGCAGGTGATCGAGGCTGGCCAGGCACGGCTGCGGTTCGGCGATCATGTCGGCGTACAGGTTGTTTTCCACCAGGCGGAAGCCATGCTGGCTGGCCAGTTGCAGCAGGCGGTGCAGCTGCGGCAGCGGGGTGCGTGAGCAGGTCGGGCTGTGCAGGTGTGGCTGGGTGAAGAAGGCCGTCGGGCGGTGGTGGGTGAGCAGCTGCTCCAGTTGGTTCAGGTCGTAGCCGGCCGGGGTGCGGGGCACGCCGACCAGGGTCGCACCCTGGGTGCGCAGGATGCTCATCAGGTTGGGGTAGCCAGGGTCGTCCACCAGCACCACATCGCCCGGGCGCACCAGCGTGCGCGCTGCCAGGTCCAGGGCCTGGCTGGCGCCGTGGGTGAGCATCAGTTGCGCCGGGTTGGCGACGATCGACAGTTCCTGCTGCAGGTTCTGCGCGGTCAATGCGCGCAGTTCCAGCAGGCCCATGGGGTCGCCATAGCCCGACAGCTCCAGCGGGCTGCCGGCCACCTGGCGCAAGCCGCGGCGCAGGCCGTCTTCGTACATCCAGTCGTTGGGCAGCCAGCCGCACCCCGGCTTGTACGGCAACTGGCGGATTTCGAAGATCTGCTGCAGGTACCACTCGGAGTTGAACGTTGGTCGACTGGTGTCGGCCTCGGCGTTGTGCGGGTCCAGCAGCTCGCCCGCCGCGCGGTTGACGAAAAACCCGGCATTGCCCCGGCTCACCAGCAGGCCCTGGGCGACCAGGCGGTCGTAGGCTTCGACCACGGTGAAGGTGCTGACCGAGTAGGTCGCGGCAAAGGCGCGAATGGACGGGACCTTGGCGCCTGGCTTGAGGGTCTGGTTGTCGATCAACTCGCGCAGCCCGTCGATGATCTGGTTGACCAGCGGCGTGGAGGAGTCTGGATGTAATTGCAGCATTCGGGACCTTCAGGGTGTGAAACGCCAGGCGCTTGCGCGGTGTACTGCATTGGCGGCCTGTACAGTGCAGTGCGAGTTTCATGCCACTGTGCATGGTTCTCTGCGCCGGACATTTTTACATTAGGTGTCAGATATCGCCACATAAAGCATGTTCAGTTCGCCCCAGGCGTCAGCCCTGGGGCGCGTCAGCAGGCCGCCATGGAAGGCCTGCGTGTGTTCGTCGCACACCATCCTGCCCGCATTAGCACTGATGTACAGGTGAAACCGCCAGCCATCGGGGTTTCACAGTTTTCCTTGGATAAAAAGAAGCACGGGGTACACAACTGATGGACGCAACATCTACAACCACCACCGCGAAAAGCGGGCACGAGAGCAAACTCAGTGCCTCGCTCAAGTCGCGCCACCTGACGATGATGTCGATCGCCGGGGTTATCGGCGGCGCCTTGTTCGTCGGCTCCGGCAGCGTGATCCACAGCGCCGGCCCAGCCGCTGTCCTGGCCTACCTGGCAGGCGGCATCCTGGTGGTACTGATCATGCGCATGCTGGGTGAAATGGCGACGTCCTCGCCGGACACCGGTTCGTTCTCCACCTACGCCGACCGCGCCATTGGCCGTTGGGCCGGTTTCACCATCGGCTGGCTGTACTGGTGGTACTGGGTCATCCTCATGGCCTGGGAAGCCTATGTGGCGGGCAAGATCCTGCACGGTTTCTTCCCCGACGTCAGCGTCAACGTATTCGTGCTGGCCACGACCCTGTTGCTGATCACCGTCAACTTTTTCAACGTCAAGCACTACGGTGAATTCGAGTTCTGGTTCGCCCTGATCAAGGTGATCGCGATCGTCTGCTTCCTGATCGTGTGTACCGCGGCGGTGCTGAACATCTGGCAGTTCGGTGAAGTGCGCGGCATCAGCCACCTCACTGCCGAAGGCTTCATGCCCAATGGCATCACCACCGTGATTGGTGCCTTGCTCGGGGTGATGTTCGCCTTCCTCGGCGCAGAAATCGTCACCATCGCCGCTGCCGAAGCCAAGGACCCGGCCACGCAGATCGTCAAGGCGACCAACTCGGTGGTCTGGCGGGTGTGCCTGTTCTACGTCGGCTCGATCTTCCTGATCGTCTGCCTGGTACCGTGGAACGACCCGCAGCTGGGCGTTTCCGGTTATGGCGCCTATCGCCGCACCCTGGAACTGCTGGGCGTGCCGTATGCCGAGCTGCTGATGAACTTCGTCGTGCTGACCTCGGTGAGCAGTTGCCTGATCTCGGGCCACTACACCGCTTCGCGCATGCTGTTCTCCCTGGCCCAGCGTGGCGACGCACCATCGCTGTTCAAGATCACCCGCGCTGGTACCGGTGTACCGGTGTACGCGATCATGGGTTCGTGCGCGGTGGCCATCGTCTGCGCGCTGATCAACTTCAGCGAGACCCTGCGCCCGAAGGACGTACTGGAAACCCTGATGAACACCACCGGCATGATCGCCCTGCTGGTGTACCTGGTGATTGCCTTCTCGCAACTGCGCATGCGCCGCAAGCTGATCGCCGAAGGCAAGGAAGTACGCCTGAAGATGTGGCTGTTCCCATGGCTGACCTACCTGGTGATCGCCTTCATCGTCGCCGCCCTGGTGACCATGGCCTTCATGCCTGACTACCAGATCCTGGTCATCTCCACCGGTATCGCTGCGGCGATCGTGGTGGCGATGGGCGTGGTGCACCAGATTCGTTCTGGCAAACAGCACTAAACGTCATTCGTTGCGCGAAACGGCCGGCTCCCTTGGGGACCCGGCCGTTTCGCGTTGTTGGGCAGGGTGTTTTTCCGCTGGCATGTGAAAACGCTGGTTCATCCAGGGCGAGCCGAGCAGGGCGGCGGTGGCGATCAGGGCCAGGATGGCAAGGGCCAGATAAGTCTTCATGCGCATGCAAGGAATGACCTGGATGCGCGCCAGCCAGTTCCGCTCGCCCGCAGATCGCAATATGCTGCCCCCATTACTCGCCAGAAGGAGTTGCTCATGGCCTGGTCTGCCAACCAGTATTCGCTGTTCGAAGACGAGCGCACCCGCGCCGTGCGCGACCTGCTCGGTGCCGTGCCGCCACGCCCGGTGCGCCACGCTACCGACCTGGGCTGCGGCCCTGGCAATTCCACCGAGGTGCTGCTGCAACGTTACCCGGACGCCCAGGTGACCGCGCTGGACAGCGACCCGGACATGATCGACAAGGCCCGCGAACGCAAGCGGCTGTGCATCCCCAGGGTGCGCACGCTGGTTGCCGACATCGCCGGCTGGTCCGCCGCCGAACCCCAGGACTTGATCCTGGCCAATGCCTCGCTGCAATGGCTCCCGGACCATGCCTCACTGTACCCGCACCTGGTGCGCCAACTGAGCGAAGGCGCCAGCCTGGCGGTGCAGACCCCGGACAACCTGGACGAACCGGCCCACCGGCAATTGCGCGAGATCGCCAGCCAAGGCCCCTGGGCAGCCAAATTTGCCGATTTCCAGCTGCCGCCGCGGCATAACGCGGCGTTCTACTACGACCTGCTCAGCCCTTTGTGCGCGCGCGTGGATGTGTGGCGCACCACCTATCATCACCCGTTGATGGGCGGCGCCGAAGCGGTGGTGGAATGGTTCAAGGGCTCGGCGCTCAGGCCTTATCTGGCCAAGCTCGATGAACAGGAGCAGGCCGACTTCCTGCAGATGTACCTGCAGGCCATGCAGCGTGACTACCCGCCGGCCAGTGACGGCAAGGTGCTGTTGCCGTTTCCGCGCCTGTTCGTGGTGGCTACCCGCTAGCGCGGCGCCAGCGCCAGGCCACGTAGGCGTAGACGGCGAGGTTGAGCAGCAGCGCGACACTGCCCAGCACCAGCTGGACGGTTGGCGTCAGGCCGGCGGGATAGATCAGCGGCCAGAGGTAATGCTCGATGAAGCCGCCCGGATAACCTGCGTCACCGGCGGCATTGCGCAGCTGGTTTTCCCAGGTGGTCAACGGGCAGCCCAGGTGCAGGTATTCCACCGCCAGGCCCCAGGCCAGGGCTGGCAGGTGCAGCAGCAGGGCTGGGCGCCAGCGCAGCACCAGCAGGCCGCCGAACAGCACCAGCAGGATGAAGGCCAGGTGCAGCAGCACCAAGGTGTCGGCGGCGAGGCGCAAGAGCATGGGGTGAGTGCCGGAGGAGGGGGTTATCCCAGCATAGTCGGGTTGCCTGTTGTGGCCTCTTTGCCGGTTTACCGCGAAGAGGCCAGTACAGGCTTACAGCGCTTCCTCGACCATCTGCAGGAAGGTCGCCACCACCCGCCGCGTGCGTTGCTCGCTCAGGCACACCAAGGTCTCGGTCAGGTGCCGCTGGCAATCGACGATCGGCAGCGCGCATACCCGCGCATCCGCGCCAAACTCCGCTGCCGACACCACCCCCACACCGATCCCCACCACCACCGCTTCACGGGCGGCTTCCCGACCCTCCACCTGGATCGCCGGGCGAATCCGCAAGCCGGCTCGCTGCATCTCCTCTTCCAGCGTCTGTCGCGTCACCGAGCCGGGTTCGCGCAGTACCAGCGGCATATCGTCCAGGTCCGCCAGCCTGATCGAGCCACGGCTGGCCCACGGGTGCTGGTGCGAGACGAACGCCACCATCGGGTCACGGCGCAGCGGCAGGCAATGCAGGCGCTCGTCGTCGACATCCCGGCCCAGCAAGGCCAGGTCGGCCTGGTAACTGAACAGCCGGGCCAGCGATTCGTCGGTGTTGCCGGTCTCGATCTTCACCTGGATGCCCGGGTAGCGCTGGCAGAAGCGGGCGATCTGCGGCAGCACGTGCACCGGCGCATCCACCGCCAGCACCAGGCTGCCGGTGTGCAGGGCGCGTGAGTCGTGCAGCAGTTCATGGGCTTCGGCCTCGCAGGCGAACAGGCGCTGGCTGATGCCCAGCAAGCGCTCACCGAGGTCGGTGAGCTGCACCGAGCGCTTGTTGCGGTGGAACAGCAGTACGCCAAAGCGCTCCTCCAGCTTGCGTACCTGGTCCGATACTGCCGGCTGGGTAAGAAACAACTTGGCTGCCGCGCGGGTAAAGCTGCCGTGCACGGCCACGGCATGGAAGGCCTTGAGTTGGGCGTGGGAGACCGACATGAATACCTCAGTAACAAGTCTGGCTTATGTGTGAAATACGATAAATCGATTTTATTTATCAGTCAGCAGCTGTTTCCATAGCTTTCAGCCCGACGCTGGCACCACAAGTGCCGCCAGGGCCATGGCCCCCACACGGTGCCATCTGACCCGATGACAGCCCTCGTCATCGCTGTGCGCAACACAACAACAAGACAGGCGTTTCTTCACATTCTGCCGGCACACTTGAGCAAGAGGTCAGACTTAAATGAACCAATCCCTAGCCACGTTGAAACGCTGGCGCATCCAGATCTTCGCCATCACCTGGCTGGCCTACGCCGCCTTCTACTTCACCCGCAAGGCCTTCTCGGTGGCCAAGCTGGGCATCGCCGAAGACCCGAATTTCATGCTCGACAAGGCCGCCATGGCCAACCTCGACGCGATCTACCTGGCCGCCTATGCCGTGGGCCAGTTCACCTGGGGCATGCTTGCCGACCGCTTCGGCCCGCGCGTGGTGGTACTCGGCGGCCTGCTGATTTCTGCAGGCGCCGCCGTGGTGATGGGCAGTTACGCCACCTTCCCGATCTTTGCCACCTGCATGCTGGTGCAAGGCCTGGCGCAATCCACCGGCTGGGCCGGGTTGTGCAAGAATATCGGCAGTTTCTTCCCCGCCGTGCAGCGCGGACGGGTGCTGGGCTTGTGGAGCTCCTGCTATGCCTTCGGCGGCCTGGTGGCCTCGCCGTTCGCCGGTTGGTGGGCCTACACCCTGGTCGGCACCTGGCACGCGGCGTTCTTTTCCAGTGCCGCCGTGGTGGCGCTGGTGGCGCTGCTGTTCTTCTTCCTGCAGCGCAACAAGCCTGAAGACGTCGGCCTGCCGGCGGTCGAACCGGAACCGCAGAGCATGGCCCCGGGCGGCAACCTGTGCAGCCTGTGGGCACCGCTGAAGGAAATCCTGCGCAACCGTACGGTGCTGACCCTGGGGCTGGCCTACTTCCTGTTGAAACCGGCGCGCTACGCCATCCTGCTGTGGGGGCCGGTGATCGTCTTCGAGCAGATGCCCTCGGTGGGCAAGGTGGGCGCGGCGATCATCCCCACGGCCTTCGAGCTGGCCGGGCTGCTCGGGCCGATCCTGATCGGCCTGGCTTCGGACAAACTGTTCAGTGCCCGGCGCATGCCGGCCTGCGTGATCAGCCTGGTGCTGCTGACCGTGGCCCTGGCGGCGTTCATGGCGGCCATGCACACCGGCAGCGTGGTGCTGGTGGTGGCCCTGCTGTTCATCATGGGCCTGACCCTGTACGGGCCGGACTCGATGATCAGTGGCGCTGCGGCAATCGACTTCGGCACCGCCAAGGCCGGCGCCACCGCAGCAGGCTTCGTCAATGGTTGTGGTTCGGTGGGGGCGGTGCTGGGCGGGCTGCTACCGGGCTACTTCGACGGCGTCACGGTGTTCATCGTGTTCGCCGGCTGTGCGCTGTTCTCGGCACTGGTACTGCTGCCGCACTGGAACAGCCGCCCGGCCAGCGCTGCGCAGAGCGCCGACCTGGCACCAAACACCAGCATGGCAATCAAGCCATTGCGTACCTGAAAGGAAAGCGAGCGAATGAGACCCTTCTGGCTGCAACAGGCCCTGGATTCGGCGCAGGAAGCGGTGTGCCCGCCATTGCCTGGCGATGCCCGTTGCGATGTGTGCATCGTCGGTGGCGGCTACACCGGGCTGTGGACTGCACTGATGCTCAAGGAGGCGCAGCCGGCCCTGGACATCGTGCTGATCGAGGCCGATATCTGCGGTGCCGGCGCCAGTGGGCGCAACGGTGGTTGCGCGTTGTCCTGGTCGGCCAAGTACTTCACCCTGGAACGCCTGTTCGGCGTGGCCGAGGCGGTGCGCCTGGTGCGCGAGTCGGAGCGCAGCATCGGTGAAATCGGTGCGTTCTGCGCAGCCAACGGCATCGACTGTGACTACCGCCTGGACGGCACGTTGTACACCGCCACCAACGCGGCCCAGGTGGGTGCTACTGACGCGGTGATCGCCGCGCTGCAGCGCCAGGGCATCAATTCGTTCCGCCGCCTGCCGCTGGACCAGGTGCAGCGCCTGGCAGGCTCGGCGCGGCACCTGGAGGGCTGGTTCTCGCCGGCCGCCGCCACGGTGCAGCCAGGCAAGCTGGTGCGCGGCCTGCGCCGGGTGGCCTTGCAGCGCGGCGTGCGCATTCATGAAGGCACGGCCATGACCGGCCTGGAGCATGGCGCCCCGGTGCAAGTGCGCACCACCCATGGCACGCTGCGCGCCGACCGCGTGGTGCTCGGCCTGAATGCCTGGATGGCGCGGGCCTTCCCGCAGTTCGAGCGCAGCGTGGCGATTGTTTCCAGCGACATGGTCATCACCGAACCGTGCCCCGACTTGCTGCGCCAGGTCGGCCTGGACAGCGGTATCAGCGTGCTCGACTCGCGCATCTTCGTGCATTACTACCACAACACCTCCGATGGCCGGCTGATGCTCGGCAAGGGCGGCAATACCTTTGCCTACGGCGGGCGCATGTTGCCGGTGTTCGACCAGCCGTCGCCATACCGGCCACTGCTGCGCGAAAGCCTGGGCGGGTTTTTCCCGGCGCTGGCCGAGGTGCCGCTGGCGGCCAGCTGGAACGGGCCGTCGGACCGCTCGGTAACCGGTTTGCCGTTCTTTGGCCGGCTGGACGGGCAGGGCAACGTGTTCTACGGCTTTGGCTATTCGGGCAGTGGGGTCGGCCCGTGCCACATGGGCGGGCAGATCCTCTCGTCGCTGGCCCTGGGCCTGGACAACCCATGGACCCGCTCGCCGCTGGTCAAGGGGCCGCTGGGGTGGTTCCCGCCCGAGCCGATTCGCTACCTCGGCTCGTTGCTGGTGCGCAATGCCATCCGCCGCAAGGAGCGCGCCGAAGACCACGGTTTGCGCCCGCGTCGGCTGGACGTACGCCTGGCACGCTTTGCCGCGGCAGCGGGCAAGGCCGATAAAGGCTGACGAGATTTCTTGTCGATCGCATGCCTGAGGGCGTATAAACTGCACCCACTTTTGGCCGGTCGCTTCCTGAACCGGCCGCTGAAACAAGAGAGTCGACATGGGCGCACAGTGGAAAGCCAAACATAAAGAAGCCGCGGCCAACGCCAAAGGCAAGATCATGGGCAAGCTGTCCAAAGAGATCCAGATCGCCGCCAAGTCCGGCGCCGACCCTGACATGAACCCGCGCCTGCGCCTGGCCATCGAGCAGGCCAAGAAGGCCTCGATGACCCGCGAAACCCTGGAACGCGCCATCCGCAAGGGCGCGGGCCTGGACGGCGATGCCGTGCAGTACTCGGCGGTCAGCTACGAAGGCTTCGCCCCGCACCAGGTGCCGCTGATCGTCGAGTGCCTGACCGACAACGTCAACCGCACCGTCGCGCAGATCCGCGTGCTGTTCCGCAAAGGCCAGCTGGGCGCCAGCGGCTCGGTAGCCTGGGATTTCAACCACGTTGGCCTGATCGAAGCCACCGCCAACGGCGACGCCGACCCAGAGATGGCCGCCATCGAAGCCGGTGCCCAGGACTTCGAAGAAGGTGACGAAGAGGGTTCGACCCTGTTCATTACCGACACCACCGACCTGGATGCCGTGCAGAAGGCCCTGCCGGAACATGGCTTCACCGTGACCTCGGCGAAGATCGGCTACACCCCGAAGAACCCGGTGAGTGCCGCCAGCCTGAGTGCCGAGGCGCTGGCCGAGGTGGAAGCGTTCCTCGAGGCGATCGACGAGAACGATGATGTGCAGAACGTGTACGTCGGCCTGACTGACTGATCCGTGTAATCGGGGCCGCTTTGCGGCCCATCGCGACGCAAGGCCGCTCCTACAGGGTTTGGCGCATCACTGAATGGCGCTGATCCCTGCAGCAGCGGCCTTGTGTCGCGAAACGAGGGCAAAGCCCTCGCCCGCGGTCTGGAGCCGAGCCCGATGAACCCCACCTTCGCCTCCCTCAGCCTCGCCCACCTGCGTACCCTCGACCACCTGCTGCAGCTGAAGAACCTCAGCCACGCCGCCGAGCGCCTGGGCGTCAGCCAGTCCGCCCTGAGCCGCCAGCTGGCCCACCTGCGCGAAGCCTTCGACGACCCGCTACTGGTGCGCCAGGGCCGGGGTTATGTGCTCAGCGAACACGCCGAAGCGCTGGTCGAACCCCTGCGCCAGGTACTCGAAGAGCTGCATGCACTGCGCCAACCCGCAGTGTTCGACCCGGCACGTTGCGAGCGGCGTTTCTGCCTGGCCGCTTCGGACTACGTGGCCGAGCACATGCTGCCGCTGCTGGTGGCGGCGCTGGAGCGCGAAGCACCGGGGGTATCGCTGGAGTATCGCACCTGGCAGGCCGGCCAGTACGCCTTGCTGGCCAGTGGCGAGATCGACCTGGCCACCACCTTGTTCGACGAGTCGCCGCCCAACCTGCACGGCCGCCTGCTGGGTGAAGACCGCGCGGTGTGCCTGATGCGCCACGACCACCCGCTGGCCACCCACGGTGCGCTCAGCCAGGCCGACTACCTGGCGCACAAGCATGTGCGGATTTCCGGCGGCGGCGACAAGGACAGCTTCATCGACCGCCACCTGCGTGCCCAGGGGCTGCAGCGGCGGGTCAGCCTGGAAGTGCCGTTCTTCTCCGCCACCGTGCAGGTGATCGCCAACAGCCAGGCGCTGGCCACCGTGCCCGAGCACATCGCCCGCCAATTGTGCCGCCTGCATCAGCTGGCCTGGCGGCCGCTGGGCTTCATCGACCACAGCCAGCGTTACTGGGTGGTGTGGCACCAGCGCCTGCAGGCTTCGGCCGAGCACCGCTGGTTGCGCAACCGGGTGTTCGAGTTGTGGCGCCAGTCGCAGTTCGGTGTGCAGGGCGGACATGCGGGTTTGCCATAGCAGGTATGCGCAAGGCGGGGTTATTCGCTGTGCAATAGGTGCCTAGACTTGGGGGCATCGTGTTGCCTGTACCGGCCCTTCGCCGGCAGGCCGGCGACAGGGCCGGTACAGGCAGTAGATAAACCACAGGAGCCCCACGTGACCCCCGAACAATTCCGCCAATACGGCCACCAGCTGATCGACCTGATCGCCGACTACCGCCAGAGCGTCGGCGAACGCCCGGTCATGGCCCAGGTCGAGCCCGGCTACCTCAAGGCGGCCTTGCCCGGCAGCGCCCCCCGGCAAGGCGAGCCCTTCGCCGCGATCATCGACGACGTCAACCAGTTGGTCATGCCCGGCCTGTCCCACTGGCAACACCCGGATTTCTACGGCTACTTCCCCTCCAACGGCACCCTGTCATCGGTGCTGGGCGACTTCCTCAGCACCGGCCTCGGCGTACTCGGCCTGTCGTGGCAATCCAGCCCGGCGCTGAGCGAGCTGGAGGAAACCACCCTCGATTGGCTGCGCCAGCTGCTCGGCCTGTCCGACCAGTGGAGCGGGGTAATCCAGGACACCGCGTCGACCAGCACCCTGGTGGCGCTGATCTGTGCCCGTGAACGCGCCAGCGACTACGCCCTGGTGCGCGGTGGCCTGCAAGCCCAGGGCAAGCCGTTGATCGTCTACGTCAGCGCCCATGCCCACAGCTCGGTGGACAAGGCGGCGCTGCTGGCCGGTTTCGGCCGCGACAACATCCGCCTGATCCTGACCGACGAACACTATGCCCTGCGCCCAGAGGCGTTGCAGGCCGCGATCGAGCAGGACTTGGCCGCCGGCCATCAGCCCTGCGCCGTGGTCGCCACCACTGGCACCACGGCCACCACGGCGCTCGACCCGCTGCGCCCGATCGGCGACATCGCCCAGGCCCATGGCCTGTGGCTACATGTGGATTCGGCCATGGCCGGCTCGGCGATGATCCTGCCGGAGTGCCGCTGGATGTGGGATGGCATCGAGCTGGCGGACTCGGTGGTGGTCAATGCGCACAAGTGGTTGGGCGTTGCTTTCGATTGCTCGATCTACTACGTGCGCGACCCGCAGCACCTGATCCGGGTGATGAGCACCAACCCCAGCTACCTGCAGTCGGCGGTGGACGGCGAGGTGAAGAACCTGCGTGACTGGGGCATCCCGCTGGGCCGGCGGTTCCGCGCGTTGAAGCTGTGGTTCATGTTGCGTAGCGAGGGTGTTGATGCGTTGCAGGCGCGCTTGCGGCGTGACCTGGACAATGCCCAGTGGTTGGCCGCGCAGGTCGATGCGGCGGCGGATTGGGAAGTGCTGGCGCCAGTGCCGTTGCAGACCTTGTGCATTCGCCACCGGCCGGTGGGGCTGGAAGGGGACGCGCTGGATGCACATACCAAGGGTTGGGCCGAGCGGCTGAATGCGTCGGGGGAGGCTTACGTGACGCCGGCGACGCTGGATGGGCGGTGGATGGTGCGGGTGTCGATCGGGGCGCTGCCGACCGAGCGGGGGGATGTCGAGCGGTTGTGGCAGCGGTTACAGGAGGTGGTCAAGGGTTGAGACTACCGGGGCCGCGTTGCGGCCCCGGCCATCCATCAGTGGCTCACTGCCTGCAAACTGCCTTTGCGGCTGGCTTCATACGCTTCTTTTTCCATCGGCTTGGCCTCGGATTACCCAGGTCTTCCATCGCCAGGCGATGGGTTTCCGGGGCAATGTAGGCCGCCAGGGCGCACATGCAGGTAATGAAGAACGCCAGGCCACCGATCACCAGCGGGATGTTGTCCGAGCCGGGCGGGGCGACCAGGGCGAACAGCGCCGGCAGCATGGCGGTCAGCATGGTGCCGATGTTCTGGGCGATGGCCATGGCCGACACGCGGTAGCGGGTCTGGAACAGCTCCGGGTAGAAGCTTGGGAACACCGCGTTGTAACCCTGGTAGACCATGCCCCACATGACGATCGAGGTGGCGAACGCCAGCGGTACGTTGTGGATGCTGATCGCATACAGGTAGACGAACGCCAGCAGGCCCGAGCCCAGGCAGCCCGCGATCATGGTCGGGCGCCGGCCGATCTTGTCGGAGAGGTTGCCGACGAACGGAATCACCAGCACCGCGACGATGTTGCCAACCACCGGGATCCACAAGTACACGCTCTTGTCGAAGCCGATGCCATAGGCCGGTTGTACCGCGTAGGCGGCACCGAAGATGGTGGCCACCACCGGGATCACGTTCATCAGGGCCATGAACATCACCAGCACCATGTGCTTCCAGCTGTGGCGGAAGGCCTCGCGGATCGGTGACTTGGCGACTTTGTCCTGCTTCTCTTCCTTCACGAACGCCGGGGTTTCGTGCACTTCCTTGCGGATGATGAAGCCGGCCACCAGTACGAAGGCGCTCATCAGGAACGGAATGCGCCAGCCCCAGTCGCTGAAGGCTTCGCTCGGCATGAAGTAGGCCAATGGCAGGAATACCGCTGCCGCCAGCACCTGGCCGGCCTGCACCCCTTGCAGGGTGAAGCTGGCGAAGTAGCCCCTGCGGCCGAACGGCGCATGCTCCATGATCATGGAGCTGGCGCCGGAAATTTCGCCGGCCACGGCAAAGCCCTGGATCAGGCGCAGTACCACCAGCAAGGCGGGGGCGAGGTAACCGATGTCGTGGTAGGTAGGCAGCAGGCCCACGGCCATGGTCGACAGGCCCATCAGGAACATGCACAGCAGCAGGACATTCTTGCGCCCGCGGGTGTCACCCCAGTGGCCCAGCACGAAGGCGCCGACCGGGCGCGCCAGGTAGCCCACGCCGTAGGTGGCCAGCGAGGCGATGATGGCCATCTTCGGGTCGGTGTTGGGGAAGAATATCTGCGGGAAAATCAGCGCCGCGGCCTGGGCGTAGATGAAAAAGTCGTAGTACTCGAGTGCCGAGCCTATCCATCCACTGGCGGTCGCTTTCTTGGCTTGCGAGCTGGAGTGAGCCATCGTTGTCTCCGTTGTTATTGTTGTTTGCGCAGGGTCGGCCATCGCTTTCGCAAGGGCAGGGGGCAGCGGTCGGTGGGCCTGCGTTGTGGTTCATGTTGACCACGGGCCAGCGGTCTAGCAATTCGTCAAAACGGGTTTTGTGCGGTAATCGAACGCAAAACTAACCATTCCGTACAAAGATATTGAAGCGTCGACTTTACCTGCGAATAATCGATCGTGCCAGAAACGGTGACCGGTGTTTTCCTGCCCCTGGCACCGTCAGCCTCTAACAACAAGGAACTCCCGCCATGCAGCGTTCGATCGCCACTGTGTCCTTGAGCGGTACCCTGCCGGAAAAGCTCGAAGCCATCGCCGCCGCCGGGTTTGACGGCGTCGAGATCTTCGAGAACGACCTGCTCTATTACGCCGGCAGCCCGCGCCAGGTACGCCAGATGTGTGCCGATGCAGGGCTTGCCATCACCCTGTTCCAGCCTTTTCGCGACTTTGAAGGCTGCCGCCGTGAGCGCCTGCAGAAAAACCTCGACCGCGCCGAGCGCAAGTTCGACCTGATGCAGGAACTGGGCACCGACCTGGTGCTGGTGTGCAGCAACGTCCAGGCCGATGCCCTGGGCGAAGAGCAACTGCTGGTCGACGACCTGCGCCTGCTGGCCGAGCATGCCGGCAAACGCGGCCTGCGCATTGGCTACGAAGCCCTGGCCTGGGGCCGCCACGTCAATACCTACCAGCAAGTCTGGAACCTGGTGCGCCAGGCCGACCACCCGGCGCTCGGGGTGATCCTCGACAGTTTCCACACGCTGTCACTGAAAGGCGACCCGCAGGCGATCCGCGAAATTCCCGGTGACAAGATTTTCTTCGTGCAGATGGCCGACGCGCCGATCCTGGCCATGGACGTGCTGGAGTGGAGCCGCCACTTCCGCTGTTTCCCGGGGCAGGGCGAGATGGACATGGCTGGGTTCCTGGCGCCGATCCTTGCCACCGGCTACCGTGGCCCGCTGTCGCTGGAAATATTCAACGACGGCTTCCGTGCCGCACCGCCGCGGCAGAATGCCGCCGACGGCCTGCGCTCGTTGCTGTACCTTGAAGAGCAGACTCGCCTGCGCCTGGAGCAGGAGGGCACGCCGATCGAACCCGGTGTGCTGTTCACCCCACCGGCGGCCAGCAGCTATGACGGTGTCGAATTCCTCGAATTCGCGGTGGACGAAGCCGTTGGCGCGCGCCTGGGCAGCTGGCTGAAGCGCCTGGGCTTTGCCGAAGCCGGCAAGCACCGCAGCAAAGAGGTGCAATTGCTGCGCCAGGGCGACATCAATATCGTCCTGAACGCCGAACCCTATTCCTTTGGCCACAACTTCTTCGAGGCCCACGGCCCGTCGCTGTGCGCCACTGCGCTGCGGGTCAAGGACCAGCAAGCGGCACTGAAGCGCGCCACTGCCTTCCGCGGCCAACCGTTCCGTGGCCTGGTCGGCCCCAACGAGTGCGAGGTGCCGGCGGTACGTGCACCGGATGGCAGCCTGCTGTACCTGGTGGAGCAGGGCACGGCCGGGCAGACCCTGTATGACACCGACTTCAGCCTGGACCGGAACGCCACCGCCACCGGTGGCCTGCGCCGCATCGACCACATGGCGCTGGCGCTGCCGGCTGAATCGCTGGACAGCTGGGTGCTGTTCTACAAGACCCTGTTCGACTTCGCCGCCGACGATGAAGTGGTGTTGCCCGACCCCTACGGCCTGGTCAAGAGCCGCGCCCTGCGCAGCCAGTGCGGTACCCTGCGTCTGCCCCTGAATATCTCGGAAAACCGCAATACCGCGATTGCCCATGCGCTGTCCAGCTACCGGGGTTCAGGCGTGCACCACATTGCCTTCGACTGTGACGACATCTTCCGTGAAGTGGCGCGTGCCAAGCTGGCTGGGGTGCCGCTGCTGGAAATTCCGCTGAACTACTACGACGACCTGGCGGCGCGCTTCGATTTCGATGACGAATTCCTCAGCGAACTGGCGTACTACAACGTGCTGTACGACCGTGATGCGCAGGGCGGCGAGTTGTTCCACGTGTACACCGAACCGTTCGAGGAGCGCTTCTTCTTCGAGATCATCCAGCGCAAGGGCGGCTATGCCGGTTACGGTGCGGCCAACGTGGCGGTACGCCTGGCGGCCATGGCCAAGGCACGGAGTGGCGCAGCGCGCAAGCCGGTGCTCTGAACGCTGTCCGTGCAGCAGCGGCCTTGCGTCGCGATGGGCGGCAAAGCGGCCCCAAAAATTCATGCTGCGTGCGGAAATCTTGGGGCCGCTTCGCGGCCCATCGCGACACAAGGCCGCTCCTACAAGGCCCCATGTTTAGCTCAGGGGCGTTCAGCTACCAGCAACAATGACTGCGGCACCGCGCTCTGCGGGTGCTGCGGCTCCTGCAGGCTGGCCAGCCGCAACCCCGCCAGGTCCAGCGCATTGAGCCAACTGGCGAGGGTGCGGAAGTACCAGGGCATCACCTGCCAATCCCCGTCCAGGCCGGTAAACGATTCCTCCCGCCAACCGTCCTGGTATTGCCCATCGGCCACACTCCACGGGTGCAGGGTCTGGACCACCAGCGCACCACTCGGCACCAGCAAGTCGCGCAGGGCCGCCAGCAGTGGAATGATGTCCTGCTGCAACAGGGCGAAGTTGGCGCAGATCAGGTCGTAGTCCTGGCCTACCTGCGCTTGCCCATTGGCCAGCTGTGCAAAACGGGCCAGGTGCACCTGTGCGCTACCGGCTGCGCGTGCAGCTTGCACCAGTGCCGGGTCACCGTCGACGCCTACCGCCTCGATGCCACGCTCGCCCAACGCCCGCAGCAACCAGCCTTCACCACAGCCGAGGTCCAGCACGCGTTGCGGTTGACGGCCGAGGATGGCCAGCAGGATGGCCTGGTCAGTGACCTGGCGGCGGCTTGCGATGGCGCCGCTGCGCACGGCTGCGATCCACGCTTGGGCATTGTGCTGCCAGCTGGCGAGCAGGGCCTCTTCCGGGTTGTGCATGGGCGGTCTCCTCGCGCTCAACCGGCCGCCGCGCGCTGACGTTTGATCTGGTACATGTGCCCGTCGGCATGGCGCAGGAGGGTGTCGGCGTCGTTGCCGTCCTCCGGGAAGCAGGCCACGCCGATGCTGCAGGTGGGGGTGGCGATACCGGCGAATTCGGCGCCGAGCGGCTCAGCCATGGTCGCCAGGATCTGCGTCACGCGCTCGGCAATGAGCTCTGGCGAGGGGCAATCGGGCAGCAGCACGGTGAACTCGTCACCGCCCATCCGCGCTACCGTGTCGCCAGCGCCCACGCAGCTTTCCAGGCGCCGGGCCAGGGCGCACAGCACCCGGTCGCCCATGCTGTGCCCGTGGTTGTCGTTGATCTGCTTGAAATCATTGATATCGAGAAACAGCAGGGCCAGTGGCCGATCCTGGCGGCGGGCTGCGGCAAGGGCGGTGTCCAGCTGTGCATTGAACCGGGTGCGGTTGGCCAGCCGGGTCAGCGGGTCATGGTGGGCCAGAAAGCGCAGTTCCTCTTCGGCCAGATGCAGGGCAGTCACATCCCGCGCCACGCCGATGCGCGCATCCGCCTCGTCGGACCAGCACGCCGCCCACAGAATGTGCACCACGCCGCCATCCTTGCGGATATAGCGGTTACGGAAGTCGTAGTGAGGGTGGCCGCTCATCACCCGCACGATCGAGGCGCGGGTCATCGCCAGGTCGTCAGGGTGCATGTAGTCGGTGATCAGCGTGCCGATCAGTTCGCTGGCCTGGTAGCCCAGCAACGCCTCGCAGGCATCGCTGACGAAGACGATCTGGTTGTCGCGATCGACCACGAATACCGTGTCCAGCATCAGGTGGATCAGCCTGGGGTACAATGTTTGCAGGTCTACGGGCATGGGTCAGGACGTCCGCGGCAGGGTGACCGATCATAGCCTGAATCCGGCAACCTGCGGCAAGCGCGGTTGCCGCGGGCGTAGCGCGCGACACTCAATTGCTGACCACCAGTTCTGGCCCGAGGTAGTCGTTGATCTGCTGGATGTCGTCGTCGCCCAGGCTACCGATCGACGAGGCGAGGCGCAGCCGCGACAACAGGTAGTTCAACTTCGCTTCGAACAGGTCGTGGCGGGCGTCATACAGCAGCTCCTCGGCATTGAGCACGTCCGAGTTGGTGCTGGTGCCGCCTTCCTTGAAGCCCTTGCGGGTCGAGAGCAGCGAGCGCTCGTTGGAGGCCACGGCCTTTTCCAGTGCCTGGACCCGCAAGGCGCCACTCTGCACGCCATTGAACTCGCGGGTGGTTTCCGAAATTACCTGCTGGCGGGCGGCGTCCAGCTCATCCAGGGCCTTGGAGCTGTTGGCGCCGGCCTGGCGGGTGAGGGCGCTGGTACCGCCGCCGCTGTACAGCGGAATGTTCAGCTCCAGCCCGACCGAGCTGTAATGGTTGCGCTGGTTCAGTTCGGAAATCGACTGGCTGCTGCTGGCGGTATAGCCAGCGACGAAGTCCAGGGTCGGCCAATGCCCGGCGCGGGCGCGTTTCACTTCTTCTTCGGCCAGCTCATAGTTGTGCCGGCGGGCGTGAATCAGGGGGCTGTCGGCCTGCGCCTTGACCAGCCACTCCTGCAGGTTGTCGGGCAGCAGCGGCGGGGTGCTGAAGCCGGCCTGCAAGGTGGTCAGCGACGCCGGGGTTTCACCGATGAACTCTTCCAGCTTGCGGCGGGCATTGACCAGGTTGTCCTGGGCTTCGATCAGGTCGGCTTCGGCCAGGTCGCGGCGGGCAACCGACTCGTCGATATCGGTGACAGTACCGTCGCCCAGTTCCATGCGCCGCTTGGCCGACGCCAGTTGCTCTTCGAAGGCATTCAGCTTGGCCTTGGCCAGGGTGATGGTTTCGCTGGCCAGCAGCACGTCGAAGTAGGCTTCGGCCAAGCTCACTGCGGCTTCCTGGCTCTTGGCATCGAACACCGCCACGCTGTACTCGGCACGTTGCTGGCCCTGGCGGTACTCGGCCATCTTCTGCTTGTTGAACAATGGCTGGCGCAAACGCACGCTGGCGCCCTTGGAGTCGTAGTCCAGGTCCCGGTCCAGGCCATACTGGCTCTGGCTGCCGTTGATCTTGTTGAAATAGCCCACGGCGTTGACCTGCGGCAGCAACCCGGCCTGGCCGATGGCGCGGTTCTCGCTGCCGGCTTGTTTTTCGTGCACGGCGGCCTGGTAGATCGGGCCCTGGTACTGCAACAGGTCCCAGGCTTGCTTGAGGTCCATGGCACTGGCCTGCATGGCCACCCCCAACAGGCACAGCATCAGGCACGGGCGGTTCATGTCATTGCTCCTTGAATGCAGCATCCACGCGTTCGAGCATCGGTTTGAGCAGGTAGCTGAGCAGGTTGCGCTCACCGGTCTTGATGGTGACGGTAGCCGGCATGCCGGGGCGGATGTGGTTGCTGCCGAGCAGGGCCATGCCGGCCTGGGTCACTTCCACCTGGGCCAGGTAGAACGGCTGCTTGCTTTCCTCGTCGATCAGGCGGTCGGCGGAAACCGTCTTGACCCGGCCTGGGATATTCGGCGTGCGTGCGTGGTTGAAGGCCGGGAAGGCGATGTCCACGTCCAGGCCAGGGACCATCTTGTCGATGGCTTGCACCGGGATCATCGCGTCGACCTGCAACGGTTGGTCGAGCGGTACCACCTCCATGATCTTCGCCCCAGGCTGGATGATGCCGCCGACCGTGGCGATGCTCAGGGCCTGGACCATGCCGTCGATCGGCGAGCGGATCACCGTGTGGGTCACCTCATAGTCCAGCGCGCGCAGGCGGTCGGCCAGGGTGGTGTTCTCCTTGGCGGTGTCGGTCAGTTGCGACTCCACTTCCTTCAGGTAGTCGTGCTGGCGCTGGAGGATACGCAGCTTGATCTCGGTGGCCTGGCTGCGGGCCCGGGCGATGTTGTTGAGGTTCTCGGCCTGGCCGGCGGACAGGTCGGCGTTGTTGCGTTCCAGCTCCAGCAGGCGGTTGCGCGGCACATAACCTTCGGCCGCCAGCACGCGGGTGCCCTGCAGTTCCTGGTTGAGGAAGCCGATCTGCGAGGCGCGGGCCCCATACACCTGCTGCAGGCCCTTGAGCTGCACCGCCGTGGCGGCCAGGTTTTCCTTGAGGATGCTCAGCTCGCCGGCCAGGCCGGCGCGGCGGGTTTCCAGCAAGCGTTGTTGCAGGTCCATGGCCGCCAGCAGGCGCGGGTCGTTAGCGTAGCGCTTGAGCAGGGCGGGGTCGAAGGTAACGCTGTCACGGCCGTCGCGCTCGGCTTCCAGGCGGTTTTCCACGGTCTTGCCGACGATGTACTGGGCACTGACCGCGCCCTGTTCGGCGACTGCGCGCAACGCGTCGAGGCGTACCACCTCCTGGTCTTTCTTCACCACATCGCCTTCGCTCACCAGGATCGCCTCGACCGTGCCGCCAGTCAGGTGCTGCACCGCCTTGCGGTTGCTGGTGACCTTGACCGTACCGGTGGCGACCACCCCGGCGTCCAGCGGCGCCAGGCCCGACCACAGCAGGAAGCCGCCAAAGCCGGCGATGACCAGCCACAGGCCCCAGCGTGCCGGTCGGCCGGCGTCCAGGTCGATCAGGTGCTGGGTTTCGGCGGGAATCAACTCGGTGTGGTGGGTCATCGGCATGAGCGGTCACTCCCGTGCTTTCACCGAAGCCAGCGGCGCCGTGCTCGCCGCCGGGATCACGCTGGCCTTGCGCAGCGCCGTGAACACTTCGTCGCGGCTGCCGAGCATTTGCACGACGCCGTCGCGCAGCATCAACACCTGGTCGACCGCGCACAGCACGTTGGGCCGGTGGGAAATGAGGATCACGGTTGCCCCGCGTGCCTTGAGTTCGGCCAGCGCATCGACCAGGGCCTTTTCGCCAACGTCGTCGAGGTTGGCGTTGGGCTCGTCAAGCACCACCAGGTTGGGCTCGCCGTAGAGCGCACGGGCCAAGGCAATGCGTTGTTTCTGGCCACCGGACAGCGGCGAGCCATCGGCTGCCAGGCGGGTGTCATAGCCCTGCGGGAAGCGCAGGATCATGTCGTGCACGCCACTGCTGCGGGCCGCACGGATCACCGCTTCGCTGTCCACTTCGGCAAAGCGGGCAATGTTCTCGGCGATGGTGCCCTCGAGCAGCTCGACGTCCTGTGGCAGATAGCCAAGCCAGGGCCCCAGTTCGGCCTTGTTCCAGTTGAAGATGTCCGCGCCATCCAGGCGCACCTTGCCGACCTGGGCCGGCCATACGCCGACCAGCAGGCGGGCGAGGGTGGACTTGCCCGAAGCCGACGGGCCGATGATCCCCAGGCTTTCGCCGGGAGTCAGGCTGAAGCTCACCCCGCGCACGATGGGCGTGTTGCTGCCGGGCGCGCTGGCGATCACGTTTTCCACGGCCAGCATGCCCAGTGGGCGTTGCAGCGGCATGCCCGCTGGCCGCTGCGGGTAGTCCTGCAGCAGCTCGTTCAACCGGCCCCAGGCCGAACGGCAACCCAGCAACTGCTTCCACGAGGCAATCACCTGTTCTACCGGGGCCAGGGCGCGGCCGGCCAGGATCGAGCAGGCGATCATCATGCCCGGGGTGATCTTGCCTTCGATCGCCAGCAGGGCGCCGGTACCGAGGATGACCGACTGCAAGGTAATGCGCACGAAACGCCCGGTGCTGCTGATCAGCGCGGCACGGTCGGACGCCAGCGTCTGCATCTGCAGGATGCGCAGGTGGCCTTGGTACCAGCGCTTGCCGATCGCCGGCAGCATGCCCATGGCCTCGATCACTTCGGCATTGCGCAGGTTGTTGTTGGCATAGCTGGCTGACGACAGGGCGGCCTGGTTGGCTTCGGCCAAGGGTTTTTGCGTGGCTTTTTCGGTGAGGTAGGCCAGGGCCACCAGGATCAGCGAGCCGATCAGCGTGACCAGCCCCAGCAGCGGATGGATCAGGTAGCTGACCAGCAGGTAGATCGGTGTCCAGGGGGCATCGAAGAAGGCGAACAGGCCGCTACCGGTAACGAACTGCCGCACCTGTGCCAGGTCATGCAGGGCCTGGGCCGGGTTGCCGCCGGCACGGCTCAGGTTGCGCTCGAAGGCGGCGCTGAAGATGCGCCGGTTGAGGTCCATGTCCAGGTAGTTGCCGACCCGGATCAGTACCCGGGTGCGAATCGTCTCCAGTGCCGACATCATCAAGTACAGGCCGATGACCAGCAAGGTGAGCATGCCCAGGGTGGTGAGGTTGCGGCTGACCAGCGCACGGTCGTACACCTGCAGCATGTAAATGGCTGGCGTCAACATCATGGCGTTGATCACGCCGCTGAAGGCACCCAGGGCGAGAAAGCTGCGGCGCAGGCTGAACAACACTTCGGCCAGTTCGGAACGGGTGCGTGGCGGCTTGTGCATCAGTGGCCCCCTTTCTCACAAAACGGGGGTTGCCGTTGCGGCGCCCCGTACAGCGGTATTCGTGGCTTCTGGTCGGCTCGCAGGCGGGGCGCTTGAAGGGCGAATGGGCCAACGCGCCGCGTTACTTTCATATGTTGGAGCGTAGGTTGCAGCGAAACGACCGATAATATCGATTTGCTCTAGCGGTACTTTGAACCTTTTATAAGTGTCGGGAAAACATCTGCTTGCAACGCATTCTCAGCAGCTTGCAAGCGTTTCGGACGAAATATTGACAGCACACAGCGATGGCACCGTTGCGGATCCTTCACGGACACGCCGGTGCCATGCCTTCACACCTGCTGCGCAGACGTCAACCCTGCATCGAGGCATTGATAAAGGCCTCGTCGAGTGTGGTCGCCTGGTGTGCTGCCAGAAATTGTTCGCCGCTTGCGAACGCATCGAGTTGGCCGCGCGCCAGCATGTAGAACCGATCGCAGCAGTCGACGACTTCCTGCGTGTAGTGCGATGAGACCAGCACACTTGCGCCATCCTTGCAGGCGCTGCTGATGCCAAGCCATATGTAATGCCGGAATTCCGGATCCACGCCGGCAGTAGGTTCATCGAGAATGATCAGGTCGCTGTCCATCAGTAAAAGCGTCAGGGTGAAATAGCTGCGAATCTCGCCATAGCTGCAGGTGGAGGCCTTTTTCCGGGATATCTCGGCATACCGCTGGCCGAGGGCAGGGGACCAGGTGCACAGCCGCGAAAGGATATCCGCATGACTGGGCGCGCAGGCCGCGTTCAGCAGGGTAACCAGGGCGCCGGCGTCTGCCATCCGCAATGCTGGAGGAGGCGTCAGCACCTGGGTCAGATATACCTGGCGGTGCGAGGCATTGACGATGTTCCCGCTGCGAGGCGCTCTCAATGCGCAGATAAGGTCGAACAACGTGGTCTTGCCGGCCCCATTGCAGCCTAGTATTCCGACTGTCTCGCCTTTGGCCAAATGCAGAGATATGTCTTCTAGAAACGGTTCGGTAGTGTAGGAGAAACCAATACGGTCAAGGGTCAGGATGTTCATGAGTATCGACTCCAGATGGGTTGGATCCGGAAGTACCTGGCCGTCAACAGCAAGCCTGCGGACAACGCGGCCCAGGCGGCGATGAAACTGCCTGACAAGGAGTAAGTGCCGTTGACGATCTGTGTGGTCAGGAATAGCGGATTGACGCTGTTGACCCACGAGTAGGCGAATGGGTCGTGGGCCGCCGCGGCATAACCGGAAACCAGCATCAGGAAAGAGACCACGGAAAACAAAGTGCCGGCGGTGCTGAACTTCAGCGGCAGTGCGGCGATGGCGAGACCGATGCAGGAAAAGGCCAGGTAACCCGTGTAGAAGCCGGCAAGCAACACAGCAAACTCAGTCAGCGAGTAGTGGCCGTAGAGTGGTTTGGTCACGGCATAGAACAAGCTGCAGTAAAGGATGCTGATTATCGTGTAGCTGGTAGTGTGCGAGGCAAGGAACAGGAGGATGGCCTTTCGTTGGTAGATGAACGAGCGAATGAAGCCACTTTCGCGACGCCCGATCAGGTAGAAACTGAAGCCGAAAAACGCCACGTTTGCGGAAATGTATGCGTAGAACCAGGCGGCATCCGTCTGGTAATCCATGCTGCCTGGCCGGTAGCTGGATGTCACGATCATGAACATCAGGCAAGGGGCGAGGCCTGTCCACAGAAGGGCGGAAGGTTCTCTAAGATGTTCTTTAATTAATATCCGGGATATTTTTAAAATTCCATTGAGTTGTGATGCTAAGGAGATGGTATGACTATTCATGGGAATGGCACCATTTTGTTTAATTGCAACCGCCACTGCCTCCGTTGCACCCTCCGCCCACCTCCGCAGCCTCCACTACCACCACAACCTCCTGCACTACCAGACCCGCCAAAAAACTCTGCCTCTGACTCGCATTCTTTAGAAAGCTGCAGACTCATTAAGGTAACTCCAAATTCATCGTTCATTTGATTCTCCTTTTTTCTCCGCGAAATGCGGAGTAGTGGAGTTCTAGAACGTAAATTGACAAGCGTCAACTGTTTCGCTGGCTGTGCCTTACGGTTTAGAGTTGTGCGCTGTTTATATATGAGACTGTTTGTGGGATGTTTCTGATAAGTTACTTCGAGCTATATCGAAATAGGGTTGGTGGGTGCGCTAAACGACTGAGTCGAAGGTAGGAAAATTCGGTTTCTTGATTAGGGTGCTTCTTTGATAAATAGCAGGCTGGTCGTATTCGATATGTGGGTCTTGAAAATTCGCAGAGTGCGACGTGGGTGTTGTTTAAAAAACAATAATTGTAACTTAATACGTCTGTCTCAAAGAATATAACCGGCCTCGGACAATATCACCGCGTTAGGCGTTTGGCCGCAGAACCAAAATTAGGGAGCGAATCGGTGAAGGTGCATGACAGCTTGAGGACCAACCATGACGAGGTCGCCCTGAATGCGCTGGACGGCCAAGAGGTTTTTTGCGCCGAATGGAACCTTGCGGGTCATCTGCGTAGCGGAGCTGGTTGAAGAGCTGGGCGATTATAGATACCGCCTGAGGGCATCAATACGGTTTACCCGTAACGCCTGAATCGAGAAGATGTTGTGCTTTGACGAACATTTGAGTTCGTTCTGCTGCTTGGGGGGCAGCAGAACGACAAGGCCGCTTCAGCAGAGGCGTGGGGCGCTATCGGGGGGAAGACGCGTTATACTCCGCGCCTTTTGCCAGTGCCGGAAGCCGCCCATGCGCCAGGTTTTGCTCATCGTCGATGTCCAGTCCACCTTCAGCCCGCCAGAGTGGCTGGTCGATGGCCTGCGCCGGTTATCAGCAAACATTCCCACCATTGCCTCGGTCGAACTGCACGACGAACAGGTCACGCCTTTCGAGCGCCAGCTTGGCTGGCATCCGGCTGCCGAGGACGAAAACCTGGTCGAGGCCGACCGAGTTTTTGTCAAGCATGGCTATGGGCAGAGCACCGAGGCTATCGCGTACATCCGTGAGCTGGGCGTGGAGCGGGTGCTGGTGTGTGGGCTACAGACCGAGACCTGTGTACTGGCGGCTGGCTTTGCCCTGTTCGATGCCGGGTTGATGCCCACCTTAGTCACCGACATGACAGTCGGCTCCTCGCTGGATCGATCGGGCAAGCTGGGCATCGACCTATGGAAGCATCACTTCCGCCAGGTCACCACCTCCGTCGAGGTGCTCGGAGAACTGGCCGAGCCAGGCTAGTACAGGGTCGTCGCGGGTCTGCGCGGGGGACAACGCACGTGTAGGAGCGGATTTATCCGCGATGCAGGCGACGCGGTGGGTGGCACCGGCTGTGCCGGTGATCGCGGCTGAAGCCGCTCCTACCAGCGCAGCGTCAAGTCGAAGCCCGTGTAGGAGCGGATTTATCCGCGATGCAGGCGACGCGGTGGATGGCACCGGCTGTGCCGGTGATCGCGGCTGAAGCCGCTCCTACCAGCGCAGCGTCAAGTCGAAGCCCGTGTAGGAGCGGATTTATCCGCGATGCAGGCGACGCGGTGGGTGGCACCGGCTGTGCCGGTGATCGCGGCTGAAGCCGCTCCTACCAGCGCAGCGTCAAGTCGAAGACCGTGTAGGAGCGGATTTATCCGCGATGCAGGCGACGCGGTGGATGGCACCGGCTGAAGCCGCTCCTACCAGCGCAGCGTCAAGTCGAAGCCGTGTGTAGGAGCGGATTTCTCCGCGAAGCAGGCGAAACGATGGATGTCGCCGGCTGTGCCGATGGTCCCGGCCCAAACCGCTCCTCAGGCCGAGGAGCGGTCGCGTCAACCGGTCAGCGGTGGGCGCTTCAGGCCACGTCGACCAGTACGATCTCGCTGTCCTCGATGGCAGTCACCCGCAACACCTCCTCCTGCTCGATCGCCACACCATCGCGCGCCTTGGCGCGCAGCCCATTGACCTCCACCAGCCCCTTGGCCGGCACCAGGTAGCCCCGGCGTGCGGCATCGAAGCGGTACTCGGCGGTTTCACCGGCGCGCAGGGTGGCAGCCACCAGGCGGGCATCGGTACGGATCTGCAGGCTGTCCTCGTCACCTGCACGGCCGCTGGCCAGGGTCACGAAGCCTTCGCCGCGTTCACCTTTGGGGAACGGCCGGGTGCCCCACTGCGGTGCTTCACCGGTGCGCTCCGGCACTATCCAGATCTGGAAGATGCGCGTATCGACGTCTTCCAGGTTGTACTCGCTGTGCACGATGCCGGTACCGGCGCTCATCACCTGCACGTCACCGGCTTCGGTACGGCCCTTGTTACCCAGGCTGTCCTGGTGGCTGATCGCGCCTTCACGCACATAGGTGATGATCTCCATGTCGCGGTGCGGGTGCGGTGGGAAGCCGCTGCCGGCAGCGATCAGGTCGTCGTTCCATACCCGCAGGTTGCCCCAGTGCATGCGCGCCGGGTCGTAGTACTCGGCGAAGGAAAAATGATGGTGGGCATCCAGCCAGCCGTGGTTGGCGTGGCCGAGGCTTTCGAAGGGTCGCAGTTGCAGCATGGTCGTGCTCCTTGAATCAGTGGAATGGGGCCATGATGCGCCAAATAAAGATCGAAAATAAGCGTAAATATCGACTTAAAACAATCAATAAAATAGATTATTAAATGTGCAGCATTCTATTCGATTCATCGCCTAATCCACTGATCTGCAAGCATTCGCTGGCGATTTTTCGCCGATGCGGCGAACATGCTCGCTGATTTTGCTTTTCACCGGAGTGACCGTGGCCCACGAGCAAACCCAGGCCCCAGCCGACCTTACCCCACCTGCCCAGTTACCCTGGTTTCGCCGCCTGGCGGCGCGCCTGCTGGGGCGCGGCCTGACCCGCCTGCGGGCCCAGCACCGTGACTCGTGGTTCCTCGGCCATGTCAGCGGCCAGCGCAGTGGCCATGCCGAGGGCATGCGGGAGGGCTTCGAGCGCGGCCGGGTGGAGGGCTACGAGGCCGGGCGCCAGGTGCTGGTGATCCGCGATACCCGCCCCGACGTTGGCGCCGTACCGGGGCAGGACGACAACCTGTTCGATGACTGGCGCCTGCCATTGACTGCCGAGCTGAAGAAACGCTTCAAGGCCGATGTCGCCCAGCGCCTGCCTGTCGAGGCCCAGCCCAGTGCCGCGCAGTGGAAGCTGATCTTCAGCGATACGCCCTCCACCTGCGTGGTTGCCGGGGCCGGGGCAGGCAAGTCGACCTCGCTGGTCTTGCGCATCCTGTTGTTGCGCCATTACCTGGGCTACGAGCTGGGTGCGATGACCGTGGTCACCTTCACCCGCGAGTCGCGCAAGGACTTCATCAAGCGCCTGATGCAGGTGTTCGCCCTGTGGCAGAGCGACTTGCAGGCGGCACAAGCCCGCGAGCTGGTGCGCACCTTCCATTCGCGCATCCTGCCGCTGGTGCGCAGCCTGCCGGGCTTTGCCCAGGTACGAGCGTTCGAAACGCTGGGCAACGAGATGCCCGCCGGGCGTGAAGCCGATGCCGAGAGCAACCCGTTCGACCTGCGCCTGAACGACGCCCAGCGCCAGCAACTGAACCAGTGCTACAGCGTCTTGTTGGGGACCAGCGCGCGTTTCGCCGAACTGGTTGGCCTGTTGCGCAGCGAAGCCCTGCAACTGAAGCCGCTGGACCCCAACAACCCCGAAGTGCAGAAACGCGCGCAGGTGACCCAGCTGGCCGCCCAGCGTGACGAAGAACTGTGTGACGTGATCGAGGACCTGTGGTTCGCCGCCGGCGCCTGGCCGATCAAAGGTATCGAACCCTGTCGCGAGACGGTCGAGATCCGCGGCAGCCGCTTCCATGTACATGGTCGCCTGGGCGCCGACGGGCCACTGGTCGTGCTGGGCTTCGACCCGGCAGAAAGCGCCCAGTACCAGCGCCCCGGCGCCAAGCTGGCGGTGCGCGCCGAGTGGGCGGTCAAACGTACCCTGTTGCAGGCATTCTGCGACAAGCCGCTGATCTGGCTCGACAACTATGCCATGGCCCGACGCCTGGCCGCTTCGCTGGCCGGTGATGCGGTGGCCGGCCCCGGCTTCGAATACAAGGTCAAGGGTGAGCTGGCCCCGGCGCCGCTGCTGGACGCCTTTGTCGGCGCCGCCAACTTCATCGAAAACCTCGGCCTGGAGGTCAACCCTGCCGTGGCGGCGATGAGCTTCCCGCCAGGCGACAGCGACGCCTTGTTCTTCGAGGCCCTGGCCCTGTACTGGAAGGCCCTCGAGGCGCACCTGCTGGACCAGTCGCCACCGGTCATGAGCTACAACCGCATGTTCGCCCTGTTCGGCGAGAACAACCCGGAAAGCCTGCGGCTGCTGCCCGACCCATTGCTGCGCCCGCTGGCGCACCTGATGATCGACGAGTTCCAGGACGTATCGCCACAGATCGTCAGCTGGCTGCGCGCCAGCCTTGCCGAGATCCGCCGGCGCGGCCCGGCCATGCACACTGGGCGCAATGCCCGGCATTCATCGCTGCTGTGCGTGGGCGACGACTGGCAGTCGATCTACGGATGGCGCGGCAGCTCGCCCAAATACTTCATGGAATTCACCAAGGCGTTCCCGTCGCCAGCCAACACACGGGTGATGCTGGTCGACAACTACCGCTGCCAGCAACAGGTGATCGATGCGGCCGAGCACCTGGTCAAGGGCACCCCGGCGATCGCCGGCAAGAAAGCCAGGGCCAGTGGCCCGGCGGCGCAGTTGCCGGGCTCGCCGGTCAAGGTGTTCGACCGTGACGAGGCCGCCTTGGGGCAAACCTTGATCGAGCACTACCAGCGTGGCGAGACGGTCATGATGTTGTACCGCAAGGGCAGCGACAGGGCGCTGATGAACGAGCACCTGCACAGCGTACTGCAGGCCGAAGCGGCGCTGCCGAGCGAGCAGCGGCGGCTACGCCAGCTGACCTATCACAGCGCCAAGGGCTTGCAGGCCGACGCGGTGTTCATGCTGGGCGACTGCCAGTACCTGACCAGTTCGCCCTACAAGAACCAGGTGTACCGCCAGGCCGGGCTGGGCAAGCCCGGCGATGCGCAACCGTTCGATACCGCGCAGCAGGAAGAGGTCCAGCGCCTGGCTTACGTGGCGGTGACCCGTGCGGTGCAGCATTGTTACTGGCATGTCGAAGCGGCCAACGGTGAAGCCGCAGCGCTGCCGCGGGCATCCAGCCAGGTGGACGGCAGGCAGGCGTACTTCGAGGACCTGCGCGGGCAGTGAGTCGGTGACGGTTAAGTCACGGTCGGTGACGGGCCAGTGGTGGGCATGACGATGCGCCAAGGTGACACGTCGGAGCCCTGCGTGGCCCGACGCAAGGGTTGCCGCTGGCGACAGGACTCGAAGGGGCCAGCGGCGTATTCGGCCTGGTGTGGTCGTGCCAGGCTTCAAGTCAGGAAGCGTACCCATGCGTTCTTCATCGACACCCAAGGATCACCTGCTGGACCTCAACGGCATTGAAATTGCCGTACGTTGCTGGGGGCCTGAAGACGGCATCCCGGTGCTGGCCCTGCATGGCTGGCTGGACAACGCCGCCTCGTTCGAGCGCCTGGCACCGATGCTCGATGGTTGCTTCGTGGTGGCCCCCGACCTGGTCGGCCACGGCCGCTCCGATCATCGCCGCCACGACAGTGGTTATTACCTGTGGGAGCACGCCGAGGACATGCTGGCGGTGACCGAAAGCCTGGGCCTTGGGCAGTTTCATGTGCTGGCCCATGGCATGGGCACCGGCGTGGCATCGCTGCTGGCAGCCATGACCAGCGGCATCGCCAGCATGACCTTCCTCGACGGCATGGGCGCACCGTTCACGGTGGCCGAGGATGACCGCGTCGAGCACCTGGCCCGCGCCTACCGGCTCAAGCGGATGGTCCAGCGTAGCCAGCTGCAGGGCTTCGCCGAGCCCGACCTGTGCCGTTTCGAAGATTTGGACACCGCGCTGGAGCAACGTCGCGAACGCCTGGACACCGAACTGTCGGAAGCGGCGGCGCGGCTGCTGGCGCTGCGCGACCTGCTGCAGTTGGGCGATGGTTATTGCTGGCGCCACGACCCGCGCCTGGTGCTGCCCGAACCCATGCCGCTGACCGAGCGCGAAGCCTGCGAGCTGCTCAGCCAGATCCGCTGCCCGTTGTACCTGCTGTTCGGCCGTCAGGGGGCATTCACCGGTGAGGCCTTCAGCCGGCGCCAGGCGGCCTTGCCCAGCCAGGCGAAGGTGTCGTGGCACCCGGGCGGGCACCACTTCCACCTGGATGCACCGGACCGGGCCCTGGTCGACCAGCTGCTGCGTATCCTGGCCCGCCATGAAGGCGGCGTACTGCAACGCCTGGTGAACGAATAGCGGGATATGGTGGTGGCATGCGCCCGTGGGCTATTGTGGTGGGGGTTACCCCCTGGAAACCGACCGCCACAAGGAGCCCGGCATGCGCCCATTCGCCATCAAGCACATCGACCATCTGGTACTGCGGGTCAGCGACCTGCCGCGTAGCATTGCCTTCTACACCGAGCTGCTCGGCTGCACGGTCAGCCGCGTGCGCGAAGACCTGGGCATGGTCCACCTGGCCACCGGCACGGCGATGATCGACCTGGTCACCCTCGACGGCCCGCTGGGCCAGCCTGGCGGTGCGGCACCGGGGGCCGAGGGGCGCAACCTGCACCATTTCTGCCTGCGCATCGAGCCGTTCGACGAACCGGCACTGAGGGCGTACCTGCAAGCCGCGGGGGTGCAGGTGGCGCCGGCGGAAAAACGCTACGGCGCCGAAGGCGAAGGACCGTCGTTGTACTGCTACGACCCGGATGGCAACCAGGTAGAGCTGAAAGGGCCCGTGCTGTAGCAGTGGCCCACAGTGGATATCCCGTCAAAGCCTATTATGCTTCAGTAACCTTGCTGCGATCCGAGGCGGCCTGCCTCGTCGTGCTTCGCATAACCAAAGCAAGCCCCCAGGGCCTGGGTGCGACGGTGAAACAGCGGATGAGGTGCTCCCGGCCTGCATAACGACAAGACGGAGGCACCCCATGGCGGTTCTCGACAGCACGGGCAGTAGTGCGCCCCAACGCGGCATCACGCGGGAGGAGCGCAAGGTCATCTTCGCCTCGTCCCTGGGCACGGTGTTCGAATGGTACGACTTCTACCTGTACGGCTCACTGGCGGCGATCATTGCCAAGCATTTCTTCGCCGGGGTCAATGAAACCACCTCGTTCATCTTTGCCCTGTTGGCCTTTGCCGCGGGCTTTGCCGTGCGCCCGTTCGGCGCCATCGTGTTCGGCCGCCTGGGCGACCTGATCGGGCGCAAGTACACCTTCCTCATCACCATCGTGATCATGGGCCTGTCCACGGCGGTGGTCGGCCTGCTACCCGGCTACGCGACCATCGGCGTCGCGGCACCGATCATCCTGATCACCCTGCGCCTGCTGCAGGGGCTGGCGCTTGGCGGCGAGTACGGCGGCGCGGCCACCTATGTGGCCGAGCACGCACCCAAGGGCCGACGCGGCTTCTTCACCGCCTGGATCCAGACCACTGCCACCCTGGGGCTGTTCCTGTCGCTGCTGGTGATCATGGCTTGCCGTACCGCCATGGGCACCGAGGCGTTCGAGGCCTGGGGCTGGCGCGTGCCGTTCCTGCTGTCGATCCTGCTGTTGGCCATTTCGGTGTACATCCGCATGCAGCTCAACGAGTCGCCGGTGTTCATGAAGATGAAGGCCGAGGGCAAGGCGTCCAAGGCCCCGCTGACCGAGTCGTTCGCCCGCTGGGACAACCTGCGGGTCGTGATCATGGCGCTGCTGGGCGGCACTGCCGGCCAGGCGGTGGTGTGGTACACCGGGCAATTCTATGCGTTGTTCTTCCTGTTGCAGATGCTCAAGATCGAGCCACAGACCGCCAACCTGCTGATTGCCGGCTCGCTGCTGATCGGCACGCCATTCTTCATCTTCTTCGGCAGCCTGTCCGACCGCATTGGCCGCAAGAAGATCATCATGGCCGGGTGCATCATCGCCGCGCTGACCTACTTCCCGATCTTCAAGGCCCTGACCCAGTACGGCAACCCGGACGTGTTTGTCGCTCAGGAGCAGAACCCGGTGGTAGTGGTGGCCGACCCTGGGCAGTGCGCGTTCCAGTTCGACCCGGTGGGCAAGGCCAGATTCACCAGCTCGTGCGATATTGCCAAGAGCCTGCTGGCCAAGCGGGCCATCCCCTATACCAACGAAGCGGCCGAGCCTGGCAGCGTGGCGCAGATCCGCATCGGTCAACGGGTACTGCCAAGCTTTGACGGCAGCCGCCTGGCAGCGGCCGACTTCAAGGCGCAGAGCGAGGCCTTTACCGCCACCCTGAGCGGCGCATTGAAGGAAGCGGGCTACCCGGAGAAGGCCGACCCGGCGAAGATCCATTACCCGATGGTGCTGTTGCTGCTGACCCTGCTGGTGATCTACGTGACCATGGTCTACGGGCCGATCGCCGCCTGGCTGGTAGAGCTGTTCCCGGCGCGTATCCGCTACACCTCGATGTCCCTGCCTTACCACATCGGCAACGGCTGGTTCGGCGGTTTCCTGCCCACCGTGGCGTTTGCCATGGTGGCGGCGACCGGTGATATCTACTATGGCTTGTGGTACCCGATCGTGATCGCGTTGATGACGGCGGTGCTGGGCATCCTGTTCCTGCCGGAGACCAAGGACCGGGATATCCATCACGCCTGAAGGTTGAGGCTACCCGTAGCGGCCTCTTCGCGGGCTTGCCCGCTCCCACAGGGATACCACTGTGCCTGAGGGCAGTGAGTTACCTGTGGGAGCGGGCAAGCCCGCGAAGAGGCCGGCATAGCCAACCCATCAGTCGAAATAGCCACGCAACCCAAAGGCATACCCGGTATCCACCCCGGCAGCCTCGCCCCGGCTCCAGCGCTTCTTCAGCACGAACTCGAACGCCGGCTCATAGAGCCCGTCACGTACCAGCGCGCCCGCCAGCACCTCCACGTCATACCAGCCATTGTCCAGTTCGATGATCGGGCGCCCCGGCACCTGGTAACGTGCCAGCAGGTCGCCGAGTGTCTTCGCGGTGAAGTGTTGCAGGATGCGCCAGGTGTACAGCATCAGTACACCGTGTTCGACCCGCAGCACATAGCCGTTGCGGCGGTGCTTGAGGCGGCTGCCGGGTTCACGCAAGGCCGGGGTGTGGTGGCCCAGGGTGAACAGAATGCGGTAGGGCAGGTTGTCGACCCCTGCCAGCGGCAGCACGATGCCTTCGCGTACCGCCTGGTCGCCGCTGTCACCGTGGGTGAACGCGTGGGCCAGGTCGTCGGGCAGGTCATGTTGCAGCTTGAAGCGCTCGAGCAGTTGGATATCGCCAAGCAGAAAATAGTCGACCAGGTCGTTGAGCACTTCGCTGAATTCGTGGCGCATCTTTCTATTGTTCCTTGTGGGTGCGCTTGCGGACCCTGGCAAATGTAGCACTTCAGATTGGCTTCAGATTCGCCGCCGATACTCCCCCTCGACACCTACTTGAAGGGGACAGCTATGACCCAGGCAGACAGCCCCAGCCTGTTTCCGCTGGCGATCGGTAGCCACGGCGACCGGCTCGCCCATTTGAGCCTGAATCTTCCGGGTGAGCCAGGGCGCGACGAGCTGGAGCAGTTCATTCACGCCCGCTTTGCCTGCGCCCACCATGCCGATGTGCAGCATTACCTGCCCGAACTGCTCGGCCTGCACGACAGCCACGGGCGCTTGATGGCCGCCGTGGGTATCCGCCTGGCCAGCACCGGCCCGACCTTTATCGAGCGTTACCTGGATGAGCCGCTGGAGGTCGCCGTGACCCGGCTGGCGGCCAACCCGGTGAGCCGTGCGCAGTTGGTCGAAGTGGGGAACCTGGCGGCGCTCAGCGCCGGCAGCGCGCGGATCATGATCATCGCCGTGACCTGGTTGCTGGCCACCCGCGGCCTGCAATGGGTGGCCTTTACCGGCGCCGCGACCCTGGTCAACAGCTTTCATCGCCTGGGCCTGGTGCCTACGGCATTGGCCATGGCCGATCCCGGTCGGCTGAATGGCGACGCCGACAGCTGGGGCAGTTACTACGCGCAGCACCCGCAAGTGTTCGTCGGCAGCATCGGCTATGGTCATGCAGCCCTGGCCCGCGGCGGTGTGTACGAACGACTGGGGTTGCCCAGCAGCGTGCCGGAGGCTGGCCATGCCGCATGAATGCCAGCTGTTCAAGGAAGTGCTGCAACTGCATGCCCGCCACCGGGGGGCGCAACCGGCGCTGCTGGGGGCTGCCGAGCGCTTCACCTATGGCCAGTTGCTGAATGAGGTCGAACAACGCCAGGCCTGGCTGAGCGCGCAGCCGCCGGGCACTTTCGTCCTGGCCCTGGAAAACGGGCCACAAGCGCTGCTCTGGGACTTGGCTGCGCTGTTCGCGGCGCGCCCCATCGTCATCCTGCCGGCGTTCTTCAGCAGTGCCCAGCGCCGCCATTGCCTGGCGCAGAGTGGCGCGGTGCTGGCGCTGGCCGACGAGGCTTTCGCAGACGATCTGCAGGCCTGCGGCTTCAGTGCCGGCGAGCGCTTCTGGAGCCGCCCGCCGAGCGCGGGCGTGGACTTGCCAGCGGGCACTGCAAAGATTACCTACACCTCCGGCAGTACCGGGGCACCCAAGGGGGTCTGCCTGAGTGCCGAGGCCATGCTGCGGGTTGCGCGCGAACTCGAGGCCGCCAGCCGACCGACAGCGCCGACCAGGTACCTGGCGGTGTTGCCGCTGGCGGTACTGCTGGAAAACCTCGGCCTGTATGCGGCCCTGCTGGCCGGGGCGAGCATTGTCCTGTACCCGCAGGCGCAGCTGGGTTTGCGTGGCGCCAGCCAGGTCGACTTCAAGCAACTGCTGGGTGCCATTGCCTTGAGCGGCGCCGAGAGCCTGATCATGGTGCCACAACTGCTGCTCGGCCTGGTCACGGCCATCGAGCGTGGCCTGCTGCGGGTAGGCCCGTTGCGCTTCGTGGCGGTAGGCGGGGCACGGGTGGCGCCGAGCCTGCTGGCCCGTGCCGAGGCGGTCGGGCTACCGGTATTCGAAGGCTACGGCTTGTCCGAATGTGCCTCGGTAGTGTGCCTCAACCGCCCCGGCGCCAGGCGCCCGGGCAGTGTCGGCCGGCCGCTGCCGCATGTGCAGGTACGCATTGCCGAGGATGGCGAGGTGCAGGTGGCCGGCTCGGCGTTGCTCGGTTACCTGGGTGAGCCAGCGTTCAACGCACCCTGGTTGTCGACCGGTGACCTCGGGCACTTCGACAACGACGGTTTCCTCTACCTGGCCGGGCGCAAGAAGCACCAGTACAGCACCAGCTTCGGGCGCAACGTCAACCCCGAGTGGGTCGAGGCCGAGCTGACCCAGGGCGGGGTGATCGCCCAGGCCTTCGTCTACGGCGAAGGCTTGGCGCACAACCTGGCGCTGCTCTGGCCGCTGGACCCGCACGCCAATGACCACACGCTCGAGCAAGCCGTGCGCCAGGCCAACGCCGGGCTGCCGGACTACGCCCGGGTGCATGCCTGGCGGCGCCTGCCCGAACCGCTGAGCGCCGCCGGGCAAACCCTGACCGCCAACGGCCGGCCACGCCGCGAACAGATCCTGCGGTGTTACCACAGCTTGTTAACCGACCTTCAATGACCCACGAGGTTTTGCCATGCTTTTTTTCGATAGGCTGCAACAGCAAACCGCCGACGAGCGTACGGCATTGTTCAATGTCCCGGTCATCCGCGACGCGCTGGCCGGCAAGGCCAGCCTCGAGGCCTATGTGGCGTTTCTGACCCAGGCCTACCACCATGTGCGGCATACCGTGCCGCTGATGATGGCCTGCGGAGCGCGTTTGCCGACGCGGTTGGAGTGGCTGCGCGGCGCAGTGTGCGAGTACATCGAGGAGGAGTACGGCCATGAGCGCTGGATTCTCGATGACATCGCCGCCTGTGGTGGCGACCCGCTGCAGGTGGCGAGTAGCCGTCCGGCATTGCCGATCGAGCTGATGGTGGCGTTTCTCTACGATCAGATCGCCCGTGGCAACCCGGTCGGGCTGTTCGGCATGGTCAACGTCCTCGAAGGCACCAGCATTGCCCTCGCGACCCAGGCCGCCGGGACCCTGCAGGGAAGCCTTGGCTTGCCGGACCGGGCGTTCAGCTACCTCAGCTCCCACGGCGCGCTGGACCAGGACCATATGACCACCTACCGTGGCCTGATGAACCGCCTGGAGGACCCTGAGGATCATCAGGCAGTGATCCACGCCGCCAAAGTGGTGTATCGCCTGTACACCGCCATGTTCGAAGGGCTGCCGCATGCCGCGCAGCAGGAGGCCCAGCATGCGCCTGCCTGATTGCGTGGCGGTGCTCACCGGTGCCAGCGGTGGTATCGGCCTGGAACTGGCAGACCAGTTGTGCAGCGCCGGTGCGCGGGTGCTGGCGGTCAGCCGGCAGAAGGGCAAGCTGGCCGAGCTGATGGCACGCTACCCGCAGCAGTTGTACTGGCAGCAAGCCGATCTGCGCAGTGCCGAAGGCCGTCGCGATGTGCTGGAAGCGGCCCGGGCGCTGGGCTACTGCAACCTGCTGATCAACGCTGCCGGAGTCAACCGCTTCGCCTTGCTCGAACAGCTGGACGAAGCCGCCCTGGACGAGCTGTTCGATCTCAACGTCAAGGCCGCCATCCAGCTGACCCGCCTGTTCCTGCCGCTGCTGCGCGAGCAGCCCAGTGCGCTGGTGGTGAACGTGGGGTCGATCTATGGCTCGATCGGTTACCCCGGCTATGCCACCTACTGCGCCAGCAAGTTCGCCTTGCGCGGTTTCTCCGAGGCGCTGCGCCGCGAGCTGGCCGACACCTCGGTCAACGTGCTGTATGCGGCACCGCGCACCACCCGCACGGCGATGAACAGCAGTGCCGCGCAGGCGCTCAACCAGGCCTTGAAGGTCGGCGTCGACGACCCGCAGGACGTTGCCCGCGCGGTGCTCGACGCGGTGCAGGCCGAGCGCAGCGAACTGTATCTGGGCTGGCCGGAAAAACTCTTCGTGCGCCTCAACGGCATGTTGCCGGGCGTGGTCGACCGCGCCCTGCGCAAGCAACTGCCGCTGATTCGCCGCTACAGCACCTGGCACAACAAGGAGTCGAGCAAATGAAACGTCTGTTACTGGCCAGCCTGCTGGCCATCGCCCCATTCACCTGGGCCCTTGACCAGAATGGTACCCAGCAGCTCGCTGCCATTCAGCAGCGCTGGGCGGTGATTCGCTATGAATTGCCCGAAGCCCAGCGTGCCGGGGCGTTCGAGGCCCTGGCGGTACAGTCGGCAGCGCTGGTGCGGCAGCACCCGGGCGCGGCCGAGCCACTGATCTGGGATGGCATCGTCAACAGCAGCTGGGCGGGTGCCACAGGCGGGCTGGGGGCCCTGGGCAAGGTCAAGGCCGCCCGCGCCAGCCTGGAACAGGCCCTGGCCGCGGACCCCAAGGCGTTGCAGGGTTCGGCCTACACCAGCCTGGGCGCGCTGTATGACCAGGTGCCGGGCTGGCCGCTGAGCTTCGGCGACCAGGCCAAGGCCGAGGGCCTGCTGCGCCAGGCACTGGCGATCAACCCCGACGGCATCGACAGCAATTACTTCTGGGCTGACCACCTGTACCGGCTCAAGCGCTATGATGAAGCCCGCGCGGCCCTGCAGAAGGCCCTGCAGGCACCGCCCCGGCCAGGCCGGGAACTGGCTGACCAGGGCCGGCGCGGTGAAATCGATGCTTTACTCAAAGCGATCAAGGACAAACAGGATTGAGCATGCGCCTGCTGCTGGTGGAAGATGACGTTGCATTGGGGGAGGGGATCTGTGACGGCCTGCGCCGCGAGGGCTATACCCTCGACTGGCTGCAGGATGGCGCCAGCGCCTTGCACGCGCTGTGTCACGAGGCGTTCGACCTGGCCATCCTCGACCTGGGTTTGCCACGCCTGGATGGCATCGAGCTGTTGCGGCGCCTGCGCGCCGCCGGCAACAGCCTGCCGGTGCTGGTGTTGACTGCGCGTGACGCCACCGACGACCGTATCGCCGGGTTGGACGCCGGCGCCGATGACTACCTGGTAAAGCCCTTCGACCTCAACGAACTCAAGGCCCGCCTGCGGGCCTTGCTGCGCCGTAGCAGCGGCCGCGCGCGGTTACTCATCGAGCACGCCGGGGTGTGCCTGGACCCGGCCACCCAACAGGTGCACTACCAGGGCCAGCAGGTGGTCCTCACGCCCAAGGAATACCTGCTGTTGCACGAGCTGCTGGCGCAGCCGGGCAAGGTATTCACCCGCGAGCGCCTTACCCAGTTGCTGTATGGCTGGGATGAAGAGCCCGAGAGCAACACCCTGGAAGTGAACATCTACCATTTGCGCAAGAAGCTCTTCAACGGGCTGATCCGTACCGTGCGCGGCATCGGTTACCTGGTGGAAGGCAAGGCATGACCTCGCTGCGCCAACGCACCCTGTGGCGGGTGATGCTGCTGTTGCTGCTCGGCAGCGGCCTGCTGGCGTTGTACAACTACCACGACAGCCGCCACGAAATCGCCGAGGTGTACGACGCCCATCTGGCGCAGAATGCCCGGCTGCTGCAGGGCATCATGAGCCTGCCGGTGCAGGAGCAGAGCCGTGGCGAGTTGTACCGCGCCTTCGACGAGGCGTTGAGCAAGGCCGGGCGGCACCGGGTCGGGCATCCCTACGAGAGCAAGCTGGCCTTCCAGGTATGGGCCGACGACGGCACCTTGCTGGTACATACGCCCAGTGCCCCGCAGCTGCAGCAACCGCCCCGGGCGCCAGGGTTCGCCGATGTGGTAGCGGGTACGCAACGCTGGCGCAGCTTCGTCCTGCCGGTCCCGGAAAAGCGCTGGGTGATCTGGGTGGGCGAACGCAGCGACGTGCGTATCGACCTGGTCGAGCGCATCGTGCGGCATACGCTGCTGCCATTCCTGTTCGGCAGCCTGGCCCTGGCCGTGCTGGTGTGGGCGGCTATCGGCTGGGGGCTGCGGCCGCTGCAGAACATGGCCAGGGTCATCCGCGCCCGCCACGCCGACTCACTCGAACCGCTGCAACTGGTGCCACTGCCCAAGGAACTGGAACCGATGCAGGCCGCAATCAACCGCCTGCTCGGGCAGATCGGCGACCTGCTGAGCCGCGAGCATCGCTTTATTGCCGATGCCGCCCACGAAATGCGCACGCCGTTGGCGGTCCTGCGCCTGCATGCGCAGAACGCCCTCAATGCAGCCAGCAGTGCCGAGCGGGACAAGGCGCTGGGCTTCCTCATGGGCGGTGTCGACCGCCTTGCCCGGGTGGTCAACCAGCTGTTGACCCTGGCCCGCCTGGAGCCGCGACCCGGTCGGCGTGACTGGCCGCAGGTCGACCTGCAGGCGCTGGTGGCCGAGACCCTGGCCGACCTGACCCCGTGGATACTGGAACGTGGGCTCGAGCCGTCGCTGGATATCGCGGCTGGCGACTACCAGCTGCATACCGACGCCGGTGCGCTGGGCATCGCCTTGCAGAACCTGGTGACCAATGCCGTGGATCATTCCCCGCCGGGCGGGCGCATCACCGTGACCCTGCAACGTGAAGGGCAGGCGCTATTGGTCAGCGTCGACGACGAAGGGCCAGGCATCGCCGTGGCCGACCAACAGCGCGTGTTCGAGCGTTTCTACAGCAAGGGCTCGGCCAATGGCGCCGGCCTGGGGCTGTCGATCGTCAGTACCATCATGACGCGTCTGGGCGGCAGCGTGCAGTTGCGCAACCAGCTGCCGCACGGGCTGCGTGCGACCCTGCGGCTGCCGGTAGCGCCTGGCTAGCCGCTAGTGCTTCTGGGCAATCTGGATCAGGTTGCCACAGGTGTCATCGAACACCGCCACGGTCACCGGCCCCACGGCGGTGGGTGGCTGGGTGAACTGCACACCCGCTGCACACAGCCGGGTGTACTCGGCCTGGATGTCGCGCACGCCGAACGAGGTGGCAGGGATACCGTCCTGCTTGAGCGCCGCCTTGTAGGCCTTGGCAGCCGGGTGCGCGTCGGGTTCCAGCAGCAGTTCGACGCCGTTGGGGTCGTTGGGGGAGGTGAGGGTCAGCCAGCGGTGCCGGCCCATGGGGGTGTCATGCTTGGGTTCGAAACCGAGTACGTAGTGATAGAAGGCCAAGGCCTTGGCCTGGTCGTCGACAAGAATGCTGGTGACCACGATCTTCATAGACACACACCGTATGCTTGGGGCCGATGAATACCAGTAAAGACGGTTGAGGGTAATTGACCAGTGGCGCCCTTACCAAAAACCTGTTCAAGCCATAGGTAAATCCTTCACCTCCCGGCCCCCACGTGGCGGCTGCCGAGGGTAAAGTGGCAAGCATGATTCCAGCGCCCGGAGCGGCGCCAGCGAGGTGCCCGTGGCTGCCTATACCCTGCGACAACTCAAGTACTTCGTCACCACCGTGGAGGCCGGCAGTGTCGCCGAGGCTTCGCGCCAGCTGTACATCGCCCAGCCGTCCATCTCCACGGCGATCAAGAGCCTGGAGGAGAGCTTCGGCGTGCAGCTGTTCATCCGCCACCACGCCCAGGGCGTGTCGCTGACGCCCAGTGGCAAACGCTTTTACGCCAAGACCAAGTCGCTGCTGCAGATGGCCCACGAGTTCGAGCAGAACGCCCTGGCCGATAACGACACCGTGGCCGGGCAGATTGACATCGGCTGTTTCGAAACCGTGGCCCCGCTGTACCTGCCGCGGCTGATTGCCGGCTTTCGCCAACGCTACCCGGGGGTGGACATCCGCTTGCGCGATGGCGAACAGCAGGACCTGATCCAGGGCCTGACTGCCGGCACCTTCGACCTGGCATTTCTCTACGATCACGACCTGGACGGCACCATCGAAGCCGAACCGCTGATGCCAGCGCAGAAGCCCTATGTGTTGCTGCCCGAGCAGCACCGCTTTGCCGGCCAGGCCCAGGTGTCGCTGCGCGACCTGTGCCCCGAGCCGATGATCCTGCTGGACGTGGCCCCGAGCCGCACCTACTTTGTCAGCCTGTTCAACGAAATGGGCCTGACGCCGAACATCGTCTTCAGCTCGCCATCGATCGAGATGGTGCGCGGCATGGTTGGGCAGGGCTTCGGCTTTTCCTTGCTGGTGACGCGCCCGCATTCGCCGTACACCTACGACGGCCAGCGCCTGGCGATGGTGGATATTGCCGAGCCGGTCGCGTTGTCCGGGCTGGCGGCGGCATGGTTGAAACGGGTGCAACTGACCAAGCCGGCTCAGTTGTTCGTCGAATTCTGCCGGGAACAACTGGCGACATTCTGACCCGGGTGCGCCATGCCGCCTATTGCCGGGGCAGGGCGTGCCGGCTGCTCAGGGGTTGACCTGATAGCCGCGCCCCTGCAGGCAACCGGCGTAGGCACTGGCATGGGCCTGTGCCTGCGCTTCGTCCTGGCCACGGCGGTCCTGGCGGCGCTCCTGGCGCTGGCGCATGCCACCGACGGCGGCACCGGCGGCGGCCACCTCGCCGGCACGGTTCTGCCGGTACGCCTGCTTGGCATCGTCACTGGCCCGGTCATACAGCGCGTCGTGCTGGTTACCGCGCACTTGCGCGCCCGCCGCACCGGCAACCGCACCAGCGGCGGCACCCCGCACGCGGCCACCGACATGCGGATCGTTGGACGTCGCGGCGCTGTTCGCGGCATTGGTCGCCACGGTATTGCAGTCGTTGATATCCAGCTGCATCTGCTGGCTGCTCTGGCCCTTGAGCGGTACCACCGACTGCGCCAGGGCGGCCGGGGCCACGCACAGCAGTACCAACAGGTAACTCCACGTCGACCTACGCATGCTACACCTCCAGCGGGCGGGATCCCGACTCTCAGAATAGTTCGCCGTGGCCGAGCGGATGGCAGTTTTGCCCAGATGGGCTAAACCGGATATCAAATATTGTTCGCCTGCACATCCCGGCCTGAATCCCGCTACCCGTGGAAGCACCATGAGCCAGACTCAGCACCTGATCATCTGCGAATACTGCGACACGGTTTATCACCGCGCGCCGCTGCTCAAGCATCAGCGCGCCCTGTGCCAGCGCTGTGGCGGCGTGCTGTACCGGTACACCTCGCTGACCGTGCAGCAACGGCTGGCACTGAGCGTGACGGGCGGCATCCTGCTGGTGTTCGCCAATTTCTACCCGGTGATGACCATCGGCATGCAGGGGCTGACCCATTCGGCGACATTGTGGGACTCGGTGCAGATCCTCAGCCACGGCAGCATCACCTTCATCGCCCTGGTCATGGCCTTGTCCATCATCGTCGCACCGGTGCTGCAGATCGGGCTGTTGTGCTGGCTGCTGGGTTTTGCCCTGGCTGGCCAGCGTGCGCCGGGTTTTGCCGTGTGCATGCGCAGCCTGGAAGGCCTGCGGCCCTGGAGCATGCTGGAGGTCTGCCTGCTGGGGGCGCTGGTGGCGGTGATCAAGCTGGCCGGCTTGCTCGAAGTGATCCCCGGCATCGGCCTGTTGGCCCTGGCTGCGCTGAGCATGCTGATCATTCATGTCGCCGGCAAGGACATCCGCGACCTCTGGGACCAGCCATGAACACCCCGGCCAGCGCCGATGACCTGGGCTTGTGCCTGTGCCATGGCTGTGGCCAGGCCTGCCCGCTGGGCAGTGGCGCCCACACCTGCAGCCGCTGCGGTGCGCCCATTCACCGGCGCAAGACCAATGCCATCAGCCGCGGCTGGGCCTTTCTGCTGGCCGCGCTGATTTTCTATATCCCCGCCAACCTGCTGCCCGTGATGCATACCGAGATGCTCGGCAGCGGCAGCGAAAGCACCATTGGCGGTGGGGTACTGGAGTTCTGGGAGGCCGGGGCCTGGGACATCGCCCTGATCATCTTCATTGCCAGCGTCGGTGTGCCGGCCATCAAGTTCTTCTCGCTCGGCCTGTTGCTCTACACCGCCCAGCGCGGTTCTACCTGGGCCTGCCGGCAACGCTCGCAGCTGTACCGCTTCGTCGAGCTGATCGGCTACTGGTCGATGCTCGATGTGATGGTGGTAGCACTGGTGGCGGCGTTGGTGCAGCTGCGTGGCTTGGGCACCATCGAGCCGCGGGTGGGCATCCTGTTCTTCGGCATGGTGGTGGTGCTGACCATGTTGTCTGCGATGAGCTTCGATCCACGCCTGATCTGGGATCGCCATACCAACGAGGGGAGGCCGCATTGATGGGGCAGCAGACTGACAACCACGATGGCGCCGGGCAGGTCGAGGTACGCACCCGGCGCTGGAACGTGTCGCTGGTATGGATCGTGCCGATCGTGGCGATCCTGATCGGCGCCTCGCTGGTGGTGCGGAACTGGATGCAACAGGGGCCGGTGATTGCCATTGCCTTCCACACCGGGGAGGGGCTGGTGGCACACAAGACCCAGGTCAAGTACCGCAGCGTGGTGATTGGTGAAGTCACCACGGTAGAGTTGGCCGACGACAAGAAGAGCGTGGTCGCCAAGGTGCAGCTGTCCAATGATGCCCGCGCCTTCGCCACCCAGGGGGCGCGCTTCTGGGTGGTGCGACCACGCATCGGGGTCGGCGGCGTTTCCGGGGTGGACACGCTGTTTTCCGGTAGTTTCATCGGCGCGGATGCCGGCGAGTCGAACGTGCCGGAGAAGTCGTTTGTCGGCCTGGAACTGCCACCACCGATCACCTATGACGAAAAAGGCAAGCGCTTTGTGCTCACCGCCAGCGACCTCGGCTCGCTGGATGTTGGCTCATCGATCTACTACCGCAAGATCCCGGTGGGCGAGGTGGTGTCGTTTGCCCTGCAGGGCGATGGCAAGGGCGTGGAGATCGGCGTGTTCGTTCAGGCTCCCTACGACAGCTTCGTCACCGCCGATACGCGTTTCTGGAATGCCAGTGGGGTCGACATGCAGATCGGTGCCAACGGCCTCAAGGTCGATACCGAGTCACTGTCGTCCATCCTGGTGGGCGGGCTGGCCTTTGGCTCGCCCGACTTCGCCCCGCAAGCCGAACCCGCTGCCGACCAGGCGCGCTTCCAGTTGTTTGCCGACCGTGATACCGCTTTGGCGCCGCCTAGTGGCCAGGCGCAATACCTGCAGTTGCGCTTCGACCAGGCCATGCGTGGCCTGTCGGTAGGGGCGCCGGTGGAGTTCAAGGGCGTGGAGTTCGGCCGGGTCACCTCGATCAAGCTTGACTACGATGCTGCCCGGCAGGCGTTTCCGGTAGTGGTCGATGCGGTGATCTACCCGCAGCGGCTGGGGCCGGTGCACCGCAAGATGCTCGCTGCGTTCAAGCACAGCGAGGGTGACCTGGACGGCGCCCGGCGCCTGATTGGCACCTTCGTCGAGCATGGGCTGCGGGCCCAGGCCCGCAGTGGCAACCTGATCACCGGGCAGATGTTCATTTCCCTGGACTTCTACCCGGACGCGCCCAAGGTCGCGTTCGACAGGACGGCCGACCCGATCACCATTCCCACGCTGCCCGGCAGCCTGGAACAGTTGCAGGAACAGCTGCAACGGGTGGTCGAGCGCATCAGCAAACTGCCCTTGGAGAGCATCGCCAGCAACCTCGATGGCAGCCTGCGTGAGCTGCGTGCCAGCCTCAAGCAGTTCAATGGCCAGACATTGCCGGAGGTGCAAGTGGCGCTGGACGAGATGCACAAGACCCTGCGCACGGCCAACTCGGCGATTGCCGAAGACTCGCCGCAGCGCGAGCGGATGGGGGAGACCCTGGACGAACTGGAACGCATGTCGCGTTCGCTGCGTGACCTTGCCGATTACCTGGGCCGCCACCCCGAATCGCTGATTCGTGGTCGGCCGAAGGCGGCCGGGGCCGCAGGCCTGGAACCCTGAGGAGAACGCCGATGCAACGACTGCGCAATGTATGTGGGGCCGGGCTGCTGGCACTGCTGTGGGGCTGCAGCACGCCAAACAACTATCACACCTTGGTGCCCAGCGAGCCGCTGCGTGACGGCGGCCAACGCATCCAGGTGGCCAGGGTGGCAGTGCCGCCGCAGGTGGACCGCCCGCAATTGGTGGTACGGCAAGGGCAGAGCGGCCTGGCCATCCTCGAGACGGAGTGGTGGGGGGCCAACTTGGTGGATGAATTGCGCAGCGCCCTGCAAGACCAGCTGGGTGGACCGGTGGGGGGCAGCAAGGCGCTGCTGCGGGTGGACGTGCAGCGCTTCGACATGGTGCCAGGGCGCTACGCCTCGCTGGAAGCCCTGTGGCGTCTGAGCCAGCCGGGGCGGGACGAACTGACCTGCCGCACCTCGCTGCAAACGCCAGCGGACAACAGCATCGCCAGCCTGGTCAATGCCCACCAGGCCAACCTGCGCAAGCTGGCCGAGGCCGTGCGAAGCAGCGCCCGCCAGGGGCGTTGTAGCCAGCCGGCCTGACTGAAGCGAGGTTGAGCTTGTGCAGGCTTCTTTCTTGCTCAAGATCTAGCGGCTTGCCCGATTTTGTGGGAGCGGGCATGCCCGCGAACACCGGCACAGCCGGTGCCATCTAACGTGCCGTCTGCTTCGCGGATAAATCCGCTCCTACAGGAGCAGCTTCACCCGCGAACACCGGCACAGCCGGTGCCATTCACCGCGTCGTCTGCTTCGCGGATAAATCCGCTCCTACAGGGGCTGCGTTAGCCGGTACAGGCGTGGCCTTGTGTCGCGAAAGGGCGCAATTACCCAGCGTCAGTCCGGGCCTGCACCGTTCTGTGCTTGGCTGTTGCTGACCGTCTGCTGCACCCGCTCGGCCTTGTCCTGCGGCAGGCGGTCGAACTCGCGCAGGCCATCCTTGCGGTACGGGTCGCCAATCCAGCGCGGTGCCACCACGAACTGCGGGCTCACCAGGCTCTTCGCCGGCTCGTAGCGGTCGTAGCTCAACCCGGCGAGGTCGGACAGGGTGTGAATCAGGTGCGAGCTGCTGTAAGGGCGGTCGGCCATCGCCTGCAAGTCGCGCGGGTGCTCGGCACGCCAGCTTGGCGAGGTCCACAGCAGGAACGGGATGGTATACATCGGCCGGGTCGGCGCGCCTTCATTACGCCCCAGGCGGTCGTGGTTGCCGGAGCTGTACACGTCCTCGCCATGGTCGGACAGGTACAGCAGGAAGCCATTGGGGGTGGTGGCCGAATAACGCTTGATCAGGCTCGAGACCACGTAGTCGTTGTAGCGCACCGCATTGTCGTAGAAATTGTAGGTTTCCACCTGCTCGGGCGTCAGCACGCCGGGCGCGCCCTGGCGGTCGGTGAAGTGCGCGTAGTCATCCGGGTAGCGGTAGCGATAGTCCATGTGCGTACCCAGCAGGTGCACGATGATGAACTTGTTCGGCGCCGGGTCTTGCAGGGCCTTCTCGAACGGTGCCAGCACCACGTCATCGTACTGGCTGGCATTCTGGTTACGCTGGTTGTTCAGGTAGACCGGCGCGTCCGTCTGCTGCGAGAAGGTGGTCAGCATGGTATTGCGCTTGGTCATGGTCTGCTGGTTGGTGATCCAGAAGGTCTTGTAGCCGGCCTGCTTCAACAGGTTGATCAGCGACGGATCGGTGAGGAAGCGGTCCGGGTTCTGCTCATCGCCGAAGGTGAGGATCTGCTGCATCACTTCGATGGTGTACGGGCGTGGCGACACCACGTTGCGGAAAACCGTCAGGCCCTCGTCACTGGCAGCCAGCGCATCGAGGTTGGGCGTGGTGTCACGGTTGTAGCCGTACAGGTGCATGTGCTCGCGGGTGGTCGATTCACCCAGCACCAGCACCAGTGTGCGTGGCGCTGCACCGCTGCTGTCCTGCAGGTTTTGCAGGGGCGGCAGCGCGGCGTTCTGGGCCAGTAACTGCTGCATGTTGTCCAGTTGCTGGCGGTACTGGCGGTAGCCGACCAGCAGTTGCCAGGGCACGGCCGGCTCCATGCGCTGCTGGACCTTTTCTGCCGCGTCGGCAAAGCTGCGTTGCTGGGTGACCATCTGTTTGTAGAACGGATACACCAGGTTGGCCAGCAGCAACAGGGCGACCACTGGCAGGCGGCTGCGCAGCGGCAGGCGTACCGGGCGCACGCGCTTCCACAGCAATACGGCGACCAGCGTGTACAGCAGCAGTGCCAGGCCAAGCCAGGCGCTGAAGTACTGGCTGAAGTACTCACCGGCCTCGGCGGTGTTGGACTCGAACATCACGAAGATCACGCTTTGCGAGAACTCCTGGCGATAGATGCCGAAGTAGCTCAAACCTACCAGCGACGCGGCCCACAGAACCAGGCCGATGACCGCGGCCGTGGCGCGGGTGAAGCGCGGCAGCAGCAGCACCGGGGCCAGCCACAGGCTGCTGAGGAACAGGGCGTCGCGGAAACCGGCGAAACCTGTGGTGCCGCTGAACAGCAGCAGCGCCTGGGTCACGCCCGAGAAGTACCAGAAGAACAGCAGGAGCCAGCCCAGGCCGGCCCAGTCCACGCGCTTGGGCGAAGAAGGGGATGGAGTGTGTGACACGTTTGCCTCGTCGTACCTTGGCGGCCAGCGGATCTGTGCGGCGCCGGAAAGGGCGTGACGCTAATCTGCCGGGTGTGAAAATAACGTCAACGAGGTGTTGGCCCAGGCAAGGTATGATGCATCCAGCCAAACCGCACTGACAGGTCGAACGAGAATGAACCGTCGCAAGAAGATCAAGCAGCTACTGCAGGCGCATGCCAAGAAGGCCAGCGCGAAACTGGCGCCGCGCAAGCCAAAGTACATTTGCAAGGCGGACCGCCTGAAGATGGAAGCCGAGGCGGCGGCGGATACCGCCAGCTGACCAACCAGCGCAGCCGTCAAGGCCGCGCCAGTTGCCACGTATCAACGGCGGTAGTAACGATAATCGTCATGGTAGCGCTGGTGCATGGCCCGCTCATGGCGGCGCTCCCAGTCACGCCGGCGTTCCCAGTCGCGGCGATATTCCCAGTCGCGCCGGCGCTCCCAGTCACGTCGGGCCTGCTCGCGGCGCCACTGTTCGCGGCGCCAGTCGCTTCTGTGGTCATGCCAGCGGTCGTCACCATGGGCGAGCAGCGTGGCGGGCTGCTCATCGGCCACGCTGGCCAACTTCGCCCAGGGGTTGCCGGCAGGCTGCAGGGGTGATTGCACCGCCGGGGCAGCCGCTACGGACGGTTTCATGGGGGTTGCCGATGCCGTGCCCATCGCCGCCAACGAGAACAGGCCGAGCAGCATCAACCTTGCGACATGTATTTTCATGAGCGAAGCCAACCTCTGAGAACAATTGAGCCATCTGGCCAGCAGGTGGTTGGCGATTCTGTCTCGCGTCCCGCTACCTTTCTGTGCCTCCCACATAGACCGGCAAACGGGAAAAAGTTCGCTGTGGCAACAACTTGTACAACTTTTGAAACAACCCGCTTACGGCTGTCGCATCAGGCAAACTCCGCTCGCAGATGCGCCTGATAGCTGCCGAACGCGGCAATCACGCCAGCGACCACTTCGGCTTCTTGCTGCGCATCCAGCGATAAGCCGTCCAGCCTGGCGACGAACTGGCGCCAGGGCAGCGCCCGGCCCTGTGGAGGCGGCGCCAGGTGGCAGGCGCCCAGGCCGGCGTCCAGCCCCAGGCGCTGGGCCTGCCTGAGCAGAAACGCAGCGCCAAGGTTCGACCCCTCGCTGCAGTACAGCCAGCCCAGGGCCTGGGCCGGGCTGGCACACACCTGCGCGGGGGGTGCAGGCACTGCCAGGCCCAACGCGCCCAGGTCGTGCTCGACCGCGGCAGCGCGCGACAGCTGCGCCAGCCCAGGCAACAGCAGATTGAGTTGTTCATCGCGGTATAACGCCAGCAGGCTGCCATGAAAGCGATGCTGTACCTGCAGGAAGCGAGCGTAGCGTTCGCGGCTCTCGAAAGGCCTGGCGGCCATCACCCGTTGGTCGACATCGTCGTGGGCCTGGCTGCTGGCAGCCTTCAAGCGTTTGCAGCGGCCGGGTTCGGCGAGCGATAGCGGCACTGAGGCCATCGGCGTATCCATAGCGAGTGGGCAATGCGCCATGATGCTTGTCCCCTTGGCTCTCAGCAAGCGCCACGCAACGGGTTTGAGAAAGCTGCCTGTCCAGCTGGCCAGTCATTTACCATGACGGCCGCTTTGCCAATCACCGTCAAGGAAACCCGCCATGAGCACTCCGCAGTTCCGCACCCCAACCGCCGCAGACGCCGAGCGTTGCTACGCCATCGAGATCGGCGCCTATGAAGGGGATGAAGCGGCCACACTGGAGAAGATCCGTACCCGTATCGCGCAGTACCCGCAAGGATTCCTGGTGCTGGAGCAGGCGGGAGAGATCGTCGGTTTCATCAACAGCGGCTGCGCCCACCAGGTGGAGATGGCCGATGAAGCCTTCAAGGAGCTGGTCGGGCACGACCCGCAAGCGCCGAATGTGGTGATCATGTCGGTGGTGGTCGACCCGGCGCACCAGGGCCAAGGCTACGCCAGGCGCCTGATGGACGAGTTCGTCAGGCGCATGAAGGCCGCGGGCAAGCAGACCATCCACCTGATGTGCAAGCAGCAGCATGTGCCGCTGTACCAGAAGATGGGTTACCAGTACGTGCAGCCATCGCCGTCGGAGCACGGTGGCATGGCCTGGCATGAGATGGTCATGGCCCTCTGAGCCGCCGCAGTGGGTGCGGCCAGGGCCACGACAGGGCTGCCTGGCAGCCCGTCGCGACACCAGGCCAGCCTTGTTATCCGCCGCTGACCAGTTGCTGGGCCAACTGGTTATGGCGCTCGAGGACCCGTGGCAGGTCGACGGTGAGCAATTGGCCGTCCTGCACCACCACGCGACCATTGATCACGCTGGTATGCACCTGGGTCGGGGTGCAGAACACCAGCGCCGCCAGCGGGTCGTGATGGCCACCGGCATAAGCCACGTGGCCCAGGTCGAAGGCGACGAAGTCGGCGACCATGCCGGGGGCGAGGGCGCCGATGTCGTTGCGGTTCAGCACCTTGGCACCGCCGAGGGTGGCGATTTCCAGCGCTTCGCGCGCGGTCATCGCGTCGGGGCCGAAACCGACCCGTTGCAGCAGCAAGGCCTGGCGCACTTCGCCGATCATGCTGGCGCCGTCGTTGGACGCCGAACCGTCCACCCCCAGGCCTACCGGCACGCCATGGTCGCGCATCTTGCGTACCGGGGCGATGCCCGAGGCCAGGCGCATGTTCGAGCATGGGCAGTGGGCCACACCGGTACCGGTGCGGGCGAACAGTTCGATGCCGTGCTGGTCCAGTTGCACACAATGGGCATGCCACACATCGTGGCCGACCCAGCCGAGGTCCTCGGCGTATTCGGCCGGGGTCATGCCGAACTTCTCGCGGCTGTAGGCAATGTCGTTGAGGTTTTCGGCCAGGTGCGTGTGCAACGACACGCCGTACTGGCGCGCCAGCACCGCCGCTTCGCGCATCAGGTCGCGGCTGACCGAGAACGGCGAGCACGGCGCCACCACGATGCGGCGCATCGCGCCGTGGCTGGCATCGTGGTAGTCCTCGATCAGGCGCTGGGACTCCTTGAGGATGTCGGCCTCCTTCTCCACCACGGCGTCAGGCGGCAGGCCGCCCTGGCTGCGGCCCACGCTCATGCTGCCGCGGGCGGCGTGGAAGCGCATGCCGATCTCGTCGGCGGCGTGGATGCTGTCGTCGAGCTTGCAGCCGTTGGGGTAGATGTACAGGTGGTCGCTGGAGGTGGTGCAGCCGGACAGGATCAGTTCCGCCATGGCGGTCTGGGTCGACACCGCGATCATCTCGGGGGTCAGGCGCGCCCAGATCGGGTACAGGTTGGTCAGCCAGTTGAACAGTTCGCCGTCCTGGGCCGCCGGCACCACGCGTGTGAGGCTCTGGTACATGTGGTGGTGGGTGTTGACCAGGCCAGGGATGACCACCTTGCCGGCCATGTCCAGCACCACGTCGGCGTGCTGGGGCAGGGTGTCGCTGGCGCCGACCTGGCGGATCAGGTTGTCTTCGATGAACAGGCCGCCGTTGCTGATCTCGCGGCGTTCGCCGTCCATGGTGACCAGCAGGGTGGCGTTTTTTACCAATAGTGTCTTGGGCATAGCATGTGCCTGCGCAATACCCAGCGACGATTGTCGCTGTCGTAGGCGCCGCAACATGTAAGCAGAGTCTTGGGAAATTGTATACACCTCGCTGCCCGAGCCCTGCGCGACCTGTTTGCAAGCGGGTTCAGCGAAGCAGGCGGCCCCCGCCTGACACCGGTGGTGCCGGTGTCGGCGGGTGAACCCGCCCCCACAGGCACCGTGCAAGCGTGTCGTCACTCGGCCATCTGCAGCTCCGGCAGCTTCACCCGGAACGCCCGGGTGAGCCCGAGCAGTACCATCAGGCCTACGCCCATCCAGCACAGGCCGATGGTGAATGACAGGTGGGTCAGGCTGCTCCACAGCCACAACGTGCTGAGAAAGCCCAGGCCAGGTACCACGCCATACAGCAGGTAGTTGCGGGCCCCGCGCAGGCGCTGGTCGACCAGGTAGTGCTTGACCACTGCCAGGTTCACCGCGGAGAAGGCGAACAACGCGCCAAAGCTGATCATGTTGGCCACGGTGTCGAGGGTGATCACCAGGGCGACCAGCGACAGCAGGCTGACCAGCACGATGGCCGCGGCCGGGACGCGCTTTTTCGTCAGCAATTGGCCGAATGCCCGCGGCAGTGCGCCGTCGCGGCCCATGGCGAACAGCACCCGCGACACGCTGGCCTGGGACACCATGGCCGAGGCGAAGCAGCCGGCCACATAGGTGGCGGTGAAGGCGGTCACCAGCAGTTCACCGCCCACCCGCCGCATCACGTCCACCGAAGCCGAGTCGGGGTCGGCGAAGTTGCCCCAGTCGGGAAACACCATCTGCGCGCAATACGACACCACCAGGAACAGCAGGCCGCCGATCAGCGACACCGCGAGGATCGCCATGGGGATGCGGTAGGTCGGGTTGCTGGTTTCCTCGGCCATGGTCGACACCGCATCGAAGCCCAGGAACGACAAGCACAGCACGGCGGCGCCGGTCATGATCAGGGGCACGCTGAAGCCGTCGTGATGGAAGGGCGCCAGCAACGATAGCGGTTCGCCCTGGCTACCGAGGTTGCGTATCGACAGGGCGACGAACACCACGATGAACACCAGCTGCAGCACGACCAGGAGCCAGTTGACCCGGGTGATGGATTCGATGCCGATCAGGTTGAGGAAGGTCACCAGGGCAATCGAGCCCAGCACCCACACCCAGGCGGGAATGGCCGGGAAATATTCCGCCATGTAGATGCCGATCAGCAGGTAGCTGAGCAATGGCAGGAAGATGTAGTCGAGCAGCAGTGTCCAGCCGGTGATGAAGCCGATGTGGCTGCCGAACGCCTTGCGCGTGTAGGTATACACCGACCCGGAATAGGGGTGGGCCTGGACCATGCGCCCATAGCTGTAGGCAGTCAGCAGCATGGCGGCGAGGGTGAGCAGGTAGGCGGTGGGCAGGTGTCCCTTGGTCATCTGGGTCACCAGCCCGTAGGTGGTGAACACGGCCAGCGGCACCATGTAGGCCAGGCCGAACAGGATCAGGGCGGTCATGCCCATGGATGTGCGGAAGCGCCCGGTGGGGGCCGGGGATGGGGCATGCGCGGCGGGGGAATGGGCTGTACTTGTTGTTGTATGCATTGCTAGCTCCTGGAAAGGGATGCAGGACACCGCAGCAGGCGAGGCGGCTCGCTGCCGGTGGGCGTTGTGCAAGGAGGTCGAGCGCGGGGCTCGCAGCGTGGGGCGGATTGATGCTCCCACACCCCGCAGGTACCCGGAATCACCCTTTGGGGTGAGCCGGACGAGGCGCGCAGGCGCTCACCCCAAAGGGTGATTCCGATGCCGGCGGCGCCGTGGGAGTATCTGGCCAACAACGCACCGCACTGTGGCGGTGCCCTACTCGATATGGCAGGCCTACCGTGACCCATCGATTGCTTACACAACAGTGGTTCGAGCACCAGGCCAAGGTCACCGAGGCCATCGGCCGCCCGGGCTTTGCTGCCAGCCTGTTCGCCGCACTGGGCGTGATCCATCCGATCCAGGCGACCACGGTGTATCTCTACCCGCACCACGGCATGCCCAGCGCACTGTTCGAGCAGGACGACAACGCGCCCTGGCAGCCCGAAGGCAATGTCAGCCGCTACCTGTCGGGCTTCTACCTGCTCGACCCGTTCTACGGTGCTTGCGTGGAGCAGGTCGAGTCTGGCTGCTATGGCCTGTTCGAAGTGGCGCCGGACCATTTCGAGGTGAGCGAGTACTACCAGTCGTTCTACCGCCATTCGCACCTGCAGGATGAACTGAACTACATCCTGCAGCTGCTGCCCGGGCACAGCCTGGCCGTGTCGCTGGCGTTCACCGACAAGCTCGATGGGCACAGCCGCGCGCTGTTCGGCTGCATCACGCCTTGGGTGCTGGCGGTGCTCGGCAGGCACTTCGCCGGGCTCGACAGCCGTGCCGGGCGCTTCGAGAACATCCTCGAGCAGCGTATCCATGCGGCCCTGAACAATTTTGGCAGTTCATTGCTCACCGAGCGTGAGTGCCGTATTGCCCAGCTGATCCTGCGTGGCCACTCCACCCGATCGCTGGCCGAGCGCCTGGGCGTGTCGGAAGACACCATCAAGTCGCACCGCAAGAACGTCTACGCCAAGCTCGACATCGGTACCCAGTCCGAGCTGTTTTCCCTGTTCATCGACGCCCTGGCCAATGCCCAGGGCGTGCTGGGCAAGGACCCGCTGGAAAGCTACATGGGCAAGCTGCGCTGAGCGCCGGCAGCCCTGCACCCCCACCGCAAAGGAAAACCAACAATGAATGCGCCTTTCGCCCCGCAACGCCAGACCCGCGACTACCAGGCTTCCGATGCCGCGCACCACATCCATGCCTTCCTCGACCAGAAGGCGCTGAACGCCGAAGGGCCGCGGGTGATCGTCGGCGGTGAGCGCCTGCACCTGTGGGACAGCGAGGGCAAGCGCTACCTCGACGGCATGTCCGGCCTGTGGTGCACCCAGCTCGGCTATGGCCGCCGCGACCTGACCGCCGCCGCTGCCGCGCAGATGGACCAGCTGGCCTACTACAACATGTTCTTCCACACCACCCACCCGGCGGTGATCGAACTGTCCGAACTGTTGTTCAGCCTGCTGCCGGCGCATTACAGCCACGCGATCTACACCAACTCCGGCTCCGAGGCCAACGAAGTGCTGATCCGCACCGTGCGCCGCTACTGGCAGGTGGTCGGCCAGCCGGCCAAGAAGATCATGATCGGCCGCTGGAACGGCTACCACGGCTCGACGCTGGCCGCCACGGCGTTGGGCGGCATGAAGTTCATGCACGAAATGGGCGGGCTGATCCCGGATGTGGCGCACATCGACGAACCGTACTGGTACGCCGAGGGCGGCGACCTGAGCCCGGCCGAGTTCGGCCGCCGCTGTGCCCTGCAGCTGGAAGAAAAGATCCTCGAACTGGGTGCCGAGAACGTTGCCGGTTTCATTGCCGAACCGTTCCAGGGCGCCGGCGGCATGATTTTCCCGCCGGAAAGCTACTGGCCCGAGATCCAGCGTATCTGTCGCCAGTACGATGTGCTGCTGTGCGCTGATGAAGTGATCGGCGGCTTTGGCCGCACCGGAGAATGGTTTGCCCATGAATATTTCGGCTTCCAGCCCGACACCCTGTCGATTGCCAAGGGCCTGACCAGTGGCTACGTGCCCATGGGTGGCCTGGTGCTGGGCAAGCGCATTGCCGAGGCGCTGGTGGAGCGGGGCGGTGTGTTTGCCCACGGCCTGACCTATTCCGGCCACCCGGTGGCGGCGGCGGTGGCGATCGCCAACCTGAAAGCGCTGCGTGACGAAGGCATCGTGCGCCAGGTCCGGGACGACACCGGGCCGTACCTGCAGCGCATCCTGCGCGAAGTGTTCGCCGACCACCCGTTGATCGGCCAGGTGCAGGGCGCCGGCCTGGTGGCGGCGCTGCAGTTTGCCGAGCACAAGCCGACGCGAAAGCGCTTTGCCAACGAGAACGACCTGGCCTGGCAATGCCGCACCTTCGGTTTCGAGGAGGGGGTGATCATTCGCTCGACCCTGGGCCGGATGATCATGGCCCCGGCCCTGGTCGCCAACCACAGCGAGCTGGATGAGCTGGTGGAAAAGACCCGCATCGCCGTGGACCGCACGGCGCGCCTGGTCGGCAAGTTCTGAACCGCTGGTAAGGGCAGCACATTTCCCTGTGGGAGCGGGCGAGCCCGCGCACACCGGCGAAGCCGGTGCCATTCACCGCAGCGCCTGATTCGCGGGCACGCCCGCTCCCACAGAAATTGCCTAGCCCTTGTGAAAACGCTGCTACAACCGTTACCAGGAGTACAAATGTACACCCTCGAATTCTGGCAACAACGCGCCTCGGGCCTGCATCTCCCGGCCCGGGCACTGATCGACGGCAAGCCCGTCAACGCGCAGGACGGCGCCACCTTCGCCGCCATCAACCCGGCCAGCAACGCCGTGCTGGCACAGGTCGCCGCCTGCGGCCAGGCCGAAGTGGACCTGGCCGTCGCCAGCGCCCGCCGCGCCTTCGAACACGGCCCGTGGCCGCGCATGGCTCCGGTCGAGCGCAAGAAGGTCTTGCTGCGCCTGGCCGAGCTGATCATGGCCCAGCGTGAAGAACTGGCCCTGCTGGACTCGCTGAACATGGGCAAGCCGGTCATGGACGCCTACCACATCGACGTGCCGGGCTCGGCACAGGTGTTCGCCTGGTATGGCGAGGCACTGGACAAGCTCTACGACCAGGTGGCACCCACCGCACCCAATGCGCTGGCGACCATTACCCGTGAGGCGTTGGGCGTTGTCGCCGCGGTAGTGCCGTGGAACTTCCCGCTCGACATGGCCGCGTGGAAACTCGCCCCGGCGCTGGCCGCCGGTAACAGCGTGGTGCTCAAGCCCGCCGAGCAATCACCGTTCTCGGCCCTGCGCCTGGGTGAGCTGGCATTGCAGGCCGGGGTGCCGGAAGGCGTGCTGAACGTGCTGCCGGGCCTGGGCGAGCAGGCCGGGCGGGCGCTGGGCCTGCACCCGGACGTGGATTGCCTGGTGTTCACCGGCTCCACCCAGGTGGGCAAGTACTTCATGCAGTATTCGGCGCAGTCCAACCTCAAGCAGGTATGGCTGGAGTGCGGTGGCAAGAGCCCCAACCTGGTGTTTGAAACCTGCCAGGACCTGGACCTGGCTGCGGAAAAGGCCGCGTTCGGTATCTTCTTCAACCAGGGCGAGGTGTGCTCGGCCAACTCGCGGCTGTATGTGCAGCGTTCCATCCATGACGCATTCATCGAACGCCTGCAGGCCAAGGCCCGCCAGTGGCTGCCGGGTAATCCGCTGGACCCGGCGAGCCGGGCCGGTGCGATTGTCGATGCGCAGCAGACTGGCCGGATCGAGGCGGCCATCGCCCGGGCAGGGCAGGAGGGTGCACGGCGGGTGTGTGGTGGCCGGCGCCTGACGATCGACGGTTCGGACAATTACATCGAGCCGACTATTTTCGCCGGTGTCGAGGGCCACATGAGCCTGGCACGGGAGGAGGTGTTCGGGCCGGTGCTGGCGGTCAGCGTGTTCGACACCGAGGAACAGGCCGTGCGCCTGGCCAATGACAGCATTTACGGCCTGGCGGCGTCGCTGTGGAGCGATGATTTCAACCAGGTGCACCGCGTGGCGCGGGCGCTGAAGGCCGGTACGGTGTCGGTGAACACGGTCGATGCGCTGGACGTGGCGGTGCCGTTCGGCGGTGGCAAGCAGTCCGGGTTTGGCCGCGACCTGTCGCTGCATTCGTTCGACAAGTATTCGCAGCTCAAGACCACCTGGTACCAGCTGCGCGCCTGATGCCAGTTGGCCGATCGGGCTGCCTTGCGTTCTTCGTCGGTATGCCCGCTGCCACAGGTACTGCGCCGGTTGTAGGAGCGGCTTCAGCCGCGATCACCGGCACACCGGTGCCATCCACCACGTCGCCAGCATCGCGGATAAATCCGCTCCTACAGGTGTGAACCGCGCTGGCTTCGGGTTGACGCCGTACCTGTAGGAGCGGCTTCAGCCGCGATCACCGGCACAGCCGGTGCCATCCACCACGTCGCCGGCATCGCGGATAAATCCGCTCATACATTCATGCCCTAGCTGGTTTGCTGGGCAATCAATGCCAGGCAGCGCTGCACGATCGGGCTCACGTCGCCCTTGCGCCGGCTGAGGATGATCGGGCTGACGGCGCCGCTGTCGAGCAGGGCGACGTATTCGATATCGGTGCGGTGCTGTTGTTGCACCGAGGCCGGCACCAAGGTCACGCCCACGCCAACGGCCACCAGGCCAATGGCGGTTTGCAGCTCGTTGGCCCACTGGCTGACGCGGATGCTCATGCCGTGCTGGGCGAATAGCGCCAGCACATGGTCGGCATAGCTGGGCCGGGGGTTGGCCGGGTAGAGGATGAACGCCTCGCCCGCCAGTTCGGCAAGGCTCAGCGGCACGCCCGCCAGCGGGTGGCCCTTGGGCAGCACGGCCACCAGCGGGTCTTCGCACAGCACCTGCTGCTGGATCGCCGGGTCATCGATGCGAATGCGCCCGAAGGCAATATCGATGCGCCCGCTTTTCAGCGCGTCCACCTGCTGCAGCGTGGTCATTTCGTTCAGGCCCAGCTCCAGTTCGCTGTCCTTGCGCAGTTCGCGGATCAGCTCCGGCAACACGGTATACAGGGTCGAGGGGGCGAAACCGATACCCAGCCATTGGCGCTGGCCCAGGCCGATGCGGCGGGTGTTGTCGCTGATGGTCTGCAACTGGTGCAGCACGGTGCAGCTCTGTTCGTAGAAGAAGCGGCCGGCCTCGGTCAGCCGCAGCGGGCGTTCGCGCGCCACCAGCAATGTGCCCAGTTCGTCCTCGAGCTGGCTGATCTGCCGGCTCAGCGGTGGCTGGGCAATGTGCAGCAGTTCGGCGGCACGGGTGAAATTCAGGGTCTCGGCGAGAACCTTGAAGTAACGCAGGTGGCGCAGCTCCATCAGACCTCCAGGGTATGGTGGGAGATTCATTCGATATTGGACGGCCATCAGGGTCTCGCGCAATCCTTGCACCATCAAGTAAATGCACCATTCGGGCCTGCGGCTGGCAGCCCGATATAACGGGATCTGGCAACAATGACAAGCGCGCTGATTGAACGTATAGAAGCCATTATCGTCGACCTGCCGACCATTCGCCCGCACAAGCTGGCGATGCACACCATGCAGCAGCAGACCCTGGTGGTATTGCGGCTGCGCTGCAGCGATGGCGTCGAGGGCATTGGCGAGGCCACTACCATCGGTGGCCTGGCCTACGGCTACGAAAGCCCCGAAGGCATCAAGGCCAACGTCGATGCGCACCTGGCCCCGGCGCTGGTCGGCCTGCCGGCAGACAACATCAATGCCGCCATGCTCAAGCTGGACAAGCTGGCCAAGGGCAACACGTTTGCCAAGTCGGGTATCGAGAGCGCCTTGCTCGATGCCCAGGGCAAGCGCCTGGGCCTGCCGGTCAGCGAACTGCTCGGCGGCCGCGTGCGCGACAGCCTGGAAGTGGCCTGGACCCTGGCCAGTGGCGATACCGCCCGCGACATCGCCGAAGCCCGGCACATGCTGGAAATCCGCCGGCACCGGGTGTTCAAGTTGAAGATCGGCGCCAACCCGGTGGCGCAGGACCTCAAGCATGTGCTGGCGATCAAGCGCGAACTGGGCGACAGCGCCAGCGTGCGGGTCGATGTCAACCAGTACTGGGACGAGTCCCAGGCCATCCGTGCCTGCCAGGTGCTCGGTGACAACGGCATCGACCTGATCGAGCAACCGATTTCACGTAGCAACCGCAGCGGCCAGGTGCGCCTGAACCAGCGTAGCCCGGCGCCGATCATGGCCGACGAATCGATCGAAAGCGTCGAAGACGCCTTCAGCCTGGCCGCCGACGGCGCGGCCAGCATCTTCGCCCTGAAAATCGCCAAGAACGGCGGCCCGCGCGCCGTGCTGCGCACCGCGCAAATCGCCGAGGCCGCCGGTATCGCCCTGTACGGCGGGACCATGCTCGAAGGCTCGATCGGCACCCTGGCTTCGGCCCATGCCTTCCTTACCCTGCGCCAGCTGACCTGGGGTACCGAACTGTTCGGGCCGCTGCTGCTCACCGAAGAGATCGTCAACGAGCCGCTGCAGTACCGCGACTTTCAGTTGCACATCCCTCGCACCCCAGGCTTGGGCCTGAGCCTGGACGAACAGCGCCTGGCGCGCTTCGCCCGTGCTCGCGGGTAAACCCGCTGCGACCAAGGGCTCTGCCAACCAAACGATCCAGTCATACGCAAGGAGACCTCCCCATGCTGTTCCACGTGAAGATGACCGTGAAACTGCCGGTCGACATGGACCCAGCCAAGGCTGCCCAGCTCAAGGCCGACGAAAAGGAACTGGCCCAGCGCCTGCAGCGCGAAGGTACCTGGCGCCACCTGTGGCGCATTGCCGGGCACTATGCCAACTACAGCGTGTTCGATGTAGCCAGTGTCGAAGCGCTACACGATACCCTGATGCAACTGCCACTGTTCCCCTTCATGGACATCGAGGTCGACGGCTTGTGCCGGCATCCCTCGTCGATCCGCAGCGACGACCGCTGATTCGCACCTGTGTGCCTGACAAGAACAAGATGAGGAAAGCACGATGACCACAAAGATTTCCCACACTGCCGATGTTCAAGCGTTCTTCAGCGAAGTGGCCGGCCTGGACCATGCCGCAGGCAATCCGCGCGTCAAGCAGATCATCCTGCGCGTGCTGCAGGACAGCGCCCGGCTGATCGAGGACCTGGACATCACCGAGGACGAGTTCTGGCATGCCGTGGACTACCTCAACCGCCTGGGCGGGCGCAATGAAGCCGGGCTGCTGGCGGCAGGCCTGGGCCTCGAACACTTCCTCGACCTGCTGCAGGACGCCAAGGACGCCGAGGCCGGCCTGACCGGCGGCACCCCGCGTACCATCGAGGGCCCGCTGTATGTGGCGGGCGCGCCGCTGGCGCAGGGTGAAGCGCGTATGGACGATGGCACTGACCCGGGCGTGGTGATGTTCCTCCAGGGCCAGGTATTCGGTGCCGACGGCGCGCCGCTGGCCGGTGCCACCGTTGACCTGTGGCACGCCAACACCCAGGGCACGTATTCCTACTTCGACTCCAGCCAGTCCGACTACAACCTGCGCCGGCGCATCATCACCGACGCCGAGGGCCGCTACCGCGCACGTTCCATCGTGCCCTCGGGGTATGGCTGCGACCCGCAGGGGCCGACCCAGGAATGCCTGGACCTGCTCGGCCGCCATGGCCAGCGCCCGGCGCATGTGCATTTCTTCATCTCGGCGCCCGGGCACCGCCATTTGACCACGCAGATCAACTTTGCCGGTGACCAGTACCTGTGGGATGACTTTGCCTATGCCACCCGCGACGGGTTGGTCGGCGAGCTGCGCTTTGTCGAGGATGCTGCGCAAGCCCGCGACCGCGGTGTGCAGGGCGAGCGCTTTGCCGAGCTGGCCTTCGACTTCCACCTGCAGGCGGCCAAGGCCCCGGCAGCCGAGGCGCGCAGCCATCGCCCGCGGGCATTGCAAAGCAACTGAGCCCTGCAGCGCGCCTGCAGGGGTTTTTTGCCTGGGCCTTTCCGTGCGGGGAGGGCCCGGGCTTTTTATTGCCCGAGGCGAGTAAACTGGCATCCGTCCTTTACCCGAGCCCCGCACCATGCTGCCCATCGAACTGCTGGCCACCACCGCTGACCAGGCCCTGTTGATCCGCAACCTCTACCAGTTCTACGCCTACGAGTCTTCCGACTGGGAGCAGGAAGACGTCGAGGTGGATGGCCGCTTCTACATCCATGACGAACACCTGCAACGCTACTGGCAAGCCGATGGCTGGGGCGCCTACCTGGTGCTGGCAGACGGCTTCATTGCCGGCTTCGTGCTGGTGGAGCGCAGCGAACTGGCCGCTATCCAGGCGTTCGAGCTGGCTGACCTGTTCATCCTGAAGAAATACCGCCGGCAGGGCATCGGCCGGGCGGTGGCGTTGCAGTTTCTGGGCGGCGAGGGCGATTGGCTGTTGCGCTGTTACGCCCAGGACGCGCCGGCGGTGGCCTTCTGCAACGCCGTGCTGGCCGGGCTGTCGCGTCCGGCGCAGGCGATCACCCTGGAGGACGAGCCGGACCTGCTCAGTTTCCTGGTGAGCGGCGCCCGACATTAGCCGTAGCGGCCAGGTGCAGGTACTCGCTCAGCTGTTCCAGTCCGGCGCAAACGCCGGGCTGACCAATCGTTGGTCCTTTGGCAGGCCGGCAATCGCCAAGCGGTCCTGGTCATCCAGCTGCACGTTCAGAGCTGCCAGGTTGGCCAGCTGGTTAGCGCGGCTGCTCGCCTTGGGGATCACCGCTACACCGTCCTGATCCAGCAACCATTTCAGCGCCACCTGGCTGGGTAGCACGCCATGCTTGCCGGCGATCGCCTGGATTACCGGCTGTGCCGCTGCCTGGCCGCGGGCCAGCGGGGTGTAGGCGGTGAGCAGCAGGTCGTGGCGGCGGGCATAGTCCAGCAGCGCTGGCTGGCCGAGCAGCACGTGGTACTCGACCTGGATCGCCGACAGCGGCGCACCCAGGGTTTCCAACACCTGGCGCAGCAGCCCCAGCGGGAAGTTGGCCACGCCGATGCTGCGCGCCTTGCCCTCGTCACGCAGCGCCACCAGGGTCTCGATACTGCGGGCCAGGTCGCAGTCCTTGCCAGGCCAATGGATGTGAAACAGGTCGACCTGCTCGGTGCCCAGGGCACGCAGGCTGTCTTCCAGTGACTGGCGCATGGCCTTGGGCGCCAGGCGATCCCACCACACCTTGGTGGTCAGGTGGATCTGCTCGCGTGGTACGTCGCTGTCGCGCAGGGCCTGGCCGACGGCAGCTTCGTTGTCGTAGGCGGTGGCCGTGTCGATGTGCCGATAGCCAAGTTCAAGCGCCTGGCGCACAGCGTGGGTGCACGCGCTGCCGGTCATCGGCCAGGTGCCCAGGCCGATCGCAGGCAGGTCCAGGCCGTTACCGGTGGTGAGCCTTTGCATGTAAATTCCTTGTACGGAACGAGGGGATCGCCAGCGATGGTCGGCGATCAGTACGGCACGGACCATGCGTCAGTGGCGAAAAGTGGTCGATCAGCGAACACAATCTGCAATCGGCCTGGGCAAGCGGCGCGGGAACTTCCTTATGCTGCGGTATCTCTTCTAGAATTCGCGCTGTTGCATCCGCCGGGCCCTGCCTGCGCGGCCTTCCCTGGGCGTGGCATCCAGCCGCGCCGTCATCGAGAGAGCCATGAGTTCCAGCACACCGCTGTCCGGAATCAACCAACCGCTGCGCGGCATCGCCCTGGTGGTGATGGCGACGTTCCTGTTCGCCAGTCACGATGCCCTGTCCAAGTTCCTTGGTGGCCTGTACCCGATCATCATGGTGGTGTGGGCGCGGTATGTGGTGCATACCCTGCTGATGGCCGGCATTTTCCTGCCCAAGGCAGGGCTCAACGTGCTGCGCACCCGCCGCCCACTGCTGCAGACCTTGCGTGCGTTGAGCCTGCTGAGTACCAGCCTGCTGTTTACCAGCGGCCTGCAGTACCTGCCGCTGGCCGAGGCGACTGCGGTCAACTTCCTCGCCCCGGTGCTGGTCACTGCGTTGTCGGCGCCGCTGCTCAAGGAACGGGTCACGGTGGGGCAGTGGGCCGCGGTGGTGATGGGCTTCATTGGCGTGCTGGTGGTGGTGCACCCAGGGGGGGCGATGTTCACCCCGGCTATCCTGTACCCGTTCGGTTCGGCGCTGGGCTTCTGCTTCTATCAGTTGCTGACGCGCATCCTGGCGGCACATGACAGCCCGACCACCAGCAATTTCTATGCGGGGTTGTGCAACACCTTGGCCATGAGCGCGCTGGTGCCGTTCTTCTGGGAGATGCCGCGCTGGGACCACGCATTGCTGATGCTGGCGCTGGGCGGCTTCGGCATGACCGCGCACCTGCTGCTGACCCAGGCCTTTCGCCATGCCGCGCCGGCCTTGCTGGCGCCGTTCAGCTATTGCCAGATCGTGTTTGCCGGGTTGCTGGGCCTGGTGGTCTACAGCCAGGTGCCGGATACCCTGAGCCTGGTCGGCATTGCGGTGATCTGCCTGAGTGGGCTGGGGGCGGCGTGGATGCAGCGGGGCAAGTAGCAACCCCGCGATTGCGCCGTCAGACCCGTCGCTTCAACAGCACCTGCAGCGAATCGTCAAAGTCGCGCAAGGCATCGGCCTGCACCGCGCGTTCGTCCTCGGCCACCCGCGCCACATCGCCCAGGCGCTTGTGCGACCGCCCTTCGGCGCGGCCGATGTAGGTCAGCTGGTCGTCGAAGAAGCGCGCCACCACCCGGCTTTCGATCTCGGCACTGGCCAGGCGGCTTTCGGTATCGAGCAGCACGATGACATCCGGGTGGTCGCCCAGCAGCGTGTCCAGGTCGTCATAGAAAGTCACTTCGGCGAACTGCTGCGCCAGCGAGCGTGCCAGCCAGTCGTACGCCTGGCTCTCGCTGTTCAGGGTCGCTACCGGAACCGGAATGCGCTGGCCCCGGGCCGGCGTGGTGGCCTGGGCTTGATGGCTGCCGAGGTATTCCAGGGTGGCCTCGGCGTCCCGCCCCAGCAGCACCGCCACCCGCTGGCCAGGGGCCAGGGCGACGCCGGAAAGGGCGGTGGCGGCGTAGAAGTGCCCATAGGGTTGGGTGTCGGTGCTGGCTGGGCTGGCACAGCCGCCAACGGCGGCCAGCAAGGCGAGCAGGGCAGCGATCATGCCGGTTTTCATGGGAGGCCTCATCCATCGGTGAATGCCGCTATCTTCCGCCCGAGCCAGGCGCAGCGGAACTCGATGGCATTCATGGTGGCTATCGATGAGGTCGATGGTTTACCGCGCCGCCATGAACTGCAGGATGCGCTCGCGCAACCAGCGCTCGGCCGGGTCGTTGTCCTGGGCACCGCTCCAGACCATCGACAGCTCGGCCTCGGTGATGTCGAACGGCGCCGGGTCGGCGCGCAGGCTGCCATCGTCGGCCAAGGCACAGGCGGCATAGTCCGGCACCGTGGCGATCAGTTCGGTATTGCGCAGCAAGGCGCGCAGGCTGCCGAACTGCGGCACCGCCAGCACCACCTTGCGGCAGCGGCCGATGCGCGCCAGGTCGAGGTCGATGTTGCCGCTCATGTCGCCCGAGAATGACACCATCACATGCGGTCGTGCGCAGTATTCGTCGAGGGTCAGCGGGCCCGGGCGGTCGTCGGCGCGCAATACCCGCACGCCGATGTCGCGCAGCTTGCGGCGTTTGGCGGTGGCCGGCAGGTCGGTGGTGTAGCTCACCCCGACCGAAATCTCGCCGCTGGCCAGCAGCCCCGGCATCAGCAGGAAGTTGGCCCGCCGCACCACCACGCTGAGGTTCGGGGCTTCTTCGCGCAGGGCCTGGAGCAGGGCCGGGAACAGCCCGAATTCGGCATCGTCCGACAACCCCAGGCGGAACACGTTGCAACTGCTGGCCGGGTCGAACTCCCGGGCGCGGCTGATGGCAGCGGAAATCACGTCCATGGCCGGCCCCAGCTCGGCGAAGATCTGCATGGCCCTTGGCGTGGGCTCCATGGCCCGGCCATTGCGGATCAGCAGCGGGTCGTCGAACAGCTCGCGCAGGCGCGCGAGCGCGGCACTGACGGTGGGCTGGGTAATGAACAGCTTTTCGCCGACGCGGGTCAGGTTGCGTTCGATCATCAGGGCTTCGAACAACACCAGCAGGTTCATGTCGACGCGGCGCAGGTCGTTGCGGTTCATGGGGCTCGGGTTCCGGAACAGGGGGGTTGGCGCTGTAGTGAAGCATGTTGCCGGGGGTTGTGCCTTGTAGGGATGTGCGCAGGGCGTTCGGCATACAACCTGGGTGCGCGTTTCATTGCTCACGCCAGCCGGGCAAGCGCTTCTCCATGGGTTGATAGACCATCCCGGCAAACGCATTCACCGCGCCTGCCAGGGTGAAACCGTAGTGTTGGTAGGCAGGTACCGAAGGCAGTGATGCCCTGACGGTCACGACCTCGGCCCTGGCGTGTTCCAGCGCTGCGTTCATCAGGCGCGCGCCGATGCCCTGGCGTTGCCAGCGGGGGGCGATGAACAGCATGGCGATATGGCAGCCTTGCTTGAGTTCGACCAGGCCCACCATGGCGCCATCCACCACCCCGACCAGTATCAGGTTGTCGCCTTGCATGCGTTCGGCAAACGCGTCGGCCGCTGCCACCCTGGCAAACGTTGCCACACCCTGCGCTGGCAGCGTGGGCGCGACGGCCTGGGTGAAAGCATCCAGGCACAGGGCACTGGCGTGGGGCAGATCATCGTGGGTCAGTGGGCGTATCTGCATGGCATCATCCTTGTCTGCACGTGCAGTTCTCCAGTTTGCCCAGCAGGACGCCGTTGCCACAATTGGAACCGGCGCTGCACGGGCGCCAGGCATCGACTTCCTTGGCCGACAGGGTTAGCCTCGCGCCATGTTCAGCCAATAGAAAAACCATCGCCATGCCTGCAGGTTACCCCGGGTTGCCTTCGCTCAATGCGCTACGCGTGTTCGAAGTGGTGGCGCGCCACTTGAACTTCCGCCTGGCGGCCGAAGAGCTTGGCGTGACCCAGGCGGCTGTCGCCCAGCAGGTGCGCGGGCTGGAGGCCAGCCTGCAGGTGCGCCTGTTCGAGCGCCTGCCGCGCGGCCTTGGCCTGACCGATGCCGGGCACGCCTACAGCACCAGCGTGCGCAGCGCCCTGGCGATGATCGACGAAGCCACGCGGCTGTTGCGCCCGGCGCCGTCCCAGCTCACCGTCAGCGTGACGCCAACCTTTGCCTCGAAATGGCTGATCCCCAGGCTCGGGCACTTTGCCGAGCGCCACCCCGAGATTGACCTGCGGGTACTGGCGACCGACCGGCTTTCCCACTTTCATACCGACGGTGTGGACCTGGCCGTGCGTTATGGCCAGCCGCCATTTGCGCCGGGGCTGAACGCTGAATTGCTGATGGCCCCCACAGTCGTCGCGGTGGCCAGCCCCGGGTTGCTGGCCGAAATGGGGCGGCCCGGCGATTTCGCCGCCTTGCAGCGTTATGTGGCATTGCACGATGCGCACAACTTCTGGCCGCAGTTCTACGCAGCAGTGTTCCCAGGCCATTCGCCGGCCAGCGCCCGCACCGTGCGCTTCAACCAGACTTCACTGGCCATCGAAGCCGCGATTGGCGGGCAGGGCATCGCCCTGGCCAGCCAGGCCTTCGTCAGCGACGACCTGGCTGCCGGGCGCCTGGTGCAGGTGTTCCCCCAGCAATTGCGGCTGGACAAGGCGTTTTACCTGGTATGGCCGCGCAAGCGGCAGGCGCCGGCGACCCTGCAGCTTGTCAGGGCGTGGTTGCAGGCTCAGGCAGGCGATAGGAAATCTATCGTCTAGGCGAAGCCGGGCTGCCTCCCTCGCTGCCAGCGTGGCTGCTAGTGTGAATGCACTTGCAAACACAGTGCTGGATTAGCGAAGGAGGCAACATGTCAGAAGCAAAAGTGGCCATCATCACCGCCGGTGGCAGCGGCATGGGCGCCGCAGCGGCACGCCGCCTGGCCGCCGACGGTTTCAAGGTCGGTATCCTGTCGTCCTCGGGCAAGGGCGAGGCGCTGGCCAGGGAACTGGGCGGTATCGGCGTCACCGGTAGCAACCAGTCGGTTGCCGACCTGCAGCGCCTGGTCGATGCCGTGGTCGGGCAGTGGGGGCGCGTCGACGTGCTGGTCAACAGTGCCGGCCACGGCCCTCGCGCGCCGATCCTGCAGATCAGCGACGAAGACTGGCACAAGGGCATGGACACCTACCTGCTCAATGTCATCCGCCCGGCCCGCCTGGTGACGCCGATCATGCAACGGCAGAAGGGTGGCAGCATCATCAACATCTCCACCGCCTGGGCCTTCGAACCCAACGAGATGTTCCCCACCTCGGCGGTGTTCCGTTCCGGCCTGGCCGCGTTCAGCAAGATCTTCGCCGACACCTACGCGGCCGACAACGTGCGTATCAACAACGTTCTGCCTGGCTGGATCGACAGCCTGCCGGCCACCGAGCAGCGCCGTGACAGCGTACCGCTCAAGCGCTATGGCTCCAGCGAGGAGATTGCCGCCACCATTGCCTTCCTGGCCAGCGCCGGGGCTGCCTATATCACCGGGCAGAACATCAGGGTCGATGGTGGCCTGACGCGGAGTGTCTAGGTCGCCGTCAGTGCGCCGCTGTCGGCAGCATGCCTGAGCGCCGGGCGTTGTGTGCGGCCTCTATCAATTGCTGGTTGCGACTGCGTAACGCGTGGTTGGCGCCGACCCGCAGGTTGGAGCGCAGCGCCAAGGTTTCGGCCTGTTCGAATTGCCCTTGCTGAAGGCGCAGCACGCCCAGGTAGTGCAAGGTTGCCGGGTTGTTCGGCTGGATCTGCAGCGCGCGCTCCAGGGTGGCTGCCGCCTGGTCCAGCAGGCCTTCGGCATACTGCTGCGAAGCCGTTTCGATCAGCACGGTCGAGGCATTGTTGCTACGTGCCGGTGCGGAGCGCTCGCCGGCCAGTGCAGCGGGTGCGGTGATGGCGCTTAATAATAACAGCAAGGCCGACAGAGCAAGTGTATTGGGCATCAGTAGTGGTCTCGACCCGGCCCTGGCGGTTGTGCGAGCCGTGCAGCGAGCGAAATGTTGTCGGGGGGAGGAGAGGATGGCGTTGGTCGGGCGGCTCACGGCTTGAGATTCATCTGCACGCTTCAGCAGCTGGTTGCTGCTGAAGCGTGCAGGCTTTCAGCCGTGCCCGACGAAGTCGCTGCTACGGTTCAGCGATCGTTCTTCGAAGAGTTTCGGGTTGCGCCGCTCAGCCCTTTGGTGTTGTGGTCACCCGGGGTAGTGGCGGAGATCGCCGTCGATTTCGCCAGGCCGCGGGTGTCCTTGGATTGGGCAACACCGGAGGTGGTAGTGCCGTGGCCGTTGTCGCTGTTGCGCGAGCTGCCGTAGTGGTTGCCGCTCAAGCCATGGTCGCGCGTGGCCTTGCCGGCGTGATCATCGCTGAGGCCCATGCCATTGCCCGTGTGGCTACCTTTGCCAGCGCCCTGACCACCACCCAGCCCGCCGCCATGGCCGGCCCCGCCGCCATGACCGCCGCCACCACCGTGGCCACCGCCACCGCCACCGCCACCGCCACCGCCACCGCCTTTGGCATACGCCGAGGCAATCGGTGAAACATCGGCTGGCAACAAGGCAGTTGCGCCGAACGCAAAGGCACAAGTAAAGAGGGCTACCAGGGTTTTTCTCATGTTTGTTCGCCTCCAGAAGGCGCAGGGGTGCTTGGTAGCCAATACGACATTGGGTTCGGTTTCGAGTTCCGCTGACCCGACAGAATACGCATGGATCCAATCCCTGAACATCACCCGCCCAGGATCCCTTTGCGGCCACGCTCCAGCCAAAAAAGGAAGCGTAAAGACGGGCTGATCGGCAGGCGTGCAGAGGCCGGAAGTTGCATGGCAATAAAGTTTCGATGAACTAACCTCAGTACAGCTGCACATCGCCCGCCGGCGCAACTTGCTGCCGAACTGCCTTTGCCGATAGAACTCCATCTCCCGGTGGCCAAGGAGTCTTATGAAGATCTTGTTGCTGAGGGCGGTCCTGTTCGTTGTGCTGTTTTTCTTTGCCTTTATCTGCCTGCTTGCCGCGCTTGATGCTCACAAGAAAGGGGAACAGGTCAAGACCTGGTGGAAGTTGAATGCGACTGTTGCTACTGTCTCCATCGCCGAAGAGTTGCGCAACAAGGGTATGACTTATTGCCCTTCGGTCAACGTGACCTTCGAGTTGAACGGGCAGCAGCACACGTCCCCGCTCGAAGTATCGAGTTCCCCCTGCGGGACTAGCCTGGAGTCGGTCGAAAGGTCAATTGCGACGTTCAGGCAAGGCAAGGTAATCGGCATTCTTGTCGACCCTGCAAAGCCGGACAGCGTCAAGCCAGGGACCTTCTCGCTGGATGGGGTCTTTTACTTCTGCATTATCATGGGGGCGCTCGCCGCTGTCGGCGCTGTCGCTGTACTGCGGTGGCGTCGCAGTAAACCGGTCAGGCGAACGCCTGAAAAACACCTTTCACCTGTAGCGATGAGCAAGAAGGAGATTCAGAAAAGCGTTCGCAAGTTACTCGATGCTGGCACGGCAAAGTCGCAAGTGTTCGCACAGCTTTCTGGCCAGGGCGTAAAAGACAGCCAATTAGCCTACTTCATCGCTTCGTATGCGGATCCAGTGCGTTGCGACGAACACGATCGTAAAGTCAATATTCTTATCACGATAATGCTCGTCCAGGCGTTGCTTGGCCTTATTGCAGGGCTGGAAGGGGGGGGCCAAATCGGGTCAACAGCCAAGTGGGTCGTGGCTGTATCCAGTCTCTTGATCCCCTTGCTTCTGGTATGGGGCTTCTACAACCACCGGGCCGGCGCCTATAACGCGTATATTCTCCTTGCACTGGCGCAGCTTCCGAAATCGCTTGCAGGGTTTGCATCCGACCCGGCAACCACCACTGGCGTGATGGCCATCAGTATCGCTCTGCTGGCTTTTGTCTGGTACGTCCGGGGCAAGATCTTCCCGGATTTCGCCTTCGTCGGGCCCAGGAAAGTCAACGGCAAGTATTTGTTCACTGGCTGACCCACCGCCGGCGCGCTGGTGATTAGCGCCACTGATCCGGCTGGTCACACACAGGCTGAACACCGAGGGCAAAGCCACTACCCCAACAAGGTAGGGCGCCTTTCGTGCCCTTGACATTCGGGAGTTCAGTATGAAAGCTATCGTCTATAACGGCCCGCGTGACGTCGCCGTCAAGGATGTGCCGGACGCAAGAATCGAAAAGCCCACTGACGTGCTGGTGCGCATCACCACCAGCAATATCTGCGGCTCCGACCTGCACATGTATGAGGGCCGTACCTCGTTCGAAGCCGGGCGTGTGTTCGGCCATGAGAACCTTGGCGAAGTGATCGAGGTGGGCGCCGGGGTCGACCGGGTCAAGGTCGGTGACCGTGTCTGCCTGCCGTTCAATATCGGCTGTGGGTTCTGCGAGAACTGCGAAAAAGGCCTGACCGGATTCTGCCTCACGGCCAACCCGGGGGCCGCCGGCGCTGCCTACGGCTTTGCCGACATGGGCCCCTATCAAGGTGGCCAGGCAGAGTTGTTACGTGTGCCTTACGCTGATTTCAACTGCCTGGTGCTGCCGGAGGACGCCCAGGAGCGCGAAGACGACTACGTCATGCTCGCGGATATCTTCCCCACTGGCTGGCACGCAACGGAGCTGGCCGGTCTGCAGCCGGGCGAAAGTATTGCGATCTATGGCGCCGGCCCAGTGGGGCTGATGGCGGCCTACTCGGCAATCATCAAGGGCGCCTCGCAGGTGTTCGTGGTAGACAACCAGCCAGATCGGCTGCAGCTTGCCGCGCGGCTTGGGGCAACACCGATCAACGCCGTCGAGCACAAGGCCGTGGAACAAATCATGAACCTGACCCACGGCAAAGGCACCGACCGGGGCTGCGAATGCGTGGGCTATCAGTGCTGCAACAGGCATGGCCATGAAGTGAATTACCTGACCATGAACAACCTGGTTGCCTCGACCAAGGCTACCGGTGGCATAGGCGTAGTGGGGGTGTTCGTGCCAGAAGACCCGGGGGCGAAGAACGACCTGGCAAAACAGGGCAAGATGGCCTTCGATTTCGGCGCGTTCTGGTTCAAGGGCCAGCACATCCGCACCGGCCAGGCGAACGTCAAGGCCTATAACCGGCGCCTTGCAGCGCTCATCCATCATGGGCGTGCCAAGCCTTCGCAGATCATCTCCCATCGCCTGACGCTTGCCGAAGGCCCCGATGCCTACAAGCATTTCGATGCGCGGGATGATGGCTGGACCAAGGTGGTGCTCAAGCCTGCTGCCTGATCCATCATGCCCTGCCTCCACGGACGGAAGCAGGGTCAGCGCTGCTGACTGCCTGCGTTCTGGAACAACGCCCGGATCACCTCCCTCATCCAGCGATTACCGCTGTCCTGCTGGTACCGTGCGTGCCAATGCTGCTTGACGGTGAAACCTTCTACCGCAAACGGGCAATCGTGTACCTGCAAACCATGCATGGTGGCCAGCGTCTGGCCGATGTGCCGTGGCAGCGTGGCCACCAGGTCGGTCGACCCGACAATCATGCCCAGGCCGAGAAAGCCCGGCAGCTCCAGCATGATCCTGCGTTCGATGCCGGCCCGCGCCAGGCCGGCCTCGAGCAACTTCTGCCCGGTCCCGGCACTGACCTGCACATGCCCTTCGGCCTGGTACTGGGCCACGCTGATGCCTTGGCCCAGGCGCGGGTGGTGCGGGTTGCTCAGGCAGACCCAGTCCTGTTCGAACAACACTTGCTGGTACATGCCCGCGCCGAGCCACGGTACGAAGCCGATGGCCAGGTCCGCTTCGCCCGATTCCAGGGCGCTTTCGGTATTGCCATCGATGCGTGCCGCCTCCAGGCGAATGCCTGGCGCATGGCTGCGCAGGTGGTTGAGGATACTGGGCAGCAAGGTGATGTGGCTGGCATCGCTGACGCACAGGCGAAAGCGCCGCTGCGCCGTGGCCGGATCGAATTGCGGTGCCCAGGTGGTCAGGCGCCGCAGCGATTCCAGCACTTCGCGGCAGGGCCCGATCAACTGGTCAGCTCGCGAGGTAGGGGCCATGCCGCCTGGGGTACGCACGAACAGCGGGTCGTTCAGTTCTTCGCGCAAGCGGCCCAGCCAGATACTCACGGTCGGTTGACTCTGGCCCAGTTGTTCTGCCGTGCGGGTCACGCTGCGGCACTGGTACAGCACATCGAACAGCTGCAGCAGCTTGGGATCGGGCAGGGTGTCGAGTGCGCTCATTATTGTAAAACTCAATATATGTATTGGAGGCATTGTATAGCGCAAATAAGGCCCGCTGCATAAGGTAGTCGCAAACCACAGGAGGTCTGCGACGTGAAAATCTGCATTCTGGGCGCCGGCGCGCTGGGTTGCGCCATCGGTGCAGCCTTGAGCGAGGCGGGGCATGAAACCTGGTTGTTGAACCGTGGCCGCGCACATGTCGAGGCCATGCAGCGGCACGGGCTGCAGGTGCAGGACGAGCGCGGCGTGCGCCAGGTACAGGTGAATGCGGCCTGCGCCGCCGAAGATGTCGGTGTGGCCGACCTGGTGGTGGTGTTGGTCAAGTCGTTCCACACCCGCGAGGCGATCGCAGGGGCAGCCGCGCTGATCGGGCCGCAGACGCTGGTGCTGTCGCTGCAGAACGGTCTCGGCCACGAAGACCTGCTGGCCGAGGCCGTAGGCCCGCAGCGGGTATTGGCAGGCAAGACCTACGTCGGCGGCGTGCTGCTGGGGCCGGGCGCGATCCGTGCCGGAGTGGCCGGCAAGCAGACGTTCATTGGTGAGCTTGATGGCAGGCGCACCCCACGGGTGCAGGCCATCGCCGAAGTATTCAACGGCGCCGGGCTCGCCACCACGGTCAGCGACAACATTCTCGGCACCATGTGGGACAAGCTGCTGGTCAACGTCGCCACTGGCGCGCTCAGCGGCATTACCCGGCTCAGCTATGGCCAGTTGTACAGCGAGCCGCTGCTGGAAAGCACCGCCAAGGCCGCGGTGGCCGAAGCCATCGCCGTCGCCGAACGCGCCGGTATCCGCCTGAGCCTTGCCGACCCGGACGCCGCGTGGCGGCTGGCCGCCGAAGGCCTGCCGGCGAGCTTTCGCACTTCGATGCTGCAGAGCCTGGAAAAGGGCTCGGTCAGCGAAATCGATTTCATCAACGGCTCCGTCGTGCGCTGGGGCCAGCGCCACGGCGTGGCTACGCCGGTCAACGCGACCCTGGTGGCCTGTATCAAGGGTATCGAGCGCGCCATGGCCGATCAGCACAAGGGGAGTCATTCATGAGCCAGCCGAAAGCCTACCTTGAACACGTTGCGTTCTGGGTGCGCGACATCCACTGGCACATCCGCTTTTTCAGCGAGGTGTGCGGCATGACCATGCGCGAGGTCCAGGGCGATGTCGAGCAGCCTGCGCAATACTGGACCCTCGGCGGCCTGCAGTTCATCCACCAGCCGGACTTCGCCGGCCCGGAAGGGCGCCTGGCGCACCTGGGCATCATGTGCGAGGACCTCGAGCCTGTGTTGGCGGCCGCCCAAGGTTTCGGTGTCAGTGAAATGCCCCAGGGCCGCAACTGGCTGCGCCTGCCCGACGGCCTGGCCGTCGAATTCATCCAGGCACGGCCGGCGCAGTGCGTTGCCCAGGCGCTGGCCATCGACCCGCGCGCGGAGGTGCAGGCATGAGCGTGGTGGAAAAATACTGGGACGATGCCCGCGAAGGCGATGAATGCATCAGCCCCAGCTACACCGTGACCCGCGAACGCATCCTGGCCTACGCCGACCTCACCGGTGACCACACCCCGGTACATGTCGACGAGGCGTATGCCAACGCAAGCCACTTCGGCTGCCTGGTTGCCCATGGCCTGTTTGGCTTGTCGATCGCCGACGGCCTGAAGACCCAGTGCGAGTACCGCTTCGTGCCGGGCATGTCGCTGGGCTGGACCTGGGACTTCGTGCTGCCGATCAAGGTCGACGATGTGCTGCACGTGCGCATGCGCGTGGGGGCGATGCGCCCGAGCAACAGCCGCCCGGGCTGGGGCATCGTGGTCTTGCCATCGGAACTGATCAACCAGCACGGCGAAGTCGTGCAACGGGGCGAGCACCGGCTGATGGTGCCGCGGAGGGCGCAGGCATGAGCCAGGCACTGCCATTGGCGGGTATCCGCGTCATCGACTACAGCCACTTCCTCGCCGGGCCCTACGTGGGCCGCTGCCTGGCCGCGCTGGGGGCCGAGGTGATCAAGGTCGAGCGGCCTGGCAGCGGCGATGCCGGCCGCCAGCACGCGTTCACCCTGGACGATCAGCAGAGCGGTTACTTCCTGCAACTGAACATGGGCAAGCAGGGCGTCAGCGTGAACATGAAGGACCCACGCGGCAAGGCGTTCATGCAGCGCCTGACCGACTCGGCCGATGTGTTCATCGAAAACTACCGCCCTGGTGCGCTGGACAAACTCGGCCTGGGCTATGCCGAGCTGGCGGCGCGCAACCCGCGCCTGGTGTACTGCTCGATCTCCGCCTACGGCCACACCGGGCCGGATGCCCACCGCGCCGGCTTCGGCCTGATCGCCGAGGCCAAGAGCGGGATCATGCAGATGGTCGGCGTGCCGGGCGAAGCGCCGCCGTTGCTGCGCATTTCCCTGGGCGACATGTACACCGGCATTCATGCCGTGGCGGCGATCAATGCGGCGCTGCTGGGCCGGGTCAACAGTGGCCGTGGCCAGCACATCGACATGGCCCTGTACGACACGCTGGTGTCGATGCATGAATACGCGGTGCAGTGCTACACGTTGTCCGACGGCAGCGTGCTGCCCGAACAGACTGGCCATGACATGCCGACCTCCACTCTGTACGGCGTGTTTCGCGCCGCCGATGGCGACCTGGTAATCGCCGCCCAGGTCGACGATGCCTGGAAGCGTTTTGCCGCGATGCTCGAAGCCAACGGTGGCCCGCCCGGGTTCGGCAGCGATAGCCGTTACCACAGCCTGAACGGACGCAACAGCCACCGCCAGGCGATCCTCGCCGTGGTCCGTGACTGGGTCGGTGCACGTCGCGTCGCGGATATCCTGCAGCTGCTCGATGCGGTCGACATCCCCAGCGCCAAGGTGCAGCGCATCGACGAGGTGGTGGCCGACCCGCAGATCCAGGCGCGTGGCATGCTGCTCGAGCAGCAGCACCCGCGCTACGGCACCTTGCGCCTGCCGAACCTGCCATTCCGCTTTTCCGACTGCGATACCACGATCCGCCAGGTGGCCCCGGACTTGGGCCAGCACAATGCCCAAGTAGCCGCCGGGCTAGGCTTCAGCCCTGAAGAAATCACCGCCATGCAGGCAGACGGTGTGCTGTTCACCCACGGAGATGCACCATGAACGACCGCTATGCAGTGATCGGCCGGCCGATCAACCACACCAAGTCGCCTTTGATCCATGGTCTGTTTGCCGAGGCCACCAGCCAGTCCCTGGCGTACGGCGCCATCGAGGGCGAGCTTGCGGGTTTCGAGGCTCAGGTGCTGCAGTTCCGCAGTGAGGGCGGCTTGGGCATGAATATCACTGCGCCGTTCAAGCTGCGTGCGTTCGAGCTGGCCGACCAGCGCAGCGAGCGCGCACAGCTGGCGCGGGCGGCCAATGCACTGAAGTTCGAAGGTGGCCGGATCTACGCCGAGAACTTCGATGGCATCGGCTTGTTGCGCGATATCGAAGAAAACCTGGGTGAGCCGTTGGCCAATCGCCGGGTGCTGCTGCTCGGCGCCGGTGGCGCGGTGCGCGGGGCGTTGCTGCCGTTCCTGCAGGCCGGGCCGCGCGAGCTGGTGCTGGCCAATCGCGACATGGCCAAGGCACTGACCTTGCGCAACGAACTGGATCACCCGCGCCTGCGCATAAGCCGCTACGAGGAGCTGCAGGGGCAGGCGTTCGACATCGTGGTAAACGCCACTTCCGCGAGCCTCACTGGTGAGCTGCCACCGCTACCGGACGATGTGCTGGGTGAGACACGGTTGGCGTACGAGCTGGCGTATGGCAAAGGCCTGACGCCGTTCCTGCGCATGGCCCAGGGGCAAGGTGTGGCGCGCCTGGCCGACGGTGTCGGCATGCTGGTGGAACAGGCAGCGGAGGCTTTTGCCTGGTGGCGCGGGGTACGCCCGGAAACCCGGGCGGTGATCGATCGCCTGACCATTCCCTTGGCATAGGCCCTGAGCGGGCATGCCGCGATCACCGGAAGGCCAGTGCTATCCACCGCGTCGCCCGCTTCGCGGATAAATCCGCTCCTACAGTTGACCCCGTACCTGTAGGAGCGGATTTATCCGCGATCACCGGCACAGCCGGTGCCATTCATCGCGTCGCCTGCTTCGCGGATAAATCCGCTCCTACGGTTGACCCCGTACCTGTAGGAGCGGATTTATCCGCGATCACCGGCACAGCCGGTGCCATTCATCGCGTCGCCTGCTTCGCGGATAAATCCGCTCCTACAGAGATACAGCGCCAGCCTGGGAATCAGCACCGTATCGATTCAGCCATAGGGCGGCGCGGGCAGCTCGGCCAACAGCCGTTTCAAGCCGTCGCTCCACTGCCTGCGGATCTGCTGGTAATAGGCATCGTCGCTGGTAATCCGTTGCCGTTCCGGCGCTTCCAGGCTGTCCTTGTGATACACCAGCAGGTCCAGCGGCATGCCCACCGAAAGGTTGCTGCGAATGGTCGAGTCGAACGAGATCAGGCCGCAGCGCAAGGCTTCATCGAGCGGCGTGTGGTAGCTCAGGTTGCGGTCCAGAATCGGCCGGCCGTACTTGCTTTCGCCCAGTTGCAGGAACGGCGTGTCCGCCGTGGCCTGGAAGAAATTGCCCTGTGCGTAGACGTTGTAGATGGCCATCGGATCGCCGGCAATCTGGCCACCGACGATGAACGAACTGCTCAGGTCGATGCCGGCCGACAACTTGCTGCGATCGCGGCTGACCACTTCGCGCAGGGTGTCGGCTACCAGTACCGTTGCATCGTACAGCGTGGCCACGTTCAGCAGGTGAGTGCCTGGCCCGCGGGTGCGCTGCCGCAGCAGGTTCACCACCGACTGCGAGGTTGCCAGGTTGCCGGCGGTCTGCAGGACGATCAGGCGTTCGCCCGGCACACCGAACACGAACAGCTTGGCAAAGCTGGCGATCTGGTCGATGCCTGCATTGGTACGTGAATCGCTGATAAAGACGAGCCCGTCCGCCAGGTGCATGGCGACACAGTAGGTCATGCTGTTTCCCTTGTGGTTTCCATGATGGGGCAGCGCCTGTCACTGGCGATGCACGTGAACGCGGGCCTGCAGCGATTCGGCACCGCCGCCACGGCGCACGCCCCTGACCGGGCAGGCATCGAGGTAGTCCAGGCCCACGGCCAGCTTCAGGTGACGCTCTGGCCGGGTCAGGCGGTTGGTGATGTCGAAGCTGTACCAGGCGCCGTCGACCCAGGCTTCGGCCCAGGCGTGGCTGGCCAGGTGCTGCTCGTCCTCGGTGCACAGGTAACCGGAGACGTAGCGTGCCGGTATCCCCAGGCTGCGTGCGCAGGCGAGGAAGGCGTGGGTGTGGTCCTGGCAGACCCCGGCAGCGCCGCTGAACGCTTCGATGGCGGTGGTACCCACCGACGTCGCGCCCGGGCTGTAGGGCATGTGCTCGGCCAGCCCTTGCATCAACCCGATCAGCGCCGCGCGGTCGCGGTGCTCGCCGCAGTGGCGGTTGGCGAAGGCCTTGAGCGCATCATCGGCCTGGGTCAGGTGGCTGCCGCGCAAGAACGGCAATGGCGACTGCTCGCCGGCCTCCTGCTCGCGTTCCGGGTCGATCTCCACCTGGCCGCTGGCGGTCAGGGCCAGGTGGCCGTGGGGTTTGTCCAGGGTCAATACGTGCAGGATGTTGCCATACGGGTCGATCTGGCCTTTGACTTCGCAGGGCAGGTCCAACTGCCAGGCGTCGATGCGCTGGCGCTCGCTGCTGCGCGGCGTCAGGCGCAGGAACTGAATGCTGTTGCACACGTCGCTGGCATAGCTGTAGGTGGTGTCGTGGCGAATGGACAGTTTCATACGACCTCCAGATAGGAGTGGTGGACCGCCTGGCCCAGTTGGTTGATGCGCCCGATGAAGTCGCTCAGCCACGGGTGCAAGCCCGCTTCGAGGATTTCGTCGATAGCGGTGTAGCGCAGGCGTGCATTCAGTTCGGCGGCCATGCGCTGGGCGGCGCGGCGGTTGCTGCCGGGCAGGCTGGCAAGGATCTGGTCCAGTTCCTCGATGCAGGCGTGCAGCGAGCGGGGCACGTCCACCCGCAGCAACAGCAGTTCGGACACCGGCCGGGCGCTGGGCGCGGCCCGGTACAACTCGTTGAAGGCTTCGTAGGAGGTCAGTGCGCGCAGCAAGGCGCTCCACTGGTAATAGCCGCGGGCCGAGTCGTCGCTGACCTCTTCGGAGGCCTCGCCAAACATTTCGTAGCGGGCATCGAGCAGGCGCAGGGTGTTGTCGGCCCGCTCCAGGAAGGTGCCCAGGCGGATGAAGCTGTAGGCATCGTTGCGCATGATGGTGCCTGAGGTTGCCCCGCGGAACAGGTGCGAGCGTTCCTTGACCCAGTCGCAGAACTGGCTGATGCCATAACGGCCAAGGCCATTGCCGGCAATGTTGCGCATCTCGATCCAGGTCGCGTTGATATTCTCCCACATGTCGGCGGTGATCCGGCCACGTACCGCGTGGGCGTTGGTCCTGGCCGCCTGCAGGCAGCAATAGATGCTGCTGGGGTTGGTCGCGTCGAGGGCGAAGAAGTGCAGCATGCGCTCGCTGTCGAGCTCGCCGTGGCGGCGGCGGTAGTCGTCCAGCGTACCCGACGCCAGCAGCGACATGGCCAGCTCGGCATGGCCATCACTGCGCCCGGCCTGGGGCATCAGTGATAGCGAATAACTGACCTCGAGCATGCGCGCCAGGTTTTCCGCGCGCTCCAGGTAGCGGGACATCCAGTACAGGTCGGAAGCGGTTCTCGAAAGCATGGTTCAGTCCTCCACCACCCAAGTGTCCTTGGTCCCGCCGCCCTGCGACGAGTTGACCACCAGCGAGCCTTCCTGCAACGCCACGCGGGTCAGGCCGCCTGGCACCAGACGGGTTTCACTGCCAGACAGCACGAACGGGCGCAGGTCGATATGGCGCGGCGCGATGCCGCTGTCGACGAAGGTCGGGCAGGTGGACAGGCACAGCGTGGGCTGGGCGATATAAGCGTGCGGGCGGGCCTTGATGCGGGCACGGAACGCCTCGATCTGGGCGCTGGTCGACGCCGGCCCGACCAGCATGCCGTAGCCACCGGAGCCCTGGGTTTCCTTGACCACCAGTTCGGGCAGGTGGGCCAGCACATGCGACAGGTCGGCCGGCCGGCGGCACTGCCAGGTGGGAACGTTGTTCAGTATCGGCTCTTCGCTCAGGTAGAAGCGGATCATGTCGGCGACGTAGGGGTAGATCGACTTGTCGTCTGCCACCCCGGTGCCGACCGCGTTGGCCAGCACCACGTTGCCGGCGCGATACACCGAGATCAGCCCCGGCACGCCCAGCATCGAGTCAGGGTTGAACGACAGTGGGTCGAGGTAATCGTCGTCCAGGCGACGGTAGATTACGTCGACCTGCTGCGGGCCGGCGGTGGTACGCATGTAGACATGCTCGTCGCGGATGAACAGGTCGGCGCCCTCGACCAGCTCGATGCCCATTTCCCGCGCCAGGAAGGCATGTTCGAAATAGGCGCTGTTGAAGCGGCCGGGGGTCAGCAGCACGGCGGTCGGGTTGTCCAAGGGGCTGGCGCTCTTGAGCGTGTCCAGCAGCAGGTTGGGGTAGTGGTCGATCGGGGCGATACGCTGGGCGGCGAACAGCTCGGGGAACAGCCGCATCATCATCTTGCGGTCTTCGAGCATGTAGCTGACCCCGCTGGGGGTGCGCAGGTTGTCTTCCAGCACGAAGTAGCTGCCATCGCCATCGCGGACCAGGTCGACGCCGGCGATATGGGCATACAGGCCACGGTGCAGCCCCAGGCCCTGCATGGCGATCTGGTAGCCCTCGTTGGCCAGCACTTGCTCTGGCGGGATGATACCGGCCTTGAGGATGCGCTGGTCGTGGTAGATATCCTCCAGGAACAGGTTCAGGGCCTGCACGCGCTGGATACAGCCGCGCTCGACCATGCGCCATTCGCTGGCGCGAATGCTGCGCGGGATGATGTCGAAGGGGATCAGGCGCTCGGTGTCCTGTTCGTCACCGTACAAGGTGAAGGTGATACCGGCGCGGTGGAACAGCAGGTCGGCTTCGCGTCGACGTTGCTCCAGCAACTCCTGCGGGGTGTTGGCCAACCAGCGGGCGAACTCCTGGTAATGCGGGCGGCAACTGCCGTTCGTTTCGTACATTTCATTGAAAAATGCCCGGGACATACCCACTCCTTGCCACCGTTGCCGGCAGCTTCATTGCGGTCATTTACAAATTTCTCGGTGCAGCCTTGCGGGGGTAGGTGGGTCCTGTGTCTGTGGTGAGCCTCTGGTTCGTTCGAGCAAGTGCGTCTTGCCTGCAACAAGCCTTTGCAATGAAGGTGCCGAAAGCCCGGCACAGCGCGGTGGCGCTGGTGAATAAGCGGCAACCCTTTGAATCAGGGCGATTTTCTGTGCTGGTTACAGTTGCGCAGCGCACGCCTGGGACCGGGCTATGTGCGGGGCTGCCGGCGGGCATGCATCAAAAAGGCGCGTTCTGCGCCTGGCGGCAGGTTTTGACCCGAGTTGGTGCTTGTCGGCGCCGAGGGCGACCATTGGGCAAAAAAAATGGCCTGGGTGCCTGCCGCTTTCTGAAATAGGATGGCGCGCAGCCACTGGATGGCGGCGTCGCGGCAGGAGTATTGATGAAAGCACAGGCAGAGAGGTCGGCCCCCTCCGATTGGGTCATCCGCAGCACCATGCCAGGCGGCGTGGAGCGCATCGAAGCGTGGTTCGGCGGCCATGGCTACGACCCGCATCGTCACGATACCTACTCGATCGGCCGTACCCTGGCCGGTGTGCAGAGCTTTCACTACAAAGGGGCGCTGCGCCACGGTGTGCCTGGCAACACGCTGGTGTTGCACCCTGACGAAGTGCATGACGGCATGGCGGGCACCGAAATGGGCTTTCGCTACCGTATGGCCTACATCGACCCGGCGTTGATCCAGAACGTGCTGGGCGGCGAGCCGTTGCCTTTCATCGCTGGCGGATTGTCCTGTGACCCGCGCCTGTACAACGCCAGCGAGGCCTTTGTGCAGGGCTTGGATCATTCTCTGGAAACACTGCAAGCGCAGGACGCCCTGTACGACCTGGCAATGGCGCTGCGTGCGGTCGGCGGCAAGCCACGCGGCCGCAAACGCCTGGACTACCGCGCGGCCGAGCGTGCCAGGGGGTTCATCATGGAGCACCTTCACCTAGGCATCACGCTGGAGATGCTCGAACAGGCCAGCGGGCGTGAGCGGTGGAGTTTGTCACGGGATTTTCGTGCCCTTTACGGCACCAGCCCCTACCGTTTTGTCACGCTACGACGCCTGGACTGTTTTCGCAGGCTGATCCTCGACGGCTTTACCTTGGTCGACGCCGCCCTCGCTGCTGGTTTTCACGATCAGAGCCACATGACCCGGCACTTCACCCGCACCTACGGCGTACCGCCGCTGCGTTGGCTGGAGCGCTTGCGGCCTGCCCGCTGAGTTGCAGGATCGTACAAGAGCAGCCTGCTTTGCGTTCGCTAGCCTGAGCGTTCCAACCAGAGAGGATCTGTCATGTCCGAAGCCCATCAACAACGCCTGTCACAACCTGTCAACCTGGCTTACAAGGCTGGGTTGATCGAACAACAATGGAGCCCACGGGTGGTCGCGGAAATGAACGACTACCAATTCAAGGTGGTGCGCATCGAAGGTGAATTCATCTGGCACTCGCACCCGGAAACCGATGAGGCGTTCCTGGTACTCGAAGGCGTCTTGCGCATCGATCTCCCGCAGGGCTGCGTTCATGTGAATGCCGGTGAACTGTACGTGGTGCCGCGTGGCGTCAAGCACAGGACAGCGGCGCTGGCGGAAGCGAAACTGATGATGATCGAACCGCGCGGTGTGTTGAATACCGGTCATGAAGGAGGGGAGCGAACGGCCCTGAATGACGTCTGGATCTGACGCGGCCAGCGGCGAAGTGTTTCAGGGGGCAAGAGCGGTAGGGTGAATGACTGCTTCGACCCCTTGCAGACTTCTGGATAGTGGGGCAGCTGCGCCGCTGCGCCGCTCACCGCCGGCAACTGCACGATCGATTCACCAGCCCTGAGCCATTGGACGGCCACGTACCCTTGAGCTTGGGCAACGTCGCACGCCGTGCTGACGGTGTTCGCCCCGAGCATGATGGCAGCCGTTCAACCCGCCTACGCTGCCCCCCTGTCAAAGGCGTAATCCTTGAAAACCAATCACCCGATCCCGTGGGAGCACCGTACGTGCCTATCGACTTCAGACCCGCTCAAGCCTCGGACGCGCACGATATTGCGCGCTTCTTTCAACTGACATCGGAAGGCATGGCCGATTACATATGGAGCAAGCTTGCCGCACCTGGAGAAGCATTGCTGAGTGTCGGTGCATCTCGCTATGCCAGGGAACAGGGCGACTTTTCTTACAAGAACTGCCTGATGGCCACTTTCGATGGACGCGTGATCGGCATGATGCATAGCTATGCCTTGCGCGAGACCCTTGACAGGCCTGTCGAGACAGACCCGGTCCTGGCGCCTTATGCCGACATGGAAATACCTGACACCTTGTACATATCCAGCCTGGCCCTGGATGAGGCCTGGCGCAGCCAGGGGCTGGGCGCCGAGTTTCTTCGCCACGCCCAGCAGCGCGCCGAGGACGCTGGCCTGGATGGGCTATGCCTGATCGATTATGCAGAAAACCACGGTGCACGCCGGTTCTACGAACGTCACGGTTTTCACATTGTTAAAACCTGCCAGATCGTTCCGCACCCGATGCTGGGCGTAACCGGTGAAGCCTATTTGATGTATCGCCCTACCCACAACGTGCTCGAGAAAACGCCATGACCCAGAAACTGACCGTGTTCCGCGAACTGGATATCCAACCGCTGCGCGACCTGCCCTTTTTTGAAGAGATAGTGGAAGGCAGCCCTCATACGCTGACCTCCAAGTACTATCACGATGAACAGCAAGGGCGCATTTCCGGAGAGTGGCAAGCCAGCACCGGCGCGTGGCGCATCGACTACAAAGTGTGGGAGTTCTGCCATGTCCTGAGTGGACGCTGCGTCATCGAGCTTGAGGGTTGCGAGCCCATCGCGCTGGCCGCTGGCGACACGTTCATTATCGAACCGGGCGCCAAGGGCAAATGGACCGTGCTGGAAGACATGAAAAAGAACTTCGTCATCCTGTTGCCCACGAACTAGGCAGGGGGGCGCGTTTCTGCGTCTGTCTGAAAACTGCCGGGGCTGCTGCGCAGCCCCTTCGCAACAAGGTCGCACTCACAACTGGCGTATTCCCAATGGTGGGAAACGCGACGGCGTGCCATTGGTCGCACAACTGAAGCGCTGGGAACAGTTAGTAGCATCCGAAAAGTAGCAGGCATCCATTTGTCATTACCGGCATTGTTGCACTATCCATTTGCATGGAAAGAGCTGGCGTTTAATTGGTAAAGATAAATGGCTTTTAGCCATTTTTCACTAATCGCCAATGATTCTAATCGCGCCATAGCCTTTTTTTACCAAGTGGCTAAGCTCGTAATCGCGCAACGGATATTAAGGATGTACGCGCGCCAATCATGACGGATCTATTAAAGGACTATCCAAATGGAAAGCTTCGCTATCGCCGCATCACAAATCAACTGGAATGGTGGCCAACGCATCACTTTGAATCCAGGGGATACCGCCACCTGCACCACGTTACGCCCGGGTCAGATATACGGGATTTTCCTCTATAACTCGGCGGGGAACGACAACAATGCCACCGTCAATGTGGTATGGAGCAATAGCCAGCCTCCGGCACTCATTACCGTGCCAGGCACCACGGCTAACGCAGGGTTGGCCTCGATGGGCTTCGTTTCGGGTACCGACACCCAGACCATTTCGGTCTCCTTACCCAGCAACAGTGGCATGGCCCAGGTCGAACTGTGGTTGGGCAGTACCAGCATGCCGACCAACACCAGCGGCCTTAACAATAACCCCTTGCAGGCCAACGGCGAGCAATATCCGTTCAACAAATACAGTCGCTATTATGCGGTGCCGCCGTCAAAATGGATGAACCTGACCATCGTCAGCAAGATCACCCAGTTTATCTCGTGCCAGTTCCGCGAAGCTGCTGCGACAGTGTTTGTTGTGAATGAAACGTCCAACGGCTTGCTGGCAGGGCAAGTCACCAATATCGGGCCTACCGCTTCGCAACCCGGTGCGGTCAATATTGTGGCAACGCAGATTCAAAGTATCAGTAACAACTTGCAAGGTGACGGTACTCAGTGGGTCTGGATGGACGCTGACAGTCCGCAGGACTCGACCAATGCCAGTATTTCTCTGCAATCACTTTAAACACGCAGTCCGCTGAAATAAAAGAGTCACGCCGAGCGTGACTCTTTTATTTTGCTACAATCACTTTCCTGATCCGCTGTCGACTCCCGGCGCCAGACCGTTGGTAAATCAGGCGAGGGCACCGCTGTCGTGTTGGAACCGGGAGAACATCCAGTCGATGAACACCTGGGTTTCGGCCACCGCATCCTGCGACACGCCATAGTAATAGCGAGTCAAAGGCAGGCGTAGATGGGGCAGGGGGTTGTACAGGCGGCCGGTAGCCAGGTCCTTGCCCAGCAGCGAGGCCGGGCACAGTGCCACGCCAAGGCCGTCGACGGCCGCTTGCAGCACCAGGTGCATGTGATCGAACTGCAGTGCCGGCTGCTGCCTTGCCTGGCTGACTCCGGCCAGCTTGCACCAGGCCTGCCAATCACCACTGCGTGTCCTGCCCGAGAGCAGGGTATGGCGCAGCACATCCGCTGGCGCCTGAACCGGTATCGCCTGCAGCAGGGAAGGGGCCGCCACCAGCAGCAGGTCATCCTCGAGCAGCACGTTCGGTTCCAGCTCGGCCGCCCAGCCCGAGCTGCCACGGCGCACCACCACATCGAAGGCTTCACGCGACGGATCCGGGGCCAGGGTGCTGGTCACCACCTCCGGTTTGATCTCCGGAAACTGCGCCATGAAATCGGGCAACCGTGGGATCAGCCAGCGCACGGCAAAGGACGGGCGCACATTGATGATCACCTTGCGCGCTGCGCTACTGCCGGTCAGGGCCTGGGTGGCGTTGGCGATTTGCGCCAGGCCCAGGCTGATCTGCTGGTAGTAGGCCTGGCCGGTCGGGGTAAGTACCGACTGCCGATTCCGCCGTTCGAACAGCAGTACGCCCAGGTGCTCTTCAAGCAGGCGGATATGGCGGCTGACGGCGCTGTGGGTGACATGCAGCTCTTCGGCAGCACGGCTGAAGCTTTGATGGCGCGCGGCAGAGGCAAAGGCCCGGACCGCGTTCAAGGGGGGGAGGTCGCTGATCATGTGTCTAATTTACTGACATCAGACGCACAATTAAAGCGTTTGTCAGCGGCGCTGCTTCGCGCCACTCTGAACGCCGCTCTACTTGTCTTCTGGTCGTCGTCCATGGGTACCACCACCATCTGCTCAGCTGATCGGGCTTCGCTGCGCGCAGCGTTGATCCTGAGCTTGTGCCTGCCCGGCGACGTCCTGCTCTACCTGTTGCTGCCGATGCAGTACCAGGCGTTCGGCATTACCTTGGGTGAAGCCGGGATCTTGCTGGCGGCCAACCGGCTGGTGCGAATCTTCGGCTACCACTACGTGATGAAAGGCTATGCCCGCTGGGGGGATCGCCCCAGTTCGATGCTGGCGGCCGGCTGCGCCGCCCTGTGTGCATTGGGCTATGCGACGCTCTCCGGGTTCTGGGCGTTGCTGCTGCTACGTCTGCTCTGGGGGCTGGCCTATGCTGCGCTGAACCTGTCGACCCAGGTCATGGCGACTGCACAGGCTGCGGGCGCCGCGCGGCGCAGCGGGCGATCGCGCGCGCTGGTTGCCGTTGGCCCGATGCTGGCGTTGCCGCTGGGGGCACTGCTGAGCCTGGAGCACGGCCCCCGGCTGATCTTCCTGGCGATGGTGGCCAGTTCGCTGCTTGGGGCATGGCTGGCCAGGGGACTGCCCGCTGCGGCGCATCCATTGCCTGAGGCGCAGCGCCGCTTCCGGCGGCCGGACAGCGTGGCGATGTGGTCATTCACCGAGGGATTGACCCTGGATGGCCTGTTCATCATCGGCCTCTCGCTGTTGGCGCAGCAGTTGCTGGGGGCGGACGCGGTGCTGGTCGCAGGCGGGTTGCTGGCGGTTCGCTACCTGTCGGAGCTGCTGCTCAGCCCGCTGGGCGGCCTGCTCGCGCAGCGCTGGGGAGCGACGCGCATGCTGGTCGGGTTAGCGCTACTCACCGCCGCAGCGCTGGTGGCATTCGGTTGCCACTGGCTGGTCGCGGGGGGGGGCCTGGTGTTGGTGCTGCGTGCGTTGCAATTGCCACTGGTGGGGCCAGTAGTCGCCGAGCGTAATCCCGGTCAGCAGCGTGTCCGGGCGTTGGCGGCGAATGCGGTGTGGCGCGATATCGGGGCCGGCATCGGGCCCATGTTGGCGGCGGTGGTGCTGCCCTTGATGGCGCCGGTGTGGGTGTACGCGTTGGCTGCGCTGGCCTTGGCGATCAGTGCCTTGGCCTGCGCCCAGCGGCCCGCCGTGCGCCTGCCAATGGTCCAGCCGCCAGCGGCGGACCAACAAGTTGCCGGAGGGGAAGTGCGTTAATTCATATTCGAGGCGTGCGGGCCTGAACAATAACGGGAAAACCTAATGAACATTGGGCCTGGCCGATGGAATCGGTATCTTCGCCTGCACAATAATAAGTAAACGAATCGTGCGTGGGATGGCGCATAGTTTGTTTCCGCTGATTCATCGCTTGTTAATAAGGCTGTAATAATTTGTTGCTTTTGCCCTGTGGCTATGCTTTTTTAAGGTGGCCGCCAGCTGTGCCTGGTGGACATCGCAGTTGACGAACAGGACTTCCCGACTTGTCGGGGGTGTCGTCTGCTGCACGATAACAATAGAGGTCAATACATAGGGGCACCGAATGTTCATGTTCGGTGTAATGGCCAACTTTTGCCGGGGGAAAATAATGAGCACTCAAGCAGCCTTCAAGTTTATTTCTGCAGATCGCCGCGCAGCCTCACTTAGGAACTTACTGAGCGATAAGCGTTGCCTGCGTTTTCTCGAGGCCCATAACCCGATATCCGCGATTCTTGCCGAACATGCCTCGCAAACGGTCGACGGCCAACTGCGGGTCTATGACGGTTTCTGGTCCAGCTCGTTGACCGACTCTACCGCGCGTGGCAAGCCGGATATCGAAGTGCTGGCGATCAAGGACCGGCTGGCCAATGTCAATGATATCTTCGAAGTTACAAGCAAGCCGCTGATCATGGATGGCGACACCGGTGGCAAGCCCGAGCACTTTGCGTTTGATGTCCGTTCGCTCGAGCGCCTCGGGGTGTCGGCGGTCATCATCGAAGACAAGACTGGCCTGAAGAAGAACTCGTTGTTTGGTAATGAAGTCTTCCAGCAACAGGAAACTATCGAAGACTTCTGCAACAAGATTCGCATGGGCAAGCGTGCGCAAATTTCCAGTGACTTCATGATCATTGCGCGCATAGAAAGCCTTATCCTCGATGCCGGTCTTGACGATGCACTGACCCGGGCCGATGCCTATGTCGCGGCGGGTGCCGATGGGATAATGATTCATAGCCGCCAGGAAACGCCTGACGAAATCTTCGCCTTTGCCCGGACGTTCCGCAAGCGTCATCCAACTGTACCGCTGGTGTGTGTGCCGACCAGTTATTCGAGTATTCCGTTCGAGGCGCTCGAGGCAGAAGGGTTCAATATCGTCATTTATGCCAACCATATGTTGCGCTCCGCCTATATGGCAATGAAACAGGTGGCCGACAATATTCTGTTGTCCGGGCGTACGCTCGAAGTAGAGCCTCGCTGCCTGTCGATCAAGGAAATCCTCGAACTCATTCCGGGTACCAAATAATGACCAGCCCAACTCTGGCCTTGCGCAATGACCTGGTCGTTGCGCCGAGCACTTCGCGCATGCGCGGCATCGCCAACGAACTCAAGGAACGCGGCGAGTCGGTGATCAACTTTGCCGCTGGCGAACTCGACTTCGACACCCTCGACAGCCTCAAACAGGCGGCCATCGAGGCGATCAAGGGTAAATGCAACACCTACACGCCCGCCCTCGGCGAGAAGAAGATCCGCCAACAGCTGGCCGCGCATGTCAGCGAGCAACTGGGCGTGGCCTACGCCTGGAACGAGGTCGGGATGACCGCAGGCGCCAAGCAGGCGCTCTACAATGCGGCGATGGTGCTGATCAACCCGGGCGACGAGGTGATCATTCCGATCCCTTACTGGGTAACCTTCCCGACCCAGATCGAACTGGCGGGTGGCAAGCCGGTGCTGGTCGACACTCGGCCGGAGGGCTACCAGCTGACTGCCGAGCGTGTCGCTGCCGCCATCACCCCGCAGACCCGGGCGATTCTGATCAATACGCCGAACAATCCGACTGGCGCGGTCTACGACAGCGAAGCCCTGCGACGTATCGGTGAACTGGCCATCCGGCACGACCTGTGGATCATCTTCGACGAATGCTATTCACGGCTGATCCGCAACGGCGGCGAGCATCACAGCATCGTCACGCTGATGCCCGAGCTGAAGGAGCGCACGGTCATCGTCAATTCGTTCTCCAAGAGCATGGCGCTGACCGGCTGGCGGCTGGGCTACGTCAGTGCACCGGAGCAGGTGATCAAGGCCATGGAAAACCTCCAGGGCCACACCACCTCGAACCCCAACGTGGTGGCACAGGTGGCGGTGTCCCGTGCACTCGACGACTCGGCAGACTTCATCGCCACCGCCAATGCGATTCTTGACGCGCGCCTGCAGGTCCTCCACGAGGCCCTGGCCGGTATCGAGCACCTGCGTGTAGCGCCGGCGATGGGGGCGTTCTATGTGTTCGCCGATATCCAGTGGTTCATCGGCCGGAGTTATGGCGACAAACAGGTGCGCAGCACCGACGAACTGGTCGAGCTGATCCTCGCCGAGGCCAAGGTGGCCGTGGTGTCTGGCGCCGGCTTCGGCGACCCGAGCGGTATCCGTATTTCCTACGCCGTGAGCGACGCTGATGTGGCCACGGGTATGCAACGTCTACGTGAATTCTTCGCCCGGTTCAATTGAGGAGCATCGGCAAATGAGTAAGGATACCCCTGTTTCGGTGATCATCCTGGCGGCTGGCCTTGGCTCGCGCCTGGAAGACCAGACCCTGGCGAAGAACAAGTGCCTGGTCGAGGTGGCCGGCAAGACCATCATCAGCCGTCTGCTGGAGCAGTTGCAGGCGCACCAGGTCAGCAACGTCATCGTCGGTGTCGGCTACCTCAGCGATGTGCTCGAGAGCTACATCCGCAGCAACCACCCACAGCTCAACAGCACCTTCGTGACCAACCCGATCTATGCCCGTTCAGGTTCGGTGCACTCGTTGAGCCTGTGCCTCGAGGCGGTGCCGGAGGGCCACGATGTGGTGGTGTTCGAGGGCGATGTGGTGGTGGAGGATGCGCTGGTCACCCGTGCCCTGGCTTCGCTGCAAGGGCTCGGCGAGGAAGCCTTCGCCACCGTGCTGGCGCCGTGGTCGAGCGAGCTGAGCGGTACTTTCGCGCTGGTCGAGGGTGGCCGGGTGAGTGCCTGGAAGCATGAGTCCGTGCGCGATGCCGGGTTCCCCCTGCAGGCCTCGTACAAGACCGTGAACATCACCGCGATGACCTACGCCGGGGCTGGGCTGCTGCAGCGCCACATCCGCCAGACGGTAGCCGAAAAGGGCGTCAAGGCGCCTCTGGAGTACGCCATGGACAGCCTGATCGACAGTGGTTACCGCATCGACGCGCTGCTGGTCGGCCAGGAGAAGTGGTTCGAAGTCGACACCGCCGAAGACCTGGATATCGCCAACGATCTGTTCAGCGCCGCGGCGCTGGCCCACGCCTGAGGTGATGCATGTTCGCTGTTCTGCATGACTGGCTGATCCTGCCGATCGCCCACTGTTTCCAGTGGGTGCTGGAGACCAGCTATCAGCGCACCCACGACTTCGGCCTGGCGATCCTGATGCTGAGCCTGGTGTTCAACCTGGTGCTGCTGCCGGCCTACCACTTCGCCGAGAAGGTGCAGGGCCGCGAACGTGCGGCACGGGCGGCGATGCAGGCCAAGCTGGAGGAGTTCAAGCGCTGCTTCACGGGCCAGGAGCGGCACATGATGATTGCCGCCCTGTACCGCCTGCACCACTACCACCCGGTGTTCGCCTTGCGCGGTCTGGTACCGCTGCTGATCCAGGTGCCGGTGTTCATCGCAGCCTATGGCCTGCTCAGTGACTACCCGCCGCTGCAGTACGAGCACTTCATGGGTATCGCCAACCTCGGCGCAGCCGATGGCCTGCTTGGCGGGGTCAACCTGCTGCCCATCGTCATGACCGTAATCAACCTGATGGCGGCCCATGTCTACAGCCGTGACCTGTCTTCCCAGGAACGTCTGCAGACCTGGATCGTGGCGATGCTGTTCTTCGTGCTGCTGTATCCGTCGCCCGCCGGGCTGGTCCTGTACTGGACCTGCAACAACCTTTTTTCTCTGATCAAGAACCTGGTGTATCGAGTGGCCCGTTCCAGCTCGACCCTTCGAAGGACTTCCAATGCCTAATTCGACCAGCCCCGCGCTTGCCCTGCCGGCCAGCGCGGCGGCCAAGGCGGACAAACCGCTCAAATTGTTCGTGCTGTCATACCTCGCCCTGTACCTGTTGCTGGTACTGGCAGTGCCGCTGGCGCTGACCAGCTTCGAGGACGACGCCACCGGCCTCGAAGGCTACCTGCGCCTGTACGCGACCACCCATGCGGTGATCCTGAGCGCCTATCTGGCGTTGTTGGCGCTGCTCGGCAAGTTCGCCCCGCGCGCGCTGCTCGAGCTGCTGTGCGTGCTCGGCCTGTGGCTGTTGATCGTGGCCGGCGTCTACAGCTTCCTGTTGCCGCTGGACGCCGGGATGATCGACAACTTCAGGTTCTCCGAGCCCCGTGCCATGGCGTTTTCCAGCCAGCGGCTGCTGCTCGACGTGGCAGTGGCCGGCGCGGCGCTGTGGGCCGCCTGGCTGCTGGTGCGCCGGTTTGCCGAGCAGGTCGGCAAGGCGCTGACCCTGTTCGTGCTGATCTGCGGTGCCTACGCACTGTTCAGCGGTGTGACCCTGGCGTCGAAGATCGCGGCGATTCCACTGCCGGCCAACGATGGCAAGCAGACCATCTCGTACTCCAAGACCGAGAAGAACATCGTCGTGCTGATGATCGACGGTTCCATGGCCGGTTACATTCCTCGTCTGCTGGCGCATGACGCGGCGGCGGCAGAGCGCCTGAGCGGTTTCACCTGGTACTCCAACGTGGTGTCCACCGGCAACCGTACCTTCAATGCCCTGCCGGCGGTGTTCGGTGGTTTCGACTACACCGCCGCCAACATCAACAAACACCCGGGAAACAGCCTGGAAGAGAAGGTCGACCAGGCCTACATGCTCTATCCGGACAACTTCGCCGCCAAGGGCTACGGGGTGCGTTACGTCGATCCGTTCTGGTACGGCTTCGCCCGCCGTGGCGACTGCAACAAGTTCGTTGCCCGCGGCGCCGGTGACTGCATCCACGTCATCGACACGGTCGGCCGTCAGCAGACCAACGCGCACATGTCGACCAAGCACACCGAATACCTTTGGGGCGTGCTCAAGCAGTACCTGGCGATTTCGCTGTACAAGGCGGCGCCCAACAGCCTCAAGGGGCAGGTGTACGACGGCGGCGACTGGCAGGGCGCCTCGCTGTCCTGGTGGAAGCGCGAGGACAAGTTCCTCGAGAACTATTTCTCGCTGCTGGCGCTGCCGGGCCTTTCGGACACCAACGCACCGGGGCCGACCTTCACCTTCATGGCCAACAACATCACCCGTGCAGTGCTCAAGCTCGACGAAAGCTGCGTGCCGAACAAGCAGTTGGGCACCTCGGCCCAGGAACTGGAGCAGTTGCACAGCCAGGACACGGTGGAAATCTATGACACCTTCTACTGCGCGATGAATGGCGTGACCCGTTACCTGGACTGGTTCAAGCAGCAGGGCATCTACGACAACACCATGTTCGTGCTGGTGTCCGACCATGGCTGGCCATCGCGCAACCCATTGCTCAAGGACATGGCGGATGCCGAGCGGCAGGAGTTGTACTCGCAGTTCCAGAACCTGCTGATGATCAAGCCGTTCGCGGCCACCGGGGCGCCACGGGAGAGCCGCGAATTCATCTCCAATGCCAGCGTGCCCGGTATCGTTTGCGAAGTGATCGGCGGCTGCGTGGACCGTGCCACCGGCAAGCACATCAGCAACCAGCCGCTCACCGAGCCGGTTCAGCTGTATGAGACCCCGTGGCAGCCCCAGGGGCAGAACGCCGACTCCTACAAGATCCTCAGTACCTATCAGGTCAAGGACGACGTCTCGGTGCCGGGTAACTGGAGCAAGGTGCAATGACCGGGTTGCTGGACCATGCGGTCACTGTTCCCTATATCGGCCTGTACCTCGACCCGGGCACCGGCAGCCTGCTGTTCTCGCTCATAGCCGGCGTGGTCACCACCGCGTTCTATTCGGTCAAGGGCCTTTACTACCGCTTCGGCGGTGGCGGCAAGGGGGTTGCCGCCACCGCCGAGCGTAGCGTGCAGGAAGCCTGGCCGGTGGTCATCTATTCCGAAGGCCGGCAGTACTACGGCACCTTCCGGCCGCTGCTGGCAGCCCTGGCCAAGGCCAGGATCAGGACCTTGTACCTGAGTTCCGACAGCGAAGACCCTGGGCTGCAGGCGTGGAGCGAGGTAACCGGCTGCTATATCGGCAGCGGGCACAAGGCCTGGGCATTGCTGGCGCGCTTGCGCGCCGACCTGTGCATCTCCACCACCCCGGGGCTGGACGTCATGCAGTTCAAGCGCTCGAAACGGGTGCGCCACTACATGCATCTGGTCCACGCACCGACCGACAAGGCGTTCAACCGGCCTTACTCGTTCGACTACTTCGACTCGGTGGTGATCAACGGCCCGCACCAGGAGCGCACGCTGCGCTACCTGGAGCAATTGCGTGGGTTACCGGCCAAGGACCTGATCATGGGTGGCTGCCTGTACTACGACGATCTGCTCGAGCAGTTGCGCAACCAGACCCCCGAACTGGTCAGCCCCGGCCGGACCGTGCTGTTGGCGCCGACCTGGGGGCGCAACGGCCTGCTGCGTCTGCACGGCAGCAAGTTGCTGAGCGCGCTGACCGCCCAGGACATCAACCTGATCATCCGCCCGCATCCGCAGAGCATGGTGTCCGAGCCCGAGCTGATCCAGGGGTTGCAGGCGTTGTTCCCCAATGGCCCGCGGCTGCAATGGGACTTCTCCTCGACACCGTTCAGCGCCATGGCGCGTAGCGACGTGATGGTCTCGGACATTTCGGGGGTGATCTTCGACTACGCCTTCCTGTTCGAACGCCCGGTGATCACCGTCGGTATCGAGCCGGTGCGTGAAGGCACCGAGGCCAGCGACCTGCCGTACGATCCGTGGGAACTGACCGTGCTCGATGACATCGGCCTGCGCCTGAGCGAGGAGCAGATTCCGCGCCTGACCGATTACCTGCCACAGGTGCTCGAGGACAGCCGCTACCCGCGCAACATCCGCCACTTGCGTGAGCAGTACGTGGTCAACTTCGGCCATGCCGTCGGCCCCATCCTGAAGGCTATCGAGCCACTGATCGGGCAGGGCGTCAGCGAGCCGTCGGCTGCTGCGCTGTCGCGGCAGGCGGAGTGAGCATGGCCGGGGTGATCGAAAGCCTGGCCATGCTGTGGCCGGCGCTGGTGCTGGCGGTGACTGCGCACGAAGCGGCCCATGCGCTGGTGGCGACGTTGTTCGGTGACCACCTGGCGCGGGACAACGGACGGCTATCGATCAATCCGCTGCGGCATTGCTCGTGGCTGGGTACGGCACTGGTGCCCTGCGCGGCATTTACCCTGAGTACGCTGGCGCACCTGCCGGGTGCATTGGTTGGCTGGGGCAGGGCGGTACCGTTTGGCTCGCCATTGGCCAGCAGCCGCCTGGGCCTGCTATGCACCGCGTTGGCCGGGCCGCTGGCCAACCTGCTGCTGGCCTCGGCCTGCCTGGCGCTACGCCCGCTTGCCGGGCCAGGCGCCTGGCTGGCGTTTCTCGACACCAGCGCCTCGCTCAACGTGCTCCTGGTCGTGGTCAACCTGCTGCCGGTACGTCCGTTGGATGGGGCTACCTGCATCCAGGCGTTGTGCGCGCAACGCTGGCGGTTGCGCCATGAAAGCCTGCAACCGTACCTGCAGGTGCTGGTGGCTGGCTTGTTGTTTACCGGGCTGCTCGGGCAGTACCTGCTGTGGGCGGCCCGCACGCTGTTGAGTTTACTGCCAGGAAACATTTTGCATGGCTAGTTATGGATGTGAACCAGGAGGCTGCATGGCCAGGAAGGCACTCGAATTTCTTTTGTCGGACGAAGACCGAGCGCAACTGCAGAAGATCGCTCGCTCAGGGTTGATGCCTTATCGGAGCGTCACTCGGGCCTCGATCCTGCTGCTGCTGGACAGCGGCATGACGCCGAAGGAGGTCAGCTTGCGCATGAACGTCACCGCGCCGGTGGTGTTCAAGTGGCGCAGTCGCTACTTGGCCAAAGGCGTGGTTGGCCTGGAAGACTTGCCGCGTGGCGGGGTGCCCAGGACGCTGGCGCTGGCGGGTTGATTCGAGCAATGCCGGGGCCGCTTCGCGGCCCATTGCCGGCAAGCGCGGTTTCCACAGCTACAGCGCAATCCTGGACGCGGGGAAATTGCTGTAGGAGCAACTGCGTTGTCAAACATCGGAAGGTTTGGACGATCCCTGAGGGAACAGGCATGCCCTTGACGCGTGCCTGTAGGCGCGGCTTCAGCCGCGATCACCGGCAAAGCCGGTGCCATCCACCGTGTCGCCTGCTTCGCGGATAAATCCGCTCCTACAATGACCGCCGTACCTGTGGGAGCTGGCTTGGACAGGTGTCCGTCGGCAATCGCCTAGAACAGCCCGCCGAGGGAAAAGGCTTGGACGATCCCTGAGGGAACAGGCATGCCCTTGACGCGTACCTGTAGGAGCGGCTTCAGCCGCGATCACCGGCAAAGCCGGTGCCATCCACCGTGTCGCCTGCTTCGCGGATAAATCCGCTCCTACAGTGACCGCTTTACCTGTGGGAGCTGGCTTGGACAGGTGTCCGTCGGCAATCGCCTAGAACAGCCCGCCGAGGGAAATCGTCGCACCAGCACCCGCCTGTAGCCCGACGTTGAGTCCGGCAGACATGATCACGCCCTTGGCCGAGCGCAGCAGGCGCACGGCACTGTCGTGCGGCAAAAGCAGATTGCCAATCGGCGTCAGCGTAGCAGCCGTCATCGCCAACAGCTTGGCGTCCAGGCCGAACAGCATTGCCGAGCCGCTGGCGCCACCCACCAGTCCGACCCCGCCTTCAATGAACACACAAGGGCCTTCGAAGTCCTCGCGAACCAGGCCACGGGCAGCGATCGAGTCGGCCACCAGCACCCGGCCGACGGCGGGGAAGTCCTCGCTGGCGCCCGCCGCTCCGACGCTCTTGCCACGCACATGCAAATTGACCTTGCCAAAGCGCGGCAAGCGCGCGCCAAGGCCGACACCGACACCCAGCGACCCGTAGCGAAACTGTTGGTCGACCCCCTGCGGGTCAGTCAGTGTCAGCGCGCCGCCAGCAGCAGCGGCGAAGACAACGGTCAAGCCGCCTCCGCTGGCGGTCTTGTAGCGCCAGTCGCTGACGCTGACGGGTAGAGGAATGTGCATCTGAACATCCTTATACAGGCCGCGCCGTTCGGCGTCGGCGAATCCACGCGGCCAAGTGGTAGCCGCCTCCAGAGGTGAAAACGAGAGCGAACAGGCCGGCCAGCAGGCTCGCCCCCCATAGCGCACCCCGGTCATCGATGATTGCGCTGGCGGCGGGCGCTTCCGGGCGGTACAGCACGCCCACCTGGTCGCCTACCGCGTAGCCGAAGATCAAACCGCTTTCGGGGTAGCTGGTTACCTTGCCGGTGGCGTCGGTGAAGTCGATTTGGGGATGGCTGCCGCCCGCGTTCAGCGCGCTGACAGTGCCTTGGGCGCGTTGCGCCTGAGCCAGAAAGCCCAGCCGGTCGTCAACCAGCCAAAGTGTGAGATAGAGCAGGCACAGGCCCAGGGGAAGGAAAACCAGGGCGCGGAGCAAGTCGCCCCGGGGTGAGTATGGCGTCTTGGCCATGACAGGTTCCTTGCATCGTCCTTGAAACGGCGGCTATTGCAATTAAATTGCCGCGCGCTGTCAAGTGCAGAGCCAGAGGGCATGGCGACCGGCGGGTATCGACGTGTGACGCCGTGCTGGGCTCCTTTAGTGGCAGGGGGGGCGTGATGCTGGGCGCGAGACGGATTACCACCCTAACTAGCTACTTCACATTTGCTCACCGTACGAGCCGATTACTTCAGTCGGGAGAGACGATTCTGCATGTGCCAAGCATCCTGATTGGGCAATCAAGCTCACTGTCCGAAGTGAGATGCTGGAGAGCCCTCTCAGCACTGCTTACCTGCTCTAGAGACGCCAATCGAGAATGTGCCTTGGTTTTGTTGGTTTAGATCCTGGAAAACTTTGCTGGGATGCGTCGGTGAGGAGTTCGCAGATTCACTGCGACCAGCCTGGGGCTTGGCCACCGCCATCCGTTTGACTCATAAGTCAACTGCGCAAGAAGTTGCGCAGTTGAATGTGGGTAAGTATGTGGATAGTTCCTCGCAGGCCTTAGTAGCCGCCATGTACAGCCAACTGCGCAACTTTTTGCCAGCACTGCGCAAAAAGTTGCGCAACTTTTGGATAGCAGGTCGCTGAAAATCTATCCAAATGAGTGTGTTATGTTTTTAATCTATTGATTTATATGGATAAAAAATACCTGGCACGGGGCTTGTATAAGGAGATGTCCCCCGCCTGGCAATTTCCTGCCACCGGGCGACTTTCTCAAGCATGGAGAGCATCACTCATGGCAACTCCCGCCTACATGGCCGTCACCGGCGAAAAACAAGGCCTGATCACCGCTGGCGCGTTCACCGCCGACTCGGTAGGCAACACCTACCAGGAAGGTCACGAAGACCAGGTCATGGTCCAGGGCTTCGAACACGAAGTGATCATCCCGCGTGATCCACAGTCCGGCCAGCCGACGGGTCAGCGCGTGCACAAGCCGGTGAAGATCACCAAGGTCTTCGACAAGGCTTCGCCGCTGCTGCTGGCCGCCCTGACCTCGGGCGAGCGCATGACCAAGGTCGAGATCAAGTGGTACCGCACCTCGGCCCAGGGCACCCAGGAGCACTACTACACCACCGTCCTGGAAGACGCGATCATCGTCGACATCAAGGACTACATGCACAACTGCCAGGACCCGGCCAACGCCCACTTCACCCACCTGGAAGACGTGTATTTCACCTACCGCAAGATCACCTGGACCCACGAAGTGTCCGGTACTTCCGGTTCTGACGACTGGCGCGCACCGGTCGCCGGCTAAGGCTCGGGGTCTCTGGGTGATCGACGCCAGCGTTGCATCGCCCATGAGATCGAGCGCCGCCCGCGCGGCGCGCTACCTCGAGGTCGTTTCACTCCCCAGGAAAGAGGGACAAGGATGTTTGCCGCCGCAAACCAGACCCATTTCAGCCTGCACATCGACGGCCTGGAGCACGATTTCCAGGTCCTCGCCTTCGACGGCAAGGAAGCCATCAGCCAGCCCTACGCCATCGACCTGGAGCTGGTCAGCGAACGTCCCTCGCTGGACCTGGAGAGCCTGCTGCACAAGCCCGCGTTCCTTCAGTTGGGCGACGCCGGACGCGGCCTGCATGGGCTGATCTACCGCGCCGCGCAAGGCGAGGCGGGCAAGCGCCTGACCCGCTACCAGGTGACCCTGCGCCCGCAGCTGGCCTACCTGGCCCACCGTATCAACCAGCGCATGTTCCAGCACATGAACGTGCCGAAGATCATCGCCCAGGTGCTGGAAGAGCATGGCATCCTCGCCAACGCCTACCAGTTCCAGCTGGGCGCCGTTTACCCGGACCGCGAGTACTGCGTGCAGTACGACGAGTCCAACCTGCAATTCATCCAGCGGTTGTGTGAAGAAGAGGGCATCCACTACCACTTCCGCCACAGCGCCGAAGGCCACCAGCTGGTGTTCGGCGACGACCAGACGGTGTTCCCGAAACTGGCCCCCGTACAGTTCCAGCACGACTCCGGGCTGGTCGCCGACACGCCGATGATCAAGCGCTTCGGCCTGCGCGTGGAAACCCGCACCAGCAGCGTCACCCGCCGTGACTACGACTTCAAGAAGCCGCTGATCCAGCTCGAAGGCGCCGCCGACAGCCACGCCGAGCCGGCCCTGGAAGACTACGACTATCCCGGTCGCTTCCTCGACCGCTCGCGCGGCAAGCACCTGGCTACCCGCGCCCTGGAGCGCCACCGCAGCGACTACCGCCAGGCCGAGGGCCAGAGCGACCAGCCGCTGCTGGCCAGCGGGCACTTCCTGACCCTGGCCAGCCACCCCAACGCCCAGTGGAACGACCTGTGGCTGCTCACCGAGGTGCGCCACCAGGGCCGCCAGCCGCAGGTGCTGGAAGAAGCCATCACCAGCGACGTCGACCCGCGTTTCGACGGGTTCCAGCAGGGCTACCGCAACGTCTTCGTGGTCACGCCCTGGGAGCAACCCTATCGCCCGCCGCTGAACCACCCCAAGCCCAAGGTGCTGGGCGAGCAGCGCGCGGTGGTCAGCGGCCCCGAAGGCGAAGAGATCTACTGCGACGAATATGGCCGGATCAAGGTGCAGTTCTTCTGGGACCGCGAAGGCCAGGCCGATGACAAATCCAGCGTGTGGATGCGCGTGGCGTCGAGCTGGGCCGGGCAGGGCATCGCCGGCCTGCAACTGCCGCGGGTGGGCATGGAAGTGCTGGTCAGCTTCCTCGAAGGCGACCCCGACCAGCCGCTGGTGACCGGCTGCCTGTACCACGGCGTGAACATGCCGCACTACAAGCTGCCCGAGCTGAAGACCCTGGCCACCATCAAGAGCAAGGAATACAAGGGCAGCCGCAACAACGAACTGCGCATCGACGACACCACCAGCGAGATCAGCATCGCCCTGCGCAGCGACCACGGCGCCAGTGCCCTGAACCTCGGCTACCTGACCCACCCACGGCCGAGCGGCGGCGCGCCACGGGGTGAAGGCTTCGAGCTGCGCACCGATCGCCACGGCGCCGTGCGCGCCGCCGGCGGTCTGCTGCTCACCACCGAACCGCGCCCGAACGAAGCCAGGCACCACAAGGACTTGCCCGAAACCGCCGAACGCCTGGCCACCGCCAGCGAGCAGCAGGACAGCCTGGCGCAGCTGGCCAAGCAGATGCAGGCCCAGGAGCCCGGCGACCAGGACGCCGTGGCCAAGGACCTGCACGCCCAGCACCAAGGTATCCTCGGCAGTGGCCCAGGCGACCTGACCAAGAACGAGTTCGCCGAATTCACCCAGCCGCACCTTGTGGTGTCCAGCCCGGCCGGCATCGCCCTGACCACCCCCGGCCCGAACCACCTCGCCAGCGGCAGCCACCTGGCGCTGAGCAGTACCGGGCACACCAGCCTGTCGATCGGCAAGCGCCTGTTGGCCAGCGCCAGCCAGGGCATGCGCCTGTTCGTGCAGAGCCTCGGTTTCCGTCTGGTGGCGGCTGCAGGCGACATCGACTTCCGTGCGCTGAAGGACAGCATCAACCTGCTGGCCAAGCTCGACATCACCGCCAACGCCGACCGCATCATCCTCAAGGCCAAGACCGAACTGGTGGTGCAGGGCGGCGGCAGTGCCACCACCTACAACGCCGGCGGCATCACCCACGTCACCAGCGCCAACTACACCGCCCACGCCGCGCAGTTCGCCCATATCGGCGCGGCGAGCAAGGCCGGCGCCTTCCCCGAACCGCCCAAGCCCGGCAAGGGCGCGCTGGAACTGTTCAACCTGTACGCCAACAGCAAGGGCATCCAGGCCGGCGACTACGAAGTCACCGACGCCCTGGGCACGCTGCTCAAGGGCACGCTGGACGGGCAGGGCTTCAATGCCGTGTCCGGCGCGGCGCCGGGGCCGGCCACGGCGAAATTCGGCCTCGACACCGTGGACACCTGGAGCCTCGGCAGCTTCGTCAAGGGCCTGCCTTGGCCGAAGCTGGCGGCGACCGAAGCGGGCACGCCGTCGCTGCTCGAGTCGATGTACGCCAAGCTCGCCCCCGACGGCAGCGGAGGCATGCTGGACAAGGCCAGGCAACTGGCCGGTAGTGGCATGAGCGCGGCGAAGACCGGCATGGGCCTGCTAAAGACCGGGCAGAATACCCTGCAAAGCGCGCAGCAGGTGCAAGCCGCGCTCAAGGGCGGCGTGGCCGGACTGCCGCAACTGGCCTCTGCCGTCAGCTCGGCGCTGCCGGCCGCTTCTGGTGCACTGGGCGCCGCCGGCAAGGCAGGCGCCGCCGTCCAGGGCGCCATGGCCAGCCTGCCCAAGCTGCCGACCCTGCCCAAACTCCCCGACTTCAAGGCGCCGAGCCTGAATACCCTGACTGACCTGATGCCAGGCGAGCTGATCTCATGACTGCACAGAATGCCGCAACAAACGAATACGCCCGTGCCCCTCAGGTTGCGATCACCCCACTGGCCGAGGTGCAGATCGAGGACGTCGGCCGTGGCGCGGTGGTGTTCGATACCTGGCTGCGCAATACCAGCGCCAGCTTCGTCACCCTCGAACGCCTCAAGGGCGTGGCCGGCAATGTGGCTGTGGCGGGCAACATCATCGCCCTGGTGGATGCCTTGGGCGATATCGCCATCCTCACCCGCAACAAGGTGCCCGACCCGATCGATTGCGCCACCTACGGCATCAACCTGATCGGCCTGGTCACCTCGCCCGCCAGCGCCGCGGCGGCCCGCATGGCCCTGCGCCCGATGTTGTTCATCGTGCGCCAGGAGGGCAAGCAGGTGCTGGGCGATGCACTGATCGAGCTGATGGTCGGCCACCTCAACGCCGATATCGTCGGCAGCATCGACGACTTCGTCGGCCAGGCCGCGGGCAATCTCAAGGCCGCACTGGCCGAGGCCGCCACCCTCGGCGAGCAACTGATCCTCGACATCGCCGGCGGCCTGGCCGCCCTGGCCGCCGGTCCGGCCGCCGCCAGCGTGGTGGCCGGTGGCGGGGGCAGCCTGCTGCTGCATGACCCGCAAGCCAGCATTGGCAACTACTTGACCGCTGCCTTCAACGCCTACAAGAGCGCCGGCAAAGGCATGACCAGCGCCGACGTCAGCCTCGCGCTCAGCACCGCTGGCAAGACCGAACTGCTGGCCCACAGCGCCCGCCTGCGCGTGCTGGCCCCGCTGGTGCGCGGCGAGATCCTCAAGCTGGGCGATGCCGGCAGCCCCTGTTCCATCGAGGCCCTGCGCCTGACCCTGGCCAGCAGCGTCAAGCAGTGGCGCCAACGCAACCCGCAACAGGTGGTAGCCAACGTCAAGGCGGGCGGCACCAGCAAGGCTCGCCACCAGTTGGCCGAAGGCAAACTGGAAACCCAAAAGGAGCAGATGCCCGCCTCCCAGGCCGCCAACCCGTGCAAGAACGGCGCCCCGGCCAACACCTGCAACAGCATCAACTTCGCCCTGGGCAGCGAGACCCTGCAGCATACCGATTTCAGCCTGCCCGGGCCGTTCCCGATCACCTGGACCCGCACCTACCACTCGCGCCTGGCCGCCCTCGACAGCGGCAGCCTCGGCGCCCGCTGGATCACCGCGTTCACCACCTGCATCGATGTGCAGGACGATGGCTTGCTGCTGCACGATATCGACGGCCGCAGCCACGCCTACCCGCTGCCCAAGGTCGGCAAAACCCATTACGACGCGGTCGAGTACCATGGCCTGACCCGCACCACCGACACCCAGCTCATCCTGTCCCGCGGGCAGGAGCGCCACGAGACCTACGAGCGCGTCGGCGATCGTTTCCACCTGGTGCACATCCGCATGCGCAACGGCGTCGGCGCGATGCTGCACTACGAGCACAGCCACAACGGCCGCCCGGTGCTGTCGGACATCAACACCTACGCCGACAACGACCCGAGCAAAGTCCACCTGCAACTGGGCACGCTGCTCGATGAGCACGGCCATCTCCAGGGTCTGTGGCAGGTGGTCGACGGCAAGCCTTTGCGCCAGCTGTGTGCCTACCACTACGATGACCAGGGCGACCTGATCGCCGCCCAGGACGAGCACGGCGCCGCCTGGCGCTACCAGTACCAGCACCACCTGATCACCCGCTACACCGACCGCACCGAGCGCGGCCTCAACCTGGAATGGGACGGCAGCAGCCCGCACGCCCGGGCGATCCGCGAATGGGCCGACGACGGCAGTTTCGAAACCCGCCTGAAGTGGGACGAACATATCCGCCTGACCACCGTGACCGATGCCCACGGCGCCCAGACCCGCCACTACTACGACGCCGAAGGCTACACCTACCGCATCCAGCACGCCGACGAGCGCTCCGAGTGGCTGTTCCGCGACGCGCGCAAGAACGTGATCCGCCACCTGCACGCCGACGGCAGCCAGGACCGCTACATCTACGATGAGCGCAGCAACCGCCTGCAGCACATCCGCGCCGACCATAGCGTGGTGCACTACGCCTACGACGACAAGGACCAGCTGATCAAGATCAGCGATGCCGAAGGCGGCCTATGGCTACGCGACTACGACGACGCCGGCAACCTGGTCGAAACGGTCGACCCACTGGGTAACAAGACCGAGTTTGCCTATACCTCGACGGGATTGTTGAAGGCGATCAAGGACGCCAACGGCAACGAGAAGAAGTTGGCGTACAACGACGCCGGGCAACTGCTCGAGTACACCGACTGCTCCGGCAAGACCAGTAAATGGGAGTACGACGAACTGGGGCGGCTGGTGCAGGCCAGCAATGCGCTGGGGGAGAGCATCCAGTACGCCTACAAGGCGGGGCAGTTGAGCAAGGTAACCCATGCGGACCTGACCGAGGAGCGTTTCGAACGCGATGCCGAAGGCCGGTTGCTGGCCCATGTCGATGCGCTGGACCGTTGTACCACCTGGAGCTATACCCGTGCCGGGATGCTCGCCGAGCGTGTCGATGCGCTGGAGCACAGGCTGCGCTACCGCTGGGACAAGCTCGGTCGATTGGTCAGCCTGGAGAACCAGAACGAGAGCCGTGCCAGCTTCGTTTACGACTTAGCCGGGCGCCGCCTGGAAGAGACTGGCTTCGATGGCCTGACCACTCGCTACCAGTACGACCCGAGCAGCGGTCGGCTGGCGAGCAGCCAGGTTGGCCAGCGCCGCATCGGCCTGCGCTTCGATGCCATGGGGCGCCTGGTCGAGCGCTGCGCAAGCCAGGGCGATCAGCAGCAAAGCGAAACCTTCGCCTACGATGGCAACGGCAAGCTGATCCAGGCGCTCAATGCCGTCAGCAAGCTGCAGTGGTTCTACGATGACGCCGGCAACCTGACCCGCGAGCATCAGCACTACCTGATGACCGGCGACCCGATGGTGGCGGTATGGCGCCACGAGTACGATGCGCTGAACCGACGCACCGTCACCATCCGTCCCGACGGGCACAAGGTCAGCTGGCTGACCTACGGCAGCGGCCACCTGCTGGGCATGACCCTCGATCAGCACGAAATGCTCGCCTACGAGCGCGACGACCTGCACCGCGAAGTCGTGCGCCACCAAGGCAACAAGCTCATGCAGATGCAGCGCTGGGGCAAGACGGGGCGCCCCGAAGAGCAATGGCTCGGCAGCCATGACGGCAAGACCGCCCTGCTCAAGCGCCAATATGGGTACGACCCGGTGGGGCAGTTGACCGATATCCACGACAGCCGCCGTGGCCAACTGGCGTATCAATACGACCCCCTGGGCCGCTTGCTTCAGGCCAACAGCCGCCTGGGCGCTGAAACCTTTGCCTTCGACCCTGCGGGCAACCTGCTGGATGAAACCCAGCAGCTCAACCGTCCCCTGGAAGAGGACGCCCGGCGCAACAAGGTGATGGACAACCTGCTGCGATCGTATGCCGGCAGCCATTACCGCTACGACGAGCGCGGCAACCTGAGCCATCGCCTGCAAGACGCTGCGCAAGCGCACTTCACCTGGGACCTGTTCAACCGGCTGGTGCGTTACAACGACGATAGGCTCAAGGTCGAATACAGCTATGATGCCCTGGGCCGTCGCCTGCACAAACATTCGCTCGCCCATTACAGGGACAAGCCCGAAGCCGGCACCGGCTGGAACCAGCTGGAGCGGGCCAGGCGCCAGCGTGAATTGCACTGCGGCTTCACCCTATATGGCTGGGACGGCGAAACCTTGGCCTGGGAAAGCTCGCCGCCGCTGGATGAGGGCGATACCGGCCGCACCGTGCACTACCTGTACGAGCCCGGCAGCTTCGTGCCGGTCGCCCAAGCCCTGCACAACCGCCCGGTTCGCCTGTTCAAACAACCGGACTGGTCTGGGCGCGAGTACGACTTTGACCAAGACCCGTTGTGGCACACCGAGGTCAAACCGCAGGCCTTCGACGCCATTGCCTGGTACCACTGTGACCATCTGGGTACGCCCCAAGAGCTCACCGATGAGCAGGGGGACGTGGTCTGGAGTGCGCAGTACACCGCGTGGGGGGAAATACGCGAAGACCGTACGGAGCGAGCCAGATTGCAGGGGGTGAGCAACCCGATTCGCTTCCAGGGGCAGTATCAGGATCCGGAGACGGCGCTGCACTACAACCGCTATCGCTATTACGAACCGAAGATGGGACGCTATGTGTCCAGGGACCCGATTGGGATGCAGGGTGGGATGAACGTTTACAGTTATGTGAGGAACACACCTGCTATGCGAGCGGATCCATTGGGCTTGTGGGATGCACCGTTTGCCAACATGCCGGGCGTGCAGGAGCGTGCTTCGTTGGGTAATCACATGATGAATAATGGTGAGTCGCCGGATGCAGTTGCTCGAGCGATGGCGCCGCCGCCGCCCAGGCCGATAGCAACGGGTGAATGTAAGGCGTCAATTGTCATTGCTGCTGGAGCTGGATTGTCAGGAAGCGTGGCTGTGAATGAGAAAAGCGGTGTGTCGAAGTGGGGTAGTTTCCAGACATCGACTATTGCGAACCGTGTGAGCGCGAGTTGCGGTTTGAAATTCTCTGCTGAAGACGCGAAGCCGTTACCTGCTGCATTAGGGTTTGCTTTTGGTGTTGGTATCTTTAACGTAGAGGTGACCCAGACATCTTCATGGCCAGATATTTATATGGGTGTAGGGCCGGGGGTTGGGTATGAGGTGAAGTCTCCGATAAATCCATCCATAAATTTCCAGTGAGTAAGTTGTTAATGTGTGAATATATATATTATTTCAGAGAGTTTTCATTTTATTTGTTCATGTTTAGTGGGGCGTTGCTTGTGTTTTCTTCTGCTGAGTATGCAAGGCGCAAAGGTGTAGATTTTAATTCTTTCTTTGGGATGATGGATATTTATAGGAGGATATTTCAGTTTGAAAGTAGACGCTTCTCTCTAGTGTTTCTGTTGGTGATGGGTGGGAATATGATTCTGTGGTTGGCTTCTATAGCGTTGTATTACTGGGGTGGGAGTAGGGGTTGCGTTTTTTAGGTCTCCATGAAAAATCTTTGAAATCTCGCCGTAGCCTCTGGGGGGCTGACTTTCCTTGGAATTCTTGTCTTTCAATCGAGGGGTTCTGGCATGTCCAAGCGATACGAACTTGCCAACGCAGAATGGGAAATAGTCGCCACAAGGCACTACAACCGCTATCGCTATTACGAATTGAAGATGTGACGCTATGTGTCTAGGGACCCGATTGTGATGCAGGGGGGATGAACGTTTTACAGTTATGTGAGGTAACATATCGGCTATGCGAGCGGATCCACTAGGCTCTTTGGGATGGACATGCCTGGGGCCGCGCAGCGTGCTCCTTTGGGGGCCTGGATGATGCAGAAAGGCGAGTCTCCGGAGGAAATTTCCAAAGCGATGGCGCCTCCACACACCTGTGTCGGTGGCGACTTTTGAATGCAAGGCGGGCCTGACAGGAGCGTCAGGTATTGGCTTGTCCGGTAGCGTCGCTGTCAACTCGCGTAGTGGAGTGGGAGCTACCGGTAGTTTCCAGACGTCCACGATTGCCGCACGTGCTTCTGCAAGCTGTGGCTTGAAGATCGCAGACCCTAACGCAAAGCCGTTACCGGTCGCACTAGGGGGAGCGGTGGGGTTAGGGCTTCTGAATATCGAGGCTACCCAAACTTCAACTTATCCTGATATCTATATCGGTATTGGGCCAGGTATTGGTCCTGAAATAAAAGCACCCTTAAATCCCAGTTTGAATGTGGCTTATTGAGGTCTGTGTATGTGTGATGCAATTGACATTGCAAGGAAGCTGTTGTTTGCGCTTTGTATGCTTATGCTTTTTCTGGCCATTATGTATATGGCCGTTTACGCGAAAAGGGAAAAAATTGATTTTAATACGGTGGGTGGGTTGCTTGAAGTGTATCGGCGCGCATTTGCACGTGAGCATAAAATGCTATTTTGGGTAGTGTTTATTGGTGTGTTTGGGAGTACGTTGATTTTGCTTTTGTCATTTGGGCTTTATTACTGGGGGCTCTCTGAGGGGTGTGTCTTCAAGCTGAGCGGTAGATGGTCAACCCTGTAAAATTTCGGTGTACTACAGGTGCTCTTGGACTGTTGAATTCGCCCGCGCGCCCCTGTGGTAAACCGAATAAATACCACGGGCCTTCGACGCCATTGCCTGGTACCGCTGTGACCATCTGGGCACGCCCCAGGAACTCACCGATGAGCAGGGGGACGTGGTCTGGAGTGCGCAGTACACGGCGTGGGGGGAGGTGCGCGAGGAGCGTACGGAACAAGCCAGATTGCAGGGGGTGAGCAATCCGATTCGCTTCCAGGGGCAGTATCAGGACCCGGAACGGCGCTGCACTACAACCGTTATCGTTATTACGAGCCGAAGATGGGGCGCTATGTGTCCAGGGACCCGATTGGGATGCAGGGTGGGATGAACGTTTACAGTTATGCCAGCAGCACACCTGCTATGCGGGCGGACCCGTTGGGCTTGTGGGATGCACCGTTTGCCAATATGCCGGGTGTGCATGTACCGGCGGGTTTTCAGATTTGAGAACAAGCGCCTGTCGATACTGATGTTGTCAACTACCTATGGGGGGGCGGTGTTGGTGGTGGGGATTGCCGCCGTTACGTTCTGGGGGCAGGCGCAAGGGTGTGACTTCCACATCAACAGGCTCGCGCGCTGATCGGTAGCAAGCCTGCACACGTGCCAGGGGATCGCTTCGCCTACGACGAGCGCGGCAACCTGGTCGAGACCGTCGACTCGTTGGGCAACAAGACTGAATTCGCCTACACCCCGGCCGGCTTGGTCAAGGCCATCAATGCCGCCAGCAAGCTGCAATAGTTCCACGATGCAGCACATCGATTCAGCTGCTCCAGCCATTCCTTCAATCAGGAAGTGTGGATACTGGCTGCATTTAGGTAGATCCGGTCTGCTGCGACAAGCCGATATTGTCCGTTTTCCGCCGAGACTGACCGGCAGCCATGGACAGAAAACGGTCACCCACGACTCGGCAGCTTTCAACCCAGAGTTGCCGTTCAGCATGGGTTACAAGCGTCTACTCAAATCGTCGTCTAGTCAGAAACAACCCGATGCCGACCAGCACAGCAAGGGCAGACATCAACCCCAGGTCAAAGCCCTGCAAATGGGTCCGGCTCAGCGCAACGCTACCAATCAGCCCAGCAATGATCATTGCAACGCCTAGCCACTTACGCAGCCGGTATGGTTTAAGGACTCGTTCAAATAGAAAAGCCAGCGCAACGAAGATGACTACCTGGATAGGTTCGGACATGTGCACCTCCTATCAAGCCCTGATGATCAGTGACTCAGCAGTACGCTGCGGGCCAATCCCACCATTCACCTGCGCCTGAATACTCACGATAACGTCGCCAGCATGGTAAGTGGGTAAAACGTCATTAACGTAAGAGCGCACCCCATCCCTACAGCAGTGCCGGCGGCGAGCCCTGCTAGTGGCCCGGCCAGATTGCCCACGGTACGGGCAGCCCCACCGAAGGCGGACAGAGCCAGGTTGGCAATGCTGGTGCGCTGGGTATTGAGAGTGTCTGCTTGTTGACGGGTCAGCGGTTGGGAAATGCCGACCATCATCACGCAGGGCAGGTTTTTTGCCTGCATCTTGTCGTATATTTCTACGACTTTGCTATTGACTTGAAAATGGGCGCGCTTTGCTTCGCCGAAATGCAGCTCGCGCAAGCGGCCGCGTTCACTGTCGGTAAGGGTGATCTGCGAGACGCTGAACACGATCCCGTGGTTGCCCATGTACTGAAATATTCCTTCAAATTTCATTCAACGCATCCTTTCGTAACAGACACTAATTTTGAACAACCGGGTATCCAGATGCAAATTCGCAGCCTCGCACGGTGCGCTCCCTCCCGCGCTTGCCGGTACTCATAACGTTTGCTCTGGCCAACGTGACGCCCCCACCCAGGGCCCGCTAACGGCGCAACGGTCGTGTGCTATGTTTCAGCCACACTTCATCATTTCCCGCCCCGAATCGTCCTGGTGCCCCAACTCATGCAGTTCGTAAAATATCACGCAGCTGGCAACGACTATCTCGTCTACCACGACGATACCCCATTCGATTTCTCGACCCCGGCTATCTCGGTGATATGCGATCGGCATAAAGGACTGGGCAGTGACGGCATCCTGGTGCCTGTCATCGCGCCAGGCAAAATGCTCTCGGTGCGTATTTTCAACACCGATGGCTCCGAGGCGGAGAAGAGCGGCAACGGCCTGCGAATCCTGTGTCGCTACCTTTGGGACCAGGGCATCGTTACAGACGAAGCGTTCGAACTGGCAACCAAAGGCGGCAAGGTTCATTGCCAGGTACTCGACCACGGAAGACGCATTTCCATCGCCATGGGCATGGCGGCATTCCCCGAGACCGAACGCCACGCAGTGGACGTCGATGGCATGCAATTGCAACTGAACCCCGTATCGATGGGCAACCCCCATTGCGTAGTGTTCGTCGAGCAACCCACCGAGACACTCGCACGCCGATTCGGGCCAATCATTGAGCACTTGGCACTTTTTCCAGACAGAACCAACGTCCAATTCGTCAACGTTGTGGATCGCCGAAACCTGACGGTGCAGATCTGGGAGCGTGGCGTGGGCTACACCCTGTCTTCGGGCACCAGCAGTTGTGCCGCTGCGGCAGTCTCACATCGGCTTGGGTTCGTTGATGGTCAGGTGACCGTGCACATGCCGGGGGGGCAAATCACCATCGAGCTCGATGATGCCTACAACGTCCTCATGCAGGGCCCGGTGTGCAAGATTGGGCGGTATTGGCTGGATCAAGAGTGTCTGTCACAGATCGGCTGAATGCGCTCATCGCAACCCCGCTGCGCAAATGTATGGGTGTGCCGCCAGCATGGCTGGTATGGTGCCTGCGCACGGTTCGCATCCTCTCGACACTGAACCCCGTCAAGGAAGACAAAAACAATGAAAACAGTCCTCGGCCTGCTGCTCTTCATTAGCCTGCAGCTACCGGCATTCGCTGGCTACAAGACCATCGGCTTCCATGCCTCGACATTATCGGACGAGCACAATGCCCGCCCGCTGGAGCTGGTCATCTGGTACCCGAGTACGACCACTGCCGCACCCCGGCTGGTCGCTGATACCGCAGTGTTCGTCGGTGACCTCGCCGTGCACGACGCACCTCCAGCTGCAGGCACATACCCGCTGGTGGTGCTTTCCCACGGCTTTCGCGGAAACTGGGGCAACCAGTCGTGGCTGGCCAGTGCACTGGCCCACCAAGGCTTCATCGTGGCGGCGGTCAACCACCCCGGCACCACCACCCGCGATCGCGGCCCTGCGGCCGCGGCACAGTTGTGGCAGCGCCCCATCGACCTGCGCCGGGCCATTGATGCGGTGATGGCCCGGGCGGGCCAGGTTGGACGGGTGGCGAAAGGGCAGGTCGCGGTGGTCGGCCATTCCCTGGGGGGCTGGACGGCGCTGGAAATCGCCGGCGCCCGGTTCGATGCCACGCGCTTCGCCCAGGACTGCGTCACCCATCCGCAGTTGTCCAGTTGCAGCGTTTACAAACAGATCAATCCCGACCGCGACCCGGTATCGCAGGCACGCCTGGGCGGCGATCTGCGCGACGACCGTGTCACCGCCATCGTTACCCTGGATCTTGGCCTGTCACGGGGCCTGAGCGATGAAAGCCTGGCGGCACTGCCGGTGCCGGCGCTGGTGATTGCGGCGGGTGCGCCTTCGGCAGACCTCCCGGCGCAGTTGGAGTCTGCCGACCTGGCCAAGCGCCTGCCTGCGGCGACCAGCCGTTATGTCGAGATCGCGGACACCAGCCACTTCAGCTTCCTGTCGCCGTGCAAACCAGGTGCGGTGGCGTTGCTTGAAGAGGACGCGGCTGGGGACGGCGTTATTTGCCAAGATGGTAATAGCGCCCGCACGCGGACGCAGATCCAGTTGCAGATTGCCTCACTGGTCAGTGGCTTCCTGCAGCAGCATTTCGCCATGGCTGATCGCTGAGGCCGTTGGACAGTTGACACCTGGCCGGCTCGATCACGGCGATAGCAGGGTCTTCATGAGCGATGCGCAGAGCCCCAGCAAACAGAAGATGCCGACACCGTAGCAGACCGTTCGCCAAGGCTGGATGCCCTTCAGGTAGGCCAGGGTGTGCAGTACTCTGGCGACGGTAAACACAATGCTCAGACTGGCCGTCACGGGTGCAGGGGCATTCAGGGCAATGGCCAGCCCACCGAGCGCGAAGAACGCCGGAATGTTTTCCAGGTCGTTCGCCCATGCCCGGCTGCCTCGGATGACTTGCGCCAGCTCCTGGCCCTGAGCTGCCCGCTTGAACACAGCGGCATCCTCTGCATTGGTGAATGCCTTGTGACGCAACCGGAACAAGCCCTGGTAGCAGGACACCGCAAACATCTTCAGGAACAGCACCACCACGCATGATGCATAGACCGTCAATGCACTGGTCATCCCTGGCGCCTCCGGTCAATGGTGGGATAGGGAAACAGCGAAAAAAGCGGCAAAGAAGCCAGCGCAAACAGGCGAACTGCCATGGTCCTGTCCTCGGTAGGGTTTGCTGGCACAGTACGGACAGGGTGCTTTACGCTCAATGACCTGTGAGGTCATGACACAGGACACAAGGATTAATCGGAGGTAAGGCATGGATCGCTTGCGGTACTACCAGAAGACCGTCACCCCAACTACGACGGCGGGTCAGCATGTGCGCAACCTGCGCCGTCAGGCGGGGCTCAGTCAGCTGGACCTTGCGCTCATGGCCGGCGTTTCCCAACGCCACCTCAGCTGTGTCGAAACTGGCCGCGCCAGAGCGAGCCCCGGTACCTTGCACGCCGTGCTTTCGGCCCTGGGGGCATCGCTGGAGTACTGCAACGAAGTGTTTCTCGCTGCTGGCTATGCCCCTCGCTACGCCGCAACGCCGCTCGAATCGCCCGCCCTGGATGTAGTTCACGCGGCCATCGAGCAGATCCTGCAGGCGAACAATCCGGTGCCTGCCATCGTCCTCGACAACAACTGGGACATCACAGCTGCCAATGTCAGCACCGGCCTGCTGTTGGCCATGGCCGGCATACCGCAGGATTCGGCGGCAGGCCTCAACTTGCTGGAGACGCTGCTCAGCCCCGGGGGGCTGGGTGACCGCTTGGCAAATGCGCAGGAGGTCCGTGCCGCTGCCTGGCACCGTGCGGCCCGGGAGTCGGCCTGCAATCCGGCCCTTGCCAAGCGCCTGAGCAGCCTTCCGCCCCCGGGTAATGCCATGCAGGCAACGGTTACCAGCCCGATGCTGCTGACGCGTGTGTGCACGGCAAATGGTGAGTTGAGTTTCGTCTCTACCTTCACCACCTTCGGCATGCCACTGGACATTACCGTGGAGTCACTGCGAATCGAACATTTGATACCCGCCGACCTGTCGACCCGGCAACGGATGGCGCAGGCGTTCGAGCAGTGGAACCTGGCACACGGCTATCGCTGATGGCCCTCAGCCGGGTTGCGCCGCCAGGCTGTTGCTGACATTACGCCCCAGCACCAGCACCGTGGCGAAGCCACAGCCGACCAGCGCCGTGGCCAGGCTCAACAGCACCGCGCTGCCCAGCTGGTCGACGATGCGCCCGCCGAAGAACGAGCCCAGCGCAATGATCACCTGGAACATGGCAACGAACAGCGGCATGCCACGTTCGACATCCTTCGGTGCGACCACGAACATCCAGATGCTGGCGCAGGCCGGGAACGCACCGAAGGCGAAGCCCCACAGCCCGATCAGCATCGCGGCACCGCTGAGGCCGGTGGCGAAGTGCGGGAACAGCGCGGTGCTGGTGCCGATCATCACCGCGACCAGCAGCAGGGTATGGCGCACGCTGCGGTTGGCCGCAAAACCGGCAAACAGATTGCCGATTACCCCGGCCACGCCATACAGCAACAGCAACGAGCCAATGGTCGGCCCATCGAAGCCGGAGCTTTGCTTGAAGAACGGCGCCACATAGGTGTACGCGGCAAAGTGCGCCAGGCCGATCAGCAGGACGGCGATCAGGCCGACGCGCGCCAGTGGGTTGATGAACAGGGCCGGCAGGTCGCTGATACGGATGGCCTTGTCCGGGTTGAGCCGGGGCAGCAACAGTACCTGCGCCAGCAGCACCGGGACACCCAGCAGCGCGGTGATCAGGAAGGTCATGCGCCAGCCCATCAGGCCACTCAGCCAGGTGCCTACCGGCACGCCCAGCACGGTGGCCAGGGTCACCCCGACCATGATGATCGAGGTGGCCTGGGCAACGCCCACGCCCTTGGGGGCCAGGCGCCCGCTGAGGGCGATGGCGGTCGCCCAGAAGCCACCGATACTGATGCCCAGCAGCACGCGCCCGAACAGCAGCAGGCTGAAGTCGCTGGCATAGGCCACCACGGCGTTGGCGATAATCATGATCAGTGTCAGGCCGATCAGCAGGTAGCGACGGTCCAGGGCGCCAATGCCCACCGACAGCAACGGCGCGGCAAGGGCGGCCATGATGCCGGGCAGGGTCACCATCAGGCCGGCGTGGCCGGCACTGATGCCGAGGTCGCTGGCCACGTCGTTGAGTACACCCACCGGCAGAAACTCGCTGGTCACCAGCGCGAAGGCGCCGACTGCGACCGAGAGAATCGCCAGCCACTGTTGTTTGACACTTTGTTGCGCATGTTCGGGCAGGCCACGAGGAGCCTGGCTGGAATTTTCCATGGTCTTGGATTCCGGAAGGGAGATGTCGCCTGAAGCAGGCGCTAGGAGCGGGGAAGAATCTGAAAGCGATTGTACGGGGCGGTTTTGCCAGGCCAACAGGCGCGTCGCTCGATAGTAATCATCAATGCGATCGATGCAACGCCTTGCGCGCAGCACCCGTTGTTGGCCTGGGGTATAAAGCGGCAGGCTACCGCCCGCCGAAATGGAGGACGGCTGTCCTCCACCTCACGGCAGGTTACGGCGCGACCAGTACATCACATTGGGACTCGTTCAGCACCTGCTGGGTGACGCTGCCGATCAACAGTTCTTCCAGTGCGCCTTGCCCCTGTTTACCAACCACGATCAGGTCGCATTCCAGCGCCTGTTCCTGTTCGGCAATGCGCCACGCCGGGTCCCCGTGCAGCACGATCTGCCGGGCTTCGGCCAGCCCGGCGAGTGCGCTCAAGGCCGCGAGTTGCTGCTGGGCATCCTGGCGGATGACATTGCGATAGTGCTTGAGGGTGTCGTGATCGATGCTGGTGAAGCGCATGCTGCTTTCGAAGGGGGCCTGGTACACATGCAGCAGAACGATCTCGGCCTGCGGCGCAATGGTTCTGGCCAGTTCGAGGCTGCGCAGCGACGCCGAGGAAAAATCCACCGGCACCAGCAAGGTGCGATAGGTATCGCGCGGTGCCTGCTTGACCACCAGCACGGGGCAGGGCATGCGGTCGAGCATTTTCTGTACCGTCGAGCCCAGCAGCAGGCGGCGTGCCAGGCTTTGGCCCTTCGCTCCGCATACCAGCAGGTCGCTGCGTTTGTCCTGCACCACGCGGGTGATCTCGGCGGTGACCGAGCCACTGGCGACTTCCACACCGGCGCCAATGTCGTAGCGCTGGAACAGCATCGCGGCCAATGCGCGAATTTTCTCGCCAGCGGTATCCAGCACGCGCTTCAACAGGCCGTCATCCGGTGCAGCCAGCTGCTTCAGGCGCTCGAAGGGAGCCGGGTTGGCAACGTACAGCAGGTCCAGTGGCGCCTGGTGCGCCTTGCTCAGGTATGCCGCGCGCTCTGCCGCGTTGCGGGCAGAGGGCGACAGGTCGGTGGCTACCAGTATGTGTTTCAGCGGGCTCATGTGGGGCTCCTTGTCCAAAGCCGTGCGTGCAGTCATCGTCGCGCGAACCCCGCTGGGCGGCTTGATTTACATCAAAGGAGTACGGCACAGGGCTTCAGCACTGCGCCTGGCAATTTTTTGCATGAGCCAGCTTGATGCTTTCACATAGCCATACTAATACTAAGGTGTTGCCGAAAGGGGATGATCATGCAGACGCGCTTCGTTGTGGTTCCCGCTGTGCCACTCAAGAAAGAGACCTATCCTCGCCGGCTTGGCTTTCCTGCCGCCCTGGGGGAGGGTTACGACCTCTACGACACGCAAGACAAGGTTCGCCTGAGCCTGAACCTGCCGACTCGCGCACAGGCTGAATTCGAATGTGAATGCCGCAACCGGTGTCCGGATGCCGATGCCACGCCTATCGCCGGCAATGGCCTGGGGGCCATGGGCTGAACCGCGCTGGATGCTGCTGGCAATCCCCGCTGCCACCGGGGCGCGCCAAGTGTTGACCCCGGCGGCACGGTGGCCGCCGCCCCTTGTCTCGATGTGCCTCAAGCGTGCTTGCGCAGCGCTTCCACCAACTGGGCCTTGGTCATGCTGGAGCGCCCCTTGATGTCTTTGCTGCGCGCTTCCTTCATCAGGCTTTGCTTGGTCTGGGTTTGCAGTGAGGCGCCCGAGCTGCGCGAATGGCCCTGACGTGACTTGGCGGCGCGTTTGGCCGAATCCGCGCGCGCGGTTTTCTTCTCGGCAGAAGAGGTCTTGCTGCCGGAGCCGTCTTTCTTCTCGCCACCTCCGGATTGTTTGTTGACCGTGGCCCAGGCACGGGCTTCGGCTTCATCCTTGGGCACGCCTTTGTGTTCGTAGCTTTCCTCTATATGTTCGGCCTTGCGCTTCTGCTTGTCGGTGTATTTGTCCTTGTCGCCGCGTGGCATGGTCTTCACTCCTGCTGTGGGCTTGCACGGTTGAACCCTGTGCAAGCGCAGAGTGCCGGGCAATGGACGAGCGGTGCCCTGGCCCGGCCGGCTTGGGTCAGGTGTCGCTGACCTGCGACAGCGGCCTGGCCACGTGCTCGAGCGGACGGCGCTCGGCTGCCACGCCCCACACCGCCTGGGTGAGCGCGGCGATGACCATCAGCGCCGCGCCGAGCAGGTAGCCATACAGCACGTTCAGGCGCTCACCCGATGCGATCAACGCGCCGAACAGGGTGGGCCCGATGAGGCCGCCGAGGCCTGTGCCAAAGGCATAGAACACGGCAATGGCCAGTGCACGGATCTCCAACGGGAAGGTTTCTGCCACCGTCAGGTAGGCTGAGCTGGCCGCAGCCGAGGCGAAGAAGAAAATCACCATCCAGGCAAGGGTCTGCTGCAGCACATCGAGCAGCTGTTGCTGGAACAGGTAACCGCTGGCCGCCAACAGCAGGCCGGACACCAGATAGGTCACGCTGATCATGATGCGTCGGCCTACCAGGTCGAACAGCCGGCCGAGCAGCAATGGCCCGCAGAAGTTGCCCAGGGCGAAGGGCAACACGTACCAGCCCACCTGTGCCGACGGCACGCCATAGAAGTCGGTGAGCACCAACGCGTAGGTGAAGAAGATCGCGTTATAGAAGAAGGCCTGGGCGGTGAGCAAGGTCAGGCCTACCAGCGCCCGGCGCCGATGCAGGATGAACAGGCTGTGGAAGACTTCGCGCAGCGGCGTATGGTCACGCCCGCGCAAGCGCAGTGCAGGCCCCTGCAACGGCGGTAGGGCAATGCCGCGTTGCCGGTAATGGCGTTCGATGCCGGCAACGATGCGTTCGGCTGCCTCCGGCTGGTTGTGAATCATCAGCCAGCGCGGGCTTTCCGGTATCCACAGGCGCATCAGCAGGATGACCAGGCCGAGCCCTGCGCCAATGCCAAAGCACAGGCGCCAGCCCAGCTCGCCACCTGCCACGGCCGGGTCGAGCAGCACCACCGCACCCACCGCGCCCAACGCCGCGCCGATCCAGAAGGTGCCGTTGATGGTCAGGTCGACCCAGCCGCGGTAACGCGCCGGGGTAAATTCCTGGATGGTCGAGTTGATCGCGGTGTACTCGCCGCCGATCCCGGCACCCGTGAGGAAACGGAACACCAGGAAGCTCCACAGGTTCCAGGAAAATGCCGTGGCCGCCGTGGCGCCGATGTACAGGCACAAGGTGATGAAGAACAGCCTGCGTCGCCCCAGGCGGTCGGTCAACCAACCGAACAACAACGCGCCAGACACTGCGCCGGCGACGTAGGCTGCGCCGGCCAGGCCGATGTCGGTGGTGCTCATGGCCAGGGCCGGGCTGTCCTTGAGGGCCCCTGACAGCGAACCAGCCAAGGTGACTTCAAGGCCATCGAGCAGCCAGGTGATACCCAGCGCCAGCACCAGCAGCGTATGAAAACGCGTCCAGGGCAGCCGGTCGAGGCGGGCGGGGATGTCGGTGCTATGCAGGCGCACCTGCGCCGAGCCAGCGTCGGAAGGTGTCGTCACGCCAGGTACCCAGTGCCTCAGCTTCCCGAACCTGCGCCACTGCCACCCGCGCCGCCCGAACCGCTGCTGCCGCTTCCGGCCCCGCTGCCACTGCCGGAACCGGTACCCGTGCCGCTACCGCTACCCGAACCCTCGGTGGTGCCATCGCCGCCGGTGCTGTCGGTGCCATTGTCATCCGTGCCGCCCGTGCCCGTACCCATGCCGTCCGCCGGGGTGCCCGAGCCGCTCGCTCCCCCTTGGCCGTTCATGTGGCCATTATCGTGGGGCTGGCTGCCCGGGGCGGGCTGGTCGATGATGTCGGTGGCGGCCAGCGCCAGGGGCGCGCCGGTGCCCAGGCACAGGGCGAGCAGCAGCGATCGAAGTGTTGTCGGTTGCATGGTGAATCTCCTTTTCCAGTGGGTTACCCACTGTTCGGCCGGTAACCGGTGCACGGGTGCCGCGCTGGCGACGGACGGGCGCCAGGGCCATTCGCATGGTCATGCAATCGACATGTCAGGCCGTTAACGTTGGGCCAGACGCTTTTGCATGCGTCGTCGCCTCCGAGAGCCGGGGTGCGCCGTGATGGCGCGGCCGGGCGGCTCTATCCCGCGGCATGCCATTCATCGGTCACAAAGCTGTAACATTGCTGCTGCAAAGTGTGCCGGCCATCACACGGAGCGCTTTTCGATGATACGCCTGATGAAGTCTGCTGCACTTGCCGTTGCCGTTTCTGTCTGCGCCACTTCGGCCGCCTTCGCTGCAGAGAACGTACGCCTGACCGGGTCTGGCGCCAGCTTCCCTGCACCGATCTACCTGACCTGGTTCAAGGCCTTCAGCAAGGAAACCGACGGCGTCACCGTTGATTACCAGTCCAAGGGGAGCGGGGCGGGTGTTCAGGATTTTCTGAACAAGACTGTCGATTTTGCCGCCAGCGACTCGGCCATGAAGGCTGAAGAGATCGCCAAGGTCGGCGAGGGTGTGCAGTTGCTGCCAATGACCGCCGGTGAAATCGTCCTGGCGTACAACCTGCCGGGCAACCCGAAAGGGCTGAAGCTGCCGCGCGACGTCTACTCGAACATCTTCCTCGGCAAGATCACCCAGTGGAACGACCCGCAGATCGTCGCGGCCAACCCCGACCTGAAGCTGCCAGCCACCCCGATTACCGTGGTCGTGCGTGCCGACTCCAGCGGTACCACGGCGGTCTTCACCAAGCACCTGTCGGCGATCAACGCTGACTTCAAGCAAGCGCTGGGCGAGGGCAACACCGTCAACTGGCCTGCCAGCGACAAGTTCATCAAGTCGCCGAAGAACGACGGGGTAACCGCCACCGTGCGCCAGACCCCAGGTGCCATCGGCTACATCGAATACGGCTTCGCCAAGCTGGCCAAGGTCGACTTCGCCCAGCTGCAGAACAAGGCCGGCCAATACGTGGTACCGAACGCCGAAAGCGGTGCCGAGGCGCTGGCTGCGGTGAACATGCCGGAAAACCTGGTGGCCTGGCTGCCTGACCCGGACGGTGCCAAGTCCTACCCGATCACCTCGTACACCTGGATGATCTTCCGCAAGGACAACGGCAACCCGGCCAAGGCCAAGGCCATGCGCGACATGGTCGAGTACAGCCTGACCGAAGGGCAGAAGATTGCCGATTCGATGGGCTACATCCCGCTGCCGCAATCGGTGGTCGACCAGGTTCGCAAAGCATCCGCCAACATCCAGTAATGCCCTCGGGCGCTCCCGGTGCGGTCCTGTGGCCATGCCGGGGGTGTTTGCCCCCTGTCCCGGAACTTGCCCATGAACTCACCTTTCGCCATCCCGGATAACCCCCACTCCGCATGCCAGCCGCCGTCTGCGAAAGACTTCCTGGTGGATCGCACCTTCCGTGCGCTGGCACGCATCGGTGTGGTACTGGTCCTGGCGCTGGTCTTCGCGCTGGTCTACGAAGTGGGCCGCAAGGCCCTGCCAGGTATCGAGAAGCACGGTTTCGATGTGTTGTTCGGCAGCGTCTGGGACGTCAACCAAGGCAAGTACGGCATTCTGCCGGCAATCTGGGGCACGCTGTACAGCGCCCTGATCGCCCTGTTGATCGCCGGTTTCTTCGGCATCAGCATGGCCATTTTCCTCACCCAGGACTTCCTGCCGGCCAAGCTGGCGGCAGTCTTTCGCACCATTGTCGAGTTGCTCGCTGCCATCCCCAGCGTCGTCTACGGCCTGTGGGGCATCTACGTGGTGATCCCGGCCATCCGCCCGCTGACCGCCTGGCTGAACAGCGAACTGGGCTGGATTCCGTTTTTTGGCACGTCCCTGAGCGGGCCCGGGCTCCTGCCTGCCGCGCTGGTGCTGGCCATCATGATTCTGCCGACCATCGCCGCCGTTTCGCAGGATGCGCTGACCAGCGTGCCGATGAAAACCAAGCAGGCGGCCTACGGCCTGGGCGCCACCCACTGGGAGGCGATCCTCAAGGTCATGGTGCCGTCCGCGGCCACCGGCATCTTCGGTTCGCTGGTGCTCGGCCTCGGCCGGGCGCTGGGCGAAACCATGGCCCTGGCGATGCTGGTGGGCAATGCCAATACCATTTCCGTGTCCTTGTTCGCCCCGGCCAACACCCTGGCCGCGCTGCTGGCCCTGAACTTCCCGGAGGCCGGCCCGAACGAGGTCGAGGTACTGATGTACGCCGCGCTGGTACTGATGTTCATCACCCTGCTGGTGAACGTACTCGGCTCGATGATCATGCTCTACGCGCAGCGGGGTAACAAATGATGACCGACCTGACTTCCCCGACCAAGGCTCTGCCCAGCCTGCAGCGCAAGCTGGAAGGCCGTTCCCTGCGCAGCCTGGTGCTGACCACGCTGGCCTGGTGCGCGGCGCTGGTGGCCAGTGTGCCGCTGGTTTCGGTGCTGTACATGCTGATCACCCGCGGTGGTGCACGCCTCAACCTGGAGGTGTTCACCGAGCTGCCGCCCACCGGCTTCGAGATGGGCGGGGGCTTCGGCAACGCCATGGTCGGCACCTTCGTCATGGTCGGTATTGCTGCGGCCATCGCCGTGCCGGTCGGTATTCTGGCCGCGGTGTTCCTGGCTGAACTCGGCCCGGACAGCAAGCTGGCCAATGCTGCGCGCTTCGCCGCCAGGATGCTCACCGGCCTGCCATCGATCCTGGCCGGGGTGTTCGCCTACGCCCTGGTGGTGATGACCACCGGCACCTACTCGGCGCCGGCAGGCGGCGTGGCCCTGGCGGTACTGATGCTGCCCATCGTCGTGCTGACTGCGGAAGAGTCGATGAAGATGGTGCCCAAGATCATGAAGGATGCCGCCTATGGCATGGGCTGCACCCGGGCCCAGGTGATCTGGAAAATCGTCCTGCCCACCGGCCTGCCGGCCATTCTCACCGGCGTCATGCTGGCCGTGGCGCGTGCCGCTGGCGAAACGGCGCCGCTGTTGTTCACCGCGTTGTTCAGCAACTACTGGATCCTGCATGACGGCGACCTGGCCGTGATGAACCCGACAGCCTCGCTGGCCGTGCTGATCTACAACTTCTCCGGCATGCCATTCGACAACCAGCTCGAGCTCGCCTGGGCGGCCTCGCTGGTACTGGTGATGATCGTGCTGGTAATCAACATTCTGAGCCGAGTTTTCGGCAAGCCCAAGTACTGAGAAAGGGAGCATTCGACCTTGAACGTATCCACTGCGCAAAAAGCCGCTCCCGTGGTCAGCGAAGCCCCCATCGTCATGGATTGCAAGCTGGACAAGATCTTCTACGGCAATTTCATGGCCGTGCGCGACAGCCACGTACCGATCCGCAAGAACCAGATCACCGGCTTCATCGGCCCGTCCGGCTGCGGCAAGAGTACCGTGCTGCGCAGCCTCAACCGCATGAACGACCTGGTCAAGGGCTTCCGCTTCGAAGGCCACGTGCACTTCCTCGGCCAGGATGTCTATGGCAAGGGGGTCGACCCGGTCGTGGTGCGCCGTTACATCGGCATGGTGTTCCAGCAGCCCAACCCGTTCTCGATGAGCATCTTCGACAACGTCGCCTTCGGCCTGCGCCTGAACCGCTACAAGGGCGACATCGGCGACCGCGTCAAGCATGCCCTGCAGGGCGCTGCGTTGTGGGACGAAGTCAAGGACAAGCTCAAGGTCAGCGGCCTGTCGCTGTCCGGCGGCCAGCAGCAGCGCCTGTGCATCGCCCGCGCCATCGCCACCGAGCCGGAAGTGCTGCTGCTGGACGAGCCGTGTTCGGCGCTCGACCCCATCGCCACCCGCCGGGTGGAAGAACTGATGGTGGAACTAAAGAAGGACTACACCATCGCGCTGGTCACCCACAACATGCAGCAGGCGATCCGTGTGGCTGATGAAACCGCGTTCTTTTCGGTGGACATTTCCCAGGGCACCCGCACCGGCTACCTGGTTGAAATGGGCCCGACCACGCAGATCTTCCAGAACCCGCGCGAGCAACTGACCGCCGACTACATCAGCGGCAAGTTCAGTTGAGCCCTGGTCGCGTCGTCTTCCGTTGAAGTGTTACCCGGGGTTTCCAATGCCAGCGAAGCGTCGTCTTGATCTGTCAGCGGTAGAGCGCGCACTGCGTGAGGTGCAGGCCCGTTTTGCCGAACTCAGCGAGCGATTCACCGAACCGCGCGACCCGTTCACCGACGAGGTGCTGCTGAATGTGGTCGAGGGCTATGCCCTGATTGATGACTATGTCGCACGTGGCATCGACCTTTTCGACCTGCAGCAGTTGAACCTGATGCTGGAGATCAATGCCACCGTGCTGTGCGGCAGCGATCCGGCCCGCCGCCTGGAGTTCGCCGCGCATCTTGCCGCGACCGAGGCGCGCTTCTTCAACAACGTCGAAGGCGGCATCAAGGATTTGTACAACTGGTACTGGGCATACCGCAGTGACTCGATCTGGAAGCGGGCCGCCGGTGTCTACGTGCGCATCCTCAGCAAGCCGCAGCTGTTCATCGAAGGCAACAACCGCACCGGGTCGCTGATCGTCAGCTACCTGCTGATGCGCGCCGGGCTGCCGCCCTTCGTGCTGTCGCTGGACAACGCCGAGGGCTACTTCAACCCATCCTCGGTCATCCGCAATTCCGCCAAACACGGTGTCAAGGCCTTGTACGAACTACCCAAGATCAAGAAGAAATACGCCGCCTTCCTCGAAGCGAAGGCGCCTGAACCGGGCCAGTTCTTCCTGGGCGGCATGCCTGTGCCTGCCTGCGAGAGGTGCCACTGATGCACGGGTCTTCACTGCTGCAGCGTGGCTGGCAGGCCGTCGAGCGCCGATTCAACCGGCCAAAGGTGCGCATTTCGTTCGACATCGACGACACGCTCGCCTGCCAGGCTGACCACGCCGCCGCCGAACACAGCAAGCTGCCGGCCTTTGTCCACCGCTGGTTGGGCGAACCCCTGCGCAGTGGCACGCGCGCGCTGATCCGCGACCTGCGCCGCCAGGGCTGCAGCATCTGGATCTACACCTCGTCGGGGCGCACACCGTCGTACATTCGCCGTTGGCTGATGCTCTACGGCATCCGCGTCGACGGCGTGGTCAACAGTGACCGCCACCAGCATGCCCTGGCCAGGAACGGGCTGGGCCATGCACCTTCGAAGCTGCCGTCGGCTTTCGACATCGATCTGCATGTGGATGATTCCGAGGGGGTGCGGCTGGAAGGTGTCGACCACGGTTTCCGTGTGCTGGTGGTGTGCCCGCAGGATGAACAGTGGGCGCAGAAGGTCAAGGACGCGGCTGTCGATGTACAGGCCCAGCTGGCCTGGCAGCAACCGCACCGCTATGAGATGCCGGTGCGGCTGCGCCCGCAAGCGCTGGCTTCGCGAAACGACGCGATTGCGCTCGGATTGTGAGGTGGGCGACGCGGTGGTTGGCACCGGCCGTGTCGGTGATCGCGGCTGAAGCCGCTCCTACAGGTACGGCGTCAGGTCGAAGCCGTGTGTGAACTGCGCACCCTCAGTGCGTAGGAGCGGATTTATCCGCGAAGCAGGCGACGCGGTGGTTGGCACCGGCGGTGCCGGTGATCGCGGCTGAAGCCGCCTACAGGTACGGCGTCAGGTCGAAGGCGGGCTTTTTGTAGTGGTACCTGCCTGCCATTAATGCCTAAACCCTAAGTCTCGCCTCCCGGCCCAACCCGGTAGCGGGCCCGAATGGTCGCACCCCACACGCCGGCCCAAAGCACCCGCCAGCCCGCTCCAAAGCAGCGTTTCTGGCCCTTTGCCCGCTTCTGATAATCGCCTCCGACATCCCGTCCCCGTTTCGGAGCGCGCCATGTACAACAATAAGAATCTGTCCCCCCGTTTGCTGGCGGCTGTCACCGTCAGCCTGTCGAGCCTTTGCCTGAGCAGTGTCGCCGAGGCCGAGATCATGCTGTACGACAAGGACCAGACGACGTTTTCCACCGACGGCTATATCAACGCCTTCTACGTCAACAGCGATGTCGATCGCGAGGGTGAGCAGTACGACCGCCGCCAGTCGCGGGTGAAGATGGGCTTCCTGCCCAACTACCTGGGCTTCAACATGGGCAAGCAGGTGGATGACCTCAAGCTCGGCGCGCGCGCCTCGTTCTGGGTGACCATCAACGACAGCGAAACCAACGGCACCGACACCGCCATCGACGTGCGCCAGTTCTACGGCACCGTGGCCAACCCGGAATGGGGCGAGGTGCTGATCGGCAAGGATTTCGGCCTGTTCGCCCGCTCCAACATCCTGCTCGACGAACTGCTGGCCGGTTATGGCCAGGTCAGCGATACCCTGGGCCTGGTGGACGGCGGCGGGGTATCGTTCGGCAACATCGGCAGCGGCTACCCATACCCGTTCCCCACCTCGCAGATCACCTACCGCACCCCGGTGATGGACGGCCTGCGAGTGGCAGTCGGCATCATGGACCCGGTGGACACCAACGACAGCAGCCCGACCGGCAAGGCCTACCAGGAAAACCCGCGCACCGAAAGCGAGATCACCTACCAGTTCGACCTGGGCGGGGCGCAGATCTACAGCTGGCTCAACGGCAGCTACCAGACCTCCGACAACACCGACCCGGCGGTGCAGTCGGTCACCTCCAAAGGTGTCGGCTATGGCGTGCAGGCGAAGATGGGCGGGCTGTCGCTGACCGGTTCGGGGTTCCAGGCCAAGGGCATCAACCCGTTCTTCACCAACAACGCTGGCGAACCGACCCTGCGCAATGTCGACAGTGACGGCTACCTGCTGCAGGGCTCGTACAAGTTCGGCAAGAACCGCGTGGCGCTGTCCTATGGCAAGACCAAGGACGATGGCAACGGCGCGGTCGACAGTGGTGCGGATTATGAAACCCGTGGCATCGCGCTGTTCCACGACATCAATGACAACCTCAAGCTGGTTGCCGAATACAACCAGTTTTCCATCGATGGGCATGAAACCAGTGCGCAGGACGAAGACACCGATACCTTCGCAGTGGGGGCGGTGTTGACCTGGTAATGGCCCAGTCTCCAGCTGCGGTGTGCGCATCGCACCGTGGCCGGGGGCTGCTGCGCAGCCCATCGCGGCAAGCCAGCTCGCAGCTACTGCACAGGACTTGCGGCCGATGCAGTCGGTGCGGGAGCCGGCTTGCCGGCGATGGGCGGCAAGGCGGCCCCGACTGACGGGGCGTTTTACATCCATGGAACTGCCCACCCGCTACCCAAGTAGCATTCGTCGCCAATGATCGCCTTCGTACACTCTTTGCTCAGCCAACCCGCGCCGGAGACCAGGATGCAGCAGGCTCACAACGACGGTGTGGTCAGCGCCATGTCCCAGGCTACCGACGCCCGGCTGGCGGCCGAGGAGCTGGCGGCGCAGCTGCTGCACCCGCACCTGGGCTTCGTGCTGTTCTTCTGCTCCGCCGAATACGACCTGCAGGTCCTGGGCGAAGCCCTGGAGCAGGGCTTTGGCGGCATCCGCCTGGTCGGTTGCACCAGCGCCGGCGAGATCACCCCGCTGGGCTACGGCCGTAACTGCATCACGGCGGTGGGCTTCGATCATCGGCATTTCTCCATCGCCACCGAGCTGATCGACGAGATGGAGCACTTCAGCCTGATCGATGCCCAGCAAATGGTCGAGCGCCTGGTCGGCACCTGCCGCAGCAACACCTTGGCGCCGATCAAGGGCCACAGCTTTGCCCTGACCCTGCTCGACGGCCTGTCCAGCCGCGAGGAGATGGTGCTGGCGGCGCTCAGCGCCGCCCTCGGGGATATTCCGCATTTTGGCGGTTCGGCCGGCGACGACAATTACCTGACCCGCACCCACGTGTACTTCGGCGGCGCGTTCCATAACGGCGCGGCGGTGGTGGTGCTGGTCAATACCTGGCTCGACTTCGAGGTGTTCACCACCCACCACATCCTGCCACGCCAGGAAAAGCTGGTGGTCACCGGTGCCGACAGTGCCTTGCGCCGGGTCTTCGAACTGAATGCCGAGCCGGCCGCCGAGGAGTACGCCCGGCACATCGGCGTGCCGGTGGCCGACCTCGACCACCAGGTATTCGCCGCCCACCCGCTGGCCGTGCGTATCCATGACCAGTATTACGTGCGGGCGATCCAGCAAGTGCACCCGGACCAGAGCCTGAGCTTCTACTGTGCGGTGGAGAACGGCATCGTGCTCACCGCCATGACCCCCGGGCCGTTGTTGCCCAACCTGCAGCAGCTGTTCGACGGCTTGCAGCAGCATCTCGGCCCACTGTTGCTGACCATCGGTTGCGATTGCTTTCTGCGGCGGCTGGAACTGGAAGGCCAACACGGCCTGGAGCCGATCGGCGCGTTCCTGCGCGAGCAGCGGGTGATCGGCTTCAACACCTACGGAGAACAGTTCAATGGCATGCACATCAACCAGACCTTCACCGGCGTCGCCATTGCCCGCAACCGGCCTCCCGTCAATCGCTGACCTGCAGCTGGAAATCACCCGGCTGCGACATGAAAACCATAAGCTGCAGCGTATCAACGGCGCCCTGATCGAGCGCGTCGAGTCCGGTGTGACGCGTGGCAACGACCCTTACGCGGCGTTTCAGCACTCGGTGGTGCTGGCCGAGCAGGTGCGCGAACGCACCGATGCCCTGAACCAGGCAATGGCCGAGCTCAAGGCCGTCAACCGCCTGCTCAGCGAAGCCCGGCAGCGGGCCGAGACTGCCCACCAGCACCAGATCCGCCTGATTACCGACAATGTCCCGGCGTTGATCGCCTACCTCAACGCCGACCTGGTCTACGAATTCACCAACAAGGTCTACGAAGAATGGTACTGCTGGCCCCCTGGCGTGATGCTCGGCCAGCGCCTGCGCGAGGCCCACAGCGAACAGCATTACCAGCGCCTGGAAGCCTACGTGGCACGTGCGCTGGCCGGCGAGAGCGTCACCTTCGAATTCGCTGAAACCAACAGCAGCGGGCAGGAGCGCTACATGCTGCGTTCCTATGTCCCGAACCGCCTGGCCAATGGCGAGGTCGCCGGCATCTTCGTGCTGATCCGTGACATCACCGAGCGGCGCAATACAGCGCAGGCGCTGCACCAGGCCTACCAGCACCTCGAACAACGGGTACGCGAACGCACGGCAGAGCTGACCAGCCTCAATGAGCAACTGTTGCGCGAGATCGAGGAGCGCAGCCGCGCCGAAGCGCGCCTGCGCGAGGCCAAGCGCGAGGCCGAACAGGCCAACCTGTCGAAGACCAAGTTCCTCGCGGCGGTCAGCCATGACCTGCTGCAACCGTTGAACGCGGCGCGGCTGTTCACCAGTGCGCTGCTCGAAAGCCGCGAACCGCAAGACAGCACCCAGCTGGTACGCAACGTCAGCAATTCGCTGGAGGATGTGGAGAACCTGCTAGGCACCCTGGTGGATATTTCCAAGCTCGATGCCGGGGTGATCAAGGCCGACGTCGCACCCTTCGCCCTTGGCGAACTGATGGACAACCTTGCCGCCGAGTATGCCCAGGTGGCCCGCAGCGAAGGGCTGGAGCTGCATTTCGTCGGCTGTTCGGCCGTGGTGCGCAGTGATATCCAGCTGCTGGCGCGGATCCTGCGCAACCTGCTCAGCAACGCCATTCGCTATACCCCGCGTGGGCGTGTGGTGCTGGGCTGCCGGCGCCTGCGCGGCGGCCTGCGCATCGAGGTGTGGGACAGCGGCATCGGCATTGCCGAGGAGCACCTGGAGGAAATGTTCCAGGAGTTTCGGCGCGGCGATGTGCAGCGCCCGCAACAGGACCGCGGCCTGGGCCTGGGCCTGGCGATCGTGGAGAAGATCGCCGGGATCCTCGGCCACCGCATCCGGGTGCGTTCCTGGCTGGGCAAAGGCTCGGTGTTTGCCGTGGAGGTACCACTGAGCAGCACTGCGCCCAAGGCCCAGCCAAGCCTGGCGATCAGCGAACCGATGCTGGAACGCCTGCGCGGCGCGCGGGTGTGGGTGCTGGATAACGATGCCGCGATTTGCGCCGGCATGCGCACGCTGCTGGAGGGCTGGGGCTGCCGCGTGGTCACCGCCTTGTCGGAAGAGGACCTGGCGCGCCAGGTGGACAACTACCACGCCGAAGCCGACCTGCTGATTGCCGACTACCACCTGGACAACGACTGCAATGGTGTCGATGCGGTGGCGCGGATCAACGCCCGCCGCACCCAGCCGCTACCGGCGTTGATGATCACCGCCAACTACAGCAACGAGCTCAAGCAACAGATCCGCGAGCTCGGCCACACCCTGATGCACAAGCCGGTGCGGCCAATGAAGCTGAAAACGGCGATGAGCCACCTGCTTGCCAGCAGCCAGCCAGCGCCGCGCGCATAGCCCCGCTCAGCGGCGCAGGTAATCGCCGAAGTCGATATCGCCGGCGCTGAGGATGGCCTGCACCCGGTTGTGCACGTTGAGTTTGCGCAGGATCGCCGAAACGTGGGCCTTGACCGTGGTTTCGGCGATGTCCAGGGTGTAGGCGATCTGTTTGTTCGACTCGCCCTTGGTCATGCGTTCGAGCACCAGCAGTTGCTTGCGGGTCAGCGCCTGGAGCATTTCCGGCGGGAAGCTCGGGGTATCGTTCAGGCGCCGGCTGGTGCTGCTTTTCTGGGCGCGGATGATATCCGGCGGCAGGTAGACATTGCCGTTGAGGATCTGCTCGATGGCGTCGATCATCTGCGAGCGTGGCGACGACTTGGTGATGAACCCCACCGCACCGTAGGTGATGGCCTGCAGCACGATCTGCTTTTCCTGCTCGGCCGAGACGATCACCACCGGTGTGGTGGGGGCCTCGTTGCGCAGGGTGATCAGGCCGTTGAGGCCGTGCATGCCAGGCATGTTCAGGTCGAGCAGGATCAGGTCGAGGTCATCGTGCTCGCGGGTCAGCGCCAGGGCACTGTCCAGGTCGGCAGTTTCCATGACTTCGCTGCCCTGGAACCCGTCGCTGATGACATTGTGGATAGCTTCGCGAAACAGCGGGTGATCGTCGGCAATCAGAATTTTGTACATGGCCTTTTCACCTCGTTTTTATGGGATGGAGCGGGGCACGCATTCGCCAAGCGAATTCAGGGGAAGGGTTCCGGTTGCGCGGGGGCGAGTGGCAGATTGGCCTGCTGCCAAGCGTCCAGGCCGTCGCGATACCAGTACAGGTTGTTATAGCCCAAGGCCTTCGCGCGTTTTACCGCGTTCCAGCTCAGCCAGCAATCCGAGCGGCAGTAGAACACCAGCGGTTGCTGCCTGCGCCCGGCGGTGGCGTCTTGCAGGTGGCGGGCGAAGTAGCCTTGCCAGGCCGCGCTCAGCTCGCCGTCGCCGGTGTTGGCCAGCCAGCGGCTGCCGGGGATGTTGCTGTGCGGTTGGTCTTCGATGAAGCGGCCTTGCAGCCATTGGCGCCGATAGACGTCGATCAGGACCGGGGCAGGGGTCTGCTTCAGCAGCCCTTGCAGCGTGGCGGTGTCGATCACCTGGGCGCCGTCGACCTGCTGCGGGGTCGGGCTGCGGTAGATGCTGGTGCGATAACCGTCGGCGGAAAACAACGGTTCCGTGCCGGCCTGGGCGATGCCCAGCGACAAACTCAGCGAAAAGGCCACCAGCAAGGGGCGCGGCAGCCGGGGCAGGGCACGTGGCATGGGGGTTATCCTTTTTGTTATAGGCCCATTACATGCCAGCGGCGGTGCATTGTGAATGCGACGATCAGATAGCAAAGGCAGTACTAAAGTAGTAGATGGCCTGGCGCGTTGAGGGTTGCGCCGATTTTCGGATGGATGCACCCCTGTAGGAGCGGCCTCGTGTCGCGATCGGGCTGCAGCGCAGCCCCACGATTGCAGCTGCGCCGCAGATACCGCCGGGGCTGCGCTGCAGCCCGATCGCGACACAAGGCCGCTCCTACAAAAGCGCGTTCCCATGCGGGGTAGATCAGCGAGGCTTGCGCAGGGCCGCGTGCTGGGGGTTGAAGGTGAGGATCGCCAGCAGGCTGAACAGCGCGGTCAAGCCCAGGCACACCGCCAGTGCCAGCAGGTTCAGTCGCTCGTACAGCGCAAAGCGCACCAGTTCCACCGCATGGGTGAACGGGTTGACTGCACATAGCCAGTACAACCACTGGCTGGCCTCCTGCATCTTCCACAGCGGGTACAGCGCCGAAGACAGGAAGAACAGCGGGAAAATCACGAAATTCATCACCCCAGCAAAGTTCTCCAGCTGGCGGATCGCGTTCGACAGCAACAGCCCCAGGGCGCTGAGCATCAGTGCCACCAACAACAGCGCCGGTAACGCCAGCAGCAGGCCAGCGGCCGGTGGTTGCACGCCGTACAGCCAGGCAATGGCCAGGAAGGCGTACACCTGCAGCAAGGAAATCAACGAGGTGGCCAACAGCTTGCTGCCAAGCAGGAACGGCCGTGGCAACGGGCTGGTCAGCAGCACGCGCATGCTGCCCATCTCGCGGTCATAGACCATCGACAGCGAGCCCTGCATGCCGTTGAACAACAGGATCATGCAGGCCAGGCCGGGGATGATGTACACCTCGTAGGGGATATAGGTGTCGTAGGGTTCGATGATCGCAATGCCCAGGGCCGCGCGAAACCCGGCGGCGAACACCAGCAGCCACAACAGCGGGCGCACCAGGGCGCTGAGAAAGCGTGTGCGCTGCAAGACAAAGCGCAGGCATTCGCGCAGCAGAATGCCGTTGAAGCATTGCCAGTAGGCGTTCATTGGGCTTTCACTCCTGAAGGCGCGCTGGTCAGGCGGGCGAAGGCGTGGTCGAGGTCGCCGCCGTGCGCCTGGCTCAGCGCGGCGGCCGTGCCGCTGGCCACCAGGCGCCCCTGATGCAGGATCAGCAGGTCATCGCTGGGTTGCACTTCGTCCAGCAGGTGGGTGGTCCACAACACGCTGAGGCGTTGTTCGCGGCACAGCAGCCGCAGGTGCTGGTTGAGCGCCAGGCGGCTGGCCGGGTCGAGGCCGACGCTGGCTTCGTCGAGCAACAGCAGGCGCGGCTCATGCAGCAGCGCACGGGCAATCTCGACTCGGCGTCGATGGCCGATGTTCAATGCCCGGACTGGCTCGCGGCGGCGCTCATCGAGGCCCTGGCGGGCCAGTTCGGCCTCCACCCGCAGGTTGCCCTGGCGCCGCGACAGGCCATGCAGCGCGGCGTGGTAGCGCAGGTTCTGTTCGACACTCAGGTCCAGGTCCAGGGTGCTTTGCTGGAACACCACGCCCAACTGGCGCAAGGCCGGGCGTGCGGCATTGCGCAGGGAACAGCCGCACACGCGGATGTCGCCCTGCTGCAGGTCGTAAAGCCGCGTGAGCAGGGCGATCAAGGTCGACTTGCCGGCACCGTTCGGGCCCAGCAGCGCGGCGAAGCGCCCGGGCGCCAGGCTGAACGCGACCTGCCTGAGTGCCTGGCGCTGGCCGTAGGCAAAGCTCACGTCACTGACTTCCAGCGTATTCATGGCGTCACCACCACGCCCCAGGGGTAGCGGCCGACCTTCACCGACTTGAGCACCTTGAGGTTTTTCGCATCGATCACCGACACGTCACCGCTGACGCCGTTGGTGGCCAATAACTGGCTCTGGTCCGGGGTGAACGCCAGTTGCCATACCCGTCGCCCCACCAGCAGGTAGTCGAGCACCTCGAAGGTCTTGGCATCGACCACCGCCACATGGTTGGCGGGGCCCAGGGCGACGAAGGCGTACTTGCCATCGGCGCTGAGCTTGATCCCCACCGGCTGGACCTTGTCCGGGTGCACGCCCTTGATCTGGAAATTCAGGGTCTTCAGCACCTGGCGCGTGGCCACGTCGAGAATGGTCACGGTGCCGCCGATTTCTGCCGAGGCCCACAGCCGCGTGCCGTCCTGGCTGAACTCGACAAAGCGTGGCCGCTGGTCGACCGGGGTGCTTTCGGCCAGGGTCTGGGTGCTGGTGTCGATCCAGTGCAGCATGTTGGTGGTTTCGCTGGTGTTGACCGCCCACTTGCCATCCGGGCTCACGGCCATGCCTTCAGGCTCGATACCGACATCGATCTGCCCGAGCACCTTGTCGGTCTGGGTGTCGATCACGGTTACCAGCGCATCGTCCTCGTTGGACACGTACAGCCAGCGGTCGTTGGGGTGCAGGGCGAACTGCTCGGGGTCCTTGCCGGAGGGCAGCTCCTTGATGATCTTGCGGGTGGCCACGTCCATCACCTGCACCCGGTCCGAATCGCTGGCGCAGATGTACAGCAGCTTGTGGTCGTGGGACAGCAGCAGGCCGCGCGGGCGCTGGCCTACCGGCAGGGTCTCGGTGACTTCCAGGGTTTGCAGGTCGATCAGGCTGAGGCTGTTGTCCTTCTCGTTGGACACCCAGGCGGTGGCGGCCATGGCCTGGCCGCTGGCAAGCGCCAGGGCACCCGACAGCAGGCTGGGGTAAAGCAGGGCCCGGTGGAACAGGCGGCGAGGCATGGCGACATCCTTTTTTGTTGTGGTTATCGGCTCAGGGGTAGCTACAGCTGACCTCGGGCTTGTCGTAGCCCAGGCTGTCCATTTCGTTGAATGGGTGCAGGAAACCTTCCTGCGGCGAAGTGCTGACCAGCGCCCGTGGCTGCACCAGCGGGATCGGCTGGCGCAGCTCGCCGTTCCATGGGCGATAGCTGAGCTTGCGGCCCTTGAAACCGTCCAGCGGCAACTGCTCGCTGAGCAGCAGCTGCTGCACGGTGTGCGGCTCGGCCTGGCGCAGTTTGCTGACGGCGCTGGCGACACTGCGCACGGCCATCCAGGCGGCGAAGTCGCGGTCGTTCATCCAGCGCCCGGCCTGGGCCTCGAAGCGCTTTTGCAACTGCGCCGCGCCGAAGGTTTCCACGGTCTTGTGCCAACCGGTGGGGGTCAGGCCCTGGGTCCCGGCAACCGGGCGTGGGTACCAGGTCTGGTAGGGCAGGTATTCGCCGAAATCGCCGCGTTCGTCGGCCACCAGCACCACATCGTACTCGGCCGTTTGCGTGAACAGCGGCATGTCGGCCTGGGCGCTGCGGCGCTGGTCGTTGTCGAAGGTCCAGGGTTTTTCCGCCACCAGCTGCAGGCCGAAGCGCTTCGCGGCACGCCGCAGGGCGGCGGCATAGGCGCGGTCGTCATCGGTCTGGCCGACGATCAGCAAGGCCCGCTGCCATTTGCGCAGCACCAGGAATTGCGCCAGGGCATCGGCCAGCATGGCGCGGCCGGGCAGGCTGTGCAGCACATTGCCCAGGCACTGGCTGCTGCGCAGGCTGTCGTCCGGGCTGCCGGCGTTGAACAGCAGGCTGTCAGGCAATGCGGCAGACAAGGCCCGCAGGCTGGCAGCCGGGGCATTGACCACGAACAGCCGCAGGCCTTGTTCATGCTGGGCCTTGGCGGCCTGCAGCAGGGCTTCGGGGCTGTCGACGCTGGCCTCGCTCAAGTGGAATTGCTGCTGCAGGAAGCGGCCGCTGCTGTTGCTGTCGACAATCGCCAGCCTGGCGCCTTGCAGCCCGCCATCGCCGGGCTCGGGGATGACATTGGACAGCAGCGGGCCAGGGTCGGGGCGATAGCCCAGGTAGCCGATGCGTACCTGCAAGGGCTCGGCAGCCTGGCCCCGGGCAGCGGGCGCCAGGGCTGTAGACAGGGTGGCGGCGAGGGCCAGCAGGCAGGTCAGGGCAAGGTGGGCAGGCTGGCGCATAAAGCGACTCCACGGCAGATGGCGCCAGCATAGGAAGCCCACCACGACGGGGAAATATGCAGAAAGTAGCGCCCGGCCGGTACCAAGGTAGTAATTCGCCACGCTGGCCCCGGTCTTACGATGGGCCGCAATCTCGCCACACTGAGGAAAACCGCGCATGCGCCTGCTTGACCTGTCGGCCCTGTGGCGGATCAACCTTTGCGTCACGGTGTTTTTCCTGCTGGTAATGCTGGCCTGTGCCGGGGTGCTGTTGCACCAGGCGGTGGCCGATGTCGAGCGCGAGTTGCAATCGGCCGAAGCGGTGGTGGCGTACCTCGGCGATACCGCCGAGCGCGACCCGGCCCATCTGCAGCCACGTTTGACCCAGAGCCTGCGCCATGTGCGGGTGCACTGGCTGGCGGCGGATGAAGCGCTGCCGCTGTCGCAGGAGCGCGGCGTGGATGCCTGGCTTGGCCGCCACCTGCTTGGCGAGCGCCACCACGCTACCCGGTTGCTGCAGCTGAGTGATGGTCGCCGGGTAGCGATTGCCGTGGATGCGCGGGATGAAATCGACGAAGTCCGCGACTCGCTGCAACAGTTGGTGGGCCTGTGCGGCCTGGCGCTGTTGCTGAGCTTGCTGACCATCCGCTGGGCCGTGCGCCGCGGCATGGGTTTGCTGGACGAGCTGCTGCAGGCCCTGCGCCAGGTCTCCGGTGGGCAGTTGAGCGCGCGCCTGCGCGAAGCCGGCCTGCCGGAGGCACGCCAGCTGGCCAGGCATTTCAACCACATGGCTGCATCGCTGGAACAGGCCCGCACCGACAATGCCCAGCTGACCCAGGCGCTATTGGCCGTGCAGGAGCGCGAACGCACCCAGCTGGCGCAAACCCTGCACGACGACCTCGGGCAATACCTGGCAGGTATCCGTGCCCAGCTGTGCCTGCTGCGCATGGTGGCCGACCAGCCGGCAGCGGTGGCGCAGACCACCCGCACCCTGGAGCTCGATTGCCAGCGCCTGCAGCAGGGCTTTCGCGCGTTGGTGCATGACTTGTATCCGCTGGCGCTGCAGCACATGCCGCTGGCTGAGGCGTTTGCCCTGCTGGTGAGCCAATGGCAGGCCAGCCAGGGCATCGATTGCCGCCTGCGGGTCGGCGCGCGCCTGCCAGCGTTGCCTGGGGCGAGCCGCACGCACCTGTATCGCCTGTTGCAGGAGGCGTTGACCAACGTCGCCCGACACGCCGCGGCCAGCCAGGTGCGGGTGCGCCTGCAACGCAGCGCCAAGGGCTTGCGCCTGCTGGTTCGCGATAACGGTTGCGGGGCGCCACAGCCGCTGCGCCCGGGGGTCGGCCTGCACTCGATGGCCGAGCGCGCCCGCAGCCTCGGTGGCGAATTGCGCATCCTCAGCCGCCCCGGTGCCGGCTGGGCGCTGGCCCTGGACATTGCCATGGAGGTGCCATGAATATCGTATTGGTCGATGACCACGCCGTGGTCCGCCAGGGCTATGCCAGCCTGCTGCGGGCGGTGCTGCCGACGGTGCAGGTGCGCGAAGCGGCCAGCGGCGAGGAGGCGCTGGCGCGGGTGCAGGAGCAGGTGCCCAACCTGGTGATCATGGACTTCGGCCTGCCCGGTATCAGCGGCCTGGAAACCACCCGACGCCTGCGCCAGCGCTTGCCGCAACTGCGCGTGCTGTTCTTCAGCATGCACGATGAACTGCCGCTGGTGCGCCAGGCGCTGGACGCCGGGGCCTCGGGTTACCTGACCAAGAACTCGGCGCCCGAGGTGCTGATCGAGGCGGTGCAGCGGGTGTTGGCCGGGCAGGCCTATATCGAGCAACCCTTGGCCACCCAGCTGGCCTGCACCTCGCCCCAGGGGGCCTGTGACCCACGCTTGCAGTGCATGACCCAGCGTGAGCTGGAGATCTTCGTGATGCTGGCCAAGGGTACACCGGTGCGGGTGATCGCCGAGCAGCTGTGCATCAGTGCCAAGACCGTGTCCAACCACCTGACCTTGCTCAAGAGCAAGCTGCAGGTCAGCTCGCATGCTGAACTGGTGCATTTGGGGATCGACTTGGGGGTGGTGCGGGTGGCGGGGTGAGGTTCGGCCTGGTAGATGCAGCGCCTGTGAGGCCGAGCGCCGCCCGCGCGGCGCGGCGCGGATAAATCCGCTCCTACAGGGGGGTTGGTGCATGCGGTGATATCGCGTCGTATGAACCAGGCGGCCGCGCGCGCCTGTCACAGGCGTTACTGGCCCGAAACAAATGTAGGAGCGGATTTATCCGCGATGCGCCGCGCGGGCGGCGCTCGGTCTCGCAGGCGCTGAACCTGTCACGCCGGACCCATCGCTCATTTGTCCCAGGTCTCTGGGCAACCCTTGCACCCCTGCATGTTGGCATCCTGGAAATTCCCGTAATGCTGCCGCGCCCCACGCAAGTCGGCGCCCTCCAGGTTGCTCTGGCCGAACTTGGCCTCCTGCAGGTTGGCATCGCCCAGGTTCGCCCCTTGCAAATCAGCCTTGCTCAACCAGGCCATCTCCAGGTCCGCGGCCCGCAGGTTGGCCTGGTGCATCTTCGCCCCGGACAACCTGGCGAATTCCAGGTAGGCCGCGCCAAGGTCGGCCTTGGCGAACTGCGCCCCTTGGGCGAACAAGCCCCAGCCCTGGATCGCCACCAGCTTGCTGTCGCTCAGGTCGGCCAGGCGCAGGTTGCTTTGCTGCAGGCTGGCGCGGGTCAGGTTGGCGCCCTGCAGGCGGGCCTGTTCCAGGTTGGCCAGGTCCAGCCGGGCGTGACGCAGGTCGGCACCGCGCAGGTCGGCGCCGGCCAGGTTCATCTTGCGCAAGTCCTGGTTGGCCAGGTTGGCGCCACGCAGGTCAGCCCCCGGGCACTGGCTGGCTTCGGCGATCCGGCAGCCGTTGATGGTCAAGGGGGTATCGCTTTCAGCGTCGTCGGCGTTCATGGCCAGGGTAGGGGAAAGTACCAACAGCAACGCCAATGGCAGGTAGTTCATGGCAAAGGTCCCGGCAGGAAGGTGACAGTACGGGGAGGGGCGCAGGCCCGCTCCCCGCCGTGGGTCAGCGTTGTGCAGTCTTGTTGTCCCAGCTGGGGATCTTGAACACCCAGAACGAGCCGCCCTGGGCCACCGGCTTGGTCAGCTCGGCCATGTCGCCACCCCACAGCGGTACCGCGCCGCCGTAGCCCACGGTCACGCCGATGTACTGCTCGCCGTCCTGTTCCCAGGTGATTGGCGGCGAGACGATGCCGCTGCCGGTCTGGAACTTCCACAGCTCCTTGCCGGTCTTGGCGTCGAACGCCTTGAAGAAGCCGTCACCGGTACCGGTGAACACCAGGTTGCCCTTGGTCGCCAGCACGCCGGCCCACAGTGGCAGCGGTTCCTTGTGCTCCCACACCAGCTTGCCGGTGCTCGGGTCCATCGCGCGCAACGTGCCGACGTGGTCGTCATACATGCGCTTGATGCGGAAGCCCATGCCCAGGTAGGCAGAGCCTTTCTTGTAGTTCACTTCCTCGGTCCAGTATTCCTCTTTCCATTGGTTGCCGGGGATATAGAACAGGCCGGTATCCTGGCTGTAGGCCATGGGGTTCCAGTTCTTGCCACCGAGGAACGGCGGCGAGACTTCCACCGGCTTGCCTTTGCTTTCGCCCGGCAGCGGCTTGGGCGGGCGCTGGCCGGGGTTTTCCACCGGGCGCCCGGTGTTCAGGTCGATATGGCTGGCCCAGGTGATGTTGTCGACGAAGGGGAAGGCGTTCTGCAGCTTGCCGTTGCTGCGGTCGACCACATAGAAGAAGCCGTTGCGGTCGGCATGGCCGGTGGCCTTGACCAGCTTGCCGTCCTTGTTCTTGTAGTCGAACAGCACCAGCTCGTTGTTGCCGGAAAAGTCCCAGGCATCGTTGGGGGTGTGCTGGTAGAACCATTTCACCTCACCGGTGCTCGGGTCGACGCCGACCTGGCCGGAGGTATACAGGCTGTCGTAGTCATGCGGGTTGCCGTCCTTCGCGGTGCGTGCCCAGGTATTCCATGGGCCCGGGTTGCCGGCACCGACGATGATGGTGTTGCTCTCGGGGTCGAAACTGGCGCTTTGCCAAGGGGCGCCGCCGCCGTGGCTCCAGGCTTCGACCTTGCCGGTTTCGCTAGTCGGGTCATCCGGCCAGGACGGTGCCTTGACGTTGCCGGTGGGGGTGCTGTCCTTGCCGTTCAGGCGGCCCATATGGCCTTCGACGAATGGCCGCATCCACACTTCCTCGCCGGTATCCGGGTCGCGCGCGAATAGCTGGCCAACCACGCCGAACTCGTCACCCGAGCTGCCGTGGATCAGCAACACCTTGCCGCTGGTCTTGTCCTTGATCAGCACCGGGGCGCCGGTCATGGTGTAGCCGGCGCTGTGGTCGCCGAACTTCTTGTTCCAAACCACTTTGCCGGTGCGCTTGTCGAGGGCGATCACGCGTGCATCGAGGGTGCCGAAGTAGATCTTGTCGCCGTAGATCGCCGCGCCGCGGTTGACCACGTCGCAGCACGGGCGGATGTTCTCCGGCAGGCGGTGGTTGTAGGTCCACAGGCGCTTGCCGGTGCGGGCATCGAGGGCGAATACCCGCGAATAGGACCCGGTGACGTAGACCACGCCGTCGCTGACGATGGCCTGGGACTCCTGGCCGCGTTGCTTCTCGTCGCCGAAGGAGAACGACCACGCCGGGGTCAGCTTGAACACGTTCTGGTCATTGACCTGGGCCAGCGGGCTCCAGCGCTGGGCGTTGGTGCCCATGCCGTATTGCAGCACGTCCTGGGTGGTCAGGTGATCGTTGGCGATGTCTTCCCAGGTGACGTTGTTGCTGGCAGGCGCCGCCGTGGCCACCGTGCCCAGGGCCAGGCTGCCGGCCAGCAGCACGGCCCGCAGGCTCAGGCACAACGGGGAAAGGGCAGGTAGCGTTGTTGTTGTCATGGTTGCAGTTCCCTGTGGAGTTTTGGCCTGCACAGGGTGAGCTGGGGCGGTTGTCGCGGGATACGGAAAACTTCCCGCGCTGGCCGGGAAAAGTTCCCGTAAGGCCCCTCTTTTGGCCCTTCGCCACAGGCCCTACTACCAAGGGATTAAGGCCCGGCCACCAAAGCAGGATACGGCGCTGTACGGGCTGTTCCTAAGATGGCGGCACGGCCTCTGTGGTTGAGGCCATGCGTGCAAAGGTGAGGGCATAACAATGACAACACAACGAAACGTCTTGCTTGCTGCAGGCCTGCTGGCCGGCGCTGTACTGACCGGTACCGTCTGGGCCCATGGCAATGTGGTGCCCCAGGCTGTGGAAACCAAGGGCCTGACCCCGATCAAGGATGCCGGTGTGGCCGTCGACGGCGACGGCTGGGCAGCGGTCAACCCGTATCGCGAGTCCCCCGAGCACGACAAGGCGGTGGAAATTGGCGCCTCGGCCTACAACCAGAACTGCGCCGCCTGCCATGGCCTGGAAGCCAAGTCTGGCGGTATCGCCCCGGACCTGCGCATGCTCGATGCCGGTGAGGCGGGTGACGAGTGGTTCGTCGAGCGGGTACGCCACGGCGCGGTTCGCGACGGCCGGGTATACATGCCGAAGATGGCCGACTACCTGAGCCAGGAAGCCCTGTGGGCGGTACGCACCTACCTGGACAGCGTGCACGTCGAGGAGTGACGGCCATGCGCCTGTTGGCGGTGCTGTTGACTGGCCTGCTGCTGTGCTGCGCGGCAGCCCAGGCGCAGGTACGCAACTACGACGCGATCATCGCCGCCGGCGAACTGAAGGTGGCGGTGTACCAGGATTTTGCTCCCTACAGCTTCACGGACCACGGCCAGCCGCGCGGGGTCGACGTGGAGCTGGCGCAGGCCCTGGCCAGCGCGCTGGGGGTACGCCTGCAGCTGATCTGGGCGCCGCCCGGGGAAAAGCTTGACGACGACCTGCGCGATTACATCTGGCGCGGCAGCCCGCTGCGCAACCAGCAGCTGGCCGACCTGATGATGCGGGTGCCTTACGACAACGCCTACGCGCAGCGACGCAACGACATCGGCGAACTGGAAAACGCCCAGGTGGTGATGTTCGGCCCCTATCAGCAGGAGCGCTGGCAGGTGGCCTACGATCGCCGCCGCCTGGCCTCGGTGGCCAGTGTCGCGGTGTTCCAGCAGCACCCCATCGGGGTCGAGGTGGACAGCGTGCCGTCGTTCTACCTGACCTCGGTGTTCAACGGCATGCTCAGTGCCAGGACGCACCATTACCCCAACGTGCAGCAGGCCTTCGGCGCCATGCAGGCTGGCCAGGTGGACGCGGTGATGGCCATGCGCGGCGAGGTCGACTGGCAATTGCACCAGGCCGTCGACCCGCAACTGGCCCTGGCGGAAAACGCCTACCCGAACCTTGGCAAGCAGGCCTGGGACATCGGCATGGCAGTGCACGAGAGCAACCGCCAGCTGGCCTATGCGGTGGAGGAGGCGCTCGAGGCGCTGATCCGTGATGGGCGGATGCAAGCGATCTATGCCAGTTACGGCCTGCGCTACGAGGTGCCGGAGATGTATCAGTAACTTGCGGGTTCGCATTGGCTAGGCTCCCACAGGGGCCTTGTCGCAGCCAGTAGGTGTTGTGTTGATCAACAGGAGTTGGTTATGAACTGGCGAGCGACCTTGTTGCTGGCCTGCTGGCTGCCTTGGGCAGCCCAGGCCGGCGAACCGCATGCCGCATCGGACCCGGTGCCGTCGGTGATGTGGGACTTCTACCACAAGCAGTTGCTGGGCCAGGCAGCGTTCGTCTTCGATGACCGGGTCAAGCTGCTGGCACCACCCTTTGCCGAGGACGCACGCCAGGTGCCGCTGGAGATCGACGCGCGGGCATTCAGCGGCGAGGTGGTACGGATCCTGGCCTGGGCCGAGCTCAACCCGCTGCCGCGGATTGTCGACTTCGAGCCCGGCGAGCGCGTACTGCCCTGGTTGTCGATCCGCATCCGTATCGAACAGGCCACGCCGCTGCGCGCCGCGGTGCTGACGCGCGACGGCCTGTGGCACGTCGGCTCGACCCTGATCGATGCCGCTGGCGGCGGTTGTACCGCGCCCAGTGTGGTCCGCACCCAGCCCGGTTGGGAGGAGCACCTGGGCGAAGTGCTGGGCGGGCGCTACCCGCGCGGCGACAGCAGCCGCTTGCGCCTGCAGGTGGCCCACCCGATGGACAATGGCCTGGTCAGCGGCATTCCGGAATTCTTCCTCAACCATGCCGAGCTGCAAAGCGCGGACGGCCAGCGCCTGGCCAGCCTCGTGCTGTATCCGGCAGTCAGCGAAAACCCCAACCTGGGCTTCGATATCCTCGGTCCCGGGCCGACCCGGCTGCTGTTGCAGGACAACAGCGGCAACCAGTTCGAGGCCGCGCTGCCTTGAGCGCGTCGCCTGGCTTCACTTACCGACCCGAGGCGCCCGTCATGCGTTGGATCCTGCTTCTGCTGCTGTGTCTGGGCCTGCCAGCCCAGGCTGACCTGGCCTACCGCCTCGAACCTCGGCAGATCGCCGAGGGCACCTGGCTGCTGGAGGGCAGCACCGCCAATTTCGCCAAGGACAACGGCGGCAACATCGTCAACAGCGCATTCATTGTCACTGACAGCGGGGTGGTGGTGATCGACAGCGGGCCGTCCAAGCGCTACGGCGAAGCGCTGCGCCAGGCGATTGCCGCCACCACCGACAAACCGGTGGTCGAAGTGTTGTTGACCCACCATCACCCCGACCATGTGCTGGGCAACCAGGCCTTTGCCGATGTGCCGATCGGCGCGCTGGCCGGCACCGCCGAGCTGCTGCGCCAGCAGGGCGAGGCGATGGCCGAAAACATGTATCGCCTGGTCGGCGACTGGATGCGCGGCACCGAGGTGGTGCTGCCAACCCGGGTGCTGGAGGCAGGTATGCATGAAGTGGGCGGGCACCGCCTGCGGCTGCTGGCGCTAGGCGGGCATACCGGTGCCGACCTGGCGATTCTGGATGAAACGACCGGCGTGCTGTTTGCCGGCGACCTGGTGTTCTACCAACGGGCGCTGACCACGCCCAACAGCCCGGGCCTGGAGGTCTGGCTGAAAGACCTGGATACCCTGCAGGCGCTGCCCTGGAAACAGTTGGTACCTGGCCATGGCCCGGTGGCCAGCGATGCCCGGCCGTTTGCCCAGATGCGTGACTACCTGGGCTGGCTGGATGGCCTGATGCGTGCCGGCGCGGCGCGTGGCGATGACATGGCCGAGATGATCCGCAGCCCGATCCCGCAGCGCTTTGCCGGTATCAGCCTGACCCGTTACGAGTTGATCCGCAGTGTCAGCCACCTGTATCCGCGCTACGAGCGCCAACAGTTGCGGCGCATCGACGCCAGGGACTGACGCGCCCTTGTAGGAGCGGCCTTGCGTCGCGATGGGCTGCGCAGCGGCCCCAGGATGTGTGCTTCTGGCAGAATCGCCGGGGCCGCTGCGCCGCCCATCGCGACGCAAGGCCGCTCCTACAAAGGCGCAGGCCGTGGCGGCCAGGCCCATACCAAGGAACTAGAAAACTCCGCACTGCGGGCAATTGTTGGCAAGCAGGCAGCGACCAAGAATTCTCGGCACACCGGGAAAATTTCCCGGGCACAACAAAAAAACCAAAGGTAGCCGTCATGACCCGATCCCCACGTCGTCCCGTGTTCGCCGTGAGCCTGGTGCTCAGCGCCATGCTGCTTGCCAGCGCGGCCCACGCTGCTGTCAGCAATGAAGAAATCCTCCAGGACCCGAAGAACCCGCAGCAGATCGTCACCAACGGCCTGGGTGTGCAGGGCCAGCGCTACAGCCCGCTGGACCTGCTCAACAGCAACAACGTCAAGGACCTGCGGCCGGTCTGGGCGTTCTCCTTCGGCGGTGAGAAACAGCGTGGCCAGCAGGCCCAGCCGCTGGTCAAGGACGGGGTGATGTACCTGACCGGTTCCTACTCGCGGGTGTTCGCCGTGGACGCCCGCACCGGCAAGAAACTGTGGCAATACGATGCGCGCCTGCCCGATGACATCCGCCCGTGCTGCGACGTGATCAACCGGGGCGTGGCGCTGTACGGTGACCTGGTGTTCTTCGGCACCCTGGATGCCAAGCTGGTAGCCCTGAACAAGGACACCGGCAAGGTGGTGTGGAGCAAGAAAGTGGCCGACCACAAGGAAGGCTACTCGATCAGCGCGGCGCCCATGATCGTCAACGGCAAGCTGATCACCGGGGTTGCCGGTGGCGAGTTCGGCGTGGTGGGCAAGATCCAGGCCTACAACCCGGAAAACGGCGAACTGCTGTGGATGCGCCCGACCGTGGAAGGGCACATGGGCTACGTCTACAAGGACGGCAAGGCGATCGAGAACGGCATTTCCGGCGGTGAGGCAGGCAAGACCTGGCCTGGCGACCTGTGGAAGACCGGCGGTGCAGCACCTTGGCTGGGCGGCTACTACGACCCGGAAACCAACCTGATCCTGTTCGGTACCGGCAACCCGGCGCCGTGGAACTCGCACCTGCGCCCGGGCGACAACCTGTACTCCTCGTCGCGCCTGGCCCTGAACCCGGACGATGGCACCATCAAGTGGCACTTCCAGAGCACGCCGCATGACGGCTGGGACTTCGACGGCGTCAACGAGCTGATCTCGTTCAACTACAAGGCCGGCGGCAAGGAGATCAAGGCGGCCGCCACTGCCGACCGCAACGGCTTCTTCTACGTCCTGGACCGCACCAACGGCAAGTTCATCCGCGGCTTCCCGTTCGTCGACAAGATCACCTGGGCCAGCGGCCTGGACAAGGATGGCCGGCCGATCTACAACGAGGCCAGCCGTCCAGGGGCACCGGGCAGCGAAGCCAAGGGTAGCTCGGTGTTCGTCGCCCCGGCCTTCCTCGGCGCCAAGAACTGGATGCCGATGGCCTACAACAAGGACACCGGGCTGTTCTATGTGCCGTCCAACGAGTGGGGCATGGATATCTGGAACGAAGGCATCGCCTACAAGAAGGGCGCGGCGTTCCTCGGTGCCGGCTTCACCATCAAGCCGCTCAACGAAGACTACATCGGCGTGCTGCGTGCCATCGACCCGGTCAGCGGCAAGGAAGTATGGCGCCACAAGAACTACGCACCGCTGTGGGGCGGGGTACTGACCACCAAGGGCAACCTGGTGTTCACCGGCACGCCGGAAGGCTTCCTGCAGGCGTTCAACGCCAAGACCGGTGACAAGGTCTGGGAGTTCCAGACCGGTTCCGGCGTGCTCGGTTCGCCGATCACCTGGGAGATGGACGGCGAGCAGTACGTTTCGGTGGTTTCCGGCTGGGGCGGCGCGGTGCCGCTGTGGGGCGGCGAAGTGGCCAAGCGGGTCAAGGACTTCAACCAGGGCGGCATGCTCTGGACCTTCAAGTTGCCCAAGCAGCTGCAAACCGCCAGCGCCAAGCGCTGACGCCATGACTTGCCGCTTGCCGCCAGCCAACCGGCGGCAAGCGGCCCTACTACCAAATGACGAGAGCCCCGCTGCCAACGATGCATTCGCCCGGCAGGCGGGGCTTTTTACCATCGGTTCATCGCCTGTCGCCGGACAGGCATCGACCACAGAGGCTCAGCATGATCTACGCACAACCCGGAACCCCTGGCGCCATCGTGTCCTTCAAGCCACGCTACGGCAACTTCATCAATGGTGAGTTCGTGCCGCCTCTGGGTGGCCAGTACTTCACCAACAGCTCGCCGGTCAATGGCCAGCCGATTGCCGAGTTCCCGCGCTCTGGCGCCGAGGACATCGAGCGCGCGCTGGACGCCGCCCATGCCGCTGCCGACGCCTGGGGCAAGACCTCGGTGCAGGAGCGGGCCCTGGTGCTGCTGAAGATTGCCGACCGTATCGAACAGCATCTGGAAGTGCTGGCCGTTACCGAAACCTGGGACAACGGCAAGGCGGTACGCGAAACCCTCAATGCCGACGTGCCGCTGGCGGCCGACCACTTCCGCTATTTCGCCGGTTGCATCCGCGCCCAGGAGGGCGGTGCTGCGGAAATCAACGAAGGCACCGTGGCCTACCACATGCATGAGCCGCTGGGCGTGGTCGGGCAGATCATCCCGTGGAACTTCCCGCTGCTGATGGCTGCCTGGAAACTCGCCCCGGCCCTGGCCGCCGGCAACTGCGTAGTGCTCAAGCCGGCGGAGCAGACGCCGCTGTCGATCACCGTGTTCGCCGAGCTGATCGCCGACCTGCTGCCTGCCGGCGTGCTGAACATCGTCCAGGGCTTCGGCCGGGAAGCCGGCGAGGCCCTGGCCACCAGCAAGCGCATCGCCAAGATCGCCTTCACCGGTTCCACCCCGGTGGGCTCGCACATCATGAAATGTGCCGCCGAGAACATCATTCCCTCTACCGTCGAGCTGGGCGGCAAGTCGCCGAACATTTTCTTCGCAGACATCATGCAGGCCGAGCCGGCGTTCATCGAGAAGGCGGCCGAAGGCCTGGTGCTGGCGTTCTTCAACCAGGGCGAAGTGTGTACCTGCCCGTCGCGGGCGTTGATCCAGGAATCGATCTACGAGCCGTTCATGGCCGAAGTGATGAAGAAGATCGCCAAGATCACCCGCGGCAACCCGCTGGACACCACCACCATGGTCGGTGCCCAGGCTTCGGAGCAGCAGTACGACAAGATCCTTTCCTACCTGGAGATTGCCCGCGAGGAGGGTGCCCAGCTGCTCACCGGTGGTGCTGCCGAGCGGCTCACCGGCGACCTGGCCAGCGGTTACTACATCCAGCCGACCCTGCTCAAGGGCCACAACAAGATGCGCGTGTTCCAGGAGGAGATCTTCGGCCCGGTGGTGGGCGTGACCACCTTCAAGGATGAGGCCGAGGCCCTGGCGATCGCCAACGACAGCGAATTCGGCCTGGGTGCAGGCCTGTGGACCCGCGACATCAACCGTGCCTACCGCATGGGCCGTGGGATCAAGGCGGGGCGGGTATGGACCAACTGCTACCACTTGTACCCGGCGCATGCCGCGTTCGGTGGCTACAAGAAGTCTGGTGTGGGCCGTGAAACCCACAAGATGATGCTCGACCACTACCAGCAGACCAAGAACCTGCTGGTGAGCTACGACATCAATCCGCTGGGCTTCTTCTAACATCGGGTCGGTTGACGCGGTCGACTGCAGGAGCGGCCTTGTGTCGCGAAAGGGCTGCGCAGCAGCCCCGGCGATTTGCGCGTTCATGCTGTATTCCTGGGGCTGCTTTGCAGCCCCTTTCGCGACACAAGGCCGCTCCTACAACTATCGCGCAACCGATCCTCCTACCAACGCACCTCGCAAGCTCGTTCCAAAGTAGCATTCGGCCCTGGCGCCGCGCATGCATTAATGCCTCTACCGGAATCGCCCGGCATAACAAGAGGACCGCCCCATGTGGACTAAACCCGCCTACACCGACCTGCGCATTGGTTTCGAAGTAACGATGTACTTCGCCAATCGTTGATGCCTGGCCGGCCATCGTCGCGATGGCCGGACCTTGTGTACCAAGCCCCTATGGAATTGATCGATCCCGAGCAGACCCTGGCCCTGGCCCGCGGCTTCCGCCTGCGCTGGGAGCCGCAGCTGGCGTGCCCGCTGTTGCTGCATGCGGGGGGCGTCATCGAGCTCAACGCCAGTGCCGGCTGGGTGCTCGAACTGCTGGACGGCCAGCGTAGCGTGGCGGCAGTCATCGCCCGGCTGGCGCAGCGTTTCCCCGGGGTGACCGGGCTCGACGAGGATGTGCTGGCGTTCCTGGAGGTGGCCCGCGCCAAGTGCTGGGTCGAATGAGCCGTGGCCAGGCTTTGGTCTGGTTGCTTTCGCCACGGGATGCTTTACGCTGGCGGTTACCTTCCAGAACAATAAGAACAGGCTTTCCGATGAGCCAGAGTTTCAGCCCGCTTCGCAAGTTCGTTTCGCCTGAAATCATTTTCGGTGCCGGTTGCCGGCATAACGTGGCCAATTACGCCAAGACCTTCGGCGCGCGCAAGGTCCTGGTGGTCAGCGACCCGGGTGTGATCGCCGCCGGTTGGGTCGCCGACGTCGAGGCCAGCCTGCAGGCGCAGGGCATCGACTACTGCCTGTACAGCGGCGTATCACCCAACCCACGGGTCGAGGAAGTGATGCTCGGCGCCGAGATCTATCGGCAGAACCACTGTGACGTGATTGTCGCGGTCGGTGGCGGCAGCCCGATGGACTGCGGCAAGGCCATCGGCATCGTGGTCGCCCACGGGCGCAGCATCCTCGAGTTCGAAGGCGTGGACATGATCCGCGTGCCCAGCCCGCCGCTGATCCTGATCCCGACCACGGCTGGAACCTCGGCCGACGTGTCGCAGTTCGTGATCATTTCCAACCAGCAGGAGCGCATGAAGTTCTCCATCGTCAGCAAGGCGGTGGTCCCGGACGTGTCGCTGATCGACCCGCAAACCACCCTGAGCATGGACCCGTTCCTGTCGGCCTGCACCGGCATCGACGCGTTGGTGCATGCCATCGAAGCGTTTGTTTCCACCGGCCACGGCCCACTGACCGACCCCCATGCGCTGGAAGCCATGCGCCTGATCAACGGCAACCTGGTGCAGATGATCGCCAACCCTGGCGATATTGCCCTGCGCGAGAAGATCATGCTGGGCAGCATGCAGGCGGGGCTGGCGTTTTCCAATGCCATCCTCGGCGCGGTCCACGCCATGTCGCACAGCCTGGGCGGGTTCCTCGACCTGCCGCATGGCTTGTGCAACGCGGTGCTGGTAGAGCATGTGGTGGCGTTCAACTACAGCTCGGCGCCGGAGCGTTTCAAGGTGATTGCCGAAGTGCTGGGCATCGACTGCCGCGGCCTCAACCATCGGCAGATCTGCGCGCGCCTGGTGGAACACCTGATCGCCCTGAAACGCGCGATCGGCTTCCATGAGACCTTGGGCCTGCATGGGGTGCGCACGGCCGATATCCCGTTCCTGTCGCAACATGCCATGGATGACCCGTGCATCCTGACCAACCCGCGTGCGTCAAGCCAGCGTGATGTCGAGGTGGTTTATGGCGAGGCCCTCTGACGACCAGCAGCGGGCCCTGGCCGGGCTGCTGGGGCTGGGCGACCACTCGGCACGCAAGAGCCATTACCCGGAGCTGGCGGCCCGCCTGGACGAGCTGGAGGCCGAACGCAACCGCTACAAGTGGTTGTTCGAGAATGCCGTGCACGGGATTTTCCAGGCCAGCCTGCAGGACGGCATGCGCGCGGCCAACCCGGCGTTGGCGCGCATGCTCGGTTACGACAACCCGCAAGCGTTGCTGCAGTGCCTGACCGATTTTGCCAGCGACCTGTTCGTCGAGGCCGACGAGCTGCACGCCATCACCGCGACCCTGGCCCGTGAACGCAGCCTGCACGGTTATGAAACCCGCTTGCGCCGCAAGGATGGCAGCCATATCGATGTGCTGATGAACCTGCTGCTCAAGCCTGGCCATGAGGGCCTGGTGGAAGGGTTTGTCGCCGACATCACCGAACGCAAGTTGGCCCAGCAGCGCTTGCAGCAACTCAACGACGAGCTTGAGCAACGAGTGGCTGCGCGCACCGACGAACTGTTGGAGGCCAACCGTAACCTGCAACAGCAGATCGCCGAGCGCAAACAGATCGCCCGCGCCCTGCGCGATGCCCGCGACGCTGCGGAAACCGCCAACCGCAGCAAGGACAAATACCTCGCCGCTGCCAGCCATGACCTGCTGCAGCCGCTGAATGCTGCCCGGCTGCTGATTTCGACCTTGCGCGAACGGCCGTTGCCGGAAGCGGAAAAAGTGCTGGTGGAACGCACCCATCAAGCCCTGGAGGGCGCTGAGGACCTGCTGACCGACCTGTTGGACATCTCCCGGCTTGACCAGGCAGCGGTCAAGCCGGACGTGGCGTCGTATCGTCTCGACGAACTGTTCGGGCCGCTGGTGTCGGAGTTTCGCACGGTGGCTGACGCGGCAGGCCTGAAACTGCGTGCCCGCATTGGCGACTATGCCATCAGCACCGACCTGCGGTTGATGACGCGCATCCTGCGCAATTTTCTCAGCAATGCTTGCCGCTATACCGATGAAGGCCGGATCCTGCTGGGGGCCAGGCGCCGTGGCAGGCATTTGCGCCTGGAGGTGTGGGACACCGGGCGGGGTATCGCCCAGGATCGGCTGCAGGCGATCTTCCTTGAATTCAACCAGCTGGACGTGGGCCGTGCCGCCGATCGCAAGGGCGTGGGCCTGGGGCTGGCCATCGTCGAGCGGATCGCCAAGATCCTTGGTTATCGGGTCGAGGTGCGTTCGTGGCCGGGGCGTGGCTCGGTGTTCAGCATCGAAGTACCGCTTGGCCAAGCGGTACCGCTGCCGGTCCACCCGGCCGTACCGCAGCCTGGCACCGGCAACCCATTGCCGGGCCGGCGGCTGCTGGTCGTGGACAATGAGGTGAGCATTCTCGAGAGCATGGGCGCATTGCTTGGGCAGTGGGGCTGCGAAGTGGTGACGGCAACCGACCAGGCCGGAGCATTGCTGGCCTTGCAAGGGCAGGCACCGGAATTGATCCTGGCAGATTTTCACCTGGACCACGGTGTGGTTGGCTGCGAGGTGGTCAGGCACTTGCGCGAGCATTTCGGCAGCGCCATTCCGGCGGTGATCATCACCGCTGACCGCAGCGATCAGTGCCGACGCTCGTTGCACAAGCTCGGTGCGCCGCTGCTGAACAAACCGGTCAAGCCGGGAAAACTGCGTGCAGTATTGAGCCAGCTGCTGGGCTAGGCATTGCTGGTCATTCACTAGCGAAGCGGTTGGCTGGCACCGGCTGTGCCGGTGATCGCGGCTGAAGCCGCTCCTACCGGTGCAGCGTCAACGCGGAGCCGGCGTAGTGCATGTAGGAGCGGATTTATCCGCGATGCAGGCGGCGCGGTGGCTGGCACCGGCTGTGCCGGTGATCGCGGCTGAAGCCGCTCCTACCGGTGCAGCGTCAACGCGAAGCCGGCGCTTTACTTGTAGGAGCGGGATCACGTGCAGCTACCCGGTTGCTCATTTCTTGCCAGGCAATACCGAACTGAGGACTTGCCTGGCCGTCTGCAGGATGACGCCAGCCTGGTCAGGGTCGCCCTTGAGCAAGCTGCTGGCGAATTTCTTCGCCTGCTCCAGCTTGATGTGCGGCGGTAGCGGTGGCACGTTCGGGTCGGTCTTGAACTCGATCAACACCGGCCGGTCAGCCGCCAACGCCCGCTCCCAGGCGGGGATGATGTCCTCCTCGCGATCCACATAGATGCCCAGCAGGCCAATGGACAGGGCGAACAGGTGATAGGGCACATCAGGTATCGACTGTGAGGCCTCGAACTTCGGGTCGCCCTCCATGACCCGTTGTTCCCAGGTAACCTGGTTGAGGTCTTCGTTGTTGAATACCGCGCAGATCCACTGCGGGTTCTGCCATTGCTGCCAGTACTTCGCCACGGTAATCAGCTCGGCCAGGTTGTTCATCTGCATCGCGCCGTCACCGACCAGCCCCACCACGCAGCGCTGCGGGTGGGCGAGCTTGGCAGCGATAGCGTAGGGCACGGCAGCGCCCATGCTGGCCAGGCCACCGGACAGCGAACATTGCATGCCCCGGCGAATCTGCAGGTCGCGGGCGAACCAGTTGGCACAGGAACCGGAATCACTGGTGACAATGGCCTGGTCCGGCAGGCGCGGGGAGAGCTCGTACACCACGCGCTGCGGGTTGAGCGGCTCGGCTGTGGCCTGGGCGCGTTTGGCCAGGGTCTTGTCCCACTGCGCACGCCAGCTTTCGATCCTGTCGCGCCAGCCCCGTTCGCGTTTGTGCTCAAGCAGCGGCAACAACGCAGCCAGGGTTTCACCGGCATCGCCAACCAGGTTCACCTCCATCGGGTAGCGCAAGCTGAGCATGTCCGGCTGCAGGTCGATCTGTACGCCGCGGGCCTGGCCTTCCCGCGGCAGGAATTCGGAATAGGGGAAGCCGGAACCGATCATCAGCAGGGTGTCGCATTCGTTCATCAGCTGGTAGCTGGGTTCGGTGCCGAGCAGGCCGATGGCGCCGGTGACCCACGGCAGCTCGTCGGGTAGCACGGCCTTGCCCAGCAGCGCCTTGGCCACCCCTGCACCGAGCTTCTCGGCTACCGCCATGACCTGCTCGCTTGCCTGCAGGGCCCCGGCGCCGACCAGCATCGCCACCTTGCGCCCGGCATTGAGCACCTCGGCCGCGCGCTGCAGGTCTGCCTCGAAGGGCAGCACCCTGGGCCTGCTGTAGCCGATGCCGGAATGCACAGTGCCGTGTGCCTTGGGCGGTTCGTGATAGGGCAGGTCCTGCAGGTCGTTGGGCAGGATGATGGCGGTGACCCGGCGTTCGCCGACGGCGGTACGTACCGCGCGGTCGAGCAGATGGCGTACTTGCCCGGGCGTCGAGGCCTGCTGGACGAAGGCACCGGCCACGTCCTTGAACATCGACAACAGGTCCAGCTCCTGCTGGTAGTGCCCGCCCAGTGCCGCACGCGCCTGCTGGCCAACGATGGCCAGCACCGGCTGGTGGTCCATGCGCGCGTCGTACAGGCCGGTCAGCAGGTGCGAAGCGCCGGGGCCGGAGGTGGCCATGCACACGCCCAGCTCGCCGGTGAACTTGGCATGCGCGCTGGCCATGAATGCGGCCATCTCCTCGTGCCGAGCCTGGATGAACTGGATCTTGCCATTGGCCCTGGCCAGTGCGCCGAACACGCCATTGATGCCATCGCCTGGGTAACCGAAGATGCGCCTTACGCCCCATTGGTACAAGCGTTCCACCAGAAAGTCGCCTACCGTGCCAGTCATGCTGTTCTCCTGGGCTGTCATCGATAGGGGTCTGGACTTGGCACAGCTCGGGAAAGTTTCACCTGTGTCGCCCGCAGCCTAGGGTTGCTGGTCGTCCATTCGTTGCTCCGGCTGTTCCTGCTGCTCTGCGCCGGGGGGGCCGCCTGCGGTTTGCCCGCCTTCAGCCAGGGCGCGGTATTCCTTGCGTAGCGCCTGCAGCTTCTTGCTGTCCATGTCTTCCAGGTCGAGGACCGACATCTCGGTATGCTTGGTCGCACGGATCAGCTCGTCCAGCTTGACGTGAATGATGTCGTTGTCGCGGTTCTGGGTGTTCTGGATCAGGAACACCATCAGGAAGGTGATAATGGTGGTGGAGGTGTTGATGATCAGCTGCCAGGTATCGTTGTAATGGAACCACGGCCCGGTGAGGCCCCATATCACGATGAGCAGCAAGGCGATGAGGAAGGTCTGAGGTCGTCCGGCGTGGTTGGACAACCATTGGCAGAATTGGGCGAATTTCATGATCTCGTCTCCAGGTGCGCCTGTAGCTTGGGACCCTGGCAACGGTCGGGAAGTTGTTTTTTTCCGCAGGCCCGGGACGCACGGTCTGCCGCGTTGAAGTTGAACGTCGCACGACCACGGCGCTCTTACATGCAAAGGGTACAGTGAGGGCTTCTTGATGAGCATTGAACGCAGCATCCCCGAGCTTGCGGCCTGGTATGCCCAGTACGACGACATCAGTTACCGGCGCGAGTCACCGGACGCCTACCACCACGAGCTGGTGCGCACCGCTGAAGCCCTGCGCGACGACGGCACCATTGACTGGGACGACTGGCTGGCCCTCAAGGCACTGGCCGACGATGCCCATGTGCATGCCCTGGAAGACGCCGTGCAGGCCCATGTCAGCGACCCTGACGCATGAAAGCGCTGAAGATCGCCACGTTCAACATCAATGGCATTCGCAGCCGCCTGCCGGCCTTGCTGGCCTGGCTGGAACGGGAGCAGCCGGACATCGCCTGCCTGCAGGAACTCAAGGCGGCGGATCAGCAATTTCCCCGCCAGGCACTCGAAGCGGCGGGTTATGGTTGTGTCTACCAGGGCCAGCCGTCGTGGAACGGCGTGGCCATCCTGGCGCGGGGCAGCGAACCGCTGGAGGTGCGTCGTGGCCTGCCAGGCATGGAGGACGATACGCAAAGCCGCTATCTGGAAGCGGCAGTGCATGGCGTGCTGGTGGCATGCCTCTACCTGCCGAACGGCAACCCGCAACCGGGGCCGAAATTCGACTACAAACTGCGTTGGTTCGAATGCCTGATCCAGCACGCGCAGGGTTTGTACGGCAGCGGCCACCCGACGGTGATGGCGGGTGATTTCAATGTGGTACCCACCGACATGGATATCTACAACCCGCGCTCCTGGTTGAAGGATGCCTTGCTGCAACCCGAGTCTCGGGCGTGCTTCGCCCGGTTGCTTGGGCAGGGCTGGGTCGATGCGATCCGCCATCTCTACCCCGACGAACGTATCTATACATTCTGGGATTATTTCCGCAACCACTGGGCACGCAACGCCGGCCTTCGTATCGACCATTTGTTGCTCAACCCTGACATGGCGCCCTACCTGAAGCGGGCAGGCGTCGATGCCTGGGTGCGTAACGAAGCCAAGGCCAGCGACCATGCGCCAACCTGGATCGAACTGGGCACGCGGCGCCGGCAAACATAGCTGCTCCAGCTTGCACGCCCCTGCGCTAGCGAGGGCGCCTGCGGACCCTGGCGCGGCCGCTGCCGTGGCCTCCTTGCCGGTGCGCAAGGACGGCGCAAGCGCCTATTAACTTACAAAATTGAATTTCTGTAGAACTTAAAGCGCAACTAGCCCCGTTCTATCTGCCATATATCGCGAATGTGCGAATCCGCCACCTATGACCGCCCGGCAGATCAATACTTGTTATCATTGACGCTTTACTCTCCTGCGCCAGTCTCACGAGAACACACTGTCTCGCCAGGGTTTCATCGAATACGAGTGCAAACAATGAAAAGGACGATCAAACCTTCTCCCAGCTCCAAGCCTGAGCGGGACGGGATTGTGCCAAGTCATCTCAATTTCCCGGTAGTAGGTATCGGTGCCTCTGCTGGCGGGCTTGCCGCCCTGAAAGTATTTTTCGAACACATGCCGGCAAACAGCGACATGTCGTTCGTCATCGTCCTGCATCTGTCGCCAGACCACGAAAGCGTGGCGGACAAGATCCTGCAGGCCTCCACTGCCATGCCGGTCATTCAGGTAACGGGCACCTCGCGCATCGAGCCGAATCATGTCTACGTGATATCGCCCGCCAGTCAATTGGCAATGAATGATGGCTACCTGAAAGTGGTGCCGTCGACCCGGCCATTGGGCAAGCATATTGCCATCGACCTGTTCTTCCGCGACCTGGCGGACGTGCACAAGGAATACAGTTTCTGCCTGGTGCTTTCCGGCACCGGCAGTGACGGTGCGGTGGGCCTGTCGCGGATCAAGGAGCAGGGCGGCATCACCATCGTGCAGAGCCCGGACGATGCCGAGTTCGACGGCATGCCGCTGGCGGCAATCGCCACCGGTATGGTCGATGCGGTATTGCCGGTGGCAGAAATACCGCACAAACTGCTGGAGTTGTGGCGTAACACGCAAACCATCAAATTGCCCGCTCCGCATGACCTGAAGGTGTCTGCACAGACCGAGGAACATGCACGCGAGGACGCCGAGCGGGTCATTCAGGACATCCTGCGCACCTTGCGTAACCGCACCGGGCACGATTTCAAGCATTACAAGCGTGCAACCGTGTTGCGCCGCATCGAGCGCAGGCTGCAAGTGACGACCCAGCCGGATCTACCCAGCTACCTGCGTTACCTGGAAGAAACCCCGGATGAAGCCAAGAAGCTGCTTGGCGACATGCTGATCGGAGTTACCAACTTCTTCCGCGACCGCGAGGCCTTCGAAGCCCTCGAACGCCATGTGCTGGGTTCGCTGCTCAGCGCCAGGGACGAGGATGACAACCGTGAAGAGGTGCGCATCTGGTCCGCTGGCTGCTCGACCGGCGAAGAGGCCTACAGCCTGGCGATCCTGAGCGCGGAACACCAGAAGCTCGAATCCCACCCGCTGAAGCTGCAGGTGTTTGCCACCGACATCGATGAGCGCGCGATTGCCGTTGGCCGCGCCGGGCTGTATTCGGAAGCCATCGTCACCGACGTGCCGCCGATGCGCCTGCGGCAGTATTTCGTCAAGGAAAACGAGCATTACCGGGTGCGCAAGGAAGTTCGTGAAAAGGTCTTGTTCGCCAAGCACAGCCTGCTGTCCGACCCGCCATTCTCGCAGATCGACCTGATTGTCTGCCGCAACCTGCTCATCTACCTGGACCGCGATATCCAGAAGGAGATGCTGCAGATGTTCCACTTTGCGCTGCGGCCTGGTGGCTATCTGTTCATGGGTTCGTCGGAATCCGCCGATGCCTGCCCTGAACTGTTCACCCCGGTAGACAAGCGTAACCGCATCTTCCGCGCCAAGGTCGGCGCCAGCGTGAACCGCCGCGCCCCGACCATGCCCAGGGGCGGGTTCACCCTGTCCAGCCTGGCAATGCCCGCGCCGCTGGTACAGGTGCAGCGCAAGTTTTCCTACGCCGACATCCATAACCGGGCCATGGCCCAGCAGATGCCGCCCAGCATGATTGTCGACAGCAATGGCGACATCCTGCACATGAACGAAGGGGCAGGGCGTTTCCTGCGCTACGTGACTGGCGAAGTCGCGCGCAACGTGATGGTGCTGATCATGCCCGAGTTGCGGCTCGAGTTGCGCACCACGCTGTTCCAGGCGCAGCAGAGCGGCAAGGCTACCCTGTCGCGCAAGGTACGCTTCAGTGAGGGCGATGCCGACTACTGGCTCGACATCGCCGCACGGCCCTACAAGGACGATGTAACCGCTCAGGAAGTCTGCACCATTGTCTTCAATGCGGCGCCGGTGAGTATCGGCGAGCAGATGCTGGAGTTCGACCAGCTGACCGAGAACAAAGTGATGGCCAGCCTCGAAAGCGAGCTGCAGCGCACCAAGTTGCACCTGCAGGAAACCATCGAGCAGTCGGAGGTTTCCAGCGAAGAGCTGAAGGCTTCGAACGAAGAGATGCAGGCAATCAACGAAGAGCTGCGTTCCGCCACCGAAGAGCTGGAAACCAGCAAGGAAGAATTGCAGTCGATCAACGAAGAGCTGCTGACGGTCAACTACGAACTCAAGAGCAAGGTCGAGGAAACCGACAAGATCAACGATTACCTGGCCAACCTGATCGCCTCCACCGATATCGCCACGGTGTTCGTCGACCGCAACATGCACATCCGTTGGTTCACCCCCCGGGCCAAGGATATTTTCAGCATGCTGCCGGTGGACACTGGCCGTTCGCTGCTGGACATCACGCACCGGCTCGACTACCCGCAACTGGCCGATGATGCCACTGCCGTCTACGAGTCGCTGACCATGATGGAGCGCGAGGTCAGCAGCAGCGACCAGCGCTGGTACATTGCCCGGCTGCTGCCTTACCGCTCCAGCGAAGACCATATCGACGGCACGGTGCTGACCTTCATCGACATCACCAAGCGCCGTGAAGCGGAAGAAGACCTGCGCCTGGGCCAGGAACGCATGCGCCTGGTGGCGGAAAGTACGCAGGATTTCGCCATCATCATCCTCGATGGCAACGGCCTTGTCTGCGACTGGAACCGGGGCGCCGAGTATATTTTCGGCTACACCCCCGAGGAGATTGTCGGCAGCCACTTCAGTGTGCTGTTCACTGCCGAGGACCAGGCCGCCGACGTGCCCGAAGCAGAATTGCGCCGCGCGCAGGAGCATGGCCGGGCGGAGGACGAGCGTTGGCACGTGCGCCAGGACGGCAGCCGCTTCTATTGCAGTGGCGAAACAGCCCGGTTGCGCGGCGAGACCGCAGGCTTCGTCAAGATTGCCCGCGACCTCACCGGGCACAAGCGCCTGCAGGACGAGCAAAGCAAACAGCTGGCCGAGACGCAGAGCGACAGCATGCTCAAGGACGAGTTCTTTGCGGTGATGTCGCATGAACTGAAGCATCCGCTCAACCTGATTCAGCTCAACGCCGAGATTCTTCGTCGGCTACCGGCGGTACGCAACACGGTCCAGGCGAGCAAGGCCATCGCTACCATCAACGACGCGGTGACCAGCCAGGCGCGCATCATCGACGACCTGCTCGACACGGCCCGCCTGCGCACCGGCAAGTTGAAACTGAAGAAGCAGTTGCTGGACCTGGTCGGCCTGGTCAAGTCGATCCATGCCATCGCTGCGGAGGAGTACCCGTCGGCACGTATCACCCTCGAGCTGCCCCAACCGGGCACCTCGCTGGTGGTCGATGGTGACCCGACGCGGATCGAGCAGGTGGTGTGGAACCTGCTCAACAATGCCCTGAAGTTCAGTGGCGAGAGAGCCCGCGTGCGGGTGATGCTGAGCCGCACGGAAAACTGCGCGCGGCTGGACGTGAGCGACAATGGGCCGGGGTTGTCGGCTGCCGACCTGTCCAGCATCTTCGACCTGTTCAAACAGGCCAAACATGCCAGCCACCGCCGCGATGGCCTGGGTATCGGCCTGGCCTTGGTCAGGCAGTTGGTCGAAGCCCACGGCGGTACCGTGGTCGCCCGGTCGGCCGGGTTGGGGCATGGCTCGACCTTCAGCGTCGAGTTGCCGCTGTCGAACCAGGCTCAGCCCGAGTTACCACCAGCCGACCCCTCCGAGGATGGTGATGGCCGGTTGAAAGGGTTGCGAGTGCTGCTGGTGGATGATTCGCCGGAAGTGGTCGACGTGATGCGCATGCTGCTGGAAATGGAAGACGCACTGGTCAGCAGCTACCTCGACCCACGCCAGGCGCTGCAGGAGGCCGCCGAGAAACGTTTCGATGTGATCCTGACGGATATCGGCATGCCGGAAATGGACGGGCATGAGTTCGTCAGCGCCTTGCGCGAGAAAAAACAGCACCGTCTCACCCCGACGATCGCGCTGAGCGGTTACGGCACCAACCAGGCCAAGCGGGCAGACGAGGCGGCGCTGTTCGATCGTCGGCTGACCAAGCCGGTGCAGTACGACGAGCTGGTCGAAGCCATCGAAGCGGTCTGCCGCATCGGCCAGGCTTGAAACCTTGGGCGGCCTTGTGCAACACAAGGCCGCTTGCCAGCAATTGGCGCCGCGGATGCAAACCCCAAGCAATACCGCGTCGGGGGTTTGTTAGCCCGAATATCTTGTGCCCAAGTGCTTAAAGCATTTCGTCAGCGATAGCGAAATCACTTTCAGCCCGCAGCGTTTGCCTTCGGTCATTAGTGAACACAGACCAACCTGTGTTAACCACATGAGGTGAATGATCATGGCTAGCAACGACGACAAACGCAGCAACCAGGGCGGCAGCGCCAACACCAACCCCGGCAACTTCGCCAACGATCGCGAGAAGGCATCGGAGGCCGGCCACAAGGGCGGTCAGGCATCGGGCGGCAACTTCAAGAACGATCCTGAACGCGCCGCTGAAGCCGGGCACAAGGGCGGGCAGATGTCGGGCGGCAATTTCAAGAACGATCCTGAACGTGCTGCGGAGGCCGGCCATAAAGGCGGGCAGATGTCCGGTGGCAACTTCAAGAACGATCCTGAACGCGCCTCCGAGGCAGGCCAGAAGGGTGGGCAGGCTTCCGGTGGCAACTTTGCCAACGACCGCGAGAAGGCCTCCGAGGCCGGCCGTAAAGGCGGCCAGCACAGCCACGGCGGCGGCCGCAACAGCGATGACAACCGCTGATCACCGTTGAACCGACCGAGGCGGCCAGGCCGCCTCGGCACGCTGATGAGGATTTGCCAATGTTCATGCACAACAAGCGACTGCAGTATACGGTTCGCGTCGCGCAGCCCAACCCGGGGCTGGCGAACCTGCTGCTGGAACAGTTCGGCGGCCCGCAGGGCGAACTGGCTGCAGCGATGCGCTACTTCACCCAGGCGGTGACCGAGGATGACCCGGGGCGCAAGGACATGCTGTTCGACATTGCCACCGAAGAGCTGAGCCACCTGGAGATCATCGGCTCGATCGTGGTGATGCTGAACAAGGGTGCCAAGGGGCGCCTGGCCGAAGGGGTGGAAGCCGAAGGCGAGTTGTACCGGTCGTTGACCGGGGCCGGCAACGATTCGCATATCACCAGCCTGTTGTATGGCGGTGGTGCAGCGCTGGTGAACTCCGGTGGCATACCCTGGACCGCAGCCTACATCGACACCATCGGCGAGCCGACGGCGGACCTGCGTTCCAATATTGCCGCAGAGGCCAGGGCGAAGATCGTCTATGAACGCTTGATCAACGTCACCGACGACCCGGGTATCAAGGATGCGCTGGGGTTCCTGATGAGCCGTGAAATCGCTCACCAGCTGTCGTTCGAAAAAGCCTTGCACTCGATCCAGCCGAACTTCCCGCAAGGCAAGCTGCCGGGCGACCTGGAAGTCAACCGCACCTATTTCAACATGTCCCACGGCGGCGAGATGCGTGGCTCATGGAACGAGGGCCAGGATTGGATCTATGTCGACCAGCCCGAACCGGCGGTAGACGGTGGCGACGGCATGGCGACAGTGCAGCTCGACGAGCAGTCGGCGGCTGCGGCCGAAGCGATGAAGGCCAGAACCCTGTCCAACCCCGAGTTGCAGCCCCTGACCGGGGCAGAGCTGGGCAAAGTCAACGGCGACGAGCCGCTGTAGTGAAACCCCGCAACGGATCATGCGATCCGCTGCGGGCCCTTCCTAGCGTTTGGCTTCGGCATCCGGGTCAGCGGAGCGAGCCAGGAACGCCCGGGTGATTTCTGGCAGGTGCTCCTTCAGCCACTGGGCCATGGCTTCCTCTTCTTTCAGGATTGACCTGCACGCCTCGGCCGTGGCGCTGTCGCCAGCCGCCTCGGCCGCTTCGATCAGTACCGTGTACGAGGCGATCTCCATGTTCTCGAACACGTAGCCAGACATCGCGCCCTTGACCACTTCATCACTCATGACCATGCCGCCGACAGCCTGGCCGAACGCCATGAGTTTGCCGGCCAGGTCCTTGAGGGTGGATGTGCTGCCACCCAGCCGCTCGATGCATTCCAGCAGCAGGCGTTGCTGGCCCTGGGTTTCTTCGATGTGCTGCACGATACGGCCCTTGAGCTGCGGGTAGTGCTCGAGGCGTTCGGCCTGGCCCTTGAGCATGCTTTCGGCCTGTTGCTCCATGGCATGGGCGTCGCGCAGCCAGTCCAGCAGGTTGTCTTGTACCGTTGCCATTTCAAGTACCTCTCCGTTCCAGTGATAGGTACTGTTGTGAGGCCCGCAAGGGCTGGAACGGTCGAACCACTCGACGGATGGCAGCAGGAGCTGTGGAGCTAAAGGCCTGGGCAATCCACGTGGCAGCGGGCATGGCCGGTGGCATTTACCGCGGCGCCTGCATCGCGGATAAATCCGCTCCTACATGGTGAACCGCGCCGGATTCGGGCTTGCGCGGTACCGGTAGGAGCGGCTTCAGCCGCGAACACCGGCACAGCCGGTGCCAGCCAGCGCGTCGCCTGCTTCGCGGATAAATCCGCTCCTACGTGTGTGAGCCGCGCCGGCTTCGGGCTGACGCCGTACCTGTAGGAGCGGCTTCAGCCGCGATCACCGGCACAGCCGGTGCCTTCCTGCACCGCAATGAATGTTCTGCGGCCAGCCGTCATCGCTGTTGAACGGAATCACCCATAGCTGGATCAACCCAGTGCGTCGTCCGTTTACATCCAGCCAAGTGGGAGCTTATTCGATGGCCAAGTACCTGTACCTGATCAGCTACATTCTCGACAATCAACCGGGCACCTGTGAGTTGCGCAGCGACGAAGAGGACCTGAGCAGAGAGGTTGCACGCGACTACCTGCAGGGCCTTCACCGTACCGAGGCAACGTCTTTCACCGATGTGCAGGTGCAGCGCCTGGAACACGATCATCAGCCCGGCACCTCGCCGGGCCATTATCAGCAGCCCTGAACCTCACGCGGCATGAACGGGGCAGGACGCCCCTTCATGCTCCGCGGATACCCAGGCTCCCGCGGCCTTGCTCCTGAGCGCGGGTTTCCTCTGGCAGGGCAGTGACCTTGATCGCGCGCACCGGTACGGCAAACTTGGCGCCGATGTTCGAGAAGCGCTCGAGCAGACGGAAGTTGATGGCCTGCTGAATGTCCATGTACAGGTTGTAGCCCGGGTCCTTGACGATGTACACGCATTCGAACTCCAGCGCCTCCTTGCCGAAGCCACGCAGGTGGGCGCGATCGAAGCGCACCTGGTCCTGCGCCTTGATCGCTTCTTCGACGATCGCCGGCGCCTTCTTCACCGCCTCGGTGGGCGTGTCGTACGACAGGCCGAACTCGAACACGATGCGCCGCTCCTGCAGGCGTTTGTAGTTCTGGATGGTGCTGCTGATCATGCTGGCGTTGGCCATCACGATCTGTTCGCCACCCAGGCTGCGGATGCGCGTGGTTTTCAGCCCGACGTGTTCCACCGTTCCGGCCAGCGGGCCGATGACGATGAAGTCGCCCACTTCGAAGGGCTTGTCCACGGCGATCGACAACGAGGCGAACAGGTCGCCGAGGATGTTCTGCACCGCCAGCGCGACGGCGATGCCACCCACGCCCAGGCTGGCGACGAAGGCGGTGATATTGACGCCGAGGTTGGACAGCATCGCCAGCAGCACCACGGACCACAGCAATACCCGCGCGCCCCAGGCCGACAGGGTGGCCAGCGCGCTGCCCTGGTTCAAGCCACTGTTGCCATGGCGTGCGAAGTAGCGGCTCAGGCCCAGGCCAATGGCACGGTTGGCCCACAACCCGATCTGCAACGCCGCGACCACGAACCACAGGCTGCCGACCCGTGTCAGCCAACGCTCGGGCAGGTCGAGCATGCTCAGGCCGACCAGCAACGAGGCGAGCAGCAAGAGGAAATTGCTGGTGCCCGCGAGCACCTTGGCCAGCACCTGGCTGAGTACGCCGTCATGTTCGGACCAGCGCCGGACCCGGCGCAGCACGAAGCTGATGGCCGCCCGCGCGACCAGGAAGGTGAGGATGGCAACGGCCAATGCCAGCAACAGGTTGAGGATGGATATGCCGAACAGCGTGGTTTCGGCGAACAGTGCGATGATGCGGTCACTCATGAGGGCTTGCCTCCTTCCGTCAGGGTCGGGTGACAGGGGCCGGGCCTACAGACCCAGCATGTTGGCGTGCACGTAGTACATGATCCACAACGACAGCCCCACCAGCAGCACGATGATCACCACCGTGAACACCAGCGCCACCAGGCTCCAGCGCTGCTCCCGTGCGGTGGTCAGGTGCAGGAAGAACAGCATGTGCACGAGGATCTGCACCACCGCGCAGACCAGCACCAGCAGGAACGTCAGGTGGCGTGGCAGGCTCGGGTACATGGCCAGCCCGAAGGGCACGAGGGTGAGGATGGCGGCCAGCAGGAAACCCACGTTGTAGGATTGGTGGCTGCTCTGGCTGGCACCGGCACTGCTGTGGACCTGGCTTTCACTGGACATCAGATCACCCCGAACAGGTAGACGACGGTAAACACGCACACCCACACGATGTCGAGGAAGTGCCAGAACAGGCTCAGGCAGCTCAGGCGTGTGGAATTGACGCAGCACAGGCCGCGCTGCTGCACCTGGATCATCAGCAAGGCCATCCACACCAGGCCGACCAGCACATGCAGGCCATGGGTGCCGACCAGGGTGAAGAAGCCGGTGAGGAACGCGCTGCGCTGCGGGCCGGCACCTTCGGCAATCAGGTGGTGGAATTCGTTGAGCTCCATGGCGATGAAGCCCAGGCCGAGCAGGAAGGTCACCCCCAGCCACTGCAGCACCCGGCGTTTGTCCTTGCGGTGGTTGGCCAGCATGGCGTAGCCGTAGCTGATGCTGCTGAACAGCAGCAGGAAGGTTTCGACCAGTACATACGGCAGCTCGAAGATGTCCGCCGCGCTCGGCCCGCCGGCCACCGCCTGGCCCAGCACGGCATAGGTGGCGAACAGCGTGGCGAACAGGATGCAGTCGGTCATCAGGTAGATCCAGAAGCCGAACAGGCTCAGGGAACCGGCATCCTCGTAGCCTTGCTCCTGCTGGTGGGCAGTTTCGTTCAGCACGATATGGGACATGGTTCAGGCCTCCGCCAGCAGTTGCCGCCGTTCGGTTTCCACGCGCTCGACTTCCTCGGCCGACACGTAGTATTCGGTGTGCTGGTCATAGCTGCGCACCACCAGCGTCGCCACCGTGGCCAGCAGGCTGGCGATCACCAGCCACCAGATGTGCCAGACCAGGGCAAAGCCCATCACCGTCGAGAGTGCCCCAAGCACCACGCCGAGGCTGGTGTTGCAAGGCATGTGGATCTTGCGGAAGTCCGCCTCCACCAGGGTTTTCACGCCTTTCTCCTTCATCCCCCAATAGGCATCGATGCCATGTACCACGGGTTGCTCGGCAAAGTTGTAGAACGGCGGCGGCGAGGCGGTGGCCCATTCCAGGGTCCGGCCGTCCCACGGGTCGCCGGTGTGGTCGCGGTTTTCGTGGCGCTTGCGGATACTCACCACCAGTTGCATGACCTGGCAGGCCACGCCGCACAGGATGATCAGCACGCCGAGCATCTCCAGGAGCAGCAACGGCCGCCATTCCGGCACGTCGAAGTGGTTCAGGCGCCGGGTCATGCCCATGAAGCCAAGGAAGTAGGACGGCATGAAGGCGCAGTAGAAGCCGACCAGCCAGCACCAGAACGCCGCGCGGCCCAGCGGGTCGTAGAGCTTGAAGCCGAAGGCCTTGGGGAACCAGTAGGTGAGGCCGCACAGGTAGCCGAACACCGCACCGCCAATGATCACGTTATGGAAGTGCGCGATCAGGAACAGGCTGTTGTGCAGCAGGAAGTCCGCACCTGGTACCGCCAGCAGTACCCCGGTCATGCCACCGATGCTGAAGGTGACGATGAAGCCCACGGTCCACAGCATCGGTGTCTCGAAGCGCACCCGCCCACGGTACATGGTGAACAGCCAGGTGAAGATCTTCACCCCGGTCGGCACGGCAATGATCATGGTCATGATGCCGAAGAACGCGTTGACGTTGGGCCCGGCGCCCATGGTGAAGAAGTGGTGCACCCAGACGATGAACGACAGCACGGTGATGACGATGGTCGCCCACACCAGCGAGTAGTAGCCGAACAGGCGCTTGCGCGAGAAGGTCGATGCCACTTCGGAGAAGATGCCGAAGGCCGGCAGGATCAGGATGTACACCTCCGGGTGGCCCCAGGCCCAGATGAGGTTGATGTACATCATCGGGTTGCCGCCCAGCTCGTTGGTGAAGAAGTGCATGCCCAGGTAGCGGTCCAGGCTGAGCATGAACAGCGTCGCGGTGAGGATGGGGAAGGCCGCCAGGATCAGGATCGAGGTGCACAGCACGGTCCAGGTGAACACCGGCATGCGGAACAGGGTCATGCCGGTGGTGCGCATCTTGAGGATGGTGACGAAGAAATTCAGGCCCGTGAGCAAGGTGCCGATGCCGGATATCTGTAGCGACCAGATGTAGTAGTCCACGCCGACGCCCGGGCTGTAGCCGATGCCGGACAATGGCGGGTAGGCGACCCAGCCGGTGCGGGCGAACTCGCCGACACCGAGGGAAATGTTGACCAGCAGGGCACCGGCAACGAACAGCCAGAAGCTGACCGCGTTGAGGAACGGATAGGCCACGTCGCGCGCACCGATCTGCAACGGCACCACGATGTTCATCAGGCCGACCACGAACGGCATGGCCATGAAGAAGATCATGATCACCCCGTGGGCGGTGAAGATCTGGTCGTAGTGCTCCGGCGGCAGGTAGCCCGGCGAACCGTCGGCGGCCATGGCCTGCTGGGTGCGCATCATCAGCGCGTCGGCGAAACCGCGCAGCAGCATCACCAGGGCGACCACGATGTACATCACGCCGATGCGCTTGTGGTCCACCGAGGTAAACCATTCCCGCCACAGGTACGTCCACTTGCGCTTGTAGCTGATCGCCCCCACGCCGCCGATGCCGATCAGCCCGACCACCGCCAGGGTGTACATGATGATGGGCTCGCCGAGAGGGATGGCATCCCAGGTCAGTTTTCCGAACATGTGCGTTACTCCTTGCCGGGTTGTGGCGCATCACCTTGTGGGTCGCTCAGGCGTCGCTCGACCTCGCGCGAGCGCTTGACGCCCTGGTACTTGTCGATCAGCGACTGGAACAATTGCGTGTCGACCGTGGCGTAGTGCTCCACCGGGTGGGCGACACTGGGCTTGGCCAACTGCGTGTAGCTGGCCTGGTCGAGGCGGCGCTGCGAACCACGCACCTTGGCCACCCAGGCGTCGAAGCCGGCCGGGTCGAGGGCGAGGGCCTTGAAGTGCATGTCGGAAAAACCGGGACCGTTGTAGTTGGCGGCGATGCCGGTATAGCTGCCGGCATGGTTGGCGATCAGGTGCAGCTGCGTCTGCATGCCGGCCATGGCGTAGATCTGCCCGCCCAGGGCGGGGATGAAGAACGAGGTGATGGCCCCGTCCGAGGTCACTCGGAAGTCCACCGGCGTGTCCACCGGCATGGCCAGTTCGTTGACCGAGGCAATGCCCAGTTCGGGATAGACGAACAGCCACTTCCAGTCGGTGGCGATCACCTGCACCTTGATCGGGCGGGCGTCGGACTGCAGCGGGCGGTAGGGGTCCAGCGCGTGGGTGGAGCGCCAGGTAACGATACCGAGGACGATGATGATGAGCAGCGGCACGCCCCAGACCACCAGCTCGATAGCGCGCGAGTGGCTCCACTCCGGTGTATACCGCGCTTTGACGTTGGAGGCCCGGTAATGCACCGAGAACACCAATGCCATGACCATCACCGGGAGGACCACGATCAGCATCAGCAGCGTGGCGAGGATGATCAGGTTGCGCTGCTCCAGGCCGACCTGGCCCTTGGGGTTGAACAGCACCATGTCGCAACCCGACAACTGCAGCGCGATGCCCCCGAGCACCAGCAGGCCGAGCAGCCTGGCGGCTTCCGTATATGCCTTTGCCATGTGTTTGTCCCGTATTGTGTTACCGAATGTTCAGGCTTGTTGAGTTAGAAGAAGGGCAGGCGGGGGAAGGTTGTATGGAATCTGCGCATAGGCGACGAGCGGTGGTTGGCGGTGTGCGACGTTGGTCCAGCTTGGCCGGCTGTCTGATGGTTCGGATTGTTTTTGCACTGGGCAGCGGAACCCGACGATCTATGGAAGACACCAACCACGAGGGCTGCCCCATGAAGAAGAGAGGCGAGACGTACCGCAGCTGGTGCGATCCGATCCTGCACCATCAGGTCCACGAGGAAACCCTCGACGACGACACCCGCCTGGAGGTACAGACGCGCCTGTCACGTACCGGGGCAACCCAGCTGTTCATTGGCGTATATCTGGCCGATGGCACGGCGCTATACGAACGCGCCTATGCCCGGCGCCCCGGCGAAACCATGAGCCGGGCGCTGGTGTGGGGTGTAGGGCGCGCCCGGCGGGTAGCGGCCGAGCGCCGGGCGTTCAGCGCCGAGTCGCTCGGTGGCTGAGGCTCAACCGTCGGACTGTTCCTCGGGTGGCACCTGGCCCTCCGGCCAGTCGGGCGCCTGTTGTTCCGGCTCCGGCTTGGGTACAGGTTCGCCGGGGTTGTGCGGTACCTCGTCGACATACGGATCGGGGTGGTTGGGGTCGATCATGGCGTGGCTCCTTGCAGGTTGGTTACCTGGCTTAGGTCGCCCTGGCGCGCAAGCTGTTCAACTGGATGTCGCCAATGGAACGTCGTACCCGCTGGAGTGTTCCATTGAAGGACCCCGTCACGGGGGGACGATTCAGGGAGTCGACGCGATGATTCATCTGGGTTGCGCAGGTTGGAGCCTGCCTCGCCAGTATGCTGATGAGTTTCCAGCCCCTGGCAGCCACCTGCAGCGCTACGCCACGGGCTTGAACGCAGTCGAGATCAACAGCTCGTTCTACCGGCCGCATCGGCCTGGTACCTATGCCCGCTGGGCTGCGTCCGTTTCGGCGGATTTTCGTTTTGCCGTGAAGCTGCCGAAGCGCATCACCCACGAACAGCGGCTGCGCGGGGCCGTGCCAGCGTTGGAAGCGTTCCTCGCCCAGTGCGGCCAGCTGGGCGAGCAGCTCGGCTGCCTGCTGGTGCAATTGCCCCCTTCGCTGGACTACACCCGCGAAACTGCCTGGCAATTCTTTGCCGATTTGCGCGCCCGCTATGCCGGGCCGGTGGCGCTGGAACCCAGGCACGCCAGCTGGCAAGGCGCACAGTCGATGCTGGTCGATCTGCACATCGCCCAGGTCGCCGCCAGCCCTGCACGCTTCGCCAGCGACGCCCAGCCAGCCGGCTGGCCGGGCCTGGTCTACTGGCGCCTGCATGGCGAACCACGCATCTATCACAGCGCCTATGCCGACGACTACCTAAAACGCCTGGCCGAGCAGTTGCAGCGCAGCCGCGCCGCTGGCGTGCCGAGCTGGTGCATCTTCGACAACACCGCCTCCGGCGCTGCACTGGGGGATGCCTTGAGGCTGCAGCGTTATCTGCGCTGAGCGAGGCAGAGCTGATAGCCAGGCGCTCAGCCCGCTTCCATTGCGGTGTTCTTTTTCCACCCCCGCAGGTTCATCGCGCACAGGCAAACCTGCAGGATGATCAGGGCCCAGGCCTGGGCCTGCCAACCCCAGATCGCCCACAGCAGGTTGCTGGCAATGAAACAGCAGAAACCCAGCTTGCGCCGGCCAGGGCGGCGCGAGCCAATGCACCAGGCGGCCAGCACCGTCAGGGCCATGGCGGGCCATTGCAACAAGTCGATCCAATCTTCCATCACACGCTTCCACGGCGCGCCTGCGCGCCCGGCGGGGCGCGCAGGCGGTTGTCAGGCGGCGTTCAGCTCGCCCTTGAGCAGTTTCTTCTGGGCTTGCATGGCCTGGCCCATCTCTTCCAGCGCCTGGTTACCCAGCAGCTTGCGGGCAGTCGGGAACAGCTCGCTTTCCTCTTCCTCGATATGGTGCTCCAGCAGCTCCTTCATGACCTTGACCCGGCCGGCGAACTCAAGGGTGCCGGTGTCGGTCTGCAGCAGGTCCGGCAGCACCAGGGAATCGACGGCACGATGCTCTTCCTTGGCCTCGTAGTACATCTTCGCCTCTTCCTTGCCACCGGCCTGCTTGATCGCCGGGTAGAGGATTTCCTCTTCGAGGGCAGTGTGGATGGTCACCTCCTGCTTGATGCGTTCGAGCAGCTCGGTGCGTTTTTTCACTGCACGCTCGGTAGTGGAGGACAGCTCCTCCAGCAGCTTCTTCACCAACTCATGGTCCTGGACCAACAGATCGATTGCGTTCATGAATCACCTCTTCGGGCTCGGAAAAATCACGGTTGCCTTCGATGGAGTGAAGCGCTGGGCGCAAGGTTCAAAGCGGTTGATAAACGCACCGGTCGGCCGCGGCACGGGCGGGTGATGACCAGCAAGTCAGAATAAATGAATCTTTTTGCCGGGCGCGGGCTCAATTAGCCTGAATCGATGGAGGAGAGTCCAATGGCAGGACCGCAGTTGTTTGTGATCGAGTACGAGCTTCATGGGGAATTTCGCACGTTCATCATCCGCCAGGAACGCATGGACAATGCCGAAGCCTGGCACTGGGCAAGTTGCGATGCCGGCGTGGGGATCATCCCCAGGTTTGGCCAGCACAAGATCAAGAAGGTCAGCCGGCCGATGGCCGAGCGTTACGGGCTGGCCAATGTGCGCTGGCGCGCGTCGGGCCAGGGGCCTGAGTTCGTCGCGCCGCCCATAGACGTGAAGAAGTTCTCGAGTGGGTCTTCCGGGGAAGCGTGAAGCGCTTTGCCGGCTGTCAAAAGTGGGAAATCAGGGCCGCACCAGCGGCCCTTGATCAAGGGGAAGGTTCGTGGAGATTCTGCCGTTACTCAATAGCTTGTTGCTGGCGCGTGGCCCCGGTGGCCAGGAAGATGAGGTCCGGATTGTAGCGCAGCGGGCACTGGCCGCTTGCTGCGAGGAGGTGCACGGCGATAGTGCCGGCAACCTGATCGGCGTCATTCGCGCAGTGGCCCCTGCCGACCCTGCTGCGGCGATACGGGTGATGGCCCATCTTGATGAAATTGCCATGATCGTCAAGAAAGTCCGCCCGGATGGCAACCTCGAGGTGCTGGCGCTTGGTGGCGCGCAGCCGATCAGTTTTGGCGTGTGCCCGGTCGACATCATGGCTGACCATCAGCTGCTCCGGGGTGTGCTGTCCTATGGTTCGATGCACAACAGCGGGCAGTCCGGCAGCGGGCGGGATGTGTTGTCCGGCGCCGTGCAGTGGAAGGATGTGTATGTCGTTACCCGCATGACCCCACAGGCACTCGAGCAGGCCGGTGTGCGTCCGGGCACGCGGGTGGTACTGAGCCAGCATTGGCGCCAGCCGTACCAGGTCGAGGACTGCATTGCCGCGCATTTTCTCGATGACCGCGCACCGCTGGCGGCGGTGATTCATTGCGCGCACCTGCTGCAACAGCGGCGCAGCGAACTGCGCCAGGATGTCTGGTTCGTGCTGACCAGCCATGAAGAAGAGTCCAACGCCGGTGCCATGTACGCTGCCGCCAGGCTGCCAGGCGACACGACGATTGCGGTGGAGGTGGGGCCGGTGCTGGATGAATACGGCACCCGCCTGTCAGCCGACCCGATCATCAATACCGGCGACCAGAAGGGCTATTACAGCCGCAGCGTGGTGCGGGCCCTGATGGCGGCCACGCGCAGGGCAGGGTACACGCCGCAGCCAGCGCTGCTGGTGGATTTCGCCTCGGACGCCAGCGCAGTGCTCAGCACCGGGACCGATGCCCGTGCCGGCTGCATCGCCATCCCCACCGAGAACACCCACGGTTTCGAGATGGTGCTGCTGGAGGGGATCAGCGCCTGTGCCGCCAGCCTGCTGGAGTATGTGCTGCAACCGCACGCGGTGCTCACTCCTGGGGGATGATCGAGATCTTGCCGTTGCGTTCGACGATGGCGAACTTGATCTGCTCGACGCGTTCGAGGCCTTGGCTGTCGCGGGCCGATTCGAGGATGTCGTCTTCGGTCAGGCGTGCCCGGCGCATGCGCTGATGGAGGAAGCGTCCCTGTTCCACTACCAGCGTGGCGTGGCCGTCGAGCAAGCGTGCCAGGCGCCTGGAATTGAGCTTGGCCAGTGACAGGCCGACATCCAGCACGATCAGCGTGGCAATCACCAGCATGGCGTTGATGAAGGAGAAATCCTCGCCCAGCAATGCCTGTTGGGTGGCCTCGCCGATAATCAGCAGCAAGACGAAGTCGAAGGTGGTCAGGTCGGCCAGCGAGCGCCTGCCGGCCACGCGAAACAGCAGCATCAGGGCGATGTACATGGCTGTGGCGCGCAGGATCGAGTCCATGTCGTCGAACTCCTAGGGGTAGAGGAAGGTGGCGAACTGCACGGTGCTGTCCTGCCCGGCCCTGACCACACCTTCGAGCCTGCCGACATGTTCGCTGCGCAAGGTCAGGTACAGGGTGGCCATGCCGTCGTGGCTGGTGCCGAGCTGCAACAGCAGCGACTGGCCATGGGAACGCGACAGTTGCGGCTGCGGCTGCATCGTTTCGATGCTGGCTTCGCGCAGCAGGCTGCCGCCGAGCACCACTTGTACCGGTTCACCCGGTGTACCACGCACGGTGATGCGCAGGTTGTCGGTGGTGCCGCTGCGGCTGAGCCGCTGATAGTCGACCCGCACGCGGCCATCATCACTGGCCACCTGGGCGTCACTGAGCGGGCCGTTGCCAAACAGCCCGGCCAGGGCCAGCAGCACGATCACTACAAGCATGTACCAGCCCACCCGTTCGAAGCGCCACACACGCTGCTGCATGCGCATGTCTTCCTCGACCGGGTGATGCCTTGAACGCAGCTCGTCGTCGCTCATGCGTGTAGCCCTCAGGCGCGTTCGCCGCGCAACCAGCGCTGGTGGTAATGGGCCAGGTGCGACAAGCCATACAGCGCGCCCTGGCGCATGACATCTGCCCGCTCGCCGAAAAAGCGCTGGGTACGCGTGAACACGGCCAGCGGTTCACCGGTGAATGCCCAGGCGAAACACAGGGTCCCAGGCGCGATGGCATCCTGCGGCTCTGGCCCGGCGACACCGGTGCAGGCAATGGCGACCGTTGCATCGCTGTCTTTCAGGGCGCCCAGGGCCATCTCCCAGGCCACTGCTTCGCTGGTCAGGCCGTAGCGTTCGATGGTCTGCGGGTTGACGCCGAGCAGGCGTTTCTTGGCACTGGGCGCGTACACCACGTAGCCGCTCTCCAGCACCTCGCCGGTGCCGGGGACTGCCGCAAGCAGCGCCACCATGGCGCCTGCCGTGCAGGATTCTGCAGTGGTCAGCACCAGCTTGTGGGTTTTCAGGTAGTCGATGGCCTCGAGTACGGGGTCGGTCGCCATGGCAGGTCACTCATGCGTTGTTTTGTGGTGGACGTGTTTCTTGCGCGGTTGGTTCAGTGCAGGTGAGCCGCCCATCAATGCCGGGCAAAGCCCGCTGAACTTTGCCCGGCCTGGTGGCTTCCTCTTAGTACGAGGTGGTGGTGCGCAGCAGTGCACTGCTGCCGGTCCAACCAGAGGAGAGGCGATCATGACCGAGCCTGTGACGTATTTCTGGATCGCGGTGGCGGCGATCATTCTGCTGGTCGACCTGTGGGCCATTGTCAGTGTGTTCCGCAGCGACAAGCGCGATGCAACCAAGGCCATGTGGGCGCTGCTGCTGCTGGCCTTGCCGGTGGTCGGCCTGGCCATCTGGGGTGTGCTCGGGCCACGCGGCATCAAGCGCGGCACCGGGCCGTCTTCACCTGAACACAGCAAGGGCTAGACGGCGGGGCAGTACGGTCGTTGTGGGAGAGGCGCTGCATGGCAGCGGCTTCGCCGCTTTGCGTGGGTGAAGCCGCTCCCACACGCGCCGTGCCGGATCAATCCTGTGCAGTCCACATCACTTTCATTTTCCAGGAGCCCACGTGCCACGCATCATCACTCCCGCTACCCCCGAGCATGAAATCAACGAACACAACGCCCGCATGTTCGGCTCGCCAAAGGAGCGGCTGGATTTCTACCGCCATGAAATCCAGTACGAAACCAGTATCCTGGCCAATCGCACCGATGCCTACCTCACGGCCCAGTCGTTTCTGGTCATTGCTTTCGTATCGTCGATGGGCAACCTGAACCAGAGCTGGGGCGAGATGTTCACCCTGATCGTGCCGCCGTTCCTCGCCTTGCTCGGGGTGCTCAGCTCACTCAATGCCTGGCCAGGCATCCGGGCCGCCTACAAGATCATCGAGCACTGGCAGTTGAAGCAGAGCCACCTGCTGCGCAGCGAGCCGTTGATGGGCCTGGCCTATGATGAGTCACCGCTGTTCAGCGAGGCCGAAACCTCGCAGGCGGGGCACCGCAAGTCATTGTTGTTCTCGCTGCGCACGCCCTGGATCTTTCTGGTTTTCTGGATCGTCTTGGGCGGTTATGCGGTGTTCATCCAGCTGGCATGAGCCGGCAGCTGCTCGCGTCGAAGGGGGCCTTACGAGCCCCCTGTGCGGGCTCACCGTCGTGCGCGACGCAGTGCTGCCAGGCAACAGCCGCCCAACAGCAGCATGGCTGCAACCGCCAGCACGCCAGGTCTGTCGTGCCGCTTGCGACGCTCGCCTGGTTGCCTGGGCAGGGCTTCCCCGGCTGCCCAGGCATCGATGCGGGTCAACGCCAGACGCGTGCCGTCGACCAAGGTCAGGGTCAGGTCCTTGATGTCGCCGGCCGCACGCCCGGGGAACACCGGTTCGCCGGTGGCATCGAGTGCGTCATAGATGAACCGCTGCCCTTCGAGCCAGCCGACCGCGGTCAGCAGCTCGGGCCCCAGGTAGTATTTGCCGTCGAGGAAGAAGCCGGGAAACTGATGCGCCCGCTCCAGGCTTTCCACACTGTAGCGCTCGCCCGGCCGCATGCCGGTTGCCGGATCGATCATGGCTGGCTCCCCGCGAATGCGTGGTCAGGCCCCAAGGTGCCGGCAGCAGCACCCGGCACGAGGATGACCTTGCGGCAGTCGTCCTGCTTCTGGTCGAACATCCGGTAGCCCAACGCCGCTTCTTCCAGGGCCAGGCGGTGGGTGACGATCAGTTCCGGCTCCAGGCGCCCGGCCTCGATATGTTCGAGCAGTTCGGGCAAGAACTTCTGCACATGGGTCTGGCCCATCTTGAAGGTCAGGCCCTTGTCGAAGGCATCGCCAAACATGAAGGCATGGATGAACCCGGCATACACCCCCGGCACACTGACCACGCCACCTCGGCGCACCGCGGCGATGCTCTGGCGCAGCGCTTTGCCGCTGCTGCCCTCGATCTTCAGCGTGGTCAGCAGCGTTTCGGTGGTGCTGCCCTTGGCCTCGAAACCGACCGCATCGATGACTGCATCCACGCCGCGCATGCCTGGGGTCAGGCGGATGATGCTGTCGGCCGGGTCGTCATCCTGCTCGAAGTTGATCGGTACCACGCCGTAGGCATCGCGGGCGAATGCCAGGCGGTAGTCGTTGTCATCGACCATGAAGATCGTCTGCGCGCCAAGCATGCGTGCGCAGGCCGCGCTCAGCAGGCCGACCGGGCCGGCACCATAAATGGCCACGGTCGAACCCTGGCCGACCTGGGCATTGGTCACGGCCTGCCAGGCCGTGGGCAGGATGTCCGAGAGGAACAGCACTTTGTCGTCGGGCAGGGCGGTGGGCACCTTGAACGGGCCGACGTTGGCCTTGGGCACCCGCACGAAATCGGCCTGGCCACCGGGCACGCCGCCATACAGGTGGCTGTAGCCGAACAACGCCGCACCCGGCGGGATGCTCTTCTTGTTGAGGATCGCACCACGGCCGGTATTGGTGGTTTCGCAAGCGGCGAACTGCTCGAGCTGGCAGAAGAAGCAACTGCCACAGGCGATCACGAAGGGGATCACCACGCGATCACCGACCTGCAGGTTGGTGACGCCGCGGCCGGTCTCCTCGACCACGCCCATGAACTCGTGGCCGAAGATATCGCCAGGTTCGGTCTGCGGAATCTTGCCGTGGTACAGGTGCAGGTCGGAGCCGCAGATGGCGGTGGCGGTGACCCGCAGGATGATGTCGTCCTCGTCCTGGATGGCCGGGTCAGGGACATTGTCGACCCGGACGTCCTGGGCCCCGTGGTATGTCAATGCTCTCATGGGTTCAGCTCCTGCAGTGGCGGATGGTGTTGATGCTGCTCTATGCAGGGGAAGCCAGGGGCAGAGGGAAAGTTCAGGTGGAATCATTCAGTGGCGAACCAGGCGCTTCGGTGAACGCGATCGAGTGAACCTTGTTCCGTCGTCAGGGCTCGACTGACAAACAATGGAGGGCGGCCAACATGAATGCGCTTACCGGGCAGATCAGCATCGAGCAGCGCCGGCTCGAGGCCATCAACCGCTGGTTCTGCCTGTTCGATGATCTTGAGCGACGGCGCGAGTGCCCCAGCAGCCATCACGAGGAACTGCTCCGTCAGGCCGAGGAGATGGACCGCCTCGGCCTGGTGTCCTGGGAGCAGTGGCGCGACCTGCGACGGTTGGCCGACCGCGCGTTCCTCAAGGCCATTGCCGGCGCTGATTACCACGGCTGATGAAACCCTTGCACCAGATGCACGGTCCGCGGGTTGTCGGTGCGCGGTTCATTGGCCCGCTGGGTAAATGTCACAGATCATCACGACTGAACTCGGCGAGGCGTGGTTACGTCCCTCGAATGGATGCCTGCAGAAATCCGGCATTTTTCCAACAATCCGCTTCGAGGACGTAATGATGGAAAAGACCGATCAAAGCTCGACCTCTCCGCCCAACCGCAACTCGGACCACGTACATGCCATTGGTGAGGAAGCCGGGGCCTTGCTGGGTGAGGCCAGGCAGAAAGGTGGTGAGCAGCTGGAGCATTACCGCGACAGTGCGGCCGATCAGCTCGACTCCCTCCAGGAAGGCGCACGTTCGGCCGCAGCGGCCCTGGAAGGCAATGACAGCCTTGGCCTGTCGCGGTACCTGACCCAGGCGGCGGAGTGCATGGGCGAGTTTGCCGAGCAGGTGCGCCACGAAAGCGCCGAAAGCCTGTTGCAACGCGGCACGCAACTGGCGCGCAGCAATCCGGCCTTGTTCCTGGCCGGCAGCGTGGCCGTCGGTTTTGCCATTTCGCGCTTCATGCGCGCCAGCGAAACCCATGCGGGCACACCCTCCGACACAGCAGCGCATGGTTTCACCGCGCCACAGGCCACGCAGCCAGTGGTACCCGACCGCGGCAGCGACGTATCCACCCGTGAACCCTACACCCCGGTCGACCCGATCGGGCCCGGTGCCGGCACGCCGGTCAGTGGCAGCCCATTCGAACGCGATCCGCTCAAAGGAGGCGAATGATGAACAAAGATCCTTTGCACACTACCCCAGGGCTGCACACTCCGGCTGATGACCCGGTCGGCGTCGGTGGCCTGCTGCGTCAGCTGATGCGCGAAGTACCGGAGCTGTTCACCAAGGAACTGGCCCTGGCCAAGGCCGAACTGCAGCACAACCTGGCCACCCTCAAGGCTGGCACTGCAGCCGTGGCGGCCGGCGCAATCGTGGTCCTGGCAGGGTTCATCATGCTGCTGCTGGCGGCAGTCTACGCCTTGGCCCTGGTGGTCCAGCCCTGGCTGGCGGCGTTGATAGTGGGCGCGGTCACGGTGGTGATCGGCTTCATCATGCTGCAGTCAGGCAAGAAACAGTTCGAGCCTGGCCACCTGGCCCCTGACCGTACCCTGCATGCCATGCAACAGGACAAGGACACGCTGACGAGGAAACTGCCATGACTACTTCCTTCGAACATGAGGCGCACAAGGACCCGGAGCAGCTCGAACAGGAAATCAATGCCAAGCGCGAGCACATCAGTGACCTGGTGGATGCCCTGGAACAGCGGCTGAGCCCGGGCCAGATGGTCGACCGGGTACTGGCTTACGCCAAGGGTAACGGCGGTGAGTTCTTCACCAACCTGGGCACCACCCTCAAGAACAACCCGGTGCCTGCCACCTTGACCGTGCTGGGCCTGGCGTGGCTCGGGCTCAACCAGAACCGCCCGTTCAATCCGGGGCCTGCGCACCACGGGCCGGGGCTGGGCGACAAGCTCGGCGAGGCGGTGGATAGCGTGAAGGGCGCCTTCGCTTCGGCAGGCGAGGCGATGCACGATGCCAGCCAGAAAGTGCGCATGAAAGCGCATGACATGCGTGATCGGGCCAGTGACCTGGGCAGCGGTGCGCGGGATTCGATGGGCGCCTCTGCCGATACCTTGCGCAGCTCCGCGCACAAGGTCGGCGATCAGGCAACGGCACTCAAGGGCTCGTTCGACCACCTGCTGCAAGAACAGCCGCTGGTGTTGGCTGCGCTGGGCATTGCCCTGGGTGCTGCGTTAGGAGCGGCGCTACCGAGTACCCGCAAGGAAGACCAGCTCATGGGCGCCAGCAGCGACCGCCTGACCGACACGCTCAAGGCCAAAGGCAGCGAGGTGAAGGCGTCGGTTACGCAGTCGCTTGAGCAGGGGGCCGACAAACCGCCGGCCCGGCCGGGGCGGGGCGCTGACGGCTCCGACCTGTCATCAGGGTTGGGCTTCAACCCCTGACCTGCGGCACCTTGAGCAGCAGCCCCTTCGGCATGCGCTGAAGGGGCCGCTGCCGGGCGTCAGGCGGCAGGCCTGACGATCGGCGGTTTGACCTTTTCCAGCTGGTCGCCAATGACCGCGAGCAACTGGTCGAGCGCCCAGGGCTTGGGCAGAAACACCGCACCCGTCGGTAGCGTGGTGCTTGCCGCCTCGTGGTAACCACTCATGACAATGATCCGGGTCGCCGGTTGGCGCTCATGGATCTCCTGCGCAAGCGCCAGCCCGTTCAACGGGCCGGGCGTTCTGACGTCGGTCAGCAGCAGCGAAAATGCCTGCCGTAGCGAGAGCCGCCGGCCCTCTTCGGCGGTACCCACCGGGAAGACTGTGGCGCTCAGGTCTTCCAGGGCGCAGGTCAGCAGTTCACGCAGGATCGGCTCGTCCTCCACCAGCAGGATGGTTGGGTGAACAGCGGATGACTCGTAGGTGTTCATGGCAATACTCAAACATCGCGCACGGGTGGAAAGAAGGGACGTCAGCTTGCGTGGAGCAATGCAGGCGGTGGCAGTGCGCTATCACTGCGACAGCGGCAGGTTGCCGAAAATTCCTTTTTGCTGACAGGTTTTGTGCAGTCCGGTACACCGGGCAGCGCCACGCGTTGGCAGTGCCCGGGGTTACCGGCCAGGTCAGGCGCCAGCTTCCTGACCCAGGCGCTTGAGCAGTGCCCTGGCCACCGCCTCGGATGACGCGGGGTTCTGGCCAGTGATCAAATGGCCGTCCTCGACCACATGGCTGGCCCAGTCGGCAGCCTTGGAATATTCACCACCGTTGGCCTTGAGCATGTCTTCCACCAGGAACGGCACCACCTCGCTCAGCCCCACCGCCTGTTCTTCGCTGTTGGCGAAGCCGGTCACTCGCTTGCCCTTGACCACCGGGTGCCCGTCGGGTGCCTTTACCTCCTTCAGCACGCCGGGTGCATGGCACACCGCGGCAATCGGCTTGTTAGCGGCATAGAACGCTTCGAGCAAGGTTCGCGAATCTGCGTCCTCGGCCAGGTCCCATAATGGCCCGTGCCCGCCGGGGTAGAACACCGCATCGAAGTGGTAGGGGTCGATTTCCCCGAGCGGTACGGTGTCGGCCAGGGCCATTTGCCCTTCGGTGTCGTGGGCGAAGCGCCGGGTCGCCTCGGTCTGCGCGTCGGGCTCGTCGCTTTTCGGGTCCAGTGGCGGCTGGCCGCCCTTGGGCGAGGCGAGCGTGACATCGGCACCGGCGTCGATGAACACATAGTAGGGCGCGGCGAATTCCTCCAGCCAGAAGCCGGTTTTCTTGCCGGTGTCGCCCAGCTGGTCGTGAGAGGTCAGGACCATCAGGATGTTCTTCATGCAAGCATGTCCTCCGAGGGTGAATGGGCAGTGCGCGGCTCGCCCTGCATTACTCTGGGAGGGTTACGCACAGCAAAGCGTTCCATGACGTTGCAGGAACCGCAGCATCGGTGGCGTTGCCGAATGTAGCGTGAGCGTCTACCGGGGGTTGCAATGTCACGTCTTCCGATCATCGGGGTCACCGCCTGTTCCTACACGGTCGGCCCGCATGCGGTGCAGCTGAACGACGACAAGAATGCGCGAGCGGTGGCCTGCGCGGCCCAAGGGCTGCCCTTGATCCTGCCGATGTTCCCCGAACTGCTCGACAGCGCCGAGATCATCGCGGCCCTGGACGGGCTGTTGTTCACCGGCTCGCCTTCGAACATCGAACCGCACCACTACGATGGGCCGCCCAGCCCGCCAGGCACCCAGCACGATGCCGCCCGCGACCACCTCGCGCTGCCTTTGTGGCGGGCAGCGGTTGCGGCGGGTTTGCCGGTGCTGGGCATTTGCCGGGGTTTTCAGGAAATGAACGTGGCCTTCGGCGGCACCCTGGTGCAGCAGCTGCATCAGCCCGGTGCCAAACACGAGCCGCCCAGCAATGAACCGGTCGAAGACCAGTACGCACCGGCCCACCTGCTGGCGGTCCGGCCGGGGGGCGTGCTGCAACGGCTGGGGTTTGCGGAGCAGATCGAAGTGAATTCGGTGCACGGCCAAGGTATCGAGCGGGTTGGCCAGGGCCTGCGTATCGAAGCCGTGGCCGAGGATGGGCTGGTCGAGGCGCTTTCCGTGGAAGGCAGCCAGGCGTTTGCCCTGGGCGTGCAATGGCATCCGGAATGGCAGGTGCTGTTCTACCCGCAGTACCTGGCGATTTTCCAGGCCTTCGGCGCCGCCTGCCGGGCGCGAGCGGCACAGCGGCCAAGGTGAGGCGGGTAAAACTGAACATTGCTGCGCGCGCCCGCTCCAATGGCAGGTGACTGGAGGATTCATCATGCAGCCAGAAACCGAAGGACTTGAAGAGCAAGGGCCGGGCAAGGTCCCGTTCATCAACGACCCCTTAAAGCCTACGTCGCCCCCATTGAACGATGCGGATGCCACGGACGCAGCCGAAGCCGAGCAGGATATCCAGGACGATGGTGAGCCGCTTTGAACAGGAGCAGTGCGATGGACACTTATCATGTCAGCCCGGCGGGTGATGGCTGGGAACTCAGGAAGACCGGGGCCGACAAGGCCTCCAGGCGCAGTGCGACAAAAGCCGAGTTGCTGGGCTTGCTACCTGAGCTTTTTGCCGGGCAGACCGCCTCGGTGAAAATTCACAAGGCCGACGGCAGCATCGAAGAAGAACGTACCTACCCGCGCGCCGCCGACCCGAGGCGCTCCAAGGGCTGACCCGGCCATGGCTCACCGGTGATCGGCACGACACGGTCACCTGTGCCGGCCCGAGCGCAAAGCCATGAACGAGAAGGTGAGGGTGCCCGCCAGTTGCGCCCCGTCGGCCACACCCCGCCAGAGCGCAGCATGGCTGGCAGTGGCCACGGTGATGGTGCTTGCCTCCGGGGTTGCACCGTTGGATCGGGCAGATTGGCTGGTGGAAAACGTCTTGCCGGCAGCGTTGCTGCTGACCCTGGCACTGACCTGTCGGCGCTGGCGGTTTTCGCCAGCGGCCTATCGGGCCATCGTCGTGCTACTGGCGATTCACGAACTGGGTGCGCATTTCACCTATGCCAAGGTGCCCTACGATGCTTGGCTGCAAGCGTTCACCGGCCATGCGCTGAATACCGCCATGGGCTGGCAGCGCAATCAGTTCGATCGCCTGGTGCATCTGAGCTACGGCCTGCTGTTCGTCTGGCCGATCAAGGAACTGCTGCAACGAAAGGCGGGCTTGAATGGTGCCTGGCTGGCATTGGGCACAGTGTCGCTGGTGCTGGCGACGTCGGCCCTGTACGAGCTGTTCGAATGGGTGGGCGGCCAGTACCTGGGCGAAGACCGGGCACAAGCGTTCCTGGCCACCCAGAAAGACCCATGGGACGCGCAGAAGGACATGGCGCTGGCGTTGTTCGGCGCTGTCGTGTGTTTGTTGCTCCAGCGATTGGCAGCATTCAAACGGCCAAGGCCGGCGGCCTAGGCGTGCTAGAGCGAACAGGGTGTTTATTCGCGATTATTTCTCATTTACACTTGGCGCCTCTCTTCGCAGCCTAGCGCTCTTGCAGGATGTATCGTGTCGTTCGAGCCCGCCAAACCGACGCTGTTGTCTACCTTGGTCCGTCACTACGACGAGCTGGTGGACCACATTCGCCGACGCTTCGGCGACCGAGGCATGGCCCGCGACGTTGTGCATGACGTGTGCGTGCAGTTGCTCGAACGCGACGAAAAAGACCACGTTCGGGCGCCACTGGCGTTGCTGCGCAAGATTTCCAATGACACCGCCATCAGCCGCTATCGTAGCGATCGTCGCCGCGGCGCCTGGGTGCAGGCGTTTGCCGAACTGCCGGAGGTGGTCTGCCCGGCACCGACGCCGGTAGGCAGGTATGATGCCGAGCGCGAGTTCCAGCTGCTGGTCAACGCTATCGCCAGCCTCCCACCGCGCTGCCAGGCCGTTTTCATCATGCACAAGGTCCACCAGATGCCCCAGGCCGAAGTCGCCGCACACCTCGGTATCTCCATCAAGACCGTGGAAAAGCACCTGCGCCTCGGGGTGGCGGCGTGCAAGGAGCGGCTTGGCCGTGACGGGGTGTGCGAATGACCCGCATAGCGGAACAGTTGCCACTGGACGAGGCGCTGGGGCGACATCGTGATCAGCTGCGGCAATTGTTCCCCGTTCCGCCGCCCAGGCCTGCACGCGGGAAAGCGGCAAAGTCGGCGGGTATTGCGCTGGTGCTTGCATTCGCCGTGGCAGCCCTGGCCTGGCTGAACCCGGTGTACAGGACCGAGCGGTTTGCCACCGCCATTGGTGAGCGACGCGCCGTGCTGCTGGGCGACGGCAGCAAGCTGCTGCTCGACAGCGGCTCCCGTGTCGATATCAGCTGGCGCTTGCGCAGCCGCGAAGCCGGCCTGCACGCCGGGCAGGTCCTGTTCGATGTGTCCCCGGCGGTGTACCGGCCGTTCGTGGTGTCAGCGGGGCTGACCAAAGTCGAGGTGCTAGGCACGCTGTTCAATGTGCGCCGCCTGGATGACGACCAGGTGCGGGTGACACTGGCGCGCGGGCGGGTGCAAGTCGCCGCTGCGGGGCAAACGCCTGTCAGGCTCACGCCAGGGCAGCAGCTTGATGCGATTGGCGGGCGACTGCTGGCGGTGACGCAAGCTGACGCCACCAAGGCGATGGCCTGGAAGCAGGGGCGCATCGTGTTCGAGCAGACGCCGCTGGCTGAAGCAGTGGCATTGTTGCGCCACTATCGCAAGGCAGCCATTCGCCTGGACGACCCGAGCCTGGCCGCGCTCAAGCTGAGCGGGGTGTTCGACGCGCACGATGTCGACCGGCTGCTGGCGCTGCTACCCAGCATCCTGCCGGTTTCCGTGCAGCAGCAAGGCGATGGCAGCGTGCAGATCCGGCGCAAGGCAGTAGCAAAATAATTCTCAGGCGCAGGTAGGGTTGCTCGATACCCGTGGCGGCTACACAAGAAAGCCTACCCACAAAGGATCTCGAGAAGTGCATTTTCCGCTCTGCAATCGTCAACTCCGCCGGTCACTGCTGGCCAGTAGTATGCTCCTGGCAATGTCGGCCGAAGCCCGTGAAAAGGTCAACGTGGACCTGCCTGCTGCCCCGCTGGGTGAGGCCATCAACGCCCTGGCGCAGCAGTCTTCGGTACAGATCCTGTTCGCCAGTGATCTCGCTGCAGGCCGTCGAACCCCAGCGGTGAAGGGGCGCTTCACCGCCGACGAAGCACTTCAGGCATTGCTCAAGGGCAGCGGCCTGCAAGTCGAGGCCAGGGATGAACGCACCTTTGTCATCGTCCCGCAGGGTTCACCCACAGCCATGCCGACAACCCAGGTTGCGCCCGTGGAAATGGCGCAGATGGAAATCACCGCTTCGCGTACCAGTAGCAGCCTGGTTTCCGCCACGCGGCAGTCCACCGTCATCGAGCATGAGCAATTGCAGGAGCTACGCCAGGGCTCGGAGAGCCTGGCCACGGTACTGGCCAAGGCGGTACCGGGGATGTCCGACTCCAGCCGCACCGTCACCGAGTATGGGCAGACCCTGCGCGGGCGCAGCCTGTTGGTCATGGTCGACGGCGTGCCGCTCAACACCAACCGCGACTCGTCGCGCAACCTGGCCAACATCGACCCGGCACTCATCGAACGGGTCGAAGTCATCCGTGGCAGCAGCGCCATCTATGGCAGCGGCGCCACGGGAGGCATCATCTCCATCACCACCCGGCCTGCCGGTGGTGAAAAGCGGGCTGAAACCAGCCTCAGCGCTACCTCGCCGTTGACCCGCCTGGGCAGCGATGGCCTGGGTGGGCAGTTCCAGCAGTACCTTGCAGGCTCGCAGGGCGCGGTGGACTATGCCTTCGATTTCGGTACCCGCCATATCGGTGCTTCATACGACGCACACGGCGACCGCATCGCCCCGGAGCCCAGCCAGGGCGACCTGTTCGACTCGAATATCTACAACGTTGGCGGCAAGCTGGGGCTGCACCTCGACGAGGACCAGCGTATCCAGTTCGCGGCCAGCCACTACGAGGCACGCCAGGATAGCGACTATGCCACCGACCCCAGCGTCGCCAGGTACCCGGCCGGTTCGCTGCCGGCCAACGCGATCAAGGGCCTGGACCTGGACGAGCAGAACCATATTCGCAACACCTTGCTGAACCTGGAGTACGAGCACCTCGACATCCTCGGCAGCAAGCTGTCTGCCCAGCTGTACTACCGCGACTACTTCACCCGCTTCACGCCGTTTGATGCCCGCGCCGTGGCCACCCGTGGCGGCAATGTCGACCAGATCATGCAGAACAGTGAAGTGTTCGGCAGCCGCCTGACCTTGCGCACACCGCTCGGCGACAGCGGTAGCACCGAGCTGGTATGGGGCGGCGACTACAACCAGGAACGCAGCGACATGCCGATCGATGTGTTCGACCCGGCGGCTTACGATGCCAGCGGCGGCCTGGTCTTCGACAAGATCGGCAGGTTGACCTACATGCCACCGCTCAAGACCCGCAGCGCCGGTGCGTTCGCCCAGCTGCAGCATCGCTTCGACGAGCATTGGTCGGTGGACGGCGGCTTGCGCTACGAGTACTCCACCGCCGAGTTCGATGATTTCGTACCGTTGTCCGAATCCAGGGCGGCTTCGCCCGTGGCGGTGGAGGGCGGGAAGATCCATTACGATGCGCTGCTGTCGAACCTCGGCATCGTCTATTCACCGGTGCTCGGCCAGGAGCTCTACGCTTCTTTCAGCCAGGGCTTCCAGCTGCCTGACGTGGGCATCCAGCTGCGCAATGCACGGCGCGGCTTCGACCTTGGCGCCTCGAACCTGGAGCCGGTCAAGACCAACAACTATGAGCTTGGCTGGCGCGGTGAGCTGGGTGGCAACACGCTCGGCACGTTGGCGCTGTTCTACACCACCTCCAAGCTGGGCGACGTGCAGAGCTTCAACAATGGCCTGATTCTCACCCGCACCAAAGAGCGCATCTACGGTGTCGAAGCCAGTGCCGACTGGCTGTCGGACGATGCGGTGTGGGGGGCAGGCGGCAGTGCGAGCTGGATGCGCGGGCGCGAGAAGCCGGACGGCAAAGGCTGGCAGGACATGACCGGCTACCGGGTGCCGCCGCTGAAGCTGACTGCCTATGTGCAGTACAAGCCGACCCTGGACTGGAGCAACCGCCTGCAAGCCACCTTCTTCGATGGCAAGGACTACAGGCTCGATGGCCTGGACAGCTTTGGCCGACACGAGGTGAGCAGCTATACGACCGTCGACCTGATCAGCCAGTACCAGGTCTCTGCTGACGACAAGGTCAGCGTCGGCATCCAGAACCTGTTCAACCGGGACTACTACCCGCTCTACAGCCAGTTGTTGCGCAACAACAACAATACCAGCCACTTGCCAGCCCCAGGCGCGGTGGTGACCGCCAGCTATACGCACAATTGGTAATCCGCATCGCCGGGCCCAGGCGGGTGGAGACCGATGGTAGTCGCCGTGTATAGAAATTCGGCTATACCTGTACAATAATTTTATTTTGTATAGTATTTGAGTCGAAGCGATGGCAACGTCAACCGCAGCGCGTTGGGCCTGGCTGGCCCTGTTGTTCCTGCTCGCCGGGCCGGCCGCCGCCGACTGGCGCTCGGTAGTCCCTGCTGCGCAGCTGTCCGGCAGCGGTGATTTCACCTGGTTCGGAATGCGCCTGTACAGCGCCCGGCTTTGGTCCAGCGGGCCTGTACAGGGTGGCCAGCAACCGTTCGCGCTGGAACTGCGCTACCACGTCGAACTGTCCCGCGACACCTTGGTGCAGGCCAGCCTCAAGGAAATGCGCAGGCTTGGCGCCGCCACGCAACAACTGGATGCCTGGCGTGGCTGGCTGGAGGCGGCGTTTGTCGATGTTCGCCCAGGCCAGCGTATCACTGGTGTGTACCTGCCAGGCCTGGGCTGTCGCTTCTACGTGGATGACAGGTTGCACCGCGAAATCGGCGACACCGCCTTCGCCAAGGCATTTTTCGCCATCTGGCTGGGCGAGGGTGCCAGGGACCAGCAATTGCGCGCCCGCCTGCTGGGCCGTTGACCATGGGGGTGAACATGTACAAGGTGCTGCTGATGACCGCCTGCCTGCTGCTGGCCAGCTGCGGCAATGTCGACGTGGATCACTACGCCCGGGAAACGCCAACCCTCGACCTGGCGGCCTTCTTCTCGCGGCCGGTACAAGCCTGGGGCATGTTCCAGAAGCGTTCCGGCGAAGTGGTGAAACGCTTTCATGTGCGCATCGACAGCCGACGCGACGGTGAGCGGCTGATCCTCGACGAGCATTTCACCTACAGCGATGGCACCCGACAACAGCGCACCTGGACCTTGGTGCCGGACGGCCGCGGCCAGTGGCGGGGCACGGCGGGCGACGTGATCGGTGAGGCTCGCGGGCAGGTGGCGGGCAACGCGTTGCGCTGGCGCTACCGCCTGGACCTGCCGGTAGACGGCAGGCACTGGGAAGTGGAGCTGGACGACTGGATGTACCTGATGGATGAAGACACGCTGATCAACCGCTCCAGCATGAGCAAGCTGGGCGTGGAGGTTGGCCAGGTTACCTTGTTCTTTCGCCGCATGCCGGAGGTCACACCATGAACCTGCAACGCCTTACCGAGCTGGCTGCCGCCGGCGCCGTCAACGAACTCGAGCTGCTGTCCCTGGAGGGCGGTTTCTATGTGCTGCGGGCCCTGACCGGCGCCGGCCCGGTGACCTTGAGCGATGAGCACGGGCAGGCCACGCGCCTGCGCTCGACAACCGAGGTGCGCCAGTTGCTCGCCGGTTGGCCGGCGGTGCCCTGCATGCTGGTGCAGCAAGTGGTGCATGACGAAATGTGCGGCCAGCGCGACGGCCCCATCGCGCCGCTGCGGGTGCCTGTGTCGCTGAGTACGCAATGGTAGCGCGACCGTCACGCCTGGGCCTGGTGCTGGGTGACCAGCTCTCGTTCGACCTGGCCAGCCTGGCAGCGCTGGACCCGGCCCGCGATACGCTACTGATGGCCGAGGTGCAAGACGAGGCTACCTACGTGCCGCACCACCCGCAGAAGATCGTGCTGATCTTCAGTGCCATGCGCCACTTTGCCCAGGCCCTGCGCGAGCGGGGCTGGCGGGTGCAGTATGTCGAGCTGGAGACACCCGGCAATAGCGGCTCTATCGTCGGCGAACTGCGCCGCTGGCAGCAGGCGCTGGGCTGCGCCGAGATCCACCTGACCGAATGTGGCGAGTGGCGGCTGGAACAGGCCTTGCGTGAGGCCGAGCTGCCGCTGGTGTGGCACCCGGACACGCGCTTCCTGTGCTCACGGGGGGCTTTCGCGCGCTGGGCGCAGGGGCGCAGGCAGCTGCGCATGGAGCATTTCTACCGCGGCATGCGCAAACGCTGCGGGCTGTTGCTGGCCGCCGATGGCGGCCCTGCCGGCGGTGCCTGGAACTTCGACAGCGACAACCGCAAGGCCCTGCCACGTGGGCTGCGCGGGCCGTTTGCGCTGCAGTTTGCCGTGGATGACATCACCGCGGCGGTGATCAGCCTGGTAAGCCGGCGCTTCACTGACCACTACGGTGCGCTCGAAGGCTTTTCCTACCCCGTTACCCATGCCCAGGCCGAACAGCTGTGGCAGCACTTCCTGGACTTTGGCCTGGCAGCGTTCGGTGACTATCAGGACGCCATGGCCGAAGACCAACCGTACCTGTTTCATGCACGGATCAGCGCCGCCCTGAACATCGGCCTGCTGGACGTGCGCCGCCTGTGCCAGGATGTCGAGCACGCCTGGCGTGGCGGCCGAGTGCCGCTCAATGCCGCCGAAGGGTTCATCCGCCAGCTGATCGGCTGGCGCGAATACGTCCACGGAATCTACTGGCTGCGCATGCCCGAATATGCCGCGCTCAACCATCTGGGCAACCAGCGTGCGCTGCCGGCGTTCTACTGGACCGGCCGCACGCGCATGCGCTGCATGCAGCAAGCCATCGGCCAGACGCTGCGCCTGGGATATGCCCACCATATCCAGCGGCTGATGGTAACCGGCAACTTCGCCTTGCTCGCCGGGGTGTTGCCGGCGGCCATCTGCGAATGGTACCTGGCGGTGTACCTGGATGCGTTCGACTGGGTGGAACTGCCCAATACCCTCGGCATGGTCATGCACGCCGACGGTGGCTTTCTCGGCTCCAAACCGTACTGTGCCAGTGGCCGCTATATCCAGCGCATGTCCGATCACTGCAAGGCTTGCGCCTATAACGTCAAGCAGGTGACGGAAGCGCAGGCGTGCCCGTTCAATGCGCTGTACTGGCACTTCCTGATCCGCCATCGCCAGCAGTTGGCCGGCAACCCGCGGCTGCACCTGGTGTACCGCAGCCTGGACAGTATGCCGGCGGCGCGACGGGCAGCGGTGTGGGCGCGTGGCGAGCAGTTGCTGGCGCAGCTCGATGCTGGGGCGTCGCTGTGAAGAAACAGCACCTGCCGAGCAAGCTCTGCGTGGTGTGCAACCGGCCATTCAGCTGGCGCAAGCGCTGGGCGCGTTGCTGGGAACAGGTGCTCTACTGTTCGCAGCGCTGCCGGCGTTCAGCGCCACGTGGCAAGGCGCAATAGCAAGGGCAGGGCCAGCGCCCAGACTGCCGCCAGCAGCGTGGCGGTCGCCAGCGTACCCAGCGGCAACTCGACCTGGGCCAGCCTGGCCCCGGCCACATAGGCCAGCGGGCCACTGCCGCGCCGAACAGGGCGGCAAGCCAGGTGTGCCGGGCCAGCCAAGCCAGGCTGTGGCGCAGGCCGCAGCACAGCACGCTCCAGAGCAGGGCCAGCCACAGTGGCAGCGGCCAACTGTCGAAGCGAAACACCCCGAGCATGCCCAGCAGGCTGTCGAGTACACAGCCGGCGAGGGCGCAGCGCAGTACCGCCTGCAACTCGCCCTGGCGGTCCCGGCAGCAGCCGAAATGCCAGGCCAGGCCGATGGGCACCAGGCCAAGCAACCAGGGCCGATGGGCCCCATACACACATAGCCACCAGCCTGCCTGCAGCCACACGGCGTTGGCCAGCAGCCCGCGCCTGGTCATGCTCACTGCTCGGGCAGCGGGGCGCGCAAGGCTTTGGGCGCGGCCAGCAACAGTTGCGCCACGCCGATCGCACGCTCCTCGAAACCGCCCTGGCAATAACACAGGTAGAACGCCCAGAGGCGCTGGAACGCGTCGTCATAGCCCAAGGCCGTCAGTGCGTTGCGCGCCTGGCGCAGGTTGTCGTGCCAATGCCGCAGTGTGCGCGCATAGTCCAGGCCGAAATCCTGCAGGTGCACCAGGTTCAGCGGCGTGTGCCGGGTGGCGTTGTGCAGCAGCACGGTCAACGAGGGCAAGGCACCGCCGGGGAAGATATAGCGCTGGATGAAGTCCACCGAGCGGCGGGCCTGGTGGTAGCGTTGATCGCGGATGGTGATGGCCTGCAGCAGCATCAGGCCGTCCGGCTTGAGCAGCCGGGCACATTGGTTGAAGTAGTCGGGCAGGTAGCGGTGGCCGACGGCCTCGATCATTTCGATCGATACCAGTTTGTCGAACCTGCCGCGCAGGTCGCGGTAGTCCTCGCGTAGCACGGTCACGCGCTGCGCCAGGCCCAGCGCCTCCACGCGCTGGCGGGTATACGCATATTGGGCTTCCGACAGCGTCGTGGTGGTCACCCGGCAGCCATGCCGGGTGGCGGCGTGAATGGCCAGGCTGCCCCAGCCACAACCGATCTCGATCAAGTGATCGCCGGGGTGCAGGCGGAGTTTCTGGCAGATGTGCTCCAGCTTGTTCAACTGGGCCTGCTCGAGGCTTTGCCCCTCATGCTCGAACATCGCTGCCGAGTACATCATGGTCGGGTCGAGCAGCTGTTCGAACAGGGCGTTGCCCAGGTCGTAATGCGCCAGGATATTGCGCTTGGCCCCGCGTCGGCTGTTGCGGTTGAGCCAATGCAGCAGCCGCAGCGCCGGCCGCCCCAAGCGGGCAAGCCCGCTTTCCATGGCGTCGAGAACTTCGAGGTTGGCCACGAACAGGCGCGTCACGGCGGCCAGGTCAGGGCTGCGCCAGTAGCCGTGGATGTATGCCTCGCCGGCACCGATCGAGCCGTTGCAGGCAATCAGGCGCCAGGCTCTGTCGTCGACGATTTCCAGCTCAGCCTGCAAGGCGCTGTCGGCGCTGCCGAAACACCATTGCTGGCCAGCGTGGCTCACTCGCAGGTAGCCGTGGCGCAGCTTGCCGAGCTGAGCGAGCACCAGGCCGCCCAGCCACGGGACCGGTCCGGCGGACTTGCTAACGCTCACGCTGGGATTGTGCATGCTCAGGATCCTCACAGGGTTGGCCGACGGCCAGGTTGCCCTGGCTGGCAGCGTGGTCATGGACAGGGGTACGTTTGAACAGCAGGCGCAATGCCTGCCAGTAGATGGCCGACAAGGTCCGCAGGCTCATCCACGGGAATGCCAGGATGTGGCGGTGCAACGACCGGCTATCGAGTGGCTGGCGGCGTAGCGCCAGGTCGGCCTCGAACACCTTGCGCCCGGCGTGCCAGTTTTCCATGTGCAGGCGCACCTGTTCGGCATCCAGGTGGAAGCGCAGGCGGTAGTCCATGGCCAGCGGCAGGAACGGTGACACATGGAAGGCCTTGGCCATGCGGTAGGGCCGGTCGAGGCCAGCCTGCACCGGCAGTACGTAATGGAAGCGTTCGCGCCAGGGCGTGTTGCGCACTTCCAGCAGGATGGCCACCAGGTGTGCCTCGGCGTCGTGGCAGAAGTAGAAGCTCACCGGGTTGAACGACAACCCCCAGCAGCGCAGCTGGGTCAGCAGGCGAACCGGGCCGCTGGGCGCCTGCCCGGTAGCCAGGCCGACCAAATGGCGGGCGGCATCGGCCAGGCTCAGCCCCTGGCGGGTCAGGCCTGGCAGGTAATCGGTCTCGCGCCAGCACAGCGGTGCCAGGCGCCAGCGCCCGAGCCAGGGCGATAGCTCCGGCAGCCTGGTGGTGTCGTCGAGGTCGAGGTCGAACATGCCGATGCGGTAGCGAAACGCATGCGCGCGTGGCAGCAGCCGGCGATGACTGACCCAGCCTTGGCAAAGCTTGCTGTTCACAGTGTTTCTCCGAACCGCTCGGCGACTTTCAAGGCGCTTGCCACGCCGTCTTCATGGAAGCCGTTGCCCCAGTAGGCGCCACAGTAGTAGCTGTGCAGATGGCCCTGCAGCTCGGCGTGGCGTGCTTGTGCCGCGGTCGCCGCCAGGCTGTATTGCGGGTGGGCATACTGGAAGCGGGCAAGGATCTGCATTGGGTCTATCAGCGCGGTCTGGTTGAGGCTGACGCAGAAGGTTGCCGGCGCCTGCAGGCCTTGCAGGATGTTCATGTTGTAGGTCAGCGCCGCCGGCGCCTGGGTGGGCCCGCCCAGGCGATAGTTCCAACTGGCCCAGGCTGCCTTGATGGGTGGCAACAGGCGAGTATCGGTATGCAGCACCACGTCGTTGCTGGCATAGCGGATAGCCGCGAGCACCTTGCGCTCGAGGATGCTCGGCGCTTCCAGCAAGGCCAGCGCCTGGTCGCTGTGGCAGGCGAACACGACACTGTCGAAGCGCTCGGTGCCGGCGGCACTGTGCAGGGTCACCCCGCCGTCGTCGCGTACCACCCGGTAGACCTTGCACGCCAGGCGTAGCTGGTCGGCGAAGGGTTTGCACAGTGGTTCCACGTAACTGCGCGAGCCCCCCTGGATGACCCGCCACTGCGGGCGCTGGTTGACCGACAGCAAACCGTGGTTGCGGCAGAAGCGCACGAAAAACGCCAGCGGAAAGGCGAGCATGTCGGTGCGCGACATCGACCAGATCGCCGCGCCCATGGGGATGATGTAGTGCTCGATGAAGCGCTCGCCGTAGCCCCCGGCATGCAGGTACTCACCGAGGGTGGCGTGGGCCTGCTGGCGCTGGCCGTCGAGGTCGGCCAAGGCTTCGCGGTTGAAGCGCAGGATATCCCTGAGCATGCCCCAGAAGCCCACCGACAGCAGGTTGCGCCGTTGCGCGAACAAGGTGTTCAGGCTGTGCCCGTTGTAGGCCAGGCCGCTCGCCGGGTCGTGCACCGAGAAGCTCATTTCGGTCGGCTGCGAGGCGACCCCGAGGCGGTCGAGCAGGCGGATGAAGTGCGGGTAGGTCCAGTCGTTGAAGACGATGAAACCGGTGTCGATGGCATAGGTGCTACCGCCACAGCTGACATCGACCGTGTGGGTATGCCCGCCAATCCAGCTGTCGGCCTCGAACACCGTGACCTGATGCCGGCGTGACAGCAGGTAGGCGCAGGTCAGGCCGGAAATGCCGCTGCCAATGATCGCGATACGCATAGGCTTCACCCTTGCTGCCTGCGGGCCAGGCGCAGGCCGATGGCCAGGCGCAGGCGCGCCGGCAAACTGCCGAGCAACCGCAGCAGCAGGATGAAGGCGCGCGGGAAACTGATTTCCAACGGCCGCTGCGGCAGGCGGCTGACGATGAAGCGTGCCGCGCGGGCGGCTGTCCACATTTGCGGCATCGGGAAATCGTTGCGCCGGGTCAGTGGCGTATCGACGAACCCCGGGCTGACCAGAGTGACGTCGATACCTTCATCGAGCAGGTCGATACGCAGTGATTCCACCAGGTAGCGCAAGGCTGCCTTGGAGGCACCGTAGGCGCCGGCCCGAGGCAGGGCCAGCCAGGTCACCGAGCTGCCTACCACCACCAGATGAGGGTGGCTGCCAGCGCGCAGCAAGGGCAGGGCGGCCGCCAGGCAATGGCTGGTACCCAGCAGGTTGGTGCGCAGCACCCGTTCGATCAGGGCCGGGTCGAAGTGCCCCGGCTCCAGGTACTCGCAGGTACCGGCATTGAGGATGGCGATGTCGAGGCCGCCCCAGGCCTGGTTGATCCGGGTGGCGATCTGCTCGACCTGGCGCGGGTCGTCGAGATCGCCGACGGCCAGCAGTACCTGTTCGGGGAAACGTTGCGCCAACGGCGCCAGGCGCTCGGCATGGCGCCCGCCCACGGCGACCTGGTGGCCTTGTTCGAGCAGTTGCTCGGCAAGCGCGGCGCCGATACCGCTACTTGCGCCGGTCAACCAGCAGCGGCTCATGCCAGCCGCCCTTTCAGCCAGCGAACCGCGCCGCCGAGGAGCGGAACGTGTTCATACAGCAGCGCGCCGGCGTCGAAGTAGTCCTGGTGGCTGAACACCCGTTCGCGCCATTGCAAAAAGCTGCAACCTTGCAGGCTGACGGGCTCGCCGCCTTTCAGCCGCGGGTGGCAGAAGCGCAAGCGCCAGCGCAGGTAGCCCTGGCCTGGCTGCACCTCGTCGTAGCCGGCGAAGCTGTAGCTGATATCGTGCGCATTAGCATACAACTGGCCGAAATAGGCGCGTAATGCATCGAGCCCCTCGATATGGTGCAGGGGATCGCGGAAGGTGACCGAATCGTCATATAACTCGCCGAGGAGGTGCAGGTTGTCGCGCTGAAGGCAGGCGAAACGCTCGGCGAACCGCTGAAGGTAGACGGACATGTGCAGCTCCAGTTAAAGCTATACAAATCACCTGATTTGTACAGGTATGACTGAAGCCTATGGCTAAAATTGTACAAGCGCAACGGTCTTGTACAATTATTTGTTCAGGATTTCTGTACGGCGAGCTGCTGGCGCAACGCCGCGACTTCCGCCTCCAGCTCACGCACCCGCTGTTCGGCGTGCACCTGCGCCGTCACATCGCGCTGGATGCCGATGTAGTAGGTCAGTTCATCGGCGTCGTTGTGCACCGGTGTGATGGACAGCTCGTTCCAGAACAGGCTGCCGTCCTTGCGGTAGTTGCGTAGCACCTGGCAGCAAGGGCGGCCCTCACGGATCGCTTGGCGAATGCTTTCCAGGGCCACCTGATCGTGGTCAGCGCCCTGCAGGAAGCGACAATCCTGGTACAGGATGTCGTCGCTGCGATAGCCGGTCAGCCGTTCGAACGCAGGGTTGACGTAGATAAGAATGCTGTCGTTGCCTTCCTGTTCGGCGACGACGATACCGTCGTTGGAGTTGTCGACCATCAGTTGCAGGAGCTTTGCGTTGATCATTCAAGCCCACCCGGGAGTATGTTTTGCCTATGCGTCGCCTGGCCCGTCAGGGCAGGCGGCGCGTTTTCCACATGATGGCCCATACTGGCTCGCCGCAGAAGGGGAGGATGAGGCTAGAATGGGCGCACCTCGCGGACGAACCCCGGTATGACTGAAACGACCTCCACCGATTTGCTGCCCATGCGTGACGTGGTCAGCCTGACAGGCATCAACCCGGTTACCCTGCGTGCCTGGGAGCGCCGCCATGGGCTGATCCAGCCGCATCGCACCGAAGGCGGCCATCGCCTGTACACGCCCGGCGATGTACAACGGATCCGCGATATCCTGCGCTGGACCGCCAATGGCCTGCCGATCAGCAAGGTGGGCGCGTTGCTCGAACGGCAGCCTGTCGAGTGCCGGCAGGGCGATGAGCAGTTCGCCGATTGGCGCGCGGCGCTGGCGCGTGCCGCTGCGGCTTACGATGTACAGGCGCTGGAAGCGCTGCACGGGCAGCTGTTCACCCTGTTGCCGAAAACGGCCGTGCTCAGCCAGGTGTTGCTGCCGGTGTGGCAGCAACTGCGCAGCAGCAACGCGCCAGGGGCCCGCAGCCAATGGTTGTTTGTCGATTTTTTCCTGCGCGCGCGGCTGCTGCTGCGCCTGCAGCTGAATCAGGCCGCTGCCCCACGGGTGCTGCTGGTGGCTGGCGACGAACAGGCGGAGCTGGCACTGCTGGGTACTGCACTGCTGCTCAGTGGCGAGCAACAACGCATCGAGGTCCTGGGTGGGCCTCTGCCACTGGAGGAGGTGGCACTGGTGTGCGCGGCGGTGCAACCGGCGGCGCTCGTGGTGGCGATGCAAGGGCCGCTGAATGCCGCACTGGCCAAGCGCCTGCGCTGGCTGCAGATGGAGATCGCCTGCCCGCTGGCCCTGGCCGGCGAGGGGCCGGTGCTGTCGCAGGCGCTCCTCGACGGCGCGCCCGTGTGCCTGCTCGATACCCAGGGCGGGGATGTGGCATCGGTGCTCAGCGCCTTGCTCAGAGGCGGGCTGGATGTGTGACTGGCAGCGCGCCGGCAAGCTGCGGCGGTCAGCGCATGAACAGCCCTAGCCACATCGCGCCAAGTATGATCGCCTGGGCCGGAAGCAGATAACGGGCAAAGCGCAAGCCGCCATTGCTGAGCGCCAGTACGCATTTGGTCAAGGTGTTCCCGGTCAGGGCCATCATGCCCGGCACCACCAGATCGGCCATCTCCAGCCGCCCGGCCACCACCAGCGAGGCCACCGACGCAATGGCCGCATGGGCATCCCCCAAGCCACTGACGAACGCCGCGATGCTGACGCCGCCTTGGCCGAGATGATCCAGCAGAAACGCCGAGAACAGGACAACGCCGGTCAGGGCGACGGTAATGATCAGGGCGGTCCAGAGGCTGAAGGCACCGTCGCCCTGATGCGCCGCGGCCCCGCCTGGCGCGGCACGCCAGGGGGCCAGCAGCAGTACGCCATACACCACGGTAACCAATGCACCGAGCCCGATGGAGGTGGCGAACGGGCGCACCAGCTGAGGTTCGATGATGAACAGCACCAGGGCGAACTGGGTAATGCTGGCGAGGTTGGACAGCACGGCCGCCGCCGCCAGGGCGCGGACGGCAACTTCCTGGCGCCGGGCTTCGTGCGCCAGCAGGGCAATGGTCGCCGAGCCCGAGGCAAAGCCCGAAGCGATTGCGCTCAGGGGCAAGCCGTAGCGAGGCCCCATCAGGCGCATGGCGACATGGCCCACGGCACCGACCGTCATCAGCAGCACCACCAGCGTGCAGATGGTGCGCGGGTTGAGCACGTGGTATGGCCCCAGGAACCGGTCGGGTGTCAACGGCAGCACCACCAGGGCCACCGTCAGCAACATCAGGCCGTCGCGCAGTTCCTGTTCGCTCAGTTGCTGCAGCACAAAATGATGAAGTTCCCGCTGCAGGGCCAGCAGCACGGTCAGCACCACGCCGGCTGCGGTGGCCAGTTCAGGCTGCTCGAGGCTGAGCGCGCCCAGGGTCAGCACCAGCAGCAGGGCGATCTCGCTGGTGACCTCCGGGTCCTTGTCGGCATGTTTGCGGTAGTGCATGCACAGCATCAGCACCAGGCCCAGGCTCGCCACCCCGACCAGCATCGCCCCGGCCAGCAGCATGCTGACATAGCCCAGCAGGGCGGTGATGGCGAAGGTTCGCAGCCCGGCGGCAGCGTGGTCTTCGTTGCGGCCTTTCTTGCGTTCGCGTTCTAGCCCGACCAGCATGCCGATGCCCAGCGCTACGGCGCCGTGGCTGACGGTCAGGGTGTCGAGCATGGCGCCTTCGTGGCGTCCTTGTGCGCGGCATCGGCGCCGCCTTGCTCCAGGGCTATCAGCGCAGCCGGGTCGAGAATTTCCACCAGCCGTCCATGCAGGTTGACGATGCCCAGCGCGCGCAGGCGGGCAACCGAACGGCAGACGGTTTCCAGGCGCAGGCCAAGGTACGAGGCCATGTCCTCGCGGGACATGCGCAACATGAAGCCATGGGCCGAGTAGCCACGGCTGACAAAGCGCTGCGACAGCCCGACCAGGAAGCTCGCCAGCCGCTGTTCGGCGGTGAGGTTGCACAGCATCAGCACGCGCTGATGCTCACGCACGATCTCCCGGCTCATCAAGCGGTTCAGGCTTTGCTGCAGCACCGGAAACTCTCGCGCCAGGGTTTGCAGGCGGCGATAGGGCACCGGGCAGACTTCGCTGTCTTCCAGGGCAATGGCGTCACAGACATGGTGGTCGGTGGCAATCGCATCGAGGCCGAGCACGTCACCCGGCATCCAGAAGTTGATCACCACGCCCTGGCCTTCGACGCTGTTCAGGCTGGTCTTGAAACTGCCGCAGCGCACCGCATAGAGCATGGTCAGTGGGTCGTTGGCATTGAACAACGCTGCGCCTTTGCGAACGCGCATGCGGGGGCCTATCAATGCGCCCAGGCAGCTGTGGTCGAGAACGGGCAGGCCGGTGGGCAGGCACAGGCCGCTGACACGGCAGTCCTTGCACAGGGACACCAGCGGTTTCAGGTGGATAGGGTTTGCCGCATGCCGCGCAACAGGTGGGTCGAGCAGCGTGACTTTCAGTTGGCCGGACATGCTCAGGCCCTCTGCGCGCGTCGACTATCGGTGTGTTGCGCTGTACTGCGAGGGGCACTGTGCGCCTCTGCCAGTGCGGCGCGGGGCGACCAGCCGGCGAGCATGTCGAGAGAGTGGGGCGCATTGAGGCGCGAGGTGAGCCGCTCGACGAACTGTTCGGCTTCGGCTGCTGTCCTGAAACTGATCCGGCAATCGTCCATGCGGACCCACCAGCGGTTCTGTTCGGTGCTGTTCTCGACGTAGACGTTCATGGAGCCTCCTGAGTACGCATGAGCAAGACGACTGCTGACCAATGCAAAACGAAGGCATCCCTGCCGACAGCGGGGCGCTTGGCCCAGGTCGGTATGGAGTTAGCGTGCGCCGATGAAGCCGCCAAGTATTGATCGCCGTCAAATTATCGAGCGATCGACCGTACCGCTGGTCTGCAGTGGGTTCTGGTTGATAAACATCAAGTCTGCCGGCTGTGCCTGGCAGATGCTCCAGGTACGTACCGCAACCGCAGAGGTGTGCCATGGAAACCCCGCAAAGATTGCTGCTGATTGCCTCCCCGCTGATGCGCCGGACCCCGGTCTATGACCGTGCCGCAGCGCTGGCCAAGGCCAAGGGGATGGCGCTGCACATCGTCGCTTTCGACTACCTGGAAGGGCTGGCCACGGCAGGCCTGGTCAACGACCAGGCACTGGCTGTGATGCGCGAGGGCTATGTCCAGCAACACCGTGAGTGGCTGGAGACCCAGGCGCTACCGATGCGTCGCAACGGGGTCACGGTTACCACGGAAGTGGTGTGGGTACAGCACCCGTTGAAGGAAATACTCGTGCATTTGCGTGAACAACCCTTTGCCATGCTGATCAAGGCATTCGAACATGAGCCCTGGTGGATGCGCGCCATGTTCACTTCGCTGGATATCCAGCTGCTGCGCGAAACCCGCATCCCGCTGCACCTGGTGCACAAGGCCAGCAATGCGCTGCCGCGCAAGATCCTTGCAGCGGTTGACCTGTCCAGGCCGGAAGACCAGTTTGAAGGCTTCAATGACCAGATCATCGGCGAAGCGTTGAAGCTGGCCTTGCAGTGCAATGCGCAGGTCGAATTGTTGTATGTCTACGATCTGGGCGCCATGTACGTGGACGCCGGCGGTAGCCGCGAGCATTCCTTCCTGTTCGAATCGAACCTTGCCCAGACCCTGCACGAAGTACAGAGCGATGCGTTCCAGGCGCTTGCCGAACGCAACGGGATCGCCGCCGAACACCGGCATATGCGCATAGGTGACCCGGCCAAGGCCCTGGCCGTGTTCATGGACAACAATGACATCGATGTGCTGGTCATGGGCAGTTACCACCACCATGGTATCGGCTGGTTCATCGGCAGTACCGCCGAGCGGGTCCTGCACCGGCTGTCCAGCAGCGTGCTGGTGATCTCGCCGGAGCGTTCCCAGGGGTAGTACCAAGGCCCGCAAGGGCCTTGTTTTCAACTGCGCAGGTCAAGCTCGTGGAGGATCTCGCTGACGTCGCCACCCAGGTAGCGTGAGCTGAAGCCCAGCGCCTTGGTCAGCCGGTGCATGGCATAGTTGTTCGCCAGGTCCCTGGACACCATGCACTGGTAACCATTGCTGCGCGCCGCGTCGATCAGGTGTGTCATCAGGCGCCTGCCGAGGCCTTTGCGCTGCCAGGCTTCATCGACCGCGACCGCACATTCACACTGTTGGCTGCCAGGTATGCCGGCATAGCGGCTGACACCGACCTGGACCAGTTTGCCCTCGACATGCGCCAGTGCGATGTAGGCCATGCGCTGGTGGTAATCAACCGGCATCCGCAGCGGGTCCAGGCTCGGCAGGCCGCCGCTCAACCCGGCGATGAAGCGGAACCGACGGGTTTCATAGGCGATGGTGCTGAGAAAGCGCTTGTCCCTTTCGTGGTCTTCCTCGCGCAGTGGGCGGATCAGCACTGGCGTACCGTCCGCGAGCTTTTCGACCCAGTGCTCGCACGCTTGGGGCTGTTCAGTTGGCTGCCCGTTCATGTCGCCTCCCGGTTGGCTGATGTTTGCCTGGTGTTGCTGTTGTAACGCCAGGCGCCGGTGCGGTTCTGACAATCGTCAAGTTCCGGCCGGGTGGCGGTTTTCTGATCTGCATCAAGCGGCATCAGGCCGGTGGCCGGAAGATTTCCTGCATCACTCCCCAGCCGCGCAAGCCCGGAGGTTCGCCATGGGTCAATATCGACAACTGCTGGTGCTGCTCACCGAGGTCGATCCGCATTCCGCGGCGTTGCGCAGGGGCCTGGCCCTGGCGCATGTCAGCGGCGCCAGCGTGCACGTGCTGGGCTTGTTCGAGCCGAGCGAGGAACATTTGCTGCGCGAAGAGCGGCTGAACGAGGCTGACATCAAGCGCCAGTACGAAGCCTATCGCGAGCGCCTGACGGCCCTGGTCGAGCGGCACCGCAACAGTGGCGTCGCGCTGACCGTCGATAGCCTGCAGGCCGACGACATTCGCAGCCAGGCCATCGATTACATCAACGAACTGCAGCCCGACATGGTCATCAAGGACAGCGAGGCTGCAGCGACCCTGGTCCGTTTGTTCAGCACCCCGCTGGACTGTGCGTTGATGCGCGGTTGCAAGGGCGTCACCCAGTTCGTGCCGGCGGCGGCGGTGTCGTTGCCGCAACGTATCCTGGTCGCCGTGGACACCGCGTTCAGCGAGACGCCGGCCATCCAGGAACTTTTCAACCGGGGGCTGATCCGTGCAGCCCAGGCCCTGGCCTTGCAGTGCGACGCGCAATTGCACCTGCTGTCGGCGTATAACCTGGCCGGGGTATTCGCTTCGGACATGAATGTCACCCAGGCCTGGATCGATGAAATGCGCGAGGCGCTGCAGCAACCGTTCGCGGAGCTGGCCGATGCCGAAGGGGTCGCAGCGGACCGCCGGCACTTCATCGAAGGTGGCCCGGTGCAGGTCATCCGTGAACAGGTGGCCGCCCTCGATATCGATGCGCTGGTGATGGGGGTGGTGCAGCCCAAGGGGCTGGACAAACTGCTGGGTGACACCACCGAACGCATCGTCGGCCGTCCGCCGTGCAGTGTGCTTGCGGTTCATCCTGAGGTGGCCGAAACCTGGGAGCCCTCGCCATGCAACTGACTTTTCTGGGTGGCACTGGCACCGTGACCGGCAGCAAGTTCCTGTTGACCCGTGACAGTACCCGGATACTGGTCGACTGCGGGCTGTTCCAGGGCTACAAGCAGCTGCGCCTGCGCAACTGGGAGCCGCTGCCTCCGGCCTTGCGGGCGCTCGATGCGGTGGTGCTGACCCATGCCCACCTCGACCACAGTGGCTACCTGCCAGTACTGGCGCGCGAAGGCTACAGCGGGCCGATCTATGCCACCCCGGCGACCTGTGCCCTGGCGGAAATCCTCCTGCTCGACAGCGCCCGCTTGCAGGAAGAGCAGGCCGAACACGCCAATCGCCACGGCTACTCCAAGCATACCCCGGCACGCCCGCTGTACACCGAGGAGGATGCGAAACGCGCCCTGGCACTGTTTCGCCCGGTCGAACTGCACCACCCAATGGTGATTGCCGAGGGCATGGAGCTGCTGTTGCGCACTGCCGGGCATATCCTCGGCGCGGCCACCGTGCAGATCCATGCCGACGGGCAGACCTTGCTGTTTTCCGGCGACCTGGGGCGCCCGCAGGACCCGATCATGCGTGAGCCGGAGCTGGTCAGGACGGCGGACGTGCTGCTGGTGGAATCCACCTATGGTGATCGCAAGCATCCCGCCGAGTCGACCGAGGCGTATCTGGCCAAGGTCATCAACCAGACGCTCCTGCGCCATGGCATCACCCTGGTGCCGTCGTTTGCCGTTGGCCGTGCCCAGTTGCTCATGTACTACCTGTACAAGCTCAAGCGCGACCGGCTGATCCCGGATATACCGGTGTACCTGAACAGCCCCATGGCCACCGACGCCACTGTGCTGTATCAGCAGTTCCGCAGCGAGCATCGGCTGACCCTGGCCGAGTGCGCCGCGATGTGCAAGGGCACGCATATCGTCCGTACGGTGGATGAATCCAGGCATCTGGACCAGTTGCGCGAGCCTGCCGTGATCATCGCCGCCAGTGGCATGGCGACCGGTGGGCGGGTATTGCACCATCTCAAGGCGCTGGCGCCCAACCCGCGCAACAGCATCCTGTTCTCGGGCTTCCAGGCCGGCGGCACGCGCGGTGCCGATATCGTTGCCGGTGCCCACAGCGTGCGCCTGCAGGGCGAGGATGTGCCCATCCGGGCGCAGGTATATGCCATGGACACCCTCTCCGCACACGCCGATGCCGACGAGATCATCGAATGGTTGCGTGGCTTCACTCGGCCGCCGCGGCAGACCTACGTCATTCATGGCGAACCGCATGCCGCCGACACATTGCGACGGCGGATCTGCCTTGAGCTGGGTTGGCAGGTGTGTGTGCCCGATTACCAGGAAACCGTTGCCATCGACCCGGTGCGCTAGCCCGGTGTGGGAGGTATGCATGAATACGCAAGCGAGGGCGAAACTGCGGGCCTGGATGCACCGGCCCAGAGGCAGCCTGGGTTTGATCGTGGCCATCGTCGCTCTACTGGTGGCGGCGTCCGCCTATCGTGCAGTCAGCCCGAGCTGGCGCCTGCCGATGCGCGACCCCGCGGTATTGCTGGCCTTGCTGGTGTTGAGCGTGGCGCTGGGCTGGGCGGTGCAGCGGGGCGTGAAGCGCACGGTGGGCAAGGCCATATTCGCTGGCCAGGCAACGGGCTGGCAGGCCAGGCTGGCCTTCCTTCGCTCGGTAACCCGGGAGTCGAACATCCTGTTGGCGATGCTGTTGCTCCTGGTTTTGCTGGGCGGGGGGACCTTGTGGTTGGCGGGGAACGCGGCGGCGCGCATCGTCGACAGCTGCGCAGCCAATCTGCAGGCTCAGGTGGACATACCCGAGGATGAGAAGCTTGCCGCGCTGGTCGGCAAACCGGTGTGCACGTGCCTGGCGCAGGCGTTCTTGCAGCGCAACGGGGTGCTGCGCCTGGCCTTGCTCGGAACCCCCCTGCAGGAAGTGGCCGGCTTGCAGGCGCTGACTGCCGATGATGAGCAACGCTGCCTGGCGCAGTTCGACCTGCTGCCCGAAGAGGCTCAGGCGACCACGCCATGACTCGGCATCAGCCACAAACCGCAACGATGGGCGCCCATGGCGGCGCGGGAGGTTTCCATGTCACATGACCTTGCTCTGCAAACGCTGTTCCCAGACCGCAGCGAGGCCGGGCGTTGTCTGGTCGAACCGCTGGCCGGATATGACGGCAGGTCTGACGTGATCGTGCTGGCACTGCCGCGTGGGGGTGTTCCCGTGGCTTATGAAGTGGCGATTGCGCTCAAGGTCCGTCTCGACCTGCTGGTGGTGCGCAAGCTCGGCATGCCGTTTCATCCCGAGCTTGCCATGGGCGCTATTGCCACGGGCGGTGTGACATTCCTCAACGATGACGTGTTGCGGGCTTACCCCGTAGACCCGGCGCGGTTCGACGCTGTGGTCGCCGCGGAAACCCGGGAACTGGCGCGGCGGGAGCACGCTTACCGGGGCAGCCGCCCACCGCTGCAACTCAAGGATCAGGTCGTGATCCTGATCGATGATGGCCTGGCGACTGGCGCGACCATGAGGGCGGCCATCCTGGCGGTGCGCGCGCAGTCACCTGCGCGGATCGTGGTGGCGGTGCCGGTCGCGCCGCCGGAAACGTTGCAGGCGATGTACGGCGAAGTGGATGAACTGGTATGCCCGTTGGTACCCGAGCGGATGGTTTCGGTTGGTTACTGGTACCAGGACTTCCCGCAGGTTTCGGACGCCGAAGTCACCGCGCTGATGCGCCAAGCTGACAGGCAGGCTGCTGTCCAAGGGCCTGCCCAGGAGTGAGGACATGACTGAAGTACGATCGCAGACAATGAAGCTGCCAGGTGTCGAATTGCTTGCCGACCTGCGTTTGCCAACCGCTGCCCATGCACTGGTGATCTTCGCTCATGGCAGCGGTAGCGGTCGTCTGAGTGCACGCAATCAGTACGTCGCCGACAGGCTCGCGGCACGTGGCCTGGGATCGTTGCTGTTTGACCTGCTGACGCAGGACGAGCAGCAGCTGGACAACCAGACCGGTGAATTGCGCTTTGACATCCCGCTGTTGGCCAAGCGCTTGATCGATGTCGTCGACTGGGTTGGGCGCGACCCGCAACTGCACACCTTGCGCGTTGGTTTGTTCGGTGCAAGCACGGGTGCCGCGGCAGCGCTGTGTGCGGCTGCAGAGCGCCCGGGCGTGGTGGCGGCAGTGGTCAGCCGGGGTGGCAGGACGGACCTGGCCGGGCCGGTGCTGGCGCGGGTGAAAGCGCCGACTTTGCACATTGCAGGTAGTAACGATGCGCAGGTGCTGGAGTTGAACCGCCTGGTTGGGCGCAGCTTGCATTGCGCGCATCGCCTTGAAGTGGTACCGGGCGCTTCGCATCTGTTCGAAGAGCCTGGCACCCTGGGCAAGGCTGCCGCCCTTGCTGGCGACTGGTTTGTCACGCACTTGCAAGCCGCCTGAAGCCTGGCCACAGGCTTTCACACACCGAACGGATAGGTCTCGTCCTCCGGCTCCAGGTGCTGGCGTGTCGGTAACGGCAGCGCACTGACCGGGTGTGTTTGCTCGAACCACAGCAGGGCATCGAATTGCTCGGCCAGCACGGCGTCGAAGTAATGGCTGAGCCGTTCGCTTTCCGGGCGATAGATGACACCGATGGCGCGCTCGAGCAACGGTGTCGACAACATCCGACGCAGCTCCTTGCGCTGCGGGTCGCGCCAGTCGGTGAGGGAGGCCGGTATGCCGGCCAGGTGGAACTGGTGCTCCCAGCTGTCTGCACGGGGGGGGCGGATATTCTTGATATGCATGTCGCCATCCCAATCGTCGGCGGCGGCCACCTGGCCTCGGCCGGTGGCCATGCCGACCAGCACGGCATCTTGCCCAAAGGCGTTGCGGCACAGCTGGCCGATGTTGAACTGGCCTTTCCAGCCCATCTCTGTAGCGCCAGCGTTGCCGATATGCGAATTGTGCGCCCAGACCACCGCCTTGGCGTGCGGCCCACGGCGTTCCAGCAGCGCACGCAGGGTATCGAACATGTGCCGGTCGCGCAGGTTCCAGGAGGCGGCCGACCCCCGATAGATGGCGCGGTAGTATTGCTCCGCAGCGATGATCACCCGGGCATTCTGCGTGGCATTGAAAAATGCTTCGTCATTGCGTATCAGCCCGGAGAGTTGTTCGGCGAGCATGACATTCAGCTGCTGGACTACCGGTTGCTCGCAAGGCATGACGCCGCCCCGCTCGACAAAGTGGCCATATTGCGCCGGGTCGTCCTGCCAGGGCGTCAGGCAACCGTAGCGCCGACGGGCCTCATGGGCCAGTTTTGAGTCGACCCGGTCCAGATAGGCCAGCACCTCATGGATGGAATTACGCAGGCTGTAGACGTCAAGCCCTCGGAACTCCACGCGAAGGTCATCGGCGAGCAGGCGATTATGCCCATGCAGCCACTGGGCAAAGGCCTTGACTTCGCCGTTGCGCCACATCCAGGTCGGGAAGCGGCTGAATATATGGCGTTTCCATGCTGAATGCGCCAGGCCCCGGACATACTGGTCGACATGCCCGGCATCCGGCCAGTCGGCCTCGACGGCCACGATGTTGAAACCATGCTGCTCGATCAGCCGTCGGGTAATCGCTGCACGGGCGCGATAGAACTCGCTGCTGCCGTGGCTCGCCTCACCAAGCAGGACCACCCGGGCGTCAGCGTAGCGGTCGAACAGTGCCGCGAAGGCCGGTGTGTCCAGGTCCGGCAGGGGTTCGGCATATTGATGCAGCAGTGGCGCGATATCGGCGACTTCGACCTGATACTGCTGGCCATAGAGCCTTTCCATCAATTTTTTCGAGGGGCCGTTCATGGGCATGCTCCCATAGGCAGGCCGCCGCGCCACAAGGGATGATGGTGCGGCGGCCCTGGGGTCAGTTCAGGACCAGCCGGTGGATCACCTGGCTCGGGTCATCCGGGTCGGTGGCCGTGGTGAATCCTGCCGCTTTGGCCAGATCGCGCATTGCCTGGTTGGCGGCGGAGTCGATCGAGTACATCTGCCGGAAGCCCTTGGCGCGGGCATGGTCGGTGAGGTGCTTGAGCAGCAGGCGGCCCAGGCCGTGGTGCTGCCAGCTGTCGAGTACGGTGACGGCGCACTCGCATTCATCCTTGTCTGTGCAGGCGGCATAGCGGGAAATACCCACTTCCTGCAGTTCGCCGTCGACATGGGCCAGGGCGACGAAAGCCGCCTGTCGGTCCTGGTCGACCTTCATCAGTTGGTCGAGCATCGCCTCGCCGGGCTCCTTGAGCTGGCACAGGAAGCGAAAATGCCGCGACTCGGGCGACAGGCGTTCGATGAAGGCCCTCTCGCGTTCCCGGTCCTTGGCTTGCAAGGGCCGGATCAGTACGTGGGTGCCGTTTTCCAGGGCTTCGATCCAGTGCTCGCCAGCGGGCGTCGGAAACGAAGGCAGGGTATGTGGACGGGAAGTCTCGGCGGGCGCCATGGCAATGTCCTCTGCGTGTTATGAACAAGGGACGTTCAGTTTCGGCTTTCGGCCTTGCGCTGACTTGATACTTGTCAATTGCCCGCGCACCGCCTGTCAGGCCGGTGAAACAAGCGAATCGAACAGGCCTGGGGAGCGAAGGTTGGCCACGCGGTCATCGCTGGCGTTGGCATTGACCACCAGCAAGCTGCATTGCAAATGGTTCATCAGATAGCTCAACGTCTCGCGCTGCCGGGCGTTCAGCGGGCTTGCGATCACTACCAGGTCGTAGCCACAGCGATTGGCATAGGCGCAGAGGGTATGGGCACAGGCGCCGACGATCAGATGATGATGAACGGCGGGGATACCGAGCAGCGCGGCAAAGCCTCTGACCTCGGCCACGAGGGTTTCGTAGCGAGGGATTTCCGCCAGGCTGTAGTGCTTGCTGTGACGCAGCAAAGCCGCCTGGTCGTAGACGGTGAACAGATGCATGCGGGCCTTGCGCGCTTGGCTGATGGCCTTGGCCACTGCAACCACATGCGTGTTCAGCGCTATCTGGTCAAGGTCTTCGCAGCTGGCTGGCGCGGCGACGAACAACTTGCCATGACTGCGAATGGGCTGTTCCTGCGCTGACAGCACGGCGCAGGGCGCCTGCTGCATCAGCATGAGCACGAAGTCGGCGCCAGCGTCTGCCTGCACCAGCGCCGGGTCCAGGATCAGCAGGTCGGCGGTGCATGCCTTGGCAAGCCTGACCAGCGCATTCACCCCAGGCTTGAGCACAACGACTTCGGCATTGATGCGAACGCCTCTGTCGAGCAGGTCCGTGGCCAGGCTTTTCTGGCGAGCCCGAATGTCGACGCGCTTTCCGTCGGACCCGGCCGAGCCAAGGATGGCCACCGTCACCGTGGCGTCGACGGCCGTGGCCAGGTCGATCGCCTGTTCCATGGCCGCACTGTAGCGATTCTGACTGGGTGCAACGACAACCAGGCTACGGATTTGCATGATAGGCACCCTCTTGGTTGGCATGGCCGCTCTGTAGGCAAGCAGGGGTAATGCAGTACGCGACGCTAGAGCATGCAGCAGGTGCATTGGCCGGGTTTGACCTGCATCAATTCCCGCCATGGGCAGGCCGACCCTTGGTCGCCACTCCCGCAAACAGTCAGTGCGCCAGCTAGTTTGAATATATGGCCGCGCGCAAAAGGCGGAGGCGTTATCATGTCAGGCCCTATGGATCTGGGGGCGAGGCCCCATGTGAAGTGCCTTGCATGCTCGTTGAGCCGGCTTTGTCTGCCCGCCAGCCTGAGTGCGGAGGAGGTGGACAAGCTGGAACGCATCGTTCGCCGCAACCGGCCGTTGAAGCGCGGCGAGTACCTGTTCAAGGCTGAAGAGCCGATGGAACAGGTATTTGCCCTGCGCTCGGGGGCAATCAAGCACTTTCTGCTCGACGCCGATGGCAACGAGCGGATCGGCGGCTTCATCCTGCCCGGTGAAATGCTGGGCCTGGATGCCATCGGCGCCAGTCATTACCGAGGCTTTGCTGTGGCGCTGGAAATCTCGCTGGTCTGTGCCATCAGGCTCGACCAGCTGATGGATCTCTCCGGCCAGATTCCGGGGCTGCGTTATCAGCTTTTGCACATGCTCAGCCTGGGCATCCAGGGCAAGGACGAGCAGCTGCGCTGCTGCCACGGGCGTGCCGAGCAGCGGCTGGCTATCTTCCTGCTGGGCATGTCGGCGCGTTACCAGGCCCGCGGGTTGCGGGCTGATGTGTTCAAGCTGCCGATGTCGCGCGGCGACATTGCCAACTACCTGGACCTGACCCTGGAAACCGTCAGCCGACTGTTCGGTCGTTTTGTCCAGGCCGGGTTCCTGCAATGCAGCGGGCGCGAAGTCAGGCTCATCGACTTGCACGGCCTGGGTAATCTCACCCGCCTGGAGGAACCCACTTGAGTGCCGCCAGCACCCGGTCATAACGTTGCACAGGCCATCCCAGGGGTTGCGGGCCGCCCCAGGCCGGGCGCGGCAGATGATCCGTGCGTAACCAGATGCGCTGCGCGGCAATGCCTGTCTGCCAGCACAGGCGGGCAGCCTGGCGCGCCACCTGGGGTGGCGCGCAACAATACACCGTGTCCGGCCGAAAGGTGTCCAGCGTTCGCTGCAATTGCAGCCAGCCGCTGCTGCTGTCGTGCGGCAGCGCCGCAAGCCAGGTTGGACAAGCGTCTGGCAGGCGTTCGGCAGGGATACCCGCATGAGACAAGCTCACCTGGACCCAAGGCAGCCAGCAACGGATTTCATCCAGCACCGCCAACAGCGGCAACAGGCCTTCGGCGCGGCTGATGGCCAGCAGCCTTGCGCTTTGCAGGGGCAGCGGCCAGGCGTTGCCAAGCGGCCCGGAATAGCCGAACAGGTCACCGGCCTGCCCCACGGGTTTCACGCTGCAGGTGGCCACCAGAAAGCGACCGCTGGCGCCAGGCAGGCTCACATAACTGCAGGGCCAGCATTCGTTGTGGCTGCTCAGCAGGCAGTACTGGCCTGGCATCGCTTCGCTACGTTGCGGGCTGCAAAGGGCCAGGCGCAGGTATTGCTGGGTGCCGGAGCCCGGCACCGCCTCGAGTAAGCGGACGCTTGCACTGCCGCCCCGGCCCATAGTCGCCTCGCACTGTATGTGGTGACCTTGCTTGATTCAGCCTATGCCCAGGCCATGGCAACGCTTTGACCAGGATCAAATCGGCAGGTGAGCTTCACGCGGGTTGACAAAGGTCAAGCAATGGGCTGCCGTGCCGCGCAAGATCGAAGGCGTCTCCCAGGGAGGCATTACTTATTCGAGGAGCGCGCCATGTCGGAAGCAGCCAAGAAAGTACCTGTCACTCCAGCCGCCACGCCAGCGAAAGCTGCGCCGCCCAGCAGCGAACCTGCTGATCTCTGGCGGCCTTTTCAGCAATTGCGCCGTCAGATCGACGGCCTGTTCGAGGATTTCGGGCGGCGGCCATTGCGCATGCCGTTCAGCCACACGCCGTTCGATGTCGAGCCGTTCTGGCGGCGTGACCTGTTCACCCATGGCATGCCGGCGATGGATATCAGCGAGCAGGCCGAGGAGTACCGCATCAGTGCCGAACTGCCGGGTGTGGACGACAAGGACATCGAGATCAAGCTGGTCAATGGCAACCTGGTGATTCGCGGCGAGAAGCATCAGGAGGTCGATGAGAAACGCAAGGAATATCACCTGAGTGAGCGCCATTACGGCAGTTTCGAGCGAGTGCTCCAGCTGCCTCCTGAGGTCGACGCCGAGAAGATCAACGCGCAGTTCGCCAAAGGCGTGCTGCAGGTGCATCTGCCCAAACGTGCCGAGGCGATTCACCCGGAAAAGGTGATCCCGATCAACAGCAGCAAGTAAATGACGGTCCGGTCACTTTCAGGAGCAGGGACGCTCCATCCAGCAGAGGTAACCAGCATGTCCATTGGCAGATATTGCAACCGGGATGTGGTCACTGCACCACCCGGCATCTCCATCTACGCTGCGGCACGCATGATGAACCAGTATCACGTCGGCGACCTGGTACTGGCCGAGCCGGTCGACCGCGAGCGTTTCCGGCCCGTCGGCCTGATCACCGATCGTGACCTGGCCTTGCGGATCATTGGGCGCAACCCACCGGACCAGGAGGACCTGCAGGCGATCGATGTGCTGCCACGACCATTGATCACTGCGAACCAGAATGAAGACCTGTTCGATGTCATCCTGAACATGCGGCGGGCCAACATCCGGCGCATCCCGGTGGTGGATGACTTCGGCCTGCTGGTCGGCATCGCCACTGCGGACGACCTGGTAGGGCTGCTGGCAGATAATCTGCACGAACTGTCGCTGCTGATTCGTCAGCAAAGCCGACGGGAGGAAGACCTGCGCGGTGAGGATCTGTGAGCGCGCGGGGATGATTCCCCACAGGAGGCGAGCATGAGCGATTTTCCCACTACCGAGGAACTTGAAGGGCTGGATGCCTATTGGCGAGCCGCCAATTACCTGACCGTTGGCCAGATCTACCTGCAGGGTAACGCCTTGTTGGCAAGCCCGCTGACGCTGGCCGACATCAAGCCCAGGTTGCTGGGGCACTGGGGGACTTCACCGGGGCTCAACCTGATCTATACCCATCTGAACCGGCTGATACGCCAGTACGACCTCAACGTCCTGTTCATCACCGGCCCCGGCCACGGGGGGCCGGCCTTGGTTGCCCAGGCCTATCTTGACGGTACCTATACCGAGCTGAACCCGGCGATCGAACGCAATGTGCTTGGCATGACCCGGCTGTTTCGGCAGTTTTCATGGCCCTATGGTATTGGCAGCCATGTCGGCCCGCATGTCCCAGGCTCCATCCACGAAGGGGGAGAGCTGGGTTACTCGTTGGTGCATGCCTATGGTGCTGCGCTGGACAATCCACAATTGATCGTGGCGTGCGTCATTGGCGATGGTGAGGCGGAAACCGGCGCGCTGGCAGCCAGCTGGCACTGCAACAAGTTTCTCAACCCCGCCCGGGACGGGGCGGTACTGCCAATTCTGCATCTGAATGGCTACAAGATCGCCAACCCGACTGTGCTGTCCATGATCAGCGAAGATGAGTTGACCAGCCTGATGTACGGGTATGGCTATGACCCCTATTTCGTCGAAGGTGATGAACCCATGGAGGTCCACCGCGCATTGGCCAGGACTCTGGAGGTCATCTACGAGAAGATCTGCCAGATTCAGCGCCTTGCGCGCCACGCCGAAAACCCTCAGGCCATCGACAGGCCTTTGTGGCCGGTGCTTGTGCTGCGTACGCCCAAGGGATGGACCGGGCCCAGATACGTCGACGGGCAGCGCGTCGAAGGTACCTGTCGCTCCCATCAGTTACCCCTGGCGGACCTTGGCCAAGCAACGCACTTGCTACAGCTGCAGCAATGGCTGGAAAGCTACCGTCCGCAAGAGCTGTTTGACGCGCAAGGCGCGTTGCTGCCCGAGCTGGCCGCGCTGGCGCCTTGCGGCCGCCGGCGCATGAGTGCGAACCCGCATGCCAACGGGGGGATGCTGCTGCGGGCGCTGGATCTTCCGCGCTACGCGGACTATTGCGTGTCGATGACAGGGCCGGGGCAGGTACGGGCCGAGGCGACCAGGGTGTTGGGCAGGTATGTATGCGATGTCATGAAAAACAGCCGGTTGTCCCACAACTTCCGACTGTTCGGCCCCGATGAAACGGCGTCCAACCGTCTGGACGCAGTGTTCGAGGCTGCCGACAAGATGTGGCTGGATACCTGCGGTAGCGATGACAAACACCTTTCGGCACAGGGCCGGGTCATGGAGATACTCAGTGAGCACATCTGTGAGGGCTGGCTGGAGGGCTACCTGTTGACCGGCCGGCACGGCCTGTTCTCCTGCTACGAAGCCTTCATCCACATTGTCGATTCGATGATCAATCAACATGCCAAATGGCTCAAGACCGCTGCCGAGGTGCCGTGGCGCAAGCCGATTGCGTCGTTGAACATCCTGCTGACTTCGCATGTGTGGCGCCAGGACCACAACGGCTTCTCGCACCAGGACCCTGGCTTCCTCGACCTGCTGGCCAACAAGAAGGCCAATGTTGCGCGAATCTACCTGCCCCCTGATGCCAACTGCCTGTTGTCAGTGGCCGAGCATTGCTTGCGCAGCCGCAACTACATCAATGTCATCGTTGCCGGCAAGCAGCTGGAATGGCAATGGCTCGACGGGGAAGCCGCTGCGGTGCATTGCCAGGCGGGTATCGGTCGCTGGGCCTGGGCCAGCCATGATGACGATGCGCCCGAGGTGGTGCTCGCCTGCGCCGGCGATGTGCCGACGCTGGAGGTGCTGGCAGCGGTGACGCTGCTTCGCGAACAGGCGCCTGAGGTGCGGCTGAGAGTGGTGAATGTTGTCGATCTGATGGCGCTGCAGGTGTCGCAACAGCACCCCCACGGCTTGTCCGACCGCGACTTCACTGCCTTGTTCACCGAGGACCAGCCGGTGATCTTTGCCTTCCATGGTTACCCGGCGTTGGTGCATCGCCTGATCTACAAGCGTGCCAACCCCCAACGGTTCCATGTGCGAGGTTTTCGCGAAGAGGGTGCTACCACCACGCCGTTCGACATGGCGGTGATCAACAATCTGGACCGCTACCAGCTGGTACTCGATGTCTTCGAGCATGTACCGCGCCTGCAGCCCCAAGTGGAACAGACGCGCGCCCGCTACTGGTCGACCATGGAGAAGCACAAGCTGTACCTGATCGAGCATGGTGAGGATATGCCGGAGGTGGCCCAGTGGCGCTGGACCTCGCCGGCAAACCGTGGGTGACTGGTGTTACTTGGCCTTCCAGTACTTCTGCATCTCGAGGAACAGGAACGAGGCGGTCCAGGTGATCAGCACCAGGCCCGTCAATGCCTGCAGGCCAGTGAGGTATTTGAGATGGCCGCTGGGGGCAATATCGCCGAAGCCTATCGTGGTGTAGGTGGTGAAGGAAAAGTACACACAATCGAGCAGACTGCCGTCGAAGTTGCCGCTGAGGCTGCCCCAGCCCTCGGCATGGTTCATCAGGTAGTAGACCACTGCGAAGCACCACACTTCCAGGGCATGCGCCAGCAGTGCGCCGAATACCCCCACCACTATGCGAAACCGGCTCCACAGCTTGAGCCGCGGGAGCCAGTCGTTCAGGCGCAGCAGGCATTCGTAGTGAATGATCACCACCACAATCACCACCAGCATGTTGATCAAGGTGACGGTCAGCATTGCAGATACCCTGGCTGGCCCTGACGGTTCATTTCGAGGTGTCGACCAGAGTATAGGTGGCCGGCTCACCGGCCTGCGGCAGCAATGGCGGGAATTCCTCGGGGGTGATGGTCTCCCTGGCGAGCAACAGGCGCGCACCTGCTTCCAGATCGTCGCGGCGTTGTTCGAGCAATGCCCGGGCGCGGCCATAGGCTTCTTCCAGCAAGTCTCGGATGCCCAGGTCGATCTCGCGAGCGGTCTGTTCCGAGTAGTCCTTGCGTTCCTGGCGCAACATCGATTCGCCCAGATAGCTTGCCTGTTGCCGCTCCAGCACCGCCTGGCCCAACGTCGGGCTCATGCCGAAGCGGGTGATCAGTTGCCGGGCGATATCGGTGGCACGCCCCAGGTCGTCGGCAGCGCCGGTGGACACCTGGCCGAACGCCAGGCTTTCAGCGGCGCGCCCGGCCATCAGCACCACCATGCGGTCGCGCAGCATTTGCGTGCTGATCAGGAAGCGGTCATCGGTCGGCCGTTGCAAGGTATACCCCAGCGCGCCGGCAGCGCGGGGAATGATCGACACCTTGTGCACCGGGTCCATGGCCGGCAGGCTGCTGGCGGCCAGGGCATGGCCCATTTCGTGGTATGCCACTACCTGGCGTTCGTCGCTGCGCAGCACGCTGCCCTTGCGTTCGACGCCCGCCACCAGGCGTTCGATCGCCGCAGTGAAGTCCTCCAGTTCAACCCATTGGCTGGCGCGCCGGGTGGCGACGATGGCCGCCTCGTTGACCAGGTTGGCCAGGTCGGCGCCGGTCAGTCCGGGGGTGATTTCGGCAATGCGCTCGCAGTCCAGGTCGTGCTTGTAGACGATCTTGTGCAGGTGCACCTTGAGAATCGCCAGGCGGCCCTTGCGGTCGGGCCGGTCGATGAGGATCTGCCGGTCGAAGCGCCCGGCGCGCAGCAGTGCCGGGTCGAGCACCTCGGGGCGGTTGGTTGCCGCCAGCAGCACCACGCCTTCACGCGGGTCGAAGCCATCCAGCTCGGCCAGCAGTTGGTTGAGGGTCTGTTCCTTCTCGTCATTGCCGCCGAAACTGCCGATGCCGCGCATCTTGCCCAAGGCGTCCAGTTCATCGATGAAAATGATGCAAGGTGCCGCCTGGCGGGCCTGTTCAAAAAGGTCGCGCACCCGCGCAGCGCCCACGCCAACGAACATTTCCACGAACTCCGAGCCGGAGATCGAGAAGAACGGCACGGCCGCTTCCCCGGCGATGGCTTTGGCGACCAGGGTCTTGCCGGTACCGGGTGGGCCGACCAGCAGGGTACCCTTGGGCACATGGGCCCCCAGACGGGCGTACCAAGCCTGGTTCTGCAGGAAGGAGACGATTTCGGTCAGCTCCTCCTTGACGTCATCGATGCCGGCCACATCGGCGAAGGTCACCTTGGTGTCCTGCTCGACATAGACACGGGCGCGTGACTTGCCGACGCCCATCAACCCGCCCAGGCCCTGTTTCTGGCCGAGGCCACGGAACAGGAAGTACCACAACGCCAGCATCATCAGCAGCGGCATGAACCAGCCCAGCACATTCGCCACCGTGCTGTCTTCGGCAACGCCGGTGAACGCCACGCCCGAGCGCCCCAGCTGTTCACTCAACGCCGGGTCGATACGTACCGTCGAGAACGCCGAGCGCCCGTTGATGGGCTCCTGCAGCTTGCCCAGGATGCGCTCGTGCTCGACGCGCAGGTCACTGAGCTTCTGCTGTTCCAGCAACTGCAGGAACTGGCTGTAAGGGATGGCCTGCACCGACGGTTGGCTGAACAGGCCGAACTGGACCGCCGCCAGCACCGACAAGCCGACTGCCAGCAGATAGAACTTCCAGGGCTGGTCCTTGTTCATGCTCATCCCTCCACCACGCTGCCAGGCTAGGCGATCAGCAGATAGTCTTCGACCTTGCTCACACCAGGCACCGACCAAGCTGCGCGTTCGACTACCTCCCGCTCGCGCAGCAGGTGCACCTTGCCTTCCAGCCTGACTACGCCGCCGTTGACGCTGACGCGAATGCCTTCGGCCTGGATTTCCGCACTGCGTTTGAGCGCGTCTTCGATATGGCGTTTGATATCACCCACGTCAGCCCGGGCTTTGAGGGTGATGCGGTTGTGCACGCCGACCACGCCCGACAGCCGCCAGACCGCCTGTTCGAGCTCCTCCTTCTGGTATTGCCAGTCGAGTTGGCCTTCCAGGGTCACGGTACCTTTGTGCACGGTGACCTTGATGCCTTCCACATTGGCATCCGAACTCCAGGCGATGATTTTCAGGGCGCGACTGGCAATCGTGTCGTCCGCCGTACCTTCAAGCTTGTTCAGGCGTACCTCGATTTCCTCGGCCAGCCCACGCACGCCTTTGATGGCTTTGACGGTGCGCTCGGCACTGACTTTCTGGGCGTAGCTGTTGACATGGCCGGACAGCGTGACCACACCGTCCTGCACAGTCACACCGATGCTGGCGGCATTGATATCGGGTTTGAATTCCAGCTCTTCGAGCACCAGGTCTCGCAAGTCAAGGTCGTTCATGTTCGGCTCCGGTAGCAGGTCAAGAGGTGGGCCGGGTGGCCCTGAGTCTTTGTTTCTACCCTTGCGCCGAACGGCGTGATTGATAAAGGTCAAGACAGCCAGAACAACTTGCACGCGCCTTCGCAGGTTGACAAATGTCAGGCCACCGCAGGCCTCGCCACCGATACTTGGGGTATTCCGTCACGCGTGAGGGTATGGCCATGCAACGCTATCTGCTTGTGGGGTGGGCGAGCCTGCTGCTGGCCAGCGCCGCCTGTACCCCATGGCACGCTGAAGAGTACGACGCGCGCCTGGAGTCGGCAGAGGACAACGCTGCCACTGCCCGCTTGCGTGCCGACCAGGTGTGCTACCGCATCGACCTGGTCGAGCAGACGGCCAACGAAGCGCTGCGCAGGGCGACGCAGGCCCAGGAGCAGGTCCAGCAACTGCTGCAACAGGCCAGACGCAAGTAGCCGTCATGGCGCTACGATGGTTGAACCCCGGCCTGCTGCTGGCCTGTGTACTGGCATTGGCGGGCGGGGGGATGGCCTATGCGGTCCAACGGCCTGCGTGGGCCGCTGTGGCCTGGGCGGCAGGTGGCACCATCATGGCCTTGGTGCTGGCGGTGGAAATGGCCAGGCGCCTGGCGAAGGGCCAAGCCGGCATTGACCTGATTGCGTTACTGTCAATCGCCGCCGCTTTGGCGTTGGAGCAAATGCTGGTGGCTGCCGTACTCGCACTGATGCTGGCCACTGGTCGTGCGCTGGAATCGTTCAGCTTGCATCATGCAGAGCGTGAGTTGCGCGCACTGATCGATCGCGCGCCCCAGCATGCCTGGGTTCAGGAACAGGACGGCCTGCGTGAGGTTGCGGTGGATCAGGTGCAACCTGCGCAGACCGTGCTGGTGCGCTTGGGCGAGATAGTACCGGTGGATGGCCGGCTACAGAGCGCTCACGCAACGCTGGACGAGGCCGCATTGACCGGCGAATCGTTACCGGTAACGCGCCATGCCGGCGAGCGGGTTTCCAGTGGAGTGGTGAATGTCGGCGCGCCGCTATTGCTGCTGGCAACACATACCGCGGCGCAGAGCACCTATGCCGGCATCGTGCGCCTGGCCGAGGCGGCACGCCAGTCGCGGGCACCGTTCGTGCGCCTGGCCGACCGTTACGCATTGGCGTTCATTCCGCTGACGGTGCTGCTCGCGGCGTTCGCCTGGTGGGCCAGTGGCGACGTCCAGAGGGTGCTGGCCGTGCTGGTGGTCGCCACCCCGTGCCCGCTGATCCTGGCTGTACCGATTGCCATTCTGTCGGGCATCTCGCGCGCGGCCCGGCGCAATATCCTCGTCCGTGACGGTGAGGTACTGGAAGCGCTTGCCGGGGTCCGCCAGGTGTTTCTCGACAAGACTGGCACTTTGACCAGCGGCCAAGCCCGCTTGCAGTCGATCGAGCTCAAGGGGGAGGGTATGCCGCTGCAGGTACTGCAATGGGCAGCTTCGTTGGCCCAGGCATCCACCCATCCGATTGCCCAGGCTGTCGTTCACGCTGCCCGCTCGCGCGACCTGGCGCTGACGGCGCCGGAACAGGTAGAGGAAAGCCCAGGCCAGGGGCTTGCCGGCCAGGTGCAGGGCAGGGCCGTGCGCCTGGGTACCCTGGCCTACGTGCAGGGCGCGGAAGACCAGGATCGCTGGGTGCAGGCGCGCTTGCGGCAACTGGATTATCTGGCCAGCAGTGGCAGTTTCGTGGCGATAGATGGCGAGTTGAAAGCGATGTTGCGGCTGGCCGACGATGTACGCCAGGAGACCCCTCAAACCCTGCGCCTGCTGCGGTCGCGGGGGATCGACAAGATCGTCATGTTGACGGGCGATCGGGCGCAAACGGCCGAAACGATTGCCTTGAGGGCGGGTATTGATGAACTGCGTTCCGGCCTTTCGCCCGAAGACAAGACGCGTCTGGTGCGGGAAGGTTGCCGCGAACGGCCGACACTGATGGTTGGCGATGGCATCAATGATGCACCGGCGCTTGCTGCGGCCGATGTCGGTGTAGCCATGGGCGCCGCGGGGGTGACTGCCTCGGCGCAGGCGGCCGGCGTGGTCCTGCTGGTCGACCGGCTGGGGCGCCTGGTCGAGGCACTGGACATTGCCCGCAATGCCGTGCACATCGCCCGGCAGGGGGTGTGGGTTGGCATGAGCTTGTCAATGCTGGCGATGCTCATTGCCGCAGCAGGCTACCTGCCAGCGGTGATGGGTGCCGTGCTGCAGGAAGGCATCGACCTGCTGATCATCCTCAATGCATTGCGCGCGCTCGGGCCCTGGGGCGGCGATGGCCGCAACGGGCTTGCCAGTGGTGACCTGGACCGCCTGGAGGACGAGCATCGGCAGCTGCAGAGCCTTTTGACAGACCTGAGCCAGATGGCTCGGGATTTTTCCAGCCGCCCTGTGCTTCAGGCGCGCACCGACCTGGCTGCGCTCATTGCCGCATTACATGACGTGCTGGAGCGGCATGAGCGGGATGACGAGCGTCGGTTATACCCACTGCTGAGCCGGTACATCGGCGGTGAGGATCCGCTTGCGGCGATGAGCCACACGCACCGGGAAATTTTCCGGTTGATCCATTTGTTGGCGCGCATGAGCGGGGATTTCGCACAGGCAGCAGCCACGCCAAGTGCCGAGGAGATCCAGCATCAGCTTATTCGCCTGGACACGTTGGTGAAGCTGCATTTTGAACAGGAGGATGCCTTGTACCGGCATCTGGACCGGCGCTGAGGCGCGTGATGACCCGGTGCAATTGATAAAAATCAAGCGCCAGGCGAAGGGGAAGGGGATGCTGGCAGCATCAGAGTGGTCCATCCCCTGGCCTGTACGGGAGTCGAAATCATGCCGCATAGCAAAATCCTCTTCCGATCGGCTGCGCGGGAAAAAATCCTCAGTGGCGCCACCCAGCTCGCCGATGCCGTGCGCGTCACCCTGGGCCCCAAGTCGAAATCGGTACTGATGCAAAACAGCTGGGGACGGCCGACGGTGTGCAATGACGGAGTGTCCATCGCCAAGCGGGTCGACCTGCAGGACCCCGAGGAAAACCTGGGGGCGCAGATGCTGCGCCAGGCCGCCGAGCGCACCGGAGAGGCGGTTGGCGATGGCACCAGCACCGCGACGGTACTTGCCCATGCAATCCTGGCCGATGGCGTGCGTAATGTGGTGGCCGGCGCCAGTGCCATCGACCTCAAGCGTGGCCTGGACAAAGGCCTTGCGCTGGTAATGGCGGCATTGCTGGCGCAGTCACGCGCGGTCAGTACGCTCAAGGAAAAGGCCCAGGTGGCCACGTTGTCGGCGCACAACGATCCCTTGATCGGGCAGCTGGTCGCCGATGCGCTGGAGAAGGTCGGGGTGGAAGGTGTAGTGAGCGTGGAGGAATCCAAGACCACCGAGACAGTGGTCGACATCATGGATGGCATGCGCTTCGACAGAGGTTATGTTTCGCCGTACTTTGTCACCGATACCGAGAAGATGCAGGTCGAGCTGACCGATGCCTGCGTGCTGCTGTGCGACCACAAGATTGGCGCATTGGCCGACCTGCTGCCACTGCTCGAGCAAGTGGCGAAAAGCGGCCAGCCGTTGGTGGTGATTGCCGAGGATATCGACGGCGAGGCGCTGACCACGTTGGTGGTCAACCAGATTCGCGGCGTGTTGCGCGCGGTAGCCGTAAAAGCACCAGGCTTTGGTGAACGGCGCAAGGAAATGCTCCAGGACATTGCCGTGCTCACTGGCGCCACCGTGGTATCGGCAGAGCTGGGCGTCAATCTCGAACATCTGCAACTGTCCCAGCTGGGTCAGGTTCACCGCGCCGTGGTGTTGAAGGACAGCACCGCGCTGATCGGCGGCAAGGGCACCCAGCAAGCGGTTGCTGCCCGCGTTTCGCAGATCCGTGCACAGATCGACGCGAGCAGCAGTGATTACGACCGGGAAAAACTGCAGGAACGCCTGGCCAGGCTTGCCGGCGGGGTTGCGGTGATTCGCGTTGGCGCGCCCTCCGAAGCCGAGATGAAGGCGCGCAAGGACGCCTTGGACGATGCCTTGTCTGCCACCCGTGCGGCGATCGCCGAAGGCATCGTGCCAGGCGCTGGCCTTGCCTTGCTCAAGGCGGTGCCAGCATTGCTTGCCGAAGAGGCGGGCAGCGAAGGCGATACGCGTACAGGCTTGCAGATTCTGCGGCGTGCGTTGGAAGCGCCGGCGCGGATGATCGCCGAGAATTCCGCCGTGGATGCCGGCGTGGTGGTGGCTCGGATGCTCGCCGAAACGGGTAGCATCGGTTTCGATGCCGCAGCCAACGCTTATGTCGACCTGTACGAGGCGGGCATCATCGACCCCACCAAGGTAGTGCGCATCGCCCTGGAAAATGCGGTCTCGGTCGCCAGCATCCTGCTGCTGACCGAAGCCACCATGACCGATATCCCTGAAAAGAACACCCCTTCCATGCAACCCCCGCTGCCTGAGTGACAGGCCAACCGACCGTTGGAGGCAATCATGAGCCACTATCAACGCCTGCTGCTGGTAATGCGCCCGCTGCTGCGCCAGTCTGGCGCCCTGGAGCAGGCGGCTGCGCTGGCCCGTTCAAGTTCTGCCAGCCTGCACATTGTCGCCCTGCTGGAGTCACTGGACAAACTCAGGCTGCTGGAAACGGGTGATCATCAAGCTGCCAGGCAGGCCTATCTGGCAACCCAACACGAACAACTGGAAAACCAGGTGAGTGCCTTGCGCGCCTCGGGCGTGCAGGTCACGACCGAGGTTGCCTGGAGCAGCGACGTGCAGGACGACATATTGGCGCATGTGCAGGAGATGCAGCCCGACCTGCTGCTCAAGCAGGTCGAGCATGAGCCGGTGCTCAAGCGCGCGTTCTTCACCCCGCTGGACTGGCAGTTGCTGCGCCACTGCCCGACCCCGGTCTACCTGCTGGGCGCCGCCAGGCCGGCATTGCCGCGCCAGGTCGTGGCCGCGGTGGATGTGGCCGATACCTCGGACGAAGGGCTGGCGCGCAACGACAGTATCGTCCGGCAAGCCAGTGCCCTGGCCTTGCAGACCGGGGCGCAACTGGATCTGCTGCATGCCTGTGACCTGTCGATGGCCTACATGGGTGACATGGGTTATTCCGCCTGGGCCATCGGCGATATCGCCGGCCCCTTGCGGCAGGCACTCGAGGACGATTTCAGGGCGCTGGCCGAGCGTTTCGGAGCACCGCCCGAACGCCGCCACTTCGTGCTGGGTCGGCCGGTCGCGGTGCTGGGCGAATACGCCGAGTCACAAGCCGTGGACGTCATTGTCATGGGACGGCCGCTGGCCCGTGGGCTGGACCGCCTGTTCGGCAGCACCACCGAGCATGTGCTGTACCAGGTACCCTGCAACATCCTGGTGGTGTAGCGGCATGCGCCTGTTCATGCCGCTGGCCCGCGACTGCGGGCCAGGTGCGTGGCGACCAGGGCGCTGGTGTCGACGATAACCAGTGCCTGCCGACAATGCGCTGGCAGGCGAAAGGGCTCGATGCTGTCGCTGACCAGGATCCGCTCGAACATGCTGCTGTCGAACAACTGGGCTGCGGCGGTGAACAGGCCGTGGGTAGCGGCGGCCAGCAGACGGGTCGCGCCAGCCTGCCGGCAGGCCTGCGCAGCGTGCAGAAGGGTCTGGCCGGTGCTGATCATGTCATCGAAAATGACCACGGTGCTTGCGGCCACATCGCCTACCAGGTAGTCCCCGCTAAGGGCCTCGTGCTGGCGGTGCTTTTCCATCAGGGCGGTGCTGACCGGGCGGCCGAGCAATTGTGCCAGCGCCTGGCGAAAGTGCTCGGCGCGCTTGACGCCGCCGATGTCCGGCGACACTACCGTGACCGGCTGTTCTGCCAGCAGCGGGGCAATGCGCTGGGCAAACAATTGCACGCATGACAGGTTCCAGGCTGGGATGCGGTAGGCATTGTCGAATGCACTGGGGTTATGCACATCCAGCGCCAGCACCCGGTCGATGCCGCAGCTTTCCATCAGGCGGGCGACATGGCGGGTGATGGTGGAATCCTGGAATTCTACCTTGCGGTCCTTGCGGCCATAACACAGATAAGGCGTCAGCGCTGTCACCTGAATGGCACCGGCATCCTTGATTGCCGCGCAGAAGAACAGCAGCCGGCACAGCTTGTCGTGGGCGCTGTGGCGCGTATCACCATAGAGCGAATGAACCACGATGACGCTTCGGCCTGCGACCGCTTCACTCGGCCAGCATTTGTGTTCACCGTCCTCGTAGTCCCGTTCTTCATGTGCCGACAACCTGCAGCCCAGACGCTGCGCCACGGCACTGCCGTAGCCCTCGCTACCTTGCAAGGCAAACAGTAAAGGCGGTATGTGGTTCATGTACTGTGCTCCGTCGTTCATGGCCGGCACCCCGAAAGCGTGGGTACCCCTTGATTTGACCATTATCAAGTCCTGTGTCGCCGGCCGGCAGACACTGGGCAGGTCAACGCATGCCAAGGGCTGCGATCCTCACAACCTGCAAAGTGAGCACGCCGATGGACAAGTATCAGAAAAGCCGCAAGGACAAATTGTTCAAGTCCCACCCTTTCGATCCTTATGCCACACCGCTTCGCCCGGGCGGTAGCGCGCGTTGCCCGCAGTGTGGTGCCGCCTACCACGAGGGTGAATGGCACCTGCATGGGCCTGTTGGCCCCGGCCCGGTGGACGCGACGGTCTGCCCGGCCTGCCGCCGTATCGAGGACCGTGCCGCGGCCGGACAAGTGCGCATATCGGGGCGTTTCCTGGCAACCCATGAGCAAGAGATCCGCCAACTGATACACCATGCGGAACAGCAAGAACGGCAGACGCATGTGCTTGAACGGCTGATCGCGGTCGATTGCAAGGATGACGAACTGCTGGCGACTACCACGGGTACGCACCTGGCCAACCGCATCGGCCATGACCTGGAAGCCGCCTATGACGGCACCTGCAGTTACCGTTACAGTGACAGCGAGGTGTATCTGAGCGTCGACTGGCATCGCGATTGAAACCTGCCGCCTGGTTACCTGCGCAAGGATGCCGTGCACACCAGGCGGTAAATCAACCATGGATCGCCAGTAGGCTGGAGTGCACCTTGTACAGGCTCTGCTCGGTGGTGCTGCCGATGACCTTGGTCATGCCCTCATGGTAAACCGTCCCCATGACCACCACATCGAAGGCATGCTGGTTGGCGTATTCGCTGACAACATTGCGCGCGGCGCCTCGCACCAGATGCAGGTGATCCGGCTTGATACCGTAGTGGCTGGCGAACTTCGCCAGGCGTTCGCGTGCCCGACCGGTCATTTCCTCGACCCGGTCCTCGGTCCACGCCACTGGCGCGGCGGCATAGGCCAGGAAGCTGGGGCCAGGCTCATACGCCTGCAGCACATGCAATTGCGCCTTGCAGCGCTGCGCCAACACCTGTGCATGTTGCAGGATGCGCTCGTTGATCTTGGCCACCGCGTGGTCGTCCTCGACCAGATCCACTGCCGCCAGCACCCGGGCTGGCAGTGTGGTGTCTGCCTGGGCCACCAGGTGCAGCGGGATCGGGCAGCGGCGCAACAGTTGCCAGTCCAGGGGGGTAAGCAGGGCGCGGCTGACGAGGGTTTCGTGGCGGACATCCTTGATCAGCATCTCGACCCGATGCAGCTGGGCCAGCCGGATCAGATCCTTGAGCGGGTCTTCGTCATCCAGGGTTTCGGCATAGGCAGTCGTGCCTAGCTCGCCAAGCGCCTTGACCTGGTCGTTCAGCCAGGCCTTGCGGTGCTCGGCATCCTGCCTGCGGACATTGCCGCGCAACACGTGGTCCAGGGTGGCCAGGCGGGATGGCAGTTGGCTCAGCACCACCAGGTGCAAGGTAGCGCCTGTCGCCTTGGCCAACGCTTGGGCACGCGCCAAGGCAGGCGAGGGGTGCAGGTCTGGGTGACAGATCAGTAACAGTCGCGACAGAGCGTTCATGAGGGCCTCCACAGCGATGGCCGCCACGATGACGGCACAGCGGTTCAAGGGTAGGGTGGCGCGATGGCGCTCGGGTGCCTTGATATTTATCAAGAATGGCCCTGCACCCGCGCCGACAATGGCAAGGGCGCACAACCTTGTTTCCGCGCCGGGAGGTGGCCGATGAACCGGTATCGCCGGATTCTGCTGATCATGACCGAAGTCCAGGCCAACGCCGCACTGTATCGCGCCATGGCCTTGGCGACGACCTCAGGCGCGTCCTTGCATGTGCTGGGCATTCATGAACCCAATGAGCTGCAGCTGCGTCACGCGTTGCAGGAATCGTCGCTGCCTTCGGCCGCTTTCGTGCACTTCAGTACCGGCTTGCAGGCACTGCTTGACGAGCAGCCAGCGCTGGGGCTGCAGCTGAGTTTCGAGGCCGTCGAAAGCCTCAGCCCGCGCGACCTGTTGCCTGCCTGCATCGCCCGCTATGCACCTGACCTGGTGATCAAGGCTTGCCCCGGCTGCTCGTTGCTCGACCAGATCGCCCGCAACTCGCTGGACCAGGTGCTGCTGCACGCGAGCGCAGCGCCACTGCTGTTCGTCCCGGCGAACGCCCCGGCCGTGCCTGGCAACGTCCTGGTAGCGGTAGATGTTGCCAACCCTTCGCCGGAAAATGATGCACTCAACCATGCGCTGCTGGCGGCAGGCCAACAACTGGTGGCGCAGTGCAGGGGGCAGTTGCACCTGCTCTCCGCTTACGACCTGCCTATCGCCATGCTGGCCAATCCCGACCTCGCCGGCCCCTGGGCCGACGAGGTGCGCGACGCCCGCCAGCAGCCCTTCGACGCGTTGGCCGATGCCCATGGCATCGTGCACGCTCATCGGCATTTCAGCGAAGGCGCGCCGTTGCGCGTGATCAAGGCTCAGATTGTCGCTCTGAACATCGATGTGGTGGTGGTTGGCGTGGTGCAAGCCAAGCGTTGGGCGAAACTGATCGGTGATACCACCGAACGGCTGGTCAGCCAGGCACCCTGCAGCATCCTTACGGTCAGGCCCACGGCTGCCCGCTGAGTCAGGCGGTATCGCCTGCTCGACCGTGGCGCAGCACTTCCACGCAGAATTGCGCCTCGTAGGGCGGCACATGGCATTCGACGATATCCTGCGCCGCTAGCTGCAGGTGAATGCCGACGATATCGGCATGCACCGGCTGGCGGCAGACGTGCCGGTCGACAAGCACTGCGCTGAGTACTTGGCGCGCGCCCAGTTCGGCCAGGTAGGCGCAGGTGCGCAGCAGCGAGTGCCCTTCATAGAGCACGTCATCGACAACCAGCAGGGTGGTACCGGCAAGGTCGAGGTTGCCGAGTTCCGGGTTGCCAGTGAGCTGCGTATGGGCGTGCAGGATGCTGAGGTCATCGGCATAGCGCTTGACCTTGACCGGATAGAGCGGCAACGGCGCTGCACCGGTCAGTTGCTGCAGGTGCAATTGCAGGCGCTGCGCCAAAGGCTCGCCGCGCCGTTGGATGCCCACCAGCGCCAGCCGGGACGCAGGCAAGCAGGCCAACGCCTGGTGGGCCATCGCGCGCAGCACTGTGTCCAGTTCTTCCTCGTCATACAGGCGAACTCTTGTGGGAGGCGTGCTGTTCATGGTCTGTGCCTTCACCGGACATGGGTCAGTGCACCTTACCCAGGCAGCGCAGGGCGGGCTTGATAAAAGTTAACTACTGGCCATTCCAGCCAGGGCGAAGTGCTCCGCCGGCAGTTGCCAGGTGTTGATCACCGGCATTATTGACCTAGGATAACTTCTGCTGTTTTTTCCATCGTCGCGCCGCAGATGCAGTGATAGCGTTGTTGCATAGGCTTTTGCTTTCGGGGCGTGGCCATGTATCAGAACCTGGCTGTTCTGGCCGCCTTGCTGGTGCTCTACGCCAGCCTGGCCGGCGTGCTTGAATCCAGACCCATCAACGGGCCTCTGCTGTTTTTGCTGGCGGGTCTGGCGGTCGGCCCCTCCGGGCTGGGGCTGCTGAACCTTGCGCTGGACCGCAACGATCTGCGCCTGCTGGCCGAACTCACCCTTGCCATCGTGCTGTTCAGTGATGCCGCCAAGGCCGACCTGGCACAGCTGCGCCACTACCGCAGCCTGCCGCTGCGCTTGCTGACCATAGGCCTGCCGCTGACCCTGATCGCGGGTTGGCTTGCCGCGTGGCTGATCTTCCCGCAAATGCCCTGGTTGGAAATGGCGCTGCTGGCAACGATACTGGCGCCAACCGATGCCGCCCTCGGCAAGGCCGTGGTCAGCAACCCGGAGGTTCCAGCCAATGTGCGCGAAAGCCTGAATGTGGAAAGCGGTTTGAATGACGGCATCTGTGTGCCGGTGCTGCTCTTGCTGCTGGCCCTGGTGACGGAAGCGCACTCGACGGTGCCTTTTGCCCTGGCCGGTTATCTGTTCCTGGAGGAGTTGGGCGTCGGTGTCCTGACGGGCGTGGCGCTGGCCTTGCTGGTGGGCGGGCTGTTGCGCCTGTCGCAACGCCATTGCCTGCAGATCGAGGCGTGGCAACAGCTGGTGATGCCGGCGCTGGCATTGCTGAGTTTCGCCTGCGCCCAGGCATTGGGCGGCAGTGGCTTCATCGCCGCATTCTGTGCCGGGCTGCTGACAGGTTGCCGGTTCAAGCAGGAAACCCAGCCGCTGCTCGCCACCGGCGAGTCTTGTGCTGAAGCGTTGTCACTGCTGACCTGGGTGGTGTTCGGTGCCTACGTGGCGCCTAAGGCTTCGCAGATTCTGTCGCCCTCGGTATGGTTCTACGCCCTGTCAAGCCTGTCGCTGGTGCGCATGCTACCTGTCTGGATCAGCTTGAGCGGTAGCGCGCTCACCGCCGAGAGCCGTTTGTTCATCGGCTGGTTCGGGCCCCGCGGCCTTGCTTCCATCGTCTTTGCCGTGCTGGTGCTGGATGCGCAATTGCAAGAAGGCGCTACCATCATCGCTACTACCATCGCTTGCGTCATGCTCAGCGTGGTACTGCATGGGATGAGTGCGTTGCCAGGGGCTCGCCGGCTCGGGCGCAGCGCTGAATGATGGCGTGGTGCGCGATCGCCGGTTCTATCGACACGCTTGGCTGAAGGTGGGCAGCATGGATGATCCAGCAAAGAAAATGAGCCTGGTCGGGCTCACCACTCTGGTAACGGTGAACATGATGGGGTCGGGCATCATCATGCTGCCGGCAAGCATGGCCCAGATCGGAGCGGTGTCGCTGCTGTCCTGGCTGATCACTGCCGTGGGTTCGATGGCCATCGCCTACTGTTTCGCGCAGTGCGGCATCTACTGTACGCGTTCTGGCGGAATGTCCGCCTACAGTGAGCAAGCGCACGGCAAGTCTGCCTTTTTCCTGTGCTCGTATCTGTATTTTCTTTCGTTGATGATCGGCAACGTAGCGATCGGCATCTCGGCGGTGGGCTACCTCACGCCATTCTTCCCCTGGCTGGGCAGTGGTGCTGTGCCACTGCTGGCGGGGGCGGTCATGCTGATCTGGTTCACCACCCTGGCCAACCTGGGCGGCGCCAAGATTACCGGCCGGCTGGGGGCGATCAGCGTGTGGGGGGTGATCGTGCCGGTTGCCGGGCTGAGCCTGATCGGCTGGCACTGGTTCAGCCCGGCCATCTTCGAGGAGGCCTGGAACCCAGGGCAGATGCCGGTGGCCCAGGCCATTACCAGCAGCATCCCGCTGACGCTGTGGGCCTTTCTCGGCATGGAGTCGGCCGCGCAAAACTCCGATGCGGTGGAAAACCCCAAGCGCAATGTGCCCCTGGCTTGCCTGTTCGGCACCCTTGGCGCAGCCGTGGTGTACATCTTGTCGACCAGTGTCATTCAAGGGATCGTGCCCAACCCCGAGCTGGCCAATGCCAGCGCGCCCTTCGCCATGGTCTACGCGCGCATGTTCAACGACACCGTCGGCAGCGTGATCATGGGGCTGGCGGTGATCGCCTGCGTGGGGTCGTTGCTTGGCTGGCAATTCACCCTGGCCGAAACCGCCAAGGTTACCGCCGGTGAGGGGCTGTTTCCCCGGCTCTTCACCCGCGTCACAGCGCGCGGCGTGCCGTTGGTGGGCTTGTTGACCTGTGCCGTACTGCAAAGCCTGATCGCACTGTCGACGCTTTCGCCGAATGCTACTGCCCAGTTCAGCAAGCTGGTCAACCTGGCGGCAGTGACCAACATCATCCCCTACATCACCTCGCTCACCGGATTGCTGGTGATCATGTACAAGGCTCAGGTGCCGCTGAACATTTTTCGCCGTAACGCCATCATCATGGTGGTCGCCGTGTGCTACTGCTTCTACGCCCTGTATGCCTCGGGCCTGGAGGCAGTGTTTGGCGCCGCGCTGATCATGGCGCTGGGCTACCTGCTGTTCGGCTTCATTGCCAAGCGTTTCGTCAAGGTGCTGGACACGGTCGGGGGTGCGTCGTGAAGAAACGAGCGAAAGTCGCCGGTCTGTGCCTTGCAAGCCTGTTGTTGTACGGGGCAGCGGCCAGCGAGGTGGCAACTGCCGATGTCCTGGGCCGGTTACGGCACAGCCAGGTGCTGACCCTGGGGTTCATGGACGGCCTTGCGCCGTTCTCGTCAGGTAGTGAGCAATCCCCGCAGGGATACGCCGTGGAACTGTGCATGGCCGTGGTCGAGCGGATCCGTCAGGCGCCTGGGCTTGCTGGCCTGCAGGTGCGCTGGCTCGCCCTGGCGGAGGCACAGGTGGTTCCAGCCTTGACTGATGGGCAGGTCGACCTGGTGTGTACGCCGATGGTGGAAACCGTTGGCCGACGTGCCGTGGCGGATTTTTCCATCCCGGTCTTTACTTCCGGCCTGGCTGTGCTGGTCAGGCGCGACGCACCGGCTACCTTGCTGGGGCCACTCAGTGGCAGGGCACAGGACAGCGGCCCACGCTGGCGGGCAACGCTCAACGCCGGGCTGAGCAAACACAGCTTTGCCGTATTGCGGGGCACATTGAGCAGCCGCTGGGCCCATGAACGGATCCGCCAGCTTGGCTTGCAATCCACCCTCGAGGAGGTGTCGAGCTACGCGGAAGGCGTACAGCAGGTGGCCGAGCGCAAGGTCGACGCACTGCTGGGGGACCGGGTCGTGCTGCTTGCCTACCAGGCGCGGCAGGCCGAGCGTGAGCAGCTGTTGGTCCCGGAGCGGATGTTTGTCATGAGCCGGGTGGCGCTACCCATGGCACGCGGGGATGACGATTTCCGCTTATTGGTCGACAGCGCCTTGAGCAAGGCGCTGGCGGGGGCGCGGGGTGAGGAACTGTTCGTGCGCTACCTGGGCCCGTTGTCGGCCCAGGACCGCCTGTTGCAAAGCCTGTATCCTCTGCCGGATTAATTGGCCGGTACCGTGATGACCGGGACTTCCGGGGCCACGCCCGTTTCAGCCAGGGAAAGCAGCACCAGGATGAACAGGAATTCGGACTTGGACTTCATGTCGCGGTCGTCGATCCAGAACCAGTAGTCGCGATAGTGCACGGCGGCATAGGCATCGCCTGGCTGGTGCGCGCTGGAATGGATGCGCACCAGCGGGGCGTCCCACTCGCTGGTAACCGGCAGGGTGGGTGCGGGGTTGGCCCGCCCTTCTTGCACATGGATGGCGGGCGCCTCGATCGTGGCGGCGATTTCCGCAAAGATTTCCGACATCGACCGGGTCAGCAGCGCCACTTCGGTATCGCTCCTCTGCACGGAGCCGAAGGTCAGATGCAGGACTTCCTTGTCGGGCTGCAGGCGCAGGTACTCACGCACCAGTCGACGGTCGTCCTCGAGCTGTGCTGACGTGGTGTCGGCGATCAGGAACAATTCACTGTCATCGCCGCTGCGCTGGCTGATACGCATGCCGAGTTTTTCCGAGCGCTGGATGCGACGAAGCGCATCCAGCACGGCGTAGAAGCGGGGGTCTGCTGCACGCAATCGGGACGGCGAATTCGAACGGTTGTAGAGGCCGTTCGCGGCGCGTGTGGTCAGATGCAGTACGCGGTCCACCGGATAGCCCGCCTGGATCAGGGAAAATACCGCTGCTGGCGACAGCGGGGTAAGCAGATAGCGGGAAAACCGCTCGCCAGACAGCGGCGTGTAGCTGATGGTCGGGCGATCCGTGTAGACACCGGAGGCGCCGATTGCCTGGCTATTGCCGTCGGCAGGCAAACCGCTGAACCAGCTGGCGGACAGGTTCACCTGGCTCTGGATGGCGGTGGAGCTGATCACCGACGAAACCTCAAGATAGACCGGTGCATCGGCGTACCGCAGCTTGACGATATTGAGCAAGGTCTGTTCTTTCCAGGTGGTGGCTATGACCCCCGCATAGTCCGTTCGATCACGCTCGATGGTGGTGGGGCCCAGTGTCGAACAGGCGGCCACCAACAGGGTGGCGGCGACCAGCACGGCACGTTGACATCGACCTGAGTTTGCCCGCGATTCGGAAAAACGCTGCTGCTTCATCTGTCGCACCCGGGTAAATGCAAGCGGGTCATTCACCAGCGCTCAGGCTTGAGCGTGCCTAATCGTCTACCTCACGCAGCGCCTTGATCCGGCCTTTCCTTTCGGCGTCGACCAGCGCCCGGTAATCCTTCGCATTCTGGCCGGCATAGGCCAGGGCAAAGCTGCCAATGGCGGTATCGAAGGCGTCCGATTTGCCCAGATAGCCGCTGATCAACGCGGCGTCGCCGGATTTGGCGTGCGCCCGCGCCAAGGTCATCCCGCACACTTCGGCATACATCGCCATCTGCTCGAACGACGCACCTTCGACCGGCAGTGACATTTTCATGTCACGCAACTGCCTGACGAAGAACTGCCGGCCCTTGCTGCCTTCCGTCCAGCCCAGAAAGATGTCGCTGGCCGATTGCGACAGGCGCTGGCCGGTGACCACGCGCTGGCCCTCGTTGGCGAATTCGCTGGCGCCGGCATAGGGCGCCAGCACCGACGGGCAGGCCTCCTTGAACTGCAGCAGCAACGGATTGTTTTCTGCCGAGAAAAACAGGCCGACAAAGCAGAACGTGCCTACACTGCCGATGCCGACGGCCTTCACGGCAATGTCTTCCAGGCGATAGCGGTCATACAGCACCCGGCGTTCCGGCAGCAGGGAGTTACGGTAGTCCTCGAGCGCCAGTTTTACGCGCTTGGCAAAATCGGCCTCACGCACATGGAACAGGATCGGCGGCTGGTCGACCAGACGCCGCCGGCCACCCACTTCATCGCTGATCTGCGGGTACAGGTAATCGCCGATGCGCGTCCGGGCTTTGGCCATCAACGCTTCGCGTGCCTTGCGGTACGCAGCATTGGGCGCCATGTCGATCAGCGTTTGCGCATCCAGGCGGTCGTACCATACGTCCAGCGGGCTCATCAGCGACAGCTCACGCATGCGTTTGCGGTAGGCACTGACACAGGCCATGGCCAACTGCCGGGCCTGCTTGCGCTCGAGTCGATTGTCCAGGGCCGCGACGGCAAAACTGACCGCCAACCGTTTGATGTCCCATTCCCAGGGCGCGGGCAGGGTTTCGTCAAAATCATTGATATCGAAGATCAGGTTGCGCTCAGGAGTAGCGAACAGACCAAAGTTTAGTAAATGGCAGTCGCCGCAGGCTTGCACGCGGATGCCGGTACTGGGGAGGCTGGCAAGGTCCCGCGCCATCAGGCTGGCCGAGCCACGCAGGAAGGTGAAGGGGCTGCGCAGCATGCGACCGTAACGGACAGGCACCAGTTCGGGATGCCGGTGACGGTTGGACTGTTCCAGCAACGCGACTGGATCACGCTGCTTCGAGGAAGGTTTCCACGTTGCATGTGCCGCCCGTGGAACACTGTCGCGCAAGCGCTTGCCGGCCTCGAGCCGCTGCTTGCGCGATTGGAAGTTCCTGTCTTCCCGGAGGTCTTCGATCGCCTTGGGCTTGCGTTTGCTCGGGCGTTTCTTGGGCTCAGACATATCGGCACCTTTGATGGGCAAAGGTCATGTGCAGAAGGTAGGCCTGAAGAACAACGGAACTCAGCTGTGCTAAGCCGGCAAATCCAGCGTGACGGATTCCTGGACAGGTATTCAAAGCGTAGCAGCAAACGGCGCCGTTCACGGGCGCCGTTGCCTACCCGTTGATCACACCCACAGCGCCAGCAGCGCCGCCACCAGGGCCGGGGGCATCACCAGCAGCCCCAGGCGCAGGAACTGCCAGGCACTGACATGCTCGCCTTCGCGACGGATCGCGACCAGCCACAGCAGCGTCGCCAGCGAGCCGGTAATCGACAGGTTCGGCCCCAGGTCGACACCGATCAGCAGCGCAGCCGTCGTCTGTTGCGGCAGTTGCACCAGCGAACCCATGGACCCGGCCATCAACCCGGTGGGCAGGTTGTTCATCAGGTTGCTGGCGAGGGCAACAGCCACGCCCGCCAGCCAGCTGGCCTGGCCCGGCGCTGCCTCTGCCAGCGTGGCCAGCGCCTGAGCCAGGCGCACGACCAAGCCGGTCTGGGCAACCGCTTCGACCAGTACGAACAAGCCCGCCACCAGCGGCAGCACCCCCCAGGCGACGTGACGCAGTACCGGCATCGGGCTGCGCCGCTGGCGCAGGTGGATCAGCGCCGTGATCGCGACGCCGGCAGCGAACGTCGGCAGGCCCAGCGCCATGTCCATTGCCGAGGCCCCCAGCAGCAAGGCTGCGGTCAGTGCGATGCCCAGCGCACACAGGCGGGCGCCCGCCGATAGCGGCTGGGTGTGCACGCTCAGGGCCAGCGGCTGATTGATCTGCCGGCGCTGGGCCAGGCGCAGCATCAGGTAGGTCAGGGCGATGGCTGCCAGCGATGGCAGGGTGAACTGCCGGAGCCAGTCTGGCAGCGGTGGCATCTGGCTGCCGAATACCACCAGGTTGGCCGGGTTGGAGATCGGCAGCACGAAGCTGGCCGCGTTGGCAATGAATGCGCAAATGAACAGGTACGGCAAAGGCTCGGCTTTGGCCGCCTTGCACGCTGCATACACTGCCGGCGTGAGGACCACCGCCGTGGCATCGTTGGAGAGGAACACGGTGACCAGCGTACCGACCAGGAACACCAAGTCGAACAGCCGTTGCCCGGAGCCCTGTGCGTGCTGCACGGCGTAGCGCGCCAGCCAGTCGAACAGCCCCTCCTGGCGGGCCAGCTCGGCCAGCACCATCATGCCGACCAGGAACAGGTAGACGTCGCTGCCCTCGGCTACCGCGGCCAGGGCGCTGTGCGCTGTGATCAGGCCCAGGCCGACCAGCAGCAAGGCGCCGCCCATGGCCCAGACGTATTCAGGGATACGCCAGGGGCGCAAGATGACGCCAGCGGTGGCCAGGGCGGCTATCGCCCAGATGATCGATGCGTGTTCGCTGACTGGCATGGGCTGTTCAGTTTCCGGCAAGGGTAGGCAAGGAGGGGGATGGCGAAGCGTCGGGCTGGGTCTCGGGCAGCGCGACCAGCACCAGCACGAAGGCGGCGAGGGCAATCGCGGCCAAGGTCAGAAATGCCGCATCATAGCCAGCGGCCTGCAGCACCAGCCCGGCGATGCCCGGACTGAGCGCGGCACCCAGGCCGAATACCGCCGCCAGCGCACCGAGGCTGACATTGAAGCGCCCGGTGCCGTCGGTCAAGTCCTTGACCACGATCGGGAACAGCGCGCCGAAGATACCCGCGCCGACACCGTCGAGCAGCTGCACACCGACCAGCCAGAACGGGTTGTCGGACACCACGTACAAGGCCCCGCGCAGGGGCAGGATGAGAAAGCCGGCCAGCAGGAACGGCTTGCGCCCCCAGTGCTCGGCCTTGGCCCCCACCAGCAGCGCCATGGGTACCATCACCAGCTGCGCCGCGACGATGCAGGCGGAGGTGAGCGGGGTGGCCAGGCGCAGGTCGACCTGCGACAGCTTCTGGCTCACCAGGGGCAGCATCGCCGCATTGGCCAGGTGGAACAACGCGCAGCACGCCGCGAAAACCAGCAGGGTGCGGTTGTGCAGCAGCAGTTTGAACCCGGCAGGGTGGTCATCACCGCTTGGGCCGTGGGTCAGGCCGCGCGCCAGCTGGTGGTCGATCGCTGCGGCGGGCACGCGCGCGACGGCGACGATGCTGGCCACGGTCATGACCGCCATCAGGTAGAACACCACCACCGGGCCGAACAGGTAGGCCAGGCCGCCGGCCAGCAGTGCCGAGCAGGCATTGCCGGCGTGGTTGAAGGTTTCGTTGCGCCCGACCCGCTGGGTGAACGCCTTGGGGCCGGTGATACCCAGCGAGATCGCGGCTATCGCCGGGGCGAACACCGAGCCTGCCAGGGCACTGAGCGTCTGGGTCAAGGCCACCCAGCCGAACGATGAAATCAGCGGCAGCAACAGGCAACTGCCGGTTACCAGCAGGGCTGCGATCACCAGCACCGCGCGCTTGGCCGGGGTGCGGTCGATCAAGGCCCCGGCCGGCGTCTGCGCCAGCAGTGCGACGATGCCGGCCAGGCTCATCAGCAGGCCGATGTTGGCCGGCTGCCACTGGTGCACGGCGAGCAGGTAGATAGCCAGGTAAGGGCCGAGGCCGTCGCGTACGTCGGCAAGGAAGAAGTTCAGCCAGTCGAGGGCACGGTGATGGGAAGCGAGGGGCCTTGAATTTGCCAAGGAGGTCGTCTCGTGAAAGCCATGGGGGAGCGCGAGCGGTAGCCGCGTGTGCCGGGTTCAGCCGAAAGGCAGGGGCGCTTAGCTATGGGGCAACGAAGCGGGTAAGTGACGGATGGCCGAGGGCAGTGGAACAACGAGGAGAATGTCACGTTTCACGATAGAACTTGATGAAAATCCGATTTTCCGCGCTGGCGATCCTGCTGAGGGCCATGGCACATCGCCAATCCTGGCGTGGGCCAATCATACCGTGGGGGGCGTTGAAATGCAGTAGCCACGCTCAGGCGCAAGATTCGCACCCGTCAACACCTTTGCGGGACGCGGGGCGGCGGCCGCTGTGCTATCACTACCGGCATGCCTTTGGTCACAGGGGACCAGGAATTTCATGATGAAGCGCCTTTTCTGCCTGCTGTTGATTGTGTTGATCGTGCGGCCCATGGCCGGCCACGGCGACCAAACCACCGGCAGTGCCACCGATGGCATCCCCGCTGAACCTGCCCAGTTGACCATCGCCAATCGCGGCATCTTCACCTTCCGCGCCACATTACTGGGAGAAACGCCGGCGGCGCGAGTACAACGGGCTACTGCAGTTATCGAAGAGGCCTTGCGCGGCACGGATGAGCTCAAGGTCACTGTCGACCCCATCCTCAATAGCCATCTGGTGCTGTTGGGCGGGCGACGCGCCTTCATCATTGCTCCGCGTGACCTGGGCCCGGATGACGGCGATACCCGCGCAGCGGCCGAGCAGGCTGCCACGATGCTGCGCCAGGTGGTCGAGGAGACCGGCCAGGCGCGCAGCCTGCACTTCCTGTTGAAGGCGGCCGGCTATTCGACGCTGGCGACGCTGATCTTCCTGGCCTTGTTGAAAGCGACCAACCTGGCACGGCGCAAACTGCAAGGCCTGTTGCCGCAGCTGATGCGCGAGCGTGCCCGGCAGATCCGCTTCGGGCAGATGCCGCTGTTCGACATGCAACTGGTCTACGGCTTGATCGAGCGCCTGCTGCGGCTGTTGCACTGGGCCGTGGTGTTGCTGCTGAGTTACCAGTGGTTGAGCTTCGTACTGTCGCAATTCCCCTACACCCGGCCATGGGGTGAAAGCCTCAACGTCTACCTGCTCGACCTGTTGCGTTACCTGCTCCAGGGCATCATGGACGCGATCCCGGGTATCGCCGTGGCGATCATGATCTTTTTCATCGCCCGCGGTATCAGTGGCTTCAGTCGGCGCCTGCTGCAGCGCATGGCCCGGCCGGGCAACCTCAAGTGGCTGACCGAAGAAACCCTGCAACCCACCACGCGCCTGACCTCGCTGGCCATCTGGCTGTTCGCCTTGGTGATGGCCTACCCGTACCTGCCTGGCTCCGGCACCGACGCCTTCAAGGGGCTGTCGGTGCTGCTCGGGCTGATGATCTCGCTCGGTGCTTCGAGCATCGTGGGGCAGGCGGCAGCAGGCCTGATCCTCACCTATTCCCGCACCTTGAAGGCCGGCGAGTATGTGCGGGTCGGTGACCACGAAGGCACGGTGAGCGAAGTCGGCATGTTCAACACCACCATCCGCACCGGCCTGGGCGAGGTGCTGACCTTGCCCAATTCGATGATTACCGGCTCGGTGACGCGCAACTTTTCACGGGTGGTGCAAGGGCAGGGGTACATCGTCGATACCGTGGTGACCATCGGTTATGACACGCCCTGGCGCCAGGTCGAGGCGATGCTGGTGGAAGCTGCCAGGCGGACCGACGGCGTGCTGGAAAAACCCAGGCCGCAAGTGTTCCAGACCGGCCTGTCGGACTTCTATCCCGAATACCGCCTGGTAGCCCAGGCGGTGCCGAGTGAACCCAGGCCCCGGGCAGAACTGCTGAGCCTGTTGCACGCCAACATCCAGGATGTGTTCAACGAGTATGGCGTGCAGATCATGTCGCCGCACTACCTGGGCGACCCCACGCATGAGAAATGGGTGCCGCCAGAGCGCTGGTTTGCCGCGCCGGCACGGGCACCCGGTGGCGATCGGCAGGGGGAATAGTCGCTTGCCCGGTAACCACTGCGGGTTACCCAGGGTGGCCCGCGCCAGGCACGCAGCGGCGCTACTGACCCCAGCGGCTGCTAGGGCTTGAGGGCGATTGCGAGAACAACTGGCAAATGCCGCCTAGACTCTGAAGGTCACGTGGCCACAACAACAATAAAGAGGATTCATCGGATGTTCACTCCTGCGATCAAAGCTTTATTCTGCGCGTTTGCCTTGAGCGCCACTGGCCTGGCCCAGGCGGCTGAGCCGATTACCATCAAGTTCTCCCATGTTGTCGCCGAACACACGCCCAAGGGCCAGGGCGCGCTGTTGTTCAAGAAACTGGTGGAAGAGCGCTTGCCCGGCAAAGTCAAGGTCGAGGTTTACCCCAACTCATCGTTGTTCGGTGATGGCAAGGAAATGGAGGCCTTGCTGCTCGGTGACGTACAGATTATTGCGCCGTCGCTGGCCAAGTTCGAGCAGTACACCAAACAGATCCAGTTGTTCGACTTGCCGTTCCTGTTCGACGACATCCATGCCGTCGACCGCTTCCAGATGAGCCCTGCTGGCCAAGGCTTGCTCAAGTCCATGGAAAGCAAAGGCATCACCGGCCTGGCCTATTGGCACAACGGCATGAAGCAATTGTCGGCCAACAAACCACTGCGCGAGCCGAAGGATGCCCGTGGCCTGAAATTCCGTGTACAGGCTTCGGCCGTGCTCGAGGAGCAATTCAAGGCCTTGCGGGCCAACCCGCGGAAAATGAGCTTTGCCGAGGTCTACCAAGGCCTGCAGACCGGTGTAGTGAATGGCGCGGAGAACCCGTACTCGAACATCTACAGCCAAAAGATGCATGAGGTGCAGAAGTACATCACCGAGTCCAACCACGGCGTGCTGGACTACATGCTGATCACCAACACCAAGTTCTGGAACGGCCTGCCAGCAGACGTGAAACCGGTACTGGAGAAGATCGTCGGCGAGGTCACCACCGAAGTGAACAAGCAAGCCGAGGCGCTCAACCAGGGCGACAAGCAGCGCATCATCGATGCCAAGACCACCGAGATCATCACCCTGACCCCGGAGCAACGCGAAGCGTGGCGTGATGCGATGAAACCTGTGTGGAAGAAGTTCGAAGGTGAGATCGGTGCTGACCTGATCAAGGCCGCCGAAGCCGCCAACACGCCTCAGTAAGGCAGTAGCCGGCCCTGCGCGAGTGGGGCCGGCTTCGCTCTGGAGATCGCGCCATGCACGCCCTCAGACGTATCTGGGAACATTTCGAGGAAGGTTTCATCGTCTTTCTCCTGGCCGCCATGACCCTGGTGACCTTCGTCTACGTGATCCTCAACAACCTCTACACCCTGTTCTACAGCGTGGCTGAGCATTGGCCAGGGGCAGCCGACCTGTTCAACGCCGTTGGCGACCAAGTGATGGACGCCGCCCAGGCCATGACCTGGAGCAATGCGCTGACCAAGGCTTTGTTTGCCTGGTTGATATTCTTCGGCCTGGCCTATGGCGTGCGCACCGCCGGCCATATTGGCGTCGATGCGCTGGTCAAGCGGGCCAGCAAGCCAGTACAACGCATTATCGGTGTAATAGCCTGCGCCAGCTGCATGGTTTATGCCGGGCTGCTGAGCGTTGCCAGCTTCGAGTGGATCGAGACCTTGCTGACCGCCAGCATCGGCGCCGAAGACCTTGGTCATATTGGCATCATGCAGTGGCACATCGGCCTGATCGTGCCGCTGGGCTTCACCCTGGTATTCATCCGCTTCGGCGAAATCATGGTGCGCATCCTCATGGGCCGCCAGGTGGGGCTGGGCCTTGCGGATGAAGCCGCCGAGGCCATGAAGCTGACCGAGCACGAGGAAGATAAACCATGACCGTCCTGTTCTTGTTCACGGCCTTGTTCGTGCTGATGTTCATCGGCGTGCCGATCGCCATTTCCCTGGGGTTGGCGGGCTCACTGGCGATCATGCTGTTCAGCCAGGACTCGGTGCGCTCGCTGGCGATCAAACTGTTCGAAACCTCCGAGCACTACACCTTGCTGGCCATTCCGTTCTTCCTGCTGGCCGGAGCATTCATGACCACCGGTGGTGTAGCCCGCCGCCTGATCGACTTCGCCAACGCCTGCATCGGCCATGTGCGCGGTGGCCTGGCCATCGCGGCGGTGCTGGCCTGCGTCCTGTTCGCCGCGCTTTCCGGTTCCAGCCCGGCGACGGTCGCCGCCGTCGGTTCGATCGCCATCGCCGGTATGGTGCGCTCGGGTTATCCAACCGCTTTCGGCGCAGGCATCATCTGCAACGCAGGCACACTGGGCATCCTGATTCCACCCTCGATCGTGATGGTGGTATACGCCGCCGCTACCGAGACTTCGGTCGGCAAGTTGTTCATGGCAGGGGTGGTGCCGGGGTTGATGCTCGGGCTGATCCTGATGATTGTCATCTACATCGTGGCGGTGAAACGCAACCTGCCGGCGTTGCCCCGGGCTACGTTCAGCGAGTGGCTGAGCGCGGCGCGCAATGCAATCTGGGGGCTGCTGCTGATTCTGATCATTCTCGGTGGCATCTACAGCGGAATGTTCACACCAACCGAGGCGGCTGCGGTCGCGGCGGTGTATTCGGCCTTCATCGCGCTGTTCGTGTACCGCGACATGTCCTGGCGCGAAGCACCGAAGGTACTGCTGGAGTCCGCCCGGCTGAGCATCATGCTGATGTTCATCATCGCCAACGCCATGCTTTTCGCCCATGTGCTGACCACCGAACAATTACCGCAGCAGATTACCGCCTGGGTCATCGAGGCCGGGCTTACCCCCGTGACCTTCCTGCTGGTGGTCAACGTGGTGCTGTTGGTGGCTGGCGCGTTCATGGAACCGTCGGCGATCATCCTGATCCTGGCGCCGATCCTCTTCCCGATCGCCACGCGACTGGGCATCGATCCGGTGCACCTTGGCATCATCATGGTGATCAACCTGGAAATCGGCCTGATTACCCCCCCGGTCGGGCTCAACCTGTTCGTCACCTCTGCCGTGACCGGCATGCCGCTGGTGGACACCGTGCGTGCAGCAATGCCCTGGTTGCTGATCCTGCTGTCGTTCCTGATCCTGGTGACTTACGTGCCTTGGATCGCGCTGGTGTTGCCTGAGATGTTGGGCATGTGAACCCAACGTGATAGCGGCTTTGTATTGCCGGAAGCCGTCATGGACGGGGGTCCGAACACGGTTGACCGAAACGCCATGGGCAGGATATGTGGTGGCCCGCCTGACACAGTGGGTAGCTGTGTCAGGCGTGGCGATCCGCTTGCCCAGTTGCAGTGGATCGCCAGTTGATACTGCTAGACGGTCGAACCGGTTTTGCTCACGGTAGGTGCCCTGCGCAGGTTATACGCCCCCCAGGCCAGGCCTAACAGTGCCGCCAGCACCGAGGCGGAAAGCACGCCAAGTTTGGCCGCCGCCAGCGCGCCTGGCTCGGCGAAGGCAAGATTGGCAATGAAGATCGACATGGTAAAACCGATGCCGGCCAGCAACCCGATCAAGAAAATGCTGCGCCAGCCTACTTCGGCGGGAAGCGCGCACCAGCCCAAGCGCACCATCAGCCAACTGACGCCGACGATGCCCAAGGGTTTGCCAGCTACCAGGGCGACAGTGACGGCGATCATTACCCATTGCGGGGCCTCGGCAGACAGATCGACACCCGAGAGATTTACCCCGGCGTTGGCCAAGGCAAACACAGGCATGATGCCGAAAGCTACCCAGGGATGCAGGGTACCTTGCATGCGCACCACCGGCGGCACCAGTTCACGCTGGGCCAAGCGCAGCCGTTTCAACGGGTCCATGAGGTCGCTGGCATCCCGCTCTGGCGCCCTGGCGCGTCCCAGCAGTTCTCCGGTAAAGCGGGTAACTGCATCCAGCGGGCGCTCGCGCATCGGCATTGCGGCTACAGGCGTCATCAGGCCCAACACAACGCCGGCGAGGGTCGGGTGGGCTCCGGTCAACAAGACACCCAGCCAAGTGATTGCGCCAGGAATGATATAGGCGTAGGCAGCACCCACACCGATCTTCTGGAGCCCGATCACCATCAGCAGGCCGATCACTGCAACGCCGAAACCGCTGTAATCCAGGCCACCTGAATAGAAGAACGCGATGATCAGCACTGCGATGATGTCATCGATGATCGCCAGGGCCAGCAGGAACACGCGGACGTTGGACGGGATCGACTTGCCGAGCAGCGCCAGAACCCCTACCGCAAAGGCGATATCCGTAGCCGTCGGGACGGCCCAACCTTGTTGTTCTGCCGATGCGTGGCCAAAACCCAGATAGAGGAGGGCGGGCACGGCGACACCGCCGACGGCGGCTGCCATGGGTAGCGTGGCTTGACGCAGGCTGGACAGTGCGCCCTCGTGGATTTCACGACGGATCTCCATGCCGACGACCAGGAAGAAGATGGTCATCAAGCCATCGTTGATCCAGAAATGCAGGGACTGTGAATAGACCAGCGAGCCAACACCGATCGTCAACGGCGTGTGCCAAAGGCTGTCGTAGCTGTCGGCAGCTGGAGAGTTCGCCCAGATCAGTGCGGCCACAGCGGCAAGCAGTAGGACAATGCCGCTGACTGCTTCAATGTGGACGAAGCGTTCAAGGTTGGCGAAGGCACGCTCGGCCAGTTGCTGGGCGCGAGGCAATTCCTTTTTTTGCATAGGCGCAAGTACTCCCGCATGGCGGCCCGACCTGCGCTGTTCTTTAACCTGCCTCTCTGCACCGTGCAGTTGGCACCCATCCGGTAGTCTACCGAACAAACACCGTCAGATGAACGAAAAGTGCCAAACCTGATGTTTCGCAGCGCAGCGTGAACACGCGGTGGGCGTCGGCTTCGACGATGACCGTGGCGCTGGGCATCGTGGTCAAGGTTCGTTTCCGGTGCGCGCTTAAAGACTATCCGGATCGCCGAAGAACATCTGTATCCGCGAGCGCAACCAGCGCTCCGCCGGATCATTGTCCTGGGCCCCGCGCCAGGCCATGTGCAGTTCGAAACTGCGCACCTCCAGCGGCAAATCTTCCGCCCGCAGCCCACCCGCTGCGGTCAGCGCATCAGCCGTGTAGTCCGGCACCGTGGCCACGATATCGGTGCCCGCCAGCAAACTCCCCAGGCCATTGAACTGCGGCACCGCCAGCACCACATGGCGCTTGCGGCCAATTTCCTCCAGGGCTTCGTCGATGAACCCCGACAGGTCACCGGCGAACGACACCAGCGCGTGCGGCCGGGCACAGAAGTCGTCCAGGGTAATGGCGCCGGGGACGCTGTCGGCGCGCAACAGCTTGGGCATGCTGCGGCGCAGCACCTTGCGCTTGGCGTTGGCGGGCAGCTCGCTGGTGTAGCTGACCCCCACCGAGATCTCGCCCGAAGCCAGCAGCGTCGGCATCAGCAGGTAGTTGACCCGGCGCACCACCAGCACGATGCCCGGCGCTTCGGCACGGATACGCTTGAGCAACTGCGGCAGCAGGGCGAATTCGGCGTCGTCCGACAGGCCGATGCGGAACACCGCGTTGCTGGTCGCCGGGTCGAATTCGGCAGCGCGGCTGACCGCGGTGGAGATCGAGTCCAGCGCCGGGGACAGCAGGGCGAAGATCTCATGCGCCCTGGCCGAGGGTTCCATGCTGCGGCCGGTGCGCACGAACAGCGGGTCGTCGAACAGGTTGCGCAGGCGCGACAGCGCCGCGCTGATCGCCGGCTGGCCGAGGAACAGTTTTTCCGCGGCACGGGTCACGCTGCGCTCATGCATCAGCGTTTCGAACACAATCAGCAGGTTGAGGTCTACGCGACGCAGGTCGTTTCGATTCATCGGGGCGCTTCGCCTGAAAGGGTGCAGGGGTGAATCTTAAGGCCAAAGGCTGGTACCCTGCACGGGTTTACGGGGGCCAATCGCAAGGAAAGTCAGGTGCCCAATCGATGACAAGCATGTCGACTATTAATGACCACTGATGGTCTAACCGGTAAAGCCCGGATAGAGTTCGTGGTAATTAGAGGTTCACAATGGCGAGGTATGCGATGTCCCGCATGATCCGTTTCCACAAGTTCGGCGCTGCCGATGTGCTCCGCTGCGAGGAGCAGGCCGAACCGTCACCCGCTGCCGACGAGGTGCAGATCCGCGTCGAAGCGATTGGCGTCAGTTGGTATGACGTGCTCTGGCGGCAGAACCTGGCTCCGTCCCAGGCACGCCTGCCGGCGGGGATCGGCCACGAGATGGCCGGGGTGGTGACGGCGGTCGGCGAAGGCGTCGAAGACATCGCGGTAGGCGACCGGGTGGCCAGTTTCCCGGCCACCAGTGCCAACGACCACCCGGTGTATGGCGATGTCATCGTCCTGCCACGCACTGCCATTACCCGCTACCCGGATGTACTCACGCCGATCGAGGCCAGCGTGCACTACACGCCGCTGCTGATCGCCTATTTCGCCTACGTCGACCTGGCCCGGGCCAAAGCCGGGCAGACCGCGCTGGTCACCGATGCCAGCCATTGCGCGGGCCCGGCCTTCGTGCAACTGGGCAAGGCCCTGGGCTTGAAAGTGTTTGCCGCTACCAAGGAAGCGGAACAGCGTGAGTACCTGCTGGGCCTGGGCGCCGACAAGGTGATCGTCACCGAAGAACAGGATTTGCTGCTGCAGGTTGGCAAGTACACCGACGGCCGTGGCGTGGACATGGTCCTCGACGGCATGGGCGGGCCGCAGATGTCATTGCTGGGCGATGTCCTGGCTCCGCGTGGAAGCCTGGTGCTGTATGGCCTGCAAGGCGGCAACCAGACGCCGTTCCCGGCCTGTGCGGCGTTCCAGAAGAACATCCAGTTCTATGTGCATTGCATCGGTAACTTCACCGGCAAGCCGGAGCTGGGTATCAGCCAGGACCAGGTCGCGCTGCAGCGCGCCCTGCGCGATATCAACCAGTTCACTGCCGACCAGCTGCTGACACCGCAGATCATCAAGGTGTACCCCTTCGAGCAGGTGGTGGAGGCGCACCGCTACATGGACCAATGCCCGTGCGGTGGGCGTGTGGTGTTGGATATGGGGCGCCACTGACACTGACGGTTGTTCGATGGTCGGAAAACCCGGGGCTGCCCCCGGGTTTTTTTGTGCCTCGAAAAATGCCTGATAGGTAAAAACCAGAAGTTACTTACAATACTGCGCGAATCGGACTACATGTCTGCGGTGGTTTTCCTGCTCTATCGAAATATTTCGGCATGTTTTTCGCCTTGTATTGTATTTACACCGCAGTCAATGTGATTTTTCATTTTTTCTGAATGGTTTTTATACGCTGATCTGTATCTTCCATTCGCTTTGCATCGCTCGATAATGGCCCAATGATAGTTTGCGCAAGGAATGTGGGATGAGCAGGGCTATGCACAAGCCAGGGCGGTTTTTGCCAGCGCCGCGCAGTCGCAGGGCTGCATTTTTCTCGATGGCCTGGCGACAGCGAATAGTTACGTCATTACTTCCTTTCGTTTGTAGGAAATATCTTCGGGAAAGGTCGAGACACGTGTTCGAGCAGGGTGTTGTTCGGCATGCATCGGCTGTTTGAAGTTGATGAGGTGACTCCGTGACGGCTATTCACGACCAGGCAATGCACTATATCTACCAGCAAGTGCTCGAGCGTTTGCTGAACCACATGTCCAAGGCCCAGCGTGCCTCTCTGCAGTTGCTGATACAGCGCTTGCTGGTCGCTGCAGGCGGGCCCGAATACATTGGCACTCTCCGCCTGCTGGTATTGCAGGGCAGCGACCGTCGCAGTGCCCGGCTGCTGGCCATGCTGCGTGCCGCGCAATTGAGCATTGCCTTGCGTGCACCGGTCACGTTCCAGTTACGGGTGCTGGTGGTCAGCTTGCCTGCCGCCGACAGCGCTACGCTGCAAGACCATGAGCGCAGCTTCAGCGCGCTGTTCCTGCAGGACGACCCGCGGGTGCAGCTCCAGATGATCGAGGGGCGCGAAGTAGTGCCGTTCAGTCGCCAGCCCTCGGCAGCGTACGAACGGCGGCTGCAAGCGCGGGATGCCCTGCTGATATTTGGCCACCTGGTCGATGCCAGGCCCGAAGCCCTGTTGGGTAGCCGCCTGCACCTGGAGCTGGCGGATGCCGTGGGCGCCGCGCTGCAGGCCCAGGCACCTGCCGACATACTGGTTACTGCCGTCCCGGCGCACCTGCGCCGGCGCTACCTGGCCTGGGCCCGGCGCAGCCTGCGCCTCGCAGGAGCGCAGGGCCCGCACCGGGGCCATCAGTGCCTGGCGACGCTGAGCCAGGGGCTGGGCTGGCTGCACGGTAGCGTCGGCGGGGCACTCGAACCCCAGGGCGAGGCGACAGCGGGCGTGGCGGCCGAGGATGCGCCCGTGCGGATGTTTGTCATCGATGACTTGCTGCCGCATTTGCTCGAAGGGCAACAACTCGACCTCATGCTCGGCTGTGGCTTCGCCGCCGCTCAGGATACCTGGGCGCTGGCGGCGTTCATCGACCCATCGGCCTTGGCCCAATTGCACGAACTGCGCGCCCGCAGCCTGGAGCCCCAGGCCGGTCGGCCAGCGCTACGCCTGGCCGGCAAGCCAGGCGGCAGCCGGCCCGCCGATGCACAGCAGATGCAGTTTGGCAAAGCCTACGGTATCAACCAGACCCAACTGGTGTGCGTCCTGTTCAGCCCGTTTGCCAGGCAGGGGAAGAACCTCGAGCGGTTCCTGCAGTGCCGGCATGCCGACATGCTGGTGGCGTTGCCGTACCTGCACCGTGCCCTGCAGGGCAAAACCTGCCCAGAGGCGGTCAAGGACTGGCTGGTGAACACCAGTGGCCTACCGCTGGCGCAATTGCGGGCGATCTATGACGGGCGCTTGCGCCTGGCGGCCTGGCGCCTGATGAGCAACCTGGCGCAACGCGATATCCATTTGCGCTGGTTGCCGCCCGGCGCGGCAGGGCGGCGGCGCGGTGCGGCAGGGCAGCCCTGATGAAAACGCGGGCCGTACGGGGCGAGTTTGCCTATCGCAAGGTGTACCGCTACCTGATAGCGCTGATCGACGAAGCACCTGGCGCAAGCCCATGCCGCTTGCCGTCGCTGCGAGCGCTGTCGCGCCGGCTGCGAGTATCGTTGGCCACCGTGCAGAGCGCCTACAACCTGCTGGAGGAGGAGGGCCGGGTTCGCTGCCTGCCAAGATCGGGATACTTCATCCACGAGGCTGCCAAGGGCGAGGCCGTGAGCATGCCCGCGCAGGCCCCCTTGCCTGCGCAGCCAAGCCTCGAGCGTGCCCTGTTCAACCACGAGCGGCGCCTGGCGCGCCAGCGCACGCACAGTGCCAGCGCCTGGGCGGAACTCGGCAGCGCCCGCCTGCGCCATGCGCTGGCACAGCGCTATACCCGCTCCTCCAGCCTGTACTGGCGTGCCGAGGATGTGCAACTGGCCCCGGATGTCCCGACGCTATTGGAGACACTGCTGGCTGCGCTGGCCTTGCGAGGGGGAACCGTGCTGGTGCATGCGCCCTGTTGCCCACAAGTGCTGTGCGCCCTGGCGCGTGCCAGCATGCGCGTGCTGGACGTGCCGGCAGACCCGCATGGCAACCCCGACTTGCGCGCCGTGGCCCGGCTGCTGGGGAGCGAGCCGGTGTGCATGATGGTCATGCCGTCGTGCCTTGGCATGCCGCAAGGGCGCCTGGTGGCGCCGTACTACCAGCGCCAGCTTGGCCAGTTGTTGGCCCGCCACCCGGTATGGCTGCTGGAGAACGACCTGGACAGCGAGCACTGCTACAGCGGGCCGCCGACCCAGCGCCTGCGTGACTGGGTCGATCCACGCTGGCTGCTGGTGATGGGGGCGTGCGAAGCGGTAGTCGGGGCCGAGGCACCCTACGCCTATGTCCTGGCCCAGGATGCGGTATTGGCCGGTACGTTCGCCGAGCGTGCGTTTCGGCTTGCGCCACTGCGCCTGCAGGCGCTGGCGCAAATGCTTGGCAGACGGGAGATAGAGGCACAGCTGGTACGCTTGCGCTCAGACCTGCAGAGGCGCGCACTGTGCCTGGCACACGCGCTGGAGCTGCAGTTCGGCACGCGGGTGGTGCTGGAAATGCCTGAGGGGGGCCAGGCACTCTGGGTGCGTTTTCGCCAGCCGTTGGTGTGGGAGGGGATCGCCGCGGCCTTGGCGGGTTCGGCACTGCATGCGCTACCCGGCGGGCAGTTCAGCCAGCAGGGGCAGTATCAGCAGTATCTGGCGTTGGTGTGGGTGGGGGAGCAGACGGAGGCCTTGCACCAGGCTGTGGAGCGCCTGGCCCAGGCACTGGAGCTGCGTTGCGGGCGGCCCGCCAGCATTGTGGGTTGAACACGGCACGACCCACGGCACTTGCCAGGCGGGCTGATCTGTATGTATAACCAGTATCCACTCCAGCCGCCTGACCCCATTTCCAGTGATCGCCCATTCCGTCGATGACCCGTTCTACTACCTGCACAATTTCCGCCAGGTGCTGCTGTGGGTCGAACAACGCTACGCAGACCTGCTTGACGACCAGGAACTGGCTTTCATCCGCACCTTCAGGCAACTGGCCGCCCCGGCGCAGGCGCTGATGGTGCGCATGGTCATGCGCAAAGGCGAGCTGTTTCGCAGCGACCGCCTCGACTATGCCGAGATCGGCGACACCGGCCAGGCGCTGCAGCCGTTGCTGGCCCTCGGCTGGGTGCAGGAACCTGCACACCTGGCGCTGGAGCAGCTGTTCGCCTTGTTGCGCAAGGACGAGCTTGCCCGCTGTCTTGCCCGCTACCTGAGCCACCCGCGCGCTGCCAAGCAGCAGTTGCTGGCCCAACTGCAACCGCTGGGCCTGGAGCCCCGGCCATTGGCCGAGTGGTGCCCGGGCAGCGACCTGCGCATCTTGCAGTGGTGCCTGCAACCGCTGTGCGACCGCATGCGCCTGCTGTTTTTCGGCAACCTGTATCAGGACTGGTCGGACTTCGTCCTCGCCGATCTTGGCCTGTTGCGCTACGAACAGGTGCCGTTCAGCACCGATTCGCGTGCCTTGCAGCAACGCGCCGAGGTCGACCTGGCCATGGCCCTGCATCATTGTGCCGAACGCCTGGACCAAGGCGACGACCCAAGCGCGATCCTCGCGACCCTGCACGGCCTGCACAGCGACAACCCATGGCTGGCCCGGCGTTATGCGCGCCTGCAATTTGCCTTGGGCCAGCAGTGCGAGCGCCAAGGCGACTGGGCGCAGGCAATGGCCGTCTACGCCCAGTGCAGCCATGCCCAGGCGCGCATCCGCCAGGTGCGGGTGCTCGAGCGCAGCGAGCAATGGCCCCAGGCGCATGCCCTGGCACTGCAACTGGCGGCGGCACCGGCCAACGCGCTGGAAGTGCAGGCGCTGGAGCGCATGCTGCCACGCCTGGCCCGCAAGCTCGGAGGCCCACCACAACCGCGCCAGCGTGCGGCCGCCCTGGAGCTGATCGAACTGGAGCTGCCACGCGAACACGCCGCGCTGGGCGTGGAGGAGGCCGTGCGGCAACACCTGGCCGAAGCGGATGGGCCGATGCATTACGTGGAGAACACGCTGTTCAACAGCCTGTTCGGCCTGCTGTGCTGGGAAGCGATCTTCGCCCCGGTGCCCGGCGCGTTCTTCAACCCGTTCCAGGCGGCGCCCCAGGACTTGCATGACAGCGACTTCCAGCACCGCCGCAGTGCACAATTCGAGCGTTGTCTGGGGCGGCTCGACGACGGCAGCCATCACCAGGCCATTCTCGACTGCTACGCCACCAAGCAGGGCCTGCAGTCGCCGTTCGTGTTCTGGTCCATGCTCAGCGAGACGCTGCTGCAACAGGCGCTGGCCTGCCTGCCCGCGGCGCACTTGAAGCAGTGTTTCCTGCGCCTGTTGCAGGACATCCGCAACAACCGCGCCGGCATGCCCGACCTGATCCAGTTCTGGCCTGGGCAGGGCCGCTACCGCATGGTCGAGGTCAAGGGGCCGGGCGACCGCCTGCAGGATAACCAGCTACGCTGGCTGGAATTCTGCCGGGCCCACGGGCTGCCCGTCGCGGTGTGCCATGTGCGCTGGAGCGAAACACCGTGAGCTACAGCGTGGCGGTGCGTGCCCTGTGCGAATTCAGCGCCAAGGTCGGCGACCTGGACCTGCGTTTCACGCCATCGCCTACCGCCCAGGAGGGGATCGAGGGGCATCGGCGGGTGGTGGCACGGCGCGCGGCGGGCTACGAGTCGGAAATCACCCTCGAGGGCCAGCTCGAAACCCTGAAGGTGCGTGGCCGTGCCGATGGCTACGACCCCGCCTGCAATCGCCTGGAAGAAATCAAGACCCACCGTGGCGACCTCGCGCGCCAGCCGGCCAACCATCGCCAGTTGCACTGGGCGCAGGCCAAGGTCTATGGCTGGTTGATGTGCCAGGCACGGCAACTGCCGGCCATCGAGGTGGCGCTGGTGTACCTGGACGTGGACAGCGACGGCCAGACGCTGTTCAGCGAGCACTGTACCGCCAGCGAACTGCAGGCCTTCTTCGAAACCCAGTGCCAGCGCTTCCTGGCCTGGGCACAACGGCAGGAGCAGCGCCTGGCCGAGCGTAACCGTGGCCTGCAGGCATTGGCCTTTCCGTATCCGGCGTTTCGCCAGGGCCAGCGGCAACTGGCGGAAACCCTGTACAAGGCGGTGAGCACCGGCCGTTGCCTGATGGCGCAGGCCAGCACCGGCATCGGCAAAACCCTCGGTACGTTGTTCCCGCTGCTCAAGGCCATGGCGCCGCAGCGCCTGGACAAGCTGTTCTTCCTGACCGCCAAGACGCCAGGCCGGGCCCTGGCCCTCGATGCCATGCGCCAGATCACCGACGCCACGCCGCAACCGGCCTTGCGCACCCTGGAACTGATTGCCCGCGACAAGGCCTGCGAATACCCCGACAAGGCCTGCCATGGCGAGTCCTGCCCATTGGCTGCGGGCTTCTACGACCGCCTGCCTGCCGCTCGCGAAGCGGCAGGCGCGTTGCCGTTGCTGGACCGCGTGCAGCTGCGTGAGGTGGCTTTGGCGCACCAGGTGTGCCCGTATTACCTGGGCCAGGAAATGGCACGCTGGGTAGACGTGCTGGTGGCGGACTACAACTACTACTTCGATGCCTATGCCTTGTTGTTCGGCCTGACCCAGGTCAACCAGTGGCAGGTCGCGGTGCTGGTGGACGAGGCGCACAACCTGGTCGAGCGCGGGCGTGGCATGTACAGCGCCAGCCTCGACCAGGGCCAGCTGCTGGCCCTGCGCCAGAGCAAGCCAGCCGGGCTGGTCGGTGCACTGGACCGCCTGAACCGGCAGTGGAACGCGCTCTACAAGGAACAGCGGGCGCCTTACCAGGCCAGCGAGTCGCTGCCGGAAGGCCTGCTGCGTGCCTTGCAGCAGTGCATCGGGCTGATCCAGGAACAGATGAACCAGGCGCCTGCGCAAATCGACCCGCAGGTCCTGCAGTTCTTCTACCAGGCCCTGCAGTTCAGCCGCGTCGCCGAGCTGTTCGACGAGCACTTCCTGTTCGACATCAGCCAGCGCCAGGGGCCACGCCAGCGGCGGCTGGCTACCCTGAGCCTGCGCAACGTCACTCCGGCGCGGCTGTTGGCCCCGCGCATGCAGGCGGCGCGCAGCGTGACGCTGTTTTCGGCGACGCTGAGCCCACGGCATTTCTACAGCGACCTGCTGGGCATGCCGGCGGATACCGCCTGGCTGGAAGTGGCGGCGCCGTTTCGCGCCGAACAGCTGCAAGTGCGCATCGCCAGCCAGGTGTCCACCCGCTACCAGCAACGCCAGGCCTCGCTGGCGCCGATCGTCCAGCTGATTGCCGAGCAGTATGCGCGAATGCCCGGTAACTACCTGGCTTTCTTCAGCAGTTTCGAGTACCTGCAGCAGGTGGCCGGGCTGTTGGCCGAGCAGCATGCGCAGATTCCCTTGTGGTGCCAGGAGCCCGGCATGGACGAAGCCGCCCGCCAAGGCTTCCTCGACCGCTTTGTGGCGGATGGCCGTGGCGTCGGTTTTGCAGTCCTGGGCGGCGCTTTCGGCGAGGGCGTGGATTTGCCGGGCACGCGGTTGATCGGTGCGTTCGTCGCCACGCTCGGGCTGCCCCAGGTGAACCCGGTCAACGAGCAGTTCAAGCAGCGCCTGGGGCGGCAGTTTGGTGCGGGGTTCGATTACGCCTATCTCTACCCGGGCGTGCGCAAGGTCATCCAGGCGGCAGGCCGGGTTATCCGCGGTGATCAGGACCGTGGCGTACTGGTGCTGATCGACGAACGCTTCGCCGAACCCCGGGTGCAGCAGATGTTCCCGGGGTGGTGGCCAGTGGCCGAACAGCTGGGCGCAGGTTAACCCGGCATGCCATCGGCACGTGGCCGCAGCAGGATAGGCAGGTAGTGTTGCAGGAACAACAACAAGGCCAGGCTCCAGCACAGCGCCGCAAGGCTCACCCCCAACGGCGTGAACACTGCCAGCAGCACCCGTGCCAGCGTCGCCAGCTGCATCAGGGCAAACGCCCAGGCAACGCGTTTCGGTACCTGCAGCGGCCTGCCGGTATGGCCCAGGCTGACCCGTGCCATCATTGCCAGGATCAGCCCGCTCATGGCCCCGACAGTCAAGGCATGGGTGACCAGGCTGGGGTTCAGCGCTACCCCTGCATGCCATAGCGCCATGCCCAGGCAGGCAATGGCCAGCCAGGCATAGGCCAGGTGCAGCGACCACAGCAGAGGTACCCGCCACAGGCCGCGATCATGCCACTGCAGCAGGCGGGTGGCCTGCAGCGCAAACAAGGTGCCGAACAGCAGTGCCAGGCCGATATTCGGCGTGTCGGCCAGGCCCGCGACGAAGGCCAGCGGTACCGCCACGCTCAGCAGCAGGCAGGCCCGATCCTGCCAGGGGCGGGCAGGGGCCGGGGTCATGTTGCCCAACCCGCGCCGGGTGAAGAACGGGATGACTCGCCCGCCCAGCATGGTCATCATGGCGGCCACCAGCCACAAGCCGGCGAACACTCCCCGCCGTTGCCACAGCTCGTCCTGGCGCAGCCAGCCGGCCAGGGTCAGCCACTGGCAAGCGGCAATCAGCAGCACCAGGCCGACGATGGGATAGTTGTTGCGCAAGCGCCGTTGCACGATTGGCCGTGCCAGGGCCAACGCCACCAGGGGCAGAAAGCTCCCTTCGATCAGCACCAGCAAGCTGCCCGGCAGCGCTACAAACCAACTCGCGCGGCCCAGCAGCCACAGCAGGAACAGGCCTTGTAACGCACGCCCACGCAGGCCCGGGATGCCGCTCCAGTTCTGCACCGCAGTCAGCAGGAAGCCGGCGATGATGGCTGCGGCGAAGCCGTAGAGCATCTCGTGGCGATGCCAGGCCAGCATGCCGCCGGCGGGTGTAGGGGCAATGACGCCGGCAAGTACCCCGGCCCACAGCAGCACGGCGAGCAGGGCAAACAGGCTGCCGCCGAGAAACAATGGGCGAAAACCCAGGCCCCAGACGGCCTGGCGTGGGCGTGAATCGATCGGTTGCACGAGCATGGGCGGACCTGGATTCGTGAGTGGGCTTCAATTGCGGTAAGATCACGAACCGTGCCAGCTGTAAAGCCCTTGTATATCAAGGTGATGGCACCTCTCTGGGTCCAAATGACTTGCGTACAGCGCAGTCATACCGACTCGCTGGTATGTCGTTTTGACTTGCTTCAAGGTCTGGCCGGTGCGCCGCTGGCCAACGCTTCGCTACAGGATTCACGTTGTGTCCGATCTTTCGAAAAACCCGCTGCTGCAGTACATGGCCCGCCTGGCCCCATCCAGCCAGCAAACCATGCGCTACATTCTCCAGGACGCTGCCGACCGGCTGGGTTTTGTCGACTGCAATATCGTCGATGTGCCCTGGCACCGGCTCGAGCCCGGCCATGTGATCGCCCTGGTCGCGGCCCTGCGCACCGACGGTTACGCGCCCAACAGCTCGTCGCTGTACGTCAATGCCATCCGCGGGGTGATGAACGAAGCCTGGCGCCAGGGGCTGATCGAGCATGAACAGTTGCTGCGCATTCGCGAGGTCAAGCCGGATAGTGGCAGCCGTCTGCCGCCGGGGCGCAACCTGCGGCGTAGCCTGATCCGCGAACTGATGGATGTGTGTGCGGCCGACCCGCGGCCACAGGGGGTGCGTGATGCGGCGATCATCGCCTTGCTGTATGGCACCGGCATGCGCAAGTCGGAATCGGTGGACATCGACCTCGACCAGGTCGACTTCGAGGCGCGCAGCCTGCAGGTACTGGGCAAGGGCAACCGCCAGCTGATCAAGTATGCGCCACCGTGGGCGTTCGAGAAGTTGCAGGCGTGGCTCGACCTGCGCCGTCAGGACCTGCCAGCCGGGGCCGAGGACGACCCGTTCCTGTTCAACCGCATCCGCCGGGGCAGCCACATCACCCGGGCGCGTATCACCAAGCATGCCATCTACTACATCGCCCGCCAGCGCGGTGCCCAGGTGGGGGTGAAGATCATGCCGCACGACTTCCGCCGGGCATTCATTACCCGGGTGATCGAAGAGCACGACCTGTCGATTGCGCAGAAGCTGGCGCATCACGCCAATATCCAGACCACGGCCATCTATGACCGGCGCGATGACAACGAGCGTCGGCGCGCGGTGGACCGCTTCGACTACTGATTACCCTACCGGTTGACGCGACCCGTGTAGGAGCGGCCTTGCGTCGCGATGGGCTGCAGAGCAGCCCACTATCTGTACCTTACCACTGAATCACCGGGGGCCGCTCTGCGGCCCATCGCGACACGAGGCCGTTCCTACAGGGCGCCGCGCGAGCACCTGAACAGGGCCCGGGGACGCCCCCGCTTTGTGCGCCAGCCGCTTGTATGCCCGATACCAGAGCGGCGCGCGCAGATGTTTCATCTTCGTTCACCTGCGGAGTTGGCCCGCAACCTGCTATATCCAGCCTGAGAATTTGATCGAGTGGTCAGGCCGCGCGCGCTGTCGCCGCGCATGCCTTGCCCTCTAAACGGCCAGCAGGCCACGGATTTCAGGGGCCGCAGGATGTCGCTCGCGGAGCAGATCGAACAACCACAAGACGACGCAGGCTGGAGCGCCTACCTGCAGTTGCGCTTCGTCAGGCGCGATGCGCTGACCCGCCTTGGTGCGCGGCGGCATTTCGGACCTCTTTTGGTGCAGCGGCCGTTCTACCCAGAGGGTGCCCCGTGCCATGTCTACGTGCTACATCCCCCGGGCGGGATTGTCGCCGGCGACCGCCTGGAGCTGGACATCCAGCTGGAGCCGGGCAGCCATGCCTTGCTGACCATGCCCGGGGCCAGCAAGTTCTACCGCAGCATCGGCCCGACTGCACGGCTGACCCAGCGTTTTCACCTGGAGGCCGACAGCACCCTGGAATGGCTGCCCCAGGACAGCATTCTGTTCTCTGGCGCCCGCGCCAGCCTCGACAGCCGTTTCACCCTTGACCCCGGGGCGCGCCTGCTGGCGTGGGAAACCTTGTGCCTGGGGCGGCCGGTGATGAACGAGCGTTTCGAGCATGGCGCCCTGGACAGCCGCTTGCGCATCGAACTGCCTGGCGAGGTCGGCCTGCATGAGCGCCTGCGCCTGGAAGGCGGGCACCTGGCCAAGCTTGGCGGGCATCCGCTGGTGGCCACGTTCTGCGCCGCACCTGCCGACCAGGGCGTGCTGGAGCAGGTTCGCCCGCTGCTTGAACAACTGGGCAATCCGGCCGGCGCGACCCTGCTCGGGTCGTTGCTGGTGATCCGCCTGCTCGACCATGACAACCAACACCTGCAACGCACCCTGCAACGCCTGTGGCATGTGCTGCGCCCGGCCGTCCTTGGCTTGCCGGCCTGCCCCCCGCGTATCTGGGCCACCTGAGAGAGCGCCATGGAGCTGACCCCGAGAGAGAAAGACAAACTGCTGCTGTTCACCGCCGCCTTGCTGGCGGAGCGGCGCCTGGCCCGTGGCTTGAAACTCAACTACCCGGAAGCGGTCGCGCTGATCAGTGCCGCCGTGCTCGAAGGCGCCCGCGATGGCCGCAGCGTCGCCGAGCTGATGAGCCTGGGCCGCGAAGTGCTGAGCCGCGAGCAGGTGATGCCCGGCATAGCCGAAATGCTCCACGACGTGCAGGTCGAAGCGACCTTCCCGGATGGCACCAAGCTGGTGACCGTGCATGACCCCATCGTTTGAAATTGCCCAGGAGCCCCGCATGATTCCAGGTGAAATCCAGGTCGCCGACGGCGACATCGAACTGAACAGCGGCCGCGCGACGGTCAGCGTCAGCGTGGCCAACCATGGCGACCGGCCGGTACAGGTCGGTTCGCACTATCACTTCTATGAGGTCAACCAGGCGCTGGTGTTCGACCGTGCGCCGACCCTGGGCTTTCGCCTGGACATCCCCGCCGGCACCGCCGTGCGCTTCGAGCCCGGCCAGGCGCGCACCGTGCAACTGGTGGCCTACGCTGGCAAGCGTGAGGTGTACGGCTTTCAGGGCAAGGTGATGGGCGCGCTGGAGGGCAGGGCATGAGCCGTATTTCGCGCCGGGCCTATGCCGACATGTTCGGCCCTACCGTAGGCGACCGCGTGCGCCTGGCCGATACCGCACTGTGGGTCGAGGTGGAGCAGGATTTCACAGTCTATGGCGAAGAGGTCAAGTTCGGTGGCGGCAAGGTCATCCGCGATGGCATGGGGCAGGGCCAGATGCTCGCCGCCGAGGCCATGGACCTGGTCCTGACCAATGCCCTGATCATTGACCACTGGGGCATCGTCAAGGCCGATATCGGCATCAAGCACGGGCGCATAGCGGTGATCGGCAAGGCCGGTAACCCCGATGTGCAGCCGGGGGTCACTGTGCCGGTGGGGCCCGGTACCGAGGTGATCGCGGCCGAGGGCAAGATCGTCACCGCAGGCGGCGTCGATTCGCATATCCATTTCATCTGCCCGCAGCAAGTGGACGAGGCGCTCAACAGCGGGGTCACCACCTTCATCGGCGGCGGCACCGGGCCGGCCACCGGCACCAACGCCACCACCTGTACGCCCGGCCCCTGGTACCTGGCACGCATGCTCCAGGCCGCCGACAGCCTGCCGATCAATATCGGCTTGCTGGGCAAGGGCAACGCCTCGCGGCCCGAAGCGCTGCGCGAGCAGATCGCCGCCGGCGCCGTGGGCCTCAAGCTGCACGAGGACTGGGGCTCGACACCGGCGGCCATCGACTGCTGCCTGGGGGTTGCCGAGGAAATGGACATCCAGGTGGCGATCCACACCGACACCCTGAATGAATCCGGCTGCATCGAAGACACCCTGGCGGCCATTGGCGAACGCACCATCCACACCTTCCACACCGAAGGGGCCGGCGGCGGCCATGCGCCAGACATCATCCGCGCGGCGGGGCAGGCCAACGTGTTGCCATCCTCGACCAACCCGACCCTGCCGTACACGGTCAACACCGTGGACGAGCACCTGGACATGCTCATGGTCTGCCACCACCTGGACCCGAGCATCGCCGAGGATGTGGCCTTCGCCGAGTCGCGCATCCGCCGCGAGACCATTGCCGCCGAGGACATCCTCCACGACATGGGCGCCTTCGCCATGACTTCGTCCGACTCGCAGGCCATGGGCCGGGTCGGCGAGGTGGTGCTGCGCACCTGGCAGGTCGCCCATCAGATGAAGCTGCGCCGAGGGCCGCTGGCGCCGGATACCCACTACAGCGACAACTTCCGGGTCAAGCGCTACATCGCCAAGTACACCATCAACCCGGCGCTGACCCATGGCATCGGCCACGAAGTGGGCTCGGTGGAAGCGGGCAAGCTGGCCGACCTGGTGCTGTGGGCACCGGCATTCTTTGCGGTCAAGCCGGCGCTGGTAATCAAGGGGGGGATGATTGTCACCGCCCCCATGGGCGACATCAACGGTTCCATCCCCACGCCACAACCGGTGCACTACCGGCCCATGTTCGGCGCCCTGGGCGCGGCGCGGCATGCCACGCGCATGACCTTCCTGCCGCAGGCGGCGATCGACCGCGGCCTGGCCGCACAACTCAACCTGCGCAGCCTGATCGGCGTGGCCCATGGCTGCCGCCGGGTGCGCAAGCCCGACATGCTCCACAACACCCTGCAACCGCTGATCGAAGTCGACGCGCAGACCTACCAGGTGCGTGCCGATGGCGAACTGCTGGTGTGCGAGCCGGCCAGCGAACTGCCGCTGGCCCAACGCTATTTCCTGTTCTGAAGGAGGACCGATGATTGTCTTGACCCGCCGAATCACCGAACCCGGCCCGCTGGGCGAAACCGGCAGCGTCACCCTTGATGTCGACAGCCGGATCAAAAGCCGCCTGCGGGTCACCCTGGACGATGGCCGCGAGGCCGGGCTGATGCTTGAGCGCGGCCACCTGCTGCGCGGCGGCGAACTGCTGGCCGATGCCGAGGGCACCCAGCTGATCCGCGTGCTGGCGGCGCCCGAGGCGGTATCGACGGTGCGTTGTGCCGACCCGCACCTGCTGGCCCGTGCGGCCTACCACCTGGGCAACCGCCATGTGCCGCTGCAGATCGAGCCAGGCCTGTTGCGCTTCCAGCATGACCATGTGCTGGACGACATGCTACGTGGCCTTGGCCTGACGGTGGAGGCCGAGCAGGCCCCGTTCGAGCCGGAGGCGGGCGCCTATCAGAGCGCAGCGCACAGCCACAGCCATGCTCATGCGCACGACCACCCGTTCGTGCGCCTGCCCGCCCATTCCTGACCGACCTGGAGCCACTGATGAAAAACACTTTCGCCCTGTTCCTGCTGATGCTGGCGCTGCCAGCCTTCGCCCACCCGGGCCACGACAGCCAGCCGCTGCAGGATGGCTTGCTGCACCCGCTGACCGGCCTTGACCACCTGCTGATGTTGCTCGGTACCGGCGTGCTTGCCGCGTTGACCCGGCGCAGCCTGGCATTGCCGGCGGCTACCCTGGCAGCCATGTTCGGCGGTGCCGTGTGTGGCCATCTGTTCGGCGATGTGCTGGGCATGGAAACCCTGATCGCCGGGTCGCTGCTGGTGGCGGCCGCCGCCGTGTTGCTGCCCGCTCGGCAGCTGCTGTTGGCCATGGCCATGCCGGTGTTCGCCCTGTTCCATGGCTGGGCCCATGGTGTGGAAGCGACGCCAAGTGCGTTCTGGCAGTTCAGCGCAGGTTTTGTTGCGGTCAGCGGGCTGTTGCTGGCGGCCGGCTTTGCCATCGGTTGCCTGTTGCGCCGGCACAGCGGCCTGCAGAAAGCCTTTGGCGGTGGCCTGCTGGCCGGCGCCGCGCTGGTGCTGGCCGGTTGATGGACAGCGACCTGGCGTTGCTGCGCCTGCTGCAGTTGGCCAGCCCCGGCTTGCCGGTGGGCGGCTTTACCTATTCGCAGGGCCTGGAATGGGCGGTCGAGGCGGGCTGGGTCCGCGGCGTGGACGGTTTCGCTGCGTGGCAGCGGGAACAGGTCGACGATACCCTGGCTGGCCTCGACTGGCCGGTACTGGCGCGCCTGTACCAAGCCTGCCAGGCCGAGGACGCCGAGGCCTTCGGCCGCTGGAGCCGTTTTTTGCTGGCCAACCGCGAAACCGCCGAGCTGCGCCTGGAAGAACAGCAACGCGGCGCTGCACTGGCACGCCTGCTCGATGGCTGGCAGCTGGGCCAGGCACCGGCGTGGCGCGCCAGCCTCGAACTCACCCAGCTGGGCGGCATGGCCTGGTTGGCCGTGCACTGGGCAATCCCGCTACGCCAGTTGGCTTTGGGCCATGGCTTTGCCTGGCTGGAAGGCGCGGTAATGGCCGGGGTCAAGCTGGTGCCATTCGGCCAGCAGGCTGCCCAGACCTTGCTGCGCGACCTCGGCGCAGGCTTGCCCAGCGCCCTGGATCAAGCCTTGGCCCTGGGCGATGACCAGCTCGGCAGCGGCCTGCCGTTGTTGGCCATCGCCTCATCGCGTCACGAAACCCAATACACCCGTTTGTTCCGTTCTTGAGGACTGCCTGCATGCAAAGCTATCAACAACCCCTGCGCGTCGGTGTCGGCGGCCCGGTCGGCTCCGGCAAGACCGCATTGCTCGAGGCCTTGTGCAAGGCCATGCGTGACCACTACCAGATCGCGGTGGTGACCAACGACATCTACACCAAGGAAGATCAGCGCATCCTTACCGAAGCCGGCGCCCTGGAGCCGGAGCGCATTGTTGGCGTGGAGACCGGCGGCTGCCCGCACACGGCGATACGCGAGGACGCCTCGATGAACCTGGCGGCGGTCGAAGCGCTGGCACGCAAGTTTGGCAACCTTGAGGTGATTTTTGTCGAAAGTGGCGGTGACAACCTTAGCGCCACCTTCAGCCCGGAGCTGGCTGACCTGACCATCTACGTGATCGACGTGGCCGAAGGCGAAAAGATACCGCGCAAGGGCGGCCCGGGGATCACCAAGTCGGACTTCCTGGTCATCAACAAGACCGACCTGGCGCCTTATGTGGGGGCTTCGCTGGAGGTGATGGAGCGCGACACCCAGCGCATGCGCCCGCAGCGCCCGTGGACCTTCAGCAACCTGAAGAAGGGCGAAGGGTTGCAGGCGGTGATCGACTTCATCGTCGAGCGCGGCATGCTGGGTGTGCGCGGCTGATGTGACTGCTTGTAGGAGCGGCCTTGCGTCGCGATGGGCTGCGCAGCAGCCCCGGAATTTCAGCCCGCAGCACAGATTGCCGGGGCTGCTGCGCAGCCCATCGCGACGCAAGGCCGCCCCTACAAGCCCTGCGCTCGGCTTGGGTCATTTATGGCAGCAATGGCCTGTGTCTGCTTGCCCTTCATAGCGGTCATGGTGCCGCACCCAGTCCATGGTCCCCGCTTCGTTGCGCCCCAGTGGCGCGATGTCGAGGAAATTGTAGGTATTGACCAGGATATCCAGCCCGCGGGCATAGGTGGAATAGGTGTGGTACACGCTGCCATCGGGCTCGCGGTAGAACGCGCTCAGCCCGGGCAACTCGGTTTCATCACCGGCATACGGCTCGTAGTTGTACTGGCGCTGGCCTTGGTCGCCAACACTCACGCCGAAGTCCTCGTTGAAGCTGCTGCCGTGCGATGAATACCAGGGGAAGCGCCAGCCCATGCGCTGGCGAAATGCCTGGAATTGCGCGTAGGGCGCTCGCGACACCGCCACCAGCGACACGTCGTGGTGCGCCAGGTGCAGGTTGGCGCCGTCAAAGTGGTCGGCCAGGAATGAACAGCCGTGGCAGCCTTCGGCCCAGCCCTCGGCGAACATGAAGTGGTAAACCAGCAGTTGGCTGCGACCGGCGAACAGTTCGGCCAGGCTCAGTTCGCCATCGGCGCCGTGAAAGCGATAGTCCTGCTCGACCCTGACCCAGGGTAAGGCGCGGCGGGCCGCCGCCAGCGCGTCACGGTGGTGGGTAACGGCCTTCTCGTGCAGCCACAGTTGCCGGCGTGCCGCCAGCCACTGGCTGCGGGAAACCACGGGATGCCTGTTTTCGTGGGTGCTCATGGTGCTGTCTCCATGCTTGGGGTTCACACCCTGGTCGAGCACCGGCGGGTCGAATCGACAGGCAGCGCTGGCCGGGCGATGAGCGGTATCGGGCTCAGCCCGAGTGGGCGATAGGCCCATCGGCCATTTCATCCACGGCGTCATCCTCGCCGGGCAGTGCCGTGATCACGCTGAAGTCGCTTACCTCCACCTGGCCACCGCCATAGCCCAACAGATGGAAGGAAAACGCCTTGCGCGCAGTCGGGTTGTCAAAGCTGAACTCGATCTCCAGGGGTTCATCGGCGGTGACTTTCATCTCGTCAGGCAAGCCCAGCGGTACGTCCTGCTCCAACTGCTTGGCCTTGAGCTGGATATAGGCTGCATGTTTCGGGTCCAGCGAGCGTACCTTGACCCGCACGCGCGTGTGCGAGCCCTCGGGCATTTCCAGGTACTGCGCGCCAATCAGGTTGTCCGCCCAGTCGTCGTGAATGCGCTTGTGCAGGCGGATCGGCGCTGGGCCACCGAACTGGTAACGCAGGTTCAGCGGGGTATGCTGCAGGGACTGGTCGAGCACTGCGGCCAGCGCGCCGATCTGTTCCCCGAGCAGGTTGTCGCCCGGGCCCAGGTAACGTGCCTGGTCGGCGATGAAACCTTCGCTGGCATAACGCCGGCAACGCTGCTGGAAGTCGCACTCGGTGAACACGCCATGGCCGTCGTGATAGCGCAGCATGCCGTTGGTATAGGAAATCATTTCGCGGCCGGTGTCGTAGTCGCGGTACAGCGAGCGGCCGCCGAGCGCCATGGGAATGGGCAGGGCAAAGTAGTCGAGCAGCGAGGTGGCCAGGTCGACATGGCCGTAGGTGCCGTGCTTGATGCGTGGCAGTTGCGCCTGCTCCGGCGCCAGGGTGAGGTTGAAGCCCCACGATGAGGCCAGGCGCACGCCATCGATGCCGTGGGACTCGTCGGAGGTGACCACCACCAGGGTGTCCTTGAGTACGCCCTGACGCTCAAGGTTGTCGAGGAAGGCGCCGAGCGCGTCGTCGAGGTAGGCGACTGCTGCCTGTTTCGGCGTGTCGTAGCGCTCGAGGTATTCGGCGGGGGCCGAGTACGGCTGGTGGGTGCCGACGGTGAGCAGGGTGAGCATCCACGGCTTGTCCTGCTTCTGCAACTGGCCGACATAGCCCAGGGCACCTTCGAAGAAGGCCCGGTCGTCCTTGCCCCAGGGGAAGTCCAGGTAGTTCTTGTTGCGGAACCACTCCTGGCCATGCACGGCATCAAAGCCGATGTGCGGCATGATGCGGTCCTTGGCCATGAAGCGCAGGCCGGCCCCCTGCAGGTAGTGAGTGGTGAAACCGGCCTGGCGCAGCTGCGCCGGCAGGCAGGCCTGGTTGCGTTCGTTCTGGGTCAGCAGCTCGACCCCCTTGGGCGTGCCGTTGGCCAGCTTGTCGTAGTCACCGCAGAGCATGGAATAAAGGCCACGGATGGTCTGGTGGGTGTGCAGCACGTAGTCCGGGGTGTTCATGCCGCGTTCGGCCCATTGGCTGAGCCTGGGCATCAGCTCTTCGTCGAAGCGGCTGTGCAGCGCCTGGCGGTTGGGCCGCAGGTAGGCGCCGGGGATACCTTCCACGGTAATGACCAGCAGGTTGCGGGCGCTGCCGGGCCCGGCCAGCAGGCGCTGACCATGCAGGTCGGATTGGGTCAGGCCACTGCTGGCCAGCGGCGTGAAGGTTTGCGTCTGCCCCGTCCAGCCTTCGACGTGGCGCCCGAGGTCGCCGGCGGCGGCCGACATCAGCTGGTGGGGGAGGTTGTAGAGCCGCCATTGCTCGGCATCGGCAGGTGCCAGTTGCTGGCTACCCCAATGGCCAGCGAACAGCAACAGCGGGATGGCCCAGGCCTTGCGGGGCAGCGGCTGGCTGCGTTGGCTGCGCTGGCGCCAGGCGCTGGCCAGCCAGACCAGCAGGCCGGCACCCAGCGCCCAGGGCAGCCAGGCATGGGCGAGACCGCCGCCGGTTGAATTCTCGATGAATTGCGGGTCGGCCAGGTAGGCCAGGTCGGCTGTGGTGGGCAGCCTGCCCACCGCACTCACCAGTTCGGCCGAGGCCAGCCACAGCGCAGCCCATGCCAGTAGCACGGGCAAGGCCAGCCACCAGGGCCGGCGGTGCAGCAGCAGGACCAGCAGGCTGCCGAGGGCCATGTCGGACAGGTAACCGAGCGGGTTGGACCAACCCAGCATGGCGCGCGTACCCAGTGGGATCACCAGCACCAGGCTTGCCAGGGCGGCAAACCGGGTAGGTAGGTGGTCTGACAGGTTGTTCACAAAAAATTCCCTTTTGCCATCAAATCGTCATGCATCTGTGCTGGATGATAACAGCCTGCGGCGGGGAACACGGTTCGCTACAAGGTTGGTAACCAAAATCCGGGCCGCGCGCGCGGGCCCGGACCTTGGCAAGTATCAGAAGTAGTAAGGGAATTTCAGGCTGAAGGAAAAGTCCGGCGCATCGTCGGTCAGACCAATGGACAGGTTGGGCACGATGGTCAGGTTGTCGGTAGCGGCGAAGGTCATGCCGATATTGAAGTTGGCCGCGTTGTAGTCGCTGTTGGAGATCGACTGCCAGTCGCCGCCATCCGGTTTGATCTTGCTCTTGCTGGCGAACTGGTCGGACACCGAGAACGACATGCTCATCTTCTCGTTGAGGGCAAAGGCGATACCACCGCCGATCTGCCAGGAGTCGCCCAGCTTCACGTCACCTGGCACCTTGCTGTTGACCTGCGGGCTGATGTCGCTGAACGAGTCCTGCATGTTGTAGGTGTAGGACAGGCTGCCGAACAGCACGGCCGGGTCGAAGGTCTTGACCAGCGAAATGCCCGGGGTGATCGACCAGACGCCGTTGCCGGTCGGCAGGCTTTCCGGTACCGACAGGTTGTCGTTGCCGGGCACTTCGCGCAATTTGATGCCGTAGGGGTCCTTGCCGGTGGGGGCCTTGATGCGCAGGGTGGCCACTGCATCGGGCCAGGTCTCGTCTTCGTCGAGGAACTTGTAGGCGACGCCGACGTTGATATCGCCGATTTCCGGGTCGCGGGTCACCGTTGCATCCGAGGTGCTTGCCCCGGCACCGCCGGCACCACCGGAAGAATAGGTAGACTCGCGGTACACCACCGGGACGTTGATATCAAACTGCCAACGCTGTGCCAGGTTGTACCGGGCGGTCATGTCCAGGGTCCAGTTGTCCGCCTTGATCCGGTCCAGATTGATGCTGCCGAGAAAGATCGAATCCAGGGCCAGGAAGCCGTTGAGCACCAGCGCGCGGGTATCGTAATGGGTATAGGTGATGCCGGTCTCGAAACTGAACTTGCCGCCGCCGAAGAAACCGCTGGCCTCGTCATACAGGTTGGATACGCTCTGCGCCGGCTCGGAATCGGCGGTCAGCGCCTGGCCGTAGGAGCTGCCGCTGGTTCCCGGCGCGCCGGATGCGACAGTTTGCGCGCCCTTGACCCCTTCGGCGGGGGATTTGACCAGGCGCCTGGGCGCAGGCGCTGGCGGGGTTTCCTCGACCTGGCGCACGCGTTGCTCCAAGACCATCAGCGCTTGCTGCTGGGCTTCATAGCGGCGTTTCAGTTCGATCAGTTCCTGCTTGAGAGCCTCGACCTGGGGGTCGGCAGCGGCATGGAGCAAGGTGACCGGGGCCAGGCTGGCCAGACACACAAAAGCGTTCAGCGTTATCGATCGGTGCATGGAATTGCCGTCCCTGCCGACTACTTTTTGATGAAACTGAGCGTAGATCAGTATCCGAAAGTGCGAAGACCTTTGAGCTGGTCGAGGCTACCGTTCAGCGAGGCTGCGGTCGGCACGCTTTCGCGCATGACCACGTTGAGGGAAGTGACGTTGTTGATGCGGTTGCCGCTGCCCAGCAGGGTGGCGTTCTGCAGCAGGCCACCTTGGGCCAGGCGCTGCACGCTGCTGCCCTGGTTGTTGCTGGCATTGATATTGAGCTGTACACCGACACCGCTGGCAGACACGCTCAACGCGCCTGCGCCGTTCGCGCCCTTCAGCGTCTGGCCGGCGGCCAGCGCCTGGCCCTGCGGCTGCGTGGTGGGAGCCTGGCTGGCCTTGGTCACGTTGATGTCGACGTTGTTGTAGGCGCTGTTGTTGTCGCCAGCGGCGCGGACCACCTGGGTCACGCCTTCAGTGGTGCCGAGCCCGGCGCCGCCGGTCACGCTACCGGTACCGGGTGCAGATGCGCCGGCTGATGCCGTGCCAGTGCCTTTCTCGTCGATCAGCGAGACATAGAATTGCGGCTTGATGGTCGACTGCTGTATCTGCAGGGTGCTGGTCGCGCCGATCACATCGCCTTTGGCATTCTGCCAGGTGCTGGACATGACGATGCCGAAACTGACGATGCGCCCCGGCATCACGTAACGGCCACGCAAGCTCGCCAGTTCCTGGTCCTTCAGTTCGATGGGTCTGAAGGTCTCTGCCTGGGTTGGCAGGCTCGCGGCCAGGCATGCCATTGCGAGCCACAGCGGATGCTTCATGGGTGCTCCCCGGAGCGTCATGCCCCTGTCGTTCGACCAGTCGTTAGAAGAAGTCGCTTTTGATGAAACCGAAATCCAGCAGCTCTGCGTCCTGTACCGGGGCGAAGTCGTTGACCCGGCCCTTGGCGGTCAGTGGCAGGGGCGGGTCGAGCAAGACGTTGTGCTTGTCGTAGCCCTGGCCGATCACGGCGAAGATGATGCCGTTCCAGCCTTTGAGAAAATCCTCGACCTTGTAGCGCTTGTGGCCCAGCACCGGGTCACCGATGTACACCCAGCCGCGGTCGACCTTCTGCATGACCACGAAGTGCTTGTAGCCGCGCACCTCCATCAGCACTACCACCGGGATGCGAATGCTGTGCAGGGTCTCGGGCGCCACCCGGTAGCCGCGGGCACGCATGCCCAGGCTTTCCACGTAGCGTTTCATGTCCAGCATCGAGAAGCCCTGGGTGCGGACCAGGTCCTGGTCGGCGTGGGCCAGCATGCCTTCGATGATCTGTTGCTCGTTCACGTCCAGCCAGTAGGCCTGGCGCAGGATGGTGGCCAGTGCGGCGGCGCCGCAGCTGAAGTCGGTTTTCTGTTGCACCAGGTCGGCGAACTTGCGCTCGCGCACACTCTGGATGGGTTTGAACACCACCGCGCCGCCGGGCAGCACGGACAGTGGCATTTGTGCAGCCTCATTCACGCCGGCCAGGCACAGCAGACACGCCAAGGCGACAATACGCATGATCGGATGCCTTCCCTTTCTGTGGTGGAAAGGCCCCCCGCAGGGGGCCTCGAGCACAGCGATCAGAACGAGGTGTTGGAGATCGCCAGCGAGTTGCTTTGCTGGTTACCCACACCGGCCGCCACGTTCACGCCCAGGTTGCCGCTGCCACCATTCACCGAGCCGCTAAGGGTCGCAGTGTTGGTCACAGGGTTGGCCCAGCCGGTCGGGGTCAGCACTTGGAAGGACACGGTATTGCTCAAGTCGTAGGCGCTGCTTTCGCTGTAGCTCTTCGCCACGTCGTTCGAAGATTGCGACGATTTCTCGCCAGACTTTTCAAACGCCGATTCCGATGCATTGGCATAGGACGACTCGTGAGCCTTTTCATACGAGGAGTCGCGAGACTTGTCGTAGCTCGATTGGCGAGACTTGTCATACGACGAGTCGAATGCCTTCTCGAACGATGCGTCGTACGCGCTTTCCTGCGAACGGTCGACGTCGACATTGAGCGAGGCGTTGAGCGAGCCATCGAAGCTGTCGGTGCGTGTGCGCTCGCGGCGGCCGTCATCGGTCGTCACGGTGCGGGTAGCATCGGCGGCGGCAGCCAGGGAGGCACTCAGGCTCGCGCTGCTGGACGAACTGGCGTTGCCGGCCACCGAGCCACTGGCATTCCAGCTGTTGGAACCGCTGGCCGTGGCGCTGTGCGAACCGCTGGCATTGCTGCTGCTCGACCCGCTGGAGCTCCAGCCATTGGAGCCGCTGGAGCTGGCACTTTGCGAGCCGGCCACGCTGAAGCTCGAGGACGAGCTGCGGTCGTCAGACGAGTTGAACGTGCCCTCACGCGAGCTCGAGCCGCTCTTGCTGGTGGTGATGGTCAGCGTATCCACGCGGTAGGTGCGGTCGGCGCTATTGTTCACCACCAGGCCCGGGCCATTCTGCTCGGCCGAGGCGGTGGCTGTGGCATTGCCCAGCGGGGCACCGGTGTTGGCGATGGCCATGGTGTTCTTCTGCTGGTTGAGGTCGCCGCCGGCGATGTTGACGCCAACGTTGCCCTCTGCACCATCGGCCGAGCCGGTCATGACCGCCGAGCTTTGCGTGGACCAGTTGTCGACGCGGTTGTTGTTGCTGAACTGGCGGACATCAGCGGTGGCTTCGGCGGTACCGAACACGAAGCTGTTGTCCAGGCTGGACTCGGACGATGCGTTGGCAATGGCTGCGGCGTTGTCCTGCTGGTTGCCGTTGCCGGCTGCCACGTTGACACCCACGTTGCCGCTGGCACCGGCGGCCGAACTGCTCATCTCGGCCGCATTGACAGTGCCTTGGTTGGTGATTTTGTTGCCTGTACTGCGCTGGCTGTCAATGGCGTTGGCCGTGGCAAACACAGGGATCCTGGTGGGAGGAGGCTTGTGCTGCCCGTTGTTATGGTGACCATTGTGGTGCCCGCCACTCCGGTCGTTCTGCTCAGCTTGTACAGCAACAGCCATGACCGCAGCAATTGCGAAAACCAGAGGCTTGATTGCCATCGAGGGTTTCATGGTGATTCTCCGTACGTTATTGGTTAAGTGTCGTTCTTGACTGAATGGGTCAATCCGCGACCCGGATGCTCAGGGTGTTGGCCATGCGGTTTCCCACCCCGGCACTCTGGTTCAACTGGATCACCCCACGGCTACCGGTGAAGGCCTGGTCACTGGTGGTGACCTGGCGATGGCCTGTTGGGGGGTCAATTGCACCGGAGTTGTGGAGCAGCGCCACGTTCTGCTGCAGGAGGACGCTGTCGTCGATGCTTTGCGGCTGGGCACCGATGCTGATGCTCAGTGCGTTCGCTTGCTGGGTATTGGCACCGGCGCTCTGGTTGACCCCGAGGGCGCCACTGCCGTTGCTGAAGGCGTTGCCGTGGATCTGCGCGCGGGCGTCCAGCGCAGGATTGGCCGGCGTCGCCAGGCGTTGCCGTATCTGCGTGCTGGCGTTCGCTGCAGGCCCGACGGCAATGGCCCGCGCATTCACCTGCTGTTGCTGGTCACCTGCAGCCTGGTTGACCGCGAGGTTGCCTTGGTAGTGGCTGCCGGAACTGTCGATGGCGGCATTGTCGAGCACGGGGACTGGCGACTGGGCGAGGGCCGCGGCACTGCACAGGGTGGCCAGGATCAGCAGCATGGGCTTCATCTCACTTGCTCCCGCCAGTCAGGATCTGCAGCGGGGCGAGGCCACGCTGCACGCTGGAATTGACCATGTTGGAGATGCCGTTGCCCGAGCCTGTGCCGCGTCCGCCGGAAAGGTTGGGCAGTTGCGTCTGCTGGCCGAGGTTGCCGCCCAGGTTGTCGGTCTGCTGGGTGATCATGCTGCTGATCCCAGCGCCACTGCTGATGCTGGCGAAGTCGCCGTCACTCAGCTCATTGGTTTGCCTGAGCACCTGGGCAGACGGGTTGGCATTGACGGTGGTGGGAGTCGGGTCGGGAATCAGCGGCGGGACCGTTGCGTTACGCGTCTGCACGTCGCGGGTGATGATGATGATGCCTTTGTCCGCCTGGGCAGTCAGGCTCAATGCAGCGAACAGGCAGAACAGCAGCAAATGGTGAAGGCCTTGGTCAGTTTTCCTCACGACGGCAGCTCCTTTTTTTGAGCGCTGGTCCTGTTCAGCGATGCGAACGGGACAGCAGAAGGTGTGCCGCTTTTGAAAAAGCGTGACGGATCAGCTGGTTAGGGTAGGGGGATGAGAAACTGCGGCGTATTCTGTCTCAGCGGTGAAACAGGCGCCGCGGGGCGTTACCGGTCAAGCCAGTGGCGGCTTCGACGGCAAGGGGACTTTTGCCGGGGTGTTTCAGCACGTTGACAGTGCCCGCGAAACAGGGCGAAGCCCCCGCTATTTCAGGGGTTTCGGTCCAACGAAGTGTGTCGAGGATTTAACACTCTGTGAAGCTGGCTGGCGTATCGCTATCAATCAGCCTAGCGACTGTTTGCAGGGCCAGCAACTGGCGTTGTGGCCAATCGCCTGCAATTATTTCGTACGCCTGGTTATGCCGTTGTAACCAGTGCAGGCTGTCGTCGAAGAAACGCTGGCGGTCGCTCAGTTCTGGCTGGCTGCGCTGACCATCGGCAACCCAATCCACCCCTTGCGGGCTAAGCAACAGGTGCAGGTGGTAATGCCGTGCCAGCAACGCCTGCTCCAGCCAGGGCGGGCAGTCACCGAACAGCGCCTGGCTCCACAGCATGTTGCTCAACAGGTGGGTATCGAGGATCAGCAGTGGCGGTGCTTTTGCACGGGCATTGTCTTCCCAGGCCAGCTGGCCGCGCGCGATGGTGGGAATATCGGCGTAGCAGGTGTCGCGGCATTCCTGGTCGATGAAGTGGCGCACGTATTCGGCCACCACCAAGCCGCCGAAACGCGCCTGGATCACCCCGCTGAGCCAGCTTTTGCCGCTGGATTCCGGGCCGCACAGCACCAACACCTTCATTTCCTGTGGCGTGGTCATGCGTGTACCAGCGCCGGGTCGCGATGCCATTCCAGCCAGCCGCGCACGGCGATCAGGGTGAGCACGGCGAAGAAGCCGGCGGTGAAGTACAGCTGCTGGTGCAGGTACTGGCCGACGTAGATGATGTCCACCACGATCCAAAGCGGCCAGCACTGCAGGCGTTTTTGCGCCATCCACAATTGCGCAACCAGGCTGAACCCGGTCAGGCTGGCGTCCAGCCAGGGCAGGGCGGCGTCGGTCCAGTTGGCCATGGCGGCGCCCAGCGTGGCGCTCAGCAGCACCCCGGCGGCCAGGCCGCTGAGCAGTGCAGGGCGCTGCAGGCGTGAAACCTGGCGGGCATCTTCAACATGGCCCGGACGTTTCCATTGCCACCAGCCGTACAGCTGCAGGATGGCGTAGGCCAGTTGCAGCAGCATGCCCGAATACAGTTTTACTTCGTAGAACAACCAGCCGTAGATCAGCACCATGACCAGGCCGATCGGCCAGCACCAGGCGTTCTGCTTGACCGTGAGCCAGACAGCGATGACGCCGAGGACGGCGGCGATGAGTTCAAGGCCGGACATCGGCGATCCTTGGAGAGATTATCGGAGAGGGCGGCGATTGTAGCGGGTCGCCAGGGCAAGGTGTAGGGCGTCGGCGAAGCTGGGGCTGCAAAGCAGCCCCGGCGTTCTCGACCTTAGACCCGGAACTGCCGCAACAACTGCTCCAGCTCTTCGCTCAACCGCCCCAGCGCCACTCCGGCTTCACTGGACTGGCGCGCCGCATCGGCGGTCTGTTGCGACAAGCCGGCGGTATCCAGCACATTGCGGTTGATTTCCTCGACCACATGCGACTGCTGCAAGGTGGCGCTGGCAATCGAGGCGTTCAGGGCGGTGAGGTTGTTCAGCGCCTGGTTGATGGCGTCCAGGCTGGCGCCGGCTTCACGGGCCTGTTCGACCGTCTGGCGCGAAGCTTCGCTGCTGGTGTCGATGGCCTTGACTGCCGCGTCCGACTGGCTTTGCAGGTGCTCGATCATGGTGTGGATCTCGGCCGTCGACTGCGCCGTGCGCTGGGCCAGCAGGCGCACCTCGTCGGCGACCACGGCAAAGCCACGGCCTTGCTCGCCGGCCCGTGCCGCCTCGATGGCCGCGTTCAACGCCAACAGGTTGGTCTGTTCGGCGATGGAGCGGATCACGTCCAGCACGCCACCGATGCGTGTGCTGTGCCCGGCCAGGTCGCGGATCACCTGCACGGCCTGGTCAATGGTCAGCGACAGCTGGTCGATCTGCGCCAGGCTGCCGTGGATGGCCTGCTGGCCGTGCGCCACCTGCTGCTGCGCAGTGCGCATCTCCCCGGCGGCCTGCTCGGCGGTCTTGGCCACGTCCTGCACGGCGTAGGTGACCTCGTTGACGGCGGTCGCCACCTGGTCCATCTGCAGCGATTGCTGGGCGCTGTGCTGCTGCGCGGCGCCGGCATTGTCACCCACATGCCCGGCCGACTGGGCCAAGGCATGGGCTGCCCCCTGCAACTGGCCGACCACACCTTGCAGCTTGCCGTTGAAGCGGTTGAAGTGCTCGCCCAGGTGGGTGATTTCGTCGCGGCCGTGGGTGTCCAGGCGCCGGGTCAGGTCGCTTTCGCCGCTGGCGATGTTGCCCATGGCCTGCACCGCTTCCTGCAGCGGGCGCGCGATGCTGCGGGCAATCAGCATCACCACCAGCGCCATCAGCACGGCAATGGCCAGGCCGACCAGCGAGGCGTCGCGCAACTGGCGGTTGAACTCGGCCTGCACGTCATCGACGTAGACGCCCGAGCCAATGATCCAGCCCCACGGCTTGAACAGCTGGATATACGACGTCTTGGCCACCGGTTCGCTGGCACCGGGCTTGGGCCAGCGGTAGTTGACCTGCCCGGCATCCTGTTTGCGGGCCAGTGCGACCATCTCGTTGAACAAGGCAAAGCCGTCGGGGTCGCGGATGCCTGACAAGTCCTGGCCGTCGAGCTTGGGGTTGGCCGGATGCATGATCATCTTCGGCCCCAGGTCGTTGATCCAGAAGTAGTCGTCATGGTCGTAGCGCAGCGCGCGCACCACTTGCAATGCCTGTTGCTGGGCCGCCTCGCGGCTGAGCGTGCCGGCCGCCTCCTGGCCTTGGTAATAGGCCAGTACACCGGCGGCAGTCTGCACCACGTGGCGGGTCTTTTCCGCTTTGGCCTGGTACAGGTCGCCATGGATCTGGCGCAGCATCAGCAGGCCCAGCACCAACAGCATGGCCACCGCGACCAGCAGGATCAGCCACAGGCGGCGGCTGATAGACATCGATCTCAGGGTTTTCATCCACAGCTCCCGCATTGTTCTTTTTATTCAGGTGCATCCAAGCATGCTTTACGCCATGGCCGTACTCGACTAATGGCTAAGTGCTATGCGACTGATAGTCTGCAGCGGTCGTACAAGGCGATTGCAAAGGCGCTCTGCTAGGATGTCGGCCGCGCAAGATGAAACCTTTAGGCGGGGCGAACTTTTCTGCTGGCATTGCGCCCAACAGACGCTGTAAAACAGCCGGGCCGCGCGCGGCAATTTCAAGCAAATCAAGAACAAGGGGCCTGCAACGAGCAGCGCCTCAGCGGGGGAATGATGGATTTTTGGACTGCCTTTCAGGCAATCATCTTGGGTGTGGTCGAAGGGCTGACGGAGTTTCTGCCGATATCCAGTACCGGCCACCAGATCATCGTCGCCGACCTGATCGGGTTTGCTGGCGAACGGGCCATGGCTTTCAACATCATCATTCAGCTGGCGGCGATCCTGGCGGTGGTGTGGGAGTTTCGTAGCAAGATCCTCGACGTGGTCTTCGGCCTGGCCAGCCAGCCGACGGCGCGCCGTTTCACCGGCAACCTGTTGCTGGCGTTCCTGCCGGCGGTGGTATTGGGCGTGCTGTTCGCCGACCTGATCCATGCCTACCTGTTCAACCCGATTACCGTGGCAGCAGCACTGGTGGTGGGTGGGGTGATCATGCTCTGGGCCGAGCGTCGCGAGCACCGCGTGGAGGTCGACCATGTAGACGACATGCGCTGGAGCCATGCCTTGAAGATCGGCTTCATCCAGTGCCTGGCGATGATCCCGGGCACTTCGCGCTCCGGCTCGACCATTATCGGTGGGCTGCTGTTCGGCCTGTCGCGCAAGGCCGCGACCGAGTTCTCGTTTTTCCTGGCGATGCCGACCATGGTGGGCGCAGCGGTGTATTCGGGCTACAAGTACCGCGATCTGTTCCAGCCCGGTGACCTGCCGGTGTTTGCCCTTGGCTTCGTGACCTCGTTCATTTTTGCCATGATCGCCGTGCGCGCGCTGCTGAAGTTCATTGCCAACCACAGCTACGCGGCATTTGCCTGGTATCGCATCGCCTTCGGCCTGCTGATCCTGGCAACCTGGCAGTTCGGTTGGGTTGACTGGGCCACCGCACATGGCTGAGGCGGCCAGGGGAGTACGCCTGGAAGGCGTACGCAACGCGCGCCTGAAGCTGCTGTTGTTGGGCCTGCTGTGCCTGCTGCCCGGCCTCGGCGCGGCGCGCATGGCCTGGGTCGACCAGGCCTGGTGGCCATTGGCGTTGTACCCAGCGATGAGCCTGATCAGCCTGCTGCTGTACTGGCAGGACAAGCAGCAGGCCCGCACCCAGGCCTGGCGTACGCCAGAAAAGGTGTTGCATGCCAGTGAGCTGCTGGGTGGTTGGCCGGGGGCACTGCTGGCGCAACAGCTGTTCCGCCACAAGACCCGCAAGGTCTCGTATCAGCTGGTGTGCTGGGCGATCGTGCTGCTGCACCAGGCGTTCTGGGCGGACTGGCTGTTTCTTGGCGGGCGTTACCTGGCCGTTGGCTGATGGGTGGCTGTGCCGGCCTCTTCGCGGGTAAACGCCTCAGGTGAAGCCGCGAAGAGGCCAGCAACATGGGTCACAATACCAAGCCCGCCTGCAGCCGTTTGGGCAAGCGCTGTACTACCAGCTGGTGCGAGCGCCGTAGCAAATCACACAGCTCGTCGCGCCCCATCGGGTAGGGCGGCGCCATGCTGATCCACCGCGCCCGCGCCAGATACGGCGCAGGCCGCACCCCCGGGCGATCGCAATAGCCGAGAAACAGCTCGTCGGCGACCTTGAACGACAACCCCGCGCCCGCCAGGTCGAGCACTGCGAACATCTTGTTGCCCGCCACCGAGAACACCCGGATGCCACCCCATTTGTAGTCTTCCCGCGCCCCCGGGAGGCTCAGGCAGTACGCCGCCACCTCGGTTTCGCTCATGTGCCGTTCAGACATACTGTTCTCCGCAGGCCTCGAACGAGGCGGCCAGGTGGTCGATCCATACCCGTACCGCCGGCAGCAAGCCACGCCGGTGCGGATACACCGCCTGCAGGTAGCCACCCGGTAACGACCAGTCCGGCAGCAGGCGCACCAGTTCGCCGCGTGCCAGTTCTTCCTCGCAGAACATGCTGGGCAGCGCGGTGAACCCGAGGCCTGCCCGTACAGCAGCATTACGTACTACGAAATCATCGATCGCCAGGCGTGGTTCCAAAGCGATTTCCTGCTGTTTGCCGTGAGGGCCGAACAGCCGGAAGTGTACCAGCCGGTCCGCTTCGGCAGCGCCCAGTACGGGTAACGACGCCAGTTCGCCGGGGTCGCGAATGTGGTCGGCGAAACCGGGCGCGGCAACCAGTTGCATCTGCGCCTGGCGCAGGCGCCGGGTAACCAGGGCCGGGTCTTCATCGCCCAGGTCGCGCACCCGCAGCGCCACGTCGATGCCTTCGGAAATCAGGTCGACCCGGCGGTTGAGCAGCACCATGTCCAGCTGCACCAGCGGGTACTGCTCAAGAAAGCGGCTGATCACCTCCGGCAGGAAGGCATGGGCCAACGCCACCGGGCAGGACACCCGCAAGCGCCCACGTGGTTCGCTGCTCATGCTGGCCACCGCTTCGTCGGCGGCTTCGGCTTCAAGCAGCATGGCCTGGCAGTGGTGCAGGTAGCGTTCGCCGACGGCGGTGAGCTTCAGTTGCCGCGTGGTGCGCTGCAGCAGGCGAGTGCCCAGGCGTTCTTCCAGCTCGGCAATGCGCCGCGACAGCCGCGACTTGGGGATGCCCAGCTGGCGACCGGCTGCGGCGAAACCGCCGGCCTCGACTACGCGGGCAAAATAGAAAAGGTCGTTGAGGTCTTGCATGGGCATGTCTCACTGTTCCATCTGTGGGACAAACTAACGCATTTTTGCTGACTTATCAGCCATTGGCTCCCTCGGTAGGATTCTCTCCATCGTGATCGCCCACTGTCGCGGTCGTCATTCACAGGAGAGTCCCATGAAACTACTGCATATCGATTCGAGCATCCTGGGCGACAATTCCGCCTCCCGCCAACTGAGCCGCGAAGTGGTCGAAGCCTGGAAAGCTGCCGACCCGAGCGTGGAAGTGGTGTACCGCGACCTGGCCGCCGACGCCATCGCCCACTTCTCTGCAGCCACCCTGGTAGCGGCGGGTACCCCGGAAGACGTGCGCGATGCAGCCCAGGCCTTCGAGGCCAAGCTCAGCGCAGAAACCCTGGAAGAGTTCCTGGCGGCGGATGCCGTGGTGATCGGCGCGCCGATGTACAACTTCACCGTGCCGACCCAGCTCAAGGCCTGGATCGACCGTGTTGCCGTCGCTGGCAAGACCTTCCGCTACACCGAAGCCGGCCCGGAAGGCCTGTGCGGCAACAAGAAAGTCGTGCTGGTGTCCACCGCCGGTGGCCTGCACGCTGGCCAGCCGAGCGGTGCCGGGCATGAGGAATTCCTCAAGGTGTTCCTGGGCTTCATCGGCATCACCGACCTGGAAATCGTCCGCGCCCATGGCCTGGCCTACGGCCCTGAGCAGCGCAGCCAGGCGATCGACGCTGCCCAGGCGCAAATTGCCAACGAACTGTTTGCGGCTGCCTGAGTCAGGTACCAAACGCTGACGCTGTAACAGCGGCCTTGTGTCGCGAAAGAGCCGCAAGGCGGCCCCGGAGATCTCGGCGATGACGCTGGAATTGGGGGCCGCTTTGCGGCTTTTTCGCGACCCAGGCCGCGCCTGCATGACCGCGTCGGCCTGGCGGTTGCTACAAGCCGTTTCTGCGCGGCTCAGTGAGTTTCAGGCACGATCATCGACACGGGCGCGTGGTGGGCCCGCTGGCGTGCCACCAGGTAGTACAGCACGCTCGGTACTACCAGGCCGATCAGCCACGATACATCCACACCGCCCAGGTGCTCGACCATCGGCCCCGTGTACAGCTTGGTGTCGATGAACGGCATCTGGACCAGCACGCCGACGCTGTAGACGATGATCCCGGGCCAGTTCCAGCGGCCATAGCGGCCCTGTGGGTCGGCGAGGGCAGGGATGTCGTAACGTTCCTTGGTGATGAAGTAGTAGTCGACCAGGTTGACCGCGCTCCACGGCACGAAGAACGTCAGCAGGAACAGGATGAACGACTTGAACGCGCTGAGAAACGAATGCTGGCCAAGCAGGGCCAGCAGGGTCGCGGCACCGACGATTGCCAGGACGAACAGCAGGCGCTGTAGCCGACCGATCGCCAGGTGGCCGCGAAAGCCGCTGATGATGGTGGCAATGCACATGAAGCTGCCATTCAGCGTCGAGATGGTCACCTTGCCGAAGGCGATGCAGAAATACAGCAGCGCTGCGGTGCTGCCGGCACCGCCCAGGCCAACGATGTATGCCACTTCATGGCCGGCGAACTGGCCACCGGCGATAGCCACGGCAAATACCCCGAGCACCATTGATGCCTGCGCGCCGATCACCGAGCCCAACCCGGCAGCGAGGAAAGTCTTGCCTGGCGAGGTGCTGCTTGGCAGGTAGCGCGAATAGTCGGCGACATAAGGGCCGAAGGCGATCTGCCAGGACGCCGCCAGTGACACCGCGAGCATGAACGATGCCCAGCTGAAGTGGCGGTTGTCCAGTAGTTGCCCGATGTCGGCCAGCATCAGGATGCGGCTGAACAGGTAGACGAAGGCAATGATCCCCAGAACGCTGGCGACTCGCCCGATCCAGTGGATCACCCGGTAGCCGGCCAAGGTGGCGAGAACGATGACGCTGGCGAAAATCAGGATGCCGGTGCTGTCGCTGACGTCCAACAGTTGGCCGATTGCCTGCCCGGAGAGTACCGTGCCGGTAGCGGTAAAGCCCAGGTACATCAGGCACACCAGCACCATCGGTATGGCTGCGCCATAGACCCCGAACTGCACGCGGCTGGAAATCATCTGCGGCAGCCCGAGGCGTGGGCCCTGGGCTGCATGCAGGGCCATGACCGCGCCACCGATCAATTGGCCGAGCAACAGGCCAATCAATGACCAGAACACATCGCCACCGAGCACCACGGCCAGCGCGCCGGTCACGATTGCAGTGATCTGCAGGTTGGCCCCGAGCCACAGGGTGAACTGGCTGTATACGCGCCCATGGCGTTCAGTTTCAGGGATGTAGTCGATCGAGCGCCGCTCGAACACGGGTTTGCTGGTCATTCGGTGGCTCCGCTTCATTGTATTTGTGTAAGCGAGTCAGTCATCGGGAGGGCGCGAGGCGGATGACGTTGTCCTCATGTGAGCATGTATATACAAGCAGGGTCAAGCAGGGGCGTCGCGAATGGAACAGTGGCACTGTTGCGCAATGATGAGCCGCAACTGTGCCGGTCCCCGCTACAGGAATAGCCTTATGCTGTAACGAAATATGTCAAAAAGCCTGGAAGAAGGATGCTGCAATGCCGCTCAAGGACCTGCTGATCGCCCTGGTGGTAATCGTCGCCTGGGGAGTCAACTTCGTGGTCATCAAGGTTGGCCTCGATGGCTTGCCGCCGATGTTGCTGGGGGCATTGCGCTTCTTGTTGGTGGCGTTCCCGGCAATCCTGCTGATCAGGCGGCCCCGGTTGCCCTGGCGCTGGCTGGTCGCCTACGGTGCGACCATTTCCCTGGGCCAGTTCGCCTTCCTGTTCCAGGCCATGTACAGCGGCATGCCACCAGGGCTGGCCTCGTTGATCCTGCAATCGCAGGCGTTCTTCACCCTGGGTTTTGCTGCATTGTTCCTCGGCGAGCGGCTGCGCCTGCCCAGCGTGCTGGGGTTGCTGGTGGCGGCCAGCGGCTTGGCCCTGATCGGTAGCGAAGACGGCGGCGATGTACCGGTGCTGGCACTGGTGCTGACCCTGTGCGGCGGTGCCATGTGGGGCCTGGGCAACATCATTACCCGGCGCTTTGGCTCGGTTGACCTGGTGGCGCTGGTGATCTGGGGCGGGCTGATTCCGCCGCTGCCGTTCCTGGCATTGTCCTGGTGGCTGGAAGGGCCGGAGCGCATTGGCCATGCCTTGGCCAACATCGGTTGGAGTTCGGTGCTGGCCCTGGCCTACCTGGCGTTCGTCGCCACCATGCTGGGCTACAGCCTGTGGAGCAAGCTGCTGTCGCGCCACCCGGCTGGCAAAGTGGCCCCGTTCTCGCTGCTGGTGCCGGTGATCGGCTTGAGTTCGTCGGCACTGTTGCTGGGCGAGCGGCTGACGGCAACGCAGGGCTGGGGCGCTTTGCTGGTGATGGCTGGGTTGCTGGTGAACGTGTTCGGCGCGCGCATCGGCCAGCGCTTGCGCGCGGTCAGCGCATGAATCGGCGGTGCTGCTCTTTGCTAGAATCGGCCTCTTTTGCCAGGCCAATGGAGTGCACCCATGATCATTTCCACCACCAGCCAGCTTGAAGGGCGCCCGATTGCCGAGTACCTGGGCGTGGTCAGCTCCGAATCGGTGCAAGGCATCAACTTCGTGCGCGATTTCTTTGCACGGTTCCGCGATGTCTTTGGCGGCCGCTCACAAACCCTGGAAAGCGCACTGCGCGAGGCCCGGGAGCAGGCTACCGAAGAACTGAAAGCGCGGGCACGCCAGTTGCAAGCCGATGCCGTAGTGGGAGTGGATTTCGAGATCAGCATGCCATCGGTACAGGGTGGCATGGTCGTGGTATTTGCCACCGGTACGGCGGTGCGCTTGAAGTAGCGCGTTCAGCCGCTGGTCGGGCCCGGTATTTCAGTCCGGGCGGTCCGCAAATGACCAGCTAGTCTGATTTCCACTGGTCGCGTTTACCTGGGCAACCCTTCTGGTTGCCGGCGCGTCCGCCACTGGAGGGAGACAGGGCATGAGCGAATCCTTTTTCGAAGACCTGAACGACGCGTTCCCGATCAACAGCCAGGTGCGTTGCGGCCAGGCGGCATTCCGCCTGGGTTTCGCCCACATGACGCTGGATGATTCCGAACAGCTCCAACCCGCCCACCTGCAGCGCAGCAAAAAAGGCCGCTTCATGCCGCGGGTGCCACTGAAGAAGTGACCCGCCCCAACAAGACCCCGCCGAACGGCGGGGTTTTTGTTGCTATTCGTTGATCCGCCTCATGGCATTGCCGGGTAGCACTCGCCGGATGGCCAAGACTGTGATTTCCTGACGCCGCATTGCGCAACGGAGGATTGAATGCTCATGCGAGTCAGGGAAGAGACTTATTGGCGGTGGGCTGACGCCCAATTGCATAGCCGCAGCCATGATGAAGCGCTCAGTGACGGTACCACGCTGGACGTGCAGGTGCGCCTGTCACGGCTGGGGGCGACCCAGTTGTTCCTGGGGTTGTATGCCGGGGACGGTCGGGCACTGCTGGAGGAGTATTACCCCGCGCGGCCTGGCGAGACCATGACCCGCGCCCTGGTCTGGGGTGTCGACCGTGCCCGGGCGATGGCCACCGGGGCCTTGCCTTTGCCGGAAACCCGCCACCGTCGGCGTCAGGCATGAAAAAGCCCGGCCTTGGCGGGCCGGGCTTGATCAAGGAGGCGGATCCTCAATTGATCGAATCGATCACCTTGACGGCCTGCTGTTCACGAACAGCGGGCCATTGTTGTTGCAGGGTCTGCAGGACGCGGCCGACGAACTCGGTGTCAGCGGCGGCCTTCTTGCCGACGTAGCCCTGGCCACGGCGGTAGACCTTGAAGCGGGCACGCATGCTGGGCAGGTGCTCTTCGAATTCAGCTTCGACGGTATTCGGTGGCAGGCGGTCGAGGCGCACTTCACCGGTTTGGCTGACCCACAGCAGGTGGTCGTCAAGGCTGTCCTTGCGCATGGCGAACAGCTGGGCCAATTGGTCGATAGTCGGATTGTTGTTCAAGTTCATCATAAAGCCCCCATTACCCAGTCGTAGTGATTTTCACAGTTGGCGCTACCACGGTGTAGCGCACTACCAAGGCTGCTACAGCAGCATCGCAACAGGGGCTTTCTCACGCTGCCTTTTGGACAGTTTCCCTCTCCACGGACGGCCTGCGTTACCGCGCAGGCCGTCTGGAACACCCTTGCCACCGCTCCCGATCAGAGAGACGGCTTCATCATGCCCAAGGGCGATGAACGGCGTCAACCATTTTGTAGTGAATATTTTTCCTCACTACATTGTGTCGTTTTGTTCGACAATTGCTGCCGCCGCTACAGCCCTGAAAGGATCTCGAAGGCGGCGCGTACGCGGGCTTCGTTGGGGTAGTTGCGGTTGGCCAGTAACACGATGGCCAGTTGTTCGGACGGCACGAACGCGGCGTAGGCGCCGAAACCATTGGTCGAGCCGGTCTTGTTGTACCAGGCTGCCGAGACCGCGGGCAGGGCCGGTTGCAAGCGTGTGGTCGCCTGCGGTTCGCGAATGAGCCGCGGGCTGTTGCCGTCGACCAGGGTAGCCAGCGTGACCGGATACGGGTAGCGCTCCCAGCCCAGGCCCTGGGTCATGGCACCGACCTGGAAGTAGCCCTGTCGGGTAATGGTTGTCGCTTGCACCAGGGCAGGGGGCAGGCCGTCCGGTTGCATGGCCAGGCGCACATAGCGCAGTAGGTCGCTGGCGCTGGTCTTGATGCCGTACGCCTCATCTGCGTAAGGGCCGGGGCCAACCCGCACCGGCCTGTCGCTGGCGTCGTAGCCTTGGGCATACAGCCCCTGGGCATCGGCCGGGACCTGCAGGTAGGTGTTCTGCAGGCCCATTTTCGCCAGCAGGCCTTCACTCATCAGGGCCGAGAACGGTTGATGCTGGGCGCGAGCGGCCAGGTCGCCGAACAGCCCCAGGCTGGGGTTGGAATAGCAGCGCTGGGTACCCGCTTTGGCCCGGGGCTGCCAGTGACGGAAGAAATCGACTACCTGCTGTGCGGTCTGCACCGTGTCCGGGAACTGCAACGGCAGGCAGTCGGCGCTATAGGTGCCCAGGTCCAGCACGCTTGCCTCGCCGAGAGGCGCCCCGGCCAGCGCTGGGTGATAGCGCTTGGCCGGGGCGGCGAGGTCCAGTTTGCCCTCGGCACTGGCCAGTGCGGCCAGGGTAGCGGTGTAGGTCTTGCTCAGCGAACCGATTTCAAACAGCGTGTCGCGGCTGACCGGCACAGGGTCGTCCTTGCTCGCCACGCCGTAGTTGAAATAGTGCGCGTGGTCGCGGGCATAGAGCGCCACGGCCATGCCGGAAATGCCTTGTTCCTGCATCAGCGGGCGGATGATCCGGTCGACCTTGGCCTGCAGCTGGTCATCGGCTTCGGCGGCGCTGTGGCCTAGAGCGAGGGTGAGGGCGGCTGCAACTGCGGCCAGGCGGGGGAAGGGCATGGGCGGGTCCTTTGCGGGAAGTGTCCGTTGAGCGATACCGGTGGGGGTTCCGGCGTTAGCGGTGAAAAGCCGAAGACCTTATCGTCTGCCCTTGCCCAATGACAAGACGGAAACTGTGATGAAGTATTTGCGCATGTTGTTCGACAATTTCACCCTGGCCTTGCTCGGGGTGGTCCTGATCGCCACCGTGCTGCCCTGCTCGGGTGACGGCGCGGTGTATTTCGGTTGGCTGACCAACCTGGCCATCGGCCTGCTGTTCTTCCTGCATGGGGCCAAACTGTCGCGCGAAGCGATCATCGCCGGTGCTGGGCATTGGCGCCTGCACGGGCTGGTGTTTACCTGCACCTTCGTGCTGTTCCCGCTGCTGGGCCTGGCATTCAAGCCGCTGTTCGTACCGCTGGTGGGCAACGAGCTGTACCTGGGTGTCTTGTACCTGTGTGCCTTGCCGGCCACCGTGCAGTCGGCCATTGCCTTCACTTCGCTGGCACGCGGTAACGTGCCGGCAGCCATCTGCAGCGCGGCGGCATCGAGCCTGCTGGGCATCTTCCTCACGCCCCTGCTGGTCATGCTGCTGCTGGGCGCCAGCGGTGATACCGGCTCAGGCCTGGATGCGGTGCTGAAGATCACCCTGCAGCTGCTGGTGCCGTTCGTGGCCGGGCAGCTCGCGCGGCGCTGGATCGGCGCCTGGGTCAAGCGCAATGCACGCTGGTTGAAGGTAGTGGACCAGGGCTCGATCCTGCTGGTGGTGTATACCGCCTTCAGCGAGGCGGTGGTCACCGGCTTGTGGCACACGGTATCGCCGCAGCACCTGGCCGGATTGTTTGCCGTATGCGCGATCCTGCTGGCGGTGGTGCTGTTTGGTACCCGCCAGTTGGGCAAGCTGTTGGGCTTTGCCCTGGAGGACCGCATCACCATCCTGTTCGCCGGCTCGAAGAAAAGCCTGGCCACCGGGGTACCGATGGCCCAGGTGCTGTTCGTCGGCAGCGGCATCGGCGCGATGATCTTGCCGCTGATGCTGTTCCACCAGATCCAGCTGATGGTCTGTGCGGTGCTGGCGCAACGCTATGCCAGCCGTCAACAGCTGGCTGAAGAGGCTTCAGCGGCGTCCTGACGGGGCCCTGTCGCCGGCAAACCTGCTGCCCACCTCGAGCGCATCGATCTCAAGTCATGGCTCTACTGCTAGCAGCTGGCTTGCCGGCGATAGCGCTGCGAAGCAACGCGTGGCTTACCTGGCCTGCCCTGAACCACGCTCGCGCAGCGCCTTGCGCACTTCAGCCTCGATCTTGTAAGCCGGCGCTTCCAGGTCGTCGTAGTTGCGCGTGTAGCGCCGGGCGAACTCTTCCACACCCAGCTGCTGATACTGCTGCACATGCTTGAGCTCGTGTGCCCACAAGGCCACGTTGTCCTCGGCATCGGAGGGGCGGCGGAAGATGATCGTGTCGATCAGCGTCACGGCGTTCACGTCAGGGTTCTGCAGCAGCGCATTGGCCGCGCTCATTTGCTGCTCGTCACCCACCCGGTAGCGCGCCGCGTCGAGCACGGCAAAGTCATACCAGGGTTCGAGCTGCGCGCGGATGTGCAACGGGATCGGTTGCACGCCGTTGGCGGTGGCCTCGTCACGGGCTTGCTGCAAGGCGTAGGTCAGGCTGGACGAGGCCACGCTTCCCACATCCTTGAGGATCTGCCCGGCCTGGCCGGGGTCGATCGGGGCGCAGAAGCAGCCCATCAGGCAGACCTGATACTGCCCGGGCGGGCAAGCCTGGCCGGCCAGCGCAGGCTGGGCCAGCCCCAGCAGCAGCCCCAGCAGCATAGTGATCCGCTTCATTCAGGGCCTGTTCAGCAAGGTCAGAAATTCGCCGGGGTGTTGGCGCTGATGATCTCGGCCTCGTCCGGGCCGATATTCTTGAAACTGTGCGGCAAGGTGGTGGGAATGTAGTAGCCATCGCCCGAGTTGAGCACGCTGACCTGCCCATCGACCCACAACTCGACGGTGCCGCGGGTGACCAGGCCACACTCTTCACCCTCGGCATGCACGATCGGCTCGCCCGAGTCAGCGCCCGGTGCATACAGCTCGCGCAGCATACGCATCTGCCGGCCTTCGACACTGGCACCGACCAGCAGCATGCGCAGGCCGTTGCGCCCCAGGTCTGGCTGTTCGCCAGCACGGAATACGTAGCGTTCTTCGCGCACCGGTTCGTCGAAGCTGAAGAACTCCGCCAGGCTCATGGGAATGCCTTCGAGCAGTTTTTTCAGGGAGCTGACCGAAGGGCTGACGCGATTCTGTTCGATCTGCGAGATCGTCGAATTGGTCAGCCCGCTGCGGCGGGCCAGTTCCCGTTGGGAGAGGTTGTTGCGTTCACGCACCAGTTTGAGTCGCGTCCCCGTGTCCATAGCCGCCTTGTTATCAAGAGGTGTCAAAAATAATGAGCGATGCGCATTAAAACACACTCTGCTCGCTTGCGCGCTGTGCTTGTCAGGCCCTTTGTTCGCGGGGCATCGGCCACAGCCCGACCAATAGCAACAGGGCCGCAACAGCGAGGAACGGCAAGCGTGGGTCCAGTGCATACACCAGGGTGCCTGCCAGCGGCCCGACCACCGCGCCCATGCCCTGCGCTGCGCCGATGGAACCGGCGGTGGCGCCTTGTTCCGAGGCGTGCATGGCGTTTGCCGCCAGCGCGGAAAATGCCGGGAACACGAAGCCCATGCCCGCCGCCGCGACAAAATAACAGGCCCACAGCCACGGCGCGCTGGTTGCCAGGGCGCCGCAGGCAAAGCCCAGGGCCGACAGCGTGGCCCCGACCCGGATCATTTTCAGCGGCGGCCATTCCAGCTGGCGCAACAACACCTGTGCCAGGATCAGCGCCACGCCCACCGTGGTCAGGGCAATCCCGGCAGCCTGGGCGGCTTCGGTCGGGCCCAGGTGCAGGCGGTCGAGGGCAAAGAAACCGACGATGATCTGCGATACCGTGACACTGAGCATGGCGCAGAATGCCACCAGCAGCGGCCGGCGCAGGCGCGGGTCGGTCAGCCGCACCGGGCTGGGGGCGTGGCGCTGCGCCAGCGCCTGCGGTTTGAGGCGCAACAGCAGGACTAGAAAGGCACTGGCCGGCAACAGCGACAGGATGTGGAACGGCAGGCTCAGGCTGTGCCGTGCCAGCAGCGCTGCCAGCGCTGGCCCGACTACCAGGCCGACGGCATTGGCGGCGCCCAGCGCGGCCATGGCGCGGGCCCGGCGTTGTGGTTCGACATGGTCGGCGATCAGCGCGTTGCAGCCCACCGGGATGGCGGCATAGAAGGCGCCGATGCAAGCGCGTGCCACGGTCAGGCCGACGAACGCCAGGGTCGCTCCCGGCAGCCAGCGCAGAGCGCCTTCGACGAACAGGCACAACAGCCAGTACCCCACGGTGAAGCCGGCACTGCCCAGCAGCAGCACACGTCGGCGGCCGAGGCGGTCCGCCGCGCGCCCCCAGGGGCGTGCCAGCAGCACCCAGACCACCCCCGCCACGGTCACTGCGGCACCGGCTTGCCAGGTAGCCATGCCAAGCTGCCGGGCAAGCGGGCCGACCAGCGCGACAAAAGCCATCATCGACAGGGTGCAGGCCATGTTGGCCAGCAACAGTGGCCGTAGATCCAGCGTGCTGGCAGGCAGCAGAGTGGCAGGGTCCTTTGCGAGGTTCATCAGACAGTCCAGGGCAGTACGGCAAACAGTAAGCCGAGAGGGCGGGCGTTATCATCGATTGTCGAAGGCCCTGTCTGCTGGCGGTCACGGGTTGCGGCGCAGGGGGCCTGGCCACATGCTACGCAACACGCCGTCCCGGCGCACCCACGCGTGCATCAAGGCTGCGGCCACGTGCACCAGCACAGTGGCAAACAGCAGGTAGCCGGCCCAGCCGTGGGCCTGGCGCAGCACGGCATACAGCTGCAGGTCGTGTGGGGCGATTGCCGGCAAACCCAGCGGGGGTGGGTAACCACCCGCAGACAGCATGGCCCAGCCCAACAGTGGCATGCCCAGCATCAGGCCATAGAGCAGCACATGCGAAGCCGCGGCGGCCCAGCGCTGTGGCGTTGGCAGGTCGTGCGGCAAAGGCGGGTGAGGCACGCCCAGGCGTACCGCGATGCGCAGCACGACCAGCAGCAGCAGGGCCAGGCCGGTGGCCTTGTGCAGGCTGAGCAGCAGGGTATGGCGTGGCGACAGGTCCACGACCATGCTCACACCGATGAACAACATGGCCAGGATCAATAGCGCCATCAACCAATGCAACAGGCGGGCAAGCGGGTGGAAGGCTTCGGGTCTCATGGCTGGGCTCCAGTGCTGAGCGATTCACGGCTGCGGCGGTTGAAGGATTCCGAATAGGCAGAGGAGCGCGCGGCGAGGATCGGGTCGTTGGACGCTTCTATACCTGTGGGCAGGATCAGCGGGTCGAAGTTGAGGTCACGGCAGGCACCTTGTTCGGGGGCATCGACCTGTTCCAGTACCAGGGTGCCGGCATCCACGCTGCGCCGTTCGGCGGGCCAGGGGCGGGCAGGGTCGTCCAGCGCATCGCCCGGGTCGGCCAGGACCAGGCGCAGGGTCCAGCGCAATGGGCCCTGGGCCAGGCGCTGCTGCAGGTCGTGTTGCAGGTACTGCTTGTCATCGACCTGGGCAGGCAACGCGGCAAACGCGCTGTGCGGCTCAAGTTGCCAGCGTACCGGGTGGGCGGTGCCGGCGCTGTCGATCAGGCGGAAGGCATTGATGCTGTGGTACTGCGTGCTGGCAAAGCTGTTGCTTGGCTTGTAGCTGGCCGCCCATTGGCGAAATGCTGCACTTTCCGGATGGGCGGCGAAGAACGCCTGCAGTTTGCCTGGGTCCGGTTTGCCGGTGGCCGGGTCGGGCGCGCTTGCCAGCACTTGCTCATAAAACCCCTGCGGTGTGCTGACCGCCAGCACCGGCGGGTTGTTCATGCCGGTACGCCAGACCTGGCCGTCGTCGGTGCTGAGCTGGATGGCCAGGCTGCGTACCGGTATGCCGGTGTCCGGGGCGAACGGGTTGGCACCGCCGATGGCGAAACGGCCAGTCACCGGCACCCGTTGCTGGCTGAACACGCGCGCTGTAGACAGGCTGGCGGCCTGGCCGCTGGCCTGGAAGTAGCCACTGACGCACAGGCCCTTGGCGTGGTTCTTGCGGTAGCCCGGGTAATGCCCGGCCTGCGCTTCGAACGTGTCGATGATCCGTTGCGGGGTCAGCCGAGGCTGGCCGAGCCAGCCGGCGGCATAGGCAAAGCTGGCGCCGGCGGCCAGCACCACGGCGCCGATGGCGGCCAGGCGCAGGGCCAGGGCTTGGCCGTGCAGGGGTGATTTCATGGTCAGGGTCCGGTTCAGTGAAGGTGCCGGTACGACGGCGTCGGGTAAAACTTATTCCCTCGAGGGGAATAGAATTTGCGCACAGGCGTCTGCTACCTACACTGACCAACCCAGAGGCCGGACCTTGCCATGCACGACCTGGACGACCACCAGTGGCGCGAACTGCTTGCCCGCCTGCGCCGCTTTGCCGTGTGGCTGACCCGCGAGCCGGGCAGCGCCGATGACCTGGTGCAGGCCACGGTCGAGCGGGCCCTGAGCCGGCGCGGTCAACAGCGTGACGCCGATGCGCTGCGCGCCTGGCTGTTCACCATTCTTTATCGGCTGTTTCTCGACGGTAAACGTCGCGAGCGCCTGCATGCACGCTGGCTGTCCTGGTTTGGCCGGGGCGAACGTGATGAAGAGCCGGTTGGCGACAACCTCGAGGCCATCGTCCAGGCCCAGGCCGACCTGCAGGCGTTTGCCTGGTTGACGGCGGAGCAGCGTGCCTTGCTGCTGCTGGTGACTGTCGAAGGCCTGAGCTACAAGGAGGCCGCCGAGGCGCTTGGCATCCCCATCGGCACCGTGATGTCGCGCCTGTCACGCGCACGCAATGCCTTGCGCCAACTGACCGAGGGTGACCCCCAGCCACCAGCCTTGCGGAGACTGAAATGACGCGCCTGATCCCCAGCGAAGACGAATTGCACGCTTATGTCGATGAGCGCCTGGAGCCTGCGCGCCGCGCCGAAGTGCAGGCCTGGCTGGCGGCCAACCCGCAGGCAGCGGCCAAGGTCGAGGGTTGGCGTGCCGATGCCCGCCGCTTGCGCGCGGCGTTGGCCGGCTTTGCCGACCTGCCTGGGGCGGCGCAACTGGACCTGGACCGGTTGCAGCGGCAAGTACGCCAACGCCGTCAGCGCCACTGGGCCACGGCGGCGGTGCTGTTGCTGGCACTGGGGGTGGGCGGGCTGGGCGGTTGGCAGGTGCGCGAGGCGACCCTGGCGCAGGCGATGCTGCCGATGGCCGACGCGGTGCAGGCGCACCGCCTGTTTGCCGGCAGCGAGGCGCTGGATATCCAGGCCAGCGACCCGGCGCAGTTGCGCGCCTGGCTGGGCCGGCATTTCAACCGCGTGGGCCAGTTGCCGGACCTGACAGGGTATGGTTTCAAACCGCTGGGCGCGCGCCTGCTCAGCAATGAGCAAGGGCCGGCGGCGCTATTGGTGTTCGAGGATGGCAAGGGGCAGCGCATCAGCCTGTTCCTGCGTTCACCGGGCGAGCAGTACCGGCGCATGCCGGATGGGCAGCGGGTGGATGGCCAGCTGGAGGCGCGATACTGGTCGCACGGGGCGTACAACTTTGCCTTGGTCAGCGCCGCGGACGATGTGCGCGGCGCTGGGGTGGGGGAGGCGTTGCGCTTGGGGTTGTGAACGAGCAGATCGAGCACGGCGCTCGCTTGCCCTTGACGCATTCGGTTCAACCACCTGGGGGCTGCGCAGCAGCCCCGGCGATCAGCTCAATTCCAGCCAGATCGGCGCATGGTCCGAAGGCTTTTCCATCCCGCGCAGCTCGTAGTCCACGCCGGCGGCCTTGAGCCGTGGCACCAGGTGCTGCGACGCCATGATCAGGTCGATGCGCAGGCCGCGCTTGGGCTCGTCCTCGAAACCACGGCTGCGGTAGTCGAACCAGCTGAAGCGGTCGGCCACGTCCGGGTGCAGGTGGCGGAAGCTGTCGACCAGGCCCCAGCCCTTCAGGCGCTCAAGCCACTCCCGCTCCTCTGGCAGGAAGCTGCACTTGCCGGTCTTGAGCCAGCGCTTGGCATTGTCCGGGCCGATGCCGATGTCGCAGTCCTGCGGCGAGATATTCATGTCGCCCATCACCAGCAGTGGCTGGTCGTTGCGGAACTGGCCTTCGAGCAGTGCCTGCAGGTCACCGTAGAAGCGCTGCTTGGCCGGGAACTTGGTGGGGTGGTCGCGGCTCTCGCCTTGGGGAAAGTAGCCGTTCATGATGGTGATCGGGTTGCCGTCGGCATCGGCGAAGGTGCCCCAGATGAAGCGGCGCTGGGCGTCTTCCTCATCGGTGGTAAAGCCCTTGTGCAGGCTCAGCGGCGCCTGGCGCGACAGCAGTGCGACGCCATAATGGCCTTTCTGGCCGTGGTAATGCACGTGGTAACCCAGTGCCTGCACGTCGGCCTGCGGGAACTGATCGTCGCTGACCTTGGTTTCCTGCAGGCCGATCACGTCCGGCTGGTGCTTTTCGATCAGCGCCGCCAGCTGGTGCGGGCGGGCTCGCAGGCCGTTGATGTTGAAACAGACGATCTTCATGGAAAGACAATCCCGGTAAAAGCCGCGATGCTAGCCGACATCGCCTGCCACCACCAGCATGGCGGCTTCGCGGGGCGGCTGCTAACGTGCTTTGCAGGGGGTGAACGATGCACGCTGAGGCACCTCCAAGGCACTGTCTGCCCATTCCAGGAGGTTTGCCCGCAATGCCCGAAACCACTGCCGCTCCGGCGCGTGTCTGCCTGCTCGACGACGGCTACAGCCGTGAAGCGCGTTCACTGTTGTACAACGCCTATCGCCACGAACCGACCTTCGCCTATATCTTCGAGGCCCAGCGCCCGGGCTATGAGCGGCGCCTGCGGGTGATGGTGCGCGAGTGGGTGCGCCAGCACTTCTACCTGCAACTGCCGGCCATCGGCCTGCTGCTGGAGGACCGCCTGATCGCCCTGGCCCTGATCGTGCCGCCGCTACGGCGGTTGGGCGTGGCCGACAGCTGGGCCTGGCGCCTGCGCATGATGCTGGGCACCGGCCTGCGCTGCACCCGCCGCTACATGGACTACCAGGCGGCCCTGGCCAGCTGCCTGCCCACCGATAAGGTCCACGTACTGCCGCTGCTGGGGGTGCACCCGCAGTTTCAGGGCAAGCAGTATGGCGAGCAATTGTTGCAAGCCGTGCACGACTGGTGCGCTGCGGACGCCAGCACCCAGGGCGTGGTACTGGACACCGGCAACGAGCACTACCTGGCGTTCTACCAGCGCCAGGGCTATGAAGAAATTGGAGAGGTGGCTGTAGGGCCAATCCGAGAGAGGGTGTTCTTTCATCCCAACCCGGTCTCTTCCGATTCTGCTTTCGCCTGAGCGGGCAGCGCAGCGGCTCACTTGAGCGCGCGGCTCTGGTAGCATGCGCCGCATGACGTATTCAGGAAGATTGACCTGGGGCCTGGTTATCTGGGCCGCCAGTTTCGCAGCATGGGGCCAGAGCGAGTTGCTGGTGAAGGTAAAACCGGCCAACAAAGCGCTCAAGGCCAATGTCGAAGGCTACATCGGTACCCTTGGCGACCGCGATGAAGAAGCGCTGCTGCGCTTCAGTCGCGGCGCCCAGGAGCAGGCGCGCAAAGCCGCACAGGCACTTGGCTACTATCAGGCCCAGATCGATACCGAGGTCAAGCCTGCCAGCGCGGCTGACGGTTCCCCGCAACTGATCATCAGCATCGACCCGGGCGAGCCGATTCGCCTGCGCAACGTGACCGTGCGCATCGAAGGCCCGGCCAGCGAGCTGAAGGCTTTTCGCGTGCCCGACAGCAAGGCGCTACGGGCAGGGGAGCAACTCAACCATGGCCATTACGAAGATGCCAAACGGCTGATCCAGAACCAGGCGTCGCGCTATGGCTTCTTCAGTGGGCGCTTCAGCCGCCAGCGCCTGGCGGTCGACCCACAGGCTGGCGTGGCCGATATCGAACTGGTCTACCAGAGCGGCCCGCGCTACCGCCTGGGCGCCGTCACCTTCGGCGGCGACACCCCGCTGGACGATGACCTGCTGCAGCGCATGGTCTCGTTCAAGCCAGGTACACCCTACGATTCCGAACTGGTCGCCGAACTGAACAACGACCTGCAGTCGAGCGGCTACTTCGAAGGCGTGCGGGTGGATGCAGCACCCACCGCGGCCGTCGGAGAGGAAGTCCCGGTGGATGTTCACCTGCAGACACGCAAACCGCGCACCCTGGGCCTGGGCCTGGGTTTCTCGACCGACGTTGGCCCTCGTGGCAAGGCCAACTGGACTCGCCACTGGGTCAACCCGCAAGGCCACAGCTACGGCTGGGAAACCGAACTGTCGGCACCGCGGCAGAACGTCGGCCTGTGGTACGACATACCGCTCGACCCGCCGCTGACCGACAAGCTGCGCTTCGCTGGCGGTTACCAGAACGAGGAGCTCGCCGGCACCGATACCCTGAGTAAGCTGCTCACAGTCGGCCCCGAGTGGCACAGCAAGCTGCCCAGCGGCTGGCAGCGGGTAATCTCGCTCAAATACCAGCGCGAGGAGTATCGCCTGGGCGACGATTCCGGGTTGAGCAACCTGCTGATGCCGGGCGTGAGCTTTTCCTTCTTGCGCAGTGACAACCGCATCGACCCGCACAACGGCTACCGCCTGCAGTTCGATGTGCAGGCCGCCAAGGAAGGGTTGGTTTCGGACACCAACCTGCTGCATGGCAACGTGCTGCTCAAGGGCCTGACCACCCTTGGTCACAACCACCGGCTGCTCGGCCGGGTGCAGTTCGGGGGCAGTGCAACCAATGGTTTCAAGAACAACGTGCCGCCATCACTGCGCTTTTTCGCCGGTGGCGACCAGAGCGTGCGCGGCTACGACTACCAGACCCTGTCGCCTAAAAACAGCGACGGCGACCGCATTGGTGGGCGCTACCTGGTAGCCGGCAGCGTCGAGTACCAGTATTCGCTGACCGAAAAGTGGCGCCTGGCGACCTTCGTCGACCAGGGCAACTCGTTCAACGACCTTGAGCTGCCGAGCCTGAAGACCGGCGTCGGCTTTGGTGTGCGCTGGGTATCGCCGGTCGGGCCGTTGCGCCTGGACCTGGCCAGGGCGCTGGATGACGACGGCGGCATTCGCCTGCACTTTTCCATGGGGCCCGAGCTGTGAAACGTGTAATCAAGTATCTGCTTACCGGCCTGCTCGGGGTAATTGCGAGCCTGGGCATTGCAGTGGGCCTGCTGTTGGGGACCGAGGCTGGCAGCCGCTGGGTGCTGGGCCAGGTGCCAGGGCTTGAAGTGACTGACTTCCAGGGCCGTCTGGCCGGTCGCTGGCAAGCCAGCCAGCTGGTCTGGGCCGACGATGACAGCAAGGTCGAAGTGCAGGCAGCGTTGCTGGCCTGGTCGCCTGCCTGCCTGCTGCGTGCCACCTTGTGCATCGGCCAGTTGCAGGCACAACGCATCGACATGGCCTTTGCACCCGGTGCCGAGCCGGCCGAGAGCGGCCCGCTGCAGTTGCCGGCCTTGCGCTTGCCGGTGGCTGTCGAGTTGGGGGAAGTCAAGGTTGACCGGTTGCGCCTGGACGGCAGCGACCTGCTTGGCGACGTGCAACTGGCAGCGCACTGGACCAGCAGCGGGATGCGCATCGACAGCCTGCAGCTGCAGCGCGACGAGCTGCAGTTGAAGCTGCAGGGTAACCTGCAGCCCGAGGGTGACTGGCCGGTGCAACTCCAGGCACAGGTGCAGCTGCCTGCGCTAGACGGCAAACCCTGGCAGCTGGCGTTGAGCGCCAGCGGCGGTTTGCAGAGCACCTTGGCGCTCACCGGTAGCAGCAGCGGTTACCTCGACGCCACATTGAACGGCCAACTGCAGGCGCTGGCCGAGCATCTGCCGGCAACCTTGCAGATTCGCTCCGAGGCATTCAAGCCAGCCAGTGCGCTACCCGACACTTTGCAGTTCAACCAGCTCAGCCTCGATGCCAAGGGCAACCTGCTCACGGGTTACAAGGTGTCGGGCTCTGCCAGCCTGCCCGCCGAGCAGTCGCCAGTGGCCTTGCTGTTGTCTGGCGTGGTCGACAGCAAAGGGGCCAGGCTGGATGCCCTGGACCTGAGCGCCAGCGACAGCCAGCGCGTCAAGCTGCAGGCCAGCGCCGACTGGCAGCAGGGCCTGGTCAGCGACGCGCAACTGGACTGGCAGGACTTCCCGTGGCTGCGCCTGTACCCGCTGGAAACGCCGCCTCAGGTCACGCTCAAGCGCTTCAGCGCCCAGGTGCATTACCGCGATGGCCATTACCAAGGTACTTTCAATGGCGACCTGGACGGCCCGGCCGGGCCGTTCAGCCTGGCCAGCCCATTCCAAGGGGACCTGAGCCAGGTCAAGCTGCCGCAGCTGGCGCTGAGCGCCGGGCAAGGCAAGGCTGAAGGCAGCGTCGCCGTGGGTTTTGCCGAGCACCTGGCATGGGACGTTGCCCTGCAGCTTTCGGCGCTCGACCCAGCCTATTGGCTGGCCGAGCTGCCAGGCACCTTGGCCGGGCCGCTGCGCAGCAAGGGCGAGCTCAAAGGTGATGCGCTGGGCCTGGAGGCTCAGCTTGACCTGAAGGGCCGTCTGCGCGGCCAGCCGGCAGTGCTCAAGGTCGACGCCCAAGGGGCAGGGGAGCGTTGGACGCTGGCCGCCTTGGCGGTGCAACTGGGTGATAACCGGATCAATGGCAGTGGCAGCCTGCAGCAGCGCCTGGCCGGGCGGATCGACCTCGACCTGCCGCGGCTGGGCCAGTTGTGGCCAAGGCTGCAGGGCCAGGTCAAGGGCCGGCTGGACGTCGCCGGTACCTTGCAGGCCCCGCAAGGTACCCTGGCCGTGCAAGGCCAACGGTTGGCCCTGGCCGACAACCGCCTGCAGCAGCTGGGCCTGGATGCCCGCCTGGACAACGCCCAGCGCGGCGTGGTCGCGCTCAAGGCCAGCGGCATCCACCTGGGGGACACGGCGTTGGGTGAGCTGCAGGCCAACGGCAAGGGCGACATTCGCCAGCAAGCCCTGACCGTGGCGCTGGACGGCCCGCAACTGAAGCTCGACCTGGGCCTGGATGGCCAGCTGAACAAGGGCGACTGGCGTGGGCGCCTGGCCAGTGGGCGGGTCCAGGCCGGTGGCCAGGACTGGCAGTTGCAGGCACCGGCGCGCCTGCAGCGGCTGGCCAGCGGCCAGCTGGACTTCGGCGCCCATTGCTGGCGCTCCGGCCAGGCCAGCCTGTGCGGCGAGGATCAGCGCCTGGCCCCCGAGCCACGCTTGCGCTATCACCTCAAGCAGTTCCCGCTGGACAGCCTGGCCCAGTGGCTACCGAAAGACTTCGCCTGGCAGGGCCTGCTCAATGCCGACGTCAATCTGGACATCCCGGCCAGCGGCCCCAAGGGCAGCATCGTCGTCGATGCCAGTGGCGGTACCCTGCGCGTGCGTGACAAGGATCGCTGGGTCGACTTCCCCTACCAGGCCCTGCGCCTGGACAGCACGCTGGCGCCGCGGCGTATCGATACCCGCCTGGTGTTCCGTGGCCAGCGCCTGGGTGAGCTGAACGTCAATACCCGCCTCGACCCGCTGGGCAGGAACAAGCCGTTGTCAGGGGATTTCCACCTGGCCGGCCTTGATCTGTCAGTGGCGCGGCCGTTCCTGCCGATGGTCGAGCGCCTGGCCGGGCAGCTCAATGGCAGCGGGCGGCTGTCGGGCACCCTGTTGGCGCCGCAGATCAACGGCAACCTGATGCTGCGCGGCGGCGAGGTCAGTGGTGCCGAATTGCCGGTCAGCTTCGAGAACCTGTCGTTGCAGGCGTTGATAGCCGGTGAGCAGGTACAGCTCGAAGGTGACTGGCGCAGTGGCGAGGCGGGGCGTGGCCAGTTGCGTGGCAACCTCACCTGGGGCCAGGCACTGGGCATGGACCTGCGCCTGCAAGGCCAGCAGTTGCCGGTTACCGTGGAACCCTATGCAACGCTGGAGGTCGCCCCGGACCTCACCCTGCGCCTGATCGACGACAAGCTGGCGGTTACCGGCAAGGTTCAGGTACCCAAAGGCACGATCACCGTGCGTGAGCTGCCGCCGTCCACGGTCAAAGTGTCGGATGACACGGTGATCGTCGGCCACCAGACCGAGGAGGGCACAGCGCCCATGGCGATGGCCATGGACATCGACGTCGAAGTGGGGCGTGAAAAGCTGTCGTTCAGCGGCTTTGGGCTGAAGGCCAACCTGCTCGGCCATGTACACATCGGCGACAACCTTGATACCCGTGGCGAACTGAGCCTGGCCGACGGCCGCTACCGTGCCTATGGCCAGCGCCTGACCATTCGCCGCGCGCGGCTACTGTTTGCCGGGCCGATCGACCAGCCGTACCTGGACATCGAAGCAATCCGCAAGGTTGACGACGTGATCGCCGGTATCCGCCTCACCGGCAGTGCAGAGCAACCCACTACCAAGGTGTTCTCGGAGCCGGCCATGAGCCAGGAACAGGCTTTGTCATACCTGGTGCTGGGACGGCCACTGGGCGCTTCCGGCGAAGACAACAACATGCTTGCCGAGGCGGCTTTGGGCCTGGGCCTGGCCGGTAGCGCCGGCATCACCGGCAGCCTGGCTTCGAGTTTGGGCATCGATGATTTCCAGCTGGACACCGAAGGTTCCGGCACCACCACCAGCGTGGTCGCCAGCGGCAACCTCACCGAGAAGCTGAGCCTGCGCTATGGGGTAGGGGTGTTCGAGCCCGCCAACACCATTGCGTTGCGCTACAAGCTGAGCAAGAAGGTCTACCTCGAAGCTGCCAGTGGGCTGGCCAGCTCCCTGGACATCTTCTACAAGCGCGACTTCTGAGCCGCGCAAGGGGCGGCGGTCAACGGACGGTGGCCGCCTCGATGAACTCGTTGGTATCGGGCGAGGGTGGCGGGCTGGGGGCACGGACCGGAATGATCAGGTTGGTGTACTGCTCGATCAGCCGACTGAGGGCTTCCGGTGGTTCACTGGCCTGGAACTGCATGCGGATCTGCACTTCGTCGGGGTCACGGCTTTCGCCTTGACGGCTCTGGCCGCCGATCGTGACCTTGAAGCTCGCCGCATTGTTTTCGCCAGCGCTCAGCAGTGCCTGTTGGGCTTCGGTGCCTTTGACCCGGACCGACAGGTCGACCTGCATGCGTTCCAGGGCCAGGCCCTTGGGCGAGACCAGCGCGAACAGCGGCACGCGCATGATGTGCTGGCCGTCCATGGCTACCTCGACCATCTTGGCTTTCATGGGCGCGCCCAAGGCTTCGGTGTCGCATTCGAAGAACTGGTCGAACAGGTTGATGTACTGCTGCGCGATAAGACTATTGGTAGCGCTGGCGGCTTCTTGCAGGCCACGGGTAATTTCACGCAGGTCAATGGAAGTCATCGGGGCGGGACCTTTGCTCACTCACTTGGCTCCTCTGGGCAGGTAGTTCCCCCACCACACGGATGGGGGAGGTGCGGGTTGCTGTGGCTCAAGGCGTTGCGGCACCGGCTCCAGCACCAGCACTGGCACCAGCACCAGCACCAGCTCCAGTGCTCGCGCTGGTTTTCAGCGTGTCGGCCTTCGAGATCTCACCGGCGCTTTCCAGTTTTGCCGAGTTGACGACGGTCGGTTTGGTGGCGGCGTCGGTAAGGAAGTCGATCACTCGCATCAGCGCTTCGGGTGGTTCCTGGCGCTTGATGGTGGTATTGAAGGCATAGCGAGCGCGGGTATCGGTCTTGCGGGTTTGCGTGGACTTGTGGCTGATGCTGCCCTTCATGTTCAGTTTGAATGGCCCCCAGCCCAGCGAGGCGGCCATTGAGCCGCTCTTGTCGCTGCTGGATGAGTCTTCCGCCGACTGTTGGATGGTCAGTTCGAACTCGACTTTACCTTCTTCGATGGCAATGTTCGGGTGGGTGATGGCCGCCAGCAGCGGCACCTTCATGGTCTTGCTGACCACACCCTTGTATTCACCCTGTTCGTCGACGATGGTTTCGTCGTAGTCGAACTGGATGGCAACTGCCTTGCCGTCCTGGATGCAGACTTGCATCATGAAGTCGGCGTACGACTTGCTCGCGGTAACCTGGGCCTGGACCATCGCTTGCAGCGGGCCGGCAATCATGCGATCCATCGGCAAGGAGTTGATGACGGATCCAATGAGGCTGTTATCTATCATGACTGGTCTCTCTTTCTGGTTGGGTGTGACAAGCGATCATTAGCGACCGGCCACGGGGGTTGAGACTCAGCGCACGCACGCTTCCTGGCGACGAATGTTACCGATCTGGCGCAGGCTGAGGCCGTATTTGTTGGCCAGCAGGCTGCGTGACAAGCCGCTGGCGCTTTCTTTCTGGATTTGCTGGTTGCGCAACTGGCGCAGGAAGTGGTCAGCCTTGGGAATCTCCAGGGCGACCCCGGCAAAGCGCTTGATCAGCGCATCAAGTGCATCTGCCGGCAGCACATCGGCGAGCTTGGTGCGCTCGCGGTGCTTGGGGATGTACTTCGGCCTGCCGCCGTAGGCACAGGTGAGCTGGTAGGCGTTGTCGATGCCGATGCAGTCGATCAGGGCCTGCAGCGAATGGGGCAATTGGCTGATATCGATGTGGCTCAAGTCTGGCAATTCCATGTGGCGCTCCTTGGGGATGGATGGGATTACTACCCGATCACCAGCGGCGTTATGTCGACGGTGTGGCTGAATTCTCGGCGACGGGCAAAGCCGGTCGCTAGGCGACATAGGGGTTGGGACTTGTAGCCTGGGAGAACAGGTATTGCAGGCAGCGATATCCGGCGCTGTAGGACATGGCTTCAACAACCGGCTGTAGCGGGTGGTTTCCCATTGAGCCTCATCGGGTTCTGCTTGTTGGGTCTGGTAACCCTCACTCGCACGGATAGCTGCTCAGCAGGCTGGCGCCACGCAGGTACGCCTCGGGGCTGTGAAGCATGCCTTGTGGCAGCGTGCGCCAATCGACCAGCAAGCACAGCGCATGCAGCGGCTGACCATTGCGCTGGCCGATGACCTGGTCGGCAAAGTGGCGTCGGTACAGCGCCTGGGTGTGCTGCAGCGCCTGTACCTGGTCTGCCCGGCCCAGGGTTTGCCGGGCTAGCTCGGGCAGCAATGCCGGCGCTACGGTGAAATGCAGCGAATCACCGTTTGCCTGCAGGTAGCCGGCCTGGCGCACGCGTTGCCAGAGTTGCTGCCACTGGCTGGACCCAGCCTGGGCGGCCAGATTGCGGCCCAGGTCGAGCAATTGCCCGGTCGAGGCCTGGTGGGTGTCCAATGCATGAAGGGAAAGGGGGGTCAAAAGCAGCGATGCGAACAGCAGGGGTTTGTACATGGTGCCTCCGGCGGCGAGAGCTTGGGAGCGCCATGCTTGCAGGCCACCGCCGCCCCACCCAGCAGGAAATGCAGCGCCGGGGCCGGTGGCCGTTGTATGATTGCCGCGGCTCGTTGCGAGCCATTTGCCCCAGATGTTGCAAGGAACCTTCGATGACACATGTGCAGCGCCTCAAATATTCCCTTCTGATCATCCTGGTCGTACTGGGCCTGATGCTGGGCCTGTCCCACTTGCAGAAGCAGGGTACGATCAGTGAGCAGACTTTCCAGATGCTGGCGATTGCGATTGCCGTGGTGGTCGTGGTCATCAACGGTATCTTGCGGCGCAAGGTCAAGCCCTGACCGGTGCCGGCCGGCCAGCTGTGGCCGGCCGGGCCCTCAACGCGAAGGCGTTTGCTCCAGCACGGCGCGCGCCTGGGGGTCGAGGCTGTAGCACTTGTCGCTGCCCAGCTGGATGACGCCCTCGGCGCACAGCCGCTTGAGGACTTCGCGCACGCTGAGGAACGACAGCGGGATATCCAGCTGTTGCAGTTGCGCATGCACGCCGCGCACGCCAATGCTGCGGCCATTGCGCTGGGCGACGTGCAGGGCGTCGATCACCTTGAGGCGGATCAGGCTGGTGCGCAGGCCGAAGGTGCGCAACAGCGCACGGATCTGTTCGTTGCCGGTACGTTCGTCGGCCACGGCGTCCTGTCCCTGGGGCGCCTTGTCCGGGCCGTGGCCAGCCTGGATCGTGGATTGCGGGTTGTACATCTGAATGCTCCTTTTCGTCGACGAACCCGAAATAATGGGTGCCTCACTGACTAAGACGAATGAGAAGGGAAAAACTGCAGCCCTTCGGTGAAAAAAATGCCGGTTACTGTCCAAGACGTTTCATCAGCCGGTACTTGGTAAAATTTCTCTTCAGGTATTCGTCTGATCGGGATGACCCCCGAAATTGAGGAATGCCTGTGTTTCCACTTTCCCGTCCCAAGACTTGCGCTGGTCTGGCTGTCACCCTGATGGTGTTCAGCGCAGGTGTACCGGCGCAGCCTGCCGCAGGCGATGCCAGCGCGCAGATTCGTCGCACCAGCTACGGCGTGCCGCATATCGTCGCCAAGGATGAGCGGGGTTTGGGATATGGCATCGGCTACGCCTATGCCCAGGACAATCTGTGCCTGCTAGGTAACGAGGTGCTGACCGTCAGCGGCGAACGGTCCCGATATTTCGGTGCCAACGGCAAGACTCTGGAGCAGCGCGACAACCTGGCGAGTGACCTGTTCTTCACCTGGCTCAACAGCCCCTCGGCCATCAACGCGTTCTTGCAGGCGCAACCGGCCTCGGTCCAGGCGCTGTTGGCGGGTTATGCCAGTGGCTACAACCGGGCCCTGGCCGAGCGCCGTGGCCAAGGGCTGCCCGCCGAGTGCGGCAATGGCGAGTGGCTGCGCCCGATCAGTAGCGAAGACCTGGTCAAGCTGACCCGCCGGCTGTTGGCCGAAGGGGGTGTCGGGCAGTTCGTCGAAGCCCTGGTGGGTGCGCAACCGCCCAGTCTGGCCAACCGGCAGGCCGCTAGCGGCTATGCCTCGGCCCTGGCCCGTCAGGAACGTTTTGCCCTGGAGCGCGGTAGCAATGCGGTGGCCTTGGGAGCCCGGCGTTCGGCCAATGGTCGCGGCCTGTTGCTGGCCAACCCGCACTTCCCGTGGATGGGCGGCATGCGCTTCTATCAGATGCAGCTGACCATTCCCGGCAAGCTCGATGTGATGGGGGCGGCATTGCCGGGGCTGCCCGTGGTCAATATCGGTTTCAACCAGCACCTGGCCTGGACGCACACGGTCGATACGTCGCAGCACTTTACCCTGTATCGTCTGCAGCTCGATCCCAATGACCCGACCCGCTACCTGCTCGATGGCAAGTCGCTGCCGCTGGTCCGGCAGACCATCAGCGTTGCAGTCAAGGCCGAGGATGGCAGCCTGAGCCAGGTACAACGCGAGGTCTACAGTTCGCGTTTCGGCCCGGTGGTGCAATGGCCCGGGCGCCTGGACTGGGACAGCCGCACGGCCTACAGCTTGCGTGATGCCAACCTGGAGAACACCCGGGTATTGCAGCAGTGGTACCAGATCAACCGCGCCGACAGCGTGGCGGCGCTGCAGCGGGCGGTCGAACGGTTGCAGGGCATTCCCTGGGTCAATACGCTGGCGGTGGACCAGGGTGGCCAAGCCTTGTACCTGAACCAGTCGGTGGTGCCCTATGTCGACCAGCAGTTGCTCGACACCTGCAGCAATCCGCAGGCCCAGGGTCGCCTGGTAGTGCTGGATGGCTCGCGCAGTGCGTGTGCGTGGAAAGTGGATGCGCAGGCGGCACAGCCGGGGATCTTCCCGGCACGCCTGCTGCCGAGCCTGCAGCGCACGGATTTCGTGCAGAACTCCAATGACCCGGCCTGGATGACCAACCCGGCGCAGCCGCTGACCGGCTACTCGCCGCTGGTAAGCCGCAGTGACCAGCCGCTGGGCCTGCGCGGCCGTTTTGCCCTGCAACGCCTGCAGGGCAAGGCCCGCTTGGCGATCGACGATTTGCAACGCATGGTCACCGACGATGAGGTCTACCTGGCCAGCCTGGTGCTGCCAGACCTGCTGCAATGGTGCCAGGGCGCCGCTGCCGAGGTACAGGCCGTATGCAGCAGCCTGGCGACCTGGAACGGCAAGGCCGACCTCGACAGTGGCATTGGCCTGGTGCACTTCAACAACCTGTTCGAAGCATTGGCCGAGCACCCGGAAAGCTGGCGGGTGGCCTTCGACCCGGCAGACCCACAGCACACCCCGCGTGGCCTGGCGGTCGAGCAGGCAGCGGTGCGCAAACGGCTGCACCAGGCGGCGCTGGCGTCGCTCAGGCAGGTGAATGAGAGTGGTGTGGCAGGGCAGGTGCGCTGGGGCCAGGTACAGCAGGCAGTCGATGGCACCCCGGTGCCGGGCGGCCCGCAAGCGTTGGGCGTGTACAACGCGATCCACAGCGTGCCGCACGGGCAGGGCAAGCGGCTGGTGGTCAGTGGTACCAGCTACCTGCAACTGGTCAGCTTTACCGACAAGGGGCCGGAGGCGCGCGGGTTGCTGGCGTTCTCGCAGTCCAGCGAAGCCGGTTCGGCACACTTCGGCGACCAGACCAAGGCCTTCTCGGCCAAGCAACTGCTGCCATTACCGTTTACCGAGGCACAAATCCAGGCCGACCCCGAATACCGACAGTATGTGATCAGCGAGGGGGACAAGGGCGCGCTGGCCAGCCAGCCTTGAGGCTCGCACAGGCACTGCACCATGACGGCAAGCGGTGCAGTCCCTGTGCGGGGGGATTTACTCGCGAAGCGGCCAGTATTTGCCAGCGCTACAGCGTCAGGAAAACTCGAACGGCGCCAGCTGAAAGCCTTGCTCGTCAACCTGCAACACCCAGCCCCGGCGGTCCCAGTCACCCAGCACGATACGCCGTGCCGGTTGCCCATCGACCACCAGTTTGTGGATTGCCGGCCGGTGGGTATGGCCATGCACCAGCGTGCGCACACCCTGCGCGGCCATCACCTGCGGCACTGCTTCCGGGGTGACGTCGACGATTTCGGTGGCTTTCATCCGCGTTTGCGAGCGGCTTTCGCTGCGCAGCTTGCGCGCCAGCTTGTAGCGCGCCGCCAGCGGCAGGTGACGCAACACCCACAAGCTCAACGGGTTGCGCAGCAGACGGCGCATCTTCATGTAGCCCAGGTCGCGGGTGCACAAGGTGTCGCCATGCATCAGCAACACCGGTTCGCCACCCAGCTCGATCACGCTGGGATCGGCCAGCAACGTGCAGCCCGCCGCTTCGCAGAAGGCCTGGCCAATCAGGAAATCACGGTTGCCATGCATCAGGTAGATGGCCGTACCGCTGTCGCTCAAGCGGCGCATGGCCTGGCAGATCGACTGCTGGAACGGCGTCATGGCATCGTCGCCGATCCACGCTTCGAAGAAGTCGCCGAGAATGTACAAGGCCTCGGCGTGGCGGGCACGGCCATCGAGCAAATCCAGAAACGCCCGGGTGATATCCGGGCGTTCTTCTTGCAGGTGCAGATCGGAGATCAGCAGGATCACTCAATGATCTCGGCTTTCTCGATGATCACGTCGTCCTTTGGCACGTCCTGGTGGCCAGCCTTGGAACCGGTCGCGACCTTCTCGATGGCATCGACGATTTCACGGCCTTCGATCACTTCGCCGAACACCGCGTAGCCCCAGCCCTGCACGTTCTTGCCGCTGTGGTTGAGGAAGTCGTTGTCGGCAGCGTTGATGAAGAACTGCGCCGAGGCGGAGTGCGGCTCCATGGTACGGGCCATGGCGATGCTGTACTTCTTGTTTTTCAGGCCGTTGTCGGCTTCGTTCTGGATGCTGGCGCGGGTTTTCTTCTGGCTCATGCCAGGCTCGAAGCCGCCGCCCTGGATCATGAAGCCCTTGATCACGCGGTGGAACACGGTGCCGTTGTAGTGGCCATCCTTGACGTACTGAACGAAGTTTTCGGTAGTCAGCGGCGCTTTCTCGGCGTCCAGTTGCAGGACGATGTCGCCGTGGTTGGTGCTCAGTTTGACTTTGGACATGCTGAAACTCGCTCTTTCAAGGCAATCGGGAATTAGGGTGCGCAGGGCGCGGGGTTACCACCTGACGCAGGATCAGGCGGTCGCGACACATGGCGCGCACTGGCCATTTTGCCAGGCTGCGGCAAAAAGCCGTGATAAATCACGCCTGTTTGTCCGGGCCCGACTGTCAGCAGCTTGACTGCTTCGGCTATGATAGGCCCTTTGATTCAATCGGCCTACCCAGGCCGGCCACGTGCATTCAAGGATCCTATGAGCAAGCCCACTGCCGACAACGCGCCCAACGCCGCTGCCAAAGGCGCCCCCGCTGTCCCTGCGAACTTCCTGCGGCCGATCATCCAGGCCGACCTGGACTCGGGCAAGCACAGCCGCATCGTTACCCGTTTCCCGCCGGAGCCCAATGGTTACCTGCACATCGGCCACGCCAAGTCGATCTGCGTCAACTTCGGCCTGGCCAAGGAATTCGGTGGCGTCTGCCACCTGCGTTTCGACGATACCAACCCGGCCAAGGAAGACCAGGAGTACATCGACGCCATCCAGAGCGATGTCAAGTGGCTGGGCTTCGACTGGGCCGGTGAGGTGCGCTACGCCTCCGATTACTTCGACCAGCTGCACGACTGGGCGGTCGAGCTGATCAAGCGCGGCAAGGCCTACGTTTGCGACCTCACCCCCGAGCAGGCCAAGGAATACCGCGGCAGCCTCAAGGAGCCGGGCAAGAACAGCCCGTTCCGCGAGCGCAGCGTGGAAGAGAACCTGGACTTGTTCGCGCGCATGAAGGCCGGTGAGTTCAAGGACGGCGAGCGCGTGCTGCGGGCCAAGATCGACATGGCGTCGCCAAACATGAACCTGCGCGACCCGATCCTTTACCGCATCCGCCATGCCTACCACCACCAGACCGGTGACAAGTGGTGCATCTACCCCAACTACGACTTTACCCACGGCCAGTCGGACGCCATCGAGGGCATCACCCACTCGATCTGCACCCTGGAATTCGAAGGGCATCGTCCGCTGTACGACTGGTTCCTCGACAACCTGCCGGTGCCGGCACACCCGCGCCAGTACGAGTTCAGCCGCCTGAACCTGAACTACACCATCACGTCCAAGCGCAAGCTCAAGCAACTGGTCGACGAAAAGCACGTCGAAGCCTGGGACGACCCACGCATGTCGACCCTGTCCGGTTTCCGTCGCCGTGGCTACACCCCGGCCTCGATCCGCAACTTCTGCGAAATGATCGGCACCAACCGCTCCGACGGCGTGGTCGACATGTCGATGCTGGAGTTCAGCATCCGTGACGACCTGGACCGCACCGCGCCGCGCGCCATGTGCGTGCTGCGCCCGCTGAAGGTGGTCATCACCAACTACCCGCAAGGCCAGGTCGAGCAGCTCGAGCTGCCGCGCCACCCGAAGGAAGACATGGGCGTGCGCGTGCTGCCGTTCTCCCGTGAGCTGTACATCGACCGCGACGACTTCATGGAACAGCCGCCGAAGGGCTACAAGCGCCTGGAACCGGCCGGCGAAGTGCGCCTGCGCGGCAGCTACGTGATCCGCGCCGACGAGGCCATCAAGGATGCCGACGGCAACATCGTCGAGCTGCGCTGCTCGTACGACCCGGACACCCTGGGCAAGAACCCTGAAGGGCGCAAGGTCAAGGGCGTGATCCACTGGGTGCCGGCCGAGGGCAGCGTCGAGTGCGAAGTGCGCCTGTACGACCGCCTGTTCCGCTCGCCGAACCCGGAAAAGACCGAGGAGGGCGGCAGCTTCCTGGACAACATCAACCCGGATTCGCTGCAGGTGCTGCGCGGCTGCCGTGCCGAGCCATCGCTGGCCCAGGCCCAGCCCGAGGACCGCTTCCAGTTCGAGCGCGAAGGCTACTTCTGCGCCGACCTGAAAGACAGCCAGCCGGGCCGCCCGGTGTTCAACCGCACTGTCACCCTGCGTGACTCCTGGGGCAGCTGAGGAACCGCCGTGCTTACCATCTACAACACCCTGAGCAAAGCCAAGGAAGTCTTCAAGCCGCTGGATGGCAACAAGGTGCGCATGTACGTGTGCGGCATGACCGTGTACGACTACTGCCACCTGGGCCATGGCCGCAGCATGGTGGCCTTCGACCTGGTCACGCGCTGGCTGCGCAAGAGCGGCTACGAGCTGACCTACGTGCGCAACATCACCGACATCGATGACAAGATCATCAACCGGGCCAACGAGAACGGCGAGAGCTTCGACGCCCTGACCGCGCGCATGATCGATGCCATGCACGAAGACGAGCGGCGCCTGAACATCCTGCCGCCGGACCAGGAGCCGCGTGCCACCGACCATATCGGCGGCATGCACGACATGATCCAGACCTTGATCGACAAGGGCTACGCCTACGCCCCGGGCAATGGCGACGTGTACTACCGGGTCGGCAAGTTCGTCGGCTACGGCAAGCTGTCGCGCAAGAAGATCGAAGACCTGCGTATCGGCGCGCGCATCGAGGTCGATGAAGCCAAGCAGGACCCGCTGGATTTCGTCCTGTGGAAAGGCGCCAAGCCGGGCGAGCCGAGCTGGGAGTCGCCGTGGGGCCCGGGGCGTCCGGGCTGGCACATCGAGTGCTCGGTGATGTCCACCTGCTGCCTGGGCGAGAGCTTCGACATTCACGGCGGTGGCAGCGACCTGGAGTTCCCGCACCACGAGAACGAGATTGCCCAGAGCGAGGCGGCCACTGGCAAACCGTACGCCAACGCCTGGATGCACTGCGGCATGATCCGCATCAACGGCGAGAAAATGTCCAAGTCGTTGAACAATTTCTTCACCATCCGTGACGTGCTCGAGAAGTATCACCCGGAAGTGGTGCGCTACCTGCTGGTGGCCAGCCACTACCGCAGCGCGATCAACTACTCGGAAGACAGCCTGCGCGATGCCAAGGGTGCCTTGGAGCGCTTCTATCACGCCTTGCGCGGCCTCCCGCGCGTGCCAGCCAAGGGCGGTGAGGCATTTGTCGAGCGCTTCAGCGTGGCGATGAACGACGACTTCGGCACGCCTGAAGCCTGCGCCGTACTGTTCGACCTGGTGCGCGAGATCAACCGCCTGCGCGACAGCGACCCGGATGCGGCTGCCGGCCTGGCGGGTCGCCTGCGCGAGCTGGGTGACGTGCTGGGTGTGCTGCAGCTGGAAGCCGATGACTTCCTGCGTGCCGGTGCCGAAGGCAAGGTCGATGCTGCTGCGGTCGAGGGCTTGATCCAGGCGCGCCTGCAGGCGCGTGCGGACAAGAACTGGGCCGAATCCGATCGTATTCGCGACCAGCTGACCGCCATGGGGATTGTGCTGGAGGACAGCAAGGGTAGTACTACCTGGCGTCTGGCTGACTGATCCGTACAGACGGGGCCGCTTTGCGGCCCATCGCGACACAAGGCCGCTCCTACAGGAGTAGCGCAGCATCGGATGCTTGCGTCGCCCCTGTAGGAGCGGCCTTGTGTCGCGATGGGCTGCAGAGCAGCCCCATTGTCTACTTGCCTGACGCGGCCAGCGGGCAATGCAGAACCAGCCTGGCCCCACCCAACTCGCTTGCCCCCACTTCCAGCCCGAACCCGTGCAGGTCGACGATCGCCGCAACGATCGACAGCCCCAGCCCGAACCCCGCATGGCGATGGCCTTCTTCGCTGCGATAGAAGCGCTTCAGTACCGCAGCCCGTTCTTCTTCGGGAATACCCGGCCCGCTGTCCTCGATGGCCAGTTGCAGGCCATTGTCGTCCTGCGTGGCGCTGATCCGCACCTGGCCACCCTCCGGGGTGAACTTGATAGCGTTGCCCACCAGGTTGGCCAAGGCTTCGAACAACAGCTCGCGGTCACCATGCAGTGCCGGCAGTTCTGCGGGCTGCTGCAATTCCAGGCGAATACCGCCATCCTCGGCCAACGGCAGATAGAAGTCATGCAGCTCCACCAGCAGCGCGTGTGGGTCCAGCTGGACGAAACCGGCGCGCCGTTGGCGGTCTTCCAGTTCGCTGATGCGCAACAGCCCGCGAAAACGCGCCATCAAGGTGTCGGTTTCGCCGATGGCCTGGTCCAGCGCCTCGGCCTGGGTGGAGTCGCTGTCGCTCTGCTGGCGAATGCGGTACAGCTGGGCGCGCAGGCGCGTGAGTGGGGTGCGCAGGTCGTGGGCGATGTTGTCGCACACACCCTTGACCTCGTGCATCAATCGCTCGATGCGGTCGAGCATGGCATTGACGATGGCTGCCAGCATGTCCAGTTCGTCACGCCGGGCCGACAACGGCAGGCGGTGGGTGAGGTCGCCGGCGACGATCAGCTCGGCCTGGGCCTGGATCGCACGGATGCGCTTGAGCGGCCTGCGGCGCAGCAGGTACCAGCCGGCAAAGCCTGGGATCAGGGTCAGCGAGATACCCCAGAGCAGTGCATGCAGGATGATCCGGGTAACCACGAACAGCGAGCCGTTGTCACGCACCAGCACCAGCCAGCGGCCGTCCTGCACCTTGATCGCCACGGCATCACAGCTGTCACGCGGCATGTGCGGGTCGTCGGCGTCCAGGCAGCGCTTGAGTTCATGAACCTTGCCATCGAGCCGCAACTCCGGCGGAAGCGCGCGAATGCGCCCGCCAATCGGGTTGAGCTGGCTGTCGAACAGACCATAGGCATCGAAGCTGCGCTCTTCCAGGGCCTGGCTGGCGACCAGGGCATCATCCAGCTGCTTGCCGCTCATGTGGGCGAACAGGTGCTGGCGCTGCAGCATGGAATGACGGGTGAGTTTGTTCAGGTAGCTGGACACCTCGAAGTACAGCACCCCCATGAGGATGCTGCTCCACGCCACGAACAGAAAGCTGTACAGCGCCAGCAGGCGGCTGGTCGAGGAGCTCCAGCCTTTAGACGGGTTCAGCAATGGCATAGCCGGAGCCCCGTACCGTACGGATCAGCGGCGACTGGCCGGGTGAGTCGATCTTCTTGCGCAGGCGGCCAATGTGCACGTCGATCAGGTTGGTACCCGGGTCGAAGTGGTAGCCCCAGACTTCTTCGAAAATCATCATGCGGGTGATCACCTGGCCGCTGTGGCGCATGAGGTATTCCAGCAGCTTGTACTCGGTGGGCAGCAGGTTGAGCGTCTGATCGCCGCGCCGGGCCTCGTGGCTGATCAGGTCCAGTTGCAGGTCGGCTACCTGCAGGCGGGTCTGGGTGACCGGCACGCTGTTGCGGCGCAGCAGGACCTCGACCCGTGCAGCCATCTCATCGGAGGCGAACGGTTTGGTCAGGTAGTCGTCACCACCGGCCCGCAGGCCGCGCACTCGCTCGTCAACATCCGACAGGGCACTGATCATCAGGATCGGCGTGGTGATCTTGAGGTTGCGCAGGGTCGTGACGATGGTCAGCCCGTCGACCTCGGGCAGCATGCGGTCGAGGGTGATCAGGTCGTAGCCGCCGGCAATGGCTTTGGAAAGGCCTTCACGGCCATTGTCGGCCCAATCCACTTCCAGGCCGTGGCTGGTAAGTTCGGCGACGATTTCCTGGCCGGTGACGGCGTCGTCTTCGATGGTCAGTACGCGAGGCATGCTGGTTTCCGGGCATCTGATGGAGAGTTGATTGTGCCAAAGAATAGCCAACCGGCGATTTAAGAAAAATTCATCTGGCCACCCGACCGGGCGACACCCCCTTGTAGGAGCGGCCTTGTGTCGCGAAAGGGCTGCGCAGCAGCCCCCGGCAATTTGTGCATTTGCACTGAAATCCTGGGGCTGCTGCGCAGCCCTTTCGCGACACAAGGCCGCTCCTACACGGGACCGCGCAGGTCAGGGCAAAGCGGTCAGCGTGCGCCGATGCCTTCGGCATGCATGATCTGGGCAATGATCGGCACCGGGGTCATCAGGTGCGAACGCATCATGGCGCTGGCACGCTTGGCGTCCCGGGCGAGAAGCGCTTCGACCAGTGCCGCATGTTCCTGGCGCTTGAGTTCCAGGGCCTGCTCGGAAAACACCGTCTGGGTCAGCCACAGGTGCCGGTAGCGCTCGGCCTGGTCGAACAGGTAGGTGCGCGCCTGTAGCAGATGCCGGGAACCGCAACCCGACGCGATCGCAGTGTGGAATGCCTTGTGCCGTTCATCCCAGACATCCAGGCGCTGCTCGCGGGTTTTTACCTCCATCACCTTGGCCAGGGTATGCGAGTGGGCCAGTACCGACGCTTCCCAGGCATCGTCGCCGCGCTCGATGGCCAGGGTGATGATCATCGCCTCCAGGTTGGCGCGGGCATCGTAGATGTCGTTCATCTCCTCCAGCGACATGGGCGCCACGCGGTAGCCCTTCTGGCTGATCGCGTTGACCAGGTGCTCGGCCACCAGTTGCGACAGCGCTTCGCGCAACGGGCCGACGCCCAGGTCGTAGCGTTCCTTCAGGGTGCTCATCAACAGCTTTTCCCCGGGCTTGAAGACGCCGCGGATGATGTCCTTCTTGAGCCTCTCATACCCGCTGAATGCTGAGTTTTGTCGGGGGGCGAGCGCTTCCAAGGTCCTGTTTCCTCAAACCGTTTTGCCGATCATACCGAAAGCGCCGGCTGGCGAAAAACAATGGACAAACAAGCAAAACATCGCTGAAAAATAAAAATGTAGACATTTTGTGTTTGTGGCGATATTTTTCTCTCGCCCGCACTGATCCAGGTCATGACCGGACGGCGCCATTCACTTTCTTTGCCAGGACCTTGCCATGAACGCATTTACGCAGATCGACGAACTTGTGATGCCACTGCCGCTCGAACCGCATGGTTACACCATCGCCCCTTCGAAGCAGTCGCCGCGCCTGCTGGAGATCACCTTTGCCCGCGAAACGGTCGAAGCGTTCGTCCAGGCCGTTGCCCAGTGGCCGGTGCAGGCGCTGGAGTACAAGTCGTTCCTGCGTTTTCGGGTGGGTGAGATCCTCGACCAGCTGTGCCAAGGCACCCTGCGCCCGGTGCTGCTCAACACCATCCTCAACCGCGCCAGCGGTGGCATGCTGATCACCCCGGTCGGGCTGGATGACGTGAGCCAGGCCGAAGACATGGTCAAGTTCACCACCGCCTGTGCGCACCTGATCGGGCGCAGCAACTACGACGCCATGAGCGGGCAGTTCTATGCCCGCTTCGTGGTGGTCAATACCGACAACTCCGACAGCTACCTGCGCCAGCCGCACCGGGTCATGGAGCTGCACAATGACGGCACCTTCGTCAACCAGATCACCGACTACGTGCTGATGCTGAAAATCGACGAAAAGAACATGGAAGGGGGTAACTCGCTGCTGCTGCACCTGGACGACTGGGAGCAGTGCGACGAGTTCTTCCGCCACCCACTGGCCCGTCGCGAGATGCGCTGGACCGCACCACCGAGCAAGAAGGTGTCCGAGGATGTGTTCCACGCGGTATTCGACACTGATGCTGAAGGCCGCCCGACCATGCGCTACATTGACCAGTTCGTGCAGCCGGAAAACTTTGAGGAAGGCATCTGGCTGAACGCCTTGTCCGAATCGCTGGAAGGCAGCGCGAAGAAGCTTTCGGTACCGGTGGGCGTGGGCAGCTTCCTGCTGATCAACAACCTGTTCTGGCTGCATGGCCGTGATCGTTTCACGCCACACGAAGGCCTGCGCCGCGAGCTGATGCGCCAGCGCGGTTACCTTGCCTTCCCCAAACCGCTGTACCAGCGCGGGCAATAATGACAGGGCGTGGGGCGGGCGCCCGCCCATGCGTCCATGTAGCAAACGATGCCATCAGGGCCCTGCGGGCCTTGGTGAGCCAGCCAGGCAATGCCTGCGTGTGAGGTAAGGCTGTGTACGATTTCATCATCATCGGCGGTGGCATTGTGGGCATGTCCACGGCCATGCACCTGATCAAGGTCTACCCGGATGCGAAGATTCTCCTGCTGGAGAAAGAGTCCGGCCCGGCCCGCCACCAGACCGGCCACAACAGCGGCGTGATCCACGCCGGCGTGTATTACACCCCTGGTAGTCTCAAGGCGCGCTTCTGCCTGGAAGGCAACAAGGCCACCAAGGCCTTCTGCACCGAGCACGGCATCCGCTTCGATGAGTGCGGCAAGCTGCTGGTAGCCACCAACGAACTGGAAATGCAGCGCATGAAGGCGCTGTGGGAGCGCACCGCGGCTAATGGCCTGGAACGCTACTGGCTGTCAGCGTCCGAGCTGCGCGAGCGCGAGCCGAACATCGTGGGCATGGGCGGCATCTTCGTGCCCTCCAGCGGCATCGTCAATTACGCCCAGGTGACGGCGGCAATGGGCGCGCAATTCCAGCGTGCCGGTGGCGAAATCCGTTATGGCGCCGAGGTGGTCGGCTTGCAGGAGCTGGCCAGTGAAGTGATCGTGCGTACGCATGGCGACGAGCTGCGCAGCCGTTTCCTGGTGACCTGTTCGGGCCTGATGGCCGACCGCGTGGTGAGCATGCTGGGCCTGCGCACCGACTTCGTCATCTGCCCGTTCCGCGGTGAGTACTACCTGCTGCCCAAGCAGCACAACCAGATCGTCAACCACCTGATCTACCCGATTCCCGACCCGTCCATGCCGTTCCTCGGGGTGCACCTGACGCGCATGATCGACGGCACCGTCACCGTCGGCCCCAACGCCGTGCTGGCGATGAAGCGCGAGGGCTATCGCAAGACCGACATCAGCCCTGGCGACCTGTTCCAGACCCTGACCACCCCGGGCATCCTCAAGGTTCTGGCAAAGAACTTCCGCCCGGGCCTGATCGAGATGAAGAACTCGCTGTTCAAGGGCGGCTACCTCAAGCAGGTGCAAAAGTACTGCCCGAGCATCACCAAGGCCGACCTCACGCCGTACCCGGCCGGCGTGCGTGCCCAGGCCGTGTCGCGTGACGGCAAGCTGATCGACGACTTCCTGTTCGTCAACACTGCGCGCAGCGTCAACGTCTGCAATGCGCCGTCGCCGGCTGCCACGTCGGCCATTCCGATTGGTGCCTACATCGTCGAGAAAGTCTGTGAGCAAGTCAGCCGGCAAGGCAGCGCTGCGCCCAAGGCCGACCTGGCGCCGCGCCGGCGGGCAGCCGGCTGAAGCACCTGTAGCACCTCCTGCGGTTTCGTTTACTCAACCCGTACTGCCCTACTCACCCTCTAGGGCAGGGCGGGCTTTTTCGCGCCTGCGTCGGTGACGTGCAAGCCGACGGCCCCTGCGTGGGCATGACAAAAACAACAAGGTAACGCCATGCAAACCCACAACAACAATTTGAGTCATGGATTGAAATCACGGCATGTCACCATGCTGTCCATCGCCGGTGTGATCGGTGCCGGCCTGTTCGTCGGCTCCGGCCGGGCGATCGCCGAAGCCGGGCCGGCCACCATCCTCGCCTATATCCTGGCCGGTGCCCTGGTGGTGCTGGTAATGCGCATGCTGGCGGAAATGGCGGTGGCCTCGCCGGACACCGGTTCGTTTTCCACCTATGCCGACCTCGCCATCGGCAAATGGGCCGGCTATACCATCGGCTGGCTGTACTGGTGGTTCTGGGTGCTGATCATCCCGATCGAGGCCAACATCGCCGCCACCATTATCAATTCCTGGGTTCCGCAGCTGGAAATCTGGCTGCTGTCGCTGGTCATCACCTTGCTGCTGACCGCGACCAACCTGTTCAGCGTGAAGAACTATGGTGAGTTCGAGTTCTGGCTGGCGCTGGTCAAGGTGCTGGCCATCGTCGGCTTCATCGCGCTGGGGCTGTGCGCCATCTTCGGCCTGCTGCCGGGCTCCGGTGTCAGCGGCGTGTCGCGCCTGTGGGACACGGGCGGTTTCATGCCCAACGGCTTCGGCGCGGTGCTCAGTGCCATGCTCATCACCATGTTCTCGTTCCTCGGTGCCGAGGTGGTGACCATCGCCGCAGCCGAGTCCGACGAAGCGGGCAAGCACATCTCCAGGGCCACCAACTCGGTGATCTGGCGAATCACGCTGTTCTATATCCTGTCGATCTTCATCGTCATCGCCCTGGTGCCGTGGACTGACCCGCGCCTGGCCAGCGAAGGCTCCTATGTCACGGTGCTGGACACCCTCGGCGTGCCGCATGCCAAGGCGATCATCGACTTCGTCGTGCTGACTTCGGTCACCAGTTGCCTCAACTCGTCGCTGTACACCGCCTCGCGCATGGTCTATTCGCTGAGCCGCCGCGGTGATGCACCGGCCTGCGCCCAGCTGACCAGCCGCAGTGGCACGCCGGTGGTGGCGGTGTTGCTGTCCACCGGTGCGGCGTTCCTGGCGGTCATTGCCAACTACCTGGTGCCGGCCAAGGTATTCGGCTTCCTCATGGCCAGCTCCGGCGCGATTGCCTTGCTGGTGTACCTGGTGATTGCCATTTCCCAGTTGCGCCTGCGCCAGCGCCTGATTGCCCAGGGCAAGACCTTGGGTTACCGCATGTGGCTGTTCCCGTGGCTGACCTGGGCGGTGATCCTGTTCATCAGCGCGGTACTGGTGTTGATGTTGTTCCGCCCGGACCACCGCATAGAGGTCGTATCGACCATGGTACTGGCGTTGCTGGTGGTGTGTTCCGGCCTGCTGGTTACCCGGCGCCGGGCACGCGGGATGGTGCCAGGTGGTGTGGGGCAGGGCGCCTGACCCTGGCGCGCTGAAGACAGACGAGCAAGTCGCTCCCGGCTGTGAGAGGATGTCCGCCATCACAGCCAGGACCCCGAACGCAGCCTGATGAAGACACCCAAAAGAATCGAACCCCTGATCGAGGACGGCCTGGTCGACGAAGTACTGCGGCCGTTGATGAGTGGCAAGGAAGCCGCCGTGTATGTCGTGCGCTGCGGCAGCCAGGTGCGCTGCGCAAAGGTGTATAAAGAAGCCAACAAGCGCAGTTTCCGCCAGGCCGCCGAATACCAGGAAGGCCGCAAGGTGCGCAACAGCCGCCAGGCACGGGCCATGGCCAAGGGCAGCAAGTATGGCCGCAAGGAAGCCGAGGATGCCTGGCAGAACGCCGAAGTGGCGGCGCTGTTCCGGCTGGCCGCTGCCGGCGTGCGCGTGCCACGGCCCTATGACTTCCAGGACGGCGTGCTGTTGATGGAGCTGGTGACCGACGCCGACGGCGACGCGGCACCGCGCTTGAACGACGTGCACCTGGAGGCCGAGGAAGCCCGCACCTTCCATGCCTTCGTCATTCGCCAGATCGTGCTGATGCTGTGTGCCGGGCTGGTGCATGGCGACCTGTCGGAGTTCAACGTGCTGCTCGGCCCCGACGGGCCGGTGATCATCGACCTGCCGCAGGCCGTGGATGCGGCGGCCAACAACCATGCCTTCAGCATGTTGCAACGCGATGTGGCCAACATGGCGCACTATTTCGGGCGATTTGCGCCGGAATTGAAAAATACCCGCTACGCGCAGGAAATGTGGGCCTTGTACGAGGCGGGCGAACTGCGCCCGGACAGCCCCCTGACAGGGCTGTTCGAAGAGGACGCGCATGATGCCGACGTGGCGGGGGTGATGCGCGAGATCGATGCCGCCCGGCGGGATGATGCGCGCCGGCGTGCGGCGCGGGCCGAGGCCGAGCATGGGCCGGCTGGGGCCGAGGAGCCGACCCCGCCCTGGCTGCAGTGACAGGTCGCCTGTGCCGCAGCAACCGTTGCCGTTGACGTACGACAATATCTCGTCATTTGGCCTTTTCACTGGCGCGCGACAGGCATAAGGTATACGCCGTTCAAATCCCCTGGAGCAGTCATGTCCAACCAATTCCCGTCCGTTCGTCCTCGCCGCCTGCGCCAGAACGAGTCCCTGCGCACGATCTTCCAGGAAACCGAGTTCCGCCTTGAAGACCTGATCCTGCCAATCTTCGTCGAAGAGGGCATCGATGACTTCGTGCCGATCACCAGCATGCCCGGGGTCAACCGTATCCCCGAGAAGCTGCTGGCCCAGGAAATCGAACGCTATGCCCGCGCCGGCATCAAGTCGGTGATGACCTTTGGCGTTTCGCACAACCTGGACGCCGTTGGCAGCGACACCTGGAACGAAAACGGCCTGGTCGCGCGCATGTCGCGGATCTGCAAGGACGCCGTGCCGGAAATGGTGGTGATGTCCGACACCTGCTTCTGCGAATACACCAGCCACGGCCATTGCGGCGTGTTGCATGACCACGGCGTGGACAACGATGCCACACTGGCCAACCTGGGCAAGCAGGCGGTCATCGCCGCCGCTGCCGGTGCCGATTTCATCGCCCCTTCGGCGGCAATGGACGGCCAGGTGCAGGCCATCCGCAGCGCGCTGGATGCTGCCGGGTTCCACGACACCGCGATCATGGCCTATTCCACCAAGTTCGCTTCGTCACTGTATGGCCCGTTCCGCGAAGCCGGTGGTACCGCGCTGAAGGGCGACCGCAAGAGCTATCAGATGAACCCCATGAACCGCCGCGAAGCGGTGCGCGAGTCGTTGCTCGACGAGCAGGAAGGGGCCGACGTACTGATGGTCAAGCCGGCCGGCGCCTACCTCGACGTGATTGCCGATATCCGTGCCGCCTCGCGCCTGCCGCTGGCCGCATACCAGGTCAGTGGCGAATACGCGATGATCAAGTTCGGCGGCCTGGCTGGCGCCATCGATGAAGGCCGGGTGGTGCGTGAAAGCATCGGCGCGATCAAACGTGCCGGTGCCGACCTGATCCTCACCTACTTCGCCATGGACCTGGCCCGCGACGGTATCTGACCGGGGCCTTTGCCCATGTAAGCCGCTGCCATCGCAGCGGCTTTCCTCCAATGCGCAGCAGCTGCCGAGAAAGCACGAAAAAGCAGTAAGCGCTGAATTATTTAGTGTCCCGTTGTATCTCATCCCTTAGAGCATTCATCGACAGGGATACGGACATGAAACCTCGCAAGAAAAGCGTCCAGCCAATCGGCCTCAAGGACATCACCATCGTCGACGACGCGAAGATGCGCAAGGCGATTACCGCAGCCGCCCTGGGCAATGCCATGGAGTGGTTCGATTTCGGTGTCTACGGCTTCGTCGCCTATGCCCTGGGCAAGGTATTCTTCCCCAATGCCGACCCGGGCGTGCAGATGATCGCGGCGTTGGCCACGTTCTCCGTACCGTTTCTGATCAGGCCATTGGGCGGGCTGTTCTTCGGTGCCCTGGGCGACCGTTTCGGGCGGCAGAAGATCCTCGCGGCAACCATCGTCATCATGTCGCTCAGCACCTTCGCCATTGGCCTGATACCGTCCTATGCCAGCATCGGCATCTGGGCGCCGATCCTGTTGCTGCTGGCGAAGATGGCCCAGGGCTTCTCGGTAGGGGGCGAGTACACCGGCGCGTCGATCTTCGTCGCCGAATACGCGCCCGACCGCAAGCGCGGGTTTCTCGGCAGCTGGCTGGACTTTGGCTCGATTGCCGGGTTTGTGCTGGGGGCTGGGGTGGTGGTGCTGATCTCCACCGTGCTGGGTGAGGACAAGTTCCTCGAATGGGGCTGGCGCCTGCCGTTCTTCCTCGCCCTGCCGCTGGGCATCATCGGCCTCTACCTGCGCCATGCGCTGGAGGAGACCCCAGCCTTCCAGCAGCACGTCGACAAGCTGGAGCAAGGCGACCGCGAAGGGCTGGCGGCCGGGCCCAAGGTATCGTTCAAGGAAGTCGCCACCCAGCACTGGCGCAGCCTGGTGACCTGCATCGGCGTGGTGATCGCCACCAACGTCACCTACTACATGCTGCTCACCTACATGCCCAGCTACCTGTCGCACAACCTGCACTACAGTGAAGACCACGGCGTGCTGATCATCATCGCGATCATGGTCGGCATGCTGTTCGTGCAACCGATGATCGGCCTGCTCAGCGACAAGTTCGGCCGGCGCCCGTTCATCATCGTCGGCAGTGTCGGCCTTTTCGTGTTGGCCATCCCTGCCTTCATGCTGATCAACAGCGGTGTGCTGGGGGTGATTTTTGCCGGGCTGCTGATCATTGCCGTGCTGCTGAACTTCTTCATCGGCGTGATGGCCTCGACACTACCGGCCATGTTCCCGACGCATATCCGCTACAGCGCCCTGGCCAGCGCCTTCAACATCTCGGTACTGATTGCCGGGCTTACACCGACCCTGGCGGCCTGGCTGGTGGAGAGCAGCGGCAACCTGTACATGCCGGCGTACTACCTGATGGTGATTGCTGCCGTGGGGCTGGTCACCGGCCTGACCATGAAGGAAACCGCCAACAAGCCGCTGCGCGGCGCGGCACCGGCCGCATCGGATATCGAGGAAGCGCGCGAGCTGCTGCAGGAGCACCATGACAATATCGAGCAGAAGATCGAGGACATCGATGCGCAGATTGCCGAACTGGAGGCCAAGCGCAAGTTGCTGGTGCAGCAACATCCGCGCATCGACTGATCAGCGTGGCATGTAGCCACGCTGCCAGGAGCGGGGAATGAAGCGCGACACCAGGGCCAGCACGCAGGCCAGCGAGCAGCTGCCGGCCAGCGCCTGCAGGCCCAGGCGTTGCTCCAGCCAGGCCCCCAGCGCAGCGCCTAGCAGCATGCCGGCCCACGGGACCAGTTGCACGCGCCAGCCGTTGCGCCGCTCACCCAACAGCCAGCGCCCCAGGCCGCGGCCGAAACGTGACAGGGCGCCGGTGACGTAGGTCAGGCCGATCGGCAGGCCGTTCACCTGTTCGACCACGGCATTGATCATGCCCATGGCCAAGGTGGCGGCCAGCAGCGCCGGGAAGGTATTTGCCAAGCGCCAGCCAGCGGCGAAGGCCAGCAGTACGGCGACCACCAGCAGCACTGGCCAAGCCCGCCGGCGGAAGGCGCGCGCCAACAGCACACCCAGTGCGTTGCCGGCGACAAAGCCGAGCACGGCGCCACTCAGGCGCAGCACCATGGCCAGGTCCGCTTCACTGATGGCCACCGCCAGGCGCGTGGTGTTGCCGCTCATGAACGAGACGAAGTCGCCCAGTGCCAGCAGGCCGATCGCATCGGTCATGCCGGCCAGTACCGACAGCCCGGCAACCAGGCCAAGGCCGACACGGCCACGCAGGATCTGCAGGCGCAGCCGCCGGGCCGTGCGTGCAGGAAGGGCGTTGGGCAGCATGCAGGTACCTCAGCGGGGCAATTCGCGAGCGAGGGTGCTCTTGATGGTGCGTTCTACCACGTCCACCAGCACCATGGTCTGGTGGTCGACCTCGATATTCAGCAGTTCCCCGGCCTGGTAACGGGCGAAGGTGGTCTGGCGCAGGGTTTCCGGGATCAGGTTGATGGTCACCACGTTGTCTTCGACATCGGCGACCGTCAGGCTGCAGCCGTTGACCCCGATGAAGCCGCGCGGGAACACGTACTTGCCCCATTGCGCGGGCATGCGGAAGCGGATGAAGGCACCGGTCGGCTGGATCGACAGCTCGACGATTTCGGCAGTGGTGGCGATGTGCCCAGCCATCAGGTGGCCGCCGACTTCGGCGTTCATTTTCGCAGAACGTTCGATGTTGACGCCTTGGCCAGCCTTGAAGAAGCGCAGGTTGGTGCGCTCGAGGGTGGCGGTCATGGCATCGAACCTGACCCGGCTGCCGTCGATTGCGGTGACCGACAGGCAAGTCCCCTCGACACTGACGCTGGCGCCGATCTTGAGCTCGTCGAGCAGCTCCGGGGTGAGGTCGATGGTGAACTGGTTGTGGCCCGGGTAGCTGGTCACATCAAGCAGAGGGCGGACGGCCTGGACGATGCCGGTGTACATGGGATGCTCCTGGACACAGAGAAAGAAAACTTTCGAACGCTATGCCCGTGGAGCGCTAAATGCAAGACCGGCCAGCCCTGTTCAGACATGCCCGCTGCTGTTGACGATGCGCAGGCACAGCGCCTCGTACGGGTCCAGGTTCACCGTCAAGCGCCCGTCCTCGGTCAGGTCACCCTCGACCGTCTCGTTGATCATGTCCACCACCGGCCCCGGGGTGAACCCGGTCAGTTGCAATTGCTCGGCAATCACTTCCCGGCCAAAGTTCAGCGCACTGATCTGGATGCCGCGCCCGGCCGGCAGCTCATGCACCATCACCAGCAACCCGGGGCTGCTGACGTCGGGTACCAGCAGCTGGCGGCTGCTGGCGATACCATAGGCCTGGCGCACCGCCAGCAGCTTTTTCACCTTGCAGGCGAACGAATCGCCGTTTTCCAGCTGGCTGTCCAGGCTGCCATACAGCGCCCGCGCCCGCGGCAGGCCACGCACCGATGCCTCGGCCTGGGGGGCGAGCCCGGCCAGGTCGTAACCGCCGCGGTGAATCCAGCGGGTATCGCCATCCATCATCCGCTCTGCCACCGCTTCGGCGGGCAAGGGCAGGGCGCCCACCAGGTCCCAGCCGGACAGCGCCACCACGCCCGGCTGCATGGCGTTGTACATGACCAGCAACAGGTGCACCTTCTGGATCAGCTCGACCTCTGCCGGGCCGATCTGCTCAAGGTCGCGGATGCCCAGTGCCGCGGCGATCAGGCTGACCGTGGTGCAGGCGATGCCATTGGTGACGAAGCGCAGGTTGTAGGGCGCATGTTCGCCGGACAGGCGTTCGTAGATTTCCTCGCGGATATGCTCGCGCAAGATGCCGCCAGGCAAGGTCTGGCCCTTGTACAGGTACATGTCATGCGCGTGCAGGGTCCAGAAATGCACCAGTTCCACGGTCAGCTCATCGTGGTTCTGCAAGGCATGGATCAGCGAGGCGGGGTCGATGCCGAACGCGTGCATTTCCTTGAACATCAGGCGCAGGAACTCGGTGTCGCCGGTCAGCAACGCGTGCTGGTAGGCGGGCCGGGTGACGAAGTCATAGGACAGGTCGGCACCGCCCCTGGACATCTGCGCGATGTCGTCGAGCGTCAGGTTCAGTTCCTGGAAGCTGAAGCCACCAGCCTTGCGGATCATGCCACCAATCAGCTGGTTGCCGACCAGCGACAGTGGGTGGCTTTCCGACCAGGCGGTGCCGTTGGCGCGCGTTTCCACGCCGAGGAAACCGTTGGCATCCAGGCGCAGGCCGCGCGCGCCCAGGCAGTCCAGGGCATGCAGGGCATCGCCAATGATCATCTGCTGGGCGGCGAAGGTCGGGTCCAGCCAGTTCAGTGACGGCTGGCCTTCCTTGAAGTAGTGCAGGTATACCCAGCGCCGCGTCTTGCCGTCCACCCCGGTCACCGGCGGCGTGGCGCTCCAGTCGGTTTCCTTCACGCCTGGCTCGAAGAAGATCACCCGTTGCAGCTGGCCGACGATATAGTGCCGGGCCTTGAGTTCGTCGCACTGTGCCGGCAGCAGGTTGACCGCGTCGCGTCCGGCAGGGACCTCCGGCAGCAACGGCCAGTCCTCCTCGCGGATCTCGACCATGTGGTAGAGCCCCGGGTAGGGCCCATGGGCCAGCTCGGCGAGGCGGAAGTCGGCGCCTTTGCCGGTGTGCGAGGGGATCAGGTCGTCGATGGTCACCGCGTTGTGTGCGGCGGCCATGCGGCTCATCTGGACCAGCTCCTGCTCGCTGCCGTACAGCGGGTCGATGTCGAAGCTGATGCGGTCGAAGTTACCGTCCACGCTGGGCGTCAGTTGGCGGCCCTGCAGGCCGCCGGACTGCTTGATCGGCCCGGTGTGCAGGCCCTGTATGCCGATCTCCGACAGGCGCTTCCACAACGCCTCGTGGGCCAGGGTGCCGAGTACCGAACCGCCCTCGGGGGCGATGATGGCGTCGGGGTAGACGGTCAGCCAGACCGAGGCGATCTCGATGGCCCGGCGCGGCTGGGCTTCGGCATAAGGCTGCTGCCACAGGCGCGACTGGCCTGAATACAGGCGGGTACGTTGCTGCGAGGCCTGGAGCATGGCGCGGTCTTCGAGCCATTTGACATAGGACGGGTCGGGCTGGGTCATTGCGCCTCCTCATTGCGTGTCACCGGCTCAGGTTATGACGGCTTTGCAGGCGGAACGTTTCACTTGGTTGCGTTCGTTGCAGGTGACGCGTTGGGGCGGGTACCCATGTCCGGGAAACCGGCCAGTCGAAAGGTCCTACAACCTCTTGGGAGGGCCCTGATTTCTCACAGAATGGCTTCCACGATAGCGTGCATGCCTTCAGTCTGCTGTAGGACAAGGACCTCTCATGCCCCGGCCACACGCCAATCCCTCCGCCGAAACCGTGGCCGCCAAGTACGCTCACGACGTCACGGAGAACAGCCTGCACGCCAGGCTCGAGGCCAGATGGGAAAGGGCGTCGCCCTATCTGGCCAACCGTGGCGCGCCGGCCGAACTGGCAGGTTACCCGGCCGACCCTGAATTCCAGCTACGCGGCCACTTTGACAACCTGATGCTCGACGCGGCGAACCCGTTGTTCGGCCTGGTCATTCGCCTGCGCACCCTGGATGACCTGCCAAACATCGAATACCTGCACCAGACCCTGCAAACGCAGGTCAGCGTCATTCGCGAGGAAATGCAGCAGCACGGCTATGCCGCTGCGCATCTCGAAGTCTACTCCTACGCACTGTGCCTGTACCTGGACGAGGCGGTAATGAGCCGCCCCTGGGGCTGCAATTCGTGCTGGAGCCATGAGCCGCTGTTGAGTGTGTTCCACCACGAAACCCACGGCGGCGAGAAGATCTTCGTGTTGCTGGAGCGGATGCTGCAGTCGCCCGCAGAGTTCCAGGATGTCCTGGAGTTTCTGTATTTCTGCCTTTGCCTGGGCCTGAAAGGCAAGTACGCGCTCGATCCCAAGGGCGATGAGCTGATCAATACGCTGATCTCGCGGATGCACAAGGTACTGCGCGACCTGCGTGGTCCCAGCCCGGAAAGGGTGTGCGACCCCTACACCAACGTTGTCTATCGCCCCTGTCGCCGGCGGCGCTGGACCTGGCCCTGGCCCTGGTGGAGCCCGCTGGTGGTCTCTGTCGTCGCCATGGTGTGCGCCTACTGCTACTACAGCTATCGCCTGGGCCTGATCACCGGCGAGGTCCTGGAGTCGCTCGACAGCATCATCCTGCAGCCTTAGCCAGGGGTAACCTGCATGCCTAGCCAATCCGAGTTGCACTTTACCTTCCAGCCGCTGGCGAGCCGGCTTGAGTTCGAAGTGGTTTCGTTCGAACTCGACGAAGCGCTCAGCGCACCGTTCCAACTGCAGCTGGAGCTGATCAGTTTCGACAGCGACGTCGACTTCGGCGCGTTGCTCGACAAACCGGCGCTGTTCACCCTCTGGCGTGGGCAACGTCCGCTACGTTATGTGCACGGTCTGGTCAGCAGCTTCAGCCAGGGCGACACAGGCTTTTCCCGCACCCGTTACCGTGCGCTGGTCGAACCCGTGCTGGCACGTGCCGGGCTACGCTCGAACTGGCGCATCTTCCAGCAGCAAAGCGTACCGCAGATTCTCGAACTGATGCTCCAGCGCCAGGGCATCAGCCGCTTCGAAATCAAGAGTTTCGGCGCCCATCAGGCGCGTGAGTTCTGTGTCCAGGCCGGTGAAACCGACCTCGATTTCATCGCCCGCCTGGCCGCCGAGGAGGGGTTTGTCTACCGCTTCGAACACACGCCGGAGCACCACCTGCTGGTCATCACCGATCGGCTGTTGGGGCTGGGGACGATCAGCCTCGGCATCATCAAGCCGGATGACGATGACGAAGGGTTTCACGAAACGGATGACATCGGCCGCGACCAAGTGCTGTACCGCGCCAACCGCGGCGGCGATCAGGCACGCCCGTGCCTGTGGGGCCTGCGCTACAGCGAGCAGGTACGCACCGCGAAGCAGGTGCAGCGGGATTACACCTTCACCAACCCGCAGTACCGTCAGGAGCATCGCGCGAGTGACAGCAGCATCACCCATCAGTCGCTGAGCTATGAGCGTTTCGACTACCCAGGCCGCTACAAGCGCGATGCGGTCGGTGCCCCTTTCACCGCCACCCGCCTCACGGCCCTGCGCCATGACGCCCGCCTTGCCGAGGTGGAGGGTGACGATGTGCGCCTGCAGCCGGGGTTGAGCTTCACCCTCGTCGAACACCCTCGCGAGGACCTGAATGTGCATTGGCGCACGATCAGCGTGCACCACGAGGGCATTCAGGTCACCAGCCTGCAGGAGGAGGCTGCTGGCAGTGAGCAGGGCACGCGCTACCAGCAGGCAGCGGTGCTGGTGCCGGGAAGAAGTGAATGGCGCCCGGCACCGTTGGCCAAACCGCGTATCGACGGCCCGCATATGGCCACCGTCGTCGGCCCGCCTGGTGAGGAGATCTATTGCGACGAATGGGGGCGGGTCAAGGTGAGCTTCCCCTGGGACCGGGAGAGCAAGGACAACGAATTCAGTTCCTGCTGGGTGCGCGTGTCGCAGGGCTGGGCGGGCGGTAGCTGGGGCTCGATGGCGATCCCGCGCATCGGCCAGGACGTGATCATCCAGTACGTCAACGCCGACCCCGACCAGCCGCTGATCATTGGGCGTACCTACTGTGGCGATCAGTTGCCACCCTATGACCTGCCGCGGCACAAGACGCGCATGACCATCAAGAGCCAGACCCACAAGGGGAACGGTTTCAACGAGCTGCGTTTCGAGGACGAGCTGGGCAAGGAGGAAGTGTTCATCCATGCCCAGCGGGACCAGAACAATGTGGTCGGCAATGATGAGACCACGCATGTCGGGCGCAACCGTGTCGAGCAAGTTGGGCATGACGAGCAACTGGCCATCGGCAATGACTGCTGCCAGGCAATCGGCCGCGATCATACGCGGTTTATCGGGCAAACCTGCAGCAAGGACGTCAAGCAGGACCTGCTCGAGAAGGTCGGCAACAACCGAAGCGAGTCAACGGGAGGCAATCAGCAGGTCTCTGTCGGCAAGGACAGCGAACTTGTCGTCAAAGGTATGCACAAGGTCACCGTCGGGCAGGGCATGGAGTACCACACGACGGTCTATCAGCTGCGGGCCAGTGAACGTATCGAGTTCAGAACCGCGGGTGGCAGCATCATCCTGGATGAGCATGGCATCAGCCTCAATGGGCGGGCGCTCGACCTGCAGGGGCAAACCACGGCGGTAGCCAACGGCACCGGCGACGCCCAGTCACTGTTGCTGACGCCGAACGCCAGCGACAAATGCGAGGGCCAGCTCTGATGGGCACCGAAGGCCTGGCCAGCCTCATTGAAATACAGCACGAGCCCCATCTGCATTGCCATGTGCTGATCGACCCGCTTGCAATCGCTGGCAATGGGGACCATGCCTTGCTTGCGCAGCTGCGCAGCGCTTTGGGCGAACATGCACTGACCTACGTGCCCCGGGCGGACCTGGCCCATGCGCACCACTTGCATCCCGTACTGGTTTGCCTGGCCATGCCTGGAACCACGCCCAGTCGTTCATTGCTGGAACAGACAGCGCGGGCTGCGCAGAAGGGTTTGTATCAGCGCCGGCGCTACCTGTGCGGTTGGCTCTTCAGTGAGGCGCCATCGGCGACCCTCGCTTCGCATCTCGCGGCGTTGTGCCGGGTGCCCGATGCCCAAGGGGCATTCAGTTTCTATCCGGTCTACGAACCGGTTCGCCTGGAGTTGCTCGCAGCGACCTACCGGCAGGTTGAGCAAGGTCCGTGGTGGCCGATCGGTAAATGGTTGTTCCTCAGCAGTGGAGGACGGCTGGTCAACCTGAAAGGGCAGGATAAGCAGCGTCATCCCCTGCCAGCGCCTGCCCAGCGGATCCAGGACGATGTGGTGTTGGTGGAGCGCGTTCTGGGCATCTGGAGAGCGTTGCAGGCGCAGGCGAGCGACGCCTACCCATGTCCGATCCCGCCGTTTGCCGCCGTGCGTGCCTCGAACCACATCGATGATGCGCGGGCGCTGGGGTTGAGCAAAGCGGAGGACATCGTGGTTTTTGCCCTCCATCAGCTGTGTATTCATCCCCGGTTGCACCACGTTGCTGCGGTTCGCGAACTGATCAACTCGGTCGTTCGGCAACAACGCCCCCTTGCGCCTGCACTGGCGTGTTACTCCGAGGAGCAGTGGCGCCGCCTGACCGAATCCCTGCCGACATCCGAGAGTCACCCATGAGCATCAGTCAACGCATCGCCATCGCCGCGGCCGAAGCCGGCCTGCCGCACGACCAGTGCATGTCTTGTGAACGGCAGGGCCTGCCGATCCTGCCGCTGCGCCGCGCGCTGGTGCCAGACACCCGCCCCGAGTGTGTCGTCACCGTGGCGGATAACCTGCATGTTTCGACCAAGATCGGCTTGCGCACCTTGCGCATGGGCTACCTGTACGTGCTGCTTGACCAGCAGGTCTGGCAGGCCTACGCCGTCAGTGCACAGGGCCATTTGCGCCGCTTCAACCCGTACGAGCCACCGGATGGCCCGCCAGCACCCCTGCCGGAAAAGTGTGTGCATGAAGACCACGACATACCCTCGGCCTTTCTCAACATCGATACCGATCGATACAGCAGCGCCTGGTTGGCCTTTTCCAGCGACGCCTGGCCGGTCAGTGTGCTGAACGCCTACAAGCGGGGCCAGGCACCGGCGCAACGCTTCGAAGGGCTGGACCTGAGCCAGGCGCGCAACCATCCCGAACTGCTGGGCATCGCCATGACGCCCGACAAGCCTGGGGTCGACCAGCAGGTATTCGAGTACGCACAGCAGGCGTGTTCACCGTTCGACAGCGCGCACGGTTTCCATAGCCGCTGGCTGCGCCGGTTCGCCTTGCGTGGCTACCTGATCAATGCGATGAACCGCCACCAGCTGGAAAACGGCGTGTTGGCGGTGGTGCTCGACGACACCGTCGGGCTGATCCAGGAGTACAACCACCAACGCCTGAACTGGGTACTGAAGCGCCAGGCCTGGCGCGAAGAGCCGATGCGGGCCTATCAGCTGCAGACCTCGCAGATCCTGCAGATCATTCGTGCCACCAACAGGGAACGGGCCGCACAGGAAGTGCCGTCGCTGGAACCGATGACCGGTGATGCCCCGCCGGTGTTCACCGACCCGACAGTCACGCGACAACAGTTGGTCGAGCGGAAGCAGCAGGAGAGTGACGAGCGGCTTGAACAACGCTACCACGAACCGCAGCGCGCGGCGTTCCAGGCGGCTTACGACCAGCAGGAAGGCGAGTTTCAGCGTTACATCGACCAGGACGCGCAGGCGTACGTTGCCTTGTTCGATACGCCCATGTTCCAGGTGGTCGAGGCGTACGACTACGACGGTAACGACCGTGAGTCCGGCGTGGCGTATGCCAAGACCCTGGCGCTGTGCCTAGGCGGAGGCGTTACCGAAGCCATGGTGCCGGCCACCGAGCCGCGTATTCCCGCCGCCGGAACCAGCGAGGCACTCTGGCTGAAATGGCTGCAGGACGCTGACAGCCCACCCTACCGCGCCTTGCTGATGCGCGACCGGGCGTTGCTGGCCGGGCTGCTGCCGAGCTTCGCCGCGGGTGACGGCATCAACTGGAATGACAGCGACAAACTCTACGCGATGTTGAGCAAGATCATTGCCAGCGACGACGCCGGCTTGCGCCTGCGCACGACCCTCAAGCAGGCCATCGCCGAAACGCAAAGCGCGCTCAACGCGGCCAGTCAGCGGCTGGCGCCCTGCCTGTCGCCTGGCATCCAGAAAGCCGTGCAGCATCTGAACAGCGCCACGCAGTATCTCTACAACGGCGTGCAGCTGATCGAGCTGGAAGTGAAGATGAAGCTGGGCGAGTACTACGCCCTGCAGAGCCAGCACCTACGGGAAATGCAGCACAAGGCCAATGCCTCCATCGCCGCGGCGCGGGACCGGATGCAGCGCAACATTGACGATTTCGAGTTTGGCTCGATGAAGTCGATGCGCAAGGTGCGGCCGATCATCCAGCACGGGCTGATGAGCCTGGCCGTGCTCGACCCGCGCTTCACCCACACGATGATCAGCGTGACGGTTTGGGTCGAGGGCACCGCCGAAGAGGTGCATGGGCGGTTGTTCAAGGAAGCCAGCATGGGCGTGAACCAGGCGAGCAGCGCGGCGCAGCTTGCCCTGGTGGATATCTCGGTGGCGGCGGGGACGTTGGAAAGCGATGCGCGCAGGTTGTTGCACGGGATGAAGATCACCTCGCAGCAGGCGGCGCGATTGGTAAGGACTGGGTTTTCCGGGTTGCGCGGGGTGGCTGGCAGCTGGGAACTCCTGCTGGCGATAGGTGGGTTGTATCTGCAGCAGGACAGCCTGGGTAGGAATCAGGAAAAGGCGGAAGAGGAAGTTGGGCCGAAGGCGCATGAGGCCAAGTTGGCGTTGCAAGGATCTCAGTTGGGCGTGTTGGGAGGGCAAATTGAGCTGGTGGGGCTCATTTTGAGGGCAAGTACCCAGCATATTGGCAAACCGTGGGCTAAAAGTGCGTCAGGTACTGGAGTGTCGCTGATAAAATTCGGTGCCATCATAAGTGCGATAGCTGGGGTCTTTGACACGGCACAAGCATTTTCCGCGGCTAAACGTGCACGAGCAACTGGGGATAAACTATCAGAGGCATATTATTCATTTGCAGGCCTTGCGTACTCTTCCTCAACCGGCATGTTTGTCTATGCAGTATTTAAGCCCGCACTGTTAGGCCCTTTAGGTCTGGCTATAACACTGGCACTTATTGCTTACGCCCTGGCCAAGTCAGCTGACGAAAGCGAATCTACTGCGTTTGAACGGTGGGCGCGACGTTGCTGTTTTGGGAAGGCTGACGAAAAGCCTGCTGTACATTGGGCTTCTCCTGAATATGCAGACATTGCATTTGCAGAGCTTAATGCGGCTACGCTCGGCATGCGTGCGGGGATCCACTTTGAATCCAAACGCTCGAACGATCCAGCGGGTTCTAAGATAGGCGGCCTAGTCAATGTCGAGTTAGAACGCAAACTTAAATTCCAAATCGTATTACCTAAATATAATGACGAGCACTCGGCTTTTCGTTGGGTTGTAATAGTGCATCGTCAAGGTGACGGGACCTTCCCCGATTTCATTGGTGGTGAGACACTGTTGGTAGAAGAGCATCAAGCTGTCTCGATTGAGGCGCTCGCGCCATCCTCGAAATTTTCCGACTTTTCCAAGCCACGTCAGCCTGACTATAAAAGTGAATTTTCGTTGAATAGAAATCGACAGACGTCAGGCTCAGGTGACCTCGCAACGACTTGGCTGGAAACCACTGGGACGTTAGAGCTGACGACGTCTATTGGGTCGCATACAATTAGAGCCGCAACATTGCTGGTGAGTTATTGGCCAGATAGAAGGATGCCAGATGCGTATGTTGAGGTCTGCATCAAGGAAGTCAATGAATGAAAAATAAGTCCGGGATTCTTTCGGAGCGGGCTTTGTGTTGGAGTTATGATCTGCCTGACGTTGGTTCGGATGCAGTTCCACGCTTAAGCTTTGAGGATATAGATCCGTCGCCAAACTATTGTGACGATGTATTCCTAGAACTTCCCCGAGCCACTGTCAGTTTGCGTGGCATCGCAGTACTGACAGGTGGGCCGATCCTGGCTTTTTCTATAGTTGCATTTATCTACATGCACTGGAGGTTTGTAGATGTCTACTGGTCGGATAATTGGGTCGTTGACATCCTCGTATCGCTAGCGCTTCTGGTTGGCATGTGGGCTACTGCGACATATGTAAAGATGGACCTGCTGCTCCCACGGGACGAACCCATCCGCTTCAACCGTTTGCGACGCAAAATCTATCTCTATCAATTCAGATTCCACTACATCTATTTGTTCAGCCGCAAACACTGGGGCGTCAAACCGGTCGCCTACAACTGGGACGACGTAACCGCCGAAGTCTACCGAGTCTACGCCCCCGGCCACGGTGGCCTGATCGAAAACGTCATGCTGTCGGTCCGCAACCCAGACACCAACGAAGTCATCGACCGCGTGTTCTTCACCCATGACCTCCGCCACGGCGAAGCCTACTGGGCCATCGCCCGGCTGTTCATGCAGCAAGGCCCTGAAGCGCTGCCGAAGTTCGTCCATCCACCCCGTGACTGGAACGATGACGATGGCCTGAGCCACATGCATTGCCTTGCACCAAAGGTTCTTTGGCCGCAAGACATTGACCGTGAATCCCGTACTGCCCCGTGTGAAGGTGAGGCCCGATGAAACCCGTGATACTCGTAGGCCATCGGCATGTCTGCCCGCTGCATGGCAGCAACCAGGTGGAAAGCGGCAGTTCCGCATACACCTTCAATGGCAGGCCGGTTGCCAGAGTGGGGGACCGCACCACGTGTGGCGCTGTAATAATCAGCGGTGCCGCGAACTTTCTGATTGAAGGTGCAGCCGTGGCGCGCAAGGGGGATCGAACCGACCACGGTGGCGTGCTGGAAGAGGGCGATGCGGGCTGGATGCTGGATTGACGCTGACGGCTTGCCCGGGGACTTGTGGCAACCCAACCACCGTGCCGCCTGTTTCGCGGGCGAGCCCGCTCCTACACCGACCGTGTTGGCTTGCTGATTTGTTTGCCAGCCTGCGCTGCCACTTCCAGCGCCTGGCCGTCGCGTTGCTTGCCCTGGCGTGCCAGGCCTTCGAGCTGGGGTATCAGCATGCCCTCCGGCAAGTGTCGCCAGAACCTTCCCGGCATGTGCAGACGTAACGCATCGGGATTGAGGCGGGCAGGGTTGAAGGTATGGCGGTAATAGGTGCGCCATAGCTCGGCACCCGGGTCATCGGCGTTGCGCGCCCAGTGGCGCCAGGCTTCGGGGCACTGCCGGTGGTATTCGAACGCCTGGCCGTCGAAGCGTATGCCATCGCGCGGGGTGGCGATCAACCAACGCAGGCGCCCCAGGCGGTCGGCGAAGTGCGGGCTGGCGCTTTCAAGGATGTCATGGGCCGGCTCGTGGTAAGCCACAAGGTCCAGCTGCAGGTGGGTCGCCAAGGCCTCCGGCAATGGCACGAAGCGGACAAAGGCGTGCAGGTGGTGCGCCTCGCGGCTGACCTGCTTGATCCGCCGGTGCAGTTCGCTGCCTAGCCGATCCCCTGCCAGCATCGCGGTGCGGTCGCCGTGGGCCACACGCCAGAGCACCTCGTACAGCAGGTTCCAGCGTTGCTCGCCACGGTAGCGGGCGGCCTGTTCCAGCAGGGTCAGCAGCGGCGCCGGTACCTTGGCCCGGAAAGGACCGGGGCCTTCCGGGAGCGGAGTGGGTACGGCCAGCAAGTCAGCCATCGGCCCCTGCGACCAAGTGACCTCCGCAGGGTCGATACCATGCCCCAAAAGTACGCGCGCCTGCTCACGCCAGGTTGCGAACAGGTCATCGCAGTCCAGCGCGATCATCCCCACAACCCCATCTGTACCGGTGCCTGTGGCTCCCGTAGACGGGCTCGCAACAGGCCGCTGCGCAGTTCGGCCTGGGCCGGGCGGTAGTCGCTGGTGACAATGAACGGCCGCGCCTTGTCCAGTACACAACGCAGCTGGATCAGGTCGTCATAGCGAATGCGCCGCTCGCGTCGCAACGCGACCAGGCGCTGTACGCTACGCAGGCCGATACCCGGGATGCGCGCCAGCAGTGCCGGTTCTGCGCGGTTCACATCCAGCGGGAAGACCTCACGATTGGCCAGTGCCCAGGCCAGCTTGGGGTCGATGTCCAATGCCAGGTTATCGCCCTGGCCGAGCAGTTCCCCGGCCTGGTAGCCATAACCACGCAACAGGAAGTCGGCCTGGTACAGCCGGTGTTCGCGCAGCAGCGGCGGTGCCGCCAACGGCACGCTGCCCGGGCTGTCGGGGATCGGGCTGAAGGCGGAGTAGTACACGCGCTTGAGGCCGTAGCCCTGGTACAGCGACTCGGCATTGCGCAGCAGGGTGCTGTCGTCGGTATTGTCGGCACCAACGATCACTTGGGTACTCTGCCCGGCGGGAGTGAAGCGCGGAGCCTTGGGTTCGTTGGCCACGGCTTGCTGGCCCTGGTGGATGACGCCCATGGCCTGGCGAATGGTGTGCGCCTGCTTTTCCGGCGCCAGGCGCTTCAGGCTGGCGTCGGTGGGCAGTTCGATGTTGACACTGAGGCGGTCGGCCAGGCGACCGGCTTGTTCGATCAACAGCGGGTCGGCATCGGGGATGGTCTTGAGGTGGATGTAGCCGCGGAAGTGGTGTTCCTCGCGCAACAGCCGTGCCACGCGGATCAACTGCTCCATGGTGTAGTCGGCCGAGCGGATGATGCCGGAACTGAGAAACAGGCCGCTGATGCAATTGCGCCGGTAGAAATCCAGGGTCAGGCGCACCACTTCCTCGGGGGTGAAACGGGCCCGGGGCACGTTGCTGGAGCGGCGGTTCACGCAGTATTGGCAGTCGTACAGGCAGAAATTGGTCAGCAGCACCTTGAGCAGCGACACGCAGCGGCCGTCGGGGGTGTAGCTGTGGCAGATGCCCATGCCGTTGGTCGCCCCCAGGCCATCACCACCCCGCGAATTGCGCTTGGGCGCGCCGCTACTGGCGCAGGAGGCGTCGTATTTGGCAGCGTCGGCGAGGATGCCGAGTTTGGCAATGAGTTGCATGGGACCACACCCTATACTGAATATTCATACAGTATTTTGAGAAGGCGCAGATTGCAAGTGCATTTAAAGTTCAGGCAAATCATCGCGTCCTGTGGCACTCGTCCGAACGGCCACCTGAAGCGGGCGCAGAAGGCGTGGGCGCTCAATGCTCCTGCAAGCGTCGCTGCGCCCTAGGGTAGCGGCGGGCTGTGCAACGCTGGCTGGCTATCGGCAGGGCTCGCCCAGCTGAAGTGATAGACATGGCCGGGTGCTGCCGATTGGCATTGGCCAGTGTCGGCATCAGCGCCAACCACATACCACTCGGCGCGCGAGGTTTCGCCGAGCCTGCGCGCCTTGTCGGCGCTGAAGCAGCGGCCCAGCGCCGTGGCCGGCACCAAGGCGTAGGTTGTGGGGTGATGGCGTAGCCAGTAGGCGGCCGCATCTGCCCTGGATTGGCCGCTGAAGCCAAAATGCACGATAGGTTGGCGGGCGAACAGCCAATGCCCTTCGCGCCAGTCGACCAGCACCAGTTCGGCTCCGCGGGTAACGCGCGCAGCTTCGCTCATCAAGCTGTCATGGGGGTTGCGGCCTTCCTGCACTGGCTCGACCCAGCCGCGCGCGAACCAGAGCGCGAACCAGGCCAGCGCTATGGCGGTGAACCCCTTGCGCCAGGCTGGCCGGCGCCGTAGCCAGCGCTTGAGCAGCCAGGGCAGCAATGGCGCGATGGCCAGCACCAGGCCCGGCAGCGCCGGGAAGATATACAGCTTGCGCTTGCCGCTGCTGAGGCTGAAGAACAACAGCACCAGCGCTACCCAGCCGAGCAGCAACAGAAAGCGCCCGTCGCGCTTGTGCAGTTGCCGATACCAGGCCGGTACCAGCCAGGGCAAGGCCAGCACCAGCGGCAGCCAGTACTTGGGGATGACCTTGACGAAGAAGTACCAGAACGGCTCACGGTGGTCCCAGGCATTGGCATAGCGGCTGGCGGTCTGGCGCAGCAGGATTTCCTTCAGGTAGGCCAGTTCTGCCGCGCCGCCTCCCTGGGCAATCGACACCAGCAGCGGCAACAGCCACACCGCGCAACCGGCCAGCAGGCATAACAAGCCCAGGCTCCAGCGCCGGGCCTGGCCGGGCATCACCACCACGCCGTGCCAATGCTGGCGCACCGCCCAGGCATACGGCAGCAGTACCAGCGCTGGGACAAAGCCCACGCCCTTGCTGATGATACCCAGGCCCATCGCCGCGCAAGCCAGGTAGAACCAGCCCCAGGCCGGCCCCAGCAGCAGGTGGCGCAACAGGCCATAGAGGCCCAGCGCCACCCACAGGCACAGGAAGCTGTCGATCTGGCCGGTGCGCAGGATGCTGTAGCTTTGGTAGGTCGCCAGGAACAGCAGAGCAGCGATCACCCCGACACGCCGGTTCCACAGGCGCCGCCCCAGGTCGTGCAGCACCCAGGTGATGGTCGCTGCCGATAACAGTCCGGGCAGGTACAGGGCGATGCTGGGCGCGCCGGTCAGGTTGGCGAAGAGGGCTACGGTCCACATGAACAGCGGCGGCTTGTCACCATAGATTTCTGCCGCCCGGTGCGGGATGAACCAGTGGCCGCTGTGCAGCATTTCCAGGGCAACGCCGAGGAAGCGCTCCTCATCCACATTCATCGGCTGGCGCCAGCCGATACCTGCACCCACCAGCAGCAGCGCCAGGGCCATCAGGGCCAGGCGTTCGGCCATGAGCGAGTCGAACCTTGGCACGGGCTATTCCTTCTGTTGCGGATGACGGGCGATCAGCTGCAGGTTGCGCAGGTAGACCAGCAAACCGAAGCTCTGGCCAATGATGAACACCGGGTCCTGGCGATAGATGGCGTAGGCCAGCAGCAATGCGCTGCCGAGCATGCTCAGGTACCAGAAGCCCACCGGGATGAGGCTGCGGCGCTTGAACTCGCTGTACAGCCACTGCAGTACGAAGCGCCCGGTGAACACGGCCTGGCCGGCGAAACCGACGATCAGCCACAAGCTTTCACGGGTCATCCTTCGAGCTCCCGCGGGCGCGTGTCCAGGCGGGTACGGCGGATCAGCCACCAGACCCCGAACAAATCGAGAATGCCAACCAGGGCGCGGTCCAGGTTGCCATACTTGGACACCCCGGCCTGACGTGGCCGGTGGTTGACCGGGTGCACCAGCATGCGGCCGTTGTGGCGCAGGATCAGCGCCGGAATGAAGCGGTGCATATGGTCGAAGTAGGGCAGGCGCAGGAAGGCCGCGCGTTCGACCAGTTTCAGCCCGCAGCCAGTGTCAGGCGTCGCGTCGCCGAGCAGACGGCTGCGCAGGCCGTTGGCAAGGCGCGAGGCCCAGCGCTTGCTGGCGCTGTCACGGCGGTTGACCCGGTGCCCGGCCACCAGCTTGAGGTTGCCTGCCAGGTGCGGGTTGGCGCGTACGAGTGCCAGCATGCCGGGGATATCCGCCGGGTCGTTCTGCCCATCGCCGTCAAGGGTGGCCAGCCACTGGCCGCGCGCCGCTTCGGCGGCGTGCCACAGTGAAGTGCTCTGGCCCAGCGAGTGCGCGTGGCGGAGGATGCGCAATTGCGGGTAGCCCTGGTTCTTCACCTGTTGCAGGGCGCTCAGGGTGTGGTCGCTGCTGCCGTCATCGACCACCACTACTTCGTAGTCCAGGGTTGCCAGTGCCGCGCGGATTTCCTGCAGCAGTGCCGGCAGGTTGTCGGCCTCGTTCCTGGCGGGAATCAGTACCGATAACTCAAGTGGGGCTGTCATGGGGCGCCTGTGATCCTGTTGTGGTGGTGCGGTTCAGACCTGGTAGTAATCCCGGTACCAGGCGACGAAGGCATTGACGCCGTGCGCCAGTGAGGTGCCTGGGGTGTAGCCGATCCAGCGCGCCAGGGCGTCGACATCGGCCCAGGTTTGCAGCACGTCGCCGGGTTGCAGCGGCAGGTAGTCACGCTGCGCCTTGGTGCCCAAGGCATCCTCCAGGCATTCGACGAACTGCAGCAGCCGTACCGGCTGGCCGCGGCCGATGTTGAACAACTGGCAGGGCGGTAGCCCCTCGGCCGGCTGTGGCGGCTTCAGGCGCAAGCGCACGATGCTTTCGACGATGTCGTCGATATAGGTAAAGTCGCGCGCCATCAGGCCGTTGTTGTAGACCGCGATCGGCCGGCCTTCGAGGATGGCCCGGGTAAACGTGAACAGGGCCATGTCGGGGCGGCCCCAGGGCCCATAGACGGTGAACAAACGCAGCCCGGACGTCGGCAGCTGGTACAGGTGGGCATAGCTGTGTGCCATCAGCTCGTTGGCGCGTTTGCTGGCGGCGTACAGCGACAGTGGTTGCTCGACCGGGTCGTCGACGCTGAACGGCAGCTTGGCGTTGGCACCGTACACCGAACTGCTGGAGGCATAGATGAAGTGGCGTGGTGGCTGCTGGCGGCAGGCCTCGAGCATATTGAGGAAACCCACCAGGTTGGCCTGGCCATAGGCACCGGGGTTGTCCAGCGAATAACGCACCCCGGCCTGCGCCGCCAGATGGATCACTTCACTGAACGGCTGCGCGGCGAACACCTGTTGCAGCTCTGCCGGGCGGGTAATGTCGAGGGTATGGAAGCGGAAGTTGGCGAAGTCGAACAGCTGCTGCAAGCGTGCCAGTTTCAACTTGACGCTGTAGTAGGCGTTGAGGTTATCGATGCCGACCACCTCGATGCCCGCCTCGCACAGGCGCCGCGCAACGTGGTAGCCGATGAAGCCGGCCACGCCGGTAATCAGTACGGGCATGCGGGTTGCCCCTGGCCACGGCCGATGCCGTAGTAAGTCAGGCCAGCGGCGGCCATGTGCTCCGGCTCGAACAGGTTGCGCCCGTCGAATACCACGCGGTCGGCCAATTGCTGGAGCACCTTGTCCAGGTCGAGCACGCGGTAATCCTGCCATTCGGTAACGATCACCAAGGCATCGGCGCCGCGTAGCGCATCGTCCTTGCAGGGCACCAGGCGCAGGTCGCGGCGCGTGCCATAGTGCCGCTGGATCTCGTCCATGGCCTGTGGATCATGCGCCTGTACCCGCGCACCGGCAGCCCACAATGCTTCCAGCAGCACCCGGCTGGAGGCTTCGCGAATGTCGTTGGTGTTGGGCTTGAACGACAACCCCCACAGGGCGAACACCTTGCCTCGCAGGCCACCTGGGTAATGGCGCTGGATCTTGCTGAACAGCCGGCCCTTTTGCCGCTCGTTGACCGCCTCAACCGCACGCAGCAGCTGCGGCTCGAAGCCTTCGGCCTCGGCGCTGCGGCGCAGGGCCTGCAAATCCTTGGGGAAGCACGAGCCGCCGAAACCGCAGCCGGCATAGATGAAGTCGTAGCCGATGCGCGGGTCCGAACCGATGCCGCGGCGCACCATCTCGATGTCGGCGCCCAGGTGCTCGGCCAGGTTGGCGATTTCGTTGATGAACGAGATCTTGGTTGCCAGCATGCAGTTGGCCGCGTACTTGGTCAGCTCGGCGCTGCGCGCGTCCATCACCATGAGCTTTTCGCGGTTGCGGCTGAACGGCAGGTACAGCTCGCGCAGCAGCTCCACCTCGGCAGGTTCCGCGCCACCGATGATGATGCGCTCCGGGCGCATGCAATCGTCCACGGCCGAGCCCTCCTTGAGGAACTCGGGGTTGCTGATGACCTGGAAGCGGCGAGTGTCGGCCACGGCCTGGGCGATGCGCGCCTTGATGCGCTGCACCGTGCCGACCGGGACGGTGGATTTGTTGACGATCACCTTGGGGTCGTCGGCGTGTTCGAGGATGCTATCGACCACGGCGAACACGTGCCTGAGGTCGGCGCTGCCATCGGCCTGTGGCGGGGTACCGACCGCGATGAACTGCAACCTGGCATAGTTGGCCGCTTCACTGGCGTCGGTGGTGAAGCGCAGCCGACCACAAGCCAGGTTGTTCGCCAGCATTGGCGCCAGGCCGGGCTCGAAAATCGGGCAGTGGCCTTCATTGAGGGTGGCGACCCGCGCGGCGTCGACATCCATGCACAACACCGAATGCCCCACCTGGGCCAGGCACACTGCCTGGGTGAGGCCAACATAACCGGTACCGAAAACCGTGACCTTCATTTGACAGCTCCTTGGCGAGAAAGCTGAAAAAAAATGTCACATTGTTGTTTAGGAATTGTTACCCGTACTGATCGCCGCTTGCTGGGCGACCGCCCAGAGCTGCTGGCGGAACCACCGCCGCAGGGGATCGGCATGGGTGCGCTCGTGCCAGATCTGCATCACCTCGATGACCGGCAGCGCCAACGGCAGCGGGTACATCACCAGGTCGTCATCGCGCGCGCTGGCTTCGACGGCCAGCGAGCGCAGGCAGGTCAGCAGCAAGTCGGTGCCGCGCAGCAAGCGCGCCGGGGCGATGAAACTGGACAAGCCAGCTACCACCCGTCGCTGCTTGCCTTGGCTGCGTAGCGCGCGGTCGACCAGGCCGTCGAGGTCGCCGGTGAGGGTGGTGAGCAGATGGTCGCAGGCGAGGAAGGTGTCGAGGTCCAGGCCCTTGCCCAGGCCTGGATGGCTGCGTGACGCCAATACGACCAGTTGTTCGTCGAGCAGGCGCTGCTGGTGGAAGGTGTCCGGCAGGTCGGTATAGAAGCCGGCAACGGCGAGGTCACAGGTGCCTTTCTCCAGCGCTTCGCGGGGTAGCTGGCCACGGGTGTTGTGGGTAACCAGGGTCAGGTTCGGTGCCTGGCTGCGCAGCAGCGGCAGCAGCCTGGGTAACAGGGTCTGTTCGACATAATCGGTGCTGTACAGGTGCAGCCGGGCAGGGCGGGCGAGAAAGTCCTGGCCTTCGCAACGTTCATAGAAACCTTCCAGGCTCATCACCAGGCGTTCCACCTGGGGGGCCAGTTCATGGGCGCGCGGCGTGGGCGTCAGGCCGCGGGGCGCGCGTACGAACAAGGGGTCGCCGAACTGATGGCGCAGCTTGTTGAGTTTGTGGCTGAGCGCAGGCTGGCTCAGCGCCATGCGCTGGGCGGCGAGGGTGGCATTGCGTTCCTGATACAGCACATGGAACAGGTACAGCAGGTTGAAGTCTTTGCTGGCGATATTCATTTTCTGGATTACAGGCATGCAAGCTTTCGAATTATCGAATCATAGCCTGGCCACTAGCATGAGCGCATCGGGCCGCCCTGTACGATGGCCCATGGGTTGATCGAGGAGATTGCTGCATGATCCAGATGTCCAGGCTTGCCCTTGCCGTGGCTGCCACCCTGCTCGCTGCTGGCACCCAGGCCGCGCCCAAGGGCGAGGTGCTGGTGCTGTTGTCCAGCGAGCACCAGCTGCCGTTGCAGGACGGCAAGCGCTACGCCACCGGTTACTACCTCAACGAGTTCGGCGTGCCAGCCGACCAGTTACTCAAGGCTGGTTACAAGCTGGTCCTGGTAACGCCCAGGGGCAATGCCCCAAGCGTCGACCCGCGTTCGATCGATCCGAGCTATTTTGCCGGCGATGCGGCCGAGATGAAGCGGATCGAAAGGGTCGTCCAAGGCCTGCCGGGCATCGACGATACCCTGTCGGTGAAGGAGGTGCTGGCAGGCGATCTGGGCCGTTATGCCGGGCTGTTCATTCCCGGCGGCCATGCGCCGTTGATCGACCTGGCCAACAACCCGGAGGTGGGCGCCTTGCTGCGGCATTTCCACCAGGCTGGCAAACCTACCGCGGCCATCTGCCACGGCCCCATCGCCTTGCTCTCGGCCCAGCAGGACCCGGCAGGCTATCAGGCCGCGCTGGCACGTGGCGACAAGCCTGCAGCCACTGACTGGTTGTACCAGGGCTACCGGATGACCATCTTCTCCGACCCGGAAGAGCAGGTATTCGAGGGTTCGCTCAAGGGCCAGCGCCTGTTGTTCTACCCGGCGGGTGCCATGGCGATCGCAGGTGGTGACATGAGCTACGCCAAGGCCTGGCAACCCAACGTGGTGGTGGACCGCGAACTGATTACCGGGCAGAACCCGTTCTCGGACAAGATCCTGGCCAAGGCGCTGCTGGAAAAGTTGGCCGAACAGCCACAGCGCCCCGGACAGGGCATCTAAACTTATAGGTGGCCTGCACCGGCTAACGCTCGCCAGGCCAACACCACCCAATCGACCACCGCCTTCCTGGAGCGGACGTCCCTCGCTGGCGATGGCCTTCTTGCAGAGGAGGGCAGGTCATGGACGAGGCAAGGCTTCACGATTTCATGGGCAAGCTGGTGGGCGACATGGGCGCGGCGGCGACCCTGGCCAATGTGATACTCGGCGACGAACTGGGGTTGTACCGGGCCATGGCCGATAGCCAGCCGACCACCCCTGAGGCACTGGCGGCAAAGACCGGCTGCCACCCGCGGCTGGTACGCGAATGGCTCAACGCCCAGGCCGCGTCGGGCTACATGGTGCATGACCAGGGCCGCTTCGTATTGCCCGAAGAACAGGCCATGGCCCTGGCGCTGGAAGATTCCCCGGCCTACATGGCCGGTGGCGCGGCGGTAGTGGCGGCACTGTTCCATGACAAGGACAAACTGGTTGCGGCAATGCGCGGCGACGGTGGGCTGGCCTGGGGTGACCATCACCCCTGCATGTTCAGCGGCACCGAGCGGTTCTTCCGGCCGGGTTACCGCACTTTCCTGGTGTCGGAGTGGCTACCGGCGCTCGAGGGCGTGGTTGCCAAGTTGCAGGCGGGTGCCAAGGTAGCTGACGTCGGTTGCGGGCATGGTGCTTCGACGCTGGTCATGGCCGAGGCATTTCCGGCCTCCACTTTCATTGGCTACGACTACCACGGGCCTTCCATCACCACGGCCAACGAACGCGCACGGGAAGCGGGGTTGGTGGGGCGGGTGACATTCCAGCAGGCCAGCGCCAAGGACTATCCGGGGCATGACTATGACCTGGTGTGCTTCTTCGATTGCCTGCACGACATGGGGGACCCGGTGGGCGCGGCGAAACATGCCTACCGCGCGTTGAAGGCGGACGGCACGGTGATGCTGGTGGAACCCTATGCCGAAGATTCGCTGGAGGGCAACCTGACGCCGGTCGGGCGCTTGTTCTATGCCGCCTCGACGTTCATCTGCACACCGAACTCGTTATCCCAGGAGGTGGGCTTGGGGCTGGGCGCCCAAGCTGGGGAGGCGCGCTTGCGTGCGGTGTTCGAGGAGGCTGGGTTCAGCCGGTTCCGGCGGGCGACGCAGACACCCTTCAACCTGATTCTCGAGGCCCGGAAATAGGGAGGCTACTCGCTGGCAAGTCAGCATCGTCATTTGTCGGAGCGGATTTATCTGCGAAGCAGGCGGCGCGTGGATGGCACCGGCTGTGCCGGTGATCGCGGCTGAAGCCGCTCCTACAGGCGCCGAGATACCTGCGCGAGCCTGGCTTGCCGACGATGAGGCCGGGACAGGCAAAAAGAAGGGGCGCCTGAATGGCGCCCCCCTTTTTGTGTCGCTTAGGCTTCAGCGTCCCAAGGACGATCGCCTTTTTCATCCTTGATGCGGGTCGGCAAGCCCATCACATCCAGCGCCTTGAGGAACGGCTCGGCTGGCAGCTCCTCGACGTTGACCATGCGCTTGGCATCCCACTCGCCACGGGCAACCAGCAGGGCGGCAGCCACCGGCGGAACACCGGCGGTGTAGGAAATGCCCTGGCTGTCGGTCTCGGCGTAGGCTTCTTCGTGGTCGGCCACGTTGTAGATGAACACTTCGCGCGGCTGGCCGTTCTTGGTGCCCTTGACCAGGTCGCCGATGCAGGTCTTGCCGGTGTAGCCCGGGGCCAGCGAGGCAGGATCCGGCAGCACCGCCTTGACCACCTTCAGCGGTACCACTTCCAGGCCTTCGGCGGTCTTTACCGGTTGCTCGGAGAGCAGGCCCAGGTTCTTCAGCACGGTGAACACGTTGATATAGTGTTCGCCGAAGCTCATCCAGAAACGCACGTTCGGCACGTTGAGGTTCTTCGAAAGCGAATGAACTTCATCATGGCCGGTCAGGTACAGGTTCTGCGAACCGACCACGGGCAGGTCGTCGGTACGCTTGACCTCGAACATGGTGTTGCTGGTCCACTGGCTGTTCTGCCAGCTCCAGACTTGCCCGGTGAATTCACGGAAGTTGATTTCCGGGTCGAAGTTGGTGGCAAAGTACTTGCCATGCGAACCGGCATTGACGTCGAGAATGTCGATCGAATCAATGCTGTCGAAATACTGTTGCTGCGCCAGCTTGGCGTAGCTGTTAACCACACCCGGGTCGAAACCGACGCCGAGAATGGCGGTGATGTTCTTGGCCTGGCACTCCTCGAGGTGTTTCCACTCGTAGTTGCCGTACCACGGCGGGGTCTCGCAGATCTTGCCCGGCTCTTCGTGGATGGCGGTGTCCAGGTAGGCGACACCGGTATCGATGCAGGCACGCAGCACCGACATGTTGAGGAAGGCGGAACCGACGTTGATCACGATCTGCGATTCGGTCTCGCGGATCAGTGCCTTGGTCGCCTCGACATCGAGGGCATTGAGCGAGAAGGCCTGGATGTCGGCGGGTACCTTGAGGCTACCCTTGGCCTTGACGCTGTCGATGATGGCCTGGCATTTGGAGATGTTCCGTGACGCGATAGCGATACGACCCAGTTCGTCGTTATGCTGCGCGCACTTGTGGGCCACCACCTTGGCGACACCTCCTGCACCAATGATAAGAACGTTCTTCTTCAATTTATCCCTTGCTCCTTACTGAAAGCCGGTCTTACGACAGGCTGGAAACGTAGTCTTCGAAACCGAACTCGCGCACCACTTCGACGCTGCCGTCGAGTTGCTTGACCACGATGGATGGCATTTTCAGACCGTTGAACCAGTTTTTCTTGACCATGGTGTAACCCGCCGCGTCGACGAACGACAGGCGATCGCCGATGGCCAGCGGGCGGTCGAATTGGTATTCGCCGAAGATATCGCCGGCCAGGCACGACTTGCCGCAGACCATGTAGGTATGTGCACCGTCGTTCGGGGCCATCTTGGCGTTGAGGCGATAGATCAGCAGGTCGAGCATGTGCGCTTCGATCGAGCTGTCGACCACGGCCAGGTGCTTGCCGTTGTACAGCGTGTCGAGCACGGTCACTTCCAGCGAGGCGCTGTTGGTGATGGCCGCTTCGCCCGGCTCCAGGTACACCTGCACGGCGTATTTTTCCGAGAAGGCCTTCAGGCGCGCGCAGAAGGCGTCCAGGGCATAGTCTTCACCGGTGAAGTGGATGCCGCCACCGAGGCTGACCCATTCGACCTGGTGCAGCAGGTGGCCGAAGCGCTCTTCGATGTGGCTGAGCATCTTGTCGAACAGACCGAAATCGCCGTTTTCGCAGTTGTTGTGGAACATGAAGCCGGAGATCTGCGAAATCACCTGTTCGACCTTGGCCGGGTCCCATTCGCCCAGGCGGCTGAACGGGCGGGCCGGGTCGGCCAGCAGGTAGTCGGAGCTGCTGACCTGCGGGTTGACACGCAGGCCGCGAACCTTGCCTTCGGACTGTTCGGCAAAGCGCTGCAGCTGGCCGATCGAGTTGAAGATGATCTTGTCGCAGTTCTCGAGCATTTCCTCGACCTCGTCGTCGGCCCAGGCCACGCTGTAGGCGTGGGTCTCGCCGGCGAACTTCTGGCGGCCGAGCTTGAGCTCGTACAGCGAGGAGGAGGTGGTGCCGTCCATGTACTGTTGCATCAGGTCGAAGACCGACCAGGTGGCAAAGCACTTGAGGGCGAGCAGGGCCTTGGCACCGGAGTGTTCGCGCACGTAGGCGATCTTCTCCATGTTGCCCAGCAGCTTGGTTTTATCGATGAGGTAATACGGCGTCTTGATCATTTAAAGGCCCCCGGCCAGGCCGGCCAAAAAAAGGACACGCATTGTGCCTTCACTTGCCGCAGACCGAAAGGGTGGGATATGCATTTCGTCAGGGTTGCTGACGTTGCAGTGGCTTTTGCGGTTGTGGCGGGCATCAGTAGAACATGCTCATGTGACCATCCTGATCATTATCCGTTACCTTGCTGGTTGCCCTGAGCCATTGGTCAGGGCAAGGCAATCATCTGTCCCGCGCTGATCTCCAATATTGGGCATTCTTTGGCTCAGGGAGACATGGCATGACCAAGCATCACGACAACGGCCACGGCTTTGCCGATGACCCACAACGGGTCCATGACGCGGGGCGCAAGGGTGGGTCTGGCAAGGACCTGAAACAGGACCGTGCGGAAAAGGCGCGTGTGGGCGGGCAACACAGCCATGGCGGTTCGCGTCGGCGCGGCGAAGGTTGACTTCGCCACACCCGCGCTTCATTCGGCCGCGGCCAGCCAGGCGTGGATCTGCGCCAGGGTAGCGGTGGCCCCGCCACACACGACCACCAGCACGTTACCGTAGCCGGCCAGCGTGACCGCGTCATAGGCCAATGCCAGCGCGGCACCGCAGGCCGGCTCTACCAGTACACGATGATCCAGCAGGAACCGCTCGCAGGCTTCGAGTGCGGCACGGTCACTGACCACATGGCTATGCACCGGGTGCTGGCGCGCGCAGGCCAGTGCCTGGTCGGCGACGCGCTTGGCCCCCAGGGACGTGGCTACCGAATCGATACGCTCCAGCTCGACCGGGTGCCCTGCCTGCAAGGCCGCATGCAGCGACGCCGCGCCCGTGGTTTCTACTGCCAGCACCGGCACATCGCCCCAGCCGTTACGTTGCAGCCCCTCGACCACCCCGCAAAGCAGGCCACCACCGCCCACCGACAGCACCACGGCATCCGGCTTCAGGCCGGCCTCGGCAAGTTCGTCCACCAGGCTGGCATGGCCAGCCCACAGCAGTGGGTCGTCGAACGGGTGGATGAAAGCATCGCCCTGGCCGACCAGCGTTTGCGCCAGGCTGTTGGCCTCCTGCCAGGAGCTACCGTGTACCACCACCTTGGCGCTTTCCAGGCGTAGCAGCTCCTTGGCCCGTTCGGTGGTGGTCTCCGGCACCACCACGGTTACCGGCACGCCCAGCTTGCGCCCGGCATAGGCGACCGCCAGGCCCGCATTGCCTCCCGACGAGGACACGAAATGCCGCGCGCCACGGGCATGCTGCACTTCGCAGGCATGGCCGACACCGCGCAACTTGAACGAACCGCAGGGCTGCAGGGCGTCGAGCTTGAGCCAGATGTTGCTCCCGGCTGCCAGCGACAGCGGGCGGGATTCGATCAAGGGGGTAGGGATATGCAAGGTCATCGGCTGGCTCCGCGCAGTTGCTCGAGGTAGTTGTAAATGGTGTAGCGGGTCACCCCCAAGGCATTGGCGGCTTTTTCCACCCCGCCTTTGACGATGAACAGGCCGCGTTCCTGCATCACCCGCACGGCTTCGACCTTGGCCTGCTTGTTCATCCGCCCCTGGCCGCTGCGTTGCAGCGAGGCCTGGATGATTTCGCTCATCAGCAGCTCCATGTCGGCGGGCTCGCAGGCGGCGGGGGCCGCACCTAACGGCTGGAACTGCTGGAGGAAGCCCATGGCAGCCTCCAGGCCAGTGACATCGGTGTTGACGCAGAGGCTGGCGAAGGGCTGGCCGGTACTGTCACGGAAGATCGCCGTGGCGCTGCGCAAGGTGCGGCCCTTGAGGTGGGTGGGGTAGTCCGGCACGACCACCGGCGCGCAGCCTTGCTGGCCGGCCGAGGCTTGCATCAGCGCCTTGAAGCCCTGGTCCTGTTCCGGGGCGGCGAGGATCGGGCTGCCGACGCTGCGGCCGGAAAGGTGGCCGTTGACGATCGCCACCACGGAGTGTTCCGGGTGATCGAGGTCGTGCAGGAGAATTTCCAGGTTGCGCGGGGCAACGCTGCCCATGGCCTGGATGGCGGCCTTGAGGACGGTGAGGGTGAGCTGGCGTTCTGCTTCGGGCGTCAAGGACATGGCAAATCGCAAAATCAACGTTTTGTGTATTTTTACACATAGGGTTGAATTTTGCGATTTGCTTTTTCAGGCCCGTTGCCGGCTGAACCCGTGAATGAGCCGCCAAGCGGGCCGTTGTGGCTTAACCCAACGGCGGCGTGCGCGGCGGGATCAGCCGACGCGAGCCGGTCGCCTCGAAGGCGGCACCGAAGCTCAGCAGCGCGTTGTCGCTGTAAGCCCGACCAGCGAAGGTCAGCCCGACCGGCATGCCGATATCGGCCATCACGCCCATCGGCACGGTCACGGTGGGCACGCCCAGGTGGCGGATCGCCAGGTTGCCATTGGCCACCCAGATACCGTTGCTCCAGGCGATGTCGGCCGATACCGGATTGACGTCGGCATCGGCCGGGCCCACATCGGCCACGGTGGGGAACAGCACTGCGTCCAGGCCCAGGTTGTCCATCCAGTCTTCCAGGTCGATCTTGCGGGTCTGCTCCAGGCCGCGCAGGCCATCGGGCAGGGTCTCGATCTGGTCCCAGGTCTTCAGGCCGCGCTTGGCCATGTTGACGTATTCGTCCATGCCAGCCGCCAGGTCATCCTCACGGTTGGGCAGGGTGCCCGGGTCGTGGGGGAAGATCAGCGCGCCATCGACATCGGCCAGGCGGTTGAGCTTGGGGTCGTCATTGGCGCGCAGGAAGTCGTCAAATGCCCAGCCGGACAGTTCCCACAGTTCGTCATGCAGGAACGCCTTGCTGACGATGCCGCGGTTGTACACGGTCGGTGCGCCCGGGCGGTCGCCTTCGCAGTTGGACACCAACGGGAAGTCCACTTCCAGTACTTCGGCGCCGGCTGCTTCGAGCGCCTGGCGTGCCTGTTGCCACAGGTCGATCACGCTGGCGCGGGTGTTGATGCGCTGGCCGGTCGGGCCGCCAATGCCAGGTTTTTCGGACGTGCCAGCCTCGGGGTCGGCATTGATGTACATGCGCGGCACGCCAAAGCGCTTGCCCTTGAGCGCGCTGGCATTTACGGCCAGGTCGAGGTAGCTGGCAGGGCGCACCTGGGACGCTGCCGGGATCGGCACCCAGGGTTGCAGGCGCCACAGGTCGCCGCGCGTGTCGGCGTCGTCGGCGACCACCACGTCGAGGATTTCCAGCAGGTCGGCCATGGTGCGGGCGTACGGCACCACCACGTCCATGGTCGGCGTCAGCGGCCAGTTACCACGCACCGAGATCACCCCGCGCGACGGGGTGTAGGCGCACAAGCCGTTATTGGACGCCGGGCCACGACCGCTGGACCAGGTCTCCTCGGCCAGGCCGAAGGCGCTGAAGCTGGCTGCCGTGGCAGTGCCGGCACCATTGGACGAGCCCGAGGCGAACGGTGCGGTCAGGTAATTGGCGTTGTAAGGGCTTTCGGCGCGGCCGTACACCCCGCGCTGCATGCCGCCGTTGGCCATTGGCGGCATGTTGGTCTTGCCCAGGCAGATGGCGCCGGCGGCACGCAGGCGCTCGATGGTGAAGGCGTCACGCTGCGCCACCAGGTCCTTGAACGCCGGGCTGCCGGAAGCAGCGGTCAGGCCTTTGACCAGGTAGCTGTCCTTGGCGGTGTAGGGGATGCCGTCCAGCGGGCTCAGCAGCTGGCCTTTGCTGCGGCGGGCGTCGGAGGCCTCGGCCTCGGCCAGCGCCTGCGGGTTGCGCACTACCACGGCGTTCAGGGCGGTGGCGGTGTCGGCACCGTCATAGGCGTCGATACGCGCCAGGTAGGCCTTGACCAGCTCGACCGCCGTCGTGCGGCCCGACTCGAGTGCGTCGCGCAGCTCGGCAATGGAAACCTCGGTTACCTCGATCATGCTTTCACCAAAAAATGTGCAGGTGGGGGCTAATGCGAGGAGTGTACAAGAAGGGCCTGGCGGGCGCAGGTTTGCGCGTGGGCAAACGGTTTTGTGCAGGCGGGCATTGACGGGGCCGCGTAACGGCCCCGAGTGCCTGTCAGTCCAGGTCGGACGCCGCGTGTCGTTCTGCTACCTGGCTGCTTTCATCGCCCCAGGTGCGGTTCACCCGGGTTCCGCGCTGTACTGCCGGTCGCAGGGCAATTTCCTCGGCCCAGCGCTGTACATGCGGGTATTCGTCCACTGTCAGGAACTCCGCCGCGCCATACAGGTTGCCGCGCACCAACTGGCCATACCATGGCCACACGGCGATATCGGCGATGCTGTATTGCTCGCCGCCCAGGTAGCGGCTTTCCCCCAGGCGCCGATTGAGCACATCCAGCTGGCGCTTGGCTTCCATGGTGAAGCGGTTGATCGCGTACTCGAACTTTTCCGGCGCATAGACATAGAAGTGGCCAAAGCCACCGCCCAGGTAAGGTGCCGCGCCCATCTGCCAGAACAGCCAGTTCAGGCTTTCGGTGCGGGCCGCCGGCGCCTCGGGCAGCAGGGCACCGAATTTCTCTGCCAGGTACAGCAGGATCGAGCCCGACTCGAACACCCGCACCGGCGGCTCGACGCTGCGGTCGAGCAATGCGGGGATCTTCGAGTTGGGGTTGACCTGGACGAAGCCGCTGGAAAATTGCTCGCCCTCGCCGATGCGGATCAGCCAGGCGTCATATTCGGCCCCCTGGTGGCCCAGGGCGAGCAGTTCTTCCAGGGCGATGGTGACCTTGACGCCGTTGGGTGTGGCCAGCGAGTACAGCTGCAGCGGGTGCTTGCCCACGGGCAGGTGCTTGTCATGCGTCGGGCCGGCAACCGGGCGGTTGATGCTGGCGAACTGGCCGCCGGACGCCGCATCGTTGCGCCAGACCTTGGGGGGCACATAGGCGGGCTTGCTCATGCATGAATCTCCTTGAATGGCGCGAAATGGGCACATGAAGACGTCGACCAGCATCTATGCCATGGGTTCGATAAAAAGCGCAAATGCACAATGCGCGAGCGGGTTGTGCATGGCGGCGGTTTCATCCAGGTTTCATCCGCCACTGGCCAGCCCGGTTCTATGCTGAGTCATCGCTTCGCCCTGCAAGGAACCGCTGGCCGATGACCCTTTCACGTTGCGTGCTGGCCCTGGCCCTGTTCGCCGGCCTGCTTACCCATGCCGAGGCTGCGCCTTGGGTTGCCGGCCTGCACCACATGAGCCTGGCCGACCCGGTCGATGGCCAGCCCATGCAGGCGCTGGCGTTCTACCCGGCTGTTGGCAAAACCCGCAGCAGCCGCATGGATGGCTACCCGATCGACGTGGCTGAAGAAGCGCCGGTAGCGTTGGGCCAGTTCCCCTTGCTGGTGCTGTCGCATGGCAATACCGGCAGCCCACTGGCCTTGCACTACCTGGCCACCTCGCTGGCGCGTCGCGGGTTTGTGGTGGTAGCCGTGGTACACCCGGGGGACAACGCCCGCGATCACAGCCGCCTGGGTACCCTGAGCAACCTGTATGGCCGGCCGCTGCAAGTCAGTGCCGCGATCACCGCGGCCCGCGACGATGCCTTGTTGGGGCCTTACCTGAACGATGGCAAGGTCGGCTTGATCGGCTATTCGGCCGGCGGCGAAACCGCCTTGATTGTTTCCGGTGCGCGCCCAGACCTCGACCGCCTGCGCCAGTATTGCCTGGAGCGCCCGAACGATGCCGACGCCTGCAGGACGCACGGGGTATTGATTGCCGACCGCAGCGAGCTGGCGCCCATGGCCGACCAACGGGTGGGCGCGGTGATGCTGATGGCACCGCTGAGCTTGTTGTTCGACCGCCAAACCCTGGCCGGGGTGCGCTTGCCGGTGTTGATCTACAGCGGTGACAGCGACCAGCTGGTGGCAGTGGATCGTAATGCCGAAGCCTTGGCCCGCAAGCTGCCGGTGACCCCGGACTACCGCCTGCTGGCCGGCGCCGGGCATTTTGTGTTCATGGCCCATTGCGACAGCGAGCAGTACGCGCGGATGCCGACGCTGTGCAAGGACGCCGAAGGCGTGGACCGCCGCGATATCCACCATTCGCTGCAACGCGAGACAGCAGCGTTCTTCAGCCAGGCGCTGGGCGCGCCGCAGCCGGCCGAGCGCTCAGCCGCGGCCAGCATGCCGCGCCAGCCACAGCGTTAGGCCGACGCCGGCCAGGGCCAGCAGGGCCGCCACTGCGAAGACCAAGGCATAGCCCAGGTGCACGGCAACTGCTCCCATCAGCGGCCCGGCGATGGCCAGGGCCATGTCGAAGAACACCGCGTAGGCACCCAGCCCGGCGCCGCGACTGCTGGCAGGCACCTGCCTGATCGCCTCCACCCCCAGCGCAGGGTACACCAACGACAGGCCGAACCCGGTCAGCCCGGCACCAACCAGCGCCCATGGCGGCGAGGCTGCCAACCACAGCAGGCCCAGGCCGAGCACTTCGGTGGCCATGCAGGCCATGGCGACGTTGTAGCCACCAAACCGGTTGACAGCGTTGACGAACAGCAGCCGCGAAATGATGAAACAGGTGCCAAAGGCAGTCAGGCACCAAGCTGCGCCGAGCCAGCCACGCTCCAGGTAGTACAGGGTGACGAAGGTAGTCAGGGTGCCGTAGCCGATCGAGGCCAGGGTCAGGCCCAGGCCGCACGGCGCGACCCGTGCGAAGGCCGACCAGAACGGCAGGCGCTCGCCGCGTGCCACGACCACGTCCGCGCGCTTGCGCAGCACCAGCAGGGCCGACAGCGCCAGCGCCAGCAGCACTGGCCCCAGTACGCTGAAGCCCAGCCCATCCACCGCCAGCACGCCCAAGGGCGCGCCAAGCGCGATGGCGCCATAGGAGGCAATACCGTTCCAGGAAATCACCCGCGCGGTGTGCTCGGGGCCGACCTGGCTGATGCCCCAACTCAACGTGGCCACGCCAATCAGCCCTTGGGCGATACCCAACAGCAAGCGCCCGCCGAGCAACAGTGCCAGGCTCAGCGGCGGTAGGGCCAGGGTCAGGGCCGACAGCCAGGTCAGTATCCCGCAGCCTGCAATCCCCAGCAGGCCGAAGCGAATGGCGCGTTTACCGCCCAGGCTGTCCGCCACGCGCCCGGCAAACGGGCGGCTGAGCAGGGTGGCCAGGTACTGCAGGCCGATGGTCGCACCGGCGACGATGGCGCCGTAGCCCAGCTGGTCATGCACATGGCTGGGCAGCACGGCGATCGGCAGGCCGATGCACAGAAAGGCAATGAAGGTGTAGAAGACGATCGACAGGATCTGCAGGGTGATGCCGGCGGCAGGTTGTTGCGCGGTCATGGGCTCGTTCGCGGGCGGGCGGTTGGGCGTGGTCCCATCATGGCCGTTGCGCAAAGGAAAAGAAAGCAGGCTAACGAATTATTCGTCCGGAGCGCCCGCTTGTGGCATCGGTGGCGGATTGTTCGCGGGTAAACCGCTCCCACAGGGCCTGCAGGCGCCTTGTGGGAGCGGGAAGAGGCCGGCCCGGCCACGCAAATGGCCAGGCCTGAGCCTTCAATCAGACCAGCACACCCTGGCTACGCAGGTAATCGTCGTAGGTGCCGCTGAAGTCCACCACGCCATCGGCCGACAGCTCGATGATGCGGGTGGCCAGCGACGACACGAACTCCCGGTCGTGGCTGACGAACAGCAGGGTGCCCGGGTAGTTTTCCAGCGCCAGGTTCAGCGCCTCGATCGATTCCATGTCCAGGTGGTTGGTCGGCTCGTCCATGACCAGCACGTTCGGCTTCTGCAGGATCAGCTTGCCGAACAGCATGCGGCCTTGCTCACCACCGGAGATCACCTTCACCGACTTGAGGATCTCGTCGTTGGAGAACAGCATGCGCCCGAGGGTGCCGCGGATCACCTGCTCGCCGGAAGTCCACTGGCCCATCCAGTCGAACAGAGTCATGTCTTCTTCGAAGTCGTGAGCGTGGTCCTGGGCGTAGTAGCCCACTTCGGCGCTATCGGTCCACTTCACTTCGCCCTTGTCCGGGGTCATTTCACCGACCAGGGTGCGCAGCAGGGTGGTCTTGCCGATACCGTTGGGGCCGATGATCGCCACGCGCTCGCCGGCTTCGATGGTGAAGCCCAGGTCCTTGAACAGCACCTTGTCGTCGAACGCCTTGGACATTTTCTCGACGGTCACGGCCTGGCGGTGCAGCTTCTTGGTCTGCTCGAAGCGGATGAACGGGCTCACCCGGCTCGATGGCTTGACCTCGGCCAGCTGGATCTTGTCGATCTGCTTGGCCCGCGAGGTGGCCTGCTTGGCCTTGGAGGCGTTGGCCGAGAAGCGGCTGACGAAGGTCTGCAGCTCGGCGATCTGCGCCTTTTTCTTGGCGTTGTCGGCCAGCAGTTGCTCGCGCGCCTGGGTAGCGGCGGTCATGTACTCGTCGTAGTTGCCCGGGAACAGGCGCAGCTCGCCGTAGTCCAGGTCGGCCATGTGGGTGCAGACACTGTTGAGGAAGTGCCGGTCGTGGGAAATGATCACCATGGTGCTGTTACGCGCGGTGAGGATGTTTTCCAGCCAGCGGATGGTGTTGATGTCCAGGTGGTTGGTCGGTTCGTCGAGCAGCAGCACGTCCGGGTCCGAGAACAGTGCCTGGGCCAGCAGCACTCGCAGTTTCCAGCCAGGGGCCACTTCGCTCATCGGGCCGAAGTGCTGCTCCAGCGGAATACCCAGGCCCAGCAGCAGTTCACCAGCGCGTGATTCGGCGGTGTAGCCGTCCATTTCGGCGAACTCGGTTTCCAGCTCGGCGACGGCCATGCCGTCTTCCTCGGTCATTTCCGGCAGCGAATAGATGCGGTCGCGTTCGGCCTTGACCTTCCACAGCTGGGCGTGGCCCATGATCACCGTGTCGATCACGGTGAATTCCTCGTAGGCGAACTGGTCCTGGCGCAGCTTGCCCAGGCGCGTGTTCGGCTCGAGCATGACCTGGCCGGCGGACGGCTCCAGGTCACCGCCGAGGATCTTCATGAAGGTCGACTTGCCGCAACCGTTGGCGCCGATCAGGCCGTAGCGGTTGCCGTTGTTGAATTTGACGGAAACGTTTTCGAACAGCGGCTTGGAGCCGAACTGCATGGTGATGTTAGCGGTAGAAATCAAGTGCTTGTCCTGCGGGGGTTCCAGAGGTGTATTTAGGCCCTCTCGTCAGTTTTGGGCCAATTTTGGGCCAATGCGACTCGGGGCGGCAGCTTCTCCAGCTCCCTCCAGTCCGAGGAGGAGCTGATCCATTTCGCGTAGGTAGAGAGCAACATCTCGACGCTATGGCCGAGCTGGTTCGCGATGAACGCGGGGTTCATCCCAGCCATCAGGCACATGGTTGCGTAGGTGTGGCGGGTGTCGTACTGCCGGCGTTCACGGATGTCCAGCGCCTTGAGCGCTGCTTTGAAGTGGCGGATTGTAACACTTGGTTCGTTGATCCACAGCCCACCTTTGCTCGGCTGGAATACAAATGGGCTTGAAGGATAGGCCGACTTTGAAGCCATCCGCCTCAAGTCAGCCAGGCGCTGGGCCTGTCTTAGGGCGTTGAGCGCTCGGTCATTCAACAACACCACCCGGTGATACTTTGTCTTCGTCCTGTCTGCAGGCTTGCGATCGACGATGATGCGCTGGATTGTCGCTGTGCGCTCCTCGAGATTGATGTCCTGCCATTGCAGGCCCATTGCCTCGCCAGGGCGCAAGCCGGTGAAGAAGCTGAACTCGAAGAAGGCGGCATAGATTTGAGCGTACTTTTGTCGCGTAGCATAGAGATGCTCGATGATCGCTTCCGCTTCAGCGCGGGTATAAGGCTCGACGACCTTCTTCACCGCCGTTGGCTTGTCGAGCGAGGCCGTCGGATTCTTGGTGATCAGGCCGTCAAGCACGGCGGCCTTGGAAATGCTGGCCAGCTTGATGATCGCATTGCGCTTAACGCCGGCCGAAGTCCACTGGATTTGCGAGATTACTCCCCGCAGCATCGTCGGCGTGATCATGTCGATCCGGCGCAGGCCCAGGTATGGCATCCAGTACGGATTCAAGGTGCTGACGTAGTTGTCGCGGGTCCCCTTCACGATGTGCCGGCTGTTGAGTCCAGACGGTGAACGCGCCGTATCCATCGCCTAGACACGGATGGGGACATGGAGTGGGAGGAGGTGATGGGGCTGCTGGCCGAAACCCCGGAGCTGGATCTTACGTTCAACGACGACGAGAGCGTGACGGTGAGGTGGGAGGCGCAGAGTGCAGGCGACCGAGACGACTTGGTCGTGGAGAAGGATTGGGAGGAAGAGAAGCTTGAGGAGGAGGCGCCTTTCTGACGTCGAAAACATCTATGACCTGCCCACCCATCCAGCATGGATGGAAAGCCAGTAGCGACTCCAGTAGTGGCGTAGTACGGTCCGCCTTCAACAAACCGCCCGGTTCGTTGCCTCCAATCCCACGGACCGGGACTCTCATGACCTGGGAGGTCGAATGGAAGTCGCTCGAAAGATCAGCCAACAGGAATTGGACAACGCCCTGGTAGCCTTCGCCCGCTACAAAATCGGAGAAATCAAAATCTTCGACTTGGAGCAGGCAATGAGCTTCGAAGCGGGCGAAGCCTTATCCCAAAGCGGGCTGGTCCGGTTCTCAATAACCAAGATGGTGTCCGGACGGTATCGCATTAGCGATGAAGGGGAGAACGCCATCACACCGGCTGGTCGGGATCGCCTTGAGGTGATCCGAGCCTGACGATAGGCAAGCCTAGCAACGGCCGCAGACAGATCCTGCGGCCATCTGCAAACCACAGGCAATCGCCGGGCTAACCGGATGAAAGTTCCGGTGCACGGTGGCGTGGGCTTCTGGCTTGCCGCGCGGCGCCTGAATCAAGGCAAGTTACTGCATGAGTGGGTATTGGCCCAGCGCGACCTGGTGCCCAACGGATCAGCCACAGCTAAAGCTCTCGAATACAGCCTGAAACGTTGGGTAGCGCTAACGCGCTACCTGGACGATGGCGCTGTACCCATCGACAACAACCAGGTCGAGAACCGAATACGGCCGTGGGCACTCGGGCGCTCGAACTGGTTATTTACCAGGTCGTTGCGCACCGGTAAACGGGCGGCTGCGATCATGAGCCTGATCCAGTCGGCGCGTATGAATAGGCATGATCCGTATGCCTATCTCAAATGTGCTGACGCGGCTACCGACACCGCGGACAGCGAGATAGAGAAGTTGCTGCCGCACGAGTGGGCGCCCTTTTAACTGCGTAATATATGCAACGCAGACACGAACACAAAATTAAAGAGGAATTCGGTATGATCCGGCGTTATCAACCTTGTGACATCAACCATATTCTCGATCTGTGGCTGGATGCTTCGATCAAAGCACATGATTTCATTCCTGAAGCGTTCTGGCGGGAGCAATTAGGTGCTATGCGCGACCATTACCTACCACAAGCCGAAAATTATGTAATTGAAGACGAAGGTCGGGTACTTGGCTTTATATCGTTGCATGAAAATCGTATAGAAGCGTTGTTTGTCAGCCCTCAGGCCCAAGGACGTGGGTTGGGGCGACAGCTACTGCACGAGGCCAAGCGACTGCGTACGGCTCTTGAACTGAATGTCTATAGTGCCAATGAGCGAGCAATAGCATTTTATCAGGCTGGGGGTTTTTTAACTGTTGCTGAGTCGCGTAATTCAATTACGGGGCAGCACGAGCTTACAATGCGCTGGAGTTACAACTGAAAAACTTGGTTGGGCGGCAGGGATCGAGACGAAGCAGTTGCTGCAGCATCAGTGCCGGCAGGTATCGGCGTGACTTACTCAAGGTGAGTTCGCCGTACGCTTACAAAGAAAAGCCCACACTGCAATGCGGGCTAACGTAGGGAAACGGATGAGTTTTCACTGTGCAGGGCAGGGCGTGAAAAACCGTGAAGGCATTAAAAAGCCCGCTGAAGCGGGCTATGCCGGTGATCAGGAGAGCGCTGCCGATTACACCAGATGAGCGTTCCAGACCAGTAGCACCCTGGCTGATGCTCAATGGCGTGCTCTGGGTGCTCTGCTCGGGTGCTGCGTGGCGAGATATGCCGGAGCGATTTGGCCCGTGGTCAACGGTGTATCAACGGTTCCGGGGCTGGCGAAACCAGGGGACGTTCGATCAGATGCTCAAACGCTTGCACCTGAAATTGAATGAGCAAGGCTTGATCGATTTGCAAACCTGGATGATCGACTCAACTGCTGTACGCGCAACCCGAGCCTCTTCTGGCGCCGGGAAAAAAGGGGGCCTGACGAGCCTGCCGATAACGCTCTAGGCCGCAGTCGCGGCGGCCTGACAACCAAGATCCACATGCTCTGCGACGCCAACGGAACACCGTTGCGCTTCCTTCTCTCTGGCGGTCAAGCCAGTGACATCAGCTACGCCCAGCCACTGCTGGACGAAGTCAGCATTCCATCAAGCCAACGAGGTCGTCCGCGCATGCGCTGCAAATGGCTGCTTGCCGACAAAGGCTACGACGCCGAAGCGCTGCGCCGCTACTGCGACCAGTACCGCATGCAACCCGTCATCCCGATGCGCTCAATGAAGCGCAAACCCAAGCCTGGCTTACCCAGACTGTTTGATCGGCCCAAATATCGACAGCGCAACATCATCGAGCGCATGTTTGGCTGGCTGAAAGAGAACCGCCGCATCGTGACACGCTTCGACAAGCTCGCGAAAAGCTATGCCGCCATGGTCTCACTGGCTTGTTCCATGCGGTGTTTGCGACATCTCTTTTCGTACAGAGCCTAGGTGCCGACGAAGCCAGCAGGAAGATGCGGTAGTGGTCCGCAGGTGATACCAATTTTGATACCAATGATGGGAGTGAGGGGGGATGGAGGGGTGTTTTGCCCAATGAAATCAACCCTTTGTCACCGGGACCGGGGCGGTTCGTTGGGAGGCACAACGCTACTACGGCGCCGGCATGGCCGGTTACGGGTTTCTGTCCAGGGTGGATGGGTAAATAGGGTGATGATAGGCTCGCCGATTTTTGGGAGAATCGACATGTCTACAAGGATCGTTTCGGCGTCGTTGGCGCTAGCTTGTGTACTGGGAAGCCCTTCGGCGCTGGCGTGGAAAAACGTAGATGGAGTGATCAAATTCGAGAGCAATTAAGCCCGTCATTGTGACGCCCGGGCGCTTGATGCTAGCGCGGTGATGCACGCCAGGCAGTTTAATCAGACGCCGGTGTACGTGTGGGACAAATCCGGTGAACCATCCGAAGAAACTCTCAAAATGCGAGAGATTTTCGCTCAGCAGGTATTAGCCTACCCTCGGCGCGAAACTCCGGAAGAAATGCTGAGGGATAGTGATGAATTCACCAGAGCTGTTTGGTTGCAGTGCATTCGGGCATACGTCAAATCGACGCCGTCGAGCTCCTGAGGCGGACTCTCCATGTGACAGTTGGCGTTCCTGGGCCTCATCCGCGCCCTGGGTCTTTCACCCACACTGGATGCCAGGGCAGGCAAGAGGTTAAGTGCCTGGAGCCTAAGCTCCCCATTCACCCAAATCGCAAGGATGCCCATGCGTAAAGTCTTGTTAGCTTTATTGGTCACTATTCCCACTCTTCCGCTGCCTGGCTGCTCGGCAGTATCGACTTTCGACAAGTATGCAACCTTGCGCTTTCATGAGTTGTATCGTACGGATATCAAGTACAGTTACTTCGATGGAAAGTCCGGCATGCGGAGTGCTAATCCAAATTTTCGAAATGTAATGCTTCCCGCACGGATAGCTGATAGCGATCAGTGGATGGACTTTACTGATGATTTGGGGAGCCATTTTAAGACGTTTGGAAATACTTTATATCGTGATACATATCCAGCTGGGCTTGAACCGATAAAACAGTTTTTGGTCTGGAGTCGGCTTCCGCCAATGCAGCGGCTAACCATGCGCGATACGTTGAATGCCACGCCTGAGTTCACATCGATTAAAGCTCAACTTGTCGTTGAGCGAGGAACGGATGAGCCGCTGCTGGTCTTTTCAGGCAGTTCGCTGCTTTGGGAAACAATTCCACAGTATGCGGTCGACAGTGATAACGCCATAAGAATGCTGTTTAATGCGCGGGATTGGTATGCGGCTTCGAAATAGCCGCCATCTGTGAGAATCGATGGAAGATCTGGCAGCCCAGCCCAGCCCCGCGCCGGGCTTTTTGCGTCTGGGGTGGCTTTGCAGTTATAGCTGGGTGGATGGGTGGACAGGATTGCGGTCCCCGCAGCTTTGGGGGATGAAGGCCCATTGCCTTCCTCAAGGAGTCGAGTCATGACGTTGCGGTTCCCGAAAAGCTTCAAGGTCGCGCCGGGCGCGCGTATCAACTGTAAGCGTTCGCTGAAGTCACCTTGCATGGCTTGGGCGCGCATCGACTTGGCTGAATGCACGCGAGACAGGATCGCCCTATGATTCGGTGAGTCCACGTCTGATAATGCCTCGGATATCAATATTCAACGCAGGGCCAATAATGGACTACCGTGCAACTCGCTACGCCGTATTTGCCATTCCCTTCTTCGTAATTTGCCAGCCAGTACAAGCATCGACGTGGCAAATTTGCCGTATGGAGCTACATATCACTGAAGTGTTGAGGCGTCCCTATCCAAAGCTACAGGCCCAGGTCGTGAAGGTAAGCCAGGCATCGATCACGGCAGAATGCCCGGAAAAGGGGGCGACTATCACATTCGTACCGGAAACTGCTGATTACCAAAGCACGCTCCCACGCAGGCAGTGGCCCAAAAAAGGCCAGTTGATGCACATCAACTACCGATACCTGGATGGGACGTGTAAAGGCGATGGCCATCCCCATGAGTGCCGTATTGAACACTACCCCTTAGCGGGTACTTGGTAAGCGTTCGACAAACACATATTCGCCACATGCAGGTCGAAGAATTTGCGGCAAGCATGGGCCAATGCAGCCGATTTCGGTGATAGCCATCCGTGCGATCACCAGGTTTGCCTGCAGTCGGTACGAGGGCGTGGCTACCGCTGGGTCCCACTGCATGAGCAGACCGGCGTGGCCATGGAGGAGTTAGGGCGAAACGTTCGCAAGGTGTTCTGCAGCACCGGACAGAAGCTGAGAAACCTGCGCATCACCGAGCTTACCGACGACCAGCGACGGGATAACCTGGATCAGGTGGCGAAGTTCTCCGCGCTGCGCGGGATGGCAACTAAGACCTTGCGCTGGCTCTGCCGACTGTGCTGCTGGATAACGGCAGCCAGCACAGCGGCAATCCCCATAAAACGTATGAGCGCCGCCGGCGGCAAGGTTACGATCTGGCCGGGATATGAAACACTGACCTGCTCACCGCCACGGGGCAGGGAAGTGGCTAAACGTAAAGCGCACTGACGTTCACCGCTATCGGGAAACCGCCACGCCCAGACAGTAGTCACAAATAGTTCATAACGAAGGTCACTTCGCTGTTGGCGGAACCCGCGCTCATTCCCTCATCGTATTGGCCAGCATCTCCATTCGGCAGGGTACGAATATACTTGGCATTGAGGGGTATGGAGAAGTTTCCACCGGCTGTCGAGTATTCATTGAAGACATAGATTTTGTCGAGTTGTATGGGGGCCTGATCGCCGTCAAGCAATTGCAGTGCTATGCCTTTTGCTGTTGAGCTTGTGTTTAATTTGATAATGCCGAGTGCGCCGTCCACTGCAGGGGCGCCTGAGGTGGCAGACAAGCTATAGCTCACTTTTTTGATTCCGCTCGGGCAGTTGTTTAGTTTTATATTGAAGGCTTTGGGTGGTGTGGCATTTCCACTTCTTGAAAATACGCTAAGGTTGTGCTCGCCCATTTCAACGGCAATGTTTGGAGTTTCGCACGATTGAAGAATGATGGAAGAGCTGTTGTCTATTGTCATGGCTAAAGGTCTTAAGCTCGCCGATTCTACTTGCACATACCCTAGGGTTCCAGCCGGTATGGTTGCGCCTGGTGAAATATTTCCCGTTTTAACTATGCGTAGGGCGTTTGTAGTGGTATTGAATCCGTATCCGCCAGGCTGTTGAGTTTTTCCGCCGCCAAATCCGTAATATTCACTGCCCTGATAAATCCATTGCCACGAAAGCCCCGTACTCCCTATCGGTAAATAAACTGACGTGGTGTCCGCACCCACATTGTTTTTAATCCCCGTCGTGAATGTGGTTGAGCATTTGTACGATGCGGCGCCACTAAAAGTTTTAGCCGGGGATTCGTAAATCACGGTATTGACCGCTGCGTCTCTGGGGATGGAAAGCGTGGAAGGTATACTTATATTTATCTGTTTTTGTGAATGGCCGTCGTAAAACTCGCACGCTGCAAACGAGAGCGAAGGTGCAGCGAAAAAAATACAAACTGCCAGCGATGTAATAGGTTTAATCATTTGCCGAGCCCCTCAACGAATTTCCAGTTGAATTCGGGGTGCTCGGCCGTTAAACGATGGTAAGCCTCGTTTAAACGGGTGCTCTCTGTCTCGCTAGATGTTTCGTTTAAGGTGCCATGAGATAATGAAGTGCACGCAGAAATAGTAAAGAATATACTTGATATTACTACATTCCAGCCACTATAATGGTTGCTTGGTTGCTTGGTTGCTTGGTTGCTTGGTTGCTTGGTTGCTTGGTTGCTTGGTTGCTTGGTTGCTTGGTTGCTTGGTTGCTTGGTTGCTTGGTTGCTTATAAGTTTGCCTTGTATCTTGCATGGTGCATACCCGGTAAATGAATGCACCAAGTTACCCCCAGAATGGCTGGATGTTTAATCAGACAATTCTGATAGCTACACAGTCCCCAGGTGATATGAAGACCTCTACCTAGAGCGGTTGTTTGCTGAGTCGGTTTAGCAACTGACTACCTGTGACACGATGAGTCGTGCATGTCTCGGTACTGGTTAAACCTTCCACACATGCGCCGCCCTCCTGCGTAATTGAACCAGCATAGTCCGTGGAGCGGTACTGGCGCGTTTGCGTTTCCTGATGCTGAAATCCTATGCGGCCCATCGTCGACGAGAGGTGAGCGCCGAGGATTCGGTCGACATGCAGGAACTGTCCGGAGCTGCCAGGGCCACGGGATTGTTGGAGATCGAGGAGACGTACCCCATTGGCCTGTTCAGTTACGAGAGTTTGAAAGCTGGAATGGTTACGAGCCAGGACGGATCGTGATTGGCAGAACTCCAGGATGGGGCGCACAGGCTGTCTAAAACCGCTCGAAAGCTTCTCGGTTTTAGGTGATAGTCGTCCAAACTCGCCAGTGCATATTAGGCAGCGTCGACGCATAGGCCGCGAAATACGCGGCTTGAGATCGATTTTCCGCACTACTGCTGCATCACTGGGGCGTGAGCTTGTCACTGTGGCCCAAGCGAACGCGGGTCAGGGGGGGCGGTGAAGTAGCACCCGTGGCCATCGTTGAAGCCGCCGCGCCCAGACAGTAGTCACAAATAGTTCATAACGAAGGTTACTTCGCTGTTGGCGGAACCCGCGCTCATCCCCTCATCATATTGGCCAGCATCTCCATTCGGCAGGGTACGAATATACTTGGCACTCAGGGGGATGGAGAAATTTCCACCGTCTGTTGAGTATTCATTGAAGACATACGTTTTGTCGAGTTGTATGGGGGTTTGATTACCGTCAAGCAATTGCAGTGCTATGCCTTTTGCTGTTGAGCTTGTGTTTAATTTGATGATGCCGAGTGCGCCGTCCACTGCAGGGGAGCCTGACGTGGCAGATAAGCTATAGCTAACTTTCTGGATTCCGCTCGGGCAGTTATTTAATTTTATATTGAAGGCTTTGGGTGGTGTGGCATTTCCACTTCTTGAAAATACGCTAAGGTTGTGCTCGCCCATCTCAACGAAAATGTTTGGGGTTTCGCACGACTGTAGAATGATGGAGGAGCTTCTGTAGGTTGTCATTGCCAAAGGTCTCAAGCTTGCTGATTCTACTTGCATATATCCTAGGGTTCCGGCCGGTATGGTTGCGCCTGGTGAAATATTTCCGGTTTTAATTATGCGCAGCGCGTTTGTTGTGCTGTTGAACCCGTAGCCGCCAGGTTGTTGATATTTTAGGCCGCCAAATCCTACATAGGCACTGCCTTGATAGATCCACTGCCAAGAGAGTCCCGTATTGCCTATCGGAAAATATGTTAACCTTGAGTCCGTTCCCACGGCGTTTTTAATTCCAACCGTGAATGTGGTTGAGCATATGTACGATGCGGCTCCATTAAAGGTTATGGCCGGGGATTCGTAAATCACGGTGTTGACTGGTGCGTCTCTGGGGATGGAAAGCGTAGAAGGTATATTTATATTTATCTGTTTTTGTGAGTGACCTTCGTAATACTCGCAAGCTGCAAACGAAAACGAAGGTGCAGTGATAAAAATACAAGCTGCCAGTGATGTGATTGGTTTAATCATTTGCTGAGCCCCTCGACGAATTTCCAGTTGAATTCGGGGTGCTCGGTCGTTAAACGATGGTAAGCCTCGTTTAAGCGGGTGCTCTCTGTCTCGCGAGATGTTTCGTTTAAGGTGTCATGAGATAATGAAGCGCACGCAGAAATAGTGAAGAATATACTTGATATAACTATATTCCGACCATTATAATGCTTGCTTGCTTGCTTGCTTGCTTGCTTGCTTGCTTGCTTGCTTGCTTGCTTGCTTGCTTGCTTGCTTGCTTGCTTGCTTGCTTGCTTGCTTGGTCATAAATTTGCCTTGAGTCTCGCATGGTGCATGCTCGGTAAATGGATGCGCCAAGTTACGCCGAGACCCGCCATACGCTTAATCAGACAATTCTGATAGTCAGCAGAGTCGAACTGCCAAAGATGACTTGCCGCTGGAAGCCCACCCGAGGTCAGCCTTCCGGTTGCGCTGATTGACCCTCAACCAACTAGATCCCTCGCTTCGCACATTGCCAACGGCCGTGCTCACCCGGTGACACTCAAAGGTCTCGGCCGGTGCGCCGAGGTTGAGCACCCGTTGCCCGGCGTGCTCGCTTGGCATGTCTGCTCCAATCCACCGAATATCCTGCTCGTTCAGCAGCAGTAGCCATCGCTCAACGTTAAACAGATTTTTTACATCCTTTGTTATAACGTTACGGAGCTGTTGCAAATTGTTACCGGTCTTCCGAGGAGCTGACTCGCGGTGGCCGGTATTTTCAGGAGTGTTCATGAGCGTCGATCTAGACACCGAGGCCACTGCCCTCGATGGGTTCCCCCGTTTCCAGCGCGCGCCGGCGCACGCGCGCAAACTGGTGCAGTTGACCTATCTGGCACTGGCAATCGCCACGCTGCTGATGATGCTACAGGGCCTGGTCGGGGTATTCAGCCCGGACTCCCATTGGTTGGTCCTGCTCGCCGTCAATGCCGCTGCGCTGTTGCTGTTGGCTGCGGCTGCGCAATCTGCCTGGCGGGTAGCCAACTGGCGCGCGGCCCTGCTGGGCGAGACTCCGTCGCAGCTGGCGTTCTGGCGCAGCGCTGCGGTGGAAACGGCCGAGTCGCAATCGCTCAGCCGTTTCGATCGCTGGTGTGCGCAGGTTGGCGAAGCGTGCCGGCGGCAATTGCACAAGCTTGGCGCAGAGACGCCTTGGCTTGTTGGCCTGGCAGGGCTGGCGCTGCTGTTGGTCAACAATGCCTGGCGCCTCGATTTGCCTGTACCGCTGGTTGCCGGCCAGGTGAGCTGGGTGGCGATCGGCATCCTGGCCGTGTTCGCGTTCTGCCTGGTTGTGGCCGAGCGCCACCTGATGGCCGAAAGCGCAGCGACCTGGCCCGAGGCCAGGGCTCTCGCGGCGATGATACGGCTGGTCATCGCCGTGCAGGTAGTGACCATTGCCTGCCTGGCCTTCATTGACGGCGAACGGCTGTGGCCGGCGCGCCTGGCGGTATTGATCAGTGTGCTGCCTGGGCTGGCAGCGCTCGAGCTGTTGTCGCGGGCAGGGCTGGCGCTGTTTCGCCCCTGGCGCCCAGGCGAAGAGCCTGCGCTGGTAGCGCGCAGCCTGGTCGGCGACATGCTGCAATGGCCACCGCGCCCGATCACCGTGCTGCAGAACGAATTGCATCAGCGCCTGGGTATCGACTTGCGCCAGGTATGGGCCTTTGCCTTCATGCGCAAAGCGTTCGTGCCGGTAGCGGCGCTGGTGGCGGTGGTCGGTTGGTTGTTGACCGGCATCGTCGAAGTGCCGATGAACAATCGCGGCGTATATGAACGTTTTGGCAAGCCGCTGGAGGTGTATCAGCCGGGCCTGCATGTCGGCCTGCCTTGGCCTTTTGGCAAGGTACTGGAGGTAGACAACAGCATCATCCATGAGCTGGCCACCTCCGGCGCGGCCAAGGCGGCGGACACCTTGGCCGCCGCCGAAGGGCCAGCGCCGGCAGCGGCCAACCGGCTGTGGGATGCCACCCACCTGAGCGAGAACTCACAGGTGATTGCCGGCGCCGAGGGCGGCCGCCAGGGCTTGCAGATCGTGAACATGGACGTGCGTTTCATCTACCGTATCGGCATGAGTGACGCGGCGGCCCTCGCGGCAACCTACCACAGCACCGACGTTGCACAACTGTTGCGCAGCGTTGCCAACCGCGTGCTGGTCCACGATTTCGCTGGCCGGTCGCTGGATGGCTTGCTCGGCGCCGAGCGTGCGGCGCTCGGCCGGGACATAGGCCGGGCGGTGCAGGCCGACCTGGACCGGATGGACAGCGGCGTGGAACTGCTGGCCACTTCAGTGGAGGCGATTCACCCGCCAGCGGGCGCGGCTCATGCCTACCATGCCGTGCAGGCTGCGCAGATCACCGCCCAGGCGCTGATCGCCCGCGATCGTGGGCAGGCCATGCAGACGCTCAACCAGGCGCGCTTCACGGCAACATCGCTGACCGACAAGGCCACTGCCGAGGCGCACGAAACCGAAACCGCGGCCAACACCGCCGCGCTGCGATTCGCCGCCGAACGCACCGCGTGGCAGCACGCTGGCCAGGCTTTTCTGCTGGAGCAGTACCTGGAGCGTTTGTCCCAGGGGATGGCCGGGGCAAGCAGCCTGATTATCGACCACCGCCTGGCGGCAACCCAGGCACCGACCTTGGACCTGCGCAGCTTCGCTGTGCCTGTCGACCCTACACCGGCAGTACCTGCATCCGGACGCACCCAGGAGCGTAACCAGTGAATTCCCATTCTGCCCACGGTCATGACCACAGCCATGATCACAGCCATAGCCACGGTCATGAGCATGACCATGATCATGCCCCCGCAGTTGCCCGGCCGGCCTGGCTGCGCCTTGGCGTGGCATTGCTGCTTGTCCTGGTGATGGCGGCGACAGCGTGTTTTGTCCAGGTGCGGGTAGGCGAAGCAACCGTCATCACGCGCTTCGGCAACCCCTCACGCGTGCTGATGGAGCCTGGCCTGGCCTGGCGCTGGCCGGTGCCGTTCGAGGCAGCGGTACCGGTCGACCTGCGCCTGCGCACCACCTCGAGCGGGCTGCAGGATGTCGGTACCCGCGATGGCCTGCGCATCATTGTCCAGGCCTACATCGCCTGGCAGGTAGCACCCGACCCACAGCGCATCCAGCTGTTCATGCGCGCGGTGCAGAACCAGCCGGACGAGGCGGCGCGGCAGATTCGCACCCTGGTGGGTTCGGCACTGGAAACCACGGCCAGCGGCTTCGAACTGGCAGACCTGGTCAATGTCGACGCCAGCCGGGTGCGTATCGATGCGTTCGAGCAGCGCCTGCAGGACCGGATCGAGCAGCAACTGCTCAACACTTATGGGGTACGTGTGGTGCAGGTGGGGATCGAGCGCCTGACCCTGCCCAAGGTTACCCTCGATGCCACCGTCGACCGTATGCGTGCCGAGCGCGAAACCATCGCCACCGAGCGCACTGCTGAAGGCAAGCGCAAGGCTGCGGAAATCCAGTCGGCCGCCGAGCGTGACGCCAGGATCCTGCAAGCCGACGCGAACGTGAAGGCCGCGCAGATCCAGGCCCAGTCGCAAGTACAGGCGGCGGACATCTATGGCAAGGCATACGCAGGTGCGCCAGAGCTGTACACCTTGCTGCGCTCGCTGGATACCCTGGGCTCGGTGATCAACCCTGCTACGCGCCTGGTGTTGCGCACCGACGCGGCGCCGTTCCGTGCGCTGGTGGAGGGGCCGGCGTTGCCGGCTGGAGCTGACCATGGCCATCGCTGAACAGCTGTCGTCGCGGTTACCCGACGGCCCGTGGTTGCAGTCCGCGCGCATCGGCTTCCTGGTGCTCTACGCGGTGACCCTGCTGGCGGCAGTGGGCTGGCTGTTCGGCAACGTGCGCCAGGTGGGCCCGGAAAGCCGCGCAGTGGTGTTGCGCCTCGGCGCCGAAGCGCGCATCCAGAATGCCGGCTTGCTGCTGGCATGGCCACAACCGTTCGAGCAGGTGGTGATGTTGCCCTCGGCGGGGCGGGTTACCGAGCGTCGCGTCGAGGTGCTGCTGCGCTCCGAGCTGGCGCAGAAGTCCGACAAGGACGGCACCCTGGCCAGTGACGCCACGGCAGGCTCCGGCTTTCTCCTGACCGGCGATGCCGGCGCCGTGCAGCTGGACGTGCGGGTGTTCTACACCGTGACTGACCCGTATGTTTTCGCGCGCCAGCGGCCGCATGTCGAGGCCGCCCTGGACCGCCTGGTAGAGCGTAACGCGGTGCTGATCTGCGCCTCGCGCGACATGGATGCGATCCTGGTGGCGCGCCCTGAACTGGTTGGGACGGATGCCCAGGTGGCCGAGCACCGCGAACAACTTCGCGGCGACCTCCAGCAGGGCATCAATGCCAGCCTGGCGCGTCTGCGCTCGGCCGGGGCCAGCCTGGGGGTCGAAGTGGCGCGGGTCGACATCCAGTCCTCCTTGCCTTGGTCCGCGGTCAGTGCGTTCAACGCTGTGCTCACCGCCAGCCAGCAGGCCGAGCAGGCGGTGGCAAAAGCCCGCAACGACGCCGCACGGCAACTGCAACAGGCCACCCAGGCAGCAGACCGCACCGTACAAGTGGCCCAGGCCGAGGCCAGTGAGCGCCTGGCGCGAGCCCAGGCCGAGACGGCCACGATCGTCGGTTTGACGCAACAGCAGGATCCGCAACTGTTGCAACGCCTCTACCAGGAGCGCGTACCGGCAATTCTTGCCCGTGCAGGCGCGGTTACCACCGTCAACAAGGATGATGCCGGGCACATGATCCTGCAGGGGCCAAAGCCATGAGCACAGTGCCTTGCCCACTCGATCCTTGCCGGCCCGCCCCGGTTCACGTTCATTTCTGGAGCTGCTCGCGATGAGTACCCACCACTGCCATGGCCACGGGCATCATCATCACGCCCATACCCACCTCACCTCGGGCTTGCTGTCGCAGGCCGAACGGCGCACGGCCGGCCGCCAGCTGATCCTGGCAATGCTGGCCCTGGGGCTCCTGGGGTTGGGGCTGGTCTGGCGCTGGCTGGCGCCAACCCAGGAAGGGGTCAGCCAGATGCTCCTGGGCGTTGCCTCGCTACTGGTCGCCATCCCGGTCTTGCGCGCGTCCTGGCACAGCCTGTTGCATCCCAGCCTGCACGGTATCACCGACCAGCTTATCGGCCTGGCCATGCTGGGTGCGTGGGCGACCGGTGACCTGGCCACTGCGGCACTGCTGCCAATCATCATGATCTTCGGCCATATCCTCGAAGAGCGCAGCGTGCTGGGTGCGCAGGAAGCCATTGCCGCGCTTGGCCAGTTGACGCGCAGCCATGCACGCCTGATCGGTGCCGATGGCCAGGTGCGCGAGGTCGATAACGCCAGCCTTGCGCCTGGCGACCAGGTCGAGGTCCGTGCCGGCGACCGTGTGCCCGCCGATGGCCGGGTCGTCGCAGGGCAGGCCAGCCTCGATACTGCGGCCATCACCGGTGAGTCGGTCCCGCAGGAAGTCAGCCCTGGCATGGATATCCATGGCGGCTCGATCAACCTCGATGGCCTGCTGCGCGTGGAGGTGACCCGCGTCGGCGAGGACTCTACCTTGGGCAAGGTGATCGCGCTGATGCAGCGCGCCGAACAGGCCAAGCCGCCGATCACGCGCTTGCTCGAGCGCTACGCTGGGCGCTACATGGTCCTGGTGCTGCTGATCGCCGCCGCGACCTGGTTCATCACCCGTGATGCGCAGGCCATGCTGGCCGTGCTGGTGGCGGCTTGCCCGTGTGCATTGGTGCTGTCCGCGCCGGCGACAGCAGTGGCAGGCATTGCCGTCGCCGCTCGGCACGGCATCCTGATTCGCGGGTCGGCGTTTCTCGAGGAGCTCGCCGACCTGTCTTCGATGGTAATCGACAAGACCGGCACCCTGACCTACGGCGACCTGCGCCTGCACAGCGTGGTCGGCCTCTCGAGCCCGTTGTCGCAGGCCGCTGTCATCGAGCTGGCCGCCAGTCTCGGTGCGGCCAGCAGCCACCCGGTCAGCCGGGCCCTGGCGTCGTTGCTGGCGCACGACCGGTATCTGCCGCTGGTGGATGTTCAGGAGCGCCAGGGCTTTGGCGTAGTGGCCCGCGCAGAGGAGGGCGAAGCAGCCTTGGGCCGCCCGGAGCTGTTCAGCCAGTTGGGCATCGAAGTGCCCACGCTGCCTGAGCACGATGGCCCGATTGCCGGCCTGGCCCTGAATGGCCGGTTTCTGGCCTGGCTGCTCCTGGCCGACAATGTACGCGCCGAAGCCGCCGAGGCGATGCAGCAGCTGCGAGAGCTGGGCCTTGAGCGCCAGTTGCTGTTGACCGGTGACCGCAAGCGTGTAGCCGAAGCGATCGCCGCCCAGCTTGGTATCACGCGGGTGGTCGCCGAAGCACTGCCGGAAGACAAAATGCACCAGGTCAACCATGAGCTGCAGATAGGCCTGCGGCCGCTGGTGGTTGGCGATGGCATCAATGATTCACTGGCGCTGAAAGCCGGTGTGGTGGGTGTGGCGATCGGTGCGGGCGGCGCTGATATCGCGCTGGCCGCAGCGGATATCGTGCTGATCAACGGTGACCTGCGGCGCCTGGGCACCTGCATCCGCCTCAGCCGCCGCTGCCGGCGCACCCTGCAGGTAAATGTGCTGATTGGCCTGGGCTGGACCGTGGCCATTGTCGTCGCGGCAGCGTTTGGCATCCTCGGGGCAGCAGGGGCAATGGTCGCGGCGTTGTTGCACAACCTCAGCACATTGCTGGTGTTGACCAATTCCGGGCGTCTTTTACGTTATGACGAGAGGCACAGGGAGCACAGCAGCCTGTTGCCAGCCCCGGAGCCACGCTCCGCTCATGCCGGCGGCGCCCGGTAGACGACCTGGTCACGCCCTTGCTGTTTGGCCGTGTAGAGCCCTGTGTCGGCGCGGTTTAGCGCATCCTCCATCGTTTCGGCGTTGGCGAACAGGGTGCAGCCTATGCTCAGGCTGACGTTCAATTGGCCGTTGGCCAACTGCATCGGTGCGCTACCGACCAGTTCACGGATTCGTTCGGCGATGCGCCGCAGCTCTTCACCGTCCTTGACCTGCAATATGGCGACAAATTCTTCACCGCCATGACGTACCAGCAGGTCATCGGGGCGAAGTGCCGCGCGCAGACGCCGGGCACATTCGCAGAGCACTTTGTCGCCGCCGGAATGGCCGTACCGGTCATTGATGGATTTGAAATGATCCAGGTCTGCATAAATAGCACCCAGCTGTAAGCCATTCTGCTCGGCCAATCGCCGCTGATGCCCTTCAAAAGCCGCCAGCGCGCCGCGGTTCCACAGTTGAGTCAGCGGGTCGAGCAAGGCTTTGCGCTGCTCGCGGTCCATTTCCAGGCGTAGATCGCGGTTGACCTGGGCCAGGGCACGCAGTTGCAGGTAGCCTTCCGCGAGTGTGGCCAGGTCCTTGAAATTCGCTTGCTGGGCCTTGCTGAGCTCGCGCGGGCGAGGGTCGAACATGCACAGCGTACCGATGGCTTTGCCGTTTCCGGCGCGCAAGGGGTGGCCGGCATAGAAGCGGATATAGGGTGCGTTGAGTACCAGCGGGTTGTCGACGAAGCGCGTATCGTGCCTGGCATCCGGGACCATCAAGGTATCTTCGCCGAGAATGGCGTAGCCGCAGAAGGAGACACTGCGCGTCGTCTCGCTGGCCTCGAGCCCTATACGCGCCTTGAACCACTGGCGGTCCTGATCGATGAGGCTGATAAGCACCGTGTCGACGTGGGCCAGGTCCTGGGTGAGCCGCACCAGGGTATCGAGGTAATGCTCGGCAGGCGTGTCGACCAGGTTCATGTCGTCGAGTGTGCGCTGGCGCAGCGCTTCGTCAGCAGGCAACGGACAAGCTGGCATATTAGGGTCTCCATTCCTCGGTTTGCCGCGTCTGGGCGTGGGGGGCAGTTTCTGTAGCGCCGTTGGACAAGCACAGCATAGGTCATGGCGTCAGGGCCGGGGGAAGCGCCAGTCTGCCGCGTGAACCACCTGACAAAACGGGCCAGCAAGCGTTGCGTTGTGGTACGCGACGATATCCTTGGCTTTCATCAGCGGTGTATCCGAGCAGGAATGGGCCTCTGCAACGAGCACAGCGGCAAACCCGAGATCACGGGCCACCCTGCAGGTGCTGTCGACGCAGTATTGGGTTTTCAGGCCTGTGATTACCACGCCGCTAGCGCCGCAGGCGCGCAGCTGGGCAGCCAAGCTGGTGTTTTCGAAGGCATTGGGCCGGCGCTTCTCAAATACCACTTCGCCGCCCAGAAGCTTGAGTTCTGGTGCAACCAGCGTTGCAGGGCTGCCGGGCTCTATTGGCGAGCCGGCTGGCCCCACGTGGCGCGCGAGAAAGATCGGTGCGCCTGCACTGCGCGCCTGGTCCATCAGAGTATTCAAGGTTTCCAGCAACGCTTCACAGCGCCAGGGTTTGTCGGTGCCGTGAACAAGCCCAACCTGGATGTCGAGTATCAACAGGGCAAACATGGCCGCATCTCCTTGCATGGGGCCAGCGATGCAAGGGGCAGAAAAAAGGCCCGTCCATCACTGGCGGGCCTTTGAAGTTTGTCTGCTATTCGCTCACGACACCTCGCACGCTCCGCCTGCAGCGGTCGTGGTGGTAGTGGTCGAGGTCAGGCAATGGTTGATCATGCAGCGAAGCTAGCAATAACGCAGCGAACTGGCAAGGCACTCGCTAGTGGAATGCATGCGTCAGCACAGCGGAACGATCAGTTCAGCGCCCTGGTTGCGCACACTCCCCACGGCCGGGCTCACCCGGTACCATTCGAAGTGCTCTGCGGGCTCACCCAGGTTGAGCACCAGTTGCTCCGCCTGCTCGCTCGGCATGGCGGCGACGATCCACGCGCGAGCCAGTTCTGGCGAGAGCACGACAGGCCTGCGGTCGTGCACATCCACCAGGCCGCCTTGGGCATCGGCGGTGATGATCACGAAGCCGTCGCAGGCGGTGCCGGCAAATTGGCCAATCGATGCACACAGGGCAGGGCGCCCATCCCGGCGGCGGATGTAATAGGGCTGTTTCCGCGGCTCGCCTTCATCGACCCATTCATACCAGCCGTCGACTGGCGTGATCGCCCGGTACGGCCAGATAGCCCGGAAGAAAGCGCCGTGCGCCACTTTTTCCACACGGGCATTGATCGGCGCTGCGCGGTCAGTCGCCCAGTGTGGCCGCCATCCCCATTTCACCAGGTCTGCGCGCAGGCCAGCGTGATCCACCCGCAGCACGGCCACCGGCGTTGTCGGCGCGATGTTGTAGCGACCCAGGGGCTGCTCGCCGACATTGTTCTGCCAGGCCTCCGGCAAGCTCAGGGTGGTAACGAAGTCATGGATGCCGCGGTACTGGCTGAGCCTGCCACACATACGTCGCCCTCCTGCCTTGGCGAGTAAGCATAGCCCGCCGAATGGTACTGGTGCGGTGCTGTCTGCGGGTGCTCAAATACTGTATCGATATACAGTATCTGGTGCAGCATGTATTTCCTCATCGTACGCCGCCGGGCGCGCGGCATCGCCATACCGTCCGACCAATTGAGAAAGGTGCCGGCATTACGCGCCGACGTTCACATTGGCGATCACCACAGCGAACCGCTGGGGCGGGTTTCCACCCAGGCCTGGGTGTTCAACCCGACGCCCGGGCCCGACATCATTCCGCGGCTGCACGATGCCAAGGTCAACGGCATGGCCCAGCTCGGGATTAACATCAATGGCGTCGAGGAGATCGACGGCGTGCTGTTCGCCCAGTCCTGGTGGTGCCGGGCGGAATGACGAGCAAATTGCGGCAAGCTGCCATTTGGCGGGGATTTTCCTGCCTGGAGAAAACTCATGGGTTGCGCCGTCATCAACAGCAGTGACGGCAGTACGGATCAAGCGGTACAGGAGGGCTCCTGATGAGTACGCCACGTGGCATACGCAACAACAACCCCGGCAACATCGACTTCAACCCGCGCAACCCCTGGCAAGGGCAGCTGGGCATGGAAGAGGGCGTGGCGCGGCCGCGCTTCGCGCGTTTCGACCAGCCGGAAAACGGCATCCGCGCCCTTGCCAAGCTGCTCATCAACTATCGCGGCAAGGACGGCATGCCCGGCCTGGGCGCAAAAGGCATCGATACCGTGCTCGAGGCCATCAGCCGCTGGGCGCCGACTAGCGAGAACGACACTCGCGCCTATGCCGAAGCGGTGGCCCGCAACCTGGGCGTGCGCAGCACCGAGCCGATCGACCTCAGGCACCCCGCCACGCTGCGGGCGATGGTGCTTGGCATCATCATTCATGAGAACGGTGACAACCCTTACAAGGCGCAGGTGATCGACGAGGGGGTGCGCAGGGCGCTGCTGTGACGGGCCAATCGTCTTTGCGTTGTGCTGCTGGAACCCTTGGGTCAGCCTGCCACTGCGGGTGCTGGCTGAGCGCTGCCGGCCTCCTCGGGAATCCTGACGAACACGCTGTATTTGCCGCCTTCCATTTCTTCGAAGGCAATCAGTTTCTTTACCAGCAGGCCGCTCAGGACCTTGCCGGCATTCAACAGCAGCATGCCGTTGTCGGCATGAAGGTTACGCGCCAATATCATGCCTTCGGCCAACTCGTGCGTGCCCAACACCTTGATGGCCGGGTCGGTCAAGGTGATGTCGCGCATGTACTCGGCGCAGACGCTGACGAACTCTTCCACCAGCTCTGGGTCGTACAACTTGCCGGCATATTTGCGAATGTACAGCAGCGCCTCATCGCTATTGAGCTGGCGCTCCAGGACCAGCCCGCGCTGCAACTCGATGAAGTCCACGGCCATTTTCAGCCAGCGGGCCCCCAATGGAATGGCGTCGCCCTTGAGATGGCCCGGAAAACCGCTGCCGTCCCAGCGTTCCTGGTGGTGCAGGATGAGTTGCGCGGCCTCTTTCATCGGGTCCAGGGTCATGACCAGCGCTTCGCTCTGTTTCGGGTACGAGCGGTACAGTTCGCGTTCCTGGGGCGCAATGAGGTCGGCGGGGCAGGTGAGCATGCTGTCGGTCCAGCTCATCTTGCCGATGTTGTACAGCGCAGCCGCCATGGTCAGGTTGCGGCAGGCCGCGTCGTCCAGCTTATGGCTGGTGCAGTACACCTGGATCAGGTCGATGACCTGCCGGTTGGTCTGCTTGGCCTTGGGCAGGCGCATGTTGACCAGTTGCGAAAAGAACTCGGTGCTGGTCACGTAACTGCGCTTGAGCTCTTCGTAGGCAAGGTCAAGCATGTCGGCAGTCTGTTGCAATTCGGCGGTGCGCGCCGCTACCCGCTGTTCCAGGCTCTCGTTGAGCGCCTTGAGTTGCTGCAGCTGAACTTGACTGAGTTGCTCCAGGCGTTTTCGCTCGCTTTCCGAATGCTGGTGGGCCAACGCCTGGCGCAAGGTGACCAACAGCTCTTCATCATTCCAGGGTTTGCTGATGTAACGATAGATATGCCCGTCGTTGATGGCTTTGGCGATGGTGTCCGTGTCAGCGTAACCGGTCAGCAGAATGCGCAACGTCTCGGGAAACCGCTCATGCACGTGGGCCAAAAGCGTGGCACCGTCCATGTTTGGCATGCGTGCGTCGCTCATCACCAGGTTGATCGGGCGCTGTTGGAGCAGTTGCAGGGCATCGGCGCCGCTTTCGGCGAGCAGGACTTCGTAGGGCTGGCTGCGTAGCAAACGACGAAGGCTGTTGAGAATCGAGGGTTCGTCGTCCACCAGGAGTACGACTGGCTGGTCGGTGGTGCCATCGGTAACGGGTTGCTCCATGAATCGCTCCTTGCCGGTTTCAGCCTGACTGCTCCCTGGCTACAGCCTAGATGACATTTGCCTGTGCCGTTAGCTTTTGTCGGTTGGCCTCACTATGCTCGGAGGCAATGTGCATCTCGCCAGGGAGGGTTGTGCTGTGCCGATCAGTCTGCAGCTTCGCATCGTTGCCGCGCTGCTTGTGCCGTTGCCGGCATTGGCGTTGGCCCAGAGCATCGGTGGGCCGCTCACGCCACTGCCAGCGGTACCGAAGCTTGACCCTGCGCGGGTGGAGCTGGGGCGCAAACTGTTCAACGACCAGCGAATGTCGCCTGACAACAGCCAATCCTGTGCCGATTGCCATCGTCTGGATCGAGGTGGCGCCGACGGCCAGGCGCGCTCGCCAGGTGCCGATGGCAAACCGTTGGCGGTCAACACCCCCAGCGTTTTCAATGCGAGCCTGAACTTCCTGCAGTTCTGGGATGGGCGAGCGCAATCGTTTGATGGGCTGGTACACCTGGTTAGCGGCAGTGCGACCGGAAAGGACAATGACTGGGGAGCGGTCGTCCAACGCATTGCCAACGACCCGGGCTATCGCAGCGGGTTTGCCGAAGCCTATCACCAGCCAGTGACCGCCCACGGCATCGAAGACGCGCTGGTCGCCTACCTGCGCACCCTGTTGACACCCGACTCACGTTTTGACCGATACCTGCAGGGAGACACCAGCAGCCTCAGCCTGGAGGAGAAGCATGGCTACCAGCGCTTCCAGGAATACGGATGCATCGCTTGCCACCAGGGCGTGAACATCGGCGGCAACATGCTACAGAAGTTCGGCGTCTTCGATGACTACTTCGCCAACCGTGGCAGTGTGACGCAGGCGGACAAAGGGCGCTACAACATCACCGGTGACCCGGAGGACCTGTACCTGTTCAAGGTCCCCAGCCTGCGAAACGTAGCGGTCACCGCCCCTTACTTCCATGACGGTTCGGCACCCACCCTGGAGGCCGCTGTCGACGCCATGTTCCACTATCAGCTGGGGCGCACGCCGAGGGACGGTGATAAAGCACTGATCATCAAGTTTCTCCAGACCCTTACCGGCCAATGGCAGGGCAAACCACTATGAAGCTGAATGCCCGGCGCAGCCTGCTGCTTTTGGCTACTGGCGCAATGTCGCTGGCGTCCGTGCTGGTCTTTCTGTACTGGATGTCCAGGTCGGATGAGAGCGGTACCTATGCCCAGGCGCGTGATCTGATTCGCCAGATCAAGCAGTACGACGCCCAGTGGGAGAGTGCCGTGCTGAAGGCGCGCACCACCACCAACTACACTTATGATCCGCTGGTGCTGCCGTTGATGGACATGAAGCGGCTCTGGCAGCAGTTCCACAAGCTGGAAGGGCATCATCAGAAAACTGCCATGCCTGCTTGGCAGACGGCCATTCGCGATTACCAGCAGGCCTTTGACGACAAGGTCCTGCTGGTGTCGCGGTTCAAGACGCACAATGCCATTCTGCGCAACTCGCTGGCTTTTCTCCCGGCTGCGGCCGATGTCATCCAGGTGCATCTCGGCCAGTTGGTCGATGCCGATACGCAGCGCCTGCGCAGGATCACCAGCGACACCTACGACCTGATGCTCAGCAGCCTGGAATTTGCCCAGACCACAACCGATGACAAAGCTGCCGATATTCTCGTTGGCTTGAACGACCTTGCGGTCAACAAGGAGCGCTTGCCTGTCGATTTTCAGGTGCCCATCGATACCATCAGCAAACACATAGAACTGATCCTGCGCGAGCAACCCAAGGTCGATCAGCTGCTGGAAGCGATCGAGGCGGTGCCGATCGCCGAGCGTCTGGACGCCATTGCCCAGATGCTGGACCGCGACGAGCAGGCCGCCTTGCTCGCGGCCCAGCGCTACCACTTCTACCTGCTGGTGTTTTCCACCCTGCTGGTGTTGCTGTTGCTGTACATGGGGGTGTGGCTGATGCGCAGCTATGCCGAAATAAACCGCGTGAACCGAGCGCTGGTCAGCGCCAACGACGAACTGGAGCAGCGGGTTGAACGGCGCACCCAGGCCCTAGGCCAGGCCAGCGCCGCACTGCAGCGTGAAATGGATGAACGCCGGCTGCTCGAGAACCAGCTGGTCCAGTCGGAAAAGCTCGCCTCGCTCGGCCAGCTGGCGGCAGGCGTGGCCCATGAAGTGAACAACCCGATCGGTTTCGTCTCGTCCAACCTCGGCGCGCTGGATGACTATTTCGGCCGTTTGCAGAACATGCTCAAGGCCTATGCCGATGCGGAAAACACCCTGATTCCGAAGAGCCTCGGCGCAGAACTGGCGAAATTGCGCACGGAAATCGAGCTGGACTACCTGCTGGAGGACATCCCGGCACTGATCCGCGAATCCAAGGACGGCATCAGCCGTGTCGCGCGGATCGTCAAGGACCTCAAGGACTTTTCCCGGGTGGACGCCAGCCAGGATTGGCAGCTGGCAGACCTGCAGCAAGGCATCGAGTCGACCCTGAATATCGTTGCCAGCGAACTCAAGCACAAGGCGGACCTGGTCAAGGACTACCAGCCATTGCCGCAGGTCGAATGCCTGCCGTCGCAGATCAATCAGGTGATGATGAACCTGCTGGTCAATGCCACCCAGGCGATAGGCGCCGAACGCGGCAAGATTACCCTGCGAACCGGCGCCAATGACGAGTGGGTGTGGATCGAAGTCGCGGACAATGGCTGTGGCATTCCTGCCGAGAGCCTGCAGAAGATCTTCGACCCGTTCTACACGACGAAGCCCGTCGGCCAGGGCACCGGCCTGGGCTTGTCCCTTTCGTATGGCATCATCAAGCGCCATGGTGGCGAGATCCACGTCGCCAGCGAGGTGGGTGTCGGTACGACATTCCGGGTCGAACTGCCTATCCGTCAGGCCCGTTCGGCCTGACCCGGCAAACGTGCGGGCGAGGGCGATACAGCCGGGGCCTACCAGCGTACAAGGCCCTGGCCTTCGCGCTCGAGTCCAGCTGTGCCGGCACCGGTGATTGGTCTACAGTACTGGAACGACTCCCTAGCGTAAGGAAACAGATATGGCAAAGCGTCGATGGTCGGTAGTTGCAGTGGTTACCTCGATCGCCTTGGCAGTGGGGCCTTCCCTTTCCTTTGCCGACCCAGATAACGGTAAGGGGCAGGGCCATGGCAAGAACCAGCATGCCCAGGGGCAACACGGACAAGGTCAGGACCAAGGCCAAGGCCAAGGCAAGCAAGGTCAAGGCCAAGGCCAAGGCAAGCAAGGTCAAGGCCAAGGCAAGCAAGGTCAAGGCCATGGTGGCGGTGGTGGTGGCGGATATGGCCACCCTTCGATCAACCATGGCTACGTGCTCGACATCCTGGCCGGCCACCGCAGTTACTGGAACGCTGGGCCGGCACTGCCCCCGGGTATCCAGAAGAACCTGGCCCGTGGCAAACCATTGCCGCCGGGTATCGCCAAGAAGCTCGATGGCCGGTTGCTGGGGCAACTGCCGCATTACGACGGTTATGAGTGGATGCAGGCAGGTGTGGACCTGATCCTGGTGGCCGTCGCGACAGGGATTATCTACGAGGTGTTGCACGGCGCCCTGGATTGAACCGGGCCAGCCGCCCCGCACGTGCCATCGGCCTGCGGGAGCGGCCCTGGTGTAGTGGCCAGGTATCGTCATCAACTTTGGTTGATTAGTATCCGCGCTTGACCCCCGTTAGAATACCGCGTGTTCAACACGGCCAATAGCAAATGCCTACCTTTCGTATCTTTCTCGTCTCTGTGCTGGTCACCGGCCTTGTCGGCTGCGCGACCCCTGGCAAACCCACTGCCAGCAAGCTGACCCACAAAACGCCCCAACAATATGCCGCCTGCGTGCTGCCGAAGTGGCAAGCGCTGGCGCCTCAGGCCACGCAAAAGTCCATCGCCCACGGTTATCGGCTGACAGCACCCAGTGCCGTGGCCACCGACGATGTGCTGGACGTGGTCGACTATCGTCAGGGCAGCCGCGCTACCTTCTACAAAGGCAGTTTCCTGTCAGGCGACAGATTGCGTCAGGCCGCCAAGGAATGCCTGGACTGAGTTCGATAGCCTCGGCCGTTGTAGCCGACCACGCCGGTTAGCCGGGCATTGCGCCTGACGGCCGCGATCATCCGACATCAAAGCGCTTGTTCATTTGCTCGCACTGCAGTTGCGCGTCGCTCCTGCTGGGATAGCTGGGCTTGAGCCGTTCCTTGGCCTGGTTGTCGTAGATGTCGAAGCCTGTGCAAACGGTCGCGAGGTAATCGCGGCCACCCAGGCTGAACGACTCCTTTTCGATCGGCACAGCCGGAACGATGACGAATCTTGGTTGCATGTCGTGTGCCTCCCCAGGCAGAGATTTAAGTATTAGTCTGGCCCTGGGCAACCATCAAGGCAGCTCATGAATAAATGGCAGGGCGCGCAGCGCGGCTCGATCGTCCAGCTGTCATGAAATGAAAACCCGCTGTCGTCCGATGCGAAGCACCCCGCACGCCAAGGGCATACAGTCCAATCACCCAGAACTGACGCCTCGCGTCCAGATCGATGATTGGAGAGACAAGCATGTCCAAAGTCGTACGTTTCCATCAGACCGGTGGCCCCGAGGTACTGCGCTACGAGGACGTCGAAGTCGGTGAGCCCGGCCTGGGGCAGGTGCGCTTGCGCCAGGTGGCGGTCGGCCTGAACTACGCCGACACCTATTTCCGCAACGGTACCTACCCGATTCCACTGCCCAACGGCATCGGCGTGGAAGCTGCTGGCGTGGTAGAGGCAGTGGGTGAGGGCGTGAGCCAGGTCGCGGTCGGTGACCGGGTCACCTACACCGGCTTTCTCAATACCCTCGGTGCCTATTGCACCGAGCGCCTGATTCCCGCTGCCGCATTGATCAAGCTGCCGGACACCATCGCTTTCGAAACGGCCGCTGCCATGACCATGCGTGGGCTGACCAGCGCCTACCTGTTGCGGCGGCTGCATGACTTCAAGCCTGGCGACAGCCTGCTGTTGCACGCTGCCGCGGGCGGGGTTGGCCTGATCGTCGCGCAGTGGGCGCGCTTGCTCGGGCTGAACGTGATCGGCACCGTGTCCACCGAGGCCAAGGCCGAAGTGGCCCGCGCGCATGGCTGCACCCATGTCATCAACTACAGCGTCGAGGACGTGGCCACGCGCGTGCGTGAGCTGACCGACGGGGTAGGGGTCAACGTGGTGTTCGACAGCGTCGGCAAGAGCACCTTCATGGGCTCGCTCGATTCACTCAAGCGCCGTGGCCTGATGGTCTGCGTCGGCACCGCTTCGGGCACGATCCCGCCGTTCGATCCGCAGCTGCTGGCGATCAAGGGCTCGCTGCAGCTCACTCGCCCGGCGTTGGCCGACTTCATCGCCGACCCGGCAGAAAAGGCCGACCTGGCCGGCGAGCTGTTCGATCACGTCAGTAGCGGGCGCATCCGTATCGAAATCAACCAGCATTACGCGTTGCAGGATGCTGTCCAGGCCCACCGTGACCTGGAAGCGCGCAAGACCACCGGCTCGTCGATCTTCGTCATCTGAAGAGGGCAACAGCATGCACATCGAACAACTGACCTGCGCGATCGGTGCCGAGGTTAGCGGGGTCAACCTGGCCGACGCGATTCACGACGACGAGCTGTTCGCCGAGCTGCGCGCGCAGTTGCTCCGCCACCGTGTCCTGTTCCTGCGCGACCAGCACTTCAGCCGCGCCGAACACGTCGCCTTTGCCCGCCGCTTCGGCGACCTTGAAGACCACCCGGTGGCCGGCAGCGACCCGGAGCATCCGGGCCTGGTGCAGATCTACAAGCGCCCGGACCAGCCCAATGACCGTTATGAAAACGCCTGGCATACCGACGCCACCTGGCGCGAGGCACCGCCCATGGGCTGCGTGCTGCGTTGCATCGAATGCCCGCCAGTGGGTGGCGACACGATGTGGGCGAACATGGTGCTGGCCTATGAAAACCTGCCAGACGATGTCAAGGCCAGGATCGCAGGCTTGCGCGCCCGGCACAGCATCGAGGCCAGCTTTGGTGCCGCCATGCCGCTGGAAAAACGCCTGGCGCTGAAGGCGCAGTTCCCTGATGCCGAGCACCCGGTGGTGCGCACCCACCCGGAAACCGGCGAGAAGGTGTTGTTCGTCAACGCTTTCACTACTCACTTCAGCAATTACCACACCCCGCAGCGGGTGCGCTTCGGCCAGGACGCCAACCCCGGCGCTGGCGACCTGCTGCGCTACCTGATCAGCCAGGCCTACCTGCCCGAGTACCAGGTGCGCTGGCGCTGGAAGCCCAACAGCGTGGCGATCTGGGACAACCGCAGCACCCAGCACTACGCCGTCATGGACTACCCACCGTGCCATCGCAAGATGGAGCGCGCCGGGATCAAGGGCAGCCCTACGTTCTAGGTCGGCCGCCACGGTCGGCGGCAACCGCACAATAACAATAGCGAGGACTACAGCATGCAATTCTTCGACGATTCGTTGCACCCGGAAAACATGGAAAAGGTGGTGATCACCGTGGCCCCCTATGGCCCGGAGTGGATGCCCGAAGACTTCCCCGAAGATATCCCGCTGACCATGGACGAGCAGGTGCAGAAGGCCGTCGACTGCTATGAAGCAGGCGCCACCGTGTTGCACCTGCACGTGCGTGAGCTGGACGGCAAAGGCTCCAAGCGCCTGTCCAAGTTCAACGAGCTGATTGCCGGGGTGCGCGAAGCGGTGCCGGACATGATCATCCAGGTCGGCGGGTCGATTTCCTTCGCCCCGGAAAGCGAGGGCGAGGCGGCCAAGTGGCTGTCGGACGACACCCGGCACATGCTTGCCGAGCTGACGCCCCGCCCCGACCAGGTGACCGTGGCCATCAACACCACGCAGATGAACATCATGGAGCTGCTGTACCCTGAATACCTGCACGGCACCTCGTTGGCCAGCCCGGCGATCCATGCCGCCTACAGCGAGATGACCGTGCCGGCTGGCCCGGCCTGGGTCCGCGAACACCTGCGTCGCCTGCAGGCCAGCAATATCCAGCCGCATTTCCAGCTGACCGGCATGCACGCCCTGGAGACCCTCGAGCGCATCGTCCGCCGCGGTGACTACATGGGCCCGCTGAACCTGACCTGGATCGGCATTGGCGGCGGTTTCGATGGCCCCAACCCGTTCAACTTCTTCAACTTCATCCACCGTGCGCCAGACGGTTGCACCCTCACCGCCGAATCGCTGCTGAAGAACGTGCTGCCGTTCAACACCATGGCCCTGGCCATGGGCCTGCACCCACGCTGCGGCAATGAAGACACCATCATTGACCAGCAGGGCAAGCGCTTCACCTCGGTGCAGCAGATCCAGCAGACCGTGCGCGTGGCCCATGAACTCGGCCGGGAGATTGCCACGGGCAAGGAAGCCCGCGCCATCTACCGCATCGGCCAGCAGTACGACAGCATCGAGCAAACCCTCAAGGCCAACGGCATGGCGCCCAACCGCCAGGCGGGGGTCAAGGGTGTGCCGCAGCGCGGCTGATGCAGGTACGGCAGGGCCCGGCCTCTTCGCCGGCATGCCCGCTCCCACAGGTGCGGCACTGGCCCAAAGGTCGCCGCTGTCCCTGTGGGAGCGGGCGAGCCCGCGAAGAGGCCCGCAAAAGCACATGAATGTTGGCTGTAACCCATAACAACAAGAACAACCTCACGCCCCACACCCAAGGAGGCAACATGGCCACCTACCTCGCCAGTGCCGAACATCCCGACACTGACACCGCCGCCAGCGTCCCCCGGCGCTATGCCTGGGTGGTGTTCGCCCTGACCTTCGGCCTGCTGATCTCCGACTACATGTCGCGCCAGGTGCTCAATGCCGTATTCCCGCTGCTCAAGGGCGAATGGGCGCTGAGCGACAGCCAGCTCGGCCTGCTCAGTGGCATCGTCGCGCTGATGGTCGGTCTGCTGACCTTCCCGCTGTCGCTGCTGGCCGACCGCTTCGGCCGGGTACGCAGCCTGGTGCTGATGGCGGTGCTGTGGAGCCTGGCCACCCTCGGCTGCGGCTTGGCACAGAGCTACCCGCAAATGTTCATCGCGCGCTTTCTGGTCGGGGTGGGCGAGGCCGCCTATGGCAGCGTCGGCATCGCCGTGGTGGTCGCCGTGTTCCCCCGTGACATGCGCTCGACCCTGGCCGGCGCGTTCATGGCCGGCGGCATGTTCGGTTCGGTCCTGGGCATGGCCCTGGGTGGTGTGTTGGCCCAGCACCTGGGCTGGCGCTGGGCTTTCGCCGGCATGGCCTTGTTCGGCCTGCTGCTGGCGATGCTGTACCCGCTGATCGTCAAGGAGGCGCGCATTGCGCCGAAGTGCGCGCAGCAGTTGCCGGGCAACGCCGGCCGACCGCTGCGCAGCCTGTACAACAGCCGTTCGGTAATCGCCGCCTATGTCGGCAGCGGCCTGCAGCTGTTTGTCGGGGGCACCGTGATCGTGTGGATGCCCAGCTACCTGAACCGCTATTACGCCATGGGCCCCGACCGCGCGGGGGCGATTGCCGCAGTCATCGTGTTGTGCAGCGGCATCGGCATGATCCTCTGCGCGATGCTCTGCGACCGCCTTGGGCGGCAGCGCCCCGATCGCAAGATCAGCCTGGCCATTGCCTACTGCCTGGGCAGTTGCGCGCTGTTGTCCCTTGCCTTTGCGCTACCCGCTGGCCCTGCACAACTGGTGCTGATCGGATTGGGCATGATGATTGCCGCCGGCACCAACGGCCCGTCCAGTGCCATGGTCGCCAACCTCACCCATGCCGCGGTGCACGGCACTGCGTTCGCCACCCTGACCCTGGCCAACAACCTGCTGGGCCTGGCCACCGGGCCGCTGGTCACCGGGCGCGTTTCCGACCTGATCGGCTTGCAGGCCGCCTTCCAGCTGGTGCCGCTGATGAGCATCGGCGCGGCGCTGGTATTTTTCCTTGCCAAACGGCATTACCAACGTGACATGGAGCGTCTGCATACGCCGGCACACACCGCGGTCGGCGCCCCCCGGGAGTCGAAACCGTGAAACAACTGTTGTCCGTCGAAGTGTTCTTCGATTTTGTCTGCCCATGGTGCCTGATTGGCCAGCGGCACCTGCAGGCCGCCCTGTTGCTGTTGCGTCGCGAACGGCCGCAGGTGCAAGTGCACCTGCAATGGCGAGGGGTGCAATTGTTGCCTGGCTTGCCGGCCAGCGGCCTGCCGTTCCATACCTTCTACCTGCAGCGCCTGGGCAGCGAGGAGGCGGTGCGCGAGCGCCAGGCGCAGGTGCGTGCCGCCGCCTGTGTGGTCGGCGAGGACATCGACTTCTCACGTATCCGCCACATGCCCAATACCGGCAATGCCCACCGCCTGCTGCAACGGGCCGCCGGGTTGCTGGATGCAACGCAGCTGGAAGCCTTGCTGGTGCAGCTGTTCATTGCCTATTTCCACCAGGGCCGCGACCTGGGAGACAGCCGTGTGCTGCTCGGCATCGCCCAGCGTTGCGGGCTGGACGCCGTGCAGGTAGCCGACTGCCTGCGTGACGATGGCAGCCCGTTCCTCGATGGGGCAGGGCGCGCAGGCAGTGCCGTGCCGCGTTTCCGCTTCAATCAGGGGCCGCTCATTGCTGGCGCGCAGCCTGCCGAGGTGCTGTTTGCCGCCATGAGCGCAGCCCTGCAAGAGGTTGAACGGGCATGAGCCGGCGAATCGCATTGGCCCCCAGGCAAATTCCGCAACGTAACGGTCGCGTGCTGCTGGCCTGCGAAGGGCGCAGCGTGGCGTTGTTCAACGTTGCCGACGTGCTGTATGCCATCGATGACAGCTGCCCACACCAGGGCGCGTCGTTGTGCGGTGGGCGGCTGGAAGGCCGTGTCATCCAGTGCTGCGCGCACGGCCTGCGGTTTGATCTGGCCAGCGGCTACCTGATCAATTCCAGGGCACTGAAGGTCACCTGCTACCCGGTCGAGCAGCAGGGCGGGCAGGTCTACATCGTATTTGACAACGAGGACGCCGGGTGATGAATACTCTGGCACTGAGTGCTACCCAGCAGCGTATCCGCACGCTTGCCCCGGGGTTTGTGGTCAGCCTGATCGTCGGCGCTGCTGCCGGTTTCCTCAGCGAACACTATGCCGCGCCGGTCATGCTGTTTGCCCTGCTGCTGGGGATGGCACTGAACTTTCTGGCAGTCGACGGCCCCTGCAAGGCCGGCATCGAATTCAGCGCACGTGCGGTACTGCGTCTGGGCGTGGCGCTGCTCGGCATGCGCATTACCCTGGAGCAGATCGCCAGCCTGGGCTGGAAGCCCGTGGCCCTGGTCATCAGCCTGGTGGCGGTGACTATCCTGGCCTCGGTACTGGTGGCCAAGGCGCTGGGCTTTTCCCGGCTGTTCGGCATGCTCACCGGCGGTGCAACGGCCATTTGTGGCGCCTCGGCGGCGCTGGCGCTGGCCGCCGCCTTGCCGCAGCACCCGCGCAAGGAGCACGCAACGTTGTTCACCGTGATCGGCGTGTCGGCGCTGTCGACCCTGGCGATGATCCTCTACCCGATGATCGCCCAGTGGCTGCACCTGTCGCCAGCGCAGGCTGGGGTCTTCCTCGGTGCAACCATCCACGACGTGGCGCAGGTGGTGGGGGCAGGCTACAGCCTGTCCACCGAGAGCGGTGACATTGCCACGGTGGTCAAGCTGATGCGGGTGGCCATGCTGCTGCCGGTCATTGTCTGCGCGGCGATGATCACCCGCCGCCAGGGCCTGGACGCCGGTGGCCAGCGGCCACCCTTGCTGCCCTGGTTCGCGGTCGGCTTCCTGCTTCTAGCCTGCGTCAACAGCACAGGGTGGGTGCCGGTGGCGGTGCAGGGCGGCATCAATGACCTGTCGCGCGGCTGCCTGGTGGTGGCAATCAGTGCCCTGGGCATGAAAACCCAGCTCAAGGCGCTGGCCTCGGTTGGCTTCAAACCCATTGCGCTGATGGTCGGGGAGAGCGTGTTTCTGGTGCTGCTGGTGCTGGTGCTGATGCACTGGGGGCTGCAACCTTCCGCCTGACGCATTCACCGGTGATCGCGGCTTCAGCCACGATCACCGGCACAGCCGGTGCCATCCGCTGCGTTGACTGCTTCGCGGATAAATCCGCTCCTACAACCGACGTTGTACCTGTGGGAGCTGGAGCAGCCCCTGGTTGCAGCGAGCAGCGCAGGTGCTTACCGGCAATTGCCCGCCTTGCGATAACCCGCCGCCTGTGCTTCACCCTCGGTAGCGAACGTGACCTGGTTCTTCGCCGTAACCTGGGCGTACCCCGGGCAGCCGTTGGCCAGGTGATAAACGTGGCTGTTGCGGTTGCCAAGCACTGGCCCCAGCGACCCGCCGCTGGCCAGGCTCGGCTTGGCTTCGGCCTTGGCGGGCTTGGCCGTTACCGCTTGCACCACGCCGCTACCCACCGGCTTGTAGTCGGCTGTCCATTTGCGCTCCCCGGTCACGAACGGGTTGGCGTGCCCCATGATCGCTGCAATACGGCGGTCACGCTCTTTTTCCCAGGCCGATACCGGGTACTGCCTGTCCCAGGCCATCAGCACCTGTTGCTGCTGGCGCGACATGTTCAGCTTGTAGCGGTCGTACATGTAGAACGTGGTGCGCGCCACCAGGCCCTTCACTTCGTCCCGCGGTTCGGCAGCACGCTGCACGAAGTCGACCTTGGTGCTGCACTGCCCGTATTGCCCGGCATTGCCATTGACCATGGCGTAGTTGAAGTTGCTGCGGTCACCGTTGACCTCGCCCACCGCCGGGTACAGGTTGAACAGGTCGGCTTCCATGGCGCGGAACACCGGGTCGTCGTCCACACAGTGCTCGCGGCCGCCGTTTTTCCAGCACTGGCGCTGGTTGCCGAAGGTGTAGGCGGGCACGATGTGCTCCCACTCGGTGCGCTCGGCGCGGTTTTGCTGCTTGCGCGTCTGGTAGCCGCACGAGGCGGTATCGATACGCCCGCCGGACTTGCCGACCCAGGTCCACTTGCAGCCGCAGTACAGGTCGCCCATGGCACTGCTGGCCTGGTCCATGTACACCTTCTGCTTGGCCACTACCTTGGCTTCGGTGAAGGTCGCTGGCGGACTGGCCAGGGCAGGGAGGTTGAAGGAAAACAGTAAGGTAATGGCGTAAAGCAATGATTTCATGGGAAGAGCATATTTCAGAGACGGGCCGGCATTGTAAAGGTTTCGGCGACGCTGGCCAGCCCGCTGAACTCAATGCCCGCCCTTCATCCGCCGCGCCGCCAGGTAGATCAGCAGGCCGACCAACGCAGTCGCTGCGCCGATGTATCCGGTGCTGGTCCAGCCCAGGCCGGCGCTGATCGCCATGCCACCCAACCATGGCCCAAGCGCATTGGCCAGGTTGAACGCCGCATGGTTCGACGCTGCCGCCAGGCTCGGCGCTTCATGAGCGATGTCCATCAGGCGGATCTGCAGCGGTGCCGCCAGGGCAATCATGGTCCCGACCAGGCCAATGCCCAGTAGCAGGCTCCACAGTGCCTGGGCAGCGAAGGTGAAGAACAGCAGCACGGCCATCGACCACATCAGCACCAGCCCCACGGCGCGGAACTGCAGGCGGTCGAACAGCTTGCCGCCAGCCAGGTTGCCGACGATGCCACCCACGCCGAACGCAGCCAGGCCGAACGGAATCCACTGCGCCGACACCTGGGTCACCTGCAACATGGTCGGCGCCAGGTAGCTGAATACGCAGAACATACCGGCAAAGCCGATTGCGGCGATCGCCAGGGCCATCCACACCTGCGGCAGGGCAAACGCTTGCAATTCCTTGCGCGGGTCGCTGCGCACTTCATCGTGGCGCTGGGGCACGAAGCGCCAGACCAGTGCCAAGGTGCACAGGGCGATACCACCCACCAGCACGAATGCCGAACGCCAACCGAAATACTGGCCCAGCAACGTGGCGACCGGGTTGCCGAGCAGCATGGCCAACGTCAGGCCCAGCATCACCCGCGCCACCGCCCCGGCCCGCTGGTTGTTTGCCACCATGCTCGAGGCCACCACTGCGGCGATACCGAAGTAGGCGCCATGGGGCAGGCCACTGATGAAGCGGAAAGCGACCAGGCCGCCGAACGAGGGAGCGAAGGCGGTCGCCAGGTTGCCGAGGGCGTACAGCGCCATCAATAACAGCAGCATGTGCTTGCGCAGTAGCCGGGCGCCGAGAATGGCCAGCGTCGGGGCGCCGACCACCACCCCCAATGCATAGGCGCTGATAGCGTGGCCTACCTGGGGCTCGCTCAGCTGCAGGTTGCTGGCGATGTCCGGCATCAGGCCCATGATGGCGAACTCGCCGGTGCCGATGGCAAAGCTGCCCAGCGCCATGGAGGCTTCCATTTTCGCGACGGTACTTTTATGTGGGAGAGGCGCTAATTCCTGAACTGACATCTGAATCCTTGTTGAAACATGCTGAAACGTTCAAGTCGGGGATCATAGTCAATTCAGGGCGGCAACGTCGATGAAATGCGCGGCTTGCCACTGGCTTGTGCCGCGCAATGGCCGGGCCGGGCCGGCCTCAGCGCTCGAGGTAATGGGTTTGCGCGGCAAAGTCGATGAACCGCTTGCTGGCCAGCGACAGGTATTCCCCCGAGCGCCAGCACAAGCGGAAGCTCATCAGCTGCGCTGGCCGGAACGGCACGCCGACGATGCCTGGCGTGCGCTGCTGCACCGAGCGCAGCAGGGTGGCCACACCCATGTTGTCCAGTGCCGCCTGCACCACCAGCGAGACGAAGTTGCTCTGCAGTGCCACCTGGTAGGTGATGCCGTGTTCGGCGAAGAACGCGTCGAGCAGGTGACGCTGCACGAAGGTGCGGTCGAACACCACCATGTCGGTATTGCGCAGGTCTTCGGCAGTGAGGAAGGCCTTGCCGGCATAAGGGTGATCGGGGTGCATGCACGCCAGCATCTCGTCGCTGCCCAGCAGGATCGATTCCTTGTCGGGCGGCACGCGCCTGGACTCCAGCAGCGCGAGGTCGATTTCCCGCTGTTCGAGGCGCTGGCCAATGTCCTCGGCGCTGCCTTCGAACACGGTCATGGCAATGCCCGGGTACAACCGGCGGAAGGCGTTCATCAAACCGGGTACATAGTGCAGGCCGAACATCGGCGGGATACCCAGGCGTACTTCGCCGCGCTTGAGGTCGGCCATGTCGCGCAGCTCCTGCCGGGCCACGTCCATTTCGCGCAGGGCCGAGGCAATCCGTGGCAGGAACCGCTCGCCCTCGGCGGTGAGGATGACTTTGCGGGTAGTGCGGTTGAACAGGGTCACGCCCAGTTCCTCTTCCAGGCGGGTAACGGCCATGCTCAGCGCCGGCTGGGCGATGTGCAGGTGCTGCGCGGCCTTGGTGAAGCTGCCCTGGCGCACGATTTCGACGCAGCAACGCAATGCCTTGAGATTCATTGTGGGGGACTACCAATCAGAGGAGTTGCATTCATAACGAACTGTGATGTCAGGCATCATAACAATATATTTATTATTATTAACCGGAGGGCCTACGATGCGCGCCACTGAGACATCCTGCAACATCTCAGTCACGCAGCTTGATAAATCTGCAATCCCACGAAGATTTTGAGGTAGTACCCTAAATGGCCAAGGCCGCCGATGTCGTTGTGCAATGCCTGGAAAACGAAGGTGTCGAGTATGTATTCGGCATTCCAGGTGAGGAAAACCTCGACTTGCTGGAATCCCTGCGCAAGTCGAAGATCAAACTGGTACTTACCCGTCACGAGCAGTCCGCAGGTTTCATGGCTGCCACCTACGGTCGCCTGACCGGCAAGACCGGCGTCAGCCTGTCCACCCTCGGCCCCGGCGCGACCAACCTGGTTACCGCCAGCGCCTACGCCTACCTGGGCGGCATGCCGATGATGATGATCACCGGCCAGAAGCCGATCAAGAAGTCCAAGCAGGGCCGTTTCCAGATCATCGACGTGTGCGGCATGATGGACCCCATCACCAAGTACACCCACCAGTTCGCCTCGGCCGACAACATCCCGGCGCGCATGCGCGAAGCCTTCCGCCTGGCTGAAGAAGAAAAGCCGGGTGCGGTCCACCTGGAACTGCCGGAAGACATCGCCGCCGAGCAGACCGACGCACTGCCGATCCCGCCAAGCCTGCACCGCCGCCCGCTGGCCGAGCACGTGGCCATCGAGGCTGCCGTGCAGAAGCTGCAGAACGCGCGTAGCCCGATCCTGGTGATCGGTGCTGGCGCCAACCGCAAGATGACCGCTAAGGTCCTCAAGCAGCTGATCGACAACACCGGCATCCCGTTCATCACCACGCAGATGGGTAAAGGTGTGGTCGACGAGCGCCACCCGCGCTTCCTCGGCAACGCTGCGCTGTCGTCCGGTGACTTCGTCCACCGCGCGATCGAAGCAGCCGACCTGATCGTCAACATCGGCCACGACGTGATCGAGAAGCCGCCGTTCTTCATGGTCCGTGGCGGCACCGAGGTCATCCACATCAACTTCCGCTCCGCTGAAGTGGATGCCGTGTACTTCCCGCAGGTGGAAGTGATCGGTGACATCGCCAACGCCGTCTGGCAGATCGGCGAAGCGCTGAGCGACACCTCGCACTGGGACTTCACCCGCCTGATGGCCATCCGTGAAGCCAACGAAGCCCAGATCGCCGAAGGCGCCGACGATAGCCGCTTCCCGGTCTACCCGCAGCGCCTGGTCGCCGACATCCGTCGCGTGCTGCCGTCCGAAGGCATCGTGGCCCTGGACAACGGTATCTACAAGATCTGGTTCGCCCGCAACTACAAGGCGCACAAGCCCAACACCGTGCTGCTGGACAACGCCCTGGCGACCATGGGCGCCGGCCTGCCATCGGCGATGGCGGCGCACCTGGTGCACCCGGACCGCCCGGTGATTTCGGTATGCGGCGACGGCGGCTTCATGATGAACAGCCAGGAGCTGGAAACGGCAGTACGCCTGGGCATGCACATCACCGTGGTGATCCTGCGTGACGACGGCTACGGCATGATCCGCTGGAAGCAGGCCAACATGGGCTTCACCGATTTCGGCCTGGACTACGGCAACCCGGACTTCGTCAAATATGCCGAAGCCTACGGTGCCAACGGCCACCGCGTGGAAAGCGCCGACGGTCTGCTGCCGCTGCTCGAGCACTGCATCAAGACCCCGGGCGTGCACGTGATCGACTGCCCGGTCGATTACAGCGAGAACGACCGCATCCTCAACAGCGAGCTGCGTGAGCGCGCGCTGGCGGTGTAACGCCTGACCGGCCTGCGCCAATGCAGGCCCTTGTTGCAGGAGCGGCCTTGTGTCGCGATGGGCCGCTCCTACACGAGGTTGTGCTTCTGCCCTTGCGCCGATACCGGAGTCTTCTACGCTCTGAAGGGGGCAGGGGGAGCCGGTTTCATGGAGCGAAAGAGCGCGCGGTTCATTGGCATTCGCGGCCTGATGCTGGTGCTGTTGTCAGCCAGTGTCCTGGTCACCTTGGCCACGTGCCTGGTTGTGGCCCATGGGGTGTTGCGGGACGCGCTGATCCGTTCGGCGCTGGAGTCCCATAAGGCCTACGCCTACAAGGTGGCGTCGGGCATCGATCAGTTCATCCACTCGGTGCACGAGCGCCTGCAATACAGCAGCCAGCTGATCGGCTCGGGTTTTACCGACCGTGCCCTGGTACAGGCCGAAGTGAAACGCCTGCAGGTGCAGGATTCCGAGCTGCAGATCGTGCTCACGGCCGATGTTTCGGGGAACATCCTTGACGGTTACCCGCAGCTGGACTTCGACAAAGCCGTGAAACTCGCCAACGCCGTCAGGCGAGCGGCAAGCGCGGGGCGCCCGTTGGTCAGCCAGGCGTTCATTTCCCCAGCGGGCCATTTCAGTGTGCTCATCTCCAACCCGGTACGCGACGGCGCAGGCAACGTGCTCGGCTTGATTGGCGGGGTGGTCAACCTGCGTGAGGGCGGGGTCATGAGCAACCTGCTGGGTGGGCATCAACTGGCTGATGCATTTGCCTTCGTCGTCGATGAAAACCTGCAGATCCTCTACCACCCGGATGCAACCAGGCTGGGGGCGGTACTGAGCACCAGCGCCACGGCTCATGCCGCCTTGCGCGGCGGGGAAGAGGGAGAGCTGGAGGCGACAGACTACCGGGGTATCCCGATGTTGGCCGGGTATGCCGAGGTCAAGGGCGCGCACTGGGCAGTGGTCACCCAGCAACCGCGAGACAACGCGTTGCATCCGTTGCGTAACCTGATGCATGACATGTTGTTCAAGTTGCTTCCGGTGAGCCTGCTCGGGCTGGCACTGATGCTGGTGGTGTCCACCTGGGTTACGCGTCCGCTGCGCCAGTTGGCCAACAGCGCGCAACATGTACCCGAGCTGGCCGCCAGCCGGGAATTGCATGCAATGAACGCGTGGTATGCCGAGGCCGCGGCGATTCGCAGCGCACTGGTGTCGGGAATCCAGTCGCTGGACCAGAAGATCAGTAGCCTGAACCATGCTGCAGAAAGTGACCCGCTGACCGGCCTGGTCAACCGCCGGGGCATGAATGCTGCGCTGGCTATCCTCGACGCGCAGGCGCAGCCGTACTGCGCGCTGGCGCTGGATATCGACCACTTCAAGCGGGTGAACGATACCTGGGGGCACGATGTGGGAGATGTCGCCCTGCAGCATATCGCGGGCATCATCCAGTCCTGTTCCCGCGCAGGCGACCTGGCTTGCCGCGCCGGGGGAGAAGAGTTCTGCCTGCTGTTGCCGGATACTGGCCTGCAAATGGCGACCGAGATTGCCGAACGCATCCGCACGACGATCGCGACCAGCCCGCTGGACAAGGTCGGAACCATGACGATTTCCATCGGGGTTGCCTGTCGCAGCTGTGCAGAACAGACCTCCGCCGCTATCCTCAAATGCGCTGACGAGCGCTTGTACAAAGCCAAGGCAACAGGGCGCAACCGTGTGGTCAGCGCCGATTGGCCGCTGGCCGGCGAGCAGCCCGCCTGAGCTTCGGCCTGGCTGATGGCGTTTTCGAGCCGCGCCCTGCTTGCTGTCACGCAAGCCTTGAAGCCAGGCCACGATCAATGGTCTCATCCTGCGCCGCAGACCAACTGGTATCGAGCAATGACCCGCCCGTTTCTTGTTTCCATCGATGGGCCCAAGGGCACCGGCAAGACCACGCTTCTTGAGGCCGTTACCAAAGCCTTGAGGGCCGCCAACCATAAAGTTATTCGGCTCAGCGAAAAGAACAGCGACCCCTGCCGCAGGGAAACCATGGCCCTGGTCAATCATCTGGCCAGGCACCCCTGCCGGGATCTGGAGTTGCGCGTGTGCGAGCGTCTCGCCGAAAGCCGTGCCTGGATTTCCCGGCAGGTGTTGCCGGCGCAACCACCCGGCAGCATCATCCTGATTGACCGCTGGTACCCGTCGGATGCCGCATTCCGCCGCACAGTGCCGTTCGACGAGATCCTGCGACTGAACATCGCCCGAAAAGTGCAAGTGCCGGATTTGCACGTCGGGGTTGTCACCGCCGCTGTTACCTCCTGGGCAAGGGCGGCGGCACGAACGCGCGGGTTGGGCAGTACGGTGATGCATAGCCTGGACGAGCAGGTGGCTTGTACCGAGGCGTTCGAGCGTGCGGTTGTGGAGCATGGCTGGGTACTGTGCCGTAATGAAGGGCCGATTGAGCAGGCAACGCTGCAGATCGTGACCGAGATCAGCGCCTGCGTCGACAGTCGCGCCTGAACCTGGCCCCCATTCCTGTTGCAGGAGAAATACGATGGCAATTGATTCGCTGGCGTTCACGCCATGGTCCGCGCTGGCCGGTGGTGTGTTGATCGGGCTCGGCGCAGGGCTGTTCGCGGTGCTGAACGGCCGTATCGCCGGGATCAGCGGTTTGCTCGGTTCGTTGTTGCAGCCAGCCGGGCAAGGGCGCCGGGAGAAACTGGCCTTTATTCTGGGGTTGCTGGCGGCACCGCTGCTGTGGGGGGTGTTTGCCAGCGTGCCTGTCCCCCGATTCACTGCAGCAGCCGGGACACTGGTGGTTGCCGGGCTGCTGGTCGGGCTTGGCACGCGCTACGGCAGTGGTTGTACCAGCGGCCATGGTGTCTGTGGCCTGTCGCGGCTGTCTCCCCGGTCAGCCGTGGCAACGCTGTGCTTCATGGCCAGCGGTTTTGCCACGGTGTATGTCGTCCGACACCTCGTACAAGGGGCCTGACATGCGTGCTCTCAGTGGGTTTATCGCCGGGCTGCTGTTCGGCGCAGGGTTGCTGCTGGCCGGGATGGCCAACCCGGCCAAGGTCCTTGCTTTCCTCGACATCGCCGGGCAGTGGGACCCTTCGCTGGCGCTGGTGATGATCGGCGCTATTGCTGCTGCATGGTTGCCGATGCGCTGGGCGCGCGGGCATTCGACGGCATTGCTGGGTGGGCCGATGCAGCTGCCTGACCGACGTGACGTGGATCGTCGCCTTGTCGGCGGCAGCCTGGTGTTCGGCATAGGTTGGGGCCTTGCCGGCATGTGCCCGGGGCCAGCGTTGGTGCTGCTGCCGGCAGGGTACTGGCAAGCCTGGCTGTTCGTGGCATCAATGCTAGGCGGCATGGTTGTGTTCCAGTGGTTGCACAAGGGTGGGGGTACGGTATAGCTCGGCGGCACATGTATATTCCAAATTGGTAGTTCAGTTAGGTTTTATATTTCTATTTACTATTTATAAACCTATTGTCTACTGAGTAACCGTCGATGTCCGAACCGAAACCCCTATTGTTTGCGCTCTACGAACAGGCCAGTGTTGGGTGCGGTGGTGCTCCGAGTCTCTGGACCCACCCGGCTGACGAACGCCTGGCGGCCAATACCTTCGAGTTCTGGTCCAACCAGGCCCGTATTGCCGACCAGGCCAACCTCGACATGTTGTTCTTCGCCGACGTTCTGGGTTTCTACGATGTGTTCGGGGGCAATGCGCAGGCGGCGCTGAAATGGGCCGTCGAGGCGCCTGCCAACGATCCGTTGATGATCATTCCAGGGCTGGCTGCGATCACTCGACACTTGGCCTTCGGCGCCACCGTTACCACGACCTACGAGCATCCGTTCAGCCACGCCCGGCGGTTCAGCACGCTGGACCACATGACCCATGGCAGGATCGGCTGGAACATCGTCACGTCGTATCTTTCCAGCGCGGCGCGTAATTTTGGCCTGGAACAGATGATCCGCCATGGCGACCGCTACGAGCGGGCCGAAGAATTCATGGATGTGGTGTACAAGCTGTGGGAAGGCAGCTGGGCGGATGATGCGGTGGTCGCCGACAAGGCACGCCAGGTGTATGCCCAGGGTGACCGGGTCAAGCCTGTCGAGCATGTTGGCGCGCATTATCGGGTGGCCGGGCCACACCTCTGTGCGCCGTCACCACAGCGCACGCCCCTGTTGATCCAGGCCGGCTGGTCGGGCAGGGGCCGCGAGTTCGCCGCCAAACATGCCGAGCTGATATTCATCGCCAAGTCCGACCCCCACGAAATTCGCCAGGGCCTGGAACAAATCTGGGCCATGGCCGAGGCACGTGGCCGCAGCCGGGGCGATGTGCAGTCGTTGACGGTGCTGCGGATCGTCACCGGCAAAACCGAGATCGAGGCGCAGCGCAAGTACGATCAGTTGCAAAGCAACTACCACCTGGAGGCCCAGCTGGTCAGTTATGCCGGCGACACTGGCTTCGACCTGAGCCGCTATGCCGACAGTGATGCACTGTCGAACCACACCGAAGGCCTGACTTCCTACATGATGCGCCCGGATGGCAGCGGCAGGCCGTTGACCGCAGGGGACGTCAGGAAGCGCTTTGCCAACGTCACGCGGGGCACCGACCTGATTCTGGTGGGCACGCCGCAGCAGGTGGCCGATCGCATCGAGGAACATGCGCGCATTTCGGGTACCAGTGGCTACATGCTCAACCCGTTGACCAGCCCCGGCACGCTGGAAGATTTTGTCGAGTTGGTCGTACCGGAGCTGCAGAAGCGTGGGCTTTACCGGAGCCAACCGCAGACCGGGACCTTCCGCTCCCGCTTGAGAGCGGATGGTGCCAGCCGGTTGCCGCCGAGCGCCTATGGCGCGTCATTCCGCTCGGCCTGGTGATGACCTGGCGGCAAAGAGGGCGTTTGGCCAACGGGGCCTGCTCAGGCAACGGGAATCGGGTTGTCGACCAGCGCCTGGTTGAACTGGTTGATCAGCGCGTGCTCGTTGATCCCCTGGTTGGCGCGCAGCGCGACGACCCGGTCCACCAGCACCTCGGTTGTCGCGGTCTCGAGCTTGACCAGGGTTTCTTCAATGAAAGCATCGAGCGGCATGGCGCGTTCATCACCGCTTTTGTGAACCAGGTCGGTATCGACCCATGGCGGTGCAATTTCCAGCACTTTCACGCTGGTGTCACGAAGGGTGAAACGCTGCGACAGGGAATAGGAGTGCAGCGCAGCCTTGGTTGCCGAATACAGTGCGGTGGCCGCCAGCGGCAAGTAGGCCAGCACCGAGCTGTTGTTGATGATGTAGGCGTCCGGCTGGCGTTTCAGGTGTTCGACGAAGGCGGCGCTGACACGTACCGGGCCGAGCAGATTGGTCTGCAACAGGCTCACCGCCTGGGCGTCGTCGTAGTCACCCGATGCCGGGTTGTCGAACGGCATGATACCGGCGTTATTGATGATCACGTTCAGCGAAGGGTGGCGCCGGATGACCTCCTGGGCGACCTCCTTGATCTGCTGCGGGTCGTTGATATCGAGCCGCACGGTATCGATACCGGGGTTGGCCTTGGCGATCTCGTCCAGCAGTGCTTGGCGGCGGCCCGCCACGATCACCTGGTTGCCACGCTGATGGAAGGCTTCGGCCAGGGCGCGACCAATGCCCGAGGTGCCGCCAGTGATGAAGATGGTGTTGGCGCTGAGTTTCATGGGTGGTTTCCTGTCTTGGCGATCAATTGGCGGCGTAACGCGGGGCCAGGCGGTTGCTGGACAACTGGCTGAACAGGGCCTGGCGGCTGGCTTCGTAGCGCTCGAACGCCTCGAGGTCATGCAGCGAGGGAATGGAGATCAGCTTGCCGGCGTCGAAATCCTGCAGGGCACCGTCCACCAGGTCCTCGGCCGACATCACGATGGCGGGGTCGAGGTTCTCGACCGGCAAGCCGCCGATCTGCCAGAAGTCGGTCGCGGTGGCGCCGGGCAGTACCGCCTGGATCTGGATGCCTTGGTCGGCAAGTTCCCTGTGCAGGGAATGGCTGAAAGCGGTGACATAGGCCTTGCTGCCGCCATACACGCCATTGAGCCGCTCGGGGGCGAGGCTCACCACCGACGAGATGTTGATCACCGCGCCGTGCTGGCGAGCGACAAAGCCCGGGACTGCTGCATAGGTCAGGCGGGTCAGGGCGGTGACGTTGAGGGTGATCATTTCGGCCATGCGCTCGACATCACTTTCCAGCAGGCTGGTATGAGTGCCGATGCCGGCGTTGTTCAGCAGCAGGCTGATACTGGCGTCCTCGCGCAGCTTGCGTTCCACCTTGGCCAGGTCCTGGGCATTGGCCAGGTCTGCCGGAAACACTTCTACATTCCGTCGGGTTGCCGTGGTAAGCCGGCTGGCCAGGTCGTTCAGGCGCTCCCGGTTGCGCGCCACCAGTATCAGGTCGTAGCCCCGGCGGGCCAGGCGTTCTGCGTAGATCGCGCCGATTCCGGTGGAAGCGCCGGTGATCAGCGCGGTGCCTTTGAATTGCTGCGTCATGGTCATGCTCCAGTGGTGGGTTGCGGTGGAGCCATGATGACAAGGGCCAGGCTTGTCTCAAACGACGTATATGGTACGCTTTCGAGACATTGCAGCAGGAGTTCAGCGATGCACCGGGTCGGCTATCTGATGACCGAAGGCTTCCAGATCATGTCCCTGGCGACCCAGGCCGTGTTCGAGTTTGCCAATATCGTCACCGGCGAAGCGGTCTACAGGATTCAGAACTTTTCCATCCAGGGCGGCACCGTGCGCTCTTCCCTGGGCATGCATATCGACACGCTACCTTTGGGCGCTCCGGGCCTGGCCGACACCTGGATGGTCACTGGCACCTTGACGCCCTTGACGGCACCTGATGAGGCTGTGCTGGCCAGCGTGCGTGGCTTTGTCGAAGGCGCCCGGCGCACTGCCGGCCTGTGTACCGGCAGCTTCGTCCTGGCCCATGCGGGTGTGCTGCAGGGGCGTCGAGCGACGACGCACTGGGCCTATGCGAAAAAGCTGCGCGAAATGTACCCGCAGGTCGAGGTAGAGGAAGACCGCATCTTCATCGTCGATGGGCCGGTCTGGACCTCTGCCGGCATGACAGCGGCCCTGGACATGGCGCTGGGCATGGTGGAAAAGGACCTTGGCGCTGACGTGGCCAGGTCGGTAGCGCACAAGCTGGTCATGCACCAACGCCGTTCAGGCGGGCAATCGCAGCATTCCGAGCTGCTTGCGCTGTCGCCCCGGTCGGACCGTATCCAGGCCGCGCTGGATTATGCGCGCAAGCATCTGCACCGTTCGTTGAGCGTCGAGGAGCTGGCTGGGGTCGTGCATCTGAGCCCGCGTCAGTTCACCCGGGTATTCACCGCCGAAACCGGGCAATCACCGGCCAAGGCCGTGGAAAGCCTGCGCCTGGAGGCGGCGCGGTTGCTGATCGAGCAGAGCCGGCACAGCCTTGACGTGGTTGCCAGGGAGACCGGCTTCAGGGACCGCCGTCACATGCGCGAGGTCTTCCTGCGCGGCTTCGGCGTGCCGCCGCAAGCAGTGCGCAGGGATGCCAGGCGGGTAGTTTCTGCATGAACAACAGGGCGCCAAAGGCCCTTCAACACCGAACCAGGAGCGTGCACATGGCTGCTGTCGAGCAGAACAAGCTGTATTTCGAAGACCTTGCGGTAGGTGCATCCTTCGCCAGCGAGTCCTATGAAATGACCACCGAGGGCATTTTGCAGTTCGCCTCCGAGTTCGACCCGCAACCGTTCCATACCGATGCCGAGGCAGCGCAGGCGAGTTTCTTCAATGGCCTTGCCGCCAGCGGGTGGCACACGGCGGCGGTGACCATGCGCTTGCTGGTGGCAAGCGTTCCGCTGGCTGGCGGGCTGATCGGTGCCGGCAGCGAGATCAGCTGGCCGCGGGCCGTGCGTCCGGGCGACAGCTTACGCGTCACGACGACGGTAAAGGAACTGATCAGCTCCAAGTCCCGGCCTGAGCGGGGCATGGCGGTGCTGGAAAGCGAAACCTGCAATCAGGACGGCGCCGTGTGCCAGCGCAGCGTGGCCCGGGTGCTGGTGTTTCGCCGCGAACCAAAATTGCTGCCAGAATCTGGAGCTGATCAGTGACAGCGTCGGACTGTCCTCCACCAGTTGCTATCGGCGGATCAGGCGCCTGGAGAGCGAGGGCATCATCAAGGCCAAGATCGCGATACTGGACGAGCTGGGCATTCAAGTGACTGCCTTTTTCTGGTCAATCTGGACCGCGTTAGCAACGACATCGACCGCAAGATGCTGCACATCCTGGCCAGCCACCCGGAGATTCAGGACTGTTACCTGATGACCGGCGAGTTCGATTTCGTCATGGTGGCCGAGTTTCGAGATGCCACCGAGTACACCAACTCTATCTACCGGTTTCTCGATACGTACCGGGATATTCCCATTCGTACGTATACCTCTACCTTGGTAATGCGTACGGTGAAGAAATCTTATGAGTTGCCACAGGGAAGAGGGTTGCAGCACGCCGTCGATGCCTGAAGTTTGGAAGGAGCTTATCGATCGGCGCGAAGAAGTCAACGCAGGCCGCTCAATCTGTGCTGTAATGGCGCACCGTTCAATCAGTTGTGATATTCACAGGAGTGACCCATGTTTAAATATTTGACCCTTTCTTCGATAGGTGTAAATTTTAAAAATTGCACGAAATTGCTAATGGTGATGTTTGCATGGGCTATCTCGAGCGATATCTTGGCATCGAGCGCGGTCATGAAAACAGAGTCTATTCGCTCACTGCAATTGACCGTTCAGCTTCCGGAGCAGTTGAATATTTTGCCTGAAGATTGGGTTGCGCTCAAATACCCATCAGAACGAAGGCCGCAGGTCGTTTACGGCAACGAAGATGGTACTGTATCGTTTGGTATATCAAAGCTTAAAAAGTCTGAACTGGTTCAAATCGATGAAGTAAAGGATGCGGTAATGAATATGATGAGGAATCTGGAACCTCAAGCCTCATCGGTTACCGTCGACGGCCGTAAGGGATGGATAATACAGTTCACATCGAAGGGTTTTGATGCAAATATTCTGAATATGCAGTTATACCTGATGACGAATGAAAATCTGGTCATTGCGACCTTTAACATGACAGCCGAAAAACTCAGTGAGTTCCAGGCGCTCGGGGAGAAAACGCTTCGGTCAATTGTTTTTAACTAAACTGCGGGGCGCAAGGGTGTAGCGCTGGAGCGGGTCGAGTTTCGCAGGCTTGCCGTCCTTGCGACGTCTCCTTGGCAGATACTGGCGCAAACACTCGGTCGGTGTATTGGAAAATTGACGAGCGCGATCTCTTGATTGTCTCCGAGGTGTCACTGATACCTGGCAGCCAAGGATGATGGCGATCAGGACGATAGCCACTATCACCAGCAATGCACTGATAAGATGCGCGGGGCTTTCATCCGTTTCTGCATGTTCATCTTACATTGAAAGCTAAATGCCCCAGCGCCAACAGCGACTTGGGGCACAACCATCCTACAACATTTTTTCCAACCCAATCGTGCTGCTGAGCCATGAGTTGAAACGTCGCCACCAGCCCCCCGGTTCCTTGGACAACGTATGGCGTTGGCCATTGTCTTCGGTGACCCAGACCAGATGGCCATTTTCCAGCCGGACTTGATAACTCAGAGCAGGTGCCATGCCTTCGAGGGCCAGTCCGCGCACCTGCCCGGCCAGTGCTGGATCATCGACCAGTACCCCCACCTCGGTGTTCCACAGCAATGAGCGTGAGTCGAAATTGAACGAACCGATAAACGCTTTCTGCTGGTCGAAAACCATCGCCTTGGTGTGCAGGCTGGAGTCGGAACTACTGGCGGAACCCTTATGCCAGAGGCGCGGCCTTCCCTGGTCATGGTCACCCGATTGGCGGCGTAATTCGAACAACTGCACACCGTGCTCCAGCAAGGTTTTGCGATAAGGCGCGTAAGCACCCTGGGTGGCGGGCACGTCGTTGGCTTCCAGTGAGTTGGTGAGCAAGCTGATCGACACCCCAGCGTCGGCACGGCGGGTCAAGTACAGCACCCCCGGTTGGCCGGGCACCATGTAGGCCGAGACCAGGATCAGCTCCTTGTTGACCCCGTTAAGCTCGGGTTCCAGCTGGGTGGCCAATAATAAGTACGGGGCGGGTTCGCCACTGGACAGGACTTTGCTCGGTGCATCCCACATCGCTTTGTTCCAGGCCCAAATCAACCCCCGTCGCCAGTTGTTCAGGCGTGGCTGCGTGATATAGCTCATCAGTTTGCTATACAGCGCAGGGTTCTGTTTGTGGGTTTCCTCGAGCGATTCGTCAAGCTGGGCCTTAAGTTTGGTCAGGTCCGTGGCCGTCGGTTTGATCGTAGTGAACTGCTCGATGGGCTTGCTCAGGACACTGTTCCAGTACTGGTCAAAGCACTGTCCCAACTGTTGCGCGACTGGGCCGACACTGAGCATGTCGATGTCGGTGAAGTTCCTGTTGGGCTCGGCATCGAAGTACTCGTCGCCCAGATTGCGTCCTCCGACGATGGCCACGCTGTTGTCCACCAGCCACAGTTTATTGTGCATACGCCGGTGCTGCTGCGACAGGTTGAACAACCGGCCCAGTGTACGTGTCACCACGGTACTGCGGCCCAAATGCAGCGGATTGAACACACGGATCTGTATGTGCTGATGCGCCGCCATGGTTGCGATTATGCGCCCCAGGTCATCACTGGCGGTGTCATCGAGCAAGATTCTCACACGGACGCCGCGATCGGCGGCGGCGAGCAATTCGCGCATCAGTATCCGTGTAGTGAAACCGTCGTGGACGATGTAGTACTGCAAATCGATGCTGCTTTGCGCGTTGCGGATCAGTTCGGCGCGGGCGGCGAAAGCCTCGGCACTATCGGGAAACAAGCGAAAGCCCGATTGACCTTGATGGGGCGCAACCTGGGCCTGGATCGAACGGCCGAACGCCGAATCGTCCGCCGGCAGGGCCTGGCTCGGTTCGAGAGCGACTTCGGGTGTCGTGCAGCCGCCAGACAGCAGTATGAGCAACAGGAGGGCAAGCGGGGGCTGGTTGGTTATCACGGAGCGTACCCGGCTGATGGTGATGAAGGTATCGGATTCCGAAGAATGGCCATTCCCTTACCACCAGCATTGGGCCGTCACGACCGTGTGCAATGGTTCTTCGATCTGCGCTGTTGTTTGAAAAGCTTAGTTCAACCCGTGGTGATTGCTGTGCTGGCGCTGGGCAACAGTCTAGTGGCGGACGACCGGGCGCCAAGCGCCAACTGGGCAGCCCGGCGCAAGTCAGCCAGGCCGGGCTGGTGCTGGCTGATCGGCTGGGGTTGGCTAGGGCAAAGTGTCTGGAAAGAGCGGGAGCGTCAGCTATTGCTCGGCACGTTCAAGGCTCGGCTGCTGCGGCCTGTCATTCGCCACCAAGGGTCTTGTACAAAGTCGCCCGGCTGGGCGTTCTTGCAAGTGAAGGCTGGGCGGAATTCTGCAATGTCGCTACCCTTGGGCCCTCACGCCCAGGTCAAGAATTGTCCACTGTGAAGAAAATAGTTCGGGTTGATGATCTTCAGGTCTTCGTCACCACAGCGTCTGCAGGGAGTTTCTCGGCCGCGGCGAGGTTGCTGGATATCTCGCCGGCACTGGCCAGCGGGGCCGTCCAGCGCCTGGAAGGCAGCCTGGGCGCCAGGCTGTTCGTGCGCTCCACGCGGCGTTTGCGCCTATCGGACGATGGCGAGCGATACCTGGCCCATGCTCGCCAGGCCCTGGAGGCACTGGGTAACGGAGAGGTCGCCCTGACCGAAGGGCGCGATGAAATCGCCGGCGTCCTGCGCCTGTCCATGCCGTCGGATATCGGCAGAAATGTGCTCCTGCCCTGGCTTGACGAGTTCCAGCAATTGCATCCCAGGCTGCTGCTGCAACTGCGGGTCAGCGATCAGGTGGCTGACCTTGTCGGCCAGCAACTGGATGCGAGTATCAGGTACGGGCAGCTTGCAGATTCCAGCCTTGTCTCGCTGATGCTGGCTGCGAACAATCGCCGAACGGTGTGCGCTTCACCCGACTATATCGCTCGACATGGCGCGCCAGCCACTCTTGAAGATCTGGCCAGGCACAACTGCCTGCGCTATGTAATGGGCGAACAGACCTACGAGCGATGGAGCTTCGATACGCACGATGGACTCAGGACCATACCCGTGACCGGTGATCGCGTCAGCGACGACGCCGACATCGTAAGGCGCTGGGGCGTGGCAGGGTTTGGCATCGTCTACAAATCCAGGCTGGACGTTCTGGCGGACCTGCGCGCAGGGCGCCTGATCGAGCTGTTCCCTGGTGATTGCGGTCAACCCGCCCCCTTGCAACTGGTATGCGCTCACCGAACAGCGCTCACGCCGGCTGTCCAGGCGCTGAGAGCGTTCCTGACGGAGCGTTTCGAGCAGGTCCTGGCGGGTGGCGGAGGAGGATGACGGGGCTGCTGGCCCCGTCACGCCATGCCGTTCTCTCGATACGTCCGTGCGTCCTCGTGTGGATGAATGATCAGAAGCCTTCCAGGACAATCTTGCCTTTCGCCTTGCCGCTTTCGATCAGCGCGTGGGCCCGTTTGAGGTTGCTGGCACTGATGCTGCCGAAATGTTCGCCAACGGTAGTCCGGATAACCCCGTCGTCGATCAGTGACGATATCTTCTCCAGCAGTTGGTGCTGCTTGATCATGTCTTCGGTCTGGTACAACGAGCGGGTGAACATGAGCTCCCAGTGCACCGACAGCGATTTGCGCTTGAACGGCACCACGTCCAGCTGCGCTGGGTCGTCGATCAGTGCGAGCTTGCCCTGCGGGCGCAGTACTTCGACGATCTGCGTGAGATAACTGTCGGTGTGGGTCAGGCTTATCACGTAATCTACCGCGTGCAGCCCGAGTTGCTGCAGTTGCGGGGCAATGGCTGCCGAATGATCGATGACGTGATGCGCGCCGAGCTCAGTGACCCATGCCCGGGTTTCAGGTCGCGAAGCGCTGCCGATCACCTGCAACTGGGTGAGCTTGCGGGCGAGCTGCAGCAGGATCGAGCCGACACCGCCGCTGGCGCCGATGATCAGCAGGCTCTGACCGGCACCGCCATTTTCCTGGACACCCAGGCGGTCGAATAGCAGCTCCCAGGCGGTGATGGAGGTCAGCGGCAAGGCGGCGGCGCTGGCGTTGTCCAGCGTACGCGGCTTGTGCCCGACGATGCGCTCGTCGACCAGGTGGAATTCGCTGTAGGTACCGGGGCGGTCGATGGCGCCGGCATAGAACACTTCGTCGCCAGGCTGGAACAACGATACCGCGGCACCGACTTCGCGAACGATACCGACTGCATCCCAACCCAACACTTGAGGGCGGTCGCCGCCACGGCTGGCTCTGACCTTGGTGTCGACCGGGTTCACCGCGATGGCCTTGACTTCGACCAGCAGATCCCTGGCGCCCGGTGTCGGCTTGGGCAGTTCGTGCTCGAACAGCGACTGCGGATCTTCAATCGGAAGGCCTGGGGTGTCGTAGACGATGGCTTTCATTCGGAGGTGTCCTTGCAGGTGAGAAGTGGTGACAGGCTAGCCGTTGGGCGTTTTCTGAAAAACAAGGCGATTGCCGGAAGACTTTCCGCGTTTTGTTGAAAATCTGAATGCTGGCGCCCTCGTTGATTCGCAGCGTCCAGGCCTCTGGTTCGGGCTCGCTGTGCTGCTGGGGATATGTGAGGCGGCATCCAGTTGATCATGTCGCCAGCCGCGTGCGTTATCACCTTTCGGGATGGTAGCCACCGATGGCCATCGCAGCTCTTAGGGCCGCCAGGTGAGTCAAGCCCTGCGGAAGGTTGCCCAGATACTGCCCCGTCTGCGGATCGACCATCTCCGAGTAGATGCCTACCCCGTGTGCTAGCCCTTTCAAAGCGTCTGAATAGGCGACCACCGCGCGATCCTGGTCACCCAGAATGGCCCAGGCTTCGATCAACCAGAATGTGCAGGCCAGGAAGCAACCTTCCTCTCCCTGTGCATCGGTGTAGCGATAGTGGAAAGCGCCGGCTTTGAGATCATGGTCGAGGGCGTCCAGCGTGCTGCGTAGACGTTTCTTGCTGGGGTAGCCGAACCTGACGGCCAATGCCAGCGAGGCATCCAGCCGCTCGCTGTCTGGATGGAAAACATAGGCCTGGCGTTCCTCATTCCAGCAGTGCACCTCAATCCATTCCTGGATACGCTGCCGCTCGCGATCCCAGCGTTCCCGGCAGGTGGTGGGAAGATGGCCTCCATCTGCCAGTTCGATGGCTCGGCTCAATGCTTGCCAGCAACTGATCTTGGACATCGTGTAGTGCTGCTTTTCCGGCAATTCCCAGATACCGGCGTCCTGCTGGCGCCAACCGTCGGCGCACTGGTCGGCAAGGCCTGAGAGGAGCATGGCGCTCGGGGCATCGAGAATGTTGCCGCTGTCGATGAAGCAGCGCGCTGTTTCGAAGATGTCACCGAACACCCCGTGTTGAAGTTGGTCGCGGGCGTCGTTGCCGACAACGGGTGGCGAGTTCTTGTAGCCAGGCAGAGCGACCGGGCGCAGGCAATCACCGATTGCACCGTCGAGGGTATAGAACACCCGCGGCCCATGTTCATCCAGCCGGCGCAATAGCCAGGTAAAAGCAGCCTTGGCTTCTGGCTGAGCGCCGATGCCCAGAAACGCTTCGATGGTGTAGCCGGCATCGCGTATCCAGGCGAAGCGGTAGTCGTAGTTCTTGCCGCCGCCAATCCGTTCGGGAAGGGACGAGGTCGCTGCCGCCATGATCGAACCACTCGGAGAGGACAGCAGCAGTTTGAGGGCCAGCGCATTTCGGATGACCTGGGCCTGATACGGGCCGTCGTAGAGCAGCCCCCTTGACCATTGGCACCACTCCCGATGCGAGCCGTCGATGCGTTCATCGATCAAGGCCAATGGCGGTACCACCAGCGGCTCATCACGCCCCGCGATGATTGCGACCACCGAGCGTTGCCCCGCAGCAAGGTGAAGTACAGCACGGACGCCCATGTCGTCCTTGCGTTGGATGTGCACATGATGGTCGTGCAGGAACATGCCGAGTATTCGGCCCGCATGAAAAACGCAGGCATTGTCATTCGGCGCCACGTAGGGGCTTACCGTGTCGGCTTGGGTTCCGAAGTCGATGGCGATCTCGAAGTCGACCCTACCCTCGATACCTTCGATGCGCCTGGCAAGTTCGGCCCAGGGCAAACGCCCGGCAGGGCCACTGTTCAAGGACTCGGTCAGCCGCGCACGACCGTCGTCGGTCGTGAAGAGTGTCTCGAGGACGTTGCTGCCTGGCAGGTAGCGCCGCTCAGCAACGAACGGCTGGTTGGGGGTAATGGAAAAGTAGCCTCCTGTTTGGGGAGCCAGCAGCTTGTCGAACAGGGGGGGTGAGTCCATGTGCGGCACACACCACCAGTCGATGGAACCGTCCAGACCAGTCAGTGCCACAGAGCGCCCATCGCCGAGCGCACCATACTGCTCCAGGGGCAACCATCCACCCTCATCTCGCTGAGGTGCACCCTGTTGAGCCTCTACCGGTTCTCTTTCCATCGGTGTGCCTTCGATATCACCTGTTCTGATTCCGACACGGCTATCCGGCGTCTGGTTCGCCTTGTGTGAGCGCTGCGCAAATAGAGGAAAATGAACTTTGTCCGCGCTTGGGCTTCCCTTGTTCAAAGGCTGAAATTCGGAGCGCAAGATGAAGAAAGAGAGTGATAGGCAGAAGGCAGGCGCGCAGACGAAGCCGCATGGGGAAGAGGAACGAGACAACGATGCCCATCGTCCGGATGGATCCACGGGTACAGCCCATGATTCGACAGCGCAGAAAACGGCCCGTGATCACGTTCAGCACAAACGCTGATACTGCCATGCAAAAGCGAAAGGCTCGCCAGCACGGCGAGCCTTTCGCCAAGGATCGTCGCTAAAGGATCGGTTTGCCGCCAGTCACTGCGTAACGTGAGCCACTGATGTAACTGGCCTCGTCGGAGCCCAGCAGCACGTAGATCGGCGCGACTTCGACCGGCTGCCCCGGTCGCCCCATCGGATAGCTGGAGCCAAAGTTCCTGACGGCCTCGTCCGGCATGGTTGCCGGAATCAAAGGCGTCCAGATAGGGCCTGGCGCGACGCTGTTGACCCGAATGCCTTTCTTGCCAAGCAGCTGAGCCAGGCCAGCAGTGAAGTTGGCAATGGCCCCTTTGGTCGCGGCATAGGCCAGCAGGCTGGGGGACGGATCGTCGGAATTGACCGAGCTCGTATTGATGATCGAACTGCCCTTGGGCATGGAAGGCAGTGCCGCCTGGCAGATACGGAAGATGGCGGTGATATTGGTATCGAAGGTCTTCACCCATTCATCATCGTCAATCTCCTCCAGGGACTCATGGGCCATCTGAAACGCCGCGTTGTTGACCAGGATGTCGATTCGCCCGAACTGGCTCACTGTCTTTTCGACGATGTCGTAGCAGTGCTGTTTCTGCGCCAGGTCTCCGGGTAAAAGCAGGCATTGACGGCCTGCGGCTTCGACCCAGCGTGCGGTTTCTTGCGCGTCTTCATGTTCATTCAGATAAGCGATGGCGACGTCGGCACCTTCACGGGCATAGGCAATCGCTACTGCCCGTCCGATGCCGCTGTCTGCTCCGGTAATCAGTGCAATCTTGCCTTCGAGGCGATTGTGGCCGGTGTACGACTGCTCACCACAATCCGGGTGGGGCTCCATCTTGCGCTGTGAGCCAGGAACACTCTGAGGCTGAGAAGGAAACGGCGGGGTAGGGAAGTCTCGCATGGTAGAAGCTCCTGCAGTTGAGAACATTCATACCGGTTCGAGAGGCCTGGCCCCGGCGTGTTGGTTTCAATCTGCAGTTGGTACGACGAGCGGTGCGGGACATCATTCCAACTGAATTCCACGCCCTATCGCCTGTTCTACCGCACTCAGGTCCAAACTCATCCCGTAGCTCGGAGGCCAATTCTCATAACCCTGGATGTTCAGCATGGTACAACAAGCTTCGCCTTACGAGACTGCAGGCACGTCGTACATTCCTGTCGCTGCCGCCATCAGCGTATCCGCGCGGGGTCAGGCGTCAGCGCCAGGCGAGCGCTGCCATCGCCATGCTGATTCAAAGAATCTTGTGTTGTTCTATGGGACAGCGACGAAGGCGGCGATAATGGGGGCGATTCCCAGGGGCCATGCCATGCTGATCATCTCCAATAACGTACATCTGCCAGATGCCGAAATCGAACTGAGCTACATTCGCGCGCAAGGCGCGGGTGGGCAGAATGTCAACAAGGTGTCCAGCGCCGTGCACCTGCGCTTCGACATCCCGGCCTCATCCTTGCCCGAGTTCTACAAGGAGCGGCTGCTGGCGCTGCGTGACAGTCGCATCACTGGCGACGGCGTGTTGATCATCAAGGCGCAGCAGTACCGCACCCAGGAGCAGAACCGGGCCGACGCATTGGCGCGTCTTGCCGAGTTGATCATCGCTGCCGGCAAGACCGAGAAGAAACGCCGCCCCACCAAACCGACCCTCGGCTCGAAGACCCGCCGCCTCGAGGGGAAAGCCAGGCGCAGCACGGTCAAGGCGGGGCGGGGGAAGGTGGATTTCTAATCCGCATCGACTTCATGTGAAGCAACTTTTGCCTGAAGTTCTTCGTTGCCTATGAGACCGAGCGCCGCCCGCGCGGCGCATCGCGGATAAATCCGCTCCTACATTTGTTTGCAACGTGGCCATGCCTGTGAGGCCATGGTTGTCAGCCTTGTTGGCATGACGGGATTTTTGGATGGGCATTGATGCCGCTTCACATGCCTTGAGACATGCGCCAATGCAGGCAACCATGGCGTAACAGGTTCGGCACGTTGCAACAAATGAGCGGATTCATCCGCGATGCGCCGCGCGGGCGGCGCTCGGTCTCACAGGCGCTACATCCCCCAAGGTGAACACTTGTCCAGGCTCACAGCACCTTGAACCCATGGGTGCCGTCACGCTCGAGTTGGGCAATCAGCCCAAACTCCCAATCCAGATACCCCTGCATCGCCTCACGGGGATTGTCCGTGCCCTCGTAAGGGCGCCGGTAGCGATCGCTGCGTGGAACGGCAAGCCGCGTTTCGCCGGTTTCCAGCGGTAGCCCGGCCGCGATCCAGCGTGCGGTGCCACCTTCGAGCACGTACACCGGGGTACGCGTCAGGGCCTGCAGATCGCGCGCGGCAAAGCGCGCCAGCAGGCTGCTGCCACAGGTCAGCACGAAGCGGCTGGCCAGGGGCAGGCGTTCCAGCACTTGCCCCAACTGGGCGCGGATTGCCCAGTGGGCACCGGGGATATGGCGCTTGACGTAGTTGGCGCTGGTGGTGAAGTCGAGCAGCACGGTGCCGTCCTCCTGCAGCCAGCTGGCCAGTTGTTCGACACTCACCGCGCTGACTGCGGGTAATTCCGGCAGCACTGGCTGCCATTCGCCAGTCGCGCTGAAGTCCGCCGCGACCAGGCCATCGAGCACCGCCACTTGCCAGCCCATCTGTGCCAGCCACGAGGCGCTCATGTTGGCGCGTACACCGTCGTCATCCACCAGCACGATGCGCGCCCCGCACACGCTTGCCACATGGTCGGTTTCCTGCACCAGCTGACCACCCGGTACCGAACGGCTGCCTGGCAGGTGCGCGGTGCTGTATTCCTCGGGCGTGCGCACGTCGAACAGATACGTGGTGCGGCCGGCTTCGGCCTGCCATTGCGCCAGCCCGGCGCGGTCCAGGCGCAGGACCCCGGCACGGTCGGCCACTGTTCGGGCCTGGCGCGCGGCATTGGCACGGGTGCCGGCGCTGACTTCGCTGAAGCGCCGCTGCTGACCGTGGGCCAGTTGCTGGCCGGCCAGGGTCCAGCCGATGGTGCCGTTGCGCAGGGCTGCCACCGGGTTGGGGATGCCGGCGTTGACCAGTGACTGGGTACCGATGATGCTGCGGGTACGCCCGGCACAGTTGACGATCACCTGGGTGTTCGGGTCCGGCGCCAGTTCGGCCACGCGCAGCACCAGTTCGGCACCGGGCACGCTGATGCCGCCCGGGATGCTCATGGTCTGGTATTCGTCGAAACGGCGGGCATCCAGCACTACCACGTCAGCCTTTTCATCCAGCAGCGCCTGCACCTGCTCGGCGGCCAGCGACGGCGTGTGGCGCACGCTCTCTACCAGTTCGCCAAAGGCCTTGCTTGGCACGTTGACGTCGCGGAACAGCTCGCCACCGGCGGCGCGCCAGCCGGCAACGCCGCCTTCGAGTACGGCCACGTCGCTGTAGCCCAACGCCAACAGGCGTTGCGCGGCCACGGCAGCGAGGCCTTCGCCATTGTCGTAGACGGTGATGGCGGTGTCTGCCCGTGGCACCCGGGCGAGCACCTCCAGCTCCAGTTTCGACAGCGGAATGTTGGCGGCGAAGAGTGGGTGGTCCTGGGCGAACGGGTCTTCTTCGCGCACGTCGATCAGTGCCAGTTCCTCCCGGGCCAGCAGGGCGTGGCGGATGTCGTGGTAGTGACGGGTGGTGACGGTGCTCATCGGGCGGGGTTCTCTCTGGACAGGTCCCAGATGTTGGGCAGGTGGGTATTGGAGTAGCCGGAAATGAACGGTTTCTCGCTGCCGTCCACGGCGTATACGGCGCGCTTGACCGCGCCGATGTTGCCGCCGTAGACGTGGATGCTGATCGAAACCTGGTCGCTGAAGGCATTGCTGACTTGATGAATGTCGCCGATACGCGGCGACACCGCTTCCACCTGGCCGGGCGCCAGGCGCACCGCCGCGCCCTCGGGCCGCAGCGCGCCCTGCGCGTCGCGGGCGAAGCCCTGGGCGAGCTCGGCGCCGCGCAGCATGCCAATCAGGCCCCAGACCCGGTGGTCGTGGATGGGGGTCTGTTGCCCAGGGCCCCAGACGAAGCTCACCACTGAAAAGCGTTGCCGCGAGTCGCAATGCAACAGGTACTGCTGGTAGCGCTGCGGATCGGGTTGGGCAAGCTCGCCCGGCAACCAGTCGTCCTCGGCGACCAGTTCGGCCAGCAGTTGCTGGCCATGGTCGAGCAGGGTGGCTTCGTCAGGTTGCTGGTCGAGCAACGCGGCGAAGCGGTCGATGAAATGGCGCAAGCGCTCCGGGCGCAGGTTCTGGGTCATGGGTCAGGCTCGGCTTTCGGGTTTGAAGTAACCCTAGCAAACCTCTTTTCTATTCTCAAAATGCAAAATGATAATAAGCTAATATGCAAAAAACGCATTTACTTAGGCGCTGTTCTGTTTTGAAATGGTGCCAGTCGAAAGCATGAGGTTATGCCTAATGTGCATTTCACAGGCGGACCAACACGCTTTAGATTATAAAAAACGCTGAATTAATGCCGTAGGGCTATAAATAAACCTTGGACGAGACCGCACGCGCGGATCGCCTCACATACCCCGGGCGGGTATCAGGAGACGAACGTGCGCTACATCAAACATCTGGCCGCCACGCTGTTGGCCACCACCTTCAGCCTTGCCGCCGCCGCCCAGAGCCTGGTAGTCGGTGACCAAAGCTACAATGCCCGTGCGGTGATGGAAGCGGCCGGCGTGCTCGACAACCTGCCCTATACCCTGGAGTGGAAGCAGTTCACCGCGGGTTCACCGGTGGCCGAGGCACTCAACGTCGGCAGCCTCGACATCGGCCTGCTCGGTGATGCGCCGCCGCTATTCCTCGGTGCCCTGGGCGCGCCGATCAAGGTGATCGCGGTCAGCCGCCAGAACCTCCAGGGCGTGGCCATCCTGGCGCGCAAGGATTCGGCGATCCACAGCCTGCAGGACCTGCGTGGCAAGCGGGCGGCGATCTGGAAAGGCTCGTGGAGCCAGCAACTGCTGTTCAGCGCCCTGGACAAGGCGGGTGTGCCTCGCGATGACCTTGAGCTGCGCTACCTCAGTGCCCTGGATGCTTCCCACGCCCTGGATGGCGGTGCGGTGGACGTGATTGCCACCTGGGAGCCTTATGTCACCCAGCAGGAGCGCCAGGGCGCCCGGGTGCTGGCCACCGCCGAAGGGGTGATCCCGGCGCAAAGTTTCGTGGTGGCCAACAGCAAGGCCGTGGAGAACAAGCGCGCCCAGATCGCCGACTTCCTGCAACGCCTGAAAAAGGCCCGCGACTGGGCCCTCGACAACCCCGCCAATACCGAAGCCTACGCCGATGCCTGGGCCCAGCGCACTCGCGCCGACCGCGACATCGCCCGTGCCTGGTTCGCCCGCGCACGCACCGACCTGGCGCCCTTGAACCCACAGGTGATCGTCGACGCGCAGAAGACCGTGGACTTCTTCGCCGGGCTTGGCCTGATCAAGGCCTACCCAGCGGCGGACCTGTTCGACAACTCGTTTGGCGCGGCCTTCCAGGCGGCCGATTCCAGCAGCCATTGAAAGGATTTCCCGTGAGCAAACGACAGATCAAACTCGGCGCCCTGACCATGGGCTGCGGCGGCCCGGGCCGGCATAACCTGTGGCTTGACCCCGAGCTGCCAGCCGACGCCAGCGTCAACATCGACTGGTACATCGACATCGCACGCCAGGCAGAGGCGGCACTGTTCGACCTGATATTCATCGTCGACAGCCAGTTCATCACCCCGGGCTCACCGTCGCACTACCTCAACCGCCTGGAGCCGCTGACCCTGCTCTCGGCGCTGGCGGTCAGTACCCGTCATCTGGGCCTGGTCGGTACGCTCACCACCTCCTACAACGCACCGTTCAACGTCGCCCGCCGGCTGGCCTCGCTGGACCTGATCAGCAAGGGCCGTGCGGGCTGGAACGTGGTCACCAGCGGCGATGCCGGCACCGCCGGCAACTACGGGCTGGACGAGCACTACGACTACGACACCCGCTACGCCCGGGCCGAGGAGCATGTGCAGGTGGTGCAAGGCCTGTGGAACTCCTATGAAGACGATGCCTTCCCCCGCGACCGGGCCAGCGGTCGCTTCCTCGACCCGTCGAAGCTGCACGCCCTCGGCCACAAGGGCCAGCATTTCTCGGTGGCCGGCCCGTTGAATATCCAGCGTTCGCCGCAGGGGCAGCCGGTGATTTTCCAGGCCGGCGATTCCGAGCAGGGCCGCGACCTGGGCGCCGCCACTGCCGACGTGGTGTTCACCCATGCCGCCAGTATCGAGCAGGGACAGGCCTTCTACCGCGACATCAAGGCCCGTGCCGCGCGCCTGGGCCGCGATCCGGACCAACTGCTGGTGCTGCCGGGGGCGGAGATCTATGTGGGCGATAGCGACGAGCATGCGCGTGAGATCGAGCGCCACTACCACCAGGTCGACCACAGCTTCGAACTGGCGCTGAAGGAGTTCGGGCGCAATTTTGGCTGGCATGATTTCAGCCAGTACGACCTGGATGCGCCGTTCCCCCAGCAAAGCCTGAAATATGCGCGCAGCAGTTTCTTCACCAACGCCAAGCGTATCGCCGACCACGCGCTGGCCAAGGGCTTCAGCCTGCGTCAGGCGGTCGAGTACGGCCGTCAATTGCGGCCGGGCGCTTTCGTGGGCTCGGCTGAAACGGTGGCGGCGAAGATGACTGAGTGGTTCGAAGCGCGGGCGCTGGATGGTTTCAATATCTACATTGGCCATCCGGGACAGTTCCGCCGGTTTACCCAGGAGGTGGTGCCGCTGTTGCAGGCGCGTGGGGTTTATCGTACTGCCTATGAAGGCAATACCTTGCGTGACAGCCTGGGGCTGCCCATCCCGCGCTGCAGCCGGTAGATCGTCGGGGCTGCGAAAGCAGCCCCGACTGCTTCAGAAGGTGTAGGTCAGCCGCCCGAAGTAGTACCCACCAGTGAAGCCATACGGCGAATACACGCCGTACCCCTTGACCATGGTCTTGCTGCTTGGCGCCTGGCGCTCGGGGTACACGTCGAACAGGTTACGCGCCCCGATCGCCAGTTCCAGGTCTTTGCTCAGCTGGTAACCCACATCCAGGTCAGTGATCCAGCGCGCCTTGTACTCGCGGTCCAGCGAGCGGTCGTTGGCCGCATTCACCTCACGCCACGAGCCGTAGCGAGTCAGCCCCAGGTTGACCCGGTAGCGGTCCAGGCGCCAGTTGCCGCCGAGGATCAGCTTGGTGTGCGGCTGCACCTCGGTCAGCAGGTTGCGCGCCTGGCGGTTCATCAGCTCGTATGAGGTCCCGAGGATGTTCACGCTGTCCTTGTAGGCGAGGATCTCGGTGTCGTTCCAGTTGAAGGCCGCCGTCCACTGCACGGTCCCGGCATTGCCCAGGTCCTGGTCATAACTGCCCACCAGGTCCAGGCCTTTGGTGCGGGTGCTGGCGCCGTTGGTGAAGTACTGGCCGCCCGAGGTCGAGTCGATGCCGTTGGCCAGCAGGGCCTGGGTCACTTCCGGGCCGAGCAGGGTGCCGGTCAGGGTGATGCGGTCGCGCACGTTGATCAGGTAGGCATCGGCGGTGAAGGCCAGGCGCTCGCTGGGCTGCCAGGCCAGGCCAAGGCTGTAGTTGGTGGATTTTTCCGGTTTCAGCGGCTCGGCGCCCAGGGCCTGGGCCGCGGCAGAGTCCACCGGCAGCACGCCGTAGTTGATCGACTGGTATACGCCGTCGACCACGCCGTAGGTGGTGGAGCGCGCGCTGAACAGGCTGTTGGCCAGCGACGGCGCGCGGAAGCCGTTACTCACAGTGGCCCGCACGGCCAGCGCGGGGGTCAACTCGTAGCGGGTGGTCAGCTTGCCGCTGCGGGTGGCGCCGATGCCGCGGTCGTAGTGCTCGTAGCGCAGGGCCGCGCCCCAGTACCACTGGGGTAGCGGGTTGAACCCGACATCCAGGTAGCCGGCGTAGCTGTTGCGGCTGGCACTGCTGGCTTCGGCAGGCGAGATGCCGTTGGTGACCTGGGCGCCTGAAGCTGCGCAGTTGCCAGGCGCCGCACAGTACCCACCGTCGGCCCAGCTGGCCCAGTCGCCGGCCTGGACCTGGTAGGTATCGCGGCGCTGCTCGAGGCCCCAGGAGACGTCCAGCGGCCTGGCCAGGCCGACCTCGAAGCTGCGCCGCAGGTCGAGGTTGCTGGTCAGCTGCGAGCTGACCCAGGTGCCGGACTCGAAATGGTCTGGCGTGGCCTCGCCCAGGGACGGGTTCTGGTTGTTCCAGGTGCCTTGTTCGGCCTCGTTGCGCCCGTAGGTGCTGGACAGGTCCCAGTCCCACTCGCCGGCCAGGCCCCTGGCGCCGAACGCCGCCTGGTAGTCGTATTCTTCGATGTACCAGGTAGGCGTATAGCCGGAAGGGCGCCCGTTGGGCCCGGTGGTGATGGTGTTGACGATGGTCGGCAGGCGGAAGTTCTGGCCTTGCTCGGCCTTGCGGTAGGACCAGGTGCTGAACGAGTAGAGGGCAAGGTCGTCCTGCAGCGGCAGTTCGGCGTTGTAGCCCAGGGTCAGCAGGTTGATCTTCGGCGTGCCATAGCCGCCGTAGGTGACCTTGCCGGCCCGGTCCAGGGCTTCGGCCTGGCTGTAGCCGTTGGCGCTGGCCTTGTTGTCGTCGTTCTGGCTGCGGGCGTCGAGGGCCAGCTGGACGATACCGTCGCTGCCGATCTCGAAGCCTTTGTTCAGGTTCTGCTGCACGGTCTGTTTCTTGCCGTCGTAGCCTTGGCCGACGGTACTCACCGCCGTGCCACTGGTGTCGGCCTTGAGGATCACGTTGATCACCCCGGCGATGGCGTCGGAGCCGTATTGGGCAGCCGCGCCGTCGCGCAGCACTTCGACATGGTCGATGGCCGCGATGGGGATGAGGTCAAGGTCGCTGGGTGCTGCGCCGGCGTTGATGCCGCTGATGTTCAGGGTAGCGCTGGTGTGGCGGCGCTTGCCATTGACCAGCACCAGCACCTGGGCGGCATTGAGCCCGCGCAGGTTCGGTGCGCGGGCCATGCCGCTGGCGTCCCAGCCGGTCTTCTCCGGCAGGGTCAGTGACGGCACGCTGGCACTGAGGGCCTCCATCAGGCCGGGCTTGCCGGTTTCCTGCAGTTGCCTGGCGCTGATCACATCGATCGGCACCGGGCTGCTGGTGACGGTGCGTTTCTCGCTACCCCGGTTGCCGGTGACGATCACCGTGCCGAGGGCCTGGGCGGCGGGTTCCTCGGCCAGGCCGGGAGCGGTGTGCAGCCCGGCGGCCAGGGCCACGCTGAACAGCGGGGCCGTTTTCAAAGCTTGCTTCATGCATGCATTTCCTTGTCTGGCAGGGCAGGCGCGCTCACGGCGCCTTGGCCGCGATCGCGTCGATTTCCACCAGTGCGCCTGGCAGCGGCAGGGCTACCACCTGGATGGCCGTGCGGGTCGGGGTGCGGGGTTGTTCGGCAGTGGCGAAGAACTCGGTGTAGGCCGCCTGCAGCCCGGCGAAGTCGAGTGCGCCGCCGTTGGCCGGGTCGCCTACCAGGAACACCCGCAACTGGACGATGTCGCCCAGGTCCAGGCCTTGGCTCTGCAGCGCCGTGCGCAGCTTGTTCAGCACCGAGCGGGTCTGGGTTTCGGTATTGCCCAGTGCCGCCGTGCTGCCCTTGGGCGCGTTGGGGTCGGCGACATCCGGCAGGGTGCCACTGACGAACGTCAGCTGGCTGCCGGCCGGTACCGTGACCAGCTGCGAGATAGGAAAATTCGAGCCAGGTGGCGCGATGCGTTTGATGGGGTCGGCTTGGGCGTTGAGGCTGAGCGACATGAGCACTCCGGCAAGCAGAAGAAGACGAGGCATGGGCAAGGTTCCTGGCAGGTCAGGCGGCGACGCCGCGGGTGGGCTGGCTGGCATGGCGGGCGATCAGGGCGACCACCCGGCGGGCGGATTCGGCTGCGCTGTTCTGCCAGATGCCCACGCCACCATGGGCCAGGGCATCGCTGGCCAGCCAGGTGCGGCCCTGGGGCTGGTTGAGCAGGTCGTAGCCCGGCTGTGCGACTTCGTCATGGACGATCCACGGGGCTTCGCTGAACGGGATCTTCGACCAGTTCACCACCACCGGCCGGCCAAGCTTGTGGCTGTGGCCGGGGTGCAGCGACTCCACGGCCTGGCGCGACGAGGCCACCTGAGCCTGCAGCGACTTGGCGGCAAACTGCCGGGCCACCTCGCCGGTGTTGTAGGTTGCGACCAGTACGCCCTGGGCGCTGTTGAGGTGATCGCTGGGGTACCACAGGGTGCGCGCTTCATGGTTGATGTAGCTGAGCCCGCCGTAGATCTGGAAATCGGTTTCCCAGAAGCGCGGTGATTGCCAGGCGACCTTGTTGGCCTTGTCGCCTTCGGCGCTGGCAATGGCTTGCCTGAAGGCGTGGTCGAAGTTGTTCGGCAGCTTGGCCAGCAACGGCAGCGGCAAGGTGACGATGGCGTAGTCGGCGTGCTCGACATGCTGCTGGCCACGCTTGCGGTCGCGCCAGGTCACCCTGGCGCCGCTGGTGCTGGTGTCCAGCGCCAGCACTTCAGCGCCCAGGCGTACGCTGTCCTTGACCTGGCGGTAGAACGCCTTGGGGATCTGGTCCATGCCGCCAACTGGCTGGAACATGGTCGAGGAGAACTCGGGGATCTCGTCGAACACCAGGGGCAGCAGCAGGTTGCTGTCCAGCAATTGGTCCAGCGGCACCGGCTGGCGCTGGATTGGCGTCTGGTCGCCGGCACCGGCAAAGCGTGTGTAGCCGGCGCGTACCGAACCGCGGTACTGCTGCTGGTTGTCGAGGTCGCCATAGACCTTGAGGAACGCCAGCAAGGCCTTGCGCTGGCTGCTGCTGAGGTCGGCATCGAGGCTGTTGCGGTTGATGCTGCGCGCCAGCAGCTCGCTGAAGTGCCCGCGGGTGTCGTTGACCGCCTGACGCAGCAACAGGGGCGGGCGGGCCAGGTCCGGCTGGGCCAGGGCGTTGCGGCTGCTGTTGACCAGCACCTGCAACTCCACGCCCAGCTCACGGCAGTAGCCCAGGATGGTCAGGTGATGGCTGGGCAGGCGTGCGGCGCCGGCGTTGAAGAAGTACCCCGGGTCGAACTCGACGGTTTGCGAGCTGCCGTCGTTGTGTTCGATGCGGTCGCCCTGGCGCAGGGTCCAGACCCGACCGCCAACGCGTTCGCGTGCTTCCAGCACGGTGACCGAAAAGCCGGCCTTGCGCAGTTCGTGGGCGCAAACCAGGCCGGAGATGCCGGCACCGACTATCACTACGCGTTTGCCATTGCCGCCATTGGCAGCCAGTTGCAGGGGTTGGAAGGTGGCGGCCAGGGCATTGTGCCCCAGCGCGCCGAGGGCTGCGGAATAGCCGCCAATGGCGGCGAGGCGGGTGATCAGGTCTCTACGGGACAATCCCATGTCGCATGCTCCGAAAAGGTTGGGTCCGGATGTGCGCAACGGTTGGGCTGCCCTGGTGAAAGGCTCGACGGTGGCTGGCACGAATCCATTTGCCTCCGCCATGTCGGGGTCGGTATGTAGAACCTAATGGACTTTCAGATGGATGTGAAAGTCTTTTTGGTTCTAACTTAATTATGTATATCTCTGATAACTATGCACCTGATAAATGCGCAATGTTGATTTTAATATTGTTGGGTATTCATGCTGAAGCATGAAGCGAGCGCCGCCTGGGCGGCGCTCGCACGGGCGCTGGCGTTCTAGCCCGTGCGGCTCGCGCGCTGCGCCTCGTACTGCTCGACCCGCTGGCGAATCCGCGGAATCAGCTCCTGCCCGTACTCTACGGCATCGCGCAATTGTTCGAACCCGCGGAACAGGAAGGTGCTCACGCCCAGTTCGTAGTAAGCCAGCGCGGCCTCGGCCACCTGCTCGGGCGTGCCCACCAGCGAGGTGGAGTTGCCGGCGCCGCCGCCCAGGGCGGCGATTTCGGTCCACAGCCGGGTGTCATGCACCTTGCGCTGGCTGGCCAGTTGCACCAGGCGTTCGGAGCCGGCGTTGCTCTTGCCGAAGTTCTTCTCGCGGCGGTTGCCCTGGCGAATGCCGATGCGCTGCCGGGCGTCGGCCAGGATGCGCTCGGCCCGCGCCCAGGCTTGTTCTTCCGTTGCACCGAGGATCGGCCGCAGCGACAGGCTGAAGCGGATATGGTTCTCCCGCCCGTATCGGGCAGCGGCCTTGCGTACCTGGGCAATGCGCTCGCGCACTTGCGCCAGCGGCTCACCCCACATCATGTACACATCGGCGTGCCTGGCCGCGACTTCCACTGCCGCGTCCGAGGCGCCGGAGAAGTACACGGGCAGCTTGCCCACGGGTTTGACCAGGGTCAGGTTGTCTTCCACCCGGTAATGCGTTCCGTGGTGGTCGAACGGTGTGGTCTGCGTCCAGGTATTGTGCAGCACCTCCAGGTATTCGTCGGTGCGGGCGTAGCGGGCGTCCTTGTCGAGGAAGTCGCCGTCGCGTTGCAGGTCGCCGCTGTCGCCGCCGGTGATCACGTTGATCGAGGCTCGGCCACGGCTGAGTTGATCGAGCGTGGCGAACTGGCGGGCGGCGAAGGTTGGCGCCTGGAAGCCGGGGCGGTGTGCCACCAGCAGGCCGATGCGCTCGGTCAGTGCAGCGACGTAGCTGGCCAGGATCATCGAATCCGGCGCGCTGGTGTTGACTGCCAGCAGGGCCTTGTCGAACCCGGCGTATTCCTGGGCCTGGGCGAACGCCTTGATGAAGTCCAGGTCAACCAGCGGGCCCTGCGGAGCCTGGGATTCACTGCTTTCCTGGGGGCCGATGAGGCCGATGAATTCGAGAGTCATGCGTTGGAACTCCTTTTCAAGGGGCAGAGCGGTCAGGCAACGGCGGCCTGGTTGCGACGTTGGGTATTGCGGTTGGTCGGTACGCTCAGGCCGAAGCTGTCGCGCAATGTGCTGCCGGGGTACTCGCTGCGCACCAGGCCGCGCGCCTGCAGCAGGGGGACCACCAGTTCGGTGAAGTACTGCAGGCCATCAGGCAGCAACGCGTTGATGATGAAGCCATCGGCGGCGGCGCCCTCGAACCAGCCTTGCAAGGCATCGGCAACTTGCTCCGGGGTACCGGTGAAGTCCCGCCGCGGGCGCGAGAAGCGCAAGGCAATTTCGCGCAGGCTCAGGCCCTCGTCGCGGGCCAGCTGTTTCAGCTGGTCGGCGGTGCCCTTGTGGCTGTTGTCGCCGAGGCTGCCCAGGTCGGGGAACGGTGCATCCAGGTCGTGCCGGCTGAAGTCATAGTCGTTGAATGGCCGGCCCAGGGCGACCAGCGCGTCTTCGATGCTCACCAGGTCTACGGCCTGCTGGTAGCGGCGCTCGACCTCGGCTTCATCGCGGCCGACGATGGGGCGGATACCCGGCAGGATGAACAGTTGCTGCGGGTCGCGGCCATGGCCGGCGGCGCGCTGTTTCAGGTCCTGGTAATAAGCGCGGGCATCACTGAACGACTCAGGGTTGACGAAGATTGCATCGGCCTTCTGCGCGGCGAAATTGCGCCCGTCCTCCGACACCCCGGCCTGGAAGATCAGCGGTTGGCCCTGGGCTGAGCGCTGGATGTTCAGCGGGCCCTTGACCTTGAAGAACTCGCCTTGGTGGCCCAGGGTGTGCAGCTTGGCCGGGTCGAAGAACTCGCCGGTCTGTTTGTCGCGGGTGAAGGCGTCGTCTTCCCACGAGTCCCACAGGCCCTGGACGACTTCGACATGTTCCCGGGCGATGCGGTAGCGCACGGCATGGGGAGGGTGTTGATCCTTGCCGAAGTTGTCAGCGGTGCCCGAGAGCCACGAGGTGACCACGTTCCAGCCGGCACGACCGCCGCTGATCAGGTCCAGCGAGGCGAACTGGCGGGCGACCTGGAAAGGCTCGGTGTAGCTGACCGTGACCGTGGCCACCAGGCCGATGCGGGATGTGACGGCTGCCAGCGCCGAGAGAATGGTCAGCGGCTCGAAGCGGTTGAGGTAATGCGGGCTGGAGCGGGCGTGGATGTGCAGGCTGTCGGCGATGAAGGCGAAGTCGAACTTCGCCGACTCCGCCAGTTGTGCCTGTTGCTGGTAATAGCCGAAATTGACGCTGGCGTCGGCCAGTGCCTGGGGATGACGCCATTCGCCCCAGCCGTGGCCGACACCATGGATCATTGCGCCGAGATGGATCTGTCGTTTGCTCACGTTCACTACCTCTGGCCAGATAGGCCTCAATGTCTGATCCGCGCGGCACGCCCGTGCCGCGTGGCACAACGGTCAAACCGCCACGGGCAGCACGCTGCGCGAATGCCCTGGTATTGCCTCGATCAGCGCTCGGGTATAGGCGCTGGCCGGCTGGCCGAACACCTGCAGCGCCGGCCCTTGCTCGACCACCTGCCCGCGCCGTAGCACCAGCACCTGGTCGGCCATGCTTGCCACCACCGCCAGGTCGTGGGAGACCAGTACGTACGCCATGCCCGATTCGCGCTGCAGCTCATCCAGCAGGGCGAGGATCTGTGCCTGCACCGAGACGTCCAGTGCGCTGACCGGTTCGTCGAGCAGCAACACGTCCGGTTCCAGGGCCAGGGCCCGGGCAATGGCCACCCGCTGGCGCTGGCCGCCGGACAATTCCCGCGGCAGGCGGTCGAGGAAGTGCACCGGCAGGTGCACCCTGGCGATCAGTTCGCGGGCCTTGCGTTCCAATGCCTGGCCCTTGAGCAGTCCGAACGACACCAGCGGCTCGACGATGCTGTCGAACACGGTGAAACGCGGGTCGAGTGCGGCAAACGGGTTCTGCTGCACCAGCTGGATGTGCCGACGCAGGGGGCGGAACTGCCGCCAGCTGAACGTGCTGACCGCTTCGCCGGCGAACTCGACCTGCCCCTGGCTGGGCTTTTCCAGCCCCAGGGCAATGCGCAGCGCTGTACTTTTGCCTGAGCCCGACTCGCCCACGATGGCCAGGGTCTGCCCGGCGTGCACTTCAAGGTTCAGGTCATGCAGGGCGGTGAAGTAGGCATGCTGCCCTGGCAGCGCAAAGCGTTTGCCGACGTTACTCAGGCGCAGCAGCGGCGCCTGGCCTGGCACCGCGCCAGGCCTGCGCCGCGGCACGAAGGCCGGCGCTGCATTGAGCAGATCACGGGTATAGGGATGCTGCGCACTCCAGAGTATCCGCCTGGGGGATGCGTGATCGATGAGCTTGCCCTGCTTCATCACCAGCAGGCGGTCGGCGCGGTCGCATGCCATGCCCAGGTCATGGGTGATGATCAGCAACGAGATGCCACGCTCGGCCACCAGTTGTTGCAGGTGGTCGAGAATGCGCCGCTGCACCGTTACATCCAGTGCGCTGGTGGGTTCGTCGGCAATGATCAGCCGTGGCGCGCCAGCCAGGGCGATGGCGATCAGTACCCGCTGGCGCATGCCGCCGGACAATTCGTGGGGGTACTGGCGAGCCCGCAGCGCTGGCTCGTCCAGGCCAACCTGGGCCAGCAACGCCAGGACTTCGCTGTGTACCTCGGGGTAGCGCCGGCCGCGGGCCAGCACCAGCGCTTCGGCGATCTGCCGGCCAATGCGCTGGGTAGGGTTGAGGCTGACCATCGGGTCCTGTGGCACCAGCCCGACGGTACGCCCGCGCAACTGGCGCTTGGTGCGCTCGTCGGCCTGGGCCACATCGACGCCGTCGACCCACAGCTGGCCCTGGTCGACATGGGCATTGCCGGGCAGCAGACCGAGCAAGGCGTTGGCCAGGGTCGACTTGCCCGAACCGGACTCGCCGACGATGGCCAAGGTTTCCCCCTGGGCCAGGCTGAACGACAGCTGGCACACGGCCTGGGTACGTTGCCCGGCGAAGGTGTAGCTGACACTCAGGTCGCGTACCTCGATCAACGGCGACGGGCTCATCGGGCATGCTCCTCGGCGCTGCGCGCCAGGTGGTTGAGGCTGAACACCACGGCCACCACGAACAGCCCCGGCAGCAGGGATACCCAAGGCGCAGTGATGAGGAAGTGGCGGCCGTTGGCGATCAGCGTGCCCCATTCCGCCGCTGGCGGAGCGGCGCCGAAGCCGAGAAAGCTGAGCCCGGCGGTGGCCAGGATGGCGGCGCCGAAGTCCAGGGTGGCGAGCACCGCCACCGGGCCCCAGGCGTTGGGCAGCACGTGGCGCAGCAGCGTGCGTGCCCAACTGGCGCCGCCCAGGCGCGCGGCTTCGACGTAGGGCAGGGTCTTGATCCGCAGCACTTCGGCGCGGGTGGTGCGGGCGAAACCCGGGATGATCCCGACCCCCACGGCGACGGCCACTGGCACCGTGCCGAAGCCGATGGCCGTGACGATGGCCAGCGCCAGCAGCAGGCCGGGCAGGGCCAGCAACACATCGATCAGGCGCATCAGCGCAGCGTCGATGCGCCCGCCGGCAAAACCAGCCAGCACACCAACACCCAGGCCTCCGAACAGGGCGATGACCACCGCCAGCAGGGCGGCCATCACCGACAGGCGTGCGCCGTACACCACCCGGGTGTAAAGGTCGCGGCCCAGCTCGTCAGTGCCGAACCAGTGCGCCAGGCCGGGGGCGCTGAGCTTGTCGGCAGGCGACGTGGCATAAGGGTCGTAGCTGGTCAGCAGGTGGGGCGCCAGCGCGGCGCACAGGGCAAACAGCACGATCAGCAGCGCCAGGCTGAAGCCGGGCCGGCGCAGCAACGGGATCAAGGTTTGCCGTGCGCGCTGCCAGCGTGTGCGACGCTTCCAGGTAACCGCAGGGCGGGCCTCGTCGCTGGCGGGTGCGGTGCCAATCGGAGTCAGGGGGATATCGATGGTCATCTCAGTTCACCTTGGCCGTATGGGTGATGCGCGGGTCGAGGCAGGGGTAGAGCAAGTCGACGAGCAGGTTGACCACCACGAACGCGGTAGCCGATACCGCGACGATCGCCAGCACTACCGGGATGTCCTGGCGCAGCACGGCCTCCTGTGCCAGGCGGCCGACGCCGTTACGCGAGAAGATGGTCTCCACCAGCACGGCGCCAGACACCGTATTGCCGACCTGCAGGCCGACCAGGGTCAGCAACGGCAAGGCGGCGTTGCGCAGGCCGTGACGGGCCTGCACCTGGGCCCGGCTGAGGCCTTTGGCGAAGGCAGTGGTGATGTACGGTTCCTGCCACACCCCCTGGAAGCCGCGTTGCAATACCTGGGCGTAGACGGCGGCGCTCGGTATCGCCAAGGTGATCGCCGGCAGCACCAGGCTGGCAAGGCCCTGGCTACCGGTAGCCGGGAACCAGCCGAGGGCGAAGGCGAACACCTGGATCAGCAGCAGGCCCATCCAGAACACCGGCACCGAAAAGCCCAGCGAGGGCAGGCGGGCCAGTGCCGTCTTCAGCGGCCGCCATTGCAGGTAGGCGGTCAGGTAGGCCAGACCGACCCCGGCCAGTAACGACAGCACGATGGCAGAGCCAGCCAGCGCCAGGGTCTGCGGCAGGCGCTCGGCCAGCAGCGCGGTGACCGGGCGCCCCAGGGACAGCGACTGCCCAAGGTCGCCGTGCAGCGCGCGCCACAGCAGGTCGAAGTACTGCTCGAACAGCCCTTTGTCCAGCCCGTAGTAGGCGCGGGCCTTGGCCAGGTCCTCTGGGGACAGGCCGTCGGCTTCCAGGCCCGAGGCGCTGAGCATGATCGCCAGGGTATCGCCGGGCAGCAGGTAGAGAATGAAATAGCTGATCGTGTAGGCACCCCACAGCACCAGCAGCGCCTGGCCGATACGGCCGGTCAGGTAGCGCTTCATGGCTGGCCGACCTGGATGTCGCTGAACAGGGCGAAGCCTTCGGCGGTCCAGCGGAAGTCCTTGACCCGCGGCGCGGTAGCGGCCTGCCAGACCCGCTCATACAGCGGGAACGCCGAGGCTTCGTCGATCAGCAGATCCTGCAGCTGGCCATAGGCCTGAGCCCGTTGCGGATCGGCGGTGGCTGTGATGCCGTGGTCAAACAGTACCTGGGCCTTGGCCAGGGTGTGTGGCTCGTAGGTGTTGGTGGCCAGCGTGGCGCTGTTGGCCGAGCGAGGGTCGAGGATGGTCTGCAGGATGATCGGGTCGGCGCGGGTCATGTAGGTGGAGGTCAGGTCATAGTTACCGGCTGCGTTGCCGGCAACCCATTCGGCACGGGTCAGCACATTCAGCTTGAGATCGATACCCACCTTGCGCAGTTGGTCCTGTACCAGCACGTCACCGGCGCTTTCGGCCGGAGTGAGGTTGTAGCGCAGGGTCAGGCGCTGGCCGTTCTTGTGCCGGTAGCCATCCTCGCCCTTGCGCCAGCCGGCGGCATCAAGCAGTTGCTCGGCGCCTTCGGGGTCATAGGCAAGCTTGCTGGCCTGTGCCTTGAAATACGGCGTGGTGACGTCATACACGCCGCTCACCACCGGGAACGCTGCGTTGTACACGGTGTGCGCGTAGCTGGTGCGGTCGATGGCTTTCTGCAGCGCCAGGCGCACCTGGCGGTCGGCCAGCAGGCGGTCGTTGCGGGTGTTGGGGTAGAGGTTCAGCGCCGGGCCTGGCAACGAGCGGCTCTGGATGGTCGCGCCCTTGGACTGGAACAGCTTGAGGTCGACCTCCGAGAACGGGTTGCGTGGCCACAGGATGTCGGCCTTGCCCTGCAGGAACAGGCCATTGCGCACGCTTTCTTCGGGGATGTAACTGATGTCCACCGCCTCCACGTGGGCCGGGCCCTGGTTGCGCATGTTGGCCGACGGCCAGGCGTAGTCGGGGCGCTTGACCAGGCGTGCGCCGACCTCGGGGGTGTAGTGCTCGAGGATGAACGGGCCGGTACCGATGATCTTGCCCAGCGAACGCTCTTGCGCGGTCAGCTGGTACGAGGCCGGGGCGAGGATCGCCAGATTGGTGGTGGAAGTCGCCTGCAGGAAGCCGGCATTGGGCCGTGACAGCACCAGCCGCACGGTGAAGTCGTCGATGACCTCCGCGTGGTCGTAGCCGGCGAGGTAGGTGGCACCAAAGGTGGCGGGCAACTGGCTGGCGAAGGCTTTGTTGCTGTCGAAGGCAGCTTTCACGGCGTGCGCATCGAAGCGCTCGCCATTGCTGAACGTGACGTCCTGGCGCAGGTGGAAGGTGTAGGTCAAGGCGTCGGCACTGATCTCCCAGCTTTTTGCCAGCCACGGGATGATGCGCCCGCTGTCCAGGTCCTGATCGGTGAGGGATTCAGCGACGTTGCGCAGCAACACGCGGTGTTCCAGCCAGTAGACCTGGAAGGGGTCGACGCTGACCAGGGTGGTGTTGTCGCCCCAGAAGGCAACGCTCAGGGTTTTGCTGGTGGTGCTGTCGTCGGCGGGCGAGCAGGCGGTGAGGGCCAGGGCCAGGCAGCCGGTGGCGAACAGGCGGTGCAGTGGGGGCATGGGATGGTCCTTCGGTGAGAGAGGGTTATCTGTACCCGCGAAGAGGCCGGCACAGATGACGGCTGCCTTGCAGTCAGTCCTGGTAATCGCGGCCCTCGCGATCCAGCAGCCGGATCAACGCATCCCAATGCCGCTGGATACCTTCGCCCAGGCCATCGGCAAACCGCTTGGATTGTTCATGCACCTTGGCAATCGCCGCTTGCGACGCATGCAACAGCTGGTCATTGCCCCCGGCCTGGGCCGCCACCTGGATGTTGCACGCCCGCTCCAGCCCATGCAGTTCGCGGAACGCATGCTCCACGCTGATGCCGCCGGTGAGCAGCCCGTGGTTGCGCAGGATGAGGATGTTGCTGTCGCCCAGGTTGGCCACCAGCCGCTGCTGCTCGTCCAGGTCCAGGGCCACGCCCTCGTAATCGTGGTAAACCACCCGGCTGTAATAGGCCAGGGCGTGTTGGGAAATCGGCAGCAGGCCGTCGCGTTGGGCCGACACCGCCGCACCGTCGCGGGTGTGGGTATGCAGCACGGCCTTGAGGTCGGGCCTGGCGCGGTGAATGGCGCTGTGGATCACATAGCCGGCCTGGTTGATACCCAGCCCCAGTGGGTCGTCGATGATCGTGCCGTCTACATCCACCTTGACCAGGTTGGAAGCGCTGATCTCGTCAAACAGCAAGCCAAAGGCGTTGATCAGGAAGTGCTCGTCCGGCCCCGGCACGCGGGCGGAGAAGTGTGTGTAGATATGGTCGGTCCAGCGGAACAGCGCCGCCAGGCGGTAGGCTGCGGCCAGCTTGACGCGTACCTCCCATTCTTCGGCGCTGACCCGCTCGCGCACATTGGCGGAACGGGGCGTGATGGCAGACAGTGAACTCATGGTGTGCTCTCCGGTAATCAGTAGCCGCGTGTGGTGTCGACCAGGTTGGCCAGGGGCGCCTGCTCGCGGTAGCGGTGGAAGTTGGCGATGAAGGCTTCGAGGAAGGCGGGGTAACCCTCCTCGGAAATCGCCGAGGTATGGGGTGACAGGAATACCCGTGGGTGGTGATACAGCGGGTGGCCGACGGGCAGCGGCTCGGGGTCGCTGACATCCAGGCTGGCACGGCCGATCAAACCGCTGTCGAGGGCCTCCAGCAGGGCCTGCTGGTCGAGCAGCCCACCCCGGGCAATGTTGACCAGATGCAAGCCAGGGCGGGCGCCGCTCAGCACCTGGCGGTCGATCAGGCCGCGGGTGGCAGGGGTGAGCGGGGCGGCCAGCACCAGGTGGTCGCTGCCAGCGAACAACTGACGCAGGTCGTCGGCACGTTCCACGCCAGGTACTTCGGTGATTGACTGGCCAGGGCGGCTCAGGGCCAGCACCCGCATACCCAGTGCCACGGCCTTGCGCGCCAGGCTCTGGCCGATGCTGCCGAAACCGAGAATGCCCAGGGTGCGGCCACGCAGCGGCGCCAGCGGGGTCAGGCACCAGTCGGCATCCTTGACCCAAAGCCCTGGCAGGTGCTTGGCAGCGGCGAACACCAGGGCCAGCGCGAACTCGGCCACCTGCTCGGCGTTGCCGCCCTTGCCGCTGGTCACCGGCGCGCCAGTGAAGACCCAGTCGGGGTAGAAGTCGATGCCCGAAGACACCAGCTGCACCCATTTCAAACCCCAGGGCCAACCTGGCGGCGGGCTGTCGACGCGCTGCCCGCGCACATTGACAGGGCGCAGGATGAACACATCGGCGGGCGCTTCGAGGGCCAGCTGGCCGGGGGCGATGTCGACCACTTCATGGTCTGGCAACTGCTCGCGCAGCTGCTGGTTGGCCTGGGCGTCGAGCTGGCTGGCAATGATCGAATGGCTCATGAGCGAACCTCCGTCAGCGCGGCGCGGCCGACCTGGCCGAATACCACGTCGTCCTGCGGGGTGTGAATGCGGCTGCAGAGTACGTCGCGGTAGTGCCGCTCCAGCGGGTTGCGTCTCGAAAGCCCGGGGTTGCCGGCGGCCTCGACGGCGAGGGCCACGGCCTGGATGGCATTGCTGCTCACCAGGTGCTTGAGCTGGCCGGCATGCTGAGCCGCCGTTTGCCCGGCGACGGCGGCATCGAGCAGGCTCTGGTTGGCGAACAGCAGCGTGTCGATGCGGCCCAGCACATCCTGGAAACGCGCCAGGCTGGCCAGCGGGGCGCCCAGGTTCGAGGGCGTGCGCTGCTTGAGGAAGCCCGCCAGCCAGTCGCGGGCGGCGCGGGCCACGCCGTCATACACCGCTGGCAGCAGCACGGCCATCCACAGCAGGCCGTGGCCATCGAGTTCGGCTCTTGCGGCACTGGCGGGGCTGGCGCTGACGGCGTGGTCAAGAGGGATCAGCACGTCATCGAACCGCACCTCATGGCTGCAGGTGGCACGCATGCCCAGGTGGTCCCAGTCGTCGACGATGGTGATCCCGGGCGTGTCGCGGTGCACCAGGAAGCCGCCCACCAGTGGGTCGGCATCGTCGCTGCGCGCCCAGACCAGATACCAGGTCAGGCCGTGGCTACCGGTGGAATAGATCTTGCGCCCGCTCAGGCGCCAGCCTTCGGCGGTGCGCCGGGCGACGGTGGCGGGCAAGCCGCCGCGGGCGGGGGTGCCAAGTTCGGGTTCGACGCGCAGCGCGTTGATCAGCGCGCCCTGTTGCACGGCTTCACGGGCCACGCGGTGGCGCAGGTGCTCGGGCCAGCGCGCTTCGTCCTGCAGGCGGAAATGCTGCAGGTACTGCATTACCAGGATCAACGCGGTGGCCGGGTCGCCCTTGCCGACCGCGCCGATCACCCGGCGAGCGCTGGCAAGGTCGGCACCGCCGCCGCCGAGGGCCTGGGGCACGGTGAAGCCGAGCAGGCCGTGACGTTGCAGCAGTTCGAAGTTGTCCTGCGGAAACTGGCCGCTGCGATCATAGCGCTCGGCATTGGCGGCGAGGGCCTGCGTCAGCTCGGCGAGGGCGCTGTCGGAGGGGTGACTCATGAGGTTTCATCCCTGAATGACGGTAAGTTGCTTAAGACCGTATTCGTATGGATGAAGGCTGTAAAAGTCTTTTTTGTTCTATGCTAATTATTTGTTTTAAGAATTCATTCAGCATCATGTTATGCGAAAAATGCATTTAGTGACGCTGCACACGCTGATCCTGGGCACGCTCAGCCCAGCAGTCTATGCCCGGCCACTTCACCAAAGAGTTCCACTGGCTCCTGCAAATTGCCCAGGTAGCGCGGATGGAACAGCCACAGGTCTACCTGCGGCTTGAAATCGCTGACATTGAGCACGTCCAGGGCATCGCGATGCCGGCTGGCTTGCAGCAACGGTTCCGGGACCAACCCCAGGCCCTGGCCATTGGCGACCAGCCCCAGCTGCAACTCGGTGCCGAAGGTCTCCAGGTTGATGGACAGGCTCAGCCCCTGTTCGCTCAGCGCTCGCTGCAGCCCTGCGCGGAAACCGCAGCCGTCAGGGTTGAGCACCCAGCCGCGGGTATAGCAGTCCTTGAGCTTGTAGCTGCGCCTGCCTGCGCTACCCCTGGCCGCCACCACTTTCAGCGGCATGCGTGCGATGGACTGGCTGGCGATCCCCTCGGGGAAGATCTTGCCTGGCGGGAACAACGCGGCAGCAGCGTCCAGTTCACCGTTTTCCATGCGCGCGATCAAGCTGCTGCCCCAGCCACTGCTGACCTGGGTGCGCAGCTGTGGGTAGGCTTCGCGGATCTGTGCCAGGGCGTCAAGCAGTACCACATCGCCCAGGGTCTGCGGCACACCCAGGCGCAGCGTGCCCGACGGGGCGCCATCATTGGCCACCAGTTCGCGCAGCGAGTCGATCTCGCGCAGGATCGCCTTGCACTGCTCGTACACCCGCAGCCCCATGGGCGTCGGCTTGAGGGGTTTGGTGTTGCGGTCGAGGAGGGTAGCGCCAAGGTCTTCCTCGAAGTTCTGCACCCGGCGGGTAATGGCCGGTTGCGTCAGTTGCAAGGCTTCGGCGGCAAGGTTGGTCGACTGGCAACGAATGACCGCGACGAAGGCGTCCATATCATCGATTTTCATAATCGGCGCTCACGGGATCGAACGGGAAAAATAAGGCATTAGCATAATCGCAATGGCGGGTAATGCCATCCGCATGGTTTGACGTGATTAAAACGCATATTAGATTATTCCTAAAATCAATTTAGTTTATTTGATGGTTCTCGCTAGAGTCGCCTGACCGGGCAGCATGACGCCGCCCGCCCAGGCAGCGAGGAGCGCCATGTCCATTCGAACGAAATTGTTGACCCTTGCCGCGGCCCTGTTGCTGACAGGCCAGGCGACTGCCGCAGAGCGCCTGACCCTGCGCTTCGGTGACCAAAAGGGCAACATGCGTGCCCAGCTGGAGGCAGCCGACGCCTTGCGCGATCTGCCCTACGACATCCATTGGGCCGAATTCCCCGCTGCCGCGCCGCTGGCCGAGGCACTCAATGCCGGGGCGATCGATGCCGGCATCATCGGTGATGCGCCGCTGTTGTTCGTGCTGGCTTCGGGGGCGCCGGTCAAAGCCGTCGCCGTGGACAAGTCAGACCCTTACGGTACCGCGCTGCTGGTCCGGCCTGATGCGCCGCTGCAAGGTGCAGCGGACCTCAAGGGCAAGCGCATTGCCACTGGCCGAGGTTCGATTGGGCATCATCTGGCGCTCAAGGCACTGGACCAGGCCGGGCTTGGCGAGAAGGACGTGGAGTTCCGTTTTCTCGGGCCGGTGGACGCCAAGATCGCCCTGGCCAATGGCGCGGTGGACGCCTGGGCGACCTGGGAGCCGTACACCGCGCTGGCCGAGCTGAGCGGGCAGGGCCGGGTGCTGGTCAACGGCCGCGGTCTGTCCAGCGGCAACAGCTTCCTCGCCGCCACCGACAAGGCGCTGGGCGAGCCTGCGCGGCGTGCGGCACTGCAAGACTACCTCAACCGCCTTGCCGAGGCGCAGGTGTGGGCCAACCAGCACCTGGACAGCTACTCGAAAACCCTGGCCGCAATCATCGGCTTCCCCGAGGACGCCGCCCGTCTGCAGTTCGAACGCCGCCATCTGCGCTGGCAAGTGATCGATCCACAGACCGTGGCAACGCAGCAGGACACCGCCGATTTCTATCATGCCCACGGCCTGATGAACGACCGCCTCGATGTAGCACCGACCTTCGCCAGCGGTTTCACCATTCCTGCAACCGCCAAGCTGGCCGCGCAACCCTGACCCTGGAGATACCTTCATGCAATTCAAAGCCATACGCCAGCTGGCTCTGGCGCTGCTGGCCAGCGCCGTGCTGCCAAGCCTGGCCAGCGCCGACCAGACCCTGCGCATCGGTTACCAGAAGTCCTCGACCCTGCTGACCCTGCTCAAGGCCCGCGGCAGCCTCGAGCAACGCCTGCAGGCGGAGGGCATCCGGGTCAGCTGGCATGAGTTCCCCAGCGGGCTGCCGCTGTTGGAGGCACTGAACCTGGGCAATGTCGACCTGTCGGCGGACGTCGCCGACACCGTGCCGGTGTTTACCCAGGCGGCGGGGGCGAAGCTGACCTACTTCGCTCGCGAAACACCATCGCCAACAGCCCAGGCGATCCTGGTGCCGGCGGACTCGCCGCTGAAGACCCTGGCCGACCTCAAAGGCAAACGCGTGGCGGTGACCAAGGCGGCGGGCAGCCACTACCTGCTGATCCAGGCGCTGGCCAAGGCCGGGCTGACGTTCAAGGACATTACCCCGGCCTACCTGATTCCCGCCGACGGCAGAGCCGCCTTCGAGAACCACAAGGTCGATGCCTGGGTGACCTGGGACCCTTACGTGGCCAGTGCCCAGCGCCAGCAGAACGCGCGCATCCTGGCCGATGGCAGCGAGCTGGCCAGCTACCAGCGTTATTACCTGGCCAGCAGCGACTACGCCAAGGCCCACCCCGAGGTGCTGCAGCAGGTCTACCTGGCCTTGCGCGAGGTCGGGGCCTGGACCAAGGCCAACCCGGCGCAGGCCGCGCGGATCCTCGGCCCGCTGTGGGGCAACCTGGACAGCACCACGGTGCAACAGGCCAACGCCCGGCGTAGTTATGACGTGCAGCCAGTGAAGCTGGAGAACCTGGCCGAGCAGCAGCGCATCGCCGACGCGTTCTATCGCGAGGGGCTACTGCCAAAAGCGGTGGATGCCAGCGCGGTAAGCCTTTATGAGCCGGCGCAGAATTAGTCAGTGCAGGTACAGGCGGCCTGCTGACTGGAACACCGATCCGCAGGCTCACCGACACCGGGATGCTCAATGGAAACCACCGTAACGGCCTGCTGTCTCGCTCTCGCCTGGGCCATCAAGGAATTGAGCACTGCCTACAAGCGCTTGTCATCAAGGTTCAGGGAAGGGCAAAGGTGCGGTTGTAGGACGCCGGACAGCGAAAACGTTAAGCGTCATGGCCACCAGGGCGTAGTACCCGAAAATCGCAACCAGTTCGACTACGGCTGGCTCGCCGAACGCATCCACCGCTTCCTTGTAACGCTCATCGCTGACTCGGCGCGTACGGTAAAGCTCTTCACCCAGGTGGTAGACGATCGCCTCATCTTTCTCGATGAAAGTGGGCGCACGTTGTACTCGCAGCGCCTCGATGACCTCATCGCTCAGCCCGCTGCTGCGAGCAATAGGTTCATGAATCTGCCACTCAGCCTGGGACTGCCACCATGCTGCGGTGAGCAGGATCGCCAGCTCGCTCAAACGCAGATCAAGCCGAGTGTGGTATCTGCAGAAAGCGCCAAGCCGCTGGGCGTGATCAGCCAGTGCCGGGCTATGAATCCAGGCGAGGAAGGGGCCGTCAAGATTTCCCCTTGGTCCCTTAAGGATGTCACTCAGCACCTTGCGCTGATCTTGGCTCATCTCGTCTTCACGGAGTGAGGTCAATCGGGATCGAATGTCCATAAGTGTCCTCTCAGGCCCCCGCGATTGCGCTGTCTATCGCCAACGCCAGCTTGTCCACGATCTCGTCGATATGACTCGATTCGATGATGAAAGGCGGTGCCAGCAGAATGTGATCGCCTCGTTGCCCATCCACAGTACCGCCCATGGGGTAGCACATGAGGCCGTGGGCCATGGCGGCTTTCTTCACCCGTGCATGCAGTTTGATCGATGGATCAAAGGGCGTTTTCGTAGCGCGATCATTGACCAGTTCGATGCCACGGAATAGCCCGCGCCCCCGGATGTCACCCACATGAGGGTGCTCGCCGAAGCGCTCGGTCAAGCGTGTTTGCAGGGTGTCTCCCAGCGTCACGACCCGGCTCAGAAGCCCGCGCTTCTCGATGGTTTTCTGCACTGCCAATGCAGCGGCACAGGCGGTCGCGTGGCCTATGTAGGTGTGGCCGTGCTGAAAGAAGCCTGAACCGTTGGCGATAGCGTCACGGATCTTCGCGCTGACCATCGTTGCGCCAATCGGCTGGTAGCCTGCGCCCAGCCCTTTGGCGATAGTGATCAGGTCGGCAGTGATTCCCTCCTGTTCCGCCGCGAACAATGAACCCGTGCGGCCCATGCCACACATGACTTCGTCGAGAATGAGCAGCACGCCATGGCGATCGCAGATTTCACGGACGCGTTTGAAGTAGCCCGCGACAGCTGGAACGGCACCCAAGGTGGCCCCTACGACAGGCTCGGCGATGAAAGCCATGACGTTTGCCGGGCCCAGGCGGCAGATTTCCGATTCCAGCTCTTCGCCCAGGCGCTGGGCATATTGCTCAACGGTTTCAGTCGGTAGCTGATCACGGTAGGCATAGCTCGGGCTTACGTGGCTGACGTTGATCAGCAATGGCTCAAACTGTCGACGTCGCCATTCGTTACCACCAGCCGCCAGGGCGCCCAGCGTGTTTCCGTGATAGCTCTGACGACGCGCAATTACATGCTTGCGGCTGGGCTGGCCGATTTCCACGAAGTATTGCCGCGCCAGTTTGAGTGCGGTTTCCACCGCCTCAGACCCCCCGGACACGAAATAGACAGACTCCAGACCCTTCGGGGCGCGAGCGACGAGAAAGTCTGCCAGCTCTTCCATGACCTCAGTCGTGAAGAAAGAGCTGTGGGCGTAGGCCAATTGGCCAATCTGATGACGTACCGCCTCGATGACCTCGGGGTCGCTGTGGCCGAGGCAAGAAACTGCTGCGCCTCCACTGGCATCCAGGTAGCGCTTGCCGGCGCTATCAATCAGATAGGGCCCATCACCTGCTACGGCTGTGGGGTAGGTATGGTTGAAGCTTCGATGCAAGACGTGGCTCATGATCACCTCCAAGGGGTATGCAAATAATACTTGCATATAAACCATAAGCAACGGATATTTGCATTTAGCCGTAGGGAGCGCGGCTCGCCTTGCGCTGTGACGCGCACCGCTGGCATGGAAATGCCGCCAATAACAATCAGGGGCCTGCCCCATACTTTGCTACTGCCGCTTTCCCTCGGGCCGCCAACGGCAACCGAGCCTCCCCCTTACAGAGGAAAGACGATGAAAACATTTCTTAAGGTATCGCTTGCAGCTTTTGCGCTTGCCATTTCAGGCACCTCCATGGCTGCCGGAAAAGAGCTGCTGATCGCAACAGACACGGCGTTCGTGCCTTTCGAGTTCAAGCAGGGCAATGAGTATGTGGGCTTCGATATCGATCTGTGGGCGGCTATCGCCAAAGAACTGGGTTGGACCTACCAGCTCAAGCCGATGGATTTCAACGGCATCATTCCTGCGTTGCAAACCCATAACGTGGACGCGGCGCTGGCGGGGATCACGATCAAGGAAGAGCGCAAACAGGCCATCGATTTTTCCGACGGCTACTACGACAGCGGCTTTCTGCTGATGGTCAAGAGTGACAACGAGACCATCAAGGGTGAAGCAGACATTGCCGGCAAAAGCCTGGCGGTGAAGAGCGGAACGTCGGCAGCCGACTACGCCAAGGCCAATCTCAAGGCCAAGGATCTGCGTCAGTTCCCCAACATCGACAACGCCTACCTGGAACTGCGCACAGGGCGCGTCGACGCCGCCATGCACGATACGCCGAACGTGCTTTATTACATCAAGACCGCCGGCGAAGGTCAGGTCAAAGCCGTGGGCGCACAGATGATGGCACAGCAGTACGGCATCGGCTTCCCCAAAGGCAGCGAATTGCGTGAGCCAGTCAATGCAGCCCTGAAGAAACTTCGGGAGGATGGCACCTACGCCAAAATCTATGAAAAGTGGTTTGGCACCCAACCACAGTAAATCTTCCCAAGTTTTCTGAGAGTTCACCGTTATGCATTTTCAATGGAGTGCCATCTGGGATGCGCTCCCGGTTCTGCTGGAAGGCGCCAAACTCACGCTCTGGATTTCGATCCTGGGCCTGATCGGCGGCGCAATCATCGGCGTGATCGCGGGCTTCGCCCGCGCTTACGGCGGTTTCTTCAGCAGTCGGGTAGCGTTGGTATTCATCGAGCTGATTCGTGGCACCCCGATCATGGTGCAGGTGATGTTCATCTATTTCGCCTTGCCCCTGATGATTCCCGTGCGCATCGATCCGTTCGGGGCCGCTGTGTTTACCATCATGATCAACTCGGGCGCCTACATCGGCGAGATTACCCGAGGCGCTGTGCTGTCTATCAACAAGGGCTTTCGTGAAGCTGGACTGGCGCTGGGTCTCTCTGGCCGCGACACCCTTCGCTATGTCATCACACCGCTGGCGTTTCGCCGGATGATTCCGGCCCTGGGCAACCAGTGGATCGTCAGTATCAAGGACACGTCGTTATTCATCGTCATCGGCGTGGCCGAACTGACTCGCCAGGGCCAGGAAGTGATCGCCGGCAATTTCCGTGCGATGGAAGTCTGGTCTGCGGTGGCCGTGATCTACCTGATCATTACCCTGGTGCTCAGCTACATCCTGCGCCGTATGGAAGCGAGGTTGAAAATCCTGTGATCGAATTCAAGAACGTTTCCAAACACTTCGGCAGCACTCAGGTGCTCCATAACATTGACCTGAGCATTGCCAGCGGTGAGGTCGTGGTCATCATCGGGCCGTCGGGCTCTGGTAAATCCACCTTGCTGCGCTGCATCAACAAGCTGGAAGAAGTCACCGAGGGCGAGCTGATCGTCGACGGCTTGAAGGTCAACGACCCCAGGGTCGATGAGCGCCTCATTCGCCAGGAAGCCGGCATGGTGTTCCAGCAGTTCCATCTGTTCCCACAGATGACGGCGCTGGAAAACGTGGCGTTCGGGCCGATCCGGGTGCGCGGGGCAAGCAAGGCCGAAGCGCATGCGCTTGGTCGCGAGCTGCTGGCCAAGGTGGGCCTGGCCGAACGCGCCGACCATTACCCGTCGCAGCTGTCCGGCGGCCAACAGCAGCGAGTGGCCATTGCTCGGGCACTGGCGGTCAAGCCCAAGATGATGCTGTTCGACGAGCCGACCTCGGCGCTGGACCCTGAGCTGCGTCATGAGGTGCTGACGGTGATGAAGGCGCTGGCAGAGGAGGGCATGACCATGGTCATCGTCACCCATGAAGTGGATTTCGCGCGCAAGGTAGCCAGCCGACTGATCTTCATCGACAAGGGGCGCATCGCCGAAGACGGCAAGCCACAAGAGCTGATCGCCAACCCACCTAGCCCGCGCTTGCGCGAGTTTCTCCAGCACGTTTCATAAGGGGCAATGCGATGCTCACTCAACTTCACATCGCCGGCAATGCGTTCGAGCTCGGACGGCGCCTGGGTGAATTCGGTCGTCAATCCGTACATGGCAAACTGCGCAGGTTGCCGCTCTGGCAACACCTCGCTTCGTTGGCTGATACGGATAAGGCGCGGCAAATGAAAGCGCTGGTGCGTGAACGGTATCCGCGTTATTGGCAGGAAATCGAAGGCCTTGCCGCTGGGCTTGAATTGACCGTCGATGAAGTCTTCATGTGGAACTGCAGGGGCGATTTTCCTGGGCTGGTCAGTGTGGATGGTTGTACCACCGTATTCGGTCAGGCAGAGCAGGGAACACTGATCGCCCACAATGAAGACGGGCTGCCCCAATTGCGCGGTGATTGTGCGATTGTCCACGCCAAGCCGGAGGAGGGTGCGGCGTTCATAAGCTTCGTCTATCCCGGCTCAATTCCGGGTCATACGTTTGCAGTCAACGAGTTTGGCGTCGTTGCGACGGTCAACAATATCCGCCCGATTGATATCCCCGTGGGCGTGCCTCGGATGATTCTGGGGCGCGCTTCGCTAGATGCCCGAACGGTGGATGAGGCAATTGCGGCAATCTCCCCGATGCCTCGCGCCGGGGCTTTTCACCATGCGTTCGGGCAAGCTGGTAGCGCTCGTGTCGTCAGCGTCGAAGCAACATCCGATGGCGTTGTCGTTCGTGAGATTGAAGCATCGACTGGCCACTCGAACCATCTTGTCGATTCGTCGTTCCGGGATTTCAAGCAGATCGTGACAGGTAGTTCTGGTGCTCGTCAGCAGCGTGTCGATCATCTGTTAGCCGGCTCAAGCCGTAAGCTCGATCTGACGCTCGCGCTTCAAATCCTGCGTGACGAGGAGAGCGCAACCTTGCCAGTCTACCGCTGTGCGGAAGATGACCCGGATGACGAAAATACGCTTGCCACGTCGATCTTCACGCTGACGTCCAGCGCTGTAGAATGGCGGGTTTATGCGCACCGAGTGACAGATCATCCTGACGCCCAGGGCGCCGTTGTGTTAATCCAATAGCGGATAGCTCCGATGACGCAGTTCAATGAATACCTGCCAGAAACAGTGGCTGAGCTGAAACAGCTGCTGGCTGCCATCGATAGACAAGAGGTGGATATCGCTTTAGGCGGCAGTTCGACGCGAGTGCTGACCCAGATGATTGAATCGCCGCAACACGCGGCGGTGTCTTCAATCACAGAGTTGGCCGCGCAGTTCGGAGTCAACGCCTCGACACTATCCAGGCTCGCCAGGCGTCTTGGGTATTCAGGGTTCAGCAAATTGCAGGATGTCTTCCGACGAGAGCTGACAGAGGGCAAAAGCTTCTACAGCGATCAGGCCTCGCGGTTGGTGGTCAATACGGAAGGCGCTGGAGCGATTAGCCAGTTGGCGCGATTGGGGCGCCAGGAAAGCGCCAACATCGCCAGTATGGTCGAGCAGGTCGACCCCGCTGCATTTGACGATGTTGTTGGCCTGCTGTGCAGCGCCAAGCGCGTGCGAATCCATGGAATGAGGCAATTCAATTCCCTGGCGCTGTTCATGTCTTATGGGCTTGGAATGCTTCGGCCTGATGTCAGCGCACTGGATTCCAGTCGCCAAGGCGTTGCTGATGCGCTCGCTCAACTGGATGCCGGTGACCTGTTGGTTGTCGCCAGCTGCTTCCCGTATACCCCGAGCGTGCTGGCGACTGCCGAGGTGGCCCAACGACACGGGGTGAAGGTCGTTGCTTTGACCGACTCCGCCAGTTCGCCTTTGGCCAAGACCGCGCTGCACAGCTTTTATGTGCCCAACCACAGCCTGTTCTTCAGCAACAGCATGTGCGCGTTCATGCTCCTGGCGCAGGGACTGCTTAGTGCGGTCGCCAGCTCCCTGGGCGAGACCGCAGTCGCCGCACTCAAGTATCGGGAAGAGCTCATCTCTGAGTTGAACGCCTCGCTGTAGCAATACAACGAGGTTTCTCAAGCAGATGACAGGTTGCCGTATTCCCGGATTGCAATCTTTGATTCGGGTACGGTAGCTATTCAAGGATTGCCATGGTGGATGTCATTGATCGAATGGGGTTGAGTGTCGGGTGGGGTCAACCGGAGCTTAGTGAAGGGCCATGTACAGAGATTGGGAAACGGGGGGTTGTGGGGTGTAAACGTTGAAATAAAATCGGACGCCCACAATCCCTTTTAAAAACAATATGTTAACCCTTCCTGTCGCTATATCGGCGGAAAAACGAAGTCTTTTTTCCGGGCTTATCCCGCATAAGAGTCTGTCTTCCGGTCTTATGTCACACGGGTTCGATGTACTCCTGAGCCCGCAGTGTGATTCCAGGTGCGCAGGTGTTTCATGGATTGGTTGGATAGCCTAATGGGCGCAATACCGATAAAACTCTACGATCCAAGACGTCTTTCTCAGGGGATCCCATTGCACTCGAAAGCCCGTGAACCGGGAGGAAAGTGGTGATGTGTATGGCGCCAACACCAGATAAGCCGTTGAAGATTGTTAGCGCTTGGTAGCCCGCAAGCCCTGAAACCTGGGACGTAACCGAAATGACAAGGTGTGCGCCTTCTACTCGCCCAGCACGGTGCGTTCAAGAATGAACAACAAGAACGCAGTACCTACACCAGATTCGTCACAACTCTTCCCTCGTTCCGCCCACCGCAGGTAGCTACCAGGAACCAATCGTCGTCCCAAGCCGAGAAACACACCGGCCCCAACGGCAGATCCACAAGCGCACTTTTATGCGTATGTCGCAATACGACAGGTATGGGAAATGCCATTCCCGTCCAAGATCTGCTCCAACGACCGAATATTTACGTTCGGAGGTTAGACGGTTTAGGAATGAAAAAGGCGAGCTTTATGTTCAGAACTTAATCATTCGGGTTAAATATATATTGAATGTGCGTGAATTTCGTGATTTTTAACTTGATGATCTCTATAAGCTTTTTTTAGTTGGAGTTTTTTTGTAATTTCTGAAGAAATGTCAATATATCTAATACTCAACTTCCTCCTGGCCTTGCCACCGCTTGGAAGCTGCCTAGCCGAAATTTGCGTGCATCTGCCACTCCACTATCCTCACCTGTCAAATCATCGGATTAGTACCGGATAAGATGGATAAAGAACTCAACCTGCCTGCAGCGCCTAGCGATTCGGAAGAAAAAGCAAAGGTAAGAGTACCCAGAGACTGGAAAGAGTCAGGAGTACCTCCTGGAGGTGAGTACATTCCCTACCAGGAAAGAACTTATGACGCGCGCGAGCAAGAAGTGGCTAAAGAGCGCGCATCCGTTTTTGACCAGGTCATTGAGCGGTTTAACGGGATGACCGTCAAGCGAGGCATGGAAGTTCTTGGCCTCGGCCACTCTCAATTTTATAACTTGCTGCGCAAGCACAGAAAAGAAGAAAGTATCCAGCGAAACAAGAAAGGCAGGGTTATAGGAAGTTGCTGGGCCAGTGATGCACAAATCGCTGCTCTTGAAGAAGCCTACGAGAAGAAATTTGAAGGCCCCAAGGCATCCCTCAGTAAGCTCCACCAGTGGGCGCGGGAGTACTTCAAGGGAGAGGGTGAAAATGTCACGCGCTATAGGGCCAGGCAATTCTTAATGTCCAAGCCGGAAAGAGAGGTTTATTTCAAGCGGTACGGGAAAGAAAAGACGGATCATAAATATGGATTCAAGCCTCACAAGTTTGTGATCGATGGGCTTTTGCACAGAGTATCGATGGATCACACGATGGTCGACATCTTGTTGGTCGATGAGCAGAACAGAAATATTATCATCGGTAGGCCATGGGTAACGATGTTAATCTGCGATAAGTCGAGAGTGATCTTAGGTTTTTTTCTTAGTCTAGATCCCCCTAACCTTGATACCGTCGCTGCCGCCCTTGCTTTTGCAGTGATGAACAAAGATTTTCATCTATTCCGCTTCTTGACTAATCCGAATGAGTATCCATTCTTTGGTATTCCATTTGTTATATTTACCGACAATGCCGCTGAGTTTACAAGTGAAAAGTTCATTGAGCAGTGCAAGGCGTGGGGTATGGATTGGGAACACCGCCCTATAGGGAAAAAATGGTATGGAGGCATTATAGAACGCTTGATCGGCACGTTTATGACGACAGAAGTCCACTTCCTTCCCGGCGCAACCGGGAGTAACGTCGTTCAGCGAGAGGACTTCAATAGCGAATATAATGCAACGATGGATTATGAGCAGTTCGCTGTATGGTTCCTAAATCAAGTAACTGTTTATCATGGCAAAATCCACTCGTCGCTAAAATGCACTCCGCGTGAAGCTTGGAATCATTACGTTAATCAAGGTCTTTATGATCATGATCGTGTCATTGCATCAAACGATCAAATGAGGTTTTTGATTGATTTCTCACCGACAAGCTTCGATCACAAGGTGCATCCCTACGGAATAAATTTTGCTGGCCGTAGATACGCATGTTACGAGCTTGCCCCCTACGTGGGTCAGCGTTTTGATATCAAGTACCTTCGGCACGATCTGAGCTACGTCTGGGTCAAGCTCCCAGGCAAATTTCTGAAAGTTCCTTGTAGTTATAATCGGGTGGGGCTAGCTAACACTTGGGATTCCTACTCGAACCATAAACAACTTTCGAAGCGTAAAGCACTACTCAAAGACCTGCCCCCTGGCACTGTCGACGATGAGTTCGCGCACGCTGCTCTTGCCAATCAGACAGTGATCGTTCAAGAGGCCGTTGACCTTAAAACTGCTTTCATGGCCAATCTACCGCCTAAAGGTCTGCCCGCTCCACAGAGCACTCTAATCCCTGCAACCGAAGCAGTAACCAATGAACCCGTTGAGGACTGGCTTATCGAAGACACGCAAGACTTTATCCCGACAATCTTAACCCAGGACGAAAACGCTCACGATGTTTTTGTGCCGCGCATCATAAGAGAGCATTCAGATCAGCCTGATTTTCTTCCTGTAATTATAGTTGATAAGCATAAAGACTAACTTGGAGAGCTATGATGGCTTACGAACATATCAAGCACGATCTTAGAAATAACGCTGATCTGCCTGCGAAGGAGCGAATTAAGATATGTCGACATGATATATGGATTGATACGCCTCGCTACGCGCCTCTTTTCGAAAGCTTGAGGAACATGCTCTATACCGATAACCAGATCCAGTCCGCTAGCATTTTCATCCATGGGGATGGAGGCGACGGTAAAACGGCCTTATTCAACCGGCTTAAGGCTCTCGGTGAGCTTGAAGGTAAAAGGTTCGTGTTTATTACACTTACCGAAAACGTTAACCGTTTTAAATTACACGATGCATTGTGCGATGTCTTCGATGTTCCGATTGGCAAGCGTGGCACTGCGGTCAATCGTGTTAAGCTCATCATACAGAAGATAAAGGCCCTTGGAATCGGCGCGATCGTTGTTGATGAGTTGTCTGATTGCATGCTCGAAGCGTATTCCCATAAAAAATCTATATTATCGCTGCTTCGTGGACTCGCAGAGGGTGATGGTAAGCTCTGTGTCATTGCGTTCGGGAACTCAGTTGCGAGTGAAATCATCTCACTGGATCGAATAATTGATCGGCGATTCGTGCCGTGGCATCTGAAGCCTTGGAAACTTGATCAGGATTTTGTGGATTTCATTGCTACATACGAGACCTACCTTCCACTCAAATTGCCCTCTAACCTTGCAAGCCCTAAGCTGCGAACGCTTATTCATGTGAACTCACACGGGATCCTTGACAATATCGTCAAAATTATCAAGTCCACTGCTATGGATGCAATCAAGCATGGGACGGAGCAGATTACGCCGAGTCAGTTCCAGAATCTTGAACCGATGACCAGGCTCTATGGTTACAAACTGCACCATCCCAAGGATAAGGAGGTTTCAGAATGACACTGGCGCCTTTCCAAGCCGTTGCTGTGAAAAGTTTAGTTTCTGCGCTGAAGGACGGTAGCGTGGTATGCCATTTGATGTCTGATCCTGGCAATGGTCTGACCACCTGCACCAATGCCGTTCTGAGCCAAATTACTGGCTCTACAGTCTTTGTTGGGGATCACGTAGACCTTGCGGGACTGGATTTGCTGGGTCAGTTCTATGAAGAGATACACGTTGATTTTGAGTTTCAGCCACAGTCGGGTGTTCCTGCATTGGTTACTGAGCTTTGCGCCATGAAAGGAGATCCGACCATATTCATCCACGACTTCGAAAAATTTGCCCTCACGGCGCTTGCCAAAGAAAAGTCATTGAAGCAACTGGGATGGCTGCTGAAGGCGCTTCCTGATAGTAGTTTTGTCATCGTCAGCAGTCCTGACTATCAGGCTGAGATGGTCGGACTGTGTCGAGCTCACGAGCGTGCCTACTCGCCTGTTGAGTTAGGGTCATTCGCGGATCGGACAGAGTTTACAGCCTTTTTTGAAGCATTGATTGATCAGAAGTCAGGACTGGGACGAGCAGCTGACAAGCTGTTGCTGCATGACATTTATCATCGACGAAACGGCAATTTGGCGTGGACGATGCTGGAGCTCTTCCATCCAGGCTATCGCAGTCAACGGGAGTCATCCCTTCAATGAATGCTCCTGATGTCCCCATTTTTGATGGTGAGGCTTTCTCTTGCTGGGTTTACAGGCAAAGCCTATGTTCCCAGCATACATTGCTCGATAGGAGCAGGCTTGCGGAGCTTTGGCATGCGTGCGTACAGTCAGAAGACTTTGACCCTGACTTTACGCACGATGCCAAATTCTCACGAGCGGCGTGCGAAATGCTGGATATTCCAAGGGAGGAGCAGGCAAAGATCTTCCAGCCGAATAGTCAATGGGTTATACCTCGATACTTCAGACGCAGTTTTTGCTACAGCTGCATGAAGGAGCACATTGCGAATTTTTCACTCCCTTCATACAGGAAAGAGTGGTGCTCTGTTGGTGTGGTCGTATGTCAAATTCACAAGTGTTCCCTGCTCGATGCAAGTGGTATTGTTGCTTCAAGTCCGAGTATGGCCATGCGCATCCTCAAGGCATATTCCGAGGATCCTTCTCAATGCGTTGCTGCGTCTCGTAGCCATGATGCTGACGAACAATTTACTGCGCTTTATAAGACTCAACTATTTTTTCAAACCTTGGAAGCTTCTCAGCAGCAAGCTGATCAAAACGGAATGTGGTCATGCAGTGAGCCGCATACGGGACTGCCACGCCTTTTGCTGTCAATTTTTTTGTATCCACGATTTGGCTTGGTGAATCGTTTTATAGCTCCTCGAAGCTCATATCGTATTACTACCCTATTTCAACAGACTCTTAACGCTGGGCCATTGGTTGCAGGAATAGCTCAAAGATGGGCTGGCATGCTGATGCTCGGATGGCTATTTGAGCTATTTACACCCCGCGAGAGCACTGATGTTGAATCGTTCATCGAGCGCGCAGGTGCTATAGCAGGATTTCATGATGCACGCAGCTTGGGAGCAGCATGTAATGTGTTCAATAGCCTGCACAGTGACGTTATAGCTAGACGACTGCGCGAGTGGATGCCAAATCCTAGTCCTGCTCTGTTGCAACAATTCATCGAAGGATTTTCTGAGGTATCTATTCGGTCGTGAGTATAGAATGTTTGGGAGCTGTCATGCCAGTAAAATACTCCTATATAGGGAATGTGACACTACCTTTGGGTGTTGTCGGTGTTGGAGTTGGTGGTTTGAATCATGAGGCTTGGCTTTCGTGTACCATTTCCCTGCCAACGATACACGTCTTCCAGTACTCGATACATTGGGGCTCAAAGGCTGCGCGGGCTGAAGTCCTTCACAAAGCATGTACAGCTATTGGGTTGATCCCAGCAGTTAAACATAGCGGTTCAAACTGGCTATTGAATCGTCAGGATATCTACTCACCCTGGCCAGCCGGTGAAGCATATCGTTCAATAAGAGAATTTTCGGATTTCATTCTCTTTGAGTTCTATCAATGGGGGCCAGGTATGTTTGGCTCTCGCGCAGCGTTCTATCAGGCAAGCATACATAAAATTCACCTGAGGGTCGCTGCGGCTCTCGCGAAATCTCATGGTATCCGAATGGGAGCTAGTTAGAGCATAGTGTCAATCGATTAATCAATCACTTGGCTTCAAGCAACATCCCAGTGCGCAACAGCGGGTAGACTTACGAGACCAGCGTTTGGCGGTCACACGCTTTGATTCCACACATTCCAGTCGAACAGACGTTTATCGCGAGAGATAGCGTCTCGCCCCCAGTCTGTGGCATATAGCCAGTAACATTGCGTTTGGCCAGGACTCCACCAAGCCAACACTGGCCAAAAGAGGCCAGAAGAAGCGAGAAGTGGCCAATAGCGCCGACAGAAGCCAGGCTTAGGGAGAAGTGGGGATGTACCTTTCAGCGCTGTCGATCCGTAATTTCCGCCAGTTTGGCGATCTGACTCCGGGTTTCACCATCCACTTCAACGAGGGCGTCACTGCGCTTGTAGGCGAGAATGATGCCGGAAAGACTGCGGTGATCGACGCCATCCGGCATGTCCTGCAAACCCGGGATTCAGACTTCCTGCGACTAGAGCTCGAGGACTTCCATGTCGGGAGTGACGGCGAGCCTGCGACCGACATTACTATGGTTTGCACGCTGGCAGGGCTATCCACACTGGAACTTGGAGCCTTCGCCGAATACGTCACGTTTTCACGCGGGGAGGGGCTGCTTCATGTGCACTGGTCGGCGCGTCGACTCGCGATGCCGACAGCGTCGCGTCGCTGGGTGGACATCCAGGTTCGCTGTGGTGAGCGGGGAGAAGGGCCTGCCTTGGACGTCGGCGCGCGCCAGTTGCTGGCAACCGCATACCTGAAGCCATTGCGAGATGCCGAACGGGAGATGTCACCGGGTCGCAATTCGCGCTTGTCCCAAGTCCTGTCGAGCTTCCCGGGTATAGACGCCGGTGAGTCCTATGTCGATATCGCTCCACCGGCGTCGGCAGCTGAAGCCACTGGCCTGAGCATTGCGGGCATGGGTGATTACATGCGCGAGCTGGTCAGAGGACATCAAGCCATCAAGGTTGCCCAGGCGACAATCAACGACCGATATCTGGAGCCTCTCTCTTTAGCAGGACAGCCGCTTCATAGCCATCTTGGCTTCGGCGATACCGGCAGTGAAACCACAAAGCTCAAGCAGATCCTTGAGCGCCTGGAGTTGGGTTTGCTGGACAAGGGATCGGGGAATGCGAGGGGGAGCTATGGTCTGGGCTCGAATAACCTGCTGTTCATGGCCTGCGAGCTCTTACTGCTCGGCAAGGAACCGGATGGGCTGCCGCTGCTGCTGATCGAGGAGCCGGAGGCGCATCTTCACCCGCAGCGCCAACTTAGACTGATGGAGTTCCTCGAGCGCGCATCGCAGCCTCGCCCCCAACAGCAAAATCAAACCCAACAGCAAGATCAAACCCAGCAGCAAGATCAAACACAACAGCAAGATCAAACACAACAGCCAGATCAAGCCCAAGCGGAACCAGCGCATACACGTCCCGTGCAGGTGATCCTCACCACACACAGTTCCAACCTGAGCTCTAAGATTGCCTTGGAGAATCTGGTGCTCATTCATGGCCAGCGTGCCTTCTCCATGGCACAGGGGCGAACCAGGCTGTCCGCTGACGACTATCGCTTCCTGAGTCGTTTTCTGGATGTCACCAAGGCCAGCCTGTTCTTTGCGAAAGGGCTGCTCATCGTTGAAGGGGATGCAGAGGCGATCCTGCTGCCGGCACTGGCCAGGCTGCTTGGGTGTGACTTGACCGAGCATGGTGTGTCAATCGTCAATGTGGGTGGCGTTGGCTTACGCCGTTACGCACACATCATGCAGCGAGCTGATGCGACAGAGGGAATAATCCAGATCCCAACGGCCTGCATCACCGACATGGATGTGATGCCGGATTGCGCGCCGGCCATCATGGGGCTGGATCCGCACAAGCTCAACGCCAAGGGTAAACCGGCGCGTCGTCAATGGCGGATGCTCAGTGACTTTGGCGCTACCGAGATTGAGCGCGAACCGAAGCTTGCGGCTCATCGTCAGAAACGGACACGTGGCGATGGCCAAAACGTGAAGACCTTCGTGGCCGATCATTGGACGCTCGAGTATGACCTGGCTGTCGAAGGGCTTATGGACTGGGTACACCGTGCCGCCACGTTGGCCTTACATGATGTAAAAATGAACGAAAAAAAGCTGACGCGACAGAAAGTCCTCGAGAGGGCGACGAAGGCGCTGGCGGCACTTAAGTCTCAGTATCTCACCAATGAAGAGCGTGCCACCGAGGTTTACCGGCAGGTTGATTCGGGCTCCAAGTCGATTACTGCACAGCATCTGGTCGACCTGCTGCAGTCGGCATTTGATGAAGGTGAACTCGACCGGGCAAGCTTGCGTGCAGCGTTACCGGCCTACGTGGTTGAAGCGATCGAATACGCCACAAGAGGCCGGATCATGCCTTCGGCGCCGGAGCAGCCGGCCACAAACACCGCGGAGACGCCGCTAGAGGCGCTTGAAGCAGGGGAGTTGGCGTAATGCGGCTCCAGGATCTTGTGCCTCCAGTCACGGATGCAGACATCGAGTGGGTGAGCGCGCTTATGTCGTTGCGCGACCTGGATGAACCTCGGAGGGAGTTCCTCAAGCGTCTCGATACGCTCGATGTAGCGGCCTGCCCGGGGAGCGGTAAGACCACCCTCGTGGTTGCCAAGCTGGCCATTCTTGGTCGTCATTGGCGTAGTCGAACGCAGGGGATCTGCGTGCTATCGCACACCAATGCAGCGCGTGAGGAAATTGAGAGCCGGCTGGGCGCCACAGAGATTGGCCAGAGGCTGCTGCGCTACCCACATTTCATCGATACCATCCACGGTTTTGTCATGCGGTTTCTTGCGTCGCCCTGGCTGCGCTCGAATGGCCACCCGCTGACGGTGGTGGATGACGAGGCAACCGGGCGAGCAAGGGGAAGGGCGCTGGGAAAAGATCGTTGGGGTGTAGAGTACTTTCTCGATCAAAAAGAAAAGACGCTCGCTGATCTTCGACTGCCCTCGGTCGATTTTTCTACCCCTCTTCAAGGTAAGCATTACATTTGCTCGCCAGATGCACCTACTCATGGAAAGTTATGCAGAGCCATGGGCGCTGCCGCTTCGGAAGGCTACTTCTGCTATGACGAGGTTTTCACGCTTGGCCAGGCCATGATTGAGCAAGAACCGAATGTTGCTCAATCGCTGCAAGCCCGGTTCCCCTGTGTACTCATCGACGAAATGCAAGACACGGACTTGGAGCAGAATCGCCTTTTGAACCACGTATTTCCGCGCGATGCAGCGAATACAGTGGTGATCAGGGTGGGCGATCCCAATCAGCAGATATTCGAGGGTGACGGAGAGTCTGATGGGGCATTCCCGCATGGCGGGACAATCGAGATCTCCACAAGCTTTCGATTCAACCAGGCCATTGCCACGCTGGCAAACAGCTTTGCAGTCGCTCCCATTACGGGCGGATTGGTCGGTCGGGCCAGAACGGGTGAAGACTGTCCCAACACCCTTTTTGTCTTTCCAGACGACGATACGAGCGGTGTGCTTGGCGCATTTGCAGAGCTTGTGTCACGGCATGTACCCATCACCCAGCGCAAGGATGGGGTGCATGCGCTCGGTGCTGTTCACCGACTGAGGAAGTACAAGGACAACCAATTCCCGAAGGCCCTGGAGCACTATTGGAGCGCCTACCGCTCAGACGCTAATGGCTCGACGTATGCGCCCAAGACATTCATTGACGGTGTTCGCAGGGCCAGAGCCCACCTGGCGATCAGCGGTCACGCGCACGAAAGCGTTGAGATGATCGCGAGGTGCCTGCTCCATCTCGCTGAGCGTGCTGGGTTGAGGAAGCGAGTCCAGATCAGAACAAGGCTACACCGCTACATCGAGCGAAGCTTGGCAGCTAACGCGAAGCTTCTCAATGCCTACCAGCGAGGTATCTACCTCTACTTGTTCTATCCGCATCCACTACGAGAGAAGCGGTGGGTTGAGACCCACGTTGGGCTCCTCAAGCGGCTGATCCAGGAGCTGCATCCTGGGGAGGAGGTTTCAATGACTACCGATGTGGAAGCCTATCTGGCGTGGGCAGAACCAGGCGATACGGTCGAGGTCGAGTCGCAGGTGCCCCGCAAAACCATTAACACATACCGATGGGAGGCCGGGGGGCACGAGCCTGTCGACGTTCAGCTGGCGTCCATGCACTCCGTCAAAGGGAAGACGCATTCGGCGACGCTGATCTTGGAAACGTTCAGTGGACAGCACTTTCTGGAAATGATGTTGCCCTGGCTTGAAGGAAAGCCCTTGGTTAAGAAAGAACATCAGGTGACTTACCGGAAAAACAGGATGCTCATGTATGTCGGCATGACTCGGCCTACGCATCTGCTTTGTCTGGCGATTCGAAGCAGCGCGCTGGGTGAGGGGGAGGCGAGAGTTGAGCGAAGGGCGGCCCTGCAGGCACAGGGCTGGGTGATCAATGAGTTGGATGCGAGAGCGGCAAGCTGACCCACGGTTGATATGCCCGGTAAAACCCGGAGACATTGTCATCATCGTTGATCTCACGGGAAGGCATGGTGAAGCGATCGGGTGGAAAAATTCCCACCCGTTTCGCTTCGTCTGGCCTATTAGCTCTGCACCAGCTCGAACGTGCGACCCGATAGGGCACCATGCAGGCTTTTCAAGGCGCTCTCCAGTTCACTGCCTTCCTCAACCTCGAACTGCTCAATGGTTTCCAGCGAGCTTTTGAGGTCGGCGTTCGCGTTCACAATCACTTCCTTACCCGCGATTTTGTTCAGCAGATCCTCACACAGCTTCTGCCCTTGCGGCGTGATGCCTCGGTATAGCGTGACGCTGTGATCATTGGTTTGCACCCGAATGAAGCGAACATGATCGTCGAAGCGATGGAAGCGAGGGTGGAACATTTCCGTGAAAGAATTGGGCGCAGGGTACGCCTCCAAGCCCTGTTTGGTGGGGCTGGCCCAGTCGTCGTCAGTCTTCAAACTGTTGCAGTCAACGCAGGCGACCGACAGGTTCCAGAAGTGGAAGGAATATTGTTCGTAGCTTTCGCGTGGAAGGATGTGCTCGATTGGCTTCGAGTAACCGCTGTTGAATAACCACCGCCGGCAGTAGCAGCAACGGTTACCTTGCTGCTTAGCGATGTACTGCCTGAAAGCTCCCTTGATGTCACTGACGGTCGGCTTCGCTGGGCCTCGCTTGCGCTTGGGCGTCTCAGCAGGTGCAGGGGAACCTGCAGCTCCCGCCTCAGGTGAGCCAGGTGCAGCGATCGTGCCGGGTGCAGCGACCGTGCCAGGGGCGGCGATCGCGCCAGGCGCTGCGGCCACTGTAGCTGCAGGCACCGGCTTTTTAGGATTCGAAAATTCGTTCCAGAGGTTTCGCTTCTTGATTGCTTCGCCAGCCTGTCTTGCCTTGAATCGCTGCAGAGCCATCACGTGGAAACGGTGAATGTTGAACATTACGACCTTATGGAAGCGCTCCTCGGCATGGCACTGCGCCTTGTACTCGTCGTAGGCAGGCTTCATGTCGGCATCTTTCAGCACATAGTAATCCGCCATGCTACACCTGAGCCTCGTCGGTACGTTTGCTTGCCGCTTCCTGGTCGACCAGTAGCAACTCAATCGCGGTGTAGGCCTTCTTGATCAGGTCGATGTCCTCTTCCTGACCTGGAGGTACGTATGCTCCAGGTTGAGTCGGCATCTTCTTGAGCATGTCATTCAGCTCTTTGAGAGGTGAAGGCTGGTCAGCTCGAAGCTTGCCTTTTGTTTCAATCGTTTTGGCAACGATACGAGCGCAGGCCTCATGCACCGCGCGGTTGTGAGGGGTGTAGGTACCGAAGCCTTCCAGAATGATCGACTCAACGGAGTACCGCTCCTTGTCAGTCAGCTTCGGCAATTTGCCCGTGTCGAGCAAGAAGCTGTGACTGCCTTGGTCGTTCGCATTGGTGATGAGGGTCGGAGCATGGGTTGCGACGACGAATGAGCAACCGAAGCGGCGGGAGAGCAGGTGGAACACCCTTGGAAGTGTCTGCTGCCATTTCAGATGCAAGCTGATTTCTGGCTCGTCTACCAGAAAGACCGTCCCTGGTTCGGCTGACGTGATGATGTTGAGCAGCAACTGGTTGATGTTTTGCTCTCCAGAACTCAGCGATGAGTAGGAGACAATCCGCTCCTTTTGATCGTCAATCGCTGGGCGCACGACGCCGAACTCGTATTTGGCCAGCTCGTCAGGAACATGGTTATCCGCAGCGTGATCTGACATCCTCAAGGTGCGAATTTCATTAGGGGCATTGTCCAGTGCCATTTCTGGCCGAAGCATGAAGTAGAAGCGTGGGGCGAAGCCCAGGCACGTTTGGCACTCTTTCAAGGCCTCAAGCATGTGCTGATCGACGAAGACCCTGGCCGCCAAGGCGGTTACGGCTTTGGTCAACCTGGAGGGTGAGATGGCATCTGCACTGGTGCGGGCACCGCGATACTCAAAACGTTTGTATTGTTGGCTGCGTCCGAGCGGGAAACGATCATGTACCCCTGTCGAGATGCCAACAGTTCTGCGATCAAGCTCACCGACCCTGTCGATGAGTTCACACAGCAACTGGGTCTTCCCTGCACCGTTGTTACCAATGATATAGATGCAGGCAGGCTCAGTCGGATCGCTCAAAAGCTTGAGAATGTCTTGTGGGTTGGCCGCAAGGTTGAAAACACTTCCCTGAAGCTGATTGGTTCGGATGAAGTTTTTGGGCGAATAGATTTTCCAGGCTTCCTGATGCTCGCTTTTGTCCTCGATACACAGCCCCTTTACATCCTTGAAACCATCTGAAAACTGTGCATTCAAGATAGTTTCGACCTTCGGAGGAATGCTCCTGGGCAGGTCGTCGATGTTGCGTGATTCATGGATGTTAAAGATATGACCGGCTAGGATCGCGCGTTCTTCAAGATCCAGCCGCTCCAGGGATTTATTAGCGTTTGAGACGTCGATGTACAGCGCTGGCTTGCGCATCAAGTGAATATGCTGGCTAAAAATCAGCAGGACTTGGTCATGCGCGGCGGCTGTCGCTTCGCTGGAGCTAAAACAGATAGCAGCGTCTAACCGCAGACCGTTGAAGATCGCCGGTGCAAGCTCTTTACGTAGTCCGCCGTACTTCGCTTTGCTGGCTGGCAGTACAAGCATGAATCGCGCAGGTTGAGGGTACTGTAAGGCAAATGCGGCGAGGTTGATGAGTCCCGTCACGGCAGTGAATTTGAATTGCGGGCCAGCGTCAACGAGGTAGCTCGGCTGACTGTCGGCGACCCTGTCAGGAACGTGACGATGAATAAAGTCAGGGTAGATCTGGTTGATGATGAGTTTTAAGGAAATCAGCGCCTTCAAACCAGCAGAGGTCGGGGACAGCATCGGGAAAGAACTGCTGTCTATTTCAGAGGACTTTCCAATAGACAGCTCAGCCGTCGTCGGCGCAATCTCGACAATAGGCGAGTACAAGGTGGAATGAATACTTCCGACCAAGGCTGCGACCACCATTGGATGGCTCGGGGCAATCTTGTAGAACTCAAAGATGAAGAGATCAATGAGATGTGTCGCCGTTTTTACCCTGACCTCCCGATCCATCGTGTCACTAGACACCGCTCGGATGTGCAGCAGCTTTTCGTTGAACGCTGCCCTGACGTCTGTATCATCGAATTCGTTTAGCTTCATCAGCTCGGTTACATGTACCCTGGCATCCTCAAAACTGCTTCGGTACCTGTCTTCCAGGATCAGCCCCTTCGTCAGGTGCAACGCGGCGAGGAGATTGATTTTCTCTGATGAAATGTTTGGGAAGCTACGTCCTACGTTAAGCATTTCTTCAGCGATCAGGCGAGTGATCTCCCGGCCTTCGTCGTATTCCATGTGACGCTCTCATTTTCCAATGTGTTAAGGGATGGTGGCTGTTTGGCATGATCCGACAGCCTGAGTCCGCAGGCAAGCGGGTCTCTAATGGAGAAGGAGCGAGCCGCTATATGGCGCGCAAAAGTGCTATGCAGGGAAGAGATTTGCGTGGACGAGACTGGGAGCAGATCCTTGCGGCAGCCCCCAGTTTGAAGGCGTTAGTGCATGGGTTATTCGCCGATGGTCTGGCCAAGCTTGCTGGTTAACAGCTCGTAGAACTTCTCGCGACTACGAGGATTTTTGAGTTCGGCACAGGCTTCGTCCAGCGCCTGAATTGCCTCGTCGTGGGTGATCTCGTCATCATCGATCAAAGGCTTGAGCTTCGTCTTGTAGATGTAGCTCAACTCGTTGTAATCCTCACACTGAGCGCACGACACCAGTGAGGCGTCTCGCTTACCGCCTGGGTTCTCATCCTTGTAGCTGTATTTGGCGTTGATGTCGCTGATGGTCTTAGCCTTGGCCATGTCTTACGTTCCTGAGCCGGGCGATCCTGGGAAATCCTTATCGCATCCGGTAAGCCAGACGTGGTGGCTATCTGCTGGTATTCAAGTCGCAGACACAAACGATTACCACTGTGACGGTTTGATGTCTGGCCAAGCCTACGTAACAGGCAATGAGAGCATTGCTCTGTACCGTGATTTTGGAGGGCCTGTTTTGGCGTGCATAGCAGGATTTAGCGTGTGAGTATGAATGCCCCTCGGCTTTGTACGAAAAGTGCCTGCGCGCCGATCATGCTGCGTTGAAAACAGGCTCGGAATGCTCATTTGCCACCAGCAAAGTCGAGCGCGACTCCGACCGTTCCTCGCCTGTTTTCGCCTTGCCTGATCGCCGCTCGGCGACTTTTCGTACAAACCCTAGCATCGCTAACAGGAGCAGCATGACCATGAAAGCCATCCATAACCGCATTATCGAAAACCGTCTGGCCAAGCGACTTGTGGCCTGGGCCTTGATTCCGCTATGTCTCATCCAGGCGGGAGACGAATCTCGTAACCTCATACGCATAACGTACGGCCTGACGGTTGAGCAGGGGGTTGCTGAAACACTTCCCTACATTGTCTGCTGCGCATTGGTAGTAGCGATCACTGCACAAGCGAAGAAGGTAGCGCGAGCGCTGCGTGGACAGCACCGGCTGCTTGGCCGCTGACTGGCTTCACATGCGACTGAATGCAGGCGCATCGTCTGGATAGCTGAGGCGTCGATCGTGAAGGTTCAGGCAGGGTGGGATCTGTTGACCCCACTCCGGTTACAGAGTGAGGTCTGGGAAGCCCCCTACCATTGGGAGAGGTTTAGTGAGGGCGTGGGTACCAGTTACTGTCGCCAGGACGGATATGGCCTGGGCAGTACCCATATCTGATTCTGAGTTCGGCTTTCTGCTCCTGGTACATGCCCCCCAGGGTATCCTGGATCATGGAAACATAAGCTTCGAAAGACGGGTGCTTGCGCCAGTAGTTACCATAGATCGCATGGGCGAGGGAGCGGTCATACCAACCACGCACAAGCAGTAGCACGCCTTCGATCCGTGCCTCCAAGCCCTGATCCGAGAAAGCCTGTTTACTTCCCCTGTCTTTCATCTGCTCGCGCAGCACAAAATTTGCTGGGCAATAGCCCATCGCCTCGCTTGCCTCATGAAATTGCTCATGCACTTCACGGTGAGATTCGCGATCTTCTTTGAGGTCGAAGGCGAAGCTGTAATCGCAGAGGGAACACTTGCTAACGCCATGAGGGTCAGGAGAGACGTGCACATGGAGCATGATCCACTTGTCATAAAGGCGGATCGCCTCATGGTAATTTCTGACGCCTAATTCCTGGACTGCAGCTTTGTCTTGACGCTGACCCAGCTTTAGCCAGGGGTAGGTGTCTTTCAATTCCTTGGCGACACGTTTGACTTGCTTGATGTGGCTGGAGGTGACTTGCATTTTTTCAGCTCTCGGGAGGGCTGGCCTGGCGTCCACTACGAGGCAACCTGATTGATGTCAGGTCGGGTAATTCAACTGTCACGATAGTGCTAGAGCTTCGCGGGTGTGGACTGCAGGCACCTACCGAGTACCTGGCCGCGGAGACTAGCACTGGTGTGGCTGCTTGACAATCCGTTGTGCCGCCCTGGTGTCCAGAAGCAATGACTGCTGGGTGGTGTTTGCCGTAATTACCAATGCCTCGCCACCGTCTGTTTGGAAACGCCTAGCTCCCGAGCCACCTCAGCCTTGGTCAGCCCTTGGCCCCTCAGGCGTTGAACCTCTTCCCGGCGCTCATTGGCCGCTGCCACCCGGGAGTGTGTCCTGGACTCTGGCTTGATCGCGAGCGGGGCTATCGACCCACCCAGGGTAGCCACCTCTTTAGACACCTGCTTCAACAGTTCCGTAGGGCGAACGACCTCATCAGCGCCGTATGCCAGTGCGAGAAGGGTGAGGGGATGCACACCAAGCTGTCGCGCGATCGCATCGAGCTTTTCCACCGTAACCCCACGCTCACTGCGCTCGACGCGACTGAGGTGGGCGGCGGTTACGCCTTCCTCAAGATCGGTCAGCAGTATTTGCTGTTGCTGGCGAACGTGGGTCAGCGCTGCGGCGATCGCTTGCCTGAGCATTCGGGCGTATCCCTAAAATCCGACTGTATGCCCGGTTTGCGCAGTTCCACTCAATGTCGTATAGTCAAATGAGTGGAACTGTCGCGATTTGCTGCGCGTGCGGAAGACCAGATCGGCCTGTCCACACGCAAGCCAGGGGCGATTTCAATATATCGCTTAATCGAAATTACGGGACTGAAAGTCAGTCCTGCGGGTAGCTGCATGAAAATTTTGGTGTATTCCGATTTACATACCGAATTCGAAGATTTCACGCCGCCGGCGACGGGTGCTGATGTGGTTATTTTGGCAGGGGACATCGGTGTGAAAACTCGGGGCGTGCAGTGGGCAAACGCTGCGTTCGGTTGTCCTGTCATTTACGTCTGCGGTAACCACGAATTTTACGATGGCCACCTCGAAAGAACGCTTGAGGAGATGAAGGCGGTCGCAGCGTCGCATGTACATGTCTTGGAAAACGAGTGTTGGATTTGGAATCAAACCCGGTTTCTGTGCGCCACTGCCTGGACTGACTTTTCATTGACGGGTTCGACAGACATTGCCATGCGCAGGGCTGCTGAACTGATGAATGATTTTCGGGTGATTCGGACTGGAGCAGACAATCGCCGCTTGCGACCTGAAGATGTGGCTGTACGTAACCTGGCGTCACGCACTTGGCTTTCCCAGGAGCTCAGCAAACCCTTTGCAGGACTTACCGCAGTGGTAACTCACCATGCTCCGTTGGTCGGTGTTTTGAATGGCCCTCGTGACCACCTTGATGCGGCGTATGCCAATCACTGGCCGGATCTCGTTCACCAGGCAGATCTTTGGGTTTTCGGCCATACGCATTGTCCGGTCGACCTCATGGAGCGTGACTGCCGTGTGGTGTCGAACCCAAGAGGCTATCCGGGGGAGCGACTGCAGTTTCGCTCTGATTTTGAGGTTGAGATCTAATGACTGCAGGCACCGATCTGGGTTACCTGATCAAGACGTTTGGCGCCACAAAGGCAGACGTTACCTTCAATCGGCTTCCTAAAGTTATCCAGGCCGCCAGGGAGGTGATATCCGATGACGAAGTCGTTGGCTATCTGATGTGCGCGCTGGACAAGCCGCCGCAGATGACCGGCCTGATCTTTTGCGACTATCGCCATGACTTCCCAGAGGGGCTGCCGATGTGGACGCCCCCAGTGGTAGAGCGTCTCTATCGGGGAGGTTACCTGGTTGTGCAAGCACAGGGCGGCGGGCTGTATGTGATTGCCCATTGGTATTACGAAAACGGCGGTTTACATCCGTTCTTTGAGGTGCATTGAGATGGATGACCAATGGGACGAGCCAGGTCGGCAGCGCGCAGCCGCAGCCTGTGGCGAGCCTGAGTGCGTTACTCGGGCGCGCGCTACCGGATTTGCATCATTGGTCACGGGGTACCTGTACCACACCGCGATTGATCTGCATCTAGGCTGCTTGGTTGGCATCGTTTACGGCGAGCGTCGAGGCCGCTTTGAGGATAGCGCCGTCATCCGAAGTTCTCGGTTAGAGGGTGGTTGGGAGCAGGAGGGATTTCGGCTTTATCGCACCGTGAACGGGAGCCTCTATGTCGTCTGTGACTGGGCCTCTGTGGAGCTCAACTCACGTTTCGCAACATTCAGTTGTTGAGCGTAGCGGTGCTTGAATCGGTTCATAGGGGCTAGAAGGTCAACTGAAGAGGAGAGGGAGGTGACGGCATTCCTGTAATCGTTGAAGACCGTCTCATGCGTTGACGGAAGGGTGTCGGCGCCGCCATCTGAGGTTATCGACCGGCCTGGTTATCGAGCCGCAAAAACAGCTGCGGCATCCGTACACGCGTGGGTAGCGATTCAACAGACAGCAGGTGGCGTCAGTTTAATGATGCGAATCTGACAACGCTCGCTATCACACCAGATTCTCAAGACACGAGCTGCTGGCCTGAGCGTCGATGGGGCGTTGAGAAGCTTGCAAACAAATTTACTCGGCGGCGAGGGTAACCCTTGTTAGCCGACTGCGATAGAGGCGACTAAGCATTCAGTCGTCGGGCCTGATGATGAGAAAGGTGGGACGGTGGAAGCAGCACAGTTGGCGTACTTTTTACTCCACGGCGCGGAGCACGTAGAAGGACTGGCATCTTCGGACGATCAGTTGATTGAATTAGCAAAGACCCGTTCGGGAGACAAGCCTTACTGCGTGATCAGGAGTTGGATTTTGCTTGATGTGATGGTGTCTCACACCGACGAGAAGACTCTGCAGGCGCAAGGTCTTCAACCTACCGTGTTATTGGGACGGGAAATCATTTTCGACAGTCGCACCCAGTGCTCACGGCCAGGCGGGCTGAGATCCAGCTTTCTTTACTCGCAGGTAGGGTCGGTGTTCGAAAGCAAAGACACGCTGTATTACCTGGCGGGGCCCGGCTTTCGCAATCACACCAGTCTCACAGCTGTACTGACGCTCGATAACGTTGGGTGGCGGGTGACCCAGGACGCAATGTAAAGCGACGACCTGATACTAACGACACGGAGCCTGGGTAATTGAAGATAGCGATCTACTCTGATTTGCATCTGGAATTTTCTGAGTTCGAGCCTCCTCCGGTCGAGGCTGATGTGGTTGTACTCGCGGGCGACATTTCGGTGCGAAGCCTCGGAGTGACGTGGGCAAATCAGACATTCAAATGCCAGGTGATCTACGTCTGCGGCAACCACGAGTTTTACAAGGGGCACATTGATCGAACGCTTACCAAGATGCGAGACGCAGCCGAGCCGCATGTGCGCATCCTGGACAACCAGAGCCTCGTCATCGGGGGCACTCGGTTTCTGGTGGCGACTGGTTGGACAGACTTCACCTCGACCGGGGACTACAGAGCAGCGATGAGGGAATGTGCGCAATGGATGAACGACTTCAAACGAATCCGCATCGGGGACGGTTATCGCAAGCTCAGACCCGCCGACCTCATTGCCCGGAACATCGCTACCCGCGAGTATCTCGCCTGCGAACTCGCTAAGCCGTTTGACGGCAAGACGGTAGTTGTTACACACCACTGCCCGATAGCTGAGGTCGCCGGGGATGGCCATGAAGGCCACCTAGCGGCGGCTTACTCCAACCAATGGCACGATTTGCTTGAGCTCGCGGATGCATGGATCTTTGGTCACACGCACCATGCTGTTGATACAAGTGTCTCCGGCTGCCGACTCGTCTCAAATCCGAGGGGATATCCTGGTGAGCGAACAGGATTTGCCGCAGATTTCATGATGGAGATCTGACTCTGAGTGGCCTGGTCGACATCCGCCATGGTGGCATAACGTTAAGCCAAGGTGAGTATGAAGCCGCCAGGACGGTTGTCGCCCAGCTTCATTAGTTGTTTTAGCCTAGCTAGCCAGGCTCATCTATGGCATATAGCCGCTATCGGAGCGTGAGCACCCTTGAGCTGGTGCGCATGCAGATGGAGGCTAGGTAATCCGCTCGCAGCGCGACACGGAAGGCCGGGATCGGGATCAAGGTAGATGGTTGAGTATCGGAAAGGCCGTGTGAAGCGTTTATGGGACGCGCTAGCGGCGCGGATCTGCGAAATGGGCGAGGGGTATAACACGTCTCAGACGCTTTCGAGTAAAGAGAAGTTCTTTGAGCCGTTGACCCCCGTGCTATTGAAGGAACATGTCTCAAGCAGGTACGAGCGTGAGCTGAGGCACGCTCTGGAAAATCCCGAGATTCTGAACATAGCCATCACGGGCAGCTATGGCGCTGGCAAGAGCAGCGTTCTGAAGACTTTTTTTGAGAACCACCGATCCTACAAACACACCTTCATATCCTTGGCGACTTTCACCAAGCCCGATCTTGTCGGTGAATCTGGGACTAAGCCCAAGGTGGACACGTCATCTCAGACGCCTGCAGAAAAAGGCGCTGATGCTGCCGGGCCCAAGGTGGATAAGGACATCACGGTTGAAAAAGCGGACAAGGACGTCCTGATCAATCGCATCGAAGAGACGATTGTTCAGCAGTTGCTCTATGCAGTGCCTGCCAGCAAGGTTCCCAAGTCCCGCCTGAAGCGGATCACACAGACTTCGAGCTTTCACTTGTCGCTTCGTACCGGTGCGATGACAGCAATCGCTGTCTGCGCATTGAGGTTGTACAGCCCTACGATAGCCAATAACTCGAGCGTCGCTTCAAGCTGGCTGCTTGAAAAGCTCTTGTTGATTTCCGAGCCTTTGGCCCTGCTCGTCCTGGCTGCTGGAGGTATCTGGTTGCTTCACACCGCTTTGAAGCTCCTGTCGTTATTCAGCATCGATGGGTTAACGCTCAAGGGGGGCAAGCTTGAGGCTACCCAGCATGGCTCGGTGCTTCACAAAAATGTGGATGAGATCATCTACTGCTTTGAGCGCAGCGACGTCGATGTGGTGGTGATCGAGGATCTGGACAGGTTCGATGTTCAGGAAATCTTTTTCCGGCTGAGGGAAATCAATTTCATCATCCGTAACTCTCCTCAGGTGAAGCGGCCTGTCCGATTTGTGTACGCCATTCGGGATGAAATGTTTGGGGTGGGTGACAAGACCAAGTTTTTCGACCTCATCATTCCGATCATCCCAGTCGTTCATGGGGATAACGCCAACGAGCTGCTTTCCAAGCTGCTTGGCGAAAGGGTTTCAAGCGATCGGCTGCCCCATCGGCTACATGAGCGGCTCATAGACAATGTCGGCTACTACATTGATGACATGCGTCTGATCAAAAATCTCGTCAACGAATACTCTATCTACGAGAGCCTGCTTGTCTGCGGTGAAGTGAAACTCGACCTGAACAAGCTCTTTGCCATGGTTGCGATTCGAAATCTCTACCCCCGTGCCTTTGCAGACCTGGCGAAACGACGAGGAACACTCTATTCAATTTTCGAAGAATACCCGGCGTGGGTGGCTTCCCAGTTCCAGTCCAAAGAGGATGAGCTTTCTGCCCTTCAGGCGCGCCGTATAGCCCGTCAGCACGAACAGGCGACGGATGTTGTAGAACTGCGCGCCCGCGTCTGGTACGAGATAATGAGGCGCGACCAAGCGTGGGAGGCAACCTCACTGCAGCTAGATGACGGCTCCTACATTTCACTGAAGGACATCGCCGAAGATGATGGGTTTGCGCGCTTCAAAGCGGCTAACAACGCCCGGCCATCGATTCAAAAACGACCTGACGTCATATGGAATCCTCAGAAAACGGAAATGATCCTCAAGGAAGTGAATTACGAGGCACGCGCCAAGGTGCTGGCTGATTCGTTGCCCGAGCTTGATGCCCAGATTGCCAAACTGGAGCGTGAGATTCGTCACCTCAAAGCGGTACCTTTCAGGGTTGCTGTCAGAAAAACCTATGGTGGTGTGGTCAGGGAGAGGCTAACTGACTTCAAGATGGTGATCTTCCTGGTGCTCAAGGGCTATCTCGACACCGATTTTGTCGATTACCTCGGCTATTTCTACGAAGGCTCGCTGACCCAATCGGATAAGAACCTCATTCTTGCGCTCGGTCGTGATGAAATGGCTGGTTTTAATACCAAGGTTGAAAAACCAGAACGCGTGATTAGAGCGCTCGATCATGAGTCCTTGAGCCAGGGGCGCGGGATCTTGCTCGGCCTGATGAACGAACTGCTCAAGCCAAGGCTTCTGGAGCGAGAGGAGAGTGAAGAACGGGCAGAGAAGTTGGCGGTAATACTCAAGGGGGGGCATCAGGAGCCTGAGCTGCTGGGAGAAGCAACTGAGTACTTCGTCGAATTTGAAAAAGGTAACGAGCTGGTGCGAGCGTTGCACAGCGCTGATTCCGACCTGATTTTCAGCGTATTGAGCACTCGGCGTTTTCAAACAGATGCGTCACGAGCCCGGTGGATCTACCACGTTCTGGATACCCTGACAGCGGATGAGACGGCCAGATTGGACGAGGACGGTACACTCTCAACATGGGTTGAACAGCTCGAGGACGTGTCAGCCTGGATCCCGCGCATGAGCGCGAGTGAGAGAGGTTGGCAATGGTTGCGCAGCAAACCCATCAAGTTTTCGAATATTAGCAAGCAGATCAGCCCGGACGACCTCAAGGCCGTGGTCACGTGGCGCTGCTTGAAACTGGATCTTCGCATGCTACGGCTGCTTTGCCAGGTGGCTGATGGGAATGTTGAGGACGACGCTGTCAGTTACGAAAGGCTCGTTCAGCTGGACGTTCCGAATCTCAAAGAGCAACTCGACGAGGACATCGTCGCTGTCGTCGAGCAGCTCCTGCAACAGGAAGGGATGTTGGATGAGTCGTCCGATACATTACGGGCTCTGTTAGAGCTGCTCAGTACACAGCCAGACAAGATGCGCGAGTTGTTCAGCCGCACCCAGTGTTCATTGCCCAGCCTCGATGAACCTCTGCGGGAGGTTTGGCTGCTGGCAATGGATGAGGATCGTATCGATGCCAACGGTATGCCCGGTGCAGTTTGGATGGTATTCAGGGAGGTCTTGAATGACGGTGAGGGGGTATCAGCCGCCGTCCAAGACCGCAATGCAGAGGCTGTATTCCTGGACTACATCCAGAGCAAGGCCGAAGTCCTGGCTCATGAGCTATGGAGCGAATCCGACCAGCAAATCAAGCTGCAACGGTACCTTCTTTGCAATGAGCGTGTGCAGGACGAAACTCTGGCGCATCTGTTTGCCCCGATAAAGATAGATTTCGCCCTCCTGGATTCGTCGATACCTGCTTCGAGGTGGGCATTCATCTCTGAAGCTGATTGCGTGCCTTATAGCCAAGTGGGGCTGGACATCTTCAGGGTTCATGCACCCCATCTGGAGTTGGCTTACCTGCTCAACCGCTGGGAAGAGGCGAGGCTGAAGCTCAACTTTAGTGCTCTGCCGATCTCCATGACTGTCGCACTGAGCAATTCTCAAGTGCCCTCCATGGGAGAGGTCATGCAGCTATGGTCGACGGTGCCAGCTGATGTCTTTATGAAAAATTCCGAAGCAGCTGTTGGGCTCGCAAACGCGTGTGCACGAGGAAATCAGGAATGGATGCCGTTTTCTGAGAGCTACCTCCCGGTGTTGTTTGAGTTGACCAAGAGCCCATTCCTCAGCCAGGGAAACCGTGCCGACATCATGATCCACTTGTTGATCATGGGCTGCGACTGGCTGAGCGTTGCAGCCGTATTGCCACATTTGGGGGATGAGTTCTCAGCCCTTGCTGGGCAGCGGCGCCCGATCAGACTGGCCGCGGAGGTTGAGAACGTGCGATTGATCAAAGCCCTTCAGCGACGTGGTTTCGTTCGTGCCAAAATCTTCGATGCATTGATTATCGCCTGCCGAAAGAAAAGCACCTACTCAGGTGAGAGGGCCTCTAGCCCGTCTCAGGCAGGATGGTTGTGAACCCTGACTCTACTCACATCTACACAAAGGATGAGATCAACATGGTGGTAAAGGAAAGCATCGGCCCACACAGCGGGGCGGTTGTTAATGCCCTGACGTTTGATCAGGCCTACGACCTGGCTACTCAAGAGCCTGACCGCCAGTATCATACTGGCGGGAACTCCACGCCCTTTACGGTTCAGGCACGCATCACCACAAAAGGCGAGCATCGTGGCAGCCGCGTGATTGTTTTCCGCTCCGATGACCAGGAGCGCGCTCGGGCCTATCCTTGCTGCTGGGGTGCCAGAACTAACTGCAACAGCACGCATATTGAGCCTTACACGCCCCAAATGAAGCGCTGAGTAGTATATGCGCTGGGTCACTTGCGGCCCCTTTCTGGGCCGCCTATCAAAACCTTCCTTTCCTTAGCTTTTCCGCAACCGGGTGATCCTCTGCAATCTGACGCGCTGCATGAAGCGGGGAGGGAAGGCGCAAGAAGCCATCCCACAGTGGAGCATTCTTGCACCAGTAACCTGTCTGCAGTGCCAGCTGATCGTTGCAGGCAAAGTCGCCTTTCTGGATCATCACGAATTCCGTCACGCCCAGTTGCTGCCATGAATCCTTCAGCTCGGATTGCCTCACGTCATAGCGCGTGTGGTAGCGGTGTGAGCGCGTCCTGTTGAAGGTTTTGGAGTATGAGGTGAAGTAGTAAACGAGCTCCTGGTGCTCGGCCTGATGAACACCGATCCGGTTGCCGATGTACATGGGAGCCAGAGGCGAAAGTGAGTGCACGCCGGTCATTTGGGCCGTCTGAGAGTCAGACCGGGTACGAATCAGCCAGGCATTTTCCGGTACTGGTGGTAGCCCGCTCCCCGCGCCATCGTTCATGCCGGGGTATAGACGCTTGCCGCCGGCATTGATCAGTACGATCAGAGGAGTATTCGCAACGGGTGTGGGTGCCAGAAGTGCTTGCCTGATCATCAGCTTCGCATCGTCTTCATTCAGCAATCCAGGGGAAGCATGGATAGCACATAAGCCTTCGCTGTAGCTTTTCCATTGGCCAGGGTGGCCATCCGCGCCTTGGACGTACACCTGCAAATCTCGTGTGTTGACCACTGTACGCGTGATGACGGGCATATAGACGTTCAGTTTGCTGATGTGGTCAACGTACACCGATACCACTGTCGTATTTGCGGGAATCCCGGCAGTACGATCCAGTGGAAGGGGGAGGTAGCCGGTACCGCGCAATCCATCGATGAGGCTGTTGATGGCAGGCCAATCCTCGGGAGGATCGGATTCTATCGATTTGGTTTTGCGCATCCGACTTTTTACCCCCGCTGGCATCGCTTTCTTTGTATCGGCTCCTTCTCCTGGTGGTGCGAGATGAAAGATGAACTGGGTCGAGATGCCGTGTTTGGCGCATAGTGCTCGTAACAGATGCTTTGGGTCATGGTCGTCCTTGGTGGCTACCTCAGGCGCCGTTTCAATGATCGCGGCGTCAGGTGCGAATGCACTTAACCGTGGAAGCAACTCGTTGGTGAACCACTGTTGGATATCAGTTGACGTTGTCTTGGTGGTGAGCACCCGTTGGGCGTCCTTGCATTGAATCTGTTGAAGGGTGACCTGGGGCTTGGGCTTGCCTTTGAAGACCGGGGAGAGCGCACTCAGGTGTTCATAGGCATGGTTGATACGCATCATGATGTCCGTGTGCGCAGTTACTACAGCGATGCGGATGGGTCGCACCGAATCATTCCCCGTCTTGTCACGCTGGGCTATCAGCCGTCCTACATAACGGGTCAGCATGGGTTTGGCAGAGGTAAGCGTCTTCTGCAGGTGGAAGCTCGCCTGGTCGAGAATCACCGTACCCACGCCGCTGCCGATAGGAGAGCCAATCGGTGTGTGCGCATGGATTGGACGCAGTGTACCGGTCAGTGAGATTTCATTCCCGCCTAGCGCCGGCAGCGTCCCTTCCCCCATGAGCTCCAGGAGCTCCGCCGAAGGGCTGGTATAGATCGTCCGGAATTGACCATCGACCAGGGGCAATGTGCGAATCTGGAATTTGGAGATCCCGCGCTCGGTCTTTAGCCAGGTGGAATGCGTGGTGTGACGCCATTCGGGCAAGATATGGCTCAGATGCACTGTGACTGACGCGTACTGGCTGGGAACTTTGTGCAACAGTAACAAACTGGTTGAGACCGAGTGCATTGCCACTGCCCGACGCTCACCGTAGCTGTAGAGCAGCGGGCTGTCCCAGGCAAGTAGGTTTCCATCACTGGACACTTCGAGGTTTAACGGGACGGATGATTCCATGGGTTGGCTGGCCAGCTGCTGGGCGAGCATCCAAGGGACAACCTTGTAGGCCGACGCAGACTGGCGGGGGTCGTTCATCACATCGCGTGCATACAGCGGGGCTGCACGTTCAGGTATCAGTAGCTTGATGAATTCCTGCGCCTCAAGTGGTGCTTTGCGCATTATGTGCTGGGCCCAGACGTTGACGGCCCGGTTCAGCTTATCGGTCTGGATCTCTTTCAGCGAAGCAATGGCAGGCCCGCCCTTCAACAGCTGGGCATTTATCCAAACAGGGCCACCCGTGATGTAACTGAGCATCTCCTCAAGCGCTTCTGTGGGCAGGTAAGGTCTACCAAAGTGATTGGTGAGCAGTTGCCAGCCGTTCTTGAACGCCGGCGATGCTGCATATTGCACGGCAGCTGGTAGCTCGTCTGGATCGAACCTGAACAGGTTAGTCCTCAGGGAAATCGTCATCAGGTAGTCCCTCATCCTCGGTGCCTGCAGATCCGATGTACAGCATCATGGCCTCCACCAAGCCTGCATGGTGGGTGGAGAATTCGTTCCAGTGGCCATCATTCCTGAGCTTTTCTATGGTTCGGTTCAAAAGCTTCGCCCACGTGTTCTGTCCGTCAAAGAACGCCGCGTCGGCCAAGTAGCAGGTGACAGGCGTTCCTCCGCGCCTTGCCCGCCCTACCAACTGAGTCAGCGTGACCAGGACGTTCATCACGGTGTAAAAACGTATGTCCTCGGGTTGGCTGCAAAAGTAGGGGGGCGCCAGGCGTATGCCATTGAGGATACGGTTGGCCTTGGCACGCTCTTGCAGCAATGCCAGGCCTGGCGTCGCCGACGCATGCACCTGCTCGCCCACGCTGTAGCACAGGTGGGCCAGGTTGTTGCCGGGCTGATCGGAGGAGGGCAATGGCCGCACGCAAACCACAACGCCGCCCAAGGCTGACTTGGCGTCTTTGGTGACGATGTTATGGCCCCGCGCCATAGGGTAGATGGAACTCACCAGCAGCTCGACATCCGCATGAGGGCTGTCGGCGAACTCAACCAGATCGTCATAGGTCAAGCGATTGGGCATGGGTAGGCGGTGTTGGCGATCGGCCTTCTTTCCACCCCGGATCCAAGCGACTTTCCGTTGGCCGGCAGCAATTTCGTAAAGTGTTGACGCCAGCTGCTCTGCTTCAGCATCGCTGCCAGTGACGAGAAGTAAACGAGCGCGATGTCGCGTGACTGGATCCTGCTCAAGCGCTGCCAAGCGGCCCGATAACCACGGCCACAGCTCGAAGGCCAGATCTCTGACATGCAGCAGACGGCCATCGATCGGCGTACCCGAAACGTGAACGGACACATTTACGTTCTCAAAGCGGATGTTGCCTTTGGCGTCGGGCACGTCGATCAAGGTTTTCGCATTCAGATCGAAGCAACTGGCCCCTGGAAAATAGGCTGTGGCACTGAAGCCGATAAATGTCCTGTTTACGCCAGCGTGAATCTTGGAGGTAAGGTTGGGCAGAAACTGCAGGGTACGGTGGGGATCGCCAGACATGGCCACGACCTGAAGAGCCCATGTGTCGTGACCCGCTTGTTTGCGTTTGAATCCGTAAACGACGCGCTGCAGAGGGCCGAGAGGGGTTGGGCTGAAGGGCGCGGATCCTGATAGATCCTGCTGCACCCTGAGTGCTGCTGCGACCTTGGCACGTGCCAGGACAGGAACATCGGCATACAGCGTGCGAAGACTGGTTTCGATGTAGTGCAAACTCGTCCGTATGACCAGCGACGACTTCAGCTTTTCGAGTTTCTTCTCCGTGAAGCGACCGCTTAGTTTCCGTTGCTTGGCAAGCGTAAGGAGAAGCCTGCCGATCTCGACGACTACGTCGCTTGGACTGGGTATCGGGTCATTGTGTGCAAAGGATTGGAGAAGCTTGCGCAACGGATCAAGGTGAGGCGGTATGGCCTGTACACCGTAGCCGCACACCCCATCGAGAATACTGGCTTCGACGCCCAGGTCGTCGCTGATTTTTTTGTCGTCGGCACGCTCCCACACCGTTTCGCGGTCTGGCCAGACGATGTGCTCAAGGGCAAGCTGCAGTAAGCGAGTGGTGTGATGAATGACAGCGGTACAGGCGCGCTGCGCGCGATAGAGGGTAGAAGAATCGACATCGGGGATTCTGTCACGCTGGAAAATTTCGATATGCAATTCGGCGAGGCTGCTGTGCTCAATGTGGTTGCTCAGAGGAAGTTCGAAGACACTGGTATCGATTGCGCTCAGCAGCAGCCCGTCAATTTCGTCGACCATGAACAACGAAGCCGATCGCAGCAGCAACTCAAGCAGGCTGCGCGACTCGCCACCACCTCCTTCGACTGCGATGCGAGAAGTGCCTGAGATGAGTGCATGGTGGTTTACCACGACAATGTCAGCGGCCAATGCCTGCTCGAGCATGGTGCGCTTGCCACACTGATTCATGAAGGGACAGCTGCGTATGCGCTTGAAGACCTCTTGCCCCTTGCGCTCGCCTGGAAGCTGCAAGTTAAAGCAGGGCTCTGCATCACTGGGGCTCACGCTGCCGTCGGTGGCACAAGCATCCAAAAGGCATCGATAGTCGTATGGATGATCCTCTCTACCGCGAGCGACGTAGTAGTCGGCTGCCTTGGCAATTCGTCGCTGAGAGTGCAAGGGTGCGATCCTAAGGTGCGGTGCAACGACCTTGCTCGCTCGCTTTAGCTGCTCCACCATATTGCGCACATCGGTCAGATTCGGCACCGCAATCACAACGCGGTGGCCCTCCAGGGCGGAGCTGATTCCCATCATTCCCATGACGACTGTCTTCCCGACGCCCGTCGGTGCGTTCACCCGATAAAAATTACCCGCGTCAGCCTTTACGCATCCATCGTTGCACAAGACAGCATTCAGGCAGTCTCGATGACTCCGGTGCAAATGGTTGGCCGGATCGGCACCTGCTTCATCCAGCGTTCTGGCGATGTCGAAAAGGATGGCTTTATCCCAGCAAAAGGTCGTGACATCAGGGGCCACCTGCAGAGGTAACGGATCGTCTTCCAACTGCAGGCGTGAGCGATGCTCCTCCGGTATCACGAACGTGCGGTAGCCTTCAGAGAGCGTTTCGCGAAGGATGATCGGGCCTTGGGCAGGCCACTTGGCTTGTGAAGCTTCAGCGGGATCGGACTTGATAGCCAGGAGTTTCTCTTCGATCAAACCTTCGAGGTCAAAGCCCTTTTTGAAAAAGTAAAAGTCGGTTTCCTTAAGGCGAGGCGGGGACTCCAGTTCACCCCAGAGGTCAGCACCGGCCACGCGAAATGGCGCATTGTCTGACAGCAGGATTCGTACTGCTTCCTCCATGAAACGACCCGTCTGATTCAGGTCACCTGGGCGATACTTGATGAGCGTGATGATCTGGTCGCGATGTTCCTGCGGGGCATCATTCCAGCCATTCCACAGGTGTGGTCGCCCCACCAGAAAAATCTCGGCATCGGCCAGCATAGGTTCCTTGCTGATATTCTTGATGGCTAAAGCCAATGCAAGCGTGGTGGCATTTTCAGTTAGGGTTGGCATGGATCTTCACCCAGCGCAGGCACTGTGTCTCAGACATGATCTGCCTGGGGTAGCACTGCTCATTCAGCATGGATACGTACTGCACCTGGTAATCGGGAATTACGATCATGGCATCGGCGTGTGCGGTGTTCTGCAGGTGGTGCCCAAGATGGCCGGGGGAGTGCCATACCTTGGCATCCAGCGAGTAGCTTTCACCGGCAACGCTAAATCGCAGGTCGGCGTCATCCACATCCGGCCACAGTTCGACCGGCACGCCTAGGCGCGTAATACCGTCACGCAGACGCCGCTCCAGTAAGCCCGGAATCAACGTGAATTTCCACAGTGCAGGCGTGAGTCTGTATTTGTTCTGCGCGGGCTGCGGGGGTATGACCTTCGAGGTTTTGACGCTTACCAGTTCCTCTCCCATCCACTGCGCGATCCCGAATGTTTGTTCGCACCAGTGAGCACCACATGACACGGCATGGCGGTGTATCTCCATCGGCCACCCACAGCTGGGACATAGGTAAACCTGACCCGCCCGGATCAGATGCTCAGGGATGGGTTCGTACAGGGAGTTGAAGCTGACTTGAAGGGGTATCAGGAAGTCGAGGCTTCGGTCAGCGTCGACTACCCCGTGGTCGATCAGAAACATGCGAAACAGACGGTACTCATCAGCCCCGTGAGGACGCGTCCTGCACAGGTCACGAACGTTCTTAACGATCTGCTGAATACGTTCCCAGCCCACCCGGGGGTTGGACTCCAGGGCAATGGCGTTGCACAGCATGCTGGGCTCGTCAGCGAACTTCAGCGCACCTTCATACCCTTGTCTGAGGCGACTATCGAGCCACTGCTCAAGCGGCAAGCTCAAGCATGCGAGCAGGTTGGCGATCGTGCGAGGCGGGGCGTCAGGCTCCAGCCACCAGAGTAAAGCGCTGACCTGTCGAAGAAGATCGTGGCGTGCCCCATGTTGACTGGCGTCCAGCTGTGCAGCTCTTACAATCAAGCTGAGCAAGCGTTGGGCGTCGCTATCCACTGAGTTCATAAGCCCCCCTTGATCTGGAAGCATCTGGCTCTGCGGAGCATCGTGCTCTGCACGTTATTACTGCTGGGTTATGAAGGCTGGATCAATATAGGCATAACCGCAAGGCAACAGATCGGGCGGTTCGCCTGATCCAATCACGTGAACTGCAAAAAGCGCCTAGCAGAAAGCTCCCAGTGGGTACTGTCGTCCTCGAGGTGAGGACTTCCTGACAGGTGGTAATTGTGTAACGACCTTGCAGCGCTATGTTTCGCTGACCGGAGCCCACTCGATAGCGTGGTCATCACTGCACTGCTGGAGGCAGGCATGAAAAAGGATTTTGTCAAAATCTACGAAGACAGCCTGCCGCTTATTAACCAGGCGATCGAAGCATTGCGACGTCTGCATGAGGCTGAAGCGGCAGGCCACCCGGCTGAGTAGATCAGGGTGCTACGAGTGCACGCAGAAAGCCTGTTTCAAGCGGTATCCGCATATCAGCTGCGTGCGATGGGTGTGGCTTCTGCACCCCTCCAGTAATCAGCCTGCTAGCGCCTTCATCACGCTCCTTAAAGCACTGATGGTTGAGTTGGGCTTCTTTGTTTTCATTCTGCCCTACACGATATTATTTACAATTGGGTATTCGATAAAGTGAGTGCGCGCGTCTTTAGCAACAGACGCTTGGCGAATGTCAACGCAAATTCCTGACCCATCCTCAACTGAGGACGCTTCTCGAAGCTTGGCAGAGCCACCGCCTCACAGCGCGGTGGCTTCATACGGGTTTTTTAGCGCAGGGCCGTTGAACTAATCGCCTGAGTGTTCAGCGATCAAATTTTTGCCGGCCCGTACGGAAGAGTTCACCGTGCAGCTTGACGATTTTTCCGGCGGTCTCGTGAAGGCCTTTGACGACTGAAGCGAATAACTCTGGCTTATCGATTTCCCATTCTGGAGGGACGGTTTGTCTGTCCGGATTATGAGTGGGGAAGGTGTAGGTGGCGATCTGCTCCAGGTAGTCGCCGACCAACTGATGCAGATGCGCGCGCATTGTTTCCATTTGCGCATCGATGAATTCGTGCTCGACGTTATCCCACTCATAGTAGAAATGCCTGAGCTGGTCGAGCTGGGAGAGGCGCCAGGAAAAACCGGCCATATTTTGTTCGTTTATGAAACTGATGCTGCCCTTGGTAGGTAACTCGGTTCTGAAGCGCTCGAACAGCTCGGTATCCGCTGCGCGGGGTTGAGCCTCATTGCCTCTAGCGTCGCTGGTTTCAGTCGCGTGCGTCCGTGACCCATGGGATTCAAAGATCGTGTTCAGTGCCACCACAAACGTACTTGCCAGCGCTCTTCTCGTGGGCGCTTTTTCTGCCGCGTCGCTTGCAATAGCGTATGTCGTAATGCGCTTGGATCTGAGGTCGAAGGGCAGCTTCTCTGGGAGGCCGAATGTGGTGTTCATCACCATGATGATGCGGTTCCAGCCCAGAGCCTTGATCGCGTACCCCAGTTCGATTAGCACATTAGGATTCGGTGTCGGCCTTGCTGCCGAGGGGTCGATGATTGAGACATCGCACACGAACACCGAGGCGGCATCGATCTTGTCGAAAATGGAGTGGCTGATGTCCGGTGAGCCAGCCAGGCCAAGTGTGTCTCGGTCGATGACCGGCTCAACGTCGGTCGTGTCGTCTTTGTGTATGTCGGCAATCGCCGTTTCCAGTGCCTGCTGAATGAAATTTCGATTGATGTTGCCGGGGCTGTCAGATTGCCAAGAGTAAAATACGCGATCGTTCATCTCATCACCAAAGTAGTATTCAGCGTTGCCCCTTCCTTCAAGTATCACCTCGTCCAGAGTCGAGATGGCTTGTTCCCTAGGGGCGGCGCGATCGTCGCACGTATGCCCGCCAGCAAGCCAGCGGATCGGTGTCGACGAAGAAGTCCAAGTGCCCTGGGTTCCGTGGGGCGAGCAGCGCAGACATCTTGCGAGCATAAAAAAGCCACCACCCGCGTGGGGGTGGTGGCTTTAAGGTGCTGAAAGCCGTCAGAACAGCACCTGTCCGATCAGTGGCGAGGAGTTGGCCTCGTGAGCCTCAGCCTCACCCGCCGATCAAATCCCAGAAATGCGTTGAACGCACGCCTGGGCTGGACTCTGTAGCCCTTAGGCTCTGATACACGCTTACAGGAAGCGCATTATCGTTGCCCAAGAGAAGAAATATCAGTCGACGGAGTCTGTCTTCCAAACCAGCTTACTGATAGGCGCCCAATGGATGGGCCCCGTAGTGTGGACAGACTCGCCTTGGGAAGAAACCGCTACCGTGGTCGGCATGTCTTTAAGTTCAAACTCATAGATTGCTTCCATCCCCAGGTCTGCAAATGCGACCACGCGGGCATTCGTAATTGCCTGGGATACCAGGTAAGCCGCGCCGCCGACAGCCATCAGGTAGACTGCACCGTGTTGGCTGATTGCCTCGATAGCGATGGGGCCACGTTCCGATTTACCAATCATGCCGAGCAGACCCGTCTCGCTCAGAAGGCGCGGCGTGAACTTGTCCATCCGAGTCGACGTAGTAGGCCCTGCAGGGCCTACCACTTCCTCACGGACGGGATCGACAGGCCCAACGTAGTAAGTGCCGCCGAAACACATGCAGTGTTGCGTTTGCGGGATGGATTCAGCCTTGACCAGATGGTCTCCGAATACCGAGCCCTACGCTCCAGTGTATTGAGGCTGTGGCTGGCACAGGAGACTTCGGTTGAGCATCCCGAGCGCGTTGCTGAGATCATTCGCTTCAACGAGGCCATTGACCAGGCGTTGATGGAGTCTATTGCCGCGTATGGCAAAGCTGTCGAAACCACGCGTAAGCTCGTCCTGGGTGTTCTCGGCCATGATATGCGGGCGCCCCTGACGGCTATAACCATGGGGGCTGGTCTGCTCGCCAACGCCCATCAGATGGGGGTGAGGGAACAGAAAGTGGTCGGCCAGATTTCCGTAAGCGTCGAGCGGGCCAACGACATGGTCAACGACCTGCTCGATCTTGCCCGATGCAACCTCAGCACAGGGATACCCATACAGCGACAAACTTTTGAGCTGAGGGAATTGTGTACTTCGTTCGTAAAGGAGGTCAGCCTGGCTCACCCAGAGGCGACCATCGTCTTCGAAGGCATCTCTTCTCTGTCTGCCAGCTTCGATCCGCAACGTATGGGGCAGGTGATTTCCAACCTAGTCATCAATGCTATACGACATGGGGATGTGAAAAAGCCTATTCAGCTGCGGCTTACTGGATCCCACGGCGTAGCGCAGATTGACGTTCACAACTGGAGGAGCCCAATTTCGCCCGATGAGTTGCCCTACCTATTCAACCCCGAGGCTCGCTTGGCGCGGGCCACGGATGACTCAGAAAACACCCATGGATTGGGGCTGGGGTTGTTCATCGCCAATGAAATTGTCACGAGCCATGGAGGCACGATAGACGTGATGTCAAGCGATGAAGACGGCACAACCTTCAAGGTCGCTTTCCCTCAAGGAAGCTAAGATATTTTTCGAGCTTGGCGGCGGTTTCTACCGAAAATGAACGTCCTATATACCCTACTTTCGCAATCTGCTGTTACAGCTTGACCGGCATGTATCGTTCTTGGTTCATGAGGTGGTGTCAGCGAGACAAGCTCATGCTCAGGAACGGAAAATATCCCCCATGGGCAAAGAAGCCCTGACTGTCGAGACGAATTTCCATATCTCGCATCAGGCAAAGACCCCCTTCCAGCATGCGTAAAGGCTGCTCGCGCAAGCGACGCGCGCGCCCATTGACCGGTGACCATCATGGGCTGAATGAAAAGGGCTGGATCCAATCTTGTATTTTTTCATGGTCAAACGTACAGTGATGGCCTCTTGAAGGCATCGTCAATGCTTCGCATGTCGCTGGCTGACAGGAACTGAGTGATTGCTGTTGTACCGGGCCAAGCACGCAGCAACCTGCCGTGCAAGAGGAGCGTTTGATCATGCAGGCATTGCTGTCTTACCTGATGGGGATCGGCACTAAACTCGTCAATTTCCTAACCCGAAAGCGCAACATTGGCTTGGGCATTGCGGCGGTTGGTGTCGGCATCATCGCCATCGTGGGGGCGGGCAGCTTCACCCTGGAATTCCATCAGTTCTTCGGGGTCATCGAAGCGTTCAAGTTTTCAAACGAGGGCGGACTGAGCGACTTCCTCAGCACCCTCTGTGCGTACTTTGGACTTCTGATCATCGCCATCGGTGTCTCCATGGCGTATAGCGACTGGCGCAATGAGCGCAAGGAGCGCGAAAGAAAGCGCGTAGTGGTAGTAGAACTGCGAGGCCTGGTGGATACCTCTGATCATCCATTGCTGGAAGCAGTCCCCGAAAGTCTTGTCGGTCAGCGTCGCAGTCTACTGCTGGATGTCAGGCAGAAGCTCTCATCAAACCCGCCTCAGGTTGCCCAGGTGCTGGATGAGATCTATCTGATGCCTCGCTTCCTAAGAAGCATCCGGGAAGAAAACGCCCGGGGGGATGTCCAAGTAGTCGCCGGCGGCATCATGCAGGTACCGCTGCTGTTCTTCACAGGCGTTGTGCTCGAAGACGAGGGTAATATCCTGGTCATGGAGTGGGATCGCATCAACTCTCGGTGGGGCGAACTTGCCGAAGCTGACTCCGGCGATCGCTTCGCCATCACCGGCCTGGAAAACGTTCAGCCGGGCGGTGAAGTGGTGGTGGCAGTGTCTGCGAGCTACGTGGCATCGCTCCCCGATATCGAAAAAGCATTTCCTGGCGTTCCACTGGTGCACCTGCGCCATCCCAAGGCACTGCCGAATCAGCTGTGGTACGCGGGCGAGAACGCCGCGTTGCAGAATCAGTTCCTGCAGACCCTTGGCCAATTGGAAGGCCTGAAGGTTTCCATGGTGCACCTTATCCTGGCGGCGCCAGCCAGCATCTGTATCAACTTTGGCCGCCGATATGACCCGCACAACATGCCCCCGCTTCGTTGCTATCAATGGCAGCGTGCCGAAGAAAATCCATACCCCTGGGCCGTAGAGATGCCATCCGCACCTGAGCAGCCTGGCAAGTACGTCCAACACTTCCTTCCCGAATTTGATGCCACCAAGTGAGGTGAACATGGCTGTCCAGTCGCAACGGCGTTCCAAAGTGCTCCCAGGCTTGCGGGAAAAAAGCGAGGCCAGGCAGTGGGAGAGCTTCATCGTATCGATGCTGAAGAAGCTGGAGCTTCCTGAAGCCAAGCGGCAGGCGGCGGAACGCAGCTACAAGCGATTCGGCCTTCACATTGCGCACAAGCTCGGCATGTCCACCGATGATGTCCACGTCGTGGTGCAAGGCTCGATGCGCACCCAGACCACCATCGCTGGCGATGGGCGTGAAAATTTTGACCTCGACGTGGTCGTGAAGCTCAGCGGTTCCCGGTTCACGAACCTGACGCAGTCAGAAGGGTTCTTCCAGCTGTTCGGGGCAGCACTGGAAGGCATTGATGGAGCAGGGGAGCCAGAGCCAAAAAATCGTTGCTGGCGCCTCCCGTACCCGGGGGAGCCGTTCTACTTCGACGTGACACCAGCCATTCCTCTGTCAGCACATATCACGGGTACAGACCTACGCGTGCGCGATAAAACAAGCGTATGGAGCCCGTCCAACCCCGAAGATTTCGCCAACTGGTTCTGTGCAATCGCGGCGAAGCGCTTCCCGTTCCAGATGATCGCAATGGATGAAGCGATCAACATGCGTACCCAGGTGGATCCGATACCCAACGCGCCAGTGGCACTTGATGACATTTTGCGCCGGCTTGTTCAACTGATGAAGCTGCACCGCGATTACCATTTCAAGCGTCAGCCGGATCACATCCGCGAAACCAGTCCAATCTCGATCATCTTGGTGACACTGGCGGGCCAGGCTTACGACGATCTCCTGCAAAACCACCCTTATGGCCTGCATTCCTCGATTGAGGTGGTGATGGAAATCATTGCCCGGATGCCTGACTTCATTGATCGCAGCCATGGGATACGAGTTAACAACCCGGCTATGCCCGGCTTCGTGAAAGAGAACTTCGCGGATCGGTGGAATACCGACGGAGGGGCTCGCAACAAGAGTTTCAACGAGTGGCATGAGCGTCTGACCCAAGACCTTGAAGCGCTGTTCTCCGTTGGGCAAAGCAAAGCTGCAGAAGAGCGGGTAAGGGCGATCTTCGGTGAGACTGGGGTTCGTGCATGGAAAGGCAGCCAAGCGGCAGCAGCTCCCGCGGTCACTGCCCCTGCGATTCTGGCCGGCCTAAAGGCGTCGTCCCCGACATCCAGCTCTGGCCAGCCAGTGCAGCCGCGGAAAACTGGATCGAGGGATACCCTTGCCTGACGGGACTGTAGCGGTGACGCCCTTTGAAGCCGCTGCCGCGATTGTCAGGCAGTGGCTGGATGGAAACGGCGCCGTGTTTGCCAAGCGCTCAACTAAACCCCAGCGCGTCAAAATGGACGCTTGGGTGATCGAACTGGAACATCCAGCAGTGGGGAAACAATCGGTGCAACTGTCGATCCTATCGGACTTCCCGGTTACTCCTCCCTTGATTCATGTCGATCCATCACTCTGCTTGGTGTGGCCACATATTGAGGAGGATGGGAAGTTCTGTCACGGCGTTGAACCTGCTCCCGGGGACTTCGCATCACCGATTCAAGTGGTTGAAGATGTCCTCGACAGGCTAGCGCAGTTCTGGGTTAACACGCAGAATCAGGCTTGGCTTGAAAGCGAATTTCAAGCAGAGCGTCTGTCTTACTGGCTGCGTTTTTGCTCAATACGCCACAAAGTATTGGGTTATCAGCCGCCGGCGACGACCCGAGTAATGATGCACCCGCTGTCACAGGTGACTGAAGGCACAGTGGCTGGCTACTTCCCTAAGGGGCAGAACGCTGGGACATCCGCTTTGGTGGTCACCCAGGGCAGTGAAGACCCTCATCAGCTGGCCCAACGGCACAGATGGGACTTCGGCACGTTAGCGCGTGGTTGCGCGCTATTCGTACCTCTCCCAGATGGTAGTCTCTGGACGCCTGTAGTCTGGCCCACCGACTTCGTGGGCCTTTCGGCCTTGGTCGACTACCTCGCAGATGAGCCGGGGCGGTTCACCAAATGGATCACCAAAGTCCGTGATGGCAAGAACAGGCAGCAATCACTGACCGTCATCTTCGCCGAAGCCACAGTCTGCTACGGCTATCTGATTTCGCCGCCCATGATTGATCGACTCATGCCACCCAGGGTCACTCCCTTCAGGGCAGAGCGTGTCGACGCAGACTGGGCATTGGCTCGAGATACTGGATTGGCGATTGTGCACAAACGACGAAGCTCGCGGGCCTTGCTATTGGGTTGTGGGTCGCTGGGTTCCCCTGTAGCCGAGCTACTGGCGCGGGCGGGGGTCGGCACGATCGATATCGTCGACAAGGAAGTTTTCGAGGCAGCTAATTGCGCTCGCCACGTATTAGGGGCCAATGCCATTGGCCAGGCCAAAGCTGACTCGGTCAGCCAGAAGCTTACCGCACTCATACCTCAAGTGAAGATCAATCCCTTCCATGAGACTGTCACCCAATGGCTAGCTGAGCACTGTGAGACAGACGCCTATGACCTCGTGATTGACTGCACGGGTGAAAGCACGACTAGAACCGTCCTATCTCTTCTTCGCGAAACGCTGCTGGGGGAATGCGCAACGGTGTATGCGTGGATGGAACCCTTCTGCGCTGCAGCCCATGTCGTCCACGTTTCAGCCAAGGATACATGGCCCGCTGATGACCCAGTTGAACGGGTGAATGTAGCGAGCTGGGGGGCTAACGGGGTGATAAAGCTTCCTGCATGTAGCACCAGTTTCAGCACCTATGGCGCTGCCGATGCCTGGCAAGCTGCTGGGTTCGTCACTGAGCGCGCGTTGTCGATTCTGGATGCGCCGGATTCACCCTCTCAGATTTGGAGCTGGGTGAGGGCCTCGAGCTTTTTTGAGCGTACTGGCGCCGCCACCAGGCTGAGTGATCTCGTGCCTCACTCTGATGATCCGTTTCATGCGGTTCAGATCATCAGGGACTTTCCGGAGACACTCAGCCATGCATGAGCACAGCCTGCGGTACCGAATTCCAGGCGCTCAATGGCAGATCGAGTTCCCCGCTGAATCTGTACTGATACTGAAGCAGCATGTCCAACACGATTTTAAAACCGCTGAGGCAGCAGGGCAGCTCTACACCAGGGACGTCAATGGCCCAGTGATACGCGTCGAGAGGGTTACCAATCCCGTTTCACGATGGGCTCGCTATGCCGGGGTGAAACTGGATCTCAAGGTTGTGAAGAAGGAGCGCGAGCGCTTGTTTCAAGAGGGGCTGCACTGCCTGGGTTTCTGGCATTCCCATCCCGAGGCCCAGCCACGCCCGTCGCAACCAGACCTTGCCATGGCTGCGGATCAGGCCCGTGCCGGCATTGATGACTTCGCGGGATTGCTTTTCGTGATCATAGGTAACGCTCCTTTTCCCCAGGGGCTTGCTGTCTGGGTGCATGACGGCTCCACGCTCTGGAGGGCCGAGCACGTCGTGGACTGAAGATAGGCTCACACACCAAGTGCGCGGTCGGCTAGGACGTCCTGCGCTGTAACCGTTATCCAGGATGACCCCCATGTCTCGCTTTGAAAGCATACTGACCAACATCGTCGCCCACTCAGCCCTGCCGCTGGATGCATATGAAACCGCAGTGGATCGCTACCAGGGGTTTGGAAAGTGGCTCGAGCGGGACGATTCCCCTCTTAAGGACAATGATATACATGCGTTCCCTCAGGGATCATTTGCTTTGGGAACCGCAGTTTCACCGGTAAATCCTGCAGATAGCTACGATCTCGACTTTGCGTTCAAATTCCGCAAGGGCGTTTCGATCGACACGCATACCCAGAAGCAGATCAAGCTGATGCTTGAGCGCGAGTTGGAGCTCTATCGCCTCCACACCGGTATAGCAGAGCCCCTTGAGGAGAAGCATCGCTGCTGGCGACTTCTATACCCAAGCTTTCATTTGGATATCGTGCCTTGCATTCCCGCTCACGAAAAGCAGCGAAGCCTGTTGGTCGCCTCGATGGAGAGCATTGGTACCGCAACCGAGGAGGCTCAAAGCATTGCGTCGTTGGCCGTTCTGATCACGGACAATGAAAGTGCCACGTTTGAGCAGATTGATAGGAACTGGCTGGTGAGTAACCCTGATGGGTACGCTCGATGGTTTGCGGCCCGGTCACAGAACCTCAACTCAGTGTATTCGGCTGAGGCGTTTGTCGAAGCTGTTCCCTATTTCAGTCAATCCACCAACCTGCAGCGTGTTATCCAGCTACTCAAGCGACATCGCGACGTAATGTTCAAACTCGAACCCGACAGCAAGCCCATTTCTGTGATCATTACAACGATCGCTGCACAGGCATACCAACCTGCACAATCTCTGGAGCAGACGTTGGAAATGGCAATGGCGGGGCTACGCAGCTTCATTGGGAGCAATGTGCATGTCCTGAGGAATCCAGTCGACCCCAATGAGAACTTCGCCGACCGCTGGGATGATCCTCGCTACGCTGACCTTCAACTCAAGCAGAATTTCCACAATTGGGTCATACAGCTGGGAAAGGACATCGACTTTATCAAAGCCGCGCAAAGCGAGCAGGAGGCGATGAGTAGGGTCAGAGTAAAATTTGGGGTTGAGCTGAGTGAGTTGTTACCTTTTGAGGGTCTTGGCGGGACGGACGAGCCCTATGCCGCGCTGCCGACCACGTTTGTGACAGCGCCTCCACGGCCATGGGGGATAGGCCGGTGATTGACCCTTCCGTTGAAGATTTTCTCCTGACTAACCCAGGTATGGGATATGGCCCTGTAAGCCGAGGCGTCCAACACATCTCGGGACTTTTCAGATTTCGAGCCCGGTCGAGCCGCCTCTCTTACATTGAAGATGAGTTTTGGCTGCGTATTAGTCTCAGTGCCCCGCTGAAAACGGCGCTTCCAGAGGTTTTCGAGGAGGGCGGACGGATACCCAGGATTGCAGCCAACCATATAAATCCGGACGACTCGCTGTGCCTGGGTTCTCCACTGCGCCAACGTCTTGCTATGTGCGGTAGTACGACACTGCAATCCTTCGCAGAAAGCTGTGTGGTGCCTTTTCTCTACACACGAGTTCTGCGCGAGCAAGGCATGCACGTCTTTCCATTTGGAGAGCTTGAGCATGGGGCAGCTGGGCTGGCTGAGGACTATCAGGATATTTTCCAACTTGAAGAGCGGGCACAACTCAAGCCCCTGCTGAAGCTACTCCTCATGGATGCTGCAGCGGCTGACACAAAGATGTGCCCGTGCTGCGGTTCCAGGCCATTTGGCTCATGCCTCACAGGCATCAAAGCCCGCCTCATTGCAAGTGACTTCAGCCAGCAAGAACTCAGCACTGCGTACAGCCAGCTTTTTGATGAGTGATGGAAAGGGCCCTTTAGCCACGATAAGGATGCGGCACCTACCTGCGATGTGGTCAGACACCACGTCGACCCGATCAGGTGTTGCGGGCTCTGTATTTCGTTAATCCACAAACGCCAACTCGGTTTGCATGCCCGAGGAGCCGGTCGATCGGTGAGTGGCGGGGCGCGCTGGCATATTTCTCTGGCTGATCGTAGGGCTTTCCATTCCAGATACCCGCAATCCGGTAAGACCGTCACCCTGGTGGAGCGATGACAGCTCAGACTCCAATTTTCTGATCAGCTCCCCTACCGACTCACCCGAACTCTCACTCAATGTCAGCGTGAGCAATGTGAGGGGACTTAAGTCCAGGTGCTGGCTCAATTGCTCGAGCTTGTCCAACGTGATGCTGGATTTACCGGTTTCGAGCTTGGACAAGTAGGTGCGGCTGCTGACTTCAGCGAATCCCCGCTGACTCATATTGCGCGTCGTACGCAACGCTCGAAGCACGCTTGCAAACGCAGATTTCAGTGACATCCATCTTTCCCAAAATGAGATTACTGGTCAGATCATCATGCTGTTACGCGTTCATCATACCTTTTACGCCTGGAGGAGTACATTTGTACTCTTAACGAGTTCGCACGACGCCGCTGTGAGCGCCGTGGCAGAATGCTCGAGCCTGAGCAGCGGTCTCGCACCCTTTGACCGGAGGCTAAAGATGAAAGTGAGCAAAGGATCGCAGTCATGGAGCAGCTGAACAGAGCCAAGCGCTACCTGGGAAAAATAGAGCGCTTTTACAGTGGGGTGATCTCATCGGCCTGTCATGACGAGGACGCCTACCTTGACGATATGCTCTCCTTTTTCATCCACTGCTACCACGTTCGAGACTGGGCTATTCACGGCGCAGCACTGCACAGCCGAGAGATCGACGCATTCATCAACAGTCATGAATCCTTGAAGATTTGCACGGATCTGGCCAACGGCTCAAAGCACTGCAAGCTTACGCGCGCACCACGGACTGGCTGTCAGCCGTCAATTGCCAACGGTGGAGTGGAGTACTCCACCTGGTACGCAAGGGATGGTGGTGGCGAGGGTCTGAAGTGCAGCTACGTCGTCATGAGCAAAGGCGTCGCAATGGATGCCCTGCAGCTGGGGCGTGACTGCATAGCGCTCTGGGATCAATTCCTCGAAGGATCAGGCGCCCGGTAGACGAGCCTGTTTTTTCCCCCACACAACCATCGAATGATCTATCAACCCTCAACCACCGGGAATTGCCATGATCCCTTCGTCCCGCTTCGCAGAACACGCAACCAGTAGTATGAAGCTGATGAGCTTCTACCTCAGTCGTGATCGGGTGCTAGCGTTGCTCCACAATCAACAACTGCCCTCATACGTGAGGATGGCGCTTCAGGGGCAGAATGTCTCGATGGCCTCTGCCATCTTGTCTAATGAGCTTGGCGCCTACGTTCTGGATGCGATAACCACGAGCTCGATCAAGACGCTTGACCAGTTAGAGCGAGATGGCCAGCTCGCAGAAGGATCGTTGTTCATGCACTACGGCCAAGTGTCGGGTAAAGGATTTTCCTGGGCCAACAAGACGCCCGCTCTGTGTCTCACGGGCAGACTTGAGTATGCCTTGGCGGGTAAAAAGCTGATCGTCGATTTCACGAAAAATGGACTCATCAACGACACCGCCTACACACGCATGCAAGGTCTGACCCGCCTATTCATCTTTGGATATGTCACTCAAATTGACGACTACACCATCCGTGCTGTTCCGTACGTCATAGGGGATCTGGTCAAGGCAGCACCTGCATTTCCCGCCCCCATCATCACCACCTTGGAGTTGCGCCCTCAGGAAATCCAGCAGTTCGCGAGCATTAATGGCTCCGGGATGCCAAGAGGAGCGGAATTTCAGAGAATGAAGGAAGTGCCCGAACGCACCGTGAAGGCGCTGTTGTGCAGCCTGTTAGAGGAGCCCGACGTGCCGGCTGACTGGGGAGGGGAAGAATGTGATCTTCTCTCCAATAACCTTCTCGTTGGAGGCCAGCGCCAGCTCGGAGCGTTCCTTCTGAAGGGGCCGGCCAGGTTTCATGAAATGAAGCCCTCTGATCTGGGAAAAAATGCTGATCAGCTCTACCGGCTCTTCAATATTCCCGCTCAGATCTATGTAATTCAACACTGCCACAAGATCGGCGCTGCGGTGCGCAAACAGGCCTTGGCACTGGCGTTCACCCAAAATCTCGTTGCGCCCTGCCGTATCTGTTTTCTCGATGGCGTATCGACAGCACAACTGCTGCAGGCTAACGGATTATGGCCCTCCCGTAGCTAGCGAACTCGCCTGGGCAAATCCTCAGCAATAAATCAGAAAATCGAGGGTTTAGAGGTCTGACTTTTTCCAAATGTCATTAACAGTTGACCGCGCAATCCCCAGGCTCTCGGAAATTTCTCGCTTGGATTTTCCAGCAGCTTTTGCCTCTAGAACAGCTTGAACCTTGGCAGGATCGGTGCGACGCCCAGGGGTTTGGATGACGACATCGCCGTCTCGATAATGGTCAGCTATTTGGGCATCGATCCCCAGATCTGAGATTTTCTGTAGCTCCGAATTCAAGTAGTCAACATATTGAGCAGGCGTAACGCCTTGCTCCAAGCGCGAGGCGTACGCCAGCAGTGCAACCGGGTCGATCCCGAGTCGACCAGCCAAAGTTTCCAGCGTGACGAGCGTCGCGCTTGCCTTCGCATTTTCCAGGTTATGGATGTGTCTGGCCTCGACTGCGCCGGAAAACTGCTCTTGAGACAGGCCTCGCGCGACACGAACGAGCCGAAGCACGGCAGCCAACGGGCGCATGAGCGACATGGGTAATCCTCGAAAACTGAGGATGTAGCCACATTGCCACCTACGGAACTATGCAATATAGTTCCTGTTACCGTATGGCGAAGCGCCATATGCCATGTGCCTTCCAGATTAAAGGGCTGTCGTCTGGTCGGTAACAGCGCCCCCCTAATGTCTGGCGCTGACCGCATGATCAATAGACCCCTTCAAAAGCCCCTAGCAGATCGTGCGTAACAGCTACCACGGCACGCTGGGGCTCGCCTGGGCGTGATTGAACATGCCAGATCAGGCCGCTTTCCAATGGAGTGAAGCATGTCCGACGTCAGCATCGTCACCGGGAAACTCGAGGTTGTAGGCCCTTCAAGCGACAAACCTGACGGCTCCGAGTACACCTATCTCCGGTTCAGTCAAAAGAACGGGGCTACTAAACTGATGAAGAAGGTCGGGGTAGGGCAGTTGGTTGAGTCCTACCTGCGTCCGGGCATCGAAGGGCAATTTTTCTTCGTCAAACTGGGACGCCTCGGGCACATCCTCTTCGCGGTGAAAACTACAGACGGGCAGAAGATCTATGAGGAAAATGGATTCTCAAGCTGGATCAGAAAGATGCGCCTGAGTGCCTTCGTACTCCTTTTACTGTTCTTACCGCTTAGCTTCGTGGGGCTGCTGATGGGAGGGTATCTCGGGGTCATCGTGCCAATCGGCTTCGTCTACGTCATGTGGAAGCTCGCAGTGTCGTTCCCAAAAGTGCTCAACGAGAAGTTCCTGCGTGAGCACCTCGATCAGCAAGGCTTCGCGAGCTGACTAGGGACTCTTGTTCCGCGCTGGCACAATCCCAGCGCGGCCATCACTTACAGTCTCAGGGAAAAGATCTGGTGGCGCGTTCAGCGGACAGACTTTTCGATCAAATGAAGAACGATCGCCGCTACGTTTCTCGCATCATCGATTCCGCGATGGTACGTTCCTGACCAAGGCAACCCCAACTGCTCCACGCTGGGCTTCAAGCCACCTGGCCGCTTCGCATAGACCTGCTCAAACCAGTCCTTGACGTTGTAATGCGCGAGAGCCTCCAGAATGCTGGAGCTCTGATTGATTCTCCCATCGCGCCGAATCTGGGTAGCGTCGTATTTACCCCAGGATACCCAGGCAGCGTTTTCGTAGCTCCTCGAGAAATCATCAACCTGCTGCATGACCTCGACAAACCCTGGCGCTGTATCAATATCGCGTTGGTTGATCGTGGTGAGTGCTTTGCAAAATGATGTGAGGAGGGGGTGCAGGCGTGGTCGGATGAAGCTCTGAAAGCTGTCCACCACACGGTGTTCTCGCTGATCCACTACCACTAGACCAAGCTCAATTGTCTCCATTTCATCAGGCGTTACGATCAGCGGCCTGGCAGGCTCGTCCTGCCCCACATCATCGCAGGTGGCTTCGAGGTCTACGCAGAAGAGGTACCGATAGCGGCTGATGCATTGCTGAATATTCTCTTGAGGATAATGGTGGGGCATGGAATTGCGCTCGATCAGTCGGTTTCATCAGGCTATCCAGTTCTCGGCAACGCTGGCAATGCCTGAACCAATGCGCCACCGAGGCGTCTTGTGAACGAACAATCGCTCACGAAGCGAGAAGCTCAGTTTTCGAAAGCCCCCACTTACCTTAGGCACCAGCGCCTTCTTTGTGAGTCGGCGCGGGAGCCAGCATCACGCCCGCGGATCAATCCGCGGTTTCTTTAAGCACCAAGGCAGCCCCTTTGGCCAGCCCCCCTATAGCCACCTGACCTTTAGGTGTCCAGGGAAGGTTTTTGGTTGGATTGATATAGATGCGAAGCTCAGTCTCATATCCTTCCTCCAGGCCAGAGACGATGACTAGGTAGAAGTTGGTTTTGCTTTCTTCAGCGCGGCGGAACTCGGCTTCGGTGAGGGTGATTTCACCAGGCGCTCCGCGAGCGAACGACTTCATCTCGATGAATGTGCTCTTATCCAAAGCTCCGTCAGCACCGATTCCTCTGCAGGACTGTAAATCAACCAGCACAGCATCGTCCCGCTGCAACGAAGCTTCCAGATAAGCCCACGCTTTGGTCTGCAATTCTGCGGAGGAGTACTGCTTGTAGGCGCTTTCTGGCACCGACATAGAAGGTGCTCTTTTGGGTGTAACGGGCGGCTTTGACAAAGGGTCAGTTTTGCGCGGCTGCGGCCCCTTATGTGCAAGGCTGCTCCCATCTACGGTTTCGACAGTAAATTGGAAGTCGTGAGGCAGCGCCTTCAGCTTACGTGTCTGGATGGGGCGCTCAGCACTGTCCGTGATAGACGTAGCGCCGGCATCCCGCTTGATGATGCGTTTACGATTAATGCCTTTCAAACGCTCCTGTTCGGCAATCAACATGTCAAGACTGGTCTCCTCAGCATCAGTCGCCAGATTGATGTCGGGGAAGTATTCCCGGTCTTGGCTGGTAGCCCAGGCGGAAACCCACGCGAGCGCAATTTCACGCATGCACGTACCATCGCCCAGACCCGCGATCGCGACGCCCCCATACTCGCTCCTGCCGATGAATTTCTCGTCATCGAAATGCACCGCGAGATCGGATAAGTGGGAGTAGGCATGTAGCTGAATAGAAATTTGCCGCGCCCCCTGGGGGGCTGCGTTAACGATCAGCTGTCCTGGCAGATGCATATTGAGTGTCGCGTTTTCAAACCGATTCCAAGGCTCCATCGCTTTGTAAGAGCGCTCATCATCTCTCGCAAGATCAGCTTTCAGTATGCGAAGTGCAGCTTGGAAACGGAATTCGAGCTCGTCATTGGTCACATTCGTTTTCGCCGGGGCAGCTGCAGCGAATGGGAGTCGCTCCAGGCCCGCAGCGTTCACGAATCGAGAAATGGTGTCAGCCGCACAGGGTGGCGTCCACAAGGCGATCTTTTCGGATCGAAGATTTGAGTAGTGTGAGTAATACAGAGGACGCTTGGTTGTCCAGGTATCGCCTGACCGTAATGGCAGCAGGCTCAGGCTTCGACGATCTGCGGCAGTCGCTTTGTCCAGCTGCCTGTCCATGTGCCGATAGATGTCCAGCAACAATGCGTCGTGCTTCGGGTCGTACGCGGTTTTCGCTAGGGATTCCAGCTCACGAATACAGCTTTTCAAGTCAGGATGACTGATGCCCAACGCGTTCCACAAAGGGGTAAGGCTGCGGTCATACAGAACGAAAGGTTGTCTGCCATGGAAGATGTCTTTGCCGGCAAAGACCGCTCGCATGCTGAACCATTCCTTGCTGCCCCTGGAGGTTGTGACGCAGGGCGCAATCAGCCCTTTTTGAGAGCGCTGAATGCCAAATTTGCCACGTAGGCTTCCCGCCTGCATGTCGCCGATCATCGCTTCATGCGCGACGGTAGAACCGCCCTGTGGGCAATGACCAGCCAGAGCCTTGTACAACCTCATCAGGCTGACGTCATCAGATGACGACGTGCTCCTGGCACGCTCAAGAGCCGCTACCAGCTGTGAAACGGGCGGATTGACGCGCATTCCCAGCGCGCGCGCAAATTCGCTATTGGCGTCGGTTTCTGTCAAGCCACTGGCAAAATCCGTGTGATGCTCGTACATCGCGAGTGTGACCTTCGTCTCGACGATGAGGGTGCCAGGTTTACACGGTGTACCTGCGTAGTTGGGGTACCACGCATTGTCAATCAACCTTCCGAGCCACGTGGTGGGCACCGGCGAGCTATCGCTCCTGCCGCTTTCTCGGTAAGCGAAGGTTCTGCTATACGGCTCGAAGGAGAGCCAGTTGCTGTCGATACAGCGAAACAGGGCTATCGCTCTTTCAACGGCGGTGGGGGCGGCCACTGGCGCCGAAGCACGAGATTTTCCGCCTCTGCGCGATACAGGTTGGGCTGGGCTCTGGCGAATGTGGCGTATGACGGCATCAAGATCAGGCGAGGCGAAATCACGCCGCAGGCCGCCGCGTGCTCGGCCCAGGAAACGGCGTGCTGCATATTGGGACGGGAGCACGATGTGTGCGGAGTCCGTCGTGGCTTCAACAAGGCGAGGAGAAACCTCGGCGCCCAGCAGTGACAGAAAGCGCTTTACACCTCGCTTTCGACTGGTAGCAACTGAATCGCCCTGGATGCCCCGTTGTTCTGCTCTGCTGATTTTGAACACCTCGGCATAGCTGGGGGACGCCCATAGCAGCTCAGGGGTGGTTCCAGCTGCCTTCGACCACGTATCTTGCGAATCAGCGATGGAGGCTGGCAGGTATACGCTGGTCGGCGAGGCGAGCACCTTCGAAACTGTTGATCGACCATCCTCGAGTGCAACATAGCTGAACGCGTCAATCAGCAGTGCCGCGCCTACCTCCGAGCCCAAGTCACTGTTCTTGGTATCAACGTGCTCAAACAGGTCTCGCAGATCGAGTAGGTCTTGTTTATCGGCTGTGATGGGATCTTGCGCGAATCGCCTGGCAAACGCTTCAAGCACGTCCTGGGCGGCTACGGCTGTCTTGTAATTGGCGTTCTCTGATAGCCACTCGATGAGGGAGGCGTACGGTGTAGCAAGCAGAAGAGGGTGAACTACATTCGTCAGATGATGGCGAGCTGCAAAGCCAATTGCGGGTGGCTGCCCCGTTAGCCACGAGTCGGCTTCGTCTTCGGCTTTGGCTTGTGTACGCCGCCCGCTTGCAAGCGGCACCCATTGAGCGCCCAGCAGCAGATAGTCTTCGTCCAGTTCGAGGCATTTTATAGCCATGTCCAGGAACCACGCCGGCGATTTTTGCTCGAATCCGTCCTGGTCACAGTGTTCGAATACATCCGCAAGCGCGAGAGCGTGTGAAATGGAGAGCGCTTTCAGGACGACACGCCAACGTCCATCTCTGTCCCGCATCCACTCGGGCAGCATCGGCAACCCGCTCACCGCGAGGTGGTCAGCTTCCGTCAGCATCCCGTCGATCGACTCATCGCAGTACGAAATCTGACTCAGCGCATAGCGGCCATCAATGAGGGTGGGACACGCTTTGAAAGCCTCAATCGCTTTGCTCCATTGTTCATGGAACAATTTGTTGAGCCAGTCCGAACTGCTGTCCGTCTTCGCGCCGACAGGGATGGCCAGCCAAGCAAGCGTATTGCGTTGCTGGGCTAGATAGATGGCCAGCTTACCTAAAAACTGCCCGGATGCCTCAGTCAACCACTGGTTCCAGGCGCCGTGAATCATGTCCTCTCGGGAGGTGGACGGGTCAAACTGTGCGTCCAGAGAAAACGCCGCATTGGTGTGAATCTTGGTGGGCAGCGCGATGTGGATTCGTCCATGAGCCCTACCATCTACCGGTATCGCAACACCAATGGGCGTGAAATCGCCGGTCGCCTTGGCAGCGCGTGCCTTACCGGCTGGAACCTTCACGTCACAAACGAAGCGCTCCCAAAGGTTGTCGTCCACCAGGAAGGTTGAGTGAGTGACACGGCTCTGCTGCTTACCAAGTGCGAGTTTGAAATGGCGATCGGGTTGAGTCTGCTGGATTGCAAGATGCTTGAGCGAAATGCCCTCATCCAGATCGAATAAGGTGATCGCGCGGACGTTATCCAGGAAAACCAAGTCACTGGGGGCCCAATCATCGAACCAGGCTTCCAGAGAATCGATGTCATAGTCTGGAGAGAGATCGACGCTCACCATGGTATGACCGGCGTTGGGGTCGTAAAAACCCCTGATCGCCTCGGCTTCCTCCACCATGGCCACGTGGTCATCGCGTGAGCCGAAATGGAAGGGGGCGCTGTGGACTGTCAGGTTGTCGCCGAGCTGGGTGAGGGTTTTGAGGCCGATCCCGAACCGCCCTTTAAGCACCGCTGACTGCTGCTTGGTGGAATAGAACGGGTAGATCATCGGTAGCACGTGGGGCAGTTCAACGGGCAGACCGTTATGGACGATCACCAGCTGCTTATTGCCTTGAACCGTTTGCACCCCGAACTGCACGGCAGTGGCATCAAGGTCATCAGCATTCTGGATAACCTCGCGAAGCCCTTGGTAGGGGTCGGTATTCAACCGTTTGGCGCCCTGATTGCCGCCCTTGAGGAGGGTGGTCAGGATCTCGGGCTGCTCGCGCTGAAGCTTAACAAACTCAGTTAACGCGGCATTCGCATACGCTTTGCTGCGCAGCGTCGTTTCCTTGAAGGTAGAAGCTGAGTTGAAGCAGGCTGTAGCGTGCAAGCGTCCGAGTTGCTCGTCCATAATGGACTACTCCATGAAGGCATTTTGAGATCGGTCGAGCATAGACCGGCTTTGGGGCGAGTTCCATGGATGCAGTACGCTTCAAATGAGTGCCGCCACTGATGTCTGAGGGCGACCAGAGGATTGCTCTGTTCGTATTTGCATACCTTGCCAAAAAAGCCAGAGTCCAGGCCTTCGCCCGCATCCATTGGCCTTCGCAATGACGCGCGCCTATCGGCACTACTAGCGATTGAGTGCCTCCGTCGCCGGCGGCTCCTGGCTGACCTCGCACGCTGGCGGAGCAGGTGTTTTTTGCTAATGCACTTGCCTACACGTGGACGGGTAGCTGTTGCGGGGAAACTCATCAACGGCTTTATCCATAGCCTTTTTCGTGGGGCGTCAATCAGCCACTGAACTCATATCTGGATCCGGCGCGGCGTCAAACGCTGCAAGGTATCGCACTGGGCAACCGTGACTGATTGCGTTCTCTCGGAGCCTGTGCGAAAAATGCTGGCCTGTAGCCACCGATGGTGACCCAGGGCGCGCCTCATATTGCACTCAAGGCCGGTAGTGGCGCACGGAACCAATCCAGGACAAGCGAGGCAAGGATGCGTAGGTTGATTTCACTGCTGGTGATGTACTGCCTCTTCAGCATGCTGCTTATCGCGGCGATCGGGATGGCGACGACGAGCCTGTTGGCAGGCTTGGCCATGTTGATAGCTGCGCTGCTGTTCCTGCCGCCAGTCAACGATTGGTTTACCGCCAAGACAGGCAAACCACTAACGCCAGCCTTTCGATTTCTGGGCCTCATAGGACTTATCGTTCTGTCGAACGCTGCGCTCAACGCACAGTTGAAGCAGGACAACATAGACCGAGAAGTGAGGGCCGCTGCTGATCAGAAGCAACAAGCGGAGAAGGAAGCCCAGGAGCAGCGTGAGTATTTGGCAGCTCATCGCCCGCAAATTCTGCAAGAGATGCAGGGCAAGGTGGCGAACAAGGATTATCAAGCAGCGGCGGTGCTGGCCCGAAAGTACCAGGGGCTGGGAGATGCGGAAGTGGATGCAATCGCAAAAACTGCATTGGAGGGCGAAAAATCACTCCTGGATCAACAGCGCAAAGCTTCCCTTGTAGCCACGCTGAAAACGTTGAAACCACAGCAATACCAAGAGCTCGCCAGCACCTATCGCCAACTGGCCGCCCTGGAGCCTGACAACGCTCGCTATATTTCAGAGGCTAAACGCCTCGCCCAGCTCGTTACCGATCAGGAAGCTATTGCCAAGCAAAAGGCTGCCGAGCATGGATCTTAGGCCTGGCTGGCGCTCAGCAATCATCAGACAGCAAGAGAGAGCGCTCCGATGAGGTTACTTTCGTGGTTGTTCGGCAAGCGTGATAAGCCCAATCCCCCAGCAGTGATGATCAAGGATGCTCCTCAACCAATTGTCGAGCTGTCGAAAACCTTCTTATGCATCGATGCAATCGAATGGCACGGCTTGTTCAAGAAATCTCCAAACCGCAAGTGGGCTGTGTCGTGGCGCGACAGTACCCCGGATGGCTCCAGGGGAGGCCACCGGGAGAGCGGGGAGGGTCGATATCTACTGGTCAACCTTTCCACTGGCGCCGTTGCTGCTCAGGGATCCCTGCCTAGGCCAAACCAGGGTCAGGTTGCCGACAACGGCACCTTCTCCATAGAGGACTGGCATTTTGGCAGCAACCTGTGCGGCACTTTCCATGTCTTTTCCGCCGATGGGACGCCCATCGTCCTGCGCACCTTCACAGCCAACATCCTGGAAAGTGGACTCTCCAAAAACGGGAAGCTGGCTTACTGCATAACGGCAAATAGCCCGACAGAGGATGCCGGAAAACTGACCCTGTTCGACCTGACGACCGGGCATGTGCTTTTCTCTGTAAGGCCGCGACGCTTTGGCGCTGACAAGATCGAGTTTGACGAGAAGCACTGCCAGCTGGTCTTCAAGGTTTCCGGCGGTGGCGAGTACCGCTACGGTGCTGATGGCACCATCCTGGATGAACACACGGCTGATGATGCGTTCCTGAATTCGAGCGACTACTCCGCCGTGATCCTTTCTGCAGAATCCATGTTGAAAGGCGACTCGACGTTGCTAACCCCCGAAAAGGGACAGGAAATTCTAGAAGCTCTGATTCGCGCCCGGCGCATTGGCGCGGATATGAATCCTGCATGGAAACCCACAGCGCTCAAAGTCCAAGGCCTGGCGCACGAAGCCTTATCACAGGTCACAGAGGCGATCGCATGCTACGAGGAGGCGCTCAGCCTGAATCCCAAGATCGGGGTAAAAAGAAAGCTCGATTTGCTTCGTAAACGAGCCGGTATGGACACCCGTAAGACGGCTGAATGAGCCTTTTTATAGGAGTACAGATGTACTCCTATCATTGAGCGCCATGACGAAGCCGCCTCACAGCAAGCCTCAGTCTCAACGTTTCCCAGGCTGATTATCGGTTCGTGGCATGGAGTACCTCAGGCGCGCTCCGTGGTTGATCGTGCTGGCTTGAGCTCCGCTGGCCCTTATTCAACGCCAGAAGGATCGATGCTGCTGACTACGCTCGGGGTTACCCTCGCCATAGCGGCTAGACATTCGGGATCGCCCTGTTTTTATGGTAATTCTGCACAGCCTCCTCCATCTCTCGAACATACCTTTCAAACTCATCGACGGCATATGTCAGGAATGTTTGACCCATGATGACGCCATCGAACATGTTGACCGACACTCCCGTTGCTCTACGAATGGCTGACAAGACCCTTTTTTCTGCGTGGGTCTTTTTTGTTTTACGGGTGCTCATCTCTTCATATCCCTCAGCAACGCCGTCGCTGTGGATCATGATGTTTCTAAGGACTGTGAGGTGATCTAAATCCTTTATTTCGTTGCCACCCACCACATTGAGCAGCATGTACTGAGCCTTTTCTACAGGGCCCTTACCTTTGACCTCTCCATCGTGTCCAGTGAGCTCAATCATGAATTCCAGGCATTGGCTCACACGATGCTCGAACAAGCCGAAGATGGTGAGATACGCTGAGCGTCGCGTGAGCTGAGTGATCAAGAATTGGTGCATGGCCAAAGCCTCTTCAGGGTCATAAGCCACAGAAGAGCCGCACGAATAGCACGTTCGGATCCTGACGTAGCTTTCACCATACTGGTCGCATGCTTCCTCTTCGAATTCATGCGCCTTTACTGACCCTGACTCATTAGCCTCTTTGATCGCGAGCGCCACATTTTTTTCTGCCTGCTCAGCGAGCATTCGCATAATCGAAATGGACTGACTCATCGCACACATGTGAACGCTAAAAATGAAATCCAGCTTAGCCACGTTGCCTCCTTGCAAACCCAGTTGAGCGAGCAAAGCTCAGCTTTGATTCTTTTGAAACGGCTGCCTCATGAACCCGCACTGACATCCACATCGATGATCTGTGAGTTTCTTTGCATTTGAATGCCAAGCTACGAGCTTCCCTCAAGCGTTCGTACCAATCCCCCAAACTGCTGTGCCGGCTCGACGTAGCGCAGGGCCGACTTCAGGTCACTCCAGCCAACGTACTCCATCAGTGTCTTGATGTCCCAGCCAGAGCTGGCCGCCCAGGTAGCAAAGCCCCTGCGCATCGAGTGAGCGCTGTAGATCTCAGAAGGTAGCCCGCATCGTTCCAGCGTACCCCTGAGCAGGGGAATCAAACTGTGGGCCGCAAGCGCCTGGCCGCTGACATTACCCCAACGATCAATCCCCCTGAACACCGGGCCACGAGCAATGCCAGCAGCCTCGATCCAGTTCAGGTAAGCCTCAACAGGGCAGAGCTTATTGAGCGATGGCGTCCTGTATTCGCGACCAACATGCTGGCGATCACCCTTGCTGTGAGCCAGGTAGAACCTGATACCCACATAGCGCTCCGCCTGGGTGTTCTCGACTGTCAATCGAGACAACTCATCGCCGCGAAATCCTCGCCAGAACCCGATCGTGAGCAGCGCGATATCCCGGGTCGACTTCAACACACCTTGCATGTTGCCAGCGATGCGCGCATCGCTCGCTTCCTGCTGCAGAAACGCAACCGCCTTCTCAAGCTGCATTAAGGGCAGGGGAGCAGCCTGCTTCTGCTGGACGGGATGGAGCACCCGAATGCCCTTCAGGAGCTGGCGCACCTTTGGCGCCTTGGTGGGATCAGGAAAGCCATGGGTCTGGTGCCAGTTTGCAAGTGCCGCAAGACGCTGCTTCAGCGTGCTGATGGCCAACTGATCGGCGTACTCGGCGATGTAACGAACAACGGCTTCAGTCGTGGTGGGCAGGAAACCGCCCCAGGTGGTTTCGAAGTGACTGATGGCAGCTGCATAGCTTTTGGAGGTATTGACCCGAACGCTGGCATCTAGATATCGATCCGCCTTGCTCATATTCAGCCCTTTTTGCTTCTTGGCCCGGCGGGGGCGCCGTCGCTCTCGCGTCCCCTCAATACCGCATTTCGAGGCATTTTACCTGCGCAGGAGCGCCTGACAAGAGATAACAATCGATTATATCTTTTCAAGATTACTGAATAGGAAGGCATTTCTAAGTGATAGGATAGTACGTAATTACATGACACGTAACACAGTACGAAATTGTAGGAGCTAACATGGCTAGAGGCGGCGTTAACCTGGTTCTTGTGCGAAAAGCCCGCGAGGCACTGCTGGCAAGAGGTCAAAACCCCAGTATCGATGCAGTACGCATTGAGCTGGGAAATACCGGCTCGAAAACGACCATTCAGCGATATTTGAAGGAGATCGAGAATCACGATACGCAGCCAAATGCCTCGCCCTCGCGACTGAGCGATGAGCTGAGCGGACTGGTTGAGAAGCTGCTGGAGCGGCTATTGGAGGAGGGTAACGAAGCATTGCTACATGAACGCGCCTCCTTCGAGCGAGAGCGAAAAGGTATGCGAGAAGCGCACAGTACGATTGAAGCAGAGCTCAATGCTGTGAGACAGGAAGTCGCTACGCTGCGCCAAGCGCTGGAGTCCCAAGACCAAGCGCTGCAAACGAGCCAATCTTCGCTTCAGGCCGAGCAGACTCGCAACGCACGCATCAGCCAGAGCTGCGCAGACCTGGAAGTACGCGTTCGTGAGAAGGACGAGCAGATAAAGTCGCTTGAGGACAAACACCAGCATGCGCGGGATGCACTCGAACACTACCGAACAGCATCCCGGGAGCAGCGCGATCAGGATCAGGCCCGCCACGAGTCTCAGCTTCACCAAAAGCAGCAGGAGCTTACGCTGCTCCAGCAGACGCTTATGGTCAAACAGGATGAAGTGACGCGCCTGATCCGGGACAACGAGCGCCTCATTGGTGAAAATCGCCAGCAGCTTAAGGAAAGGGCGCAGCACAGGGATCAGATTGAGCGCCTGAGCACAGATATTGGCATCGCCAATGCAGCAACCGCTCGCGCCGAGGGCGCGCGGGAATTGCTTCAACAGCAGGTAGCTTCGCTTGCCGCTGCCTCAGATGAATTGCGCACCAGCCTCACCGCTCTGAAGATCCGCGACAAGCAGACGGAGCAGTTGTTAGATCAGGCCAAGGCTGAAAATGAAGCGTTGCGCTCCAGACTTGCAGCAGGGGAAGCACCCCATTGAAGCCGCTCTACGCTAGTGTGACCGCCCGGCGCGCTGGCGCCGCTATCTTGCAAAATGCCGCCTTTGAAAACTTTAGAGTGGCTTGACTGAGTGACCTGATACAAGGTGCGAGCACGAAAGGATGGAGTACAAATGTACTCGTTGCGCTTCGTGCCCATACCGCGTAATTGAAAGCCCTGGGTTAAGGCGTAGGGTCTGCCTCCACTTGAACGGACAGGGGAGTGGTATGTACTGGCTAGGGCCATTTGAGTACCGTAGTAAGAAAGCCTTGCTAGAGGGCTTAAAGACCTTCCTGCGCACCGCGCCAATGGGAAGGGTGAGCCATCCTGTAGCGATTCAGAAGCTTCATTTGTTGCTGGCGCTGCACCCCGACGCCAAGCGCAAGATCGGCGCCGGCGTCGACCACTTCATGGTGGCTAGAAATGAGCTATCAGGTCGAGGGTTTCACTTGGTGCGCCTGGATGGGACTGAAGAAAGCTTCTCCTACAGGAAGTGCATTACCGGCGTCGCACAGTCGCCGCACGGCAAGGTGTGTGAAGCACTTAGATTCGCTGTCCGACCTCAACTCGACGCATTCCGGGCGCAGCTGACCTATCCAATCGACTGCGCCATCAGCGGCGAGCCAATCGTTCATCCCAACGATCTGCATGTGGATCACGAAACGCCATTCTGGAAGCTGCTCGCCCATTTCTGCAAAGACCACCAGGTCGATCTGACACAGCTACAGACGACCGGCAGCGGCATGAAGCTGGCGCTGGTAGATTGCAGCGTTACAGATGCATTCGTGTCGTATCACTTAAAGCATGCGAAGCTCCAAGCCAGCCGCAAGGCCGCCAACCTGCTCAAAGGTGGCTCGCTTGCCGCGTCGCGCGACGCGCTCAGCAATAAAACACCTTGAAGCACCTAATCAAGAGCGCTTACCGCCAGTAGAACAGCGTCCTTGGCGAGAACGTAACCTGCGCCTCCAGGGAGGCCGGCATGCAAGGGCCCTGAGCATTGTCCTTGGCAACAGCAACGCTGCGCCTTATGAAAGTAAAATAGCTCTCAGTGACGCCCTGGTGCTGCAGTTGACGAAACGCTTGAAGCGCTTTTGTTTCCCACTCCCCAGGACAGTGCACATGCCTGAATAGCGGTTCCAGCAGAAGCTCGATCAGCTTCAAAAGTACGCTGAACGTACAGCGAACGCTGGTGAACATTTTGCAAATGAAGTCGATGACCGTCGACGCTGCGGAGTCAAAGATTAAATTCGGATCTGCGAGGTAGCGCCTAAGGCTGTTGATGCCCACATTCGCGAAAGGCAACCCTTGATCCATCATCGCGACAAGGTCGTCAGGGCGGATCGCAATGAAGCTGCGCCGCGCAATAACCATCTTGACGAGTGCACATGACGCCTCAACGGGCCTCAGGCCACCCTTATTTGTGACTGCCGTAAGAAGCATCTGCACAGTGGCGGATGGTATGTCGTGCATTTGAGCGATCTGAAGCAGGCGCCCATCAAGAGAGATGAGGCTGGCCTGATACTCTAGGCACAGCGACAGAGCCGCACGACCCTCAGCACTTAGAATTTTGTTGAATCGCTGAAGCGGAAGGCCGGGGTCGTGTGACCCGTACGCCGGGACAACGGTGCAGTAGTTCGAAATCGCCATATCAATGGCGCCCAGGAAACCCTCACTCTGGTCGATCGGCGGCTGATCTTCATACACCACATTCTCCTGGCCAACCTCCAAGAGCCCCACGCCGCCGCCTAAGAACGCAGAGACCTCGATTTTGGCATCCAGTGCCTGCCGCGATACGGCGCTGATATAGACCTTGGGCAAATGCTCAAGAATGTCCAACAACCCAAGGGTTGCGAGCTCAGCCAGTATCGAGAGATCGACCACCCAGATCCGGTCATCGAGCGAGAACGTTGGTTTGTTATCGGCGTCGTCATCTTCAATCGACACGTCCAGGCAAGGAGCATCACTGGGCCAATCGCGAACCATGTCGATGATATCTCGCCCCATCTGCTTCGCCAGTAGGGCCAAAGGTACCGGTTTCTGTGCATACAGCGCGTAAAGCGCTGCCGTGCGAGCCTGATACAGATTGTGTTGCTCTTGAAGACGCGTGAAATCCATCTCGCCATTGGCATCTAGCGGGAATTTCAACGAAACGAGCGTTTTGCCCGGGACAATGGATTCCGAAAGCAGCGCTTTGGAGAGGTCGAACAAGCGGCGGTGCAGGGTGATGATCCGCTTCACTTCGAACACCTGAGCATTAAAGATGTCGTGCACAGTGATGCTTTCGCCGACGGCTAGCCCCATCAACGTCTGAGCAAAATCATCTTGAGGAGATAGGAACTCCGCAGCGCCAGGCGCAAAGGCACCTGCCTCAGCATCGATCGAGATGTATCGGATCACTCCCTGCGCATCGGCAAGCTCTACTGAGGTGCCAGGTGCGACGACTGCAGGCTCCTGCTGAAAGACGTCGGATCCCTCGCGCAACATCAGCACCATTTTTACGTGCGTCTCAGCTGCCTGCGAATTGCCTGGATTGGCGCGAATCACAGCGCAAACCCGATTCAATCCACGCTCGATATGACCGTACCGCAGTTCAATGTTGGCCAGGAGCAGCAAGTCTTCCACTGCGCCCTCGAGGCAGGCGGGCATCGAGGAGATGATCACATTCAGATCTGCGGCGCCCTCACACGCGACCACCCGGATAACCTTGATCCATTCGCTGGCGCTTTGCGGAGACAGGGATAGCTGGTGCTCAACAATAGGGCGCATTCGCCCCCAGTCTCCAGCGTTGCCGTAGAGGAAAAGCGCCAATTCACGTGCCTTGGCGGAGTCACACCAGGCGATGGGCATGGCATCGAGCAGATCACGGGCCTTTGCATGTCGACTTGTTCGAATGTAGCAGTACAGCAATTCATCATGCAGCTCCGTGTATATATCGAACGGCAGCAGCCTTTCTAGAAGCTGAGCGCCAATGTCGAAACGTTCGGCATGCAGCATCACGCGCGCGCCCATCGCGATTTCGTGGGGATCAGTACTGTCAGGAGCAAGCTTGGCCACCTGATCTTCTACAGCCTTCGCTACGACCTTATCCTGCGCATACGCTCGTGCAACAAACTGCAGGTCGACAAGTGATGATGTGCTGCGCACTGATAGTCCTGCGTCCTCCAACTCTTTTTGCACAATGACCAGCTCACCCTTATCGAGCAATTGATCCCAGTGGAGGTGCTGAAGCCTTCTGGACACATGGCAAATGACATCGGACTCCGGACGCCGTGCTGCTTCATCACGAACTCGCTGCAGTAGATCTGCCCGTGACAGTAGGACGCATGCATGCCCGAAGCGAAGTAGTGAGTCGTCTGGCAAGGTACCGATCGACTCCCCGAAGCGGGCAATCAAGTCGCTCCATCTGTTCAAGTCGCAGAGTGCTTCGACTTCAAAGCGGATCAGGCCTGCCTTTTCGTAGACGCCCTTCAGCTTGGCTTGGTGCAGCAGCTCTAATGCGGCCTCCGTGCGCTCCAGCAAAATCATCCCGTAAGCCAGGTGTGCGATGATCTCCCCCAACGTTTTCGGGCTCTGGCACGTCCAAAACGAACCCGTTCGAATCTCGTCGCGGGCCATTGTTTCCGTCAAAAGCTGCACATGTTCCGCTTCTAATGCCCTGCAATTCACCCGAACCGCGTTCAGCGTCACCAATCGCAACACGAAGCGCAGATAGCTTTCGAAGATGAAAATTGAACTGTCTTCTTGCTCTAGCGCAATGCGGTTGACTCGAACCGCGCTCTCGTCGTCGTCGAAGGCCGCATGCGAGCTGGCCACGAGTTGCCAGGCGAGCGCCTTATCTGCGAATGCATCAGGGATCTCGTCTTCACCCACGCGCTCGCCGGCGATGATTCTGGCGTTCGTGAGAGCTACCCACACCGCGAAAGACTCGGGGAATCGAACCATCAGCGCTTGACCGGCCTCAACAGCGGCCTTTATGTCGCCCCGGATGATGCGGCTACGCACCGACGCCACTGCGATCCGATCATCAGAGTCGCAAAGACTGGCTGCGGTATCAAAGTCCTTCGCGGCCAGCTCATCATCATCCCTATGCCACAGCGATAAGCCATGAAGCAGGTACCAGCGAGCCTTTTGGTGGTCGTCGAAATCCTCCAACTCAGGCTGCAGGAGATCCAACTGATTCAGGCACTCCTGATAGCGATGCTCCTTTTGCATCTGAGTGATGCGGTCGAGCTGGCGAGTTACCAACGAGTTGGTAGAGGTCGAATGAGCGCCGGGGAGGGCCTCAGTCATCGAGGCTCCCTGTGGTGTCACTGCCGAGGCGAAAAACGGTTGCAGTAGCTGCGCCAGAGGCAGCAGATGGCCGTGAGCTTCAGGACTCAAGGGCAGGGCGCTGTTCGGCTGAGCAGACACGTGGTGGTTCACGCCACCAGGCCTGGCACTCTGTAGATCGTGCAGCGCCCGCATGAGCTCACGCGTTTCCTTGAACTCTGCACCAAGCTCGCCCAAGTGACGCTCAGCGCTCTCCTGGGTGATCTGGCCGGCAGTGCTATTGAGCTCCACGCACGCTGCCTGCAGTAATGCCCATACCTCAGCGCTCTTGCGATTAGGCAAGCGTTGACTGATCAGCTGTTTCTGGGTCGCGACTGCCTGGGTATGGTCGGAATCGAGGTCGTGCGACATGAACCTGAGATGCAAGAGAAACAGATGGAGCTCCTCAGCGTCCACTGGCGATCCTTTTTGGAGCTCGACAGCATTTCGCAGCGCTCCGTAGGCTTTACGGTTGCTGTCGTTACTAAACCCCTCCTCAAAAACCCGGACGATCCAGTCTGCCGCGGCTTCCGAGGCCATTGCGAACCGAACGACCTCGACTACACCTTGCATCTGTGAATGGCACGAGCTGTTGAAGACAATCTGGCACTCATCCAGTCCGCGCTGGAAATCAGGCTTGCTGAAATCCTCCCAGGCTAGGCCAACGGATTCATTGAATTGCGCGTTATCACCAGGTTTGAGTGACCGCTTCATCTGCAAGCGATGCTTGGCTGTCTGGCCGGTTTTCGGGTTCATCAGGTCGATGATGAGGTCATCGGTGTTGTGGCCGAATACTCGCCCTTGAAAGACCATGCGCGTGATGTAGAAGCCGGCGGGGGCACCTGGGCACTCGAGGCCCAGACACATCGATAGAAGGCGAACCGCCTGTACACGTAACTGGAACGCATCGCCTCTGCCACCCGAGGAGACCGGGCTCGACACGTTTTTACGGCGCCCCTTGGCTTGTGTCTTCTGTGCACTGGCAGCTTCCCTTGCGGGCTGTTTCCTTGGAGCCTTGGCCATACCTGGTTCGCGACAATGAGGGTGGTGGCATTTTAACGGCCCGCGCGCGGGTTGCGTAGCTTGGTTGCAGTGTTGCGTAGCTTGATTGCATTGTTGGGTAGCTTGGCTGCTGTGCTGGGTTGCTTGGCTGTAGTGCTGGGTTGCTTGGCTGCAGTGCTGGGTTGCTTGGCTGCAGTGCTGGGTAGGTAGGTTGCAGTTTTGACAGGGGATGTTCACCACGTTTCGTACTGACGCTTCGTTCACCGAACAGCAGCCTGATCCATACCTAGGGTTACTGGCGAGCGCGAATCTACATAGCGATGAGCGCTACGCTGAATGTGGATACGCGCTCAACCACTCAACCACTCTAGGCCAGGTTTGCGAGGTTCCAAACGATATCGTATAGTCAAACGAGTGGAACTTGGAGGGATAACGTGGTTGGATGGATGGGCAGTGAACCGGTTCGTTGCGCAGACTAGGGCGCTCACAATCTAGCGACTATTGGCCTACACGCGCGCTTGGAGCAGCAATGAATTTTGAGGAGATGATTCGACATCAAGCCGAGCAGGTGTTTGGCAGCAAAGCCAAAGCAGATGTTTGGCTGGCTGCCCCTCGTGACGAATTCGGTGGCCTAACCGCTCTGGAATGTGTTGGCAATGAGGCTGGATATCTGAGGGTAAAAGCGCTACTTGATCAACTGGGTCACGGCTATGCCTGTTGATGAAAACGGTGCTTTTGGTCTGATTGGCCCGACAGCTTAAAAACTACAGGGAATCCCCACTCGTGAAGCTGTGCTTCGCACCATCGTAACTACATAGACGAGGCTCTTCGAACCAGCATGAAAGGTAATGAATCCTCAGATCTGCAAAACAAGTTGTCTGTCACTGCAAGCCCTTTTAACGAAGCTCGCTTAGACACCCTTTCCGGCGAAGACGACGGCGAGGTCAGAAGCACTGAGTGGGCCCGGTTTTGCCTTCGGCATCGAGCGGTTGGAGAAACCTCCGAAATCACCTGTGCTCGCGTTGAGCTTCCACAAATTGATGGGCCTGCGGAGATTCGGATAGCGGCCAGTTTTTCTGGCGGTAAGCAAATGAGATGTGCACTGTTTACAGTACCCGCTGGTGAAATCGAGCCGCTGCCGGTTACCTCCCGCCAGATGGGTGTGGTCGCGACCTTTAGGGGAGGATATGCCTTGTTGCTCCGTATTCCTGACGACCTTAGGTGGGCGCATGACGTATGGCCCACCTCGATGGACAAGCTAGATGCCTTTGTCGCGAAACTTACCGAGGCGCCGAGCTTTTTGGAGACTTGGGTTATGAACAGGAACCGCCAGCCTAACAAATTGTTAATTGTAGTAGTGATCCATGGCAATGTTTTCTACGGCTTTTTACTGGGATCGCCAAAAACTGAGGAGTTCAGTAACACTCGCGTGATCCCTATATTCTTCGAGCAGGTTGGTGAATTTACATATGATCCCCCCGTCCTCATTGAGCTAGAGCTGAGTGCCAAGCACCTCGAAGCGCTAATCACACACGCGCGCCAATTACTGTCAGAGCCTGATCATGCTCAGGAAGATCGCCATTTGCGTGATGCGCTTGGTGAATTAGCTAATGCCTTAGAGGGGAGTGCCAATCGGTCACGTTCCACTTGAGATAGGCGTGCTGCATCAATGGAATCTCGCGCTTTCATTGGTGTTGTTAGAGATTAAGCTGGGCGTGCTTGAGTTGGCTGTCTCCGGTATTTTTTTCAAAATCTCCCTAGCGGATTGGAAAGCAATATTTTGGGGTATATTGATGGCCTTTTGCCCTGCGCGGGCCATCATGGGCTCTTGTGCGACCGAGCGCCTGAAATGGACAGCATCATAATCCCTGACATCTGGAGCCGCGCCTCGGCTTGCTACGGTAATGAATTCGTTCATATTCTGAGCGGGTTGCTCGACGAATATGAGCGCAAACCTGGCAAAGACGAGCCTGTTCGAATCACTGCCGAATGGGTAGGCCAGGATGCTTACACTTCACTAGTCGTAGCCCTGAATGCAAAATCTCGCCGGAATGTCAGGTACTACGACCAGGGCTGGCATATCGAGCTGCGTTCGCGTTTATGGGCGCACATCTGCCGGGGCATACAGCATCGACTGGTGCTGAGTGGGATGGCGCCGGAACCCATTACTGCGGATCTCCTGGCTTTCGACATCGGCGTTTGATGCGGGCCATTGGGCGGCATGCGGTGTTCATGGCGCCTCTAAGCGAATCATCGACAGGCTAATAACCTGTTGTCTGTCACCGACCGGAAATTTCAGCCCATTGTGAACGGATTCATCCACCGAGCGCTGCGCGCCTTGGCATTGAACGCAAAATGAAAAGCAGCGGCCTGCGGCCAATGAAGCGATTGCCCCGAGCCCCAAGGGGCCGATCTGCATCAGTTCCATCGTTGCGATACGAGATCGGAAGCAAAAAGTGCACCGAAAAGCATGTGGCCAACATCGCGGAAGAGACGGAAAAAATGGAGCAGCGCAGATCTCGCTTTTCTTTGGGGCTCAAATATAGAACTCCGTTTCACAAAAAAATTGACAGACCAAAACGGCGACTTATTTTTGAAATGTGATGAGCGTCACACTTTTTCCCTGTTCTCGCTGAAGTCGGTCACGGCTGGGGGATCTGCGGTCACCTAGCCGATCGACATGCCCCGATTTCTCGTCGTGGCTCTGCCTATCCTGGCTGTTGGATGGATTCGTGCGCCTTACAACGACCAAAGGATCATTACGTCTGAAGCTGGAAGCGCTATCATCCCGCCATCAGCTCAAGAGGGGCCCCTTGGCCGGCCTATTCCGGCACTCCCTTGGGTATAACGACAAGGAAGGTTGCGCATGGACGACATCGTTCAGCCCCTCGCTTCTCAAGAAGACATCCCGCCTAAAGAAGTCAAGATTCTGGCCACGTTGGTGGCGAAGCTGAACCTTGCCGACTTCCAGAACGCCATTCCTGTGATTCGGGAACTTCGCATCGCGAACGAGACCGAAGAACGCTTCGTCAATGTGACCCTGACATTGACCTCAGAGCCTGAGGTGTTCAAGGCCAAGGTCTGGCGAATCGACGAAGTCGCACCTGACAGCTTTCGAGTTATTCCGGGGCTTGATCTGGTCTTGGATGGCCCCTTGCTCAGTCGCCTTACAGAGGCCGAGCTTTCCACTTTTACCTTTGCACTTGAGGCTGATGACAAGGCGTCCGAGAATGGTCGGAAGGAAGTTGCGCGCCTAGAGCAGGTTGTAGACCTTCTGCCACGTAACCAGTGGGGTGGGCTTCGTCATATCCCAGATATGACAGCCGCGTTCGTACAGCCCAATGATCCGGCAGTTGAACGGTTGTTGAAGCAGACGGCTGAATTGCTTCGTCTCAGTGAGAAGTCTTCGGCGCTCGACGGCTACGAGGGTGGTGCGAAGCGTGCCTGGCAGCTCGCGTCAGCGGTGTGGGGCGCCGTGGCGCGAATGAAGCTCGATTATGCGCTGCCGCCGGCGAGCTTTGAGCAGACTGGCCAAAAGATACGCAGTCCCAGCCAGATCGCCGACACCGGTTTGGCTACCTGCATGGATCTCACCCTGCTTTTCTGTGCTGCTCTTGAGCAAATTGGGCTGAACCCTGTGATCGTCTTTACGCGGGGGCATGCCTTCGCGGGCCTATGGATGAAGCCAGAAGAGTTTACAACTGCGCTGGTTGATGATGTGACCGCGGTGCGCAAACGGGTGAAGCTGCGCGAGCTGGTGCTTTTCGAGACCACCCTCGTAACTCAGAACCTTGCTCCGTCTTTCTCCTATGCCGTCGAGCGAGGAGCGAAGCAGATAGCCGAAGACTCCGACAGCGACTTCGAGATGCTGCTCGACATACGTCGCGCACGTCTCCAGCGTATCAAACCCCTGGCGAGCTCCGAGGCTCAAATACCACGAGTTGCTCCGGAAGTCCCGGACGAGGCCGCACCGCTGCTGGTTGAAGACGGCCTGGACATGCCAGATGAAGTGCATGAGGTGGTCGTCGAAGATCTTTCCAAACTCGATCCTGCTGATCGTCTAGGCCGCTGGCAGCGCAAACTGCTGGATCTGTCGCTTCGAAACAACCTTCTCAACTTCAAGACGGGCAAGCGGGCTTTGAAGCTCGAGTCTCCTGACCCGGGTGCTCTTGAGGATGTACTGGCCAGTGGTCAGTCGCTGAAGCTGCTCACCCGCCCAGACCTCATGGATGGTGCTGATCCAAGGGAGCGCGCTCTGTATGAACAACGCGAGCGTGAGGATGTTCGTCGCCGGCATGCCGAGGATGCGCTTAAGCGCAGAGAGGTGTTCGTTGCGCTGACATCCAACGAGATGGATGTTCGACTCACCGAACTGTACCGAGGTGCTCGCACAGCGCTGCAGGAAGGCGGCTCCAATACGCTCTTCCTGGCCATCGGCTTCCTGAGTTGGACTCGTGAGGACAGGGCAGGGCAGAAGTACAAGGCGCCGTTGGTTTTGGTTCCTGTTACGCTGGAGCGCAAGAGCGCTCGCTCCGGATTCACCATGGTGCTTCATGATGATGAGCCGCGGTTTAACCCCTCCCTGATTGAGATGCTTCGTCAGGATTTCGAGTTCGGCTTGGGCTCCCTGGAGCACGAGTTGCCTCGGGACGATTCCGGTCTCGACATCGCTGGCATTTGGAACAAGGTCGGCCATGCCATCAAGGACATCCCAGGGTGGGAGTTGAGCGAAGACGTCGTGCTGTCGATGTTCTCGTTTGCCAAATACCTCATGTGGAAGGATCTGGCTGAGAACGCCGAGCACTTGCGGCAGAGTCCAGTGGTTCAGCACCTCCTGGATACCCCACGCGACTCGTTCATTTCGGATACACCGTTCCCAGAGGCGCAATCGCTGGATCGAGATTACGGCCCGACCGATGTTTTCTGCCCACTGCCATCTGACTCATCTCAGTTGGCTGCAGTGATGGCGGCAGCCAAGGGCAAAGACTTCGTGCTCATCGGCCCACCCGGTACCGGCAAGAGCCAGACGATTTCCAACATGATCGCCCAGTCGATCGCTCAAGGGCGTCGCGTGCTGTTCGTCTCAGAGAAGATCGCCGCGCTCGATGTCGTATACCGTCGCCTGCGTGAGATTGGCTTGGGTGAGTTCTGCCTCGAGTTGCACTCTAGCAAGGCGCGGAAAACTGATGTGCTGGCCCAGCTGCAGTCCGCTTGGGAGGCGAAAGGCCAGGTCGATTCCGCTGCATGGGAGGTTGAGGCTCAGCGCCTCGCAACGCTGCGCGACAGCCTGAACATTTACGTCGAGCGGCTGCACCGGCGCCATCGCAACGGTTACACCATTTACGATGCGATTGGCATCGTTACTTCGGGTTGCGATGAAGCTGTTGCTCCTGTTGGTTGGGCGTCACCTGACATGCATGACCAGAAGGCCATGCTTGAGCTACGGGAGTTGGCCGATCGTCTCGAAGTAAACGCGCAGGCTGTGGGATACAGCCATTTAGTGGGCAATGCGTTGTCCGCTATAGGCCAGGCGGAATGGTCACCCCATTGGCAGCAACAGCTGGTGCAGGCAGCTCGCGATGTATTGCCTGCTGTGCTGGATGTGCAGCGGGCGGCTGATCGGTTCGTTGAGTTAGTTGGGTTCCCGGCTTCGGAATACACCCCGACAGCACTGGAGGGGTTGTCAATCCTTTCCCAGGCATTGCCTTCGGCAGCAGGACAGGATTGGCGCTTCGCGCTGCGGCCTGATGCCCGCTCCATTACTCAACGGCTGGGCGATGGCTGTGCGTGGGTTGAACAACACCGAGAGCTCAACGCTAAGCTTTCGCCGCTCTGGCCTTCTCGCGTTGTGGCCGATGCGAAGCAGGGTATTGAACTGCTACAGCAACGTCGCACCGTATTCGGTGAGCTCAGCCCGGCCTGGCCGGAAAGTGCCACCGATGTACTTGCTCAGGCAGTGGCACTGCTTGGCCAAATAGTAGAGCTCCAGCAGCAGCTCAGTGCGACCTACGGCGATACGATCGAATCGCTCGACATCGATCTGTTGCTGCGTGAGTGGAAGGAGGCTGAGGAATCGTTCTGGCCAAAATCCTGGTTCGGAAAGCGCCGTATTGCGGGTTTGCTAGCCCCGACTCAAACCACTGCAGGCGAGGCCGATCACGGTAAAGATTTGGCCATTTGGGCAGAAATCCGCGCCGTGCGCCGTGCTATTGATGAGCTTGAGCCCGGGCACGAGTGCGTTGCCGTTTGGCAAGGTTCAAAGTCTGTGGCTGAGCAGCTTTCGACGTCGATCAAGCTTCAAGAGGCCATTCGGCTCCAGCAAGCAGACTCGGACTGGATCGATGACGGGCTCCAGTTGGTCGAGCAAGGCCAGCTGGGTGATGCCTTGAAGGAAGAGCTGCGACGACTTCGCACGCTGGCGCGCCTTGATAGCGATATGGCTGCCTTGTCCGACCTTGGCTTGAGCACTCAGCAGCTTTGGTGCGGCAAGGACACCAATATTGAACTCCTTACTGCAGCGCTGCGCTTCCAGGCTGAGCGTCGGGATATTGAAGAGCGCGGTCGTCTTGTTGATGATCACCCAGAAGTGCAGGAGGGCCGCTGTGGAGCGTTGCTTAAAGGTGACTTCGACCTGTTAAAGCAGCGGGCAGCGGTTGAACGTGATCTGTCCGACCTGGCTGACCTGCGAGAGCTGGTACCGGTCTGGAGTGACCTGAAGACCAAGCTTGAAGTTGCACGTCAGGCTGTGGTGTTCCAAGGGCAGGTAGCAACGGCTATTGCGAAGCTCGCGCTGAATCCGGAGCACATCGCAGCTTACAAGGCTCCCCTCCAAACGCTCTTGGGAGATGGTAACGCCTTGCTAGAGCCTGAAGGTGCGATAGCTCTCGCAGGCGTGGCCCTTCGTGAAAAGCTTGCGTTGTTGCAGGAGCGTTCATCGCATCTGACTTCGATCGGTCACTTCACCGAGGCCGGTGCTGATGAGACCGCACATCTTTCGTTGAATGACCTCAAGAAAAATTGCGAGACCGTCGTTTCTTCCGAGGCGCGACTCAAGGCATGGTGTGCTTGGAGAAAGGTGCGCGATGAGGCTTTCGCCGTTGGCCTCGCCCCAATTGTCCAAGCTATGGAAAGCGGAGCAATCACCTCCGGAAAAGTCCGCCGCGTCTTCGAGGTGAATTACGCTCGCTGGTGGCTGAATACCACTGTCGATAATGAGGAAGTGATCCGGACGTTTGTCAGCGTTGAGCACGAACAGCGTATTCGCGATTTCCGAGCGCTGGATGACAAGTTCACCGAGCTGACGAAGGACTGGCTCCGTGCGCGGCTGTGTGCTGACCTGCCAAGTCAGGACAGCGTGAGCCGCTCTTCTGAGTGGGGCTTGCTGCGTCATGAGATGGGCAAGAAAGCCAAGCATATTCCATTGCGTGAGTTGATGACTCGGGCACCAGAAGCGCTCACCAAGCTGACACCTTGCTTGCTAATGAGCCCGCTCTCGATTGCTCAATACCTGCCGCCAGCCTCAACCCCGTTCGACCTCGTCATCTTCGATGAGGCCTCTCAGATTCCAGTTTGGGATGCGATCGGGGCGATGGCACGAGGAAAGCAGGTCGTGATGGTAGGTGACCCGAAGCAGCTGCCACCCACCTCGTTCTTTGACCGGGCTGAGTCCACTGCTGATGATGAGGATGTCGAAGCGGATCTCGAGAGCATCCTCGATGAGTGCATCAGCGCGAACCTGCCGATGCGCAACCTGAATTGGCATTATCGCAGCCGTCACGAGAGCCTGATCGCGTTCTCCAATCAGCGTTATTACGGCTCAAAGCTGGTGACGTTCCCGTCGCCATTCACGGCTGATAAGGCTGTGAGGCTGTGCCCGGTTGCTGGTGTCTACGACAAGGGTGGTTCACGTACGAACCTTATTGAAGCAAGAGCGCTGGTCGCTGACCTCGTCGCTCGCCTTCAGTCGCCTGTATTCCGAGAGAGCCGTCGAACCGTGGGTGTCGTCACGTTCAATGGTGAGCAGCAGAAGCTCATCATGGACATGCTGGATGAGGCATGTCGGAAAGATCCGTCGCTTGACTCCTACTTCGCTGAATCTGAACTTGAGCCTGTGTTCGTGAAGAACCTGGAAAGTGTCCAGGGAGACGAGCGAGACATCATCTACTTCTCGACCACCTATGGAAAAGACGCTGCTGGCGTGATGTCGATGAACTTCGGGCCGATGAACCGTCCCGGTGGTGAACGCCGACTCAACGTCGCCATTACTCGTGCTCGCCAGGAATTGGTACTGTTCTCGACGCTGCGCCCAGAGCACATTGACCTCGCCCGTACGCAAGCTGTTGGGGTGCGTGATCTGAAGCATTTCCTGGAGTTTGCTGAGCGAGGCCCACAGGCCTTGGCAGAAGCTAACTTTGGCAGCGTGGGCGGATTCGACAGCCCGTTCGAAGAGGCGGTCGCAGCTGCCTTGGCCAAGAAGGGTTGGCAGGTTCACACCCAGATTGGCGTGTCGTCGTTCCGAGTTGACTTGGGAGTGGTTCATCCTGATGCACCTGGGCGGTTCCTTGCCGGCGTGGAATGCGATGGAGCTACTTACCACCGCAGTGCAACTGCCCGTGATCGCGACAAATTGCGAGAGTTTGTACTGCGTGGTCTGGGCTGGGAGATCGTACGAATCTGGTCGACAGACTGGTGGGTTGATGCTGTAGGGACTGCGGAAAAGGTTCATCAGCAATTGACGGAGCTCCTCGCTAAGTCGAGAGCCGAGCAAGCCGTCATCGATGCTGCGCATGAGGCGGAGCGTTTGAAAATCGACGCCGCGATGGCAGAAGTGATCGAGGTGGTGGATCAGGTCGCTGTGGTCGCTTCCACCCCTGTTGCTGAAGCCAATGATCCGTCTGGCGCATTGCCTGAGTTGAAATACGCCAGAGCAGCGGCGGCTCAAGTAGAAGAAGTTGTGATTCCTCATGTGCCGGTGGAGCATCTGGTTTACAAGGAAGCAGACCCTACTGAAGCTGTGGAAGGTGTTGACCCAGATCGATTCTTCGAAGCGAACTATACGTCTACTCTGGAACGGATGATCGCCCATGTGGTGTCAGAGGAGGGGCCAGTGCTTGATTCGGTGCTAGCACGGCGTATCGCACGTGCTCATGGCTGGGTCAGAACCGGCTCACGCATTCGCGATCGTGTCGATCAAATTGCGCGGGCACGATTCCGTTCCCATGAAGAGGAGGAGTCCGGAACGTTCTTCTGGCCGGTACATTTAGACTCGGACTCCAACGTCGTCTTCCGGAGACCAGGTGATGACGATTCAATTCGTCCACTCGCCGACATCTGCTTGCCTGAATTACGTGCCTTGGTGGATGAGATGACTAAACACGGGCATGTTGGAGAAGGACTGGTTTACGCGGTTGCCAAGGAAGCTGGGGTAAATAAGCTTACTCACGCAGGACGTCAGCGTATCGAAAAGGCCATAAAACCTACCGTTGTTTGATGGGGTGGGGCGCTTACGAGCGCCCACTCTCCGACGGCAATGAACACGGAGTAACACCGTACACTGTTACATCTGGCGTCAATTTGATGGTGGGTGATGCGTTCTGCTAGATGAGGAATCTAGGTATTTGGACACTTAAGAGCAATCCTCTGCGTCTCGCAGGCGATCCTCTTAGCTCTACACGGTTCTAACTCTGTCCCTAGGTTTTAAAAAGTAGAGAAAGCTACGAGCATATTGCTATCTATGGCGAGCAAAATGCCTGCCAGTACGAGCTTATTGCCAGCTTGTACCGGTCAACTGATGGCGTAGCATGACAACATGAGCAAGATGACAGCAACCATGCACGGAAGCGCGTAGGTGTGCAGCGCTCATGGATAACTGTGGTTTTGATGGGCACAACTCGTTGAAACGGCTAGCCCTTAATTCAATTACAATATCTAGGGATTTCCAAATGATGTCACTCCGTAAGCTTTTTGTTCTGGCTGCGCTTCCCTTCTGCATCAGCCTGGCGCAGGCGAGAGAATATAAAGAGATCCGATTTGGCGTAGATGCCAACTACGCTCCCTTCGAGTCCAAGGCTCCAGATGGAAAACTTGTCGGTTTTGATATTGACTTGGGAAATGCGATTTGCGCTGAGCTCAAGGCTGAGTGCAAATGGATCGAAAGTGATTTTGATGGACTGATTCCTGGGCTTCGTGCAAATAAGTTCGATGGAGTACTGTCTTCTATGACAGTCACGCCTGTACGTGAAAAAGCAGTCGATTTCACAAATGAACTGTTCTCCGGCCCAACGTCGTATGTCTATAAAAAGGGCTCTGGGCTCAGCGCGGATGTGAGCTCGCTCAAAGGCAAGCGTGTTGGCTTTTTCCAAGGCAGCATTCAGGAAGGCTACGCTAAAGCGGTATTGAAGAAGGCGGGTGTTAAGGTTCAGTCCTACCAAAACCAGAGCCAGGTTTACTACGATCTTGTGTCGGGCCGGCTCGATGCTTCTATCCAGGACACGCTTCAAGCCAAAGCAGGATTTCTAAGCTCGCCTCAAGGTGCTGATTATGAGATGAGCGAGCAAGTCGAAAGCGAGTTGCTTCCCTCTAAAACGGCCATTGCAGTTGTCAAGGGCAATGATGACCTGAAGGCGCAGTTGAATAGGGCCATTAAAGCAATCCACGAAAATGGAACCTACGCCAAGCTCCAAACGAAGTATTTTGGTGATTTGAACCTTTACAGCGGCAAGTAATGGTATGCGCCTATCCCACATAGGCGCTTTATTTCATCAAGAGTCGTTCGATCATGATTGATAACTTTTTTGAAGTTGTTGGTCTGCCAGGGCTTAGCATGCAGGGCTTTGGGCCACTGCTGCTGATGGGTACCTGGATGACCATAAAGCTGTCCTTGCTGTCCCTTGCAGTGAGCGTAATATTGGGTCTAATTGGCGCTTGCGCCAAGCTTTCCTCCTTAGCTATAGCTCGGTTACCTGCTCAGATGTACACCACGCTCATTCGCGGGGTACCAGATCTTGTGCTGATGCTCCTGATCTTCTACAGCCTGCAGACGTGGTTAACCAGCCTGACGCAATCTTTGGGCTGGAATTACATCGAAATTGACCCATTTGCGGCTGGCGTGATAACTCTTGGGTTCATCTACGGAGCCTACTTCACGGAAACATTCCGAGGAGCCATGCTTTCCGTCCCCAAGGGGCAGCGAGAAGCGGCAGTGGCTTATGGTCTCAGCAGATCCCAACGCTTTTTCCTTATTACCTTTCCCCAAATGATGCGTTTTGCGCTCCCCGGCATTGGCAATAACTGGCTGGTTTTGCTCAAGGCTACAGCTTTGGTGTCAATCATAGGTCTTGCAGATTTGGTCAAAGCCGCCCAGGACGCCGGCAAGAGTACGTTTCAGCTATTTTACTTTCTTGTGTTGGCGGCTCTTATTTACTTAGTCATTACGACGCTATCGAACTTGGTATTGCGCAGGCTTGCACGTAAATATTCCGCTGGCTCTCGCGAGGCTCTGCAATGATTGAATTACTGCAGGAGTACTGGAAGGCTTTCCTGTACACGGATGGGACGGAAATGACAGGGCTGGCCATGACGCTGTGGCTGCTGACCGCCTCAATCTTCATAGGTTTTTTGGGGGCGATTCCCCTAGCCATTGCGAGGGTTTCAGAGCGAGCTTATGTACGTTGGCCTGTCCAGTTTTACACCTATCTCTTCAGGGGAACGCCCCTCTACATTCAGCTACTGATTTGCTACACGGGGATCTATAGTATCGCTGCCGTGCGCTCACAGCCTTTGTTGGACGAGTTCTTCAGAGATGCGATGAACTGTACGATCCTGGCCTTTGCGCTGAATACGTGCGCGTATACAACCGAGATATTTGCAGGCGCAATCAGGAATATTCCCTATGGCGAGCTTGAAGCGGCTAAGGCCTACGGGCTTAATGGTTGGAGGTTAAACGCATTCGTAGTAGTACCGTCTGCGCTGAGGCGGGCTCTCCCGTACTATAGTAATGAAGTGATATTGATGCTGCACTCGACCTCGGTAGCCTTCACTGCCACCATCCCGGATATCTTGAAAGTTGCACGTGACGCAAACTCAGAAACGTTCTTGACGTTCCAGTCTTTTGGGATTGGAGCTTTGATCTATTTGGTTCTCTCGTTTGCTCTTGTAGGATTATTTCGCTTAGCTGAGCGACGCTGGCTGTCCTTTCTTGGGCCCGCTCATTGACTTTAGGAATGCCGCTGATGACCAGTCTAATAACACCCAATAGCATTGAGCAGAACCAGCACATGGGCAAAGGCCTTGAGTTAGGGTACAAGCTGACCGTTGAGAATCTTCACAAAAGCTATGGCGACCACCAAGTTCTGAGAGGTGTATCGCTAAAAGCTCATAAAGGTGATGTGATCAGCCTCATAGGTGCCAGTGGGTCTGGAAAAAGTACCTTCTTGCGTTGTATCAATTTCCTGGAGACGCCTACTGACGGCGCTATGACGCTCGACGGGCAAGTGATCAGGATGGTTAAAGATCGTCACGGGTTGCGGGTGGCTGATACCGCAGATCTACAGCGGCTGCGCACTCGTTTGGCCATGGTATTCCAGCACTTCAATCTGTGGAGCCATTTGAGTGTGCTGGACAATATAACCCTGGCACCTCAGCGTGTTCTAGGCGTTAAGAAAGCTGATGCAGAGCAGGCAGCACGTCAATATTTGGATAAGGTCGGCCTTCCCGCTAGGGTTGCATCACAGTACCCAAGCTTTTTGTCTGGTGGGCAGCAACAACGTGTTGCTATTGCCCGGGCGTTAGCGATGGAGCCTGAGATCTTACTCTTTGATGAACCAACATCGGCTTTGGATCCTGAGCTTGTTGGTGAAGTGCTGAAGGTGTTGCAGGCGCTGGCTGAAGAGGGGCGAACCATGTTGATGGTGACACACGAAATGGCCTTCGCAAAACAAGTCTCTAGCCAGATCCTGTTTTTACACCAGGGGCTGGTGGAAGAGCAGGGTGGAGCGGACATCTTAACCAATCCTCGTAGTGAGCGCCTCCAGCAGTTCCTGTCGAACGGTCTCAAATAATAGCCAATGTTCGGTATGCGGCCAATCGATCTCCGATTGGCCTTTTTTATTTCGGCGATAGGACGATCGTCAATGAAATTGAAGTTTTCACATAAGATCATAATCTCTGCTGCGCTAGTGGTTGCAGCTTCTTTTGCTAGCTTCGCCGCGTACAACGACATGCTACAGCGTGATGCACTGTACCGGGGGATTGAAGCTAAGCTATCGGGTGTGAGTAACTCCACTGCCAATGGTATTTCACAATGGATGTCTGGTCGAATGCTGTTGCTTGATAGCTTGAAGGAGTTGCTCGCGGGCTCTCCGGCCTCAGAGAAATTAATTTCTGTGCTTGATCAATCAGTTCTTAAATCAGTGTTTTCATTTACCTACTTTGGTAATGCGGAGGGGGAGTTTTTTATTCGTCCTCAAGATGAAATGCCATCTGGTTACGATGCCCGTACGCGACCTTGGTACAAGACAGCAGAAGCGCAAAAGCACACCGTGCTAACAGAGCCCTATCGAGATGATACAAACGGGAAACTGATGCTTACTGTTGCGGCGCCAGTCATTAGTAGGGACAGCGTGCAAGGCGTTGTGGCGGGTGATTTGCCGCTTGATACCGTTGAGAAGATGATAAGTTCAGTAGAGCTCAAAGGCATGGGCTACGCATTCCTGGTTGATTCGGAAGGCAAAATATTAGTCCACCCTAATCGTGACCTTCTGATGAAGGATTTCACTTCGGTCTACGCCGGCGGCAAGGATGGGTTTGGCGGTGAGCTCCATGAGGTGCAGCAGGCAGGCAAGCGTGAGTTGGTCATGTTTGCGGCGATCAATGGGCTTCCTGCAGTCAAGTGGTACGTTGGCTTGGCGCTCGACAAGGACAAAGCGTTTCAAGAGCTGGCTGGCTTCAGATTTGCGGCGGTCATAGCTACATCGATCACCGTCGCTGCGACAGTACTGCTCCTGGGCGTCATGATTTACTGGCTTATGCACCCTCTACGACGCATGAGTGTTGCAATGAAGGACGTTGCCAGGGGGGAGGGAGACCTAACAAAGCGCCTTGAGGTTAAAACCCAAGACGAGTTCGGTATGCTGGCCCAGGATTTCAACGTGTTTGTAGGGCGGATACACGATTCGATTCGTGATGTTTCCACCGCAACTGAGTTGGTGTTTACCGAGGTGAAGCTTGTCACCACGTCATCTGCGGGCTCCCTGTCGATGTCTGGCGAGCAGGCGCAGCGAACAGATAGCGTAGCGGCAGCGATTCATGAACTTGGTGCGGCTGCTCAAGAGATCGCCCGCAATGCCGGCGATGCCTCGGTACAGGCAGCAAAAGCTCGGAGTCAGTCTCATGAGGGAGGACAGGTGGTTGCAGGTACCATCTCCAAGATGAGTGATCTCTCTGACAATCTGCGGCTGGCGTCGGGCAGCATTGAATCGTTGAACGATAAAACGGTCAGCATTGGACGCATCCTGGAGGTCATCAAGGGTATTTCCGAGCAAACCAATTTGCTTGCTCTCAATGCTGCGATCGAGGCAGCCCGAGCAGGAGAGGCTGGTCGGGGATTTGCCGTTGTCGCAGATGAGGTTCGTAGCCTCGCATATCGAACGCAGGCTTCAACCCAAGAAATTCATGTGATGATTGATGAGCTACAGGCAGGCGCCCAAGAAGCCGTCAATCGGATGGAAGTGAGTGGCCATCTGAGTGAGCAAGGCATGGCGGTGGCGAATGAGGCGGGAGCGTGCCTTCACGTTATCAATCACCATGTCGGCGATATCGATGGCATGAATCAAGCTGTGGCGACCGCCACCGAGGAGCAGTCCTCTGTCATTGAGTCTCTCAACGTTGATATCGCGCAGATCAATAGCCTGAACACAGAAAACGTGAAAAACCTCCAGTCAACCCTGAGCGCCTGCGAGAACCTGCAATCGCAGATCGAGCGGCTCAGGGGTCTGGTTACTTCATTCCGGACGTGACGCCCGGATGTGAATGGCCCGCCCGTGACGCACTGCTGGCATGAGAGACTTAAAAGCTGCGCTGCCTCAGTTCGTCGCTCACGAACGATATGAACTCGCGAACTCTCGCGGTATGCCGCAGGTCGCGATGTGTAAGGATCCAGAGGCCAGTTGTGAACGGATCCAGCGCATCCGATTTGAGCCTGACAAGGCCTGGCGTGTTATCTCCCAGATAGCGGGGTAGAGGGGCAATTCCCATCCCTGCTAGCGCGGCCTGGCGCAACGAGATCAACGAGTCAGCCTTGAAGATGATTGAACTGGCTGGGATTGTTGATTGAATCCATTTCGTGACAGCCATCTGGCTGAAAGTCAGGTCAGGTGAGATCCACTTGGTGAAGGTCAAGGGGTCGTCACCCTCTAGCAACTCTGCCATTTCAATAGATGCGTACAGGGCGAATCGGACATCGGAGAGGCGCCTGCCAATCAGGGATTCAGTGGGGTTATCTCCAGTCCGGATAGCCACATCTGCATGTCGCTGCGCCAAGTCAGTGACAAAAGGCCCAGTTGACAATTCAACTACGATTTTCTCATGTTGCTTGCTAAATTTCTCAAGAATCTGAGGAAGGATCGAGCCCATAATCGTATCGCAGGTGGTGATTCGAAGTGTCCCCTCCAGCTTGAGGTCTTTTCCTTCAAGTCGAAGCGATAGGTCGCTTACGGCTCCTCTCATTATTTCAGCAGTCCGCAGCAGTTCCTCACCGGCTTCAGTCAGCGTATAGCCTGTGGCAAGCCGATTGAAAATTCGTAACCCGTGTGCCTGCTCAAATGTATTCACTCGCCGTAGGACGGTGGTGTGATTTACATTGAGGTGCCTGGCTGCTGCTGCAAACGATGCATGTTCAGCTACTGCGAGGATTAACCGTAGATCATCCCAGTCCCAGTTGTGCATTCTTGCAGTCCTGTTTGGTGAAAAAGCAGATTGTTTGGAATTCAAGTAGCCACCAGAATTAGTCGTAAGCAGGGCAAACGGCACTGCATAGATAAAGGAGCTGACATGACTAATTTTAACCCTGCGTACTTCGGTCGCTTATTTCTTCGACTCACTGCAGGTGTCGCACTAATCACGCACTCGCTTTATCTCAAGGTGTTTGTATTCACGATGGCAGGGACGGTCGCATTTTTCGAGTCTATCGGACTTCCCGGGTTCTTGGCTTGGGTAACGCTCTTGGTGGAGATTGTCACGGGGGGCATGCTTATCTTGAGACTAAAACCCCATATTGCAGCAACTGCTGCAGTTCCTATCTTACTAGGCGCAACCTGGGCGCATTCGGGCAATGGCTGGTTATTCAGCAACACCGGAGGCGGTTGGGAATATCCATTGTTCTGGACAATGGCGTTGGTATCGATTGCGCTGACTGAGTGGCAGTCCAGTACGGCACTTGCGGTTGCTGAGCCTCAACCATGTGCAATGCCAAAAAGCTAAACCTCTACTGCCAAGCCGGGGAAAATTCGAGCTTGAGTTACTGTATGTGCTGGTGACCGAAAAAGTCAATATGATGACCTTTGCATACGTCCGTCTCGGACGATCGGCTAAGAAGCATCAGGCTGCTATCGGTGAAATCCCCGAGCCACTGCCCCGGCTCACTGATTCTTTCAATGATCCGGGGCTGCGCTCTACAAGCGCCTTGAACGCAGCGGTTTAGGCTCAGCCCATCCCACAATCCATTGGGCTAGAGATTCTTGGCTGCTTCGAGCATGGCATCTCCGATGTTATGCTCTCCAAGCTCCTTGAGGGCCGTGCCCGCACCGACCATGTCTTTCGCCCCATCATCCTGACTTAATTTGAACTTCCCGACAAGATCAGTTATTTCAATCTCAATTAGAAAAATTCTATCAAGGAGTTCGCTGATATATTCTTTAGGGGCGTCAGATATTTTCCAAGGCCTTTCCATTGAGGCCTCATGACGCTTGGTCAGCTTGGCGACCAGTTTGCGGACGTGGGCCTCATCGTGGATAAGCGTGATGCGTCCCTTTGCATGGACGACCTTGTAGTTCCAGGTCGGTACTTGTCTCTCTGTGTCTTTTTTGCTCGGTAGCCAGGTAGGTGAAATGTAAGCACTGCCTGCCTGGAATACCACCAGTACCTCATCCAGGTTCTTTACCTCGTTGAGTAGGGGGTTGTTTTTTGAAACATGGGCACTGAGCACCCCCAGTGCACCAATATTTGGTTCAAGCTCGAAAGGAAGATGGTTGGCATCGAGTCCAGCTGGCCCATGGGTTACCAACGTGCCAAATGGATTATCCATTATTATGGTGTGTAACGCTTCCCTTTGATGTTCACTGAAATATGTCGGTAAGTACATGTCTAGTCCCTGCCTGAAGGGTTTGCTTCTTCACGATCGCCCTATCGCTATTTGATCTCGGAAATGAAACGCGGCAAGCCTTATAAAAATTAAGGCTGAATCATATTTACTGCTTCAAGAACGTCGTGAAGTGATCCTGCCAGCCTTCACTTGCTGCAAAGGGTAGTAGGCCGCTGACCATCCCACGATGCAGCAGTCCATGCGAGAGGACATGGCTCAACATTTCTGACTTTTTCATATTCCCTGGCTTCCCATCTGCAAATACAAAGTTCAGCCTTTCTTCAAGCTCTGCCTCAGTAACAGATGTTGTGTAGTTAACAAACCAGTTGTTCGTTTTAGAAAACTTTAACGATAGGTCAGATAAATGTTGCGGTTCGTTTGTAGTGGTTGAGCTGCAGGGCATAGGGTCACCCAGCAACCTCCCCTTAAACAGGTTGTCCACGATGTTGATGTGAGCGAGATGCCATAAAGCGTCTGTCAGATGCGGCGCAGTGAACGTGCTAGGAGACTCTGTGAGGATTTTGAACAACTCGGCTTCAGACCAAGCTTTGTACTGAAACATCGAGTGAAAAACGTCTTTGGCAGTCATTTTTTCTCCTTCGCCCATGGGGGACTGGGTTGGCTTTGCCTTCCTGGCAAAGGGCGGTTGGTGTGGCGACGGTCAGTATATTGACTTTTTCGGTCGATGGCACGAAGCTGTGAGCGTGCCTGCTGACCAGAGCTGATAGCCGAGATCTTGGCTCCACCACCTTGGTGGGCCAACGGATGAGCCCTGGCCCTGATGCCGGGTTTGGCTCGGCTGAGCTTAAGAGGCTTGGCCAGGGCAGCTAAGTAATAATTTTATGTGAGTGATTGCTTTACGCGATCCGGAGGTAGCGATGAAACGCACTTTGGACAAAGTCGATGAAAGGATCATCGAAGAACTAACCAGGAATTCGCGTCTAGCTCACAACGATATTGCGCTGAAAGTTAATCTTTCTAGAAATGCTGTTCGGCTCAGGATTGAGCGCTTGGAGCGAGACGGGTATATCAAAGGATATACGATTGTGAAGGGGTCTGCGTCTTCAGACCATCCTCCGATACGAGCACTGGTTTTTGTGTACAGGCAGGATCGCATGAGGGGTGCGGACGTGGTGCGCTCTGTCGCTGCGATTCCTGAGGTGATCGCTTGCAATGTAATGAGTGGTGATCTTGATATCGTTCTGACCGTTGAGGCGAGTTCTCCGGACAGAATTAATAAGGTCTGGACTGATATTTCCAGTCTGCCTGGGGTTGTGAATACGGTGACTTCTTTTGTGCTGTCTCATACAAAATAGTGCGCAAGCAAAGCGACATGTTGTGCGAGCATTTTGCTAGCAAGATCTGTCTGTTTGGCATATTCGGTTAAGCAGGGTTGCAGCTTACGATTTCCTTCAGTGGTAAACAACAAAATGAGGCCGTTGCTGTGACTGAATACAAAATTGCTTTGCTGGGTTTCGGCGGTGTGAACCGCGCTCTGGCCCAACTGGTTGCCGAGAAGAATGAGCTGTGGGCTGCCGAGCTTGGCTTTACGCTGAAAATCGTTGGCGTCAGCGACATTTTCTTGGGTTCGGTGATCGGTAAGGACGGCCTGGATCCTAAGAAATTGGTAGCTGTGCCTGCAGCCAAAGGTGCCTTCGCAGCCCTGGAGAATGGTAGCGCCGAGCCGGCCAATGAGACGGTCATTCGTTTTTCCGGTGCAGATATTGTTGCTGAGGCCACCTTCACCAATCCGGTTGATGGTGAGCCAGCAACCACGTTTTGCCGCTGGGCTCTGGAAAAGGGCATTAGCGTTGTGACTACAAACAAAGGCCCAGTGGCTCTCCACTCGGCTGCGCTGAAGAAGCTGGCTGCGACGAATGGTGCAGCCTTTGAGTTTGAAGGTGCCGTGATGAGCGGTACTCCAGTGATCCGTCTGGCGCAAGAAACATTGGCCGGTTCGGAAATTACTGGTTTCAAGGGCATTCTGAACGGAACTTCCAATTTCATTCTCAGCAGCATGCAAGCCGGTCTCGACTTCGGTGACGCATTGTCGGAGGCTCAGGAGCTGGGTTATGCCGAAGCAGATCCAACTGCTGACGTTGAAGGTCATGATGTACGTCTGAAGGTAGTGATCCTGGCAAATGAACTGCTGGGTGCGAAGTTGACTCCGAACGATGTGTGCTGTGAAGGCATCTCGAACATCACTGCACAAGATATTCGGAATGCCGCTCAAAATAACTCGCGCTGGAAGCTGATTGGCAGTGCACAGCGCACCCCGGCGGGTACTGTGACTGCTTCGGTTAGCCCGCAACTTCTTCCGAACTTTGATGCATTGGCCGGGGTAAGTGGCGCCACGAATGCTGTCAGCTTTGAAACCAATCTCCTGGGCCCGGTCACTGTTGTAGGTGCTGGTGCAGGCCGTATTGAAACTGCCTACGCCCTGCTGTCCGACATCATCAGCATCCACAAGAAAAAAACCAAACAGGCGATCTGAATATGAACAGTTTGAGTCTGGCTCTGTCCACAGATTACGAAGAGATCACAGTATTCAACCCGTTTGATGGTACTGTGATTGGTGAGGTGGCCAAGGTTCCTGCAACTTCTGCTCACTTGGTGATTGATGCTGCCAAGCACGGTGCTGTGACCGCTCGCAACCTTTCTCGCGCTGAGCGTTCTCGCATTCTGGAGCAGACAGCTGCACTGGTGGAGAAGGACAAGGATGATTTCGCGAAACTCATTTCAGCGGAGTCTGGTAAAACAATTCGCCAAGCGCGCAAGGAAGTCCTCCGCTGTGTAAACACGCTCAAGCTTTCGGCTGAAGAGGCCAAGCGTAACGCAGGGGAGGTGATTCCCTTCGACTCCTATGTTGGTTCTGAATCTCGCCAAGGGTGGTTCACTCGCGAGCCTCTGGGCGTGATCTTGGCTATCACCCCTTATAATGATCCGCTGAACCTAGTGGCTCATAAGCTGGGCCCGGCCATCGCCGGCGGCAACTCGGTGGTGTTGAAGCCTTCTGAACTCGCTCCGCTGTCCGCCGTCAAGCTGGTCAGCTACCTGAACAAGGCAGGGTTGCCTACTGAAGTTGTTTCGGTGGCCACCGGTGATGCTGAACTGGGTAAGGCGCTGGTGGCCCACCGCGCTGTGCGGATGATCTCCTTCACAGGTGGTTTTGCTACAGGCGAGCAGATTACCAAGACTGCCGGCCTCAAGAAGATGGCAATGGATCTTGGCGGTAATGCGCCAGTAATTGTCATGGCCGACTGCGAGCTTGAGTCGACCGTTGAGTCGTGCGTTTCTGGCGCGTACTGGGCAGCAGGGCAGAATTGCATCGGTACCCAACGCATCCTGATCGACAGCAAGATCTACCAGATCTTCAAGGAGAAGTTCGTCGAACAGTCCCGCGCTTTGGTAGTGGGTAATCAGGCAGACGAAGCGACGGACGTCGGCCCGATGATCTCTGAGGCAGCGGCCAAACGTGCACAAGACTCCGTACAGGAAGCTGTCAGCAAGGGTGCCAAGGTTCTGCTTGGTAACAAGCGGGAGGGCACTCTGTTCTATCCAACCGTCCTGGAAGACGTGAGCTTTGAGTGCAAGGTCTGGCAGGAAGAAGTGTTCAGCCCCATCGTTATCCTGCAGGAGATCAGCACGCTTGAAGATGCTCTGGCGCTCGCCAACGAGCCAGAGTACAGCCTGCACGCTGGCATCTTCACCAGCAATCTGAACACCGCTATGAAGGCAGCAAAGCTGCTTGAGGCGGGTGGTGTGATGATCAACGACTCGTCTGACTACCGTTTCGATGCGATGCCATTCGGTGGCTTCAAGTACGGCAGCATGGGGCGTGAGGGTGTGCGCTTCGCCTACGAAGATATGACCCAGCCTAAGGTCATTTGCTTGAACGGGCCCAGTGAATAACGTCTGAAGCCAATTCAGGGGCCGGTTTTCGTCAGGTAGTAAAGGAGGGGCATCCGTGCCCCTTTATTTAAGATCAGGGGAGCGATAATGAGCAACCTTATTCAACGATACCCTAGCCAGGCACCACTCCCTCTTTCCAGAGCTGTGAAGGCGGGTGGTTTTCTATTCCTTTCAGGGCAGATTCCCGTTAGCGCATCCGGTGAAATCATCAAGGGTGACATCAGGGCTCAGACCAAAGCAGTCTGCCTGCGCATTGGTGAAACCTTGGCCGCTACTGGGGCCAGTTTTGACCAAGTCGTCAAAGCAACAGTATGGCTATCAGATCTGAGTCATTTTGATGGTTTGAATGAAGTCTACAAAGAATTCTTCGGCACAAATCTGCCTGCGCGCTCGACAGTCGTTTCTGAACTGGTACTGGGTGTGGATGTGGAGATAGAAGTTCAAGCTTTTATTGGCGGTTCTCACTAACTATCCGTGCGTTTATAAATTTTCTACTCGCCCCATCCTGGTCTACCTGGCTTGGAGTGTGCGAGGTGATAGTTTTTCGATGTGAATATGCTGCGTATGTAAGGTGTGTATGTCTTGCACCTTGCCGTAATACAATAACAAGGTGTTGGCGTATGAGCTTTAAAGAGAGTGTAACTGCTGGCCCAGCTACTGAGCGTGCAAGCAGGGTTAAGTATGTTGGTGCGGAGGACGTCGGTTACAAAAAGACGTTGCGAGCTCGTCAAATACAGATGATTGCGATTGGCGGGGCGGTTGGCAGCGGTTTGTTCTTGGGTGCAGGTGCTCGACTTTCTGAGGCCGGCCCGTCACTTGTTTTTGCATTTGCTGTGTGCGGTGTCTTTGCGTGGTTCATCATTCGCGCTCTCGGTGAGTTGGTTCTCCACAGGCCGTCCACCGGGTCATTTGTGTCTTATGCCCGAGAGTTCTATGGTGAAAAACTGGCTTATGCAGCGGGTTGGATGTATTGGACAAACTGGGTAACGGTTGCGATTGCTGAACTCACTGCGACCGCGCTTTACCTGAATTTCTTCAAGGCGTATGTTCCATTCCTCGGAGACGTCCCACAATGGGCCTCCGCACTGGGTGTGCTAGCGATTATTACTGGTATTAACCTGGTATCTGTAAAAATTTTTGGCGAGCTGGAATTCTGGTTTGCCTTTTTTAAAGTAGCAGCCCTGGTTACATTCCTCTGCGTGGGTGTGTACATGGTTATCTTTGGTACACCCATCGACGGCCATGTTCCTGGGTTCCAGTTGATTTCTGATCATGGGGGGTGGTTCCCTTATGGTGTGATGCCGGCTGTAATTTTGATACAGGGTGTGGTATTCGCTTACGGTAGTATTGAACTTGTTGGCACAGCCGCAGGGGAGGCCAAAGATGTTGAAAAGGTCATGCCTAAAGCCATTCGAGCAGTTGTCTTCCGTATTGTTGTTTTCTATGTTGGCACTATATTGCTGCTTTCGCTGCTTATGCCGAGCTCCTCTTATATCCCAGGAGTGAGTCCATTGGTGACCTTCTTCGGTGCCATTGGGGTGCGTGGTGCTGATGCAATCATGAACATGGTGTTGTTCACTGCTGCCATTTCATCCCTCAATGCCGGGATTTACACCACCGGACGTATTCTCCGCTCCCTTGCTGTAACAGGATCCGCGCCGCCATTCCTTGTGAAAATGAACAGCAATGGGGTGCCGTTTGCAGGGATTATGTTCACGACAATTGCTTCCCTGGTTGGCGTTGCAATGAATGCATTTCTGCCCGGTCAAGCTTTTGAAATTGCCATGTCGTTGACGGCCATTTTGATGCTTGGTGCTTGGGGAGTGATTATTCTCTGCCAGCTCAAACTCTTCAAGCTATCCCAGCAAGGCCTTATTGAGCGGCCTAAATTCAGGATGTTGTTCGCGCCTTATAGCGGTTACGCAACGCTGGCATTCTTCGTTTTGGTCTTCATTCTGATTGCTTGCGACTACCCAGTAGGTACGTACTCCGCTGCGTCTATCCCCTTCTACGCAGCGGTTCTTGTGATTGGTTGGTATGTGGTTCGAGGTCGAGTTTACGGAATCGCAAACGGAAAATTGAAGTTTGATGAAAATCAGGAGTTGGTTTTAACCACAGCTGCTGAAGCAAACGAAGAGTTGGCTGTTAAGCCCACATTAAAAGAAGCTCAATAAGCAAGAGGGTATTAAGATGCGTCCTGATAAAGAAAACTTGGCCACGTTGGGCGTTAGCAGCCAGGCAGTTCATGGTGGCAACGTTATGGACGTCACCACCGGCGCCGTGCGCACCCCGCTGGTCATGGCAAACTCTTATCGTCTTCCTGATGACCCGGAAGACATGGACTGGTCGAGCCCAGATGGGTTGGTCTACACCCGTAACGCGGGCCACAACCAAGTGTGCCTGGAGAAGAAACTAGCAGCTATTGAGGGAGGTGAGGCTGCAGCCGCATTTGCGACTGGCGTTGCTGCACTGCACTCGGTGTTTTTCACTTTTCTGAAAAGTGGAGACCACATTGTCGTCGGCGACGTGACCTACGAAGCGGTGTGGCGTCTGTTCGCAGAGCTGCTTCCTGAGCGCTATGGCATTCAAGCGACCTTCGTCAACATGGGGGATTTGGACGCAGTGCGTAAGGCAATGAAGCCTAACACCAAGCTGATCCATACTGAGTCCATCGGGAACCCGACCACTAAGGTCGCTGATATCGAAGGCTTGGCAGAAATTGCCAAAGCGCATGGTGCTCTTCTGTCGGTCGACGCAACCTTCACACCGCCGCCGTTCTTCCGCGCCTTGAGCAAAGGGGCTGATCTGGTCGTTCACTCCCTTACCAAGTACATCAATGGTCATGGTGACGCCATGGGTGGTGTTGTGATTGGCAGCAAAGAATTGATCGGGAAGATCAAGCATGACGCCTTGGTTGACCTGGGTGCTGTCATTTCTCCATTCAATGCCTGGCTGATAATGCGTGGTTCAGTAACCTTGCCCCTGCGCATCCGTCAGCATCTCGCGACGGCTGAGAAGGTGGCTGCGTTCCTGGATTCCGATGAACGCATTGCCTACGTTTACTACCCGGGCCTACCGTCCCATCCTCAGCACGAGCTGGCCCGTCGTCAGTTCGAAGGCAAAGGGTTTGGCGGTGTCATGGCGTTTGCTGTGAAAGGCAACTCTGACAAGCAGAACCGCTTTGTTGCGAAACTGAGGGTTATTACTTCAGCCGTTTCCATCGGTCACGACGAATCGCTCATCGTTCACGTGGGCCCTGAGGCCCGCGGCGGCTCTGAGCACTATCCAAAAGAGTTCCTTGAGTATGGTCACCTGCGTCTTTCGATTGGTCTCGAAGATGCTGACGACCTGATCAAGGACATTTCGGCGGCCCTAGACGAGACCTTCAGTAACTGAAATTCATTCGGGAGACCTCATGCAACCTCCCGAATCCCTGATCTTCGTAGGTAACCCTCTTTGCCTCCCTATCCGGGAGGCTTTTTTTTACTTAAGGAACCTTACTGATGAAGCTCGGCTACGGTCATGGCGAAAATGACTGTCTTTTTTCCATTGTTGATGTACCGGTGGGGGACGTCTGTTTTCGCAACTGCTGAACACCCCTGTTCAATGATGAGCGTTGTCTCGCTGATCTCCAGGGTCAACGTACCTTGTTCAACATGAAACAGCTCGAAGGTGCCTGTGGGATGGCCACTGGACTCGAAAAACTCACCAGGTTTGATTTCCCACTTCCACAGCTCAATCATGTTAGGCCCGCTTGTGCCTGCGAGTAAGCGAGCTGTGCCACCTTCGGGCCCATTCCAGAGCGTCGGAATCTCCTGCGCGTCAATTAGGCGGGCAGTGGGGGTGCTCGCCACATTCACGACGTCAGCGACGGACAACCCAAGGGCTGCGGAGATCTTGCACAGGATGCCGATACTTGGATTCGCTTTGCAGTTTTCAATCTCTACTACCATTCCCTTGCTGACGCCAGAGCGACGGGCAAGCTCATCAAGAGAGATTTTCTGCTGCTTGCGTACCTCCCTAAGCCGCTTGGCCACTGCCTCGCTGACCTGTTGGACATGGATTTCCGGATCGGTCGATATATTGACTTTTTTGGTCATCGGTCAGTAAAATGCTCTAAATTGGTCAGTTTAGGAGATTCTCTGATGCTTTCTGTACATCCGTCAATTGACCCAAGGATTGCTGAGCTCACTCCAGGCTTTCGAGCCGTCAGCGTTGTCGTAGAAGCGGCTCCTATCGTCAATCCTGGTGTAGCCGCTGAAGCGATGGAGCGTGCGTATCAGGTTGTTGAGGCAGGCACTGCACATTGGGCTGATGCTCACCTCGCTGCTTGGGGGGACGCGTTCCGTAAGTTTGGTGTGAAGCCGCAGCGTACCCCGTGCTCTGCCGAGGCGCTCCTAAAGCGGGTCAAAAAAGATGGGAAGCTTCCAACAATTGATCCGGTTGTCGACCTTTACAATGCCATCAGCATTCAATATGCCATTCCAGTGGGTGGCGAGAATTTTGCCGCCTACGTTGGCATGCCCCGCTTGACCTTCGCTGATGGCAGTGAAGAGTTTGACACGATGAAAAGTGGCGAGCCTGCGAATGAACCACCTGATGCTGGTGAGGTCATTTGGCGCGATGATCGGGGTGTCACCTGCCGTCGTTGGAACTGGCGTCAAGGTGTCCGAACCCGTCTGGATGCCGAGGCGAAGCAGATGTGGTTTATTCTCGAAAGTTTGCCTGAAATGCCAATTGAGGCACTGAATGCAGCAGCAGATGATCTTATCACCGGCTTGTCGAAAATGATGCCGGGCGCTGTAATTACTAGTGAGCTCATCGAAGCTTGAGTTAGCTTCAGAGTTCTGTTGCCCAGGGGACGACCCCTTGAATTTGGGTTAATCTTGCCGGGACGACCCGGCTTCTTAATGGAGCCGTCGATGGCTTGGGTTAGTTTGATAATTGCAGGGATTCTCGAGGTTGTTTGGGCCTTTTCGATGAAGCAATCAGAAGGCTTCACAAGGATCGGAGCTTCAGTTGTAACTATCATTACAGTTGTTGCAAGCTTTGTTTTGCTTTCCTATTCGATGAAGAGTTTGCCATTAGGTACGGCCTATACTATCTGGACAGGGATAGGCGCTGTTGGCGCGTTTGCGGTAGGTATTGCATTTCTTGGCGAGCCGGCAGGCTCGCTCAGGATTCTAGCTGCCATTATGATTATAGGTGGTTTGTTGCTTATGAAGTTTTCGTCGGCAGCATGATCTTGATTAATTACTAAAGGCCGCCATTGAGCGGCCTTTTGTGCATTCCCAAACGAGCATGCTTTTCGATTTGCATGGTTCGCGAGCAAAATGTGGTTGTTGGTGTTTTGCCATGTAATGCGATTTGTTCTATTCAGCTGCGAATTCTTCACGCATAAGGTGGTATTAGGGCTGCTTGAGAAATTCTCTTGCAGCACAGAATGGTCGCTTGATTATTATTTGGAGTAAATATGGACTACGTAAGCACTCGTGGTTCTGCTGAGCCTGCCAATTTTCGTAGCGTTGTTCTCTCAGGCATGGCATCTGATGGAGGGCTCTACGTGCCGGAGAGCCTCCCACACTTCGATAGTGAAGCCATTGCCAGTTGGTCATGGCTTCCCTTTGATGAGCTCGCGTTTCGTGTAATTTCCCCATTTGTTGGCGGTGAAATTGAAAGCTCTGCCTTGAGGTCGATATTGAAAGACTGCTACCAATGCTTTGACCACCGAGCGGTAGCTCCTCTTCAACAGATTGGCCCAAATGAATGGGTTCTGCAGCTGCACCATGGGCCCACGCAGGCTTCCAAGGATTTTGCAGCCCAACTCCAATCTCGGCTTGTTACATATTTTCTGACCCCACCCAGGCAAGCAGTCGTTATTGGGGCGACCAATGGTGATACAGGGCTTGCAGCTGTCGAAGCCTTCAAAGATGTGCCCAATGTAAAGGTGTTGGCCCTATATCCCCAGGACGGTGTGCCTGCCGATCGGTTGGCCGGTTTGATGGGATCCAGCTCAGATCATGTTCGGTTGATCGAGGTTAGCGGTAGCTTCGATGATTGCCAGACACTGGTTTCCAAAGTGCTCAGAGCCTGGCCGGTGAAAGATGTCCTTCCAATCAGTTTCAACTCTACGAATTGGGTGGGCGTCTTGGCTCAGATCGTCTTCTTTTTCCACAGTGCTTTGCAGCTTGGTGGAGGCGTGCGCCCGGTTGGCTTCAGCATACCGGGTGCGAGCTTCGCCGAGATCTATGCTTGCTTCATTGCCCAAAAAATGGGGCTGGCAATCAATCAGGTCATTGTGTCAACCAACACAAATGATTCTCTGCATCGCTTCATCAATCAAAACAGCTACTCTACCCGGGAGGTCAGCCATTCTCTGTCCCCCTCTATGGACTTTTCACTCTTTTCAAATCTCGAGCGCTTTATCTGGGAACTCTATGATCATGACGGCAGTAGAGTGCAGCGCCTAATGGCTGCTTTCGAGGACTCCGGTAAACTGAGCATTGGGAACAAGCAGTGGCTGCAGGCGCGTATGTTGTTTGACTCGTATGCCGTTGCTGATGAGCAAGTCAAAGCGGAGATGGTTACCTTGTACAAAGAGGCAGGAACGGCTGTCGATCCGCAGACTGCAACAGGCGCCCTCGCAGCACGGCTGCATCGTCGGAGCATTGCGAGCCCAATGGTCACCCTGGCGCAGCTTGCTCCCAGCAAGTCTTCGCAGCTTTTGGCGGAGCTGGGCATGTGGAAAGGTGAAGTGACTGCGACGGCCAGTTTGTCTGTGGATCATCTTGTACTGAGCAAAGGAGATATCGATGGCCTTTCCAGCTTTATTCGGGACATGTAGGGATACTGTATGAAAAAACGTTAGCTCGACCCACAGGGTGCGGATCCTGGCTGAGCTTACCGCCAACGCCAAAATTGCCCATGCAGAGCTAGGTATCAAGGTTACCTTTCGCGCAACGCAGTCCTTCAGCGTATTGAACGTATGGAGCGCGATGGAGTTATTCACGGACACACAGTTAGGGTAGGGGATGAGCTTAAGCCTTCAGTAACCATGAGCGCCATCATCTCCAGCTAGGCGTTGATGGTATCAATGGTTGGCTTGGATTACGGTCGCGGCACCGGCTTCCAGCAACTGGGTTGTGGCTGACTCAGGCCCACCTGGTGTCTCCACAGGCAACTTTGCATCGGGTGCGGAACAAGACCACAGTAGAGTGTAGGCGAGGGGGAGGGACATCCATTAGATCAGCTCATGAGCGTGCCTCTGGCTATTGTCCGTGGAGGACAAACTGGGCGTTTGAAGCGAACAACCTAATGGACGAGTGACCGGATTCGAAGAAAAAGTGCGGGCAAAAAGAAGCCCGCTGCTAGGCGGGCAAGGTCTATCACACGTAGGGGGGGGCTTCACAGTCTCCCAACCCCTCGTGAATATTGAGTGAAGGAAATTAGGTGACTGACGGCATCGTCAGAATGATCTTGCCGACATTCATTGATGCCTCCATTTTCCGGTGAGCATCTGCAGCTCGCGCCAAGGGGAAGGTGCTATCAACCACGGGCTCAAGACTGCCTCCTCCCTCAAAACGATCAAGCCAGTGTTCCCGGAAGCGTCTGACCATTGCATGTTTTTCAGACTGCGTGCGCGACTTCATCACTGTGCCGATGATCTGCAAGTGACGGTATAGAAGGTCTTCCAGCTTGAGGTTCACTTCACCACCTCCACCCAAGATACCGACCTGCACCAGGCGACCACCCTTGGCGAGCGACTTTATATTCCTGGTGAAGTAGGGCTCACCTACAAAATCGATGATCACATCGACACCTTGCCCGTCCGTGTGCTGCGCGACGACCTGGGCGAAATCCTGCGCTTTGTAATCGATGGTGAATTCGGCCCCCAGATTCTCTACCCGGGACAGTTTTCCAACCTCAGCGGTTGCGAACACCTTGGCACCAGCGGCGTAAGCAAGCTGCACAGCTGCCGAACCAACGCCACCAGCGGCGGCATGGATGAGTACCGACTCGCCCCGTTTCAGCTTCGCCAGGTGGATCATCGCCTCGTGAGCCGTCACAAAAACTTCCGGTATCGCCGCGGCATGCACGTAGTCGAGCTCAGCAGGAATCGGCATCGCCATGCGGTAATCGATACGCGCGATTTCAGCATAGGCGCCGCCACCTACAACACCCATCACCCGATCGCCGACCTGGTAACCTGACACCTCGCTGCCAACCTCGAGCACCTCACCCGAAATTTCCAGGCCGATGATCAGCGAGTCGCCGAAGTTGGGATGCCCATAGCCACCGGTACGATGGGTCAGATCAGCTCGGTTAACGCCGGCAGCATGCACGCGAACCAGCAGGTCGGCGGGGCGGACTTCCGGCACGGGTACATCACTCACCTGGAGCACTTCAGGGCCGCCAAAGGTTTCAAAGGTGATCGCTTTCATCGCTTCAATGGCTCCGAGTCAACGAGAGCGGATTGGGCTACGGCAGATGCAGTGATCGCAGCAGGAAAACCTGCATAGAAGGCGAGATGAGTAATGGCTCCAGCAAGCTCCTTAGGCGTAACGCCGTTGACAACAGCGCGCCGCAGATGGGCCGGCAACTCATCGGAGTGACCGCCAGCAATCAACACGGCGATGGTGATGAGGCTCCGGTCGCGTGGTGACAAAGAGGGGTCGCCCCAAATTTGCGGGTAAAGCGTCGAGTCAATGAATTCCGAGAGTTTCGGCGTGAAAGCCCTGGCCGCCTCACGAGGGCTTGTAAAGTTGAGACCTGTCATGGGGGCGGCTCCTCAAACCTGGCTGATGAATTTGTTGGTGAGGTAGTGTTCGATACCCTCGATGCCGCCTTCCGAACCGTGACCGCTTTCCTTGATGCCGCCAAAGGGCAGCTCTGTGGCGACTATGCGGTACTGATTGATCCCAATCATGCCGGCCTCCAGACCATCGGCAACATCGATGGCCGTCCGTGCATTGTTGGTGAAGGCATAGGCCGACAGACCATAGGGCAAGCGGTTAGCCTCGGCCAATCCATCAGCCAGGCCATCGAATGGCATTACGATAGCGATGGGGCCGAACGGCTCTTCATGCATGATTCGAGCGTCCATCGGCACGTCGGCTAACACCGTTGGAGCGAAGAAGAAGCCCGGGCCAGGCAACGCCTCACCGCCGGCCAACACCTGAGCCCCCTTGGCCACGGCATCAGCCACCAGTTCCTCCATCTTGTTCAGTTGTCGCAGGTTGGCGAGTGGCCCGACCTGCGTATGAGGGTGCATACCGTTGCCGACCCGCAGTGCTTTGGTAGCAGCCACGAACTGGTCGACGAATTGCGGGTAAACACCCCGCTGAATCAGGAAACGTGTTGAAGAAATGCAGACCTGGCCGGTACCGCGGAAGCGGTTGGCGACGCCCTCCACAGCGGCGCGCTCCACGTCGGCATCATCGAACACCAGCACCGGGCCATGACCACCCAGCTCGAGCGTGATTGGCTTTACGCCTTCGGCTGCGCGACTCGACAACAGACGGCCAATGGGCACAGAGCCGGTGAAGGTCACTTTGCGAATGATCGGCGAGGCGATCAGTTGGCTGGAGACCTCATCAGGCACACCAAACACGACCTGCAACACACCTTTGGGCAATCCGGCGTCATCCAAGGCACGAGCAAGGGCGAGGGCAGTGGAGGGGCTTTCCTCACCAGGCTTGAGAATGACGCTGCAGCCGGCCGCCAGCGCTGCAGACAATTTGCGTGCTGGCGTGATTGCCGGGAAATTCCAAGGAGTGAACGCGGCAACGGGGCCTATTGGCTGGCGCTTGACCAGTTGCAGCACACCGGGGCGGTTGGCCGGCACCACACGACCATCGATGCGCCGGGCGCTTTCGGCGAACCACTCGAAATATTCCGCCGCCCGGGTAGCCTCGTCCATGGCCTCGCCAATCGGCTTGCCTTCTTCCAGCGTCATCTGCGCGGCGATGTGTGCCGCACGATCCAGGATCAGGTCGGCAGCGCGTTTGAGAACCCGGGCACGCTCAGCTGGAACCGTGTTGCGCCATTGTTCAAACGCGAGCTTTGCCGTCTCGAGGGCCAGATCAAGCTCGTCAGCAGTAGCCAGCGGCACCTGACCAATGATTTCTTCAGTTGCGGGGTTTCTGACGGTCGCAGTTTTACGGCCGTCTGCGTCGATCCATTTGCCGCCGATGAAAAGGTAGAGCGAGTCATAGGGTGTGTTCATGGCTGTGACCTTCATAGGGTTCTCTGGTTGGCCTGCACTGGAAGCTACGCAGGGCTTGGAAGACGGTGGCTGGCGCCGGCCCGTGGAATCGAGTCTATGGAGGTCGCCGGGATGGATTTAGCCCAGCTGAAGGGAATGATTGTTGGGCAGAACGGTAAAATCACTTTCAAAAGCGCACCGATTTGCACACAGTGAAAGGTGAATGAGCCGGCACAAGGGAAGAGGGCGATGGACAAGTTTTCTAATATGTCGGTGTTCGTGAAGGTCGTTGAGATGGGTAGCTTCACGGCAGTGGCCAATCACCTCGATTCCACGGTTGGGAATGTGTCGAGGGCGGTGTCGGCGCTCGAGCAGATGCTCGATACGCGCCTGCTGCAGCGTTCCACTCGGCGCTTGTCAGTCACCGATGCGGGCAGACGATTCTATGAGCGCTGTACCATCATCCTGGCCGATCTGGAAAACGCTGAAGCAGAAGCAAGCAACGCATTGCTCCAACCACGAGGCACTCTCTGCGTCCATTGTGTGCCTGGGCTTGCTCGACACCTTGTTACTGAGGCCGTATTGGAGTACCGCAGGGCGTTTGGTGACGTAACGGTCGACTTGATGCTCTCGCAGCGCATGCCGAATCTGCTGGAAGACCAGTTGGACGTATCGATTCAGATCGCCAGGGTGCTGCCAGACTCAAGCTATGTCAGCCAAAAAATAGGAGTCAGCCACTGCGTGTTGGTGGCATCGCCCGATTACCTAGCGAACCATGGAGCACCCGAGACACCTGCAGGTCTCGTTGATCATCAATGTCTCTTGCTGGGTACCGTGGATTACGCGAGAGATGAGTGGCAGCTCAAGAGTCGAATGGGCGATGCAACGTTCATCCCCAGCGGGCCAGGCTTCAGTGTGAATGACATGGAGGCCATGTCTGTGGCGGTCGGAAGTGGTGCGGGTATCGGCTTACTCGCTGGCTTCGCAGCCATCGACGATTTACGTTCCGGGAAACTGGTACGTGTGCTACCTGATTATTTCACTGAGGAACGGAATGTGTACGCGGTGTACTCGTCGCGGCAGTTCATCGATGCCAAGATCACCCGGTTCATTGAGGCCTTGAAGGACAAGGTCGGGAGCCGGCTGGCGGTGATTGCCGAGGAGCTCATCAAGATTTGACGTTGGGGGGCGCTGCCACTTAGATGAGGTGAAACGATAGGTGCAGATTGGGATCAGGCCTCGTCTAAGTTTCTCCCGTGTCGCAGCGGTTTTCGAAGTCACCTCGTTTTTCAAGCCTTACGAAGGCACAAAAACCTCGTCCCCTTAGATCATTGGCTGACTCAGGGGCTTCGACACAAGCTCAGTGACGAGTATGCCAAACAAGGCGGAGAGACTCTCCTGGATCACCGCTGCCATGGCCTTCTCGGCGGTACGTCGCGGTTCAAGAAAGCCAGGAAAGTAGCTGCCTTGGCGTAGCTTCGGAATCTTCAGGTCAACATCGCCGGCTCGGGTTTGCCAGAGACGATCACTGTAGCCGTTACGGCTGTTCGCTCGGTCTGGGCTTTTGACATCGAAGCCCGCGCCGCACAGGCCTTCGACATCAACCTCCATCATGTGCAGGGCAATGAACTGGTTCATTTGCTTGAGCAGATCAGCATCTGTCCCTTTCTCAACCAACTCGGTCAATGCGATAGTGGGCTTGGTCATCGTGGTTTCTCTGGTGAATGTTAAGTCCGCAAACTCAACGTTAACCAAGAACCACGATGACCATCCTCTTTCGCCCGCAGCGCGCCTTCGGCTGGTTCAGTTACACCACTTCCCGGGATACGATCCGAAATATCCGTATCCAAGCACTGCGTTCAAAAGAGAACCGTCCTCAGGCCATCTTTCAAGGGCCAACTCAGTTCTCGAAAACTGGGTACGACGCTTTATCGATCGCGGCCATCGCATCTTCGCGCGACAGAATTCCAGACTCGTCCAGGATGGTAAGCAAGGAGCGGCCTTCAGCAACGGATTGACGGGCCAGCTTGCTGACCTGCGCATAGCCAAGCGTCGGAACCAGTGCGGTAGCGACAGCCATGGATTCGGTGAGGTGCTGCTTGTTGCGCGCCTTATCAGCAGTGATGCCCTTCACGCACTTTTCGCGGAAACGCTGGATGCCTTCCTTGAGCAGAGTGATGCTGTCAAAGACGCGGGAGGCTACCACAGGCTCGAAGTGGTTAATTTCAAGCTCGCCGTACTGAACAGCTTGTGCGACTGCCGTATCGTTACCGATCACGGCGAAGCTCAGTTGGATCATCGACATTGGGAGAACAGGGTTAACCTTACCTGGCATGATCGAAGAGCCTGCCTGGGCTTCAGGCAGCTTTAGCTCACCCAAGCCGGCGACTGGGCCAGAGGACAGCTTGGTCAGGTCAACGGCAATTTTTGCCAAGGATGCCGAGCAGGTACGTAGCTCGCCAGAAATCCGGGAGAACACATCCATGTTCTGCATAGCATCGAACGGATTAGAGGGCGCCAGATACTCGACGCCGGTGATCATCTTCAGGTGCTTGAATGCATGGGCGCGGTAAGCTGGCGGTGCGCCAAAACCGGTGCCGATCGCGGTACCGCCCAGAGGCAGTGTGAGAAGCTTTTCACGCACCGCAGCCAGTTCTGCCGCCAGTCGGTGAGCGAGGGAGGCGTAGCCGGAGAAGAGTTGGCCCAGACGCATCGGCTGGGCATCCTGCAGGCAGGTGCGGCCTAGGTGCAAAATGTCAGCGAATTCATGGGCCTTTTGGTCGAATTGGCGAGCCAGTTCTTCAACCTCTCTGATCAGCGGGCCCATCATCGCGTACGTAGCAACTTTCATCGCTGTTGGATAAACGTCATTGGTGGACTGCGAGATATTGACATGGTCGTTGGGGTGAACAACCTCGTAGCTGCCAGCAGCGCTACCCAGTATCTGTTGAGCACGGTTAGCGATGACTTCGTTGAAATTCATGTTTGTGGAAGTGCCGCCCGAGCCCTCGAGCAAATCGACAATCAGAGAGTCGTCGCACACGCCGCTTTGGACGTCTCGGCACGCCTGGACGATTGCATCACATACTTTCTTGCCCAGCACACCGCAATCGAGGTTGGCCAGGGCGGCAGCCCGTTTGCACTGTGCGAACGCGTTACGGAATTCAGGGTAATGGGCAACCGACAGAGGCGATACGCTGAGGTTTTCGAAGCCCCTCACGGTGTTGACACCGTACAGTTTGCCTGCAGGAATTTGAACTTCCCCGACGTAATCCTGTTCGGTTCTGGCGGTGTTGTTCTCAAAAGTACTCAACTGAAGTTTCTCCATCTAAATAGACTAGGGTATTGACGCCATTGCCCATGGCTTTCAGCCTGGGCAAGAAGGTATCGAGCACAACTTCACGTGCGGCTTTGCAGGCATCTTCGAAGAAAACGCTGTATTCGTCTCGCCGAGCTACCAGATACAACGAACGCTCGAGATCAAGAACGGGGTTAATATGGACATCCACCTTGTCCGCCCACGCAGCTGCTTGCATGAAGCACAACGGGCTGGTTACTGCCCATCCAATACCGTCTGCGACCATGGAGGTCACGGCATCAGCTGTATCCAGCTCGAGTCGGTTGGGGACTCGGATATTCAAACTGCGCAGGTAGCGTTCGATTTGCAGGCCCACCTGGGAGCCCCGGTTGAACCGAACTACCGGAAGTGTGTTGGCCATGGCCCGCACATCATCGAGTGTCTTTAGTCGCGACCCTGCGCCTGGCGTGGTGATGACGAAATATTTTTCAGTCAGCAGCCGGTAGCGAATGACGTCATTCGTATCCATGAGCGGATCGCTGGTGACGATCAGATCCAAATCCCGACGCATGAGCGCTTCACCTTGCTGAGGGCTCAAACCTGTCCGGATAGACAATTGAGACACTCTCTCCAGCAGGCGCTTGGTGAGCGCGGAGCCGCACGTTGATGCGAATGAATCAACCAGACCAATCCGCACATCAGGTTTGACGCCTCGCCCTGCATCGAGCACCTGAGCTTTCAAGTGCAGAAGCTCTTCACTGAGCACCGTCCCACGGTTTCTCAGCGCGACCCCAAATGATGTCAGCGTCATTGGACGGGTAGAGCGGTCGACCAAAACCACACCCAGTTCCTCCTCAAGCTGACGAATCAATTGAGAAACGCCCGATTGAGAAATACCCATTCTCTGGGCTGCGCCCGACATGCTTCCTTCCTCAGCTACAGCCAGGAATACTTGCACGGAGTGCATATCGATCATTTTTGTCGTGGGCATTGGCGCTTACTCAGAAAGTGATGGAAAGCATGATTGTCAGTCATGCTTTCCGGCACGTCATTGCTTGACGGCGGTGCCGCCTGTAGTAGCCATGGAAGAGGACTCCGCATCCTGCGGTGACATCGATGCCAGGCGCTGGCTGCTCGTCTCCGGGGCGAACAGATGGCAGAACACACCACCAATCAGCAAAACACCTACACAAACGCCCAGAGCGGTCTGAACGCCGAGGTTCTGAACAGCGATGGGGAGCAGGAAGGTTGCGAACGCGGAACCAAAGCGGCTTGCGGCCACAGCCATGCCGATACCCGAGGCGCGCAGATGAGTAGGGAACAGCTCAGGCGGGTAGACAAACTCCAAGTTCACAGCAGCCGCCAGTACGCAGGCGAAGATGCCGAAAGCGATGATCGTTCCAATAGGCCCAAACCCGCCGTAGGCCAGAGCAGCCAGGCCGACTGCACTCAGGTAGAAGGTGCCAATCAGGAAAGCACGTCGAGAAATGCGATCGATGCACAGCAGACCCAAAATCGCTCCGAGCATCAACAGTACGTTGTAGACCAGTCCACCGACGAACTTGTCCTGTACGTTCAGCGCTTCCAGCACGCGAGGAGAGAACGTGCCTAGTGCAAAGAAGGGGATCACTTGGCAGGTGTAGAAGACGCACCCGACCAAGGTATTCTTGCGCCACCGTTTGCTGAACAGGTCAGCCAATTTGCTACCAGAGTTCGCGGCTGGGGTCATGACCTCAGGCAGAATAACGCTCGGGCCAAATTTGTTTTTTACAATCTCCTTAGCTTCAGCGATCCGCCCTTTGGCCATGAGCCAAATAGGCGACTCAGGTACGCCCATGCGCAAAGGAAGGACGAGCAGGGCAGGGATACCGCTCAGTGCGAGCATGACCCGCCATGCATCCGAGCCAGTGTCGCGGACGGCGAAACCTAAGAGATAAGCTGCCACGTAACCACCGGCCCATGCTGCAGCTAGGATACTCAACAGGCGTCCACGATACTGCCGTGGGGCGAATTCGGTAACCAGGGACTTGCTGACGACATAGTCAAAGCCAAGGATCAGGCCGAGGAGCAAGCGCAGCACAAGGAGCTGTTCAGGGGTATTCACAAAGAACTGTGATGCGGAAATGCCGGCGAATAGCAGCATGTCCCAAGCGAAGATGGTTCGACGACCGTGTTTGTCTGCAAGAGGGCCGGCAATCAAGCTGCCTAGGAACAGACCTGCGAGCGAGGCCGCACCAAGAAGCCCCATCCACAGAGCGTTGAGTTGAAGGGGGCCGGCAGCCATGCTGACCGCGATGCCTATAATCCCGAGGACGAATCCGTCGCTAAATTGACCACCAGTACCGCTGACAACCGTCCGGATATGGAATCGGCTGAGCGGTATATCCTCGAAGGAAATGGGTTTGCTCATGAGTTGACCTCGGCTTTGTTATTGAATGTTCGTTCAGCTCTTTGGCTGGGCCGGGAACCGAGTCTATGAGAGACTTTGTCAAAATACAGCAGGTGATGAGACAGTATCAACGTAGCTAATACTATGATGCATACTGGCTGATCCTGACATCCCGGAAGACTCTAAAGTTAATTTTTCGGTGCTGTCGCAAAATAAAAAACGCTAAAAATATTCAGTCTGCTCAAATTCCTAGTCCATCGGTTTGCGTCTTTGGCAGAACGATTTAGCGCGGTAAGATAAACTCATGGTCAACCAAAACTTACCTAGGCGTATGCAGGAAACTCGGTCTCTCGCAGAGCTCAACTGAGGAAATTTGTTAGGAGGCGCGGGTACTCGAATTACTCGCCGCTCTATGCCGGTTAACGAGCCTTGACGAACGAGGTTGTCCTTCGCCAGCGAGTCGTATGAGATGACCCATGAGCGGATTATCCACTTCGTGTCGGATTTCGGTCTTCAGCCTTTCCTTACAGATGCGGTGGTGGCTCAGGGAACGTTTTTCGCTGGTTTAGCTGCGAGCGGTTTACTGAGTTTGCTTGGCAAAATTGAGGCCTAGTCTCAGACTCTGGTGAGTGGCCGAGACCTAGAAGTATGGGCTTTTCTGGAGGAAGCGTGTCTTAATGTCTGCGAGGGGAGCAGGTACCATTCATTTTAGAAATAGACCGGGTGCGCCCACACGGGGCGGGCGCACCGAAGGTACTACTGTGTATGACCCGTTTTCAAAAAATCGACAGCGGGTAAGAGGTGATGATGCGGAGTTCGTTGAGGTCGACCAACGCATTGGCGTCCGAGGATCGAGCTGTTGCATACCGTGCTTGAACGGTGAGGTTCTTGGCCGGGCCCGATTGAACAACATACTTCAAATCAATGTCTCTTTCCCAGTGCTTGACGTCTTGCCCATATCTATTTGCATAGAAGCTGTTTGCGTTAGTCCCGTCGATGTCCCAACCTCTCACGTAGCGGGCCATGAAACTTAGGCCAGGAATGCCAATTGCGGTAAAGTCGTAATCATATCTCAGTTGAGCAGACTTCTCGTTGGGGCCGTTGAAGTCAGAGTACTGGACTGAGTTGGCTAGCCATAGTCGCCCATATTGCCCAGGTGTGCCCTGATGGTCAAATGTTTCGTCACCATGAACTTGCTGGAATGCCAATCCAATACGATGGGCACCATATTTTATGCCGCTGGCAAGACTCCATGTGGTATTAGCAATATCGCCGGCTTTTTCGGAACCCTCACTAATAGTCCTATACAGGTTAGCTGTCGCATCCCACGTCATGCTTTCCGAGATTCGTGACGTGTATGTAGCACCTAGATAGTATTGTCGCCAGATATCCTCAAGCTCTGACCCGTATGCATATATCGAAGTGCTGCTGGAAGGCTTGATAACGATGCCTGCATACTTAGCTGAGCGAGCATCAATCGCGTTGTTCGCATTTGTAAATGTCAATCCAATAGAGCTGTCGTGCCCTCGGTCAACTCTTGAGCTTCCGCTTGTGAAATAACCAAGGTCAAGCATTGCCGAATCAAATTCATTGCTTTGGAGTGAGAAACCCGTGTAGCTTTGAGGCAGAAGCCGGCTATCTGAATAGTTAAATACGGGATTCTCTGGTTGAAGATTTCCGTATTTCAGCGTCGTTTTAGATATGCGCATTTTCACAGCGGCATTGACTCGCTGCTGATAGTCGTCGGGAGTTCCGTCCGCTCCTACTGGCATCAACCCCGAACCCACCCGTCCTGGGCCGCCATCAAGCTTCTGTGCTGTGTAGCTTTGCAGGTCAACACCGAAGCCGACAGTTCCTTGAGTAAAGCCAGAACGGTAGTTAAGCATAAGGGCATGCGCCCATTCTTCAGCATAGTTCTGAGTGTTTGACGGGCGATTAAGAAAATTTCTATGGAAGTAGAAGTTCCTGTACAACAAATCCATTGAAGAATCTTCGATGAAGCCTTGTGCTTGGGGTTGCGATGATTCAGTTGCAGAGGCGTAGAGCGGTGACACTGTCAGCATTGCTAGAAAAATTGAACGCTTCATATAAACCCCGACCTAATTTGGCAGATTTTGGTATGTGCCAGCTATTGTTATAAATATTGTCACAGCGGTCGGGCGAGCCCCAATTGATGGGACTCGCCTACAAAGGTTAACCCATCCAAGCGCTTACGGGGGCTTGAGTCTCATGCAATTCTCTCACGGTAATCTCCACAAGGCTCGGGCCGCTATGAGCTAAAGCTTCACGTATTGCGGCTTGTACATCTTCATCTTCTAGCACACGCCAAGCTTTGATTCCGTGGGCTTCCGCTATTCTGGCGCTGCTGGTTTGGCTGAAGTCAACCGAGAAGTATCGCTCGCCGTAGCTCGCAAATTGTCCGGCTTTAATCCAGCCGTAGTTACTGTTGCTAAGCACGATCAACGTAACAGGAATGTTCAGGCGGAAAATTGTTTCCAATTCGCTCGATGAGAAGCCAAAGCTTCCGTCCCCCATGATTGCAACACATTTCTGGTCTGGCCTAGCGTAATAGGCACCCACGACTCCGGGAAGCGAGTATCCCAGTCCGCCATGGAAGCGGTTATAAACTATGTTGTTGCCAGGCTGCGTTACGTCGAGATAAGCAGAGAGGAAGGGTGTGGGTGTGCCAGGGTCAATCACCAGGACTGCGTCTTCTGGAAGACTGGCCTTAAGTGCTTTCACAACCACCTCGGGTTCTATTTGCCCGGATTTAGAATTAATTGGTCGATTGAGCGTATTGCTTCTGGCGGACTTGACGGTGGCAATCGCATCGATCATATCCGGACGATCTACTGTGCTGTCTAATTTGGCAACTTCAAGCAGCTGTTGAAGGACGGTGCGAGCGTCTCCCAATAGTGGGAACTGAGTGTTGTAGTTGCAACCGATCACATGAGGATCGATGTCGATGTGGCCGATTTGGCGGTCTCCGACTTTAGGGTTGCCCCACTTTTCGGTCACTACTGACCCTGCCCTTGTACCCAAGAAGATGACGAGATCACAGGTTTGCATGAATGCCCGTGCTTCAGGCGTTGACCCGTTGGTGCCGACCACACCTACTGCAAGGGGATTGTCGTCCGAAACCGCACCCTGGCCGCTGATTGATGTTGCGATAGCGACATTAAGGTGAGCGCTCAGCTTTTGCAGCTCGTCGCAGCCTCCTGAAAGAATTACCCCGCCAGCACACACAAATACTGGTCGCTTGGAGTCTCTGATTGCTTTTACGGTGGCTTTAACGATCTCAGGGTCTGCTGCAGGCCTGATAGACGGGAACTGATTGAATTGTTCGAAAGCATAGACTTCACTTTCGTCAAGCTCGCCCTTCATTACATCGTAGGGAACTGCGATGTGAGCAGCCCCTGGCGCACCAGACGTCATTTCCAAAAACGCAGTTCGCAGAACTTTAGGAAGGCGAGCGGGGGTCTCAATCACTGAGTTCCACTTTGTGACAGGCTTAAAGAGCGCCTTCATATCCAGTTCGGTCAGAACGAATTTGTCTCTACCCGCAACTGGAATATCAGAATTGATACCTAAAACACATACCGAAGAACCGTTAGCCTCAGCGATACCAGGCAGCATGTAGGTTGCCCCGGCGCCACTCGGCCCCTCGCATACGCCTACTTTCCCTGTGAGCTTTGCATAAACGTATGCCATGTAGCTCGCACAGCGCTCGTCTCGTGCCAGAACGTGGGTGATCCCGTGATCAAGACGGTACAGGGCGTCGTAAAAAGGGAGGCTGGTGTCACCCGTGACGCCAAAGATATGTTTTACGCCCTGTAGTTGCAACATACGCACGAGCGCATCGCCGCCGGTGATTGTCTTCTGGCTAATGTTCGTCATGGGAAGATAAACCTTTCTCTATTTGCTACGGAAAATTTTCAGCCGCCTACAACGCGGTAAAGAGCCACTCAAAAAGTCGGGGCCATATACGCTTGCCTGATAGCTTAAAGCGCGTTGTTATCGGCGTTCGCGAACTAATGGATCAGCGATGGGGTAATTACGCATCGATGACGAGAGTAAACGCAAGCATAAATAAGTGTTGGGAGATTGACTTTTAGTCAGGATGATTCCGTCATGACAAAAAGTAATGATCGGAAAACTTATATACGCTTGTCCTTGGATCGGTCATCCGCGATTATGCAGAAAACGTCCCCATCATGAGGCCGTATTAGCAAGGGTAACGAGGGGTGCTCGCATGTCACAGAATGGGTTCAAGCTAGGTGTAGTCATGCTAGCCACCAATTTCCCGAGGCCTCTAGGTGACATCGGAAATCCGCAGTCGCATGGACACCCTGTTGATTTCCGCGTAGCTCCCGCTGCAACCCCATCATCAGTGGTTTGCCCCCATGCAATTCATGCTGATGTGGTGGAAAGCTTCGTAATAGCAGCGAAGGCATTGGTGGAAGGGGGGTGCCAAGCGATCACCACATCGTGTGGATTCGCGTGCGCTATCCATGATGAGCTCCAAGCAGAGCTATCGGTACCTTTGGTCACATCGTCACTAAATCTGGTGCCAGAAATTGCAGCGCGATATGGTCGAAAAGTTCCTCTCCCTGTAATCACTTATGATAGTCGCGTTCTTTCTAAGTACCACTTTGGCCGGTTTTGGTCGCCTGGTGTCGTGCTCCAGGGAATAGAGAAGGGTAGTGAGCTTTACTCTGTAATCAAAGAGGATCGGTCTGAGCTTAATTTAGAGCTTGCAGAGAGTGACGTTTTGGAGAGTGTGGCCAGAATATTGAATAGATACCCAGATAGTAAGGCTATACTTCTTGAGTGCACAAATCTCCCGCCATATCGAGAGGCAATAGAGGATCGGTTTGGGATTCCTGTGTATGACATATTTTCTGCGCTTGAAATCTTGCTTGATAAGCCGGGTTTTCGAAACTTTGGTTGATCGCTAATCAGCGCGAAAATAAGGAAAATAAAATGAATGTTGTAGTAGTTGGCGCCGGAATTGTCGGAGTCTGCACAGCGTTAGAGCTGATTAAAGCAGGTGCGAAAGTTACCATTGTTGAGTCTGAGTCACCGGGTGGAGAACAGTCTGCTAGTCATGGTAACGGGGCTTGGTTGAGCCCAGCATCTGTTGTCCCAATGTCGATGCCTGGTCTCTGGAAGAAAGTGCCAGGATATCTTCTAGACCGTAGTGGCCCATTGACAATCCGCTGGAAGTCTCTGCCCGGGCTCGCTTCTTGGCTATTAAAGTTTACATTGGCTGGGTCGACCACTGCCAAGGTCGAGAGAACATCAAGGGCCTTGAATAAGCTTCTTCGTGATGCCCCCAGTAGGCACATGCGTTTAGCAGAAGAAGCAGGTCTGGGGCATTTGATTCGCCAAGACGGTTTGCTGTATGCATATCCAGACAAAGCGGCCTTTGCCGCCGAAGCACTATCTTGGAGACTGCGTCAAATAAATGGCGTCCGCTGGCAAGAGTGGGATGATCTGATGATAAAAAGCGCCATTCCACACCTCGCCAGTAAATACAAGTTTGGTGCTTGGGTGCAAGACGGAGCTCATTGCTTGAATCCAGGACAATATGTTGGTGGTTTGGTTAGCTATGCGGTTTCGTTGGGCGCAAACTTTATCAAAGGCACTGTGACAAAAATTGATACGAAAGGGAATTTGTATATTAATGGAGAGCTGCTTACAACAGATAAGATTGTAGTGGCTTGTGGAATACACTCTAGGGTATTGGCGAAGATGATTGGAGATGACGTACCGATGCGTAGTGAGCGAGGCTACAATGTCGTCATTAAAGATCCAAAGTTTCAGTTGACAGTGCCAGTTATGCCTAGCGATGGACGAATGGCGAATACTTCCACAAACGAAGGGCTTCGGCTATCAGGACAAGTTGAACTTGCAGATGAAAACGCAGCTCCAGATTGGCGTCGTAGCGATATCTTACTGCACCATGCTGCTGATACCTATCCATCGCTTGTAGGTGAAAAATATGATCCGGCAACCATGACCAGGTGGATGGGCAAGCGGCCTTCAACATCAGATGGATTACCCGTGATCTCTCCATCTCGTGCTAGTTCGAAGGTAGTATACGCGTTCGGGCATGGCCATGTAGGGTTGGCTGCTGCACCTAAAACGGCGGAAATTATTTCCCAGATCGTCTTGGATCGAGTCGTGCAAACGAGTTACAGTGAGTTTTCGGTGAATCGATTTTATGGAGGTGCTGATATTCCTAGTCCCGTCGAAGGAGGTCAAAGTTTGCGTTGAAAGGCAAGTTGTTAGGATTAAAAATTTAAAAGCCTTAAAGATTGTAGCGGGATAAGGACTTCTACAAGGAAAGGGTGAAGAGCATTGATGCTCATTTAAATTGGTTGCTGCCTCGAAAATAAATTTTCTAAAGATACGAGGGGTGTGCGAGATGAAATCTCAATTGGATAAAAAAACCTTCCGTGCAGCGTTTGGCGCAGCGCTTTTTGCTACAGCTTCATGCTTAGCTACATTTGCACACGCCGAGACTTCCATGGAGAGGGTGGAGCGAACGAAAGTCCTTCGCGTGGGTGTCGTGAATGGTGCTACGCCCTATTATCATAAAAGTCTGACAACTAATGAGTGGTCTGGGTTTGGCCCAGACTTCGCCAAGGATTTAGCAAATGACCTAAAGGTAGATGTCAAATATGTTGAGACTACTTGGGGTAACGCTGTTCTAGATCTTCAGGCTGACAAAATTGATGTGATGTTTGGCATGGCCTCAACACCTGCCAGACAAGAAATGGTCAATTTCTCGAATCCGATTTTTCAAAATACTTACACCATGGTGTGCAAGAATGGCTACCCGGAAAAGACCTGGGATCAGTTCAACTCGCCCGACTCCAAGATTTCCGTTGATGTAGGGTCATCAATGGATAACTTTGCGACAACCATGCTTCCAAATGCAGCTTTGTCCAGGCTAGAAAGTACCAGTGCTGCTACCATGGCATTGCAGTCAGGTCGAGTGGATTGCCAGATTTTGGTCATTTTGCTAGCTCAGCCTCTCCTCAAAAAGCTTCCGACTATTGGCACTATTCAAGTTCCCACCCCAATTTTGGCTGCCCCAGTCACAATTGGGATGCAAAAAGAAACAGACACTGCTTTCAAAGAGGCAGTAAACCGGTGGGTGGAGAAAGAGCAAAAAAGCGGTGAGATCCGAAAAGTGATTCTCATGAACATGCAGAAGCTCGCAGGTGTAGAGCCATCCTCTTTCCCCACTTCGGTCAAATTTGAGTAGTAGTCATGCCTTCTTATATTTGGGATTTCTCGTTTTTACTCGGTTATCAGTCTTTATTCCTTACCGGAATCTGGTACACCCTCCTGTACACTGCGATCTGTGTTGTTCTAGGGATGTTGATAGGGGTTTTGACTGCGCTTCCAAGACTGTCGAACAACCCTTGGATCTGCGGGCCATTTCGCGCCTATGTAGAAATCTTCCGCTGTACGCCTGTATTGGTACAGTTAGTGTGGTTCTACTATGCACTCCCTGTCTTGACAGGTGTCCAGATCTCAGCCATGACTGCAGCTGTGCTGTGCTTGTCTCTTTACGGTGGCGCGTTTTACTCGGAGATATTTCGAGGAGGTATAGTTTCAGTCGACGAAGGTCAATCTGAAGCGGCAAAAGCCCTGGGCATGCGACGCGGTCAAGTGATGTGGCGGGTCATACTTCCACAAGCGTTGAAGCGGATGGTGCCCCCATTGGTTAATCAGTCTATCATGCAGTTGAAGAATACCTCGCTGCTGTCGGTATTGGCGCTTCCGGATCTGCTCTATCAAGGTCAAGTTATTGCGCACGATTCTTACCGTCCGCTTGAGGTCTATTCTGTTATTGCACTTGCTTACTTTGTTATTCTCCTGCCTGCCACCATGTTGTCGAAACGACTTGAGCGCCGTATGAGCCGAAATGTAGGAGCATGAAATGACTACGCCTATTATTACCATCAGCAATCTCAAAAAGTCATTTGGGCAGCTCAATGTCCTGACGGACGTTTCGTTGGAGGTTAACAAGGGTGAAGTAGTGGCTCTCCTTGGCCCATCGGGATCCGGAAAGTCGACTCTATTGCGATGCGTTAATCTTTTGACAGTCCCAGATGGCGGCTCAATAAAAGTAAATGCTCACTCGATGAGTTTTGGCAATGGCCGTCGCTCAAAGCTACCTAAGGACAAAGATCTGGCTGGATTCCGTGCCAATACCGGCATGGTATTTCAGCAGTTCAATCTCTTTCCTCACATGACGGTTTTGCAGAATGTTATGGAAGGGCCCGTGACCGTGAAGAAGACGTCAAAGAGTGCAGCGCGTGAGCTGGCCTTGGCTCTTCTTGGTAAGGTAGGTTTAGCCGATCGAGGTGATTATTACCCAGATATGTTGTCGGGAGGGCAGAAACAACGTGTTGCCATTGCTCGAGCACTAGCGATGGAGCCCTCTGTAATGCTATTCGATGAGGCGACTTCTGCGTTAGATCCGGAACTTGTCGGTGAGGTTCTCGGCGTGATGAAGTCCCTGGCGAGCGAGGGAATGACTATGATTTTGGTCACCCACGAGATTGCATTTGCTCGCGAAGTAGCTGATAAAGTCGTTTTCATGCGGGATGGTGTTGTTGTGGAGTCTGGGCCTCCTTCAGTTGTTATCGATAATCCAAGGTGCGAAGCCACTCGAAGTTTTCTCAGTCACTTTTATGGCAATAGCGTAGTTGCCTGAGCTGAGAGAGTGGCTCCGGGGTGGGTGTCATTGTGGTGCGGTAATGTTCTCTTTCCGCGCCACAAATGATTATTTTACCGAATGTAATTGCACCTATTGTGTCAGGAAGGCAGCCAGGCATTACCGGGTTCTTAAGTCGGATTTTGAGGCTGAATCAACGTCTTCAGTTTCAACTGTCTATAGGTTTGGTACTCGTTTGGCTGCACATGTTTTCTGCAGGTGCTGTGGGGTGCATGTATATTGCCACCCAAGATCAGCCCCCAGCGAAGTAAATGTAAATCTCAACTGTTTGCATGAGAGACATTTTGCTTGGTTATCAACGCTAACGTCCAGATTTTATAATGGTAGAGATCTAAAATGAGAAGCTCCTCTATTTATTAATGTTATAAAGGTTGGGCCTGGTTTCCTGTCAACAAGCGGCATGAGGCTAGCCAAGCATGCGCCATGCTCTTCTTATCCGCATGCTGCAATCATGGTGCTTTGCCGTTTAGGGGTGGATGATCAATTCGGGCAGGGATCTTGGCTTTTGACTGAGTGCCCTGATCTTTTAGCTCGTTTTTTCATTTCATAGCCTCGTTCACACCTCTGCTTAGCCTCTTGTACTTGATGTCTATACCTATTCAGTTCTAGGATTATCCTGGGATTCTGGTGAATAATTTCCTGGCTGAGAGTGCTTTTTGCGTTCACTCAGGATACCGTGGATAAGTGAACAGTAAGGTACAAGCCATGCGTCGTTTTCTTCCGTCTCTGTCAGCGTTGCAAGCCTTTGAAGCCGCTGCTCGCCATCTGAGTTTTACCCGTGCAGCGGAGGATCTGCAGATCACACAGAGCGGGGTGAGTCGCCAAATCTCAAATCTGGAAAAACAGCTAGGGGTGGAGCTTTTCCAGCGTGCGGGGTCTCGCTTGATTCTGACCGACTCGGGCAAGAAGTATCTTCGTGACGTGGATGTCATGCTCAATCAGTTGGAAGAAATCACGATTGACATCGTCAGAGGGCGTAAAGCTGACTCGTCGCTGAAGATCGCTGGCAATCCTACCTTCCTTTCCCGCTGGCTAGCACCTCGATTAAAGGAGTTCGTCAAGATCGCTCCAGGAGTGCCCATCGAGATATCGCCGGTCTCCGCAGATATCGATTTTCAGACGTGTGTAACTGACATCGTTATCACTAGGGGCGCAGGGGCATGGGCTGCGGCGCGGTCTGTTGAGTTATTCGCAGAGGAGTTAGTAGTTGTCGCGTCTCCTGATTTGATTGCTCCGACGCAAAAGCTCAATTTCTTGGATTTTTCGCAAATACCCACCCTACAGAACTCCACCAGGCCCAGCCTGTGGTTGCAGTGGTTGAGGGCGTCCCGTACAGAGCATAGCGGGCTGATCCAAGGGGTTCGTTTCCCTCAGAGTGATATGCTCATTAATGCCGCAATCAGCGGGCTTGGCCTTGCCGTCGTTCCAATTCACTATGTGAGAAAGGAGCTGGAAAGTGGAAGGCTTCATCTGCCGTTCGGGGCGCCTGTTCGATCCAGTGACTCCTATTGGATCGTCTGCCCAGAGCGGAAAATGCACAAACATCATGCATTGATTTTTCGTGACTGGTTAATACAACAGGTACGAAAAGAGTTTGGTGTGCCTTCTGTAATGAACGTGTAGCACGGAGCGTGCGAAGCAGTACGTAGTGGTATCGTAGCTGATTATTAGCTTTTTCAGAATTGTCAAGCGCGACTCTCATCATGGCGCGGGTTACTTACCTAATAGACGCCGGATAGATTCAAGCAAGCCAACCACGTCGCCCGTTAATCAGCATTGCAAAAAAGGTGTGACCATAGATTGTTTAAAACCAATTGCTCCCGTTCCTACCGGTTGATTCGAGCTTCCTACTCTTGAATCTTCCGTTGCTCGGGCGTCAGCGCCTTGCTCGTTGGCGTAGGACTGCCACGCTCTGATTGGAGTTGATTCGCCCAGCGACGCAGCGTCGATTCAATCAAGTCGAGTGATCTGGCGGCTTTAGTAAGGCTATAGTCTTGGTCGAGCACTAGGCTAGCAGCCTACTGCTTGAATTTGGGGGAAGGTATGTCCGTTGTCTGCTCATCGAACACCTCTGCGTGGCGATCATTTTCGCCTATAAAGGTGTCCGGGTTAGTAGGCCACTACACCAATCCCTATACCCAGTTGATGCTCAGCTTGAGCTTTTAACCTCGGAGCGGCGCTGTTTTAAGGCCTATCATTTCAGAGACGGCATGGAAAATCCGTTATATGGGCCAGAAATGATGCTCACCTAAATCAGATGGGCACTATGGCCTTTGGCGTGAGGAGGATGTGTTGGCTGGACAGATACGAAGGCTATCGCTGAGGCGGCTGGTCAGCGCGATGTCGAGTCTGCCGGTGGCGTCTGGGGCTTACGCAGGGAAATGATGAATCAGAGCTTCAAGACGCGGATCGATCAGCTCTGGACTGATTACTGTAAGTGATATGCGCTTGCTCACAGCCCCGCAGCTACAGCAATGGAATGCTGTAGCTGATGATGAGGCGGTTTTCGTCAGTACCGCGGGTGAAGTCAGAGCGATAGCTTGCGTTCCGCCAGCGGATCCCCAGGTTCTTCAGTGCGCCACTCTGGAAGACGTACTGCAGTTCGGTATTTCGCTCCCACCCATTGCCAGTGACATTACCAGCAAGCTCGACATCATGACCTTTCACGTAGCGAGACATGAAGGTGAGGCCTGGCATTCCCACAGTAGTAAAATTGAAGTCATACCGAAGCTGCCATGATTTCTCCTTGGCGCCGGCAAAGTCGTTGATCTGGACGAAATTGATCAAATAGGGGTCGGTGCCATCAATGTAAGGGAAGGCTGTGTCCCCTGACATCTGCTGATAACCGACGCCAAAGCCGTGCCCCTTGAGGCTGTACGTCACCATGCCGTTGGCTGACCTGTTGTCTATTTTCCCTGCTGCTGAGCTGCCGCTGTCTCTGCTGATAGCAAGTCGGAGGTCTGCCTTCAACTGGCCTGCAGGCAAGGGAACAGATCCAACAAGTCCGAAGAAGTGCTGGGTGTACACATCCTCAAGTGCCCCGTACTGGTAGGAGCCGACGAGGTTTTTGGAGAAGGTGTAGTCAAAGCCTGCTACGTCGAAATGATCAGCAGCAATGCCGGCCTGAAAGCGGCGATTTTTGTTGTTCAGCATTAGGTCTTGAGCGGCAGTCTGGTCGCGGTCAGTGACTTTTGTGAGGCGACCCGCCACGACATCAAGGGACTCGATTTCCCCAATGCTCAGCAATCCACCTCTAAAGGTCTGCGGGAAGATGCGCCCGTTGTTGGCTTTAACGGTAGGCATGTCCGGGATCAGCGTTCCCACTTCAAGGAGGCTTTCTGAGTACCGGGCTTTCGCTGTCAACCCAAGCTTGGAGTATTCGTCTGTAGCTCTGTCGTCATCGTGAACAGGAAGAAGACCTGTGCCTGTCCGGTCGGGACTGGAATCTAGCTTCAAACCAAGCATCCCAATGGCGTCTATGCCGAAACCAACAGGGCCAGGCGTGAACCCTGACTTTGCGTCGAGAATGAAGCCCTGTGCCCATTCATCGCGCTTGTTCTGGCCTGCACCGTCTCGAAAGTCTCGATTCAAATAGAAGTTCTTCGTTTGCAGAGAGACCTTGGCGTCTTCTATGAGGCCCTCCGCCAATACGGGGGAGGCAAGATTACCAATGCCGAGTAAGGTGCAGACTGGGATGGCGTTACGTGGTTTCATGAATACTCCAGGTGTTATCTGCGCGCCCAACAGATGGGTACGCAAAAACAGCCAAATTGTTTTTTGTTGGGTGGAGTTGCTTGTTTAACTACTGCGCTGTGTGCGTTTCGATCGATACAGACTTGGATCTTTTGAAAAATATTGAGGTGCCGGGGGTTTCCCCCCGCCACCAAGGTTCACTTACGCTCGGCGTTCGTGGCTCCGAGCAGCTCACCAAAAAGGTCAAACGACCGTCAGAACACCCGACCTTCTTGTGAAAGGCCGGGGTCGCAATCTGGCTTCATTGGCGAAGCTGATCACTTCAAACACAGGTGAACTTGCCCACCTATGCATTGCGCAGTTGAGGGAGGCCCTCAGTTGAATACGTCGATGGTTCCAATCGCGATAGCTGCCACGAACATCACCAGACACGTACCGATGCTCCAGCCGATGGACGCTCGCTGGTTGTCGCCGTAGTCAAGGTCGAGCAGTCCACAGAGCAGGTAGGTCGAGGCAACCAGGGGGCTGAGCAGATGGACTGGCTGTCCGATCAAACCGGCGATGGCCATTTCTTTAGCGCCAATGCCGTAATGGCTTGCGGTCTCGGCCAGGATGGGGAGGATCCCGAAGTAGAAAGCGTCGTTGGTCAGCACGTAGGTGAAAGGCATGCTGAGGAACGCCGTGATGACCGACATGAAATGGCCAGCGGATTCAGGGATCACATGGATCAGGCTTTCCGAGATTGCTTTGATCATTCCTGTGCCGGACATGATCCCGACAAAGATGCCAGCGGCGAAGATCAGTAGGGTTACCGCCATTACGTTGTCGGCGTATTTACCGATGACTTCCTTTTGGTCTTTGACACTCGGGAAGTTCACCAAGACGCCCAGGCCGAAGGCGAGCATGAAGAGGATCGGAAGGGGCATGAGGCTGAGCATCATCATGGTGATCAGCGTGATGGTGAGTACAGCGTTGAAGAGAAAGCGCCAATCGGTCAGTTTGAACTCGGTGAAGTGGCTCATGACCTCATCGTGATCGAGTTGCACGACACCTAGGCGACGGCGTTCCCGGCCACCGAGATAGAAGGCCGCGAAAATCACCCAGCCCGCTCCAGCGATCATAAGTGGCAGCATCTCGATGAACAGTTCGGTAATGTCTACGTGCATGGCGCTTGCCGCACGCGAGAAGGGCCCTGCCCAAGGGAGGATGTTCATTACCCCGTTGGTCAGCAATAGAACGGTGGCCAGAACCTGCAGGCTCATCCCTGTGCGTCGGTATAATGGAAGAAGCGCTGCAGTAGTGATGATGTAAGTCGTGGCGCCATCGCCATCCAGGCCTACGCAGATTCCGAGCACTGCAGTGCCGATGACGATCTTCAGCGGGTCGCCTTTCACGCATTTCAAGATCAGCTTGATCAGCGGATTGAACAAGCCTGAATCGGTCATCATGCAGAAGTAGAGGATCGCGAAGGTCAGCATGATCCCTGTTGGGGCCAGCATCTTCACGCCATCGAACATCATGGGGCCAAGCTGGGTTGCAAAACCTCCCAGGCTGGCGAATGCAACCGGCACCAGGATGAGGGCAACCAGTGGTGACAGTCGTTTGCTCATGACGAGATACATGAAGCAGACGATCATTGTGTAGCTCAAAAGTGTGAGCATTTTGCCCTCTTATTATCTGTTTTGTATGAGTCTTAGGGATCGCCAGGCTTTTTTAGGGCCGAGCAAGACCCGTGCGCCATTTGCACAGGGCTGTAGCAAGTAGTCGTTAGGCTGGGGCGTGCGAGAACATTTGCTTCCCAGAGTGACCGGGGTCAGCTCTCAAGATGTGGCCGGTCGACGAGTCGGTGATGTAGAGGCCACGATTGCCCTCACCGCCAAAGGCGAGGTTGGTGAGCGTGCGGCCTTCGGTGCATGACTTGAATCGATAGAGCGGCACAGCGTGGGAATCGAATGCCCACACGCATGCATTGCCTGCATCGCATACATACAGGTTTCCTGACTCATCCAGAGCCATACCGTCTGCGCCACTCACGCCCCCGGCCATGGCAGTGAAGACTCCAACCTTGGAAGTTGTGCCATCGGGTTGAAGCGGGAGTCGCCATACTGCGTTTCCGCGAGTCATCGCTACCAGCAGCGCTTTCTCCTGAAGATCCATCACCAGGCCATTAGGGCTAGGGCCGTTATCCAGCAAACAATCCAGGCGTTGTTGCTCCAGGTCGTAGCGGAAAACTCGACCCGTTGGATCATGCATGCCTGTCTGACCTTGATCGGTGAAGAAGAGGCGCCCCTGTCGGTCAAAGAACAGATCATTTACACCCTTGAAGCCTTCACTTCGGCGATGCGTCAGGAACGGCTCGATGCGTTTGCTGATCGGGTCGAGAACGAGGATCCCACTCTTGTAGTCGGCAATGAAAATTCGCCCGTCACGATGGATTTTCAAGCCGTTAGGCCAGCCGTCGTATTCAACAACCAGATCCCAGTCTCCCTGAGGGGAAATGCGAAAGATTCGGCCATATGGGATATCCGTAACATAGAGATTGCCGGCCTGGTCGAAAGAGGGCCCTTCGAGGAAGCTGGCAACTTGCTGGCCTGGTTTGTTGGCTCTGACCCAGTCGGAATCCCCATCACGCCAAAACTCTTTCGGCAGTCTGCTGAAGACTTCGGTTGGGCGTTCCTCGGGAGGGGCATACAGGCTCACGGCAAATCTCCATGTGAAAACAGACATACGACGCTGAGGCTCAAACGGCAGAGTCTGGGCCAATCTCATCAGTGTACGTTGCCTGGGATATCTTGTTGTTTCGAGCTTTAGTTCTATCTGACAGAACGTCATTGCTCTTGATAGAACACTTTCCAAGCTATTTCCTGCCCTGTCAAGTCTCTTCAGATACTCGTCACTCCACCCCAATTGGCAGTAGCCGAAATGTCTGGCCGTTCATCGACAGTCTCGTTGACAGGTACGAAACTGCGGGTAGATACTAGAACAGAACGCAATTCTGCCTGACAGAACAATCATTAAAAAACAGCGCTCCGCCTAGCAGCCGCACTGCATGAATGTTCGGGCAGGCTCTCCCCAGTTACAGGAGAACCTCCGTGAAAGAAGCGACAGATATCGACATCCTCGTCAGCGAAGTCGGGCCCAGAGATGGCTTGCAGAGCGTCAAGGCCACCATGCCCACCGAGTTGAAGCTGGAGTGGATTTCGGCTCTGGCGAGCGCCGGCTTGAGAGAAATCGAGGTCGGATCGTTTGTATCGCCAAAGCTGCTGCCGCAGATGGCAGACACTGCCCAGGTAGTAGCCCACGCACTGACTCTGCCAGATCTTTTCGTCACTGCTCTGGTGCCGAATCTCAAGGGGGCCGAAGCCGCTTTCAACGCTGGTGTGCACAAGATCACATTGCCCATTTCCGTAAGCGAGCAGCACTCGATCTCAAACATCCGCAAGACACACGCTCAAGTCTTCGATGAGGTTCAGGCGGTGGTTGCCTTGCGTAATGAGCGCTTCCCGAGTGTCCTGATCGAAGCCGGCGTTTCGACAGCCTTCGGATGCACACTCCAAGGTGTTGTAACTGACGACGAGACCATGGCGATTGCCTTGAAAATGGCGGAGTTGGGGGTAGACGAGGTCGGCCTTTCAGACACGGTCGGCTACGCCAACCCCGTTCAAGTGCGTCGACTGTTCACTCGCCTGTTCCAAGAGCTCGGCGCACTCGCAGGCAGTGCCCACTTCCACAACACTCGCGGCCAGGGTCTAGCCAACGTCGTCGCTGCACTGGAAGCAGGAGTGAAGACGTTCGATGGTTCCCAAGGCGGTTTGGGAGGCTGTCCATACGCGCCGGGTGCCTCGGGCAACATCGTCACCGAAGACTTGGTGTATCTCCTCGAATCTATGGGCCTGAGAACTGGCGTAGACATTGATCGCCTTGTTGCAGCGCGTGAAGTGCTTCGCCGTGGGCTCCCGGGAGAGCCTGTTTACGGCTTCATCCCTGATGCCGGGGTTGGCAAGAATTTCATCTATGCGAAGGAGGCCGTATGAGCCGGCAAGAAGAGCAGTCTCTGCCCCTGGAAGGCATCCGCGTAGTCGAGTTCGTCCATATGGTGATGGGCCCGACCTCTGGTCTTCTTCTCGCTGACCTTGGTGCTGAAGTCATCAAAGTGGAGCCTGTGCCGGAAGGGGATAACACTCGCCGCCTCATGGGCTCTGGTGCTGGTTACTGGATGACCTACAACCGCAACAAAAAGAGCTTTGCAGTAGACATCAAGTCTGAAAGCGGCATGGCAGCAGTGAAAAAATTGCTTGCTACGGCTGATGTTGTGACTGAGAACTTCCGGCCAGGCGCAATGAAGAAGCTGGGCCTGGGCTACGAGCAAGTAAAGGCAATCAAGCCCGACATCATTTACAGCTCGATGAAGGGCTTTCTACCAGGCCCCTATGAAAAGCGCACGGCGTTGGATGAAGTTGTCCAGATGATGACCGGCCTGGCTTACATGACGGGGCCTGTTGGCCGACCTCTGCGCGCCGGGGCCTCCGTCAATGACGTGATGGGCGGCATGTTCAGCACAGTGTCGATTTTGGCTGCTCTGCTGCAGCGTAAAGAGACTGGGCGTGGCCAATTCGTGCAGACCGGTTTGTTTGAAAACTCGGCCTTCCTGGTCGCGCAGCACATGATGCAGAAGGTTGTGACCGGCAAAGCGGCGGCGCCTATGCCAAGTCGAATCTCGGCATGGGCGATCTACGACGTCTTTGAGACCGCTGAGGAAGGTGAGCAGGTTTTCATGGGCGTCGTCAGTGACTCTCAGTGGGTATCGTTCTGCCAGGCGTTCGACTTCCCGGAGCTTGGTGGGGACGCTGAACTGAGCCGAAACAACCAGCGTGTTCAGGCTCGTGACCGAATCATTCCGTTGGTGCGGGAGCGCTTGTCTGGAATGAATAAGCAGACGGTGATGGATCTCTGTGAGAAAGCCGGTCTGCCGTTCTCTCCTATCCAGCGCCCTGAAGACATGTTTGAAGACGAGCATCTCAATCAATCTGGTGGCATGGCCGAATTGACTCTTCCCGGTGGTGAGCAGGTCAAGGTGCCAATGCTGCCATTCGAGATGGACGGCCAGCGTTTTGGTGCACGACTGAATGTCCCCGAACTTGGTAGTCACTCGAAAGAGCTGTTGGCTGAGCTGGGCTACGGTAACGACGAGATAACCCAGCTAGAGGCCAGTGGCACGGTCAAATCCGCCTGATCAAAACTGTGGCGAGTCCCTCTGGGGGCTCGCTCTCGGCGGTTTTTCAAGCGTCGAGCTCGAAACGACTTTCGAGCGAAATCAGCAGAACCACTGATGCGGGACGTATCGGATGCCTGCATTCACCGTTGGCCCATCCAGCCACGGTATTCATAACAACAAAACCGAGGATACAGTCATGGCTAACGTCACGACCCCGGATACTTCATTGTCCATGCCACAGTTTGATGTCATTACCCCATTGCAACAGCAAGCGATGAAAAAGGCCGCGTGGCGCCTGATTCCATTGCTTGCTCTGGCCTACTTCTTCAATTATCTGGATCGCACCAGCGTAGGCTACGCCGCGTTGCAGATGACTGATCAACTAGGACTCACGGCTGCCCAGTTTGGCCTTGGTGCTGGCATCATGTTTGTCGGCTACTGCCTGTGCGAAGTACCAAGCAACCTGGCCATGTATCGCTATGGTGCGCGCCTCTGGATGGCGCGGATCATGATCACTTGGGGCCTGGCAGCAGCTGCAACAGCATTCGTTGTTGGCCCTTACAGCTTCTACATCGTTCGCTTCCTGCTAGGTGTGGCTGAAGCTGGGTTCTTCCCGGGCGTGATTTTTTTCCTGACGCTCTGGTTCCCTGCGCAGTATCGAACCCGGGTACTGGCATGGTTTACCGTTGCGACACCAATTTCCTTCCTTGTAGGTGGGCCGTTGTCGATCTGGTTGCTGCAAATGCATGGCACCCTGGGACTTGCAGGTTGGCAGTGGATGTTCATCATTGAGGGCCTGCCTGCGTGTGTGCTCGGCTTGATCACCTTGAAGGTGCTTGCAAATCGTCCTAGTGAAGCGAAGTGGCTCTCTCGGGAGGAAAAGGATGCTCTGACTGGAATGCTGGACAAAGAGAAAGCCAAGTCAGACAAAAGCCATGGTTTTGCTCAAGCCCTCAAGGATCCTCGCGTATGGATTCTGAGCTCCATCACCTTCAGCTTCACCATCGGCACCTATGGTATTGGAATCTGGCTGCCTCAAATGCTCAAGGCGCAGGGTGTCGAGATAAGCCTGATCGGGTGGGTCGCGGCGGTGCCTTACTTCTTCTCGACCATCGGTTTGCTTTTCTGGGCCAAGCACGTTGACCGCACTGGCCGAGGGATTCTCAACTTGATCGCTGCACTTGTGCTTGCTGGCCTAGCATTGATCCTTGCGGTGAACATGAATGCACTGATTCCAGCGTTGGCCGGCATCACACTGGCGTTGGTGGGCACCATCTCGGCGAAGACCATTTTCTACACCTTGCCAGCTAAATTCCTCAGCGGCCAGGCGGCAGCGGGCGGCATTGCCCTTATTAACTCCATCGGAGCATTCGGTGGGTTTGTTGGGCCATACCTGATGGGCTTCCTCAAGGACTACACCCAGTCGTTCACGGCAGGTCTGATGGTTATGGGGTGCATCCTCTTCTTCGCCGCACTTATGGCTCTGTCTCTTAAATTGTTCATGCGCGACGCCTAAGAACGGCGTTCTGGCGAATGGACTAGCTGCTAGCCTGACTGACAGGTAAGGTAATACCCATCTCTACGGCCCCTTCAAAGGGGCCGCTTATTCATGATGACGCCGAGCAGAAGTCTGATGTCGCCAAAAAATGACACCGTGGTAGTCAACGATACGAAGAGTAATGCGGACGGAGGGGTGGCTGCAGTCGATAGGGCTTTTGCCATCCTGAGTGCATTCGAACCTGATCGCACCAGTCTTCCATTGGCCGAAATTGCTCGTCGTACAGGCTTGTACAAGAGCACCATCCTTCGCTTAATGAGCTCGTTGGAGCGAGCGGGTTTCATCAGGCGTTTCGCGGATGGGCAGTACGGCGTAGGTCACGAGCCTCTGCGTTTGGCTCAGATTTACCAAGCCTCGTTCCGACTGCGTGATACGATCTACCCAGTGTTGGAAGCCCTAACTGAAGAAAGCGGGGAAACCTCTTCTTTCTATGTGATTGAAAACGATACCCGAGTCGTGTTGTTCCGGGTTGAACCCAAACGCGCAGTGCGCTTCAGCATTCATGAGGGTGATCGATTCCCGCTACATGCTGGGGCTTCCGGAAAAGTCCTCCGGGCATTTGGCCCGCCAGCTGATCGCGCTTTGGCTGAGGTGCGAGAGCGGTTCTGGGCTACGTCATTTGGGGAGCGCGACCCAGATACATCGTCGATCTCGGCTCCTGTATTCGGTGTTGCCAATGAGTTTAAAGGCGCTCTAACGCTGTCAGGCCCATCCGAGCGCTTCAACAAGGATCAGTTGCAAGCGGCCCGACTGCTTTTGCTAAGGCGAGCGGCTCAAGCCACCAGTTTGCTTGGTGGCAATAATCGCGAGCTGCTTATTGCACTGGAATTAAACGAGAGCAAGTAAGTTGGATAGGGTCAATTCTGCGTCAGGCGGATTATCTGCCTGGCGAAGAAAGCCCCGGTCAGAATCACACCGAAGAGCCGAAGCGTCTGCATCGCTAGCACCATGCCGACATCGGCATGTGTCTCTACCGCGATAATGGCCATGGCATCCAGCCCACCTGGGCTAGTCGCCAAGTACATCGAAAGGAAATCAGTGCCTGTCGCATAGGCCAAAAGCCAGGCACAGCACGCGCAGAGCATAATCAGTATGACTGCACCCAAAATCATCGCTGGCAGGTGCTTAAAGACGTACCGCACGGTAACGCGGTCGAAGCGAAGCCCGATGTAGCAGCCAATGGCGCCATAGGCGATTGCGAGCAGCCAAGCTGGCATCGTGATGTCTAGCACTCCCATCAGTTGCAATACGCCTCCGATCAGGAGCGGCATCAGCAGGGCCCCCGCAGGCATTTTCGTACCTGCCGAAACGCCAACCAGAATTACGGCCAGGCTTAGCGAAACGTTGGAGAGGTCAGTGCCATATAGCGGGCCATCCGATGGCGCTATTTCCCCAGGAATAGCTGCCGCCCCGAGCAGATGACTCACCAGCGAGCCAATCATTACGACACAGACGACCCTGACGTACTGCATGGTCGCCACGACTCGTGAATCGGCACCGTATTCTTCGGCCATGGAAACCATTGCAGAAGCTGCGCCTGGAGCTGTTCCCCATGCCGCAGTGCTACCTGGAATGCCACCGTACCGAACTGTTCCGAGCCCTACCACTGCGCTTAAGACTACTGTCACCAGCGTGGCTAAAAGCATGATGTGCCATGAGTGGGCCAACGAGATCAGAACTGACCAGGTCACGGAATGAGCTACCAATAGACCAACGCAGCCTTGGCCGAAGCGGAAAATGTGCCGATGCAGGCGCATCTGGGCCCCGCACACTCCAAACGTGATGGCGACGAGCATAGGCCCTAAAAACAATCCGGCTGGCACTGCTAACGCGTGAAGTCCTTGCCCCACCGCGCCGGCGATGCCTGTTAGTGCGATCCACTTGAGGATCTGGGGGCGCAGGGCAATGGCGAATTCTGAGGCTTGCAACGAGATGTATCTCCAGGCAATGGCTCCACGTAGCGACCTTCCGCAGGTGGGAGCAAAAATTATCGACGCCTGAACTGATCAAGTCTATTTTCTACTTTCGATAAACCTATAACTGAAATTCATGAATCATGGACTTTCGTGACCTTGCGTATTTCGAGACCATTGCCGAAACGGGGCATCTCGGACGAGCTGCTGAGAAGCTCAACCGTTCACAGCCGGCGTTGAGTAAAAGCATTCAACGCTTGGAGGAGTCCCTGGGCGCCCGGCTTTTTCAGCGAGACGGCAGAAGGATCAAGCTGACCGATGTGGGTGAGCTTTTGCTTGCTAGGGGGAAGCAGCTGCGAATCAACATTGCTGAAACCGAACGAGAAGTCCGGGATTATGCCAATGGCCTGGTAGGCAACATCCGACTGGGATGTGCGGCGAGCATGGCCGAGTATTTGCTGCCACAGCTGGCGGAAGAGCTGTTGGATAGGGCGCCGAAGCTGACCCTCAAGCTATCCATTGGCCAAGATGATGTCTTAAGGGAGTCCCTCAGGGCTGGACGTCTGGATGCAATCATCTGTCCCCTTGTCACTAACGATCCGGAATTCAAGATCTACCCAGTGCTCCAGGATGAAGCTGTGGTCGTCGCCAGCGCTGACCATCCAATTTTTTCGACGCCGTTTGATCAGCAGGAGCTGTGTAGTTACCAGTGGGTGCTGCCGGGGCCAACCGTTACTGCTAGACGCTGGATAGACAACGCTTTCATATCACGGCAGCTTCCACCGCCAAGTGTCCAAATCGAAACTAATTCGATTTCACTGTTGCCCCGACTGATCGCTCGTACCCGACTCCTGAGTTTTCTTGCTCGGGAGACTCTCGAGTTTGGTCAAGGAATGTCCCGACTCAGGGAGGTTCCACTGAGCGAAACAACCATGAGCCGTACAGTTGCGATATCGGTTAGGGCAGAAGGATATCTACCCCCTGCCGCTGCCGCATTGATTGAACTGCTGCAAGAGAAAGGCAGCAGCTTTCTGCAGGATGCGTAAACGTGTTTGGTTGAGCTCACGCAAATCCGTCCGGTCGCAGGCGTAGTTTCGTCACTGGTTGAACCCTCGCAGTGGTTGGCGAATCAAATATGAAACCAATTACTAGATTCGACCTTGTGATCGCTCCTACACATAGGCCACTGACGGGCTGTGCATCGCTACCCTGAGGACTGTTCCATGGATGACACCACCCTGGCTTTCCTTGCCTTTAGCGTTGACCATCCGGAATCGGTAGAGCAGGTACAAGCGCTTACGGAGGAGTATGCCTTGGAGGCCGGTGAATCCTTGCCGGCACTTAGAGACACTATGGTTTCGCAGATTTTGGACGCTGAAGCAAAGCAGCGTGGAATTTCGCTTGAAGCGTTGGTACAACAGCTTACCGGCCAAGCGAGCCAAGTCGTAGAGGTACAGGAAACAGCTCCAGGCCTTGAAAAGTACAACCAGATGCGGGACTTCGCCGCTACTCCTGAGCCTTCAGGGGCGGCCAAGGCCGCGAAGCGAAGCAAGCGCACCGAGCCCCAGGCTTTGCAGTTTTGCGTGCAAAAGCACGACGCCACCAGGCTCCACTACGATTTTCGACTTGAGCTCAATGGCACGCTCAAGAGCTGGGCCATACCGAAAGGCCCCTGCTTCGATCCAAAGGTGAAGCGGCTGTCGGTGCGTGTCGAAGACCATCCGCTCGACTACGCCACCTTTGAAGGAACGATTCCCAAAGGGCATTACGGTGCCGGCGAGGTGATCGTCTGGGATCGCGGTATCTGGATCCCTCAAGGTGATCCGGACGAGGCCTACCGCAAAGGCCGACTCAAGTTCGAACTGCAGGGCGAGAAGCTGTCAGGCCTGTGGAATCTGGTTCGAACCAATATCGAAGGCAAGCAGGAGCAGTGGTTTCTCATCAAACACCAGGATGAGTCGGCCAAACCGCTCGCTGATTACGATGTCGTGTCGGAGCAGCCGAACAGCGTGCTCAGCGACCGAACCGTCATTCCCAAGAAACGAGGCAAGCCTAAATCCTCAGCTCCGAGTGAGTCACCAGATAAAGCCGAGCCGCTCCGAACGGCTCATGCAGTACCGGCAGACCTCCCAGATAAGCTAGCACCGCAGTTGGCCACGCTCGTCGAGTCGAGTCCGCAGGGCAGTGAGTGGCGTTTCGAAATCAAGTTCGATGGTTATCGCATGCTCTGCCGAGTCGAGGGTGACGAAGTGCGCCTGTTCACTCGAAATGGACATGACTGGACTGACAAGCTGCCGAAGCAGGCCGCAGCCATCAAGCAGCTCGGTTTGGAAAGCGCCTGGCTCGATGGTGAGATTATGGAGTCGCGCGGTGTGCTGAACGTTCACTTTGAGACAAGGACACTAGGCCGGACGTTTGGGTGACGGCAACTAGCAAGCGGAGCGCGCAGCCCACGGAGGGGCGAAGGCGTGAGGATGGAAGCCCGGTAGGGCCGTGACCCTGGCATCGCCAGGGTGCGGTACACGACAGCCGCTCCCCGAAGGGGACACGCCCAAGACCCTATCCAATACAGCTGTTGCAGCCGGCTATTGGCTGGAACGGCTGTTGGTATTCGCTGGAGTCGATGTAGCGGGGCGGTGGAGATGCGCGCCGGTTGGATCTGCAATTTGAATGACATCACCGTGCTGCCAGCCATCCGCCTGGGGATCAGCATCAGGAATCCGAATGTCAGCCCGCTCAGCTTTGGTTTTTGCAGCTTCCACACCCAAGCGCCGATTTCGCTGTTCGACCATCGCCGGGTCAGCCTGCCCGTCTGCGGTAAAGCCCATCATCAATTGCGGCACACCCACTGGCAGCGCTTTGTCCTGATCGGTGTGCCAGGTGTGCCATGTCTTCCCATAGGTATGCGCCAGGCGCTCCATCAGAGCATGCTCAGCAGGTGAAGGAATGCCTAGAGCGATCAGCTGCCCAGAGGAGACCTCGTAACCATGGCTGTGCCACATTGCCTTCTCCTTGGGTGGCAATCCGGCAAAGAGCTTCTCGTCAATGATGTACTCGACCCCCATAATCTTTGCGCCCTTCGTGTTTCCATCGATCATTACGCACTGAATGACATCCTCATTCAGGATGGAGCAGTAGTGGTGCGCTTCCATCTGCACGTCCGGATGCCCGTTGTAGAAATGAAAGCCATCCAGGTAGGAAGAATTGCGGGCAAAAGAAAGCCCGCTGCTAGACGGGCGAGGGAGCTTCTATCACACGTAGGGATAACTAACGTTCCCACACCGCATGTGAAAAGGACGTGAATAGTATCGGGGGAGGGCTTGTGCCTACCGCTTACGTGAACCCAAGCTGTGTAAGCCGAAACCAGGCTTTGTGGGATGCTCGGCAATCCTTGCTCAATTTCGGTCAACCTTTCCTCGCACCCAAGAAACATCACAGGGAGCTTCTGCACCAAGCATATGCATTACGTGATATGCATGCCGTGGACTCAGGAACCTTGGCCGATATGCTGGAGCTCGCGGACGAAGCATTGATGTACGCTCACTCTGTCCAAGCTGACAAGCATTGGTAGGCTGGAGGCACGCCTTGGTGTCCAACCTGCCTGCATTTAAGTGGAGGTGGTCTAGCGGTTGCGTAAGGTATCCAACGCAGGTGACCATATGTTATGTCCGCAGCGCTCACACACGACGGAGTCCTGTGATTCATGGAATGTTGCGAATCCGCAGTTGACGCAACAGTGTAGGCCAGCATGTGGCGGTGCCAAGTACTCTGGACGATGTTCGACTGGCAGCACCGACATCCCTGGCCGGGTGTCTTCAGGCCCATAGAAATAAAGACTGAGATCGCCATCGGTTTCCAGTAGGCCGAGTCGAACCTGGCCGAGATGCTCCACACCTTGTTGGCGCAGTTCCATGAAAAGCTCATTGGACGAGATGTTCAAATTCCGAAGCGAATGGATCTCGTACATGCCGTCCTTTACGACCGTGATGGGCAATCCATCGATCCAAGCCTCGCATGTTCTGCTGCGCCTCATCATGTAGACGGTTCCGCGATAGAGAAGCAAAAGCGTGAGGAAAACCAATGCAACCGGGAGGAGGGGGACATCTTCGTAGAAAGTCACATCGCCTGCGGCTGAGCCCAAGGTGAGGATCACTACGAGCTCGAATCGGGACAGCTGTCTGATTCCGCGTCGACCACTGAACTTCAAGAAGAAGAACACAGCCAGGAAGGCAGCAGAAACCCGTAAGGCAACCTCCAGAAGGAAGGTCATCGGAAAGTCGCCTATCAACATCCGTTGCAGATCGAATGTGACCATTCTCTGTTCCATTTTTTAGTATTGATCGAGCGGCGGGCAGGCCGCTTCCCTTGCGCTTGCTCTTTTTTGTGGAGAGCTTGAGATCAAAAAAAATCAATTCTGGTCGCGTTCGACCACGAAGCCTTCGCGTCTGAGTAGCTCTAGATTGGTCGGTTTGAGGGATAGGCGCGTCAGATCATCAACTTCGAACCAGCGACACTCGACGATCTCATGCGAAGGCCTGGGCGCCGCTGTATGGCTCACAGTCATTCGATAGAGCAAGTGCTCTTCGTTGGTAAGGATATGGTGACCCAGAAACTGAGCGCCGGTCAGTTGCAGGCATGTCTCTTCTTGCAATTCGCGGCTCGCAGCCCCGAGCTGGGTTTCCCCTGGATCAATCTTCCCGCCTGGTAACGACCACTCAGGTGCCTCTTTTCGTACAAGGAGAATCTTGCTCTCCTGTAGGCAGATGACAGTGGCGTGCATTTCTCGTGCTTGGATCATCAAGGCTCCTCCGCTATGCAGGGAAGGCCTTGCGAGCACGCCAAAGTTCATACGATGCGTTGAACGGTTTCCCCGGTGACCTCGGCAGTGCCAATATTTGTACTGCCTTAGGGCCTTCCATGCCTGGGATTAGCAATTTTCCAGGTCGATGGAACCTGGTCATGCGGCTGCGTCACACCGCCAATCCCCGGAGGGGGCTAAGAGCCATACTATAGAACGCGACATCGAATGTTTAACGACTCAGAGGCAACCAAATGAAGCGAACACTGCTGGGAATGGCGGAAGCAGGTGAGCCTCTTCTGAAGCAAGCGCTAGAGGCCATCAGAGCCTACAACGAGGCAATAGCACAGGGCCGACCCGAAGCTGATCTCGAGCGCCTTCGCGTTCAGGCGGATCACCTTTACCAGACCGTGATCGACTACCAACTGCACAAAGCCGGTGCTCTCGGCGAGCCAGTGCACTAATCCGAAATATGCCGTCATCAGACCGCTAAACATAGCAATCCTGATTGCAAGGCCGCGCTAAAACAAATCTGCCGACATAGGCGTCCGAGAACAGTACAGCAGGAGCTAACCTATTTGAGGCTATGGTTCAGCTAATCCCATTGACCCAGAGGACTATCATGATGGCGAAGGATCCCAACAGCGTTCTGCCTCCTGATCATCCAATGTACTCGGATGCTGTAGAGGCTATGAAACGTTATCACCAGGCACAAATCGAAGGCATCACCGGGGCGGCGCTCGAGCGTTTACGGCTGCTGGCTGAACATCAGTTTCAGGCCGTTACTGACTATCAGCTTCGCGCTCTTGGCGGCCCAGGCAAACCCAATCATTAGAGATGGTTAAACGCCATAGCGTTTGTTCCCCCCAGATGTGATGCAGTAGCGGCCGCCTCGTGGGCCTATGCAGACCCGACCAGAGGAGCAGGGGCACGATGATCCATATTCATGTGTTGAGTTTCGTACTGGCTGCGGATCAGGGCGCTCCCTTTTGGGCTGCGGTGTGACAAAGCAGTTCGAGCCGCTGCAGAGGTTTTTGTAGGAAATCCACCGTTGCGGCTGGCCGTCGAGGCTGATGCGCGCCCATTCCTGTCTCTGCTCATAGACCTGAACTTTTTCCCCGCGCTTGAGGCTGGAGATCACTTTCCCTCCCGGTTGAGCGCGCAGATTCAGCTTGTCCGCGTTGACGAAATGCTCGGGTGCAGAGGCTTGTGTAGGTTGTGGTTCTGGTGATGAGGTTGCGGCCAAAGTGCTAACCGGTACCTGGCTGATTGGTGGCTCAATTTTAGGCGTATCCTTCTTGCCAATGGCCCAGATCGTCATGAGGAGAACTAACAGCGGCAGAAACCATGATTGACCTTTCTTGCGCATATCCTTTGCACCCTCGAAATAATATCAGTCCTTTAGAAGTGGCCGGCTGGGGCCCGGCGAGCAATTTTCCATCTTCCATCGCCGATACTATTCAGCTTAGCCGAGTGGTGCGGGTACGAACGGCAGCCGCCTTAGCGGTCTCAAGTCGCCTTCCAACGATCACTAAATGAGGGACAACAAGCGGAGCGCGCCAGGTTGATAGGAGGGGCCCGAAAGGTGATTTTTTGGCATGCAACGATGGCTCGAATCCCGACAGCCGGGCTTGCTACGGCACGCCTTCATCGCTCTACAACGCGTTGAACATCCGCTTCAGGGTCTGATGTTCCCACGTGGATAAAAGAGCAACAGGATCTACCCGAGTACCTGGATCGAAATCCCAGCGCTGCCCATCAGGACTCACTGCTCGCGCAGTGGTACGGCTCATCTCCGTCGTTGTAAATCGTAATCAGCCAGCTCTCTATATCGACCTGAAAATGGCTGGCGTAAAGCCGCTCAATGAACTGGCTGCCTACCTTGACCATTGTCCGACGCCCAAGCACCACCTCTCGCAACACCTGGCTAACGTCCCGGGCCGTTAACGCGCCTAGTGGTATGTCGTGCCGGCTAAATTCAGTCATTCGCTGCCTGGGCCTATCAGTGATCAGCCATCGATAATAACCCGCGGCAAAGGTGCCCCGGAAAACACGCAGGGTAGGGGTGGTTCGTGGATGCAGTGACCGGAAGCGGTTGGTGTACAAATGTGCTCCGTGGCGCTAGTGAAGGCTGACTTACTCCATCTCGTGCGTTCAGCCGGCAGGTTGCGCTGCCTCCACGAGGACGGTTCGGGCAATGTGGCGATCGTCTTCTTCTGGAATGCAGCCTTTGACTCGTCTCAGGTGTCCTTCATGTATCGCCCCCGAGATCTGCGCTATGCATCCAACGACACCAGACGGACGCTATTTTGTTGTCAAAGGTCAGCGCTGGCGCTGCACGAACCCTTTACTGACTGAGCAGGAGCGGCAACGCCATGTACATGACCTGATGGATGCTCGACGAGATGTCAAAAGGGCCAAGCGCGCTGACGATTCGAGCATGCTCAAATCTGCGCGTGCGTGAGTGAATGCTGCCAAAGTGCGTCTGGGCGAGCGAGGGCCCGTTTGGTGGGACGACGGCAGCCCGGACTACAATCGCTGTCGGGTAGACCTTTCCCCATGCGCTGATTGGTACAACGCTTCGGATGCCACAAAGGGTGAGTAATGTACGTCGAAAAGACCTTCACACCTCAACAGCTATTTGAAATGGTGTGGGAGCGACCTGTCCTCATCATCGCAAAGGAAATAGGTGTCTCGGATGTGGGCTTGTCGAAGGCCTGCCGCAAAGCGGGTATTACGCTGCCTACCCGGGGTCACTGGGCCAAGCTGGTCTCAAAGCGCCCGCGTCGTCCAAAGCCTCCAGCCTCTACCACGCCTGTCACGTTTCACGTTCTGAATGTCCAGAAGGCTGCGAGGCTGAGGCCAGAAAATGTAATCAAAGACCCTAAAATCTTGGTCGTGCCAACGGAGTTATCTGACCCCCATCCGTTGGTAAAAAAATGGCTAAGTGCAGCGAGGAAGGCCAAAGAGCTCAACAATGCACTGGTGTTCGACAAAACAAAGGTATTGAACTCGCACATCTCCCGGAATGAGGTGGATCGCTGCGCGCTTCTCTACGACAGCTTGATCAAAGCTAGTGAGTCGTCGGGGTACACCTGGGGTATTGGTAGTAACGGCAGCTTCGTGCAAGTCGACGGGGAGGAGCTACTGATCACGATCCAGGAACGGATAAGACGCTTCGATATTCCACCGCCCCCTCCGAAACCTTTCAAGCCTGGGCAGCAATGGAGGCCTGACGTTACCGCGATGAGAGCGGCTCGCTTTGGGTGGGAGCCCACGGGCGTATTTTCCCTCATCGTCGATGCACGATCCGAGGTTCTCATTCAAAAAACTTGGACTGACAGCAAGACAGGAAGGCTTGAGTCGAAGCTCGGTCAGATCCTCACAGGTTTTGCTCGTATCGCCCTATCTGTGAAAGCCCAGCGATCATCCGATGAAGCTAGTTGCCGCCGACGGGCAGAGGAGGAGCGAGTGCGCAAAGAGGGAATTGACCAGCAGCGTCGCTTGGACAAGCTGCGCCAGAATTTGATGAAAAATCTAGAAAGCTGGGAGCGCGCTCAGCGACTGCGAGCGTTCATCCAGGCGACGGTTCAAGGTTCGCCTCCGGCCGAGGCAACTCAAATGGCGTTGGCAATGTGGGTTAGCTGGGCTACACAACAAGTCGAGCTCCTTGATCCATTAAAAGTAGATATCCCGAAAGTTATTGACCTGTCCGTGGACTTGCCGAACTCAGAATACGGCTACTGGAGCAGCAGTAAGCAAGTCGAGGACTGGTGGCCCTGATTTTCATTTGGTTTTGAACTTAAACTGCGTTAGGATTATCTTAAGATCATCTACACATTACGGAGTATGCACATGTCGCGTCTTGCAGAGTTTAGACAGCTTGAACAAAAATTGGCTGCCCAGTTGGCTGAGCTGGAAGCTATGAAGGGCAGCAGTGAGCTTCAGAAAGAAATCGAGTTTGAGACAAAACTGCGTGATCTGCTGAATAAGTACGGCTTCAGCCTCCGTGACATTATCAACCTGCTCGATCCGCAGTCGGGTCGCCGCGCCGCCGCTCCTGCGGTTGTGGAAAAGGCGCCGCGTCGTGCTCGTCAGGTGAAGCAGTACAAAAACCCACACAACGGGGAAATCATCGAGACTAAGGGCGGCAATCACAAGCTGCTGAAGGAGTGGAAAGCCCAGTACGGTGCCGATGAGGTTGAAGGCTGGGTAGCTAAGTAAGACAAGGTTGGCCATCGAAAGCCCCTGCGAGCAGGGGCTTCTGAGCGAGTTTACGGTTTCTTGCCCCGTGAGTTTACTCGATGCACTCGCTGAAGTGCGCTTCGTCAGCGAATCTGGAAATCTTTTTTAATCTACGTCGAGCTGAATTAACGTCGACCGTTTTTCATTTTAGAAATTGAAATTCTGACTGAGTTGCTTGAGCACCCGTCGGAAGCCTGCGTGCGGCGGATGATGTTGCAGGTGTAATTATCCCGCGCATTTCATACTCCAAGCCTATGATTTCACCGTCCCGCTCGAGCTCTTCCATCTCCGTTCTGAGCGTCTTGATCAAGTCACTTACAGACATGCCTGAATCTACACTGAGGGTCAGAGTTAGCAGCGACAATGGGCTCAAGTCTAGGCGCTGACTGATCTGTTCGAACTTTTCGAGTGTAGGGCTAGCTCGTGCCCCCTCAAGTTTCGAAAGGGTGGGGCATTGGCCACGCCGTCAGGGTTCGACAATGATGAATAGATGAGGGCGCTTAACCGCATGACGACCATGCCTGCGACGCCGCGCATGCGCCCTAGATCAGTGGCCTGATAGAGGATGATTGGGAGGTTGCTGGCAACGACGACTGTGATAAAGGTGAGGCCGCCAAACCACTGGGAGTGCCTTTGAGAGAGCGAGGGCACTGAAGGTTCGGGCGTATAGCTCTTCAGGAGTTACTGATAGCCACTTTACGTCTCCGCTCACCATCGATGTAATGGATTAAAACGTGGCGTTCATCGCCCAAGACAGGTTTTCCAGGATCGCTGATTGGGTGTTCTCTGGAAGGCTGGGCCAGTACTTGAAGGCGAAGAAATACGCGAGGCCGGCAATCACGTAAATCGTAAGTGCGAAGGCAGGTACGACATAGCGAATGCTGTAGAGCAGATCAGCAGTCTTTTTCAGGATGTCGGTCATGGGAAGGGGCGCAAGGAGATCGATTGAAGGGCGAGCATACGGATTGGCGCTAGGGAATCTCTTCGTCATGCCGTGTTGCGCCGCTGTGTTACACGACAGATATTTTAGCAAGCTAAGCAACTATAGTGTCAGAGACATTCTGTCGCACATCGGCATCGCCCGACAGACTACGCCTTGCTCAGCGTCACCGGTAATAGGTCATTGTGTGCAGAACAACGCCACGGGTGACAACAAGGCCTGTGCTGCCGGCCGAGGTTTCCGCCATGTCTTGTGTGGTAGCAGGCACCGCAAGTGTCTGGTTGCCTGCATGCGCCCCTAAGGAAAACACCGAATAGAAGATCGCGGGGATCACGCAGCGGGACTTCCATGATGGGTATCGTCTGCGCTAGCGGATGAGTGAACAGGTGAGCATTGTGGACGATTACTAACTGTCCCCGCTCTTCAAGGGAGGGCAGGTCGAACCGCACGCAGCCGGCCTTGAGGTCATCGGCATTCTGAATGACCTCGCGCAGCATCTCTAGCTTTGATGTCCGCGAAGAGACACCGTAGGAACGACTCGCTACAATTCGGATATCTCATGATGGCCTAAAGCAATTACTGCAGGTGGGTCGGGCACTAGCAAATCTACGGGGGAAACATGGATCTGGTTGTTCCGCGAAACCGGTCACTCGAAGACCTGTTGTCGCATGCATCAAGCGCTGATTTGGACGTATTGGCTGACCTCATTACCGATAACGGTAAGGGCAGGGTAGCTCTTGACAGCAAGGTCAAGGCCGCCATTCTCAGTCACAAGGCGCAGGGTAAGCTGCAATCTATTCCTGATGTGCTTGAGGCCGAAATCCGTTCGTTTGGCAGCAACAGCATCGCCACGTTCTTCCGGTCGAGTGGAGTGGCATACATGGAGCTTGCGACGGATGTGGCGAAAAAGCTGGATGGAAAACCCGGCTCATCTCATGACATCTATGCCGTTGAAGAAATGATTATCGGCCTGGCAGTTAAGAAATATATCGGGGACGTGGCGGCGGTGGACTACCGGGATATCGCAAAGCTTTCGGCGTACATCGCTCAGATCGTGAAAGGCCTGATTTCCGCCGCGGGCGCTATTGGCGGCATTGCGGCTACCGGTGGAGCTGCGGGCGTGGCTGGGGCCGTGGGTGGGCGCCTGCTTTCGCTGGCAGCCCCTCCATTGGCGCTTGGCGCTGCTGGGGCTGCGATCTACCAAGCCACGTCACCTGCATTTCGCATCACCACTCCCGCAGTGCTTCAGGTGGCCAAAATTCGCCGGGCCCGATATGAATCAGATTTCGCAACCTATTCGGAGAAGCTACGCGCATGTCTGTGATAAATGAAGAGCTGCTGCGCTCCCTTCCAAACCTTCCGGATATCCTAGCCAAGCTCAAAAGCGGAGAATATGAGTTGTTTGGCGGTGTGGTTCGCCATGCCAAAGGGACTGAGAGAGGCGGGCAGATCGTTGGGCATCTTCTCTTCCCAGGAGATAGCCAACAAACCCAAGCGCAACTCCAACAGCTCCAGGACACCCTCTCGAATGGGTTGGGTTCGCTCCAGAGCGGGATGGATCACCTGCAGCAGAGCATGAGCGTGCTGCAAGGTTTGCAGACAGCCAATCTGGTGATGACCGGCCTGAACCTCGCGGTCACCACAGCTGGATTTGTGATCGTATGTCAAAAGCTGAATAAGATCAGCGCGCAGATCCAGGCTCAATCCCAGACTATTGCTGAAACATGGAAATTAGTCAGCGAGACTCACGAGCGTGGCCAGCTAACGGATGAAGCGCAGTTTCGATCCTTGCTGTTATCCGCCCGGCAGTTCTGTGAAGAGGGAGACGTTCAGCAGCTCAAAGCGCTCATCCCTGCTTTCCACAAGGAGTATCAATTCACGAAGCTCATTCTTGAGCGGCACGCCGCTATACCCGCAAGCACCGTTCAGCGCCTGAGTGACATCAAGTTGCTGCAAGATCGCCTAGTCAACCTTGGCCTTGCGTTTTCACACGTTCAGGCAAAATCAGGCGCGGTGAAATACGCTCATGAGTCGCTAGCCCAGCTTGAGGCGGATATCCGGACTTTGAATATTAACCGCATTGAAGGTTTGACCAGCGACCACGCCGCCGCGTCCGCGATCTCCCAAAAGCAATTCGCCGATGTGACAGACTTCTTGCAGCACGGGAAGCAGATGATGCCCGCGCTGGCCTACCAGGCCGAGGTCATTACCCTGGAAACCAAGCACCCGGGCCTACTGCAGAAGGCATCCACCTCGAGAGAGATCATGTTCCTGGCGGCCTGAGTCGTATCAGCCTCAGCGCATGGTTTGCAGCGCCATCGAGTCGAAGGCGATGGTGGGGGAGTCGTCCTGGATCAGCGTACCGATCAATTCCGGGCAACCTGCAGGGCCTATTTGTGGTCTTACAACAGGAGATGAAGGCACATGGATATGATGAGGTTTCACGACCTTTATCTGCGTCTGTACACCGAAGACCTTCAGGCTAACGGCGAGGAATTGCTAGACCAGTTCTTTGCCCTCTGGAGCGAGGCAGAGGAGAGCGGGATTGACCTCGACACCCTAAATGAAGAGGCCGACGACTGCTTCCATCGCATCGCCGAAACAAGGCTCTTTCCTCTGGCAGCTTGTAGATGGATCGGGGAGCTAGGGCGCGTTGAGATCAGCAAGCCATTGCTTCATCATGTCAGCGTCCGCTACCTGCAGCACCCAGAATTGCTGAGATTTCAGTTGCCTAAGGGGCTGGAGCTATACGCCTTAAGTGCAGCCAGCCGCATGTGCGTAATGAATGTGCCGGTGCCTGTGTCGCTCGGCTGGATTCTCAGTCTGAATGAAGATCTACCCACTAGCTCGCGGCTCACAAGCACAATCGCAAAGATTGTCGGTCTCCTGACTACGGAGTATCCAGGCACATGCATGCGCCTTCTTAAGTCGGAAAACTCACCGTTCGCTCATTCACAGATCGCGCAGGACGCGTTGAAGCGACTTGTCGCTGCCGGTACCGCACTGGAAGACCTTCCTTATCTAACCGAGCTTGAGATGCCCCCTGCGATGGAGCGCAGCTTCCGATATTTACGCCGCAACGAAAGCCGCACGGTGACAGACCATGCGCATGAGCATTCGTTGTTCGGTACGGTCACTGCTCAGCACTTCAAATACGCATCCAGCATCGCCATGGAGTGCGTGGCGAATGGCGAGGCTACTGACATGACAGTCCCCATGTTCACTCATGAGATGAGTCTTGAGTTGCCGCAAACCTGGATCGCCGACCCACTGCGCTACGTGCTGATGATGAACTCACTCTGGAACGGATCTGACGAATGAGCATCCAGCTAGTCCTTTCTCATTACCTATCAGGCCTACGCGAACGAGAAGAACTGGACGCGCTTCTGCCCGATCTACTGCTGGCCATGGGGCACTCGGTGGAAAGCCGCCCACAGGTGGGCGTCAATCAAGGCGGCGTAGACGTTCTGTCTACACTTACCGACGCTGACGGAACAGTGGAAGCATTCCTGTACGTGATCAAATTTGGCAACGTAAGCCGGAATGACTTTTACAGTGGGCAGCAGGCTATCCAGCCCAGCGTTCGCCAGGCTGCCTCGGAATACATTCAGAATCGATTGCCGGCGAACCTGCGCAGGTGCAAGAAAACGATTGTCGTGGTTTCAAATGGTGAGCTTAAGCAAGACGCACAGTCAGATTATGCCGCGCTCACCAAAGAGGTTTCGGAGATCAACCCGCTGTGCTCGCTCGATTTTTGGGGCATGGATCGACTAAGTCCGCTCATAGAGCAGCATTTGTTTGATGATGCCTTACTCCTAGAGAAGGGCAAATCGGATCTCAGAGCTGCCCTGGCGGGCCTGGAAGATACGCAAGCGTCCTTCAGTCGCTTCATCAGGTTTGTGGAGGACTGTTTAGCAGCACCTGAAGGGGCCGCTGACGGTTCCGTGAACACCAGAAAAAAGCGCTTTCTCAAACGTGCTGCCGCAGCGGCAATGGGTTGGGCTGTGCTTCTGGTGTGGGGCCAGTCCGAAAATAACCAGAAGCCTGGTGTGCTCGCCGGCGAATATCTTCTACTACGGCTGTGGAGCGAGGCGATAACGCTCGGCGTCCAGCAGGACAAACAATTCCTCAAGCGCTTTGAGACTCTTGCGAGGCTTCACCTGAGCGCGCTAAATCGGTATTACGATCGCATATTCCCCTCGCTCCTCAACCTTCGCAGGGTTCTTCGATACCGCCCAGATCACGTGCTGTACATGGATTTGGCGTGCGAGGAGCTGGGGCGCCTGGGCACGGCCTTACTCCTAGCCCAGGCGATCGATGCCGGCGAGTCAGAGCGCGCCCTGCTTCATGCGCAACTGATCAGCTTCATGAGCGTACATCAAGGCTGTCGGACGCCGGTCTACGATGGTCAGGCGATCGACATGTCACTAGCAATGGCTGCTTTGTTCGCTAAAGGCGATACAGCCAACATCAGAGCGGTCTCGGGCGAATGCGTCGATCGCTTCAGTGCGGCGCTCCGGGAGAGGCACTTTATGCCTGTCGACACTGATGATCTGGAAGACGCTATGGCGCTTCACAATGGCAAGGAAGGACATCACGGTCGCTTCTTCAAAACCACAACTTGGATACCGCTTCTGGGTACCGTTGCAGCAATGCTGGACGACAAGGAAAGCCTTCACAAGCTGTCGACCCGAATTGTTCCCCAACTGAAGGGGGTGACCATGGAGCGCTGGTACCCAAGCATTGGATTGCAAACACTCACAGGCTCAAGAACGGCACTTAATACTGTTGGCGTTTCCCGGGCCATTTCAGAGTTTCGCAAAACGCCGGAGGAGGAGGTCAGCGCGTCACTGCACCTGCCGCCACACAGCGCGGCGCCCAATGAGTTTGAGTGGCACAACACCCCGTGGGATGTGCTCATCGCTATCTCCGCCAGAATCCATCGTCATCCATTGCCAACCTGGTACCTGCAGAAATGCGCTGCGAGCCAGGCTACTGCCTGAACCGAGCCGTAAACCCTTGCGAGGATCCAGCGGCTTGCGAGAGGGCAGGGACGTCATAGGAGTACAAATGTTGCCTCTGCGCGCTTCTAAGATAAGGGGGTGCGCAGGGCCAACTCCTCCCTTTGGTTGACCTTAGAAGCACCTTTATCCACGGACGTGTCAGCGTTGTGAAAATCTCGCCCCGCAACCGTTTTCAAGGAGCTGTTCGAATGGGGGCGGGCTGGCCACCGAGAGCGAGGCTGATAAATTGCCGAAGACTTGATGGTCTCCCTGCGTGATTCTCGCCAGGAAGCTCGACTCCAGTAGCGCTGCAGCCCCGACTCGAGGCGCTGAAGCCGTCGAGTAGCTCGACACAACAGCAGTACTCGTAGCCCTATGCCATATCTATTGCCGATTCACCACCCAAGAAATGCGATGCTGGGTCAATTCATTACGGCGTATCCGCAGTAAATGAATTAATTATTCGCACGTATCCTAGCCCTCCAGCCCAGCATTTAAAATAATACGAGCAAGCAATTTAAGGTTTTTAACAATATATATGTAAAGCGAGCCGACCGCTCGTCGCTTGCTGCGAGCAAAATCAATGGGGATGACTACGCTCGAAAAAATACAGGAGATAGATCATGAAAATGATGACGCGGAAAGAGTTTCTAGAGTGGTTCACCGGCCAGGTAGATTGTTACGAGCATGCAAACGATCCGACCACTTCGTGGGTGCCGTTAACTACAGCCCTCGAGCGCTGGAGTGTGGCAAAAGCGATACAACAGTCGAATAAAGTTAATTGGGGTCATTCTGCCAAGCCGAGAAGAGGAGTTCTTTGATGTTGAAGGCTATCGCTTCTTCATTACAGGTTAAAGGTCTAGTCATAGATGAATGTGAAACCGTAGCACTACGACCGGCCGTTATATCGCTTATGGATACTGTGAACCTCAGCAGTGCCGTGCTCAATACTGCTTATCAGAGAGGGGGTTCGCTTGAGCAGATCGACCGTATTTGGCGATTGGCTGATGACAAACTTGAAAATGTCGAGCTTTTGGAGCTTTTTAGTTCCATGGCCTTACGCACTGACATACGTTGCTAGAATGAGCCGGTCGTAGCATGGTGGGGCAGCGCGATACGATGAACTGTGGAGGAAAGCACATACCCTTTAGGATTTTAGGCGGAATTTTGCACAAGACGTTGTTGGCCCAGCGCGAGGCCACCTTGCCTATACCCGACTTTACTCAAGGCGTAAGTTGGTCGAGTTTTACATTTGAATTGCTGGCTTTGGTCACTTCCCGCGGACTTATGGATGAGGCGCTGACGGCAACATCCCTCGAGTTCGAACTTGGGCTTTGATTTTCTTCCTCAACGACTTAGAGAGCCACCAATGAAACAAACTACTATAGAATGTGAAGAATTTCTTTTTGCCAGCACAACACCAAAGCGGATTGTACTTCAGCTTTCACTGCAATACTATCGCCGGCGCTCCGTTGCGGCATTTGGACTGAATGACAGCCCGGATGTCGCAGGGGGCACTTGGTCTATCCGCCTCTTTAAACTGCCTGACATTTATCTCTATTTTGACAAGTACACCAAGACCTGCTTGAGTATCACCTCAAACCACTCGACATGCCTGAATCATGTGGGAAGAACCAAGCGCCTCACATTCAGGCCACTTAATTTCTGAATCATGCAACCAAATGAATAAATTGACCTTGTAACTGCCGAGCTAGAGGCAGAGCAGTTACGAACTGCACCAACAAACTGAATGAGTGACGCTGAAGGGCAAAAACACGTGCGCACGCGCTTTATTTAGGGATCATTAAAAACATTTAGAAGCTTATGATTATTCTCAATCAATTTTCTATAAGCTGATTTACACCAATCCCTTATTCTAGCTGTTCGTAAGATTGACTTTTCCCAAGAATCCTCAAACACATGAAAGGGAGTCCAATAACTATTGATCGCCAGTCGTGAGATCGAGTTAAACCTGGGTTGGGCACTGTCGCCACGCCATGATGCTGGCGGGCTCATACAGAACCTCAAAAAGTCTTTGGCATCATTCTTGGTGAGAGCGCTAATAGGTTTGTCAGTGAAGTAAATCGCCCAAAGTAGCCACTTCTCCAGAGCGGCTAGCTTCAATCGCTCCTTATTCAATCGAGCGTACGAGCGGAGCATATCTAAGGCGTCCAGTGCCCGGCTCCTCAAGTGAGATGGAAAGTTTTTGTCCACATAGCTGTCCTCGAGTTCGGACGATATTATCAAAGTTTCACGTGTGTCCAAGGCGAACAGGGGAGGAGGTGAGGGCGCATTTTCAGGATATGCACGGGCTCCTGAGTATTCAGGCAGCAATTTTGCTTGAGCAATCGATTTTCTTTCCCAGTGCATTCTACCCAAGCGATTCGCCTCGATTCTATTACGATTACGCCGAGCCTGATGCGGGTTGGTATTTGTCCGATACCTAATAGCTCTTTTGAGGATAATCGCCGGCGAGTAAGGTAACTCTTGCATCCAAGGCAATCTTGAGATGAAGCGCTTAAAATTATTAGTCGAGCACAGCGGCTCGACCTCGCTGCAGGATGGAATTAATGGAAGTCGCATATAGGTGCGATATCGTTTTATATGGAATATTAGCGGTGGCGGCACTTCCAGGCTGTAAGAGCTTAGAACGCCTCGCATTAAGAATTTTGCTTTATCTGTTTCCGAAAACCTGAAGCAGGCCATACAAAAAAACTCGCAATTCGAAATAAGCTCCAGCGCGGGTATGTTCAAATAGAAGCATGTCGCATAAAGGAGCAGGCTTCGTTCCATTCGCTCGTTAGACCTATGAATGGTGGCCACATACTCTAAATACCGCTTCGCATTTATCTCATCCTGCTCAACATATGTCTCCTGCAACTCGACCCTGTGTTCGGAAGGACTAATTCTCAGTTGAAACTCTAGCTGTGGTGAGATTTCACTCATGAATCTATTTAACCTGTAAACATAACTGCTTAACGCGATGTTTATCGGTCGAACAAATGGCCTCCAATCAGGGTTGTGCTCTAATACTGATTGCCTTTCCGTAAACCTGGGGGCGCGTGCTCCACACCAACCGTGAGATGGGGAATTGCAAAATTCAGAAAACTCTCTCAAATCGGATAGCCTTAATTCTTTCAAGGATTTCTGCGCCACGCATAATATCCACAATACGTATTTTTCAAGGAACCTACCAGCTACATCACCGGCGTCGTTATGGAGTGAGAAACGATTGATGTGCTGGGCAAACAGCCTATAGGTCTCCAATGCATCAATTTCTTCAGGAAAAGTGCCAAGGTACGCCCACACAAGCCGCTCCTCATCCACGACACTATCAGGATCGCTAGCATTTATGGAAGCGAACTGAAACGGAACTCCAGACTCGCTGAGGATCGATCTAGGTGACTTGCTCATAAGAATAGATACGTAGGCGGAATAGTTATGGAGGCTTCAATTAATAGCTCAGCAATCCTGTCCGCGCAAGAGCCATATCCAAAAGGAATCGGCACCGCCTTGCAAATAGTGCGTAAGCACCGCCTGGTGCGGAGAACGTTCGATGTTTTTTCCGATTTTATTCCGACGGGTGAATTTTTTGAATTGAATGGCTACGTCTGAGAATTCCGCAAACTCAGCAGTTTAGATGGCCGTGGGCTGACGCCAGGAATCTATCTTCCGATTTTATTCCGTATGGTAGGTTAAGGCGATCACCCGATCCGGGAATTTCGACGGAACCTGCAAAAGCGTCCTCAGTTCAACGAGTTAGCGAAATCGGCTGTCCGATCTGATTTCAACGGCTGACTTGGCCTAATGGAGAATTGACCTTAAGTGCAGGACATAAGGGTGCACTGGAACCGAGATTCCGGTCACTTCAACGGATTCCACTTTGATTTCAACGGTTACATGGGGATTTCACCGGAGGTATGTGGGATTGGACACCTGAGAGCAGAAGCGTCTATACACATGATTTAACATAATACTCATTATGCGCAGATTCATATTTCCCACATTGGCCGCTACCCAGGTACATTTGAACGCTGGAACCCCTCGTGAACGTCCCACCTTTCACAGCCAAGGATGCCCAGTCCATGCCGTATCATCCATCCACCGATCAGATCATCAGTCTCTACGATCGTCACGCATCGATCTGGAATGACCTGCGCTCCGATCATTTCGTTGATCGCAAATGGATCGAACGCTTCCGCTCGTTACTGCCACCAACAGCAATCGTGCTGGATCTGGGCTGCGGCTCAGGTCAACCTGTGGCACGCCATCTGATCGATGCCGGCCTGTCTATTGTCGGTGTAGATTCGTCCACGCAGATGCTCGCCTTGTGCAGAAAACGTTTCCCAACGCAGGAATGGATTCATCAGGACATGCGCACGCTAGCGCTCGGTCGGCATTTTCTCGGCATTCTGGCCTGGAACAGCTTGTTCCATCTCAAGCCCGACGATCAACGCCAGATGTTTCCCATATTCCAGCGCCACGCTGCACCTGGTGCGTTGCTGATGTTTACCAGTGGGCCCGCACATGGCGAAGCCTTGGGTGAATTACAGGGTGAAACGCTCTATCACGCCAGCCTGGATCCAGAGGAATACACCGCTCGATTGAACGACCACGGTTTCGGAGTGCTGGAGCACATCGTGGAGGATGCGGAATGTGGCGGGCAAACGGTTTGGCTGGCCCGTCGCCTGCTCCGCTGATATGCATTTCAATTATAACTACACTAAATATTCATTTAGCGTAGTTATATATGAGCAGTCCTTACAACAGCCCGCCAAAACGCTTGTAGAACCCTTCATTCACATCCGGCAACGGCCCATCAGCCGTCTCCAACGCGGCGTTCAGCCACTCTTCAGCCTTGGCAGACACCAGGCGATACAGGTTACGGCACAACTGTCGCGCGGCCCTTCCCTCCCAATCCCCTGGCAGCAGCTCGTCCGGCAGTTGCGGATCGCGCAGCAACAGCCGACGGTATTCGTGAATCAGCAACGTACGGGCCAGGAAGCAATCCTGCGCTTCCAGTTGTGGCTGCTCTTTCAAGCCTTGCCATAGCGGCCGGAACAGCTGGATGAACTCGCTGTACTGCTGCCCCAGTTCGTCGATACGCCAGCTTTCCCGGACCTGGGCGCGCATGGCCTTGGAGGCAAGCACTTCCTGAGTGTGGGTTTCGAAGACAATACTGTCGTCAGCGGCATCCAGCTCGCGCAAGGTGGCCGTCAGGTCGACGCGGTCTGCGCGTGGGCAGCCCAGCAGGTTCGGCGCCATGGCACCAAACCCCTGCCACTCCAGTTCTTCACGCAACGCTTTGCGCTTGCCTGCCTCGAGTTGCGACAGCAATACCAAGGTCCAGGCGCCGTCCCAGGCGGGTTGGCTGGGGCTGTAGACCCTTTTGAAGGCTTTCTCGAAGCGCCGCCGGCCAGTACCCGTCAGGCTGTAATAGCTGCGCCGGCCAACCTTCTCGGCGGTCAGCCAGCCTTCCTTGGTCAGGCGGAAGATCGACGTGCGAATCAGCCGCTCGTTGATGCCGACTGGCTCCAGCAGGTTGATCAGGCTGCCCAGCCAGACAGTACCACCATGCGGTTCGATGGCGTCGCCGTACAAAGTGATGATCAGGGAACTGGCGCGGATCGGCGTCTGTTCCTGGAAGCGGGTGATCAGGTTGTTCAGTGGGGCGAGATTGCTCATGGGCGAACTGTGCGCGGATAAAGCACCGACTATACCTGTGCGGCGGACCGTCTGACCATGGCGTGACGCTGCCAGGCTCATGCCGGTGCCGTACCTTTGGGCCTGACACCGGTGTCTTCCATGCGTGGGCGCCCGGGCTCGGCTTCGTTCAGTGGCAGGCATTCAACCAGGCTGTTCATGCAGCGCTGTGCCAGGTGTTGGTACTCGGCGGTGCCGCGCTGCTTCCAGGCCAGTTCCTGTTCGCTCAGCGAACGCTTGACCTGGGCTGGCGAGCCCATCACCAGGCTTTGTGCTGCGCATTCGAAACCCGCTTTGACGAATGCGGTGGCCGCAACGATGCAGCGTGGCGCCACCCGGGCACCGTCCATGACCACGGCGTTCATGCCGATCAAGGCGTCTTCACCGATCCGGCAGCCGTGCAACACGGCGCCATGCCCGACATGCCCGTTGCGTTCGACCACCGTGTCACCGCCGGGGAAGCCATGCATCACGCAGGTGTCCTGCAGGTTGGCCCCCTCCTCCAGCACGATGCGGCCGAAATCCCCCCGCAACGATGCCAGTGGGCCCACATAACAGCGAGGGCCGATGATGACGTCGCCAATCAGCACGGCGCTGGGGTGCACATAGGCTGTGGGATGAACCACGGGCGTGAGGCCGTCCAGTCGATAGCAAGGCATGGCAAAAATCTCCTGAAGTGATGAGAAGCATTGTTAGATCTTGTATCGCATTAATTCGGCCGTCAATCGCCCAGTTCGCGTCTCACGTTTTCTACCAAAATGGCTTTGAAAATCTGGCTAGATCGGGGCCTGTAGCCACGTACAACCATTTTTGGGGCTTCGATAGGGTCAGCTACGATGTGTGTGTCACAGCTTAAAAGGATACATGCAATGGCTTTGGCTGTTGCATAAATGTATCGTAAAGTGCATATTCTGGTGCCACCTGGACGTGACCCAGCATTACGTCCCTGCAGACAATTCCAAGAAATGCCGGCCCCACGAGGTGCCGTGCGTGCAGCCAGAGGAACCCGACATGCCGCGATATCTCGACGTGCAGGCACCCGAACAGGGCGTCCAGCTCATTACCCTGCAGCGGCCCGAGGCCCTGAATGCCCTGTGTACCGAGCTACTGGCAGAACTGGCCGCTGCACTCGGGGCGGCTGAGCACGACGAATTGACCCGCGTGGTGATCATCACCGGTGATCGCAAGGCATTCGCCGCGGGCGCCGATATCCGCGAGATGGCCGAGCGCGATCTGGTGGGCATCCTCAATGACCCTCGCGTTGCTCACTGGCAAGGCATCGCTGCTTTCAGCAAGCCACTGATCGCTGCGGTCAATGGCTATGCCCTGGGCGGCGGGTGCGAGCTGATGATGTGCGCCGATATCGTCATCGCCGGCACCGATGCGCGCTTCGGCCAGCCGGAAATCAACCTCGGCATCATCCCCGGCGCCGGCGGCACCCAACGCCTGCTGCGAGCCGTAGGCAAGCCGCTGGCCATGCAAATGGTCCTGACTGGCGAGACCATCAGCGCTCGCCACGCCCTGCAGGCGGGCCTGGTCAGCGAAGTCACCCAGCCCGAATTGGCTGTAGAACGCGCCATGCAGGTCGCCCGCAGCATCGCCGCCAAGGCGCCGTTGGCGGTGCGCCTGGCCAAGGAAGCGCTGCTGAAGGCCGCGGACACCGACCTGGCCAGCGGCCTGCGCTTCGAGCGTCATGCGTTTACCTTGCTGGCCGGCACCGCCGATCGCGACGAAGGCATCCGCGCCTTCCAGGAAAAACGCCAGGCCCGCTTCCAGGGCCGCTGATCATCTTTCCCTAGCCTGACGAAGCGAGTCTGTCATGACCTTCCAGCACATCCTGTTTTCTATCGAGGACGGCGTCGCCCTCCTCTCCTTGAACCGCCCCGAGCAACTGAACAGCTTCAATACCGCCATGCATATGGAAGTACGCGAAGCACTCAAGCAGGTGCGCCAGAGCAGTGATGCACGGGTGCTGTTGTTCACCGCTGAAGGCCGTGGCTTCTGTGCCGGCCAGGACCTGTCCGAGCGCAATGTCGCACCCGGCGCCGAGCTGCCGGATTTGGGCGAATCAATCGAACGCTTCTACAACCCGTTGGTGCGTACCCTGCGTGACTTGCCATTGCCGGTGATCTGCGCGGTCAATGGCGTGGCAGCCGGCGCCGGTGCCAATATCCCGCTGGCCTGCGACCTGGTGCTGGCTGCCCGTTCGGCCAGCTTCATCCAGGCATTCTGCAAGATCGGCCTGGTGCCGGACTCCGGGGGTACCTGGCTGCTGCCGCGGCTGGTCGGCATGGCACGGGCCAAGGCCCTGGCCATGTTGGGCGAGCGCCTCGGCGCGGAACAGGCTCAACAATGGGGGCTGATCCACCGTGTGGTGGATGATGCTGCCCTGCGCGACGAGGCCCTCGCCCTCGCCCGCCAGCTCGCCACCCAGCCAACCTATGGCCTGGCCCTGATCAAGCGCGGCCTCAACGCCAGTTTCGACAATGGTTTCGATGAACAGCTGGAGCTGGAACGCGACCTGCAACGCCTGGCCGGGCGCAGCGAGGACTACCGTGAAGGGGTGAGCGCTTTCATCGGCAAGCGCACCCCGGCATTCAAGGGGCGTTGATCATGAGTGCACTTGCAAGTAATGCGCAGGTGGCGGTGATCGGCGCGGGTGCGATGGGGGCTGGTATCGCCCAGGTCGCAGCCCAGGCCGGCCACCCGGTCAAGCTCTACGACAACCGCCCTGGCGCTGCTGCGCAGGCGCTGGCCGGTATCGATCGGCAACTTGCCCGGCTGGTGGAAAAAGGCACCTTGCAGCCCGCCGAACGGCAAGCGATCAGCGCCCGGTTGTACCCGGTGGACAGTATTGAAGCCTTGGCCGATGCGCGCCTGGTGATCGAGGCGATTGTCGAGAACCTGCCCGTCAAGCAAGCGCTGTTCGGCCAGCTGGAAGCCTTGTGCGCTGCCGACTGCATCCTCGCCAGCAACACCTCGTCGCTGTCCATCACCAGCCTGGCCGCCGGGCTGAAACGCCCGCAGCAGGTAGTCGGGATGCACTTCTTCAATCCGGCACCGCTGATGGCGCTGGTCGAAGTGGTGTCGGGCCTGGCGACTGCGCCGGCCGTTGCTGCGTGCATCCATGCCACCGCCAAGGCCTGGGGCAAGCAGCCAGTGCACGCGCGCTCGACGCCGGGTTTCATCGTCAACCGCGTGGCCCGGCCATTCTACGCGGAAAGCCTGCGTCTGCTGCAGGAAGGCGCAGCCGATTGCGCAACACTAGACGCGCTGCTAAGGGATGCCGGCGGTTTCCGCATGGGCGCATTCGAGCTGACCGACCTGATCGGCCACGACGTCAACTACGCGGTCACCTGCTCGGTGTTCGAGGCGTTCTATGGCGATTTTCGCTTCCAGCCTTCGTTGCTGCAGAAGGAACTGGTCGACGCCGGCCGTCTCGGCCGCAAGACCGGCCAGGGCTTCTATAGCTATGCCGAAGGGGCCGAGCGTGCGCAGCCGCTCGAGCTGCACAGCCCGGCCCCAGCCGAGGCCTGCGTCGTCGAAGGTCATCTCGGGGTGCTGCAGCCGCTGGTCGAGCGCTTGCGCGGCAGCGGCATCAGCGTGACCCAGCGTGCCGGTAGCGGCCTGATTCAAGTAGGCGAAGCCACCTTGGCGCTGTCGGATGGCCGCCTGGCCAGCCAGCGTGCCCGGCAAGACGGCCTGCGCAACCTGGTGCTGCTGGACTTGGCACTCGACTACGGCAGCGCCACACGCCTTGCCATCAGCTGGTCGGCGGACACCAGCGACTACGCCCGCGACCAGGCGGTGGCCTTGCTGCAGCGTGCCGGCCTGCGGGTAACCCCGGTCGCCGACTTGCCTGGGCTGGTGGTGCTGCGGACCGTGGCCATGCTCGCCAACGAGGCCGCCGATGCCGTGTTGCAGGGCGTTGCCAGCGCCGCCGACATCGACCTGGCCATGCGCGCGGGCGTCAATTACCCGTGCGGCCCGCTGGCCTGGGCGGCAAACATCGGCATTGCCCAGACCCTGCGTGTGCTCGACAACCTGCAGCGCAGCTACGGCGAGAGCCGCTACCGCCCGTCCCTGCTGTTACGTCGCTGCGAAGCCAAAGGAGGCACCCTGCATGACTGAAGTCGAACTGGCACAAGCCTGTGCCGATGCCATGTACGCCCGCGACCTGGCCACCCAGGGCCTGGGCATCCAGCTGCTGGCCGCCGGCCCCGGCCAGGCATCCCTGCGCATGCCGGTACGCGCCGACATGATCCAGGGCCATGGCACCTGCCATGGCGGTTTCCTGTTCGCCTTGGCCGATTCGGCATTTGCTTTCGCCTGCAACAGTTATGACCAGGCCACTGTCGCCCAGGGCTGCAGCATCGACTACCTGGCCCCGGCACTGCCCGATGACGTGCTCACCGCCAGCGCCAGCGAGATCAGCCGCAGGGGCCGCACTGGCCTGTACCAGGTCCGAATCGAGAACCAGCGCGGTGAATTGCTGGCGATGTTCCATGGCAAATCCTACAAAGTGCGCGGCACCGTGCTGGCGCAGGAGACGCAAGATGACTGAACACACCCTGGCCGACGCCTTGATCATCGACGCTGTACGCACCCCCATCGGCCGATATGCCGGAGCCTTGAGCAGTGTGCGGGCCGATGACCTGGCGGCCATCCCGCTCAAGGCGCTGATCCGCCGCCACCCGCAACTGGACTGGAAAGCCATCGACGACGTGATCCTCGGTTGTGCCAACCAGGCTGGCGAGGACAACCGCAACGTGGCGCACATGGCCAGCCTGCTGGCCGGGCTGCCCATCGACGTGCCCGGCACCACCATCAACCGCCTGTGCGGTTCCGGCCTGGATGCCATCGGCAATGCTGCCCGCGCCCTGCGCTGCGGCGAAGCCGGGTTGATGCTGGCCGGTGGCGTGGAGTCGATGTCGCGTGCGCCGTTCGTCATGGGCAAGGCGGAGCAGGCGTTCGGCCGCGCGGCCGAGCTGTTCGACACCACCATCGGCTGGCGTTTCGTCAACCCGTTGCTCAAGGCGGCCTTCGGCACCGATTCCATGCCGGAAACCGCCGAGAACGTTGCCCAGCAGTTCGGCATTTCCCGCGCCGACCAGGACGCGTTCGCCCTGCGCAGCCAGCACAAGGCCGCCGCGGCCCAAGCGCGTGGCCGCCTGGCACGGGAAATCGTGCCGGTCGAGGTCGCACAACGCAAAGGCCCGGCCAAAGTGGTCGAGCACGACGAGCACCCGCGTGGTGATACCACCCTGGAGCAACTGGCCAGGCTTGGCACCCCGTTCCGTGAAGGTGGCAGCGTCACCGCCGGCAACGCCTCCGGGGTCAACGACGGCGCCTGTGCGCTGTTGCTGGCCAGCGGCACCGCCGCCCGTCGCCATGGCCTCAAGGCCCGAGGGCGCATCGTCGGCATGGCTGTGGCCGGGGTCGAACCGCGGCTGATGGGCATGGGACCGGTACCGGCTACCCGCAAGGTCCTCGAGCTGACCGGGCTGTCGTTGGCCGACATGGATGTCATCGAACTCAACGAGGCCTTTGCTGCCCAGGGCCTGGCGGTGCTGCGCGAGCTGGGCCTGGCCGATGACGACAAGCGGGTCAACCCCAACGGCGGAGCCATCGCCCTGGGCCATCCGCTGGGCATGAGCGGCGCACGCCTGGTCACCACTGCCCTGCACGAGCTGGAGGAAACCGCCGGGCGCTACGCCCTGTGCACCATGTGCATTGGCGTAGGGCAAGGCATCGCGATGGTCATCGAGCGCCTTTGAGCGGCTCCGACCATCGGCCCGTTACCGAACCGAATGCAGCCGTATATGCTGCGTCCATGACACTCACCGCGCACCTGCAACCGCTGCCGCGCGGCGTACAAGAACAATTCGAGTGAAGCCATGAACATGTACCATGATGCCGATCGTGCCCAGCTGGACCCGATGGAAACCGCCAGCGTCGACGCCCTGCGCCAGCACCAGCTGGAGCGCCTGCGCTGGAGCCTGAAGCACGCCTACGACAACGTCCCGCTGTACCGCCAGCGCTTTGCCGAGTGCGGCGCCCACCCTGATGATCTCGAGTGCCTCGAAGACCTGGCGAAGTTCCCCTTCACTGGCAAGAACGACCTGCGCGACAACTACCCCTACGGCATGTTCGCCGTGCCCCAGCAGGAGGTGGTGCGCTTGCACGCCTCCAGCGGCACGACTGGCAAGCCGACGGTGGTTGGTTACACCCAGAACGACATCGATACCTGGGCCAACGTGGTGGCTCGCTCGATCCGCGCTGCTGGCGGCCGCAAGGGCGACAAGGTGCATGTGTCCTACGGCTACGGCCTGTTTACCGGCGGGCTGGGTGCGCATTATGGTGCCGAGCGCCTGGGCTGCACGGTGATCCCCATGTCTGGCGGCCAGACCGAGAAGCAGGTGCAGCTGATCCGCGACTTTCAGCCCGATATCATCATGGTCACTCCGTCCTACATGCTCAACCTGGCCGACGAGATCGAGCGCCAGGGCATCGACCCGCACGCGCTCAAGCTGCGCCTGGGCATTTTTGGGGCCGAGCCCTGGACCGACGAGCTGCGTCGCTCGATCGAACAGCGCCTGGGCATCGACGCCCTGGACATCTATGGCCTGTCGGAAATCATGGGCCCAGGGGTGGCGATGGAATGCATCGAGACCAAGGACGGCCCGACCATCTGGGAAGACCACTTCTACCCCGAGATCATCGACCCGGTCACTGGCCAGGTGTTGCCAGATGGCGAGCTGGGCGAACTGGTATTCACCTCGCTGAGCAAGGAGGCGTTGCCCATGGTGCGCTACCGCACCCGCGACCTGACCCGGTTGTTGCCCGGTACCGCCCGGCCGATGCGGCGGATTGGCAAGATCACCGGTCGCAGCGACGACATGCTCATCATTCGCGGGGTCAATGTGTTCCCGACCCAGATCGAGGAGCAGGTGCTAAAAATAAAACAGCTTTCAGAGCTTTATGAAATACATCTGTATCGCAATGGCAATCTGGACAGCGTGGAAGTGCATGTGGAATTGCGTGCGGAGTGCCAACACCTTGATGAAGGCCAGCGCAAGCTGCTGGTTGGCGAGTTGACCCGGCAGATCAAGACCTACATCGGCATCAGCACCCAGGTACGCCTGCAGCCCTGTGGCACGCTCAAGCGTTCCGAAGGCAAGGCTTGCCATGTGTTCGACAAACGGTTGGCCAGCTGATTCATTCGGCAGCCTGTTTGGCCCCGGCATCGTCCGGGGCTTTTTTTTGCCTGGGGTTTGCTAGGGGCGCTTGGCGCCCCGATCGCGACGCAAGGCCGCTCCTACAACAGATTGCGTTCCCGTAGGAGCGGCCTTGTGTCGCGAAAGGGCTGCAAAGCAGCCCCCTCGGCCAGCAAAGCGATACATAAATCTTATTTGATACATATAAATATGTTTGACGTTGAGTTTTGTATCGCTTACAAATGACTCATGCCTTAGCAGGAGTCGCAGCACATGTACGCACAGCTAGTGGAAACCGGAGTCAAGCGCGTCAAGTCGCTGGAAGAGATGTCGCCCGAAGAGCGCAACTTCCAGGAAAAGATCGACGCCGAAATCAAGATCGAAGCCAAGAACTGGATGCCCGAGGCCTATCGCCAGACCCTAATCCGGCAGATCTCCCAGCACGCCCATTCGGAAATCGTCGGCATGCTGCCCGAAGGCAACTGGGTGACCCGCGCCCCCAGCCTCAAGCGCAAGCTGCAGCTGATGGCCAAGATCCAGGACGAAGCCGGCCACGGCCTGTACCTGTACAGCGCCATGGAAACCCTGGGCGCCGACCGCGACGAAGAAGTCGCCAAGCTGCACAGCGGCAAGGCCAAGTATTCGAGCATCTTCAACTACCCCACCCTCAGCTGGGCCGACATGGGCGCGGTGGGCTGGCTGGTGGATGGCGCCGCCATCGTCAACCAGGTGGTGCTGCAGCGCACCTCCTATGGCCCTTATTCGCGCGCCATGATTCGCATCTGCAAGGAAGAGAGCTTCCACCAGCGCCAGGGCTACGAAATGCTCCTGACCATGATGCGCCACGGCACCCAGGCCCAGCGCGACATGGTCCAGGACGCCATCAACCGCCTGTGGTGGCCGGCGCTGATGATGTTTGGCCCCAGCGACGAACACTCGCCCAACAGCGCCCAGTCCATGGCCTGGAAAATCAAGCGCCAGACCAACGACGAACTGCGCCAGCGCTTCATCGACCAGACCGTGCCGCAGCTCGAGTTGCTCGGCTGCACCGCCCCCGACCCCGAGCTGAAGTGGAACGCCGAGCGTGGCCACTACGACTTCGGCGAAATCCAGTGGGACGAGTTCTACGAAGTGATCAAGGGCAATGGCCCGTGCAACCAGGAACGTATCGCCACCCGGCGCAAGGCTATCGAGGACGGCGCCTGGGTACGCGAGGCGGCGATGGCCTACGCACGCAAGCAACGGAACAAGAACGCCGCCTGAGCGGCGATTGATGCGGAGATCGAAAATGTCTGTCTGGACCCTCTACGAAGTGTTCGTGCGCAGCAAGCACGGCCTTAACCACAAGCATGTCGGCAGCGTGCACGCTGCCGATGCGGCCATGGCCATCGAGAACGCCCGCGAGCTGTATACCCGCCGCAGCGAAGGCGTAAGCCTGTGGGTGGTACCTTCGGCCCTGATCACCGCCTCCTCCCCCGACGACAAAGACCCGCTGTTCGCCCCGGCGGACGACAAGGTCTATCGCCATGCCAGCTTCTACGAACTGCCCGACGAAGTCGGGCACATGTGAGGTTGGCCATGCACAAGCACGATCTGATCCCCTATCTGCTGCTGCTCGGCGACAGTGCCCTGGTGCAGGGCCAACGCCTTTGTGAGTGGTGTGGCCGGGCCCCGGCCCTGGAAGAGGAACTGGCCTTGATGAACGTGGGCCTCGACCTGGTCGGCCAGGCGCGTAACTGGCTGGAATACGCCGCCGAGCTGCTGGCAGACGGCCGCGATGCTGACGCCCTGGCCTTCCGCCGCGACGAGCGGGCCTACCGCAATCTGCTGCTGGTCGAGCAACCCAATGGCGATTTCGCCGTGACCATGACCAAGCAGTTCCTTTACGACGCCTGGCATTTCGCCGTGCTGCGAGGCCTGGTCGGTTCCGCTGACGAGCGTATTGCCGGCATCGCTGGCAAAGCCTTGAAAGAAGTCACCTACCACCTGCGCCGTTCCAGCGAATGGGTACAGCGCCTGGGCGGCGGCACCGAAGAAAGCCGCCAGCGCATGCTTGCCGCCATCCCGGCCCTGTGGCGCTTCACCGTGGAACTCACCGCCGGCAGCGACAACGAGGCACAACTGGCGCAAGCGGGCATCGCCGCCGACCCGGCCAGTGTTGGCGCGGCCTGGCGGCAACAGGTTTGCGAGGTGTTCAGCGCGGTCGATCTGCCGCTGCCCAAGGCTGCCAGTCATTTCTACCTGGACGGCCGCAAAGGCCTGCACACCGAGCACCTGGGCCTGCTGCTGGTCGAGATGCAGTGCCTGCCAAGGGCTTACCCCGATGCAACCTGGTGAGCTGATTGCCGGCGACCGTGGTGCCCGCGCGCCACGCGGTGACGACCTAGCCCGTGCCTGGGCGGTGCTGGCGCAGGTCATGGACCCGGAAGTGCCCGTGGTCAGCGTGGTCGACCTGGGCATCGTGCGCGACCTCGGTTGGCGTGCCGGCCATCTGCACCTGGTGGTCACGCCGACCTACTCCGGTTGCCCGGCCACCGAGGTGATCGAGACGGATATCCGCCTGGCGCTGGAACGGGCTGGTTTCCCGGCGCCCGAACTGGAGCGCCGGCTGACGCCGGCCTGGACCACCGACTGGATCAGCGAACTGGGCCGCGAACGCCTGCGAGCCTATGGCATTGCCCCGCCGCAAGGCAGTAGCAGCAAGCGCAGCCTGCTCGGCGAGGCGCCCCAGGTGTGCTGCCCGCAGTGCGGCAGCGCGCAGACCGAATTGCTCAGCCAGTTCGGCTCCACCGCTTGCAAGGCGCTGTACCGCTGCCGCGAGTGCCTGGAGCCGTTCGATTATTTCAAATGCATTTGAGCCGTGGAGAACGCCATGAGCCTGTTTCACAGCCTGACCATCAAGCAAGTGCGCAACGAGACGCGCGACGCCGTATCGATAGCCTTCGACGTGCCTGAACACCTGCGCGATGCGTTCCGCTTCACCCAAGGCCAGTACCTGGTCATGCGTACCCAGATGGACAACGAAGAAGTCCGCCGCTCCTACTCCATCTGCAGCGCGGTACAGGACGGCGAGCTGCGCGTGGCGGTCAAGCGCGTGCCAGGCGGGCGCTTCTCGGCGTTCGCCAATGACGTGCTCAGGGCCGGCCAGCGCCTGGACGTGATGCCGCCGTCAGGCAGTTTCTTCGTGCCGCTGGACCCGGCCCGCCAGGGCAACTACCTGGCGGTGGCCGCCGGCAGCGGCATTACCCCGATCCTGTCGATCATCGCCACCACCCTGGCCAGCGAACCGCACAGCCGCTTCACCCTGCTGTACGGCAACCGCTCCAGCTCCGGGGCGCTGTTCCGCGACAAGCTCGAAGACCTGAAGAACCGTTACCTCGACCGCCTGAACCTGATTTTCGTGTTCAGCCGCGAACAACAGGATGTCGACCTGTACAACGGCCGCATCGATGCCGACAAGTGTGGCCAGTTGTTCTCGCGCTGGATGGACGTTGCCAGCCTGGACGCGGCATTCATCTGCGGCCCGCAGGCGATGACCGAGACGGTGCGCGACAGCCTGCAGGCCAATGGCCTGGCCAAGGACCGTATCCATTTCGAGCTGTTCGCCGCAGCCGGCAGCGAAGCCCGTCGGGAAGCCCGCGAGGCCGCGCGCCAGGTGGACTCGGCACTCAGCCACATCACGGTCATCAGCGATGGCCGCGCCCTCACCTTCGACCTGCCACGCAATACCCAGAACGTGCTGGACGCCGGCAATGCCATCGGCGCCGAGCTGCCGTACTCGTGCAAGGCCGGCGTGTGCTCGACCTGCAAGTGCCGGGTAATCGAGGGCGAGGTGGAGATGGACAGCAACCATGCCCTGGAGGATTACGAAGTGGCGGCCGGGTACGTGCTGTCGTGCCAGACCTACCCGGTAAGCGACAAGGTGGTGCTCGACTTCGACCAGCTGTAGGCCCAAGCCCCTGGCTGCTGACGCGGTTTGGGTAGGAGCGGCCTTGTGCCGCGAAAGGGCCGCGACGCGGCCCCAGGATCCTGGCCCTGATCATGGATTACCGGGGCTGCTGCGCAGCCCTTTCGCGACACAAGGCCGCTCCTACAAAAGGCCGCTCCAACAACAATGCAACACCCGCGTGACCTCACCAAAACAATTACAACACCCAGAGATCGCAACCCATGACCCCCGAACGCATCGAAAGCATCACCAACCATCCCGACTTCCAGCACCTGGTGCGGCGCAAACGCCGCCTCAACGGCGGCCTGACCCTGGCCATGCTGGTGACCTACTACGGCTTCGTCCTGCTGGTGGCATTTTCGCCCAGTACCCTCGGCCAGTCCCTCAGCGGTGGCGTGACCACTGTCGGCATGCTGGTTGGCGTGCTGATGGTGCTGTTGTCCTTCGCCCTGACCGGCATCTACGTGCATCGCGCCAACAATGTGCTCGACCCGCTCAACGACAAGGTCAAGCAGGAGTGTGCGCAATGAACTGGACCGCCATCTCGATGTTCATGGTGTTCGTCTGCTTTACCCTGCTGGTCACCCGCTGGGCGGCCATGCGCACCCGCTCGGCCAGCGACTTCTACACCGCCGGCGGGGGCCTGAGCGGCATGCAGAACGGCCTGGCGATCGCCGGCGACATGATCAGCGCCGCCTCGTTCCTGGGCATTTCGGCGATGATGTTCATGAACGGCTACGACGGCCTGCTGTACGCGCTGGGCGTGCTCGCCGGCTGGCCGATCATCCTGTTCCTGATCGCCGAACGCCTGCGCAACCTGGGCAAGTACACCTTCGCCGACGTGGTCAGCTACCGCCTGGCGCAGACCCCGGTGCGCCTCACCTCGGCGTTCGGCACCCTGGTGGTGGCGCTGATGTACCTGGTGGCGCAGATGGTCGGCGCCGGCAAGCTGATCGAACTGCTGTTCGGCATCAGCTACCTGTATGCGGTAATGCTGGTCGGCGTGCTGATGGTCGCCTACGTCACCTTCGGTGGCATGCTCGCCACCACCTGGGTGCAGATCATCAAGGCGGTGATGCTGCTGTCGGGCACCAGCTTCATGGCATTCATGGTGCTCAGGCACTTCGGCTTCAGCACCGAGGCGATGTTCGCCAGTGCCGTGGCCGTGCATGCCAAGGGCCAGGCGATCATGGCCCCTGGTGGCTTGCTGTCGAACCCGGTGGATGCCATTTCGCTGGGGTTGGGCATGATGTTCGGCACGGCTGGCTTGCCGCATATCCTGATGCGCTTCTTTACCGTCAGCGATGCCAAGGAAGCGCGCAAGAGCGTGTTCTATGCCACCGGCTTCATCGGCTATTTCTACTTGCTGCTGATTGTCATCGGCTTTGGCGCCATCGTCATGGTCGGCACCGAGCCCACCTACCGCGATGCCACCGGCGCGATCATCGGCGGTGGCAACATGGTCGCCGTGCACCTGGCCCAGGCGGTGGGCGGCAACCTGTTCCTCGGTTTCATCTCCGCCGTGGCCTTCGCCACCATCCTCGCCGTGGTTGCCGGCCTGGCGTTGTCCGGGGCTTCGGCCGTATCCCACGACCTGTATGCCTGCGTGATGCGCCAGGGCAAGGCCAGCGAGCAGGAGGAAATGCGCGTGTCGCGGATCGCCACCCTGCTGATCGGTTTGCTGGCGGTGATCCTCGGCCTGCTGTTCGAGTCGCAGAACATCGCCTTCCTCTCCGGCCTGGTGTTGGCGGTGGCGGCCTCGGTCAACTTCCCGGTACTGCTGCTTTCGATGTTCTGGAAAGGCCTGACCACCCGTGGCGCAGTGTGCGGCAGCATGGCCGGGCTGGTCTCGGCAGTGCTGCTGGTAGTGCTGGGCCCGGCGGTGTGGGTCAATGTGCTGCATCACGAAAAGGCACTGTTCCCCTACAGCAACCCCGCGCTGTTCTCCATGAGCCTGGCGTTCCTCGGCGCCTGGGCGTTCTCGGTCACCGACAATTCCGCACGCGCCAGCCAGGAACGTGGCCGCTACCTGGCGCAGTTCATCCGCTCCATGACCGGTATCGGCGCTGCCGGCGCCAGCAAGCACTGACTCCAAGGAAGAACAACCATGTCGGGTAAAACAACAACAATGAACCGTACACACTTCATGTCGGCCGCCTGGCTGGCCACCCTGGCCCTGCCGCTGCCGGCGATGGCCGACTTCGTCGGTGACAGCCACGCCCGGCTGGAGCTGCGCAACCACTACCTCAACCGCGACTTCCGCCAGAGCAACGCGGCGCAGGCCAAGGCCGAGGAATGGGGCCAGGGCTTCACCGCCAAGCTGGAATCGGGCTTCACCGAGGGCACGCTCGGCTTTGGCATCGATGCCATGGGGCAACTGGGTATCAAGCTCGACTCCAGCCGCGACCGTCGCAACACTGGCCTGCTGCCCTTTGGCCCGAACAGCCATGAGCCGGTCGACGACTACAGTGAACTGGGCCTGACCGGCAAACTGCGGCTGGCCAAGAGCACCCTGCGCCTGGGCACCCTGCAACCGATCCTGCCAGTGGTGGTGTACAACGACACCCGCCTGCTGGCCTCCACCTTCCAGGGCGGCCTGCTGACCAGCCAGGACCTCGCCGGCCTGACCTTCAACGCCGGCCGCCTGAGCAAGGCCAACCTGCGTGACTCCTCGGGCCGCGATGACATCGGCTACGGCGCCGCCAGCAGCGACCACCTCGACTTCGGCGGCGGCAGCTATGCCATCACCGCGCAAACCAGCGTCAGCTACTACTACGCCAAGCTCGAGGATATCTATCGCCAGCAGTTCGTCGGCCTGGTCGATACCCGCTCGCTGGGCGAGGGCCTGAGCTTGCGCAGCGACTTGCGCTACTTCGACAGCCGCGAAGACGGCGCCGAGCGTGCCGGCACCATCGACAACCGCAACTTCAACGCCATGTTCACCCTCGGTGTGCGGGCCCACAAGTTCACCGCCACCTGGCAACAGATGTCCGGTGACAGCGCGTTCCCGTTCGTCAACGGTGGCGACCCGTTCACCGTCAACCTGGTTACCTACAACACCTTCACCCGCGCCGGCCTGGATTCCTGGCAACTGCGCTACGACTACGACTTCGTCGCCCTGGGCATCCCCGGCCTGAGCTTCATGACCCGCTACACCGACGGCCGCCACGCCGAAACCGCCACGCTCAGCAACGGCCGTGAGCGCGAGCGCGACACCGACATCACCTACGTCATCCAGAGCGGCCCGTTCAAGGACGTCAGCCTGCGCTGGCGCAATGTCACCTTCCGCTCTGGCAATGGCCTGACCAACGCCGTGGACGAAAACCGCCTGATCATCGGCTACACCCTGGCGCTGTGGTAACAGCGCCCTCCCCACCTCTGAACAGCATGGAGAACAGCATGTCTGCCGCCCCTACCCTGCAAAGCTTCATCGCCGGCCGCTGGCTCGGCCAGCACGGCGCCCAGGCCTTGCGCAGCGCCCTCGACGGCCACGTGCTCGCCTATAGCCATGAGGAACGCCCGGACTTCGCCGAGGCCGTGGATTTCGCCCGGGCCCGTGGCCTGGCCAGCCTGATGGGCATGGACTTCCAGCAGCGCGCTGCGCGCCTGAAAGCCCTCGCCTTGTACCTGGCCGAGCGCAAGGAGCAGCTCTACGCCCTGTCCCACCACAGCGGCGCCACCCGTGCCGACAGCTGGATCGACATCGAAGGTGGCAATGCCACGCTGTTCTCGTACGCCGGAATCGGCAGCCGCGAATTACCGTCGGGCAACCTGGTGCACGAAGGCCCGGCCATGCCGTTGGGCAAGCAGGGCCACTTCGCCGGCAGCCATATCCTGGTGCCGCGCGCCGGCGTGGCGGTGCACATCAACGCCTTCAACTTCCCCATCTGGGGCATGCTGGAGAAATTCGCCCCGACCTTCCTGGCCGGCATGCCCTGCATCGTCAAGCCGGCGACCTCGACCAGCTACCTGACCGAGGCCGTGGTGCGCCTGATGCACGCCTCCGGCCTGCTGCCGGAAGGCAGCCTGCAACTGGTAATCGGCAGTACCGGCGACCTGCTCGACCGCCTGCTGGGCCAGGACGTGGTGACCTTCACCGGTTCTGCAGACACCGCCGCGAAGCTGCGCGTCACGCCGAACCTGGTGCGCAATTCGGTGCCGTTCAGCGCCGAAGCCGACTCGTTGAACTGTGCCATCCTCGCCCCGGACGTGACCCCGGACAGCGAGGAATTCGAGCTGTACATCAAGGAAGTGGTGCGGGAAATGACCACCAAGGCCGGGCAGAAGTGCACCGCCATCCGCCGCGCCATCGTACCGGCCAAGCACATCGATGCGGTTGCCACGCGCCTGCGCGAGCGGCTCGCCAAGGTGGTGGTCGGCGACCCTTCGCTGGAAGGCGTACGCATGGGCGCCCTGGCCTCTCATGACCAGCAGCACGACGTGGCCGAGCGCGTGCGCAGCCTGTTGCACAGTTGCGACCAGCTGTTCGGCGCCAGTGACGGCTTTGCGCCACGTGGCGAAGGTGTGGCCGAAGGTGCGTTCTTCGCCCCGACCCTGCTGCAGGCGCGCGACCCGCATGCCGAGGGTGGTGCCCACGATATCGAAGCGTTCGGCCCGGTCAGCACCCTGATGGCCTATGACGACCTCGACGAAGCCCTGGTGCTGGCCGCCCGTGGCAAAGGCAGCCTGGTGGCCACCCTGGTCACCGCCGAGCACAGCATCGCCGCCAAGGCCATCCCGGCCGCCGCTGCCTGGCATGGCCGGCTACTGGTGCTCGACCACGAGGCGGCCAAGGAATCCACCGGCCACGGCTCGCCATTGCCGCAACTCAAGCACGGTGGCCCGGGCCGCGCCGGCGGTGGCGAAGAGCTGGGTGGCCTGCGTGCGGTCAAGCACTACTTGCAACGCGCTGCGGTGCAGGGATCGCCGAGCATGCTCACAGCGGTTACCGGCGAGTACGTGCGCGGTAGCGCAGTGATCGAAAGCGAAGTGCACCCGTTCCGCCGTTACTTCGAGCAACTGCGCATCGGCGAATCGCTGCTCACCCACCGCCGCACCGTGACCGAAGCCGACCTGGTCAACTTCGGCTGCCTGTCGGGCGACCACTTCTACATGCATTTCGACGAGATCGCCGCCAGGGAATCGCAGTTCGGCAAGCGTATCGCCCACGGTTACTTCGTGTTGTCGGCGGCAGCCGGGCTGTTCGTGTCCCCGGGTGCAGGGCCGGTATTGGCCAACTACGGCCTGGATACCCTGCGCTTCATCAACCCGGTGGGCATCGGCGATACCATCCAGGCGCGGCTGACCTGCAAGCGCAAGATCGACCAGGGCAAGACCAGCCCGCTGGGGCAACCGCAGGGTGTGGTGGCATGGGACGTCGAGGTCACCAACCAGCTGGGCGAGCTGGTGGCGAGCTACGACATTCTGACCCTGGTGTTGAAAATGCCGGGAGCATGACCGCTGCCATTGGTCGGCCTTTGCCTCGACGCGACCGATCGGTCCCGACGTCGGCGGGTTCTGATGGCATGAGGGGTGGTCAATGGCTTCGCCTCTCACTCCTGTGTTGGCCCGCCGGCCTGGCGGGCCTTTTTTACCGAAACGGAGGCCGAGGGCATGAACGACAAGCAGTGGATGGGCGGCGGCAATGCGCAGGATGACTGGCCGGAACTGGATCCGGACGCGCGCAACGACAAGGTGGACGACCCCGATACCGACCCGAACCTGACGGATGATGACCAGAACCGGCCTGGGGTGCCTGCCAGCGATCCTGAATCCGGGGCCTGAGCTGCCCGGGTGGCGGCGAAATCGGGTCAGGCAGTGGTGGCAGGGTCTTCCAGCGACTGGCCAGGCTTGCTGCCGGAGGCTCGCCAGCTGACCTCTGTCACCCCATAGCGTTCGGCCATGGGTTTGCTCACCTTGCGGATCTTTTCGCGGCCGAACTTGGGGATGATGCCGATACCGGCGTCGCAGCTGGCCCAATGCCAGGCTTCGGCATTGTCCATACGTTCCAGGCGGATGATGAAGCTGCGCGGTTTGCCGTGTAACCGGTAGTCGATGATGTACAACTGCGGATTAGGCATCGCGTGGCCCTCCTCTTTTCCATGGATGACTTGGTGTTGAGTCAAGCGCGCCGCGAAGATTCAAAAAGATTGTGAAACGCTTCGCAACAAGGGTGGCCCAGCGCAATGTGCGCCGGGCCACCGCCGCTGTTGCCAGCCGCTGCGTTACTGGTTGCGGCCGCCGCCGTGGCTGTTCTGGCCACCTTTGCGGCCTGCTTCCGAGGCGCGTTCGCGGTCATTGGCGAAATTGCCGCCGGAGGCCTGGCCACCTTTCTGCCCGGCGCGGGACGCTTTTTCGCGGTCGTTGGCGAAATTGCCCGGGTTGGTTTCCTTGGTGCCGCCACGTTGGCTGGTTTGATCTTGATCGCGAGCCATGTCGTTTCTCCTTGCGGTTGGAATGGTAGTCACGGTCGTATACCGTGCCCTTACTCCGAACCCAGGCGGCGCTGGGCGCTCATTCCAATGCGTGGTTTGTGGACGAGTGGCGCCAAATGACTGGCAGGTCGCAAATTGGCGCACTGCCTTTTGGGCCTCTGCCCAACCCCTCGCGATTGCCGCGCCAGCCTGCCTATAATGGCCTTTCACAAGCCCGGCGATGCGTCGATGGGCCGTCTGTCAGGTCTGTACAAGGCACCGCCATGAAGTCGTCTGCTAACCAGCCCGCCTCGCCGCAAAACCCCAACCTGAGCCCAAGCCATCTGGACTTCCCCGTGGTCGGCATAGGCGCCTCGGCAGGTGGCCTCGAGGCCTTGTGCACGTTGTTCCGGCAAATGCCGGCCGATTCAGGCATGGCCTTCGTCATCGTCCTGCACCTGTCTCCCGATCACCAGAGTGTGGCCGACCGCATCATCCAGGAAACCACCGCGATGCCGGTGCGCCAGGTGACCGAGCCAGTGCCGATCGAGCGCAACCATGTGTACGTGATATCGCCCGCCAACCGCTTGTCGACCAATGACGGTTACCTGCGGGTGACCCCAGCCAACCGGCGGCGCGGCGACCACGTGGCCATCGACCTGTTCTTTCGCGACCTGGCTGACGTGCACAAGGACCATGCCTTTTGCGTGGTGCTGTCCGGTAGCGGTGCCGACGGCGCGGTCGGGCTCTCGCGCATCAAGGAGCAAGGCGGCGTCACGCTGGTGCAGGCGCCCGATGACGCACAGTACGACAGCATGCCCCGCGCGGCCATAGACACCGGTATGGTCGATATCGTCCTGCCGGCCGCGGAAATCCCCCAGAAACTGCTGGAGCTATGGCGGAACGCCAGTCAGGTAAAGCTGCCGCGGATCGATGACGATACCCTGCCACCTGCGCTGGGCAGTCGCGCAGGCGACCCGCAGGCCTCCGAGCCGCTGCTGGAGGAAATTCTCCTGCAGTTGCGCAGTGTCACCGGGCATGACTTCCAGCATTACAAGCGCGCCACCGTGCTCCGGCGCATCGAGCGCCGGCTGCACGTGACCGGGCAGGCCGACCTTGGCGCCTACCTGCGCTATCTGGAAGACCACCGCGAAGAGGCCACGGCCTTGTTGGCCGACATGCTGATCGGTGTCACCAACTTCTTCCGTGACCGCGAGGCCTTCGAGGCGCTGGAACGCCATGTGCTGCCGCAGCTGGTCAGCGAGCCCGAGCCAACCGAGGGCGCTGGCGAAATACGCATCTGGTCGGCCGGCTGCTCCACCGGCGAAGAAGCCTACAGCCTGGCCATGCTCGCCTGCGAGCAACTGGCCGTGGAACAGCGAGCCAGCCAGGTCCAGGTGTTTGCCACCGACCTCGATGAGCGTGCCATCAGCATTGCCCGGGGTGGTTCGTATCCGGAGGCGATCGTCACCGACGTGCCACCCTCGCGGCTGCGCCAGTTCTTCGTCAAGGAAGACCAGCACTACCGGGTACGCAAGGAAATTCGCGAGAAAGTCCTGTTCGCCCGGCACAACCTGCTGTCCGACCCGCCGTTCTCGCAGATCGGCCTGATCGTCTGCCGCAACCTGCTGATCTACCTCGACCGCGAGATCCAGCAGGACATTCTGCAGATGTTCCACTTCGCCTTGCGGCCCGGGGGGTTCCTGTTCCTGGGCTCAGCCGAGTCTGCCGACCTGGCCAGTGAACTGTTCGCCGTGGTCGACAAGCGCAACCGTATCTACCGAGCCCGCGACGTCAGCACGCTGGGCCGCCGCTCGGGCCGCCAGTTGCCGGGGCCGGACCTCACCAGCCCGCCCCAGGTCGCACGCGGGCAGGATAAGCCCGGGCGCAAACCCGTCTACGCCGAAGTGCACCACCGGGCCTTGGCGCGCCGGAACCCGCCCAGCCTGATCATCGACGGCGAAGGTACGATCCTGCACCTGAGCGAGGGCGTTGGCCGCTTCATGCAACTGGCCGGCGGTGAACTCAGCCGTAACCTGTTGAGCCTGGTGCTGCCGAGCTTGCGCCTGGCCCTGCGCAGCACCTTGTTCCAGGCCCGCCAGGGTACCGAGGCGGTGACCTCGCGGCCGGTGGAACTGGGCGAAGGTGCCGACCGGGTGCAGGTGGAAATCACCGTGCAGCCGCACAAGGACGAAGTGAGCGCTGGCGAATACCTGCTGGTGGTTTTCGAAGAGCGCGCAGCCGGCCCGTCGTTGCCCATTGCCGAGTCGCTTCGCCAGACCGACAGCATGGTCTTGCACAACCTCGAGCACGAGCTGCAGCGCACCCGCCTGCAACTGCAGGAAACCATCGAACAATGGGAAATCTCCAGCCAGGAACTGACCGCCTCCAATGAAGAAATGCAGGCCATCAACGAAGAACTGCGCTCTGCCAGCGAAGAGCTGGGCACCAGCAAGGAAGAGCTGCAGTCGATCAACGAGGAATTGCTGACGGTCAACTTCGAGCTGAAGAACAAGGTCGAGGAAACCGACAAGGTCAACGATTACCTCAGCAACCTGATCGCCAGTACCGATATCGCCACGGTGTTCGTCGACCGCAACCTGCATATCCGCTGGTTCACCCCGCGCGCCACCGACTTGTTCAACATGCTGCCGGTCGACACCGGCCGCTCGCTGCTCGACATCACCCATCGCCTCGACTACCCCGCGCTGGCCGAGGATGCCCGTACCGTGGCCCAGGGCGAACACATCATCGAACGCGAGGTCGGCGGCCACGACCAACGCTGGTATCTGGCGCGGTTGCTGCCGTACCGCTCGAGCGAGCAGGACAGCGATGGCACGGTGCTGACCTTCATCGACATCAGCAAGAGCCGGGCGGCGGAGGAACGCGTGCGCCTGGGTGAGGAGCGCATGCGCGTGGTGGCCGAAAGCACCCACGATTTCGCCATCATCCTGCTCGACGAACAGGGCCTGATCACCGACTGGAACACTGGCGCCAGCCTGATGTTCGGCCACAGCAAGGCGGATGTGCTGGGCCAGCATTACCGCTTGATCTTCACCGAAGAGGACCGTGCGCGCGGCGTTCCCGAACAGGAACTGCATGCCGCCCGGGTCAATGAGCGCGACCAGGACGAGCGCTGGCATGTGCGCAAGGATGGCAGCCGCTTCTACTCCAGCGGCGAGATATCCCAGCTCAAGGGCAGCACCCTGCGCGGCTTCGTGAAGATCGCCCGCGACCTCACGGGGCACAAGCGCCGGCATGACGAGCAGAGCAAGCAACTGGCCGAGTCGCAGAGCAGCAGCCACATGAAGGACGAGTTTTTCGCCATCATGTCCCACGAACTCAAGCACCCGCTCAACCTGATCCAGCTCAATGCGGAAATCCTCCGGCGCTTGCCGACGATCGCCCACAGCGCAGCGGCGAGCAAGGCTGTGGCGAGCATCCGCGAGGCGGTCAACAGCCAGGCGCGAATCATCGACGACTTGCTCGATGTCGCCCGTATTCGTACCGGCAAGCTGAAGCTCAAGACCGAAGCGGTGGATATCCGCGCCATCCTGCAGGGCATCCATGCACTGGTGCAGAGTGAACAACCTACCTGCAACGTGCTCCTGGAGCTGCCGGCTGACGGCTTGCCCTTGATTATCGAAGGCGACAGCACGCGGCTGGAACAGGTGGTCTGGAACCTGCTGAACAACGCGCTCAAGTTCAGCCCGCCGGGTGGCCTTGTCCGCTTGGTATTGAGCCATGACGAAGCGCAGGTATGGCTGCGCGTCATTGATCAGGGGGTTGGCCTGACAGCGGATAGCCTGGAGCACATTTTCGACCTGTTCAGCCAGGCCGCACCGCAAGTGGGCAACCATCCGCGCGAAGGCCTGGGTATTGGCCTGTCCCTGGTTCGCCAATTGGTCGAAGCCCACGGTGGTAGGGTGAGTGCTGATTCGCCAGGCATCGGCCAGGGCTGCACCTTCACCGTCAGCCTGCCCTGCTCGGACAGCGGTCAGCGCCCCGCCGTGGCGCCAGCGGATGCGACAACCGATGGCCGCTTGAGCGGCATCCGGGTCCTGTTGGTCGACGATTCGCCGGATGTGCTGGAAGTGATGCAGCAGCTACTGGAAATGGAATGCGCCGAGGTCAGTGCGTTCAGCGATCCTCGCCAGGCGCTGGAAGCGGCGGCGGCCGCCAGCTACGACATCATTCTGTCTGACATCGGCATGCCGGTCATGGACGGCCACGCCCTGATCAAGGCCTTGCGTGGCCTGAGCCACTTGCAGCACACCCCGGCGATCGCCTTGACGGGCTACGGCGCCAGCGCCGACCAGCACAAGTCACGCCAGTCGGGCTTCGACCGGCATTTGAACAAGCCGGTCGGTTACGACGAACTGGTCGAGGCGATCGAGGCCCTGTACGGGTCCGTGCCCTACTGACCACCCATCTTGTTCTGTTCATATAAACACAACGTTCATTGCGCGCCTGGTGACTAATTCCGTATAGGAATAGCTTCACCAGGAGGTCGCATGAAACCGGTCAAAGCACGCGCAACCGTTATTTGCCGTCACGCCAAGCACGCCCATAAATGGCTTTGGGTCAGAAAACCCAAAGCCCCGTGGACCCTGCCTGGCGGCAAAGTCGAGCCCGGCGAAACGCCAGTGCAGGCGGCCGAGCGCGAGCTGCTTGAGGAAACTGGCTTGCAAGCCGAAACAATGACCTTGTTGATGCGCCACGAAACCCCAGAGCGCATGCATTATGTCTTCGAAGCCGAGTTCGCCGACGCGCCCCACCCCACCGCCCAACACGAAATTGCCGACTGCTGCTTCGCCCATATCGACCAAGTGCCGATGCTCAAGGATGACATCAAGCTGCTGATCCGCTCGCTGCTGGCCTGTGACCAGGCCACAGCCGCTTCCATTCGCTAGCGCATGGCACCGGCGCAGCCGGTGCCGTTGTTCAGGCCGTGGCCTAGTCAGGCGTGCACGCTCCACTGGCAGGCATCGGCTTCGATCGGCAGTTCGTCTATGGCGTGGATCATGCCGCTCTCCAGCGCCTCGCGCGGGCCCAGAATGCGTGGATAGGCCATCAGGTAACGGGGCACGTCCAGCACCTCGCTGCTGCCCTCGGTCCGCTCGGCGACAATCTGCGCGTACAGGCGCAAGTCGTAATCCAGGCTCATGGCGTATTCGGCCATGCGCGAATGGTCCACCGAACCGTGCAGGGTCCAGTGGAACGGGTGAAACAGGAATTTGCTGTGGGCACAGGCAGTGCGGTGCTCGCCGGCCAGGAACAGAATGTTGCCCATCGACTCCACGGTCCCCAGGTTATGCGTGTGCAGCGGGATCGGCAGCCCGCGCAGGAAGTTGTACAAGGTGAAGCCATAACTGCATTCACCCCCCATGGTGGCAATGTTCAGCTGCAGCAGCTCGGCGCCCTGTTGCAGGGCTTTGGCACAGGTGCCGATGAGGTTGCCACAGGTGGAGGAATTGATCGGGCCGGTAAAGTGGATGATGTGTCTGGGCATGCTTGCCTCCAGGAGTCAGCGGTGTTCATTCCAGTGAAATGGGCAGGCCTTCACTCTGCGGGTGGGTCATGTCGCCCCTGGCGACCCTCCTCGAGCTCGCCCATGCGTTGGTACTGCTTGCGCAGCGCATGCAGTTCGGCAGGGTCCATGTCTTCCAGGTCGAGCAGTGCCTTGTGCGCGCGTCTGGTCGTGCGCAGCAGTTCGTCGATCTTGATGTGCAGTTCGTCGTTGTCGCGGTTTTGCGTGTTCTGGATGAGGAACACCATCAGGAACGTGATGATGGTGGTCGAGGTGTTGATCACCAGTTGCCAGGTGTCGTTGTAATCGAACAACGGCCCGGTCAAGGCCCAGGCCATTATCAGCAACAGGGCAATGGCGAAGCTCTGCGGGCGGCCGGTCCAGTTCGCCAGCCATTGCGCGAAACGGTCGAATTTCATGGCATCGCTCCTCACCGTAACCACAGCTGGGGCAGCGTTCACTGCCCTCAGGCTGCTAAAGGGTGGAATCGTTGCTGGCGGCAAAGTTCAATCCGGCGCCGGCTGCACCGTCGATCAATCCTGCTTGAACCCTCGCGCGGCTGCACCGGTCGCAACTGATGAACCGGTGCAACGAGCAATTAGGAGGCAGCGTGAGCGAAGTGCGCATTGGCATTTCAGGATGGCGCTACGGCCCCTGGCGCAAGGACTTCTACCCCAAGGGCTTACCCCAGGACGACGAGCTGGCGTTTGCTTCACGGGCAGTGAATACCATCGAGATCAATGGGTCGTTCTATAGCTTGCAGACACCAGAGCGCTATCGCAGCTGGGCTCAGGCGACCCCGGAAGATTTCGTCTTCTCGGTCAAGGCACCGCGCTACATCACCCATATACGGCGCCTGAAGAATATCGAACAGCCGCTGGCCAACTTCTTTGCATCCGGCCCTTTGCTGCTCGGGGACAAGCTGGGGCCGTTCCTGTGGCAGTTCCCGCCCAGCATGAAGTTCGATGAAGCGCTGTTCCAGGCGTTTCTCGAACGGCTGCCGCACGACCGCGCCGCTGCGCGTCGGTGTGCCGAAGGATGTGCCGAGCGCCTGCAAGGCAACGGCGGCACCGCCATCGAGGGCAACCGGCGCCTGCGCCATGCGGTGGAAATACGCCATGAGAGTTTCCTCTGCGAAGCCTTCGTGCAACTGCTGCGCAAGCATCAGGTGGCGCTGGTGGTGGCCGACAGTGCCGGTAAATGGCCCTACGTGGAAGACGTGACTGCCGACTTCGTCTACATGCGCCTGCATGGCGACGTCGAGTTGTACAGCAGCGGTTATACGTCACGCGCGTTGCGCCGCTGGAAAGAGCGCATCGTACACTGGAGCGAAGGCCGCCAGGCCGAGGACGCCGAGCTGATCGTGCCCGGGCCGCCGCCAAGTCATCGGCCGCGTGACGTCTATTGCTATTTCGACAATGACCAGAAGGTGCACGCTCCCTATGACGCCCGTCGCCTGCTGGAAAAGCTCCATCTGGATCACCACCTGATGACTGAACCCGGCGTGGAACCCGAGGTGGACCTGTGAACAAGACCTTGCCCACCCCCCGTTGCATCATCGACAAGATCACCGCCGTGCATCGGCTGAACGTGCTTACGCTCAACGTGCACAAGGGGTTCACCTTCTTCAACCGGCGTTTCATCCTGCCCGAGCTGCGCGAAGCCGTACGCGCCACCGGCGCCGACCTGGTGTTCCTGCAGGAAGTGCACGGCAGCCACCAGCAGCATGCCATTCGTCACCCGGCATGGCCGGACACGCCACAATACGAATTCCTGGCCGACAGCATGTGGCCGCAGTTCGCCTATGGACGCAACGCCGTCTACCCGCATGGCGATCACGGCAATGCACTGCTGTCGAAGTTCCCGATTACCCACTTCGAAAACCTGGACGTTTCTGTCCACGGCAACGAACAGCGCGGCCTGCTGCATTGTCAACTGGAGGTGCCCGGGCATGAGCAGGTGCATGCCGTGTGCGTGCACCTCGGCCTGCGCGAGGCGCATCGGCAGAGCCAGGTGAAACTGCTGCTGGAATTGCTCGACCGTCTGCCAGCACACGCGCCGGTGATCATCGCCGGTGACTTCAATGACTGGCGGCTCAAGGCCGATGCGGTGCTGTCCCGGCGCTTGGTCGAAGCCTTTGGCGAGCGGTTCGGTACCCCAGCCCGCAGTTTTCCTGCGCGCATGCCGCTCTTGCGGCTGGATCGCATCTACTTGCGCAATGCCATGCCCTGCAAGGCGCAAGTGCTGTCCAGCTACCCGTGGTCGCACCTGTCCGACCACGCGCCCCTGGCTGCGGAGATCACGCTGTGAAAAGACCCTGGGTGGATGGCAACAGCGTAGAGCTGTTGATCAACGGCGAAGCGTTCTACCCCCGTGTATTCGAGGCCATCGGCCAGGCGCGGGAAGAAGTCCTGCTGGAAACTTTCATCATCTTCGACGACAAGGTCGGCCAACAGCTGCAACGGGTGCTGATCGATGCGGCACGTCGCGGTGTGCGGGTGGAGGTAGTGGCCGATGGCTACGGTACCGCCGACCTGCCGGGCAGCTTCATTGCCGCGATGACCGATGCCGGGGTCAGCTTTCACCTGTTCGATCCGCAGCCGCGCCTGGCGGGCATGCGCACCAACCTGTTCCGGCGCCTGCACCGCAAGATCGTGGTCATCGACGGCGAACGGGCGTTTATCGGCGGTATCAACTACAGCGCAGACCACCTGGGCGATTTCGGGCCCATGGCCAAGCAGGACTATGCCGTGGAAGTCACCGGCCCGGTGGTGGCGCAGGTGCATGCGGTCAGCCGTCGCCTGATGTCGCCGGTGCTCGAACCGCCCAGCGAGGTACGCCCGGTCACCGCTCCCACCGGTGATATCACTGCGGTACTGGTCGAGCGTGACAACGGGCAGCGCAGTAATGCCATCGAAGCGTATTACCTGGAAGCCTTGCGCAATGCGCGCCGACGCGTCGTGGTGGCCAATGCCTACTTCTTCCCCGGTTACCGGCTGTTGCGCGAGCTGCGCAATGCTGCCCGGCGTGGTGTCGAGGTCTCCCTGATCATGCAGGGCCAGCCGGACATGCGCTGGGTCCGGGCGCTTTCCCGGCTGCTGTACAACTACCTGCTGCGCGATGGCGTGCGCATTCATGAATATTGCGAAAGGCCCCTGCACGGCAAGGTTGCCCTGGTGGACGACGAGTGGTCCACGGTCGGCTCCAGCAACCTCGACCCGTTGAGCCTGGCCTTCAATCTCGAGGCCAACCTGTTCATCCGCGACCGCCGCTTCAACCAGCAGTTGCATCAGCACCTGACTTCGTTGGCCAACGAACAATGCAAGCCCGTCACCCTCGAGCGCATGGTACGTGGCTACTGGTGGCGGGCGCCGTTGATATTCCTGTGCTTCCACGTGATCCGCCACTTCCCGCGCATTGCCGGCTGGCTACCCGCGCACCGCAAGCGCCTGAAGTCGTTGCAGCCGGAAGTCGAGACGCAAGGCAACCTGCACGAGGGCAATACCTGATGGAGCGAAAGCGTTGGCATACCTGGGCCAAGCGCCTGTTCACCCTGCTGTTCCTGGTGCTCATCCCGGTGCTGCTGTTTACCCTGGCGCGCAACCTGGACTGGAACGAAGTGCGGCAGTCCTTGCTCGGCTACAAGCCTGGCAGCCTGGCGATCGGGCTGGCAATGGCGCTGTGCAGCTTCCTGATCTTTGCCAGCTACGACCTGCTGGCGCGCAGCTACACCGGCCATACCCTGCCCGCCCGGCAGGTGCTGCCGGTGGCCTTCGTGTGCTATGCCTTCAACCTCAATTTCACCACCTGGGTCGGCGGCGTGGCCTTGCGTTACCGGCTGTACAGCCGGCTCGGGCTGGATACGCCTACCATCACCCGCATCCTCACCCTCGGCCTGCTGACCAACTGGATGGGCTACATGCTGCTTGCCGGCGGTGTGTTCGCCTTGCGCCTGGTGGAGCTGCCGTCCAGTTGGCCGGTCGGCACCGGCGGGCTGCAGCTGATCGGATTCGTGCTGCTGGCCATCACCTTGGCCTACCTGCTGGCCTGTGGTTTGGCCAAGAAGCGCACCTGGCAATGGCGCGACCATGAGCTGACCCTGCCTTCGCTGCGCCTGGCGTCATGCCAGGTGGCGCTTGGTGCCAGCAACTGGGCGATGATGGCGTTGCTGATCGACTGGCTATTGCCTGAGCAGGCGTTCTACCCGTCGGTCCTTGGCGTGCTGCTGATCAGCTGCGTGGCGGGCGTGGTGGCGCACATCCCGGCCGGGCTGGGCGTGCTGGAAACCGTTTTCCTCGGCTTGCTCCATGGCCAGTTCGGCCAAGGCAGCCTGGTGGCGGCCCTGCTGGCGTACCGCACCTTGTATTACCTGATCCCGCTGGTGCTGGCGGTGATGACCTACCTGATTCTGGAAAAACGCGCCAAGGCCATGCGCCGGCGCGAAAAAACAGCTTGAATGTCGACGACGGCCCAGGGGCCGGGAGGTGACCATGCGTATTGCCTGGGTGACATTGATAGTCATGAGCCTGGTCAGCGGCAGGGTGCTGGCAGAGGCCTGCGACGTGATGACCCGATCGTCCAGCGAAGCGGTGCGCCCGGTGGAGCAGCACACCTGCTACACCTACGGCAACATGCCGCCTGAAGCGATCAACTGGTCGTGCAGCAACCAGAGCAAGGACATGCTCAGTGCAGAGAAGCGCAAGGTGGCGCGCTGCGCCGACGGTAGCGTAGGCAGCTGCATCGCCCCGCTGACCCAGGAAGCCCTGGCCAACCCCAAGGCCACGGGCAATGACCAACCTGCCACCCGCCCGGCCTTACCCAAGGATGCACGGGTGGTGACCTACTACTACGATACGCCGAGCCTGGGCCAGGCCCGCACCGACTGCGAGCGCAGTAACGGTATCTGGCAGACCCATTGACGTCATTCAGGCAACCAGCGCCTGGTCGGGTTCAGGCGGCGACATAGCTGGGGGCGGTTGCACCCGCGAGAGATGCGACGCGGTGTATGCCAGAGTTCGCGGGTGACCCCGCTCCCTCAGGTTGCCGCCCCCGCTGCCAGTGATCACGGCGAGATCGGATCACTCGCCGGGAAGGTTTCGTCCAGGGCGTTGTCCACACTGCTTTCTTTCGGCTGCGCTACCTGTGCGCAGTTGCAGCCCGGCATGCGGCACGGTTCGCCGTTGCGATGCCCGGTAGCACAGGCTTCACAGCAGTAAGCCTTGCCATCCTGGGGGGCCGCATCCACCGTACAGGTACATTCACGGCAGGCGCATCGTAATTCGTTCATGGCTTGCCCTCCTCGTCTTCATCGATTACATCGTCGCTCCACGGCTGGCCATCCAGCGGCGCGGAACGGGCCAGCTCGGCTTCATCGAGGCCGATGCCGCCGCCGATCTCCCCGGCGTCAACGTGGCGCAGGGATTTGTCAGCCGGGCCGCCATGGCCAGGCTCGTGCGGGTCGCGAGCACCCGACTCGTCCAGCAACGTGTCGGGGCTGAGGTCGTCATAGGTGACGTTGTCTTCATGCAAGCTGTCGCTCAGCGTTTCGCCACCGGTCATGCCACTTTGCGCAACGCGGCGGGCCGGGAATTCCTGGGCGACTTCCTGCGGCGGCCGCTCATCCCCCGCCCGTCCTTCGCGATCGTCGAGGCGATCACTGAAGTCCAGCTCGTGCACACTGCCCATGCGGTCTTCGGTGTCGTCGATTTCGGTCGGGGTGTAGGGTTTGGGGTCATCAGGTCTGGACATGGATTGTCTCCCTTGGTTGGCTTACTCACGGTCGACTCCGCCAAGCGCCGGAAGATTCAGAGTTTCTTGTATGCCTGCAGCGGCTTTTTTTGAACTCCCCCTGCTTCAGCTGTCTCCCAACGATAAGACAGCGAATCGCCCCGGAGCCTGCCATGGCCAAGCCCCTCGAGGAATACGCACGCAAACGCGATTTCAACGCCACGCCCGAACCCAGTGGCAAGCAGAAGCGCACCCGACACGCGCACGCCCTGCAGTTCTGCATCCAGAAGCACGATGCCAGCCACCTGCATTACGATTTCCGCCTGGAACTGGACGGCACGTTGAAAAGCTGGGCCATCCCGAAAGGCCCATCGCTCGACCCCAAGGTGCGCCGCCTGGCCGTGCACGTCGAAGACCATCCGCTGGACTACGCCGACTTCGAAGGCCACATTCCCGAAGGGCATTATGGCGCCGGCGATGTGATTGTCTGGGATCGCGGCATCTGGGAGCCGGAGGGGGACGCCCGCGAGGCCTATGCCAAAGGCAAGCTGCGTTTCCGCCTGCAGGGCGAAAAGCTCAGCGGGGTATGGAACCTGTTCCGCACGCACATGGCCGGCAAGAAGGAGCAGTGGATGCTGGTCAAGTCCCACGACAGCCAGGCGCGCAACGAAAGCGAATACAGCATCGTCGACGCGCAGCCAGATAGCGTGCTCAGCGACCGTACCCTGCTACCCAAGCGCAGCAGCGGCAAGCCGGCCAAGGCCAAGCCTGCGGCCGGCAAACGCTCGGCCACTGGCAAGGCAGCGCCGCTGCCAGAGCTGTTGCAGCCGCAGCTGGCCACGCTGGTCGACTCGCCACCGGCGGGTGACTGGCGCTACGAAGTGAAGTTCGACGGCTACCGCATCCTGGCGCGCATCGAAGGCGATGACATTCGCCTGTTCACCCGCAACGGCCATGACTGGAGCGCCAAGATGCCGCGCCAGGTGGCTGCGCTGCGCCAGCTTGGGGTCGATTCGGCCTGGCTGGATGGCGAGATGGTAGTGAACAACGAGCAGGGGGTGGCGGACTTCCAGGCCCTGCAGAACGCATTCGATACCGATCACGACGAACAGATCACCTATTACCTGTTCGACCTGCCCTTTCTCGGCGGCCGTGACCTGCGCCAGGTGCCGCTGCAGGACCGCCGCGACACGCTGCGCCAGCTGCTCGAAGCGAATGAGGCCGAAAACCTGGTGTTTTCTGCCGATTTCGACCAGCCGGTGGAGTCGTTGCTGGACAGTGCCTGCCGCCTGGACCTGGAGGGCTTGATCGGCAAACGCGTGGACAGCACCTACGTCGGCCGGCGTAGTGCTGACTGGATCAAGCTCAAGTGCAAGAAACGCCAGGAGTTCGTGATCGTCGGCTTTACCGAGCCGAAAGGTAGCCGCAACGGCTTCGGAGCGCTGCTGCTGGCGCTGCATGACAACGACAGCGGTGAGTTGCGCTACGCCGGCAAGGTCGGCACCGGCTTCAGCGCCACCACGTTGGACAGCATCCATGCGCGGCTCAAACCGCTCGAAATCGCCAAGCCCGCCCTGCCCAAGCCGCCTGGCGGGGCCGAGGCCCGCGGTGTGCACTGGCTGAAGCCACAGTTGCTGGCGGAAGTGGCCTACGCGCAGATGACCCGCGAAGGGATCGTGCGCCATTCGGTGTTTCACGGCCTGCGCGACGACAAACCTGCCACCGCCATCGACCTGGAGCGTGCCATGCCCGGCAAGACCCTGCCCAAATCCAAGCCCGCCAAGGCCACGGAGCACTTCGGTGACTTGCGCCTGACCCACCCCGAGCGCGTCATCGACGCCAGCAGCGGCGCCACCAAGCGCGACGTGGCGGAATATTACGCCGAGGTCAGCCAGTGGATCCTGCCGCAGCTCAAGGACCGCCCGGTGGCCTTGGTGCGCGCCCCCGACGGGTTGGCGGGCGAGCTGTTCTTCCAGAAAAATGCCGGCCAGCTGCACATCCCCAACGTGCTCAGCTACGACAAAGCCGAGGCAGGCCAGGCGGCGATGATCATCAATCGCCCCGACACCTTGCTGGGCGCGGTGCAGATGAACATGCTCGAACTGCACACCTGGAACGGCACCGACAAGGATTTCGACAAGCCCGACCGCTTCGTCCTCGACCTTGACCCGGATCCCGCCCTGCCCTGGAAAGCCATGCTGGAGGCCACCCAGCTGACCCTGACCCTGCTCGACGAGCTAGGCCTGAAGGTGTTTCTGAAAACCAGCGGCGGCAAGGGCATCCATGTGGTCGTGCCATTGACCCGCAAAGCCGGCTGGGACGAGGTGAAGGACTTCAGCCACGCCATCGTCAATTACCTGGCCAAGCTGTTCCCGGAGCGCCTGAGCGCCGTGTCCGGGCCGAAAAACCGCGTGGGCCGCATCTTCATCGACTACCTGCGCAACGGCAAGGGCGCCACCACTGCCTGCGCCTATTCGCTGCGGGCGCGCGAGGGGTTGCCGGTTTCGGTACCGATCTGGCGTGAAGAGCTCACCCAGCTCAAGGGCGCCAACCAATGGAACATCAACAACCTGCGCGAACGCCTGGCAGAGGTCGACGATCCTTGGGCAGACATGGGCAAGGTACGCCAGTCCATCACCGCACGGATGCGCAAGCTGCTGGGCCAGTAAGGGCTGGCCCGGCGGCTTGCACGGATAAAGGCCTTCAGGACGCCTTGCGCGTCCGTTTGGCGGGCTTCTTCTCTGGCGCTGGCTTTTTCTTGCCTGCCGCGCCGCCCTTGCCGCCAAGGCTGCGCTTGAGCAGCTCGGTAAGGTCGATGATGTCCGCGCCTTTCTCGCTCCCGCTGGCCTCGCCTGTTTCCACCGTTTCGATCTTGCCTTTGCTGGCCTTTTCTTCCACCAGGTCGAGAATGGTCTGGCGGAAGGCGTCATGATAGTCGTCAGGCGACCAGGCGCCGGTCATGTCCTCGACCAGCCGTTTGGCCATGTCCAGTTCGCGCTTGTCCACCTTGGCTTCGGTAACGCTGCTGTCCAGCTCCAGCGTTTCCAGGCCACGCACCTCTTCCGGCCAGCGCAGGGTGATCATCACCAGCGCCTCGTCCAGCGGCCGCAGCAAGGCCAGATGCTGACGGGTATGCAGCACCACCGTGGCCAGCGCCACCTTGCCGGTGCTGGCCAGGGTCTCGCGCAGCAGCGCATACACCTTGCCACCTCGCCGGTCCGGGCTGAGGTAGTACGGCGTGTCGAAATGCTGCAGAGGGATATCGCCGGCGTCGACGAACGAAAAGATATCGATGGTCTGGGTCGCCTCGGGGCGCGCCTTGCGGATCTCTTCTTCGCTGATCACCACATAGCGGCCTTTTTCGTACTCGACCCCTTTGACGATGTTCTCCTTGTCGATGTCCTTGCCGGTCACCTTGTTCACCCGCTTGTAGCCCACCGGCTCCATGCTGCGCTTGTCGAGCCAGTCGAAGTCGACGCGCTCGGTGCGCACTGCGGTATTGAGGGCCACAGGGATGTGCACGAGGCCAAAGCTGATGGCGCCTTTCCAGATTGCCCTTGCCATGAATCTGCCCCCAGGTTGCCTGCCGATACCACAAGTGACTGCACCGAGCCGCGAAGGTTTAGCCGGGCAGCCCTATGGCAACGGGTTGCCGCCGGTGACGCCGAACACCTCGCCGGTGATGTAGCTGGACTCCTGGCTGGCCAGCAGGACATACACCGGCGCGCACTCGGCCGGCTGGCCCGGGCGCTTCATCGGCGTTTGTGCGCCGAATTCGGGGATTTTCTCCGGTGGCTGGCCGCCGCTGGGCTGCAGTACGGTCCAGATCGGCCCCGGGGCCACGGCGTTGACCCGGATGCCGCGTTCGATCACCTGCTTGGCCAAGGCCTTGGTAAAGGCGACGATGGCGGCCTTGGTGGTGGCATAGTCGAGCAAGGTGGCCGACGGCTGGTAGGACTGGATCGAGGCCGTGTTGATGATGGTTGCGCCCGCCGGCATCAGCGGCACCGCCGCCTGGCACAGCCAGAACAGCGCGTAGACGTTGGTTTTCAGGGTATGGTCGAACTGCTCGTGGGTGATCTGGCTGATGTCCTTGCGCGCCTCCTGCTTGCCGGCGACGTTGACCAGGATGTCCAGGCCACCGAGCTGTTCGTGGGCCTGCTCGACCAGCTCCTTGCAGAACTGCTCGTCCTTGAGATCGCCGGCAATAGCGACCACCTTGCGGCCTTCGGCTTCGATCAGCTTGATCACTTCGCGGGCATCGGGTTGTTCGATGGGCATGTAGTTCAGCGCAATGTCGGCCCCCTCGCGGGCGAAGGCGATGGCAACTGCGCGGCCGATACCCGAATCTGCGCCGGTGATCAGTGCCTTGCGCCCGGCCAGGCGGCCGAAGCCCTTGTAGCTGGCTTCGCCGTGGTCGGGCTTGGGCTGCATGTTGACGTCCAGGCCCGGCGCAGGCTGGCCCTGGGCCGGGAACGGTGGGTGCGGGTACTGGGTCAGCGGGTTCTGCATGCTGAACTGGTCGTGGGGTTTGTTGGGCATGGGGGCCACTCCTCTGCTGAAACCGGGCTGGCCCGTAACAGGGCCGATACCGGTTTCGAGAAGCCCCCCTGGGCGATGGTTTGCTCCAGCTGGCAACACCACCGACCAGCGGTCACGCCGGGTTGAACAGCACCCGCTGGAATGCCTCTGCCGCCAGGTGCACCTGCACCGCCCAGTCGCCGGCCGCATCGCTGCCGGCATCGTCGGAGATGTATTTCAGGCAGACAAAGGGAATGCCCTCGCTGCGTGCGATCAAGGCCAGCACATAGGCCTCCATGTCGACCACGTCGTACGGTGCGTCGCCGTGGTTGATCTCGAAGCTGTCGCCGCTGCCGCAGGTTTCCACGGGCAGGCCGGGGATCACCACGCCGTGCTCCAGCAGCACCGGGATATCCGACAGCGGCGTTTCGTAACGGGCGAAGCCCAGCGGGGTCACGTCCATGTCACGTTGCACGAAGCGGGTGCAGCACACCACTTCGCCCTTGCCGTGCCGCAGGCTGCCAGCCGACCCGAGGTTGACGATCAGCCTGGGCCTGTTGGCGGCGATAGCCCGCGTCAGGGCGATGGCGGCATTGACCTTGCCGATGCCGGTGAACACGCTGTTCATCCCGGCGAACACGCTCCCCGCCTCGGCCTCGAGGGCGAAGACGAACAAGGTGTCAGCCAGGGAAATATCAGGGAATTGCTGGGTCAAGATCATCGTGCGGAGTATCCGGATGGCTGGCAAATGGCGCCGCCATTGTCGTTCAACCCTGCGCGAATGCAAGTGCCGTGGGGGGGGGAAGAGGATATTTGCCGCCCTCCTCCAGCACCTGGTCCACGACCAGGCGTAGCGCTTGCGGTGTCGTCCTGCCGCTGGCTCGGGCGCGCTCGAAACAGGCCAGCTGGCGATCGGCGCTGGTGCCGTGCTCCAGGATCCGTCGTGCCCGCAGCAATGCACGCTCGGCATCGGCCGTGTCGACGGGAAACGCAGCATGCAGCTGGGCCAGCCAGCCGCGAGCGGAAACGCCCTGTTGCTGCTGCTGGCCGATGAAGGTGCCGTGGCGGCCGTGGCGCATGGCGCGCCAGTAGTTTTCCTGGGCGACCCAGCGCAGCTCGCGGGTCAGCGGTTCGGGGTCGTGCCCCCAGCGTACGCAGTGCTCGACCATATGCCGGAACAACCCGGCGATGCACAGCACATCTTCCAGGTCCGGGCACGCATCACAGATGCGCAGCTCAACGGTCGGGCAGCGCCGCGACGGGCGCACGGCCCACCAGAAGTCACCATCCTTGGCCAGCGACCCGGTACGTTGCAGCAAGGCCCGGTAGCGCTCGTAGGCGGACCAGTCAGGCAGAGGCTCGGGCAAGCCCATGTGCGGCCACTCGCCACAGATCACCCGGCGATAGCTCAGGTAGCCCGTACCCTGGCCGCACCATAACGGCGACGAAGTGCTCAGTACCAGCAGCAGCGGCAGCCACGGCACCAGGCGATTGATCAGCTGCATCCGGTCGCAACCTGCCGGCACACCGACATGCACATGCAGGCCATTGACCAGGCTGCGTCGCGCCACGTGCTGGTAGTCATCGAACAACTGCCGGTAATGCGTCGCAGAGGCTGCTTTCTGCTTCTGCCACGGGGCAAACGGATGGCTGGCCGCGCCGTACAGGCCCAGGCCTTCCTCGGCCAGGGCCTGGCCAAGGCGCTGACGGCTCTGGGCAAGGTATTCCCGTGCCTGGTGCGTGTTATCGAATACCGGGGACACCACTTCGATCTGGCTACGGAACATTTCCTGGGCAAATTGCTCGCCCAGCAGCTCGCGGCAGCGCCTGGCCACCCCCGGCGAAGGGGTGGCCGGAACCCGACCGCTGGCAAGGTCGACCAGCAGGTATTCTTCTTCGATGCCGAAGGTGCAAGGCGCTGGCATATCGGCTCAGCCGCTGCGGGTGACGGTGAGTGTGACTGCGGCGATGCGCTCGACCTGTTCGTAGCCGCGCTCGCCCAATTGCTCACCGAACACGTCCGGGTCGACCTCGCGGTAGACCCACGACCACCCAGGCCCCGCCAGGCGCAGGCGGATGGCTTCGAGCAAGGGGTCCCTGCCTTCAATGATCGCTACACCGGTATACAGCAACAGTGAGCCACCGGGGGCAAGCCGCTCGCGGGCCTGTTCGACGATGCGCAACGACAGCTCGGCGCCCAGCGCACCACCACCGTGACGGTAGGTGCGCTCTTGCACATCGAGCATGTACGGCGGGTTGGCGATGATCAGGTCGAACAGGCCGGTAATGCCGTCGAGCAGGTCACTTGGCTCCACCGAGACATTGCTCACGCCTGCCAGGGCCGCATTGATCGCTGTGTAGCGCAGCGCAAGCGGATTGATGTCCACGGCGGTAACCTGGGCGTGCGGTACCGCCTGGGCCACCAGCAAGGCACCGACACCGGTGCCGCAGCCAATGTCCACGGCATGCTCGACGCGCTTCGGGGTGCGTTGCAGGTGGTCGTGGATCACCTGGGCGAAACGGTAGCTGTCCGGGCCGAAGAACACCGCGTCGCTGGCGTCGGTGGGGTACGCCGAGTGCACCAGCAGCAAGTCTTCGAGGGTGGCCCAGCGGACCGTAATCACCAACCACTCGCCACGCGTCGCCAATACCTGCGCCTGGCGTAGCTGGTCCAGCTCGTCGGCGGAAACCAGCGAGGGCGGAAACGGGCGGCTCCAGCCGAACACATCGCGCAGTGTCCTGGCCCGCTCTGCCCCTGGGCGGGCGTTGACCCGGGCGTGGGTGGCCGGTGTGACACAGGTGAAGCGGTAGCCGTCGGCACGCAGGCGCTTGCCCAATTGCAGCAACGCCTGGTCTGCCTGGATCTGTTGTGGGTCAAGCTGCATCAGCGCGGTTCCTCCTGGGCCAGGCCGGTGGCACGCAGGTAGCCCTGGGTCGCCAGCAATCCTTCCGGTGTGGCATGACGGTTGCCGGCCATGCTGTCGATCAAGGTCTCGATGTCAGTTTCCTGTGCCGTACCCTGCAGTGGTGTATCCAGCTGCAATGGCTCCTCCCAGCTGCCAGGCATCACCCGTGAACCAGGGGCTTGCCAGCCCGCGGCGATCCAGTCGTGCCACAGCTGTTTCTCGTAGGCGGTGAACACGCCGTACATGGGCGCCGACGGGCCTTCGACCAGGCGCCACCAGCGGCTGTTGGCGGGGGCCTCTCCCCGGCGGATCCAGCCCTGCGCCTGCAAGGCTTCGAGGAACGCCGGCATGCCGCCTGGCTCGGCCAGCCACTGGTTGACGGTGCGTTTCTGCAGGCGGCAATGATCAGAGTGCATGAACTGGCCGAAATGCCGCTTGTGCTCCAGGGCCATCAGCAGCTCCGCCTGCAGGTCGAAACTGTCGATCAGGCTGGGGGTATCCACCCCCAGGTCATTCAGGCGATAGCCCTGGCGTACACGTTGGTAGAACCTGCACAGGTCGTCTGCCGGACATAGCTGGCGTAGCGCCTGGATGGACAGGTGGGCATGCCCGCTGGCGGCATTGTCGATAGTCACGTGCAGCTGGAAGTAATGGCCGTCGATGCCCAGTTCTGCCAGTTCGTAGGTGGTGATCAGCAAATGCAGCGGCGGTTGTTCGTAGCCCAGGTTGTAGCCGATGACCTCGGGCAGAAACGCGTCGGCATGGTGCCCCAGGGCCAGTTGCAAGGCCCCTTGCAGGTAGCGTTGGTCATCCAGTTCGGCTAGGTCCAGACAGCCCAGCCGGCTCAGCAGGCGTTGATAGATCAACACGTGGTTGCAGCGCGGATCACCGCTGCCCAGTTCTTCCAGGTAAGTGCGGATCAGGCCGTGGTAGCGCGGGTCACGCCAATGGCGCAGGGTGCCGTGCAGCCATGCGCCGTCCACCGCCTTGGTGGGCGCGACCTGCTGCAGGAACCACAGCGCCTGGGCGCGATTGGCGAAGTAGCGCCGTGGGCTGCCCTGGCGGCGTTGCGCCAGGTAGGCGGCGTAGGCTGCAGCGACCGCGGCAGCATGCCGGGCGCTCCAGGCTTCCAGCTGTGCCGGGTCAGCAGGCAAGTCGTCCGGCAAACCTTGCACCTGAGCCAACTGTTCGTTCAACCATGCGGCGCTGGCCGCATCGGCACCGCCCAGCAGTGCGTGGTAACGGTCGTACAGGCTTGGCCCATTGGTCGAGGCCGGTACCATCGCGGCGGTCTTGCAGGTCATGACCGTCATGCCGTAATCCTTGTGCGCGTGTTATTGGCTGGGTTTCTGCCCGGGCATCGGCTCAGGGCCTGGCGCAGGTTGTGAAGCAGGCTTGTCGCCGGGTTGCTGCATCTGCAGGGACGGTTTGCTTTGGTCGGCATCTTTCGCCGGATGGTCTTTGTCGCGGTCGAAACAGCCGCCGGCCAGGGTGAAGGCGCCCATCAGGGCTATCAGGGGGAGCAATCGCATGGGGCACTCCTTTTTGCGCAAAATCGCAGTGCCAGGCTAACCCGGCACTGCGTAGCCTCACTTACGAACGGCCGCCTTTGCGGCTCGATTCACTGCTGCGGCCGCCACCGGAATGCTGGCCGCCCTTGCGTCCAGCTTCGGAGGCTTTCTCGCGGTCATTGGCAAAGTTGCCTGGGTTCTTGTTACCACCCTGGCTGCCTTGTTGATTGCCGGTACGGCTGTTCTCTTTGTTGGCCATGGTCTTAAACCTCGTATGACTTCGGAATGCACGGCATTACCTGCCGTACACCTGTTCGGAGTTCGGTCATATCGAGGGATTCGGTTTATTGCGAAGCGTTCGGACCAGCGGCATTAAATAAGCGGCAGCGCCATATTTGGCGCGCCACAGAGTCGCACGGTGGGGCCTGCTGAATGGGCAGCGCAGCGGCAGCCTTGCGCCACCGCAGAGCCCCTGGCGAATGTGCCAAGGGCGGGATGTTCAGCTGTCAGGCCGACAGCAACAGGCGCAGGTCGACACCGGCGTCGGTCATCGGTGGGCACCAGTAATAGCCACCACTGAGCGGCCGGCTGAAGCGGTACAGGCCGTCGATGATGCCGTCCTCCAGGCCGCTCATGCGTCGCAGCTGCACCTCGAAGGCGTCGAAGCTGCGGCCCAGCGCGACGAAGGCCAGGCCCGCGCCACGGGTGTCTGCCCAGGACACCGAGCGACGTACCATGAACGCCTCCGGCGCGAAGCTCTCCTGGGCGGTTCGCTTGACGTGTGCAGACTCCGGCGCGTCATCCAGTTCTTCGTTGTCGCTCAGGCGGCGGCCGATGATGTCGTCCTGTGCGTGCTGGGGCAGCGACTTGAAGTACTGCAAATCGTGCTTCCACAGCTGGAATGCCGCAAAGCACGACCCGTCGAGGCCAGGCTGCGCAGCCTTGAGGATGGCCGCCTCGACGGCGGCCTCATCACGTGGGTTTTCGGTACCGTCTTCATAACCGGTGAGGTCACGCCCGCCCTGGTGGAGAAAACCGTCCACCTGGTCCACCAGGCTGAATGCCGGGTTCAACAGCTGTTCCAGGGCCTGGGCCCGCAGGTACAGGTCGCCACGCTCCTCCCCGCGCAGCCACAGCCACAGGGCATGCTGGGTGCTGGGGTTTTCCACCACGGCGTCCAGTTGCGGGAAAGGCTTCAGGCCATCGACCTGGCTGCCCAGGGCTTTTGCCAACGGTGCACCGACGCCCAGCGTCAGGCGCACGCCGTCGACATGGCCCGCCAGCGCATCCAGGGCTGCCGGCAGCGCTTCCAGTGCTTCGATGGCAAAGAACAGGTGGCGGGCGTGAACCGGCACCGGTGTGGCAAGCAGACCTTGCTGAAACGGCATGACAGGCTAATCCTCGGTAAAACCGGGAATGCTACTGCGCCGGCAGGCGTGCTGCAACGCGACATGTGGCCCCGCCGGCTGCTGACATCTAGCATCTGGCAACAAATGGTTACCAAAGCTGGCGCTTTGCGCTTAGCGCTCGATCAGCCGCGGCCTACACTTCTGGCGATCGTTCGCCCAGGGGGCCCGCCATGACTGCTTCACCCTTGCTCACTGCCGTTCTGCCGCTGGCCCTGGGCATCATCATGCTCGGCCTCGGCTTGTCGCTGACCCTGGCCGATTTCGCCCGCGTGGTGAAATATCCCAAGCCGGTGCTGGTCGGCCTGGCCTGCCAGATCCTGCTGCTGCCACTGGTGTGTTTCCTGATCGCCAACGGTTTTGCCCTGGCGCCAGCGCTGGCGGTGGGGCTGATGCTACTGGCCGCCTCGCCAGGTGGCACCACCGCCAACCTGTTCAGCCACCTGGCGCACGGCGACGTGGCATTGAACATCACCCTGACTGCGGTCAACTCGCTGATCGCGATCCTGACCATGCCATTGCTGGTGAACCTGTCGCTGAGCTGGTTCATGGCCTCGGACCAGGCCATCCCGCTGCAGTTCGCCAAGGTCATGCAGGTGTTTGCCATCGTGCTGCTGCCCGTGGCGCTGGGCATGCTGGTTCGTCATTTCGCGCCCGCGTTTGCCGCACGCATGGAAAAACCGATGAAGCTGGTAGCGGCGCTGTTCCTGGCCTTCACCATCGTGTTGGCCCTGGCCAAGGACTGGCAGACAGTGCTCGAGTACGCGCCGCTGGTGGGCCTGGCCGCACTGCTGTTCAACCTGCTGAGCCTGGCCACGGGCTACTGGGTGCCGCGCCTGCTGGCGATTCCCAAGCGCCAGGCGATTGCCATCGGCATGGAGATCGGCATCCACAACGGCACCTTGGCGATTGCCCTGGCGTTGAGCCCTTCACTGCTGAACAACGCGACCATGGCCGTACCGGCGGCGCTGTATAGCCTGATCATGTTCTTCACGGCGGCGGGGTTCGGCTGGTGGGTCAGCCGCGGGCATGTGGCGCTGCAGGCCAAGGGTGAGGCAGTGAATTGAAGGCATTGCCGCAGGCAAGGCCAGTCGCGGTTGTCACGGCTGGCTGCGCCTGCTGCGCAACTGCTGTTTCAAAACCCGCAACGGCGGTGCATAGAAGAACCCGAACGATACACTCCCGGTGCGTCCCTTCACCGCATGGTGCAAGCGGTGCGCGCGGTGCAGGCGCTTGAGGTAGCGGTTGACCGGGCGTGGCTTGCGTGGCCAGTGCCGATGAAACAACCCGTCATGGGCCACGACATACAGTACCCCGTAGCCTGCCACGCCAGCGCCAACCCACTGCAATGGCGCATAACTGCCCTTGCCCAGGGCAACCAGCGCCGTGGCGATCAACCCCAGGGCCAGCAGGTACAGGTCGTTGGTTTCCAGCATGCCCAGTTGTGGCTCATGGTGCGAGCGGTGCAGCCACCAACCCCAGCCATGCATGATGTACTTGTGGGCCAACGTGCCAACACCCTCCATGGCCACCAGGGTGCCGAACAGCACGGCGAGATTGAACAGCATGGAACAGTCCGGTGGATGGCGAATGAAGGCGCAAGGGTACCGATTGCCTGGCATTTTTTCCATGCAGGCGTGACCGGTTGCTGGTGCTGGCTGATGAAGCCATTGTCACGTTTCAGCCCTTGACCGGCTGCGCGCTTCGGATTAAGACGTAGCGCTTTGCAAGGAGTGAGTAATGCCCATCCGCCCTACCCTCGAGCGCGATATCCAATGGCTGCCGGCGGTAGAACGCTCGGCTGCCCAGGCTTTCGCTGACTGGCCGGCACTGGCGTGGCTGGCGCAGGCCGATGTGCTGGACGTTGATGCGCACCGCGCATTCGTCGCCGCAGGCGCCAGCTGGGTTGCCGACGACCTGCAAGGGCATGTGCTCGGTTTCGCCTGTGCCCGGTTCGAGCGGCAGGCGCTGCACCTGTGCGAGATTTCGGTGGAACGCCAGGCCCAGGGGCAAGGCGTCGGCCGCGCCTTGCTGCGGCAAGTGGTGGATGCCGCGCGCCAGGCGGGTGCCCGCGAGCTGACCTTGACCACGTTTGCCGATGTGCCGTGGAATGCGCCGTTCTACGCACGTTTCGGCTTCGAAAGAATTGACGAGGAACGGCTGGATACACGCCTGCGTGGCATCCTTGCCGATGAGCTTGCCCATGGCCTCGTCGGGCGCTGCGCGATGCGCCTGGGTCTAGGGCGATGAGCCCGGGCGCGCAACGCGCCCCTGCCGCTCGCCAGCAGGCTCAGGGATCCGCACTTGCCCAGCTGTCCTGCGCCACGCAGTACCTGTCCCGGCCTTGACGTTTGGCCTCATACAAAGCCGCATCCGCTGCCGCCATCAGCCGCTCGGCGGTCACCTCCTCCCGCGCCGGATCCCCCGTGGCGATGCCGGCACTGCACGATAACCGCCCCAACGGGCTACCTGCATGCTCCAGCATCTGCCGGCGCAACAGCTGCTGTACCTCCTCCACCAGCAGTTCCGCCCCGCGGGCATCGGTGTCGGGCAGCAGCAGGGTGAACTCTTCGCCACCGTAGCGCACTGCCAGGTCGGCCGGCCGTTTCAGCGCCTGTTGCAGCACTTCGCCAAAGCGCCGCAGGCACTGGTCGCCCGCCGGGTGGCCATAGCGGTCGTTGTAGGCCTTGAAGTAGTCCAGGTCGAGCATCACCAGGGTCAGCGAATAGCCCTGGCGCCGCGCCCGACGCAGTTCCGCTTCGAACACCGCATCCAGCCGCCGGCGGTTGCCCAGCCCGGTCAGGCTATCGGTCAAGGCCAGCGACTTGAGCGTCTGGTGCGCCTGGTGCAGCGCCCGCTCGATGAAGATACGCTCGCGCAACTGGCGCAGTACCACACCACCAAATGCCGCCAGCCCTAACAGCAAAAGCAGCAGCACGGCCATTGATTTGATCGCATCGTGCCGCCAGGGTGCGACGATCGACTCGCGCGACAAGCCGGCCTCCACCACCAACGGATAGCTCGCCAGCGCGCGATAGGCATACAGCCGTGGCGTGCCGTCTACCACCGCAACCGCTTCTACCAGCCCCTCTGCGGCGTAGGGCAGATGGTTGCGGAATATCTCGCTCTTGGCCAGGCTGCTCCCCACTACCCTCTCGACGAAAGGCCGCCGAACCAGGATGGTGCCGTCGCGCAGGGCCAGTACCAGCGCGCCGCGTTCGTCGATCTTGAAGTCGCCGTAGTAATGCACGAACCAGTCCACCTTGATGGTGCCCAGCAACACCCCGGCGAAGCTGCCGTCGGCATGTTCCAGACGCCGGGAAATGGGAATGATCAAGTCACCCGTGGAGCGGCTGCGCACCACCGAGCCGATGTGTACGCCACGGTCGCTGTGGGTGCGGTGGTAGATGAAGTAGTCGCGGTCGGCATTGTTGGCCTTGGGCGGTATTGCTGCCTGGTCGGTAACGATCCAGTTGCCCTCGGCGTCATACACGAACAATCCATGCAGCTGCGGCATGATGTTCTTTTGCTGTACCAGCAAGGCATGCAAGCGCGGCCGGTCGATATGCCCGAAGCCATCGCCTTCCAGGCGCTCGGCCAGGGCTGCGGTGATGGCATCCACCTGGCGGATGGCATCTTCAGCATGTTGCGCCGTGGCCCTGGCCAGGTTGGTGACCATGTTCTCGGCATTGGTAAAGGCATAGCGGTAGTCGCGCCAGATGCGCCAGCCTTCGACCACGACGAAGGCCAGCATCACCATCAGCATGAACGCCAGAACCAGACGGAACAGCGCCACGGCACGGCCCTCACCGGTTATGGCGAAAAGCCCCTCTTCGTCCTTATTCCTGGCTGCGTACATTGAAATTCCTGGCCACCCCGCGCTTGCCGCTGTTCACTATAGTTGACCAGCATGTGGACACCGCCAATGAGGAAAAAGATTAAACCTTTGCCCTGCTTTCACCCTCAACCGTACGCGACACTGAGGTCGCGTCACGGTTTAAGGAGTGAAGCATGAGCAATCTCTTCATCAAGCGCGTCGGTTTTTCCATGGTGCTGGGCCTGGCATCGGTACATGCCCTGGCGGCGAGTTCCGATGACTTTGTCGAGGCGGCCACCGAGTCCGGCATTGCCGAAGTGGTTACCGGTAAGCTGGCCCAGGAGAAAAGCCAGAACACCGAGATCAAGACATTCGCCCAGCAAATGGTCACTGACCACACCCAGGCCAACCAGAAACTCGGTGACATCGCTCGCAAGCTGGACATTTCCGTACCCGATGAAGCGGCGATCACTGACAAGGTCAAGAAAATGATCCTGGAATGGCGCGAGGAGTCCTTCGACAAGGCCTACATCAACAACCAGGTGGATGCTCACGAAAAGGCGGTGGAACTGTTCAAGAAAGAGGCCGCCTCGTCTGACAAGGCCGAACTGAAGGCCTTCGCCAGCGAAACCCTGCCCAAGCTCGAACAGCATCTGGAGCACGCCAAGGCACTTCAGGCCAAGCACGGCAAGTGAGGCCCGCCATGAGTAACGATGCATTGAAGGCCGAGGTGCTGACCCGCCTGCTGCACGCCCACCCTCAAGGGCTCGGCAAGGAGGTGCTGGACAACTACCGCGGCGAGAAAGCGGTGGCCGGTATGCTCAAGACCTTGCAGGAGGCCGGTTTGATCCAGGACGGCAGTGTGGCGGTCGGCAGCGACCACCAGATCAGTGTCAACTACCCGATCAAGCTGTCGGCGGCGGGTGTGGAGGCTGCCAGGCAAGCCGACACTTGAGTGTTGCTTGCCTGGCCCGCCCTGTCGCCGGTAGGCCAGTGCCCCATCGGCCGCGCCTGGTATCAGGGGCGGCCGATGGGGTGGCTGGTTTGCCGGCGATGGCTGCTAGCCAGAGGCTATGGTTTTTTCTCGACGTCTCTGGGCGGCTTGGCCGGCCCTTGCGGGTCGACTTGCGGGTCTTCTGCATCCGGTGAATCCGGGTCGAAACCCAGGTCGACCTTCTTATCGGCCTGCTCGGACGAGTGAGGCCCCTCTTTGCGTACGGGTGGCGATTCAGGCATGGCACTATCTCCAGGGAATGTATAGGGAAGAAAGCACCCACCCGAAAAAGTTTGATCAATCTGCAGCCTGGGGCAGTTGCGCCTTGCACTGTGCCAGTGCTTCATCACGTTCCTTCAACTGCTCATCAAGGCGCTGCAGTTGCCGCGCCATTTCGGCGCACTGGTCGCGGCGCTGCTCCAGGCTCTGCGCCTGAGCCTCCAGCTGCCGACGCATCTCCTCGCTGGCACCCTGCGCCTGGGCCAGGATCGTGCGCAGCCCCTGGATCTGCGCATCACGCTGCTCCAGCAGTTGTTCCTGCGCCCTGCAGGCACCGGAGGCCTGGCGGTGTTCCCCGAGCAACCGCTCGTTATCGCGGTGCAGGCGGGTCAGTTCGTCCTGCTTGACGACCATGCCCTGCTGCAACTGGCGCACTTCCACCTGCAACTGCTGCAGTTGCGCTTCGTGGCGGCGTTGTTCCTGTTCGCGCTGTTCGCGGCTGGCATTGCGGTAGTGCTCCAGCGCGTCGCGGGCATGGCGGTGCTTGTCCTCCAGCGACTTCACTTGCTCGTCCTTGTCCGCCAGGCGCACCTGCAGCTCGCCGAGCGCCTGGTTGAGGCTGGCACTGCGCAGCTGTTCGGCTTGCAGGGTGCTTTGGGTGGAGCGCAGCTTTTCCGCTTCGGCGGCCAAGGCGGCCGCGTCGATCTGATGCTGTTGATGCGCGGCCGCCAACGCCTGCCGAGCGATTGCCAGCTGCGCTTCGAGCTGCTCGCGCTGTTCGATGAAGCGGCTTTCGGCCTGCTCGATCTTCAGGTCAGCCTCGTCCTGCAACTGGGTTGCCAGCTGCCCGACCATTCGGCTGAGCACGTCGCTCAGTGCCATGCCGCCCTCGGCGGCGACGGGCTGCTGGCCGTTCAGCTCCTTCAGGTAGCGGTGGATCGTGGTCTTGGAGCCGGTATTGCCCAGCTCGATACGAATGGCATCGATGCTGGGGTTTTCGCCCCGGGCAATCAGTGCCTGCCGCGCTTGCTGCACTACCACCTTGTTGATACCGCCCCGGGCCATGCCTGCTCCTACGATTTTGTACTGTGTTATGTACCATGTAATTACATACCAATTATGCCGATATGCAAGCCTGCCTGCAAAGTGTTGCTAAGAAGGAATAATCACGGCTTATCGCATGTGAGACGAAAAAACTGCCTGTCCGGCGCTCAGGCAAGCGTACGAAGCCGGCCGGCCAGGCGCCTTGTGTCGGTTACGCTTTGCCGCCACCATGGTGCCTGGCCTCCGATCATCGATAGAAAATGACCCTGGAAAACTACAAGGCAATCGCCGACAGCATCGCGCTGCTGCTGTACCCGCACGCTGAAGTCATCGTTCACGAGCTGCGCAGCCAGACCGTCGTTCACATCGCCAACAATTTCTCCCAGCGCAAACTGGGCGATGAATCGGCGATCGAGCATGAGCTGGAGGACCTGTTGAACGGGGTCAACCTGGGCCCCTACGAAAAGCTCAACTGGAACGGCCAGAAGATCCGCTCGATCAGTACCGTGCTGCGCAACCAGGCCGGTGAAGCCGAGCACCTGATGTGCATCAACCTGAATGTTTCGGTACTGGAGCAGGCACGCGCAGCGCTGGATGCCTTCTTCCAGATGAGCCGGCTGGTGCCGCAGCCCGACTCGCTGTTCCGCAACGACTGGCAGGAACGCATCAACACCTTCCTGCATGCCTGGCTTCGGGAACGCAACCTGTCCCTGCAAACGTTGCAGGCAAAAGACAAGCGCAGCCTGGTGCAGGCGTTGCATGCCGAGGGCGCGTTCGAAGGGCGTAGCGCTGCCGACTACATCGCCAAAGTGCTCAATATGGGCCGCGCCACGGTGTACAAGTACCTGAAGGAACTGCGCGCCTAGGCGGCAGGCAGCGCCTTGCTTTTCGTTCCATGACGCTGGCGAGCCAGGCAGTGGCGCGAGTGGGCGGGCTCACCCTCTTGTCATGAATGGACAATATGTCTATGGTGGACTCACTTTCTACGATTGTTCAGGAGTGCAATCATGTCCACCGCCACAGGTTCGCCCAGCGTCGATGCCACTTACCTCGACACGCTGTACCAGGCGATCAAGGATGCCCATGTGGCGCTACGCCCGGCCGTCAGCATCACACCGCTGACTTACAGTGCCCGGCTGTCGGCAATCAGCGGCTGCCAGGTGCTGCTCAAGTGCGAGCACCTGCAGCACACCGGCTCGTTCAAGTTTCGTGGGGCCAGCAACAAGATCCGCCTGTTGCCGGAGGATCAGCGTACCCACGGGGTGATTGCCGCTTCCTCCGGCAACCACGGCCAGGCGCTGGCACTGGCAGGTAAAGCAGCTGGGGTGCCGATCACCGTGTACACCAGCAATGGCGCTTCTGCCTACAAAGTACAGGCCATGCGCGCACTTGGCGCAGAGGTGATCGGCTTGCCCACCGACCCGTTGGGCGCCGAACTGGAGGCTGCCAGGCAGGCCCAGGTCCAGGGCAAGCCATTCGTCTCCCCCTACAACGACCCGCAGGTCATTGCCGGGCAAGGCACCATCGGCTTCGAGCTGTTCGAGCAGGCACCGGACCTGGACGCGGTGTTCGTTGCCGTTGGTGGTGGCGGGATGATCTCCGGCATTGCTGCAGCCCTGCGGGTACTCAAGCCGGGTACCGATATCATCGGCTGCTGGCCAGAAAACGACCCGGCGCTGGAGCAGTCGCTCAAGGCCGGCGAGATCATCGAGGTGGATGCCACCGACACGCTGTCCGACGGTACCGCTGGCGGCGTCGAGCCTGGCAGCATTACCTTCCCGCTGTGCCAGGCGTTGCTGACCGACACCGTGCTGGTCAGCGAAGCCGAAATCAAAGCTGCCATGCGCGAGATCGCCAGCAGTGAACGCTGGATCATCGAAGGGGCCGCGGCGGTCGCCGTCGCCGGCATGCAGAAGCTGGCCGAGCGTTACCGCGGCAAGCGCGTCGCGGTCATCCTGTGTGGCCGCAACATCGTGCTGGACGCATTCCTCAGGGCGGTCCAGTGAGGTGCTTCAGCAAGGCCCGGATCATTGCCAGCCTCGACCCCGAGCTCGCACTGCACTGCCTGGAACAAGGCTTCATCGCCTTCTCCGCAGGCAAGGTACAGGTACCACCGATCCAGGGCTTCAGTTTCCCAGGGGCGAACGGCGACTGCTGCGTGAAGTCGGCCTATATAGAAGGCAGCGCCACGTTCACTGTCAAAATCTCCACCGGCTTCTATGACAACCCGGGCACAGGCCTGCCGAGCAACGATGGCTTGATGCTGGTGCTGTCTGCGCACACCGGGCAGCCGTTGGCGCTGCTGCATGACGAGGGTTGGCTGACCGGCATGCGCACTGCCCTGGCCGGGCGTATTGCCGCGCGGTTGCTGGCACCGCCGCGGGTCAGTGCGATCGGCATACTGGGCACGGGCATGCAGGCGCGGATGCAGCTTGAACAGCTGGGCGCCATCACCGAGTGCCGTCAGGTCGTGGTCTGGGGGCGGCAGGACAGCGGGCTGGCTGCCTACCGTGCGTTTGCCCGCGCACTGGGTTATCAGGTGCGCACCACGCAGGACGCCGCCGAGGTTGCGGCGGCGGCCAACCTGATTGTCTGCACCACCCCTTCGCGCCAGCCGCTGTTGTTCAGCGAGTGGGTCCGGCCCGGCACGCACATTACCGCTGTGGGTGCCGACGGGCCAGGCAAGCAGGAGCTGGACCCGGCGCTGGTGGCCAGGGCAGAACGCATCGTCGTCGACTCGGTCGCCCAGTGCAGCCAGTACGGCGAAGTTGCCCACGCCTTGCGCAGCGGTCAGATCGACGCGACGCAACTGATCGAGCTGGGTACCTTGCTCGCCAGCGGCGCCCCTGGGCGGCAGCACGCTGACCAGATTACCCTGGCGGACCTGACCGGTGTGGCGGTGCAGGATGCCCAGATCTCGAGCTGCGCGCTGGCGGCGATGACCGCCTGAGGCCACGCCGTTTCAGGTAAAGCGCTGAACTTGCGCTGGTGTGCGCTGCATCAGCACCTTGCCGTGCCGCACCGACACCAGCGCATGCCCCTGGCTGCGTACCATTTCGTAATCATCCGCTGCCGACAGCAGTAGCAGGTTCGCCGGTCGCCCTGCCTCGATACCGTAGCCCTCCCCCAGGTTCAAGGTTCGGGCGCTGTTGTCGGTGATCAGGTCCAGGCAGCGCTGCAGGTCTTCATAACCGAGCATGTGGCAGATGTGCAGGCCGGCCTCGAGAATGCGCAGGATGTTGCCGTTGCCCAACGGGTACCAAGGGTCGACGATGGAGTCCTGGCCAAAGCACACGTTCATCCCGGCGCGATCGATCTCGGACACGCGGGTAACGCCACGGCGTTTCGGGTAGTTGTCGAAACGCCCTTGCAGGTGAATGCTCTCGGTCGGGCAGGAGACGAAATTGATACCCGACAGCTTCAGCAGACGAAACAGCTTGTAGCAGTAGGCATTGTCGTAGGAACCCATGGCCACCGTGTGGCTGGCGGTAACCCGCGGCCCCATGCCGCGCACCCGTGCCTCTTCGGCCAGCACTTCAAGGAAGCGCGACTGCGGATCGTCGGTTTCATCGCAGTGCACGTCCACCAGGCAGCCGGTACGTTCGGCCAGGTCCATCAGGAACTTCACCGACGACACGCCCTGGTCGCGGGTGTTCTCGAAATGCGGAATGCCACCAACCACATCGGCGCCGATGGCCACCGCTTCGGTCATCAGCGCTCGGCCGTTGGCATACGACTCGATGCCCTCCTGGGGGAACGCAACGATCTGCAGGTCGACCAGGTGACGCACTTCGTCACGCACCTCGACCATGGCCTTGAGCGCGGTAAGGGTCGGGTCGGTAACATCGACGTGGGTGCGGACATGCTGGATGCCATGCTCCACCAGCATGTCGATGGTCTTCTTCGCACGGGTCTTGATGTCGTCGTGGGTGGTGATCTGCTTGCGCTCGGCCCAGCGCTCGATGCCTTCGAACAGGGTACCGCTCATGTTCCACTGCGGCTCGCCGGCGGTCAGCGTGGCATCGAGGTGAATGTGCGGCTCGACGAAAGGTGCTATCACCAGGTTTTGCCGCGCATCCAGGTCGCCCACAGTGCCGGGCGTCACCACCTTGGCCTGGGCGACGATGGCGGCAATGCGCTCGCCGTCCAGTTCGATGCGGAACAATCCGGTCTTGCCGCGCAGGCGTGCGTTGATAACGTTCATCTTGTTACTCCTTGCCGTGGTCTTCGCTCATGCGCCATATCAACAGGGCGACGGAAGCATTCATGCGAAAAAGCGGGTCGTCGAGAGACTGCCCGCTGAGTTGTTCGATGCGCAGGATGCGCTGGTTGACGGTGTTGCGGTGCAGCCCCAGGCGCTGTGCGGCCTTGAAACCGTTGCCATTTTCCATGAGCAGGGCGTCCAGGGTGTGCACCAGCGCATGGGCACGTTTGCGCCCGGGGCTGATCAGCGGGCCGAGGGTGCGGCTGACGAAATCGTCGATCAGCGAGCGGTCGAAAATGCCTTGTAGCAGGCGTAGAACACCCAGTTCGCTGAAGTTGCAGTAGCCGTTGGCCGGACGCAAGTGCCGCGCTACATCCAGCGCCTGGCGCGCCTCGTTGAGGGCCTGGCGGTAGTGCGCGCAATCGTCGGCCAGGGCCGACAGGCCCATGTACAGCTGCAGTTCGCCGGTCGCCGCCTGCAACTGCCGGTAGAGGGTAGCCAGTACCTCGGGCAGGTCGCGGCTGTCGGCCAGCAGCACCACGAACAGGTCGCCGGGCAACTGCGCGGTGACACTGCCCGGATGTTGCCGGCACCAGGCTTCGAGCTGGTCTTCCAGGGCCTGGCGGATAGCCTGCCAGGTACGTTCACCCAGTACCAGGCCGTGGCGCTCGAACACCTCATCCACACCTGACAGGCGCAAGGCCAGCAGGCGCCGCGGCTCATCCAGGGCCAATCGCAGGTGCGCTGCCCGTTGCCGGGCAATCGCCAGGCTCGGGTAGTCGCCGGTGAGCAGCTGGCCCAGTATGTCATGGCGCGAGCGGCGCGCCTGGCTGGTCTGCACCAGTGCCGTGCCGATCAGGTGGGTCACCACCACCATCTTCAGCGCATACGGTTGCTCGATCAGCGGCAGGCCCAACTGTTCGGCACGGGCGATGACCGCTGGCGGGATGACCTGGATGAAACTGTCGCCGGTGAGGATGACCATGCCGGCAATACCCACAGCATCGCCATCCTCTATCAGGCTCAGCAGGTTGGCCTCGCCGCGTGGGTGGTTTATACCGGTGACGAACACCAGTTCGCCGCCCATCACCCATTCGGCGATGCCTTCGTTTTCTGCCACGTACGGCCAACGCACCCGGCGGTGCAGGCTGCGCGCCCCGGCCCGCACGCTCAGTTGGTGCAGGCCGGGCAACTGCAGGATCTCCTCCAGCGCCAGGCTCACGGCTCGACGCCTGCCCGGCCTGGCGCGCGGCGCCGAGCAGCCAGTTCGACGAAGGCGATGTAGCACAGTGCCGAAGCGCCGATGCCTACCAGCGGGGCGATCCACGGCGAGGCGCAGGCCAGCACCGCGCCCACGGCATAGGCAGACAGCCCGGTCAGGTTGTAGCGTGGCAGGCGTGCCGCGCCCAGGGCCGGGAACCTGCCGCGGTGGCGGTACCAGAAATCGGCCATGATCACCCCACCCAGTGGCGGAATGATCGAGCCCAGCAGCACCAGGAACGGGATCAGCAATTCGTACATGCCGCCGATCGCCAGCACAATCCCGACGCCGGCGGCCACCAGCGTTGCGGTACGTCGGCGCTCGCTGCGCAGCAGGTGGCAGGCAGCCGCCGACACGTTGTAGATGGTCGGCCCCTGGATCGTCCACAGTTTCAGGCAGAGCATGACCACCGCCGCGAACGACAGCCCTTGCAGCACCATCACCTCGACGATATCGGCCTGCTGGTAGACCATCGCGCACCAGGCCCCGGCCACTACCATCAGGCCGTTGCCGAGCAGGAATGCGACCACGCTGGCAATGACCGCCACCCGGCCGCTACGGGCCAGCCGGGTCCAATTGGTCGCCTGGGTGGCACCACTGGCGAAGGTACCGAAGACCATGGTTACCGCTGCTGAAAAGGTCATGGCCTCATGCGGCACCACCGCGGCCAGGCCGGCAAGCCCCCCGGCATCGCGGGTAGCGATGTACATCGATACCACCAGCAGGCCGAACATCAGCGGCACCGATACCCGCGACAGTACATCCAGGCCCTTGAAGCCAATGATGGCCGTGAGGCTGAAGCCCAGGCCAAACAGCACCATCAACGGCATGCCTAAGCCTTCCGCCAGCCCCAGCAGCCTGACCAGCACGATGGCCACCGTGGCCGTGCCCCAGGCGTACCAGCCCAGTTCGGCGAAACCCAGCAGGAAATCGGAGAGCCGGCTACCCGCTTCACCGAAACAGAAGCGCCCCATCAACACGGTGTTCAGCCCGCTGCGCGCGGCGATGAATGCGAGTGCTGCGGCATACAGGGCCAGCAGGCTGTTGCCGATGGCCGCCACCCACAGCATGTCGACAAAATTGAAGGCCATGCCCAGCTTGCCGCCGGCGAACATCGTGCCGGTAAAGAAGGTGAAGCTGAACAGGACCATCGCGATCGGCAGCAAGCCCTTGCGGGCGGACTGCGGGGCTTCGCTGAGCGGGAATTCGCTGGATGAGCTCATTGCACGGGGCTCCAGGTTGTAGTCGGGAGCAGGGAGAGCAAGATACAGGCCGCTTTTCACCCAGTGGGAGAAGCCGCTCGGAACGGGCGCATGGCACTACCGCCTATGTGCATGCTGAACAGTTAAGTGCAAAAAATACGAAGTGAAAGTGTGCCCGATGACTTTATTTGAGGCGCAGGCGCACCAAAGCAGGTCGGTGTTGGGTAGTTGGTTCCCAGGCAGACGTGGCTTGGAGGAGCAGCCTGTCGCCAGGTCGTTTGTGGCCTTCGCACCGGGGAAATCCTTAAAGGCAATTAGCCATCAGTCATGAGGCTGTCATCTTACTGTCGTATTTTTCGACCATTACCCAGGGTCGGGAACTACCAGCAGTGATTCGCCGTTCGCTTTCATCCGCCAGCCTTCTCCGCCTGCTGATCCTGATGCTGTGTGCAGCGACCCTGGCGTTCCTCTGGGGGCTGCACGTGTCGCAAAGGGCTACTGCAAGGCAGGATGCGCTGGCGGCCAAGGCTGCCGAACACCAGAACCTGGCCAGCCTGGTCGGCGAAAGCCTGCGTCAGCTGGTCGACCGCGCACAGGCGCTGGGCCGGGTTACCCAGGATGACCTGGAGGCCCTGCGCCAGGGCAATGTCAGCCTGCCGAAGCTGCTTGCCGAAGACCCGCTGTTCAAGCGCATGAGCCTGTACGACCGGCAGGGCCGGCTACTGTCGGCCAGCCATGCCGACGTGGCTGCCGAGTTGCCCGAAGCCTGGCTGCAGGAGCTGCAACGGCACGTGTCGCGTTATGGTTTCAGGCCCTTCCTGGCCAGCCTGCAACCCCCCACCCAGCCGGCTACCCTGCCCGACCGGCAGCTAGCCTTTCTGCTGCCGCTGACCGATCCGCCCGGCCACGACCTTGCCAGCATCCTGGTGGTGCAGTTGGATATCGGCTACCTGGCGGTGCTGCTGCAGCACATCGACCTGGGCAGCAGCGGGCTGGTGCGGTTGCTGCAGGAAGATGGCCTGGAACGCTTGCGCATTGACGCCCTCGGCATGGCCGTGGCCACTGCTGCGCTGCAGCCTGTGCTGCCCGGCAACGCCAATGAAGCGGGCAAGCTGACGCAGTACGCGGCCGGCGTCCCCTACCAGAGCCTGTACCGGCGCCTACCCGAGCGCGGCTTCAGCGTGGTGGTCAGCCAGCGGCAGGACGAGGTCCTGGCACCTGCTGCACTGGCCAACACCCGGCAATTCTGGCTGACCCTGGGCATGACCCTGATGATCCTCGCCAGCCTGCTGTGGACCTTGCGCCTGTTGCGCAAACGCCAGGAGGCGTTCAGTGCGCTGGAGCAGGCTCAGCAGGTCAACCAGCAACTGATCGAGCGCCTTGAGGAGGAACACCGGCGCAGCAGCCACGCCGCTGCCACCGACCACCTCAGCGGCCTGCACAACCGCCGCCAGTTCGTCGAAGTGGCCGGCCAGGCACTGACCCGCCAGCGCGGCAAACGGCGCCTGATGGCAATTCTGTTCATCGACATGGACCGCTTCAAATCGATCAACGATTCGCTGGGGCACAAGGTCGGCGACCAGCTGTTGCAGGCCGTGGCCGGGCGTATCCAGCGCCTGCTGGCGCCCGGCGACGAGGCTTCGCGCTTTGGTGGCGACGAGTTCGTGGTGTTGCTGGCGGGTGAGCGCAGCGAGGAACAGATCAATGCCTGGGTCCGCCGACTGGTGCAGAAACTTTCGGCCACCTACGCCCTGGACGGCCAGGAGGTCAACACCAGCCCCAGCGTAGGCGTGAGCATCTGCCCGCGCGATGGCCAGGACATCGACAGCCTGATCCGCAGCGCCGATGCCGCGATGTATTCGGCCAAGCAGGCCGGGCGTGCCCAGTACCGTTTCTTCGACCCGTCGCTTAACCTGGCCGATATCCAGGCCTTCACCCTCGAACAGGCCTTCGGCAGCGCCCTGGCCGAACGCCAGTTCGTGCTCCACTACCAGCCGCAGATCCGTCTCGACACCCAGCAGGTGCTGGGCTATGAAGCCTTGGTACGCTGGGACCATCCCGAATTCGGCCTGCTCTACCCGGACCGCTTCATCGGCCTTGCCGAGCGCAGCGGCTTCATCGTCGAGCTGGGCTGGGAGGTGCTGCGCCTGGCCTGCGAGGCGTTGGCGGCGTGGGCCAGCCAGGGCCGTGAGACGCGGCTGGCGGTGAACGTATCTGCCCTGCAACTGCGTCAGCCGGGTTTCGCGGCGCAGTTGTTGGCCAAACTGCAACAGCACGGCATCGAGCCACAGCGGCTGGAGCTGGAAATCACTGAAACCACCATTCTTGATCCTGAAGGCACGTCAGTGGCGCAGCTACACAGCTTGCGCAGGGCCGGCCTGGGTATCAGCCTGGACGACTTCGGCCGTGGCTACGCCGGCTTTGCCCACTTGCACACGCTGCCGCTGAGCAAGCTGAAGATCGACCGCTCGCTGATCGCAGCATTGTCCAACAGCCATGACGACAGCCCGATCGTGTCCTCCACCATCATCCTGGCCAAACGCCTGGGCCTGGAAGTGGTAGCCGAGGGCGTGGAAACCCGCGAACAGGTGGTATGCCTGAAACTCGCCGGCTGCGATATCGCCCAGGGCTACCACTTCAGTCGGCCACTGTCGCCGGCGCAGTTGCGTGACTATGCGCCGTTCAACGGCCTCCAGGCCAAGGCTTGCGTCTGACCCGGGTGCCCGCAGCGCAGGACAGCCAGACCCTTTTCGGTTTATTGTGTGCTCAATGCCCATCGACACCGCACCATGACCGACATCGAGCGCTACCTGCGTGCCGCCACGCGTGACAACACCCGGCGCAGCTACCAGGCCGCCATCGCGCATTTCGAAACCCACTGGGGTGGCTTTCTCCCGGCCACGGCCGAGAGCGTTGCCCGCTACCTGGCCGAACATGCCGACCTGCATGCCGTCAGCACCTTGCGCCAGCGCCTGGCTGCGCTCAGCCAATGGCACGTTGCCCAAGGTTTCCCCGACCCGACCAAGGCACCGTTGGTGCGCCAGGTGCTGCGCGGTATCCGCACCTTGCACCCGACACCGCCGAAGCAGGCCGCGCCGTTATTGCTGCAGCACCTGCAAAGCGCCGTGGCGTGTTTCGAAGAAGAAGCCCGCCAGGCCCGGCAACGGCATGACCTGGCCGCCCTGCGCCGCGCCCGTCGCGATGCGGCCTTGCTGTTGCTGGGCTTCTGGCGCGGTTTTCGTGGCGATGAGCTGGCGCGGCTGCGTATCGAGCACATCCATGCCGAGGCCGGTGTCGGCATTACCCTGTTCCTGCCGCGCAGCAAGGGCGACCGCGAAGCGCTGGGGGTGCAGCACCGCACGCCGGCGCTGAAGGCGCTGTGCCCGGTCACGGCCTACCTGCAATGGCTGGAGGTGGCCGGCATCGCCCACGGGCCGGTGTTCCGCAAGCTGGACCGCTGGGGCAACCTGGGTGACGCCGCGCTCAACAGCAACAGCCTGGTCGGCCTGCTGCGGCGCATGCTGGCGCGCGCCGAAGTGCCGGCGGCGCTGTATACCGGCCACTCGCTGCGCCGTGGTTTCGCCACCTGGGCCACGGCCAACGGCTGGGAACTGAAGTCGCTGATGAGCTACGTGGGCTGGAAGGACGCCAAATCCGCATTGCGCTACATCGACTCGGCGCAGCGCTTTGGCGAACTGGCCGTGCTACCGGCGAGCCAGGCGCAAGCGCTGATTCCCTGACGCCTCGCTGGGGCCTGGCCGTGCTGCCGAGCGTCCGGGCCAGCGCTATTCCTGCGCGAACGGGCAGCCGCAGCAGCGATCAGCTTCGCCTTGCGCTGTGCCACAAACGGCCAATGTCACAGGCCCGCGCGCGCAGCAGGCTGGCAGCATCGGCACAGGCCTGTTCCAGGCTCATCGGCCCGCTGGCCAAGGCAAAGGCCGCATCGACCCCATGGGCATACAGCTGCTGGTAGCCTTCACCCAGGGTCCCGGCCAGCACCACCACCGGCACGCCATGGCGCTTGGCCAGGCGCGCCACGCCCATGGGGGTCTTGCCGCGCAAGGTCTGCGCATCGAAACGCCCTTCGCCGGTTATCACCAGGTCGGCGCCCTGCACCAAGGCCTCCAGGCCGGCCAGTTCGGCCACCACTTCCACCCCGGGGCGGAACTGCGCGGCCATGAACGCCCGGGCCGCGAAGCCCATGCCGCCGGCGGCGCCACAACCAGGGTAGTCGCGCACATCCTTGGCCAGCAGCTGCGCACAATGGTTGGCAAAATGCCCCAGGGCCTGGTCCAGCGCCTGTACCTGCTGCGCATTGGCACCCTTCTGCGGACCAAAGATCACCGACGCACCATTGCTGCCACACAGCGGGTTGTCGACATCCGCGGCGACCTCGAACGCTACTTCGGCCAGGCGCGGGTCGAGGTCGCTGGCGTCGATGCGGGCCAGCCTGGCCAGGGCCAGGCCGCCCTCCTCCAGCGCTTGCCCGTCAGCGTCCAGCAGGCGCAGGCCGAGTGCCCGCAGCATGCCGCTGCCGGCATCGTTGGTGGCGCTACCACCGATTGCCAACACCACCCGTTGCGCGCCGGCGGCCAAGGCGGCAGCGATCAGCTCACCGGTCCCCCAGCTGCTGCTGCGACAGGCATCGCGCTGGCCGCTGGGCACCAGTTGCAGGCCACTGGCCTGGGCCATTTCGATGATTGCTGTGCGGCTCTGTGGCAACCAGCCCCAACCGGCTTCGACGCTTTGCCCCAGGGGACCACGCACGGTCTGCCGGCGCAGTTCGCCGTGGCTGGCGGCAAGAATCGCCTGCATGGTGCCCTCGCCGCCGTCGGCCATCGGGCATTCACGCAGTTCGGCGTCCGGCCAGGCCTCGCCCAGGCCCGCGGCGATGGCACGGGCGACAGCGGCAGCGTCGAGGCTGTCCTTGAACGAGTCGGGGGCGATGACGATCTTCATGGGGCTTCTCCTGTCCTGATCAGCGGCATGCTGACAGGTGGCTGCCACGCTGGCCTCGGTCGCTTGCACAAAATGCTCTGCGGGTTGTTTGGGCAAATGCCTTCGTGCACCGGCGCAGGCCTTTTCTGGCGGCGCGATCGGGCCGCAGGCCCCGGCTCGATTGGCGGCAGTGACAAGGCCGGGGGTGCGCTCTGCGGCCCGATCGCGACGCCAGGCCGCGCCTACAACGATCGCACCACCGTCAGTCGGCGGGCAGTAACTGCAGCGCCAGGTACAAGCTGAGCATACCCTCCATGCGCAGCGGGTCCACTTCGCCCAGCTCGGCGATGCGCTCCAGGCGGTAGCGCAGGCTGTTGCGGTGGATACCCAGTGCATCGGCACAGGCCTGGCTCTGGCCGTCATGGGCACACCAGGCACGCAGGGTGGCGAGCAACTGGCCGTTGCTGTCCTTGGCGCGAATACGCTGCAACGGTTCCAGCAATTCATCCAGCGCATCATCGTTGCGGTGCCGCCATAGCAGGGCCGGCAGCCGGTAGCGCTGCAGGCTGAGCAGGCGCTCGTCAGGCACCACCTCGCGGCCATAGGCCAGCAAGTCACGTACCCGGCGGTAGCCCCGGCGCAGTTGTTCCAGGCTTTGCGCCGCACTGCCCAGGGCCAGGCGCGCGACCAGCCAGCCATGGCGTTCCAGACGTTCCAGCAGGCGCGGCGCGTCGAGTGCCAGCGCCGCGGGGCGGCACCACAACAAGGACTCGCGCGCGGGGCTTACGCACCAGCTGTCCGGATAACGGCTCGTCAACCATCCGGCCAACGCTTCGGCAGTTGCCCCTGAGGCCAGTTCGAACAGGCAGGGTACCCGCGGCAACTGCGGCTTGAGCCCCAGTTGCCGGGCTTCGTCGAGCAGCCGGGGCGAATCACCGCTGCCGCCCAGCAGCAACGCCAGCAGGTCATCACAGCGCTGCCGCCGCCATTGCTGGTCGGCCTGCAGATGGCGCTGGGCCAGGAGCATTTCGGCGGTCATGCGTACCAGCTCACCATAGGTACGCAGCTGCTGTGGGTCGCCGGTCAGGCCAAGCACGCCCATCAACCTGCCATCGAACATCAGCGGCAGGTTCACCCCCGGTTGCACGCCCTTCAGGCACTTGGCCGCGTCGCTGTCCAGTTCGACGATGCGGCCGTTGGCCAGCACCAGTTGCGCCCCCTCGTGGCGGGTGTTGATACGCTCCGGTTCGCCACTGCCCAGGATCAACCCCTGGCTGTCCATCACATTGACGTTGCACGGCAAGATGGCCATCGCCCGGTCAACGATATCCTGTGCCAGGTCATGGTCGAGTTCGAACATTCAACGGTCCTTGGGGTGTTAGGCTTTTGGGCTCGGGCACAGCCGCGCAGCGCCAGCGCTGTGCAAAAGCACAAAGACAGGCTCGCCGCCGTCCCCGAGACTCGTCAGGGCGAGCGCCGGAACAGGCGACGCGGCGACAACCATAACAACAGAGAACCCGATCATGGCATACAGCCCCGCCCCTGACCAAGGCACGGACACCAACCGCGACGCGCTGTACCGGCGCATCACCCTGCGGCTGATTCCGTTCATTTTCATCTGCTACCTGTTCAACTACCTGGACCGCGTCAACGTCGGCTTTGCCAAGCTGCAGATGCTCGACGCGCTGCAATTCAGCGAAACGGTGTACGGCCTTGGCGCCGGCATCTTCTTCATCGGCTACGTGCTCTGCGGCCTGCCGAGCAACCTGGCGCTCAACCGCTTCGGCCCACGGCGCTGGATCGCGCTGATGATGATCGCCTGGGGTAGCCTCTCCACCTGCCTGCTGTTCGTTACCACGCCTACCGAGTTCTACGCGTTGCGCCTGCTGACCGGCGCCGCCGAAGCCGGCTTTTTCCCCGGCGTGGTGCTGTACCTCTCGCGCTGGTTCCCGGCCGCCCGGCGAGGCCGCATCATGGCCCTGTTCATGTCGGCGATCCCGGTATCGGGCCTGCTCGGCGGGCCGTTCTCCGGCTGGATCCTGGAGCACTTCGCGGCCGGCCAGCACGGCCTGGCCGGCTGGCAGTGGATGTTCCTGATCCAGGGCCTGCCAACCGTCGCCCTGGGGGTATTGGCGGTGTTCCTGCTCAGTGATGGCTACCAGAAAGCCAACTGGCTGAGCCCCGCACAGCGCCAACTGATTGCCGCCGACCTGCAGGCCGAGGCCGCCAGCAAGCCGAGTACCCGCGGCGACGGCGTGCTCGCCGTGCTCGGCAACCCGCTGGTCTGGACGTTCGGTTTCGTCTACTTCTGCATCCAGAGCGGCGTGTACGCGATCAACTTCTGGCTACCGTCGATCATCAAGAACATGGGCTTCGACAACCCATTGCTGATCGGCTGGCTCAGCGCCATCCCGTATTTGCTGGCCGGTGTGTTCATGATCCTCTGCGGGCGCTCGGCCGACCTGCGCAACGAACGCCGCTGGCACCTGGTGGTACCGATGCTGATGGGCGCCATCGGCCTGCTGATCGCGGTGAATTTCGCCGGCAACCCGACCGTCGCCATCCTCGGTCTGTCGATCGCCACCATGGGCGCACTTACCGGCCTGCCGATGTTCTGGCCGATGCCGACCGCGTTGCTCAGCGCCAGCGCGGCAGTGGCCGGGCTGGCGATCATCAACTCGGTGGGCCAGATGGCCGGTTTCCTCAGCCCATACCTGGTCGGCTTCATCAAGGACCAGACCGGCTCCACCGATGCTGCGCTGTATTCGCTGGCAGCGCTGATCGTGCTCGGTAGCCTGGTGGCCTTGCGGGTGACGCGTGCGGCTGCACTGGATACCGCACGGGCGAGTTGAACCTTTTCTTGGGTAAACCCGCTTCCGCGGGGTACTGCACTGGCTTCGAATTGCCGCGGCTTCAGCCGCGGACACCGGCAGAGCCGGTGCCAGCCAACGCGCCGCCTGCTTCGCGGATAAATCCGCTCCTACAAACGGCTTCGACTTGACGCCGTACCTGTAGGGGCGGCTTCAGCCGCGATCACCGGCAGAGCCGGTGCCAGCCACCGCGTGGCCTGCTTCGCGGATAAATCCGCTCCTACAAACGGCTTCGACTTGACGCCGTACCTGTAGGAGCGGCTTCAGCCGCGGACACCGGCAGAGCCGGTGCCAGCCACCGCGTCGCCTGTTTCGCGGATAAATCCGCTCCTGCATTCGAGCCGACGCTCACAGTGGCTTGCCCCTCCGATCGTCAGCTCGACGCATCGCCACCACCGTCCAGGCGTCAAATGATTCCAAAGGCCCCTTTGGAGAATTCCATGACCGAGCACGCCGTGGCCCGCCTGGCCGAGCTTGACCAACATCGCCCCCTGCGCGTCCAGGCCGGCAGCGAGGAACTCATCCTGATCCGTCAAGGCGACCAGATACATGCCTACCAGGGCAACTGTCCCCACGAAGGTGCTCCGCTCGACCAAGGCGTAGTCTGCGGCGGCCTGCTGGTCTGCCCATGGCACAAGGCCGCGTTCGCCGTCGACGAAGGCGCGGTGTGCGAGCCGCCGGCCCTGGCCGACCTGCGCCGCTACAAGGCCTGGGTCAAAGGCGACGAGGTCTGGGTCGATGATCAACCGCTGCCGGCCATCGAACCACCCAGGCACAGCGATGCCCGATGCTTCGTGGTGGTCGGCGCCGGTGCAGCCGGCAGTGCCGCAGTCGCCACGCTGCTGGCCCATGGTTTCGCCGGGCGCCTGATCTGGGTCGACCAGGAACGCCAGCCAGGCTATGACCGCACGGCGCTCAGCAAATTCGTCATCGCCGGGCAGATGTCACCCGACGAAGTACCTGCCCTGCTCGACCCCAACGCCCTGCGCAAGGGCCAGTTGCAGCGCAGGCATGGCAAGGTCCGCACATTGAACAGCCAGAAGCGCCAGCTCACCCTGGCCGACGGCCAGCAGATCGACTACGACGCCTGCCTGCTGGCCACTGGTGGCAAGGCGCTGCGCCCCGAAATCCCGGGGGTCGAGCTGCCTGGGGTGTTCACCCTGCGTTCACGGGAGGATGCCGCGCAGTTGCTCGATGCTGCCGAACCCGGGCAGCCGGTGGTAATCGTCGGCGATGGCTTCATCGGCCTGGAAGCCGCCTCGGCCTTGCGCAAATACGGCGTGCAGGTGCACCTGGTCAGCCGCCATGAAGTGCCCCTGGCCCGCCAGTTGGGTGAGCGCATCGGCCGCAGTATCCGTGCCCTGCATGAACGCAAAGGGGTGGTCTTCCATGGCCCCACCGAGGTCGAGCGCATCGACGGCAATGGCAGGGTCGAAGCCGTGCTGCTGGCGAACGGTGTACGGCTGCACACGCCCCTGGTCTTGCTCGGCACCGGGGTCAAGCCGGCCACCGGGTTCATTCAGGGCGTGCAACTGATGGAAGACGAATCGGTGCAGGTCGATGCCGAAATGCGTGCTGCAGATGGCCTGTGGGCCGCGGGCGATATCGCCACCTTCCCGCTCACCGGGCGCCCGGTGCGCATCGAGCATTGGCGCCTGGCCCAGCAACACGGGGTGATCGCCGCCGCGAACATGCTCGGCGAACAGCGCCGCTACGCCGACGTGCCGTTCTTCTGGACCTACCAGCACGGCCGCACCTACGAGGTACTGGGCCATGCGCAGGAGTGGAACCATATCGAGTTCGTCGGCGCCCCGGAGCAAGGTGACTTCATCGCCTTGCAATGCCTGGACGAGCGGGTCGAGGCGGTAATCGCCAAGGGCTACTCGGATGCCATGGCGACACTGTCGCAACGCATGAAGCGCCCGCTGAGCCTGCAGGAGGCACGGCTGCTGATCGGCTGAGGTGCGCCTTTCAATGCGCCCCGGTTGTGTGTAAAACAGGCAGCTCAGCCGACTGCAAAAGGAACCACGCGCATGATTTACCGCCCCCTCGGCCACAGTGGCCTGCAGGTTTCCGCCCTGACCCTGGGCAGCATGATGTTCGGCGAGCAGACCAGCACCGAAGACGCCCTGCGCATCATCGACAAGGCCTGGGACCAGGGTATCAACTTCATCGACACCGCCGACGTGTACAACGCCGGGCGCTCGGAAGAAATCGTCGGCGAAGCGGTGGCCCGCCACCGTCACGACTGGATCGTCGCCAGCAAGGTCGGTTTCGGCCCGGCCGATGGCTTGCCCAACCGCAGCGGGCTGTCGCGCAAGCATATCTTCAATGCCTTGCATGCAACCTTGACGCGCATGGACATGGACTACCTGGACATCTACTACCTGCACCGCGAAGACCACAAGGTGCCGCTGGAAGAAAGCGTGCAGGCGATCGGCGACCTGCTGCGCCAGGGCAAGATCCGCTATTGGGGCGTGTCCAACTTCCGCGGCTGGCGGATCGCCGAGGTATGCCACATTGCCGAGCGCCTGGGCGTGCCCAGGCCGGTGATCAGCCAACCGCTGTACAACATCGTTAACCGCCAGGCAGAAGCCGAGCAACTGACGGCTGCCGGTGCGCATGGCCTGGGTGTGGTGCCCTACAGCCCGCTGGCGCGCGGCGTGCTCAGCGGCAAGTACGCACCGGGCGCCACGCCGGATTCAGGTAGCCGGGCTGGGCGCCAGGACAAACGCATCATGGAGGTGGAGTGGCGCCAGGAGTCACTGGCCATTGCCCGGCAGATCCAGGCCTACGTGCAAGCCAAAGGCGTGGGCATGGTCGAATTCGCGATCGCCTGGGTGCTGAACAACCAGCTGGTCAGCTCGGCGATTGTCGGCCCGCGCACCGAGGAGCAGTGGGCCACCTATGGTGGAGCGCTGGGCGTGAAGATCACCGCCGAGGACGAGGCGTTCATCGATTCGCTGGTGACACCGGGGCATGCGTCGACGCCGGGCTTCAATGATGTAGCGCATTATGTGAGCGGGCGGCTCGCACGCAGCTGACTGCCCTGCTGTTGCGGCCCCTTCGCAAGTCAACCTGCTCCCACCGAGTTAGGCTCTGTGGGAGCGGGATCACCCGCGCGAGGTCCGGAACAGGCAGGCTACCCGCTCAGGCATCAGCCATTGGCCGCTCAGTGTCCCCGCTCAGCGGTGCTGACGCCCAGGTAACGGTCGGTCCATGCAGCCAACGGCAACGGTGGCTGCTGGTCGACGATACGTCGCCAGATCAGCACCAGGTCATCGCCATTGAACATCGACCCTGGCCCGGCGCCCTGCCACATCGAGGGCACGTCGGCCGTCCAGCGCCCCTGGTCGTCGCGATGGGCCATGGTGAAACGGAACGTGTAGTTCCCTGGAATACCCATGCGCAGGTCGGTGACCACCAGCGCATCGCCGATCTGGTCGTAGCGCAGCCAGTCATCGGTGAACCAGCGCAGGCGCTGGTGCAATGGCTGGTCGGCAAGCACCTTGGCCAGTTCCAGATTACGTGGCAAGCGCTGCATTTCTGGCGCCTGCCGGTCAAACCCGCTGCTGATACCTTCGTAGTAATCGCCATCCGGGGTCTTGGCCAGCACCCGCCAGACCAGGCTGTTGAAGGCAATCGGCACGGCGCGTACTTCGCTGGCGACAAGGCCTTGCTGGTCGAGCGCCGCCTGGAAGCGCTGCTCGGCCGCCATGCGCCCGGCCAGGCCGAAACCCAGGTAGGCCGCGCCGAATAGCAGGGCCAGGGTCAGCAGCCGCGTGGCCTTGCGGGTCAGCCCTTTGCAGCTGGCGTAGATCACCGCCGCCAGCAGCGGCAGGGTGTAGACCGGGTCGATGATGAAGACCGCAGCCCAGCTCTGCGGAGTAGTCTGCAAAGGCCAGAACAACTGTGTGCCATACACCGTGAAGGCATCGAGCAGCGGGTGGGTGACCAGTACCAGCCAGAACGCCAGGAACAGCCTGGGCATGCTGTAGCCCTTGCCTGGCCAGCAGCGGTTGACCAGCCAGGCCAGCAGCCAGGCCAGCCCGGTCAGCACCAACAGTGAATGGGAAAAGCCGCGGTGATAGGTCATCTGCGACACCGGATCGGCGTAGCGGATGATCACGTCCAGGTCGGGCAGCGTGGCCAGCGCCGCACCATACAGTAGCGAACGGCGGCCCTGGAGGCGGCCGAGCACGCTACCTTGCAGGCGGCGCCGAGTACGGCTTGGGTAATGGAGTCCACGGGTGGCATTCCTGAAAGCTAGGTTTCCGAAAGCTACCCTCAACCCGCCGCGAGGCGCAATTCCTGGATCTCGAAGGTGATACATCAGCCAGGTGCAGGAGCGGCCTTGCGTCGCGATGGGCTGCGCAAGGCCGCGCCTACAGGATTCTCCGAAACCGGGGATCTAGAACAATTGCCAGGTGTACACCAGCGTCAGGCGATTCTCGTCGATATCGCTGCGGTAGTTGGACCGTGCCATGGCATTGCGTACCCGTATGCCCAGCCCCTTCAGCATCCCACCCTGTAGCGCATAGCCGATATCCAGGTCTCGCTCGCGGTCGCGTCCTTCATATCCGTGCCCGGTGTCGACGTTGTTACCGCTGATATAGCGCACGGTCGCGGTCAGCCCCGGCACGCCCATGGCGGCAAAGTTATAGTCATAGCGCACCTGGTAAGAGCGTTCGTCGGTGTAGGCAAACTCGTAGGTCGGTACCTCGTTACCCAGCGGCGAGATGTTGGCGAATACCCGTGGGAACGGGCTGTCTCCATAGATACCCTGGTAGCCGACGTGGAAACTGTGCCCGCCATGGCGGGCCGTGAACAGCGAAAAGAACGCCTGGTTGTCGAGAGCGCCCAGCAGCGCATCGCCATCCTCGTGGGCCGTGAAGTAGCCCAGGTTGGCCGCGAGCACCCAGTCGCCCAGAGGCTTGCTGTGCTTGAAGCCGACAAAGCCCTGTGCGTAGATGTCCTCCAGCTGGCCATACCAGAGGCTGACACTGCTCTGGTTGGCATTGAACGCATAGTCCCCGCCCAGGTAGTTGAAGGCATCACTGGCAGCCTGGCGCATCGGCACATGGCCGAGCATGGCGTTCATCTTGCCGTCCCCGCCTTCGTTGCGCAGGTGGGTGCTGTTCAGGTGCCCGGCCTGCAGGGTCAGCCCGTCGATATCCGCCGAGCTCAGGCTGGCCCCCTGGTAGGTCGGGGGCAGCAGGCGGATGTCGCTGAAGGTCAGCACCGGCAGGTTCGGTTGCAGTTCGCCGACGCGCAGTTCGGTTTTCGCCAGGCGAGCCTTGAAGGTCGGCGCCAGGCGGCTGTATTCGTCGGCGGCACGGCCGTCGCCATGCACCGGCAACAGGCCGGTGTTGGTGCGCCCGGGGCTGCTGTCGAGCTTGATGCCCAGCAGGCCCAGGGCATCCACCCCAAAGCCGACGGTACCGGGCGTGTATCCCGACTTGAAATCGAGGATGAAACCTTGGGCCCACTCCTCGGCCTTGGATTGCCGGTTGGCCCCGACGATGTCGGAGAAGTCGCGGCTGAAGTAGTAATTACGGGCGCTCAGGGTGGCCTTCGAGTCCGCGAAGAAGCCGCCTTCGGCGGCCAGCAACGGTTGGCTGAGCAAAGTCAGGCCCAGGGCGACGCAAGGGGTGTGGTTCATTCCGAAGCTCTCTTGATCTTGTTTTTATGGATAAAGCGTTGGAAACACGGCGGTTCAAGGGTTACGGCGCAGCACCTCCCGGGCACCTGGCTGGCATAACCGAAGCAGTGCGTGGGCCAGCAGGCCGAACAGCAAGCCCCAGAACGCCGCTGAAAGGCCAAGGAAGGTCACCCCCGAAGCGCTGACCAGGAAGGTGAACAGCCCGGCATCGCGCTCGGCCGGCGCGGCCAGGCTGCGGGCCAGGGCTTCGCTGATGGCGCCATACAGGGCCAACCCGGCCAGGGCGCCGACCAGCGCGGCAGGAAACGCGGTGAACAGCGACATCAGGGTCGCCCCGGCGACCCCGAGCAGCAGGTACAGCGCACTGCCAGCGACCGCCGCCACGTAGCGCCGCCGTGGGTTTTCGTGGGCTTCATGGCCGGTGCACAGGCTGGCAGTAACTGCCGCCAGGTTCAGCCCGTGGCAAGCGAACGGCGCGAGCACGGCACCTGCCAAGGCGCTGGCGCTGATGATCGGGCTGGCCGGGGTGCGGTAGCCGGCGTTGCGCAGTACCGCCATGCCTGGCATGAACTGCCCGGTCAGGGCGACCAGCACCATTGGCAGTGCCAGGCTGAACACCGCCGTCAAGCTGAACTGCGGGGCCACCCACTGTGGTGTCGCCAGCTGCAGCACCAGCACCTCGCTGCGCAACGCACCGCTGGCCACGCTCACGGCTGTGCCCACGCACAACACCGCCGCCACGGCGTAGCGCGGCTGCACCTGGCGCATCAGCACGTAGGTGATGAACAGGGTCAGCACCAGCAGCGGTTGCACCGGCAAGGCGCGGAACACTTCGATGCCGAAACTGAACAGGATGCCGGCCTGCATGCCGGCGGCAATGGAACCCGGCAGGTGCGCGATGATGCGGTCGAAAGCCCCGCTGATACCGATCAGCAGCAAGATCAGGTTGGCCACCAGATAGGCCCCCACGGCCTGCTCCAGGCCAAGCTGCGGCAAGGCGGTGACCAGCAGCGCCGAACCGGGGATGGACCAGGCGATGACCACCGGTTCCCGGTAGCGCAGGCTGAGCAGCGCACCGAGCACGGCACTGCCCACGGAAACCGCCCAGACCCACGAAGACAGCTGCTGCTGGGACAGGCCGGCAGCCTCGGCGGCGTGGAAGATGATCACCAACGGGCCGGCATAAGAAATCATCGTGGCGATGCAGCCGGCGACGATGGCGGACAGCGAGCTGTCCTTGATCAAGGTTTTCATGACGCTTCTCGCAAGGCGGCGGCCGGCCTGGGTGGCTGGCTCTTGTTTTGTGCTGGCGGCTTGGTGGGTGTGCCCGCCCGCCGGACCGTGCAGGTTCGAGGCCTGGACTTGACCCGTGGGGCTGGCACAGCCGCTCGATCAGGCCTGCTGCAAGGCCCGCGGGCGCCAACTGCGCTGCTCATCCGCGCCGCCCTGGGCCTGCTGCAACTGGAAGTCGAACTTCAATTCGCCATGCCGCCCGCCCGGCCCTTCGACGAACATCACCTCCCCCACCAGGCCGTCCCGCGTGGCATAGGCAAAGTCGTCCCACAGGTACTGGTCGCCGGCCAGGTTGATCTGCGTGGTCAGGTGCCGGTGCCCCGGCGCCGAGATGAAGAAGTGCACATGCGCTGGGCGCTGGCCGTGGCGGCCGAGCAGATCCAGGCATTCCTGGGTCGGCCCCTGTGGGTCGCAACCGTAGCCCGATGGCACGATGGAGCGCGCCCGATAGCGCCCTTCGGCGTCGGTAACGATGCGCCGGCGCAGGTTGTATGCGGACTGGCGCTGGTCGAAGAACGAATAGGTACCGCGGGTATTGGCATGCCAAAGGTCAACCGTGGCGCCTGGCAGCGGTCGGCCCTGCGGGTCGAGCACCCGGCCCTCCAGGTACAGCGCCGTGGCCACGCCCTCCTCGCTGCCATCGTCCATGCGCGCCTCACCTACGCTGATCGGCGCGCCGGCGACGTACAGCGGGCCTTCGATGGTGCGGGGTGTGCCGCCGACCAGGCCGGTCTGCTGGTCCTTGGCATCCTGCAACAGGTCGAGGAAGTGCTCGATGCCCAGCCCGGCTACCAACAGCCCGGCCTCGCCGCGCCCGCCCAGGCGGTTGAGGTAGTCGACGGCGTGCCAGAACTCGTCCTCGCTGATCTCCAGGTCCTCGATCAGCCGCGCGGTGTCCTGCAGCACACGCTGCACGATACGCTTCAGGCGCGGGCTGCCGGCAGCATTGCCCAGGCCGGCGGCCTCTTCGAAGAACTGCTGGAGTTCGGCAGTGTGGGAAATTTTTACGGCCATGATGGTTTACCTCGTCTTGTTCTGTTCGGGTCAGGCCTGCGCCGAAACGGCCTGGGCCTGCCGCCGGCCGCTGGCCAGGTGCACGGCCATGGCCAGTGCGGCGATCGCACCCGGGACGGCGAAAGCGATGAAATTGAGTTGCAACGGCAGGTTGATGCCCATCAGTGCACCGCCCAGCAGCGGCCCGACAATGGCGCCATTGCGGCCGATGCCCGAGGCCCAGCCCAGCCCGGTGGAGCGCACCGACAGCCCGTACAGCTGCGCGGCACCGGCATACAGCAGGATCTGCGTGCCGATGGTGGTGGCGCCGGCAATGAAGATCAGCAGGTACAGCAGCGGCATCGGGCTGTTGACGCCCAGCAGGCTGATCGACAGCGCAGCAGTAATGAAGAACGCCACCTTGACCTTGACCAGGTTGTAGCGATCACCCAGCCAACCACCGAGAATCGCCCCGGCCATGCCGCCGAAGTTCAGGGCCAGCAGGAACGACAGGCTCGAGCCCAGGCTGTAGCCGGCACTGGCCATCAGCTTCGGCAACCAGGAACTGAGCGCGTAGACCATCAGCAGGCAGCAGAAGAACGCCAGCCACAGCGCCAGGGTGCGGATCGCCAGGCCGTTGCGGAACAGTTCCAGCACCGACGCGCCGTTGCCCTTGCGGTCGGCCGCCTGCAACAGGTCATCGGCCTGCACGTCGCAATCCGGGTCCAGGCGCTTGAGCAGCTTGCGCGCTTCTTCGCTACGGCCGCGGCGCACCAGGAAGCCGATCGATTCGGGCAGGTAATAGAGAATCACCGGCAACAGCAGCAGTGGCACGGCAGCGGCAAAGAACATCGATTCCCAGCCGAAACGCGGCAGCATGAAGATACCGACGCCCGCCGAGAGCATGCCGCCCAGCGAGTAGCCACTGAACATGATCGCCACCAGTGTGCTGCGCAGGCGCTTGGGCGCGTATTCGTTCATCAGCGCCACGGCGTTGGGCATCAGCCCGCCGCAGCCCAGGCCGGCAATGAAGCGGTAGATGCCGAACTCGCTGGGGCTGCTGGCGAAGCCGTTGAGGATGGTCGCCGTGGAAAACAGGGCGAAGCAGATGGCAATCCCCTGCTTGCGCCCGATACGGTCCGCCAGGCTGCCGAAGGCCAGGGCGCCGAACATCATGCCGAACAGCGCATAGCTGCCCAGTGCACCCGCCTGCAAAGGGGTCAGGCCCCACGCCTTCATGATCACCGGCAGGACCACGCCGTAGATGAACAGGTCATAGCCGTCGAAGATCAACAGCAGGCCGCACCAGGCCATGACCATCCAGTGGAAGCGGGTAAAACGCGCATTATCGATGATCGGGTGTACGTCTAGGGTTCGCATGGCAGCTATCACTCTTGTTTTTGTTGTGAAAGAAAGCTTTTTTGCCCTGGGCACTGCTCAGCCGAGGTCGCCGCCCCCCACCGGCAAGGTCACGCCGGTGATGTACGAGGCCTCGTCGGAAGCGAGGAAGAGAATTGCGCCCACCTGCTCGTCGATGCTGCCGTAGCGGTGCATCAGGCTGCTGTCGAGGGTCTGGTCGACGATCTGCTGGTACCAGCGCTGTTCCTGCTCGGTCTGCTCGGCGTTGTTGCGCGGCACGCGCCGGGGTGGCGCTTCAGTGCCGCCGGGCGCGGTGGCGTTGACCCGGATGCCGCGCCCGGCCGTTTCGAACGCCAGGCAAGCCGTGAGCGCGTTGACACCGCCCTTGGCCGCCCCGTAAGGCACGCGGTTGATGCCGCGGGTGGCGATGGACGAGACATTGACGATGGCGCCGCTGCCGCGTTCGAGCATGTAGGGCAAGGCGGCGTGGCAGCACCACAGGGTGGGGAACAGCGAGCGGCGCACTTCGGCTTCGATCTGCTCCACCTGGTAATGCTCGAACGGTTTGGCCCAGATGGTGCCGCCGACGTTGTTGACCAGGATGTCGAGGCGGCTGAAGGTGGCTACCGCGCTGGCCATGACCCGCGCGCAGTCGGCATGCTGTTCGAGGTCGGCAGTGAGGGTGAGCATGCCCTCGCCGGCCAGTTCGTGGACCAGTTCGGAGCGGTCTACCGCGACCACTTGCGCGCCTTCGGCCTTGAGCCGCCAGCACACGCCACGGCCGATGCCCTGGGCGGCGCCGGTAACCAGGGCGACCTTGCCTTGGAATCTGTTGTTCATATCCATCTCTCCGGTTCGCCATGGCAGCTGTGGGAGCGGGCATGCCCGCGAACGCGTCCGGCCAGACAACGTCGTTGAACTCGCTGGCCTCTTCGCGGGCACGCCCGCTCCCACAGGGTTGGCGTATTGCTTGCGATGAAAGAAGCGGTCAGGCCGCTGCCGCGAACTTCTCGTAGTAGAAGTTCGCCGGGGTGATGCCCTGCTCACGCACGTACTGGCTCACCGCCTCGACCATCGGCGGCGGGCCGCACAGGTACACGTCGACATCGCCATCGTTGAGGTGGTGCGGCTCGATGTGCTGGGTCACGTAACCCTTGCGTGGGTATTGGCTGTCAGGGTTGGCCACGCAGGCGCTGAAGGTGAAGTTGGGGATGCGCGCCGCCAAGGCCTGCAGGCGGTCGAGCTCGACCAGGTCGAAGTCGTTGGTCACCCCGTAGATAAGGTGCAACGGGTGCTCGCTGCCCTGCTCGGCGATCTTCTCCAGCATTGCCGTGAACGGTGCCAGGCCGGTACCACCAGCCAGCAACAGCAGTGGGCGCTGGATTGGCCGCAGGTAGAAGCTGCCCAGCGGCCCGGCCAGGGTCATGCTGTCGCCGGCCTTGGCCAGGTTGGTCAGGAAACTGCTCATCAGCCCGCCCGGCACGTTGCGGATCAGGAAGCTGACTTCGCCGTCCTTCTGCAGCGAGCTGAACGAATAGGCGCGGCTCTGCTCGCTGCCCGGTACCTTGAGATTGACGTATTGCCCGGGCAGGAACGCCAGGCGGCTGAGGGCCTCACCCCTGAGCGACAGGGCGATGGTACTGGCCGACAGCGGGCGCACGGCGCTGATCGCGGCCTCGAAACAGGCCTGCTCGGTCTTGCACAGCTGCGACGAGGCCGGAATGCGGATCACGCAGTCACTTGCCGCGCGCATCTGGCAGGTCAGCACGTAGCCTTCGGCGACTTCGTCTGCGCTCAGGGCATCCTCGATGAAGTTGTCACCCAGCTCGTAACGGCCGGACTCGGCCTTGCACTTGCAGGTGCCGCAGGCGCCGTCGCGGCAGTCCAGCGGAATGTTGATGCCCTGGCGGTAGGCAGCATCGGCCACGGTTTCATGGCCGGTGGCTTCGATGAAGCGGGTTACCCCGTCTTCGAAATTCAGTGCGATCTGGTAGCTCATGTTGCACCTCGCGGGCGAGCCGGGCCACGGCGCATCGCAGGAGGCACCGGGCAGTACTCGCAAGACCCTGGATCAGATGTGGTAGATGTCGATGACCTGGCGCACGTAGTCGTTCTTCAGCACCACCTTCTTGGCCTTGATCAGCGGCTGCTCGCCGCGCAGGTCGAGGGTGTAGAAACTGCTGCCGAAGTAACTGTCGGTGGTCTTGTAGCGGAAGCTCAGGGTGTGCCAGTTGAAGCGCACCTGGCACAGCCCGTCAGCCTGCCCGACGATCTCGATGTTGCTGATGTTGTGCGAGGTGCGGGTGTCGGGCACGGTCGCGCTGGAGCGCTCGGTCTTGATCCGGAACACGCGGTCTTCCAGGCCGCCGCGGTTGCCATACCAGATCAGCGAGATTTCGCTTTGCGGGTCCTCGGTCAGGGTGTCGTCATCGTCCCAGCTCGGCATCCAGAAAGTGGCATCGCTGGCGTACAGTTCCAGCCACTGGTCCCATTGGGCGTCGTCCAGGTAGCGCGCCTCGCGGTAGAGGAAGTCGCGCACGGTGTCATACAGGCTCATTGCACGGCCTCCACGGGGATCAGTTGCTGTTCGTCCTTCAGGGCCTGGATCATGGTGTCCTGCCAGTACTTGTGCTGCAGCACGAACAAGCCTTCGTCCTCGGTGCGCACGCCAGACAACAGCGGCTTCAGCGCAATCTCCCTGGCCGCCTCGTCGGCGCCTTGCACCCAGTGCGCAGCCCCACGGGACATGTCGTTCCAGCCGCTGCCGCCGCCGTAGCCGGTCTGGCACGAGCGGAACTCTTCGAGGTCGTCCGGGGTGGCCATGCCGCTGACGTTGAAGAAATCCTCGTACTGGCGAATGCGCTTGGCGCGGGCATCGGCGCTCTCGCCTTTCGGCGCGATGCAATAGATGGTGATTTCGGTCTTGTTCACCGAAATCGGCCGGGCGATGCGGATCTGCGAGCTGAACTGGTCCATCAGGTACACATTCGGGTACAGGCACAGGTTGCGCGAGTTCTCGATCATCCAGTCGGCACGCGCCTGGCCGAAATCGGCTGCCAGCTGCTCCCGGCGCTCGTAGGCCGGGCGGTCCTCCGGGTTGGCCCAGCGGGTCCACAGCAGCAGGTGGCCGTGGTCGAAGGAGTAGAAGCCACCGCCCTGCTTGGCCCAGGCCCCGGCGCTCATGGTCTTGATCTCCTCGCCCGCCTCGCGCTGCTTGCGCTGGTTCTGGGTGGCGGCGTAGTTCCAGTGCACGGAGCTGACGTGGTAACCGTCGGCGCCGTTCTCCGCGGTGAGCTTCCAGTTGCCTTCGTAGATATACGAACTGGCCCCACGCAGCACTTCCAGGCCTTGTGGCGACTGGTCGACGATCATGTCGATGATTTTCGCCGACTCGCCCAGGTGTTCGACCAGCGGTTTGACGTCGGCCTTCAGGCTGCCAAACAGAAAGCCCCGGTACGACTCGAAGCGCGCCACCCTGGTCAGGTCGTGGGAGCCATCGCAGTTGAAGCTGGCGGGGTAGCCGGCGTTGCCTGGGTCCTTAACTTTCAGCAGCTTGCCGCTGTTGTTGAACGTCCAGCCGTGGAACGGGCAGGTGTAGCTGGAGCGGTTGCCGCGCTTGTGCCGGCAGAGCATGGCGCCACGGTGGCTGCAGGCGTTGAGGAAGGCATTCAGCTCACCGTCCTTGTTGCGCGCGATGAAGATCGGCTGGCGCCCCATGGTCAGGGTGAGGAAGTCGTTGTTCTCGGGGATCTGGCTTTCGTGGGCCAGGTAGATCCAGTTGCCCTCGAAGATGTGTTTCATCTCCAGATCGAACAGGCGTGGGTCGGTGAACATCTCGCGCTTGCAGCGGTAGATGCCCTTTTCACGGTCGTCCTCGAGCAAGGCATTGAGGTAGTCGAATCCCAGGGACATGGCCAGGGTCTCCCTTGTTATTGTTTGGACCTGGTCAGGTTAGGGATTGGTAGGCGGCAGCAATATCCGCTTTGTGCGCAGTGCTATCCGTTTTGTGCAGGCAGTGGCTGGTTCAGCGCCGATTGCGCAAGGTTTCCGAGGGCAGCTCGCCAAACTGCTGCCGATACACCTCGGAAAACCGCCCCAGGTGCAGGAAGCCGTAGTCCATGGCCAGTTCGGTCACGCTGCGCACGCTGCAGCTGGCATCGCCCAGACAGGCATGCACCTGCGCCAGCTTGCGCTGGCGCACATACTGCTTGGGCGTGGTGCCCAGGTGGCGGTCGAACAGTGCATACAACGAGCGCAGGCTCATGCATGCCTGCTCTGCCAACGCTTCGGCGGAAAGTTCGAGCCTTAGGTTGCGTTCGATGTAGTCGAGGATTCGTTCCAGGCTTGCTCCGGGTGAACCCAGGCGCTCGCGACGGATATTGGTAGTCATCAGCGTCAGCAACTTGCTGGCGACGATCTGGCTGTAATGGCCCTGTACCCTTGGCAGCGAATCGCTCACTTCCGCTTCATGGCACACCATCGCCAGCAGGTTGACGAAACCGTCCAGCTCATCCAGCCGATAATGGTTGCGCAGGAAGCGCACACCGCCATCGGGCCGCTGCCAGCGCTGTTCGTCGCAGATCGAGTCGAGCAGCCGGGCCGGCACCTTGAGGATGAATTTCTCGCAGTCTTCCGAATAGGTCAGGTCGACCGGATCATCCGGGTTGATCAGCAGCAGCTCGCCCGGTACCAGGTGCTGCTCGCGCTTGGGCCCACGCCACAAGCAGTTGCCGTTGAGCAACAGCTGCAGGTGGTAGATGGTTTCCAGTGCTGGCGAGGTGACGCGTACGCTGCCGCCATAGCTGATGCGGCACAGGTCCAGTTCGGCGAACTTGCGGTGGCTGAGGCTGGCCTGGGGATGGGTGGTGCGGGACAGACCGATGCAATGCTGGCCTACATGCTGGTTCACATAATCGGACACCGCATAAGGGTCGGCGTGATGAAACACGCTACTGCGCTCGCTCAGCAGGCGGCTTTCCATAGGCAGGGCACTCGGTATCGTTGTTGTTCTGGTCGCCGCAACCTACAGCCAGACAGGCGGTGATTGCGGTCGTCACGGTCATTCTATCGAGCCGGCTGGTGGGCGCAGGGGGCAGGCGACAACCGGTGAATGCCCCCACTTAAGCAAAATGGCCGGGGATGGGCAATGCGCGGCAGGCAATGGCCGGGCGGATAGCGGACAGCCGACGGCCATGGGCGTGCGGTTATCGCACGCTCAGTGCTGCACCCTCACTGTACTGGCAGGAAGTTCATCAACAACAGGCTCTGCGCGTAGTTCAGGCCAATCCGCCGATAGCGTTCGTCAAGCAGCTCGGCCAGCAAATCCAGGCGCGCCACGATCTTGCCGAACTCCACGGCAAAGCTGAGGTTGCTGCCTTCCTCGGAAATTTCATTGGAGAACAGCAACAGCTCCCCATTGGCATCTTGTCGCTGGCTCAGCATCCAGGTGGCTTTTTCGATGTTGCGCGCAGCGTTGTTGACGAACAGCGGATCGATGGTATCGGTCATGTAGAACTCGGTACGCCCGCCATGCGCGGTGATCAGCATGCTGCCGATGGCGTAGATGAACGCGCCTACCCGATCGCCACGGAACTCCGGGCTCAGGGCATAACTCAAGGCCGCCAGGTCACGGCGCTTGCCCAGTTGCGGCAGCGGCTGGCGTTGTTCGATGGCGATGCGGATCTGCCGCTCGGTGGTGGCGGCGTCGACGTAGCCGGACAGCTTCCACTGGTTGGGGTTGCGCAGGTACAGCTTGTTCATCAACAGGTACAGGCTTTGCAGGTTGTCGCGCATGGCCAGCGTGGCCATGCGGTCGACGCTGGTCTGGAACAGCTCGCTGGGCTTGCCGTTGCCGAGCTGATCGAGCATGTCGCGCCCCTGCTCCTGGGTGCAGGCGCACAGGCAGCTGAAGGCGCCAACCAGCAGCAGGCGTGAAAGGATTTTGGTATTGCTTGCAACCATCGGCACCGGGTCGATATTCGGCGGCCGCACCGGGGATCGGTGCAGCCTGGCCAAGCATAGAGCCCAGAAAGTCCGAAAAGTGCGAAATGCAGAGAGTCAGGATCTGCCAAACGCAGCAAGCCATGTGGCCGCCGTGTAGTGAGCCCCCTGATAGATTTGCCAGTTTCGCATTTGCGTACGACGGCGAAAGATACTCCGCACCACCCACGGAGCAATCACCATGAGTAAATATGTAAAGAACCCCGGCGAACTGGATCCGGACTTTGGCATTGAGGGTTATGCCAATTTGCCATTTCCTCCAGGCAGTTTATCTTCGGGCACGGTCCATTCGACAACAACTGATTCAGCGCACCGTATTGCTTGGGCCGGCGGCGTTACGATCAATGGAGAGGAGTTTGATTTTTTTGCAAGGATGGACGCCAAAGGTGTCTGGGAGTCCGATCCAGGCTTCGTCGCAATTGAAGATCCCGGGCTGGATGAACAGGCGTTCCAGTTCATCACGCCCGCGAGACCTGAGTCTGACTCGAACTACATCGCGCAGGCATTACGTGTAACATGGAATGGTGATGACTGGCTCTGGCATGCCGCTGTCGGCCACTACCAAAACAACTTCGCAGCGCTGGCTGGTTTCGGCACGAAAGGGATGATCACGATAAAACCTGGTAGCCAGCGCAACGCAAAAGCAACAACCACCACCAAGCCCGAACAACGCCCGACAGTAAAACCTGTCAATAAGTCAAAGGCCCCGGAACACCTGGAGAACAGATATAAGGACAGGGTGTTTGCTCCCGCCGCCCGTAGTGTGTTGCTGGGCAACAATATCAAGACCTTGTACGCCTCTTCGCTCGAGTTTCAGCCAAACAGTCAACGGCTGTGGGTCGCTCTGCATGATGCCAAGACTGGGGCCCCAGTACCCGGTCTCGGTCCAGATGGCACTCATAGCCAATGGCTCATTCCGAATTTCCTGGGTGATACGTTCAAGCCGTGGGGTTGTCACTTCTTCGAGGACGGTGGTTTTGCCCTGGCCGGGAAGGAAGGTGTATCGGGTATCGTCGCCAGATACAAGAGCAACGGCCTGCTGGATACGGACTTCAACCAGAACGGTTATATCCAACTTGATGACTGCAACATCCACCTGGGTGCTGATGAAAGCAGGATCATTATCGCCCAGGGCACCTATTTCACCAGCGAGCCGGGGCGCCCAATCAACCTGACGATCCGTGCCTACCACAAGCAAACCGGCTTGCCCGACACACAGTTCAATGAAGATGGTGTGCTCAGCGTCGATATTGATCCAGGTACTGATATCAGGGCCCTCGCAACGGAGTCCATCATCCTTGCCAGCGATGGGGCGGTCTACATCGCTGGAAACCTGATGCACGTGGACGGGTCCAGTTTTTACGACCAGGGCATCATCTTCAAGGTCACCCGGGACGGCAAATTGGACGGCAACTTCGCTTCCGAAGGGTGCTACCGGGTTCCAACAGATAAACTCAACACCCTGCGCGCAGCGCACCTTGGATCGGACGGACTGCGTTTCATCTCAGAGTTGAACGAGGGCGGGCGTTGTGCCATGAAACTCTTCATCTGATTGCCGCTGAACCGCTGGCAAGCCATTGAATACAATGGCTTGCCACGCTAGGGTTTGAAGCCTGTTCACTGGCGCTGGCGCAACATCTCCACGACCTGCGCATGCAGCACCGGATCACCGCAGGCCACCACGCACCCACCATTCTGTGCACTGCTGCCATCCCACGCGGTGATCACCCCACCTGCCCCTTCGATGATCGGCATCAACGCCTGTACGTCGTAAGGCTGCAGGCTGGCCTCGACGATCACATCGACAAACCCCGAGGCCAGCATGCAGTAGGCATAGCAATCGCCGCCGTAGCGCATCAGCCGCGCCTTGCCGGCAACCGCCTCGAACGCCGCCTTGCGTTCAGCGGTGTCGAACATGTCCGGGGTGGTGCACATCAGGGTGGCCGAAGCCAGGTCGCCGCAGGCGCGGGTCTTCAGCGGCGTACCGTTGCGCCAGGCGCCTTCCGGCGTACCGACGAAGCGCTCAGCGGTGAACGGCTGGTTCATCACCCCTACCACCGGCTGCGTGCCGTCGTTGAGGGCGATCAGCGTGCCCCACAGCGGCAGGCCGGTGATGAAGGCGCGGGTACCGTCGATCGGGTCGAGCACCCAGGTCAGCGGGCTGCTGCCGACCGCCACCCCGGCTTCCTCGCCGAGAATACCGTGCTCGGGGTAACGGGCCTGGATCAGCGCGCGCATGGCGTCTTCGGCCGCCTTGTCGGCCACGGTCACCGGGTCGTACAGGCGCCCGCCCTTGTCCTCGACATCCAGGCTGGCGCGAAAGTAGGGCTTGATCGCTTCGGCGGCAGCATCGGCCAACTGCTCGGCAAAGGCGCGGTACTCGCCGATCTGTTCAGCACTCAGGGACATGGGACGGGCCTCGTGACAAAGATGGGGCACGCATCATACCCGACACACTGCCCCGCTGTACGTGGCAGCGGTCTAGACTGAACATGACCAGATCACCGGGGGGCTGCCACACGTGGAGGTGTGCGATGAGCCAGTTCAAGCGTCTGTTCGTCATGCTCGGCCCGCAGATGCGTCACACGCCGGCGCTGCAACGCGCGGCGGCGTTGGCGGAATCCAACGGTGCCTTGCTGGATATCAATGTATTCGTCGACGATGTCGACACCTTCGGCTTGATGAGCGATAGCCGCGAACGCGAACGGCTGCTCAGCGACAACCGCCAATGGCTGGCGGACGAAGCCGAACAACTGGTCAACGCCGGCCTGGACGTGTCCACCGAGCTGCTGCTGACCCGTGACCCGCTGGGCAGTGTGCTGGAACGGGTCGAACGCCTGGGGTGCGACCTGCTGATCAAGGACGTGCAGCACGAACCGGTGCTCAAGCGCCTGCTGGTGACGCCACTGGACTGGCAGTTGCTCAAGGACAGCCCGGTCGCCGTGCACCTGGTCAGCGATATCCGCCTGCCCCTGCCCCGGCAGATCGCTGCCGCTGTGGACCTGAACAGCCATGGCGCTGGCGAGCATCTGGACGAACAGGTGATTCACTGCGCCCATGCCCTGGCCCTGCAGTGCAACGCCGAGCTGCACCTGCTGCATGTATGCGACGCAGCGAAGACCCACATTGCCGACTTCGGTGCTGGTACGGTCACCATGCCCGGCTTCGATGGCAACCTGCGGGCCGCCCAGCGGGCGGCGTTCAACCGCCTGGGCGACCACCATCAGATTCCGTTGGAGCGTCGGCACTTCCTGGAAGGCCCTGCAATCAAGGCCATTGCCCAGTTCGTCGGTCATAGCCGGGCCGACGTGATCGTGATGGGCAGCCACCGGCATGACGCCCTGCAGACCTTCCTGGGCGGAACCACGGCGCATGTGCTGGAACACCCGCTGTGCAACGTATTGGCAATCAAGGCGGTCCGCTGAGTACTGGTTGGCTGAACCGACCGATTCGCGCGGGCGCGCTCCCACGGGTGATCGCAATTGCCAGCATCCGTGACGCACTTGTGGGAGCGGGCGTGCCCGCGAAGGCGCCAGTACCGCTTGGCCCGCCTGGCATCTGGCACATCCGTGCCACATAAAAATAATGCATCTGATAATGATTCGTAGTAGTTTTGCGCCGCTTCAGCCCCTTACCTTCAGCGCCCTACTCCAGGATCGTCCCGTCGATGCGTCGCACGTTCGTTTCGCTTTGTGTGCTTCATGCTGTCTCCCCATTGGCCTTTGCCGAGCCAGAGCCGCTCGGCACGCCGTCCCAGATCGAACTGCAGGCCCTGAGCATTACCAGCAGTGCCGACAGCGAACGTGCCGATGGCCCGGTCGACGGCTACAAGGCCAGCCGCTCGGCCAGCGCCACCCGCACCGACACCGCGCTGCATGAAACCCCGCAATCGGTCAGCGTGGTGCCCAAGGACGTGCTGCAAGACACTGGCGCCACCCGCCTGCAGGACGGCCTGGACTACGCCGGTGGTGTCGGGCGCGCCAACAATTTCGGCGGCCAGGGCCTGACCACCTTCACCGTGCGCGGCTTCACCACCGGTGAGTTCTACCGCAACGGTTTCCCGATCAACCGTGGCTACCCCAACGCCCCGGACGCCAACACGGTCGAACGCCTGGAGGTGATTCGTGGCCCGGCCAGCAGCCTGTATGGCCGCGGTGACCCCGGCGGTACCTTCAACGTGGTCAGCAAGCAGCCGTTGCCGGAATCGAGGGTCACCCTGGGTAGCCAGTTCGATGACCAGGGCATGCACCGCGCCACCCTCGACGCTGGCGGGCCGCTGAACCAGGACGGCTCGCTGGCCTACCGCCTCAACCTGCTGGGCGAAGGCGGCGACAGCTTCCGCGACGATGTGCAAAGTGAGCGCTACGACGTGGCGCCGGTACTCAGCTGGCAGGTCAATGACAGCACCAAGGTCGTCTTCGAGGGCGACTTCATGCGCAACAACCATCCCCTTGACAGGGGCCTGACCCGCTATGCCAACCAGACCGGCCGCGCCTCGCGGGATACTTACCTCTGGGAGAAAGGCAGCGACAACCTGCTGCACAACGACAACAACATGACCCAGCTGCGCTTCGAGCATCTGCTCAACGAGGACTGGACGCTGGGTGGCGGCTTCCAGTACCTCGACGGCTCGCTCAAGGGTAATGCGGTCGAGGGCACGCGATTACAGGCAGATGGCCGGACGCTTGAGCGCAACTTCAACTACCGCAAGCTGGAATGGACCGACCGCGACTGGCAGTTGAACCTGACCGGGCATTTCGATACCGGTACGCTCAGCCATACCCTGCTGACCGGCATCGAGTACGAGAATTACCACTACAGCTCGATCATCCGCCGTTCCTCCGCGCCCTACCCAATCGACATCTACGACCCGGTACTGGGCCAAACGCGACCGGCGCTAAATCCGACGCCAACGACCTGGGACAATGAAAAGCTGCAGACTTGGGCCTTCTTCATCCAGGACCAGGTGGCGCTGACCGAGCGGCTGAAGGCATTGGCCGGTGTGCGCTTCGAGCGTTTCGAGCACGACTACGACGACCGCCGTGCCGCCAACCGCGATTTCCAAAAGGGCGAGAACGGCGTCACGCCACGCTTCGGCCTGATCTACGACCTGACCGATACTGTGGCGGTGTATGCCAACACCGCGCGCTCGTTCAAACCCAACTCTGGCACGCCCGCCGGCAACGGTAGCAGTGGCTTCGACCCAGAAAAAGGCAAGTCCTACGAGCTGGGTGTGAAATGGGAAGCACTCGATCGTCAGCTGAGCGTCGACGCGGCGATCTACCACATCGTCAAGGAAAACGTACTGGCCAACGACCCGAACGACGCCACCGGTACCTACAAGATCGCGGCCGGCGAAGTGCGTAGCCGTGGCCTGGATATCAACGTCGCCGGCAACCTCACCCCCGAATGGCGCGTGATCGGTGGCTATGCCTACGTGGATGCCGAAGTGACCAAGGACACGAGCCTGCCCAAGGGCACCCACCTGGCCAATATCCCGCGCAACAGCTTCAGCCTGCTGAACACCTACGAGTTCCAGGATGGCCTGGCCAAAGGGCTGGGGTTGGGCGTTGGCGTGAAGTACGTGGATGACCGGGCCGGGCAGACGGCGGCCAGTACCTACACCATGGAAAGCTACAGCGTGGTGGACCTGTTGAGCTTCTACCAGGTCAACGAACATGTGCGGCTGAACCTGGACGTGAAGAACCTGTTCAACAAAGGTTATGACGAGGGGGCGTTCAACAGCTACGTCTACCCGGGCGCGCCACGGACGGTGCAGGCTGGCGTTTCCTATACCTTCTGAATCGCCGGGGTTGCCTTGCAGCCCATCGCGACACAAGGCCGCTGCTACAGAATGAACGCGTCTGCAGGAGCGGCCTTGTGTCGCGATGGGCCGCAAAGCGGCCCCCGGCCTCAGAAGCCTTTGCTGTAGAACAGCGAGTACGATTCGATGCCGTCGTTAGGCTGCTTGAGCCCCGCGTTGGAATAATGCATCGCGCGGATCCCCACCTTCTGCTCCCCCGGCAACTTCAGGCCAAAGCCGATGCGGTCCTCGAAGTTGAGCGCCGACCCCAGGCGCTGGTCGCCCACGTCGGTCTTGGAGAACGCCGCCAGGCCAATGCCGGCCTCGATGTAGGGGGTGTAACGGAAACCGCTGAATTCATAGGTGAACACCGGGCTGACCGACAACGAATGGGCACCGCTGGCCTCACCGCCTTCCCAATAGGTGTAGGCCGCATCCCAGTATCCGCTGAGGTAGCCGGTGCTGCTTTCCAGCCATTTCTTGTCCCAGTCGAACGACAGGCCGATACGGTAGGTCATGTCGCCTTGACCAGTTGCGCCAATGGCACCGGACACCTGCGCTGCCTGGGCCATGTTGGCTGCGGCAAAGGCCAGCACTGCTGCAGCCAGCGAAGCTGCGAAACGGGTTTTCATCAATGACTTCTCCTGATGGTCGATACGGCAAGCGGGGGCTCGAGCCCCTCGATTTATGGTGACCGGACCATCCAGCCCGGTCACACCAAGTAATACTTTTCTGATTATTGTCCAGATAATCAGAAAGTTGGAAGTGAATTGCCACTATTGGCTAATCCCTTCAACTTGCATCGACCTTCCGGTTACCGCTACTCAGTCGTATTCCGCTTCGTCATGCTCGCCGAGCAAACGCCGTTGTCGGGGCGTGGCCGCCTCCAGCACCTGCGGGTTGAAGCACCAGTCCAGATAAGGAGAAAACTTCTGCGCCACCATGCGCCGGCCATAGTGCACTTGCAGCATGTCACGCACACGTGTCTGGCTGTTGTTGGCCCCGCCGCGGTGCCAGACATCGCTGCGAAATACCAGCGCATCGCCTGCCTGGCACAGCAGCGGTACTGCCTGGCGGCCCTGCCACTGGTCCTCACCAGGCTGCGGAGGCCGCCCAGCACGATGGCTAGCGGGCACGATCCAGGTCGGCCCGATGTCCTGGTCGATGTCGCTGAGGTACAACTGCGCCGTCAGGATCTGCGCAGGTTGGACGAAGTCGCCGCGTTCGCTGAGCCAGTCGGGCAGCTGCATGGGCAGGTGGTCCAGATGCAGGGCCATGCCGGGGTAGCCGGGGTGGCTACGCCAGGCGGTCTGGCCGATTACATGGCAGTCGGCGCTCAGCGCCGCTTCGGCCAGGGCAATCAGCGCAGGCAGGTCGAGAAAGGGTAGCCACAGCGGGTTGCGGTTGAACACGCACTTGTAGTGTTCCAGCAGCCCCTGATAGTCCCAGTGGATGGGTTGCAGGTCGTCGATGGCGCAGCGCAACAAGGCGATGCGCAAGGGCTCGAGCACAGCGGGGAGCAGCACGTAGCCCTGCTCGTCCAAGCTTTGCAACTGCAGGTCCAGGCTCATGATGACACGCCTTGTGCAGGCAGGAGTACAACTGTACTCCTGCCGTATTTTCCATCAACGCCAGTTCAGATTCACGGTCGCAGGCGACTTGCCGTTGACGGTGACCATTTGTTGCACCGTTTCGCCCTGAGCGTTGCCAGTGACTTTGTACTTGCCCGGCGGCAACTGCACGTACAGCAGCGGCCCGGCATCCGGGACGCTGAGCACGGGCTGACCCTGGGCATTCTGGATATCCACGCTGGCGCCGCTCTGGAACTTGCCTTCCGGGCCGGTCGAGAGCTCGACGTGCAGGTCATAGCCTGGGGTCTTGCGCATGGCATTGGCCTCGTCCTGGCCAATGCCACCTTGCAGGTAGCGCACGCCGTTCTGCTCCTGGGGCTGCAGCTGCACAGCCTGCATGTCGATCGGGGCATTCAGGTCGGCGGCAGCCGCCAGGGTCCAGGGCAGCGCCAGGGCGACCAGCAGTGCGGCACCGAGGGCATAGTGATGATTACGCATGGTACGACCCTCCGTTCGAGGATGGCTTACCTATTATCTGATCGTTCTGGCGAAACAGTGTTCGTACAGACGCGTGGTCGCCTGGATGAAATTCGCTTTAGCAAACCAATTTTATTAGCAGAGACATCAGCTTGCGCGGCGTTCTTCGAGTAATTTCACGAACATGCTCAAGCTGCGTGACACCGTGCCCCGTCGCCACACCAGCCAGGTTTTCAGGTAGCGGAAATCCTCCGACATTGGCCAGGCGCTGACAGTGCTGCAACCAGGCATGTTGTCGAGCATGCTACGCGGCATCATGGCCAGCCCGGCGCCGGCGCTGACACAGGCCAGCATGCCGTGGTACGACTCCATTTCGTGGATCTTGCCCGGTACCGCCTGGTCCTGGACGAACCAGTTCTCGAAGTGGTGGCGGTACGAACAGTTGGCGCGGAATGCGTAGATGTTTTCGCCGTTGACGTCCTGGGCGCGGTGCACCGGGGCATGGTTGAGTGGCGCGATGACCATCATTTCTTCCTCGAATACCGGTATGCCCTCCAGCGTCGGGTGCAGTACCGGCCCGTCGACGAACGCCGCCACCAGGCGCCCGGACAGCACGCCCTCGAGCATGGTCCCGGATGGCCCGGTGGACAGGTCCAGGTCGACCTTGGGGTAGCGCTGGTTGTACGCCGCCAGCAAGGCTGGGATGCGCACCGCCGCGGTGCTTTCCAACGACCCCAGGGCGAAGGTCCCTTGCGGGTCTTCACCAGCCACGGTCAGCCGCGCCTCGTGGACCAGGTCAAGGATACGCCGGGTGTATTCGAGGAAGTTCCAGCCTGCCGGAGACAGGCGCAGGCGGCTCTTTTCACGAATGAACAGGTCGACACCCAGGTCTTCCTCCAACTGCTTGATGCGTGTGGTCAGGTTCGACGGCACCCGATGGATGTGCTGCGCGGCGGCGCTGATGCTGCCCTGCTCTGCCACGGCCTTGAAGATTTCCAGTTGCACCAGGTCCACATGCTTTCTCCAAACGTGAATGTTTCGCTCATTATTATTCAGTTTTCATTAAAGCCCTAGCCCACTAGTCTGGCGTCTCGGATCAACGACAACGAGAGTGTCCCGCCATGAGCGCGATCAGCAGCCTGACCCACGCCATCTCCCTCGACCCGTACAGCGGTGAGCAGATCGGCGCCTACCCGTTCGACAGCGACGCCGCACTGGAAGCGGCGCTGCAACGTGCCAAGGTTGGCTTCGGCCAGTGGCGCCGGGTGTCGCTGGGTCAGCGCAGCGAGTACCTGCTGGCCCTGGCCAGCACCCTCGAAGGCAAGGCCGAAGCCTTCGCGCAGATGATCAGCCGCGAAATCGGCAAACCGATCGCCCAGGCCCGTGGCGAGGTCAGCAAATGCGTCGGCCTGTGCCGCTGGTACGCCGAGCACGGCCCGGCGATGCTCGCTGCCGAGCCGACCCAGGTGGAAAAGGCCCGCATCGAATACCGCCCGCTGGGCCCGATCCTGGCGGTGATGCCGTGGAACTTCCCGGTATGGCAGGTGCTGCGCGGCGCCGTGCCGGCGATCCTGGCCGGCAATACCTACGTGCTCAAGCATGCCCCGAACGTGATGGGCAGCGCTTACCTGCTGGGTGAGCTGTTCAAGGATGCCGGCCTGCCAGAAGGCGTGTTCGAGGTACTGAACGTGACCCCGGACGGTGTCACCCGTGCCATCAACGACCCGCGCATTGCCGCCGTGACCCTGACTGGCAGCGTGCGGGCCGGCATGGCGATCGGGGCGCAGGCTGGCGCGGCGCTGAAGAAGTGCGTACTGGAACTGGGCGGCTCCGACCCGTTCATCGTGCTGGCCGACGCCGACCTGGATGCTGCCGTGAAGGCGGCGGTGATCGGCCGCTACCAGAACACCGGCCAGGTCTGTGCAGCGGCCAAGCGCCTGATCGTCGAAGCCAGCGTCGTGGAGGAATTCACCCGCAGGTTCGTCGACGCCACGCGTGAGCTGAAGGTGGGCAACCCGCTGGAAGACGATACCTACGTCGGCCCGATGGCCCGTTACGACCTGCGTGACGAGCTGGATGGCCAGGTCCAGGCGAGCATCGCCGAAGGCGCTACCCTGCTGCTGGGCGGGCACAAGGTCGAAGGTGTGGCCAACTTCTACGCGCCGACCGTGCTGGCCAACGTCACCCCGGACATGACGGCGTTCCGCCAGGAGCTGTTCGGGCCGGTAGCGGCGATCATCAGCGCCCGCGATGCGGACCACGCGGTGGAGCTGGCCAACGACAGCGACTTCGGCCTGGCTTCGACCATCTACACCGCCGACTACGCGTTGGCCGAGCGCATGACTGCAGCCCTGGATACCGGTGGCGTGTTCATCAACGGCTACTGCGCTTCCGACCCCCGCGTGGCGTTCGGCGGGGTGAAGAAGAGCGGCTTCGGGCGCGAGCTGTCGCACTTTGGCGTGCGTGAGTTCACCAATGCGCAGACGGTTTGGCTGGATCGTAACTGATCGGTGCCTTGGGGCTGCTTTGCAGCCCATCGCGACGCAAGGCCACTCCTACCGATCCGACCCCCGCGTGGTTCGAGCAGGTTCGGGTAGGATCGGCCTTGTGTCGCGATGGGCCGAGAAGCGGCCCCGAATATCTCAATCCCGAACCTGGTCCTTGACCCAGTCCAGCATTCCCCCCGGCACGATCAGTTCATGCCGCGCCCGCGAACAGGCGGTGTACAACCCGGCCAACATCCGCGCACGCTCGTTGCGGTTACCGGCCACCTGCGGCGCCACCATCAGTTCCGGCGACACCATCACCCGGGCAAATTCCATGTTCTTCACATCCCGCACCCGCCCCAGGAACAGCTTGGGCGCCTTGTCCCAGCGGTAACGGCTCTTGGCCCTGGCGAAGTGCTCTGGCGTGTAGCCCTTGCGCAGCATGTTGGCCACGGCAACGAAGGCCTTGTCATCGCCCTTGTCCTGCTCCAGTGCCTGCCAACTGGCATAACGGAACAGCATCGGGTGGCGCGGCCGGGTGCCATGGCGATACAGCTCGATGCAGTCCTCGACGAACAGCTCGAAGTCCTTGCGCGCGCTTTTCAGCAGCACGAACGGCACGCCCTGGTGCGTCAGGCGCTGGAACCAGCCGAACAAGCCCCATTCGTCGTCGACGATCAGCGCGGTGGGCTGTTCGGGAACGCTGACGGCATCGAAGAAGCTGACCCGGGTGTAATGCTCGGCGCTGCCGCTGAAAGCCCCCTGGATCGCCGCCGGGTGGGCCTGGATCAGTGGGTTGAGCACGTTGTCCATGGCCGGCCCGGCGCGCAGTGAGCGGTCGATGCAGCGCTGGCGAATGAAGCTGCCGTGGTGCGGGCTGAGGCCGTTGAGGTTCTGCAGTTCGTCACCCAGGGCAATGATCGACTGCGGGCTGCGGTCGAGCACGGCGAGCATCGGCGCCGACAGCTCGTGGGCCTCGTCGACGATGACATGGGTGTAGCGGCTGTCGATCACATCCGCAGTCAGCGACAGCAACTTGACCCGGTGATAGTCGCGTACCGGCAACTGGATTTCCCGGGCTGACGGGCGAATCAGCTCCTGCCAGTACAACCGTGCCTTTTCCAGCAGCACCTCCTGGTCCAGCGGCGTAGTCCCCGGCCCGGCCCACGGCAGATGGTGCAGTTGCAGCTGGCTATCGGCGCTGTGGCAGAAGCTGCGCACCGCGCGAATGCACAAGGCCACCACCTCACGGGCAGCCAGCGGGCCGATGTCGGGGATGCCCAGCCAGCGGACCACCTGCGCATCCTGCGGGCGCCACGACAGTTTGGTGCGATACGGGTCGCGCAGGCGCCAACCGTTGCTGGTGAGGTCGCGGTTGAGCAGCTCGTCGGCCAATTGGCCGAAGGTCAGCGCCGTGTAGGCGGCGGCGTCCTTGACGCGCGCCTGCAAGGCTCGCAACTGGCCTTCGGTCAATGCCAGCAATAGCGTACGCTGGGGGTCGAGCAGGCGGGCGAACTGATGAATCAGGAAGGTCTTGCCGGTGCCGGCGAAGCCCTGCACGGCCACCGATTCGTCGACCCCACTGAGAAACTCGCGCAACAGCCGGTTCTGCTGGTCGCTGAGCATCAGGTCGCTGGCCAGCGACGGCAGGTACACCGGGTGCAGTGGCGTTGCGCGCTGGCGATAGCTGGCGGCGAACTGGAAGTTCCACTGGCCTTCGGCGTCCAGCAGCTCGTCGGCCTGGTACGCCACTTCGCCGGACAACAGTGCGATCCCGTTCTCGCCGAGCATGCCCAGGCCCATCGCGAAGGCTTCACGGTCGAAGTGCTGCGCCACCTGGCCCTGGAAACGCCCGGGTGCGGCGCTCTCGACCTCGTTGGCGATGCGCACGATTTCAGCGAAACGGCGTTCCTGCGCGTCCGCCGAGGCCGTGGCGGGCTGGCGCGGCAGGTTTTGCACGAACAGCACTGTAGCGGCTTCCAGCAGGCTGGCGGTACTGAAGAACTCGGTAGCAGGCGCGCTGGCGAGGCGGTCGGCCTGGTCGCTGGGCAAAGGCAGGTAGAACATCGGCACCTCGGGTGGAAACAGGGCGGCACGATAGCAATTTTTGCGCTGCGATGCTGGGTTCAGTAGCGCCTGGGGCCAGCCCTTGCGCGGGCAACCCCGCCGCCACAGGGTCACCACGGGTTTGGGAGCGGGTTTACCCGCCAAAGGGCCAGCAGCTATTCGCCGATACTCAACCCCTGCCCCGCTTCAATGTCTCGCTGGGAAACTCCTTGAACAACTGGCGGTAACTCTCTGAAAACCTTCCCAAATGCCAGAACGACCAGCGCATCGCCACCTCGGCCACCGTCACCCCGCCGTTGCGCAACAGGTCGCGCCGCGCACCGTTGAGCCGACGCAGACGCAACCAGTGCGCCGGCGACATGCCGGTAAACGCCTTGAATGCCTGCTGCAGCTGGCGCAGGGAAACCCCGGCAACCGCCGCCAGTTCCACCAGGTTCAGAGTCTCCTCCGGGCAGTCGGCCGCCCACTCACTGACCCGGCGCATGATCGCCCGTTCCTCGTCGCGCCGCCCCAAGGCCACGCCCTGCAAGCGTTGGCAGGCATTGTCGAGGATGAACAGGCAGTCATCCAGCAGCTGTTCCGCCAGGGCCTGCCCCTGCAATGGGCAATCGGCCTCGCCCAGGCGGGTCAGCGTGGCACTCAGCCAACTGCCGAACAGCGCATTCTGGCCGCTGCCCAACGGCACCATGAACAACCCCTCGAGGCGCTGCGGGTCCAGGCCATGACCGGCCAGGAACGCCTGGTCGAACACCACCGCCACTTCCTCGTAGTTCTCCGGCGTGATCCAGATGTTGCGGCTCTGTTCGTTCAGCAGGTACAGGCTGTTCTCGCTGCGGTCGAAGCAGAACGCCAGCGCACCGCTCGGCGCCCGGAAGAATTGCTCCACCCGGGTGTTCAAGCGCTCCTCGTACACCTGCACCCCCTCCAACCCCAGGCAACGCAGCTCACCGCTGAAATGCCCGGGCGACATCTGCCGATACTGCTGCTGCCAGGCAGGGGTGGCACGCACCTGCTCGGTGACGTCGGTGGTATGGAAGGCCTGGACTTGCAAGGCATTGGCGGTGGTCACGCGCGGTCCTAGTTGCACTCTTATGGTGCATTCGTTGCCGGAGAAAGTGGATAGATCGGCCACAGGGGCTGCGACCAAGATAGTCTCCAGTGCGTCAACTGGGAAGCGCAACGCCTTCGAAACCTGTAACGGGTTTCAACGCGAACCCACTCCCCCACCGAAACCCAACCAAGAGGTCTGTATGAACGCCCCCTTCGATCAGCTGTCCACCTGGCTGAAAGAACACCGCATCACCGAAGTCGAATGCGTGATCAGCGACCTGACCGGCATCGCCCGCGGCAAGATCGCACCCACCGCCAAGTTTCTTCACGAGCGCGGCATGCGCTTGCCCGAAAGCGTGCTGCTGCAGACTGTCACCGGCGACTACGTTGACGATGACATCTATTACAACCTGCTCGACGCCGCCGACATCGACATGGTCTGCCGCCCTGACCCGACTGCCGTCTACCAGATCCCGTGGGCGATCGAGCCGACCGCGATCGTGATTCACGACACCTTCGACAAGCAAGGCAACCCCATCGAACTGTCGCCGCGCAACGTACTGAAGAAGGTGCTCAAGCTGTATGCCGACCATGGCTGGCAGCCGATCGTGGCACCCGAGATGGAGTTCTACCTGACTCAGCGCTGCGAAGACCCGGACCTGCCGCTGCAGGTCCCCCTGGGGCGCTCGGGCCGGGCCGAAAGCGGCCGCCAGTCGTTCTCCATCGATGCCGCCAACGAATTCGACCCACTGTTCGAAGATGTCTACGACTGGTGCGAGATCCAGGGCCTGGACCTGGATACGCTGATTCACGAAGACGGCCCGGCGCAGATGGAGATCAACTTCCGTCACGGCGACGCGCTGGACCTGGCCGACCAGATCACGGTGTTCAAGCGCACCATGCGCGAGGCAGCGCTCAAGCACAATGTCGCGGCCACGTTCATGGCCAAACCGATCACCGACGAGCCGGGCAGCGCCATGCACCTGCACCAGAGCGTGATCGACATCGCCACCGGCAAGCCGATCTTCGCCAATGAAGACGGCAGCATGAGCCAGCTGTTCCTGTACCACATCGGTGGCCTGCAGAAGTACATCCCCAAGCTGCTGCCGATGTTCGCCCCCAACGTCAACTCGTTCCGCCGCTTCCTGCCGGACACCTCGGCACCGGTGAACGTCGAATGGGGTGAAGAAAACCGCACCGCCGGCCTGCGCGTGCCCACCTCCAGCCCCGAGTCGATGCGCGTGGAAAACCGCCTGCCCGGCGCCGATGCCAACCCGTACCTGGCCATTGCCGCCAGCTTGCTGTGCGGCTACCTGGGCATGGTCGAGCGCATCGAACCCAGCGCCCCAGTGCAGGGCCGCGCCTACGAACGACGCAACCTGCGCCTGCCGATCACCATCGAAGACGCCCTGCAGCACATGGAGGACTGCGAGACCGTGCAGCAGTACCTGGGCAAGCAGTTCGTCCAGGGCTATGTGGCGGTCAAGCGTGCCGAGCACGAGAACTACAAGCGGGTGATCAGCTCGTGGGAGCGTGAGTTCCTCATGCTCAGCGTCTGAACCTCCCCTGGCCGTCCCTATGCGGCCTATGTAGGAGCGGCCTTGCGTCGCGATGGGCTGCGCAGCAGCCCCAACAATCTGTGCCTCATGCGCTGAGGCCTTGGGGCTGCTTTGCAGCCCATCGCGCCGCAAGGCCGCTCCTACACACGGCAACACCCCAGCGAACTCGAAAAACAAGACCAACGAGGTGTCCCCATGCGTCATCTGCAAACCCTGATCCCCGCCGCCTTCACCCTGCTGTTCGCCAGTACCAGCCACGCCACCCCCTCGGTCAGCGTGTACAACTGGACCGACTACATCGGCGACACCACCTTGGCCGACTTCCAGGCCAGCAGCGGGATCAAGGTGGTGTATGACGTGTTCGACTCCAACGAAACCCTCGAAGGCAAGCTGCTGGCCGGGCGCAGCGGTTATGACGTGGTGGTACCCTCCAACCATTTCCTCGCGCGCCAGGCACAGGCCGGGGCCTTCCTGCCGCTGGACCGCAGCAAGCTGCCCAACTGGCAGCACCTGGACCCCAAGCTGCTCAAGCAGCTTGAACAGAACGACCCCGGCAACCGTTACGCCGTGCCCTACCTGTGGGGCACCAACGGCATCGGCTATAACGTCGACAAGGTCAAGGCGGCCCTCGGCGTCGATCATATCGACTCGTGGGCGGTGCTGTTCGAGCCCGAAAACCTGAAGAAGCTCAAGCAGTGCGGGGTGGCGTTCATGGACTCGCCCGACGAACTGTTCCCCGCCGTGCTCAACTACCTGGGCATGAACCCGCGCAGCGAGCAGCCGGCCGACTACGCCAAGGCCGAAGCCCGGCTGCTCGAACTGCGCCCCTACATCACCTACTTCCACTCCTCCAAGTACGTTGCCGACCTGGCCAATGGCGATGTCTGCGTGGCCTTCGGTTATTCCGGCGATGTGTTCCAGGCCGCCAACCGCGCCGTGGAGGCGAACAACGGCGTAAAGGTCGCCTATAGCATCCCCAAGGAAGGCAGCAACCTCTGGTTCGACCTGCTGGCCATCCCCAAGGACGCCAACAACCCTGAACAGGCCCTGGCCTTCATCAACTACCTGCTCGACCCCAAGGTGATCGCCAAGGTCAGTGCCACGGTCGGCTACGCCAACGCCAACCCTGATGCCCAGGCCTACATGGACGCCTCGCTGGTCAACAACCCCGAGGTCTACCCACCCCAGGCAGTGCTGGACAAGCTGTATATCTCCAGTACCCCGAGCCCGAAGATCATGCGCGTCATGACCCGCTCCTGGAGCAAGATCAAGTCCAACCGCTGAGCCGAGAATACCCATGTCTTTCACGACCCAACACGCCGCCTCGTACTACGCCGCCACGGCACGCGATGCGGCGCCCTACCCCAGCCTGGACGGCGAGCTGACGGCCGACGTGTGCGTGGTTGGCGGCGGGCTGACCGGCGTCAACACCGCCCTGGAGCTGGCCGAGCGCGGCCTGTCGGTGGTACTGCTGGAAGCCCGGCGCATCGGCTGGGGCGCCAGCGGGCGCAACGGCGGCCAGCTGATCCGCGGCATCGGCCATGATGTCAGCGGCTTTGCCCGTCATGTCGGCCAGGACGGCGTGCGCTATCTCAAGCAGGCCGGCATCGATTCGGTAGCACTGGTGGCCAGCCGCATCGCGCAGTACGGCATTGCCTGCGACCTGCGCTGGGGCTTCTGCGAACTGGCCAATACACCTGCCCAGTTCGCCGCATTCGAGGATGAGCTGTGCGACCTGGCTGCCCTCGGCTACCGCCCTGAAACCCGCCTGGTCGGCGCCAGCCAGTTGCACGAGATCGTCGCCAGCGACCAGTACGCCGGTGGCCTGGTCGACATGGGGTCGGGCCACCTGCACCCGCTCGACCTGGTGCAGGGCGAAGCGCGTGCCGCGCATGGGCTGGGCGTGCGCATCTTCGAGCAGAGCCCGGTGCTGCGCATCGACCACGGCGCCCAGGTCGTCCTGCATACGCCGCGTGGCAAGGTGCGCGCGAGCAGCCTGGTGCTGGGCTGCAACGCCCACCTCGACGAGCTGGAACCGCGCCTGAGCGGCAAGGTGCTACCTGCCGGCAGCTACGTGGTGGCCACCGAGCCTTTGCCCGAGGCACTGGCCAGCCGCCTGATCCCGCAGAACATGGCGCTGTGCGACCAGAAAGTCGGCCTGGACTACTACCGCCTCACGGCGGACCGGCGCCTGCTGTTCGGCGGTGCCTGCCATTATTCCGGTCGCGACCCCAAGGACATTGCTGCCTACATGCGGCCCAAGGTACTCAAGGTGTTCCCGCAATTGGCCAACGTGCAGATCGACTACCAGTGGGGCGGCATGATCGGCATCACCGCCAACCGTTTTCCCCAGGTCGGCCGCCTCAGCCAGCAGCGCAACGTGTACTACGCCCAGGGCTATTCCGGGCATGGGCTGAACGTGACGCACTGGACCGCCAGGCTGCTCGCCGAAAGCATTGCGCTCGGCCACAGCCGCGGGCTGGATGTATTCAGTGCGGTGCCGCACCTGACCTTCCCTGGCGGCAAGGCACTGCGCTCGCCGCTACTGGCGCTGGGGATGTTGTGGTACCGCTTGCGCGAGGCGCTGGGCTGAACAGCCGCGACAGCGGGGCCATTTTTCATGGCGATTGAACTCAGCCACTGGCCATCTGTCGCGCACCTGCTAGCGTTGTTCTGGCCGACTCCACATGGATGCATGTTGATCATGAAATCACTGCCTCGCATTACCCTGTTGTGCGCCGCATTGCTCGCCGTTGCTGCCTGCTCCAGCAACCGCGTGGACCCCAAGGACTACTCCGGCTTCCTCAAGGACTACAGCCGGCTGGCAGAAGCCAAGAGCCCCTCGGGAGACCCGGTGATGCGCTGGATCGACCCCAAGGTCAACGTCAACCAGTACAGCCAGGTCTACATCGAGCCCAGCCAGTTCTACCCCAAGCCACAGCCGACGGAGGTCATCTCGGCGCAGACGCTGCAGGAAATCACCCGCTACTTCAATGAGGCCCTGCGCCGTGAAATGGGCAGCGTCGTGCCCCTGGCCAAGGGCCCCGGCCCGGGGGTAATGGTGGTGCGTCCGGCCATCACTGCAGTGTCCACCAGCAACGAAGGCCTCAAGCCTTACGAGATCATTCCCATCGCGTTGATCTCGGCCGGCGTGAACACCGCCATGGGCGGCCGCGACCAGGAGGTGGATGTTGGCGTCGAGGCGGCCTTCCTCGATGGTGCCAGCCAGAAGGTGCTGGCCCAGGTGGTGCGCAAGGGAACAGGACAGGAACTGGAAAACAAGACCACCAAGCTGACCCTGAACGATGTCAAGCCGGTGCTGGATGGCTGGGCCAAGGACATGCGCGCGAGCTTCCTGGCAGCGAAACAGAAAGCCCGCCAATAACCGCCCGTTGTAGGAGCGGCCTTGTGTCGCGAAAGGGCCGCAAAGCGGCCCCGGGATTTCAATGCAGATCGATGAAACGGGGCTGCTTTGCAGCCCTTTCGCGACACAAGGCCGCTCCTACAAAAGCGCGGTAGGCGATGAGGTTACTCAACACTCCACGAACGCAACAGCCAAACCGCCGCGCGAGGTTTCCTTGTAGTTGGCGTGCATGTCCGCCCCGGTATCGCGCATGGTGCGGATGACCCGATCGAGCGAGATGAAATGCTCGCCATCCCCGCGCAAGGCCATCTGCACGGCGTTGATCGCTTTCACGGCGGCGATCGCGTTGCGCTCGATGCAGGGCACCTGTACCAGCCCACCAACCGGGTCGCAGGTCAGGCCAAGGTTGTGCTCCAGGGCAATCTCGGCCGCGTTTTCCAGTTGCGGCGGCGTCGCGCCAAGTACCTGGGCCAGGCCGGCAGCGGCCATCGAACAGGCCGAGCCCACCTCGCCCTGGCAGCCCACCTCCGCCCCGGAGATCGACGCATTCTTCTTGCACAGGATACCGACCGCCGCTGCCCCCAGCAGGAAGTCCACCACATCCGCATCGCAGGCACCGGGGTTGAACTTCATGTAGTAGTGCAACACTGCCGGAATGATGCCAGCCGCGCCATTGGTGGGCGCGGTCACCATGCGCCCGCCAGCGGCGTTCTCTTCGTTCACCGCCAGGGCGAACAGGTTGACCCACTCCATGGCACTGAGGGTGGAACCGATCACGTTGGGCTTGCCCAGCTCCTGCAGGCTGCGATGCAACCGTGCCGCGCGCCGCTTGACCTGCAGCCCGCCGGGCAGGATGCCTTCGTTGCGCAAGCCATTGTCGACGCATTCACGCATGGCCGCCCAGATCCGCAGCAAGCCCTCGCGGACTTCGGCCTCCGGGCGCCAGGCGCACTCGTTGGCCATCATCAATTGCGCCACGCTCAAACCATGGGTTTTGCACAAGGCCAGCAACTGCGCAGCGCTATCGAACTCGTACGGCAGCTGCACCGCGTTCGCTTCGCCGGGTGGCGCATCGATATCGGCTTGCTCGACGATAAAGCCACCACCCACCGAATAGTAGGTCTGGTGCAACAGGCTGGCCTGCCCGTCCAGGGCTTCCAGGCTCATGGCGTTGGGGTGGTAAGGCAGGTTTTCGTCGAGCAGCAGCAGGTCTCGGCTGTACTCGAACGGCAGCGGGTGGCTGCCATCGAGCATCAGGCATTGCGCCTGCATGACCTGGGCGATACGCGCCTCGATGGTGGCCGGGTCGATACGGTCCGGCCACTGTCCCATCAGGCCGAGCAGGCAGGCGCGGTCGGTGGCGTGGCCAACTCCGGTGGCCGACAACGAGCCATACAGGCGCACCTCGACACGCCTTACCCGGCCCAGCAGCCCTTGCTCACGCAGGGCCTGGGCAAAGGTCGCTGCTGCCCGCATCGGGCCGACGGTATGGGAGCTGGACGGGCCGATGCCGATTTTGAAAAGGTCGAAAACACTGATAGCCATGCTAATGCCTGAGCGTACCCGGCCATGTAGCCGCGGCACGGTAATCGGAAAAAATTGAGCGGTATTGCGAAGTTGCGCGATACTGCCGCGCTGGCTCATGGATGACCAACGAAACTTCCTAAGCAAGGCTTTAGCGGTACTAAACGATGCGTCGACAACTCAATGGCCAGGTGTTCGTCTGGCTGCATGTATTTGCCTGTGCGGCCCGGCACTTGTCCTTCACCCGCTGCGCCGACGAACTGCACATTACCCCCGGTGCGGTCAGCCAGCAGATGCGCCAGCTCGAAGAGCGCCTGGGCTATCGCTTGTTCCTGCGCCGGGCGCGCGGCGTCGAACTGAGCGCCGAAGGGCAGCGCCTGGCACAGACGGTGGCCGAAGCCTACGGCAGCATCGAAGCCGAACTGTTGCGCCTGGACGCGGGCGAAATCCGCGGCACCTTGCGCTTGCGTTCGATCCCGTCGTTCCTGGCCAAATGGCTCACGCCGCGCCTGCCGCGTTTCCAGCAGCGCTACCCGGACATCGAGCTGCGCCTGGTCGCTGAAGACAGCGCCCAGGCCTTGACCCCGGGTGATTTCGACCTGGCAATCGACCTGAACGATGGCAGCTACCCCGGCATGCTCTCGACGCCACTGCTGGACGAGCAGATCTTCCCGGTGTGTTCCCCCGCCCTGCTGCGCGGCCGTCCGCCGCTGCACGGGCCGGCAGACCTGGCGCATTATCCGCTGCTGCATGACATCACTGCCTGGCGCGGCAGTTCGGAATATGCCGAATGGGAGTTCTACCTGGAGGGCATCGGCGCTGCTGGCCTGGATGTGCGGCGCGGGCACACGTTCAACCGTAACCACCTGACCATCGAGGCAGCGATTGCCGGCATTGGCGTGGCGATTGCGCGACGCACACTGCTCAACGACGAACTGGAGCGCGGGGCACTGATCGTGCCGTTCGGGGTGCCGATTGCCAACCACAAGCGCTACGTGGTGCATTACCCGCCAGGTGGGTTGAACCAGCCGGGGGCGCGGGCGGTACATGACTGGCTGGTGGAAGAAGCGCGAGGGTTCAGGGAGTTGCACCCGCTAAGCAAGGACCAACCAACCTGAACGCGGTCTTTGCAGGAGCGGCCTGGGGGCGCGATGGAGCGCGCAGCGGCCCCGGTGATTTCGGCGTCGACGCACGGGTTTCCGGGGCCGCTGCGCGCCCCATCGCGACACCAGGCCGCTCCTACAACAAGCCAGCTCAATATGCCTGCTTGCCGGTAAACGCGTTCAGCGTGCGCACCAGGATCACGAAATCCAGCCACAGCGACCAGTTGTTGATGTATTCGATGTCCGAGTCGACCCGTTGGATCATCTGCTCGATATCCTTGGTCTCGCCGCGGAACCCGCGCACCTGGGCCAGGCCGGTCATGCCTGGCTTGATGTTGTGGCGGGCGAAGTAATCGACGATGTCCTGCGAATACAGCGTGTCATGTTGCAAGGCATGCGGCCGTGGCCCGACCAGCGACATTTCGCCGGTCAGCACATTGAACAACTGCGGCAACTCATCCAGGCTGGTGCGGCGGATAAAGGCACCGACCCGCGTCAACCGCGGGTCGTTCTTCTGCGCCTGCCTGATCACGCCCTGCTCCGGCTGGTGCACGTGCATGCTCCGGAACTTCCAGATGCGGAACGCTTCCCCGGTCCAGCCGGTGCGCTCCTGGCGGAAGAACACCGGGCCGCGGCTATCGAGCTTGATCGCCAGCGCCACGGCCAGCAGCACCGGCGATGCCAGCAGCAGGATCAGCGCCGCCAACACCCGGTCCTCGAGGTTTTTCAGGAACAGGCTCATGCCGGTCAAGGGCGTTTCCGACAAGGTCAGCACCGGGATGCCAGCGATTTCCCGCACGCTGTGGTTGATCAGGCGCAAGGAGAAGATATCCGGCACCCAGTTCACCGCAATGCACTTGTCGAGCAGCTTGAAGTACACATCGTTGATCACCTCGGAACCGCCCAGCGGCGTCACCAGGTAGACCGTGCGGATGGCGTGCCGGGCGACGATCTCGTCCAGCTCGGCAATCTGCCCCAGCACCGGCAGGCGTGGCTTGCCTTCGGCACCCTCGCGCCCCGGCTCGTCGAGCTTGTCGATCAGCACGCAACCCAGCACACGTTCGCCGAACCAGGGGTTGTTGCTGATTTTCTGGTAGAGAAAGTTGGCCAGGTCACCGGCGCCGATGATCAGGGCATTGTCCAGGCGTGCATGCGCGCTAAAGCGCTTTTGCAGCTCGCGCACGGCAAAGTGCAGAAACAGCTGGGCGATGTAGCCGATGATGAACAGCTGCACGACCAGCAGCCGCGAATAGGTTTCGCTCTGTTTGGTCAGGAAGGCCATGACCACCAGGAAGCAAAAGGTCGCCGACCACGCCTTGAACAGTCGGAAAGCCTTGATGGAAAGCCCGACGTTGGTGCGGTAGATCGCATAGTGGTCGTAGATGACTGCCAGCGCGCCAACCAGCAACAGCAGCATGATCACGTAGTCGGAGGTGATATAGCCAAACTGGTCGTAGATCAGATACCAGGCGATGCCGGTAACTGCGATGCCATCGAGGCCGGCCTGGATGGCGTTGCTGACGCTGCTTCTTCGCTGAAGTAAGGAACGACTGCTCCTGGGTTCGAAAACCATTTCAGACCTCTTCAATTCGAGCGCAGCAAGTGCCTTTGATCCAACCGCAAGCCTTGAAAACGGCCCATATGCAAAGCCAGCGAAACAGGATCGTACCGCCCACGACCCTTGCTCTCACTGTAGCAGCCAACCGCCACCAGTGTGCCGGCAACGCCGCTGGCGTACCTTCCAGCCGGCCTACCGGGCGAGCCTGCCTGCGCCTTTGCTGCGGCGGTACAGCAGGGTACGCAGCAGGAACAACGGGTTGCCCACCACATAACGGGTGAACAGGCGCTTGGGTTCACGCGACAGCCGGTACAGCCACTCCCCGCCCAACCCTCGCAGCCACTTCGGTGCGCGGCTGACCTTGCCACCGAGAAAGTCCAGGATGGCCCCGCCGCAGACGATCAGGCACGGCCCGCCAGTGGCCACCAGCCGCGCCGCCACGGCCTCCTGCCTGGGCATGCCCATGCCCAGCACGATCAACTCCGGTTGCCGCTCCCTGGCCAGTTGCAGATAGGTTTCGATGCTGGCAAAGCCATCGTGAACCGACACCGGCAGCACCCCGAACAATGCCGCGCAGCGTTGCACGGCCTGGTCCAGGTACGGTTGCCGGGTCCCCCAGAAGGCCACCCGCCGCCCGCGGTAGGCAGCCATCAGCTGGGGAATGAAGTCGGTGCCATTCATGTTGCGGCCGGGCTCGAGGCCGAGGTGACGATACAGCATCGCCATGCCGGCACCGTCGCGCAGCAGCACGTCGGCCGCCGACAATGCCTGGCTGTAGGCGCGATCGCGTACCACCAGGTTCATCGCATGGGCATTGACGAAACCCAGCACCGTTGGCGCTTGCGCAACGGCGAGGCGCTCGAGCAGGCGCTGCGTCGCAGCGTCGTCGGCCACCGTTTCGAGCTTGCCGATGATGCTGTCCCAGCGTGTCAGCCAGGCGGCCATCAGTCGTCATCCCGTTTCGAACGAACCCAGTCAACCTGGCGCTTGATCAGGAACCCGAGGTACATGGGGATTTTCCTTGCCGCGTAGAACGGCGCGTACAGCAGCACGGAAAACGGGATCAGTTCGCGACAGAAACGCGCCCACGCCAGCGCGACCGCCAGGCCGAGCAAGGCCAACCCGCACAGGGCGATCCATGCCGGTGCCGCCACGCCGAACAGCAGGTAGGCCAGCCAGGCCAGCAGGTTGACCGCGACCAGAGCCAGCACCAGCAAGGCCAAGGGCGGCACCAGCAAGTCCAGGGTCATGGCCAGCAAGCTGCCGTTACCGTGCTTGAGGGCGGCCAGCGCGCGCCTGGGCGCATCGCTCAGCATCAGCCCCAGGTGGCCATGCTCCCAGCGGGTGCGCTGGCTGTTCAGGCCTTGCTCGTTGGCTGGGAACTGGCTGGTGACCAAGGCCTCGGGGCAGAAGATCGGCGGCTTGCCTTGCTGGCACAGGTCCAGGCCCAGCTTCACATCCTCCACCAGGTGACCATTGGCCAGGTCGACCAGGGCCAGGTCATGCCAGCCGAACGCCATGCCGGCGCCCATCAACTGGCACGGCAGGCCCAATCGGGACCAGCCACGCGGGCGGACGAGGTTCTTGACCCGCCAGGCGAATTCAGCGACTTGCACTTTCGGCCCGGCCCCCGCCGGGGCATGGGTCAGGTACAACGCCTGGACCGGGCGGGCGACTTGCTGGCAGCGCAGCGCCAGGCGTTCGATCGCACCCTCGCCCACCCGGCAATCGGCATCCACCACGATCACTACCTCGGGTGGCTGGCGCGCCAGGTGCCGCACGCCAAAGTCCAAGGCGTAACCCTTGCCACGCAGGTGCAGATCGTGCCGCTCCACGACCTCGGCGCCGGCCTCGCGCGCCAGTTGCGCGGTATCGTCGGTACAGTTGTCGGCCACCACCAGCAGGCGGTCGCCAGGCTGCAATTGTGGGGTGATGCTCGCCAGCGTGGCGCGGATGATCGAAGCTTCGTCATGGGCTGGCACCAGTACAGCCACCTGCGCACGCCTGCTGCTGGCGAACGGCTGTACCGGCCTGGGCAGGCAAGCCAGCAGCACTTGCAGCAACAGCAACAGCACCGGTAGCAGGACGATGATCGCCAGCAGGCCGAGAAACCAAGCCAATACACTTATCATGCGGATGCCTTGAAATAGCTGGCCAGCCGGGCCGCCTCGGTGTCGATATCATGCCGTTGCAGCACACGTTGGCGGGCCGCCTCGCCCATCCGCTGCAGCACTTCGACAGGTTGCGCCAGGCACTCGGCCATGGCTGTCGCCAGTTCGTCCACCGCGCCGGCGGGAAACAACCAGCCATTCTCGCCCGGCTGCACCAGCTCGGGAATGCCTGCCACATAGGTGGTCAGCACCGGCCGGCGCAACGCCATGGCTTCCATGATCACCACCGGCAAACCCTCGGCGAAGCTGGGCAGCACCAACGCGCGGGCGGCCAGGATTTCCCCGCGCACCTGCGCGCTGCTGATCCAGCCGGTGATACGCACGTGCTGCTGCAAGCCGTAGCGGGCAATCAACGCCTCGATCTGCCCGCGCATGTCACCGTCACCGGCCAGCACCAGCTCGAAGCTGATTGGCCGTGCCGCCAGTAGCCGTGCTGCTTCAAGCAACAGCAACTGGCCTTTCTGTTCACACAAGCGCCCTACGCACACCAGGCGCAGCGCCGCCGGTACGCTGGCTGGCGCCACATCGTGGAAACTGCGCTCGAGGCCACAATGCACCACCTTCACCTTGGCCCACTGGTCGTGTGCCACCCAGCGGAACAGCTGGCTGCGCCCGTACGAACTGACCGCCACGACAAAAGCGGCGCGCTGCACCTTCTCGCCGAGGTGCAGCAACTGTGCTTTGTCGAATTCTTCCGGGCCGTGCACGGTAAAGCTGTAGGCGGGCCCGCCCAATACATGGGCCAGCATCACCACCTCGGTGGAGTTGGTACCGAAATGCGCGTGCACATGTTGCGCCTCGCCGGCATGCAACCATTGCAGCAGCTGGCAGGCCTCGGCCAGGTAGACCAGGTGGTAGGGCCAGCCGCGATCGGCCCGCAAGCCCAGGCGCATGGCCAGCCACAGCGCGCGGCAGAAGCGCCGTGGCTGCCTGCGCAGCACTTGCCAGGTGGGTTGCAGCAAACCCTTGATGCCGCTTTGCAACACATAGCGGGTGTTGCTACGTTCCATCGCGTCTTCGGCGTCCTGCAGCTCGGCGTCCCAGCCGCGCAAGGCAATACGTTGCACCGTAAGCCCCTGCCGCTCCAGCGCGAGGATCTCGCGACGGATGAAACTGTGGCTGACTTTCGGGTACTGGTTGATGAAATAGGCAATGCGCATAGAAATCCAGATCAAGACCCGCATGATGAACCTTCTGACCCGCCGCAGTAGCCGCAGCTGTCACTTCAAGCTGTCGACTACCGGCGGCTGGCGCCCCGCCGATGCCCCTTGGTCAGGTGCATCCCCCTGCTTCTCTTGTAGCCCAAGGTTGTGACCGTTGCCTGCCAAAGCAGCCTGCAAGCGCGCGAAAACATCCTCGAGCAGTACCTGGCGACGGCGGTACATCGCTCGTTTCTTGCTCGGGATGTCCTCGTTCGCGCGTTGTGCCGGAGCCATTGGCAGGGCAAAAAAATCCGCACGCTCGCTGGCAATGGCGCCGTGCTCCTGCCAGATCGCATCATAGTTGGCGACCAGGTCCTCGCCCTTGTCATGGCCGAAATACACGTGCCGGTGGTGGCGGCAGGCATCCCGGACGGCATACAGATGCACCACGCGCAAGGTCCTGGCCAGGCACTTCAGCGCTTCGAGCAGCAGGCTGCGCGGGCGAAGCCCCTCGAAGTCCTTGGTCAGGTCGCGGTAGATGGCAAGCGAGGTTGCGCTGTCGACGCCCTTGTGAATGCCTTGCACGGCACCAATGAACAGGCACAGCTCGCCCTGGCTGCGGCACAAGGTGAATGCCAGGGAGGCGACGCGCAGGTCGTTGCGGAACAGGTTCAGCACCAGCTCGCCTTCCCGCTTGAACCAGATCGGCCGGTCAAGGACCAGGCGGCAGCCGGGGGAATAATTGGACAGCTCGCACACTACCTGGCTGGCTGTCCGTTCCAGCAGCAACAGGGCCGGAAACTGTCCGGCCACCACCTCGAAGTGCGAGGCCACCACCTCCAGGCGCTGGGGTGCCTCCCAGCATCTGCTGATGTAGGGCCACTGCACCACGCCGATGCAATCCACGCCCAGCCGTCGCCAGCGCGCCTCGCCCAGGGCCAACCTCATGCGCTGCACAAAGGCGTTCAGTCGCGGCCATTGGCGGGCAATCTGACGCATCAACCGGTACTTGTTGTTCAGCGCCCGCAACGAGTAGCCCGGTTGCAGGGTGAACACGCTTTTCACGATCGTGCCAAGCATCCACGGCCCCTCTTGCTTGTATTCGATCAAGGCCGGCTTGCCGGCCACGAAGCGCTGCTGCAGGAACCGCAGCTGCCCGAGCATTTCCGGGAACTTGCCCAACACCAGGAACACCGCCTGCAGCCAGTTCTGCCGCGCCGACCTGGCACCGCGGCGGGCCAGGCGCACGACCTGCAGCGGGTAGACCAGCAGCAACAGCAGGCCCCAGCTGCCCAATGCCAGGCAGGCCAGCAACGTCGCCACGGGGATGCCCAGGCCCCAGATCCAGGCGCGGCGCGATTCGCGCAGCCAGTGCCGCTCGGGCGCCCGCCCATGCAGGTAAGCCCCTTCTGCGTAGGCATGGCCGGCGCGCAGGCTGCGCCGCCACCATTGACTGAAACGGCTCATGGCGGCGTCGTGCAGGGTCATCTCGGCGTCCAGGCGCCAGATTTTCCACCCCTGAGCGCGCAGGCGGACGCACAGCTCAGGCTCTTCGCCAGCGATCAGCCCGGCGCGGAAGCCGCCGACAGCGGCAAACGCATCTGCCCGCATCAGGGCATCGCCACCACAGGCCTTGGCCTCACCGATCGGGGTATCCCATTCCAGCTCGCACAACAGGTTGTATACCGAACGCTCGGGGAAACGCTCACGTCGCCGGCCACACACCACCGCCACGTCGGGGTGGCTGTCGAGAAACGCCTGCGCCACCGCCAGCCAGCCAGCGGCGACCTCGCAATCGCCGTCGACGAACTGCACCAGGCGCAGCGACGGCAGCAGCTGTTGCAAGGCGGCAAAGCCTTCGTTGCGCGCGCGGGCGGCGGTGAACGGCTGGCCCATGTCCAGCGCCAGCACCTCCACCCCCAGGCTGCGAGCCAGTTGCGGTGAGCCGTCGCAAGACCCCGAGTCGACGTACAGCAGCTGGTCCGCGCCATGCACCAGCGAACGCAAGCAACGCTCGAGGCGCTGGCCTTCGTTGCGGCCAATCACCACCACGCCGATCCCGCTCGCCATGGGTTTCACTCGACCGGCACCGTACTGGCCGCTTGCCGGGCCTTGATGGTCGCCGGCACCCCCACCGCCAGCGAGTTGTCCGGCACATCCACCAGCACCACGGCATTGGCACCAATCACCACGTTGTTGCCGATGCGGATGCTGCCCAGCACCTTGGCCCCACTGCCGATATCGACATTGTTGCCGAACACCGGCGCAATCGGCTCGCTGACGTTCTTCAAGCCCACCACCACGCCGTTGCGGATGCGACAGTCATCGCCAAACCGGGCATAGCCGCTGATCACGATGCCGCCAAAATGGTCGATGACGAAGTTGCGGCCAATCACCACTTCGCACGGCAACTCCACGCCGGTAAGGATCTGCACGCATTTGAACAACACTTTGTACAGCAGCGAAAACAGCTTGCGCAGCGGTGCCGGGCGCACGCCATAGCGCCAGCGGCCGAAGCGGTACACCAGCAATACCCAGAAGCCCTGGGCACCCCAGTCGCCCCCATGGGCCCGCAGGTCGGCACGTACATTTTCGAACATGGCTCCACCTACCTTGTCGGTTGGCTGGCGTACCGGGTCTTGAACAACAGTGACCAGGTCGCCCGGCAGTGACGCCAACAGGCGCGTATAGCGCCCCAGCCGCGTCGTTTCAACAGCGCCTTGAGTGCCAGCACCAGGTCGCCGACGGTCACCAGCAGCATGTGCAGGGCCAGCCCGGCCAAGCCGTGATGCTTGCGAAAGTACAGCAGCTCGCTTTCGATCTGGTACGCCGAGATCTGCCGGCTGGCTGCCTCCAGTTCGGCGACCGAGCGCGAACTCTCGCCACCGATGTGCACCACTGTGGTGTGCGGGTAGAACACCACCTTCCAGCCCGCCGCCTTCACCCGCTTGCAGTGGTCGACTTCTTCGTAATAGAGAAAGTAGCGCGGGTCGAACAGCCCGACCTGGTCGAGCACTTCGCGGCGCACCAGGTAGAAGCAGCCAGGCAGCCAGTCGCATTCGCGCACCGACGCGTGGTCCCAGTCCATCTCGTCGACCATCTTCAGCCCCGGGAACAAGCGCCCCAGCCCGGTGCGCCCGGCAAACACGTTGAGCGGTGTCGGAAAGTAGCGGCAACTGGGCTGCAGGTCGCCATCGCGGCCCTCCAGGCGCACTCCCAGCACGCCGCACTCGGGGTGCGCCTCCATGTACTCGAGGGTCTTCTGCAAGGAGTCGGCAGCCACGAAGGCGTCGGTGTTCAGCAGCAAGGCGTACTTGCCCTGCAGGTGCGCCAGCAGCTGGTTGTTGGCCCGGCCGAAACCCACGTTGTGCTTGTTGCTCAGCAACAGCGCCTGCGGGCACACCGCGGCCATGCGCTGCAGCGAGTCATCCACCGAGGCATTGTCCACCACCAGGTAGTTGGCCAGCCGTTCGCCGTCGGCCCGGCGCAGCGCATCGAACATCGGCTGCAGCAGCCCGGCCGTGTTGAAGTTGACCACCAGGACATCGACCGGTTTGCTAGCCATTGCTGCCATCCCCGAAGAAGTACTGGCGCCGTTGCGCCATCAGCAGCGGCTCCAGCTGGGGGTCATAGGCGCCGTTGCGCTGCTTGACCAGGTCGATCCACGGGTAGGCTTCGCAACGTGCCTCGACCCGTTTGATCAACTCTTCGGTGGTACAGATGAATTCTGCCGGGTTGCCCCCAAATACCGTGCCTGGCGGCACGTCCTTGGTCACTACCGCACCGGCGGCGACGATCGACTCCGGCCCGATGGTCACGCGCGGCATGATGATCGCGCCATGGCCGATGAAGCAGTTGTCCTTGATGTCGATATAGCCGACCGAGTCCAGGTGCTTGCCGAAGCGGTGCTCGATCAGCAATACCACCCCGTCATGACCGATCAGCGTGCAGTCGGCCAGGCCCACACTGTTGCCGATGCGCACCAGCGAAGGGTCGAGGAACTTGCTGCCCGGGTTGGCGTGAAAGTCGCTACCCACCGAATGAAAGTTGCCCCAGCGACTGAGGTACGCGCCCCATTCCAGCGCTGTGGGCCTGCAGAACCTGCGGTAGAACGAGCTGCCGCGCCCGGTTGCATGGACATACTGCGCCACGGCCTTGCGTATCCATCCCTTCATGCTGCCAGCCTCGCACTCTAAGCAATCTGGACTGTTCCTGAGGCGCATCCGGTCTCGTTCTTGTAGGTGCTGACCGCAACGCACTCAACCCGTTCACAACGTTTATCACCCCACAGCATCCCTGGCCGCGCTCATCCTGGCATCCAGGTGGTCGGCCAGGCGCAAGGCAAACTGCAGCAACGGCAAGGTCGGATTGGAGGCACCGCCGGTGGCGAAGATGCTGCTGCCAGCGATGTACAGGTTGGCAATCCCGAACACCTTGCAATCGCGGTCGACGACACCGGTTTGTGCGGAGGACGCCATGCGCGTGGTGCCCATGTGGTGGGCATGTGGCGACATCCTCAGCGGTATCGAGGTGTCATAGACATAGTCATTGAGCTTGATGAAACCCAGGTCGGTGTCGGCCCATTGCTTGGCCAGTTCACTGCCAATGCACTTGATGGTGTGCCGGTCATCAGCGCTCAGGGCCCAGTTGACGTTGACCTTGGCGACACCGAGCGCGTCCCTCTCGTCCAGCAGCGAAATACGGCTGTGCAGGTTGGGGAACTGTTCGATCAGGGTGCTGATGAGGCCGTCGCCGGGGCAACTGAAGCGGGCGACGAAGGCGATCTTGCTGGCGACCCCCATGTCGCAGGCCAGGTTTTCCAGAAAGTGCTTGACCTCGGCCGTGCGCCCGTAGGTCTGCACTTCGGCCAACAGGGCGGCCCTGACATTGCCCTTGCCGGACTTGTACGCGTCAATGAAGGTATCGGTGGTGAAGTACTCGCGTGGCTCCGGGGCCAGCCCTGACTTGAGGATGAAGGTGCCCAGGTCGATGTTCAGGTGCTCCATGAAACAGCTCCCGACCAGCCCATCCTTGCTCACGATGCCCGCCCGCAGCAACGATTCGCTGTTGAGCAGTTGCCTGGCATTCTCGATGCCGCCGGTGGCCAGCACGAAGGTGCTCGCCACCAGGCGCTGGCGGTTACGCTGGTAATCGGACAGCACTACCGCCGCCAGGTTGCCGGTGGCCTCGTCGAACTCCAGATCCACGCAATTGCAGTTGATGAACACGTCCAGGCCTTCGGTCTGCTCGAGGGCGACGGCGTATTTCTGCGCAAACCGCGTTGGCGGGCTGAGCAGAAAGCGGTCCGGTTCGAATTCGTCGCCCCCGAGCCCGCTGTTGATTGCCTCGAAATCCGACCCAGGTGGCAAGTCGACGATGTCCATGGCGGCAGGCAGGTAGCTGGCAATTTCCGCATAGGGGATCGGCCAGCCAGGCAAGCCGCCAATCGGCGCAAGGGCGAAATCCGAGGCCGTGAACGGCCGGCAACGGCCGGCCCAGTGGTTCGATGTGCCACCCAGGTAACGCAGCCGGGATTCCTGGGCATACAGCTCCAGGCCGGTGGACTTGCAGGCATACAGGTCTTGCGAAAGCGATGAATACTCGCGCCCGCCACCTTCGGCAAGCAGCACCCGCCAGCCAGCGGCGGCCAGGCGCAGGGCCAGGGTGATGCCGGCCGGGCCAGCGCCGATGATGCAGACGTCATAGCTGTCGCGCAGGGTCTTCTGCTGTTGGTAATCCTTGATCATGCTTGCTCGTTCCGGAAGTAACGGGACGGCAACACCCAGCCATTGATCAGCACGTGCCCGCGCTTGCCGCCACGTTCGCTGGCAATGGCTGTAGCAGTAGCGAACACTGCCCCGCCGACGCCCAGCAAGACACAACTCTGGATAAAGCCCCTGCGCCCCAACTGCCCAGCACAAAAAGTCAACTTGTCCATGGCCCGGCCTGTGCCCTTGAAAGTTTCTTTCGGCAAGCCGCATCACAGCCAGTTGAAAAAGGCTGTCAGCAGCGCCCCGCAAAGCGCGCCGAGCAGTAGCATCGGCAGCACCATCAGCTCACGTTTGAGGCTGAAGATATCCAGCTTGCAATTCACGTACACGATCAGCACCAGCGTCGGCAGGGTGTGCAGTGCCACCCCCCAGATCGCCCAGTCCACGCCGCCAAGCATCAGCAACAACGGCAGCAGCACCCACAGCGAGACCAGGCGGATGATGTTGTCGATGGCCTGGTACTTGGTCAGGCCCAGGGCAATCCACACCTGGTGTGCCAAGGTATAGCGCAATGTGAGGAACGACAGCGAAAGAATAGCCAGCATCGGGCCAGCTTCACGGTAGCGGTCGTCGTACATCCAGCCGATCAGCAACGGGCTGGCAGTGAGGAACCCGCCACAGATGAACAGTACCAGCAGGTCGACCAGCAGGCGGAAGCGGTGATACAACGCCTTCAGGCGCTCCTTGTCGCCGGCCCGGGCTGCCTCGCTGAAGGCGGGGAGCGCCACCGCCCCGAAAATTTTCATCAGTGCGGTCTGCACCGCACCCAGGATGAGTACGGCAATCGAATAGACCCCCAGTTGCGCCGTGGTCATGCTGGCACCGAACCAGATGCGGTCACCGTACATGGCCAGCACACCCACCATCGACGACAACAGGATCCAGCGGCCAAACACTATCAATTCGTTCACCGCACTGCGGTCCCACTGCAGGCGGTTGCGCGACCCCTCGAGAACAGTATGGCCGAGCAGGGTCCAGGCCAGGGCCGACACCAGGCCGGCGATGACCAGTGCCCAGACCGAGTGGGTCAGGTAACCCAGCACCAGCATCACCACCAGGCCGACCACTTGCGAGGCCAGGTCGACCAGCGCCACGCGCTTCTGTTGGAAAGTGCGCACAGCCACATCTATCTTGGTGGACTGGAAACCCCAGATCACCGCCGACAGCGCGGTGGCGGCCAGCACCATCGGCAGCTCGGGTTCGGCATAGGTGGAATCTGCCGGCCACACTTCGGCGTGCTGGGCAAGCCAGGCCGCCAGGGCCAGCAGTACGGTCAGGACGAACAGCACCAGGCCGCGGATAATCTGCACCGTCCAGGCGGTATTGAGAAACTGCGGGTCATCGCCGCGCTGGCTCTGCACGATGTTCTGCCGCAGGCCGACATCGGACAACAGATGCAGGAGTACCGAAACGGTGTTGGCAATGACCATCACCCCGAACATTTCCGGCACCAGCAGGCGGGCCATGAGCAGATTGCCGCCAAGGCGCATCGCTTGTGACGCCACCTGCGAGACCAGGTTCCACGACCCGGCCTTGAGGGCCCGCTTGCGCAGGCTCGCGGCGGCTGACACACCAATCGACGGCATGACATCAATCTCTGACTGACTAAAAAGTCACTATAGTTTCAATTAGCCACGATGCTAGCCGTTGCCCACCGAGGGAAAGGTGCCCATAGCCGATGCCTGAACATTTGCGTGCGTTGATCGTCATCCTGTTCCTGGCTAGCGTGGTCTTCCTGCTGGCCCGGCGGCCTGCCTGCGACCTTATCCCGCTGCGCGACTTCAAGCGCCGGCGCAATCTGTGGTTCCTGCTGACCCTGTTGGCCTTCTTCTCGCACAGTTTCTGGCTGTACCTGGGCGCAGGCGCAGTCATCCTGTACATCGCCGGGCGCCGCGAGCACAACCCCATGGCGCTGTTCTACCTGCTGCTGTTCCTGATCCCGCCGGCTTCGCTGCAGGTGCCGGGGTTCGGCCTGGTCAACTTCCTGGTCGAACTCAACCATATCCGCCTGCTGAGCGTGTGCGTGCTGTTGCCGGCAGCGCTGGCCCTGCGCCGCCAAGGCGACACCCTGCGCTTCGGCCGCACCTGGCCCGACAGGCTGCTGGCGGCGGGGCTGCTGCTGATGAGCGTGCTGTACCTGCGCGAAACGACCCTGACCGACACCCTGCGCCAGACGTTTTACCTGTATATCGACGTGCTCCTGCCGTATTACGTGGCCAGCCGTGGCCTGCGCCAGATCAGCGACTTCAAGGACACCCTGCTGGCCTTCGTGCTCGCCTCCTTCCTGCTGGCCCTGATCGGCGTTGCCGAGTATGTGCGCCACTGGCTGCTGTACAGTGCCCTGGTCGACGCCATGGGCGTGCCATGGAGCATGTCCGGCTACCTGGGCCGCGGCGGTTCGCTGCGCGCCAGTGTCACCACCGGGCAGGCCATTGTGCTGGGTTATGTGATGAGCGTGGCCATTGGCCTGTTCCTCTTCGTCCAGGGTTACGTACGCCGCCCCTGGCAGCGTTTGATGGGAGCCCTGCTGCTGGCCGCCGGGCTGTTCGCGCCGCTGTCGCGTGGCCCGTGGATCGGGGCCATGGTCATCGTGGTGGTATTCGTCGCCCTCGGCAAAGGTGCGCTCAGGCGCCTGGCACTGCTGGCTGCGGCCGGCATGCTGGCCCTGCCCCTGCTGACCGCCGTGCCCGGTGGCGACAAGCTACTGGACCTGCTGCCGTACATCGGCAACGTGGACAAGGACAACATCACCTACCGCGAGCGGCTGATGGACAATGCGTGGATCGTCATCCAGCGCAACCCGCTGTTCGGCTCGTTCGATTTCCGCAATACCCCGGAAATGCAATCGATGATCCAGGGTGAAGGCATCATCGACATCGTCAACACCTACATCAATGTGGCACTGCGGGTCGGGCTGGTCGGGCTCGGCCTGTTCCTGGCGTTCTTCGCCAGCGTGCTGCTCGGCATGCGCAAGGCCATGCGCAGTTTCGCCGACAAGGACGACGAGCGACGCCAGCTCGGCCGAGCGTTGCTGGCGACGCTGGCCGGCATCCTGGTGATCATCTTCACCGTCAGCAGCATCACCTTCATCCCGGTGGTGTACTGGACGATCGCCGGGCTGGGCGTGGGCTATAGCCAGATGGTACGGCGGCTTCACGACAGCCAGGTCAGCGAGCTGGCCGGCTCAGGCCTTCAAACCGGGTGATGCCTATGAACCTGCTTCTGCTGCGCCGCTCGGCCCTGCAAACCCTGCGCGTTTCGGCCCTGGCCGGCTTGGCCCTGCTACCCTCTGCCGGCTGGGCATCGGCCTGGCAAGTCAGTGTCGATGAACAGAATGGCCTGCCCATGGTGACCCTCGGCGGCGGGCCGGTGATGAAAGCCAAGTTCGACTTCTGGGCGGCCAACTGGAGCTGGACCGGCTTCGACACTGCGGTCAAGGTCAATGGCCCCTACCACTACACGCTGCAGGGCAGCAACAAGGCGCTGGATTTCGACCTGGCGGCGGATATACGCAAGGAGCAGGCGCAAACCCTGAGCTGGGTTTTCGACCTTGCCGCGCACAGCCGCCAGGCCGGGGTGATGGGCGGTGGCATGGTGTTCCAGTTCGACCCGGGGCAAATTGCCGGGGGCATGGGGACGCCGCAGTTGCTGCCCGGCAACCGTGGCTGGTCGTGGGGCAAGGCTGAGCAGGGTCGACGCATCGAGATGCGCTTCGACCCGCCGCTGGCCAAGGTGTATTTCGAGCGCGGCAACCCGTCCGAATTGCGTGCGTTTCTCTACGACGACCCGATCAACGCCGGCCAGCAGCAGATCAAGGCGGTACTGAACATCAGCGGTGACATCGAGCTGGGGCCTACGCCCAGCGAACGCTTCGGCCTGACCGACCCCAGCCGTTGGCCGGATGACCACCTGGACTGGCGCACCTCGCCGGTCGACCTGTCGTTCCTCAACGCTGCGGAAAAGCCCGCGGGCAAGCGCGGCTTCGTCAGGGCTGTCGGCGAACAGCTGCTGTTCGAGGACAACACCCCGGCGCGCTTCTGGGGTACCAACCTGTCCGCCTATGCATTGTTCAAAAGCCCGGACGAAGAAATCCGCCACCAGGCCAAGCGCCTGTCGGCGCTGGGCTTCAACCTGGTACGCCTGCACCACCACGACTCGCCGTGGGTCAGCCCGAACGTGTTCGGCGACGCCACCGTGGTACGTGATACCCGCCAACTCGATGCCGAGTCGCTGCGCAAGCTCGACCTGTGGATCAAGGCGCTCAAGGACGAAGGCATCTACGTCTGGCTGGACATGCACGTCCAGCGCGCGCTTACCGCCAACGACGACATTGACGACTTCCAGGAGATCGCCAAGGGCCAGGATCATGTCGACCTGAAGGGCTACGCCTATGTCAACCGCAGCATCCAGCAGGCCATGAAGCGCTTTGCCGAGCAGTACCTGGGCCATGTGAACCCGTACACCGGCCTGGCCTACAAGGATGACCCGGCGATTGCCGCGGTGCTGATCACCAACGAGGACGACCTCACCCAGCACTACGGCAACGCCTTGCTGCCAGACAAGGACGTGCCCCGCCACAGCGCACGCTACATGGACGCTGCCAAGGCGTTCGCCCGCCAGCATGGGCTGCCGAGCGACCTTACCTGGCATGCCTGGGAGCATGGCCCGTCGAAGCTGTTCCTCAACGACCTGGAACAACGTTTCAATGCCGACATGATTGCGCACCTGCGCAACTTCGGCGTGAAAGTACCGATCGCTACCACCAGCACCTGGGGCGGCAATGGCCTGAGTGCGCTGCCAGCGCTGAGCGCAGGCGATGTGATCGATGCCCACAGCTACGGCGCCAATGGCCAGCTGGAGAAGAACCCACTGACCAGCGACGGCATGATCGACTGGCTCGCTGCCGCCCAGGTGGTCGGCAAGCCGATGACCGTCAGCGAGTGGAACGCCGAGCCCTTCCCGCTGCCCGATCGTCATTCGTTGCCGCTGTATGTGGCCGCTACCGCCAGCCACCAGGGCTGGGACGCCATGCTGCAGTATGCCTACAGCCAGCAAGCCTTCAATCCAGGCTGGCGCACGGCGGACAACTGGCACGCCTACAACGACCCGGCGATGCTCGCTACCCTGCCCGCTGCCGCCCTGCTCTACCGCCGTGCGGACGTGCACCCGGCCACCACCCGTTACGTGTTCGCACCGACGCCTGCCACGCTGTACGGCCAGGAAATCACCCCGCGCAATTCCGTGCTGCTGCGCACGGCCATGGAAAAGGGCCAATTGCAGATCGCCCTGCCGCAAACGCCGCAACTGCCCTGGCTGAAACCTGCCGCCATCCCGGCCGATGCGCAGGTGCTGAACGACCCGGGGCAAGCCTTGCTGGCGGCCAACGCCAACGAGGCAGTTACCGACACGGGTGAACTCAAACGCAACTGGCAACAAGGCATCTACACCATCGACACCGCGCTGACCCAAGCCGCCAGCGGTTGGCTGGGTGGCCGCTCGATCAGCCTTGGCGCCATCCAGGTGCAGGCACAGACACCCTATGCCAGCGTCGTGGTGCAAAGCCTGGACGGCCGCCCCTTGGGCCAGTCGCGCGAGCTGCTGGTGTCGCTGGGCACCCGGGCCGTGCCCAAAGCCGATGCCAACACAGCGTTCAACGTCGAGCCGCTTGCCGGCACCTTGAACATCAAGGCGCCTGCTGGCCTGAAACTGTACGCCCGGGAGCCAGCGGCACAGCTCAAAGCCTTGCCCGTGGCCTACCAGGATGGGCATTACCGCATCACCTTCGATGGCCAGTACATGTCCAATTGGCTGTTCTTGAAATAGGGCATATGGCCATCTACCCTCAAACAGACCTGTAGCTGAAGCGCCCGCCCGGTCTTGACCAGGGATGATTCACTGCGGCTGAACAACAGCAGAGTCCAGGAGGCTTGGATGAAGTTTCTGGTTGTCGGTGGCGCAGGCTACATTGGCTCGCACATGGTCAAGCATCTGCTCGGTACTGGCCATGAGGTGGTAGTGGCCGATCTGGTCTCACCCGGCCCTGGTGTGCAGTGGGCGAAACTGGACATCGCCGACGAGCCGGCCCTGGATGTGCTGTTCGCTGTTTGCCGCTTCGATGCGGTGTTCCACTTTGCCTCGTACATCCAGGTGGGCGAGTCGGTCAGCGTGCCTGGCAAGTACTACCAGAACAATGTCGCGGCGACCCTCAGCCTGCTGCAGGCCATGGTCAATGCCGGCATACGGCACCTGGTGTTTTCTTCCAGCGCTGCCGTCTACGGTAACCCGCAGTATGTGCCGATCGACGAAGCGCATGCCAAAGGGCCGATCAACCCGTATGGGCTGAGCAAGTGGATGGTCGAACAGATTCTCGAGGACTTCGACCGCGCCTACGGCCTGAAGTCGGTGTGCCTGCGCTATTTCAACGCCGCCGGCGCTGACCCGCAGGGCCAGTTGGGGGAATGCCATGACCCGGAAACCCACCTGATCCCGCTGATCCTGCAGGCCGCTTCGGGCCGGCGTGACGCGATCACGGTGTTTGGCCGCGACTACGACACGCCGGATGGCACCTGCATCCGCGACTACGTGCATGTGGCCGACCTGGCGACGGCCCATGCGCTGGCGGTGGATTACCTGCTGGCAGGTGGCGAACGCACCGCGTTCAACCTGGGCAATGGGCTGGGCTTCTCGGTGCAGCAGGTTATCGATACCGCCGGGAGCGTGACCGGCCGACGGATTCGCAGCCTCGATGCCCCGCGCCGTGCGGGCGACCCGCCGCGGCTGGTGGCGGATGCTGGCAAGGCCATGCGTGTACTGGGCTGGCGCCCGCAGTTTGCCGAGCTGGAACAGATCGTGCGGCATGCTTGGCAGTGGGAGTTGCAGTATCCATGGCTGATGCGCCAGCGCTAGGGCACGCCGGGCACACCTGTGGCAGCGGGTAATCCGCTGCCACAGCGGGCATGCGCAATGCCTGCCCGGCAGCAAAAGGCTCAATAATAGGTTCGCGGTTGCTCGTCAGCCTTGTTCAACACCGTGCCGACCAGGTTCACCCTGGCCAGGTGGTGCAGGCAATCCTCGATTTCCTTCTTGTTGTTCATGCCGTTGGCCACCACCAGCAATACACAATCGAACTTGGGTATCACGGTGATCGCATCGTCGGAGCTGAGCAACGGTGGCAAATCGAAAATGCAGATGCGCGACTCATAGCGGTTGCGCAGGTCGCTGACCAGGTTGCTCACCTTGGGCGACGACAGCATTTCGGTGGACATCGGCACCGGCACCCGCGTGGGCAGTACCACGAAGCGTGGCAGCGTCGGGTTGACCAGGCAGTCCTGCAACTCGGCCTGGTCGCTCAGGAACTCGTTCAATGACTGCTCCATGGGCAGGCCCAGGCTGCTGCCGACCTTTGGCCGACGCAGGTCGAAGTCCACCAGCAATGCAGTCCTGGTGGTGTGGTGGGCGATACTCATGGCCAGGTTGATGGCCAGCACGGTCTTGCCCGCTTCAGGTGTTGGCGAAGTGATGGCCAGGGTGCGCCAGCCATTCTCGTCCATCGCCCTGAGCACTTGCGTGCGCAGCAGGTCGATCGGCCCGTTCATGCTGGAGTTCTTGTTGTACGCGACGATGCGGTGGCGCTCCAGGTGCTCGGCGCGCAGCGGCACCACCTTGGTGTTGACGTAGTCGAACTCGCCAGGCACTTCCCTCAGCGCCGTGCCAGGGGCTGGAGACAATGCCTGAGGGGTACCCGGGGTCACCGGGTGAAGCGTGTGGCCAACAGCCGGCTTGGTCCCGTCCATCGCTGCTTTCCTTATGCAAACCGAGACATGACTTTGAACAACAGCACATCCAGTGGCAGGTAGAACACGTGCACCAGCACCATCAGGATAGCCACCAGTACCAGCGCCGCCAGCAACAGCCAGTTGCGCCAACGCTTGCGCCGGGCCACGTCGGCCTTGGTATCGATGTACGGCAGCGCCACCAGCACGCGTTTGCCCAACAGGTTCTCCAGGGCGCCGACGCCGCGAATACGCTGGTTGAACATTTCCAGCAGCATTACCAGCGCACCACCCCCGGCCGGTGCCAGCACCAGGCCCAGGGCGGCGATCTTCTTGCGGTTGGGCTTGATCGGCTTCTCGGGCAGCAGCGGTGGTTCCAGCAGCACAAAGCGCTCGGCCTTGTTTTCCTGTTCGAGGCTCTCGGTGATCTTCGCGCCCATCTCCTTGGCACGGATTTCCTCGTACTTCTTGCGCGCGTTGTCATGGTCACGCATCAAGGTCACCAGGCCGCGCTCGACCTGCGGCGCCTCGAGAATCTCGGCCTCGTAGCCTTCCATCTTCCTGGTCAGTTCGCGTTTCTGCTCGGCCAGCGACGCGATGCGCTCCTGTGCCGCGCTGATCTTGGCCCGCACGCGCGCGGCATCGAGGTTGCCGGTGGAAACCGCCGCTGTTGCGTTGCCGCTGGCCTGGAGTGCCTGGATCTTGCGCTTGACCGCCACCACGTCGGGGTGGGCTTCCTTGTAGCGGCTCAGCAGCCGGGCATACTCGGCCTTCAGGCTTGGCAGGTCCTGGGGCTCGTCGGCAGTCGTCGCCCGCGGGCCCTCGCCAACCTTGGTGGCCAGCCCGGCATTGGCCGCGGACAATTCCAGCTCCAGGTAACGCAGCTCTTCCTGGGCGGCCTTGTAGTCGCGGTCGACTTCGCGGAATTCCAGCTCCGAGCGCGACAGCATGTTCATGCGCAGGGTCTGGTGCTCGGGCAAGGCGTTGGCATGGGCCTGCTTGAAGTCTGCCAGCTGGTTCTCCAGGCTGGCCAGTTCGGCCCCCAGCTTGTTCGCTTCCTGGGTCAGGAACTCGGTGGTTTCGTTGGCGCGCTCGGTGCGCTGCTTGAGATTCTCGTCGAGGAACAGCGTGACCAGGTCGTCAGCGACTTGCTTGGCCACTTGCGCTTGCCTGTGCTCGAACGACACATTGAACGCCACGGTCGCTTCCCCCCGCCCGCGCACATAGGTGGTAAGGGGCTGGACCACGATGGCACTGCGCATCTGGTCGATCCTGTCGCTTTCGCTGAAACGCTCGTCGGCGAACAGGTTGTACTTGTCGATGATGCGCAGCAGGTTCTCGCGGGTCATCACCCGTTGGCGAATCACCTCGATGCGCTCGTCGGCAAAGCTGGTGTTGTTGGTCGACACCAGCTCGGGTGAAATCTGCTGCGACTCCACCAGGATGGTGCCGGCCGACTGATAGATCGGTGGCACCATCACCGCCACTGCGACGGTCGCCGCGAGAATGACTACGATACTCACCGCCAATAACAGGGCACGGTCCTTGATAATGGCGATGTAATCTCTGAGGGACAGTTCGTAGTCAGACTTCATGGGGCCACCTGCCTGAAGTTCAGATGTCGGGGTACCTGTACGTCAACGTCAAACCCACGATCGTAGCGCTCGCATCGGCTTCGCGATCCTGCTGCCGTTCCTTGTACATCAGCGACAGGCGCAGGTCCCAGTACGGCGAAAACTCGCGGCTGGCCCACACGCTGTAGGTCTGCAGGGTGTTGGGTGTCTGCCCTTTGCTGTCCTGCCAGGCGGCGTCCGCCCCCACCCGGGTCAGCTCGCTGACCGCGTAACTCCACACACCGCGCACCTGGTCCAGCTGGGCGAAGCCGCCCTCGGCGCTGGCCACCGTGCTGCGCTCGGCGGTGAGGCTGGCAAGGGCGCGCGCACCGGTGTACAGCAGCGCCACCCCGCCCTCGCCACGCCCGCCGCCTTCGTTACCGGAGACTTCAGTGGCACCGACGTGGACATCGGCGCTGAGGCGTTCGGACAACTGATACTTGACGCCGATCGCCGGGCTGTAACTGTTCGAAGCCGTCGCCGTCTGGTCCTGCTCGGGCTCGTAACGGCGCACGCCAAAGCGGCTGTACACATCGGCCCGCTCGCTCCAGGCGTAGGTCCAGGTGAACACGTTGCCCAGTTCGTCGTAACCGGTCAGCGTGCTGATGTCATAACGCGCCCGGTTGTAGGTGGTCTCGTTGCTCAAGGTGCTACGTTCGGTGACTGCCTGGCTCCAGTTGCCGGCCAGGGTATAGAGCTTCTGCGTGCCATCGGTGGTGACCACACCGGTATCCAGCACTGTCCCCGACAGCGTCGAACTTTCGTTGTAGCGCGCCAGCAGGCCAAAGCGCCCACGTTCGGTCTGGCGTTGCCAGCCCAGGCTCACATCCGGGTCCTCACGGTTGTCCACCACGGCCGTGTCGGACGAACGCATGACATGCATGCCCAGCCCCAAGCGCAATTCATCACGGTCGAAAGTGCCGATCAGGGTGTAATCGGGCGCGATGATCGTGCGCGTTATGCCCTTTTCATCCGACGACAGCAGCAAAGGGTTGCTGTCGTATTCGACGGAGGTCGGTACTACCACCGTCGACTGCCAATTTGCCGCCAGGGCGGCGTCGGTAAATGGCAAGACCAAGATTGCCGTTGCAATGCGAGTTGTTCTAAGAAGAGGCATTAAGTGTTCTTATTAAAGGCAAGATCAAGGAACGACCAGCGTATCGCCAGCCTGAAGTTGGATGTTGGTGGACATGTCCCTGCCCGACACCAGGTCTTTATATCGCACAGGCAGGATTTTTTGGGAAGCGCCGGCACCCCGCACGACTTTGATTTCGCTTTCATCGGCAAACTTGTCGAGGCCGCCGGACATGCTCAGGGCCTGCAGCACTGCCGTAGGGCCGGCCATTTGTACCGGCCCGGGCTTGATCACTTTGCCCTGAACATAAACCAGGTTGCCGGCAATGCTCTTGACCACCACACTGACGTTCGGGTCGGGGAGGAACTTCTCGAGTTTGGCGGCCACTTGTTTTTCCACCGCCGTTACATCCAGCCCGGCAACTTCGATACGCCCGGCCAGGGGAAAGGTAATACTGCCATCGGGCAGTACCGTGGCTTCCTGACGCAGGCTGTCTTCCTGCCACACCGAAACCATCACCACATCGCCGGGGCTGAGCAGGTAGGTACTGTTCGGTTCGGCATTGCTGGCACCGGCTCCCAGCATCAACAGGCAGAACGCGGCAAACATTGAACGCACCATGAGGGTCCCTCCGGCCAAAAGGCCCGACGAAGAGCACTGAATGAGAACAGCCCACCAACTCTCGCTCCGCATTGCGGCATACGACCGCCTCACCTGCCTGGAGGCCTTTACCTTGACGCTGTGCAGCCTCGGCTACGCTGCCGGCAACCGTGGACCTTCAAGGGCTACTGGCAATATAGCAACGGTTGGCAAATTGACAAGGAAGGGCGCAGCCGCAGCCGCTCAGATCTGCCTTCTGTTGGCAACTGCCACAAAACCAACGACGGCAAAGGCAAACAGCCAACCTGCGGTTGACACGGGGATGATACTGTTCTGGTTGATATATAAATCCGCTGCGCGCGCCGCGCCACTTAACAGCGCCAGCAAAGACATCGATTTGATTATCAGAGCCGTGCGCATACGCCCCTCCTTTAAAGAGGAAAATCAATAAGTTATTGGCGTGGTAGTGCAGGAGTTGTTCGCTGTTGAATTGAGCTTATGAGCACAATGGCAATGCGTCAATGATTCGACACAATAATAAAATTCAATAGGCGCCCGAGCGATTCGTCAAAAAAACGACAGGCAAATTGTGCATGCCCGTGTCACGTCGGCGCTGATAGCGTTTCATCGCTGAGAAAGGCAACGGCCGGGGCGCTACGGCCCCGTGGTTTCATCATCGGCGTGGTGCACCACCACCAGCAACTGCGCTGGCAACGGCCCCACCGAGCGCAACCGATGCGGTGTCTGGGCGTTGAAATGCAGGGCATCGCCTTGCTCCAGCAGCACCCGTTCGTTCATGAAGTCCACTTCTACCTGGCCGGCGTGGACGAACAAGAACTCCTCGCCCAGGTGTTCCTTGAAGGTGGGGTCGCTGAACTCGAGCGGGGGCTGGATCAGGAATGGCAGCAGGCTGCGTTGCCCGACCTGGCTGGTCAGGGCCGCGTACCCCGGCCCTGCCCCGTCACCCACCAGGGCTTGGCGCTGGGCATGGCGCACCAGGCTGTAACGGTGTTGGCCGGCCTGCTCTTCGGCGAACAGCTCTTCGACATTGACGTTCAGCGCCCGCGCCAGTTTCAGCGCGGCGGCGATCGACGGCGTGTTCAGGCCACGCTCGACCTTGGACAGGTAGCTTTTGGTCATGGCGGTCTTTTCGGCCAGCGTTTCCAGGGTCATCCCCAGTTTCTTGCGCAGCAGTTTCAATCGGATAGACATATAACGCGGGTTCCCAGGCGAAAGCAGCCGGGCAATGATACGTGGACTGCCAAGGAAATGCTGGGGCTGCTACGCAGGCCATCGCCGGCAAGCCAGCTCCCACAGTGGCTGCGCATGGCTCGAGATCGATGCGGCCAGAATGGGAGTCGGCTTGTCGGCGCTGGGGCGCAAAGCGCCCCCGGCTTCAGGGCATAACCGGCGGCATATACTCCAGTGTGGTACCCAGTGCCCACAGCAGCACCAGCACCAGCGGCACATGCACCAGCAATTGCACGAACGAGAAGCCGATCAGGTCGCGCGCCTTCAGTCCCAGCACGCCGAGCAGTGGCAGCATGTAGAACGGATTGATCAGGTTCGGCAGGGCTTCGGCGGCGTTGTAGATCTGTACCGCCCAGCCCAGGTGGTACTGCAGGTCGTTGGCCACCAGCATCACGTAAGGGGCCTCGATGATCCACTTGCCGCCCCCCGAGGGGATGAAGAAGCCCAGTACTGCCGAATACACCCCCATCAGTACGGCGTAGGTGTCATGGGTTGCGATCTGGGTGAAGAACAAGGAAATGTGATGGGCCAGGGTCTGTTCATCGACCCCCTTCACCTGGGTGAGGATGGCCGCGATCGAACCATACAAGGGGAACTGGATCAGCACCCCGGTGGTGGTCGGGACCGCACGGGCCACGGCATCCAGGAAGCTGCGTGGGCGCCAGTGCAGCAAAGCACCGAGCATGATGAACAGCAGGTTGTAGGTGTTCAGCCCGGAAATGGCGGTAATTGCCGGCTTGGTGGCGAACTCCTGGTACAGCCAGCCGGCAGCCAGCGCGACCAGCAGCAGGATCAGGATCGGGCTGTGCTCCAGCCACTCGCCCGGGCGGGTGCGCTGGGGTGCCGGTGGCGCGCTGAAACTGGGGTCGACCCCACAGTCCTGGGCGCTGCGCGCGCTGTTCGGGCCAGGCGCGGTGGCGTAGGCGATCACCAGCGAGACCACTACCAGCGCGGCCAGCATCACCCCGGACTGCCAGAGGAAGATGGTTTCGGTGAACGGGATCACCCCGGTTATCGACAGGATTGACGGTGGCAGGCTGGCCGGGTTGGCCTGCAGCTGCGCTGCCGACGACGACAGCCCCAGCGCCCAGACGGCGCCCAGGCCCAGGTAGGCGGCGGCACCGGCGGCGCGGTAGTCCATCTGCAGCTCGGTACGCCGCGCCAGCGCACGCACCAGCAGGCCGCCGAACACCAGCGACAGGCCCCAGTTGAGCAACGACGCCAGCATCGAGATCAGTGCCACCCAGCACACCGCCGAGCGGCCATTGCCGGGAATGCGCGCCAGGCGGTCGATCAGCCGCGCGGCGGGCGGCGAACTGGCCACCACGTAGCCGCCGATGACCACGAAGGCCATTTGCATGGTGAACGGGATCAGGCTCCAGAAGCCATCGCCAAACGCCTTGGCAGTGTCGGTCGGCTTGGCGCCCATGGCCAGGGCACCGATGCCCACCAGCATCACCGCCAGGGCAGCGAATACCCAGGAGTCAGGGAACCAGCGTTCGGCCCAGTTGGAGCAGCGCAAGGCAAAGCGGGCGGAGCGGCTGTCTTGAATTTCAGCGGCCACGGTTCAATTCCTCTTGTTGGTTTTATCGGATACATCAGCAAACGCAAAACCCCTGCAGGAGCGGCCTTGTGTCGCGAAAGGGCCGCGAAGCGGCGCCCTCGATCTCGGCGTCGATGCCGAAATCGCGGGGCTGCGTCGCAGCCCTTTCGCCCACAAGGTCGCCCCTGCAGGGGCGCTGTGCGGCGAATGCCTAGAAGGTCATTTCCTTCACGTCATCCGGCACGATCAGCTTGCCGGCGGTCTTCTCGATGATTTCTTCAACGCTCACCCCGGGCGCAATCTCGCGCAGGATGAAGGCGCCGTCTGCGATTTCCAGGTAGGCCAGGTCGGTCAGCACCTTGCGAATGCAGCCGGCACCGGTCAGCGGCAAGCTGCACTGCGGCAGCAGCTTGGACTCACCGTCCTTGGAGGCGTGGGTCATGGTGACGATGATGTTCTCGGCACCGGCCACCAGGTCCATGGCGCCGCCCATGCCCTTCACCAGCTTGCCAGGGATCATCCACGAGGCGATGTTGCCGTGCACGTCCACCTCGAACGCGCCCAGCACGGTCAGGTCGACGTGGCCGCCACGGATCATGGCGAAGGATTGCGCCGAGTCGAAGATCGAGGCGCCACGACGGGCAGTGACGGTCTGCTTGCCGGCGTTGATCATGTCGGCATCCAGGGTGCTCTCGGTGGGGAACTCGCCCATGCCGAGCAGGCCGTTTTCCGATTGCAGCATCACATCCATGTCGGCGGGCACATAGTTGGCCACCAGGGTCGGAATGCCGATACCGAGGTTGACGTAGTAGCCGTCTTTCAATTCACGGGCGACGCGTTGCGCCATCTGTTCGCGGGTCAGTGCCATGGTCAGGGTCTCTTTGTTGTTCTGATGGATGGCGCTCAGGCCTTGACGGTGCGCTTTTCGATACGCTTCTCGAAAGTGCCGACGATGACGCGGTCGACATAGATGCCCGGGGTATGGATCTCGCTGGGCAGCAGTACGCCGGGTTCGACGATTTCTTCCACTTCGACCACGGTGATCTTGCCGGCGGTAGCCGCCAGCGGGTTGAAATTCTGTGCGGTGTTGCGGTACACCACGTTGCCGTAGTGGTCGGCCTTCCAGCCCTTGACGATGGCGAAATCACCGGTGATGGATTCTTCGAGGATGTACTTGCGGCCGTTGAACTCGCGCACTTCCTTGCCTTCGGCTACCGGGGTGCCGTAGCCGGTGGCGGTGTAGAAGGCCGGGATGCCGGCACCGCCAGCGCGCATCTTCTCGGCGAGGGTGCCCTGCGGGGTCAGTTCCACTTCCAGCTCGCCGCTGAGCAGCTGGCGCTCGAATTCGGCGTTTTCGCCCACGTACGAGGCGACCATCTTGCGGATCTGCCGGTCTTCCAGCAGCACGCCAAGGCCGAAGCCATCGACACCGCAGTTGTTGGAGACCACGGTCAGGCCCTTGACGCCACGCCGCTTGATTTCGTTGATGAGGTTTTCCGGAATGCCGCACAGGCCAAAACCGCCTGCCAGTACCGTCATGTTGTCGGTCAGGCCTTCGAGGGCCTGTTCATAGGTTGCAACGCGCTTGTCCAGTCCGGCCATGCTGATCCGCCTTTTGTAGTTGTTTAACCGACGAGGCTGTCGGTGAGCGTGTGGAGGACATCTTCACCGCAAGCGACTGATTTGTTAATTTTGTTTTCGTCATCGATTGATAATTTTTACAAAACAACCAGCAGGCCCGTCATGAATGTCAAGCAACTGCGCGCCTTTGTCGCCGTGGCCAAGTACCAGAGCTTCGCCCAGGCCGGTGAGCACCTGCATGTCTCGCAACCGGCCCTGAGCCTGACCATCAAGGCCCTGGAGGAGAACCTGGGGGGCGCCCTGCTCAGCCGTACCACCCGCAGCGTCAGCCTGACCGCCGAAGGTGAGGTGCTGCTGCCGTTGGCTCGGCGCCTGCTGGCCGACTGGGACGACACCGAAGAGATGCTGCGCCAGCGCTTCACCCTGCAACTGGGCCGGGTTTCGGTGGCGGCCATGCCGTCCTTCGCCGGCAACCTGTTGCCACATGCGCTCAAGGTGTTTCGCCAGCGCTACCCGAAGGTCAACGTCACCGTGCACGATGTGATCAACGAGCAGGTACTGGAACTGGTGCGCCATCGGCGCGTCGAACTGGGCATCGGCTTCGAACCGGAAAACATCGATGGCCTGGACTTCCACCCCCTGTACATGGACCGTTTCGTTGCTGTGGTACCGGCCGATTCACCGCTGGCCCGATTGCCCCAGGTCAGCTGGGCGCAACTGCTGGGCGAAGACTTCGTGGCCTTGCAGCGCCCTTCGGCGGTGCGCCTGCTGATGGAGCAGAACGTTGCCGCACGGCACGGCAAACTGGCCGTGGCGTTCGAGAGCCACCAGCTTTCCACCATCGGCCGCATGGTCGCCAGTGGCCTGGGGGTCAGTGCCGTGCCGGCGTTGTGCATCAACCAGATGCAGGAGCTTGGCGCCCGCTGCGTGGCCCTGGTCGAGCCCACGGTCGAGCGCCGCATCGGCGTGATTGCCCTCAGCGAACACAAGCTTTCCACGGCGGCGCAGGCGCTGCTCGAGGTGCTGCTTTCCAATACCCGCATTCCGGAGGTGACATGCGTTACGTGACACTGGCAGGTTCGAGCGTTCCGGCCATCGGCCAAGGCACCTGGTACATGGGTGAAGATCCAGGCCGCCGGGCGGCCGAGGTGGCGGCCCTGCAACAAGGCATCGAGCTTGGCCTGAGCCTGATCGATACCGCCGAGATGTATGCCGAAGGCGGTGCGGAAGCAGTCGTTGGCCAGGCCATTGCCGGGCGCCGTGACCAGGTGTTCCTGGTCAGCAAGGTGTATCCGCACAATGCCAGCCGGCGCAGCATGGCGGCTGCCTGCGAGCGCAGCCTTGCGCGCCTGGGCACCGACTGCATCGACCTGTATTTGCTGCACTGGCGGGGCCAGCACCCGCTGGAAGAAACCGTCGACGCCTTCGAGCGCTTGCGCGAGCAAGGCAAGATCAGGCGTTGGGGCGTTTCCAATTTCGACGTCGACGACTTGCGCGAATTGCACAACCCCGATTGCGCGACCAACCAGGTGTTGTACAACCCGGCGCAGCGGGGCATCGAGTTCGACTTGTTGCCGTGGTGCGAACAGCGCGCCCTGCCGACCATGGCTTATTGCCCGCTGGCCCAGGCTGGGCGCCTGTTGCAGCACCCGGTGCTGGCGCAAATCGGTGAACGGCACGGCGCCACAGCAGCCCAGGTCAGCCTGGCCTGGGTGACCCGTAACGACGGGGTGATCGCCATCCCCAAGGCCGTGGCGCCCGAGCATGTGCGGCTGAATGCGGCGGCGGGTTCGCTGACCTTGACCAGCGAGGACCTGCGGGCAATCGACCGCGCGTTCCCGCCGCCGACGCGCAAGCAGCGCCTGGCGATGGTCTGACGGGCAACACCAGGCTTACTTGTAGGAGCGGCCTTGTGTCGCGAAAGGGCCGCAGAGCGGCCCCGGCAATCTTGCGGTGATGCACAGCCTTGGGGGCGCTTCGCACCCCTTTCGCGACACAAGGCCGCTCCTACAAGGGACCTCGCAGGCGCGTACTGGGGCCTGGGCCTAATGGAAATCGCGGCTGCGCACATCCAGCCCCTGCAGCAACTGGCTGACATCTTCCAGCCGTCGCGCAATCAAGTGACGCACACCGTCGGCCTGCTCCAGCCGCCCGCCGACCTTGAGCAACTGCGCCCCCACCAGTGCCCGTCGCTGCCGCTCGGCCAGGTCGCGCCACACCACGACATTGAGCATGCCGTGCTCATCCTCCAGGGTGACGAAGGTCACGCCACTGGCCGTCTGTGGCCGCTGGCGGCCCACCACCAGCCCGGCCACGGCAATGTTGTCGCCATGCTCGACACCTTGCAGTTCGGCCGAACTGCGACAGCCCAGCGCCCTCAGCCGTGAACGCAACAAGGCCAGCGGATGCGGCCCAAGCGTGGTGCCCAGGGTCTGGTAATCGGCCATCAGGTTCTCCGCCACACTGGGGACAGGCAGTTCAACGGTGTCTTCCGGCACAGCTTCCACGTCGGCGAACAACGGCAGCTGCGGCTGCACCGCCGCCACCTGCCAGCGCGCCTGATGGCGATCACGAGCCAAGGCGCGCAGCGCGCCAGCATCGGCCAGCTGGGCGCGGGCACGCGCGTCGAGCCCGGCGCGCAGGCACACGTCCTCGACATCGCGCCATGCCCGCTGCGCCCTTGCCTGCACCAGGCGCCTGGCATCGGCCTCGGCAAACCCACGCACCAGGCGCAACCCCATGCGGATGGCCAGGGCCGCGCCCGCGTCAGGCTCAAGCGTGCAGTCCCAATCACTGTGGCAGACATCCACCGGCCGGACCGCTATGCCCTGGCGCCGGGCCTCTTGCAGCAACTGGTCGGGGCTGTAGAAACCCATGGGCCAGCTGTTGACCAGCGCACAGGTAAAGATCGCCGGCTCATGGCACTTGAGCCAGCTGCTGGCATAGCACAGCAAGGCAAAGCTGGCCGCGTGCGACTCCGGGAAGCCATAACTGCCAAAGCCCTTGATCTGCTCGAAGATGCGCTCGGCAAATGCCAGCTCGTAACCATTGCGCAACATACCCTGTACCAGCCGCTGGCGGTGCGGCTCCAGGCCGCCGTGGCGCTTCCAGGCGGCCATGCTGCGGCGCAACTGGTCAGCCTCGCCGGGGCTGTAGTCGGCTGCGACCATGGCCAACTCCATCACCTGCTCCTGGAACAACGGCACCCCCAGGGTGCGCTCGAACACGGCCTTGAGCTGCGGCGAGGGGTAGGTCACTGGCTCCTGCTTCAGGCGCCGGCGCAGGTAAGGATGGACCATGTCCCCCTGGATCGGCCCGGGGCGGACAATGGCCACCTCGATGACCAGGTCATAGAAGGTTACCGGGCGCAGCCGAGGCAGCATGGCCATTTGCGCGCGCGACTCGATCTGGAACACGCCCATGGTCTCGGCACGGCTGATCATCGCGTAGGTGGCCGGGTCTTCAGCGGGGATGGTCGCCAGGGTCAAGTGCCGGCCGCGGTGGCGGTACAGCAGGTCGAAGCAACGGCGCAGGGCACTGAGCATGCCCAGCGCCAGCACGTCGACCTTGAGCAGGCCGACCATGTCCAGGTCGTCCTTGTCCCACTGGATTACCGTGCGTTCCGGCATCGCGGCATTTTCCACCGGCACCAGTTCGTCCAGCGGTTGCTGCGAAATGACGAAGCCGCCCGGGTGCTGCGACAGGTGCCGGGGGAAACCGATCAACTCACCGGCCAGCACCAGCACCCGCCGCAGCGAAGGGCTGCCCGGCTCGAAACCGGCCTCGGCCAGGCGCTGGTCATCGGGTATGCGATCGCTCCAGCGGCCACAGCATTTGGCCAGTGCATCCACCTGGTCGGCGGGCAACCCCAGCACCCGCGCCACATCCCGCACCGCACCGGCGGCGTGGTAGGTGTTGACCACCGCGGTGAGTGCCGCCCGGTGCCGGCCATAGCGGCGGAACACATACTGGATCACCTCTTCGCGGCGGTCGTGCTCGAAGTCCACATCGATATCCGGCGGCTCGTTGCGCTCGCGCGACAGGAAGCGCTCGAACAGCAGGCGGTGTTCCATGGGGTCGAGTTCGGTGATGCCGAGGACGAAACACACCACCGAGTTGGCAGCCGACCCGCGGCCCTGGCAAAGAATCCCCTGCCTGCGGGCGAAGGCGACGATGTCGTGCACGGTCAGGAAATAGCTCTCGTAGCCCAGCTCCTCGATCAGCGCCAATTCCTTGGCCAGCACTTCCCGCACCTTGCCACTCGCCCCGCCCGGCCAGCGCGACGGCAACCCCTGCTCGCACAGCGCCCGCAGCCAGCTCGCCGGGGTATGCCCCTCGGGCACCAGTTCGCGTGGGTACTGGTATTTCAACTCGCTCAGCTCGAAGCGGCAGCGCGCAGCGATGGCCAAGGTCTCGGCCAGCAGGTCGGCTGGATAGAGTTCGCCCAGTTGCGCCTGGCTGCGCAGGTGACGTTCGCCGTTGGCAAACAGAAAGTGCCCGGCTTCCGCCACCTGGCAATGCTGGCGGATGGCGGCCATGCAATCCTGCAGGGCGCGGCGGCCGCGTATGTGCATGTGCACGTCGCCGCAGGCCACGGCACGAATACCGACCCTGGCTGCCAGGCTGCGCAGGCGCTCGAGACGCACGGCATCGTCACTGCCCCGGTGCAGGTGCACCGCCAGCCACAGGCGCTCAGCGAACACGCTGTACAGCCACTGCCCCGCAGCGCTATCGCCGCTGTCATCGGCCACCCACAGGGCCAGCAGGCCCTGGTGGTGCTGCTGCAGGTCATCGCGAAACAGCTGGTACTCGCCCTTCTGTGCGCGCCGCCGGGCCCGGGTGATCAGCGCGCAGAGGTTCTGGTAGCCCGCCAGGTCCTGCACCAGCAGCACCAGCTTGGGGCCGTCCTGCAGCTGGACTTCACTGCCCACGATCAACTGCAGCTGGTGTTCCTTTGCCGCCTGCCAAGCCCGGACGATGCCGGCCAGGGTGCACTCGTCGGTGATCGCCAGGGCCTGGTAGCCCTGCTCGCGGGCACGGCGGAACAGCTCGTCGGCACTCGACGCGCCGCGCTGGAAGCTGAAGTTGGACAGGCAATGCAACTCGGCATAACCCGGGGCGTTCATGCAAACCAGCCTTGCAGCCACAACGGGCCGGCCTGGCTCAGGTCGCGGTAGGCCCAGCCGCGCAGACCGTCGCGGGTTTCGATACGGTAGTAGTCACGGCGCACGTCGCTGCCATCCCACCAACCCGACTCGATGCGCTCGGCATGGCCTTGCACGCGGTAGCCGGTTTCGTCCAGCCTCATCGGCGCCGGCAGCAACCAGCCCGGGCGGCTGCCAGGGGCCACCGGCAGGTTGCCCTGCCCGCCCTGCGCTACCGGCTGCCAAGCGTATTCGGGGCGGTGATCGGCGGCTACGCTCAGGCTCTTGACCGCCTCGTCGCCCAGGCGCGCGCGCAGCCGTTCACGCAGTTGCTCCCAGGGCTGCGCCTGTTGCGCCCGCGGGTCGAACAACGCCTGGTGCTGTGGCACGAACGGTGGCAGGTCCTCGGCCACCAGCCGCAGGTTGCGCACCGGGGCGGGAATGCGCAGTGGCTCCAGGCGCCCGCGGGCCAGCTCGAACAGCCTCGCGGCATCGCGTTCGGCGGCCAGCAGGCCGACCTTGAGCAAGGTATCCGGCCCATCGGCATGCTCCAGGTGCAGGCAGAACCGCTGCACGCCGCAATCACGCCCGGCGAGGAACGCGGCCAGGTCGTTGAGCATGCGTCGCAACGGGAACAGCAGGGCCTGGTGTGATTCGACGTCGAAGTTCAGCTCCAGCCGGGTCTCGAAACGGTCGGGTGGCTGGTAGAAGGCCAGCCCCAGGTTGCGCAGCCCAAGCAGCTGGTCCAGGTGCAGCTGCACCTGGGCCGCAAAGCGCCTGGCCAAGGTGTCGCGGGGCAAGGCCAGGACCTGGCCCACCTGCCGCAGCCCCATGCGCGCAAAAGCCTCGGCCGCCTGCGCCGGCAGGCCGATACGCTCGATGGGCATGCCCAGCAGCGCCGCTCGGGTGGCATCGGCATCGCCGACGGCCAGGCCGTCGTGCCTGTTGGCGAGCATGCGCGCCGCCACTGGGTTGCTGGCCAGGACGATGCGTTGGCGCAGCCCCAGCTCCGCCAGTTCCTGCCGCAGGCGTGCCTCGAACAGCGGCCAGGGGCCGAACAGCTGCAGGCTGGAGCCCACCTCCAGCAACAGCGCGCGTGGATAGTGCAGGCTGACCTGGGCACTGAAGCGGTAGGCCCAGGCCGCCAGCAACTGCTGCACCTGGTCGATGCGCCTGGGGTCGGCTTCAACACAATCGAAACCCTCGGCCAGGGCGCGCGCGGCGCTCAGGGTTTGCCCGGCACGCAGGCCGAGGGCGGCCGCTGCCGGGTTGACCGCCTGCAGCACCCGCCGTTGGGTCGGCCCGCCAAGCAGCACCAAGGGGGTATCGGGGTCGTCACGCTCACGCAGGACCGTGTCCAGCGCCAGCTGGGGAAACAGGATGCAGGCCCAGAGCATGGTGCATCAGCCCCGCCCTGGGCAGGCGATGGGTAGCGCCGGTGGCATGCCGCCACGGCTTTTCAGTACGCGCCATTGTGCCGGGCGGGTGTCGACGGCAATGCGCAGCGCGGCGGGTGAAGGGTTGTGCGCCGCCTGCTGCGGCCGGCAGGCAAAGGCCAATGCCTGGCCGGTTTCGGCGGCCACCTGCAAGCGCCGCAGGGCGCGGTCATCGGCATGTTCCGGCCAGCACAGCACCGCCGCGCAGCTGCCGGAGCGCAGGCACTGTTCGGCCGCCCACAGGGCATCGGCGGGTTCGGCATCCACCTGCACCAGCCAGCGCAGATCTACCCCGGCAGCCTGCCAGGCCGGGGCGTAAGGAATGAAGGGCGGCGCTACCAGCACCACCCGGCCAGCATCAGCACTCAAGCGGGCCAGCGTTGGCCACAGCAAGTGCAATTCGCCACAGCCCGGGCTGGCCAGCAACAGTTCGCTGAGGGCCGCTGCAGGCCAACCACCTTCTGGCAAGCGTTCGTCGAGGGCAGCATGGCCGGTGGGCTGCAGCCCGAGTGGCCGCGCCTGGGCCTGCCGGCCGCGCCATACCCGGCGCTGGTCGAGCAGCCTGTCGAGATCGACCACCGCGCCCATCAGTCACGCCTCAGCAAGCCGCAGAATACGCCTTCGATGAAGAACTCCTGTTCAGGCCGCACATCGATGGGCGCATAGGCCGGGTTGCGCGGCAACAGCCGGTAACCGCTGCCCTGGCGCTGCAGGCGCTTGATAGTCACTTCGCCATCCAGGCGCGCGACCACGATCTGCCCGTCGCGGGCATCGGCCTGCTGCAGGATGCCGACCAGGTCGCCGTCGAAGATGCCATCGTCGATCATCGAGTCGCCACGCACCTTCAGCAGGTAGTCGGGGGTGCGGCGGAACAGGCTGGGGTCGAGCAGCAACTGCTCGTGGATATCGAGGTCCGGGCCGATGGGGGCACCTGCCGCCACCTGGCCGAGCACCGGTACTTCGAGGATTTCCGGCCGGCGCAGCGGCTCGGCCAGGCGAATGCCGCGCGCCTGGTTCGGCGTGACATCGATGTAGCCGGCCTGGCACAGGGCGGTGATGTGCTTGCGGGCGACGCTGCGCGAGGCAAAACCGAAGCGCGTAGCGATATCGGCCAGGCTCGGTGGCTGGCCGTGGTCGGCGATGCGCTCGCGGATGAAGTCGAAGATCGCGCGGCGTTTGGGGGTCAGAGTATCCATGGAGCACATTTGTACTCTTTTCGGAGCACGCTGAACAGCCCCCTTCGTCGCCAGCTTTCGCTATCATCCCCAGGCGCGTGGTTTTTTATCTGGATACCCAATGCTGACTGCCCTGCTGTTCGACCTCGACGGAACCCTCACCGACACCGACACCCTGCACCTGCAGGCCTTCCGCCAGCTGCTGCACGAGCATGACGGCCGCGAACTGAGCCAGGCACAGTTCGATGCCCAGGTCAGCGGCCGCGCCAATGGCGAGCTGTTCGCCGAGCTGTTTGCCGGCGCCAGTGCCGAACAATGCCGGGCGCTGGCCGAGCGCAAGGAGGCGCTGTTCCGCGACCTGGCGCCCAGCCTGGAGCCGATGCCGGGCCTGTTGCGCCTGCTGGAACACGCCCGTAGCCAAGCCCTGGGCCTGTGCGTGGTGACCAACGCACCGCGGCTCAATGCCGAGCACATGCTGAGCGCCATGGGCCTGGGGCGGCACTTCGAGCACGTGCTGGTGGCCGAGGAACTGGCACGGCCCAAGCCGGACCCGTTGCCCTACCTGACCGGGCTGCAGCGGCTGGGTGCCGAGGCCGGGCAGGCACTGGCCTTCGAGGATTCGCTGCCGGGGGTGGCGGCGGCGAGTGGCGCAGGGATCTTCACCGTGGGCGTGGCCACGACCCAGACGCCGGCGCGGTTGCTGGCGGCGGGGGCCGGGTTGGTGATTGACGATTTCAACGCCCCGGCGTTGTGGGCGTTGATCAAGGCCATGCAATGACCTGACGCGGTCATTGTAGGAGCGGCCTTGCGTCGCGATGGGCCGCAAAGCGGCCCCAGGATTTCCGCATCATGCAAGATTGTCGGGGCCGCTTTGCGCCCCATCGCGACGCAAGGCCGCTTCTACAAAAGGCGCTCGATACATGCTCATCGACGAAGAACTGACCCTCAAGAAGCTGCAGACCTTCCTCGCCTTCATGCGCACCGGCAACCTCGGCCGCGCCGCCGCCGAGCTGGCGACCAGCGCCGTCAGCGTGCATCGCGCCATCCATTCGCTGGAAAGCGCGCTGCGCTGCCCGCTGTTCAAGCACGAAGGCCGCCAGCTGATCCCGCTGGAAAGCGCCTACGTGCTGGAAAAGAAAGCCCGCCAGCTGATCCAGGACGCCGAACAGATGGTGCGCCAGACACGTGAGGCCGCCGGCTTCTATGCCGAGCGCTTCCGCCTGGGTGCGCTCTACTCGCTGACGGTGAAAACCGTGCCCAAGCTGGTCATGGGCCTCAAGTTGCGCCGCAGCGAACTCAATATCGACCTGACCCTGGGCTCCAACGTCGACCTGCTGCAACGCCTGAAAAACCATGAACTGGAGGCCATTCTCGTCTCGCTCGACGAAAGTGTCAGCGACCCGGCCTGCGAACAATTGCCGCTGTTCTCCGACGACATCTTCCTCGCGGCCCCCACCGACTCGCCTTTCGCCGGGCAGGCCGAGGTGGACCTGGCCGACCTGGCCGACTCCACCTTCATCACCCTGACCCAGGGTTTTGCCACCCATCGCGATGGTGCACGGGTGTTCCAGCAGGCCGGCTTCGAGCCCAAGGTGGCCATGCAGGTGAACGACATCTTTACCTTGCTGAGCATGGTCAGCTCGGGCGTGGGCTTTGCCCTGCTGCCCGGGCGCATTGCGGCGGTGTACGAGAACCGGGTCCGGTTGATCGCCCTGAAGCCGCAATATCGCGTGCAGCAGCATATCGGTGTGGTGTTTCTGAAGGCGCGGGAGCGCGAGCCGAACCTGCTGGCACTGTTGGCGGAGTGCCGGATGTATAGCCTGGAGCGTTGACTGGGCTTTCTTTCGGTTTGCTGTAGCGGCCTTGTCGCGAGTTCACCGGCGAAAGCGGCCGCCACAGGCTGACTCAAACCGCCAAGGCCCGCTGCACCTCGCCCACGGTGCTGGCCAGGCTGCTCAGGTGCAGGCTCAACACCCGCTCCACGGGTGCCTGGTCCAAAGGCCAGTGCAAGGCAATGCTGCCGGCCAGGCGCCCTTCGGCATGCACCGGCAAGGCGATGGCCCGGATCAGGAACGGCAAGCGCACCGGGTACTCCCAGTGCCCTTCGGTGCGCTGGCCAAAGCCCTTGTTCGTTTCTTCCTCGATACCACGCAGCAGCGTTTCGTCGCCGACCCGCTCATGGGCTGCCAGGCGCTGTACTTCATCCTCCGCCAACTCGCCCAGGCATGCTCGCCCCATCGCCGAGTGAAACAGGCTGGCATGGTGGCCGACGATCTGACAGGTGTGCGGGTAGCGCTTGCGCAGAACCTGCGGAACAGCACTCTCCATCACTTCCAGCCGCTCCCCGTCAAAGCACGACAGGTCGGCCACCAGCCCGGTGCGCTCGCTCAGTTCCAGCAGCATGGGCGCAGCGCTCTCCACCAGGCGCCGCTTGAAGCGCGCCTGGCGGTCGCCGAACAGGCGCCGGGCGCACAGCCGGTAACGCCGGTCGCTCAGGCCACGGTACACCCAGCCCTGCTCCTGCAAGGTGGCCAGCATGCGCGATACCGTGGCCTTGGGCAGCGCCGTCAGGTAATGCAGTTCTTCCAGGCCCAGTGCCTGGTGTTCGCCCAGCAGGTCGACGATGGCCAGCGCCCGTTGCACCGAACGCACGCCGCCAGTGTCTGCCGTGATACCCATGTAGCGACCTCCCTGTAGCTGGATGGTCAGGATTAGCCAGCAAGATCCGCGCCTGCACGGCGGTTTCATGCCGCCTGCAGACACTGCGGTGGGCGCCGCTCGACCCAGCGGGTGAGCTGTTCGTGGGCATAGGCCAGCTGCAGCAACGCATGGTCGGCCTGGGCCGGGCCTATGATCTGCAAGCCCATGGGCAGCCCCGCGGCATTGAAGCCGACCGGTACGCTGATGCTCGGCAAACCGGCCAGGGTCGGCCCGATCACCACCTCCATCCAGCGGTGGTAGGTATCCATCGCCCGCCCCCCAACCACCGTCGGCCACGGTTGCCGTGCATCGAAAGGGAACACCTGGGCCGCTGGCAACAGCAGGAAATCGTAACGCTCGAACAGCTTGCCCAGCGCGCGGTACCAGGCGCTGCGGTCCAGCGAAGCCTGGTACAGCGCCGCTGCGCTCAGCTGCAGGCCGCCCTCCACTTCCCACTGTGCCTCGGGCTTGAGCAGGGCGCGCTTGGCCGGGTCGGCATAGGCCGCCGCCAGGTTGCCGTGCACCAGGAAGTGGCGATGGGTCAGCCAGCATTGCCACAATCGCGCCAGGTCGAACGCCGGATGGCAGGCCTCGACCCGGCACCCCAGCTCAGTGAAGTCCGCCAGGGCCGCTTCGCACAGGCTCATCACCCCGGCGTCCATCGGCAGGTAACCCCCATAGTCGCCCAGCCAGCCGACCCGCACGCCACGCAAATCACGTTGCAAGCCCGCGGCAAAATCATGCTGGCCGTGGCTCAGCGACAACGGCACCCGTACATCAAAGCCTGCCTGTATCGCCAATAGCCGCGCCACATCCATCACGCTACGGCCCATCGGCCCCTCGGTGGCGAGCTGCTGCACGAACAGTTCCGGCGCCGGCCCATGGGGCACACGGCCCTGCGACGGGCGCAGGCCATACACGTTGTTGAACGCCGCCGGGTTGCGCAACGAGCCCATCATGTCACTGCCGTCGGCGACGGGTAGCAGGCGCATGGCCAGCGCCGCTGCCGCCCCACCGCTGCTGCCCCCGGCTACCCGTGTCGGGTCGTAGGCGTTGGTGGTGGTGCCAAACAGGGTGTTGTAGGTTTGCGAACCGAGGCCGAACTCGGGCACGTTGCTCTTGCCGATGATCAGCGCACCGCTGGCCCGTACCCGCGCCACGCTGATCGCGTCCTGCTCGGGTACCTGCTCGGCAAACAACGGTGAACCCAGGGTGGTGCGCAGCCCCGCCGTGGCGGCCAGGTCCTTGATCGCCTGGGGCATGCCGTGCATCCAGCCGCGCGAATGGCCAGCGGCCAGCTCGCGATCACGTTCATCGGCCTCGGCCAGCAGCGCTGGGGCCGGGCGCAGCGACACCAGCGCATTGACCTGCGGGTTGAACCGTTCGATGTGCACCAGGTAAGCCTGCATCACTTCGCGGCACGACACCTGGCGAGCATGGATGGCCTGCGACAATGCCTCGGCATCAAGGGCAACGATGGGGTCGATGGCGAGCGGCATCACGGTTTTACTCCCAGGTTGAAGGCGGCAGGCTTGAGCGGCCGTGGGGCTTCCTTCAGGCAGCAGGTGCCCAGTAGCGTTAGCAGGCAGGCAAACAGCACATAGAATGCGGGTGCCACCGGGGTGCCGAGGACCTTGCTCAGCCAGGTGACGATCAGTGGGGCAAAGCCACCAAACACCATCACCGCCACGTTATAGGCCACCGACACACCGGTGGAACGTACCTCGACCGGGAACTGCTCGGCCAGGGCAGTAGGCGCCGGGCCGAAGAAGCCGCCAATGGCGGTGCACAGCAGCAATTGCATCAGCAGCAGGCGCTCCAGCGACGGTGCAGCGGCCACCCACACATACAACGGGTAAACCATGACGAAGAAGGCCAGGGTAAAGGCCATCAGCACCGGGCGCCGCCCCAGCCGGTCCGACAATGCCCCGGACAGCGGAATCACCACGGTCATCAGCCCCACGGCCAGCATCTGCACCAGCAGCACCTGGTCCAGCGGCAGCCCGAGGTTGTTGTGGGCGAAGGTCGGCATGTTCACCAGCACCACGTAGAACGACACCGTCGCGCCACACGCCAGGCCCATCGACACCAGCAGGCTGCGCCGGTGTTCACGCAGTACCTGCCAGAGGCTGGGTGACGGGCCCTTGGCCTGGCGGCGCGCCTCGACGAACGCCTCGGGTTCTTCCATGTGCCTGCGAATCCACAGCCCCACCGGGCCGATCAGCAGGCCGAGCACGAACGGGATACGCCAGCCCCAGCTGTCCAGCGCTTGCGGCGAGCACAGGTGCGTCACCAGGGCCACCATCGCCGCGCCGGAAAACACCGCCAGGCATTGCCCTACCAGTTGCCACGAACCATACAGGCCCTTGCGCTGGGCCGGCGCACTTTCCACCAGGAATGCCGTGGCGCTGGCATACTCGCCACCGGTGGCGAAGCCCTGCAGCATGCGCGCCACCACGATCAGCATCGGCGCAGCCATGCCGATGGCCAGGTAGTCCGGGGCGAAGGCGATCATGGCGATGGACAGGGTCATCAAGCGGATGATCAGCTGCATGGCCGCCTTGCGGCCCTTGCGATCGGCGTACATGCCCAGCAGCACGCCACCGACCGGGCGCATGAAGAAACCGACACCGAAGGTGGCCAGCGCCATCAGCAACGAGGCGTACTCGTCGTCGGAGGGGAAGAATTGGCGGGCGATGATGCTGGCCAGGAAGCCGTACACGATGAAGTCATACCACTCCAGGGCATTGCCGACGACCGCGGCGACCACCTGCCGGGTACGTGACACGCCCGTGTTCGAAATCTGCATAGGAAACACTCCACGAGGATTGGGTGATCGCCCGGCGTGCAAGCAGCCGGGTTCCAGCGGCAGTCAGCAGAAGGAACGGTCAGGCCGGTGCGAGCCAGCGCTCGGCCAGCGCGCCCCAGTAGGCGGCGCCGGTCAGCAGGATGTCGTCGTTGAAGTCATAGGCCGGGTTGTGCACCATCGGCCGCGATACGCCATTGCCAATGAACAGGTAGGCGCCCGGGCAGCGTTGCAGCATCCAGGCAAAGTCTTCGCTGCCCATCAGCTTGCGGGTGTTGCGCTGCACTGCCTCGGCGCCCAGCAACTCCTCGGCCACCTGTGTTGCGAAGGCATTTTCCGCCGCATGGTTGACCAGCACCGGGTAGGCCGGGCGGTGTTCGATGGCGGCGCTGCAACCAAAGCTCGCGGCCTGGCTGATGATGATCGCCCGCACCCGCTCCAGGGTCTGCGCCCGTACCTGCGGGTCCAGTGCGCGCAGGCTCAGGCGCAGCAGCGCCTGTTGCGGGATCACATTGGCTGCCTCACCGGCCTGCAAGGCACCCACGGTAACCACAGCCGCCTCCTGTGCATCGATATTACGCGCCACCACGGTTTGCAGCGCCATGACCACACTGGCCGCGGCTACCAACGGGTCCACCGTCAGGTGCGGCATCGAGCCGTGCCCGCCAACCCCGTCGAGTGTCACCGTGAGCAAATCCTGCGAGGCCATCATCGGCCCCTCGCGAAAGCCCAGGTGCCCAGCCGGCAACCCGGGCATGTTGTGCATGCCGAACAGTGCATCGCAGGGGAAGCGCTCGAGCAGGCCGTCGGCCAGCATCGCCTCGGCACCGCCCTGGCCCTCTTCGGCCGGCTGGAAGATCAGCGTCAGCGTACCGTCGAAGCGTCGGGTCGCCGCCAGGTAACGCGCGGCGCCCAGCAGCATGGTGGTGTGCCCGTCATGGCCGCAGGCATGCATGCAGCCCTGGTGCTGGCTGCTGTAGGCGGCGCCGGTGGCCTCGTCGATGGGCAGCGCGTCCATGTCGGCGCGCAGGCCCAGGCGGCGTGTACTGCTGCCGTTGCGCAACAGGCCGACCACGCCAGTCTTGCCGACGCCGGTATGCACCTGGTAGCCCCAGGCCTGGAGCAATCGGGCGACCAGCGCCGAGGTGCGGTTCTCTTCGAAACCCAGTTCCGGGTGAGCGTGGATATCGTGACGGATCGCCTGCAGCTCGCTGGCCACCTCGTTCAGCCAGGCCAGGATGTGCTGATGTCGGGACATGTAGAGTCTCCTCGCGCGGGTGGTTTGCCGTTCTTGTTGTTCGCCTTGAGGCCACGACGGGTGAGGCAGGTCGTGCTGGCTGACAGATAAACGCGAGTGCCGCGCAACCACAATTGAATGTGGTTCCACACTGCGGAACAGGCTGGGCCAGCGTCCGCTTCGGCACCACAAATGTGCATGGGCGAGATGCCGTCTTGCCATGATTGCGCCGCTCTAGCCCGTGGGTTTTAATCGCGCCCGATCCATCTGCCAAGGAAGTTTCACCATGTACAGGAAGATCGTGCCGCTGGCGCTGTTGGCAACCCTGGCCGGTTGCTCGAACAGCGAAGACAACCGCGAGGCCAGCTTTCACAAAGCCGCCCAGGCCTACCTCGACAGCCAGTACCCGCGCTGCTTCGTGGTCAGTTCATTCCCGACCAGAACCCAGGACTTCGACCTGCATGGCAACAACCAGGCGCTGCATGCCCTGGCCCAGGCCGGTGTGGTCAGCGAAAAGGAGATATCCCGCACCGAGGTGCCTGCCCGCCTGTGGCAAGCGGCGCGCACTGACATCTACTATGCCTACGACCTCACCGACGAAGGCCGCAAGTACTACAAGGCGGGCAATGGGCTGTGTTTCGGCAAGGCACAGGTCACCGCCATCGAGCAGTTCAGCGAGCCGAGCGAGGCCATGGGGCAGAAGGTGGCGCGTGTGACCTATGCCTACAAGATTACCGGGTTGCCGGCCTGGGCCGGTGATGAGGCAGTCAAGGCCAGCATTGCCGAACTGGGCAAGGCAGTGGCCAGCACTGACGCACCGCTCAAGGAAACCGGGGCGATGGTATTGACCAGCCAAGGCTGGGTGGACGAGCGCTTGCTCGGCAACTAGCCGCGCTCGTCGGCAGGCCGGCGCCTACCGTGCGTGCGCCAGGCGCTTCCCGGTGCGGGCTTGCCGACGACAGGCCGACAGCGGTTCTACATCCACCAGGCCAGCACCACTGGCAGCCAGGCAAACGACAGCACCGTCGAGCACATCACCAGGTTCGCCACCTGCTCCGGCTCGCGGTTGGCGCGTATTGCCATCAGGTAGTTGAACACCGCCACCGGCATCGCCGATTGCACCACCAGCACCGCGCGCGCCAGGTCGTCCAGGCCCAGCGCCATGCCCACCGCCCAGCCCAGCGCAGCCCCCAGGCCAATGCGCAAGCCACCCAGCAGCAAGCCGCTGCCCACCTGGCGCAGGCGGATGCTGGCCAGCGACACACCCAGGGTCAGCAACATCAACGGGATGGTCATGCCGCCCAGCAGGTTGACGGTGTTGGCCAGCCAACGGGGCAGTTCGAAGTCGAGAAAGATGATCGGCATGGCCCCGGCCAGGCTGATCACGATGGGGTTGCGCAGCAAGGCCTTGAACGAAGCGGCCGTGCCTGAAATCGCCATGCCGAGGGTGAACTGCACGATCGACAAGGTCAGGAAGAACGCCACGGCCAGGGCCAGGCCATGTTCGCCGAAGGCATACAGGCTGATGGGCAGGCCCATGTTACCGGTGTTGGGGAACATGAACGCCGGCATCAGCACCCGCCAGTGCCGGCCGGTAACGCGGCACACCAGCCAGCCGGCCAGGGCCATGCCCAGGGTGCACAGCAGGCAGGCCATGGCCATGCTGGCGAAGGCTTCCGGCTGCAGTTCGGTACGGCTCAGGGTGGACAGCACCAACGACGGGGTGCCGATGGTCATCACCACCCGGGCGATGAATCCGGTGGGGTAGTCCAGGCCCTTGCGGGCCCAGCCATAGCCGATGCCGGCAACCACGAAAACCGGGGCCAGGACTGCGAACAACGAGGCGAACATGGGGGCTGCCTTGCTTGGGGATGGGGGCAGCATTATGCCGCAGGCTGCGGCGTCTCGTCGCATGCCTGGCCCCCTTGGGCAAAACCTGCGGAGCCCTTAGAATCGCGCGTCCTTTTCGCCCGCCACCCTGGCGGGCCGATCCCACTCGAGGTACCTATGTCTCCGCGTTTGCTGGCCATGGCGCTGGCGCCCCTGCTCGGGCTGTTCATCATCGCCCTGGGCAACGGCTTCATGTCTTCCCTTACCACCCTGCGCCTGGGCGCTGCCGGCGAATCGGCCACCACCATCGGTATCGTCTCGTCGACCTACTTCATCGGCCTGACCCTGGGGGCCATCTTCAACGACCGGCTGATCCTGCGCATCGGCCATATCCGCGCCTACACCAGCTTCGCCGCGCTGATCGCGGTAACCATCCTGCTGCAAGGCCTGTTCTACGAGGTCACCTGGTGGTCGCTGCTGCGCCTGATCAACGGCTGGGCGGCGGTGGGCGTATTCCTGGTGATCGAAAGCTGGCTGCTGCTGGCCGGTGACGCCAAGATCCGTGGCCGCCTGCTGGCGCTGTACATGATCGCCTTCTACGGGGCCGGGGTGATCGCCCAGGCGGGCCTGGGCGAAATCACCCACCTGGGTGACACCGCGCCGTTCATGCTGGCTGGCGTGCTGGCTGCGCTGTCGGTGCTGCCGATCGTGATCCTGCCACGGGTGTCGCCACTGCTGGACCAGGTCGAACCGCTCAAGCCACGGCAGTTGCTGGGCGTGGCACCGTCGGGCCTGGTCGGCTGCTTTGGCTCGGGGGTGGCCATTGCCGGCATCTACACCCTGCTGCCGCTGTACCTGCAACGCATCGGCCTGGATGTCGGTGAGGTCGGCAACATGATGGCCTGGGTGATCCTCGGCGCCATGCTGCTGCAATACCCGGTCGGGCGTTGGTCGGACCGCAAGGACCGCCAGGATGTGCTGATCGCCCTGGCGGCACTGTGCATGCTGCTGTCGCTGGTAACGGTGTTCCTGCCGTCGGACTCGGCCCTGCTGCCGGCCATGTTGTTCCTGCTGGGCGGCGGCGTGTTCACCCTGTACCCGGTGGCGGTCAGCCATGCGGCCGACCGGGCACCGTCCGATGCGCTGGTGCCGATGATTCAGGGCCTGCTGCTGATCAACTCGCTGGGCTCGGCCATGGCGCCGGTGGCGATCTCGCCGATGATGACCGAATTTGGCGAGGCCGGGTTGTTCTGGGCCTTTGCCGTGGTCAACCTGGCCATGGTGTGCTTCTTCATGTGGCGCCGTGGCAAGCGCCCGGCCGCAGAGCACCCGGCACCGTTCACCGCGTCGACCACCTTCTCGCCGACCGGTGCCGAGTTGCGGGTGACTGAAGACCTGATGCATGCAGCGCAGGAACACCCGCCGCTGGCCCCCACCGAGCCTGTGCCCAGCAGCCGCAGCGCAAGCCACTGAACGTAGGGGCTGCTACGCAGCCCCGGCGACCGTCGCTGGAAACGTGTAGAGGACTGTCCTGCCTTGGGGCTTGATGTGTTTGCCTGAAGATCTTCGTTGCCTATGAGATCGAGCGCCGCCCGCGCGGCGCATCGCGGATGAATCCGCACCTCATTTGTTGCAACGTGGCATGCCTGTGAGGCCATGGTTGTCAGCCTCGTTGGCATGACGGGATTTTCGGGCGGGCATTGATGCCGCCTCGCATGCCTTAGGACATGCACCTAGGCAGGCAACCATGGCGTAACAGGTTCGGCACGTTGCAACAAATGTAGGAGCGGATTCATCCGCGATGCGCCGCGCGGGCGGCGCTCGATCTGATAGGCGCTACATAGTTACCACTCGTCGCGCCGAAGGCACCGCGCCCCTCCTCCCCAGCCAAACGAATGACAGATCATTTGCCCAGGAGTGTTGCCATGATCCGCATTCGTCCCCTTTCGCTGTCCCTCGCCCTGGCCCTGGCCACGCTGGCCGGTACCAGCCTCGCGGCTGGCGAGAGCACCACTACCGACACCCGCCCGCAAGCCGACCAGAGCGGTGGCAAGACCGCCGGTGAAGGCAGCAGCGTCAACAGCCCGGGCAGCAGCACGGACAACGACAGCAGCGACACCGGCAGCAACAGCGATGCCGCCGACGGCGCCGCTGGCGGCTCCAACAGCACCGGTGAAGCCACAGGCTCCGGCGCGGGCCATACCGGTGGCAATGCCGAGGACCAGGACAGCCGTTGAGGCAGCGCTGGGCCACACTGCGCCGAAATGCCCCAGCGAGGATTCGCCATGCACCTCACACCCTGGCTGCTGGCTGCCCTGCTAGCGTGTAGTCCCCTGGCTGTCGCGGCTGGCCAGGGCGCACTGTCGATCAGTTCCTCATCGTTTACCGACGGCGGGATAATCGCCTTGCCGCAGGTTGGCCTGGACCCGGCCTGCGGCGCGGGCGAAGAGCGCAGCCCGCAACTGAGCTGGGACAACCTGCCCGCGGGTACGCAGTCGCTGGCCCTGATCCTGTTCGACCCGGACGGCGGCAAGGGCCTCGGAGTGGTCCACTGGCTGGTCTACAACATCCACCCTGACCAGGATGGGCTGAAGGAAGGCGCCGCCGGCCTCACCGGGCAACGCGTTACGGTGGGGCGCAATTCGCGCGGCACGCTCAGCTACCGGGGACCCTGCCCGCCTGCCGGCGACAACCCGCACCACTACGTATTGACCCTGATCACCACCGACCTGCCGCCAGGCACCTTGCCCGAAGGCCTGGACCGCACCGGCCTGCTGCAGTTGCTGCAAGGCCATGCGCTGGGCGCGCAGAGCCGGGTCGGGCGTTACGGGCATTGAACCAGGCAGTACAAGAACAAATGATCGCCGCGATAGCATTTACTCATTGAATGGCCCAGCCGAACTGAAGTAAGCTCGGGCTCATTCATTGGAGCGCAGCATGCCGAAACACAACCGCAACCACGCCAACCACACCGGTCGCACCCTGCGCCCTGTGCTGGCTGTTGCCGGCTGCGTGGCACCTGCCAGCTATTACTTCGGGTATTGGTTTAGCCACTAGGCGCCGCTACCCATACGGCGCCCACCTTCGAGGGGCCGCCGAACATGAGAATACTCAAACCCCCGGTCGGCCTCCCGACCGGGGGTTTTGCTTTTCTGGCCTTTGCACAACACCGATTCACATTGAGGACCGATTCATGAACTACGCCACTTATTACGCCGCCAACACCTACGCCTGGCGATTTAGCCAATCCCGTTCGGGCCAGCCTGCCGCCTCCGTTCGGTCTTGCACAGGTGGCAATGCAGCAGCCAATAGCAATTCAACGATCTGTCGAACACCTCGATAGGGCCGACAGCGCGGGCCACAACCCGCCGTCCGCCCAGGGAAAAACGCCATGCAAGCTTCCAGCCTCGCCCTGCCCCTGACCCAGCCGCAAGCGGCCAATACCAGCGTCAGCCAGCGCCTGCCCAGCCCGCACCTGCTCAAGCAGCAAATGCCGCTGCCCAGCGCACTGGCCCAGCAAGTCCATGCCCACCGCCAGGCCATCCGCGACATCCTCGACGGCCACGACCAGCGCCTGCTGGTGATCGTCGGCCCATGCTCGATCCACGACCCACGCTCGGCCTTGGAATACGCCGATCGCCTGGCCGCCCTCAGCCGCGAAGTCGACGACCAGCTGCTGCTGGTGATGCGCGCCTACGTCGAAAAACCCCGTACCACGGTCGGCTGGAAAGGCCTGGCCTACGACCCGCACCTCGACGGTAGCGACGACATGCATGCCGGCATCGCCCTGTCCCGCGGGTTGATGCTGAACATGCTCGAACGCGGCCTGCCGATTGCCACCGAGTTGCTGCAACCGATGGCCGCCGGCTACTTCGATGACCTGCTGGCCTGGGCCGCGATTGGCGCGCGTACCACCGAATCGCAGATCCACCGCGAAATGGTCAGTGGCCTGGAGCTGCCGGTAGGCTTCAAGAACGGCACCGACGGCGGCATCGCCATCGCCAGCGACGCCATGCGCAGCGCTGCCCATCCGCACCGCCACTTCGGCATGGATACGCAGGGCTACCCGGCCATCATCGAGACCCTGGGCAACCCGGATACCCACCTGGTGCTGCGTGGCGGCCACACCGGCCCGAACCACGATGCCGAGAGCATCGCCATGGCCCGCCAGGCATTGGCCAAGGCCGGGTTGCAGGCGCGCATCATGGTCGATTGCAGCCACGCCAACAGCGGCAAGGACCCCGCGCGCCAACCTGCCGTGTTCGACAACGTGCTGGCCCAGCGCCTGGCCGGCGACCGCTCGATCGTCGGGGTCATGCTCGAGGGCCACCTGTTCGATGGCTGCCAGGCGCTGGGCAAGGGCCCACTGGCATACGGCGTGTCGATCACCGACGGCTGCCTGGGCTGGGCGTCGACCGAGACCCTGTTGCGCCAGGCGGCGGAAAAACTCCGGTAGGCCGCTTGCAAGCCTGGCGAGACATACCCCGGACAAGTGCGCTAGGCTTGCCTTTTTTACCCCCAAGGAGCAGTACCCATGGCCCGTGCAACCGCCCGCCACATCCTGGTCAGCAGCGAAGAGAAATGCAACGAACTGAAAGCGCAGATCGAAGCCGGTGCCGACTTCGCTGAAATCGCCAAGGCCAACTCCACCTGCCCGTCCAGCCGCCAGGGCGGTGACCTGGGCTCGTTCGGCCCGGGCCAGATGGTCAAGGAGTTCGACACCGTGGTCTTCAGCGCCCCGGTCAACACCGTGCAAGGCCCGGTGAAGACCCAGTTCGGCTACCACCTGCTGGAAGTGACCAGCCGCCAGGACTAAGTCCTCGCAGGCGATGAAGGCCCCCGTAGCAGCGGGTTCACCCGCAAACGTGCCAGCTCAGGCAACAAGATTGCTTGCACGGGCGCATTCGCGGGTGAACCCGCTGCCACGGTGGTTGCTTTGCCTGCTCCTGCTTGGTCTTGCCTACAACGCCCACGCCACCCCCAGCCACGCCCTCACCGTCTACGGCGAAGCCCCCCGCTACGACGCCAGCTTCCAGCACTTCGACTACGTCAACCCCGACGCTCCCAAGGGCGGCATCCTGCGCCGCTCGGCCATCGAGATCGGCCAGTTCGACCATATCCTGCCGTATATCGACAAAGGCATCGGCGTCAGCGAGGTCGATGGCCTGCTCTACGCGCCCCTGGCCATGCGTTCGTTCGATGAACCCTATACCGTCTATGGCCTGATTGCCCGGCGCATGGAGCGCGGCCCGGATGACGCCTGGCTGCGCTTCGACATCGACCCGCGTGCCACCTTCGCCGATGGCCAGCCGGTGCGCGCCGCAGACGTACGCTTCACCTTCGAGCTGCTGCTGAACAAGGGCAGCCTCAAGTACCGCACCCAGTTCGCCGATGTGGCCGGAGTAACCGTGGAAGGCCCGCAGCGTGTGCGTTTCGACCTCAAGCCCGGGCATGGCCGCACCCTGGCACTGGACCTCGCCAGCCTGCCGGTGCTGCCCGAGCACGATTGGCAACAGCGCGATTTCGCCAACGGCGCCGGCTTCGACAAGCCGGTGGGCAGCGGGCCGTACCGTATCGGGCGCATCGACAATGGCCGCAGCATCACCTTCGAGCGTGACCCCAACTGGTGGGCGCGGGACCTGCCGGTCAGCCGTGGCCGCTACAATTTCGACAAGTTGCGCATCGAGTATTTCGGCGACACCGAAGTGGCGCGACAGGTGCTCAAGGGCGGGGGCTACGACTACAATCGCGAATTCTCCGCCACCGCCTACACACTGGGCTACGCCGGCGCGCAACTGGATGACGGGCGTCTGCAGCGCGCCCACCTGGGCCCGGCCAAGCCGCAGGTTGCCCAGGGCTTCGTGTTCAACCTGGACCAACCGCAGTTCAAGGACCGCCGGGTGCGCCAGGCGCTGGGCATGCTGTGGGATTTCGAGTGGAGCAACCGGCAGATGATGCGCAACCTGTACATCCGCCAGCAGAGCGTGTTTTCCAACACCCCGCTGGCCGCCCGCCAGTTGCCCGATGCCGGTGAGCTGCAACTGCTCGAGCCGCTGCGTGGCCAGGTGCCGGACGAAGTCTTCAGCAAGGTATTCAGCGCGCCGGTCACCGATGGCTCGGGGATCATTCGCCAGCAGCAGTTGCAGGCCCTGGCCCTGCTCGAGCAGGCCGGCTGGCACCCGCAGGGCGACCGCCTGGTCGACAGCCAAGGCACGCCATTGGCGTTCACCTTTCTCAATGGCCAGGCGGGCATGGAGCGCCTGCTGCTGCCGTGGAAGCGCAACCTGGCGCAAATCGGCATCACCCTGAACATCCGCAATGTCGACTCGGCCCAGTACGTCAACCGCCTGATGGCGCGCGATTACGACATGATCGTCACCGGCTACCCGGTTACCCTGTCGCCCGGCGCCGAGCTGTACAACTACTTTGGCTCGGCAGCGGCGCATGACCCCGGTTCGAACAACCTGATGGTGCTGCAGGACCCTGCCGTGGACCACCTGGTCGACGGCCTGGTGCGCGCCGCCAGCCAGGCCGACATGCTGCAGCATGCCCGCGCCCTGGACCGGGTGCTGCAATGGAACTACTACTGGATCCCCAACTATTACCCGCCGGGCAGCTCCACCGTGTGGTGGAACCGCTTCGGCCGGCCCAAGGTCCAGGCGGCCTATGACGAAGGACTGGACACCTGGTGGGAGGTCAGCCCCAGCGCGCTGACCAATGCGCAGATGGCCGAGCGCCTGAAGGCTTCGCCATGACCAGCTACATTCTGCGGCGCCTGTTGCTGATCATCCCGACGTTGCTGGCGATCCTGCTGGTCAACTTCGCCATCGTCCAGGCGGCACCGGGCGGCCCAGTGGAACAGGCGGTGGCGCGCCTGCAAGGCCTTGGCGCCGGTGCGCCTGCTGCCCGCGCCGAGGTGGTGCATGGCGAGTCCCGCGCCAGCCGCGGCCTGGACCCGAAACTGATCGAAGAGATCAAGCGCCAATACGGCTTCGACAAGAGCGCCCCCGAGCGCCTGTGGCTGATGCTCGGCCAATACGCCCGGCTGGACTTCGGCAACAGCTTCTTCCGCGGCGCCAAGGTCACCCAGCTGATCCTCGACAAGCTCCCGGTTACCCTGTCGCTGGGCTTGTGGGCCACGCTGATCACCTACCTGGTCTCGATCCCGCTGGGCATCCGCAAGGCGGTACGCCATGGCAGCCGCTTCGATGCCTGGAGCAGCGCGCTGATCGTGGTCGGCTACGCCCTGCCCTCGTTCCTGTTCGCCCTGCTGCTGATCGTGGTGTTCGCCGGCGGCACCTCGCTCAACTGGTTCCCGGTGCGCGGCCTGGTCTCGGACAACTTCGACGAACTCAGCCTGCTGGGCCAGGTGGCAGACTACTTCTGGCACCTGGTGCTACCGGTCGGCGCCTTGGTCATCGGCGGCTTCGCCACCCTGACCCTGCTGACCAAGAACGCCTTCCTCGACGAGATTGCCCGGCAATACGTGGTCACCGCCCGCGCCAAGGGCCTGAGCGAGCGCCGGGTGCTGTATGGCCATGTGCTGCGCAATGCCATGCTGCTGGTAGTGGCCGGGTTGCCGCAGGCGTTGATCACGGTGTTCTTCGCCGGCTCGTTGCTGATCGAGGTGATCTTCTCGCTCGATGGCCTGGGCCGCATGAGCTATGACGCGGCGCTATCGCGCGATTACTCGGTGGTGTTCGGCACGCTGTTCATCTTTACCCTGGCGGGCCTGTTGATCCGCCTGATCGGCGACCTGTCGTATACCTTGCTCGACCCGCGTATCGACTTCGACACGAGGGCGCACTGATGCTTTCACCGCTATCGCGCCGTCGCCTGCAACGCTTTCGCCGCAACCGCCTTGGCTGGGTTTCGCTGTGGCTGTTCGCCTGCCTGCTGCTACTGAGCCTGGGTGCCGAACTGGTGGCCAACGACAAGCCGTTGCTGCTGGGCTACAAGGGTGAATTGTACGTGCCGGCGCTCAAGCGCTACAGCGAGCAGCAGTTCGGCGGCCAGTTGCCGTTCCAGCCGGATTACCGCAGCGCCTACGTGCGCCAACTGATCGCCGACCAGGGCGGCTGGATGCTGTTCGCGCCCATCCCGTTCAGTGCCGATACGCCCAACTACGACTTGCAGGTACCCACGCCCAGCCCGCCCAGCCCCAGCAACTGGCTGGGCACCGACGACCAGGGCCGCGACGTGCTGGCCCGTGTGTTGTATGGCACTCGGGTATCGTTGCTGTTCGCCTTTGCCCTGACCGTGGTCAGCGTCCTCATCGGCGTGGCGGCCGGCGCCCTGCAGGGCTACCACGGCGGTTGGGTCGACCTGCTCGGGCAGCGCCTGCTGGAGGTATGGTCGGGGCTGCCGGTGCTGTACCTGCTGATCATCCTCAGCGGCTTTGTCGAACCGGACTTCTGGTGGTTGCTGGGGATCATGGCGCTGTTTTCCTGGCTGACCCTGGTCGATGTGGTGCGCGCCGAGTTCCTGCGCGGGCGCAACCTGGAATACGTCAAGGCGGCTCGGGCGCTGGGGTTGCCGGACAACCAGGTGATGCTGCGGCACATCCTGCCCAATGCGATGAACGCCACGCTCACCTATGTACCGTTCATGCTGACCGGGGCGATCACGACCCTGACGGCACTGGATTTTCTCGGCTTCGGCATGCCGGCCGGGAGCGCTTCGCTGGGTGAGCTGGTGACCCAGGGCAAGCAACACCTGGAGGCGCCGTGGCTGGGCTTTACCGCGTTCTTTGCACTGGCGGTGATCCTGTCGTTGCTGGTGTTTATCGGCGATGCCTTGCGCGAGGCGTTCGACCCCAGAGGGTAGGCTTTCAAGCCTGGCCTGTTCGCGGGTAAACCCGCTGCCACAGGTATCCCACGGAATTCAGCCTTCACGTTGAGCCGGCGGGAACGGGTTTACCCGCGAACAGGCCGGCACTGCTTTTACATGATTCGGAACTTGACCCATGCACGACAGCGACAGCCTCAAGGACTACCCCCAGGTACGGCAACTGGCGATCCGCTCGCTGTTCGAGATCATCGAACAGTCCAGCGAAGGCACGGTGATCGTCGACCGCCAGGCACGCATCGTGTGGATGAACGAACGCTATGCCCGGCGTTTTGGCCTGGCCGATGCCGCCGGCGCCATCGGCCAGCCGTGCGAGGCAGTGATACCGGGTAGCCTGATGCGCGAGGTGGTGAACAATGGCCGGCCGATTCTGCTCGACATGCTCGATACCCCCAACGAGCCGCTGGTGGTCATGCGCCTGCCCATCCACGATGACCAGGGGACGCTGATCGGTGCCATCGGCTTTGCCCTGTTCGATCAACTGCGCAGCTTGTCGCCCCTGCTCAAACGCTACTCCAGCATGCAGCAGGAACTGGCCTCGACCCGCTCGCAGCTACGCGCCCGCCAGGCCAAATACAGCTTCGCCCAGTTCGTTGGCAGCAGCGCCGCCAGCCTGGAGGCCAAGCGCCGCGCCCGGCGTGGCGCCAGCAGTGATTCGCCAGTGTTGCTGCTAGGCGAAACCGGCACCGGCAAGGAGCTGCTGGCCCACGCCATCCACGCAGCATCGGCGCGCGCGCACAAGGCCTTTGTCAGCATCAACAGCGCAGCGATCCCGGAAACGCTGCTGGAGGCCGAATTCTTCGGTACCGCCCCCGGCGCCTTCACCGGCGCCGACCGCAAGGGCCGCAGCGGCAAGCTGCAACTGGCCGAGGGCGGCACACTGTTTCTCGACGAGATCGGCGACATGCCGCTGGCGCTGCAAAGCAAGCTGTTGCGCGTGCTGCAGGAGAAGGAATACGAGCCGGTAGGCTCCAACCAGATGCTGCGCAGCGACGTGCGCATCATTGCCGCCACCTCGATCGACCTGCAGGCAGCCATCGCCCGCGGTGCGTTCCGCGCCGACCTGTATTACCGGCTCAACGTGCTGCCGATCGAGGTGCCACCGTTGCGACAACGGCTGCAGGACCTGCCGGCGCTGTGCGAGGCCATCCTCAGCGAGCTGGGCAGCCAGTACGAGCTGGAGCCTGAAGCGCAGCAACTGCTGGCGCGACATGCCTGGCCGGGGAATATCCGCGAATTGCGCAATGTGCTGGAGCGGGCCACCTTGCTGGCGGACCAGCCGCGGCTCGGCGCTGGCGACCTGCGTACGGCCTTGGGGCCGTTGAGCCCGGCGGCGGAGGCGCCCGTGCGCCAGAGCTATCGTGAGGCCTGTGCGCAGTTCGAGCGCGAGTTGATTGCCAGGGCATTGGCCGAGCATGAAGGAAATGTGCCAGAGGCTGCAGCCGCGTTGGGGCTGGGTCGGTCGACCTTGTACAAGAAGATGGTGGCGCTTGGTCTCTAATTTGAGACTTTATTTTCTATTTGGAGATTGCTGCTAAAGCTTCGCCCACGATCGCGACACGAGGCCGCTCCTACAGGTTATCGGGATGCCTGTGTAGGAGCGGCCTTGCGTCGCGATGGCCGCAAAGCGGCCCAAAAAATCTCAAATCAGAGACAAAAACCAAGAAAAAAACAAATTAACCATAAAATTCAATAGCTTAGAAACTGGCACGATTCCCGCTAATGCCTGGGCACCGATAAAAACAAGACTCACCCAGGAGACCCACCCCGATGACCGTGCTCATCGCCCTCGCCGCCTTGGCCCTGCTGATGCTCGCAGCCTACCGTGGCTACAGCGTAATCCTCTTCGCCCCGATCGCCGCCCTCGGCGCCGTGCTGCTCACCGACCCGTCCGCGGTGGCCCCTGCGTTCACCGGGGTGTTCATGGAGAAAATGGTCGGCTTCATCAAACTCTACTTCCCGGTGTTCCTGCTGGGGGCGGTGTTCGGCAAGCTGATCGAACTGTCTGGTTTCTCCCGCTCGATCGTCGCCGCGGCCATCCGCGTGCTTGGCACCCGCCAGGCGATGCTGGTGATCGTGCTGGTCTGCGCCCTGCTCACCTACGGCGGCGTTTCGCTGTTCGTGGTGGTGTTCGCGGTGTACCCGTTCGCCGCCGAGATGTTCCGCCAGAGCAACATTCCCAAGCGGCTGATTCCGGCCACCATCGCCTTGGGCGCATTCTCGTTCACCATGGACGCCCTGCCCGGCACCCCGCAGATCCAGAACATCATCCCCAGCACCTTCTTCAACACCACTGCCTGGGCCGCGCCCTGGCTGGGCCTGATCGGCACGCTGTTCGTGTTCTGTGCGGGCATGGCCTACCTGCAGCGCCAGCGCAACAAGGCGCAACGTACCGGGGAAGGTTACGGCACCAACCTGCGCAACGAACCGGAAACCGCCGCCGACCTGGCCTTGCCCAACCCCTGGCTGGCCTTGTCGCCGCTGCTGCTGGTGGGGGTGATGAACCTGCTGTTCACCCACTGGATCCCGCAATGGTACGGCCCCAGCCACAGCCTGCAACTGCCTGGCATGAGCGCACCGGTGCAAAGCGACGTGGCCAAGCTGACAGCGATCTGGGCGGTGCAGGCGGCCTTGCTGGTGGGCATCCTGATGGTGCTGGTGTGTGCCTTCGGCGCCATTCGCACACGCCTGGCCGAAGGCAGCAAGAGTGCAGTGGCCGGTGCCTTGCTGGCGGCCATGAACACCGCCTCGGAGTATGGTTTTGGCGCGGTGATTGCCTCGCTGCCGGGCTTCCTGGTGCTGGCCGACGCTCTGCGCGGCATCCCCAACCCGCTGGTCAACGAGGCCATCACCGTGACCTTGCTGGCCGGCATCACCGGGTCTGCCTCGGGCGGCATGAGCATCGCCCTGGCGGCGATGGGCGACAGTTTCATTGCCGCGGCCAATGCCGCCCACATTCCGCTGGAGGTGCTGCACCGGGTAGCGGCCATGGCCAGCGGCGGCATGGACACCCTGCCGCACAATGGCGCAGTCATCACCTTGCTGGCGGTGACCGGGCTGACCCACCGCGAGGCCTACAAGGACATTTTCGGTATCACCCTGATCAAGACCCTGGCGGTGTTCGTGGTCATCACCACGTTCTACGCCACCGGTATCGTCTAAGGAGCATTGCATGACCCTCAATGGCAAGACTGCACTCGTCACCGGCTCGACCAGCGGCATCGGCCTGGGCATTGCCCAGGTGCTGGCCCGCGCGGGCGCCAACATCGTGCTCAATGGCTTTGGCGACCCGACGGCGGCGCTGGCCGAGATCGCCCGGTACGGGGTGAAGGTGGTCCATCACCCGGCCGACCTGTCGGACGTGGCCCAGATCGAGGCGCTGTTCACCCAGGCCGAGCAGGCGTTCGGCGGCGTCGACATCCTCGTCAACAACGCCGGGATCCAGCATGTGGCGCCGGTGGAGCAGTTTCCGCCAGAAAGCTGGGACAAGATCATCGCCCTCAACCTGTCTGCCGTGTTCCACGGTACACGGCTGGCCTTGCCTGGCATGCGCACGCGCAATTGGGGGCGCATCATCAACATCGCCTCGGTGCATGGCCTGGTCGGCTCGACCGGCAAGGCGGCCTATGTGGCGGCCAAGCACGGCGTGCTCGGCCTGAACAAGGTGGTGGGCCTGGAAACCGCCACCAGCAACGTCACCTGCAATGCCATCTGCCCAGGCTGGGTGCTGACCCCGCTGGTGCAGAAGCAGATCGACGATCGTGCCGCCAACGGCGGCGATCCGCTGCAAGCGCAGCATGATCTGCTGGCGGAAAAGCAACCCTCACTGGCCTTCGTTACACCCGAGCACCTGGGCGAGCTGGTACTATTCCTGTGCAGCGAGGCCGCAAGCCAGGTTCGCGGTGCCGCCTGGAACGTCGATGGTGGCTGGTTGGCCCAGTGAGGGGCGGCCTGGACCTGGCGCTGGCCTGGCATTCGTTTATCTGCAAGGAGGCCCTATGCGCCCTACCCCGATGACCGCGATCCTGGCCCTGACCCTGGCGGCAGCCGCGCAAGCGTCAGCTGCCAGCCTGAAGGATGTCGCGCCCTACCCCGAGGCGGAAAAAGGCTTCACCCGCCAGGTCATTCACCTGCCGGCCCAGGCCGATGAGTCGGCCTACCAACTGGAAATCCTCGCCGGCAAGACCCTGCCGGTGGACTGCAACCGCCAGCGCCTGGGCGGCAGCCTGGAGGAACGTACCCTGCAAGGCTGGGGTTACAGCTACTACCGCCTGGACAAGGTCAGCGGCCCGGCCAGCACCCTGATGGCCTGCCCGGATGGCAAGAAGACCGAGGCCTTCGTACCGGTGGTCGGTGAGGGCTTCATGCTGCGCTACAACAGCAAGCTGCCGGTGGTGGTGTATGTGCCAAAGGATGTCGAAGTACGTTATCGCATCTGGAGCGCATCGCAGGACGTGCAAAAGGCTAAAGTAGAGTAGACACCGTTCCTTGTAGGAGCGGCCTTGCGTCGCGATGGGCTGCGAAGCAGCCCCGGCAATTTGTGCTGCGAAGCTGAAAATCTGGGCCTGCTTCGCAGCCCATCGCGACGCAAGGCCGCTCCTCCAGGTTCAGGCCCACATCTGGCAGTAGCAGGAGGTACGGCATGAACGATGTGCTCTGGCGCCCCTCCACGGCGCAGATCGCCGCCAGCCGGATGGACGCTTTCCGCCGCTGGGTCAACCTGCGCTACAACCTGCAACTCGACGACTACCAGGCGTTGCACCGCTGGAGCATCGAACAGCGCCCGGCCTTCTGGCAAACCCTCGCCGACTATTTCCACGTTCACTGGCATACCCCGCCGCGCCAGGTGCTCAGCGAAGGCGCGCAGATGCCCGATGCCCGCTGGTTCACCCACGCTACACTGAACTTCGCCGAACACCTGCTGCGCCGTCGCGATGATCGCCCGGCCCTGGTCAGCGTGCGGGAAGACGGGCAGCGCCAGGTACTCACCCATGCCCAGCTGGCCGCCCAGGTGGGCGGCTTGCAACAAGCCTTCAAGGCGGCCGGCATCGGCCCCGGCGACCGGGTCGCCGCGATCATGCCCAATACCTGGCAAACCCTGGTCGCCATGCTGGCCTGCACTGGCCTCGGCGCCGTCTGGTCCAGTTCGTCGCCCGAGTTCGGTGTACACGGCATCATCGATCGCTTCGGCCAGATCGAGCCCAGGCTGCTGATCGCCTGTGCCGGTTACCAGTACGCCGGCAAGGACATCGACCAGGTAGACAAGGTCAACCAGGTGTGCGCGCAGCTGCCCGGGCTGCAACAGCTGATCGTGGTCCCCCATACCCGCAGCGGTACGCGCGCCGACGCGTTCCGGGCCGCCAATGTCAGCCTGTGGGACGAGTACTTCCAGCCCGGTGGCGAACCCTGCTTCACCCCGCTGCCCTTCGATCATCCGCTGTACATCCTGTATTCCAGCGGTACCACCGGCGCCCCCAAGTGCATCGTCCACCGCGCGGGCGGAGTGTTGTTGCAACACCTCAAGGAACATGGCCTGCACAACGACCTGAAGGCCGATGATGTGCTGTTCTACTACACCACCTGCGGCTGGATGATGTGGAACTGGCTGGCCAGCGGCCTGGCCGTGGGTGCAACGCTGGTGCTGTATGACGGCTCGCCGTTTCACCCCGGCCCCGAACGCCTGCTCGACCTGATCGACGCCGAGGGCATCCACGCCTTCGGTACCAGTGCCAAGTACCTGGCGGCGCTGGAGCAGGCTGGCCTGGAGCCGGCGACGAGCCACCGCCTGACCAGCTTGCGGCTGTTGCTGTCGACTGGCTCGCCGTTGTCGCCACACAGCTACGATTACGTGTACCGCAAGGTCAAGGCCGACCTGTGCCTGGCGTCCATGTCCGGCGGCACCGACATTGTCTCCTGCTTCGTGCTGGGCAACCCGACCCTGCCGGTGCGCCGTGGCGAAATCCAGTGCAAAGGCCTGGGCATGGCAGTGGAAGTGTGGAACGAGCACGGTCAGCCGGTGCTGGGCGAAAAAGGCGAACTGGTGTGCACGCACCATTTCCCGTCAATGCCGTTGGGCTTCTGGCATGACCCGGACGGCAGCCGTTATCACGACGCCTATTTCAGCCAGTTCCCCGGGGTGTGGGCCCAGGGCGACTACGCCGAACAGCGCGCCGACGGTGGGTTGGTGATCCATGGCCGCTCCGATGCCGTGCTCAACCCCGGTGGCGTGCGCATTGGCACGGCGGAGATCTACCGCCAGGTGGAAAAGGTCGAGCAGGTACTGGAAAGCGTGGCCATCGGCCAGGACTGGAACGGCGATGTGCGGGTGGTGCTGTTCGTGCGCCTGCGTGACGGCCTGCAGCTGGACGATGCCCTGCGCCAGCAGATCCGCCAGGTGATCCGTCAGTACACCACGCCGCGCCATGTGCCGGCGGTGATCGCCCAGGTCGATGACATCCCGCGGACCATCAGCGGCAAGGTGGTGGAACTGGCGGTGCGCAATGTGGTGCATGGCCTACCGGTGAAGAATACCGACGCCCTGGCCAACCCGGAGGCACTGGAGCAGTTTCGTGGACGCAAGGAATTGCAGAGCTGACGTTGATCGCTGGCAATTGCAGGAGCGGCCTTGCGTCGCGATGGGCAGCGAACCAGACCCGGCAATCTGTGCTGCGGAGCTGAAAACCTGAGGCCGCTGCGCAGCCCATCGCGACGCAAGGCCGCTCCTACAGGGCATGCGTAATGGCTTCAAGCGGGGTAAGTCGGGCATAATGTGCGCCTTTTGCACCCGCGAAGCACAGGTACTGTACTGCCATGAAAGCCCAAGCCCGCCACATCCTGGTCAAGACCGCTGACGAAGCCGAAAAGCTCAAGCAGCGCATCGCCAATGGCGAGGCTTTCGACGTCCTGGCAAAAAAATTCTCGACCTGCCCCTCAGGCAAGCGCGGCGGTGACCTGGGCGAGATCCGCCCAGGGCAGATGGTCGGCGCCATCGACCAGGTGATTTTCAAGAAGCCCCTGCGCGTGGTCCACGGGCCGATCAAGAGCAAGTTCGGCTATCACCTGGTGCAAACCTTCTATCGCGACTGATAGCCGCCTAGCGGCGCGCAGCCAGCAGGCCGAGGCCGGCGCAGCCCAGCAGGGAGGCGCTGACCCGGTTGAACAGCCGGCGTGGGCCGGGCTGGCTGAACCAGCGCTGCAGGTAGGCGCCGAGGCCGGCGTAGATGGCGATGGCGGCCCACTCCAGCAGCAGGAACATTACCCCCAGCCAGAGGAACTGCTCGCTCACCGGCGTGGCACTGCCGACCGAGACGAACTGCGGCAGGAAGGCGGTGAAGATCAGAATCGCCTTGGGGTTGCCGGCCGCCACCCAGAACTCCTGGCGCGCCAGGCGCCAGGTGCCGCGCGGGTGATCAGCGGCCGCCAGCGCTTCGCCCACCGGTGCCCGCCACAGCTGCCAGGCGATGTAGAACAGGTACCCTGCCCCGAGCACCTTGATGGCCAGGAACAGGTACTCGCTGGTATGCAGCACCACGGCCAGGCCCATGGCAGCCAGGGCGATCATGCCGCTGAAGGCGACGATGCGCCCGCCACCGGCCACGCACGCCGTGCGCAGGCCGTAGCGGCTGGCATTGTGCAGCGACAGCAGGTTGTTCGGCCCCGGTGCCATGTTCAAGGCAAAGCAGGCGGGGATGAACAGCAGCAGGCTTGAAAGGTCCATTGTCTTTCCTCTGGCGAACAGGCCTCTATTGCGGCGGATACGGGCCTGGCGGTCAAGTTACAGCCAGCGGAAAAAACTGTATGGGTGCGCCGCGCCTGATAAGCTGCCGGCCATACCGAGGATTGCCATGATGCCCCGTTCCCATGCCACGCTGTGGCGCGACCCGGCCCTGCCGCATGTCGAAAGCCGCCGCGCCTGCCATAGCCGGGCCTGCTACAAGGCCCACAGCCACCCGACGTTTTCCATCGGCGCGGTGGATGCGGGCGTCAGTCACTTTACCGGCGCCGGTAACGGGCAGGAACGCCTCATCCCCGGCACGCTGGTCATGGTCCCGGCCCGCCGCGTGCATGCCTGCAACCCCGAGCCCGGGCAAGCCTGGAGCTACCAGATGCTGCATGTAGCGGCCGACTGGCTGGCCCGTTTGCGCCAGGAGTCGGCGCTGACCGGTGAAGGACCCGGTGAAGGCCCCGGTGAACCGGCACGCATCTGTCGCGACCCTGAGGTATACCGACAGTTCTGCGAGCTGAACCGGTTACTGTTTTCCAGCGCCAGCAGTGGCGAAAAGGATGCCGCCCTGGTTGCCTTCCTGGGTGACCTGGATTTTACCGCGCATCCACCGCTGGCACCGGCACCCGCCCTGGGGGCGAATGCTTTGAGCGGGTTGATCGCAGCTATAGAGGGCCTTGACCCGGCACAGTTGAATCTCGATGCACTGGCCCGAGAAGCCGGGGTTGGCCGATACCAGTTGATCCGCGCCTTTCGCGCGGCCACCGGCTTTACCCCGCATGCCTACCTGGTCAATGCACGGGTCAACCGTGGCCGGGCGCTGCTGGGTGAAGGGCGGGCGCTGGCAGAGGTCGCCTACCGGCTGGGCTTTGCCGACCAGAGCCATTTCCAGCGGGTGTTCAAGGCCCATGTGGGAGTGACCCCCGGGCAATATCGAGGCGGCTGAACATCGATACCGACGGCCGCTGCTGACCGGGGGTTTGCAATATTGTTCAATACGCGGTGGCTGTCGCAGGGCAGAGTTCGGCTTTTCCGCCAGAGCAGCCTACCCATGCAAGCGTTCCTGATCGTCGCCCTCGCCCACTTCCTCGCCCTGCTTTCCCCCGGCCCGGACTTCTTCCTGGTCGCGCGCACCTCGATCAACAGTGGCTGGCGGGTTGCCAGCGGTGCCTGCCTGGGTATTGCCCTGGCCAATGGCATGTTCATCGTCGTGGCCTTCACCGGCCTGTCGGTGCTCCAGCAAGGCAGCCTGCTGTTCAGCACCCTGCAACTGGCCGGTGCCGGCTACCTGTTGTACCTCGGCGTGCTGTTCCTGCGCCACGCCGGGCAATCCAGCCTGGGCAGCGTGGCCGGTAACCAGGCCGTGGCAGGCTGGTGGCGCAGCCTGGGCACGGGTTTTCTGTCGGGCGTGCTCAACCCCAAGAACGGGTTGTTCTATGCCAGCCTGGCCAGCATGTTCAGCAGCGCCAGTGCCGGCTGGAAAGCAGCCTGCGCCGTGTGGATGTTCAGCATCGTGCTGCTGTGGGACCTGCTGGTGGCCGTGGCCATCGGCAACCCCTTGGTGTTGCGCCGTTTCGCCCGCAGCCTGCCGTGGCTGGAACGGGCCTCGGGGGTCATGCTGGTGGTGTTGGCCATGGCGCTGTTGCTGCACCTGGCGCAGCGCTGAGCAGCTGCAGCGTGGCCAGGTCCATGAGGCTGAAATGGCCGCTGGCCCAACCCCCGGTATCCAGGTGCCAGACATTCCCCAGCTGTTTCGCCTGCAATACCGGCGTGTGGCCGACCAGCAAGGCCCGCAAGCCCTTCACCGGCCGGGTGTCGCCTTCCTTCAAGCGCCGCCGCGACCACTGGCACACCTCCAGCACCTCGGGGTCGTCATCCAGCTCCAGCCAGGTACGCAACAGCTCCCAGTCGGCAAACGGACTGTCGGCATGCAGCAGGCCAACCGGGCCGTTGGCGGTTTCCACCTCCAGGGCGATCGGCAGTTGCTCGAAGCGTTCGACGAAACGCAACTGCTCCCCCGGCGGCAGGTCGAGAAACCAGCCGCCGCCGGCCGCGCGATACATGTCCAGGTCGAGCCGCCCACCGCGCAGGCGGGTGATCGCCAAGGCTTCGTGGTTACCCTGCACCGCATGCAGCCAGGGCTGCGCCAGCCAGTCCAGCACTGCCTCGCTGTGCGGCCCGCGGTCGACCAGGTCACCGACACTGAACAGGCGGTCCACCGCCGGGTCGAACCCGACCGCCTCAAGGCATGCCTGCAGGCGCTGGAAGTGACCGTGGATATCGCCCACCGCCAGGTCCCGCCCGCGGGTATTGGCAGCCACCCGCCGAAAGCGTTCCATTACACTCGTCCTCTGTTGCTGCGGCACGCCCGAGCCACTGCTGGCACCAACACCTGCGTACCGCCCTGAAGGGCCATGGGCATGGCCCTGTTAAGCCACAGCATGGCACAAGCCGCCCCGGCCGCGCAGTTGAAGTGCGCTTCAATCGCCCAACGGCCCGGCTAGGCGGCAGATTTGCCCGCTTCGCCACGCCCCCTGCTTACTTGACAAACCCTTCACTGGATCGCACCTTGCCGAGCAGCGTATCCTCAGCGTTTCGGCCTGGACCAGGGAGGGTGTTTGATGAAGCTGTGCGCCGTACAACTGGCATCGCTCAAGGGCGATGTGCCAGCCAACCTCGAACGCCACTTGGCCTGCATCGACCAGGCTGCCGCCCTTGGCGCGCAACTGGTAGTGTTCCCTGAACTATCGCTGAGCGGCTATGAGCCAACCCTTGCGCAACAGACCGCGTTGGCCGTCAATGCTGCGCAACTCGACCCGCTGCAGGCCGCCTGTGACCGGCTTGGCATCAGCGTAGCCGTGGGCTTGCCGCTGCGGGCAGCCGAGGGTATCCGCATCGGCATGCCGATCTTCAGCCCCGGTGTACCGCGCCAGGCTTATGCCAAGCAGCGGCTGCATGACGATGAACTGCCCTGGTTCACCCCGGGCGACCAGGCCTTGCTGCTGCAACTGGGGGCACACCGGATAGCGCCAGCAATCTGTTACGAATCGATGTTCATGGCCCATGCGGCCAGCGCGCGGGAGCAAGGTGCCGACCTTTACCTGGTCAGCGTGGCGAAAACCGCCAAAGGCATTCGCGAGGGCTACGCACACTACCCCAAACTGGCTCGGCAACTGGCTATGCCGGTGTTGCTGGCCAACTGCGTAGGGCCGGCCGACACATTCATCGGCGCGGGTGGTTCGGCGGCCTGGGACAGCCAAGGGCGCCTGCTGGCCAACCTGGATAATCGTAACGAAGGGTTGATAGTGCTGGACACCAGCACCACCAGTGCCATGGCTGTACCCCTGAGCCGGCACTCGCCATGAGCTATGTGTTTCTGGCTGTGCTGAGCTATGCCTGCACCTATTACCTGACCGGCCTGCTGATCCAGGGACAGTTGGCCGATATTGCCGAGGGCTTGCGCCAGCGCCCCGATGCGCCGCCACCTGGCGAATACCTGCGCGCCGTCAGGTCCCATGCACGTCGGGCCCAGCGGCGCTACACCATGATGGCCGGTTCGCTGCTGGCGGTGTTGGCCTGCCTGGTCGCCAGCTGGTTCTAAACCGCTACAGGTCCAGCGCCAGGCTTTGCCGCCCCTCCAGCCCCAACAGGTACTGCTTGGCCGCCAGGCCGCCGGCAAACCCGGTCAGGCTGCCCGAGGCGCCGATCACGCGGTGGCATGGGGCGATGATCGAGATCGGGTTGCGGCCATTGGCAGCACCGACCGCACGCACCGCGGCAGGGTTGCCGATGTGCCGGGCAATGTCGCTGTAGCTGCGCGTTTCACCAAAGGGTATCGCCAGCAGCGCGGCCCATACCTGGCGCTGGAATTCGGTGCCGGCAAAATCCAGCGCCAGGTCGAAACGCTGGCGCTTGCCGGCAAAGTATTCACCGAGCTGGCGGGCGGTTTCCAGCAATACCGGGCACTGGTCGTCGCGGTGCAAGGCGCCGAGACGCACACGGTTTTCCCGCTCCGCCTCCCACAGTACGGCTGCCAGGCACTCGCCACGGGCCACCAGGGTCAAGGTGCCGACGGGAGATTGCATGAAGGTGAAGGCGCTGGACATGACGGGCTCCTGCCAGGGTGCGATCAGCTCACTGTACGCATCCACAGCCTTGCCTGCATCCGCTTTCTTGCTCAGGCAATCGCGCAGCCGGCAATGCGCCGTGCCTGGCGGAGATCGACCTTGGGGATCAGCTCGGCTGGAATGCGCGAAGTTGCCGACAGGTTGTAGACCTGGAAGTGTTCGTTGACCACCTCCCTGGCCATCAACGTCAGCGACGGCAGGATGCGGCTGTCCCAGTGCTGGTCCAGCCCGCAGGGCGAACGCTGGCCCTGGCCGCTCTCATAGAAGCGGCCAGCGGTCTGGTCGAGGTCCACCCCGACCAGCAGCACCTTGTCGAAGCCCAGGTGATAGGCCAGTTGCAAGGCGACGTAGGCCACCGTGCGGGCATCGTAGAAGCCCTGGGCCAGGTCCTTGCTGAAGGCAATCGAGCGGGCACGCTTGCTCCACAGTGCGCGGCTGCACACGTAGCTGTCACCATGGCCGCGCAAACCGCCCAGCAGCCCCGGTGCGTCAGCCTTGTGCAAGGCATAGCACGCGGTGCTGGCTGGCACCTCGGCACCGGCATATTGCTCCGGCCACAGTGCCAGGCGTTCGCTGTCGCGCAGGGCAGTGGCGAACAAGGCCGGCTGCTGCTGGCGAAAACTCTTGTCCGTGCACAGGTAGAAGAACGGCCTGATAGCGTGCTCGGCGGTCATGGCCACCGAGCCGTTCATGGCGATGATCGGCAGGTGGGCGAACTCGGCCAGCGGGAAGTGCCTGGCGGAAGCACCCGAGGCCAGAATCACGACAGGGCCCTGCTGGGTATTGCGACACGCCTCGAAGCTGCAGAACGCCCCGGATTCAACGCCGGGCTGCGATGAAAATGTACTGATCAATGGCATCTCTGGAATGGACAGTGCAACCACACAACGCAAGCTGCGGCCCCTTTTACCCGACCACTGAACGTCGGTCAACCGCATGGCGGCCGCCTGATCGGGCCTCAGGCCCGCTGCCTGAGCCTGTCGCCAGCATGCCAGCATGCCAGCGACAGGGTCGAGGCCTGCCGTCACTCAGCTGAGCCCCTGGCGGATGCGCTTCTTGTCGATCTTGCCGACGCTGGTTTTGGGGATCTCCAGCACACAACGCAACTGCCGGGGTATTGCCCATTTGTTGAGCTGCCCCTGGTCGACAAACGGCTGCAAGTGCCCAGCCAGTGTCGGCTGGTCAAACTGCATGCCGTCACGACACACCACCAATGCCAGCGGTTGCTCGCCCCACTGCGGGTCAGGGATGCCGATCACCGCCACCGAAGCAACAGACGGGTGCTGGCTGATGAGGTTTTCCAGCGCCACCGAACTGACCCATTCACCGCCGGTCTTGATCACATCCTTGATCCGGTCGCGAATACGTACCACCCCTGCCGCGTCGATGCAGGCCAGGTCACCGGTGTGCATCCAGCCGCCCAGCCACAAGGCGGCGCCCTGCTGCGGCTCGTGGAGGTAGCCCTGGGTCAGCCAGGGCGCGCGTACCACGATTTCACCCAGGCTTTGGCCATCGTGCGGCACTTCCCTGCCCTCGCTGTCGACAATACGCAGGTCGACCAGGGCAATCGGCACGCCGGCGTCGATACGCAGCGGCAGCTGTTGCGCCATGGGCAGTGCCAGCAACTCGGCACTGAGGTGGGTGATGCTCAGCAGCGGGCAGCTTTCCGACATGCCGTAGCCACAGTGCACGCTGATGCCCCGCGCGCTGGCGCGCTGCGCCAGGCCCAAGGTCAGGGCGCTGCCGCCCAGCAGCATCTTCCAGCCGCTCAGGTCGGACCGTCGCCCTTCGTCGCTGTCGAGCATCATCTGCAGTACCGTGGGCACGCAGTGAGAAAACGTCACGCCCTCGTCGCGATACAGGCGCACCAGCCGGTTGGGCTGGTAACGCCCAGGGTAGACCTGCTTGATCCCCAGCGCCGTGGCCACGTAGGGTACACCCCAGGCATGCACGTGGAACATCGGCGTGATGGGCATGTACACATCGCCGCTACGCAGCAGCGGCTGCTCGCCGCAGGCCGCCAGGGTGCCCTGCTCGACCAGGGTATGTAGCACCAGTTGCCGGTGGCTGAAATACACCCCCTTGGGGTTGCCGGTCGTGCCGCTGGTATAGAACAGCGTGGCCAGCGAATGCTCGTCGAAATCGGCGAACTCGAACTGCGCCTCGGCAGCCGCCAACAATTCTTCATACTCGCCCAGCAGCGGTACGCCCTGCGGTTCGGGGTCACCGTCGCTGAGGCGGATGAAGCCCCGGACCGTCGGCAGGTCATCGCGTAACTGCGCCATCAACGGCAGGAAGTCGTCGTGCACCAGTACCAGGCGGTCCTCGGCATGGTTCATGGTGTAGCGCACTTGCTCGCTGGACAGCCGTACGTTCACCGTATGCAATACCGCGCCCAGCATCGGCACGGCAAAGAAGCATTCCAGCGCACGGTGGCTGTCCCAGTCGAGCAAGGCCACGGTGTCGCCTGGCTTCACCCCGGCAGCGGTCAGCACATTGGCCAGCCGCCGGATGCGTTCGAGCAACGTGGTGTAGCTGTAGCGCAGCTTGTCGGCGTAGACGATTTCCTGGTTGGGCTGGTAGCGCACGCCCGACAGCAGCAGGCGCTTGACCAGCAGTGGGTAGGCATAGGCCTGCTCGGCCGCAGGCATGATACGGGTGGTGGCCGTGCTGATGCTGTTCATAGCTGGCCGGCCTCGAGCAGGTACAGGCTGTCGCTACCGGCCCTGACACTGGCGCTCAGCGAATGGATGCGCGGCAGCAGCCGTGCAAAGTAGAAGCGTGCGGTGCCCAGCTTGCCCTGGTGCAACGGCTCGGGGGCCGGGTGGCCCTGGCATACCACTGCCATGCGTGCCCACAGGTAGGCGTAGAAGGTGTAGCCAAATACGTGCAGGTACTCCACCGCCGCCGCACCCAGCTCGCGCGGGTTGGCCTGGGCGCGGTCGAGCAACCAGGCGGTCAGCTCGTCGAGGTTGCGCAGCGCAGCCAGCAGCGGCGCGCCGAACTCGGCACAGGCTGCCGGCAACGCCTCGGCGAACGCGCCGATTTCGGCGGACACACTGCGATAGGCCTGGCCGCCATCGGCCAGCAGCTTGCGCCCCACCAGGTCGAGCGCCTGGATGCCGTTGGTGCCTTCGTAGATCTGGGTAATGCGACAGTCGCGGATCAATTGCTCCTGGCCCCATTCACGGATATAGCCATGGCCGCCCAGCACCTGCTGGCCGTGCACGGTGGTCTCCAGCGCCATGTCGGTGAGGAACGCCTTGGCCACCGGAGTGAGCAATGCCACCCTGGCCTCGGCACCGGCACGCGCGGCAGGGTCTTCGCTGTACTTGGCCAGGTCCAGTTGCAGCGCCACATACGTGGAAAACGCCCGCCCGCCTTCGTTCAGCGCTTTCATGGTCAGCAGCATGCGCCGCACGTCCGGGTGGACGACGATCGGGTCGGCACTTTGCCCCGGCGCTTCGGCGCCCGTCGGCGCGCGGCCTTGCAGGCGGTCGCGGGCGTAGGCGATGGCGCCCTGGTAGGACCGTTCGCCCAGGGCCAGGCCCTGGATACCCACGCCCAGACGCTCGTAGTTCATCATGGTGAACATGGCATTGAGGCCCTTGTTCGGCTCGCCGACCAGGTAGCCGATGGCGCCGTCGAAGTTCATCACACAGGTGGCCGAAGCCTTGATGCCCATCTTGTGCTCGATCGAACCGCAACTCAGCGTATTGGCCGCGCCCAGCGCACCGTCGGCATCGACCAGCACCTTGGGCACCAGGAACAGCGAGATGCCCTTCGGCCCGGCGGGCGCATCCGGCAACCGCGCCAGCACCAGGTGGATGATGTTCTCGGTCAGGTCCTGGTCACCACCAGTGATGAAGATCTTGGTCCCGGTTATGCGGTAGCGGCCATCGGCGCTTGGCTCGGCACGGCTGCGGATCAGGCCAAGGTCAGTACCGGCATGCGGCTCGGTGAGGCACATCGATCCCGTCCAGCGCCCTTGGTACATGGGCGGCAGGTACAGCGCCTTCAACGGCTCGCTGGCATGGTTGAGCAGCGACAGGCAGGCCCCGGCCGTCAGCATCGGGTACAGGCCGAACGACAGGTTGGCGGCATTGAGCATTTCTTCGAGCTGCGCACCGATCACCTTGGGCATGCCCATGCCGCCATACTCAGGAGCGCCCGCTACGCCGACCCAGCCATCGGCGGCGAATGCCCGGTAAGCGTCGGCGAAGCCATCGGGAGTCCGCACCTGGCCGGCCTCCCAGCGGCAACCTTGCTCGTCGCCTGGGCGATTGAGCGGCGCCACCACCTCGGCGATCAGGCGGCCGGCCTGTTGCAGCACGGCGCGTGCCGTGTCGCCATCGACCTGCTCGGCCAGGGCGGGGGTCAGCGCCCACCAGGCCGGGATATCGAACACTTCGTTGAATAGGAAATCCATGTCGCGCAGTGGCGGAAGGTAATCAGACATGAGGCGAGCACTCGGTTGCTTGGGTTTGCGGAAGCGGCGTGGCCTGGGCCTCGGCAGGCACCGCAGCGGCCTGGCCACGCAAGAGGAAGTGCGATAGCGCGGGGATCAGCACCAACGCGCCGAGCATGTTCCACAGGAACATGAAGGTCAGCAGCAGGCCCATGTCGGCCTGGAACTTGATTGGCGACCAGGCCCAGCCGACCACCCCGGCCGCCAGGGTGATGCCGACCAGCCCCACCACCCGGCCGGTGAAGGCCACGGCCTGCTGATAGGCCTGGGCCAGGCTCAGCCCGGCGCGCTGGTAGTGCAACTGCACACTTAGCAGGTACAGCGCGTAATCGACGCCAATGCCCACGCCAAGGGCGATTACCGGCAACGTGGCGACCTTGACGCCGATGCCCATGGCCACCATCAGCGCCTCGCACAGCACCGAAGTGAGCATCAGCGGCAGGATCGCCACCAAGGTGGCGCGCCAGCTGCGGAAGGTGAACAGGCAGAACAGCGTGACCGCCAGGTACACCAGCCACAGCATGCGGTGGTTGGCCTCGCGCACCACGATATTGGTGGCGGCTTCGATACCGGCACTGCCAGCGGCCAGCAGGAACTGCTGTTCGGCGCTGCTGTTGGCCTGGGCAAAGCGCTCGGCCACGGCAGCCACCTGGGCCAGGGTGTCGGCACGGTGGTCCTTCAGGTAGGCAATGACCGGCATCAACGAGCAGTCGTTGTTGAACAGCTCCGGGGCATTGACCGAGGCCTGCTGGGCGGCATAGTTGAGTACGTCCTGGTTGTGCTGCAGGCTGTTCAGGCGCGGGTTGCCTTCGTAGGTACCGGCGGTGATCTGGCGCACGGCGTTGGCCAGCGACACGGTGGTCTGCACGCCTGGCAATTGCTGCAGCTCCCAGGCCAGGCGGTCGGCCAGGACCAGCGTCTGGTATTGCAGGCAGCCTTCCGGGGCGGTCTTGACCATCACCGCGAAGGTGTCGCTGGACAGCGCGTAATGCTGGGTGATGTAGGCGTTGTCGAGGTTGTAGCGCGAGTCCGCGCGCAGCTCGGGTGCGCCACTGTCCAGGTCACCGATCTGCAGTTGCAGGCTGCCCCAGATGCCGAGTACCGCCAGCACCAGGGCGGCCAGCAAAGCGGCGCTGGCCCATTTGCGTTCGGTGAAACGGTCGAGCAGGTCCCACAGCCGACCAAAGCCACGATGCTGGGCGGCGCGGGCGTCGATGGACAGCGCTCGCTCGGCTGCCTTGCGGCCTACACCGACATACGACAGCGCCACCGGCATCAACAACAACGAAGTGAAGATCAGCACCGCCACACCAATGCTGGCGGTGATGGCCAGGTCCTGGATCACCGGGATGTCGATCAGCATCAGCACGGCAAAGCCCACCGCATCGGCCAGCAAGGCGGTCACCCCGGCCACGAACAGGCGGCGGAAGGTATAGCGCGCAGCCACCTGGCGATGGGTGCCTCGGCCGATGTCCTGGAGGATGCCGTTCATCTTCTGCGCAGCGTGGGACACGCCGATGGCGAAGATCAGGAACGGCACCAGGATCGAGTATGGGTCGATGGCGTAGCCCAACCAGGCGACGATGCCCAACTGCCACACCACTGCTGTCAGCGAACACAGCACCACCAACAGGGTACTGCGCACGCAGCGGGTGTAGCAGTAGATGATCACCAGGCTGGTCAGCAGCGCCAGGGCGAAGAACGCCATCATCTGGATCAGCCCGTCGATCAGGTCGCCCATCAGCTTGGCGAAGCCGATCACATGGATACGGTACTGGCCGCTGGCCTGGTATTGGCTGCGCAACTGTTCGAGCTTTTGCGAGAAGGCGTGGTAGTCGAGGCCTTTGCCGGTGGCCGAGTCCTGGTCGAGCAATGGCACGATCAGCATGCTCGACTTGAAGTCACGCGCCACCAGGCTACCGACGATGTTGGCGCGCTCGATATTCTGCCGCAGTTGTTCCATATCAACTGCCGCCCCCTGGTAGCCGTCTGGCATCACCGGGCCGCCCTGGAAGCCCTCTTCGGTTACCTCGGTCCAGCGCACCGCCGGGCTCCACAGCGATTTCACCCAGGCCCGGTCCACGCCCTGGCTGAGGAACAGCTCGTCGTTTATGTGCCGCAGGGTCTGCAAGTAGCCGGGGTCGAAGATGTCGCCCTGGGTATTCTCCACCACTACCCGCACCGCGTTACCCAGGCCACGCAGCGATGAGCGGTTTTCCAGGTAGTTGTGGATATAGGGGTGGCTCTGCGGCAGCATCTTGTCGAAGCTGGGGCGCAGCTCCAGGCGGGTCAGGGCCATGTAGCCCAGCACCAGCGTGACCAACAGCATGGCCAGCACGAACGACAGGCGATGGTTGAACACCAGGCGCTCCAGCGCGTTGCCCGAGCGTGGGTCGAACGCATCGAGATCGCGGATTACCGGCAGGGTGTCTTGGCGGATAGCGGCCATCAGGGTCTTCTCTTGTTATGGGTGCAGCGTGGGAATACCGGCCTGGGTGCGCACGCCGCGTTCGCCGACCAGCACCAGGCCGTGGCCGGCATCGGTGGCAAGCGCAGTCACCGGACCGCGCGCACTTTGCGCCAGCGGGCTGAAACGGGCGCCCTCATCCCGGCTGAGCAACAGGTCGCCGGCCTGGCTGGCCAGCCACAGCTGCCCGTCACGGTCGATGCCGGCGGCGGTCAGGCTGGTGTGGATGCCGGTGTTTACCGGCTGCCATTGCTGGCCGCCGTCGGTGCTGCGGTAGGCGTGCCCACGCAGGCCATACACCAGCAGCCAGCCGGGCTTGCCCACCGCGCCGAACAACGTGCCGGTATAAGGTGTTGCGACACGAATGAAGCGCTCACCGTCGCGCTTGAGCAGCAGGCCTTGCTCGCCGGTGATGTACAGTTCATCACCGACGGCGGCCAGGTTGGTCAGGTGCAGGCCTTGCGGGTTGTCGCTGTGTTCCAGCCAGGGTTGCCAGTGCTCGCCGCCATCCGTGGTGTGCAGCAGCAGGTTGAACAGGCCCACCGCATAGCCGTTGCCGGCATCACTGAACCACACATCGAGCAAGACGTTGTCGCTGCCCATTTCCGGCAGCCGCTCGGCCAGCGTCCGGCGATCCAGCTGTTGGTGCCAGTGCACACCGCCATCGCGGCTGTGCAGCACCACACCGTCGTGGCCGACCGCCCAGCCCAGTTCGGCGTTGACGAAGCTCACGGCGTTCAGGTCGGCGCTGACCGGCACCTGGGCCTGCTGCCAGTGCGCGCCGTGGTCATCGGAATAGACGATGTGCCCGCGCGGGCCCACCGCGACCAGGCGCTGCCCGGCCAGGGCCACATCGCGCAAGGCGCTGCTGGCAGCCAGCGCGGTGGGCATGGCCGGCAGGTCCAGCACATCGGTGAAGGGCGCCGCCTGCACCGCGCCCTGCAGCGTGGCCAGGGCCAGTAACACCACGCTGCATCGTTTGAACACAGACATTGCCACCTCTGCTCGGTAGGTTCAGCGAATACCGTTGCCGGCCAGCGATTCAGGTGACCACTGGGTTTTCGACAGTGGGTCGATATAGCGGATGCCGCCATAGGCCCCCACCACACCGTTGAGGTTGTAGGTGCCGCCGATCAGGTCGTAGATCATGAACGGCGTGGCATCCGGGGTCTGCTTGTCGTAGCTCTGGGTGAGGAAGGCGAACGAACCGCGGTACAGCTGGCCACGGGCGTCGTACTGGTCCGAAGCGAGGGCGATCCAGCTGTCTTCGTCAAGGTAGAAGCGGCGCTTGTGGTAGATGTGGCGTGCGCCGTCCTTGAGCTTGCCTTCCACCACCCATACCCGGTGCTTCTCCCAGCGCACGAACTGCGGCGCCAGGTGGCTGGGGGTGATCAGCTGTTTGACGTCGGTGTTGTAGGTCAGTTGGTAGGTGTTGTAGGGCACGAACATTTCCTGCTTGCCGACCAGGGTCCAGTCGTAGCGGTCCAGTGCACCGTTGAAGACGAACACGTCATCGTAGGTACCCGAGCCCGAGGTGCCCGGGTTGGGCGTGTCATAGGCCAGGTTCGGCGCCAGCTTGACCCGGCGCTGGCCAGGCAGGTACTGCCAGGCACTGCGTGGCTGCACCAGCGGGTTGGCCGCATCCCTCAGCATCATCGCCTCGCCGGCGCGGCGTGCGGGCCCGGTGTACACCAGCTTCATCTGGTAATAGGTGTCCTTGGCACCGATCGGCTTGGCCATGTCCTCGTAGATCGGGTAGCTGATGTTGGCCTGGCCGGTGGTCGAGAGTGATGGCTTGCCGGCTGCATCGACGTTCCACGAGTCGTACTTGGCGGTCATGCTCACGCCCTGGTAGCGCAGCAGGAAGTTCCACATGGCCTCGGCGCCGTTCTGCGGAATCGGGAACGGGATGCCCGGCAGCACGTTGTCCACGGCGGTGCCGCCCTCCTTGCTGTTGGCGCTGGTGGCGTTCTTGCGGGTGTTGTCGAGCACCGCCTGGGGCAGCGCGACGCTGCGGTGGGTCGGGTAGACATCGACGCGGTAGCTGGGGTAGCGCTTGAGCAACTCGAGGGTGGTAGCAGTCAGCTGAGTTTTGTATTGCTCGGCGTTCTTGCCGTCGATGACCAGCAGCGGCCGGTCGTTGGCGAATGGGTCGGGGCGCATGCTGGCACCGTTCTGGAAACCGGCCGGCGGCGTCAGCAGGCCGCCCTGGTAGGCCGGGATGGAGCCGTCGGCATTGCCGGCCTGCTCCGCGCCAATGGCGGTCAGGCTGGTGCCCAGGCGCGCGGCCTGGTCATTGGAAACAGCGGCCTGGGCAGCGTTCAGCGCGGCCAGGGACAGGCATGAGGCCAGCAGGGTACGTACGAAGTTCATGATGGTTGTGTTCCTGTGCAGGCTCTGGGAAAGAGGACTCAGAAGGTGGTCTTTACGGTCAGATACAGGGCGCCACGGTCCTCGGTGGTGGCACCTGCGCCGGAGAAGGAGGCATAGCCGCCGCCGTAACAGGTGTAATCCTGCTCGCCGTCGAGGGCGTTGGGGGTGCTGCCATCGGTCTGGCCATCCTTGCAGGCCTTGGTCTCACCGAAGCTGTCGACGTACTTGAGGTCGACGAAGTACTGGTTGTAGATCGCGGCGCTTACGCCCACCGCATAGTTGCCGGTGTTCTCGGCGCCGCCGCCCTGCACCGGCGACACGCCGTCCAGGCCGACGTTGACCGACAGCGGCATGCTCAGGTCCATGCCCGGCAGCACCTGGTACCAGGTGGGGGTGAAGTTGATGGCGATGCCCCAGTTGTCGCGGGTGGCCTTGTCGATGCCGCGGTAGCTGCTCTTGCCCTTGTACAAGGCCGCGTTGTGGCTATCGAGCTTGAGCAGGTTGCTGTAGAACAGCTCGCCAAGCAGGGTTGCCGAGTCGAACAGCGGCGTGTCACCCAGGGTCATCAGGCCGTTCAAGGTCCAGTGCAGGGTGTCACCGCTGGCGCTCATGCCGTCACCGTCGCTGGGCACGTCGTAGATCACCCCACTGCTGGGCAGGCGGGCCGGCAGCAGGCCGAAGCCGCCCCCCAGGCCGCCGCGGCCAGGCGCGCTGACGATGGCCGGGATGCTTGCCAGGGGCATGTTGTGGCGGATATTCAGGTCGCTACCGACGCTGATGCCGGCCACATCCTTGGACAGGCTCAGGCCGTAGATGTCGATGTTGTCGGCGTAGGCGAACTGGTACGTGGTGCCCTGCAACGAGTTGTACAGGTTGCCGACTGCGCCCTGACGGCTGCCCGGCGGGTTGCCGAAGGGGCCGTTGGCGACGGTCATGTCGCGTGCATCGAGCCACGCCTGCGGCAGGATTTCGGAAGTCTTGCGGTAGTAGAAGCCGAGGGTGCCGCCCAGCCACTCGGGCGACCACTTGGCCATGATGCCCCAGTCGCCGCTCTTGCCAGGCTTCAGGTCGTGGCCACGGCGGATGCTGGTCAGCGCGCCGCGCACCGGGATCAGCCCCGGGGTGCCGGTGTGGCCGAGCAGGAAGCTCTGCGCGCCTTCGCCGACCACGTCCGAGCCGCCGTAGTAAGTGCCGGCCTCGGGCAGGCGTGCAGCGTCCCAATCGAAGAAATACTGGGCGCCCAGGGTCAGTTCGGAGTTGACCAGGAACGAGGTCGACAGCTGGTTGCGCGGCACGAACAGTTCCTTGGCTTCGGTACCCGGCGAGGCGGCCAGCTTGGCCAGGTCCAGGCCGGACTGGCCGTAGCTCAGCGAGTGCACCGGGTTGAGCAGGGTTTCCCCCCAGAACAGGTTGTGCTGGCCGAGCTTGGCGCTCACCTGGGAGGCTTCGCCGACGTCTCGGCTGATGAACACGAAGGCGTCCAGCACCTCCCCCGACGGGCCGCTGTAGTAGCGCTGTGCATAGTTGCTCAGGTGCGGGCTGCCCAGCGCTACGCCAGTACCCGGCAGGCCATTGAGGCTGGGGTTGATGCCGGACTGGTCACCGTTGCCGTTGACGAACGGGTTGCTGTTCGACCCGGTGTTGGCGTAGGCCTTGTCGTACCAGCTGGCGGTACTGACCCGGAAACCGCTGTTGTTCTGGTAGACCACGTCCAGCTCGGTCAACAGGTCAACGCGGTTGCTGATGTTGGTGCCGGCCTTGCGGAATTTGTAGTCACCGTCGTTGCTGTTGGGCGTACCCAGCAGGCGCTGGTCGGCGCTTTCGGTGCGCACGCCGTAGTTGTATTTGACGGTGTTGTCGAAGCGCACGGCCCAGTTTTCGTTACCGGTGTCGACTTCGAACGCTTGGGCGCCAGGCAGCGAGAGCAGGCTGATGGCGCAGGCGAGCAGGCAGCGCTGTGGCTTCACAGCACGGTGAATGCGGGTTACTGGCATTACGATGGCTCCACGTATTGTTATTGTTTTTACGCCGCCCGTCTTCTTGCGGGCATGGCTGGGGCGTCCATGCGTTACTGCAGGGTCGGGTTATCCAGACGGCGGACCAGGGCCTCGGCCAGAGGCCAGTGACCGAAGCCGGAAGCCGGGTTGAGGTGGCCAACGGCGCCCAGGCTGACCAGTTCGCTACCCCAACGACGGGCCAAGTCGCCAGCCGCGGCGTAGCTGGCCAAGTGGTCGTTGCTGCTGGCGGCGACAATGCTCGGGAATGGCAATGGCGCGTCCGGCAGCGGCGCCCAGCCATGCTCGGCCAGGCTGGCCGGGCTTGGGTAGTGGGCCGGCCATGGCGCGCTGAGGTCCGGCGGCGCCGCCAGCAACGCCCCTTTGACTGGCCGCTGGTAGCGCGCCGCCCAGTGGGCGACCATCAGTACCCCGGCGCTGTGCGCCACCAGCAGCACCTCACCCTCGATTTGTTCCAGCTCACGTTGGATCGCCTCGACCCGGGCCGTGCAACTCAGGCCGTCAACCTGCAGCGGCGGTACGCTGCGAACCTTGGCCAGGCGGTTGGCGAGCAAGGTCTGCCAGTGCTCGGCAACATGCTCGCGCAGGCCAGGGACAATCAACACGGTGGCAGTGGTGTGCAGTTTTTCCACGGTGAACCTCGTCTCGGGATGCAGCTCTTGAGGTTCACAGTAAACAGCGCGCTGGCGGGGTGCTTCACATTCGGCGTCAGGGGCTTTTCATTTGATGACACCTGGCCTGCGAGGGCTTTGCTTTTCAATTCATGACACGCAGGCTATAAGGCACAAAAACGCATGTCGGCATCCCCAACATGGAAAACAACAAGAATGCCTGCCCTCGTCCGTGCCGCCAGTTTGACCAACTACCTCGAAGTGTCCCGCCACCTGGGCCTGAACCCGCATGCATTGCTGGCGCAGGTCGGCCTTAGCGCCGCGTTGCTCGAGGACCCCAACCGGCGTATCCCGGTGGCCAGTGTCATTGCCTTGCTGGAAGCGTCGGCCAGCGCCAGCCGCTGCGAAAGCTTCGGCCTGCGCGTGGCCGAACTGCGGCAGCTGTCGGATTTCGGCGAGATCAGCCTGCTGCTCAGCCACCAGCGCACCCTGCGCGATGCATTGCAGGTGATCGTGCAATACCGACACCTGCTCAATGACGCCCTGGCCATCCATATCGAGGAAGCCGGCAAGACCGTGGTCATTCGCGAAGAAGTGATCAACGAGCGTGCGCCTTGCAGCCGCCAGGCCACCGAACTGGCGATCGGCGTGATGATGCGTCTGTGCGCGGCCCTGCTGGGTGCCCATTGGCACCCGATCAGCGCCAACTTCACCCACGCGGCCCCGGCCGACCTGGCGACACACCGGCGCATTTTCGGCTGCACCCTGGTGTTCGGCAGTGAGTTCAATGGCATCGTCTGCCCCGCCGCCGACCTCGACAGCGCCAGCCCCCAGGCCAACGAAGCCATGGCCCGCCTGGCGCAGCGTTACCTGGACAGTCTGCCGGCGGGTAGCACCGCGTCGCTGGAGCTGGAGCTGCGCAAGACCATCTACCTGCTGCTGCCCATGGGCCGCGCCACCATCGAGCAGGTGGCACAGACGCAGGGCATGAACGTGCGCACCCTGCAGCGGCGTCTCGAGGAAAACGGGTTGACCTTCAAGGACCTGATCAACAGCGTGCGCCGCGACCTGGTGATGCGTTACCTGGATAACCCCGGCTATTCGCTGGGGCGCATTGCCGACATGCTCGGTTATTCCATGCCCAGCTCATTCACCCGCTGGTTCATCGCCCAGTTCGGCATGCCGCCGGCCAGCTGGCGGGCCCGGCACGATGAATCGTAGCAGCGGATTTATCCGCGATGCAGGCGACGCGGTGGATGGCACCGGCTGCGCCGGTGATCGCGGCTGAAGCCGCTCCACCAGCTATTCGCGGGCATGCCCGCAACCTCAAGCCCTGCGCAGCTCATTGACCAGATTCGCCGGCCGCTCACCTGCCAGGGCGCTGAGCAGGTTGTCCACCGCGCAACGTGCCATGGCCTGGCGGGTTTCCTCGGTCGCAGAGCCGATATGCGGGGTCGCCACCACGTTGTCGAGCCGCAGCAGTGGCGAGTCCAGCGGTAACGGTTCCTGCACGAACACATCCAGCCCCGCGCCGCGTATGCGCCTGGCGCGCAGCGCTTCGACCAGTGCGCCCTCGTCCACTACCCGCCCGCGGGAAATGTTCACCAGGATCGCCTCGGGCTTCATCAACGCCAGCTCCCGTGCGCCGATCAAGCCTTCGGTGGCGGCACTCAACGGCACGGTCAGGCAGACGAAATCTGCCTGCTGCAACAGCTCATCAAGGCTGCATTGACGCGCAGCATGACGCGCCTCCACCTGGGGCTTGGCCCGCTGGCTGTGATACAGCACATGCATGCCGAAGCCAGCCGCGGCGCGTCGGGCCAGGGCCTCGCCAATGCGCCCCATGCCGACGATGCCCAGCGTCTTGCCATGCACATCGCTACCGAAATGCGCCGCGCCCAGGCTCGCCTGCCAGTGGCCGGCGCGGACCCAGTTCGCCAGTTCCACAACCCGCCTGGCAGTGGCCAGGATCAAGGCAAAGCCAGTGTCGGCGGTGGTCTCGGTCAGCACATCGGGGGTGTTGGTCAGCATCACCCCGCGCCGGCTGAGCTCGGCAATGTCATAGTTGTCCACGCCAACCGAAACGCTGGCAACCACTTCCAGTTGTGGTGCCAGGTCGAGCAGGCTTGCGTCCAGCCGCAGGCTGGCCCCCAGCAGCCCATGCGCCCCCGGCAAGGCATCGCGCAGGCGGGCCAGGCCGTCGGGCTGGTTGATATCCACCCAGGTCACCTCGACGCGCGCTTGCAGGCGCGCCATCAGGTCGTCGGGCAGGCGTTTGTACAACACGATTCGCTTGTTCATCGCAGGTTTCCTATTGGCTCATGGCCAGACGCGAACCGCCGCGCTTGGCTCGGCCGGACGTCTGGGAAGTGTCCAGTGCGGCGGTCAGCGCCACTGCGGCAAGCAGCGCACCACACATGAACAGGTAAGAGGCACCGGGCCCACCGGTGGCGCCATTGAGGTAGCCCACCAGCCACGAGCCGCCGAACGAACCCAGCGCCCCCATGCTGTTGATCAGCGCCATGGCGCCGCCAGCGACATTGGCCGGGAGGATTTCCGGCACGATCGCGAAGAACGGCCCATAGGGTGCATACATGCAGGCGCCGGCCAGCACCAGCAGCGCGTACGACAGCCAGAAGTGCTGGCTGCCCAGGGCGTACGAGCCATAGAAGGCCACGGCGGCGATCAGCAACGGCGGCCAGACGAAGCGCTTGCGCGTCTGCAGGCGGTCGGACGCCCACGACACCCCTACCATGGCCAGTACCGCCGCCAGGTACGGCACCGACGCCAGCCAGCCGGCCTGTACGATATCAACGTTGGCCGCCTGCTTGAGGATCGACGGCAACCACAGCACGAAGCCGTACACGCCGATGCTCCAGCAGAAATACTGCAGCGCGAGAATGATCACTTGTGGCGAGCGGAACGCCTCGCGGTAGTTCTTCACCGGCCTGATACCTTGCTGCTCGGCGGCCAGCGCCTGCTGCAGGGCGGTCTTTTCCTGCTCGCTCAGCCAACTCACCTGGGCCGGGCGGTCGTCTACCAGGCGCCACCAGCAGAACGCCCAGACCACCGCAGGCAGGCCTTCGATGATGAACATCCAGCGCCAGTCGTAATGCTTGATCAGGTAACCCGATACCACCGACATCCACAGGATGGTCACCGGGTTGCCGAGCATCAGGAAGGTATTGGCTCGCGAGCGCTCGGCACGGGTGAACCAGTGGCACAGGTACACCAGCATCGCCGGCATCACCGCCGCCTCCACCACCCCGAGCAGGAAGCGGATGCCGACCAGCATGTACACGTTGCTGACCATGCCGGTGAGCGTGGCCAGGCCGCCCCAGAGGATCAGGCAGACGAAGATCAGCTGCTTCACGCTGCGCTTCTCGGCATAGATGGCGCCGGGTACCTGGAAGAAGAAGTAGCCGAGGAAGAACAGCGCCCCCAGCAGCGATGACAGCACGGGCGTGATGTGCAGGTCTTCGGCCATCCCGGAAGCGGCGGCGAAGCCGTAATTGGCACGGTCCAGGTACGCCAGGCTATAGGTGACGAAGACGATCGGGATGATGTACCACCAGCGGCGCGTGGCCAGGTTGTGCTTTTGCATGGGTGTTTCTCCTGAGCTTGTTGTTTTTGTTGCAACAGGTGATTCGAGGTATGAGCTGTTCAGGCACTTCTGCGCAGGTCGTGGGCCTCCAGTTCATGGCGCAGCGGCAGCCCTTCCATGTCGCCGCGCGACTGCACGGCGCGGCTGCCGCACCAGTTGCCACGCGCCACCGCCTCGGCCATGGGCCGGCCTTCCAGTAGCGCGCTGAGCACGCCGACAGCGAAGGCATCGCCGGCACCGACGGTGTCCACCACGCGGCTGACCGGCACTGGCGCGACCAGGCCTTCGCCTTCGGCACTGCGGAAGTAGGCACCCGCCTCGCCCAGCTTTATCACCACGCGGGTCACCCCCAGGTCGAGGTAGAACGCCGCGATGTCTGCCGGCGTGTGCTGGCCGGTCAGCAGGCGGCCCTCCTCCAGGCCGGGCAACACCCAGTCAGCCTTGGCCGCCAGGGCATTGGTTTCGCGCACCATGCTGCCCTGGTCAGGCCACAGCGAGGGGCGCAGGTTGGGATCGAAGGAAATGCTGCGCCCGGCGTCGCGCATGCCATCCACCAGGGCATGGGACAGCGCCCGACAACCTGCCGACAAGGCCAGCGGGATGCCGGTGGCGTGCAGGTGGCGAGCCTGCAGCCAGCCCGGGCGGATCAGCGCCGGCGACAGTCGGCTGGCCGCCGAGCCACGACGGAAGTACTCCACCGCCGGATCACTGCCATCGTCGCAGCGGGCCTTGAGCTGGAAACCGGTGGGATAGCTGGCATCGACCTCGACGCCGGAACAATCCAGGCCTTCGCGGCGCAGGCTGTCGAGCACGAAACGGCCAAGCGAATCGTCACCCACCCGGCTCAGCCAGCGGACCTTGAAGCCGAGCCGCGCCAGGCCGATGGCCACGTTGCTGTCCGCCCCGGCAATGCGCTTGCCGAACTGGCCGACACTGGCCAGGTCCCCGGCCTGCTCGGCGACGAACATGGCCATGGTCTCGCCAAAACACAGCACGTCATGTTCACGCATGGCTCGGCTCCTTGTGCGCTGTGGCACACCGCCCCAGCGCCGACAAGTTGCGCACCTGGGTACGGGTCAGCGCCAGCAGGTCGTCGCTGGCCAAGGGGTATTCGACAGCGCGCACCACACCGGGGGTGAACTCGGCCAGCAGCGCAGCCCATTCCTGCAAGTCCGCGGCCTGCGGTGGTACGGCAACCAGGCGGCCATCGGCCAGGCGCTGCACGGCTTTGCAATGCACGTAACGCACCCAGCGGCCGAGCAGGCGTGCGGCGTGTCGGGCAGGCTCGCCCTGCCACTGCCAATTGCCGATGTCGAAGGTCATGCCCAGGCTCAGCCCAAGGTCTTCGGCGCGCTGGAAAAACTGCTGCAGCGGCTGGATGCTGCCGCCCTGCACGGTCTGGTCATTCTCCACCAGCAGCACAGGCCCGGGGCCCGGCAACAGCCGCGCCAGGGCCGCGACATCACACCCTTCCCGGTAATGCCCCAGGGAAACCTTGAGTGCCACCGCGCCAAGGGCGTGTGCGGTTGCCAGCTTGTCCAGCAGTTGCGGGTCAGGCAGGCCTCGCGCCGTCCACAGTTCAAGAGGCGTGGAATACACGCACTCCAGGCGCTGCGCGGCAATGGCCGCAGCCAGCGCGGCAGTGTCCGGCACGCCGCTGAACAATTCCTCGCGTAGTTCCACACGGGTAGCGCCAGCGGCAACCAGCAGGTCCAGGAAGTGCTCCTGGCCACGCTGCCTTACCAGATCGGCTCCGTAGCTGGAGAGGCTGATGGAAACGGGGTTCTTGTGCATTGTTGTTGTCCTTGTGAAACCGGTTTCATTTTTTCCTAGCGCCAGCAGGCAGTCACCTGCCGCTGGTTACTGTCGGGGGGTTGAGCCGCGGATGATCAGGTCGGCCTTGAAGTCGATGCGCCTGGCCGCCCCACTGTCGCCGCGCAGACGAGCCAGCAGGCTGTCGAAGGCGGCCACGCCGATACGCTCGGTAGGCTGGGCCAGTGCGGTGATGCCATTGCCGACCAAGGGGTACCAGTCGAGGTCGTCCAGGGCAATCAAACCGACGTCCACAAACAGGTGGCAGCCGGCGTCATGTAGGGCCCGGGTGACGGCCAGGGTGGCGATGCCGTTGAACGTGAAGATGGCCTGCGGACCATGGCCTCTGCCGGCAAGAAACGAGGCCAGCTGGCCATTCAAGCCGGTGGTGATTTCCACTACCTGCTGGCGCATGCCAGGGCGACGGCCGATCGACGCGGCAAACGCCTGGACCCGCTCCACACGTGAGCTGGTGCCATCCAGGGGCTCGGTGACCGCGAGGATATCGCGGTAGCCTTGTGCTTGCAGGTGGTCCAGGGCCTGCTCGACCGCGTCGGCATTATCCAGCCCCACCAGGTCGACCTTCAGCTCGGGCAGTTGACGGTCGACCAGCACCATGGGGATGTCGCGCTGCAGGTTGAGCAGTTCGCCGGGGTGATGGCCGAGGGTGTTCACGATCAGCCCTTCGACGTTGTACGACTGCAGCGCCACCAGATGGTGACGTTCCTGCTCGTCGTCGCGGTTGGTGTTGCATACCACCAGGCTGTAGCCGTGCTGGCGGCAGGCGGTTTCCACGCCGTGCATCACGGCTACCGAATAGGGGTTGAGAATATCGGCTACCAGCATGCCGACCAACCGTGTCTGACCGCGCTTCAAGCCACGGGCCATTTGGTTGGGGCGGTAGCCGAGGCGCTCGATGACCTGCTCCAGGCGCTTGGCCGTGGCTTCGGCCAGCAACTGCCGGTCGCCGCCGATATAGCGCGAGACGGTGGCCTTGGACACGCCCGCGACACGCGCGACTTCGCTGATGGTGACCCGTTCACGGGGATGGCCAGGCGCGTCGGTCATGAGCTGTTCCTTATGATTGTTGTGATAGCGATGAAACCGGTTTCAATACAGCAAAACTGTGCGTGTTCGTCAACCTGCCGTTGGTCGACAAACCATGGGAAAAATAATGTTCAACATTAACTATAGTCATTAACCCATTGTTAATAATGATGAATATCAGTCTACGGTAACCTGTAGCTGGCAGTGGCGTCGTGCATGAATAGGCCAGGCCCGGCAAGCGCAGTACAATGCTTGCTACCCGGCCCGATACTCCAGCCAATGATCCAGTCCGACCTCGACCTGTTCGGCACCCAGGCGCAACGCCTGGCCAGCCACACCGTGCTGCTGCCCGGCTTCGCCCTGGCTGAAGTCGAGCCTGTGCTCGACGCCCTGCGCCCGGTATTGCGTGCCGCGCCGTTCCGGCACATGTACACCCCGGGTGGCCTGCGCATGGCCGTAGCGCTCACCAACTGCGGCACGCTGGGTTGGGTCAGCGATGAACAGGGCTACCGTTACTGCCACTGCGACCCGCTCAGCGGCCAACCCTGGCCTGCCCTGCCCCCGGTATTGCTTGCCCTGGCCAACCGCGCGGCGGCCTTGGCCGGCTTCGACGGTTTCGTGCCGGATGCCTGCCTGGTCAATCATTACCTCCCCGGTACCCGCCTCAGCCTGCACCAGGACCGCGATGAGCAGGACTTCGGCCAGCCAATCGTGTCACTGTCGCTGGGTTTGCCGGCGGTGTTCCTGTTCGGGGGCTTGCAGCGCGCCGACAAGACCCGGCGCATCGCCCTGAGCCATGGCGATGTGCTGGTCTGGGGTGGCGCAGACCGCTTGCGTTTCCATGGCGTGCTGCCGATCAAGCCGGGCGTGCATCCGCGCCTGGGTGAACGGCGCATCAACCTGACCCTGCGCAAGGCCGGGCGCTGAACCGGGCCTGGGCTGCAGCATCGGCGCAAACTGGATGAACGCGCATGAAACAGGTTGAACATCTTGGCCTGGCAAGCTTCAAAAGATAGGCCATGCCATTTTCAGCCGGGAGCCCGCCATGCCCTACCTGTACTCTGCCAGCCGCCTTTGCACCGGAGCAGCGCGACCATGAAAATGCCCTGCCGCGCGCCCAATGCCTCCCTGCAGCTCGATTACGTGCGCGACACCCTGTTCGGCCCAGTCGCGCAGAGCATGGAATGCCAGTGCCAGATTGCCGCCCTCAACCTGCAAGGTCGCCCAGGCCTGCGCCTGCACATCTGCCCGCCATTGCCCGACAAGGTGGAGCGCGCCCACAGCGTGGCGTTTGTCTGGGATGGGCGCAGCTACCACGGTGTGGTCCGCGACCAGGGCAAGTGCGGCGACGGTGGCTTGAACCTGCTGCTGGAACTGCAGTGAAGCCGATCAACGGCGGCCAACCCGGCTGAACCTGCCGGGCACGGCGCGTCTCCATACAAAAGAGCCCACGCCTGCCGGAGAATGTCATGAACAGTCCGTTGCTCAAGCTCTTCACCCACCCCGCCGACGCTTGGCTGGACATCCGCCGGGCCGAAGAAGACCGCCCGCAGCAATACCTGCCACGTCTGCTGGCCCTGGCATTGATCCCTGCCGTTTGCCTGTTCGTCGGCACCACCACGTTCGGCTGGAGCCTGGCGGCCGAGGAGCGGGTGCGCCTGAGCATGGGCAGTGCCGCGCAGCTGGCCGCCTTGCTCTACGGCACCACGGTGGTCGGGGTCATGCTGATGGGGGTGATGATTCGCTGGATGTCGCGAGGTTTCGATGCCCAGCCCAGCCTCAACCAATGCATCGGCTTTGCCGCCTACTGCGCCACGCCATGGTTCTTTGCCGGCGTGGTCGGCCTGCTGCCGATCCGCTGGCTGGCCGTGGTCGCGCTCTTGGCGGCGTCGGCGTATGCCAGTGTGTTGCTGTATGGCGGATTGCAGACGTTCCTGCGGCTGAAGAAAGAACAGGCCTTGCTGTTCGCGACCTGCGTGTGGGGGGTGGGCCTGTTGCTGCTGGTGACCATCCTGGTGGCGATGATCCTGTTCTGGTTCAACGGCCTGATGCCGGAATATGTGCGCCCGGCCAGCCTGGGCTGACCGGAGCGCAAAGGCACCCTCAGGCAATCGCCTTGAGTGGTGCGGGGTGACTGTCACGCAGCGCGTGCAACTGCCCTACCAGATTGACCAGGTCGCGGCAACTGTTAAGGCTTTGCAGCGGGACACCGCTCAGGGTCACGCCCTCATCGAGACTCTGGCCCTGACCCAGGCGGATGGTCAGGTTGGCGCCGTCCGGGCAGCTGACTTCACAGCGATCAGGCAGGCAGGCCTGCTCGATCATCTGCCGCATCTCCAGCATCGAAACTCCTATCAACGACATGGTATGACCCTCTCTGTGGGATGGCCTGTTTGTGTGGAGTACACCTTTGTCAGGCACGGTGCCAATTGATATTGCGCATGCCGGGGCAGGCATTCATAACGCCGCGGCAATGATCATGCGGAAATCCTTTAGCACCTTAGTGGAAGATTGCCGGTGTGCGCCGAGTGTTCGGATCCAATGGCGGATTTAACGACGAGCGGTCCCGTCCGGCCCCAACGACGCCCATAGATGCTGAGCTGCATAGGCTCGCCAGGGTCGCCAGGCCAGGGCCCGTTCGGCCAGGTTCGCCTGGTCGCCTTCAAGCCTGCGCAACGCCTTGGCCAAGGCCACATCGCCCAACGGCAAGGCATCGGCTGCGCCGGCCTGGCGCAGCGCCAGGTAGGACGCGCTCCACGGGCCAATCCCTTTCAGCCGACACAGGTCGCGCAGCAGCGCATCAAGCGGCTGCCCACGCCGCAGCAACCCGGGTTGGGCAAGCAAGGCACTGGCCAGGGTGCCCAGGGTCGCTGCGCGTGCACGTGGCATCCCCATGTTTTCGAACTGCGCAGCCGCCAATACCGGCAGTGTCGGGAAAACGTGGCTCAACCCTGGCACGACCAGGCGCAGGGTTTCACCGTGGCGTTGCACCAGGCGCCCGGCCAGGGTCATGGCACCGGCCACGCTGATCTGCTGGCCCAGCACCGTGCGCATGGCTTGCTCACCGGCGTCCCAACCTTGTGGCACGCGCAAGCCTGGGCGCTGCTGCAGCAAGCAGGCCATCAGCGGATCGTGGGCAAGCCCGGCGTTGATCTGCGCAGGCTCGGCATCAAGGTCGAACACCCGCCGCAGCCTGGCGACCAGGCCTGGCAGCGCCCGGGCCGGAACGCCTTCAAGACGGATGCGCAGGTACTGGTTACCCGAAGGCGTGGCGTGTACGACCGCATGCCGCCCCGCAGCCACCACCGAGCGGCTGTAGGTGCCGTCCCGACAGGTCTCGACGCCAGGGATACAGCGGGCGGCGAGGAAGGCCAGGGTCGAAGGCCAATGATAGGGGGCACGGTAGCGTAGCCACAGGGTCTGGTGGCTGGCGCCGGGCAGCGATCGGCGCACGGTGTGCAGGGAAGTGAGCTTGGCCATGGCTGCATCATGCCAGCAAATGCACGAGCTGTACCGGCGTCGTAGCCGGTACAGGCCGTTCAATCACGGTTGCGTCGTGTCCCGGGCGTCGTGCATCTGCCCGAACCGTCCGGCATGGAAATCGTCGAACGACTCGGCAATCTCCGCCTGGCTGTTCATCACGAACGGGCCATAACCCACGATCGGTTCATCGATCGGCTCACCGCTGAGCAGCAGTACGCTGGCACCCTCCAGCGCTTCGATGGCGACGTCTTCACCCGACCGGTCAAGCAGCACCAGGCTGGCCGGGCCAGCTTCGCGCTCATGGTTGACCCGCACGTTGCCGCGCAAGACCACCAGCGCCGCGTTGCGCCCGGCGGCCACCGGCAGGCGCAGGGTGGCACCGGCATTCAGGCGCAAGTCCCAGACATCCATGGCGGTAAAGGTGCGCGCCGGCCCCGAGTGCCCGCGATAGTCACCCGCGATCACCCGCAGGCTCCCGCCCTCGCCGTCCAGCATGACCAGCGGGATATCCTTGGCCAGCAGCGTCTGGTAGCCAGCGGCTGCACGCTTGTCCCGCGCCGGCAGGTTGACCCACAGCTGGACCATCTCCAGCATGCCGCCGCTGCGGGCAAAGCCTGGGGAATGGAACTCCTCATGGATGATGCCGTTGGCAGCGGTCATCCACTGCACATCACCGGGGCCGATCAAGCCACCAGCACCCGTGGAGTCACGGTGCTCCAGCTCGCCCTGGTAGACGATGGTCACAGTCTCGAAGCCGCGGTGCGGATGCTGGCCGACGCCGCGCCGCGCGTTGGTCGGCGTGAACGGATGAGGGCCGGCGTAGTCCAGCAACAGAAACGGGCTGATCTTGCTGGCCAGGTTGTCGTAGGTGAACAGGCTACGCACCGGGAAGCCATCACCTACCCAATGGGCGTGAGGGCTGCGGTGGATACCCAGTATGCTTTTCATGAGAAGGCTCCTCTCTTGGCTGCGATCACCTTACCAGCGATGCCAATCAGGCAGTAGCTGGCTGAAATGGCATACATCGTTCCATATGAAGGACAATCAGAAGAATATGGCGTGGAGGATCGGATGCCCCGGGTATTGCGATCTCAACCAATGCTCGAGTTTCAACGAAAAGGCTTGGCCGCGGACCCGCAGCTGCCGATAAAGCGGATCCGCCATTGCCTGGTCAGGTTTCAGTCTGTCCAGATAGCGGCGATTTTCCGTCGAGGAGATCGATTGGAGAAACACGGCGTAGTCTTCGAACAGCGCATCGCTATAAGGGTTGCCCTCGCCAAGCGTTGCCAGGCGCTGCAACGGCGTCAGCGCCAGCAATTGTCGAAGGCGGTTGACCTTGGCTGGCGCAGGCAGGCCGTGAACCTCGGCAATGGCTACGATGCCGCCGGCGAGGAGCAGTTTACGGGAAAACAGCAATTTGATATTGCGTACCCCCCAAGCCTTGCCTTCGGCCCTTTTCTCCTCGAAGTTGGCCATCAGGGTCCGGTAGTAGCGAATCAGGTCGTTAAGCAGGAACCTGGCAAGGCCGTGGCCATGGTCATCAGGAACATAACGGCGCAGCAGGTCATGCTGCCACTCGGCAAAGGCCGCGCGCCCATACAGGGGGCGGCCTTCGAACAACATCAACATTCGCCGGGTCAACGCAGTGTTGTCTTCACACTTCCAGCCGATGTGCTCGCTCAAGTCCGCATAGCGGGCCAACGCTTCCCGGCCGAACTTCGCCACGTCGCTCTCCCCCGGATGGCTGACCGGCCGCAGGATGTCGTCGACCTGGCGCAATATCTGGTGCAGACGGTCCACCGGCAAGCTGCTGTCATGCACGATGAAGAAGTCGATGTCCGAAACTTGGGAAACTTCGCATCGACCGTAGGAACCCACGCTGACCACAGCCAGGGGTGAGCGCTCTGCCAGCGCTGCCAACGTGCTGTGCATGGCTTGCCTGAGCGACTCGATCGCCCGGCAGGAGTAGTCGTAGCGCTTTTGCAGATAGGCGGGCTTTAGCAAGGTCTGGCTGGTCATGTGCGTAGGCTCGGGCAAAGCCCAAGATTAGCCACGCCGTCCTGCCCGATGCTGTCTGGAAAACTATCCCGCCTGCTGCAGCAGGAAGGCCCGCACGGCATCGGCACAAGCCTCGGGATGTTCCTGCATGAAGCAGTGCCCACCGGCAACCTGCCTGCCGCTCACCTGAGGATTGAGCGCGGTCAGGCGCTTGACCGAATGGGGCACGAAGGGATACGTATCCTCGCCATACAAGACGTGAGTGGGTGTGCGGATCGCCGCCAGGCTGGCCCAAAGGCGTCGGGGGAACGAGCTGAATATTTCCACTTCGCGGCTGGGCCGGCACTTGAGTACCACCGCCTCACCGCAATCACCAATGGCATGCTCGACATAGGCGTGCAGCGCTGCATCGGTCCATCCCTTGAAGATACCGCGGCCCTGCAGCGAAGCCAGCGCCGTCTCTCGATCAGGCCAGTGGCTGCGGCGGCTGGCGGCCTTGCGTGCGAGCGCGTGGCGCCGGTGCAGGCCAAGCAATGCGGCCGCGCCCATGACCCCGAGCATGCGCCGGCTGAACAACACCGGGTCAAGCAGCACGGCACGGCTGAACAGTTGCGGCTCACTGGCCAGGATCAAGCCCGTGAGCACGCCCCCGAAGCTGTGCCCCACGGCATACCGCGGTACGTCGCCATACTCGCCCCGCCCGGCGGCGAAAGCCTCCACCGCCAGCGCAGCGGTACGGTTCCAGCCACGAAATGCCCCGCCATGGTCGCTGTCGCCATGGCCCTGGACATCGCTGAGCCACAGGTCGAAATGCTCGCCCAGCCGCAGCAGCAAAGGCTGATAAGCCAGGCAGCAGAAGCCGTTGCCGTGCAAAAAGTGCAGCAACGGCCGGCCACTGGCCGGGGTTCGCCAGCCACGCAGGGTGAAGCCTTCGGCGCATTCATGGGACCAGGGGATCAACTGCATCGGCTTGCTGTACTCGCAGGGTCAGGAAAACGCCGATTCTACAAACAGCAGCGGGTACAGTGAAATCACCAGCAGCAAGGCCATCAGGACATTGAACAGCATCAGCCAGCGCGGGTTCTGCAACAGTGTGCGCAGGGCGCTGCCAAACATCACCCACACCCCCACGCTGGGCAGGTTGACCAGGGCGAACAAGGCGGCAATGACAATCACGTTGGCCACATAGCCCTGCGCCGGCGTGTAGGTGGTAATGGCCCCCACCGCCATTACCCAGGCCTTGGGGTTGACCCATTGAAACGCCGCAGCCCCCCAGAACCCCAGCGGTTTTCCGGTGCTGGACGAGGCCGTGCCGACCGGCCCGGAGGTGGCGATCTTCCACGCCAGGTACAGCAGGTAGGCAGCGCCGCTGTAGCGCAATACCGTGTACAGCATCGGCCAGGCCTTGAACACCTCGCCCAGGCCCAGGCCGACGGCCAGCACCATGAGCATGAACCCGACACTGATGCCCATGGCGTGCGGAATCGAGCGGCGCACGCCAAAGTTCACCCCCGACGCCAGCAGCATGGTGTTGTTGGGCCCTGGCGTGATCGAGGATACGAAGGCGAACAGCACAAAGGCGGTCAGCAGGTCGGCAGAGGCAAGCATGGCGGGCATTCCATTTTCTTCATGGGTGCTGCCACACTAGCGGAGTTGCCTTCTTCGCGACTGGTACAGTTCCAATAAATTATTCAGATACACATTACTGTACCGCCACCATGAGCCCAAGGAAGCCGTCACCATGACCGTCACCATTCGACCTGCCGTACGCACCGATGCCGAGCAGATCCTGGCCTTCATCACCGAACTGGCCGAGTACGAACGTGCCCGCCACGAAGTCATCGCCAGCGTTGCCGATATCGAGCACAGCCTGTTCGGCGAAGGCAGCACGGTGCACAGCCTGATCTGCGAGCGCGATGGCCAGGCAATCGGCTTTGCCGTGTATTACTACAGCTATTCGACCTGGCTGGGGCGCAACGGCATCTATCTCGAGGACCTGTACGTGACCCCTGAACAACGCGGCGACGGTGCCGGACGGCAACTGCTGCGGCACATTGCCCGCGAAGCGGTGGCCAACCACTGCGGGCGGCTCGAATGGAGCGTACTGGACTGGAACGAGCCGGCGATCGGCTTCTACCGGTCGCTGGGGGCCGAGGCGCAGGATGAGTGGGTCCGCTATCGCCTGGATGGCGACAAACTGGCGGCATTTGCGCGCGGTTGAACTGCCATCCGAACACTGCCGGGGGCGGCCTTGCAGCCCTTCGCTTCACCTGTGCGGCGCCGATCAATACACCGCCCCAGAGGCATCTGACAATTGACGCCAGGCGCGCCCCATGGTCTTCTTACACCTCGCGTTCAGGTGCCCCCTTGGGGTGAAACGGGAAACCGGTGCGTCACAGGCCCTCCAGCAGGGCCGGACAAAGCCGGTGCTGCCCCCGCAACGGTAAGCGAGCGAAGCGTCAATACCACTGTGCCCTGTAGTCGGGCATGGGAAGGCGATGCTTTCCAGGAGCCCGGCTCCTCCTCGCAAGCCCGGAGACCGGCCTGGCGTTCATGAACACCCCGCGGTGGGCGGGCGCTGTTGCATTCCCCTGGGCAGTCACGCCCGGGGTTGCCGCGCTCGCCCGTTGCCCCCAACAGCAGAGGAACGCGTCATGCCTGTCACCAGCGCCAAGCCACATAGCCTTGCCACCCCCGTCACGCTCAGCCAGCGTGTCGTCATCGCCGTCGGCGCCAGCCTGCTGGGCCTGTGCCTGGTTTATTTCGCCGGTTTCTCACACATCGAGGCCGTGCACAACGCCGCTCACGACACCCGCCACAGCGCCGCCTTCCCCTGCCACTGAGTACGCCTGATGATCATGCGCATTGCCCGTACCGCGGGCTTCAGCGGGCTGCTAGCGGCCTTGTTGCTGACCCTGCTGCAAAGCTTCTGGGTCGCCCCGCTGATTCTTGAGGCGGAAACCTACGAGTCGTCGGTACCAGCGGCTCACCACGAGCATGGCAGCGAGGTGCCGGCCCATGAACACAGCGCCGAAGCCTGGTCGCCGGAAGACGGTTGGCAACGCGTGCTGTCGACCACTGGCGGCAACCTGGTGGTTGCAGTCGGCTTTGCCCTGATCCTGGCCGCCCTTTACAGCCTGCGCGAACCGCGGCGTATCGGCACCGGTGCACTTTGGGGCCTGGCCGGTTTCGCCGTGTTCTGCCTGGCCCCGACCCTGGGCCTGCCGCCGGAGCTGCCAGGCACCGCTGCCGCCGACCTGGGCCAACGCCAGGCCTGGTGGATCGGCACGGCCAGCGCTACCGCCCTGGGCCTGGCCTTGCTGGTGTTCGCCCGCCACTGGCTGCTGAAAGTGCTGGGCGTTGCCCTGCTGGTGGTCCCGCATGTGATTGGCGCGCCACAGCCCGAAGTGCATGAACGCCTGGCCCCCGAGGCGCTGGAAACCCAGTTCAAGCTCGCCTCGTGGCTGACCAACGCCGCCTTCTGGCTGGCCCTGGGCCTGCTCAGCGCCTGGCTGTTCCGCCGCGCCAAGCAGGCCTGATGGCGGCCTTCTATGCCGGCTTCGGCTGCCGCCGGGGTTGCCCGGCGGAGGCCTTGGAAGCGTTGCTCTATCAGGCGCTGAACAGTCAGCGCCTGGCATTGGCCGACCTGCATGGCATTGCCAGCATCAGCCTGAAGGCCGACGAACCCGGCCTGCAACAGCTGGCCGAACGCCTCGCCGTGCCCTTGGTGCTGTACCCTACCGCGCAACTACACGCCTACCAGGCGCAGCTCAGCCACCGCTCTGCTGCCGCCCATGCTCACAGCGGCTGCTGGGGCGTGGCAGAAAGCGCAGCCCTGGCATTGGCCAGCCAGCGCCATGGCACCGCCAGGTTGCTGCTGACGCGCCAGGTACTGGGCCCGGCGACCCTGGCCCTGGCCTGTTGAAGATTTCACCGCCACTTTTCTGCAAGGACTTTCCATGACGGTCTATTTCATCGGCGCCGGCCCCGGCGACCCGGAACTGATCACAGTCAAGGGGCAACGGCTGATCCGCCAGTGCCCGGTGATCATCTATGCCGGCTCGCTGGTCCCTGCCGCGGTGCTCGAGGGCCATCAGGCCAAGACCGTGATCAACAGCGCCGAACTGCACCTGGAGCAGATCATCGCCGCCATGCGCAGCGCGCATGAGCAAGGCCAGGATGTGGCCCGGGTGCACAGCGGCGACCCCAGCCTGTACGGCGCGATCGGCGAGCAGATTCGCCAGCTGCAGGCGCTGGGCATCGACTACCAGATCGTTCCCGGGGTCACTGCCACAGCGGCCAGCGCCGCCCTGCTCGGCTGCGAGCTGACCCTGCCACAAGTCGCCCAGACGGTCATCCTGACCCGCTATGGCGACAGCTCGCCAATGCCTCCCGGCGAGCAACTGGCCGACCTGGCGCGGCATGGCAGCACGCTGGCGATTCACCTGGGGGTCCGGCACCTGCCGCGCATTGTCGATGAACTGCTGCCGCACTACGGCGCACAGTGCCCGGTGGCGGTGGTGCATCGCGCCACCTGGCCAGACCAGGATTGGGTGCGTGGCACCTTGGGCGATATCGTCGAACGCGTAGCAGCGAAGGACTTTCGGCGTACCTCGCTGATCCTGGTCGGGCATGTCCTGGGCGACACACCGTTCGCCGAGTCGGCCCTGTACCGTGCCGGCCACGCCCATCTGTATCGCCCAGGGAACTGAGCATTGCCAGGTTCGGCGCAGGCATAGCAGACTCCATGTCCCTACTTGCGAACAGGAGTCATGCCAATGCTGGATCTACGCCCCAACTGCGAGTGCTGCGATACCAACCTGCCGGGTGACAGCCCCGATGCGGTGATCTGCTCGTTCGAATGCACGTTCTGCCGCACCTGTGCCGAAACCCGTTTCCACGGGCGTTGCCCGAACTGCACCGGCCAGCTGGTGGCCCGCCCGACGCGGGTCGGCCAGGTGCTGGCCAACAACCCTGCCTCGACCCTGCGGGTGAACAAGGCGCATGCCGCCTGCGCTTGACCAGCCTCAACAAGTGGACATCACCGCTTTGGTAGGGTGATGTTTCCCATATTTGTAGGAATTTTCAACAACAAGTACGGGGACTTTCAACACTTCTATACTCGGCATTACCAAACTTCGGGAATGGTCGTATCGTGCAGCGCTTCCGATAACCCCCCTTGTTCAGACGTATTCCTGAGTGTTCCAGGAAGCGGACCACATCCCGACAGGAGTTTCCTTCATGACAACCGTGCTGATCGTTGACGACCATCCCATCGTCCGGCTGTCCTTGCGCCTACTGCTCGAGCGCGAGCGCTTCGATGTCGTCGGTGAGGTCGGCAATGGCAGTGAAGTGGCGCAGGTCGCCCGCGAACTGCGCCCGGATGTGGTCATTCTCGATATCGGCCTGCCCGGCCTGGATGGCATGGAAGTGATCAAACGCCTGCAATGCCTGGAGCCGGTACCCAAGATCATGGTCCTGACCGGGCAGGCGACCGACCTGTACGTGCGGCGCTGCCTGGACGCCGGGATCGGTGCCTTCGTCACCAAGGAAGAAGACCACGAAGCGTTGCTGTTTGCCCTCAAGGCCTTGGTCAAGGGCTACTCGACCTTCCCGCAGATGTCGGTCAACAGCAACTCCCTGGAAAGCGAGCCGGTGCGCCTGGCCAGCCTCTCCAACCGTGAAATGGAAGTGCTGCGGCGCCTGGCGCGCGGCGAGAACAACAAGAACATCGGCACCTGCATGAACCTCAGTGCCAAGACCATCAGCACCTACCGGGGCCGCATCATGGAAAAGCTCAAGACCGAATCCCTGGTGGAAATGGTCGACCTGGCCAAACGCAACAGCGTCCAGTGAACGTGGTCCTGCCATGAAACGCCTGCTGGCAAGCGCCCTTCTGGTTATCGCCCTGGCCAGTTCCAGTGCGCTGCTGGCAGACAGCGAGCCCCGCCAGTTGCTGGCCCGCTCGGTCAGCGCCGCCGCACCACTGGCGCTCTCCAGCGACGACCGGCAATGGTTGCAGCAACGCCAGCGCCTGCTGCTGGGCAGTTCGCGGCCCGACTATCCACCGCTGGAAATCAATGTCAGCCAACGTGACTATGAAGGCCTCAGTGCCGATTACGCAGGCATCATTGGCGAACAGCTGGGTGTCGATATCGAAGTGCGCCGTTTCGACAGCCGCCACGAAGCCATCGCTGCGCTGCGCGATGGCCGTATCGACCTGCTGGGCAGTTCCAACGCATTCGAGGCAGCCGATGCCCAGCTCAGCCTGAGCGCCCCCTACGCTGATGACCTGCCGGTAATCGTCACCCGCGAAGGGCAACGCTTGAAGAGCGGCTCCGATCTTGCCGGCCTGCGCCTGGCCATGGTCGACCATTACCTGCCCGCCAGCAGCGTCCGGGCCCTCTACCCCAAGGCGCAATTGAGCCTGTATCGCTCCACCCTGGCGGGCCTGGCTGCCGTCGAACTGGGTGAGGCCGATGCCTACCTGGGCGATGCCATCAGTACCGATTTCACGATTGGCAAGAGCTACCAGGGCCTGTTGAAGATCGACCACTTCTGTCAGGTCGCGCCCGGGGCGTTTGCCTTCGCCCTGGCCAACGACAACCCACGCCTGCGTCGGTTGGTCGACACGGCGCTGGCGCGCATCAGCGAAAGCGAACGCCTGAACATCCTGCGCCGTTGGAGTAGCGGCAATACCAGCCTGCTGCTGCAACGCCACCTCGCCGCCCTCACCGACGAAGAGGAAGCCTGGATCGCTGCCAACCCCAATGTCAGTGTACTGATCAATACCTCGCTGGCACCGCTGACCTTCAACGATACCCAAAATCACCCCAGCGGCATCACCCTCGATCTGCTCAAGCAGATATCGTTGCGCACCGGGCTGCGCTTCAAGCCGCTCGAAAGCCCTTCGGCACACGCGATGATCGAACGCCTGATGCGCGGCGATGCGCAGATGATCGGTGCCCTGGGGTACGGCGCGGACCGTTCGAAACAACTGCGCTATACCCGCCCCTACCTGGTCAGCCCGCGGGTCTTGGTCACCCGCAACGAACCCGCGCCAGCCACCCAGGCCAACACGCTGCCGGGCCAGCGCATTGCCTTGGTACGCGGCTCCCCGCAACGGGCCATGTTGCAGCGGCGCTACCCGCAGGCCACGCTGGTCGAAGTGGATAACCCGCTCGGCCTGATGGAAGCCGTGGCCAACGGTGACGCCGATGTCGCCCTGAGCAGCCATATCAATGCTGCCTACTACATCAGCCATGTGTTCAAGGACCGCTTGCGCATCGCCAGTGTGCTCGACGACGACCCAGCCGTTGCTGCCTTTGCCGTGGCCGCCGACCAGCCGCAGCTGCAGGCGATCCTCGACAAGGCCCTGCTGAGCATCCCCCCGGACGAGCTGGACCAACTGATCAACCGCTGGCGTACCAGTACCCTGGTCAGCGACAGCCCCTGGCGCGACTACCGCACCCTGGCTCTGCAGGTACTGGTGCTGTCGGCGTTGCTGCTGGCCGGGGTGGTGTTCTGGAACAGCTACCTGCGCAAACTGATCAACCAGCGCACCGAGGCCCAGCATGCTCTGCAAGCGCAGCTGGCACTCAGCCGAGGCCTGCTGGAGCAACTGCGTCAGGCCAAGGACGATGCCGAGCAGGCCAGCCAGACCAAAAGTACCTTCCTGGCCACCATGAGCCATGAAATCCGTACCCCGATGAATGCGGTGATCGGCTTGCTCGAATTGGCCCTGGAGGACAGCCGCAGCGGCCGCTGCGACACCCAGACGCTGCAGACCGCGCATGATTCGGCGATCGGCCTGCTTGAACTGATCGGCGATATCCTCGACATTTCCCGGATCGAATCCGGGCATATCACCCTGCAGCCGGTGCCCACCAACCTGGTCGAGCTGGTACGGGCCAGCGTCCGCGTGTTCGAAGGCAACGCGCGAGCCAAAGGCCTGCACCTGTACAGCGAGCTGCCTGACGCGTCGGTCTGGGTCGAGGCTGATCCGCTGCGCCTCAAGCAGGTGTTGTCCAACCTGATCAGCAACGCCATCAAGTTCACCGACCGTGGCGAGGTCCAGGCCAGCCTGCGCCTGCTCGCCGCCGACACCGACACCGACACCGACACTGCCCCATTGACGGTGGAACTGACAGTACGCGACACCGGCATCGGTATCAGCCCTGCCGACCAGGCCCGGCTGTTCAATGCCTTCGTCCAGGCCGACGGCCCGCGGGCGCGCCAGGGTGCCGGCCTGGGCCTGGTCATCAGCCGCACCCTCGCCGAATTGATGGGCGGTTCGTTGAGTTTGCAAAGCGTCGAAGGCGTAGGCACCAAGGTGCAGGTCAACCTGCAACTGCCCACCTGTACAGCCCCAACCCCGGCCGAACAGCATGCTCCGGCACTGGAACGCAGCAGCGGCCCGTTGAACATCCTGGTGGTCGATGACTACCCTGCCAACCTGCTGTTACTGGAACGCCAGCTGCACAGCCTGGGGCACAGCGTGACGTTGGCCGAGAACGGCGAAATCGCGTTGGCCCGCTGGCAGGCGGCGCACTTCGACCTGGTGATTACCGATTGCAGCATGCCGGTCATGGACGGCCATCAGTTGACCCGTCGTATCCGCAGCCTCGAGGGCGAGCGCGGCCTGGCGCCTTGCCGGATCCTCGGGGTGACCGCCAACGCCCAGGCCGAGGAACGGGCCCGCTGCCTGGCCAGCGGCATGGACGAGTGCCTGTTCAAACCGATCGGCCTGCGTACGCTCAAGACCCATTTGCCCCAGGCCCAGCCCCGGCAACAGCCGCCAGCCCAGCGCGCCAGCGGCTTCGACCTCGGCGAGCTGCGCCACTTGACCCAGGGCGATGAACAACTGACGCGGCATTTGCTGGAACAACTGTCGCAAAGTATCAGCGAAGACCTGGCCGCATTGCGCGCACTGGGCGCAGACGCACCCGGCGAAGCTGTGCGGGCCCTGGCTCACCGGATCAAGGGCGGCGCGAAGATGCTCAGGATGCGCACACTGGTCAAGGCCTGTGAAGCCATCGAACAGGCCCACGGCCAGGGCCTGCCAACGGCGGAACTACGCCTGCAACTGGAACACAGCTTGCAGGCCCTGCAAGGCGAATTGGGCGATGCGCTCAGTGCAATTGCAGCGTCGAACTGATCTGGCTGATGGCATCCACCACGTGTCGTGAACCCTGCTGAATTTCCATGATCACCGTGCCGGCCTCGTTGGCCAGGGCCACGCCATGCCCGGTGCGGGTCAGGCTGGACTGCATGCTGGCCACGGCCAACAGTGACAGGTCATGGTTCTGCCGCACCACATCGACAATGTCCAGGGTGGCCTTGCTGGTCCGCGCCGCCAGGCTGCGCACTTCATCGGCTACCACGGCGAAACCGCGCCCGTGCTCGCCGGCGCGGGCCGCCTCGATCGCCGCATTCAACGCCAGCAGGTTGGTCTGGTCGGCAATCCCGCGGATGGTCAGCACGATCTGGCCGATCACATCCGACTGTTTGCTCACCGCGTCGATGCTGCGAGCGGCGTCGTTGAGCTCCTGGGAAATCTGTTCGATCACCTGCACGGCTTGCTGCACCACCTGGGTGCCCTTGCGTGCGCAGGCATCGGTCTGCACCGAGCTGGCATGAGCGGCATCGGCAGCGCTTTGCTGGGTACTGACCTGGCGGGTGATGTCGCGGGCGAACTTGACGACCTTGTACAAGCGGCCCTTGCTGTCGAAGATCGGGTTGTAGGAGGCCTCCAGATACACCGTCCGGCCGTGCTTGTCGACGCGCTCGAAGCGGTGCGAATGGTATTCGCCGCGGTTGAGCGACGCCCAGAACTCGCGGTAGCCGGCCGACTCGCGCTCCTGCGCCAGGCAGAACAGCCCGTGATGGCGGCCGACCACCTCTTCCAGGCGATAGCCCATGGTGTCGAGAAAGTTCTGGTTGGCCGTGATCACCCGGCCTTGCGGGGTGAACTCGATCACCGCCATCGACCGGCTGATAGCCTTGAGCAAGCTTTCGCTTTCGTGTTCCTCGACCACCCGCTGGCTGATATCGGCCGCGACCTTGATCACGCTGCTGACCTGCTGCTGCTCGTCCAGTACCGGCATGTAGCTGGCCTCCAGCCAGACCTCGCGGCCCGTCTTGTCGATGCGCTCGAAGGTGCCGCTGATGGCTTTGCCCTGCCCCAGTTCACGCCACAATTGCTGGTATTCAGCGCTTTTTGCGTAGTCAGGGTCGCAGAACAGCCGGTGGTGCTTGCCACGCAATTCGTCGGCGCTGTAGCCCATGGCCTGGCAGAAACGCTCGTTGGCGTCGAGGATGGTGCCGTCGGGAGCGAATTCGATCATGGCCATGGCGCGGCTGATCGCCGCCAGCTTGGCCTGCAAAGCGGCCAACGCCTGATGGCTGCGCTGGATTTCGACCAGATCGGATTGGCGATGAAAATCGAACATGGCGACGGCCTCCTGTATGCGCGGTGTCCTGAGCATAGATCGCCGCCGGGGCCATGCAAGCACAGTGCTATCATCGTGTACAGGCAACAGGCGCGTTACCGAACGCGGCACTTGGCCAGAGGCAGATCAGGAACTTTCCCGCACCATCAGTTCGAAGCCGAGGTCCTGCTGGGCGTTCGCCACCCGCTTGCCATCCAGCAACGCCAGCAGCGCCTGTGCCGCACCGCGTCCCACGGCGGCCCTGGGCGTGCGAATCGAGGTCAGCCGCGGCACCATGTGCGCCGAAGCCGGCAGGTCGTTGAAACCGACCATCGCCACCTGCCGTGGCACTTCGACCCCCTGGCGCAACGCCTGCAGCACCGCGCCCTGGGCCAGGTCGTCGTTGCAGAAGAAGATGCCATCGACATCCGGCGCCTGTTGCAGCAACTGGCTGAACAGCGCGCTACCGAGGGCGATGGAAGACGGTTCCGGCGCCAGCACTTCCAGCTCGGCCGCCTGCAAGCCGGCCTCGGCCAGCGCCTGGCGGAAGCCTTCGGCGCGCTGCATCACCCGTGGGTCGAGCTGCGCAGCAATGAACGCCAGGCGCTTGCGCCCGCGTTCGATCAAATGGCGCGCCGCAGCGCGGCCGGCCTGCTGCTGGGAAAAACCGACCGACAATGCCCCGGCATCGCCGTTCAGTTCCATCATGTGCACACAAGGCACACCACTGGCCGCCAGCATTTGCCGCGACGCCTCGCTGCGCTCGAAACCGGTCAGCAGCATGCCGCAAGGTTGGTAGGCCAGGTAATTGCGGATCAGGTTTTCTTCCTCGGCCACATCATAGTGGTAGTTGCCGATCAGTACCTCCAAGCCACGCGGGCGCATGACATCGTGGATGGCTTCCAGGGTGTCGATGAACAGCTGGTTGGACAACGACGGGATCAACACCACCACCGACTGGCTGCGGGCCGAGGCCAGGGCACGGGCTGCCGGGTTCGCCACATAGCCCAGGCTCGCCGCTGCGGCAAGGACCTTTTCCACCAGCTCCGGGGCGACCGTGCTGACGCCCCGCAGGGCGCGCGATGCGGTAATCGGGGAAACCCCGGAATGCCTGGCAACTTCAGCCAGGGTAGGACGACCTGTGGTACGAGAGCCGATGCGGGACATGAATGTTGTAATTTTACTACTTGCAAGGAAGGGGAACGGCCACTAAGGTAGCGCTGTCTCAGGATGCAGGCAATGTAATCTTTGGTCGCAGCCATCTTCGGCTCGCCGCCGGGCGTCCATACTGCGTAAGGACAAGATCAATAACACCGGGGAGGTGTCTGTTCGTCGACGACGAGACAGCGCTATCTCACCCGCAGGAGGTACTGATGAATTCTCCCCTGTCTGCCATCGTGGTGATGGGCGTGGCCGGTTGCGGCAAAAGCTGCATCGGTGCTGCCATCGCCGCCCGAAGCGGTGGCCGCCTGATCGAAGGCGACGCTTTCCACCCTGCCGAAAATATCCGCAAGATGAGCGCTGGCATTCCCCTGGACGACAGCGACCGTGCCGGCTGGCTGGTGCGCCTCGGCCAGGAACTGCAGGCGACCACCCAGGCGGGCGAGCGGCCGATCCTGACCTGCTCGGCGCTCAAGCGCCGCTACCGCGAAACGCTGCGCCAGGCCATGCCCGGGCTGGTGTTCGTGTTCCTCGAACTGTCGCCCGCCGAGGCGGAAAAACGCGTGCTGGCCCGCCCTGGGCATTTCATGCCGGCAAGCCTCATCGACAGCCAGTTCGCCGCCCTCGAATCGCCCCGTGGCGAACCCCTGACCCTGGCACTTGACGCAACCCAGCCCGTCGATGCGCTTGCCGAGGCGGTGGACAGCTGGCTAAAGCAGCGCGGTGAGCGGAGCCTGGCGCAAACCGCCTGACCCGGCGGCTTCATCGGCCTGGCAAAGACAGCGCTACCCGGCCCGTACCTGCGGGCAAAGTTTCAAACATCTACGCCAAAACAACGATAATACCGAGGCCTTCAAACCATGTTCGGACTGGCTACTGATACCTTCCTGCTGCTCGACGCGCTGGTTACCATCGTCGGGCTGATCCTGCTGATCACCCACTTCAAGGTCCACCCCTTCGTCGCCCTGACCCTCGCGGCCGGCTTCCTTGGCCTGACCTCCGGCATGCCGGTGGCCAAGGTGATGAAATCGTTCCAGGACGGTTTTGGTGGCGTGCTGGGCTTCGTCGGCATCGTGCTCGCCCTGGGCACCATGCTTGGCAAGCTGATGGCCGACTCCGGCGGCGCCGACCAGATCGCGCAAACGCTGATTCGCGCCTTCGGCAAGAAGAACGTGCACTGGGCCATGATGTTCGCCGCCTTCCTGGTGGGCATCCCGCTGTTCTTCGAGATCGGCTTCGTGCTGCTGATCCCGCTGGTGTTCATCGTTGCCCGGCGCTCCGGGGTGTCGCTGATCAAGATCGGCATTCCGCTGCTGGCCGGCCTGTCGGTGGTGCACGGCCTGGTCCCGCCGCACCCGGGCCCGCTGCTGGCCATCGGCATCTTCCATGCCGACATCGGCAAGACCATCTTCTATGGCCTGATCGTGGCCCTGCCGACCGCCATCATCGCCGGCCCGCTGTTCGGTAACTTCATCTCTCGCTACATCCCGGGCAGCCCGTCGCAGGAGCTGATGGACCAGATCGCCAAGGAATCCGACCAGGGCAACCTGCCGAGCTTCACCATCACCCTGGTCACCGTGCTGCTGCCAGTGGTGCTGATGCTGCTGAAGACCTTCGCCGACGTGGTGCTGCCCGCCGAGCACATCGTGCGCCAGTGGATGGACCTGATCGGCCACCCCATCACCGCCCTGCTCGCAGCCCTGCTGCTGGCCTTCTATACCTTCGGCGCGGCCCGTGGCTTCAACCGCCAGCAGATCATGAAGATGCTCGACCAGAGCCTGGCACCGACCGCCGCGATCGTGCTGATCGTCGGTGCCGGCGGTGGTTTCAAGCAGATGCTGGTCGATACCGGCGTGGGCAACGTGATCGGGCAGATGGCCGTGCAGGCCGAGATTTCGCCGATCCTGCTGGCCTGGCTGGTGGCTGCGGTAATCCGCATCGCCACGGGTTCTGCCACGGTCGCCACCATCACTGGCGCCGGTATCGTTGCGCCAGTGATCGACCTGGTGCCGGGGGTGAACCGTGAGTTGCTGGTGCTGGCCACCGGTGCCGGCTCGCTGATCCTGTCGCATGTGAATGACGCCGGCTTCTGGCTGGTGAAGCAGTACTTCAACATGACCGTGGCGGAAACCTTCAAGACCTGGAGCATGATGGAGACCATCCTGTCGATCGTCGGCATCATCTTCATCCTGTTGCTGTCACTGGTGGTGTAACCGTTGATCGGGGTAATGGCACCCTGACGTTTCGGGTAGGGCCGAAAGGAAGTATCAGCCCTACCCGAAGCAAAGGAGCCTGCCATGCACCGTCCAAGCATCCTGCTGATCGCCCTGCTCGCTACGCCGCTGGCCCTGGCGGCCGGTACCGGCCCCACCTACCCCGACGACCCGCACAACCCGGCCCCGAAACCGGGCGTGGACAGCACCCTCAACCCGATCGAGAAGCCCATGCCACGGGACACCGACCCGCGCATCAAGGGCAACGACCCCGACAGCCCGCCGGCGAAGCAGAACGACAACCGCGACTTGCCGGGAATGGATGGCAGTGGCTCGGAAGGCACCGGGCGCCAGGGCACCGGCGACAGTCAGCGTTGACGCGCCGATTTGCCGGCTGCCTCAGGTTGCAGTGGCCGCGCTGAACCCGGCCAATGCACCCAGGCGCCGGCGCCCTGCCTGCATGCAGCGGGGCGCCCTGGCACGCGGCCTGGCAGCCGCGCCATGGCCGCCGTCGATGAATCATCCGCAGATATCATTCAGCGTGATAATAACCTTCGTCTCGTTCGATTCGTGCCTCGCGCGCAAGACACTCACACTCCGCCCACTACTAATACATTGGCGGAGTTCTCCATGGAACAATCACTCAAACCCTTGCGCTTTCCCCTCGCTGCCCTGGCAGTGGTGGTGATCAGCGCTTGCGGCCGAACCCCCGACGCTGTGCAGGCTCCCACCGCGCCGAAGGTCAGTGTGGCCAAGGTGATCGAGCAACCGATCAACGAATGGGACGAGTTCACCGGCCGCCTCGAGGCCCCGGAAACCGTCGAAGTACGCCCACGGGTGTCCGGCCAGATCGACCTGGTGGCATTCACCGAAGGCGCCCAGGTCAAGAAAGGCGACCTGCTGTTCCAGATCGACCCACGCCCGTTCCAGGCCGAGGTCCGCCGCCTCGAAGCGCAACTGCAGCAGGCCAAGGCCACTGCCATCCGCAGTGCCAACGAAGCGCGCCGCGGCGAGCGCCTGCGGGACAGCAACGCCATCTCCGCGGAGCTTGCCGAATCGCGCAGCAGCGCCGCCGCCGAAGCCCGCGCCGGGGTTGATGCAATCCAGGCCCAGCTTGACCTGGCACGCCTCAACCTCAGCTTCACCCGCGTCACCGCGCCCATCAGCGGCCGGGTCAGCCGTGCCCAGTTCACTGCCGGCAACATCGTGACTGCCGATGTCACCCCGCTGACCAGCGTGGTGTCTACCGACAAGGTCTACGCCTACTTCGACGCCGACGAGCGCGTGTACCTCAAGTACACCCAGCTGGCCCGCGAAGGCCAGCGTGGCCAGAGCACGCCGGTGTACCTGGGCCTGACCAACGAAACCGGTAACCCGCACCTGGGCCAGATGAACTTCGTCGACAACCAGGTCAACCCGCGCACCGGCACCATCCGTGGTCGCGCAGTGTTCGACAACAGCGACGGCCAGTTCACCCCGGGCCTGTACGCGCGCCTGAAGCTGGTCGGCAGCGCCCAGTACCAAGCCGTGCTGATCAATGACGAAGCCGTGGGCACCGACCTTGGCAAGAAGTTCGTGCTGGTGATGGACAAGGACAACAAGGCCGCCTACCGCGCCGTGGAGCTGGGGCCGAAGCTGGAAGGCCTGCGCATCGTGCGCAGCGGCCTGGGCAAGGACGATCGTATCGTGGTCAAGGGCCTGCAGCGTGTCCGCCCAGGTTCGCCGGTCACCCCGGAAGAGACCCCGATGGCCAGCGAACAAACCCTCGCCGCCCTCGCCCAGCAGCGCCAGGCGCTGGAGGCCAGCAACCCGACGCCGAAGGTGGCGGGCAACAACGTGAAAGTCGCCAGCGCCCCGGCGCCACGCGGTTAAGGGACCACACCGATGAACTTCTCGAAATTCTTCATTACCCGGCCGATCTTCGCCGCGGTGCTGTCGCTGGTGCTGCTGATCGCGGGTTCGATCTCGCTGTTCCAGCTGCCGATCAGCGAATACCCCGAAGTCGTGCCGCCGACCGTGGTGGTACGTGCCAACTTCCCCGGCGCCAACCCCAAGGTCATCGGCGAAACCGTCGCGGCACCGCTGGAGCAGGCTATCACCGGTGTGGAGAACATGCTGTACATGTCTTCCCAGTCCACCGCTGACGGCAAACTGACGCTGACCATCACCTTCGCCCTGGGCACCGACCTGGACAATGCCCAGGTGCAGGTACAGAACCGTGTCACCCGTACCCAGCCCAAGCTGCCAGAGGAAGTGACCCGTATCGGTATCACCGTCGACAAGGCCTCGCCCGACCTGACCATGGTCGTGCACCTGACCTCGCCGGACAACCGTTACGACATGCTCTACCTGTCCAACTACGCCATCCTCAACATCAAGGATGAGCTGGCACGCCTGGGCGGCGTGGGCGACGTGCAACTGTTCGGCATGGGTGACTACTCGCTGCGCGTGTGGCTCGACCCGAACAAGACTGCTTCGCGCAACCTCACTGCCAGCGACGTAGTGGCGGCGATCCGCGAGCAGAACCGCCAGGTGGCTGCCGGCCAGCTGGGCGCCCCACCCGCCCCGGGCTCGACCAGCTTCCAGCTGTCGATCAACACCCAGGGCCGCCTGGTCAACGAGGAAGAGTTCGAGAACATCATCATCCGTGCCGGCGCCGATGGCGAAATCACCCGCCTGAAGGACATCGCCCGGGTCGAACTCGGCTCCAGCCAGTACGCCCTGCGCTCACTGCTGAACAACCAGCCGGCGGTGGCCATCCCGATCTTCCAGCGCCCAGGCTCCAATGCCATCGAGATTTCCGACGAAGTGCGGGCAAAAATGGCCGAGCTGAAAAAGGACTTCCCCGAAGGCATGGACTACAGCATCGTCTATGACCCGACCGTGTTCGTCCGTGGCTCGATCGAAGCGGTCGTGCACACCCTGTTCGAAGCGCTGGTGCTGGTGGTGCTGGTGGTGATCCTGTTCCTGCAGACCTGGCGCGCCTCGATCATCCCGCTGCTGGCCGTGCCGGTCTCGCTGATCGGTACCTTCGCGGTCATGCACCTGTTCGGCTTCTCGCTCAATGCGCTGTCATTGTTCGGCCTGGTCCTGGCCATCGGTATCGTGGTCGACGACGCCATCGTGGTGGTGGAAAACGTCGAGCGCAACATCGGCCTGGGCCTGAAACCGCTGGATGCCACGCAAAAGGCCATGAGCGAGGTGACCGGCCCGATCATCGCCACCGCCCTGGTCCTGTGCGCCGTGTTCGTGCCCGCCGCGTTCATCTCCGGCCTCACCGGGCAGTTCTACAAGCAGTTCGCCCTGACCATCGCGATCTCCACGGTGATCTCGGCCTTCAACTCGCTGACCCTGTCGCCGGCCCTCGCAGCGGTGCTGCTCAAGGATCACCATGCGCCCAAGGACCGTTTCTCGCGGTTCCTGGAAAGGCTGCTGGGCAGCTGGCTGTTCGCGCCGTTCAACCGCTTCTTCGACCGTGCTTCCAACCGCTACGTCGGTGGCGTGCGCCGGGTCATCCGCTCCAGCAGTATCGCCCTGTTCGTGTATGCCGGCCTGATGGGCCTGACCTACCTGGGCTTCTCGTCTACCCCGACCGGTTTCGTGCCGGCGCAGGACAAGCAGTATCTGGTAGCGTTCGCCCAGTTGCCTGACGCGGCCAGCCTCGACCGCACCGAGGCGGTGATCAAGCGCATGAGCGAGATCGCCCTGAAGCAACCTGGCGTGGCCGACTCGGTAGCCTTCCCTGGCCTGTCGATCAACGGCTTCACCAACAGCCCCAACAGCGGCATCGTGTTCACCCCGCTCAAGCCGTTTGACGAGCGCAAGGACCCGAGCCAGTCGGCCGCCGCGATCGCCGCCGCGCTGAATGCCCAGTTCGCCGATATCCAGGACGCCTACATCGCGATCTTCCCGCCACCGCCAGTACAAGGCCTGGGCACCATCGGCGGCTTCCGCCTGCAGATCGAGGACCGCGGCAACCTGGGCTACGAAGCGCTGTACAAGGAAACCCAGAACATCATCGCCAAGAGCCGCAACGTGCCGGAGCTGGCGGGCCTGTTCACCAGCTACCAGGTCAACGTGCCGCAGGTGGATGCCGCCATCGACCGGGAAAAGGCCAAGACCCACGGCGTGGCCATCACCGACATCTTCGACACCCTGCAGGTCTACCTCGGCTCGCTGTACACCAACGACTTCAACCGCTTTGGCCGTACCTACCAGGTCAATGTCCAGGCCGAGCAGCAATTCCGCCTCGATGCCGAACAGATCGGCCAGTTGAAGGTGCGCAACAACCTTGGCGAGATGATCCCGCTGGCGACCTTCCTCAAGGTCAGCGACACCTCGGGGCCGGACCGGGTCATGCACTACAACGGCTTCATCACCGCAGAAATCAATGGTGCTGCAGCCCCAGGCTACAGCTCTGGCCAGGCGGAAGCGGCAATCGAGAAGCTGCTGAAAGCGGAATTGCCCAACGGCATGACCTTCGAATGGACCGACCTGACCTACCAGCAGATCCTGGCGGGCAACACCGCGCTGTTCGTCTTCCCGCTGTGCGTACTGCTGGCGTTCCTGGTACTGGCCGCCCAGTACGAAAGCTGGAGCCTGCCGCTGGCGGTGATCCTGATCGTGCCGATGACCCTGCTGTCGGCGATCACCGGGGTGATCATTTCCGGCGGTGACAACAACATTTTCACCCAGATCGGCCTGATCGTACTGGTTGGCCTGGCGTGCAAGAACGCGATCCTGATCGTCGAGTTCGCCAAGGACAAGCAGGCCGAGGGCCTCGATCCGCTGGCCGCGGTGCTGGAAGCCTGCCGCTTGCGTCTGCGGCCGATCCTGATGACCTCGATTGCCTTCATCATGGGTGTGGTACCGCTGGTGTTCTCCTCCGGTGCCGGCTCGGAAATGCGCCATGCCATGGGTGTGGCGGTGTTCTCGGGGATGATCGGCGTGACCGTGTTCGGCCTGTTCCTGACCCCGGTGTTCTTCTTCCTGATCCGCCGTTTCGTCGAACGCCGCCAGGCCCGCAAGGCCGAACGCGTTCACTCGCTGGAGAGCCATGCATGAACCTGCTCAAACCCCTGACCCCGAGCCTGTTGGCGCTGGCCCTGGCGGCCTGCGCGGTAGGCCCGGACTACCAGGCTCCGGCCACCGAACCCGCGCAGCTGAGCAGCGACGTACAGGCCAAGGCCTACGACCGTAGCCGCTTCGAAAGCCTGTGGTGGAAGCAGTTCGACGACCCGGTACTGAACCAGTTGGTGCAGGCTTCGCTGGACGGCAACCGTGACCTGCGCGTGGCCTTCGCCCGGCTGAAATCGGCCCGCTCGATCCGTGAAGACGCCGAGAACGATCAGTTCCCGGTAGTCACCAGCCGCGCCAGCAGCGATATCGGCAAGGGCCAGATCCCCGGCCAGACCACGCAACGGGTGAACAGCGAGCGCTACGACCTGGGCCTGGACATGGCCTGGGAGCTTGACCTGTTCGGCCGCATCCAGCGCCAGATCGAGGCCAGCGAAGCCCAGGAAGCGGTGGCGGCAGCCGACCTGCAGCAGTTGCAGGTCAGCCTGATCGCCGAGCTGGTCGATGCCTACGGCCAGCTGCGCGGCGCGCAGTTGCGCGAGAAAATTGCCCTGGCCAACCTCAAGACCCAACAGGAATCGCGGGCCATCACCGAAACCCTGCGTGACGCCGGGGTCGGCAATGACCTCGACGTGGTGCGTGCCGATGCGCGCCTGGCCGGGGTCGAGGCCACGGTGCCGCAACTGCAGGCGGAACAGGCCCGCGCCCGGCACCGTATCGCCACCCTGCTTGGCCAACGCCCCGAAGCGCTCAGCGTCGACCTGTCGCCCAAGGCCCTGCCGGCGATCGCCAAGGCTCTGCCGGTGGGAGACCCCGGAGAGCTGCTGCGTCGTCGCCCGGACATCCGTAGCGCCGAGCGCCAGTTGGCGGCGGCCACGGCCAATGTCGGCGTAGCCACGGCCGACCTGTTCCCCCGCGTCAGCCTCAGCGGCTTCCTTGGCTTTACTGCCGCCCGCGGCTCGCAGATCGGTTCCTCGGCAGCCAACGCCTGGGCACTGGGCCCGAGCATCACCTGGGCAGCCTTCGACCTGGGCAGCGTGCGGGCCCGCCTGCGCGGTGCCAAGGCCGATGCCGAAGGGGCGCTGGCCAACTATGAACAGCAGGTGTTGCTGGCCCTGGAAGAATCGGCCAATGCCTTCAGCGATTACGACAAGACCCAGCAGCGGTTGTTGTCGCTGATGCGCCAGAGCGATGCCAGCCGCAAGGCAGCGGAGCTGGCTTCGATTCGTTACCGCGAAGGTACGGTGGATTACCTGGTGCTGCTCGATGCCGAGCGTGAGCGGCTCAGTGCGGAAGATGCGCAAGCCCAGGGCGAGGTCGAGCTGTACCGCGGCATCGTCTCGATCTACAAGGCCCTGGGCGGCGGCTGGCAACCGGAGACCGTCGCCAGCGCCCGCTGATTCGACCTGTTTCAACGACTCCTTTGGTTGGCACCTCCCCCAACCGTTTGCCCCGCAGGCGAAGGCCCGCGGGGCTTTTTTATGACCCGGGAGGTATATCGGGCGCGGGGGGACGCCATGGGATGTGCGTTGCCTGTGAGGCCGAGCGCCACCGCGCAAGGCCCGAGCCAGGCACCTGATAACCCCCACCCGGTTGCATTTACCCCCCACCTGCCCCAAGCTCTGCCCTTCCCGCCGCCACGGATCGTCCGATGCCCAGACGCAACCGCTACCTGATCGCCCTGCTGCTGTTGATCCTGGTATCGGCCCTGTTCGGCTACCTGTGGCGCGACGACCAGCCACCCCCGCCAACCTTGCCTGCGCACAGCTATGCCAAGGCCTTGCGCCAGGCCCACGAAGGCCAGCCCGGCGCTGCCCGGGTGCTGTACCAGCAACTGCAACGCAACGATCTGCCTGCGGTTCGGCGTGCCGCCTTGTACGCCGAATTGCCCAACTATCCTTCGCCGCAGGCATTGAAACTTGCCCGCCAGGACCTCGAACACGGCGACCCGCTGGTACGGCGGGCGGCCATCGCCAGCATCCGCCGCCTGCTGCCAGCGGCGCAGCGCAGCCTGGTGCTCGGCCCGCTGCTGGACGACGACGAGCAAAGCGTGCGCTTTGCCGCCGTGGATGCCCTGCTGGGCCTCGACCCGGACGCCATCGGCCTGTATTTCGGCCCGCTGCAGACCGCCCTCGAACAGTATCAACAGGCCCTGGAAGAACAACCCGAGGATGCCGACGCCCAAGTACACCTGGCGCGCCTGTACCTGCACGAAAACGATTACCCACGCGCCGCCAGCGCCCTGCAGCGCGCCCTGGCGGTAGCCCCCGGCAACCTCGACGCATTGGCGACCCAGGTCCGCCTGCTGGAACGCCAGGGCCATCACGATGCCTCGCGGCAGGTCCTGGCCAAGGCCTTGGCACTGAGCCCCGGCTCGGCATTCTTGCAGTACGAGCTAGGCCTCTGGCTAAACCGCCATGAACAGCGTGAATACGCCCTGCTGGCCTTGTCCCGTGCTGTCGAGCTGGACCCGGACAACACCGACTACCGCTACACCCTGGCGGTGACCCTGCATGAGCTGGAGCAGTACGACGCGGCGCAAAAACAGCTGGAAACCGTGATCAACCGGCAACCGGCCAATCGCCGGGCACGGGTATTGCTGATCCAGTACTGGAAAGAAACCGGCCAGTTGCAGAACGTGCAGGTGCTACTGGCGGAGCTGGAGCAGCAGAACCCGGACGACCCGGTGTTGCAACAAGGCCTGTAGGCCAAGTTGCGATTGGGTTGAACCCTGAGGCCGTGGCCAAGGTCCAGTGGATATCGGACCACCCTTACGGGAGAAACGTTTTGGCCAGTTCGTTGGCGTTGGACGAACGTGCCTTGATCCTGGCGCCGTCGCCACTAGCCGCAGATGTCGCTCGGCTGCTGGCCGGCGCCGGCATCGACAGCCTGTGCGCGCTCGACCTGGCCCAACTGCAGGCTGGCCTGGCGGAAGGCGCAGGCCTGGCGTTGATTGCCGAGCAGGTCTTCGATCCAGGCCCGAGCCCCTTGCTGCAGGCGTTCCTCGACCAGCAACCCAACTGGTCGGACCTGCCCATCGTGCTGCTCACCCAGGGCGCTCATGGCGTCACGCCTGCGTGTCACCTTCCACAGGGCAATCTGATACGGCTGGCTGTACCGTTCGAGCACGCCCAGCTGCTGCAGATGGTCCAATCCGCGCTGCGCAACCGACACCGGCAATACCGGGTGCGCGACCAGCTGCTTGATCTGCAGCTACGCCTGCAAGCTCAGGGCATAACGCCCGGCGAGGCCCGGGAGCGTAGCGAATTCGCCCGCTACCAGGCGCGTAAAATGGAAGCCATTGGCCAGCTCGCCGGTGGAGTCGCACATGACTTCAACAACCTGCTCACCAGCATCGGCGGCAGTTTCGAACTGATCGACCGGCGCCTGCAGCAGGGCCGCAGCGACGGCCTGGACAGCATGCTGCGCATGGGCCGCGAGGCGGTGTCACGCGCGGCCCGGCTGACCCACCGGCTGCTGGCCTTCTCTTCCCGGCAATCACTGCATAGCCAGCGTGTCGACCTGCATGATCTGCTGCAGGCGAAGCGCCTGATGGCTTGCGTGAACCCGGCCGTGACCCTGCAGGTGGACATCGCCCAGGGCCTGTGGCCTGTCGAGGCCGATGGCGCGCAATTACAGGAAGCCCTCGACAACCTGCTGCTCAATGCTTGCGAAGCCATGCCCAGTGGCGGCCATCTGCGCATCGAGGCGAGTAACCAGCCGATTGCTGCCGGGCATCCCACGGACGGCGCCTTGTGTGCCGGTGACTATGTGTGCCTGCGTATCATCGATGACGGCCAGGGCATGGCGCAGAGCACGCTGGAGCACGCTTTCGAGCCGTTCTTCAGCACCAAGGCGATCGGCCAGGGCATCGGCCTCGGCCTGTCGATGGTGTACGGTTTCAGCAAGCAGTCACGCGGCCATGTCACCCTGCATAGCCAGATCGGCCAAGGGACCCAGGTAGAGCTGTACCTGCCGCGCCACCCGGGCCAGGCCCAGGCATCGACCGAGCCGATGCCAACCGTGCTGAATGGCCGTGGCCGTCACGTGCTGGTGGTCGAGGATGACCCGGATGTACGCCAATTGCTGTGCCAGGCCCTGTGCGAAGATGGCTTCGCCTGCCACAGTGCCGCCAGTGCCAATGACGGCCTGAAGGTGCTGCGCTCGAGCCAACCCGTTGACCTGCTGCTCACGGATATAGGCTTGCCCGGCATGAACGGCCGGCAGCTGGCCGAGATTGCCCGCAACCTGCGCCCGCGCTTGCCGGTGCTGTTCATTACCGGTTACGCGGAAACGGCCATGGCCCGCGACGGCTTCCTGGCGGCCGGCATGCACTTGTTGGGCAAGCCGTTCGAGCTGCAGCAACTGCAGGCGCTGGTGCGCCAGATCCTCGGCCGGCCCTGAGCAGTTCACTCGTCGAGCAGGCGCAGTGCCTCGTCCGCAAGGTCCGCCAGCGGGAACGGCTTGTTCATCAATGCAGTGCCGGGCTGTTCAAGCAACTGCGGCTCGATCCGCTGGTCCGCATAGCCGGTGATGAACAGGATCCTCTGGCGAGGAAGCTGCATGCGCATGGCCTTGGCCACTTGTCGGCCACTGAAACCACCCGGCAGGCCGATGTCGGTGATCACCAGGTCGAACGGGCCATCATGGCGGAAGCGCTCCAGCGCGGTATTGGCGTCGCCGGCCTCAGTGATGTCGAAACCACGCTCGGCCAGGTACTCGCGCATGACCGCGCGCAAGCCCAGCTCGTCATCAACCAGGAGCAGGCGCTCGCCGCGTGACATGCGTTGTGCGCGCTGTACCACCCGAGGCGCCTCGGGAACCGGCTCACGGCACCTTGGAAACAGCATGGAGACCCGGGTGCCCTGGTTCGGCGCCGATTCGATCCAGGTATAGCCCCCCGACTGGCCGACGAAGCCATACACCATCGACAAGCCAAGCCCGGACCCTCGCCCGATGGGTTTGCTGGTGAAGAACGGCTCAAAGGCCCTGGCAATGTCCGCTGCCGCCATGCCATGACCATCATCCTCGACATGCAAGGCTACATAGTCGCCCGGCGGCAAACCCTTTTCGTCAGGGAACCAGGCCGTCAGCCGCTTGTTGACGCTACGCACTGTGACATTGCCCCGCTCCAGACAGGCTTCGCGCGCATTGGTGCAGAGGTTGATCAAGGCATTTTCGAGCTGGACGACATCGAGGCATACCGCCCACGGTGTAACATCCAGCTGCCAGTGCAGGCACATCTCTGCGCCCAGTGCCCTGAGCAGCAGCGGCTCACTCAGGCGCAGCTGCCGGTTGAAATCCAGCGGCTTCGGCGCCAGCGGCTGATGGCGCGAAAATGCCAGCAGGCGATGGGTCAGCTCCATGGCGCGCTGCACCGAATCGCGCGCCACTTCCACATAGGCTTCGACCCGTTCCAGTCGCCCTTCCTGAAAGCGGCGCTGCAACAGTTCGAGGCTACCGCCGATACCGGACAGCAAATTGTTCATTTCATGGCCCATGCCCCCGGCCAACTGGCCAACCACCTCCAGGCGCTGGTGGTTGCGCATCAGTGCTTCGGATTGGCGAGCGGCTTCCTCACGGTCCTCGGTGATGTCCCGGCCGACCGCAGTCAGCAGGCTGCCATCGAAACGCGCGCTCCAGCGAAACCAGTGATAATGGCCGTCGCGGTGGCGCAGGCGGGTCTCTATCTGCTCGCTGTTGCGGTACTGCAGGAACCCGCTGACGGCCACCTGCACCTCTGCCCGGTCGGCCGGATGCACCAGGTCCAGCACCAGCGCATCGCGCACTTGCTCCTCGCTCCAGCCCAGGATGCGGTACCAGGCGGGGTTGGCGGCACACATCCTCAGTTCGGGAGTAACGGTCATCATCGCGTCACGCGACAGCTGCCAGAACTGCTCGCGCTCAGCCACATGCCGTTCGATCTGCAATTCGAAACTGCGTGCCTGTTCGCGCCAATGATGGTGGGCCTCGACGTCGGCGGCGGTCTCGATCACGGTGTGCAGGAACCCCGCCACATTGCCCAGCTCATCGTGCAACGGGGCATAGCCGAACGCACACCAAAGTGCCTCGGCACCGGCATTGCAGGCGATTCGCAGCGGAGGGTCCTCGACAAAACTCGAGCGCCCCTCCAGGGCCTTGAACACCCATGGCCCCATGTGCGGCCAGACATCGCTCCACAATGCATCGAAGGCCATGCCCAACGCATCCGGGGCAACAGGCCGCAACGCCCGGTAGGCATCATTGTGGACCACGTTGAGATCCGGCCCCCAGACTACGGCACACGGGAATGGTGACAAGTGCATCATGTCGACGGCGATACGCAGCGATGCCGGCCAGCGCGGCCAGGGCCCAAGCGACGTACGCCCCCAATCGAACTGCGAAATCCGCTCGGCCATCGTTTCGGCCAATGGCGCAACAGGCGGTTGCAGGATGACCTGCGACGCAGGTTCGTGCGGCGTAGCGTTTGCGACCAATTATCCTTACTCCCGCTGAGCTCAAGGCTGCATGATTGTTTTCGTTCAAGGTAGCACAGCATGCACCAGGCGCTATGGCGCACGTGCACAGGACGGCTATGCTCATTAGGTTTCCCCTGGGGCCAGGGAGCAACGGCCCATTCAGGTTGCCGACGGGAGCGTGGTCATGAGCAAGAAAATGCTGGTGGTGCTGACCAATACGGCCAAGTATCCGACCCTCAAGCGGGCAACCGGATTGTGGCTGGGGGAAGCCGTGCACTTTGTCGAAAAAGTCGAAAGAGCCGGCTACAAGGTCGATTATGTCAGCCCGCTGGGCGGCTACGTCCCCGTCGACCCGCACAGCCTGCAAATGGCCCCCGACCTGGACTGGCAGTGGTATGACGATAAACGCTTCATGTCGCGCCTGGGCAGCACCTTGAGCCCTGGCCGGGTGAAGGCCACCGAGTACAGCGTCATCTACTACACCGGCGGCCATGGGGTGATGTACGACTTTGCCGATAACCAGCCGCTGCAGGAACTGGCGCGCCAGGTATATGAAAACGGCGGCATTGTCGCTGCAGTCTGCCACGGTGTTGTCGGCCTGCTGAACATCAAGCTCAGCGACCACAGCCTGTTGCTGAAGGAGCGCAAGGTAACCGGCTTCTCCAACACCGAGGAAAAGCTCGCCGAGCTGGACAAGGTGGTCCCGTTCCTGACGGAGAACGAGCTGGGTGCGCGCGGCGGCCACTACAGCAAGCATGAGGACCCGTGGATGCCCTACGTGGTGGTCGATGATCGGCTGATTACCGGGCAGAACCCGGCCTCCACCACCCTGCTGGCCGAGAAGGTACTGGCGAAATTGAAAGAGAGGTGAAGCTGACAACGAGCTTCGGCTTTTCTGTAAAGGCGCAACAGTTGTCGCCTACAGCCGACGCGTCATCAAGCACATAGGATCGATGCTGACCTGTTCACCCCGAACAGCAAGGGTCAACGGAGCGGCACGCCTATGGCAAATACCATGATTCAAACTATCAATTGGCGAAAACTGTTGCTGATTCTGGCCATCGGCGCCATACCCGTGCTATCCGGGTTGCTGATGATGGATTATCAACTGGAAAGGAAACTTGAAGAGAACGCCCAGGTTTCCGTGCAGGAGGCGGTTTTCAGCATCGACCAGGCGCTAGGCCGCATGGAGGCCAGCCTGGAGACAATCCTGCCGCTGGCCGGCAAACCCTGCGCCGAAGTGCTGGATGCGCTGGACCAGACCGTCGCCAGCAGCCCACACCTTCGTTCATTGGCGCTGACCCGCGGGAAACAAGCGTATTGTGCGTCCGACATGGACCCGTTGGAGTATCTCTCCGCCTTTTCCGAGTCCGGACAGCGGGCGAAGCTGGCATTCGACGCCCCTTCGTCGCCCAACGCGGCGATTATCAAGATCCAGAAACCGCACAGCGATCCCGGTGTCATCGCAACCGCCTATGGTCGACTGCTGCGCGACGAACTACGCGGTTTCCAGGACGGCCTGACCTTGCTGCTGGAATTCAATGAGCTGTACATCTGGAGCGACGGCGACAGCCGCGACGCACAACGTCCCTCGCAAGCCGAATACAACCAGCGAGCAGTATCGGAAAAATATGGCTACGTGGTGATCGGGGGCTACGCCAAAGGGTATACCGCGCAGGAGTTCCGCCTTTCCCTGCATCAGGTACTCCCGTCGCTGGTACTGGTCGGGGTCGCCAGCATGTTCATTACATACCTGGGCCTGGCCAGAACGCGCAAGCGAAAGGCTGATACCGCCGCCATCGATGCATGACGGCGGTACCCCTTGGGCTATCAGTCGGTGCTCAGCACACCACGGCGTACCTGGTCACGCTCGATGGATTCGAACAGCGCCTTGAAGTTGCCCTCACCGAAACCATCATCCCCCTTACGCTGGATGAACTCGAAGAACACCGGGCCGAGCAGAGTTTCCGAGAAGATCTGCAACAGCAGGCGCTTGTCGCCAGGCTGCGAGGCACCATCGAGCAAAATGCCCCGAGCCTTCAGCTCATCGACTGGCTCGCCATGGCCAGGCAGGCGCTCCTCGAGCATTTCGTAGTAGGTTTGCGGCGGTGCCGTCATGAAGCGCATGCCAAGGCCTTTCAGGGCATCCCAGGTCTTCAGCAGGTCATCGGTGAGGAAGGCCACGTGCTGGATGCCTTCGCCGTTGAACTGCATCAGGAATTCTTCGATCTGCCCGGCGCCCTTCGAAGACTCTTCGTTCAGGGGAATGCGGATCATGCCATCCGGTGCGGTCATGGCCTTGGACGTCAGGCCGGTGTATTCGCCCTTGATGTCGAAGTAGCGAATCTCGCGGAAGTTGAACAGTTTCTCGTAGAAGCCGGCCCAGTACGCCATGCGCCCGCGATAAACGTTGTGGGTGAGGTGATCGATGATCTTCAGGCCGGCACCCACCGGGTTACGGTCCACGTCTTCGATGAACTTGAAGTCGATATCGTAGATCGAGCTGCCCTCTTCGAAGCGGTCGATCAGGTACAACGGCGCTCCGCCGATACCCTTGATGGCCGGCAGGCGCAGCTCCATCGGGCCGGTTTCGATTTCCACTGGCTGGGCGCCCAGCTCCAGGGCACGGGCATAGGCCTCATGGGCGTTGCGCACGCGGAACGCCATGCCACACACCGATGGGCCATGTTCGGCGGCAAAGTACGAGGCGATGCTCTTGGGTTCGTTGTTCAGGATCAGGTTGATGCCGCCCTGGCGATACAGGTGCACATCCTTGGAACGGTGGGTAGCCACCTTGGTGAAGCCCAGCATCTGGAATACCGGCTCGAGTACGCCAGGCGCCGGCGAAGCCAGCTCGATGAATTCGAAGCCCATCAGGCCCATTGGATTGTCGAAGATATCAGCCATGTTCGTGTCCTCATCTGCAGCGAAAAATTAATGATTGCGTGGGATGTCGGACGGAAACGGCGGTGAGCAGGGGATTCCACGCACGCTGCGGGCGAGGAAGTCACCTATGATCAGCTTGAACCCATGATATGTCATATGGACCCATTCTCGGCGGGCTTGATCCTTCGGCATTGAAGGACCTTATTGTTGTATTCGTAAATCGATTCTACAGGGCGTAAATTGGTTTGTCGCGTTTTTAGTTGCTCACGCCTGCCGACAAACGGCTATCCTCTGGTTTTATTCTTGCAGATCAGCCAGCATGCCCCTTACAGCCAAACGCCGCGCCGGCCTGACCTGGCGCACCCTGCTGCCCTGGGTCGTCGGCGTGCTGCCGGTGGTGTGCGGCCTGGCCGTGATGAACTGGCAGATCGAACGCGAAATGCAGGCCAGCAGCCAAGCCACCACTCGCCAGGTGGTGGCGCATGTCGAACGTATTCTCGACAACCTGTCCAGTGCTGCCGACTCCCTGCTGCCGCTTGCCGGCAGCCCGTGCGAGCAGGTCAAACTCAGATTGCGCGCCGAGGTCACGCGCAACGCCTTCGTCCGCTCGACCAACCTGTTCCGGCACAACACCCTTTATTGCACCTCGCTGTTCGGTGACTTCGACGAGCCCGTCAACGCTGGTAATTATGCCGACGGCAAGCTGTGGCTGATGGATGGCAACTCGGTCACCCCGGGCCATCCACTGCTGGTCTATCGGGCCAGCGACAATGACCAGGGCGCGATCAGCACGGTCGATGGTGAGCACCTGCTCACGGCGCTGCGCCTGATCGGCCCCGACGAAACGCTGCAGATCCGCGTGGGCAATGCCTGGCTGGGCAAGGATGGCATCGTGCACAAGGGCCAGCCCCCCGCCGCCGCCAAGGCGAATGTGCAGGTGGGCTCGACGCGTTACCCGTTCAGCGTGCAGGGTGGTTATGGCAGCGACAGGCCAGGCCAGCTATGGCGCAGCCACTACCCCGCCCTGTTCGGCCTGCTGCTGGTGCTGGGCGCGGTGTCCGCCCTGGTATGCCGCTGGCAGATACGCCGCATCACCTCGCCCCGTGCCGAGCTGCGCCGGGCCCTGGAGGCCGACGAGTTCCTGCCGTTCTTCCAGCCGGTCGTGCGCAAGGGTGATTACCGTTGGGCCGGCGCCGAGGTGCTGGTGCGCTGGAATCACCCGCAGGAAGGCCTGGTGCGGCCCGACCTGTTCATCCCCTACGCCGAACACAGTGGGCAGATCGTCGCCATGACCCGCGCGCTGATGACTCACACGGCACACAACCTGGCACCGTATGCCGGGCTGCTGGAAGACGGCTTCCATATCGGCATCAACATCACCGCCGACCATTGCCGCGACTTCAGCTTGCTGGACGACTGCCGTACCTTCCTCCAGCATTTTCCACCTGGCCGGGTGGTGCTGACCCTGGAGCTGACCGAGCGCAAGCTGATCGAGGCCACACCGGTGACCCTGGAACTGTTCGAGAAGCTGGACGCCATGGGCGTGAAAATCGCCCTCGACGACTTCGGCACTGGCCAGTCCAGCCTCAACTACCTGCGCCAGTTCAAGGTCGACTACCTGAAGATCGACCAGAGTTTCGTCGCCATGATCGGCGGCGACGCGCTGTCGGTGCACATCCTCGACACCATCATCGAACTGTCGGCCAAGCTGGGCCTGGGGATTGTCGCCGAGGGGGTCGAGACCGAAGCCCAGCGCGACTACCTGGCCCGTCACGATGTCGACTTCCAGCAGGGCTACCTGTACGCCAGGCCCATGCCGGCGGCCGCGTTTCTCGAAGCGCTGGCCGCACATGCGAGCGCATCGCGGTTGCCGCAAGCTGCGCCCCCTGAGATCATGCGCGGCTGATCCAGCCGCTCAACTCCCAATTCGAGGCATTCGTGTCAAAAGGCATTCTCTCGTCGGTCATGGCGTCCTGTCTGTTCGCCGTGATGTACTTCTATACCTCGCTGCTCACCCCACTCGACGGCGAGGAAATCTTCGGCTGGCGCACGCTGCTGACCTTGCCTTGCCTCACCCTGTTCATGCTGGTCTCGCAGGACTGGAAACGGGTCGCCGAATTGCTCGCCCGGGTAAGACGCACGCCGCTGCTGGCGCTGGGCATGCTCGGCACATCGTGGCTGATGGGTGTGCAGCTGTGGCTGTTCCTCTGGGCGCCCCTGCACGGGCGCAGCCTGGAAGTGTCGATGGGCTACTTCCTGCTACCGCTGGCCATGGTCCTGACCGGGCGGCTGGTCTACGGCGAGCGGCTGTCACGCCTGCAAAAGGTGGCGGTGGCGTGTGCCGCGCTGGGCGTAGGCCACGAACTGTTCCAGCATGGCAGTTTTGCCTGGGAAACCCTGGTGGTGACAATCGGCTACCCGATCTACTTCGTGTTGCGCCGGCGGTGCCGCACAGACCACCTCGGTGGCCTGTGGTGCGACATGTGCCTGCTGTTGCCGTGGGCGTTGTATTTCGTGATCCAGGGCCCGCTGTCCACGGCTGACCTGCAGGCATACCCCGGGTTGTATGCGCTGATCCCGATTCTCGGAGCAATCAGCGCCTCGGCGCTGATTGCCTATGTGCTGGCCAGCCGCTTGCTGCCCTTCAGCCTGTTCGGCCTGCTCAGCTATGTCGAACCCGTGCTGCTGGTGGGCGTGGCGCTGCTGCTCGGCGAGACCATCGGCCCGGACCAGTGGCTGACCTACCTGCCGATCTGGGCCGCGGTACTGGTGCTGATCCTCGAAGGGTTCAGGCACCTGCTGCGTCAACGGCGTCGTTCGGTGTAAGCCGAACCTGGCGCACACGCCGTTCTTCAACCGCCTCCACGACCAGCGTCCAGCCGTTCCAGGCCAGGCGGTCGCCAACCACCGGCAGGCGGTCAAGCAGGCTCATGACCAGGCCCGCGAGGGTCTGGTAGTCCTCGGTGGCGCGGGCGCTGAACCCCGTGCGTGCCTGTACCTGGCTCAGGTTCACCGCACCGCTGACCACGAAGCCCTCACCGTCCTCGACGATGCCCGGCCCTTCAACCTCGCTGGCATCGGGCAATTCACCGGCGATCGACTCGAGGATGTCGGTCATGGTCAGCAGGCCGGTAAAGTCACCGAACTCGTTGACCACGAAGGCGATATGGGTGGACTGGCCACGCATCTGTTCCAGGGCGTTGAGGATGCTGAAGCTTTCCAGCAGGTTCAATGGCGCCCGGGCCATACCTTCCAGGTCCGGCTGGTTACCCGCCAGCAGCTCCTTGAGCAGTTCCTTCTTGTGCACGAAGCCCAGTGGCTCGTCCACGCGCCCATCGCGGATCAACGGCAGGCGCGAGTACGGCGAATTGGCCAGGGCCTGGGCAATGGCGTCGGCCGGCTGCGCCAGGTCGATCACATCGACCTCGGCGCGTGCCGTCATCACCGTGCGGATCGGCCGCTCGGCGAGGTTCAGCACGCCACTGATCATCACCCGCTCGCGACGGTCGAACACCACCTGCTCCTCGCCGCTCGCGACCAGGTCGGCGATCTCCTCACCCACTTCGTCAGCCTCGACCCGGCGACCACCCAGCAGGCGCAGCACAGCATGCGCAGTACGTTCGCGCAGCGGCCGGTGCTGCTGCAGGCTGCGCTTGCGGCGGGCACGGGCCAGCTGGTTGAACAGTTCGATCAGGATGGAGAAGCCGATCGCCGCGTACAGGTAGCCTTTCGGGATATGGAAGCCCAGGCCTTCGGCAGTCAGGCTGAAGCCGATCATCATCAGGAAGCCCAGGCACAGCATGATCACCGTGGGGTGGGCGTTGACGAAGCGGGTCAGCGGCTTGCTGGCGACGATCATGATGCCGATCGAGAAGATCACCGCGATCATCATCACCGACAACTGTTCGACCATGCCCACTGCGGTGATGACCGCATCAAGCGAGAACACCGCGTCGAGCACCACGATCTGCGCAACGATCGGCCAGAACGCGGCATGGCGCACCGCGCCGCTGGCCTGGGCCACATGGCCCTCCAGACGTTCATGCAACTCCATGGTGGCCTTGAACAGCAGGAACACACCACCGAACAGCATGATCAGGTCCCGGCCGGAGAAGCTCTTGGCAAACACCTCGAACAACGGCGTGGTCAGGGTGACCATCCAGGAAATGCTGGCCAGCAGGCCCAGGCGCATGATCAGCGCCAGGCTCAGGCCAATCACCCGCGCGCGGTCGCGCTGATGCGGCGGCAGCTTGTCGGCGAGGATGGCGATGAACACCAGGTTGTCGATGCCCAGCACCAGTTCGAGGACGATAAGCGTCAACAGGCCCAGCCAGGCCGTGGGGTCGGCTAGCCATTCCATTAGCGGATACTCATGTGGGCAACGTCACGAGGACGAGAAAAGGAAGGCCGTGAAGGCCGGGGACTGGGGGGCTCCGCGAAGGTGCTCATAGGGACCTTGATAGCAAATAGGGAAAATGATCGTACCGGCTGAGCAGCTGAGTTTGATAACGGAAAACTATTACAAAACCTGTAACCACTAACGTAGCAAACCGCCGGCCCGGCGATGGGTACTTTTCTTCAATACCACCGGCTGTCATTAGCCGAGGATGAAACCCTCTCTCAACCAAACGGATTTCCTCATGAGCCTGTCCCTGTCCATGGCCGCCTTCGCGCTGGCGGCTTCGATCTCCCCCGGCCCGGTCAACATCGTCGCGCTGGGCAGCGGTGCCCGCCATGGCCTGCGCGCCAGCCTGGCCCATGTGGCCGGCGCCACGCTGGGCTTCTGTCTGCTGCTGGTGCTGGTCGGCCTGGGCCTGCACCAGTTGCTGCTGCGCTGGCCACTACTGGGCCTGCTGTTGCACTGGGGCGGCGTGGCGTTCCTGCTGTACATGGCGTGGAAGCTGGCAGCCGACGATGGGCAACTGGGTGGCAGCCATCCGCTGCAGGCCCCTTCGGCGTGGCACGGCGCGGCGATGCAATGGCTCAACCCCAAGGCCTGGCTGGCAGCGGTGGCCGGGGTTGGTGCCTACACCGGCGGTGAGCAGCAGCTGCTGTGGCTGTTCGCCTGGATCTATGGGCCGATCTGTTTCCTTTCAGTGGCCAGCTGGGCGTGGGCAGGCAGCGTGATCCGGCAATACCTGGGCAACCCACGGCACCTGCGCCGGCTCAATCGGGGCTTGGCCGTGCTGTTGGTGGGCAGCGCGATCTGCCTGGTGCTTCAGGGCCAGCAAGGGGCGGCATTGCGGTAATGCCCGGGGGTCGCCGCCAGGTGCTGCTTGAACGCCCGCTGCAGGTGTGCCTGGTCGGCAAACCCGGCTTCCTGCGCCACCTCGGCAATCGCCCGGCCCTGGCGCAACTGCGCCCTGGCCAGTTGCACACGCTGGTCGAGCAGGTAGCCATGCGGCGTCAGGCCGAAGCGCTGGCGGAATGCGCGGATCAGGTAGGAGCGTGACAGACCGCAGGCGGCGCAGATGTCTTCCAGGCTCAGCGGGTCGCTGCGATGGGCACGGATGAATGCAGCCGCGGCGGCCAACCGCGGGTTGCCCTCCTCGGGCACACCGCTATGGCCGCCGAGCAGACCCGGCAACGCGGCAAACAGCGCCGCCAGGCGGTGTTCGCGGTCTGGCACGCTGGCATCGAACAGGTCGGCAAACAGCTGCAACAGCCGCCGGTACAATTCTGGCGAGCGACTCCAGGCCTGGGCCGGCAAGGCAAACCCCTGCGCCTGCAACCAGGGCATGTCGACGAACAGCATCAGGTACGACCATGCTTCCCCGGCAATGGGGTTGCAGGCATGCACCACGCCTGGGTTCATCAGCACCGTGGTACCCGCTGCCACCTCGAGCTGCCGGTCACCGTTCAGGTAAGTACTGCGCCCGCCGGTGATCACTCCGAGGGAAAAGCTTTCATGAGAGTGCGCGGCGTAACACACCTGGCGCCCATCCCCTACCCGTCGCGCTTCGACGAAGGGCAACGCCGGATCACGCCAAAACCTTGATACTTCGATCATCCCTCGCCCCGCTCGCCGCTGTCATGCATCCGGATACTACACAGTATGCCGGGGAAACAGGTCGAGTGTTCGTTCCACTTCGCCAATATCAATCGTAAAACCATCGCCTTCCGGTGTCCCCACCACAAAGCCGAAATGTTGGTCGTCACGATCCGTGAGGTACTTGTAGTAGCTGACGAACCGGTTCGGCGGCTGCAAGGTCAGCAGGCAGCCGCCGGGTTGCAGTACGTTCACGCCGTGCACCAGCTGACTACCCTCCACCCCCATCACCACCCTCGCCCCGGCACAGGCCGCCACGATAGTGGGTACATCGCACTTCAGCGGATTGACAATGCGAAAGCCGCGGGTGGCTCTCAAATGCTCGGCCAGCGCCAGCTCATTGCGCAACAGGCGCAAGTCACCGTCACTACCGCGCAGCAGGAACACACCAGGGTGGGAAGCATGCGCCACATGCGCCAGCAACTTTTCGCCCATGGCCCGGTAGCGAGCATGTCGGCTGCGGTTGTTGGACAGATCATCGAACAGCACCAGTTCCCGGAAGAACGCACTGCGCAAGCGCAGCGGTCTCATCTCCAGCCAGTTTTCATAGGCCTGCACCTGGGGATACAGCGGGAATCTGGCCGAAGGCGCCGTGGTCACCGGTACGCCCTCGTTGCGGGCCAACGCATAGGTCGGGCAATCTTCCATCAGCCAGGTGCCGAACCAGGTATTGCCGTTCTGCGTGCAGTAGATCGCCGCGCGATCGACTTCGCGGTCCACGGTGATGGTTGGAAAAGTGCGAGGCTTCAGCGACAGCCAGTGGCTGGCCTTGCCCTTGTACAATGCCCCCTCGACCAACCACACATCTTTGAACAGGTACCCCCGGGTCGGCCCTTGCTGCACGCTGATGCCGCCCCGCATGGTAGGACCCGGGTGTACGTACGGATAGAAACGCTTGCCTTCCCAGCCCGTCACTCGCTCCAGTTGACCTGGCAGATAAATGGCCGGTGGCGAGACCGTGGTTTCGCCCGGGGCAATGTCCCAGCTTTTGTCCGCGATGCTCTTGAGGTCGATGACGCTGCGCCCGCCCAGCCGTTTGCGCACCATGTTGCAATAGGCGGCCAAGGTCCAGGTGTGCTGCCTGGCTGGCGCTGGTGTGCCGGACTGCGAGATGTCGCTCTCCATGAAGCTGCTCCCTTGGTGAAGAGGCCAGAAGAATTTTGGCGCAACGTGCCAGATCAACACGACTTGGATATCTCTAACTGCACATGACCCGTTCCATGCTGGGCGGTGACTGCAGGCTGGCGTAGCGGCTGCGTAAGCTCTCCATGAATGGCTCGCCTGCACCGCTGCGACCGTAGAGGTAGATCTTGTGCAGGCCGCCAAACACCATTTCCTGGTAGCGGCTGGCGACTTCCGCGTCACTCGGGCCTTCGGGCAACCCCAGGTGCAGCGTGAGCTTGTCGCCTTCGATGGCGAACATCGGAGTGTCCCAGAGGAACTTCGCGGTGCCGGTCCTCGGTAAGCGAACAAACAGACAGGCATGGTTGCCAAGCGAGTCGATATCGCCGCCGCGGCGGCGCTTCCATTTCAGCAACCCGTCGTCCGGGCGCGCCAGGCAAAGGCCAATGTCGTAGTAATCGAAGCCCTTCTCCAGGGCCCATTCCAGCGCCATGAAGGTGGTGATCGAGTTCACCTCGCGCAACTTGCGCGCATCGGAAAACACCGCCTCGCAATAGCCGAAACGCAACGTGCTCCAATAACGCTTGCCGCCGCGCACCACTTCACAGCCCAGGTGGCAGCCAATCACTTCGTCGTTCAACGTGATCAGGTCGAGCCGACCGGCGCTCCTGGCAATGCGGAACACTTCCGGCGTGGGGAACTGGGCGGCATGGATCCCCTGCCTGGCGCTGGCATAGGGGCGCAGAAGGTCGCGGTCGGCCATGGCGATCTCCTCGTCCGTCAGGGCCTGGCGCATACGGTACAGCGGGCGATGCTTGCGGATGCTGCGTCTGAGCTCGCTGTCGTAGCGCGCCGTGATGTCCTCCAGCGGACGGCCCAGCGGCACCACGGCGCTCAGGTAATGCGGCACCGACAACGCCCCCGCCGTCGGCATTTCGCTGACCACCACCCGGTGGTCGGCTGCCGTGGTCGCGCTGGCGCTGTCGATGATTGCCATGCTGGCCTGGCCCTTGCCGGCGATCAGCAGCTTGGCCATTTCCCTCTGCTGCTTGCGCCCGACATAGACAATCTCGTAAGGGCTTTCCTGCTGCAAGCGGAACCTGGCCACTTCCCAGCGCCAGAAGCAGGCACGCGCCAGTCCTTCACGCAGTTTGCTGGCCAGGTGTCTGATTTCGTAGCGTATCGAGGGCGACAAGTGTTTTCGCGCCAAAGCCGTCAAGGTCGCTTTCATTTCTTCTTCGACGTCCTTCGATGTGCTCTTTGGTCTATCGGAAAAGGACCACTGTTCAGCAACGACTGGTTATGGATTTGCGCGTTTTATCCACAAAGTGTGCTATCGATTAACAATTTAAGGTGGGCCCAAAGCGTTTCGCAAGCGGCACTTTGATTGCATTTCCTGACGCCTGTTCGGGCTGCTGCAACGTTTCATGGCGTCAAATTTCCTGCATGAACAGCGCCTCCGCTGAACACGTTCTGTGGCCCTGCGCTCGCGCGTTATCCCGTTACCACTTGCCCAGCGAGAAATCACGTTTGATGCCTTCTCTTATAGAGAAGGAGCATCGCCATGCCCGCCAACAACCCTCATCAGACCGTGCTCGAAGCGCAACTACCGCAGTGGGCCCGCCAGGCAACGCCCGAACAGTGGGCCACGTTACCGCGTACCCAGGTCGCCCCGTGGCAGGCACAGGACTGGTTCGCCAATTCACCCCCAGACCTGCGCCAGGCCGTGCGCGCCAGCAGCACGCGCCTGCTCCACGCACAAGCAGCCCTGGCCCACTCACTGCAAGGCCTGAAACAGATCACTGAATTCGCTGAGCCGTTGCTGCAGGGCCGCCTTGCCCAACATGGCATTCAGGCCCTGCGCAGCACCGAGTTACTGCGGGTCGAACGCACCTGGCATTGGGGCGGCATGCGCTATCTCTATCGTCACCAGCGCCATAACCTGCTCCAGGCAGCCCTGCAGAACTTCGCCGACGACGAGGCGTTCACTGCCGAGAGTGCCATTGCCTTGAGCGGCAACATCCAGGTGACGGCAGTCGAGGTACAAGGTTCGGTCACATTGGGTATGCAGGTACCTGTGGCCCACTTTCCGCTGAAGTCCGAGCGCTACCGGGTGGAGCGCCTGCCGCTGGCCCCCAGCGAGTTCGCCACGTTATGCCGTGAACTGGACCTGGGGGGTGCGTATCAGGCCCACCTTGAACAACACTTCGCCCGGCCCACCACCCGAGCGCTGGCCATCAAGGTGCAGAAAAACCGCCTGCGCCTGGCCGCCGACCTTGCCTACTTGCGGCACCTGGTCGACGGCAGCATGCGTGACCAGGTCGAGCAACTGCTGCAGGGTGGCGAGGTGAAGTGCTGGCAGCTGGCGCTGTTCGGCATCACCCTGCACGAAGTCATGCTGATCGACGCCGGCCGCGCAGGGTTGGCCCTGTACCTGCCCGGCCATGACCCAGCCCTGCGACAGTGCAGCAACCTGGAGGCGGTGCACGATGCACTGGCGACCTTGCTGCTGGAAGCCGATGCCCGCCAGGCCTTCAGCGCCTACATCAGCCAGGACCAGCGCGCGCACTTCCTCGACCTGCTGCAGCAGAACCTCGACGCTACCGGCAACAGCGCCCCCGACCGCACCTGGCAGCGTGCCGCACAGGCCGACCTGCGCCCCACGCGCCTGGCGATCACGGCCGAGCCTTTCGGCCACTACCAGGACCTGCACCTGGCCCGCCTCAAGCACGAAGCCAGCCTGCTGGCGGTGCCGACAGCCGCGGCCGATGCCAGCGCGCGGGCCAGGCGCCTGGAGGCATGGGAAAGCCTTGGCCTGGATGCACTGAATATCGCCGGTTTCTTCATTCCAGGGGTAGGCACCCTGATGCTGGCCGTTACCGCATGTCAGTTGCTCGGCGAAGCCTTCGAGGGCTATGAGGCCTGGCAGGAAGGCGACCGGCACCTGGCGCTGCGCCACCTGGAGGCGGTCGGCCTGAACCTGGCGCTGATTGCCGGCTTCGCGACAGCTGCCAAGGTGGTCCCCAAGCTGTTCAACAGCCCATTGATGGAAAGCCTGCAGCAGGTACGCGGCCGCGACGGGCGCTACCGGCTCTGGAATGAAGACCTCACCCCCTACCGCAGTGCCCGGGTTCTGCCCGAACACCTGCAGGCCAATCCACTTGGCCAATACCTGTACGAGGGCCGCCATTTCATCCGCATGGACGGCCATCTGTTCGAACAACGATTCGACAACGACCTGCAGCAATGGCGGGTGGTTCACCCTGATACGCCGGATGCCTGGCAGCCACCGCTGACGCATGATGGCCAAGGCGCCTGGCGTGGCCAGCATGAGCACCCCGAGCAGTGGCCATTTGCCCAGCTGGCGCGCCGGCTGGGCGATGCCTACCGCGCCTTCACCCCAGACCAGTTGGCGCAGGCTGGACGGCTTTGTGGCATCGATGCCACGCAGTTGCGCCGGGTGCACCTGGAAGGCCTGGCCACGCCGCCACTGTTGCTCGATGCGCTGCAACGCATGGCGGCACAAGCCGAGGTCGAGGTTTTGGCTGGCAAGGCCCCGCCTGGCTTGTTCGAGCGGCTGTACAACGGTGACGCAGCCATTACTCCACCGACGCAGAAATTGCTCGATACCTACCCGCGGCTGTCCCCTGCCCTGGCCAGGCGCTTGCTGGCACCGCTGGATGACGCCGAACTGCTCGCCTGGCAACAGCGCAGCCAGTTGCCTGTGTGGGTTCGCCAATCGCTGGAGCAGGTGCACAGCGAGCTACCGCTGGTACGCGCGCTGGAGGGCCTGCTTCAGCCAGCCCGGGCCAACAGCGCCAGCGAACACCTGTTGTTCAGCGCACTGGATGCCATGCCGGGCTGGCCTGGGGATGTGCGCCTGGAGTTGTGCGGCGCCAGCCCGGCAGGCGTCCGCCTGGACCAGGTCGGCAGCGACCGGGCCACTACCCTGTACCGTGTGATCAAGACCGTCGACGGCTATGAGGCCTATCTCGGTGATCGCCCTGCACCCGCACTGCGTGATCACGACCTGTGCCGCGCGGTAGAACAGGCCCTGCCAGCCGCGCAACGCCAGACCCTGGGTTTGCTCACCGACGATGGCAGCACGCTACGCCAGCGTGTGCTGGCCTGGGCCGACCAGCACAGGGCGATACTGGCACAGCGGCTGTGGGGGCATCGCGCGTTGCTGCGCAGGCCCAAGGGCGCCCTGTACGGCGGCCGGCCCCTTGCCCCCGAACCCCATCAGCCGCGCCTGGCAGGGTCGCTGGCCGGGGCCTACCGCCGCCTGTACCCCGACGCCAGCGATCAGGAATTCGAAAACTGGCTCGGCAACGATGAGGACAACCCGTACCTCGATGACCTTCGCTCCCCCACCCAGCGGCTGCGCGACCTGCAGCAGCGTCTGGATAGCCTGCGCCGCGACCTGCGGGAGTGGGCCCGGCCCGACCCGCAGCGCACGCACCAGAGGCAGCGGGCGATCCGCCCCATCCTCAACGCCTGGCAACGACTCTCGACCGTAGCGCTGGAAGGCGGTGGCCGCCTGCACAGCCTGGACCTGTCCGGCCTGGAACTGGACAACCAGGCCCTGGCCAGCCTGCCACTACCCAATGACTTCAGCCATGTCGAGCATCTGTCCTTGAGCTATAACCGTTCGCTCAGCCAGTTGCCGGGCAGATTCTTCCAACGCTTCCCCAACCTGCAGCGCTTGCTGCTGACTGACTGCCGCTTCGACACACTGCCGCGCCTGAGCAACCCTGCCCAGCTAAGCTGGCTGGATATGGAAGGCAACCGTATCACCTGGGATGCCCAGGCCCAGCAAACCCTGGACAGCTGCTTCGGCCTGGTTGTCCTGGACCTGTCGGGCAACCCCTTGCTGCAGGCCCCGGACCTGCGCGGGCTGGCTTATCTGAAGACGCTGTTCCTGAACAACTGTACGCTCAGCGAATTGCCGCGCGGCCTGGAGCTGGTCACCGAGCCGATCATGCTCGACATTGGCGACAATCAGCTGCTGCGGTTGCCGGAGGGTTTCAACGTGCCACGGCCGGTCGCAGACGCGCTGCGCCTGGAAAGCGACTGGCTGGGCGCCCCGGTGCTTGCGCAGATCGAAGCCTACAACGCCACGCACCAGGTGGACCTGCTGGTAAACGCAGATGACTACCTGGAATTCTTCGAGCAGACCGGCCCGGCCGAAGCGGCCCTGTGGCAGCGGTTACCGCTGCAGTATCGGCGCGATCTCAGGCCGTTGCTCGAAGGTGAACCGTTCCTGTCCCATCCGCAACATGCTCGTGCCGAGTTCTGGCGGCGCCTGGCGTTGATCGACGCAGACCCGGCCCTGCGCCAGGAATGGTTGACGCACCCGCCATACAACCTGTTCAACCTCCCGCTTTGACATGGCCCTGCGCGCCTGCCTGTACAACAGGCAGGCATTGATGGCCAGGTTAGGCCAGACTGGTGTTTTTCCGGCAGCCGGTGCATGCTCGCAGCTGAAGCGTTTCACCCGGCTCTAAACCCGCCCAGTAATGTGAGGTGCAGTACCCATGGACCGTCTGCTCGATTCACTCTTCCCCAGTGCCGAAAACATCCCGCAATCCTGGCGCCTGGAAGCCCCCCTGGAACAACGCGACTACCTGGTGAACGGCGAGCTCAGGCGCTGGGACGGCCCCTTGGCCACGGTGCGCAGCCCGGTCTGGCTCAAGGACGGCAACGAAGAACACCAGGTGGTGCTGGGCAGCGCGCCGCTGCTCGACGCCGATACCGCGCTCACCGCTCTCGATGCCGCCGTACAGGCCTACGACAAAGGCCGCGGCGCCTGGCCCACCCTGCGCGTGGCCGAGCGCATCCAGCATGTCGAGGCGTTCCTGGCGCGCATGCGTGAGCAGCGCGAAGCAGTGGTCAAGCTGCTGATGTGGGAGATCGGCAAGAACCTCAAGGACTCGGAAAAGGAATTCGACCGTACCTGCGACTATATCGTCGACACCATCAATGCCCTCAAGGACCTCGATCGCCGCTCCAGTCGCTTCGAGCTGGAACAGGGCACGCTGGGCCAGATCCGCCGGGCACCGCTGGGTGTAGCGCTGTGCATGGGGCCTTACAACTACCCGCTCAATGAAACCTTCACCACGTTGATCCCGGCCCTGATCATGGGCAACACCGTGGTGTTCAAACCGGCCAAGTTCGGCGTACTGCTGATTCGGCCGCTGCTCGAAGCGTTCCGCGACAGCTTCCCGCCAGGCGTGATCAACGTCATCTATGGCCGCGGCCGGGAAACGGTGAGCGCGCTGATGGCCAGTGGCAAGATCGATGTGTTCGCCTTCATCGGCACGCACAAGGCCGCCAGTGACCTGAAAAAACTGCACCCGCGCCCGCACCGCCTGCGCGCCGCGCTGGGCCTGGATGCCAAGAACCCGGGCATCGTCCTGCCCCAGGTGGACCTCGACAACGCCGTCGAGGAAGCCGTCACCGGCGCGCTGTCGTTCAATGGCCAGCGCTGCACGGCGTTGAAGATCCTGTTCGTCCACGAGGACGTGGTGGACGCCTTCCTCGACAAGTTCCAGCGCAAGCTGGCCGCACTGAAGCCCGGCATGCCCTGGGAGCCTGGTGTAGCGCTGACGCCACTGCCGGAGCCGGGCAAGGTCGATTACCTCGACGGCCTGGTGGCCGATGCCAAGGCCAAGGGCGCACGGGTAGTCAACGAAGGTGGCGGGCACAGCCGCGGCTCGTTCTTCTACCCGGCCGTGCTGTACCCGGTGCAGCCCGACATGCGCGTGTACCACGAGGAACAGTTCGGCCCACTGGTGCCGGTGGTGCCTTACCGCGATCTGCAGACGGTGATCGATTACGTGCTCGACTCCGACTACGGCCAGCAACTGAGCCTGTTCGGCAACGACCCGGCAACCATCGGCAGCCTGGTCGACACCTTCGCCAACCAGGTCGGCCGGATCAACATCAACGCGCAATGCCAGCGCGGCCCGGACACCTACCCGTTCAATGGCCGCAAGAACAGCGCCGAAGGCACCCTGTCGGTGCATGACGCCCTGCGCGTGTTCTCGATCCGGACGCTGGTGGCAACACGCTTCCAGGCGGCCAACAAGGCGCTTATCAGCGAGATCATCCGCAACCGGCAGTCGAGCTTCCTGACTACCGACTACATCTTCTGACCAGCGCGCTTATAGACAATCGATCTATCAATACGGTCGATTTTCCATCCGCGCAAACGACTCTAAGCAACAGGGCGCCCGCCGGCGCCCAATTGCAAAGGAGCGTCGAACATGCCAGCCAGACCCATTCCCGAAGGCCAGCACAGCATCACCCCCTACCTGGCCATCAACGATGCCGCCGCGGCCATCGAGTTTTACAAGAAGGCCTTCGGTGCCGTCGAGATGTTCCGCCTCGACGCCCCGGGTGGCCGCATTGGCCATGCCGAGCTGAAGATCGGTGACTCGTCGCTGATGCTTGGCGACCCGTGCGACATGGAAGGCGGCCTCACCGCCAGCCAGAAGCTCACCGGCGCGGGTGTAGGGCTGCACCTGTATGTCGAGGACAGCGACAAGGTCCATGCCCAGGCCCTGGCAGCCGGCGCCACCCAGCTGAGCGCAGTGACCGACCAGTTCTATGGCGACCGTAGCGGCACGCTGAAAGACCCATTCGGCAATATCTGGTTCGTCTCCACCCACAAGGAGGACCTGACCCCCGAGGAAATTCGCGCCCGTGCCGCGAAGCTGTTCGGCGGCAACTGAACGGCAGGTTGAAAGCGGCGCGACTTTGCCTGAAGCTTGGCGCTCGTAGCCTGGAGCCGCTTCATGCGAATCATCGACAAAACCGCCGCACAGGTGCGCAGCCTGACCCCCGCGGAAGAGGAGCTGCTGGTCGGCTTTGCCAGCGGCACCCTCGCCGGCCCGCGCCTGCTGCAAGCCAACCAGATGCTGATGAAAGTGCGCAGCGCCAACCAGTGGCTGGCCTGCGACTGCCGCAGCGATGCCTTGCCGGTGCTCAATGTCACCCTGAACGGCAATACCGGTACGCTGTTTCTGAAGAACAACCCCGGTACCGCCGAGCATGCGCCTGGCTGCCCGTTCAGCAAGGACGAGCGGGAAGCCGCCGAGCGCGAAAACCACCCCGCCCCGCCTGCTGCCTGGCTGCCTCCGGACACGCCCCTGCGCCTGATCGGTGACTTCCACAGCGGCGCTGCCGGTGCTGGCGGCGACAGCAACGAACGGCGCGAGCAGCAGCGCTTGCTGGCGCTGCTGCTGACCTGGATCGAAACCAGCGGCCTCAACCTGTATGCCACCCACCTGAAACGGGACCTGACCGGGCAGTTTGCCGAACTGCGCAGCGTGGCCAGCCGCTACCCGCTGCTGGAGCGGGTGCCGGCCAGCAACTACCTGGAAACCCGCCTGGACATGAAGCACATGATGATGCTCAAGTCCCGCCTGCGCGAAGCCACGGTGTTCGGCAACCACCGCCGCCACGGCCTGCTGCTGGACTGCCTGGACCAGGTCAGAGGACGCAAGCTGTTCAACCACGGCAATGCCGACGGCTTCGATTTCCAGGGGCACCACCTGTACTGGGGTGGCAGCCGCACCGCCGGGCCGTTGCTGGCCCTGGCGCTGTACTCGCCGACCAGCGCTGGCAGCCATTTCTACGAGCTGATTCATGTGGCCAGCGTGCCGGTGCTGTCGCGGGCGCACCTGTTCCCGGTCTATCGCGATGAAGAGCGCGAACCGCTCAAGGCGCTGGTGTCACTGATCGACTGGATGGCCAGCAAGGGCGTGAAAGTGCAGATGCGCCGCCCGGTGATCGGCGGCGAGGTGATGGATGAACTGGTGCTGACCTCGGACCAGGACCGGGTGCTGTCGGTATCGCTGCTCGAGCAGCCGATCGGGCCCGAGCCGGATACCGAGAACTTCAAGCGCTACGCCGACTTCAAGAGCCCGGAAACCTTCCGCAAGTACGTTGCGGGGTTCTTCATGCGTGAGCGCTAAGGGCCATTGGCGCTTGGGGGGCTCGCCGGAGCCTTTGTAGCGCCTGTGAGATCGAGCGCCGCGCGGGCGGCGCTCGATCTGCCAGGCGCTACAAATCAAACGGCATGCACCCCGTTACCAAACAAACGGCTCAGCCAAGAAACAGCTTGTACGCCGGGTTGTCGGTCTCGTCCCAATAGCGGTACCCCATCTCCTCCAGCGCCAGCGGCAAACTCGCCAGCTCATCCCCCGGCACTTCCAGTGCAGCGAACACCCGTGCCTCTGCCGCACCATGGTTGCGGTAATGGAACAGGCTGATGTTCCAGCGCTTGCCCAATCGCTCCAGGAAGCCCAGCAACGCCCCCGGTCGTTCCGAAAACTCGAAGCGCAGCACCCGCTCGGCAGCACCTGGCGCGGCGTGGCCACCCACCGTATGACGCACATGCAACTTGGCCAGTTCGTTGTCGGTCAGGTCGAGTACGCTGTAGCCTTGCTCACGCAGGCTGGCCAGCAAGCGCTCGCGCGGATCGTGCAGCGGGTGTGTCTGTACCCCCACGAACAAGCGCGCCTCCTTGCCCGGGTAGTAGCGGTAGTTGAATTCGGTGATCTGCCGCTTGCCCAGCGCCTGGCAGAAGGCGCGAAAGCTACCCGGCTGTTCCGGGATGGTAACGGCGATGATCGCCTCGCGCTGCTCGCCCAGTTCGGCGCGCTCGGCCACATGGCGCAGGCGATCGAAGTTGACGTTGGCCCCGGAGTCGACGGCCACCAGGGTGTGACCCTGCACGCCTTCGCGCGCCACGTACTTCTTGATCCCGGCCACAGCCAGGGCGCCGGACGGTTCAGTGATGGAACGGGTGTCATCGTAGATATCCTTGATCGCCGCGCACAACTCATCGCTGCTCACGGTCAGTACCTCGTCGACGAAATGCCGGCACAGTTCGAAGCAATGGGCACCCACCTGTGCCACCGCCACCCCGTCGGCGAAGGTGCCGACCTGTGGCAGGATCACCCGTTCGCCAGCGGCCATGGCCGCCTGCAGGCAGTTGGAGTCTTCTGGCTCGACGCCGATCACTTTCACCTCCGGGCGCAGGTACTTCACATAGGCAGCAATCCCCGCGATCAGCCCGCCACCGCCCACCGGCACGAAGATGGCGTCCAGCGCACCCCGGCGCTGGCGGAGGATTTCCATGGCCACGGTACCTTGCCCGGCAATCACATCCGGGTCATCGAACGGCGGCACGAAGGTAGCGCCTTCGCTATCGGCCAGTTTCAGCGCGTGGGCCAGGGCATGAGGGAAGCTTTCACCGTGCAACACGACATGGCCACCGCGCGAACGCACACCCTCCACTTTCAGCGACGGTGTCGTGGTAGGCATGACAATGGTGGCTTTCATGCCCAGGTGCGAGGCTGCCAGGGCCACGCCCTGGGCATGGTTGCCTGCCGACGCGGTGATGACCCCGCGCTCGCGCTGCAGGCTGCTCAGGCGTGACAGACGCGTGTAGGCACCACGGATCTTGAACGAGAAGGTCGGTTGCAGGTCTTCGCGCTTGAGCAACACTTGGTTGCCAAGGCTTGCCGATAGCGCCGGGGCGCCTTGCAAGGGTGTCTCGATGGCCAGGTCGTACACGGGCGCAGAGAGAATACGGCGCACCTGTTCCGACAGCAGTTGCTGCGTGGAGGTCGGGGTACGAGGGCTGACATTGAGGCTGGTCATCGATTGCAACTCCTTGGCTTTTATTCACGGTGCCCAGGAGTCAGAGAGAAGAAACCCGCCTCCAGGGCGGGTTCGGTGCACGTACGCGCTAGCCCGCCAAGCTGATAATGGCGGTAATAATAATGGCGTGCGCGTGCGGGAAGGTTTTCATGCCCAAGAACTTAGCCGGTCCTGCGGCATGAAGTCAACACTTGGCGTGCTGCGCCGAAAGCGGCACATCGAACACCTTGTCGAAGCCCCACTGGAAGACAAACGCATAAACGAAGAAGAACACGAACAACGCCAGGTTGGTCAGCAGCGCCGCCCACAGGCTGACATCCAGCCAATAGGCCACCAGCGGCAGCAGGATCAGCACCAACCCGCCTTCGAAGCCCAGGGCATGCAACAGACGTCGCAGGAAGGTACGCTCGCGCCGCCGCTGACGCGCTTCCCAGCGTTCGAATACCCAGTTGTAGGCCATGTTCCAGCTCATCGCGATGCCCGACATCAGCACCGACAACACGGTCGACTGCGCCATGCCTGCGCCGAACGCCAGTTCCAGCGCGGGCGCCACACAGGCAACGGCGATGGCTTCGTAGAGAATGGCCTGGACGATCTTGCGTGCCTTGCCTTGCATGTTCTGCTCCCTGGGTGAACGACCTGTAAACTACTAGAACTGGCTTGTAAGAAAAAGCCTGAAATTTGGACAACACTGCATCCGGCTGCTTGTATCTATCGAGGACAGACGCCGACATGTCGTACTACTTCGTCCAAGGAATCGAACGAGGATAAAGACAATGGCTTACGCCTTATTACTGGTGGCCGGCACATGAGCCTGGCATTCATCGATTTCCTTACCTATGTGCTGTTCGGCCTGAAGATCTTCGCGATCGTGCTGGCCTCGCTGATGTTCCTGCTGGGCCTGGACGACCTGTTCATCGACCTGTGCTATTGGTGCCGCAAGCTGGTCCGGCGTTTTCGTATCTATGACAAGTACGAAAGAGCCGACGAAAAACGCTTGTTCGAGGTACCGGAAAAGCCCCTGGCGATCATGGTCCCGGCCTGGAACGAAGTGGGCGTGGTGGGAGAAATGGCGCGCCTTGCCGCCTCGACCATCGACTATGAAAATTACCAGATCTTCGTCGGCACCTACCCCAACGACCCGCAAACCCAGGCCGATGTCGACGCGGTGTGCCTGCACTACCCCAACGTGCACAAGGTAGTCTGCGCGCGCCCCGGCCCCACCAGCAAGGCCGACTGCCTGAACAACATCATCGACGCCCTGCTGCGCTTCCAGCAGGACGCCGGCATCGAATTCGCCGGTTTCATCCTGCATGACGCCGAAGACGTGATTTCCCCCATGGAGTTGCGCCTGTTCAACTACCTGCTGCCGAACAAGGACATGATCCAGATTCCGGTGTACCCCTATGCACCGGAATGGAAAGGCTTCACCGCCGGCCATTATGTCGACGAGTTTGCCGAAAACCACGGCAAGGACGTGATCGTGCGCGAGGCCCTCACCGGCCAGGTGCCCAGTGCTGGCGTGGGTACCTGTTTCAGCCGCCGCGCCATCGCTGCGCTGCTCGAGGACGGCGACGGCATCGCCTTCGACGTGCAGAGCCTGACCGAAGACTACGACATCGGTTTTCGCCTGAAGCAAAAGGGCATGAAGTGCATCTTCGCCCGCTACTCCATCACCGACCCGAGCCTGACCCTGAAGCAGGAGTGGCGCCCGGGCATGAGCCGCGAATTCTCGCAGGTGATCTGCGTGCGCGAGCACTTCCCGCGCGACTGGCAACACGCCATCCGGCAGAAGTCACGCTGGATCGTCGGCATCGTGTTCCAGGGCACCAGCAACCTTGGCTGGAGCCGCAAGGGCGCGCTCAACTACTTTCTCTGGCGCGACCGCCGTGGCTTGTTCGCCTACCTGCTGAGCTTCCTGGTCAACCTGTTGCTGCTGGTGTTGCTGGCCATGTGGCTGGTCACGGTCATTGCACCGGAGTCGTGGCGCTTCATGTCGATCCTCGATGACAGCCCGCTGCTGGCCACGTTGCTCTGGCTGAACGGCCTGCTGCTGGTCAACCGCCTGTTCCAGCGCGCCTGGTTCGTCACCCGCTTCTATGGTATCGGCGAGGGTCTGCTGTCGGCACCACGGATGATGTGGAGCAACTTCGTCAACTTCTTCGCCAACTTGCGCGCCTTGCGCCAGGTGATGGAAATGGGCGACTCGCGGCGCGTGGCCTGGGACAAGACCACTCACGAATTCCCCGCCATCGCCGCCCCGGCCCGCACCCCGCTGGGCCAGCGCCTGATCGCCAAGGGCCTGATCAGCGACGAGCAGTTGCAACAGGCGATCATCAGCCCGGTACGCCGGCGCCTGGGCCGTGAACTGCTGCTGCGCGGCTGGCTGAACAGCGAACAGCTGGTGGCTACCCTGGCCGAACAACTCGACCTGCCCTGGGCACCGCTGAACCCGTTCAAGCTCGACCCGCAGCTGATCGCCAAGCTGCCACGCAAGCTGGCCACGCACTACGGCGTGCTACCGGTAGCCGAAGACGGTGACACGCTGATCCTGGCCAGCGAAAGCCCGGTCAGCCAGGTGTCGCTGGGGGTGATAAGCCGGCAGTTGAAACGCCCGGTGAGTGCACGCCTAGCCCCCCAGGGCCGGGTGACCCTGGGCCTGCGTTACCACTACCCGAGCCCCTGGCAGAAAGCCGAAACCCGCGACATGCTGGCCATTCTGGAACGCTACCAGGACGATGAAGCGCTGCTGGAACGGGTCAGCCATCACCAGGTGATGCTCGGTGCCCTGCTGCAGGTACGCGGCATGGTGCCGGTGACCCTGTTCAACCAGGCGCTGATCGACTACAACCCCGACCACCAGAGCCTGGGCGAATACCTGATCACCCGCGGCATCATCACCGAGCAGGTGCTGCAAGAAGCCCTGATCGAACAGGCCAGCGAACAGCAGGCCGCCTTTGACCTGACCCGGGAGGTGGCATGAAGCCGCGCTTTTCCCTCACTTTCACTGGCCTGTTGCTGTGTTCCGCCGCCCTGCCCGCCGCAGCATCGACACCGATGACCGACTTCCAGCGGTTCACCAGCTACCCGTTCATGGAACGTAGCTACCGAGAGGCGAAGAAGGACAACTGGGCCGAGGTCGAGCGCCTGACCCGGCACGTCCTCGAGCGGGTACCGAACAATGACGAAGCCCGCGCATTGCTGGTGCAAGCCCTGGCCCACCAACGCCGCTACCAGGAAGCCGAAGCGCTGGCCGAACAACTGGGGGACGACCCGGCGCAGGCCAACGCCCTGCTCGAACTGCGTCTGGCCTGGATCGAGCAGGACCCGCCCGCGGCCAGCCAGGTGGAGCGCTGGCTGGCCAGCAGCGATGGCGCCCAGCGCGTGCGCCTGTGGCAGGCCTACAGCCTGAGCCTGGCCAAGTCCGCTGGCGCCGCCAAGGCCCTGGACTGGCTCAATCACCTGCCGCTACGGGAGGACGGCCAGGTCCTGCGCCTGGCCCGGGCCAACTTTGCCGAACAGCTGCACAACTGGAAGGAAACCATCGAACAGCTGCAGCCGCTCGCCGATAAGCGCCAGTTGCCGGCCCAGGACTGGCAGCGCCTGGCCAATGCCTATATCCAGCAGGTGGACGAAAACGGCTTGAACGCACTGCTGCCCAGCGCCCCATCCGCCGCAGCCGCCGACCAGGCCCGCCTGGCCATGGCCAACCGAGCCATCGCCGTCGGCCACAACCAGCAGGCCCAGCGCTGGCTGCAGGCGCTGCCGACCGAGCAACTGAACCAGCCGGTGCAGCGCCAGCAGCTGTGGGAACTGGCCCGCGAAGGCGAGGATGCCGCGCTGGTGCAGCGCCTGAGCAACGAACTGCAACGCCCCTGCCTGGAAACCGTCGACTGGCTGTCGCGCCGCGACCCGGCGCTGGCCCGCGAGCAATTCAAGGGTTGCACGGCCAGCACCGATCCCAAGGCTTACGCCGTGCTCAGGCAGCGTCTGTACGGTGACCCGCCACAGCCTGCGCAACCACGCACTGCCGCCGAATGGGAAAACCGCTACCGGCAAAGCGGTGACCTGGCGGCGCTGGAGCAAGCCACCTTCCTGCTGACCCAACAGGGCCGCACTGATCACGCACGGCAACTGCTGGAGCAAGCCTACGACCGCCACCAGGGGCGCCTGGCCCCGTCGCTGCTGCAGCGCCTGGGCAACCTGTATGCACGCAACGACGGGCCGCTGGACCGTCGCCGCATGCTCGGCCTGGTCCCCCGGGTCGACGCCAATACCCGCGCCCAGCTGCTCGGCCGCCTGGCCGAGGCCGGCCACTGCGATGCCGTGCGCCAGGCCATACCGGCCGCCCCCAGCGAGCCCGGCCAGTACCGCGCGCTGGGTCGCTGCGCCATGCCTGACCAGCCCGGTGAAGCAGTCGTCTACTATCAGGCCGCCGAGCGCCTGGGCGACCGTGGTAGCCGTCTGCCGCTGGCCTATGCCCTCGAGGCTGCCGGCGACTCCGAGGCCGCCCTGGCCATCTGGCGCAGCCTGCCGGACAGTACCTGGACCGAGAACGCGCGCCTCACCGCTGCGCGTGGCGCGCTGAACGCCGGCGACCCGCAGGCGGCCCGCCGCTATTGGGAGGCCGCCGGGCAGCATAGCGCCGACGACTGGGCGCTGGGTGCGGCCATCGCCGAGCAGCAAGGCGATTACCAGGGCGCGCTGGCCTTGCAACGCCAGGCCTTGGCGCATGCGCCGCGAGCCGACCATTACTACGCCGCCGCCAGCACCGCGCAACTGGCCGGCGACCCCGCGCAAAGCAGCGCCTGGCTGGCCGAAGCCGTACGCCTGGCCCCCGACCAGCCGCGCTACCGCGCCGACTACGGCATGCGCCTGGCCGGCTCGGCAGACAAAAACCAGCGCCGCCAGTCGATCCCCTTGCTGGAACGTGCCACCCACGACTTTCCCGAGGATTACCGCCTGGGCGAGACGCTGGCCTTGCGCTACGACGAGGCCGAAGACAGCGCCGCGGCACGTCGCGAGCTGCGCCGGGTGCTCGATGTCGAGCAGAACCTGGTCGACGGCGATGACGAGTACGGCAGCCTGGAGGCCCGCAAGTACCGCCAGCGGCGGGCCCATGAAAGCCTGTCGCGGCGCGACACCATCACCCTGGCCAGCACCTGGTCGCCGGCCGGTACCTCGACCAACGACAGGTTCCTCGACAATGGCCAGCGCAGTGGCACTTCGCGCCACGCACAATCGCAGAACGTGCAGTTGGCGATGTGGGACCATGCCCTGGGTGAAGAGCCCAGCCGCAATGGCAGCACCCTGTCGGTGTATGGCCGGGTGCTGTTCGGCGGGCAAAGCCGTACCGACTACGCACAAAGCATGGGCACCGGCGTCGGCCTGCGCTACAAGCCGCTCGGCCAGGCCAACCTCAACCTGTACGCAGAGCTGTACCACCAGCGCCAGGTCGACGAGGCGCACTACCGCGGCCTGAGCCTGGGGCAGCTGCTGAGCCCGGCCAAGGTCGGCGGCAACTGGGGCGACCTGCGCCACCACGCCGAATCGAGCAATGACCTGCTGTTGCGCGCCACCGCCTCGTTCCTCGACCAGGGCGCCTGGCGCAACGACTGGCGGGTCGATGAGGACGACTGGAACGAGCGCTTCCTCTACCTCGACGCCGCCTGGTGGACCCGTGCCGGTGACCACGCCTGGCTGTCGCGCTACCAGCAGGGCCACGCCTGGAAGCTGCCGGGCAGTTCGCCGCAGACCCTCATGCCGTATGGCTTTGTCGAGTTCTCCAGCCAGGACCCGAGCAACGACTGGCGCCAGGACGCCCGGGCCGGGGTCGGTGTGCGCTGGCAATGGTGGTTCGATGACGACCGCTACAACGCCTACCGCGGTTCGCTGAAAGTGCGTGCCGAGTACCAGCAATCGCTGGGCGGCAACCTCTACGAGCGCGCCAATGGCGTGCTGGTCGGTGCGGAGATGACCTTCTGATGCGTACGCTCCTTGCCCTGTGCCTGCTCGCCCTGTGGTTGCCGGCCAGCGCCGACCAGCGCCTGTTCTACCAACCGCTCAACCGCGACGCCAGCATCACCCCTGGCCAATGGCAACAGCTGTGGCATGCCACCGCCGCGCAGGGCGGCAAGACCTTGATCGTGCAATGGAGCGCCTACGGCGACAGCGATTTTGGCGGCGCGAACGGCTGGCTGGCCAACAGCCTGCGCAGCGCCCGCGCCGAAGGCTTGCAGCTGGTGCTGGGGTTGTACATGGACCCGGCCTATTACCAGCGCCTTGACCAACTCGATGGTGATGGCCTCACCAGGTACTGGCAGGCGCAGTTGGGGCGCTCGCTCAGCCACTACCAGCAACTGCGCCAGACGTGGCAATTGCCGGTGGATGGCTGGTACCTGCCGATGGAACTGGACGACCTGCATTTTCGTCAAGCCGAGCGGCGCGCTGCGCTGTTCAGCCAGTTGCAGGCCTTCAACCGCCAGCTCGACAAGCCCTTGCACATCAGTGCCTTCAGCGCGGGCAAACTGTCGCCGCGGGTCAATGGCGCCTGGCTGGATCAGCTGGCCGGCCTGGGCGTGACCGTGTGGTGGCAGGACGGCACTGGCACCGGGCGCTTGCCCGCACTGGTACGCCAGAACTATGAGCAGGCCTTGCCGTGCCGGGTGGGCGTGGTGCGCGAGGCGTTCCGCCAGGTAAGCGCGCCAGGGCAGCCGTTCCGCGCCGAGCCCGCTGAACCGCAGCTGGGCGGCGGTTGCCATGCCGAGGCCGTGTTCGACTTGCGTTACCGGCCTTGGGCCCGGGGTGTTCTGCCCAACAATTGAGTCGCCAGGCCTGGCGGTACTCACAGGAGCCCAGCGATGTTCAAGACCATCGAAGCGCACGTACGCAAGCAGGTCGCCCCAGCCGCCCTGCGCGCCGAGTTCCGCCAGCACGAATTCGAGTCCATGCGCCCGTTCTGCCTGCTGGTGTTCTGCGTCAGCATCCTGATCTGGCTGGTCTTCGACCTGATCGTCAGCTTCCTCGGCGGCCAGGGCTTCACCTGGCTGTCGTGCGTGTTCCTCGCCCTGCTCGGCTGCCTCACCCTGGTGCTGCGGTTCACCCGCCGCAGCCATCACTTCGATGTGCTCAACCTGCTGTTCGTCGCGGTGATCACCCTGGGCATGCGCCTGGTGATCGAAGGCATCCCGGTGGCCCAGCGCCCGGTGTGGCTGGTCCTCGGCGTGTCCACCGTGCTGTATGCCGTGTCGGTGCTACCGGTTCGGCGCTGGTCGTTCTTCTGCGCCATGGCCATCACCTGGGTGCTGCTCAGCCCGTTCTATCACACCCGTATCGACGCGGACGAACTCGAAGGGGCCATGCTGCTGAGCTACGCAGTGTTCCTCAGCGGCCTGGTCATCTACAGCTACGTGCAGATGCGCAAGGCCAAGCTGCACAACTTCTATCTGTCCAAGGTGCTGCTGGAGCAGGCCTATGTCGACACCCTGACCGAAATCCCCAACCGCCGCTCGTTCATGACCCAGGCGGGTGACCAACTGCGCCTGGCCAACGCCGGGCAGTACCTGGCGATGATCGACATCGACAACTTCAAACGGGTGAATGACCGCTTTGGCCATGACGTGGGTGATGAAGTGCTCAAGCGCGTGGCCATGCATATCAAGGCGAGCATGGCCGGTTTCGAATTTGCCCGGCTGGGCGGTGAGGAGTTCGCGGTGTTTTTCCAGGGGCTGGACCAGCAAGGCGTCGAGCAGCGGGTGGCGGGTTTGTGCCAACGGGTGCGCGAGGACATTGCCGAGCACCCGGTGACCGTCAGCATCGGCCTGGCCCGGGTAGCCCCGGGAGACAGCCTGACCACGGCGCTGGTGCGCGCCGACCGGGCGCTGTATGAAGCCAAGCACAGTGGCAAGGACCGCTTTGTGCTGTGGTCAGGCACGCTGGCAGACAGTGATTAGCAGGCTCGGCCCTTTCGCGGGTAAACCGCTGCTGCTGCATCTGCATCGCGCTCGGGTTCAGCGCAATACCTGCGGCAGCGAGTTTACCTGCGAAGCGGCCGGCACAGGCGACACCTCACCCGGCAGGCAGACGAATCCGGAATTGCGCCCCGCCCAGCGCCGACTGCGCCACGGTCAAGGTCCCGCCCTGCCCCTCGATCGCCCGCCGGCTGATCGCCAGCCCCAGGCCAAACCCACCCGTATTGCGGTCACGGCTGCGGTCCAGCCGGTAGAACGGCTGGAAGATCCGCTCGCGCTCTTCCACCGGTATGCCAATCCCGTCATCTTCCACCGTCACCAGGCAGGTACCATCCTCTTCCCGGCGCAAACGCAGCAACAAGCTCTCGTCGCAATAACGCATGGCATTGCGCACCAGGTTCTGCACCGCGCGCGCCGTCAACCTGGGGTCCAGGACAAAACGTGGCAAATCACCTTCGGCGCGCACTTCCCACTTGATGCCGCGGCCATCGAGCTCCTCGGCAAAGCCGCCGAGTACGCTGTCGACCAACTCCAGCAACGACACCTCGACCCGCTCGCGGGCCTGGTCGGCGTTGTACAAACGGCTGTAGGACAGCAACTCCAGCACCAGCTCGTCCAGCTCGCGCACGTGCCCCACCAGCTCCAGCAGGCGCTTGCGGCTGGCCGGAGGGACTTCGTCGAACAGCAGCACCAGGCCGAAATCCAGCCGGGTCAGCGGTGTGCGCAACTCGTGCGACACCGCATTGAGCAGCTCGCGCTGCTGGTTGACGTGGCGCTCCAGGTCGCCAGCCATGGTGTCGAACACCCTGGCCAGCTCACCGATGTTGGAATGCGGCGAGATGTGCGTGCGCTCGGCCATCTGCCCCTGGCCCAGGCGCCGGGCGGTTTCTTTCAAACGCTCCAGGTCGCGCCAGTGCGGCCATACCCACAGCAGCAGGCAGCCGAGCATGACCGCACCGATCAGTACGGTCACCCCCCACGACAGCACGTTGATGTCCAGCGGGTCGGGGGGTGAGTGCAGGCGCACCAGCCATTCCTTGTCCAGCGGTGCCAGCACCGTTTCGTAGTAGCCCCACTCGGCGATGCGCACCACATGCAGGCCATGCTCCAGGCGCGCCTGCTCGGCCTCGCTCAAGCCGGCCTGGTCCATGCGCAGCAGCTGCAATTGCAACGGCGCGAAATCCCTGGCCAGCTCCTGTTCCACTGCCGGCCACTGCTCGCGCGGGGCCTGGCGGAACTGGCGCACGATCAGTGACTGCACGCCCTTGGCCTGGTCCAGGTTGTAGGCCATGAAGCGCTCCTGGAACAGCCCGACGATGGTGTCAGGGATGAACAGCAGCGCACCGGCATAGGCGACGATGATGACCAGGTACAGGCGCACCAGGATCTTGAGCATGGCCGATCAGCACTCCCACTCGACGCGGCTGAACAGGTAGCCCTTGCCCCATACGGTCTTGATCTTGCGCGCCTCGCCAGCGTTGTCGTCGAACTTGCGTCGCAGCTTGGAAATGGCCACGTCCACCGAACGGTCGGTGCCGTTGAACTCGATGCCGCGCAGCTGCTGCAGGATGCGGTCGCGGTTCAGCACCTCGCCGGCATTGCGCGCCAGCACCACCAGCAGGTTGTATTCGCCGCTGGACAGCTCCACCTCCTCGCCGCGCCAGCTCACTGTGCGCTCGGCCAGGTCGATGCGCAGGCCGCCGATCAGGATCAGCTCGTTGTCCAGACGCGGTTCGTGGATGCTGCTGCGGCGCAACAGGGTGCGCACGCGGGCCAGCAGCACGCGTGGCTCGCAGGGCTTGGTCACATAGTCGTCGGCGCCCATTTCCAGGCCCAGGACCTGGTCATGGCTGTCATCGCGGGCGGTCAGCATCAGAATCGGCAGGCTCTGCGATTCCTGGCGCAACAGGCGGCACAGCTGCAGCCCATCGATGCCCGGCAACATCAGGTCGAGGATGACCAGGTCGGGCTTTTGCCGACGGTACTCGTCCAGCACGTGGTCGCCACGGGCGATCACCTGGACATGGAAGTCGTTGCGTTGCAGGTAGCTGGCGATCAACTCGGACAGGGCACTGTCGTCTTCGACCAGGAAAATGTTCGGCATAGGCGGTTGGGCATCCAGGGCTGGTAGACCTTACCGGGCTGTGCGCGGAAAACTCCGCGAACAGCCCGGTGCAGACGTACGCAGAATATAGAACCCGATAGCACCACAGGATTGTTCTTCACACTTTTTCACACTCGTCCTACAGGTATTAACAGCCATCCAAGCAGCGCCTGCCTTAGCATATGGGTGGTCATCATCGGAAGATCCGTATGTCTACTACCCTCCCCCAATGCCTGCGCCCCGTGGCGCTTCTGGCGTTTCTGAGCCTGTCCCTGGCTGGCTGCGGCGAAAGCGCCGAGCAAGACGAACAGGCCGCCACCCCGCAAGTACGGGTGGAAACCCTGCAGCTGCAGCCACTGGCCATCAGCAGCGAACTCAGCGGTCGCATCCTGGCGCCGCGCACCGCCGAAGTCCGCGCCCGGGTGGCTGGCGTGGTGCTCAAGCGGGTGTACCGCGAAGGCAGCGACGTCAAGCAAGGCGATGTGCTGTTCCTGATCGACCCGGCGCCGTTCAAGGCCGACCATGACAGCGCCCGCGCCACCCTGGCCAAGGCCGAGGCCACGCTGTACCAGGCACGCCTGCAAGAGCAGCGCTACCGCGAGCTGGTCGACGACAAGGCCGTCAGCCGCCAGGAATACGACAACGCCAGGGCGGCGTTCCTGCAGGCCGATGCCGCCGTCGCCGAAGCCAGGGCCGCCCTGGAGCGTGCCCGCCTGAACCTGGGCTATGCCACCGTGACCGCGCCGATATCCGGCCGTATCGGTCGCGCCCTGGTCACCGAAGGCGCGCTGGTCGGGCAGAACGAGACAACGCCGCTGGCGACCATCCAGCAGTTGGACCCGATCCACGCCGATGTCACCCAGTCGACGCGTGAACTCAACGCCTTGCGCCGGGCCCTGCGGGCGGGTGAGCTGCAGCAGGTCGGCGATGGTCAGGCCCGTGCCACGCTGATCCAGGACGACGGCAGCGCCTACCCGCTGCCAGGCAAGCTGCTGTTCTCCGATATCAGCGTTGACCCCAGCACCAACCAGATCACCCTGCGCAGCGAGTTCCCCAACCCGGACCTCGACCTGTTGCCCGGCAGCTACGTGCGCGTGCGCCTGGAGCAGGCCGTGCAGCCCCAGGGCCTGAGCGTGCCGCAACGTGCCATCCTGCGCGACAGTGCTGGCGTGCCCAAGGTGCTGGTGGTCGACCCGCAGGCCCGGGTCAGCGATCGCCAGGTGGTCCTGGGCAGCGCCCAGGGCGACCGCTGGATCGTCAGCGAAGGCCTGGCGCCCGGCGAGCGGGTGGTGGTCGAGGGCCTGCAACACGTCAAGGCCGGTGACCAGGTGCAGGTCGACAATGCATCCGGGGCGCCGCCCATCGCACAGCACACTGGCCAGTGAGGGCCTGATTCATGCCGCAATTCTTCATCGACCGCCCGGTATTCGCCTGGGTGGTCGCACTGTTCATCCTGCTCGCCGGCGCGCTGGCCATCCCGCAGCTGCCGGTGGCCCAGTACCCCAATGTGGCACCGCCGCAAGTGGAGATCTACGCCGTGTACCCGGGCGCCTCGGCGGCGACCATGGACGAAAGCGTGGTCAGCCTGATCGAGCAGGAGCTCAACGGCGCCGACAACCTGCTGTACTTCGAGTCGCAGAGCAGCCTGGGCAGCGCCACCATCACCGCCACCTTCGCCCCGGGCACCAACCCGGACCTGGCCCAGGTCGACGTGCAGAACCGCTTGAAAGTGGTCGAGTCGCGCCTGCCGCGCCCGGTCACCCAGCAAGGGCTGCAGGTGGAGAAGGTATCCACCGGTTTCCTGCTGCTGGCCACGCTCACCTCCGAGGACGGCAAGCTCGACGAAACCGCGCTGTCGGATATTCTTGCGCGCAACGTGATGGATGAGATCCGCCGCCTCAAGGGCGTCGGCAAGGCCCAGCTGTACGGCTCGGAGCGCGCCATGCGCATCTGGATCGACCCGCGCAAGCTGATCGGCTTCAACCTCACGCCCAACGACGTGGCTGCGGCGGTCGCGGCGCAGAACATCCAGGTTGCGCCTGGCAGCATCGGCGACCTGCCCGGCCGCAGCACCCAGGAAATCACCGCCAACGTGGTGGTCAAGGGCCAGTTGAGCACCCCCGAGGAATTCGCCGCCATTGTCCTGCGCGCCAACCCGGACGGCTCCAGCGTTACCATCGGGGATGTCGCCCGGGTCGAGATCGGCGCCCAGGAGTACCAGTACGGCACCCGCCTCAACGGCAAGCCGGCCACCGCCTTCAGCGTGCAGCTGGCGCCGGGGGCCAACGCCATGGAAACCGCCACGTTGGTGCGGGCAAAGATGCACGACCTGGCGCGCTACTTCCCCGCAGGCGTGAAGTACGACATCCCCTACGACACCTCACCGTTCGTCAAGGTGTCGATCGAGCAGGTGATCAACACCCTGTTCGAGGCCATGCTGCTGGTGTTCGCGGTGATGTTCCTGTTCCTGCAGAACCTGCGCTACACCCTGATCCCCACCCTGGTGGTGCCGGTGGCGCTGATGGGCACCTTTGCCGTGATGCTGGCCATGGGCTTCTCGGTCAACGTACTGACCCTGTTCGGCATGGTGCTGGCCATCGGCATCCTGGTCGACGATGCCATCGTGGTGGTGGAGAACGTCGAGCGGATCATGGCCGAGGAAGGCCTGCCGCCGAAAGCGGCCACGCGCAAGGCCATGGGCCAGATCAGCGGCGCGATAGTCGGCATCACCCTGGTGCTGGTCGCAGTGTTCCTGCCCATGGCCTTCATGCCAGGCTCGGTGGGCGTGATCTACCAGCAGTTCGCGCTGTCGATGGCGGTGTCGATCCTGTTCTCGGCGTTTCTTGCCCTCAGCCTCACCCCGGCACTGTGCGCCACCCTGCTCAAGCCGGTAGCCAAGGGCGAGCAGCATGAGCGCAAAGGTTTCTTCGGCTGGTTCAACCGCCGTTTCGAGGGCATGAGCAACGGCTACCAGCGCTGGGTGATGCAGGCGCTCAGGCGCAGTGGCCGCTACCTGCTGGTGTACGCGGTGCTGCTGGCCGTGCTGGGCTATGGCTTCAGCCAGTTGCCGACGGCGTTCCTGCCCACCGAAGACCAGGGCTACACCATCACCGACATCCAGCTGCCGCCAGGCGCCAGCCGCATGCGCACCGAACAGGTGGCGGCCCAGATCGAGGCACACAACGCCGAGGAGCCGGGCGTGGGCAACACCACGCTGATTCTCGGCTTCAGCTTCTCGGGTAGCGGGCAGAACGCGGCGCTGGCCTTCACCACGCTCAAGGACTGGTCCGAGCGCGGTGGCGATGACAGCGCCCAGTCGATCGCCGACCGTGCCACCCTGGCCTTCACCCAGCTCAAGGATGCCGTGGCGTTCTCCGTGCTGCCGCCACCGATCGACGGCCTCGGTGAGTCGACCGGCTTCGAGTTCCGCCTGCAGGACCGCGGCGGCATGGGCCACGCTGCACTGATGGCCGCCCGCGACGAGCTGCTGGCCAATGCGGGCAAGAGCAAGGTCCTGGCCAACGTGCGCGAAGCGTCGCTGGCGGAAAGCCCGCAGATCCAGCTGGAAATCGACCGCCGCCAGGCCAACGCCCTGGGCGTATCGTTCGCCGATATCGGCACGGTCCTGGACGTGGCCGTGGGCTCCAGTTACGTCAACGACTTCCCCAACCAGGGCCGCATGCAGCGGGTGGTGGTGCAGGCCGAAGGCGACCAGCGCAGCCAGGTCGAGGACCTGCTGAGGATCCACGTGCGCAACGACAGCGGCAAGATGGTGCCGTTGGGTGCATTCGTCCAGGCCAGATGGGTCAGCGGCCCGGTGCAGCTGACGCGTTACAACGGCTACCCGGCAGTGTCGATTTCCGGCGAGCCGGCGGCCGGCTACAGCTCGGGCGAAGCCATGGCCGAGATCGAGCGCCTGGTGGCCCAGCTGCCGGCCGGTTCCGGCCTGGAATGGACCGGCCTGTCGCTGCAGGAACGGCTGTCCGGCAGCCAGGCGCCGATGTTGATGGCGCTGTCGTTGCTGGTGGTGTTCCTGTGCCTGGCGGCACTCTACGAAAGCTGGTCGATCCCGACCGCAGTGCTGCTGGTGGTGCCGCTTGGGGTACTCGGCGCGGTGCTGGCCGTGACCCTGCGCGGCATGCCCAACGACGTGTTCTTCAAGGTTGGCCTGATCACCCTGATCGGTTTGTCGGCGAAGAACGCCATTCTCATCATCGAGTTCGCCAAGAGCCTGGTCGACCAGGGCGTCGATGCCGTTGACGCCGCCGTGCAAGCCGCACGCCTGCGCCTGCGCCCGATCGTGATGACCTCGCTGGCGTTCATTCTTGGCGTGGTCCCCCTGGCCATCGCCAGCGGCGCCAGCTCGGCCAGCCAGCAGGCGATCGGCACCGGGGTGATCGGCGGCATGCTCAGCGCCACCCTGGCGGTGGTGTTCGTGCCGGTGTTCTTCGTCGTGGTGATGCGCCTGGCCGGGCGCCGCCAAGCGCGTGATAGCGACATACCGAGCGTGGCCAGCGAGCGCTGACTGGACAAGCAGCGCGTGACATGGGAGGGTTCCCGGCAATGACTGCCCGGAACCCTTTTTCATGCCTGATGCACTGCCACCCTGCTCGATCCTCATTCTTGCCGGCGGCCGCGGCCAGCGCATGGGCGGCCGCGACAAGGGCCTGATCGACTGGCAGGGCGAACCGCTGGTGGCGCATGTGCAGCGCGTGGTACGCCCGCTCAGCGATGACCTGGTGATTTCCTGCAACCGTAACCAGCAGGCCTACCGGGCGTATGCCGACCAGTTGGTGGGCGATGCCGAGGCGGACTACCCCGGGCCGTTGGCGGGAGTGATTGCCGGGCTCAAGGTGGCGCGGCATGAATGGGTGGTGCTGCTGGCCTGTGATGCGCCGCTGGTTGACCGGGGGTTGATCGAGGACCTGCTGCGGCTGGCGGTGACCCGTGACAGTGCGGCCATGGTGCGCCAGGGTGGCTACTGGCAGCCAATGTTCAGCGTGTTGCCACGTCGGCTGTTGCCGGTGCTGGAGCAGGCCTGGGCGGCGGGTGAGCGGAGTTTGCAGAAGGCCTTGCTGCGCGAGACCGTGCAAGGGCTGGAGTGTGCCGAGGATGATCGCAGGTTGAGCAACTTCAATAGCCCGGAGTTGCTACAAGGCTGAAACCTCTACTGCCTTTGATGGCCTCTTCGCGGGCTCGCCCGCTCCCACAGGAATTGCGCTTTACTTGAGCTATGCGCTGTACCTGTGGGAGCGGGCGAGCCGGCGAAGAGGGCCGGCACAGGCAATACATCAACTGGCCGTCAGCTCCTTGATACTGATCTCACGCATCCTGAACTTCTGCACCTTGCCGGTCACCGTCATGGGAAACTCTTCGACAAAGCGGAAGTACCGCGGCACCTTGAAGTGGGCGATGCGCGCCTTCGCCCACTCGCGCAGTTGTTCCTCGCTGGCCACCTGCCCCGGATGCAGCCGCACCCAGGCGACGATTTCTTCACCGTACTTGCTGCAGGGCACGCCAATCACCTGCACATCGGCCACCGCCGGGTGGGTGAAGAAGAACTCCTCCAGTTCCCGCGGGTAGATGTTCTCGCCACCGCGAATGATCATGTCCTTGCTGCGCCCGACGATGCGCACGTAGCCCTGCTCGTCCATCACCGCCAGGTCGCCGGTGTGCATCCAGCCGTCCTGGTCAATGCTTTCGGCGGTGGCCTCGGGGTTGTTCCAATAGCCCAGCATCACACTGTAACCGCGCGTACACAGCTCACCGATCTCCCCGCGCGGCACGGTGTTGCCGTCGCCATCGATCACTTTGTTTTCCAACCGCGGCTGGGTGCGCCCGACGCTGGTCACGCGACGTTCCAGGTCGTCGCTGGCGCCAGTCTGCAGCGATACCGGGCTGGTCTCGGTCATGCCATAGGCAATCTGCACCTCGGCCATGTGCAGCTCGCCGATCACCCGGCGCATCAGCTCGATAGGACAGGTGGCACCCGCCATGATCCCGGTGCGCAGGCTGGACAGGTCGAATTCGCCACGCTGCGGGTGATCCAGTTCGGCGATGAACATGGTCGGCACGCCATACAGCGCAGTGGCCCGTTCTTCGGCGACCGCACGTAGCGTGGCCAGCGGGTCGAATGCGTCGCTGGGGTAGATCAGGGTACTGCCGTGGGTCATGCAGCCGAGGTTGGCCATGACCATGCCGAAGCAGTGGTACAGCGGTACCGGCACCACCAACCGGTCATGCTCGGTCAGGCCGAGGCTTTCGCCGACCATGTAGCCGTTGTTGAGGATATTGGCATGGCTGAGCGTGGCGCCCTTGGGGAAGCCCGTGGTGCCGGAGGTGTACTGGATATTGATCGGGTCATCGCAACGCAGTTGCGCCTGGCGCTCGCTCAGGGCCTTGCAGCTGACGGCTGCGGCACGGGCTTGCAGGTGGTGCCAGGCGAGAAAGCCCGGCGGTGGCGCGGCGGCCAGGCTGACCACCCCGCGCAGTTGCGGGAAGCGCTCGCAGGCCAGGGCCCCCGGCTGGCCGCAGGCCAGGCCCGGCACCAGGCCCTGCAGCATGGCATGGTAGTCGGACGTCTTGAACGCATCGGCGCAGATCACCCAACTGCAGCCGGACTGGCCAAGGGCATAGTCCAGTTCGCTGGAACGGTAGGCCGGGTTGATGTTGACCAGTATCGCGCCGATCTTCGCACTGGCGAACTGGGTGATGCACCACTCGGCGCAGTTCGGTGCCCAGATACCCAGGCGGTCGCCGGGCTGCACGCCCAGGGCCATTAGTGCCCGGGCGTGCTGGTCGACGGCCTCGGCCAATTGCCGCCAGGTGTAGCGCAGGGCCTGGTGGCGGACCACCAGGGCTTCACGATCGGGGAAGCGGGCAACGGTGCTGTCGAAGGCGTCGCCGATGCATTGGCTGATCAGGGCCTTGGTCTGGTTGCCCTGGGAGTAGCTTGGCTGGGGCATGGCGTTCTCTTGTTGTTCTTTTGTTGGTTGTACCGGCCTTATCGCGGATAAATCCGCTCCTACAGGGTCACCGCTGGCCTGTAGGAGCGGATTTATCCGCGATGAAGCCAACACCTGCCTAGCGGACGAACACCTGCGGCGTAGTGGTCGACATGTCCCCGCCCGGCAGCTTGATGTTCTTCACCTTCTCCAGGGTATCCGGGTCGAACACCGCCAGGTCGTTGAAGGTGCCGCCCAGGTACAGCTTGTCGCCCTTGCGGTCGAAGGTGACGCAGTAGTAAGTGTGGTCCAGGTTCGCCGCCTTGATCAGCTTGCGTTGCTTGAGGTCGTACTTGGCCAGGCGGTTGAGTACACCGTAGATCTGGTTGGGGTCTTTTGGCGAACGCAGCCCGGTGAAGTACAACTCGGTGAGGTCGGCGAATTCCTGGGTGTGGGTCTTGCCGGTCTTCAGGTCGACGCTCAGGTAGCCATACAGCAGCTCGGCAGTGGCCGGGTCCTGCTTGTCGTCCTTGAACCTGGCGATGGTGTACAGCATCGAGAACTCGTGACGCGGGCTCTGGTGCGGCCAGAAGTACAGCACGTCCGGGGCGCTGTAGCCCTTGCGGTGCCAGTTGCGCAGCGGTAGCGCCACCGTGTACTTGCCGGTGTGCACATCCATCTTGTAGATGTCCGGCCCGGCAACGTACAGGCTGCCGTCGTCCGCCGCGCGCATCAGGTACACCTGGCGCGGCATCGGGAAGGTGCGTACGGGCTTCGCCTGCAGGCCATCGGCAGTGCTGAACACTTCCAACCGCGGTGGCTTGACCACGTAGTGGTCGTTCAGCCGTTGGGTCGGGTTGACCGTGGCATAGACTTCCTTGCCGTCGGGGCTGATGGCGAACGAGTACATCGACTTGCCGACCTCGCCCGCCACGTTGGACAGGCTGGCATGGAAGGTGGTCTTGCAGGTGTCCAGGTCGATGCCGTAAATGTCGCCGTAGTGGTTATTGAGCACATAGGCGGTGCGGTTGTCCGGCGCCATCATTGCGGTGCCGGGGCCGAACTTGTCCGGCATGGTGCAACTCTTGTAGACCGTGTCGCTGGCCACATCGAGCACATGCAGGTTGTTCGGGTAGTTGGTCACGATCATGTATTCGTGGCCAGCCTTCAGCGCCGGCCCGGTGTCGGCGGCCTGTACCAGCCCGGCGCAGGCCGTGGCGGCGATGGTGAGCGCGAGTGACGCGCAGCGTCCAGCTTTCATGCGGTTTCCCCTTGTCGTTCTTGTTGGGCCGGTCACTTGTCTTTCGGGAACACGGTGCCAAGGTTGCGCCAGTCTTCGGCAGAATTGCTCGCCTGGGCGTTCCAGTCCTGGTAGGTGCTCATCATGTCCGGCACCTGGGCCGGCCACCAGCAAGGGTCGGAGCAGCCATACAGGTCGGCCTCCATCGGCTGGCACAGCGAACTCACGCCGCCGAAGGCGTCCACTTCCCAGCCCGGGTCGGTGGTGGCGGTACAGCCGGCCACCGCACTCATGGCCATGACCTCTTCGACGCGGTCTTCGGCGGCGGCCTGCTCGAGGATGCGCGCCTTGTTGTTCAGGGGCTTCAAGTGCTTCATGTCAGTGTGCCTTGCGCGGGGTGATGTAGCGATCGATGAAGGCCGGGTTGGCGGCCATGATGCGGCTGTAGACTTCGATGCCGAAGTCGACCCAGTCGCGCATCAGTTCGCAATAGTGGTAGGTCGGGTGCTGCGGGTCGCCATAGCGGGCGTAGCTTTCGTGGTAGCAGCCGCCGGAGCACAGGTTGCGGATGCGGCAGCTGTCGCAGCCGGTGTTGCTGCGGTCCAGGCGCTGCGACAGGAAGTCGTTGAGCTGCGCCTGCTTCACCCCCTGGTGCACATTGCCGAAGGTCGGCAGGCTGGAACCGGTGAAGCGATGGCACAGGTTCAACTCGCCCTGGTGATCCACCGCCAGCATCTTCAGCCCGGCACCACACGGCAGCGCCTTCTTGTGCCCTTCATGGATGTCGGTGATCAGCTGGTGCAGGTTGGAGAAACCGATGTTGCGGTGCTCCAGCGCCGCCTGCAGGTACTTGCGACCGAGCGCCTTCATGTTGGCGAACACCTGTACCAGCTCGTCGCCGGTGAGGTTGAAAGCGGCCATGTCGCCGGAGGTCACCGGGGCAAAACCGACTTCGGCAAAGCCCAGCTCGTTGAACAGGTGGTTCCAGATGGTCTCGACGTCGGTGATGCCCCGGGTCAGGGTCACCCGCGCGCCCACCGGGCGGCTGTGGTAACGCGACAGCAGCAGGTCGACCTTGCGCCGCACCACGTCATAGGTACCCTGCCCGCCCACCGTGATGCGGTTGCGGTCATGCACGGTCTTGGGGCCGTCGATGCTCACCGACAAGCCGAAGCGATGGGCATTGAGCCAGTCGATGATTTCTTCGCTCAGCAGGGTGGCGTTGGTGGTCATGATGAATTCCACCTGCTTGCCGGCTTCGGCGAAGCGCCGCTCGCAGTAGGCCACCATATGCTCGATCAACGGCCGGTTGGACAGCGGCTCGCCACCGAAGAACACCACGCTGTAGCGCGGCTCGTCGGGCGATTCCTTGAGCAGCATCTCCACCGAAGCCTCGGCGGTGGCAACGCTCATCTTCTTGCCCGCCGAGGGCTTGTCCAGGTCTTCCTTGTAGCAATAGGTGCAGCTGAGGTTGCAACCGGTGTTGACGTTGAGCACCACGGTGTTCAGCGCGGTGCGCTCGACCTGCTTGAGGGCGATTTCCGGGGTCAGCGGCGAGCCGTCGCTGACCAGCTCCAGCGCCATCAGCTCGCGCAGGGTGTCGTGGATATCATCGCCGGCAAACTGCTGGCCAAGGCGCTGCAGCAACTCCTCGGCCGAGCAGCCTTGCTGGCGCAGGGTGTCGATGATGCCAGCGGTCACCGCATCGGCGGTGAACAGCGAACTGCTGGGAATGTGGAACAGCATGCGGTCGGCATCGACCTGCACTTCGTGCAGGTTGCGTTCGACCAGGTTCAGTAGTGCGCCCATGGCGACCTCCGATAATCGATCCGTTGGCAAACCGTCAGCCCCTGCCGTTACGGCAGCGGCGGGTTGTTCCAGCGCTGTACGGTGACGATCATGTGCCCTTCGCCGGTCTGGCCGCCGTCGGCCAGGGTGGCGATGACCTTCAGGTTGCCGGCATTGTTGGTCATCATCTTGCGCGCCGGGTTGGGGCCGGCGCCGCCGGGCACGAACACGCCATCGGCCTGCATCTGCCCGGCGAACTTGACGTCTTCGTCCTCGACTGCACGCTCGTTGAACGGCTCGACCTTCCAGCTGGCCGGCAGGTAGCCGATGCGCAGTGGCTGGCCGTTGGCGTCCTTGCCCCAGGCCTCGGCCTCGAAGCGGCCCTGCACCTTGGGCACCGAGGCGCCGTTTTCGCCGATGCGGGCGATGGAGAACGCCGGGACCACCTTCACGGCCTCGACTTTGTCGTACACCGCCAGGTACGCGCCCTTGAGCGTGCCTACCGCGACTTCGCGCTGGCCAGGCCTGGCGTCGGCCGCGGCGCGCGCCTTGACCCGGAGCAGGGTTGGCGTCTGCTCCAGCACTTCGACCACTTGCACCCCGGCGCCCAGGTCCGCGCTGCCAGCCAGGTCGCTGCCGACCAGGGTGATCTCGCTTTCGCCGCCGGCCTTGATGAAGGCCGGCTGCACGGCCAGCAGGCGCGCCTGGCCCGCTTTCACCGCAGTGAAGTCCAGGCCGCGCTCATCATGCTCGGCCTCGAACATGCGGCCTTTCATTTCACCGTCCAGCGCGGCGAACACCTGGCGCAGGTTGACCTCGCCAACCTTGACGGTGCCGCGCCATTCGTAGCCGTTGTAGAGGATTGCCGTACCACTGCCATTGAACGGCGTGCCGTCGGCGTAGGCCCCGTTGATCTCGACCTTGAAGGTATCGCCCTGGTCCGCGGTCACACTCATCACCCCGCGCACATCGCCCTTGGCCAGCATGTGGCCGCTGAACGGCCACTGCCCCGGCAGCGCGTCGGCTTTCGGTTTTCCCTGCTGCCATTGAGCCCAGGCCGGGCTTTCCAGTGGGTAGCGTTTGGCCAGCTCGGGCACCACTTGCTGCAGGGCGATCGGCAGCCAGTCGCGGTCACGCGCCTGGGCCTGGTACTCGAGGGATGGCCACTGGCCGAGGTGGAAGTTGACCAGATGTTCCCACTCCTTGGCCGGACGGCGCTGCAAGGCAACGCGGGCACCGGAGTGGCAACGGCCACAGGTTTCGCTGAGCTGGGTGTCGAACTGCTCGACGGTGTTCAGCCGGCGCTCCATGGCGTAACGCACACCTTCGGTTTCGCTGGGTGCCAGGCCCTGCTTGTCGGCGAGGTATTTGACCAGCGTGCGGCGATCATCGTCACTGATCTGCAGGCCGTGCATCACCTGCATGCGCGCAATGCTCATCAGCCAGCCTTCCGGTGTTTTTCGCTGGTGGCTGATACGGCTGTAGCTGTCGTTGCCTTCGGGGATATGGCACCCCATGCACTTGTTCTGCAACAGGCTCGGGCCCTGCTCGGCCGCCATGGCCTGGGTGCTCAGCAGCGCGGCGGCGACCAGCGCCAGTTTGCCCGCATGCCGCCGGAGTCGAGTCGTCTTCAAGGTCAGACCTCCACGGTTGTTGTTCTTATCGTTTTCGCACGCTTTGGAACAGCAGGTGTGCATGTGACTATGGCGATACAGGAACTGTGCCAGATGTTGCAAAAGCGTTTTCTTTCAATCCTTTAGGCGGTTTCCGGGCGTTTGATGCCAGCAGCGATGGCCGAGTGCAGCGTGCCATTTCGCGACAGCGTGTTTCAGCTTGAGACAGGGCCCGCGGCGCAGGCCAATCGCTGGCAAGCCAGCGCCCACAGAAATTGCACAATGCCTGGGTTCGGCGCTGTACCCGCGGGCGCTGGCTTGCCGGCGAACGGCCCGGGAGGCCAGTGTTGCAACACCGTCTCACAGCGTCTCAATGTGCAACAGCGCCACCCTGCACCGACAACCTTGCTCGCAAGCAAAAACCAGCGCCTTCAAGGCTTTACCGGCACTTGCCCAGCTTGGCACGGCCATTGCGCCTATGCCCGTCACACCCAATGACAAGAGGCACAGCCCAATGCTTTCCGAACTGCCCATCCTGCCCGCCACCCGCGCCTTCCTCGAACGCAAGCTGAAGATGCGCATCGGCGCCGACTGGCAGGACGCCGCCAGCGGTCGCACCCTGTCCTTCCGCAACCCGGCCACCGGTGAGGTGCTGGGTGAGGTGCCCGCCGCCGACGCCGAAGACGTCGACCGCGCGGTGCGCGCAGCACGCCAGGCCTTCGACGATTCCGCCTGGAGCCGCCTGCGCCCGCGAGAGCGGCAGAACCTGTTGTGGCGCCTGGCCGACCTGATGGAGCGCGACGCCCGCCAACTGGCCGAACTGGAATGCCTGAACAACGGCAAGAGTGCCGCCGTTGCGCAGGTGATGGACGTGCAGCTGGCCATCGATTTCCTGCGCTACATGGCTGGCTGGGCCACCAAGATCGAGGGTAGCACCGTCGAACCCTCGCTGCCGTTGCTGCCCAACGACCAGTTCCACGCGTTCGTCCGCCGCGAAGCCGTCGGCGTGGTCGGCGCCATCGTCGCCTGGAACTTCCCGTTGCTGCTGGCCTGCTGGAAACTCGGCCCGGCGCTGGCCACGGGTTGTACCGTAGTGCTCAAGCCCGCCGATGAAACACCGCTGAGCGTGCTCAAGCTGGCCGAACTGGTGGATGAAGCCGGCTATCCGGCCGGGGTATTCAACGTGGTCACCGGCACCGGCCTGAACGCCGGCGCCGCGCTCAGCCGCCACCCCGGCGTGGACAAGCTGACCTTCACCGGCTCCACCGAAGTTGGCAAGCTGATCGGCAAGGCGGCCATGGACAACATGACCCGCGTCACCCTGGAACTTGGCGGCAAGTCGCCGACCATCGTCATGCCCGATGCCAACCTGCAGGAGGCGGCTGCCGGTGCTGCCACGGCGATTTTCTTCAACCAGGGCCAGGTGTGCTGCGCAGGTTCCCGGCTGTATGTACACCGCAAGCATTTCGACAATGTGGTGGCCGACATCGCCGCCATCGCCAACGGCATGAAACTCGGTAACGGACTGGACCCGGCGGTGCAGATGGGGCCGTTGATCTCGGCCAAGCAGCAGGACCGCGTCACCGGCTATATCGAACTTGGCCGTGAACTGGGCGCGACCATCGCCTGTGGTGGCGAAGGTTTCGGGCCGGGCTATTTCGTCAAGCCGACGGTGATCGTCGACGTCGACCAGCACCATCGTCTGGTACAGGAAGAAATCTTCGGGCCAGTGCTGGTGGCGATGCCGTTCGACGACATCGACGAAGTGATCGGCCTGGCCAATGACAACCCCTATGGGCTGGGCGCGAGCATCTGGTCGAACGACCTGGCCGCCGTGCACCGGATGATCCCGCGCATCAAGTCAGGGTCGGTGTGGGTCAACTGCCACAGCGCGCTGGACCCGGCCCTGCCGTTTGGTGGCTACAAGATGTCCGGTGTCGGCCGCGAGATGGGCGCGGCGGCCATCGAGCATTACACCGAACTGAAGTCGGTGCTGATCAAGCTCTGACCAAACCTCAGATCTGGCTCGCTCGACGGCCCGCCAGCTCCACAGCTCAACCACTGCCCTCGCGGCCTGTGCTGTCCCTGTGGAACTGGCTTAACGGCGCCCGGGCCACAAAACGGCCCCGGGCTCTCAGCGATAACCTTGCTCTGCCAGCCACCGCCGCACCATCATCTGCTGCGCGACCGGCAGATCGTGCAGCAGCGCCTCAAGTGGCCGGCCAGCCTGCAACGCCCGTACTACTGGCGCCAACTCCACCCCCTGCAAATGCCACACCCCCAACGGCTGATCCGTCGTCACCACCACATCGGCCTCGTCCACCCAGCCATCGCGCAATACCGGCCGCCGCTCAACCCTGAGCGTCTGCCAGTCTGCCGCCACATGCAACGCCTGCCGATCCGGCCATGCCTGGCGTTGGTCCCAGAACGGCTGCCCCGCCCGAGTCTGTTCCTGGCCATAGAAATCCCGCCCGATCCTGGCAAAGCGCAAGAACAGCTGTTCGACCCGCTGCTGGTGGAAGCGCCGCGCCAATGCAGCCCGCTCGGGCCGGCCCAGCAAGGTATTGATCACCAGCGGCGCCTGCAACGCTGAAGACAGCGACTGAAAGATCCCATTGCCCGACAACGGGTCAACAGCCATCGCGGCATCGCCTACCCGTATCCAGTCCTGCCCCACGCAGTCGCCAGCCAGGATTGCCGTACTACTGCGCGCATGCACCTGTGCCGGCGCCAATGCCTGGGCGTCGAACAGCTCTGCCACCAGCGCGCTGCGGGCCCGCCGCGCTGCACAGTACGCTGGCAATCCGGCCTTGCCCGGCAGGCCGGCGGCGTCCAGGGTGACCTGCCAGTAGCAACGGCCATCTTCCAGTCGCGCCATCCACGCCCAGCCATCCTCCACGCTCTCGACCGCCGATGCCGGTGCCCCCGGGCTGCCCTGCCAGACATTGAGCAGGCTGACCGTCTCCGGCCCGCGCAGGCGATCAGCCGTCAACGGCGCCTGACGGCCGCGGGCCTCGACCAGGAAATCGGCCAGCAGTACCTGGCCATCGTCCACGCGCACCTGATAGCCGCCGTCGCGAGAGACGTCGCGCACGCGCCCCTCGACCACGCTTACGCCCGCCTGCTGAAGGTCGTCGCGCAGCGCCCGGTCAAACCGCTGCCGGTCGAGCAGGAATTCCTGGTTCAGCTGCAGTTGCTGGCCGTTCCACTGCACCCGTCGCGTGGCCGGCATCGCCGCCTGGCCCAGGGCAGCGCCAAGGCCCGCGTGACGCAGGCCCTCCAGCACTCGTTGCGAAACCCCTTCGACCGCCGCGAACCGCCGCCACTCGGACACCACCGTGACCGGGTAGCCCAGGCGCCGCAAGCCAATGGCCGTGGCCGCGCCCGCCGGGCCGGCACCCAGCACTACAATGTGCGGTTCAGGCATGCCCGCCCCCCCGTCGCTCGGGGCCGGCAAACGCCGCGTGCTGGCGCAACCAGTCATGCACCTGCGGGCGACCCATGCCGGGCGCCTCCCGCAGCAGCGCAGCGATCCGCCCGCTCAGGGCTGCGCACCCCAGGCTCGCGCCGGCCCTGCCACCCGCCCCCACATAGCCGCCGAAGTCCGCCTGGCGGGTGCCAAGCCACGACCATTGGCCCGGCGCGCAGCGGGCATCGCCGGTGACCCGAATCACCCCTGGGTAGCTGGCCGGATACACCGGCCCGCCTTGTGCCGGGCTGGAGGCACACAGCAGCACGCCGGCGGCCAAGGCTTCGGCACACGCCTGGTGCAGCACGGGCCGGTCCTGCTGCAGGCCAAGGCTGAGATTGACCAACCTGGCCCCCGCCTCTACCAGCCACAGCAGCGCGGCCGCCACCTGCAACGCACTGGTACTGGCCTGGCCATTGAATACCTGGGCCACCAGCACTGGTACCGGCCCGGCCTCACGCTGCAAGGCGTCCAGTACCGCGCCCCCGTGCCCGAGCGGGTCGGGCAGCGCTTCACCTTCGCGCAACTGGCCATCCTCCAGCCAGAAACGTCGCGCCCCCCGCAGCGCGCTGGCCTGCTCCGGCGAGCAGCCGCTGTCGATGATGCCAACGCACAGGTCAGTGCCCATGGGTGAGCACCTCCCGCGGCAACACCTGCAGTTGGCCATCGTGCAGTTGCAGGTGCAGGTCGGCATCGGCCAGGGTCGATGCACGGTGGCTGATCAGGATCCGCGTACGGCCGGCAAACAACTGGTCGATGGCCGCGATCACTTCACGCTCGGTCGCTTCGTCCACCGCCGAGGTGGCCTCGTCCAGCACCAGGATCGCCGGGGCCTGCAGCACCGCGCGGGCGATGGCGATGCGTTGCTTCTGGCCGCCGGACAATTGCTGGCCACGCTCACCGAGCATGCCGTCCAGGCCCTGTGGCAAGCTTTCGACCAGGCTGCCCAGGCGTGCCAGCTGCACGACCCGCTCAAGCTCTGCGCGGGTGGCCTCGGGCATGCCGTAGGCCAGGTTCTGCGCCAGGGTGCCACGGAACAGCACGATGTCCTGGCTGACCACGGCAATGCGCCGGCGCAATGCGACCAGGTCCAGTTCGCGCAGGTCGGTGCCATCCAGCAGGATGCGCCCGGTATCCGGGTCGTAGAAGCGCTGCAACAGATCGATCAGGGTCGACTTGCCGACCCCCGAGGCACCGCTGATGGCCACTTTCAGGCCACCGGGCACGCACAGCTGCACGTTGTTCAGTACCGCGCCCTGGCGCCCTGCATGGGCAAAGCTCAGCGCCTCGAGGCGCAGTTCGCCAGGGCCTGCGGGTATCGGCTGCGGGCTGGCCGGCGAGCGCACGGTTACCGCCTCCTGCTTGAGCTCCATTACCCGCCCCAAGCTCACCGCCATGCGCTGCACCGCCACGTACAGGCCCAGCAGGCTCTGCACCGGCCCGACCGCCATGCCCATGTAGGTGGAAAAAGCGATCAGCGCGCCCAGTTGCCAGGTACCCTCGATCACCCACCAGCCGCCGACCAGGAACGCACAGGCGCGACACCAGGAAGTCAGCGTACCGGGGATTGCCTGGGTGAAGAACTCGGTCACCTGTACCTTGAGCAACTGGCGCATGTAGCCCTGCCCCAGCTGGTCCAGGCGCCCGGCCTCGCGGTGCTGCTGGCCGGCCGCCTGGATGAACTTCATCGCCGGCAAGGTTTCCACCAGGAACGCCGACACATCCGCCGAGCGTTCGCGCAGGTTGCGCACTTCATGCTCGACCTTGCGCCGCATCCAGCGCAGCCACAGCACCTCGATCGGCACCAGCAGCACCAGCAGCAGCGACAACTGCCACGACAGCATCAGCATCAACGCCACCGCGCCCACCAGGCCAATCACGGCGGACACGGCGGAGAACAGCGAATCCACGGCAAAGCGCTGGATCTCCGCCACGTCACCATCCAGCCGCGACAGCAGGTCGCCGATACGGCGCCGGCCATAGAACGTCGGCGACAATTGCTGCAGGTGCCGGTACAGGTCATCACGCAGGGCAAACAGGATGCGCCCCGACAGGCGCGTGTGCAGGTAGCGGTTGACCCCGGCCAGCACGGTACCCAGCAGGCCGGCGGCGATCATCAACGCCGCGATGTGCCAGAGCGTCTGGTAATCCCTGGCCAGCAAGCCCTCGTCGATCAAGGTCTTGACCAGCCAGGGTTGCGCCAGGGCCAGCAGCGAGGCGCCCAGCGACAAGCCCAGCAACAAGCCGATGGCGCGCCGATGCGGGCGCACGAAACCGTACAACCAGGCCAACGCCTGGCGCATGAGGACCGGGTCGCTGGACTCCACCAGCCGGGCGAACAGGCTGCCCATGTCAGCCCCGCAACTGTTTGAGCTTGCGGTACAACGTGGCCCGGCTGATGCCAAGCGCCTCGGCGGCGGCGGACACGTTGCCCTGGTGGCGCGCCAGGGCGCCGCGGATCATTTCCAGTTCGTTGTCCTTGAGGCTGCCGGAGGCTGGCGTGGCGCTGGCCAGTTCGTCCAGCAGGCAATCGGTGAGGTGGTCCAGGGTCAGCACTTGCTCGCCGTCCTCGCGCATGGCCAGTGCCGTGCGCACGACCATTTCCAGCTGGCGGATGTTGCCCGGCCAGTCGAACCCTGCGAGCAACGCGCTCAGCGCCGGGTCAAGCGTGACGCCGCGCGCCTCGGACTTGTCCAGCAGCCCCTGGATGATCGCCGCCAGGTCATCGCGCTCGCGCAGCGCCGGCAGGCGCAGCGACACGCCGTTGACCCGGTAGTACAGGTCCTCGCGGAAATGCTGCTCCTGGACCAGGCGCTTTAGGTCGCGGTGGGTGGCGCAGATCAGCGCCACGTCGATGTCCTGCTCGTCACCCGCCCCCAGCGGCGCCACCCGTCGCTCCTGCAGCACGCGCAGCAGGCGCGCCTGCAGGGCCAGGGGCATGTCGCCGATCTCGTCGAGGAACAGCGTGCCGCCATGAGCCTGCATCAGCCGCCCGACCATGCCGCCCCGGCGCGAACCGGTAAACGCGCCCTCGCGGTAGCCAAACAGCTCGGACTCGATCAGCCCTTCGGGAATGGCCGCGCAGTTGACCGCCACGAACGGCTTGCCGGCCCGCGCGCTGGCCTGGTGCAAGGCCCGGGCGACCACTTCCTTGCCGGTGCCGGTCTCGCCCAGCAGCAGCACCGGCAGGCCACTGCCCAAGCCTTGGCCGGCCATGCGCAGGTTGCGTGCCAGGCGCGGGTCGCCACCGGCCAGGGCATCCAGTGCCGGCGACTGCTTGCTCGGCGCCGGCTTGCTGGCCGGGGTGCTGCCATTGACCCGGGCATGGCGCGGCAACTGCAGGGCGCGGAAATGAAACTCGCCCTTGGCCGTTTGCACACTGCTCACGCCGCCCTGCCACAGGCGGGCGATGAAGGCCGGTGCACGTTCGCCCAACAGGTCGCTGCTGCGCCGCCCGATCAGCTCACGGCGCGGCACCTGCAACAACTGGCAGGCACTGTCGTTGGCGGCCAGTACTTCACCCTCCAGGCTCAGTGCCAGCAGGCCATGCCAGGCGCTGTTGAGGTACTGCGGGCGGCTGTGGAAAGCCAGCACCCACTGCTCCGGGTGGCACAAGCCGAACAGCCGGCTTTCGATGTTGCCGGCTGCCAGCATCAGCGTCGACAAGCTGTCCTGGGGCTGCGCCATCACGCCCTCGCGGGTGATGTCGAGCACACCGATCACTTCGCCTCGCGGGTCGCGCAGCGGCACAGAGGTGCAGGAGAACGGGCTGAGGCGGTCCAGGTAATGTTCGCCGCAGTTGATCAGCGTTGGCCGGCCTTCCACCACCGCCGTGCCAATGGCATTGGTGCCGCGCAGCGACTCGCTCCAGCAACTGCCCGGGTGCAGGTCGCGCAGGCCTTCGCGCTGCAGCACGTGCTTCTGCCCTTCGATGGCCAGCACATTGGCCTGGGCATCGCCGAGGATGACGATACCGGCCTTGCCCTGGCGCGCGACCAGGTAGTCCAGTTCGGGGGTGACAGCATCGAGCAGCAGGCGGTTGCGCTCCAGCAGCAGGCGCAGGTCATGGCCTTGCTCCAGGCCCAGGCCGACCTGCTCGCCCTGCAGGCAGTCCAGGCCATGGCCCAGGCTACGGCGCCAGGAAGCGTCTATCTCGTCGCGCAGCATGCCCAGCGGCAGCTCGCCTTCGCGGGCCAGCTTCAGGCGGGCCTGGCGGGATTCGTGCAACGGATCGTGGGCGTTTGTTATAAGTTGTCGCGCCATGTTCTACTCCGGCTGTGCCCCGCAAGGTGGCGGGGAACGGGCTTGGGAATTTTCCGCAGTGTGCGCGAGAAAACGCCGGGCGTCATCTGGTGGATGCGTGATGAGTGGCCAGGGCATGCCCTGGCTCGGCCGACCTCGGCCAGCCACTTTCAAGTTTGGGAAATTTCCTGGGTTCGATGCGGGCGCCTCTGCGCGGGTGAGCCCGCTCCCACAGGGACGGCGTTGTGCTGGGTCACGCTGAACCTGTGGGGGCTGGCCTCCCGCGCATGATGGTTTCGGCTACATCCGGCTGGTGCCTGCGACACTGGCGTGGCAGCAGCCTCAGCCGACCAGGCCGCGAACACAGAAGTACAGGATCGAAGGCCCCATCAGGCAGCCCAACCCAGTGTGGAAGGTGGCCGTCAATGCGCCATACGGCACCAAGCGCCGGTCCGTCGCCGCCAACCCGGCGGTCACCCCCGATACCGTCCCTGCCAAGCCACCGAACACCATCGCCGAACGCGGGTTGTCCAGCGCCAGCAGCCGCGCCGACACCGGGGTGAACACCATCACCAGGATCGCCTTGATCAACCCGGTGGCAATCGACAGGGCCATCACGTCCGAACTGGCGCCCAACGCCGCGCCGGTCACCGGGCCGACAATATAGGTCACCGCACCGGCGCCAATGGTGGTCATGCTTACCGCATCGCGGTAGCCGAAGGCATAGGCCACCGCCGCACCAACCACAAACGGCAGCACCGTGCCCAGCAACAGCGCCAGCGCGCCGATCAGGCCGGCCTTGCGTGCCTCGGTGGCCTGCACTTCGAAGGCCGTGGCGACAATCGCAAAGTCACGCAGCATGGCCCCGCCCATCAGACCAATGCCGGAGAACAGCGCCATGTCCGCCAGGCCTTTCTGGCCGCCGGTCAGGGTACCGCCCACCCAGGCCAGGACCAGGCCAATGACGATGGCGATGGCCGAGCCATGCACGCGGCCAAAGGTCAGGTACTTCGACAGCAGCACCGACAGCCACATGATGGCGCCCACCACTGCGAATGCCGTGATCAGGGCGTTATGTTGCAGCGCATTGTCAATGATCGGCCACATGCTCAGTGCCCTCCGGCAGGGGCAGCCTGCCCGCTGGTTTCGGCGCCGGTGTCTGCCGGCAAGGGTGCGCCGCGATGGCTGCGGCTGATCAGGGCGATGGTCGCACCGCATACCAGTACCGCGCCTACCGCTGCCAATAGCGCCACCGGCCCGCCGTGCAAGGCGGTCACCACGTTCTGCTGGGCCGCCATGGCGACCACCACCGGGATATACATGGCACCCCAGAAGCCCACGCCGAATTCGCACTCCTTGCTCATGCCGCCGTTGCGGTGCATGTACAGGCGCGCACAGATCAGCAGGATCATGGCGATACCGACCCCGCCCACATTGGATTTGACACCCAGCAGCACGCCCAGGAAGTCGCCGACGATGACGCCGGCAAGCGTGCAGACCGCCAGCAGAGCCACACCATAGATAATCATTGTTGTTGTCCTCAGGTAGTGTCGAAGTTGCTTGTTGTTGTCCTTCGTAAGCACACGTGTGCCGCATGGCCGATGTGTGGGGGGGTGCCATCATCGATCGCTGGCCACCTCCTGGCGCAATAGCGCATCCAGGCTGTCCCATCGGGTGCCTTCAACAGCCATCACCCGGCCTTGTTCGAACACCGGCCTGGCCAGCCCGCTGAGTACGCTGCCAGGTGGCATTTCCAGGTGCAGGCGCACACCGCGCTCGTAGGCGTTGCGCAACGTCGCACGCCAGTCGACCAGCCGCGCCATGTTGCCGGCCAGGTCGTCGCGCAGCCGCTGCGGGTCGAACACCGGCCGCGCGCTGCTGCCACTGAGATAGGTAATACGCGGTCGCTGCAGCTCGACCCGGGCGAACGCACTGGCGAGTTCAGCTGCCGGGCCGTCCAGCAGCGGACAATGCGATGGCACGCCAACCGCCAGCCGCCGGGCACTGCCCTGCCCCGACCGCCGCGCCAGGTTGGCCACCGCCGCCATCGCCGAGTCGCTACCGGCGATGACGATCTGGTTGTCGCTGTTGAGGTTGGCGACATACACCTCGCCGCCCACCGCCTTCAGCAAGCGCTCGACGCTGGCCAGGTCCAGGCCACTGAGCGCTGTCATGCCATAACCTTGCGGATAGGCGCGCTGCATCAGCTCGCCCCGCAGGGCAACCAGGCGCACGGCGTCGGCAAAGCCCAGGGCGCCCGCCGTGACTGCCGCCGGGTAAGCCCCGATCGACAAGCCCGCGACATAGCCCGGCGCGGGGCTACGTTGCATCAACCAGCGTGCCCAGGCCACGCCGGCCAGCAGCAAGCACAGTTGCACGGCACGGGTGGTCTGCAGCGACTGCTGGCTGTCCAGCGCCAGCGCCTGCTGGCCAAGGATGTCGCTGGCCTCTTCGAGCAACGGTCCGGCGCCATCAGGCAAGTGCTGCAACATGCCTACCTGCTGGGCGCCCTGGCCGGGGAAGGCGAACAGGCTGCTCATGCGACACGCTCCATGACTGCCCACGGGTCGCTGACCAGGCGTGGGCCATGGGCTGCCTTGAGCAGCACGCGACGGGCCAGGCCGGCCCACTCGCGCAGGGCGACAGCGCCCGCCGGCGTTTCCAGCTGCACGTCGACACGGCACGGCGCACAGTCGAGGGCAGCCAGCAGGCCCCGCGCCTGCGCACGGGACAGCGGTTGTGGCGCACGCAGCAGCAAGTCGAGGTCGCTCTCGGCGTGGACCACTTCGATACCACTAGCGATCTGGTAGCCGACCGAGCCGGTAGGCCCCCAGGCCAGCCCGCTGGCATTCAGTACTGGCGCGAGCGAGACCAATGCCTGCAAGGCCGGCCACCGGCTCTGCGCTTGCCAGTGCAGTGCTTCCGGCCCTTGCTGACGCTGGATATGCGCCAGGCGCATCATTGCCGCCAGGCGCTGCGCCCGGCCCTGGCCGCGCACCCCCACCGCCACCCAGCCGTCTCTAGCCATGGCTCGGCGTACCACCACCGGCTGGCCGCCAAGCAACACCTCTCGCGCCCATTGCGGCGCATCGCTTGGCAAGCCGCAGGCAGGCATCCCCCAGAGCAGGTCGTGCGGCCTTGGCGCGTTCATTTCAAGCGCCCTGCCATTGGCGGCGCAATTGTTCGCGTACCTGGCGCGAAGCGTTGCGCTGCTCGCCCGCCAGCCGCGATGACAGATCGGTCGAAGTGCCGATATCGTGCACTGCTTCGGCCAGGCATGCGCGCACCCGGTCGATGTCGGCGGCGCTCGGCGCCTCGGCGTCATCCACCGTCAACCGGCGCCACAACAGGCCGAGGGACGCGTAGCTGGCCAGGTCGTAGGCCATCGGCGGCACCTCGGCAGCCAAGGCCTCCAGTTGCTCGACACTGCGCAGGGTGATCCGCGCCGCTGCCGCCTTGCCCATGGCGTGCACCATGACCCCGGCATCATCCAGCGCGACAAGGCGCTGGGCTTGATAGCCGTGGGCCAGAAACGCACCGGACATGGCCTTGCCGACCAGCAGGCCGATTACCGGGTGCCCGGCCAGGCGCGCCTGGGCATAGGCCTGCACTGCAGCGGCCAGCGCCTGATGAATGCCCAGCGCCTCTTCACGGCGGCCATAGGCCTGGCTGGGCACGTCGATCAGCGCAACGATAGCCCGCTTGCGGCTGTCACGGTCAGCCTCGACCGCCTCGCTCACAGCCTTGGCCAGGCCCCAACCCTCCAGCAAGCCGACTTCGCCCGAGCGGGCCCGGGGGAACGGGTTGTCGGCATCCGGCACCACGGCGATGAAGCGCGCCAGGCAGTTGTCCAGTTCACCGTCGGCTACCCGCAACGACGCCGGGTAACCCGGCAGGGCTTGGCTGCCGGACAGGCTCGCCAGCCAGTTCAAGGCGCGGTTCATTGGGCTTCTCCTTGGTAGAGGGCGCACACAGCGGCGGCGTCCAGTTGCGGGCAGGCAGCACCCAGCCGGGCCAGGCGCGCAAGGAACCAGCCGTGCTGGCTGGCGCGGTTCCTGGAGGGCTGCTCGAGCAGCTGCAGCAAGCGCTCGCGCAGGGCCTCGATATCATCGGACACATAGCCATCGGCCAGGCCGCTGGCATGGCGTTGCTCGCCACCGCTCAGGCTCCAGATGAACGGCCGGTCCTTGGCGTCGTACTCGGCGATGCCGGCCTCCTGCTCGATCACCTGTGGGCCGTTGAGGCCCAGGCGCGCCTCGCGGGTCACCAGCAAATGGCTGCACAGGCCAGCGGCGATGGCCATGCCGCCGAAGCAGCCGACCGCGCCGGCGATCAACCCGACCACGGGTTGCCACTCCCGCAGCTCGACAATCGCTGCCTGGATTTCGGCAATTGCGGCCAGCCCCAGGTTGGCTTCCTGCAGGCGCACACCGCCGGTTTCCAGCAGCAACACGGCACAGGTGGGGATGCCGTTGCGGTTGTCTTCGATGGCCAGCTCCAGTGCACCGGCGATCTTGGCCCCACCCACCTCGCCCATGCTGCCGCCCTGGAAGCCGCCTTCGATGGCCGCGACCACGGCGTTGCGCCCGTTCAGCAGGCCCTTGGCGATGACCACGCCATCATCGGCCTGCGGCACGATGCCCTGGCGCGGCAGCCACGGCGACATCAGCCGGTCGAACGGGCCCAGCAGTTCGCGGAAACTGCCCGGGTCGAGCAAGGCGCGGGCACGCTGGCGAGCGCCCAGTTCGACAAAGCTGCGGCTGCGCAGCAAGCGTGCGGTGTCAGTCATGGGCGATCTCCTCGAAGCCTTGCTCCAGGCGCAGGCGGACCACGCCTGGGGTGGCGCCGAAATCATGGATGTCGATGTTCATGGCCGGCCAGGCGTGGCCTGCGAACAGGCGCTGGAACAGTTGCCTCCAGCGGGCGCCGCTGCCGTTGACCGAGGTCACCAGCTGGATCTGCAAGGTGCCGGCGGTACCCGGTTCGATCAGCACTTCGAGGTCGCCAGAGCTGACGCAGCCCACCACTGTGCGGCCACGGCCCGGTTCGGCGGCAGGGAATTGAAAGGTCAGGGTTTCCATGTCACAGGCTCCCGGCTTTGTCGAGGAACAGGCAAGCGGCCAGCAGATCGGCGGCCCCGCCCGGTGAGGCGTTCAGGCGTAGCAGCCGGGCGTCCAGCAGACGCAACTGGCGGCGACCATCAAGGCTGCCACTACCGCCGGCGTCCAGTACTGCGCGGGCCCCCTCCTGCAGGGTTTGCAGCCCTTGTGGGCCGGCGCGCCAGAGCACGCAGGTGTCGCTGAGCACAGCCATGATCGCCAGCAAGGCGTCAAGCCGGGCATGCGCCTCGCTGGCACCGTTGCCGCGGCTGCGCTGCAGTTGTGGCAGGCCGTGCTCGATGACCGCCGGGAAGCCTTGCTGTGCTTGTTCGCGGGCGCCTGCCAAGCCATAGCGGCGGCGCACCTGCTGGCCATGGCTGTCGTGCGCAGCGGTAACCGGGTCGTCATGCACGGCGATGCGCCCGGCGCGAGCGGCCAGGGTAGCGGCGTCGGCGCGGGTATCGAGGGCCCTGGCGGCAACCAGCAGGCCCAGTGCCCAGATGGCTCCACGGTGGGTGTTCACCCCGCCGGTGACGGCCAGCATGGCCGCCTCGCCTTCGCGGCCGAGGTGGCCCAGGCGGGCACGCAGGGCCTGGCTGACGGTGCCGATGGCCTGAGCGGCTTCGGCCATTTGCCGCAGGCATGGCCACAGGGAAAGCGCCGAGGCGTGCATCAGGGCCAGGGTCATGTCGCCGTGGGCGCCGGTGCCGCGGCGGTCGACCAGGCCGGGCTTGGGAGACAGGTCGGCTTCGTCGATCAGGGCCTCCACCGCCAGGTCGGCGAGGTGTTCGGCCAGGGAAATTGCGGCTACCTGGGCTGGCCTCTTCGCGGGCAGGCTCGCAGCCACAGGCACCGCGCCGGTATTCTGTATGTCGAGTGCTTTCATCACCAGCTCCTGAACCGTGCAGGCGGGCTATAGAGGCCGCCGGACCATTCCACCAGGTCGGCAATGCTGCGCGCGGCCAGCAGCTCACGGCTGGCGTCGGTGCGGCGGATGCCGAGGTCTTCCGGCAAGGCAACCAGGCCCTGCTGGCGCAGGCGCAAGGTGTCCTTGGGGTCGTGGCGCAGGCCGATTACGGTGACCCCGGCTACAGCGGCGATCATCTGCTGGCGCTGCTCCAGGCTGCGCGCCTTGTACAGGTAGGCAATCCCCTCTTCGGTCAACAGGTGGGTGACGTCGTCGCCATAGATCATCACGGGCGCCAGCGGCATTCCGGCTTTCCTGGCCACCTCCACGGCATCCAGGGTTTCGACGAAGGTGGGCTTGCCGCCCTCCTGGTAGGTCTCGACCATCTGCACCACCAGCTTGCGGCCACGTTCGAGCAAGGTGTCCGGCACGGTCATGTCGAGCCACGCCGGGGTGGCATGGCGCCGGCCACGCGGGTCGTGGCCCATGTTCGGGGCACCACCAAAACCGGCCAGGCGGCCACGGGTCACGGTCGAGGAATGGCCATCGCCATCCACCTGCAGGGTGGCGCCGATGAACAGGTCGACGGCGTACTGCCCAGCCAGCTGGCACATCATGCGGTTTGACCGCAGCGAGCCATCGCGCCCGGTGAAGAACACATCGGGGCGCTGGGCGATGTAGTCCTCCATGCCCAGCTCGGTGCCGAAGCAGTGCACGCTTTGCACCCAGCCAGTCTCGATGGCCGGGATCAGGGTCGGGTGCGGGTTGAGCGTCCAGTTGCGGCAGATCTTGCCCTTCAGCCCCAGGGACTCACCGTAGGTCGGCAGGATCAGTTCGATGGCTGCGGTATTGAAGCCGATGCCGTGGTTCAACGACTGCACCTGGTGCTTTTCGTAGATGCCGCGGATGGCCATCATCGCCATCAGCACATGCACCGGCTTGATATGGCGCGGGTCCCGGGTGAACAACGGTTCTATGTAGAAGGGCCGATCGGCAACCACCACGAAATCCACCCAGGATGCGGGGATATCGACCCGTGGCAGGTCAGCGGTGCGGTCCACCAGCTGGTTGACCTGGGCGATGACGATGCCGTCACTGAAGGCGGCCGGCTCCACCAGCGCCGGGGTGTCCTCGGTGCTGGGGCCGGTGTACAGGTTGCCGTCGCGGTCGGCCATGAAACCTGCCACCAGGGTGACATTGGGAATCAGGTCCACCAGCAGCCGCGAGTACAGTTCGATGTAGGTGTGGATGGCCCCCACTTCCAGCAGGCCGTCTTCCAGCAGCTGGCCGATGCGCAGGCTTTGCGGGCCGGCAAAGGAAAAGTCCAGCTTGCGCGCGATGCCACGTTCGAACAGCTCCAGGTGCTCGGCGCGGCTGACGCTGGGCATGATCATGTGCAGGTCATGCAGGCGGCCGGGGTCGACCTTGGCCAGGGCACGCGAAAGAAAGTCGGCCTGCTTCTGGTTGTTGCCTTCCAGCACCACCCGGTCGCCGGGGGCAAGCAGCAGCTCCAGGGCTTCGACGATACGTTCGCTGGGCAGCACCACGCCATCGGCGAGGTGGCGTACCCGGTCGAGGCGGCGCTGCTTCTCGGCGCGCCGTCGCGACCATTGCGGCGGTGGATTCTGTGTTGTTGTCATGCTGACTCCACGGGTTCGCTGTCGTGGAGCCACCTTAGGGCTGAGCGGGTTGCCGCATCAATCAAGCTCAGGGGCTTATCGTTACGCCCAGGTTAACGAATGCCAGCGGGCGGTGGCCCGAATTCGGGGACCAGGCGAAACCTTGCTAGAGTGTTGGTGGCGTCGGCCAAGGCAAAAATGCAGAATCCCCCTGCAGATTTGTCGATTGTGCACGGCAAATTCGCATGACAGGATTCTGCGATCCTCCAGCGAATTCCAGACTTCACTTGGAAAATCAATAACAAAGCAGGGAGAACGCAATGACTGCGCACGCTACTACCTCAGCCACCGACCCTGTATTGGCCGAAGTTCGCAACCACATCGGCCACCTGACCCTGAACCGCCCTGCCGGCCTCAATGCCCTGACCCTGGACATGGTGCGTAGCCTGCGCCGACACTTCGACCTGTGGGCCAAAGATCCACAGGTGCAGGCCGTGGTGCTGCGTGGCGAGGGCCCCAAAGGTTTCTGCGCCGGTGGCGACATCCGTTCGCTGCATGACAGCTTCAAAGCGGGCGAAACGCTGCACGAGACGTTCTTCGTCGAGGAATATGCGCTCGACCTGGTCATCCACCATTACCGCAAGCCGGTGCTGGTGCTGATGGACGGTTTCACCCTGGGCGGCGGCATGGGCCTGGCCCAGGGCTGCGACCTGCGCGTGGTCACCGAGCGCAGCCGCCTGGGCATGCCCGAAGTGGGTATCGGCTACTTCCCGGATGTCGGCGGCAGCTACTTCCTGTCGCGCATCCCTGGCGAGCTGGGCACCTATCTGGGCGTCAGCGGCGCGCAGATCCAGGCAGCCGATGCGCTGTACTGCGGCCTGGCCGACTGGTACCTGGCCAGCGACAAGCTCGCCGCCCTCGACCACGGTCTCGACCAGTTGCGCTTTGGCGATCACCCGCTCAAGGACCTGCAGAACCTGCTGGCCAGGCTCGGTACCCAGGTGCTCGACGATGCCCCGCTGGAACAGCTGCGCCCGGTCATCGACCACTTCTTCGCCCTGCCCGACGTGCCGGCCATCGTCGAACAACTGCGTGCCGTCAGCATTGGCGACAGCCACGCCTGGGCCGTGGCCACCGCCGACCAGCTGGAAAGCCGCTCGCCGCTGGCCATGGCGGTTACCCTGGAAATGCTGCGCCGTGGCCGTCACCTGGGCCTGGAGGACTGCTTTGCCATGGAACTGCACCTGGACCGCCAGTGGTTCCAGCACGGCGACATCATCGAGGGTGTGCGTGCGCTGATCATCGACAAGGACAAGCAGCCACGCTGGAACCCACCGACCCTGGCCGCGTTGCAGCGCCAGCGCGTCGAACAATTCTTCGAAGGCCTGTGAGCCGGGGAGTACACAGATGCAAGACCTGGAACTGAGCGAAGAGCAGATCATGATCCGCGACATGGCCCGGGACTTCTCCCGCGGCGAGATCGCCCCGCATGCCCAGGCCTGGGAAAAGGCCGGCTGGATCGACGATGGCGTGGTGCGCAAGATGGGCGAACTGGGCCTGCTGGGCATGGTCGTGCCGGAACAATTCGGCGGCAGCTACACCGACTATGTCGCCTACGCCCTGGCCGTCGAAGAGATCGCCGCCGGCTGTGGCGCCACCGGGGCGATGATGAGCATCCACAATTCGGTGGGCTGTGGCCCGCTGCTGGCCTACGGCACTGCCGAGCAGCAACAGCAGTGGTTACCGCGCCTGGCCAGTGGCGAAGTGATCGGCTGCTTCTGCCTGACCGAACCGCAGGCCGGCTCCGAAGCGCACAACCTGCGCACCCGCGCCGAGCTGGTGGACGGCCAGTGGGTGATCAACGGTGCCAAGCAGTTCGTCAGCAACGCCCGCCGCGCCGGCTTGGCGATCGTCTTCGCGGTGACCGACCCTGAGCTGGGCAAGAAGGGCCTGTCGGCATTCCTGGTGCCCACCGACAACCCGGGCTTCAAGGTCGACCGCAGCGAGCACAAGATGGGCATCCGCGCCTCCGATACCTGCGCCGTGACCTTCGACAACTGCCGCATCCCCGCTGCCAATATCCTCGGTGAACGTGGCAAGGGCCTGGCCATCGCCCTGTCCAACCTCGAAGGCGGCCGCATCGGCATTGCCGCGCAAGCCTTGGGCATTGCCCGCGCCGCCTTCGAAGCCGCGCTGCTGTACTCACGTGACCGCGTACAGTTCGGCAAGCCGATCAACGAGCACCAGAGCATCGCCAACCTGCTGGCCGACATGCAGGTACAGGTGAATGCCGCGCGCCTGCTCATCCTGCATGCCGCGCGCCTGCGCAGCGCCGGCAAGCCGTGCCTGTCGGAAGCGTCACAGGCCAAGCTGTTCGCTTCGGAAATGGCCGAGCGGGTGTGCTCGATGGCGATCCAGGTGCATGGCGGGTACGGCTACCTGGAGGACTACCCGGTGGAGCGCTACTACCGCGATGCGCGGATCACGCAGATCTATGAAGGCTCGAGCGAGATCCAGCGGATGCTGATTGCCCGCGAGTTGAAGCACTACCCGATTTAAAGCCTTGCACGCGCCCTGAGCGGCCTCGTGTCGCGACAGGGCCGCAACGCCGCCCCAGGTGTCAGCTTTGATGCACACATTGCTGGGGCCGCCATGCGGCCCTGTCGCGACACCAGGCCGCTCCTACACAGTCCAGCGTTAACCGCGCCCCACTCGGCTATCGCCAATAGCGCGCATCATCCACCACGCTGGCATGGCCCTCGAACAACGCCGGCAACTGCTCCTTGAGGTAGTCGATCCAGGTCCGCACCTTGGCATCCAGGTAATGGCGTGACGGGTATACCGCGTACAGCGCGTTCTCCCGCAGCCGGTACGGGGCCAGCAAGCGGCACAAGCGCCCCTGTTCGATCGCCTGGCTGGCGGTATAGAACGGCAGCAGGCCAATGCCCATGCCCAACTCGCTGGCCACCAGCATGGCGTCGGCAACGTTGGTGGAGAAACTGTCGCTCGGCGCGATCACGCACTGGTCCACCCCCTGCGGGAATACCCAGTCCCCTTCGTACATCGGGTAGGCCATGCGCAGGCAGCGGTGCTGGTGCAGGTCTTCCGGGCGCTCGGGTACGCCGTGGGCCTGCAGATAGCTGGGCGCCGCACACGGAATACTGAAGATGTTGCCCAGCGGCACGGCGATCAGCTGCGAGTCCGGCAGGGCCCCGTCTACGGTAATCACCACGTCATGCCCTTCGGCCAGTGGGTCGGGGTTGCGCTGCGACAGGGTCAGCTCGATCACCACCTCCGGGCACAGCGCGTTGTAGCCGGCCACCAGCGGCATCAGCAACAGCCCCAGGCCGTGCGGGCAATGCAGACGCAGGTGGCCACGCGGGGTCAGGTGCGCACCACGGGCTTCGCCCACCGCTTCTTCGGTGAGCAACAGGATCTGCCGCGAGCGTTCAAGAAATCGCTCGCCGGCCTCGCTCATGCGCAAACGCCGCGTCGTACGGTGCAGCAGGCGGGTCTGCAGCTGGTTTTCCAGCTCGGCAACAATGCGCGATACCTGCGCCGCGGAAATGTCCAGGGCATTGGCAGCCGCAGCGAAGCTGCCGCACTCCACTACCCGGGCGAAGGTACGCATGGCATGCAGCATGTCCATGAATGGGCTCCTTGATCACATTATTCTTGCGCCATAGGCAGGAATCTATCACGGATTAGCCCATTTATTGTGGATGACCAACGAATGGATCATGAGTCATCCATTCACAGGAGCCTGCCATGAAACGCTCGATCACTGTCCTTGCCATAGCCGCCAGCCTCGCCTCGTTCGGCGCGCTCGCCGACACCGCTGGCAGCCAGCCCGCCAGTACCCACTACGAATACGGCATGCCGCTGGACGTGGCCAAGGTCATTTCCATCACCCCGGCCAGCAATGCCGCCGACTGCCAGGTCGGCACCGCGCACATGGTGTATGTCGACCACCAGGGCCAGCAGCGTGAAATCGACTACCGGGAGATGGGCAACTGCTCGCAGCAATGACTCAGGCCAGGACTGCGCTGATCCAGCCCACCTGTTGCCTGAAGTGGTCGAGCTTCGCTTGAGGCACCGCATCGCGAGCCCGCTCGAAGTTGGCCAGGGTCTGCTGCTTCTGCCGCAGCATGCGCCGCCACTTGACCAGGAATGCCTCGCTTTTCTCCTGCAACAGCAGCGGGCCGAAATACAGCTGTTCAGCGGTGTACGCCGCCACACCTGGCTCGGCGACGATGATCTCGTAGTCGAAGCGGTTCTCCCGCAGCAGTTCTTCGTGGACGATGCGCAAGCCATTGTCCATCAGCCATTGGCGCAGCTCGCGCTCACCGCCATTGGGCTGGAGCACCAGGCGGGTGACGCCAGCCAGGCGCTGCTTGCCGGCTTGGAGAATGTCACACATGGTGTCGCCGCCCATGCCACAGATGCTCACCACCGAGATGCGGTCCTGCGGCTCGATCGCTGCCAGGCCATCGGCCAGGCGCACGCTGACCCGGCCGTCCAGGCCGTTCCTGCGCACGTTGCGCTGGGCCGAGGCGAACGGTGCCTGTGCCACCTCGCCGGCAACCGCTGCCGCCAGCACGCCACGCAACATCAGGGCCACCGGCAGGTAGCCGTGGTCCGAGCCGATGTCGGCCAGGCGCGCGTCTTGTGGCACATGGGCGGCCACGCGCTCCAGGCGCCTGGACAATGTCTGTTCGTTCACGGTAAACCCCTGGCTTTGCAATGGGGCGCGATTGTGACGGCGAACGCCAGGCATTTCAAACACCGGGGCGCCCTCGACCGGGCCAGCGCGCTCGCGTAGGCTTGCCGCTTTCCTTCCGTTGCAAGGCAAGACACACCATGGCAAATGCAGACATCATCTACACCCCGGACCTGGACGCCGAGTCGATCTCATCTGACGTCGCCGAATACAATGGCGTGCTGGTCACCACCCAGATCCCGACCCACGCCGATGGCAGCCTGGAGCTGGGTGGCATCGTCGAGCAAAGCGAGTGCACCCTGCAGGCGCTGAAGGTGGCGCTGGAAAAAGCCGGCAGCGGCATGGACCGCGTGCTGCACCTGACCATCTACCTGACCGACATGGCCGACCGCGCGGCATTCAACGAGGTGTACCAGCGCTACTTCAGCAAGCCCTGGCCAGTACGCGCCGCCGTGGGCGTGGCCGCGCTGGCGGTCGAAGGCATGCGCGTAGAGGTGACCGCGATGGCCGCCAAGCGCTGAGCGGTCCGTGGAGCGGCCTTGCGTCGCGATGGGCCGCAACGCGGCCCCGGCGATATCGGCGGCGCAGCTGATGGCCTGGGGGCGCTGCGCCCCCCCCTTTCGCGACGCAAGGCCGCTCCTGCACAGGACTGTATCCGCTACCGACCTGCACCTCTGGGCAGCGCAATGATGTCGCCGCCCGCTTTCGCCGCTACAATGCCCGCCTAAACCGTGACAGCCCGAACCTATAACGACATGTCCCTTCCAAAGAATCACCTGGAACTGCTCAGCCCTGCCCGTGACGTTGCCATCGCCCGCGAAGCGATCCTGCACGGCGCTGACGCCATCTATATCGGCGGCCCGAGCTTCGGCGCGCGCCATAACGCCTGCAACGAAGTCAGCGATATCGCCGAACTGGTCGAGTTCGCCCATCGCTACCACGCACGCGTTTTCACCACCATCAACACCATCCTCCACGACAACGAACTGGAACCCGCGCGCACGCTGATCCACCAGTTGTACGACGCCGGCGTCGACGCCCTGATCGTGCAGGACCTGGGCGTGATGGAACTGGACATCCCGCCGATCGAGCTGCACGCCAGTACCCAAACCGACATCCGCACCCTGGAGCGGGCCAAGTTCCTCGACCAGGCCGGCTTCTCCCAGCTGGTGCTGGCCCGCGAGCTGAACCTGCAGCAGATCCGCGCCATTGCCGCCGAGACCGACGCCGCCATCGAGTTCTTCATCCACGGCGCGTTGTGCGTGGCCTTCTCCGGCCAGTGCAACATCTCCCACGCGCAGACCGGCCGCAGCGCCAACCGTGGCGATTGCTCCCAGGCCTGCCGCCTGCCCTACACCCTGAAGGATGACCAGGGCCGCGTGGTGGCCTTCGAGAAGCACCTGCTGTCGATGAAGGACAACAACCAGACCGCCAACCTGCGCGACCTGGTCGATGCCGGCGTACGCTCGTTCAAGATCGAAGGCCGCTACAAGGACATGGGCTATGTGAAGAACATCACTGCCCACTACCGCAAGGAACTCGACGCCATCCTCGAAGACCGCCCGGAGCTGGCCCGCGCCTCCAGCGGTCGCACCGAGCATTTCTTCGTGCCCGACCCGGACAAGACCTTCCACCGTGGCAGCACCGACTACTTCGTCACCGAGCGCAAGGTCGACATCGGTGCCTTCGACTCGCCAACCTTCACCGGCCTGCCGGTAGGTGTGGTGGAGAAGGTCGGCAAGCGCGACCTGCAGGTAGTCACCGAAGTGCCGCTGACCAATGGCGACGGCCTCAACGTGCTGGTCAAGCGCGAAGTGGTGGGTTTCCGCGCCAACATCGCCGAGCTGCGCAGTGCGTTCGAGGAAGACGGCGAGAAGCGCTACCGTTACCGCGTCGAGCCCAACGAAATGCCCGAAGGCCTGCACAAGCTGCGGCCCAACCACCCGCTGTCGCGCAACCTCGACCACAACTGGCAGCAGGCCCTGCAACGCACCTCGGCCGAACGCCGGGTCGGCGTGCACTGGCACGCGGTATTGCGCGAGCAGCGCCTGGCGCTGACCGTCACCAGCGAAGAAGGTGTGAACGCGCAGGTGGCGCTGGACGGCCCGTTCGGCCCGGCCAACAAGCCGCAGCAGGCACTGGAGCAGCTGCACGACCTGCTTGGCCAGCTGGGTACCACGATGTACCACGCCGACAGCATCGAGCTGGACGCCCCGCAGGCGTACTTCATCCCCAACTCGCAGCTCAAGGCCCTGCGCCGCGAAGCCATCGAGGCGTTGACCGCGGCACGTGTGCAGGCGCACCCGCGTGGTGGGCGCAAGGCCGAGACCACGCCACCGCCGGTGTACCCCGAGTCGCATCTGTCGTTCCTGGCCAACGTGTACAACCAGAAGGCCCGTGACTTCTACCATCGCCACGGGGTGCAACTGATCGACGCAGCCTACGAGGCCCATGAAGAGCATGGCGAAGTGCCGGTGATGATTACCAAGCACTGCCTGCGTTTCTCCTTCAACCTGTGCCCCAAGCAGGCCAAGGGCGTGACCGGCGTGCGCACCAAGGTGGCGCCGATGCAGCTGATTCAGGGCGACGAAGTACTGACCCTGAAGTTCGACTGCAAGCCGTGCGAAATGCATGTGATCGGCAAGATGAAGAGCCACATCATCGACCTGCCGACCCCAGGCAGCGCGGTGGCCCAGGTGGTCGGGCACATCAGCCCGGAAGACCTGCTCAAGACCATTCCACGCGGGCCGCATTGAGCATGGGCCTGCAATGGCCCAGCAGCGGGTTGCCCCAGGCCGGCAAGGCCCGGGCAACCCGCCGTCAGCGTATCTGGTGCTTGTGCAGCAACCGATAGAATGTCGGTCGCGAAATACCCAGCACCTTGGCCGCCACGCTCAGGTTGTCACTGTGCCGGTTGAGCACGTCGCATAGCGCCTGGCGCTCGGCCCGGTGCTTGTAATCCTCCAGCGTGCCCAATGGCGGTTGTGCCAGGTCGAGCGTCTCCAGCCCCAGGTCCTGCGCCTCGATTTGCCGGCCCTCGGCAAGTACCAGCCCGCGGCGTACCCGGTTGGCCAGCTCACGCACGTTACCCGGCCAGTCATGCCGGCCCATGGCCGCCAGGGCGTTGTCGCTGAACGACCGCGGGCGACGCCCGGTTTCCAGGCTGTAGAACTGGGCAAAGTGGCTGGCCAGCATGGCCAGGTCACCATGCCGGTCACGCAGTGGCGCGGTGACCACCTGCAGGACGTTGAGGCGGTAGTAAAGGTCCTCACGGAAGCGCCCTTGTTCGATGGCCTTTTCCAGGTCCACATGGGTAGCCGCCAGCACCCGCACGTCCACCGGGATCGGCTGGCTGCCGCCCACGCGCTCAATGTGCTTTTCCTGCAGAAAGCGCAGCAGGTTGGCCTGCAGCTCCAGCGGCAGGTCGCCGATTTCGTCGAGGAACAGCGTGCCGCCGTGGGCGGCTTCGATGCGCCCGGTCTTGCGCTGGTGGGCACCGGTGAACGCCCCTTTTTCGTGGCCGAACAATTCCGACTGGATCAGGTGTTCGGGTATCGCCCCGCAGTTGATGGCGATGAACGGTTGCTCGCTGCGCTGCGACTGGCGATGCAGGGTGCGCGCGACCAGCTCCTTGCCGGTGCCACTTTCACCACGGATCAGCACTGGCGACTCGGTAGGTGCCAGCTTGCCCAGCAGCTTGCGCAGCTCGCGGATCGGGCGGCTTTCACCCAGCAGCTCGTGGGTGGTTTCCTCGGCCTTGCGCACGCCCCTGCCGCGCAGGCGGGCCATGCCGAAGGCACGGCCCAGGGTGACCTGCACCCGGGATACGTCGAATGGCAGGGTATGGAAGTCGAAAAACCATTCGCAGACAAAATCGCCGACCGCCGGCATGCGCAGCTGTTCGGCGCTGAGCACGGCAATCCATTCGGTGTTGCTGCGCGTGATCAGGTCCTTGACCGCATCCGGATGCCTCAGGTGGCTAGCCTGCAAGCGTAACAGGCCCACATCGCAAGGTTGATCCAGCGCGGCGCCGAGCCTGCAGCTGTCCACATCCCAGCCTGCGCTGCGCAGGCCTGGCAACAAGCGGTGGCAGTCGTCGCAAGGGTCGACGATGAGCAGACGGCGTTGGGCGGCTGGCTGTTGCATGACCGATCCTTGGCGCCAGTTTTTGGTTTTGTGAAATAAAACAGCAAGTTGTGGCGCCCGATTAACAGTAGCAACGAAGTTGACGGTGCCCAGTACCGTCTGTCTGCCGAATCATTTTTTTACAATCTGCCATGGGAATTTTCGCACTTTATCGACATCACATGGCGGCAAGGGCCGGGATGAAACACCGCCCTGAAAAAATTTTTACCAACCCTGTGTGACTTGCCCCCGGACATTGAGCATCAGTACACATAACCCCGCGCTGCACTTCGCGACCACTGAGGCGACTTTAAAGCAACGCGGACTTCATCTGGATGTTTGGGACCATAGAGAGACCGAACCATGAATGCCCCGCTCCGTGTCAACGAAGCACTGCTGATTGCCGACCACGCCTTCGAACCCTTCCAGTGCGTAGCCTGGGATGCCCCCAACGGTACTGGTGAACTGAGCCTGGCAGTGATCGACCGGACCAGCACCCGCATCGGCAGCAAGCAAGTGTCGTCGAACATTTATTCCGACCCGGCCCAGTGGGCCAGCCTGATTGAAGAAGTGCGCGCGGAACTGTGCGAAAAAGGTTACGACCTGCAACCGTGGTCGATGCCGAAATAATATAGGCCGGCCACAACCAAGTGCGTGCATTGCCACGCACTTGTACAACTTCCCCAGTTGCTGTTGTGGCAACGCTGCTTGTTGCGACATTGTGTCGCGCCGATACTTTTCACTCCCGCACCTTGAACTGTTGCAAGTGCTGATAATCCGCTTGCAGTTGTTCCGCCAGGCGCTGCGCGCGCCCCAGGCGCACCGGCGCCAGTTCCATATCCACCAGCAACGTCGCACACGGCATCGGCTGCACGCCATTGCAGTGCTGCAGGCGGCCGTCGGTAAACACCAGGCAACGCAACGCTTCCTGCGGGTGGGCGCGCTGCCGCGCCTGCAGCCAATGCCGGGCCTGTTCCAGTGCAGCTAGCAACGGCGTCCCGCCACCGGCACCCAAGGCCTGCAGCCAAGGCTGCAAGGCGGCTGACGCCTTCAGGCCATGGCGCTGCCACTGCGGCGTGCGCCCGCTGGCGGTGAGCAAGGCCAGCCGGGCGCGCTGGCGGTACGCCTGGTCGAACAGTGTCGCCAGCAGCCCCTTGGTCTGCGCCAGCGCCTGGTGGCGCCGGGTCGAGGCCGAGGCATCGACGATAACCAGCCACAACTCGGCTGGCCTGGCCTGGCGCAGCTGCCAGCACAGGTCCTGGCGCAGCCGTGGCCGGCCCTTGAGCAAGGTCGGCAGCCAGGCCACCCGACCGCTGGCGGCATGCCGCGCACGGCCCGTGCGGGTACCGTCCTGCTTGCCTGCGCCTGCTTTGGCATCCGGCCCCTTGGCAGTTGGCTGGGGGATGCTCAGGGCTTTTTTGCCCAGTTCGGCACCTCACGGCGGGCGCCGCTGGCGACCGGCTGCGCCGGCAATGCCCCCCAGTCGCCCTGCCCGGCCTGTTCGCCCGGGTTACCGGCACCCTGCGGCACAGGCTGCTGCCCAGCTTGCGACGGCGTCGAAGGCGGGTTGGCCTGGGGAGTAACCCGGCGACGATGGCGCAGGGCGAACTCGGCCACCGCCTCGACATCGGCCTCTTCGATGGCTGCAGCACCGCGCCAGGCGCAGTGCGCGCGCGCAGCCCGCAACCAGACCAGGTCGGCACGCAGGCCATCGACCCCGGCGGCATAGCAGCGCTCGGTGATCCAGGCCAGCGCCCGGTCGTCCAGGGCGATATCGGCCAGGGCGTGGCGGGCGGCCTGGCAGCGTTCGCGCAATTGCGCCTGGGCCGGGGCCCATTGCGCACAGAAAGCCTGCGGGTCGCTGTCGAACGCCAGGCGGCGACGAATGATCTGTTGACGCGCTGCGGGCTCGGGCAAGCCTTCCAGGGCCACGTTCAGGCCGAAGCGGTCGAGCAACTGCGGGCGCAGTTCGCCTTCCTCTGGGTTCATGGTGCCGATCAATACGAAGCGGGCACTGTGCCGGTGCGAAATACCGTCACGCTCGACCCGGTTGGTACCGCTGGCCGCCACGTCGAGCAACAGGTCGACCAGGGTGTCGGGCAACAGGTTGACCTCGTCGACGTACAGCACGCCGCCATCGGCCTGGGCCAGCACGCCCGGGGAAAACTGCGCCTTGCCCTGGCCGAGCGCAGCATCCAGGTCGAGAGTGCCGACCAGGCGTTCCTCGCTGGCCCCCAGCGGCAGGGTGACGAACGGCCCCTCCCCCAGCAGGTCGGCGAGGCCACGGGCCAGGGTGCTCTTGGCCATGCCACGCGGCCCCTCGATCAGCACACCGCCGATCTTCGGGTCGATGGCCGTCAGGCACAGCGCCAGCTTGAGGTCGTCGGCAGCGACCACGGCGGCCAACGGAAATTGCACGGGTTCACTCATTTCAAGCCTGTTCCTCGCCGTCGAGCAGTTGCTCCTCGAGGGCTTCGCGGTAATCGCCCGGCGCCTGCCACAGGCCGCGTTGCTGGGCCTCCAGCAGGCGCTCGGTAAGGTCGCGCAAGGCCTCGGGGTTGTGCTCGCGCATGAAGTTGCGGGTCGCTGGGTCGAGCACATAGGCATCGGCCAGCGACTGGTAATGATGGTCGTCGATCAGGTGCGTGGTGGCATCGAAGGCAAACAGGTTGTCGACCGTCGCCGCCATCTCGAACGCGCCCTTGTAGCCATGGCGCTTGACCCCGTCGATCCACTTCGGGTTGAGCGCGCGGGCGCGGATGACCCGGTTCAGCTCTTCCTTGAGGGTACGGATGCGCGGTCGGTCGACCTGGCTGTGGTCGCCGTGGTAGCTGGCCACGGCCGCAGCGGACAAGGTCTCCGACGCCGCCAGCATGCCACCCTGGAACTGGTAATAGTCGTTGGAGTCGAGCAGGTCGTGCTCGTGGTTGTCCTGGTTCTGCAACACCGCCTGCACCCTGGCCAGGCGCTGGGCGAACTGGGCGCGGGCCGGTGTCCCGTCGTCGCTGCCGCCGTAGGCATAGCCGCCATGGTTGAGGTAGACCTCGGCCAAGTCGTCGCGGCTGTGCCACAGGCGCCCGTCGATAGCGTTCTGGACGCCGGCGCCATAGGCCCCGGGTTTGGCGCCGAACACCCGCCAACCAGCCTGGCGCGCAGCCTGCTCGGCATCCAGCCCCTGCGCCTGCAGCGTGGCACGTTCGCTGCGCACACGGGCAGCCAGGGGGTTGAGATCGTCCGGCTCGTCCAGCGCCGCGACCGCCTGCACAGCGGCATCGAACAGGCGAATGAGGTTGCCGAAGGCATCGCGGAAAAACCCGGAAACGCGCAAGGTCACGTCCACCCGCGGGCGGTCGAGCAGGCTCAACGGCAGGATTTCGAAATCGTCGACACGCTGGCTGCCACTGGCCCAGACCGGGCGTACGCCCATCAGTGCCATGGCCTGGGCGATGTCGTCGCCACCGGTGCGCATGGTCGCCGTGCCCCATACCGACAGGCCGAGCTGGCGCAGGTGGTCGCCGTGGTCCTGCAGGTGGCGTTCGAGAATCAGGTTGGCCGAGGCGAAACCCAGGCGCCAGGCCGTGGTGGTCGGCAGGTTGCGCACATCCACGGTATAGAAGTTGCGACCGGTGGGCAGCACATCCAGGCGCCCACGGCTGGGTGCACCACTCGGGCCGGCAGGCACGAAACGCCCTGCCAGCGCAGCCAGCAGGCCGCTGATTTCGGCGGCGCCGCAGGCGTCCAGGCTGGGCGCCACCGCTTCACGCAGGGCCTGCACCACATCGTGCACCGGCTGCCATTCGCCCTGCGCCGGTAACTGTACAGTGCCGTCCAGTGCCTGTTCGATCGCCTGCAGCGCCAACAGCTCAAGACGCTCGCGGGTGTCGCCACAGGTGCGCCAAGGTTCATCACTGATGGCCTGCAGGCGCTCGGGGCGCGCACCCTGCCATGGCTGGCCGAGGTCGCAATCGAGCGGGTCGAAGCCCGGCACCAGCGCCTTGGCCAGCACGCGCAGCAGGCTGGCATTGCCGCCGCGACCATCGCCCCGCTCGACCCGTAACAGCGCCAGCAGGGTATCCACGCGCAGCCGCCCTTGCGGCGACTGGCCGAACACATGCAGGCCATCGCGAATCTGCGATTCCTTCAGGTCGCACAGGTAGGTGTCCAGGCGCGGCAGCCATACGGCGGCGTCGTCCAGTTGCCCTTCCAGTTGCAGTTCGCGGTCGATGTGGTTGGCCTTGACCAGTTCGAGGATGTCGCGCTGCAGTTCGCGGGCGCGCCTTGGGTCGAGCAGCTGCGCTTCGTAGAATTCATCGGCCAGTTGCTCCAGATGGCGCAACGGGCCGTAGGTTTCGGCGCGCGTCAGCGGCGGCATCAGGTGGTCGATGATCACCGCCTGGGTACGCCGTTTGGCCTGGGCGCCCTCGCCCGGGTCATTGACGATGAACGGGTAGATGTTCGGCAGCGGGCCGAGCAGCGCATCCGGCCAGCACTGCGCCGACAAGCCGACGCCCTTGCCCGGCAGCCATTCGAGGTTGCCGTGCTTGCCCACGTGGATCACCGCGTCGGCGGCAAAGGCATGGCGCAGCCAGAAGTGAAACGCCAGGTAGCCGTGGGGCGGCACCAGGTCGGGGTCGTGATACACCGCGCTGGGGTCCACCTGGTAGCCGCGGGCCGGCTGGATACCGACGAAGGTCAGGCCGAAGCGCAGGCCGGCGACCATCAACCGGCCACTGCGGTACATCGGGTCCTGCTGTGGCGGCCCCCAGCGCTCCAGCACTGCCTGGCGGTTGGCTTCGGGCAGGCGGTCGAAGGCGGCCTGGTAATCGGCCAGGCTCAGGCTTTGCGCGCAGGGGCGCAGGTCCAGCTGATCAAGGTCATTGGTCACGCCACCCAGCAGTTGCTGAATCAATTGCGTGCCGCTGCCCGGCAAATCGGCCAACGGGTAACCTTCGGCCCGCAGCGCCTTGAGGATGTTCAACGCAGCCGCTGGCGTGTCCAGGCCGACGCCGTTGCCGATGCGACCATCCCGGGTCGGGTAGTTGGCCAACACCAGGGCCACCCGCTTCTGGGCATTGGGCAAACGGGCCAGCTCGACCCAGCGGCGGGCCAGCTCGGCGACGAAATCCATGCGTTCGGGGTGGGCACGGTAGCAGACCACGTCGGACTGGCTGCGCTCGCTGTGCCAGGCCATGTCCTTGAAACTGACCGGGCGGGTGATGATGCGCCCGTCCAGTTCCGGCAAGGCAATGTGCATGGCCAGGTCGCGCGCGCCCAGGCCCTGCTCGCTGGCTTCCCAACCGGGCTGGTTGTCCTGCGCGCAAATGGCCTGGAGCACCGGGATGTCGCGACGGAACGGGCGCAGGTTGGGCCGTTCGGGGCTGGACAGGGCAAAGCCGGTGGTATTGACCAGCACCTCGGCGCCGACCTCGTCCAGCCAGGCTTCGACCTGCTCCAGGCATGCGCTTTCCTTGAGGCTGGCCACGGCGATCGGCAAGGGGTTGAGCCCCGCAGCCTGCAGCCGCTGGCAGAACACGTCGATGAATGCGGTATTGGCCGCCTGCAGGTGCGAGCGGTAGAACAGCAGCGGTGCCACCGGCTGCTCGGGGTGCCACTGCGGGTACCAGTCCTGCAACGTGGCACTGCCCTTGGCCGGGTGATACACCGCGGTGCGTGGCAACGGCTGCGGCTCGTCCCAGGCATAATCGCGACCCAGCAACTGGCTGGCCAGGCAGTTGAACAGGTTGATGGCGTTGGCCTTGCCACCCTGGCGCAGGTAATGCCAGAGGCGCTCGGCCTGCTCGCCGCTGACGGTGCCCAGGCGGGTCAGTTCCGGGTCCGGGCGATCATCGCCCGGCACCAGGATCAGTTGCACGCCGCGGGCAGCCAGCTCGACCAGTTGCTCGACGCCGTAGCGCCAGTACCCCACACCACCGTGCAACGACACCAGGATGACCTTGGCATGGCGCAACACCTGGTCGACGTACAGATCGACCGAGGCATGGTTCTGCACCTGCATCGGGTTGGCCAGGCGCAGGCTGGGGAAATCCTCGGGCAACAGCTCGGCGGTATCGGCGAGCAATGCCAGGTGCGAATCGCCGCTGCAGAGGATCACCAGCTCGGCGGGGGTCTGGCCAAGGTCGGCAATGCTGTCATCCGGCACGAAGCCGCCGGGCTGGGTCCGCAGCAGGTGCATGGGTCAGGCGCCCAGGGCCTGGCGCAGGCGCGCTTCCAGGCGGGCAGCGTCGAGGTCCTGGCCGATCAGCACCAGGCGGGTGATGCGTGGCTCGTCGGCCCGCCAGGCGCGGTCGAAGTGCTTGTCGAAACGGGTACCCACGCCTTGCACCAGCAGGCGCATCGGCTTGCCCGGAATGGCGGCGAAACCTTTGGCACGCAGGATGCCGAAGTCGACCACCAACTGGGTCAGGGCATCGAGCAGCAGGCTTTCGTCGGCCTCTGGCAGGTCGATGGAAATGGAGTCGAAGGCGTCGTGGTCATGATCGTCATGGTCATCGCCGTCATGGTGCGCGTCATGGTGGGTACGGCGGCCATCGATGTGCGCCTCGGCTTCGGCGCCCACGCCCAGCAGCACGTCCAGCGGCAACTTGCCGCTGCTGGCCTCGATCACCTTGACTGCCGGCGGCAACTCTTCGGCCACTTCGGCACGGACCTTGGCCAGGCCAGCAGCGTCGATCAGGTCGGCCTTGTTCAGCACCACCAGGTCGCCACTGGCCAGCTGGTCGGCGAACAGTTCGTGCAGAGGCGACTCGTGGTCGAGGTTGGGGTCAAGCTTGCGCTGGGCATCGACCTGCTCCGGGTAGGCGGCAAAGGTGCCGGCGGCCACGGCCGGGCTGTCGACCACGGTAATCACCGCATCGACGGTGCAGGCATTGCGGATCTCCGGCCACTGGAAGGCTTGCACCAGTGGCTTGGGCAGGGCCAGGCCGCTGGTTTCGATAAGGATGTGGTCAAGGTCGCCACGGCGCGCCACCAGTTCGCGCATGACCGGGAAGAACTCTTCCTGCACGGTGCAGCACAGGCAGCCGTTGGCCAGCTCGTAGACCCGACCGCTGGCTTCTTCCTCGGTGCAACCGATGCTGCACTGCTTGAGGATTTCACCGTCGATGCCCAATTCACCGAACTCGTTGACGATTACCGCGATGCGGCGGCCCTGGGCATTGTCGAGCATGTGCCGCAGCAAGGTGGTCTTGCCCGAGCCGAGGAAGCCGGTGACGATGGTGACGGGGAGCTTGGCCAGTGTTTTCATGTCGCATTGCCCTTGGCAGATTGGCGCGGGCATGCAGGACGACAGCCGCAGGCCAGGCCGGCCGGGCTTGTTCGCCACCGGATCACCCCGCCCGGTTGAAAGTCGAAAACGTGCCGAGGCAGGTCTCCTGGCTCGCACCGTTCCAGTTGCTCGCCAATGCGGCAGGCTGGCGGGATGACGCCTTCCCGCGCGCGGGCGCAGTGGCTGTGTCGATCCGTTGTCGGTGCTTACAGTTGCGGGGGCAGCCGCGGCTTGTACCGCGTTCCCGTCTTAGCTTCGGCCTGGCCGAAGAACCTCGAAGTGGCAAGGCTACGCAGTGGTTGGCGGGTGGTCAACCATTGCCGCTGGGGCTTGCCTCGATATGTTCAGCGCTTGGGAGACCGGGCGCCGCCCGCGCGGCGCATCGCGGATGAATCCGCTCCTACCTTTGTCTCGGCCCAGCAGGCGCGCGCGCCTGGTCGTACGCTGTGGTATCCGGTCATACGCCAAAGCGTCGGCGCGCAAATCCCCCGTAGGGGATTCATCCGCGATGCGCCGCCAGGCGGCGCCCGGCCCTCAGGCGCTGAAAGACCTCCGTCAGCAGGGAGTTTCGTGACTGGCCGTTCCCGATCTGCCGCGGATGTATTATGGTGGCGTGGTGCGCATATAACAGCAGCCCGAGTGATTGGGCACTTGCAAGACAATGAGGGTGTCATGAGCAACGAAAGCATTAATTGGGACAAGCTGGGTTTCGACTACATCAAGACCGACAAACGCTACCTGTCCGTATGGCGCAATGGCGAGTGGGACAAAGGCACCCTGACCGAAGACAACGTGCTGCACATCAGTGAAGGCTCCACTGCCCTGCACTACGGCCAGCAATGCTTCGAAGGCCTGAAGGCCTACCGCTGCAAGGACGGTTCGATCAACCTGTTCCGCCCGGACCAGAACGCCGCGCGCATGCAACGCAGCTGCGCCCGCCTGCTGATGCCGCAGGTGCCGACCGATGTGTTCATCGAGGCGTGCAAGCAAGTGGTCAAGGCCAACGAGAAGTTCGTCCCGCCACATGGCAAAGGCGCCCTCTACCTGCGCCCATTCGTGATCGGCACCGGTGACAACATTGGCGTGCGCACCGCCCCCGAGTTCATCTTCTCGATCTTCGCCATCCCGGTGGGCTCGTACTTCAAGGGCGGCATGAAGCCGCACAACTTCCAGATTTCCAGCTACGACCGCGCGGCCCCGCAAGGCACTGGCGCGGCCAAGGTCGGTGGCAACTACGCCGCCAGCCTGCAGCCAGGCGCCGAAGCGAAGAAGGCCAATTTCGCCGACGCCATCTACCTCGACCCGCTGACCCACACCAAGATCGAGGAAGTCGGTTCGGCCAACTTCTTCGGCATCACCGCCAACAACGAGTTCGTCACGCCGAAATCGGCCTCGGTGCTGCCAGGCATCACCCGCCTGTCGCTGATGGAACTGGCACAAACCCGCCTGGGCCTGACCGTGATCGAAGGCGATGTCGAAATCAACAAGCTGGACCGTTTCGTCGAAGCCGGCGCCTGCGGTACTGCTGCGGTGATTACCCCGATCGGCGGCATCGAGTACAACGGCAAGCTGCACGTGTTCCATGACCTGGAAAAGGTCGGCCCGGTTACCCAGAAGCTCTACAACGAGCTGACCGGCATCCAGAGCGGTGATATCGAAGCACCGGCAGGCTGGATCGTCAAAGTCGCCTGAGGCGCCTTGGTGGAATGAAACGGGGCATGCCAGCGATGGCATGCCCCGTTTTTACTTGCATTCATGGAACTTGCGCGCTGCTACAGGGTTGGTGTCGAGCGGGTGACTTGTTCAGCACGGCGCTGCAGAAACAGGTGCCGCGCCTTGTCGAACACCCAGTTGTAAAGCACGGTGTAAGGCAGGATGATCACGAAGAAGCCCAGCTCCACCATGAACGCCTGCACCAGGGAAATATCCAGCATCCACGCCGCCAGCGGCAGGCACCAGACCACCAGCCCAGCCTCGAAACCCAGGCCGTGCACAAAGCGTGCGCGGGCCGTCCAGTGGATCCGCTCAAGCCGTACATGGCGATCGACAAGCGCGTTGTAGACCATGTTCCACAGCATCGCGATCAGCGACAGCATCACCGCCAGCATCCCTGTCGTTGCCAGCGGCTTGCCCATGATCCAGGACAACAGCGGCGCACACAGCAGCACGGCGAACACTTCATAACCAACGGCATGAACCAGGCGTTCAATGAAGGAAACGTTTTTCATGGCAAAGCCCATCATATTGCTTGAGTCGTGCTTCCCATTTTCTTTGTTAAAACTGATACTCGCGACATAGCTACCATCGGTTTTATCAATACCATGCGCTACTCACCCGAAGCTCTGCTCGCCTTTGTCGAAGCCGCATCGCTGGGCTCGTTCTCCGCGGCAGCGCGCAAGCTGCGTAAAAGCCAGTCCACCATCAGCATCGCCATCGCCAATTTCGAGGCCGATATCGGCTGCCCATTGTTCGACCGCAGCGGTCGCCACCCCACCTTGAACCAAGCGGGCCGGCAAGTGTTGAGCCATGTCGAGGCGATTCTCGATGCCAGCGCCCAGCTCGATGCCTTGGCGGTACGGCTGGCGGAAAAGGTCGAGGCATTGGTGTCGGTGGTGATGTCGGACAGTTACAGCGTCACCTTCCAGGGCGCGCTGATGGCCCGCTTTGCCGAGCGTTATCCGCATACCGAACTGCGCTGCGGCCCGTCCGAAGATGCCGATGTCATCGAGCTGATCCAGCAGGGCCTGGCGCAGATCGGCATCCTTGCCGCGCAACCTGGATACCCCGCAGACGTGGCCGTCGCCCGCTTGCCGGAGCAGGCGGAGTTCGGTGTGTACGTGGCCAGCGATCACCCGTTGGCGAACCGGGCTCCGTTACAAATGCAGCACCTTGAAAGCACGCGCCAGCTGTACATCAGGACCTATGCCCCCAGCCCGCATCAAGGCCGCGGCCAGGCCTGGTCGGCGCCGGACTACCTCACCCTGCTGGAGTTCGCCGTGCGCGGATTCGGCTGGGCCGAACTGCCCAGGGCGCTGGTGGCGCGGTTTGGCAACGGGTTGCTGGAGCTGCAGGTGGCCGGTTACCCACGGCGTGTCGCCATGGATGTGGTCTGGTCAGGCAGGCAGGCGCTGGGGCCTGCTGGGCAGTGGCTGGTGCGGCAGATGTTGAGGCAATAGGCGGATCGCGGCCGGCAGCCAGCCGAAGCTGCTGGGCAGCCCGCTCGCACAAGAGCGCTAAACCGAAGATTCCTACGATGTTTTAGGAAGCTTGTTGCTCGCCCTTCAGCCCTGCCGCCACCCGGCGAACCCAGAGACCACGACGACGTGCTTTGGTGTGAATTCGCTCTGCGTTTGGCCCCGAAGGTGAACTGGCCGGTCGACATGGACCTCGCGAACCGCGCCCTGAACCCTCACGGGACTCGCCCCCTCAATCCTCCGCCGGCACTTCCACCACCTTCCAGCTGTCATCCGGGTCGAAGCGCTTCATCTGCCTGGCCAGGTGGTCACCTTGCGGCCCGAGGTCCTTCTCGAACACCTCGCCGTCATGGCTGATCATGAAGCTCATCACCCCGCTGTCGTCGTACTTCGCCGGCCAGGCGACCATGGCAAAGCCGCGGCTCATGTGCTTGCCGATCAGGTAGCTGTAGGCACCGCCGGGGGCGGATGGGCCTTGCGCGTCGAGGATGCGGAAGTGGTAGCCATACCACGCGTCGCCGACCACGTCCTGGCCAAACAGCGGGCCCAGTGGGCTGACTTGCCCGTCGCCGTCATCATCCCAGTACAACCCGTCATGCTTGCCAGGTTCGCTGAAGATCTTCTGCGCATATTCCAGCGCGCCGTCACCGTTACGGTCCTGAGTGGCGTAGTCCATCTGCGCGTCGTGGTAGGCCAATAGTGATTGCATGGCCCCCAACTCGTTGCGGCCAATACGCCGAGCGCGGATTTCGGCACTGCCGGCCTTGAGGTCGAAGCGCCAGCCCTGGCTACCTTGAGTAAGCGGGATGGGCAGCGTCCAGTGTTCACTGCCCACCGCGAGGATGGCCTTGCCATCCCCCGACCTGTCGATGCTGTGCTGCGCGCGATACTGCTCCAGGAACGTGTCCACGTCACTGCGTTGCACACCGCCGCGCGGAATGTAGATACGCCAGTCATCGCCCAGCAGCTGGGCCAGACGGGCTTCATCGGGCTTCTCCTCGCCCAGCGCCGCAACGAAGGCGTCCACGGCCTTTTCTGGCGTGGCGAAGGCTTCCTGCGCCGCAGCCACGGTTGGCCAGAGCAGACCCGCTGCGATTAGCAGCGCCGCTATCGATAGACGGTTCATCGACGGCCACCTCCCCCGCGGCGTACAGGCGCACTGGGCCGCGAGATCGTGTGCCCGGCGGCACGCGACGCGCCTGGCCGCTGGGCGAACGACTGGCTGGTGCGACCACGGCTGGCCTGCATGCTGTTGCGCGACGGCGCTCGCACGCCATCAAAGGCATTGTTGCGGGCCCGACCGGCACTGCTGCCGGGCCGGTTCTGCGCGAGTTGCCGCGCCTGGCCTTCACCCTGCCTGCGCGGGGTCACCTGGTTGTTCTGCAGGCGCGCCTGAGTGCTGCGGGCGTCCTGACGGCGCTCGGCTGCCCTGGTGTCGTTGTCACGCGTTTGCAGGCGGTTGCCGACCGTATTGCCTGCTTGCGCCTCGCGCATCTGCTGGCGCGCCTGGCGATTGCTGGTGGCCGGCCGTTCGATACCAGCCCGGTCCATGGACGCACGGGCCTTGTCGCGGGCCTGGGCGCGCTGGGCGTCATCACCACGGAAGGCGGTACGCTGGCTGGCACCGTCGAGCTGGCGACCATATTGCTGGCGGCTGCGGGCATCGCGGTACGGCACGCCGTCGCGATTGGCGGCGTTGTGCTGCCATTTGTTCTGGGTGTTGCTGATGCGGTTGTTGGCATTGATGTTGTTGTAGCGGTCGACGTCGATATCGATGTCGTGGTTGTCCCAGTCGCAGTCCCCCCACAACGAGGCGACGATCGCCACGCCGGTACCAAAGGCCAGGCCGGCAACCAGCGCGGAACCGGGGTAGTACATGGGCGGCGGCGGGTAATACGGCGGCGGCGAAGCTGGGTACGCCCAGCTGCCATAAGCGGTGGTCGGGTTATAGCTGGGCACGTACACCACTTGCGGGTCGGCCGGCTCGATGACGATGGTGGTGGGCGGGTTGCTGGCCGCGCCCCCCTGGGTTGTGCCACTGCTGGCGGCCGGCGCTGGTGCCGGGGCGGCCTGCACGGTCACGTTCTGGTACTGGTTGCTCTGCAGGTTACCCGCCGCCTGGGCCTGGTGACGCAGGCGCTGCACGCCGCCCATGACATCGTCGGGCTGCGCGAGGAAGGCATCGCCCAGCCGCTGCACCCACACCGGGTCCTGGCCCAAGGTGGCCAAAACCTGGGGGAAGGCCACCAACGCTTGTACGCTGGGGTCCCAGGGCTGGTTCGCCACCTGCTTGACGGCCGCATCACCAGAGGCCTTGGGGTTGGCCTTGGACCAACTCACCGCTTCGCTGACCTGCCCAGGGTAGGTGGCGGCCATCAGCACCTGGGCCAGCAAGGCATCGGGGTACAGGGCAATGGGCGCGAGCATCTGGTCCAGTTGTTCCTGGCTGAACACCGGGTCCTTGGCCACCAGCGTCTCGGCTTGCGGTGCCGGGTCCGGGGCGGGTACGTCTTCTGCCGACACCGGGCCAGGCATCGCGCTCAGATACAGCAGCACCGACAACACCATTGACAATGGCTTGCGCATCGCTTCTCTCCATGAGGCCGGACCGCGTGGGTTAAGGGTAGCAACGGCCATGCTTTTGGCCAGATGCACAGGCGCAAACTTTTCATGCACCAAAGTTGCCAGTTGCAGCAGCTCGTTACCGGCCTCTTCGCGGGTGATGCAGTGCCCATCCAGGTCCTTGGAGAAGGCGCCTCACCCCCCCAGGGCAATGATCGCCAGGATCAACGCCGCCCCGACAGCCGCCAGGACCACTCCGGTCAACTGGGTGCGACCACCGGAATACCGCGCCAGCAGCCAGCCTGCCAGGTACAGCATGGCCAGGGCCACCAGGTGCGATACGCGGATGGCCGTGGCGGTGGTATCGATCAACAAGAACGGGATCACCACCGGGAACGTCGCCAGCACCACCAGCAGGAACGTGGCCAGGGCGGCCTTGAAATCGTCCAGCCCCAGGCGGGCCGGTATCGGGCGGGCGGCATCCCGCAGCATACGCTCGCGCAGCACTTCGAGTCCGTCCTCATCCAACGCCAGGCTGATGCGCGCCGGCAACGCAGCGGCAATCAGCCTGCGCGCCTGGCTGCCCTCGCCGGCCTGCATGCGGGCCAGCAACGTACGGCTGCGGGTGCGCTCGGTCCAGGTGCGCAGCAGGTAGATGACGGCATCGGCCAGGCCCCAGGCCAGGTTGCAGCCGAACGCGGCAATCAGCATCAGCCGGGCATCTTCGCGCCCCGCCGTGGCGACGCTCAGCGAGCCGATGAAGGTCATGGCCATCAACAGCCCGAAGATCACTTCGGTAATCCGGTCAATCGGCTCCAGCACTCCCCATTTGCGCGGTTGCTCGTCTTGCCCCATCACGCCCTCCCGGTTCCGCAGTAACCATCGATAGTCACTATCGAGAACGGCAATTTCTGCCCAATGGCCTGGCCGAATACCCTGGCTCCATCGACTTGACCTTCACCACACCGTTCCTGGAGCTACCCGATGAACACCCTGGCCCGCCTGCTGTCCGCCACCCTTGCCACTGTTGCGATCGCCAGCGCCAGCGGCTGTGCCAACCACCCCGAACTGCGCCCCTACAGCGCCGAAGAGACCCGCCAGCTGCAACTCGAGGCGCTGCAACGGCGTGGCCTGTCGCTGGACGATTACGAGCAGCAACGGCGGGTGATCCAGCGTGCCGGCAGCCTGCCTGTGGTGACCGAAGCCGCCGACAGCGACGGTTCGCGCAACGGCTGAACAGGCCCGCCAGAGGTTCCCACCGTCCTCCCGCACCGGTATGCTTTAGCGCTCAAGCACAAGCCTTCCAGGATGGAGACCATGACCAGGCCCCTTCTGTTGTTGGGTGCGGCACTGCTGTTCTGCCCTGTGCTGCTGGCCCAACAGATCAAACGCGAACTGGGCGAATTCGACTTCACCCTCGGCACCAGCCCCTCACGCAGCATGGCCCAAGGGCTGATCTCGCCCACGGCGATCGGTGCGTTCCACGGTGGTCTCGACTTCAACCACCGCAGTGGCTGGTACCTCGGCCAATACGCCCCAAGCATGGGCGTGTCACCTGATTCCACCCTGCGCCTGGACAGTTACCTCGGCTACAAGCAGCGCTTCGACAGCAGCCTGGGCTACGAGGTGGGGTTGATCCAGTATAGCCAGCCAACCATAGCCGGCCCCGACAGTTATGCCCTGTACGGTGGGGTGTCGGTACTGGGCAGCCGTTTCGGTGGCGCGCTGCGCGACAGCCCTGACCATCGCACCGGCACGCTGTTCGCCGATTTCGGCCAATTGCCGCTGTTCGGCGTCGAGCTCACCGCCAAGCTCGCTCATCACCGCCTGGGCCAGCCCTTCACCCTTGGCGATGGTAGCCAGGTGAACGGCTTTTCCGATTGGTCGCTGGCGTTGTCCCGGCCCTGGCTTGGCATTGACCTGGACCTGATCTACAGCGACTCCAACCTCAGTGGTGGCGCTTGCGATGCGTATTCCGGCAGCAACAGCTATTGCGACAGCATGGTCACGCTGAAGGCGCAGCGCAGGTTCTTCTAGCGTTTTCGCACCAGGGCCAGGGCTATGCCGCCGAGCACAACGACGCACGCCAGCAGCAAGCGCAACGACAACGTTTCACCGATCAGGGCAACCCCACCCAGTGCGGCGATCACCGGTACGCTTAGCTGCAAAGTTGCCGCCTGTTGTGCACTGATCTGCCTGACCACGCTGTACCACACGGCATAGCCGGCACCTGATGCCAGGACGCCGGAGCCCAGGGCATACAACACGCCCAATGGGGTCACCTGCAGCTCGGCGCCCAGTAACAGCATCGGCGCCAGCAGTACCAGGCACGGCAGGCTCCGGGCGAAATTGCCAGCAGTGTCCGCCAGCGGCCTGGGCGAGCCTTTGCCGAGTAGCGAATACACCCCCCAGGACACGCCGGACGCCGCCATCAGCAAGGCACTGGCCAAGGGTGGCGCTGCGCTGCCGGGCAACAGCAGCAGCAAAAGCCCGGCAAAGGCAATCAGCATGCCCAGCAACATCCGCGCGGTAATCCGTTCACCGGAGTACCAGGCGAAACCGAACATGGTGATCTGCACTGCACCGAACAACAGCAACGCACCGGCACCGGCTCCCAGTTGCAGGTACGCGGCAGAAAACAGGAACGCATAGAGGAACAAGGCCAGGCCACCCCGCCAGCTGCCGCCCATGGCGAACACCGGCTTGCGCAGGCGGATCAGGACCAGCAAAAACAGTGCGCCACTGGCCAGGCGCACCACCGTGAAGGATGCCGGGTCGATGGCGCCATCCTTCAGCGCCAGGCGACAGAACACCGAGTTGGCAGCAAAGGCCACCAGGCTGAACAGTGCAGGCCACAGCCAGGGCCGGGCCTTGCGGTGGTAGAGCGTGGTGGTGCCGGTACTCATGGTGTGGTCACCTCTGAGAAGGAATTGTTGTTATAGCGGCCATGCTGATCTGACCAGCACCGATATACAACAGCCTGTTCCGTTGCCGCCACCAGCGCATCGTCGGCGCTACAGCGCAGCCACCGCCTCGATCTCCACCAGCATGCCGTCCAGCGCCAGCCGCGCTACCGGGATCAACGTACAGGTCGGTTTCGGCTGCGGGCCCCAGGCCTTGTCGGCCTCGGCGACCCACTCACGCAGGCGCGTTTGCGAGTGGTCGACGACCAACAGCGTCAGTTTGAACACCTGGGACAGGTTGGCGCCCTTCGAGCCTAGGGCCAGCTCCAGGTTGGCCAGCGCCTGGCGTGCCTGCTCGGCGAACAGCGGCGACAGCTGCCCGTGGCAGTCTTCCCCGCCCTGGCCGGCGATAAACAGCAGACGGCTGCCGGCACGGACCTCGGCGACGTGGGAATAGGCATTGTCGCTAGGGTCGTACAGGCCTTCGGGATTGCTCAGCTGGAACGCGGTTGGATGGGTCACGGTAAGCCCTCGATCGGTTACAAGAAGGGCGCAGTATCGGACCTCGAGTTAACTCGAGGTCAAGCGGAGTGCGTAGGACGTTTCGCACAGGGCGCAGGCACCCGTGAACCACGCGTATGTATGCGCGGTGGCTGTTAGGCGCTAGATTGCATGCCCCGGCACGGAGGCCTGCACGCAACAAGGAAAAACCATGAGCAAACACGACTTTCAACTGGCCTATACCATCAAGCCGCGAGACCCTGAGCGGGATGAGCCGGATGCAGCCCAGGCGCGCCACCACCTGCGTGAAAACCTTGGCCTGGACACCGTGGAGCATATCGAGACCACACTGCTGGGCCTTGTGCAACTGGCCAGCACAACCGCGGATGATCGGGTCAGGGAAGCGGAGCGCGTGGTCCGTGAGCGGATCCACGCCGAACTGAAGCGCTTGCATGTACTGTCGAGCGTCAAGTTCTACGGCAGCCTGATGGTGAGTGGCCTGGGCCCGGCCATTCGCCTCGATATCCTGTAGTACCGCATGGCATCAGGCGCCCCCGCGCCTGATGCCGACCAGCTTATTTTTCCTCCAGCACCGCCCTGCCCTTCACCGCCCGCGGCCCACGCCAGGCCCAGAACAGCAGGCCGGGGAATGGCGCGTAGACCACGAAGACAATCCACAGCATCTTGCGTTCGGCGCGCCGGTCACTGCCGATGATGTGCCAGATGGCCCAGATTTCCAGCATGATCACCAGAATGGCGACGATGAACCAGATCGTTCCGATTTCCATGAGCATCCTCCCAATGGCATGTACTGCTTTGGGTTGCGGAGGACGCCCGGGGTTCAGATTGATTTGTCTGGCTTACGCCTTCAAGGCTGCGCAGGCCGGCTTCAGTGCCGTGGTGCATTCTCCAGCGCCGCCTTCAACGCTGGCGCATCGGCAAACGCCTGCTGGCTCACCAACTTGCCCTGTTCCAGCTGCAGCCACTGCACCTGGCCGTCCTGCCCAGGATAACGGCTGGCTACCCGCCCATCGCGGTCAAGCAGCACGCGGTAGTGGTAGTCACGCATGGCGGGAATGGCGAACAGCTTGCTGATCAGCACCGGCATGCGCTGGATATCGGCGACGAATACTGCATCACGCGCTTCCAGGTAGCCCTTGGGCTGTTCGGCCAGCGCCGCCTTGACCAGCTTGGCACCGTCCATGTCGCGCGCCACCAGCAGGATATGCGTGCCGGCATCGAGGCTGTAGGCCTGGTCGTACTGGTCGAGCAACGTCCACGGTGCGAGCTTTTCACCCGGTTCCAGGGCATTGGCCAGCAGTGGCATCAGGCAAAGCAACACGGCAGCGGCGTACTTCATCAAGGCATCCTCAGTGACGGGAGTATCAGCATAACGGTAACCGACCAAGCCAGACAGCTTGCCTGAACACGACCTCGAATATGCCAGCGCCACCCACGTGATTGTCTTTCCCACGGCCACCCGCCACACTCTCCTGGCCAGCCCGGGAGCGGAGTCCAGAGTGCCCACGCCACGCCAGTTCAGCAAGAAGACCAGTACCAGCAACATGCTGCGGCTGAAGTCCAACAGCGCCAGTGCCCAGGCCCCTTACCGGGTCGATTTCGTATTGCTCGAACACTTCTCGATGGCCAGCTTCACCGTGGCCATGGACGTGCTGGTCACGGCCAACCTGCTGCGTGCCGACAGCTTCCGCTTCACCCCGCTGTCACTGGACGGCGACCGTGTGCTCAGCGACCTGGGGCTGGAGCTGGTGGCCAGCGAAATGTCTGCCGAGGCGCTGAAGGAACTGGACCTGCTGATTATCTGCGGCGGCTTGCGCACGCCGCTGAAATACCCCGAGCTGGACCGCCTGCTGGGTGACTGCGCAGCTCACGGCATGGCCTTGGGCGGCCTGTGGAATGGTGCCTGGTTCCTTGGCCGCGCCGGGGTGCTGGACGATTACGGGTGCAGCATCCACCCCGAACAGCGCGCCAGCCTGTGTGAACGCAGCCCGCAAACCCGCATCACCCCGGCCAGCTTCACCCTCGACCGAGACCGTCTCAGTGCCGCCAGCCCCAATGGCGCCATGGAGCTGATGCTGGGCCTGGTGCGCCGGCTGTATGGCGACGGCCTGGCCGAGGGCGTGGAAGAGATCCTGTCGTTCTCCGGCGCGCGCTACCGCCAGGTTGGCCCAGGGGCGAAGAAATCCATGAGCCTGCACTTGCGCACCATCGTCGAGCTGATGGAGAACAACCTCGAGGAAACCCTCAGCCTCGACCAGCTGGCCGCCTACAGTGGGCGCTCGCGCCGGCAGATCGACCGCCTGTTCCAGGCCCAGCTGGGTACCTCGCCGCGGCGCTACTACATGGAGTTGCGCATCACCAAGAGCCGCCGCCTGCTGCAGTACTCCGACCTGTCGGTGATGGAGGTGGCAGTGGCCTGCGGTTTCGTCTCGGTATCACACTTCAGCAAGTGCTATGCGGCGTACTTCGGCTACCCACCATCGCGTGAGCAGCGACTGGGCGAATGACGGCCCGCCCAGGCATTCAGAAAATACCGATCAGGCGCGGATATAGCGCAGCACTGCATCACAGATCATGGCTTTGTGGCGCTGCTTGACCTCGTCAGCGGAGAGGTCGATCTGGAAGATCTCGCCAAAGGTATGGCGATTCGATACCCGGTAGAAGCAGAACGAACTCATCAGCATGTGCAGGTCGATGACCTCGATGCCGGCGCGGAACACACCTTCCTCGACACCCCGGCGCAGGGTATTGCCCAGGGCCTCGAGCACCAGGCTGCTCATTTCGCGGATCGCCGGCGACTGCTTCACGTACTCGCCATAGTGGATGTTCTCGGTACAGATGATCCGCACGAAGTCGACGTTGCGGTCGTGGTGATCGAAAGTGAACTCCACCAGCCGGCGGATCGCCTGCTCGGCCGGCAGCGACTCCAGGTCCAGGCTTTGCTCGGTCTTGCGAATATCCCCGTACAACTTGACCAGGCATTCGCAGTACAGCTGCTCCTTGCTGCCGAAGTAGTAGTAGATCATGCGCTTGGAGGTGGCGGTGCGTTCGGCGATGGCGTCAACACGGGCACCGGCCAGCCCTTGCTGGACGAACTCGTTGATGGCGGCCTGAAGGATGTCCTCACGCGTTTTCTCGGGGTTGTTCTTGCGCGTCTTGCGCCCCCCTTCGATTTCAGGCTGGCCGAGGCTGACTACGGAATCACTCATACCCACTCACAGGCTGCTTATTGGATTGAGCGGATTATCCGTGAGCGCGGCCACGCAGGGAAGCACGCTGTTGATGGAGTGCCTGCTGGCGTGGACCGATCGACATAAAACAAAACGATATAGACATGCCTAAATGATCTAATTAAATGGAATATAAAAATTGAAAGCCAAACGCCACCTCCTTAGTCTGGTTGCATCGCTTCCCAACCGATCCAAGGAGCCACGCCCATGCCCGCCCGTGCTTTCTCTCCCCTGCGCCGCCTGTTGCTCGGCGGCTTGCTGGCCAGTGTCGTCAGCACCCTGTTGCCCTGGTCGCAAGCCCTGGCCGACGACACCAGGACCCTGCGCATCGGCTACCAGAAGTTCAACAGCATCAACATCCTCAAGGGCAGCGGCGCCCTGGAGAAGGCCCTGGCACCGCAAGGCGTGACCGTCAGCTGGCATGAGTTCGCCGCCGGCCCGCAACTGCTCGAAGCGCTGAGCACCGGCGCCATCGACCTTGGCCATGCCGCCGACGCCCCCTCGGTGTTCGCCCAGGCCGCAGGCAAGCCGGTGGTGTACCTGGCTGCCGAGCAACCCTACCCACGTGGCATCGGCCTGGTGGTGCGCGAGCAGGACCACCTGGCCAGCGTCCAGGACCTCAAGGGCAAGCGCGTCGCCACAGGTCGCGGCTGGAATGCCCAGTACCTGCTCGCGGTTGCCCTGGAGCAGGCCGGCCTCAGCTACCGTGACATCACCCCGGCCTACGTCAACAACGCCGCCGATGCCGTGGCCGCCCTGCAATCAGGCAGCGTCCAGGCCGTGACCCTGTGGGACCCGTTCCTGGCTGCGGCAGAAAGCCAGCCAGGCCTGAAAAACCTGCGCGATGGCAGCGGCCTGTCCAACAACCGCACCTTCTACCTGTCCACCGCCAGCTTCGCCGACCAGCACCGCGACCTGCTGAAAACCTTCTTCAGCGAACTGGGCAAGGTCAGCCAGTGGGCCAATGCCAAGCCTGGCGAAGTCGCCGCGCTGCTGGCCCCCCAACTGGGGATCAGCGCCAGCGTGCTGCAAGTGGCCAGCGAACGCCGCAACTACAACGCCGTGGCGATCACCCCGCAGATCGTTGCCGAGCAGCAGAAGCTGGCCGATACCTTCCAGGGCCTGGGCCTGATTCCGCGCAAGCTGCAGGTGGCCGACGCGGTCTACCCGGCTTCCGTGTTGCCTTGAACGGAGCCTCCAGCATGCCCCGCCCGATCCGCTTCAACGCCTTCAGCATGAACGCCGCCAGCCACCAGTCGCCCGGCCTGTGGCGTCACCCGCGCAACACCAGTGTGGCCTTCAACCGCCTGGACTACTGGACCGACCTGGCCCGCCTGCTCGAACGCGGCCTGTTCGACGCCCTGTTCATTGCCGATGTGCTGGGCATCTACGACGTATACCAGGGCGGCCCCGAAGCCGCCCTGCGCGGCGGCGTGCAGGTACCGGTCAACGACCCGTTGCTGCTGGTGCCGGCCATGGCCGGGGTTACCGAACACCTGGGTTTTGGCGTTACCTTTTCGCTTACCTACGAACACCCCTACCCGTTCGCCCGGCGCATGTCCACGCTCGACCACCTGAGCAATGGCCGGGTCGGCTGGAACATCGTCACCGGCTACCTCGACAGCGCCGCCAGGAACCTGGGCCTGGCGCAGCAGCTGGGCCATGACCAGCGCTACGACCTGGCGGAGGAGTACCTGCAGGTGTTGTACAAACTCTGGGAAAAGAGCTGGGACGACGATGCCGTGCTGCTGGAGCGTGACAGCGGGCGCTACATCGAGCCCTCCCGGGTGCGCCCTATCAAGCATGCCGGCGAGCATTTCCAGGTGCCCGGCATGCACCTGTGCCAGCCGTCGCCCCAACGCACGCCGGTGCTGTTCCAGGCCGGCGCCTCGGCGCGCGGCCAGCAGTTCGCGGCGCGGCACGCCGAGTGCGTGTTCATCAGCGGGCCGACACCCACGGTGCTGCGCCGCTACGTCGACGGCATCCGCCAGGCCAGCGAGGCCGTCGGGCGTGAGCGTGACGCAGTACTGATCTACGCCCAGGCGTTGGTGATTGTCGCGCCCACCCGGGAACAAGCCGAGGCACGCTTCGCCGAATACCGCCGTTATGTGGACCTGGACGCCGCCCTGGCGCTGCTGTCGGGCTGGACCGGCATCGACTTCGCCGGCCTCGACCCCGATGCGCCCATCGAATACGTCGACAACGATGCCGGCCGCGCCGCCCTGGCCGCCTTTACTGCCGCCGACCCAAACCGCCGCTGGAGCGTGCGCGAGGCCGCCGAGTTCATCGGCCTGGGTGGCCGTGGCCCGGTGCTGGTCGGCGCTGCCAGCGAAGTCGCCGACCAGTTGGAAACCTGGCTGGAGCAGACCGGTATCGACGGTTTCAACCTGACCTACGCCGTGCAACCGGACGACCTCGCCCAGGTGGTCGAGTTGCTGGTGCCCGAGTTGCAGCGCCGTGGCCGCTATCCGCTGAGCTACGCCGAGGGCAGCTTGCGGCACAAGCTGTTCGGCCAGGGTGACCGTCTGCCGGAAGCGCACGCAGGCCGCCAGGTAAGCATTTAGCTAACAAATACCGGGTATTCCAACATTTAATTTGTGGATGGCACGCACTCGCCCCTATTCTGTCGCCACATCCCCTGCGCCGCACCGGCCGGTGCGGTTCACGGCATGGGGAGAGAACAACAAGTCGAGATCGTCCATGTCGAACCATTCCTACTTCGCCCCCCACGGTGGGCACCCGGCTCAAACCGAGCTGCTGACTGACCGTGCCATGTTCACCGAAGCCTATGCCGTCATCCCCAAGGGCGTGATGCGTGACATCGTCACCAGCCACCTGCCGTTCTGGGACAAGATGCGCATGTGGGTCATCGCCCGCCCGCTGACCGGTTTTGCCGAGACCTTCTCGCAGTACATCGTCGAAGTCGCCCCGGAAGGCGGCAGCGAGCGCCCTGAGCTGGACCCGAACGCCGAAGCCGTGGTGTTCATCGTCGAAGGCGAACTGGACATCACCGTCGAAGGCAAGCACCACACCCTGGTACCGGGCGGCTATGCCTTCCTGGCCCCGGGCGCCGAGTGGAGCCTGCGCAACAACAGCAAGGCCAACGTCACCTTCCACTGGCTGCGCAAGCATTACCAGAAGGTCGAGGGCCTCGACGTTCCGGAGTCCTTCGTCACCCACCGCGACAACGCCACCGTCATCGAAATGCCGGGCACCGAAGGCCGCTGGGTCACCACCCGCTTCGTCGACATGGCCGACATGCGCCATGACATGCACGTGAACATCGTCACCTTCCAGCCGGGCGGTGTGATTCCGTTTGCTGAAACCCACGTGATGGAGCACGGCCTGTACGTGCTCGAAGGCAAGGCGGTATACCGCCTGAACCAGGACTGGGTCGAAGTGGAGGCCGGCGACTTCATGTGGCTGCGCGCGTTCTGCCCGCAAGCCTGCTACGCCGGTGGCCCAGGCAAGTTCAGCTACCTGCTGTACAAGGATGTGAACCGCCACGTGCACCTGACGCTGAACCCCAAGCGCTAAGCTCCGGCTGATGCCCACAAGCCCGCCAATCTGGCGGGCTTTGTGTCTGCCGCGCATACTGGAACCCCGTCCTTGCGCGGTGCCTGTCATGAACCGCTGCCTGCTGCTCGCCGCCCTGCTGCTCTGCGCCCACGCCCCGGCCGCCGATGACTGGAACCTGGCCTACGACCGCGAAGGCATTCGCGTGTACCTGAGTGGCGTTGCCGATTCGCCGTACCAGCAATTCCGTGGTGTCAGTACCATGCAAGCCAGCCTGCGCACGCTCACCGACCTGCAGGAGAACCTGCGAGTCGCCTGCAAATGGCTGTATGCCTGCGCCCAGATGCGCCTGCTGGAAGTGAACGGTGCCGATACCTGGGTGTACCTGACCACCGACCTGCCATGGCCGACAATGCCGCGCGACATCGTGCTGAAGGTGACCACCGAGCGGCTTGACGACGGTACCTTGGTGCGGCACCTCAGCGCCGAGCCGGGCCGTTTGCCCGAAGAGCCCGGGCTGATCCGCGTGCAGCACTTGTCGGGCGAATGGATCATGAAGCCGCTGGGCAAGCGCAAGACCGAGGTGATCTACCAGTTGCAAGCCGACCCGGCAGGGGATGTGCCGGGTTGGCTGGCCAATCGGTTCGTGGTGGATGCGCCGGTGGTAACCCTCAGAACCCTGCGGGCCGTGGCCGAGCGTCAGCCATGAGGCCCACTTCGCGGTAGTCAAGCGCCCCGGCAAATGCTTGCCGGAGAGCCGCCCGCCAGAAAGCCCGGGCGTCAGTCAAACTCGAAGGACGGGTTGCAATGACCGGCTTCAGTCGGGTAGGTGCCGTCAGGGCAGGGTGTGCTTGGCACGCCAATGCTGCGGATGGTCCGGCGCCGGGCTTCAGGCTGCTCGGTAGACGCTGCAGTTGTTTCGCTGACAGCAGTATCCGCATCTTCAGGCTCGTTGCCATGGGCTACCTGAACCAGGCCTGCGGCGGCCAGCAAGATTATGAATGCAATCTTTTTCATAGGGTCTCCGGAATGAGATCAAAGGGGGGTTGCGCAGCAGATCCTATGTTCCGCCCAGTCTGGATGGCTTTAGCCAGATTCCCCGCGAATCAATCAGAAACCCGCACCTGCCTTGTGGGAACGATCGAGGCAGCAGTCATAGTCCCAAGGCAATCGCCGCGTCACCGAACCCCGCTAGCGCAGTTGCAGCGCTCAGATGCCGCCACCCGCCAACAATTGCGTCATCACTTCGGCCAGGGCCTTGACCATGACATCCGCGGTCGGCCGGTGGACGATGACGATTTCGTAGCTGTCGACCTCCGGCAGCCCCTGGCCTGCCCCCAGCACCCGGTGCTCGCCGGTCGCCGCCCGCGGTGGCAGCAGGCTGATGCCCATGCCGTCGGCCACCGCAGCCTGGATGCCGCTGAGGCTCGAGCTGGTGAAGCTGATGCGCCAGCGGCGGCCGATGCCCTCGATGGCGTTGATCATATCGTCGCGGTACAGGCCCCGTGGCGGGAAGGTCACCAGCGGGATCGGGTCCAGCTCGAAGGCCGGCGTGCGCGCGCTGTCGATCCATTGCAGGCGCTCCGGCCAGCAAGCCACGCCCTCGCGGGCGTTGCGCCGCTGCTTGAGCAGCACCAAGTCGAGTTCACCGTTGTCGTAGGCCTGGCTGAGGTCGCGGCACAGGCCGCTGGTCACTTCCAGCTTTACCTGCGGGTTGCGCCTGCTGAATGCCGACAGCGCGTTGGTGGTGCGCCCGCCGACGAAGTCCTCGGGCACCCCCAGGCGTACGGTCACCCCGACCATCGCCCCGGCCAGGGCTTCGAGCATCTGGTCGTTCAGGGCCAGCATGTGCCGGGCATAGCCGAGCAAGGTCTGCCCGGCGTCGGTCGGCAACACATCCCGATTGCCCCGCACCAGCAGGCGATGGCCAACCATGTCCTCGAGGCGCCGCACTTTCTGGCTGATGGTCGATTGGGTCGAATGCAGGCGGGCCGCAGCCGTGGTGAAACTGCCACAATCGGCCACCACCACGATTGCACGCAGCAGGTCGAGGTCGAACAGCGCCCTATTCGATTTCACGCCAGTAGACATCCTGGTATTCAACTTTTGAATGGCAAGGCTGTTTTCTATCACGCCCCTCCCCGCACCGCAACGCGCACCACTAGTCGCCCAGTGCCACGCCTTCGCGCCGGGGGTCGGCACCGCCCGACCAGCCATCGCCGCTGCGCTGGATGATCTGCATGCCGCTGGTCATGGTCATCGGCGTCAGCGCATGCCCCCAGGCCGCCAGCTGGCGGATCAGCGCCGGGCTGGCCAGCCCCGCCTCCACTTCGGTGGCGGCATTGCGGCTACCGAAGTTGGGCAGGCCTGCGGCCTGCTGCGGGTCAAGCTGCCAATCCAGCAGGCCGACCAGCGCCTTGTTGACGTAACCGATGATCTGCGAGCCGCCGGGCGAGCCAAGGCTGGCCACCAGCTCGCCAGAGGCCCGCGAGAACACCAGGGTCGGCGCCATGGACGACAGCGGCCGCTTGCCCGGTTGCACCCGGTTGGCCACAGGCTTGCCCTGCTCCTGTGCAATGAACGAGAAGTCGGTCAGGTGATTGTTGAGCAGAAAGCCCTTGACCATCAGGTGCGCGCCGAACGCCGCTTCCACGGAAGTGGTCATGGCCAGCGCCTGGCCGTGGTCATCCACCGCGCTGAGGTGCGAGGTGGCAATGCGAAGTGGCGAGCGGTCGGGGGCCATCGCCAGGTCGGCGCCCTGCGGCTGGCCAGGGCGGGCGCGCTTCATGCTGTATTGGCCGACGTGTGCGGCGCGGGCGGCCAGATAGGCGGGGTCGGTCAAGGCCTTCACCGGGACCGGCACATAATCACTGTCGGCCAGGTACTGGGCACGGTCGGCATAGGCCAGGCGCTCGGCCTCGGCCACCAGGTGCACGGCCAACGCCGGCGCCTCCAGCCCGGCCGCAGATGAGCTGGGCAACGGCCGCATGGCGGCAAGGTCGCGTGACGGCGAAGCCCGCTGCAACGCTTCGAGAATGCCCAGGGTCTGCAGCACCGCCACCCCGCCCGACGACGGCGGTGGCATGCCGCAGATGCGCCAGGCCTTGTAGGGGCCGCAGACCGGCTCGCGCACCTTGGCCTGGTACTGCTGCAGGTCCTGCAACGACAGGTAGCCGCGGTTGGCATGGCTGCGCACCCTGGCCACCATGGCTTCGGCGATTGCGCCGGTGTAGAACGCCTCGGCGCCATGCGCGGCAATCTGCTCGAAGGTGTGCGCCAGTTCAGGGTTGCGCAAGGTCGTGCCGACCGCCAGCGGCTTGCCGTGCTCATCCAGGAAGTAGCGGGCCATGGCCGCTGACTGAGCAATGAACGGGTCGCTCGCCACCAGGGCATGAAGGCGTTCGGAAACCGGGAAACCGTTGCGCGCCAACCTGATCGCCGGGCTGAACAGCTCACGCCAGGGTAGCTTGCCGTGTTGCGCATGGGCCAGTTGCAACGCCCGCAGGACGCCGGGCACCCCCACCGAACGCCCGCCGATCTGCGCGGCCCGGAAGGGCATCGGTGAGCCGTCGGCTTGCAGGAACAGATTTTCCGACACCGCCGCCGGGGCCGTCTCGCGGCCATCGTAGGCCTGCACCCGCTGGCCGTCCCAGTACAGGATGAACGCCCCGCCACCAATACCACTGGATTGCGGCTCGACCAGGGTCAGCACCATCTGCATGGCGATGGCCGCGTCGATGGCGCTGCCACCGGCACGCAGCATCGCTCGCCCCGCCTCGCTGGCCAGTGGATTGGCGGCAGCCACCATGTGCCGGCTGGCGTGCACCGGCTGCAGGCCAGTGCGGTAGCCAGAGGCCAGTTCGGGTGGCGCGGGCAGCACCGGGTCGGCACAGGCCCAACCACTGGCAGCCAGCAGGCACAGGGTGCCCGTCAGGGACTTGTAGAATGTCATTGTTTGCTTCCTGCCATTAGCTGTTCAGCACGGCACTGTCGGGCATAGGCAAACTTGACTGCAAGCCCTGGCGTTTTTTTGCCTGCTGGCAATCAGGCGCGGGCTTCGCCCATGATCGCCGGCAAGCCAGCCACAGGGTTGCACTCAGGCCCTGCGGTTCACCCAGTACCTGGGTGGCAGCTGGCGTGCCGGCGACGAGGACAGACTGCCGGCACTGGGCTTCAGGCAACTTCCTCGAATGGCAGGCCGACATAGTTCTCGGCAATATTCACCAACCCCGCCGGCGAAGTCAGGAAGTATTCGCGGTCGGCCTCCTGCATCTTCTGGTCCCACGCGTCCTTGTGGTTGCCGAAATCATGCAGCAGCTGGGTCATGAACCAGCTGAAGCGTTCACCCTTCCACACCCGGCGCAGGGCCAGCGGCGAATATTGCTGCAGCAGGTCGGTGCGCCCCTCGCGATACACCTTGAGCAGGATGCGGTACAGGTAGTTGACGTCCGAGGCCGCCAGGTTCAGGCCCTTGGCCCCGGTCGGCGGGACGATGTGCGCGGCATCACCGACCAGGAACAGGCGACCGTACTGCATCGGCTCGACCACCAGGCTGCGCAGCGGCGCGATGCTCTTCTCCAGGGCTGGGCCAGTCACCAGGCGCGCCGCCACGTCTTCGGGCAGCCGCGCTTTGAGCTCGTTCCAGAAGCGCTCGTCGGACCACGCCTCCACCTGCTCGTCCAGCGGCACTTGCAGGTAGTAGCGGCTGCGGGTCGGCGAGCGCTGGCTGCACAGCACGAACCCGCGCGCGTGGTGCGCGTAGATCAGCTCGTGATTGACTGGCGGGGTATCGGCCAGCAGGCCCAGCCAGCCGAACGGGTAGACCCGCTCGTAGTGCTTCAGCACGCCGTCGGGAATGCTTTGCCGCGAGACGCCGTGGAAGCCGTCACAGCCGGCGATGTAGTCACAGTCCACCCGATGGACCTGGCCGTCCTTTTCGTACGTCAGGTAGGGCCGCTCGCCCTTGAGCTCATGCGGCTGGACATTGCTCGCCGCGTAGATGATCGGCGCCCCACTGGCCTCACGTGCCTGCATCAGGTCACGGGTGACTTCGGTCTGGCCGTACACCATCACCGTCTTGCCGCCGGTGAGGGCCTTGAGATCCAGGCGCTGGCGGCGCCCGCCGACCAGCAGCTCGACGCCTTCATGGACCAGGCCTTCGCGGTCCATGCGCGCGGCTACGCCGGCTTCGCGCAACAGATCGACCGTACCTTGCTCCAGCACGCCGGCACGGATGCGGCCCAGTACATATGCCGGGGTCTGACGTTCGACGATCAGCGTATCGATCCCGGCATTGTGCAGCAGCTGGCCGAGCAGCAGGCCAGACGGGCCTGCACCAATAATTGCAACCTGAGTGTTCATTGTTGTTGTCTCTGTGCGGACGATACCGGCCCCGGACTGGCAGCGGAGCGGCATCTGCTGTTAGGGTTTGCCTGTGCATTTTTACGGGCAAAAACCGCCACTGAAGTGTGCTATTCCATGCAAAAACTGCACTTTTACAAATAACGTTCGATTAACGGACAGGCGCTCCCGCATGAAATCTCCGCTCCCCGGTGTTCCGTTGTTCAAGCTGTACGGAGAAAACCAGGCTTGGCCCGGCACCGACCTGCTGCACTGCGAGTCGATCCCGGCGCGTAGCCGCCTGCACCACTGGGAAATCAAGCCGCACCAGCATGCCGAGCTGTTCCAGCTGCTGTACCTGCAGCGCGGCCGGGCCGAGGTGGAAATCGAGGGGCTACGCAGTACCATCGGCGAAGCGGCGATCCAGGTGGTGCCGCCGCTGACCGTGCATGGCTTTCGCTTCAGTGCCGACATCCAGGGGCATGTGCTGACCTTCGGTACGGCGCTGGTGGCGAACCTGGAACAGCGCCTGGAGGCACCACTGGCGGTGCTGGCGAAAGCGGCGTGTTATCCGCTGGGCCAGGACCGTGTACGCCTGCGCAGCCTGATCGACACCCTGCAGCAGGAGTACCAGGGCAACGCACCGGGACGCGCAGCACTGCTCGAGGCCCTGGTGACGGCGCTGATGGTGTGGATCAGCCGTCGTCAGCAGTCAGGGCAGGCACCGCGCAACCGGGATGAGCGGGACCGGCACTTGCTCGGGCAGTATCTGCGCCTGGTCGAGGCGCATTACCGCGAGCACCTGTCGGTGGAGGAGTTTGCCACCCGGCTGAACATTCCCAGCCTGCAACTGAACCAGCTGTGCCGGGCGCTGAGCGGGCAAACGGCGCTGCAGGTGGTGCACCAGCGGCTGCTGCTGGAGGCACGGCGCAACCTGGTCTATACGCGGATGAGCATCGGGCAATTGTCGGATAGCCTGGGGTTCACCGACCCGACCTACTTTGCCCGCTGGTTCAAGCGCTTGAGTGGGCAGACGCCCAATGGCTATCGGCGGGCGGTGCAGCTGGGCTGATTGGCTATCGCCGCTACAGCCGATAAACACACTCACCCTCTCTGCTTGACGTTTACGTCAAGCTGCGGTCAGGATACCCGCATACACCACGCCGAGCCCCAGCATGAGCACCCAGACCTACAGCATTTCCGACCTGTCCCGCGAGCTGGACATCACCACCCGCGCCATCCGCTTCTATGAAGAACAGGGCCTGCTGAGCCCTGAACGCCGTGGCCTGGAACGTATCTATTCGGCGCGCGACAAGGTCAGCCTGAAGCTCATCCTGCGCGGCAAGCGCATCGGCTTTTCGCTGGCCGAATGCCGTGAGCTGATCGAGCTGTACGACCCGTCCAGCGGCAACCTCAAGCAGCTCAACAGCATGTTGGCGAAAATCGCCGAGCGCCGCGCCCAGCTGGAACAGCAGATGCTCGACATCCACCAGATGCAACTGGAACTGGATACCGCCCAGGAGCGCTGCGAACAGGCCCTGGCCGCCACCCTGAACAACAAAGACAACCGCTGAAAGCCACAGGAAACCCGCCATGTCCTTGCCCAAACACGTCCGCCTGGTCGAAGTCGGCCCTCGCGACGGCCTGCAGAACGAAGCCCAGCCCATCAGCGTCGCCGACAAGGTACGCCTGGTGGATGACCTTACCGAGGCGGGCCTGGCCTACATCGAGGTGGGCAGTTTCGTCTCGCCCAAATGGGTGCCGCAGATGGCCGGTTCCGCAGAAGTGTTCGCCGGTATCCAGCAACGCCCGGGTGTCACCTATGCCGCGCTGGCGCCCAACCTGCGCGGTTTCGAAGATGCCCTGGCTGCCGGGGTAAAGGAAGTGGCGGTATTCGCCGCGGCTTCGGAAGCCTTCTCGCAGCGCAACATCAATTGCTCGATCAGCGACAGCCTCAAGCGCTTCGAGCCGATCATGGAAGCCGCCCGTCACCACGGCGTGCGTGTGCGGGGCTATGTTTCCTGCGTACTTGGCTGCCCCTATGAAGGCAAGGTCGATGCCGGCCAGGTCGCGCCGGTGGCTCGCGCCCTGTACGACATGGGCTGCTACGAGGTCTCGCTGGGCGATACCATCGGCACCGGCACCGCAGGTGATACCCGACGCCTGTTCGACACAGTGTCGGCACAAGTACCGCGCGAGCGGCTGGCCGGGCACTTCCACGACACCTACGGCCAGGCCTTGGCCAATGTGTATGCCAGCCTGCTCGAAGGCATCAGCGTGTTCGACAGCTCGGTCGCCGGGCTGGGCGGTTGCCCTTACGCCAAGGGCGCGACTGGCAACGTCGCCAGCGAAGATGTGGTGTACCTGCTGCAGGGGCTGGGCATCGAAACCGGCATCGACCTGCAGCGGCTGATCGCTGCCGGCCAGCGCATCAGCGCTGTGCTGGGCCGCGACAACGGGTCGCGGGTCGCACGCGCGTGCAGCGCACGATAGTCATACGGGTGTCACATCGATGTGGGTGAAGTGTTACCGCCGCCACGTTTCACAGCAAAAAATCGGGTAACAGGGAAACAAATCGGCAAAATCTCAGGCCAGGCGATTCCGATGAAAATCACTAAGTGATTGTTTTTGAAGGAATTTAAAAAGTTGGCACGCACCCTGCTATATCTCTGGCACAACAACAAAAAAAACGTGACACCCAATAAAAACAACAGGTAACGGCTCTGACATAACAAGAACAACACGGCAGAGGCGTAGCAAGCAGATTTTTTTGGAGTCGACACGCTTTTCAGGGGTACGCCCCGCGGTCTGGCACAGAACAATAAAACTACCTCAAGGTAGCGGCAGCCAGGTTCGGATCAGCCATGATGAAAGCAGGTCAGCGCTCAAAAAAATACGTTTGCTCTTGACCCCGAATGGGGGTCGCCCGCAACACCCGGACAGGCTGACAAAAACAACAACAGGCCGGTCCCAATAATAAAAATAGAGCAGGCAACAACGCTTTGAGGGGAGCTTCGGCTCCCCTCAGTGCTTCCTGCCCTCTTCCTCTTCCTCTTCCTGCTTTTTCTCATCCTGCCCTTCAAGCTTCTCTACCAGCAACGGCATCGTGCCCAGCACCAGCAGGGCCAGCACCGTGCTGATCAGTGCCGTGGCTTCGCGGCCCATGCCGGCGGCCGTGCCGATGGCGGCAGTCATCCATAACCCGGCGGCCGTCGTCAGGCCTTTGACATGGCTGGGGTCCTGGCCGTTACCTTTCAAGATGGTACCTGCACCAAGAAAGCCGATACCGGCGACGATACCCTGGATCACCCTGCTCAAGGCATCTTCCTCGGCTCCGGCCATGCTCGGCGCCAGCACGAACAGTGCCGCCCCCAGCGACACCAGCATATGCGTGCGCACGCCAGCCGACTTGCCCTTGTGTTCACGCTCGAAGCCCAGCACCGCACCGAGCAAGGCGGCCATCAGCAGGCGCACGAGTATCTGCGTGACTTCGCGGGCGTCGGTGATATCGGCGAATTCGGCCTGGATTGCTTGCCAGATGAGATCCATCGCGGTCGTTCCCATGCCTGAGCTTGGTGTTACCAGGCCCGCGGGTTCACCTGCGAAGAGGCCGGGCCTGGCATCTGCAATGATTGACCAGCATACCCAGGGCAAAGTGCCGCTGAACCTGCCGATGCAGCAACCGGCCCGATTCCGTGGTCCACCCTTTAACCGCTGCAGGAGGACCACCCCATGCCCGTTGAAATCGACCCAACCACCCGCCGCTGCACCCTCGTCGGCGAGGATCTGCGCATCGAAGGCGAAGGCCCGGCCATCGAGATCATCACCGATGAACAACTGCGCATGTCGGTAGCCCTGCTCGCCGGCCAGCGCGTGCCAATCACCGAGGCCGAGGCCGATGCGCTGACCGTCGCGGGTGCAGTGGATAGCCGCAGGCATCTGAAGGCCAGCGCGCCAGGCTCGGTAATCTAGGCCTCTGTACGAAAAGTCTTGAGACGCAGGTCAGGCAAGGCGAAAACAGCCGAGGAAGCGGAGTGTACTGGAGTACATGAGCATTCCGAGGCTGTTTTCAACGCAGCATGAACAAGTATCAAGGCTTTTCGTACAGAGCCTAGGGCCTGGCGGGGCAAGCCGGGCAATCTGATACGGTTTTTATCGTAAAATCTGAGCCTGTGCTGGTAACAGGCTCAAGGCCATAGTGTTCACGCCTGATCGAGGCCTGATGAGCACCGAGCCATGACCGATAGAATCCTTTGCACAGAGATCGCCACTGCCCCAGCCAGCCCCCAGCCACGACGCACCGACACCGGCATCCATACCCGCAGCTTCTCCGGGCGGTACCGCAACCTGCGCATCGGCTTCGCCGGCGCCCTGTTCTTGCTGTTTTTCGGCACGGCCTGGCTGGACTGGGACGGTCGCCAGGCCGTGCTCTGGGACCTGGGCAACAGCAAGTTCCACATTTTTGCCGCCACCTTCTGGCCGCAGGACTTCATCCTGTTGTCGGCGCTGCTGATCATCTGTGCCTTCGGCCTGTTCGCCATCACGGTGTACGCCGGCCGCGTGTGGTGCGGCTATAGCTGCCCGCAAAGCACCTGGACCTGGTTGTTCATGTGGTGCGAAAAGGTCACCGAGGGTGACCGCAACCAGCGCATCAAGCTGGCCGCCGCCCCCTGGAGCCTGAACAAACTGGGCCGCCGCGCGCTGAAGCACAGCCTGTGGTTGGCCATCGGCCTGCTCACCGGCCTGACCTTCGTCGGCTATTTCACCCCGATCCGCCCACTGGCCGCAGAGCTGTTCACCTTGCAACTGGGCGGTGTGGCGCTGTTCTGGGTACTTTTCTTCACCGCCGCCACCTACCTCAACGCCGGCCTGCTGCGCGAAGCGGTGTGCCTGCACATGTGCCCCTATGCCCGCTTCCAGAGCGTGATGTTCGACAAGGACACCCTGGCGGTCGCCTATGACCCGCGGCGTGGCGAGGCCCGTGGCGCGCGCAAGAAAGGCAGCGATGCCCGCGCGCAGGGCCTGGGTGATTGCATCGATTGCACCTTGTGCGTGCAGGTATGCCCCACCGGCATCGATATCCGTGACGGTTTGCAGATGGCTTGCATCGGTTGTGCCGCCTGCATCGACGCCTGTGACGCAGTCATGGACAAGATGGGCTACGCCCGTGGCCTGATCGGCTACAAGTCCGAACACAGCCTGCAAGGTGGCACCACCCATTGGTGGCGCCCGCGCCTGTTGGGCTATGCCGCCGCCCTGGGGGTGATGATTGCGGCACTGGTGCTGGCCTTGCACCTGCGGCCAATGGTATCGCTGGACGTGATCAAGGACCGCAGCCTGTTCCGCGAGAATGCCCTCGGCCAGATCGAGAACATCTATCTGCTCAAGGTCATCAACAAGACCGCCCGCCCGCAGCACTACGCGTTGCGCCTGCTGGATGCCGATGGCTTGCGCTTGCAGGGCAAGACCGCATTCACCCTCGCGGCCGGCGAAATGAGCGAACTGCCGGTGTCGGTGGCGCTGTTGACCGAGCGCCCGGCCAGCAGCTCGCAGACGCTGAGCTTCGAAATCAGCGAGCGCGACGATCCGGCCATCCGCAGTGTAGCCCTCAGCCGCTTCGTCGCACCGCTGAACCGTTGATCCCTTACACTGACCCCACCTTGCCTGCCAGGCTTCGACAGAAGGCCAGAATGAAACGCTACGAACGCTTTGCCGATGACATTGCCGAACTGATTCGCTCCGGGGTGCTGGGCCCCGGCCAGCGCGTGCCCTCGGTGCGCTATGCCAGCCAGACCCACGGGGTCAGCCCGTCCACCGTGTTCCAGGCCTACTACCTGCTGGAGCGGCGCGGCCTGATCCGCGCACGGCCGCGTTCGGGTTACTTCGTCAACGCCTACGCCCCACGCCAGTTCAGCGAGCCGCAGGCCTTGCAGCCGGTCAGCGAGTCCACCAGTGTCGACGTCAGCGCGCTGGTGTTCTCGATCCTCGACTCGATCAAGGACCCCAACACCGTGCCGTTCGGTTCGGCCTTCCCCAGCCCCGAGCTGTTCCCGCTGCAACGCCTGTCGCGTTCGCTGGCCAGCGCCAGCCGCAGCATGGACCCGCGCATGGTGGTCACCGACCTGTCGCCCGGCAACCCGCAGCTGCGCCGGCAGATCGCCTTGCGCTACATGGTCGGCGGGCTGATGTTGCCGATGGAAGAGTTGCTGATCACCAACGGCGCGCTGGAAGCACTGAACCTGTGCCTGCAGGCAGTCACCCAGCCCGGCGACCTGGTGGCCATCGAGGCACCGGCGTTCTACGCCTGCCTGCAGGTGCTGGAGCGGCTCAAGCTCAAGGCTGTGGAAATACCTGTGCATCCGCGCGAAGGCATGGACCTGGGCGTGCTGGCGCAGACCCTGGAAAAACACCCGGTCAAAGCCGTGTGGTGCATGACCAATTTCCAGAACCCGGTGGGTGCCAGCATGCCGGAAGCGAAAAAACAGGCACTGGTGGAGCTGCTGACGCGCCATCAGGTACCGTTGATCGAAGACGATGTGTATGCCGAGCTGTACTACGCCCAGCAGGCCCCCAAACCGGCCAAGGCTTTCGATACCCAGGGCCTGGTGATGCATTGTGGTTCGTTCGCCAAGAGCCTGGCACCGGGCTACCGTATCGGTTGGGTCGCCGCCGGGCGCTTTGCGCAAAAAATCGAGCGCCTGAAGCTGATGACCTCGCTGTGTGCATCGATGCCGGCCCAGGCAGCCATTGCCGACTACCTGCAGCATGGCGGCTACGACCGCCACCTGCGCAAGCTGCGTTATGCCCTGGAAGGCCAGCAGGCCAACATGCTGGCGGCCATCGCTCGGCATTTCCCGGCGCAGACGCGGGTCAGCCAGCCCTGCGGCGGTTACTTCCTGTGGCTGGAGCTGCCCGAACAGATGGATGCGCTGAAGCTGTTCCACATGGCCCTGGCCCAAGGCATCAGCATCGCTCCAGGGCCGATCTTCTCGCCCACCCGGCGTTTCGGCAACTGCATCCGCCTGAACTACGGCAGCCCCTGGCATGACGACGCCGAACGCGCCATGGAGACCCTGGGGCGGATCATTCGTTCGTTCTGATGGCTGATGACCCGGTAGGCGACTATAGTTGCCCGATCCGCTCACCGGGACTTCGCCATGCAACCAGATTCACTCCCGTCGTTGGCGCAGCTGCAGGCGCGTGTCGCCGAACTGGAGGCTCGCCTGGCCGAGCGTGACGACGGCGCCCTGGCCCACAACCGCTTGCTGGGCGAATTGCTCGACAACAGCCGGGCCAACGTGTTTGCCGCCGACCGCAAGTTGCGCCTGGTGGCGATCAACCGGACGGCCCGGGAAACCTTCGAGCGTTATCGTGGCTTTGTGCCGCAGATTGGCGACTACGTGCCGCAGTTTCTGCTTAACCAACCCGACCTCATGGGCCGCCTGGCACCGGTGTGGCCACGGGTGCTGGCCGGTGAAGCGTTCATCGATACCATTACCCTCGGGCCGCCTGACGCCCCGCGCCATTACGAAATCCGCTACCACCCGTGGCGCGACGCTGAGCAGCGGATCCAGGGCGGCTACATGTTCGCCTATGACATCACCGAGCGCATGGCCAACCAGGAGCGCCTGCGCCAGGCCGAGGAAGCACTGCGCCACTCGCAGAAAATGGAAGCCGTCGGCCAGTTGACCGGGGGCATTGCACACGACTTCAACAACCTGCTGGGCAGCTTGCTGGGCTCGTTGGAACTCGCCGGGCAACGCCTGGGCCAGCAGCGCCTCGCTGACACCGCGCGGATGCTCGAACTCAGTCGCAACAACGTCTTGCGCGCCACTGCCCTGGTGCAGCACCTGCTGGCTTTTTCACGCCAGCAGACCCTCGTGCCGCAAGCCGTCGATGTGCACCAGCTGATTGCCGACATGCACGACCTGATCCGCAGCTCGACCGGCCCGCACATCGAGTTCCAGGACCAGACGCTGGCCGAGCAATGGCCGATCCGTATCGACCCGCAGCAGCTGGAAAGCGTCTTGCTCAACCTGTGCATCAACGCCCGTGACGCCATGCCACGCGGCGGTAACCTGCGCATCAGCTGTGCAAACGTCGATGTCGCAGCGGCCGAGGCCAAGCGCCTGGACCTGCCGCCAGGCCACTATCTGCACATTGCTGTCGAGGACAACGGCCTGGGCATGCCCAGTGCGGTACTGCAGCGCGCCCTCGAACCGTTCTTCACCACCAAGCCACTGGGCCAGGGGACCGGCCTGGGCTTGTCGATGGCCTATGGCTTTGCTCGCCAGTCTGGTGGGCAGTTGCTGATCGACAGCATTGCCGGGCAAGGCACCTGCGTTCATCTGTACTTTCCCCGGCACCAACGCCCAGGTGTTGCGGACAGCCCGCTGGCTGGCGCAGCCCATGGCGAATCCGCAGGCCCACGCGGGCAGCGCATCATGCTGGTAGAGGACCAGCCGGCGCTGCGCCTGGTGCTGGTCGAGGTGCTGACCGAACTGGGCCACGAGGTACAGGCCCTGGAGGATGGTCGACAGGCCGTCGAGGCGATGCGCCAGAGCCCACCGCCAGACTTGCTGGTCGCGGATATCGGCCTGCCCGGAGGAACCGACGGCTATCAGCTGGCAGAGATTTATCAGAAGCTTGTGAAAGACGCCCCGGTACTGCTGATTACCGGTTACGAAATGACCGATGCACTACCCGAGGCCGGGCTTGGCCAGCGCACCGCCCTGTTGGCCAAGCCGTTCACCCTGCAAACCCTTGGCGAACGGATTGGCCAGCTGCTGGGCCCCCACGCGCAGCCGCGCTGAACGCTATTCGGCGGCGGGTTAACACGCTAAAGTCAGGGCGTTACCTTTTGTCGGATAGCGACATGCCTCATCGCGACCTGCTCACACTGCGTCAACAAGTCGAAGACCTGCAACGGCAGAACGCGTTGTTGGAAGCACAGCTTTCGAGCCAGCAGGACCACGGCCAGGACTTCTACCGCTGGTTGTTCGACACCATGGACGAAGGCTTTTGCATCATCGAGTTCTTCGACGGCCCGCACGGCCCGCTCAGTGACTACGTGCACGTGCTGGCCAACGCGGCCTATACCAAGCATGCCGGCATTGCCAATGTGGTCGGGCAGAAGCTGCGCGAAATGGTGCCTGACGAGGCCGATGACTGGGCAGCGCGCTATGGCGCCGTGCTGCGCACCGGCGAACCCCTGCATTTCGAACAGGAACTGGTGGCTACCGGGCGGGTGTTGTCCATCACCACGTTCCGCGTGGAGCCCGCCGAGAAACGCCAGGTGGCCGTGCTGTTCAAGGACGTCACCGAACGGCGCCGGGCAGAGCAGGCCGTGCAGCGCCTGAACGAAGAACTCGAGCAGCGGGTAAGCACTGCGCTGGCAGAGCGCAGGCTGTTTGCCGAGCTGGTCGATCACAGCGTGGTCAACGTGCATGTGATCGACAAGGACATGCGCTGGCTGGCGGTCAATCGGCAGGCCAGGCACGATTTCCAGTTGCTGTACGGGCAAACGCCGGAGATCGGCGACTACATGCCCGGGCTGATCGATGACGGCCAGCCCGAGCAGACGCCGATCCTGCCCCTGTGGCAACGCGCACTGCAGGGCGAGCAGTTCATCGAGACCGGCGCCTTTGGCCAGGCACCCGCGCAGCGCCATTACGAGCTGCGCTTCAACGCCCTGCGCGACCATGAAGGCGAGATCCAGGGCGCCTATCTGTTCGCCTATGACATCAGCCAGCGGGTGCACGAACAAGCGCGGCTGGCCAAGGCCGAGGAGGCCCTGCGCCAGGCGCAGAAAATGGAAGCAGTAGGCCAGCTCAGCGGTGGCATCGCCCACGACTTCAACAACCTGCTGGGCGGCATCCTGGGTGCCCAGGAACTGATGCGCCAGCACCTGGAGCAGTCGCGGTTCGACAGCCTGGAGCCGTTGCTGGCATTGTCCAGTGGCTCGGCGCAACGGGCTTCTGCGCTGGTGCACCGGCTGCTGGCGTTTTCCCGCCAGCAAACCCTGCAACCCCGCTCCACCCAGGTGGCCACGCTGGTGGCTGGCATGGAAGACCTGCTGCGCCGCAGCATCGGCCCGTCCATCAACCTTACCAGCTGCTTTCCCTGCCAGCTGTGGCCGACGTTCATCGACCCGCCGCAACTGGAAAGCGCCCTGCTCAACGTCTGCATCAATGCCCGCGATGCCATGCCTGACGGTGGCGTGATCGATATCCATGGCGACAACCTGCTGCTGGACGACGAGCACGCCCGCGCCCTGGAACTGCCCGCCGGTGAATACGTGCGGCTGAGCATCAGCGACAACGGCAAGGGCATGTCGGCAGAGGTGGCCCAGCGTGCAGTGGACCCGTTCTTCACCACCAAGCCGATGGGCCAGGGCACTGGCCTGGGCTTGTCGATGACCTACGGTTTCGTGCGCCAGTCGGGTGGGCAATTGCGGCTGTTGTCGACGCTTGGCGAAGGGACCCGCATCGAGCTGCTGTTGCCCCGCCACCATGAGCCAGCTGAAGTACCGGCGCCCACGCCGCAGCGCACGGCGCCGGAAAAACCCAGCCCGGCGGCGCAACGCATCCTGCTGATCGAAGACCAGATCGCCTTGCGCGTGGTGGTCTGCGAAGTGCTGCAAGAGCTGGGCTACCAGGTCGATGCTTTCGAGAACGGCCCGGCCGCCCTCGCCCACCTGCAAACCGGCGCGCGGCCAGACCTGTTGCTGAGCGATATCGGCCTGCCGGGAGGGCTGAATGGTCGCCAGGTGGCGGAACGTTGCCGCGAGCGCTACCCCGACCTCAAGGTACTGTTCATCACCGGCTACGATGAAAGCGCGGCGCTCAGAGACGGCCAGCTGCTACAAGGCACGCTGGTGCTGACCAAGCCGTTCGAGCTGCAGGTACTGACCGAGCGGATACGCACACTGCTGGACGGTTGACGGCGGTTCAGCGCCCGCCGCCCAGGTCGATGAAGCTGCCGGTAGCGTACGACGCCTTGTCCGAGAGCAACCAGAGGATGGCCTCGGCGACTTCCTCGGGGCGCCCGCCGCGGCCCATGGGCAAGCCGGGCTCAAGTTTGCTGACCCGCTCGGGGTCGCCGGAAAGCGCGTGGAACCCGGTATGGATATAGCCTGGCCGAACGCCATTGACCCGCACGCCCTCGCCTGCCACTTCCTTGGCCAGGCCGATGGTAAAGGTATCGAGCGCGCCCTTGGAGGCGGCGTAGTCCACGTATTCACTGGGTGAGCCCAGGCGTGCAGCCACCGATGACACGTTGACGATGGCGCCACCCTGGCCGCCGTGTCGGCGCGCCATGCGCAGCAAGGCGTGCTTGGCGCAGAGCATGGGGCCGACGATGTTGGTTTTCATGACCTTGAGCAGGCGGAATTCGGACATGTCCTCGACCCGGCTCTGCTGGCCGATGGTGCCAGCATTGTTGACCAGCGCGGTGACCGGGCCGAGTTCCTGGTCGACACGCAGGAACAGCTGTATGACCTCGTCTTCGACGCTGGCGTCGGCCCGCACGGCAATGGCCTCGGCGCCCAGGGCGCGGACTTGGCCGAGGATGTCTGCCGCAGCCTGATCGTCAGCGTGGTAATTGATGCAGATGCGGTAGCCCTGGCGGGCGGCCAGCAGCGCTGTGGCGGCGCCGATGCCACGGCTGGCACCGGTAATGACGATGACGTTCTGCATGGATATGCCGATCGTTGGGAAGGGACGATCGACAATAGGGGAAAAGGGACGGTATGGGAATAGAAGGCGGGGCCTGGCAGGTGCCTGGCTCGAGCGGTTGGCTGGCGTTCGATTGCGCCCCAGCCAACATCCCATGCCAGGCACCCGGTCGCTTCAATGCCCCGCGGAAGCCGGCCCCGCCTTGGCGGTAAAGGGCGGCTTGGCAAACCACACCAGCAGGATCAACCCGGCAAACACCCAGGTCATCAGGGTGAAGTAATCCACCGTCGACATCATGTAGGCCTGGCCGTTCAGCATCTGCTCCAGCTGCGCATAGCTTTGCGGGCTGGCCCCGCCCAACTGCTCGAGGGTATGCCGCGTCGCCGGGTCGAACTGGCTGATGTGTTCGCTCAGGTAGGCATGGTGCTGGTCCGCTCGACGAATCCAGATCCAGGTGGTCAACGACGCCGCAAAACTCCCGCCCAGCGTACGCAGGAAGGTCGCCAGCCCGGAGCCATCGGCAATCTGCTGCGGCGGCAGGTCGGATAGCAGGATGCTCAAGGTCGGCATGAAGAACAAGGCCACGCCGATGCCCATGAACAGCTGCACCAACGCCACGTGCTGGAAGTCCACCTCATTGGTGAAGCCGGCACGCATGTAGCAGCTGGCGCCGATCGCCAGAAATGCCAGGCCCGCCAGCACACGCAGGTCGAAACGGTGTGCGTACTTGCCCACGAACGGCGACATCATCACCGGCAGCAGGCCGATCGGCGCCACCGCCAGGCCCGCCCAGGTGGCGGTATAGCCCATCTGCGTCTGCAACCACTGCGGCAGGATCAGGTTGATGCCGAAGAACCCCGCATAACCGCCGACCAGCACGAGGGTGCCAACCCGGAAGTTGCGGTGCACGAACAGGCGCAGGTTCACCACCGGGTGACGGTCGGTCAGCTCCCAGATCACGAACACCGTCAGGAACACCAGCGAAATCAGGCTGCCGGTGACGATGAACGACGATTCGAACCAGTCCAGGTCGTTGCCTTTGTCGAGCACCACCTGCAAGGCACCGACGCCAATGATCAGCGTCAGCAGGCCGATGTAGTCCATCGGCTGGCGGCTGGTGACCACCGGCCGGCTGCGCATCTGCTGGCGCACCACGGCGGCGGCGAACAGGCCGATGGGTACGTTGATGAAGAAAATCCACGGCCAGCTGTAGCTGTCGGTGATCCAGCCGCCGAGGATCGGCCCGGCAATCGGCGCCACCACGGTCACCATCGCCAGCAACGCCAGGGCCATCCCGCGCTTGGCCGGTGGGTACACCGCAATCAGCAAGGTCTGGGTCATCGGGTACAAGGGCCCGGCCACCACCCCCTGCAGCACGCGAAAGCCAACCAGCTCCGGCATCGACTGGGCAATCCCGCACAGGAACGAGGCCAGCACGAACAGCAGTGTGGCCCAGATGAACAGCTTAACTTCGCCAAACCGCCGGCTGAGCCAGCCAGTGAGCGGCAAGGCAATGGCGTTGCTCACCGCGAACGAGGTAATGACCCAGGTACCCTGCTCGTAGCTGACCCCCAGGTTGCCGGAAATGGTCGGCAGGGCCACGTTGGCAATGGTGGTGTCGAGCACCTGCATGAACGTCGCCAGCGACAGGCCGATGGTGGTCAGCAGCAGGCTTGGCGGGGTGAACTGGGCCGCAGCAGTATTGCTCATCGCTGCGCCGTCTTGCCGGTTGCGCTGTTCTCGTGGATCAGCCGGGCGATCAGGTTGTCGGCTTCGACCAGCTGACGGTCATAGACCTGGGTGGTATAGCTGGCCTGCTGGGGTGGCTGCTGGGCCAGTGCCGGGCCGCTCTGGTCGTGCAGATCGACCTCGACCACGGTGGACAGGCCGATACGCAGCGGGTGTTGCTTGAGCTGGTCGGGGCTGAGATGAATGCGTACCGGCACCCGCTGGACGATCTTGATCCAGTTACCGGTGGCGTTCTGCGCCGGCAACAAGGCAAAGGCGCTGCCGGTGCCGGCGCCAAGGCTGTCGACCGTGCCGCTGTACTTGACCTCGCTGCCATACAGGTCGGCGCTGATCTGCACCGGCTGGCCAATGCGCATGTCGCGCAGTTGGGTTTCCTTGAAGTTGGCATCGATCCACACCTGGTCCAGTGGGATCACCGCCATGGTCGCGGTGCCGGGCTGCAGGCGCTGGCCCAGCTGCACGGTACGCTTGGCAACGTAGCCGGTCACCGGTGCCACCAGGGTTGTACGGGCATGGTCGAGGTACGCCTGACGCAAGTCGGCGGCGGCAGCCATCACCTCGGGGTGCGAGGACACCACGGTGTCATCGACCAGCGCGCTGCTGGTGCTGAGCTGCTGGCGCGCGCTGTTGACGGCGGCCTGGGCCACGCTCAAGTCGTCGCGGGCGTGGGACAACTCTTCTGCGGCAATGGCGCCGCTGTCGGCCAGCACCTTGCGCCGGTTGAAGTCCTGCTGGGCCTTGCGCAGTTCGGCCAGGCGGGTTTCCAGCTGGGCCTTGAGCGAGTCGACGTTGCTGTACAGGCCGCGCACCTGGCGCACGCTGCGCGCCAGCCTGGCTTCGGCGGACTGCAAGGCCACTTCGCTGTCGGCCGGATCGAACTGCAGCAGCACCTGGCCGGCATGTACCAGGTCGCCGTCATCGGCGCCGATACTGGTGACCGTACCACTGACCAAAGGGGTGATTTCCACCACGTTGCCGTTGACGTAGGCATCGTCGGTGCTTTCGTGCCAGCGCCCGACCAGGCTGTACCAGGCCCAGGCGCCTGCGGCAGCCAGGATCACCAGCAACAACAGGCCAAGCAGCCAGGCCTTGCGCTTGCGCGAGGGCTCGGGCGTTGCGGAGGGAGACGGGGTGTCTGCGGAAGTGGCCATGACAGTACCTTGGATAATTCGTGACAGGGTTCAACGATCACCGAAGCGGCGGATCGTCAACGGGTCGCCGGCAGCGAGCAACACCTTGGCCAACAGGCCTTCCAGGGCTTTGAGCTCTTCGCCGTCGAGCGCGCCGCACAACTCGTTCATGGCGGCGGCGCCGATTTCCGGCAGCCGGTCGGCCAGGCGCTGGCCGTCGGCAGTCAAGGCCAGGCGCACCTGGCGACGGTCGTCGGCGCAACGGGTGCGCACGATCAGCTCCTTCTGCTCGAGGCGGTCGAGCATGCGCGTCATCGAACCGCTGTCCAGGCCCAGGTAGCGGCACAATTCGGCCGGGGTATCCACCTGGTACTGAGTGACGATGATCAGCACCTTGAACTGTGCGGCGGTGACGCCTTCGGATTCGAGGTGCCAGTCGAGGATGCGGTCCTTGAGGATTGCCGCACGGCCAAGCAGCATGCCAATGGCGCAGGTCTGGAAGTTGTCTGGGGTGAAGTGGGCCATCAGCGACTGCTCGGGTAAGTGTGTAAAAATATTACTGCTTAGGCAGTGAATGTCAAAGCCTTGATTAGCAAGCTATGAAATATTTCATGATTTCGCCCGATTCGCGGCCTGTGTAGGGGCGGCCTTGCGTCGCGATGGGCCACACAGTGGCCCCCAACAGTTTGTGCCGCAACACAGATCCAGGGCCGCTGCGCGGCCCATCGCGACGCATGGCCGCTCCTACAAGGCTCGCAGGCCCAATGCCTGCACCGCCCCGCAGGCAATGGCAATACCGACCAGCTCGGCCAGGCTTTGCGCCTGCAAGCGTTTCATCACCCGGCCACGGTACAGGTCCACGGTCTTCACGCTGACTCCCAGCCGTTCGGCAACCTCACGGTTGCTCAAGCCCTGCGCCAACGGCACGAACACGTCGCGCTCGCGCGGCGTCAGGGCATCGACGCGCGCCTGCACCTGAGCCAGCGCCTTATCGTCCTGACGCGCCCGCCCGGCCTGGTCCAGCGCAGCCTGTACGCTGTCGAGCAGCAACTGATCGTTATACGGCTTTTCGATGAAATCGCAGGCGCCAGCCTTGAACGCCCGCACCACGATCGGCACATCGGCATGGCCACTGACGAAGATCACCGGCAGCGCCAGGCCGCGCTCGCGGATCGCCTGCTGCACCGCCAACCCACCCAACCCCGGCATGCGCACATCCAGCAGCACACAGGCCGGCCCGTCATCAACGCAGGCATCGAGAAACGCTTGCCCGCTGGCAAACGGCAGTGCCTGCAAACCTACCGACTGCAGCAACCACACCGTCGAATCCCGCATGCCCTGGTCGTCATCGACCACATACACTTTCGCTTGCACCGCGCCTCCCCTCATCCCCTGCTTACCGCCAGGCGGCAGCACAGCACCAGACCACCCTTGTCACCGGCCCGCGCCCACAGGCTGCCGCCAAAGCCTTCGATCAGGCTGCGGCTCATGCTCAAACCCAGGCCCAGGCCGTCGGCCTTGCTGGTGGTGAAAGGGGTAAAGATTTCATCCAGCCGCTCGGGGGCCACGCCCGGCCCCTGGTCGGCCACTTCTACCAGCACGCCGTCGCCATCGCGCGCGGCGCTCAGCAGGATACGCGACGGCCGCTCGCCGTGCTGCTCGCGGTTGGCATCAATGGCATTGCGCAGCAGGTTCAGCAGCACTTGCTCCAGCAGTACCCGGTCGGCGTACACCGAGGGCAGTTGCGCGCTCATGCGCAATTCGACCAGCACCTGGTCGCGCGCAGCTTCCCAGGCACACAGGCGCATGGCTTCACCGGCCACCTCGGCCACGTCCAGTGCCTGCAGGCGGCGCGGCCCTTTGCGCAGGAAGGCGCGCAGGCGGCGGATCACCTCGGCAGCATGGGTGGCCTGCTCGCTGATGCGCTGCAGGCCCTGCCCAACCCGCTCGCGCGCCTGCGGGTCGTGTGCCACAGCCTGCAGGTAACGCTGGCTGGCATTGGCATAGTTGACCACCGCGGCCAATGGCTGGTTGATCTCGTGGGCGATACCCGACGCCAGCTCGCCCAGGGTGGCCAAGCGGGCACTGTGCGCCAGGCTCTCCTGGGCCTCGATACGCAAGGTAATGTCGCGGGACACGCTGACCACCTCGACCACTGCGCCGGTATAGGTTTCGCGGATGGCCCGGCTGGCGATCTCGAACCAGCGGTAACCGCCTGCGGCCTGGCGCACCCGGCAGGTCATGGTGTGGTAGCCGTCCTGGTCGAGGGCAGCGGCGGCCTGGCGCAGCACCTGGCGACGTTCGCGCGGGTGCAGCAGGGTATGCACCGGCCTGCCACGCAATTGCTCGGGCCACAGCCCGAGCAGGCGGAAGGCCGCCGGCGAGGCATCGAGAAAACGGCCATCAGGGCTGTGCCGGGAGATCAGGTCGGTGGTGTTCTCGATGATCAACCGGTACAGGCGCCGGGCGCGGCTGGCCTCGCGCGCACCGTGGCGCTCGTCACTGGCGTCGCGGCAACGCGCCAGCACTTGCTGGCCCTGATCGTCGGGGATGAAGTTCCACAGCACGATGCGCTCGCCAACCTGTACCTCGACGTCGGCAATCGCCCGGTGCTGGCGCAGGCAGGCGCGCACCAGGGAGGCACAGTTGGCCGGCAGCCAGCTGGCCAGTGCGGGGCCCTCATCGAGCCACGCCTGCAACGCCGGGTTGAGCGCCAGCGGCGTGGCATCGGCGCAGAGCATCAGGCTGGGCTGAGGGTCCTTGGCAAGCAAGGGGTAGGCGGTCTTGTCCAAAATGAGCGGCTCGTTGTTATAGTAGTTTTACTATATTGCTATAGTCGATATTCCTAATACCATAGCGACTCGCGTAAAACAGCGACAAGGGTAACGGCCCACCGTCCGTCACCCTGCACCCTGATCAGAGCTAACAATCAGCCACCGGGGGCCAAGCGCACTGGCTGCGCCTGCCTCCCCTACAGGATTACCGCATGTCGATCTATGCCCAGGGCCTGATGCCCGCTGCCGTCAACCATGTCGCCCTCACCCCGCTGAGTTTCATCGAACGCACCGCTGCCGTATACGGCAATTATCCTGCGGTGGTCCACGGTGCCATCCGCCGCAACTGGCAGGAAACCTACCAGCGCTGCCGACGCCTGGCCAGCGCCCTGGCCGGCCGGGGTATCGGCCGCGGCGATACCGTGGCGGTGATGTTGCCGAACATTCCGGCCATGCTCGAGGCCCACTTCGGTGTGCCCATGACCGGCGCTGTGCTCAACACGCTGAATGTGCGCCTGGATGCCGAGGCCATCGCCTTCATGCTGCAGCATGGCGAGGCCAAGGTGCTGATTACCGACCGCGAGTTCCACACGGTCATCGAGGCTGCCCTGGCCCTGCTCGAACACCCGCCCCTGGTGGTGGATGTGGATGACCCCGAGTATGGCGAAGGCCGCGCGCTCAGCGAGCTCGACTACGAGGCCTTCCTCGCCGAAGGCGACCCGGAATTTGCCTGGGAATGGCCCGATGACGAGTGGCAGGCGATCTCGCTCAACTACACCTCCGGCACCACCGGCAACCCCAAGGGCGTGGTCTATCACCACCGTGGCGCCTACCTGAATGCCCTGGGCAACCAGATGACCTGGGCCATGGGCCACCGCCCGGTGTACCTGTGGACCCTGCCGATGTTCCACTGCAACGGCTGGTGCTACCCGTGGACCATCACCGCGCTGGCCGGTACCCACGTTTTCCTGCGCCGGGTCGACCCGCAGAAAATCCTCAACCTGATCCGCGAACACCAGGTCAGCCACCTGTGTGGCGCGCCGATCGTGCTCAACGCCCTGGTCAACATGCCCGAGGCGGCCAAGGCGGCCATCGACCATCCGGTGCAGGCCATGGTCGCCGGCGCCGCACCACCCGCCAAGGTGATCGGCGCCGTGGAGGAAATGGGCATCCAGGTGACCCACACCTACGGCCTGACCGAAGTCTACGGCCCGGTGACCGTCTGTGCCTGGCATGACGAATGGGACCAACTGGCGCTGGAAGAACGCGCGCGGATCAAGTCGCGCCAGGGCGTGCGCTACCCGACCCTCGACGGCTTGATGGTCGCCGACCCGCAGACCCTCGAGCCGGTACCGCGCGACGGCAACACCCTGGGCGAGATCTTCATGCGTGGCAACACCGTGATGAAGGGCTACCTGAAGAACCCCGAAGCAACCGCCGAAGCCTTCCGTGGCGGCTGGTTCCACACCGGTGACCTGGCCGTGTGGCATGCCGACGGCTATGTCGAGATCAAGGACCGGCTCAAGGACATCATCATCTCCGGCGGCGAGAACATCTCCACCATCGAGGTAGAGGACGCCCTGTACAAGCACCCGGCCGTGCTGGAAGCCGCAGTAGTGGCGCGCCCGGATGAAAAATGGGGGGAAACCCCATGCGCCTTCGTCGCCCTCAAGCCGGGCCGCGAAGACACCCGCGAAGCCGACATCACCGGCTGGTGCCGCGAGCACCTGGCCGGGTTCAAGGTGCCGAAGACCGTGGTGTTCGGCGAATTGCCGAAAACCTCCACCGGCAAGATCCAGAAGTACGTGCTGCGCGACCGGGCCAAGGCCCTCTGAAGCCGCAGCTGTCCGATCGCCGGCAAGCCAGCTGCCACAGGGTTGATGCAAGCCTCGAGCCTTGTGCAATGCCTGTGGCAGCTGGCCGGTGGTGGGGCCCGCACAGACAACCTCAATCTTCCAAGAGCACACGATGACCACCTACACCGCCCCCCTGCGCGACATGCGCTTCGTCCTGCATGATGTGTTCAACGCCCCCGCCCTGTGGGCCCGCCTGCCCGCCCTGGCCGAGCGCATCGACGCCGAAACCGCCGATGCCATCCTCGAGGAAGCAGCCAAGGTCACCGGCCAGCTGATCGCCCCGCTCAGCCGCAACGGCGACGAGCAAGGCGTGCGCTTCGAGGCCGGCACCGTCACCACCCCCGATGGCTTCCGCGAGGCCTGGCACACCTACCGCGAAGGTGGCTGGGTCGGCCTGGGTGGCAACCCCGAGCATGGCGGCATGGGCATGCCGAAAATGCTCGGCGTGCTGTTCGAGGAAATGCTCTATGCCGCCGACTGCAGCTTCAGCCTGTATTCGGCGTTGAGCGCCGGCAGTTGCCTGGCGATCGATGCCCACGCCAGCGAAGCACTCAAGGCCACCTACCTGCCACCCCTCTACGCAGGCCGCTGGGCGGGCACCATGTGCCTCACCGAGCCTCATGCCGGCACCGACCTGGGGCTGATTCGCAGCCGCGCCGAGCCCCAGGCCGACGGCAGCTATCGCATCAGTGGCAGCAAGATCTTCATCACCGGCGGCGAGCAGGACCTGACCGAGAACATCATCCACCTGGTACTGGCCAAGCTGCCGGATGCGCCGGCCGGTGCCAAAGGCATCTCGCTGTTCCTGGTGCCCAAGTACCTGGTCGAGGCCGATGGCAGCCTGGGTAGGCGCAACCCCGCCCATTGCGGGTCGATCGAACACAAGATGGGCATCAAGGCCTCGGCCACCTGCGTGATGAACTTCGACGGTGCGGTCGGCTATCTGGTGGGTGAGCCGAACAAGGGCCTGGCCGCGATGTTCACCATGATGAACTACGAGCGCCTGTCCATCGGCCTGCAGGGCATCGGCTGTGCCGAAGCGTCCTACCAGAGCGCCGCCCGCTATGCCAATGAACGCCTGCAAAGCCGCGCAGCAAGCGGCCCGCAAGCCAAGGACAAGGTGGCCGACCCGATCATCCAGCATGCTGATGTGCGGCGCATGCTGCTGACCATGCGCACCCTCACCGAGGGTGGCCGGGCGTTCGCCGCCTACGTTGGCCAACAGCTGGACCTGGCGCGCTACGCCGACGACGCCGGCGAACGCGAGCACGCCCAGCGCCTGGTGGCACTGCTGACGCCGGTGGCCAAGGCATTCTTCACCGACAACGGCCTGGAAAGCTGTGTGCTCGGCCAACAGGTGTATGGTGGCCATGGCTACATCCGTGAATGGGGCCAGGAGCAGCGCGTGCGCGACGTGCGCATCGCCCAGATCTATGAAGGTACCAACGGCATCCAGGCCCTCGACCTGCTCGGGCGCAAGGTGCTGGCCGACGGCGGCCAGGCACTGGCCAGCTTTGCTGCCGAGGTACGTGCCTTCAGCCTCGACGCGCCGCTGCACCGCGAAGCCCTGCAAGCGAGCCTGGCACGCCTGGAAGCGACCAGCGCCTGGCTGCGCTCGCGCGCTGGCGAGGAGCCCAACCTGGTCAGCGCCGTGGCGGTGGAATACCTGCAGCTGTTCGGGCTGACCGCGTATGCCTACATGTGGGCGCGGATGGCCGCGGTGGCGTTGGCCAAGCGTGACGAGGACGATGCGTTTCATGCGGCCAAGCTGGCCTGTGCGGAGTTCTACTTCCAGCGCGTCCTGCCGCGTGGCTTGGGCCTGGACGCGAGTATTCGCGCAGGGAGCGCCAGCCTTTATCGGATGACCGCCGGACAATTCTGATCGCCCCGCCCGCCCTCAGCGTCGGCAAGCCGGCTCCCACAGGCTGGCCCTGTAGGAGCCCGGCTTGCCGGCGATGGCGACCAGGCGGAGCTGGTTCCTGCCGCGAAGGGTTCTCAAACGCTGGAAAACCGTTGCCAATCCGACGAAAAACCGGCACAACAGAGAATCACTCGCCATTACCGCGGTTCTCCGGAGCCCTGCGCCAAGGGTAGAATGCGCAAAACCCGGAGCCGCAATGAACCACGACCGCCGCAACCCCAGCCCAGACGATGCCATCACCGACGCCGCCGCGCACTGGTGCATGCGCCTGCATGCCGAGGATTGCACGCTGGCCGAGCGCGAGGCGTTCAGCCGCTGGCTGGCGGCCGACCCGCAGCATGCCGAGGAATACCAGGCAATGCTGGAGATCTGGCACACCGCCGACCTGCTGCCACGCACCGCCACCGTCATCGATTTCAACGCGCCCGTTCAGCAGCCGGCACGCCCGCGTGGCTGGCGGCCATTCGCCTCTGCTGCCGCCATCGCCCTGGCAGTGCTGCCGCTGGCCGGCTGGCTGGGCTGGGAACAAGGCTGGCTGCCCAACCACTACCAGCACTTCGCCGCCGGCGAGCGCATGCAGACCGTGGAACTGAACGACGGCAGCACGGTGCAGCTCAACCTCAACACCGAGCTCACCTACCTGAACTACAAGGACCAGCGCCAGGTCACGCTCAAGCGTGGCGAGGCGTTCTTCAAGGTGCGCCACGACAGCAACCACCCCTTCATCGTGCATGCCGGCCGTGGCCAGACTCGTGTCACCGGCACCCAGTTCAACGTGTGGAAGTACCAGGACCGGGTCAAGGTGACGTTGGTGGAGGGCTCGGTACTGGTCTCCAGCGACGGCAGCGACGGCGGCTACCGCCTCGGCCCGGGGATGCAGGCCAGCTATCGCCAGGGCGACTTCGAGCCGCAGCTGGCACAGAGCGACGATTACGGCAACAGCCTGGCCTGGCGTGACGGCAAGCTGGTGCTCGACAACCTGAGCCTGGAGCAGGCGCTGCCGATGATCAACCGCTACCTCGACGCGCCGTTGCTGCTGGCCGACGCCAGCACCGGCCGCATTCGTATCAGCGGCATCTACAACACCCGTGAGGTGGGGCGCCTGGTCAACAACCTGCCCAAGGTGCTGCCGGTCTACCTGACCCGCAGCAAGGATGGCAGCACTGTGCTCAACCGCATCTCGCCGCCACCCGACAAGGGCTGACGCCTGCCCTACAGGGTCATCGCCGCCAGCCAGCCGAACGCCAGCAGCGGCAGGTTGTAGTGGATGAAAGTGGGCACCACGGTGTCCCAGATGTGGTGATGCTGGCCATCCACGTTGAGCCCCGAAGTCGGCCCCAGGGTCGAGTCCGAGGCCGGCGAACCCGCGTCGCCCAGGGCGCCGGCGGTACCCACGATGCACACCGTGGCCAGCGGGTCGAAGCCCAGTTGCACGCACAGCGGCACGAAGATCGCCGCCAGGATCGGTACCGTGGAGAAGGACGAGCCGATGCCCATGGTCACCAGCAAGCCCACCAGCAACATCAGCACCGCACCGACAGCCTTGCTGTGGTTGATCCACTGCGCCGACGCTTCCACCAGGCTCTTCACCTCGCCGGTGGCTTTCATCACGTCGGCAAAGCCCGAGGCGGCAATCATGATGAAGCCGATCATGGCCATCATCTTCATGCCTTCGGTGAACAGGTCGTCAGTGTCCTTCCAGCGCACGATGCCCGACAGCGAGAAGATCAGGAAGCCGACCATGGCACCGATGATCATCGAGTCCAGCCACAACTGGACAACGAACGCCGCAGCAATGGCCAGCCCGGCCACCAGCAGCGTCAGCGGGTTGTACTGCACGCTCACCTGCTCCACCTGCTCGATGCGCGCCAGGTCGTAGTCACGCTTCTTGCGGTAGCTGACGAACACCGCCAGCAACAGCCCGGCGAGCATGCCGGCGGCCGGGATGGCCATGGCGTGGGTGACATTGACGCCGCTCACATCGACGCCTGCGCGGGCGACGTTGGCCAGCAGGATCTCATTGAGGAAGATGTTGCCAAAACCCACCGGCAGGAACATGTACGGGGTGATCAGGCCGAAGGTGATGACGCAGGCGATCAACCGACGGTCGATGCGCAGGCGAGTCAGCACATAGAGCAGCGGCGGCACCAGTAGCGGGATGAAGGCGATGTGGATGGGCAGGATGTTCTGCGACGACACCGCCACCACCAGCATCAGGCCGATCAGCAGCCATTTCACCTTGCCGCCATTGGCATGGCCCTGGCGCTCGATCATGCCCAGGGCACGGTCGGCCAGGGCATGCGCCAGGCCAGACTTGGCGATGGCCACGGCAAAGGCGCCCAGCAGTGCATAGGACAGGGCCACCGTGGCACCACCCCCCAGGCCGCCGTTGAAGGCCTTGAGCGTCCCCTCGATACCCAGGCCACCGACCAACCCACCGGCCAGGGCGCCAATGATCAGGGCGATGACCACGTGCACGCGGGACAGGCTGAGTATCAGCATGATGCCGACCGCGGCGATCACTGCATTCATGGTTGGCTTACCTCGTTGCGACAGAAAAAAGCCGGCACTCTGAAGCAGTGGGCGACAGAAGTCAAAAGCGCCATGCTGCGGCAGATTACCAATGCCCGGCGCGATCCTTTGCAGGAGCGGCCTGGTGTCGCGATTGAGGCGTGGCGCGGCCCCAGCCATTCGTCTGCTGATGCTGAAATCCTGGGGCCGCGTTGCGGCCCTTTCGCGACACCAGGCCGCGCCTACAAGGGCCACGCGGGCCTGCAGGTTAAATTGAACGTTTGAATAAAGAAAAACCTGCGCTGGCCGACACAGACGTCAGCCACACTCCTATTACAAGGGACCCATCCCATGCCTTTGCGACAACTTTCCATCCAGTGGAAAATTACCCTGCTCGCCGGTCTCTGCCTGGCCGGCATCGTCACCCTGCTCGTCGGCCTGTCGCTGTACCGCATGGAGCACAGCTCGGACCTGGTCAAGGCCAGCAGCATGCAGATGCTGACCGAGTCGGCACAGTCGCGCATCGAATCGCAAGGCGAGGTGCAGGCCTTGAACATCCGCCGCCAGTTCATGGACGCCTACCAGTACGGCGCTGGCTTCGCCCGCCAGGTGCTGTTCCTGCGTGAACAGGCCGAAAAGCGCTTTCTCGATGCCTTCGACCTGCGTGAGGACATGACCCGCCAGGTACGCGCCGCCTTGCAGGCCAACCCGGACCTGCTCGGCCTGTCGCTGGTATTCGAACCCAACGCGCTGGACAACAAGGACAGCCTGTTCGCCGGCAAGGCGGAACTGGGTAGCAACGCCACCGGGCGTTTCGCCCTGTACTGGTCGCAGCCGCGGGTCGGCCAGCTGACCTCCATGGCCCTGCCTGAAACCGACATGGCCAACACCGAGATCGGCCCCAGCGGCCAGCCGGCCAACACCTGGTGGGTCTGCCCGCGTACGTCCGGCAAGGTCTGTGTGGTGGAACCGTACTTCTATGACATCGATGGCCAGCAGGTCCTGATGACCAGCATCGTCTTCCCGCTGCGGGTAGACGGCAAGGTGATCGCCACCCTGTCCGTGGACATCAACCTCAACAGCCTGCAGGCCCTGAGCCAGGAGGCCAGCCGCAGCCTGTACGAAGGCCGCACCACGGTCGGTATCCTCAGCCCGGTCGGCCTGCTGGCCGGCTACAGCGCCGATGCCAGCAAGCTGGCCCAGCGCTTCGACCAGGTCGATACGGCCAAGGGCGCCGAACTGGTGCGCACGCTGGCCGATGGCAAGTTGACCACCCTGCACGACCAGCAGCGCCTGAAAGTGCTGGCAGCGTTCCGCCCGATCCCGGATGCCCAGCCATGGGGCGTGTTGCTGGACGTGCCGGAAGATGCCCTGACCGGGCCGGCCGAGGCGCTGAAGCAGGAACTGGACGCGCTGAACACCAGCGGCACCCTGCTGGAGCTGGGCCTCGGCCTGGCCGCGGCAGTGGCCGGCCTGCTGATGGTGTGGCTGATGGCTCGCGGCGTGACCCGGCCGATCCTCGGCGTGGCGGCCATGCTCAAGGACATCGCCAGCGGCGAAGGCGACCTGACCCGCCGCCTGACCTACCAGAAGCGTGACGAACTGGGCGAATTGGCTGGCTGGTTCAACCGCTTCCTCGACAAGTTGCAACCGACCATTGCCGAGGTCAAGAGCTCGGTGCAGGCCGCTCGCGGCACCGCCGACCAGTCCTCGGCAATTGCCACGCAGACCAGCGCTGGCATGGAGCAGCAGTATCGCCAGGTCGACCAGGTGGCCACCGCCTCGCACGAAATGAGCGCCACCGCCCAGGACGTTGCCCGCAGCGCCGCGCAGGCCGCCCAGGCCGCCCGCGACGCCGACCAGGCGACCCGCGAGGGCCTGGCGGTGATCGAGCGTACAACCACCAGCATCGATGCGCTGGCTGCCAACATGAGCGAAGCCATGGCCGAAGTCGAAGGCCTGGCGCAGAACAGCGAGAAGATCGGTTCGGTGCTGGAGGTGATCCGCTCGATCGCCGAACAGACCAACCTGCTGGCACTCAACGCCGCCATCGAGGCCGCCCGCGCCGGTGAGGCAGGACGTGGTTTTGCCGTGGTAGCCGACGAAGTGCGCAACCTGGCCCAGCGTACCCAGGAGTCCGTGGAAGAAACCCGCCAGGTGATCGAGGCGCTGCAGAACGGTACCCGTGAAGTGGTCGGGGCGATGGACAACAGCCACCGCCAGGCCCAGGGTGGTGTCGAGCAGGTTGGCCAGGCGGTCACTGCGCTGCAACGCATCGGCCAGGCGGTGACGGTGATTACCGACATGAACCTGCAGATCGCCTCGGCCGCCGAGGAACAGAGCGCCGTAGCCGAGGAAATCAACAGCAACGTGGCGACCATCCGCGACGTCACCGAATCGCTGTCGGGGCAGGCCAACGAATCGGCGCGGGTCAGCCAGTCGCTGAACAGCCTGGCCAACCAGCAGCAGGCGCTGATGGATCAGTTCCGCGTATGACCGCAGGCAGGGCCGGCGCCCGCCGGCCCTGCCACCTCGTGGTTGCCGGGCACGCGGGCGGGTCGTCTACACTTGCCGCACCACTCAACGGCAACCGACGAGGGCCTGGATGAAGAAGATCCCTACACTGTTGGCCGGCCTGCTGCTCACCCTAGGCCTGGCCAGTACCGACAGTGCCGCCTCGGCTGAACGCAGCGAGCCCATCCACTTTGGCGCCATAGGCTGGGAAAGCGGCGCCCTGACCACCGAAATCCTGCGGCTGATCGTGGAGCGTGGCTATGGCTACCCCACCGACACCCTGCCCGGCAGCACGGTCAGCATGGAGGTGGCGCTGGCCCGTAACGACCTGCAGGTGATCGCCGAGGAATGGGCCGGGCGCAGCCCCGCATGGGTCAAGGCCGAGCAGGCCGGCCAGGTGTATGCCTTGGGCGATACCGTGAAAAACGCCGAGGAAGGCTGGTGGGTACCCGCCTATGTGATCGAAGGCGACGCTGCCCGCAAGCTGAAGCCCATGGCACCCGAACTTCGCAGTGTCGAGGACCTCAAGCGCTACCCGCAGGTTTTCCGCGACCCGGAATCGCCCGGCAAAGGGCGCTTTCTGAACAGCCCCAGCGGCTGGACGTCGGAAACCGTCAACAGCCAGAAACTCAAGGCCTATGGCCTGGAAACGCTGTACAACAACTTCCGTACGGGCTCGGGAGCGGCGATGGATGCCGAGATCGGCTCGGCTATCCGCCGCGGCCAAGCCGTGCTGTTCTATTACTGGAACCCGACCCCATTGATGGGCCGCTACAAGCTCATACGCCTGGAAGAACCGCCGTTCGACGCCCAGGCCTGGGCCACCCTCACCGATCCCGGCAACCCCAACCCCAAAGGCAGCCGTTCGCTGCCGGCGAAATTGTCGATCGGGGTGTCCAAGGCGTTTCATCAACACTACCCGGAGCTGGTGAGCGTGTTCGAACAGGTCGAGTTGCCCATCGATCGGTTGAACAAGGCGCTGGCCGACATGAGCGAAAAGCGCACCCCACCCCGTGATGCCGCCCTCGCCTTCCTGCGCGATAACCGCCAAGTGTGGAAGGCCTGGCTGCCTGCGGACGTCGCCAGCAAGGTCGAGGCCAGCCTCTGAGCAGCGGCTGGCGCAGGCTTGGCCAGCAAGGTCCTGGCTTGCCGCCAACAGGGCCGCGCCTGACAATGCCACACCGACCGACCAGCCCGGACCCACCCGCATGTCTCTCAAAGCCCTGCGCACCTTGGTGACCATCGCCCGGCATGGCACCTTTGCCCGTGCCGCCGACCTGCTCAGCCTCACGCCCTCGGCGGTGAGCCTGCACATCAAGATCCTCGAAGACGAACTGCAAGTGACACTGTTCGACCGCAGCCGCAGGCAGGTGGCGCTGACTGAGGCCGGCCAGTTGGCGGTTGCCCGCGCCGAGTCCATCCTGGCTGCCTATGACGAACTGGCCGATACCCTGGCCAGCGGCCCGAGCCTGCGCGGCCGCCTGCGCCTGGGGGCGATCCACACGGTGCTGGCGCGGCGCTTGCCGAAGGCGCTGGTGTGGCTCAAGGCGCACCACCCACAGCTGCACATCAGCGTGGCATCGGGCATGTCGGCCGAACTGGCACGGCGCGTGGAAGATGGCGAGCTCGATGCAGCGATCACCACCGAACCGGTCAACCCCTACCCGCAGAGCCTGGACTACACGCCCTTGTTCGAGGACCGCTTCTGGGCCATCGCCAGCGCCGAGCTGGCCGGGCACAGTGTGGCGCAGTTGCTGGCCAGCCAGCCCTTCCTGCGCTTCGACAAGCGTGCCTGGGCCGGCCGGCAGATCGAGCAGGAACTGCGCCGCCAGCACCTGCAGGTGAGTGAACAGATGGAACTGGATAGCCAGGAAGCCCTGGCGCGCATGGCGGTGATGGGCCTGGGTGTGGCGATCGTGCCCATGGCCGACGAAGACCTTGCCCGCCTGCCAGCAGCGACCTGCCTGCCGTTTGGCGAACCGCAGCTGACCCGGCGGGTGGTCTTGCTGGAGCATCAGAAAAGCCAACGGCGGCACTTGAGTGCTGTGCTGAAGACTGCGTTGGATGCTTGAGTTACGGGTGACCGCTAGGTGCAGGGGCGGCCTTTTGTCGTGAAAGAACCGAAAAAAGGTGGTGGCGAAAATGAAGCGCTGGGGGCGCTTCGCACCCCTTTCGCGACGCAAGGCCGCTCCTGCACACTCAGTGGCTGGGCGAACATGCATTTTTGCTCAACGGTCAATGAAGAAAACAACGTTTTTATAAATCAAACAGCCTCCGTAATCTTGCCCGGTACCCGGCCACGGAACGCTGACCATGCTCCACTTGCTGCTGACCACCCTGCTACCGATCATCCTGCTGATTGCCTTGGGCACGTTCCTGCGGCGGCGTGGTTTTCTCGCAGAAAGCTTCTGGCCTGGCGCCGAGCGCCTGAGCTACTACGTGCTGTTGCCGTCGCTGTTTCTGCACGGCCTGGCCAGCGCCAACCTCGATGGCGTACCGGTGCTCGGCATGGTCGGCGTGCTGATGCTCTCGACCTTGGCCGGGGCCGTGCTGCTGGTGCTGTACCAGGGCGCAATGAACTACGCTGGTGCCGACTTCACGTCAGTGTTCCAAGGCGGTATCCGCTTCAACAACTACATCGGCGCCACCCTGGCAGCTGGCATCTACGGCAGCGCCGGCATCGCCCTGGCCGCGGTGGCCAACGCCGCCATCGTGCCCCTGGTCAACCTGCTTTGCGTGCTGGTGTTCGCCCGCTTCAGCGCCCGCCATAGCTCACCCGCCACGGTACTGCGGGCAATCTTCGCCAACCCGCTGATCGTCGGTTGCGCTGGCGGCTTGCTGCTGCGCGCCAGCGGGCTGGGCTTGCCGGCGGGTATCGAGCCCACCGTCAAGGCGCTGGGCCAGGCGGCGCTGCCGCTGGGCCTGCTGTGTGTCGGCGCCGCCCTTGGCGGCGCCAGCCTGGGCCAGCAGCTGCGCCCGTTGCTGGCCGCCTCGGCGTTCAAGTTCTTGATCATGCCACTGACGACCTGGGGCCTGTGTCGCTTGCTGGGCCTGGGTGGCCAGGCGGCAGTGGTGGCCGTGTTGTTCCAGGCGCTGCCCACGGCTTCCTCTTCCTATGTGATGGCCCGGCAGATGGGCGGCAACGCACCGCTGATGGCTGCCATCATCGCGCTGCAGACCGTGGCTGCCGCTGCAACGTTGCCCTTGGTACTGATGCTTGCGCTTGACTAGACTGTGAACCACCTCACGGTTCGGAGCCCGCTCATGCGCCTGTTCTGGATACTGACCGGCCTGGCCATGCTCTCAGGCCCAGTGGACGCGGCCGCCCCCGCCAAGGCAGCGATCGCCGAAGACAAGGCCGCGCGGCTCGAGGACAAGGTGGTGAACGACGCGCCACCGCCAAAGAAGGCAGAAACCCTTACCCCGGCGGAAGCGCAGGCCGTGGACCCGGCGGGCCAGGCAGCATTGGATGACAGCATCACCTGCCTGGCCCGGACCGTTTACTGGGAGGCCAAGGGCGCCGACGCCGAAGACATGGCTGCCGTGGCCAGCGTGGTGCTTAATCGGCTGGGTAGCGAGGGCTTCCCCGACAGCATCTGCGGCGTGGTCAAACAAGGTGTCGAGAGCAAGGCCTGCCAGTTCTCCTGGTGGTGCGACGGGCGCCCTGACCAGGTCGAGGAACCGCAGCGCTATGGCATTGCCAAGGAGATCGCGCGCAAGGCGCTCAACCAGCAATTGAAGGACACCACCGGCGGGGCGTTGTACTTTCATGACCGCAACGTCCGCCCGGACTGGGCCAAAGCCTATCGCAGGACAGCTCAGACCCGGCATTTTCTCTTCTACAAGCCCAACCAGGCACTGGCCCGCTGACACTCGCCCAGGTTGGTCACGGGTATGAGGCGCCTGATCGCACTTTTCCGCCGCTGGCAGGTCTACTCCCTCTTTTGCCGCCAGCAACGATTGCCGGCGTTTTCATTGCTTTGCACGATCCCGGGCCAAAAGCCCCGGGCTTGTGTAGGATGAGCAGCGCAAACCACGACGCTGCCAGTCATAGGGAGATCCACATGCGCGTCCTGTCATCTGCTGCCACCTTGGCGCTGGCCCTGGTCGTCTCGACCGGGGCGCTGGCTGCCACCGGCGAAGAGGCGCAGCTGATCGATTCGATCAATACCTACCGCAGCAAGGCCCAGCCCTGCGGTGGCGAAGCGTCGCTGGAGCTGCCGCCGCTCAACAGCGATACCCGCCTGGCGCTGTCACCGGAAGGCACCCGCGACCTGCAGCAGGCGATGACCCGTGCCGCTTACCCCATGGTCAACGTGCAGGCCATCAGCCTGTCCGGGCCGCGCGATGCACGCGCCGCCATGCACGCCATCGAGGAGAGCTTCTGCCAGGTGGTGCTCGACCCGCAGTTCGTCGATATCGGCGTCAGCCAGGAAGGCCGCGAATGGCGTATCGTGCTGGCGCGGCCGCTGCTCAGTGGCCGCCTGGGCGACTGGCAGGCCGAAGGGCAGAAAGTACTGCAGGAAATCAATGCTGCGCGCAAAGTGCCGCGCCAGTGCGGAGGCCAACCCTTTGCCGCGGCCCCGGCGCTGAGCTGGAGCGGCGTGCTGGCCGGCGTCGCCGCCAACCACACCCGGGCCATGGCCAACCAGAACTTCTTCGACCATATCGACAAGGATGGCCGTACCCCCGGTGACCGGGCCGAACTGGCCGGCTACCTGTACCGGCAGATCGGTGAAAACATCGCTGCAGGGCGTGACACTGCGCACAAGGTGGTCGATGGCTGGCTGGACAGCCCGGGGCATTGCGCCACGCTGATGAACCCGGACTTCCGCGAACTGGGGGCTGCCTACGCGGTGGATCCGAAGAGCGATGCGGGCATCTACTGGACGGGAGTGTTCGGGGCCCCGCAATGAGGCAGGCGGAGATAGCCTGGTTTCAGCCGTTCGGCATGAGGGGCTCAGCTCACATCGTTGTATCCCTCCATGGTCGCGAATACCGGCAGAGCCCGTGCCATTCTCCGCGTCGCCTGCTTCGCGGATAAATCCGCTCCTACAATTGGCGCTAGTTTCTTCTCAACGAGGCTCATCCCGCCATGGCACTCGACACCTGGCTGATCTACCTGCTGGCCAGCATCGGCCTGTCGCTGACCCCTGGCCCCAACAGCCTGCTGGCCCTGAGCCATGGCGCGCTGTATGGGGCGCGGCGGACATTGTTCACCATCATCGGCGGGGTGTTCGGCTTCAGCGCCCTGATCGCCCTGGCCATGTTCGGCCTCAGCGCACTGCTGCAGGCCTCGGCCTCGGTACTGAGCGTGCTCAAGTGGGTGGGGGGCGTGTACCTGATCTGGCTGGGAATCCAGCTGTGGCGCAGCCCGGGCTTGCACCTTGAGTTGACCGGGCAAAGCGCCCGGCTGGGCAATGCCAGCCTGTTCCGCCAGGGCCTGCTGTCGGCCATGGCCAACCCCAAGGTGCTGTTGTTCTATGGTGCGTTCCTGCCGCAATTCATCGACCCGCAGCGTGGGTTGTTCTCGCAGTTCGTGGTCATGGCGGCAACCTTTGCCAGCGTCGAGTTCATGGTCGAGTACCTGTTGGCCCGCCTGGCGTTTCGAATCCGCCCCTGGCTGGCCAAGGGCGGCAAAGGCTTCAATCGCTGCTGTGGTAGCCTGTTCGCCCTGATCGGCGTGGCGCTGCCGCTTGGGCGATGAGCCAGGCAGCTTGCGCAGCAGCGCGCGTCGTCCTTCAGTTGCGGCGGGCCTTGGCCAGGAAAATGACCAAGGCTACACCCGGCAACCCAGCCCCCACCCACGCCACACCCTGCCAGCCGAACTGGCTGAACAGCGCGCTGGCGACCGCCGAGCCCAGCGCCCCGCCGAGGAAGATGCTGGTCATGTACACCGCGTTCAAGCGCCCGCGGCTGGCCGGGTCCAGTGCGTAGACCTCGCGCTGGCCGATCACCATGTTCATCTGCACGGCGAAATCCAGCAGCACACCGGTAAGCCCCAGGCCAATCACGCTGTAGCCCGGCGCCGTCAGCCCCAGCAGCAGGGCCGCCGGTGCCAGCAGCAGCGCCAGCAGCGAGCCAGCCCGGGCATGCCCGGCATCGGCCAGGCGACCGGCCAGCGGGGCGGCGACGGCACCCACCGCGCCGACCAGGGCGAATACGGCAATCTGGCTCTGCGACAAGCCATGCTCACCGGCCAAGGCCATCGGCACTGCGGTCCAGTACAGGCTGAACGCCGCGAACATCAACGCCTGGTACAGCGAGCGCTGGCGCAGCAAGGGGTAACGGCGCAGCAGCGTCAGCAGCGACAGCATCAACCCGGCATAGCTGGCCTTGTGCTCGGGGCGGCGCTGCGGCAAGGTCAACGCCAGCAACAGGATGATCGCCAGCATGACCGCGGCGGCGCCGATGAACACTGCACGCCAGCCAAAGTGGTCGGCCACCAGGCTCGACAACGGCCGCGCCAGCAGGATGCCCAGCAGCAGGCCGCCCATGATGTTGCCGACCACGCGCCCACGCTGCTGCTCCGGCGCCAGGTGCGCCGCCAGCGGGATGAGCATCTGCACCGCCACCGAGCTAAAGCCGATCAGCAGTGCGTAGCCCAGGAACAGCTGGCCCTGGCCACTGCGGCTGGTTCCTGCCAGCAGCAGGCTGACCCCGGCCAGTACCGCAGTGGCGACCATCAGCCGGCGGTTTTCCAGCAGGTCGGCCAGCGGCACCAGCAGCAACAGGCCCAAGGCATAGCCCAGTTGGGTAAGCGAGACGATCAGGCTGGCGTGTTCGGTGGACAGCCCAAGGTCGGGGGCAATCAGCCCGACAATGGGCTGGGCATAGTAGATGTTGGCGACAATCGCGCCACAGCAGAACGCCAGCAGTGCGACCAGGGCCCGGCTCAGGCCGGTGGCTGCCGGCTGGGCGGCGGCAAGGGAGGGATTCATGCGAGGTTCCTCGGCAACGGATGGAATATGCCGATCACCTTACCCAGCGGCATCGGCAGCGGGAATCCGGCGCCGGCGCAACGGGCTTTTGCGCGTTGCGCAACGCTAGGCGCGCTGTGCCAGCACAGCTTCGCAAAAGTGGATGAACGCGTTCACCCGCCTGGAGCCACGGTGGTTGGGCAGGTACAGGGCATTGATACTGTCGTTGGCCGCCCCGGGGCTGGCCCGCCAATCGGGGAATAGCCGCTGCAGGCGCCCGGCCGCCACGTCCTCGCGCACCAACCAGTCGGCCAGCAGTGCAATGCCGCTGCCAGCCAACGCGGTCTCGCGCAGCAGGTCGGCATTGGCGCTGCGCAACGGCCCGCTCACTTCCAGCTCCAGGCTCTCCTGCGCCCGGCTCAGGCGCCAGGGGCGGCCTTTCTGACCATAGCGAAAGCGCAGGCAAGCGTGCTCGAGCAGCTGCCGGGGATGCTGCAGCGCATCACGCCCGGCCAGGTAGGCCGGGCTGGCCACCAGCCACCGCTCGAAGCGGCCCAGCTGGCGACACACCAGCTCATCGTTGGGCGAAGGGTCACCCAGGCGGATCGACAGGTCGTAGCGGCCATCAAGCAGGTCATCGAGGCGGTCGCTGAGGTCTATGTCCAGTTCCAGTGCCGGGTGCTGCGCCAGGAACGGTCCCAGGTGCGGGGCAATGACCCGCCTGCCGAATTCCACCGGCAAGCACAGGCGCAGCACGCCGACCGGCTCCTCGCCACGGTCGGCGACGCTGGCGTCGGCCTCGTCCAGTGCCTCGAAAATGCCCCGGGCACGCTCGTAATAGCGGGCCCCGGCCTCGGTCAGGCTGACCTGGCGCGTGGAGCGGTTGAGCAAGGTGGCACCCAGCGCGGTTTCCAGGGCGTCGACCAGGCGCGTCACCGACGAAGTCGCCAGCCCAAGCCTGCGCGCAGCAGCCGAAAAGCCCTGGGCCTCGACGGTGGCCACGAACATCTTCATCGCCAGGAATTTGTCCATCTGCTGCCCGTCTTTCAAATCTCGGAAAGTTCTTACAAACGGCCGGGCAGGTCAAGCAGCGCGGCACCCGGAAATCTCGTCCATAGTGGAACCACTCCCCTTCAAGCGAGGCGTTCCATGACCGTGCACAATCTGCTGACCAACCTACCCGCTTGCGCTGCCAACAGCGCTGAGCGTATCGATGAACTGCTCAGCCGCCCCGGCCTGCGCGTGGAGCGCATTGTTTCCACTGGCCAGGCCAGCCCTTCCGGGTTCTGGTACGACCAGGCCGAAGGCGAATGGGTAGTCCTGCTCAGTGGCGCCGCGGCCCTGCGCTTCGAACATGAGGACCACACCCGCCTGCTGGCACCGGGCGATTGCCTGGACATCCCGGCACACTACCGCCACCGCGTGGAATGGACGGCCCCCGGCACGGCCACCATCTGGCTGGCCGTGTTCTACAGCAGTGTCAGCCCTTGGCCGGCATAGCCCGGCCCTTTCCAAACCAGCGATCTTGGCCACACGTCACCTTGGCTGCATGAATAGTTTCTTTTTCGCATTTTTAACCACCTGTTCAATACTTTTCGCCACAACTCGGCAAGTTCCTGCCTGCGACAATCAGCCTCACAAAATTATGTACCAACTTGTTAATTAGCAAGCTAAGCGTTTAAACTGCGCGCATTCCACCTGCTGAGATCCCTGGCATGAAAGCAATTCCGCGCGCTTCCGGCGCCTCAAACATCATCCTGGTCGGCCTGGGCGTGATCATCGCCCTGCTTGGCCTCCTCCTGGTTGCGGGCGGCATCAAGCTGGCCGGCCTGGGCGGTTCCTGGTACTTCCTGATCGGCGGCCTGGCCATGGCCATGGCCGGCGTACTCATCGCACGTCGCAAGCCGGCTGGCGCCTGGCTGTACGCAGCGTTCCTGGTGGGTACTGCGATCTGGGCGCTGGCCGACGCCGGCCTGGTGTTCTGGCCGCTGTTCTCGCGGCTGTTCATGTTCGGCGCCATCGGCCTGGTGGTGGCGCTGGTGTACCCGCTGCTGGCGCGTGCCAACGGCGCCAGCAGCGGCCGTGGTGCCTATGGCGTGGCCGCTGTCATGGCCGTGGCGCTGGTCGTAGCCGTCGGCAACATGTTCGTTGCCCACCCCACTGTCGCCCCTGCCGGCAAGGGCCCGGGCATGACTCCGGTGGAAGCCGGCAAGCAGCAGAAGGACTGGGCTCACTACGGCAACAGCGAAGGCGGCAGCCGCTTCGCCGCGCTCGACCAGATCAACCGCGACAATGTCAGCAAGCTGCAGGTGGCCTGGAGCTACCACACCGGTGACGTGGCCATCAGCGACGGCAACGGCGCCGAGGACCAACTGACCCCGCTGCAGGTCGGCAACAAGGTGTTCATCTGCACCCCGCACAACAACCTGATCGCGCTTGACGCCGACTCCGGCAAGGAACTGTGGAAGAACGAGATCAACGCCCAGTCCAAGGTCTGGCAGCGCTGCCGTGGCATGGCCTATTTCGACGCCAGCGCGCCGATCGCCCAGCCAACCCAGCCGAACAGCACGCCGGTCACCGTCGGTAGCGTGCCGGCCGGTGCCAACTGCCAGCGTCGCCTGCTGACCAACACCATCGATGGCCGCCTGATTGCCGTAGACGCCGACACCGGCGAGTTCTGCCGGGGCTTCGGCGACAACGGCCAAGTCAACCTGATGGCCGGCCTGGGCAACGTACCGGACTCCTACTACCAGCTGTCCTCTGCACCGCTGATGGCCGGCACCACGGTGGTGGTCGGCGGGCGTATCGCCGATAACGTGCAGACCGACATGCCTGGCGGCGTGATCCGTGGTTTCGACGTATTCAGCGGTGAAATGCGCTGGGCCTTCGACCCGGGCAACCCGGACGACCGGCGGGCGCCAGAGGGCGGCAAGACCTACGTGCGCAGCACCCCGAACAGCTGGGCACCGATGTCCTACGACCCGGCGATGAACACCGTGTTCCTGCCGATGGGCTCGTCGTCCACCGATATCTACGGCGTCGAACGCACCCGGCTGGACCACACCTACGGTGCTTCGGTGCTGGCCCTGGACGCCACCACCGGCAACCAGAAGTGGGTGTTCCAGACCGTGCACAACGACCTGTGGGACTTCGACCTGCCGATGCAACCGAGCCTGATCGACTTCATCAAGGACGACGGCCAGTCGGTACCGGCGGTGGTGATCGGCACCAAGGCCGGGCAGATCTACGTGCTCGACCGCGCCACGGGCAAGCCGCTGACCCAGGTCGACGAAGTACCGGTCAAGCCCGGCAATATCCCCAACGAACCCTATTCCCCAACCCAGCCGAAGTCGGTGGGCATGCCGCAGATCGGCGCGCAGACCCTGACCGAATCCGACATGTGGGGCGCTACCCCGTATGACCAGCTGCTGTGCCGTATCGACTTCAAGAAAATGCGTTATGACGGCCTGTACACCGCACCGGGCACCGACCTGGCGCTGAGCTTCCCGGGTTCGCTGGGTGGCATGAACTGGGGCAGCATTTCCACCGACCCGGTGCATGGCTTCATCTTCGTCAACGACATGCGCCTGGGCCTGTGGATCCAGATGATCCCGTCGCAGAACAAGGGCGGTGCCGCCTCCGGCGGCGAGGCGCTGAATACCGGCATGGGCGCCGTACCGCTCAAGGGTACCCCGTATGCGGTGAACAAGAACCGCTTCCTGTCGGTGGCCGGCATTCCGTGCCAGGCGCCGCCATTCGGTACCCTGACCGCCATCGACATGAAAACCCGCCAGGTGGCCTGGCAGGTGCCGGTCGGTACTGTCGAAGACACCGGCCCGCTGGGCATCCGCATGCACCTGCCGATCAAGATCGGCCTGCCGACCCTCGGCGGCACCCTGTCGACCCAAGGCGGCCTGGTGTTCATCGCCGGCACCCAGGACTTCTACCTGCGTGCCTACGACAGCAGCAACGGCAAAGAAATCTGGAAGGCCCGCCTGCCCGTGGGCAGCCAGGGCGGCCCGATGACCTATGTCTCGCCGAAAACCGGCAAGCAATACGTGGTAGTCACGGCTGGCGGCGCGCGCCAGTCGACTGACCGTGGCGACTACGTGATGGCTTACGCGCTGCCGTGACACCGCGTCGCCTGCTTCGCGGGCACGCCCGCTCCCACAGGGCACCAGTGGCCCTGGTGGGACGCGGGCTTGCTTGCGAATACCCCTGGAACACTCACCGAGATTCAGTAATGCCCTGCGTAACCCGCATCACCCCCACCCTGCTGCTGGCGCTGGCCAGCAGCAGCGCCTTGGCCGACGGCGACCTGGCGACCCGCAGCACCCTTACCGGCGACTGGGGCGGCTTGCGCCATCAGTTGGAAGCAGACGGCGTCAGGTTCACTGGCGACTACAGCGGCGAAACCGCCTACAACGCCGATGGCGGCCTGCACCGCTCGGCGCGCTATTCGCAAAACCTGAAACTGGGCGTGCAGTTCGACCTGTCGAAACTGTATGGCCTGGACAACGGCGGCAAGGTCCAGCTGACCATCAACGACCGGCGCGGTAACAGCGCTTCGGAAGACCTGGTGGGCAACCGCCTGCCGATCCAGGAAAACTACGGCGGCCTCTACACCCGCCTGACCGAACTGAGCTACGAGCGCACCCTGTTTACCCCGGCGCTCAACGTCAAGCTTGGCTACATGGCCATGGGCAACGACCTCGGCGGCCTGGACAGCGGCATCCTGTGCAATTTCATGAACGCCGGCTTCTGCGGCCACCCGCTGAACATGTCCGGCGGCAGTGGCTGGACCAATTATCCCAATGCGCACCTGGGCGCACGGGTGAAGTACGACCTGTCGCCGGCCTGGCAACTGCGCGTGGCGGCGTTCAACGTCGACCCCGAGAGCAACGGCAACGCCAGCCGCGCCTGGCACCCGGGGCCCAAGCACACGACGGGCACCGTGGCACCGGTCGAGCTGGTGTACAAGCTGCAGGGCGCGCTGCCTGGCGAGTACAAGCTGGGCTACTACTACGACAGCTCCGATGTGAAGCGCATCGGCAGCCATGAGCAGGTGTCAGGCCGTGGCGGCCACTACCTGCTGGTCGACCAGGCACTGTGGAACGATGAGGGTTCGCCGGGCCGCAGCCTGCATGCCTTCGGCCAGTATTCGGCGTCGAGCAAGGCCGCTTCGCCGTTCACCCGCTGGTATGGTGCCGGCGTGGTGCTGTACCAGCCGTTCGCGGGGCGCCCGAAGGATACCGTGGCGCTGGGCTATGGCCGCGCCGTGCCCAACCCGCGCAGCCGCGACGTGCTGGAAGATGCCGCGTACAACGCTGGCCAGCCGTTCCCCGATCTCGACAGCGCCGAGCAGTTGATCGAGCTGAGCTATGGCTACCAGGCCACGCCGTGGCTGAACCTGCGCCCGGACGTGCAGTACATCATCGAGCCGGGGGCGTTCTCCGGGCAAGCCATCGACAATGCGCTGGTGCTTGGCCTGCAGGTCAAGGCGAGCTTCTGAAGTGCGGGGCCGCAGTGCGGCCCATTCGCCGGCCACCCTCTCAGGCCTGCCTGAGGTAGTCCACCAGCCTCGACAGCATGGCATCGCAGCCCTGCAGTTGCTCGACACTGACGAACTCATCCGGCTTGTGCCCCTGGTCCATGCTTCCCGGCCCACACACCACGGTCGGGATACCCGCCTGGTCGAACAACCCGCCTTCGGTGCCAAACGCCACAGTAGCGAACGCCTCCGAACCGCTCAGCAACGCCACCAGGCGCGCCGCTTCGCTGTCTGCCGGGGTGGCCAGCCCCGGATAGGCGCTCAACGGTTGCAGGCGTATGGCGCTGGCGGCATTGACCTTGCGCATGCGCGGGAGCAACTCGGCCTCGGCATAGGTTTGCAACTGGTCGGCCACCGCCTGTGCTGCAAACCCCGGCAAAGTGCGTACTTCGAAATCGAACTCGCATTCTGCCGGCACGATGTTCAGCGCCCTGCCGCCCTTGATCACACCGGTCTGCACCGTGGAGAACGGCGGATCGAAGCGCGCGTCGTGATGTTCCGGCAAGGCCAGGGCCTCACCGATATCACCAAGCTTGCCGATCAGCTTCGCCGCATACTCGATGGCGTTCACCCCGTACGGCGCATAGGCCGAATGACAGGCCGCACCCTGCACCTGGCAACGCATCGCCAGCTTGCCCTTGTGCCCGAGTACCGGCTTGAGTTCGGTGGGCTCGCCAATCAGGCACAGCCGAGGCTTGTGCGGGCGCTGTTCGAGTGCGGCCAACAGCGAGCGCACACCCAGGCAACCAACTTCCTCGTCATAGGAAAACGCCAGGTGCACTGGCAGGCGCAACGGCTGCGCGACCAACGCCGGCACAGCCGCCAGGACCGAGGCGATGAAGCCCTTCATGTCGGCCGTGCCGCGGCCATACAGGCGACCGTCGCGTTCGCTCAGGGCAAACGGTTCGACGGTCCAGGCCTGGCCGTCGACCGGTACCACATCGGTATGCCCGGACAGCACGATGCCGCCAACGTCCCTCGGCCCGATGGTAGCGAACAGGTTGGCCTTGGTGCCCTCCGGGTTATGGAACAGCTCGCTTTCAACTCCCAGCCCGGCCAGGTAATCGCGGATGAAACCGATCAGCGCCAGGTTGGAGTCCCGGCTGACCGTGGCAAAGCCGATCAGCCGGGCCAGCAGCGTGCGGCTGGCATCTTCACTCATCGCCCGGCACCCCGTAGCTTGGCGCCGCCGTCGGGTTGAGCGCACGGGTGACGTAGTCCTGCATCTGCGGCCGGTACGCCTGCCACAGGCCGTCGAGCACGCCGATCGGGTCGGCGTCGGCCCAATCCACCCGCAGGTCCACCAACGGCCAAGTCAGTTCGCCGGCAATCTTCAACGCTGCCGAATGCACTGGCCCGGCCTCGCCGCCAGCGGCCAGCGCCGCTTGCATGGCCGCCAGCAGGCGATCGGCCAGGTGCCCTTCAGCCTGTTCAAAAGCCTGCACCATCGCCTCGATCACCTGGGGCGAGGCCAGCAGGTTGCCCGCGGCCGCACATTGTTCACCGGCCACGGCGTGATGCGTGCCCAGGGCTTCTTTCCCGGTAAACAGCGCGACCTGGCCGTGGCTGTCGATCACCGTGACCTGGCGGTATTCGCTCCAGCCATTGGCGCTCAGCACCCGGTCCAGGGCTGCGGCGGGTGGCAACTGGCCCTGTTCCAGGGCATCAAGGATCTGCGGCCCCAGCGCCGGCAAGGTGATGTTCTGCGTGGCCACAGCGCCGACGCCGGCCCGCACCCACGGGCAGCGGGCGCCCACCGCGATGCTCGACGAGCTGATGGCGATACCGACCTGCCCGGTTTCCTGACAGCGGCCGATGATGGAGAAAGTCATGTCATGGTTCCTGTTGTGCTGTGCGATGCAGGGCATTCTGGGTGGAACCTTCCGGCAGACGAAACCACCTTTTTCCGAGGGCTTGCAGAGGAAAAAACTAAGGCCAGGCCAAGCCTCCCCAGAATCCCCGCAAATGCTCCTGTACTCAGCCCTGCAGGCCACAGGAACCGGGGCCTTCGCCGTTTTATCGGCAAGCCCCAGCTAAATACTATTTTCGCCGTTTCCACGGCATCCCTAGTCTGGCCCCAGGTAACGGCGGTCCTCCAAACCGACCTGACAAAAACCGCCTGAACAAGGGCTCGGACATGACATTGAACAATCTCGAAATCGACACCCTCGTGGTCGGCGCCGGCCAGGCCGGCGTGGCCATGAGCGAACACCTGAGCAAGCTTGGCGTGCCGCACCTGGTGCTGGAGCGCAAGCGAATCGCCGAGGCCTGGCGCAGTGGCCGCTGGGACTCGCTGGTGGCCAACGGCCCGGCCTGGCACGACCGCTTCCCGGGGCTGGAATTCGACCTCGACGCCGATGCCTTCGCCGGCAAGGAGCAGGTGGCCGACTACTTCGAGCAGTACGTACGCAAGTACAACCTGCCGGTACGCACCGGCATCGAAGTGACCAAGGTAGTGCGCAACAGCGACCGCCCCGGCTTCACCATCGACACCAATCAAGGCGTGATCCGCGCCAACCGCGTGGTCGCTGCCACCGGCCCGTTCCAGAAACCGGTGATCCCGGCGATCGCGCCGCAAGACAGCAGCCTGCACCAGATCCATTCGGCGGCCTATTACAACCCCGCACAATTGCCCGCAGGGGCTGTGCTGGTGGTCGGCGCCGGCTCCTCGGGTGTACAGATCGCCGAAGAACTGATGCGCGCCGGGCGTCAGGTGTACCTGTCGGTCGGTGCCCACGACCGCCCGCCACGTGCCTACCGCAACCGTGACTTCTGCTGGTGGCTGGGAGTGCTGGGTGAATGGGATGCGGAAGTCGCCAAGCCCGGCCGCGAGCATGTGACCATTGCCGTCAGCGGTGCCGGTGGCGGCCATACCGTGGACTTCCGCGCCCTCGCCCACCAAGGCATGACCCTGGTCGGCCTGACCCAGTCGTTCGAAAACGGTGTGGCACGCTTCCAGGACAACCTGGTCGAGAACATCAACCGCGGCGACGAGAACTACCTGGCCCTGCTGGATGCCGCCGATGCCTATGTCCAGCGCAACGGCCTCGACCTGCCGGAAGAGCCCGAAGCCCGTCAACGCCTGGCCGACCCGGAATGCATGCGCAACCCGCTGCTGCAACTGGACCTGGCCAAGGCTGGGGTCACCAGCATCATCTGGGCCACCGGTTACAGCGTGGATTTCAGCTGGCTGCAGGTCGACACCTTCGACGCCAACGGCAAGCCCCAGCACCAGCGCGGCGTGGCCCGCGAGCCGGGCATCTACTTCCTTGGCCTGCCGTGGCTGTCGCGGCGTGGCTCATCGTTCATCTGGGGCGTTTGGCACGACGCCAAGCACGTCGCCGGCCACATCGCCACGCAACGCACCTATAGCGCCTACCGCGACCGCCAGCAACGCGCCGCGGATGAGCAGCAACACCCACCGCTCAGCAACGTCAGCACTTTCGGAGCCCACTGATGCCTACCCATACTCGCATCCGCATGTTCAACACCAAGGCCACCTACCCCAACCAGACCCTGGACAACGACCTGTGCCAGGCGGTGCGTGCCGGTAATACCATCTATGTGCGCGGCCAGGTCGGCACCGACTTCGACGGCAACCTGGTGGGCCTGGGCGACCCGCGGGCGCAGGCCGAGCAGGCAATGAAGAACGTCAAGCAACTGCTTGAAGAGGCCGGCTCGGAGCTGTCGCACATCGTCAAGACCACCACCTACATCACCGACCCGCGCTTTCGCGAGCCGGTGTACAAGGAAGTGGGTAAATGGCTGAAGGGCGTGTTCCCGATTTCCACCGGGCTGGTAGTCGCCGGGTTGGCCCAGGCCGAGTGGCTGATGGAGATCGATGTGATCGCCGTGGTGCCCGACCCCGCCTGAGCGGTTTGACGCGGTCGCTTGTAGGAGCGGCCTTGCGTCGCGATGGGCTGCGCAGCAGCCCCGGCAATGTGCATATTCGCTGAAATCCGGGGGCTGCTGCGCAGCCCATCGCGACGCAAGGCCGCTCCTACACGGATTGCACTTGCCCTGATCAGGCGATCGCGGCGTCCACCAACACCTGCGCTTCCTGCACCAGGCGCTGCAGGTGCGCCTCGTCGATGAAGCTTTCGGCGTAGATCTTGTAGATGTCCTCGGTGCCCGACGGCCGCGCGGCGAACCAGCCATTGGCGGTCATCACCTTCAGCCCGCCAATCGCCTGGCCATTGCCCGGCGCGTGGCTGAGGATCTGCACGATCGGCTCTCCGGCCAGTTCGGTCGACTTCACCTGCTCTGGTGCCAGCTTGCTCAGCAGCGCCTTCTGCCGGGCATCGGCCTTGGCTTCGACCCGCGTAGCAAACGGCTTGCCCAGCGCCGCAGTGAGGTCGGCGTAGGCCTGGCTCGGGTTGCGCCCGGTGCGGGCGGTCATCTCGGCAGCCAGCAAGGCCGGGATCAGGCCGTCCTTGTCGGTGGCCCAGACCGAGCCATCGCGGCGCAGGAACGAAGCCCCTGCACTCTCCTCGCCACCAAAGCCGAGCGTCCCGTCGAACAGCCCTTGGGCGAAGAACTTGAAGCCCACCGGCACCTCGTACAACTCGCGGCCCAGGCGCTGGGTAACGCGGTCGATCAGGCCGCTGGACACCACGGTCTTGCCCACTGCCGCGTCACTGCGCCATTGCGGGCGGTGGCGGTACAGGTAGTCGATGGCCACGGCCAGGTAGTTGTTGGGCTGCAGCAGGCCATCCGGGGTGACGATGCCGTGGCGGTCATGGTCCGGGTCGCAGGCGAACGCCACGTCGAAGCGCTCGCGCAGGCCGATCAGGCCTTGCATGGCGTACGGCGACGACGGGTCCATGCGGATCTGGCCGTCCCAGTCGACGGTCATGAAGCGGAAGGTCGGGTCGACCTCGGTATTCACCACTTCCAGGTCCAGCTGGTAGCGCTCGGCAATCGCCGACCAGTAGCGCACCCCGGCCCCGCCCAGCGGGTCGACACCCAGGCGCAGCTTGGCGCCACGGATGACCTCGAAGTCGATGACATTTTCCAGGTCGGCCACGTAGTTGCTGACGTAGTCGTGACGCTGGGTGGTGGCGGCCTGCAGCGCCTGGGCATGCGCCATGCGCTTGACCCCCGCCAGGTTCGCCGTCAGCAGTTCGTTGGCCTTGGCTTCGATCCACTTGGTCACATCGCTGTCGGCCGGGCCGCCATTGGGTGGGTTGTACTTGAAGCCACCGCTTTGCGGCGGGTTGTGCGACGGGGTGATGACGATGCCATCGGCCAGGCCCTGCACGCGGCCACGGTTATGGCAGAGGATGGCGTGGGACACGGCCGGGGTCGGCGTGTACTCGTCGTCCTTGGACAGCATCACCTGCACGCCGTTGGCCGCCAGCACTTCCAGGGCGCTGGCGGTAGCCGGTGCCGACAGGGCGTGGGTATCGGCGCCGATGAACAGCGGGCCGTCGATGCCCTTCTCCTGGCGATACAGGCAGATGGCCTGGGTGATGGCCAGGACGTGGTATTCGTTGAAGCTCAACTCAAGTGAAGTGCCCCGGTGCCCCGAGGTGCCGAAGGCCACCCGCTGGGCCGCCACGGCAGCATCGGGGCGGCCGGTGTAGTAGGCGGTGAGCAGTCGTGGGATATCGACCAGCACGCTGGCCGGAGCCGGCTTGCCTGCCAAAGGACTGAGCGTCATGCAAAAACCTCGAGTTCAACGGATGGTGGGGATGTTGGGATTGGAGCATGCAGTGTACTGAGAGTTGCAATGCCGTGCGATGGGCGACATCAAAGAAACACCCGGCCACGCCGCCCGACGATTGCGCCCACCCTGTGCGAGCGGGCATGCTCGCGCACAATGGACCGGGGCGTGCCGCTCGTCTCTGTCATGACCATCCAGAGTAGTAGCCACACCCTTTGCCAGCGAGGCCACATGGCTTTCCACCGCCTGACCCACACCCACCCGCGCCTGACTGTCGCCACCCTGGCCGGCCTGCTCGGCGCCTGGCTGATTCCTGCAGACGACACCGTTCAGCGCATCCTTGCCGGCTGGAACCTGGGTGTATGGCTTTACCTGCTGCTGGTGTTCTACCTGACCTGGAATGCCAACCCGGACAAGGTGCGCAAGGTTGCCCGGGTCGAAGATGAAAACGCCGGCCTGGTCTTGCTCACCGTGTGCATCGCCGCGATAGCCAGCCTCGCTGCAGTCACCTTGCAACTGGTCTCCAGTCGCGGCCTGCAAGGCACCGCACAGGCGCTGCACTACCTTTATACCGGCCTGACCGTGGCCGGCTCGTGGTTGCTGATCGGCTGCATCTTCAGCCTGCATTACGCCCGGCTGTTCTACACCGCGCAACAACATGAGCCGCCGCTGCGTTTCGCCGACGGCGAGCGCAACCCGGATTACTGGGACTTCCACTACTTCTCGTTCACCATCAGCATCGCGGTGCAAACCTCGGACGTCGGCGTCGCCGGGCGCAGCTTACGCAGGGTGGTGCTGGCACATTCAGTGGTCGGGTTCGTGTTCAATACCGCCATCCTCGGCTTCACCATCAACATCGCCGCAGGGCTGCTGGGCTGAGCGCACCATTCGTCTGAAAAAGCGCCGACCGAACCACGTGAGGAATGACGGCAAACAGCGGGGTAAGTGCGGCCATCCGGCGAGGAAAACGTTTGCAAGAAGGCGCCTCGCTGGCCGGCGTGGCGCACAAAGATGTGACCGCCATCATGCATTAGTACTTTTGTCGCATTTGCCAGCGAGAATAGCGCGTGACAGGTGCTATGGTTACCTTCCCGGCGGCCACAGCGAGGTGGCCACCCGCTCACCACGTCCGGGTACGGACAAGGAGGCTGGCATGAACAAAATGACGTTCCCCAACGCCTGCCAGGTGATGCGCTGGCATTTCCACCCACTGGGCTTCGAAGCCAGCATGGATGCGCCACGCAGCATGGTCGCGCGGCTGTTCGACCGCGCCACCGGCGAAACCCTGCTGGCGATTGCCGGCATCCCCTGTGCGGCGATCATGGCCGCGGCGGACGTAGAACGCATCATCGAAGCCGTCGAAGCGGAAATGGACGCCTTCATCCCCGCCATCCCCCTGCGCGATGCGGTCTAACCCACTGCCGTAGTGCTCTCGCGCATGGCCTGCAACTTGCCCATGAACTGCTCGGCCGGCACCGGCTGGCCCAGCAGGTAACCTTGCAGCGAATCACAACCCAGGCGGGTCAGGAAGGCCTGCTGCTTGTCGGTTTCCACCCCTTCGGCAACGATCCGCAGGCCCAGTGCCTGGCCCAACGCCACGATTGCCGAAACGATCGCCGCATCGTCGCTGTCCTGCTCCAGGTCGCGGACGAACCCGCGGTCGATCTTCAGCTCGTTGGCCGGCAGGCGCTTGAGATACATCAGGCTGGAATAACCGGTACCAAAGTCATCGATGGACAGGTCCACGCCCATGTCGGACAGGCGCTGCAGCACCGTCAGGCTGGCATCGGCGTCGTGCATGGCGGTGGTTTCGGTAATTTCCAGGGTCAGGCAGTTGGCTGGCAGGCCGGTCTGCTGCAACGCCCGGGCCACGCTCTCGACCAACCCGGCATGGCAGAACTGGATGGCTGACAGGTTCACGGCCATGCGCCAGTCCAGATACCCCTGGTCCAGCCACTGACGCATCTGCCGGCAGGCCTCGATCAACACCCACTCACCGATAGGGATGATCAGGCCGGTCTTTTCCGCCAGCCCAATGAAGCGATCGGGCAGCAGCAGGCCCTGCTGCGGATGTTCCCAGCGCAGCAAGGCCTCGGCGCCGATCGGCTGGCAAGCCTGGGCGTCGAACTTGGGCTGGTAGTGCAGGCGGAACTGGCGCAGCTCCAGCGCCTGGCGCAAGTCCTGCAGCAGTTGCAGTTGCTGGCGGGCGTTGCTGTTCATCGACGCGTCGAAGAAGCTGTAGCCGTTCTTGCCGGCGCTCTTGACGTGGTACATGGCGGCGTCGGCATTGCGCAGCAACTCGTGCTGGTCCTGGCCGTTACCCGGGTACAGGACGATGCCCAGGCTCGCCGACAGCTGCAGGTCATGCTCGGCCACGCGGAACGGCCGCGATACCAGGTTGACCTGCTTCACCGCCACGTCCACGGCATCGTTCGGCTCCTGCAATTCCACCAACAACACGAATTCGTCACCGCCAATGCGCGCCAGCGTGTCCTGGCTGTGCAGGTGACCGCGCAGGCGGGCCGCAACGGCCTTGAGCAGCAGATCGCCGATGTGGTGGCCGAAGGCATCGTTGACCGGCTTGAAACCGTCCAGGTCGATGAACATCAAGGCAAAGCAACCGCCCTGCTCCGCCACCTTGGCGATGGCCTGTTCGATGCGGTCGGCCAGCAGGGTACGGTTGGGCAGGTCGGTGAGGGTGTCGTGCAGGGCCAGCTGGGTGAGTTCCTGGTTGGCCAGGGTCAGCGAACGGGCCAGCTCGGCGGTGCGCGCTTCGAGGCGGGCATCCAGCACCGAGGTGAGCAAGGCCACGGCCAGCACCGCCAGGGTGGTGATCAGCACCAGGTAGACCAGGCCATCGCCCTGCAAGCCGCCACCCGCCAGCGCGCCGCAAAAGCTGCCTTCGGGGAAATTCGCCGCGGCCATGCCGGTGTAGTGCATACCGACGATGGCAATCCCCATCACTACCGCCGCCACACCACGGATCTGCCGGACGTAGGGCGTGTGCGTACGCAGGCGGAAGGCAATCCACAAGGCCGCTGCCGAGGCGCCCACGGCGATCAGCAACGAGGCGCCGAACAGGCTCGGGTCATAGTCGATGCCTGGCAGCATGCGCAGCGCCGCCATGCCGGTGTAGTGCATGCAGGCAATGCCGGCCCCCATCACCAGCGCACCGAAGCCCAGCTGCAACACCGGCAGGCTCGGCTGGCTGACCAGCCACAGGGCAAAACCCGAAGACATTACCGCAATCAGCAGCGAAAACGCCGTCAGGCCCAGGTCATAGCCCAGCTCGACAGGCAGGCTGAAGGCGAGCATGCCGATGAAATGCATCGACCACACACCGATGCCCATGGCCAGTGCGCCACCCCCCATCCACAGCAACGCCGCCCGGCCCTTTGCCGTGGCGATGCGACCGGTCAGGTCAAGGGCGGTATAGGACGCCAGAATCGCCACGCACAGCGAAATCAACACCAGCGAAGAGGAGTAGCTACCGGTCAGCATTGGAAGGTACCAGCGACGGGCCAGGCCCGGAAAAAGCTGACGATTGTACTCAAGCTTAGGCGAAACGCACGGGGTTTTTGCGCCCGGCGAACGCCAGCAGATCAGTCCTGCCTGGCGAACGCCTGCCCGGCGTCCCAGCCCCCGCCCAGCGCGGCGATCAGTTGCACGCTGGCCACCAGACGCCCTTGCAGCAGGTTCAACACACTGCGCTCGTTGCTCAGCGCGGTGGTCTGCACATTGACCACATCGAGGTAGCCGATGAGCCCCGCGCGGTACTGGTTTTCGGTCAGGCGCAGCGACTCGCGCGCAGCATCCAGCGCTTCCTGGCGCACCACTGCCTCATCGCCATACACCTTCAACTGCACCAGCAGGTTCTCCACTTCCTTGAAGCCATCGAGCACGGTCTGGCGGTATTGCGCCACGGTCTGGTCATACACCGCCACGGTGCGGTCCACCTCGGCGCTGCGCTTGCCGGCGTCGAACAGGGTCAGCGCCAGCTGCGGGCCCACCGACCAGTAGCGGTTGGGCAGTTCGATCCAGTTGTTGAAGCTGCTGCTGGAATAGCCACCATTCATGCTCAGGCTGAGGTCGGGGAAATATGCCGCGCGTGCCACACCGATGTTGGCGTTGGCAGCCATCACATTGCGTTCGGCGGCGGCGATGTCCGGGCGCCGCTCGAGCAACTGCGAAGGCAGGGACACCGGTATCTGCGGCAGCGCCGGTATGCTCTTGCTGTCGGCCAGGGCAAACTCGGCCGGCGTCTTGCCCAGCAACACGGCGATGGCGTTCTCGAATTGCGCGCGCTGCCAGGCCAGGTCGATCAGGTCGGCCTGGGTGGTTTTCAGCTGGGTACGCGCCTGGGCCACCGCATCCGCGCCGGCAACGCCCGCGCGGTACTGGTTCTGGTTCATCCGCAGCGAACGTTCATAGGCGGCCACGGTGGCTTCCAGCAGGCGCTTCTGCTCATCGATCACCCGCAGTTGCAGGTAGTTCTGCACCAGTTCCGACTGCTGGCTGAGGCGGATCGAGGCCAGGTCGGCCAGGCTGGCTTCGGCACTGGCCTGGTTGGCATCGAGGGTCTCGCGCAGCTTGCCCCACAGGTCGATTTCCCAGCTGACGCCGAGCTGGGCGTTATAGGTGTTGCGAATGCCGCTGCTGTTATTGGACAGGCTCGAACTGGAGCTGCCGGTGCCTTGGGCCGAGCGGTTCTTGCCGACACTCAGGTCGAGGCTGGGGAACAGTGCCGCGCGGCTGCTGCGCACCAGCGCCTGGGCCTGGCGATACTGGGCCTCGGATTGCGCCACCGTCTGGTTGCTGCGGTTCAGTTCCTCGACCAGCGCATTGAGCCCGGCATCGCCGTAGATCTCCCACCAGGCCCCGCGGGCGATGGCATCGGACGGCGTGGCCTGGGTCCAGCCTTCGGCGTGCTTGAACTGCGCCGTGCCGCTCATCGCGGGGCGCTGATAATCCGGGCTCAGGGTGCAGGCACTGAGCAAGGCCACGCACAACCCGGCAGCGAGCAGGTGTGAGCCACGCGCACGCGCCAGCACTTGCAGGGTTCGGTGAAGCGGGGTGTGGGCAAAAGTCATAGCGGGGTATCCAGGGCGGCGTCGCTGCGCACGCCGCGCCAACGGTTGAAACGATGACGCAGGCGGTCCAGGTACAGGTACACCACCGGCGTCGTGTAAAGGGTGAGGACCTGGCTGAACACCAGCCCTCCGATGATGGTCAGGCCCAGCGGCTGGCGCATTTCCGCGCCTTCGGCACTGCTCAGCAGCAGCGGCAAGGCACCGAGGATGGCCGCCAGGGTGGTCATCAGGATCGGCCGCAGGCGCAGCAGGCAGGCACGGCGGATCGACGCCTCCGGGGACAGGCCCTGGTGACGTTCCAGTTGCAAGGCCAGGTCGATCATCAGGATCGCGTTCTTCTTCACTACGCCAATCAGCAGGAACAAGCCCAGTAGCGAGATCAGGCTGAACTCGCCACCCGTGACGTACAGCGCCAGCAAGGCGCCGACGCCAGCCGAGGGCAGTGTCGACAGGATGGTCAGCGGGTGAATGTAGCTTTCGTAGAGGATACCCAGCACCAGGTACACCAGCACCAGCGCGCCCAGGATCATCAGCGGCTGGCCTTGCTGGGTCTTGGCGAAGGCATCGGCACTGCCACCGAGCCTGGCAATCACTTCCTCCGGCAGGCCCAGCTTGGCCACCGCGCGCTCCAGCGCCACCATGGCCTGGTCGGGGCTGTAGCCTTCGGCGATATCGAAGGCGATGCTTTCGGCGGCGAACTGGCCTTCGTGGCTGACCCGGTCGTTGGCCAGGCTGTTCTGGTAATGGGCGATAGTCGACAGGGGCACGCGGGCACCGTCGGCGGTGATCACCTGCACCTGTTCCAGCGTGCTCGGGTCCCAGGCGTACTTGCGGTTGATCTCCAGCACCACCTGGTACTGGTTGAGGCTGTCGTAGATGGTGGAGATCTGCCGCTGGCTGTAGGCGTTGTTCAACACGCTGGTGACCATGTCCATGTCGATCCCCAGGCGCTTGGCCTGGTCGCGGTCGACCACCAGGGTGACCTGCTGGGTGCCGGCACCGTCACGGGCGTCGATGGCGGTCAGTTGCGGCAGGGCACGCAGTGCCGCCACCACCTTCGGGAACCATTCGCGCAAGGCGGCCAGGTCGCCGCTTTGCAGGCTGTACAGATACTGCGACGAGGTCTGGTCGCGACCGCCGCCGCCCAGTTGCAGGTCCTGGTCGGCCATCAGGAACAGGCGCCCACCCGGGACCTTGGGCATTTCCTTGCGCAGGCGCTCAATGACCTTCTGCGCGTCGATCTTGCGCTGGCTGATCGGCTTGAGGCGGACCAGTACCACGGCGTTGTTGGTGCCGCTGTTGCCGCCGATGAAGCCGGCCACGCTCTGCACTGCCGGGTCGGCCAGCAAGGCGCGGCGGTAGGTTTCCATTTTCGGCTGCATCACGCCGAACGACAGGCCGTCATCGCCGCGGATGAAGCCTATTAGCTGGCCGGTGTCCTGCTGCGGCATCAGCGTCTTGGGCACGACCACGTACAGGGCGATGTTGAGGCCGATGGTGGCCAGCAGGCTGATCAGGGTCAGGCGCTTGTGGCGCAAGGCCCAGCCAAGGCTGCGGTCATAGGCATCGACCATGCGCTGGTGCAGCTGGTCGCTCCAGCGTTGCAGGCGGCTCTGCTCGGCCCGGTGTGGCTGCAGCCAGCGGGCGCAGAGCATCGGCGTGAGGGTCAGCGATACCACCAGCGACACGATGATCGCCGCCGCCAGGGTGATGGAGAATTCCTGGAACAGGTTGCGCACGATGCCGCCCATGAACAGGATCGACACGAATACCGCCACCAGCGAGACGTTCATCGACAGCAGGGTGAAGCCCACTTCCCGGGCCCCGAGGTAGGCTGCCTTCATCGGCGGCTGGCCGTCCTCGATATGCCGGGAGATGTTTTCCAGCACCACGATGGCATCGTCCACCACCAGCCCGGTGGCCAGGATCAGCGCCATCAGCGACAGGTTATTGAGCGAGAAGCCACACAGGTACATGACCGCGAAGGTCCCCACCAGCGACACCGGCACGGCCAGGCTGGGGATCAGCGAGGCGCGCAGGCTGCCGAGGAACAGGTAGACCACCAGGATCACCAGCACCACGGCAATCAGCAAGGTGTGCTCGGCCTCCTTCAGGGTAGCCTTGATCACCGGCGAGCGGTCCATCGCCACGTTGAGTTGCACGCTGGCCGGCAGCAGCGACTGCAGGGCTGGCAGTTGCGCCTTGATCTGGTCCACGGTTTCGATGATGTTGGCGCCGCTCTGGCGGTTGACCACCAGCAGTACCGCACTCTGGTCATTGAAGAAACCGCTGTTGTAGCGGTTCTCGACGCCATCGGTGATGGTCGCCACATCGGCCAGGCGCAGGATGGTGCCGTTCTGCTGGCGGATCACCACCGGCTCATAGTCCCTGGCACTTTCCAGCTGGTCGTTGGCCCGCACCTGCCAGTTACGCTCGGCATCCTCGACAAAGCCCATGGGCCGGCGCTGGTTGGCGTTGGATACCGCCGTGCGTACCTCGTCCAGCGACACGCCGTACTGGTTGAGCAGTTGCGGTTCCACAGCAATCCGCACCGCCGGCAGCGAACTGCCGCCGATCTGCACCTCCCCTACCCCCGGCACCTGTGCCAGGCTTTGCGCCAGGATGGTATCGGCCAGGTCGTACAACTTGCCTTTCTGCAGCACATCCGAGGTCAGCGACAACACCATGATCGGCGCTTGCGACGGGTTGATCTTCTTGTAGGTGGGCATGCTGCGCATGCCGCTGGGCAACAGGTTGCGGGTGGCGTTGATCGCGGCCTGCACCTCGCGCGCTGCACCGTCGATGTCGCGGCCCATCTCGAAGCCGATGATCACCCGCGTGGAGCCCTGGTTGGAGCTGCTGGTCAGGGTGGTCACACCGGCGATGCTGCCCAGCTTGCGCTCCAGTGGCGTGGCCACGGTGGAGGCCATCACCTCGGGGCTGGCGCCAGGCAGGTTGGCCGATACCACGATCACCGGGAAATCCATCTGCGGCAACGGTGCCACCGGCAGCAGGCCGAAGCTGACCCCGCCCAGCAGCATGATCGCCAGGCTCAGCAGCATGGTTGCCACCGGGCGACGGATGAACGGGCCGGACAGGTTCATGCCTGGGCCTGCGTGGCATCGGTGGCCGGGCGCCAGCGACGGGCCAGGCGGTCGAAGTACAGGTAGATGACCGGGGTGGTGAACAGCGTCAGCACCTGGCTGACCAGCAACCCGCCGACCATCACCAGGCCCAGCGGCTGGCGCAGCTCGGCACCGGAACCGGTGGCGAACATCAGCGGCACGGCGCCGAACAGCGCGGCCAGGGTGGTCATCAGGATTGGCCGGAAGCGCAACAGTGCCGCCTGGTAGATCGCATCGCGCGGGCTCATGCCCTGCTGGCGCTCGGCCTCGAGGGCAAAGTCGATCATCATGATCGCGTTCTTCTTGACGATGCCGATCAGCAGGATGATGCCGATGATGGCGATCATGCCCAGGTCATTGCCGCTGATGAGCAACGCCAGCAAGGCCCCGACCGCTGCCGACGGCAGGGTGGAGAGGATGGTCACCGGGTGGATGTAGCTTTCGTACAGCACGCCCAGCACGATGTACATGGTCACCACCGCCGCCAGGATCAGCAGCAAGGTGCTCGACAGCGACGCCTGGAAGGCCTCGGCGGCACCCTGGAAGCGGGTCTGCACGCCCAGCGGCATGCCGATGTCTTGTTGTGCCTGCTCGATCACCTGCACCGCTTCGCCCAGCGACGCCCCGTGAGCCAGGTTGAACGACAGGGTCACTGCCGGGAACTGGCCGATATGGGAAATGGCCAACTGGGCCTGGCGCTGCTCGATCCGAGCCAGCGCCGACAGGCGCACCTGGCCGCCATCGGCGGCCTTGACGTGGACCGACTCCAGCGCCTGCGGGCCGATGACCGCGGCGTCTTTCGACTGCAGCACCACACGGTACTGGCTGGCCTGGGTGTAGATGGTGGAAATCTGCCGCTGGCCGAACGCGTCGTACAAGGCGTTGGTGATCTGCGACACGCTGATTCCCAGGCGGCTTGCCATGTCGCGGTCAATGACCAGGTAGACCTGCAAGCCCTTGTCCTGCAGGTCACTGGCCACATCGGCCAGTTCCGGGCGTTGCTGCAGCGCCTGCACCAGCTTGCCGCTCCACTGCGCCAGCAGGTCGGCATCCGGTGACGACAGGCTGAACTGGTACTGGGTACGGCTGACCCGATCCTCGATGCTCAGGTCCTGCACCGGCTGCATGAACAGGCGGATCCCCACCAGGCGATCGAGTTGCGGCTGCAGGCGGCTGATCACTTCGCTGGCGCTGACATCGCGCTCGCCATGCGGCTTGAGGTTGATCAGCAGGCGGCCACTGTTGAGCGTGGCGTTGTCGCCATCGACGCCGATGTAGGACGACAGGCTCTGCACCGCCGGGTCCTGCAGGATCACCTTGCTCAAGGCCTGCTGGCGCTCGCTCATGGCGGCGAACGAGGTGGCCTGCGGCGCCTCGGAAATGCCCTGGATCACCCCGGTGTCCTGCACCGGGAAGAAGCCCTTGGGCACCACCATGTACAGGAACACGGTGAGCGCCAGGCTGGCCACGGCCACCAGCAAGGTCAGCGGCTGGTGCCTGAGTACCCACTGCAAGGCACTGCCGTAGTGCCTGATCAGCCAGTCGATCCAGGCGCCACTGGCGCGGTAGAAACGGCCCTGCTCTGCGGGCTCGGGCTCACGCTTGAGCAGGCGCGCGCACATCATCGGCGTGAGGGTCAGCGACACCACCAGGGAAATCAGGATGGCCACCGCCAGGGTGATGGCGAACTCGCGGAACAGGCGGCCGACCACATCGGCCATGAACAGCAGCGGAATCAGTACCGCAATCAGCGAGAAGGTCAGCGAAACCAGGGTGAAGCCGATCTGCCGGGCGCCCTTGAGCGCCGCCTGCATCGGTGTCTCGCCCTCCTCGATGTGCCGGGAGATGTTCTCCAGCATGACGATGGCGTCGTCGACCACGAAGCCGGTGGCGATGGTCAGCGCCATCAGCGTCAGGTTGTTGACCGAGAAGCCGGCCAGGTACATCACGCCGAAGGTTCCGATCAGCGACAGCGGCACGGCAATCGACGGGATGATGGTGGCGCTGAAACGGCGCAGGAAGACAAAGGTGACCATCACCACCAGGGCGATGGCCAGCAGCAACTCGTGCTGCACGTCCTTGACCGCGGCACGGATGGTCTGGGTGCGGTCGGTCAGCACCGAGACGTCGAGGCCGGCCGGCAGGTTGTCGGTGATCGATGGCAACAGGTCCTTGATCCGGTCGACCACTTCGATGACGTTGGCGCCCGGCTGGCGCTGGATGTTCAGCAGCACCGCATGGTTGTCATTGGCCCAGGCGGCCAGCCGTTCGTTCTCCGCGCCATCGACGATTTCGGCGACGTCCTTCAGGCGCAGCGGTGCCCCGTTGTTGTAGGCCAGGATCAGGTTGGCGTACTCCTCGGGAGAGCGCAGCTGGTCGTTGGCATCAAGCATCGATACCCGGGTCGGCCCGTCGAAGTTGCCCTTGGGCTGGTTGACGTTGGAGGCGCCGACCAGGGTGCGCACGTCATCCAGGTTCAGGCCGTTGGCAGCCAGGGCATCGACATTGACCTTGATCCGCACCGCCTGGCGCTGACCACCGGCGATGCTGACCATGCCCACGCCACTGATCTGCGCGAGCTTCTGCGCCACGCGGGTGTCGACCAGGTCGTTGAGCTTGGGCAACGGCATGGTCTTGCTGGAAATGGCCAGGGTCAGCACCGGCGTGTCGGCCGGGTTGACCTTGTTGTACACCGGTGGCGCCGGCAGGTCGCTGGGCAACAGGTTGCTGGCGGCATTGATCGCGGCCTGCACCTGCTGCTCGGCAACGTCCATGTTCATGTCGAGGTTGAAGCGCAGGGTCAGCACCGAGGCGCCGCCGGAGCTGGTCGAGGCCATCTGTTGCAGGCCCGGCATCTGCCCGAACTGGCGCTCCAGCGGTGCAGTGACGGCGCTGGTCATGACCTGCGGGCTGGCGCCGGGGTACAGGGTCATGACCCGGATGGTCGGGTAATCCACCTGCGGCAAGGCGGAAACCGGCAGCAGCTTGTAGGCGATCAGGCCGGCCAGGACGATGGCCAGCATGCTCAGCGTGGTGGCGACCGGGCGCAGGATGAACAGGCGCGAGAGGTTCATGCGCCGGCCTTGCCTGCTGCCTGACCGGGCTGGGCTTCACCGGCCTGCGCCGAGCCCTTGGCCTCCTGCCCCTGCAGCTGCTGGCCGGGGCTGGTCGGCACTTGCGAGCTGTCTTCGACCACTTCCACCTTGGTGCCTTCGCGCAGCCGGTCGGTGCCTTCCAGCACCAGGCGCTCACCGGCCTTGAGGCCTTCGAGGATGACGCTGTGCTCGCCGTCGCTGGCCCCCACCTTGAGCTTGCGCACGTTCACCGTGCTCTGCTCGTTGACCACGTAGGCGAAGGTGCCATCGTTGCCGAACTGGATGGCTGCCGCCGGGGCCAAGGTCACCTGCTTGAGGGTGTCGGCGAGCAGGCGCACGTTGACGAACTGGTTGGGGAACAGGGCCAGGTCCTTGTTCTCGAAGCGGCCCTTGAACTTGAGGGTGCCAGTGGTGGTGTCGATCTGGTTGTCGATGCTGCCCAGCACGCCGGTGGACTGCAGTTTGCTGTCGCTGCGGTCCCAGGCCTCGACCGGCAGGCTGGCGCCGCTGCGGTAGCGCTCCAGCACCGTGCTCAGCTCGGTTTCCGGCAGGGTGAAGGCGACGCTGATCGGTTCGGTCTGGGTGATCACCACCAGCGCGGTGGTGTCGTTGGCCGCCACCAGGTTGCCCAGGTCGAGCTGGCGCAGGCCAACGCGGCCGTTGATCGGCGCACGGATCTGGGTGAACTCGAGGTTCAGGCGGGCGTCGTTGACCTGCGCCTGGTTGGTCTTGACCAGCCCCTGGAACTGCGCCACCTGCGCTTCGGCAGTGTCGAGGGTCTGCTTGGCGATACTGTCCTCGGCGTACAGGCCTTTATAGCGGGCCAGATCAACCTGGGCGTTCTTCAGCTGCGCCTGGTTCTGCGCCAGGGTGCCTTCGGCCTGTTGCAGGGCGATGCGGTAGGGGCGCGGGTCGATCTCGGCGAGCAGGTCGCCGGCCTTGACCTGCTGGCCTTCCTTGAAGTGGATCTTCACCAGCTCGCCGGCCACGCGGCTGCGCACGTTCACCGTATTGGTCGCGGTAACCGTGCCCAGGGCCTTGTAGTACAGCGGGAAATCGCCCACCCGCACCGGCTCGACACGCACCGGTACCGGGTCGCTGGAGCCGCCGAAGCCCGGGCGGCCGCCCATCATGCCCATGCCCGTGCCCTTGCCGGCGCGCCCGCCACTGCTGTCCTTGTGCGCAGGCGTCGCTGCCGGCCACAGCCACCAGGCCAGGGCAGCCACCAGCAGCAGGATCAGCAGGCCGACGAGCCAGCGACGGGGGGAACGGGAATTGGACGCTTGCATGGGTTGAACGAACCTTGTTCGGAATGACGACTTGGGGAGGATGAAACGATAAGCACTGGCATCGCTTTAGCAAAGGGCCTTTACCAGAGGTTTACCTTTGCCTGACGTTGCCAAAACCCTGAACTTTAAATGAAAACGGCCCGGAACGCGTTCCGGGCCGTTTACAGGGTGTTACCTGGAGCGGTGGCGGGCTGGAAAGTTCCGTTGCCTGTACCGCCCCCAGATTGAAATTACTTCAGTACAGCCAGCGCCGCATCGTAGTTCGGCTCGTCGGCGATTTCGCCAACCAGCTCGCTGTGCAGCACCTTGTCGTTCTCGTCCAGCACCACCACGGCGCGGGCAGCCAGGCCGGCCAGCGGGCCGTCGGCGATGGCAACGCCGTAGTTGTCGAGGAACTCGCGGCCACGCAGGGTCGACAGGTTCTTCACGTTGTCCAGGCCCTCGGCGCCACAGAAGCGGGCCTGGGCGAACGGCAGGTCGGCGGAAATGCACAGCACCACGGTGTTGTCCAGTTTGTTGGCCTGGGCGTTGAACTTGCGCACGGAAGTGGCGCAGGTCGGGGTATCGACGCTAGGGAAAATGTTCAGCACCTTGCGCTTGCCGGCGTAGTCCTGCAGCGACTTGTCGGCCAGGCCTTCACCGACCAGGGAGAAGGCCGGAGCCTGGGCGCCGGCCTGTGGCAGGTTGCCGTTGACCTGAACCGGGTTGCCTTTGAGAGTCACTTGAGCCATGACGAATTCCTTATGCGGGGGTTTGAAAAGGACACTGAGTTAAGCATGAAGGCGGTCGGGTGCCTATGGGGCAGGTGAAATTGTTCTATTGCCTGACAAAACTTGTGGACAAAAAAATGCCCGGGTAGCGACAAACGCCCCGGGCATGCTTCATCGCCTGCAGTGCATCAGCTCACCAGGCCGTACACCACCGAGGTCAGCGCAACCAGGCCGACCACCACGACGAACAGGTTGGACGCCGCACCGCTGTACTTGCGCATCGACGGTACCCGGCGGATGGCATACATCGGCATCAGGAACAGCAGCACCGCGATGATCGGGCCGCCCAGCGACTCGATCATGCCGAGGATGCTCGGGTTGAGGGTGGCCACGATCCAGCACACCACCAGCATCAGCGCGGCTACCACACGGTCCAGGGCCTTGGCCCCCGGGCGCGCGCCAGTCTTGCTGATGATGCCCTTGAGGCCTTCGCTGGCACCGATGTAGTGGCCGAGGAACGACTTGGCGATGGCCACGAAGGCAATCAGCGGCGCGGCGAAGGCGATGGTCGGGTTGCTGAAGTGGTTGGCCAGGTACGACAGGATCGACAGGTTCTGTGCCTTGGCCTCGGCCAGCTGGGCGCTGTTCAGGGTGAGCACGCAGCTGAACACGAAGAACAGCACCATCAGCACCATCAACAGGTGTGCGCGCCGCAGGATCTGGCCGCTGCGCTCATCGGCGTGCTCACCGTAGCGGCGTTTCTGGTCAACGGCAAAGGCCGAGATGATCGGCGAGTGGTTGAACGAGAACACCATCACCGGGATCGCCAGCCACACGGTATGCAGGAACGCCGATGCCGGCGGTACCTGGTGGGCGCCATCGAGGATGCCACCGGTCCAGTGCGGGACCAGGTACAGGCCCAGCAGCCCCAGGGCGACGATGAACGGGTAGACCAGCAGGCTCATGACCTTCACCGTGGCCTGCTCGCCGCAACGCACGATGGCCAGCAGGCCGAGGATCAGCACGAACGACAGGATGGCCCGCGGCGGCGGCTCCAGGTGCAGCTGGTGCTCCATGAAGCTGGCCACGGTGTTGGTCAGCGCCACGCTATAGATAAGCAGGATCGGGAAGATCGCGAAGAAGTACAGCACGGTGATCGCGCCGCCGGCGGAGGCGCCGAAGTGCTCCTTGACCACCTCGGTGATGTCGCCACCCGCGCGCCCCGAGAGGACGAAGCGGGTCAGCCCGCGGTGGGCAAAATAGGTCATCGGGAAGGCCAGCGCGGCCAGGATCAGCAGCGGCCAGAAGCCGCCGAGGCCCGCGTTGATCGGCAGGAACAGGGTTCCGGCGCCGATGGCTGTGCCGAACAGGCCCAGCATCCAGGTGGTGTCGTGACGCGACCAGCTGCCGAGGGTGGCGGGGGTCGATTCTGCAAAGCGCTGTTCAACGCTCGGGGCCTGCTCATTCATTCCGGGTGAAGCTCCACTCGCAAGACTGCAACAGGCTGAGAATGGCGGACTAGACGTTCCGCCCAACTCAACCGGGAAAGAGGGGCGCGATTGTGCACGGAAAGGTTGCACTTGCGAAGCCCTATCCGAGGGACGGTTGCACTTGTCTTTACAAGCGGGTTGTGCCTACAGGCTGGAGGGGATTGTGCAGGAGCGGCCTTGCGTCGCGATGGGCCGCGACGCGGCCCCGGCAATATTTGCGGCGAAGCTGCAAAATGCGGGGCGCTGTGCGCCCCTATCGCGACACGAGGCCGCTCCTACAAGGGCGCGTCGTCCTGGGAGAAGGTTTACTTCTGGACCGCAGCGAAGGCTTCGGCAACCCGTTGCAGGTTGGCCGGGCGCAGGCCGGACATGCACACGCGGCCGCTGTCGATCAGGTACACCCCGAACTCGTCACGCAGGCGGCGTACCTGCTCGACGCTGAAGCCGGTGTAGCTGAACATGCCGCGCTGACGCAGGAAGAACTGGAAGTCCTGGCCTGGCAGCAGCACCGCCAGGGCATCGACCAGCGCCTGGCGCATGTCGAGGATGCGCTTGCGCATCACTTCGACTTCCGCCGCCCACTGGGCATTCAGGCCGGCATCGCCGAGCACGCCAGCGACCAGCTGGGCACCGAAGTTGGGCGGGCTGGAGTAGTTGCGGCGCACGGTGGCCTTGAGCTGGCCGAGCACGCTCTGGGCGGTAGCCTCGTCGTCACACACCACCGACAGGCCACCGACGCGCTCGCCATACAGCGAGAAAATTTTCGAGAACGAGTTGCTGACCAGGCACGGCACGCCGGCGCGGGCCATTTCGCGGATGGCATAGGCATCTTCCACCAGGCCTTCGGCGAAGCCCTGGTAGGCGATGTCGAGGAACGGGATCAGCTGGCGCGCCTTGACCACTTCGACCACTTGCTGCCACTGCTGCTGGTCCAGGTCGGCCCCGGTCGGGTTGTGGCAGCACGGGTGCAGCAGCACCACGCTGTTGGCCGGCAGGGTTTGCAAGGTGGCCAGCATGCCGTCGAAGTCCACGCCACGGCTGGCCTGGTCGAAGTACGGGTAGGTGTGCACTTTGAAACCGGCGCCTTCGAAGATGGCGCGGTGGTTGTCCCAGGTCGGGTTGCTGACCCAGACTTCGGATTGCGGGAAGTAGCGCTTGAGGAAGTCGGCACCGACTTTCAGCGCACCGGAACCGCCCACGGTCTGCACGGTGGCCACCCGGCCAGAGGTCACGGCCGGGTGATCGGCCCCGAACAGCAGCGCCTGGATGGCCTGGCGGTAGCTGGCCAGGCCTTCCATCGGCAGGTACAGCGAAGCTTCATGGTCCTGGCCGGCGATGCGTTTTTCCACCGCATCCACAGCCGCCAGTTGCGGCACCACGCCGGCCTCATCGTAGTACAGGCCGATACTCAGGTTGACCTTGTCGGCGCGCGGGTCGGCCTTGAAGGTTTCCATCAGCGAGAGGATCGGGTCGCCGGCATAGGCATCGACATGTTTGAACACAGCGTGCAGCTCCTTGGATCAGGACAGTACGAAAAGTCAGCCCTGAGCATACCCGGAGTGCACGGTCAGGAACATCAACTATTGTGCAAGGTTGTCCATGCAACGATGCATGGCTCGGGGCAGTGGCGAATTCTTCGCGGGCAAGCCCGCCCCCACCGGTACTGCGAGGACGGTGATATCCCTGTGGGAGCGGGCGTGCCCGCGAAGAGGCCGGGTCAGCCAAGCAGCGCTTTCAAGCCCTGCAACTCTTGTTCGGTCAGCGCCACCCCCTCCTCCTCGGCCGCTTCGCGCTCGCGGTAGCGCCGTTCACCGGGCATACGGGTCAGCCCTGCCGCCTGCATCTGCTCCACCAGTTCGCGGCTGCGCTGGGCAAAGCGCTCGCCCTCGGCCTTGCTCGGGTCGATGACGATGATCAGCTGCCCGGTCCAGGGGGTTTTCGCGCCCGGATGCCCCGACCAGTCGAACTCCCACGAAAAGTGCCCGCCGGTCAGCGCCGCCGCCAGCAACTCGACCATCATCGACAGCGCCGAGCCCTTGTGCCCGCCAAACGGCAGCAAGGCGCCACCTTCCAGGATTGCCTTGGGGTCGGTGGTCGGCTCGCCATTGGCATCCACGCCCATGCCTTCAGGCAGCTGCTGGCCGGCGCGCGCGGCAATCTGCACGTCACCGTGGGCCATGGCACTGGTGGCCATGTCGAAGACGATCGGGTCGTGTTCGGCACAGGGCGCGGCAAAGGCGATGGGGTTGGTGCCAAACAGCGGCTTGCGCGCACCATGCGGCACCACGCAGGTCATGCTGTTGACCACGCTCAGGGCCACCAGGCCTTCCTCGGCGAAAGGTTCCACGTCTGGCCACAGCGCGGCGAAGTGGTGCGAGTTGTGAATCGCCAGTACCGCGATGCCAGCGTTGCGCGCCTTGGCCACCAGTAGGCCACGGGCTGCCGCCAGTGCCGGCTGGGCAAAGCCGCCTGCGGCATCGACACGCACATAGCCAGCCGCCACGTCGCTGACCTGCGGCGTGGCCTGGCCGTCGACCCAGCCACTGGCCAGCGTCGAGACATAGCCAGGCATGCGGAACACCCCATGGCTGTGGGCACCATCGCGCTGGGCGCTGGCGCAATTGTGAGCCAATACACGGGCCACGCCATCGCTGCAGCCATGGCGCTGGAAAATAGCCTGCAACAAGGCCTGGAGCTCGGTGAAAGGCACGCGCACGACAGTGCTGGTGGAAGGTGCGGACATCTGAAGCTCCTTTATTGGATTTGGAATGGCGACAGCGTGCAACGACAAAAACTTTCCTGCATGTGACAGCTATCTGTCAATTGTTGACTTGGTGACAGAAAACATTCATTTTCTTCCACAAGCCTCACCCCTGGAGCCGCAGCATGAGCCAAATGATCAAGCAACGCCTGGAACACAGCCTCGAAGGGGCCGCAGCTTCCGGCCGCAAGATCGCCACCTACATGCTCGCCAACCTGCATGAACTGCCGTTCCAGACCTCGGCCAGCATCGCTGCCAAGCTGGGCGTCAGCGAATCCAGCGTTGGCCGCTTCTGCCGCTCACTGGGTTATGCCCATCTCAAGGCGCTCAAGCAAGACCTGCAGAACGACCTGGGTGACGGCCCGTGGCTGGTGGGCGACCGCCTGCAAGATTACCGCCAGAATCAGGACGCCGGCGACAACGCTGGCAGCCTGGAGCTGGAAATCGCCGCCCTGGTGCGTGTGCACGAGTATCGCCAGGGCAGCGCCTGGCACACCGTCGCGCAACGCCTGGCGAGCAAGCAGCGGGTGTTCATTGCCGGTTTCCAGACCGAGCGCGGCATCGCCATGTGCATGAGCCATCTGCTGCAGTACCTGCGCGATGGCGTGCAACTGGTCGATCTCGGCGCCGGCCACTTCGGCGACGTGTTGCTGGGCCGCGCCGAGGACAGCGCCCTGGTGGTATTCGAGGCACGCCGCTATTCCCGCCATGCCCTGCTGCTGTGCCAGAAGGCGCGCGAGGCCGGCATTGCGGTCACCCTGGTGACCGACACCTTCTGTGACTGGGCCGATGCCAATGCCGACGAGGTGTTCCGCATCCCCACCGAATTCAACCTGTTCTGGGAATCCACCTCGACCATGCTGTCGTGGGTGCACCTGATGGTCAACGAGGTCTGCAAGAAGCTCGGGCCGGATGTTGAAAAACGCTTGGAAGCAACTGCCGCTCTACATAACGAATTCGTCGGCTACACCTCGTGGTCGGCGGGAAAACAACAATAGCAAGAGTGCAAGAGGTGCGAGATGAACAAGACCATGGCCTTGGTGGGTGCGTGCGCCCTGCTGCTGTCGGGCGCCGCCAGTGCCGAAACCCTGCGCTTCGCCACCGAGGGCGCCTACCCGCCCTTCAATTACGTCGACGCCAATAACCAGTTGCATGGCTTCGATGTCGACATCACCCACGCCCTGTGCGAGCAGATGAAAGTCGAATGCACGCTGGTGGCACAGGATTGGGAAGGCATCATCCCCGCCCTGATGGCACGCAAGTACGACGCGGTGGTGGCCTCGATGATCAACACCGAGGAGCGGCGCAAGAAGATCGCCTTCACCGACCACTACTACCGCACACCGCTGACCGTCGCCGTGGCCAAGGACAGCAAGATCAGCGACGCCCAGACCAACTTCGACGGCTATACCGTGGGCGCGCAGTCGTCGTCGACCCAGGCCATCTACGCCGAAGACGTCTATGCCAAGGCAGGCGCCGACGTGAAGCTGTATCCGACCATGGACGAAGCCAACGCCGACCTCGCCGCTGGCCGCCTGGACGGCGTGATCGCCGACAAGTTCCCGCTGCAGGAGTGGATGACCAAGAACGGCGGGGACTGCTGCAAGATCCTCGGCGACGTGGCCAACACCAAGGCCGACGCCGCAATTGCCGTGCGCAAGGACGACGAGGCCCTGCGCCAGCGCCTGAATACTGCGCTGCAACAGATCGTGGCCAACGGCACCTACCAGAAGATCGCCAGCAAGTACTTCGCTTTCGATATCTACAACTGATCTTCAGGAAACTGCGCAATCTGTAGGAGCGGCCTTGCGTCGCGACAGGGCCGCAAGGCGGCCCCGGCACTCCCTGCCACGGCATAGATCCTGGGGCTGCTGCGCAGCCTTTCGCGACACCAGGCCGCTCCTGCAAAGAGTCCGCGTTGCCCATCCTAGGGGTTTGTCATGCTCGATCAATTGTCCTTGCTGTCCTTCGCCAGCGGAGGCTGGGGCCAGGCGCTGCTGGCCGGCGCCCTGGTCACCCTGTCCCTGGCCCTGGCCTGCCTGCCCGTCGGCCTGCCGCTGGGCCTGCTGGTCGCCCTCGCGGCACGCTCGCGCAAGCGCCTGCCTCGGCTCTGGGCCACCACCTTCTCCACCGTGTTCCGTGGCCTCCCCGAACTGCTGACGCTGCTGATCATCTATTACGGCTGCCAGATCGCGGCACAGAAGATCCTCGCCGCCATGGGTTATCCGGGTGAGTTCCTGATCAACACCTTCCTTGCCGCGATGATCGCCTTCAGCCTGGTGTTCGCCGCCTTTTCCAGCGAAATCTGGCTGGCCGCCTTCAAGACCTTGCCCAAGGGCCAGCTGGAAGCGTGCTCGGCGCTGGGCCTGAGCAAACGCACGGGCTTCTTCAAGGTGCTGCTGCCGCAACTGACCCGTATCGCCCTGCCCGGCCTGTCCAACAACTGGCTGTCGCTGCTCAAGGACACCTCACTGGTTTCCACCATCTCGCTGGTCGACCTGATGCGCCAGACCAACCTGGCAGTCAGCGTGACCAAGGAACCGATGTTCTTCTATGGCGTCGCCTGCCTGGGCTACCTGCTGTTCGCCGCCCTCTCCGGACGCGTGTTCGCCTTCATCGAACGGCGCAGCAACCGCCACCTGCAAGGAGCACGCGCATGAGCCTCGAACAACTGCTGGCGTTGGTGGTCGACCCCAACCTGCTGGAGCGCTACGGCCCGCGTTTCCTCGATGGCCTGCTGGTGACCGCCAAACTGGTGGCGATTTCCTTCAGCCTGGGTGCCCTGCTGGGCCTGCTGCTGGCCCTGGCGCGCATGTCGCGCAGCCTGCTGCTGCAACGCGTGGCTGCAGGCTACGTGTACTTCTTCCGCGGCTCACCGCTGCTGGCCCAGCTGTTCCTGCTGTATTACGGCCTGGGCTCGCTCAAGGGCTTCTGGCAGGACGTCGGCCTGTGGTGGTTCTTCCGCGAGGCGTGGTTCTGCACCCTGCTGGCATTCACCCTGAACACTGCCGCCTACCAGGCCGAGATCTTCCGCGGCAGCCTGATGGCTGTGGCTCCTGGCCAGCATGAAGCAGCGCGAGCCCTGAACCTGAAGCGCTCGACCACCTTTTTCAAGGTGATCCTGCCGCAGTCGCTGTTGGTGGCCATCGGCCCGCTGGGCAACGAACTGATCCTGATGATCAAGGCCAGCGCGATTGCCTCGCTGGTGACCATCTACGACCTGATGGGCGTGACCAAGCTGGCCTTCTCGCGCAGTTTCGACTTCCAGATCTACCTGTGGGCCGCCGTGCTCTACCTGCTGATCGTCGAACTGGTGCGGCGCCTGTTGAAGCACCTGGAAGCCCGCCTGGGCCGCCACCTGAATTGACCGAAGGATACGTTCCAATGCATTGCCAGACCCTTGTCCTCGGCGCCGGCATCGTCGGCGTCAGCACCGCGCTGCACCTGCAGGCCCGCGGGCGCCAGGTGATCCTGATCGACCGCGACGAACCGGGCAGCGGCACCAGCCACGGCAATGCCGGGTTGATCGAGCGCTCCAGCGTCATCCCCTACGCCTTCCCGCGGCAACTGGGCGCGCTGCTGCGCTACGGCCTGAACCGCCAGCCCGATGTGCGCTACAGCCTGCTGCACCTGCCCAAGGCGGCCCCGTGGCTATGGCGTTACTGGCGCCAGTCGGCCCCTGGGCGCCTGGCCGGGGCTGCCGCCGACATGCTGCCGCTGGTACAGCGCTGCGTCGAGGAACACGACGCGCTGATCGCTGCCGCCGGCCTGGAAGGCCTGGTGCAGGCCAAAGGCTGGATCGAAGTGTTCCGTGACCCGGCGCTGTTCGCGCAGGCCAAGGCCGACGCCATAGGCCTGAGCCGCTATGGCCTGCAGTTCGAAATCCTCGAATGCGGGCAGCTGCAGGCCCGCGAACAGCAGCTGGACGCCACCGTGGTCGGTGGCATCCATTGGCTCGACCCCAAGACCGTGAACAACCCTGGCGCCCTCACCCGTGGCTATGCCAGCCTGTTCCTGCAACGCGGCGGGCAGTTCCTGCACGGCGATGCACGCAGCCTGCGCCAGCTCGATGGCCAATGGCAGGTCGACAGCCGCCGCGGCCCGATCACCGCCGATGAAGTGGTGGCCTGCCTCGGCCCACAGTCCGCCGATCTGTTCAGCGGCCTGGGCTATGAAATCCCGTTGGCGATCAAGCGTGGCTACCACATGCACTACAGCACCCGTGACGGCGCGCAGCTGGAGCACTCCATCTGCGATACCCAGGGCGGCTACGTGCTGGCGCCCATGGCCCGCGGCGTGCGCCTGACCACCGGCATCGAGTTCGCAGCCAGCAGCGCACCGGGCAACCAGATCCAGCTGGGCCGCTGCGAAGCCCTGGCCCGCAAGCTGTTCCCGGCGCTGGGCGAGCGCCTGGACGACAGCCCATGGCTGGGCCGCCGCCCCTGCCTGCCCGACATGCGCCCGGTGATCGGCCCGGCTCCGCGCCACCCGGGGCTGTGGTTCAACTTCGGCCATGCCCACCATGGCCTCACCCTGGGCCCGGTCAGCGGCCGCCTGCTGGCCGAACTGGTCACCGGCGAACGCCCCTTCACCGACCCCGCGCCCTATAGCGCGACCCGTTTCGACTGAACCCACGCGGGAGAACAACAAAGATGACCGCACCACTGAGCCTTGCCAGCCTTGCCCCCGACCCCGACCCACGCCCGGTGCTGATCCGCATCGAGGGCCTTAACAAGCACTACGGTGCCTTCCATGTACTGCGCGACATCAACCTGCAGGTGCGCGAAGGCGAACGCATCGTGCTTTGCGGGCCTTCCGGCTCGGGCAAATCGACGCTGATCCGTTGCATCAACCGCCTGGAAGTGGCCCAGCAGGGCAGCATCAAGGTGGACGGCATCGACCTGGCTGCCAGCAGCCGCGAAGCGGCGCGGGTGCGCAGCGATATCGGCATGGTGTTCCAGCACTTCAACCTGTTCCCGCACATGAGCGTGCTGGACAACTGCCTGCTGGCCCCCACCAGCGTGCGCGGGTTGTCGCGCAAGGATGCCGAAGAGCGCGCACGCATGTACCTGAGCAAGGTCGGTATCGAAAGCCAGGCGCACAAGTACCCCAGCCAGCTGTCCGGTGGCCAGCAGCAGCGGGTGGCGATCGCCCGGGCGCTGTGCATGAAGCCCCGTATCATGCTGTTCGACGAGCCCACCTCGGCACTGGACCCGGAGATGGTCGCCGAGGTGCTGGACGTGTTGGTGCAACTGGCCGGTACCGGAATGACCATGCTCTGCGTCACCCATGAAATGGGCTTTGCCCGGCAGGTCGCCGAGCGCGTGCTGTTCCTCGAGGGCGGGCAGATCATCGAGGACAGCCCGCCGCAGGTGTTCTTCAACCAGCCGCGTACCGAGCGGGCCAAAGGGTTCCTGGCGCAGATACTGCACTGATTGAAAATCATGCAAGCTGGCGCGATACCTGTGTAGGAGCGGCCTTGTGTCGCGAAAGGGCTGCAACGCAGCCCCGGCAATTTGTATTTCTGCGCTGAGAATTCTGGGGCTGCCATGCAGCCCTTTCGCGACACAAGGCCGCTCCTACACAGGTTCCGCGTCAGCGACGGCGTGAGCGACTCTACAGGGCCTTCATTGCACCGCTGCAAAGACCCGACTGCATCGTTAAATATTATTGACCTTAACCCCCGCCAAACCCACGCCGGCACAGGCCCGCATCGGTTTCAGCCCCCAAAAACCGGCGCATTCCCTGGCATCAAGCCCTGTTCCGTCGTTTGACATATCGAACGGCTCTGGCAAGCTATCTACAAGCCCCGACCGGAATCGTCGCCTCTGACGAGCCGGCAGTGCTCGGGGCTACAGGCTGCACCCAAGGCCACGCGCCGTGCACCTGCACAACAACGACAGGCCGAACCTGTCCCAAGGTGACATATGTCCAACAGCAACATTGGCAACAAGCAACCTTCCCTGCGCAAACCCGTCGTCCTGATGACCATGGGCAGCCAAGAGCGCAAAGGCCATGACTACCAGGTCATGACCCACAAATACATCACTCCGCTGGTCGAATTCGCCGATTGCGTACCGGTACTGGTCCCCACCTGCTGCGGCATCGATGACCTCGAAACCTACCTGGACATGGCCGACGGCGTGTACCTGACCGGCGCTGGCAGCAACATCGACCCGGCCCTGTACGGCCAGGAAAACCAGACCCCCGGCAAAGGCCAGGACAAGCACCGCGACCTGTTCGACATCCCCCTGGTAAAGGCAGCGATCAAGCGCGGCCTGCCGATCTTCGGCATCTGCCGGGGCATGCAGGAAATCAACGTGGCCCTGGGTGGCGACATCTACCAGAAGGTCTACGCCGAGCCTGGCTTCAACGACCATCGGGAAAACCCGGAAGACCCGGTCGAGGTGCAATACGCCCAGGTGCACGGTGTGAAGATCGAGCCTGGCAGCTGGCTGCGTGACACCTTGGGTACCGACGAAATTCGCGTCAACTCGCTGCATGGCCAGGGCCTGCGCAAGCTCGGCGCCGGCATCGAGGCCATCGCCCACGCCGAAGACGGCCTGGTCGAGGCGATTCACGCCCCGAGCCTCTCGCCGTTCCTGTTCGCCGTGCAGTGGCACCCAGAGTGGCAAGCGGCGAGCAACCCGGACTCGATCAAGATCTTCCAGGCCTTCGGCGATGCTTGCCGGGCCCAGGTACGCAAGGCGCAGATCAAGCGCCAGCAGGCTGCCTGACCTTCGTTTCACTGCGCTTTGATCGCGGGGCGGCGCAAGGTCGCCCCCGTTTCCCCGGTCACCCTCTGCTGGTCCCAGAACACTTCCCGTGGAAGCGGGCGGCGGGCTTGTGCCTGTCTCCGCGATCTTTTTTTCTTTTAAGAGATATGATGACTGCCGAGTGGTTGTCGTTGGATTTTCTGCGCCTGTGAGATCGAGCGCCGCCCGCGCGGCGCATCGCGGATGAAATCCGCTCCTACATTTGTTGCAACGTGCCGAACCTGTTACGCCATGGTTGCCAGCCTTGGCGCATGACTTGAGCCTTGCATACCGGCTGACAACCATGGCCTGTCAGGCATGGCCACGTTGCAACAAATGTAGGAGCGGATTTCATCCGCGATACGCCGCGCGGGCGGCGCTCGATTTCCGCAACCACACACATCTAAAACCAATCCGCCCTGGCATCCCCCTGCCATCCCCACAAAAAATTCCCAAAAGGCACTAGTCATCGCACTAGTTGTACGATAACTTACCTCCAGCGCAGAACAACACCCTTCACCCCCAAGCGCCACAGGATGCCTACAACAATGACCCCACAAGAACTGAAATCCATCCTCTCCCACGGCCTGCTGTCCTTCCCGGTCACCGACTTCAATGCCCAGGGCGACTTCAACCCGGCGGGCTACGTGAAGCGCCTGGAATGGCTCGCTCCCTACGGCGCCAGCGCCCTGTTCGCCGCCGGCGGCACCGGTGAGTTCTTCTCCCTGGCCGCCAGCGAGTACAGCCAGGTGATCAAGACCGCAGTCGACACCTGCGCCACCTCGGTACCGATTCTCGCCGGCGTTGGTGGTGCCACCCGCCAGGCCATCGAGTACGCCCAGGAAGCCGAGCGGCTGGGTGCCAAGGGCCTGTTGCTGTTGCCGCACTACCTGACCGAAGCCAGCCAGGAAGGCGTTGCCGCCCACGTCGAGGCAGTGTGCAAAGCGGTGAACATCGGCGTCGTGGTGTACAACCGCAACGTCTGCCGGCTGAACGCCGACCTGCTGGAAAAGCTCGCCGAACGCTGCCCGAACCTGATTGGCTACAAGGACGGCCTGGGCGACATCGAGCTGATGGTGTCGATCCGTCGCCGCCTGGGCGAGCGCTTCAGCTACCTGGGTGGCCTGCCGACCGCCGAGGTCTATGCGGCTGCCTACAAGGCCTTGGGCGTGCCGGTGTACTCCTCCGCCGTGTTCAACTTCGTGCCGAAGACCGCCATGGCCTTCTACAACGCCATTGCCCGTGACGACCAGGCCACCGTGGCCAAGCTGATCGACGACTTCTTCCTGCCCTACCTGGACATCCGCAACCGCAAGGCCGGTTACGCCGTCAGTATCGTCAAGGCCGGTGCCAGGATTGCCGGTTACGATGCAGGCCCGGTGCGTACCCCGCTGACCGACCTGACTGCCGACGAGTACCAGCAGCTCGCTGCGCTGATGGACAAGATGGGCCCGCAGTAGGCACTGCCCGCGGCCTGCCCGACGCCGCGCCCGGAGTGGCCAGCCACTCCGGTTATCCTTGATGAGCCCGCACAAAAATAACTAGTGGGAGTATTGCCAGCATGCAAGCGAGCAAAAAGACGCATGTGCGCTACCTGATCCTGTTCATGCTGTTTCTGGTGACCACGATCAACTATGCCGACCGCGCCACCATTGCCATCGCAGGTTCCAGCCTGCAGAAAGACCTCGGCATCGATGCCGTCACCCTGGGTTATATCTTCTCCGCCTTCGGCTGGGCCTATGTGGCCGGGCAGATTCCCGGCGGCTGGCTGCTCGATCGCTTCGGTTCCAAGAACGTCTACGCCTTCAGCATCTTCACCTGGTCGTTGTTCACCTTGCTGCAGGGCTTTGTCGGTGGCCTGCCGGTGGCCTGGGCGGTGGTCACGCTGTTCACCCTGCGCTTCCTGGTCGGTTTTGCCGAAGCCCCGTCGTTCCCGGGGAATGCCCGCATCGTCGCCGCCTGGTTCCCGACCCAGGAACGCGGCACCGCCTCGGCCATCTTCAACTCGGCGCAATACTTTGCCACTGCCCTGTTCGCTCCGCTGATGGGCTGGATCGTGTTCCGCTTCGGCTGGGAGCACGTGTTCATCGTCATGGGCGTACTGGGCATCGTGTTCTCCATGGTCTGGCTGAAGACCATCTACAACCCGCGCCAGCACCCGCGCATCAGCCCGGCCGAACTCGAGCACATAGAGCGAAATGGCGGTCTGGTGGACATGGACCAGAAACGCGGCAGCGACGGCCCGAAATGGGGCTACATCAGGCAACTGCTGACCAGCCGCATGCTGCTGGGGGTGTACCTGGGCCAATACTGCATCAACGCCATCACCTACTTCTTCCTTACCTGGTTCCCGGTGTACCTGGTACAGGAGCGCGGCATGACCATCCTCAAGGCCGGCTTCATCGCCTCGTTGCCGGCAATCTGCGGTTTCATCGGCGGCGTGCTCGGCGGGGTGATTTCCGACTGGCTGCTGCGCCGCGGCAACTCGCTGACCTTCTCGCGCAAGCTGCCGATCGTCTGCGGGCTGCTGCTGTCGACCAGCATGGTGTTCTGCAACTACGTCGACAGCGAATGGATGGTGGTCGGCTTCATGACCCTGGCGTTCTTCGGCAAAGGCATCGGCGCACTGGGCTGGGCGGTAGTCGCCGACACGTCGCCCAAGCAGATCGCCGGGCTTTCAGGCGGCCTGTTCAATACCTTCGGCAACATCGCCTCGATCACCACCCCGATCGTCATCGGCTACATCATCAGCGCCACCGGCTCGTTCAAGTGGGCACTGGTGTATGTGGGCGCCAATGCCCTGGTGGCGGTATTCAGCTACCTGGTCATCGTCGGCCCGATCAAGCGCATCGAGCTGCGCGAACCGCCAAAGCCTGACGCCGGGCCAGTCGCCAGCGGCGAACTGGCCAGCTCGCAGCACTGACTGAGCACGCCTGTGCCGGCCCCCCGGCGCAGGCGGATGGACAAACGCCTGAGAACCTGACAAGTAGGGCCCGAACATGCAGTTGATCGAACATTCCGACTCGCCCCGCTACGTCCGCCTGCACGATGACGACAACGTCGTGGTGGTGGTCAATGCCGGCGGCCTGGGCGAAGGTGCCCGCTTCGCCGATGGCCTGACCCTGGTCGAAGGCGTGCCACAAAGCCACAAGGTGGCCACCGTGGCCATTGCCAAGGGCGAGCCCGTGCGCCGCTATGGGCAGATCATCGGCTACGCACTGGAGGACCTGCGCCAGGGCAGCTGGGTACAGGAGAGCCAGCTGGCCATGCCGGCGGCCCCGGCGCTGGACAGCCTGCCCCGCTGCGATGCTGTGCCGCAGCCGCTGCCGCCGCTCGAAGGCTTCAGCTTCCAAGGCTACCGCAATGCCGACGGCAGCGTCGGCACTCGCAACATTCTGGGCATCACCACCACCGTGCAGTGCGTGGCCGGGGTACTGGAGCACGCCGTCAAGCGCATTCGCAGCGAGCTGCTGCCCAGCTACCCGAACGTCGATGATGTGGTCGCCATCACCCACAGCTACGGCTGCGGCGTGGCGATCAACGCGCGCGATGCCTACATCCCGATCCGCACCGTGCGCAACCTGGCGCGCAACCCCAACCTTGGCGGCGAGGCCCTGGTCATCAGCCTGGGTTGCGAAAAGCTGCAGGCCGACCAGGTGATGCACGCCGACGACCCCTCGGTCGACCTCAGCGAGCCCTGGCTGTACCGCCTGCAGGACGCCAGCCTGGGCTTTGCAGAGATGATCGAACAGATCATGCAGCTGGCCGAAACCCGCCTGAAGAAACTCGACCAGCGCCGCCGCGAAAGCGTACCGGCCAGCGAACTGATCCTGGGCATGCAGTGCGGGGGCAGCGATGCCTTTTCCGGCATTACCGCCAACCCGGCGCTGGGCTACGCTGCCGACCTGCTGGTTCGCGCCGGTGCCACCGTGCTGTTCTCGGAGGTGACCGAAGTGCGCGATGCGATCTACATGCTGACTTCGCGCGCGCAAGACCAGGAAGTTGCCGATGCGCTGGTCCGCGAGATGGACTGGTACGACCGTTATCTGCAACAGGGCGCCGCCGACCGCAGCGCCAACACCACACCAGGCAACAAGAAAGGCGGCCTGTCGAACATCGTCGAGAAGGCCCTGGGCTCGATCGTCAAGTCCGGCAGCGGTGCCATCCAGGGCGTGCTTGGCCCGGGCGAGCGGGTCAAGCGCAAAGGCCTGATCTTCTGTGCCACCCCGGCCAGCGACTTTGTCTGCGGCACCCTGCAGCTGGCCGCTGGCATGAACCTGCACGTGTTCACCACTGGCCGCGGCACCCCCTATGGCCTGGCCATGGCGCCGGTGGTCAAGGTCTGCACCCGCAGCGAGCTGGCCCAGCGCTGGCCCGACCTGATCGACATCGATGCCGGGCGCATCGCCAGCGGCGGCGCGACCATCGAAGAGCTGGGCTGGGAGCTGTTCCACTACTACCTGGACGTGGCCAGCGGCCGCAAGCGGACCTGGGCCGAGCAGCACCGCCTGCATAACGACATCACCCTGTTCAACCCGGCGCCGATTACCTGATGCCCCGAGGTTGCTCGGCCGTCCGCTAGTTCACCACCCCTGTAGGAGCGGGTTCACCCGCGATCACCGGCGCAGCCGGTGCCATCCATCGCGTTGGGTTGTTCGCGGGATAAACCCGCTCCAACAGGGCTGCGCCCCGAATGCGTTCCACTTTTCCCCTAAAGCCCACAGGAGCACCCCATGCCTGAAATCCTCGGCCACAACTTCATCGCCGGCCAGCGCAGCGCCGCGGGCCAACAGCGCCTGCAGAGCCTGGACGCCAGCACTGGCGAGGCGCTGCCATACAATTTCTTCCAGGCTACCGAAGGCGAAGTGGACCAGGCTGCCAAGGCTGCCGCGGCGGCCTTTGCCGAATTCCGCCAGGTGGCCCCGACGCGGCGCGCCGAGTTCCTCGACGCCATTGCCGCCGAACTGGATGAGCTGGACGACGTCTTCGTCAGCATCGTTTGCCGCGAAACCGCCCTGCCCGCCGCACGTATCCACGGCGAGCGCGGCCGTACCAGTGGCCAGATGCGCCTGTTCGCCCAGGTATTGCGCCGCGGTGATTTCCTTGGGGCGCGCATCGACCTCGCCCTGCCAGAGCGCCAGCCGTTGCCACGCGCAGACCTGCGCCAGATGCGCATCGGCGTCGGCCCGGTTGCGGTGTTCGGCGCCAGCAACTTCCCGCTGGCCTTCTCCACCGCCGGGGGCGACACCGCCGCCGCCCTGGCTGCCGGTTGCCCGGTGGTGTTCAAGGCCCACAGCGGCCACATGGCCACGGCCGACCTGGTGGCCTGCGCCATCCAGCGCGCCGCCGACCGCACCGGGATGCCCAACGGGGTATTCAACATGGTCTTCGGTGGCGGCGTCGGCGAGTGGCTGGTCAAGCACCCGGCGATCCAGGCAGTTGGCTTTACCGGCTCGCTGAAAGGCGGTGACGCGCTGTGCCGCATGGCCGCCGAACGCCCACAGCCAATCCCGGTGTTCGCTGAAATGTCCAGTATCAACCCGGTGATCATCCTGCCCGGCGCCCTGGCCAAGCGTGGTGATTCGATTGCCCGCGAACTGGCGGGTTCGGTCTGCCTCGGCGCTGGCCAGTTCTGTACCAACCCGGGCCTGGTGATCGGCCTGCAGTCGCCGCAGTACAGCCAGTTGCTGGCCGAGCTTGGCCACCACCTGGCTCAACAAGCCGGCCAGACCATGCTCAACGCCGCAGGCTTGCGCAGCTACGTTGCTGGCCTGGAGCATTTGCAGGCCCACGCCGGTATCCAGCACCTGGCCGGCCAGGCTCAGGCAGGCAGCCAGGCCCGTGCGCAGCTGTTCAGGGCCGATGCCCGCTTGCTGATCGAATCCGACCCGTTGCTGCAGGAAGAAGTGTTCGGCCCTGCCACCGTGGCCGTCGAAGTGCAGGACAACGCGCAATTGCGCAGCGCCTTGCTCGGCCTGCGTGGGCAACTGACCGCAACGCTGATCGGCGAGCCCGAGGACTTCGAGGCCTTTGCCTGGCTGGTGCCATTGCTGGAAGAAAAGGTCGGGCGGATTCTGGTGAACGGCTACCCGACCGGTGTCGAGGTCTGTGAGGCAATGGTGCATGGCGGGCCGTACCCGGCAACCTCGGACGCCCGCGGCACCTCGGTCGGCACCCTGGCGATCGACCGTTTCCTGCGCCCGGTGTGTTACCAGAACTACCCGCAGGCGCTGTTGCCCGCAGCACTGCGCGATGACAACCCGCTGGGGCTACGTCGGCTGGTGAATGGCCAATGGCGTGAAGGGCCGATCTGACCGGTTGCCCGCAACAACGAAGCCCCGCGCATGGCGGGGCTTTTCTTTCGGCGTGCCGGCGAACAGGCCGGCGCTGCCAGCCAGGGGTTCAGGCCCCCTGGGCCTCGGCCTCGGCATGAGCCTGGCGCAAACGCTCACGGCTATTGCTCAGGTGCATGCGCATGGCCATCTTGGCCCCTTCGCTGTCACCCCGGGCGATGGCTTCGTAGATCGCCTCGTGCTCATGCATCAAGCGGCTCATGTAATGTGCCTGGTCATCATGCGCCAGCCGCGCCGAATTCAGCCGGGTACGCGGAATGATGCTGGTGCCCAGGTGGTTGATGATGTCGGCAAAGTAGTGGTTGCCGCTGGCCTGGGCGATGCGCAGGTGAAACTGGAAGTCGGCAGACACCGCATCACTGGCGTGGGCTGCCCCTTCGTTGATTTCATCCAGTGCCGCACGCATGCCGGCCAGCTGTTCATCGCTGCGGCGCTGTGCTGCCAGGCCTGCCGACTCGATCTCCAGGGCAATGCGCAACTCCAGCACCGCCAGCACTTCGCGCAATGTGACGACAGTCGCCGGGTCGATGCGGAAGCCACCGGTGGCTGGCGCATCCAGGACAAAGGTGCCGATACCGTGACGGGTCTCGACCTGCCCGGCGGCCTGCAGCCGCGAGATTGCCTCCCGCACTACGGTGCGGCTGACGCCCTCTTCGGCCATGATCTGCGATTCGGTCGGCAACTTGTCGCCACGCTTGAGCTGGCCGCTGCGAATCCGCTCGGTCAGCACCGTGACCAGTTCCTGCGCCAGGCTGCGCGGCTTGCGCCGGGTCCTTGGCTGTACCTGCTGCTCTGTCATTACGCTGTATTTCACCTAGAAAGACAGCCGTCATCATAGCGCAAGCAGTTGTACGATCACATACATACGGTGCGGTATTTCTCGACCTCGCCACCGGTGGCGACACGGCGTTTGTCACTGACGGCAAATTGCTGGCCCCCGGCGTCCTGCAGCGAAGGCAAACTCCCTGTTCCGTCAGACGTTTAGGACAGCAACATGCGCGTAATTCTAGCAACGATGGCCGGCTGCCTGCTGGCTACGCTCGCTTTCGGCGCCCAGGCACGGGCATTGAGCCAGAACGATCGCCACACTTGCGACTGGGGCGCGCAGATCGCCGCCGAGGCCCAGCAGGCCAAGCTTTCCGGGGTAACGCTGTATGCCACTCGCAAGAAACTGCAGGTACGCAAGTTCGCCCAACCGTGGATGCGCATGACCGCCTTCGGGATTACCGAGCAGACCTACAACAGCCGCTCGCGGCTCAAGCCGGCGGCGATCAGGCAGACTTACTACGAGCAGTGTGTGCAGCATGCTGTAGCACGACGTTAGTCTGTTTTATCAATAAGTTAGCAAATAAACTTAACGTTTTGCAGGAGATGCCTTGTGTCGCGATGGGCCGCAAAGCGGCCCCGAGAATGTGCGGCAAAACCCCCGATTCTTGGGGCCGCTTTGCGGCCCATCGCGACACAAGGCCGCTCCTACAAGAACCGCGTCTGGCGCGCCAGGAGGCGCCAGCCTCGAAGCGGGCTTCCAGCCAGGTTCTGAAGGCCCCAAGGCGCGGTGTCGAGGCGCGCAGTAGCCCGCATCAGCTAAGTGCCTGCTGCCACGTCCGGGTGCCACGATGGCAGCGCCCGCACCAAGCACCAAGTGCGCCAGATTCTTATCCGCCAAGCAGTCACCTGCCGCCTGGATATCTTCGGTTTCACTTCAATAGATCATCGCAACCGATTGAAACACATAGAGTTTAATCCAGAATCCTCCGCTGTATCGGTTGCCTTGGCGGGCAGGGATACGCTGGCTTGGCGGACTCGACCTTCACGTCAGCTGCGGATACACCAGTACGAAAAGGCAACATGACGCAGCGGCATCGCTTCAACGGGTATTTGTTCAGCTGATCGCAACCGTCGTATCGGATCGAGACCATTCACAATATGGATGAACTGCGTAGAATCGACCTCAACCTGCTCTTGGCCCTGCATGCTTTGCTGAGCGAAAAGCACGTCACGCGCGCAGCCCTGCGACTGCACCGTAGCCAACCTGCGGTCAGCCACGCGCTGGCGCAGTTGCGCAAGCATTTCGACGACCCTTTGCTGGTGCGCCAGAACGGCCGCATGGTCCTGACCCCGCGTGCCGAATCGCTGGCCAGCCCGCTGCAGGACGCCTTGAACGCCCTCAACGGCCTGCTGGCCACGCCGCTGTTCGAACCGGCCAAGGCCCAGCGCCGCTTCCGTCTGTCGCTGTCGGATTACGCTTCACGGATTGTCCTGCCGCCGCTGGTCCGCCATCTGCGCCGGGTCGCCCCTGGCGTGGACCTGGCCATCAGCCAGGCCAGCCGCGAAACCATGCTGGCGCAGTTGCTTGACGGCGAACTGGACCTGGCCCTGGGCTTGTTCCCCGACCCACCCGAACAAATCACCACCCAGGCGCTGTTTGCCGAGGACTTCATCAGCGTTGCCGATTGCCAGGTACTGCCCGTCGACGGCGGCCTGGCCCTGGAGGATTGGCTGGCCCGCCCGCACGTGTTGATGGCCATGCGCCCCGATGCCTTCGATGAGATCGAGCGTGCGCTTGCCGCGCTAGGGCTGCGCCGTCGCATTGCCCTGGCATTGCCCCACTGGAGCGCGGCCATCGAAGTGCTGCCGGGCACCGACTTGATCCTTACCGTAGCGCGGCGGGCGGCAGGGCCCCTGCAGCAGCACCCGACGCTGCGTCAGTTCGAGCTTCCTTTGACTATCGCCCCGTTCGATTACCAGCAGGCTTGGCATATTCGCAAGGACAGCGACCCGGGACACCGCTGGCTGCGCGAGACCGTGCGGGCCTGCAGCCAGCCGGAGCACTGATCAGCCCTGCGGCGGCTTCGTGATCACAGCGGTGCCGGGCAGTGAACCCGCCGCCCAATTGCCTTGCACCAGCAGCACCCCCACCAGGATCAGCACCAGGCCTGCCAGCCTGGCCAGGTTGAGTGGCTTGCCGCCCAGGCCCATCACGGCGAAATGGTCGACCAGCACTGCCGTGATGATTTGCCCAGCCACCACCAACACCAGAAACCCCGCAGCGCCAAGCCTGGGCGTCAGCGCTGCCGCTGCGGCCACGTAGAGGGCCCCCAGTACCCCTCCGATCCACAGCCACCACGGCCCCTGCAGGGCCTTGCCCAGGTCCGGTGCCGGCACCCTGAGCAATAGCAATGCAGCAATTACCACCAGCGAGCTCACTGTCAACGAAGTGAACGCCGCCCACAACCAGTGCCCCAGTGCGCGTCCAACGGCGGCGTTGCCTGCAGCCTGAAACGGCAACACGGCACCGGCAAGCAACGCCATCACCACCGGCAGTGCCAGCAGGAGCATGGATTTACTGAACATGGCCGCTCTCCTTCAGCGTGTCGATGACGGCCATGATCGTACAACCCGCCGAAGTGATGGAAATCAAAACCCTGCACGCGCACTATTCGTAGCATGCATGCCTGAGGGTACTGTCGTACCTTGGCCGACCACATGGAGGTGGAACATGTTGCAGGAGCAACGCAAGACCCTGATCGACCTTGGCCAGTTGCCCACCCGCAACCTGGCCGAATGCCTGGCGGTAGACCAGGCGGCCCTCGCCCACGCCCTGGCCGGCCAGCTTCCCGAGGCACTGCTGGAGCAGTTGACCGCCAGCGCCGAACTGGCCCAGGCGCTGGGCCTGTCGAAAAAGGTCGCAGCCATTGGCCTGGCGCTGGGGCAATGGCTGGAGCAGGCTGCCGCGCCCTGGCGCCAACAGGCGTTCGAGCGATGCTGCACCCACCCGTCCGATACCGTGCGCAGCTGGGCGGCATTTGCCCAGGCGCACCTGTCCCGCTCGCTGCCCCTGGAAGAGGCCCTGCAGGCGCAGTTGCGCTTCGCTCGTGATGAACACTTCGGTGTACGCGAGTGGGCCTGGATTGCCCTGCGCCCGCGCCTGGCGCAGAACCTTGACGCCGCTTTGCTCCTGCTCGGCCGCCATGTTGGCGATGCCGACCCGCTGGTGCGGCGGTTTTGCATCGAGATCCTGCGCCCCCGCGGGGTCTGGTGCGAACACATTGCCGCACTCAAGCAACAGCCGGAGGTGGCCGAGCCGATGCTGGTGCCACTGCTGGCCGAACCCGAGAAGTATGCCCAGGACTCGGTCGCCAACTGGCTCAACGATGCCAGCAAGACCCGCCCTGACTGGGTGCTACGGCTGTTTCAACAATACCCTCCCGCCTGCAAGGCCTCGCGGCGGATACAGGCCCGGGCCAGCCGAAGCCTGACCCCGGCAGCAGCCGAGGCCGGCACCGGCTGAGATCAGCGTGAGGTTTCGACGCGCAGCACTTCGGTGTAGATCGCGTCGACGGTCTGCCCGACCTCGAGGTTCTTCATGCGTGCCTGCAGGTCCGGGTTCTCGACCTTGACCACCTGCAGCTTGCCTTCCGGCGGCAGCAAACTGACTTCATGCTTATCGAGGTCGATCTTCTTGATCTGCGAGGTGATCTTGACCTGACGGAATGCCTCGCCACCAGGGTTGGGGTTGTCCGCCGTGGCGCGGATGGTACCGGACTCGTCAGTCGCCTTTGGCGCCCCGCCTACTTCGGGATTCAACACATAGGCCACCGCGCGGGTGACATAGATGTCGACCTGGTCACCCACCTTGAGGTTGTGCAGTGCCTTGGCCTTTTCCGTGAGCTGGAAGGTCACATCCTTCTTGGCATCGGGACCTTTCACCGTGACCTGGCGCTTGCCCAGGTCGATGGCCGTGACTTGCGTGGTGACGTGGCTTTCCAGCGCCTCGCTGCCGATGGGAATACCGGCAGCCTGCACCGTGAAACTGGCAGCGCAGGCCAGCGTGGCAAGGGCGATAGCACGAGCGATGGAGCGAATTGGATTCATAGGCCTGCTTCCCTGTAATCAAGACCGGACGATTGCGCGTGATGCTCACGCGCTGACAAGCATAGCCGTTCCCGGTTGGCTTGCCGGGCCGGCCCTTGGCGACAGGTTCAGCCCGCGTGCAACCAGGCAGGCCGTCGCAATAGCAAATGCGAATTCTTTACACTTGCTTTACATTTGAGAATCGTTAGTATTCGCAACCTCGAATACAACAACGAGTCACCTGTAATGGCAAAAAAGTCTGTTGCGCCGGCTTCGCTTTCCATGCTCGGCCTGCTGGTCATGCCTGCTGCTCATGCAGCTCAACCTGAGTCGCAGGGTTCCCTCGCCCTGCCCGCCACCGCCGTCACCAGCGCCTATGAGCAGCAGAGCTACAAGGCCAGTGAAAGCCGCAGCGCCTTGAAGATCGACGCGCCGCTGCGCGACATCCCGCAAACCGTCAACGTCGTGCCGGAAAGCGTGATCAAGGACCAGGGCGCCCAGTCGATGCAAGATGTGCTGAAGAACGTGCCTGGCGTCGGCCTGTCCAACGGCGATGGCCAGCGCGATCAGGTGACCATCCGTGGCTTCAGCGCCATTGGCGACATGTACATCGACGGTGTGCGCGACGATGCGCTGTACTTCCGCGACCTGTCCAACATCGAGCGGGTGGAGGTAATCAAGGGCCCTGCCGCCGTACTGTATGGCCGTGGATCTTCGGGTGGCCTGATCAACAGCATCAGCAAGAAACCCAGCTTCACACCCAAGCGCGAAGTGGGCATGAGCTTCGACAGCGAAGGCAAGCGCCGCACCCAGTTCGACAGTGGCTGGGCCGACCCGCAGGGCAACCAGGCCTACCGCGTGACCGGTGCCTTCGAAGACAGCGACACCTTCCGTGACGATGGCTACATCGACCGCAAGGCCATCGCGCCATCGGCGTATTTCCGCCTTTCCGACGACCTGGAACTGAACCTGGGCGCCACCTACCTGTACGACAAGCGCCTGATCGACTTCGGCATCCCGGCCCTGGGCAACCGCCCGGTGGATGTGCACCGTGACAAGCGCTTCGGTTCCGGCGATGCCGACCAGGACTATGCGCGCAGTGAAGTGTTCTCGCTGACCGCAAGCCTTGATTACCGCATCAACGACGACTTTACCCTGACCAACACCAGCCGTTACTACCGCTACGACCTGGACCGCAACAACACCCTCGCCGACAGCAGCCCGAAGCGCTTCGTCACTGCGCCCGATGGCGAGCTGCTGGTCAAGCTCAACCGCGGCAATGTCGCCCGCGACGAGTACGGCCTGTTCAACCAGACCGAGCTCAAGCAACAGGCGCAGCTGGCCGGGATGCAGCACAACCTGCTGTATGGCGTGGAGGTGGGCTTCCAGGACAAGCACCAGCGGGTGCTGAGCCAGAACAACGTGGCCCAGGTGCCGGTGTACCGAGACGCCCTGGTAGCGGTGCCGGAACACGCCGCCAACCTGTCGTCGAAGGGCACCAACTGGCAGCAGACCACTGGCCTGTACGTGCAGGACCTGATCGAGCTGAATGAACACTGGAAAGCGCTGGTCGGTGTGCGTTATGACATCTTTGGCCAGGAATACGACGACGACCGCGCGCAGAATGTCGACCTCGACCGCACCGACAAGACCTGGAGCCCGCGCGCTGGCCTGGTCTACCAGCCGGATGCCATCCAGTCCTACTATGTTTCGGTCAGCCGCAGCTACCAGCCCTCGGGCGAGGTGTTCGCGGTCAGCCCGAGCAACCAGCACCTTGAGCCGGAACAAACCACCAACTACGAAATCGGCGCCAAGTGGGACCTGCTCGACAGCCGCCTGTCGTTGACAGCAGCGCTGTTCCGCCTCGAGCGCACCAACATGAAGACCGCCGACCCGGCCAACCCCAACCTCACCGTGCTGGCAGGCGAACAGCGCACCGACGGCTTCGAAGCCACCGTCAGCGGCCAGCTGAGTGACAAGTGGCAGATCTATGCCGGCTATGCCTATCTGGACGCCGAAATCAGCAAATCCAACAGCAAGACCAATGGCGTGGCCAACGAAGGCCAGACCCCTACCCTGACGCCGCGTAACAGCGCCAACGTCTGGCTGGTGCGTACCTTGACCCCGCAGTGGCGCGTGGCCGCCGGTGCCAATTACGTCGACGAGCGCTACACCGCACTCGATAACGTGGTAGTGATGCCGGGCTACACCACCTTCGACGCCGCGCTGCTGTACAGCGTGCCGCAGTGGGACGCCGCGCTGCGCCTGAAGAACGTGTTCGACCGCGACTACTATGCCTCTGCGCACGGCTCGGTGGACCTGATCACTCCAGGTGCACCGCGTACACTGGAAGCCAGCTTCAACTACCGCTTCTGATCGCCGGGCAGGCGGCCCGCGCCCCTTGTAGGAGCGGCCTCGTGTCGCGAAAGGGCCGCAAAGCGGCCCCAGTGATCATCGCGGCGAAGCTGCAATACGGGGCCGCTGCGCGCCCCTTTCGCGACACGAGGCCGCTCCAGCACGGGCGCATCCCCCCATGCCATCAGCGGTTGCGCTTTACCCGCCAGACCGTATTGGCCAGGTCATCGGCGATGATCAATGCACCACGCGGGTCCACCGTCACCCCCACCGGCCGCCCGCGGGTCTTGCCATCCTCACCGCGGAAGCCGGTGGCGAAGTCGATCGGCTCACCTGCCGGCTTGCCATTGCCGAACGGCACGAAGATGACCTTGTAGCCGACCGGATTGGGCCGGTTCCAGCTGCCATGTTCACCGACGAAGACACCGTCGGCGAAGCGCTCACCCATGGCCGGGATGGAGAAGGCCACGCCCAATGCCGCCACGTGCGAACCGAGGCTGTAATCCGGCTTGATCGCCGCCGCTACCTTGTCCGGGTTCTGCGGCCGTACCCGCTGATCCACGTTCTGCCCCCAGTAACTGTAAGGCCAGCCGTAGAAACCACCGTCACGCACCGAGGTCAGGTAGTCCGGCACCAGGTCGGGGCCCAGCTCATCGCGCTCGTTGACCACCGCCCACAGCTGCCCGCTCTGCGGCTGGATGGCCAGCGCCGTCGGGTTGCGCAGGCCCGTGGCATAGGGCCGGTGCGCGCCGGTTGCAGCATCGACCTGCCAAACCATGGCCCGGTCGATCTCCACCTCCAGCCCGCGTTCGGTGATGTTGCTGTTGGAGCCGATGCCCACGTACAGGTAGCGACCATCCGGGCTGATGGTCAGCGCCTTGGTCCAATGGTGGTTGATCGCGGCCGGCAGGTCGGTGACCTTGGTCGGCGGGCCATCGGCGCGGGTCTGGCCGTCCTGGTAGTCGAAGCGCACCAGGGCATCCTGGTTGGCCACGTACAGCTTGCCAGCGGCAAAGGCCAGGCCGTACGGCGCATTGAGGTTTTCTGCAAACACCGTCTGCAGCTCATAGGTACCGTCGCCGTCGGCATCGCGCAGCAGGGTCAGGCGGTTGCCCCCTTTGACCTGGGTATTGCCTTTGGCCTTGATCTGGCTGGCGATGACATCCTTGGGCTTGAGCTTGGCCGCGCTGCCACCGCGGCCCTCGGCGACCAGGATATCGCCATTGGGCAACACCAGGGTCTGCCGCGGGATCTTCAGGCCGGTGGCGATGGCAGTGACGGTAAAGCCTTCAGGTACCGTCGGCTTCTGCTCACCCCAGGCTACCGGCTGGGCGATTTTCATGCTCGGCAGCAGGCCACGTTGTGGCGCCGGCAGTTTCGGGTCGGGCCCAAGGGCCTGGTTCGGCTCGCCATCACCGCCACACGCAGTCAACAGCAACGCCATGCTCAACAGGCTCAATGCAGGTACAAGCTTCATGCCGCACCTCCCGAGCGCAGGCCGCTCAAACCGGTCCAGGCGGCCACTGTCGCGAGCACGCTCACGATCACCGACAGCACCAGCCCGGACGGCATTACCGCCCAGGCGTCCTTGGCATGTTCGAAGGCATTGATCAGCCCCAGCACCCAGGTCACCAGCAGCAGCACGAAGTACAGCGTCGGCCGGCCGCCCTTGTGCTCGGCACGGATCAGGTTGGCCAACGCAAACAACAGTGCCAGCCCGCAAAATACCAGGGCGCCGGCGATCAGCCAGGCGGCGAAGTTGCTCCACTGGATCTGGTAACTGTTGAAGTAGGCGATGTCGCTCAGTAGCGCAGCGAGAAACAACGGAACGCTGCCGGCCAGCAGCAAGGCATGCAGCGGGCTGGGGGTATGGCGGTAGAAGGTTTGCTCGGATGCGGTCACGGTGCCTCCTTTTCATTCAGTGACCCAAGGGCTGATGGCGTGGCCACCAGGCGTGCGCAGGGCGCGCCTAGCAAAGGAGCCTCTCGACAAGGCGATAGTTCACCGTTTGGTTTGAATGGCCTATGCTGCGAGGCGTTGGCGCAAGGAGACAACCGATGAGCAGCAACCCGATTCGCCCGCGTTCACCCTGGGCGTTGACCACCCTGCTGGCGCTCGGCCTGGTGCTCGTGGCCGGTTGCTCCTGCAACACCGGCAAGACCCACTACGCGGCACGCACAATAGGCTCCAACTGCTTCGCCAAAGCCGTCCCCACCACTGGCGAAGGTGGCCTGGCATGGGGCGATACCTTGAGCATCGCCCGCAAGAAGTCGCTGGACAACTGCGTGCGTTATGCCAGCCGGTCGGGGGGCTCGCCGAGAACTTGCCAGGTCGTCATGGCCAAGTGCAAGAATTGAGCTTGGATGAACCGCAACCAAGGCCCCTGCGCCACTTCACGGGTCACGCCTCGGACAAGCCCCCTCTCACGGCTAACCCACTGGGGGCCGCGCTGACTCGAAGCGCCCTTGCTAACGGCCGCGCGTGATCACCACCTCCAGGTATTCGCTCGGCACCACCAGTGATGTCGGGCCGCCCACATTGCAGGCATTCAACAACTCGGTCAGGTCACGCTCCAGCGCCGCAGCCGCCTGCGGCTCCAGCGAGGCAAAGGCCGTGCGCATCGGTCCGAACCAGGTGCGGAACACCTCGAGGTAATGCGCCGCCGAGCGATAGCGGAAGCGGCTGACCTGCAACTCGTCAAACGCGCCTGCGAACAGCACGCGCAATTGTTCCTCATCACCCCAGCGTGAGGGCGGCAAGGCCCCGGCAGGCGGCGGTACATGCCGCCCCAGGGTCTTGAACATCTGCCCGACGTAGCCTTGCGGGGTCCAGTTGGCCAGGCCGATCCGGCCACCGGGCCGGCACACCCGGCTCAGTTCGCGCGCAGCCTGGGCCTGGTCGGGGGCGAACATCACGCCGAAGGTCGACAGCACCGCATCGAAGGTGCCATCGGCAAACGGCAGTGCTTCGGCATCGGCGGTCTGGAACACCACATCGAGGCGCTCGGCCCGCGCCCGTTCTTCGCCGCGCTTGAGCAGCTCGGGCACATAGTCGGTGGAGGTGACGCGGCAACCGCGTCGGGCTGCGGCCAGGGTGGCGTTGCCATTGCCGGCGGCAACATCCAGCACCTGTTCGTCCCAGCGCAGGTCACAGGCCTCGGCCAGGCGCTCGCCAACGATCTGCATGGTGGTGCCGATTACCGCGTAGTCGCCACTGGCCCATATGGCTTGCTGGCGGGCTTTCAGGGCATTGGTATCCAAAGAGGTATTCATGGTCTGCGCTTTTGCAAGGTGCGCGGCCGAGATCCTTCTGGCGGTCAACGCGCCATGGATTGAGGGGATGGAAGCAAAAAGCTACGCGCCTGGCAGGCGAAGCGACAAGACAGATTGGGGATAGCGGCTATTTGAAAGCGATCTATACGGGCGCGCGTTTTGTAGGAGCGGCCTTGTGTCGCGAGGGGCCGCAAAGCGGCCCCCGGCGATATCAGCCAGTAACGCCTGATCAGGCCAGCCTGGCCCGCGCCGCATGCAGCTTTTTATAGCTCTCGATCAGGCGCAAGTGGCGGTCGAGGCCTTCGAGCTTCATGCTGGTCGGGGTCAGGCCATGGAAGCGCACGCTGCCATCCACCGAGCCCAACACCGCGTCCATGCGCGGGTTGCCGAACATACGCCGGAAGTTGGCCTCGTAGTCGTCCATTTCCAGCTCGTCGTCCAGCAACACTTCCAGCACCACGTTCAATGCCTGGTAGAACAACCCACGCTCGACGGTGTTGTCGTTGAACTGCAGGAACGCCTCGACCAGTTCCTTGGCATCCTCGAAGCGCTGCACTGCCAGGCAGATCAGCAGCTTCAGTTCAAGAATGGTCAGCTGGCCCCAGACCGTGTTTTCGTCGAATTCCACGCCGATCAGCGTGGTGATGGTGGTGTAGTCATCGACATCGCAGTTGTCCAGGCGCTTGAGCAGCAGCTTGAGGGCGCGGTTGTCGAGGCTGTGCAGGTTGAGGATATCGGCGCGGAACGACAGGGCGCGGTTGGTGTTGTCCCAGATCAGGTCCTCCACCGGGTAGATTTCCGAGTAACCCGGCACCAGGATGCGGCAGGCGGTGGCGCCAAGGTTGTCGTACACGGCCATGTACACCTCCTTGCCCAGGTCTTCGAGGATGCCGAACAGGGTCGCGGCCTCCTGCACGTTGGAATCCTCGCCATGGCCGGAGAAGTCCCACTCGACGAACTCGAAGTCGGCCTTGGCGCTGAAGAAACGCCACGACACCACGCCGCTGGAGTCGATGAAATGCTCGACGAAGTTGTTCGGTTCGGTCAGCGCGTGGCTTTCGAAGGTCGGCTGCGGCAGGTCGTTCAGGCCCTCGAAGCTGCGCCCCTGGAGCAGTTCGGTAAGGCTGCGCTCCAGCGCCACTTCCAGGCTCGGATGGGCACCGAACGAGGCAAATACGCCACCGGTACGCGGGTTCATCAGGGTCACGCACATGACCGGGAACGAGCCCCCCAGCGAAGCATCCTTGACCAGCACCGGGAAGCCCTGCTCCTCCAGGCCCTGGATGCCGGCAACAATGGCCGGGTACTTGGCCAATACCTCCTGCGGCACGTCCGGCAGGCACAGCTCGCCTTCGAGGATTTCGCGCTTCACCGCCCGTTCGAAGATTTCCGACAGGCACTGCACCTGCGCTTCGGCCAGGGTATTGCCGGCGCTCATGCCGTTGCTGAGGAACAGGTTCTCGATCAGGTTGGACGGGAAGTACACCACCTGCTGGTCGGACTGGCGCACGAACGGCAGCGAGCAGATGCCACGGGCCGTGTTGCCCGAGTTGGTGTCGTACAGGTGCGAGCCGCGCAGCTCGCCGTCCGGGTTGTAGATGGCCAGGCAGTGCTCGTCGAGGATCTCGACCGGCAGCGCGTCCCGCGGGCCCGGTTTGAACCATTGCTCGTTCGGGTAGTGCACGAACGGCGCGTTGGCCAAGTCCTCACCCCAGTACTGGTCGTTATAGAAGAAGTTGCAGTTCAGGCGCTCGATGAATTCGCCCAGCGCCGAGGCCAGCGCGGCTTCCTTGGTCGCGCCCTTGCCGTTGGTGAAGCACATTGGCGACTGGGCGTCGCGCACGTGCAGCGACCATACGTTGGGCACGATGTTGCGCCACGAAGCGATCTCGATCTTCATCCCCAGCCCGGCCAGGATGCCCGACATGTTGGCGATGGTCTGCTCCAGCGGCAGGTCCTTGCCAGGGATGTAGGTGCTGGTGTCCGACACCGGCATCAACAGGCCCTGGGCATCGGCATCGAGGTTGTCGACCACTTCGATGACGAACTCGGGGCCGGTCTGTACCACCTTCTTCACGGTGCAGCGGTCGATGGAACGCAGGATGCCCTGGCGGTCCTTCTCGGAGATGTCCTCGGGCAGCTCGACCTGGATCTTGAAGATCTGGTTGTAGCGGTTTTCCGGGTCGACGATGTTGTTCTGTGCCAGGCGAATGTTTTCGGTCGGGATGTTACGGGTCTGGCAGTACAGCTTGACGAAGTAAGCCGCGCACAAGGCCGAGGACGCCAGGAAATAGTCGAACGGCCCCGGGGCCGAGCCATCACCTTTGTAACGGATCGGTTGGTCGGCGATCACCGTGAAGTCGTCGAACTTGGCTTCGAGACGGAGATTGTCGAGAAAATTGACCTTGATTTCCATGCGGGATTACCGTGATTTAAACGTGCAAAACGAAAGTGGCCGGCATTATCCGGGTTTTCACCGCGGAAGTCCTGTTTGCGCGACCAGCTTGCGCATTCCACCGGATTACTTGCCTGATCCTCTGAACCTGGCCTATCCAGCAGATCAACGGTCCGCCCCCTGTGCTAGCGTTTTCGGACTGGGGAACAGCGTATTCCCCGACCGCAAAGACAGCGCGACAGTAACCGTAGACGGGCAGGTGAACCATGGAACTACGCATCAACCAGAAGACCTACCAGGTCGAGGCAGACGCCGATACACCCTTGCTGTGGGTGATCCGCGATGACCTGGGGCTGACCGGCACCAAGTATGGCTGCGGCCTGGCCCAGTGCGGCGCCTGTTCGGTGCTGGTGGACGGCAACGTGGTGCGCGCTTGCGTCACGCCGGTGGCCGGTGTGGTCGGGCGCGAGGTGACCACCATCGAGGCGATCGAGGCCGACGCCGTGGGCAAGCGGGTGGTCGCGGCCTGGGTCGAACACCAGGTTGCCCAGTGCGGCTATTGCCAGTCCGGCCAGGTGATGGCGGCCACCGCGTTGCTCAAGCACACGCCCAAACCCAGTGACGCGCAGATCGACGCGGCAATGGTCAACCTGTGCCGCTGCGGCACCTACAACGCCATCCATGCCGCCATGCATGACCTGGCTCAAGGGGAGAAGGCCTGATGCGCACGCCCGTCGATACACCTGCCGACCTGCTCGAGTTGCAGCAGGGCGCGACCCTCAACCTGTCGCGTCGGCGCTTTCTGGCCGGCACGGCGGTCGGCGCCCTGGTGCTTGGCTTCGGCCTGCCGCTGGGCCCGGCCCGCGTGCAGGCAGCGGCCGCCACCAGCGCCGAACGCGGCACTCAGGTACCGGCATTCCTCGAGATCCGCCCGGACGGCACGGTGCGCCTGCTCAGCCCGTTCATGGAAGGCGGGCAAGGCCCATTCACCGCCATGGCCCAGATCGTCGGAGAGGAACTGGATGTCGACCCGGCCAGGTTCGTGGTCGATAGCGCGCCGCCTGGGGAAGCCTATGTAGTGATGGAAAACGGCATGCGCATCACCGGCGGCAGCATGTCGGTACGCATGAGCTACCCGACCATGCGCCGCCTGGGCGCCCTCGCCCGCGCCATGCTGCTGCAGGCAGGCGCCGAGCAGCTGGGCGTACCGGTTGAGCAACTCACCACCACCCCGGGTAACGTGGTACATACCACGAGTGGGCGTTCCGTGCCCTATGGTGAACTGGCCGCGCGGGCCATGGACCTGCCGGTACCCGACCCGGCCAGCGTCAAGCTGCGCGACCCCAGCCAGTTTCGCTGGATCGGCAAACCGGTACGCCGCCTGGATGCCTATGACAAGTCCACCGGCAAGGCCGTGTACAGCATCGACGTCAAGGTCGACGGCATGCTCCATGCTGCCGTGCAGCACGCGCCACGCCTGGGCATGACCGTCGGCAGCCTGCGCAACGAAGAGCAGGTCAAGGCCATGCCGGGTGTGCACTCGGTGCATCAGCTGCCAGGCGCCGTGGCGGTGGTTGCCGAGCGCTGGTGGCACGCCAAGCGTGCGGTGGAAGCCATCCAGGTGGACTGGCAGGAGCCTGCCGCCGACAGCCCGGTACGGCCGATGCCGGCCGACTTCTCCAGCGATGGCTGGCGCGACCACCTGGCTACGGTCGAAGCCCCGGCCCGCGACGAAGAAAACCAGGGCGATGTGGCCGGCATGCTGGCCAGTGCCAAGACCCGCGTCGAGGCGACCTACCACAACCAGTACCTCAACCATGCCCAGCTTGAGCCACCCTCGGCGCTGGCGCGCTTCAATGCCGACGGTTCGCTGGAGGTGTGGCTACCCAACCAGGCGCCGGACATGTTCCGTGACGACATCGCCCGGCGCACCGGCCTGGCTCCGGCACAGATCACCCTGCACTCGCCGTTGCTGGGTGGTTTCTTCGGCCGCCACTTCCTCTACGACTCGGCCAACCCCTACCCTCAGGCGATTGCCTTGGCCAAGGCGGTCGGCCGCCCGGTGAAGCTGATCTGGAGTCGCGAGGAAGAGTTCCTGCGTGACGTACTGCGCCCGGTGGCCGTGGTGAAATTCCGTGCCGGGCTGGACGCCGACGGCCTGCCGGTGGCCCTCGAGGCCGTGAGCGCCACGGAAGGCCCGACCGAAGCCCTCGCCGGCAAACAGGGCGAGAAGCTCGACCCGACTGCGCTCGAAGGGCTGTCGGGCAAGTCCTACGCCATCGCCAACAAACGCATCGCCCAGGTCTACGTCAAAGGCCCGGCCATGCTTGGTTACTGGCGCTCGGTGGGCAACTCGCTGAACGACTTCTTCTACGAATCGTTCCTTGACGAACTGGCCGACAAGGGCGGCAAGGACCCGTTCGAACTGCGCCTGCACCTGCTGCGCGACAACCCGCGCCTGACCACCCTGCTGCAGGCGGTTGCCGAACTGTCCGGTGGCTGGAAGCGCGGGCCGTTCACTGCCGAGGACGGCAGCAAGCGCGCACGCGGCGTAGCCATGGCCTCGCCGTTCGGTTCGGAGGCAGCGGTCATTGCCGAGGTGTCGATCGAGAACGGCCAGGTCAAGGTGCACGACATCTGGCAGGCCATCGACCCGGGCAGCATCGTCAACCCGGCGATCATCGAGCACCAGGTCAACGGCGCTGTCGCCCTGGGCCTGTCGCAGACGCTGCTGGAAGAAGCGGTATACGTCGACGGCAAGCCACGCGCGCGCAACTTCGACCTGTACCCGATCCTGCCGCCCTCGCGCATGGCCCGGGTGCATGTGCGGATCGTCGAGAGCGGGGCGAAGATGGGCGGTATCGGCGAGCCACCGTTGCCCGCCGTCGCTCCGGCAGTGGTCAACGCGGTCGCGCAATTGACCGGCCAGCGCGTGCGCAGCCTGCCGCTGAGCCGCCATACCTTCAGCTGACCGCACAAGGACGCAGCATGACCCATCGTTTCGCAAGAACCGCCGGCTGGCTGGCGTTGCCGTGCCTGGTCGCGGCAGGCCTGCTGGCCTGGTATGTCACCCGCGAGCCGGTTTCGCCGTTTGCCGGCGCACCGGCCACGGCCGCCGACCCGGCGCTGGTCAGCCGTGGCGAGTACGTGGCCCGGCTCAGCGACTGCGTGGCCTGCCACAGCGTGCCGGACGGCAAGCCGTTCGCCGGCGGGCTGGAAATGGCTACCCCGCTGGGTGCCATCCATGCCACCAACATCACCCCCGACCGCGACACCGGCATCGGTCGCTACAGCCTGGCCGACTTCGACCGCGCCGTGCGCCACGGCGTTGCGCCCGGCGGCCGGCGGTTGTACCCGGCCATGCCCTACCCGTCCTACGCCAAGCTTGGCGATGACGATGTCAAGGCGCTGTACGCCTTCTTCATGCTCGGTGTGCAACCGGTGCCGCAGGCCAACCAGCCCGGTGCCATCCCCTGGCCGCTGAACCTGCGTTGGCCCATCGCCGTGTGGAACGGCCTGTTCGCCACCAGCACGCCATACGCCGAGCAGGCCGGCCAGGATGCACAGTGGAACCGCGGTGCCTACCTGGTCCAGGGCCCAGGCCACTGCGGCAGCTGCCACACCCCACGCGGCCTGGCCTTCAACGAGAAGGCCCTGGATGACAGTGGCAAGCCGTTCCTCGCCGGCGCCCTGCTCGATGGCTGGTACGCCCCCAGCTTGCGCGCCGACCACAACACCGGGCTGGGGCGCTGGAGCGAGGCGGAAATAGCGCAGTTCCTCAAGACCGGGCGCAACCGCCACGCCGTGGTATTCGGTTCGATGACCGAGGCCTTCAACAATTCCACGCAGTTCATGAGCGACGCTGACCTGGCCGCCATCGCGCACTACTTGAAGTCGCTGCCTGGCGATCCACAACGCGACGGCCCACCGTGGCAGTACCAGGCCCAATCGGCGGCAATGCGGCTCGACAGCCCCGGGGCACATGCCTATGTGACCCGTTGCGCATCGTGCCACGGCCTGGATGGCAAGGGCCAGGCCGAATGGATGCCACCCTTGGCCGGTGCCACCTCGGCACTGGCCAAGGAAGACGCCTCGGCGATCAACATCACCCTCAACGGTTCGCAGCGGGTGGTCACGGCAGACTTGCCGGATGCCTACCGCATGCCGGCGTTCCGCGAGCAATTGAGCGATGAGGAAATTGCCGCTGTGCTGAGCTTCGTGCGCACGGCCTGGGGCAACCAGGGCGGTGCGGTTAGTGCACAGGCGGTAAGCAAGCTGCGTGGGCATACCGACCCGGCCAGCAGCAGCCCGATCATCTTGCATATGCGCTGAAATGCCGATGTCTGTAGCGGCCCCTGCGCGGGCACGCCCGCTCCCGCAGGGCTGCCAACCGTATCAAAGCGGAACGCTAGCTGTGGCAGCGGGCTTCTCCGCAAAGAGGCCGGCATAGCCACCCTTGCACATCCGATTTAGCGGAGTAACCATGGAAAGCATCGATCTGCTGGTGCTGCGCACCACCCGCGACTGGCTCGCCGCCGGTCACCGCGCTCTGCTCGCCACGGTCGCGCGCACCTGGGGCTCCTCACCGCGCCCGGTGGGCTCGATGATGGCCCTGCGCAGCGATGGCCGGGTAGTCGGCAGTGTCTCCGGCGGCTGTATCGAAGACGACCTCATCCACCGCTACACCAGCGCCCGTGGCGGCCCCGGGATGCCTGAAGGCCTGCCGCAGGTGGTGCGCTATGGCGTCAGCGCCGACGACGCCCACCGTTTCGGCCTGCCCTGCGGCGGCACCCTCGAACTGGTGCTGGAGTTCGCCCCGTCGCTGCCGCAGCTGGAACAGCTGCTGGCCAGCCTCGACAGCGGCAGCCTGGTGCGCCGCGACCTCGACCTGCGCAGCGGCACGGCCAGCCTCGCCGCCACCAGCACGCCCGAGCTGTTCAGCTTCGATGGCCAGCGCCTGTGCCACACCCTCGGCCCCGGCTACCGCTTGCTGCTGATCGGTGCCGGTGCGCTGGCCGAATACCTGGCGACCATGGCCCTGTTCAACGGCTTCAGTGTTTCCCTGTGCGACCCGCGCCCCGAGTACCGGGCGGGTTGGAACCTGGCTGGCGTCAATCACCTGGCCGGCATGCCGGACGACGTGGTGCGCGCCTTTGCCCCGGACTTGCGCAGCGCCATCGTCGCCGTCAGCCACGACCCCAAGCTGGACGACCTGGCCCTGCTCGAAGCCTTGCGCAGCCCGGCGTTCTACATCGGTGCGATTGGCTCGCGGCGCAACAGCCAACTGCGCCGTGAGCGCCTGATCGAACACTTCGGCGAAAGCGAAGCGTCACTGCAGCGCCTGCATGGCCCCATCGGGATCTATATCGGCAGCAAGACACCGGCGGAGATCGCGGTCAGCGTGATGGCCGAGCTCCTCGCTGCGAAGAACGCCGTCAGCCTGCCCGGCGCGGTCAATGTGACCCGGGCCAAGGAAGCCGAGCAGCTGTCACGGACCTTGTAGGAGCGGCCTTGCGTCGCGATGGGGCGCGAAGCGGCCCTGGCTTTCAGCTTCGCAGCGGAGATTGCCGGGGCGCTTCGCGCCCCATCGCGACGCAAGGCCGCTCCTACAAGGACCACGCAGCAGGGCCTACTGCCAACGCTCCAGGTTCTGCTGCAACAGCTGTTCCGGCAACGCCCCGGCTACGATCTTTTCCATTTCCCGCGCCAGCGCTTCACGCAACTGCGGCTGGTTGCAGGGCGAGTGATGCGACATCGCCAGGTACAGCCCTTCGCTGGAAATCGGCGGCTCCAGCACCCGCACAGTCCCGGCGATGCCCAAGCTGCGCACCAGGGCCATGCCAGGATACTGCTCGTACACCACGTAATCGCTGCGCTTGTGCAGCAACTTCTCGAACGCCTGCCTGGCGCCGGGTACTGCTTCGAGGGTGAGGTTGGCCCTGGCGTAATCGTCGAACTGCTGGCCATGGCTGTTGCTGACCAGTATGCCGCCCTTGCGGCCTTTCAGGTCAGCCCATTGCTGGTAGGCGAAGGCACTGTCCTGGCGCACCCAGACCACACTTGGGGTGTGCAGGAATGGCGGGGCGATGAAGTCCATCTGTTGCTGGCGGGCCTGGGTCAGGAAATACCCGGCCATCAGGTCGATACGGCCGGTGCGCACTTCTTCCTGCGCGCGCGACCACGGCCCGGTATAGATCAATTCGATTTCCAGCCCCAGCTGCTTGCCCAGGTATTTCAGCAGGTCGGCGTTGACACCGATCAGTTGCTGCGGGTTTTGCGGGTCGCGCCACAGATAAGGCGGGTATTCCGGGTTGCCGGTGGCCGTCAGCCGCCGGCATGGTTCATCTGCCACTGCTGCCAGCGGCAGCAGCAACAGGCACGGCAACCGCCGCAAGGCGTGGCGAAAGCAACGCTTGATCATGGACAACCCTCGGTCGGCTGCAGCATCTGTCTGTGCGCGCCATGAACAGTCTGGATCACCTGCGCTCCCCCCGCTGGCCGTCTGTCGGCCAGCACGGGTGGCCCGAAGCGGCAGGCGTCACGCCTGCACCACCCGTACCTCAGGCGCCCTGCCGGCGCATCGCCAGGATCGCTGCGCCAAAGCCGATGAAGGTGGTGCCCACTACCCGGCTGACCCAGCGTGACAGCGACGGCCGAGTGAGCACGCCCTTGGCGCGTGCCGCCAACGCGGCGTACAGGCTCAGCGAAACCAGCGACAAGGCCACGAAGATCCCGGTCAGGATCAGGAACTGTGGCAGCAATGCCGCCCCCTGGTCGATGAACTGCGGGAACAGCGCGGTGAAGAACATGGTCGCCTTGGGGTTGGTGACGGCCGTGAAGAAGGCTGACTTGTACAGTTTCAGCGGCGTCGGTCGTACCTTGGGCACCCCTTCTGCACCACCCTGTGCCAGCATCGGGCTGGTTTTCAGCAATTGCCGCGCGCCCAGGTAGAACAGGTAGCCGGCGCCCAGAATCTTCACGGCATTGAACAGCATTTCAGAACTGGCCAGCAGTGCGCCCAGCCCGAGCATGGCTGCAGCCGACAGGCAGAACAGGCCCGAGCCATTGCCCAGCGACGACCAGATCGCGCTGCGCTGGCCGTGGGCAAGGCTGTTGTTGATGGCCATCAGGGTGGCAGGGCCAGGGCTGGCGATCGCGATGGCCGCGACCAGGGTAAAGGCTAACAGCGAGTGAGAATCCATTTCAGGCTCGTCAGACAACAAAACAGGAAGGGCCGCGTGCAGGGTACGCAGGTTCAGCCGGCATTCTGCCGCTTGGCCGCCTTCTTGGCGATAGCTTTCATGCGCGTGGCCGCCCGCTGCACGGTGGCCATCTTCTCGGGGCGCTTCATGCCCCGCCATTTGCGGATTTCGTCGCGGGTGCGGCCACAGCTCACGCACAGCTCGCTATTGAGCTGGCACAACGAGACGCAAGGGTTGTCGATGTCTTTGGCCATGCTGCCACTTAGCCAGGCATGGCTGCCCGCGCTTGTGCCGCGGCGCCGTGGAACACCTGGCGTACGTCCTCGGCCTTGACCTTGCTGACCGACCTTGCAGCCAGCAGTTCGTCGACCACGCGCAAGCCCTGCTCCAGGGCGGTGGCCAGTTGCTCGCTGTCGGAGGCGTCGGCGATATCACCCAGATAAGGAGCGATGAGGTACACGTAACGGTCCTGCAGCTTGAGCGCTTCCAGCGCATCGAGGGCTTTCTGGAACCGATCGGCAGCGGCAGGGCTCATGCTCAATTTATCGAAATGAATCAGGCTCACACGGTCAGTGGCCATGTTGACGAATCTCCGTTTCCTGGTACGGCCAGGCCCACGCAGCAGCGCTTCTACGGTGCTTGGATGGGCGGGCCCGGTTAATGCCCTTCAGGGTACCAGAACGCGAAGCAGAAAGGGCCATCACCCCCAGAACTAAAAGTATTTGCCAGGTCGCGCAATGGACGCCCCACGGCGCTGTCGGGACAGGCGCTGGCATTTCCCGCGCAGGATAATCGCGTCAGCAGTTTCCCGCCGAGGCAGTGCGCGAGCCCGGTAGCCCACACGACAACAAGCCTGCACCAGCAGGTAAGCCAGAAAAAGGGCCCTGAAATTCATGGCAAAGGAACACATCACCGAAACGCTCGACCTTGGCGTGACAGACCCCTCGAAAACCGCGGAAGCACGCCAGGACCGGCATTTCGAGGGCAAGCTCGACTGGATCGTCTTTGGCTTCACCAGCCTCCTGGCAATCGCTTTCGTCCTCTGGGGCTTCCTCAACCAGGCCAGCCTCGCCCGCAACGCCTCCAGCGCGCAGTCCTGGGTCATCCTCAACTTCGGCTGGTTCTTCGTGCTGACCTCCACCCTGTTCGTGGTGTTCGTGCTATGGCTGGCCGCCAGCCGCTACGGCCGGGTACCACTGGGGCGGGATGGCGAACAGCCCGAGTTCCGCACGGTGTCCTGGGTGGCGATGATGTTCAGCGCCGGCATGGGCATCGGCCTGATGTTCTTCGGCGTTGCCGAGCCCCTTTCGCACTACGTGTCACCACCGCCAGGGACAGCCGCTGGGCAGACCAGCGAAGCGATGCAGGTGGCCATGGCCACCACGCTGTTTCACTGGACCCTGCACCCATGGGCCATGTACGCCATCGTCGGCCTGGTGATTGCCTACGGCACCTTCCGTCGCGGCCGCTCGCAGCTGATTTCCGCCGCCTTCCGGCCGTTGATCGGCAAGCATGCCAATGGCCCGCTGGGCCGCATGATCGACATGATGGCGATCTTCGCCACGCTGTTCGGTTCGGCCGCCTCACTCGGCCTGGGCGCCCTGCAGATTGCCGGCGGCCTGGAATACAACGGCTGGATCGACAACCCCGGCAAGCTGTTCTACATCTCGGTCATCACCCTGCTGACCATCGCCTTCGTCACCTCGGCGGTTTCCGGCATCGGCAAGGGTATCCAGTGGCTGTCCAACACCAACATGGTGCTGGCCCTGGTGCTGGCGGCGTTCGTGTTCATGGTGGGCCCGACCCTGCTGATGCTCAACCTGTTGCCGACCTCGATCGGCATCTACATCAAGATGCTCCCGGAAATGATGGCCCGCACCAATGCCAGCGGCGGCGAGCAGATGAACAGCTGGCTGGCCGGCTGGACCGTGTTCTACTGGGCCTGGTGGATTTCCTGGACGCCATTCGTGGGCATGTTCATCGCCCGCATCAGCCGTGGCCGTACCATCCGCCAGTTCGTCACCGGCGTATTGCTGGTTCCGAGCCTGGTCAGCCTTGTGTGGTTCACCATCTTCGGCGGCGCGAGCATCGAGGCCCTGCGCGATGGTGCCTTCCAACTGGCCAATGGCGCAGTCAACAGCAACCATGCGCTGTATCAGTTGCTGGCCAGCTACCCGCTGGCCTCGGCGACCTCGGTGCTGGTAATGATCCTGGTGGGCATCTTCTTCGTCTCGGGGGCCGACGCTGCCTCGCTGGTCATGGGCACACTGTCGGAACACGGCACCACCACGCCATCGCGCCGCACAGTGATCTTCTGGGGCGCGCTGACCGGTACGGTGGCGGCGATCATGCTGGCCATCGGCGACCCACGCGACCCCGGCGAGGCGCTCACCGGGCTGCAGAACCTGACCATCGTCGTGGCCCTGCCGTTCGTGGTGGTGATGGTGCTGCTGTGCCTGGCGCTGTACCGCGACCTGCGCAAGGACCCGATGATGCTGCGCCACCTGCGCGGTAACGAACTGATCGAAAAGGCCGTGCTGTATGGCGCGGTCAAGCACGGCGAGGAGTTCTACATCGTGGTGCAGGAGAAGAAGGCATCCAGCAAGGCCACGCCAGCGGCAAGCGAAGTGTCCGAAACCTGACGCGGCCTGTGTGGGGCCGATAGCCGCGAATCATCCACCCCCTGGCACCGGCTTCGCCGGTGTTCGCGGCTACCTACCCCTCGGCTCAGCCCTTCAGGGCGGCCTCGATCCTGGCCACATCGATCTTGCCCATCTGCATCATGGCCTCGAACGCGCGCTTGGCCGCCGCGCGATCCGGGTGGCCGATGGCTTCGATCAGGACGCGTGGGGTGACCTGCCAGGAAATCCCCCAGCGGTCCTTGCACCAGCCGCAGACGTTGGCCTCGCCACCATTATCGACAATGGCATTCCAGTAGCGGTCGGTCTCGGCCTGGTCCTCGGTACTGACCTGAAACGAAAACGCCTCGCAATGGCTGAAGGCCTTGCCGCCATTGAGCCCCACGCAAGGTATGCCCATGACGGTGAATTCGACAGTGATCACATCGTCCTGCTTGCCCGACGGGTAGTCGCTCGGTGCCTTGTGCACCGCCGTCACCCGGGTATCGGGGAAAACGCTGGCGTAGAAGGTCGCCGCCGCCTCGGCATCGTTGTCGTACCAGAGGCAAATGGTGTTCTTGGCAGTCATGGTCTTGCTCCATGAAAGAGGTGAACACTTGAGTCTAGCGCGCCGCATCAAACACCGGCGCGAGCCCGGCCAAGTGGCTGCTTCTGCAATATTCTGCAGACATTTCCGACGTCAGGTGGTGAACCTGCCGATAAAAAAACGGTCTTTCGCTGGCGGTCAACTCACCGACCGGTTCATCGGCCCAGTCACCGGGCCTACCTTTGTCCTGTTTCAGCGAAGACCAACATGCCCGATTCCCGCCCGACTGCTTCCGCCCTCACTGCCCTGCGCAGCGGCCTGATTGCCACCCTTGTGGCCCTTGCCGCGCCGGTGCACGCCGAAGAGCCCGCCAGCGATGCACGCTGGGTCAGCGACAGCCTGAGCACCTATGTGCGCAGCGGCCCGACCGATGGCCACCGCATCGTCGGTACCCTCAAGTCCGGGCAGAGACTGACCCTGATCGGCACCCAGGGCAACTACAGCCAGGTGCGTGGCCAGAATGGCGACGTGGTGTGGATTCTCAGCAGCGACCTGCAAGCGGTGCCGGGCCAGGGCGAGCGCCTGCCGCAGCTCGATGCCCAGGTCGCGGACCTGACCGGGCAGCTGAAGACCATCGACGACAGCTGGAAGAACCGTGTCCAGGGCATGCAGGAGACGCTCGATTCACGGAAAAAGCTGATCGATGAACTGCAGGCGCGCAACCAGGCATTAAACGAACAGCTCGACCAGAGCCAGTCGGACCTGCGCGATACCAAGGCCCGCCTGGGTGACGAGAACAAGCAGGTGATGATGCGCTACATGGTGTATGGCGGCAGCATTGCTGGCGCTGGCCTGCTGGCGGGGCTGATCCTGCCGTCGCTGACCCGTGGGCGCAAGAAGAACGATCGCTGGTTCTGATCAGCCGCGTGCTGAGCCGGCTTCGGCGAACAGGAAGTCGATCAATACCCGCACCCGCAACGGCATATGCCGAGCCTGCGGGTAGAGCAGCATGAACGGCCTTGACGTCCCGCCATACGCGCTCAGTACCTCCACCAGCTCGCCACTGGCCAGGGCATCGGCCACGGTAAACCGGTAAGCCTGCATCAGGCCGCCGCCATGACGCACCAGCGTGGCGGTGGCGAGGAAGTCGCCCTGGCAGGTGAACGGCCCCTGGGTGTCGAGCTCCACCTGTACCCCACCCTGGCGAAAGGTCCAGGCTGGGCGACGGCCAGTGCTGGGCAGCTCGAACTGGATGCACTCATGCTGCAGCAAGTCATGCGGGGTTTGCGGGGTGCCGGCACGGGCCAGGTAACCCGGCGTGCCCACCACCACCAGCTCGGCATCCTCCAGACGCCGCGCCACCAGGCGCGAATCGGCCGGCTCGCGGCCACGAATCGCCAGGTCGAACGGTTCCTCGGCAAAGTCGACATTGCGGTTGCTGACATGTACATCCACCTGCACGCCCGGGTAGCGCTGGCGGAACCGCGGCAGCAGCGGCAGCAAGCGGTGGTGGGCATAAGGCGTGGGCGCGCTGATGCGCAAGCGGCCGCTCGGCTCGACCTGCCCGCCGGTAACCTGGCGCTCGGCCTCGACCAGCTGCCCCAGCGCCTGCCGACATTGCTGGTAATAGGCCTGGCCCGCAGCGGACAGGCGCATCTGCCGGGTGGTTCGGACAAACAGGCGCACCCCCAGGCGTTCCTCCAGGCGTGCCACGCTGCGGCTGACCGCCGCCGGGGTGACGCCAGCCTCGGTGGCGGCAGCACTGAAGCTGCCCCGCTCGGCAGCCAGGCAGAACAGCTCCAGGCTGCCCAGTTGCAGGTCATCGAAATGGCGGCTCATGGCGGTTCGATTGATTACATGGTGTATCGATTGAAATACCATGCGCCTCATTTTTCAAGTAGCGGTAACGTCCTAGAGTGGCTCCACACCGAGCTCACGGCTCACTTCACTGGAGATCCGCCACATGAACACCGCACGTACCGTCATCATCACCGGGGCCTCCAGCGGCCTGGGTTTCGCCCTGGCCGAGGCCTTCCTCGAACGCGGCGACAACGTGATCGGCAACGCCCGCAGCCAGGCCCGCCTGGAGCAGGCCGCCGCCCGCCTCGGCCAGCCTTCGCGCTTCATCGGCGTAGCCGGTGACATCGCCGAGCCAGGCACCGCACAGCGCCTGTTCGCCCGCGCCGTGGAGGCCTTCGGCGGTGTCGACCTGCTGATCAACAATGCCGGCATCTTCATTGCCAAACCAGCCACGGAGTACAGCGCAGCGGATGTCGACGCGCTGGTCGGCACCAACCTCAAGGGGTTCTTCTACCCGGCCCAAGAGGCGGCGCGGCTCATGACCCGCCAGGGGCATGGCAAGATCATCGCCATCACCGCCTCCATCGCCCTGCAACCGGACACCCGCGTGCCGGCCTTGCTGCCGGTGCTGGTCAAGGGCGGCCTGAACCAGGCGGTGAAAGGCCTGGCACTGGAGCTGGCGGCCAGCGGCGTGCAGGTGAATGCCGTGGCGCCGGGGATCATCGACACGCCGCTGCATGGCGGCAACATGCAGGGGATGGGCGCGCTGTCACCCAGTGGCCGCACCGGCTCGCCGCAGGATGTGGTGGACGCCGTGCTGTACCTGGCCGACTCACGCTTCGTCAGTGGTGTCATCCTGCCGGTGGATGGCGGTAGCACCGCTGGCACCTGGCACTGAGTGGAGGCGCGAACAGCCATGCCGTATGTCCATATTCGTGTTACCGATGAAGGGGTGAGCGCGGAACACAAGCGCCAGTTGATCGAACAGACCACGCACATGTTGCAGCAGGTACTGGGCAAGCCGCCGGCCAGTACCTTCGTGGTGATCGAGGAAGTGCCGACCGATAACTGGGGGGTAGGTGGCGAGACGGTGACCGCGGTGCGAGCGCGAGAACGGGGGTGAAACCTGGGGGCTGCGGCAGCCCCCTACTGCCGCAGCCGCTCCAATGCCTGCAGCACATATCCGGTGGCCCGCTCCACCTGCCCTTTGCGGCAGGCGATACCCAGTTGCCGCCACAGCCCCGGGCGCAGCGGCCGGCGGACGATGCGCCGGTCCAGTTCGGCCGCCTCGCCTTCCTGCGGCAACAATGTTGCCCCGTACCCGGCCCCGACCAGGCTCTTGATCGCATCGTTGTAGTTAAGCTCGATGCGTGCTTCGGGGTACAACCCTGCCGCCGCGAACCATTCGCCAGTCACCCGCGACAACTGGGTACTGCTGTCGTTGAGGATCAATGCCCGTTGCGCCAGCCAGGCCGGCGTGACTTTGGCCGGCGGCTGCCAGTCGGCCGGCACATAGGCCAGGATCGGGTCGCGCCGCCAAGGGGTGACTTCAAGCCCTTTGCCAGCCACCTGCGGCAGGGCCACCAGGCCGATATCCAGGGTGCCCTCGCGCAAGCGGGCCAGCGATGCCTGGGACGTCAGTACCTGTACTTGCACATCGACCCCCGGGTGCACGGCACGCAAATGCTCCAGCGCCTGCGGCAGCAGGTGGGCAATGGCACCGGTCGAGGCGCCCAGGCGCACCCTGCCGGTCAGCCCCTCGACCTGCCGGCGCACTTCATCCAGCGCCTGGTCGGCATCGGCCAACAAGCGCCGGGCGCGGGCCAGCAGGGTTTCGCCGATGGCGGTCGGGCGCACCTGGCCGCGAGCACGGGTGAGCAACGGCGCGCCGATGCGCGCCTCCAGCTCGGCCACGTGCAGGCTGATGGTTGGCGGCGCCAGGTTGAGCTGGCGGGCGGCCTCGGCAAACGAGCCGAGGTCGACGATCACCACCAGCGTGCGCAGGCGGTCGAGGCTGATTTCGCGCATATCAAGGGCCGTGTTGTTCAGCAAATCTGAATGTTGCCATCATGATATTCAAATTTCCTTTACCAATACCACAGGCGAGCATAGGCCATCCTTCCCCGAGCGGACGCTGACCATGCACACCCCTGTTGTCTTCATCGACGGTGACCAAGGCACCACCGGCCTGCAGATCCACGCGCGCCTGCAAGGGCGTCGCGACCTGAGCCTGCTGACCTTGCCGGATGCCGAACGCAAAGACCCGCAACGCCGCCGCGAGGCGATCAACAGCGCCGACATCGCCCTGCTGTGCCTGCCCGATGACGCCGCACGCGAAGCGCTGGCAACGATTGAAAACCCGCAGGTGCGGGTGATCGATGCAAGCTCTGCGCACCGCACGAGCCCAGGCTGGGTCTATGGGCTGCCGGAGCTCGACGAGCAGCAAGCCGAACGCATTGCCCACAGCAAGCGCGTCAGCAACCCCGGCTGCTACCCCACCGGGGCCATCGCCCTGCTGCGGCCACTGGTCCAGGCTGGCCTGCTGCCAGCGGATTACCCGCTGAACATCCACGCCATCTCCGGCTATTCCGGTGGTGGCCGCGCGGCAGTCGAACGGCATGAGCAGCCCGCCACCGACAAGGCCCCGACCCTGCAACTGTATGGCCTGGAGCTGGCGCACAAGCACGTGCCAGAAATTCAGCAGCACGCCGGGCTGTCGGCCCGGCCGATGTTCATCCCCGGTTATGCGGCCTACCGCCAGGGTATTGTGCTGAGCATCCCGCTGCAGTTGCGCCTGCTGCCCGGCCAGGTCAGCGCCGCGCAGTTGCAGGCTTGCCTGGAGCAGCATTACCAAGGTGCCCGCCACGTCCAGGTCATGCCCCTGCATCAGCACGGTGCAGCGCCAACGCTGGACCCGGAGGCCTTGAACGACAGCAACGACCTGCGCCTGGCACTGTTCGCCAACCCCGAACATGGCCAGGTGCTGCTGACCGCCGTGTTCGACAACCTTGGCAAAGGTGCCTCGGGTGCGGCAGTGCAAAACCTCGACCTGATGCTCGGTGCGTTGCAGCTACAAGGCTGATGGCAAAAAACGGTTAGACTACAGGGCCTGCGCCGACACGGCGCGGGCCGTCTATCCAACCGCCGGAGCCCGCCCCCCGATGTTCATCCTGAGCCGCCTCGACAGCGTGCCGCCCGAATCTTTCCAGAACCAGATCCGCGAGCTGGTGATCCACAATGTCGGCGCACTGAGCAGTGTTGCCATCAGCGCCGACAACCCGCTGTATCCGCTGTACCAGTACGGCGTCGGCATGGAGGTGCACCAGTACCTGCAGGCGCTGGACGGCAGCCGCGGCCTGGCCGTGGCGCTGACCCTGGCGCTGGATGCCGAAGCGCCGGACCAGTTGCTGGGCTTTGCCCTGTCACTGCCAGCCGAGGATGACAGGCAGGTGTGTGCGCTGGCCTTTCTGGCCGTGCGCCCCAGCCATCGCCGCCAGGGCATCGCCCGCGCCCTGTTGGCCGAGCTGCAGGCACGCCACGCCTGCGTCGAACTGAATGCCTTTGCCAGCCAGGTGCCGTGGTTCGAGGCCATGGGCATGCAGGTGGTGGCCGCCAATGGCCCACAAGTGCTGATGAGCAGCACCGGGCGCGCCAGCGGTGCGTTGATCGGGCGGCTGGATATCGCGCCGATCTACCAGACGGCCGAAGTGATGCAGATCCATACCTACCTGCTCAACCAGCAGGGTGAGGATGCCATGCTCGAAGCGGAACAGCAGCGTGATGAGCGGCTGGATGAGTTGACCGCTCAGGCACAGGCGTGTGTGCACCAGCGCCATACCGTGCACTGATCCAAGGGCTTGTTCGCGGGTTTACCGGCGAACAAGCCCCATGGACCTTCAACCATGCACCCAGCGCCGATGCAGCCCTCGCGCCAGGGCATCCAGCACGAACCCCAACACCCCGATGAGCAACACCATCGCCATCAGTTCGGAATACGCCAGGCGGTCGCGGGTATCGAGAATGAAGTAGCCCAACCCGGCGCTCACCCCGAGCATCTCGCACGGCACCAGCACGATCCACAGAATGCCGATGGCCAGGCGCACACCGGTGAGCACATGGCCGATCACCCCCGGCACGATCACCTTGCACAAGGTTTCCCAACGGGTGGCACTCAAACTGCGGGTCAACTGCAGCCAGCGCGGGTCCAGCTGCCGGACCCCGGCGGCGGTGTTCAGCAGGATTGGCCACAACGCGGCAAATGCCAGCAGGAAATAGATCGGCTGGTCACCCACCCCCATCAGCATCACCACCACCGGCATCCACGACAACGGCGAGATCATCCGCAGGAACTGGAACGCCGGGGTGGTCGCGGCCTCCAGGTGCCGGTAGCTGCCCACCAGCAAGCCCAGCGGCACCCCGATCAGCAGCGCCAGCAGCAAGCCGATCAGGATGCGCTTGAGGCTGACCCAGATATGCCCGTAGACCTCGCCCTGCCCCAGCAACTCGGCCAGGCTGGCCAGGGTCGCCTGGGGCGAGAAGCGTGCCGACAGGCCATCGGCCTCGCCGAATACCTGCACGCCCGCCCACCACAACAACAGCAACCCCAGCAGGCCGGCCAGGCCGAGGCCGGCATGTACGACATGCTTGCGCATCAGACCGCGAACTCCTCGCTACGCTGGTAGTTCTCGGCAATGCCGAACACCGAGGGGCCACCGACGGCGGCGATGGCGTTGCGCACGAAGCGATCGTCAACCAGGTCGCGGGCGGTGTGCGCCGGGTCCAGGCTGGCAAGGAAACTGTGCTCGCCCTCGATCAAGGTGTGCTTGAGGCGCTTGACCAGCTCTTCGGTATAGCTGGGGTACGGGTAGGGCTGGAAGTCGATGCGCTTTTCATCCCACTGCCGATGTTGAATCGCCCCACTGGCAATGTAGCTGGCGCGGTCGTCGGCAGCCGGGGCCAGCACCTTGGTCAGCACCGCCGGTTCATGCGGCGTGTACTTGTTGGGGCCGGCCTTGGACAACAGCGCCGCCGCTTCGGCGCGGTGGTCGCGGGTCCATTGCTGGGCCTTGACGATGGCGTTGACCACCTTCTGCGACCACTCCGGGCGGTTGTTCAGGTCATGTTCATGCATGAACACCACACAGCAGGCGTGGTTGCGCCACACATCGCCGGTGAAGCGCTGTACACGCCCGACCTTGAGGTTCTCGGCCAGGGCGTTGAACGGTTCGGCGACGATATAGCCGGCGATGCGCTTGCTGGCCAGGGCCGGCGGCATGTCCGAGGGCGGCAGCACCAGCAGGTTGACCTCGTTGGCCGCTAGTTGGCTGTCGGCGGGCTTCGACACCGGCGTCAGGCCGTTGTCGCCGAGCATCTGCTGCAGCACCACATTGTGGATCGAATACCAGAACGGGATGGCTACGGTCTTGCCGCCCAGCTGCTTGATGTCGGTGATGTCCGGCGCCACGGTAAGGCCCGAGCCCCCCACATGGTTCCAGGCCACCACCTTGGCCGGCACTTTGCTGGCATAACGTGCCCACACGGTCATCGGCGACAGCAGGTGGATGACGTTGACCTGGCCCGAGATGAACGCCTCGATCACTTGCGCCCAGCTGCGCAACAGCACCGGGCGCTCGGCCTTGATGCCTTCGGCCTCGAACAGGCCGTTGTTGTGCGCCACCAGCAACGGCGTGGCATCGGTGATCGGCAGGTAGCCGATGCGCACCGGCGCGTCGGGCTCGGCGGCGGCACGGGCCTGCAGGCTGGACAGCAGCGGCACGGCCCCGGCAGCAGTCAGCATGGCACTGAGCTTGAGGAAATCACGACGCGAGGTGGAGGAACAGCAGTCATCCATGCACATGTACAGGCTCCGAAGGCAACGAGGTAGAGGAAGGTGCAGCGGTGCGGCTGGCCCGCCGAAGGGTCTTGAGAATCTCGATTCGCAGTGCGCCCAGTTCCTCGACCCGCTGCGCACGCGGTTGTGGCAGGTCGATGTGCCATTGGCCGAGGATGTGCGCCGGGTGATCGCCCAGTAGCAGCACCCGGTCGGACAACAACAAGGCTTCGTCGATATCGTGGGTAATCAGTACGGCTGCGGTGTTATGGGTAGCGATCAGCTGCAGCAGCAATTGCTGCATGTCGGCACGGGTCACTTCGTCGAGCGCACCGAACGGCTCGTCAAGCAGCAGCACCTCAGGCTGGCGCGCCAGGCAGCGTGCCAGTGCGGTGCGCTGGGCCATGCCGCCGGACAGCTGCGCCGGGTACTGGCTGCGCGCATGGGCCAGGCCCACCGCGCCGATGGCATGGTCGATGCGGGCATGGCGCTCGGCAGCGGCCAGCTTGGGCTGGCGGGCGAAATCCAGGCCAAAGGCGACGTTCTTTTCCAGGCTCAGCCAGGGCAGCAGGCTCGGGTCCTGGAAGGCCACCGCCAGGCGTGGATGGGGCCCTTGCAGCGGCTCACCGTGCAGGGTCACGCGGCCGCCCTGCGGCTGCTGCAGGCCGGCCAGCACCCGCAGCAGGCTGGACTTGCCCACCCCACTGGGGCCAAGTATGGTCACCACCTCCCCTGGCGCCAGTTGCAGGTCGAAGCGCGCCAGCACTTGCTGCCAGCCGCCGTCGCGTGGGTAGCCCAGGCTGATCTCGCAGGCTTCGAGCAATACCTGGCTCATGCGCTGGCAGCCTGGCGATGCAGCTCGGCACGCAGCTGCACCAGGCTTGGGGTGACGATGGGCACGAACGCCGACTCGCGCCAGCGGCGGGCGAAACCGGCACCGAACTCATCGAGGTACGCCTTGCCGCCGCTGGCTTGCAGCTCCAGCTGCACGGCATCGGCAGCACATTCAGCGAGGATGATGCGCAACTTGAACAGCGCCGCCGGCTGGCTTTGGAAGCGCCCTTCGAGCAAACCGTGCTTGAGCTCGGCCACGGTGTTTTCCAGCCGCTCGTCGAGGACCTGGCGATGCTCTTCGAGGAACGACAGCCGCCCATGGAGGTGGTCGTGCACCTCGTGCAGCGAACGCCGCGCCAGGCCGATGGCCATGCCGCACTGCAAGGCAAGAAACGCCGGGCGCACCTTGGGCAGGAACGCGCGGGCGTTGTCGTGCAGCAGCCAGTCACGGCCGAGCTCTACCTGGTGGAACGCCAGCGCTGCGGTATTGCTCGATTGCAGGCCCATCAGCTCCAGGTCATCAGAACGCTCCAGCCCCTGGCTGTCGGAGGGAATGGCCAAGACGAAGGGTGAACCGCCAGTATCGTCCTCGATGGCTGCCGCCACCACGAACCCGCTCTTGCGCAGGTTGGTCACCCAGTGCAGCCGGCCTTCCAGTGTCCAGCCCGCCGCCCCGGGGCGGCCACGCACTTGCAGCGCCTCGATCCCGGAAAGGAATTTCATGGCGTTGGACAATCCGGTGGCCCCCGCCAGCTCGCCGGTCAGCAGGCCGGGCAGCAGGCGCTCACGCAGGGCCTGGTTAGGGCTTTGCAGCAGGTATTCGATGAACGCCCGCTGGCCCCAGCAGACAAAGGCTGCGGCCAGTGAGCGGCTGGCGATGGCGGCGATGGCCTCGACCGCATCGGTGACCGTGCCACCGTTGCCCCCCAGTGCGGGGTCGACGCCAATGCGCAGCAGCTGCGATTCGGCGATGTGCGCCAGCACCAGTTGCGGGTCGCACTGCCCCTGGTCGATTGCCTCGGCATTGGCATCCAGCCATTGACGAAATGCAGCATCAAGCATGTCCCTACTCCTTTTGATATCACAGGCGCCACCAGCGCCAGGCGCACAGTTACGCGGTTGGCTGCCAGCGGTACTTGCTCAGCTCGTCATTGAGCGGCGTCTGGGCGAACACATTAGCAAAGTTGCACAGGGTTGCGAGGCTCACCCCCAGAATCACCTCCAGCGCATTCCCTTCGCTGAAACCGGCCGCGCGGAAGGCCTGGTAAGTGGCCTCGCTGACATTGCCACGGGTGGCGATCACTTCGCGGGCGAAGGCGGCCAGGGTTTCGTAGCGCGCATCCGGCAGTTCGCCACGGGCCCGCAGGGCATCGACCACCGCCGGCGGCAGCTTGGCCTTGTTCAGCGCCACCGCGGTATGGCCGGCCACGCAGAAGTCACAGCCATGCTGGGTGGCGGCAATCAGTTGCACCACTTCGCGCTCGGCCAGGCTCAGGTCGGCCTTGCCGTTGAGGGCCGAAACGGTCACGTAGGTTTCCAGTGCCGCCGGGGCGTTGGCCAGCACACCCAGCAGGTTGGGGATGAAGCCGGAATTCTGCTGGGCATTCTCGAGGAACGGGCGGGCCGCTTCCGGGGCGCTGTGCAGGGTGTGTAAAGTAATGCGCGACGACATGCGGTGGTCTCCTGTGATGGGTGTCACTACAGTCTGTTGGTTATAAGCATTACCCTCCATATTCATCAGTCGCCTTTCCTTGCTCTTGAGTCTTTGCCTTAGATGATTTCGTCCAGCCACCTTGTCGATGGGTTATTAGAGGGCCTGGAACTCGATGCCAGCCTGTTTCATGTCGGCCGCTATTGTGGTGGCTGGCACGCCAGCACCCAGGGCATGGGCCGCGCCAGCTTCCACTTGGTGGTGCAGGGGCATTGCTGGCTGCACATCGACGGCCAACCCGCTGCCATACACCTGGCAGCCGGCGATGCGGTGTTCCTGCTGCGCGACCTTGGCTATCGCCTGGCCAGTGAACCAGACCTGGCCGCTGCCTGTGCCCAGCCACGCCAGCCCATGCAGCCGCTGGACGCCGAGGCAGTCGATGGCGTGGGGCTGGTGTGCGGCTTCTTTCACTTCAAGCCGGGTTTGTCATCGCTGATCGTCGAAGGCCTGGCCGACTGGATACTGCTGCGCGCCGACGAACCGGCTGGCCATGCAGCGCGGGCGTTGTTCGAGTTGATCCTGGAGGAATGCCGGCGTCCCGCCGGCCCGTCGCAAACCTTGCTGGAGCGGTTGACCCACCTGCTGTTCCTTTATGTGCTGCGCCAACAGGTGCATACCGGGCGCCCATTGGGCGGGTTGGTCGCGCTTGCCCGCCAGCCGGCCTTTGCCGGGCTGCTGGCGCAATTGATAGAGCAACCGGGGCAAGCCTGGACGCTGGCCAGCATGGCGGCCTGCACCGGGTTGTCACGCTCGGCTTTTTTCAAGCGTTTCAATGAACTGTCTGGGCAGTCCCCAGGGCAGGTGCTGCTGGCGTTGCGCATGCGCCATGCCCGCCAGCTGCTGCAGGCGGGGCACACCGTCGAGCAGGTAGGCGCACAGGTGGGGTATCAATCGGTTGCGGCGTTTACCCGGGCGTTCGCCAAGGCGGTGGGTATGCAGCCGGGAGCGTACCGGCGCCAGCATGAAGGGCGCTGAGCCTTGTTGCGCCGGCGATGGGCTGCAACGCAGCCCGTGTTGCTACAACCGTCTATCAGTCATTGACACTCACTACCCGCCCCGCCTTCTCGCCAGCGTTGCCACGAGTGGCCAGGCAGTAATACAGCGGCACCGTCACCAGCAAGCCGAACAGCCACGACAGGTCGGCCCCTTCGACGATGTTCGAATATGGCCCCACATACAGCGAGGTATTGGCAAACGGCAGCTGCACCAGGATGCCGCAGGCGTAGGCGATGATCGCGTGGTGGTTGAAGCGGCCATAGATGCCGCCGTCGGCACGGAAGATCGAGGCGATGTCGTACTGGCCTTTCTTGATCAGGTAGAAGTCGATCAGGTTGATCGACGCCCACGGCACCAGCACCAGCAACAGGGCCAGGATCAGGCCGATGAACTGGCCGATGAAGTCTGCCGAAGCATTCAGCGCCACCAGGCCACAACCCAGCAGAATCACCGCTGCCAGCATTACCCGCACCTTGATGCTCGGCGTCCACGCGGCGACGAAGGTCTGGATCGCGGTGACGATCGACAGCACCGCGCCATACAGGTTGAGGGCGTTGTGGCTGATGATGTTGAGCAGGAACAGCACCATCAGGATCGGGCCCAGCCAGCCGGTGGCCTGCTTGACTGCATCCATCGCATCGGTGCCCTCGGGCACGCACAGCACCGCCACTGCACCGAAGCTGAAGCACAGGATGGTGCCCAGGGTGGCGCCGAAATAGGTCGCCCAGAACGGTTTGGCGATGCCTACTTCACGCGGCAGGTAGCGCGAATAGTCGGAGGTGTAGGGCGAGAAGCTGATCTGCCAGATGGTGCCCAGCGACACCGTGGCGATGAAGCCCGACAGGTTGAATGCGCCACGGCTGAAGAAATCGGCCGGTAGCGCCTGGGCGAACATCATGATGAAGCCGGCCAGCAGCGCCGAGCCCATCACCCAGGTACCGATGCGGTTGAGCACGTGGATGAAGCGGTAGCCGATCACGCCGATGGCGGTGGCGCTCAGGGCGCCGATCACGATCGCGCCCGGCATTGGCACGCTCGGGGCGATGCCATGGATGGTCTTGCCCGCCAGCACGATGTTGGAAATGAAGAAGCCGACGTAGATCAGCGCCGTGAAGAACACGATCAGCAGCGCGCCGTAGCGGCCGAACTGGCCACGGCTCTGCACCATCTGCGGAATGCCCAGCTGCGGTCCCTGCGCAGAGGCCAGGGCGATCACCACGCCCCCGGCAAGATGGCCCAGCACGATGGCGACCAGCCCCCACAGCAGGTTCAGGTGGAACACCTGGACCACCATGGCGCCAGTGACGATGGGCAGTGGCGCGATGTTGGTACTGAACCAGAGGGTGAACAGGTCGCGCGCCTTCCCGTGGCGCTCGGCAGGTGGAACGTAATCGACCGTGTGGTTCTCGACAAACGGGTGTTGCGACGACGGTTGGGACATAGGATTTCAGCTCGAAAGGTCGTTTTTATCTTTGTAAGGAAACCGCATCAAGGCGGCCTCTCAGCTGCGGACCATATTATGGTATTCCAAACTTTTGACAACACTGATCCGCAGGAAAAACTGCCCACTGATCTGTTTGCAAAGCCATGGCGGCGAACCTGCTTGGCAGCCAAACCCACGGCATTCGTGGCCTTGCGCCGCCCATCGCGATAACCGTGAGCGTGAAAATTCCGCTTGCAAAATAGGTATTACGGTATACCATCAGACACATCAACGATAAAAACCGCGGACCACCGCAGCCCTTCAGAGGTACACCCCGATGATCGACGCAACCGTCTACAAGCACGTCCTGGGCTCCTTCCCGTCCGGCGTTACCGTCATCACCACCCTGGACGACGACGGCGCGGTCGTCGGCCTGACCGCCAGCGCCTTCTCCTCGCTGTCGATGGACCCGCCGCTGGTGCTGTTCTGCCCCAACTACAGCTCCGACTCCTACCCAGTACTGATCCGGCAGAAGCGCTTCGCCATCCACCTGCTCTCCGGTGAACAGCAAGCCGAAGCCTATGCGTTCGCCAAGAAAGGCAAGGACAAGGCCAGCGGCATCGAATGGACCCTGAGTGAACTGGGCAACCCGATCCTGGCTGGCGCCACCGCGGTCATCGAGTGCGAACTGTGGCGTGAATATGAAGGTGGCGACCACGCCATCATGGTCGGCAAGGTGCACAACCTGATCGTCCCGGCGGAGGCGCCACGGCCAATGGTGTACTGCCGCGGCAAGATGGCCAGCCTGCCCGCCTTTGCCTGAGCCTGGCAGCCAGACGCAGGCCCGCTCCCACACTGAAGCCCGCTGCATTGGCGGGCGAAAACAACAAGCGTTGAGGAAAGCCCCATGAAATTTTCGTTGTTCGTGCACATGGAACGTTGGGATGAACAGGTCAGCCACCGCCAGTTGTTCGAAGACCTCACCGAACTGACCCTGATGGCCGAAAACGGCGGTTTCAGCACCGTGTGGATCGGCGAACACCACGCCATGGAATACACCATTTCGCCAAGCCCGATGCCATTGCTGGCCTACCTGGCCGCACGCACCGAAAAGATCCGCCTGGGCGCCGGTACCATCATCGCGCCGTTCTGGAACCCGATCCGGGTCGCCGGCGAGTGCGCCCTGCTCGACGTGATCAGCAAGGGCCGCATGGAAGTGGGCCTGGCCCGAGGCGCCTACCAGTTCGAGTTCGACCGCATGGCCGGTGGCATGCCGGCCACCGACGGCGGCAAGGCCCTGCGGGAAATGGTGCCGGTGGTGCGCAAGCTGTGGGAAGGCGACTACGCCCATGACGGCGAGGTGTACAAGTTCCCCACCTCCACCAGCGTGCCGAAGCCCTACAACGCCGTCCCGCCGATGTGGATCGCCGCCCGCGACCCGGACTCGCACAACTTTGCCGTGGCCAATGGCTGCAACGTGATGGTGACGCCATTGATGAAGGGCGACGAAGAAGTGCTGGACCTGAAGAACAAGTTCCAGGCCGCCTGCGACAACAACCCGGGCGTGCCGCGCCCGCAACTGATGGTACTGCGCCACACCCACGTGCACAGCCCGGCCGAGCCGGACGGCTGGAAGGTCGGCGCCCAGGCCATCTCGCGCTTCTATCGCACCTTCGATGCCTGGTTCGGCAACAAGACCACCCCGGTCAACGGGTTCCTTGAGCCAAGCCCGGAGTCGAAGTTTGCCGAAGTGCCGGCGTTCGAGCTGGAGAACATCCGCAAGAACACCATGATCGGCACCCCGCAAGAGATCATCGCCCGCATCAAGTACTACCAGGCGCTGGGCGTCGACGAGTTCAGTTTCTGGTGCGACAACAGCCTGCCGCATGCCGAGAAGAAGAAGTCGCTCGAGCTGTTCATCAAGGAAGTGGTGCCGGCGTTCGCCTGAATTCCCTTTGCCTGAATTATTGCGGGATGCGCCCGCTTGCGTAGGTCATCGTGGCCTGCGGGAGCGGGTTTTTTTTGGTGTGTAGGGCCTGGGTTTTGTGGGGAGGTTGAGATCGAGCGCCGCCCGCGCGGCGCATCGCGGATAAATCCGCTCCTACATTTGTTGCAACGTGGCCATGCCTGTGAGGCCACGGTTGTCAGCCTTGTTGGCATGACGGGATTCTTGGGTGGGCATTGATGCCGCCTCGCATGCCTTGAGACATGCACCAAGGCTGGCAACCATGGCGTAACAGGTTCGGCACGTTGCAACAAATGTGGGAGCGGATTTATCCGCGATGCGCCGCGCGGGCGGCGCTCGATCTCGACGACACCACAAAACCCAAGGCATCCCCTCACCTTTCATCCCCTAGCCTTTCATCCCCCTCGCAAGAGAAATTTCGCGCCCCCTCTTGCACAACAAATATTATGGTATACCATCAGACAACAAGAGCTGATAACCCTCACCAGGAGCCATCCATGAGTTTCGAAATCCGCAAGATCGTCACCTACTCCGAAGAGACCCGCATCGAAGGCGGCAAGGCCACCGACAAGCCGGTGACCATGGTCGGCCTGGCCGTGGTGATCAAGAACCCATGGGCCGGTCGCGGTTTCGTTGAAGATCTGAAGCCGGAAATCCGCGCCAACTGCTCGGACCTGGGGGCCCTGATGGTCGAGCGCCTGACCGCCGCCATCGGTGGTGCCGACAAGATCGAAGCCTATGGCAAAGCGGCCGTGGTCGGCGCCGATGGCGAAATCGAGCACGCCTCGGCGGTGATCCACACCCTGCGCTTCGGCAACCACTACCGCGAAGCGGTGCAGGCCAAGAGCTACCTGAGCTTCACCAACAAGCGCGGCGGCCCGGGCACGTCGATCCAGATCCCGATGATGCAGAAGGACGACGAAGGCCTGCGTTCGCACTACATCACCCTGGAAATGCAGATCGAAGACGCCCCGCGCGCCGATGAAATCGTCGTGGTCCTGGGCGCTGCCGACGGTGGCCGCCTGCACCCACGCATCGGTAACCGCTACATCGACCTGGAAGAACTGGCTGCCGAAAAAGCCAACGCTCAATAACAACAACCAGGACGGGGCGTGACGTACCTACCCGCCGCGCCCGCCCCTGAAGGAGCGCCCTCCATGATTCAGCCTGTTGCTGAACGCACCCCCGCCGGCACCAGCTACCTGTCCGTTGGCCAGGGCCAACCCGTGGTACTGATCCATGGCGTGGGCCTGAACAAGGAAATGTGGGGCGGTCAGTTCGTTGGCCTGGCCAACGACTACCGCGTCATCGCCTACGACATGCTAGGCCACGGCCACAGCGCCCTGCCGGCCGCCGACATCGGCCTGGAAGGCTATGCCGCCCAGCTTGCCGAACTGCTCGACCACCTGCAGATCGCACAGGCCACCGTGATCGGCTTCTCCATGGGTGGCCTGGTCGCCCGCGCGTTCGCCCTGCATTACCCGCAGCGTCTGGCGGCACTGGTGATACTCAACAGTGTGTTCAACCGCACCCCCGAACAGAGTGCCGGGGTTATCGCCCGCGCCGCCCAGGCGGCCGAGCAAGGCCCCGACGCCAATGTCGACGCCGCGCTCGACCGCTGGTTCAGCCGTGAATACAAGGCTGCCAACCCGGCGCAGGTCGCTGCCATTCGCCAGGTCCTGGCCAGCAACGACCCGCAGGGCTACCACACCACGTATTCGCTGTTCGCCACCCAGGACATGTACCGCGCTGGCGACCTAGGCAGCATCCAGGTGCCGACGCTGATCGCCACCGGCGAGCTCGACTCGGGCTCCACCCCGGCCATGGCTCGCCAGCTCGCCGCCAGCATTCCGGGTGCGCACTGTGTGGTCCTTGCCGAGCAACGGCATATGATGCCGGTGGAAGCACCGCGCGAAGTCAACAAGATGCTGCTGGACTTCCTCGCGCAAGCCCGCACCCTCACCGAATCCGCCAAGGGGATTGTTGCATGACCCTCGTTCGTTTCCAGATGTGCATCGACGGCCAATGGCGCGATGCCCAGAGCGGCAAGACCTTCGACAGCCTCAACCCGGCCACTGCCCAGGCCTGGGCGCAGTTGCCCGATGCCGACGAAGCCGATGTGGAGCTGGCCGTGCAGGCCGCCCAGCGGGCCTTCGACAGCCAGCAATGGCGCAGCCTCAGCGCCACCGCGCGTGGCAAGCTGCTGCGCCGCCTGGGCGACCTGATTGCCGAAAACAAGGAACACCTGGCGCAGTTGGAAAGCCGTGACAACGGCAAGCTGATCCGCGAAACCCGCGGCCAGGTCGGCTACCTGCCGGAGTTTTTCCACTACACCGCAGGCCTGGCCGACAAGCTCGAAGGCGGCACCCTGCCGCTGGACAAGACCGACCTGTTCGCCTACACCGTGCACGAGCCGATCGGCGTGGTGGCCGGGATCATCCCGTGGAACAGCCCGCTGTACCTCACCGCGATCAAGCTGGCGCCGGCCCTGGCCGCCGGCAACACCATCGTGCTCAAACCGTCCGAGCACGCCTCGGCGACCATCCTCGAGCTGGCCCGCCTGGCCCTGGAAGCCGGCTTCCCGCCCGGCGTGGTCAACGTGGTCACCGGCTACGGCCCTAGCACCGGCGCGGCGCTGACCCGCCACCCGCTGGTGCGCAAGATCGCCTTCACCGGCGGTGCCGCCACCGCCCGCCACGTGGTGCGCAGCAGTGCCGAGAACTTCGCCAAGCTGTCGCTGGAGCTGGGCGGCAAGTCGCCAAACATCATCTTCGCCGACGCCGACCTGGACAGCGCCATCAACGGCGCCGTGGCCGGCATCTATGCCGCCTCCGGGCAAAGCTGCGTGGCCGGCTCGCGCCTGCTGGTGCAGGACGAGATCTTCGACGAGTTCGTCGCGCGCCTGATCGCCCGCGCCAAGCGCATCCGTATCGGCAACCCGCAGGACGACGCCAGCGAAATGGGCCCGATGGCCACCGCGCAACAGTTGGCCGTGGTCGAAGGCCTGGTAGCGGCGGCCAAGGCCGAAGGCGCCAAGCTGCACATGGGCGGCAAGCGCGCCGAGGTCGAGGGTGACGGCTGGTTCTACGAGCCGACCCTGTTCGAGTGCGACAGCAACTCGATGACCATCATGCAGGAAGAAGTGTTCGGCCCGGTTGCCGCGGTGATCCGCTTCAAGACCGAAGAACAAGCCCTGGCCATCGCCAACGACTCGCAGTTCGGCCTGGCCGCCGGTATCTGGACCCGCGACCTGGGCCGTGCCCACCGCCTGGCCCGCGACGTGCGCTCGGGGATCATCTGGGTCAACACCTACCGCGCCGTCTCGGCCATGGCGCCGATCGGCGGCTTCAAGAACAGCGGCTACGGCCGTGAGAGCGGCATCGATTCGGTGCTGGCCTATACCGAGCTGAAGACGGTGTGGATCAACCTGTCCACCACGCCCATGCCCGATCCCTTTGTCATGCGCTAGGAGAACTGCGCCCATGATCGAACCCGGCATCTACAAAGACGTGATGGGCTCTTTCCCGTCCGGCGTCACGGTGGTCACCACCCTGGACGCCGACGGTGCCATCGTCGGCATCACCGCCAGCGCGTTCAGCGCGTTGTCGATCGACCCGGCACTGGTGCTGTTCTGCCCCAACTACGCCTCCGACACCTACCCGATCCTGCGTGACAGCAAGCAGTTCGCCATCCACCTGTTGTCTGCCGACCAGACCGCCGAGGCCTACGCGTTCGCCGGCAAGGGCAAGGACAAGGCCAAGGGCATCGAGTGGCACCTGAGCGAGCTGGGCAACCCGCTGCTGAGCAAGGCCACGGCGATCATCGAATGCGAACTGTGGCGCGAATACGATGGCGGCGACCACGCGATCATCGTTGGTGCGGTGAAGAACCTGGTGCTGCCGGCCGAGCCGGTGACGCCGATGGTCTACCACAAGGGCAAGCTGGGCGCCCTGCCGCCATTGGGCTGAGAGACCTGATTGGCTTCTTCGCGGGCTCGCCCGCTCCCACAGGTCCTGCACAGGTTTCAGTATCTATGCGATCCCTGTGGGAGCGGGCAAACCCGCGAAGAAGCCCACACCGATGACCCTATTTTTCCGGAGCACTGCCCATGAGCACTGAAAAGTACGAGAAAGGCCTGCAGATCCGCACCCAGGTGCTGGGCGAGGAATACGTCAATCGCTCCATCCAGAACGCCGACGCGTTCACCCAGCCACTGCAGGAGCTGGTCACCGAGTACTGCTGGGGCCACGTCTGGGGCCGCGAAGGCCTCTCGCTGAAAGAGCGCAGCATGATAAACTTGGCCATGATTTCCGCGCTCAACCGGCCCCACGAGCTCAAGCTGCACATTCGCGGCGCCTTGCGTAATGGCCTGAGCCGTGAACAGATTCGCGAGATCCTGCTCCAGGTCGGCATTTATTGCGGCGTGCCCGCGGCGGTGGACAGCTTCCGCCTGGCCCGCGAAGCGTTCGCTGAAGCCGATGCGGAGTCAACCCGTTAACACCGGGCTGTTCGAACCCTTGCAAGGAGCACCCGAGGTTCGTGGTGCTGTTGCAGTTGCGGTCGGGCAGCCTCTTTCAGAGCGCACTCGATGAAACGCCAGCCACTCGACGACAGTTTCAAGGTCAACCGCAACCCCGTTACCCTGCGCGAAATCGTGCTCGACAAGCTGCGCGCCGCGATCATGAACTTCCACCTGCTGCCAGGCGACCGCCTGGTCGAACGCGACCTCTGCGACCGCCTCGGCGTCAGCCGCACCTCGGTGCGTGAAGCCCTGCGCCACCTGGAGTCGGAAGGCCTGGTGGAGTTCGCCGACGCCAAGGGCCCGCGCGTGGCCATCATCACCCTCGAAGACGCCCGCGACATCTATGAACTGCGCTGCGTGCTCGAAGGCCTGATCGTGCAACTGTTCACCCTCAATGCCAAGGCCAAGGACATCCGCGCCCTGGAGCGCGCACTGGAGGTCAACCGCGAGGCCCTCGAAGAAGGCGAGCTGCAACAGGTGCTGGATTCGGTACAAGGCTTCTACGATGTGCTGCTGGAGGGCTCCGGCAACCAGGTGGCAGCCCAGCAGCTGCGCCAGTTGCAGGCCCGCATCAGCTACCTGCGCGCCACCTCGGTATCGCAGGAAAACCGCCGCGGCGCCAGCAACCGGGAAATGGAAAAGATCGTCGAGGCGATCAAGAGCGGCGACCCGCTGGCAGCCCACCAGGCCTCGGTCGATCACGTCCGCGCCGCGGCCAAGGTCGCCCTGGACTACCTGCGCCAGAAGCAGGATGACAATACCAAGGTGCGCGATATCGTCGAGCCCCTGGCCCTCAAGGAACCCCGCATAGGCCGCTGACCATGCCCAACGCCCCGCGCTACTGCCCGCACTGCACCACGGAACTGGCCCGGGGCGTTCCCACAGGCGACACCCACGAACGCCTGCACTGCACCGGCTGCGGCTACATCCACTACATCAACCCGAAGATCATTGCCGGTTGCATCATCGAGCGCGATGGCAAATACCTGCTATGCCAGCGCGCCATCCCGCCGCGCCCGGGCACCTGGACCTTGCCCGCCGGCTTCATGGAGGCCGGCGAGACCACCGAACAGGCAGCCTTGCGCGAAGTCTGGGAAGAAACCGGCGTACGCGCCGAGATCGTCTCGCCATACTCGATCTTCAGCGTGCCGAAGATCAGCGAGGTGTACATCATCTTCCGCGCCATCGCCACCGAGGAAACCGGGCAATACGGGGCGGAAACACTGGCCTGCAAGTTCTTCGAGCCGGACGACATCCCCTGGGACGACATCTACTACCCGGCGATCCGGCAGATTCTGGAGCGCTACATTCTCGAGCGGCAAGCTGGGGTGTATGGCATCTACATGGGCAATGACGACACCGGCAAGGTGCACTTCATTCGCTAGCCTGTGCCGGCCTCTCATCCGCAGCCATCCGCAGGCTCACGTTCAGCGCCGCCCCTCAGCCAGCATGCGCACGGCCAGGCCCGCCAGCACCGTGCCCATCAGCCAGCGTTGTAGCTGCTGCCACGATGGGCGCCCGGCCAGGAACACCGCGATCGACCCGGCCATGATCGCGATCAGGGCATTCACCGTGACGCTGATGGTGATCTGCGTCGAACCCAGCACCAGCGACTGCAACAGCACGCTGCCATGGCCCGGCTCGATGAACTGCGGCATCAGCGACAGGTACATCACGGCGATCTTGGGGTTGAGCAGGCTGGTGGCAAAGCCCATGGTGAACAGCCGCCGCGGGCTGTCGGCAGGCAGGTCACGAACCTGGAAGGGTGAACGGCCGCCAGGGCGCAGCGCCTGCCAGGCCAGGTACAACAGGTACAGCGCGCCGCCGATGCGCAGCGCATCGTAGGCCAAGGGCACCGCCATCACCAGGGCAGTGATCCCCAGGGCGGCGCAGACCATGTAGATGACGAAGCCCAGGGCCACACCGCCCAGCGAGATCAACCCGGCCTTGCGGCCCTGGCAGATCGAGCGGGAGATCAGGTAGATCATGTTCGGCCCAGGGGTCAGGACCATGCCGAGGCAGATCAGGGCGAAGGTGAGCAGTTGCGCGGTGTCGGGCATGGGCACGTCCTGGTTGTGCGTTGCAGTGCTGCGAGTTTATCCGAGGCCTCGCCTGTCGTCTGCTCCAGCCTCACCCCAGCTGCGCGGCGACCAAGCCCACGGCCACCATGATCATCGCCACGCCGGAAACCCGCCCGACCAGCTTCGCCGCCTGCGGTCGGGTGCTGAGCACGGCTTTGGCGCCATAGCCGACCAGCGAATAGATCACCAGCGAACTGCACAGGTGCACCAACCCCAGCAGCAGTATCTGCACCGGCACCGGCCAACTCGACTGCGGGTCGGTGAATTGCGGCAGCAGGGCCAGGAACAGCAGGAATACTTTCGGGTTCAGGCCACTGACACAAAACCCCTTGAACGCCCAGCGCGACCTCGAATCCCCCGCGCCGCCCTGCCCGGCCGCCGGCAATGCCGGGCTCAGCAGCAGGTTGCCACCCAGCCACAGCAGGTAGCTGCACCCTGCCAGGGTCAGCAGGGTCAGCGCCAGCGGGTGACCCGCCAGCAGGCTGCCGACGCCGGCCGCCACCACCAGGGTCGCCAGGAAATGCCCCGACAACATCCCCGCTACCGCAGGCATCACCCAGCGTCCGCGCATGCCCGCCGAAATGGCATAGGCCCAGTCCGCGCCGGGGGTTATCACAAACAGCATCGACACGGCCCAGAACGCCGCCAGAACACTGAGAGCCACTTGAATCTTCCTTCTTCCACTGCTTTGGGATGAGCAAAAGATTACGTATTCCGCTGCGGCATTTTCTTTCGTATATTCCCTCCCTGCCTTCAGTTACTGGAAGATTCTTCTCAATGGACAGGATCGATCGAAAAATCCTTGCCGAGCTGCAAAAAGACGGTCGGTTGTCGGTGACTGAGCTGGCCGACCGCGTCGGGCTCAGCCTGTCGCCTTGCCATCGGCGTTTGAAGGCATTGGAGGAAAACGGCGCGATTCTTGGCTATCACGCCCGGTTGGCGCCCAGTGCGCTGGGCCTGAACTTTGCCGCGCTGGTATTCGTGACCCTGCGCGAAGTGACCCGCCAGCCGGTGGCGGACTTTGAAGCAGCCTTGGCCGAGATCCCGCAGATCGTCGAAGCACAGCGGCTGTTTGGCGACCCGGATTACCTGCTGCATGTGGTAGCCAGGGACTTGCCGGCATTCCAGAAGCTGTACGACGAGCAGCTGACCAGCATTCCCAATGTGAAGCGGTTGAGTTCGACCCTGGTGATGAAAGAGGTGATTCAGGATCGCTTGTTGCCGATGTAGCGGTTGGCTTCTGCTGCCTGCTTGCCTTCCCCAGCCCATGCCCCTGCGCTGCACCTGGGGCAGCAGGTCCACCCGCGAGATGGCCAGTCCAGGCGCGCATTCCAGCTGCCCCGCAAAAGCGCACAGCGCACCACCACAGCCCAGCGCAAATCGCCCGCCAGCAGCCCACCCCGTCTACTCCAGGCCCTCCCGCCCACTGGCATTCTTCTTGCTGCCGTCACCCGCTTAAGCTTTTGTCAGCCTTAGGTTTTTTAAGGTTTATGGGCACATATTTACTAATTTCTCGTTATCCCCGCGCCCCGCATCATCGCTCCAACAAGAACGCGTCGCCCTTCGCCGGCACGCCCCCGGGCAGTTCCCAATGCCCTACCTTGCCTTGGAGTCAGTCATGACCAGTGCAGCCAATTCGGCACCCCTGATAGAAAAACACACGATCGGCTACGTGCCCCCGCAAGACCGCCATGGAAAGGTAAGGGATCTGTTCACACTGTGGTTCGGCGGCAACATCGCGCCGCTGCCCATCGTTACCGGCGCATTGGGCGTGCAGCTGTTCCACCTGAACCTGCTGTGGGGCGTCGTCGCCATCCTGGTCGGCCATCTGCTTGGCGGTGTGCTGATGGCGCTGCACTCGGCCCAGGGCCCGCAGATGGGCATCCCGCAGATGATCCAGAGCCGCGCCCAGTTCGGCTCGCTTGGCGCACTGCTGGTCGTGGTGATCGCCGGGGTCATGTACATCGGCTTCTTCGCCTCCAATATCGTCCTTGCCGGCAAGTCGCTGCACGGTGTGGTCGATGCCGTGCCCGTGCCGGTGGGCATCGTCATCGGCGCACTGGGCTCGGGCATCATCGGCATCATCGGCTACCGCTTCATCCACGTGCTCAACCGTATCGGTACCTGGGTACTGGGCATCGGCATCGTGGTCGGCTTCGGCTACATCTTCAGCCATGTGCAAAGCGACGATTTCCTTACCCGCGGCGGCTTCAACCTGGCCGGCTGGCTGGCCACCGTGTCGCTGGCGGCGCTGTGGCAGATCGCCTTCGCCCCATACGTGTCGGACTATTCACGTTACCTGCCGGCGGACGTCAAGGTCAGCGCCACGTTCTGGACCACCTACCTGGGTTCCGCGCTGGGTTCGAGCCTGTCGTTCATCTTCGGCGCGGTGGCGGTACTGGCGATCCCGGCCGGCATGGATACCATGGACGCCGTCAAGCTGGCCACCGGCACCCTGGGGCCGATCATGCTGGTGCTGTTCCTGCTCAGCGTGATCAGCCACAACGCCCTCAACCTGTATGGTGCGGTACTGTCGATCATCACCCTGGTGCAAACCTTCGCCTACCGCTGGATCCCCACCGCCAACAGCCGCGCGGTGCTGTCACTGGTGGTGCTGAGCGCCTGCTGCGTGGTGGCGGTGTTCGCCTCGGCAGACTTCATCGGCCATTTCGTCGACATGGTGCTGGTGCTGCTGGTGGTATTGGTGCCGTGGACCGCGATCAACCTGATCGACTTCTACGCCATTCACAAGGGGGACTACGACATCCAGTCGATCTTCCAGGTCGATGGAGGCATCTACGGGCGCTACAACCCGCAGGCGCTGGTTGCCTATGCGGTGGGCATCGTGGTGCAGATCCCGTTCATGAACACGCCGCTGTATGTCGGGCCGATTGCCGAGCACATCAACGGTGCAGACCTGTCGTGGCTGGTGGGCCTGGCGGTCACTTCGCCGCTTTACTGGTGGCTGGCCAGCCGCGACAGCGCCTACCGTCGTCGCCAGGCCGGCGCCAAGGTAGCCATGGGGCACTGAGCCCTTCTGCGCTCGATCAGGCATCAAGGGGTGAGCGGCAAGCCTGTCAGGCGCCCTCGGGCAACAGGCTACGGTCGAACATGAACGCCCGCTCACCCTGCGGCGTATAGGCATACAACTGCTGCGGCCGCCCCAGCCGCGGCTGGTTCTTCTCCCCGGTATCCCTCACCCACCCCAGCTCGCGCAAGCGCTCCAGCCGCTTGCGCAGCGAGGTGTTGTTCACCGCCTGCCCCAGGCAGGCCTGCACGGCCCCCAGTGCATCCAGCACAGTGAACTTCTCTGCCAGCAGGTAAAGCGGCAAGCTGCTGTACACCGTCTTCGCGGCAAGGCGCTCGCGGGCGCGGCCGACCAGCAGGTTATGGTCGAACGGCAGCAGCACCTTGCGCTCCAGCACGCTGTCCAGATCGAAGAACGCCAGCTGCTCGCCCTCGACCTGCTGTTGCGGGTCGAGCAGCGCCAGGTAGAAAGTGCTCAGCGACCAGCCCCTGGGGTCACGGAAGGCATTGCCTTCGGTACCCACCTGTTCCAGGTAACGCGGCAATACCTTGGCCTTTTCGCGCAGGGCCCGGTCGGCAGCGCCTTCCAGGCTGGTATCAGGGGTTCGGCCATTGACGATGACCCCGGGCAAGGCCCATTGGCCGGCATGCGGTTCTCGCTCACGACGGTGCAACAACACTTGCAGATGCTGCGCTTCAGGGGCCATGCGCAGGGCGACGATATCGACGCTGGCCAGGACTTCGGTGTTACTCACGGGATGGCTCCGCTCAGGAATCCGCTCATATTCCACCAGAGAGGTTAAGTAATACAAGCATCAACCGCAAAACAAAAAGCACTTGACATACTTAATGCACCAGGTGAATTATATCGCCAGCCCTCAGCAAGGAGTACCGTCATGAAGATCGCCAGCTTCGATGTCGACGCGCAAAATGGCTTCACCGCCAACGCCCCGCAAGAGCTACCCGTGCCCGAAGGTGACGAAATCGTGGCGGATCTCAATGCCATGGCGCAGCGCGCCGACCTGCGCCTGGGCAGCAAGGACGCCCACCCGGCCAACGCCGCCTGGGTGGTCGCCGACCACGCCGACATGTTGCAGCCGCTGCCACTGGCCGATGCCGACCTGACCTGGGTCAGCCACTGCGTACCCGGCACTGCGGGCTTCGAACTGCTGCCCGGCCTGCCCGCCCCCATCGATTATGATTACTTCGTCTGGAAAGGCGTCGAGCCCGACCTGCACCCCTACGGTGCCTGTTACCACGACCTGGCCGAGCGCCGCTCCACCGGGGTGATCGAGTACCTCAAGGTAAACCAGGTGGGTGCGGTGATCGTCGGCGGCTTGGCCCTGGACTACTGTGTCAGGACCACCGCCCGGCAACTGCGCCAGGCCGGCTTCCAGGTGCTGCTGTACCTGCCCGCCTGCCGCGCCCTCACCCAGGCGGGGGCGATCGAGGCGTGTGGTGCGCTGGCCGCCGAGGGCGTGATCCTCTGTGGGGACGCAGCGGCACTCGACCACCAGCTTGCCCGAATCAAGGAAGACCGCCCATGAGCGATAGCGTTTTCGGTCCGCGTATCATCCAGAACCTGCTGGATACCGACTTCTACAAGATCACCATGATGCAGGCAGTGCTGCACAACTACCCCAACGCCGAGGTGGAGTGGGAGTTCCGCTGCCGCAATAACGAGAACCTCGCCCCCTACCTGGCGGAAATCCGCTACCAGGTGGAACAACTGGCCGAGGTCAGCGTCACCCACGACCAGCTCGCCTACCTGGAGAAAATCCCCTTCATCAAGGCGGATTTCATCCGCTTTCTCAGCCTGTTCCGCTTCAACCTGCGCTATGTGCAGGTGTACCTGGATGATGCCGGGCAACTGGCGATCCGCGTGCGTGGGCCATGGCTGCACGTGATTCTCTACGAGATCCCGCTGCTGGCGATCATCAGCGAGGTGCGCAACCGCTACCGCTATCGCGAGGTGGTGATCGAGCAGGTTCGCGAGCGCCTGTACCAGAAACTCGACTGGCTCAAGGCCGAGGCCAGCAACGAAGAACTGGCCGGCTTCCAACTGGCCGATTTCGGTACCCGGCGGCGCTTTTCCTATCGGGTGCAGGAAGAGGTGGTGCACATTCTCACGCGTGACTTCCCGGGCCGCTTTGTCGGTACCAGCAACGTGCACCTGGCCCGGGAGTTCCAGCTCAAGCCGATCGGCACCATGGCCCACGAGTGGTTCATGGCCCACCAGCAGCTCGGCCCACGGCTGGTCGACAGCCAGGCTGCCGCGCTGGAATGCTGGGTGCGGGAATACCGCGGGTTACTCGGCATCGCCCTGACCGATTGCATCACCATGGACGCGTTCCTCGGCGATTTCGACCTGTACTTTGCCAAGCTGTTCGATGGCCTGCGGCATGACTCGGGCGACCCGCTGGCCTGGGCGGAAAAGGCCATTGCACACTATGAGCGGCTGGGCATCGACCCGAAGAGCAAGACGCTGATCTTTTCCGATGGCCTGGATTTCGCCAAGGCGCTGGGGCTGTACCGGGCGCTGCATGGGCGGATCAATGTGAGCTTTGGCATTGGTACGCGGCTGACCTGCGATATTCCAGGTGTGGAACCGATGAATATCGTGATCAAGATGACCGCGTGCAATGGCGCGCCGGTAGCGAAGATCTCCGACAGCCCGGGCAAGACCCAGTGCCGGGATGAGAACTTCGTGGCTTATCTGAAGCATGTCTTTCAGGTGAGCTGAGGGCACCTGCACCGGCCTCTTCACGGGTAATCCGCCCCCACAGGAGTATCACCACCGTCGAGCTTGTGGAGGTCCTGTGGCAGCGGGCTTACCCACGAAGAGGCCAGTACAGTCAACCTGCTTCCTGCAGCCCGACACACAACTCCAGAAACCGCGCCGCCGCCCGCGACGGCGTCGCTGCATGCGGCACCAGGATGGAAAACCGCCGCACCAGCGCCTGCGGCACAACCTGCAACCGGCGTAGCGCACCGTCTTCGTGGCGGATCGACATTGCCGATACGAAACCGATGCCCATCCCGGCCCGCACCGCCTCCTTGACCCCTTCCACCCCGGCAATCTCCAGCGCCACGCGCATGGCCACGCCACTGCGGGCAAAGGCCCGCTCGACGATCTGCCGCACGCCCGAGCCGCTTTCGCGCAACACCAGCGGGTAAGCCCCCAGCGCGGCCAGCGTTTGCTGCTCGCTGCCCGCCAGCGGATGCCCGCGCGGCACGATGGCAACGATCTCGTCTTGGCGCCACGCCGTCACTGCCGTGCCCAATGGCAGCTCCTGCCCAGGGGGCCCTTCGATCAGGGCGATATCCATGCTGTCCAGCGCAGCGACGATTTCCGCCGTGTTGCCATGAGAGGTGCTTACCTGCACCTCCGGATAGCGGGCATGGAAATCGGCAATCAGATACGGCAGCAGGTAGCTGGCCGGTGTGGTACTCGCGCCGATGCGCAGGGTCCCACGCTCCAGCCCGCGCATGGCCTCGCGCAGCGCCTGGGCCTGGCGGAAGGTTTCGCGCAGACGCTCGGCATAGGCCAGCAACTGTTCACCGGCCGCGGTCAGCCGCACGCCGCGGCCGGCGCGTTGGTAAAGGGGCTCGCCAAAAGTCTCCTGGAGCAGTTTGAGCTGGCCCGACACCGCCGGTTGCGACAGGTGCAGGGCCTGAGCCGCATGGCTGATGTTGCCATGCTCGGCGACGGTGGCGAACGTTATCAGTTGTTCCGGGGTCATGAATTGAAAATATCAGATGTGCGGATATTTGCCATCCCAAATTACGATTTTTTATAAGCTTATAACCAGATTAACGTAGGCCCTGTCGAAACACCTTTCCGGAGGACTCACATGGCCACGGTTCCGTCCAACCCTGCTATTGCACCTACCCTCTCCACCCGTGGGCGGCTCAACGGCATCCTGTTCGTCGCGCTGTTCGCGCTGGCAGTCACCCAGTTGGCCGCCCTGCCGGCCATCGCCAACCTGGGTATCAGCCCACTGATCGTCGGTATCGTCGCTGGGGCGCTGTATGCCAACGCGCTGCGTGACGGGGTGCCCGCGAGCTGGGCGGCAGGCATCAACTTTTCCGCTCGCAGCCTGCTGCGCATTGCCGTTGCCTTCTTCGGCCTGCGCATCAGCCTGCAGGAAATAGCCGAAGTCGGCTGGTCGGGGCTCATCGTATCCGTGCTGGTGGTAGGCAGTACCCTGCTGCTCGGCTTGTGGTGCGGCATGAAGGTATTCAAGCTGGACCGCGATACGGCCTTGCTGACCGCTGCCGGCAGCGCGATCTGCGGCGCCGCTGCGGTACTGGCATTCGAGTCGGCCCTGCGCAGCGCCCCGCACAAGAGCGCCATGGCGGTCGGAAGTGTCGTGCTGTTCGGCACCCTGTCGATGTTCCTCTACCCGTTGGCGATCAACGCCGGCTGGCTGCAACTGGACACCCTGGGCGCTGGCCTGTTCCTCGGCGGCACCCTTCACGAAGTGGCGCAAGTGGTTGGCGCGGCCAGCAACATCAGCGCCGATGCCACGCATATCGCCACGATCGTCAAGATGACCCGGGTCATGCTGCTGGTGCCCGTGCTGTTGCTGGCCGGGTGGTGGATCAGCCGTGCACGCCAGCCAGGCCAGGCACAAGGCAACGGGCGCATCGCCATGCCCTGGTTCGCCCTCGGCTTCCTGGCGCTGGTACTGGTGAATTCGCTGCAGGTGCTGCCGGGCAGCGTGACGCAGGCGCTCAACAGCCTGGATACCTTCGCCCTGACCATGGCCATGACCGCGTTGGGGATGGAAACGCGCTTCAGCCAGATTCGCCAGGCCGGGCCGCGAGCGCTGGCCACCGGGGCGCTCCTGAACCTGTGGCTGATCGGTGGCGGGCTGGCGATAACCCTTGGCGTACAGAAGCTGCTGGGATGAGGTGAAACCTGGTTGGCTTGTTCGCGGCTAAACCCGCGCCCACAGGTCCAGCGCGATCCTTGTGGAAGCGGGTTTACCCGCGAAGAAGGCAAACGGGCCTCAAGCTTTTTTAGCCTCCCCCTCGTTGCCGCCCACATTTCTCGGTATGGTGTTGTCAAAGAAGGATGTTTTACCCGCACAGGAAAGACTTAGATGCCTCAACGCCATGTCATCAATGCATCCGTCAGCCCCAAAGGCAGCCTGGAGACGCTGTCACAACGTGAAGTGCAGCAGCTGAGTGAAGTCGGTACCGGTAGCCTTTACACCTTGTTCCGCCAGTGCGCCCTGGCCATTCTCAACACCGGCGCCCATGTCGACAATGCCAAGACCATCCTCGAGGCCTACCAGGACTTCGAGGTACGTATCCACCAGCAGGACCGTGGCGTGCGCCTGGAGTTGCTGAACGCCCCAGCCGACGCCTTCGTCGATGGCGAGATGATCGCCAGTACCCGTGAAATGCTGTTCAGCGCCCTGCGCGACATCGTCTACACCGAAAGCGAGCTGGCCAGCCAGCGCATCGACCTGGAAAGCTCCCAGGGCATCACCGACTACGTATTCCACCTGCTGCGCAATGCCCGCACCCTGCGTCCGGGCGTGGAACCGAAGATGGTGGTGTGCTGGGGTGGCCATTCGATCAGCAGCGAGGAATACCAGTACACCAAGAAGGTCGGCCACGAACTGGGCCTGCGCAAACTGGACGTGTGCACCGGCTGCGGCCCGGGTGTGATGAAGGGCCCGATGAAGGGGGCAACCATTGCCCACGCCAAGCAGCGCATGCATGGCAGCCGCTACCTGGGCCTTACCGAGCCTGGCATCATCGCCGCCGAGGCGCCCAATCCGATCGTCAACGAACTGGTGATCCTGCCGGATATCGAGAAGCGTCTGGAAGCCTTTGTCCGTGTGGGCCACGGCATCATCATCTTCCCGGGTGGTGCTGGTACGGCCGAGGAATTCCTCTACCTGCTGGGCATCCTGATGCATCCGGACAACCAGGACCTGCCGTTCCCGGTGGTGCTCACCGGCCCGCGCAGCGCCGAGCCGTACCTGCAGCAATTGCACGCGTTCGTCGGCGCTACCCTCGGTGAAGCGGCGCATCGCCTGTACCAGATCATCATCGACGATCCGGCGGAAGTTGCCCGGCACATGGTTGAAGGGCTCAAGGAGGTCAAGCAGTTCCGCCGTGAGCGCAACGATGCGTTCCATTTCAACTGGCTACTGAAGATCGAGGAAAGCTTCCAGCGCCCGTTCGACCCGACCCACCAGGCCATGGCGGACCTGGACCTGCGGCGCGAACTGCCTGCGCATGAACTGGCCGCCAACCTGCGCCGGGCTTTCTCGGGGATTGTTGCGGGCAACGTGAAGGACAAGGGCATTCGCCTGATCGAGGAACACGGGCCGTATCAGATCCGTGGTGACCAGGCCGTGCTGAATCCTCTGGGCCGGCTGTTGCAGGCCTTCGTCGACCAGCATCGGATGAAGCTGCCTGGCGGCGCCGCGTATGTACCGTGCTATCAGGTGGTGACCTGATCCTGTCAAAGGGATAGCAGAACCACCGGCCATCGCCGGCAGAAGCTCTTGATCTTGATCTTGATCTTGATCTTGATCTTGATCTTGATCTTGATCTTGATCTTGATCTTGATCTTGATCTTGATCTTGATCTTGATCTTGATCTTGATCTTGATCTTCGCGACTTCAGGAGGCCGAACGCAGGCCTTGCGGAGGGAGGTGACGGGCATGGATGCCCGTCAAGCGCTGAGGCCCCATGGATGGGGCCTGCAGCGCGTCCTCCCGGGAGCAAGGCCGGAGTGAGGGAACCCCGCAGCGAAGCGTAGGGGCCGGATGATGGGAGCGCAGCGTTTTTTGGTTACTTTTTGCCGCGTTTGGCAAAAAGTGACTCGCCGTAAGGGCGAAAAGGTGAGTCAGCGTCGCCATCGCCAATGGACTTTGCGCGCGATAAAAACCAGCGCTATCCCGCTTCAATCTTTTCGCTTTTCGCTTTTCGCTTTTCGCTTTCAAGCGTGGGCTTCAACAATGAGGTCAACATTCGTTTTCAAAGGCGGCGCTTAGTCACCTTTCCGCCCTTACGGCGGGTCACTTTTTGCCAAACGCGGCAAAAAGTAACCAAAAAACGCTGGCTCCCATCATCCGGCCCCTACGCTGCGCTCCGGGGTCCCCTCGCTACGGGCTTGCTCCCGGGAGGACGCGCTGCAGGCCCCATCCATGGGGCCTCAGCGCTTGACGGGCATCCATGCCCGTCACCTCCCTCCGCAAGCCCTTCGCTCGGCCTCCTGAAGTCGCATTCGGCGGCGCCTGAACTATCGCGCGCTTAGAAGCCAGATCAAAAGCAGATGCAGACGCATCAGAGACATCAGAGACATCAGAGACATCAGAGACATCAGCAGCATCTGGACTAGGTGAGGTCGGCCATCGGCCTCTCGACAACCCACACGCTGGCACGCCACCGCGCTTGGACCGGTACAACGCCACTTCCCTGCCCGACCAGCGCCCCGCTACCACCCTACCCCTCAAGCATAGACTGACACCACCCGCTACAGCGCAGTACACTCGGTCTTTCTACCCGGAGGGTTCGACGTGCACAGCGCAGGAAGCGAACAACACCCACAGCCGAGCCGACGTGGTGCAGTCATCTGGTTGACCGGGCTATCCGGTGCCGGCAAGTCGACCCTGGCCGTCGCCCTGGCCCAATGCCTGAACGCCCAGGGACACGCCAGTTATGTCCTCGATGGCGATGCCCTGCGCACCGGCCTGAACGCCGATCTTGGCTTCTCCCCCGCCGACCGGCATGAAAACATCCGCCGGGCCGGCGAGGTGGCCGCGCTGTTCGCCGATGCCGGCCTGATCTGCATCGCCGCGCTCATTTCACCCTATCGCGCCGATCGTGCCGCCGCGCGCAAGGCTTGCAAAACGGGGTTCCATGAGGTGCATGTCAGCGCCGACCTGGCAACCTGCGAGGCACGTGACCCCAAGGGGCTGTATCGACGGGCACGGGCCGGCGAACTGCGGGGGTTCACCGGCATCGATGCACCTTACGAGACGCCGCTGCACGCCGAGTTGGTAATAGACACTGCCGGTGTCGCAGCAGCAGTATCGCAGCAGCAGTTGCTGCGCTATGTGCAGGAGCATGTACTGCATCAGGCACTCGAGCAGGTGCTGGAGCAGCAGTCACCCCAGCCCGCTCGATGACCAGGCTCAGGAGCCCGGCGTGATGTCCCCTTGCTGCCAGCGCGCCTCGCTGCTGCTCAGGGCCTGGGCGATGTCGGCAAGCTCGCCGGACGGCAAGGTCGCCGGTAGCGGATCAAGGCCGGCACTGGCGAACAATTGGCCATAGCTGTTACGCAGCTCGGCATAGGCCAGGTCGCGGCGCAGATCTGCCTGCAAGGCGTTCAGCTCGCCCTGGATCAGCTCCAGCTCGCCAATGCCTTCGGCCTGATGGCGGTTGCGCAGTTGCTCGACGATCTGCTGGTCGAGAGCGACCAGTTGCTGGCTCGTGGTGAATTGCCGGCGGGCCTCGCTGAAGTTGGCATTGGCCACGTAAAGCTGGGCCAGGATGGCCATCGACATCGCCTGGCGGCGCGCCTCGACCACCTGCTCGCCGGCCTTGGCCACATCGATCGAGGCAGGGCCAGACAGCACATTGAACAGGTTCCAGGTGATTTTCACACCATAGTCGGCCCAGTGCTGGTTGGTCAGGAAGCTGTTGCTGTCGTAATGGCCACCTGCGGAGAACTCCAGGCCCGGCAACATGCGCAACATCGATTTGCGCACCTCGGCGGCGCTGATACGCGCCTGGTAGTCCTGCTCGCGCAGTTCCGGGCGCGATGCCAAGGCCTGCTGTTCCAGGCTGTCCAGGCCCACCTTCAGTTGGGGCACGGCATAATCGGTATTTTCCGCCAGGGTCAGTTCACTGCCCGGCGGCAGGTTGATCAACGCGCCCAGTTCGGTCTTGGCCAGCGACAAGGCCCGGCGCTGCTCTTCCAGCTGGCGGGTCGCCTCGATCAGCGAACGCTGGTAGGTCAACGCCTGGATCGGGTCACCGATACGCTGGTCGCCCATGCGCTGGCTGTTGTCGCGAGCCTGCTCGACCCGCGCCATCAAGGTGTCGATCTGCTTGAGCAGGCGCTCGGCGGCGACTGCCCGCCAGTATGCCGAACGCACGTCCTGAATGATGGTCTGTACCACCTTGCGGCGGCGCTCCTGCACGATCAGGCGCTGGTCGCCCTGCTGCTTGGCACTGACATAGCTGACGCCGAAATCCAGCACGTTCCAGACCATGGTCAGGTCGGCCACGTCCCGGTCGCGGTCCTGGGAAGTCGAGGGTTCCAGGGATTGGGTATTGGTCAGCACGCTGCGGCTGCTGGAGGCGCTGACGTTGCTACGCCCGGCATAGCCCGCGGAGGCCGCCATACGGGGCAGCATGTCGAACGTGGCCAGGTCCACCTGACGCTGGGCCAGGGCTTCTTCCATGACCTTCAGGCGAGCTTCCAGGTTGTACTTGACTGCCCGCGCCATCGCCTGGTGCAGTGTCAGCGGGCCTTGCAACGCCTCCTGGCCCTTGAACATGCTGGCCAGATCCTGCCGTGCCCGCTGCTCGCTGACGCTGCGCTCGATCGGCTGGGTCTTGACGGCACAGCCGGTCACCGCCAATGCCAACAGGCTCACCGCAAATATCCTTGACGCTCTACTCATCCCTTCCGCCCCCTTTGGCACGGCAAATTGCTTGTTTTTCTGGTCTTGTCGCCCCCTCATGGCCGACGTTCACGCCTGAGGGGTAGCTGCCTCGATCTGTCCCAGCGCCTGGGCCAGCTTGCTGACCTGGCGCTGCTCAGCGTCCTTGTATGCCTGCAATTGCTGGCTGAGGGTCGGTGCCCCTGACAGGCCCTTGCCTGTCCCGGCCTCGGCGCCCTGGCGCCACGGTTTACCCCCGTTCAGCTCGTACTGGCCGCCATCATCCGGCAGCGTCTTGTCAAAGATGTTGGCCAGGCTGCTGGCACCGAAGACATTGGCATCGCCGCCGCCGAAGCCGAGGAAGCCCGCGCCGGAACCATCGCCGAGGGCATGCTGCTGCCCCACGAAAACCTGGGCCAGGTAGCTCGGTGCCAAGGCACCGTTGCGAATGAAGATATCGCCAACGGTCGGCAAGCCACCGCCCGGGCTCGGCACCTCGAACAATGGCTGCGGCACCAGCGGCGACTGGAACGGCGGCAGCGGCACTGCAAGCGGCGCGTGCACCGCTGCAGTCGAGCCGGGAAGGCCCGGTTTTGCAGGCGGATAGGCACGGTACTCCGGGTCGCCATCGCTGGACGGCAATGGCTGGCCCTGGCCGCTGAAACCGCCCACCAAGGCATTCCCGGCAATGTCGCTGATGCCGGTGCCATCGGCTTTCAGTGCCAGTGCCAGCGTGCCACTACCCGCCACTGCAGCGACATTGACTTGCCAGGTGTGGCCGTCGATACGCACCAGCGATTGCAAGGTGCCGGTGGCACTGCCGGTCGCGAGCAGCTGGAAATCAGCCAGGTCGACACCCCTGACCTCCTCGCTGAAGGTGACCGTGAACGCTTGGCTGCCAGGCGTGGAAAGCGGCACCGGAACGATCGACTCGACGCTTGGCAGACGTGTGTCGACCGTCACCCCGGCGCTGTCCCCCACCGCATTGAGCCCCGGATTCAGCGCATTGCCGAGCGCATCATGCAGGCTCGCACCATTGGCCGAAAGGCCCAGTACCTGCACGCCATCGGCATCGTTGTCGCCGGCCTGGATGCGGTACTGGAACACCAGCGTGGTGGTCGCCGATCCGGCGACGAAGTCGGCAAACACCGTACGCCCACCGATATCCAGGGCCAGCTGTGGAACGCCATCGACGATGACCGCTTCGCTGGTATTGACCACGAAGGTCAGCACATCACCGGCGTTGTAGGCGACCGCGGCCGGCACGCCGACACTGCTTACCGTGGGCGCATCGCGATCGATGCTGTAGGTGGCGCCCACCAGGCCGCCACTGAGCAGGTTGCCGGCGACGTCGCTGATGCCGGTACCGCTGGCCTTGAGGTTCAGGCCCAAGGTGCCGGTGCCGCTCACGCCACTGACGGTGATTTCGTAGACACCTTCGCCAAGCTGGCGCAGGCCGCTCAACGTACCGCTGGCGGAACCGCTGCTGGCCAGGCTGAAGTCGCTCAGGTCCACGCCATTGACGCGTTCGCTGAAGGTCACGGTAAAGCGCACGCTCTGCGCATTGCTTGGCGATGGGTCGAGGGTGACGATGGCAAGCGCGGCCGGTGCCTGGGTGTCGACCAGTACCTGGCGCATATCGGCAATGTTGTTCAAGGTGAGGTTCATGGCATTGCCCAGTGCATCGTTCAAGCTCGCACCGTTGGCCGCCAGGCCCGTCACGCTGATGCCGTCGCTGTCGTTGTCGCCGGCCTGGACGATGTACTGGAACACCAGGGTCGCCGTGCCCGCACCGGCCACCAGCTCGGCGTAGACCGTGCGCCCCCCCACCTCCAGCAGCAGCCGCGGAGAGCCATTGACCTCGACCGCCTCGCTGGCATTGACCACGAACACCAACGCATCGCCGGCATTGTAGGTCACGCCAGCAACCGGCCCGCCAACGCTGGTCACGCTCGGCGCACGGGTATCGACGAGATAGGCGTTGGACTGCGCCGTGCTGTCGCCGTGGTTGCCTTGGGCGTCGGTGACCAGGCCGGTGTCCAGGTACACCCGGTTGCCGTTGCTCTGGCTGCCAGTGGTCGGCGTCAAAATGGCCGTCCAGGTGATACCGCCATCGCTGCTGGCCAGGCCGCTCAGCACGCCGTTATCGGCCTGGAGCTGGGCCAGGGACAGGCCGCTTACCGCCTCGTTGAAAGTGATGGTCACCAGGCTGGTCTGGCCGGCGCCCAGCTGACTGTCGGCAACCACGATGCTGGCCGTCGGGCGCTGGGTATCGATGGCGTAGTTGTTGGAGTCGGTGGTGCCGACCCCGGCGTTGCCGGAGGCGCCGACCACTCCGCTGTTATTCAGGCTGATCAGGTTGCTGGCGTCCTCGACGTTGGCCGCCGGGGTGAAGGTTGCGGTCCAGGTCACGCCGCCATCGCTGCTGCTCACGGCACTCAAGCTGCCGTTGCTCACGCTCAGGTCGCTGTTGTCGAAGCCACTGACCGCCTCGCTGAAGGTGATGGTCACCAGGCTCGTCTCGCCGGCACGCATGGCGCTGTCGGCGACCACGATGGTGGCGCTGGGCAGCACGGTGTTGACCGTGTAGTTGGCCGACTGGGTGGTGCCGGTGCCGACGTTGCCGGCCAGGTCGGCGATGCCGCTGTTGTTCAGGCTGATGACGTTGCTGGCATCCTGTACCGCCAGTGCCGGGGTAAAGGTTGCGGTCCAGGTGATGCCACCGTCGCTGCTGGCCAGGTTGGCCAGGGTGCCGTTCTGCGCGGTGAGGTCGGCCAGGTCGAGGCCGTTCACCGCTTCGCTGAAGGTGATGGTGACCTGGGTCGTCTCGCCAGCACGCAGCGCGCTGTCGGCCAGCACGATGGTCGCAGTCGGGCGCTGGCTATCGATGCTGTAGTTGTTGGATGCGGTACTGCCGCTGCCGACGTTGCCTGCCGCGTCGGAAACGCCGCTGTTGTCCAGGCTGATCAGGTTGCTGGTGTCGGTGATCCCGCTGGTCGGCGTCAGGGTCGCGGTCCAGGTAACGCCGCCATCGGCGCTGCTCAGCCCGCCGAGGGTGCCGTTGGCCACCGTCAGATCGGCCAGCGTTAAGCCGCTCACCGCTTCGCTGAAGGTGATGGTCACCAGGCTGGTCTGGCCGATGCCCAGCTGGCTATCGGCAACCACGATGCTGGCCGTCGGGCGCTGGGTGTCGATGGCATAGTTGTTGGAGTCGGTGGTGCCGACCCCGGCATTGCCGGAGGCGCCAACCACTCCGCTGTTGTCCAGGCTGATCAGGTTGCTGGCGTCCTCGACGTTGGCCGCCGGGGTGAAGGTCGCGGTCCAGGTCACGCCGCCATCGCTGCTGCTCACGGCACTCAAGCTGCCGTTGCTCACGCTCAGGTCGCTGTTGTCGAAGCCGCTGACCGCCTCGCTGAAGGTGATGGTCACCAGGCTCGTCTCGCCGGCACGCAGGGCGCTGTCGGCGACCACGATGGTGGCGCTGGGCAGCACGGTGTTGACCGTGTAGTTGGCCGACTGGGTGGTGCCAGTGCCGACGTTGCCGGCCAGGTCGGCGATGCCGCTGTTGTTCAGGCTGATGACGTTGCTGGCATCCTGCACCGCCAGTGCCGGGGTAAAGGTTGCGGTCCAGGTGATGCCACCGTCGCTGCTGGCCAGGTTGGCCAGGGTGCCGTTCTGCGCGGTGAGGTCGGCCAGGTCGAGGCCGTTCACCGCTTCGCTGAAGGTGATGGTGACCTGGGTCGTCTCGCCAGCACGCAGCGCGCTGTCGGCCAGCACGATGGTCGCAGTCGGGCGCTGGCTATCGATGCTGTAGTTGTTGGATGCGGTACTGCCGCTGCCGACGTTGCCTGCCGCGTCGGAAACGCCGCTGTTGTCCAGGCTGATCAGGTTGCTGGTGTCGGTGATCCCGCTGGTCGGCGTCAGGGTCGCGGTCCAGGTAACGCCGCCATCGGCGCTGCTCAGCCCGCCGAGGGTGCCGTTGGCCACCGTCAGATCGGCCAGCGTTAAGCCGCTCACCGCTTCGCTGAAGGTGATGGTCACCAGGCTGGTCTGGCCGATGCCCAGCTGGCTATCGGCAACCACGATGCTGGCCGTCGGGCGCTGGGTGTCGATGGCATAGTTGTTGGAGTCGCTGGTACCAACCCCGGCGTTGCCGGAGACAGCACCAACCACACCGCTGTTGTCCAGGGTGATGAGGTTGCTGGCGTCCTCGACGTTGGCGGCCGGGGTGAAGGTCGCCGTCCAGGTGATGCCGCCGTCGCTGCTGCTCACGGCACTCAAGCTGCCGTTGCTCACGCTCAGGTCGCTGTTGTCGAAACCACTCACTGCCTCGCTGAAGGTGATGGTGACCAGCGTGGTCTCGCCCACGCGCAGCGCGTTGTCGGCTACCACGACAGTGGCGGTCGGGGCCACGGTGTTGACGATGTAGTTGGTTGACTGAGTGCTGCCCACCCCCGCGTTGCCGGCCAGGTCGGCGACACCGGTATTGTCCAGGGTGATGAGGTTGCTGGTGTCGCTGATACCGCTGGCAGGCGTCAGGGTGGCAGTCCAGGTGATGCCGCCATCGACGCTGCTGAGCCCGCCGAGGGAGCCATTGGCCACCGTCAGGTCGGCGGTGCTCAAGCCGGTCACTGCTTCATTGAAGGTGATGGTGACCGTGGTGGTCTCGCCGACCGTGAGGGTGGTGTCGGCGACCGTAATCACAGCAGTCGGGCGCTGGGTGTCGATGGCGTAGTTGTTCGAGTCTGTCGTGCCGCTGCCGACATTGCCCGCCAGGTCGATTACCCCGGTATTGTCGAGCGTGATGAGGTTGCTGGCATCACTGACATTGCTGCTCGGGGTCAGGGTCGCGGTCCAGGTGATACCACCGTCGGCGCTGGCGAGACCGCTCAGGCTAGCGTTGGCCACGCTCAGGTCGGCAAGGGTAAACGCGCTTACCGCCTCGCTGAAGGTGATGGTCACCGTGGTGGTCTCGCCGATGCGCAGGGTGCTGTCAGCCACCACGATGGTCGCGGTCGGGCGCTGGGTGTCGATGGCGTAGTTGTTGGAACTGGTGGTGCCGCTGCCGCTGTTGCCAGCCGCGTCGGTCACCCCGGTGTTATCCAGGGTGATCAGGTTGCTGGTATCGCTGACGCTGCTGTCCGGCGTCAGCGTGGCGGTCCAGGTGATGCCGCCGTCCGCGCTGGCGAGCCCGCTCAACGCGCCGTTGGCCACGCTCAGGTCGGCAAGGGTAAAACCGCTTACCGCCTCGCTGAAGGTGATGGTCACCGTGGTGGTCTCGCCGATGCGCAGGGCGCTGTCAGCCACCACGATGGTCGCGGTCGGGCGCTGGGTGTCGATGGCGTAGTTGTTGGAGCTGGTGGTGCCGCTGCCGCTATTGCCCGCCATGTCGGTCACCCCGGTGTTATCCAGGGTAATCAGGTTGCTGGTATCGCTGACGTTGCTGCCCGGGGTCAGGGTAGCGGTCCAGGTGATACCACCATCGGCGCTGGCGAGGCCGCTCAGGCTACCGTTGGCCACGCTCAGGTCGGCAACGGTGAAACCGCTTACCGCCTCGCTGAAGGTGATGGTGACCAGCGACGTCTCGCCGGCCTGCAAGGCGCTGTCGGCTACCACGATGGTGGCGGTCGGGCGCACGGTATCGATGGCATAGTTGTTCGAGTCGGTGGTGCCGCTGCCGGCATTGCCGGCGAGGTCGCTGACCCCGCTGTTGTCCAGGGTGATGAGGTTGCTGGCATCACTGACATTGCTGCTCGGCGTCAGGATCGCGGTCCAGGTGATACCGCCGTCAGCGCTGGCGAGACCGCTCAGGCTGCCGTTGGCCACGCTCAGGTCGGCGAGGGTCAGGCCGCTCACCGCCTCGCTGAAGGTAATGGTCACGGTGGCCGTGTCGCCAATTTTCAAGGCCGTGTCGCTGATGCTGATCGTGGCGGTCGGGGCAATGGTTTCCTGGATTGCCACCTGCACCGCCGCTGCAGCGGATGTGCCACCGTCACCGTCATTGAGGGTGATGCTCAGGGTGCGGCTGGCCTGGCCGATGGCGTTGCCGGCATTGCTGTTTTCGTAGGTGAGGTTGCGCACCAGCGCCTGCACCGCCGCCGCATTGGCATTGGCGTTGAACGTGACCACCAGGTTGGCCCCGCCACTGCCGCCAGACAGGCTGCCGATGGTGACCCCGCCATAGCTCACCGTGCTGCCACTGACACCGATCTGCCCGGCGCCAGTGCCCTGGTTGCGCAGCCCCAGCAGATCCTCGCTGGCCACGCCATTGGCGCTGATCGCCACGCTCAGGTTGCCACCGGCGAAGTCGGCGGAATCGCTGTCGCTGACGGTGGCATTGCCACCGCTGTCGATCAGCACCGCGCCGCTGCCTTGGGTGAAGGTGACGCCGTCACCATTGAGGTTGCCGATCACCGGCACGCTGTTGAGTGGCTGCACCACCACCGAGGCTGTGCGGCTGGTACTGCCCATGTCATCGTTGACGCTGACCGACACGCTACGGGTACCGCTGGTGTAGGCCACGGCCGCGTTGCCGTAGGCCACTGCGGCGAGCACCGCGCGGTATTGCGCCAGGGTGGCGACACCGCTCAACGTCAGCACCGTGCTGCCCGACCCGCTGACCGTGATGCCGAAGCTGGCTGCGCTGGCAATCTGCCCGGCACTCAGCGACAGGGTTTCGTTGCCGACATCCACCACACCGCTCAGGGTCAGGGTGGCGCCGCTGACCTGGGTGTCGCCGTCGGTCTGGGTGAGGCTGAGGTTGGGTACGATCGCCACCGGTGTGCCGGTGAAGTTCACCGTACTGTCGTTACCGCCGCTACTGGTGTCCAGGTCGACCACGGGAGGCGCGGCATACAGCACCTCGTAGGCACCGATGTCCACCCCGGCGCCACGCGGCCGGACAAAGCCGCGCAGGTCGGTGAGCGTGGCACCGGCAGCAGTGCCCTGGTCGATGGCATTGCTGGCGGTCGAGGCCAGGCGGTAGTCGCCGCCTGCAGCATTGACGAAGTCGACCGAAACACCGATCAGGTTGGTGGTGCTGGTATAGCCGCCACCGGTGCCGTTGTTGGTGGCGGCATCCAGCGCGACACCATTGACCGTGTTGCCGGTGAGGATGCTGTTCTGCACCGTCACCGTGCCAGCGCTGCCCGGCGACCAGCCAAGGCCGGCCGAACTGATCGTGCCGGTACTGGTGCTGAAGCTGTTGTTGACGATGGTGCTGTTGACGATGCTCACCGAGCCGCCGGTATTGTTCAGCACGATCACCGCACCGGCGGCGACGACGCCGGTGGCACCGTATTCGCCGATGTTGTCGTAGATCGCCACGTTTTCCAGCACGTGGTTGTTGGCCCCGCCCAGACGCACCAGCGACGACATGGCCGTAGCGCTGGCGATACTGCCATCGTTGTCGTGAATGGTCGTGTTGCGCACGATCACCGTGGAGCCCAGCGTGGTCGCCGAGTTGATCACGGCACCGGCGTTGTCCTGGAAATTCGAGTCTTCGACGGTGATCGAGCCCGAGTTGGCCCGGATTGCACCGCCGGCCAGGTTACCGGAGAAATAGCGGAAATCCAGGTTGCGCACGGTCAGTGCACCGTTGGTGTTGCTTTGCAGGCCCGACGATTCCAGTGAGTCGCGCAAGCCGTTGTTGTTGACGTCGCCGCTGAGGATGATATCGCCCTGGCCGTCACCGTCGACGTCGCCATTGATGGTGACGTTGCTGGTGACCAGCAGCGCCGAGGCCGTGGACCAGCGGATGGTCTGCCCCTTCAGCGATTGGTGGAAGACAATGATATCGCTGCCGCTGCCGGCGCTGGAGCCATCCACCGCAGCATCCGTGTTGGCGGCCTGGATGGCCTCGGCCAGCGACACCTTGCCGTTGAGCGCCGTGGAAGATGCATCGGTGTCGGTAACGGTAATGGTCGCCAGCGAAGTGGTGAACGCCGACAGGTCCCCGCGCTGCACGCCGGTATCTGTCGCCAGCACCCCGGAGACGGTTTCCAGCTGCCAGTCCTCGCCGGCGCGATTGCCGGTGGCGTTCGCCGAAGCGCCGACATCGGCGCCGGTGAGCCGCGCCACCTGGTCAACGAATAGCTGGCCATCGCTGCCCGCGCCGGTGTTACAGGCGAAGAAACGAATGTCGCCACCGTCCGCCAGGCTGGCGCCGATGCGCGCCAGGTCGCTGGCATGGCTGGCCAGCTGGTTGGTCCACACGGCATTGCCGGCCAGGTAGACGTAGCCACTGTCACCGTGGCTGATGATATCGATGCTGGTCACGTCGCTACGGCCATCGAGGTAATCGGCAATCTGCTTGAAACCATCCTTGCCGTTTTCCAGCACCACCACCTCGACCCCTGCGGGAAGGCCGGCAATCAGCTTCTGGTAGTCACTGACGGCAGAGTCGACGAACACCACTTCGTGGCTGCCCGCAGCCGTGGTGGCCGGCGCCGTGGCGGGGGCGGCGTCGTGCGCAGCTGCAGTGTCCTGCGTGCTGCTGGCATCGCTGGCCACGCTGGGGTCCTTGGCCGTTGCGGCTGCCACGGCCTGGGCGCCCTGGTCGGCGACCACGGCTACCGAGGCGTCAAACATCATGCGCGGTTCCAGCGCCTGGATGAGGCTCGGACGGTTCATGGAAACGGTGGGTTGTGCGTGCGAACGGTTGCGTTTCCAGAAAGCCATGTCGACCTCATTCAGCCTTGCAGCTGGTTGTTCCTGTCGTTGTGCCCGTGCGGCGGCGTGCGTGTAATCGACCCCCAGGCATCGCAGGGCAGCAAACAGCCCCGCGATGCCACCCCGCCCTGGTTCAGTTGCGGGTCGGGAAGATGCCTTCCAGGGCAATGATGAAGTTCATGCCCAGGTAAGGCGCTTGTACCGGAACAGGTATCGAGCTGCCGCCCGCCACCACGTTCGCTGCCGGAATGTTGGCATCGAACGGCTTCAGGGTGGTGCTGGCGGCAGCATCGGAGTAGATGCTCGCTGCCGCTCCCGAACCGGTGGTGTCGTAAGGTGTGGCCAGCACGCTGGCGGTGGTGGGCTCACCGAGGTTGGCATCGGTGACCACCGCCGGGATGGCGACACTGGCTTTGCTGGCAGGGATCGCCACGGTGATGGGCGGCAGGTTCTGCGGCAGCAGGCTGACCTGGTTGACCCCGGCCATTTCACCCTGGTCCACGGTCGGCAACCCCGGCCCGGTACCCACGCCAACGGGCATGCGGCCGCGCAGGTCAGGCAGGCCGAACGTGGTCTGGCCATTGCCGCCGTAAGTGGTGCCGAGGATGGCGAACAATGCGCTGTTCTGCGAGATGCTCAACAGCTGCCCTTGGCACTGTGCCCAGCCACGCGGCGCGAAATTGCCTGCGAACATCCTGATCTCACCGAGGAATGGCTCACTCATTTTCCGATCTCCTATCACTACGCTATAGAGCGGGCCACACAGCCCCGCGGAATATGACGCGCATCGTCAGGCAGGCCTGTCGACGTGAAAAACTGCGCGCGCCGGCCGGCGCATCTGCAGGTACAGGCCGTTGTCGCCAACCACTTCGAAACCGTGGCGCTGGTACAGGCGCAGCGCCGGATTGTGCAAGGTCACGTGCAGGCCGACGCCGAGGCCTTGTCGATCGGCCTGGGCCAACCAGTGCCGGATCAGCCCACTGCCGATGCCCCGGCCTCGCCAGGCGGGCATCAAGGCTGTATCGATGATTTGCAGATGGCTGTCGGCCCACAGCAGGTAGGCGCGGCCGATCGCTTCACCGGCGATTTCGATAATGGAGAAATCGGCGTCGGCAAAGTGCATCTGATAATGGGCGTGCTGGGCCTGGAACTGCTGGTCGAGAAACGCCTCGATGGCAGCCTGGTCCCACGGCAGCATGGCCACTTCGTCAGCCCGGGTGGTGCCGTAGAGGGTACGCAAGAACGCCTGGTCGGCGTCGGTGATGGGGCGCAGGTGCACTTCGGAGCTGGCCATGGTGTCGCGTCCTTGCAATAGTCAGCCCCTTGGTAAGGGGCGCACATCCTGTGGATTGCCCTGCATATCGGAAACAGCGTAGCCGAACACCGCGGCAAATCGCCACCACTACCTCAGGCTCGCCATGCACTTTTATCAAACAGTTGTTCGAGGGCTCACCCCGCCAGCGCCTGCGCCTGGCTCAAGCGCAGGGCTTCCAGGGCGTTGTACGGTTCCATGGCCCATTGGCGCACACCCTCGCGCACCGCTTCGCTGGCTTCCTGGCGTTTGCGCTGGCTGTCGGCGCTGAAGGTCATCGCCGGTTGCTTGGCATCGAAGGCTGCCACCTCGCGCAAGGCTTGTTCAACGCCGGGTGCCAGCCCTAGCAGCGGGCCAAGCCGGCCCCAGGTCGCATCGGGTAATTCGTTGTAGTTGACCGCAATACCGCCATGCTGCCGGCACAACGCCAGCCCTGCGTTGAGGATTTCGCCGACCATCCTGCAGGTGTACTCCACCACGCCCATGGCCCCGGCCTGCGGCAACAGCACATCGAAAGCCGACGGCCCGAGCAGGCCCGGGACCCGTTGCATGCCCGCCTGACGCAACTGCGAGGCGACAATCTCCAGCGGGTCGCGGTACAGGAACAGCCGTGGCACCTGGGGGTACAACGCCGCCAGCACGGGAGCCTCGAACACGTTCCAGGCATCGAGCTTGACCAGCAACTGGCGCTCATCGCCCTGACGGCGCTGGCCGTAGGCGGACAATAGCGCCTGCAGCGCCGCGCCCTGCCAGGCTGCGGCAGCGGCATCCTGCAGCGGCGCGCGTAACAGGCTGTCCAGTGGGGGTGGCTCGGACAGCACTATGTTGTGCGCCTGGCTGGCCAACAACTGCGCGACCAGGGTCGAGCCACAACGCGAGGCATGGAACAGCAACGCCGACGGTGCCAGGCCCGGGCTGCGTGCGTGCCAGTCAAGCAGCGCCTGGATATCACTGTCACGGCGCAGCGCCTGGTTGAACGGCAGGCGCAGGGCCAAGTCGACCTCGTCGCGGAAAAACGGCTTGCTCAGGTGACGCTCTGCGAACCAGCACCAGTCCACCCGCCAGTCGCCGTCCCTGCGCCACAGGCGGATGGGCAGCCAACCGTGGAAATCAGCCGTGTTGATCAGGCTCGCCATTGCTCGCTCCATGCTTGCCGGCCCCGGCGCATGGCGCTGAGCACTTCGGCCTCGGAAAATGCCAGCCCCAGGCTTGCGCCCAGGCTGATGGCCTCGGCCACGAAGGCCTGGGTTTGCTGATGGGCCTTCAGGCGAGCGGCCAGGGCCGGGTCTTGCGCCACCTGCTGGCGAAAATCTTCGAACGCCTGCCCCGCCCGGCCCAGGCACAAGCCTGGGGTCTGTGCACGGCCAGTTTCGATCAGGCTCAACAGCCACGGGTCAGGCAGGCAATCGAGCACCAGGTGAATGCGCTCACCTGGCCCTGGGTTGTCGACCCGGTGGGGTCGTGACAGGTCGATGAACCAGCACTCGCCTGGACGCATGGGGACTTGCAGGCCATCGACCAGAAATTCCACGCCAGCCGGGCTGAGCAACGGCACATGCAAGCGCAGGCAACCGCCTGGCCGGCCCAGGTCCGGGTCACGGTGTTCATGGATGCGCGCGCCCGCCCCCAGGCGCAGCAGACGGGCAGCGCGCAGCGAGCTGGCAAACGGCGCGAGCAGGGCCTGCCAGGCCGCTTCTTCCTGCCACCAGGCCAACCGCAGCGCAGCGCCCTGGCCGGGAGCAAGCGGCACAACGGCATCTTCGGCGGCCACCAGGGCCACGCCGCTCCAGTCACCCTGGTGGTAGCCGCTGTTGAAGTGAGGCTGCCAGGCATCGCTGGCTACCCGTTGCAATGCCGTCAGCACTGCCGGCAGGTCGATGGCCAGGTCGAGGCGAGCGCAGCGTGGCAAAAGCAGTTCGGGCATGGGCACTCCTTCAACTGAACAGTTCTAGAAACCACTCTCACGCACGCCCAGCGCGGCCAACCGACGCCAGGCTGCTTCCAGCAACGACTCGCGGGCACCGTCGAGCACCACCACGCCGCGCAGCGGCTGAGCAACCTCGGCGGTTGCTGTCATTGGGCTGAGCCATACGCCGTACTGCGCGTGCAGCGGTTCCGCACGCTGCTGGCTGTCGCGGCGCACGGCAATCGGGCCGTGGCGATCAGAGGCCAAGGCTTCCAGTTCCAGGTAAGTCGCCCCGGTGGCATCGACCTGTTCCAGGCGCACTGGCACTGCGGCACGCAATGGGTCATCGGCAATGAAACGGCCTTCGATGCCCGCCGCCACTCGCCACAACTCGGCCTCGGCCAGGTAACCACGCAAGCGCACCCCAGGCTCGACGATACGCCCCAGGGGTTGGGCGGTATTCAGCCATTGCCCAGCCGCCAGCCCGGTCGGCAGGTCGCGCACCACCCCGTCGTACGGGGCGCGCAGCAGTAGCCGTTGGCGCTGCGCGGCCAGGCCGCGGAACTCCGCCACCGCCTCGGCCAGTTGTTGTTCGAGCACGCCAGCGTCGCCGGCGGTGGCACTGCGCCCGGACTGCCGGCGCAGCAGCAACTGGAGAATCTGAATTTCACGGCGAACGATCGCCTGGCGCGAATCCAGGTCGGGCGACTCCAGCTCCAGCAGCAATTGGCCCTGGCTGACCTGCTGGCCATCCTCCACCAGCAAACGCTTCAAGCGCGCCGCCAGCGGGGCGTGCAAGGCACTCACGCGGGACGCTTCGAGCATTGCCGGCACTTCCACCGCACCGCGCCAAGGCACGACCAGCAGCGCCAGCAGCAGCAACAACCCAAGGCCACTGCGCAAGGCCTTGTGCGGCTGGGCCTGGCCGCGCCGCTGCCACCACTGCTGCAGCTCCTTGCACACTGGCAGGCCGATGAACCACGCCAGTTCGACCAGCATCAGGAAAATGCCCAGCAGCTTGAAAAACAGGTGGTACACCGCCAGGGCGATACCGAAGAACAGCACTGCACGCCACAACCAGGCACCATAACCCCACACCAGCAGGCGCTTGTGCATGCCTTCGGGCCAAGGCTCGGGTTTTGCGTCGCCGTAGCCGAACAGCGCCTCGCGCAGGCGCCAGCGGCACAGGGCGAAGGCGCGTTGCTGCAGGTTCTCGACGCCCCACAGGTCACTGACCAGGAAATAACCGTCGAACCGCATGAACGGGTTGAGGTTGACCAGCAAGGTAGTGATCCAGGTGGCGCTGGCGAGCATGAACGCTGCCGTGCGCAGCGGCCCATCGGGCAGCAGCGACCAGGCCAGCAGGGCCAGCACCGCCAGGACCAGTTCGGCGAAGATGCCCCCGGCATCGATCAGCAGCCGCGAGCGCCGATCACTGACCCGCCAGGCATCACTGACGTCGGTATAGAACATCGGCAGCATCACCATGAAGGCCACCCCCATGCTCTGCACCCTGCAGCCGGCCCGCTTGGCCATATAGGCATGGCCGAACTCGTGGCAAAGCTTGGCAAAGGCCAGGGCCAGGCCGAAGACGAGCATGCCGCCCAGGCTGAACAGGTGCGGGAAGGTAGCGATGAAACGCGACCAGTCGCGGGCCATCAGGAATAGGCCGAGTACCAGCAACGCGGGCAGACCAAAGCGCAACAGCCAGCCGGCATGGCGTTCGAGCAGCGGCCAAGTGCGATTGAGGAACGCGTCCGGACGCCACAACGGGATACGGAAGAACAAGTACTGGTGCAGCGCCTTCTTCCAGATGCTCTGCCGGGTGGCCGCGGCTTTGCTGGCGTAGCTTTGACGCTGCTCGGCATCCTGCGCGCTCAGCAGGTCATGTTGAGCAAGGAACCCTCGCAGTGTCTCCAGTTCGTCGGCTTGCAGTCGCGCGCCTGGTTCGGCATTGGCCGCCGCCAGTACCTGCTGCGGATCGCCCAGGCCCCAGTGGTGCAACAAGCGCACCGCGGCTGCGCCGAGCTTGAAGTAACGACCGCGCAGCGGGTCGGCCAGGGTCCATTGCGCTGAACCGTCCAGCGCCGGGGCCGCTGGCGACAGTTGCAGGTCGGCTCGCAGGGCCGGCAGCATCACCAGCCCAGCCCTTGGCGCACGGCCGCCAGCGGGCGGCGCAGCAGGTAATAGGCCAGTGGCGCACGCTCGCCATACAGCTTGGCGGTGCCACGCAGGCCGATGCGTGGCGGCGCCTCGACGAACGCCGCATCCAGCCGATAGGCCAACTGCCCGGCAGCCGTAGCCTGGGCTTCGTAGGCGGCACGCTCGAGCTGCGCGGGGTGCCGGTGCAACGGATCGCTGTCCAGGAACAGCGCCACCTCGGCCCCTGGTTGCAGGGCGATGGCGTCGCCCACCGGCAACTCCATGCGCAGCTCGGCCTTGGCGGGATCGGCCAGTTGCAGCAAGCGCTCGCCGGTCTGCACCGGCTTGCCGGTCCAGCGCTGGGCATCGGCGAACACGGCAATGCCATCCCGCTCGGCGCGCACTTCGCTGCGCGCCAGCAACTGGCGGGCGTAGTCGAGTTCGGCGCGCTTCTGCTCCACCCGTGCAGCCAGCAGGTCGAGGCGCGCACTGGAATCCGCATCGGAGAAGGCGCGCTGAGTGCTGGCTTTGAGTTCGGCCTCGGCAACCCCCAAGGTACGCTCGGCAACATCCGCCTGCGCCTTGAGCGAGGTGTCATCGAAACGCACCAGCAGTTCACCGGCGGTCACCGTCTGGTTGGGTTTGACCCGGAACTCGGCAATCACGCCGTCCAGCGGCGCGGCTACCACCTGGCCACCGCGCGGCACCACCTCGGCGGGCGCCAGCACCGCCTGACGTACCGGTATGCACAGCACCACCACGGCCACCGCCACAAGCGCCAGCAGGCGCCGCCGTGGCCAGCGCAGGCGCCAGGGGCGCGCCGGGCGCAAGGCCTGCCAGGCATGGCCATAGGTTTCTGCCAGGTGCACCAGCAGGGCCTGCTCGGCAGCGTTGAACGGGTTATCGCGTGCCAGCCACAGGCCGCCGAAGGTTTGCCCTTCACGGTTGTGCAATGGCAGCCAGAAGGCCTGCGCAGCAGACAAAGCCTGCCAGTCGTCGCGCACCTGCGCATCGAGTATCGCCGGGTTGACCGCTGCGGCGGCATCAGCAGCACCGGCGGCCTGCAACTGCCTGGCGGCGCGCTCGACAAAGGCCACGAACGGCGCATTGCTCTCCACCACGCTGATACCGGTCAGGGCCTGGACCTTGCCTTCGATCAACAGCGCGGCATGACGAAAGCCGAACAGCGCCTGGCCATCGTTGACCATGGCATAGGCCAACTGCTCGCTGCTGGCAGCTTGGCGAGCCTGCCGTTCCAACCCCAGAAACCGGGCGAAGGCATGCTCAGCCATGCCGTTGGCGGCGGCCGTCATGGTTGTGCCGGGAAAATGGCCGTACCGCTCATGCCCGCCAACAGCCCTTGGGCGTCTCGCGGCAGCTCGCCGATCAGCAGCAGGGTCTGGCTGCCTTCATCGATCCGCGCGCCCACGCGCTTGACCTGCGCCTGCAGCGGTCGGCCGGTTTCATCCGGGGTGAACTGGAAGGGTTGGCCGGGTTTGAGACGTGCCAGCCAGTTCGATGGCACCAGCAGCTGGATCTCCAGCGAGCGGTTGTCCACCACTTCCAGCAGCGGCGCCCCGCTGGGTACGCTTTCGTGTGGCTGGGCACGGCGTTGCACCACACGGCCATCGAACGGTGCATTGACCACGCAACGCCTGACCTGCACCTGGTACACCTGCGCTTCGGCCTGGGCTTGGGCCTGCCTGGCCTCGGCCAGGGAAACCTCGTACCGGCCGACCGACTTGAGGGCGGCCAGTTGCCGATTGTGCTCGAGTTCTTCGCGGGAAGCGCGTACTGCCGCCTGGGCGGCGTTGAGCTGGGCCTGGTAAGCAGCGCAATCGAAACGCGCCAGGGGGCTGCCCTTCTTGAAGTCTTCGCCTTCGGCATAGGGCATCTCGACGATGCGCCCGGCCAGTTCACTGGCCAGCACCGCGTGATCGCGGGCGCGCAACACGCCACGGGCGTTCTGCCCGGTGCCTGCATCGCTGCGTGTTGGCGTGTCCAGCAACGGGTCGCCTGGTGCGTCACTGGCAACGGCCAGCGGCACCTGCAACACAGCCAAGACCAGGGCCAGGCGGATGGCAGGACGCATGGTGCACACTCCTTGTGAACTCGGTGGCCGGAGTGTACGACAAAGATGATGGCACGGATATATCACACTGACCGACGCTGACCTGCACTCCAGGTCATGCGCACGTGGCCGTCAGGACACTCCACGATCTACCCCTTCGTCGGCACCCATCAGTTGCATCAACGCCCGGTTTTCCACCGGCCGGCTAAGCAGGTAGCCCTGCACCTCATGGCACTGGTCGTCGCAAAGCAAGGCCAGCTGTTCTGCGGTCTCCACGCCCTCGGCGGTGACCGTCATGCCCATCGCGTTGCCCAGGTTGATGATAGCCTGCACCACGCTGCGATCACTGCTGCTGGTGCCCAGCGACTGGACGAAACGCTTGTCGATCTTGATGCTGTCGAACGGGTAGGTGCGCAGATAGCCCAGGGAAGAATAGCCCGTGCCGAAGTCGTCCATGTTCAGGCGCACCCCCAACTCCTTCAATGCGTTCATGGTCTGCAGGGCACCCTCTACGTCATTGAGCATGACGTTCTCGGTAATCTCCAGCTCCAGGCGATGGGCAGGCAGGCCCGTGTGCCGTAGTGCTTCAGCCACGTCGCGCACCACGTCGCTGCGGCTGAACTGCGCCGGCGACATGTTGACCGAGACCAGGATCTCCAGCGGCCAGCCACGCGCCAGGGTGCATGCCTCCTGGAGTACCCAGTTGCCCAGTTGCACGATCAGGTCGGACTCCTCGGCCAGGGCAATGAAGCGGTCAGGCCGCAGCAAGCCGAGCCGCGGGTGTTGCCAACGCACCAGCGCCTCGGCAGAGGCCACCGTCACCCCGTCCACCTTGTAGCGCGGCTGGAAATGCAAGCGCAGTTCACCCCGGGCGATGCCTTCGCGCAGTTCACGCTCCAGCTCGCGCTTTTCCAGCAATGCCGAGTTCAACTGTGCCGAGAAGTACCGCCAGGTATGCTTGCCAGCCTGTTTTGCGCTGTACAAGGCCACATCGGCATAACGGATCAGGTCGCTGGGCGAACCGGAATACTCTGCGGACAACACCACCCCGAGGCTGACCCCAACCTGTACCTTGTGTTGTTCGAGGCTGATCGGGCGCTTGAGGTTTTCGATGACCCGCGCGCAGAAGCGGTCCATGTCATCATGTTTGCCCGGCCGGGCCAGGACGATGACGAACTCGTCACCGCCCAGGCGTGCCACCAGGTCGGTGTCGCGGGTCACCTGCCCTAGCCGACGCGCCACTTCGATCAGCACGGCGTCCCCGGCCGGGTGGCCGAGGCTGTCATTGATCGGCTTGAAATTGTCCAGGTCGAGCATCAGCAAGGCCAGCTCCCCTACCCCGGCATCCTCGAGGAAGCGGAACAGTTTGTTGCGATTGGGCAGGCCGGTGAGCGCATCGTGTAACGACAGGTGCTGGACCTGCGCATGGGCCGCCACTTCGTCGGTGATGTCCGTGCAGGTGCCGCGGAAACCCTGGCAAACCTTGTGATCGATAATGGCCTTGGCGGCAACCCGGCACTCTCGCCGTTGCTCGTGGTGATCGCGGTACTGGCAACGCAGGCTGCCCGTCGACTCGCTGCCCGCCAGGCCGTGCAGCCAGGTTTCGACCTGCCCGGTAGCGCAGTCGAACAGATCGCTGATGGGGCGTTGCAGCCAGCGCTCCAGGGGATGCCCGGTGAGTTCGGTGAAACGCGGTGAGAGATAGGTCAGGTGCTGCTGCGCATCGGTTTCCCAGATCCAGTCCGAGGCGGCTTCGGCCACCGCCTTGAAGCGCGCTTCACTGGCTTGCAGGGCGGCTTTCGAGGCGGCCAGCGCGTAGTGGCTGCGGTCCATGCTGGTACTGGCGCGCATGGCGTAGCGAGCGCACAGGGCCATGACCAGGGCGATGATCAGCAATGCCAGGGCCAGGGGCAACAATACCGTCTCGAGCAGGTCGGTCCCGGGCTGTTCGATCTGCCAGGTCAGCGCATAGCCACTGTCCTCCAGCGGCAAACGCCCCTGGTCTGCCTGCAGCTGAGGCGCGGCCACGACGGCAAAGCCTGACAGCCCCGCAGAGCGGCCCAGTTGCCCGAGCACCTTCGGCTTGAGTAACCGCACGAAGACCAGTACTGCGCCAGCATTCGGCAGGGAGGGCCGCGCCGACGGCGGGCGGATGACGGCTGCGGTGAACAGCGCCGGTTGGCCGTTGAACACCAGGTAGCCGGAGGCAGCCTGGTCCTCCTGCGTCATCGCCTGCCGAGCCCGTTGCAGAACCTGGGCGCGGCTGCCGCTGAAGTCTTCGAAGCCCTGTTCGCTGAGGCGCCCTTCGAGCATCGCGTAGGGGGTGCCGTCATCATCCAGGACGAACACGCCTTCATAGCCGTCGGTGCTGTAGAGCGTCTCGCCCAGGTTATCCTCGTCGTAGGCCCAGTGCCGGTCCACACGGCCCGCCAGGTGCTCGTAGGCGGCCTGCCACACGGCATATGAAACCAGGTAGTTGCGTTCGCTCTTGTGCAATTGAGTGAGTGCCGACTCGGCGTGAAAACGGCTCTGGGTTCGCTCGCGCGCGTCAAGTGACTCGGCGATGCGGTACAAGGAAACCAGGCCCAGTAGCAATATCAGCAACAGCAGGCTGGAAAAGACCAGCGTCAACTGCCGAACCACCTGACTGCGTGACGAATTACTGCCGAAGGTTGCATCCATTCAGTGGGCGCCTTTTGCCGGACTCCAGAGAATGGACTGCCAGCGATTGGCACCGATCGATCCGGCCGACGACCGGGCGACCAACCTCTGCAGCCCTGCAGATTCGAACGAGCCTCAAAGTACCCGTTTGATCAACGGCTCCAACCGGCTGAAGCGTAGCCGGCGCAGCAACTTGCGTACTTGCTTGGGATGCTCGGCCTTGGCCCCCAGCGCCTGCGCCGGGTCGATCTGCGGCGCATGCCGGCGCAGCTCGCTCAACTCGGCCTCCCGAGGCGCCAGCCATTGGCCATGCGGGTCATCGATCAGCAGGCCGTTCTCCAGGTCCAGGTTGAAACCGCGTGGGTTCAGGTTGTTGCCGGTCAGCATCGAATAGCGTTGGTCGACCCACACCCCCTTGGCATGGAAGGTATGCCCGGGGTCATTCCAGATCCGCACCTGCAACTGGCCACTGGCAATCGCGGCCTGCCGGCGCCGGGCAAACGTGCGCAGGTTGTCTTCATACAGGTACGGCAAGGCACCACTGGCGCTGAACGGTTCGCCGGGTGCGATATAGAAGTCGTTGGCCGTACGGTCGCCGACAATCAGCTCCACCCGCACGCCCCGCGCCAGCGCAGCATCGAGCTCACGCATCAATACCCGTGGCGGGTTGAAATACGGCGTGCTGATGATGACCTGGGTACGCGCCGCCGCCAGCAAGGCGCACAGCGCCCGGTTCAGCGGGTTGCCACGGCCTACGCCGAGCAGCGGAATGACCCGCAGGCCTTGCCCCGCCCCGTCGGCCGGCGCCTCGTACTTCATGCGCCGCAGGCGCGCACGCAAGCGCCGGATATCACCGCGCAGGCTGCGGGTGGCAGGCGGCGCCGGCAGGTCCAGGCGTGGCGTAGCGGTGTGGTGCAGCAAGCGCCGGACCAGGTCGACCATGGCGTCGGCCAGCGCTGGTGCGTGGAACAGGTGGTAACGGTCCAGGCGGTAGCGGTCGAAGCGGTGCAGGTAGACGTTGTTCAGGCTGGCGCCGGTGTAGATCACGCAGTCGTCGATGATACTGCCCTTCAGGTGCAGCACCCCGAACAGCTCGCGGGTTTGCACCGGCACGCCATGGATCACGATATCCAGCCCGTGTTGCTGGCGCTGGGCCTGATACCAGGCGGCATTACCCGGCTGGCGGCCCGCTCCCAGCAAGCCGCGCCGGGCACGGAACCAGTCGACCACGATGGTGATATCCAGGCCTGGCCGTGCGGCCTTGGCCTGGTACAAGGCATCCAGCACCTCCTGGCCTGCCTCGTCTTGCTGCAGGTATAACGCAACGATGACGATGCGTCGGGTCGCGGTGCGGATCTGCTCGAGCAGGCAAGCATGATAGGCCTTGGCATCGGCCAATACCTGAATCGACTCAGGCGTCAGGGCGTAGCCTGGCAAGCCTGCCAGCAGGGTTTCGGGGTTCACTGACGCTCACCTTCTCTGTGCAATCACTGTCGTGCATCAGCTTGCACAGGAACATCGCAATGGTCCAGCCCCGACGCGGTAGAGGGCGCCAGGCGCCCTCCGCCGCAACACCGTTACTGCAAGTCGAAGCGGTCCAGCTCCATGACCTTCTCCCAGGCGGCCACGAAGTCGCGGACGAACTTGTCGCCGCCATCACTGCTGCCATACACCTCGCTCAGCGCCCGCAACTGGGCATGCGAGCCAAACACCAGGTCGACCCGGCTGGCGCTCCACTTCAGCTGCCCGGTCTTGCGGTCACGGCCTTCGAAAGCCTCGTTGTCGGCCGAGGTCGCCTTCCATTCCACGCCCATGTCCAGCAGGTTGCGGAAGAAGTCGTTGCTCAGGGTGCCGACCTTGTCGGTGAACACACCCTGCTGGTTGCCGCCATGGTTGGCGCCAAGCACACGCAGGCCGCCGATCAGTACGGTCAACTCCGGGGCGGTAAGGGTCAGCAGTTGGGCCTTGTCCAGCAGCAGCTTTTCAGCCTTGACGCTGTAGCGGGCCTTGGTGAAGTTACGGAAGCCATCGGCCAGCGGTTCCAGCACAGCGAACGACTCGACGTCGGTCTGCGCCTGCGAGGCATCGGTACGCCCCGGGCGGAAGGCCACGCTGACGTCGTGCCCGGCATCCCTGGCAGCCTTTTCCACTGCAGCAGCGCCGGCGAGGACGATCAGGTCGGCCAGGGAAATTTTCTTGCCACCGGCATTGAACTCGGCCTGGATCTTCTCCAACGCCGCCAGCACCTTGTCGGTGCCCTGGTTCGCCGGCCAGTCCTTCTGCGGTGCCAGGCGCAGGCGACCACCGTTGGCCCCGCCACGCTTGTCCGAGCCGCGGAAGGTCGACGCCGCCGCCCACGCGGTGGCCACCAGCTCGCCAACGCTCAGGCCCGCCGCCAGCACCTTGGCCTTGAGTGCAGCAATGTCCTGCTCGCCCACCAGTGGGTGGTCGACTTTGGGAAGCGGGTCTTGCCACAGCAGCTCCTCGTTGGGCATTTCCGGGCCCAGGTAGCGCGCCAGCGGCCCCATGTCGCGGTGAATCAGCTTGTACCAGGCGCGGGCAAAAGCGTCCGCCAGCTGCTCGGGGTTATCCTTGAAGCGGCGCGCGATCGGCTCGTAGATCGGGTCGAAACGCAGCGCCAGGTCCGAGGTAAGCATCGACGGCGCGTGGCGCTTGGCCGGGTCGTGCGCATCTGGCACGGTGCCTGCCCCCTTGCCCTCTTTTGGCCGCCACTGGTGCGCCCCTGCCGGGCTCTTGGTCAGTTCCCAGTCGAAGTTGAACAGGTTGTTGAGGTATTCGTTGCTCCAGCGGGTGGGGGTGGAGGTCCAGGTAACCTCCAGGCCGCTGGTGATGGTGTCTGCGCCTTTACCCGTACCGAAGCGGTTGGCCCAACCCAGGCCTTGCAGCTCCAGGCCGGCCGCTTCCGGCTCGGCCCCGACATTGTCGGCAGGCCCGGCGCCGTGGGTCTTGCCGAAGGCATGCCCGCCGGCGATCAGGGCCACGGTCTCTTCATCGTTCATGGCCATGCGGCCGAAGGTTTCGCGGATATCGCGGCCCGAGGCGACCGGGTCGGGGTTACCGTCCGGACCTTCCGGGTTTACATAGATCAGGCCCATCTGCACCGCGGCCAACGGGTTTTCCAGGTTGCGTTCGCCACTCAGCGCGCGGCTTTGCTCCTCCGGGTGCTTCGCTGGCTCGGCGACCAGGTCACCCTGGCCCGGCGGCTGGGCCTTGACCTGCTCCTTGCCGTAACGCAGGTCGCCGCCCAGCCAGACCTTTTCCGACCCCCAGTACACGTCTTCGTCCGGCTCCCACACATCGGCACGGCCGCCGGAAAAGCCGAAGGTCTTGAAGCCCATGGATTCGAGGGCGACGTTGCCGGTGAGCACGATCAGGTCAGCCCAGGAGATCTTGTTGCCGTACTTCTGCTTGATCGGCCACAGCAGGCGCCGGGCCTTGTCCAGGCTGACGTTGTCCGGCCAGCTGTTGAGCGGGGCGAAGCGCTGCTGGCCAGAGCCGGCACCGCCGCGGCCATCGCCGATGCGGTAGGTACCGGCGCTGTGCCAGGCCATGCGGATGAACAGCGGCCCGTAATGGCCGAAGTCGGCTGGCCACCAGTCCTGGGAATCGGTCATCAGGGCGGTCAGGTCTTGCTTCAGGGCCTGGAAGTCGAGGCTCTTGAACGCCTTGGCATAATCGAAGCCCGGGTCCATCGGGTCGGACTTGGAGGAATGCTGGTGGAGAATCCTCAGATTGAGCTGGTCAGGCCACCAGTCACGGTTGGTGGTGCCGCCACCTGCGGTTTGATGGAACGGGCATTTCGATGCGTTCGACATCTGCGTGTACCTTCGGGTCGTTTATCCAGATTTCCGGTCTGTGCCAGGTGTTCTTTCAGCCGAGCGCGTGCGCCCGTGCTACCCCTCATCAGGTCTGTACGAGGGCCTGCGAAACTGCCACGGCAAGCGCCGGCGGTCTTGCACACAAGTGCTGACACAGCGCCCGCTCGCGCAATTGGCGAAGCCAGAGAAAAGACTAGCCGAGCCTGGGCAGAGATCTAATAGAGTGACTGTTAGGGGCTGATAGGCTGGCTCTGTCAGCTTGCAGGCTCGCCGGCTCCGCGCCACAACGAGCCGCGCTGGCAACTAGAACCCACGGAGCGCTGCGTGTTCTGTATGGTTAGCGGCCAGGGCAAAGCTGATTTCCGGAGACAAGCATGCTGCGTATTTTTGAACGATGGCTCGACCCCTTCCCCCCCGACGAGGTACCACCGCCACCGGTGGGCCTGCTGCGCTTCATGTGGGCCTGCACCCGCGGCGCGCGCGGCTACATTCTGGCACTGGCCTTGCTCAGCGCCGCGGTGTCAGTCTACGAAGCCTGGCTGTTCGCCTTCCTCGGCCAGGTGGTCGACCTGCTTGCGGCCTGGCAGGCCGGTGATGCCGCAAGCCCCCAGGAAAGCCACGTACTGTGGGGGATCGGCATCGTCCTGGTGACCAGCGTCGGGCTGGTGGCACTGCGCACGATGGTCCAGCACCAGGTACTGGCGATCAATTTGCCGTTGCGCCTGCGCTGGGATTTCCACCGGCTGATGCTGCGCCAGAGCCTGTCGTTCTTTTCCGACGAGTTCTCCGGCCGGGTCACCACCAAGGTGATGCAGACGGCGCTGGCGGTGCGTGAAGTGCTGTTTACCGTCATCGAGATCCTGCCTGGCATCGGCGTGTATTTCATTGCGATTATCGCCCTGGCCGGTGGCTTTGCCCTGAAGCTGATGCTGCCGTTCATTGCCTGGGTGCTGCTGTTCGGGCTGGCCATGCTGTATTTCGTGCCGCGCCTGGGCGAGGTCGGGCAGGAGCAGGCCCATGCGCGGTCGTCGATGACCGGGCGGGTGTCGGACGCCTACACCAACATCACCACGGTGAAACTGTTCTCGCATTCCAAACGGGAAGCGCATTTTGCACGCGCCGCCATGGAGGACTTCAAGCACACCGGCTTTCGCCAGATGCGCCTGGTCAGCCAGTTCGAGATCGTCAACCAGGCACTGGTGGTGGGGCTGATCCTCGGCGCAGGCGGCTATGCCCTGTGGCTATGGCACCAGGGCCAGGTCGGCACCGGCGCGGTGGCGGCCATCACCGCCATGGCCTTGCGCATCAACGGCATGTCGCACTGGATCATGTGGCAGATGACCTCGCTGTTCGAGAACATCGGCACCGTGCAGGACGGCATGGCCACCCTGACCCGCGGCCCCAAGGTGCAGGACGCGCCGGATGCCGGCGAACTGGTGACCCGCGGCGGCGCGGTGACCTTCGACAAGGTCAGCTTCAACTACAACGGCGAGCGCCAGGTACTCAACGACCTGAGCCTGCACATCCAGCCTGGCGAGAAGGTCGGGCTGGTCGGCCGCTCCGGTGCCGGCAAATCCACGCTGATCAACCTGCTGCTGCGCTTCTATGACGTGGACAGTGGCGAAATCCGCATCGACGGGCAGAACATCGCCCTGGTTACCCAGGACAGCCTGCGCAGCGCCATCGGCATGGTCACCCAGGATACCTCGCTGTTGCACCGCTCGATTCGCGACAACATCGCCTATGGCCGCCCTGATGCGAGCGAGGCGCAGATCCGCGCTGCTGCGGTCAATGCGCAGGCCGATGGTTTCATCAGCCAACTCAGCGACCGCCAGGGCCACAGCGGTTACGACACGCTGGTGGGCGAGCGCGGCATCAAGCTGTCCGGCGGGCAACGTCAGCGTATCGCCATCGCCCGGGTGATGCTGAAGAACGCGCCGATCCTGTTGCTGGACGAGGCCACCAGCGCGCTGGATTCGGAAGTGGAAGTGGCGATCCAGGAAAGCCTGGACGAAATGATGCAGGGCAAGACCGTCATCGCCATCGCCCACCGATTGTCGACGATCGCGGCCATGGACCGGCTGATCGTCATGGATGAAGGGCGCATCATCGAGCAAGGTACCCATGCGCAGTTGCTGGCGAAGAACGGGACGTACGCACGTTTGTGGCAGCACCAGAGCGGCGGGTTCCTGGGTGAGGACCAGGGCGTGGCCGAGGCGGTGGAATAGGCGCAAGGCAGGTGGCGCGGTGGATGGCACCGGCTGCGCCGGTGATCGCGGCTGAAGCCGCTCCTACAGGTACCGCGTCAACTGTAGGAGCGGATTTATCCGCGAAGCAGGCGACGTGGTGCCTGGCACCCTATGCTGGATCCGCAGCCTAACCAAACACATGCGAAGGCCGACGCAGCACCGGGTCGAACGGGTTGATCCGCTCGCCTACCGCCGCCGCCTCGCGCTTGAGCAGTGCCACCACGGTCGGCATGCGGTTGGGGCCCAGGCGGTCACTGATGGTCGCCACACTCAGGGCCGCCACGGCATGCCCATTGCGGTCGAGAATCGGCACCGCCAGGCCGGCCATGCCGTCGAGTACACCGGTATTGCGCCCGGCATAGCCAAGGCTGCGCACGTTATCGATTTCGGCGCGCAGCATGACTTCGTCGTAATGGTGGAAATCCTTCAGGCGCGGCAGGTTGTAACGGATCACCTCGTCACGTTCCTCCTCGGGCAGGAAGGCCAGGATCGCCAGGCTGCCCTGCCCCACCCCTAACGCCACACGGCCGCCGATATCTCCGGTGAAGGTACGAATCGGGTACGGCCCCTCACTGCGGTCCAGGCACACCGCATCGAACCCCGAGCGCGCCAGCAGGAACAGCGAGTCGCCCAGCGAGGCCGACAGCCGCAACAGGCTGGGGCGCACTACGTCGCGCAGGTTGCCGGCCTGCCCGGCCTTGGCCGCCAGGGCAAAGAAATCCAGGCTCAGGCGGTAGCGCTTGCTGGTTGCGCACTGGTCGACCATGCCCTCTTCGATCAGGCTGCGCAGCAAGCGGTGCGTGGTCGGCTGTGCCAGGCCGACCCGCTGCGCGAGCTGGCTGACCTTCTCGCCCTCGCCACCACAGTCACCCAGCGCGCGCAACACGGCGAACAAACGGGAGACCGCACTGACGCCAACTTCCTTGCCTTGCGTATTTCGCTTATCGGAATCCATTTTCCCCTAAACCCCTAGGCAATTTCATTCAGTGGAATAATTTCAAAATAGCTGTCACTCAGTGAAATTACCCTTTGTCGCCATCCTAATCAGTGCCCTACTCTCCGGTCCATAGGGCGATATCACAACATCGGCCGCCGCCACTGCCGCGAGCGCCAACGTCCGTAAAAGCCTTGCTTTTCGCCGCTGGCGCTCTGCCCACCCTGAAACTGCCGGTTGACCCCGGTTCCGTTTGCGATGGAGCACAGCCATGACCTTTCTGTTGATCGACAAGCTTTGCAAGCGCTATGGCGCCACGGAGGCAGTGGCCAGTTCGTCACTGGCCATCGACAAAGGCGAGTTCGTCTCCCTGCTTGGCCCTTCCGGCTGCGGCAAGACCACCACCCTGCAAATGATTGCCGGCTTCGTCGAGGTCACCAGCGGCCGCATCGTTCTCGATGGCCGCGACATCACCCATGCCAAGCCGGCCAGCCGCGGCCTCGGGGTGGTATTCCAGAGCTACGCGCTGTTCCCGCACATGACCGTGCGTGACAACGTCGCCTTCGGCCTGCGCATGCGCAAGGTGGCCAATGCCGACATCGCCCGTCGCGTCGACCAGGCCCTGGCGCTGGTACGCCTGCAGCAGCAGGCCGGGCGTTACCCACGCGAACTCTCTGGCGGCCAGCGCCAGCGTGTCGCCCTGGCCCGCGCCTTGGTGATCGAGCCGCCGGTGCTGCTGCTGGACGAGCCGCTGTCCAACCTGGACGCGCACCTGCGCGAGGAAATGCAGTTCGAGATCTGCCGCATCCAGAACGAGGTTGGCATCACCACCTTGATGGTCACCCACGACCAGGCCGAGGCCCTGTCGATCAGCGACCGGGTGGTGGTGATGGAGGCCGGGCGCATCACCCAGGTGGACGACCCTTACCGCCTGTACGAGCACCCTGGCACGCCATTCATCTCCGATTTTGTCGGCAAGGCCAACCGCCTGCGTGGTGTGACCGGCCCGGGCGGGCAACCGCAGGCGCAGGCCCAGGGCCCGTTGACCCTCAGCCTGCGCCCGGAAAAGATCAGCCTCGGCCCGCTCGGCAGCGGCAAGCTCGCCGGCTGCATCAGCTGCCGCTACTTCCTCGGCAGCCAATGGCTGTATCGGGTCGACACCGCCCTGGGCAACCTGGCCGTGGTGCGTGCCAACGATGGCAGCATGCCGCTGGCTGAAGGGACCCAGGTCGGCCTGGACTGGAACGATGCCCTGCTGCGCGTGCTGAACGCCGACGAGGTGGCGGCATGACTACGGCAAAGCTGCGCAGCAGCGCCTGGGGCTACGGCCTGAGCAGCCCGGCCCTGCTGTTGTTCCTGGCCTTGCTGGTGGTGCCCCTGGGGCTGACCGTACTGCTGTCGTTCAACGCCTTCGACTACAGCAGCGGCATCCAGGCCGGCCAGTACACCCTGGGCCACTACCTGAACCTGATAACCGATACCTACTATTACGAGATCTTCTTCCGCACGTTGTGGATCAGCGCCGTGGTCACCCTGCTGTGCGTACTGATCGGCATTCCAGAGGCGTTGGTGCTGAGCCGCATGGGCCCGCCGTGGCGCTCGATCTTCCTCATCCTGGTGCTGACGCCGCTGCTGATTTCGGTCGTGGTGCGGGCCTTTGGCTGGAGCCTGCTGCTGGGTGCCGATGGCCTGGTCAACCAGGGCCTCAGCGCCTTGGGCGGGCAGCCGGTAAAGCTGCTGTACACGCCGTTCGCGGTGATCATCGGCCTGGTCCACGTGATGCTGCCGTTCATGATCATCCCGGTGTGGACCTCGCTGCAGAAGCTTGACCCCGCTGCCGAGCAGGCCGCGCTGTCGCTGGGCGCCAGCCAGTGGACGGTGTTCCGCCGCATCGTGCTGCCACAGATCATGCCCGGTGTGCTGTCGGGCACGCTGATCGTGTTCGGCCTGGCCGCCAGTTCGTTCGCCATCCCCGGCCTGCTGGGCGGGCGCCGGCTGAAGATGGTCGCCACCATGATCTACGACCAGTACCTGGCCGAACTGAACTGGCCGATGGGGGCCACCCTCGCCGTGGCCCTGCTGCTGATCAACCTGCTGGTGATGCTCAGCTGGAACCGGCTGGTCGAACGCCGCTACAAACGTGCACTTGGAGTCTGAATTCATGACCCGCAACGGCCCATTGGCCCTGTCCTTTCACACCTTGGTGATGCTGTTCATGCTGGCCCCGCTGGTAGTGGTGTGCCTGGTGGCCTTTACCCCGGAAAACACCCTGAGCCTGCCTACGGCCGGTTTTTCGCTGCGCTGGTTCCACGCTGTTTTCGAACGTGCCGATTTCCTCGATGCGTTCTACAACAGCCTGAAGCTCGCAGCGCTGGCGGCCTCGCTGGCCACCCTCATCGCCGTACCGGCGGGCCTGGCGCTCACCCGCTACAGCTTCCCCGGCCAGGGTTGGCTCAACGGCCTGCTGCTGTCGCCGATCATCATCCCCCACCTGGTGCTGGGCGTGGCCCTGCTGCGGCTGTTCGCCCTGCTCGGGGTCAATGGCACCTTCGCCTGGCTGGTATTCGCCCATGTGGTGGTGATCACCCCCTACGTGCTGCGCCTGGTACTGGCCGCCGCCATCGGTATCGACCGCAGTGCCGAACAGGCCGCGCAGAGCCTGGGGGCCGGCCGCGCCACGCTGTTCTGCAAGGTCACCCTGCCGATGATCCTGCCCGGCGTGGCCGGCGGCTGGCTGTTGGCATTCATCAACAGTTTCGACGAAGTCACCCTGTCGATCTTCGTCACCTCGCCCGCCACCCAGACCCTGCCGGTGCGCATGTACGTGTACGCCACCGAATCCATCGACCCGATGATGGCCGCCGTTTCGGCACTGGTCATCGCCGTCACCGCGCTGACCATGGTCGCCCTGGACCGGGTGTACGGCCTGGACCGCGTGCTGGTGGGCAAGCAATGACAAGGAGTGCCCCTATGCCGCTGTTCAAGCGCGTGGCCGAACACGACCGCGAGCCACTGCCGTTCCTGCTCGACGGCCAACCGGCCAGGGGCATGCGTGGCGACACCCTGCTGACCGCCATCCTGACCAATGCCGGGCACCTGCGCGGCAGCGACTTCAGCGCCGAGCCACGCGCCGGCTTCTGCCTGATGGGTGCCTGCCAGGATTGCTGGGTGCGCCTGCAGGATGGCCGCCGGGTGCGGGCCTGCTCGACCTTTCTCGAGCCCGGCCAGTGCGTGACCCGCGATCCGGGGCGCCAGGCATGAGTGCAATCGTGATCATCGGTGCCGGCCCGGCGGGCATCCGCGCCGCCCAGACCCTGGTAGCGCATGGCCTGCGCCCGGTGCTGCTGGACGAAGCCAGCCGCGGCGGCGGGCAGATCTACCGCCAGCAACCGGCCAACTTCCAGCGCCCGGGCAAAGCCTTGTATGGCTTCGAGGCGGGCAAGGCCCAGGCCCTGCACAGCACGCTCGAGCAGTTACGTGAACACATCGACTACCGCCCGGAAACCCTGGTATGGAATGCCGAACGGCAGGTGCTCGACACCTTGCAGCAGGGCCAACTGGCCGACCGCCTGGCATTCGACCGGGTGATCGTCGCTACCGGGGCCACCGACCGGGTGTTGCCGATACCGGGCTGGACCCTGCCCGGGGTCTATACCTTGGGCGCGGCGCAGATCGCCCTGAAGTTCCAGGGCTGCGCCATCGGCGACCAGGTGGTGCTGGCCGGCAGCGGGCCGCTGCTGTACCTGGTGGCCTACCAGTACGCCAAGGCCGGCGCCACGGTCAGCGCGGTACTCGATACGTCGCCATTCAGCGCGCAGGCCCGTGCCCTGCCACGCCTGTTGCTGCAGCCGGGCACCTTCGCCAAAGGCCTGTATTACCGCGCCTGGCTGGCCGCCCACGGTGTGCCGGTGCATCAGGCCGTGACCCTGCTGGGCATCGACGGCCAGCAACGCGCCAGCGGCGTGCGTTGGTCACGCAACGGCCAGCACTACCACCTGCCTTGCGACGCCGTGGCCTTCGCCCACTCCCTGCGCAGTGAAACCCAGCTGGCCGACCTGCTGGGTTGTCAGTTCGCCTGGAACGCCCTCAATCGCGCCTGGCTACCCGTGCGCGACGCCCAGGGCCGGGCATCGCGCCCCGGTGTCTACCTGGCCGGCGACGGTGCCGGCATTCTCGGTGCCGACGGCGCCGAGCTAAGCGGTGAGCTGGCCGCCCTCAGCCTGCTGGCCGACCTTGGCCAGCCCGGCAACCCGCAACGCCAGCAGCAGCTGGAAAAGCGCCTGGCCACCCTGCAGCGTTTCCGCCAGGGCCTGGAGCAGGCCTTCCCGTTCCCCGAGCAGTGGGCCCGGCACGCCCCGGACCAGCTCACCGTGTGCCGCTGCGAACAGATCAGCGCCGGCGAGATCCGCGCCACGGTGCGCGCCGGGCACTGGGACATCAACCGGGTCAAGGCCATGTGCCGGGTCGGCATGGGCCGCTGCCAGGGCCGCGTGTGCGGTGCCGCCGCGGCCGAACTGATCGCCTGCGAAAGCGGCCGCCCACTCGACCAGATCGGGCGTTTGCGCGGCCAGGCGCCGGTCAAGCCACTGCCGTTTGGCCTGGAGATAAAGCCATGACGCTGATCGAAGTGGACGCCATCGTCGTCGGCGCCGGCATTGTCGGCAGCAGCGCGGCACTGAACCTGGCCCGTGGTGGCCAGCGGGTGGCGTTGCTCGAACGGGACTTCTGCGGCTCGCATTCCAGCGGGGTGAACTACGGCGGTGTCCGCCGCCAGGGCCGCTCGCTGGCCCAGCTGCCTTTGGCGATGCGCGCCCATGCCATCTGGGGGCGCCTGCACGAGTGGATCGGCATCGATGGCGAATACAGCCGCAGCGGCCACCTGAAACTGGCGCGCAGCGAAACCGACTTCAATGCCCTGAAAGCCTATGCCCGGCATACCCAGGCCTTCGACCTGCGCCTGCAATTGCTGGAACGCCAGGAACTGCGCCGGCGTTTCCCCTGGGTCGGCGACATCGCCGTCGGTGCCTCGTACTGCCCCGAGGATGGCCATGCCAACCCGCGCCTGGTATCACCGGCCTTCGCCCAGGCGGCCCGCGACAGCGGCGCCCGGCTGCACGAGCAGTGCGAGGTGCTGGCGGTAGAGCACGACGGCCAACGCTTCCATGTGCGCACCAGCACCGGCCAATGCTTCAAGGCGCCCTGGCTGCTGAATTGCGCCGGTGCCTGGTCGGCACGCCTGGCCGAGCAGTTCGGCGAACCGGTGCCGCTGAGCGCGGCCCACCCGGCCATGCTGGTCACCGAGCCGCTACCGCTGTTCATGACCGCCAGCACCGGGGTCGAAGGCGGCGGTATCTATGCCCGCCAGGTGGCCCGGGGCAATTGTGTGCTCGGCGGCGGTCGCGGCTTTGCCTTGACCCCGACCACCTCACGCCCGGGCCAGGCGGCGCTGCTCGACATCCTGCGCAACGCCACCGAGCTGTACCCGGCGCTGGCCGGTGCCCAGGCCATCCGCACCTGGAGCGGCACCGAAGGCTACCTGCCCGATGACGAACCGGTGCTCGGCCCCAGCCTGCGCCAGCCAGGCCTGTTGCACGGCTTCGGCTTTGCCGGCGCAGGTTTCCAGATTGGCCCGGCTGCCGGCGAAGCATTGGCGCAATGCATCCTGCTCGGCGCGCCGGCAATCAGCCTGGCGGCCTTTTCCATCCAGCGTTTTCAGCCCAACCACCACTACAAGGAACACCTGTCATGACGCACAAGCAACGTCTGTTCGCCCTGTTCAGCACCGTGCCCGGCCTGTTCGCCTGCCTGCCCGCCATGGCCCAACCCACGTTGTACCTGGGCATGAACGGCGGCACCATGGAACGGCTGTTCAGCGACAGCATCCTGCCCAGGTTCGAGCAGGCCAACGGGGTAAAGGTGGTGATCGTTCCCGGCACCTCGGCAGACATCCTGGCCAAGGTCCAGGCCACGCCGGACAAGCCGTCGGTGCATGTGATGGTGCTGGACGACGGCATCATGTACCGCGCCATCGGCATGGGCCTGTGCAGCACGCTCAAGCCCAACCCGACGCTGGCGCAGTTGCCGGAAAAAGCCCTGATCAAGGACAAGGCCGCCGCGGTCAGCCTGGGCGTGACCGGGCTTGCCTACAACAGCCGGCTGTTCAAGGAGAAAGGCTGGGCCGCACCCACCTCGTGGAACGACCTGGCCGACCCGCGGTTCAAGGACAAGGTGGTTTTCCAGTCGCTGGCGTCATCCACCTTCGGCCTACACGGTTTCCTGATGTACAACCGCCTGCAGGGCGGCAGCGATACCGATGTCAACCCAGGTTTCACGGCGTGGCAGAAACAGGTTGGCCCGAACGTGCTCGAGTACATCCCCAACTCGGCCAAGCTCTCGGAAATGGTCCAGACCGACGAAGCCGCGCTGTTCCCGCTTACCCCCACCCAGGTGACGGCACTGAAGCTCAAAGGCATCCCGGTCGAATACGCCGCGCCCAAGGAAGGCGCCGTGGTGCTCAACCAGGCAGAATGCGTCACGGCCAACAACGACCAGCCCGAGCTGGCGCAGAAGCTTGCGGAATTCCTGCTCAGCCCCGAGGCGCAGGCGCCGGCCCTGGAGCTCGGTGACCAGATCCCCTCCAACCCCAACACCCCCACCAGCGACAAGACCCGTGGCCAGGTCGAGGCCATGCACAGGTATCTGCAAACCGCCGTGACCATCGACTGGGACCAGGTCAACAGCCAACGCCCGGAATGGAACGCGCGCTGGAATCGCCAGATCGAACGATAGCCAGCCAGGCCCGTCCGGCAGGGTGCTGCACGCCGCAGAGGTCGCTGCAGTACCTGCTGGAACGGGCCTTCAGCTCAACCCAGCACCGGCCGCAACAACGCCTGCGCCTCATACAGCCTGGGCAGGTAGCGCAAGCGCATTTCATCCACACTCAACCGCGAAGCATCGGTGGTAATGGTCAGCGTCGCTTTCAATAGGCCGGCGCGGTCCAGCAGCGGCACACCCAGTACGCGCATGCCGATTTCAAATTCCTGGTCGACGATGCAGAACCCCTGTTCCCGGACTCGCAGCAACTCCGTTTGCAGTTGCCCGCCGTCCGTCTGGGTATAAGGCGTCAATGCCTGTAGCGGGTTGCGCGCAAAGTAATCCGCCCGCGCCTGCTCATCCAGCCAGGCCAGCCAGATCCGCCCGCCAGCCGTGCAATACATCGGCACCCGCGAGCCCGGTCGGATCGACAGCGAGGCCACATGGCTGTAGCGGCTGCGTACCAGGTGAATGATCTCGTCGCCATCACGGGTACCCACCGACACATGCTCCTGGGTCTGCCGCGCCACCTGCTCGACGATCGGCCGCAGCATGCGCGGCAACTGTGCCGAGTCCACATAGGCCTGGCCAATGCGCAAGGCTTTGGGTGTCAGCCAGTACTCGCGGCTATCGGTTTCGGCAAAGCCCTCGTGCACCAGCGTCAGCAAGAACCGTCGGGCGGCACTGGGAGTAAGACCGGACAGCCTGGCCGCCTGCGGCACGCTCAGGCGCGGCTGCTCGGTGCTGAACAGCTGCATCAGGGCCAGGCCTTTCTGCAAACCTGCAATCAGGTCGCGGGGGTGGATCACTGAAGAGTTCATCTATTCGACTCGCAGGCAGGAAAAACAGCAACCAATGCGATAAACGCACCAGCAATGCGATTATCGCATCAGAACGGCGACAAGCGCATTGTTGACTGTTCACCCCTGCCGCACCCTTGCCTCCATAACAACGCCAATAAGGAGGTCAGCATGATTCGTGGTTCCACTGAACTGGTCGCCATCGTCGGTTCGCCCATTGCCCAGGTGAAGTCCCCGCAGAACTTCAACACCTGGTTCACCAACAACCAATGCAACCTCGCCATGCTGCCGATCGACCTGCAGGCAAGCGCGCTCGATGCGTTCATCGGCACCCTGCATGGCTGGCACAACCTGCGCGGTTGCGTGGTCACCGTGCCGTACAAGCAGGCCGTGGCCAGTCGCCTGGACGGCCTGAGCCAACGCGCAGCCGCCTTGGGCTCGGTCAACGTGATTCGCCGCGAGCGTGACGGTCGCCTGCTCGGCGATAACGTCGACGGTGCTGGCTTCCTGGGTGCCGCACGCAAGCATGGCTTCGAACCGGCGGGCAAGCGTGCGTTGGTGATCGGTTGTGGCGGGGTCGGCAGTGCCATCGCCTACGCCCTGGGTGCGGCGGGCATCGCCAGCGTGGCGCTCAGTGACCCCTGCACGGCCCGTATGGGCGCAGTGTGCGAACTACTCGGCCAAGCCTTCCCTGAAGTTGCGATCGCCACCCGGGTCGACGCCCTGGAAGGCTTCGATCTGCTGGTCAACGCCTCCCCCGTCGGCATGGGCGGCAACGCAGCGCTACCGCTGTCGGCCGCCCTGCTCGCCACCTTGCAGCCAGGCACGCTGGTCGCCGACGTGGTCACTTCGCCGGAAATCACGCCGCTGCTGAAACGCGCACGCGAAGTGGGCTGCAAGGTCCAGACCGGACCGGAAATGGCGTTTGCCCAACTCGGCCACCTGGGCGCCTTCATGGGCGTCACACCGCTGGAGATCTGAGCCATGCCCACGCTTGAACACGCGCAGCATCAGTTTGACCTGGTGGTGCTTGGCAGCGGCGCCGCTGGCTTTGCCGCGGCCACCACAGCCGCCTGCCTTGGCCTGAAGGTACTGGTGGTGGAAAAAGCCGCGCAGTTTGGCGGCACCTCGGCCATTTCCGGCGGGGCGGTGTGGCTGTATGGCACCGACCAGGCCCGCGCCGCCGGGGCCGAGGACTCCCCCGAAGCCATTCGCAACTACCTGCGGCATGTGATCGGCGATGGCTACGACCCCGCCCTCGTCGATGCCTTCATCGAACACGGCCAGCGGGCGCTGCGCTGGCTGGAGCAGCACAGCGAATTGCGCTATGCGCTGCGCCCACACTCGCCCGACTACTACCCGGACGCCCCCGGCGCCACCCAGTTCGGCCGGGCGCTGGAGATGGTCGAGTATGATGGCAAGCGCCTTGGCCAGCGCTTCAAGGACCTGCAAATGCCCCCGCCAGGCATGCTGCTGTTCGGCGGCATGATGGTCAACCGCGTGGACATCCAGCACTTCCTCAGCATGCGCCGCTCGCCCCGTTCACTGTGGCACTGCCTGAAGCTGATGGCCCGCTACGCGGCCGACCGCCTGCGCCATCATCGCGGTACGCGGCTTACCACCGGTAATGCCTTGATCGCGCGCCTGGCGACCAGCGCCTTCGAGCATGGCGCCCAGCTGTGGTTGCGCAGCGAGGCCTTGGAACTGATCGTCGAACGCGGCGTCGTCAGTGGCGTGGTGGTTCAACGTGAAGGGCGCGTCGAACGGGTGCGGGCCCGTGGCGGCGTAGTGTGCGCAATGGGCGGGTTCGCTGCCGGCGCGTTGGCCGCCAGCTACCGGCCAACCCAGCACGGGCCGCACCTGAGCATGTCACCGCCCGGCAATGACGGCGCAGCCCTGCGCCTTGCCCAGGCCGTCGCCGCGGCCCGGGGCCAGGGCATGGCGGCCAATTTTTTCTGGGCGCCGGTATCCGAACTGCGCCATGCCAACGGCGAGCGCGAACGCTTTCCGCACCTGGTCACCGACCGCGCCAAACCGGGAGTGATCGCGGTGACAGCGGGCGGACGGCGCTTCGTCAACGAATCCGACTCCTACCACCACTTCGTCCACACCATGTTCGCCAACGGCATCGACAGCTGCTGGCTGGTTTGCGATGCCACGGCGATGAACCGTTACGGCCTTGGCCTGGCGCGGCCCAAGCCAGTGAACAATCAGGCACTGATCGACGCCGGCTACCTGCACCGCGCACCTACCGCGCAAGCCCTGGCCCAGGCCATCGGCGCCGACCCGCAGGTGTTCATGCAGACCCTGGAACAATTCAACGCCGATGCGCGCAATGGCATCGACCGCGCATTCGGCAAAGGCGGCAACAGCTACAACCGCTACATGGGCGACCCGCAGCACACCCCCAACCCGTGCCTGGCGCCACTGGCCAGCCCGCCGTTCTACGCCATCCGCCTGCACACCGGCGACCTTGGTTCGGCCTGCGGCCTGGTGACCAACGCCCAGGCCAACGTGCTGAACCGCGATGGCCAACCAATTGCCGGGCTGTACGCCGTGGGCAACGACATGAACTCGCTGATGAAAGGCACCTACCCAGGCCCCGGCATCACCCTGGGCCCTGCCCTCACCTTTGGCTGGCTCGCTGCCAACCACATCGCCGCGCGCCTGCAGGCGCCGACCACCGCCACGGAGAACCCGGCATGTACTACGAACTGAGAACCTACACCCTCGACCCGCTGAAAATGGCCGACTGGCTGGCCCTTTACCAAAGCCATGCGCTGGAGGTGCAGCGCGAGCACCTCGGCCATCTTGTCGGCTTTTTCACCAGCGAGTTCGGCGAAGCCAACCAGGTGCTGCACATCTGGGGCTATGCCAGCCTCGACGAGCGTATGGCACGCCGCGCCGCCATGGCTGCGGACCCGCGCTGGGCAGAATTTTCACGGCGCAACCGCGAGCTGGGTGCGGTGCTGCGCTTGCAGTCGCGGCTGCTGCGGCCTACCGGCTTTTCACCGCTGCAGTAGCAGCTTCTTCCACCGCCAGGGCGATACCATCATGCAACCCCTCGAATGTGACGTACTGGTCATCGGCTCCGGCGCCTCTGGCCTGGCCGCCGCCGTTACTGCTGCCCATCACGGCCTGCAAGTGATCGTCGCGGAAAAAGCCAGCCAACTGGGCGGCACCAGCGCCTGGTCGGGCGGCTGGCTATGGATACCGCGCAACCCGTTGGCGCTCGCCGAGGGCATCGTCGAGGCCGACGATGCCGCGGAGCGCTACCTGCGTGCACAAACCCATGTCGGCGAGCTGGACCCGCGCCAGCGCGCCTTCCTGCGCCATGGCCCGCAGATGGTAGCGTTCTTCCAGCAGCACACCGCCGTGCAGTTTCAATCCGGCAGCCGCATGCCCGACATGCGCGAAGGTGATGGCAGCGCACGCGGTGGCCGTTCGCTCTGCGCACTGCCCTATGACGGGGGCCTGCTCGGGCCCTGGCTGCACAAGCTGCGGCCACCGCTGGATATCGTCAGCCTGGCCGGCATGGGCATTGCCGGCGGTGCCGACATGGCCGCATTCTTCAACGCCACCCGCTCGCCCACGGCGGCGTTGCATGTGGGCAAGCGCCTGTTGCGCCACGGCCGCGACCTGTTGCTGCACCGTCGCGGCCGGCAACTGGTCAACGGCAACGCCCTGGTGGCCCGCCTGCTGCGCAGCGCGCTGGACCTTGGCGTAACGCTGCTGACCGACAAGCCGGCCAGCCACCTGCTGGGCGAAGGGCGGGTCAGCGGCGCACGCTTTACCGACGGCCAGGCGATCCACGCCCGCCGTGGTGTGGTGCTGGCCTGCGGTGGCTTCCCGCATGACCGTGAACGCATCGCGCAACTGATGCCGCACGCGCCGGACGGCCTTCGGCACTACTCCGCCGCGCCGGTTGAAAACACCGGCGATGGCCTGCGCCTTGGCGAACAGGCGGGTGCGGTGGTTGATACGGCACTGGCCCATGCCGCTGCATGGGCGCCAGTGTCCAGGGTACCGCGTGGCGATGGCCGCTTCAGCCATTTCCCGCACCTGATCGAACGCGGCAAACCCGGCTTCATTGCCGTACGCCGCGATGGCCGGCGGTTTGCCAACGAAGCCGATTGCTACCACGACTTCATGAACGCACTTTTTACCGCCACCCCGGCAGGCGAACCGGTGGAAGCCTGGCTGATCTGCGATCACCGTGCACAGCGCCGTTATGGCCTCGGCTGGGCCAAGCCCTTTCCCTTCCCGACCGGCATTTATCAACGCCGTGGCTACTTGCACACTGGCGCCAGCCTGGCACTCCTGGCCCTGCGTTGCGGGATCGACGCCGCACAGTTGCAGCGCACGGTGGACGCTTTCAACCAGCATGCCGCCGTCGGCGACGACCCAGCCTTCCAACGCGGCGTATCGGCCTACAACCGCGCCCAGGGCGAACCGACGCAAACCCCAAACCCGTCGCTGCGGCCATTGCTGCACGGGCCCTTCCATGCGGTGAAGCTGGTGCCGGGCAGCCTCGGCACCTTCGCCGGGCTGCGTACAGATGCCTCGGCCCGCGTGTTGGATCACGCGGCCCAGCCGCTGCCCGGGCTGTATGCGGTGGGCAACGACATGAGCAGTGTGATGGGCGGGTACTATCCAAGTGGCGGCATCACGCTTGGCCCGGGCATGACCTTTGGTTACCTGGCCGGCAGAGCATTGAGCGGCTTGCCGGCGCAAGAGGATCTGGCCGACAGCTGATTCATAAAGCGTGCGCGTCCAAGACCGTCGCCTGCGCCACATTGACTGGCTGTTGCAACAAACCGCGCGGCAAGTGGAAGCCTTTGAACGGTTGCTGGGTGATGGGGTTGAAGGCTTTTTCCGCGTTCAGCCGATAGCGCATCACGCCATCACCCGTGCGGAAGCTGAGGTCCACGCTGGTGGCGGTACGCCCATTGAGCGCGCCGCGACTGAGCAAGCGGAACATCGACCACGGCCCGCGGTACCCCAAGCTGCTGCTATTGCCGTTTTGCCTGAGCAAGGTCAGGTTGCTGCGCACCTGCTGCCCCAGCGTATTGGGCCAGACGATGCCGGTGATCTGACTCGGACCATGGGTGTAGGCAATCAACTGACCGTCCAGGTCCAGCAGGCTCGTACGCTGGTTCGCGCTCAGCCCCAACGGCTCGATGCTGAACTGCACGCTCAGGTTTCCGCGTTGATCGAAGAAGGTCTCGCGGATGCGGTCTGCCAGCGCCAGCTGTTCGAGCACATCGCCGCGGATCAAGGGCTGCTGGTGTCCGGCTTGCAGGGCTTCCAGGTTGTCCTCGAGGAACAGCTTGAGGTACTGGTCACGGAATTGCTGCAGCCGCCCCTTGGGCCCGAAAAACGCTTCGAAATCCTCCAGGGAAGCATCCGGTGCTCTCACCACGAAGGGGTATCGCCCTGCCAGTCGTTGCTGGAAGAAACTGTAGACGTCAGCATCCCAGCGGCGCTCCAGCTCAAGCAGTGCTTGAATGTTCAGCACCTGCGCAGCCTGCTCCGCGACCTTTCCGAGCTGCTGGTTGAGCGGCTCCGGCAAACCTGCCGCCAACCGCTGCAAGGCGCCGATCGGGTCGTGAGCGGTCATCGAGAAGCGCTGACGCACAGCCTGCAGAGCCGCCTTGCCGCGGTCGGGACTGTCCTGCACCGCCTTGGCATAGGCGTGCACCGCCGCCAGCGCGGCAACGGTTTCTTGGTAGCCGCTCGGCTTGTCACCTGTCGCTTGCAACATGCCACTGAGCCCGGCGAAGGCGCGCTGGATGGCCAAGGTCTGCTGCTGTTCAGGGGAGCGGCCAACTGGTAGCAGGACAGCTGTCTCGCCTGGCACCTCCAGGTCTGCTGGCGACCACAGCGTGGTGTTGTCGTTCACTGTATCCAGCAACCGTTGCAACGGTGCCGCAGGCCCGGTCAATTGTTCGAGGACTGCGACCGCATGGTCCAGATCACGGAAATCCACCAGCGAGAACGCGCTCAGTGCCCGTCGCCAGCTATCAATGTAATCGCTGCTGTACAGGCTGCGCAGGCGAGCAGCAAGCACCTCCTGGTCGGCATCGGAATATTCGATTTGGCCGCGCTCGCCCAGCGCCCATTGGTCGATCATCGCCATCTCAACGAAGCGCTGGCCGAGCGGTGCAACGTACGCCTTGAAACCTTTGGCGGTGAGCATCGACGCAATTACTACGCCAGCCTCCCCGTGCATGACACCGGAAGCCGGCTGATAAACCACATCGAAGGCTGGCCCAACCTGGTGACGCAGGTCCAGGCCCTGGTGCAGCTGTTCGTGAGCGCGCTGCTTGAGGCCCGCATAGACCCGCTCCGGCAGCGGCAATCTGCGCAGGGTCTGCTGTACTTCGGCAACACGTTGCTGGTACTGGGGCAGCTCGGCGTCGGCATAAGCCAAGGCATAGTGCAGATGTCGCATGAGATCGCGTTGCAGCTGCCCCTGGCCCGGGAAGGCTTGCTGCCACTGGCGGGCCATCCAGTCCTCGACCCATTCGGGGCGGCGGTTCTGGCGATCCTCAAGCATTCGGTAAACCCTGAGGGCGGCCATCTGCTGCTCGCTGCCAGGGGGCGCGGCGTCCATCGCATCGACCATACCACTGGCCAATGCCGGCAAGAAGCGTCTGCCGAGCAAGTTCAGATAGGCCTCGTCGACACGAGGACCAATGGCGTGCCCCTGATAGAGGCCCGCATCAGCAACAGCTGGCCAAGCAGTGCGATAGTCACCAAACACCGACACTGCATCACCAAGCTGATCCAACCGCTCCAGCAGGTTGCGCCCTGTCGGATCAAGCTGCTGGTCCAGCTGTCGGTGGCTGTACTCCCTGCTCTTGGCGAGCACACTGGCGGCCTTGGACGCATTGCTATCGAAGTAGCGCTGCCAACTGGCGATTGCGACACAGAGCGCCAGCATGCCTACTGCGCAACCCATCCGGAACAACTGGCGCTTGCTGCGCGCCACCCTGACGTTATCGCCGGCGAGACCGACTTCCCGATAGATGACGCGCCTGAAGGCCTGCTGGATGAAGTAGACCAACGCCTTGCCCTGCGCCTTGCCTTCACGCAAGGGCAGTTGTGTCTTGTAGGGCTGTGCCGCCTCACGGACGAACGCGTTGAGCATATCGCCCTGCTGCACCACCGACGACCAATACAGCCCACGCACCAAGGCGGGCGTGGTAAAGCGGTCACTGCCCAGCGTTTCACGCAGAAACGACAGCAATATCGGCTGCAATCCAACCAGCTGCGCATGCAAGGAGAACAGGCGTGCGCGCGCCGGCGCCCTGTCAAGTCCGTCAAGCTGATCGAACACCTGCTCGAACAGCAACCTGAGCAAACGATCGTAATGGCCACGGCATTCGTCCAGCCAGGCATCGGACGAACCGGCCGCATCCAGTTTGAAGGTGAAGCCCAGCAACTCCTCCCGGCTGGAAGCCGAGAGCCTGCCATAGAGCTGATCGAAGCCATCGAGCAAGTCGAACTTGGACAGCACTACATACAACGGCAGCCGCGCGCCCAGCCGGCCACTGACCTCGTACAGGCGCGCGCGCAGCATACGGGCCAACGCCAGGCGCTGCTCGGAGCTACCATGCAACAGGGCAGGCAGGTCAATGACCAGCACCAGCCCATCCAGCGCCCTCTGACTGCGGTTGTTCAGCAGCCATTCCAGCAGGTGCTCCCACAGCCTGGCCGGGGCTTCAGGTGGCGAGGAAATTTCAGCCTGCTCAGGGCCAGGCAACGAGCCCGCCGCTGCAGCCTGATTGATGAAGACGCCCGGAGGGTCGATGATCACTGCGTCGTTGCTGACCCACCAGCCTACTGGGTAAGCCAGCGCCTGAGCTTGCACGCCACGGGCCTGAGCCCTGTCGATGCGCGTCAGCGAGAAACTCTGGTCGCCACGATCAATGAAACTGCTCTTGCCAGCCTGTACATCACCCAATACCAGATACCATGGCAGCCGGTACAAGGCGCTTCGCCCGCCAGCATTGTCCAGATAGCAGGCAAGCCTCTGGTCCAAGGCGTACTCTTGTGCCTGGACCAGCGCCAGCGTGGGGTCCAGCGCGACAGCCACGGCCTGCTTGCGGGCCGCTTGCAGGCGGCGAACACGTCTGCGCAACACGATAAGCCAGCCCAGTAACGGCACCACCACCAACCCCAGGCTCGCAACAACACGATGTGCGACGTTGGCCAGCGGTTGTTGTTCACGCCACGTCCAATGCGGGCCGAGCCACCAGAGGGCGATCAGCATCAGCACGGCGCCCAGCCCAAGCAGCAAGGGCATCGCCAGGCCGATACGGATAGCAAGGCGCAAGCCCCAGTGTTTCAGTTGTTTGCGTAGTAGGTTCATGTGGGCTCCGAATCTTTGTTCTGAGCTGCCAATGCGATGGATGTCGCGTAGTGCCGGAGCCGCTGGAATACCTCGGGCTCCCACGCATCGGCAGTGGTTTGCTGCATCGTCCGCGCAACGCCGGCGCATAGGTCCCGGGCCAGCCAGGACACGCCGCGCGCTGCCAGCAGATCAGCGGCGATGAGCGTGGTGTGCGAGCGCTCGCGCGGCGAGTTCAGTTCCGCCTGAAGCCCCTGCAACCTCAAGAGCACGGGCTCTACACCCGTGCCGTCAAGTTGGCCCATGAGTTCCTCTCGCAGGCTGCCGAACTCCTGGGAAGCAGCGCCTTGGGCTGATGCACCCTGACAACCGTTCAGCCATGCCAGGGCTTGATCGTCGAGGAACGGCGTGCCATCGCTGAAGCACAATTGCTGCAACGAAGGCAGGCGCTGGACAAAACGCGCGGTCGTACTGCGAATGGCCTCGCTGACCTCGTTCAGCGCCAGCTGAGACGCTACGCTTGCCGCCAGGAAGCTGCCTCGAAACCAATAAGGGGCTGCCGTGAGGCTCTTCTCGATCCGATGCAGTAGCGCGACGTCCACCGAAGTACCCGCTACGAGATTTTCGTAGCCCGCAACCACCTCTGGCGGCACCGCCATCAGGCCAGTGCAGTGCCGCTGCCTGACGGCTGGCGCCGCCTGGATATGCGACCACAGGCCGAAACGACGTAACTGGTAACCGGTCGGATCGTACGGATCCTGTTGATTGATGAGCTCGGCCATGGTCAATACGGCACGCCGTGTTTCCCGCTCGCTGCCAATGGAAACCCGCGACGCTGGCATGGCAATCATGTCTGCCAGTGGCACGGGCTGCCTGCTTGCAGCGGTCGTGGTCGGCGCAACAGCCTCGCCAACACCGTTGGCCAACTCCGTTTGCAGGTGTAACAAGCGTTCCAGTTCGCCCAACCCCGTTGCATCGAGTTGGGCGCCGTCCTGCTGTTGCTTCAGCCGCGTCAGGGCCGCCTGCGCCGCCGCTGCATGGGCAGGGCTGTAGGTGAACAGGTCAAGGCGCGGTAGCGCGTCGATCAAGCGACTGAGTACAAGGCCGACCAGCTTCCGTTTGCCGAGCAAACCTGTAGGTCCCGGCTTTGGATGAGCGCTTTCCCAGTAGCCTTCGACCATGCCGGCCAGCAACGCCAGGGTGTGCCCCCAACGTTGCCAACAACCGCTGCGCAGCCACGCAGCGCCCAGGTTCGCAACGATCCGCATGTGCTTGCACTGTCGGCACAGGTACTGACAGGACGCCTCTTCGATGTAGGCCCAGTCGATTGAAGCCTCCTGCAACCCGCCCAGCTTGACCATCTCCTGGTCTATCGCCTGGTAGGTTTCATCCTCGATATCGAATAACCCAGCCGGGGCAGCTGGCTCGATCGGGGCGAGCAGCCGACTGATCTCATCCGCTGATGTCTGTACTACCACCGGCATGCACTTCGCGCCTGTGCGATCAACGGACCCAGGCCCTGGGCATCGAACACCAGCCCGTCGACCTCGCTGCGATCGCTCGCCACCACTATCCGGTGGGCACCGATCAGTTGCCTGATCTGTTCGATTGCGGGCAAGCCGCGACCGGCGTCGAGTACCTGGCCGTTTTCCATTACCCGCCACGGCGTGTTGCGGGTGGCGCCACCCTCGCTTGTCAGCCTCACGGTCACCCAGCTCGCGTCGATGGGCCGCGTGGTAATCAGCTGCAGCCGCGATATTTTCTGTATGCAGCTGATGGCGAGATAGGGGCGCTCGTTGTTCGAGGCTATGGCAGGCGCCGAGACCACCAGTTCGGATGGTCCTGAGCCGGCTTCACTGCCACTACCGATGCGAAACGTCAGGTCATCTGCCGCTCGCGAAGCCTCGTTTGCCATTACCCGCACCACCGTGGGCGCTTCCTGCTCCTGTGCTGACCACGGTCTGGTTGCCGCATGTGCCGGAGTACCCGCAGCCCGGTCAAAACACGCCAGGCGCGCGATGTCGGAGACTATCCGCGGGCAGTCGCGATCAAGGTCAGCCAACACCGGCTGCAGACAGAACAGCAACGGCACGCATGCGTAACATGCACGGCGGAATATCATTCCAGGTTCACCCGAACGATTGATACATAAGCCCTGCACGGCCATACACACTGTTTTTCTGACAAGTAAATACCCACTTACACCCTCACGTGCTTAACCACTCCAAACGAAACCGGCACGAGCCTAGTACATCGCGTGCCGCGCATACAAAACAAATATTTATTTACATCTTAACCCTCGACCAAGGGGAGTTCTTCCATGCATGGTTTTTATAGGCACGGGGCAAGTAAGGGAGCCAAAAACACCACACATGAAACTTCCTACAAACAGAATCCACAATAAATAAAACAATTCGGAAATATCCTACAACCTGATTAGAGAGCCATGTGCCGATGTCTAAAAACTCGGGATCCGTTGCACCCAAAGAACGTATAAACATCAAGTACGTTTCAGCCACCCGTGATGAACAGGCCGAAGTGGAGCTGCCACACAAGATGCTTGTCCTCGGCGACTTCGGCCTGGATGACAGCCGTGCGCTTGAAGACCGTTCGGTGATGCGCATTGACAAACACACGTTCAACAACGTTTTGCACGACGCCGACGTCAGCCTGGCCATGTCCGTACCCAACCTGCTCAGCACCGCAGCCGACACAGAGCTGGCGGTCGATCTGCAATTCAGGTCCATCAAGGATTTCGGCCCAGACCAGCTTGTCCAGCAGGTACCAGAACTCAATAAGCTGTTGCAGTTGCGCGAAGCATTGGTCGCCTTGAAGGGGCCACTTGGCAACGTGCCAACTTTCCGCAAACACCTGCAACAGCTGCTGAATAACGAGCAAGCGCGCAAACAACTCGCCGAAGAACTCGAATTGGCGCTCGCGGCGCCACGACAAGATTGAGATAACGGAGCGTCCGATGCCAAAACCAAGCAGCACTACCCAAGCAGTTGAAACAACCAGCGAAGCGTTGAGCAACGCTACCCTGCTCGACCAGATCATGGCCGCGACCAAGTTGGTACCCGCGCAAGAGGGCTACCAGGTAGCCCGCCAGGGTGTTTCTGCCTTTATTGCAGAAATCCTGAAAAGTAATGACCCGGACCAACTGATCAACAAACACCGCGTTGATCAGATGATTGCCGAAATTGATCGGGTGCTCAGCAAGCAGATGGACGCCATTCTTCATCAGCCTGCGTTCCAGCAACTGGAGTCGTCCTGGCGCAGCCTCAAACTTTTGGTCGAGCGCACGGACTTCCGCGAAAATATAAAGCTCGAAGTCTTGCATGTCAGCAAGCATGACCTGCTCGAGGATTTCGAAAATGCTGCCGACATTACCTGCAGCGGCCTGTACAAACACGTTTACACCGCAGGTTATGGCCAGTTTGGTGGCGAGCCCGTGGCGGCCATGGTCGGTAACTATAGCTTCGGGCCCTCCTCTCCCGACATCAAGCTGCTGAGCTACATGGCCTCGGTCGGCGCCATGTCGCACGCGCCTTTCCTGGCCGCGCCATCCCCAGAGTTCTTCAACCTCGGCAGCTTTGAGGATCTGCCCAACCTCAAGGAGATCAAGGACCTTTTTGCCGGCCCGCGCCATGCCAAATGGCGTGCCTTCCGCGAAAGCGAAGACTCCCGCCACGTCGCGCTGACCGGCCCGCGCTTCATGCTGCGCTCCGCCTACCACCCCACGGAACAGTCGATTGAAAGTTTCAACTACGAAGAAGACATTGCCGGGTGCCATGACAACTACTTGTGGGGTAACTCCGCCTTCCTGCTAGCCAGCTGCATCAACGACAGTTTCGCGCGCTACCGCTGGTGCCCGAACATCATCGGCCCGCAGTCGGGCGGCGCCGTCGAGGGCCTGCCAGTGCACCTGTACGAGGCCATGGGCCAGTTGCAGGCGAAGATTCCTACCGAAGTGCTGATTTCCGATCGAAAGGAATTCGAACTCGCCGAAGAGGGTTTCATCGCCCTGACCATGCGCAAAGACAGTGACAATGCCGCGTTCTTCTCGGCCAACTCGGTACAGAAACCCAAGAACTTCCCAAAGACGCCCGAAGGGCTGCAAGCCCAGACCAACTACAAGCTCGGTACGCAGCTGCCCTATCTGTTCATCGTCAACCGGCTGGCCCATTACATCAAGGTGCTGCAGCGCGAGCAGATCGGCAGCTGGAAGGAGCGACGCGATCTCGAAGCCGAACTCAACAAGTGGATCAAGCAGTACGTTGCCGACCAGGAGAACCCCTCAGCGGATGTCCGCAGCCGCCGTCCACTGCGTGCTGCCCGGGTTGAAGTCTCGGACGTTGCCGGCGATCCGGGCTGGTACCAGGTTTCGCTCGCCGTGCGCCCTCACTTCAAGTACATGGGCGCGAATTTCGAGATCTCGCTGGTCGGACGGCTCGACACCCAATGACTGGCTTTTTTGACCGTTTGACGGCTGATCAATCCACTTTCAGCGGGCACTCCCGGCAGGAAAACGCCTTTGACAAGATCGCCGCCATCAAGCGCCATCTCGAAACACTGCTCAACGCCCGACAAGGTTGCTCACAGAGCAGCCCTGAGCTGGGCCTGCGAGACTTCAATGGACACGATGCGAGCAGCGGCGACCTGCTGGAACAAGTGAGCCTTGATATCCGCCGCACCATCCGACGCTTTGAACCACGCATACAAGTCTGTGCGCTTAAAGCCGTGCCCGATTATTACACCCCGCTGGAGCTGCATTTCCGGCTGGACTGCCAGGTACAGGTCAATGACCAGGCAGAGCAGTTGCAACTGGAACTGCTGGTCAACGGGCACAACCGCTTCACCCGAGTGAGGTAACCCATGTCCCTGAAGGACAGATTCAGCGAAGAACTGCATTACCTGCACGAATTGGGAAACGACTTCGTCAAGGACAACCCACAACTGGCGCGGTTGCTTGGCAACGGGGGAAGCGACCCGGACGTCGAGCGCCTGATGGAAGCGTTCGCATTTCTCACAGCCAGGTTGAGGCTGAAGCTGGAAGACGACCTGCCGGAATTGATCCACCCCATGCTGCAGTTGCTGTGGCCCAACTACCTTCGGCCCCTGCCCAGCGTGACGATTATCCAGTTCATGCCACGCATGCAGGCGCTCAGCCAGGCACAACAGATTGCCAAAGGCTCGCGGCTGTTCTCAAAGCCGGTGGACGGTGTCGCCTGCGAGTTTCGCACCTGCACCCCGGTGAGTATCCATCCGTTCGAAATCGACGCGGTTGGCACAACCCAGACCCTCGACAGCGCAGTGGTCCGCATCCGCCTGCAAACGCTGGTCGAACGCCCCCTGGATACCCTGGGCTGTACCAGCCTCGACTTTCACCTCGGCGGCGATCAGCGTACCGCCCGTACGTTGTACCTATGGATCTCGCAGTACCTCGAGCATGTCTGCGTCACCGTCAATGGCCAAGTCCGCCGGTTGCCGGCCAGCAGCCTCGTTTTCCCCGGTTTCAGCGCTGATGAAGCCCTGCTGCCTTACCCGAAAAATGTCTTTGATGGTTACCGGATCCTGCAGGAATATTTCATGTTCGCGCAGCGCTTCCATTTTTTCACCATCACCGGGCTGGACAGGCTTTGGCCCGCAGAGCAAAGCAAGCAGGTCGACATCGAGTTCCACTTCAGCCGCCTGCTACCTGATTCGCTGCGTATCGGCAAAGCAGATTTCAAGCTGTTCTGCACCCCGGCGGTCAACCTGTTCGAACACAGCGCCGAGCCCATCGACCTGTCCAGCAGCAAGGCCCAGTTCGAGCTCAAGCCCAAAGGCACGGAGCAGTATGCTCACGAGATCTTCAGCGTCGATGCGGTCACCAGCACCCGCACCACCGCAGACGGGAGCATCGGCGAACACCTCAGAACCTTCAGGCCATTCGAGTCGTTCGCCCACGAAATCGAACACGTTCAAGGCCGAACGGCGTTGTATTACCGCTACACGCTCGAAGAATCCTTGCGCGGCCATGGCGTCACTCACCGCATCGCCTTTGTCCGCGCGGATGCCAACGCCTATATCGGCGAGCTGGAAACCGCGTCCATCGACCTGACCTGCACCAATCGCGACCTGCCGCTGGCCTTGGGCATCGATGACATCAACGTGCTCACCGAGGCCACGCCTCCTCTCGCCACCTACACCAACATCTGTGCGCCGTCCCGCCCTTATCGCCCGGTGCTGGACGGACAGTTGCAATGGGCGTTGATTTCCAACATGTCACTCAACTACCTGTCGCTGCTATCGGTCGATCCACTGAAAGCGGTGATACGCGCGTATGACTTCGCCGCTCTGCACGACATCCAGCACGCTCGCACCACGCGCAAGCACCTCGACGGCATCCGCGAGATCCATACAGAGCCCTTGGACTGGCTGATACAAGGGCAGCCCATTCGCGGGCTGCTTACCCGCCTGAAGCTGGACCAGGCTGCCTTTCTCTGTGAAGGCGACCTCTACCTGTTCAGTTGCGCGCTGGCCCACTTCTTCGCGCTGTACGCCAGCATCAACTCCTTCCACCAACTGGAAGTAATCAACATCACCAACAACGAGCACTACACATGGCCACTGCAGACCGGCAAACAACCACTGATCTAGCCGACAGACTGCTCGCCGATGCGCACCAGTACAACTTCTTCCAATTGCTGGAGCGCTTGTACGGACTGCACGGCGATGACCTTGAACCGCGCTGGCCAAGCGAGGCCACCCGGTTGCGAGTGCGACTTGCCAGCGACCCGCGGCTGACCTTCCCCGTTTCGGACGTATACAAGGCCGAACGCATGCCTGGCCAGGAACAGCGCTACCGTGTGTGCACTACCTTCATGGGCTTGCACGGCACCGACTCGCCGTTGCCGACCTATTACCTGGAACAGGTGGCGTACGAACATGCACAGGGTATCGGTATACGCCCGGCATTCTTCGACTTCTTCAACCATTACCTGCTCAGCCTGCTGCATCGCATCTGGCGTAAATACCGCTACTACATCCGTTTCCAGCCGGGAGCCACCGATGGCTTCTCACAGTACATTTTTGCGCTGCTCGGCCTGAACGACAGGCAGTTGCGGGGAAACACCGCGCTGCCGTGGAGCCGCCTGCTCAGCTTCGCTGGAGTCATTGCCAGCCGCAGCCGTGCGCCAGGAACCGTCGCCGGCATCATTGCCCACTGTTTCGACCTCGAGCAGGTCCACATTCGCGAGTTCGAAACGCGTTCGGTATCCACCACGCTGAAGCAATTGGCCTGCCTTGGTCGGCGTAATGGCGAACTGGGCCGCACATTCATGCTGGGCAGCCGCACGCGTACCCGCAGCAGCAAGTTCACCATCGTGATTGGCGAACTCGACCAGACGCAGCTGCATGATCTGCTTCCGGGCGGCGTCAACTTCGACCGCTTGCGCGCGCTGATCGATCTATTGCTGCGCGATGGCCTGGCCTATGACCTGGAGCTGCGCCTGAAGCGCAACGCGCTATCGCCATTCTGCCTGCACCGCAGCCAAGGGGCCTACCTGGGCTGGACCAGCTTTGTCGATGACCGCCACGGCCGGGTCAGCCCTGTTGTCCGCTTTCGGGGGCGCGCATGAGCAGCTTGACCTTGAGCGTTATCAATCTCGACCAATTGCAGCACAGCGTAACAGCGCGGCACCGGTTTGACCGCACGGGCGGCACCATCGGCAGCGAAGCGGCTACTTGGCTGATCAATGACCGCGAGCAGAGCGTGGCGCCCATCCACTGCGAAATCCGCTGGATCGAGAACAGCTTCTGTGTAATTGACCACTGTAACCGCACCTACCTGAACGACAGCAATGTCAGCCTGGGCAAGCGCCCTGCGCGACGGCTTGTCGAGGGCGACCAGCTTCGTATCGGCAGCTATCGGCTGCTGGTTCAGAGGGTACACGCCGACGCATGCCTGGAAGCGCTGTTCGCCCCTGACCACAGCGTACTGGACCAGTTGCTCGCCGAGACGTCGGCGCTGGCCTGGCAACCCAGCCCTGCAGCGCCCCAGGCGACCAGCGAGATCTGCTCGGTCTTCAACTGCGACACCGGGAAAGATCCTCTGGCGGCACTGGACGCCGTTGCAGTGGCCGGGCCATCGTCGCAGAACCCGCTGCAGCGTCTGATTGCAGGAGAAGGCGCATGACCCGACACCTGTTCACCGCCGCCCTTTCCACCGCGCTGATTGCGCTTGCTGGCTGTACCACCCTGAGCAGGATGAGCCAGGTGGCCATGGACCCTACGCTGCCCATCGGGCTGCCCAAGGATCACCCGACCACGGTTGCATTCAGCATCAACGCCAGCCCGACCCTCAATAGCAACCCGAACAGCCTTGACCCAAGCGCCGAACCTGAGACAGCTCTGGAACCCAGCCCCTACGCCGTTAGCCTGAGCGCGAGTGACCCTTACGTTCTGGCCGAAAATGTCGGGACCCTGTTCGAATACCTTCAGGAGCAATTTCCTGCAACCCCGGCCGTGGTACTGGCCGAGGAAGACGGCACTGGTCCGGTTCGCTCACCGCTGGAGGAAAGCACACCCGGCAATTACGACGACTCGACGGTAGTCCTGAGCGTGCCGCGTACCACGACCGTGGCCAGCGAGGCAGTGGCGACACCCATCGCCATCAAGATCCTGCAGCTGCGTGACGACTCGCTGCTACGCAACAGCGTCTATCAATTGCTGGACCAGGACCCTGCCAAAGCCCTGCGCAGCACCTACATCCGTGACGACGATTACCTGCTGCGGCCCGGCCAGTTCAAGTTCATCCCCTTTGCCCCGATTGAGCCTGACACTCGCTTCGTTGCAGTCATCGGCGACTACCGAAGCCAGGAAAACGCCACCTGGCAGCAAGTGCTCCGCATTCCGCCACGTGGGCACCAGATCATCCTGTCGGTGTTGGTAAACGACACCCAGATCCTGCTCAAGGAGGAGGATTGATGAGGCCGGCAATCCTTCCCATTTCGCTTACTCGCGCTGACTGGAGTGCCCATGACTACACGTAATCCTGTTCTCTGGCCCGAAGGCCTGTTCGTCAAGCCGCAGCATTTTCAGCAGGCAGCCCGGGCCAGCGAAGCTGCCTTGCAGCAACGCCTGGGTAACCTCAACGCAGCCTTTTATGGCTTCAGCGAACTGCAGCTGAATGACGAATATCTCAGCCTTGGCAAAATCGCCATTACCCGAGCCCGGGGCATCATGCCAGATGGCACGGTGTTCGATATTCCCGCTGATCTGCCGCCGCCCCCACCGCTGGAAATCGAAGATGACGGTTCGAGAGACAGCGAGGTCTATCTATGCCTGCCCTTGCGCACCAATGGCGGCCGTGAAGTGAGTTGGCCCGACAACGCTGGAAATCTGCGCTACATCGCTCAGGCCCATGAAATCAAGGACACTCACAGCGCTGACGGTGACCTGGTACAGGTCGACCTGGCCGTCCCCAACCTGCAGCTCAAACGCAAGACCGAAGACAGCGGCGCCTATACCCGCCTGGCCCTGGCACGTATCCTGGAGCGTCGTCCCGACGGCAGCCTGCAGCTGGACGAAGCGTTCTACCCCACCTGTGTCTCGGTACGGGCGATACCGGCGCTGCAGCGCTTCCTGGAAGAAATCACCAATACCTTGCGCGAACGTGGGCGCAACCTTGCCGCACGCCTCGGCGGGGGGCGCCAGTCGGGTATTGCCGACATCCGCGACTTCAACCTGCTGCAAGCCATGAACCGCTGGTGGCCCTGCTTCCAGCACCTGGCCAGGCAAGCCCAGACACACCCCGAGCAGCTCTATCTGTGCATGAGCCAGGCCTGCGGTGAATTCGTGACGTTCACCGACCCCAATCGGTTGCCGCAGGAATACCCCGCCTATCACCACACCGCGCTGCGCACCTCGTTCCAGCCACTGCAGGACACGCTACGCCGGGCACTGAGTACCGTGCTGCAACCACGTGCCGTGTCATTGCCACTGGAAACGCTGGGCTACGGCGTGATGAAGGCCACGCTGGACGACCGCCGGCTGATTGATGAGGCCGAGTTCGTCATCGCGGTGGGCGCCCATCTGCCACCGCCGGTGTTACGCCAGATGTTCGTGCACAAAGCCAAGATCACTTCGCTGGACTCACTGGAGGAACTGGTGCCGTTGCAACTGCCCGGCATCCCGTTGAACCCCTTGCCGGTGGCGCCCCGCGACCTGCCCTTCCATGCAGGCTTCAGCTACTTCGAACTGGACCGGCGTGATCCAGCCTGGGCATGCATGAGAACGGCAAACGGCTTCGGCATCCATATCGCAGGGGACTTCCCCGGGCTTGAACTGCAGTTCTGGGCGATCAGGAGTGAATGAGATGAAAGGCAGCCACATCATCTCCACCGACGCCACAGGTGTTGAAAGCACACTGCTGCAGGCGCTGCTCGGCAAGCCGTTGCCCCTTGAGCCAACTGCCTCGGCCAAGCCCGAAGCCTCAGCGCAAACGCCACCGCCGGAACAGGTTGATGAAGGCTACCCGGCAGATCCGCAATTTCAACTACGGGGCGGCTATGACAACCTCATGCTGGATGCTGCGGCACCACTGTTCGGGCTGGTCATACGCCTGCGCACGCTGGATCAGCTGCCCGATATCCAGCGAGTGCACCAGCAAGTGCGCAACCAGATCGAAAATATCCAGGAGGAGATCCGCCAGCATGGCTACGAGCCCGCCCAGGCGCTCGCCTATTCCTACGCCCTGTGCCTGTACATCGATGAAGCGGTCATGGAAAGGCCGTGGGGCAAGAACAGTTGCTGGAGCCAGGAACCCCTGCTGAGCATCTTCCACGACGAAACCTGGGGTGGCGAAAAATTCTTCACGGTGTTGGCTCGCCTGATGCAGGAACCCGCACGTTATCAGGACGTACTGGAGTTCATGTACTTCGCATTGTGCCTAGGGCTGAAGGGCAAGTACGCCATCGCGCCAAAAGGCGAAGAAACGCTGAACGCGCTGATCCACCAACTTCACGGGATGCTCCGTAAGCTACGGGGCCCTGCCCCCGAAGCAGTATGCGACCCCTACACCCATGTCGCGCCGCGAAACCTCCGCGTGAACCGGCAATGGCCGTGGTGGAGTCCCCTGGTGATTTCCCTGGTCGCCATGGCAGTGGCCTACGGGATCTACAGCTATCGCCTGCACTTGATTACCACCGAAGTACTGGAATCCCTCAACGGCATTTTGCAGCCGTAATCCAGCGGAACCCATCCTTGGCTTCAACGAATTAGCGAGGCGTGCGCCTCGTTGACAAGCCCATCGTTCCCGATGGCCATGCCCTTGCGAAACAACGGCATGTAACCCGTGTAAATCTGGAGTACATAATGGCCTCACCCGCATATTTGAAAGTCAACGGCAAAGTGCAAGGCGATATCAGCGAAGGTGCAAGCACTGCGGCGTCGATCGGCAATATCTATCAGTCCGAATTTGAAAGTGAAATCATGTTGCAGAAGGTCGAACATGAAATCAATACACCGATCGATCCACAGAACGGCCAACCGTCTGGCAAGCGTGTGCATGGGCCGTACAAGGTGACCTTCACGACGAACAAATCCAAGCCGCTGTTACTGGAAGCAATCTGCAAGGCAGAGCTATTGCCAGAAGTGACGATCAAGCAATTTCGCGCCACCAGCGAAGACCCCAATGAGCACTATTACACAACGACACTTACGGACGCGACAATTATCAAGATGCGCACCGAGCAGCCTCATGCACAAGAAGTAACCTCCACGCCCCGGCATCAAGAGGTGGAACTTTGGTTTTCCTATCGAAAGATAACGGAATGCCACGAAATCTGCGGCACCGAAGGGTCTGACGACTGGCAACAATCCTGACACCCAACCACGCGTCCAGGGCATTGGATGATCCGGACGGCTTCGCCGCCCGGACACCTGGATGGCAGGCGGCGCTACGTTGCTCGTCGTAGTCGTAACGGTCCTCGCTGTCATCGGCGTGCACATGGCGCACCACATTTCTTGCGCTCGCCACGGAAGATCCACTGCGAGCGCTCATCCGGATAGCGCACGCGGTACAAGTGGCCAAGAATGTCGTAGTAGTACCAGGCGTCCTGTTCTTTGGCATCTGCGACAAGGTCAGACGAAAGTTTTCCTCCAATTCCAGCGGGCGTCGTGACTGCCGTTGCAATTCCATAGGTAGAGGGGGAGGTATAGTGCTAGATTTGTCTACAACCTGCCCCACTTTATTGGCGAACCATTCCATATTCGTAGTCCAACACCCCAACATTACTTTTTTCTTCTAGAAAACCCACAACCAAATCAAAATCAACATGCTTAGGAACATTTATCGCAAAAAATTTCTTGCTCATGCCTTCCCACGAGCAACCCATATTAGCGATATCATCCATTATCAGCCGCGACACGCTTTCGTCATTACTATAAAAAATCACCCGCACAGTACTACCCCCTTCATCGGAGATTACCGCATTGAACAGCAACTCATTGTCACTACCTATAGAAGTACTAACCTCATCACCCAGACATATTTTCTTAGAATAAAATGGTATATTCTTTATTCTATATTTATTTTTGCCCTTTTTTTCAGCCCACACGCTCTCCATAGAGACTGGCGGATAACCATCAAAAACTTCCAGCTTTAGAAACACTTTTTCCATCGCTTAACCCAAAGTTCACAGGAGTCGCTTTTTCAATATTGCATAGCCTACACAGTACTTGTCCATTTTCTGGCGTACCAGAACCACCTTTAGATTGCATCTGGTGCCAGCCACCGCCCGGCCCCGGGTCATCCTGGTGGTGCGCGGTGGAGTGCTTGTGCAGACGACGGCCCAGCGCGTCGTAGCTGTACACCACGCTGAGCTTGTCATCATCGAAGCGCACCAAACGGTCGAACAGGTCCCAGCTGAGGCGCGCCTTTTCGCCGTTGTGCAGGCGATGGATCAGGTTGCCATCCACCCGCTCAGCCAGCATGCCAGCGGCGTTATAGGCCCAGGTGGTACAGCGATCGAACGCATCGACATGGTCCAGCAGACGGTTTTCGGAGCCGCGCTCGAAAGGCCGTCCTGGTGGCACAGTTTAGGCATAGCGCCTTAACTGTGCTGGCACAATCAAACGAATAAAATCATCTTGCTAGTTACAGTAGCTTCGCGGGCCAAGCTTATATATCAGTGTGATACTTTCGGTGCATACCCAGGGCTGGCATTTAGAGGTTTCCTCACCCCAAACCCTAAAAACAGGTGCCAGTTTTTACCAGACGCCAGCGCACCGTCCGTCCAATAATACCTATCCCAAAGCCCACCCGTTCCACCCTCAGAACTAACAACCCCCTTATTCGCACACTTCTTGAGCAACTTATTCAAAACCTTCCCAACTAGTTTTTCACTTTCAGATGAGTCACCATTAAAAATGGTCGCACCAATAGCATTTTCATCATCGCGCCCATAAGTCACATCAACAAAACCCACTATATCGGCACGACTAACTTCTTTTTTAGGCTTATCTGAAAATGTAAAATCTTTCTTTGCCCCAATTAAAATCCTAAGCTTTCGGGATGAGTTAATTAAAACCTCACTACTAGCGTCCACCGACTCAATAAGCGCGAAGGGTTCCTCAGAACTGACAGACATGAACAAGTCAAGCCCCGACTCCTCTTTAAGCTTATTAACAAGACAGGCATACTCTGCAAAAGTAATAAATATTGTCTTTTCCACAGACCACCTTATGGACACGGTTTATTATAAGCGCGAAACTGCACTTCATCCGGCACATCTTTTCCCTGAGTCTTGGTCCTCAAGTCTTCCATTGCCTTCTTCTCACGAGCAACAGGCATTACACCATCCGCCTTAACTTTCCCTACGTTGCCGTAAACTAATTTACCGTTGACGTCTTCGCAGCTTCGTGCCGGTGGTCCAGGCACAACGAAACAGCCCGATCCGCCTGCTGCGCCAGCCGGACTGGAGCGACCAGGAATACGATTACCTTGTGGCCGTCGGGGCGAACGGTCGCGATACGGTTGTTGAGCACGTCGTACTCATGTTGCCCAGGGCGTCGATCACGTCGTAGTCGCCGGTCTTCACGCCATTGCTGTTGGCGTACTGGTACAGCAACTCCAGGTCGCCCTTGCCGGGTTTCGGCGGCTCAGGGAAAGTGCCGGCCTCGCTCGCCGCGCCGATTTGGGCGAACTGCGCGGCGTGGGCAGTGATGTCCAGCTTGGCCAGGAGGTTGATGTTGTCCTTCAGCGCGCGGATCTCAATGTCGACTACACCGGGTGCCAACGGCATCCCGCCTGATTACCGATCATGCACCACAATCGCCATGTTCTTCCGTAATGAGGGCAGGGCTTGGCTATAATCAAACCCTTTTTCCGCTGATCAATTTACGCAAGTGATTTTAATCACACCCGAATAGACCTGTAGCCCTTAATTCAAACACCACGCAACTAAAAGTGCTCTGCACACAAATTCAAAATATTGCAACTCTGCACCCTCATTGATTAATTGCTCTGATTTGCGTCAACGCCTTTTCTAAAATTTTCATGTCCGGCGGAACATTATCCCTTGCCTTAGACTTAATCCAACGGAGATAAGGGCTCTTCGCACCGCTTACCAATTTTCGCCCTTCATCCGTCATCTCGCTAATTTTTACGGTTCTTTTGATGAAAGAGAGCTTATCGTCAACCAGCTCACATACAACTAATCCATTATCTTGTAAAAACTTGAACAGATATCGAAAGCCTTCCTCTGTACGCAGCTGCCACTCTGGAACTTCTGAGTAGGCGCTAATTATCTCATCCACATCCCAAAGAATATAATCATCCATATTAAGGCCTCCTCACAAGTCTAGAAATCCCGACAACTAGCACCAGGTCTCCTGTGGTCCTGTCTTTCACGAACGTTCCACCTTTGGCTCTAATCCTAGCTTCTTTCTCTATCTGCGCCTGTTTGTCAGCGGTCATACTGGTTATCTCATACGCAGTGGCCTGCCCATTTTCAATGACTATCGTATCCACACGCCGATGTTCTCCCGTATCAGTATCGACAACCGACCGTCTGTCAGATCCACGCAAGTAACACTCACTTTGGATTTTTGCATTTGGATTCTTCTGAAGCAGCTCCGCGTCAAACTCTCTATGCCTTCTAGGATCAGGTTGCTGCGTTCGTCGTACTGGTAGTGGGTCCCGGCGTATTCACGCAGCAGGTTGTCCATCAGCTTGTTGCGCCGCGGGTCGCTTTCCAGCGGGCGATTCAGCTCCTGGGCCTTGTCGTCCAGCAGGTTGCCGGCCGGGTCGAAGGCAAAGGTTTCGACACCGAGACGGCTGGTGGCTTTTAGCAGGCGGCCAGCCGGGTCCCAGCTCTGGGCCTGCATCAGCTGGTTGCCCTGATGCCGCAAAACCTCGCGGTGCAGGTCATCGCGCTCGTAGGCCAGCTACCTCGGTACCGAGGTGCGGATGGTTGCGGTGTGGCAGTACGAGTACGACTTGCTCAACAACCGTATCGCGACCGTTCGCTTCGATAGCCACAAGGTCAGCGCGCTGACCTACGGCAGCGGTCACGTGCTGGGCATGCCCCTCGACCAGCATGTTACTGATGCTCGCGGATCAGGTTGCCCGTCTGGTCATGGAACTACTGTACTCCTTCGATCTGTACAAGCACCCGGCCAGACAATAGCCATAATGATATATCTAATCAACTCCGAGCTTATGCTTAGCTTGGCAGACGACCCCCCTGAGAAGATCAGCATCGGAACCGGACATTTTTAGACTTTTTATTCCAGCCATCATATCAACCGAGCGACTTAATCCATCAAGCATATATTTCATCCTTCCAACGCCATCTGCGTCTTTGAAATCATAAAACGGGAGTTGCACACGCACTTCAATAACGCTTCGCTGCTTATGATATCTTCTGACCTCAGGATAACTCTTTATAATGTCGTCCGGCATCATTATTGAAATATAACTCCATGTACTTGCACCACATTCAAGAGTAACTCCTTCGAGCAGATCAGACATGACAGCCGCTACCTTCCTCCGGGCCACCTGCGCCCCCGGACCAACCAAAACATCCTGCTCACTTGAAGAATGAAAAATCATAAAATACCTCTAATAATCATTCTTATTTAATGGCGGCCTCTTCCCGCCGCGCGCCGCTTTATATGCAGTAATTTTCTGATTCTGCCAAGCGTGCATCTCCCTTTTTGTCCCGCTCGCCTCTCGCTGCATGTAAACTTTGTTTTCAGATAAATACCTTTGAGTATATCGCCGCTCTTCGCGCGTCGTCTCACCATACTTCATCACTTCATCAGTATCTGCATCTCTCAATGTGTAACCGGTAGCAGGCTTAGTCGAATCAAGACTATTCCCATGAGTACCATCCGACTTACACGGACATGGCTTCGATGGATCTTTCCCCGCCCCAAACTTACCATCCGCCTGACGCGGCTGCCCTTTCCACAACCCTAACGGGTCTACCCACTCGATAGGGTTCGGCGCATACGCAAAAAGGTTCAGGCCACCGGTATAGCTGATCGGGTCCTGATTGATGAACCGCCCAGCCCTCGGATCATAGTACCGATAGCGGTTGTAATGGAGCCCGGTCTCGTGATCGTGGTACTGCCCCTGGAACCGTATCGGGTTGCTCAGACCGACTTGCTTGGCCCAATCCGAGCGGGTTTCCTTGGCCTCACCCCACGCCTTGTACTGCGCCGTCCACGCCACTTCGCCATTGTGGTCGGTGAGCTCCATCGGCGTACCAAGGTGGTCACACTGGTACCAGAGAATCGCATCGAATGCCTGCGGCTTGACCTCGGTGTGCCACAGCGGGTCCTGATCAAAATCGTATTCCCGGTCGCTCCAGTCTGGCTGGCGCAGCAGGCGGATCGGGCTGTTTCGTTGTGCCTGGACCACCGGCACGAAGCTGCCCGGCTCATACAGGTAATGCACGGTGCGCCCGGTCTCGCCCTCACCCTGCGGCGGTGAGCTTTCCCAAGCCAGGTTATCGCCATCCCAGCCATACAAGGTGTAACCACAACCCAGTTCGCGCTGGCGCTTGGCCCGCTGCATCTGGTTCCAACCGCTACCCGCCCGCGGATCATCCTGGTGGTGCGCGGTGGAGTGCTTGTGCAGACGGCGGCCCAGCGCGTCGTAGCTGTACACCACGCTGAGCTTGTCATCGTCGAAGCGCACCAAACGGTCGAACAGGTCCCAGCTGAGGCGCGCCTTTTCGCCGTTGTGCAGGCGATGGATCAGGTTGCCGCGTTCGTCGTACTGGTAGTGGGTCCCGGCGTATTCACGCAGCAGGTTGTCCATCAGCTTGTTGCGCCGCGGGTCGCTTTCCAGCGGGCGATTCAGCGCCTGGGCCTTGTCGTCCAGCAGGTTACCGGCAGGGTCGAAGGCGAAGGTCTCGACACCCAGGCGACTGGTGGCTTGCAGCAGGCGGCCAACCGGATCGTACCGATAGGCCAGGTGGCCACGACGGGTGTCGTGGATATCGGTCAGCTGACCCACGGCGTCGTGCTGATACTGGCGTTTGAGCAACGTGGACTTGCCGTCGTGACTACCCAGCAATTGCTCTTGCAGACGCCCTGCCGGGTCCCACGTCTGGGTTTGCATCAGTTGGTTGCCCTGATGGCGGACCACTTCACGGTGCAGGTCATCACGCTCGTAGGCCAGCAGTTCATGCTGGTCGAGGGTCATGCCCAGCACGTGGCCGCTGCCGTAGGTGAGCACGCTGACCTTGTGCCCGTCCGGGCGGATGGTCGCGACGCGGTTGTTGAGCACGTCGTACTCGTGCTGCCACACCGCAACCATCGGCACCTCGGTACCGAGGTAGTACTGGTGCTCGCGGGTCAGGTTGCCCGCCTCGTCATGGAACCATTGCAGCTTGCTGGCCGCGTTGATCGCCTGGATCAGGTTGCCGTTGCGGTCATAGGCGAAGGTTTCTTCCTGACGCTGGTCGCCCTGGCTGGCGACTCGGGACGTGATACGGCCCACGGCATCGTAGGTGATATCGATTCGGCGCTGGCCGACCTGGGTGCTGGCCAGCCGACCACTGTCCGGGTCGTACCGGTAGCGGGTAATCAGGCCATCGAAGCCCTTCTCTTCCAGCAAGCGGTCCATGGGGTCATAGAGGAAACTGACCTTGCTGTCGTTCTGGTTCTCCAGCCCGATCAAGCGCCCGAGTTTGTCCCAGCGATAGCGTAAGGTGTGCTCGTTGGCATCGACCCGCTCAGCAAGCATGCCGGCGGCGTTGTAAGCCCAGGTGGTGCAGCGATACAGCGCATCGACATGGGCCAGCAGACGGCCCTCGGCGTCACGCTCGAAACGCTCTTCGGTGTTGTCCGGGTGGGTGACCTTCGCCAGCTGGCCAGCCTTGTGCTCGAAAGCCGTCTTGTTGCCAGCGGCATCGATGAACGACACCAAGTGACCCAGATCGTCGTATACCCACTCACTGGTCTTGCCCGAACAGTCGGTGTACGCGATCAGCTGATCCGCTGCGTTGTATGCCAGCTTTTTCTCATTGCCGTTGGCGTCCTTGATCGCTTTCACCAGACCGGAGGGTGTGTAGGCGAACTCGGTCTTGTTGCCCAGTGGGTCGACGGTCTCGACCAGATTGCCCTTCTGGTCGTAGTCCCGCAGCCACAGGCCACCTTCAGCGTCGCATATCTTGATCAGGTTGCGACGGCTGTCGTAGGCAAAATGCGTCTGGCTGTGGTCAGGGCGAATATGGCGAATGACACTGCCTTGCTCGTCGTAGTCATAGCGGTCTTCGCTGCCATCCGGGTGAACGTGGCGCAGCAATTTCTTGCGCTCATCGCGGAACAGCCATTCCGAACGCTCGTCCGGATAACGGATGCGGTACAGGTAGCCAAGGATGTCGTAGTAGTACCAGGTCTCCTGGCCGTGGGCGTCGGTGACGTAGGTCAGGCGGATGTTCTCATCCCACTCCAGCTTGGTGTCGAAGCTGCCGTCGTCGGCCCACTCACGGATGGCCTTGGCATCAAACGCGCTACCATCCCACTCCAGGTTCATGCCGCGGTCCGTGCGGTCGGTGTAACGGGTGACCAGGTGATTCTGGTACTGGTAGTGCCAGGCAGCGCCGTCCTCATCCTGGGCGGCGATGAGGTCGCCCTGATTGTCATAGTGGTAGGCGCACAGCTGACGCAGCGGTTGGCCGTCACGCATTTCCCACAGGCCGGTGATATGGCCGCGGTCATCGATCAAGGTGCCGAGGTGGCGGTGGATCTGGCTCGGCTCATCCTGATAGGTGATGACGTCTGAAAGCACCGGCCGCCCCTCGTGGCGGTGCTCATAATGCAACATACAACCGGCGCCATTGTTGAGCGTGATCCTCTGCAAGTAATAGCGATCACCGACACGCAGGTAGTGCTCCTTGCGGTCGAAGCCTCGGCAGATCACCAGCTCGTTTTCGCGGCTGCGGATCAGCAGCAGGTCCTCGATGGCGTTGAACAGTGACTGCTCCACTTTGGGCAGTTCGAAGGCATGGCTACGACCGTCGAAGTCGTGGAACAGGATGCCCTTGTCGACGACATCGATGCGCGTAGTGAACTCAGTGATCCAGCGCGCCCCAAGGTTGCCCTGGTCGTATTCGGCCAGGCGCGAGTGATAGATGCGCTGCCATTCGATCGGGAATGGGCCTGGCAGGCAGAAATCCGTGTGGATGATGAACTCCGAGCCCAGGGCAAAACTGATGCTGCGCGGAGTGAATGCCATCGTTTCTTCCGGACAGCCTCTTTTCACCGGGCTGGAGGCGCCTTGGGCCTTCGCCTGGGAGCTGCTGACCGCCAACTCACCCTTGCCCTTCTCCCGCTGCACCTGCGTCACGGTCCCCGGCTTGCTCACCCCCGGCTGCCCGTTCCTGTTGCGCTTGCGAAAGCCCTTCACCGCCCCGCTCAGCACATTCAGCATCCAGCCGATGCTCATCTGCGTGCCCGGGTCCGCCAGCTTGTTCAACTGCCGCGCCATCTCCGGCCCCAGCGCGCGCAGTTGCCCGGTGTTGGCCAGCACCTTGGTCTTGATCTGGTCCGGCAGCAGTTTGCTCGTGGCGCTGTTGGCCAGCCCCTTGCCGGCGGCCTTGTAGGCGTTGTGCACGGCACCGAAGATGTTGCTGAACGCCGCCTTCGGGTCGTTGAGCAGCTTGTCGGCGGCGGCGGACACCTGTTTGCCCGCCTTCGACAGGTCACCCTTGGCGTCCAGCTGGCCCAGGGCGACCTTCTCCAGCCCGGTGGCGATCTCGCTGGTCATCTTTATGCCCAACGCGCCGGCGTCGGCCAGGATGCCGGCGATCTTCGGCTGCGCCTTGGCCACGAAGTCGTCGATGGTGCCGGCGATGGTCGCGTTGAGGTGGCCGATCAGTACCTGGATCAGCGAATCGCCCAGCAGCATCTTGGCGCTGTTGCGCAGCTCCTGGCGCACCAGGAACAGGGTCGGGCGCAGGCTCATGCGCGCCGCGGCCATGGTCGGCGGTGCCGGCAGCACGCCGATCAGGTTGATGCCCAGGCTGACCCAGTCGAGCAGCTGGCGGTTCTTGCTCTTGACCAGCGTCACCACGTCGCCCAGGGCATCGACCAGGGCCATGATGTTGCCCACCACCGGCAACGCGCCGGCTACGGTCTTGATCCGTTCGAGGGTGACGTAGCCGCCGCTGACCGACTGCAGCCAGGCATCGAAGGCGGCGGCGCCACGGCCGACGTCCTTGGCGTCGATGGTGTTGAGCGGGGCGACGGCGACCTGGGGTTCGCGTTGTTTGGCGTCGGTCATGCCAGCACCGCACTGTTCGGCAGACCGTAGCAGGCGTTGCCGGACTGGAACGCAGTAAGTTGCAGCAGCAGGTGCTTCAGGTGCAGCGACCGGCGTTCACTGGCCAGCCTGCGACCAGCGGCATGGACGAGGCCCTGGACATCATGCTCCAGGCGGCTGAGGTGCAAGCTGAAAGGGGTCTGGTTCGCGCGGACAAACATCCCTGTCCTCCTTTAATAAGAAACTGTGCCTGTAATACGCGCTCTTCCTGGCGCGTGTAGATGCGGCTTCCGACTATTTATTAATCAACCACCGAATACCTATCGGAAACCAATTTGGTTTGTTTTATTGGGGTAACCGAACTTCACCTGCGGTAAATCGCTTATCTAATTGAGCCCATCAATAATTTAGGCATCGAATACCCTACGCGAGCATAGCGGCATAGACCCAGGCGTCTTGCATAACTCCAGAATGTACCGATCAAACCCTCCAAAGACAACTCCCTGAGCTTCAGCGACCTCTGCGCAATGTTCAATGTGGGAATTAACTTACAGCCAAAGAGAATCACTAAACATGAAACCCACCTCCACAGTTAAATTCGGAACGAAGATTTCACAAAACATTTCGACACTTGCATTCTTGCCTGCTGGGCGCTAACACTAGCCTCATCACGCAATGGAGGAATCCCATGTCTCGCCTCGCAGAGTTCCGTGCACTCGAATACTTGCTCGCTGCCAAGAAAACCGATCTGTCCTTCATAAAGGTCGACCCTCATTTAAAACGAGAATTCGAGTTCGAAGGTAAACTCCACGACTTGCTCGCCGAGTACCAATTCGACCTGTCGGATATATTGGCGATCAGTGGAATCGAATACGAAGACACCCGACACTCATGGTCGCCCCCTCCGCCACGCCACCGCTTCAAGGCACGACAAAGCAAGTACTACAGAAACCCGTACACCGGTGAGATGATCGAAGCGAAGAGCACGTTGAATAAAACGCTGCAACTGTGGATTCAACAATACGGCCGCGAGGTGGTGAAACGCTGGACAACTGTGTGGTACTGACACGCTGGCGCAACGCCTACTCTGCCAGGAAAACAAATGCCCTGTAGCTTTCCGGCCTGCGCTGGCGAGTTACGAGGCGCCGCCAACGCCAGTGGCCTGTGGGTCGCGGTGGCCGCCATCGCGCTGGCGGTAGGCGCGCACCAGGCGTGGACGGCCAATAACGATAGGGACTTTACAAAATCTCAGCCTCCGAGGGCCGCGATTGGGTTTCTCGGGATTTCGTACAGAGCCTAAGGCGCCAGGCTGACGCCGTTACAGCGCCCCTTGGTAGAGAAGTCGCTGATCAGCCGTGCCTTGTTCACCTTCATCAGGATCGTGCAACCACCAGCATGCGTCACGTCATCCCAGTAATTGGTATGGACCATCACGTTGCCTTGCATTTCAGCGGTGCTGCCGACTACTTCCTTACGCACGTAGGTGGTGTCGCGGTACCAGCCCAACTGCACCCCACCTCCGCCCGGCAACGGCTCCATGTGCCCAGGCGGGCCGAAGAAGTCAATCGCCTGTTTGGCGTCACGCCCCTGCCATTGGTGGCTAGCGCGCAGTTCCGGCAGGGTCGGGATACAACCAGTCAGAGTCAACAGCATCAGGCCGAGTGGCAGAAAACGTATGTTCATCACGGGCTGTTGCTCAGCATGTCGTCCAGTTTTTGTACCGCCTGGCTGTTTGCCTGGACACCGACCAACTGACTGAACATGGCCTGGACGGTGGCAACCATCTGCGTGGCCGGCATTTTACCGATCGACAACATCTGGTTGCGTGCTCGATTATCAGGGACACAAACGAAGGCAAAGGTGCGCTGTAACCAATAGTCCTTCGGTGCGACCCAACTGCGGGCATTGGTTTTCACATCCTTCACCGCGCCGTCGAAGCGTCGTATCGCCCGGGCGCTGTCCAGGCGGATCTGGCGCTGTTTACATTTGACCTGTACTTCATAGGCGACGAGGGTTGGATAGGCAGGGTCTTCAAACAACTGCATGACCTGCGCCGACTGCACACCACCCGGCTTTTGCAGGATGCCGGCACTATCGGCAACGTACACTTCGTTGTGCAAACGTTCCCCTTTGCCGTAGATGATCCAGTAATCGCCTGGCGCTTGTGCGGCCATGGCCATGCCACTACAAGTCATGGACACGATGGCCAGCCATCGCTTAAGTGGTAGAAGTCTGTAGCTCATGGATGTCCTATCCCGATTTCACTAATCCTGCACGGACTATACGAAACCGGCGAAGACAGGGTCAATTAGCACGTTCGTACTAGGCTCTGTATGAAATCCCGAGAAACCCAACCGCGGCCCCTCGGAGATTTTGTAGCGTCCCCCGGCCATCGACGAAGAATTCCGTGCTGGCAAAGCGTTACGAACCCCATCATCAATCAGCTGACCAGGGCTTCGCCGAAAACACCGTCTGGCGCGCTTGCTGAAACGTTTTTGTAGGTCTATAAAATGGGCACAATTCCAAGAAAGGCATGTTGCCCATGTTTCGCCTCAAACGCTTCGTTGCGCTTAGCGCCCTGTGCGCGACCTCCCACGCCATGGCCTGGGATTACGTCCTGCTCGACACCGACAAGGCCGCCCAGGACTGGCAGATCACCAGCCAGCAACTGGGCCTGAACACCGACCAGCCGTTCAGCGTGACCCTGCGCACCTTGCACGGGGGCCGGCAGGAAGGTGTCAGCATCGTCGACATCGATAACGGCACGATGAAACTGTCGGTCGTGCCGACGCGCGGCATGAACATCCTGCAGGCCTCGGTCGGCACGGTGCGGCTGGGCTGGGATTCACCGGTCAAGGAGGTGGTCAACCCGTCCTTCATCGAACTCAACGGGCGCAATGGCCTGGGCTGGCTGGAAGGCTTCAACGAGCTGGTCACCCGCTGCGGTTACGAATGGGTCGGCCACCCCGGCATCGACAATGGCGAGCTGCTGACCCTGCACGGCCGCGCCGCCAACATTCCTGCAAGCAGAGTCACCCTGCACATCGACGAGAAACCACCGTACGCCATCAGCTTGCGTGGCGAACTGAAAGAACAGGCGTTCAAGAAGGTCGACTTCGCCGTCGCCACCGAACTGGTCACCGAGCCCGGCAGCGTGGCGTTCACCGTGAACGACACGCTGACCAACAATGGCGACTATGCGAAGGAATACCAGGCGCTGTACCACAGCAACTTCAGCACGCCGTTCCTCGAGCAAGGCGCGCGTTTCGCCGCGCCGGTGAAACAGGTGTCGCCGTTCAACGACAAGGCCAAGGGCGACCTGCCCGACTGGCAGACCTACCGCGCGCCGACCCGGGACTATGACGAGACGGTCTACAACGTGGTGCCGTATGCCGATGCCAAGGGCGATACCTTGACCGTGCTGCACAACAAGGCTGGCAACCTGGGCGTTGCGGTCGGTTTCAATACCGGCACGCTGCCGGTGTTCTCGCTGTGGAAGAATACCGACACCCAAGGCCAGGGCTATGTCACGGGGCTGGAGCCGGGGACAAGTTTTTCCTACAACCGCCGTTACCAGCGGCCACTGAACCTGGTGCCGACCATCGGCCCCAAGGAACACCGGCAGTTCCATATCCGCTACAGCTTGTTGGCGGACAAGGCAGCGGTGGACAAGGCCTTGCAGCAGGTGGAAGAGATCCAGAGCGGGCGGGAAACCGAGGTGCGGCAGACGCCATTGGTTGATCTGAACAAGGGCTGATGTCGGTTGAGGCCAGCCAGCCGATGGCTGGCCTCAGGTCATCTGTTGAGCGGGTGAGCAGTCATCAAAGGGTGGGATTCGCGAGGCTCGGACAAGCGCTCAGTAATGAGCGAAAGCCAGTAACGCCCCCGTTAGCACGGCTATCCAGATCAGTACGATGAACACCGCTGCGGTAACGCTGACCGGTCGCTTCACCTGGCTCTGTTCCCACGCCAGGGCTTGCTCCTGGCACTGCGCGAGCACGGCCGGCGGCATCAGGCGAATTGCCAACAGGATGCCAAGGGGCAAGATGATCACATCGTCCAGATAGCCCAGCACGGGTATGAAGTCTGGAATGAGATCGATCGGGCTCAGCGCGTAGGCCACCACGAACACCGCTATCCATTTGGGCAGCCACGGCGTATCGGAGTGCTGGTAACAGAACCAGAGCACCATGGTTTGCCGCTTGAGCGACTTGGCCCATTGGCGTGCACGGTCCAGCAAAGCTTTCATGTACCAAATGTCCTTGCAGTCAGTTGTTATGTGCCCTTCACAGCCAACCGCCTGGCAAACGGTTCTCGGCAATGGTCAATCCAGCGCATTATCCATGCTTCTGGGAGATAAACGCGTGGCATTTGTTCAGTGCCAACCTCAGACTCAGCTGCTCAGGCGTCCGGAACCGGCTTGGCCCATTGCCCAAGAAATTCGCCAACTCTGCGCTCGATATCACTCTCAACCGTCCGCAGCCGCAAAATGGGAATGCCACTTCCAGCCAGGATTTCGTTCTTCATGGCATCCCGCGCCGCCTGCACGGGGTGGTCGTGATAGCCGCCATCGACCTCAATCACCCCTACCGGTGTCTTGCCAACTTTGTAATAGATCACGAAATCGCAACTGGCGCGCCTCATGAACGCCCGCTGGGCTGCCGTCCAGGCGGGATTACTAGGCGATGCGAGCTTATCCAGACGGATCTGCGTGTGGTACTTCAGCGCCTGGCACGCCGGGGCCGACAGCGCCTCGCGCAGCAACTGTGCCACGATCTGCTCGGACTTGTAGCGTGAATCCTCCGGCCGCAGACGAGCATTCAGGCGTGCCAGGGACTGGTCGTACTCGCGGTACAACAAGTCGAATGCCGACACCACCGGTGCACGTACGATCTGCTCATCCTGCGCGTAATAGCTGATGTAGCGGATCAAGGCGGCCAGGTGGCCATTATTGCTGGTGAATACATCATCACCGGTCACCAGGGTGAAGCGATGCTTGGCCCGCGACACTGCCACGTTGATCATGCAAGGGTCGTCGACGAAGTCCAGGCGTCCTTGCGCCTGGTTGTAGCGTTTCTTGTCCAGCACGGTCGAGAAGACGATTTCGTCGCACTCGCGGCCCTGGAACTTGTGCACAGTGTCATTGACGAAGTCCGTCGGCAGGTGCTTGTCGGAAAGGCTGACCTGGGCCCGGAACGGGGCGATATAACCGCGGCCTCCAGCGTCCACGACGACAGGCTGCCCTTCGTCCTCGAGCACCTTCAGCAACGACTCCAACTCGCGAAGGTTGGTATTCTTGCGTGCATGGTTGCCCTTGGCGGTGACCACCAGGCGCAGGGGCTGTTCGCCGTTATCCACGGTCATGGGCACCAGCGCATTATCGTAGAACTGCTGGTTGCAGAACTGGATGATCCTCGGGTGACATCGGTAATGCTCCTTCAGCAACGTCCTTGGCAGTGCGTCCCGGAACACGGCAATGCACGAATCCAGCAGGCTGTAGCGCTCGCAATCGTAGGCCTCGGCCGGCGCCTGAAGCCCCAGTTTCACCGGGATGTAGGGCAACTGGCGGTTATCACCGACAACGATCAGGTTGTTGGCGCAGCCCAGTGGCAGGATGCCCGGCACGATGTCCTGCAAAGACGCTTCGTCGATGATCACGTAGTCGAGGATCGCCCCCGCCGCGATCGAGTTGACGATGGAATGCGTGCCGCTGCCTAGAATAGGGAAACGCTGCACGAAGGCATCGAAATCGCTGCGGTAGGTTTTGCCATCGAAGCTGCCTCGCGGCGCTGCCCGGCTTTGCAGATGCTGCTTCAGATGCTGCATCGATGCCGTTGTCAGCGCTTCCAGCAGCGTCGTGAAGTTGGCCCGCGCCAACGACTCACGGCACGCCCGCAGCTCGGCTTCCTTGGCCTGTTGCGACTTGTCGTAATAATGCATCTGCAGGGCATGGAACGCAGCCATGCGCGCCTCGCCCGCGGCGAATGGTGTGGTGCGAAAGATTCTGAATTTGAACAGCAGCTCGATGCGGTCCTTGAGCTGCACGCGCTGCTCGCCAAGGTGCGCCAGGTAGGCCATGAGGTCGGCCGTCTTGCGCGGGGTCAGCCCGTATTTGTCCAACGAGCCCGTGGCCTGCACACCGTTTTCTGCCTGCCACTGCTGCAGGTAGCGCCGCTCGATGACCAGCTCGTCCAGTTCGATTTGCAGTTGTGCCGCCCGGTTGTGGTCTTGCAGGTGCTGCTTCAAGCGGGCCAGCAAGGCCTGTATTTCTTCCAGGGACGGTGCCGGCCCGGGCGCGCTGGCGGGCCACGCCGGCAGGTTGGCGAAAAAGGCCTCGCGGTTTTCCTTTTTACCAAGCTTGGCTACCAGGTAGTCCAGGCCGCACTTTTCCAACTTCTCGTAGACGTTTGCCACAGCCGCATTGTTGTTGGACAGCACCGCCACCGTCTGCCCGCGCAACAGGATATTGGCGAGGATGTTGAGGATAGTCTGGGTCTTGCCGGTGCCCGGTGGGCCTTCGATCACGCTGATCTGCGCGCTGAACGCCCGCTCGACGGCCTGGTACTGGCTTTCGTTCAGCCCGAACGGATAAATGAGCCCCAGGCCTGGCGCCAGCGTGCCGTTCCGCCCGGAGCAATAGGCTTGCAAGGCCGTGCTGGCGCTGGCAGGCAGTTTCCCCAGTTGAGCCACGACATTGCTGGCTATTTCACGATCGGACTCTGACTGCGCTTGAGCCTGGCGGGCACTTGCAACAGCCTTGAAATAAGCGAAGACCGGCGTATCGCTGATCGCGGTAGGCGCGCTGAAGACAATGCCGTCCATCTTGTGAATATAGGGCTTGTCGGTACCCGGATAATGCACCACGGCGTATTGCTCGCCGTAGATGACCGCTTTTTCGATGGGCTTGACGATCGTGCTGCCGGGTCTGATCAGCAGCACATTGCTCAGTTCGCGAGAGGGTGACACCCTGCAGTTACTGAGCGGGCGAATGTATTTTCCAGATGGAAAATGACAGGTCAGTGCCAGGGCTTCGAACTTGTCGCTCCAGAATATAGACCAGTCGCTTATGTTTGCGGTCTTGTCCTCACCATCCACCTGAATCGAAACCATATTCCCTTGGTCCTGTGCGCATGACACCCGGATATCCGTACCGGATGTTTCCCTTACTGTGAAACACCATAGTGCCACTATTGTGCGCAAGGCCGGTAGCTGGTTGCGCCTGTCCCTGTATCAAGATGTCACTCACCCGGCAGCCGGCCTACACCGCGGTACTAGCCACCGCGCCCTGTCACTGCAGACGCCGTGCTTGCCGACGATGACCGCCGAACAGCTGCTGCTGCCACCTCTGCGGGGTCATGCCTTCAGTTCTGAAAAAGGTCCGGCAGAAGTGGGATTGATCGTAGAAGCCGCACGTCAGTGCGATGTCCACAAGCAACATGGTGGAAGTTTTCAGCAGCGTTTTGCTCTTCAGCACCCGCTGCTCGCGCAACCATTGCTGCGGGGGCATATGGGTACCCTGCTTGAACATGCGCGAGAAGTGGCTGCGTGACAATGCGCACGCTTCGGCGACTTCGGCAACCGAGATGCCGCTGTCCAGCTTTTCCAGCATGAGTTGTTTGGCAGCTTCTATTTGCCAGGCACCGAGCGGCGCCGTTGCCGCCGGCACTGACGCCGGCGCGGTGAATTGTTCCATGTTCTCACCCGTTCACACATCCAGGTAACCGGGTGCGCGCCTTTCCGCGGTCACAAACCAGGCACTGGGCTTCCCAGGGGAAGACCAGGCCCAGGTGGCTCGGCCTGCTGCGCACCCTTGCATCAATCACCAGCCCCGTTCAGGGGGCTACTGGTGACGGTTCAGACAGCTGCCGCGACCGGTGCCAGGGTCGGGCCATGCTGAACACGCTCAGGCGCCTTGTGCACCATGGTGTAGGCGTAGTCGACGCCCATGCCGTAGGCGCCGGAATGTTCTTTCACCAGCGCCATCACGGCGTCGTAGGTGGCCCGGTTCTTCCAGTCGCGCTGCCATTCCAGCAGCACCTGTTGCCAGGTCACCGGCACCACGCCGGCCTGGATCATGCGCTGCATGGCGTAGTCGTGGGCTTCCTTGCTGGTGCCGCCGGAGGCGTCCGCCACCATGTAGATCTCATAACCGGCGTCGTGCATCGCCGACAGGGCGAAGGTGGTGTTGCACACTTCGGTCCACAGGCCGGACACGATCACCTTGTTGCGGCCGTTGTGCTTGAGCGCGTCACGTACCTTCTGGTCATCCCAGGAGTTCATCGAGGTGCGCTCCAGCAGCGGAGCGTCCGGGAACACCGCGAGTAGCTCCGGGTAGGTGTGCCCCGAGAAGCTTTCGGTCTCGACCGTGGTGATGGTGGTGGGCACGTCGAAGATCTTCGCCGCCTTGGCCAGGGCCACGGTGTTGTTCTTCAGCGTCTGGCGGTCGATGCTCTGCACGCCGAAGGCCATCTGCGGCTGCTGGTCGATGAAGATCAGCTGGCTGTTGAGGGGGGTCAGAACTTCGGTTTTAGGGTTGCGCATGGTTGCTTCCTCTCCGCTGGATGATGGTCAGTCGCACCGTTCGTGGTGCATGCCTCGGCGTCGTCGCCGCTTGAGGTGGAACACAAGATAGCGAAACCCGGCAGGCATCGGTGGCGCACTTTTGCGCTCGCGGAAGCTCTTTTTTGCGCCATCAGGCGTGGCGATGCGCTGCTAGCATTCGCCTGTCCATGCGGGTCAATCCGGCCCGCTCATCTGCAGGAAAACGCATATGGCAGCTTCACAACCACTCAACAAAGACACCGCCTACTGGGGCGTTCCCTGGGAGGATGCCTATGGCTATCCGCAGGCACGCCGGGTCGGTAACGAGATCCATGTGTCGGGCCAGTTCAACCACGACGAGGACGGCAACCTGGTCGCCCCGGCGCCGCTCGATGCCGACGGCAGGCCCAGTGACTTTTCGGGCATGGGCGAGCAGATGCGGGCCTCCTACGCCAACATTGCCAAGCTGCTCGCCCTGTATGGCGCAACCCTGCAGGACGTGGTCGAGGAGACGCTCTACGTGCTGGACATGGACGCGGCCTTCGCCGTCGTCGGCAAGGTGCGCAAGGCGGCATACGGCACTGAGCGGCCTCAGTGCGCAAGCAACATCATTGGTGTCTCCAGGCTTGCCCAGCGCCCGCAGTTGATCGAGATCGCCTGCAAGGCCGTGATTGGCACCGGCGCATCCGGGCGCTAGCTCGCCCGGGCTGGCCTCAGCTGGCTGGGAGGTGCCCTTCGACCAAGGGCTTCTGCTCGGCCACGGCGGCGGCACAGAAGGTCATGAAGGCTTTGACTCGCCACGACTTGCGAATGTCCTGGTGAGTCAACAGCCACAGTTCATCCTGCAGCTCGGGCACCACCGGGCCGGCACGGACCAACCCCGGGGTGATGTCGCCCAGCATGCAGGGGAGAAAACCGAACCCGAGCCCTGCCGCGATGGCCGCGCTCGCTGCAGCGACGGAATCGGTGCGGTACACGATGCGCTCGGGGGCGACTCGGTTCTCGACGTAACTCGTTGCCCGCAAACCGCATAGCGCGGCAGCATACGAGACCCATGGCTGCTCCCCTTCGAAAAGGGCGGCTGCGCCTGCCTGGCCGGCACAGCAGTACGGCGCCCAGGCGATGTTGGCCAGCTTGCGGCCGACCAGGCTGTCGGCAGGTTTGCGCGTCGCCCGGATGGCGATATCCGACTCGTCCCGGGCCAGGCTCAAGGTCTGGTTGCCGACCAGTACTTCCAGGGTGATGCCCTCGTTCAGCGCCTTGAATTCGGCGATGATCGGGGTGAGGAAATACAGCAGCAGCGAGTCGCTGGTGGTGATCCGCAGCTTGCCGAGGGGGCCCTGGCCAGCACGTGAAACACGCCGTGTGACGCTGACGATGTCCAGCTCCACACGCTCGGCCAGCGCGCGCAGCTCGGCACCTTCGGCCGTGAGCAGGTAGCCCGACTTGCGGTGATCGAACAGGGCGATACCCAGGGTGCGCTCGACCTGGGCAATGCGCCGCGAAACGGTGGACACGTTCACCCCGAGCTTCTTGGCCGTGGCGGCACGATTGCCACACTCACTGAGGGTCTTGATGATGCGCAAGTCGTCCCACGACAGCTGGCTGACGGCCTCGCCTGCGTCCCACTTCGCAGGGGTTGCCGAAGCAGGCTGAAGTTTTCCGGTGAGTGATTGCACAGGTTCCGATCCACAGGCGAATGCGCCGATGATACGAGAAGCGACCGGGTTGAACCAAGTCGTCTGCACGGTCGCGGTAGCTAGTCGCTGGACAAGCGGATCACCGTCTTGCCCGTACCACGACTTTCCGCTACCTGGCGAAACGCTTCGTTGACATCTGCCAGGGCGAACTGCCGCGGGTCCACCCTTACCTGCAACTGCCCGGCATCTGCCAACGCAGCCGCCTCGCGCAGGATAGCCCCGTGGTGTTCACGCCCCTGGCCGGTGAGCAACGGGGCCAGGGTGAACACGCCTGAGTAGGTGGCGCTTCGGAACGATAACGGCGCGAGGCTGTGCTGGCCCCAACCGAGGCAACTGAGCACGTGGCCGGTATAAGGCTTGACCGCCAGGAAGGCAGCATCCAGGGTGCTGCCGCCTACGGTGTCATAGACGATATCGAACCCCTCCCCGGCCGTGTACTGCTGCACATAGGCTTCCACGCTCTGCGCCCGGTAATCGATTGCCGTGGCGCCCAGGGCGCGAATGAAATCGAGACTGGCCGCCGAACCGGTGGCATAGACGTCGGCGCCGCGTGCCTTGGCCAACTGCACCGCCACCTGGCCGACCCCACCTGCCCCACCGTGAATCAGCACGCGCTGGCCAGGGCGGACATTGGCGCGATCGACCAGCCCTTCCCACGCCGTGATGAATACCAGCGGCAACGCTGCCGCCTCGCTCATGGCGAGTGCATGCGGCTTGGCTGCGATCAGCCGGGCATCCACCGCAATGTACTCGGCCATGGTGCCCTGGGCCCCACCGATGCCACCGGCCATGCCGAACACTGCCTGACCGACGACAAACCCTTCGACCGCCTCGCCCAGTTCGACGACCGTGCCGGCGAGGTCCAGGCCGAGTACCGCCGGCAGCGGCTGGCGAGCATGCGCGCCTGCGCCGGTGGCGATCTTGGTATCGAGCGGATTGACGCCTGCGGCATGGACCCGCACCAGCACCTGGCCCTTCCCGGGTATCGGGCGGGCAATGTGGCGCACAGCCAGCGGGGCTTGGGCGGATTCTGCGATAGCGGCGAGCATGGTCGGTTTCATGATGGCAACCTCGATTGAGTGGACGCTTACAGGTTGCGCCGCCACGTTCATTCCGATAAGACACTAGATTGGCATAGGACTTATTCCGCAGAGAGGCCAGATGGCAATGGATCTGTTCGACAGCATGCGCGTCTTCGTACGCGTGGTGGAGCGTGGGTCGTTTTCAGCGGTCGCTCGCGAACTGAACATCGGGCAGCCTGCGGTGAGTAAACAGGTCCGCGCCCTGGAGCGCTACCTGGGCGGGCCGGTATTTGCCCGCAGTACCCGTCAGCTGGCCCTGACCGACCAAGGGCAGCGGTTCTACCATCACTGCCAGGAGATTCTCGGCCAGCTGGAATCCGCCACGCGCAGCTTTGCCAGTGGCCAGGAGCAGATTGCAGGGCCGCTGCGGATCGCCGCGCCGGTGAGCTACGGGCGGTTGTGCATAGCACCGCTGATTGGCAGCTTTCTGCAGCGCTACCCTGAAGTGCGGATCGACCTGCGGCTGAACGATCACAACGAAGACCTGCTGACGGAAAACATCGACGTCGCCATCCGCATCGGGGTGCTGAAAAACGACGGCCTGGTGGCCGTGCCCCTGGGCAGCAGCGTGCGCCGGGTCTACGCTGCGCCGGCTTACCTGGAGCGCTACGGGCAGCCACGCCAGCCCGCCGAACTGGCCGGCCACAACTGCATCGGCTTCACCCTGCTGACGCACTATGACAATTGGCAGTTCAGCCGCGGCGAGCAAGCGCTCGAGGTTGCCATCAAAGGCAATGTCACCAGCAACAGTAGCGAGGCCATCCGCGAAATGGTGCTCGGCGGCCTGGGCCTTTCCCTGTCGCCCGAATGGCTGTTCGCAGCCGATGCCGCGCAAGGCCGCGTGCGTAGCGTGCTTGACGATTACCAGGCCACCGCACTGCCGGTCAGCGCCGTGTTCAGCCCCGAGCGACGGCGTTCCGCCCGCACCAAGGCGTTCGTCGACTTTCTCCGGGAGCACCTGTAGGCGCCCCTGGCCCTATGCCGAACCCTGCTTCAGCCAGGCCTTCGGGCTAGCGCCAACCTTGCGCCGGAAAGTCCGGGCCAAGGCCGACGGGCTTTCGTAGCCCACCTCATCGGCAATCAGCGCGATCGGGCGGCCCTCGCGCAGGCGCTTCTGGGCCAGGCTGATGCGCCAGTTGGCCAGGTAGTCGGCCGGAGTCATGCCCACGGTGTGGCGAAAATGCGCGGCAAAGCTGGCCCGCGACATGCCTGAACGATCAGCCATCTGCGCCACCGACCAGTTGTGCTGTGGTTCGCTGTGGATGGCGACCAGTGCGCGCGAGAGCTGGGCGTCGGCCAGCCCGGCCATCATCCCCGAGGTAATGCTGCGGCTGGCAATCAGGTGGCGAAGCAGCTGGACCACCATCAGCTCGAACAGGCGATTGAGCATGACATCGCGGCCACATTCGTCGCCGGAGGCTTCGGCAAACAGCCAGTCGAGGGTACCGGTCAGCATTGGCAGTTCGCGCAGCGGCTTGATGATGAAATCCGGCAAGGCCAAGGTCAGCGGGTTGTTGGCACCACCTTCGAACTGCAAGGTGGCACAAACCAGCTCCGCCTCATCGGCTTCGGTCGCCACCAACCGGTGTGCCTGCGGGCGCACCGCCAGGATCAGGCTCGGTTCGTTCAGTTCAACAACCTGCCCGTGCTTGTCCCTGAAGGCCAGGCGGCCGGCACGCAGCAGGTGGGCGTACCCCACCCGCTGTTGCCCATCAAGGTCGGTGGTGCCGCAGAAGCCGCCCTGGTGAAAGGTGGCGGCATGCAGGTTGAAGTGTTTGAGCAACGTCGACAATCGGTCCATGGCACACTCGGGTTTAGACGATCTGTTGCATAATTTCGATGATCTGCAGCCGAAAGGAAAGCCCAGCTCCCTAACATTGACTCCAAGCTTGATCGACAAGCCCGTTAATCAACCCCTTGGAGAATGACCATGACTCGTATCGCTGCCCTCTCGCTGGACCAGGCACCTGTTGCCTCGCGCACCGCTCTGGAAGGTATTCAGAAAGGCCTCGGCTTCATCCCCAACGCCTTCCGCACCCTGGCCCACTCCCCTGCTGTATTGAACGGTTACCTGGGCCTGGCCCAAGCCCTGGGCAAAACCTCGCTGAGCGCCGCTGAACGTGAAGTGGTCGCCCTCGCCGCTTCGCAGGTGAACGGTTGCGACTACTGCCTGGCCGCGCACGCTTTCTTTGCAGGCAAAGCGGGCCTGAGCGAAGAGGCAATCAGCCAGGCCCGCAGCGGCACGCTCAGCGCCGTTGCCGCCCTGGCGCGCCAGGTCACCGAAAGCCGCGGCCAGCTGAGCGACCAGCAGATTGCAACAGCCCGTGAGTCGGGTATCGACGATGGCAAGATCGTCGAGGTGGTGGCGCAGGTGACGCTGTTAACCCTCACAAACTACCTGAACAACATCGCCATTACCGATATCGACTTCCCGCCGGCAGCACGCTAGCCAAACCACCCGACGTCGCCGCTCAGCGGCGATGCCCGGGGCTGATGCAGCGTTTCAATCAGGACCATTACGGAAATATATTTTGCGCGCTAACTATTATCGCGCAACATACCAATCAACCAGCAAGCAGATGCTGATTCCACTATCCCAGCTAACGGAGCATGACCATGAACTTCAGCAAAGCAATCGCCATCGCCACCTTGACCTTCGGCGCCAGCTTCGGTGCCTTCGCCCAGACCGCCTCGCCGTACCAGTACGGCACGCACCTGGACATCGCTCAAGTCATCGCCATAGATGCCCCGGCCAACGCCAGCGGGCACACCAGCACCGCCACCCTGACCTACCGCGACAGTGACGGCAAGGTGCAGAAGGTCAGCTACCTGCGCCCGACCACCTCCGCCAACCAGAACTGATCACCCTACCCAGCGCCCCAGGAGCTTGACCATGAAACTCTCCCGCCCCCTCTCCGCCGGCCTGCTTGCGCTCGCCGTCAACAGTGCCTTCGCCGCCGGTAGCCCCGGTGTGGAAAGCACTACCCAGGCTTTCCTTCAGGCCCTTGAAGCCGGTGGCGGCAAACCGCTGGAAACCCTGGCGCCGAAAGACGCGCGTGCCGTGCTCACTGGCGCCCAGGCCAGCGTGAAGGTCGACGTTTCCGGCACCCAGGTCGAGCGCCGCACTATTGCGGTCGACGGCCAGGCCCTGGAGATCCGCGTGGTGCGCCCACAGGGGGCGAAAGGCGAGTTGCCGGTGTTCATGTTCTTCCATGGCGGTGGCTGGGTGCTCGGTGACTACCCGACCCACGAACGCCTGATCCACGACCTGGTGCTCGGCTCCGGTGCGGCGGCGGTGTACGTCGACTACACCCCGTCGCCGGAAGCGAAGTTCCCCACCGCCATCAACCAGGCCTACGCCGCCACCCGCTGGGTTGCCGAAAACGGCAAGCAGATTGGCGTCGATGGCAGCCGTCTGGCGGTGGTAGGCAACAGCGTTGGTGGCAACATGGCAGCGGTTGTCGCGCTCAAGGCCAAGGAGGCCGGCACGCCGAAGCTGCGCTTCCAGGCCCTGCTGTGGCCGGTGACCGATGCCAACTTCAACAACGGCTCGTACAACCAGTTCGCCGAGGGCCATTTCCTGACGCGCAACATGATGCAGTGGTTCTGGGACAGCTATACCAGCGACCCCAGGCAGCGTGACGACATCCATGCTTCGCCGCTGCGCGCCAGCCTGGAGCAGTTGAAAGGCCTGCCACCCGCGCTGGTACAGACTGCCGAGATGGATGTGCTGCGCGACGAAGGCGAAGCCTATGCGCGCAAGCTGGGTGCTGCCGGTGTCCCGGTGACCGCCGTGCGCTACAACGGCATGATCCATGACTTCGGCCTGCTCAACGTGCTCGGCCAGGTGCCCGCTACCCGCAGTGCGATGGACCAGGCGGCCCAGGCGATCAGACAGCACCTGCAGTGATCGGGGTTGCGGCTTACTGACATCTTCCTGGGATCGTAGCGCGGCGTGGATTCGGATGTGTTCGCCTAACGGTATGTAGCGCCTATGAGATCGAGCGCCGCCCGCGCGGCGCATCGCGGATAAATCCGCTCCTACATTTTGTTGCAACGTGCCGAACCTGTTACGCCATGGTTGCCTGCCTTGGTGCGTGTCTCAAGGCATGCGAGGCGGCATCAATACCCAGCGAAAAATCCCGTCATGCCAACAAGGCTGACAACCATGGCCTCACAGGCATGGCCACGTTGCAACAAAATGTAGGAGCGGATTTATCCGCGATGCGCCGCGCGGGCGGCGCTCGATCTCATAGGCAACGAAGATCTTCAGGCACACATCATCCACCACGCAAGCCCCAAGGCAGGACAGTCCGCTACGGGTCGATAGCTGCCGATCGGCTTAATGACCTATCACGACCGAGACGCTGTGAAATTCTGGAACAGCAATATTCTTGTCTCCCGGGTTAAGCTTTGAATGATGGTGATCAGAGTGATGAACGGACCCGCAGCCATTCTTCCCAGCAATCCTCTGGAACGATGTCCTCATAACCCCGATCTTTTTCTAACGCGAAGGCAGCACTGAAGGGCACTGCCATCGTGGTGGCATTATCTCGAATCTCAAGCACCTCAGCTTCGCTGAGCGCAGAGCCTTTCCGATCCTCCGCCGCCTTTAGTAGAGTGACCAACGCCGGTATAAAAATCAGACATAACGGGTCTGTAGACAACGGTTAGCCTCATGCGGGTAGTAATAGAAATCAGTAGTGCAGATTGTAGGAGCTGAGCAAAAAATGCAAAGCGAGTACCGATCACGGCTGCATGGATATGGCGTACCGCTAGGGGGCGTCAGCGGCCACTCGCGAAGGGTCGCTTTCGACCCTAATCAGCCCTTCACGCGGAGGGCCCACTATCTGCCAAAAGCAGACATGCGCACCTGGCAAAAGTAAGCTCTACAGACTTCAGGGATTCGAGAGCTGGAATGAGTAATTTGCTATCCATCACAAGGCACAAATCCAAGTACAGTCTCGGCTTCTACCCGACGTTTGCCGTTGACGGAGTACCTTTGGAGGTTTGGCTACCTCAGCACAATCGGGAAGCTGAGTTACACCTCGTATCAGCGCATTCAGGCTTGAGCGACGATGACGACACCTATTTGGTATGGGATCGGACCTATTCCACAGCGCCGGGCTGGGAGACCTTGGTCCCCCTGCTTGTTTGCTCTGATGACTTGGACCTGACATGTACCGTCATTGTTGCTGAGCAGCACGCCGATGAGCACCATGTCCAGTGGCGCCGATTTGGTTTGCTGAGGGATTTAATCACTTTGCAATGCCCTGCCGTTGATTGGTATGACTCAATACCGAGCCTGACCTTCGAGCGCTCCCGTTTCGAGAGTGTGCTGGATGCGTTCAGGAAACAAGAGAGCATCAAAATGGACTGGGACTAACGCGGGTTGCTGTCTGTGCGAGCGACCACACTCGACCCTTAGCTGCCATCGCCGAGGGCAGCAAGCGGCCAGAAGCGACCGGCCTCGAGTGAACAGACTATCCTAGAGGCTTGAAGGCGTATACGAAACTAGGGGGGGATTCAGGTAGCCATTCGCAAGTGGTCGCCTCGCCCAAGATCGGGGACGTAAGACCAAGGGGCAGCTTCCTAACACGGCCAAATCAAATCTCAGACGCGGCTTTAACGGCGCGCTCATAGGAGGCAGAGCCGAATAAAAAAGGGCCAACATCAAGGATTATGCGAGGCTCTTCATATCCGTTTTCGTAAGCGAACTCCTCCCAGATGATCTCGTCACCAGAACTGCGAATGTGCACTGAGTATGCTCCGCAGCCGATGTCTCCACATTCAGGGCAAATGTAGATGATTACCCGATTGGACCTTGTCTCGGGCAGGCCGCTTCGGATCAGGCTATTGGCAAAGAGAAGATTTTGTTCTGGATATCCCGATACGAAACCACTCATATAGTCAGAGTGCCCACCGTCAGCGCTTACTAAAATTTCCAATAGAGAACGCTCGTCGATTCTAAAGTCGGCAAAATAACGCTCAACGCTGGTACAACCGTTTGATGCACCTCCAGAGCGAATCGCATCCTGAAAAGTTATGGTGTTGCGGTGCATGCCTTTGTTCCTTACTTCGATATGGTCACGATTACACACATTGGGCGTGACTCACGCAAGTGCAGAGGGCACCGACGACTGTCCGCTGAGACGTTTTTTACCTGCCGCGACGGGCTGCTATGGCCGTTAGCAGCCCTTAGCCAAGGTCTGCTTCGGGTAGGAAGGGCTAGGCGCGAATACCTGCGGTGGGTTGACCTCCAACAGGTTTGAGCACGTTTCAGCTAGACGAACCGCTGCGAGATGATTACGGCTGATGATGGGCACAAAATCGCGATGGCAACGCGCTGAATGTCGAGTGCGGTCACGTGTCCGTAGAGTCTGTAGGCCGTTTTAGCACCCCGCGCAACAGCAGGTCGAACGCCTGGCTTGCCTGCGCCAGCCGCGTGTCGCCGTTCTCGGCCTCCGCGATCCATACCGTCGCTTCCGCCAAACTGCCGTATATCAATACGGCCAGCGCTTGAGCCTGTGCCTGGACAAGTACACCCTGCAGCACCAGGTTCTCAATCAACTGGCGCATCGACTCTATGCAATGCCGTTGGGCCTCAGGCGAGCCGCCGCCCAACACCGCTCTGGCGTCGCGCAGCACGATGCGCTGAATCTCGGGCTCCAGCGCCATCTCCAGATAGGCGCGGCAACGTTGGCGAAAACCGTCCCAGGCGTTCTCGGCGGTGTCGGTGATGGCGCGCAGGCGCTCGTCCATTTCGGCGTCGAGCTGCTCGACGACAGCCGCCAGCAACCCCTTCTTGTCACCAAAGTGGTGGTACAGCGCCCCCCGGGTCAAACCCGCACGGGCGGTCAAATCGTCCATCGAAGTGTGCGCATACCCGAGCTCGCTGAACATCTGGCGGGCGGTGGCCAGCAACAGGGCCCGGGTTTCTTGCATTGCGGCGCGGGTGCGACGAACCATCAAGCTATTCCTTGTCTTCAACGGCATGGGGTGGGCAAAACGTATTCATGCCTCGCGCGCATTGTCTTGGGCGCGAGGCGCACTGACAAGCCTGTCGCCTCGTCGCGCGCCGAGCGAACCTCAGTCCGCATGGCCCATCGCCAGCCTGAAGCCGATCAAAACGAATACGACGCCTGTTGGGCTCGGGCGCGCATGCGCTGGTAGCCCCAGAGCGCAACCAGCAACACTGCGGCCCCAGCGGCCAAGGCCACGTTGAATCCGGCCTTGGCGCCCCATGCATCAACCACCTGCCCAGATGCCGCTGCGCCGCCGGCCACGCCAACGTTGAGGCCGGCAAGCAACCAGGTCATGCCTTCGGTCAGCTTGCTTTCGGGCACGATGCGCTCTACCAGAGACATCGCCACGATCATGGTCGGGGCAAAGAACAGGCCTGCGATCAGCACGGCGCCGGCCAGTCCGACAATGTTCCCCGCCAGCAGCAGCGGCAAGGTCGTCGCCGCGGTCGCCAGCCCGCCCAGCAGGAGCAGCTTATGTAGCGGGGTATCGAGTTTCAGCGCACCGAATACCATCCCGGCGACGCAGGAACCGATGGCATAGCAGGACAGCACCACACTTGCCGCGGCCGGCATGCCCATCTGCTCGGCGAATGCCAAGCTGACGATGTCGACGGTACCCACGATCACGCCCATGGCGACCATCAGCAAGGTCAGCAGGCGCACGTCGGCCACTCGGAACACCGAATTGCTGCCTTGCCCGGTCAAGGCCTCGGCCTCTACCGGCGGCTCAGTGCCGACCTGCACCACCAAGGCGAGCACGCCGATGGCCAGGAGCACGGCGGCAGCCAGTGGCCCGGTCTGCGGCAGTACCGCCACGCTCAGCCCCACCGAAATCGGCGGACCGGCAATGAAGGTGACTTCGTCGAGAACGGTTTCCAGCGAATAGGCGGCCTGCAGTTGCGCGTTGCCGCGGTAGATCGCGGTCCAGCGTGCGCGCACCATCGCTGACATGCTGGGCATGAAGCCGGCAAGCGCGGCCCCGATGAATAGCGTCCACTCCGCCAGCCGCCAATAGCTGCAAGCCAGCAGCATGAGGATGCCCAGCACGCTGAGCCCGGCGGCGGCTGGCAATACCCGACGTTGGCCATGGCGGTCAACCAGGCGCGAGATCTGCGGCGACATCAGCCCATAGGTCAGCACAAAGGTGGCTGCCACGGCACCGGCCAAGCCGTAACTGCCGGTTATTTGCGACAGCATGGTGATGATCCCGATACCGGTCATGGGCAACGGTAGCCGGGCCAACAGGCCAGCCAGGGCAAAGCCCTTGGCCCCCCTGGCCTGGAACAACTCGCGGTAGGTACTGAACATGCTCGACTCTCCTTATCGAAAGGCCCTTGCGCAGTCATGCGCCAGGGCCAAATTACATACACTCCGTATGATTAAAACCTTATTATCATACGCACTGATTGTAAACCTACATGATCGGGCCTGATCCCCCTTGTGCAGCTCCCCTACTCCCTGACGCGACCAATCGTCAGAAGGGTCAGCATGGTTTCTTCATGCTGGCCCAGTGGCCCTCGACGGCTGGCCCCGGATGAACCGCGACGCAATCCGTGCCAAGGTCAAACGCAGCTGAAAACGCCTCTCTACATCCCGATCGGCCAGCTCGGCTTCAGAAAAATCCATGCCGTCGGGTGGGCGGTGAGAGCCCAGAGCGCTTTGTAAAGGGGCTCAATCTGCAAGTAGTGAGTGGTTCATAGTTTCGTAGGTACTTCCATGACTGCTCATGGCCGGTTAGCGACGGCCTGGCTGTGAGCCGTCGTTATGTGCCGAGTCAAACCTCTGTCTGCTCAGCCATCTCCAGGGTGTCATCCACCTCGATCCCGAGATATCGAACGGTGCTCTCAAGCTTGGTATGGCCGAGCAGCAGTTGAACCGCTCTCAGGTTCTTCGTCCTGCGATAAATCAATGATGCTTTCGTACGCCTCATTGTGTGAGTGCCGTACATGGCTGGATCAAGTCCAATGGCACGCACCCACGCTTTGACGATACGGGCGTATTGCCGCGTGGAGAGATGATCGGGGGTATGTAGGCGACTAGGGAAAAGGCAGTCTTCGGTGCGTAAGTGTGTTTGGCGGATCCAGGCTTCCAAAGCAGCCCGGGTTTGCTCCGTGATTTCAAACTGCACTGGCCGCTGCGTTTTCTGCTGCATCACGATGGCACGCGATGAAACGTGCTCACCATGAGCAACGTCGCGCACACGGAGCTTGGTTAAATCGCAGGCTCGCAGCTTGCTATCGATGGCTAAATTGAAGAGCGCCAGATCTCTGGCTCTCTCGGCAATTTGCGGCCTCACCCGGATCGCCCAGATGTCTCTCAGGCGAAGTGGGGCTTTCTGTCCTACTAATTTTCCTTTGTTCCAGGGCTGATGACTGTAGGTAGCAGTGGTGTTCATGGATTTGTCCTCCGCTTACGGGAAGACAAGGATGGTTAGCCAGGAAAGGGGGCGCTAACCGGCCAAAAGCGGCCATTTAGAAATGGTTAGCTAACGCTTCGCATTGCAACGCACATGGTTTTGATCGCAAAAAAAATGCGGGCTCTTCCACTCGAACGGGCTCGATGGCAATATGCCACACCAAGCGCGTCAATTTGGCACATCTAATTAATAGCCCGTAGATCGATGCCAAGACGCACTTCCCTGAGGCGTCACGCTTACATTCCGGACTGCCTCAATATTTGACCAAGTACTACCACTAAGATCTCGACAGTAAGGCGCTATCGTGAAAACTATTACAGACGAAATGTCAAAGAAGCAAATGTATGTTCTAGCATTGGTGCCTCACATCACGGTTTGGTTTACGCTCTTTTGCATCATCATGGTTGCAGTATGGTACCTCTCGAAAAGCGCTCTAATTGGTTTTGGATTAGCCATTGCAATCCCCGCACTTTTAATAAAGTGGGGGGTTGATAAAAAAATAGTTGTTATAAATAAATTACTGGTCGACGTCCACGCCAAGTCATTGGCGTCCCTACAAAACGTTGACTATTTTCACTATAATGTTAATGGCTCCATTTCTGTAGACTCTCGCACTGCCAAAATATGTTATATAAAGGTTTTGCCGACGATGGAGGTTCTGCCTCCCGTTATTATCAACGCCTCTGATGTTATCGAGTTTTATTTCTATGACCCTGGAATGACCACTACAAAGTATTACGGCAGGGATATGGCCGTGGCACAGGAAGTGCTCACCGATAATCTCAAAGCGATCGGTGCGCGTGCGGAAGCACGGGGAGTGCACATAAAAGTAAACGATCTTCAGCATCCAAAGATCGTCATGAATATGACTGCCAAAGAGGCTGAGCACTGGACGGTTATTCTTCGAAAACTTATTGATGGGTCACTTGATCCAGTCAACGTTCCAAAACTGATCCCCTAATGGGAGTTAAGATCGACTTGTTGTGAGCGCAAATCCAGGCGAAATGTTAACAACGGCTTGCGTTATTTGTCGCGAAACGTCTTTCAGCACTTTGAGAATGTAGCTCTTAGGGACTAGCGCTTGGGAGAGCAGAATTTTGACTGAAGCTCCTCCTATAGCTCTTTTGCTTAACTATCCGTACGGGTACGTTGACTGTCTGAACGGCCGCTTTGGGTCGGAAGCTGCTGGTCACGAGTGGCCGCTATCGACCCTTTGCGGTCGTGCACTGTTGGCAGCTACTAGCCATCGTCCATGAACGACTGGCCCTCGTTGCGCGAACCATAGTATGGCCAGGGCGAACAAGCTCAACACCGGCTAGATGTACGAATGCAATCGCACTGTCGACAGCGTTGGAAAAGCATTACTCATCACTTGTGGGGATAGCGTCCATATACAAGTTTGTTAGCCGCTTTAGAGGCCGGAACCACCGATAAACCAGGCCCCTCTGCTTTTGTGCCCTTCATACTCCGATTTTCTTTTAAGCTGCCTTCGACAACTAAATAAACTGATCATTGCCGGTATAAATAAAAAGCTGAACAACCATTGGCGCGCATCTGTTGATTCAGAGATGATCGCCACAAGTGTGTTAATTAAGGTTATGCCTATAATTAAAAGGTTATATCTAACAAGCAGGCGCTTGTTTGAAGAATAGCTTTCCCAATCATAGATCAGCCACTCGTGAGAGAAACTGTCGCAATTAGGGCACCTATGGGTTGGCGGAAGGTAGTCTGTGATATAACCACAATCAGGGCATCGAACTTTCATGGCGCTATCCTGACACTCTCTGATTAGGTGACATGCCATATCGCGTTTCTTGTCGCAGTAAGCGCGAGATCTATTCGGGGGTAACCCCCGACAGAGGTGACGGCAAGCTCGACTACCTTAAAGGTAGTAGAACACCATCTATTTGCCACTAGACTGCCTACCGACCGTTTGTGGCCGACTGCAGACATCTGCGAGCGTCCGCAGTGGGGCTGCTGGTAACGAATGACCGCTATCGACCCAAAGCTGACGTTCAGCAGGGTAAACGCTGTCCTATCGTGAATGGCATCTTCAAGGCGCTTGCGATCCCAGCTAGAGTTTTTATGCATTGTTCAGAAACGACGAGCGGTGGTTCTTTAATCATGTAAAGCAGGTGTTCGAACGCTATTCCAGCCTCGTTGTGGTCGAAATAGTCCAGAACGATTTCAGCGCCATTCTGCAAACCTGCCTGAGCAAATACATGGCCCTCTGGTACAGGACCGAGTTGTTCGTATGCAATCGACATCTGCGTCGAGATTTCCTTAAGTGCCTCAACGAAAGCGGCCCTCACGTCGTTGTTAAGTGGGCTCATGACAGTCATTCCTCAGATTGTGGTGACCTACGTGCCGTGGATCATTCGATCAGGTCAGACGTCCAGCCAGACCCAGGCGGGGTTCCATGCGTTATTGGCCGACCGTATAGCCATCCTTGTGTCTCTCTTCATCGCACTACTGGTAGTAGAACGTCTGCTCCTGTCTCGTCGCAGCCCTTCGTGTATTGTCTCTGCTCTCGATCAGGCGGCAGTCATCGACGCATCACTTAGGGACAAGATCCACCAGGAGCGGTTTTATCAAGGTTGACTCCATGGCCGTGAGTGCCTCATGGGCAGCTGCTCTTACTGTTTGCCATGCGCCATGCTCGAAGATGCCTCTGTCGTGGCAGGGCATCTCAAGCGTCTTCAAAGTGCAGCAGGCAGCCCAGAGACTCTCGAGAGGGGTTCGGATGTCATCCGGCAAGGCATCGCCGCAGGTACTGAGCAAATCGTGGATCGGCAGCACCTTCGATGACCAGGCTTCGCAGACTGGACAGTCAGGGATGATCTGTTGTTGTTGCTTCGCTTGCATCGCGAGAAATTCAACGGCAACCATGGCGTGATCCACAGCAGCAATGCGTTCGTGCTGCTCCTCTCCATACCAATGGCAAATCAGGCATGAGAATCCCGTCACTTTTTCAATTCCCTCGTAAGTGCATAGCCAGCAGGTGGTTGCCTACGCTGCTGGCCGTCAGTATACCCCGCCAAATGCCTGCTATGGGTCGAAAGCGGCCAGTCGCAAAGAAACGGCCAGCGATTTTACGGCTTCGCTATCCATTGCCGACTAATTGCTGCAGCCTACCTCCAGATGCTGAACATCCGCCCCAGGAGCTGTGGTAAATGGAAGAAATGGAAAAAATCGTCGCTCCAGGCGGCAGATTCGAAGTCAGGGTCGCCGCCTGGGAAGCGCGCAACAGCCAATGGGTGTATGTGCCCTCCCTCTTTGATACGCACACCCAGGCGGTCATTTTTGCATTCACCAACCCGCATTGGTCCATGGATCAGGCCACCTGGCGCAGTGATGCGACGGTTCATTTCGTGCTCCGGAAATTTCCGGGCGATCACCTCCCGGCGACACTGGAGCTCTTGGTGAATTGCGCCAATCAGACTGCGGCCGTGGGGGCAGGCACCGAACACAGGCTTGCCGAGATCGAGCAGGCACTGGAGGCCGCATTCGAGAAAAACCCCAGTGCGTCCTGAGGATCGATCGGTCATCCCATCGGCCTTGCTCGCGCGCCCCCTGTAAGGCGATTGAACACCCGTGGGAAAGCCAGGGGGTTGAACACGCGCCCCTTGCCTACAACCGAAACGATTGCCGCATCGCCCGCGCCAGCAAAGTCACGGCGGCATCCCCGCCCGATGCCGGGCTGCGCACGAACAGGATGTCGTGGTCGGGAATGGCCGGCAGCCCCTCGAGGATCTGCATACGCTCGGTGACCTTGGCCCGGTCGATCACACTGATGGCCAAGCCGGCCTCCACACAGGCTTTGACGGCCTGGTTGGAGTGGCTTTCAAGGATGATGCGCGAGCGGCGTCCCGAGGCCTTGAGTGATTCGACCATGGCCTCACGATAGGGGCATTGCAAGGCATGGGCAGCCAGCGGCAACGGGTCGTGAAGTACCGCTGCCGCGTTCATCGGCCCGACCCAGACCGGCGTGGTCGACAGCAGTCGCTCGGCATCGGGCCCGAGCGTATCTTCGACCTGGGCGATGACCGCTGCCTGCAATTTGCCGCGCCGGACCAGCTCCCTCAGGGCATGGCTCGGCCCGGTCCTGAGTTCGAGCACCACATTCGGCCAGGCAGCGCTGAACATCGGCAAGATATCGCGAATCACGTGGGCCGCGTATTCGTCAGGGACACCGAGCGTGATACGCCCGACCAGATCCGGCCCGTGCAGCTCTGCCAGCACCTGATCGTGGGTGCGTAACAGCTCGGCGGTCGAATTCAGTAGCCGCCGGCCCAGGGCCGTCAACGATATGGACTGGTTGTCGCGATTGAGCAACCTGCCGCCGGCGACGGTCTCCAGGCGTTGAATGTGAACGCTGACCGCCGCCGGGCTTTTATGCAGCTGCTCGGCCGCTGCGCTGAACTTGCCGATGCGCACCACGGCATGGAAGGTACGCAGGAGGTCGATATCGAGCGTGGTCGCCATGATTCAATATCCGTAAAGAACTGCTGCACATATTTTTGATTTATCAGATTAGCCCGATTTCGTAGTGTCGGGGTATGAACCAGCACCTGCCGACCCCGCCCCCCACGCCGACCCGTCGCCCCTGGCAGCGAGCCTTGCCGCTGCCCATGCTTGAAGCCGGGTTGCTGCTGACCTGGAGTTCCGGGTTCATCGGTGCACGGTTTTCCATCGATCATGCCCCCGCCCTGCTGGTGGTGTTCTGGCGCTGCCTCGTGGTGAGCCTGCTGTTGTTGCCGTTCGTCTGGCGCGCCCTGCGCCAAACGCCATTTGCCGTGTTGCTGAGCCACACCGGCATCGGCCTGTTGGCCATGGCGGGCTACCTGACCGGCGTGACGCAAGGCATTGCCTTGGGTGTACCCGCCGGCCTGGCCGCGTTATGTGCCGACCTGTTGCCGCTGGGCATGGCGCTGCTCGCAGCGCTGGTGCTGGGCGAGCGCCTGCCGCTGCAGGTGTGGGTCGGCCTGATCGTCGGGCTGCTGGGGGTGCTGTGGGTGACTCATGATGCGCTGATGCTGGGCACGGCACCGCTGTGGGCGTATGGCCTGCCAGTGGCCGGCATGTGCTCGCTGGCGGTCGCCACGTTGTGGCAAAAACGCAGCAAAGTGCAGGCCATGGGCTTGTTGCCCAACCTCTGGCTGCAGTGTTTCGTCTCCAGTTTCGCCTTCGCCGCCATCGAAGGCAGCCAACGCAGCCTGGCACCGGTTGCCAGCGCAGGCTTTGCATTGAGCGTGTCATGGACCGCAGTCCTGTCGACGCTGGGCGGCTATGGGTTGTACTGGGCCTGCCTGCGCAGGTCCTCGGCCACCCGTGTCGCAAGCGTGCTGTACCTCAGCCCGCCGATCACCCTGCTCTGGGCCTGGGCGATGTTCGATGAGCCGTTGTCCTGGCAGATGGCAGCGGGGATGGCGCTATCGGCGGTCGGCATCTGCCTGGTGGTACGCACCGAGGCCCGGCAAGCCAGCCGCGATGAGCGCAAGCCCAACCACCCTACCCCGCGCTGAGGTGTCGGTGAGACTGACAGCAATGAACGTTGCCCGTGCAGTTTCGTAAGGCGCGCGCCGGGATGTGATTCTCTAGAGTGTGGCCCATCGGCCAGGCATGAGCGGGCAATAGCCCAGCTCCAGGAAACCTAGTCTGCCCGCGTATCGAACCGGAGTTGCCACACAGGATGCCCGTCATGTCTCGGATCGAAAGTGAAGCCACCGAACCCCGGCGCTGGTCGATGTTCGCCATCTTGCTGGTCGGCGCGTTTCTACCGCCGCTGGATTTCTTCATCGTCAACGTTGCGCTGCCCTCGATACAGGCCGACCTGGGTACAGATGCCTCTGCCGAGCAGTTGGTGATCGCGTCCTACGCGACCCTCTATGCCGTGACGCTGATCACCGGCGGCCGACTCGGCGACCTGTACGGTCGCGGCCGGATGTTTTTCATCGGCCTGCTGGGCTTCGCCGCTGCTTCGCTGCTGTGCGGCGTGGCGGCCACGCCATGGGTACTGGTGCTCGGGCGCGCCTTGCAAGGCGTGAGCGCCGCCGTGATGGCGCCGCAGGCACTTGCCTCGGTGCAGGCGATTTTTCCGGCAGCGGAAAGACCATTGGCCCTGAGTCTGTACGGCGCCGTGTTTGGCCTGGCGTCAGTGATCGGCCAGGCGCTGGGTGACGTGCTGATCGCGCTCGACCTGTTCGGCATGGGCTGGCGCGCGATATTCCTGGTCAACCTGCCGATCGCATCGCTGGTGATTGCATTCGGTATCCCCCTGCTCAAGGACACCCGTGCGCTGCAGGCGAGCAAGCTGGACCTGGTGGGCACGGCGTTGTCGATGCTGGCCCTTGGCGCCCTGGTCGTGCCGCTGATCGAGGGCCGCGAAGCGGGATGGCCGTGGTGGGCGTGGCTGTCGCTCGCCGCTGCGCCTGTACTGGGGGCGTTGTTCTGGCGCTACGAGGCGCGCCTGCACCGCGCCGGCGGAACCCCTTTGCTGGCACCGGCCGCGCTGCAAGCCCCCGGGCTGGGCCGGGCGTTATCCATAGCGCTGTGCTTCTACGCCATTGGCGTGTTCTTCCTGCTGTTTTCCATCTACCTGCAAGGCGCACTGCAAATGACTGCACTGCATGCCGGCCTGGTCTTCCTGCCGTTCGGCGCCGGCTTCCTGATCGGACCGCTCTCGGTTCCCCTGCTCAGGCGCGTGCTCGGCGGTTACGTGAACCCGGTAGGCATGGCGCTGGAGGTCATCGGCTTGCTCTGGCTGGGTTGGCTGATGTCAGTGACTCCCCCTGGCCTTGCCCCGCCTTTCACGTCCCTGTCGGTCATCCTGTTCCTGATCGGGCTGGGACAGGGGCTGGCCCTGCCGACGTTGATGCGCCTGGTCACGGGCCGGGTCGCACCGGCGTATGCCGGGATGATCGCAGGCATCACCAGCGCGACCTTGCAGATCAGCACCTCGCTGAGCGTGGCCGTCATCGGCGGCGTGTTCTACACCGTGCTGGGGGACCAGGTAACGGCAGCTCGTATCAGCCACGCCTTCATGGTCGCCGTGCTATGCATGGCCGCCTGCCTGGCTGTAGGGGTTGCGCTGAGCCTGACGTTGGCGCGGCAGCCGGCACCGCTGGCGGAGGCAGCGGCGATGCGCCCGAGCTGAGCGCCGGCAACCTGCTACCCTGCGCCGATCATGCTGGAGGCAAGGTCGGCCAGGGCGCGCAGCCGGTCCAGCTGACGCATGTCGCGGTGATAGCCCATCCAGATGTCCCGCCCCGGCGGTGGCTGATGCTCGTCCAGCAGCCGCAGGCCGGGTACCGAGTCGCCGAGCACACGTGGCAACACGGCAACCCCAAGCCCTTGTGCGCACATCTGTGCCTGAACCGTCCGGCTGCTGCTGGTGAACACGGTGCGGGCCTGCGGGTAGCGCTGCTGTAGCCAGTGCACATCCGGGTAATGGGCCTGGGCAACGTTCATCAGGATCAGCCCCAGCCCCTCGCCGTCCGGGTGTGGTGCCGGGGCATGCACTGCGGTGTAGAGCCCGTACGGCAAGGTCGTGAGCTTGCGCTGGACGATGTCAGGCTCGGTGAAGGGCACGATCCGGAAAGCGATGTCGGCATCGCGACGGGCAAGGTCGAACAGACGATGCCCGGCAATGACTTCGGGCACGATCAATGGATACCGTCGTGCCAGTTCGGCCAGCACCGGCGACAGCACGTGGCAGGCGAACCAGTCGGCCGAGGAGATGCGCAACAGCCCCTCCGGCTGATCGCCATGCCCCGCCAGGCGACGTTCGATGGCCAGCGCATTGTGCTCCATGGCGAGTGCCAGGTCGAGAATCCGCTCGCCATTGTCGGTGAGCACCAGCCCCTGGGCGGTACGCAGAAAGAACGCTTGCCCACTGGCCTGTTCGAGCACCTGCAAACGCCGACCGACCGTCGGGTGACTGACCCCCAACGCCTTGGCGGCCCCTCCCAACGAGCCACTGCGGGCAATCGCCAGGAAGATCCGCATGTCACTCCAGTCCATGCTGCCCTCTCGTGCCAGAATGCGTGATGACAAGCCGCACCTCACCCGAGAGACCGAAACTTCGCGATATCGCGGCTTGGCGGCGCCCCGAACATCCGGCTGTACTCCCTGCTGAACTGTGACGGGCTTTCATAGCCCACCTTGAACCCGGCCGTGGATACATCAAGCCCCTCCGACATCATCAACCGGCGCGCATGCTGCAGGCGCAGTTGTTTCTGGTACTGCAAGGGGCTCATGGCGGTAACCGCCTTGAACCGATGATGTAGCGTGGAGTTGCTCAAATTGACGTAGCTGGCGAGCTCATCGATGCGCAACGGCTGCGCATAGTTAATGTTCAGCCATTCGATAGCCCGGGTGACGCGGTGGGTCTGGCTGTCGGCAATGGCTATCTCGTGCAAACGCTGACCCTGCTGGCCTTTGAGCAGCCGGTAGAAGATTTCCCTAAGGGCCAAAGGTGCCAATGCCGGGATGTCCGCTGGCGTATCCAGCAGACGCACCAGTCGCAACATGGCCTCCAGCAACGAGGCATCGATCCTGTCCAGGTACAGCCCGCGGTGGGGCGGTTGCCCTGGCACGCCGATCGGGCTGAGGTCTGCGATCAGCTGAGCGATTTCCGCCGGGTCGATATCCAGGCGGATACAGAAATAGGGCAGCTCCGCCGATGCCTCAGTCACTTGCCCGGCCAGAGGCAGCGTCACAGAGACGACCAGGTAGTTCAATGGATCGTAGGTATAGCTCTCATCCCACAGCTGGACCTGTTTGCGGCCCTGCACGATTACGCATAACCCAGGTTTATGAACCGTGTGGATGACATCGGTTGGCGAGTCGCTGCGGATGAAGTGCAGCGGATCGATCGCTGTCGGGTACACGCCATAGGTCGGTGCGAAACGCTGCATGGTCGATGCCAGCTCGGCCCTGAGGCGGGTCAGCTCTTCATCCCGTTCAATCACCACCATTACCTCCCGTCAGGCTGTGCCGATTGCAGAGGATAGGTGGGTTTGCAGTAGTTTGGGTAGAGGCTCCAGCGAACACATTCAAATGCAAAAGCCCGGCGTCGCCGGGCTTCGTGGGAGGTTAGCTCATGGGCATCAGACATAGCGGGAATGAACCGCATCATTTTCAGCCATTTGGCCAGCTTTGAGACGGTCCGAACCGTCCTCAGCCACCCGACGATCAATGAGGCGATCGGCACCTCCCTCCGCCACCCGACGATCATTGAGGCGATCGGCACCTCCCTCCGCCACCCGACGATCATTGAGGCGATCAGCACCTCCCTCCGCCACCCGACGATCATTGAGGCGATCGGCACCTCCCTCTGCCACCCGACGATCATTAAGGCGATCGGCACCTCCCTCTGCCACCCGACGATCAATGAGGCGATCGGCACCTCCCTCTGCCACCCGACGATCAATGAGGCGATCGGCACCTCCTTCTGCCACCCGACGATCATTGAGGCGGTCGGCACCATCCTCAGCCACCAGTGGCGCCATGGTGTGTTTGCAAGACTGCTTCCAAATGCCGATCTCCTTGGCGGGCAGCGCCATCGAACTTGCGCTCAGTACAGACAAGGCGATTCCAATCATCATGTGGTTGACTTGGTTCATGACAGCGTCTCCGTAATTGGCGATGGATTCGTTGCCGGTTTGTCAGTGCAAAGCGTGACGTTGATTCCTGAATACTGCAGGCGCGGTCGCTCTGATGGCCGGCGGCAGAAGCGGGTTCGCTTGCTGCATGGGCTCAGATTAAGGCCGCGGTGATACGGTCGTTATTTGTTTCCTGCGCGGAGTTTGCTCATTTCTGCGCCGCGCGCTCCTGCAGGCCACTTTGACTCGAGCACAGGGCATGGTTGGTGCGGGTCAACGATGCACATCCAAAACCAGTTTGCCGCGGGTATGTCCCCTCCGGCTCAGTGCCAGAGCTTGCGCCGCGTTGGAGAGCGGAACGACCTCAACTTCGATCTGAAGCTTCTCGTCAGCGAACAATTTCGCGATCTGCGCTAACTGGTGCCCATCCGAGCGGGTAGCGAAATGCTTGCCAGCGACGCCGTGTTCGGCAGCTATCTGGGGGTCGGGTGCGCTGACGGGTGACACAAGTACCCCGCCTCGTTTGATAACTGTCCAGGACCGGGCTTGGGTTTCTCCGCCAACCAGGTCGAGCACCACGTCGACATCTGTGGCCAGTTCTTCGAACTGTTGCGCGGTGTAGTCAATGAATTGCTGGGCGCCGAGTGACTCTAGATATTCTCGGTTTCTGGCCGAACCTGTTGCCAGTACGTACGCGCCGGCCAGGTGTGCCAGCTGGACGGCGAAGCTGCCGACTCCCCCCGCAGCACCATGAATCAGTATTTTCTGGCCGGGTTGAAGGTTGGCCTGTTCATGCAGTGCTTGCCATGCCGTGAGCGCTGCGGCAGGAACACCACCGGCATGGAGGCGCGGTATACTGGCGGGCTTATGTGCAAGCCTGTCGGCGGTTGTCAGAACCTGGGTCGCATAGCCGCCAACTATCCCTATGAAGCCGAACACCTCATCACCCACCCTGTATTCGCGAACGTTCTTTCCAACTGCTGCAACGGTGCCGGCAACCTCGACTCCGGGTGTAAAAGGCAATGGCAGCGGGATGAACTGCTGCATGGCCCCGGAGACGATCTTCCAGTCGATCGGATTGATTCCGCTGCCGGCTACGTTGATCAGAACCTGATCATCGCTGGGCAGCAGATCTGGAAATTCCCGAAGCGCCAGCCCTTCAACCTGGCCGTACTGTGCAACCTGGATAGCTTTCATAAGTAGTTCCGCCTGTAGGTAATGATGTGTCTGGTGTGGCGCCGCGCTTCGGTTACTGGCGACGCGCGTCGAAGCTGAAGCGGCCTGCGCCATAGGCGACGATCTGCAGCAAGCCACCGGCCATCGCGATGTTCTTGAAGAAGTGAATGAACTGATTCTGGTCGGCCAGGGCACCGTGGAAGATCGCTGCAGTAAGCACACTGAAAAGTGCCAACCCTGCAGCGACAGTGCGGGTGCGATAGCCGGCAATCAGCGCTACGCCACCCGCCAGTTCCACCAGCACGGCCAGAGCCAAAGCCAAAGTGGGAAACGGCAAACCGACAGCGTTGATGTAGCCGATCGTCATGGCCGGCGCACTTAGTTTGGATACGCCAGAAAGAATGAAAATCGCGCTGAGAAAAATGCGTCCTGCGAGTGCGGCAGCGCTGGCCGTTGCAAGCGAGGAGTGCGAGGCAGAACTGCTGGGAGTGGCGCTATCGGGCATGGCTTGTATTCCTTCAATGCAGCATTTCGAAATGAAACGCGGGTTGAAGGGAAGTGTGGGCCAGCGCGCCTTGGCTTAATAGCCGTTTAATTTCTGTGTTTATGTTCGAAAAAATAGAAAAGCTGCGTTCAAACTGATGCCATCGATCCCTCATGCAGAATCGTGCATACCATCCGCAGGATCTGCATAACCCGGCCCAGCCCAGGCTTCTTACTCTTGCTTCACCACCTGCCTGTCGGCGGGGGTTTCTTCAGCCAGGAACAGGAGTGAGAAAAATGCACGGCATTGAACAAAAAGTCATCGTGATCACCGGCGCCAGCAGTGGTATCGGCGAAGCAACCGCGCGCTTGCTCGCCAGCAAAGGCGCACGTGTAGTCCTGGGTGCCCGCCGCACCGATCGCCTGGAAGCACTGGCCAGGGAGATTCGTTCCGCAGGCGGCATTGCTGATGTCCTCGCGCTGGATGTCACCCGCCTGGATGACATGCAATCGTTCATCGACTTCGCCGTCGAACTGCATGGCCGCGTCGATGTGCTGATCAACAACGCCGGCGTCATGCCGCTTTCCAAGCTCGAAGCGCTCAAGGTCGATGAGTGGAACCGAATGATCGATGTCAACATTCGCGGCGTACTGCACGGCATTGCCGCAACGCTGCCGCTCATGCAACAACAGCGTGCCGGGCAGATCATCAACATTGCCTCGATCGGTGCCTACGCCGTGAGCCCTACCGCTGCGGTGTACTGCGCCACCAAATATGCCGTACGGGCTATTTCCGAAGGCTTGCGCCAGGAGGTGGGCGGTGACATCCGGGTCACCGTCATTGCCCCGGGCGTCACCGAGTCCGAACTGGCCGACAGCATTTCCGATGAGGGCGGGCGTGCCGAGATGCGCGAGTTCCGCAAGATCGCGATTCCAGCCTCGGCCATTGCCCGGGCGATCGCCTACGCCGTAGAACAGCCTGCGGATGTCGATGTCAGCGAACTGATCGTGCGCCCAACCGCAAGTCCATTCTGAATGCCCTGCCGACAGCGAGGAAAAGCCATGGCTAAACCATTTGGAGATCAGGACAAATACGTTGGCATGTGGGTGACGGCTGATGGCCATATTCGCCATGAACTATTGCCAGGCGGCCGCTACGACGAAGCCCGCGGAAGGCAACAAAGCGCCTATCAAGGTCGTTATTGGCTGGAGGGTGACCACATCGAGTATGTGGATGACACCGGGTTCACTGCTGACGGGGAGTTTCGCAGCAACGTGTTGTATCACGCGGGGATGATCCTTTATCCCGAGCGTTGAAGCGCAGGCCGGAATGGAGACATTCCGGCTTTTTTTATCGGCGTCGCTAAACTGGCGTTTTCCAGGCGACTATCAGCAAGAGAGGCGACGCTACCCATGAACCTCATCGAGCGGACTTCTGCCCATGGTCTGGAGGCCTATATCCGTGGGCAGCGGCTTGCCGCCTCGGATGTCCTGGCCGATCGCGACATGCTGGTGCAGATCTTCAACCGTGAGCGCGAACAACGTAGCTTCATCGTCCCCGCAGTTGCCGAGCCCCTGCTGGTATGGATCATCTCTGGAGACGCTACCGTGGAGGAACGCGAGCTTGGCGGCGAGTGGCAAAGCAGCCGGGTGGCCAGGGGTGATTTCTTCCTGACGACCTCGGCACAACCTTACGAAATGCGCTGGAAAGTGGACGGCACAGCACCCTTCGAAGTGATGCACATCTACCTCGGCATTCCGCTGCTGGAGAAAGCCATTCACGAGGTGTTGGGCGGCGTTGTGCAAGCGCTTCGCCTGCGTGAAGTCTCGGGCGGGCGCGATGAAGGTTTGTCCGTTCTGCTGCAACAAGTGCAGCGGGAACTGACCGGGCAACGGCCCAGCCCGCTTTATCTTCAGGGGCTGGCCCAGTGCCTTGCCATTCACCTTGCGCGCAACTACCTGGACAGTTCAGCGGACGATATCGTGTGCCGCAACGCCCTACCCGCTTACAAGCTACGCCGCGTACTATCGGCGATGGAAGCCAACCTGGCCGGGGAATTCCAGCTCGGGCAGCTGGCCGAGATAGCCGGGATGAGCGAGTACCACTTCAGCCGGCTGTTCAAGAAGGCTGCGGGCTACTCGCCCTCCCAGTTCTTTATCCGGCTGAGGATGGCAAGGGCGCGGCAACTGCTTGTGGAAACGGACCGGAGCGTCATTGATATAGGGCTTGAGGTTGGCTACAGCAGCCCCAGCCATTTTTCCCAGGTGTTCAAACGAGAGGTTGGCGTTACGCCCACTCAATACCGCAAGTAGTGAGTGGGCAACGCCATCCACAGGTTCCGGCGAGCATCACCCCACCGCGACGCTCATGCCGCCGTCGGCCATGACCACCGAACCGACAATGAAGCTGGCGCGCTCCGATGCCAGGAAGGCGACGATTTCGGCGATTTCCTGCGGTGCTGCCGCTCGGCCGATAGGCGCAGACTTGCCGTGCTCCTGCAAGAAGCCGCGACCATCCTCCATGAAATGGTTCAAGAGGTTGGTCACCACGTCGCCGACGCCAATGGCGTTGACCCGGATGCCATGTTCGATCGCCTCCAGCGCCTGGGTGCGGGTCAATTGCGCCAGTGCGCCCTTGGACGCGGTGTAGGCCGCGATACCGGGGAAGGCGAAATAGGAGGCGTAGGAGGCAATATTCACGATCGCCCCGCTCTTGTTCTTGATCATTTCCTTCATCGCTTCCCGGGAATGCAGGAACGCCCCCGTCACGTTGGTTTGCATCTGCCATTCCCAGTCTTCGCGGGTCATCTCGATCAGCGGTTTGTACAGAATGCGACCGGCGTTGTTGACCAGCACGTCCAGCTTGCCAAAGTGCTCGATCGCAAGCGCCACTGCCTGCTCGGCAGCACCGTCGACAGTGATGTCAGCGACAAACGGAACAAGGCCAGCACGCTCGAGTGCGTTGACTGCGGGGTCGATGTCCTCGGCGATCACCTTCGCACCGCGAGCGTGAAGGAGTTCGGCGGTGGCCTTGCCGATGCCGCTGGCCGCGCCGGTGACCAGCACGACTTTGCCTGCCACTTCGTTTGGGGTTGGGGTGAAGTCGGTCATTTTCTCGTCTCCAAGTCAGGAATGGGTTGTCGCTTTCGACGGTGCCAATTTCTTCCTTTTCGACGTAGGCCGCCCTGGCGACCTTGCTCTGGCTGTCGGAGTTTTGCTTGTTTCGACCTGGGAGGACTGGTTCCACTCAGGTGGACACCTCAGAGTTCGCCAGCTTGCTGGCTGAAGCGCTCGATGAGCCACCGCCCCGCCGGCCCAGGCGGTGAGTCAGTGCGGTAAATAGCATCAAATGCGTAAGCGCCGCCTTTGCAATCAGGCAGATCGAGTTCGACCAGGTGCCCTGCATCGAGGTCCGCTTGCACCATGGCGACCGGCATATTGCCCCAGCCGATGCCTTCCTTGAGCAACATGTGCTTCGCGCCCAGGTCCGCGAGCCGCCACGTGTGCGGGCTCACCACGGCAAAATCTCGGTCGCCGGTCAGCGCTGATCGGTCTGATAGCACCAGCTGAACGAAATTTCGCGCCGCACCCGGTTCATTGCCGCCGCCGCTGGCGAGTGGGTGCGCGGGGGCAGCGACGGGTACCAACTGCACGCTACCCACGCCGACACGCTCAAGGCCATCACGCCCGATGTCCAGCGGGCCGCTGATCCCGATCACAGCTTGCTTTTCGATAACCCGCTGAGTGACCGCACCCAGTGCTTCCATGTGAAGGTGCAAGGTCACCGTTGGAAATACCTGGCTGAAGGTCTTGAGCGCATCTACCACCCGCTCTGCAGGTAACATCACGTCTAGCGCAAGGTGAACTTCTGCTTCAAGCCCATGCAATAGCCCGGACACCTTCGAGCGCAGCCCGTTAACGCCGTTGATGATCGTTCGTGCTTCGGCAAGCACGGTTCGTCCAGCCTCAGTCAGCTGTGGCTTGCGTGTGGTGTTGCGGTCAAAAAGCGATACGCCAAGCTGCATCTCCAGGTTTGAAATGGCATAGCTCACTACCGAAGTAGCGCGGTGCAGTGTTCTTGCCGCACCGGCGAAGCTTCCCACCTCTACAACCGTCAGGAACACTTTCAACTGGTCCAGGGTCGGGGTGCCAGGGTCCGAAATCATTTTCACCCGCTCGAGCATGTTGGATTGCAGCATCCTATTTGGGGCTCAACCCTATGTCGATAACGTGGTGATCGCCAGTTATCAGCAACTCGCTGGCACCGGGGGGTGATCTGCCGTCCACGGGCTCTATCAGCCACTATCGGGCCCAGCGTCATGACATCTAGCCACTCACCCTTGACCCACGCCCTCCGCGCGCCACATGCTCGGCCACTCCACCCACGCTCAAGGAACGATTGCATGAAGCTGGAAACCCTCGCCATCCACGCAGGCTTCAGCCACGACCCGGCCACCCGGGCCGTGGCCGTGCCGATCTACCAGACCACCTCGTTCGCCTTCGACGACACCCAGCACGGCGCCGACCTGTTCGACCTGAAGGTCGCCGGCAACATCTACTCACGCATCATGAACCCTACCAACGACGTGCTCGAACAGCGCATGGCGGCGCTCGAGGGCGGGGTCGGTGCGCTGGCGGTGGCTTCGGGCATGGCGGCCATCACCTATGCCATCCAGACCGTCGCCGAAGCGGGCGACAACATCGTCTCGGTGGCCAAGCTGTACGGCGGCACCTACAACCTGCTGGCGCACACCCTGCCGCGCATGGGCATCCACACCCGCTTCGCCGCGCATGACGACATCGCCGCCCTGGAAGCGCTGATCGATGAGCGCACCAAGGCGGTGTTCTGCGAGTCCATCGGCAACCCCGCCGGCAACATCGTCGACATCGCCGCGCTGGCCGAAGCCGCCCACCGCCATGGGGTGCCGCTGATCGTCGACAACACCGTGGCCACCCCGGTACTGTGCCGGCCGTTCGAGCATGGGGCGGACATTGTCGTGCACTCGCTGACCAAGTACATCGGCGGCCACGGCACCAGCATCGGCGGTATCGTCATCGACTCGGGCAAGTTCCCCTGGGCCGAACACAAGGCGCGTTTCGCCCTGCTCAACACCCCCGACCCGTCCTACCACGGCGTCACCTACACCGAAGCCTTCGGCCCGGCCGCGTTCATTGGCCGCTGCCGCGTGGTGCCGCTGCGCAACACCGGCGCCGCACTGTCGCCGTTCAACGCCTTCCTGATCCTGCAAGGCCTGGAAACCCTGGCCCTGCGCATGGAACGCCACACCGAGAACGCGCTCAAGGTCGCCCGCTACCTGCAGGCCCACGAGCAGGTCGCCTGGGTGAAGTACGCCGGCCTGCCCGACCACCCCGAGCATGCCCTGGCGCAGCGCTACACCGGCGGCAAGCCGGCATCGATCCTGTCGTTCGGCATCAAGGGCGGCCAGGCGGCCGGGGCGCGCTTCATCGATGCGCTGCAACTGGTGGTGCGCCTGGTGAACATCGGCGATGCCAAGTCACTGGCCTGCCACCCCGCCTCCACCACCCACCGCCAGCTCAACGACGAAGAGCTGGAAAAGGCCGGCGTGCCCCGCGACATGGTGCGCCTGTCGATCGGCATCGAGCACAGCGACGACATCATCGCCGACCTGGCCCAGGCCCTCGAGGCCAGCCGCGGCTGACCCTTCCGCGCCCCACCCAATGCCGACGGCGGGCGCACCTTGTGCAACAGCGGATTCCCTTGCAATGACCCTGTTCTACCTGAAACTCATGGTGACCCCGCTGCTGATGTGGGCCATTTCCCTCGCCTCGCGGCGCTGGGGTGGCCTGCTGGGCGGGTTGCTATCCGGCCTGCCGGTGACCTCGGCGCTGGTGATGACCTTCCTGTGCCTGGAACAAGGCACGGCCTTTGCCCTGGGCGCGGTGCCCGGCGCGCTGGGCGGCCTGGCCGCGGTGCAGGCCACCTACACGTTCTACCTGTTCGCCACGCGCCGGCTCGGCATTGCCCCGGCCGTGTTGCTGGCAATCCTGTTCTACGGCCTGGCTGCCTACGCGTTTACCCACTGGGGCAGCCTGTACTTGTCCATTGGCGTGGCGCTGTTGCTGATCGGCGTATTGATACGCGCCAGCGGCCGCGAGCCAAAACCGGATACCCTGGCCCGCTCCCGGCATCGCTATTGGGAGATCCCCCTGCGCATGGTGTCGGCAACCGCGCTGCTGATGCTCACCACCCGCCTGGCCGGCTGGCTGGGGCCGGCGACCAGCGGGATGCTGGCGCCGATCCCGGTCATTGCCTGGCCGCTGGTGGTGTTTGCCCATGTGCAGCATGGCCGCGCCGGGATGGCGGCGATGGTGCGCGGCAATGCGATTGGTGCGGTGGGCGTGATTGCGTTTTATCTGGTGGTCGCGGGGCTGTTGGAGGCCTGGGGTGTAGCCATTGCCATCAGCCTGGCCATGGTTTGTGCCGTGGGGCTGACCATCGGGTTGGCGGCTGCGTTGCGACAGCGCTGAGCCATCCGACGCGCCTGCCCGAGCGGCATCCATCACTTAGAGAAGTTTCCTACAACCTTTTAGGAAGACCAAAGCCGCGCTGGAAAGCGATTCCCCGTTAGTGTCTAGAGGCCGACAAGGCCCAGGCCAACACGAGGAACGCTCATGAGCATCAGTCAACGCATCGCCATTGCGGCGGCCGAAGCCGGCCTGCCGCACGATCAGTGCATGTCCTGTGAGCGGCAGGGCCTGCCGATCCTGCCGCTGCGCCGCGCGCTGGTGCCAGACCCCCGCCCCGAGTGTGTCGTTACCGTGGCGGATAACCTGCATATCTCGACCAAGATCGGCTTGCGCACCTTGCGCATGGGCTACTTGTACGTGCTGCTCGACCAGCAGGTCTGGCAGGCCTACGCCGTCAGCGCACAGGGCCACCTGCGCCGCTTCAACCCGTACGAGCCACCGGATGGCCCGCCAGCACCCCTGCCAGAAAAGTGCGTGCATGAAGACCACGACATACCCTCGGCCTTTCTCAACATCGATACCGATCGATACAGCAGCGCCTGGTTGGCCTTTTCCAGCGACGCCTGGCCGGTCAGTGTGCTGAACGCCTACAAGCGGGGCCAGGCACCGGCGCAACGCTTCGAAGGGCTGGACCTGAGCCAGGCGCTTAACCATCCCGAACTGCTGGGCATCGCCATGACGCCTGACAACTTGCAGGTCGACAAGCAGGTATTCGAGTACGCACAGCAGGCGTGTTCACCCTTCGACAGCGCGCACGGTTTCCATAGCCGCTGGCTGCGCCGGTTCGCCCTGCGTGGCTACCTGATCAATGCGATGAACCGCCACCAGCTGGAAAACGGCGCGCTGGCGGTGGTGCTCGACGACACCGTCGGGCTGATCCAGGAGTACAACCACCAACGCCTGAACTGGGTACTGAAGCGTCAGGCCTGGCGCGAAGAGCCGATGCGGGCCTATCAGCTGCAGACCTCGCAGATCCTGCAGATCATTCGTGCCACCAACAGGGAACGGGCCGCGCAGGAAGTACCGTCGCTGGAGCCGATGACCGGTGATGGCCCGCCGGTGTTCACCGACCCGGCAGTCACGCGACAACAGTTGGTCGAGCGGAAGCAGCAGGAGAGTGACGAGCGGCTTGAACAGCGCTACCACGAACCGCAGCGCGCGGCGTTCCAGGCGGCTTACGACCAGCAGGAAGGCGAGTTTCAGCGTTACATCGACCAGGACGCGCAGGCGTACGTTGCCTTGTTCGATACGCCCATGTTCCAGGTGGTCGAGGCGTACGACTACGACGGAAACGATCGTGAGTCCGGGGTGGCCTACACCAAGACCATGGCCCTGTGCCTGGGTGGCGGCGTTACCGAAGCCATGCTACCGGCCACCGAGCCGCGTATTCCCGCCGCCGGAACCAGCGAGGCCCTCTGGCTGAAATGGCTGCAGGACCCTGACAGCCCACCCTACCGCGCCTTGTTGATGCGCGACCGGGCATTGCTGGCCGGGCTGCTGCCGAGCTTTGCCGCGGATGAAGGCATCAGCTGGAATGACAGCGACAAACTCTACGCGATGTTGAGCAAGATCATTGCCAGCGACGACGCCGGCTTGCGCCTGCGCACGACCCTCAAGCAGGCCATCGCCGAAACGCAAAGCGCGCTCAATGCGGCCAGTCAGCGGCTGGCGCCCTGCCTGTCGCCTGGCATCCAGAAAGCCGTGCGGCATCTGAACAGCGCCACGCAGTATCTCTACAACGGCGTACAGCTGATCGAGCTGGAGGTGAAGATGAAGCTGGGCGAATACTACGCCCTGCAGAGCCAGCACCTACGGGAATTGCAGCACAAGGCCAATGCCTCCATCGCCGCGGCGCGGGACCGGATGCAGCGCAACATCGACGATTTCGAGTTTGGCTCGATGAAGTCGATGCGCAAGGTGCGACCGATCATCCAGCACGGGCTGATGAGCCTGGCCGTGCTCGACCCGCGCTTCACCCACACGATGATTAGCGTGACGGTGTGGGTCGAGGGCACGGCCGAGGAGGTGCATGGGCGGTTGTTCAAGGAAGCCAGCATGGGCGTGAACCAGGCGAGCAGCGCGGCGCAGCTTGCCCTGGTGGATATCTCGGTGGCGGCGGGGACGTTGGAAAGCGATGCGCGCAGGTTGTTGCACGGGATGAAGATCACCTCGCAGCAGGCGGCGCGATTGGTAAGGACTGGGTTTTCCGGGTTGCGCGGGGTGGCTGGCAGCTGGGAACTCCTGCTGGCGATAGGTGGGTTGTATCTGCAGCAGGACAGCCTGGGTAGGAATCAGGAAAAGGCGGAAGAGGAAGTTGGGCCGAAGGCGCATGAGGCCAAGTTGGCGTTGCAAGGATCTCAGTTGGGCGTGTTGGGTGGGCAGATTGAGCTGGTGGGACTCATTCTGAGGGCAAGTGCTTACAGCGGTATGCCATGGGCTAACGATGCTACTGCGACAGGCAAGACCTTGATGAGGATCGGCGCTGTGGTAGGCGCTGTCGTCGGCTTCGTTGAAGCAGCACAAACAATTTCTGCTGCTAAACGCTCAGCGGCTGCGGGAGATGGTCCAGCAGCGACGCAATATTGGTTGGCTGTGGGCTTTTACGGTGCCAGTGCCATTGCCTTCGCTGGAGCAGTAGTGACGTCCACTGTATTGGGACCCATAGGCCTCGCTGTGATGCTGGCGCTGAATGCATACGCGCTAAGCAAAAGCGCTGAAGAAAATGAGTCATCCGCTCTGGAGCGGTGGGCTCGACGATGCTGTTTTGGAAAGGCCGATGAGACGCCAGTCATCCACTGGAATAGTCCGGAATATGCAGACATTGCATTTGCAGAGCTCAACGCCGCCACGCTGGGTGTACAGGCAGAATTCCACTTTGAGTCGAAGTTGAGCGACCCTGCGGTTCCGCGTATAGGAGGGCTGATCGGTCTTGAACGGGAACAGAAACTCAAATTCAAAATCGCGCTACCTCACTATAGAGATGGAGTATCGGCGTATCGGTGGTGCCTAATAGTTCATCGCCGAGGTGATGGCGAGTTCCCAGACTATACGGGCGGGGAGACGCTGATTGTGGATGAGTTTTATGCACCTCGGTCAACGAGCGTTTCCAAATCGGTCAACTTCCCTAGTTTTTTTCCGCCGAAACTGCCTGACTATAAGAGCGATTTTAACATTAACAAGGAATACGCTTCTCTTTCAGAACACAATGACCTGCTCCAACTGACCATCTCTGGGCTTATAGAACTCCTGCCAACGATTGGAGCACACTCCATTGCCGCAGCAACATTGCTGGTAATGTATTGGCCAGACCGAAAAATTGAAAGTGCGTATATTGAGGTATGTCAATGGAGGGAAAATGAGGACGCGTGATTCAAGGGCAATAATGAAACGAGCGCTAGGCTGGAGCTACGATCTACCGAGCATTAACGAAGCCCCCGTATCCGACCTTATTCTGGACAGCGTCAACCCGCCTCCCAATCGTGTCAATGGCGTGTACATGGAGCTACCTCGTTCCACTGTACTTCTACGCGGCGTATTGGCTTTGCTTGGTGTTCCGACGCTGTTGTTCTTGTTTGGTATAGCGGCACGAGTGTACTGGAGCCTCATTGATTACGGCCATACCTTCGATTGGATGATGGTGATAATTTCAATATTCGGCCCTCTGATTTGCATATGGGTCGTCAGCGCATTTGTCAGGCTAGATTTAACACTTCCACGGGACGAGCCAATACGTTTTAATCGCTTACGCCGAAAAATCTATGTGTATAAATTCAGGTACCACTACCTGTACCTGCTCAGCCGTAGACACTGGGGTGTTAAACCGGTCGCCTACAACTGGGACGACATAACCGCCGAAGTTTACAGAGTCTACGCCCCCGGTCACGGTGGGCTTATTGAAAACGTCATGCTTTCGGTCCGTAACCCGGAAACCGACGAAGTCATCGACCGCGTGCTCTTCACCGAAGACCTTCACCGAGGCGAAGCCTACTGGGCCATTGCGCGATTGTTCATGCAGCAAGGGCCCGAAGCCCTGCCGGCATTCGTCCACCCATCCCGTGACTGGAACGACGACAATGGCCTGAGCCACATGCATTGCCTGGCACCAAAGGTTCATTGGCCGGAAGACATTGACCGTGAATCCCGCACTGCCCCTTCTGAGGTAGAAGATCAATGATCTTGCCGCGGTTGGGCAGCCTTACTGTTCGCCTGCCCAACCAATCATTCCCTGCGCTGGTCCGTCCCTACGGCAGGCTGCTCCACGCTCTGCCTGCCATCATCCGCCTGGCCATCGCCGCCCTCCTCTTCGTTCATGAGCGGGTCGTCATCAGGGTCGGGGACGGTCGGCCGATCGGGGTCAACTGCCGGGTCGGGTGAAGTGGGCAAGCCAGGGTTCGTACCGCCTTGTGCACTCGGATCGGGGTTCATCGCTGCATACCTCTCAAGAAAACTGTGTGAACCATTTTCGGGCCACCCATCAACGCGATTGCGGATGCTCGGCAGACACCGAATTGTTGGCCTCCACGTCGTGCATCTCTTCCTCGATAGGGCCCTCGTCATCCGCAGGTAGCGGGACTTCCCCGTCACCGCTGCCGGCTTGCTCGTCCTGGGTCCTTGCGCTGCCATTGTCCCGATCCAGCTGCCCGTCCTGGTCCGAGCCGGGGTTGCCAGGTGGCGGGTCCCAATCGACGGGGCGATTTTTGGACCAGGCCTCGCCGACGCCGGTGTCGGGCGCGGTGGGTGCAGATGCCTCGGGGCCGTTCTGGTCGATTGCCATGAGCGTTCTCCTGGTTTGGCGCAACGAAGGCGCACTTACAGCTGTGAGGGAACGCTGCCTGCTGGAGTGCCTGGGGTTCGACCGGCGGCGCGAAAAGCCGGGGCACTGGGTGTGCGGGGCCCGCTTGGCGGATGGCTCGGGAAAGCCCGCCAGGCCGAGCCTGGCGGGGGCAAGCTGATGGGGCTGGGGTCAGGCCAGCGCCTCGCGGCTGTGCTGGCCATCGACCAGGCGCTGCAGGCCCAGCGGGTTGGCGTTTTTCAGGGCGTCGGGCAGCAGCGCATCGGGGTAGTCCTGGTAGCACACCGGGCGCAGGAAGCGGTCGATGGCCAAGGTGCCGACCGAGGTGCCACGCGCATCGGACGTGGCCGGGTACGGCCCGCCATGCACCATCGCATCGCACACTTCCACGCCGGTCGGGTAGCCGTTGACCAACAGTCGCCCGGCCTTGCGCTGCAGCACCGGCACCAGCGCGGCGAAGCGCTGGAGGTCTTGCGGCTCGGCAATCAGGGTGGCGGTCAGCTGCCCATGCAGGGCTTGCACGGCGCGGCGCAGTTCGGCTTCGTCGGCAACGGCGACGGCCACCGTGGCCGGGCCGAACACCTCTTCCTGGAGCAAGGCGTCACCGTTCAGCAGCAGGCTCACGTCGGCCTGGAACAGCTGTGCCTGGGCCTGCTCACCCGCCTGTTCGGCGCCGGCCAGATGGCGCACGCCCGGGTGCTGGTGCAAGCGTTGCACGCCTTGGGTATAGCTGCGCAGGGTGCCGGCATTGAGCATGGTCTGCCCGGGCTGGTCGGCCAGTTGCGCGCCAAGCGCGGTGAGGAAGCTGCTGAACGCTTCGCCAGCGATACCCAGCACCAGCCCGGGGTTGGTGCAGAACTGCCCGCAGCCCAGCACCACCGAGCCGGCCAGTTCCTTGGCCACCTGCTCGCCCCGGGCCTGCAGGGCCGCCGGCAATACCAGCACCGGGTTGATGCTGCTCATTTCGGCGAACACCGGGATCGGCTGCGGGCGTGCCGCCGCCAGCTCGCACAGGGCTCGGCCGCCTTTGAGCGAGCCGGTGAAGCCCACCGCCTGGATCGCCGGGTGGCGCACCAGCGCTTCGCCGACACCGGCACCGTAGATCATGTTGAACACACCGGCAGGCATGCCGGTGGCGAGCACGGCGCGCTCGATCGCCTCGGCCACCTGCTCGGCGGTGGCCATGTGCCCGCTGTGCGCCTTGACCACCACCGGGCAGCCGGCGGCCAGCGCTGCGGCGGTGTCACCGCCAGCGGTAGAGAAGGCCAGCGGGAAGTTGCTGGCGCCGAACACCGCCACCGGGCCGACACCGGTGCGGTACTGGCGCAGGTCCGGGCGTGGCAGCGGCTGGCGCTGTGGCTGGGCGCGGTCGATGCGCGCGCCGAGGAAGTCGCCACGGCGAAGCACCGTGGCGAACAGGCGCATCTGGTTGCTGGTGCGCGCCCGTTCGCCCTGGATGCGCCCGGGCGGCAGCGCGGTTTCGCGGCACACAGTGGCGATGAAGGTGTCGTCCAGCGCATCCAGCTGGTCGGCAATGGCATCGAGGAAGTGCGCACGGCGCTGCGGCGCCATGGCGTTGTATTCAGCAAACGCCGCTTCGGCTGCCTGCGCGGCGGCGTCCACTTCTTCAGGTGTAGCCTGGGCAAAGGCCAGCGGCAAGGCTTCGCCGGTACGCGCATCGAGGCTGTGCAGGCGCACGCTGCCGGCGGCGCTGCGCTGGCCGCCAATGAAGTTGCTTCCGGTCATGGTTGACTCCTGTAATGAGGAAAGAAGATTCAAAGGTTCATGTCAGCCATGGAGTGCACATGCCCCGCCACGTCAGCAGAACCCCTGTGGGAGCGGCTTCAGCCGCGAACACCGGCGCAGCCGGTGCCATGCACCGCGCCGGGCCCTTCGCGGCTAAAGCCGCTCCCACAGGTATGCGGGCGAACCTGACACACTGCTCGCCTGACTGCTCAAAGGCTTTTCACCACCCCGGGGCGGACCTGTCCGGGTGCGGCCGCAATACCGTTGCGCAGCGGCTGGCCAAAGGCGTCGAGGCTGACCTCGAAGGTATCGCCCGGGCGTGCCTGGATACCGTCGGCGAACGACAGCGTGGCGGTGCCGAAGTAATGCACGTGGATATCGCCAGGGCGCAGGAACTGGGCGTACTTGAAGTGGTGGTATTCCAGGTTCTCGAAGCTGTGGCACATGTTCTGCTCGCCCGACAGGAACGGCTTGCGCCACAGCTCCTTGCCGTCACGCAGGATGCGGCTGGTGCCTTCCAGGTGGGCCGGCAGCGCGCCCAGCCGCAGCTCGGGGCCGAAGCTGCAGGCGCGCAGCTTGGAGTGGGCCAGGTACAGGTAGTTGCGCCGCTCCATCACATGGTCGGAAAACTCGTTGCCCAGCGCATAACCGAGGCGATACGGGGTGCCGTCGGCAGCAATCAGGTACAGCCCGACCAGCTCCGGCTCCTCGCCGGCATCCTCGGCAAACGCCGGCAGCGGCAGGTCGGCGCCCGGGCGCACGACGATGCCGCCGTCGCCCTTGTAGAACCACTCCGGCTGCGCGCCCTCCTCGCCTGCCGGCGGTCGACCGCCGTCCAGGCCCCACTGGAACATGCGCATGCTGTCGGTCACGGTGCCTTCGGCCTGCTGCTGGTGCATCTTGTCGCGGGTGGCGGCGCTGCCCAGGTGGGTCAGCCCGGTGCCGGTGACCAGGCAGTGCGCCGGGTCCGGATGGTCCAGCGGTGGCAATACCCGGCCTTCGGCCAGCAGGGCCAGGTAGTCGTGGCGCTCGCCCAGGCCGGCGGCCTGCACTTCGGCGGCCAGGTCACGGCCGGCGGCAATGGCTTGCAAGGCCAGCTCACGGGTGCTGCCGGCGCCACGTACTTCCAGGGCGTACTCGCCTTCCACCACGCCCACCCGGCGCGCGCCGGTGGCGGTTTCGAATTGAATCAATCGCATGCTTGTGCTCGCTTTTCGGTTGCGAAAATTAGCGGGGGGCCGGGGCTACCCGCGTGGAAGCCAGGCGCTGGCGGCGTTCGAGGCGGTTGTAGACCACCCCGGTCAGCAGCAAGCCGAACAGCATCACCACGGCCAGGAAATACAGGCCCGACGACAGCTGCCCGGTGTGCTCCTTGAGCGCGCCGATGCCGAACGGGCCGAGGTAGCCGCCAAGGTTGCCGATGGAGTTGATCAGCGCGATGCCGGCAGCGGCACTGGCTCCGGAGAAGAACCGCCCCGGCAAGGTCCAGAAGATGGCCGTGCAGGAGAACAGCGCGAAGGCCACCAGGCACAGCGCCGCCAGCTGCAGGCCGGGCACGCTCAGCCAGGCACTGAGGAACAGGCCGAGCGCCCCCAGGGCGTACAGCAGGCCGAGGTGGCCGTAGCGGTCATTCAGGCGGTCGGAACTGCGCGGCACGATCAGCAGGCCGATGATGCCGAACAGGTACGGCACCGCCGAAACGAAGCCGGTGACCAGGTCGCTGCCGCCAAACTGGTGGATCAGCGTCGGCAGCCACAGGCCCAGGCCGTAGATGCTCAGGGTGACCGGCAGGTAGAACAGCGCCAGCAACAGCACGCGGCCGTCCTTCAGGGCATGCAGGGGGTTGCCGTGGCGGGTCTGGCCGAACTCGCGCAGGTCGTTGGCCAGCTGCTCCTGCAGCCAACTGCGTTGCTCGTCGCTGAGCCAGCGCACCTTGGCCGGGCCGTCCGGCAGCAGGCGCAGGGTTGGCCAGGCCAGCAGCACCGCCGGGGTGCCGATGCAGATGAACAGCCATTGCCAGCCATGCAGGCCGTAGCTGCCATCGAGCCCCAGCAGCGCGCCGGAAAGCGGCCCGGTAATCAGCATCGCCAGCGGCTGGGAAAGGATGAAGAAGCCGAGGATCTTGCCGCGATGGCGCACCGGGTACCACTGGGTGATGTAGTACAGCACCCCCGGGAAGAAGCCCGCCTCGGCCGCCCCCAGCAGAAAGCGCATCAGGTAGAAGCCGTTGGGCCCGCTGACGAACGCCATGCCGACGGTGATCGCGCCCCAGGTGACCAGGATGCGGGCGAACCAGCGGCGCGCGCCGAAGCGGTCGAGCAACAGGTTGCTGGGCACCTCGAAGAGGAAATAACCGATGAAGAACAGCCCGGCGCCCAGGCCATAGGCCGCGTCACCCAGGCCGATGTCGGCGCCCATGTGCAGCTTGGCAAAGCCCACCGCAGAACGGTCGACATAGGCCACCAGGTACAGCAGGACCAGAAAAGGGATGAGTTTCAGTGTGATCAGGCGGACGAGCCGCTGCTCCTGAATCATGGCGATGTCTCCGATTGTTCTTGTAATGGGCAGAGCACCTGGTCGGGCTTTTTGGCAGGCCATCGACCGGAAAATCGATCTTATAGTATTACTATTTAAAACAACAAGCCTTCACATAGCGCATTTTTGTCGATACAGTCAGCTGCACAACGACAAATAGTAATACTAATTAGGTGTCCCCATGTCTGATCACAAACGCCCGCTGCGCTCCGCCCAATGGTTCGGTACCGCTGACAAGAACGGTTTCATGTACCGCAGCTGGATGAAGAACCAGGGCATCCCGGATCACGAGTTCCAGGGCAAGCCGATCATCGGCATCTGCAACACCTGGTCGGAGCTGACCCCGTGCAACGCGCACTTCCGCAAGATTGCCGAGCACGTCAAGAAAGGCGTGCTGGAAGCGGGCGGCTTCCCGGTGGAGTTCCCGGTGTTTTCCAGCGGCGAATCCAACCTGCGCCCCACCGCCATGCTCACCCGCAACCTGGCCAGCATGGATGTGGAAGAAGCGATCCGCGGCAACCCGGTGGATGCCGTGGTGCTGCTGACGGGCTGTGACAAGACCACCCCGGCGCTGCTGATGGGGGCGGCGAGCTGCGACGTGCCGGCGATCGTGGTCACCGGCGGGCCGATGCTCAACGGCAAGCACAAAGGCAAGGACATTGGCGCCGGCACCATCGTCTGGCAGATGCACGAGGCCTACAAAGCCGGGCAGATCGACCTCAACGAATTCCTCTCAGCCGAAGCCGGCATGTCGCGCTCGGCGGGTACCTGCAACACCATGGGCACCGCCTCGACCATGGCCTGCATGGCCGAGGCGCTGGGCACCTCGCTGCCGCACAACGCCGCCATTCCGGCGGTGGATGCACGCCGCTACGTGCTCGCCCACCTGTCGGGCATGCGCATTGTCGACATGGTGCGCGAAGACCTGCGCCTGTCGAAGCTGCTCACCCGCGAAGCGTTCGAAAACGCCATCCGCGTCAACGCCGCCATCGGTGGCTCGACCAACGCAGTGATCCACCTCAAGGCCATCGCCGGGCGCATCGGCGTGGACCTGCAACTGGAAGACTGGACCCGCATCGGCCGCGGCACGCCGACCCTGGTCGACCTGCAGCCTTCGGGGCGCTTTTTGATGGAAGAGTTCTACTATGCCGGTGGCCTGCCCGCGGTCATCCGCCGACTGGGCGAACACGGCCTGCTGCCCAACCCCGGCGCGCTGACCGCCAACGGCAAGAGCCTGTGGGACAACTGCCAGGCTGCGCCGCTGTATGACGAAGAGGTCATCCGCCCGATCGACAAGCCGCTGGTGGCAGATGGCGGCATCTGCATCCTGCGCGGCAACCTGGCGCCCAAGGGAGCCGTGCTCAAGCCGTCGGCGGCCACCCCGGCGCTGATGCAGCACCGCGGCCGGGCGGTGGTGTTCGAGAACTTCGAGGACTACAAGGCCCGCATCAACGACCCCGAGCTGGAGGTGGACGCCAATTCGGTGCTGGTGATGAAGCACTGCGGGCCAAAGGGCTACCCGGGCATGGCCGAGGTCGGCAACATGGGCCTGCCGGCCAAGCTGCTGGCCCAGGGCGTGACCGACATGGTGCGCATTTCCGACGCGCGCATGAGCGGCACGGCGTATGGCACCGTGGTGCTGCATGTGGCGCCGGAGGCTGCGGCGGGTGGGCCACTGGCGGCCGTGCGTGAAGGTGACTGGATCGAACTGGATTGCAAGGAAGGCCGTCTGCACCTGGACATTTCCGACCAGGAACTGGCCGGCCGCCTGGCCGACCTGCAAGCCCCGCCGCAGCTGATCAGCGGTGGCTACGCCAGGCTGTACCTGGACCACGTTATGCAGGCCGACGAAGGTTGCGACTTCGACTTCCTGGTCGGTTGCCGCGGCGCGGCGGTGCCCAAGCACTCGCACTGAGGCCTGAGGTCATTTGGGGCTGCTGCGCAGTCCCAAATCGCTTGACTGACTGGCATCAGGTGCCCGCGAACACCGGCACAGCCGGTGCCATCCTCCGCGCCGCCTGCTTCGCGGGCATGCCCGCTCCCACAGGTACTGCGCTGGCTTCGCGTTGACGCTACACCTGTGGGAGCGGCCGCGGCCGCGAACACCGGCAAAGCCGGTGCCATCCTCCGCGTCGCCTGCTTCGCGGGCACGCCCGCTCCCACAGGTACTGCGCTGGCTTCGCGTTGCCGCTACACCTGTGGAAGCGGCCGCGGCCGCGAACACCGGCACAGCCGGTGCCATCCTCCGCGCCGCCTGCTTCGCGGGCATGCCCGCTCCCACAGGTACTGCGCTGGCTTCGCGTTGACACTACACCTGTGGGAGCGGCCGCGGCCGCGAACACCGGCGCAGCCGGTGCCATCCTCCGCGCCGCCTGCTTCGCGGGCATGCCCGCTCCCACAGGTACTGCGCTGGCTTTACGTTGACGCCACACCTGTGGGAGCGGCCGCGGCCGTGAACACCGGCAAAGCCGGTGCCATCCTTCGCGCCGCCTGCTTCGCGGGCATGCCCGCTCCCACAGGTACTGCGCTGGCTTCGCGTTGCCGCTACACCTGTGGGAGCGGCCGTGGCCGCGAACACCGGCAAAGCCGGTGCCATCCTCCGCGTCGCCTGCTTCGCGAGCATGCCCGCTCCCACAGGTACTGCGCTGGCTTCGCGTTGACGCTACACCTGTGGGAGCGGCCGCGGCCGCGAACACCGGCAAAGCCGGTGCCATCCTCCGCGCCGCCTGCTTCTCGGGCACGCCCGCTCCCACAGGTACTGCGCTGGCTTTACGTTGACGCCACACCTGTGGGAGCGGCCGCGGCCGCGAACACCGGCAAAGCCGGTGCCATCCTCCGCTCCGCCTGCTTCGCGGGCATGCCCGCTCCCACAGGTACTGCGCTGGCTTCGCGTTGACGCTATACCTGTGGGAGCCGCCGTGGCCGCGAACACCGGCAAAGCCGGTGCCATGCACCGCGTTGACGCGCTAATGCTATGATGCTGCCCCCGCCCGAAGGATCGCCCCCGCCGCACATGAACTACCGCCAGCCCACCACGCGCAAGAGCATGCACGCCACCCTGGTCCAGGACCTTGGCGTACAGATCGTATCCGGCCAACTCGCACCCGGGCAGAAGCTGCCCTCCGAGGCCAGCCTGTGCGAAACCTACGCGATCAGCCGGCCGGTATTCCGCGAGGCCATGCGCGCCCTCACCGCCAAGGGCCTGATCGAAGCCCGCCCGCGTACAGGCACCCTAGTGCGGCCCCGGCACGACTGGCACATGCTCGACCCCGATGTGCTGCACTGGCTGATGCAGGCCACGCCGCAGCAGGAATTCTTCAACATGCTGTCCAGCGTGCGCTGGGTTATCGAGCCCGCCGCCGCCGCGCTGGCCGCCACCAACGCCAGCGCCGAGGACGTCGCTTCGATCGCCGAGGCCTACCAGCGCATGGAAGCCGCACGCAACCATGAAGAGCGCCTGCAACCCGACCTGGACTTCCACGCCCGCATCGCCGACGCCACCCACAACGACCTGCTGGCCTACCTGTGCAACATGCTGTCGATGGCGCTGCGCGAGTCGGTGCGCTATTCCAACCAACGGGCGAATTTCGACGAACTCGCCCTGCCCCGGCACAAGGCAATCCTCACCGCCATCCAGAACGGCGACGCGCTGGGCGCGCGGCATGCTTCACTGGTGCAACTGGAGGATGCCCGCGTGGCCCTGGCCAAGGTGCTGGGCCAGGACCCGGCTAGCTGAGGCGGCGCTTGAACGGGGGCGTAGACGTTTAGCCAGGTTCCACTGGCGTCAGCCAACGCCGTTAGCCCCGACCTCCTCCATGAAATCCGCAAGATAGGCTTCCAGCCGCGCATGCCGTTCGGCAGCCAGGCGCGCCCCTTCGGGGGTCTTGAAGCCCGATGCGAGCTTGAGCAGCTTGGTATAAAAGTGCTCGATGGCGTAGGCCGTATCCTGATACCCCCGCCCCTGCGCAGCGGGATTCTCGAAATCGTACAGCGCCGAGCCCATCCGCCCGGAAACGTAGAAACAGCGGGCAATACCCACCGCACCGATGGCGTCCAGGCGATCACTGTCCTGCAGAATTCGGGCTTCGAGGCTCGCTGGCTCGAAACCTGCGGAATAGCTGTGCGTTTTGATCGCATGGGCTACTCGCTCGACACGCGGCAACGGCCAGCCAAGCGCGGTGAGGATGGCGGTGGCTTTTTCGGCCGACAAGCTCGACGCCTGCTTGCGCAAAGGTGAGTTCTTTTCGACCGGCACACAGTCATGCAGTACCGTCGCGGCCAACAGTACTTCCAGGTCGCCGCCCTGTGCCCGCTGGATTCGCTGCGCGTTTACCCATACGCGGTGGATGTGGGCGAGGTCGTGGGAGCCATCGTGGTGGTCTGGTGGGAGATGTTTCAGCAGTTGAGCGGCGAGGTGTTGAAAAGGGGCGAAAGCTTCGCTGGTCATCGCTGGTGCGTTCCATTTCGGTTGAATGCGCTGCAGCAAGCGCTACAAGCTGTGAAGGATAACGTGCGAAAAATCAGAAACAGGCACTTCCATGTAGGCCGTTTCCCAAAGATACTCCCTGCGCCTGTTTTTCGTTGCACAGGGGCAACGTGGATTTTAGTCTCGGCTGGTCGCTGCAAATTCAGCGACCGGTTTTGACAGACTGCTGACGTTGTCCTCATGTGCACGCTTTCATGGCGGCTGTACGTGCGGGCACCTCTGGTGCGCCGAGTGCCAACGTCTCGGTCTGTCAACCCGCGTACAGCTGCCACCCTCTTGTTTGACAGCAAGGACGAGGCAGCTCCATCTACTACGTTGGAGTCCATCATGCTCAAGATCGTCCCCGATCCGCCCCACACCCACCAATCCCTTGAAGACACCCTGATCCAGGCAACGGACTACGCATTGTGCGCATCGACTGTCGTACATCAGGCAATGCTGCTGCATCCCAAGTCATCGGCGTCAATTCTCATGATGGCCTCGATGCATGAGTTGGAGACGCTGCGAGCCCTGCTTGAGCAAGCGCTGATCCAGGTGCAAATGCCTTCTGAGCCACGGACCTTGCACTAAGGCCTTAACGATGTGTCGCCTGGGCTGCCTTATTGCCGGCGATAGGGCCAGCGCAGGCACTAAAGATTTTCGGGGAGATTGAACAATGCCCACTGAAGAAACCAAATGCACCGTCGGCCAGACCACCTTCTACCAAGGTGCAAACCAGACCCATCCCCTCTTCCGCATCGAAGCCGGCATCCCCTGCCAGAGCGCCCGCGAACAGGCCTCGGAATTGATGGGCTACGCTCGGGACCTGACCCTGGACGGCTTGATGGAAAACAAGCCTCAGCTGATATGGGCCTCGCACTACCTGAGCGCGTTAGCCAAGGCGCTGATGGATGATGCCGAGCTGGGCATGATGCGCTGAACATCACTCACTGAATTGCCTTCAAGATCTGGAGCGAAACACAGACTTGAAGGCAATTCGCAAGCCCTGCCACATGGCTAGTCAGCAATGCTGCTGATCAGAACACCGACCATCCGATCCGCGAACTCAACAGCTCAAGCGCCGCCATCCCGGCCAGAGAGTTGCCCGCAGCGTTCAGCTCAGGTGACCACACGCACACAGTGAACTGCCCCGGCACGATCGCCACGATGCCACCGCCCACACCACTCTTGCCCGGCAGCCCCACACGGTAGGCGAAATTGCCCGCCTCGTCATACAGCCCGCTGGTGGCCATGATCGAGTTCACCTGCTGGGTCTGGCGCGGGGTGAGAATTTGCGAGCCGCTGTGCTTGCAGAAACCATCGTTAGCCAGGAAACAGAACGCCCGGGCCAAGTCGAGGCAGTTCATTTGCAGCGCGCAGTAGCTGAAATAGCTCCGCAGTACCGTTTCGACTTCGTTATGGAAGTTGCCGAACGACTGCATCAGGTACGCCATGGCCGCGTTACGCGCGCGGAATTGGTACTCCGAATCGGCGACACGCGCATCGATCGTGATATGCGGGTTGCCCGACAGCCGCCGCACGAAATCGCGCATCGACAAGGTAGGTGCTGCAAAACGCGACTGGTTGATATCGCAGATCACCAACGCACCCGCGTTGATGAACGGATTGCGCGGGCGCCCGCGTTCGAACTCCAGCTGCACCAGCGAGTTGAACGGCTGGCCGGAGGGCTCATGGCCAAGCCGCTCCCAAATGGCCTCGCCCGAGTGGCCAATGGCCTGAACCAGGCTGAACACCTTGGAAATACTCTGCACCGAAAACGGCACTAGGGCGTCGCCTGCGCAGTGATAACTGCCATCGTTGCCGTAGACGGCGATGCCCAACTGGTTCGCCGGCACGTCGGCCAGCGCAGGGATGTAGTCAGCCACTTTGCCCTTGCCGATCAAGGGACGTACTTCTTCGAGAATCTCGTTCAACAGCGTTTGCATGGAGGGCCCTGTATCAATCCCCAGACGACGGCTTAGGGGTAGTGTTCTTGACGAAGGTCAAGCGGGAGAAATCACACATTCGACAAGAAATGGCCGAGACTACCATGGTGGGCTGCGGCCACGGGGCCAGCAGGATCAGCCAGCCCTGTGCCTCCAGGTGGCACTGGGCAAGTCTTCGGCGGATACAACGCAAACGGCTCGATGCAGGTCGCACCTAGCGGGCGGTTTTGTGGCGAACGTAAAGCGCACTCGCACCACCTGAAAGGTGCCGTGCCTGCAGCTCGAACGCATGTGGATGCCCCTTGATCAAATCGCTCAGCTTCTTGAAACCATGGGTGCGCGGATCGAACTCCGGTCGGAGCTTTGTTATGTTTGCGCCCAGCATCCCCAAGCTCGCCCAGCCCTCCTCGTCAGCAAGGTCGTCCAGAATCTTGTTGATGAAGCCAACCGGGACTTTCGGCTTTTTGCGAGCAACTACGTCTTTGTTCGGCTTGCCGGCGCCGGAAGCGGCGTCAGCGTCACCTGCCACTTGCTCGCAAACAGGCGGCAACACCTCCTCGCGCAACAGCTCGGTGTAGACAAACTTGTCGCAGGCGGCCACGAATGGCTTCGGCGTCTTCTCTTCACCAAACCCATAAACGGTCAGGCCTTCCTCACGCAGGCGCGAAGCTAGGCGGGTGAAGTCGCTGTCGCTCGAAACCAGGCAGAAACCATCGAAACGTCGGGTGTAGAGCAGGTCCATCGCATCGATGATCAACGAGCTGTCGGTTGCGTTCTTGCCTTTTGTGTAGGCGAATTGCTGGATGGGCTGGATGGAGTAGTCGAGGAGGACCTTTTTCCAGCCACCTAGTTGGGGGCCGGTCCAGTCTCCATAGATACGCTTGACGCTGGCCACGCCGTATTTGGCAATCTCTTCGAACAAACCTTCAACGATGGCGGCTGGGGCGTTGTCGGCGTCAATCAGTACAGCTAGGTGTTTTTGGGTATGATTCGCGCTGTGAGTGGCCATGGTCTGTCCTTAAAAAAACCATAACTTGAACGGCTGCAGAAATCCGCCCCTTTTAATCCAATCCGATCGGCTTACGGGACTTCCAAAGCCGGCAAATACTGACATCAGTATGGCGTCGATGGCCAATTCGCTGGTCATCCTGGGCTTCATTGACCAACCGATGACTTGGCAAGAGAACAGATCCAGTACTACCGCCAGGCACAGTCACCCTTCATAGGTGCGAACGTAGGTGATATCGGTCATCCAGACATTATTCGGCTCACTGACCTTGAACTGCCGGGACCGGTGGTAGAGAGATGGCACTGTTGTCTTTCCGCCGTGAAACCCAGGACGACGGCGATATCCATTTGCGAACACAGCCCCTCTGTGTGCATCAAGCGACCGACACGATTTCACCTACAGATTTCTCCTAGCTCTTGAGTTCTCTGGCATAACGCTGACGACTTATGGCGCCTCCTTTTGGGCCTCCTTAAAAGGCTTGGAGGTGTCCACGAAGCCAAGAGCGATTTCATACCAACGGATAAAAATCAGGCCCCCAACGTCTTGTAGCATCCAAATCTAGAGGTCCTGGGTCGGCCATTGCAGGCAGTATTTCACATCAAGTTATTTAGCATATATGGCTACGGCCGCGTTCACATAGCCTTCCCATGCAGGTAAAGCCTCCAGCGCGACTCGGATCTTCTTGCGGCGGGTGATCAAGTGCTTCTCTGCGCTTAGAAATGGCTGAAGATCCATCGACGCTCGGCGGTCAGCCCACTGCGACAACAAAGCTTTCGCAGCGTCAATTAGTGCCATGTGTTTCGGATTGCTAGGGACATAAGTAGGAATCCGATTGAAGGCTAGCTTGTGGATATGGCGCTCCCCGAATGATCCACGCGGCTGGTGAGCCTGGATCACATCGATGACTGCGGGACTGTTGATCAGGGCGGTGATATAGATTGCCTCATCCTCGCTCCCCACCCTGCCCCAATAAAGTGTTTGGTCGATCACAGTCTTCTTGCATGGAATCTGGTCGCCGCGCACATATGCGGCACAAGGCAGTTTGCCGCCAGCGGAAGCGAACACCAGCCATTCATCACTACTCCAGCCTTGGCTGGTCAATTTTTTTCGGTCCGTCTCTACCCGAGTGAAGAACTGCATCTCAGTTTCCGATACTGCAGCAAGTGAGGCATCGATAGCTTCCTTAGTGGCTGCGCCAAGCGCCGCAATTGCTGGACCTGTCCGGGACTCCCACCCGCTCGCGCCATATTTGAACGGCAATAGGCCTTTGGATCCTGCGGCCAATTCGTAGGGCGCCAAATGCTTAGAAAGCAATACATCGAACATGACTTGGTCACTGACACCATTCGCCGTTAGCTTGAAGTTCTTGAGAACTTTGCCTTCAGAGCGAAGAAAGTAAAGACCTGAGCCGGCTGGGATCGGCCTTAAATTCCATCCTGTGCCACTCTTCGTCGCGGCATGGAATACGACTCCCCGGGGCATCACGTCCGCCCCCTGACGGAATAGCCGCCCAACGGAAATGTCTGTAGCGACCATTGCCGCAGTAGCGGCCGGAGGTTTTGTTGACCACGCAGTCTTGCCGCCAGAACTGACAACATGGTAAGTCGAAGGCACTTCCACCAATCTGCCAATAGTCCGTCCTACAAAGGAGTTGATTGGCTTCGCCGGAAGAACCTTTCTCCCAAGCAAGACAATTGCTTCGTTTTTAAAGGTTTGCGATTCGATTTTCCAAATTTCTTGTGGTGAAAATGGGACGGACCGCGACGCAGATAAATACCCACCTCTTCTAAATGGCTCATGGTGAGAGCCATTCAAAACGGTATTTGGAAGAACACAGGCAACTATGGCTCCCGATGCCAAGTAACGATCAATCGCATGGAGCAGAAATATAGTGGCTATTTCGACATGGAGGTGTGACGCCCCCGGAGCTTTGATTCCGTATGTGGCAGCTTTGGATTTCAGCGCATCTCGGTAGGGATTGCTGCCGATCTTGCTGAGGGCAAGCCACGGTGGATTCGTTACCATACCGTTAAAGCGCCCGGCAACTAGCGCAGGCCGAAAGCTGTTTCTTAGCACGAACGCCCAAATTCCATTGCGGCCTGCTCGTTGCAGTTTTTCGAGTGCACTCAGCAGGGCAGAGCTAAATTGAATTACAGCCATCCTCTCTTCCGCGGTAAGCGTTGCACCGCTTTCAGCAACGACTGCATCTACCATAAAGGTGATGTCGTCACCGGTTAATACTGTTTGCGGATAGCTGGCGCTGCTCATCGCCATTGCGTAGCCACGCGACAGCAACGCATCGAAGAGTGATTGACTACCTGACTTGATTAGAAACTGGGGTAAATCTACCTGCTCGGTGTCCAAGAGCAACTCCCTATGCTCTTCGCCCGCTGTGCCGAAAACTTTCGTGACAGGGGTGTTCGCGAAGAGCGAGTCTGCATGGTAAACAGGGATCTGTACTTCATGGCCCGCGACCAACCATTTCTTGCTTGCTAATACCCAACCAACTTTCGCAAGCATCACCGCCAGGGGATCGATATCGAAAGCAGTGATCGAACTCGAGAGCTCGTTCAACGCTACTGCATCACCGGGAGAGCGTCCGGCAGCCAGCAATCGCGTTTGAGCGCACTTAACCGTTTCGACAACCATCGCACCCGAACCGCAGCACATATCTAAAAAACGGGGCTGCTCGTCTACCGGAAGCATGGACATCGCGACGCCTACCAGCTTTGCTGCGAGCCATGACGGAGTCCACTCCTGGCCCAAGAGGATACGTTGCGACCGAGCCGCCAACTGCGCCATTAAAGCTCCAAACAGGTCTTCAGCGGGAGAAGTTTCGAAGTCGTAGGCGCGAATGTCGTCCTGGATTTCTCGAGCCACCTTAACCAAATCATGGACATAGGGGCTGTCATTGAGCCAGCCAAAGTAGTCGTACTCAACGAGATTGGGTAGTCCTCTCGCCTTGAAGAATGCTCCATCAAGAATGGCTCTTAACTCGGCATCCTCGCTGACAAGACCGCTTTCAGTCAGGACATTTGCGCAAATGAGCTTAGCAAGGGTGAGAATGTAGAGCTCGCCAACATAAGACTCCATGTCAAATTTCCCAGCTGCTGACTCGCCTCCGAGATAGGAAACGAAATCTGCCCAAAGCTTCGTGATCAGTTTCGCGTAGGTCGGATCTGCCGCAAACGCAGCTTCAGCGAGCTTCTTGATGGGATCGAGATGCGAGCTGCAGAAAGAACTGCCAAAGCCCAAGTCGGCCGATAGCATATCGGCCGCCAGTGTCCGACCTCCTTCGCGTCCTAAATATTTGGTTAGAAACTCTCCTAGCCGCTTGCTGTCAGCTTCGCTTGCTGCTGACAAGTCGCAAGAATCCAACTCCGTAAGCCCAATGTGTTCAGGGCCATAGCTAGTTGCGCCAGAAACAGTAGAGAGTTCCTTGACATTGGAGACACAGAACGCGTGCCACCGCACAGTATCGGACAGCACACCCAACAGCAAGTCGGCGCGAGCGCCAGCATTCAACTGGGCTGCGCAGTACTGTTTGACTTGGTGCATACCATGGGCGAAGGTGCCGATCACCTGTAAATTGCGTTCATATTCAATTACCGTGGATCCTACCAGCACGTCCACGAAACCATGCCGGCTCTTACCTTTTTCGTGGAACTTAGCCAACGCCTCTGTGCCCGTTACGTGGGACCTGATCCACCACGGTTGCTCGGGAAACATCAGTGGCAACTTGGCTGAGAGCGCATGGCGCAGTGTGTCCTCCGCCTTGCCCTGATTAATGAGGGAAACCGCTTCCTTCAGGAATGCTTGGCCTTGCACCTCGACATAAGTTGCCCCCATGCTTCTTCCCCTTTCTTCCCTTGTGTTTTGTCCGCTGTGCTTGTCCCGCACGTGCAATGTCTCTAAGACTTGATATGTTTACTTTGTCGCTACCGAGAGCATCGGCGACGACAACATCAATCTGGTTAATTGTTTCCTCTGCCCTCTCCACTACCGCTGCAGTGAGCTGCTCGCCCAGCTCGCCAAGTAGCCGCAACTGCTGTTCGGTAAACACAGGGACAGGGAGCCGGCGCAAATGGGTAGCCTCTACCTTAAGTGCCCCCCCGCCCATCACAGCCCCAGAGCACTCGATTATGGCTTGCGACCATGCGCTATTCATGAAGGCGAACAGGCCTAGCGCATTCCAATTGGTTGCGGGTAGCGTCCACATAGTCGAAAAATTCGCATCAATCAGGCAGGCGCGTTCTCGGTTCAGGTAGGCAGTAGGAGTTGCCGAGTTGACGCGCGCCAAGATGACGTCAGCCCTATGTCGTGGAGCGAAACTCGGCAGCATGTACCAGTGCCGGGCCGGTGTACCATGAGCGGCAGACCTAATGTTGGGCGCGACCGCCGTTAGCTCCCACACTTTTTGCTGTTTCGTATCGGTACCAAAATTTACCAACCCCGCGGCTCGAACCACGTCTGCTAACTCGGTGGGCATTTCCTCATACGGCGGCGAGAGTAAGTCACCTGCCCCTCTGTCTTCTGGGAGAGCGTGTCGACGCAGATCCAACACCCAACCTGTCGTGATCTCAGGCGAGACGACGAAACCTGCCGGCAATTCTGCCTGACGCCTTAGAACTGGCCTTGCGATTTCGAGCGATACATTGGCTACGTGCCCTGCCAGCGGCCCCGAGAAAGTTAGCCGAACCATGTTCCCTTGCCGCTCGCCATCAGCGTAGAAGAAGCCATTAGCCCCAGTCCGCAATCCCTGACCAATTGCAACCCCTTGGGATTCGAAAGTCTTGAAAGCTGGCGCGATGCATTGGCGAGAAAGCCATTCGTGGATCGAATGCGGAATAAATACACCATCACCCTTCTCTACAGGCTCTTCACCCATTGCCGCGAACCATTTCTGGCGCGACGCACAAGCAATGACATTAGCGTGTCCGCGCGCCAAGTAGACGGGGTGCGCCCGAACGAGCCCAGTCGAGTGGGAAGACGCGTTGCGCAACCAAGACTGAGCCTGTGTGGCGAAGATCTCCTCGACGCTTTGCCCCGGCAAAGCAATTCTGCCGATTGGGCTTTCGGGAGTAGCAGCTGCTGCGGATATCGCAATATGGCAGTAAGCAGCACCCTCAGGCTGAGAGAGCGCTATCGCTCTGCGCTTTACTCGCCTTGCCACAATAAGAGTCGTCTTAACCTGAGCATCCCCGAACCAGGCTGCATGTTCGTCCTCTACGACAAACTCGATCTCGAACCAACGAAAAAGCAGGTAGTGGACGATTATGGCATAGTCTCGGCTAAGCCAGGACTCGGGAACGACCAAGGCGAGCCTGCCGCCAGGCTTGACAAGTCCTGCGCAAAGGATCCATGAGGGCACAGCAAGGTCCGACAACCCCGAGTATCCCTCGACGAGGTGCGAAAAGAGTCGCTTATCCTCAGCCTCGAGCGAGGGAAGAATCTGAATAGCCTTTAGTAATCCCGAGCGAATCTGCTCCGCATTAGGCAATGCATGCGCCGCTTCCGACTTATCTGAGAACGACTGATATCGAACATAAGGAGGATTAGCAATGACGACATCCCACGCTTTTGCTGGCAAGCGAGACAGGACATCTGGATCGAAAGCGTTGCCAAGCAGGATATCGGCGCTTGGCAAACGGCGGAGGCATACACTATGAGCAGTCGCATCAATCTCAATGCCTGCCAAGACTTCAGGCTTCGCGCCGATATCGAGGCACGAAGCGAGCAGGTCGCCAGAGCCGACCATTGGATCTATTATAGTTTTCGCCCGGTCCACTTGAGCAAGGGAGGCCAGTACCCGTCCAAGACCAAGCCCTGTAAAATACTGACCAAGTCTTTTGCGCAGTTCCGCGCTTGCAGTTAGGTCCAGCTCGAGAGAATGCTTATGCGCTTCCTTCATGACGACGGAAAGGCCTCCTCAGAGTCCGCCCGAACCTTAGCTAGCGCATAAAACGTCTTTGCGTCAATATCCACATCGCGCCCGAGCTCGAGACATCTGCCGATAAATTGCGAGTAGAGACGTTGGGGATCAACCTTTCCGCCGCTGCGAGCGCTACGGATCACCTCTTCGGCAATCTTCGAACAGGGAATCGAAGTGGATCGCTCCGCCTCTCGCTTTGAAAGAAGGAGCAATGGATCGCCTTTTACCGACACCGAGGAAACCACTTGCTTGAAACTCGCCTGGATCTTATCTAAGACACTGGTCGCCTCAACGGTGAAACCAGCGGTAGCGTATGACTGCACCAACGCTCGCCAGATCTTTGAGTGCGCCGAATGAAAAACGACCGTAGCCTTACCGTCGGCTTTCAACACTCGCGCCATTTCCTTGAATACGCCCCCCATCATTGCGCCGTATTCAGCTACACCCTTCGATTGCGATGGACTCACAATTACTTCCTGCGAGCGATCAGTTGTGCGCCCAAGCCACAGCTCGTTGATTTGGTTTAGTTCGGCGTAGGGAATGTAATCGCCGAAGGGCGGGTCGGTGAAGATATAGTCTACCGAGCCCGCTTTAAGCGCAATTCTTTCACTACTGCTATTGTGAACCACGATATTGCTTCGGCTCCCATGCAGCATATGGAAGGAATCGACAAAAGCTTTCGACTTTCTTCGCAACCCTTCCAGGATGTTCTTTTCGACGGGTAAGCCACTGATATAGAGAACGCCGCTCTGCGCACCTGTCAGGACAAAATCATTTTGACCTTTTTTTAGTACCACTCGAGTCATTAGGGTCGAGTGGCTGGCGTTATAGCTCAGAATCAAGAGGCGCAGCGGAGCCTGCATCTCAGCAGGGAACTCCGAAGCGAGTTCCATCAACGTCGCCATTACAATGAAGTTACGCTTCGTGTAGAAGTGATGGAGCTTTTCAATACCGAGGTGGTAGCCTGCGCGACGCAGCTCTCCCCACTCAATGTCCGCAAGCGGCGCAGATGAGGGCGGTTTCGTCTTGGATACTGCTGCTAAAAGCTTGTAATCCTCGTCGGCGGGCGGCCGCTGCCACTTCGATGTGCCAGTACGGCCATGGACCCGCACTAATACCCGCTTCTTTGTGAGGGACTTGTACCCAAATGCATCCGTGACCGTCTCAGTAGCTCGCTCGCAGGCGTCTATAGCAACCTGGCTGCGGCAAGCCTCGCAGTGGAACGAGTCTGCCATGACCAGCGGGTTCGTCTTAACGCTGGCATCCCAAAGAGAAATCTGCGCCTTACAGTAGGGGCAGATGAGAACATCTGACCATATGGTATGTCGAAGCACGCCCGGCCGGCCGGAAGCATCATGCGTCTCATAGAGCCACCCAATTCGGGCCTCAGCTTGCCTGCAAAACTCATCTACAACTGCCCGAAACTCATCTGAGGCAGGAGGATGGCAAAGCGTTTCCGAAACGAAGGAACCCAGCGTACCAATCTCGAATAAATGCGCCGTACGCGGGCCCCACTTCGGAACTACACCCAGCGCGTTTGCCATTTTTTCCATCTCTGGAGTTGGCTTGTCGCAAAGCAAGGTAGCAAGCCCTGTAGTTCCGCTACCTGCGAAAGCATCCAGCACCGTTGCGCCGGGCTCGGTATGAACAGCGATGTAGACTGCGATAGCCTCTGGCGATATCTTTGTCGGATATGAAAAGGCGTTGTAGAGCGGCCCCGTACGTGTGGAAGGTAGAGGGGTCGCGTAAAGCTCGGCAATATTGGTCACAGCTGGAGTGTTCTCAATGCAAACCTCTGGCACGCGCACGTCGTGCAGGTCGCTTCAAATTCAAAACTCATGGTTGCTCAGGCGCTTACCTTCGAGCTCCGCCCATAGACCACCTCTTCTTCAAGAGTCCCCCTTGGCACGCAGCAATTAGTGGCGAACACCTCAGGATGTTCAAATGCTGCACTGCTCATGCGCAGCAGTCGCCCTCTAGCAAGCTAAAAAAGGCAGCAATCAGATGCCCAGGGTTTCGTTCCAATAGCCGAAATTCCATGATTGCCTCACAATTGTCCGAGCAAGCGCCTTATGGTGCCCCAGCACCTCAATACACAGCTCAATGCAATGTTGGAAGGCATTGGCCACCCTCATAGGCGTAGCATTGACGCAACGGTAAAAAGCGAGATTCAGATTTCTCCACACTTCAGGCCAGTGAATCTCAATTGGCAACCATTTGGCAACTAAAAAACGACCACCCTCGCATCGAGAACGAAAACCATCAAGCATAAAAAATCCAGCCACCACTAAGTGACTGGATTTTTAGGGATTTTTGGTCGGGACGGAGTGATTCGAACACTCGACCCCTTGCACCCCATGCAAGTGCGCTACCGGGCTGCGCTACGCCCCGACTACATTCTCACAACCTCTGAGAACGATGAAGAATTTACCCTAACCTCCTGATAAATGAAAGCTTTTTCTCAAAAAATTTTCACTCATCGCCAATCAGGTCACTTCTTCAACACCACCAACACATCCTCCAACTCGACAATCATCTGCCGAATCAGCTGCTTGTACTGGCTTGACTCATCCTTGGCCTCCTCACTGGAGAGCCTCAACCGCGCCCCACCAATGGTGAAGCCCTGGTCATAAAGCAGCGCACGAATCTGGCGAATCATCAGCACGTCCTGGCGCTGATAATACCGCCGGTTCCCCCGCCGCTTCACGGGATTGAGCTGGTCGAACTCCTGCTCCCAATACCGCAGCACGTGCGGTTTTACCGCACAAAGCTCACTCACCTCACCAATGGTGAAGTACCTTTTGCCCGGTATGGGGGGCAGTTCGTCGTTATGGCTTGGTTCCAGCATAGGCCTCAACCCGGGCCTTCAACTTCTGCCCTGGACGAAAGGTGACGACGCGCCGTGCAGTGATCGGGATTTCTTCCCCAGTCTTGGGGTTGCGGCCCGGCCGCTGGCGTTTGTCGCGAAGGTCGAAGTTGCCGAAACCGGACAGCTTGACCTGCTCGTTCTCTTCAAGTGCGTGCCGAATTTCTTCGAAAAACAGCTCGACCAGCTCCTTGGCCTCACGCTTGTTAAGCCCTAGCTCCTCGTACAGCCTTTCGGCCATCTCAGCTTTCGTCAGAGCACCCATGCCGTTATTTCCTTAACGTGGTGTTCAACCTTTGTTCGAGCGAGGTGAGGATGTTTTGCAGTGCGGCGTTCACCTCATCGTCGTTAAGAGTGCGCGATGGATGCTGCCAGGTCAAGCCGACGGCCAGGCTTTTTCTATCAGGATCAATGCCTTTACCCTGGTAGACATCAAACAGCCTGAGGTCTGTGAGCCATTCGCCTGCATTGTCACGAATTACTTCAAGCACCGCGCTAGAAGCTACATCACGTCCTGCGATCAAAGCCAGGTCACGACGGGTTTCCGGGAACTTGGACAGCTCGCTGAACTTCGGCAGGCGGCCTTCGACCACGTCACCCAGCACCAGCTCGAAGAGGAACACCGGGCGGTCCAGGCCCAGGGCCTTGGCCAGCTCTGGGTGGATGGCGCCGAGGTAGCCGACCAGCTTGCCGTCACGCTCGATGGCGGCGGTCTGGCCCGGGTGCAGGGCGGGGTGCTTGCCGGCGCTGAAGGTGAAGTCGCCCAGCGCGCCGGAGTAGCCCAGCAGGGCTTCCACGTCGGCCTTCACGTCGAAGAAGTCGACGCCGTCGCGGCCGTTGGCCCAGCCTTCCGGCAGGCGGCTGCCGGTGACCACGCCGGCGATCATCGGTTGCTGCTGCAGGTCGCCGAGCTGGCCGACGAAGCGCAGGCCGCTTTCGAACAGGCGCACGCGGTCTTGCTGGCGGTTCAGGTTGTGCTGCAGTGCCTTGACCAGGCCCGGCCACAGCGAGGCGCGCATGGCGGCCATGTCGCTGGAGATCGGGTTGGCCAGCAGCAGCGGCTCTACGCCCGGGCTGAACAGTTCGAACAGTTTCGGGTCGATGAAGCTGTAGGTGATGGCTTCCTGGTAGCCGCGGGCAACCAGCAGGCGGCGCAGGGTCGGCAGGTCACCGCGGGTTTCTGGCTTGCCTTGCGGCGCCAGGCGGGCTTGCGGGTAGCGCACCGGCAGGTTGTTGTAGCCGTACAGGCGGGCCAGCTCTTCGATCAGGTCCACTTCCAGGCTGATGTCGAAGCGGTGGCTTGGGACGTTGACGGTCCACTGCCCTTCCCCGTTACGAGTCGTGGTCAGTTCCAGGGCGTTGAGCAGTTGCTCGACCTGGGCTGGGTCCATTTCCATGCCGAGCATCTGGGTGATACGTTCGGCGCGCAGGGTCACCGGGGCGACTTGCGGCAGGTGCTGTTCGCTGACGGCTTCGACCACCGGGCCGGCTTCGCCGCCGACGATGTCGAGCAGCAGCTGGGTGGCGCGCTCCATGGCTTCGCGGGCCAGCTGCGAGTCGACGCCGCGCTCGTAGCGGTGCGAGGCATCGGTGTGCAGGCCGTAGGAACGGGCTTTACCGGCGACGGAAATCGGCTCGAAGAAGGCGCTTTCCAGGAACAGGTCGCGGGTTTTTTCGGTGTTCACACCGCTGTGCTCGCCACCCATGACGCCGGCGATGGCCAGGGCGCGGGTATGGTCGGCGATGACCAGGGTGTCGGCGCGCAGGGCCACTTCCTGGCCGTCGAGCAGGACCAGCTTCTCGCCTTCTTCGGCCATGCGTACGCGGATGCCGCCGTTGATTTCTGCCAGGTCGAAGGCGTGCATCGGCTGGCCGAGTTCGAGCATCACGTAGTTGGTGATGTCGACGGCAGCGTCGATGCTGCGCACGTCGCTGCGGCGCAGGCGCTCGACCATCCACAGCGGGGTCGGCTTGCTCAGGTCGACGTTGCGGATGACGCGGCCCAGGTAGCGTGGGCAGGCCGCCGGGGCGCTGATTTCGACCGGGCGCACTTCGTCGTGGGCAGCCGCTACGGCTGGCACCGCCGGGCGGGTGACCGGGGTGTCGTACAGGGCGCTGACGTCGCGGGCCAGGCCGGCGATGGACAGGCAGTCACCGCGGTTCGGGGTCAGGCCGATCTCGATGCTGGCGTCGTCCAGGCTCAGGTACTGGCGAATGTCTTCACCGACCGGGGCGTCGACGGCCAGTTCCAGCAGGCCGTCGTTCTCTTCGCTGATCTGCAGCTCGGCAGCCGAGCACAGCATGCCGAAGGACTCGACGCCGCGCAGCTTGGCCTTCTTGATCTTGAAGTCGCCGGGCAGTTCGGCGCCGATCATGGCGAACGGGATCTTGATGCCTGGGCGGGCGTTAGGGGCGCCGCACACCACCTGGAAGGTTTCCTGGCCGTTGCTGACCTGGCACACGCGCAGCTTGTCGGCGTCCGGGTGTTGCTCGGTGGCGAGGATCTCGCCCACGACGATGCCGCTGAACTGGCCGGCAGCGGGGGTGACGCTGTCGACTTCGAGGCCGGCCATGGACAGGCGGGCGACCAGTTCATCACGGGAGACTTGCGGGTTTACCCAACCGCGCAGCCACTGTTCACTGAATTTCATGCTGTTCTCCTGAAAGTTGCGTCGGGCATTGACCTAGCGGAATTGCGCGAGGAAGCGCAGGTCGTTGTCGAAGAACAGACGCAAATCGTTGACGCCATAGCGCAGCATGGCCAGGCGCTCGGCGCCCATGCCGAAGGCAAAGCCCTGGAATTCTTCAGGGTCGATGCCGGACATGCGCAGCACGTTCGGGTGCACCATTCCGCAACCCATTACTTCCAGCCAGCCGGTTTGCTTGCACACGCGGCAGCCTTTGCCGGAACACATCACGCACTGGATGTCGACTTCGGCGGACGGCTCGGTGAACGGGAAGAACGATGGGCGGAAACGTACCGCCAGTTCTTTCTCGAAGAACACCCGCAGGAATTCTTCGATGGTGCCCTTGAGGTCGGCGAAGTTGATGTCGCGATCGATCAGCAGGCCTTCGACCTGGTGGAACATCGGCGAGTGGGTGATATCCGAGTCGCAACGGTACACGCGGCCCGGGCAGACAATGCGGATCGGCGGCTGGCTGGACTCCATGGTGCGCACCTGCACCGGCGAGGTGTGGGTGCGCAGCAGCATGTTGGCATTGAAGTAGAAGGTGTCGTGCATCGCCCGCGCCGGGTGGTGGCCGGGGATGTTGAGCGCTTCGAAGTTGTGGTAGTCGTCTTCCACCTCGGGGCCTTCGGCGATGCCGTAGCCGATGTGGGTGAAGAACTGCTCGATGCGCTCGAGTGTACGGGTGATCGGGTGCAGGCCACCGGTGGCCTGGCCGCGGCCTGGCAGGGTGACGTCAATGCATTCGGCCGCCAGGCGAGCGCTGAGCTCGGCTTCTTCGAAGGCCGCCTTGCGGGCATTGAGCACCACGGTAACGCGCTCTTTGGCGTCGTTGATCAGCGCGCCGACTTTCGGCCGCTCTTCGGCTGGCAGGTTGCCCAGGGTCTTCATCACCTGGGTCAGTTCGCCCTTCTTGCCGAGATAATTAACCCGGATCTGTTCCAGGGCATTGATGTCTTCAGCGCGCTCCACAGCTTCCAGGGCTTGGGAGACCAGCGCATCCAGGTTTTCCATGTACAGACTCCAGATACGAAAATAGGGGAAGAGCTTTGAAGGCTCTTCCCCTATCGATGACGTTCAATGCCCGACGGCGCTAGCGCCGCCGGGTGATTGTCGCGGGTACTTAAGCCAGAACGGCTTTAGCTTTCTCGACAATCGCAGCAAACGCCGCTTTTTCGTTCACTGCCAGATCGGCCAGAACCTTACGGTCGATTTCGATCGAAGCCTTTTTCAGGCCAGCAATCAGACGGCTGTAGGACAGACCGTTGGTGCGGGCACCGGCGTTGATACGAGCGATCCACAGTGCGCGGAACTGACGCTTCTTCTGACGACGGTCACGGTAGGCATATTGACCAGCCTTGATGACCGCCTGCTTGGCAACGCGGAATACGCGCGAGCGTGCACCGTAGTAGCCTTTAGCCAGTTTCAGAATTTTCTTGTGACGCTTACGAGCGATGACGCCACGCTTAACACGAGCCATGAGTAACTTCCTCTATCTAAACCAGAATTAACGTACGCGCAGCATGCGCTCGACTTTTGCCACGTCAGACGGGTGCAGCAGGCTGGCACCGCGCAGTTGACGCTTACGCTTGGTCGACATTTTGGTCAGGATGTGGCTCTTGAAAGCGTGCTTGTGCTTAAAGCCGGAAGCGGTCTTCAGGAAGCGCTTCGCAGCACCGCTCTTGGTTTTCATTTTTGGCATGTTGGAACTCCGCATTCGATAAAATTACACAATAATCATCAGGCCTGCCGTGCCCGGGAGATTACTTCTTCTTTTTGGGGGCGATGACCATCATAAGCTGGCGTCCTTCCATCTTCGGATGCTGCTCAACGGAGCCGTATTCGGCGAGGTCGGCTTCGACCCGCTTCAACAGCTCCATGCCCAGCTCCTGGTGGGCCATCTCACGGCCGCGGAATCTCAGAGAGATCTTGGCCTTGTCCCCATCGGTAAGGAAACGTACCAGGTTGCGTAGTTTTACCTGGTAATCCCCTTCTTCCGTCCCTGGACGAAACTTGATTTCTTTAATCTGGATCTGCTTCTGGTTCTTCTTGGCTTCGTTGGCCTGCTTCTTCTTCTCGAAGAGGTGCTTGCCGTAGTCCATCACCTTGCAGACGGGCGGCTGCGCGTCGGCAGAAATTTCTACCAGATCCAGCTTCGCTTCATCAGCGATACGAAGCGCTTCATCAATCGAGACGATGCCAACCTGCTCGCCGTCAGCGCCAATTAACCGAACCTCGCGTGCCGAGATATTCTCGTTGATCGGGGCTTTCGGTGCAGTTCGTTTATCGTTTCTCATTTCACGCTTAATAGTCATTACTCCGATTCTAGGCGACCGCGCTGGGCAACAGCGCTGTTGAGCAGCTGCGTGAATTCAGCCACCGGCATGGAGCCGAGGTCTTTGCCTTCACGGGTGCGTACGGCGACGGTCTGCGTTTCGACTTCGCGATCCCCTATAACCAAAAGGTACGGGACCTTGAGCAAAGTATGCTCGCGGATTTTAAAGCCGATCTTCTCATTTCTCAAGTCCGACTTGGCACGGAAACCGCTACCGTTCAGGGTATTTTCCACCTCGAGGGCGAAATCGGCCTGTTTGTCGGTGATGTTCATGATCACCGCCTGGGTTGGCGCCAGCCAGGCCGGGAACACACCGGCGTAGTGCTCGATCAGCATGCCGATGAAGCGCTCGAACGAACCGAGGATGGCGCGGTGCAGCATGACCGGGCGCACCCGGCTGTTGTCTTCGGCGATATAGCTGGCATCCAGGCGCTCGGGCAAGTTCGGGTCGTACTGCAGGGTACCGCACTGCCAGTTACGGCCGAGGCAGTCGCGCAGGGTGAACTCGATCTTCGGCCCGTAGAAGGCGCCCTCGCCCGGCTGGTATTCCCACTCCAGGCCCGATTCGTTCAGGGCATCGGCCAGTGCACCTTCGGCACGGTCCCACAGCTCTTCGGAACCGACGCGCTTGGCGGGGCGGGTCGACAGCTTCATGGCGATGTCGGTGAAGCCGAAGTCCTTGTACACGTCCAGGGTCAGCTTGATGAAGTCGGCGGCTTCCTTCTTCACCTGTTCTTCGGTGCAGAAGATATGCGCGTCGTCCTGCACGAAGCCACGCACGCGCATGATGCCGTGCAGGGCGCCGGACGGCTCGTTACGGTGGCAGGCACCGAACTCGGCCAGGCGCAGCGGCAGGTCGCGGTAGCTCTTCAGGCCCTGGTTGAACACCTGCACGTGGCACGGGCAGTTCATCGGTTTTACCGCGTAGTCACGGCTTTCCGACGAGGTGGTGAACATGTTCTCGGCGTAGTTGGACCAGTGGCCGGAACGCTCCCAGAGAATGCGGTCGACCACCTGCGGGGTCTTGATTTCCTGGTAGCCGTTGGCGCGTTGCACCTGGCGCATGTACTGCTCGAGCACCTGATACACGGTCCAGCCGTTGGCATGCCAGAACACCATGCCCGGGGCTTCTTCCTGCAGGTGGAACAGGTCAAGCTGCTTGCCGATCTTGCGGTGGTCGCGTTTTTCGGCTTCTTCGATGCGCTGGATGTACGCGGCCAGCTGCTTCTTGTCGGCCCAGGCGGTGCCGTACACGCGTTGCAGCTGCTCGTTCTTGGCATCGCCGCGCCAGTAGGCGCCGGACAGCTTGGTCAGCTTGAACGCCTTGAGGAAGCGGGTGTTCGGCACGTGCGGGCCGCGGCACATGTCGACGTATTCTTCGTGGTAGTACAGGCCCATGGCCTGCTCGTCCGGCATGTCTTCGACCAGGCGCAGCTTGTAGTCTTCGCCACGGGCCTTGAACACGTCGATGACCTCGGCACGCGGGGTCATCTTCTTGACCACGTCGTAGTCCTTGTCGATCAGCTCCATCATGCGCTTTTCGATGGCGGCCATGTCTTCAGGGGTGAAGGGGCGCTCGTAGGCGATGTCGTAGTAGAAGCCTTCGTCGATGACCGGGCCGATGACCATCTTGGCGCTCGGGTACAGCTGCTTCACCGCGTGGCCGACCAGGTGGGCGCACGAGTGGCGAATGATCTCCAGTCCCTCTTCATCTTTAGGGGTGATGATCTGCAGGGTGGCGTCGTTGTGGATCAGGTCGCAGGCATCGACCAGCTTGCCGTCGACCTTGCCGGCCACGGTGGCCTTGGCCAGGCCGGCGCCGATGGAAGCGGCGACTTCGGCTACGGATACGGCATGATCGAACGAACGTTGACTGCCATCGGGAAGAGTAATAACGGGCATGGCGCCTCCTCTCCTAGTGGTGACCCCTACCAAAGGTCACGTGGGTTGGGATGAGCCAGTACAAGATCCGACCTGCCTTCCTGTACAGGAAGCCTGCCTCACAGTGGCAGAAGCCTTTCGGCTTGCGGGGACGAACCAGAGTGACTGGAAAGAAAAAAGATAGCTGCGGGCGCGCAACGGCGTGACCACAAGCCGAGCATGCTAGCACGCGGCTTGTGGGCCACGCAGAAATATTTGGAAATTACAGTGTTTGGGTGAACTTACACGGAAAAATTCCTATCAGACCTTGGGAAGCAACCTACTCTTGATGAGACCTTAACCCAAGGAGTAACTGGTTATGCGAGTTCCGTCTCTTCTGGCCCTGGCGGCCGCTGGCGCCCTGCTGCTGCCCGTGGCTGCGAACGCCGGCAACTTCCCAGCCGGGAAGGAGGCCGCCTACATGACCCAGTGCACCCAGGTGGCCAGCGGCCAGGGCGTTGACGCCGCAACCGCGAAAAAGCACTGCGATTGCGGTGCCCAAGCCATCAAAAAGAATTTCACCGACGCGGAAATCGCCGACCTGGACAGCAAGGATGGTGTTGATGCCAAGCTGATGCAGAAGGCGCAGACCGTGGTGAAACAAGCCTGCGCACCGAAGAGCTGAAACCTTGCAGCCAGAGCGGATGAGCCAATCTTTGCCCTGGATCAATATCCTGCGAAGGTAAAAGGCGCTAGATGCGCAGAATTAGACTATGATGTGTCCCGTGCTCCGTAGCCTCGGCCGCATTGCACCACTGAAAAAACTAAATGTTCTGGAGATTCACCCATGTCCAATCGCCAACAAGGCACCGTCAAATGGTTCAATGATGAGAAAGGCTACGGCTTCATCACCCCAGCAGGCGGCGGCGACGACCTGTTCGTTCACTTCAAGGCCATCGAATCCGACGGCTTCAAGAGCCTGAAAGAAGGCCAGACTGTTTCCTTCGTCGCCGAGCGCGGCCAGAAGGGCATGCAGGCTGCACAGGTTCGTCCGGAGTAATTCGGATAGCTGTAAAAAAACCCGCCCTCGTGGCGGGTTTTTTTATGGCCGCTTGCCAGGCCAGCCCCGCTCGCTTCCTGTAGGAGCGGCCTTGCGTCGCGATGGGCCGCGCAGCGGCCCCAGATTCTCAGCCCTGCAGCAAAGATTGCCGGGGCCGCTGCGCGGCCCATCGCGACACAAGGCCGCTCCTACAACGGACCGCGGCGAGCAGGTCAGCCGCAGTTGACCCGGGTCACCTTGCCCTGCTCGTCCACATTCAGGTTCAGGCGCTCGGAACGGTACTCCAGGGTGACCACATCGTGCGGCTTGAGAATGCGCGCCATCTGCGAGCCACTGGCCTTGCGCGCCTGCTCCAGCAGTTCGGCGCTGGCCACTTTGCCAATGGTGAAATCGGCGCCGCTGGCGTCGCAGCGGCCATCGTTGCCAGCCGGCGCGGCCGGCGTAGCGCCACCGCCAGCATTGCCACCAGTGCTGCAACCAGCCAGGACTACAGCCACCGCCAGGGTTGCCAGGTAAGCACGGGTACGGAACATGAAGCCTCCTAAATCGGTCCGGGAACTGCCTGATCCGACAGTTCCACTGTTCTTTTGTTGCAAAACCGGTCAAGTTTGCCTCAACCAAGCGGCACAGGCGAAAACGCAATCGTGACCGGATTTTGCACAAGCCGCCGCATTTGCCATATGCTTAAGTCGCAAGGTCAATGACGCAAAGTCATGATTTAGTGCAAGAAGTGGAGCGCACCCCGCCTCCATCGAACACCAGGGTCAGTGTTCGTCCTTCGTCCGGGCCCCCAACGAGAGCGTTAATGAGCAGCCACAGCATTGTTGCCGATATCAAGGTCAAATGGGCCGAAGGCCAGAGCGCGTACAGCCCCGGCACACCGGAAGAGTTGCTACTGATTGCCATCGACCTGCTGGTGCGCGACCGCGGCAGCGAGGCGGCGCGCAGCTTCATCGACCAGGTGTTCGAACGCTACGCGCCGCATGCGGCTATTCCAATCGGGCCAAACGGGCGCTGAGCAGGTCGAATAGGCCCTGGGCATCGCCCTCCTGCACCCACAGCACATTGGCAGGCTGCTTGAGCACGCCGTACCAGTCGGCAATGGTCTGGCCGAAGGTAGGGCCTTCGCGGCTGTCGATGCTCATGTGGATACGCCGGCCGCTGAACAGCTCGGGCTTGAGCAGGTAGGCGATGACGCTGGCGTCGTGCACCGGGCCGCCGGGCATGCCGTACAGGTCCATGTCGTGGGTGATGTAGGCGTTGAGGATGTCCACCACGCGCTTGCTGGCCTGGTTGTTCACTGCCGCCAGCTGCTTGAGGCGGGCGTCACTGGTCAGTAGCTTGTGGGTGACATCCAGCGGCAGGTAGGTCAGTTGCACACCGCTGGCCAGCACCACTTCGGCCGCATGCGGGTCGGCGTACAGGTTGAATTCCGCCGCCGGGGTAATGTTGCCGCCGTTGAAATGGGCACCGCCCATGACCACCACCTGCTTGATGCCCTTGACGATGTCCGGGCGCTGGACCAGCGCCAGGGCCAGGTTGGTCTGCGGGCCGAGCATGGCGATGGTGATGCTGTGCGGCTTGGCGGCGCTGAGGGTGTCGACCAGGTATTGCACGGCATTGCCCTGGGCCAGGGGTGTTTTCGGCTCCTTGACCTCGACGCCGGTGAGGCCTTCCTCGCCATGCACCTCGGCGGCGTAGATCGGCTTGCGCACCAGCGGGCGGCCGGCACCGGCGTACACCGGGATGTCGTCGCGGCCAGCCCATTCGCAGGCCAGGCGGGCGTTGCGCGCGGTCTTTTCCAGGCGCACGTTGCCTGCCACGGTGGTGATGGCGCGGATTTTCAGTTCATCGGGCGAGGCCATGGCCAGGAACAGCGCGACCACGTCGTCGGCGCCGGGGTCGGTGTCGATGATCAGGTCGATCGGGGCGGCCTGGACGGTGGCGGCGGTGACCATGAAAGCGATTCCTTGTAGCAGGGGTTTGAGCATGGTTGGCACTCCTGTTGCCAAAGCGAACGTCTGTAGGAGCGGCCTTGCGTCGCGATGGGCCGCAAAGCGGCCCCAGTTTTTCAGCTTCGCAACCAACATTGCCGGGGCCGCTTCGCGCCCCATCGCGACCCAAGGCCGCTCCTACAAAAAACAGCGTGTCCTGACGGTTAGAACGTGACGCCGGAAATCAGCGCGATGTTGCTGTAGGGCTGGCACTCGCCGGTACGCACCATCGCACGGGCGCTGCGCGACAGCACCTTGAACTCCTCATGGCTCAGCCACTCACGCTTGCCCAGCTTGCCTTTCAGCCGCTCGATCTCGACCAGCGCCGGCGGCACCACTTTCTGCATTTCTTCGGCCAGCACGTGGCGCTCTACCTGCAGCTCGCTCAGCACCACGCGCAGCACACTGGCGAAATCCGGCAGGCCTGGCGTTACGGCCAGGTCGATCAGTTCGACACCCGGCGGTACCGGCAAGCCGGCATCGCCAATCACCAGGATGTCGCCATGCCCCATGCCGGCAATGGTGCGTGACAGGGCGACGTTCAGCAGCGGGGTTTTCTTCATGGCGCAAGCTCCGCCAGGTAGGGAATCGACGGCTGGGCCCCGGCACGGGTAACCGACAACGCTGCGGCGCGCTGGCCAAAGGCGATGGCTTCGCCCTCCTCCAGGCCGCGCACCAGGCCGGCGGCAAAGCCGCCAATGAAAGTGTCACCGGCAGCGGTGGTATCCAGCGGCTGCACCACCGGCGCAGGGAAGTGCCGGTGGCCCTGGGCGGTGACCAGCAGCGCACCTTGCGCGCCCAGGGTAATGATCACCTTGCCCGCGCCCAGCTGCAGCAAGCGCTCGCCGGCGCGCCGGGCACTGTCCAGGTCGGTCACCGCCACGCCACTCAGGGCTTCGGCCTCGCTTTCGTTGGGGGTGAGGTAGTCGATATGCGCGAACCAGGCCGCGGGCAGCGGGCCGGTGGCGGGCGCCGGGTTGAGGATCACCTGCTTGCCCAGCTCGTGCCCCCTGGCCAGGGTCCAGGCGACGGTCTCGGCCGGCACTTCCAGCTGGCAGATGATGATCTCGGCCGCCTGCAGCAGCGCATCGAAGCGTTGCACCGACTGCGGTGTCAGCAGGCCATTGCCCCCCGGGATGATGACGATGCAGTTCTGGCTGGCCGCATCCACGGTGATCAGCGCCACACCGCTGGACACGCCCGGGCAGGTTTCGATCGCCCGGCAGTCGACGCCCTCGACATACAAGGCCTGGCGCAGTTGCTGGCCGTAGGCATCGTCACCCACGTTGCCGATCATCGCCACGCTGCCGCCCAGGCGCGCCACGGCCACGGCCTGGTTGGCGCCCTTGCCGCCGGGCACGGTGAAAAAACTGTCGCCGGGGAGCGTTTCGCCGGCCCGGGGCAGGCGCTGGGCGCGGGCCACCAGGTCCATGTTGAGGCTCCCGACCACCACGACCTTGGCACTCATGACATTTCCTTAGCGTTAGCGGTAATCATTGAACAGGTCCGGGCGTGGCCCGGTGGACTCGCGCAGCACCAGGCGCGGGGTGACGATGCGCTGCTCCGGCGCCCCCTGCCGAGGGCTACCGATGCGCGCCAGCAACAGCGAGGCGGCGCTTTCGCCCAGCTCGCGGATCGACTGGCCGACGGTGGTCAGCGGCGGATACACATAACGGCTGAGCTCGATATCGTCGAAACCGATCACCGACAGCTCGGCAGGCACGTTGAGCTGGCGCTCGGCGGCAGCGCGCAGCACGCCGAAACCGATCATGTCGTTGCCGGCGAAAATCGCCGTTGGCCGCTGGCCCTGCAGCACCTGCGCCGCCGCCGCATAACCGCCCAGGCTGGTGAAGTCGCAGTGCAGCACGCGGTTGCCCGCGGCCGTTGCGCCGGCCTCGGCCATGGCGCGCCGAAAGCCGCTCAGGCGCAGCTGGGACACCCCGGTTTCGGCGGGGCCGCCGATGTAGGCGATGTCGCGGTGGCCAAGCTCCAGCAGGTGGCGGGTGGCCAGGTAGGCGCCCAGTTCGTGGTCGATGCGCACCAGGTCGGCGTCCACGCCTTCCAGTTCGCGGTCGACGATGACCATCGGCGTGCGCACCCCGGCCAGGCTCTGCAGCAGGTCGCTGTCCTGGCCCACCGAGGCCACCACCAGGCCGTCGATGCGTTTTTCCAGCAGCACGCGCAGGTAGCTGCGCTGTTTTTGCGGGTTGTCATCGGAGTTGCACAGGATCACGCAGTAGCCGTTGCGCTCACAGGCATCCTCGATACCCCGCGCCAGTTCGGCAAAGTACGGGTTGACGCTGTTGGGCACCAGCAGGCCGATGGTGGCGGTGCTGCGCGCCTTCAACGAACGCGCCACGGCGCTGGGCACGTAGTCGAGTTCAACGATGGCGGCTTCGACTTTCAACCGCACCTGCTCGCTGACCGGGCGAGTCTTGTTCAGCACATGGGACACGGTGGTGTAGGAAATGCCCGCCAGTGCCGCGACGTCTTTGATGGTTGCCATGTTTTCAGTTCCGCCGGGCCGCGCGCCGGCTACGGTAAGTGTCGAGCACCACGGCGATGACGATCACCGCCCCGGTGATGATGCGTTTGGTCGGTTCGCTGGCGCCGATCTGCGCCAGGCCGGCGGCCAGTACGGAGATGATCAGCACGCCGAAAAAGGTACTGATCACCGAGCCACGCCCGCCCATCAGGCTGGTGCCGCCAATCACCACGGCGGCGATCACCTGCAGCTCCAGGCCGGCGCCGGCGTTGGGGTCGGCCGCCTCCAGGCGCGAGATCTGGAACAGCGCGGCCAGCCCGGCGAGCAGGCCCATCAGGGCGAACACCAGCACCTTATACGGGCGCGGATCGATACCGGCCAGGCGCACCGCCTCTTCGTTGGTGCCGATGCCGATCAGGTAGCGGCCAAACACCGTACGCGTCAGCACCAGCTGGGCCAGCACGATCACCAGCAAGGCGATGATGAACGCCGGCGAGATGCCAAAGGCGATGGGGTTGGAGAACCAGGCATAGGCATCGCCGATGTAGGCGGTGCGCGAGTCGGTGAACTGGTAGGCCAGGCCACGGGCCATTTCCAGCACGCCAAGCGAGACGATGAACGACGGGATGCGCCAGGCCACGGTAACGCCGCCGGTGATGCTGCCGGCCAACGCCGCCACGGCCATGCCCAGCAGGGCCGCAGGCAACATGCCCCAGCCCCAGCCGAGGATCGCCACGCTGACGGTCGAGGCGGCCAGCGCCAGCACCGAGCCCACCGACAGGTCGATGCCGCCGATGATCAGCACGAAGGTCATGCCCACCGCCAGCACCATCAGGTCGGGGATCTGGTTGGCCAGGGTGCTGAAGGTGTTGTATGACCAGAAGTGGCTGCTGAGGAACGAGAACAGCACGATCATGGCCAGCAACGCGCCGGCCAGGCCCAGGTAGGTACCCAGGCCAAAGTAGGTGCCACTGCGGCGCAGCGGTGCGGCGCCCTGGCTGTCGAGCGGGGTGGTTTTCATGCGTCCATCCTGGGGGCTGCATCGTGCAGCAGTGCGTCACGTTTCTGATAACCGGCAAAGGCGGCGGCCAGCAGCTGGTCCTGGCTCCAATGGTCGCGCTCGAAGGTATCGATCAGGCGGCCGGCCGAGAGCACGGCAATGCGGTCGCAGATCAGCATCAGCTCGCGCAGGTCGCTGGACACCACCACCAGGGCCTTGCCCTGGCGCGCCAGTTCGGCCAACAGGCCATAGATGTCGAACTTGGCACCGACGTCGATGCCACGGGTAGGCTCATCGAACAGTAGCACCTGGCAGTCACGCTCCAGCCAGCGGCCGATCACCACCTTCTGCTGGTTGCCACCGGACAACTCGCCGACCACCTGCTGCGGGCCGGCACTGCGGATGCGCATGGCCTGGATCTGCCGGGTGGCCAGGGCCTGCTCGGCCTGGCTATCGAGCACTCCGGCGCGCGACACCGCGCCCAGGTTGCCCAGGGCGATATTGGCGCTGATCGACTGGGTCAGCAGCAGGCCCTCGCCTTTACGGTCTTCGGTGATCAGGGCGATACCGGCCTGCACGGCGGCCTTGGGCGAGTCGATGGTGACCGCCTGCGGTGGCTGGCCGAGCGCGATGCTGCCGCTGTCGGCCCGGTCGGCGCCGTAGATCAGGCGCAACAGCTCGGTACGGCCGGCGCCGATCAGGCCGGAGATGCCAAAGATCTCTCCTGCCCTGACCTCGAACGACACCTCACGCACCTTGTCAGCGCGGCTGAGCTTGTCGACCCTGAGCAGCGGCGCACCGATCTGCCGACGGCCCAGGTCGATGTGCTCGCCCAGTTCGCGGCCGACCATCAGGTTGACCAGTTCGGCGCTGCTGTAGCGCTGGATCGGCTCGTCACACACCAGCCTGCCGTCGCGCAGCACGACGATGCGCTGGGCCACGCGCTGCAGCTCTTCGAGGCGGTGGGAAATGTAGACGATGGCCACGCCACGCCGGCGCAAACGCTCGATCTGGGTGAACAGCAGCTCCACTTCACGCGCGGTGAGCATGGCGGTGGGTTCGTCGAAGATCAGCACATGGCAGTCGCCGATCAGGTTGCGGGCGATCTCGACCATCTGCTGGTGGCCGATGCCCAGCTCGCCCACCGGGGTATCCGGGTCGATGGCGTCGAGGCCGACCTGGGCCATGGCGGCCGTGGCCAGCTGGCGCAGGCGTTTGTGGCTGATCCAGCCGAAACGGCTGGGCAGGTTGTCGAGGAACAGGTTTTCCGCCACGGTCAGGGTGGGCAGCAGGTTCAGCTCCTGCATGACCATGCGCACGCCGAGGCGCTCGGCCTCGCTGCGGCTGCCGGGCGCATAGGCCTGGCCGCGGTAGTTCATGTGCCCGCTGGTGGGGGTTTCCAGGCCACTGATGAGCTTGGACAGCGTGCTCTTGCCCGCGCCGTTCTCGCCGGTCAGGGCCAGTACTTCGCCGGCGCGCAGGCTCAGGCTGACCTCGGCCAGCACTGGCTGGGCGTAGGTCTTGCCCAGGCCGCTGGCGGCGAGTACCACTTCGTTGGCCGATGCAGGCATGGCCGTTTCTCCTGCCAGCAATCAGGGTTTGGTGATGAGTTGGACCGGGGTCTGGATGACGTTGTCGGCATCCACGTCGGGTTTCTCGCCCTTGACCATTTTCAGCGCCGCCTGGATGCCGTACACCGCCTGCTGGCTGGCCGCCTGGTCGAGGGTGGCGAGCACACGGCCATCCTTGAGCATGGGCTTGATGGCATTGATGTTGTCGTAGCCCACCACCTGCACCTGGCCGGTCTTGCCAGCGGCGCGCACCGCCGACACGGCGCCCAGGGCCATGCTGTCGTTGCCCGCCAGCAGGGCTTTCAGGTCTGGGTATTCATTGAGCATGGAGGCGGCGACGGCGTTGCCCTTGTCGATTTCCCAATTGCCGCTCTGCACCGAGACGATCTTGATCTGCGCGGCGTCCATCGCGTCCTTGAAGCCGGCGGTGCGCTGCTGGGCGTTGGTGGTGGTCGGCACGCCTTCGATGATGCCGACCTGGTCGCCGGCCTTGAGCTTCTCGTTGGCCAGGTAGTCGCCAACCAGGCGCGCGCCCTTGCGGTTGTCGGGGCCAACGAACGGTACACTGATGCCCTTGCTCTTGAGCAGCTTGGGGTCCAGGCGGTTGTCGATGTTGATTACCACCACGCCCTTGTCCATGGCTTTTTTCACTGCGGAGACCAGCGCCTTGGAATCGGCCGGGGCAATCACCAGCGCCTTGGCGCCGGCATTGACCATCTGTTCGACGATGCGGATCTGTTCGCCGGTGTCGGTCTCGTTCTTGATGCCGTTGGCGATCAGCTCGAATTCGTCAGGGTGGGCTTTCTGGTAGTCCTTGGCGCCGTCTTCCATGGTGCGGAAGAACTCGTTCGCCAGGGATTTCATCACCAGGGCAACCTTGGGTTTGTCTTCGGCGTGGGCTGCGGAGAATGGCGTGGCGAAGGACAGCGAGGTAACGACAGCGAGGGCCAACAGACGGCCGGGGAACGGCAGTTTCATGGACGATGACTCCGAATCTTGTGGTTTTTATCGGATAGCAAACGTTTGCGGTACCTAACTATGGAAACAGTACCGGGGTTTGTCAAATCCGTTTGGCTGTCGGAGGTCAACGAACTGCCGGGAGGATTATCCCGAAAACTTGTGCAAAACCGAATACCTTTCCCACGCTTGGGCCGGAAACTGCCCGGTTGTAGGAGCGGCCTTGTGTCGCGACGGGCTGCGCAGCAGCCCCGGCAATTTCTACCAAGCCAGGGAAAGGGGGCTGCTGCGCAGCCCGTCGCGACACAAGGCCGCTCTTACAAAAACCGCTGTTCCGGCCCGTTAAGCTATCGGCAACCTGTTGCGAAATAACTTACACTCAAATACTGTACGCACATACAGCAATAACAAGGAAACGCTTGTGTCCAACACTGCCTCCGCCACCCCCGACAGCTACGCACAACTGGGTATGCGCATCCAGAAGATCATCAACAGCCCCACCGCCCAGCGCAGCCGGGCGGCGCTGATCTTCCGCCTGGAACAGGAAACCCCCGAGGACTGGGAAACCTTGCTCGAGGAAATCGCCGAAAACGACAACGTCACCCTCGCCCATCGCGACGATGGCGGCGTGCAGATTTTCTGGACCGTGCCCAAGGAAGATTGACCGCACAGGCGCCCGCCGCCCTCAGGCCAGCGCCTGCAGGTAGGCACTGGCCTCGCGGTAACGGGCCAACCGCGCCAGGTCGGCAGGGCCTGGGCAAGGAATGCGCGAAAGGTCGCTGTTGTCGGCCAGGTCGGCCAGTTTGACGGTGCGCGCCAGCGGGTCATCGCCCAGGCGCACCACGAAGTCCTGGTAAGCCTCGCCCTTGCGGCGGCTGAGCGCCAGCAAGGCGGCAAGGATTTTCAGCGCGAAACCTTCGCGCGCCAGGTCGGAAAGGGTCAGCGGGGTATCTTCGATCACATCGTGAAGCACCGCGACAATCCGTTGTTCAGGTGTGGAAACCCGCATCATCACGCGTAGCGGGTGGAGAATATACGCTGCCCCACCCTTGTCGTATTGCCCTTCATGCGCCCTGGCGGCCACGGCAATGGCCCGCTCCAGTGTAGACATGAGGCCCTCCCCGTTCGGCTTCTTCCTGCCAAGCATAGCCAAACTTGGGCCACCGCGGTCCGTGTAGGAGCGGCCTTGTGTCGCGATGGGCTGCGTAGCAGCCCCAGGGGTTCGCCGTCACGGCAGACTCTGCGGGGCTGCTACGCAGCCCATCGCGACACAAGGCCGCTCCTACAGAGGCCGTGCAAGGCTGTGCAGTCAGCGGGCTGCGCCGTGCTGGATGACCACCGAATCGGTGCCCAGCTTGGCCATGACTTCGGCCTGGCGGGCTTCGGCTTCTTCACGGGTCGGGAACGGCCCCATCAGCACCACCGGCTTGCCGTTGCGGTACTCCACCGAGGACGGAATGCCCTTTTCGATCAGGCGTGCGGTCATGTCGCTGAGCGCGCCCATGTTGGCGCCCTGGATCACTTCCACGTCCCAGCCCTGCGGGGCCGGCTGGCCAGCCAGGGCCTCGGCGCGGCGCTGCAGGTCGGCGCCGCCGCACATCTCGCGGATGCGCAGGTTGTTGCCGCTGTCATCGACAATGATCTCGTACTGGCCATCACGCTTGATCGCCACATAGCTGCGGTAGGGCTCGTACTGCCCGGCATCATCCTTGCCGCGCACCTGGCCGCAGATGGTGCCCTGGGTGTCGATCCGCACGTTGCCGAACTTGGCCGTGTTGGGGTTGTGCAGGTGTTCGGCCACCTGCTTGTGCACGCCTTCGACCTCGTTCTCACAGCCCGCCAGGGCGAGCACTGCCATTACCACAGCCAGTTTGCGCACGCGTGTACCTCCAGATTCGAAGGGGCGGATTCTAGCACGCCGGGCAATGCCCCGAAGCGCGACCAAACGTTACAGCCTGCTTCGCGCGCACAGCAAAAAGGGCGATCATTGCTGATCGCCCTTTTCGGATTTGGTAGGCACAATTGGACTCGAACCAACGACCCCCACCATGTCAAGGTGGTGCTCTAACCAACTGAGCTATGTGCCTGTCGTGTGGTGCGCATATTAGAGATCAAACACACACCTGTAAAGCGTTTTTTTCAGAAAAATCAAAAACTTTCGGGAGCCGCCCAGGGCGAGGCAGCCTCGCGTCGCAAGCGCCAGCACAGCCGCCTGGCGCCAGGTAGAATCGCAATGAAAAAAGGGGTGACCCTTGCGGATCACCCCTTCTTCGATTTGGTAGGCACAATTGGACTCGAACCAACGACCCCCACCATGTCAAGGTGGTGCTCTAACCAACTGAGCTATGTGCCTGTCGTGTGGTGCGCATTCTACTCATTCCAAAAACCCTGTCAACACTTTTTTTCGCGCTAAGCTACTGAATCATAAACTCTTTATAGAAAGGTGCACGGGCAAGGGCCGAGTAAAGGATTTTCAACGGACGACTAGCGGGTGTTTATTATTATTGATAGCATCGGTACATTCGTTAAAAATATAAAACACGAGGTTCCTGCAGCATGGCTAACACCCCCTACCCCCAGTCCTACTACGCCGCCTCGGCCAACCCGGTGCCGCCACGTCCGGCGCTGCAGGGTGAGGTGGAAACCGATGTGTGCATCATCGGTGCCGGCTACACCGGCCTGTCCAGCGCCCTGTTCCTGTTGGAGAACGGCTTCAAGGTGAGCATCGTCGAAGCGGCCAAGGTCGGCTTCGGCGCGTCGGGCCGTAACGGTGGCCAGATCGTCAACAGCTACAGCCGTGACATCGACGTGATCGAACGCACGGTCGGCCCCAAGCAGGCGCAACTGCTGGGCCACATGGCCTTCGAAGGCGGGCGCATCATTCGTGAGCGCGTGGCCAAGTACAACATCCAGTGCGACCTGAAGGACGGCGGCGTGTTCGCGGCCCTCACCAGCAAGCAGATGGGCCACCTGGAGTCGCAAAAACGCCTGTGGGAACGCTTTGGCCACAACCAGCTGGAGCTGATGGACCAGAAGCGTATCCGCGAAGTGGTTGCCTGCGACAACTACGTGGGTGGCATGCTGGACATGAGCGGTGGTCACATTCACCCGCTGAACCTGGCCCTGGGCGAGGCGGCGGCGGTCGAGTCGCTGGGCGGCATCATCTATGAGCAAACCCCGGCCGTGCGTATCGAGCGTGGCGCCAACCCGGTAGTGCACACCCCGCAGGGCAAGGTCCGCGCCAAGTTCATCATCGTCGCCGGCAACGCCTACCTGGGCAACCTGGTACCGGAGCTGGCCAGCAAGTCCATGCCATGCGGCACCCAGGTGATCACCACCGAGCCGCTGGGCGAGGAACTGGCGCGCACCCTGCTGCCGCAGGACTACTGCGTCGAGGACTGCAACTACCTGCTCGACTACTACCGCCTGACCAGTGACAAGCGCCTGATCTTCGGCGGTGGCGTGGTGTATGGCGCGCGTGACCCGGCCAACATCGAGGCGATCATCCGGCCGAAGATGCTCAAGGCCTTCCCGCAGCTGAAGAACGTGAAGATCGACTACGCCTGGACCGGCAACTTCCTGCTGACCCTGTCGCGCCTGCCACAGGTCGGCCGCATCGGCGACAACATCTACTACTCGCAGGGCTGCTCGGGCCACGGCGTGACCTATACCCACCTGGCAGGCAAGGTGCTGGCCGAGGCCATGCGTGGCCAGGCCGAGCGCTTCGATGCCTTCGCCGGCCTGCCGCACTACCCGTTCCCGGGCGGGCAGATGCTGCGGGTGCCGTTCAGCGCCCTGGGTGCCTGGTACTACAGCCTGCGCGATCGCCTGGGCTTCTGATGTAGCTAGGCCTGGCCTCTTCGCGGGTAAACCCGCTCCCACAGGGACATCACTGGACCTGAGGGCAGCGGGTGTCCTGTGGGAGCGGGTTCACCCGCGAAAGGGCCGGTACAGATAAACGCTATTTGTTCAGGCTGCTCACAGCCTGCTTCGCCGCAATCTCCTGGCCCGCCCGGGCCAGTTCATCGGCAGCCTGCAACCAGCGCTGGCGGTCAACCTGGGCCGGCAGTTGCCGCGGTGGCTGCACCAGCACCGCCCAACTCCCCTGGCTGGCCCACGCCGAAGCAAAGTCATCGAACGCCATCAGCTGCCGCCGGTGCATGCCCGAGCGCAACAGCACACGCTGCTTGTAGCGGTCATAACCGATCAGCACGGCGTAACGTGGCTCACCCCACCAGGCCGCGCCGTCCTCATAACGCAACAATACCGGGTTGCCCGCCGCCACCTGGGTCAGCAGCGCGTCCAGCTGCTTGTCCAGCGGATACACCACCATGCCGTAGTCACGCGCCACCCGAGGGATACTGCTGTCCAGTGCGTCGGCGCCCTGGGGCAGGTTCAACGGCTTGTCCAGCAGCCCTGGGGTAATAGGCGCACCCTGCTGCGACAGTACTGCCGCCAGGGCCATGGCCCCGCTGTGGTTGGCGTTGCCACGGTAGAACGGCACGCTGCTGATTTCGACCCGCTGCGGCAGGCCATTGAGGCTGGCGGACGGCGTGCCGGCACAGCCGGCCAGGCTGGCTGCCATCAGGCAGGCCAGCAGCAACCGGCGCGGGCTGAGGATTGCCGACTTGAAGGAATCTTGCTCCATGGACACTCGCTTGTTCCAACGCCAGGCAGGCAGCGCCCGGCTCTGCCAGCGATCATAGGGCGGACGGCGGCGCGGGTATAGCCCGGCACCGGCTAGGAGCCAAACGGACCAAGCAGTAGACCTTCGGTCAATGGAACGTCACAGGCGAACAGCTAGACTAAACCAGTGTCTGTAGGGCAAGCGCGGGCTGGCCGAGCGCAGCCCGTAGAGTTGGAGGCACAGATGAGCCTGACCGTGGCAATTCTCATGCTGGTGGGCATGTGGCTGAGCGTCGCAGCCGCCATGCTGTGGGGTGTGATGCGTATCGTGCGGCGCCATTCCCACCATCACCTGCCGCCGCAGGCCCCTGCCAGAGCGCAGCCTGCACACCGGGCCCGGCGGCATGCCGGGGTGCACTGAGCAGCAATTTCCTTATCCCCATTCGCGGGCAAGCCCGCTCCCACAGATGCTGCACAGTTTTCAATGCCTGTGCTGTTCTGTGGGAGCGGGCTTGCCCGCGAATGGGGGCGCAAAGCGCCCCCGATACATCACCCTTGCGCCGCTTCGCGCTTCAACCGCGCCCGGCGGGCCAGGATGTTGAGGATCTCGATCGCCGTCGAGAACGCCATGGCCGCATACACATAGCCCTTCGGTACATGGGCGCCGAAACCTTCGGCAATCAGCGTCATGCCGATCATGATCAGGAAGCCCAGGGCCAGCATTACCACGGTCGGGTTGTCGTTGATGAAGTTGGCCAGCGGGTCGGCGGCCACCATCATGACGATTACTGCGGTGATCACGGCAATGATCATGATCGGCAAGTGCTCGGTCATGCCCACGGCGGTGATGATGCTGTCGACCGAGAAGACGATGTCCAGCAACAGGATCTGGAAGATCGCCGCGGCAAAGCCCAGGGTGACCGTCGAGGAAATCTTGGCTTCTTCCTTGGCACCATGCGGGTCGACGTTCTCGTGGATTTCCTTGGTCGCCTTCCACAGCAGGAACAGGCCACCAGCGATCAGAATCACGTCCTTCCAGGAGAAGGCGTTGCCGAACACTTCGAACACCGGGTCGGTCAGCTGGACGATCCAGGCCACCGTGCTGAGCAACGCCAGGCGCATGACCAGGGCCATGCTGATACCGATACGGCGCGCCTTGGAGCGATATTCCACCGGCAGCTTGTTGGTCAGGATGGAGATGAAGATCAGGTTGTCGATGCCCAGTACAACTTCCATGGCCACCAGCGTAGCCAAGGCAACCCAGGCAGTAGGGCTAGCGACGAGTTCCAGCAAATATTCCATTGTTCACATCCTGCAGCAGCGGTTGGGGTCAGATTTCCTGGGTGTCTTTGTGCTTGTCGGCATCCTCGGGCGCATGCCCTTCCCTGCCGATGGCCTCGCTCAACGCCTGCTGGGCGGCCTTGTTGGTGTCGTCGATCGCCTGCTTGGCCGACTGCGCGGCCTGGTCGAGCATCTGCTGGGCGGACTTCTCGGCCTGCTCGCAACCGGCCAGGGCGAACAGGGCCAAGGCTAGCACCAGCGGCGTGCCGATGGATTTGAATTGCAGCATGGGTTCCTCGCTTGTGTGTTCCGGTGGCGCACAGGGCGCCTGATGGAGCGCATTCTAAAGAGCGCAATACATCAGGAAAATTCGTTTTTTCAGCGGTTATACTTCGGTTTTTACGAATCCGGAACGCACCGATGCTCAACTACCGGCAATTGCACTACTTCTGGGCCGTGGCCAAGACCGGCAGCATCGCCCGCGCCAGCGAACAGTTGAACCTGACCCCGCAAACCATCAGCGGGCAGATCAGCCTGTTCGAACAGACCTACGGCCTGGAACTGTTCCAGCGCGTCGGGCGCCAGCTGGAGCTGACCGAAACCGGGCGCCAGGCGCTGGTCTATGCCGAGCAGATGTTCCAGCTGGGTAGCGAACTGGAGGCCATGCTGCAGGCCGGCCCGCAGGAGCAGATCTTGTTCCGCGTCGGCGTCGCGGACGTGGTGCCCAAGTCGATCGTCTACCGCTTGCTGGCGCCGACCATGGAGCTGGACGATGTGCTGCGCATCAATTGCCGTGAAGACAAGCTGGAACGGTTGCTGGCCGACCTGGCGATCCAGCGCCTGGACCTGGTCATCTCCGACAGCCCCATGCCCAGCCACCTGGACATCAAGGGCTACAGCCAGAAGCTGGGCGAATGCGGGCTGAGCTTTTTCGCCACCCCGGCCTTGGCCCGCCAGCATGCCGGGCCCTTCCCTGGCTGCTTGCAGGATGCGCCCTTGCTGATCCCCGGCCAGGAGACCGTGGTACGCAGCCGCTTGCTGCGCTGGCTGGGCGAGCAGCAGGTGCAGCCACGGATCGTCGGTGAGTTCGATGACAGCGCGCTGATGCAGGCGTTCGGGCAATCGGGCAGCGGCATCTTCGTCGCCCCGAGCGTGATCGCCGAGGAAGTGTGCCGCCAGTACGGTGTGCAACTGGTCGGGCAGACCGAGGCCGTACACGAATCGTTCTATGCCATTTCCGTGGAGCGCAAGGTCAAGCACCCAGGGATCGTGGCGATTACCGAGGGGGCGCGGCGGGAGTTGTTTCATTGGTAGCCATGAGAGCCCTTTCGCGGGCAAGCCTGCGAAAGGGCCGCCCCTGCTCGACCAAGGTCTATGGTAAAGTCGCGCCTTTTTCGAACATGCCGGGATACCGCTGCACATGACTCCTGTCCTCCGCTTCATCAACCGCACCAGCCTGGTGACCCAGATCGTCATCGGCCTGATCGCCGGTATCGCCCTGGCCCTGCTTGCGCCTGCCATCGCCGGTGACATGGCGTTCCTCGGCAAGGTGTTCGTCAGCGCCCTCAAGGCGGTGGCGCCGGTACTGGTGTTCATCCTGGTCATGGCCTCGATCGCCAACCACCGCCACGGCCAGGAAACGCACATTCGGCCGATTCTCTGGCTGTACCTGCTGGGCACCTTCGGCGCCGCGGTAGTTGCCGTGGTCGCCAGCATGCTGTTCCCCTCGACCCTGGCATTGAGCGCCGGCGAGGCCTCGCTGAGCGCCCCGGGCGGTATCGGCGAAGTGCTGCAGAACCTGCTGCTGAGTGCGGTCGACAACCCGATCAACGCGCTGCTCAAGGCCAACTTCATCGGCGTGCTGACCTGGGCCATCGGCCTGGGCGTAGCCCTGCGCCATGCCGGCGAAACCACCCGCAAGGTGGTAGAAGACCTGTCCACCGGCGTCACCTTGATCGTACGCGTGGTCATCCGCTTCGCCCCGCTGGGCATCTTTGGCCTGGTCAGCGCCACCCTCGCCCAGTCCGGCCTGGACGCCCTGCTCGGCTACCTGCACCTGCTGGCGGTACTGATCGGCTGCATGCTGTTCGTGGCGCTGGTGATGAACCCGCTGATCGTGTTCTGGAAGATTCGCCGCAACCCCTTCCCGCTGACCCTGTTGTGCCTGCGCGAAAGCGGCATCACCGCGTTCTTCACCCGCAGCTCGGCGGCCAACATCCCGGTCAACCTGGCCCTGTCGGAACGCCTTGGCCTGCATGAAGACACCTACTCGGTGTCGATCCCGCTGGGTGCGACCATCAACATGGCCGGTGCGGCCATCACCATTACCGTGCTGACCCTGGCGGCGGTGCACACCCTGGGGATCGTGGTCGACATGCCGACCGCCGTGCTGCTCAGCGTGGTGGCTGCAGTCTGTGCCTGCGGCGCCTCTGGGGTGGCTGGCGGCTCGCTGCTGCTGATTCCGCTGGCGGCCAGCCTGTTTGGCATCCCCAGCGAGATTGCCATGCAGGTGGTGGCGGTAGGCTTCATCATCGGCGTGCTGCAGGATTCGGCCGAGACGGCGCTGAATTCCTCGACCGATGTGCTGTTCACCGCGGCGGCGTGCCAGGCCGAAGATCGGCGCAACGCTTGAGCTGGCCGGGGCCGCATTGCGGCCCTTCGCGACACAAGGCCGCTCCTGCACGCGAAGGACCGCACTGCGGTCCCAATTGCCTTGTACGGTGGCATTACCTACCCTAGTGGCCTTTCCCCAGCAACGAGGCAGGGCCATGTCAGAACACCAAACCGCAGGCGAAGGCCGGTTCAACAGCATCGAGATCCGCATTCTCGGCGCGCTGATCGAAAAGCAGGCCACCAGCCCGGAAAGCTACCCGCTGACCCTCAATGCCCTGGTGCTGGCGTGCAACCAGAAAACCAGCCGCGAGCCGGTGATGAACCTTACCCAAGGCCAGGTCGGCCAGGCCTTGCGCGCCCTCGAAGGGCAAGACATGGCCCGGCTGCAGATGGGCAGCCGCGCCGACCGCTGGGAACATAGGGTGGACAAGGCGCTGGAGCTGGTGCCGGCGCAGCTGGTGCTGATGGGCCTGATGTTCCTGCGCGGCCCGCAAACCCTCAACGAACTGCTGACCCGCAGCAACCGCCTGCATGACTTCGACGACATTGAACAGGTCCAGCACCAGCTGGAGCGCCTGATCGCCCGCGGCCTGGCCTTGCACCTGCCACGCCAGGCCGGGCAGCGCGAAGACCGTTACACCCACGCGCTGGGCGACCCGGCGGAAATCGAGGCGATCCTGGCCGCGCGGCAGCAGGAAGGCAGCCCGCGCAGCAGTGCCGGCAGTGTATCGGAAGAACGTATCGAAGCCCTCGAAGCCCGCATTGCAGCGCTGGAGGCGCGCCTGGCCGCGCTGGAAGGCTGAGCCGTCACGGCTCCGGGTCGGGGAAGTTACGGCAGCTCTTGCGCTCGGCCAGCTCCCGGTCAGTGGGGCGCTGGTCGACGAACACGGTGCGGCCGTCGGCGTAGATTTCCAGGTAGCCCCAGTGCAGGTCCTGCTCTTGTTGCCCGGGCTTGGGCGGGACTAGCCACCAGGGTTCGCGGCTGATCAGGGTCATGGGTCGGGTTCCTGAAGGTGTCTGCAGTAATCATAGACACCCTCAAGATGAGCTTTGCCAGTTCTGACGCATTCGCGGGCGAGCCCGCTCCCACCAGGTCTTCCACTGGCATTGGAAAAGTGTGGAGTACCTGTAGCAGCGGGCTTGCCCGCGAAGAGATGCCCGCTCCCACCAGGTTTTCCACTGGCATTGAAAAAGTGTGGAGTACCTGTGGGAGCGGGCTTGCCCGCGAAGAGGCCGGCCCAGGCTTACGCCGGTGCCGAAGTGCGGATCAGGTGATCGAAGGCCGCCAGCGAAGCCTTGGCGCCCTCGCCCACGGCAATCACGATCTGCTTGTACGGCACCGTGGTCACGTCACCGCCAGCGAACACCCCCGGGATGCTGGTCTGGCCCTTGGCGTCGACGATGATCTCGCCACGCGGCGACAGCTCGACGGTGCCCTTCAGCCAGTCGGTGTTCGGCAGCAGGCCGATCTGCACGAAGATACCCTCCAGCGCCACCTCGTGCTGCTGCTCCGTGGTGCGGTCCTGGTAGCGCAGGCCGGTGACTTTCTCGCCATCACCCAACACTTCGGTGGTCAGCGCGCTGGTGATCACCTTGACGTTCGGCAGGCTGTGCAGCTTGCGTTGCAATACCGCATCGGCGCGCAGTTGGCTGTCGAATTCGATCAAGGTCACCTGGGCGACGATACCGGCCAGGTCGATGGCCGCTTCCACGCCCGAGTTGCCACCACCGATCACCGCCACGCGCTTGCCCTTGAACAGCGGGCCATCGCAATGCGGGCAGTAGGCCACGCCACGGGCGCGGTATTGCTGCTCGCCGGGTACGTTCATTTCGCGCCAGCGCGCACCGGTGGCCAGGATCACGGTCTTGGCCTTGAGCGAGGCGCCGCCGGCCAGGCGGACTTCATGCAGGCCGCCATCGGTGGCCGGGATCAGCGCTTCACCGCGCTGCAGGTTCATGATGTCGACGTCGTACTGCTTGACGTGTTCTTCCAGGGCCGTGGCCAGTTTCGGCCCTTCGGTTTCCTGCACCGAGATGAAGTTCTCGATGGCCAGGGTATCGAGCACCTGGCCGCCGAACCGCTCGGCGGCGATACCGGTGCGGATGCCCTTGCGTGCGGCATAGATGGCTGCCGAGGCGCCGGCGGGGCCACCACCGACCACCAGCACGTCGAAGGCATCCTTGGCGTTGATCTTCTCGGCCTGGCGAGCACCGGCGTTGCTGTCGATCTTGCCGAGGATTTCTTCCAGGCCCATGCGGCCCTGGCCAAACACTTCGCCGTTCAGGTAGATGCTCGGCACCGCCATGATCTTGCGCGATTCCACTTCGGCCTGGAACAGCGCACCGTCGATCGCCACGTGGCGCACGTTGGGGTTGAGCACGGCCATCAGGTTCAGCGCCTGGACCACGTCCGGGCAGTTCTGGCACGACAACGAGAAGTAGGTTTCGAAGGTGAATTCGCCTTCCAGTGCCTGGATCTGCTCGATCACTTCGGCACTGGCCTTGGACGGGTGGCCGCCGACTTGCAGCAGGGCCAGCACCAGCGAGGTGAATTCGTGGCCCATGGGGATGCCGGCAAAGCGCAGGCTGATCTCGCCATTCGGGCGGTTGAGCGAGAACGATGGACGACGGGCGTCATCACCATCCACGCGCAGGGTAATCAGGTTCGACAGGCCGGCGATCTCCACCAGCAGGTCGTGCAATTCGCGGGACTTCGCGCCGTCGTCGAGGGAAGCAACGATCTCGATCGGCTGGGTGACCCGCTCCAGGTAGGTTTTCAGTTGCGATTTAAGCGTGGCGTCCAACATACGGGGCGATTCCTTTTTCAAAACTCGGATACAAAAACGCCCAGGCGATAGCGCCCGGGCGTTTATACGGGGCGGTAGAGCATTCAGCTTTGGCGGCTGCTCGCCGCCCACGGCTTGCTCACGGACTTAGATCTTGCCGACCAGGTCCAGCGACGGCGCCAGGGTGGCTTCGCCTTCTTTCCACTTGGCCGGGCACACTTCGCCCGGGTGGGCGGCAACGTACTGGGCAGCCTTCACCTTGCGCAGCAGTTCGGCAGCATCGCGGCCTACACCACCGTCGTTCAGTTCGACGATCTTGATCTGGCCTTCCGGGTTGATCACGAAGGTACCGCGATCGGCCAGGCCGGCTTCTTCGATCAGCACGTCGAAGTTGCGCGAGATGACGTGGGTCGGGTCACCGATCAGCGGGTACTGGATCTTGCCGATGGTTTCCGAAGTGTCGTGCCAGGCTTTGTGGGTGAAGTGGGTGTCGGTGGACACACCGTAGATTTCCACGCCCAGCTTCTGGAACTCGGCGTAGTTGTCAGCAAGGTCACCCAGTTCGGTCGGGCAGACGAAGGTGAAGTCGGCCGGGTAGAAGAACACGACAGACCACTTGCCTTTCAGGTCGGCTTCGCTGACCTGGACGAACTCGCCCTTGTGGTAGGCGGTGGCGTTGAACGGTTTGACCTGGCTGTTGATGATAGGCATGAGAGATGCTCCTTCATGGGTTGGAATCAGTTGACGGAGAGAATCCTAACCGCTGGTCGGTGATTAGGCTCATTGGCAAAGCTCATGCGCGTCATTGGTTTTGGCTATAAAGCGCCGGCCTCGATAGAGGCTTTGCCTTCTAAGCCTCCCCGCGCCTGCACGTGTGCACCCGCTGCGGCTGGCTGTCGGCCAGCTGGTAGGCCAATGAACATTGCTCATCCGGTGCGTCCCCCCACTTGACCAGCAGCGTGCCGGCATCCCTGTCGGTGCGCACATGCAGCCGGCTCCCCTGCCCGACCATGCCCAACTCATCCTGCCCAGTGGCCTGCCCGGCAAACACCAGCGCGCCGAACGGCAGCGCGCTGCCATCCTCGAAACGCGCCCGCAGGGTGAACTGGCGACCGCTGCGCGTCGGGTAACGCAGCAACGAGGCAGCACCGGCGCGTGGCACCACCGACTGGGCGGTCAGCTGCAACTCGGTATCGCGGGACATGCCTTTGGGGTCAAGTTCGACCGTATTGACCTGGTAAGGCACCAGCGCCGGCATGACCGCGTAACCGCGCCGGTCGAGGCTGACCTGCGTGTGCTGGCGCAGGCGCGCAGCATCGGCGCCAGGCGCATGCACGATGGCAAAGCTCTCGCCCAACGGCGGTGCGCTGATCAGGCCACCGGCATGGGCGACCACGGCCCCCTGCGCGCCCAGCGTCGCCTGGCGATAGCCACGCCGGCTCGACAACGACCCCTGGATATCGCCACTCGCCCCGCGGTGCTGCAGGTTGGCGTCGAAACCACTGTCGGCCCGCTCGCCTTCCTGGCGCACCAGCGCCAGCCCATGGCCCCATTGGCCATGCTCACCGGACACGCCTCGCCAACGAACGCTGGTGCTGCCGTGGCCGCGAGAGTCGCTGTTCAGCGCGGTACTGAGCGAGGACCGACGGCGCTCGCCAAGTGGCAGGCTGGCATTCAACATGAGGGCGTCGACGGCATGGCCCGCCACAGCCTGCTCGCGGCTCAGGTTGATGCCATAGCTGAGCGACCCGATGTGGTTGTTGTAGCCAACGCTGTAGCTTTCGCTACGGCCTCTGCTGGCCCAACGCTGTCGCAGGCTGGCGCGCAAGGTGAAACGACCGCCGCGCGCCCCTACGGGCTGATCCACACCCAGGCCGGCCTGCCAACGTAGCGGGTCGATCCGCGCACCCTCCACCGCGCGGGCATAGTCGTTGAAGCTGTAATAGCCTGGCCCCTCGCTGCGGATCAGCGTCGCGCTAAGGTCGGTATCGGTAGCGCTCAAGCGCTGACGCCAGCTCAAGCGCCAGGCCTGGCCACGCACCTGGCGATGGCGGGCAGGCTCGGCGCTGGCGTGATACCCGGTCAGGCCCAGGGCACCCAGCCCGGTGTTCATCGCGACACCCATGGCACTGGCCAGGTAATCCTCGGCCAACCAGGTACCGCCGTGTACGCTCAAATGATTGTCCAGGCCTTGCTGCCAACTGCCTTGCACAAAGCCTGGGCCTGAGCGCCCATACGCTTGACGCCAGACGCCGCTGGCCAGTTCAAACCGCCTCGCGCCAGGGCGCAATGCCAGCGGCGCGGCAGCGTAGGGCTGGATGAAGGTGCGTACGCTGCCATCGGCCTCGCGCAGCGTCACCTCGAGGTCATCCTGCAAGTCGTTGGCGTACAGGTCGTCGATCTCGAACGGGCCCGGCGCAACGGTGGACTCATGGATCAGCACGCCGCGCTGGCGAATGCTGATCAACGCGACGCTGTTCGCGACCCCTCTCACCACGGGGGCAAAGCCGCGTTGCTGCTCCGGCAACATGCGCTGGTCACTTCCCAGCAGTAGGCCGCGCATGGCGCTGCTCTCGAATACGTCCGAGCGGCTATAGCTGTCGCCGATGGTCAATTGCGCAGCCCAGGCGGGAATATCCCGCTGCAACGAGGTTGCAGTGGCCTGATAACGCGAAGGGATGCCGGAGGACGCCTGCCAACTGCCTTCGTGCCGCCAGTACCAAGCACCAATATTGAAGCCGGAGCGCACGCCCAGATAGGCCTGGCGGGTGGCATCGCCTTGCTCGAGATCATGCTGCTCATACAGGTTCAGGCGGTAGTCGAAGAAGCCGGCAGTAACCCCGCTGTCCCAGTTCTCTGCTGGCAGGTAACCGCTGGGCAGGCGCCGCAGGGCTTGCTGCGGGATGCTCAGGTCCAGCTTCAGGTCGGCGAAGTCCAGCGCTTCCGTGGCATCTGCAACGATACTGCCAAGGCCTGCGCAGGCCCCGTCCTGCGCGAGCCGATCGGCACTCTGCCGGCCGAGGCGGCGCAGGTCGACGCCGAGCTTTTGCAGCAACGCTTCGCTGTAGCAAGGTGTCGCCTGATCGCTTTGCCCCTGCACTCGCAAGGGCACCAGGTGGCGGCCCAGCCACTGCTGGTTCAGCGTCACATCGAGCGAGTAGGTGCCCTCTGGCACTATTGCATCGTGCTCGTAACGGCTCAGGTCGGCTGAGGTTCCCTGGCGCAGCAGCCCGGCATCGAACTCGACGGCGCTTGCCGGGGTGGCGAGCAGACCACTCAACACAGCTACGGCCACAGGGTAATGACAATTGGATCGCACTTGCTGACGCATCGTACACCGACCTCAGTTTCCCTGGCGCACGGTCACCGCTTGCGACGCATCACGCACCGCGCCGTAGTCATCGATGAACGCATAGCGCAGGCGAACGGTTGCCTGGCCAGCCAGGCGCTCGACGTCAAAGCGGGTGCTGGCGAATGGCAGCAGATGGTGAGGTTCCAGCTCCAGCGGGGCTTTGCCGTCCTGCTGCAGGCTCACGCTGGCCAGGTTGACGACATAAGGGCTGGCATTCTCGGCCATCAGTACCCATTGCTTGCCATCAGGGCGCAAATGCCAGGTGACCCGTTGATGGGCCTCGACGGCTTTCCCCCGCAGCCCCACCGGCCGATACAGCAATTTGATGCGCGAACGTATAGCCACCTGCATGGCATTACCCGACTGCTTGGTCGGCACTTCAAGGACATTGAGCCAGTACAGGCTTTCGCGGTCCGCCGGCATGCCATCACCGTCATGAAAAAGCCTCAGGCTCTGGCCCTTGTCGCCATCCAGGCGGAACATGGCGGGCATCACGTTGAACGGCACTTGCAGATCCAGCACCTGGGCCTGGGGCCGGCCATCGTCGACCCAGGCTTGCACGAGCGAGGGCTTGCTGCCGACATTGCTCAATTTGACCGTGACTTCCGACTGATCGGCAGGGAAGACCACCCGCGTGTTGGCGATGACCACATCGGCGACAAGCGGCGGCGATGCCAGGCAGACGGCCAGCAGCAAGCCGCGCCGCAAGGCGGTGAAGAGAAATCGCATGAGTAGGTGCTCTGGAACGAAGAAGAGGCAGCCCTGGAGCGGGCTGCCTTCAGGGAAATGTCACTTGTAGTCCAGCGAGTACGCCACGCGGGTAGCCACCAAACCAGGCGTAGTGCCACCGGTGGAGTAGTAACGCGCGGTGTAACGCAATGTGGCATTGCCGCTGACGATCGCCACCCACTGCGAGTTCTGCGCGCCCTTCGGCGCCGCCAGGTTCATCGGTGCCTGCTGATCGTTGAGCAGTTCCACCTGGACATTCTCGCTACCGCCCGCATCCACGATGAGGCGCCCTTCCGGGCTGATGGTCGAGCCAGACTCGAAATAGGTCGACACGCTGGTAACGCCTGGGGAGCAGTTGCTGAGATTCAGCTGGAAGAGCGTGTCTCCGTATGTTTGGCCGGGTTTGACAAGCCGTGTCGCGTTCACCGGAGGCAACGAAACCGCCAGGTCGCCGTTACCACCATTGACCTGACAGGTTGGTGCGTCTACGCGGCCATCGAAACTGATTACGCCAGTATCAGCGTGTGCCGCCTGCGCCCAGAACAACAGCATGCAGCAGCCTGCAAACAACGACTTCGAGTTCATAGTCACCTTCTTTACTCGTGAAAATAGCCAGGCATTGGCTGCCGGGCCCCTGCCGCTGGATGCGGCGCGGTGCAGTATCAGTAAGGTGACGCGGGAAGAATGTAGGGTGACTCAGCAGTCGGGCAGTTGAAAACCACCCCCCCGACGTAGGAAACATGACCTCATGCAGACGAGACCATGCTTCCCACCGGTTGCCATCAGCGGGTGATGGTGCGCAGGGTAACGAACTCTTCGGCGGCAGTCGGGTGAACGCCGATGGTCTCGTCGAACTGCTGCTTGGTGGCGCCGGCCTTGAGGGCAATCCCCAGCCCCTGGATGATCTCGCCGGCGTCCGGGCCGACCATGTGGCAGCCCAGCACCTTGTCGGTCTCGGCATCGACCACCAGCTTCATCAGGGTCTTCTCCTGGATGTCGGTAAGGGTCAGCTTCATGGCGCGGAAGCGGCTTTCGAAGATCTGCACCTTGTGCCCGGCTTCCAGGGCCTGCTCTTCGCTCAGGCCCACGGTGCCGATCGGTGGCTGGCTGAACACTGCCGTGGGGATGTTGCGGTAATCCACCGGGCGGTACTGCTCGGGCTTGAACAGGCGCCGTGCCACGGCCATGCCTTCGGCCAGGGCGACCGGGGTGAGCTGCACGCGGCCGATCACGTCACCAATGGCCAGGATCGACGCTGCGGTGGTCTGGTACTGATCATCGACCCGGATGAAGCCGCGCGCGTCCAGTTCCACGCCGGTGTTCTCCAGGCCCAGGTTGTCGAGCATCGGGCGGCGGCCGGTGGCGTAGAACACGCAATCGGCGAGCAACTCGCGGCCGTCGTTGAGGGTGGCCTTGAGGCTGCCATCTTCGAGCTTGTCGATGCGCTGGATGTCGGCGTTGAACTGCAGGTCCAGGCCGCGCTTTTCCAGCTCTTCCTTGAGGTGGGTGCGCACCGAGCCGTCAAAGCCACGCAGGAACAGATCGCCGCGATACAGCAAGCTGGTGGTGGCGCCCAGGCCGTGGAAAATGCCGGCGAACTCGACCGCGATGTAACCGCCGCCGACCACCAGCACCCGGCGAGGCAGGTCCTTGAGGTAGAACGCTTCGTTGGAGGTGATGGCCAGCTCCTTGCCGGGGATGTCCGGCACCTGTGGCCAGCCACCGGTGGCAATGAGAATGTGCTTGGCGCTGTAGCGCTGGCCTTCCACTTCCACTTCATTGGCACCGGTCAGCCGCGCATGGCCCTGCAACAGGGTGACCCCGCTGTTTAGCAGCAGGTTGCGGTAGATGCCATTGAGGCGTTCGATTTCGCGGTTCTTGTTGGCGATCAGCGTTCCCCAGTCGAAGTGCCCTTCCTCCAGGGTCCAGCCGAAACCTGCCGCCTGCTCCAGTTCGTCGGCAACGTGGGCGCCGTACACCAGCAGTTTTTTCGGCACGCAGCCGACGTTGACGCAGGTACCGCCCAGGTAGCGGCTCTCGGCCACTGCCACTTTCGCCCCGAAGCCAGCAGCAAAGCGCGCCGCGCGCACACCGCCGGACCCGGCGCCAATCACGAACAGATCAAAATCGTAGGCCATGTATTCAGTCTCCTAGGCAGGCGCCCAGCATAACGCCGTTGGCGGCCGCAAACAAAAAAGCCACCCCGAAGGGTGGCTTTGCGGCCAGCAGGCTTATTAGTAAGCCTTGCCGGTCTTGTAGTAGTTCTCAAAGCAGAAGTTGGTCGCGTCGATGTAGCCTTCGGCACCACCGCAGTCGAAACGCTTGCCCTTGAACTTGTAGGCAATCACGCAGCCGTTCTGTGCCTGCTGCATCAGCGCGTCGGTGATCTGGATCTCGCCACCTTTGCCCGGCTCGGTGTTGGCGATGATATCGAAGATATCCGGGGTGAGGATGTAGCGGCCGATGATCGCCAGGTTGGACGGGGCGTCTTCCGGCTTCGGCTTCTCGACCATGTTGGTGACCCGGAAGATGTCGTCACGGATCATGTCGCCGGCGATCACGCCGTACTTGTTGGTTTCCTGCGGGTCGACTTCCTGGATGGCGACGATCGAGCAGCGGAACTGGTTGTACAGCTTGACCATCTGGGTCAGCACGCCGTCACCTTCCGGGTTGACGCACAGGTCGTCCGCCAGCACCACGGCGAACGGCTCGTCGCCGATCAGCGGGCGGCCGGTGAGGATGGCGTGGCCCAGGCCTTTCATTTCGGTCTGGCGGGTATAGGAGAACGAGCACTCGTCGAGCAGGCGACGGATACCGACCAGGTATTTTTCCTTGTCGGTGCCCTTGATCTGGTTTTCCAGCTCGTAGCTGATGTCGAAGTGGTCTTCCAGGGCACGCTTGCCGCGCCCGGTAACGATGGAGATCTCGTTCAGACCGGCATCCAGTGCCTCTTCAACGCCATACTGGATCAGTGGCTTGTTGACCACCGGCAGCATTTCCTTGGGCATGGCTTTGGTAGCGGGCAGGAAGCGGGTGCCGTAACCGGCTGCCGGGAACAAGCATTTTTTGATCATATACGTCCTTACAAAAGGCTAGGCCTGTGGAATTCGGCGCAGTCTAATCAGGCGGCAGGCACCTTACAATGCCCTACCGCTGGCCGACCGTTGGGAAGATAGAGATAACCCAGTGTAGATAGTTCCAAGGGAAGGTAAATATTGCTGTCATACATGAACGCTGGATGACAGCCGTGGCGTTCGACCGCACCGGCCTCTTCGCGGTTGAACCCGCTGCCACAGGGTACTGCAACAGCCTTCGAAACTGTGCAGCCCCTGGTCGCAGCAGGCCCACCCGCGACGAGTCCGGTACAGGCCATCAGCTACCGCTGCCCTGGCCGATCAGCACCCCGTCCACCTTCTGCCCATACAGGTTCACGCCGTCATTGGCGTGGAATTTCAGCCGTGTCTTCTCGATGGAGCCTTCCACCAACCGCGGGTCCTGCGGCCGTTCATGGCGGTTGATCCAGGCTGCCACGTCCCAGGCCTGCTGGTCGCTGAGGCTGCCCGGCTGGCCCAGCGGCATGTTGTACTTGATGAACGACGCCGCCGTGTTGATGCGGTGCATGCCGGCCCCCCAGTTGTAGGAGTCCTTGCCCCACAGCGGCGGCATCACGTATTCGCCGGCCACCTTCTGCCCTTCGCCATTGTCGCCATGGCAGATCGCGCATTGTTCGCGGTACACCTGCTGGCCACGCTTGAAGTCGTAGCCGCCCTTGGGCTGCGCCACCTCCGGGTAACCGCGCCCGGCAATCTCCACGCCCGTCGGCGCCTTGGTCGACAACCAGTACGAATACACTGCCAACGCAGTCATCTGCGGGCTGTCGGCGGCCGGCGGCTTGCCGTTCATGCTGAACTGGAAACACCCTTGGATACGTTCGGCGTAGGTGTTGACCTTGTCGTTTTTCTTGCGGTACGCGGGGTACATCGGGTACGCCCCCCACATCGGCGCGGAATGCGCCAGCCGGCCCTGGTCGAGGTGGCAATTGCTGCAGTTCATGCCGTTGCCCACGGCCTCAGGCATCAGCCGGCGGGTATCGACGAACAATGCATGCCCCTCGCGCACCATCTTGCCGAAGGCATTGTCGGGCAAGTCGCTTTCGGCAGGCGGCACGAACTGCGGCGCGGCCTGCACGCCTGGCACTTTCAATTGCGACTGGTCTTCCATGGCGATCTGGGCAGCCTGGGCGCTGCCCATGGCCAGCAGCAACAAGCTTGGCAGCAGCGGTTTCATGGCGTGACCTCCTGGCTGGCGGGGCGGGCGAAGAACTCGGCAATGGCCTTGACCTCGGCATCGGTCATGGCCTTGGCCACACCGACCATCAACTGGTTGGGGTCATTGCTGCGGCTGCCATCGCGCCAGGCGTTGAGCTGCGCCATCAGGTAACTGGCGGGCTGGCCAGCCAAGGGCGGGAAGTGCTCGCCAACGCCACTGCCGCCCGGGCCGTGGCATTGCACGCAGCCGGGGATCTGCCGGCTCCAGTCGCCGTACAGGGCCATGCGGGTGGTGGGGTCATTGGCGATCTGCTGACGGCGCAGTTCGCCAGCAGGGCTGGCCGGCAGGCTGGCCAGGTAGCTGCTGACCGCGTCGATCTCGTCATCGCTCAACGCCTTGGCCAACGGCTCCATCACCGGCTGCTTGCGGCTGCCGCTGCGCCAGTCATGCAACTGTTTGCGCAGGTAGCCGGCCGGCAGCCCGGCCAGGCGCGGAAAGCCGGCAGCGGCAATGCCCTTGCCGTCCGGGCCATGGCAACCCAGGCAAGCCATGGCGGCGGGGTTGGCCCCGCCCTGGGTGAACACCTTCTGGCCATCGGCGGCATGCGCCGCAGGCCAGGCCAGGATCAGCAGGCTGCCGACCACGACACGTCCCAAGGGTGTCATCACGAATCTCCTTTTCTATTGTTATATGCTTAGGCCTAAAACATATAAGCAAAAGGAGCACGATCAGTTGCCCTGGATCAACTCCCGGAGATGCATTGGGTGGCCGCGGTGCGCACGTCGCCCAGGCGCAGCGGGAAGTTGTTCAGCCGTTCGTGCAGCTTGATGCTGCTGCCGCTGCCACGCTTGTCGATGTCCACCAGCGCCGCCGGGCCCGCGCCCGCGCTGAGCTTCTGCGGCACGATCAGGCGCAGGCCATCGCCACGCTGCTCTTCCTGCAGCGGGTCACGCGTATCGGCCAGCTTGTGCTTGACGCAATCGGCATAGGCGCGCGGAGACTTGCCAGAAATAACGTCCAGCGTCTCATGCGATTGTTCCAGCTCCGCGACACTTACGCAGCCACCCAGCGTCAGCGACAACGCCGCCACCATCCACTTCATTTGCAGCACCTCTGCCATCAAGAATCCGCTTCGACCACGACCAGGCGGTTTTGCTCCCTGCTTTGGCAGATTTATCTGCGCCTGGCCGAACAGCGCGGCAGTGTAACCCGACATCGTGGTATCGTTTGCCTTTGCAGAACCAATCCTTGCGGAGCATCACATGAAATTCGTACACCAGCGCGAGCACCTGAACGAGGACGACATCGTCGTCATCGAGTGCTCCCAGCGCTGCAACATCCGCCTGATGAACGACGCCAACTTCCGCAGCTTCAAGAACGGCGGCCGTCACACCTACCACGGCGGCCATTTCGACAAGTTCCCGGCGAAGATCACCGTGCCCAGTACCGGCTTCTGGAACATCACCATCGATACCGTGACCACGCGCCCGATCTCGGTGACCCGCAAGCCAACCTTGACCCACAAGATCAAGATCGTCCGTCGTTCGTCGTCGAAACTCAGGTAAGGCCACCATGACCCAGACCATCAAGTACGTCATCAAATACAAACTCGACGGCCAGCGCCGCTGGGACTTCGCGCAGATGCCCGACGCCTCCCTCGAGCAAGCCCTGGAAGCCCTGCGCAAGATCCACGGCGAAGACGCCGAGAAGATCAGCGACATCCAGGTCAGCAAAGCCTTGTAACCCCCGCCCCCGCCGCACCGCTCGCCCGCGCAAGGAGAACCGCATGAGCCACTGGCCCGACCGCCGTATCCTCGACCTGCTGGGCATTGAACTGCCCATTCTCCAGGCGCCGATGGCGGGCGCCAGCGGTGCGCCCATGGCCATTGCCGTGGGCCTTGCGGGTGGGCTGGGGGCCCTGCCCTGCGCCATGCTCACGGGTGACCAGGTGCGCGCCGAAATCGCCGCCTTCCGTGCCGGCTGCCCGGGCCGGCCGCTGAACCTGAACTTCTTCTGCCACCAGCCGCCAGCGCCCGATGCCGAGCGCGATGCACGCTGGAAGCAGGCACTCGAGCCGTATTACCAGGAAGTGGGTGCGGATTTCGCAGCCGCCACCCCCGTGTCCAACCGCGCGCCTTTCGATGAGCAGAGCTGCCAACTGGTCGAGCAATTGCGCCCGGAGGTGGTGAGCTTCCACTTCGGCCTGCCCCAGCGCGAGCTGCTGCAACGGGTAAAGGCCAGCGGTGCCAAGGTGTTGTCCAGCGCCACCACCGTGGAAGAAGCGGTATGGCTGGAAGGCCATGGCTGTGATGCGATCATCGCCATGGGGTATGAAGCGGGCGGCCATCGCGGCATGTTCCTCAGCGACGACATCACCAGCCAGATCGGCACCTTCGCCCTGGTGCCGCAGGTGGCCGATGCGGTCAGCGTACCGGTGATTGCCGCTGGCGGCATCGCTGACCACCGCGGCCTGGTCGCAGCGCTGGCCCTGGGTGCCTCGGCGGTGCAGATCGGGACGGCTTACCTGTTCTGCCCCGAGGCCAAGGTCTCGCCGGCGCATCGCCAGGCACTGGACAGCGCACCCGCCAGCGACACAGCGCTGACCAACCTGTTCACCGGCCGCCCGGCGCGCGGCATCAACAACCGCATCATGCGCGAGTTGGGGCCGATGAGCGAACTGGCACCGCGCTTCCCGCTGGCCGGTGGTGCACTGATGCCGTTACGGGCGATCACCGAGCCACAGGGCAACAGCGACTTCAGCAACCTGTGGTCGGGGCAAGCGTTGCGCCTGGGCCGGCACCACCCGGCGGGCCAGTTGACCCGCGAAATTGCCGAGAAAGCGCTGGCCGTGGTCGGGCGGCCGGCCTTCTCGTAGGCAGGCTCGGCCTCATTGCGGCTGAACCCGCACCTACAGGGCCATCACAACATTCGGACGCTGTGCAGTACCTGTGGGGGCGGATCTACCGGCGAACAGGCCGGGCCTGCCGATGCCCCCTTCCAGCCCCACTGCCTATCGCTATATAGTTGAGGATATAACGATAAGCCCAAGGAGCTGCGTTCATGCGTACCCGCCTTCTCCACTTGGCTGCCACCGCCCTGGCCAGCTTGTTCACCCTCAACACAGCCTGGGCCGCCGAGGTCCAGGTTGCGGTCGCAGCGAACTTCACCGCCCCCATGCAGGCTATCGCCCGGGACTTTCAGCACGACACCGGCCACACGCTGATCGCCGCCTATGGCGCCACCGGGCAGTTCTACGCCCAGATCAGCAATGGCGCCCCGTTCGAGGTATTCCTCGCCGCCGACGACAGCACACCGGCCAAGCTCGAACAGGAACAGGCCACCGTTCCAGGTTCGCGCTTCACCTACGCCATCGGCACCCTGGCCTTGTGGTCAGCCAAGCCTGGTTATGTCGACAGCCAAGGCCAGGTGCTGCAGCACAACGCCTACCAGCACCTGGCCATCGCCAACCCGAAAACCGCGCCTTACGGCCTAGCCGCCGTCCAGGTGCTGGACAAGCTGAAACTCACCGAGGCCACCCGGCCCAAGCTGGTCGAGGGGCAGAACATCACCCAGGCGTTCCAGTTCGTTTCCACCGGCAACGCCGAGCTGGGCTTCGTCGCCCTATCGCAAATCTACCAGGATGGCAAGCTTGCAAGCGGTTCGGCGTGGATCGTGCCATCGTCCCTGCACGCGCCCATTCGCCAGGACGCAGTGGTCCTGGAAAAAGGCCGGGACAACCCCGCCGCCAAGGCCCTGGTCGAGTACCTGAAAGGCCCGAAGGCCGCGGCGATCATCAAAGCCTACGGTTATGAAATCTGATGCCGCTGGACGCCACTGACCTGGGGGCCATCTGGTTGACCGTGAAACTGGCCAGCCTGACCACCCTGATCCTGCTGATCGTCGGCACGCCGATCGCGTGGTGGCTGGCGCGCACGGGCTCGTGGCTGCGCGGCCCGGTGGGCGCGCTGGTGGCCTTGCCGCTGGTGCTGCCGCCCACGGTGATCGGCTTCTACCTGCTGATCGCCCTTGGCCCGCAAGGTTGGCTGGGCCAGGCGACCCAGGCGCTGGGCCTGGGCAGCGTGGTGTTCAGCTTCAGCGGCCTGGTGATCGGCTCGGTGATCTACTCCATGCCGTTCGTGGTCCAGCCGTTGCAGAATGCGTTCGCCGCCATCGGCCAGCGCCCGCTGGAAGTGGCTGCCACGCTACGCGCCAGCCCCTGGGATAGCTTCGTCCACGTGGTGTTGCCACTGGCCCGCCCAGGCTTCATCACTGCCAGCATCCTCGGCTTTGCCCATACCGTGGGCGAGTTCGGCGTGGTGTTGATGATTGGCGGCAATATCCCGGACAAGACCCGGGTCGTCTCGGTGCAGATCTTCGACCATGTCGAGGCCATGGCCTATTCGCAAGCGCACTGGCTGGCTGGCGCCATGCTGCTGTTCTCTTTCCTGGTGCTGCTGATGCTGTACGCCGGACGGCGCGGCAAAGCTGGCTGGAGCTGACATGAGCAAATCGATTGTGGCGCGCCTGGAACTGGCCCGCGACGACTTTACCCTGGCGGTCGACCTGCACCTGCCCGGGCGTGGCATCAGCGCACTGTTCGGCCACTCGGGCTCTGGCAAGACCAGCTGCCTGCGGTGCCTGGCCGGCCTGGAACGGGCCGCCAGTGCCTATATCGAGGTCAACGGCGAGGTCTGGGAAGACAGCGCGCGCGGCTACTTCCGCCCCCCGCACCTGCGCCCGGTAGGCTATGTGTTCCAGGAGGCCAGCCTGTTTGCCCACCTGACGGTGCGCGGCAACCTGGAATTCGGCTGGCGCCGGGTGGCCCCTGCCGAGCGCAAGGTCAACCTCGACCAGGCCTACCAATTGCTCGGCATCGGCCATTTGCTGGCACGCCGGCCTGCGACCTTGTCCGGTGGCGAGGCGCAGCGGGTGGGCATCGCCCGCGCACTGCTCAGCAGCCCGCGCCTGCTGCTGATGGACGAGCCGCTGGCGGCCCTCGACGGGCCACGCAAGCGCGAGATCCTGCCCTACCTGGAACGCCTGCACGACGAGCTGGACATCCCCCTGGTGTACGTCAGTCACGCCCAGGACGAAGTGGCGCGGCTGGCCGACCACCTGGTATTGCTGGAGCAAGGCCAGGCGGTGGCCAGCGGCCCGGTCGGCGAAACCCTGGCCCGCCTCGACCTGGCGCTGGCCCAGGGCGAGGACGCCGGCGTGGTGTTCGACGGCCTGGTGGTGGGCCACGACCCACACTACGACCTGCTCACCCTGCGCCTGCCCGGCGCCAATGGGCCGCTGCTGCGCATCGCCCACCCGCCCCAGGTGATGGGCAGCACCTTGCGGGTCAAGGTGCAGGCGCGTGACATCAGCCTTGCGCTGACCGCCGATGGCACCTCGAGTATCCTCAATCGCCTGCCGGTGCGCGTGCGCCAAAGCCAGCCGGCGGCCAACCCGGCCCATGTGCTGGTCAGCCTGGATGCCGACGGCAATGCCCTGCTGGCGCGTATCACCCGCTTCTCGGCAGACCAGCTCGGCCTGCACCCGGGCCAGCTGCTGTTCGCCCAGATCAAGTCGGTGGCCTTGCTGGGCTGAGCATCCACCGCGTGGCCGCTGTCCATTGATCAGTCAACCTGATCGAGGCCTGCTGCCGATGCCCGACTGCCCGCTCCCCGCAACGCTGCATTACGTCGATGACAGCCAGCCTGGCCTGAGCCGCCGACACTGGCGGGACCGCTTCATCTACCTGGACGCCGAAGGCCAGCGGGTACGTGACCCGGACACCCTGGCACGTATCGCCGCACTGGTGATTCCCCCGGCCTACACCGACGTGTGGATATGCGCCGACCCACAGGGCCACCTGCAAGCGACCGGGCGCGACGCCCGTGGCCGCAAGCAATACCGCTACCACGCCCAATGGCGAGAGCTGCGCGACCAGCACAAGTACGGGCGCATGCTGGCCTTCGCCCAGGCGTTGCCGAAGCTGCGCGAACAACTGGAGGCGCACCTGGCCCGCCCGGGCCTGGATCGGGAAAAGGTCATGGCCCTGGTGGTCAGCCTGCTCGACCACACGCTGATCCGCATCGGTAACCAACGCTACCTGCGTGACAACCAGTCCTACGGGCTGACTACCCTGCGCAACCGCCACGTGCAAGTCAAAGGCAGCACCATTCGCTTCCAGTTCCGTGGCAAGCGTGGCGTCGAACACAACGTCACCCTCAACGACCGGCGCCTGGCCAGCCTGCTCAAGCGCTGCATGGAGTTGCCCGGCCAGGCGCTGTTCCAGTACCTGGATGAAGACGGCCAACGCCATAGCGTCGGCTCCAGCGAGGTGAACCAGTTTCTGCAACAGTTGACCGGTGCCGACTTCACCGCCAAGGACTACCGCACCTGGGCCGGCAGCCGCCTGGCCCTGGACCTGCTGCGGCCGCTGGCCTGGGAGCCCGAGAGCGAAGCCCGGCGCCAGGTCAGCGCCATCGTCCGCCAGGTGGCCACGCGCCTGGGCAACACACCGGCGGTGTGCAGGCGCTGTTATATCCACCCGGCAGTACTGGAACACTTTGCCGCAGGGCGCCTGGCCAACTTGCCAAAAAGCCGCGTGCGCAAGGGCCTGGACCGAGAAGAAGTGGCTTTATTGCTATTTCTTCAGGCACTTGAGGAACAGCCGGACCATTAACCTGGTCTATTCAGCCCATGATGCGAAGAAATTTCCCATTGGGCGCCAAGCCCCCTATTCTTGCCACCGAGCACCTTGGCCGACAAACCCCTGGCGGTTTGCTTCGGCACCTGCGACTGAAGACACGCAACAGAATTTGTCTGTCGGGGAATTACTATCCGCCGAAAGCGTCTTTAATGAGAAGGAAGAGGGACAAGCTCCCGCCGCCGTGGCAACTAGCCCGACGGACTTTTACATCACCAAGGAGAACTACATGCTGATACTCACCCGTAAGGTTGGCGAAAGCATCGTCATCAATGATGACATCAAAGTCACCATTCTGGGCGTCAAGGGGATGCAGGTGAGGATCGGTATCGATGCACCGAAAGATGTCCAGGTCCATCGTGAAGAGATCTTCAAGCGTATCCAGGCCGGCAGCCCGGCCCCGGAAAAGCACGACGACTCGCACTGAGCGACCCGCCTCAAGCCGCACGGACGCGCTTGACCGCCCCGCGCCTCAGGTGCCGAGCAGTTCGCGCACCTTGGCGATCATACCGTCCATGTCGAACGGCTTGTCGAACACCGCGGCGAACAGTTCCGGGCGCCCCTGGTTGGCTTGCGCCCCACTCATGAGGATGACCGGCAGGTCGCTCAAGTCCGGGTCCTGGCGCATCGAACGCACCAGTTCCTCACCGTTGAGCAGCGGCATCATGTAGTCGGTAATTACCAGTTGAACGCGCTTTTCCTTCAGCGCTTCCAGGGCCTTCAGGCCATTGCTGGCCTTTTCTACCAGAAAGCCTTCGTCCTCCAGGGCAAAACCGAGGATATCGGCAATCAGGTATTCGTCATCGACGATCAGGATGGTGTTCATTGGCCCGCCCCGTCAGCCACTTCCCTGTGGCACCGGCGTTCCTGAAAGCACTCCACAGGCGCCTTCGAACGCCTTGCGCAAGGTAAGGCCTTGTGGCCCGATCTGCAGCTCGTGCAAGGCCGGGTCGTGATGGCTGTCACGCACCTTGAGGATCGACAGCATGCGCCGCAGCTGCGAATCCAGCTCGACGAAACGCATCAGCATCAGGTTGTCGACGATGCTCGACAGGTCTGGCGCCGGGGCGCTGATTTCCGCACCGAAGATATCGCGCATTTCCCAGGTGAGCATCACGCTGACGTCACGCGCGCGCAGCTCGCCGGTCAAGGCGCGGAAAAATGCATTGAGCCGCGCCGGGTCGATGGCCAGGCGGCTGAACGCCCCCAGGCTGTCGATCAGCACGCGCTTACTGCCTTGTGCCTCGACCCGCTCCAGCAGGCGCGCCCCGACCTGATCGAGCAGGCCTTCTGTGGTTGGCTGCCAGCACAGCTGCAGGCTGCCGCGCTGCTCCATCGCGACAAAATCGTGCCCCAACGACGCGGCCTTGACACGCAAGCGTTCCGGCGTTTCGTAGAAGCCGAAATGCAGCCCCGGCGCCTGCGGGCTGCTGGCACCGAGGAAGGCCAGGCCCAATGAGGTCTTGCCAATACCGGAGGGCCCGATCAGCAGGCTGACCGAGCCCGTGGCCAGGCCACCGCCAAGCATTTCATCCAGGGTTGCCACGCCGCAGCTGACCCGCTCCCGGGTGGCAGTGCCCGCAGAGCTGGGGTGGCCGAACAGCGACTCCAGGCGCGGGTAGACGTGCAGGCCGGCTTCATCGATGAGGCATTCGTGGCGCCCCGACAGCGCCGCACTGCCGCGCGTCTTGCGCAGCTGAATATGGCGCACGGCACGGCTGCCGAACAGTTGCTCGCCCAGCTCGATCACGCCGTCGACCATGGTGTGCTCCGGGCTGCCCTCTTCCAGGCGCGCACTGGTCAACAGCAGTACGGTGCAGCCGGCAAACGCCGCATGGCCTTGCAATTCGGAGACGAACTTCTTGGTATCCAGCGTGGTTTCTGCGCGCACGCGGGCATTGAGCACGCCATCGACGATCAACAGGCTGGCCTGTTGCCGGGCGATTTCCTGGCGCAGCAGCCGCACCACCGCGTCCAGGCCCTCCTGCTCCAGGGTGTCGAAGGCGCTGACGAACTGGATCGGGTCGCCGACCAGCGACGGGTCGAAGAACTCCAGGGTCGCCAGGTACTGGAACAGCCGCTCGTGCGACTCGCTGAGCAAGGTCGCCACCAGTACCCGGCCACCGCCGCGCACATGCCCGCAGGCCAGCTGGTTGGCAAGAATGGTCTTGCCGGCCCCCGGCGGGCCCTGCACGATATAGGACGCACCGGCCACCAGGCCACCCTTCAACAACGCATCGAGCCCTTCGATGCCCGTCACCAGCCGCCTGAGTGCCTGAGCCATGGTATCTACCTGTCGAGTTGGCTGTGTGTCTGGTCCTGATAGATTGGCAAGTAAAGCTGCATGCAAGTTCCCTGGCCGGGTTCACTCTCGACACGGATCGCGCCACCGCTCTGCCTGGCGAAGCCGTATACCTGACAGAGGCCCAGGCCGGTACCCTTGCCAAAGGGTTTGGTGGTGAAGAACGGCTCGAAGATCCGCGGCAGTACCGCCGGTGCAATCCCTTCGCCGCTGTCCTCCACCTCGAAACGCACAAAACCGCCGTGCAGCCCTTCCACCTCGCCAGCCAGCTCGACCACATCGACGGTCAAGCCGATCCGGCCCTGCCCGGCAATGGCATCGCGGGCATTGAACAGCAGGTTGAGCAGCACCATCTGCAACTGCCCGGCATCCACCTCGATCAGCGGCAGGTCCGGTTGCAGCAGCACCTTCAGCTCGATCGAACCCGGCAGCGCATGCTCCAGAAGGCCGCGCGTGGCGGCGACAAGGCTGGCCGGGGCGACGCGGGTCACATCGAACGTGCGATGGCGGGCAAAGCTGAGCAACTGCTGGGTCAGTTCAGTCCCCCGCTGCCCGGCGTCGAGAATGTGCTGCAGCATGCGCTGGGCGCGTGCCGGGTCCTTGGTGGACAGGGCCAGGTGCGCCGAGCTGATGATGATGGTCAACAGGTTGTTGAAATCGTGGGCCAGACCGCCGGTCAACTGGCCCAGTGCTTCCAGCTTCTGGGCCTGGAACAGCTGGGCGCGTACCGCATCCAGTTGCAGCGCCGCCTCGCGGCGATCGGTGATATCGCGGATGACCTTGGCCAGGCCAACAACCTGGCCAAGGTCATCATGGATCACATGCAGCACGGCCAAGGCCCAGAACTGCGTGCCATCCTTGCGCACCCGCCAGCCTTCGTCCTGCGCGCTACCCTGCTCCAATGCCTGCCGCAACAAATGCTCGGGGCGGCCCTCGGCACAATCCTGGGTGGTGAAGAACAACGAGAAATGCTGGCCGATCACTTCATCGGCGCGGTAGCCCTTGATGCGTTGCGCACCGGCATTCCACGACACCACATGGCCGGTCGGGTCGAGCATATAGATGGCGTAATCCACCACCGACTGGACCAATTGCTCATAGCGGTGGTCAGGCATGACGGGGTCGAGACAGTCGGCTGAAACCATGCAAACTCCACCGGTACGGCAGGAAAGGAAAAATACACGCGGCCGAACGAACCCACCAGCCTGCTCGCGCGTGGCTGGGCCCGCAGGGTGAGCGAAGCTCAGTGCTCGGCGTCAACCGATACCGAGCCGATGCACCACGGCATCGTCACTTTGAGCAGCCACAGGCTGACCAGCAGTATAAAGCCACCACCGGCCAAAGCCATCAGCTGCTGCGACTGCGCGTGTTCGGCATCGAACCCCAGCATCACCAAGTACACGCCGAGGCTGATCAGGCAAACATAAAGAAAGGCGCCCAACACCAGCACGTGCGCGAACAGCAGCCGCCACAAAAGCCGTTGGTACAGGATACGCTGCGAAGCTTCGGATTGAGTCATCGCCGCACACTCATTGGATCCAATGAAAAGGGACAGTGGCGCATTGACAGCAAGGTGTCAATTACCCCTTCGATCGACCCCTTCTCTGTTGATCATAGGTGCTGCGGTTGACTCAACTATAACGATGGGTTATAAAGCGCGCTTGAATGCGAAGCCCTTCTGCTTAGAAGCGAGCCGGTCCTCACGACCCCTTCAAGCGTGCGAGTGTGGTGGAATTGGTATACACAGCAGACTTAAAATCTGTCGGCGTGAGCCTTGCGGGTTCGAGTCCCGCCACTCGCACCAAATTCCTTTGAAAAGGCGCCTTCAAGGCGCCTTTTTGTTGCGCGCCAGCAAGCCTCGGCGCAGCTGCTAGAGTGGAGCATGTACTGGTCCACTGGAACGCTGCCATGCGCTACTCACTGTTCGATGGTCAACGCGACATACTCCTGCTGGTCGCCCGAGTGACACTGATGATCCTGTTCCTCTTGTCTGGCTGGGGCAAGCTGACCGGTTTCGATGGCACGGTCGGCTACATGACCTCGCTGGGTGCCCCTGCCCCGATGCTGGCAGCAGCAGTTGCCGTGCTCATGGAATTCGTTGTCGGCATCCTGCTGATCCTCGGCTTCTACACCCGGCCACTGGCGTTCCTGTTCGCCCTGTTCGTGCTGGGCACCGCGTTGCTGGGCCACCCGTTCTGGAACATGGTCGACCCGGAGCGCAGTGCCAACCTGACCCAGTTCCTGAAAAACCTCAGCATCATGGGCGGTCTGCTGGCGCTGGCCGTCAGCGGCCCCGGGCGTTTTTCAGTAGACGGTCGCTGAATCACTCCTCTTCGCAGTCGTCGAACCACGCTGGGTGATCGCGCTCTTCGTCATCGAGGTCATCCAGCGATTCTTCGTCTTCCTCGATGTCATCCTCGATGCCTCGGGCATCGGCTTCTGCTTCACTGTCGTCGTACAGGAATTCGTGATCAAGCAGGTGATCATGCTCGGGTTCGTGCAGGTCGTCTTCGTCGCGCATGCTGGCTCCTGGGCTCGTGGCAGGCCTGTATAGGCTGATCAACCGCACAGGTCAATGCATTACCGTTTAATGCTGGGTTAACCGGCCGAGTCCAACCTGCAGGCTCTCCCTTCAAACGTTGCTTGCCCGCCTTTCCCGGCGGGCTTTTTTATGGCTGCCACTCTCCCCCTGTCCAATGCAGGAAAATCACAGGGAACCCGGCCCATGCTGGCCACGCTCGCAAATGATGCAGGACCTTTGTTTTTCAAGGAGAGCATCCATGACTGTAAACATCGACACCCTGATCATTACCACCCCCGTAGCCAAATCCGCCACCGACCCGGTCGCCCTGGAATTGACCGGCGCCCAGGCGCTGGCCACGCTGCCCGAGGTGGTTGCCCGCCTGAGTGATGGCTCGGTGCGCCTGACCGCCCCGACCAAGGGCGCCTCCAGCAAAAGCACCCACCGCACCCGCTGCGAGTGGAAGGAGCCCGTCTACTGGGCACTGAACAGCGCTGCCCGGCACCGCAACCACCAGACCATGGTCCTGGAGAAGGTCAACCTGGCGCAGAAAGTGGTGATTTCCCAGCTGCATGTCAAAGACGATGACAGCCCACCTATCAAGGTGTTCTGGAACAAGGCCAGAATAACCGTCGGTTTCCGTACCGAATTCAACCAGCTCACTACCAGCAGCAGCACGGTACTGACCGACGTCCCGCTGGGGGCGCGCTTCGACATCACCATCGAGGTAACGGCGGCCGGCGCCTGCACGGTCAGCGCCAGCTGCAATGGCCGCACCGGCACGACCTCGGGCCTCCAACTGAACAATACCTGGGCCACGCGCACGCTGAAATTCCATGGCGGGGTGTACAACCAGGTGGACTACACCGATACCACGCCGCCCGAGGACGGCTCGGTGTGCGTGATCAGCCAGCTTGACCTGAGCCATGCGTGACACTCCCATCACCTGAGCTTCACAAAATGCTGACATCCGGCTGGGCACACTGACCCTGCTCCCTAATGTTCTTACAGCCCGCCGCATCCTTGCCGCGGGCTTTTCTTTTTGCGGCATACGCAGCGCCCCTGAGCATGACCTGAAGCAGTTTTACCGTAGCGGCCCGGGGCTATGCTTAGCCGGCGATAAGCAAGCCCATTCGGAACAGGATACGGAGGCTCATATGAAAGCTGCTGTTGTTGCCCCAGGCCGTCGCGTAGAGGTGGTGGAGAAGACCTTGCGCCCACTCGAACACGGCGAGGCGCTGCTGAAGATGCAATGCTGTGGTGTGTGCCACACCGACCTGCATGTGAAAAACGGCGACTTCGGTGACAAGACCGGCGTGGTGCTGGGCCACGAAGGTATTGGCGTGGTCCAGGAGGTCGGGCCGGGCGTCACCTCGCTCAAGCCAGGCGACCGCGCCAGCGTGGCCTGGTTCTATCAGGGCTGCGGGCATTGCGAGTATTGCAACAGCGGCAATGAAACCCTGTGCCGCGAGGTGAAGAACGCCGGCTACACGGTAGACGGCGGCATGGCCGAAGCCTGCATCGTCAAGGCCGACTACTCGGTCAAAGTGCCCGACGGGCTCGACTCCGCGGCTGCCAGCAGCATTACCTGCGCCGGCGTGACCACCTACAAGGCGGTGAAGGTCTCCAACATCCGCCCCGGCCAGTGGATCGCCATCTACGGCCTCGGTGGCCTTGGCAACCTGGCGCTGCAATATGCCAGGAACGTGTTCAACGCCAAAGTGATCGCCATCGATGTCAATGACGAGCAGCTGCGCTTCGCCAGCGAGATGGGCGCCGACCTGGTGATCAATCCGCGTACCGAAGATGCTGCCAAGGTCATCCAGGCAAAGACCGGAGGCGCCCATGCGGCGGTGGTTACCGCAGTGGCCAAGGCTGCCTTCAACTCGGCGGTCGACGCACTGCGCGCCGGCGGACGACTGGTGGCAGTCGGGCTGCCATCGGAAGCCATGGACCTGAATATCCCCCGCCTGGTGCTGGACGGTATCGAAGTGGTCGGTTCGCTGGTCGGTACCCGCCAGGACCTGCAGGAAGCCTTCCAGTTTGCCGCAGAAGGGAAAGTGGTGCCGAAGGTCACGCTGCGCCCTATCGAAGATATCAACCACATCTTCGAGGAAATGCTGGAGGGCAAGATCAAAGGGCGGATGGTGATTCAGTTCGAAGGTTGACGTACACGTGCGCTGGCTGTGACTGCAGCGCACGCTACCCCTTGATAAAAGCGAACCAACCGGTGCCGCCTGGGCTCTAGTTGCTGGTAGGCGCAGGAATTTCTGCCTGGCAACCTGCCGGGCCTGAGATGAACGGTGGTTTGAAGGGGTGGACAGCATGACGGAAGAAGAAGCAAAAGACGTGCTCGAGCGGATCGAATACGAGCTCAGCCTTGGTCAGCCGCACACTGCGACACAAATCGTCATCCACGATCTGGGCTTATGGGCTTATCTGGAAAAGACCAGCGGCTTCATCACCAGTGGCGGTGTGCTGTTCGATAGGCCAGTGTTACTGCAGCCGAAATGCGATGCTTCCTTCACGGTAATGTCCAAGCCGTGAGTCGGAGCGCCTTCGCGAACAGGCGACTGGTCAGTTAATCGGGGTACAGACATGAGCATCCGCAGCTTGGCGAAGAACCTGCCACCCGACCCAGGCAATGAAGGTTGGGTGCTCGGTTGGGGTGTGCTGAGAGACCGCCATCCTTGGCATTTCGTCGATGTTTATGCCGACCAGAAGACGGCCAGGGCCGAGGCACAGCGCCGTGGTCATGGCTACGTTGTGGAGTTCGGTTCGCACCGCTTGGGGTCGGATGAATTCATCTGTGGGGTAAACCCGCCTGAAGGCTAGCGCCTGCTCATGAGGCGAGGCCGCGGGGCCGCCCCGCCTTACATCTTGCCGATCAGCCTGAGCAGCCCGCCGGCACTTAGTCCATAGCATTGAACGTATGATGCCCTCTCTCTGGGTGCGTTGGCCGGGACCTGCAATGTTCTTGAGTGTGGTTTTCCACGATGATGCTCTGGAAACTGGCAGCGCCCGCGCTTGACTCGTAAAACATGAGATATGATTTCGCCCCCGCTGCTCTCATCCAGAGCAGCGGTTCGGCTGCGTCACCCAGCCACTGCAGATTTGCCGCCACTGGGCCAGCAGGTTGCTGTTCAGCGGAGGTGGGGCTTGATAGGACGCAAACCTCAGGCCGAGGAATTGACTGTCGAGTGCACCGCAACATGTGCTCTGTAGCGAAAGTTAACGCTCAAGGATAGATTCCATGCTCAAAAAAATGCTCTGTTTCACCGCTATCGCTATTGCGACATGCTCGATTTCTGCGTGCGCGGAAGATATCAAGGAACCAACGTGCTCAGATCTAAAGCGTAATGACCAGGAAATGCTGAAGAAACAGGACGTCAAGTATCCAGAGCTCATGCGTCAATTGCGAGACAAATGCCCTAACCAAGGCAGTGAAGGCTTCGTGCCGAGCACTGCAACCAAGGGCATCATCAGATAACTGAGTGTGCTCGCCTGCGAGTGCCATATAATTGCTATCAAAACTGGTATCAACTGGACGCTGTCGCCGGCAATCCGCAATCGCCCCTAAATGATGTAGACGGAATATTATTTACAAGGACCGAAAAATGGACATCAGATTGGCCAAGCTTACTGCAACTCTAGGACTGGCTGTGATCTTGGCAGGTTGCACGGAAGAGAAGGTGCCTGAACCAACGGCAGACAATTGCGCCCCTGAGATGTACCAGAAAAACCTCGCTAGTTTGTCAAAAGAATCGAACCGGAACGAGTTCACTGCGAACTGCAAGAGCTTCCTGGCCGCCAAAAAAATGACTTCATGGAAGTTTGAAAAAAGCGCCGAAGACAAATACTGAATCCTTCAGCATGTCGAGGCGCGCCCCTCTGGAAAAGGAGCCTGACGGCTCCTTTTCCAGCTTCGGCGATTAGTCAGCGCGCTTCACAGGCGCCCACTACTCGGATGGTTTCAAATCCTCACATCTGTCGATCAAGTCATCGGCCTTATCGTTATCCGGGAGCTTCTCCCAATATTCAGGCGTGCAATGCTCTTCCGACACGGAATAGTTCAGATCATCGGCGGCCATGATGGGCGTCGATAGCATCGCAGTAGAGATAAGCAGAAAAGCGCTTAGCGTCATAATTTCATTCCCTCAAAAACCCACAGACGTTGATCTGCGGGGCTTTCACCATCGACATAGATACGAAACATCCAGTGTGGGTGAAAGACTCTCAGGGCGCGGATTTAGAATGGCGAGATGCAAAAAAGCCCAGCGCGAGGCTGGGCTTATAAATCACTGCTCCTGGGGAGACCAATTGAACTTGTAGTTCAACGGAGGTAGTTCGTAGTGCTCTGCCAGATACAGGCCTAGCATCTCGCCTTCCTTCACGTATGCCGCTGCTTTGTCGACAGTGGGATACCAGCTCACCCAAAGCGTGTCCAGTGGGAACATTTTTTCGAACGACGCGAAGCTGAACCGCCATCCTGCCATGTGGCCGGTAGCGCCTTTCGTACGAGCACATCGAATGAATGCTGCAAGACGGCGCTTGAGGTTATCCGACTCTCCAACAGTCAAAATACCGTTATCGTCAATGCCCACCGCTCGCGTGATAGCACGGTCTGCACAGATGATGTACACACCAGGTACTGCCGGCGCGCTCTGATAATGATCTACGAGCTTCAGCCACTCTGGCTCCCAGCCGTCCCAATTTTTGACTTTCATCGAACGCCTCCATCGCTTAGAGGCAAAACGATATCACAAGCGCCATCCGCGCGCTGTCGGATGCAAAAAGCCCAGCACGAGGCTGGGCCTACCGTCACGCCCGCTTGCGTCGCGCTACGATCATCTGTCAGCAATCTCTGCAGCTGGCTTGACGACCCTATCCAGGTAGTGAGTGTACTCGCCGCAGCAACACCGGCCTTACCCAGCTCAAGCGCTGCTGCGAAATATGCACCCGAAACTTGCAGTTCTGTTTCGGTTTTGACAGCTGAAGTGGGCTGACTACGCCAACGAACCGGTATGGCTGGCTGTGTATGAGGAGGCTCCGCTCGGAAATCAACGATCTGAGCGATGCAAGCGTGCTGCTCGGCCACTCGAAAGAGGGAATCACCGAGCGCGTTTACCGGCGCGTCGGAGCCATTGCCAAGCCCTCGAAAGGCTGAAGTTTCGGAACTCCATGCCTTTTATTTCGGAACTCTTGGCTTTTTTGACCCATAAAGAAAAACCCCGCAGACGTTAATCTGCGGGGCTTTCGAATGGTGGAGGCCGAGGTCGGAATCGAACCGGCGTAGACGGATTTGCAATCCGGAGCATAACCACTTTGCTACTCGGCCTCAAAGTTCGGATCTAGCTGCTTGCGCTTCGCTATCTCCTTGAAACGCTGAACCTTTTTCAAAGTTTGCTGCGTTTCGATGGGCGCCATTATGTCTGCATTCGTTTAACCTTGCAACCCCCTGAACGAAAAAAAATTTCAACGGGTTCAAGGTGTTAGCGCAGGCGGCCGAGTTTACTCCATAACCCCACCACGGTGTTCTCCACCGTGCCGCTGGCAGCCATGCCGATGCGCTCCTGCAGGCTCTTGCGTTCGGCATAGTGCAAGTGGAACAGGTTGGCCGTGCGTGCACGCTCGCTGAGGTATTCGTCGCTGGTCTGCAATTCGTCCACCAGCTTGCGGTTGAGTGCCGCAACGCCCAGCCAGACTTCGCCGGTGGCCACTTCGTCGATGTGCAGCTGCGGGCGATAACGGGCGACGAAATCCTTGAACAGCTGATGGGTGATGTCCAGGTCTTCCTGGAACTTCTCCCGCCCCTTCTCGGTGTTCTCGCCGAACACGGTCAGGGTGCGCTTGTACTCGCCGGCCGTGAGCACTTCGAAATCGATGTCGTGCTTTTTCAGCAGGCGGTTGACGTTGGGCAATTGCGCCACCACGCCGATGGAGCCCAGCACGGCGAACGGTGCGCTGACAATCTTTTCGCCGATGCAGGCCATCATGTAGCCGCCGCTGGCAGCCACCTTGTCGATGCACACGGTCAACGGGATGCCGGCCTGGCGGATGCGCGCCAGTTGCGAGGCGGCCAGGCCGTAGCTGTGTACCAGGCCTCCCCCGCTTTCCAGGCGCAATACCACTTCGTCATGCGGGGTGGCCAGGGTCAGCAGCGCAGTGATTTCGTTGCGCAGGCTTTCGGTGGCGGAGGCCTTGATGTCACCGTCAAAGTCCAGGACGAAGACCCGGCCCTTTTCCTCGGCCTTGCCTTTCTTCTTCTGCTGCTGTTTTTCCGCCTTGGCCTGCTGCTTGCGCAACGCCTTGAGTTCGGCCTTGTCGAGCAGGCCGGACTCCAGGCGCTCACGCAGGTCCTTGTAGAATTCGTTCAGACGGGTGACCTGCAATTGCCCGCCCGGTTTACGCCGCCCTTTGCCACGCAGCCCGGCGATGGCCGACAGCACCACCAGGATGGCGATGACCAGGGTGGCGGTTTTGGCGAGAAAGCTTGCGTATTCGGCAAGAAACTCCACATTGACTCCTTAAATACCTGCGCCACAACGGCGCGTAACTGTAGCAAGCATACCGTTGCGCCTGAGGTGCTGCCAGCCGGTGCAAACGCTGGCAACATCTTTCAAACAAGCTTTTCAAACGCTTGTATGTTTTTTCGTTGACAGCCCGTGTGCCGCATCCTAACCTCGCAGCAACCTCCAACAGGCCGGAACCTTCCGTGGGCAACCTCTACCTGATCCGACATGGCCAAGCCTCCTTCGGCGCCGAGGACTACGACGTCCTCTCGCCGGTGGGCGTGCGCCAAAGCCAGGCCCTCGGCGAACACCTGGCCCAGCTCGGCGTGCGCCTGGACCGCTGCGTGGCAGGCAACCTGCGCCGCCAGCAGGATACCGCGCGCCTGGCCCTGGAAGCCCTGCACGTCAGTGGCTGCGCGGTGCCGGCTATTGAGACCGATGCCGCGTTCAATGAGTTCGATGCCGACGGCGTGATCCGCGCCTTGCTACCCGGGCTGCTGCCGGACGAGCCTGATGCCCTGCACATCCTGCGTAATGGTGCACAGCATCGCAGCGAATTCCAGCGCCTGTTCGCACTGATGGTACAGCGTTGGTACGAGGGCGAGCATGCCGACGATGGCCTGGAAACCTGGCAGGCCTTCACCACTCGGGTGCGCGATGGCCTGCACCGCGTACTCGATGGCGCCGCCGGCAGCGAGAATATCGCCATCTTCACCTCGGGCGGCACCATTGCCGCCCTGCTCCACCTGGTTACCCGTATTACCCCCGGCCAGGCGTTCGCGCTGAACTGGCAGATCATCAACACGTCGCTCAGCCAGCTGAAGTTCCGCGGCCGCGACGTGGCACTGGCTTCCTTCAACAGCCAGGCCCATGTGCAGCTGTTGAAGGCGCCGGAGCTTGTCACCTATCGATGAGCCCGGCTTGTTGTGTCCCTGCGGGGACGTGTAAATCACTCTATAAGGAATGCGCCATGACCTCCGTAGCTGATGCCGTCAAAAAGATGCAAGAGAAGTTCAACCCATCCGCTGCCGCCGGCCTGGACCTGGTGTTCGGCTTCAACATCACCGACGAAGACAAGCACTACGCGCTGATCGTCAAGGACGGCACCTGCGACCTGCAGGAAGGCGAAAACCCGGATGCCAACTGCACGCTGGTGATGGACAGCGAAACCCTCAAGGGTATCGTCAGCGGCGAAACCGACGGCATGCAGGCGTTCATGGGCGGCAAGCTGCGCGTTGAAGGCGACATGATGCTGTCGATGAAGCTCAGCGAGCTGTTCCCGTCCTGAGGGCTGGCGATACCGGCTGATCAGAAACCGAAGCCTGAATGGCTTCGGTTTTTTTTTTGCCCCCGGCAGGCGGCGCTGGCTTTTTGTAGGAGCGGCCTGGTGTCGCGATGGGGCGCACCGCGGCCCCGGCGATCTTGTATCAGCGCAGCAATCCTGGGGCCGCTTCGCGCCCCATCGCGACACAAGGCCGCTCCTGCACGGTTGCGCGCCAGGCGAACAGTGCAGCTTCATCAAGGCAGTTGATCAAGCTGCAACACCCTTACCTATTTGGCATCTGGCACGCTTGTTCCAACCTCAGCAGCGCATTAGATTAGCCAATAGTCCTTGCGATCGAGAATAAGGAAAACGCATGACGCTCACCGACCAGTCCACCCAGGTACGCCCCGGCGAAGAACTCGATGCAGCCGTCATCGACCCTTACCTGAAGGCCAATATTCCCGGCCTGGACGGCCTGCCGCGCATCACCCAGTTCCCCGGCGGCGCTTCCAACCTCACCTACCTGGTCAGCTACCCGGACCGCGACTTCGTGCTGCGCCGCCCGCCGTTCGGCCAGAAGGCCAAGTCGGCCCACGACATGGGCCGCGAATTTCGTATCCTCAACCAACTGAACAGCGGCTTCCCGTACTGCCCCAAGGCCTATGTGCACTGCACCGACATCAGCCTGATTGGCGGCGAGTTCTACGTCATGGAGCGGGTCAACGGCATCATCCTGCGCTCGGACATCCCGGCCGAACTGGACCTCGATGCCCCGCGCACCGAGGCCCTGTGCAAAAGCTTCATCGACCGTCTGGTGGAGCTGCACCAGGTGGACTACAACGCCTGCGGCCTGGCCGACCTCGGCAAGCCACAAGGCTATGTACAGCGCCAGATCGAAGGCTGGACCAGCCGCTACGAAAAAGCCCTGACCCCGGATGCCCCGCGCTGGGAACAGGTAACCGCCTGGCTGCGCGAAAAGATGCCTGCCGACCACCCGCGCGCGGCCATCGTGCACAACGACTACCGTTTCGACAACGTGATCCTCGATGCCGCCAACCCCATGCGCATCATCGGTGTGCTGGACTGGGAAATGGCCACCCTTGGCGACCCGCTGATGGACCTGGGCAACAGCCTGGCCTACTGGATCGAGGCCGATGACCCGGCGCCGGTGCAACTGATGCGGCGCCAGCCCAGTAATGCACCGGGCATGCTCAGCCGCCGCCAGTTCGTCGACTACTACGCCGAGCGCGCCGGCATCCGCCTGGACAACTTTGACTTTTACTATTGCTATGGGCTGTTCCGCCTGGCTGGCATCGTCCAGCAGATCTACTACCGCTATTACCACGGCCAGACCCAGGACAAGCGTTTCGCCCAGTTCATCCACATGAACCGCCTGCTGGAGCACATGACCCTGCAGGTCATTGCCAAGTCCAGCCTCTGAGCCCGACCTCGACAACGGATAACAAGGAAAACAGCATGTCCAAGACCCACCTGTTCGACCTCGACGGCAAGATCGCCTTCGTTTCCGGCGCCAGCCGCGGCATTGGCGAGGCGATTGCCCACTTGCTGGCGCAGCAAGGTGCCCATGTGATCGTGTCCAGCCGCAAGCTCGACGGCTGCCAGCAGGTTGCCGAGGCCATCATCGCCGCGGGAGGCAAGGCCACGGCGATGGCTTGCCACATCGGCGAACTGGAGCAGATCCAGCAGGTGTTCGCCGGTATCCGCGAACAGTTCGGTCGGCTGGACATCCTGGTCAACAACGCCGCCACCAACCCGCAATTCTGCAACGTACTGGACACCGACCCGGGCGCATTCCAGAAGACCGTGGACGTCAACATCCGTGGCTACTTCTTCATGTCGGTGGAGGCCGGCAAGCTGATGCGCGAGCAGGGTGGCGGCAGCATCATCAACGTCGCGTCGATCAACGGGGTTTCACCTGGCCTGTTCCAGGGCATCTATTCGGTGACCAAGGCCGCGGTCATCAACATGACCAAGGTCTTCGCCAAGGAATGCGCGCCGTTCGGCATCCGCTGCAACGCGCTGCTGCCGGGCCTGACCGACACCAAGTTCGCCTCGGCACTGGTGAAGAACGACGCTATCCGCAATGCCGCACTGCAGCAGATCCCGCTCAAGCGCGTAGCCGACCCCAAGGAAATGGCCGGCGCCGTGTTGTACCTGGCCAGCGATGCCTCCAGCTATACCACCGGCACAGCGCTCAATGTCGATGGCGGGTATCTGTCCTGATCAGGCTTTGATTGCCATCAGCGTATAGCTCAGTGGCAGGCGCGCAGGCCGGTCACGCAAGCGCCACTCGCCATCGTTACCCTTGGCCATCTGCCCCGGCAACGCCTCCCACGGAATGCTCTGGTGCTCGACCAGAGCAGTCAGTTGCATGCCCTGGCCGAGCAAGGCGCTGATGACTTCGCCCAGGCCGTGGTTCCATTCGTGGGTTTCGCAGTGGATAAGACGCTGCTCGGTGTCGACGTAGGTCTGGTCGCTATGCCAGACCGTCGGCGCTTGCTGCTCGAAGTAGGGGTATTCCAGCTGCAGGCGGTCCTGATGGTCTTCATTGACCGCCATCAGCACCGGGTGACCGTCACGCAGGAACAGGCGCCCGCCCGGTTTCAGCAACGCAGCGACGGTACGCGCCCATGGCTCGATACGCGGCAGCCAGCAGAGCGCACCTATGCCGGTGTAGACCAGATCGAAGGTGCCGGCCGGCAACACCTCGCTGGCGGCGTAGACCTCGGCCTCGACATACCTGATTGGTGCAGCACAGCGCTCGGCCAAAGCCCGCGCTTCGGCCAGCGATGCCGCCGAATAGTCCAGGCCACAGACCTTGGCGCCGAGGCGCGCCAGCGACAGGGTATCGGTGCCAATGTGGCACTGCAGGTGGACGGTATCAAGCCCGTTGATGTCGCCGAGCAATGGCAGATCAAAGCGCACGGTATCGGACAGGTGGTCGTGATGCTGGACAAACCGTTCGACTTGGTAGTCCTTCGAGGCGGCGTGCAGCGGCGCGCGTTCGTCCCAGCTGGCGCGGTTGAGTTGCAGTGAGCGGTCCATGCTGTTTTCCCTGAGTGGCAGGCGCTCATGCTAGCCTCCACCAGGCTCACGGCGACAGGACCACCTTGCGAAAAATTGTAAAGCCAACGCGGTCCTGTGGCAGCTTGTGCAGCCGCGAAGGCGGCATTGCCGGTACTGGCGCAGGCACGGGCATACCCGCTCCCACAGAGGCTGCGATTGTGCTGTCCGCTGGTTACAGGCAAGTCGCCGCCGCGGCCCGGCGCTGTAGCGCCACGCCATCGTTTTTCTGCGCGTAGAAATCCACCCGTGCCCCACCGGCTTGCGGGTACACATCCACGAATGCTTCGGCTTCACGGGTATAAACCGTGAAGCCGCCCTGCTTGCGCGGTTCCAGATAGCCGCTGGCGTCGTCGCCGAACACCCTCTCCTCCTGCCAACTGAACTGGATGCACTGGGCCACCAGCTCCGGCGCCTTGTGCGAGTCGAGCTGCGCGGTCGGCTTGCCGCCGCGGGCCGTTTCCATGGTTGCAGAAGCACAACCCACCAGCATCAGTGCCGCGGCCATCGGCAGAATCGCATGCATGTTCCATCCTCAGGGTAAAAAAAGAAGGCGACTCTAGCACTGGCAGGCATCGCGAGTGAATTGCCTGGCGCAAACCGCTGTCGCAGCTAAGACATGCCGCCACGAGGAATCGTCATGAAACTGCACTACCTGCTACTTGCTGCACTGCCCTGCCTGCCCCTGGCTGTCGGCGCCGCGCCGTCCAGCGAAGAAAGCATCACTGCCCCGGAAACCCACAACCGCGAACTCAAGGTCGGCGACAAGGCGCCTGACCAGTACAAGCGCGATGACCAGGCCCTGAAGGACTGGAAAGGCAAAGGCCTGCCGGCACCGGAGAAGGAAAGCCACTGGGTGCGCATGGGCGATCACTACGTACTGGTGCAGATTACCAACGGTGTCGTGCTGGCGATCCGGCCAGCGCGCTGAACCTGCCCGCATCAGGCCTTCCGCTCAGCGCTGGCATGGCAAATATTTTTGCCTGCCAGCGAAACCAAATGGAGCGTTTCCAGTCTCAGGAGGTGTGCCGCAAACCGTTGCGGATCAAGGACCTATATCGTGATACCCCGTCTTGCAAGCCTTTCGCTGATCGCCGTTGTCCTGCTCACCGCAGGCTGCCATAGCCATCGCTACCATGACGACGACGATGGCTGGCGGGACCGCGACCATGAGCACCGTCACCACCATCGGCATGATCGCCATGACGACGATGATGATGACGATCGTGATTACCGCGGTGACCGCTACTACCGCTGAAGCGTCTTCTCCCCCAGATTCGCCGCCCGTGCGCGGCACCTTTACCTGATGATTCCTTCGAGGTTCGTATCATGCGTGTGACTCTGCCTTCCCTTGCCCTTGGCCTGCTGCTGTGCCAGGGCGCTTTCGCCGGTGACGGTACTGCCGCCATTGGCGGTGGCCTGGGTGGTGTTCTGGGTAACGTTGTTGGCCAACAGATCGGCGGCCGCACCGGGGCGGCCATTGGCGCCGGCCTCGGCGGCGCAGCCGGCAGTGCGGTAGGCGCAAGCAAAGGCAACCGTACCGAAGCTGCCATCGGCGGTGGCCTGGGCTCGGCTGGCGGTTCGCTGCTAGGCGGCGCGGTGGGCGGCAAGACCGGCTCCACCGTGGGCGCCGGCCTGGGCGGCGCGGCCGGTGGCGCCATCGGCAACCACCTGGGCGACAATGGCGGCAGGCACCACCGCCGTCACCGCCACTGATCCCGGTGACCAAGGGGCCGCAATGCGGCCCCTTCTGTTTTGCAAACCCTGCAGTACATCAATACCCCCTTCAGCACAATCCGGCACACTGCCTGCTACTGTCTAACGTGCCCCTGTGTGAAGGAACACCCCCTCCCCATGAACCAAGAGCTGCTCTGGGTCCTCGGCCTGCTGGCCATCGTCATCGTCCTGTTCGTCATCAACCGCCCGCGCATGGACGTGGTCGCGCTATTGGTGATCCTCGCCCTGCCGCTGTCGGGCATCCTCAGCGTGGAGCAGGCGCTGGCCGGTTTCAGCGACCCCAACGTGGTGCTGATCGCCGCCCTGTTCGTGATCGGTGAAGGCCTGGTGCGCACCGGCATCGCCTACCGCATCGGCGAGTGGATGAGCGAGCGCGCCGGCAACAGCGAAGCCCGCCTGCTGGTGCTGCTGATGGTGGCCGTGGCGGGGCTGGGGTCGATCATGAGCTCCACTGGCGTGGTGGCGATCTTCATTCCGGTGGTGCTGAGCATCGCCGCGCGCCTGCAGCTTTCGCCCAGCCGGCTGATGATGCCACTGGCCTTCGCCGGCCTGATCAGCGGCATGCTCAGCCTGGTGGCCACGCCGCCCAACGTGGTGGTGCACAGCGAGCTGGTGCGCCATGGCGAAGCAGGCTTCAGCTTTTTCAGCTTCACCCCGTTCGGCCTGGTGGTGCTGGTGCTGGGCATCGGCTACATGCTGCTGACCCGGCATTGGCTGAATGGCGAGGTGCGCAAGGATGGCCGGGTGGAAAGCCGGCGCACCTTGCTCGACCTGGTGCTGGACTACAAGCTCAATGGCCGCGAACGGCGCCTGCGCATCCGCCCGCATTCGCCGCTGATCGGCCATACCCTGGGCGAACTGGAACTGCGTACCCGGCATGGCGCCAACGTGATCGGCATCGAGCGCCTGCACAAGTTCACCACGCGGGTGATCGCTGCCGACTCGGCTAGCGTGCTGCAGCAGGGTGACGTGTTGCTGCTGGACCTGTTTGCCAACCATGACGACCTGCGCAGCCTGTGCCAGTCCATGCAGCTGGAGCCCTTGCACTTCAAGGCAGCGTACTTCATCGACCAGTCCCAGGAGCTGGGCATGGCCGAGGTGTCGCTACCACCCGGCTCGCAACTGATCGGCAAGAGTATCCTCGAACTGGCCTTTCGCACCCGTTTCGACCTCAACGTGGTTGGCCTGCGCCGCGAACAGGCGGCGATCGACGCGCAACTGGTGGAAGAGAAGCTGCGCCTGGGTGACACCCTGCTGGTGGTCGGCCCATGGAAGGCGGTGCGCCAGCTGCAAAGCCGGCCCAAGGACTTCCTGGTCCTGAGCCTGCCTGCGGAAATCGACCTGGTCGCGCCCGCGCGCAGGCGCGCACCGCAGGCGCTGCTGAGCCTGGCGGTGATGGTCGGCCTGATGGTCAGCGGCGCGGTACCCAACGTCATCGCCGCGCTGATCGGCTGCCTGCTGATGGGCGCAGGCCGCTGCATCGACATGAACAGCGCCTACCGGGCCATCCACTGGCAAAGCCTGGTACTGATTGTCGGCATGCTGCCCTTTGCCCAGGCGCTGCAGAAAACCGGCGGCATCGACCTGGCCGTAAGCGGGCTGGTCAGCCTACTCGGCGGTGCCGGCCCAGGCGCCATCCTGGCCAGCCTGTTCGCGGTCACCGCGCTGATCGGCCTGTTCATCTCCAACACCGCCACTGCGGTACTAATGGCCCCGGTAGCCGTCAGCACCGCCGCACAGCTGGGCATGTCACCCTACCCGTTCGCCATGACCGTGGCGCTGGCCGCCTCGGCCGCGTTCATGACCCCGGTTTCTTCGCCGGTCAACACACTGGTGCTGGGCCCCGGGCAATACCGCTTTGCCGACTTCGTCAAGGTCGGCGTGCCATTCACGCTACTGGTGATGCTGGTGACCGTATTGATGGTGCCGTGGTTGTTCGGGCTGTGAGGCAACTGGCACGCAATGAAGGCAGTTTGACATTATCCCGGCCGATCGCGGCAGATTGACATCAAGTACCCTGACGAAACACACTGATACGTCATTGCCCCAGGTGCTTCAAGCCGTTGTCCTGGATTTCGTTTCCGCTCTGCCGGTCGAGCCCATGGTTTTTCCAGCCCAATCGCGCCTGTTGCACGTCGTCATCTTGCTTGCCCTGACCTTCGCCCTCACCCTGGGCGGCATCCTGGCCCGCCCGATCGAATCGCTGTCGCTGTTCTGGCCGGTCAATGCGGTACTGGCCGGGGTGCTGCTGCGCTTCCCCCGGCAGGCCACGCTGGCGGGCTTCGCCCTGGTCTGGCTGGCCATGGTTGGCGCCGACCTGCTGTGCGGCAGCGCCTGGGTACCGGCCCTGTGGTTCAACCTGTGCAACCTGGGCATGGTGGTCACGCTGTGGCTGTTGCTCTCGCGTTTGCCACGCCTGCACCAGCGCATGCGTACCCCCCACGGCGTGGTCAGCGTGTTCGCCGCTTGTGCCGCCGGCGCCATGGTAGCGGCCAGCATGGCAACCGTGATGGCTGCCCCCTGGTTCGAACAGTCCTTGCGTGCTACCTGGCTGGCCTGGTTCAGCGAACAGTTCTCTACCAGCGTGCTGGTGCTGCCGGTGCTGCTCACGGCCCCCTCGGCGCGTGCCCTGGTGCGTGGCGGCGCCCAGGCGATCCGCCTGGCGCCGTTGCTGGTACTGCTCGCCTCGCTGGCGCTCGGCATTGCTTTCGGCGGCCCCGGGGCCATTGCGTTCCCGATTGCCGCGCTGTTGTGGTGCGCCTGGACGTATTCACCGTTTCTGGTTGCCCTGCTGACGCTTACCGTGGGCAGCACGCTGATTGTCGCAGTGGCGCAAAACCTCATGCATTTCATCGTGCCGCAGAGCGAGCCGGGCGTGACCACCCTGATGTCTGCGCGCCTGGGCATCGCCATGCTGGTGCTCGGGCCGCTGGTGGTCGCCTGCGTCAGCCAGGCCAACCGCAGCCTCATGGCGCGCCTGGCGCATCAGGCCAGCATCGACCACCTCACCGGCGTGCTCACCCGCAGTGCCTTCACCCGCCGCGCCAATGCCCTGCTGGACAGCCGTCAGCAACACGCCCAGGCGCTGCCCCTGACCCTGATGATGCTGGACATCGACCACTTCAAGGCGATCAACGATGCCCATGGCCATGCGGTGGGTGACCAGGTGCTGCGCCAGTTCGCCGCTGCCTTGCAAGACCAGCTGCACGATAGCGAACTGTTCGCCCGCCTGGGCGGCGAGGAGTTCGTGGTGATCATTCCGGGCCTGGCGCCCGACCGCGCCAAGTTCACTGCCGAACGCCTGCGCCGCGCGGTGCAGGACCTGCATGTGCTGCAGGCCGACCAGCGCCTGCAGATTACCGTGAGTATTGGCCTGGCCGGTTGTGCCGCCGACACGCCAGCACCCACACTGGACGAACTGCTGGCGCGCGCCGACCAGGCGCTGTACCGGGCCAAGGCGCATGGCCGCAACCGCGTGGAGCAAGCCGAGGCCCAGCGCCAGGTGATCTGAGCTAGCCGGCCAGCAAGTCCCATGACAGCTTGGCGATCAGCACGCACAATAGCACCAGGAACAGCCCGCGTACAAAACCCGCCCCCTTGCGCACCGCCAGCCAGGTACCGGTCAGCGCGCCAAGGACGTTGCACGCGGCCATGGGCAGGGCGATGGCGTACAGCACATTCCCCGAGGGCACGAAGAACACCAGCGCCGCCAGGTTGGTGGCGATGTTGACCACCTTGGCCGACGCCGAGGCGTGCAGGAAGTCCAAGGCGAAGAAGCGAATGAACAGGAAGATCAGGAAGCTGCCGGTGCCCGGCCCGAACAGGCCATCGTAGAAGCCGATCGCACCGCCGATCAGTATTGCCAGGCACTGCTCCTTGCGGCCGATCTTCGCCGGTGTGTGCAAGGTGCCGAAATCCTTCTTGCAGAAGGTGTAGATGGCCATCAGCACGATCAGCACCAGCACCGCCGGGCGCATCACGCTGGGTGGCACCCGCGACACCGTGGCAGCGCCGGCAAACGACATGACAAAGGCACTGAGCGCCGCCGGCACGATCAGGCCCCAGTCCAGGGTCACCTTGCGGATGAACGAACGGGCCGCGAAGGCCGTGCCACAGACTGACGCCAACTTGTTGCTGCCGAGCAGTGCCGCCGGTTGCGCGGTGGGCAGCACGTTGAACAAGGCCGGAATCTGGATCAGCCCGCCGCCGCCGACGGCAGCGTCGATCAGCCCGGCGGCAAAGGCGAACACGGAGAGCACAGCGATATCCAGCATGATGCGATTCCAGGCAGTGAAGACGCCCGCAAGGCTAATCAAAGTGCTGCGCTTGTGTTGAAATGCCGCATTGCGAAAACTGCAACAAGGAACAGCCAATGGCATTGGACATGCTGCGGGAAATCCAGGCGTTCGTCAGCGTGGCGCACAAGCGTAGTTTCGTCGCTGCCGCCCGCGCGCTGGGCCGCTCGCCAAGCGCGGTGACACGCGCAGTACAGGCCCTCGAAGACAACGCCGGTAGCAAGCTGCTGAACCGCAACGCCAGCGCCGTCACCCTGACCGAAGCCGGCGAGCGCCTGTTGCCCCACGCCGAGCGCTTGCTGGATGTGCAACGTGACGCCGCCGATGAGCTGGCCGCGCTCAGCGGCAGTGCACAGGGCTGGATCCGCTTCGCCGTGCCCCAGCTGCTGGGTGAACATGTGCTGCCTCAGGTACTGGCCGAGTTTTCCCGCCGCCACCCCCAGGTGACACTGGACGTGCAGTACAGCGACGGGGCGCTCGACCCGCTGCAGGGCAAATTCGACTTCGTGGTGCGCGGCGCCTTTCCGCAATCGAGCGAATTGATCGGTTACCCGCTGTGGGATTACCAGCGCCACCTGTATGCAAGCCCGGCATACCTGGCAGCGGCAGGTGCGCCACAGCACCCCGAAGAGCTGCAAGGGCATGCATTGATCCTGCACACCGCCCCACGCATCCTCAAAGCCTGGCACTTTTGCCGTGACGGCCAGATCACCAGCCTGCGGCCCAGGCCGAGGTTGCGCCTGGATTCAGGCGACGCGGTGTATCACTGCACGCTGGCCGGTGCCGGTATCGCCCGCCTGGCTGCCTGGGTCGGCGAAGCGCAGGTCAGGGCTGGGCGCCTGGTGCGGGTATGCCCGCATTACCGCCTGACCTCCAGCAGCGGCCAGGACCCACAGATGCATGCCGTCTACCCTGCCGGCGAACTACCGGCACGGGTACGAGACTTGCTCGCGGCGCTGCGCCGCGCCGGCATGGCCTATTGAAACACCTGGAAACGGCTGTTCAAATTCTGCTCAATTTAACAGAGCCCGCCGTACGCTTGGCTTGCAGCACTTTATCCACAGATCTACCCACGTTTTTTGTGGACAGATTTCCCAGCGTAAAGAACGACTTATCGTACAAATCGGTAGGGTGAATCGGCCAAACGACAACAGCGACAGGCCCGCCCGAAAGCCGGGCAGGCCGCGCAGATGTGGGGTGTGCAGGAATCGAGTTCAGCTTGGCGGGATGGTGCCAAGAATACCTATCAGCAGGGTCAACAGCAGAAAACCACCCAGGAACAGCGCGAGCTTGCCCATCGGAACCTCAACAGTGTGGATGCGGGAATGGGCCTATTGTCCGGCTTGGGCTGATACGGTTACAGATTCAGGTTTGTGGAAAAAAAGCGGATCAGATGCCCAGCCCTGCTTTGTGTCGCTGGTTGCGCAGCAGCGCCCGGATCCCGAGGTTCGGAAGGCTGCCCAGGCATTCACGCTGTGCTAGGGTCAACCGCTCGAACCCGCCAAGGAGTGCCACCCCGTCATGATCGCTTTCGCCGACAACACAGCCCTGCTGCTGATCGACCTTCAGGCGGGCATTCACCACCCACGCCTGGGCCGGCGCAACAACCCGGAAGCCGAACTGCGCATGGGCGAGCTGCTGGCTGCTTGGCGTCACTCAGCGCGCCCGGTGGTTCATGTGCGCCACCTGTCACGCGCGGTGGATTCGGTGTTCTGGCCAGGCCAGTCCGGTTGCGAATTCCAGCCTGCGTTCACGCCACTGGCGAGCGAAACGGTGTTCGACAAGCATGTGCCCGACGCCTTCGCCAACTCCGGGCTGGAGCGCTGGCTGCACACCCGCGGCATCAACCAGCTGGTGATCGCCGGGGTGATAACCAACAACTCCGTGGAGTCCACCGCCCGCTCGGCGGGCAACCTCGGTTTCGACGTGGTGGTGGTCGAAGATGCCTGCTTCACCTTTGACCAGCGCGACCTGCAAGGCCGGCTGTGGCCTGCGGAGGACGTGCATGCGCTTTCGCTGGCGAACCTGGCCCTGGATTATGCACGCATCTTGCGCACGGAACAGGTACTGGCTGGCAGCAGGCTTGCGGGCGGCCGCTGACCCTCCAGTGTTTGTATCTTCATGTGTACAGACTGAACGCTGATACACAACCATGCGCCTGCAGGCCGTGCGGACATATCCCTGATACAGCCTTCATCTTTACTGGTAACCATCAACCCGCACCGATGGCTTCGCCAAGGAGATGCCCAATGCCTGCCCGCCACTCGAGCACTGCCCTGCCACGCCGTTTCAGCCGTACGCTGCTTGCCTGTGCCCTGCTGCCGCTTGGCCCGATGGCGGCGAATACCGCCACGGCTGCGCCACAGAAGGCCCAGCCAGCCACCAGCGTGGCGGATGACTTCGGCCCACTGAAACACATCAACGCCGGCGTGCTCGACGTAGCCTATGTCGAGCAAGGCCCGGCCGACGGCCCGGTGGTGATCCTGTTGCATGGCTGGCCCTACGACATCCACAGTTTCGAACATGTCGCACCTGCCCTCGCCGCCAAAGGCTACCGGGTGTTGGTGCCCTACGTTCGCGGCTATGGCCAGACCCGTTTCCTGTCTGCCGCCACCCCACGCAACGCCCAGCCTGCGGCGCTGGCCAGCGACGTCATCGCGTTGATGGACGCGCTGCACATCCAGCGTGCCGTGCTCGCCGGCTTCGACTGGGGCGCACGCACGGCCGACATCGTCTCGGCACTGTGGCCCGAGCGGGTCAAGGCGCTGGTGTCGGTCAGCGGTTACCTGATCAGCAGCCAGGAAGCCGCCAAGGCCCCCCTGCCCCCCAGCGCCGAACTGCAATGGTGGTACCAGTATTACTTCGCCACCGCGCGCGGCCAGGCCGGCTATGAGCAGAACCGCCATGCCTTCGCCAAACTGATCTGGCAAACCGCCTCACCCAAGTGGGCCTTCGACGATGCCACCTTCGAGCGCAGTGCCAAGGCCCTGGACAACCCCGACCAGGTGGCGATCACCGTGCACAACTACCGCTGGCGGTTGGGGCTGGCCCAAGGCGAAACACGCTACGACCCGCTTGAAGCCAGGCTGGCCCGCTTGCCTAGCATCGGCGTGCCGACCATTACCCTGGAGGGCGACGCCAACGGCGCCCCGCATCCACCGGCCGAAGCGTATGCACAGCGCTTTACCGGCAAGTACCAGTACCGACTGATCAGCGGCGGCATTGGCCACAACCTGCCCCAGGAAGCACCGCAGGCGTTCACCCAGGCGGTAGTGGATGCGGATCACCTTTAACGTCACGGCCAGCAATTGCTACAGAACGTTTCAGAAAGCACGGCAGGCCGAGGATTGAGCCGAGTGGATGGCCTGCCCTGCTCGCAACCGATGGCGGCCAGCTAGTACGGGGGGTGGAGACAGGTTGGTTAGACACGGGTTGAAACGAAGGTTGCAGGATACTTTCCCAGCCGGTGTAGGACGTTTCCCATCAATAAGCAACGCCTGTATGAAACATCAGTTTCTCCAGCAAATTCGAGCTGCTACGGTCCAGTTTTCCTACAACGGCAAGGAGGCCTACAGCATGAGAACAGCATGGACCCATTCAATGCCTCGGCCCTGAAACTGCAGAAAAATCTACTCAACCTGCGCCTGGAGCGTGATCGCCTGAGGAGGGAGGGCAAGGACAAGGAAGCGGACGAACTCGCGGAAACGATTGCCCGTATAGAAGAGACGATGCGCAAACTACCCGACGACATGAAGCCGATGACCTTGCAATAGGCGGCGGGAGGTACCCGTGCGGGGGCCGGTTTTCCCGGCCGCAGAAAAACAAAAGCCCCGAATGATCGGGGCTTTTGTTGAAGGAATATGGCGGAAGCGTAGAGATTCGAACTCTAGGATAGTTGCCCATCGACGGTTTTCAAGACCGCGTTATAAACCCTCATCCCATGCTGCCTGCAAGGCAAAATCGATTCCAAAACAAAGACGAAACGGCACGGCTACAGGCCGCATACTGCAAGGGTCGCCGTTTCGGTTTTGGAATCGATTTTCGCCCTACTCTGGCGTTCTGCCGACCTACTTTCCCTTCAGATTGACACCTCGCCCAGCCCCTCATGCTCGAGCGCCCATAGCCTGGCCGCCTCTGCCAGCTCAAGCATGTCCACCAGGTCGCCCTCGTCGATCTCCTGACGCCGGTGCGCGGCATTGGCCATCTCGCTGAGACGGCTGCGCGTCCATCAGGGCCCGCAACCAAGGCAACCTGGTGCTCTGTTCGGCCAGCCAAGCACAAAGTTGCCCGGCCATCACTCCTCTCTCACCAAAATCACCCACAGACCACCGTCCGCTTTTGCTCCATAGCGGACGTTCCGCAGTCAGCAGACGTCCATTCATATTGCTAGAGCCCGGAGGAAACATCTGGTCTCTATTACGCATCTATCCACAGCACCACTTAAGCGTCCGGCTCGGAGGTCGCTTGACTAGCTAACAACGACGCTCTGCGAGTCATGACCTAGACTTCGCAGCCTAGCTGGAGATGTTCCAGCATATGGGCGGCGCAACTGCACTATAGCGCCTTCTCATCAACCTGCTATTTGTAAGTTTATGTTTTCACAAACAACACGATTACGGCCCAGAGACTTGGCTCGGTAAAGAAGTTGATCTGCCTTTTCAAAGGTCGCTGTCACTGACTCACCCGTTTTCCAGATGGCGACGCCTAGCGATATTGTTAGATGGCCAACAGTATCGAACTGCGCCGATGCTACAACCGCTCGTAGTCTTTCCGCAACCTCCGCTGCAACAGAGGTCGTGCTATTTGGCAGTAACAATACAAACTCTTCACCCCCTATTCGACAGACCAAATCATCTGGCCGCGAAGCTTGTTTCATCAGCCTGGCCACCTCGCGTAGAGTTTCATCACCAACTCCGTGGCCATAAGTATCGTTGACGACTTTGAAGTGATCTATGTCTACGGAGATCACTGCGAATGACTTAAGGGTTTCTTGCCATAAACCTATCGCTTCATCCATTCCCCTACGATTTGTTAGGCCGGTCAAGGGATCGCTTTGAGCCTCAAGATTAAGCCTGCCAATCTTCTCCTGAAGGAGATTGGCCGCTAAGAGCAAAGCACGGCGAATCTGCCAGCTTTCAATATAATCGGTTGGTATCGCTGTAATGCGTTCGTAGCATTCTGGAGCGTCCAGGCGCCTAGCGTTCTCGGCCAAGCATGAAAGGGGAACAGAAATCTTCCGTCCTATCCACCAGACCATTAGAAGGCCAAAGAGACCCAGTGGCGCAACACCCTTTGCTACTCTCTTCGCGGTGGTCATCAAGCTCGCCTGTATACTTGCGAGCGGCTGCTGAGACACTACCCCCCAGTTACTACTAGGAATTCTGGCGTATCCCGCCAGCACTTCATTGCTACTTTCATTGAGCGCTTGTATCGATCCGTTGCTGTGCGCTAGCGCGGCATCGACAAGACGGTTATCAATCAAGACGTCTCCAATCCTCTTCGGATCGGGGTGATACAGTATTCGGCGCTGGCTATCAACGAGGAAAATATATGCTCCGTCCTCGCGTACGTTCAGGTCCATCAGCGCTTGGATGGTATTCTTCTGCTCCAGTCTAATGCTTCCGCCCACCAAACCGAGATATTGCTTATTAGGACCGAAAACGGGATGTGAAACGAATACCACCAGATGGTCAGCCAATGATTGGAAGGCATCGCTAATCATGGGTTCCCGCTTCGACAGAGGCAATCGATCTTGAAGCAGCCGCCCGTCCAGCCGCATACTGTCGGGAGCGGAGACGACGACTTTTCCTTCGGCATTTGCAATGAGTACCGAGTTGAAACTACGGTCCTGGCTCAGAAGGCGATGCGCCTCTTTTGTTAAACTGCGTTGGTCGGTGAAACTCTCTCCAATCGAGGTGGCTGCGTAACGCAAGCGGTCGAGGTCTGAGGCTAGTACCCCTTCCAGGCTATCAGCGACCCGAGCGGCGTAGGCCTCATTGGTTTGGAGAGCGTTTTCAATCAGTTCAGCTCTCTGAGTCGAGAGCATTACCCAGAATGTGTTAGCCAGCGTTGAGAAAGCTGCGATGAGGGCGAACGCCAGCAGGAGGATGCGTAGATTGAGCTTGGGGCGTGGCCGAGTAGGCATTGGATGTGTCCGGATGCTGTAGGCATGCGGTTTGGTGAAGCGGCGTCGCCATTGGCTAAACACGCTTTCCTTGCGCCTGATGGCGTATCCGATGAAGCCCCTACATCAAACCACAGAAGGTTTCGAGTCGATGATCTCACATTTTTTCGTTGGCCACCATTCTGACATCATTAACTATATGCGCATCTGCTAGGAATCTGTTACCCGCGGACGATAGCTAAGGGTCGAAAGAAGCCATTCACGCCCGGCAACTAACGTTCCTTAGTCGCCGGGCGCATCGAGCGGCTCACGCTACCACTTCAGCCTCAATCAACGCCCACAGCCTAGCCGCCTCGGCAAACTCCAGCATGTCGGCCAACTCGCTCGAATCAACGTCCCCGCGTCGGTGCGCAGAAATCGCGAGCTCGGCAAGCACCCCGGCTCGGCCATCCGGATCGGCTATCAGAGCGGGTTGATCATTGAGTTCGGCCAGCCAGGCCAGAGGTAGCCCGTCCATCATTCCAACCTGCACCACCACGACTGTGCGTAAAGCACGCCGTCGATCTCTTCGATGCCGTTGATGTTCATTCCGAGCTGGGCCATGCCGTTGACCTTGGCATCATGCAGCCGAGGAATGGGATCAGGGCCAGGGGTCGGGTTGAACACCCAGGCCTGGGTGGACACTCGCCCCAGCGGTTCACTGTGGTTATCACCGATGTGAATATCGGCCCGCATGGGCTGGACCTTCCTGAGCTGATCGGAAGGGATGGCCACGCCCTTCAAGCGGCGGCGAACGAGGAAATAGTACATACCTGCACCGAAATACTGTATATGGATACAGTATTTCAGCATCAGGAAACGCAAACGCGCCAGTACCGCTCGGCGGACTATGCTTGTTTGCTCAGGCAGGAGGGCGGCACATGTGTGGAAGGTTGAGCCAGTACCGGGGGATACGCGACTTCGTTGAAACCCTGAGCCTACCAGAGGCCTGGCGGAACAACGTAGGCGACCAGCCGCTTGGCCGGTACAACGTCGCGCCGACCTCGCCAGTGGCAGTGCTGCGGGTGGATGAGGCAGGCCCTCGAGCGGACCTGGTGAGGTGGGGATGGCGGCCGCACTGGGCAACCGACCGGGCTGCGCCGATCAACGCTCGGTTGGAGAAAGTGGCACACGGCCCGTTCTTCCGGTCGATCTGGCCAAACCGGGCCATCACGCCTATCGACGGCTGGTATGAATGGGTGGACGAAGGCGGGCCGAAGAAGCAGCCGTACTACATTCGGCGCCGCGACGGGCGCGCTGCCCTATGCGCCAGCATCGGCCAGTTCACCGGCAGCGAGCACGACGGGTTTGTCATCATCACCGCTGATGCCCAGGGCGGCATGGTCGATGTTCACGATCGTCGGCCTGTCGTGCTGTCGCCAGAACTGGCCTACGAGTGGATTGGAGCAGAGATGCCACGCGAGCATGCCGAGCAACTGGTGCTTAACCTAGGCGAGCCGGCCGACGCATTCGAGTGGTACCGGGTCAACACGGCCGTTGGCAATGTGCGCAACCAAGGCGCCGAGCTAATCGAACCGGTTCAGTGAAGGAGTGGAAGTTCCTTTCCCCGCGCCTTGGCAACAGCGCGCAACTGGTAATCGGAGACCGCCTGGAATAGAGATTCGGCCAATAGCCGCAGGCGCTCGATTTCCTCAGGCGGCGCGCCACGGTCCTGGGCCTGGTGGTACTCCCGCATGGCGTCGACGGCCTGCTGAATCAGCGGCTCGCCTGCCTCAATCAGCCCTATAAAGCTGCGCTTTTCCACTTCCCTGCTCCGTGTCGATGAGCAGACAACTATAGGCTGGATTTACGGCCTATTCATGCCGTCGATCACTGCTTCGCACGCCAGCCCAGCTATTCGGCTTCGCTCAAGCGCTGCCGCGAGGTCTCCCGCCATTCGGTCAGACTCTTCAAGCAATCCCCCGAGCACCACGACGGCAGAGGTTCCTGCCTGGCGCTGCTGGGCAGCAATGGCACCACAGGTGTCTCGGTGGCCGTCCCGCAGTCTGGCGATTTCCCCGCGCAGCCCGCCAGCAGCAGACTCAGCAGCAGCGGCGCGGCCTTGGGCCAGCTCCAGTTGTTGTCGTGCACTCTCACCCTCCTTGTCCGCCACGGCCTGGCGGCGCTGTTCTTCGGTTCTGGCCTGGGCCGCGGCGCGCCGGTCACGCTCAGCCACCTGCAGGCGGTAGTCGGACAACTCGATCCGGGCAGTTTCGGCGTCGCCCTGGGCAACCACCACCCGGTACTGCTGGCCACCGGAGATCAGAACCAGGATGATCAGCCACCAGCACCAAACCGGTACCGCGCCGAGCCAGCTCATGCCAGCGCTCTCCGCACACCTTCGTCAATCACCAGGTCCGGGTACGGGTTGTCACCGTTTTCATGCACAATGATGCCGACCACCATCCCGCGCAGCGTGGCCGGGTCCTTGATGTTGATTGGGTCGGTTGGGCGAACGCCGATGCGCTTGGCTACAGCAGCTGCATAGGCCTGGGTGTCGTTCTCGCTGCTCGGCGCCCAGCGGCTGATGGTCTCCAGCACGGTATCAATGCCCTGCCCGCCTACCCCAGGCATACCGTCTTTGCCGCGGTAGTTGATTAGCAGCTTGCCCAGGGCGCGGATGCCGTTCTCGGGAGTGTCGAAGATGGCAAAGCGGCCACCAGGTTCCTTGCCTATCTGGCCCTGCCAGTCGTTGCGGGGGTTGAAATCGATGTTGCCGGGGTTGCGGTTGCGTACGCCCCGGGGCTGGGATTGCGTCATGGGTTTCTCCAGGCAAAAAAATACCGCCAGGCGGCGGTCGGTGTGTTCTGTTCGGGTCAAGCCGGCGGCGCTGGCCAGTCGATCTCGTTCGGGTAGCCTTCCTGCTCTGGCACCCGGCTCAGCGCAACGCGGTACTTTTTCCAGAGCTTGAGACGCGCTTCATCGTCAGGCGTTGCTTCGCCAATATCGAAGGCATCCTGCAGCGGAGCGATAGCGGTATCAGCAACAGCGCGGCGGTGGGCTATGTCGGAAACCACTGCGGCTAGCAACTGCTCGGCGGCGGCCTGGGCCTTAGCCTCGGCAGTAATCACCTGAGACCAATCGATGATGCCTACAGTCGTTGGCGGACGTTCGCCAAGATCCAGGCCCGGAAGTTGGACTTGGCCATCAGCCGGGTACAGGTCGACCGGGAAGCGCGCCGCCTGAGGGGCGTCGGCCGAGTGCGGGAGCATGAGAGTCAGCACCAGGTCACCGTTGATGCGCTCAACGGGAGCAATCACGAACCCGCATCCGACCGCTTCTGCAGGCAGGGTCGAGCCCTCAGCCAGTCGGGAGAGGTCCAGCCCCACGCCGTTCACTTCTAGAGTTTCGCCAACCTTGACCACTGCGAGCAGCAGATCAGACCGGACTGGAGAAAGCTTGATAATCATTAGAACCACCGCCCTATGGCTATAGCGTGAAAGTTTGCCGAGCCGCTGTATGCGAAAGATGCGTAGATAATTAGCGGAGCTGAAGCTGTGGTTGGCGAGAAAGTCGCGCACCAGCAAGAGCCATGAGCGCTCGTGTACATGACCGATGGAGCGGCGGCAAATGTCGCAGGATAGGCCCAAGAGGACGGAGTGGGCGCAGCATCTCGAAAGATCGATCCGTTCGCTGTGGCCGCCACAGTTGCAGCAAACTTGTTGGTGCAGATCATGGTGCCATCAGCGAACTTGACGTACTCGCCGTTGGCGTTGCTGCCGCGTTCTATGATTGCGCCAGTTGCCGCCCCACCGCTCTGGCTGACTGTCCCGAGAATGTCAGCCACGGCCGCCGTCTTCAGGCCGAGACCATTTCGGGCCGTGGCCTGGGTCGTGCCCCCGGTACCACCCTTTGATACCGGTACGACGTTTTCGGTCGACACCGAGCCCAATCCGGCCAGCGTCGAACCCCAGTTGTTCGCGATGTCGTTGAACTTGTCGGCCAAGGTCTTGGTGTAGCCCTGCACCGGCGTGATCGCATAGGTACCGCCGGACACGGTTGCCCCCTTGTACGCAGGCAAGATGCTCAACACCGTGCCGCTGGCAATGTTTGTCACCTCATACCAGTTGCCGTCCGGCCCCATCAACGCATCGCCCACCCGGGCGTTTGCGGAAAAGTTGGTGCCGGTACCGGTCACCGTTGTTTGGCCAGCCGTGATCGCGACCGTGCCTGTCCTGTACCAAGGCATAGGATGCTCCGATTAGTTGAATGGGAATGGCAGGTTGTCCGTCTTGATGACGATCGCCTGCGGATACCGATTGGTGGGAATGTCGAAGTAGCTTTGTGCCGCAGTCGTGCTTTGCACCATCGTTGTCCGGGCTGCATCGCAGGACATGAAGTAAATCCCGCCAGTGGCGCCATAGGCGCCATCCATGTGGGCTTGCATGTACACCCTTGCAGGGAACGGATTTCCAGGTGCAGACATGTTGTCCATAACGCCCTGCCCGAACGACCTTGAAAACGTGGTGCTGACCGCAAATTCCCCAGACCCAATGGCGATGAATAGGCGTGCTACGCAGTAATAGGGGCCGCTGTTGATAAACCGCGTCCCGGTTTTGGTGGCCCCCGCGAAAGGCACGCCGTAGAGCTTTATCCCGTTCCACACTATGGGCGTGGGCGGCGCCGGCGCACTGATCGTGTCGACGATATTCAACGGGTACTGCAACGAGTTGAATGTGAGTACGCCGCTTTCGTCATAGCACTTCAACCCAGCGCCATTGAGCGTGTCGCGCATGGTGTCGAAGTAGTAGAACTTGGTCGAAGGACTGGCCCCGATGAAGTAGAACGTCGTGGTGTCACCCGACTTTGACGACCCGCAAGAAATCCCTGACCCCGTTATGAAAACGAGCGGCGCTATTGCCCCCGTAACGCTGAAACCATGGATAGGGTCAGTGATGGAAGACTCGGCGAAACTACTCCCTTCATTGGGTGGTAGTTGGATCGACCTATGGTCCAGCCGTGGCCAGTTCAGTATGTATGAGAGGTAGCCGCTCTTCAGTAGTCCATAGGTGATTTTCTCGGTGTCGAACAGGAGGCTTCCGTCCTCCTTGTACACCTTCAGTCCGGCTGACATCAGTAGTATCCGTAGTGAATTCTGCAGTTGAGCGAATAGAACCCCCAGCCGCTCGGATAGGAGTACTGCCAGGACAAGGTCGCCGTGGAGGCTCCCTCCGTCAGGGTGACCCCAGGCCGCTTCCCGAGGTACTTGTTCTGGACCGAAAGCTCGGTGATGGCGTAGAACAGCGTCTTTCCAGCGGGGGCGAGGGGAATCGAGAGCGACCCATTGGCCGCTCCCGTGTCCACATAGCCCATCATCTGGCTGATCGAGCTGGTCATATCCAGCAGCGCCAGGCCGCTCGGGTCGTAGACCTTCAGGCCTGCCGTCATACGTTCACTCCTAGGTCGATCGCCAGGTTGCCGTTGGCGTGGTAGATGCGCAGGCGCTGGTTGTTGATCAGCAAGCGGCCTTGCCCCGCTACCGTGCCGTTGATCTCGAACGTCCCGCTCTTGTTCAGGATCCAGCCCTGCTGGCCGGCCACGTAGTTCGTCGAGCTGATGTAGCTGCCGATCTTGGCGTTGGTGATGGTGCCGTCTTGGATGAAAGCCGAATCCATGAACGCCTGGCCGTTCTGCACGGCAAAGAACGTTCTGATTTCGCCGTTGAGGCTACTGGTCACAGCGAACTGATCCGCCAGGACCACCATCTGGCTTTTGCCGTTCTCGATGGCTAGGCCAAGCCCGGCGAGTACGTACTTGCCCGATGAATGCACCTCCATTTTGACCGACCACATGGTGCGCACCGTGCCATCAAGCGCCGCCAGGGCCTGGCTGGTGGTCTGTACTGCCGCACTGTTTTTCTGCACCTCGCCGTTGGTTTTATCCAGTGCCGAGTTGAACGACACCTCCAGCGTTTCCGTTTTCTTCGCCTGGACCTCGATCTCGGATGCCCGGACCTTGGCCTCCTCGGCGATCTTGGCGGTGTTCTCCCAACCCTTCAGTGCGCCAGCAAGCGCTCCCTCGCCGTTGTCGTCGCGTTCTCCCTGTGGCGAGGTGAAAGACGCCTCCATGTAGCCCACGCGCAGCCCCAAGGCCTCATCCGCGGATACCCGCGCTAGCTCTTCCTCGCTGATCGCCGTTTCCGCGTCGTCGACCCGGGCGTTGACCTGCTGCAGCCTGGATGCCGTAGACGATTCGTTGTCGGTGACCGTTTTCTCCAGCGCTGAGATGCTGGCCGAGTTGGTACCAACCTTGGTGTTGACGTCCGTGAACCTGCTGGCCGTGGCCTGCTCGTTCGTGACAACGGTTTGCTCAAGGCTGCGGATACTGCCGGTGTTGTCCGCGACTCTAGCCTCCACACCTGTCACCCGAGTGGCCATCGCCTCGTTCTGTGTCGCCCTGGTGCGCGACTCTTCGGACACCTTGGCAAGCGTATCCCAGCCCCGTAGCGCATCAGTGAGCGCGCCTTCCGGGTTTTCGTCGCGGTACGCCGACTGCACGGCCTGAAGCATGGCCGCGTTCACCGTCACCTTCCCGTCTACCGTCGCGATGTCCGTGGTGTTTTTCGCTACCGCCTGTGCCAGACCGTTTGCGGTTTCGGCAATGCTGCCGATGTCGACCCAGTAAGTTGGGTTCGGCGGCGCGTTGCTCCCGTCAGCTGCTGCCGGCACCGGCGCGATCGCCATGTACAGGCGGTGGCCGCTGCGCACCGCATCGTTCTTGGCATAGGCGTTGGTGGGCACGTACTCCAGCGGATCAGTCAACTCGGTGATCAGGCCTTCCAGCTCCTGCTTGGCCTCGTTGATCCGGTCGTTCACGGAGCCCGGGAAGTCGCCGGAGATTTTCTCAATCTCCTCCAGCAGCTCCTGCCCCAGTTCGCTCTCGGTGATTTGGCCACTGATCAGTTCCAATACCGGGCTGGCATCCGCCCCAGACTGGCCAAGCACGCCGCCATCGACGGGATACCATGGGCCGACATTGCCGGTCCGGTCCACAAGGCGCGCCCAGAAGAAGAACGAGACGCCGGCCTTCAGGCCTTGCATCACGTATTCGGTCTGCGGGTAAGCCAGGTCGGCCAGCTTCGTTGCTGCCTCCAGGCTGTTCGTTGGGCCGTACCAGATCTCTGTCCGCTGAGTGTCCTCGGCACCTGGTGGGATGCCCCATTTAAGCGAAATACCAAAAATAAGCGGATCGGCCCGCAGGTAGGTTACCGACGGCGGTGCACCTTCCTTGCCCTTCAGCTCAGTGAGCTGCGAATCACGCCAGGTCGACGTGATATCGAAAGAGCTGACAGCCCGCACCCTGGCCAAGTAGGCACCGGCGTAGATGCCGACGACGTCGACAGAAGTCGTACCGGTGCGCTGCAGTCGAACCCAGTTGCCGTTGTCCTTGCGCCACTCCACGTCATACGCCACGGCACCCTGTACTGCAGGCCAGGCGATGGTCATGGTGCTGACGGCGATCCCCTGATCCACGGCATAGGCTGAAGTCAGCGACACGCTGGCCGGCGGCTGCACTGTGGTCACCGGAATCACGCTGATCGGGCGCTCATCCAGCTTCGCGCCGGTATCGATCGCTGGGAACTTGCTCGGGTTGAACTCGAGCGCGGTGATCTCGTACTCGCCTTCCTGGGTGCGAGTGGTCTTGAGTACACGGAACAGCTGAACAGCCAAGTCGTCGTAATCAATCGCCCATTGCAGCTCCGGCTCTGGTTGCACGCTGTAGGCCACGGTCACCGTGACGGCACGGCCGCTGACCGACTGGACCGTCCGGGCCTGGGCGGTACCGTTCGGCAGGTTCAGGATCAGCCGGTCGCCAGCCTTGATGGGCGTGTCACGATCGAGCGTCACGACGCGCCCGGCAGCCGCAGATATCCGGCCTCCATTGGGGCGCCCCGCCACCAGCTCGTCTGCCACCGGGATGACGAACCCAGGCAGCGGAATACGGCCCTCCATGCCGGTCCTGAAGGTGACAGTCCGGTCCTGGCTGTTGCTCAGCAAAGCCCACTTCCCGCGGCGCTGGGCTTCGGAGGCACGGGTGCAGCCGATGGCCGATATTTCGATTGGCCGGTCACGGTACCGGCGCTGCAGCGCCGGGTCGGTTACAGGGATAACGTCGGTGTCGTAGTTGTTGGCCGGGTTGTCGTAGCTGACCAGGGCGCGGCTGTAGTGGGTGTTGCGCTCGGCCCCGCCATACACGAACTCACCGTCGATGACGTTGGCACGGGTGAACACGTAGTCGATGTCCTGGGCGCGCGGCATGTCCGCCTGCATGAACAGCGATCCGTGGGCCCAGTACACCATGCCCCGGTAGATGGCCGACAAGTCGCGCAGCAGCGTCCAGGCTTCGGCACGCCCCTGCAGGTTCATGTCGCACAGGTAGCGCGGTTCCTGCCCGCCGCGCCCATCCGGCACCAACTGATCACAATATTGGGCGATGCGGTACATCTCCCACTTGTCCACCATCCACGACTTGATGCGCTTACCCAGGCCAAAACGGTCCTCGACACACAGGCCGTAGGTGACGAACGCCGGGTTGTTGGTCCAGGCTTGCTTGAAGGTGCCATCCCACACGCCCGTATAGGTGCGCGTCTCGGGGTCGTAGTTGCTGGGCACCGGCCAACGCTTGGCCTTGCAATCGACGGTCACCGCAGGGATGTTCTGGAACTGCTGGGCGTCAAACTCGACGTACAGAAGTGCGGTGTTCGGGTACCGCAATTTTTCGTCGATGATTTCGGTGTAACCGGCGATGGTCATCGTGTCGCCGACGGTACCGCTATTGGCGTTTGGGGTAATGCGACGGACACGCAGCATCCAGCCTGAAGTGGCCGGAGGGAGGTTCACGCGAACAGAGCGCTGGTAGCCGTTGGTTGTCTTCCCGTCTACGGCGCCCCGGTGGGCCTCCACGTAAGCCCCGCCGTCGGTTGCGATGTCGATGGCATACTCGATGCGGTAGCCATTGGTGTTACCGCCGCTGTCCTGCTTAACCAGGCGAGGCCAGGACATGCGCACGCGCACCGCCGATAGCTGTGTATTGCTCAGCGAGCGGGTAAATGGGCTGTCGCTGCGCAGCTCGACGTTGACGGTATTCTCACTCTCTACCGAAGGAATGCCCTGGATGTAGTCCTGCTCGACGCTGCCACGGCGCCATTCCCACTTCACACCTGGGAAGTTCACGTTGCCACTGGCGTCCATGATTGGCGTGTTGTCGAGGTAGATATCGCGAGCAGTCGGTTTACCTTCAAACTCTCCCTCTCCGACCGCCAGGAGAATCTTCGCGATGTTCGTTGACTGAAGGCTGTCCGGCGCCTCTACCGGCGTCTTCGGCTTGCTCTCGCCGCCCTTGGCGCCGCTGATATCCAAGTGAGCTGCTGCTCCCATGCTTTCCTCCAGACATAAAAAAACCGCCCCGGGGGCGGTCTGCTTACTGAATTGGCTTCAGGCCTTGTCTTGCGCTTCGATTGATACGGAGATAATCGCTCCGCCCCAACGGCGTTTGCCGATACAGATCGGCACAGGGTTGCCGCTGGCTGTCGTGTTCCTGGCACTGCCGAAGGCATAGGACGGCTTGTTTTCAGCCGCAGCGCTCAATGACAGGCCTTGGGCCTGGGGACTGAGCAACTGAATGACGCCGCCGATGGCCATCGATGCGCCCACCGCGGCTACAACCCCCCAACCACCAGCACCGGCAGCAAAGGCCGCACCGAGCCCACCAGTCGCGAATGTTGCTGCAGCAATAAGGGCTATTCCAACAACGGTTTGCAGTAAGCCACCGCGCTTGCTCCCGCCGATCACCGGTACAATACGCAGCTCGCGAACACCACCGCGGTCAAACGCATCCGTCCCGACGTTCTGTCGATTCCGGAATATCGCGAACCGCAAGCCCAAGCCATCAAGGCGGCGGATTTCGTCTTCGAATCCAGATAGTGTGGCTTTCAACGCCTGGAACGCCTCCCAGGTATCGCCAGTATCCAGCTGCCGGCGGTGGATACGGCCAAACTTTTGAGCCAAGGAGCCGGACAACATAATGGTTGTCATGGGGGTGTAGTAGATAGCTGAGCCAGACATACCTGCCTCCGGACAATAAAAAACCGCCCGAAGGCGGTTTGATCAAAGGCAGCTCTGAACTGCCTCAATTCGTCGATTTTTCCTCCAGTCCATTAAGCCAGTCTGGAAGTAAAGGCGCACCTGAGTTTTGCCGTTCGCAGCCTCAAAGTCCGCGAATTCAACCTCTCCAGCGCTGATGACCGTTTTCCCTCCACCAGCCAATGGCTGTAATGCCGCAGCGTAATGAGCCCCCATCAAAGACTGGTTCTGCCAGGCAAACAAGACGCATTCTGCGACCTTGTCTACGGGTTTCGAACTGTTGGCGGTAAAGGCCGGCCCCGTAGCCCGCTTCTCATTCATCGAAGCGCACCCACCCAAGAGCACGAGGCTCAGTATCGTGACCATTACGCGCATGGCATCACTCCTTGAAAAGGCGGAATGTATCACTTGGCGCCGCGGTGACGCAGCACCATCCGCGTTCTATCGAGCCATGGCCCGCCGAAAACAACGATCTCTGATGGCCGCCCCAGCAGGTGGTGCAGCAGGAACGGGCCAGGCCCGAAGACTTCCGCCGCTTCCTCCGGCAGCCGAGCGTCAGCGTCCAAGTAGATGCCGGCGTGATTCGGGTGAGCCGTGCGGCCCACGGCCATGACGATCATGTCGCCGCGTTGCGGCTGGCTGACCTGGTAGAAGCCGGCTGCCTCATAGGCCTGCTCGTAGAGACTCGGGCCGTCCGCCTGCTCCCACCAGCCCTCTTCCCGGGTATAGGCCGGGAAATCCAGGCCCCACTCTCGTTTGTACCAGTCCGCGCAGACCTGCCAGCAGTCCCAGGCGCCGTGCACGAACGGCCGCCCAAGCAGCGGTGCGTGACCGGTCGGCGTGACAGTGCGCAGGTCACCCTCCGGCCAGGACAGGATGTACCAGGGCAGCCCAGTGGCCTCGCACATGGCCAGGTCACGGGGTGACGGCCTGCTGGAGGCATCCGGATGCGAGTGCACGATGCCGATCACCTCGCCCTGGTCTTCGGCTGCGGCGTACTGCTCGGGCGGAATGCGGAACTCCTCCGCCGGATCGGTCGCGGTGTTCTCGCACGGGATGTACCGCTGGGTGCGTCCCACGGCGATGAGCAGCCCGCAGCACTCCCGCGGATATTCCGCCGCGGCGTGCGCTTGCACGGCGGCCAAGATGTGTTTGCGCATGTTCAGCTCCGTGCGATGAGGGAAACGGCCGGAAAGCCGCCAAAGGGCAGTTGGTTGCCCTGGCCAAACCGGACGGTGCAGCCTGAGTCGAGGCAACCGTTGCACTGATCCTTGGCCGGGTCATCCGTGGGGTTGCCGTCCAAGTCGTAATAGGGGCCGGTGTATCCACAGTTCGGGCCACGGTAGCCAGCGGTCATGGCCCAGTGGCATAGCTGGGTCATCTGTCGGCCGATCGTCTCCCCACCCACATCGCCAGGGCTGGCCAGCTCCCAAGAAACCGTGGTGCCGTTCTCGGAAACCTTCTGGTCGATGTACCAGACCTCGATGGCTTCCTCGGTCGGGTCGGCCTCTGGGTTGCCTGCCGGAAAATTCACCGCATCTAGGTACCGCGCCATCGTGTGGCGCATGGTCAGCTTGAACTCGAGCAGGTTGTCGAAGGCCAGGCACAGGGCTGTGATCCGGCCGTTGACGTTGCCCACGGTCAGCGTGGGGCGCACGGCGGTACCGTCCGAGTTCGCTTCGATGCCCTCGATCTGCATCGGCCAGGCGCCGTACTCATTGCCCTGCCACCAGATCGACTTGGCTGGAAGCTGATCCGCATCGACGCCGGCTGCGGCCAGCTCTTCTGGCGTGTGCGGTATTGCATGTCCGTGGAACCGAAGAATATCGGCACCGAAGTCCGAGCCATCCAGCTCAAACAGTAGAATTTCGCTGCCAGGCTCCAGGGTCTGGATGTCCTTGATCAATGACATGCGTATTCCTTACGGGTGGAATGCCCGCGCAAAGGTTGCGGAGACCTTAAACCGACCGCCCCCCACGGGGGTGGGCTTCGGATCGGCGCAGGTAAACAGCCCCAGATCGCCAAGCGGCGTAGACCATAGAAAGGCCTTGGCGCCGCCGTGCCGGTCGAAGAATTCCATGATTTTGCGGACCTGGGCCTTCGTGCCGGTTACGGTGATTGGGTAGCTGTCCTCTTTGTTGTTGGGACCATCTCCAACCACCTGCCGGTACCCGCCGCCAAACTTGGACTCGCGGACCCGGTAGGTGATGTCTGGCGTTTCGCCGCGCTGCGTCGGCCAGGTGAACGTCTCGATAGCCATCAGCGCCCTCCTTTAGTGTTTCGGTAGCTCACGCCGCCAGGCCGCCAAGAGTCCGTCACGGCTTTCTCCGCAGCGAGCTGAACCTGCTTCTGCAAGTTCTGCTGTAGAAGCGTGTGGTCGAGTTCCATGCCTTCGTTGCTACGGTCTTCAACGACTATGCTGACCGGCGCGGACACGCTTATCGCGGTGCCACCGCCCCCCCTTCCGACCGCCATAACCCCAAGCTGCCCGCCCGAAGTTCGAGTAAGCGGCATAATTGCCTCGTCGCCTGCCTCGCCCATCACGCCTATCTTGCCTCCGGCCATGCCGAAGGCCGTCGGAGTGCTCACGATCGAGTTGGTAAAGGCGCCGCCATTGGCGAACAGCTGCACCCCGTTACTCCATGCGCCGCCGTCAGCCTGTGCAGCACCCCAGGCATTGATGATTTCTGGGCTGTATCCCGCCTGGGTCGAACCTGCCGAGGTTGCTCCGCCACCGAAGTAGCTGGCCGCTGCCGATGCGCCAAAGTTCACAAGGCTACCCAACAGGCCAGAAGCAGCCTGCTGCGTAGCAATCCGGGCCATGTCGGCCAGTACCGATTTAGTGAAATCAGCGAACGAGAATTTGCCGGTTATGGCGAAGTTCGCGACCGCATCCTCCATCGAACTAAAGGCATTCGTGAACAGGGATCGCGTCTGCCCGGCAACATCCCGAGCCTGCTCCAGGTAGTTTTGAAAGGCCGACGACGCACCCTTGCGCCAATCACCCTGCGCGGCTGTCATCTGGTCGTAGTTGGCGATGGTGGTTTCCTGTAGGTCCTTCTCGGTCTTGCTCAGGGCCGCCAGCTTCTGGTTGTACTCATCGAGACTCATGCCGCGCGAGCCGTCGCCGTACTGGTTGGCCAGGTCCAGGCGCTGTTGGTTCATCCGATCAGTGATGCCGTTTTGCTGATCCTGCAAGCCGCGTTGGCGGTCGCCAAGCCCAAGACCGTCAGCGGAGCGCTGCCCCTGCAACCTCAGCGCCAGGACCTGCTGGTCGAGAGCATCGGTGTAGGTCTGCACTGCCCTGGCCTGCTTGGCCAGCCGGCCCTGCTCGTTGGTCGCCAGCACAGCAAGCTCGGTGTCGGCGTCCTTTTGAGCCTTGACCATGGCTGTCCTAGCATCGGCTATCTTCTGATCCAACTGGATGCGCTGCTGGGCGGTGGTGCTGCTACGCCCTTTGGCCTCCTCCAATGCCTTGATCTCAGCCTCGTAGGCGTTCGTGACCTCGGCCTTCTGCTGCTCGATGATCGCCGCCCGCTGGGAGGCGTAGGACTCCTGGGATATCAGCCCAGCCTTCTGCGCCGCCTCCAGTTCCTTCTGGTGGTTCTTGTACTCTGCCAGGATGGCGCTGAGCGCGTTCTTCTGATCGTTGAACCCCGAGAGGTCGACAGACCCTGTGCGCCCGACCGGATCCTTGAACTGCTTGGCGATGTCGGCTTGCACCCGGGCGATGTTCTCGGGCTTCAGGCGCTCGTCGTTCGGGCTGACCTTCCGGATCGCGTCCAGCGACCGGTTGTACTCCTTCAGAGCATCAGCCCGCTTCTCGGCGTTTGTCCTCGCTGATTTTTCCAACGCATCGATCTTGCCTATCGCAATGACGGCTGCCTGCTGCTGCTGAACATCCAGCTCCCGGGCCCTGGCAATCGCTTGCTGTGTGTCGCGCTGCTGGATCAGCCCCTTCAGCTCAAGGCTGGCGTTGGTGAGCTTTTTCTGGGCGTCGATGTCGTCAGCGTCGGCATTTACTGCGCTCTGCGCCGCTGCGACCTGGCGCTGCATTTCTACGATCCGACTCGCTATGTCCTGGTCCCGGCCCACATCATTCAGCGCGTCGACAGTTGCGGCAACCTCGCCCTTCAGCGACTTCCACCCGCGCTCCCACAGCGAAAGGTTCTCGGTGACCTCCTTACTGCGGGACTTGATTGTGTCGACGTAGGTATCCGTGAGGAGCTTTGTAGCCCCGATGGTGTCGCCCTGCTCCTTTAGGGCAACGATCTGCGAGTAGGTCGCAGCGGTGAGAAAGTTGTACTGCTCGTTGAGGTCTTTGGCAGCAGCCACCGGGTCCTTGCCGATTTTCACGAACTCGGCCACGGTCTCCTCGACCGCCTTGCCTGTCGCCGAGCGCCATTCCAGGGCCGCCTCAGTGATTCCAACAAAGCTGTCAGAGGCGATCTTCCCACTACCGGCCAGCTGGGTGAGCACCTCCGCCGCGGCGCCAGTGGTGCCGACGGTCGCCGCGACCTGACGCGCCATTCCTGACATCTGGTCTGCCGTCGTGCCGGCGGCATTGCCAGTCTTGATCAGTTCCTTCTGGAACCCGACCGCCTCCTCGCTGCCCGAGTAGTAGGCGTAGCCAAGGACAGTCATCGCGGCAGCCGCGACAGTAAAGGGATTCACCAGCCCCAAGACGTAGCCGCCCAGGGCCTTAACGGCCGGTCCGACGCCTCCAAACATGTCCTTGAGCTGGCCGCCCTGCTGCAGAAGAACTGTCAGCGGGGCCTGCCCGCCTTGCAGGGACACGACGATGTCGGTGAACTGCGCCGGCACGCCGCGCAATGCAGCAGCCGTGGCCTTGGCCGTCATTCCAGTCTTGCTCAGCGCAGTGTCGGCGCCGCCCAAGGCTGTGCGAGCCTGGTCGATCTTCGCTTGGTACTCGCCGAACGTCTCCGCATCGAGCGCGCCGCTGGTGCGGAAGCCCTTCAGCTTCTGCTCCATCTGATCCAGGCGGCTCATGGCTGCGACGGTAGGATCGATCTTGCCCAGCAGCTCTTCCAGCGCCTGGCCTTCTTCACGATGCGCGCCGGCGGCCTTCTTCGCTGCCTCCGCCTGGCGCTCTTCTGTAGCGATGAGGGCCTGGGCCCGGCTGTTGATAGCCGCCTGACGGCTGGCACTGTCCGACAGAACGGCGTTTGCCTGGGCGGTGACCTCGGCGCTCTGCTCGGTCGCCCGGTTCAGGGATTGGACGTACTGGCTGGCTTCCAGCGAGGCCTTGGCCACGGCCAGGATCCTGGCCTGCTGCTCGTCGGCGGATTCGGCGGCACGCCGGCCGGCCTGAGCGCCAGCATCCGTGGCGCTGGTGAGCGCCTCCTGCACCTTGCCCGCCTGCGCGGCCTCAGTCCGAAACGCCACCATGTTCGCTGCGGCGCTGCTGAACGCCGTGGAGGCGCTGGTAACAGCGCGCCCCACCGTAGCCATCTGCTGCGCCAGCTCGGTCTGCTTGGCGTTGAGCGCCTGCAGCTCTTGAACGATCTGTCGGGTGTCACCCTGTAGGCTGCCCAGGGCAGCCTCCCAGGCACGCCCGGTTCGTCCAGCCGACTCCTCACTGCGCTTACCGGCGTCCGTGAGGTGATCGAGGTTGTCCTTGGCCTCAACGGCATCACCGGAGTCGATCTGAAGACCGAGAGAGGCAATGGTGGTCATGATCTACTCCATCGATTCGGCCATGACGGCCAAGGCCTCAACCTCCATGACGCGGAGATCGGGAAAAATGTCAGTGAGGTTGCGGCGCTTGATGCCGAGCATCGAAGCAGTTGCTGGGATAGCGGTGTAGTCCAGGCCAGACGGGCCGCCAGAAGACACCCTCCACTGGGTTCCCAGGGCATCGAACAGGCGGAAGGCTGACCATGCGTCTGGCCAGACCTCCACCACCTCCTCCTCGATGTCATCAGGCGTCAGGCCCAGCGCCGCCAGTTGCTCGATGGAGGGACCCCGCTCATAGCATGCCCGGGCCGCCGCCCTCAGTTTCCCAGGCGGGCCGGGCTGTAGGCGGCCTGGAACGCATCGACGACCGCCTTCGGAGCGCCGGTGCAGGTGCGCACCAGATCTGCGATGGCCTCGGCACTGAACTCGTCCTCCAGATCCCAGCCAGTGACGATCTCGCCCAACTGCTCGGCCTGCAGGGCGATTTCACCGGTGGTGACCTCCTCCCAGGTTGCCCCGCCCTTCTGGGCCTTCTCCGCCCAGGCGTCGCGGGCCTTGTTCCAACGATCGAACATCGAGGACAGGGCCACGCGGTCCATGTAGCGGAATTGGAATTCCACGGGCGCCGGATCGGCGCCAATGCGCGGAACCTGCACCACCGCCGTGAACGTGGGGTTCTGCGCGATCTTGATCTTCGCCATGAGTACTCCTTACGCGCCGGCCAGGTAACGAAGCGAGCGAGCCGACAGGCCGACGCTGATGGTTCGGGTCATCACGTTGTTCCGCTCCATGGTTGGGTCGGGCGTGATGCTGACATAGCCCGGGTACAGGATCTGGTCGCCGTTGCGGAGTTTCATGCGGATCACCGTCAGCTCTTTCGAGGCGTCGTAGCCCTCCACGGTTTCGACGTAGGCAGCGCTGGGCTGGTCCTCAACCGAGATGGTCAGGGACCGCGGGTTGCGGTTCGACGGATACTGCTTGTCGTCGTCATCCTCCAGATACCCGACGGTGGTGTACTGCTGCTCACCACCTGCGGAGTTGAAACCGGTCACCTTGGAGATCTGCACCCAGTCCGACACAGGCAGAACGGAGCCGACGCCTGCGCCAGCGGTGAAGAACTCGGCGTCGCTGGTGTCCAGGCCGGCCAAAGAGAAGGCGTCGGCGGCGACACCGGAAGCCTTGACGGCTCGGTCGTTGATCAGCGCCCAGCCGGAGTTAACCAGCAGAATGTCGCCGTTCGCGATGTTGTGGCCGACTGCGGTAGCAACCGGCGGCTTTGCGTTGGATAGCGCGGTGAACGGGACGGCGGCGCCGATGACGCGTGCGATTTCCAGCACGGCGCCGTTTGGCAGCGGGAAGCGTGCGGCCATGTTGTGTTTCCTCTTGATAGCCCGCCGGGCGGCGGTTGGTTATGCCCCAGCGGGCGGTTGCTCCGCGACACCGCGGTAGGTGAAGCTGGCCGGAACCGTGTAGGTTGCCGACTCGGTGATGGTTGGGCCTTGGTCAACCGGTTCGGTGACCAGGCCCTCGAAGCCGTTGCGACTGAGCGACGAATCAACCCGGAAGAGGCTCGAAAGCTCATCGACCAGTGTCTCCGCGGTTGCCAGTGGCTGGCCCGCAGGGCAGACGATGCTCACCTGGTAGACACCGGTGTATTCGTAGGCCTCGCCGCCCAGGTAGCGGCAGGTGGTGCCCGCCGGCAGTTGGAATGCCTGCAGATAGGTTTCGTCGGGCCCGGCCTCGAATCCTTGCTCGAAGTTCGCGACCCGAATAGGGCGCGCCGAGGCCCAGGCCATCAACTTGATCTCGATGGCCTGTCTGGCACGTGCTTGGCTCATGCTCGATGTGTCCTGATGGCTTCTTCGACGATGCGCTGGAAGTCGGCGACGGTGACGCGCACCATGCCGCCAGGCGCCTGTGAACTGTGGCCGTACTCCAGGGGGATGGCATACGGCAGGTTGTTGACGATGTAGGCGACCTCGCCAGCGGAGAGATCACCGGCAGCCAGAAGAAGCCTGTCCAGCGTCTCTCCGGCGCTTTCGACGTCCTCGATCTCGCCTACAGCGGGGACGCCGGTGGTGAGCTGCCAGTTGCTGCGGAAGCGTCCACCCACATAGCCCTGGCCAACCCTTCGAACGCCAAACCCGAAGTTCTCGCGCTCCTCCCGCTTGGTCAGTGGCTTGCGTAACCGCAGGCCGCCCTTCAGGTTGCCGCTCTTGGTGTAGTTAGCCTGGTCGGACGTAATGCCGGCGTTGATGGCCGCCGCCTTCGCGTTGTAGGCCGCGATCTGCTCAGCTGCGCTGCCCTGAGCCTCGACGTTCACTTTCCAGAGATCAGGATTGCCGACCGGCGACATGGTCACCAACCTGCGGCCAACCATGATCACAACCTCGCGGAAGGTCAGGTCCATCGCCTCCTTGGCCGCCTCTGCAAACTGTTCCAGTTGCGCGGTGAATCCTCCGTCCAGGCCGCCGTAGCGGCTGGTCATATTCGAGCCGCGGGGCATGGTCACTTCCTCAGCTGAATGGTCCAGGTGGCCTTGGCCGCGTCCTGCCCGACATCCATCACCCGGTAGCCGCTGATGCGGTCACCCATGGCGGGCGTGGCAGGCTCTTCCGTGACCGCGTCGCCATCCTTCATGAGCAACTCGTTCTGCAGCGCCTTGAGGCGCACGTCTGACGCCAGGATGCGTGTACCGTCGATCTCCCGGGCCCTGTACTGGCCGAAGACACCGCGGCCGGCATAGTGCAGCGTCGTCGCCGGCGTATTCCCGCCCTTCTCGGGGTCATACGCCCCAGGCACCGACCGGCTGCCATCCACCGCCGTCACCGCGTCGGCCAGGTCCGTATCGAAGGCTCGCCCCAGATCGGCCTGCAACTCGCTTCGAAGCCCCATGTCACCCCCTGACGATCTTGACCTGACCGGTACCCAGATACCGCGCCAACAGGGCCAAGGCGAAGGATTCGCCCGCACTGATGGCCTTGGACGTACTCGAGTAGGTCTTGCTGCTCGACACGCCGTCAGCATCTACGGACTTGCTCAGCACGCCGGTTTCCTTCGCCTGGTACAGGTTGCCTGCTGCCGCCTCCACCGCCACCTCCGCGCCTGCCTGCACGACATCGGCGGGAACCGTGTCGAACTCGGGCAGGCCCTGGTTGGTAAGCCAGGTGTTGGCCATCAGCACCGCGCGCGCCTTCTTTTCATCCGGCGCCCAGGTCTGGCCCAGCAGTGCGTCCACCTGCTCGATGCCGATGTAGGTCGTCATTACGCGGCCTCGCCCAGCAGCTTCTGCAGGTCTTCCAGGCTGGCGTCAGGGGCGAACTGGATGCCCTTATCGGTCAGCGCGGCCTGCAGCTTTGCCTTCAGCTCGGCTTCTTCAACAGCTTTCTTTTCAGCAGCGGACTTGCTGGCCTTGGAGGCTTTACCCTCCTTGATCGGCTCGGGATGCTCATAGCCCTCCGGAGCGAACTTGGCGTCGATGATTTTGTAGCCCTTGCGACGCAGGTAGTTCTTGCGCTCTGCCGAGACCGGGTGCCGCTCGTAAATGATGCTCTCGCTCATGGCGATCTCCTTAGGATGGCGCCCCGAAGGGCGCAGTACCGGTTACTTGGTGGCGTCGCCGATGGTCATGACGCCGGCCGAACCCTTGATGCTGCTCGCCACCAGGTCCCAGTTGGTGCCGGTGGACAGTTCGGAGTTGGTCGGCGACTTGCCGCCGTTGGCGGTGTCCCAGGTGTAGCCCTTGAGGCCCAGGCCGAAGGTGTAGTCGGCCTGCATGGTGGTCTCGATGCGCTCCTTGCCGTTGGAGGTCTCGATGTTGGTGATCAGGTCGGAACCATCCATAACCATGGCCGCACCGTCGGCCAGGCTGAGCACCTTCTGCTTGTTCGGGGTGCCGGCCTCGTACAGCGCCGGGGCGTCGGTGACGATGACCGCCTTGCCCAGGACGTCGACGACCAGAACACCACCGGCCTGGAACAGCTGCTGGCTGTTGGCCAGGTTCTTGCCAATCAGGGCGTGGTACTGGGCTCCGGTCATGACCTGAGCGATCAGCCGTGCCGAAGCGTCGCCGAACAGCGCGTGGGCACCGTTGATGGCGATGTAATCGACGCCAGCGGTTGCCGACACGTCGTTGAGCGCGCCCGGCTGGTTGCCGATGGCTGCGACCAAGGCGGCGATGGCAGTATTCAGCTGGTCCGAGACGATTGCTTCGGACAGGTTGCGGCTGATGACCTCCAGCGCTTCCTCGGGGTTTTTCTGCACCCAGGACAGCTGTGCAGGCTCCCACAGGATCGGGCCGAAGCCTCCGGCGATCTTCACCGAGTCGTACTGCTTCTGCGACAGCGGGGTCGCCGCCTGGCTGCCGTTCGCGGCGTAGCGGTCAACGCGACGCTGAGCGCCGTGCAAGCCTGCCCAGAACGATTCCTGCAGGAAGTCACCGTCGATGCCCTGAGTGGTCAGGCGAATCGATCCAGCCGAGGCGGCATTGAACTTGTCGACATCCTGGGTCAGGGTTTCGATGGTGGCGTGGCGAAGGTATTCGTTGAACACCTTCATGTTCGAAAGGGCCATTGGGCCTCCTTATTCGCTTGCGATCAGGCCCTTCATGGCTTCCAGGCGCTCTGCCTTGGTGCCGCCGAAGTTGCCCTTGGTGGTTTTGGTGCTGCCACCGCCATTCGGAGCGCCGCCACCATTGGCGCCGGAACTCTTCAGGATGTGGTCGCGATGGGGGTACTGCGAGACGAGGGTTTCGAGCGCTTCGTTGAAGTCGGCCAGCTCGCCTGGGCGGCTGCGGCTGAAGATCTTCTGGCCCTGGGCGTCATAAGCGACGACCTTGCCCTCCTCGATCTTGAAGCTGCTGCCAAAGGTGGCCTGGACCATGTCGGCCGGTACCGCCATCTTCTCGGCGATGAACTGGGAGCGGGCGAAGCTGCCGCCGATCTTTTCGGCATACAACTGCTGCTCGAAGCCCTGCGCCTTGGTGTTGGCTTCGTCGAGCTGGGTCTGGAAGGCCTTGCTGATCTCGCCCTTCACCTTCTCGATCTCGCCGGCATCCACCAGCTTCTTGGCGTCGAGGTTGGCGACGATCTCCAGGGCTTTCTTGGCAGCCGCGGCATCCTCGATACCTTCGAACGCCTTGGCGGTCTTCTCGAAGCCGTCGGCGCGCTCGCGGTGCGACTTCGCTTCGGCATTCAGCCGGGTGATAGTGTTGCGGGTGCCTACAGCGTCGAAGGCGACCTCCTTGCCATCGTCCTCGACGTAGACCGGCTTGCCATCTTCGATCACGGCGTACTGCTTGCCATCCACTTCAACGGTTTTGAGTTTCATGTCGTCTCTCTGGGCCATCCGGCCAGTTGGTGAGCCATCCGGCCCCAGTTGCGCCCCGCCCATCCGGACTGCAGGCATAAAAAACCCCGGAACTAACCGAGGCTGCGTGGTAGTCACTTAAAAAAATCAGAGCTAGCCTTCTGCCCGTCCAAAACAGCCGGATTCAAGAGGATGGTTTGATGGTTGAAAATGCAACGAGCGTTAGATGGCCCACACTCATTACTGTGTTGGGACTAGTTGTGACTCTCTCTGGCGGCGTTATGACCTGGTACGCCAGCTATCGGTCGACAAAGCAAGCTGCCGCTGAAAGCTGCATAAAACGCGTAGACGAGCAGGAAATGCTCATTCGACAGAAAGCCGAACTGCTCTTGGCAAGCATTGCAGCCATGGGCAGCAAGTCTCAGGCCCCGAACTTAACACCAGAGGGTTTTCACTCTTTGGCTCAAGACGTTCTAGATAAGGCCATGCGCTTTACTGCGTATTCGCCGGTCGAGCTTGCGGCCCCAACCTACAAGCTGGCCGGGGTTATACAGCTCGGGTTGATGGCTCGCACGACAGAGCAAAAGCTTGCGTCAATAGAACAAGCGACTACTGCAATGTCAGGCTGGCCCAAGGCGTACTACGACCTGATGAGCAAATACAGCGAGAGAAGAACGGCTTGTTTACGATAACTTGGCATAGCCACACGAAATCGTAATGCGGGCTACTTCAAGCGCTCACGCAGTTGGTCAAGGGTAAGAAACTTCCCTTTGTCGTTGTAGAACGCGCCGAGTTTCAGCCCGCCCTCACGCATCAGCCGGCCACGCTCCGGGCCTAGGATCTCATCCTGGCGCGCTGCTGACTGCTTGCTCAGCCATTCGGCATAAGTGGTCGAATCCGGAACCTGCCCGTCCATGCTCGCCCGCGTTGCGCCGTCGCTGAAGCCCAAGGCCTTGGCGCTCTTGAGCACTGGAACCTTGGATGACCGGCAACAGAAGTGGATGCGCCCAGGCCCGGCCAGCCACGGGATCGTGTGGCCGATGGGCTTGTAGTTGCCCAGCGTGTACGGCAGTCGGTCACGTATCCGGCAGTCGCTTGATGTGTGGTTGTCCAGCGTACTCAGCCACTCAACGTGGCTGATGATGTCGCTGTTTGCCTCGTACGCTGCGTCGCTGGCTGTCTCAGCCGTGTGGGATACCGCAGACCGCACTACCGCCTGAACGTCGCGCCTGGCCTTCTGGAGGGCGCCGTCGGCGTATTGCTGAGCCCGGCTGCCCATGACCGTGCGCACGATCTCGGCAGTGGTACGCCCCTCGACCACGCCCGAGCGTACAGCGTCGCGCACTGCCGCAGCACGGCTGGACTCGATGCCGGCCATCCACTCCCTCAGCAGGCGACCCTGGAACGGTCGCGCCTGTGCGATCGCCTTCACTACACTGAACGCCGGGGAGACGACCGGATATGCCTCTTGCACCAGAGTCGGGAGAACGGCCCGCAGCGCGCTCTGCTGGAACGCCAACTCGTAGCTGATCAGCCCGTCGGTCACCTGGTACATAGCCAGGCGGATCTCGACGAAGGTCTGCTGGTTGATCCGCAGTACCGTTGACAGTGCGATATCCACGGCTGCAGCCGAGAGATCCGCCCCCAGGTTCTCGATCGCCTCAATCAGGGCGGCCCGCAGATCGGCATCCTTGCTGTTCAGGATCCTGATGATCGCCACGACCTGGCTGTTGCTCAGCCTGGACAGGTCAACCTCATGGCCGATTAGCTCGTCCAGCAGCTTCTCGTTGGCCGTCTTCATCACAGCGTACCGAGGGCCGGGCCCTGGGCCTCAATCTTCGCCAGCTCCTCTTCCCAGTCGTACTCATCACTGATCACTCCGCGCCGCTGCATCTCGGTGAACAGCGTCTCCTTGCTGATCATCCCGGCATTGGCCATGGACACCAGCGTCGGCAGCGACACCTCCGGCATGTAGTCGACATCGAAATTGCCGCGCATCTCGACGGTTCCGCCATCGCCCAAGCCGCGATAATCGGCCATGAACTGGAGCAGCTGCGCCAGACAGTCGGCGAAGTGGTGCGCCATGCGTGCGAGCGGGGACAGTTCCTGCGCCGCCTCATCCTCCGCCTGGGTGGCGGTCTTGGTGGACGTCTTGTCCGGCGTCAGCAGCTTTGCCCCGGTCATGCGCATCTCGTTGATCAGGTCCTGCAGTGCCGTGCGGCCAGATTCAACGGCCTGGCCGGTGTGCTCGACGTACTTGAGGTCACCATCCTTGGGCAGATCGGTCAGCTGGCCGGTGCCCACCTTGAACTCTGGCGGGATCACCTTCCCCTGGTTGTCGTACTGGGTCTGGATGCCGATGCGCACCAAGATCGGCACGCGGATAACGTGGAGGATGTTGTCCTGGTCGCTCTGGCTCTGCCAGTGCTTCACGTTCAGGTGTGCCAGTTCAATCAGCGGCGGCTTGGCCGTCATGAAGCCGGTCCGGCCCGTGTAGAACGTGACCCATGGGATCGCGGTCAGGCTGTTGGTGCCTTCCTCGTGCAGCTCCCAGGTACCGCCATCTGCGGACTGCTTGCCCCGTACGGCCTTGGCCGACCTGCGATAGGTTCGCCATGATCCTGGCTCCAGCACGCGAATCTGCTCGATGCACTTGGCGCCGAACTCCCCATCCTCTTCCTCGACCACCTCGATGTAGCGGACCATGGTCAGCACGCCGCCCTTAGAGCGCCATCCCAGCACCTGCTCAGGCCTCACCATCACCACATAGGGGCGAACACCGGCGGCCTGCTCGTCGGCCTGGGTCTTCAGTTCGCCCGCGGGCGGGTGATCGACGAAGGCATGGCACAGACCGTGGCTCAGCCCCTCGGTGAAGAAGCCAACCGCCCAGGAATTCAGGTCGTTGCCGGCGTGATCAATGTCCGTGGTCATCTGGACAATGGCCTCTGGCACATCGTCGCCCACCTGCAGCGGCTCGGCGAACACTCGGGAGGTCATGTTGCCCACGGTCTCGGAGTACGCCGGCAGCAGCGTTGAAAGGCGCAGGCGCTCTTTGTAGGCTTCGTCGTCTTCGGCTGGGTACTGCGGCAGCAGGGCTTTGCCCGCGGCGCGCATTGCCATGGTTCCGCCCATGAGCGGCGAGATCACGGCCCAGTAGGCGCGCATCGCGTCGACAGCGGGCAGCGTGATGCTCGGGTTATCGCTCATATTCACATTCTCAGGGACTGGGTCGTGAAGATCGGTCGTTCAATTGGGTAGTCGTGGTGGATGAAATAGCCGCCCGCGTCGTTCGCGTGGTCCACGCCGGATTTCTTGTCAGGCTCGCCGTTGGCGGCCCATACCTGTTGCTCCAGCCCGTCCGCATAGGTAGGGCAGCGCAGCGGGTTGATCAGGTATCGGCGCTCGCCGTTCGCGTTGCAGAACATCGCGTTCATGGCATTGATACGGTCCTTCACCGGCGGGTTGGCGTCGGGGGCGATCACGCTGAAGCCGGCCTGGCGCAAGATGGCGATGTCGGTCTCGCTGGCGTTCACCGACTTGCGCGACCCGCCAGAGGCGTCAGGGTAAATCCTGATCTCGCAGGTCTTCGCGTAGTCCCGTCCGTTGTGCCGCCAGTAGCGCTCCTTGATCCGCCGGATCATGTCCGGGGTATCGAAGCCATCGATCAGTTCATCCACTGCCCTGGGCTTGCCGTCAGGCCGTTTGACATGGACGATCGCCGCCATCTTGCCGACGTTGAAGTCCATGCCGATGAACAGGGGCTCTCCAGGCTCTACGGTGTCGAAGCAGGAGTTCAGCTTCCGGTCGTAAGCGTGGTAAATCGACCCGGAGTTCAGGTTGACGAACTGGCCGTTCAGATAGGCCAGGATCAGCTGGGCCGGGTACGACTCCATCAGCGACGGGATGTAGTCGGGCGGCAGGTTCAGCTCGTTGTCGAACGTGCTGGCCTGCACCAGGCCATACATGCCCTGCAGGGCCGGCTTCTCGCGCAGTTGCTTCACGAACTGCTGGTAGACGAACTTGAACCCCTCGGGGGTGGTCGTCACATCCACGCCGTTCTTCAACCCAGGCACGTTGTAGCGCATCCGGGCAATGATCTTGCGCCAGGCGTGTTCGGCCTTCAGCGCGGGCAGGACATCGAGTTCGTCGACCAGGGCGTGCCCGATCTTGAAGCCGACGATGGTCTGCGGCTTCTCCATCGAGCGGCAGATGGTCGTGCTGCGGTACTGGCCGCCGCTGTAGAACTCGACCTCCTTGTCGCTCTCCTTCGTCTTGACCTTCAGGCCCCAGTCGAAGGCGACCTCCTCAATGGTCGGGAAGAAGATATCGCGGATTTGCGGGTACGTCGGGGCGAAGTAGCCGGAGTCAATCCGGGGCCACTCCCACACGTGCTTGCACAGCGCGGCACAGCCGACCCAGGTCTTGCCCGAGCCGAACCCGGCCACGAAGCCGCGGAACTTGTTCTCCATCCGGAGGAAGTTGGCCTGGGGCACGTTAAGCGACGGCATCAGGCTTCCTCGCATCCACCACATCGACCTGCACCCGGGTGGGCGGCACGTTATCGTGGGGATTCTCGTTCTTGGTCTGGCGGTTCACGTAGACATCGCCGACCTCTTTGGCCGCCTGCTCCAGAAGCTGGGCAGTCAGGGCCATGTTCTTCATGTTCTCGGCCTTCTCGGCCATCCGCCCAAGCACACGCAGCCGGAATGCCCGGTTGGCAATGGGAATCTCAGAGGTTTCTTCGCGGAAACGCTTGCGGGTGTCCTCGAATAGCGTTCGCCATTTGGCCGCCAGGTTCGCCCCAGCACGCTTGGTTGGGTCGTGCTGCTCGACCTGCTGACGGGTCACGTCGATGTCGAATTCTTGCTTGACGGCTTGTGAGACCTGGGTAGGCGTGTCAAAGCACGCCAAAGCCTGAACGATGAAGGCTTTTACATCGCTTGTCAGGGCTGCCATAGGTTGGATTCCGTCTCATGCCTGTCTCACATCAGGCCGACTTGAGCAGACAGGTTCCGCAGGCCCTCGAAATGTTGATCTTGGCCACCTCAGGCGGCCGGCTTGCAGCGTCCATCAGCTGCTGAACTTCTTCGCTGGCACCGTAGCGCCTCACCACCCCGACGAACTCTTCGACGTCGTGGCCACGCAGGTAGAGCTTGGGCATTCCGTCCTGCCTGAACTTGGGAGCGCCGAACTCATCGGTCGCCTGGGCGATGTGGTACAGCTCGTGTTCGACCAGGGCGCAAAACTCAGCATCGGTGCACTGGGAGCAGTAGTCGGCGGCCAGAGTTATGAGGTAGTCCGGCTCCTCGCCGAACCATTGCCGCATCTGCTGTTCTTGCCGAGCCTTCTGCCATCCGCCAGCACGGAACATCAGTTGCTCAGCCTGGCCGAGAACTACCCGCCCCTGTTTGGCGAAACCAGTGGATGCCCAGAGCACGCCGATGTTGGCGTCGATAAGGTGCGCATGGTCTTCGTTGTGAATCCTGCCTGCGGTGGCCAGGATCTCTTGGCCTATCCAGCCCCATATCTCGGGAGCCGGGCGTAGGGTGAGCCATAGTGATTCGAGTAGATCGGCCGGCGGCATTGGCCTGAACATTTATATGCCTCTGCGCTTGAAATAGTGTCTGTGTGCCATCATGTATAGATAGCCGGCCAAGGAGGGCTCAAGCGTTACGCCGCTCGTTGGTCTGCACCCCAACCAACCAATGAGTAATAAAAATGGCTATCAAGTGTAATGACCCGAATTTTCTCATCAGCGTCGTCAGGCAGAAGCACCCGGACGTTAAAGAGAGCCATCCAACCGCCACCCAGCATCAGTTCAAGTTCGTATGCGGCTTGATCATGAATATTTTTGTCACGACAGGGACCGTGAACTTCCAAGGCAACAGCCATGAAAGCCGCACTGCTTTCGACATCGTGGCAGTCATCGACATGATTAACCGACCCCCTGCCGCTGTCTGATCAAGGTATGCCGCAATAGACTGCGGCACACCAACACCATCAAATGACTCGACGGTATAAGCCCGGGGCATACAACCATTACCTCGGAGTCTGGTCATTTGGTGGTGACTGGCACCCCGCGCCGCGAAATGAATCCACTCGATTTCAAGGCGCGGATCACTCAGCCGGCTTGCACATGTCGCACGCCAGGCGCCGGCAGATCCAGCGCTTGACCCGCGGCCAGTAGGTGACCACAAACATGTGGCGCACCCCAGCGAGGGCCAAGGCAACGTGCATCGTTACGCCTGCAGTGTTTGGCGTGAAGAACATCCGATCCGAGCGGGCCAGGATGGCGTAGCCGCTCAGCGCGATGATCGAGTACAGGATCTTGCCGATCACCCCGTCTCGCACCTTCCCACTCAGGACTGCCCAGGACGCCCACAGCGCGATGATGCCGGCGGCGATCGCGTTGATGTATTCGAGAATCATGGGGTAGGCCCTCCGAACTTGGACCTGATGACAGACCACAGATCGGCGGCTTTGATCGCTCGGGTAACGGCGGCGATGAGCGAGCCTCCGAAGGTGCCGAGCAGGAACCCTACCCCGGCCACGCTACGAGGCTCGGTGATGCCGAAGTACCCGCTCACCATGCCGGTGAGGTAGTGGGCGCAGGCCATGCCGGTGAGCAAGAACAGAATCCAGGCCTTCCGGTCCGTCAGATCGTCCTTATGCCACCGGGTGGCAACCAAGGCCCCCAGTAGGCCCGCAATAGCCCAGTCGAGCTTATCGAGCAGGCGGTGAAAAAGCTCCATGCGCTCGACTCCGTAGGGGCATGTAGAATCCCTTCGCCAACTCTGAGGACAAGGGCATGAAAAAGTATATGGTGGCTGTATCGCTCGCAGCGCTGGGCCTGGCTTCGAGCTCGCAAGCAAGCGACTTCACAAGCGTAGAAATTTGCAAGGCTGCGATTTCCGTGGAAATGAGCCGACCCACCAAAGCCATGAAGACCAGATCGCAGGGCGCGGTACCCGAGATCTATTACAAGCGTCCTGACGGAGACTCGTTCAGATACCGATGCCAGGTGAGCGCCGACAGTGTCGTTTGGTCAACGTTCTTGAACGACACCCGGACCTGGGGGCGCTGGCGGAACCGTTATTCAGAAGGCGACGCCACAACCACCTACTCGGTGTCGGGTGGCGAACTAACGATCCGAAATGACCAGTCGGGCGACCAAACCTTCAGAAAATCAGATTTCTGAATCCGCGGAAGCGGTTCCGGTCAGAAGAAGATGCCAGGTGCAGGCCCTCATCAGGGCTTTTTCGGACAATAAAAAACCCGGCTTTTGAAGCCGGGTTTCGTATTGAGGCAGCCGGACAAGTGGCTTGGTGCTCTTCTGGGCCCCTGAGAACTCTCAGTCGGCCCCAATGGTTACTGCGGGCAGGTTGTTGACGTAGTAGGCTGTAGAAGCATTTGCTGCGAGATTGACACTTGCTTTAGTAATAGCCTCACACATACGTTTTTCCCCTTCTTGTCCAAGTTGTTGTACTGCTTTAGGTGAATCAGTGAGTGCTTGTAGGAACCAGATAACGAACAGAACCAAAAGACCCACTACCATCAACAACCACCCGGGTGTGACATAACCGCATGCCAGTGCTCGGTCACCATTCCTCACACACGCAGGAATGACAGGATGAACAAATGATGTTGCATCGTTGCACGGGTGTCAAGCGGCATCTGCCATCAAAATGCCTTCGTCCTCCAGAATCTTGCCAGTTGCGGCCAGGGCCTCTGCAACCATCTCATCCAACACCTTCTCGATCGCCTTCTTCCAGCGCCAGTAAGTGGTCCTATTGAGTCCCTGATTGTCCCAGGTGTTGATGTCGTAGAACTCGGCCGGCAGGACGATCATGTCGGTGGAGCGCTTCACGTACTGTTCCCGGCGCGCCTGGCCAGCATCCTCGGGCATCACCCCATTCGCCAAGTGCTGGATCAGGCCAGCGTGCAGCGAATCGAACTCTGCACGCTCGCGGGCGGCCCGACTGGCCACCTCATGCCCCGACTGCGCCTGCACGCCTTTCACCGGCGGAATGGCCCAGGCGGTGACCGCCTTGTACCGGAACAGGTTCGGCGCCTGGGTAGCGATCAGCGGCACCAGCTTGCCGATCGCATCCACCTTCTTGGCCTTGTGGGTCGAGAACCTGGCCGTCAGTGCATTCCAGTGCCGCGGGATCAGCTTGCTGTGCAGGCGGGCGTGCACCCAGCAATCCACCAGCATCGCCGCATCCTTGCCGGCGATCTCCCCCTTCAGCTTCGAGGCCTGGACCTTCGGCTCGAAGTCGCCGCCACATACGCCACTCATGGTCTCTGCCGCAAGGGCACGCACTACCGCCGCCAAAACGCTCTGGTACTTCATGGCTTACCCCCTGCTCGCTTGTCCTTTTTCGTGATGAAGTCTTCGGAGCTGCGCTTGCGCCGTACCGCACCGGCCCAGGACAGCGCACCGCCCGACACCACGATCAGCACCGCCAAAATCAGAAATGCCCATGCTGGTGTCATGCTGCTGCCCTCCGTAGGTCTTTGAGTTTTTGCCTGTACAGGGCCTTGATGGCCTGCAGGTCTTCGATCGTGTAGCGCCGGACTGATTGGTCCCTTTCCAGGGCCTCTACAGCTTCCAGGCCGATGCGTTTGATGAGCCCGATGCGGTACTCCGCCACGTTGCCCGACAGGTACCGGTTGTCGTGCTTCGACTGGGCGTGGCAGTTGTTTTCATCGAAGCGGAGGTGTGGCGCCGCCCCTATGCTGCGATAGTGCCCGGCATCTACGGCGTTACCGTTCCAGTCGAGCGGGCGGTCACTGGAGATGCATGGATACCCGGCGAGGCGGTCCCGTTCGCGGATGTATGCGTTGAAACTGGCTTGAGCCTCCCGCAGGTGGTCACCCTTGGTCTTCAGCTTCTCCCGGCGCTCCTGCAGGTCCTGGCGGGCCTGCTTGGTGATGGCCTTGGCCGCGATCTTCTGCAGCTTCGGATCTTTGGCCATGGCCTTGGCGCAGGCAATGCTGCACACCTTCTGCGTGGTCATGGCCGGCTTGAAGTGCTTGCCGCAACCTGGGGCCTTGCACTTCTTCGGTTTGATTTCCTTGGCCAGTGTCATGCCGCCTCCTCGCTCAGCAGGTCACTGAACACCACGCCCTGCGGCGCGAACTCGGCCACGATGCGGTCGGTGTACTGGCAGCCCTGGGCCCGGTCGAACAGCCGGGTGACCGGGAAGCCATCCGGCCCGAACATCGCGCACGGTCCCATCAGGCGAAGCTTCACCTCATACGGCAGGTGGATGAATGACTCGGCCCAGCCGGTGCGGAACTCTTCGCAGCCGGCGCGCATGATCGGCACGCCGAAGTGCAGCTTGCAGTAACGGCGGACGTCCTCGATGTCACCCATCTCAGTGCTCTTGGCGATGCGGTCGTACATCGCAAACCACAATGCGTTCTGGTCCAGGGTGCGGTCCTTGCCCGGGCGCATGCTGACCACGACGAACTTCTTCTCGCGGAACATACGGGTGAGCATGGTTACGGCCTCGGAGAGCTTGGCCTGGCTGTTGACGCTGATCTTCTCCGTCATGCCGCCACCTCCTGCAGCTGCTTCTCCGCGGCGCGCACCCGAGCGGTGAGTTGGCTGATCTCGTCGAGCAGGCCAAGGGCGACCTCCTCAACCGTCGTCTCACCAAGGAACTTGTCCAGCGCATCGGTGTGTCGCTCAAAGGCATCACTACCCGACCGCCAGGACGCCACAACGGACCAAAGCAAGGGCTGGAGTTTTTTCTTGTCGACGGTCATACGCCCTCCCCGGCCGGCTGCCCGGCGCGTTTGATGTTCAACTGAGCAATGGCGACGCGTGTCTGCCGCTTGCGCAGATAGGTTTCGATGCGGCGGCGCTGGTCTTCCTTGGCGCACTCGCGGTCTTTCTTGGCCTTGGCCGCTTTGAGGATGCAGCGCACCTCGGCGAGCTTTTCACGTGTCTTGGCGCTGGCCTGCGGCTGCACCTCCCCAGTCAGCAGGCCGGCAATGGCCTGGCCGTCATCCGTGATTGGCGCTATGCGTAGGTCGGCCAGGTACTTGGCCCCGGTTTCCTGGGTGATGAGCTGCGCGCGGACGGCGGATTCGATAGCCATCACTCGGCGCCCAGCGTCATATCCCAGCGACACCTCCCACTTGGCCGGCTGGTCCTCGGCGCGAGCGAAGCTGACCAGGCGCTCGTAGGCGCTCATGAACGCCATCCGTGCGCCGACCTTGTCGCCGGCTTCAAGGATTGGCTCGGAGGCGATCATGGCCTGGCGGATTTCAGTGGTGAGCACAACGGTTTCATGCTCGTCACTGGCAGCCAGAGCAATTGACCACGCCTCATCCTTCCCTGGACGCGTGTCGGCCGCGTGGATGTGCTTGAGGACCATGCCGAGCGAAAGGCGCCCGGCAGGCTCTCTACGGCATGCGCGCAGTGCACCAATGATCACGTCCGGCTCGTAGGCCGAAAGGTCCTCAGCGATCAGCTCAGCGCCTCCAGCGCTGATTGCCTGCCCCATTGCCTCGGCAGTAGCGCAGATAGCTACGGCCAGTTCGGCTTGTTCGTCAGAGGAAAGCATTGCGCTTACCTCGCTGACGGTTGCGGATAGCATCAGCCGCTTCCTGGGCCGCGTTGATATTGGCCTGGGTCTGCTCCTGCTGGCGGGCGATCGTGGCGTTCATCTGGCGGTTGGTCACCCACTGGGTGTGGTAGGCCTCGGCCTTAGCCAGCAGGTCGCCCAGGTTGTGGCAGCCGTTAATCAAGCGTGCGTCGTTAATCGTCAGGAAGTACGCGGCCACATGGTGGGCAACGTCAATGCCGAGCCGGCTGATCAGTTGCCCAACCTGCCCGCCTGCCTTGGCGTTCCATACCGGCCATGCGTGGTAGCGCTTGCGGTAGGCCATGGCATAGTTCGCCCAGGCCTTGAACGTTTTGCAGGACTGGTCCTTCGGCCCTGGCATATCTGCAGGGATTTCGCAGCGCGGCTGCTGAGCCGTAAACGGAACCACGATACCCTCCGCGACCACGGCTTCAGCCTGGGTCGCAACTGGTTCAGTGACTGGTTCCTTTACTGATTCAAAAGAGTGACTGGTTCTGGGTGCAGCTCCTGCACTACCCCCTAGTGAATCTGCTGCACTAGGGGGTGAACTTGCTGCACTACCCTGGTGAATCTCCTGCACTACCCCTAGTGAATCTGCTGCACCACTCAACGTCAGGTAGTAGACGTTCGAGGAGTTACCCTTAGGGCCACCCTTGCGGATCTCTTTGCGCAATAGGCCGGCACCGCACAGGGTGCTGATGTGGTTCATGACCGAGCGCTTGCTGATCTCGCACTGATCGGCGATGTGCTGATACGACGGCCAGCATTCTCCCTGGTCGCTCGCGTTGTCGGCCAGCTTGATGAGCACCAGCTTGCGCAGCGGATTGCCCACCTTGGTCTTCATGGCCTTGACCATCAGTTCCATGCTCACTGGGCACGCTCCTCGGCCATGCCGTTGTAGCGCTCGTAGCCCTCGCCGTACTCGTAGCAGTAGGTCGCCGGCCACGAACCTCGAGTACTCTGCGGCACGAAGTGGTAGAAGCTGACGTAGCTACCCCGGCCAGGAAGAGTTTTGACCCATACGTGCTCAGGGCCGCCCAAGCACCAGCGCGGCCGCTCCTTCACCGCCTCGGCCATGAAAAGTCCCAGGTCGTGGTGGCCACGACTCATGACGATGTAAGTGTCCTCACCTACCGATTCGATACTCAGCGGGTAGGTCTTCATGCTGCACCCCGCACGGCCTTGTCGTGGGTGTGCAGGCCGTTCCAGTTCTTCTTCATGGGCAGCTCGCCGGCCAGGTACAGCTCGTACAGGCGCACGGCGCCCTTGCGCAGCAGGATGGGCGTGTAGGTGATGAACGCCTCTTTCCCGTGCGGGGTGATCTCCTGCTGGTGTTCGGTCATGTACTTGTCGCGGGCATAGGCGGCGACGCGGTATCGGGTACCGGACTTGCTCTCGTTGAAGAGCCAGTTGCGGCGCTCAAGGAAATGGCCGACCTGCATCACGTTGACCCCATTGAGGCCCTTGCAGAACTGGACGTGGCTCATGCCTTCCTTGAACAGGTTCTCCAGGTGGTCGATCTTCTTGGCCTGGGCCTCGACCTGGACGGTGAGCAGGACGCGGGCTTTCTCCGACTCCAGGGCCATCTGGAGGATTTCCAGCTTGCTGAGGTCGGCGGGGGCGGCAGGCGCATTCTGGGCTTCGAGCTCTCGCCAGCGCTTGATGACGGCCATGCGCATAGCGGCGCTGTAGCCTGTGAGCAGGCAGTCGGTGTGCTCGCGGTCCAGACAGTATTCGCGCCGAGCCCGGTTTTGTGAGTCGAAATAGATCTGTCCAAAATTGGACGCATCTTCTTTCAGGTCGCCGAGCATCTTCTCGATGTCACGCTTGACATGCTGATGCTGCTTACCAGTCAGTTCGGCGATTTCACGCGACGACATCGTGCGCGCCACAAAATCGTGGTTCGCATTTTGTGGAGCGGCCCTGGAGAGGGCCTGTACATGAGGGAAGGAGGTATGCATAATCGTCCTCGAAGCAGTATTAGAAGAAACCGCCCCGCCAGGCGGTTTTTTTGTGCCCGGGGTTCGTACTTTGATAGTGCGAAGCCCATGGGCACCGATCCGCGCATGCGCGGAAAAATGACGCCATTCCGGTTGCGCTGCCTGTAGCCAGGCCTACCCTTTTCAGGGCCTTTTAAGGCCGAGGCAGATGCCGGAGTTTCCCGGCGCCTTTAGGCCTCGTTTTCTCGAGGAGGCTTTCCCGTACTAACTGGACGGCGTACTGCTCGGGGGTCACCCCGGCTTTGCTCGCCATCTCTTCAAGCTTTCGGTGGAAGCGCTCCTCGAGGCAGTGACAAATCAACGTTTCGGCCATGAGTCCCCCTTGCGGGCCTTCAGGCCGTGTGCGCAGTCTCGTTATCATCCTGAGCAATCAGCAGAGCGAGCTTCTCCTCTACACACATGCGCACGAACACCGCTGGTTGAAGGCGATGCAGCTTTGCAACCGCCCTGACAGCCTCGTAGGTGTCCTCGTCGTAACGAGACTTAATCTCCCGGTCTTTCAGATGGCGGCTATCGTCGTAGCTCATTGAGTGGTGGCTCCTTGCATGGGAAAGTGGTTAAGCGGCGGAAAGCGCGTGGTTCGAATTGCTGTCGATCTGGTTCCACGGAAACGAAGGACACAGGTCGGCACGATTCACGGCGCCATTCGTAAGCACCTCAATCTGGAGTGCGCGCTTGGCTGGGACCGTGCGCTCTCCTGAACACCATTGGTTGACGGTCGGCGCCGCCACATTCAGCCGGCGCGCCAATTCCGCCTGGCTGCCCAGCACGCGGGATGCTTCCTTGGCTGCTTCTGCTGATTTCATGAGTTCTCTCCTGGAGATTTATCGATGAATATAAGGCATTACCTTATCGCGCACAAGTCATTGCCTAATCAGCAACGTGATAGGCCTAATTAGGCAATGCTTACCGGACCAGAATTAGGCGCAGCCATTGAGGCAGCGCGGATCGCCAAGGGCGTATCGAAGAAACAACTCGCAGACGACTTCCAGGTGAAGCCTCCGTCGGTACAGGGCTGGGTGAAAAACGGCCGGATCGACAAGTCGAAGCTGATGGATGTCATCGCCTACTTCGCTGACGTTGTAGGCCCTGAACATTGGGGACTGCGCCCAGGCTTTACCTACGAGAGCCTGCCGGACGTCGCCTCGGTAGTGGTTGAAGAACAGGCACCAACCTCGGCCGCGGACATGGTTCGCAACATGCTCGCCAAGCAGGGAAAGAACCTTCCGGAAAGTGCTCGTGCGCAGCTGATGGCAGCTGCTGAAGCTTCCGACCAGGGCAACGTAATCACCGTCGACTTCTCACGCCCTGGGCTCGTTGGGGATGAGGTTCGGATTGCCCACTACGACGTGCGTGCGGCCATGGGCAACGGCCAGGCCACGCACGACTACCCGGAAATGCTCAAGGACATCCGCGTCAGCCCGAGCCATCTCCGCGAGCTGGGTGTTGAGTTCGAAGAGCACTTCCACTTGAAGGTTGTCACCGGCTGGGGCCAGTCGATGGAGCCCACCATCAAGCACCGCGACCCGCTGATCGTGAACATCAACGTTCGCGAATTCGTGGGCGACGGGATTTACCTCTTCGTCTGGGATGACCTGCTCTACATCAAGCGCCTGCAGGTGGCTGATGAGGAGCACTACGAGATGATTTCGGACAACCCGCGGCACAAGGATCGGATGATCCGTCGTGACATGACCTACATCCAGGCCAGGGTACTGCTGGTCTGGAATGCTCACCTGGTTTGATTTGGGAACTGGCACTAAATCATTGGCAAGGTGGTCTGGCGTGCCGGTGATTCATGACCTGCCAATTCCTATCTGACGATCTATGCCCAAGGAGTGACGATGGAAGACGAAAAAGACAGGGCAACAAGTTCTGACGAGCTAATTTCGTTCCTGAACGAAGTTACAGTCGAGGGTAGCTGCCCCAGCTGCAAACATGACCAATTCAAGGTTTGCGCATCTGATTCGCATGGCGCTTGGCGATTCGAAGTGGACGTGATGAATCGTGAGCTTGCTATGCCTATGTACATGATGTTTTGCGAAAAATGTGGGTATTTGAGAGCTCACAACGCAATCGTGGTGGATGAGTGGGTGGCAACTCAGCGGGCAAAAACGGACACTGGAACCAGCTCGCAACCTGAGGGCTGCGATGAGTAAATTCTCAAGCATGGAGGGGGATATCAAGCGGCGCTTTGAAGCGCACACCCCTCAAATCCGATATACAGTGGGGAATGACGAGATTTATGAGGGTCGTCAAAACGCTGGTGACAGTCGGGAGAGGAAGGCAGATACTGCTCGCATGACAGACATCACCCCAGAAGAGCTTCGCAACACCCTAACCGCCCTTGAAGAGCGGATGGATAGGCGTATCAGTCAGATGATTGATACAAATGCACGCGAGCAGGCCGCCTATCGCCGCGAGCAAGAGGCCCGGGATAAGCTGTACTCTGAGCGCTTTGAAGCGATGCATAAGCGCATCGAAGACCGTGACACTGTCATCGATGCAAAGCTAGATGCTATGAGCTCTTCTGTTCTCCGAATGAGCGAAAAAGTTGACGGATTCGAAAAGCAGCTCGATGGCAAATTGGCTGAAGTTAAAAGCTCCAACCGGAACGCTGCTTGGGCGATGCTTGCTATAGCTGCTGCCACGGTAGTCGGCATTTGGGGCGTGAACTCGACGATTATTGGCAGCGTTACTGGCTTCTTCGATGCAGGTAAGGCTTCAGTCGAAACCCAACAAGGAATCGAAAAGCTAGTCCAGGCCTCGAAGCTGCAAAGCGAGGAGACCTTCAAGCTTCTTCAGAAAATACAAGTCCAGCAGCAGTCGGCAGTGAAAGATCCCGCTCAAAAAGCTGCACCTGCAAAGTGAATAGAAGCCCGCTTCGGTGGGCTTTTTCATGCCTTCACGCTTTTTTCATGCCCTACTCTGCACAGTGAAGGCTCATCCGCTTCCCTACGTTAGCCCGCATAGCAGTGCGGGCTTTTCTTTGCCTGCGTGATGGCGGATGGCCAGAGTGTTAGGATATGGGCCAAACCAACACAGGTCTGCTTCACGATGAAAAAAGTATGGATACCTTTGGTACTGACTCTTGCCCTGTCCGCATGTGCCATTCCTCAGCAGCAAGCCGTGCCACGGGTCCCATTTCCTGTAGCCGAGTACGATGCGCTTCCCAAAACCGGAACCGGCTCACTGACCGGCCAGGTCTTCATGCGAACTGTTGGCGGCGACGTTAAATTTGGCGCGGGAAGCGATGTCCACCTCCAGCCAGTTACCTCGTACACCCAGCAGTGGTATGACGTGAATTATCTAGGCGGCCAGCCTCTCGCCGCCCCAGATCCGCGTGCATCTCAAGGGCTGCTGACTACGCAAGCTGATGGCAGCGGTAACTTCAGCTTTTCCAACGTACCACCGGGGAAGTACTTCCTGAGCTCAACCGTCACTTGGCAAGCCCCCTCTCAATACGGCCTGCTGCCACAAGGCGGGGTGGTTGCCAAAATCGTTACAATCTCAAATGGTACCCAAGCCCGAGAAATGCTGACGAAGTAGCCTTGCATAAAGTAAAAGCCCGCTATCGAAGCGGGCTTTCGCTGTCTGCTTTATAAAGAAGCCGGATCGATACCGATCAGCCGTAGAGACTCGGCTAGCGATGGGTCGATCACAGTCTCGCCAGTGGTTGATGCGGCCTGGTTTATACCTACAGTCCGGTACTTCAGGTTTTTTCCGGCCAGCATCTGCTTCAGGATCTTCTTGGCCTTCTCGCCCCCAGTCACTGTGTATGGACTCATCAGCTGGGTCACGTTGAGCATTGCCTGATCCTGGGCCTGCTTAACGAGGGCAGCCTGCTCGGGCGGAAGATTCAGGGCATATTGAGGCGCTGAAGGCATCATGCTAATGGGCGTTTCCTGTGGCGTGATCGTCCAGGCTTCATTCTGATCAATGCGCAGTTGAACTGTCCCAACTGGGATCTTGAACCGGCCCCCGGACATGAGCCCGACGAAGATTTCATCGCCTTCCTTGCGCACCACTGGATAGAAATGGAGCGACCTGGTCACGATTGAGCCGGACGATGGAAATTCACTTGTGGTAACCATCATGGTGGTCTTGTCGGTGAACTCATCCGTGCTTCCGGTTGCTTGCCAGGTAGGGCCCGCTGCGCATCCGCTGAGTAACATGGCGACAAACGCTGCAGTAGCAATCCTTTTCATTGCAATGCTCCGTTTTGAGATGACGCATTGTAGCAGTGCGCCGTCACCATTCAGAGGGCCTTTTTCGATCAGAAAGGCGCCTCCTCCTCCGCCCTCTCCTCCTCCCAGTCCATTTCCGCGACCGGGTCGTCTCGGTCGTCCGCGCTCTGCGGCTCCCACCGAACGGTCACGCTCTCGCCGTCGTTGAACGTCAGCTCCAACTCGGGTGTCTCGGCCAGCAGGCCCATCACCTCCTCCCACTCCATGTCGCCGTCCGTGTCCAGGCGATGGATCGTCACCCAGCGCTGAGTCTGCGCGATCGGGTGATTGATCATCGACGAGACCCGCAGCCCCAAGCGTTCCAGCCCGGTCATCTCCTGGCGCGCCTGCGACGCCGACTTCTTCTGCTTGGCCATTCCTTCCTCCGTTAACTGTACATCCATCCAGTATTAGACAGAGCTTACCCGAGCCATCGAATGATGCAAGCCCGGATAGCAGATTAGGCACGCATGAAAAAGTTAGGCATTACCTATTTACAAGAATTAGGCATTGGCTTATCGTTCATCTCAAGCAGTCGCTCACGAAGGACTGCGGAGGCCCTAAAGCCTCACCGCTCTTTAGTGACACACCTTGCCGGATCGACACCGGCCGAAATTCAAAGGCAGCGATGGACAGGCCTCAACAGTCCAGAGGGGTGGCAACTGCCCCGGGCGTGCAGCGTAAAGCGCCGAGACAGTTATCCAGCGGGAAGAAATGCCGAGAGGCCCGCGGCTGGAGTAACAACCAGAAGATTGCCGCGCAACTGACGCCAGTAGCGGGTCGCGGCAGGTTTCACTCGCAGCCATTCCCACGAGTGGCTGCCGGGAAACCAACCGCCCTGGAGGGCAAGACCATGCTCCTTCAACAGCAGCAGCGTCATTACGACCGACTGCACCACGAGAAACGCTTAGCTGACCTGGCTTCCGGCCAGTTCAACCATTTCGGCAGACACGAACGCCTGATGCTGGAGACCGGCAGCAAGGAATGTCTGCGCCTGATTCGTGAGCAAGGAATGTCTACCAACAGCGTGGACGTTCGAGACACCGAGCACCTAGCGGTTCTCGATGCCTTCGAAACTACAACCAACACCTCGTCAGCCTGACGTTAACTGCCCGATGCCCTGCTCCCCATCGCAGGCTGCATCGGTGTGTGATCTGCTAAGAAAGTAGCTGCCCCAGCGCGGGGGTAGATGAAAACCGGTTACGCGGCGTTAAACCCGGCGGCTGGCTTGGACGCGACAGATCACACCCCGATGCATCCCGATCGCACTGAGCTGATCAGTGAGGCCGCCCCGCCATAAGCGGCCTGTTCTCTAGCCCTAATCCCGGCGGGTATCAGCAACGGGAAACGCTCGATGTTGGAAGCTTCGAGCACGGCGTCCGCTGGTGGAACAGCGGATCTCAATCACCAGCCTGCAGTGAGCCAAAAGCAGGCCCGATGTTCCCTATCGGGGTTCATCGGAAAGCGCATGGAATCGTCCGGATCAAATGTCGTTACCGGCCATGCGCTTCCCGATGCATCCCGCATCCCCCTCCCTTCACATACGACCGCATTGGCAGGCGCCAGGCCACCTTTCACGGTGGGTTTGGTCACCCGCGCCTGGCTCCTGGCCAATGCGGTTGCCGAGGATCACCAAAATGCACCACTGCACCGAAACCCAGGCTGTATGCCGTGGGTGCGGCCTTAAGCTGCGCGGCTCGCCGTCGTGGAAAGCAGGCCTTGCCTATCACCCCGACCCGAAAGGAGAAGTTCACCGCTGCCACTACGGCGGCTGGGTGTGCTCCCGGCGCTGTGACATCAAGGCCTGCGTCGAGCTGGAAGGAACCATGCCCGGATGTGGCGGAGTGAACAGCTTCGAGCGACTTTCGCCCTACGCCAAAGAGAGCATCAACCACCATTGGCCGGAGGCAGCATGAGCGGGTGGATCAAGTGCTCCGAGCGCATGCCTAAGCTGCCTAAGGGTGGCGGAAAGGCCTGGGTAATCGCCTACACACCAGCGCGAAAAGCGCAAAGCGCCTTCAACGGCGCCCGCTTCCTCTACTGGAATGGCATCGACTGGCGTTACGGCGATGGCTCTCGCTTCGAGCATCGCGTGACGCACTGGCAGCCACACCTCACTCCACCCACCGAGTAACCCACAACCTGGAGGCGACCATGGGCGCACTTCGAGCAGCACAGTTTGAGTACGACAACCGGATGCCGCCGGCGGTGAGCGACGATGACGCCGACCAGGTGGAGTGGATCGAATCCAACGCGCAGAAGCTGGTCCTGGGCTACCGGGTCAGCTGGGGTTACCGCGGCGAGTGTGGAGAAATCACCCAGGCCGACTTCGCTCGGGCGGTGCAGGACCACTTGAACAACCGCCAGATCGACGGCCTGGACCAGCAGGACGCCTTCGGCAAGCTGGTCATGGCTGGCATGGGTACCGGCAACAAGGGCTTCATCATGGAGTTGTGCACCTACCTGCTTGGCGGTCCGAAGGTCCTCAAGGAGATCGCTGCCGATCTGCTGCGCCCGGTAGCGGCCAAGGCCGTCGCAGCCGAGCAGGACCGCGAGCGCGAGATTCTGGAGTGCGGGTTTTGAGCCCGCACGTTCTGCTCGACGAAGAGCTTGATGCCCTTGCCCATCCATCAACCCCACTGAGCTGGTCCGTGATGATCCAGAAGCAGCTCACCGAAATGATGGCCGACCAGCGCATCACCATCGAAGAGTTCAACCACTACTGCGGGCGCCTCAACAAGATCGTTGATGGGCGCAAGGATATTGCATGAGCACGGCACCCGTTAAATCCCTGATTGACGAACAGCTCGAACAGATCGAGCGCAGCTTGGCCAATGTTGGGGCTGGCGTTTCGCATGAGCTTCCCGAGTCCATGGGAATGCCGAACGACCGCGTCCTGATGCTATTCAAGGGGCCAACCTTTGCCGCTGCGGTGCACCAGGCCGAACTGGCCAGCATCGAGAATCCGCAGGCCTGGAACTGCCGGGCCTGCATTTGCGGAGAGTGGACGGTCGGGTATGAGGTGCGGGTATGAGCGACGCAACGAGACAAGGCTTGGGAGTTTGCGTCGTCAGATCGTATGCGAACCGCGACCAAGCAGTGCATTTTGAATTGCTATCGTTTCTGCATCGGTTTGGCCGTGTTTGGGTTCGTCCAAACGACCTTCGGCTTGCTCGCTAGCACCCCGCTGACTCCAGAAGGAACGCTTTCAATTTGGCCTCCCTGCTTGATGAACAACTTGGTCTGTTCGTTCAAGCGCTCATGGGCACGCTGCGTCTCGGGGGATATGGCCTGGTGCATAAAAGCTACCTCTTAGTGGGAAGCCGCAGAAAACGGCTACGCAGTCAATATACAGGGAATTTGCAGCGCACGCGGCAATTAGAGCCAGATACTGAAAAATACCATCAGAATGAATACAAAATTCTGCAAATTCTGTTTGTACATCCGTGAGCCTAACCATCCGCCGACGCTGTAACGCTGCATTTGCAAGAAATTAATCGCCGCTTTTCTTCGCGTCTCGGCGAGGCACAAAAGCCCGCAAGAGCGCACAACCATAGCCGCCCCCAAGCTGCCTGGCCTACATCACGGGCGTGACCTGGCATTTCCCCTATTCCAACTGACAGCGCCAGCCTGGCGCGAGGTGTACCAATGTCCACTACCAACATGCGCATCTGGGAGCAGGTGCAGACCACCGATACCCGCTACACCAAGAACGCCGAGGTCGGCGGTCAGAAGATCACCAGCCTGAACGGCACTGCGATGGTAATGAAGGCAACCGAAATGTTCGGCCCGGTCGGTATCGGCTGGGGCTGGAAGGTTCTCGAAGAGCGATTTGACGACGGCCACGAGGTGTTTGCTGGTGAAGGCGACAAGCGAATCTCCCTGGGCCGGGAGATCGGCCACACCGTCAAGATCCAGCTCTGGTTCATGCAGGAAGGCCAGCGCGGCGAGGTCGAGCAGTACGGGTGCACCCGGTACCAGTACAAGACCAAGTACGGCATGACCACTGATGGCGAGGCGCCGAAAAAGTCCCTGACCGATGCCATCAAGAAAGCCCTGTCCATGCTGGGCTTCAGCGCCGACGTGTTCCTGGGCATGTTCGATGACGTGAATTACGTGCAGCAGCTGCAGGCTGAGCAGGCGATCGAACAGGCCGAAGACCGGCAGGCCGAGATTGAGCGCCAACAGGAAGAGCGCCTGAACTACATCAAGGACACGATCGCGACCATGCAGAAGGCGGTGACGCCGCATGAGCGCAAAAAGATCCACGACCACGCTGTGCGCAAGCTCATCGGTCGCAAGGACGAGAAAGGCGCCGCCCGGATCTCCCTTGAATTGAAGAACCTCGAAGCCGGCAAGCCACAGGAGGCTGCAGCATGACCCAACTCTACGCACTCACCGGCCAGATGGCCGAACTGGCCGCCATGTGTGATACCGACGATGAAGGCCTGAAACAGGCCATTCAGGACACCATGGCCGGCATCCAGGGCGAGTTCGAGGTGAAGGCCGACAACATCGTCATGCTGCGCCGGAACATCGAGGGCGACATCAGCGCGATCGACGCGGAAATCGACCGCCTCAACGAACTCAAGCGCATCAAGGCCAACAGCGTCACGGCCATCACCGACTACCTGCGCCGGAACATGGACGCGGCCAACATCAAGACGATCAAGCGCCCGCTGTTCACCATCAGCCTGGTCACCGGCAAAGAGAAGGTAATCGTGGACAACGAACAGGCGGTACCGGATGAACTGACGTCTGTGGTGACCAAGATCGCACCGGACAAGAACGCCATCGCCGCCAAGCTCAAGGCCGTGCGCGAGCACAACGAAGCCGTGCGCAAGCGCATGGCTGCCGGCGAAGACTGTGAAGACGAACTCATCCCCGAGCCAGCCTGGGCGCACCTTGAGCGCGGCGAAAGCTCGATCCGCATCAAGTGAGGCAAGCATGAACCAATCCATCGACCTGGAGGCCGCCAAAGCGGCCTTCTTCGCGTCTGGCGGCCAACTCGTCGTGCTGGAGGGCTTTACCTATCGCCCGCTGCCTCCGCACAAAGGCCCTGAAGCGCAGCCAGTGCCGGCCGCAAAGGTAGCTGCCAAGAAAGCCGCACCATCGCCCAGCAAGGAAAAAATGAAAGCCCGCGCCGACCAGGTTGCCGAGATGGCCAAAACCATGACCTGCCAGCAGGTCCACGAGGCCACAGGTATATCCAAGCAGGCCCTATTCCGAGCAGCACGCGAAGGCAACTTCGTTTTTCGGCGCCCGGAGCGGAAGAAGTCGGCCAACAGCAAGCGGGACGCCCAACGCCAGATCCAGCGGAACCAGAAGCGGATCGAGGAGCTGAAGGTGGTCCAGCGGATCTGCGCGTTGCGCGATACCGGCCTGCACCGCGCACGTGTGGCAGAGCAGCTGGGCCTCAACTACGGGACGTTGGTCAACATTATCGAGCGCAACGGCATCGACTTCCCACGGGTTCGCATCAGGAAATGAAAAGGCTCAACAACCTGGTCCGCCAGCGCCGGCGGCAAGAACAGTTTCACCTGCCGCCCAGCGGCCTCACGGAGCACAGACATGCAGAAAGCACCCTCTGGAGTCGTCACCCTGCCGGCCTGGATGAATCGACCCGTCAAGAAGCTGTACATCACCCGCAGCGGCGGCCAGTACCGGCCTGATGATGTGGCCCTGGCCTTCGCGCTGAGCCTGCGTGAGCACGACAGCGCCGACCACCTGCGCAGGCTGGCCCGGCGCCTGGTCGACAAGGTCTGCCTGGAGCACCAGCCGAACATGAAGCGCCTGGCCCGCGAGCCGGACGACGCCAAGGTGTTCGACGCCGCGCTCAAGATCATCAACCGGGTGTGCGATCTGCTGGAGTACGCACCAGGCACCCGCTTTGTGCGCAACGGAGGTGATGATGGCTCTGACGCAGCAGCAGCGTGACGAGAAGCGGCGAAAGAAGGCCGAGGCCGCGCAGGAAGAGGACCTTCGGCTGAAGGTTCGGCCAGGCACCCGCCAAGCGCTGGCCGAGATCAAGGACTGGGCCGAAGTAGAGGAAAACGGCGAGGCCATGACCCTGCTGATTCACCGCATCCATGAATTAGGGCCTGAAGCGGCCCGCCACTTCCTGAGTGCGCCGCGCCACGAAATCAAACTTTCGAGTTCTGTGGTGCGCAAGCTGGACCAGTTCAGGCTGAGCCGCGAGCTGCGCGCCCCGGGCCTGGAACTCGGCGACGACCCGGACGACACCGGCCTGATCCTGCTCGCAGAACAGGCCTGACCCTCCGGCGCTGCCCGCCAGCGCCTTTCCCTCTCAAACGATGAACGCCTCCCCGGCGAGGGCGGCGCGTGCACGCAAGGACCACAACATGACCCAGCAGCACCGCATCCTGGTGGGCGACTGCATCGAGATGATGCGGACGCTGCCGGATCAGTCAGCGCACACCTGCATCACCAGCCCGCCCTATTTCGGGCTGCGCGACTACGGGGTCGACGGCCAGATCGGGCTGGAGGCCTCTCCCCGCGAATTCATCGAGAGCATGGTCGCTGTATTCCGCGAGGTGCACCGAGTGCTGCGGGATGACGGAACCCTGTGGGTGAACCTGGGAGATAGCTACGCCAGTGGCGGCCGAGGCGGTGGGGGCCGGTACATGGCCGAGCGCGGCGACGGTGCGTGGCAGGGAAAAGGCGATGCCACTGGTTGGCGATCAGCCCCCGCCGGCTGGAAGCACAAGGATCTGCTGGGCCTCCCATGGCGCCTGGCGATCGCGTTGCAGGATGAGGGCTGGTACCTGCGCCAGGACATCATCTGGCACAAGCCGAACCCGATGCCGGAATCGATCAAGGACCGCTGCACCAAAGCGCACGAGTATCTGTTCCTGCTGAGCAAGAGCCCGCGCTATTACTTCGACCAGGACGCCATACGCGAGCCTGCCCGAGCCCAGACGGCCCCGGAAAGCGCCAGCAGGCGCAACAGCTTCGCCAGGGAGACGAAGTACACCGATGGCGAGCACGGGCAGACAGCGCAGCACCGGACAGGCCGTGATGATGTGGACTACGACGAGACCCGGAATAAGCGCAGCGTCTGGACGGTGGCCACCGCCAGCTTCAAGGGCGCCCACTTCGCCACCTTCCCGCCTGACCTGATCCGCCCATGCGTCCAGGCCGGCTCACCTCGAGGCGGTTTGGTGCTCGACCCGTTCGGCGGCGCCGGTACCACCGCGCTCGTTGCCATGCAGGAAGGCCGGAAATCGGTCATCTGCGAGCTGAACCCCGAATACGCCGCCCTTGCCCGCCAACGCCTCGACACCGCCTGGATCGAAGGCGCTGCACAGATGGACTTCTTGCTGGACCAATCCCCAGCTGCATAACCCACGCCCAACTTTCACTCTTCACGCCATCTGGCGAGGACCGCCCATGTCAGCATTTCAGAAAAAGAACCCGCTCGATTTCAAAACCCAGTACGGCCTTGGCTTCGATCCTCAAGACGATGAGATCGTCGTCGACTTCTTCTGCGGTGGCGGCGGCGCCGGTACCGGCCTGGAGATGGGCCTTGGCCGCCCGGTGACGGTGGCTAAGAACCACAGCCCAGCGGCCATAAGCATGCACACCGCCAACCACCCTGCAGCGCGACACTTCACTACCGATGTGTTCGACGGCGACCCTGATGAGGAGTGCCAGGGCCGCGCGGTTGGCTGGTTCCACATGAGCCCAGACTGCACCCACCACAGCCAAGCCGCAGGCGGACAGCCGCGCAAGCGCGAGATCCGCAACCTGTCCTGGATCGGCCTCAAGTGGGGCGGCAAGAAGAAGCCCCGCGTGATCAGCCTGGAGAACGTGAAGCAGATCCTTCAGTGGGGACCGCTGATCGCCAAGCGCGACAAGGCCACCGGCCGGGTGATGAAGCTGGACGGCACTGTGGCAAACATCGGCGAACGCGTGCCGGTTCAACAGCAGTTCCTGGTGCCCGACCCGAAACGCCGCGGCGTTACCTGGCGCCGCTTCGTGCAGCTGCTCGAAGGCATGGGCTACCAGGTTGAATGGCGCATCATCAAGGCCTGCGACTTTGGCGCGCCAACCAGCCGGGAACGCCTGTTCATGATCGCCCGCTGCGACGGTCAGCCAATCGTGTGGCCAGAGCCTACCAACGCCAAGAACCCAGGCAAGGGTCAGCAGAAGTGGCGCACCGCCGCCGACTGCATCGACTGGAGCGTGCCGAGCAAGAGCATTTTCGGCCGCAAGAAAGAGCTGGCAGCCGCAACGCTGCGCCGGGTGGCCAAGGGCATGAAGAAGTTTGTACTGGACAACCCGCAGCCCTTCATCGTGCCGATCGCGAACTGGTCAGGAGAGCTGGCCCAGTCTGCCAACGAACCCCTGCGCACGGTCACCTCATGGCCACGCGGCGGATCATTCGCTGTGGCCAGCCCTACCCTAGTGCAGACCGGATACGGCGAACGTGCCGGCCAACAGCCGCGCGTGCCTGGTCTGGATCAGCCACCGGGCACCGTCGTCGCCGGCGGCGTGAAACATGCGCTCTCGAGCGCGGTGATTCTGCCAGCAACCCATCAGGGCGCAGTCCGGGTAAACGACCCTCGTAAGCCGCTGCCCACGGTGACCGCCGCCAACCGCGGTGAGCTGATGATGGCCAGTCCAGTGATGATTGGCGCAGGTGGGCCTGTGTACGCCGGAAAGCCTGCGCCAGCCGACCAACCCATGGGAACGTTGATGACGCAGAACCATCGGGCACTGGTCACCGCCTTCATTGAGCAAGCAAACGGCGGCTTCAACGCCCCCCCAGCCAAGGGCGCCGACGAGCCGATGACCACGGTCACCAACACCGGCAGCCAGCAGAGCCTGGTAACGGCCAGCCTGGCCACACTCCGCCGAAACTGCGTAGGCCGAGCCGTTGATGAACCGGTACCCACCATGACCGCCGGCGCCGAGCACCACGCCCTGGTCGAGTACAAGCTGTCACCAGAGCATGAAGAAGGCGCCCTGCGCGTTGCTGCGTTCATGATCAGCTACTACGGCACCGAGAACATCAGCGCCTGCGACTCGCCAGCGCCCACGGTGACCACCAAGGACCGCCTGGGCCTGGTAACCGTATTCGTGAAGGGCACGCCGTACGTCATCGTCGACATCTGCCTGCGCATGCTGCAGCCACACGAGCTCTACCGCGCCCAGGGTTTCCCGGCCAGCTACATCATCGACAAGGGCGCCGACGGCAAGCCATTCACCAAGACCGAGCAGGTGCACATGTGCGGCAACAGCGTCAGCCCGCCGCCAATGGCAGCACTAGCGCGAGCCAATGATCCATGGCGAACGGTATCGGAGCTTGCGAGTGTTGCTTAGGAATCTCGACGCTTGCCAACAACTACCGCACCGCGGGTGATCGAGAATCCGACGTCACCCACGTAGTTACCGTTTGTTTGAGTGCACGACTCGGATTGCCCCATCGCGATTGGTACCACGTTGACAACGTCGTAACCGGCTTCATCAAGATCTTCGTACATTTTTTGAAGGTGCGCGGCGTACTCATCGAAATTCACGACCTTCTGATTATGAACAACTTCGACCTTGTTTCCGAAAAGCCCGGCAGGCCTGGTACCTGATTCCAGTGATGCATAGAACCAGCGCGTGACAAATTTTCCTGACATAGAACCTCCTGTAAGCGGAAGCCAACGATATCAAATTAATAGCGCCATTCAATCGCCGCGATTAAGCGCGCACCCCCACCATTGGAGCGAGCCCATGCCCACAGAAAACCGATTCAGCAACACAGAGATGGTCAGCGTGCCGCGCGTGCTGACGCGTGAAATGCTCAATGGCGTATGCATGCATCCGGACCTTGCAAGGTCTCTCTGGAGCACACTGCTGAAGAATGCACCGCAAACAACCCAGCAGACCCACCCCGAGCCAATAGCCTGGATGGTTGGTACTGCCATCTGGTGGACCAAAGGAGAGGCTGAGCGGGACGCGGCCGAGGTTGGCCAGGCTGTGGTTGGCCTGGGACCTATGACCGAGTGCAGCTGCACCAGGCGACAGTGCTGAGGCTGCTCACCCCGACACGACCTTGCGGGACGGCGATTGGGCTTCGCCTTCGCTTGCCATGTGACGGGCACGCCCAACACCCCAGGCCATCGCCCGCGTCATGGTCTCGCCTGGGCGAGAGTCGAAGCTTTCTTCGTGGATCAGCGCTCCACTGGGACCGTAAACACCGATGAACATCTGGGTCGCGCCGATTCTCGAAAGGCGGACCTGGACATCGATTTGCGAACCGTCACTCAACGTTTCGTTGTGGGTTCTGGTGTGTAATTCCGGATCGCCCCACTGCCAGAAGCACTCGCCACGCTCCCTTACCATCGTCCTAGGTCCTTAGCTGTTGTGAGAATTATTACTTATCGCAACAACTAAATTGATTCAACTTATTTGACGCCAAATAAATGACTTGCGGACGACCGGCAATAACTTATACAAAGCGCGATTTTATGTAGAAGTATTAGCTGGACTGGACCTCATCCGAATCCCTATCACGGCTCCCTTGGGAGCTGGGGCCATACAGGTCGGGCGAGTCGAGCGTGGCGGCGAAGCTCATCCACTTTTCGAAGATGTCCCTATGCAGGGCTTGAGTCTCCTTCCACGATAAGTCTCCCATGCGTCCATAAACAACCTGGTTCATGATCGAAGATGTCACTGCATCCAGCTCTCTCAGGAGTTGGTATGCCGCAAACTTTTTTTCTAGTGGCATTTTTCATCTCGCAAGGCAGCAGAATTCAAACCTGTACTGGTGCTGCGACAGCACTATGGTGCTTTTTGATCCCTGTCACCGTCTGCTGGCACCTACTGGGCGCCAAACGGCGGTTAGCATCCTGCTCACATTCATCCTACACCATCCACTTCAATCAGCTGCCGCGATATGGCGGCTAAGGACGAAGTCATGCCTGAAGAAAGCCAACTGCATCCAGACCTGGCGCGAATCTACGATATTTTCGGCCTCCACCACTCGCATCCAATCAGTGTCCTAGAGGTCAACGTCCGGAATACAAAACGCTTCTCTGACCTTCTCCAGGCGGTAGAAAGCGAGTTCCTGATGGTGCCCGGCACGCCTTCGGACGAGCCAGAGGATGAAGGTTTCCCTGTTGATGATGAGTGCCTGGTTAACCGGTGGGGATCCACCCAAGAAGAGTACATCGAGCAGTTCAGAGCTGCGCTCGAGCACCTGAACGGGAAGAGCCGCACCATCACGCTTTCTGGCTGCGAATTCACCGAAGACGATCTGCTCCGCACCGCGGTGCGCATGGTGAGCGGTACCACCAGGATGAAGCAGCCACGGTGGGTGCTAATGAAGGACGCCTTCTGCTGCGGCTCTGGCGTGGCACACGCGCTGTGCCGGCGCTTCGGCTTTGATCCTGACGAAGGCCTGCGCAAATGACCCGCCTCGCCCTCTGCCTCCTGCTGTTGGCCAGCGGCGCCAGCGCAACCGAGAACGTCATCGACGTGCAGCACGACAGCAAGCGCGGCGTCACCTGCTACCTGCTGAATGGGGTCGGCATCAGCTGCATCCCCGACCGCCAGCTGCAGGCCGGCAACGAGCGCCAGCTCTCCCCGCACGAAACCCAACCCGAACCTACACCCGCTCTGGCGCCTGGGCGCTGGATTGATGAGAGGTATGAGCTGTGAGCAAGTATCGTAAAGGTCAGCTTTACACCCGCCGCATGCGCCCGTCTGACGACAGCGACAGTTGGCGCCTGGCAATGCGCCTGGCGTTCTACACAACCATGATGCGCAGCGGCGAATACAAGAGTGCCTATGTGCTCTGCCGCCACGGTGTGAAAGGGATAATGGAAGTCGGCCGGAGCCGTAAAGACCTGACTTCCACCCTGTTCATGTCCGGTTGCCGCAATTTCAAGGATATCCAGCGCAAGAGCAAGTTCGGCAACATCGAGCGCGCCAGAGCGGCCAAGACCAAGCAGGTAGCGCCATGACCGACCTGATCGAAGTGAGGGTATCCAACCTGGCCGGCGCCGCGCTGGACTGGGCAATCGCAATTGCTGAGTGCGGTGGCGTCCTGATTTACCCAGAGGGCGGGCAATTTCCGCCAGACGGAAGCGTGTCGCTCAATGATGATGATCTCACGCTTTGGCTCAATGATGGCGAGCGCGGTGAAGAGTCATGGTCACCATCCACCGACTGGGGCCAGGGCGGGTTGCTGATCGACAAGTATCACGGCACCACGCAGCACATCCCCGGGCTGCCAGCGGATCAGTGTTACGCCGGCGGACCGGCCGGCAGCGGTGTCTGGTGCTACGGCCCCACGGCCCTGATCGCGTTCTGCCGGGGCCTCGTCAACCACAAGCTTGGCGATACAGTCCAGGTGCCGAAGGAGCTGATGCCATGATCGCCCTCGCCTACATGGCCTACCTGATCGCAAGGGGGCCGCGATGAATGAAGTCAGCCTGTACCAGGGCGATTGCCTGGAGGTGATGAGGTCGATCCCAGATGCCAGCGTCGACCTTGTGCTAGCTGACCTGCCCTACGGCACCACCCAGTGCGCCTGGGATGTGGTTATCCCTTTCGCCCCCATGTGGGAGCAGTACTTGAGAATCGCAAAGCCGGAGGCGGCCATTGTGCTCTGCGCGGCCCAGCCGTTCAGCTCGCTGGTGGTCGCCAGCAACCCCCGCGACTACCGCTACGAGTGGATTTGGGAGAAAGGCAACGCGACAGGCTTCCTAAATGCAAAGAAGCAGCCATTGCGGGCCCAGGAAAGCGCCCAGGTCTTCTACCGGCGCCAGCCGGTGTACAACCCGCAAATGACCACCGGGCACGAGCGGCGCACGGCCAAGCGGAAAACGGTCAACTCGGAGTGCTACGGCAAGGCCTTGTCGCTCACCGAGTACGATTCGACGGACCGGTACCCGCGCTCGGTGCAGTTCTTCTCGAGCGATAAGCAGACGGCCAACTTTCACCCGACGCAGAAGCCTGTCAGCTGGATGCGCTTCTTGATCGCCACCTACACCAACCCCGACCAGGTGGTGCTTGATAACACCATGGGCAGCGGCACGACCGGCGTTGCCTGCATCCAGTTAGGCCGCCGCTTCATTGGCATCGAGCAAGACGAGGCACATTTCGGTACCGCCCAGCAGCGCATTGCTCAGGCAATCACCATCCGCGACACCCCGGCGGCGCAGATCGAACTCTTCGAAGCGCGGGCCTAACCCTTCCCCCAACTACTCAAGCCCGCCGACATGCGCGGGCGAGGATTTCCTATGTCCGCAACCAACCGATTCCACCAGGTCGCCAACGATGCGCTGGTGATAATCAGCGAGAACCTGCAGCCAGGCGCCAAATTGGCGCTGGTGATCTACACGGCAGGCGAGCCAGAGCTGGATATCGTCCTGAAGGACAGCGGCCTCGACGTCGATGAGGTCGTGAACACGTTGCGCCGGCGCGGAGGCCTCAGCCTCGACGGCGATAACGCCTACAAGCGCGGGATCTGCGATGTAGCCGTGGGCTCAATGGTGGCCGGAAAGCAGAACAACAACCCTCCGCCAGCTGGCCACTGGGGGCAGCGCTTCTGGGAGATTGGCCGGGCTGAAGGCGAGGCACAGGAAGAGCTGTTGGCGGCCCTTGAACACCTGGTCACCGTGACCACCCCAGACGCCAATGACCAGATCGGCGCCAAGGAAGAACACCTGGCCTCCTTGGAGCATGCCCGGGCCTTGATCCGGCTGCACCGCGCCTGACCACCAACCTGCCGCCACCGGCGGCGTGGAGACCATCCCATGGAAACCGAGATTCTTTCGGACGAAGAGCTGGCCGACCTGACCGGCTACAAGGCCAGGGGCTGGCAGCGCCGCTGGCTCAACGAGCGCGGCTGGCACTTCGTCGAGAGCCGCGGCGGCCGGCCCCTGGTAGGCCGTCAGTATGCCCGCATCAAGTTGGGCGTAATCCTTGAGGTAGTGCCGCTGGCACCGCCGCCCCCGCCACCCGCACCAGCGTGGACGCCAGATTTTTCAAAGGTGAGGTGATATGCGCCCCCGTAGCACAGAGAACAGGGATTTACCGCCGGGCGTGTACCGACGCAAGCGCACCAGCAAGAGCAAGAAGAACCCGAACAAGGCGTGGATCAGCTACTACTACCGCGACAAGGACGGCAAGGAAATCGCCTTGGGCACGGACCTCAGTCTGGCCCGGATGAAATGGGCAGAGCTGGAGGCCCGGGAAAAACCGCGCGACTTGCTGCTGATGGGGGCAATCTTTGATCGCTATGAGCGCGACATTATCCCCAAGAAGGGCGAGCGCACACAGAAAGACAACCTGGCAGAACTCCGGCAGTTGCGACCGTTTTTCGACAAAGCTCCCATCGAGGCAATTACGCCAGCGCTTGTCGCCCAGTACCGAGATGCACGGTCAGCGCCTGTGCGCGCAAATAGGGAGATCGCCCTCCTATCGCACGTCTACAACATGGCGCGGGAATGGGGGCTAACCACCAAAGAGAACCCCTGCCAGGGCGTACGGAAGAACAAAGAAGTGCCCCGAGACTTCTACGCGAACGATGCAATCTGGAACGCGGTTTACGCGAAAGCGGTGGGCGAGCTGAAGGACGCCATGGACCTGGCGTATCTGACGGGCCAGCGTCCGGCGGACGTACTGGTGATGAGAAGGGATGACATCGAGGATAAGGCCCTCGGCGTGAAGCAGAAGAAGACCCACAAGAAGCTGAGGATCATGCTTGAGGTGGATGGGGTTGAAAGCGGCCTGGGCGCCTTGATCCGGAAGATACTGGAGCGGAACGCACCGCACGGCTCGCCGTATCTCCTGCTGACCGAGTCAGGAAAGCGCGTCACGGCCGCCATGCTTCGCCATCGCTGGGACGATGCCCGGGAGGAAGCTGTAAAAGAAGCGGTAGCCGCAGGCGACCAGGTGCTGGCTGGCCGTATTAGCCAATTCCAGTTCCGTGACATCCGCCCGAAAGCAGCATCCGAAATCGTTGATGTCGACCACGCGAGCCTGCTTTTGGGCCACACCAAGGGCGACATAACCGAGCGGGTATATCGCCGAGTTGGGGCCCTGGCGAAACCGACCAAGTAAGAAAGTATCGGAAGCGCTTCCGAAATAAACCATTCCCAAGGGTGTTCCCATGGGTCGTTTTTCTATGCCCCAAAAATGCAAAAAGCCCTGAAGACTCAGGGCTTTGAATATGGCGGAAGCGTAGAGATTCGAACTCTAGGATAGTTGCCCATCGACGGTTTTCAAGACCGTTGCCTTAAACCACTCGGCCACGCTTCCAGCTCGTTTTGCGGCCGCCATCATACCGTAATGAAACAAGCTGTCAAACTCTCTGTGTCGCGGGTTGCGGGAGCTCTGGTAGACTCCAGACATCTGAACGTTCGAAACCACAGGTTCATCAAGGAGTGTCGCCATGCGCGAACAGGATTACGCCGTACACCACGGCCAGCAGGTCGAGCAGCAGGAGATCAGCAAGGTCCTGCGCAACACGTACAGCCTGCTGGCGCTTACCCTCGCCTTCAGCGGTGTCATGGCCTTCGTGGCCCAGCAGATGCGCGTCGGCTACCCGAACGTGTTCGTGGTGCTGATCGGCTTCTACGGGTTGTTCTTCCTCACCAACAAACTGCGTGATTCCGCCTGGGGCCTGGTGTCCACCTTCGCCCTCACCGGCTTCATGGGCTTCATCCTCGGCCCTATCCTCAACCGTTACCTGGGCATGGCCGGTGGCGCCGAAGTGGTCAGCTCGGCATTCGCCATGACCGCGCTGGTGTTCGGTGGCCTCTCGGCCTATGTGCTGATCACCCGCAAGGACATGAGCTTCCTCAGCGGTTTCATCACCGCAGGCTTCTTCGTTCTGCTGGGGGCTGTCGTGGCCAGCTTCTTCTTCCAGATCAGCGGCCTGCAACTGGCGATCAGCGCCGGCTTCGTGCTGTTCTCGTCGGTGTGCATCCTGTTCCAGACCAGCGCGATCATTCACGGCGGCGAACGTAACTACATCATGGCGACCATCAGCCTGTATGTATCGATCTACAACCTGTTCGTCAGCCTGCTGCAACTGTTTGGCATCATGGGTCGTGACGACTGATTGAGTGCGCCAGAAAAAGCCCGCTTCGGCGGGCTTTTTTTTGGGCCTACAGATTGATCGCGGCAATGAGCCGCGAACACCGGCAAAGACGCTCTTATCATGCTTTTCTCTACCCCAATCCACCGGCACCCCGTAGAATGCGCTCCTTTTTTCACCGGGGCAGCTTTCAGCCATGAGCTCACACGAACACAGCCCAGGCGCAGCGGCGCCTGCCAATGAACTGGTGCTTGGTCTGGAGGACCGGCCACGGCTGTTGATCGGCCTGCTGGCAGCCCTGCAGCACCTGCTGGCGATCATCGTGCCGATCGTCACCCCGGGCCTGCTGATTTGCCAGGCACTGGGCGTTTCTGCGCGGGATACCAACCTGATCGTGTCGATGTCGCTGGTGATCTCCGGCATCGCCACCTTTGTCCAGTGCAAGCGCTTCGGGCCGTTCGGTGCCGGGCTGCTGATCGTGCAGGGCACCAGCTTCAACTTCGTCGGCCCGCTGATTGCCGGCGGCGCGCTGATGGTCAAGCAAGGCACGCCGGTGGAAGGGGTAATGGCCGCCATCTTTGGCGTAGTCATCGCCGGCTCGTTCGTCGAGATGGGCGTGTCGCGCATCCTGCCGTTCGTCAAACGCCTGATCACCCCGCTGGTGACCGGTATCGTCGTGCTGATGATCGGCCTGACCCTGATCAAGGTCGGCCTGATCAGCATGGGGGGTGGTTTTGGCGCCATGGCCAACGGTACGTTCGCCAACGGCGAGAACCTGCTGCTGTCGGGCGTGGTGCTGGCGATCATCGTCGTCCTCAACCGCATCCCGGTGGTGTGGATGCGCAGCTGTGCCATCGTCATCGCCCTGGCGGTCGGCTATGCGCTGGCGGGCTACCTGGGCCGCCTCGACTTCACCGGCATGCATGAGGCCGCGCTGTTCCAGGTACCGATGCCGCTGCACTTTGGCCTGGGCTTCTCCTGGGCGCTGTTCATTCCGATGCTGGTGATCTACCTGGTGACCTCGCTGGAAGCCATCGGCGACGTTACCGCCACCAGCAAGGTATCGCGCCAGCCGGTCGAAGGGCCGCTGTGGATGCAGCGGATCAAGGGCGGCGTGCTGGTCAACGGGGCCAACTCGCTGCTGGCTGGCTTGTTCAACACCTTCCCGAGCTCGATCTTTGCGCAGAACAATGGCGTGATTCAGCTGACGGGTATTGCCAGCCGCCATATCGGTATCTGGATCGCCCTGATGCTGGTGCTGCTGGGCCTGTTCCCGAGCGTTGCCGGGGTGATCCAGGCAGTGCCGGAGCCAGTACTGGGTGGTGCGGCCATGGTCATGTTCGGTGCAGTTGCGGCGTCGGGTATCAATATCCTGGCCAGCACTCGGCTGGATCGTCGTGCCCTGCTGATCATCGCGGTATCGCTGGCCCTGGGCCTGGGCGTGGCACAGGTGCCGGAGTTCCTGGCGCACATGCCGGCAGCGATTCGCAATGTGCTGGAGTCGGGTGTGGCGACTGGGGGGATTTGCGCGCTGGTGCTGAACTGGTTCTTGCCGGAGGGCAAGGAGCAGGCTTGAGTTCACTCAACCCTTGCACGTTTTTTGTAGGAGCGGCCTTGCGTCGCGATGGGCTGCAGAGCAGCCCCAGTATTTCGGCGTAAATGCAAAAATCGCTGGGGCTGCCTTGCAGCCTATCGCGACGCAAGGCCGCTCCTACAAGGGCCCGCACGGGCCTGGCGATTCATGCGCAACACAAAGCCCGGCCCGCATGCACAAGCGGGCGCGGGCTTTTTTGCTTTATCATGGCACCATTCCTTTTGCATGAGTTACCCATGAAATTCGCTATCGCGGTGTTCTCCCCGGCCCATGCGCCCTCCTCGCGACGCGCCCTGCGCTTCGCCGAGGCGGTGCTGGCTGGCGGGCATGAGATTGCCCGGCTGTTCTTCTACCAGGACGGGGTGCACAGCGCCTCAGCCAACGTGGTCGCACCCCAGGACGAAGTGGATGTGGCGGGCCAGTGGCGTGCCTTTATCGAGACCAAGCAGCTGGACGCCGTGGTGTGCATCGCCGCCGCCCTGCGCCGTGGTGTGCTCGACGAGGCCGAGGCCAACCGCTACCAGCGCCCGGCCGTGAACCTGCCCAAGCCCTGGGAGCTGTCCGGGCTCGGCCAACTGCACGAGGCAGCGCAGGTTGCCGATCGCCTTGTCTGCTTCGGGGGCGACTGAAATGGCCAAGTCGTTATTGATCATCAGCCGCCAGGCGCCCTGGAACGGCCCATCGGCGCGTGAGGCGCTGGACATCGCCCTGGCCGGCGGTGCGTTCGACCTGCCCCTGGGCATGCTGTTCCTCGACGACGGGGTATTCCAGCTTGCAGCGGATCAGCAGCCCGCGGCCGTGCAGCAGAAGAACCTCGCTGCCAACCTGCAAGCACTGCCAATGTTCGGTGTCGAGGAACTGTTTGCCTGCAGCCACAGCCTCGCCCGGCGCGGCCTGGCTGCCGAGCGCCTCGCGCTGCCGGTGCAAGTGCTCGACAACGCCGCCCTGGCCGCACTGATCGCCCGTTTTGACCAGGTGGTAACGCTCTGATGACGACCTTGCATGTAATTGCCCACTCCCCCTTTGGCGACGAGCGCCTGGCCAGTTGCCTGCGCCTGCTCGGTGCCGACGATGCCCTGCTGCTGTGCGGTGACGCAGTGTATGCCCTGCGCAGCGGCAGCGAGCCGCACCGCCAGTTGCAAGCCGCCAGCCTGGCTCAGCGCCTGTTCGCCCTGGAAGAGGACGTACAGGCCCGTGCAATCGTCAGCGAACTGGCCAAGGCCGTGGACTACGCTGGCTTCGTCGAACTGTCGCTGCATTACGACAAGGTCAACAGCTGGCTATGAATACGCTCACCGTTGGCGATCAGACGATCGCTCTGGACAAGGACGGCTTCCTGGTCGACCTGCAGGACTGGTCACATGCCGCGGCCGAGGCCTTGGCGGCGCGCGAAGGCATCCCGCTGACTGCGGATCACTGGGAGATCCTCGAACTGCTGCGCCAGTTCTACCAGGAATACCAGCTGTCTCCGGCTACCCGCCCGCTGATCAAGTACACCGCGCTCAAGCTGGGCCCGGACAAGGGCAACAGCCCGCACCTGAACCGCCTGTTCAATGGCACTCCCGCCAAACTCGCCGCCAAGCTGGCGGGCCTGCCCAAACCGACCAACTGCATATGACCCAGCCACGCCCACTCACCCTGGAAACCCCGGCTGAACACCCGTTCGCCGAATTCGTGCGTATTCTTGGCAAAGGCAAGCGCGGCGCGCGTGGCCTGACCCGCGAAGAGGCTCGCGCGGCCATGACCCTGCTGCTGGAAGACAAGGTCGAAGACGCCCAGCTCGGTGCCTTCCTCATGCTGCTGCGGCACAAGGAGGAAAGCGCAGAGGAACTGGCCGGCTTCACCGAGGCGCTGCGCGCGCACCTGCAGGCCCCGCGCATCGCCGTGGACCTGGACTGGCCCACCTATGCCGGCAAGAAGCGCCATCTGCCATGGTACCTGCTGGCCGCCAAGTGCCTGGCCAGCAAGGGTGTGCGCATCTTGATGCATGGCGGCGGCGCACATACCGCCGGGCGCATGTATACCGAGCAACTGCTCGACCTCTTGCAGATCCCGCTGTGCCGCAATTGGGCAGCCGTTGCCGAGGCACTCGACCAGCATCAGCTGGCGTTCTTCCCGTTGCAGGATTGGGCACCGCAGCTGCAGCGTATGATCGACCTGCGCAATACCCTGGGCCTGCGCTCACCGATCCACTCGCTGGCCCGGGTCCTCAACCCGCTGGGCGCGCGCTGTGGCCTGCAGAGCATCTTCCACCCCGGTTACCAGGCAGTCCACCGCGAGGCCAGCCGACTGCTGGGTGACCATGCCCTGGTGATCAAGGGCGATGGTGGCGAGATCGAGGTCAACCCCGATGTCATCAGCCACCTTTACGGCACCACGGCAGGCGAGGCCTGGGATGAAGAATGGCCAGCGCTGAGCGAGCGCCGTCACGTCAAGCCGCCCAGCCTGCAAGCCGAGCATCTGCTGGCCTTCTGGCGTGGCGAGGTCGAAGACAGCTATGGCGAGAAGGCCGTCATCGCCACCATGGCCCTGGCCCTTCGCGGCTTGGGCCAGGGCCGCGAAGAGGCGTTCGCAACAGCCCAAGGCTATTGGCAAGCGCGAAACCAATCGATCTAATCGATTATAACCCCCGGATCTTTGCGCTATTTTTTCGAACGATTTGGCCTAGACTGGGCTCCAACGACAAATCACTTTGTTCCAGGAGCTCACCATGGGCCTTTTGATCGATGGCCGCTGGCATGACCAGTGGTATGAAAACGGCAAGGACGGTACGTTCAAGCGTGAAAATGCCCAGCGCCGCAACTCGCTGCCCGCCCCCGAAGCCGGCCGTTACCACCTGTATGTCTCGCTGGCCTGCCCCTGGGCACACCGCACCTTGATCGTCCGCGCCCTCAAGGGCCTGGAACCACTGATCGATGTATCGGTGGTCAGCTGGCTGATGCAGGACCATGGCTGGACCTTCGATCAGCAGCAAGGCTCCTCCGGTGACCACCTCGACGCCTTGCAGTACCTGCACCAACGCTATACCCAGGATGATCCACACTACACCGGCCGCGTGACAGTACCGGTGCTGTGGGACAAGCAAGCCAAGCGCATCGTCAACAACGAATCGTCGGAGATCATCCGCATCTTCAACAGCGCGTTCAACGAGCTGACCGGCAATACGCTGGACCTCTACCCTGCGCCGCTGCGCCCGGCCATCGAGGCACTGAACGAGCGTATCTACCCGGCGGTGAACAACGGCGTATACCGCGCAGGCTTCGCCACCACGCAAGAGGCCTACGAAACGGCGTTCGACGAGGTATTCAACGAACTGGACTACCTGGAAGACCTGCTCAGCCGCAACCGCTACCTGGCAGGCGAGTACCTGACCGAAGCCGATGTGCGCCTGTTTACCACCCTGGTGCGCTTCGATGCGGTGTACCACGGCCACTTCAAATGCAACCTGCGGCGCCTGAGTGATTACCACAACCTGTCAAACTGGCTGCGCGAGCTGTACCAGTGGCCGGGGGTGGCGGGCACGGTGAACATGGAGCATATCCAGAAGCACTATTACATGAGCCACAAGACCATCAACCCGAACGGGATCGTGCCCAAGGGGCCGCTGCAGGACTTCAGCCTGCCGCATGATCGCGAGCGGTTGCCGGGCGAAGGGATCTGGCAGGATTAAGGCATTCGGGGCTGCTTTGCAGCCCATCGCGACACAAGGCCGCTCCTACAGGGGCACCGCCCAGCTCGGGAGCCGCGCGGTATCCGCGTAGGAGCGGCCTTGTGTCGCGATGGGCCGCAAGGTGGCCCCAGCGATTTCAGCTGTTCTGCGAACCTTCGAACCAGGCCAGCTTGTCACGCAACTGCACCACTTCCCCGACAATCACCAGGGTCGGCGCATGCACTTCATGCCGCGCCACCAAGTCCGGTAGATCTGCCAGGGTGCCGGTGAACACCCGCTGGTTACGCGTGGTCCCCTGCTGCACCAGCGCTGCCGGGGTACTGGCCGCGCGGCCATGGCGAATCAGCTCGGCACAGATGGTCGGCAAACCGACCAGGCCCATGTAGAACACCAGGGTCTGCGCCGGTGCCACCAGGTCGTCCCAAGGCAGGTTGCTGGTACCATCCTTCAGGTGCCCGGTCACGAAGCGCACCGACTGCGCATAATCACGGTGAGTCAGCGGAATCCCGCCATAGGCGGAACAGCCACTGGCCGCGGTAATGCCCGGCACCACCTGGAACGGGATGCCCTGCTCGGCCAGCTCTTCGATCTCTTCGCCACCGCGCCCGAAAATGAACGGGTCGCCGCCCTTCAGGCGCAATACCCGCTTGCCCTGCCGGGCCAGGTCGACCAGCAGGCGGTTGATCTGGTCCTGCGGCACGGCATGCTCGGCACGGCGCTTGCCCACATAGATACGCTCGGCATCGCGCCGGCACATGTCGATGATCGCCGGTGCCACCAGGCGGTCGTACAGCACCACGTCGGCCTGTTGCATCAGGCGCAAGGCCCGGAAGGTCAGCAGGTCCGGATCGCCCGGGCCGGCACCCACCAGATACACCTCACCGCCCTGCTGCACCGGCGCGCCGTCCACCATCGCCTGCAGCAGGCGCTCGGCCTCGGCGCCCTGCCCGGCCAGCTGGCGTTCGGCAATCGGGCCCTGGAATACAGTTTCCCAGAAGCCGCGGCGCTGGTTGACGTCCGGGTACAAGGATTTGACCTTGTGCCGGAACCGCGCTGCCAGCCCGGCCAGCTCGCCATAGGCCGAGGGAATCCAGGCCTCGAGCTTGGCCCGAATCAAGCGCGCCAGCACCGGCGCGTCACCGCCGCTGGAAACTGCAATCACCAACGGCGAGCGGTCGACGATCGCCGGGAAGATCACCGTGCACAAGGCCGGCGCATCGACCACATTGACCGGCAGGCTGAGGGCCTGCGCATCGGCCGACACCTGGGCGTTGAGCCCGGTGTCGTCGGTGGCCGCGATCACCAGCCGGCAACCGACCAGGTCGGCTGCCTGATAGCCACGCACCAGCACCTCGCCGCCACCTTCCCGGGCCAGCGCGGCCAGTTGGCCGTCGACCTCCGGCGCCACCACGCGCAGCGCGGCACCGGCATCGGCCAGCAGGCGCGCCTTGCGCAGGGCGATCTCACCGCCGCCGACGACCAGCACGCGGCCGCCCTGCAGCTTGTGGAACAGCGGCAGGTAATCCATTTAGCGGATGACCTCGACGCCGCCCATGTACGGTTTCAGCACCTCCGGTACACGGATCGAACCGTCCGCCTGCTGGTAGTTTTCCAGCACCGCGACCAAGGTCCGCCCCACCGCCAGGCCGGAGCCGTTGAGGGTGTGCACCAGCTCTGGCTTGCCGGTTTCCGGGTTGCGCCAGCGGGCCTGCATGCGGCGCGCCTGGAAATCGCCGCAGTTGGAGCACGAGCTGATTTCACGGTACTTGTCCTGGCTTGGTACCCACACTTCCAGGTCGTAGGTCTTCACCGCGCCAAAGCCCATGTCGCCGGTGCACAGCGCCAGCACACGGTACGGCAGCTCCAGCAGCTGCAGTACGCGCTCGGCGTTGGCGGTCAGGCCTTCCAGGGCTTCCATCGACTTGGACGGTTCGACGACCTGCACCATCTCGACCTTGTCGAACTGGTGCTGGCGGATCATGCCGCGGGTGTCACGGCCGGAAGCACCGGCTTCACTGCGGAAGCACGGGGTGTGGGCCACCAGCTTCAGTGGCAGCTGCTTGGCATCGAGGATCTCACCCGCCACCAGGTTGGTCAGCGACACTTCGGCGGTCGGGATCAGGTAGAAGTCCGCCTCGCCTTCGCGGCTGATCTTGAACAGGTCTTCCTCGAACTTCGGCAGCTGGCCGGTGCCCTGCAGGGCCGGGGCCTGCACCAGGTACGGGGTGTAGTGCTCCTCGTAACCGTGCTCAGCGGTGTGCAGGTTGATCATGAACTGCGCCAGCGCGCGGTGCAGACGGGCGATCGGCCCACGCAGCACGGCAAAGCGGGCGCCAGACAGTTTGGCGGCAGCTTCGAAGTCCAGGCCACCGCTGATTTCGCCGAGGGCGACGTGGTCCTTGATGGCGAAGTCGAAGCTTCTTGGCGTGCCCCAGCGGCGCACTTCGACGTTGTCGTCTTCGCTGGCACCGACCGGTACGCTGGCGTCCGGCAGGTTGGGGATGGTCAGCAGGATGCCGTCCAGTTCGGCCTGGATGCCATCCAGCTCGGCCTTGCCGGCCGCCAGTTCGTTGGCCATGCGCTCGACGTCGGCCATCAGCGGCGCAATGTCTTCGCCCTTGGCCTTGGCCTGGCCGATGGACTTGGAACGGGCATTACGCTCGGCCTGCAGCTGCTCGGTGCGGGTCTGCACCGCCTTGCGGCGCTCTTCCAGTGATTCGATGCGCGCGACATCCAGGCTGAAGCCACGGGAGGCCAGGCGATCCGCCACTTCCTGAAGTTGGCCGCGTAACAGTTTGGAATCGAGCATATCGTTCTCTCGTTATGTGTAGGTGTTGGTTCAGAATCGGGTCAGGGACAGGCCAGCCCAGGTCGCGAGCAGCCCGCCCACCACGCTGATAGCGGTATAGCCCAGCGCCAGCGGTACTTGCCCGCTTTCCAGCAGGCGTACGGTATCCAGCGACAAGGAGGAAAACGTCGTCAGGCCGCCCAGAAAGCCGACGATCAGCCCGGCGCGCAGCTCGATCGGCACCATCGGCTTGTGCAGGAACAGGCCATACAGCAGGCCGATCAGCAGGCAGCCAACCAGGTTGACCGCCAGCGTACCGAGATAGAACTGCCGTGGCCAGTGGGCAACCACCCAGTTGGAGGTGGCGAAGCGCAACAAGGTACCGGCAATACCGCCCGCGCTGACGGCGGCAATCAATGCAATCACGGTTTTCTCCGCTGTCTGGGGCTGCTGCGGTCAAGGTCGGCCAGGTGGCGCAGCTTCTCGCCAATCTTCAGTTCCAGGCCACGCGGCACCGGCTGGTAGTACTGGCGCGGTTCGAGCGCTTCGGGGAAGTAATCCTCGCCAGCGGCGTAGGCGTCGGGCTCGTCATGGGCATAGCGGTACTCGTCGCCGTAGCCCAGTTGCTTCATCAGTTTGGTCGGGGCGTTGCGCAGGTGCAGCGGCACTTCCAGCGAACCATGCTCGGCGGCCTCGCGCAGGGCGGCCTTGAAGCCCATGTACACCGCGTTGCTCTTCGGTGCGCAGGCGATATAGGTGATGGCCTGGGCCACCGCCAGCTCGCCCTCGGGGCTGCCCAGGCGCTCCTGCACGTCCCACGCCGCCAGGCACAGGCTGAGCGCGCGCGGGTCGGCGTTGCCGATGTCTTCGCTGGCCATGCGCACCACCCGGCGGGCGATGTACAGCGGGTCGCAGCCACCGTCGAGCATGCGCGCGAACCAGTACAGCGCGGCGTCCGGGTTGGAGCCGCGCACCGATTTGTGCAAAGCGGAAATCTGGTCGTAGAACGCTTCGCCGCCCTTGTCGAAGCGCCGGCGGCTGTCGCCGAGCAGGCTTTGCAGCAGCTCGACGCCGATTTCGCCGCCATCCTCGGCCAGGTCCGAGGCGTTCTCCAGGAAGTTGAGCATGCGCCGGCCATCGCCATCGGCAGCGGCCATCAACATCTTGAAGGCGTCCTCGCCAACCCGCAGGTTGCGCTTGCCCAGGCCGCGCTCCTCGCTCAGGGCGCGGTTGACCAGCTTGCGCAGCGCCGCCTCGTCCAGGCTCTTGAGCACGTACACCCGCGCCCGTGACAGCAGTGCGTTGTTCAGCTCGAACGACGGGTTTTCGGTAGTAGCGCCAATGAACAGCAGGGTGCCGTCTTCCACGTACGGCAGGAAGGCGTCCTGCTGCGACTTGTTGAAGCGGTGCACTTCGTCGACGAACAGGATGGTCCGCCGGCCATACTGGCCTGCCTGCTGCTTGGCCACCTCGACCGCCTGGCGAATCTCCTTGACCCCGGCCAGCACCGCCGACACCGTTTCGAAGTGCGCATCGCAGAACTGCGCCAGCAACCGCGCCAGGGTGGTCTTGCCCACCCCTGGCGGCCCCCAGAAGATCATCGAATGCAGCGCACCCTGCTCCAGCGCTTCGCGCAGCGGTTTGCCGCGCGCCAGCAGGTGCTCCTGGCCGACGTACTCGTCCAGGTTGGACGGGCGCAGGCGGGCGGCCAGGGGCTGGGCGACGGGTTCGCTTCGAAACAGGTCCATGGCGGGCTCTGGTTACTCCTTGATGACATCCGCGCCTTGCGGGATATCGAACTTGAACTTGCTGTCCGGCACCGCCTGGTTGGCCTTGACGCCATTGAACAGGATATTGGTACGCTGGCCGACGCTGTCGATCAGCTGCATGTCGTTGATCAGGCCTTTGCGGAACGACACGCGCAGCGAGTCGAACAGGGTGTCCTTGGTCTTCGGCTTGAGGGTGAAGTCCATCACTTCACCCTGCTCCTTCGAGGTGATATCGAAGCTCTGGCTGATCTTCGACACATCACCGGACAGCAGCAGCGCCGGGGTCTGGTTCAGGCGCACGTCGAGCTTCTTGATGGTGGCCTGCTCCAGGTCCGGGTCCCACAGGGTGACGTTCTTGCCGTCGGAGACTACCACCTGCTCCTGCGGGGCATCGGTGTGCCAGTAGAACAGGCCCGGGCGCTTGACCGTCATCTTGCCGGAAGTTTCCTGCAAGCTGGTGCCACCGGCGTCCAGGGTCAGCTGGGAAAAGTTGGCCTCGATGGTCTGCGACTTCTCCAGCAGTTGGGTCAGGCGTTGTACATCTTGCTCACCGGCATAGGCGGTAACCGTGCCCAGGGTCAGGGCAGAAACCAACAGCATGCGAATCGCGCGCATGGGAATCCTCATCGAGCATTGAAATAGACCGGGCACCACCGTTGGCGCCCGGCAAGGTGTTCATCAGTCGCGCGGGCCGCCCGGGGCTATCACTTCCCGCGAGCCGTTGCTGTTCATGGGGGTGACCACGCCAGCCATTTCCATGGCTTCGATCATGCGCGCCGCGCGGTTGTAGCCAATCTTCAGTTTGCGTTGCACGGCCGAAATGGAGGCTCGGCGGCTTTCCAGCACGAACTGCACGGCCTCATCATACAGGGCGTCGCTTTCCGAATCATCGCCGTCGCCACCACCGCCGCTGCCGCCATCGAAGCCACTGCCGGCCTCCTCGACGCCGTTGAGGATGTCGTCGTTGTAGTCCGGGGCGCCGCGCAGCTTCCACGCCTCCACCACACGGTGTACCTCGTCGTCGGAGACGAACGCGCCGTGCACCCGGATCGGCAGGCTGGTGCCTGGCGGCATGTACAGCATGTCACCATGGCCCAGCAGCTGTTCGGCGCCGCCCTGGTCGATGATGGTCCGCGAGTCGATCTTGCTCGACACCTGGAACGCCATGCGGGTCGGGATGTTGGCCTTGATCAGGCCGGTGATCACGTCCACCGAGGGGCGCTGGGTGGCGAGGATCAGGTGGATACCGGCCGCACGCGCCTTCTGCGCGATACGGGCGATCAGCTCTTCGACCTTCTTGCCGACGATCATCATCATGTCGGCGAACTCGTCGACGATGACCACGATGGTCGGCAGGGTCTTCAGTGCCGGCGGCTCGTCGTCCATGCTCTCGCGACGGTACAGCGGGTCATGGATGATTTCGCCGGTTTCCTGGGCGTCCTTGATCTTGCGGTTGAAGCCGGCCAGGTTACGCACGCCCATGGCCGCCATCAGCTTGTAGCGCCGTTCCATCTCGGCCACGCTCCAGCGCAGGGCGTTGGCGGCGTCCTTCATGTCGGTGACCACCGGGCACAGCAGGTGCGGGATGCCTTCGTAGATCGACAGTTCGAGCATCTTCGGGTCGATCATGATCAGCCGCGCGTCTTCCGGGCTGGACTTGAACAGGATCGACAGGATCATCGCGTTCACCCCCACCGACTTACCGGAACCGGTAGTACCGGCCACCAGCAGGTGCGGCATCTTGGCCAGGTCGGTGATCACCGGCTTGCCACCGATGTCGTGGCCCAGGGCCAGGGTGACCGGCGACTTCTGCTCGTCGTACTGCGGCGTGGCCAGCACTTCGGAGAAGCGCACCATCTGCCGGTTTTCGTTGGGGATCTCGATACCCACGGTGGTCTTGCCGGGGATGACCTCGACCACCCGCACGCTGGTCACGGCCAGCGAACGCGCCAGGTCCTTGGCCAGGTTGGCGATGCGGCTGACCTTCACGCCCGCGGCCGGCTGGATCTCGTAGCGGGTGATCACCGGGCCCGGGTGGATCGAGTCCACCGTCACCTCCACGCCGAATTCCTTGAGCTTGATCTCCAGCAGCTGGCCGACACCGGCGAGCGATTCTGGCGAATACTCGATCTTCTTCTGCTCGGCCGGGTCGAGGATGGAGATGGACGGCAAGGTGCCTTCCACGGCGCTGTCGATGAACAACGGCGCCTGCTTCTCCTTCATCACCCGCTTGCTCGGTTCCGCTGCCCTGGCGGCAGACGGCGGTACGATCGGCGGGGCCGCGGGTTGTTCACGCTGCACCACTGGCTCGCGTGGCACTACCGGCTCGCGCGCTGCAATGGCCTCGCGCGCCACCACCGGCTCGCGCGACAGGGTAGGCTCGCGTGGCTCGACCGGTTGCGCGGGGGCTTCCTCACGCTTGAACAGGCGCTCGCGCAGCGCTGGCCGTGCCGGCTGCTCGTGCTTGTCGGCAGCCGGTACCGGTGCGGCCTTGAATACCGGTTCGTCCTCGCGCAGTTGCGCCTCCAGGCGCTTGCGCTCGTTGCGGGCTTCCCACCAACGGGTGGCGGCGCCTTGCATCAGCTCGAACAGGTCGAGGGTGATCTTGCCGGTCAGGTCCATCACCTTGAACCAGGACAGGTCGGTGAACACGGTCAGGCCGAACAGGAACAGGGCAATGAACATCAACGTGCTGCCTTGCACGTTCAGCAGGTTGCGCGCCAGGTCCCCCAGGCTCTCGCCCAGCGCACCACCGGCCGAGAACGGCATGCTCGCCGGCGGGTGGAAATGGATATGCGCCAGCGCCGCACCGGACAGCACCAGGAACACCAGGCCGATCAGCCGCCAGGAGAACAACCAGCCGCTCCAGTCCCAGGGCTGGTGGCGTTCGCGGAAGATCTGCCAGGTCTTGATCGCCAGCAGCAACGGGAAGATATAGGCGAAGTAGCCCAGCACCATGAACAGGATGTCGGCGAAGTAGGCACCGGCACGCCCGGCGGCGTTCTGCACCTGGTCGACGTTGCTGGTGTGGCTGAAGCCCGGGTCCGACGTGTCGTAGGTGAGCAGCGCCATCCACAGGTACAGGCACAGGGCGCCGACAGCGATCAGCGCACCTTCCTTGAGGCGATAATGCAGCTGCTGCCGCCACAGGGGCACGGGCAAGGGAGCTGGGGTTGCGGTGGATTTCTTCAAAACGCGTCTATTCCTGCGCGTGCTGCGCGTCCAATAGTGATCGGCCGGCGGTGCGGCCAATGAACCACTACTTTTAACATTACTGCCCGCCGGCCGCCATGGCGGGGCGCCGCATGGGGGCTTGGCCGGGGACGACTTTCACATAGCTGCAATTTGACCACGCATTGTCTTCTGTGACAAAGGCTTATGCTGTGTTTTTGCACAGGTGTGACAGCAAATGTAGCGGATGGTGCCTGTGCTTGGATGAATGTGTAGGAAATTGCCTTTTTTCATCGCCTGTGCCGGCCATTTCGTGGCCATGCCCCTTACCACCAGCCAGGTGCAAACCGTGATGGCTGCTGGGTTCCTGTGGGAGCGGGCGTGCCCGCGAAGAAGCCAAAGAGATTGACCCTGCTTGCCACCCAAGCCATGCTGCCTGCTCCCCTCCCCCACCGCACGATAGACCATGCTCACCTGGCTGACCCGCGACTCGCTGACCTTCCCACCCCTGGAAAAAGCCCTGCACGAGCCCAACGGCCTGCTGGCCGCCGGCGGCGACCTGAGCCCCGAGCGCCTGGTGCAGGCTTATCGTCATGGCTGCTTCCCCTGGTACCAGGACGGCCAGCCAATCCTCTGGTGGTCACCCGACCCGCGCACGGTACTGTTTCCGCACCAGCTGCACGTATCGCGGTCGCTGGCCAAGCTGCTGCGCCAGGGCCGCTTCCAGGTCAGCTTCGACACCGACTTCGCCGCCGTGATCGCCGCCTGCGCCGCCCCCCGCGACTACGCCGATGGCACTTGGATCACCGACACCATGCGCGCTGCCTACTGCGAACTGCACCGGCGCGGCATCGCCCATTCGGTGGAAGTGCGCCAGGACGGCGAACTGGTCGGCGGCCTGTACGGCCTGGCCATGGGCCAGCTGTTCTTCGGCGAGTCGATGTTCAGCCGCGCCGACAATGCTTCCAAGGTCGGCTTCGTGACCTTGGTCAACCACCTGCGCCAGGCCGGCTTCGTCCTCATCGATTGCCAGATGCCGACCAACCACCTGCACAGCCTGGGCGCCCAGGCCATCAGCCGCGCCGAGTTCGCCGGCTACCTGGCACGCCACCTCGACCAGCCCAACAGCGCTACCTGGGTTCCCTAGGCGAGTTCCCATAGCTGGCATACACTTAAAACAAAGTCTCACCGAGGGGGTTGATCATGACAGAGTTGGCGCGGTTGAAGTTCTATGCCACTCAACCCCACTCCTGCAGCTACCTGCCCGACGAACAGGCCACCACGCTGTTCCTCGACCCCAGCCAGCCGATGGACGTGCACGTGTACGCCGATTTGTCGGAGATGGGCTTTCGTCGCAGTGGCGACCACCTGTACCGCCCGCATTGCCAGAACTGCAATGCCTGCGTACCGGCACGCATCCCCGCGGCGCGCTTCATTCCCAACCGCCAGCAACGCCGCATCCTCAAGCGCAACGCCGACCTGACCGTGACCGCGGCACGCCCGGCGTTCAAGGAAGAGTACTTCGACCTGTACCGGCGCTATATCGAAACGCGCCATGCCGACGGGGACATGTACCCGCCCAGCCGCGACCAGTTTTCCACGTTTCTGGTACGCGACCTGCCGTTCTGCTGGTTCTACGAATTCCGCCTGGAAGGCCGCCTGATGGCGGTGGCCGTGTGCGACCTGCTGCCCAACGGCCTGTCGGCGGTGTACACCTTCTACGAGCCGGAAGAAGAACGCCGCAGCCTGGGCCGCTTCGCCATCCTCTGGCAGATCACCGAAGCCCTGCGCCAGGACCTGGAGGCGGTGTATCTGGGCTACTGGATCAAGAACTGCAAGAAAATGAACTACAAGACGCAATATCGGCCCATCGAACTGCTGATCAACCAACGCTGGGTCACCCTCAACTGAAAGGCATTGGCTTGACACACAATTTTCGGGCATAATCCACGCCACTTTTTTGCCCGGTGCGGTTATGCGTCGGGCCAACACTGGATCCGAGGGCTCTACTGCATGTCGAAAGAAGACAGCTTCGAAATGGAAGGTACTGTCGTCGACACCCTGCCCAACACCATGTTCCGCGTGGAGTTGGAAAACGGGCACGTCGTAACCGCGCACATCTCCGGAAAGATGCGCAAGAACTACATCCGTATTCTGACTGGCGACAAGGTCCGCGTCGAACTGACGCCGTACGACCTGAGCAAGGGCCGCATCACCTACCGTGCGCGCTAAGCTCAAGCCATGAAAAAGCCCGGCCATGTGCCGGGCTTTTTTGTGCCTATCGAAACCGCGTCGCGGCCATCGCGGCTGAAGCCGCTCCTACAGGCGAATCGCAACCTCCCGCAGGAGCGGCTTCAGCCGCGATGGACCGCAAAGCGGCCCCAGCGGTTCAAGCCACCTCAGCCGTGGTTTCGAAGTCGAACACCAGTTCGCCATCGCGCAGGTCGACGTGCACCACGCCGCCATGCTCGGCCAGCTCGCCAAACAGGATCTCCTCGGCCAATGGCCGCTTGATCTTGTCCTGGATCAGCCGCGCCATCGGCCGCGCGCCCATCTGCACGTCGTAGCCCGAGGCCGCCAGCCAGCCGCGCGCGGCATCGCTGACTTCCAGCAGCACCCGCTTGTCTTCCAGCTGCGCCTGCAGTTCGATAAGGAACTTGTCGACGATGCTCTTGATCGTCTCGTGGCTCAGGCGGCCGAACTGGATGATGGTGTCCAGGCGGTTGCGGAACTCCGGCGTGAAGCTCTTGCGGATGACTTCCATGGCATCGGACGCGTGGTCCTGGTGAGTGAAGCCAATCGAGGCCCGCGCGGCCGTTTCGGCACCGGCGTTGGTGGTCATGATCAGGATCACGTTACGGAAGTCGGCCTTGCGCCCGTTGTTGTCGGTCAGGGTACCGTGGTCCATCACCTGCAGCAGCAGGTTGAAGACTTCCGGGTGGGCCTTCTCGATTTCGTCGAGCAGCAATACGCAGTGCGGTTGCTTGGTGATTGCCTCGGTCAGCAAACCACCCTGGTCGAAGCCAACATAACCGGGCGGCGCACCGATCAGGCGCGACACGGTGTGGCGCTCCATGTATTCGGACATATCGAAGCGCACCAGCTCCACGCCCAGTGCCTTGGCCAGTTGCCGCGCTGCTTCGGTCTTGCCGACGCCGGTCGGGCCGGCGAACAGGAACGAACCGACCGGCTTGTCTGGCGACTTGAGGCCTGCGCGCGACAGCTTGATGGCGGTGGCCAGCGAATCGATGGCCGCATCCTGGCCGAACACGGTCAGTTTCAGGTCGCGCTCGAGGTTGCGCAGCAGCTCCTTGTCGGAACTGGTGACGTGTTTTGGCGGAATCCGCGCGATCTTGGCGACGATGTCCTCGACCTGCGGCACGTCGATACGCTTGACCCGGTTGGCTTCCGGTTGCAGGCGCTGGTAGGCACCGGCTTCGTCGATGACGTCGATGGCCTTGTCCGGCATGTGCCGGTCATTGATATAGCGCGACGCCAGTTCGGCGGCGGCGCGCAGGGCTTCGTCGCTGTACTCGATGTTGTGGTGGCTTTCGAAGCGCCCTTTCAGGCCACGCAGGATGCCTACGGTATCTTCCACCGATGGCTCGCTGACATCGACCTTCTGGAAGCGCCGCGCCAGGGCGCGGTCCTTCTCGAAGATGCCGCGGAATTCCTGGAACGTGGTCGAGCCGATGCAGCGGATTTCGCCCGACGACAGCAGCGGCTTGAGCAGGTTGGAGGCATCCATCACCCCGCCCGATGCCGCACCGGCACCGATGATGGTGTGGATCTCGTCGATGAACAGGATCGCCTGCGGGCGCTTGCGCAGCTCGCCGAGCAGCGCCTTGAAGCGCTTCTCGAAGTCGCCACGGTACTTGGTACCGGCCAGCAGCGCGCCCAGGTCGAGGGAATACACCACGCTCTGCGCCAGCAGGTCGGGCACCTGGCCATCGACGATACGCTTGGCCAGGCCTTCGGCGATGGCAGTCTTGCCCACGCCGGCTTCCCCCACCAGCAGCGGGTTGTTCTTGCGCCGGCGCGCCAGGATCTGCGCCACGCGCTCCACTTCCTGCTCGCGACCGACCAGCGGGTCGATACGGCCGGCACGGGCCAGCTCGTTCAGGTTGCTGGCATAGGCATCCAGCGGGTTGCTCGAAGAAGCGGTATCGCCGCCTTCATCGTCCTGCATTTCCTGGTCGTTTTCGGAATGCGAACCATGGCCCGGCACCTTGGAGATGCCGTGGGCGATGTAGTTGACCACGTCGATGCGGGCCACGCTCTGCTGCTTGAGCAGGAACACGGCCTGGCTTTCCTGTTCGCTGAAGATCGCTACCAGCACGTTGGCGCCGGTGACTTCACGCTTGCCGGAGCTTTGCACGTGGAACACGGCACGCTGCAGCACGCGCTGGAAGCCCAGGGTCGGCTGGGTTTCGCGGTCTTCGTCGTTGACCGGAATCAGTGGGGTGGTGGAATCGATGAACTCTTGCAGGTCGTGCTTGAGCTTGTCGAGATTGGCGCCACAGGCGCGCAGAACGGTCGCGGCAGCCTCATTGTCAAGGAGTGCCAGCAGCAGATGCTCGACGGTCATGAACTCATGACGCTTCGAACGGGCCTCCTTGAAGGCAAGATTGAGGGTGACTTCGAGCTCGCGGTTTAACATAGCTTCACCTCATACCCAAGTGGTCGGCTTTTAACCGTCCTTCTCGATTTCACAGAGTAGCGGATGCTGGCTTTCCCTGGCGTATTGGTTGACCTGCATAGCCTTTGTTTCGGCGATGTCACGGGTAAACAATCCGCACACTGCCCGCCCTTCGGTATGGACGGTCAGCATGATCTTGGTCGCCAGCTCGCGGTTCAGATTGAAGAACGTCTCGAGCACTTCGACGACGAAATCCATCGGCGTGTAGTCATCGTTGAACAAAACCACCTTGTACATCGGTGGCGCCTGCAGGATCGGCTTGGCTTCCTGAACCGCAAGACCTGAGCCGTCGTCCTCATTCGATTGCGGGCGATCCTGATTGAATGTTAGTCGAATCTCACTAGGTGCATGCATGGAAAGAATTTCATCATGAGCGACAGGTTAAGGTTGTGGGTTGACTGCAAAAGCCGCCACCGGAGCACGCGCCGCGTGACCTTGACTAACGGCAAAACGGTGTTACAAACAATAAGAACCCACCGTGGTCGATAAAGATCCGCGCAGTCAACCAGATTTTTCGCAAGGTTCGTATGCGGATGAAGTGGATGATACTCCAGTGATGGAGTCCTTTGCAGAGGGACATAGGGATGGCAAGCGGTAAAGTCAAGTGGTTCAACAATGCCAAGGGCTACGGGTTCATCAATGAAGAGGGCAAGAGCGAAGACTTGTTCGCTCATTATTCGGCCATCCAGATGGACGGTTACAAGACCCTGAAGGCCGGCCAGGCGGTGAGTTTCGAGATCGTCCAGGGCCCCAAAGGCCTGCACGCGGTGAATATCAGCAACAAAGCCCCCAGCCCCTCCGCCGCCAGCGCCCATTCCGCCGGCAGCCCTGCCGACGCCTGAGTGCCGCGGCGCCTGTCGGCAGGCAAGAAACCGGCCGCCTCCTTACGGAAGCGGCCGGTTTTGCGTTGCCTCACATATGCTTGATCATTTCATCGCCAAAGCCTGAACTGCTGACCAGGGTGGCGCCCTCCATCAACCGCTCGAAGTCGTAGGTCACCGTCTTGGCGGCAATCGCGCCGTTGGTGCCCTTGATGATCAGGTCGGCCGCTTCGGTCCAGCCCATGTGCCGCAGCATCATTTCTGCCGAGAGGATCACCGACCCTGGGTTGACCTTGTCCTGCCCGGCATACTTGGGCGCGGTGCCATGGGTAGCCTCGAACATGGCCACCGTGTCGGACAGGTTGGCCCCCGGCGCGATGCCGATGCCGCCCACCTCTGCCGCCAGGGCGTCGGACAGGTAGTCACCGTTGAGGTTGAGGGTGGCAATCACGTCGTACTCGGCCGGGCGCAACAGGATCTGCTGCAGCATGGCGTCGGCGATGGCGTCCTTGACGATGACCTCGCGGCCGCTCTTGGGGTTGCGGAACTTCATCCACGGGCCGCCGTCGAGCAATTCGGCACCGAACTCGTCACGCGCTACCTCGTAGCCCCAGTCCTTGAAGGCACCTTCGGTGAACTTCATGATGTTGCCCTTGTGCACCAGGGTCAGCGATTCGCGGTCGTTGTCCACCACGTACTGCAAGGCCTTGCGCACCAGGCGCCTGGTCCCCTCGCGGGACACCGGCTTGACGCCGATACCGCAGTCCTGGTCGAAGCGGATCTTGGTGACGCCCATTTCCTCCTTGAGGAACTTGATCACCTTGTTCGCCTCGGGCGAACCGGCCTTCCACTCGATGCCGGCATAGATGTCCTCGGAGTTCTCGCGGAAGATCACCATGTCGACGTCGCCAGGCTTCTTCACCGGGCTTGGCACGCCCTGGAACCACAGCACCGGGCGCAGGCACACGTACAGGTCGAGCTGCTGGCGCAAGGCCACGTTGAGCGAACGGATACCGCCGCCCACCGGCGTGGTCAGCGGCCCCTTGATCGACACCACGTAATCACGCACGGCATCGAGGGTTTCCTGCGGCAACCAGGTGTCCTGGTCGTACACCTGGGTGGCCTTCTCGCCAGCGTACACCTCCATCCAGGCGATCTTGCGCTTGCCGCCGTAGGCCTTCTGCACGGCGGCGTCGACCACCTTGATCATGACCGGCGAGACATCCACGCCGATGCCATCGCCTTCGATATAGGGAATGATCGGGTTGTCAGGCACGTTGAGCGAATGGTCGGCATTGACGGTGATCTTGGCGCCGTCGGTCGGAACCTTGATTTTCTGGTATCCCATGCTTGCACTACTCCGCTGTCGGGTATGTGTGTTTGGTCATCTGCGATCCAATGAGACTAAACCACATCTGCCGAGGTGCAAGGCATGCGACAACCGACCACATTGCGGGTACGTCTTTGGTCTTATAAATGGGCCGATATCACTTGGCCTTGCTGATTAGCCCGAATGGTTTGGTATACTGCGCCGCGACCGAAGGGTCATCGGGGCGATCCCTTGGAAAAATGCGGACCGCCCTCGGCCATGAACGGCCACTAAGCCTGGGCTGTTACCGCAGTTCAGCACTTGACGCTCGACTGATGCATCCACCATCACCGCTCGCAGCCTCTCGACTTTCCGCTCATGGCGCTGCCAGGGCGATGCGCCTACCCTGCGCACCACGAGACTCGAGCACGCTCAGCACACAGAGAGTTAACCCGCATGCCCACCCGTTCCAAGATCATCTATACCTTCACCGACGAAGCCCCCGCCCTCGCCACCTACTCGCTGCTGCCGATCATCGAAGCCTTCACCGCTTCGGCTGACATCGCCGTCGAAACCCGCGACATCTCCCTGGCTGGCCGTATCCTCGCCGCCTTCCCGGAGCAACTGGGCGCAGAGAAGCAAGTAGGCGATCACCTGGCGGAACTGGGCCAGCTGGCTACCACCCCCGAAGCCAACATCATCAAGCTGCCGAACATCAGCGCCTCGGTACCGCAGCTGAAAGCCGCGATCAAGGAACTGCAAGCCAAGGGCTACAACATCCCTGACTATGCCGACGAGCCGGCCACCGCGGAAGAGAAAGAATCCCGCGCCCGCTACGATCGCATCAAGGGCTCCGCCGTCAACCCGGTACTGCGCGAAGGCAACTCCGACCGCCGCGCACCGCTGTCGGTGAAGAACTACGCACGCAAGCACCCGCACAAGATGGGCGCCTGGGCTGCCGACTCCAAGTCGCACGTCGCCCACATGACCCAAGGCGACTTCTACGGCAGCGAGAAAGCCGCGCTGATCGAGGCCGACGACACCCTGCGCATCGAGCTGGTCGGTAAAGACGGCAGCACCACCGTGCTGAAGGAAAAGACCGCCGTCAAGGCAGCTGAAGTCATCGACTGCGCGACCATGAGCCGCAAGGCCCTGAAAGCCTTCATCGCCGAGCAGATCGCCGATGCCAAGGCCTCTGGCGTCCTGCTGTCGGTGCACCTGAAAGCCACCATGATGAAGGTCTCCGACCCGATCATGTTCGGCGTCATCGTCGAAGAGTTCTACGGCGACGTGCTGGCCAAGCACGCCGCTGCCCTTGCCGAAGTAGGCTTCAACGCCAACAACGGCATCGGCGACCTGTACGCCCGCATCAAGGACCTGCCAGTCGAGAAGCAGGCCGAGATCGAAGCCGACATCCAGGCCCTGTACGCCCAGCGTCCGGCCCTGGCCATGGTCAACTCCGACAAGGGTATCACCAACCTGCACGTGCCGAGCGACGTCATCGTCGACGCCTCGATGCCCGCCATGATCCGTGACTCGGGCAAGATGTGGAACGCCGCCGGCGAACTGCAGGACGCCAAGGCAATCATCCCGGACCGCTGCTACGCCGGTATCTACCAGGCCACCATCGAAGACTGCAAGGCCAACGGTGCCTTCGACCCGACCACCATGGGCAGCGTGCCGAACGTTGGCCTGATGGCACAGAAGGCCGAAGAGTACGGCTCCCACGACAAGACCTTCCAGATCAAGGCCGACGGCGTTGTCCGCGTGGTCGACAGCAAAGGCAAGGTGGTCCTCGAGCAGAACGTCGAAGCTGGTGACATCTTCCGCATGTGCCAGGTCAAGGACGCACCGATCCAGGACTGGGTCAAGCTGGCCGTCAACCGCGCCCGCCTGAGCAACACCCCGGCAGTGTTCTGGCTGGACCCGGCCCGTGCCCACGACGGCGTGATGATCGAGAAGGTGCAGAAGTACCTGAAGGACCACGACACCTCCGGCCTGGACATCCGCATCCTGGCCCCGGTCGACGCCATCAAGTTCTCCCTGGCCCGCATCCGCGAAGGCAAGGACACCATCTCGGTGACCGGCAACGTGCTGCGTGACTACCTGACCGACCTGTTCCCGATCATGGAACTGGGCACCAGCGCCAAGATGCTGTCGATCGTGCCGCTGATGAACGGCGGTGGCCTGTTCGAAACCGGCGCCGGCGGTTCGGCTCCGAAGCACGTGCAGCAGCTGGTGGAAGAGAACTTCCTGCGTTGGGACTCGCTGGGTGAATTCCTGGCCCTGGCCGCTTCCCTGGAGCACCTGGGCAACACCTACGACAACCCGCGCGCCAAAGTGCTGGCCAACACCCTGGACCAGGCTACCGGCAAGTTCCTCGACACCAACAAGTCGCCTTCGCGCAAAGTCGGTGGTATCGACAACCGTGGCAGCCACTTCTACCTGACCCTGTACTGGGCCCAAGCCCTGGCTGCGCAGACCGACGACGCTGCCCTGCAGGCGCGCTTCGCCCCACTGGCCAAGACCCTGACCGAGAACGAGGAGACCATCGTCGCCGAGCTCAACGCCGTTCAGGGCAAGCCGGCCGACATCGGTGGCTACTACGCCCCGGATGCCGAGCTGACCGCCAAGGTGATGCGCCCAAGCCAGACCCTGAACAGCGCCATTGCCGCCCTGTAAGGTTCGCTTGAAGTAACCGCACAAACCCCGGCCACGCACCGGGGTTTGTGCATTCTGGACCTTGGGGCTGCCTTGCAGCCCTTCGCGAGCACGCCCGCTCCCACAGGAAAAGTGCTTCCCGCCAGGCTGGCGCATCACTTGTGGGAGCGGGCGTGCCCGCGAAGGGCCGCACAGCGCCCCCTCAATCGACAAGGAAACAGCAATGACCTGGCAACCCCATATCACCGTCGCCACCATCGTCGAGCAAGACGGCAAGTTCCTCTTTGTCGAGGAATTCAAGGCAGGTGCGCACGTCTTCAACCAACCCGCCGGCCACCTCGAGCCCAACGAAACCTTGCCCCAGGCCGCCCTGCGCGAAACCCTCGAGGAAACCGCCTGGGAAGTCGAGCTGACCGGGGTGGTCGGCATCTACCTGTATACCGCGCCCAGCAACGGCGTGACCTACCAGCGCATCTGCTTCGCCGCCCGCCCCGTGCGCCACCACGCCGACCTGGCCCTGGACAGCGACATCGTCCGCGCCGTGTGGCTGACCCGCGAGCAACTGCTGGCCGACCCGGCCCGCTGGCGCAGCGAGCTGGTACCACGCTGCCTCGATGACTACCTGACAGGCCCGTTGCACAGTCTCGACCTGCTGCGCGACTGACGTGGCGCCGCGGGTTTGATAGAATCGGCGCTTTTCCCCCCTGATACACACCGGTAACCATGACCAGCCCAGCACTCAAAGACCCCGCCAAGACCCGCGTCATCGTCGGCATGTCCGGCGGCGTGGACTCTTCCGTCTCCGCCCTTCTGCTCATGGAGCAGGGCTACCAGGTGGAAGGGCTGTTCATGAAGAACTGGGAAGAAGACGACGGCACCGAATACTGCACTGCCCGTGAAGACCTGGCCGACGCCCAGGCCGTGTGCGACCGTATTGGCATCAAGCTGCACACTGCCAACTTCGCCGCCGAATACTGGGACAATGTGTTCGAGCATTTCCTCGAGGAATACAAGGCTGGCCGCACGCCCAACCCGGACATCCTCTGCAACCGCGAAATCAAGTTCAAGGCGTTCCTCGACTACGCCCTGTCGCTGGGTGCCGACCTGATCGCCACCGGCCACTACGTGCGCCGCCGCGACACCGGCGAACGCACCGAACTGCTCAAGGGCCTGGACCCGAACAAGGACCAGAGCTACTTCCTGCACGCCGTCGGCGGCAAGGAAATCGCCCGTACCCTGTTCCCGGTTGGCGAACTGGAAAAACCCGAAGTGCGCGCCATCGCCGAAAAGCACGGCCTGGCCACCGCCAAGAAAAAGGATTCCACCGGCATCTGCTTCATCGGCGAGCGCCGTTTCAGCGACTTCCTCAAGCAGTACCTGCCAGCCCAGCCGGGCAACATCGAAACCACCGACGGCGAAGTGATCGGCCGCCACCACGGCCTGATGTACCACACCATCGGCCAGCGCCAGGGCCTGGGTATCGGCGGCCTGAAGGATGCCGGTGACGAGCCGTGGTACGTGCTGCACAAGGACCTGGCGCGCAACGTGCTGGTGGTTGGCCAGGGCAACGACCACCCCTGGTTGTTCTCGCGGGCCCTGCTGGCCTCGGAAATCTTCTGGGTCAACCCCATCGACCTCGCCAGCCCACGCCAGCTCACCGCCAAGGTTCGCTACCGCCAGGGCGACCAGCGCTGCACCCTGGAGCGCAGCGCAAGCGGTTACCGCGCCGTGTTCGACGAACCGCAGCGCGCCGTCACGCCCGGCCAGTCGGTGGTGTTCTACGATGGTGAGGTGTGCCTGGGTGGTGGCGTGATCGAGACCGCCGAGCCGTGGAGCCCGCGCGCATGAGCAACCTGCAGGAGCAGCTGATCGCGCTGGGTGGCGTGTTCCAGGCCGCGGTGCTGGTGGACCGCATCGCCCGCACCGGGCAGGCCAGCGAGGCCAACATCGGTTGCATGCTGGGCAGCCTGCTGGTGCGTGACCCCAAGGACACCCTGGAGGTGTTCGGCGGCGACGACCTCAACCTGCGCGACGGCTACCGTGCGCTGGTCGGCGCCCTGGAACGCGACCCCAGCAGCCTGCAGCGCGAGCCGCTGCGCTATGCCCTGTCGATACTCGGCCTGGAGCGCCAGTTGAACAAGCGCGCCGACCTGCTCGACACCATCGGCAACCGCCTGCCGCAAATCCAGTCCCAGGCCGAGCACTTCGGCCTGGTTCACGAAAACGTCATCGCTTCCAGCGGAGCCTTGTACCAGGACACCCTGAGCACCTTGCGCCAGCGTATCCAGGTGCATGGCGACATGCGTTTCCTGCAGCAGGCCAGCAACGCCTCGAAGATCCGCGCCCTGCTGCTGGCCGGTATCCGCGCCGCCCGCCTGTGGCGCCAGCTGGGCGGCCACCGCTGGCAGCTGGTGTTCAGCCGGCGCAAGTTGCTCAACGAACTGTACGACATGATGCGTTCGCCCTCCTGACAGGCGACACCAAACCCTGTGGGAGCGGGTTCACCCGCGAATGCGATGTTGGCCTCACTGCCGCATTCGCGGGTAAACCCGCTCCCACAGGGATCGCATCAAGCACTTTTATAGGGCTGACCTTTGGTCAGCCACCCGACTCGGGCGCAAAATTCATGTATGATATGCGCCCTTCCAAAAGCCTGACTGTCCGAGAACACCCCATGCAGCTCTCTTCGCTCACTGCGGTTTCCCCTGTAGACGGCCGTTATGCCGGCAAAACCCAGGCCTTGCGCCCCATTTTCAGCGAATTCGGCCTGATCCGTTTCCGCGCCCTGGTCGAAGTGCGCTGGCTGCAGCGCCTGGCCGCCCACCCGCAGATCGGCGAAGTGCCGGCGTTCTCCGCCGAAGCCAACGCCCTGCTGGACAGCCTGGCCACCGATTTCAAGCTTGAGCACGCCGAACGCGTCAAGGAAATCGAGCGCACCACCAACCACGACGTCAAGGCGATCGAATACCTCCTCAAGGAGCAGGCCGCCAAGCTGCCTGAGCTGGCCAAGGTCAGCGAGTTCATCCACTTCGCCTGCACCAGCGAGGACATCAACAACCTGTCCCACGCCCTGATGCTGCGTGCCGGCCGCGACGACGTGCTGCTGCCGCTGATGCGCCAGATCGCCGACGCCATCCGCGCCCTCGCCCACGCCCATGCCGACGTGCCGATGCTGTCGCGCACCCACGGCCAGCCGGCATCGCCGACTACCCTGGGCAAAGAGCTGGCCAACGTGGTGTACCGCCTGGAGCGCCAGATCGCCCAGGTTGCCGCCGTGCCGCTGCTGGGCAAGATCAACGGTGCCGTGGGCAACTACAACGCCCACCTGTCGGCCTACTCGCAGATCGACTGGGAGCAGAACGCCCGCGCCTTCATCGAAGACGAGCTGGGCCTGCAGTTCAACCCGTACACCACCCAGATCGAGCCGCACGACTACATCGCCGAGCTGTTCGACGCCATCGCCCGCTTCAACACCATCCTGATCGACTTCGACCGTGACGTGTGGGGCTATATCTCGCTGGGCTACTTCAAGCAGAAGACCGTCGCCGGCGAAATCGGCTCGTCGACCATGCCGCACAAGGTCAACCCGATCGACTTCGAAAACTCCGAAGGCAACCTGGGCATCGCCAACGCGCTGTTCCAGCACCTGGCCAGCAAGCTGCCGATCTCGCGCTGGCAGCGTGACCTGACCGACTCCACCGTGCTGCGCAACCTGGGCGTGGGCTTTGCCCACAGCGTCATCGCCTACGAAGCCAGCCTGAAAGGCATCGGCAAGCTGGAAGTCAACGAAGCCCGCATCGCCGCCGACCTGGACGCCTGCTGGGAAGTGCTGGCCGAACCGATCCAGACCGTAATGCGCCGTTTCAACATCGAAAACCCCTACGAGAAGCTCAAGGAGCTGACCCGTGGCAAGGGCATTACCCCGGAAGCGCTGCTGACCTTCATCGATGGCCTGGACATGCCAGCCGAAGCCAAGGCCGAGCTCAAGCAGCTGACCCCGGCTACCTACATCGGCAACGCGGCAGCACAGGCCAAACGCATCTAAGCTGACCGTCGCGTTCAACGCCCGGCCTTGCCGGGCGTTTTTATTCGCGGACGAAAATGACATTTTTTCAATAGGTTGAACATGAATCCTGATACTCCACTGCAGCTGCTCGGCGGCATCTCGGCCCGCGAATTCATGCGCGACTACTGGCAGAAGAAGCCGCTGCTGGTGCGCCAGGCCTTCCCGGACTTCATCAGCCCGATCGACCCCGACGAGCTGGCCGGCCTGGCCCTGGAAGAGGAAGTCGAGTCGCGTATCGTGCTGGAACACGGGGCGCACCCGTGGGAGCTGCGCCGCGGCCCGTTCAACGAAGACACCTTTGCCGAGCTGCCGGAAAAGGACTGGACCCTGCTGGTGCAGGCCGTGGACCAGTTCGTCCCGGAAGTTGCCGAACTGCTGGAAAACTTCCGTTTCCTGCCGAGCTGGCGCATCGATGACGTGATGATCAGCTTCGCTGCCCCCGGTGGCAGTGTCGGCCCGCATTTCGACAACTACGACGTGTTCCTGCTGCAGGGGCATGGCCAGCGCAACTGGAAGATCGGCCAGATGTGCAACAGCGACAGCCCACTGCTGGAGCACGCCGACCTGCGCATCCTCGCCGCCTTCGAGCAGAGCGAAGAGTGGACCCTGGAGCCGGGCGACATGCTCTACCTGCCACCGCGCCTGGCCCACTACGGTGTGGCGGTGGACGACTGCCTGACCTACTCGGTCGGCTTCCGTGCCCCCAGCGCAGCCGAAGTGCTGACGCACTTCACCGACTTCCTCGGCCAGTTCCTGCCGGACGAAGAGCGTTACAGCGATGCCGACGCCCAGCCGGTCAGCGACCCGCACCAGATCCAGCACGACGCGCTCGACCGCCTCAAGGCCCTGCTCGACAAGCACATGAGCGACAAGGACCTGCTGCTGACCTGGTTCGGCCAGTTCATGACCGAGCCGCGCTACCCGGAACAGATCGTCGGTGAAGACCTCAGCGAAGAGGAACTGATCGACGCCCTTGAGCAAGGCGCCATCCTGATCCGCAACCCGAGCGCCCGCCTGGCCTGGTCCGAGTTCGAAGACGACCTGCTGCTGTTCGCCAGCGGCCGCAGCTGCCCGCTGCCGGGCAAGCTGCGCGAGCTGCTGAAGCTGGTCTGCGCCGCCGACGCGCTGCACATCGACAACCTGGCCGAGTGGCTGCAGGATGAAGACGGCCTGATGCTGGTACAGCAGCTGGTCAAACAAGGAAGCCTGGGATTCGCCAATGAATAAGATTCATGTGCGCCTCGCCGACTGGCACAAGGACAACGCCGACATCCGCCGTATCCGCGAAGCGGTGTTCATTGCCGAACAGCACGTACCACCGGAGCTCGAGTGGGACTCGGATGACCCGACCGCCGCGCACTTCCTGGCGCTGGAAGGCGACTACCCGATCGGCACCGCCCGCCTGCTGCCGGACGGCACCATTGGCCGGGTCTCGGTACTGAAGGACTGGCGTGGGCTGAAGGTGGGTGACGCGCTGATGAACGCAGTCATCGCCGAAGCGCAGAACCGCGACCTGAAGCAGCAGATGCTCAGCGCCCAGGTGCATGCCACGCCGTTCTACGAGCGGCTGGGCTTTCGCGTGGTCAGCGAGGAATTCCTCGAAGCCGGCATCCCGCACGTGGACATGGTGCGCGATTCGCGCGCCTGATGCTTGACCTGCACCGGCCTCTTCGCGGGCTTGCCCGCTCCCACAAGGCCCCCACAGATATTGAATATCTGTGCAGTACCTGTGGGAGCGGGCAAGCCCGCGAAGAGGCCGGCACAGCAAAACATATCTCCCCTGACAAAAACCTGTACATCCATCCAGATAAAACTTGCCTCCGCGCGCTCGCTTGCGCATCCTATCGCCCATCACTCCCGATGAAGCGTTCCCGGCCATGCGCCTGTTCCTCTGCGAAAAACCCTCCCAGGCCAAAGACATCGCCAAAGTGCTCGGCGCCAACCGCAAGGGCGACGGCTGCTGGCAAGGTACCGACGTCTGCGTGACCTGGTGCATCGGCCACCTGCTGGAAACCGCCCCGCCCGACAGCTACGACGAACGCTACAAGCGCTGGAACCTGGCCGACCTGCCGATCATTCCGGAACAATGGAAGATGCTGGTCAAGCCCAAGACCGCCAGCCAGTTCAAGGCGGTCAAGCGCCTGCTTGGCGAAGCGCGGGAGCTGGTGATCGCCACCGACGCCGACCGTGAGGGCGAGATGATTGCCCGTGAACTGGTCGAGCATTGCCGCTACCGCGGCCCGGTGCAGCGCCTGTGGTTGTCGGCACTGGACGACGCCTCCATCCGCAAGGCCCTGGCGCGTCTGCTGCCGGGCCACGAAACCTTCAACCTGTACCACTCGGCGCTGGGGCGCTCCCGCGCCGACTGGCTGATCGGCATGAACATGAGCCGGCTGTTCACCTTGCTGGGCCGCCAAGCCGGCTACCAGGGCGTGCTACCGGTGGGCCGGGTGCAAACACCAACCTTGCGCCTGGTGGTCGACCGCGACCGCAGCATCGCCGACTTCGTACCGGTGCCGTTCTGGGCCATCGACGTGCAACTGGAACATGCCGGCCAAGGCTTCAACGCCCAGTGGCGCGCGCCCGAAGACGCCTGTGACGACCAGGGCCGCTGCCTGAAACAGGACCTGGCACGGCAGGCCGCCGCCGACATCAACCAGGCCGGTAGCGCCCGGGCCGTAAAAGTGGCCACCGAGCGCGTACGCGAAGCCGCGCCACTGCCCTTCGACCTGGGCACCCTGCAGGAACTGTGCTCGAAAAAGTTCGGCCTCGGCGCCCAGGAAACCCTCGACATCGCCCAAGCCCTGTACGAAACCCACAAGCTGATCACCTACCCGCGCAGCGACTGTGGCTACCTGCCGCAAAGCCAGCACGGCGAGGCGCCGGCCATCCTCGCCGCCCTGCAACGGGCCGATGCCAGCCTGGCAGCGCTGCAGCCCCACCTGCAGCCGCAGCGCCGCTCGCGGGCCTGGAACGATGCCAAGGTCAGCGCCCACCACGGCATCATCCCGACCGCCGCCGCCAGCGACCCATCGCGCCTGCCGGCCAAGCACAAGGCGGTGTATACGCTGATCCGCGCCCGCTACCTGGCGCAGTTCCTGCCCAATCATGAATACGACCGTACCCAGGCCGACTTCGACTGCGCCGGCCATGCCCTGCGCGCGGTGGGCAAGCAGATCGTCGAACCCGGCTGGCGCCGCGCCCTGCCCGAGGCACTGACCCCGGCCAAAGGCCGCGAGGCGCCGCCGGCCCAGGTACTGCCAGCGCTGCGCGAGGGCCAGGACTGTGCAGTGCAAGGCCTGCAGCTGAAAGACCTGTGGACCCAGCCGCCCAAGCCGTTCACCGAAGGCGACCTGATCAAGGCGATGAAGAACGTGGCCAAGCTGGTGGATGACCCGCGGCTGAAACAGAAGCTCAAGGAAACCACCGGCATCGGCACCGAGGCGACCCGCGCCAGCATCATCCAGGGCCTGCTCGACCGTGGCTACCTGGTAAAAAACGGCAAGGCCCTGGCCGCCACGCCTGCGGCCTTCAGCCTGATCGACGCTGTGCCCCGCGCGATTGCCGACCCCGGCACCACGGCAATCTGGGAACAGGCGCTGGACATGGTGCAGAGCGGCGAAATGCCCCTGGAAGAGTTCGTCGCCCGCCAGTCGGCGTGGATGGGCAAGCTGGTGGAGCGCTGCAGTGGCATGCGCATCAGCATCAGCGGGCCGCCAGTGGGCAAGGCGGCGCCGTGGAAGAAGAAACGCCGCAGCGGTGGCGGCAAAGGCAAAAGCGCAGCTGGCTCGGCCAAGGCCAGCGAAGGCAAACCAAGGCAGGGCCGGCGCAAGACGGCGGCGAAATGAGCCGCCGCCTTGCCGGTTGCAGCCCCGCGCTCAGTTATTCATGTTGCTGCCAAAGCGCCGCGGCCGCCCCTGGCGCCCAATCCTCGGAGAGAGACTGGTGCGCTTGCCTGCAGCGCCAGTCAGCGCCGACATGGCTGACAAGGTCGCCACTGGCGTAACCCTGGTGCAGTCGCCAGGCAGGGTAATTACTTTTTCCGGCAGTCCTGACCGCAAGGTCGTTACTCGGAGCGGAAACCTTGCCCTCCCCGTCAACCGCCACGACCTGGTAAACATATAGGGTGTCCGGCTGCAGGCCGCCATCGGTATGTTCGGTCCTGTCACCGGCGATGGTGGCCACCTGCTGACCGTCACGATAGAGCTCGTAGCGATCGATCGGGCTCGCACCGCTCGAGGCCCCCCACATCAGGCGGATGCTGTCGACAGCCTGCCCCATCGAGTGCAGACTTTGCGGCGCGCTGGGCACGCCACCTTCACCCAGTGTACGCACGACGACGGGGGCTGAAGGCCTGGAGCGCGCACCCTTGCTGTCAACTGCGACGATGGAATAGTGGTAGGTCGCATCCGCCGTCACCTGGTCGTCATCCCAGTGCGTAATGGGGGCAGGCACGACGAACGTGTCGGTGCCATTACGGCTCAGCTGGTAGCACGCGATGGGGTGCGCACCACTCGATGGCTGCCAGCTCAAAGCAACCTTCTTGTCGGTTACCTCAGCGGCTTTCAGGCCCATCGGCACGCTCGGCCGGTCATCACCGTCGCCTGGCAGAAAGTCCAGATCGACCACGTGGTAGAAGGCGTTGCCGGTGTCGGCCACTTCCCACACCGCGAGCAATACGTGATAACCCTCGCGGGCGGGTAGCGGCAATGCGTGGGTGGTCGGATTGCTGGGTTTCATCTCTGCGTCATACGCCCAGTACGGCTGCAATTCGATCAGTTCCGTGTGGAAAGGCTCGGCCTCGAACTGATTGCGCGCCAGCACCTTGGTACTGTCCCAATCGGGTTTGGTGATGAAATAGTTAAAGCGACGCGTTCTATGATTGGCGGCAAAATACCAGGAGATGTCCAGGTTATCCCCGCTACGGACTTCGTGTTTGCTCCAGTGGTCGCCGGGCTGATCGAGCATCTTCCCGGTCGCCTGATTGGCACTGGCAATTTTGCCGTCCGGTGGCGGCAGCAGGTTTTTCGGGTCGTCCTTGGCGAATGGATCCGTCAGGCCAGCTTGCGTCTGCGGAAAGAACTTGCCTGCTTCGCGCTGATTCAGCGCACCTTCATCCAGCATGCCTGCTTGCCAGGCAAAGTAGGCCCGCGATGCGGGGGTAAACACATGGCCATGTCGTGGCGTGACAGGCCCGCGGAGCGAATTTTGTTCAGCTTGATTCATCGTTGGTTCCTTGAATGGATGGCCGTATTGGCCAAGGCCATTTGTAAGGATTGTCGATGCCCGGAGATACGCGTAGATCTGACAGGCGGGCAGTGTTTCCCGGATAACATGAAAATTTCCTGATATATTTTCATGAAAAACATCACAATAATTTTCATGAGGCTCCGGCATGTTCAAGCAGTCCGCCCAGCACATCGCCACGTACTACGCCCAGACCTACCCCGCCAGCATTCCACTGCACCCTAGCCTGCAAGGCCGCCACGACACCGAGGTGCTCATAATCGGCGCCGGCTTCAGCGGCCTCCACACCGCCCTGCGCCTGGCCTTGGCCGGCAAACGCGTAGCCCTGCTGGAAGCCAGCCGCGTGGCCTGGGCCGCGTCCGGGCGTAACGGTGGCCAGGCCTTGCTCGGTTGGTCGTGCGACATGCCACCCTTGGAAAAGGCCCTGGGCCTCGAACGCAGCCAACGCCTATGGGCCAGCATGTGCTGGGCCGCCGACGAAATGCGCGAACTACCGCAACGCCATGGCTTCGACATCGACTACCGGCCAGGCAGCCTGTGGGCCGCCGTGATGCCACGCCGGGTGAAAATGCTTGAACAGGCCTTGCACGAGGCTGAACACAAATGGGGCTATGACGCCCTGCGCCTGATCGGCCGTGACGAGCTGCCGCAATGGATCGACAGCCCGCGCTATCAGGCTGCGCTGCATGACGCCAAAGGTGCCCACCTCAACCCGCTGAAGCTGGCCCTGGGCCTGGCCGGCGCCATCGAGGCTGCGGGCGGGTGCATCTTCGAGCAAAGCCAGGTGCTGAGCTACGCGCCGAGTGGCGACGGCTACGTGGCACGCACCGGCGGCGGCGAGGTACGTTGCGACGTGCTGGTGCTGGCCTGCAATGCCTACATCGACCGGCTCGACCGTACCCTGTCGCGGCGTTTGTTGCCGGTCGGCTCCTACCAGGTCGCCACCGCGCCATTGGATGCCGACTTCGCCCAGTCGCTGCTGCCACGCAACAGCTGCGTGATCGACAACCAGTTCGTGCCCGACTACTTCCGCCTCACCCCGGACCACCGCCTGCTGTTCGGCGGTGGCTGCACCTACCTGGGTGGTATTCCCAGGGACGTCGCCAGCGCCACCCGCCCCTACCTGGAGCGGGTGTTCCCGCAATTGGCCGGGGTGGCCATCGATTACGCCTGGGGCGGCCATATCGACTGCAGCATGCAACGCACCCCGGACGTCGGCCGTGAGGGCCAGCGTTACTGGCTGCAAGGTTTTTCCGGGCATGGCGTGTTGCCTACCCTGGCCGCGGCGCGAGCGGTGAGTGACGCCATCCTCGGCGACGACGACCTGCTGGCACTGTACCAGGGCATCGACAATGGCCGCTTCCCAGGCGGCGACCTGCTGGCCGCCCCGCTGGAAGCCGCCGCCAAGGCCTGGTACCGCATGCGTGACCGCGTCTGAGGCATTTTCTGTCGCCTGTGCAGTCAGGGCTTGATCTGCGCCCATGCTCTGTGGGAGCGGGTTCACCCGCGAAGAAGCCTGCACAGGCGACACTAATTACCGATACCCGCCAAAATCCCTCCTATGCTCAATAGCTCCCTTTGGTGCCCGCACACAGGAGACACGACGATGAGCTATGTAACCACGAAGGACGGCGTACAGATCTTCTACAAGGACTGGGGCCCGCGCGATGCGCCGGTCATCCACTTCCATCACGGCTGGCCGCTGAGCGCCGATGACTGGGACGCGCAGATGCTGTTCTTCCTCGCCCAAGGTTACCGCGTGGTCGCCCACGACCGCCGTGGCCATGGCCGCTCCAGCCAGGTCTGGGACGGCCACGACATGGACCACTATGCCGACGATGTGGCGGCAGTGGTTGCCCACCTGGGTATCCAGGGCGCCGTGCATGTCGGCCATTCGACCGGTGGCGGCGAAGTGGTGCGCTACATGGCCCGCCACCCTGGCGACAAGGTCGCCAAGGCCGTGCTGATCGCCGCCGTACCGCCACTGATGGTGCAGACAGCCGCCAACCCGGGCGGCCTGCCCAAGTCGGTGTTCGACGGCTTCCAGGCCCAGGTCGCCAGCAACCGTGCGCAGTTCTACCGGGATGTGCCGGCTGGGCCGTTCTATGGCTACAACCGCCCCGGTGCCAAAGCCAGCGAAGGCATCATCGGCAACTGGTGGCGCCAGGGCATGATCGGCAGCGCCAAGGCCCATTTCGACGGCATCGTGGCGTTTTCCCAGACCGACTTCACCGAGGACCTGAAGGGCATCAGCCAGCCGGTGCTGGTGATGCATGGCGACGATGACCAGATCGTGCCGTATGAAAACGCCGGGTTGCTGTCGGCGCAACTGCTGCCCAATGGCACGCTCAAGACCTACAAAGGCTACCCACATGGCATGCCGACCACCCATGCCGATGTGATCAATGCCGATCTGCTGGCGTTTATCCGTAGCTGATGTGTTTGCCAGTAGCGGCCCCTTCGCGGATATGCCCGCGAAAGGGCCGGCACTGGCAACACACCTTCCCCAGGATTACCATGTCGCCCTTCTAGCGCGGCCCTTTGCCGCCCCCTTTGCCTCCTTGCCTGCCAACCCCCATGCCCTTCGAACTCACCGTAGAACCCCTCACCCTGCTGATCCTGGCGCTGGTCGCCTTCATCGCCGGTTTCATCGATGCCATCGCCGGCGGCGGCGGCCTGCTCACCACCCCCGCATTGCTCACCGCCGGCATGCCACCGCACCTGGTGCTGGGCACCAACAAGCTCAGCTCCACATTCGGCTCGGCGACGGCGGGTTTCACCTACTACAAGCGCAAGCTGTTCCACCCGGCGCAATGGCGCCCGGCATTGTTCGCCACCCTGACCGGGGCCCTGCTCGGCGCAGTGATCGCCCACTACATGCCGGCCGAATGGCTGAACAAGATGCTGCCGGTGATCGTCTTCGCCTGTGGCGTCTACCTGCTGTTCGGCGGCACGCCCAAGGCACCGCTCGATGCCGACGCCCCGATCAGGAAGAAATGGCAGCTGCCCCAAGGCTTCACCCTGGGCTTCTACGACGGCGTGGCCGGCCCGGGCACCGGGGCGTTCTGGACCGTCAGTACCCTGCTGCTGTACCCCATCGACCTGGTACGCGCCAGTGGTGTGGCGCGCAGCATGAACTTCGTCAGCAACATCGCGGCGCTGACGGTGTTCATCATTTCGGGGCAGGTGGACTATATCGTTGGCCTGTGCATGGGCCTGTCGGTGATGGTCGGCGCCTTCTTCGGTGCACGCACGGCGATCAGTGGCGGCAGCAAGTTCATCCGCCCGGTGTTCATCACCGTGGTGCTGGCCTTGACCGTGCGCCTAGCGTGGCAGCACTGGTTCGGCCAGGCCTGATGGGCTGTGATACCCCTGCTTACCCGCCCTATCTGCGCGAGAAATGTCCTCCGCCGTCGTTGCAGGACTTGGCAATGGAATGACCATTGCCTGCGCCCTGCGCCTAGTCGGAGAACATTTCTCACTGCAGCTAGGACGGGAAAGCAGGGATATCACAGCCCAGCCGCCGTGCAACGTAGAGATCGATCAGGTAGCGGGCGATGGAGCGCCCGGCCGGCAGCGGCGGCAGGTCGTGGACGCTGAACCACCTGGCATCCTCGATTTCGTCCGGCTGCATGACGATATCGCCCCCGGCGTATTCGGCATGGAAGCCCAGCATCATCGAATGCGGGAACGGCCAGCACTGGCTGCCCACGTACTGGATGTTCTGCACCTCCACCGCCACTTCCTCACGCACTTCGCGCACCAGGCAATCCTCCGCCGACTCACCCGGTTCGGCGAAGCCTGCCAGGGTGCTGTACACCCCGCTGACAAAGCGCGGCGAGCGCGCCAGCAGGATCTCGTCACCACGGGTCACCAGCACGATCATGCTCGGCGAAATGCGCGGGTAGCTGCGCAGGTCGCAGGGCTGGCAGTACATCGCCCGCTCCCAGCGGATCTGCGTCATCGCCTGGCCGCAGCTGCCGCAGAAGCGGTGCTCACGCGCCCAGGTGCCGATCTGGGCGGCGTAGCCCAGCACCTTGTAGGTGTCGAAGTCGCCTTCGAGCATGAACGCACGCAGGCCACGCCAGGCACAGCCGGGCACCTCGGTGGCGCGGCGCAGCTCCAGCAGGAACACCGGCTGGCCATCGAAATGGCCGATGCCGTGCTCGCCGAGCACATCCAGGTCCTGGCGCTTGAGCCAGTCGCGGGAGAACAGCGCGCCGTTGGCGTCCACCAGGAACCCTTCCGGGCTGCGGGCCACGGCCAGGCCCCCGGTGATCTGCGGGTCGAGTACTGCGGTAGTCCAGCGTGCTGACATGTCGGGGGGTCCTTTACTGCGCGTCCCCCGGCCTGATCAGTCGGCGAACGTCGGTTTCTGTTTGCTCATGTGCGCCGCCACGGCCACGCGCAGGTCTTCGGACTGCAGCATCGCGGCGTTCCAGGTGGCGATGTATTCCAGGCCATCGTCAATGCGATGGTCACGCATGTAGCTGAGCATTTGCTTGGTGCCGGCCACGGCAATCGGTGATTTTGCGGCAATCTCGCGGGCAATGGCAAAGACCCCGTCCAGCAGCGCAGCCTGATCATCATAGACCCGGTTGACCAGGCCGATGCGCAGCGCCTCTGCGGCCTCGACATTGCGCCCGGTGAAGGCCAGCTCACGCATCATGCCGTCACCGATGATACGAGGCAAACGTTGCAGTGTGCCGACATCGGCAGCCATACCCATGTCGATCTCCTTGATCGAGAATTGCGCGTCGTTGCTGCAGTAACGCATGTCGCAGGCCGCGATGAGGTCGATGGCACCGCCGATGCAGTAGCCCTGCACGGCGGCCAGCACCGGTTTGCGGCACTTGTCCACGGCATTGAACGAGGCCTGCAGGCGCAGGATGGTGCTGCGCAGGAAGCGCGCGTTGCGCCCCACATCCTTGCCCATCTGGCCCGCCAGCGAGGCCAGCATCATCAGGTCGATGCCGGCGGAAAAATGCTTGCCGGCGCCGCTGAGCACCACTACCCGCACCGCGTCGGTATCGTCGACCCACTGGAAGATGTCGATGATCTCTGCCCAGAAGGCGGCGTTCATCGCATTGACCTTCTCCGGGCGGTTGATTTGCACGTGGGCAATGTTGTCGGTCAGTTCGACCTTGAATGCGCTGTACTCGGTCACGGGCGGCACTCCTGGGAGTAAAAGGTTCATGCCACGGATGGTAACCCAGCCCGATGGCCGCGCTTGTGCCAAAAACGGGACTGTATGCCTTGCCTAAGGCGCGCTGATGCGGCACCGTTCGCCATCGCCGAATCATAAGGAAACATATTCATGTCGCGCTCCCTGACTGGCGCCCTCGCCCACGGCTTCCTGGGCCAGTCGCCGCTGTGGTACAAGGCGGTCATCTGCCTGTTCCTGGTCCTCAACCCGCTGCTGCTGGTCAGCCTTGGCCCGGTTGCCGCCGGCTGGGCACTGGTGCTCGAGTTCATCTTCACCCTGGGCATGGCCCTGAAATGCTACCCGCTGATGCCCGGCGGGCTGCTGCTGGTCGAAGCCCTGCTGTTGCAGATGACCACCCCGCAAGCCTTGTACGAAGAGTTGCAGCACAACTTCCCGGTCATCCTGTTGCTGATGTTCATGGTCGCAGGCATCCACTTCATGAAGGAACTGCTGCTGTTCCTGTTCTCGCGCATCCTGCTCGGGGTACGCTCGAAGGCCATTCTGGCATTGCTGTTCTGCGTGCTGTCGGCATTCCTCTCGGCGTTTCTCGATGCGCTGACGGTGACCGCCGTGATCATCAGCGCCGCGGTCGGCTTCTATGCGGTCTACCACCGGGTTGCCTCCGGGGCCAACCCGCGGGAGGACGCTGCACTCGACAGCGACCAGCAGGTCGCAGCGCTGCACCGCAACGACCTCGACCAGTTCCGCGCCTTCCTGCGCAGCCTGTTGATGCATGGCGCGGTAGGTACGGCCCTGGGCGGGGTGTGCACCTTGGTGGGCGAACCGCAGAACCTGCTGATCGGCCACGAAATGGGCTGGCACTTTGCCGATTTCTTCCTCAAGGTGGCGCCGGTGTCGTTGCCGGTGCTGGCTGCCGGCCTGCTGACTTGTGTACTGCTGGAGAAACTGCGCCTGTTCGGTTACGGCACGCTGATGCCCGAGCCGGTGCGCCAGGTACTGGCCGCCTACGCCGCCGAGGATGACGCCGCGCGCACCCAGGCCCAGCGCATCGCGCTGTGGGTGCAAGGGCTGGCCGCGCTGATCCTGATCGTCTGCCTGGGCTTGCACGTTGCCGAAGTCGGCCTGATCGGCCTGATGGTAATCGTGCTGATCACGGCATTCACCGGCATCACCGACGAACACCGCCTGGGCCGTGCGTTCCAGGACGCCATGCCGTTCACCGCATTGCTGGTGGTGTTCTTCGCCGTTGTCGCAGTGATCCACCAGCAGCAGCTGTTCAGCCCGCTGATCACCTGGGTGCTGGCACTGCCGGCCGAGCAGCAGCCAGGCATGCTGTACCTGGCCAATGGCTTGCTTTCGGCGATCAGCGACAACGTGTTCGTCGCCACCATCTACATCACCGAGGTGAAGCAGGCGTTTGTCAATGGCAGCATGAGCCGCGAGCATTTCGAAACCCTGGCGGTGGCGATCAACACCGGCACCAACCTGCCCAGCGTGGCCACCCCGAACGGGCAGGCCGCGTTTTTGTTCCTGCTGACCTCGGCCATCGCGCCGCTGGTCCGGCTGTCATACGGCCGCATGGTGTGGATGGCCTTGCCCTACACCGTGGTGATGGGTGGGCTGGGCTGGTGGGCGGTGACCTACTGGCTGTGAGGTAGCCTGCACCGGGCCTGTCGCCGGCCAGCCAGCCCCCACAGGTTTTGCACTGCACGCCTGTGGGGGCTGGCTGGCCGGCGACAGGCCCGGTGCAGAGAAAGCACAAGCTGCTGTCGATTCTGCTGCCTGCCATTCGACTATCCCATGCCAGCAGCCACCCCGGCTGCCAACAGGAGAGTCCCATGCGCAAACTCATCGTAGCCGCGTTCATCAGCCTCGACGGGGTCATGCAGGCCCCCGGCGGCCCGCAGGAAGACACCAGCGGCGGCTTCAGCTACGGCGGCTGGCTCGTGCCCTACGCCGAGGAAGTTTTCGGCCAGGCCATGCAGGCCTTGTTCAGCCAGCCCTTCGAGCTGCTGCTGGGCCGGCGTACCTATGACATCTTCGCCGCTTACTGGCCAAAGGTGGATGGCAGTTCGCAAGACTTCTCCATCGCCAACCTGTTCAACAGCGTGCCCAAGCATGTGGCCACCCACGCCCCGGCTACCCTCGCCTGGCACAACAGCCATGCCCTGGGTGCGGACATCAGCGCAGCGGTGCGGGCGCTGAAACAACAGGACGGTGCCAACCTGCTGACCCAGGGCAGCAGTGAACTGGTGCAGCAACTGCTGGCCGCGGGCCTGGTCGATGAACTGCAGTTGCTGATCCACCCATTGCTGCTTGGCCATGGCAAACGCCTGTTCGGCGACGATGCCGCAGCGGCGGCCTTCACCCTGCAGCACTCGCAGGTTTCGCCAAAGGGTGTAATCATCGCCCGCTACGTACGCGCTGGCGACGTGCAGACCGGCTCGTTCTGAAAGGCGCGATTGCGTACAACTTTTGCCGCGCGCCCGCATCGAAACACAGGTAAGCCCCCTCCACCGCAAGGAGCTCGACCATGGCGCTACGCACCCCGCTGCTGCTTTCCTGCCTGACCCTGGCCCTGCTCGGCTGCGCCGGCAATGACCACCCGGCGCCACCACATACCCAGCAGGTCGACCTGCAACGCTACCAAGGTACCTGGTACGAACTGGCGCGGTTGCCGATGTTCTTCCAACGCAACTGCGTGCAGTCCGAGGCACACTATGGCCTGCGTGCGGACGGCCGCATCGACGTGACCAACCGCTGCCGGGAAAAGGACGGCCAGTGGAATGAAGCCAAGGGCATCGCCGAAGCCCAGCAAGCGGGTAGTACCGACAAACTCTGGGTGCGCTTCGACAACTGGTTCAGCCGCCTGGCACCCGGCCTGACCAAGGGCGAGTACTGGGTGCTGTACCACGACAAGGACTACCGCGTGGCGCTGGTCGGCCACCCCAACCGCGAGTACCTGTGGCTGCTGTCCCGCACACCGGCCATCCCGGACCAGACGCGGGACCAGTTGCTGGGTATCGCTCGGGAGCAGGGCTACGACACCAGCAAGCTGATCTGGCGCCAGGCGGATGCCGAGGCGACCAACTGAAACCCCGGGCGCCGCGGACGGCTCGGCCGCCCGGGTTTGGCCAATAACAAGGAGTTGTAATGGATTTGCTGTTCCTCGGCACCTCCGCCGGGGTGCCTACCAAGGCACGCAATGTCAGTGCCACGGCCGTGATCGAAGCCACCGGCAGCCACTGGTACCTGGTCGACTGTGGCGAAGGCACCCAGCATCGGCTGCTGCACACGCCGCTTTCGCTGCGCGACCTGCGGGCGATCTTCATCACCCATGTGCACGGTGACCACTGCTTCGGCTTGCCGGGCCTGCTGGCCAGCGCCGGCATGAGTGGGCGCACCCAGCCACTTGAGCTGGTGCTGCCCAGTGCCCTGCATGAATGGCTACGCCAGGGGCTGGCGGTCAGCCATACCTTCCTGCCGTTCGAACTGCGCCTGCAGGCCGTGGAGGATCTGCTGGAGTGGCGCAGTGAGGCGATGCACGTCACTACCGTGCAGCTGTCGCACCGGGTACCGAGCGTCGCCTTCGTGTTCACCGAACTCAACCCCGAACCGCGCCTGGACATCCCGCGCCTGGAAACCGAAGGCATCCCCCGCGGCCCGTTGTGGGGCGAGCTGGCCAAGGGCCTGACGGTGGAACATGCCGGCCGATTGCTGCACGGCCGTGATTACCTGCGCCCCTCGCGCCCGCCACGGCGGGTGATCGTCTGCGGCGACAACGACAACCCCGAACTGTTGGCCGATGCCGCCCGGGGTGCGGATGTGCTGGTGCACGAAGCCACGTTCACCCAGGCGGTGGTCGAGCGTACCGGGGTCACCTTCGGTCACAGTACCGCAGCAGCGGTGGCGCGCTTCGCCGAAACCGCAGGCGTGCGCAACCTGGTGCTGACGCACTTCAGCGCCCGCTACCAGCACGACCCACGGCGCAGCCCGAGCATCGTCGATATGCGCGAAGAGGCCCTTGCACATTACCGTGGCCATCTGACCCTGGCGCAGGATCTGCAGCGCTATCACATCGGGCGGGAGGGCCGCCTCGAACCGAGCGGATGATTCAATAGGTTTCCAACCCTTTTTGAAGTTCGTATGGACGTTCGACCGCGGGTATCGGCCGGGATCGAGGCGAGCCGCCAGCCCACAGGGGCAGCAGGTGCCGATGGTGCATTTGCGGCGTTTCTGGCAGATCTTACCCAGCCCGCCCCGGCAGCGCGGCCGCTGTAGGAGCGGCCTTGTGTCGCGAAAGGGCCGCAAAGCGGCCCCGGCGGTGCCTGCTTCCACTTCAGGATCCTGGGGCTGCTGCGCAGCCCGATCGCGACACAAGGCCGCTCCTACAAAAAGCGCGTACTCCTGATACTGACGGTACTAGGCCGCCAGGCGTCCGCTGGCAATCGCCTCCGACGCCGCCAGCATCGCCCGCAGCAACACCGCGCAGCCCGCGGCCAGGTCCTCGGGGGTGGCGTTCTCGATTTCGTTATGGCTGATGCCGTTCTCGCACGGCACGAAAATCATCCCCGCCGGCCCCATCTCGGCAAGGAAGATCGCGTCGTGCCCTGCCCCGCTGACGATGTCCATGTGCGGCAAGCCCAGCGCCTTGGCCGACTCGCGCACGGCATCGACACAGCCCTTGTCGAAGTACAACGCCGGGAAGTCCGCCGTCGGCACCAGCGTGTGGCTCAAGCCGTGCTTGGCGCAGGTCGCCTCGATCACCGCACGCACTTCACTGATCATCGCATCCAGTTGCTCACCTTGCAGGTGGCGGAAGTCCAGGGTCATGCGCACTTCGCCGGGGATCACGTTGCGCGAGCCGGGGTAGGCCTGCAGGCAACCCACCGTGCCACAGGCGTGCGGCTGGTGGCCGAGGGCGGCGCGGTTGACCGCTTCGACCACGGCGGCAGCACCGACCAGGGCGTCCTTGCGCAGGTGCATGGGGGTCGGGCCGGCATGCGCTTCGACGCCGCGCAGGGTCAGGTCGAACCACTTCTGGCCAAGGGCACCCAGTACCACGCCGATGGTCTTGGCCTGGTCCTCGAGGATCGGCCCTTGCTCGATGTGCGCTTCGAAATAGGCCCCCACCGGGTGGCCCTGCACCGCGCGCGGGCCGGCGTAGCCGATGGCGTTCAGCGCCTCGCCGACACTGACGCCCTGGGCATCACGCTTGGCCAGGGTTTCCTCCAGGGTGAACTTGCCGGCGAATACGCCCGAGCCCATCATGCACGGGGCAAAGCGCGAGCCCTCCTCGTTGGTCCACACCACCACTTCCAGCGGTGCTTCGGTGTCCACGCCCAGGTCGTTGAGGGTACGGATCACCTCCAGCCCTGCCATGACCCCGAAGCAGCCATCGAACTTGCCACCGGTGGGCTGGGTGTCGATATGGCTGCCGGTCATCACCGGCGGCAGCTTGGGGTTACGCCCCGGGCGCCGGGCGAAGATATTACCGACCGCGTCGATGCTCACCGTACAGCCGGCGGCTTGGCACCATTGCACGAACAGGTCGCGAGCCTGGCGGTCAAGGTCGGTGAGCGCCAGCCGGCAGACACCGCCCTTGGCAGTGGCACCGAGGCGCGCCAGGTCCATCAGCGATTGCCACAGACGGGCGCTGTCGATGTGCCGGGCGCTGGTATTGAGGATCTCTTGGACTGGGGTCACGGGTTTCTCCTTCAGGCGTTTTTGTTGTCCGTGCCGGCCTCTGCGCGAGTGAACCCGCGCCCACCAACACGCTGCGAAACCTGCTGCTGTGGCAGCGGGCGCGCCCGCGAAGCAGCAGACGCGGCCTCACGGCAAAGGCTTGGCCACCCGCGCCGGGCTGCGCGCCAGCACCCCGGCGAGCACGTAATAAAGCCCCCCACCCAGCAGCGAGCCGGTGAACCAGCCATAGTCGTAGAACCAGCTGAAACTGCTGTTGCCGATAGCCATCACGGTCAACGCCACCGGCAATGCAAAGGCGGCAAAACCAGCCCAGTTCCAGGCCGGGTACACGTCGTCGCGGTACAACCCGGCCAGGTCCAGCTGCTGCCGGCGGACCAGGAAGTAGTCCACCACCATGATCCCGGCGATCGGCCCGAGCAGGCTGGAATAGCCCAGCAACCAGTTGGAATAGACACTCTCCAGGCTCAGGTCGGAGACGATCCAGCCCAGCTTCTTGAGCAACTCATGGCCCATCAGCGCCAGGCCGATGAAGCCGGTCAGCCACACCGCGCGGCTGCGCCCGATCAGGCGCGGGGCGATGTTCTGGAAGTCGTTGGTCGGCGACACGATGTTCGCTGCGGTGTTGGTCGACAGCGTGGCGATGACGATCAAGGCCATGGCCAGGGCCACCCAGAACGGGCTGTGGATCTTGCCGATCAGGCTGACCGGGTCGGCCACGGTCTCGCCTACCAGCGACGCCGAGGCGGCGGTCAGCACCACGCCCAGGGCGGCGAACAGAAACATGGTCAGCGGCAGGCCGAAGATCTGCCCGAGAATCTGGTCCTTCTGGCTGCGGGCGTAGCGGCTGAAGTCGGGGATGTTCAGCGACAGCGTGGCCCAGAAGCCGACCATGGCGGTGAGCCCGGCGCAGAAGTAGCCGAGCACGTTCGCGTCGGCCGGGCGCTTGGCCGGCTGGGCCAGCAACTCGGTCATCGACATGTGCGGCAGGGCCCAGAACAGCAGGCCGACGCCCACCGCCACCAGCAGCGGTGCCGACAGCGTTTCCAGCCATTTGATCGACTCGGCGCCGCGCAGCACTACCCACAGGTTCAGGCACCAGAAGAGCATGAAGCCGATCACCTCGCCGGTACCGCCCAAGGCCTTCCAGCCGTCGAACACCGAGCCAAGGAACAGGTGGATGGCCAGGCCACCGAACAGGGTCTGGATGCCGAACCAGCCACAGGCAACCACCGCCCGGATCAGGCACGGTACGTTGGAGCCGAGGACGCCGAACGACGAGCGCAGCAGCACCGGGAACGGGATGCCGTACTTGGTGCCGGGAAAGGCGTTGAGGGTGAGCGGGATCAGCACGATCAGGTTGGCCAGCAGGATCGCCAGCAAGGCCTCGCCCACGCTGAGGCCGAAGTAGGCGGTGAGCACGCCGCCGAGGGTGTAGGTGGGTACGCAGATGGACATGCCCACCCACAGGGCGGTGATGTGCCATTTGTTCCAGGTGCGCTGGTGCACCTTGGTCGGGGCGATATCGTGGTTGTAGCGTGGGCTGTCGAGGACATCGCTGCCCTCGGCCAACTCGAACAGGCCATCCTGCTCGACCACTTCCGATCTGCTCTGCTGCATGGGAGGCTTCTCCAGATGTTCTTCTAGTTCTTCGCTCATCGGGTCGATCCGACGGCCGGAGTACACGCTTTATGTGCTTGAAAATCTCGACCAGTTTTTCATCTTGTCAAGTCAGACAACCTTCCCGAAAGCCCCGCCGCCAGCACAACAAGCTGAATTAATCGTTTATTTTCAGTGAGTTAAAAACCATGAAAATCATGGGAAAATTTTCTTGCCGAATCCAGGATCTGCATCTAGCCTCGAATCTTGTCAGGCATGACAGGATTAACCGCCCTGCTCGCCTGCCCCCGACAATTCCAAGAACCGGCCCAGACCGGTCAGCCTGCGAGGAAGACGGCATGTCCCTGTTGATCCGTGGCGCCACCGTGGTCACCCACGAAGAAAGTTACCCCGCCGATGTCCTGTGTGCCGATGGCCTGATCCGCGCCATCGGTCAGAACCTCGAGCCGCCCACCGGCTGCGAGATCCTCGACGGCAGCGGCCGTTACCTGATGCCCGGCGGTATCGACCCGCACACGCACATGCAGTTGCCGTTCATGGGCACCGTGGCCAGCGAGGACTTCTTCAGCGGCACCGCCGCCGGCCTGGCCGGGGGCACCACCTCGATCATCGACTTCGTCATCCCCAACCCGCAGCAATCGTTGCTGGAGGCTTACCACACCTGGCGTGGCTGGGCGCAGAAAAGCGCCAGCGACTATGGCTTCCACGTGGCCATCACCTGGTGGAGCGAGCAGGTGGCCGAAGAGATGGGCGAACTGGTAGCCAAACATGGGGTGAACAGCTTCAAGCACTTCATGGCCTACAAGAACGCCATCATGGCCGCCGACGACACCCTGGTGGCCAGCTTCGAGCGCTGCCTGCAACTGGGTGCGGTGCCCACCGTGCATGCCGAGAACGGCGAGCTGGTGTACCACCTGCAGAAAAAACTGCTGGCCCAGGGCCTGACCGGGCCGGAAGCGCACCCGTTGTCGCGCCCCTCGCAAGTCGAGGGCGAGGCCGCCAGCCGCGCCATCCGCATTGCCGAAACCCTCGGTACACCGCTGTACCTGGTGCACGTTTCCAGCCGCGAAGCGCTGGATGAAATCGCCTATGCCCGCGGCAAGGGCCAGCCGGTCTATGGCGAGGTGCTGCCCGGCCACCTGCTGCTGGATGACAGCGTCTACCGCGACCCGGACTGGGCCACCGCCGCAGGCTATGTGATGAGCCCACCGTTCCGCCCGCGCGAACATCAGGAAGCGCTGTGGCGCGGCCTGCAGTCGGGCAACCTGCACACCACCGCCACTGACCACTGCTGTTTCTGCGCCGAGCAGAAAGCCATGGGCCGGGATGATTTCAGCCGGATCCCCAATGGTACGGCCGGCATCGAGGACCGCATGGCGGTGCTGTGGGATGCCGGGGTCAACAGCGGGCGCCTGTCGATGCATGAGTTCGTCGCGCTGACCTCCACCAACACGGCAAAGATCTTCAACCTGTTCCCGCGCAAAGGTGCCATTCGCGTTGGCGCCGACGCCGACCTGGTGCTGTGGGACCCGCAAGGTACCCGCACCATCTCGGCCAAGACCCACCATCAGCAGGTGGACTTCAACATCTTCGAGGGCCGCACTGTGCGCGGCATTCCCAGCCACACCATCAGCCAGGGCAAGCTGCGCTGGGCTGATGGCGACCTGCGCGCAGAAGCGGGCGCGGGGCGCTATGTGGAACGGCCGGCGTATCCGTCGGTGTATGAGGTACTCGAGCGCAGGGCCGAAGTGCAGCGCCCGACGCCCGTGCAGCGCTGAAGCCATTGCGGCTGCTGCGCAGCCCATCGCGACACAAGGCCGCTCCTACAGGCGTGCGCGGTTCCTTGCAGGAGCGGCGTTGTGTCGCGATGGGACGCGCAGCGGCCCAGGAAACCACCGCAATCCTTGTTGCCTGCATCCAAAAAAAATAGAGAGGCTACAACCGTGATCGACGCCCTGAACCACTTGCCGCGCCCCCGGGCCGGTGCCGACCAGCTGGCCGAGCGCTTCAGCGACCTGGCCCCACCCCTCACCCCGCGCCAGGCCGCCGTCGAAAGCGCGCGCTGCCTGTACTGTTACGACGCGCCCTGCGTCAACGCCTGCCCCAGCGAAATCGACATCCCGTCGTTCATCCACCGCATCAGTGACGACAACCTGCAAGGCGCCGCCGAACGCATCCTTTCGGCCAATATCCTCGGCGGCAGCTGCGCCCGCGTCTGCCCCACCGAAATCCTCTGCCAGCAAGCCTGCGTGCGCAACAATGCGCAGGAATGCGCACCGGTGCTGATCGGCCAGCTGCAACGCTATGCCTTGGACAATGCGCATTTCACCGCGCACCCGTTCCAGCGTTCGCCAGCCACCGGCAAGCGCATCGCCGTGGTCGGCGCCGGCCCGGCCGGGCTGGCCTGCGCCCATCGCCTGGCCATGCACGGGCATGACGTGGTGGTGTTCGAAGCTTGCGACAAGGCCGGCGGCCTGAACGAATACGGTATTGCCCGCTACAAGCTGGTGGATGACTTCGCCCAACGTGAAGTGGAGTTCCTGCTGGGCATCGGTGGCATCGAGATTCGGCATGGCCAGCGCCTGGGTGGCAACCTCAGCCTGGGCGAGCTGCGCGACCAGTATGACGCGGTGTTCCTCGGCCTCGGCCTGAATGCCGTGCGCCAGCTGGGCCTGGCCGCTGAAGAAGCCCCCGGCCTGCTCGCCGCCACCGAATACATCCGCGAATTGCGCCAGGCCGATGACCTGAGCCAACTGCCACTGGCCGACCGCTGCCTGGTGATCGGTGCCGGCAACACTGCGATCGACATGGCGGTGCAGATGAGCCGCCTGGGCGCCCGCGATGTCAACCTGGTGTACCGCCGCGGCCACGCCGACATGGGCGCCACCGAGCACGAACAGGACATCGCCAAGGCCAACCAGGTACGCCTGCATACCTGGGCGCGCCCCGATGCCGTGCTGCTGGATGCCAGCGGCAAGGTGCGCGGCATGCGCTTTGCCCGCACCGAGCTGGCTGACGGCCGCCTGCGCGACAGCGGCGAAACCTTCGAGCTGGCCGCCGATGCCATCTTCAAGGCCATCGGCCAGCGCTTCGACGACAGCAGCCTCGGCGACCCGCTGGCAGCGCAACTGGCCCGCGACGGCGAGCGCATTCGGGTCGATGCAAACATGCAGACCAGCCTGCCGGGCATTTACGCCGGTGGCGACTGCACCACCCTGGGCCAGGACCTGACCGTCCAGGCCGTACAACACGGCAAGCTGGCCGCCGAAGCCATCCATGCCCAACTCATGCTCAATGTGGAGGCAGCATAAATGGCCGACCTGTCGATCGAATTTGCCGGTATCAAGGCACCCAACCCATTCTGGCTGGCCTCCGCACCGCCAACCGACAAGGCCTACAACGTCGTGCGCGCCTTCGAGGCCGGCTGGGGCGGCGTGGTGTGGAAGACCCTCGGCGAGGACCCGGCGGCGGTCAACGTGTCGTCGCGCTACTCGGCGCACTACGGCGCCAACCGCCAGGTGCAAGGCATCAACAACATCGAGCTGATCACTGACCGTTCGCTGGAGATCAACCTGCGCGAAATCACCCAGGTGAAAAAGGACTGGCCCGACCGCGCACTGATCGTGTCGCTGATGGTGCCGTGCGTGGAAGACTCATGGAAGTTTATCCTGCCGCTGGTGGAAGCCACCGGTGCCGACGGCATCGAGCTGAATTTTGGCTGCCCGCACGGCATGCCGGAGCGTGGCATGGGCGCGGCGGTGGGCCAGGTGCCGGAGTACGTGGAGATGGTCACCCGCTGGTGCAAGACGTATTGCTCGCTGCCGGTGATCGTCAAGCTCACGCCAAACATCACCGACATCCGCCAGTCGGCCCGCGCCGCGCACCGTGGCGGGGCCGATGCGGTGTCGTTGATCAACACCATCAACTCGATCACCAGTGTCGACCTGGAGCGCATGGTCGCCCACCCCATCGTCGGCGACCAGAGCACCCATGGCGGCTACTGCGGTTCGGCAGTCAAGCCGATCGCCCTGAACATGGTGGCGGAAATCGCCCGCGACGCGCAAACCCGTGGCTTGCCGATCTGCGGTATCGGCGGCATTGGCAACTGGCGCGATGCCGCCGAATTCATCGCCCTGGGCAGTGGCGCGGTGCAGGTGTGCACGGCGGCGATGCTGCATGGCTTCCGCATCGTCGAGGACATGAAGGACGGCCTGGCACGCTGGATGGACCAGCATGGGCATGGCCACATCGAGGCCTTCCGTGGCCAGGCGGTGGCGCATACCACCGACTGGAAGTACCTGGACATGAACTACAAGTCGGTGGCGCACATCGACCAACAGGCATGCATCGGCTGCGGGCGCTGCCATATTGCCTGCGAGGACACCTCGCACCAGGCCATTGCCAGCACGCTGAAGGCAGATGGCACGCATGCCTACAGTGTGGTGGAGGAGGAATGCGTGGGTTGCAACCTGTGCCAGATTACCTGCCCGGTGGAAGGCTGCATCGACATGGTGGCGCTGGATACCGGCAAGCCGTACCTGAACTGGACGCAGGACCCACGCAACCCCTACCGCGAGGCCAGTTGAAGCGGATTACTACCCGACCGACTGACGCAATCAGTGTAGGAGCGGCTTCAGCCGCGATCACCGGCATAGCCGGTGCCAGCCAACGCGTCGCCTGCATCGCGGATAAATCCGCTCCTACAGTTGGCGCCGTACCTGTAGGAGCGGCCTTGTGTCGCGAAAGGGCCGCGAAGCGGCCCCGCATTCATCTAACTGGACGCAGGACCCACGCAACCCTACCGCGAGGCCAGTTGAAGCGGATTACTACCCGACCGACTGACGCAATCAGTGTAGGAGCGGCTTCAGCCGCGATCACCGGCATAGCCGGTGCCAGCCAACGCGTCGCCTGCATCGCGGATAAATCCGCTCCTACAGTTGGCGCCGTACCTGTAGGAGCAGCCTTGTGTCGCGAAAGGGCCGCGAAGCGGCCCCGCATTCATCTAACTGGACGCAGGACCCACGCAACCCTACCGCGAGGCCAGTTGAAGCGGATTACTACCCGACCGACTGACACAATCAGTGTAGGAGCGGCTTCAGCCGCGATCACCGGCATAGCCGGTGCCAGCCAACGCGTCGCCTGCATCGCGGATAAATCCGCTCCTACAGTTGGCGCCGTACCTGTAGGAGCGGCGCAAACCAGGCTTTGCCCATCAAGGCTCCAGCCCGATCCCCCGCAGAATCACGCAAGTCACCGTCTGCACCGCATTCTCGAACGCCATGTCCGACAACGCCTCGCCACCATTGAGCAGCTCGACCTGGTAGCCAAAGTCGGCATAGTGCTGGGTCGAGGCCCAGATCATGTACAGCAGTGCCGAAGGCTCCACCGCCAGAATGCGCCCCTCTTCTACCCAGCGACGGATCTTGGCCTCCTTCAGTTTGGCCCAGGGCACCAGGCTTTCCGCCAGGTCCGCCCCCAGCACCGGCGCCCCGTGCAGCATCTCCTCGGCCCAGATCTTCGAACCCAGCGGGCGTGAGCGTGAATGGCCCATCTTGGCGCGGATATAACTGGTCAATACCACGCGCGGGTCGTCGAAGTTCTCGAAGCACAGCGCGTCCTGTTTCCACACTTCCAGCAGATCCTGCAACACCGCGCGGAACAGGTCGTCCTTGGTGCTGAAGTAATAATGCAGGTTGGAACGCGGCAACTCGGCCTGCTCGGCGATATCGCCCATCGAGGTGGCGCCGTAGCCCTTTTCGGCAAATACCTTTTCCGCCGCCTGCAGGATCTTGCCGATGTTGCGCCGGCGGATTTCGATCTTGTGGTTGGCCATCAGGCTTGGGCCGTCCACACCGCCAGTTCATAGCCGTCCGGGTCGATGACGCTGACATTGAACTCGATGTTGCCGATCTGCCGATCTGTACCGCGAATACCCATGGGTGCTCCGTGCCGAATGGTGTTTGCGCTAGGCTCTGTACGAAAAGTCTTGAGACGCAGGTCAGGCAAGGCGAAAACAGCCGAGGAAGCGGAGTGTACTGGAGTACATGAGCATTCCGAGGCTGTTTTCAACGCAGCATGAACAAGTATCAAGGCTTTTCGTACAGAGCCTAGGCTCTGTGTGAATAGCCTTGATACTCGGTTCGGGTAGCTTCTCGCAACTGCTAAAATGAGCGCCACCTTGATTGCTGACAGGCATGACGTTGATCATTGCCCAAGCCCCCTCGCCAACAGACAGTCGCCTTTCAAGATGACTGATACGCCTACAGAACTGGAAGGACCTCACGATGTACCTGGTGCGAATCGCGTTGCGCGATGTCCGTTCGATCAAGTCCCTGGACCTGGACTTCCATGCCAGTGCCGGCGGAACGCGTCGCTGGACCTTGCTACTCGGAGAAAACGGCTGCGGCAAAAGCTCGGTGCTGCGAGCCATTGCATTGCTGCTGGCAGGCAGCGATGCCCTTCCTGAACTGCTCGGTGACCCTGATGCGTGGATCAGGAATGGCGCAAAGAAATGCCGTATCGAAGGAACACTGGTTACCGCCAAGGGTGAAACCCGAGAGATAGCGCTGGAAATCAACCGTGGTGACGGGATCCGCAAGATCTTTGCGAACAACCATGACTCGCTGGAAGCGCTGGATGCCGCGATTGCCAAAGCTGATCGCAACTACTTTGTCCTGGCCTACGGTGTTTCCCGTCGGCCACCGGTGCTCAACATGCGCTCCACCTTCCCCGATGAACGCTCACGGGTACCACGGGCTCAAGGCATGGCGACAATGTTTTCGCCAGACGCGAGCCTGGTATCACTTGAGCAGTGGGTGATGGACCTCGATTACCGCAAAGGCCTGTCGTCGATGATGGGCGCGGTCAACGAAGCGCTGGACAAGCTTCTGCCCGGCATGCAGTTCTCGCGAATCGATCGGGCCACGCGGCAGATCATTTTCGACACGGTGGATGGCGAAATACCACTCAACCAGCTTTCCGACGGCTACCAGAACATGGCCGCCTGGTGTGGCGACCTGCTGTACCGGATCACCGAAACCTTTCCCGACCGCAAGAACCCACTCAGCACGCGCGGGGTGCTGCTTATCGACGAAATCGATCTGCACCTGCATCCGGTGTGGCGGCGTCATCTGGTTGAGTTTCTCTCCAGCACCCTGCCGAACTTCCAGTTCATCGCCACCACGCACTCGGCACTCACGGCACAGCAGAGCGGTGAAGGCGAGCTCTATGTCATCCGACGGGAAGGTACAGAGGCAACGCCGACGCTGGTTCCGTTCATCGGTGAACCGCGCAAGATGATGCTTCATCAACTGTTGATGAGCCCTATGTTCGGTTTGGACTCGCTGGAATCAGTCGAAATCGAAAAGGCTCGCAACGCAGTCAGAGAACTCTGCCTTAAAGAGTCGCTCAACAAGCAAGAAGCAGCGCAAATGAAAGCGCTGCAGGCAATCTTGAACGATGCCCCCGAATGGGACGTCATGCCGCACTATGCGAAAGAGCAAGCCGAGTTGATCCTCAGCCTCAAATCTGCACTGCTCGAAAACAAGCGCAAAACCAAGATATCGCCAGACAAACTCACCGCCATCACAAAAAACCTAGAGAGCGAGCCATGATCAAGGTTTCGCGCACTCGCTCTGCGGCAAAACTGAAGGGCTTTACCGGGACTCAGCTGGAAACCAAACTCAACAACCTGGTGCAGTACTATCAGGACGACGGCCACACGGGAACGGTCAATTTCAGACCGAAGAACCGTCAAGTCTGGGGCCGCGCCAAGCCGCAACTCAAGGTCGAGTCCTGCAACAAGTGCATCTACTGTGAAGCCGACACTGGCGTGGTAGCGCATGGCGACGTCGAACACTTCCGCCCCAAAAGCCAGTACTGGTGGCTGGCGTACTGCTACGACAACTACACGTTCAGCTGCCAGATCTGCAACCAGACCTATAAAGGCGATACGTTCCCGGTGCAGGGCCCAAGGCTCGCGCCGCCTGCAGTGCCGTTGACCCTACCCAGCGACGGCGCAGAGCTGAAATCCTTGTTGCAGACTATTTGCCCCGACCCAGTCACCACCACAGATGCTGCAGTGGCCCAGCTCTACGCCAAGGAAGATGCTGAACTCATCAACCCCTACGTCGCCGACCCTGAACAGTTCTTTGCCTGGAAAGCCATCCCGGAAACACGCGAAGTCTGGTTGGTTGGCATAACCGGATCCAGTCAATCCAGCAGAGCGGTGAAGGCTGCAGAGGACGTGCTCGGGTTGAACCGCCAGGAATTGCTGCGCCTGCGCTGGAATGCCTACGAAACGCTGGAGACGCTGGTATTGCTTTTTCAGGAAGGTAACTTTGCTGCCGAGCGCCAGCGTGATTTCCTGCTGCGCATCCGAACCCAGGCCGATGCAGACCGCCCTTTTGCCGGTATGACACGGTTCTTTCTGAAAAGTTGGGGTCTGCTCTAGCTGCCCGGCAGCTGCATGCCAGCCATCGCAGCTATTTCAACGCCGGGTCGCCCGGTCCCGTACCGGGCACTGGGCCCGGTGCAGGTTAAGCGCGGTGTTGATGATGCCGATATGGCTGAATGCCTGCGGGAAGTTGCCGAGCATGCGCTGGCCGACCGGGTCGTACTGCTCGGCCAGCAGGCCGAGGTCGTTGCACAGGCCGGTCAGGCGTTGGTACAGGGCCTGGGCTTGGGCCTGGCGGCCCAGCAACACATACACGTCGGCCAGCCAGAATGAACACACCAGGAAGGTGCCCTCGCCCGGGGTCAGGCCGTCGCTGCAGCTGTCGCTGTCGTAGCGCAGCAGCAGGCCATGCTTCAGCAGGCGCTGTTCGATCTGCTCCAGGGTGCGCAAAAAGCGCGGGTCATCCACCGGCAGGAAGCCGGTCAGGGCGATCTGCAACAAGCTGGCGTCCATTTCGCTCGAGCCATAGGCCTGGACAAAGAACTGGCCGCTGGCGTCCAGGCCCTGCTCGCACACTTCGCGGCGAATCTGCTCAGCCTCCTGGCGATAATGCTGGCCACGCTCGCGGCCTTCCTCGGTGGTGTCGGCCAGCCCCGCGGCACGGTCGAAGGCCACCCAGGCCATGACCTTGGAATGCACGAACTGCTGGCGGCCACCGCGCACCTCCCAGATGCCTTCGTCCGGCTCGCGCCAGATGCGTTCGAGGTAAGGCAGGATCAGCCGGGCGATGGCGGCGCTGCGTGGGTGGCGCGGCAAGCCGCCCTTGATTGCCTGGGCCATGGCATCGGCGAGTTCACCGTAGATGTCGAGCTGCGTCTGCGTCGACGCCGCATTGCCCACGCGCACGGGCTGCGAGTGCTCGTAGCCGGCCAGCCACGGCAGGGTGTATTCCTGCAGGTCGCGCTCACCGGCCAGGCCATACATGATCTGCATCTGTTCGGGGTTGCCGGCCACCGAACGCAGCAGCCATTCACGCCAGGCCTGGGCTTCGTCGAAGTAGCCCAGGTTCATGAACGCCAGCAGGGTCATGGTGGCGTCGCGCAGCCAACAGAAGCGGTAGTCCCAGTTGCGTTCGTGGCCGATGCGCTCGGGCAGCGAGCTGGTGACCGCCGCGACGATGCCGCCGGTGGGGGCGTAGGTCATGGCCTTGAGGGTCAGCAGTGAACGGCGCACCAGGGCGCTGTAGGGGCCGACCTCGGGACAGCGGGCCGCGAAGGTCTGCCACTGGTCGATGGTGTCTTTCAGGGCATCGTCAATGTCGCAGTCCGTTTGCACCGGCAGGTGCGAAGGCTGGTGACGCAGGCTGAACACCTGCCGCTGGCCCGCAGCGACCCGGAAGCGGGCCACGGTGTGGTGGTCACGCGCTTGCGGCGCCACCGTCGCCTCCAGGATCAGGCGATCAGGCCCGGCCACGGCGCTGAGCGTGAGCGGTGCCAGACGCTCCACCCAGGGTACGCTGCGGCCATAGTCGAAGCGCATCACCAGGTCCATCTCGAAGTTGGTTTCACCCGCCAGGCCCTCGACGATGCGCACCACCGAATTGACCTCGCCCAGTGGCATGAAGTCGAGCACGCGGGCACGGCCGGTGGCAGTGGCCCAAATGGTTTCCAGCACCAGGGTGTCGTCCAGGTAACGACGGTTGCTGTGCTCTACCGGGTCGCTGGGGGCCAGGCGCCAACGGCCATTTTCTTCGTTGCCCAGCAAGGCGGCGAACACTGCCGGGGCGTCGAAGCGTGGCAGGCACAGCCAGTCGAGCGAGCCATCACGGCTGACCAGGGCGGCGCTGTGGCAGTTGCCCAGCAGGGCGTAGTCTTCGATGTTGGCAGGCATTGCGGCTCCTTTGTGTGGTTGCCTGTGTCAACCTCTGTGCGGGCTCGCCTGCGAAGAGGCCAACACAGGCCATACAAAAACCTCACCCCAACCGGTGCCACTCGCGCTTGTCCCGCGCCAGCAGTTCATTGCCAGCCTCAGGCCCGTCTTCGCCGGCCGGGTATTCGTGCACCTCGCCGCCCTGCGCCCAGGCGTCGAGGAACGGCTGCACCGCTCGCCAGCCGTTCTCGATATTGTCGGCGCGCTGGAACAGGGTCTGGTCACCGGTCAGGCAGTCATAGATCAACGTCTCGTAGCCGGTCGCCGGGGTCATCTTGAAGAAGTCCTTGTAGGCAAAGCCCAGTTCCACGTTTTCCATCACCAGCTCCGGCCCGGGGCGCTTGGCCTGCAGGTCGAACCACATGCCTTCGTTGGGCTGGATCTGGATTTTCAGGTAATTGGGCTTGGGCCGCTCCAGCTCCGACTCGCGGAATTGCGCATACGGCGCGGGCTTGAAGCAGATGGCGATTTCGGTGTCGCGCACGCTCATGCGCTTGCCGGTGCGCAGGTAGAACGGCACGCCGGCCCAGCGCCAGTTGTCGATCATCACCTTCAGCGCCACGTAGGTTTCGGTGTGGCTGTCGGGGGCGACGTTGGCCTCCTGGCGGTAACCAGGCAACTGCTTGCGCCCGTGCTTGCCAGCGCGGTACTGGCCGCGCACGGAATGCTTGAGGGCCATCTTCGGCGACCACGGGCGAATCGCGCCGATCACCTTGGCCTTCTCGCTGCGCACGGCATCGGCGGCGAATGCCGCCGGGGGCTCCATGGCCACCATCGCCAGCAACTGGAACAGGTGGTTGGGCACCATGTCGCGCAGCGCCCCGGTGCTGTCATAGAAAGCACCGCGGGTCTCGACACCGACGGTTTCCGCGGCGGTGATCTGCACATGGTCGATGTAGTGGTTGTTCCAGAACGACTCGAACAGGCCGTTGGAGAAACGGCTGACCAGAATGTTCTGCACCGTCTCCTTGCCCAGGTAATGGTCGATGCGGTAGATCTGCCGCTCGCCCATCACTTTCAGCAGGCAGGCATTGAGCGCTTCGGCGCTGGCCAGGTCGGTACCGAAGGGTTTTTCCACCACCACGCGGCGAAAGCCCCCGGCGGATTCGTCGAGCAAGCCGGCCTGCCCCAGGCGCAGGGCGACCTCCGGGAAGAACCGCGGCGAAGTCGCCAGGTAGAAGATGGCGTTGCCATGGCTGGTCTTGTCGATGCGCCTGGCGAGGGCCTGGTAGGTGGCCGGGTCGAGGAAGTCACCGGTCTGGTAGTCCAGGCGCTTGGCCAAACGTGCCCACAGTTTCTCGTCCAGGCCTTTGGCGCTGGCCTCGCCACCTTTATTACGCTCGACCATGAACGCATGCAGGCGCTCGGCGAATTGCTCGGCAGTGGCCGGGTTGTGGTCGACCCCGACAATGCGCAGGTTGCGGTCCAGCAGGCCGTCGCGGCTGAGGTTGTACAGCGCCGGCATCAGCAGGCGCTTGACCAGGTCGCCATTGGCGCCGAACAGGAACAGGGTGCAGGGTGGCGCGGCAGGAATGTGCTGTCTGGTCATTCGCCTTTCTTCTCGATGTGGCCACCGAAGCCCAGGCGCATGGCCGAGAGAATCTTGTCACCATAGGTGCCTTGCTGCTGGCGCGAGCGAAAGCGGGCAAACAAGGCGCTGGACAACACCGGCACCGGCACGGCCTGCTCGACCGCGGCATCGATGGTCCAGCGGCCTTCACCGCTGTCGGACACCGAGCCACTGAACTGCGCCAGCTGAGGGTCGGCCACCAGGGCATCGGCAGTCAGGTCGAGCAACCACGAGGTGACCACGCTGCCGCGCCGCCACACTTCGGCGATTTCCGCCACGTCCAGGTCAAAGCGCTGGTCTTCGGGTAGTTCGTTGCCGCCCTTGCTGCGCAGCAGGTCGAAGCCTTCGGCATAGGCCTGCATCAGGCCGTATTCGATGCCGTTGTGCACCATTTTCACGTAGTGCCCGGCACCCGGCGGGCCGGCATGGATGTAGCCATGCTCGGCGCGCTGGTACTCGCCGCTGCGGCCATGGGTACGCGGGATGTCACCTACGCCCGGGGCCAGCGCCTTGAACAGCGGTTCCAGGCGCTCGAACACGTCCTTTTCGCCACCGATCATCATGCAGTAGCCACGCTCCAGGCCCCACACCCCGCCGGAAGTGCCCACGTCCAGGTAGTGCAGCCCGCGCTTGGCCAGCTCGCCGGCCCGGCGCATATCGTCCTTGTAGAAGGTGTTGCCGCCGTCGATGATCGCATCGCCCGGCTCCAGCAGCTCGGCCAGCTGGGCGATGGTCTGCTCGGTGGGTTCGCCGGCCGGCAGCATCACCCACACCGCACGCGGTGCCTTGAGCTTCTGCACCAGCGCCCCAAGATCGTGCGCCCCCTGGGCACCCTCGCCCTCCAGGGTGCTGATGGCTTCACGGCTGCGGTCGTGCACCACGGTACGGTGGCCGGCGCGCATCAGGCGCCTTGCGATATTGCCGCCCATGCGGCCCAGCCCGATGATTCCCAGTTGCATGAGCCGATGCTCCCCTTTCAAATTTAATGACGACACAGTGCAGCCTTCAGGTTAGTCCAGCGAACCGCGCGTGGGTTCAGCGACGAACGGCGCGACCACGATAAACAAAAAAGTTCCCAAGGCCTGCAAAAGAATTCAGAATGCGCCCCGCGTGAAGCGTCTACGCTTTAACTTGTCACCAGCCAAAACCGCGAGGTGTGCTCATGGGTACCTTGATGCTTGCTACTCCAACCCAGACCCTCTATGTCTCCGTGCGCCGTGATGAGCTGCGTAAACTGAAGGAAGAACGTGACCAGCTGCGTCAGCAGGTCGCCCAACTGAACCTGCTGCTGGCACAGGCACGCACCGACGATTCAGCTGTCAGCCTCTGATCTTCCATCCTCCGTGGGGGCTTGAGGGCTCCCACCTGCTGATCCTTCCCCTGCCCCATTCCTTCAAGCCTGCGAAAATAGCAGCGCGGCCCAGGCACCATCATGGTGCACAAACCCATCCTGGCGACAATATGGCGCAGCCGTAACGCCGCGCGCCGGCCGGTGGTTCACATTTGCTCACAGACGCCAACGTTTGCGTCTATTTCGGCGCATGCGCTTAGTGACCAGCGGGTCACCTTTTCCCCTTTTTCTCTCCTACACTCGGGTTTCGGCCCGCCATTTGCTCATCGGAAGAGTGACGAAAAAAAGTCGAACTTTCAGGAAAGCCGGCAGGTCAGGAACTAAGTAGGCCAAACGCAAGGGACATTCCCCTGCTCGGCCCACCCATCCCAACCAGTCCAATCGCTTTTGGCGGGAATGCCGATCGCGCTGTGCCTGCGCGCACGACTCAGGGGCATGGAAGCACTACGCAGCATTCAGCATCAGAGAGAACCAACACGAGATATCGCCACGGGTGCCAGCACCCGACCAAAGCATAGGGACGGAGAGAAGTATGATCAGTGCCGCTGTCGAGCCTCACGTAGACACCTTTACCTCGGACAATCGCGAATCGGTCACCCCGGATTTCGCCACGACAGGCAAGGCACCCGGCGCCCAGCGCCGCCAGCACAACCCCAACAAGCGCAAGATCCTGTTCGTCACCTCGGAGATTGCCGACCTGGTGAAAACCGGCGGCCTGGGCGACGTTTCTGCGGCCCTGCCGCGGGCCCTGGGGCATCTGCATGACGTACGGGTGCTGATCCCGGGCTACCCGCAAGTGGTGGAGAGCGACAACCCCATCCACATCGTCGGCGAACTGAGCGGCCATGCCGCCCTGCCGCCGTGCAAGATCGGCCGCATGGACCTGCCCGACGGGCTGGTCATCTATGTGCTGATCTGCCCCGAGCTGTACCAGCGCGCTGGCACCCCCTATGCTGCCGACAACGGCCGCGACTGGCCCGACAACCACATCCGCTTCGCCCGCCTGGGCCTGGCCGCCGCCGAGATCGCCGCTGGCGAAGGCATGATCCACTGGAAGCCCGAACTGGTGCACGCCCACGACTGGCCTGCCGGGCTGGCGCCTGCCTACATGCACTGGCGCGGCCTGAACACCCCGACCCTGTTCACCATCCACAACCTGGCCTACCAGGGTGTATACAGCCGCGGCTGCAGCCCGGAACTGGCGATCCCCGACCACGCCATGCAGCAGGAAGGCATGGAGTTCTACGGCAAGCTGTCGTTCCTCAAGGCCGGCCTGGCCTACTCCAGCCACATCACCACGGTCAGCGCCACCTACGCCCAGGAAATCACCACCCCGGAATTCGGCTGCGGCCTGGATGGCTTCCTCGCCAGCAAGGCCCAGCAAGGCCTGCTGGGCGGCATCCCCAACGGCATCGACGAAAGCTGGGACTCGGCCACCGACAAGCACCTGCAGCACAACTTCAGCATCAATGACTGGGAAGGCAAGGCGCGCAATACCCGCGAGGTGCGCGAGCTGTTCCAGCTGCAGCCGTCCGAGGGGCCGCTGTTCGCCGTGGTGTCGCGCCTGGTCTACCAGAAGGGCCTGGACCTGACCCTGGGCGTGGCCGACTACATCGTCGAACAAGGTGGCCAGATCGCGATCATCGGCCGCGGCGAACCGGAAGAAGAACAGGCCATGCGCGAACTGGCGCTGCGCCACCCGGGGCGCATCGGCGTGCGCATCGGCTTCAACGAAACCGATGCCCGACGCATGTTCGCCGGCAGCGACTTCCTGCTGATGCCATCGCGCTACGAGCCCTGCGGCCTCAGCCAGATGTATGCACAGCGCTTCGGCTCGCTGCCGGTGGCGCGCAACACCGGCGGGCTGGCCGACACCATCGAGAACGGGGTCACCGGCTTCCTGTTCGATGAATCGACCGTGGAAAGCTACCGCGAAGCACTTGCCCGCGCCTTCTATGTGTACCAGAAGAAAGACCTGCTCAACGCCATGCGCTGCCTGTCGATGACCCAGCCGTTCAACTGGTGCCAGGCCGTGGAACCCTATGCCCGCCTGTATGAGGATCTGGTCCGGCAGGCCCACCTGGCCTACTACTGAGAGAGGGATCGAAGATGCACAGGCATGGCGCACACTTGCTGGACGCCACGTCGGCGCGCTTCGCCCTCTGGGCACCCGATGCGCGCAGCGTGAGCGTGGAACTGGAGCAACAGCCGGCGATAGAGTTGTTGCCCACTGAGGATGGCTGGTACAGCGGAGTCGCCCCGGCCCGGGCAGGCGACAACTATCACTACCGGATCGACGGGCAGCTGCAGGTGGCCGACCCTGCGTCCCGCTACCAGCCCGACGGTGTCCACGGCCCAAGCCAGCTGGTGGATATCGCCGCCTATCCATGGCAGCACCACTGGCAAGGCCGACCCTGGCACGAAGCCGTGATCCAGGAACTGCACGTGGGTGTGCTGGGCGGCTACCAAGGCGTGGCCAGCCTGCTGCCCCGCCTGGCCGCCACCGGCATCACCGCCATCGAACTGATGCCGATAGGCCAGTTCCCCGGGGCACGCAACTGGGGCTATGACGGTGTGTTGCCTTTCGCCGCCCAGCATTCCTATGGCACCCCGCTGCAACTGTGCCAGCTGATCGACCAGGCACACGGCCATGGCCTGATGGTGATGCTCGACGTGGTCTACAACCACTTCGGCCCGGACGGTAATTTCCTGCACCAGTACGCCAGCCCGTTCTTTCGCGAAGACCGCCAGACGCCCTGGGGCGCGGCCATCGACTTCCGGCGCCCGCAGGTGCGCGAGTACTTCATCCAGAACGCCCTGATGTGGCTGTGCGAGTACCGCTTCGACGGCCTGCGCCTGGATGCGGTGCATGCCATCGACCAGCCGGATTTCCTCGTCGAGTTGGCGCAACGGGTGCGCGCCGCGGTCGAACCCGGCCGCCAGGTATGGCTGGTACTGGAAAACGAACACAACCAGGCCTTCCTGCTGGAACAAGGCTTCGACGCGCAGTGGAACGACGACGGCCACAACGCCCTGCACGTGCTGCTGACCGGCGAAACCGAAGGCTACTACGAAGACTACAAGCACCAGCCGATCGACAAGCTGGCCCGCTGCCTGGGCGAAGGTTTCGTGTTCCAGGGCGAAGCCAATCGCCACGGCCAGCCCAGGGGCGAACCGAGTGACCACCTCGCCCCCAGCGCTTTCGTGCTGTTCTTGCAGAACCATGACCAGATCGGCAACCGGGCACTGGGCGAACGCCTGAGCGTGCTGTGCCCACCTGCGGCGTTACGGGCGGCGACCGCCCTGCTGTTGCTGAGCCCGATGATTCCGTTGCTGTTCATGGGCGACGATGACGGCAGCCGCGCGCCGTTTCTGTTCTTCACTGATTTCCACGACGAACTGGCCGACGCCGTACGTGAAGGCCGGCGCGGCGAATTCGCGCACTTTCCGGCCTTTGCCGACCCCGAACAGCGCGCCCGCATTCCCGACCCGAACGCCGTGCAGACGTTCGAACGCTCACGCCCGAACCGGCACGACGTGCTCGCCGGCTGGCATGGGCTCTATCAGCAGTTGCTGACAGTACGCCGCCAGCAGTTGCTGCCACGCCTGCCAGGCACGCGTGCGCTGGGTGCCAAGGTGCTCGGTGCCAAGGCGCTGAGTGCCAGCTGGCGCCTGGGTGATGGCAGCACCTTGCGCATCGACCTGAACCTGGCCGAGCAACCCCAGCCCGTCGCGCTGCCGCAGGCCGGGCTACGGTTGTTCGACAGCAGCGCCGACGCGCACACGGACGCCACCCTTTCGCCCTACAGCTGCGTGGTCAGCCTGCTGCCACCCAGCCCGGAGACGCCATGAGCGAACCTTTGCTACACCAGCTGGCACGGCAGGCCGGGCTGGCCCGCGACTGGGTCGATGCCAACAACCGCCCCCAGCAAGTCAGTGACGATGTATTGCGCCGGGTACTGGAAGCCCTTGGCCATGGCTGCGCAGACGATGCCCAGGTACGTGACAGCCTGGCCAGCCTCGCACACAGCGACGATGCCGAGCATGTGCCGCCCCTGCTGACCGCGGATGTGGGCCAGGCGCTGGCGCTCGACCGCTACTTCGCCGGCGGCAGCCCGGTGCGCTGCAACCTGGAGGACGGGGCGCAGCTGCAATTGCAGCTGGATGCCCAGGGCCGGCTGCCTGGCCAGCTGCCACCGGGTTACCACCAACTACAGATCGAAGGCCATGCCTTCACCCTGGCCGTGGCACCGGCCGGTTGCGTGGCGCTGCATGAGCGGGTCAGCCAACCGCCAGCGCGCTGCTGGGGCATCTCGGTGCAGCTATACAGCCTGCGGCGCCCAGGCGATGGTGGCTATGGCGACTGCATGGCCCTTGAACAACTGGCCCGCAGCGCCGCCGAACGCGGAGCCGATGCCCTGGCCATCAGCCCGATCCACGCACTTTCGGCATTCGACCAGCACCACTACAGCCCCTACTCCCCCTCCAGCCGGCTGCTGCTCAACAGCCTGTACGCCAGCCCGGCGGCCATCCTCGGCGAACGCGCCGTGCGCCAGGCAGTGGAAGCATGCGGCCTGGAACAGGCGCTGGAAGCGCTGGAACAAGAGCCGCTGGTGGACTGGCCGCGCGCAGCCGAAGCCCGTCGCCGGCTGTTGCAAGCGCTGTACCAGGACTTCAGCCAAGGCGACCACCCGCAGCGAAGCGACTTCGAGAGTTTCCGCGAGGCCGCCGGCGAAGCGCTGGAACACCATTGCCGCTTCGAAGTGCTGCAGGCCGAAGCCGTCGATCAGGGTCTCGGCGCCGACTGGCGCAACTGGCCAGAGGCCTGGCGTGACCCCTACCATGCCGAAGTGCAGAGTTTTGCCGCCAGCTACCCGGCGCGCATCGAGTTCCACGCGTTCTGCCAGTGGCTGAGCGAACGCAGCCTGCAACGCGCCCAGGAAGCCGCGCGCGGCAATGGCATGGCGCTCGGCCTGATCGCCGACCTGGCGGTGGGTGCCGACGGCGCCGGCAGCCAGGCCTGGAGCCGCCAGGACGAGCTGCTGGCCAACCTTACCGTGGGTGCGCCACCGGACATCCTCAACCGTTCCGGCCAGGACTGGGGCATCTGCGGCTTCTCCCCGGAAGGCCTGAAACGCAACGGCTACCGCGCCTTCATCGAAATGCTGCGGGCCAACCTGGCGCATGCCGGCGGGCTGCGGATCGACCATGTGATGGGCCTGCGCCGGTTGTGGGTGATCCCGCGTGGGTCCAAGCCCAGCGAAGGGGCCTACCTCGAATACCCGCTGGACGACCTGCTGCGCCTGCTGGCGCTGGAGTCGATGCGCCACGGCGCGGTCATCCTCGGCGAAGACCTAGGCACCGTACCCGAAGGGCTACGCGAAGCCTTGGCCAGGCGCAACGTGCTGGGCATGCGGGTGCTGCCGTTCGAGCAAGCCTCGCCCGGCAATTTCACGCCAATTCTGGATTGGCCGGACAACGCCCTGGCCACCACCGGCACCCACGACCTGGCGCCCCTGGCCGGCTGGCTGGAGAACCGCGATATCGACTGGAGCCACCGCCTGCAACTGATCGATGCCGCTACCGAACTGCATTGGCGCCATGACCGGCAGAAAGAACACGCCGGCCTGCGGCGCACGCTGGAATCCAATTATGGCCTGCTTGAGGACAACGACGCCGTGATCGACGCCGCCATTCGCTATGTCGGCCACACCCGCGCCCCGCTGGTGCTGGTCCCCCTCGAAGACCTGCTGGGCTGCGACGAGCAACCCAACCTGCCCGGTACCACCGAAGGCCACCCCAACTGGCGCCGGCGCTTTGCCCGGCCAGTGCGTGAGCTGCTCGACGATGAGGATGCCGCCCGGCGTATCGAGCTGCTGGCCCAGGCCCGCGAGCAAGCCTGGGAGCGTGACCGATGAAAGCCCTGAGCGCGACCCTGCGCCTGCAATTTCACAGTGACTTCACCCTCGACCACGCCGTGCCGCTGGTGCCGTACTTCGCCCAGCTGGGCATCAGCCACCTGTATGCCTCGCCCATCCTCAAGGCCCGCGCCGGTTCGCGCCATGGCTACGACGTGGTCGACCCGACCCAGGTCAACCCGGAACTGGGCGGCGAGGCAGCCCTGGTGCGGCTGGTCGCAGCCCTGCGCCAGCACGGCATGGGGCTGATCCTCGACACGGTATCCAACCACATGGCCGTCGGCGGTGCCGACAACCCGTGGTGGCAAAGCCTGCTGGCCTGGGGCCGGCGCAGTCCGTATGCGCAGTTCTTCGACATCCAGTGGCATTCCAGCGACCCATTGCTGGCCGGGCAGTTGCTGCTGCCATTCCTCGGCAGCGACTACGGCGTGGCCTTGAAGCAGGGTGAAATACCGCTGCAATTCGACGCGCAGCAAGGCGTGCTGCACATCGCCCATTACCAGCACCGGTTCCCGATCTGCCCAGCCGATTACGGCTGGATTCTGGCCTTGAGCCCGGACCCGGCGCTGAAGGCCCTGGCCGAACATTTCACCGCCCTCAACGCATCACCCGACCCGCTGGCCGACGCCCTGCCGCTGCACGCCGAGCTGGCCCGCCTGGTGGACGCAGGCGCCGACCTGCAAGCGGCCCTGCTGGCCTTCGACAGCCGCAGCGAGGCCGGCTTCCGGCGCCTGCACCTGCTGCTGGAGCGCCAGACCTACCGCCTGGCCAGCTGGCGCACCGCTGCCGACGACATCAACTGGCGGCGCTTTTTCGACATCAACGAACTCGGCGGCCTGCGGGTCGAACGCGCAGTGGTGTTCGAGGCCACCCATGCCAAGCTCTTCGAGCTGATCGAGCGCGGCCTGGTGGATGGCCTGCGCATCGACCATATCGACGGCCTGGCCGACCCGCGTGGCTACTGCCGCAAATTGCGTCGGCGCGTCGATGGCTTGCTGGCGCGACGCCCGCTGCACGCGGCACTGGAACACTTCCCGATCTACGTGGAAAAGATCCTCGGCGCCGACGAGCACCTGCACCGCGACTGGCTGACCGACGGCACCACCGGCTACGAGTTCATGAACCAGGTATCGCTGCTGCAGCATGACCCCGCTGGCGAGACCACGCTGACCGAGCTGTGGGCCAACGTGACCGAGCGCCCTGCCTTCAGCGAAGAAGTGCGCCAGGCCCGTCACCTGGTGCTCAATGCCAGCCTGGCCGGGGACTGCGAGTCGGTGGCCCAGGCGCTGCTGCAGGTGGCGCGCAACGACCTGATGACCCGCGACCTGACCTTGGGCGCGATCCGCCGTGCCTTGCAGGCGCTGGTGGCGCATTACCCGGCGTACCGCACCTACTTCAACGCCTGCGGCCGCCCGGCGCAAGACGAAGCGTTCTTCCAGCAGGCGCTGGCCAACGCCCGGCAAGACCTCAGCGAGGCCGACTGGCCGCTCCTGGAACAACTCGAGCAGTGGCTGGGCGGGCAGGCCTGGCGCAAGCTGCCAGCGGGCTATGCGCGCAAGCAACTACGCCACGCTTGCGTGCGCTTCCAGCAATTGACCGCCCCCAGCGCCGCCAAGGCCGTGGAAGACACGGCCTTCTACCGCAGCGCCCGGCTGCTGTCGCGCAACGACGTCGGTTTCGAGGCCGAGCGTTTCAGCGCCCCACCCGAACACTTCCACAACGAGGCGCAGCGGCGTCTGCGCGACTTTCCCGACAACTTGCTGGCCACCGCCACGCATGACCACAAGCGCGGCGAAGACACCCGCGCGCGCCTGGCGGTGCTGAGCGAGCGCGGCCCGTGGCTGGCCAGCCGGGTGGAGCACTGGCGCGAGCTGGCCAGCCCGTTGCGCGTAGCCTTGGATGACGGCCCGGCGCCCAGCCCCGGCGACGAGCTGATGCTGTTGCAGACCTTGCTCGGCAGCTGGCCGCTGGAGCTCGACCCGCATGATGACAATGGCCTGCGCCAGTACGCCGAGCGCATTCGCCAATGGCAGCAGAAGGCCGTGCGAGAAGCCAAGCTGCGCAGCAGCTGGAGCGCACCGAACGAGGCTTATGAAGCTGCCTGTGCGCGTTATGTCGACGGCCTGCTGCTGGACAGCGAGAACCAGCAGTTGCGCAAGTCGCTGGCCGAAGCCGCGCAGCTGCTGGCCTGCCCCGGTGCACTCAATGGCCTGGTACAGGCCCTGCTGCGCATGACCACGCCCGGTGTGCCTGACCTGTACCAGGGCAACGAATACTGGGACTTCAGCCTGGTCGACCCGGACAACCGCCGGGCCGTGGACTATGCCGCCCGGCGCAACACCCTGGACGACGCCACGCCGCTGGCCGAGTTGCTGGCCCAGTGGCAGGACGGCCGGGTCAAGCAGGCGCTGATTGCCCGCGTGCTCGACTGCCGCCAGGCCAATGCCGAGCTGTTCCGCCGTGGCGCCTACCTGCCCCTGACCGTGCAGGGCCGCCACGCCGACAAGGTGCTGGCGTTCGCCCGCCTGGGCGAAGGCCAACGCGCCGTCATCATCGCGCCACGCCTGGCCAGTAGCCTGCTGGGCGCAGCCCCCATACCCCTGATCCCGGCGCAGAACTGGGACGACACCCGGGTAACTTTGCCGTTTGCCTTGTCGCCTGCCAATTCGACTGGACTTTTTGGCGGTGCCGTTGTCAGCCCTGTTAGAGAGTTGATGTTGAGCACCGTGCTGTCGGAGTTCCCAGTCAACCTGTTGATCGAACATGCCTAGCATTCAGGAGCGTCGTGATGAGTGTCGATGAAAAACGAGTACGCGAATTCGCCTACCAGATCTGGGAATCGGAGGGTAAACCGGAGGGCCAGGAAAGCCGCCATTGGGACATGGCGCGCAAGCTTGCCGAAGCCGAGGCGTTGGCCCCCGAGGCCAAGCCCAAGGCCGCCGGCAAAGCCAAGGTAGCGGCCAAGCCAAAAGCAGCGGCAGCGCCCAAGGCGCCCGCCGAGCCCAAGGTAGCGGCGTTGCCGGGCGTCAAGCCGGCTGCGGCGAAGAAACCACGTGCGGTGAAGAAACCCACCGCCGGCTGAGCCGCTACCGGCCTTTCGCGGTAAGCCCGCTGCCACGAGCCTGTACTGGCTAGCGGCTGGGGAGATCCCTGTGGGAGCGCGCGTGCCCGCGAAAGGCCGGCCAGCCATCCATCGTTCCGTTCCCAACACCCGGCCATTCGAGGACCGTCATGAGCCCGCGCACGCCCAAGAAAACCCGCTCCGTTGCCCCCTCGCGCATCCGCGAAGGCCTGCCCTTCCCCCTCGGCGCCACCTGGGACGGGCTGGGCGTCAACTTCGCCCTGTTCTCGGCCAACGCCACCAAGGTCGAGCTGTGCCTGTTCGACCCGACCGGGGAAAAGGAAGTCGAACGCATCGAACTGCCGGAATACACCGACGAGATCTACCACGGTTACCTGCCCGACGCGCACCCTGGCCTGATCTATGGCTACCGCGTGCATGGCCCGTACGAGCCGGAGAACGGCCATCGCTTCAACCCCAACAAGCTGCTGATCGACCCTTACGCCAAGCAATTGGTCGGCGCGCTGAAATGGTCCGAAGCGCTGTTCGGCTATACCATCGGCCACCCCGACGGCGACCTGTCGTTCGATGAGCGCGACAGTGCGCCGTTCGTGCCCAAGTGCAAGGTCATCGACCCGGCGTTCACCTGGGGCCGCGATGAGCGCGTGCAGATCCCCTGGGAGCGCACCATCATCTACGAAGCCCACACCAAGGGCATCAGCATGCGCCACCCCGCCGTGCCGGAACACCTGCGCGGCACCTTCGGCGGCCTGGCCAACGACGAGCTGCTCGGGCACATCAAGGAGCTGGGGGTATCCAGCATCGAGCTGCTGCCGATCCATGCCTTCGTCAACGACCAGCACCTGCTGCAGAAAGGCCTGAACAACTACTGGGGCTACAACACCATCGCCTTCTTCGCCCCCCACCCGGCCTACCTGGCCAGTGGCAAGATCGCCGAGTTCAAGGAAATGGTCGCGCACCTGCACGACGCCGGGCTGGAAGTGATTCTCGACGTGGTCTACAACCACACCGCCGAGGGCAACGAACTGGGGCCCACGCTGTCGATGCGCGGTATCGACAATGCCTCGTACTACCGGCTGATGCCCGACCAGAAGCGCTACTACATCAACGACTCCGGCACCGGCAACACGCTGGACCTCAGCCACCCGTGCGTGCTGCAACTGGTCACCGATTCACTGCGCTACTGGGCCGGCGAGATGCATGTGGACGGCTTCCGCTTCGACCTGGCGACTATCCTTGGCCGCTACCATGAAGGCTACAGCGAGCGCCACAGCTTCCTCGTTGCCTGCCGCCAGGACCCACTGCTGCGCCAGGTCAAGCTGATCGCCGAGCCCTGGGACTGCGGCCCGGGCGGCTACCAGGTGGGCAATTTCGCCCCGGGCTGGGCAGAGTGGAACGACCGCTTCCGCGACACCATGCGGGCGTTCTGGAAAGGTGACGAGGGCCAGCTGGCCGACTTTGCCGCGCGCATGACCGCCTCCGGCGACATGTTCAACAACCGCGGCCGACGGCCGTACTCATCGGTGAACTTCATCACCGCCCATGACGGTTTCACCTTGCGCGACCTGGTTTCGTACAACGACAAGCACAACGAGGACAACGACGAGAACAACCAGGACGGCACCGACAACAACCTGTCGTGGAACTGCGGCGTCGAGGGGCCCACCCAGGACCCAGGGATCAATGCCCTGCGCATGCGGCAGATGCGCAATTACTTCGCCACCTTGCTGTTCGCCCAGGGCACGCCGATGATCGTCGCCGGCGACGAGTTCAGCCGTACCCAGCACGGCAACAACAATGCCTACTGCCAGGACAGCGAAATCGGCTGGGTGAACTGGGAGCTGGACGAGGAAGGCCAGGAGTTGCTGAAGTTCGTCAAGCGCCTGACCCGGCTGCGCCTCAGTTACCCGGTATTGCGCCGTTCGCGCTTCCTGGTGGGTGACTACAATGAAGCCATCGGGGTCAAGGACGTGACCTGGCTGGCACCGGACGGCAGCGAGATGAGTGTGGAGCAGTGGGAAGACCCGCACGGGCGCTGCCTGGGCATGCTGATCGACGGCCGTGCCCAGGTCAGTGGCATTGCCCGGCCAGGCGCCGAGGCCACCGTCCTGCTGATCGTCAACGCGCACCATGACATCGTGCCGTTCAAACTGCCGAGCGTGCCTGAAGGCGATTACTGGAGCTGCCTGGTCGATACCGACCGGCCGGAGCTGCGCAAGGGCCAGCACCTGCAGTTCGACAGCAGCTTCGAGGTCAAGGGGCGGTCGTTGTTGCTGATGGTTCTGCAGCGCGACGAGGAGTGAACCTGTACCGCCGGCATGGGTCCCTTGTGTAGGAACGGCCTCGTGTCGCGAAAGGGCCGCAGAGCGGCCCCGGCCCGGCTTGGCATGCTGATGGAAACGGGGGCCGCCGGGCGGCCCTTTCGCGACGCAAGGCCGCTCCTACACTGAAGCGTGTATACCGTTACCTGAGGAGCCACCGTGAACCCCGAAGCCGGCGGTAAAGGTTTCGCCAGCGTCAACCAGGCCCCGGCCGTGAAGCGCCTGCGGGTACTGACGGTGAACACCCACAAGGGCTTCACCGCCTTCAACCGGCGCTTCATCCTGCCGGAGCTGCGCGAGGCGGTGCGCAGCACCCAGGCCGATATCGTGTTCCTCCAGGAAGTGCTCGGCAGCCACGATCGCCACGCGGCACGCTACCCCGGCTGGCCGCAGACGTCGCAGTACGAGTTCCTTGCCGACAGCATGTGGAGCGACTTTGCCTACGGCCGCAACGCGGTCTACCCCGACGGCCACCATGGCAATGCCCTGCTCTCCAAATACCCGATCATCGAACACCGCAACCTCGACGTGTCGATCACCGGCCCCGAACGCCGCGGCCTGCTGCATTGCATTCTCGACGTGCCCGGGCAGCACAACGTGCATGCCATCTGCGTGCACCTGTCGTTGCTGGAAAGCCACCGCCAGAAACAACTGCAACTGCTGCGCAGGCTGCTCGAGTCGTTACCCGGCGACGCCCCGGTGATCATCGCCGGTGACTTCAACGACTGGAAATCCCACGGCAACCGTACCCTGGGCCTGGAGCGCGACCTGCACGAAGCCTTCGAGCGCCATCATGGCCACCTCGCCCGCACCTACCCTGCCCGCTTGCCGCTGCTGCGCCTGGACCGGATCTACCTGCGCAATGCACAAAGCCATGGCCCGCGTATTCTGGGGCACAAACCTTGGTCGCACCTGTCAGATCACCTGCCCTTGGCAGTGGAAGTCAGGCTCTAACAATCATTTTTCATAGTGCCGGGACGGCAAATAGCGAACCTCGCTATTGGCGATGTTTTCACGTTTAAAATCAAGGCATTGAACCCGATCACGCCGAGCCGATACTTTTTTCACGTTTTCTTGACGCAAGCGGCGGCCTCTCCTTAGCTGATCTTGTCTAGCAGTAAATTTCTCGCGCCGGGCCTCTAGCTCGCGCCTTCGTGCGCGTTCGCAAAAGCTGGCGTGCTGGTTTGGGTCGCTCACTGTTTTTGCGGTACAGCTCGTGACCTCAGGCCAGGTCCCAGGCTGTACCCACAAAACCAAGGAGATCCGCGCCATGAAAAGCACCTCGAACCCCTCGCGCTTCGACAGCATTTTCTATGCGGTTTCCACGTCGCTGCTTCTGGCAACCCCGGTGGAAACGATCGCGTACGAACTGCAGGATGACCCCACAGCGCCCGGCTTCCTGCAGCAACTCGCGCCGCCGCAGCTGTCGCTCGACCCGGTCAGCGCCAGTGGCTTGAGCATCGGTACCCTGAATGCGTTTTCACAAGTAATGAGCGCGCGCCACGGGCAACCCGTACCGGACCTGGACGCCAGCCAGTGGGCGCAGTTCTTCCCCAGCCCCGCGCACAGCGGCGCGCAGCCACCTGACCCGCTGGAGGCACCCAGCCAGCAGTTGAGCATCGGCCCGGACCTGTTCGTGCGTGAAACGGCAGCCGGCAATGTGCACCGTGCGGGCATCTTCGTGGGGCAGAACAACCTGCAGACCCACTTCAACGGCATGCGCCGGCGGCTGGGCGACAACCAACGCAATGCGGTAAACCTGAGCGGCGAGAGCCTCGGCGTCTACTGGAGCATGACCCATGAACAGGGCTGGCACCTGGATGCCGTGGCCATGGGCTCGCGCATAGACATCAACGGCCGCAGCGAGAATGGCCAGCGCCTGGACGACAGCGGCCACGCCATGACCCTCTCGCTGGAGGGTGGCATCCCGATCGGCCTGGGTGGGGGGTGGGTGATCGAGCCGCAGGCGCAGTTGATCAACCAGCAGTTCTTCCCCGGCAACCAGGCCCAGGAAGAGACCTTGCAGGCCTTCGACAGCCAGCCGAGCTGGAGTGGCCGGGTGGGTGCCCGCTTGTCCGGGCGCTACGATGTGCGCGGCATGCCGATCGAGCCCTACGTGCGTACCAACGTGTGGTATGACTTCAGCAATGCCGATGAGCTGAAGCTGGACCAGGTCGACAAGATCTCCAGCTCGCGTTACTCCACCACGGTAGAACTGGGCCTGGGGCTGGTGGCGCGGGTGACGCCGGCGGTAGCGTTGTTTGTCAGTGCCGACTACAGCAGTGACGTGGATGACAATGACCTGAACGGATTGATTGGCAGCCTTGGGGTCAGGATGCGGTGGTAGGCAGGTTCGGCCCTTTCGCGGGCACGCCCGCTCCCACAGGGATAGCACCCGGGCCAGAGGCTGGCGCCGTACCTGTGGGAGCGGGCATGCCCGCGAAGAGGCAGAAGATCAGGCCGGCTTCATCACCAGCACACCCAGCGGCGGCAGGTTCAGGGCCAGTGACTGCGGCTGGCCATGGCTGGCTACCTCGTCACTTTCCACCACACCCAGGTTGCCGACATTCGACCCGGCATACAGCTCGGCATCACTGTTCAGCAGTTCCTGCCAGCGCTCGCCGAACGGCACGCCGATGCGGTAGCCCTCGCGCGGCACCGGAGTGAAGTTGGCCACCACCAGCACCGGCTCGCCGCTGCTGCTCCAGCGCAGCCAGGCGTACACGCTGTTCTGCGCATCGTCACCGATCAGCCACTGGAAGCCCTGTGGCTGACAATCCTGCTCATGCAACGCAGGAATATCCCGGTACAGCCGGTTGAGGTCGCTGACCAGGCGCTGCACGCCCTGGTGCTCAGGGTATTGCAGCAGGTACCAGTCCAGTTCGCTGTCGTGGTCCCACTCGCGCCATTGGCCGAACTCGCAGCCCATGAACAGCAGCTTCTTGCCCGGGTGCGCCCACATGAAGGTGAGGTAGGCGCGCAGGTTGGCGAACTTCTGCCAGCGGTCGCCGGGCATCTTGTCGATCAGCGAGTGCTTGCCGTGGACCACTTCGTCGTGGGAGATAGGCAGGATGAAATGCTCGGAATAGGCATAGATCAGCCCGAAGCTCATCTCGTTGTGGTGGTAGGTGCGGTGCACCGGGTCGTTCTGGATGTAATGCAGGGTGTCGTGCATCCAACCCATGTTCCACTTGTAGGCAAAGCCCAGGCCACCCTGCTGGGTTGGCTGGCTGACACCGGGCCAGGCGGTGGACTCCTCGGCGATGATCAGCGCCCCTGGAGCCTCATGGGCTGCCACACCGTTGAGGTGGCGGATGAAGTCGATGGCTTCCAGGTTCTCGCGCCCGCCATGGCGGTTGGGCACCCACTCGCCAGCCTTGCGCGAATAGTCGCGATACAGCATCGAGGCCACCGCATCGACCCGCAGGCCGTCGATGTGGAAGTGCTTCAGCCAGTGCAGCGCCGAGGCCATCATGAAACCGCGCACTTCGTTGCGGCCGAGGTTGTAGATCAGCGTGTTCCAGTCCTGGTGGTAGCCTTCCAGCGGGTTGTCGTATTCGTACAGGGCGGTGCCGTCGAAACGTGCCAGGCCGTGTTCGTCGGTGGGGAAATGCGCCGGCACCCAGTCGAGCAGGACGCCGATGCCACCCTGGTGGCAGGCATCGACGAAGGCGGCGAAGTCCTCGGCGCTGCCGTAGCGCGAGGTGGGCGCGAACAGCGACAGCGGCTGGTAGCCCCAGGACCCACCGAACGGGTGCTCCATGATCGGCAGCAGCTCGATGTGGGTGAAGCCCAGCTCCTGCACATAGGGCACCAGGCGCTCGGCCAGTTCGCGCCAGTTGTAGAAGCGCCCGATGTCACCCGCCTCGTCCAGTTCGCAGCGCCACGACCCCGGGTGCAGTTCGTAGATCGACAGCGGTGCACTGTAGGCATGGCGCTGGGCGCGTTGCGCCATCCAGTCGTGGTCCTGCCAGGCGTGAGCGAGCGGCCCCGCCACCTTGGACGCGGTACTCGGTGGCAGCTCGGTGGCACGCGCCAGCGGGTCGGCCTTCAGCGGCAGGATGCCGTCCTTGCCCAGCACCTCGTACTTGTAGGTTTCGCCCACGCCCAGGCGCGGCACGAACAGTTCCCACACCCCGGCGCTGTGACGCAGGCGCATCGGGTGGCGACGGCCGTCCCAGTTGTTGAAGTCGCCCACCACCGAGACCCGGCGTGCATTGGGCGCCCACACCGAGAAGCACACACCGTCGACGCCATCGACCTGCGTCGGCTGCGCGCCGAAACGCCCGGACAGGTCGCGGTGGTTGCCCTCGGCGAACAGGTACAGGTCCATGTCGCCCAGTTGCGGGCCGAAGCTGTAGGGGTCTTCGGTGATCTGCTCGCCGCCGGCCCAGGCGATCTGCAGCAGGTACGGGTGCGCCTCGTCGAGGTGCGCGGTGAACAAGCCTGGCAGGCTGCCCTGCTCCATTTCGGCCAGGATGCGCCCGTCATGCCGGGCCAGGATGCGCACTTTCAGGGCATTGGGCAGGAAGGCGCGGACCACCTGCCCGCCACTGCCGTCGCCATGGGGGCCGAGTACTGCAAATGGGTCGGCGTGCTCGGCGCGGGCCAGGGCGTCGAGGTCCCGTTGCCGAAGGCCGCCGTTTTCACGCGTTGTTACGTTCATTCTGACTCTCCCCAGGTACTGATCAGTCCATGCAGGCCATGCAAAGGCACGGCCAGCCAAGTTGGACGGTTTTCGGCTTCGTATGTGATTTCGTAGGCAGCTTTTTCCAGGCAGAACAGCTCCAGTGCGGCACGTTCGCCTTCGGCCTGCTGCCAGGCATGGGGCATGGCCGCAGTGGCGAGCCCATAGGCTTCGACAAAGGCATGCCGCGACTGGTGCAGGTACTGCCTGGCAACCCGCTGCCGGGCCTGCCGCGCCGGGTCGGAAAGGTCGACCGCAGACGCGCTGCGCAGGATCATGGCAGCAGCATAGTCGAACGATCGCAGCACGCCGCTGACGTCCTTGTACGGGCTGTGTTTCGCCCGCCGCTCTTGCAGCGGCCGGGCCGGCTCGCCTTCGAAATCGATCAGGTAGGCATCGCCCTGCACCACCAGCACCTGGCCCAGGTGCAGGTCGCCGTGCACGCGCATCAGCAGGCCGCCCTGGGCCTGGCGGGTGAGTTCGGCGACGTGTTGGGCCAGGCCGTCGCGCTGTTGCTGCAGGTCGTCGACCAATGCCTGGCTGTCGCTGTCGAGGTGCTCACGGTGCTGCACCAGCAGGTCGAGGGCGCGGCTCAGTTCGGCACTGATCTGCGCGCTCCAGCGTTCACTGTCGGCAGCATCGCTCGGCCGCGGCTGGAAGGCCTCGTCGTTGCTCGGCGCAGCCAGCAGCAGGTGCATCTCGCCCAGGCGCTGGCCAAGCAAGGCGGCAAAGCCGGTCAGCTCGGCCAGCGCGTCGGTGTGCACCTCGGTGTCGAGGCTGGCCGGTTCCATCTGGTCGCGAATGGCCCGTTCCAGGGTGTTCTGGGTCCAGGCCCAGGCATCGCCCTGGTTGCTCAGGTAGCCCTGGGCGATCATCAGCAGGTGTGGCGCGCCCTGCTCGTCCACGCGGCTGACCCAGGCCAGCAACGGCGAGATATTGGCAAAGCCGGCAGCGGTCAGGTAGGCACTCATCTCCAGCTCCGGGTGCACTCCCGGGTTGACCCGGCGGATCAGCTTGAGCACCACCTGGTCGCCGATTACCACCGAACTGTTGGACTGCTCGGCACTGAGGTAGCGCACCGCGCTTTCCTCGTTCAGCCCCAGCCCTGCCAGCTGCGCGGTGCACTGGAAGCGCAGTTCGCCCTCGCCACGCCCGCAAGGCAGCTGCAGGCCATCCTGGCAGGCACGCAGCACCGCGCGAATGAACGGTTCGAGGACGAAGGCATCGGTGATCAAGCCGACCTGATGGGCACGCCGCACCCGCGACAGGGCCAGTTGCTGGGGCAGCGCGGTGCTGATCTGTTCTTCTCGCAACAGGCCGAACGGCAGCTGGTAGCGGCTACCCACGCCGTCGCTGAACACTTCGATTTCACTGAGCAGCACCGGCGTGGTGGCCGTGCCGAAGCGCACGCCGTAGCACAGCCGTACCTGGTCGATCGGGCTTTCCTTGCCGGCGAACCAGCGGCGCTTGGGCAGGTACTGCGGCAGGATGGCGCCTTGCAGGGTATCGCTGGAAGGGGCATCGAGCAGCTCTTCCATGCGCTTGCGCAACACTAGCGTGGTCAATTCGGGTAACCCCTCGGTGGGCTGGATGTGCCAGCTCGGCATGCGATCGTGCTCGGCCAGCAGGAACCAGTAGAAGGCATAGGGTGGCAAGGTCAGCAGGAACGGCAGTTGCCCGATCGGCGGGAAGGCGCTGCCACCGAGCATCTCCACCGGAACCTTGCCGGCGTACTGTGACAATTCCAGTTCGGCCGCCTGTGCGGCACGCGAGACGTTGGCCACGCACAGGATGACCTCGGTATTGCCGTCGGCATCGGTGTATTCGCGGATATAGGCGAGGATGCGCCGGTTGTTCGGCGTCAGCGTGCGCAGGCTGCCACGGCCAAAGGCCTTCTGCTGCTTGCGCACCGCCAGCATGCGCCGGGTCCAGTTGAGCAGCGAGTGCGGGTCGTTGGCCTGGGCTTCGACGTTGACCGTCTGGTAGCCGTACAGCGGGTCCATGATCGGCGGCAGCACCAGGCGCTGCGGGTCGGCACGGGAGAACCCGCCATTGCGGTCTGGCGACCATTGCATGGGGGTGCGCACGCCATCGCGGTCGCCGAGGTAGATGTTGTCGCCCATGCCCAGCTCATCGCCGTAGTACAGCGTGGGCGTGCCGGGCATCGACAGCAGCAGGCTGGTGAGCAGCTCGATACGCCGACGGTCACGCTGCAACAACGGCGCCAGGCGGCGGCGGATGCCCAGGTTGATGCGCGCGCGGCGGTCCTCGGCGTAGTAGTTCCACAGGTAGTCGCGCTCGCGGTCGGTGACCATTTCCAGGGTCAGTTCGTCGTGGTTGCGCAAAAAGATCGCCCACTGGCAATTGGCCGGGATCTCCGGGGTCTGGCGCAGGATGTCGGTGATCGGGAAGCGGTCTTCCATGGCCAGCGCCATGTACATGCGCGGCATCAGCGGGAAGTGGAAGGCCATGTGGCATTCGTCGCCCTCGCCTTCACCGAAGTACGGGCGGGTGTCTTCCGGCCACTGGTTGGCTTCGGCCAGCAGCATGCGGTCCGGGTAGTTGGCGTCGATCTCGGCGCGGATCGCCTTGAGTACGGTGTGGGTTTCGGCGAGGTTCTCGTTGTTGGTGCCGTCGCGCTCGATCAGGTAGGGGATGGCGTCCAAGCGCAGGCCATCGACACCCAGGTCGAGCCAGAAGCGCATGACGCCGATCACCGCCTTGAGCACCTGCGGGTTGTCGAAGTTGAGGTCCGGCTGGTGCGAATAGAAGCGGTGCCAGAAGTACTGGCCGGCAACCGGGTCCCAGGTCCAGTTGGACTTCTCGGTGTCGAGGAAGATGATGCGTGTGCCGTCGTACTTCTGGTCGTCATCCGACCATACGTAGAAGTCCCGCGCCTTGCTGCCGCGCTTGGCGTGGCGGGCGCGCTGGAACCAGGGGTGCTGGTCGCTGGTGTGGTTGATGACCAGCTCGGTGATCACCCGCAGGCCGCGCTTGTGCGCCTCGGCGATGAAGCGGCGGGCGTCGGCAAGGTTGCCGTAGTCGGCATGCACGGCCTTGTATTCGGCGATGTCGTAACCATCGTCGCGGCGTGGCGAGGGGTAGAACGGCAGCAGCCACAAGGTGTTGACGCCCAGCTCGGCGATGTAGTCGAGCTTGCTGATCAGGCCGGCGAAATCGCCGATGCCGTCGTTGTTCGAATCGAAGAACGACTTGACGTGCAGCTGGTAGATGACGGCGTCCTTGTACCACAGCGGGTCGTCGATGAAGGCTGCCGGGCGGGAACGCTTGGCCATGTGCGACTCCTTTCAATTACAGGTTGCTCTGGCCCCATGCACAAGCAACTGACTTTACACAGGCCCTGTGAGAGCGGGCGGGCCGGCGAATCAGGCGCCGCAGTGCAAGGCACCGGCTTTGCCGGTGTTCGCGGGCGCGCCCGCTCCCACAGGTTTACCGCAGCTTTTCGATACGCCAGATCCCGAATGGCAGGTGCCAGGGCTCGATACGCATGAACTGGGTCTTGCCATACCAGGACCAGCGGTGGCCGTTCATCAGGTCCTCGCCATGGGTCTCGGCGTTGTCATCCAGCCCCAACTCCCACAGCGGCAATTCGAAGTGCGCCTCCTGGGCATTGTGCGGATCGAGGCTGATGGCGATCAGGATGTAGTTGTCGCGCTCGGGCGTGCGCTTGGCGAAGTACAGGATGTTGTCGTTCCAGCAGTTGAAGAACGCCACGCCCAGGTGGGTTTGCAGCGCCGGGTTCTGCCGGCGAATGCGGTTGAGCTGGGCGATCTCGGCGATGATGTTGCCCGGCTGGGTGTAATCGCGCGGGCGAATCTCGTACTTCTCCGAGTCCAGGTATTCCTCCTTGCCCGGCAAGGCAGCCGCCTCGCACAGCTCGAAGCCCGAATACATGCCCCACAAGCCCGAGCCCATGGTCGCCAGGGCGGCCCGGATGAGAAAGCCGGCGCGCCCGGAATGCTGCAGGAAGAACGGGTTGATGTCCGGCGTGTTGACGAAGAAGTTGGGCCGGTAGCACTGGCTCCAGGGCGGCTGGTTGAGCTGTTCGAAGTACTCGCGCAGCTCTTGCTTGGTATTGCGCCAGGTGAAATAGGTGTAGCTCTGCGCGTAGCCGACCTTGCCCAGGCGCGCCATCATCGCCGGCTTGGTGAACGCCTCGGCGAGGAAGATCACGTCCGGGTAGTGGCTGCGCACATTGGCGATCAGCCATTGCCAGAACGGCAGTGGCTTGGTGTGCGGGTTATCGACGCGGAAGGTCTTCACCCCCTCCTCGACCCAACCGATGATCACGTCGCGCAAGGCCAGCCACAGGCCTGGCACAGCGTCAGGAGCATAGAAGTCGACGTTGACGATGTCCTGGTACTTCTTCGGCGGGTTCTCGGCGTAGCGGATGCTGCCATCCGGGCGCCAGCTGAACCAGCCGGGGTGCTGCTGCAGCCACGGGTGGTCCTGGGAGCACTGGATGGCAAAGTCCAGGGCGATTTCCAGGCCGTGCTGGGCGGCTGCCGAGACCAGCCGGCGAAAGTCCTCACGGCTGCCCAGCTGCGGGTGAATGGCGTCGTGGCCGCCCTCCGGACTGCCGATGGCATACGGGCTGCCGGGGTCGCCGGGCTGCGCCTGCAGGGAATTGTTGCGGCCCTTGCGGTGCTTGCTGCCAATCGGGTGGATGGGCGGGAAATACAGCACATCGAAACCCATGTCGCGGATCATCGGCAAGCGCTGATGCACGTCGTTGAAGGTGCCGTGATGCTCGGGGCTGTCAGTGCAGGAACGGGGGAACAGCTCGTACCAGCTGGCGAACTGCGCGGCCGGGCGATCCACATCCAACGGGTACTCGATGCTGCGGGTCAGGTAGCTGCGGTGTTCGGCCTCGGCCATCAGCCGGCTGGCCTCGGCGCCGAGGAACACGGCCACCTGCTCGTCTTCATCGAGGGTGGGCAGCCGCTCGGCAAGTGCCTGCAGTTGGTCGCGCAAGGCACCGCCGCTCAGCTCGATGCCCTTGCCCAGCAGCAGGCGCCCTTCTTCGAGTTCGAGCCTGATGTCGACGCCGGCCTGGTACTTTTTCTCCAGGTCGTGGCAATAGGTGGCAAAGGGGTCGATCCAGGCCTCGATACTGAACAGGTGCGGGCCGATTTCGGTGGGGATGAACTCGGCCAGCCACAGGTCGTTGCCCGCCGCGGTCATCGGCACGCAATGAATGCGCCGGCTGCCGGCCTGGCGCCAGTTCAGCGTCACCGCCATGCGGTCGTGGCCGTCGCTGAATACCTTGCTGCTGACCGCAACCGGCTGGTTGCTGATGGCCTTGGCTGCGAATGCGCCGCCTTCGAGCACCGGCTGGGTGTCCTCGATGACAATCCGCGGCGCCAGCAAGGCCTGGGACAGGCTGATAACCTGGTCCGGGTGGTCATTGGCCATGGGCACGCTTTCGAAGGGCTCTTTCAGAGACATCAGGCCTTGCTCCCTTGGGCTGGTGGCAGTAAGGGTTCAGAGCCATGCGCAGGCGCGGGGGTTCAAAAAAATTGAGCGAACGGCAGCTGCCAGCGGTCGAAGCCTGCAGCACCTCTTCAATTACCCACGCGAGGTCAGGCCATGAACATTCCCATTCCACCGGAGACACCCGACCCCAACATCGACGACCCGAGCCTGCCGCCACCGGTGCCGGAAGAGGACCCGGACGAGCTGCCGATCAAGCCGACCGTGCCGCCGACGGTGGGTGACCCACCGAGCCAGGAGCCACCGGTGAAGGGTTAAGGGTAGACCAGGATTTTGTGCTGACAGGGCCGGCCTCTTCGCGGGCACGCCCGCTCCCACAGGTATTTCACAGTGCCCCAGGGCAGTGAAGTACCTGTGGGAGCGGGCGTGCCCGCGAAAGGGCCGGAACAGCCAACGCATCAACCAGCAGTAACCGCCGATATCTCCGCCACACTGATCTCGCGCATGCGGAACTTCTGCACCTTGCCGGTCACCGTCATCGGGAACTCGTCGACGAAACGGATATGCCGGGGCACCTTGAAATGCGCGATGCGCGCCTTGCACCACGCCTGCAGCTCCTCGACCGTGGCACTGTGCCCCGGATGCAGCTTGATCCAGGCGACGATCTCCTCGCCGTAACGGCTGCACGGGATGCCGATCACCTGCGCATCGGCCACCGCCGGGTGGGTGTAGAAGAACTCTTCCAGCTCACGCGGGTAGATGTTCTCGCCACCGCGAATGATCATGTCCTTGTTGCGCCCGACGATGCGCACATAGCCCTGCTCGTCCATCACCGCCAGGTCGCCCGAATGCATCCAGCCGGCCGGGTCGATGGCCTCTGCCGTGGCCTGCGGGTTGTCCCAGTAGCCGAGCATCACGCTGTAGCCACGGGTGCACAGCTCGCCGATCTGCCCGCGCGGGACGATGCAGCCGTCAGCGTCCACGACCTTGTTCTCCAGTTGCGGTTGGGTACGGCCAACGCTGGTCACACGCAGCTCCAGGTCGTCGTCCGGGCCGGTCTGCAGCGATACCGGGCTGGTCTCGGTCATGCCGTAGGCAATCTGCACTTCGGCCATGTGCAGCTGGTCGATGACCCGGCGCATCACCTCGATCGGGCAGGTGGCGCCGGCCATGATGCCGCTGCGCAAGGTGGACAGGTCCACCTGTGCCCGCAACGGGTGGTCGAGCATGGCGATGAACATGGTCGGCACGCCATAGAGGATGCTGGCACGCTCCTCGGCCACGGCGCGCAGGGTGAGCTCGGCGTCGAAGGCGTCGTTGGGGTAGACCATGGTGCTGCCGTGGGTGATGCAGCCGAGGTTGGCCATGACCATGCCAAAGCAGTGGTAAAGCGGCACCGGGATCACCATGCGGTCGCGTTCGCTCAGGCCCAGGCTTGCGCCGACCATGAAACCGTTGTTGAGGATGTTGTAGTGGCTGAGCGTGGCACCCTTGGGTGCGCCGGTGGTGCCGGAGGTGTACTGGATGTTCACCGGCTGGTCGAACTGCAGGCTCTGCTGGCGCGCAACGCAAGCCTCGCGAGAGGTCTGCCCTGCCCGCTCAGCCAGCGCATGCCAGGGCAGGAAGCCTGAAGGCGGGTTGATCGCGAGGCTGATCACACCACGCAGATCCGGCAGCCGTGCACTGGCCAGTTGACCCGGTATGGCGCCCGCCAGCTCGGGTACCAGTTGCTGGACCATGGCATGGTAATCGGAGGTCTTGAACGCGTCGGCACACACCAGCCAGCGGCAGCCGGACTGGCGCAGTACATATTCAAGCTCGCCCACGCGGTAGGCCGGGTTGATATTCACCAGTATCGCGCCGACCTTGGCACTGGCCAGTTGCAGGATGCACCACTGGGCACAGTTGGGCGACCAGATGCCGACGCGGTCGCCGGTATTTACCCCCAGCGCCATCAGTGCACGGGCATGCACTTCGACCTGTTCGGCCAGCTGCCGCCAGCTGTAGCGCAGGCCCTGGTGGCGCGAGACCAGGGCTTCGCCATCGGCACAGCGGGCCACGGTGGCATCGAACGCCTGGCCGATGGTCAGGGTCAGCAGCGGTTGGTCCTGGCGACCGCGGGTATAGCTTGGTTGACTCATGGGTGTCCCTTCTTGTGGTTGTTCTGGGCACGGCTGAAGCAAGCGGGAATACTCTGGCGCAGATTTACGTTTACGTAAAGGTGACGAGTCGATTGACAGTCACCCTGCGCAGGTTTACGTTAACGTAAAGGTGATGAACGACACCTGCCCCGGCTTGACGCCGAGCCCTGTGGGAGCGGGCGTGCCCGCGAATGCGATCACTCAGGCAATGACGGTGGTCCTGCTGACGCATTCGCGGGCACGCCCGCTCCCACAGGGTTCGACGCCAGCTCCTTGAGCTACGGTGTTACCCATATTTCAAGAACAACAAGGTGCCCCAGCATGCATTACCCCACCCTGAACTTCGCCCTGGGCGAAACCATCGACATGCTCCGCGACCAGGTCCGCACCTTCGTCGCCGCCGAACTGGCGCCACGCGCCGCGCAAATCGACCACGACAACCTGTTCCCCGCCGACATGTGGCGCAAGTTCGGTGACATGGGCCTGCTGGGCATCACCGTGCCGGAAGAATACGGCGGTGCCGGCCTGGGCTACCTGGCCCACGTGGTGTCGATGGAAGAAATCAGCCGTGGCTCGGCCTCGGTGGCACTGTCCTACGGCGCCCACTCCAACCTCTGCGTCAACCAGATCAACCGCAACGGCAGCCACGCGCAGAAGCTCAAGTACCTGCCCAAGCTGATCAGCGGCGAGCACATCGGCGCCCTGGCCATGAGCGAGCCCAACGCCGGCTCCGACGTGGTGTCGATGAAGCTGCGCGCGGAAAAGCACGGCGACCACTACGTGCTCAACGGCAGCAAGACCTGGATCACCAACGGCCCCGACGCCAACACCTATGTGATCTACGCCAAGACCGACCTGGACAAGGGCGCACACGGCATCACCGCATTCATCGTCGAGCGTGACTGGAAAGGCTTCAGCCGCAGCAACAAGTTCGACAAGCTGGGCATGCGCGGCTCCAACACCTGCGAGCTGTTCTTCGACGGCGTCGAAGTGCCGGAAGAAAACATCCTCGGCCAGCTCAACGGCGGCGTGCGCGTGCTGATGAGCGGCCTGGACTACGAGCGCGTGGTGCTGTCGGGCGGGCCGACCGGGATCATGCAAAGCTGCATGGACCTGGTGGTGCCGTACATCCATGACCGCAAGCAGTTCGGCCAGAGCATCGGCGAGTTCCAGCTGATCCAGGGCAAGATTGCCGACATGTATACCCAGCTCAACGCCAGCCGCGCCTACCTGTACGCCGTGGCCCAGGCCTGCGACCGTGGCGAGACCACCCGCAAGGACGCTGCCGGGGTCATCCTCTACACCGCCGAGCGCGCCACGCAGATGGCCCTGGAGGCGATCCAGATTCTTGGCGGCAACGGCTACATCAACGAATTCCCGGCAGGCCGCCTGCTGCGCGACGCCAAGCTGTACGAGATCGGTGCCGGCACCAGCGAAATCCGCCGGATGCTGATCGGCCGCGAACTGTTCAACGAAACCCGCTGAGCACAAGGGACGGGCGCACATGGCTACCTTGCACACCCAGATCAACCCGCGTTCGGCGGAGTTCGCCGGCAACCGCGCGGCCATGCTCGAACAGGTCCAGGCCTTGCGTGGCCTGCTCGCCCAGGTGGCCCAGGGCGGCGGGCCCAAGGCCCAGGAACGCCACACCTCCCGCGGCAAGCTGCTGCCGCGCGAGCGCATCGACCGCCTGCTGGACCCCGGCTCGCCGTTCCTCGAGATCGGCCAGCTGGCCGCCCATGAGGTGTATGGCGAAGACGTACCGGCTGCCGGCGTGATCGCCGGCATCGGCCGCGTCGAGGGCGTGGAATGCATGATCGTGGCCAACGACGCCACGGTCAAAGGCGGTTCCTACTACCCACTGACGGTAAAGAAACACCTGCGCGCGCAGACCATCGCCCTGCAGAACCGCCTGCCGTGCATCTACCTGGTGGACTCCGGCGGCGCCAACCTGCCACGCCAGGACGAAGTGTTCCCCGACCGTGAGCATTTCGGGCGGATCTTCTTCAACCAGGCCAACATGAGTGCCCTGGGCATCCCGCAGATCGCCGTGGTCATGGGCTCGTGCACGGCCGGCGGTGCCTACGTGCCAGCCATGGCCGACGAAGCGATCATGGTGCGTCAGCAGGCCACCATCTTCCTTGCCGGCCCGCCCCTGGTGAAAGCGGCCACCGGTGAAGTGGTGAGCGCCGAAGACCTCGGCGGCGCCGATGTGCACTGCCGCACCAGCGGCGTGGCCGACCACTATGCCGACAACGACGAGCACGCCCTGGCCTTGGCCCGGCGCAGCGTGGCCAACCTCAACTGGCGCAAGCTGGGCCAGTTGCAGCGCCAGGCCCCGGTGGCACCGCTGTATGCCGCCGAGGAGCTGTATGGCGTGGTGCCGGCCGATGCCAAGCAGCCGTTCGACGTGCGTGAGGTGATCGCCCGGCTGGTCGACGGCTCGCTGTTCGATGAATTCAAGGCGCTGTTCGGCACCACCCTGGTGTGCGGCTTCGCCCACCTGCACGGCTACCCGGTGGCGATCCTGGCCAACAACGGCATCCTTTTCGCCGAAGCCGCGCAGAAAGGCGCGCACTTCATCGAACTGGCCTGCCAGCGCGGCATCCCGTTGCTGTTCCTGCAGAACATCACCGGCTTCATGGTCGGCAAGAAGTACGAGGAAGGCGGCATCGCCAAGCACGGCGCCAAGCTGGTCACTGCCGTAGCCTGCGCCCAGGTGCCGAAGTTCACGGTGATCATTGGCGGCAGCTTCGGTGCCGGCAACTACGGCATGTGCGGCCGCGCCTACGACCCACGCTTCCTGTGGATGTGGCCCAACGCGCGGATTGGCGTGATGGGCGCCGAACAGGCCGCCGGCGTGCTGGCCCAGGTCAAGCGCGAGCAGAGCGAGCGCAGTGGCCAGCCGTTCAGCGCCGAAGACGAAGCCCGGCTCAAGCAACCGATCCTCGACCAGTACGAGCATCAGGGCCACCCCTACTACTCCAGCGCCCGCCTGTGGGATGACGGCGTCATCGACCCGGCCCAGACCCGCGACGTGCTCGGCCTGGCCTTGTCGGCCGCGTTGAACGCAGCGATCGAACCGAGCCGCTTCGGCATTTTCCGGATGTGACCCATGAGCGATTTCAGCACCCTCGAAGTGATCCGCGACCCGCGCGGTTTCGCCACCCTGTGGCTGAGCCGCGAGGACAAGAACAACGCCTTCAACGCCTTGATGATCCGCGAGCTGATCGTCGCCCTCGACCAGCTGGCCGAGGACGCCAGCCTGCGCTTTGTGCTGCTGCGCGGCCGTGGCCGGCACTTCAGCGCCGGCGCCGACCTGGCCTGGATGCAGCAGTCGGCGCAACTGGACTTCAACACCAACCTGGACGACGCCCGCGAGCTGGGCGAGCTGATGTACGCCCTGCACCGCCTGAAGACGCCGACCCTGGCGGTGGTCCAAGGCGCAGCCTTTGGCGGCGCACTGGGCCTGATCAGTTGCTGCGACATGGCCATCGGTGCCGAGGACGCCCAGCTGTGTCTGTCGGAAGTACGCATCGGCCTGGCCCCGGCAGTGATCAGCCCGTTCGTGGTCAAGGCCATCGGTGAGCGCGCCGCCCGCCGCTACGCCCTCACCGCCGAACGCTTCAGTGGTGTGCGAGCGCGCGAACTGGGCCTGCTGGCCGAGGTGTACCCGGCCAGCGAGTTGGACACCCAGGTCGAAGCCTGGGTCGCCAACCTGCTGCAGAACAGCCCGCAGGCGTTGCGCGCCACCAAGGACCTGCTGCGCGAAGTGGACGCCGGTGAACTCAGCCCGGCCCTGCGCCGCTACTGCGAAAACACCATTGCCCGCATCCGCGTCAGCGCCGAAGGCCAGGAGGGCCTGCGCGCCTTCCTGGAAAAACGCCGCCCCGCCTGGCAAACCGATGACAAGAAGGAGCCGCGCCCATGAGCCGCCCCGCTTTGACCACCCTGCTGGTCGCCAACCGTGGCGAAATCGCCTGCCGGGTGATGCGCACCGCCAAGGCCATGGGCCTGACCACCGTCGCCGTGCACAGCGCCACCGACCGTGATGCCCGGCACAGCCGCGAAGCCGATATCCGCGTCGACCTCGGCGGCAGCAAGGCGGCCGACAGCTACCTGGTGGTCGACAAGATTCTCGCCGCCACCAAGGCCAGCGGCGCCCAGGCCATTCACCCCGGCTATGGTTTCCTGTCGGAGAACGCAGGCTTTGCCCGTGCCATCGAACAGGCCGGGCTGATCTTCCTCGGCCCACCGGCCAGCGCCATCGATGCGATGGGCAGCAAGTCGGCGGCCAAGGCGCTGATGGAAGCCGCTGGCGTGCCGCTGGTGCCCGGTTACCACGGCGAAGCCCAGGACCTCGACACCTTCCGCGCCGCCGCCGAACGCATCGGCTACCCGGTGCTGCTCAAGGCCAGTGCCGGCGGTGGTGGCAAGGGCATGAAAGTGGTCGAGGAGGAAAGCCAGCTGGCCGACGCCCTGGCCTCGGCCCAGCGCGAGGCGCAATCGTCGTTCGGCGACGCGCGCATGCTGGTGGAAAAGTACGTGCTCAAGCCGCGTCACGTGGAAATCCAGGTATTCGCCGACCAGCACGGCAACTGCCTGTACCTGAATGAGCGGGACTGCTCGATCCAGCGCCGCCACCAGAAGGTGGTTGAAGAAGCCCCTGCGCCTGGCCTGTCGCCTGAACTGCGCCGGGCCATGGGCGAGGCGGCAGTCCGCGCCGCCCAGGCGATCGGCTATGTCGGTGCCGGCACCGTCGAGTTCCTGCTCGACGCCCGTGGCGAGTTCTTCTTCATGGAGATGAACACCCGCCTGCAGGTGGAGCACCCGGTTACCGAGGCCATCACCGGGCTCGACCTGGTGGCCTGGCAGATCCGCGTAGCCTGCGGCGAGCCCCTGCCGATCACCCAGGAACAGGTGCCGCTGATCGGCCATGCCATCGAAGTGCGCCTGTATGCCGAGGACCCGGCCAACGAATTCCTGCCCGCCACCGGCACGCTGGCGCTGTACCGTGAGTCGGCGCCTGGCGAAGGCCGGCGGGTGGACAGTGGCGTCAGCGAGGGCGATGCGGTATCGCCATTCTACGACCCGATGCTGGGCAAGCTGATCGCTTGGGGCGAAGACCGCGAGCAGGCACGCCTGCGCTTGCTGGCCATGCTCGATGAATTTGCCATTGGCGGGCTGAAGACCAACATTGCCTTCCTGCGGCGCATTCTCGCGCACCCGGCATTTGCCGCGGCCGAGCTGGACACCGGCTTCATTCCGCGTCACCAGGCCATGCTGCTGCCCGCGCCCCAGGCGTTGCCAGCCGGTTTCTGGGAAGCCGCGGCCGAGGCCTGGCTGCAAGGCCAGGGCGGGCAGCAGCGGGATGACGACCGCTGCTCGCCGTGGGCCGAGCGCACTGGCCTGCGCCTGGGCCTGCCGGCACGCAGCAGCTTGCATCTGGCCAGTAATGGGCAGGATCAGGCGGTGGCCCTGGAACGCAGTGCCGCGTCCGCCTGGCAACTGCTGGGCGAGCACCTGGTGCATAACCATGCAGGTGTACGCCGCCAGCATCTGGCGCTCCGCCGTGGTGGCACGTTGTACCTGCAGTGGGACGGCGAGATGCATGCGGTGGAAGCCTTCGACCCGATCGCCGAGGCCGAGGCCAGCCACAGCCATCAGGGCGGTTTGGGCGCGCCGATGAATGGCAGCATCGTGCGGGTGCTGGTAGAGCCGGGACAGCTGGTGGAAGCGGGGACGGCGCTGGTGGTGCTGGAGGCGATGAAGATGGAGCACAGCATTCGAGCGCCGCATGGCGGCACGGTACAGGCATTGTTCTGCCAGGAAGGCGACATGGTCAGCGAAGGGACGGTGCTGGTTGAATTGGCGGAGTGACCGGAGCTGTTTGGCTTGAGTTTTGTGGGCCTGTGAGATCGAGCGCCGCCCGCGCGGCGCATCGCGGATAAATCCGCTCCTACATTTGTTGCAACGTGCCGAACCTGTTACGCCATGGTTGCCAGCCTGGCGCATGCCTGTAGGAGCGGATTTCATCCGCGATGCGCCGCGCGGGCGGCGCTCGATCTCCAACGCGCCACAACAACCATTTGTTGCAACGTGCCGAACCTGTTACGCCATGGTTGCCAGCCTGGCGCATGCTTGTAGGAGCGGATTTCATCCGCGATGCGCCGCGCGGCGGCGCTCGATCTCCAACGCGCCACAACAACCACGCCTGGCACCCGCCAGCCCCACCCGAATCTCAAACCCTAAAAAACCCCATGCACCCGCACGACCACCCCCAGAAACTCGCACCCCGCTTCACAGAGAACAGTCGGATAGCGCGTATTCAGCGGCTTGAGCATCTTGTCTCCACCCTCCTCGATCAACTGCCGCAACACCGCCGGCCGCCCCGGCTGCCGGGCAATGACCAGCCTACCTGGCTCTGCCGGCAGGCCGGTATCCACCAGCACTCGCATACCCTCGGGCACGCTCTTGCCACTGGCGGCATTCATCGAATCGTTCTCTACCACCAGCCAGAACGCATTACCCGCAGGCATGTAGTCGCTCTGTTCGTGGCTTTTGCCTGTTTCTGGCAAGGGCCCCTGCAAGTCCGCCCAGCTCAGCACTGGGAAGCGAAAGCTTGCATAGAGCAGCGCTTTGCCTGAAGCCGGTTGGTCGGCCGCATAGCGACCAGGTGATTCGCGCACCATATCGCGCTCCACCACCATGACTTGGGCTTCAAGAAACACCAGCCCAAGTTTTTCAAGCTTTTCGTTGATGGTTTCCAACGTCGGCTGCCGCGTGCCACGCAGCCAATGACCTACGCCGCCCTGGGTCATGCCCAGGCGTTCGGCCAGCTTGAGCTGGCTGAGATTGTGTTCGCGCTTGTAGCGCTTGAGAAAAGCGTTCCAGTTTTCCATGAGCGGCAACAATACGGACTGTATTACCTGCAGCAATACACAATCTGAATTATTTCTTTGGCCATGAATAGTACAGATTGACCTATGCTGTGATTCCTGTGTGTTTGAAGGGAAATCAGAAGGTATCGCGATGAAACCACCGAAAAACGACGAAACAGATCTCGACAGCGAAGCCGCCCGCCGCGCCCTCGACTACTACCTCAACCCCAACCCGCAGCGTCCCACCCTCGACAACAGGATCTGGACGTTGCACGAGGGTGTCACCAGCGAACAGGCCCGGGAGCATGCCATCGCCCTGCTGCGCTGCGCCGCCGCCACCGCCCAGGAAACCGCCACCCACCAGCACGGCAGCCAGCGCGAACTGACCTTAGCCCTGATGCACATGATGGACATGGCCCGCGCGCTGCTGGAGCACAAACGCGCCGTGGAACCAGGCATCTAGGCAACAAAGAAGGGAGAGAACGTGATTGGCCGGGTAACGGCAAAGGCCCCGATTGCCGGGACAAGGAAGCGCACCGGTAAAACTTTTTTACCGGATAAGCGAAAAATTCATTTGACTTGCAAATGATAACGATTATTATTGCACTCAACTGATCGCGAGATCAGCTGGATAACCCGGAGCTTAGGTCGCTCTCGGATTATCTCCTCATCAGGCTAATCACGGTTTTGGACCCGGCTTTTTGCCGGGTCTTTTTTTTGGCTCTTCAGGCTAATGAAGATCGTGATGGCGCGCATGCTAGCAAAAGTGTTTCAGGGCGTGAACGCTCATTGCAGAACATTGCAAAATCAGCACTTGAGAATCAATATCGTTTAGCTTAGGCTGACAGTGCGTCACGGAAGATGCCCCCTCTCCCTCCCAGCAAGGAGCTGACCATGAGCCGCCTGCTACTGCCGCTCGAACACCCAACCCCGACTACGGGGGACGCTACCGCAGCGTCCCTGCTGCATGCCTTGCAACAGCTGCCACGGCGCGTACAGCAAGTGTTCCTGCTCAACCGCCTGGACCAGCTGGACTTCGCCACCATCGCTGCCCGCCTCGGCCTGCCCCTGGCCAGCATCGAGCGGCACATGGACCAGGCCCTGCAAGCCGGCCGTTCGCGCCACGACGGGCTGGCGAGTGCTGCCGGGCGATGGTATGTGCGTTTGCAGAGCCCCGAGGTGACCGCCTGCGAGCGCATCGATTTCCGTCGCTGGCTCGACGCAGACCCGGCGAACCTGCAAGCATTTCATGACACCGAACTGCACTGGCGCAGCCTGCTGGCACCGGCACGGCAGCTGGGACATGACGGCTGGTACCGGCACGGACGAGCCGCGCTGTCGCTGGGCGGCTGCTCGGTCGCGCTAGGCCTGGGCGTGGCGGCGCTGGTAGTGCTCGGTCTTTGCGCCTGATCAACGCCTCAACCACGCCGTCAGCGTTTCCGCAGGCTTGGCCTGCTGGCTATCAGGTTCGCGTGCTGGTCAGCGTTTCCGGCAAGCAGGCAAGCAACAGCCACCCGCACAAACTCACGCCCACGAACAGAAGCCCCAGGCTCATCGGCAGCGCGCTTTCGACACTGGCAACAAGACTGCCAGCCAAACCTCCGCCGGCGAACAACAAGGTTGTATTGAGCGACGCTGCCGCACCGGCCTGCTGCGGGTAACGCGCCAAGGCTTGAGTCGTTGCCGCAGGCCGCACCAGCGTTGTCCCGGTGGTGCAAACGATCATCGGTAGTAGAAGCCCTGTCACCGTCAACCCTGCAACCAGCGCCCAGATCAGCAGCGTGACGCCGCCGAAGGCGATAAGCAGGAACCCGGTCTTGATCTGCGCCTGCGGGCTTACGCGATTGTTCGCATAGGTCGCGGTTGCCCCGCCAGCGATATACGCCAGCCCATAGGCAATAAACACCAGCGAGAATTGATACGGAGTCAGCCCGAGGTCATCCATGAACGCCAGTGGCGCGACCACGATGAAGGAAAAATGGCAGGCAAAAGCGAGGCTGGACAACAGGGAGTGCGCAAGATAGGTCGTGTCACGCAGCATGCTCCGATAGCCGCCCATGCCTGAAACCCGCCCGCGCGATGCAGGCGTGTCCTGCAGCAACGCAAACGACAAGCACGCAACGATCAGGGCAATGAAGGCGAATACGGTAAAGCTGCCCTTCCAGCCGAAGGCCTGTTGCAGAAACGCCCCCGCAACCGGCGACAACGAGATGAACAGCCCACTCGCGCTGGTCAGCAGGATACGCATGGCATTGCGCTGTTTGCCGCTATACAGGTCCTGGACCAGCGCCTGGCCCAGGACGAAACTCCCGCAACCCAAGGCCTGCAGCAAACGGAACGCCATGAACGTCTCGTAGCGGGCCGAGAATGCGCAACCCACTGCCCCGGTAATGGAGAGGCCCAGCCCAGCGAGCAACAACCGCTTGCGTCCCATGGCATCGGACAGTGGCCCGATCACCAGTTGCGCCAGGGCCACACCAAAAGCAAAGAAACTCACCGAGTAGGCTATTTGCTGGGGCCCGACATGAAATTCATCTGCAAGCGCGGGGAATGACGGGAGGATCACATCAAGGGGGAACACGCCTAGCAGACATAGCAGGATCAACAGGGCCGAGTACAGAGGATTGCTGACCGGTTCGAAGGGCCGGGGCACGCTGTTAACCTCGCCGCTTCACGTTGCCAAAAAGCATGATCTGAGTCTCCAGAAGTCCGCCAGTTTGTTGCCCGATGATAGCGACGACTCGAAGATGTACAAACCGGCCCAGGCAGCGAAACCTCCGATAAAGCTGTGGGATTTTGCTCTCCACAGGGTGCGCGCAAAGGTTGCGTACACCCCATGGGGCCACGCCACCCCGAATCTTATCGCCGCAGGCTGGCAGCCAAGGCGATCTCCAGCTTCTCGACCAGTGTATCGATCTCCTCACTACCGATGGTCAACGGCGGCAGGAAGCGCAGCACCGCGCCATGCCGCCCGCCCAGTTCGAGGATCACCCCTTCACGCAGGCAGCCCTGCTGCACGGCCTTCGCCAGCACGCCATCCCCGGCCGGCACCCGGCCTTGACCTGCGTCGGTAGAGACGATCTCCACCCCGACCATCAGCCCACGCCCACGTACATCGCCGATGCACGGGTAATCGCGTTGCAACTGGCGCAGCCGGGTCATCAGGTAGTCGCCCATGCGCTCGGCGTTGGCCACCACGCCCTCGTCGCGGATATACCGCAGGGTCGCGGTGCCGGCCGCCATGGCCAGCTGATTGCCGCGGAACGTGCCCGCATGCGCACCCGGCGTCCACACATCGAGCGCCTGCCGGTAGACCACCACTGCCAGCGGCAGGCCACCGCCGATGGCCTTGGACAGCACCAGTACGTCCGGCTCGATAGCGGCGTGCTCGAAGGCGAACATGCGCCCGGTGCGGCCGATGCCGCTCTGTACCTCGTCGATGATCAGCACCACGCCATGCTCACGGGTCAGCTTGCGCAGGCCCTGTAGCCAGCGCACCGGCGCCGGAATGACACCGCCCTCGCCCTGCACCACTTCCACCACCACCGCCGCCGGCAGCGGCACCCCGGACTCGGGGTCACTCAGCAGCTGGCCGATATAGCTCAGCCCTGCGTCGATACCGGCCTCGCCACCCAGGGCAAACGGGCAACGGTAGTCATAGGGGTACGGCAGCACCTGTACATCGGGCATCAGTGAGCCCGGCAGCTGCTTGGGCCCCAGGTTGCCCATGAGGCTGAGCGCGCCGTGGGTCATGCCGTGGTAGCCGCCGGAGAAGCAGAACACGCCTTTGCGCCCCGTGGCGATCTTCGCCAGCTTGATCGCCGCCTCGATCCCGTCGGCCCCGGTCGGCCCGCAGAACTGGATACGCGCCTCGGCAGCAAAGGCGGGTGGCAAGGCTGCGAACAAGGTCTCGACGAACAGGTCCTTGACCGGCGTGGTCAGGTCGAGGGTATGCAAGGGCACGCCGCTGTCCAGGGTCGCGCGCATCGCCGCCAGGGTGCACGGATGGTTGTGGCCAAGCGCCAACGTCCCTGCCCCCGCCAGGCAGTCCATGAACAGCTGCTCACGGGTGTCCTGTACGTAGAGACCCTGCGCTGCCTTCAGCGCAAGGGGGATACGCCGCGGGTAGGAGCGCGCGTTCGACTCGCGCGCCGCCTGGCGCTGCAGCAGCGGGTCAGCCTCGAACTGGCGCGGCGGTTGGCGGCGAAAATGCGCCAGGTTGTACGGTGCAAGCTGAATGTCTTCCATGGATCGCTCCCTCTGCGGCTGGCGCTCAGCGTTGCTCGGCGGTTTCAAGGGCCTGGCGCAGACTCAGCGGGCGCATGTCCGTCCAGTGCTGTTCGATCCAGGCCAGGCACTGCGCCTTGTCCCCCTGCTGGCCGACCGCACGCCAGCCCTCGGGCAGGGCCTTGTAATCCGGCCAGATGGAATACTGCTCCTCATGATTGACCACCACCACGTACCCGCACTCGGCCTTTTCCCAACTCATTGTCGACTCCTTGGACAAACGATTTCACAGAATCCCGGCTGCCCGCAGGAAGGCTGCAGTCGAGGCGCTCACAAACAACGTGAATGCTAATAAATTGCATTAACACTTACCATATCTTTCGTATATATTCCGCCGGGGCCCCGTGGGAGACCAGGGATGGCCTTTTGCTGTGACTACCACGATAAAAAGGAGCAACTCATGGGACGAGGTGTCGGGCCGGGCAATGGCCTGTCGGTGCAAGCACTTTTGCCAGACAGCGCCCTGCCGCTGCTGGTCGAGCCGGCACAACCCGGTGCGGGGAACTTCGCGGCGCTGCATGCGCTGGCCAACGACTGCCTGCACGAAAGCGGCGCCCTGCTGCTGCGGGGCTTCGGAGTGCTGGGCGAACAGGCGTTCCAGGCGCTGGTGCGCAGCTTCGGTCACCCGCTGCTCAATTACGAATTCGGCTCCACCCCGCGCAAGGCGATCGAACAAGGGGTGTATACCTCCACCGAATACCCCGCGCACCAGGTCATCCCGCTGCACAACGAGCAGTCCTACACCCTGCAGTGGCCGATGAAGATCTGGTTCCACTGCATACAGCCCAGCGCTGAAGGTGGCGAAACCCCGATCGCCGACAGCCGGCGCATCTTCCAGCAGCTCGACCCGGCCCTGCGCCAGCGCTTCGAAAGCAAACGCCTGATGTACGTACGCAACTACGGCAACGGTCTCGACCTGCCCTGGGAACAGGCCTTCAACAGCGCAGACCGCGCCGTGGCCGAGGCCTACTGCCGGGCCAACCAGATCGCCTTCGAGTGGAAGGACGACGGTGAACTGCGCACCCGCCAGGTCTGCCAGGCCAGCGCTCGCCACCCGGTCACGCAGGACTGGGTCTGGTTCAACCAGGCGCACCTGTTCCACGTGTCCAACCTGCCAGCTGCCGTGCGGGAAAGCCTGCTGGCGGTGGTCGACGACCCGCTCGACCTGCCGCGCAACGTCTATTACGGCGACGGCAGCGAACTGGAAGAAAGCGCGCTGGCGGAGATCCGCGGCGTGCTCGAGCAATGCACCGTGCGTTTCCCCTGGCAGCAGGGCGACGTGCTGATGCTCGACAACATGCTGGTGGCCCATGGCCGCGCCAGTTTCAAAGGGCCACGGCAAGTGATCGTGGCCATGGCCGAACCCGCCCAGGAGTGCCGCCCATGACCACTTCCCAGCCGTTGCGTGAGGCCAGCGCCGGCCAGCAGGCGCTGTGGCAGTACCATCAGCTCAACCCGGCCAGCCCGGCCTACAACATGGTCGCCGCACGCGAGCTGCGCGCCGACCTCGATCCGGCCACCCTGTGCCAGGCCTTCGCCCAGGTGGTCAGGCACTGCGAGACCCTGCACTGCGGCTACCGCGAGCAGGATGGCAAGTTGTGGATGTACCGCCCGGAGCACATCCAGGTAAACACCCGCATCGAGCGTATCGACGACCTGGACAGCGCCGGCGTCGCCGCCTGGATCGCGCAACACGCCGACCAGCCGTTCGACCTGGCTGCGGCGAACATCTGCCGGCTTGACCTGCTGCAAAGCCAGGGCCGCCTGTACCTGTGCATGGCGGCCCACCATATCAGCGGGGATTTCCTCAGCGTCGAATGGATGCTCAAGCTGACCTTCGCCGCCTACCATGCAGCGCTCAGCGGCGAGGCTCTGGTCCTGCCGCCGGCCGGCCTGTATTTCGACTGGCTGGACGAACAGCGCACGCTACTCGCCGAGGACAAGCTCGAGGCGGCAGCCAGCTACTGGCGCAACCAGCTCAGCGGCAGCCCGACGGCACTGGCGCTGCCCGCCGACCGACCACGCCCGCGCACGCCCGGCTTCGCCGGTGAAGAAATCGAGTACCTGCTCGCACCGGCCCTCAGCAGCCAGCTGCGCCAGCTCGCCGAGGCCCAGGGCGTCAGCCTGTACGTCGTGCTGGCCACGCTGTTCCAGATGTTCATGCACCGTTACACCGGCCAGGACGATTTCCTCATCGGCACGCCGACCATGGACCGGCACAGGGCGCGCTACAAGCAACTGATCGGTTTCACCCTCAACAGCCTGCCGCTGCGCGCCCGCTTCGCGCATGCCCCGAGCCTGGCCGAATGCCTGCGCGACACCGCCCAGCAAATGCGCGAGGGCCTGCGCCATCGCCGCTACCCGGCGGCGCGCCTGCAGCAGGAAGTCGGCGGCCCGCTGTTCCAGTGCATGATGACCTACATGCCCAGCCAGCGTGACGCCGCCTTCGCCGAGTACACGCTGCGCGAGCACCTGTTCACCCAGCGCGGCGCCGCCAACGAACTCAACCTGCGCTGGCAGGACGACGGCGTGCAACTGCTGGCGCAGTGGCGCTATCGCAGCGACCTGTTCGACGCCGCACGTATCGCCCGCCTGGCCGAGGATTTCGCCTGGTTCGCCGGCATCGCCCTGGCGCAGGTCGACACACCTGTTCACCAGTTGCCGGCGACGCCGCCGGCCAACGGCGCGCACCGCGCCGGGGCCGACCAGCCGCCCACCTTCGCCACGGCGCTGGCCGCCTTCGAGCACCAGGTGCAGACGCATGGCCAGCGCATTGCCCTGCGCGATGCCGACGGCAGCCTGAGCTACAGCGAACTGGACCAGGCCGCCAACGCCTTGGCCACACGCCTGGGCGAGGCCGGTGCCGCTGCCGGCCACATCGTCGCCATCGCCCTGCCGCGCAGCCGCGCGCTGATCACGGCGATGCTGGCCAGCTGGAAGCTCGGCGCCGCCTACCTGTGCCTGGACCCGGGCCTGCCCGCGCAGCGCCAGCGCCAGCTGCTCGACAACAGCGGCGCCAGCGTACTGATCGACCCCACGCATACCCTGCATGGCCTGGCCCCGGCGGTAAGCCAGGCGCACACCGCCGGCCACCCGCAGCAGCTGGCCTACCTGATCTACACCTCCGGCTCTACCGGTACGCCCAAGGCCGTGCGGGTGACCCAGGGTAACCTGGCGCACTATGCCCAAGCCGTACTCAAGCCGCTGGCCCTGAGCCCGCAAGCCAGCCTGACGGCACTGGCCAGCGTCGCCGCGGACCTGGGCTACACCGCCTGGTTCGGTGCGCTGCTCAGCGGCCGCACCCTGCAACTGATCAGCGACGAACTGGCCAGCGCCCCGGAAGAGCTCGCCCAGTACCTGGCAGCCAACCCGGTCGACTGCCTGAAGATCGTGCCCTCGCACCTGGCCGCCCTGCTCGCCGTGGCCGAGCCACACCGCCTGCTGCCGCGCCAGTGCCTGGTGCTCGGTGGCGAAGGCCTCGACCTGGCGCTGGTCCAGCGCCTGCAGCAGCTTGCCCCGAGCTGCCGCATCGTCAACCACTACGGCCCCACCGAAACCACCGTTGGCTGCCTGACCCACGCCGTGCAGGACGAAGCCCCGAGCCTTTCCGGTTTCGCCCCGGTCGGCCTGCCGCTGGACAACGTGCAGGTGCATGTGCTCGATGCGCACCTCACGCCACTGCCGCTGGGCAGCATCGGTGAGTTGTACATCGGTGGCGCCGGGGTCGCCGACGGCTACCTCGGCCAACCCGGCCTGACCGCCCGGCAGTTCGTGCCCGACCCGTTCGCCGGCAATGGCCAGCGCCTGTACCGCAGCGGCGACCGCGTGCGCATGTTGGCCAGCGGCGCCATCGAGTTCCTGGGGCGGATCGACGACCAGGTCAAGATCCGCGGCTTCCGGGTCGAGCCGGGCGAGGTCGAAGCCTGCCTGCGCGCCTGCAGCGGTGTGCGCGAAGCAGCCGTGCTGGCGCGCGCCCTGGCTGAAGGCGAAGCGCCACGGCTGGTTGCCTACCTGGTGGCTGAACCCGCGCTGGACCGGGCGCAGTTGCGCCAGCAACTGGCCGAGCGCCTGCCCGAACCACTGCTACCGAGCGTTTATGTCGAACTCGAGCAACTGCCGCGCCTGGGCAACGGCAAGGTCGACCGGCACAACCTGCCCCTGCCGGCGCCCGAGCCAGCCCCTGCGCAGGCGCACAGTGCCCCGCGCGACCCAGTCGAGGCGCTGCTGCTGACACTCTGGTGCGAGGTGCTGGGCAAACCGGCGCTGTCGATCCATGACGACTTCTTCGCCCTGGGCGGCGACTCGATCATGGCCCTGCAAGTGATCGCCAAGGCGCGCAAGCAACAGCTCAAGTTCAGCCCCCGGCATTTCTTTGCCCACCCCACCATTGCCCGCCTCGCAGCCACCCTGGATTCGCCGCTCAAAGCCCTGGAAGCCCAGTTGCTGGGGGTCTGGCGCGACGTGCTGGAGCGCCCCGAACTCACTCGCCAGGACGACTTCTTCAGCGCCGGCGGCGACTCGATCATCGCCCTGCAGGTGATTGCCAAGGCGCGCAAGCTGGGCTTGAAGTTCAGCCCCAAAGAGCTGTTCGCCCAGCCGCGGGTCGACGCCCTGGCCCTGCTCCTCGCCCAGCGCCAAGCAGCCCAACCCACAGCTGTGGCAACGCCCTCGCTACCACCAGCCACCCTCTCGGTATCGCTGAGCGTCGAACAGCGGCAACCGCTGCAAGCGCTGCTCGGTACCCCGCTGGAGGACGCCTACCCGCTGTCGCCGCTGCAAAAAGGCCTGCTGTTCCACACCCTGCTGGAAGGTGCCAGCGGGGTCTACGTCAACCAGCTGCAGGCCGAGCTGCAAGGCCCGTTGGACGCCGAGCGCTACCTCGCTGCCTGGCATGCCACCTTCGCCGCCCATCCGCTGATGCGCACGGCAATCCTCTGGCAAGGCCTGGACGAGCCAGTGCAAGGCGTGTGCAGTGGTCTCACCCTGCCGGTGCAGCGCCTGGACTGGAGCGCGCTGGACCCGAGCCAACGCCAGCAGGCCCTGGACGCCTACTGCCAGGCCGACCGAGCCCAAGGCTTCGACCCTCAGCGCCCACCGCTGCAACGGTTGGCCCTGATCCACCTCGACACGCAGCACAGCTGGCTGATCTGGAGCCGTCATCACCTGATTGCCGACGGCTGGAGCTCGGTGCTGCTGATGGAGGAAATCCTCGCCCGCTACAACGGCCTTGCCGTACCGTCGCGCCCACCTTACCGCGACTACATCGCCTGGCTCGCCGCGCAACCGCACCAGCACAGCCAGCAGTACTGGCAGCAACACCTGGCGCAGTTCGAAGGCGTCGGCACGCTGCCGGCGCTGAACCCGGCCGACCCCGAGCACAAACCGCGCTACCACAGCCGCAGCCTGCGCCTGAGCGAAGCCCACAGCAGCCGCCTGAACGCCCTCGGCAAAGCCTGCCGAGTCACCCTCAACACCCTCATGCAAGCTGCCTGGGGCCTGTTGCTGGCCCGCGCCAACAACCACACCGAGGTGATGTTCGGCGTCACCAGCAGTGGCCGCCCGGATGCCTTGGCCGATGCTGGGCAGATGCTCGGTGTGTTCATCAATACCCTGCCGCTGCGCCTGCGCATCGACCCCGGCATGGCCCTCGGCGACTACCTGCAGCAGGTGCAAGCCACCAGCGTGGCCATGCGCGAACACGAGCAGACACCGCTGGCGCAGATCCTCCAGCAGCACCCGCGCGGTGCCGGGCTGTTCGACACCCTGCTGGTATTCCAGAACCTGCCGGCGCTCAGCGAGCGTCAGTTGCAGGCTGGCGAGCTGACCTTCAAGGTCCTCGACAACCTCGAACAGACCAGTTACGGCCTGACCGTCGAAGTGCTGCCCGGGCGCTGCCTGGAGGTGCTGTTCAGCGCCGATGCCCAGCGCTTTCCCGCTGCCGCGCTGGCGCGCCTGAGCGACGACTTGCTGAACCTGCTGCAGATGCTGGACAGCCCACCGGACACCCGCCTGGAACAACTCACCACACTCAGCCCGGACCAGTATCGGCGCCTGCTCGACTGGGGCCGCCACCCGGCGGACTACGACCTTGAGCAAAGTTGGGAAGCACGGGTGGCAGCCCAGGTCGCTGCGCACCCCGAACGCATCGTCGCGCGCTGCGCCGAGCAAACGCTCACCTATGCCGAACTATGGCAGCAGTCCGAGCACCTGGCGCGGGGCCTGCAAGCCCTGGGCGCCCAGCCCGACCAGCCGGTGGCCTTGTTGGCCGAGCGCGGCATCGAATGGTTCTGCCTGATGGTTGCGACCCTGCGTGCCGGTTGTGGCTGGTTGCCGCTGGAGCCCTCGCAGCCGCCGGCGCGCTGGCAGCAGGTGCTGGCGCGTCTGGAGCAGCCGCTGGTGGTTTGCAGCCAGGCCTGTGCCGAGCCTTTGGCCAGCGTCTACCAGGGCCGCCGTGCGTTGCCGTCGGAGCTGCTGCAGCTGAGCACCAGCGGCCGGCTGCCGCAGCAGCCGGCACGCCCGCAACAGTTGGCCTACGTGCTGTTCACCTCTGGCTCCACCGGCCAGCCCAAAGGGGTGATGGTGCCGCGCGCCGGCATGCTCAACAACATGCTGGCCAAGGTGCAGCCGTTGGGCCTGAACGCCGACGACGTGATCGCCCAGACGGCCCCGGCGTGCTTCGACATCTCGGTCTGGCAAACCCTCACCGCGCCGCTGTTCGGCGCCTGTGTCGAGATCATCGGCGATGCGCTGGTGCGCGATCCGCAGGCCCTGCTGGCGCTGCTGCGCGAGCGCCGCGTGAGCCTGTTCGAACCGGTACCGGCACTGCTCCAGGCGATGCTCGAAAACCTCGACGGCCAGCCAGCGGCGCTGCCGCATCTGCGCTGGGTCATACCGACCGGCGAAGCACTGCCGGTCGCCACCGCGCAATTGTGGTTCCGCCACTACCCGCACATCCCGCTGATGAATGCCTATGGCCCGGCCGAATGCTCCGATGACGTGGCCTTCCAGCCGCTGTACCAGGCCCCGGGGCCAGACGCCAGCGTGGCCATCGGCCGGCCCACCGCCAATGCCGAGCTGTATGTACTGGGCCATGACCTGCAACCGGTCGCCGCCGGGGTGGTCGGTGAGCTGGCGATTGGCGGCATCGGGGTCAGCCGCGGTTACCTGGCCGACCCGGCGCGCACCGCCGCCAGCTTCATCCCCAACCCGTTCGGCACGCCGGGCAGCCGCCTGTACCTCAGTGGCGACCTGGCCCGCTGGGACGCTGACGGCGTGCTGCAGTACCTCGGGCGCAAGGATTTCCAGCTCAAGTTGCGCGGGTTCCGCATCGAGCCTGGCGAGATCGAGGCGCACCTGGAGCGCCACCCCGACGTCCTGCGGGCCATGGTCAGCCTGCAAACACTCGGCGGCAGCGACCTGCTGGTGGGCTACTGGCAAGGCCGCAGCGGCCATCGGCTGAACGACGCCCAGCTGGCCCAGCATGTGCGCGACAGCCTGCCGGCGTACATGGTGCCGTCGCTGTGGGTGGCGATGGACAGCTGGCCGACCAACGCCAACGGCAAGGTCGACCGCAAGGCCCTGCCGCTGCCAACCTTGCAGCACGCCGAGGTCGAGCCCCTGGTCAGCGCCAACGAGCAATTGCTCGGCGAGCTGTGGGCCGCGCTGCTGCCCGCGCAACCGCTGGGGCGCAACAGCCACTTCTTCGAAGCCGGCGGGCATTCGCTGCTGGCCACCCGCCTGATCGCCCGCCTGCGCCAGCGCTGCGCCGTGGAACTGCCGCTGCGCAGCGTGTTCGAGGCGCCGCTGTTGTGGCAACTGGCCGAGCGCCTCGACGCCCTGGCCGCCGCGCCTGCGGCGGGCACGGCGCGCCCGGCGCTGCTGCCGGTGCCGCGCCAGGCGCACATGCCGGTGTCGCTGAGCCAGCAGCGGCTGTGGCTGGTCGACCGCCTGCACGGCCCCTCGGCGTCCTACAACATGGCCGCCAGCCTGAGCTTGAACGGGCAACTGGACCTGGCGGCGCTGCGTGCCACCTTCAATGCCCTGCTCGCCCGCCATGAAGTGCTGCGCAGCGCCTACCACGACATCGACGGCGAACCGGTCATGCGCATCGCCGAGCAGCTTGAGCTGGAGGTCAACCTGCGCGACCTCAGCTCGATGGATGACGCCCAGCGCCAGCAAGTGGCCGAACAGGAAAGCCTGGACAACCTGCGCCTGCCGTTCGACCTGCGCCAGGCACCGCTGATCCGGGCGCGGCTGCTCAAGCTTGGCGAGCACCAGCACCTGCTGTTGCTGGCACTGCACCATATGGTCGCCGACGGCTGGTCGGTGGGCGTGCTGGTCAACGAGTTCAGCCAGCTCTACGCAAGCCTGCGCGCAGGGCAACCGGCGGCGCTGCCCGCACTGCCCGTGCAATACGCCGACTACGCGGCCTGGCAGCACCAATACCTGCAGGGCGCAGTACTGCAGCGCGAGGTCAGCTTCTGGCAGCAGCAGCTGCAAGGTGCGCCCCAGGTGCTGGCCCTGCCCTGCGACTGGCCACGCCCGGCCCAGGCCGACGCCCGCGGCGCCGCCAGGGCGCTGGAGATCCCCGCGCCGCTGCTGGCGCGCCTCGAGGCCCTGGCCCTGGCCGAAGGCGTGAGCCTGTACATGCTGCTGCTGGCCAGCTTCGAGCTGCTGTTGCACAGCATCACCGGTGCCGACGACCTGTTGCTGGGTACCGACGTGGCTGGCCGCGAGCACGCCCACCTCGATGGCCTGATCGGCTTCTTCGTCAACGTCCTGCCGCTGCGCTCGCGGCGCCTGGCTGGCGAGACGTTGCGCGAGTTCCTCGGCCGCACCCGCGACACCTGCCTGCAGGCCCTGGAACACCAGGCGCTGCCGTTCGACCGCATCGTCGAGGCGTTGCAAGTACCGCGCGAGCGCAGTCGCAACCCGCTGGTGCAGGCGCTGTTCGTGCTGCAGAACACGCCGTCGGGCGATTTCTCCATCCCTGGCCTGGAGGTGCGCATGCAACCTGCGGCCGAGCGCACCAGCAAGTTCGACATGGCGCTGTTCCTCGAACGCCACGGCGACGTCATGCGCGGCGACTGGGTATACGCCCGCGCCCTGTTCAAGGGCGAGCGCATCGACGCGCTGATCGGCGCCTGGCTGAACCTGCTGCAGCAAGTGGTGGAGCAGCCGCACGCCGCCCTTGCCCATTTCACCGTCACGCTGCCCCTCGTGGAGACCCCGGCCTTGGCAAAACCCGCCCCCTCGTCCAGCAAGCTCGACAAGCTGAAAAAACTCCCGGCCCGGGCCTCTGCACCGCGGCCATTGATTCGTACCTCACCGCTGCAAGCGGGCCGCACTTTCCCGCTGGTGATCGAACCGCTGGCCGCCGACCTCGACCCGGTGGGCTGGGCGCAAAGCTCGCGCGACCTGATCGACACCCTGCTGTGCCAGCACGGTGGCCTGTTGTTCCGCGGCTTCGCCCTGGACGACGCAAAAGCCTTCGAAGCCTTTGCCGAAGCCATTCACCCCGGCCTGTTCGGCGGTTATGGCGACCTGCCGAAAAAGGAAGGCGGGCGCAACATCTACCGCTCCACGCCCTACCCGGAGCGGGAAATGATCCTGTTCCACAACGAGAGTTCGCACCTGCCCCGCGCGCCGCGCAAGCAGTGGTTCTACTGCGAACAACCGTCGCCGGTCGGCGGTGCCACGCCGATCGTCGACTGCCGCGAGCTGTACCGGCAACTGCCGGCCGAACTGGCCGCGGCCTTCGAGCGCAAGGGGCTGCTGTATGTGCGCACCTTCACCGAACGGCTGGACGTCAACTGGCGGGCGTTCTTCAAGACCGACAGCCGCGACGAAGTCGAGGCCCTGTGCCGGGCCAGCGATACCGAATTCCGCTGGCTGGCCAATGACGAGCTGCAAACCCGCACCCGCTGCCCGGCGGTGATCCGTCACCCGCTCAGCGGCGAACGCAGCTTCTTCAACCAGCTGCAGCTGCACCACAGCTTCTGCCTGGACGCCCAGGTGCGCGAAGACCTGCTGAAGATGGTCGGCGCCGAACGCATGCCGCGCCAGGTGTACTTCGGCGACGGCAGCCCGATCGACGACGCCAGCATGGCCCTGATCGGCCGCCTCTACGAAGCCTGCGCGGTGCGCTTCGACTGGCAGCGCGGCGATGTGGTGATGCTCGACAACCTGATTGCCGCCCACGCCCGCGACCCGTACGAAGGCCCACGCAAGATCGCCGTCGCCATGGGCGACATGCATGAACCGGCCCGGCTGGCCGCCCGCCACAACGCAACGGAACTGCAGGACTAAAGCACACGATGAACGACGCCATGGAATTGAACCACGACCTGCCACTGAGCGCCGAACAGGCCCTGGCCGTACAGCTCGGCCGCGCGCCCCTGCACCTGGGGCTGAACCTTGCCGGGCCGCTGCAGGCAAGCCGCCTGCACGAAGCCTTGCTGCAGGTTATCCAGCGCCACACCAGCCTGCGCGTGGCCTTGCGCCCTTCGACGCTGTACCGCAGCCTGCGCCAGAGCACGGTCCCGGCCAGCCTCGACTGGCACCTGCTGGGTACTGCGCAGCACGCCGAGGCCCAGGCCCTGGCCGCCCAGCCACAGGCCGTCGAGCAAGGCTGCCTGGTGCGCGCCATCCTGCGTCCGCAGGGTGCCGACCAGTGGCGCCTTGACCTGTATGTCGCCGCCTGTGCCGCCGACCGGCTGAGCCTGCAGAACCTGCTGGGCGAACTGGCAGCGCTGTACGCCCAGCCCGACGCGGCCCTGGAGGAGCCGTTCCAGTACAGCCAGTACGTAGAATGGCGCAACGACCTCGACGCCGACGAAGAAGCCCCTGCCGGGCGCGCCTACTGGGCCGGCCTGGGCCTGGAGGGGCTGGCGCCGGTGCGCCTGGGCGGCCTGCGCGAGCCCGCTGCGCAGGCGCCAGGCAACGCTGTTCAACAAGCCCTGTCCGAGGCCCTGCAAGCGCAGCTGGAACACCTGGCGCAACGCAGCGAGCAAAGCGTGGGCAGCGTGCTGCAGGCGGCCTGGTGGGCGTTGCTGGCGCGCATTGGCGGTGACGCCAGGTTCATCGGCGGCTGGCAACAGGACTGCCGCTTCGAGTACGACGCCCTGGCCAACGGCATCGGCGCCTACGAAAAAATCCTGCCGCTGGCCTTGGCACCGCAGCTCGATCAGCCCTTCGGCACCTGGCTGCAGCAACTGGCCGAACAGCTCGACGGCCACGCCCAGCAGCAGGAGTACTGGCACGTCAACGACCCTGCGCACACCCTGCAGCGCACGGTCGGCTTCACCTTGGTGCGCGACACCGCACCCTTCGCCAGCGGCGGCCTGCACTGGTCGGTCGATGCCCTGCCCGGCGCCGATGTGGGCTTCGCCCTGGCACTGCAAGCCACCCTCGACGCGCAGGAGCGGGTACTGGCCCTGAGCGTGCAGTCGCCTACCGCGCATTACGCCGAGGCCGATTTGCGCTGCCTGCTGGAGCAATACCTGCACCTGCTGCAGGCACTGGTCGAACAACCATCCCAGCGTGCCCTTCTCGAACTGCCGCTGAGCCCGCCGGCGCACCAGGCCTTGCAGCAACGCCTGCGCGGCCCGCAGCGCGACTTCGGTAGCCGCCCGCTGATCGCGCGCCTGGCCCACTGGGCACAGCGTACCCCGGATGCAGCGGCGTTGCAGGACGGCGCGCTCAGCCTGACCTACGGCCAGTTGCATGGCCAGGTCGAACACCTGGCAGCCGTGCTGCAGGCGCGCGGCATCGGTCGCGGTGCGGCCGTCGCCCTGCTGCTGCCGCGCTCGGCGCAACTGCTGCTGGCGCTGCTCGCGGTCATGCGCGCGGGCGCCGCCTATGTGCCGCTGGACCCAACCTGGCCAGCGGCACGCCAGCAGCGGATCCTGGCCGACGCCCAGCCGCAGCTGGTGATCGGCGGCGCGCAGGGCATCGCCCTCGGCGAATTGCTCGAAGCCCCTGCTGGTGCGCTAGCCAGCAGCGACATCGCCCTGGATGATGCCGCCTACCTGCTGTACACCTCCGGCACCAGCGGCGAGCCCAAGGGCGTAGTGATCGAACATGGCCAACTGCTCAACTACACCGCCGCGGTCAGCGAGGCGCTGAGCCTGGGGCAATGCAAGCGCTTCGCCTTGATCTCCTCGGTGGCCGCCGACCTGGGCAATACCACCCTGTATGCCGCGCTGTGGACCGGCGCTTGCCTGGTGCTGGCGGACGACCACGCCAGCCGGGATGCCAACGCCTTCGCCCGCTTCCTCGAAGACGGGCAGATCGACTGCCTGAAAATCGTGCCGTCGCACCTGGCAGCGCTGCTCGACGGCCAGCCAGCCATCGCCCTGCCCCAGGTGCTGGTGCTCGGCGGCGAGGCCTGCCCTGCGGCCTTGCGTCAGCGCATCGGCCAACTGGCCGCGGCCAGCCGCGTACACAACCATTACGGCCCCACCGAAACCACGGTCGGCGTCCTCTACAGCCTCGACCAGACGCCTGACCCACGCAGCCCGCTGCCGCTGGAACAGGCCTTGGCCAACACCTGGGTGCGCCTGCTGCAAGCTTCCCCGACCGGCCTGCAACCAGCGCCGATCGGCGCCTTGGGCGAGCTGTACATTGGCGGGGCGCAGGTCTGCCGCGGCTACCTGAACCGGGCCTCCGACGCCTTCATCGACGACCCGCTGCAACCCGGCCAGCGCCTGTACCGCAGCGGCGACCTGGCGCGCCTTGCGGCCAACGGCCAGTTGCACCTGGCCGGGCGCGTCGACCAGCAGATCAAGATTCGCGGTTTCCGCGTCGAGCCCGGCGAGCTGGAAGCTGCGCTGCTGGCCCTGGAGGGGGTCAGCCAGGCCGTGGTGCAGTACCGCGACGGCAAGTTGCTGGCGCATGCCGTCAGCCAGCGTGACAGCGCCGCGTTGCTGGCCGAGCTGCGCGGTCGCCTGCCGGACTACCTGATACCGGCGCAACTGCTGTGCCTGGCCGAACTACCGCGCCTGGCCAACGGCAAGGTCGATTTCACCGCGCTGCCAAGTAGCGACAGCACGGCCAGCGAACAGCTCGTGGTGCCACCGCGCGATGCCCTGGAGGCGTTGCTGGTCGACCTGTACCAGGAATTGCTCGAACGCCCACAGGTGAGCATCAACGACAGCCTGTTCGACCTGGGTGGCCATTCGCTGATCGTCATCAAGCTATGCACCCGCCTGCGCAACCTGCTGCAACTGGAGGTGGCGCCGGCGCTGGTGTTCGACCACCCGAGCGTGGCGGCGCTGGGCGCAGCGCTGCGCGCCGGCGAAAGCCGGCCCGGCCAATTACTGAAGATCGCCGAGCTGCGCCGCCAGCTCGCGGCGCTGTCACCCGAAGAGCGTGCCGCCCTGCAGGCCCGCGCCCAGTCCGCCACTGTGCCACGGAGCTGAAGCCATGCAACTCGATCCCCAGCAACTGGCCGAGCGTATCGCCAGGCTCGCCCCGGAAAAACGCCAGGCCTTCGCCAGCGCCCTGGCCGCGCAAGGCTTCGCCCTCAGCCGCCTGCCCATCGTCGCCGCTGGCGAGCCGGGCCCGTACCCGCTGTCGTGGGCCCAGCAGCGCCTGTGGTTCCTGCACCGCCTGGACCCGGCCAGCAGCGCCTACAACATGCCCGCAGCCCTGCGCCTGCGCGGCAGCCTCGACAGCGCGGCGCTGCAACGCAGTTTCGACCAGCTGATCGCCCGCCATGCGATCCTGCGCAGCACCTTCGACGAGGCCAACGGCCAGGCACGCCAGACCGTGCATGAGCAGTTGCCGATGGTGCTGGCCCAGCTGGACTTGGCCTCGCTGCCCGAGGAACAGCGCAGCGCGCGCCTGCAACAGCTAATCGACAGCGAGAGCAACCGCCCCTTCGACCTCGGCCAGGCGCCCTTGCGCGGCCTGCTGGCGCGGCTCGCTGCCGATGAGCATGTGCTGGTCCTCAGCGCCCAGCACATCGTTGCCGACGGTTGGTCGCTGGGCATCCTGGTCAAGGAACTCTCCGCCCTGTACAGCGCCGCCGTGCAGGGCCGCGACAGCGACCTGCCGGCCCTGCCGATCCAGTATCACGACTACGCCGCCTGGCAGCAGACCGGCCTCGGCGACAGCGCCCTGGCCAGCGAGCTGGCGTACTGGCGCGAGCAGTTGGGCGCCGAGCAGCCGACCTTGCAACTGCCCACCGATCACCCACGCCCGCGCCAGCCGAGCGGGCGTGGCAGCCGCCACACGTTGCGCATCGAGGCGCCGTTGTGCCAGGCCCTGCGTGAGCTGGCCCAGGCCCGTGGCACAACGCTGTTCAGCGTGCTGCTGGCGGCGTTCAACGTGCTGCTGTATCGCCTCAGCGGGCAGACCGACCTGCGGATCGGCGTGCCGGTGGCCAACCGCAGCCGGGTCGAGACCGAAGGGTTGATCGGTTGCTTCATCAACACCCTGGTGCTGCGTTGCCAGCTCGACGGCCAGCTGCGCTTCGACAGCTTGCTCGACACCCTCGAGCAAACCCGCCGCCAGGCCCTGGCCCACCAGCAGCTGCCGTTCGAGCGCCTGGTCCAGGCCCTGGAGCCCGAGCGCCAGTTGCAGCATTCGCCGCTGTTCCAGGTGATGTTCAACCTGCTTGACGGCACCACCCCGCGTCGCCTGCAACTGCCCGGCCTGGCAGTCGAGGAAATCGAGCGCGAACAGATCACTGCGCAATTCGACCTGGTGCTCACCGTGGTCGAGCGCAGCGACGCACTGGAACTGACCCTGACCGGCAATGCCGACCTGTTCGAGGCCGCTACCCTGGCCGCCCACGGTCGCAGCTATGCCACCCTGCTGCACAGCCTGGCGCAGGCGCCCACCACGCGCATCGCACAACTGCCGCTGTACAGCGACGTGCAACAACAGCGCCTGCTTGCCGACTGCCAGGCTGCGCTGGACCTCGGCCCGCTGCCGGAGCTGGTGCACCTGCGGCTGGCGGCGCAAGCGGCCGAACAGCCGCAACGCATCGCCCTGATCCACGACGACCGCACCTGGAGCTACGCCACCCTGCAGCAGCGTGCCGCGCTGATCAGCCGCCACCTGCTGGCCCTGGGCCTGCCCGCCGAAGCGCGCATCGGCCTGTGCCTGCCGCGTGGCCTGGACATCATCGCCGCCGTGTTCGGCACGCTCAATGCCGGGCTGGCCTTCGTGCCCCTCGACCCGCAGTTCCCCAGCGAACGCCTGGCGCACATGATCGACGATGCCGACATCTGCCTGGTGCTGGTGGCCCCGGACACCGCACCCTGCATGGCGGCGTACCAGCGCCCGTGCCTGGACGTCACCAGCCTGGACGCCGACGCACCGGCGCTGGCCGGGGTGCCGAGTTCGCGCCCGGTACAGCGCGAACAACTGGCCTATGTGATCTATACCTCCGGCTCCACCGGCAAGCCCAAGGGCGTGGCGGTCACCCACCGTTCGCTGGCCGGCTACACGGAAGTGGCGCGCGCCTATTACGGCATCGACGCCGACGACCGCGTGTTGCAGTTCTCGACGTTCAACTTCGATGGCTTTGTCGACCAGCTGTTCCCCCCGCTGGTGTGCGGCGCGGCGCTGGTGGTGCGCGGCCCGGAGCTGTGGGACAGCCACGAGTTCCATGCCCGCCTGTACCGGCACCGCATCACCGTCGCCGCCTGCCTGACCACCGCCTACTGGTTCCAGCTGGTACAGGATTTCGCCCGCCAGCCGCACGCCGCCTATGGCGCGTTGCGCCTGGTCAGCGTGGGTGGCGAAGCGATGCCCAGCGCCGGCCTCGAGGCCTGGCGCCAGGCCGGCCTGGGCGCTGTGCGCCTGCTCAACATCTATGGCCCGACGGAAATCACCGTGGTCTCCAGCATCCAGGACTGCACCGCGCTGCTGGCCCGCGAGCCGCTGCCGCTGCAATTGCCAATCGGTGCACCGTTGCGTGGGCGCGCCTACTACCTGCTCGACCGCGATGATAACCTGGCAGCGCCCGGCGTCCCTGGCGAGCTGTGCATCGGCGGCGAGCTGCTTGCCCGTGGCTATCACGACGTGCCCGGCCTGACCGCCGAGCGCTTCTGCCCCGACCCCTACGGCCCGCCCGGCAGCCGCCTGTACCGCACCGGCGACCTGGCCCGGCGCTTGCCTGACGGCAGCTACGAGTACCTGGGCCGGATCGACCAGCAGGTCAAGCTGCGCGGTTTCCGCATCGAACTCAGCGAGATCGAATCGCACCTGCGCAGCCACCCGCAAGTCCGCCAGGCCCTGGCGCTGGTGCGCGAGGACCGCCCAGGCGATCGCCGCCTGGTGGCCTATCTGGTGTTCCACGATCACCCCGTGGATGCCAGCGACTTGCGCCAGCACCTGGCCGCACAGCTGCCGGACTACATGATCCCCGCGGCGTTCGTGAACCTGGCACAGATGCCCATGACCCCCGGCGGCAAGCTCGACCGCGCCGCCCTGCCGGTGCCGGACTACAGCGCCCAGGGCAGCAACCAGCGCGCCGCGCAGAGCGAGCGCGAGCAGCAGCTGCTGGCCCTGTGGCAGGAAGTGCTGGGCGAGCAGGCGATCGCCATGGACGACAACTTCTTCGCCATCGGCGGCCACTCGCTGCTGGCCGCGCAACTGGTGGCCCGTATCCGCCAGGTGCTGAAACTGGAACTGCCCCTGCGCAGCCTGTTCGAGGCGCCGACCATCGCCCAACTGGCCATCCTGCTGGACAACGCCAGTGCCGACCGCCAGGCAGCCATCGGCGTCGCCGCGCTGCCGAGCGATGGCCGCCGCGTGCTGTCCCATGCCCAGCAGGGCATGTGGCTGGTGCAGGCGTTGCAACCGGGCAGCGCGGCCTACCACATCCCCAGCGCTGCGCGCCTGCTCGGACGCCTCGACCTGGCCGCCTTGCGCCAGGCATTCCAGGCGCTCAGCCAGCGCCACGAGGCGCTGCGCAGCAGCTTCCACGAAGACGACGGCACGCTGTATGTAAAGGTGCAGGACAGCCTCGAACTGCCGCTGGACTGGCACGACCTCGGCCTGCTGCCGGAAACCGAGCGCGAGGCCAGCGCCCGAGGCCTGCTGGTGGAGCTGGCGACCCGCCCGATCGACCTGCGCCAGGCCCCGCTGCTGCGCCTGCACCTGGTGCGCCTGGACGATGAGCAGCACCTGCTGTTGCTGGTGATGCACCACATCGTCTCCGATGGCTGGTCGATGGGTGTGCTGGTGCGCGAACTCGGCCAGCTCTACCGCGCCGCGCTGCACGGCGCCAGCGCCGCGCTACCCGCGCTGCCGGTGCAGTACAGCGACTATGCCGCCTGGCAGCGCCAGCAGCTCGACGCCGCGACCTGCCAGCGCCACCTGGACTACTGGCGCCAGGCCCTGGGCGAGCCGCTGGCGCCGCTCGAACTGTTCAGCTACCGGCCACGCCCCGAGGTGCTCGGCGGCCAGGGCGCACGGCTAGCGTTCCAGGTCGATGCGGCCCCGGCCCAGGCCCTCAGGCAGCTGTGCCTGAGCCATGGTGCCACCTTGTTCATGGGGTTGCTGGGTGTGCTGCAACTGAACCTGTACCTGCACAGCGGGCGTACCCAGGCGGTGATCGGTACCGACGTGGCCAACCGCGAACGCAGCGAGACCGAGGGCCTGGTGGGCTTCTTCATCAACCAGCTGGCGTTGCGCGGCGACGTCGGCGGCAACCCCAGCTTCAACGCCCTGCTGCAACGCCTGCGGCCACAGGTGCTGGAAGCCTTCAGCCACCAGGCGTTGCCTTTCAGCAGCCTGGTCGAAGCACTCAACCCTGCCCGCAGCCTGGCCTACAACCCGCTGTTCCAGGCCAAGCTGGTGCTGCAGAACCAACCCGACAGCACCCTGGAATTGCCGGGCCTGAAGGTGCTGCCCGAACGCATCGAGCATGGCCAGTCGCAGCTGGACCTGCACCTGAGCGTGGAAGAGCACCCGGCTGGCCTGGCCTGCACCCTGAAATACAACACCGACCTGCTCGACGAGCACGCGGCCGAGGCCTTCGCCAGCGCCTTCACGCGCCTGCTCGAACAGCTGGTGATGGCCCCCGAGCTGCCGGTGGAAGCGCTGCTCCAGCCGCTGCGCGCGCAGCTGCAGGAACAACGCATGCAGCACTTGAGCGCGCGTAGCGAACGGAGCCTGGCCCGCCTGGGTGGCAGCCGTCGCCGCAGCCGCATCACCATCGACTCTATGGAGGGATAACACATGAACGGCCCCGCGATTGCCAAGCTGGGCGGCATGCGCCGCAAACCAATCCGTGTGGACGAGGATTCCCTGGTCCGCTTCACGCCGCTCAACCCGGGCAGCGCCTACACCGCCGTGTGCGAACCGGCCAGCCCCGGCGTCAGCCTGGTCGCCTGGGCCGAGGCCAACCGCGAGCTGATCGAGCGCAAGTTGCTCGAGCACGGCGCGCTGCTGTTCCGCGGCTTCCCGGTGGCCAGCGCGCAGGCGTTCGACGACTGCATCAGCGCGTTGTCCGGCGGCGCACTGGAGTACAAGTTCCGCGCCTCGCCGCGCACCCAGGTGGACCCGCGCCTGAACATCTACACCTCCACCGACTACCCCAAGGACCAGCGGATCTTCCCGCACAACGAGCATTCCTACTCGCCGGTGTTCCCGCTGAAGATCTTCCTCTGGTGCGACATCGCCCCGCTGGCACGCGGCGAAACGCCGATCGGCGACACCCGGGCAATCACCCGCGCCATCGACCCCGAGGTGCGCGAACGCTTCGCCCGCCTGGGCATCATGTACGTGCGCAACTATGGCGATGGTTTTGGCCTGCCCTGGCAAACCGTGTTCCAGACCGACGACCGCGCCCAGGTCGATGCCTACTGCGCCAGCGTCGGCATCCACACCGAATGGAAGGCCGACGGCCGCCTGCGCACCCGCCAGGTCGGCCCGGCGCTGGTACGCCACCCGCGCAGCGGCGAGACGCTGTGGTTCAACCACGCCACGTTCTTCCACGTCAGCACCCTGCCGCCCAGCGTGCGCGACGCCCTGGAGGCCGACTTCGCCGATGACGACCTGCCGCAGAACACCTTCTACGGCGACGGCAGCCCGATCGAGCCGCAGGTGCTGGAACACCTGCGCGGCATCTACCTGCAGCACATGACCGAGTTCCCCTGGCGCCACGGCGACGTGCTGCTGCTGGACAACATGCTCTCGGTGCATGCCCGCAACGAATACGACAGCCCGCGACGCATCCTGGTGTCGATGGCCGAGGCCCTGAACAGCACGGAGGTGGCGCTCAAGCCCTGACGCGCGCGCCTGGTTCACGGTTTCCCTGCCCACCATTCAAGGTTTTCACACATGTCCAGCATCGCCATCGAGGGCTTCCGCCCTGCCCTGCAACAAAATGCCCACTGGTCCCGTGCCAACGGGCGCGACGACGCCCTGTACCTGACCTTCGCCGTCCCTGACGGCACTGACCTGGCGCGCTTGCGCAGTAGCCTGGCGCAAGTACTGGAGCAGCACGAGATCCTGCGCACGCGGCTGCTGGCCAGCCCCGGCATGCAACAGCCGGTACAGGTGATCGCCGAACAGCTGCACATCGACTGGCGTGAAATCGCCGACCAGCCGTCGCAGGCGGCGCTGCACGGTTTGTTGAAAGAGGCACTGGGCCAGGCCAGCCTGGCAGTGGCGGTAATCCGTACCACACCGCTGCGTGCCTGCCTGGCCGTGCCAGCCGCCAACGCCGACTACACCACCTTGCAACTGCTGCTCGACGCCTGGCAGGCGGCGTACCAGGGTCAGCCTGCAGACGAGGAAGCGGTGCAGTTCGCCGACTTCGCCGAATGGCAGTTCGAGCACCTGGGCAGCAGCGACAGCGATGCCGGGCGCGCCTTCTGGCAGCGCCAGCAAGCCGCCGACCAGTACCTGACCCTGCACCCGTTCCAACGCGCCGAGGCCACCGCATCGGCGCAGCCAGCCAGCCTTGCACACACACCGGACGCCGCCTTCCAGGACCTGATCGGCAGCGCCCTGGCCGGGCTCGCTGCCACGCCTGAGGCGTTGTTCGGCTACTGCTGGGCGCTACTGCTCAAGCGCCACCTGGGGCAGCCGCAGGTGTTGCTGGGCTGGGCCGACGATGGCCGCAACAGCGCCACGGCGGGCGCCTTCGGGCCCTATGCCAAGCGCCTGCCGCTGCGCCTGGAGCCGGACGACCAGGCCACCCTGGACAACGCCCTGCCGGCCTTCGCGCAATTGCTGGAACAGGCTCGCACCTGGCAGGAAGAGTGGCCGGCCCAGGCCCAGGACACGCCCTTCGGCTTCCGCCTGCGCCGGCCACTGGCCTCGGCCTGGCCGGTACTGGCGCTGCACGGTGAAGCCTGCGCCCACAGCCTGCTGCTGGAAGTGCTCGAGCAGCCCGAGGGCTTCAGCTTCCAGCTGCACTACGATGCCGCGCGCCTGGACGCCGACGCGGCCGGGCTGTTGCTCGACCAGTTCCTCACCCTGTGCCGGCAGGCCAGCGCTGCCAGCCAGCAAGCGCTGGGCGAGGCTTCGGGCATCAGTGACGCTCACCAGGCCTGGCTGGCAGCACTGAACCACACCGAGGTGCAGCAGCCAGCGCCGACCCTGCTGCACCAGTTGTTCGAGCAACAGGTCGCGGCACGGCCAGACGCCATCGCGGTCAGCCACGGCGAGGCACAACTTACCTATCAGGCGCTGGAGGCCCGGGCCAACCAGCTGGCGCACCAGCTGCGCCAGGCAGGCCTGGTACCCGGCCAGGCCGTCGGCCTGTTCATCGGCCGCAGCCTGGAGGCAATCGTCGGCATCCTCGGCATCCTCAAGGCCGGTGGCGCCTACCTGCCGCTGGACCCGAGCTACCCGGCCGAGCGCCTCAGCGACATGCTCGAGCAGACCCGCGCCGCGCTGCTGCTGAGCCTGAGCAGCCTGGAGAGCCGCCTGCCCCAGGGCGACTACCGCACCCTGTGGCTCGACCGCCTGGCCGAGCACGAGCTGCCCACCCAGCGCCCGGCACCACTGACCGATGGCGACAGCCTGGCCTACCTGATCTTCACCTCCGGCTCTACCGGCCGCCCCAAGGGCGTGATGGTGTCGCACCGCAACGCCGTGCATTCCACCTCGGCGCGCCTGCTCGCCTACCCGGAGCCGCTGCAGGCCTTTCTGCTGGTCTCGGGGCTGGCGTTCGACAGTTCGGTGGCCGGGCTGTTCTGGACCCTGGCCCAGGGTGGGCAGCTGTGCCTGCCGCAGGATGACCAGGTGCAGGACGCCCTGGCCCTGGGCCGGCTGATCGCCGCCCGGCAGGTCAGCCACACGCTGATGCTGCCTTCGCTGTACGCGCAGGTGCTGGAACAGGGCGCCGAGCACCTGGGCAGCCTGCGCTGCGCCATCGTCGCCGGCGAAGCCTGCCCGGCCAACCTGGCCCGCCGGCATAAGCAGCAATGCAAGCAGGCGCAGCTGTACAACGAGTACGGCCCGACCGAGGGCACCGTGTGGTGCAGCTATTACCGCGCCCGTGGCGACGAGCACGGCGTGCTGCCGATCGGCAAGGCGATCGCCAACATGCAGGTGCAGGTGCTCGACAGCCACCTGCGCCCGGTGGCTGCCGGGGTGATTGGCGAGATCTACCTCAGCGGCGCCGGCATCACCCAGGGTTACCTGGGCCGTCCGGACCTCACTGCCGAGCGCTTCCTGCACAACCCGCTGAACCCTGGCGCTGGCCTGCTGTACCGCAGCGGTGACCTCGGCCGGGTCAACGCCCAGGGCGACATCGAGTTCCTCGGCCGCCTCGACGACCAGGTCAAGATTCGCGGTTTCCGTATCGAGCTGGGCGAGATCGAAGCACGCCTGCTCAGCCACCCCGGGGTGCGCGAGGCGGCGGTAGTCGCCCGCGCCAACGATGCCGGCGACACGGAACTGGTCGCCTATGTGGTCGCCCGCGATGCCTGCCCCGGGGCCATCGCCCTGCAGGCGCACCTGGGCCTGCAGATGCCCGAGCACATGGTGCCGAACACCTACGTGATGCTCGGCGCCTTGCCGCTGACCCCGAACGGCAAGCTCGACCGCAAGGCCCTGCCGGCACCGGTGCGTGAGCGCCGGGCCAGCTACCGCGCACCGCGCAACGAGCACGAAGCCTCGCTGGCGGCGCTGTGGGCCGAGGTACTGGGAGTCGCACAGGTGGGCCTGGACGACAACTTCTTCGAACTCGGTGGCCACTCGCTGACCGCCACCCGGCTGGTCTCGCGCCTGCGCAGCAGCCTGGGCATCGAGGTGCCGGTGCGGGCGCTGTTCCAGCATTCCACCCTGGGCGCGTTCGCCGAGCAGGCCTTGCCCAAGGCCGAAGCATCGACGCTGCCGCCGATCAGTGCACAGCCGCGCCAGGCGCCTTTGCGCCTGTCCTTTGCCCAGGAGCGCCTGTGGCTGTTCGACCGCCTGCATCCTGGCAGCACCACCTACAACGTTCCCGAGGCGGTACGCCTGCGCGGCGCGCTCGACCTGCCGGCCCTGGAGCGCAGCTTCAGCGTGCTGCTGCAGCGTCACGAAAGCCTGCGCACCACCTTCGTGCTGGACGGTGCCGTGCCGGTGCAGCAGGTGCAACCCGCCGAAGCCTTCACCCTGGGCCTGGTCGACCTGAGTCGTTTGCCTGCCCCGCAGCGCGACCTGCGCCTGCACCAGGAACTCAAGGCCAAGGCCGCGCAGCGCTTCGATCTGGAGCAGGGGCCGCTGCTGTGCGCTGGGCTGATACGCCTGGCCGCCGATGAGCATGTGCTGTGGCTGACCCTGCACCATATCGTGTTCGATGGCTGGTCGATGCGCGTGTTCACCCGCGAGCTGGTCGCGCTGTACAGCGCCTTCAGCAACGGCCAGCCCTCGCCGCTGGCCGAGCCGCAGTTGCAGTACGCCGACTTCGCCCAATGGCAGCGCCGCGAGCTGACCCCGACGGTACTCAAGCCGCAGCTGGACTTCTGGCTACGCCACCTGGGCCAGGACCGCAGCCTGCTGCAGTTGCCGTGCATGCTGCCGCGCCCGGCCCTGCCCAGCCATCGCGGCGCCGAGCACAGCCTGGTGCTCGGCCCGCAGCTGACCCAGGCCCTGCACGCCTACAGCCGCGAACATGGCTGCACGCTGTTCATGACCTTGTTGGCGGCGTTCAACGTGTTGCTGGCTGGCCACAGCCGGCAGTCGGCAATTCGCATCGGCATCCCCATCGCCAACCGCCATCACCAGGCGCTGGAGGGGCTGGTGGGCTTCTTCGTCAACACCCTGGCGCTGCGCACCGACCTCTCGGGCAACCCGCATTTCGACAGCGTGCTGCACCAGGTGCGCGACAACCTGCTGCATGCCCATGCCAACCAGGACCTGCCGTTCGAGCAATTGCTGCAGGCCCTGCCAGGCGCCCAGCAACACGCCGTGCCGCTGATTCAGGTGATGTTCGACCTGCACCAGGAGCGTAACCTGCGCTCTTCGGCGTTTGGCAATCTGAGCATCGAACCGTTGCAGCAAGAGCACGGCAAGTGCAGCACCTTGTTCGACCTGATGCTGGATGTCAGCGAACGCGAAGAGGGGCTGATCGCGACCTTCACCTACGCCACCGATCTGTTCCTGCCGGCCAGTATCGAGGCGTTGGGCGAAGACCTGCGGGCCCTGCTCGAAGCCCTGCCCGGCCAGCCGGCGGCTTCGTTCGAGGCGCTGGTGCAGCGCCTGCAGCCACAGCCGCTGGCTCAGACCGGGCAGCGTCCGGCGGCCCGCGAACAGTTGGCAGCATTGTTGTGCGAGGTGCTGGAGCTCGCGACGCTGGATGAACAGGCGCAGTTCTTCGAGGTGGGCGGCAGCTCGCTCAAGGCCGTGCTGCTGTGCGCGCGGGTACAGCAGATGTGGGGGACCCAGGTACCCGCCAGCCTGGTGTTTCTCAACCCGCAACTGGGTGATTTGCTGAACGTGCTGAGCCGCTACAGCCACGCCTGACGAGCAGCTGCGGGGCACTGTCCCCGTAGGTGATCGCGGATAAATCCGCGCCTACAGGTCCGGCGTCGGCTGAAGCCGGCGCGGTTCACATGTGTAGGAGCGGATTTATCCGCGATGCAGGCAACGCGGTGGATGGCACCGGCCGTGCCGGTGATCGCGGCTGAAGCCGCTCCTACAGATACCGCCTAAATCCGAGGCCGGCGCTATTCACACGCGTGTAAGAGCGGATTTATCCGCGATGCAGGCAACGCGGTGGATGGCACCGGCCGTGCCGGTGATCGCGGCTGAAGCCGCTCCTACAGATACCGCCTAAATCCGAGGCCGGCGCTATTCACACGCGTGTAAGAGCGGATTTATCCGCGATGCAGGCAACGCGGTGGATGGCACCGGCCTTGCCGGTGATCGCGGCTGAAGCCGCTCCTACAGATACCGCGTAAACCCGAGGCCGGCGCTGTTCACACGCGTGTAGGAGCGGATTTATCCGCGATGCAGGCAACGCGGTGGATGGCACCGGCCTTGCCGGTGATCGCGGCTGAAGCCGCTCCTACAGATACCGCGTAAACCCGAGGCCGGCGCTGTTCACACGCGTGTAGGAGCGGATTTATCCGCGATGCAGACAACGCGGTGGATGGCACCGGCCTTGCCGGTGATCGCGGCTGAAGCCGCTCCTACAGATACCGTGTAAACCCGAGGCCGGCGCTGTTCACACGCGTGTTGGAGCGGATTTATCCGCGATGCAGGCAACGCGGTGGATGGCACCGGCCTTGCCGGTGATCGCGGCTGAAGCCGCTCCTACAGATACCGCCTAAATCCGAGGCCGGCGCTGTTCACACGCGTGTAGGAGCGGATTTATCCGCGATGCAGGCGACGCGTGATGGCACCGGCCTTGCCGGTGATCGCGGCTGAAGCCGCTCCTACAGATACCGCGTAAACCCGAGGCCGGCGCTGTTCACACGCGTGTAGGAGCGGATTTATCCGCGATGCAGGCAACGCGGTGGATGGCACCGGCCTTGCCGGTGATCGCGGATAAATCCGCTCCTACATCCCTGACGTTGGGCAAAAAACCCAATTTCAGGCGCGCAGCCAGTACAGCAGCAGGGCCACAGCCAGGCCACACGGCAGCAACGCAAGTACCCAGAACAGCGCCCCCATGGCCAGCCCCAGGTCCCCCATGCTCACCAACAGGGCCAGCGCCGATAGCAGCAGCGCCGCCAGCCGCAAGCCTCGCGTGCCGGGATACCGCCGTGGCTGCATTACCCCCTGCCAATGCTGCGCCTGGCTCAGGGCCAGGGCCGACAGCCCCAGCAGTTGCAAACCCAGCACTGCTACGCTGAGCAGCCCTTCAAGCATCCTTGACCTCCGCCAACCGATGCACCAACACCGCGCGTCGTCGCAAGCGCCAGCCCAGGCAGCCAGCCAGCACCGCGCAGGCCAGCAATACCAGGTCGACCCCGGCTACCGCCCACAGGCCCTGGCCAAGCGCGCGCAGCAGATGATCACCAGTGCTCCAGGCATTGGCCAGCACCGCCAGCAACGCCAGGGCAGCGATCGCCAGGCACTGGCTGGCCCACGGGGCACGAGCATGCGCGCAGCGGCCGATCGCCCACCAGGCGTGCACGCCAGCCAATAGCCAGACGCCGAAGAATACCTGCACTTCCCAGTCGGCGCGCCCAGCCAGGCCGGAGGGCAAGCAACGGTTGGCCAGCAGCATGCCCAGCGTGGCCAGCGGCATGCCGGTGATCAGTACGCTGCACAGCAGGGTCATCACCAGCGAGCCCCATTCCCGGCCGGGCTGCTGCAGGCGGCGCTTGGCCAACCAGTACAGCAAGCCGCTGGCAAGCATCACGCAACCACTGAGGCCGGCGAAAAAGTACAACGCGCGCAGCGCCGGTTGATGGAAATGCGCCACATGCAGGCCAGCCAGTACATCGAGGGTCGCCGCCGCGGCGGGCAGGCGCGCGGCATGCAGCAAGCGTGCGCTGGCACCATCGAAGTACAGGGTTTGCCCGTCCACACTCAGGCGGTCGGCCACGCTGCGGCTGATCTCGACATAGGCGTTGGCGTCGCCGGGATGCCACACCCTGACAAATGCCGGTGCGCCCCCGCCCCACTGTTGGCGGGCCTGGGTCAGCATGCCATCGAGCGAGGCCAGCGGCCCCGGGGTGCCGGTCGCCGGGCGACTGTAGCCAGCGTCGGCGTGTACCGCGAACTGCCCGGCCTGGCCGGGGTACAGCGCCTCGATGGCCGACGGCAGATACAGCGGAAACAAAATCAGCAGGCCACTCAGCAGGATCAGCGCATGAAACGGCAAGGCCAGCACACCGGTGAGGTTGTGCAGGTCGAGCAGGCGCCGGGGGGCTTTGTTGGCGCGCAGGGTGAACAGGTCCTGGAACAGCCGCGCATGGATGCACAGCCCGGCGATCAGGGCGATCAGCCCGACCATGGCGGCCAGCCCCAGCAGCCGGGTACCGAGGTTCCAGGCCTGGAGGTTCAGGGTGTAGTGCAAACGGTAGAAGAAGTCGCCGCCACGGCTGCCGGCCACCTCCAGCGCGCCCTGCCCGTCTGGCAGCAGAAAGCGGCTGAAGCCCTCGCGGTCGACACTCCAGGCCTGGAAGCGCACCAGCGGGCGGCGGGCATCGGGCAATTCGACATACCACTGCAACAGTGCCTTGCCGTCGCTCAGGCTGGCCACCTGGGGCAGCACCTGGCGGTCCAGCGACAACGGCGTGGTGGCCGGCGCCACGCGCAGCGCTGGCAGCATCCAACTGTCCAGTTCACGGTCATACAACGCCAGGCTGCCCATGAAGAAGGCAATCAGCAGCAGCCCGGAAAAGCCCACGCCGAGCACCCGGTGTGCCCACAGCATGGCCTGGCGAACACTGTCGAACATCAGCCCGCCTCCACCAGCAGGCGCTGCACGGCCAGCAGCGCCAAGGCGATGGTGGTCAGCCACAGCGCGTTACGCCGGGCACGGCGCGCGCACAGCAGCCACAGCACCAGCGCCGGGTACGACACGAAGGCCGCGAGCGAACTGCTCAGCACCGCCTCGCTGCGCGCCTGCCCCAGCCAGGCCAGCGCCAACGCGAGCTGGGCGCTGAGCGCCCAGGTGAACAGGTAGGCCAGCAGCATGGCCAGCAGCAGCCATAGCGCACGCTGTCGGCCGCGCCTGGCGGCCGTGTTGGATACGGGTCGTTTCAACCGGGCCTCCTTGTTCGGCATCAGGTGCAGCGCGACCAGGGCGCAGCATGCCGCCAGGTCACGCCGCTGTCACGCCTCAGAACTTGGCACGCAGGGTGAACGACACTGCGCGCGGGTCGCCGAAGATGTTGCCGTCCTGGAAGGTGTTGATGCGCTGGTAGTACTTCTTGTTGGCCAGGTTGGTACCGAGCAGGTCGGCCGACAGGTTCTCGTTGATCTGGTAACCGATACCGGCATCGTACAGGGCGTAGCCACTCTGCTGCAGCTTGGTGCCGTGCATGTCGATGCTCGGCACGTTGAGCTTGTTGTAGGTTTCGCTGACCACGCTCACTCCACCCTGCACGCTCCACTTCTCGAACTCGCCCGGCAGCTTGTAGAGGGTCCAGACGCGCAGCATGTTCTTCGGCAGGTAGGTCTGCAGCTGCTCGTTGGGGCTGTCGTAGCGCTTGTAGGTGTGGGTGAAGTTGGCGGTGAGGAACCAGTCCGGGGTCATCTGGCCGCTGACTTCCAGCTCGTAGCCGCGGGTGCGGGCCTTGCCACCGGCCACCACGGCCCGCGACGACGGGTCGTTCATGTCGGGAATGGCACGGTTCTCTTCCTCGATCTGGAACGCCGCCAACGAGGCGTTCACCGCACCGTCGAGGAACTCACCCTTGATTCCCAGCTCGTGCTGCTTGCCCTCGATCGGCTCGAGGATGTTGTTGTTGATGTCCAGGTTGCTGACCGGCTGCGGGTTGAACACCTCGGCGTAGTTGGCATACAGCGAGTAGGTGTCGTTCAGCTGGTAGATCAGCCCGTAGAACGGGGTGAACTTCTGCGACTCGCTCTGGCTGCTTTTTTCCGATGGCGAACCGGCCTCGGGCTGGTGCTGGCTGCGGTGCATGTCGAGCCAGGTGACGCGCCCGCCCAGGACCAGGGTCAACGGCTCGGCGAGGCTCAGGCGCAGGTTACCGTACACCGCCTTGGTGCGGCTGTTGGCGACGTTGGTGGGCAGGCGATCGGAGTCGGGGAACGCTGGGTAGGGGAAGTTCGCCTGCGGGTCGTACAAGTCGACATCGCCGAGATAGCTGGAATAGTAACCGCCGTTGGAGGAGAACTCCGAACGCGAATAGTTGGTCCCCAGCAGCAGCTTGTGCTCGCGGCCGAACAGGCTGAACGGGCCGTCGGCGTACAGGTCCACTTCGTCCTGTTTTTCGCGGTAGTCGAACATGATCGAGTTCATCGACACCAGGTTGTCGGCCGGGTCGATCCCCCCGCCGTTGCGCGCGTAGGCCTGGGTCAGGTCGTAGTTGTTGTCGGCATGGCGCACCGACAGCTTGGTCTTCCAGCCGCCACCAAGCTGGTGCTCGAGTTCGGTGAACACCGAGGCGCTCCAGAAATAGTCGCGGTTCCAGTTGGCCCCGTAGAAGTTCTTGCGCGACACATCCGGCAGCGACATGGCCGCTTCGCCGGCGCTGTTGGTGTAGCGGAACGCCGGCAATGAACGCTGGGCGCCACGGATGTCGGTGTTCTGGTTGCTGGCACCGAGGGTCCAGACCGTGTCCGGGGTCAGGTCGATATCGACGATGCCGTAGGCCTGGTTGGTCTCGCGCTTGCCGCTGCCGTCGTAGGGGAATGCCGTCTTGTTCTCGCTGAGCACCAGGCGCCCGCGGATGTTGCCGGTTTCGGTCAGCGGGCCGGTGACATCGATCATGCCGCGGTAGGCATCCCAGGAGCCGGCGCTGATTTCGGCCGATACCGCTGGGTCGGCCATTGGCCGCTTGCGCACCAGGTTGATGCTGCCGCCGGGGCCGCCCGCGCCGGTCAGGCTGCCGGCCGGCCCCTTGAGCACTTCGACGCGGTCGTACATGGTCAGGTCCGGGGACAGGAAGATCCGGTTGTCCATGGTGGTCGGCGTGCCGTCCAACTGCAGCGAGGTGATCTCGAAGCCACGGGCGAAGAAGCTCAGGCGGCTGGCGTCGATGCGCTGCACGGTCACACCACCAACTTTGCCCAAGGCATCTTCGAGGGTATAGAGGTTCTGCTTCTGGATGCGTTCCTGGCCGATGACGTTGATGGTTTGCGGCACTTCCTTCAGGCGCAGCGGTACCTTGGTGCCCACCGACACCGTCGGTGCTTCGGTCTGCATGCCGACGATGGTCTGCTCCGGCAAGGTGATCGAAGACGGTGGCACCTGCTCCTCGGTGCTTTCCTCGGCCCAGGCCATCGGCGCAAGCAGCACACTGCTGCTCACCAGCGGGGCCAGCAGCCAGCTCCCCGTCTTGCTCGGCTGGCGGCCCTTTTCAACTTGACACATACCGCGAACTCCTATGCGTGGCCTTTTGGGGCCATTGTTTTTATGTGGTGTGAGGTGTTTTGCGTCGGCTACACCGACGCGGGCAGAACGGAAGAAGCGGTTGGCGCCGTGCTGATCGCACCATGCTCGTAGGGATAGAGCTGGCCGCCGTCGCACTTGAGCACCCGGTCGGCAACCGAGAAATAGTGGTCGTCGTGGCTGATGGCGATGATGGTCTTGCCCTGGGCCTTGAGCTCGGGCAGCAGCTCGCGGTAGAAGAACGCGCGGAAGCCCGGGTCCTGGTCGGCGGCCCACTCGTCGAGCAACAGGATCGGCCGCTCCTCGACCAGTGCCACCAGCAGCGCCAGGCGCTTGCGCTGGCCTTGCGACAAGCGGGTGGTAGACAACCCGCCCTGCGCATCGATGGTGACCTTGCGCTGCATGCGCAGGCGCTCCAGCCAGGCCTGGGCCAGCTGCGGGTCGAAGTCGCCCTGCGGGCCGACCAGGCGTTCGAACAGGTAGAAGCTGGAGAACACCGTGGAGAAATGCGTCCGGTACCAGTCGCGCAGTGCCGGGGTGATGGCGACGCCGTGCAGCTTGAGCGCGCCGGCACTGGGTTCGTAGAGGCCGGTGAGCAGCTTGGCCAGGGTCGACTTGCCGCTGCCGTTGCCGCCGACGATGAACAGGATTTCGCCCTTGGCGACGCTGAGGTTCACCGGCCCCAGACGGAAGCCGTAGTCATCGCCCTGCGCCGGGTAGTCATAGCTCAGCGCCTGCAGTTCGAGCAGCGGTTGGCTGGGGTCGGGCTGGCCGCTGTCGGCCATCAACCCGCTGCGCTCGTCGGCGAAGGCCAGGGTGTGGATCTTGGCCAGCGACACATTGCCCGCCACCAGCGTCGGCAGGCTGCCGATCAGGTCGTTGAGCGGCATGCGCAGGAACATCAGCACCAGCACGAAGGCGGCGATCACGCCATTGCCCACCCCCAGCCAGGCGCCAGCGGCGAACAGCCCGCCGGCCAGGGCCAGGATCAGCGCCACGGTCCAGTTCAGGCTCAAGGTCCAGTAGCGGTCGGCATGGACCTCGTTGCGCCGCGCATATTCGGCAGCCGGCTGCAGGTCGAGGGCATAGAAGCGCTCCTTGCGCCGGGCATTGAGGGCCAGTTCGAAACGCCCTTCGATGGCGCCCTGGTAGGCGGCATACAGGCGATCGTCGGTTTCCCGCACGCGCAGCATCAACTGGCGCATGCGGGCGAACCAGCCGTGCGCCAGCCAGGTGCCCAGGCCCAGGCCGACCACGCAGATCAGCAGCAACTGCCAGGACAGCCAGGCCATGTACAGGCAGCCACCGAGCATCAGCAGCAGGTTGTAGAACACGAACGGCATGCGGTTGAAGGCCTGGCCGATGCTGACGATGTCCTTGCTCAGGGTCGCATAGAGGCTGGCTTCACCGATCTTTTCCAGTTGTTCGATGGAGGTGTCGAGCAGGCGCTTGACCATCTGCAGGCGCAGTTCGTAGACCACCCGGTGGCCCAGTGCCGTCAGCAGCGCCTGGGCGCCGAAACCGAAGCCGAACAGCACGACCAGCAGGCCGACGAACATCGCCCCCAGGGCTGGGGTCATGCTGACGCTGCCGGCGATCAAGCGGTTGATCTCGTTGATCAGGCCGATACCGGCCGCCGCGCTGACCAGGCTGGCCAGCAGGCCCAGGCCGAGCAGGCCACGGTGACGCTTGAGCAGGGATAGAAACAAAGGCATGCGAAATCCTCGGGGTGGCCTGTTTAGCGGCGCAAATGGCTTACTCGAAGGCGAGCAACAGTTTTTCGATCTCGGCCAGCTCATCGACGACCGGCGTGCTGCAGGCCTGCTCGATCAACCCTGCCATGTCGGCCAGCACCGGGTTGGCGAACAACTGCGCCAGGGCGATTTCGCAGGCGAACTGCTGGCGGATCCGCGCCTGGATCCGCACCAGTTGCAGCGACTGCGCGCCCAGGCGGAACAGCTCGGCACGCGGGGCGATCGGCCAGACCCCCAGCACCTCGCGCCAGATCTGCGCCAGCCCTTCTTGCCACGGGCCGGCCAGGGGCGCCTCGTCGCAGGCAGCGGCGGCGTCCCATTGCGGCTCGGGCAGCGCCTTGCGGTCGACCTTGCCGTTGGCGTTCAGCGGCAGGCGCTGCAGCACCACGAACGCGCTCGGCACCATGTAGGCCGGCAGTTGCAGGCGCAGGCGCTGCTGTGCCGCGAGGCTGTCGAAGGTGCCGGCACCCAGGCACAGGTAGGCCACCAGCAAGTCCTGGCCGGCCGCCGCCTGGCGCAACGCGACCACGGCCTGGGTGACCCCAGGCAAGGCTGCCAGCGCGCTTTCGATCTCGCCCAGTTCGATACGGAAACCGCGCAGCTTGACCTGGAAGTCGCTGCGCCCGAGGAACTCCAGGCTGCCATCGGCGCGGTAGCGTGCACGGTCGCCGGTGCGGTACAGCCGGCTGCCGGCCTGCGCCCCTGGCGCCGAGGCCTGGGCAAACGGGTTGGGCACGAAGGCGGCGGCGGTCAGTTCGGGGCGATCGGCATAACCACGGGCCACGCCAGCGCCACCGATGTACAGGTCGCCCGCCACGCCCACCGGCAGCGGTTCGAGGTAGTCATCGAGCACATACAGGCGGTTGTTGGCCAGCGGCCGGCCAATCGGCAACACCGCGCTGGTCACCTGCTCGACCGCGTGCGCCGCCGACCACACCGTGGTTTCGGTCGGGCCGTAGACGTTCAGCAGCTGCACCTTGCGCGCCAGCAGGCGCTCGGCCAGCTCGGCCTTGAGCGCTTCGCCACCGCACAGCAGGCGCAGGCCGGCCCAGGCCGGCGAGTCGTGTTCGACCAGCATCTGCCAGGTGGCGGGCGTGGCCTGCATCACATTGATGCCATGGCGCGCCATCAACCCCAGCAATGCCGCCGGGTCCTGGCTGTCGGCGCGGCTTGCCAGCACCACGGTGGCGCCGTGGACCAGTGGCAGGAACAGCTCCAGGCCGGCGATATCGAAGCCCAGGGTGGTCACCGCCAGCAGCCGGTCGGCGGCGCTCAGCTGCACATGGGCCTGGATGCCATGGAGGAAATTGACGAACGCCTCGCGCTCGATGTCGACGCCCTTGGGGCGCCCGGTGGAGCCCGAGGTATACAAGGTGTAGGCCAGCTGGCGCGGGTGCACCGGCAGGCCGAGGGGGCTCTGCGGCAGTTGGCTCAGGGCGTCGTCCAGGGTTTCCAGCAGCACCACCCGGCCGGCATTGCCGAGCACCTGCTGCAGGTTGGCGCGGGTCAGCACCAGCCGTGGCCGGGCCTGGCCGAGGATATCGCTGTTGCGCGCAGCCGGTTGCCCGGGGTCGATCGCCAGGTAGGCGCCACCCGCCTTGTGCACGGCCAGCAGCGCTACCAGCAGCTCGGCTTCGCGCTCCAGGCAGATGCCTACCCGCTCGTCGCAAGCCACGCCATTGGCCCGCAGCCAATGGGCCAGGCGGTTGGCACGGGCGTCGAGCTCAGCGTAGCTCAGGGCCTCCCCGCCACAGATCAGGGCGCAGCGCTGCGGCGCGGCCAGCACCTGGCGCTCGAACAGCGCGAGCATGTCCTGCCCTGGCTGCAAGGCCAGTTCGCTGGCGTTCCAGCGCTGCAACTGGTGCTGGCGCTGCGCCGGTGCCAGCAGCGGCAGTTGCCACACTGGCGTGTCGGGCTGGCCCATCAAGCCATCGAGCAGCAGGCCGTAACTGCTGGCGAAGCGCTCGATGGTGGCCGGGGCGAACAGCTCCAGGCTGTATTCCAGTTCGCAGAAGATCCCGTCGGGGCGCACCGCGACATCCAGCGTGAGGTCGAACTTGGCGCTGTCCTGGGCGGGCAGGACGCGCTCGATGTACAAGCCGGGCAGGCTGAAATTGACCGCTGCCCCGCTGCTGAGGTTGAACATGGCCTGGAACACCGGGGTACGGCTGACATCGCGCTGCACGTCGAGGTGTTCGAGCAACAATTCGAACGGTGGCTCGGCGTGTTGCAAGGCATCGAGCGACTCATGGCGCAGCCGCTCGCACAGCGCGCGGCCGCTCAGGTGCGGATCGAGATCGACGCGGTAGACCAGGGTATTGACGAAAAAGCCCAGCAAGCCATCGAGTGCTTCGTGGTTGCGCCCACCGTGGGGCACGCCCACGGCGAAGCTGGGCTGGCCGCTGTAGCGCGCCAGCAGCAGCTGCCAGGCGGCCAGCAGAATCACCAGGGCGCTGCTGCCGTTGGCACGGCAGAAGGCCTGGACCTGCTCGGCCTGCGCGGCGGGCAGTTGCCAGCGCAGGCGTTGCCCGCGCAGCCCTGGCTGCGCCGGACGAGGATAATCGGTGGGCAGCTCGAGCACCGGCACCTGGGTGCCCAGGTACTGCTTCCAGTAGTCGAGGTCGGCCTGGTATTGCGCGCCGTCCAGGCGTTCACGCTGCCACAGTGCGTAGTCGACGTACTGCACCGGCAGCGCTGGCAGCTGCGGCGTATCGCCACGCAGCGCCTGGGCATAAGCGCTGGCCAGGTCGGCCACCAGGATCGGGTTGGACCAGGCATCGCTGACGATATGGTGCATCTTCAGCAACAGCCCGTGGCAGGTTGCGTCGTAGCGGATCAGCTCGACCTTGAGCAAGGGGGCCTGGGACAGGTCGAAGGCGGTGCCGTCCTCGATGCTCAACAAACCCTGCAGATGGTCGTGTCGCGCGGCCTCGGCCACGTCCGGGAACGACCGCTGGTGCAGGACGAAGGTGGCATCGGCCAGGATCTGCTGGCGCGGCTCGCCGTCAATCTCGATGAAACGGGTACGCAGCACAGCGTGCCGTGCGACCAGCGCGGAGAACGCCTGACGCAGGGCCTGCACATTCAACTCACCGCTGAACAGGAAAGCGCGGGTAAGGTTGTAGGCGGTGGAAAGCGGTGCCAGCCGCTGCAGGAACCAAAGGCGTTGCTGGGCGAACGAGAGCGGCTGCGGGCCGTCATGGGCGCGCCTGCGGAGCGGGTCTGGCTGGGCCTGGGCATCGCTTTGCAGCAGGGCCAGCAACTCATCGACATTGTCCATCGGCATGCGAATTCCCTTGTATGAACCGACTGGAATTGGGTGCGCGGGATCTTATTCGTGAATGATAATTGATGTCAATTAAGATGGAATACAATTCTCTTCCGCGTATCCAGGGCATGCCGAATGCAGCAGATTTATTCTTCAGGTGTGAGAGGATGCGGTAATACGCGGCGAGGACGAGGTATTGGGCTGAGCGACAGCAGCAGGCCTGGTATGCGAGAGAAAAAGCTCAATAGGTATGGCTAGTGGGCGATGTCACCCCTGGTACCGGTGACTGCCTCGGAAAGATGACGCCACTGGATGGCTGCCAGAACTTTTTCCAGCACAAAAGCAAACGCCCCGAACAAGTCGGGGCGTTTGTTGAATTGCCTTCCAGGGTGTTTTCACACAGCCTGCTGAGGCTCATGTTTCTAACAGCTACAGAACCCTACTGGACTCTGAAGCTCATAATTTGGAGCGGGAAACGAGACTCGAACTCGCGACCCCGACCTTGGCAAGGTCGTGCTCTACCAACTGAGCTATTCCCGCGTCGTGATGGGTGCCATTCTAGCGATTTCCAAAACGGCGTCAACCCCTTGATTCAAAAAAACTTTTATTTCTGCTCCGAGCCTTCGCGCAGGTGCGGCCAGGCCGCCAGCAGGTAGTGCACCATCGACCACAGCGTCAGCCCCGCTGCCACCAGCAGCAGTGCATAGCCAAGGATGACCCAGAAGGTCACTGCCGGTGGGTTGGCCAGCAGGATTACCAGCGCCAGCATTTGCGCGGCAGTCTTCCACTTGCCCAGGTTGGACACCGCCACCTGCGCCCGCGCCCCCAGTTCGGCCATCCATTCGCGCAGTGCCGAAACCACGATCTCGCGGCCGATGATGACTGCCGCCGGCAGGGTCAGCCAGAAGTTGGCGTGGGTCTGCACCAGCAATACCAGCGCCACTGCCACCATCAGCTTGTCGGCCACCGGGTCGAGGAAGGCGCCGAACGGCGTGCTCTGCTGCAGGCGACGCGCCAGGTAGCCATCCAGCCAGTCGGTAGCGGCGGCGACGGCGAACACGCTGCTGGCAGCCATGTAGCTCCAGTGGTACGGCATGTAGAACAGCAGGATGAAAATCGGGATGAGCAGGACGCGCAGGACGGTGAGCAGGTTTGGAATATTCATCGATACGACTGGCCGCAGGTTGAGCCCGGCATTCTACTCGCTATGCAGGCTGGCATAAATCGACTCGGCAAGCTTTTTACTGATGCCGGGGGCTTTGGCAATTTCGTCGACACTGGCGCGGTTGAGTTCCTGCAGGCCGCCGAAATGTTTCAGCAGGTCGCGGCGACGCTTGGGCCCTACCCCGGCCACATCTTCCAGGCTCGACACCCGCCGCGCCTTGCCACGGCGGGCGCGGTGGCCGGTAATGGCAAAACGGTGCGCTTCGTCGCGGATCTGCTGGATCAGGTGCAATGCCGGCGAATCGCCCTTGAGGGTGAACTCGTGGTGCACGTCGTTCAGGTACAGGGTTTCGAAGCCGGCCTTGCGCGTCACGCCTTTGGCCACGCCGAGCAGGGTCAGGTCGGTGAAGCCCAGCTCCTGCATCACGTCGCGAGCCATGTTCAGCTGGCCTTTGCCACCGTCCACCAACAGCACGTCGGGCAGCTTGCCCTCACCGTCGCGGATGCGCCCGTAGCGGCGGGTCAGCGCCTGGTGCATGGCGGCGTAGTCGTCGCCGGCGGTGACCCCTTCGATATTGAAACGGCGGTAGTCGGACTTCAGCGGGCCCTCCGGGCCGAACACCACGCAGCTGGCCACCGTGGCCTCGCCGCTGGAATGGCTGATGTCATAGCACTCCAGGCGCTGCGGCACTTCGTCCAGGCCCAGCACTTCGGCCAGTGCTTCGAAACGCGCGGCCATGTGCTGGCGGTTGGCCAGGCGTGCATTGAGGGCCTGCTCGGCATTGGTCACCGCCAGCTGCTGCCAGCGGGCGCGAGTGCCACGCACGCGGTGGCTGATCGCCAGCTCGCGGCCACGCAGGGTCTGCAAGGCTTCGCTGATGGCCTCGAAATCTTCATGTACCACGTTGACGATCAGCTCGCCGGGCAGTTCGCGCTCGGCGTTGCCCAGGTAGTACTGGGCGAGGAACGCGGCCATCACTTCGGCCACCTCTTCCTCGATGCCTACCTGCGGGAAGAAGTTCTTGCTGCCCAGCACCCGCCCGCCACGCACGCTGATCAGGTGCACGCAGGCGCCGCCAGGGTTGACGAAGGCGGCGATGACATCGACGTCGCCGCTGCCACCTTCGATGTACTGCTGGTCCTGGACCCGGCGCAACAGGGCGATCTGGTCACGCAGCTCGGCGGCTTTCTCGAAGTCGAGGGCCATGGCGGCCTTTTCCATCTCGGCATTCAGCTCGTTGCCCAGCTGCTGGCTGCGGCCTTCGAGGAACATCACCGAGTGGCGCACGTCTTCGGCGTATTCCTCGGCGCCCACCAGCCCGGTGCACGGCCCTTTGCAGCGCTTGATCTGGTACTGCAGGCACGGCCGGGTGCGGTTGGCGTAGTAGCTGTCTTCGCACTGGCGCACGGAAAAGGCCTTTTGCAGCAGGCTGAGGCTCTCGCGTATGGCGCCGGCGCTGGGGTACGGGCCAAAGTAACGGCCCTTGGCCTTCTTCGCCCCACGGTGAATGCCCAGGCGTGGGAATTCACCGTCGGAAAGAAACACGTAGGGGTAGGACTTGTCGTCGCGCAACAGGATGTTGTACGGCGGGCGACATTCCTTGATCAGGTTCTGCTCCAGCAGCAGCGCCTCGGTTTCGTTGGCGGTGATGGTGGTTTCGACCTGGGCGATGCGCGCCACCAGCGCGGCGGTCTTGGGCGCCAGGCCGGTCTTGCGGAAGTAGCTGGCCAGGCGCTTCTTGAGGTTCTTGGCCTTGCCCACGTAAAGCAGGCGGGCTTCGCCATCGAACATCCGGTAGACGCCCGGGCGACCGCTGCAGGTCGCCAGGAAAGCGCTGGCATCGAAAACTTGGGACATGAGGTTCTACAGGCTTGCGTCGACCATACCGTGGCGAACGGCCAGCAAGGTCAGTTCGACGTCGCTGGTGACCGAGAGTTTTTCAAAGATCCGATACCGGTAAGTATTGACGGTCTTGGGCGACAGGCACAACTTGTCGGAGATGATCTGCACTTTCTGGCAGCCGACGATCATCAGCGCAATCTGGATTTCCCGTTCCGACAGGGCATCGAACGGCGAGCCCTGTGGCTGGAAGGGTTTCAGTGCCAGCTGCTGGGCGATCTGCGGGCTGATGTAGCGCTGGCCGGCGAAGGCCAGGCGAATGGCCTGGACCATTTCGTCAAGGCCAGCGCCCTTGGTCAGGTAGCCGGCGGCGCCGGCCTGCAACAGGCGCGTGGGGAACGGGTCTTCCTCGCAGACGGTCACGGCCACGACCTTGATGTCCGGGTGGCTGCGCAGCAACTTGCGGGTGGCCTCCAGGCCGCCGATGCCGGGCATTTTCACGTCCATCAGCACCACATCCGGCTTCAGCTCGCGGGCCAGCTTGAGCGCCGACTCGCCCGAGTCCCCCTCACCCACCACCTGCAGGCCGTCGATGTCGGCCAGCATGCGGGTAATACCGGTTCGTACCAGATCGTGATCGTCAACCACTAGGACCCTAATCAAGCACACACCTCGTCAGCAGGGCGATTGGATCCCGCCACCTTAACAAAATTTTGCATGGTGGGCCTAACGCATTCCTTCTGTCAGAAACGCCTGACGTTCAGCGCTGGGCGGTCGCGCTGCCTGGGCTGGCCTGGCGTTGTCGGTCAACCGTGTCATCAGGTGCCAAAGTACCGCCTGATCGTCGCATGACAACTGCCGGAAAGCCGCCAGCAAACCCGCCTCATCCGTACTCAGCCCCGCCAGCGGTGCCGGGGTGCGCGTGCCGCTGAGCACATACAACGCATCCACGCCCTTGGCCGCCAATGCCGCCAGGTAATCGAGCCGCGGTGTGCGCCCGCCACTCTCGTACTTGCCCTGGGCATTGGGTTCGACCCCGCCGATATCGCCAAACACACGCTGGGTCATGCCCAGTCGTTCCCGCTCTTCCCGCAACCGCGGCCCGATTCCATTCATGGTGGTTCTCCTGTTACCGGAAGCCACTATGCCGATGCGTTCCGGCGACGACAAGCCATCATTGAGCTATCAGTCGATTGTACGCTGCATGCGCACGAAACATTCGTCCTCACCCATCTCCACAAAGCCATGCCGGCGGTACAGCTGGCGAGCCGGGTTGCTGCGAAACACCATCAAGCGCAGCAGTGGCAGGCGGCGCTGCCTGGCCCATAGCGCCAGCTCCTCCAGCACCCAGCTGCCGACGCCCTGCCGGCGATACTCGGGAAGCAGGTGCAGTTCGCGGATGAACAGGGCCTGGCGGTCCTGGCTGAGGCTGCAGTAGCCCAGCACTGCTGCGTCCCCTTTGACCAACCACTGCTCGCGCCAACTCCAGGCTTCATTGAAGGCTTCTTCAAGCCACAGCAGGCTGTATTGACTGTAATAGGGCAGCATGGCGCAACGGGTGAGATCGCGAGCGAATGCCAGGTGGGTGGCATTTGCAGGGGTCAGCTCTAGGCGCATAGTCAGCCCTCCGCCGAGGCTCGCAGGGTCAAGCATTGTCTGAGGCAAAAACTATCATTTTTGCCAGTTTAAAAATGCCCGGTGTTCACTAACCATAATCGCAGCAGCCCACCAACAACCTGGAGCAGCATCATGAAGGCCGCCGCTCGCTACCGCTTTGACAAAGAATCCCACACAACCGGAGCCCTCGCTAACGGCACTTATACAATTGCTGGCCAACCGGCCAGGGAGTTTACTGCCACGGACGGGGGTTTATTTCTTTTAGAAGAAGATCAAGAGTTGTATTTGTATTTCGGCGCTTCCTTTAACATACAAAATGATGACCAAGACCTCCGAATATCCCTAACCTTTAAAATACCTCGATCTATCCCAGTAGGCGCATTCCACCCTTTTCCGAAGGGGCCATATCGTATCGAATCCGAAATATTTGACGCCAACGATGGCCATCCTTACCAGGTTGCCGCCAAGGGCAACCTCAATTGTCGTTACCGTACTGACCATACCGTCGGGGCAGTGGCGAACTGTACGTTCCAAGAAAGCGAGGGCTATCCGGACATCGAGCTCCACGTCGCCAACATCGAAGCCAGAGGCTGACACGGGGCTGTTAGCCATGCACTTCATTTAACCTCACATTGCAGCATGGGCGCCATTCACCGTGGCTGAATATTCATTCGGTTGTAGCCGCGGTGGCTGGGTTTGCTCCCCTCCTCGTCCTCTACTGCAGATAGCACACCGGTGAACTAACCGCTTGTTGCCGGTCCGCTTCTTCCTCCAGCCAGTCTGCCAACACTTGTGCATTGTTATGGCCCTTGTCCTTGGCCGCATACAGCAGCGTCAGGTTGCCCTTGGCCGCAACGTCCAACAGCGGGTACCAGTACTCAGGATGCGCTGCCAGTTCCTGCCGATACAGGCGGACGAACGCGGCGTAATCCACCTCGCCCTGGTGAAACGCCTTGCGCAAATCATTTGATGGCGCCACCTCGCGCAACCACTGCCCCTGCAGGTCTTGCTTGCGCTTGTTGCGCGGCCACAGGCGGTCGACCAGCACACGCTGGCCGTCATCGTCCTCAACCGCATCGTAGACACGCTTGCAGCGAATCATCGGTTTTCCCTGCCTTTACCGTCTGTCTTGAGCCTAGATAATTCATTGATCGAGGTCACGGCCAGACGGCGAATTGTTTCTATGCTCAAGGGCTTCGGCACCTTTGCCAACGCCAACCGGAGCCCCCATGGCTACCCCGTCACTGGCCAGCCAGCCGCAACTGGCCCAACACGACGCCCGCCCGCAGCTGGCGCACAAGCCAGGCCGCGCCACCCTGATGTTATTCTTCGGCCTGCTGCTGGCCGGGCTCGCCTACAGCACCTGGAGCCTGAAACAGGATGTCAGTGCCAGCGGCACGGTGATCACCACAGTCACGCCATTCCTGTTGCTGGGCCTGGCGCTGCTGATCGCCCTGGGCTTCGAGTTCGTCAATGGCTTCCATGACACCGCCAACGCGGTGGCCACGGTGATCTACACCCACTCCCTGCCAGCACCGGTTGCCGTGGTCTGGTCGGGGCTGTGCAACTTCCTTGGGGTACTGCTTTCCAGCGGTGCGGTCGCGTTCGGCATCATCGCCCTGTTGCCGGTGGAGCTGATCCTGCAGGTCGGCTCGTATGCCGGCTTCGCCATGGTCTTCGCCCTGCTGCTGGCGGCCATCATCTGGAACCTCGGCACCTGGTGGCTCGGCCTGCCGGCCTCGTCCTCACACACCCTGATCGGTTCGATCATCGGCGTCGGCGTGGCCAATGCGCTGATGCACGGGCGTGACGGTACCAGCGGGGTGGACTGGGCCCAGGCCAGCAAGGTCGGCTATGCCCTGTTGTTGTCACCGCTGATCGGTTTTACCTGCGCCGCGCTGTTGCTGGTGGCATTGCGCGCGCTGGTCAAACGCAAGGCGCTGTACCAGGCGCCACAAGGGCAAACAGCACCGCCGTGGTGGATCCGCGGCGTGCTGATCCTGACCTGTACCGGGGTGTCCTTCGCCCATGGCTCCAACGACGGGCAGAAAGGCATGGGCCTGATCATGCTGATTCTGGTGGGCACCCTGCCCATGGCCTACGCGCTGAACAAGACCATGCCCAATGAGCAGGCGCTGCAGTTTTCTGCCATTGCCGAAGTCACCCGCCAGGCACTGGTACGCAGTGCCCCGCAGGCGCCCCCGGCCGACCCGCGCCAGGTGCTGACCGCCTTCATTTCCCAGCCCGCGGCCAGCCCGCAACTGGTGCCGGCGCTGGCGGCACTGACCGGCATGATCGGCCAGCAGGTCAAGGGCTACGGCTCGCTCAAGCGCGTACCGGCCGAAGCCATGGCCAACGTGCGCAACGACATGTACCTGACCAGCGAAGCCATCCGCCTGATCGAGAAAAACCAGCTGGTGGCCTTCGATGCCGACACCCGCAGCCATGTGCAGCTGTTCAAGACCCAACTGGACGACGCTACCCGCTACATCCCGCTGTGGGTGAAGGTGGCCGTGGCCATCGCGCTGGGGCTGGGGACCATGGTCGGTTGGCGGCGCATCGTGGTGACGGTGGGCGAAAAGATCGGCAAGAGCCATCTCAGCTATGCCCAGGGCGCCTCGGCCGAACTGGTGGCGATGTGCACCATCGGCGCGGCGGACATGTTCGGGCTACCGGTGTCGACCACCCATGTGCTGAGTTCAGGGGTGGCCGGGACCATGGTGGCCAACGGCTCGGGGATTCAGCAGCGCACGCTGGTCAACATGCTGATGGCCTGGGTGCTGACCTTGCCGGCGGCGATGCTGTTGGCCGGGAGCCTGTACTGGCTCCTGCGTCACCTGTTCTGACAGGCTGGACATGCCCTTGCAGGAGCGGCCGGTGCATCGCGGTAGTCAGCCAGGGATCTTCAGGCCACGCTGCACCGCTGGCCGTTGCAGGAACACCGCCAGCACCCGCTGCACGTGCTTGAACTGATCGAAACCGACCAGCTCGCGGGCGTTGTAGCGCTCCACCAGGTTGCGCACCCAAGGGAAGATGGCGATGTCGGCGATGCTGTAGTCATCGACCATCCAGTCCCGCCCCTGCAGATGCCGGTCGAGCACGCCGAGCAGGCGCCGGGATTCGTTGACATAGCGATCACGCGGGCGCTTGTCTTCGTAGTCCTTGCCAGCAAAGAAGTGGAAAAAGCCGACCTGGCCAAACATCGGCCCGATGCCGCCCATCTGGAACATCAGCCACTGCATCGTCTGGTAGCGCTGGGCTGGGTCGCGGCTCAGCAACTGCCCGCTCTTTTCCGCCAGGTACTGCAGGATCGCGCCCGATTCGAACAACGCCAGCGGCTGGCCGCCCGGCCCGTCGGGGTCGAGGATGGCGGGGATCTTGTTGTTGGCACTGAGCGAGATGAATTCGGCGCTCAGCTGGTCATCGTTGTCGAAGCTGATCTTATGCGGCTCGTAGGCCAGGCCGATTTCCTCCAACATGATCGACACCTTCACGCCATTGGGCGTGGGCAGCGAATACAGCTGCAAGCGCTCGGGGTGGCGCGCCGGCCATTTACGGGTGATGGGGAATGCGCTCAGATCGGTCATGCTTGGCCCCTGCAGGAATGAAAACTACCACTTTAGGGACAACGTCGCGGTTTGACCATCGCCAGGCAGCTGAGCGAAGGCGCGGCTCCCTGCCGCGCCCGCGTGGCGATCAGTAACGCGGCACTACAGCCTCGGCCCCCTGCGAGATGATGACCTCGACGCGGCGGTTGAGCTGGCGCGATTGCGCGTCGGCATTGGTCGCCACCGGGTACTCCTTGCCATAGCCGACGCTGGTGATACGCGCGGCTGCCACCCCTTGGCGCCGCAGGGCATTGGCCACGGCCCCGGCGCGGCGTTCGGACAACTGCTGGTTGAAGGCATCGCTACCGGTGGCGTCGGTAAACCCTTCCACCAGCACCTTGCGCTCCGGGTTGGCCAGCAGGTACTCGGCCAGTTGCCGGATGTTTCGCTGGCTGCTGCCCCGCAGTTCCGCACGGCCGGTATCGAACAACACATCACCGAAGGTCACCACGGTACCGCGCTCGGTCTGTTTGGCCTTGAGCGCCTGCAGCGCCTTCAGTTGGGCGGTGCGCACGTCCAGGCGCGCCTGGGTACGTTGCGCCTCGATACCTTGCAGGCCAGCTTCCGCCTGGCGCAGCAGGATGGTCTGCTCGGCGCTGTCGATCTTGCGCTGGGCCAGGTAGGCCAGCTGCTCGACGTCGGGCGATTTCCGGTCGTTCAGCGAAGCCCCTTCGGCCTTGCCCAGGGCGATGTAGGCTTCCTGGGTTTCCAGCGCGGCAATACGGCTGGATTCAGGCTTGCCCTGCAATACCGAGTAAGCTTCGCGGGCCTCCAGCAGGCGGGCGTTTTCTGGCGTGGCCGCGCAGCCGGCCAGCAGCAGGCCGAGTAGCGAAACCATGGTAAACAGTGGGCGTTTCGACATGTTGGTGTCCTTCAGTGGATGACGGTCTGCGGCGCTTCGAGCATTTCCTGCCTGAGCACCTCGATGCCTTTGCGGGCAGTGTCCAGTTGCTCCTGGCGTTTGCTGGCCATGGCCTTGCGTTCGGCCAGGCGGGCATCGGCCTCGGCCTGCTCGGCCAGCCGGCGGACCAGTTCGAGGTCGTGCTGGCCGAGGGCGCGCTCCATGGCGCTGAGCTTGTCCTGGGCTGCGCGCATCTCGACCGGGGCGTATTGCGTGGCATCGGCAGACACCGCGCGATTGACCGCGCTTCGCGTCAGTTCGATCTGCTCGCTGGGCATGAGGGCGCTGGCGCAGCCGCCGAGCAACATCAGCGAGCCGACGAGCACGCTTTTGACTGTGGATCTGGCACGCATGAAGGGTCTCCTTGAATGCGTCTGCACAGCTTTCGGGCACGGCGTTGCCGCCGTTGCCGGAGTGTCGATGCAGAAGGTTGGGCATGAACCAGGATGGCGGTGAGAAGCCCGCCCGCGTCAGCGGGCCGGGCAAGGGGGCAGCGTGAAATACGTGCGGGTCATCCTGGGCTTGTTGTGGTGAAGACGCGGCCAGAGTAGTGCGAAAAGCGCGAAGCCCAAATCGGACCTATCGCTGAAAGACGTGCGATTTTTCAACAGGCAGGCGGCATGGCGCCGCCCTCAGCCTTGGCCATGCGCCTTGAGCTTGAGCTTTTCCGTGTCCACACGCACAAACACCGAGTCGGCGCTGACCGTCAGTACATCGCCGGCCCAGACTTCGCAGAGCACCCGCGTCTTGCGCCCGACCTCACCTTCCACGCGGGCCTTGAGCAGCAACTCGATGCCCATCGGTGTAGGTTTCAGGTAGCTCAGGTTGAGTGTGCCAGTGACGCAATCGATACGCGGCAGGCTCCCCGCTTCACGGCCTTCGGCGCGGTAGTGGTAGGCCATCGCCGTCCAGTTGGAGTGGCAGTCCACCAGCATTGCCAGCAAACCACCGTAGACCAGGCCGGGCCAGCCGATGAAGGTGCTGTCTGGGGCATGCCGGCATAGCAGATGGACGCCGTCGGCGTCCCAGTGGCTTTGCAGGTGCAGGCCACTGGGATGGGAGCAACCGCAGCCGTAGCAGGTGCCGTCGGGTGCAGCCAGGGCCTGGAGGGAAAGGGGCTGGTCGTTCATACGCTTCCTGTGCTTGTTGGAATGGGGGCGGATAACGCCCCCATTTAAGCAGAAACATCAGGCTGGCTGGGTGACCGCCTTACCGCCTTTCTGGGTCAGCGACACCAGCAGGATGAACAGCGTCACACCTGCGGTCATCAGCGTCTCGTAGCGGTAGGCATCGCTGAACAGCATGTAGCCCAGGACCATGACGATGGTGCCGATCACCAGCCAGGTCAGCCACGGGAACAGCCACATCTTCAGCTCCAGCTGGCGCCCTTCACGCTCGGCACGGGCACGCATGCGCAGTTGCGACACGGCAATCACCAGGTACACCAGCAAGGCGATGGCACCGGTGGTGGACAGCAGGAAGCCGAACACCTTGCCGGGGAACACATAGTTGACCAGGCAACCGGCAAAACCGGCCAGGGTCGACAACAGCACCGCCACGGTCGGTACCCCGGCGCCCGAGATGCGCTTGGTCACGCTCAACGCCTGGTCACGGGCACCCAGCGAATAGAGCATGCGCGACGCGGTGTACAGGCCCGAGTTCATGCAACTGGTCACCGCCACCAGCACCACCAGGTCGACCAGCAGCTTGGCACCGGGCACATTCAGTACTTCCAGCACGCGCTGGAACGACCCTACCGCTTTCAGCCCCGGGTCGTTCCAGGCCACCAGCGACACCACCAGGAAGATCGACGCCAGGTAGAAGATGGCGATGCGGTACACCACCAGGTTGGTGGCGCGGCGGATCTTGTCTTTCGGGTTGGCGGTTTCGTCGGCGGCGATGGTCACGATCTCGGCACCGAAGAACGAGAAGATGGTGATCAACACGCCGCCCAGCACCGTGCCGAAGCCGTTGGGCATGAAGCCGCCGTGGTCCCACAGCCGGCTGACCCCGGACACCTCGGCCAGCGGCCAGGCGCCGAACACCGCCAGACTGCAGACCACGATGAAGGCGATGATCGCCACCACCTTGACCAGGGCGAACCAGTACTCGAAGGCACCGAAGTTCTTCACGCTGATCAGGTTGGTAGCCGACAGCACCAGCATGATCAGGAAGGCGAACAGCCAGGACGGCACAGCGGGGAAGTAGGCATGCAGGATATCGGCGCCGGCAATCGCCTCGACCGGGATGATCAGCACCCAGAACCACCAGTACAGCCAACCGATGGTAAAGCCTGCCCAAGGGCCGATGGCCTCGGAGGCATAGGTGGAGAACGAACCGCTGTTGGGGTTGGCGATGGCCATTTCGCCCAGCATACGCATGACCAGCAGCACCAGCAGGCCGGTCATGGCGTAGGAAATGAGGATGGCCGGGCCAGCGGTGGCGATGGCGTTGGAAGAGCCGATGAACAGGCCGGCGCCAATGATGCCGGCGATGGAAATCATGGAAACCTGACGGGAAGTCAGGCCGTGCTGCAAGGAGCGCTGTTTGTTGTTGTGTAGCGAAGCCATGAACAACCCTCGAATGGCTCGGCCGCGGCAAAGCGGCGGAAGATTGAAGCAGAATTCTTGTCAATTTCTGATGTTGGTTATTGTTGTTTTGCAGACGCTGGAAAAAGCCACTGACCTCCTCTTCGCACAACCGGTTGTCATCGTTGATCGAGGTCAGTATTAATCTATAGGTCGGGGTCAACAAACGACCTTTTCGAAACACATGATTCCGTTATGGAATGAACTCCTTCCTTTTTTGCTCGGTATTTGCCCCTCATGTCCAAACGCCTGATGCCTTCGACCACCGCCCTCCAGTGCTTCGAAGCGGCCGCGCGCCACCTCAGCTTCACCCGCGCAGCGCAGGAACTGCACCTGACCCAGAGCGCGGTGAGCAAGCAGGTGGCCCAGCTCGAGGACATGCTGGCGCACTCGCTGTTCCAGCGCATTCGCCGCCGCCTGCACCTGACCCCGGCCGGTGCGCTGTACCTCACCGAAGTGAACAAGATCCTCACCCAGATCGACATTTCCAGCCGTTACATCCTCAGCTACGGCGACGAGACCGAAGTGCTGCGCATCGCCACCCAGCCCACCTTCGGTGCGCGCTGGCTGGTGCCGCGGCTGAAGGGGTTTGGTGACCGCCACCCACGCATTCACCTGGACATCCGCAACGAGCTGGAGCCATTCGACCTGGTCCAGGCCAAGGCCGACATCGCCTTCTTCTTCGGCCAGGGCACCTGGCCCGGGGCAACCTGCATCGAGCTGTTCAGCGAAGAAGTGGTACCGGTGTGCAGCCCGCAGCTGCTGGCCAGCCACCGGTTCGACAGTGCCCAGGCACTGACCGAACACCGCCTGCTGCAATGCGTGTCGCGCCCGGAGGCCTGGCACGAATGGTTCCTGGGGCTGGGCTTGCACAGCCAGAACAGCTACCACGGGCCGCGTTTCGACACGTTCTACCTGTGCATTCGCGCGGCCATCGCCGGCTGCGGCATCGCCTTGATCCCGCGCTACCTGGTGGCCGAAGAGCTGAGCGAGGGCAAGCTGGTGGTGGCCTGGGACCACCCGGTGGCGAGCAATGGCCGGCACTTCATCGCGCATGCCGAGCATGCGGCCGAAGTGCCCAAGGTGAGGGCCTTCGTGCAGTGGATTCGCGAGCGGGTGGCTGAGGGGGATTGAGTTAACCTGTACCGGCCTCTTCGCGGGCTTGCCCGCTCCCACAGGTACTGCACAGTATCGGAACCTGTGGTGATGCTGTGGGAGCGGGCACGCCCGCGAAGAGGCCGGCGCAGCCAACACAACTCAACGGCCAGATCACGAATCCATGGAATGACCCCAATCAAATAATTCGTTTGCGGAATAACCTGCCGACACGCTTGGATAGTAAGAAATTCGAACAAGGTCCCGCGTGCCCATGAACCAGGAAAGTATCAGCCAGTCCATTGCCATCGTTCACCCGATCACACTTTCCCATGGCCGTAATGCCGAAGTCTGGGACACCGACGGCAACCGCTACATCGACTTCGTCGGCGGTATCGGCGTACTCAACCTGGGCCATTGCAACCCGGCGGTGGTCGAGGCGATCCAGGCCCAGGCCAGCCGCCTGACCCACTCCGCCTTCAACGCCGCCCCACACGGCCCGTACCTGGCGTTGATGGAGCAACTGAGCGAGTTCGTGCCGGTCAGCTACGCACTGGCCGGCATGCTCACCAACAGCGGCGCGGAAGCGGCGGAGAACGCCCTGAAAGTGGCCCGCGGTGCCACCGGCAAGCGCGCCGTCATCGCCTTCGATGGCGCCTTCCACGGCCGCACCCTGGCCACCCTGAACCTCAACGGCAAGGTTGCCCCGTACAAGCAACGGGTCGGTGAACTGCCCGGGCCGGTCTATCACCTGCCCTACCCCAGCGCCGACACCGGGGTTACCTGCGAACAGGCACTCAAGGCCATGGAGCGCCTGTTCAGCGTCGAACTGGCGGTGGAGGACGTGGCTGCATTCATCCTCGAGCCGGTCCAGGGCGAAGGTGGCTTCCTTGCCCTGGACCCGGCTTTCGCCCAGGCCCTGCGCCGCTTCTGCGACGAACACGGCATCCTGATCATCATCGACGAGATCCAGTCGGGCTTCGGCCGCACCGGCCAGCGCTTCGCCTTCCCCCGCCTGGGCATCGAGCCAGACCTGCTGTTGCTGGCCAAGAGCATTGCCGGTGGCATGCCGCTGGGCGCGGTGGTCGGGCGCAAGGAATTGCTCGCGGCACTGCCCAAGGGCGGCCTGGGTGGCACCTATTCGGGCAACCCGATCGCCTGCGCGGCGGCCCTGGCCAGCCTGGCGCAGATGAGTGACGAGAACATCGCCACCTGGGGTGAGCGCCAGGAGCAGGCGATCGTGCGTCGTTTCGAGCGCTGGAAGGCCACGGGCCTGAGCCAGTTCATCGGGCGCCTGACCGGTGTCGGCGCGATGCGCGGCATCGAGCTGGTGAATGCCGACGGCAGCCCGGCGCCAGCGCAACTGGCCAAGGTGCTGGAGGCAGCACGGGCCAGGGGCCTGCTGTTGATGCCCAGCGGCAAGGCCCGGCACATCATCCGCCTGCTGGCGCCACTGACCATCGAAGCCGCGGTGCTCGAGGACGGCCTGGACATTCTCGAGCAGTGCCTGGCGGAGCTGGGCTGACGGTTACAGGCCGAGTTCTTGCGGCGTGAGCATGTCGGACTCGAAGGCAATCCAGCCGCCTTCGAGTTCGGCGTGGCCGTTGACGATCGGGCCGTAGTAGGTCAGGCCGTTCTCCAGGGTCACACAGATGTGCGTGGCGGACTTTTCCGGGGCTGCGAGCGTACCGACGAAATGCACCTTCTTCAGGGTTTCGGTCACCGCTTCCAGGCCAACGCGCATGTTGGGGTTTTCCGAGGCCTCGGCGTCGCCACCACGGTCTTCGGCGCTGACGGTGATGGTGGCGATGTACGGGTACTTGGTGCTCAAGCGGGGTTACCTCTGTGGGTGTGTAGGCGTATGGGCGCGTAGAGTACGGCAGGTGGTCTCTATTGTCTCTACTGGCCTCTTCGCGGGCACGCCCGCTCCCACAGGAAGGTGCACGGTACCTGTGGGAGCGGGCGCGCCCGCGAAGAGGCCAGACCTGCAAAAGGTGATCTGCAGGGCCTGATCTGTTAGGGTGCCCGCCGATGCACGCCACCTACACGAGGATTGCCGAGTGAGCGCCGAAGAACCCCTGATCGCCGACCTGTTCGAAGTCGACAAACGCCTGTCCCTCAAGCCTGTGGTGGACTTCAACAGCTTCCTGCGCAATGCCTTCGGCGAAGGCCCGTGCCGCTGCCATCGCTGCGCCGAAGGTGGCGAGCAGAGCAGCTACAGCCATACCCACACCTTCACCTTCGACGGCCGCCCGTGGCACCGCCGCTTCGCCAGCACGGCCGCCAGCGACGTCGCCCAGGCCCTGAAAAAGGCCTGGCTGTCGTACACCAAGGCCGACCTCAACCTGGTCGGCAACCTGGACCTGACCACCCTCAAGACCTTCACCGAAGCCGCCCTGCACACTCGCCTGCTGGCCCTGCTGCCGGCCAGCGGCCTGGCCCGCGAAGAAGATGGCCAATGGCTGCTGCTGGCCCAGGCTGACTGACAGCCGGGCGGCACGGCAGGATTCTGCCGGTCTGCTAACGTGGTGGAATCCGCCCATTCGCAGGTAGTCCGCCATGGCCCGCACAACGCCTATCGAGCTGTACCGCAATATCGGCATCGTCGCTCACGTGGATGCCGGCAAGACCACCACCACCGAGCGGATCCTGTTCTACACCGGGGTCAACCACAAGATGGGCGAGGTGCACGATGGCGCCGCGACCATGGACTGGATGGCCCAGGAACAGGAACGCGGCATCACCATCACCTCGGCGGCGACCACCGCGTTCTGGCAGGGCTCGACCAAGCAGTTCGCCCACAAGTACCGCTTCAACATCATCGACACCCCCGGCCACGTCGACTTCACCATCGAGGTGGAGCGCTCGCTGCGCGTACTGGATGGCGCGGTGGTGGTATTCAGCGGTGCCGACGGCGTCGAGCCACAGTCCGAGACGGTGTGGCGCCAAGCCAACAAGTACCACGTGCCGCGCCTGGCCTACATCAACAAGATGGACCGCCAGGGCGCCGACTTCCTGCGCGTGGTCAAGCAGATCGACCAGCGCCTGGGCCACCACCCGGTGCCGATCCAGCTGGCCATCGGCAGCGAGGAAAACTTCCAGGGCCAGATCGACCTGGTAAAGATGAAAGCCATCTACTGGAACGACGCCGACCAGGGCACCAGTTATCGCGAAGAAGCCATCCCCGCCGAACTGCAGGCGCTGGCCGATGAATGGCGGGCGCACATGGTCGAGGCGGCGGCCGAGGCCGATGACGAACTGCTCGGCAAGTTTCTCGAAGGCGAAGAGCTGAGCACCGAGGAGATCAAGGCCGGCCTGCGCAAGCGTACCCTGAACAACGAAATCGTACCGACCATCCTCGGCTCGTCGTTCAAGAACAAGGGCGTGCCACTGATGCTCGACGCCGTCATCGACTACCTGCCGGCGCCGTCGGAAATCCCCGCCATCAAGGGCACCGCCCCGGACGACGAAGAGAAACACCTGGAGCGCCACGCCGACGACAGCGAGCCGTTCTCGGCCCTGGCGTTCAAGATCGCCACCGACCCGTTCGTCGGCACCCTGACCTTCGCCCGGGTCTATTCCGGCGTGCTCAGCTCCGGCAACGCGGTGCTCAATTCGGTCAAGGGCAAGAAGGAACGCATCGGCCGCATGGTGCAGATGCACGCCAACCAGCGGGCAGAAATCAAGGACGTGTGCGCCGGCGATATCGCCGCGCTGATCGGCATGAAGGACGTGACCACCGGCGATACCCTGTGCGACATGGACAAGCCGATCATCCTCGAGCGCATGGACTTCCCCGACCCGGTGATTTCCGTGGCCGTGGAACCGAAGACCAAGGCCGACCAGGAAAAAATGGGCATCGCCCTGGGCAAGCTGGCCCAGGAAGACCCGTCATTCCGCGTGCGCACCGACGAAGAGACCGGCCAGACCATCATCTCGGGCATGGGTGAGCTGCACCTGGACATCATCGTCGACCGCATGCGCCGCGAGTTCAACGTCGAGGCCAATATCGGCAAGCCGCAGGTGGCCTACCGCGAGAAGATCCGCAACACCTGCGAGATCGAGGGCCGCTTCGTCCGCCAGTCCGGCGGCCGTGGCCAGTACGGCCACTGCTGGATCCGCTTCGCCCCCGGCGACGAGGGCAAGGAAGGCCTGGAGTTCATCAACGAGATCGTCGGTGGCGTGGTTCCGCGCGAGTACATCCCGGCGATCCAGAAGGGTATCGAAGAGCAGATGAAGAACGGCGTGCTCGCCGGCTACCCGCTGATCAACCTGAAGGCTGCGGTGTACGACGGCTCGTACCACGATGTCGACTCCAACGAAATGGCCTACAAGATCGCTGCCTCGATGGCCACCAAGCAGTTGTCGCAGAAAGGCGGCGCGGTGTTGCTGGAGCCGGTGATGAAAGTCGAGGTGGTCACGCCGGAGGAGTACCAGGGTGACATCCTCGGCGACCTGAGCCGGCGCCGCGGGATGATCCAGGACGGTGACGAAACGCCAGCCGGCAAGGTGATCCGTGCCGAGGTGCCGCTGGGCGAGATGTTCGGCTACGCCACCTCGATGCGCTCGATGACCCAGGGCCGGGCGAGCTTCTCGATGGAGTTCACCCGCTATGCCGAGGCGCCGGCGAGCATTGCCGATGCCATCGTGAAGAAAAACCGCGGGGAATAAGTCCTTCTCTTGCACCGGCCTGTTCGCGGGCATGCCCGCTCCCACAAGGGTGAGGTGCGCCCCTGATGTTGGACAAAAATCCAACCTCAGGGGCGCAGTTCAAGGGTTATGCAATCCCTGTGGGATCGGGCGCGCCCGCGAAGAGGCCAGCACAGGCAACAACCCTTCTCAGTGCTGCTCCCCCGCCCGCTTCAACAGCTTCTTGCAGCGCTCCGACAAATGCACCACACGCAGATGCTTGCCGGCCTTGGCATAGCGCTCGCGCAAGGTCTGCAAAGCCGCAATTGCCGAATAGTCGACAAAGCTCAGATGCTGGCAGTCCAGCGTGACTCGGGCCGGGTCGTTGGCGCTGTCGAACTGTTCGAGGAACGCGGTGGTCGAGGCAAAGAACAGCGTGCCATGCAGCCGGTAATGCTTGCCGCCCTCGCCGTCTTCATGGCTGTCGGCATACAGCTCCCGCGCATGCTGCCAGGCAAAGTTCAGCGCGGCGATGATGATGCCGAACAGCACCGCCACGGCCAGGTCGGTGAATACCGTGACCACGGTTACCGCAATGATCGCCAGCACATCGTTCAGCGGTACCTTGTGCAACACCCGCAGCGACGCCCAGGCGAAGGTCTGCTGCGCCACCACGAACATCACCCCGACCAGCGCTGCCAGCGGAATGCGTTCGATCAGCGGGGCCAGGAACAGCACGAACAACAGCACCATGCCCCCGGCCACCACCCCCGATAGCCGCCCACGGCCATTGGAGCTGAGGTTGATCACCGTCTGCCCGATCATCGCGCAACCGCCCATGCCGCCGCACAGCCCGGACACCATGTTGGCCGCGCCAAGGGCCACGCATTCGCGGTCCGGGAAGCCGCGGCTTTCGGTGATTTCATCGGTCAGGTTGAGGGTAAGCAGGGTTTCCAGCAGGCCGACCATGGCCATCAGCAGCGCATACGGCGCGACGATCTTCAGCGTTTCCAGGTTCCACGGCACGTCGGGCAGGGCCAGCTGCGGCAGGCCGCCGGCAATCTGCGCCATGTCGCCCAGGGTGCGGGTAGGCAGGCCGAGCAGGTACACCAGCACGCCGACGCCAAGGATCGCCACCAGCGCCGGCGGCACCGCGCGGGTCAGCTTCGGCAACAGGTAGACCACCAGCATGGTCAGCGCCACCAGCCCGACCATCAGGTACAGCGGGGTACCACTGAGCCATTGCCCAGCTTGCTTGAAGTGCTCCAGCTGGGCCAGGGCGATGACGATCGCCAGGCCGTTGACGAAACCGAGCATCACCGGGTACGGCACCAGGCGCACCAGCTTGCCCAGGCGCAGCAAGCCGAACAGGATCATCACCGCGCCACCCAGCAGTACCGTCGCCAGCAGGTACTGCACACCGTGTTGCACCACCAGGGCGACGATCACCACCGCCATCGAGCCGGCCGCGCCGGAAATCATCCCTGGCCGGCCGCCGAACAGCGCCGTCAGGGTGCAGATGATGAACGCCCCGTACAGGCCCATCAGCGGGTTGAGATGGGCCACCAGGGCGAACGCGATGCATTCGGGCACCAAGGCGAACGAAGTGGTCAGGCCGGCGAGCAGGTCGGCGCGGAGTCGGGCGGGTTTCATGGGGATCCTGTGGTGCAGTCCGGGGCGGACGGGAAAAACGAGGGGCGCGATGTTACGGAATTTGTCTGCCAGCAGCCACCGTTCAGCGCACCCGGTCCCGGCTTTGTATGGCCAGGTCCAGTGCCCGCTGCATGTCCAGGCGTGCCGAGCGCCCCAGGTCGGGGTGGTCCAGCCGCCCGCCGCGCTCCGAAGGCAGTATCGGCGCGGTCAGGTCCTCGGCATCCATGGCTTCGAAGTCCTGTTCGCCGCCCAGGGTCAGGGCGCTGCGCCGCAACAGCATGCGCACCTGCTGCGGGGTCAGGGCCGGGTTGATCGCCAGCATGGTCGCCACGGTGGCCGTGACCAACGGCGTGGCGTATGACGTGCCGCAGTGCGGCCGATCGGCGGCGAGCGGGCGAATGCACGCGGCAGCACTGATATCGACGCGCATGTCGATGTTCGAGCTGTGGCGCTTGCGGACATGCCGAGGGTCTTCGACCGGCACCGCCTGGTCACTGCGCTGATGCCCGCCCACCACCAGCAGCTGCTCGGTGACGAACGAGGAAGGCAGCCGGTATTCATCGGTGCCCGACCAGGACGCACCATTGCCGGCCGAGTTCACCACCAGCACGTCGGGATGCCTGGCCCGCAGCCAGAGGAAGAATTCTTCGAGCAACTCTTCATAGCCACTCATCGCCAGCCCGGAGCGCACCAGTGACTCGACCTCATCCCCCTGCACGTTCTTCGCCCCGACCCGGTGGATGCCCCAGCTCCAGTTCAACACCCGCACGCCGTCTTCGACCAGGTTCACCGAGGCAGCGATATTGGCGGTGATCCCGGCATCCGAGTTGCGCCCGACAATCACCTCGAAGCCCGGACTGTGCCGGCCCAGCCCGGGCAGGAAGCCTTGCCCCCGGGCCGCCAGGATGCCGGCCACATGGCTGCCATGGCTGCCCGGGCGATCGCCGTCGGGGCCATACAGGCAGGTCTGCCCCTTGTTGCAAGCACCCCGGTAGGCGCTGAATGGCGGCGCGTCAAAGTCCACCTCGCGCTCGATCACGCCCACCCGTACTGGCTGCACCGGCACCCCGGAAGCAGGGATGCGGCGCTGGTAGAAGTACAACGCATCCATGAAACGGTTGGCGGCCCACTCGTCTGCCTGGTCGATGGCCGACTGGCCGCCAGCATCACCCTCCTCGCCGCGTTCGGGGGCGGATTCTTCGACAATCACCGCATCCACGCTGACCTCAGTGCCGAGGCGCAGGACCAGTGCATCGCGCTGCACCAGGTCGCGCACCGGCAAGCGCAACTGGTAGACATTGAGCGGCGGGATGGCACCGACCACCTGGGCACCGTACTTGTCGGCAATGCGCCGGGCTTCGGCGGCGCCATCGTGCTTTTCCTCGATCAACAGGCTGACCAGGTCGAGGTAGGTGGTCAGGCCATCCATGTTCTTCGCCACTTCGCCAGGCCCTGCGGCGACCACGTGGCTGCGCTGCGTGCTCAGCCAGACGGCGTTGCTGGTCCGCTCACCGTCTTGCAGCCACAGCGGCGCGCTGCGTTGCTCGTCCTTGGCCAGGGTCAGCCTGAGCATGTCGCCTTGCCGCTCGACGCCGGCCGGGGCGAGCTGCGATCCACCCAGCCGAACCGTCGGCACAACGGCACCCAGGCCCTCGGCGCGCAAGCACCAGTGCTGTGCGCCTTCGCCCAACAGATCACCGCAACGCTGCAGTTGCTTGATGCGCAGCGTGTCCGGCTGCGCCGACACGGCACTGCTGAAAATGGCCACCAGAACGATGACATGGCGCTTCATGCGATCAGCCCCCCACCTTTCCTGTCATTGCGACTGCCCGACCAGCGCCAAGGTTCAGCGGCATGAACAGCAACTTGTGACCTGGGCCCGGCACAAGCGCTACAAATTTGCCATCATGTTGATTCCACCCGCGGAGATCATCCACATGCCGCTACGCCCCCTTTTCGCCTCGCTGCTGCTGGCCACCAGCCTTACCGTCCACGCCGCCACCGAGGTCGTGCCGCTGCAGCACCGCAGCAGCGCCGAACTGCTGCCGGCAGCGCAGGCGTTCCTCGGCAAGGACGGCAGCGTCACTGCCTTCGAGAACAAGCTGATCGTCAACGCCAGCGCCGAGCGCATCGACGACCTGCGCGCCCTGCTGCAACAACTGGACACTGCCCCCAAGCGCCTGCTGATCAGCGTCGACAACAATGACAGCAACTTCCAGGACAACCGCGGTAACGCGCGCGTCATCCACTACGGCACCAGCAACCGCGACGGTGGCATGCAACAGGTGCAGGCCAGCGAAGGCCAGCCGGCGCTGATCCAGGTTGGCCAGAGCATCCCGGTTACCAGCACCAGCACCGACAGCTACGGGCGCTTCCAGAGCAACACCGAATACCGCAACGTGACCCAGGGTTTCTACGTTACGCCAAGCCTGAGCGGCGATACGGTTCGTCTGCAAATAAGCACCAATAATGACCGTATCAGCCAGGAACGTGCCGATGTAGTGAAAGTGCAGAGCACCGACACGACGGTCACCGGCAAGCTCGGTGAATGGATCACCCTGGCCGGGTTCAACCAGCAGAGCCAAGCCGAGCGCAGTGCCTCCAGCCACAGTTACAGCACCCAGCGCGGTGAAAACATGACTTTGCGGGTAAAAGTCGACCTCGTCGACTGATCCCAGGCAATTCAAGGCCTCGACCAAAGGCCTTGAAACTGACTGCCGAGTCGTATTAGACCAAAGATGTAGTAAGCACAAAAAAGCACTACAAAACATTTGACAGGGTCTTTTTGCCAAGGGCATGATGGCCTCGCTCCCGCTAATCAGGGGCCCTGGCAAGGGCCTTCGAGGCGCGCTCCTCCCACCCCTGGAGGCGTCTCGTGTCTATACGGCCCACAAGGCGGTTCGACGGGATTGCGACTGCAACGAAGAAGTTGTCCCGAGGGACGGAAGCGCATCACCGCAGTACTGGCAATCGCGTAGCACCGCAGCAAGGCAACCACGAGCCGACCTGCCGGAGTTCCTTGCGCCTGGCCTGCATCCCCTTCCCCTTCGAGCCTTCGCGTTCGCCGCCGCACTTCCTCGAACAGGACAGCCGCCAGCTTCTCTGATCGGCCCCGAGCATCAGCACAATTACCCCAAGATCGATGCGACGAGGTTTATTTCCATGGCACTGACACGCGAACAGCAAATTGCAGCCCTCGAGAAAGACTGGGCCGAGAACCCGCGCTGGAAAGGCGTGACCCGTACCTACACCGCCGCTGATGTCGTTCGCCTGCGTGGCTCCCTGCAGCCGGAGCACACCCTGGCCCGCCTGGGTGCAGAAAAACTGTGGAAGCTGGTCACCGAAGGTGCCCACCCGTCCTTCCGCCCAGAAAAAGATTTCGTCAACTGCATGGGCGCCCTGACCGGCGGCCAGGCAGTGCAGCAGGTCAAGGCTGGCATCCAGGCCATCTACCTGTCGGGCTGGCAGGTTGCCGCCGACAACAACTCGGCCGAGTCGATGTACCCTGACCAGTCGCTGTACCCGGTCGACTCGGTGCCGACCGTGGTCAAGCGCATCAACAACGCCTTCCGCCGTGCCGACCAGATCCAGTGGAAAGCCGGCAAGAACCCGGGCGACGACGGCTACATCGATTACTTCGCGCCGATCGTGGCGGACGCCGAAGCCGGTTTCGGCGGCGTGCTGAACGCCTACGAGCTGATGAAGAACATGATCGAGGCAGGCGCTGCCGGCGTGCACTTCGAAGACCAGCTGGCTTCGGTGAAGAAATGCGGCCACATGGGTGGCAAGGTACTGGTACCGACCCAGGAAGCTGTGCAAAAGCTGGTGGCCGCGCGCCTGGCCGCTGACGTGTCGGGTGTACCGACCATCATCCTGGCCCGCACCGACGCCAACGCCGCCGACCTGCTGACCAGCGACTGCGACCCGTACGACCAGCCATTCGTGGTTGGCGAGCGCACCCGCGAAGGCTTCTACAAGGTACGCGCCGGCCTCGACCAGGCCATCGCCCGCGGCCTGGCCTACGCCCCGTACGCCGACCTGATCTGGTGTGAAACTGCCAAGCCGGACCTGGACGAAGCCCGCCGCTTCGCCGAAGCGATCAAGAAGGAATACCCGGACCAGATCCTGTCCTACAACTGCTCGCCTTCGTTCAACTGGAAGAAGAACCTGGACGACGCGACCATCGCCAAGTTCCAGCGCGAGCTGTCGGCGATGGGCTACAAGCACCAGTTCATCACCCTGGCTGGCATCCACAACATGTGGCACGGCATGTTCAACCTGGCGCACGACTACGCCCGCAACGACATGACCGCCTACGTGAAGCTGCAGGAGCAGGAATTCGCCGATGCCAGCAAAGGCTACACCTTCGTGGCGCACCAGCAGGAAGTGGGCACCGGCTACTTCGACGACATGACCACCGTTATCCAGGGTGGTGCTTCGTCGGTGACCGCACTGACCGGTTCGACCGAGGAAGAGCAGTTCCACTGATAGTGGGTTGCGGTTGAATAAAGGCCCAGGGCTTGAGAAAGCCCTGGGCCTTTGTTTTTGCCTGCACCAAACCCACCAGGAGTACAGGGATGATCGCGCAGTCCTGCGATACCTCAGTGCTTCATGCCCAGCTCGGCATCATCCATCAGCGCCTTGGCCATCGCGCTCAGGTAGTGGGCGGCCCAGATCATCATCGGCTTCTCTTCCATCAGGCCGGTGATGGTCAGTTCGCGCACGTAGCCCATCAGCTCCGAAGATTGCTCGCGGGCGTCACGGCAGGAAATGCCTGGCTCGATGCGGAACAGTGGGTGGGTGCCGTTCTCGCCTTGGTAGAAGGTGGTTTTGCCGACGGTGAATTGGGTGTCTTCTGTGGTCATTGTTCAATTCCCTGAAAATTCTCTACTGCCTGGGCCGGCCCTTTCGCGGGTAAACCCGCTCCCACAGGTGCTGTGCAAATCTTGGCGCTTGTGATGAACCTGTGGGAGCGGGTTTACCCGCGAAGAGGCCCGCCCAGACAACACATCAAACAAGCCTTAGTGCAAAGTCCGAGGCTCTGTGTGCATCTGCGCCTGGATCAATGCCGACTCAAGCAAAGCCCGCAGGGCCTCAAGCTCATGCATCGAGGTCATCATCAGGATCGAGGCCGGTGATTTGGGTTGCAGCAGCAAGGCCTGATGCACCACGGTCGCCGCGCACAGTGCATAGTCGGTGGCCTGGATCAGGGTGTCTTCGAGGGAATGGGGGTTATGGGGTGGATCGGGGACAACTTTCAGCATGACTCGCTCCTTTCTTTCCTGTTTGGCTACCATCCGCCCGCTGTCAAACGGTTGGGTGGCAGCTATGCGCGGGTTGACAGACCGGTGGAAAGAAAGAAAGACCGGCGCACGCGAACGTGCCCACACGCATAGCCGCCATTGAGGCAAAGCGAGTGCACCTTCTTTCAGTTTCGGCCTGTCAAAGCCGTATCGTTGTGAGCAACGACATGCCGAGACTAGAGCGCCGCCAGAGCAGCAGCAACGGAAAAAAGGCGGCAAGAGTATGTTTGGGAAATGGCCTACATGGAAGGGGACAAATCTGCTTTATGCCGAAATTCGGCAGCGCCTGCGCCGGCCTCTTCGCGCGCGCGCCCGCTCCCACAAGTACTGCGCAATTCCTGAAGACCGAGGTGATCCTGTGGGAGGGGGCATGCCCGCGAAAGGGCCGGTACAGGCCAAAGCAAAACCCGGGATCAGGTCTATGCTTGTGGCAGCCCAGCCGCAAGGACCGCCCATGCCCCGTCCAAGCCACCTGACCACAATCGCCCTGGCCGCCGCCGCCCTCTATATATGTGCACTGGCCAGCGACAACACCCTGCTCGCCCTGCTCGCCAAACCGATCCCGGTACTTGCCCTGATCGCCTGGCTGCGTAGCGCTCCCGCCACACCTTATCGCCGCTGGATCACCCTCGGCCTGGCCTTCTCGGTACTCGGTGACATCCTGCTGGCCATCCCCGCCGACCTGTTCGTGTTCGGCCTGGTCGCATTTCTTTGTGCCCACCTGGCCTACCTGCGCGCCTATTGCGGCCAAACCTTGCGCCCCGCCCTGCCCGCATTGCTGTTCAGCGCCCTCACCGGCATCACCCTGTTCGGCGTACTCGCCAGCCACGGCCTCGGCCCATTGCTGATCCCGGTCGCAGTGTACGCCCTGGCCATCAGCGCCATGCTCTGGCGCTCCCTGGCCCGTGGTGGCCTGGCCGCGCTCGGCGCCGGCCTGTTCGTCTGCTCCGACAGCCTGATCGGCATCGACCGCTTCGTCAGCCCGTTTGCCGCCGCACCGTACCTGATCATCCTCACCTACTGGCTCGGCCAGTGGGCAATCGCTTCATCGGCCAGTCATCGGCCAATCGGTAAAGTATTGACCCAGAGCGGTGCGAGCGGTGTCGGAAGTTGCTAGAACAGGCGTTTTTCGCGTTTGCAAGTAGGGGCAACCGCCAGATGAACTTTTCAAGGTCCAGGACAGCCGAATTATCAGGGATCAGTTCAAATGATATCAATTATCATTACGAACTTTGTCCTTCGTTACCAGCGGCAAGAAACATAATTAACAAAACCGCATGCAATGCCCTAACCTCAAGGCTTTCAGCCGGTTACGCGCGGGTTTTGTACTTAATCCTACGAATAAATTTGCGACAGAAATTTTACTTGCACCGGGTTTACCCATAAAATCAGCGCGATTGATTCAGCTGCGACATTTGGTCACTGCACGTGCGACACCAGGTCGCCGCTCTACACTTATTTCAGACTGCAGAGCTGGGTCTCTGTATAAGGATTTCTAGCATGTCCGATTCGGCAGGACTCATCGCCCACAACTGGGGCTTTGCCATCTTCCTCCTGGGTGTCGTCGGCTTGTGCGCCTTCATGCTCGGCCTGTCCAGCCTGCTCGGTAGCAAGGCCTGGGGCCGCGCCAAGAACGAACCCTTCGAATCCGGCATGCTGCCCGTCGGCAGCGCCCGCCTGCGCCTGTCCGCCAAATTCTATCTGGTCGCGATGCTGTTCGTGATCTTCGATATCGAAGCCCTCTTTCTCTTTGCATGGTCTGTGTCCGTCCGCGAAAGCGGCTGGACCGGATTCGTCGAAGCACTCGTTTTCATAGCAATTCTGTTGGCAGGTCTTGTCTACCTTTGGCGCGTCGGGGCACTTGATTGGGCTCCCGAAGGTCGCCGCAAGCGGCAAGCGAAGCTGAAACAATGAGGCTTTGGCATGCAATACAATCTCACCAGAATCGATCCGGATGCGCCCAACGAGCAGTACCCGGTCGGTGAACGGGAAACCGTCACCGATCAACTGCTGGAGGACCAGGTCCACAAGAACATCTTCATGGGCAAGCTCGAAGATGTGCTGCGTGGCGCGGTCAACTGGGGTCGCAAGAACTCCCTCTGGCCGTACAACTTCGGCCTGTCCTGCTGCTACGTGGAAATGACCACGGCCTTCACGGCACCCCACGACATCGCCCGCTTCGGCGCCGAAGTCATCCGGGCCTCGCCGCGTCAGGCCGACTTCATGGTCATCGCCGGTACCTGTTTCGTCAAAATGGCGCCGATCATCCAGCGCCTGTACGAGCAGATGCTCGAGCCGAAATGGGTCATTTCCATGGGTTCGTGTGCCAACTCCGGTGGCATGTACGACATCTACTCGGTCGTTCAGGGGGTCGACAAGTTCCTCCCCGTGGACGTCTATGTGCCCGGCTGCCCGCCGCGCCCTGAGGCTTTCCTGCAAGGCTTGATGCTGCTGCAGGAGTCGATCGGCCAAGAACGACGCCCGCTTTCCTGGGTTGTTGGTGATCAAGGCATCTACCGTGCCGAGATGCCAGCCCAGAAGGACCTGCGTCGTGAGCAGCGCATCGCCGTAACCAACCTGCGCAGCCCCGACGAAGTCTGATCCAGCGACCTGCCGCCCGCTCCCCTGGAGCCGGCGGCCTGGCTTCATTCTTAACGTTGACCCAAAGCGACCGAGACCATGACAGCGGACAACGCTATTTTCATTCCGCCCTACAAGGCAGACGACCAGGATGTGGTCGTCGAACTGCACAACCGTTTTGGCGCCGAAGCATTCGTCGCCCAGGAAACCCGCACCGGCATGCCCGTGCTGTGGGTCAAGCGCGAGCAGCTCAAGGAAGTGCTCAGCTTCCTGCGCGGCGTGGCCAAGCCGTACAGCATGCTGTACGACCTGCACGGCGTCGACGAACGCCTGCGTACCCAGCGCCGCGGCCTGCCAGCCGCCGACTTCAGCGTGTTCTACCACCTGCTGTCGATCGAGCGTAACAGCGACGTGATGATCAAGGTGTCGCTCAGCGAAGGCGACCTGAACCTGCCGACCGTGACCGGTATCTGGCCGAACGCCAACTGGTACGAGCGCGAAGTCTGGGACATGTTCGGCATCGACTTTGCCGGCCACCCGCACCTCAGCCGCATCATGATGCCGCCCACCTGGGAAGGCCACCCGCTGCGCAAGGACTACCCGGCCCGCGCCACCGAGTTCGATCCCTACAGCCTGACCCTGGCCAAGCAGCAGCTTGAAGAGGAATCGGCACGCTTCAACCCGGAAGCCTGGGGCATGAAGCGCCAGGGCGCCAACGAGGACTACATGTTCCTCAACCTCGGCCCCAACCACCCTTCGGCGCACGGTGCCTTCCGTATCGTCCTGCAACTGGACGGTGAAGAAATCGTCGACTGCGTACCGGACATCGGCTACCACCACCGTGGCGCCGAGAAAATGGCCGAGCGCCAGTCCTGGCACAGCTTCATCCCCTACACCGACCGTATCGACTACCTCGGCGGGGTAATGAACAACCTGCCGTACGTGCTCGCGGTCGAGAAGCTGGCCGGCATCAAGGTGCCACAGAAGGTCGACACCATCCGCGTGATGCTGGCCGAGTTCTTCCGGATCACCAGCCACCTGCTGTTCCTGGGTACCTATATCCAGGACGTCGGCGCCATGACCCCGGTATTCTTCACCTTCACCGACCGCCAGCGCGCCTACACCGTGATCGAGGCGATCACCGGTTTCCGCCTGCACCCGGCCTGGTACCGCATCGGTGGCGTCGCCCACGACCTGCCGCGCGGCTGGGACAAGCTGGTCAAGGACTTCGTCGAATGGCTGCCGAAACGCCTCGACGAGTACGAAAAGGCCGCCCTGCAGAACAGCATCCTCAAGGGCCGTACCATCGGCGTTGCCGCGTACAACACCAAGGAAGCCCTGGCCTGGGGTACTACCGGTGCCGGCCTGCGTGCCACCGGTTGCAACTTCGACCTGCGCAAGGCCCGCCCCTACTCCGGCTACGAGAACTTCGAGTTCGAAGTACCGCTGGCCCACAACGGCGATGCCTACGATCGCTGCATGGTCCGTGTCGAGGAGATGCGCCAGAGTATCCGCATCATCGACCAGTGCCTGCGCAACATGCCGGAAGGCCCGTACAAGGCGGACCACCCGCTGACCACGCCGCCGCCGAAAGAGCGCACCCTGCAGCACATCGAGACCCTCATCACGCACTTCCTGCAAGTCTCGTGGGGCCCGGTCATGCCGGCCAACGAGTCGTTCCAGATGATCGAGGCGACCAAGGGCATCAACAGTTACTACCTGACGAGCGATGGCGGCACCATGAGCTACCGCACCCGGATCCGTACCCCGAGCTACCCGCACCTGCAGCAGATCCCTTCGGTGATCAAAGGCAGCATGGTCGCCGACCTCATTGCGTACCTGGGCAGTATCGACTTCGTTATGGCTGACGTGGACCGCTAAGCATGAACAGCACGCTTATCCAGACAGACCGTTTCGCCCTGAGCGAAACCGAGCGCTCGGCCATCGAGCACGAAATGCATCACTACGAGGACCCGCGCGCGGCGTCCATCGAAGCCCTGAAGATCGTCCAGAAGGAGCGTGGCTGGGTACCGGACGGTGCCATCCACGCCATCGGCGAAGTACTGGGCATCCCGGCCAGCGACGTCGAGGGTGTGGCCACCTTCTACAGCCAGATCTTCCGTCAGCCGGTCGGCCGCCACATCATCCGCGTGTGCGACAGCATGGTCTGCTACATCGGCGGCCATGAGTCGGTGGTCAGCCAGATCCAGAGCGAGCTGGGCATCGGCCTCGGCCAGACCACCGCCGACGGTCGCTTCACCCTGCTGCCGGTGTGCTGCCTGGGCAACTGCGACAAGGCCCCGGCGCTGATGATCGACGACGACACCTTCGGTGACGTGCAGCCGGCTGGCGTTTCCAAACTGCTGGAGGGTTACGTATGACCATTACTTCCTTCGGCCCGGCCAACCGCATCGCGCGCACGGCCGAAACCCACCCGCTGACCTGGCGCCTGCGTGACGACGGCGAGCCGGTCTGGCTGGCCGAGTACGAGTCGAAGAACGGCTATGCCGCGGCGCGCAAGGCGCTGGCGCAGATGTCGGCCGACGACATCGTGCAGAGCGTCAAGGACTCCGGCCTCAAGGGCCGTGGTGGCGCAGGCTTCCCCACTGGCGTGAAGTGGGGCCTGATGCCCAAAGACGAATCCATGAACATCCGCTACCTGCTGTGCAACGCGGACGAAATGGAGCCGAACACCTGGAAGGACCGCATGCTGATGGAGCAACAGCCCCATCTGCTGGTCGAGGGCATGCTGATCAGCGCCCGCGCCCTGAAGGCCTACCGTGGCTACATCTTCTTGCGTGGCGAATACACCACCGCAGCGAAAAACCTCAACCGCGCCATCGAGGAAGCCAAGGCCGCCGGCCTGCTGGGCAAGAACATCCTCGGCAGCGGCTTCGATTTCGAGCTGTTCGTGCACACCGGTGCCGGCCGCTACATCTGCGGTGAAGAAACCGCGCTGATCAACTCGCTGGAAGGCCGCCGCGCCAACCCGCGCTCGAAGCCGCCCTTCCCTGCCGCCGTGGGCGTGTGGGGCAAGCCGACCTGCGTCAACAACGTCGAAACCCTGTGCAACGTGCCGGCCATCGTCGCCAACGGCAACGACTGGTACAAGTCGCTGGCCCGCGAAGGCAGCGAAGACCACGGCACCAAGCTGATGGGCTTCTCCGGCAAGGTGAAGAACCCGGGCCTGTGGGAACTGCCGTTCGGCGTCACCGCCCGCGAGCTGTTCGAAGACTACGCCGGCGGCATGCGCGACGGCTTCAAGCTCAAGTGCTGGCAGCCAGGCGGTGCCGGTACCGGCTTCCTGCTGCCCGAGCACCTCGACGCGCAGATGTACGCCGGTGGCATCGCCAAGGTCGGCACCCGCATGGGTACCGGCCTGGCAATGGCGGTGGACGACAGCATCAACATGGTTTCGCTGCTGCGCAACATGGAAGAGTTCTTCGCCCGCGAGTCGTGCGGCTGGTGCACGCCCTGCCGTGACGGCCTGCCGTGGAGCGTGAAGATGCTGCGCGCACTGGAAAAAGGCCAGGGCCGCGCCGAAGACATCGAGACCCTGCTGGGCCTGGTCAACTTCCTCGGCCCAGGCCGCACCTTCTGTGCTCACGCACCGGGTGCCGTCGAGCCGTTGGGCAGTGCCATCAAATACTTCCGCTCCGAGTTCGAGGCCGGGGTCGCTCCAGCATCCGCTGGCGACACCCTGCGCCCGGACCTGGCCAAGCCAATCCAGGCCGGGCCGATCGTGGTCGGCGCATAACAAGATGATTAGGCGAGTGGTCCGTGCCACTCGCCAGCTTGCCGACAGGCCCGATTCATTCGTGGCGTGTCGCAAGCTCACCGATTTCCATTAGCCACGCCCGCTCACGCGGGCCAACGAAGAACTTTGAACAATGGCCACTATCCACGTAGACGGCAAAGCGCTCGAAGTCAACGGTGCAGACAACCTGTTACAGGCCTGTCTGTCGCTCGGCCTCGACATCCCTTATTTCTGCTGGCACCCGGCGCTCGGTAGCGTTGGCGCCTGCCGGCAATGCGCGGTCAAGCAGTACACCGACGAGAACGACACCCGTGGTCGTATCGTCATGTCCTGCATGACCCCTGCCTCCGACGGCACCTGGATCTCCATCGACGATGAAGAGTCCAAGGCGTTCCGCGCCAGCGTCGTCGAATGGCTGATGACCAACCACCCGCACGATTGCCCGGTGTGCGAGGAAGGCGGTCACTGCCACCTGCAGGACATGACGGTAATGACCGGCCACAACGAGCGCCGCTACCGTTTCACCAAGCGTACCCACCAGAACCAGGACCTCGGCCCGTTCATCGCCCATGAGATGAACCGCTGCATCGCCTGCTACCGCTGCGTGCGCTACTACAAGGACTATGCCGGTGGTACCGACCTGGGCGTATACGGCGCCCACGACAACGTGTACTTCGGCCGCGTCGAAGACGGCGTGCTGGAAAGCGAATTCTCCGGCAACCTGACCGAGGTTTGCCCGACCGGCGTGTTCACCGACAAGACCCACTCCGAGCGCTACAACCGCAAGTGGGACATGCAGTTCGCCCCGAGCATCTGCCACGGCTGCTCCAGCGGCTGCAACATCAGCCCGGGCGAGCGCTACGGCGAACTGCGCCGGGTGGAAAACCGCTTCAACGGTTCGGTCAACCAGTACTTCCTGTGCGACCGTGGCCGCTTCGGCTACGGCTACGTCAACCGCAAGGATCGCCCACGCCAGCCACAACTGGCCGACGGCACCAAGCTGAGCCTGGACGCTGCCCTGGACAAGGCCGCCGACCTGCTGCGCGGGCGTACCATCGTCGGTATCGGCTCGCCGCGCGCCAGCCTGGAAAGCAACTACGGCCTGCGTGAGCTGGTCGGCGCCGAGTACTTCTACTCGGGTATCGAAGCCGGCGAGCTGGCCCGCGTCCGTCTGGCCCTCGACGTGCTGAACAACAGCCCGCTGCCAGTGCCGACCCTGCGCGACATCGAAGACCACGACGCCGTGTTCGTGCTCGGCGAAGACCTGACCCAGACCGCTGCCCGCGTCGCCCTGGCCGTGCGCCAGGCCACCAAGGGCAAGGCCGAGGCCATGGCCGAAGCGATGAAGGTGCAGCCGTGGCTCGACGCGGCGGTGAAGAACATCGGCCAGCACGCGCTGTACCCGCTGTTCATCGCTTCGCTGGCGGAAACCAAGCTGGACGACGTCGCCGAAGAATGCGTGCACGCCGCCCCGGCCGACCTGGCCCGCATCGGTTTCGCCGTGGCCCACGCCATCGACCCGAGCGCGCCTGCCGTTGCCGGCCTGGACGCCGAAGCGCAAGCACTGGCCCAGCGCATCGCCGACGCCCTGGTCGCTGCCCAGCGCCCACTGGTAGTCGCCGGTACCTCGCTGGCCGACCCGGCGCTGATCGAAGCCGCGGCCAACATCGCCAAGGCCCTGAAGCTGCGTGAGAAGAACGGTTCGCTGAGCCTGGTGGTGCCTGAAGCCAACAGCCTGGGCATGGCCATGCTCGGTGGCGAGTCCGTCGACGCTGCGCTGGATGCCGTCATCAGCGGCAAGGCCGACGCCATCGTGGTGCTGGAAAACGACCTGTACGCCCGCGTACCGGCCGCCAAGGTCGACGCAGCCCTGGCCGCGGCCAAGGTGGTGATCGTTGCCGACCACTCGAAAACCGCGACCGTCGACCGCGCGCACCTGGTTCTGCCGGCTGCCTCGTTCGCCGAAGGCGACGGTACCCTGGTCAGCCAGGAAGGCCGTGCCCAGCGCTTCTTCCAGGTGTTCGACCCGCAGTACCTGGACAGCAGCATCCTGGTTCACGAAGGCTGGCGCTGGATGCACGCCCTGCGTGCCACCCTGCTGAACAAGCCGGTCGACTGGACCCAGCTGGACCACGTCACCAGCGCCTGCGCCGAAGCCGCCCCGCAACTGGCCGGCATCGTCAACGCCGCGCCGTCTGCCGCGTTCCGCATCAAGGGCCTGAAGCTGGCCCGCGAACCGCTGCGCTATTCCGGCCGTACCGCCATGCGCGCCAACATCAGCGTGCACGAGCCGCGTACCCCGCAGGACAAGGACACCGCGTTCGCCTTCTCCATGGAAGGCTACTCGGGCTCTGCCGAACCGCGCCAGCAGGTGCCGTTCGCCTGGTCGCCGGGCTGGAACTCGCCGCAGGCCTGGAACAAGTTCCAGGACGAGGTCGGTGGCCACCTGCGCGCCGGTGACCCGGGCGTACGCCTGATCGAATCGCAAGGCGACCGCCTGAACTGGTTCACCCGCATTCCGGGGGCCTTCAACCCGGCCCGTGGCAGCTGGACTGCGGTGCCGTTCTTCCACCTGTTCGGCAGCGAAGAAAGCTCCTCGCGCGCCGCCCCGGTGCAAGAGCGCATCCCGGCTGCCTACGTGGCCCTGGCCAAGTCCGAAGCCGACCGCCTGGGTGTCAACGACGGCGCCCTGCTGAGCCTGACGGTCGGCGGTGTGGCCCTGCGCCTGCCGCTGCGCATCAATGAACAGCTGGGCGCTGGCCTGGTCGCATTGCCGAAAGGCCTGGCCGGCATTCCGCCGGCCATCTTCGGTGCATCCGTCGAAGGTCTGCAGGAGGCAGCACAATGAGCTGGTTCACCCCCGAAGTGATCGATGTGATCCTTTCCGTGCTGCGGGCCATCGTGGTCCTGCTGGCGGTGGTGGTCTCCGGTGCGCTGCTCAGCTTCGTCGAGCGTCGCCTGCTGGGCTGGTGGCAGGACCGTTACGGTCCGAACCGCGTCGGCCCGTTCGGCATGTTCCAGATCGCTGCCGACATGCTGAAGATGTTCTTCAAGGAAGACTGGAACCCACCCTTCGTCGACCGCGTGATCTTCACCCTGGCACCGGTCGTGGCCATGAGCGCCCTGCTGATCGCCTTCGTGGTCATCCCGATCACCCCGACCTGGGGCGTCGCCGACCTGAACATCGGCCTGCTGTTCTTCTTCGCCATGGCCGGCCTGTCGGTGTACGCGGTGCTGTTCGCCGGCTGGTCGTCGAACAACAAGTACGCCCTGCTGGGCAGCTTGCGTGCCTCGGCCCAGACCGTGTCGTACGAAGTGTTCCTGGGCCTGGCGCTGATGGGCGTGGTGGTGCAGGTGGGCTCGTTCAACATGCGCGACATCGTCGACTACCAGGCACAGAACCTGTGGTTCATCATTCCGCAGTTCTTCGGCTTCTGCACCTTCTTCATCGCTGGCGTCGCCGTGACTCACCGTCACCCGTTCGACCAGCCGGAAGCGGAACAGGAACTGGCCGACGGCTACCACATCGAGTATGCCGGCATGAAATGGGGCATGTTCTTCGTCGGTGAGTACATCGGCATCATCCTCATCTCGGCGCTGCTGGTAACCCTGTTCTTCGGCGGCTGGCACGGCCCGTTCGGCATCCTGCCGCAGCTGTCGTTCCTGTGGTTCGCGCTGAAGACCGCGTTCTTCATCATGCTGTTCATCCTGCTGCGCGCCTCGATCCCGCGCCCACGCTATGACCAGGTGATGGACTTCAGCTGGAAGTTCTGCCTGCCGCTGACCCTGATCAATTTGCTGGTGACCGCTGCGCTCGTGCTCTACAACGCGCCAGCCGTCGCGGCCCAGTGAGGATTTGACCCATGTTCAAGTATATCGGCGACATCGTTAAGGGCACCGGCACCCAGCTGCGCAGCCTGGCCATGGTGTTCTCCCACGGGTTCCGCAAGCGCGATACCCTGCAGTACCCCGAAGAACCCGTGTACCTGCCGCCGCGCTACCGCGGCCGCATCGTCCTCACCCGCGACCCCGATGGCGAGGAGCGCTGCGTGGCGTGCAACCTCTGCGCGGTGGCCTGCCCGGTCGGCTGCATCTCGCTGCAGAAGGCCGAGACCGAGGACGGCCGCTGGTACCCGGAGTTCTTCCGCATCAACTTCTCGCGCTGCATCTTCTGCGGCCTGTGTGAAGAAGCGTGCCCGACCACCGCGATCCAGCTGACTCCGGATTTCGAAATGGCCGAGTTCAAGCGTCAGGACCTGGTGTACGAGAAAGAAGATCTGCTGATCTCCGGCCCCGGCAAGAACCCTGACTACAACTTCTACCGTGTTGCGGGTATGGCGATCGCTGGCAAGCCGAAAGGCGCTGCGCAGAACGAAGCCGAGCCGATCAACGTGAAGAGCTTGCTCCCATAAGGACAGAAAGATGGAATTCGCTTTCTACTTCGCATCCGGGATCGCCGTGCTCTCCACCCTTCGGGTGGTGACCGGTACCAACCCCGTGCACGCCTTGCTTTACCTGATCATTTCGCTGATTTCCGTGGCCATGATCTTCTTCGCCCTGGGTGCGCCGTTCGCCGGCGCCCTGGAAGTGATCGCCTACGCCGGCGCCATCATGGTGCTGTTCGTGTTCGTGGTGATGATGCTCAACCTCGGGCCGGCTTCGGTCGCCCAGGAACGCGGCTGGCTCAAGCCCGGCATCTGGGCCGGGCCGGTGATCCTCGCCGCCCTGCTGCTGCTGGAGCTGCTGTACGTGCTGTTCGTCGCCCCGAGCGGCGCCGCCATCAGCGGTACCACCGTGGGCCCTAAAGCCGTGGGCATCAGCCTGTTCGGCCCGTACCTGCTGGTGGTCGAACTGGCGTCGATGCTGCTGCTGGCTGCAGCCGTCACCGCCTTCCACCTGGGCCGCAACGAGGCGAAGGAGTAAATCATGGGTGCTATCCCTCTCGAGCATGGTCTGGCGGTCGCCGGCATCCTGTTCTGCTTAGGTCTGGTTGGCCTGATGGTCCGCCGCAACATCCTCTTCGTGCTCATGAGCCTGGAAGTCATGATGAACGCCTCTGCCCTGGCGTTCATCGTCGCCGGTGCCCGTTGGGTCCAGCCCGACGGCCAGGTGATGTTCATTCTGGTGATCAGCCTGGCAGCCGCCGAGGCCAGTATTGGCCTGGCCATCCTGCTGCAGCTGTATCGCCGCTTCCACACTCTCGACATCGATGCTGCCAGTGAGATGCGCGGATGAACCTTCTCTTCCTGACTTTCGTCTTCCCCCTCCTCGGCTTCCTGCTGCTGTCGTTCTCGCGCGGGCGCTTCTCGGAGAACCTGTCGGCCCTGATCGGCGTCGGCTCGGTGGGCCTGTCGGCCGCCGTGGCTGCCTACGTCATCTGGCAGTTCAACGTCGCCCCGCCGGAAGGCGGCGCGTACAGCCAGCTGCTGTGGCAGTGGATGTCGGTGGACGGCTTCGCGCCGAACTTCACCCTGTACCTGGACGGCCTGTCGGTGACCATGCTCGGCGTGGTCACCGGTGTCGGTTTCCTGATCCACCTGTTCGCCTCCTGGTACATGCGCGGCGAAACCGGCTATTCGCGCTTCTTCGCCTACACCAACCTGTTCATCGCCAGCATGCTGTTCCTGGTGCTGGGCGATAACCTGCTGTTCATCTACTTCGGCTGGGAAGGCGTGGGCCTGTGCTCATACCTGTTGATCGGTTTCTACTACAGCAACCGCAACAACGGTAACGCGGCACTCAAGGCGTTCATCGTCACCCGCATCGGCGACGTGTTCATGGCCATCGGCCTGTTCATCCTGTTCGCCCAGCTGGGTACCCTGAACGTGCAGCAGCTGCTGGTGCTGGCACCGCAGAAGTTCCAGGCTGGCGACACCTGGATGGTCCTGGCCACGCTGATGCTGCTGGGTGGTGCGGTCGGTAAATCGGCGCAGCTGCCACTGCAGACCTGGCTGGCCGACGCGATGGCCGGCCCGACCCCGGTCTCGGCACTGATCCACGCGGCAACCATGGTGACCGCGGGCGTGTACCTGATCGCCCGTACCAACGGCCTGTTCCTGCTGGCCCCGGACATCCTGCACCTGGTCGGCGTGGTCGGTGGCGTGACCCTGGTACTGGCCGGCTTCGCCGCGCTGGTGCAGACCGACATCAAGCGTATCCTCGCCTACTCGACCATGAGCCAGATCGGCTACATGTTCCTCGCCCTGGGCGTGGGTGCCTGGGACGCGGCGATCTTCCACCTGATGACCCACGCCTTCTTCAAGGCCCTGCTGTTCCTGGCTTCCGGTGCGGTGATCGTTGCCTGCCACCACGAGCAGGACATCTTCAAGATGGGCGGCCTGTGGAAGAAACTGCCGCTGGCCTACGCCAGCTTCGTGGTCGGTGGTGCTGCCCTGGCCGCCCTGCCGATCGTGACCGTGGGCTTCTACTCCAAGGATGAGATCCTCTGGGAAGCCTTCGCCAGCGGCAACACCGGCCTGCTGTATGCCGGCCTGGTCGGCGCGTTCATGACCTCGCTGTACACCTTCCGCCTGATCTTCATCGCCTTCCACGGCGAAGCCAAGACCGAAGCCCACGCGGGCCACGGCATCAGCCACTGGCTGCCGCTGGGCGTGCTGATCGTGCTGTCGACCTTCGTCGGCGCCTGGATCACTCCGCCGCTGGCAGGCGTGCTGCCGGAAAGCGCCGGCCACGCCGGTGGCGAAGCCAAGCACGCGCTGGAGATCACCTCGGGTGCCATCGCCATCGCCGGTATCCTGCTGTCGGCCCTGCTGTTCCTGGGCAAGCGCCGCTTCGTCAGCGCCGTGGCCAACAGTGGCATCGGCCGTGTCCTGTCGGCCTGGTGGTTCGCTGCCTGGGGCTTCGACTGGATCTACGACAAGCTCTTCGTCAAACCGTACCTGCTGATCAGCCATATCCTGCGCAAGGACCCGGTTGACCGCACCATCGGCCTGATTCCTCGGATGGCGCGTGGCGGCCACGTAGCCATGAGCAAGACCGAGACTGGCCAGCTGCGCTGGTACACCGCCTCTATCGCCGTGGGTGCCGTGCTGGTGCTCGGTGCCGTGGTAGTGGCTGCGGTATGACTATGAATCTTGCGACTTTGCCAAAGGAAACCAACCCGTCATGATTTTGCCTTGGCTGATCCTGATCCCCTTCATCGGCGGCTTCCTGTGCTGGCTGGGTGAGCGCTTCGGCGCCACCCTGCCGCGCTGGATCGCGCTGCTGACCATGTCCCTGCTGCTCGGCATCGGCCTGTGGCTGTGGGCTAACGGCGACTACACCCTCGCCCCTGCTCCGGGCGCCGAGCCGGCCTGGGCCCTGGAATACAAAGTCCAGTGGATCCAGCGCTTCGGCATCAGCATCCACCTGGCCCTCGACGGCCTGTCGCTGCTGATGATCCTGCTCACCGGCCTGCTCGGTGTGCTGTCGGTACTGTGCTCCTGGAAGGAAATCCAGCGCCACGTCGGCTTCTTCCACCTCAACCTGATGTGGATCCTCGGCGGCGTGGTCGGTGTGTTCCTGGCCCTGGACCTGTTCCTGTTCTTCTTCTTCTGGGAAATGATGCTGGTGCCGATGTACTTCCTCATCGCGCTCTGGGGTCACAGCTCGGCAGACGGCAAGAAGACCCGGATCTACGCGGCGACCAAGTTCTTCATCTTCACCCAGGCCAGCGGCCTGATCATGCTGGTGGCGATCCTTGGCCTGGTGCTGGTCAACTACACCAACACCGGGGTGATCACCTTCAACTACAGCGACCTGCTGAAAGCCGAACTGCCAGCCGGTACCGAGTACCTGCTGATGCTGGGCTTCTTCATCGCCTTCGCGGTGAAACTGCCGGTGGTGCCGTTCCACTCCTGGCTGCCTGACGCCCACGCCCAGGCGCCGACCGCAGGTTCGGTGGACCTCGCCGGTATCTTGCTGAAGACCGCGGCCTACGGCCTGCTGCGCTTCGCCCTGCCGCTGTTCCCGAATGCCTCGGCCGAGTTCGCGCCAATCGCCATGACCCTGGGCCTGATCGGTATCTTCTACGGTGCCTTCCTGGCCTTCGCGCAAACCGACATCAAGCGCCTGGTGGCCTTCTCCAGCGTCTCGCACATGGGCTTCGTGCTGATCGGTATCTACTCCGGCAGCCAGCAGGCCCTGCAAGGCGCGGTGATCCAGATGCTGGCCCACGGCCTGTCGGCTGCCGCGCTGTTCATCCTGGCCGGCCAGCTGTACGAGCGCCTGCACACCCGTGACATGCGCGAAATGGGCGGCCTGTGGCACCGCATCGCCTACCTGCCGGCCATCAGCCTGTTCTTCGCCGCCGCCTCCCTGGGCCTGCCCGGCACCGGCAACTTCGTCGGCGAATTCCTGATCCTGATCGGCAGCTTCGCCAGCGTGCCGTGGATCACCGTGATCGCCACCACTGGCCTGGTGTTCGGTTCGGTGTACTCGCTGATCATGATCCACCGCGCCTACTTCGGCCCGGCCAAGGCCGACAGCGTGCTGGCCGGCATGGACGGTCGCGAGCTGATCATGGTCCTGGGTCTGGCAGTACTGCTGATCCTGCTGGGCGTGTATCCGCAGCCGTTCCTCGACACCTCTGCCGCCACCATGAGTGGTGTGCAGCAGTGGCTCGGTTCCGCTTTCACTCAACTCGCTTCGGCCCGGTAAGAGCGCTATGGAATTCACCACTCAACACTTCATCGCATTGGCGCCGATGCTGATCACCACCATCACCACGGTGGTGGTGATGCTGGCGATCGCCTGGAAGCGCAACCACTCGCAGACCTTCCTGCTGTCCACCGTGGGCCTCAACCTGGCCCTGCTGTCGATCCTGCCGGCGCTGAAGGTCGCGCCGCTGGCGGTCACCTCGCTGGTGACCATCGACAAGTTCGCCTGCCTGTACATGGCGATCATGCTGGTGGCGACGCTGGCTTGCGTCACCCTCGCCCACGCCTACCTCGGCGAAGGCTCCAAGGGCTTCCCGGGCAACCGTGAAGAACTTTACCTGCTGCTGCTGATGTCGGCCCTCGGCGGCCTGGTGCTGGTCAGCGCCAACCACCTGGCCGGCCTGTTCATCGGCCTGGAGCTGCTGTCGGTACCGGTCTACGGCCTGGTGGCGTATGCCTTCTTCAACAAGCGCTCGCTCGAGGCCGGCATCAAGTACATGGTGCTGTCGGCTGCCGGCTCGGCGTTCCTGCTGTTCGGCATGGCCCTGCTGTACGCCGACGCCGGCAGCCTGAGCTTCGACCAGATCGGCAAGGCCCTGGCCGCCACCAGCATGCCAAGCCTGCTGGCCCAGCTGGGCCTGGCGATGATGCTGGTCGGCCTGGCCTTCAAGCTGTCGCTGGTACCGTTCCACCTGTGGACCCCGGACGTCTACGAAGGCGCCCCGGCGCCGGTCGCCGCGTTCCTGGCCACCGCCAGCAAGGTGGCGGTGTTCGCCGTGGTGGTACGCCTGTTCATGCTCTCCCCTGCTGCCAGCAGCGGCGTGCTGAGCACCGTGCTGGCGGTAATTGCCGTGGCCTCGATCCTGATCGGTAACCTGCTGGCACTGACCCAGAGCAACCTCAAGCGCCTGCTCGGTTACTCGTCCATCGCCCACTTCGGCTACCTGGTCATCGCCCTGGTTGCCAGCAAGGGCCTGGCCCTGGAAGCCATGGGCGTGTACCTGGTCACCTACGTGATCACCAGCCTTGGCGCATTCGGTGTCATCACCCTGATGTCGTCGCCATACGGCGGCCGTGACGCCGATGCGCTGTACGAGTACCGCGGCCTGTTCTGGCGCCGCCCGTACCTGACCGCGGTCCTCACCGTGATGATGCTGTCGCTGGCCGGCATCCCGCTGACCGCCGGCTTCATCGGCAAGTTCTACATCATCGCCACTGGCGTCGAGTCGCACCTGTGGTGGCTGGTCGGTGCGCTGGTGATCGGTAGCGCCATCGGCGTCTACTACTACCTGCGCGTCATGGTCACCCTGTACCTGGTCGAGCCGAACCTGCGTCGCCACGACGCCCCGCTGAAGTGGGAACAGCGCACTGGCGGCGTGATGCTGCTGGCCATCGCCATTCTCGCCTTCGTGCTTGGCGTGTACCCGCAACCGCTGCTGGAAATGGTCCAGCAGGCGGGCCTGCAACTGATCGGCTGATCGTCCCGGCAAAACAAGACACCCCGCTCATGCGGGGTGTTTTTTTATCTGCCTTGTTTTCGCTGCAGGTCGTTTCATCGGGTCCAGTGGCAGCTCATTCATCAGCGGCTCCCTGGGTTACCGTCGGCAACGCCGCCCTGCGCAACTCACCATTGGCCGAAGGCAGGTAAACTTCCGGGTTGGGCATGCCGCTGGGTGAGAGTTCGTGGGTCATTTCGAATTCGGCACGCACTGACCAGCCACACGCCTCGGTTGTGCATTGCAAATAGGCAATGCGCAGGAAAATATGGCGCCCTTCGCTGGTGCGTATGCGCATTCGGCTGTGGCAATGCGGGCAAACCAGCTTGTAGGTACTCACGGCAAGTACCTGCAAGCATGATTCACCGCCAGGCTCTCTAAGAATAATCGTTCAGCTGTGTCAGTATTGGCTGCAAACTTGAGATTATTCTTCAGTTCAATGTTTCTCATTGCAGAAATGCTCCTTAAAATGCAGGGCTGTATTCATAACGAGTAGTTTAAGCCCATGGAATATCATTAAACCAGTCATGGATATCTGTTATGAGTACTCATGTACTTGCTGCAGTGCTCACCCGCCTCAAGCTTCTGACCGGCGCCAAGACCGATGCCGAACTCTCGCGCAAGTTGTCGATCAGCCCGCAAACCCTGAGCAGCTGGAAGGTGCGCGACAGCATTCCCTATTCGCTGTGCGTAGACCTGGCCCGGCAACATGGTTGCTCGCTGGACTGGCTGCTGCTGGGCGAAGCCGCCCCCGCCAGCTCAGCCGTGGATGACGCCGACTGGGAGCACGACATGCTCACGCGGCTGCGCACGCTAGCGCCGGCTGATCGCCAGGCCATCCTGCTGCTGATCAAGGACAAGCAACGCATCCAGCAACTGGAACAGCAACTGAATGCGCTGGCCGGGTCAGCCACCGGCTAGCCCCGGTTCCGCCAGCGCTGGATGAGCTCGCGCGGGTCCAGTGTATCCAGCCAGACCATGACCTTGAGGCTGATCGGGATCACCACCACCGCAGCCACGAATGCCGCCATGCCGCGTGTCAACAAGGGCGTCAGTGACGACACCAGCGGCTCGAACAAGTGGCCCACCCCGACGGTGACGAATACCAGCAGCAGCTTCTGGCCCAGTTTCAGGCGCCTGGCGGTATTGGTGATCAAGCGGTCACGCGCCGCACTCACCAGCAGTGCGCCGAGTAGCGCAGCAAACAGCACATCGCCATCCATTTCCAGCAACGCCACGAGCGCGGCGCACGGCGTGTCGAACAGCTCGGCTTCAGGCATGCTTGCGCCCTCCACGTGCAGTGGGCAAGCACGCCGTCGATCCCAGGTTGTGGCGGACCGCAGCCTCGATAAAGCGCAAGTAGCACACCCGCAATGCGCGCCCATGGTCATGCCTGGCGACATCCTCGAGGCGCTTGTAACCTCGCCTGCGCAGCACCGCTCGCCAATGGGCGAACTCGCGTGCCGCGTCGATGACCGCGCAACGGGCGGCCACTGCCAACGCGGTTTCGCTGACCGACGGCTGCAGCAGCAGCCGCTCGCGCAGCCTGCCGAGGTCTATGCGAGGCCAGAACGGGTCATGGTTGTCGGCAAAACGTGGAAACAGAGGATCGCTGCCCATGGTCGCCCCTCACTGCCCGGCCAACATGCCGTAGCGAATGGCCTTGATCACTGCTGCCACCCGCGTGGGCACATCGAACTTGCGCAGGATGTTCGACACGTGGAAGTTCACCGTCGATTCCTTGCACGCCAGGATCTGGCCGATTTCCCAGGAACTCTTGCCGTAGGCGCACCACAACAGGACTTGCTGTTCACGTGGCGTCAGGCGAACCGGGGCGTCCGCCAGGGGGTGCTGCGAATGTCGTGCGTGGTCATTCATGGTTGAACTCCGCAGGTGATTGAGAGAGGCATCGCTGCCGGTCTGCGGCCACCTTACGAAGCGCTTGCCGTGCGGCTCCACCACTGCGGCTTGTAGCGAACTTTCGTACAAAACCACCTAACCGAACCTGCGGCAAATTTGCCGAGTTTCTTCGTGCTTCAAGGGTGATTTCGCTCGTCTCAACGCCGTTGTCATTTGCCCTGTCACCTGGAGTCGTACCATGCGTTGCGTTTTGCCCCTATCGTCCTGCCTCGGCCTGCTGGCTGCCTTGGCTGCCAACCAGCCTGCGGCAGCCTCCTCGGTCGAGCTGGACCAGGTGCTGATCACCGACGAGGAGCAGAATGACCTGAGCGCAGCCAGCGAACGCCTGCGCGAGGTGCCAGGGGCCAGTAACCTGGTGGACATGCAGCGTGCCGGACAGGGCCGGCTCGCCAGCAACCAGGACGTGCTGGCCTACCAGCCGGGGGTATTCGCCCAGTCGGCGGGCAACGATGGCATCAAGTTGTCGATCCGCGGTTCAGGCATCAACCGCGCCCCAGGGGCCCATGGCTCCGGGGTGTACACGATGTTCGACGGCCTGCCCCTGACCGGCCCGGGCGGTACCCCCTACGAACTGTTCGAGCCGCTGTGGCTGAGCCGTGCCGAAGTGCTGCGCGGCGCCAATGGCTTCGACCACGGCGCGCTGGCCCTGGGCGGAGCGCTCAACTACATCACCCACAGCGGCTACGACGCCGCGCCGCTGCAGGTGCGCTACGAAGTCGGCAGCCGTGGCTACCAGCACCGCCAGGTCAGTTCGGGCCAGGTAGTGGGCAATCTCGACTATTACCTGGCCTTGACCGATTCGGAATATGACGGCTACCAGGCGCACAGCAGCGGCAGTGCGAAGGGCGTTGCCGCCAACTTTGGCTACCGTTTCAACCCTGACCTGGAAACCCGCTTCTACCTGCGCTACCGGGAAACCGAGAACCAACTGCCCGGGGGCCTGACCAAGGAGCAGATCAAGCACCACCCGCGCGCTGCCAACCCGAACTACCTGGCCCGCGATGACAGCCGCCCCCAGCCGGGCAGCACCTGGCTGGGCAACAAGACCACCTTCTACCTCGACGACGATGCACGCCTGGAAGCCGGCCTGGTCTACCATGACTACCCGATGGACCTGCGCGAAGGCCCGATGCGCCTGAAGGTGGCCTACACCGATGTCAGCGGCACCCTGAACTACTTCCGCCGCGACACGCTGTTCGGCCATGACAGCAGGACCACCGTCGGCTGGCGCACCACCAAGCACCTGCCCAACAGCGGCGCTTCGCAGTTCGCGCGCACTGGCGATAGGTTCGGTGCACGCAGCCGAGACTTCACCTACCAGGGTTCGGACACCGTGGTGCATTTCGGCAACGACCTGGAGCTGGTCCCGGACCTGTGGCTGACCAGCGGCCTGGCGATGATCTACACCCGCCGCGAAAGCGCGGTCACCTACCCTGCCGAGGGCGGCAAGGTGAGTATGCATGACTGGGACTATGCACCTCGCCTGGGGCTGCGCTATGACATCCGCCCGGACTTGCAGGTGTACGGCAACCTGAGCCGCTCGGTCGAACCGCCGCATCCCTGGTCGCTGATCTGGAGTGCGCCAACTGCCTACCAGCCGATCGAAATGCAGAACCAGACCGCCACCACCCTGGAACTGGGTGCGCGCGGCGATGCGGCAATAGGCCATTGGGACCTGGCCTGGTACTACGCGCAGGTCCGCCATGAACTGCTCGCCGTGGAAATCATGCAAGGCGCACCGGCCAAGGAATTCAACGCCAGCGCCACCGTGCACCAGGGGCTGGAAGCCGGCCTCGACAGCACACTGTGGGAACGCGCCGGGACTGGCAGGCTCAGCTTGCGCCAGGCCTACACGTTCAGTGACTTCCACTACCGCGACGACGACCAGTTCGGCGACAACCGCCTGCCCGGCATCCCGATGCACTACTACCAGGCCGAGCTGCGCTATGACTGGCCAAGTGGCTTCTACGCGGGGGTGAATACGCAAATGGCGTCGAAGGTGCAGGTGGACTACGCCAACAGCTTCCACGCCGACGCCTATGCCTTGCTCGGCACGCGCCTTGGCTGGAATTCACCGAAACAGGACTGGCAGACCTGGCTAGACCTGCGCAACCTGACCAACCAGCGCTATGCGGCAACGGTAACACCCGGCTACAACGATGCAGGCAAGGACGTTGCCCGCTCGACACCGGGCGAAGGGTTTGCAGTGTATGCCGGGGTTTCCTACAGCTTCCGCTGAACCGCCGTTGTAGGAGCGGCCTTGCGTCGCGAAAGGGCTGCGCAGCAGCCCCACAATTTCAGCATCGTAACGTGAATTGCCGGGGCTGCTGCGCAGCCCGTTCGCGACGCAAGGCCGCTCCTACAGCGGTCGTGCGCTCAACGCTGATGGCTGAAGGCAGGTCAAACTGCCCTGTTCAACTTCACCCACGAAGCAAACTTGTCGATGAAACCCTGCAGGAACGGCCGAGTCTTGTCGTTGAGCTTGCCGGCATCGTCGAACAGGCTCGCCGCCCCACCAATGTAGGCCTCGGGCATCTGCATGCAAGGCATGTCCAGGAAAACCAGCGACTGGCGCACGGCATGGTTGGCGCCAAAGCCGCCAATGGCTCCCGGCGACACACTGACCACCGCCGTCGGCTTGCCACTCCAGGCACTTTGCCCGTAGGGCCGCGAACCGACATCGATGGCGTTCTTCAGGCAGCCCGGCACCGAGCGGTTGTATTCCGGGGTGACGAACAGCACCGCATCGCTGCGGCGGATCTCATCGCGAAAACGCTTCCACGATGGCGGTGGCGCATCGGCCTCGACATCCTCGTTGTACAACGGCAAGTCACCGATCTCGACGATCTTCAGCGCCAGGCTGGACGGCGCCAGCTCCGAGAGCGCGCGGGCAACCTTGCGGTTGTAGGAGTCCTTGCGCAAGCTACCGACGACGACTGCTACCGAATACACCTGGGTCATGGCAATTCCAACCTTTGCTGGGTAAAGGGACGTTGTAGTTATAGATGACCGTCGTTCGCCACTTTGGTTTTTTTTCCGCAGGACGAAAACTTCCAACGCGGTTCCACGGTCTATCCGTTCAGACATTCCCTACGCAATTCAGAGGTTTTCACCCAAATGGCAGCAGTAATGGTCGGCCAATTCCACGCCCGTGACGCCGAAGGCCGCATCTACCCCGTGCACGAGTTCCAGGAGTCGACCCTGCAAGTGGACGGCAGCACGCTGGGCACGCCCATCACCACCTACCGCCTGGCCATCGGTGACAAGGTCAACCACCTGGGTGAAAACCGCTTCGAACTGGCCCGCAGCGGCGTCGAGATCATTCGCATTCCTTGATGCAGTCCACCGTGTAGCGGCCACTTTCGTTCTGCAGGCCGTGCACGTCGGCGACAAAGCCGGGGAAGCCCTGGTTGAACGCCCGGGCAAAGGCCAGGTAGTCGAGTATCGAGCGGGTCGCTTCGGTGAACCGTTCCCCTGGCATGATCAAGGGAATGCCCGGCGGGTACGGCACCAGCATCACCGCCGCCACCCGCCCCGACAGCGCCTCGATCGGTACCGCCTCCACCTCGCCGCGCACCATCAGGTCATAGGCCCTGGCCGGGCTCACGGCCACTTCCGGCAAGCGGGTGAACAGCCGCTTCAGTTGCTTGGCCGTGGCATTGGCGCGGTAGCAGCCATGCAACTGGTCGCACAGCTCGCGCAAGCCCATGCCCTGGTAGCGCGACGCATCGGCCGCCACCACGCTGGGCAGGCAGTCGTTTAGTGGTGTATTGCCGTCATAGTGGCGTTTGAACTCCAGCAACTCGGTGAGCAACGTGCTCCACTTGCCCTTGGTAATGCCCATGGAGAACAGCACCAGGAAGCTGTACAAGCCGGTCTTCTCCACCACCAGCCCGCGTTCCCAGAGAAACTTGCTGACCACCGCCGCCGGGATGCCATGTTCGCCCAACGCACCGCCCGCAGTCAGGCCAGGCATCACCAGCGTCACTTTCAGCGGGTCGAGCAGCACATAGTCATCGGTCACTTCGGCAAACCCATGCCACTCCGCGCCCGGCTGCAGTAGCCAGTCCTGCGCGGCCAGGTGGTGGATGCCTTCGGCGCCCGGCGGCTGCCAGATGCTGAACCACCAGTCGTCTGCGGCAATGTGCTCGCGCAGGTTGGCCAGGGCGCGGCGGAAACTCAGGGCCTCGTCGAACATCTCTTGCAGCAGTGAATGCCCGGCCGGGCCTTCCATCATGGTCGAGGCCACGTCCAGCGAGGCGAGGATGCTGTACTGCGGCGAAGTCGAAATGTGCATCATGAACGCTTCGTTGAAGCGGTCCCGGTCCAGCTGGCGCCTGGCGCCGTCCTGCACGTGAATCATCGAGGCCTGGCTGAATGCGGCCAATAGCTTGTGGGTGGAATGGGTGCTGAACACCAGCGGGCTATCTGCCGCGCAGGCCGTGCCCATGGCATAGCGCCCGGTGAAGAAGCCATGGAACGCCGCATAGGCGAACCAGGCTTCGTCGAAGTGCAGCACCTCGACACTGGCGCCCAGGGTCTGCTTGATCAGCCCGGCGTGGTAGCACAGGCCGTCGTAGGTAGAGTTGGTCACCACTGCCAACTTGATGCGCTGCCCGCGTTCGCGTGCAAGCGGGTTGGCCTGTATCTTCGCCTGGATCGACTCGGGGCTGAATTCACTGAGCGGGATCGGCCCGATGATCCCCAGTTCGTTGCGCTCGGGGCACAGGTACAGCGGGATCGCGCCAGTCATGATGATCGCATGCACCACCGACTTGTGGCAGTTGCGGTCCACCAGTACCAGGTCGTCACGGCCGACCATGGCGTGCCAGACGATCTTGTTGGCGGTGGAGGTGCCATTGATCACGAAGAACGTGTGATCGGCACCGAAGTTGCGCGCCGCCCTGGCCTCGGCTGCGGCCAGGGGGCCGGTGTGGTCGAGCAGCGAGCCCAGTTCGGGCACCGAAACCGACAGGTCCGAGCGCAGGGTGTTTTCCCCGAAGAACTGGTGGAAGGCCTGGCCCACCGGGCTTTTACGGTAGGCCACGCCACCGCCGTGGCCCGGCGTGTGCCAGGAATAGTTGGATTGCGCGGTGTGCTGCACCAGGGCCTTGAAGAACGGCGGCAGCAGGCCATCGAGGTAGCTGTGCGCCGCACGCGCCACCTGGCGCGCGAGAAACGGCACGGTGTCTTCGAACAGGTAGAGAATGCCGCGCAGCTGGTTGAGCTCGCTCATGGCTTCGGCGGGGGCGTTTTCCAGGGTGACCTGTTCGCCGAGGGCGAAGATCGGCAGGTTGGGCGCCCGCAGGCGAGCCAGGCGGATCAGCTCGGCCATGTTCTGCAGCAGGTGGGTATTTTCGGCGACGCCTTCGGCGGCGATCAGCATGCAGGCCAGGCCGTGGTGGGTGGTAGCCACCAGGCGCGCTTCGGCGTGGTCGGCAGCCTTGATGATGGTGAAGCCGTCCTGGCTCAGCTCCTCGGCGATACCGCGCACACGCTCGCCGGCGACGCTGTCGGCCTTGATGGCACGATGGACGATGAGGATGGGGAACTTGAGGTCCTTGTACATCAGGTGGCTACCTCCGAAGGACGTGGCGTCCCAATGAGGTTAGCTGTCGGAGCGGCCTTGTGTCGCGAAAGGGCCGCAAAGCGGCCCCGGGCTTTCGGTTTGAATGCAAAAACTGTTGGGGCCGCGTTGCGCCCCTTCGCGACACAAGGCCGCTCCTACAGCGACCGCATCGCCCACCAGCAGGCTATCAACCGGCTGGCGTCTCGGTTAGAACCTGCCACATCGAGGGCCCACCGGCCGACTTGGCAATCGCTGCCAGGCGCTCGGCATGCGCTTCCAGCTCCTCGGCAGTGGCCATGATCACCGGCCCGGGCGTACGCCCGACAATCCGGCGGATCTCGCTGCCGCCAGCCGCCTGCCCGTCACCGTCGGCGTCAGCGCCGTGGCCCGCCAGCGACAGGCTGGTCTGGCCACCGGTCATCGCCAGGTAGACGTCAGCCAGCAGTTCCGAGTCGAGCAGTGCGCCGTGCAGCTCACGGCCCGAGTTGTCGATGTCGTAGCGTTTGCACAGGGCATCGAGGCTGTTGCGCTGCCCCGGGTGGCGCGCGCGCGCCAGCAGCAGGGTGTCCAGCACGGTGCAGTGCTGGGAAATGTCTGCGCGGTCGTGCTGGCCCAGCAGGGCGAACTCGTTGTTGATGAAGCCAACGTCGAACGCCGCGTTGTGGATGACCAGCGTGGCGCCCTGGATGAATTCGAAGAATTCCTCGGCGACATCGGCGAAGCGTGGCTTGCCGACCAGGAAGGCATCGGTGATGCCGTGGACGTTGATGGCGCCCTCGTCACTCTCGCGGTCCGGCTGCAGGTAGACGTGGAAATGCCGCCCGGTCAGGCGCCGACCGATCACCTCGACACAGCCGATCTCGATGATCCGGTGGCCTTCGCTGACCGGCATACCCGTGGTTTCGGTATCGAGAATGACAAACCGCTTATCTTGCTGCTGCTCCACGCAGGGCGCTCCAACTTGCATCAGTTACAAAGGCGGCGATTGTACCCCAGCTCAGCGCTGCGCGCGCACCTCATCGACCCCGCGGTTGGCCAGCTGGTCGGCGCGTTCGTTGCCGGGGTGGCCGATATGCCCACGCACCCATTTCCAGGTCACCTGGTGGCGGTTGACCTGTTCATCCAGCAACTGCCACAGGTCGGCATTCTTCACCGGTTCCTTGCTGGCGGTCTTCCAGCCGCGCTTTTTCCAGTTGACCATCCATTCGTTGATGCCTTTCATCACGTACTGCGAGTCGGTGGTCAGCACCACCTCGCATTCGCGCTTGAGCGCCATCAGCCCCTGGATCGCCGCCATCAGTTCCATGCGGTTGTTGGTGGTTTCGCGTTCGCCGCCCCACAGTTCCTTCTCGACGCCCTTGTAGATCATCAGGACTCCCCAACCGCCCGGGCCAGGGTTGCCCTTGCAGGCACCATCGGTAAACATCTCGACGCTTTCGCTCATGTACCACTCATGTTCAGTGCTTTTCAGTGTCCGGATTGACCGCCGTGCGGTTGACCTTGGCCAGCGGCAGCGGCAGCAGCTTGCCCATCGGTTCGCGACGCTCCGGGCGCAGCGGCCGCAGGCCTACCACCATCTTGCGCGCCACCAGCAGGTAGACGCCGCCACCGGAACCCTGCCAGCCCCCGGCCAGGCGTTCCCAGCCTGCCAGGCGCTGCTGCCAGGCCGTGGCGGCAAGCGGCGGACGATAGCACCCGAAGCGGCGTTTCTCCAGCGCGAAGCCCAGCAGGTTGAGCCAGTCACCCACCCGCGAAGGCGAGATGCAGCGGGCTTTGCGCAAGGCGCCATGGCTGAACAGATGGCGCACGCCCCAGCTGCTCCATGGGTTGATGCCGACGATCAGCAGGTGCCCGCCAGGGCGCACCGCGCTGGCGGCCTCGCGCAGCAGGCCGTGGGGCGACAGGCTGAAATCCAGGCCATGCTGCAGCACCACCACGTCGGCGGCGTGCTCGCTCAGCGGCCAGGCCTGTTCTTCACAGACGATTTCCACCCCTGGCAGCGGCGCCCCCACGCGCACGTTGCGCTGCACCTGAGGGGCACTGGGTGGCGGCTCGGCGCACGGCCCGTAATGCACAAGATAGCCACCGAAGAAGCGCCCGAGCTCTTCTTCCAGCAGTTTTTCCTCTTCCTTGAGCATCAGTTGGCCGAGTGGGCCGTTGAACCACTCACGGGCCAGGCTGATCAGCTCGACCCAGTCCGGGTCGGCCTGGGCAAAGGCTTGGTCGGTCATTGCGCTCTCCCTCGAAGGTTCTCGCACCGCGCCATCGCGGCTAAGATGCCCTCATGTGCCACGCTAGGCGAATCGGATCCGCACCATGATACAGATCGATGCTCTCCCCGCTTTCTCCGACAACTACATCTGGTTGTTACAGGATACTGCCAAACGCCGCTGCGCGGTGGTCGATCCGGGAGATGCCGGCCCAGTGGAAGGCTGGCTGTCGGCGCACCCGGGCTGGGTGCTGAGCGACATCCTCGTCACCCACCATCACAATGACCACGTCGGCGGCGTGGAACGGCTCAAGCAACTGACCGGGGCGCGGGTGTGCGGCCCGGCCCGGGAACGCATTCCCTGCCGTGACCTGGCGCTGGACGACGGCGACCAGGTGACCGTGCTGGATGTGACCTTCCAGGTACTGGCAGTGCCCGGCCACACCCTCGGCCATATCGCCTACTTCAGCGACCAGCCGGCAACGCCCGTGCTGTTCAGTGGCGACACCCTGTTCGCCGCCGGTTGCGGACGCATGTTCGAGGGTACCGCCGAACAGATGCAGCCGGCCCTGGCTCGGCTGGCGGCGCTCCCCGCGCCCACCGAGGTGTACTGCGCCCACGAATACACCCTGAGCAACCTGCGCTTCGCCCAGGCCGTGGAACCGGGCAACCAGCATGTTCAGCAACGGTTCGCTGACGTTGCCCGCTTGCGCGCCGACAATCGCATCAGCTTGCCATCAACGATCGGCCTGGAACGCCTGACCAACCCCTTCCTGCGCACCTCTGAAACATTAGTTAAACAAAAAGCAGACGAATGGAAGGGACAATCAAACCCCTCGCATGTCGCTGTTTTTGCTGCCTTGAGGTCTTGGAAGGACGGCTTCTGATAACCCCAAGATATATCGCAAGCGAGGCTCAACGGTTGACCCGGCCCGGAGCGGTTTCTAGAATCGCCGAAATTTTTCGCCCGGAAACCTGTGTCAGCCGATGTCTTCACGTAGCCGCAGAACCTCTCATTCCGTCGCCCTGACGCGCCTGGCCCAAATCAGTGCGCTGGCCCTGGCCGCCACCCTGGTGGGCTGCCAGAGCACCCGTCAGCTCGACGAATCCGATAGCGTTCGCGCGCACAACTACCAGGCACGGATCAAGCACAAGCCATCCCCGTTGCAGGTCAAGCCGGCCGAGCAGCCGCCACAGGACGTGTGGGAACGCATGCGCCAGGGCTTTGCCCTGCAGGACAACATCGACGTCAACCCGCGCATCGAACAGCAGCGCCTGTGGTTCGCCAGCAACCCGAGCTTCATCGAAACCGCCGGCGAGCGCGGCAGCCTCTACCTGCACTACATTGTCGAGCGCCTTGAAGAGCGCGACATGCCGCTGGAACTGGCCCTGCTGCCAGCCATCGAAAGCGCCTACAACCCGATGGCCTACTCGCGCGCCCACGCCGCGGGCATGTGGCAGTTCATCCCGTCCACCGGTCGTCATTTCAACCTGCGCCAGACCAACTTCTACGATGGCCGTCGCGACGTGACCGCCTCGACCAACGCCGCGCTGGACTACCTCAGCCGCCTGCACGACATGTTCAACGGTGACTGGCTGCTGGCCCTGGCCGCCTACAACGCCGGCGAAGGCACGGTCAGCCGCGCCATCGAACGCAACGAACGGCTCGGCCTGCCGACCGACTACTGGAACCTGCCGCTGCCCCAGGAAACCCGCGACTACGTGCCCAAGCTGCTGGCCTTGTCGCAGGTGGTGCTGACGCCGGAAGCCTATGGCGTGAACCTCAACCCGATCGCCAACGAACCCTACTTCGAGGCGGTGGCCATCAACGACCGCCTCGACCTGTCGCGTGTGGCCGCCTTCGCCAACATCGACGAGGACGAGCTGATCCAGCTCAACCCGGCGTACAAGAAACGCATGACCGTGGACGGCCCGCAACAACTGCTGGTGCCGACCGCAAAAGCGCAGCTGCTGAGCGACAGCCTGTCCAACCTCAAGCCCGAGCAACTGGTCAGCCTGCAGCCGAACCAGGCCGTGTTCGCCCGTGCCGCGGCCGAAGCCCAGGCACCGGTGGCGGCGCGCAGCTACCGGGTCAAGCGCGGCGACAACCTGGGCAGCATTGCCAAGGCCAACCGCGTTTCGGTCAAGGACATCAAGCGCTGGAACCGGCTCTCTGGCAACAGCGTACGCGCTGGCCAGGTGCTGGCCCTGCGCGGCGGCAATGCGCCAAGCGCAGCTGCCAACCGGGTAGCAGCATCCGGCAAGCGTTCCACCCAATACAAGGTGCGCAAGGGCGACTCGCTGTACCTGGTGGCCAAGCGCTTCAACGTTGAAATGCAACACCTCAAGCGCTGGAACCCGCGTAGCGGTCACGCCCTGAAGCCAGGCCAGACCCTGACCGTCTACCTCTCGCATTGACCTCGACAGAAACGACGCAGTCCTTGTAGGAGCGGCTTCAGCCGCGATCACCGGCACAGCCGGTGCCAGCCTATGCGTCGCCTGCTTCGCGGATAAATCCGCTCCTACAGTTGGCACTACCCCTGTAGGAGCGGCCCTGTCGCGACACAAGGCCGCTCCTACAGCTACCGCGTCATGCCCGTTGGAGAGAAGCAGGCACGCTCGCCCACCCCACCTTCAAAACCTCTCTTTTTCCAACCCCACCAAGCTGTTACTGTACCCCGATCAAAGCCCAACGCCTCTGGATCGGATGCCGACTTGATACGTCCCCTCCTGCTGTCACTCAGCCTGGCCTTGAGCTTTCCCGCAGCCGCGATGGTGAGCGAAAGCCACGGATACGCGCAGTTCGGCACGCTCAAATACCCAGCCACATTTACCCATTTCGACTGGGTCAACCCGCATGCGCCCAAGGGCGGCACCTTGCGGGCCATGGCCTTCGGTACCTTCGACACCCTCAACCCCTACACCTTCAAGGGGTCGAGCCCGATTACCACGCCCAACTTCCAGCAATACGGCATCAGCGAGCTGAACGAGCCGCTGATGGTCGGCACCGGCCAGTACGACCCGTCCGGCGACGAGCCGACCTCCAGCTACGGCCTGATCGCGCGTTCAGTGGAGTACAGCGAGGACCGCAGCTGGGTGGTGTTCAACCTGCGCCCGGAAGCGCGCTGGCACGACGGCAAGCCGATCACCTCGGCAGACGTGGCCTTCACCTACCGCACGCTGCTCAAGGACGGCCACCCGATCTACCGCACCAACCTGCAGGAAGTGCAGCGGGTGGATATCCTTGGCCCGCTGCGCATCCGCTTCGTCTTCAAGCGCGCCGGCAACCCGCTGCTGATCCTGCGCCTGGGCGAGATGCCGGTACTGCCCAAGCACTACTGGCAAACACGCGACTTCAAGGCCACCACCTTCGAGCCGCCGCTGGGCAGCGGCCCCTACCGCATCACCGAGGTCCAGCCCGGGCGCCGGCTGGTGTTCGAGCGGGTGAAGAACTACTGGGGCAAGGACCTGGCGGTGAACCGTGGCAAGTACAACTTCAACCGCGTCGAATATGAGTTCTATCGCGATGCCACGGTGGCCTTCGAAGCGTTCAAGGCCGGCGAATTCGACATCTATATCGAGCACCAGGCAAAGAACTGGGCCAACGGTTACAACTTCCCCGCCGTGCGCCGTGGCGAGGTGATCAAGGCGCAGATCCCGCACCGCATCCCGACCCAGACCCAGGGCTTGTTCATGAACAGCCGGCGGGCGACCTTCAGCGACCCACGGGTGCGCCAGGCATTGGGGCTGATGCTCGACTTCGAGTGGACCAACCGCGCACTGTTCAGCGGTGCCTACCGCCGCTCGACCAGTTACTACCCCAATAGCGACTTCACCGCCAGCGGCCTGCCCACCGGCAAGGAATGGCTGCTGCTGGCACCGTTCCGCGACCAGTTGCCGGCCAGGCTGTTAAGCGAACCGTACAAGATCAGCCAGACTGATGGCCGCGGCATCGGCCGCCAGACCCTGCGCCAGGCCCTCGGCCTGCTTGCCGAGGCCGGCTGGAAGCTCGATGGCCAGCGCCTGGTCGACAGCAAGGGCCAGCAACTGCGCATGGAGCTGCTGCTGGTCAACCCCAACCTTGAACGCATCCTGCAGCCTTATGTGGAAAACCTGGCCAGCATCGGCATCGATGCACATTTGCGCACGGTCGACCGCGCCCAGTACAAACAGCGCCTGGACCAGTTCGATTTCGACATGATCCTGATGACCTTGAACCAGACCCTGAGCCCTGGCCTTGAACAATGGCTGTACTTCCACTCCAGCCAGGCCACGACCAAGGGCAGCAAGAACTATGCTGGGGTCCGCGACCCGGTGGTCGACCACCTGCTCGACACCCTGCTCGCCGCCCGCACCCGCGATGACCAGGTGGCTGCCGCCCGCGCCCTGGACCGCGTGCTCTCATGGCAGTACTACATGATCCCCAACTGGTACCTCGACAATCATCGCCTGGCCTACCGCAACCGGTTCGCCTTCGTCACCACGCCGCCCTACACCCTCGGGCTGAACAGCTGGTGGATCAAGACTTCGGAGAAAGCCCAATGATGCCAACGCACCGCCTGCGCCGGCTGGCCGGCAGCCTGTTGCTTGCCTGCCTGAGCCTTCCCGCCCTGGCCGCACCGCAACATGCACTCACCCTGTACGACGAGCCGGCCAAATACCCGGCCGACTTCAAGCATTTCGACTACGTCAACCCCGAGGCGCCCAAGGGTGGCACCTTCCGCCAATCCAGCTTCGGCGGCTTCGACAGCCTCAACCCGTTCATCAACAAGGGCGTGTCGGCCGAGAACATCAGCATCATCTACGACACCCTGATGCGCCAGAGCCAGGATGAGCCGTTCACCGAATACGGCCTGGTGGCCGGCAAGATCGAGAAGGCCCCGGACAACAGCTGGGTGCGTTTCTACCTGCGCCCGGAAGCACGCTTCCACGATGGCCACCCGATGCGCGCCGACGACGTGGTATTCACCTTCAATGCCCTGATCAAGGACGGTGCGCCGCTGTACCGCCAGTATTACTCCGACGTTGCCGAAGTGGTCGCCGAAGACCCGCTGAAGGTGCTGTTCCGCTTCAAGCACCGGAACAACCGCGAGCTGCCGCTTATTCTCGGGCAACTGCCGGTACTGCCCAAGCACTGGTACGAAAACCGCGAATTCAACCGCGGCAACCTGGAAATCCCGCTGGGCAGCGGCCCGTACAAGGTCGCCGAAGTGAAAGCCGGGCGCTCGATACGCTACGAGCGGGTCAAGGATTACTGGGCCAAGGACCTGCCGATCAACCGCGGCTTCTATAACTTCGATGTGATGACCTTCGATTCCTACCGCGATACCACTGTCGCCCTCGAAGCATTGAAGGCAGGGGCGTTCGACTATGCGCTGGAAGTCAGCGCGAAAAACTGGGCCACGGCGTACGACGTACCCGCGGTACGCGACGGCCGCCTGATCAAGGAACAGCTGCCCAACGGCAACCCCACCGGCATGCAGGGCTTCATCTTCAACATCCGCCGCCCGGTGTTCCAGGATATCCGCGTGCGCCAGGCGCTGAGCCTGCTGCTGGACTACGAATGGACCAACAAGCAGCTGTTCAATGGTGCCTACACCCGGACCGGCAGCTACTTCGAGAACTCGGAAATGGCCGCCCGCGGCCTGCCCAGCCCCAGCGAGCTGAAAATCCTCGAACCGCTGCGCGGCAAAGTGCCCGAGCAGGTGTTCAGCGAGGCCTTCCACAACCCGGTCAGCGACGGTAGCGGGATGATCCGCGAACAGCAGCGCCAGGCCTACAAGCTGCTGCAGGAAGCCGGCTGGAAAATCGTCGACGACAAGATGGTCGACGCCCAGGGCAAGCCGGTGAGCATCGAGTTCCTGCTGGCACAGACCGAGTTCGAGCGTATCCTGCTGCCGTTCAAGCGCAACCTCGCCGACCTCGGTATCGAGCTGAATATCCGCCGGGTCGACGTGTCGCAGTACATTACCCGCCTGCGTTCACGCGACTACGACATGATCGTCGGCGGCTACCCGCAGTCCAACTCGCCGGGCAACGAGCAGCGCGAGTTCTGGTCCAGCGCCGCCGCCGACAACCCCGGCAGCCGCAACTTCATCGGCCTGCGCGACCCGGCCATCGACCAGCTGGTGGAACAATTGATCAATGCCGATTCGCGCCAGAGCCTGATCGACCACTGCCGCGCACTCGACCGCGTGTTGCTGTGGGGCTACTACGTGATCCCCAACTGGCACATCAAGACCTGGCGCGTGGCCTACTGGAACCACATCGGCCACCCCAAGGTATCGCCCAAGTACGACATCGGCATCGACACCTGGTGGATCAAGCCCGGCGTGACGCCAGCGGTCGGCGCAACCCCTGCGGACGAGGCCAACTGAGATGCTGGCCTATATCCTGCGCCGCCTGCTGCTGATCATCCCGACCTTGTTCGGCATCCTGATCATCAACTTCATCATCGTCCAGGCCGCCCCCGGCGGCCCGGTCGAGCAGATGATCGCCAAGCTCGAAGGCTTCGAAGGCGCCACCAGCCGGATTGCCGGTGGCGGCGCCGAAGTGTCGGTGGCCGGTTCCAACTACCGCGGCGCCCAAGGCCTGGACCCGGCCTTGGTCGCCGAGATCGAGCGCATGTACGGCTTCGACAAGTCGGCGCCCGAACGCCTGTGGATCATGATCAAGAACTACGCCCGCCTGGACTTCGGCGACAGCTTCTTCCGCGATGCCAAGGTCATCGACCTGATCATCGAGAAAATGCCGGTGTCGATTTCGCTGGGGCTGTGGAGCACGCTGATCATGTACCTGGTGTCGATCCCGCTGGGTATCGCCAAGGCCGTACGCCACGGTAGCCACTTCGACGTGTGGACCAGTTCGGCGATCATCGTCGGCTATGCCATCCCGGCGTTCCTGTTCGCCATTCTGCTGATCGTGCTGTTCGCCGGCGGCAGCTACTTCGACTGGTTCCCGTTGCGCGGCCTCACCTCCAACAACTTCGACGACCTGAGCACCACCGGCAAGGTGCTGGACTACTTCTGGCACCTGGTCCTGCCGATCACCGCGCTGGTCATCGGCAACTTCGCCACCATGACCTTGCTGACCAAGAACAGCTTCCTCGACGAGATCAACAAGCAGTACGTGGTCACCGCCAAGGCCAAGGGCCTGAGCCGACCGCGCGTGCTGTACGGCCACGTGTTCCGCAACGCCATGCTGCTGGTGATCGCCGGGTTCCCTTCGGCATTCATCGGTATCTTCTTCACCGGCTCGTTGCTGATCGAGGTGATCTTCAGCCTCGACGGCCTGGGCCTGATGAGTTTCGAGGCGGCCATCAACCGCGACTACCCGGTGGTCTTCGGCACCCTGTTCATCTTCACCCTGCTGGGGCTGGTGGTGAAACTGATCGGCGACCTGACCTACACCCTGGTCGATCCACGCATCGACTTCGCCAGCCGGGAGCACTGACATGGCCTTGTCCCCCCTCAACCGTCGGCGCTTCGAGCGCTTCAAGGCCAACCGCCGTGGCTGGTGGTCGCTGTGGCTGTTCCTGATCCTGTTCGGCCTGAGCCTGGGCGCCGAGCTGATCGCCAACGACAAGCCGATTGCCGTGCGCTACGACGGCGCCTGGTACTTCCCGGCGTTCAAGCGCTATCCGGAAACCACCTTCGGCGGCGAATTCCCGCTGGAAGCCAACTACAAGAGCCCGTACATCCGCGAACTATTGGCGAAGAAGGACAGCTTCGTGCTGTGGGCACCGATCCCGTTCAGCTACCAGAGCATCAACTACGACCTGCGTGTACCGGCCCCGGCGCCGCCATCGGCAGACAACTGGCTGGGCACCGATGACCAGGGCCGCGACGTGCTGGCACGGGTGATCTACGGCTTCCGTATTTCGGTGCTGTTCGCCTTGACCCTGACCCTGCTCAGTTCCATCGTCGGCGTGATCGCCGGGGCCCTGCAGGGCTTCTATGGTGGCTGGGTCGACTTGGCCGGGCAGCGCTTTTTGGAAGTCTGGTCCGGCCTGCCGGTGCTGTACCTGCTGATCATCCTGGCCAGTTTCGTGCAGCCGAACTTCTGGTGGCTGCTGGGCATCATGCTGCTGTTTTCGTGGATGAGCCTGGTGGACGTGGTACGCGCCGAATTCCTCCGCGGGCGCAACCTGGAATACGTGCGCGCCGCCCGTGCCCTGGGCATGCGCAATGGCGCGATCATGTACCGGCACATCCTGCCCAACGCGATGATCTCGACCATGACCTTCATGCCGTTCATCCTCACCGGCGCCATCGGCACCCTCACCGCGCTGGACTTCCTCGGTTTCGGCCTGCCGCCTGGCGCACCGTCGCTGGGCGAGCTGGTTGCCCAGGGCAAGTCCAACCTGCAGGCGCCATGGCTGGGCATCAGCGCCTTCGCCGTGCTGGCGCTGATGCTGAGCCTGCTGGTGTTCATCGGCGAATCCGCCCGCGATGCCTTCGACCCGAGGAAGTGACATGAGTGAACAGAACCTGATCGAAGTGCGCGACCTGGCGGTGGAGTTCGTCACCGGGGAGCAGGTCAACCGCGTGGTGGATGGCATCAGCTTCGACATCCGCAAGGGCGAGACGCTGGCCCTGGTCGGCGAAAGCGGCTCGGGCAAGTCGGTGACCGCGCACTCGATCCTGCGCCTGCTGCCCTACCCCCTCGCCCGGCACCCCAGCGGCAGCATCCGCTTCGAGGGCAAGGACCTCCTGCAGCAGAACGAGAAGAGCCTGCAACGCATCCGCGGCAACCGCATTGCGATGATCTTCCAGGAGCCGATGACCTCGCTGAACCCGTTGCACTGCATCGAGAAGCAAATCAACGAGATTCTGCTGCTGCACAAGGGCCTGACCGGCAAGGAAGCGACGGCACGTACGCTGGAGCTGCTGGACATGGTCGGCATCCCCGAGCCACGCAAGCGCCTGAAGGCCCTGCCCCACGAGCTATCGGGCGGGCAGCGCCAGCGGGTGATGATCGCCATGGCGCTGGCCAACGAACCCGACCTGCTGATTGCCGACGAACCGACCACGGCGCTGGATGTGACCGTGCAGTTGAAGATCCTCGACCTGCTCAAGGAGCTGCAGGCGCGCCTGGGCATGGCCTTGCTGCTGATCAGCCACGACCTCAACCTGGTGCGGCGCATTGCCCACCGGGTGTGCGTGATGCAACGCGGGCAGATCGTCGAGCAGGCCGAATGCAGCCGATTGTTCAGCGCCCCGCAGCACCACTACACGCAGATGCTGATCAATGCCGAGCCCAGCGGGCTACCGGCCCACAACCCGGTGGGCGCGCCCTTGCTGGAGGTGGATGACCTCAGGGTGTGGTTCCCGATCAAGAAAGGCTTGCTGCGGCGTACGGTTGACCATGTGAAGGCCGTGGACGGTGTCAACTTCAGCCTGCCGCAGGGGCAGACGCTGGGGATTGTCGGCGAGTCCGGCTCGGGCAAGTCGACGCTGGGCCTGGCGATCCTGCGGCTGATTGCCAGCCAGGGCGGGATTCGCTTCCACGGGCAACAGCTCGAATGCCTCAACCAGAAGGCAGTACGGCCATTACGGCGGGAAATGCAGGTGGTGTTCCAGGACCCGTTCGGCAGCCTGAGCCCGCGCATGTGCGTGGCGGATATCGTTGGTGAAGGGCTGCGCATCCACAAGATCGGCACACCGCAGGAGCAGGAAGCGGCGATCATCGCGGCGCTGGAGGAAGTCGGGCTGGACCCGCGCACCCGGCATCGCTACCCGCATGAGTTTTCCGGCGGCCAGCGCCAGCGCATTGCCATTGCCCGGGCCCTGGTATTGAAGCCGGCGCTGATCCTGCTGGATGAACCCACATCGGCGCTGGACCGTACGGTGCAGCGGCAGGTGGTGGAACTGCTGCGCAACCTGCAGCAGAAATACAACCTGACCTACCTGTTCATCAGCCATGACCTGGCGGTGGTCAAGGCGCTGAGCCACCAGTTGATGGTGATCAAGCATGGCCAGGTGGTGGAGCAAGGGGACGCGCAGGCGATCTTCCACGCGCCGCAGCATCCGTATACCCGGCAGTTGCTGGAGGCGGCGTTTCTGGAGGTGGAGGCGTCGTAGCCAGCCACCGCCAGGGCGGGCCCCTTTGCGGCTAGACCGGCGAAGGGGCCGGCACTGGCACGCCACGAACTTCTGTGAAGCGAACGCCCCGGTCGGCTACTCAGAAATCGATAGTGCCCGAGAACTTCACCAGCCGCGGATCGCCCTGGGTCAGGTAGCCGCCGTTGGCCGAAGCCCAGTAGTTCTTGTCGGTCAGGTTTTCCACGTTGACCCGCAAGGTCAGGTCTTTCTCCGCCACTTTCAGCGTGTAGCGACCACCGATGTCGAAACGGTTCCAGGTCGGCAGGCTGACGTTGTTCGCCGCATCGACGAACTGCCCACCGGTACGTAGCATCCGCGCATTCAGCGCCAGCCCCGGCACACCCGGCACGTCCCAGTCGACACTGGCATTGAGCTGGAAGGTCGGCACACCGATGGCGTGGTTGCCGTCATTGCTGCCGTTGGCGGTGTTCTTCTGCTCCGAGCTCATGCGGGTACCACCGGCCATCAGGCGCAGGCCTTCGACGGGCTCGCCGAACAGGCTCAATTCCAGGCCTTTGTTGACCTGTTCGCCGTCGCGGATGAAGACATTGTTCAAGGTGTAGCCGTCCGACGGCTTCTCGATGCGGAACACGGCCAGGTTCGCGCCAAAGGTCTGCCGGTCAAGCTTGATACCGGCTTCAAGCTGCTTGGTCCGCCCGGGGGGGAACATCTCGCTGGCGTTGGAGACGTTGGCAGGCGCCGTTGGCCCCTGGGCGAGGCCTTCGATACGGTTGGCGTACAGCGAGACGCTGTCGCTGGCTTTGAACACGACGCCGTACACCGGCGTGGTGATCGACTTGTCGTAGGGGTCGCCACTGCGGCTGCCGTCCGTACTCGGCCGGCCAGGCGTGACAGGACCGCTGCCGTCGTAGGAATAGCTTTGCATACGCAGCTGCTGGCGGCGCACGCCGTAGGTCAGCAACAGGCGCTCGTCGAACAGGCCAACCGTGTCGGAAATCGCCAGGCTGCGGGTGCGGGTCTTGGCGGTTACCCCCGGGTCGCCCATGTCACCGCCCCAGCGGGTGACCTTCACAGGCTTGGCTTGCTGCACGGTGTCGTAGATGTTGCTGCTGATCGGCGCATAGAAGGTGTAGGCGTTTTCCGCCTGGGTCCACAGGGTGTTCGCACCCACGGCGATCTGGTGGCTGATCGCTCCGGTCTGCAAGCGGCCATTGAGGCCGGCACTGAAGCTGCTGTTGTCTTCCCCATGGACAATATCGGAAGGAGTGATAGTCGCCGCGCCGCTGTTGCCGACCAGCACCGGGGTACCATAGGTGCCGTGTTCGCGGGTATGCCGCGCACCGCCGGCCAGGTAGGCTGTCCAGCTGTCGTTCAGGTCCCATTCGCCGCGCGCCATGCCAAAGGTGTCTTCCGACTCGCTGTAGCTCCAGGCCTGGCCATAGTTGTGGCTGGCATCCGGCGCGGTCGGCAGGCGGGTGGTGGTGCCACCCAGGCGCACCGAATTGCGCAGGTGGTTGATGCGCTGCTTCTGGTAGCCGATGTCGGTCGACAGGCGAAAGGTGTCACCGCGGTAGTCCAGGCCCGCGGTAAACAGCTTGCTGCGCTGGTGCTGATCGTCGACCGCCGTTTCGCCTTCACGCTGGCTGAGGTTCAGCCGGGCACCGAAACGGTTGTCTTCACCAAAGCGCTGGCCGATATCCAGGTGCTCGCCCATGCGGCCATCAGCGCTGATGTCCTGGGTGTAGCGGCGTGTCGGCAGGTCTTCGGCGCGCTTGGGCCGCAGGTTGACGTTGCCGCCCAGGCCGGTGCCGGTCGGGCTGACACCATTGAGAAAAGCGTTCGGCCCCTTGAACACTTCGACCCGTTCCACGCCATCGGTGGACATCACCTGGCGCGGCAAGATGCCGTACAGGCCGTTGAAGGAAATGTCATCACCCGCCAGCGGCAGTCCCCTGATCACGAACACCTTGGACTGGTTGCCAAAGCCGTACGACTCGCGCACCGAAGGGTCGTTGGCCAGCACGTCGCCGATGTCTTCGGCCTGCTGGTCCTCGATAGCCTTGGCGGTGTAGCTGGTCATGGTGAAGGGCACATCCATGTAGTCCTGGTCGCCCAGCACCCCCATCTGCCCGCCACGGGCAACCTGGCCACCGGCGAACGCCTCGGGTATTGCGCCTGGCCGCACCTTGAGGGCGTCGGCATTGATGTCGGTAGCCTCCAGCTGGATCGGTTCGCCAGCGTGGGCCAGCAGCGGGACGAAACAGCAGAACGCCAGCAGAGCTGGGCGTGACAGTGGCGGCGAAGGCATGACGGATATCCGGAGCAAGATTAATGAGCTTGCTAATGCTAATGCTTCGCAAACACATATGGCAAATGCGACCGCCCTGCCGCTCTGTCTAGCCCAGGTCTTCGCTTACCCGCTCCACCGCATCCACCACCTTGCGCGCCCCGGCCTGGATGGCGCTGATGGCAGTACCGGCCTGGAGCGCCAACTGCAATGCGCTGGCCGCCTCCATCCGGCTGCGCTCGACCTCGCTGACTGCCTGGCTGGCCAGGACCTGGTTACGTGCGACCACGGCATCGATCTCGGCGGTGGCCGTGCTGGTGCGCGCCGCCAGCTTGCGTACCTCATCGGCCACCACTGCAAAGCCTCGGCCCTGCTCGCCGGCACGTGCCGCCTCGATAGCCGCGTTGAGTGCCAGCAGGTTGGTCTGCGCGGCAATCCCGCCAATGGTCTGCACGATGGCGCTGATGCTGGTCGATTGCTCGCCCAGCGCACTGATGGTGACCCCCGCAGCCTGCATCTGGCGAGCCACGTCCTGCATGGTCTGCTCCATGGCGTGCATCACCGCCACGCCTTCGCTGGCGCCGGCGTCGGTGCTGCGGGAAACGTCCAGCGCCACCTGCGCGGCACGCTTGACCTCCGCCTCCCGCCGCACCTGGTCAGTCACCACCGAGGCGAACTTGACCACCTTCACCAGGCGCCCCCGGGCGTCGCTGACCGGGTTGTAGCTGGCTTCCAGCCAGACCTCACGGCCTTGCCGGTCCAGGCGGCAGAAGCGACCCGCCACATAACGCCCGGTATTGAGCGTCTGCCAGAACGCGGCGTAGTCAGGGCTGCTGGCCTGCGCGGCGCTGCAGAACATCTGGTGATGCCTGCCCACCACCTGTTCGAGCCGATAGCCCATGGCCTCGAGAAACATCGGGTTGGCATCCAGCACAGTGCCATCGAGCCCGAACTGGATCACAGCCGTCGAACGCAGCAACGCGTCAAGCAGCGCCTGGCCCTGCTGGGCCGGGGTCGGCAGCCACTGCGCCAGCAGCTGGCCAACGCCACTGCCGGGCTCTGCGCCCAGGGCGGCAGCGCACGCCGGGTTGAGTTCCAGCACGCGGCCCTGGGCATCCAGCCTCATGAAAGGTCCCTGTTCGATCTGGGCCAGACGCTGGCGAAGGCTCAGTATTTGCGCATCGCGCTCGGCGAGCGCGGCTTTGAGGTGCCGATTGAACATGGAAGTACCTGCGTAATGACAAGATGTGATCAGGCCAACGGGCCCGACAACCGGGTGCGGCAGTACCACTGCCGGAACACCTCGACCGGCATTGGCCTGGCGATGTGGTAGCCCTGCGCCTCGGCACAGCCCCAATCCTTGGCCTGGGCAAGCTGCTCGGCCGTTTCGATACCCTCGGCGGCCACCTGATAACCCAGGCTGCTGGCCAGGCTGACGACCGACTGCACCAGCAAGGCCTCCTTGCCACCACGCGCGGACCGCTGCACAAGGCTTCTGTCCAGTTTGACCAGCGAGGCCGGAAGGCGAGTGAGGTAGGCCCAGTTGCTGTAACCGGTACCGAAGTCGTCGATGGCGACAGCAATGCCGGCCTGGCCGGCGCGTTGCAATTGCTGGTGCACCTCTTCGGGCTGCTCCATCAGCACACTTTCGGTGAACTCCAGCTGTACGCGGCCCGGCGCGACCGCCTGGCGTTGCAGTTCGGCCAGCAAGGTGTCCATGAACGTCGCGCTTTCCAGGTCTCGCGCAGTGACGTTGAAGCTGACGCTGAAATCCAGGCCGCGGGTGCACTGCAGAATGCGCAGCACGGCACGCATTACCCAGAGGCTGAGGTTGGCCATCAGCGCGGTTTGTTCTGCCAGCGGGATGAACTCGCCGGGCGAAACGTCACCCAGCAGCGGGTGGCGCCAGCGCAACAAGGCCTCGGCAGAGCGACACTCGCCGCTGGGCAGCTCGACCCGCGGCTGCAGGTGCAGGCTCAGTTCATCTTCGCTGTGCAACGCCTGCGCCAGCGATGTGAGCAACATGAACGCACGACGTTGGGCCGCGTCCACCTCGGTCTGGTACCAGGCATGCCGCCCCGCACTGCGCCGTGCCGTGTCGGCAGCGGCCACGGCGCGGCGCAGCCACTCCAGGCTGTTGCGCTCATCCTCCAGCGGGGTGATGGGCGCGATGCCGATGCCTGCGTCGAGCAGCACGGGTATCTGGTGACACTGGGCTGGCGCCTGGAGCGCCTGGAGGATGCGCTGGCAAAGCGGCAGGACAGCAGCGGCATCCTCGAGCAGCACGGCGAACCGGGTGGGGCTGATCTTGTACAACGACAAGCCGCTTTGCAGCTGGCTGGCGATGCGCGACTTGGCCTGCAAGGTCAAGTCATGGGCAAAGTTGTACCCCAGCCCGCGAATCAGCTCGCTCAGCGCCTCTGCCGACATGATGTCGACGGCCAGCAGTGTCATCGACTGGCCGCGATCCAGCCCCGCGCCGACGTCACATTCGAGCTTCAGGCGGTTGAACAGCCCTGTGGCCTGGTCGTGAAAGTTGTTGCGGCGCATGCCGGCGATGATCTGCATGGCCATGTCGGCGAAGGCCAGCAGCATCCCGCGCTGAGCGTCGTTCAGCGCTGCGCGCGGTGCGGTGTCGATGATGCAGAAACTGCCAATCGCCACCCGCTGCTCGACCCGTAGCGGCGCACCGCAGTAGTAGCGAATGCCCGGTTCACCGGTCACCAGCGGGTTGTCCGCGAAGCGCGGGTCGGCAGCAGCGTCGAGTATCTCCAGCGGCTGCGCCTGCAAGATGGTGTGGGCACAGAACGATACGTCCCTGGCCGTGCCCGGTGTCTCCAGGCCAGCACGGGCGGTGAACCATTGCTGACATTCACCGACAATCGAAACCAGGCAGATGGGTGCGGAAAAGTAATGCCGGGCCAGCTCTACCAGCGCACGCAACTCACTGCTCTGCTCCTGATGCTGCACGCACCATTGGGCAACTGTGGCCAGGCGCTCCTGCTCGTTGCTCGGAACGGGCGCAACCTTCATGTCGTTTCACCTGTCCCACAGGGGGAGCCAAGAAAGTAATAGCACTACGCTACACCTAATACTTGTACAAGACAAAATATTTGTACAGATATTGTATAGGTTTACGACCGTCGGCCGCCGGGGTCGTTGTGCAGTCATCAGAAAAATTGACGATTATCGTCTTTCATCATCAATCAAAACCCGCATAAATTTTCTACCGCCCTCTTTCAGCGAACACGGTAGAGCCATGCCCACCCAGCCAGTAACGCCCGCTTCCTCCGTCATTGACATCCTGGCCCAGCGTTCCAGCCTGCCGAACCCGGCGCTCGACCCATGCCAGGCCAGCGATCTGTTGCTGGCCCATTACGGAATTGCCGGCGAACTGTCGGCCCTGGGCAGCCAGCAGGACCTGAACCTGCGGGTCGATACAGCCCAAGGCAGGTACGTGCTCAAGGCGTGCCACGGCAGCTATGCGCGGGTCGAGCTTGAAGCCCAGCATGCAGCGCTGGCTTACCTGCGCGAACAGGGCCTGCCGGTACCGGCCGTGCGCGCGGCCAATGATGGCCAGGCCTTGCTGGAAGTGGACGTGAACGGCCAGGCGCTGCGCATTCGCCTGCTCGACTATGTCGAAGGCCAGCCGCTGACCCGCCTCGGGCATATGCCGGCGTACCTGATGGCCGAGCTGGGCGGCCTCTGCGCCAAGCTGGACAAAGCCCTCGCCGGCTTCGACCACCCAGGCCTGTCGCGCACCCTGCAATGGGACCCGCAACACGCCCAGGCGCTGATCCACCACTTGTTGCCGGTACTGTCCGACCCGGCACAACGCGCGCGTGTCGAACAGGCCACCAGCGTGGCAGCCGCGCATCTGGCCCCGCTCGCCGCGCAACTGCCGATCCAGGCCGTGCACCTGGACATCACCGACGACAACTCGGTCTGGGCCCGCGACGCCGCGCGCCAATGGCAGCTGCAGGGCGTGATCGATTTCGGCGACCTGCTGCGCACCTGGCGTATCGCCGACCTGTCGGTAACCTGCGCCGCGCTGCTGCACCACGCCGAGGGCGACCCGCTGCGCATCCTGCCAGCCGTGCGTGCCTATCACGCGCTCAACCCACTGGGTGAAGCCGAGCTACGCGCCCTGTGGCCACTGGTGGTCAACCGCGCCGCCGTGTTAGTGCTCAGCAGCGAGCAGCAGCTCAGCGTCGACCCGGGCAACCAGTACATCCGCGCCAACATCGCCCATGAATGGGAGATCTTCGACACCGCCACTGCCGTACCTTTCGCGCTGATGGAAATGGCCATCCTGCAAGCAGCGGGGCTGCAACCTGCCACGCCGGACCTGGGCACCTGCGCGCCCCTGCTCCCGGAGCTGAATGAACAGCCCGTCACGCGCGTAGACCTCGGCGTGCTCAGCGCGCATTACCAGGCGGGCAACTGGGAGCAACCGGGCTTCGACCAGCACCTGCTGAGCGCGCAGCCAGCCCCGGCCTGCAGCCTGCACGGGCAGTATCGCCTGTCGCAAACCCATATCGACCGCCCCGAAGAGCCCGCCACCTGCGCCCTCGGCGTCGAATTGCATGTGCCCAATGGCAGCCTGGTGCAGGCACCGGAAGCCGGCACCTGGCAGCGCCATGGCGACAGCCGTGGCTGCCTGCGCAGCGCGCATTGGAGCTTGTGGCTGCAAGGCCTGGAAGGCGCCCCCGCCGATGGCCAGGTCGTGGAAAAAGGCCAGTCGCTGGGTAGCAGCTGTGGCTTCCTCAGCGTGCAGCTGTGCCTGGACAGCAGCATCCAGCCGCCGTTCTTCGCCACCCCGTCGCATGCCCCGGCCTGGCTGGCCCTGTGCCCGTCGCCGGCGGCGCTGCTGGGCTTCGACTGCGATGCCGAGCCGCTGCCGGACCCGCAGGCCCTGCTGGCCCGCCGCGACGCCAGCTTCGCCCGCTCGCAGAAGCACTACTACGCGCAACCGCCGCACATCGAGCGCGGCTGGCGCAACTACCTGATCGACATGCAGGGCCGCTCGTACCTGGACATGCTCAACAACGTCGCCGTGCTGGGCCACGGCCACCCGCGCATGGTCGCCGAATCGGCGCGGCAGTGGTCGCTGCTGAACACCAACTCGCGCTTCCACTATGCGGCCATCAGTGAGTTCTCCGAACGCCTGCTGGCGCTGGCACCCCCCGGCTTCGACCGGGTGTTCATGGTCAACAGCGGCACCGAAGCCAACGACCTGGCCATTCGCCTGGCCTGGGCCTACAGCGGCGGGCGCGACATCCTCAGCGTGCTGGAGGCCTACCACGGCTGGTCGGTGGCCACCGATGCCATCTCCACTTCGATCGCCGACAACCCGCAGGCCCTGGAAACCCGCCCGGACTGGGTGCACCCGGTGGAAGCGCCGAACACCTTCCGCGGCCGCTTCCGCGGTGCCGACAGCGCCGCGCAGTACTTGCACGATGTCGACGTCAAGCTGGCCGACCTCGATGCCCGTGGCCGCCAACTGGCAGGCATCATCTGCGAGCCGGTATATGGCAACGCCGGGGGCATCGCGTTGCCGGCCGGCTACCTGCGCGAGGCCTATGCCAAAGTCCGCGCCCGTGGCGGGGTATGCATTGCCGACGAAGTGCAGGTCGGTTATGGCCGCCTGGGCGAGTACTTCTGGGGCTTCGAGGAACAGGGCGTGGTGCCCGATATCATCACCATGGCCAAGGGCATGGGCAACGGCCAGCCGCTTGGCGTGGTCATCACCCGCCGCGAAATTGCCGAAGCCCTGGAGGCCGAAGGCTACTTCTTCTCCTCGGCCGGCGGCAGCCCGGTCAGCTGCCGGATTGGCATGGCGGTGCTGGACGTGATGCAGGAGGAAGGCCTGTGGGACAACGCCCGCGACACCGGGCGCTACTTCAAGGCACGCCTGCAAGCGTTGGTGGACAAGCACCCGCTGGCTGGCGCGGCGCATGGCTCGGGCTTCTACCTGGGGCTGGAGCTGGTGCGCGACCGCGACACGCTCGAACCGGCCACCGAGGAAACCGCGGCGCTGTGCGACCGCCTGCGTGACTTGGGCATTTTCATGCAGCCGACCGGCGATTACCTGAACATCCTCAAGATCAAGCCACCGATGTGCACTACCCGGGCAAGCGTCGACTACTTTGTCGACAGCATTGACCGGGTGCTGGGCGAAGGCCTGTAGGGGGCTGTCAAGCGGGCCGGCGAAAAGTCATAATTTCCGGCCCGATCATCAGGTTTGCCGCCATGGCCTTCAGCAGTGATTCCCTGGCAATCTTCCTCGCCGTGCTGGAGGCGGGTTCGTTCTCCGCCGCCGCGCGCAAGCTGGGGCGCGTGCCTTCCGCCGTGAGCATGGCGATCGCCCAGCTGGAAGCGGAGCTCGACCTGGTGCTGTTCGACCGGGCCACGCGCAAGGCCTTGCCCACCAGTGCCGCCCTGGCATTGGAGCCCCAGGCCAGGCAGGTGATGTGCCAGCTCAACCTGCTCGACGCGCAGGCCCTGCAGCTGCACAAGGGCCTGGAAAAACGCCTGACCATTGCCATGGCGCCCGAGCTGCAGACCGGCCGCTGGAGCCAGCCACTGGAAATCCTTGCCGAGGAATTCCCCAGCCTGGAGATCGAAGTGCGCTCGGCCACCCAGACCGAGGCCATTCGCCTGCTGCATGACGGCAGCGTGCAACTGGCGCTGGTGTTCGAGCGGCCCGGCATCGACGAGCGCGAGTCGTTTTTGGAGGCTGGCAGCCAACTGCTGGTGGCCGTCGCTTCACCGCGCCATCCGGCCGGGCAGAACAGCGCCACACCGCTGCCTGAAGAGGTGTTCGCCGAACAACGGCAGATCATCGTGGCCTCGGGCAAGGCTACCGGCTCGGACCCGCGCATGGTGCTGTCGCGGCGCATCTGGCTGACCGACAGCTACCTGGCCACGCTGGACCTGGTGCAGTCCGGGCTGGGCTGGGCCTACCTGCCGCAGCCGCTGGTGGAACCGCTGATTGCTTCGGGTGCGTTGGCGGAAGTGCGCTTCGACAACATGGCCAGCCGCTTGCGCCTGTGGGTCGACATCATCTGGGTCAAGCCGCGCCCGCTGGGGCTGGGTGCACGGCGCTACCTGGAGGTCATGCGCCAGCTGTTCGAGAAGGAGCCGCCGCGGGCCTGATTATGGCTAGGTCGGCAGCCTCAAAGACCATTGAAAACGTAAGAAGCGAAACTTCCTACAAGCTATTGCGACGTCCAAACCTCCCCTGCGAATTGATTCCTCGCTAGTGTTCCGCCCTCCCAGCGGACGCCATTCAAGGTGCACTAGCCGAAAAGGAATTTCCCATGCAGAGCCAGGCAGAACCGGCCACTCGCTACCCACAGCGCCTCCATGACTTCGCCACCCGGCAGCGCAACCCAGAAGAAGCCCTCTATCTTCTACTCGACCCGTTTGCCGGGTGTCCGCCCGAGCACCCCTTGAGCGTTCCGGCACTCATCGACGCGCTAGGCAGTGAAGCGGTAACCCGTATCGACTGCTCCGGGCTGGTCCGGGACCGGCAATACTGGCCAGCCCTGGTCCAGCTCGCCACACCTGGCTCAGTGCCGCCAGCCCTGGCCGCTGCCAGCGCAGCCTGCGCCGCCCGTGAGGCAACGGCCAGCCGGCACCATGTGTGTGGCTGGCTGCTCAGCGAGCAACCCGCCGCCCTCATCGGCCGGCACATCAGCCAGCAATGCCAGGTGCTGCATCAGCCGCCACCGCATGGCATCACGGCCTGGTTCCAGCCTGTGCGCCTGGCCTTGCTGCGCGTGAGCATGAGCAACGCCGGCGAGGTACTCGGGCCCATTCGTAGCTGGTTACACCCGGATGGCCGCGGCAGTTGCGCGGTGTTTGAACGGCAACCATTGGCTGGCGAGTTGGTCGTCCCCGACGCCGTGAGGGCGACGCAGCACGTCGCACCGCAGATCATTCAACTGCTGGTTGCCTGGCGTCGCCTGAACGCCGTGCAGCAAACCTGTGCTCCCTGGCACTTCGCAGGCGCAGCGGGTTTGCCGGACCACGCACCCGCCCAGGCCATGAAGCAGATCCTCAAAGCCTTCGAACAGGGCCTGCGCGACCGCGCCGATCTCCAGTGCATGTGCCTGCACATGCTGATGATTCACCCACTGCTCCTGCAGCACCCGACCATCCAGCGCGATGTGGCCCAGGCAGCTGCCGGCGAGCAACGCCTGGCCGCGCGCTTCGCCAGCTATGACGACCGCACCTGGTCGCACATCGTCGCGGCTTTGCCGCAGGCAAGGAGTTACTCATGAGCATCAGCAAGGCCATCCACATCGCCATGCAGGAAGAGATCCCCAACACCTACGGCCACTGCAACGCCTGCGGACGGCTCGGCCTGCCGATCCTGCTGCTGCGCCAAGCCTACGCCCCGCGCCCGGATACGGAACGCCCCTATCGCCTGGCCGACGACAGCGCAATCACCTTCCACCCGATGCACACCGACCAGTTGCGCCTGCTGCGCCAGGGTTATGTCTACGTGCTGCTCGACCAGGAGATCTGGCAAGCCTACGAGGTCGCGGCAACCGGCACCCTGCAGCGCTTCCCGGTGTCGCAGATGCCCCTGGCGCCACCCAGGCCATTGCCCAAGTGGTGCGCCACCGAGGGCCATGACGTCATCGCCTCGTTCATCAACATCGATACCCTGCTCTACCGCAAAGCCTGGATCGCCTTCGCCAACGACCCCTGGCCGCGAGCGGTCCTCGACCGTTACCGGCAAGGCGTCGCCAGCGCAGACCCGGGCACCCTCGCCCGCTTTGTCGAGGTGGACCTGCACACCGCGCGCAACGACCCTGCCAGCCTCGGCATCGCCATGACCGACAGCTTCCGCTTCGGCCTGGAGAATGTGCTGGAGTTCTCGACGTTTTCCTCTGCCAGGTATGCCAGCGTGCATGGCTTCTACAGCCGCCTGGGGCGCTGGCATGAAACCCGCACCCATGTATGCAATGTCATCCAGCGCGAACAACTGCCCAACGGCATACTGGCGCTGACCCTGCCCGACCCGGTCGGCATGGTGATGGAGCTGAATGCGCAGCGCACGGGCTGGGTCCAGGCCATGCAGGAGTGGCGCGCGCAGCCGCAGCGGCACTTCGAGTACTTCACTTCGCAGGCGCTGCTGGGCATCCGCGAGCTGCACGCCGCCACTGCCGCCGCGCAGGGTGCCGAGGACGCACGGCGCGAGGCGCGAGAGGTCGAGCAGTGGAACCACAGCTCGCTGGCCGGCAAGGCGCCTCTGCCGGCGGTGGACATCGAGGCAAGGAGCGAACGCAACATCGCGCGAAAACAGCAGGAAGCCCGCGAGCGCCTGGAAGAGCGTTACGACGAAAGCGCCCGCGCCGCGTTCCAGGCCGATTACGAGCGTGAACTGAAGCGCTGGCAGTCGATGATCGACCAGGTCGGTGATCTGTATGCACGGCACTACGCCGCGCGCGCGTTTCAACAAATCGGTTGTTTCGACTATGACGCGGCAGATCCTGTATCGGTCGAGTATTTCATCCAGATGATGGCGGCCTGCCTGGCCGGTGGCCCCAGCGAGACCCTGCCCCAGGACGATCAGCCGCTCGGAAGCACCCAGCATATCTGGCAGCAGCTGCTGGAAGACGAGCAGAGCCTGCTGTACCAGGCGCTGCTGGCCAAGCACCAGGGGCTGATGCAGCAAGTGGTCGCGGCGCTGTCCGGGGACGACTTCGGCAAGGTGCACGACATCATCAAGGGCATCGCCGGGACTGGCGATGGCCAGCTGTTGATGATCAAGCCGATACAGGATGCCGTCGGCCAGTTGCTGGGCGCGACCAACAGCGCGGGGAACGCACTCAGCCAGCACCTCAGTAAACGGGCCAAGACGCTGATCGGCCATGTGCACCGCTCGGCGTTTGCACTGTTCGCCGGGCAGCAGCTGACCCCGTTCAGGCTCTCGCTGACCCTGGGCGAGTACCTGAGCCTGCTCAACGAGGCCGTGCAGGCACGGACCGATGCGTTCTTGCAGCAGATCGACCAGCAGTTCCGCGATCCCCTGGGCCGCAAGGTGCGGGCCATGGTGCTGAGCGGGGCGATCAATATCGCCGCGCCGGGCAATCGCAACCAGATGATCGAGGTGGTGCTGTGGACGTTCGAAAGCGCCGAGACGCTGCAGGCGCGGCTGGCGCAGTTACGCGAAGGGGCAGCCGATGGGGTCGGAGCGCTGGTACGGAATATCGCGATAGGTGCGGGTACGCTGCATACACAGGTCACGGAGGGGTTGAAGATCAGTTCACAGGCCGCGCAAAGCGTGGCCAGCGATGCCATGCGCAGCCTGCGCGATGCCGCCGCCAGTGGCGGAAGCGTCGGCTTGCTGTTTGCCCTGGGCAGCCTGTGGTTTCACCAGGACAGCCTGGGCAGGAACTATCGGGCATTGCAGGAAACGCATCAGAACAACCCGGAAGCGCTGGCGGCGATCTGGTCTTCGTCGCTTGGGTTGTTGGGGGCAAGTGTCGAATCGGCAGGACTCGTTGTTGCAGTGGTACGCCCGAAGATACCGTGGCCCGGAATGGTAACCACCATTTCGCTGGGAACTGGTATTGCAAGATTTGGTTCCGGCATTGCGGCACTTGCTGGCGTCATGGACGGAGCCCAGTACACATACGCAAGCTCCAGATCCGAGCAGATAGGAGATACCCCAGCGACTCAACTCTACCGGTTCGCAAGTGCCACCTCATTCGGGGCTGCAGCCTTTGGGGTCTTGGCCGCTTTTGGCTACGGTGCGTTACTGGGCCCAGTAGGCATAAGCATTATGTTAGGTGTTGCTGCCTATTTGCTTGCAACTGCAGCCAAACGTAAGGAGTCTTCAGCAATGGAACTTTGGGCCAGAAACTGTAGGTGGGGACTGCCTCGATCATTTCGGCAGTGGGAAGCCGACACTGATATGGACGCGGCTATTGGCGCCCTTAACGCTGCAATCGTCGGCCTGGAAGCGGAAGTCTCGATTCAAATACAGTTCAATTTTAGTCACGCCATTCACCGAGAGGCTGAAGCAACAGTATCTATCAGTGACGGTAACGCGGTGCCGGCCAGCTTCAGGCTTAATTATTTAATCCGCATTCCGAATTTCAACCGACACCTTTCACATTACCAGTGGAGTCTGCGCCTGCACCGCGGAGGCAGGCACTGTGAAATAGTTGAATTATCAGCCGACAGCTCGTCCCCTGTGAAAATGAATGCTGAAAATAAAGACCCTATAGACCTTTTCTTAAGCATGTCCGATATGCAACCCTTGATAAAGCTGGACGAAAGGACGGAAGGTCTCAGTGTCCAGGGATCGCTGCCACTCTCCGACCATCACACGATCCAAGCCTTTGAATTCAACTTGAGTTACTGGCCAGACCGCCATGACCCGACGGCATACGCTCAAGTGAGCGTGAAGGAAAGTGACATCCGTGCCAGCAAGGATAATAAACAATGAGCGGGCCAGCACTCGTCCCGCCCTGCACCGGTTGGAAAGAAGACCTGCCAGGGCCTTGCGACTCAACGCTTTTACAGCCCAATCTGGGAAATCAGACGCCAAACCACCAAGATGAGATCTATCTCGAAATATCTCGCTCAGCAATGGCATACCGTGGTGTAGTTTCGGCACTGACGCTTCTTTATTTTATCTGGATCTTGAGCGATCTCCCTTGGATGATCAACCATACGGACCCAACAGATATTGAGAGTGTCCTCCTGCTAGTGTTCATGTACGCATTGTACTCATGGAGCATCATTATCCTGTTCCGTGCTGATCTTGCTCCACCCAGGGATCTACCCATCCGTTTCAACCGAGCCCGCCATAAAATCTACGCCTACAACTTCAAACACCAATGGTGGAACCCATTCGACAAAGGCAAAGTCGTTCCAGTCAGTTACGATTGGTCGCAGGTACGCGCCGAGCGATGGTCCCAGGCCAGTCCCCTGCCAAATGGGGTCATTTTCAAATGGGGTGTCACACTTTCCATCGTCGCGCCAGGTACAAACAATGTAATCGACCGTTTCCCTCTGGTGACGATGGGGGCCGACCAGTACGCTTGGGCCTATATCTGCACTTACATGCAACAAGGCCCTTCAGCCCTGCCGCCCCCCGGCGAACCGAAGGACCATGACGATGTGCTCTGGTGTGAATTCGCCCTGCGCCTGGCGCCTAGGGTCGTGTGGCCAGCAGAAATGGACCTGGAGTCGAGAACAGCGCCCTGAACCAAGGGGTTGCAGCTTGCCGGATGGGGCCGGGACAGGCAGCACAGGACAACCACTATCACCCGCTTTTCCCACGGTCAGGCGGTTGGCGCTACCAACCTGTACCCGACCCCCGCCTCGGTGATGATGAACCGTGGCGCGGTGGGATCATCGCCCAGTTTCTGCCGTAAATGCCCCACCACGATCCGCAGGTAATGGGTGTCATCCACATGGGTCGGCCCCCAGATATCCTTGAGCAGCTGCTGCTGGGTAATCACCCGCCCCGGGTGCCCGGCCAGTTGTGCCAGCAGCGCATATTCCTTGCGCGTCAATGCTACCTCTACCCCGTTCAGGGTCACCCGGCGAAAGGCAAAATCCACGGTCAGCGGCCCGAAGCTGGCGGCGATTTCCGAGCCGCCGGCCTGCGGCACCTGGCGCAGCAAGGCACGCACCCGGGCGAGGAATTCCTGAATACCAAACGGCTTGGTCACATAGTCGTTGGCGCCGCCATCCAGCGCATCGACCTTCTGCACTTCGCTGGCACGCACCGACAACACCAGCACCGGCACCGCACTCCACTCCCGCAGTTCACGCAGCACCTGCTGGCCGTCCATGTCCGGCAGGCCGAGGTCGAGCACCACCAGGTCGGGTTTGCCCAGCGCCGCCTGGGCCAGCCCTTCGCTGCCGGTCGCAGCCTCGAGCACCTTGTAGCCTTGCGAGGCCAGGCTGATGCGCAGGAACTTGCGGATCTGCGGTTCATCGTCGATGACCAGGAGGGTAGCGGAGTGACTCATGGGGTTTCGCTTTCGGCTTCAGGTTGAGGGGGCAGCGGCAAGCATAGAGTGATGCAGGTGCCCTGGCCATCGATGCCTTCGCCAACCTCGATCTGGCCACCGTGGGCGCCGATCATGCCCTGGCAGATGGCCAGGCCCAGGCCGGTGCCCTGCCCGCCACGGTCGCCGCGGGCCGCGGTATAGAACATGTCGAAGATCTTGTCGCGGTCGGCTACCGGAATGCCCGGGCCCTGGTCGCTGACAGCGAAGCATAACTGGGCCTCGCGCACCGCCACCTGCAGTTCCAGCCGGCCGTTGGCGGGCGAGAAGCGCGCGGCATTTTCCAGCACATTGACCAGCGCCTGTTCGATCAGCGCCGCATGCACGAACAGCAACGGCAACTCGGCCGGCACATCGGTGTGCACGCGCAACGGTGCCAGCACCACGCGCAGGCGGTTGAGCGCGCTGCCGACGATGTCGGCCGGGGCCACCCAGTCACGGGCCAGCTTGAGGCCGCCATGGCCCAGGCGGGTCATGTCCAGCAGGTTCTGGATATAGCGGTCGAGGCGCTCCGCCTCATTGCGGGTGCCCTCCAACAGTTCGCGACGGTCTGCGAGCGGAATCGCCTCGCCCAATGCCAGCAGGCTGTCGATGCTGCCGCGCATGGCCGTCAACGGGGTACGCAGGTCGTGCGACACCGAGGCGAGCAAGGCGCTGCGCAGTTGCTCGGTTTCGCCATGCAGGCGTGCGGCCTCCAGCTGTTCGGCCAGGCGCGCGCGGGCCAGGGCCTGGGCCAGCGGCTGGCCCAGGGCAGTCAACAAGCGCCGGCGCGGATCGCTGAGCGGCTGGCCGGAACGTGAACGCACGCCGAGCAAGGCCAGGGGCTGTTCATCCACCGCCAGCGGCCACCACCACCAGCGGCCATTGGGCAGGGTATCGCTGCCATGGCCGGCGGCCTGGCCATGCTGCCAGGCCCATTCGGCCGCAGCGCGTTCGTTGTCGCTGAAGGCATGGGCGATGCCAGTGGCCACCTGCAGCTGGCCTTCGGCATTGCGCTCCAGCAGGCATACCTGCGCATCCTGCCAGCCATCCAGGTACTGCGCGGCAGCGTTGAGCACCGCCTGGCGGTCGGTGGCCACCGTCAGCCGGCGCGACAGGTCGAGCAGCTGGCTGGTCTGCGCCTGGGTCTCGCGCAGCGCCTGCAACTGGCGGCGCTGGCGCGCGGCCAGGTTGCCGGTGAGCGCGGCCATCAGCAGGAAGAACAGCAAGGTCAGCACGTCTTCTTCGCGCTGGATGGTGAACGAGAAGTTGGGCGGGATGAACAGGAAGTCGTAGGTCAGGAACGACAGCGCGGCACAGGCCAGGGCGGGCCCGAGGCTGCTGCGCACCGCCACCAGCAACACGGCGGCGAGGAATACCAGCGAGATATTGGGCAGCGCCAGCACGCTCGACACCGCCCAGGCCAGGCCCGCCGCCAGGATGGTCGCCAGCAATGCCAGCAGGTAATGGCGCCAGACCCACACCTGCCGCACCGCCAGACGCGGCGCCTGCGGCTGCACGTCACGGTCGAGCACGTTGATTTCCAGGCCGTGGCTTTCGCGCAGCAGGCGCGCGGCCACGCCGGCACCGAACAGGCGCCGGCGCAGGCGGTTGCGCGACTGCCCGACCAGCACCAGGCTGGCGCGCCGCTCGGCGGCATGCTGGATCAATGTGCCCGCCACTTCGCCGGCGCGCAACAGCACCACTTCCCCACCCAGGCGCTCGGCCAGTTGCTGGGCCGCCAGCAGGCGCTGCCGCGCGGTTTCGTCGCGCAGGCGGCCGTTGTCCACGTGCACCAGGCTCCACGGCAGGTGGCGGCGCTGCGCCACCCGGCTGGCATGGCGCACCAGGCGTTCGGCCTGGTCGTCGCCATCCACCCCCACCAGCAGGCGCCCGCGCAGCGCCGGAGCCTCCTGCCCGCGTTGCCGATAGCCATGCGCCAGGTCGGCATCCACCTGCGCAGCGGCAGTCTGCATGGCCAGCTCACGCAGGGCGGTGAGGTTGGTTTGCGAGAAGAACGCGTCGATGGCGGCGCGCGCCTGCTCGGGCACGTACACCTTGCCTTCGCGCAGGCGCTCGAGCAGTTCACGCGGTGGCAGGTCGATCAGCACCAGTTCGAAGGCTTCCTGCAGCACCCAGTCCGGCAGGGTTTCGCGCACCTGCACGCCGGTGATGTCGCGGACCTTGTCGTTAAGGCTTTCCAGGTGCTGGACGTTGACCGTGGTGTACACGTTGATGCCGGCAGCCAGCAGCTCCTGAACGTCCTGCCAGCGCTTGGCGTGGCGACTGCCGGGCGCGTTGGTGTGCGCCAGTTCGTCGACCAGCACCAGGGCTGGCGCGGCCTTCAGCAAGCCATCCAGGTCCATTTCCTCGAGGGTGACGCCGCGATACTGGCTACGCAGCAGCGGCTGCTGCTGCAGGCCACCGAGCAGCGCCTCGGTTTCGGCGCGGCCGTGGGTTTCGACCACCCCGGCCACTACCTGCACGCCCTGGCGTTGCTGGGCGTGGGCGGCCTGGAGCATGGCGAAGGTCTTGCCGACGCCGGGGGCGGCGCCGAGGAACACCTTCAGCCGGCCCCGGCCGGTTTGTGCGAGGGTAGCCAACAGCGCGTCTGCGCGGGTGGAGTCACTCATCTTTCATCCTTTACCAAGGGCCTTGCTTCGCACGTGCTTGCTGGCGCGGCCTTGTGTCGCGAAAGGGCTGCATAGCAGCCCCAGGCAATCTGTCCATCTGCAATCCTGGGGCCGCTTTGCGGCCCTTCGCGACACAAGGCCGCTCCTACCGGGATGTGGGTTGCGCTTTATCAGTTGCGCAGCTGCTCGAGGGCCTGGTTCAACGCCAGCACATTGACCACCGGCGGGCCAACCAATGGCTGCAGGGTGGCCTCTTCGAGCAAGCCTTGCAAGCGCTCTACCGGCAGTTGCCGCGCCGCCGCCACCCGTGGGATCTGGTAGGCCACGGCTTCCGGTGGCAGGTGCGGGTCGAGGCCACTGCCCGAAGTGGTCAGCAGCGCCAGAGGCACCGCGCCCTGCTGCGCCTGATACTGCGCTGCCGCATCACCCTTGACCCGCTCGGCCAGCGCCGGGTTGCTCGGCGACAGGTTGCTTGCACTGCTGGCCACGGTGGCGAAGGCACCCGCCGAAGGGCGCGAATGGAACCAGCCATCACCCTGGAAATCCTGGGCGATCAGCGCCGAACCGCGCACCTGGCCCTGGTCATCGCGTACCAGGCTACCGTTGGCCTGGCTGGGGAATGCCAGCTGGGCAATGCCGGTCACCGCCAGGGGATACAGCGCGCCCGTCAGCAGGGTCATCAACAAGGCCAGGCTCAACGCCGGGCGGACATAAGCATTCATGGCGGCCTCCTCAGACCAGGTGCAAAGCAGTGAGCAGCAGATCGATCAGCTTGATCCCGGCAAACGGCACGACAATGCCGCCCAGGCCGTAGATCAGCAGGTTGCGCCGCAGCAGGTGCGCGGCACTGGCGGCCTGCACCCGTACGCCGCGCAGCGCCAGCGGGATCAGCACGATGATGATCAGCGCGTTGAACACGATGGCCGACAGGATCGCGCTCTGCGGGCTGGCCAGGTGCATCAGGTTGAGCACGCCCAGCTGCGGGTAGATGGCAGCGAACAGCGCCGGCAGGATGGCGAAGTACTTGGCCACGTCGTTGGCGATGGAAAAGGTGGTCAACGCACCGCGGGTGACCAGCAGCTCCTTGCCGACCTGGACCACATCCAGCAGCTTGGTCGGGTCGCTGTCCAGGTCGACCATGTTGGCCGCCTCGCGCGCGGCCTGGGTGCCGTCGTTCATGGCCATGCCCACGTCAGCCTGGGCCAGTGCCGGGGCGTCGTTGGCGCCGTCGCCGCACATGGCCACCAGGCGGCCATCGTTCTGCTCCTGGCGGATACGGGCCAGCTTCTTCTCCGGCGTGGCCTCGGCCAGCACGTCATCCACGCCGGCCTCGGCGGCAATGGCGGCAGCGGTCAGCGGGTTGTCGCCGGTCACCATCACCGTGCGGATGCCGAGCTTGCGCAGCTCGGCGAAGCGCTCGCGAATACCGGGCTTGACCACGTCCTTGAGGTGGATCACGCCGAGCAGGCGCTTGTCCAGGCACACCAGCAACGGCGTGCCACCGCTCTGGGCGATGCGCTCCACTTCACGGGCCAGCGCTGGTGGCATTTCCAGGCGTTGCATGCCGACGAAGGCCAGCACGGCATCGACGGCGCCCTTGCGGTAGCGGTGCTGCTGGAAGTCGATGCCCGACAGGCGCGTCTCGGCGCTGAACGCCACGGCCTCGAATTGCCCGGCAGCCGGTTCGATGAAGTCATGCAGTTGGCGCAGGTACTCGACGATCGACTTGCCCTCGGCGGTGTCGTCGGCCAGCGACGCCAGCAAGGCGCCCTCCCCCAGCTCACGGGCGGTGACGCCCGGGGCGGCATGCAGCGCGCTGCAGCGGCGGTTGCCGAAGGTGATGGTGCCGGTCTTGTCGAGCATCAGCGTGTGCACGTCACCGGCCGCTTCCACTGCACGCCCGGAGCGGGCAATCACGTTCAGCCGCACCAGCCGGTCCATGCCGGCGATGCCGATGGCCGACAACAGGCCGCCGATGGTGGTGGGGATCAGCGTCACCAGCAACGCGGCGAGGAAGATCAGCGGCAGGCTGCCACCGGCGAAGTGGGCGAACGGCTGCAAGGTCACCACCACGATCAGGAAGATCAGGGTCAGGCCGATCAGCAGGATGTCGAGGGCGATCTCGTTCGGGGTCTTCTGCCGCTTGGCGCCTTCGACCAGGGCAATCATGCGGTCGAGGGTCGATTCGCCCGGGTTGCTGGTGATCCGGATCAACAGCCAGTCGGAGACCAGCCGGGTATTGCCGGTCACTGCCGAGCGGTCGCCACCGGACTCGCGGATCACTGGCGCCGACTCGCCGGTAATGGCGGCCTCGTTGACCGCAGCGATACCTTCGAGCACCTCGCCATCACCGGGGATCATCTCGCCAGCTACCACCCGCACCACATCGTCCTTGCGCAGCGCGCTGGCCGCGACGGTTTCGTAGCTGCCGTCGCGCTTGCGCCGTTGAGCGGTCAGGCCCTGGCTACCAGCCTTGAGGCTATCGGCGCGGGCCTTGCCACGGCCTTCGGCCAGGGCTTCGGCGAAGTTGGCGAACAACACCGTGAACCACAGCCACAGGGCAATCTGCACGGCCACCCCGGTGCTGACGCCGCTGCCAGGCACGGCGCACAGGACGGTGGTCAGCAACGCCGTCAGGGCGACCACCAGCATCACCGGCGAGCGCTTGAGCTGACGCGGGTCGAGCTTGACGAATGCCTGCACCAGCGCCGGGCGCCACAGCGCGGCGAAGCGGGTCTGGTCCTTGGCGCTGTGGCGGGTTTGTACTTCAGGAATGGGCATGTTCATGGTCGATCCTCAAAAACCCAGGCTCAGGTGTTCGGCGATTGGCCCAAGGGCTAGGGCCGGCAGGAAGGTCAAGCCGCCGACCAGCAGGATGGTCACCAGCAGCAGGCCGGTGAACAGCGGGCCATGGGTGGGGAAGCTGTTCAGCCCCAGGGGCGCGCTTTTCTTCGCCGCCAGGCTGCCGGCCAGGGCCAGCACCGGCAGGATGTAGCCAAAGCGGCCGATGAGCATGGCCAGGCCGATCATCAGGTTGTGGAACACCGTGCCGGCACCGAAGCCGGCAAAGGCCGAGCCGTTGTTGGCGGCACCCGAGGTGTAGGCGTACAGCAACTGGCTGAAACCATGCGCACCGGGGTTGCTCACCGCAGCCGCCGGGCCAGGCAGGCTGGCGGCGATGGCACCGAGCACCAGCACGCCGACCGGCATCACCAGCAGGGTCGCCACCAGCAGTTGCACCTCGCGGGCCTGCAGCTTCTTGCCCAGGTATTCCGGGGTACGGCCAATCATCAGCCCCGCCAGGAACACCGCGATCAACACGAACAGCAGCATGCCGTACAGCCCTGCACCAACGCCGCCGAAGATCACCTCGCCGACCATCATGTTGACCATCGCCACCATCCCGGTAAGGGGGTTGAGGCTGTCGTGCATGGCGTTGACCGAACCGTTGGAGGCGGCGGTGGTGGTCACCGTCCACAGCACCGAACCGGTGGTGCCGAAGCGGCTTTCCTTGCCCTCCAGCGGCGCGCTGTGCTGGACCTGCGCACTGTCCAGGGCCGGGTTGGGCTGATACTCGGACCACAACGCCGTGCTGCCGCCGATCAGGAACAGGGCCAGCATGCAGGCGAGGATGGCGCGGCTCTGACGCAGGTCCTTCACGTAGTGGCCAAAGGTGAACACCAGCGCCGCCGGAATGAGGATGATCGACGCCACCTCGAACAGGTTGCTCCAGGCCGTGGGGTTCTCGAACGGGTGCGCCGAGTTGACGCCGAAGAAGCCACCGCCGTTGGTACCCAGTTGCTTGATGGCGATCTGGCTGGCGGCCGGGCCCAGCGGGATGGTCTGTTCGCTGCCTTGCAGGGTGACGGCGTGGGCGTAATCGGCCAGGGTCTGCGGCACACCCTGCCACACCAGCAGCAATGCCAGCAGCAGGCACAGCGGCAGCAGGCCATAGAGGGTGGCACGGGTCATGTCGACCCAGAAGTTGCCCAGCGTCGTCGCGCTGCGCCGGGCGATGCCACGGCACAGGGCAACCAGCACAGCCAGGCCGGTGGCGGCGCTGACGAAGTTCTGCACGGTCAGGCCGAGCATCTGGCTCAGGTAGCTGACCGACGCCTCACCGCTGTAGGCCTGCCAGTTGGTGTTGGTGACGAAGCTGACGGCGGTGTTGAACGCCAGCGACCATTCCTGGCCGGGCAGGTGCTGCGGGTTGAGAGGCAGGTAACCCTGCAGCAGCAACACGGTGAACAGCAGCAGGAACCCGGCCAGGTTGAAGGCCAGCAGGGCCAGGCTGTACTGCCGCCAGGTCTGTTCCTGGCTGCTGCGCACTCCCGCCAGCCGGTAGCAGGCCTGCTCGACCGGGCCGAGCACCGGTGACAGCCAGGTCCGCTGGCCCTCCATGACCTTGTAATAGAACCGCCCGAGCCAGGGTGCCGGTAGCAGCACGATGGCGAAAAAAGCCAGGAGCAAGGCGAAATCGTAACTGTGCATGGCCGCTCCCTAGCTGCGATCGGCGCGCAGCAGCGCCACCAGCAGATAAAACGCCAATGCCACTGCCAGCAGCAGTGACAGCCCGTCGAGCACGTTCATGTGTGGTTCTCCCCGTGGTGCGGCTTGGGCCGCTTTGGGGGAATTGTCCGAGGGAGGGGCGTAAAGGGGCGAGATCGAGGGGCCGCGATCAGGATAAAGAATGCGTAAAGATCAAGTCATGTGTTGCCTGCACCGACCTGATTTTTGTAGGAGCGGATTTATCCGCGATGCGCCGCGCGGGCGGCGCTCCCCCTCACGGGCGACAAACACCTCAAGGGCGAACTAGGCTCTGTACGAAAAGCCTTGATACTTGTTCATGCTGCGTTGAAAACAGCCTCGGAATGCTCATGTACTCCAGTACACTCCGCTTCCTCGGCTGTTTTCGCCTTGCCTGACCTGCGTCTCAAGACTTTTCGTACAGAGCCTAAGACTGCACCGGCCCCGAATTCCGGCTCCAGTCCAGCAACAGGCTATACCCCACGGCCAGCAAGGTAGGCCCGATGAACAACCCGATGAAGCCAAAGGCGAGCAAGCCGCCAAACACCCCCAGCAGCACGATCACCAGCGGCAGGTTGCCGCCACGGCTGATCAGGTACGGCTTGAGCACGTTGTCCACGCCACTGATGACGAAGGTGCCCCAGATGCCCAGGAACACCGCCATGCCATACTCGCCTTTCCACACCAGCCAGGCCGTGGCCGGGATCCAGGCCAAGGGTGGCCCCATGGGGATCAGGCTGAGCATGAAGGTCACCAGGCCCAGCACGATGGCACCGGGGACACCGGCAATCAGGAAGCCGATCAAGGCCAGCACGGCCTGCGCCGCAGCCGTGCCGATCACACCGTTGACCACCCGCTGCACCGTGCCGGCGACCAGCTCCAGGTAGTACTCGCCGCGCTCGCCCACCAGGCGGTGCAGCAAGCGCAGGACGAACGCCGACAACCGCGGGCCGTCGCGATAGAAGAAGAACACGAAGACCAGGCTCAGGGTCAGCTCCAGCACGCCGCTGCCGATCTGCGCACTGCGCGCCAGCAACCAGTTACCCACCTGCCCCAGGTGCGGCTTGATCGAAGCCAGCAAGGCCGCGCCCTGCTGGTCCAGCGACTGCCACCAGCTGACCAGGCGTTCGCCCACCAACGGGATGCCCCCCAGCCAGGCCGGGGCATCGGGCAGGCCATCGACCTGCACGTCACGGACAAACGCCGTGGCATCGCGAATGTGGTCGGCCAGGTTGAACCCCAGCCACACCAGCGGCAGGGCCACGATCAGGATCCAGGCGCTGGTGAGCAGGCTGGCGGCCAGGGTTTCGCGCCCGCCCAGCACGCGGGTGAGAAAGCGCATCAGCGGCCAGCTGGCAAAGGCCAGGATGGCCCCCCACAACAGCGCCGAAATGAACGGTGCCATCACCCAAAGGCCGGCACCCAGCAGTGCCAGCAGCAGAATCTGGATCAACAGGCGGTCATTGTTAAGCATGGCGGGCTCGTTCAACGGATCAGTTCAAGGTGCAGGCCTTCGCCAGGCGCGCTACCGACCTCGAGGCGGCTATTGCGCACCCCCGCCTTGACCAGCGCCTCGCGCCAGGCTTCGGCCTGCGGGCCACTGAGGCTGGCACGCAGGGTGCTGTCGAGGTTGAGGCTGCGCGCCAGCAGGTCTGCCCAGGTGTCTTGCGGCGCCGCGAGGTCCGGGTAGTCGAGCTTGCCGGTGTCGCGCATTTCCCGCAGCACCGTGGCGGCAGTTGGCAGCAGTACGCCCAGCGGGCTGCCGGCGACGAACTCTTCCACATGCAGGTAGGCGCGGCGGTTGCCACGGGTAACGCTGTACAGCGCGACCAGGGTGTCGGCCTGCTGCGCCGAGCGGCGCAACAGGATGAACGCCTGTTGCTCGTCGCCACCGTTGAGGCGGGCATTGCCGAATACATCGTTGGCCCACAGGCTGGCTTCGCCGCAATCGCGGCCCTGGCACCAGAACAGCGGGTAGCCACCCTCGCGCTGCAGCGTTTCGCGCGCGCTGGTGAACGCTTCGCGGGCGGTGCGCTCGACTGGCAGCTCATAGGTGACCGAGCTGACCTGGCCGCGGCTTTCGACCTTGTTCTCGACCCGCAGGCGGCCGCTGATCTTGCGTAGCGGGCCCAGCGGGTAGACGCGTTCCTGCTCCACGGCCGGGCGTTGGTCGACCACCTTGGCGTCCACCGGTACCGGCAAGCTGCTGCCCCATGACACGGGGCTGGCGATCACCAGGCAGGCCGCAAAGGCAAACCGAATGGCAACAGGCGCGCTCATCGGCGACCCAGGCGGCGCTCAGCGCCGAGGTGAAGCTCCAGGATGTCTGGCAATTGCATGGTTGTCTCCCTGTTCAACCCGCCAAGCCTCGACAGTTGTCCGTTGCAAGTCAAGCAAAGCCAAAGAAGCGATTGAAACAGTCTGCGACAAGCGCTGCGCCCTGCTCATCGTTCAGGTGCAGGTGATGGCCACCGGGCAGCTTCACCTGTTCAAAGGGTAGCTGCTGCAGCAACGCGGTGTGGCGTGCCAGCATGCCGTCGGCCGCCACCACCAGGCACGCCGGACAGCTTACCCGGCGCACATGGGCCATGGCCTGGGTTTCACTCAGGCGCAGCGGCGATGGCAGGGTCAGGCGGCTGTCGCTGCGCCAGCTGTAGCCACCCGGCACCGGCATCAGGCCGCGCTGGGCCAGCAGCTCGGCTGCCTCGCGACTGACCGCGACCATGCCCTTCATGCGCGCCTCTACCCCCTGCTCGAGCGTCGTGTACACCGACTTGCGCTTGTCGTCCAGGCGCAGTTGGGCCTGCAGGGCCATGCCCAGGCGCTCGGCGGCGTCCTGCTCGGCACCGGTCGGGGGGATCACGCCATCGATCAAAGCCAGGTGGCTCACCCGCTCCGGCAACGCGCCAGCCAGTTGTACCGAAATGATTGCCCCCAGCGAATGGCCCAGCAGGGCGAAACGTTGCCAGCCCAGTTGCCCGGCCACCCGCAGCACGTCATGGGCGTAATCGGCCAGGGCATAGCCGGCGCCGGGCGGCCGGTGCTCGGAGTAGCCGTGCCCGGCCAGGTCCAGGGCAACGATGCGCAGGCCTTTCAAGCGCGGTGCCAGGCGGGCGAAGCTGTTGGCATTGTCCAGCCAGCCATGCAGGGCGATCACCGGTAGCCCGTCGGCAGGACCGAACAGGTGCGCCGCCAGTTCGATATGGCCCAGGCTCAGGCGTACTTCCTCGACCTGCGTGCTCATGCCTGGCTCCAGCGGTCGAACAGGCCCTTGATCAGGCTGGCGGTGTCGGTCGGCCGCTCCAGTGGGAACATGTGCCCGCCCGGCACGCTGTGGTATTCGCCCTTGGGCATGCCGCGTACAGCCAGCGCATGGTGGCGGCGAATGACCTTGCTGCGCTCGCCGCGGACCATGGCCAGTGGCACCTGCAAGTGCCGCGCAGGCGCAGGGCTGGTATGCGGAATGCTACGGTAGATGCTGATTTCGGTGGCGACGTCGAAGCGCAGTTGCAGCCCTTGCGGCATCGCCTGCAGGCCATGCTCGACATACGCATCCAGGCAGTCGGGGTCGAAATGGCGAAACAGCGACTTGCCGGCAAAATAAGCGCGGGCGCTGTTACGGTCACCGAAGGTTTCGCGGCGTCCCAAGGTGCGGCCAGCCGGGGTGATACGGTCGATGAAGCCGAAGCGCTTGGCAGTGCGCAGCAGCCACTGGTCGGCGCGGGTGAGTACTGGCGAGTCGAGCATCACCACCCCGCGGTAGTACTCCGGGCGGCGCAGGGCCGCATGCAGGTGCAGCACACCGCCCAATGAATGGCCGACACCCCATACCGGCTGGTCCTGCCGGGCCAGGTGATGCAGCAACTCATCGACCAGGCCCTGCCAGTTGTCGTCCACCGGAAAGCGTGGATCGTGCCCGTGCTGGGCCAGGTGCTGCACCTGGTAGTCCGGTGCCAGCGCCGCGAACAGCTTGCCGTAGGTGGCCGAGGGGAAACCGTTGGCATGGGCGAAGAAGATCTGCTGCGACATGGCGCCACATCCGGATGGCAAATGATGGCCCATTGTCGGTATCGCCGGGCAGTTCGGCAACGTCCGGAAAGGTCATCGGCGAGGGCTATCAGGTCATGCCGCGCCCACCGGTACAGCGCTGGCCCGGAAAGCAGCACGATACTTGTGGGAGCGGCCTTGTGTCGCCAAAGGGGCGCAAAGCGGCCCCGGCGGCTCAAGCCGGGGAGTTGATTGCCCGCAGGGTCATCAAGCCAGCCAGCGGCCAGTCCCCTTCCAGCTCGGCCAGGCTGGCAGTGCTCATGCCCGCCGGCCGCTGTTGATGGCCATGCTCCAGCGCGCCGACCAATGTCCCCACCAACGGCTGATGACTGACCAGCAACACATGCTCCAGGCCCAGGCGCTCGATTTCGCCGATCACCTGCTGCACGTCACTCTCAGGCGTCAGCCACGGCACAGTGCGCACCGGCTCGGCGAAGCCCAGGGTGTCATGCACCAGCGCCGCCGTCTGCTGGGCGCGTACATAGGGGCTGGCGAGGATCGCCTGCAACGGCTGGCCCAGCAGGCGAGCTGCGCTGTGCAGCACCTGCTCGCGGCCATGGGCGGTCAGCCGGCGTTCGGCATCGCTGCTGGCCCGAGGCTCCGCTTCGCCGTGGCGCAATACCCACAGCTTCACAGCTTGGGCTCCTCGTCACGCACCGGGTGCGGCGCAGGGGCGACGGCATGCGGCGCCTCGCCTTCGGGGGCGCGCGGCGTCGGCCAGTCGGCGAACGGCCAGGGTTTCTGGTCGCTGTGGAAGCTGCCGAATCGGCCGATCTGCGCCAGGTACTGGCTCAGGCTGTCGCCGAAATTCATCAGGCTGGCGCTTGGCGCGCCGTACACCAGGCGATAGATCAACTGCACCAGCACCAGGCCGCCAAGGAGGATCTCGGCCAGTTGCCAGACCACCAGGAAGACCAGCATCCACAGCACCCGCAGGATGATCGACTCGCGCTGGGCGCGCTCCGGGGTATCGTTCATGTTTCGCTCCTTGCTTCGTGCGGTTCAGTTGAAACCGCTGATGGAAATGAAATCGACATCGGTCTTCGGCTCGGCGCGCATCAGGTGCTCGATCACCTGGTTCAGCGTGCGGCCTTCGAACAGGATCGCATGCAGGCCCGCCACCAGCGGCATGTACACCTGCACTTCCTGGGCCTTGGCCTTGAGCACCTTGAGCGTATTGACCCCTTCGGCCACTTCGCCCAGGCGGTTGACGGCCTGCTCCAGGCTGAGGCCCTGGCCCAGCGCATAGCCCACCTGGTAGTTGCGGCTCTTGGGCGAGGAGCAGGTGACGATCAGGTCACCCACCCCGGCCAGGCCGAGGAAGGTCATGGGGTTGGCACCCTGGCTGACGGCAAAGCGGGTCATCTCGGCCAGGGCTCGGGTAATCAGCATGCTCTTGGTGTTCTCGCCCATGCCCAGCGCCACCGCCATGCCGGCGATGATGGCGTAGACGTTCTTCAGCGCCCCACCCAGCTCGACGCCAAAGCGGTCGCTACTGGCGTAGACACGGAAGGTACGCCCATGCAGCACGGCCTGCACCTGCTGGCAGAGCTTTTCGTCCTCGCTGGCGACCACCGTGGCGGTCAGCGCGTGCTCGGCGATCTCACGGGCCAGGTTGGGGCCCGACAGCACCCCGATGCGGGCTTCGGGGGCGATTTCTTCGAGGATCTGGCTCATCAGCTTGAAGCTCTGTGCTTCGATGCCCTTGGTCAGGCTGACCAGGCCCTTGCCGCGCAGCAGCTCGGCGTGGGGCGCCAGCACGCTGCGCAGGGCACTCGACGGCAGGGCGACGAAGATCAGGTCGCTGGCCTGCAAGGTCGCCAGCAGGTCGTTGACCGGCTCGACGCCGTCATGCAGGCGGATGCCCTTGAGGTAGCGTGGGTTTTCGCGGTTGACGCGCATGGCTTCGGCTTGCTCGGGGTCGCGCATCCATTGGCGCACTGGCACGCCATTTTCGGCCAGCAGGTTCGCCACGGCGGTACCGAAGCTGCCGCCTCCCAGAACTGCAACAGGTTGCTGTTCAGTCATATTCAATCCGTTAGAGCCATTAAGTTAAGTGGCGACCTGAACATTATACGGGTCGTCTGCTACAGAGCCAGTGTTGGGGTTTTTCGGGTTCGCCTTGGGTTTTTTGGCGCTTGTGAGATCGAGCGCCCCCCGCCCCAACCACCATCCCAAGCCCGCCTCCCCCACAGCCCACTGGCAAAACCCGCCCGGTCAGTTACCATGCCTGTCTCAATCCTGAAACAAGGCAGCTTTGTGTTCCCTGGCACGCCCCCGTACCCGCGCCTGCTCCTGCTGACTGCCCTGCTCGGTGGCCCTGCCGTGGCCGATGACCTGTTCATCGACAACACCGACCTGCCGCAGGTTCTGACCGCCACGCGCTTGAAACAATCCCCGGCGGCAGTGCCGGGCAGCATGACCGTGCTCGACAGCGAGCTGATCCGCGCCAGCGGCGCCCGCGACATCCCCGAGTTGCTGCGCCTGGTGCCGGGCATGATGATCGGCTATGGCGCCGGCAACCAGCCAACCGTCAACTACCACGGCAGCAACGTCAACGACGCCCGGCGCATGCAGGTGCTGATCGACGGCCGCTCGGTGTACCGTGCCGGCCTGGCCACGGTGGACTGGAGCGATATCCCGCTGGCCATGGAAGACATCGAGCGCATCGAGGTGTTTCGCGGCCCCAACACGGTCAGCTACGGCGCCAATGCACTGATGGCGGTAGTCAACATCCTGACCCGCAACCCCGCCGACAGCCATGGCACGCGGCTGAAGACCACCCGCGGCCAGGACGGCATCGACGACTTCTACGCCAGCCACGGCTTTGGCTGGGACGGCGGCGACATGCGCCTGTCGCTGTCAGGCCAGCAGGATGATGGTTTCGATGAAAACCAGTTCGGCCAGGACTACCGCGACAGCCGCCGGCTGACCCGCTTCAACCTCAATGCCAGCCACAGCCTGGCCCACGACCAGACCCTGGAATGGCAGCTGGCAGCGAAAGAAGGCAGCAACCAGCGGCCCTACACCTACAAGCCGGTATTCAACAGATACCAGGTAGGCAACGACGCTGACGTCAATGCCAAGGACTACGCAGGTTCACTGCGCTGGACCAAGGACTTCAGTGCCGAGCACAGCCTTTATATCCAGGGTTCGGCGCAGCATTTCGACCGTCAGCAGGTCTGGCGTGCCTGCGATGCCTTGCAGTCGTTCAGCCCGGAATTGACCAAGCTCTGGCAGATCAACCCCGACTTCGCCGAGAAAGTGGCGCGCGGCATTGCTACCGGTGCGCCACTCTCGACCAATGACCCGGTCATGAAAGGGCTGCTGGAGAAGGTCCAGCAGCAATGGGCGAACGGTGGCAACCAGCAGGTCTGCGGCGATGTTGACCAGAGCACGCGCGAAACCCGCTATGACCTGGAAATCCAGGATACCCTGAGCCTCACCGACAGCCTGCGCCTGCTCAGCGGCATGAATTACCGCTACGATCGTGCCGACTCGCAGACCTACTTCAACGGCAGCATCGACGACCAGACCTGGCGCCTGTTCGGCCAGCTGGAGTGGCGCGCCGACGAGCACTGGATCCTGCAGGGCGGCACCATGTTCGAGGACTCGCGCCTGTCTGGCAGCTCGTTGACCCCGCGCGTGGCGGTCAACTACCTGATCACCCCGCGCCATGGCTTGCGTGCGGTGTATTCCGAGGCCGTGCGCTCGCCCGACATGTTCGAGAACAACGTCAACTGGAGCTATACGGTCAAGAACCTCAGCCCCAATGCGTTCGGCCTGCAAAACGGCGAGTACTTCGTCAAGACCCGTGGCCCGGGCGACCTCGAACAGGAGCGCATGCGCTCGCGCGAGGTAGGCTACAACGGTTACTTCAGCGACATCGACCTGAGCATGGATGTGAAGCTGTTCTACGACGAGATCACCGGCATGATCAGCGAGCCCCTGAAGAACAACCAGTTCATTGCCAGCAATGCCAACAAGGCCCGCTTCAGCGGCAGCGAGGCACAACTGGACTGGCGCCCGACCCTGCGCGACCGCCTGCGCCTGACCTATGCCTATGTCGATGCCTGGGCCAGCAACCCCGACGACCGCCGCCTCAGCGCCCGCAACAGCGGTTCGGCCGGGTGGATGCGCGAATGGGGCGACGGCTGGTCGAGCGCGCTGTTCTACTATGGCGACGATGCCCTCAACCAGTACCGTTACGAGCGCCTCGACCTGCGCCTGGCCAAACGCTTCCGGGTACATGGCAGCAACCTCGAGCTGGCGGCGCTATGGCAACAACGCCTGGACGATGAACCGACCACCGCGATCCAGAACCGCTACGACAGCCGCCATCGCCTGAGCGTCAGCGCGGAGCTGGAGTTCTGATGGCCCTGTTGCTGCGCCTGTTGCTGCTCTGCCTGTGGCCGTTGGGGCCGCTGTCCGCCAGCGAAATCGTGCTGGTCGGCGCAGAGGACCAGCCCGGCATCCGCAGCTTCGTCGCGGCCCTGGAAAGCCGCCGCCCGCATGATCATGTGCACTTCCAGACCACCGCCGACCTGCCACGCCCCGGCCTGCTCAAGAGCGACCTGCGCCTGATCCTGCTGGACAACGCCGCGCTGGAGTGGCGCCTGGGAGAAAACACCGGCCCACCAGCCCTGGCCATGCGGGTCAGCCGGGTACAGGCTGCACAGCGCCTGGGAAAGTCGCTGCCAGGGTTCCTCACGTTGTTGTGGAGCGACCCGCCGCTGGGCCGGCAACTGCGCTTGGCGCGCTACCTGCTGCCACAGGCCCAGCGCATTGGCGTGCTGTACGGCGAGCACAGCGGTTTTCTGCTCGAAGAGCTGCGCCTTGCCGCCCGCCCGCTGGGCCTGGAAATCATTGCCCAGGACTGGCCCGACCCGCGTGATAGCCGGCCCCTGCAGCACCTGCTGGCCAACAGCGATGTGCTGCTGGGCCTGGACGACCCCGACCTGTACAACTCCAAGACCGCCAAGAACCTGCTGTTGAGCAGCTACAGCCGACAGATGGCGCTGATCGGCCCGAACGCCGGGTTCGTCCGCGCCGGCGCCCTGGCCAGCACCTTCAGCGACCAGGACGACTGGCTGGCGGTACTCGACCAGTTGCTCGACCAGCCACCGGCGCGCTGGCCACGCAGCTTGTATCCGGCACGCTACGGCGTCAGCGGCAACCAGCAGGTGGCGCGCGCCCTGGGCCTTGAACCGATCGATCCGAACGCCGCCGCCCAGGCCCTGGCTGAAGGAGAACCCACCCCATGAGCAAATGCCTGAGCTGGGACATCCACACCCGTACCCAGATCATCAGCCTCGGCCCGGCCCTGTTGCTGACCCTGCTGCTGATCAGTTTCTTTACCTTCGTCCGCATCCAGGACCTGCGCCAGGAACTGAACCACACCGGGCAACTGATCGCCAACCAGCTGGCGCCGGCCTCGGAGTATGGGGTGATATCGGGCAACAACGAGGTGCTCGAAGGCCTGATGCGCGCCACCCTCAGCATCCCCCACGTGCGCTTTCTGGAGGTGCAGGACAGCCGCAACCATATCCTGGTGTACGTCGAGCAATCCGATGAAAGCACCAGGCGCGCGCAACGCGTCGAAGTGTTCCAGGCGCCCATCCGCCTGCAGCAGATCCGCCTGGACAATGACTTCCTGCAACAGGGCAAGGCAACCACCCCGGCCATCGGTGACGACTACCTGGGCCGGGTGATCGTCGGCATGTCCGATGACGCCTTCAGCCAGCGCCAGCAGGAGATCGTGATCAAGGCCGGCATCCTCGCGCTGTTCGCCCTGCTGTTCACCTTCCTCCTGGCGCGCCGCCTGGCCCTGAGCCTGGCCAAGCCGATCAGCGACATGGGCCATGCGGTCAAGGCCATCCAGCAGGGCGAGTACGACACCCTGCTGCCGGTGGTCGATGACAGCGAGCTCGGCCACCTGGCGCGCCATATCAACAACCTGGCGCACGCCCTCGAGCAGGCCAGCGATGAACAGAAACAGGCCATTGCCGAGCTGATCCAGGCCCGCGAAGAGGCCGAGCAGGCCAACCGCGCCAAGTCGGACTTCCTGGCCATGATGAGCCACGAACTGCGTACACCGATGAATGGCGTGCTGGGCATGCTGCAGTTGCTCGAAACCACGCCGCTGAGCAACGAACAGGCGGAGTACACGGCGGTGGCCAGCGAGTCCACCGGGCACCTGCTCAAGGTCATCAACGACATTCTCGACTTCTCGCGCATCGAGCGTGCCGCGCTGCAGCTGGAACACATCGACTTCAACCTCGGCGAGCTGATCACCAGCAGTGTCCAGTCGTTCCAGCACAGCGCCCAGCAGCGCGGCCTCGGCCTGCACCTGCAAACGCCGGCCGGCATCGAGCAACTGCAGGTCAACGGCGACCCCACGCGTATCCGCCAGATCCTGCTGAACCTGGTGGGCAATGCCTTGAAGTTCACCGAACACGGGCAGGTGCAGGTCGAGGCCCACTGGCAGGTACTCGACCGGCAACTGATCTGGCTGACCTGCAGCGTGCGTGACACCGGTATCGGCATCGACAGCGAACGCCTGGAAATGATGTTCGTCGCCTTCCAGCAGGCCGACAGCTCGATTTCCCGCCGCTATGGTGGCACCGGGCTGGGGCTGTCGATCGCCCGTACCCTGGCCGAACGCATGGGTGGCAAGCTGCGCGGCGAAAGCCGTGAAGGCCTGGGCTCGACCTTTACCCTGGAAATGCCGTTGGCCCTGGCCAGCCCTGCCCCGGCCGCGCTGGCCCAGGCTAGCGAGGCACATCCTGCGGTGGGCGATGAGGGCCAGGTGTTGCTGGTAGAGGACAATCAGGTCAACCAGAGCGTCATCGCCGCCATGCTGCGCAGCCTGGGGCTGGCGGTCTGCACCGCCGAGGACGGCCTGGAGGCGGTCGAACGGGTCAGCCGGCAGCGCTTTGCCGCGGTGCTGATGGATTGCCGCCTGCCACACCTGGACGGCTATGAGGCTACCCAGCGCATCCGCCAGCTGCCCAACGGCGCCGGGCTACCGATCATCGCCCTGACCGCCAATGCCCTGCAGGGCGACCGCGAGCGTTGCATGGCCGCCGGCATGGACGATTACCTGAGCAAACCCTTGCGCCGCACCGAACTGCAGCAGGTGCTGCAGCGCTGGCTACCCGGTCGGACAACCGCGACTGGCGATAAATGCTAAAGTGCGGCAGTCTTAAACACTGGACAGGACCTTCAACGGACCTGAAAATAGACGTTTCAGTGCACACCTGTACTTCTTTCGCCAGGTGCGCTGTGACTTTCACCACAACGCAATAGTCTACCTGTAGGCTGCCGCCCCGAAGCTTTTGGTCTTCGGGCCGGCCGGGAAGATTCATCCCCTGCCACAGGGGGTTATTGAGGAGCTCGCATGACCAAACAACACGCCTTTACTCGGGAAGACCTGCTGCGCTGCAGTCGCGGTGAGCTGTTCGGCCCAGGTAATGCGCAACTGCCCGCGCCGAACATGCTGATGGTCGATCGCATCACCCATATCAGCGAAGAAGGCGGCAAGTACGGCAAAGGTGAATTGGTCGCCGAGCTGGATATCACCCCGGACCTGTGGTTCTTCGCCTGCCACTTCGAAGGCGACCCGGTAATGCCGGGCTGCCTGGGCCTGGACGCCATGTGGCAGCTGGTCGGTTTCTTCCTCGGCTGGCAGGGCTTGCCGGGCCGCGGCCGCGCCCTGGGTTCGGGCGAGGTGAAGTTCTTTGGCCAGGTACTGCCGCAGGCCAAGAAGGTCACTTACAACATCCACATCAAGCGCGTCCTGAAGGGCAAGCTGAACATGGCCATCGCCGATGGCTCGGTCAGCGTCGACGGCCGCGAGATCTACACTGCCGAAGGCCTGCGGGTCGGCGTGTTCACCTCCACTGACAATTTCTAAGGGTTATTCGCATGCGCCGCGTCGTTATCACTGGTCTGGGCATCGTATCGTGCCTGGGCAATGACAAAGCTACCGTTACCGAAAACCTGCGCAACAGCCGTCCGGGTATCCGTTACAACCCGGAATACAAGGAAATGGGGCTGCGTAGCCAGGTTTCCGGGTCCATCGACCTCAACCTCGAAGAACTGATCGACCGCAAGGTCTACCGCTTCGTCGGCCACGCCGCTGCCTACGCCTACCTGGCGATGCAGGACGCGATCAAGGATGCTGGCCTGACCGAAGAACAGGTGTCCAACCCGCGTACCGGCCTGGTGGCTGGCTCCGGCGGCGCCTCGACCCTGAACCAGATGGAAGCGCTGGACACCCTGCGCGAGAAAGGCGTCAAGCGTGTCGGCCCGTACCGCGTAACCCGCACCATGGGCAGCACCGTTTCGGCGTGCCTGGCTACCCCGTTCAAGATCAAGGGCATCAACTACTCGATCTCGTCGGCCTGCGCCACCTCGGCACACTGCATCGGCACCGCGCTGGAGCAGATCCAGTGGGGCAAGCAGGACATCGTCTTCGCCGGTGGCGGTGAAGAAGAGCACTGGAGCCAGTCGTTCCTGTTCGACGCCATGGGTGCCCTGTCGACCAAGCGCAACGAGACCCCAGAGCTGGCCTCGCGCGCTTACGACGCCGACCGTGATGGCTTCGTCATCGCCGGCGGTGGCGGCATGGTGGTGGTCGAGGAGCTGGAACACGCCCTGGCCCGCGGCGCCAAGATCTACGCCGAAATCGTTGGCTACGGCGCTACCTCCGACGGCTACGACATGGTTGCCCCGAGCGGCGAAGGCGCCATCCGCTGCATGCAGCAGGCACTGTCCACTGTCGACACCCCGATCGACTACCTGAACACCCACGGCACCTCGACCCCGGTCGGTGACGTTGCCGAGATCAAGGGCGTTCGCGCGGTATTCGGCGACAAGGCACCGAAGATCAGCTCGACCAAGAGCCTGTCGGGCCACTCGCTGGGCGCCGCTGGCGTGCACGAGGCGATCTACTGCCTGCTGATGATGGAAAACAACTTCATCGCCGGCTCCGCCAACATCGACGAGCTGGACCCAGAGGTCGCCGACATGCCGATCCTGCGCAAGACCGAAGAGAACACCAAGATCGACACGGTCATGAGCAACAGCTTCGGCTTCGGCGGCACCAACGCCACCCTGGTGCTCAAGCGCTGGGAAGGCAAGTAAGACGCTGCTGCGGTAAACGAAAACGCCCCGACTGGTTCGGGGCGTTTTCATTTGTATCGCCTGTGCCGGCCTCTTCGCGGGCACGCCCGCTCCCACAGGGGCCCCATGGCATTCAGGCTTGTGGTGATCCTGTGGGAGCGGGCATGCCCGCGAAGAGGCCGGCACAGGTCACTGGCGAACCTTGGGCAACACCGCCAGAAAATTCTCCCGGGCCACCTTGTTGGCCACCTGTTCCGGCAATGCATCCAGAAACGGCCTGAACCCGTGCATCTGCTCTCCCAGGCTGCCAAACCGCCCCACCACATCCGAGCCCAGCATGAAGCGCTCCGGGTACTTCTCGACCAAGGCCAGCCACGCCTTGCGCGGCACACCCTTGCTGTCCAGCAAATAGGGTTCCAGCACGCTCCACGACAGGTCGACGTACAGGTTCGGATAATCTTCCAGCAGCCGCGTCAGCACCGGCAGCAGAAAGTCCATCTGCGTCTGGTGCCGGTGGATTTCCATGCTGCTGCCGGCATGCGCCCAGATGAATCGCGTGTGCGGGTGATTGCGCAGCGGCTCTTCGATTTCGGCCAGGTACAGCGGGTTGCGCTCGCGCTTGGAGGTGATATTGGAATGCAGCAGCACCGGCAGGTCACGCTCGGCGGCCAGGTGATAGATACGCGTCATGGCTTCGTTATTGGCGCGCGGAGTGTCGCCGCTGGTCAGCGCCGTCAGGTCATCATGACGGGTGAATACCTCGCCAATGCCCTGCCATAGCCCCGGGTACAGGTCGAGCATACGCTCGATATGGCTGACGGCATTCTTGTCCACCGGGTTGAAGCCACTCAGGAACGGGTGAAAGCGTTGGCGCTGGGCCTCCGGCAACTGCTGCAGCGCTGCCGCCACATAGGTGTCGGTGGCGCTGTACCAGTAGGCATCGGCGTCGTCACCGGCGTAGTAGCGTGGGCGCTTGGGCTCATCTTCATGCCATTTCTTGGCCACCGGGATGCCGGAAATCATCGATTGCTCGATGCCCGCGGCATCCATGGCCTTGATCAATGCCGGCATGCCTTCGCTTTCCTGAAAGAAATCGACGTAGTGCAGATGCGCATCACTGTAGCGGTAGTCACGCGCCTGTACCGCCTGGCACAACCAAGTGGACAACAGCGCGCAGGCCAGCGCTCGGGCTATCATGGGCAGCGTCCTTTTGCGAATACCGACCCTGTAGACCGGCCGGCCAGCGAGACGGTTCAGCCCGGGCAGACAAACCGCTATGCTTGGGGCATTTCCCCGTGCCTGGAGCCCTTCCCATGAGCAGCCCCCTGGTCATCCACCCGCGCGCCGAATCGGTCGAGGGCCAGCCGATCCTGCGCCCGCTGCCGTCGGCCCAGTGCCGCAGTGTCGGCCCGTTCGTGTTTTTTGACCACATGCTGGAAACCGACTATGCCCCGGGGCATGGCATGGACATCCGCCAGCACCCGCACATCGGCCTGTCGACCCTGACCTACCTGTTCGAAGGGGCAATACTGCACAAGGACAGCCTCGGCTCGGCGCAGCGGGTGCTGCCGGGAGAGGTCAGCTGGATGACCGCAGGCAGCGGCGTCGCCCATGTCGAGCGCACACCTGAAGATGCCTGGGCCCATGGCTCGCGCCTGCATGGTTTGCAGGTATGGCTGGCATCACCGCGCGAACATGAACAGGGCCCGGCCAGCTACAGCCATTACCCGGCTGCCAGCCTGCCCGTCAGCGACAGCCTGGGAGTGCGCATCTGCATGATCGCCGGCAGCGGCTTCTGCCTGCAATCACCGGTGCCGGTACTCTCCCCTACCCTTTACGCGCATGTGCAAATGCAGCCGGCGACCACCTTGCGGGTACCGACCGAGCATGCGCAGCGGGCACTCTACCTGCTCGACGGCGAGCTGATGATGGACGATGAATCCGTTGCAGCCTGCTGCCTGATCGTGTTGCCGGAGGGCGAAGAAGTCACTCTGTATGCGGAGGGGGCATGCCAGCTGGTGCTGATTGGCGGTGCGCCACTGGATGGGCCGCGGCGGATGAACTGGAATTTTGTCGCCAGCGATGGGGAACTGATCGAACAGGCCCGGGCCAGGTGGGCTGCGGGGGATTGGCCGGTGGTGCCGGGGGAAACTTCGAGGATCGAGCTGCCGCGCTGATTTGGGGGCTGCTCTGCAGCCCATCGCGACGCAAGGCCGCTCCTACAGGGATAGCGTGGCTCATGGCATACGCGGTCCTTGTAGGAGCGGCCTTGCGTCGCGATGGGCCGCAGAGCGGCCCCCATGCCATGTCAGCGCTGGAACACTTCAGTCAGCAGGTTATGCATCGCGCGGAACGCCCGCTCCGAGGTGCGCCGGTCATACTGCATCTTGCCCGGCACATTGGCATTCGGGTCGGTAAACGAGTGCACTGCGCCGCCATAGCTGAGCAACTGCCAATCGACCTTGGCCGCGTTCATCTCGTCCTCGAATGCCGGCAACTGCTCTTTCGGCACCAGCGGGTCCGAAGCGCCGTGCAGCACCAGCACCGAGCCCTTGATACGTTTGGCATCGGCCGGGTTCGGCGTGTCCAGGGTGCCATGGAACGACACCGCCGCGCGCAGGTCGGCGCCCGAACGTGCCAGCTCCAGGGCACAGCAGCCACCGAAGCAGAAGCCGAACGTGGCCACCTTGCCGGGCTCCAGCAACGCCTTCGACTGCCCCAGCAACTGGGCCAGGGCTTCCTGCATGCGCTTGCGCAGTTCGCCACGGTCGTCCTTGAGCGGCATCATGGCCGCGCCAGCCTCGTCGGCATTGGACGGGCGCAGCGATTGCCCGTACAGGTCGGCAATCAGTACCACATAGCCCTTCTCGGCCACTTCCTTGGCAATGCGCTCGGCCCCTTCGCCAATGCCCATCCAGTTCGGCGCCATCACCAAGCCCGGGCGGCACAACGCTCCCGGCTCATACACCAGGCGGCTCTCATAGGTCTTGCCGGACAGGTGATAGACCAGCGATTCGACGATTACTTTGCTCATCAAACACTCCTTTGCCGCTCATGATCATGATGCCCGCCATGAAAAAAGCCCGCCGAAGCGGGCTTTTCATCCATCAACTCAAGCAGACAGCTCGACCAGCAGCTTGTTCAGGCGACGAACGTAAGCCGCCGGGTCCTTCAAGCTGTCACCGGCCGCCAGCGCCGCCTGGTCGAACAGGATATGCGACAGCTCGGCGAAGCGGTCTTCGCTCTGCTCGTGGTCCAGCTTCTCGATCAGCGGGTGGGTCGGGTTGAATTCGAAGATCGGCTTCGACTCCGGCACCTTCTGCCCGCTGGCCTCGAGGATCTGGCGCATCTGCAGGCCCAGGTCCTGTTCACCGATGGCGAGGATCGCCGGCGAATCGGTCAGGCGGTGCGACACGCGCACTTCGGCAACGCTGTCACCCAGCGCACCCTTCAGGCGCTCGACCAGGCCTTCCTTTTCCTTGGCGACTTCTTCCTGGGCCTTCTTGTCTTCTTCCGAATCCAGCTTGCCCAGGTCCAGGTCGCCACGGGCGACGTCGACGAAGGCCTTGCCGTCGAACTCGTTGAGGTAGCTCATCAGCCACTCGTCGATACGGTCGGTCAGCAGCAGCACTTCGATGCCTTTCTTGCGGAACACTTCCAGGTGCGGGCTGTTCTTCACCTGCGCGTACGACTCGCCGGTCAGGTAGTAGATCTTGTCCTGGCCTTCCTTGGCACGGGCCAGGTAGTCGGCCAGGGCAACGCTCTGCTCGCCGCTGTCGTCCTGGGTGGAGGCGAAGCGCAGCAGGCCGGCGATCTTCTCCTTGTTGGCGAAGTCCTCGGCCGGGCCTTCCTTCAGCACCTGGCCGAAGTTTTTCCAGAAGCCCTTGTACTGCTCGGGTTCGTTCTTCGCCAGCTTCTCCAGCATGTCCAGCACGCGCTTGGTCAGCGCGGTCTTCATCGAGTCGATGATCGGGTCTTTCTGCAGGATTTCACGCGATACGTTCAGCGACAGGTCGTTGGAATCGACCACGCCTTTGATGAAGCGCAGGTACAGCGGCAGGAACGACTCGGCCTGATCCATGATGAACACGCGCTGCACGTACAGCTTCAGGCCGCGTGGTGCTTCGCGCTGGTACAGGTCGAACGGCGCGCGAGCCGGTACGTACAGCAGCGAGTTGTATTCCAGCTTGCCTTCGACCTTGTTGTGGCTCCAGGCCAGCGGGTTCTCGAAGTCGTGGCCGATGTGCTTGTAGAACTCCTGGTATTCCTCGTCCTTGATCTCGGTACGCGGACGGGTCCACAGGGCGCTGGCACGGTTGACGGTTTCCCATTCCTGGGCCGGCTGTTCCTCGCCTTCGGCGGCGACCTGCTCCTTCGGCAGCTGGATCGGCAGGGCAATGTGGTCGGAGTATTTCTTGACAACGTTGCGCAGGCGCCAGCCATCGGCGAATTCCTGCTCGCCCTTTTTCAGGTGCAGGACGATACGGGTACCGCGCTGCGGCTTGTCGACGGTGGCGACTTCGAACTCGCCCTCGCCCTTCGACGACCAGTGCACGCCTTCGGCGGCCGGCAGGCCGGCGCGGCGGCTATACACGTCGACCTTGTCGGCAACGATGAATGCGGAGTAGAAGCCCACGCCGAACTGACCGATCAGGTGCGAATCCTTCTTCTGGTCACCGGTGAGGTTCTTCATGAAGTCGGCAGTGCCGGACTTGGCAATGGTACCCAGGTGGGCGATGACGTCTTCACGGCTCATGCCGATGCCGTTGTCCTCGAGGGTCACGGTACCGGCGTCCTTGTCGAAGCTCAGGCGAATCTTCAGGTCGGCGTCGTCTTCGAACAGCTCTGGCTTGGCCAGGGCCTCGAAACGCAGCTTGTCGGCGGCATCGGAGGCGTTGGAGATCAGTTCACGCAGGAAGATCTCCTTGTTCGAATACAGGGAATGGATCATGAGGTGCAGCAGCTGCTTCACCTCGGTCTGGAAGCCCAGCGTTTCTTTTTGAGTCTCCACACTCATGGTCTTCAAAACTCCGATCTGATGGCAGTTGACGCCGGCGGCCAGTGCGGCCTGCGTTAGCGGCGGATGTCATGCAGATGGGGGCTGCGCGGATGATTTCAAGGGCTTTTCCGGTTCGATCTTGAAATGCGCGCGGGCGGTGGCAATCGGCGACTGCCTGTCGCCCTGCCAGGCGGTGATGGCTACATTGGTCACGCGCCGGCCCTGGCGCCACAGCTGGCACTGGGCGTAGGTATCGCGAAAATGCCCCGCCCGCAGGTAGTCGATGGAAAAATCGATGATCTTGGGGATGCTCGCGCTGTCGCTGTAGATCAGCAGGTACAGCGCTGCCGACAACTCCATGAAGCCTGCGATCACGCCACCGTGGATGGCAGGCAGCAGCGGGTTGCCGATGTTGTCCGGGCTGGCCGGCAGGCGGAACAACAGGTCATCGCCGTCGCGCGTGCATTCGATGCCAATCAGGCTGGCATAGGGAATCAGTGCCAGTAACGGCCGATAATCGCCAACCGCGTGGGCGGCGTTGAGTTGCTGGCGCACCGCGTGCGGGATCATGCACCGCCCTCCTTCAGGCTGTTGCCAAAGCGAATGCCGCCCTTGATCTGCTGGCCCAGGCGCATGAACGTGCCCACGACCTGGCAAATCGGTTGTGCCGGGTCATCCTGGTAGGCCGTGCCCCGGGTGAAGATCACGTCACGGGTCACCCGGTAGCACTGGGCGTGGCCGTAGATGGCCTTGCCAGCCTCGGCGGGGTGCATGTAGTCGATGCGCAGGTCCAGGGTCGGGCACACCTCGAAACGCGGCAGCACACAAAGCGTGGCCATGCCGCAGGTGGTGTCCATCAGTGTGGTCAAGGCGCCACCATGCACGGCGCCGGTTTGCGGGTTGCCGACGATGGCAGGCGACCAGGGCAGGACCAGGGTCATGCCATCGGCATCGGCCTGGGCCACACGCATCTGCAATAACTGACAATGTTTCAATGCCGAGAGAAAACGCTCGGCCATGGCCTTCAAGGTTGCATCGCTCATTGGCTGTTACCCCGCGCATTGCCGCAGCGGCATAAAATCATTAAAAAGTCTATATAGAAGAGCGCGTTATATATGTGTAATCTTCGCGGAACTTATTCCGCGTAGTTGGACTCGAAGGAACAAGTCACTTATTCCACCAAGGAGAAACACCCCCATGCGTAAACCTTTTGCTTTTGCTCTGATGCTGGCCGCTGCCATGGGCCTGGCTGCTTGCGATAAAGCGAGCGAAGACAAAGCCCAGGACGCACAGCAACACGCCGAGCAAGCCCAGGAGAAAGCGGGCGAAGCTCAGGATAAAATGAACGAGGCTGCCAAGGAAAACGCCGAAGCCGCCAAAGATCAGGCCGAAGCCGAGCAGAAGGCCGCCGAAGAAGCCGCTCCGGCTACTCCGGCTCCGGAAGCCGCGCCAGCCACCCCGGCCGAACCTGCCAAGCAGTAATCGGCTGAAACGAAAAAACCCGACCTGGTCGGGTTTTTTTGTGCCTGAAATCAGCAGGTAAACCGTTTCAGTTGCCGCTCGGCAGCGAATGTTGTTCCTTGGCCGGTTCGGCGGGCAGACTTTCAGTAGGCGTGAATACCATCACTTCCAGTACATCCGAATGAAACTCGCGGCGGTACAGAATCAGCACTACGCCGACGCTCATGGCCATGAATAGCCAAGGGCTGATGAACCAGCTCAACATGGCCATGCCGAAGTAATAGGAACGCAGGCCGAAGTTGAACTGGTTGGCAGCCAATGACAGCACCCGCGCCGCCCGCAGGGCAAATGCCTTGCGTTCCAGTTCATTGACCAGGCGTTCGCCTATCATCGGCGCCGAACCTACCAGTACTGCGGCAAAGTTGTACTGACGCATGCACCAGCTGAAGGTGAAGAAGGCATAGACGAACACCATGGCCAGGCACAGCAGCTTGATCTCCGACATGCCCTGGGAGGTCTGCTGCACCAGCGGCAGATCGGCCAGCAGCGACAGCGCCCGGTCGGAAGCGCCGAGCACGGTGAGGATACCGGCAAGGATGATCAAGGTGCTGGAGGCGAAGAACGAGGCGTTACGCTCGAGATTGCCGATCACGCTAGCATCGGCGATGCGGTTGTCACGCAGCAGCATGCGGCGCATCCAGTCTTCACGGTACAGGTGCAACACGCTGGCCAGGCACGCGGTGTCGCGGCCCTTCCAGATGGCATAGCGGGTGTAGCCGCCCCAGCACAGGGCGAACCAGGCGATGGCCAGCAGGTTGTTGAGATTGCTTTGGATGAAGTTCATGCAGAGTTCCCGGGAGGGCCAGATACCTGAAGGATAGGGACCGGATTTCGACGCTGGCAAGCGGCAAAAGGCACACATCCATCCTGATATTTGCACCGCTCATCCCGGCCTCTTCGCGGGCACGCCCGCTCCCACAGGTACACCGCCAATTCTGAGGCTTGCGCTTTCCTGTGGGAGCGGGCGCGCCCGCGAAGAGGCCAGTACAGGCAAACAAAAAGCCCCGCATCCTCTCGGATACGGGGCTCTTGAGTTTCCACCCTTGGCAAGCACCCTTCGGCTTGTGGCCGGTGCCGCTCTCAGGCTTCGACTATCAGGCCAGCGCTTCGCGCGGCTTGCCGAGCATGCGGTCGCAGGCTACGGCGCCAACCAGCGTCACCACCGAAGGCACCAGCCAGGCCAGGCCCTGGTCGCTCAGCGGCAGATGGGCCATGAAGTCCGGCAGTACGTGGGCAATGCTGCTGCCCTTGACCGCATCGACCATGCCGAACAGCAGCGACACCAGCATCACTGGCGCCAGGATGCGGGTTGGCGAATTCCACAGGTCCTTCACGAAGCTCAGCCCGACTACAACGATGCACGGCGGGTAGATGGCGGTGAGCACCGGGATCGAGAACATGATCAGCTTGGTCAGGCCGAGGTTGGAAATCAGCAGCGAGAAGCCCGCCAGGATCACCACCAGGGCGCGGTACGACAGCGGCAGGATCTGGCTGAAGTACTCGGCACAGGCGCAGGTCAGGCCAACCGCAGTCACCAGGCAGGCCAGCGCGATCAGCACGGCGAGGAAGCCGCTGCCCAGCGAGCCGAAGGTGTGCTGCACATAGGCATGCAGCACCGCCGCGCCGTTGGTGGCGCCCGCCGCGATTTCGTGGCTGCCGGCACCCAGGCGGAACAGGCTGACATAGACCAGGGCCAGGCCGACACCGGCGATCAGGCCAGCGATGATGGCATAGCGGGTGATCAGCTTCGGCGACTCGACACCGCGCGAGCGGATGGCGTTGACGATGACGATACCGAATACCAGGGCACCCAGGGTGTCCATGGTCAGGTAACCATCGGAGAAGCCCTTGGAGAAGGCCGCGGCGGCATAGGCTGGCTGCGCTTCACCCATGGTGCCTGCAGGCAGCGCGAAGGCGGCGATGCCGAGCACCGCCAGGGCGATGATCTTCAGCGGCGCGAGGAAGCGGCCCACGGTGTCGAGCAACCTGCCCGGGTACATGGACACCGCCAGCACCACGAGGAAGTACACCAGGCTGTAGATGAACAGTGCCAGCGGGCTTTCGCCGGTCAGCGGTGCCACACCCACTTCGAACGACACGGTCGCGGTGCGCGGGGTAGCGAACAGCGGGCCGACCGACAGGTAGCACACGGCTGCCAGCAGGCCACCGAAGAACTTGCCGATCGGGCTGCTCAAGGCATCCATGCCGCCACCGACCTTGGCCAGGGCGACCACGGTGATGACCGGCAGGCCCACTGCGGTCACCAGGAAGCCCAGGGCAGCCATCCACACGTGCGGGCCAGACTGCAGGCCGACGATAGGCGGGAAGATGATATTGCCCGCGCCCACGAAAAGCGCAAACGTCATAAAGCCAAGCGCCAGGATGTCCTGGCCTTTTAAAACTTTCATTTAAGGTAGTACCACACTGCTGAAATCGGGATTCGAGAAGGGATTTCCCCATGGGTTGGGGGAAATGCTGCCCGGCTTGATAAGCCAGACCCGTTTAGCGTGTCGTTCCCTTTTGGGGGACGGGCACAGAGTGAGCGCGTAGGGTAACTGTTTTGTCACTTAAACGCACTGGCACAGTGCTGCTTGTCCGATGTGCGTATGTGTTTGTCGTCTGTGCAACCGCGGACGGTCAGGATTATCCCGATATCGGGAAATCCGTCTGCATGAAAACTCCTATCAAACCCATCGAAAAATCAATGTTGCCTGTACCGGCCTCTTCGCGGGCTTGCCCGCTCCCACAGGCGATCACCACAGGCCCGGAATGTGGAGGTCTCCTGTGGGAGCGGGCAAGCCCGCGAAGAGGCCGACACAGTAATACCCAACCCCCGGAAACGACAAAGGCCACCCGAAGGTGGCCTCTGTGCGCGTGGGGGGTGTAGCGGTATTACTTCTTGACTTCCCAGCCAGTCAGCTCGGCCAGGGCCTTGCCGATGTCAGCCAGGGAACGCACGGTCTTCACACCAGCGTCCTGCAGGGCGGCGAACTTCTCGTCCGCAGTGCCCTTGCCGCCGGAGATGATGGCGCCAGCGTGGCCCATGCGCTTGCCCGCCGGAGCGGTAACACCAGCGATGTAGGAAACCACTGGCTTGGTGACGTTGGCCTTGATGTAGGCCGCAGCTTCTTCTTCAGCCGAACCGCCGATCTCACCGATCATGACGATCGCTTCGGTCTTCGGGTCTTCCTGGAACAGCTTCAGGATATCGATGAAGTTGGAGCCCGGGATCGGGTCGCCACCGATACCGACGCAGGTCGACTGGCCGAAGCCGGCGTCGGTGGTCTGCTTGACCGCTTCGTAGGTCAGGGTGCCGGAGCGCGAAACGATACCGACCTTGCCTGGCAGGTGGATGTGGCCTGGCATGATACCGATCTTGCACTCGCCCGGGGTGATGACACCTGGGCAGTTAGGGCCGATCAGGGTCACGCCCAGCTCGTCGCACTTGACCTTGGCATCCAGCATGTCCAGGGTAGGAATGCCTTCGGTGATGCAGACGATCAGCTTGATGCCGCCGAAGGCCGCTTCCAGGATCGAGTCCTTGCAGAAAGGAGCCGGAACGTAGATGACCGAAGCGTCAGCGCCGGTGGCTTCCACGGCTTCCTTCACGGTGTTGAACACCGGCAGGCCCAGGTGGGTGGTGCCACCCTTGCCTGGGGTTACGCCGCCGACCATCTTGGTGCCGTAGGCGATGGCCTGTTCGGAGTGGAAAGTACCCTGCGAGCCGGTGAAGCCCTGGCAGATAACCTTGGTGTCTTTATTGATCAGGACGCTCATTACTTGCCCTCCGCAGCTTTGACAACTTGTTGAGCAGCGTCGGTCAGGCTGGTTGCCGCAATGATGTTCAAACCGCTTTCTGCCAGTACTTTAGCGCCCAGTTCGGCGTTGTTGCCTTCGAGGCGAACCACCACCGGAACCTTGACGCCGACTTCTTTCACTGCACCGATGATGCCTTCGGCAATCATGTCGCAGCGAACGATGCCGCCGAAGATGTTGACCAGAACGGCCGCGACATTGCTGTCGGACAGAATGATCTTGAACGCTTCGGTAACGCGCTCCTTGGTAGCACCACCACCAACGTCGAGGAAGTTGGCCGGCTTGCCGCCGTGCAGGTTGACGATGTCCATGGTACCCATGGCCAGGCCGGCACCGTTGACCATGCAGCCGATGTTGCCTTCGAGGGCAACGTAGTTCAGTTCGAACTTGGCAGCGTGGGCTTCACGGGCGTCGTCCTGCGACGGGTCGTGGAAGGTTTTCAGCTTCGGCTGACGGTACATGGCGTTGGCGTCGATGTTGATCTTGGCATCGAGGCAGTGCAGGTCGCCGTCGGCCTTGATCACCAGCGGGTTCACTTCCAGCAGCGCCAGGTCGTGATCCTTGAACAGCTTGGCCAGGCCTACGAAGATCTTGGCGAACTGTTGAACTTGCTTGCCTTCCAGACCCAGCTGGAACGCCAGTTCACGGCCCTGGAACGGCTGTGCGCCGACCAGCGGATCGATAGTGGCCTTGAGGATCTTTTCAGGGGTTTCGTGAGCGACTTTCTCGATGTCCACGCCACCTTCGGTGGAAGCCATGAACACGATACGGCGGCTCGAACGATCGACTACAGCGCCCAGGTACAGCTCTTTGGCGATGTCAGTGCAGGATTCGACCAGAATCTTGGAGACGGGTTGACCGTTGGCATCGGTCTGGTAGGTAACCAGATTCTTGCCCAACCACTGTGCAGCGAACGCCTTGGCGTCTTCTTTGCTGCGAACCAGCTTGACGCCGCCCGCCTTGCCGCGACCACCTGCGTGAACCTGGGCTTTTACCACCCACTCGTTCCCGCCGATCTTGTCGCAGGCTTCTGCAGCTTGCTCAGGGGTATCGACAGCGAAACCCTTGGAAACTGGCAGGCCGTATTCAGCGAACAGCTGCTTACCCTGATACTCGTGAAGATTCATGCTTTTTACCGTCTTCGTTAGGTACTGCGCTTCGGCGCTGCGCCATTACTGGCGCCGCACCACCTGTGACCGTTGACCCCGGGTTTTCCCGTGTGATCCGGTCCGGCGGACTTTCCGCGGTGAGTCATGCACGCAAGACTCACGACGGGCAGCCCGCCGTGGTTTCTTATAATTAACGCTTCTTACGGTTGGCCACGTGAATGGCGCCGCCATTCACAGCCAGCGCTGCTTCATGCAACGCTTCGGACAGGGTCGGATGGCTGAAGACCATCATGCCCAGGTCCTCGGCACTGGTGCCGAATTCCATTGCGATTGCGCCCTGCTGCACCAGTTCGGCAGCCGATGGGCCAATCACGTGTACACCCAGGACGCGGTCGGTCTTGGCATCGGCGATGACCTTGACGAAACCACCGGTGTCGTTGGCAGCCATCGCACGGCCGCTGGCCGCGAACGGGAAGGTGCCCACGTTAACCTCAACGCCCTCGGCCTTCAAGGCCTGTTCGGTCTTGCCGACCCACGCGATTTCCGGGTGGGTGTAGATGACCGACGGGATCAGGTCGTAGTTCATCTGGGCCTTGTGGCCCTTGATGCGCTCGACCACCATGATGCCCTCTTCCGAGGCCTTGTGGGCCAGCATCATGCCGCGTACCACGTCGCCGATGGCGTAGACGCCCGGCACGCTGGTGGCGCAGTAGTCGTCGACGAAGATGTAGCCACGCTCGTCGATGGTCACGCCGCTGTCGGCAGCCAGCAGGTCAGTGGTCACCGGGCGACGGCCGACCGCGACGATCAGCTTGTCGAAGGTGATCTTCTGCTCGCCGTTGGCGTCGGTGTAGGTCACTTCGACTTCGTTGCCGTTGACTTTCGAGCCGGTGACGCGTGCGCCCAGCTTGATGTCCAGGCCTTGCTTGGTCAGGGTCTTCTGGGCTTCCTTCGACACGGCGGTGTCGGCAGCCATCAGGAAGGTATCCAGCGCTTCCAGCACGGTGACTTCAGCACCCAGGCGCGCCCATACCGAGCCCAGCTCGAGGCCGATCACGCCAGCACCGATAACGCCCAGGCGCTTCGGCACGGCCTGGAATTCCAGGGCGCCGGTGGAGTCGACGATGACGTTCTGGTCGACCGGAGCCGGCGGAATGTCGATCGGGCGCGAGCCGGAAGCCAGGATCACGTTCTCGGCTTCGATGATTTCGGTGGTGCCGTCAGCCTTGGTGACTTCGACCTTCTTGCCAGCCAGCAGCTTGCCGTGGCCCTGGATCGAGGTCACGCCGTTGGCCTTGAACAGGGTGGCAACGCCACCGGTCAGGTTCTTGACGATGCCAGCCTTGCGGCCAACCATCGCGGCGACGTCCATCTTCACTTCGCCAGTGGAGATACCGTGGACGTTGAAGCTCTCTTTGGCTTCCTTGTACTTCCAGGAGCTGTCCAGCAGCGCCTTGGAAGGAATGCAACCCACGTTCAGGCAGGTGCCGCCCAAGGCCAGCTTGCCCTCGGCGTCGGTGTATTTTTCGATACAGGCAGTCTTCAGACCAAGTTGTGCGGCCTTGATGGCAGCCACATAGCCGCCAGGACCTGCACCAATCACCACTACGTCGAATTTCTGGGTCATAAAAGATTCCTTTTTTCAGCTTCAAGCGACAAGCTGCAAGCCGCAAGGCCGGCAGGCTTCGAAGCGAAGCCTGCCGCTTGCCGCTTGCAGCTGCGCGATTAGATGTCCAGCAGCAGGCGAGACGGGTCTTCCAGCAGGTTCTTGATGGTGACCAGGAAGGTTACCGCTTCCTTGCCGTCGATCAGGCGGTGATCGTACGACAGCGCCAGGTACATCATCGGGCGAATCACGACCTGGCCGTTGATGGCCATCGGGCGCTGGATGATGTTGTGCATGCCGAGGATGGCAGCCTGCGGCGGGTTGACGATCGGGGTCGACATCATCGAACCGAAGGTACCACCGTTGGTGATGGTGAAGGTGCCGCCGGTCATCTCTTCGATGGCCAGCTTGCCGTCACGGGCCTTCTTGCCGAAGGTGGCAATGCCGTTCTCGATTTCCGCCAGGCTCATCGACTCGGCGTTACGCAGTACCGGTACCACCAGGCCACGGTCGCTGGACACGGCAACGCCGACGTCGGCGTAGCCATGGTAGACGATGTCGTTGCCATCGATCGAGGCGTTGACCGCCGGGAAGCGCTTCAGGGCTTCGGTAGCGGCCTTGACGAAGAACGACATGAAGCCCAGGCGCACGCCGTTGTGGGTCTTCTCGAACAGGTCCTTGTACTTCGAACGCAGGGCCATGACTTCGGTCATGTCGACTTCGTTGAAGGTGGTCAGCATGGCCATGCTCGACTGGGCTTCGACCAGACGCTCGGCGATCTTGGCACGCAGGCGGGTCATCGGCACGCGCTTCTCGGTGCGGTCGCCAGCGGCAACCACAACCGGGGCAGCAGCGGCAGCCGGCTTGGCCGCCGGCGCCGGGGCCGACTTCTTGTTGGCGACGGCAGCGACGACGTCTTCCTTGGTGATGCGACCACCTTTGCCAGTGCCAGCGACGCTGGCCAGGTCGATGCCGTTTTCTTCAGCCAGCTTGCGCGCGGCCGGGGCGGCAACCGGGTCTTCCTCGCCAGCGTCGGCAGCAGCGGCAGCCGGAGCAGCAGCAGCCGGGGCGGCAGCTGGAGCAGCGGCGGCAGCACCGCCCTCAACGATCGAACCCAGCACTTCGTCGGACAGGACGGTGTCGCCCTCGCCCTTGACGATGGCGCCCAGTACGCCGTCGGCGGTAGCCAGCACTTCCAGGACGACCTTGTCGGTCTCGATGTCGACGATCAGCTCGTCACGCTTGACGGCATCGCCCGGCTGCTTGTGCCAGGTGGCAACGGTGCCATCGGCAACCGATTCCGGGAAGGTTGGGGCTTTGATCTCGATAGCCATTATCAGTGTTTCCTTAAATTCGGTTTCAGGTGCGCGAAGGCGTTAGACAGTGAAGGCGTCTTGCAGCAGTTTTTCCTGCTGTTCGGCGTGCTTCGAAGCGTAACCACAGGCTGGCGCGGCAGAAGCGTCGCGGCCGGCGTATTCCAGGACCAGTGCCTTGTTGTGGCGGCCCAGGATACGGCGCATGTGGTGCTGGCTGCTGTACCAGGCGCCCTGGTTCATCGGCTCTTCCTGACACCAGACCGCATGCTTGAGGTTGGTGTAAGGCGCCAGGATTTCGACCAGGTCGTCCTCCGGGAACGGGTACAGCTGCTCGATACGCACGATGGCGATGTCTTCGCGGCCTTCGGCACGGCGTTTTTCCAGCAGGTCGTAGTAAACCTTGCCGCCGCACAGGACCAGGCGTTCGACCTTGGCCGGATCGAGGCTGTCGATTTCCGGGATCACGGTCTGGAACGAGCCTTCTGCGAGGTCCTCGAGGGTCGACACGGCCAGCTTGTGGCGCAGCAGCGACTTCGGCGTCAGGACGATCAGCGGCTTGCGCAGCGGACGGATGACCTGGCGACGCAGCAGGTGGTAGATCTGCGCCGGGGTGGTCGGTACGCAGACCTGGATGTTGTGCTCGGCGCACAGCTGCAGGTAACGCTCCAGACGCGCGGAGGAGTGCTCCGGGCCCTGCCCTTCATAACCGTGAGGCAGCAGCATGGTCAGGCCGCACAGACGGCCCCACTTGTGCTCGCCGCTGGTGATGAACTGGTCGATCACCACTTGCGCACCGTTGGCGAAGTCGCCGAACTGGGCTTCCCAGATCACCAGCGCGTTCGGCGTGGTGGTCGAGTAGCCGTATTCGAAGGCCAGTACCGCTTCTTCCGAGAGGAAGGAGTCGTACAGTTCGAACTTCGGCTGGCCCGGGAACAGGTTCTTCAGCGGTACGTAGGTGCTGGCGTCCTTCTGGTTGTGCAGCACCGCGTGACGGTGCGAGAAGGTGCCACGGCCGATGTCCTGGCCGGTCATGCGGATCGGGTGACCTTCGAACTGCAGGGTGGCGTAAGCCATGGTCTCTGCATAACCCCAGTTGATCGGCAAGCCACCGGCCTGCATCTTCTGGCGGTCTTCGTAGATCTTGGCGACCTGGCGCTGAACGACGAAGCCTTCCGGGATCTCCAGCAGCTTGGCCGACAGTTCCTGCAGGGTCTTGAGGTCGAAGCGGGTGTCGTGACGCGCGGTCCAGGCATGGCCCAGGTACGGACGCCAGTCGACGAACAGCTCGCGGTTCGGCTCCTTGACCAGGCTCTTGACCACGTGCAGGCCGTTGTCCAGCGCGCTGCGGTACTCGTCGACCTTGGCCTGGGCACGTTCGGCATCGATGCGGCCAGCCTGGATCAGTGCATCGGCGTACAGCTCACGGGTGGTGCGCTGCTTGCTGATCTGCTGGTACATCAGCGGCTGGGTGCCGTTCGGCTCGTCGGCCTCGTTGTGGCCACGACGGCGGTAGCAGACCAGGTCGATGACCACGTCACGCTTGAACTGCATGCGGTAGTCGATGGCCAGCTGGGTCACGAACAGCACGGCTTCCGGGTCGTCGCCGTTGACGTGCAGGATCGGCGCCTGGATCATCTTGGCCACGTCGGTGGCGTACTCGGTGGAGCGCGCGTCCAGCGGGTTGCTGATGGTGAAACCGACCTGGTTGTTGATCACGATGTGCACGGTGCCGCCGGTCTTGAAACCGCGGGTCTGCGACATCTGGAAGGTTTCCATGACCACGCCCTGGCCAGCGAATGCGGCATCGCCGTGGATCGAGATCGGCAGTACCTTGTCGCCAACGGTGTCGTTGCGGCGGTCCTGACGGGCGCGCACCGAACCCTCGACCACGGGCGAGACGATTTCCAGGTGGGACGGGTTGAACGCCATGGCCAGGTGCACTTCGCCACCCGGGGTCATCACGTTCGAGGAGAAGCCCTGGTGATACTTCACGTCACCGGAGCCCAGCTCGTTCATCTTCTTGCCTTCGAACTCGTCGAACAGCTCGCGCGGGTTCTTGCCGAAGGTGTTCACCAGGACGTTCAGGCGGCCACGGTGGGCCATGCCGATCACGACTTCCTTGGTGCCGTAGGAGCCGGAACGCTGGATCATCTCGTCCAGCATCGGGATCAGGCTTTCGCCGCCTTCGAGGCCGAAGCGCTTGGTGCCCGGGTACTTGGTGCCCAGGTATTTCTCAAGGCCTTCACCGGCGGTCACACGCTCCAGCAGGTGGGCCTGCACGTCGGCGGAAAACTCCGGACGGCCGCGCACGCTTTCCAGGCGCTGCTGGAACCAGCTGCGCTGTTCGGAGTCGACGATGTGGGTGAACTCGGCGCCAATGGTGCGACAATATGTCTTCTGGAGCGCCTCGAAGATCTCGCGTAGGCTCGCCTCCTCTTTGCCGATGAACAGGTCGCCGGCACGGAAGGTCGTATCAAGATCGGCATTGGTCAAGCCGTAGTGATTGATCGACAGGTCTACAGGCGCAGGACGCTGCCACAACCCCAACGGGTCGAGCTTGGCAGCCTGATGGCCGCGCATACGATAGGCCTGGATCAGTCGCAGAACTTCAACCTGCTTCTTCTCGTGTTCACTGCTCACGCTCCCGGCAGATACCGGCTGGGCGCGGCGCTGGTTCTTTGCCAGCAGTACGAAATGGTCGCGGATTGTCGAGTGCGATACATCGGTAGCGGTGCTGCCGTCGGCGGGCAACTTCTGGAAGTAGGTGCGCCACTCTTCTGGCACAGCGTTAGGGTCGTGCAGGTAGAGCTCATAAAGCTCTTCCACATATGCAGCGTTACCACCTGAAAGGTGGGCGCTTTCCCACATGCGCTGCATCACGCTTTCTTGCATGCTTGGTCACCCTCGGTTAGGGGACTGATCGGCGAGAGCCACAGCAAACCTGGAAAAGTCCGAATACAGCGACTGAACCACGCCACTAGGATCCTGCTGATTTTCCGGGTACCAGCCCGGAAAGCCCCTGCTGGTCTCATATCTTCATAGGTAATGAACGCAGGCTTTGTGGGCCTTTGTTCGGGTTTTACCTCAGTGCGGGCTCACCACCCGCACCTCGGCTTACTGCAGGTACAACGCTTTGTATCAGGTACCGCTTTGCAGCAGCATGTTACGTACGTGACCGATTGCCTTGGTCGGGTTCAGACCTTTAGGGCAAACGTTGACGCAGTTCATGATCCCGCGGCAGCGGAATACGCTGAACGGGTCATCCAGGGACGCCAGGCGCTCCTGGGTCTTGGTGTCGCGGCTGTCGGCCAGGAAGCGATAGGCCTGCAGCAGTGCAGCGGGGCCCAGGAACTTGTCCGGGTTCCACCAGAACGACGGGCAGGAAGTCGAGCAGCAAGCGCACAGGATGCACTCGTACAGGCCGTCCAGCTTGTCGCGGTCTTCCGGCGACTGCAGACGCTCGATAGCCGGCGCCGGCGTGTCGTTCTGCAGGAACGGCTTCACCTTCTCGTACTGCTTGTAGAAGATGCTCATGTCGACGACCAGGTCACGAATGACCGGCAGGCCCGGCAGCGGGCGCAGGATCAGCTTGTTGCCCTTCACCACCGCCGACAGCGGGGTGATGCAGGCCAGGCCGTTCTTGCCGTTGATGTTCATGCCATCGGAACCGCAAACGCCTTCACGGCATGAGCGACGGTAGGAGAACCCTTCGTCCTGTTCCTTGATCAGTGCCAGCACGTCCAGCACCATCAGGTCCTTGCCGCCGGTATCGACCTGGAAGGTCTGCATTTTCGGCGCGGAATCGGTGTCCGGGTTGTAACGATAAACTTCGACTTGCAACATAGCGGCCACCCTTAGTAAGTCCGGACTTTTGGTTCGAAGGCTGGAACAGTCTTCGGCGCAAAGTTGACGCCACGCTTGGCGACGCGCTTCTCACCCGGGTAGTACAGGGTGTGGCACAGCCAGTTTTCGTCGTCACGGTCTTCGTAGTCTTCACGGGCGTGAGCGCCGCGGGACTCTTTACGGGCTTCGGCCGCGATGGCGGTAGCTTCGGCGACTTCCAGCAGGTTCTGCAGCTCCAGTGCCTCGATACGCGCGGTGTTGAAGGCCTGGGACTTGTCGTTGATCTTGACGTTGGCGATACGGTCACGCAGACCAGCCAGCTGCTCGATACCCTTCTGCATGTATTCGCCGGTACGGAATACACCGAAGTAGTTCTGCATGCAGCTCTGCAGCTCGCGCTTCAGGCTGGCAACGTCTTCACCGGTGGTGCGCTCGTTCAGCTTGTTCAGGCGGTTCAGGGCAACATCGACGTCGGTGTCGCTGGCGTCGCGGTATTCCACGCCTTCGGTCAGCGCCTTCTCCAGGTGCAGGCCAGCAGCACGGCCGAACACCACCAGGTCGAGCAGCGAGTTGCCGCCCAGGCGGTTGGCACCATGAACCGATACGCACGCCACTTCACCTACGGCGAACAGGCCAGGAATGATCTGGTCGTTGCCTTCGGCGTCCATGGTGATGGCCTGGCCGTGGATGTTGGTGGCAACGCCGCCCATCATGTAGTGGCAGGTCGGGATGACCGGTACTGGCGCGACCACCGGGTCGACGTGGGCGAAGGTCTTGGACAGTTCGCAGATACCTGGCAGGCGGCTGTGCAGCACTTCCTCGCCCAGGTGGTCCAGCTTCAGCAGTACGTGGTCCTTGTTCGGGCCCACGCCATTGCCGGCGATGATTTCCTTGACCATCGAACGGGCGACCACGTCGCGGCCGGCCAGGTCTTTGGCGTTCGGCGCGTAACGCTCCATGAAGCGCTCGCCGTGGGCGTTGATCAGGTAGCCACCTTCACCGCGGCAACCTTCGGTGACCAGTACACCGGCGCCGGCGATGCCGGTCGGGTGGAACTGCCACATTTCGATGTCCTGCACCGGCACACCGGCACGCAGGGCCATGCCCACGCCGTCACCGGTGTTGATCAGGGCGTTGGTGGTGGAGGCGTAGATACGGCCGGCACCGCCAGTGGCCAGTACGGTGGCCTTGGACTTGATGTACAGGGTTTCGCCGGTTTCGATGCAGATCGCGATCACACCCACGAACGCGCCGTCCTGGTTCTTCACCAGGTCTACGGCGTAGTACTCGTTGAGGAAGGTGGTGCCGGCCTTCAGGTTGCCCTGGTACAGGGTGTGCAGCAGCGCGTGACCAGTACGGTCGGAAGCGGCACAGGTACGGGCGGCCTGGCCACCTTTACCGAAGTCCTTGGACTGGCCACCGAACGGACGCTGGTAGATACGGCCGGTTTCGGTACGCGAGAATGGCAGGCCCATGTGGTCCAGCTCGAAGACCGCAGCCGGGCCTTCCTGACACATGTATTCGATAGCGTCCTGGTCACCGATGTAGTCGGAGCCCTTGACGGTATCGTACATGTGCCAGCGCCAGTCGTCGTTCGGGTCGGCCGAAGCGATGGCGCAGGTGATGCCGCCCTGGGCGGATACAGTGTGCGAACGGGTCGGGAAGACCTTGGTGACCACGGCGGTCTTGTGGCCGCCTTGAGCCAGCTGCAGCGCAGCGCGCATGCCGGCACCGCCGCCACCGATGATGATGGCGTCGAAAGAAATGGTTGGAATGCTAGCCATGGATCAGATACCCCAGAGAATCTGCACACCCCAGACGAAGTAAGCGAACATCGCAACGCCGCATACCGCCTGGAACAGGAAACGAATCGCAGTTGCCGACTTGCCGAACGACATTGGCGTCAGGTAGTCGGTGGCGATGGTCCACATGCCGACCCAGGCGTGAGCGCCCAGGGCAACGAGGGCCAGCAGACTGAAGATCCGCATCGCGTTGTTGGAGAACAGACCATGCCACTGGGTGTAGTCGATGCCTGGGTGGGCGACCACGTAGCCGATCAGGAACAGGAAGTAAGCCGCGAGAACGACCGCAGAGACGCGCTGCGCCATCCAGTCATAGAGACCCGAACGCGACAGGTTCGTGACATTGGTTACCATACCCAAACTCCCACCAGAACGATCAGCACCACGGAGATGACGATCACGATTTTCGAGCCCAGCTTGCCGCCTTCCAGCGTCTCACCGATACCCATGTCCATGATCAGGTGACGTACACCTGCCACGAGGTGATAAAGCAGGGCGGACAGCAGGCCCCAGGTCACGAACTTGGCCAGCGGGCTGGTCAGACACGCCTTCACCTCACCGAAGCCTTCCTCGGAACCCAGCGACTTGCCCAGTGCATAAAGCATGATGGCAAGGCCGAGGAACAGGATGACGCCGGAGATACGGTGCAGGATGGACGTGTACGCAGTGACGGGGAGCTTGATGGTCCTTAGGTCTAGGTTTACAGGTCGTTGGCTTTTCACGGCTTTTTTCACACTGAAGAGCCCCTAGCGAATCAGGGCAAAGTTGTTGGTAAGTGTACTGGTCAGGTACCCACCACCCAGGGAACGGCGACCCCCAGCAGTTCGGGCTTGCAAGCCCCTGGCGGTCGGGTTGCGAGTATAGACAGTTAGGCTGCTTATGACAACGTGACGGGGTAGCCCAAATAGCGCATTGCCTTTAACGGACAAAAGGCGTAAATGGGCGAGAATTTCGTGAAAAACCAGGCCTCAATGCCTGTTTCAACAAGCCTTTAGGCAAATTGACATCTGAATTTATCCCTCTATAGTGGTGCGGGCCCTGCGTGGGGGGTCTGTCTGATGATTTCAAGCATTAATAGGAGGCCACATGGCTGACAAAAAAGCGCAGTTGGTCATCGAGGGCGCTGCCCCCGTCGAGCTGCCCATTTTAACCGGCACCGTTGGTCCTGATGTAATCGACGTCCGCGGGTTGGGGGCCACTGGTCACTTCACCTTCGACCCAGGTTTCATGGCGACTGCCTCGTGCGAGTCGAAGATCACCTACATTGACGGCGACAAAGGCATCCTGCTGCACCGCGGCTACCCGATCGAGCAGCTCGCCGAAAAGTCCGACTACCTCGAAACCTGCTACCTGCTGCTCAACGGCGAACTGCCGAATGCCGAGCAGAAGGCCCAGTTCGTCAGCACCGTGAAGAACCACACCATGGTTCACGAGCAGTTGAAGTCGTTCTTCAACGGCTTCCGCCGCGACGCCCACCCGATGGCGGTAATGTGCGGCGTGGTCGGTGCCCTGTCGGCGTTCTATCACGACTCCCTGGACATCAATAACCCGCAGCACCGCGAGATTTCCGCGGTACGCCTGGTTGCCAAGATGCCGACCCTGGCCGCGATGGTTTACAAATACTCCATGGGCCAGCCGATGATGTACCCGCGCAACGACCTGTCGTACGCGGAAAACTTCCTGCACATGATGTTCAACACCCCGTGCGAGATCAAACCGATCAGCCCGGTGCTGGCCAAGGCGATGGACCGGATCTTCATCCTCCACGCCGACCACGAGCAGAACGCCTCCACCTCCACCGTGCGCCTGGCCGGTTCGTCGGGTGCCAACCCGTTCGCCTGTATCGCCGCCGGCATCGCCGCACTGTGGGGCCCGGCCCACGGCGGTGCCAACGAAGCGGTACTGACCATGCTCGATGAAATCGGCGATGTCTCGAACATCGACAAGTTCATCGCCAAGGCCAAGGACAAGAACGACCCGTTCAAGCTCATGGGCTTCGGTCACCGCGTGTACAAGAACCGCGACCCGCGCGCCACCGTGATGAAACAGACCTGCGACGAAGTGCTGCGCGAGCTGGGCATCAACAACGACCCGCAGCTGGAACTGGCCATGCGCCTGGAAGAGATCGCCCTGACCGATCCGTACTTCATCGAGCGCTCGCTGTACCCGAACGTCGACTTCTACTCGGGGATCATCCTCAAGGCGATCGGCATTCCGACCAGCATGTTCACCGTGATCTTCGCCCTGGCACGTACCGTGGGCTGGATCTCGCACTGGAAAGAAATGCTCTCCAGCCCGTACAAGATCGGCCGCCCGCGCCAGCTTTACACCGGCGAGCAGAAGCGCGACATCGTTGCGCTGCAGGACCGCAAGTAAGCTTCGCCAGCCGAACGCAAGAAGGCTGCCCTCGGGCAGCCTTTTTTATTTCCGCTCGACGCGATGCGGCGTTGTAGGAGCGGCCTTGTGTCGCGAAAGGGCTGCGAAGCAGCCCCGGCAATATTGCGGTAAGCCTAAGATCCCAGGGCCGCTCCTCAGTTTTTCTCAGCCCGCTCGCGCAGCCCTTTCAGGGTATTGAACGGCGCATCGACCACGAACTTGTTGGCCACCATCGCCGGCACGCTACCACCCGGCTCGGTGTGCACCTGATAAGTCACTTCCGTGCTGTCACCCTTGGGCACGAGCTTCCAGAAGCCTTCGACCTTCGCTACCCGCACAAAGCCTTTCTCTTCCGGGATGTAGGTCGGCTCTTCCTTCAGGTTGCGCACCAGGCTGCCGTCAGCCTCCTTGACCGTGGTCACATGCAGCACCGAGTCGCGCGGCGTCACCGGCCAAGGCGTATTGAACTGGGTATAGGTCCAGACCTGGCCATTCTCCTGCTTGAGCACCTTCTGCATCTTGCATTCATGAATCCATGCACAAGCCCCGACTACGTCCTCCTGCAGCGCCTGCACCTTCGCCAGCGGCGCCTTGATCACGGTGACGCCTTGATAGGCCTTGTACTTGGAACCGGCCACCTCACTGAGAGAAACCTTGATCCCCTCCTCGTCCTTGGCCACCTGCCAGTTCTCGGCCCAGGCCGCAGGGGACAGCACAACACCCAGGCCACACAGCAGTGCAATACGCTTGAACGATCTCATCATGTTTATCCTTGTTGTCGAAGATCCAGCCTTCACGCCGCCGTCATCTGCTCCCACCAGCCAAGAATCCTGATCGCCTCGTCACGGTCACTGCCGCACACCTCGACATCCGCCTGGAAACCGCCACACACTGCGGGCCGCTCGGGCTTGCCGAACAGGTCACAAAGGTTGTCGACGGTCAGGTGCAGGCAGCGCTCGCCGGCCGGCTTGCCATTCGGCATGCGCGGCATCGCAGAGCTGATGGACGGGGCAATGCAGCAGGCACCACAACCCTCACGGCATTTCATGGCTGTTCACCAAAATCAGGACTCCCTGGAACAAAACGGGACGAACGTCCCTGGATAGTAACCGCTCAAACAGGCGTTTGAAATTGCTGGCATGATGAAATCTGCCATGACCCAGCAGTCAGTTTGGCCGCTACTGACGGTACTCGAAATCAATGGCAGCCCCTTCCACGTCACGACGGCTGTCATTGCGCAGCTGCAGCTGCATCTCGTTGTTGATCAGCCGGCCATTGAGCTGGAACGGGCTGTCGTCGGTCTCTGGCTTTTCCGTGAACAGTGGCGGCAGCAGGGGCTGGCGCCGCTGGATCGGTGAAGGGCTACCGACTTCCGGCTGCAGCCTGTCGACCATTTCGGCCGGCAGGCTGAGGTCGAGCCTGGCCTTGGGCAGTGGCTTGGCAACGGCCTGGCTCACCGGCTTGCGGGCTGGCCTGGCCTTGCTGTTGGCAGCCTTCTTTGCCGCTGGTTTGTGCACGGGCCTGGCCTGCGCCTTGGGCGCCGGTTTGCCTTGGGCCGCCTGCGCCTGGCTTGCCGGCTGCGCAGCCTGGCCTGTGCCAAGGTAGCAGAGCGGAGCAAGGCACAAGATCAAGGCAAAACGGCGCAAAGCAATCATGGCAAATGGACAGACTGGCAGGAAAAGTGCGTATGCTCCCTGTTCCGCAGGCGCGTGGCAAGCCTACAGAAGCGCAGCCGCCGGTTCACGGCACAACTGCTGGGCCAACAGCCCAAGGGTAATCACCGCGCGCTCGGCTTCCTTGTTCCACGGGATGCCGCAATTAAGGCGGATACAGTGGTTGAACTGTTCGGTATTACTGAAGATCAGCCCCGGCGCAATGCTGATACCCTGCTCCAGCGCGCGCACATGCAGTTCCTGGGTATTGACCCGCCCCGGCAAGCTCACCCACAGGATAAACCCGCCCGTCGGCCGAGTCATCTGGGTGCCCTCGGGGAAATGTTGCTGCACCGCCAGCTGGTAGGCACTGAGGTTCTTGCGGTACTCCTGGCGAATGTAACGCAGGTGCCGGTCGTAACCGCCATTCTCCAGGTAGGCCGCCACCCCCATCTGCGTCACGCTGCAGGCCGAGTGGGTGGTAAAGGTTTGCAGGCGCTGGATTTCGTCCTGATAGCGCCCGGCTATCATCCAGCCAACGCGCACCCCCGGGGACAGGGTCTTGGAAAAGCTCGAACAGTAGATCACCCGGTCCAGCCGGTCGAACGCCTTCAGCGCCTTGGTCTTGCCCTGCTCGAACATCAATTCGCCGTAAATGTCGTCCTCGACGATCTGGATATCGAAATCCGATGCCAGGCGCAGCAACTGCTTCTGCCGCTCTTCCGGCACGGTGCCGCCCAGCGGGTTGCTCAACCGCGCCGTCAGCACCAGCGCCTTGATCGACCACTGGTTGGCCGCCAGCTGCAACGCCTCGAGACTGATGCCAGTGGACGGGTCACTGGGAATCTCGATCACCTTCAGGCCCAACAGGTCAGCCAGTTGCAACAGGCCGTAATAGGTGGGCGACTCGGCGGCGATCAGGTCGCCAGGGCGGGTCAGCACGCGCAACGACATCTGCAACGCATCGACGCAACCATGGGTCACGATCACTTCACGGGGGTCGACCAGCACGCCGGCATCGCGCATGCGGATGGCGATCTGCCGGCGCAGCGGTTCGAAACCGGGGCTGAACATGTAGCTGAAGGCACGCGGGCTGTGAAAGCGCGTCACCTTGGCAATTTGCTGGTGCAAGGCACGGACCGGCAGGTAATCGACATGCGGCACGGCGGCACCGAACGGGAACACCCCGTCGCGGCGCGCCTCGGTCAGCACTTGCTGGATGATGCTGGCGCGGGTCACCAGGCCGGGGCGCTCCACGCGGGCGATGTCCGGCGTCTGCGCGGTCAGCGCCGGAGTCTGGTGCACGTAGTAGCCGGACTGCGGCCGCGCACGGATCAACCCCTGGTCTTCGAGGTTGGCATAGGCCTGCAGCACCGTGGCATGGCTGACGTTGAGCTGGGCGCTCATCTTGCGCACGGAAGGTACGCGCTCGCCTGGCTGGTAGACACCGCGACGGATGTCATCGGCCAGTTGCTGGGCGATACGCTGGTACAGCAGCAGGTTGGTCATGGCTGGCTCTCGACGCGCGGACGGACTCGTTGTTCTTGTGTCGCTCACTGAGGGTAGAGAATACCGTAACAGTTGCAAAGTGTACGGGGACAGATCGCAAGATAGTCAACAATACAATTGCGTGACAGTGATAAACATTGAAATCCGGGGGCATCGACGAAAAGCCGGCGCCCACAGGGATTGTACAGATCTCACCCCCTGTGCAATTCCTGCGGGAACCGGCTTGCCGGCAATGGGCCGTAAAGCGGCCGCCTTGACAGGTTTCAGCGCGCCGGTGCGAGCCTGCCTTTGTCATCGGAGAACACGATCTCCACCCGGCGGTTCTGCGCCCTGCCCCGCTCCGAGGCATTGGCCTCGATCGGGTACTGGTCGCCATAGCCCTCGACCTGCAGGCGCTTCTCGTCAATGCCCAGGTCGACCAGCATGTCAGCCACGGCCTGCGCCCGGTCACGCGACAGCTTCAGGTTGTCCTCGGCCGTGCCGGTGCTGTCGGTATAGCCTTCGATCCGTACCACCCGGCGCGGGTTGAGTTGCAGGAACTGCACCAGCTTGAGCACGGTGCGGCTGGCCGAGTTCTTCAGGTCGGCACGGCCGGTGTCGAACAGCACGTCACCCAAGGTCATCACCAGGCCGCGATCGGTCTGCTCCGAGGCCAGCGCGGCAATCTGCGATTCGATCCACTTGCCCTGCTGCTGCACACTGGCCAGCTTGGCCTCGCGCAAGGCCAGCTGCAGGCGCTGGCGCTCCAGGTCGAGCTTGGCCTGGCGCTCCTGGTTCAGCGCCAGCTTGGCATGCTCGCTGGCAATCTCGCTGTAGCGCTGGCTGAGGTAGGCGTAATGGCGCACGTCGGCACCGGTGCCGATGTAGCTGGACAGGCGCTCGGCGCGGGCCAGCGACTCGCCTGCGCGGATCACGTCACGCGGGGCACTGCGCAGCACATCGGAGTTGTCCTTGACCTGCTGGAAGGCGGCGCTGGCATCATCCAGTGCGGCACTGCTGCGCTGGCTGGCGCAACCTTGCAAACCTGCCGCCAACGCCAGCACTGCCAGCGCGGCCATTGGTGCACGGCGGATCATGGCTGCACCTCCAACTGCTTGCGCAGGCGCTTGACCCGCGACTGCAGCAGCTGCAGCTGCTCTTCACTCTTCTGGTTCAGCACCTGGGCTTCGGCCAGGCGCGCATCCAGCTCGGCCTGCTCGGCGCGCATGCGCGCATCGCGGTAGTCTTCGGTGAGCATGTTGGTCTTGGCCCGGGCCAACTTGTCTTCGGCCAGCTTGAGCGCTTCGACCTGCTCGGTGGCACCGACGGCCTTGGCCTGCTCCAGCGCCTGCTCGGAAATACGCATCTGCTCGACAGGAGCCGGATCGTTGGCGCAGCCAGCCAGGCCGAGCACGGCCAGGGCAAGGATTAGTGGTTGGGTTCTCACGCAATCTTCCTAGTGTTTGGGGGCGTCCGAGGGCACCTGCAGCTGTGCTTTCCAGCGCTCGACATTACGCTGCAGCACGGTCTCGGACGCACCGGAGATCGGCAATTCTGTCAGTTTTTTTGCCAATTGCCCACGCAACCAGCTGTCATTGCAGGCGGAATTATGCGACACGGCCAAGTACAGCCCTGGCCGGTCCACCGGCAGGCCGCGGGCAATCAGCTGGTTGCTCATGCCCAGGCTCTGCACCATCGCCATGCCCGCATAGCGGCCCGCGAGCACATAGTCGACCTGGCCAAGCACCAGCTTCTGGAATGCCTGGGTCAGGTTCTGCGCCGGCACCAACTTCAGCTGCGCCTTGACGAAGGCGCTGAAGGCCGGCGTCAGCCGTGCATGCTCGGACACACTGCCCTGGTACCTGGCCAGGTCCGCCGGGCCATCGAACACCAGTTCGGCATCGTGACGGGTCCACACCAGGTATTCGTTGAGCTGCAGGGGTGGGTGGAGGTAGTCGAGCGCGGTCAGTTGCTCCACCTGCATCGGGGCGTCGAGCAACAGGTCCATGCGCCCGCTGCGCACCTCTTCCAGCGCCTGGTCACGACGGCCGGCGTTGAGCACCTCCAGCTTCAGCCCCAGCTCCTCGGCCACCTGGCGCAGCAGGTCGACGTTGGCGCCGATCAGGTGTTTCGGGTCGTTCGGGTCTTGCCATGAATAGGGCGGCGCATCGGGGCTGCCAGTGGCCACCAGGCGTTCACACTTGCCGGCCGCCATGGCCAGCGGCGCCAGCAACGCCGCCATGCATGCCAGCACCCTGCCCGTTCCGCGCAACGTCATCCCTCACTCCTCAACCCATAAAAAAACCCGACCCTCGAAACGAGGGCCGGGTTCTTTATAAGTGAAGCAGGCGGATCAGACCAGCTTTTCCAGCTCCGGAACCGCTTCGAACAGGTCGGCGACCAGGCCGTAGTCGGCAACCTGGAAGATCGGTGCCTCTTCGTCCTTGTTGATCGCCACGATCACCTTGGAGTCTTTCATGCCGGCCAGGTGCTGGATCGCGCCGGAGATACCGACGGCGATGTACAGCTGCGGCGCAACGATCTTGCCGGTCTGGCCGACCTGCATGTCGTTGGGCACGAAGCCCGCGTCGACCGCGGCGCGCGAAGCACCGACGGCAGCGCCGAGCTTGTCGGCCAGGCTGTAGAGGTGCTTGAAGTTGTCACCGTTGCCCATGCCACGACCACCGGAAACGACGATCTTGGCAGCGGTCAGTTCCGGGCGGTCGGACTTGGCCAGCTCTTCGCCGACGAAGGCCGAGATGCCGGCGTTGTGCGCGGCGCCAACTGCTTCGACGGCAGCCGAACCCCCTTCGCCCGCCACGGCGTCGAAGCCGGTGGTACGCACGGTGATGACCTTGATGGCGGCGCTCGACTGCACGGTGGCAATGGCGTTACCGGCATAGATCGGGCGCTTGAAGGTGTCGGCGGACTCGACCGAGATGATCTCGGAGATCTGGTCCACGTCCAGCAGCGCGGCAACGCGCGGCAGGATGTTCTTGCCGTTGGTGGTGGCCGGGGCCAGCACGTGGCTGTAGCCTTTGGCCAGCTCGACGATCAGCGGCGCGACGTTTTCCGGCAGGGCGTGTGCATAGGCTGCATTGTCGGCAACCAGCACCTTGGCCACGCCAGCGATCTTCGCAGCAGACTCGGCAACGCCACCGACGTTGTGGCCAGCGACCAGCACATGGACATCACCACCGATCTTCGCGGCAGCAGCAACAGTGTTCAGGGTGGCCGGGGCTACGGCACCGTTCTCGTATTCAGCGACAACCAGGATAGTCATTTAGATTACCTTCGCTTCGTTCTTCAGCTTCTCGACCAGTTCGGCCACCGATTTGACCTTGATGCCAGCGCTGCGGGCAGCCGGTGCTTCAACCTTGAGGGTCTTGTTGGTGGAGGCGAGGGAAACGCCCAGCGCATCTGGAGTAACGGTTTCCAGCGGCTTTTTCTTGGCCTTCATGATGTTCGGCAGCGACGCGTAACGTGGCTCGTTCAGGCGCAGGTCGGTCGTGACGATGGCCGGCAGGTTCAGGGCCACGGTCTGCAGGCCGCCGTCGATTTCACGGGTGACGTTCAGCTTGTCGCCAGCCACTTCCACCTTGGAGGCGAAGGTGCCCTGGGCAAAGCCGGTCAACGCCGCCAGCATCTGGCCGGTCTGGTTGTTGTCACTGTCGATGGCCTGCTTGCCGAGGATGACCAGTTGCGGCTGCTCCTTGTCGACAACGGCTTTCAGTGCCTTGGCCACGGCCAGGGAGTTCAGTTCGTCGGCGGCTTCGACCAGGATGGCGCGGTCGGCCCCCAGGGCCAGGGCGGTACGCAGCTGCTCCTGGGCGGTGGTCGGGCCGACGGAGACCACGACGATCTCGCTGGCAACGCCCTTTTCCTTCAGGCGCACGGCTTCTTCCACGGCGATTTCGCAGAAGGGGTTCATGGACATCTTGACGTTAGCAAGGTCGACGCCGGAGTTGTCCGCCTTGACGCGAACCTTGACGTTGTAGTCGACCACTCGTTTGACAGCTACAAGAACCTTCATGGATTCCTCGTTACTCTCCGGTGAATAGATAGTCGCCTGGGGTCATTGCCCGGCGATGCGCGTGGGTACAAGGGCACCTCTAAAAACGTACCGGGAGGCAGTAACTTGAGAGTGACCGAACAGTCGTGTCCGGACGCTTGCGTCAAATACTCACGGGTCATTTTCTGTCGTGGCGTGTAAACTCCACTACAAACCGGCCGGAGGCCGCAGAACCCTGCTCCACAGCTGGTCTTTAGAGGTGTACCTGCGCCCGGCTGCAAGCCTACGGCGAACGTAAAACCGCTCGTATCTTGACCGTAACACCCAATCCGGTCAATACGGCAAATGGGTCATCCTCCAGCCGCGTTCCTGCGATTTTACTGGCCTGCGGCAAATTCAAACAAACGTTTGTATTGGACCCGCCAAGTGGTGTAGATATAATGCGCGGCCAAGACAAAACGGTGTAGTCCGTCATTTGCCCAGCTACAGTTCCGCCGTTGCGTAGAACCGCTGCGAATGCCCCCGCGCACCCATAAGACCCAGCAACAGCACGAGCCTTGATGAGTAGGAGAGAACCAGTGGAACGCGAGTACATGGAATTCGACGTGGTCATCGTCGGCGCCGGCCCGGCAGGCCTGTCCGCCGCCTGCCGCCTGAAGCAGAAGGCCGCCGAAGCCGGTAGCGAAATCAGCGTCTGCGTGGTGGAAAAAGGCTCTGAAGTCGGCGCCCACATCCTCTCTGGCGCGGTGTTCGAGCCCCGTGCCCTGAACGAGCTGTTCCCCGACTGGAAAGCCCTTGGCGCGCCACTGAATACCGAAGTGAAGCGCGACGACATCTACGTGCTCAAGGATGCTGGCAGCTCGACCAAGGTGCCTGACCTGTTCGTGCCCAAGACCATGCACAACCAGGGTAACTACATCATCTCCCTGGGCAACCTGTGCCGCTGGCTGGCCCAGCAGGCAGAGAACCTGGGCGTGGAAATCTACCCGGGCTTCGCCGCCCAGGAAGCGCTGTTCGATGACAACGGCGTAGTCCGCGGCATCGTCACCGGTGACCTCGGCGTCGACCGTGAAGGCAACCCCAAGGATGGCCTGTACACCCCGGGCATGGAACTGCGCGCCAAGTACACCCTGTTCGCCGAAGGCTGCCGTGGCCACATCGGCAAGCAGCTGATCAAGCGCTTCAATCTCGACAGCGAAGCCGACGTCCAGCACTACGGCATCGGTTTGAAGGAAATCTGGGAAATCGACCCGGCCAGGCACGAACAGGGGCTGGTGGTGCACACCGCCGGCTGGCCGCTGGATGTGATGGCCAAGGACAACACCGGTGGTTCGTTCCTTTATCACCTGGAAAACAACCAGGTGGTGGTCGGCCTGATCGTCGACCTGTCCTACGCCAACCCGTACCTGTCGCCGTTCGATGAATTCCAGCGGCTGAAGCACCACCCGGTGATCAGCCAGTACCTCGAAGGCGGCAAGCGGATCAGCTACGGCGCCCGCGCAATTGCCAAAGGTGGCCTGAACTCGCTGCCGAAGATGGTGTTCGATGGCGGCGCGCTGATTGGTTGTGACCTGGGCACCTTGAACTTCTCCAAGATCAAGGGCAGCCACACCGCGATGAAGTCCGGCATGCTGGCGGCCGAAGCGGTCGCCGATGCGCTGGCCGCCGGCAGCGAAGGCGGCGACAAGCTGAACGGCTACGTCAGCGCCTTCAAGGCCAGCTGGTTGTACGAAGAACTGTTCGCCAGCCGCAACTTTGGCGCAGCCATCCACAAGTTCGGTCCGATCCTCGGTGGTGCGTTCAACTATGTCGAGCAGAACTGGTTCGGTGGCAAGCTGCCGTTCACCCTGCACGACACCAAGCCGGACTACGCCTGCCTGAAGCTGGCGGCCGACTCGCAGAAGATCGACTACCCGAAACCGGACGGCAAGCTCAGCTTCGACAAGCTCAGCTCGGTATTCCTCTCCAGCACCAACCACGAAGAGGAACAACCTTGCCACCTGAAGCTGACCGACCCGAACATCCCGATCGCCAGCAACCTGCCGCTGTACGACGAGCCGGCGCAGCGCTATTGCCCGGCAGGTGTGTATGAAGTGGTCAGCCAGGAAGACGGCAGCAAGCGCTTCCAGATCAACGCGCAGAACTGCGTACACTGCAAGACCTGCGACATCAAGGACCCGGCCCAGAACATCACCTGGGTTACCCCTGAAGGCGCTGGCGGGCCGAACTACCCGAACATGTAAGCCCCTGCCCTTGCGTTAACGAAAAGCCCCCGGTTCTCACGAGCCGGGGGCTTTCTGTTTTACCTGTCCCCTGGCGCTGCTGGCCCGTGTAGGGGCGGCCTTGTGTCGCGATGGGGCGTGCAGCGGCCCCGGTAGTCCGTGCCGCTGCGCAGACCTTGGGGCCGCTGCGCGCCCCATCGCGACACAAGGCCGCTCCTACAGGCACCGCGTCGGCAGGAAGTCGGGCTCACTCAACGGCAACGGCTCACGACGCCCGAAATAGAGCGCCGTCAGCAACCCCACCGCGCCCATGATCAGGCAAAATCCGGCACACACCCACGGGCTCCACGGCATCAAGGCAATCAGCGCCAGCGGCGTGGTGCTGGCCCACAGCGCATAGGCCACGTTGTAGGTGAAGGAAATACCCGACACACGGATCTCGGCCGGGAACAACCCGACCATCACCGACGGCACCACCCCCACCACGCCACAGCACAGGCCGGCCAGCGCATAGGCCAGCCAGGTCATGCCCCACTGCCCTACCAGGCTGGCATACAACACGCCGATACCCAACGGCAGCAGCAGGCTGTAGAACATCAGCGCGCGCCAGGCGCCAACGCGATCGACCAGCAGGCCGGCCAGCACGCAACCGATATTGAGGAAGACGATACCCACGCTGCTCAGGGCGAAGGTGTGCCCGGCCGTCATGCCAAAGCGTTGCTGCATCACCGTCGGTGTAATCACCACCAGCACCACCACGGCGGAGGTCAGCACACAGGTCAGCAGCGCCGCCGGGATCAACGCCCGCCGGTGTTCGCCCAACACCCGCCGCAGCGGGAAGCTCACCGGTTGTTGCTGGCGCGCACGCAAGGCAAGGAACACCGGGGTTTCGCTGAGCCAGCGGCGCAGCCACACACCGATCACACCAAACACCCCACCCAGCAGGAACGGGTAGCGCCAGGCGTAATCGAGAATTTCCTGCGCGGTGAACAGCTGCGCCAGCAGGGTCGCAGTCAACGCCCCCAGCAGGTAACCGAAGGTCAGCCCGGCCTGCAGGAAGCCCAGGGCATAGCCACGCCGCCCGGCGGGCGCGTGCTCGGCGACGAAGGTCCAGGCACTCGGCACTTCGCCGCCCACCGCCGCGCCCTGCAGAATACGCAGGGCCAGCAGGATCAACGGCGCCGCATAGCCGATGTCGGCGTAGGTCGGCATCACCCCGATCAGCAGGCAAGGCAGGGCCATCATCAGGATACTCAGGCTGAAAACCCGCTTGCGCCCAAGATGGTCGGCGAAGTGCGCCATCAGGATGCCACCCAGCGGCCGCGCCAGGTAGCCAGTGACGAAAATCCCGAAGCTTTGCAGCAGGCGCAGCCATTCGGGCATTTCAGGCGGGAAGAACAGCTGGCTGAGGGTGAGCGCAAAGAACACGAAAATGATGAAATCGTAGATTTCCAGCGCGCCGCCCAACGCCGCCAGGCCCAGGGTCCGGTGGTCGCCGCGGCTGAACCGGGGCGGGTAAGCGGTATCGTTGGCAGTCATGGCAGGGTCCGCACATCGGCAAAGGGCGAGAGGATAGCAAATCGCTGTCCCCTTGCCCCGCCCACGGCAGCGCTAGCGGCTGAACACCGTGTAGGAGAAATTGACGCGCCCCAGGGATCGCCCCGGTGTCGCTGACAGGGCGCCCGGCAGCGGCAGCTTGCCCACCTGCAACGGCGTATCGATGATCGCCATGAACGCCTCCAGCGCATCGTTATCGGGCACCTGCGGCAGGCTCAGGCTGACCGCCTGGCGCTCGCTGGATGGCACCGATGGCACTGCCAGCTGGGTGGTGTGATACAGCAGGGCATGCTGGATCTGCGGGCTGACGCGGCAGAAGCGCTCCAGGTCGACCCCGGCATGGCTGGCCAGCTCGATATTGCCCAGCAGCAGGTGAAAAGGCTGCAGGGCACACAGCACCAGGCGCTGCAGCTCCTCGAAGCTGTCCACGGGGGCGATCCGGTAATAGCCCAGGCCATTGAGCAGCCGCTCCAGTTGCAGGCGCTGGCACGGGTTTGCGTCGGCGATGAGGATGCGCAGGGTCTTGTTTGCCATGGTCGGGCCTGGGCAGTGGGTAATGGGTAGGCTCCATGACCATACTGCGCCAGTGGCGGCTACTGCCAGGTCCGAGCCTGGCAGGGGTCTTCTTTGATAGAAGCCGGGAAAGATGCAGAAATCAAGTGACGGGCCGATGGATTTTTTCATTCGGCGGCCACCCGGCAATCAGCATTCCCATTCGCGCATGCGCACCCGGCAGTGCTTCATGGCGTTGACAATGTGCTTTTCCACCAGGCTGCGGGAAATGCCCAGGCGCTCGGCAATCTGCTGGTGCGACAGGCCATCGAGCTTGCGCAGCAAGAAGCAGTCACGGCAGACCTTGCCCAGTTCATCCAGGGCACGCTGCATCAGCGCCAGGCGTTGGTCGAGCTGCAGGTCATGCGCCGGCGCCGGGGTGTGCCAGCGTTCATCGCTGTCCAGCACCTCCAGCGGCTCGGCCTGGCGTACCAGGTGCCGCCGGTGGCGGTCGACCAGCAGGTTGAGCGCGGTGCGGTAAAGGAAGGCACGCGGGTGCTCGATGCGCTCGCCGTCGGTGCGTTCCAGCACGCGCAGGTAAGCATCGTGCGCCACATCCTCAGCGGCCTGGCGACTGCCCAGGCGCGCTGAAAGGAAGCCCACCAGTTCGCGATAGTAATGTTCCACGACGTTACCTGAGAGGGTCCTGCCAGCCTGGCCAGAGAGCCCTTTCAGGCAGCAGCGGGACCGAGTGATGTCAACCTGCGATCTTACAAATTATAATGATTCTCAGCAACACGGGTTTGGCTGTAGGGTTTCAGCGCCTGTTGGATCGAGCGCCACCCGCGCAGCGCATCGCGGATGAATCCGCTCCTACATTTGTTTCGGGCGAGTTATTCCTGGGCAATTTGCGCGAGGGCGCTTTGACGCATTAGGTAATTTGCGTGGTATGAACCAGGCGGCCGCGCGCGCTTGTGACAGGCATTACTGGCCCGAAACAAATGTAGGAGCGGATTCATCCGCGATGCGCTGCGCGGGCAGCGCTCGATCTCACAGGCGCCACCTCGCTGTCGCCGTACCAACCCCGCACGATATCCGCTAAATCCCCTCCCGCCGCTTTCGTCTATCTGGCACCCCCTCGGCTGGACGTCTGCATGAGACCTTTAACCACTACCCGTCGCCGGGCCCTGCTCACGGGCCTGGGCCTGCTCGGCCTGGGCAGCCTGCTGGCCTGGACGGCACTGCCCTCCGCTGCACAGCCGCTCAGCACGGTCACGGTGACCCGCGCCGACATCGAAAGCAGCGTAACCGCACTGGGCACCCTGCAACCAAGGCGCTACGTGGATGTCGGGGCGCAGGCCTCGGGGCAGATCCACACCCTGCACGTCGAGGTTGGCGATACGGTGCGCAAAGGCCAGCTGCTGGTCGAGATCGACCCTTCCACCCAGCAGGCGCGGCTGGATGCCGGCCGCTACTCGATCGACAACCTCAAGGCCCAGTTGGCCGAACAACGCGCGCAGTTCCAGCTGGCACGGCAGCAGCTCAAGCGCCAGCGTGACCTGGCCGCTGCGGGCGCCACCCGCGACGAGGACGTGCAGACCGCCGCTGCCCAGCTCAAAGTCACCCAGGCGCGCATCGACATGTTCCAGGCGCAGATCCGCCAGGCCCAGGCCAGCCTGCGCAGCGACGAGGCCGAGCTGGGCTACACCCGCATCTACGCGCCCATGGACGGTACCGTGGTGGCGGTGGACGCGCGCGAGGGGCAAACCCTCAACGCCCAACAGCAAACCCCGTTGATCCTGCGCATCGCCAGGCTCTCGCCAATGACGGTATGGGCCCAGGTATCGGAGGCCGACATCGGCCAGGTCAAGCCGGGCATGACCGCGTACTTCACCACCCTGGCCGGCGGCAAGCGCCGCTGGACCAGCACCGTGCGCCAGGTGCTGCCGGTGCCGCCCAAGCCGCTGGACCAGGCCAGCCAGGGCGGCGGTAGCCCGGCCAGCGTCAGCAATGGCAACGCCGGCAACCAGGTGGTGCAGTACAGCGTGCTGCTGGATGTCGACAACCCGGATGGTGCGCTGATGGCCGAGATGACTGCCCAGGTATTCTTCGTCGCCGGCAAAGCCAGCCAGGTGCTGACCGTGCCACGGGCAGCGCTGGACGACGCCGATGGCCTGCGCCTGGCGCATGTGCTGACCCGTGACGGCAAGGTGGAACAGCGCCAGGTGCGCACCGGCCTCAGTGACCGCCTGCGGGTGCAGGTGCTGGACGGCCTGAATGAAGGCGAACGCCTGGTGATCGGCGCCCCTGGCGTGCGCGGAGGCTGAATGAGCACACCCCTGATCGAACTGGTCGACATTCGTAAATCCTACGGCGGCGTCGACACGCCCAAGGTCGATATCCTGCATGGCATCAGCCTGCGCATCCACCCCGGCGAGTTCGTCGCCATCGTCGGCGCTTCCGGCTCCGGCAAATCGACGCTGATGAACATCCTCGGTTGCCTCGACCGGCCCACGTCCGGCCGCTATCGCTTCGCCGGCAAGGACGTGGCCGAACTGGGCAGCGACGAACTGGCCTGGTTGCGCCGCGAGGCGTTCGGCTTCGTATTCCAGGGCTACCACCTGATCCCCTCCGGCTCAGCCCAGGAAAACGTCGAAATGCCGGCCATCTATGCCGGTATCGCCGCCCACCAACGCCACGCCCGCGCCAGCGCCCTGCTCGCCCGCCTGGGCCTGGCCAGCCGCACCGGCAACCGCCCGCACCAGTTGTCCGGCGGCCAGCAGCAGCGGGTATCGATCGCCCGGGCGTTGATGAACGGCGGCCATATCATCCTCGCCGACGAACCCACCGGTGCGCTCGACAGCCACAGCGGCAGCGAAGTGATGGCGTTGCTCGACCAGCTGGCCAGCCAGGGCCACGTGATCATCCTGATCACCCACGACCGCCATGTGGCGGCGCGGGCACAGCGAGTGATCGAAATCCGCGACGGCCTGGTCGTCAGCGATTCGGCCAGCGCCCTGCCCCCGCCTGACAACGGCCGAGGGCTGCAGGCCGAGCAGTTGCGGCAACGCCTGGATCACGGCGCGACCCTGCGCGGGGCCTGGCGGGGCGAAATGCGCGAAGCCCTGCAGGCTGCCTGGCGGGTGATGTGGGTCAACCGCTTGCGCACCGCGCTGACCCTGCTGGGTATCGTCATCGGGGTTGCCTCGGTGGTAGTGATGCTGGCCGTGGGCGAAGGCAGCAAACGCCAGGTCATGGCGCAAATGGCCGCCTTCGGCTCGAACATCCTCTACCTCAATGGCAAGCCGGCGAGCCTGGGCGAGCAGGCCGGCACCATCAGCCTCGACGATGTCGCCGCCATTGGCCAGTTGCCGCAGGTCAGGCACGTGATGCCGGTACTCGGAGAAAAGATGATGGTGCGCCACGGCAACAACAGCCAGCGGTTCTATGTGGGCGGCAACAACACCCGCTTCCCGGAGATTTTCAACTGGCCGGCGGTGCACGGCAGCTTCTACACCGATAGCGATGAAGCCAACGCCGCAGCGGTGGCGGTAATCGGCCAGAAAGTGCGGGAAAAGATGCTCGCGCCAGGGCGCGACCCGCTAGGGCAGTACCTGCTGATCGGCAATGTACCGTTCCAGGTGGTCGGCATCCTGGCTGGCAAGGGGGCCAGCTCTGGCGACCAGGACAGCGACGGGCGCATCGTGGTGCCCTACTCGGCAGCCGCCATTCGCCTGTTCGGCCAGCGCGATCCGGACTACATCGCCGTCGCCGCCCTCGACTCCACGCAGGTCGGCGCAACCGAAGCGGCCATCGACCAGCTGCTGCGCCAGCGCCACAACGGGCGCCGGGACTTCGAGCTGAGCAACGACGCGGCACTGATCCAGGCCGAAGCGCGCACGCAGAACAGCCTGTCGCTGATGCTCGGGGCGATTGCCGCGATCTCGCTGCTGGTGGGCGGCATCGGGGTGATGAACATCATGCTGATGACGGTGCGCGAGCGCACCCGCGAAATCGGTATCCGCATGGCTACCGGCGCACGCCAGCGCGACATCCTGCGGCAATTTCTCAGCGAGGCGGTGCTGCTGTCGATGGTTGGCGGCCTGGCCGGCATCGTCCTGGCCCTGGCCATCGGCGCCGGCCTGATGCTGGCAGATGTGGCGGTGGCCTTTGCCCTGCCTGCCATGCTCGGCGCCTTCGCCTGCGCCGTGGTCACCGGCATCGTGTTCGGCTTCATGCCCGCGCGCAAGGCCGCCCGCCTCGACCCGGTCAAAGCCCTTACCAGCGAATAATCCATGACTCTGCCTAGCCGCATCAGCCTGTTGCCCCTGTGCGTATGCCTCGCCGCCTGCAGCACGCCAACCCCGCCTGCCAGCGACCTGGCCGCCCCGCTCGCCTGGCAAGGCGCAGGCGCATCACCCTCGGCACCACCGCCGACGCTCCAGTGGTGGCACGCGTTCGCCAGCCGCGAGCTGGACCGCCTGGTGCAGCGTGCCCTGCACAATGCCTACGACCTGGCCGCCGCCACCGCGCGGGTGCGCCAGGCCCAGGCCCGCGCGGTGATTGCCGGCGCGCCGTTGTTGCCGGAGCTGAAGCTGGGCCTGGACGGCAGCCGCCAACGCCTGCTGCACGGCGATGGCTACGACCAGCTTGATGTCAGCCGCAGCGAACCGACCAGCACCTCGTTCGATATACAACTCAGCGCCAGCTACGAGATCGACTTCTGGGGCGGCCTGCGGGCGTCCCGCGCGCAGGCCTTGCGCAGCCTGGAGGCCAGCCGTTTCGACCGCCAGACCGTTGAGCTGACCCTGGTCAGTGCCGTGGCCGACAGTTACCTGCAGGGGCTGGCCCTGGCAGAACAGCTGCGCATCGCCCGCCTGAACCTGCGCAATGCCCAGGATCTGCTGGGCCTGGTCGAAGCGCGCCAGCGCAGCGGTTCCGCCACGCGCCTGGAGCTGGCCCAGCAGCGCAGCCTGGTGGCCGCGCAGCAACGCCAGTTGCCGTTGCTGGAACAGAAGTGGCAGGACAGCCGGGTCACCCTGGCGACCCTGCTCGGCGACCCGGTGCAGTCGTTGCCCACCAGCCAGGAAGCGATCACCAGCCTGCAGTGGCCGGCCATCGGCAGCGGCGTGCCCAGCGAACTGCTCACTCGCCGACCGGACATTGCCGCTGCCGAAGCGCGTCTGGCCGCTGCCAGCGCCAATGTGCACGTCGCCCGCGCGGCCATGCTGCCCAAGCTCACCCTCGGCGCCAACCTGGGGGCAGGTGCCGACACCTTCGCCCACCTGTTCGATAGCGCCTACTACACCCTCAGCAGCGGCCTGGTCGCGCCGCTGTTCAACCATGGCCGGCTGCGCGCCGCACGTGAGCTGGCCGAAGCCGAACAGGCGGAATTGCTGGAGACCTACCGCAGCAGCATCCTGGCCGCTTTTGCCGATGTCGAGAAGGCGCTCAATGCGATCGATGGCGTCGATCGCCAGCGCCAGTGGCAAGATCAAGAAGTGCAGCAGGCCCGGCTGGCATTCGAGCTGGCGCAACGGCGCTATGGCGCAGGCGCCGAGACCTTGTTGAGCGTGCTGGAAACCCAGCGCACCTGGTATGTGGCGCAGGACCAGCAGGCGCAACTGCGCCTGGCGCGGTTGCAGGGCAGCGTGGCGTTGTACAAGGCCTTGGGTGGGGGGTGGGGAGTCAAGCAGTAGGTCGCCGGTACCGGCCCTATCGCCGGCAAGCCGGCCCCGCAGGGCCTGCGCCGGGTTCAAGGCATGCGCTGTACCGGCGGGAGCTGGCTTGCCGGCGATAGGACCGGTACAGGCAGCGGCTAGCTCCGCACCTTCAGGTTGCGCGCATACCAAGGTCGCTGCGGCACCTTGGGCTGCAACGTGTCGAACAGGCCGTCATCGCTGTAGATGATGCGCAACGCCAGCTTCATCGTTTCCGGGTCCATCTCCACACTGCGCCCAGGCCGCAACCCCGGCACCGTCGAGCAGCCGTGCGTATCCGGCCCCAACCACGGGTCCGCCACGGCCACCCAGCGCCCTGGGGCGAACCACGGCACACCGTTGACCTGCAGGCGCCTGACCTCGCCAGGGTGCAAGCGTTCATGGGCCTCGAACCAATCCTCGATGCGGTCGTCGATCCAGCCATGAAAGCGCCAGAACACCGGGTTCACATGGGAGGAAAACGGGTCCCCGAGGAAGTCGTTGTGGGCGGTGAACCAACGCTCGGCAAAATCATCCGGCGTGCGCGCCGTCGGCACCGGCATGCCATTGGCGGGGTCGCGCGGCACCGATGCCCAGCGCATGTGCAACCAGTCGTGCAGGCCCAGTTCCAGCTCCGAGCCGAATTGCGCCAGGGTCAGCGTGCTCAGGTACTCGGGGTCGGTATAGCGCGACTCCCAGACCTGGAAGTTGCCATGGAAGGTATCCGCAGCCTTGATGTCGCGCACCCACTGGCTGTACTCCGCGTCACCGCTGGCCTGCCAGGTCGGCGGCAGGGCGTTGCCATCATGGTTGTCGAAGTAGCGGGCGAACCCGGCGCGGTCGCGCTCCAGTTCCGGCTGCGGCAGCGGGAAGCGCGGCCAGGACGGCAGCTCCTGCAACGCCCGAGCGCTGCCAAGCATATGCCGGTGCATGAACAGGAAGTCCTCACCCGAGCCATTGCGGTCCTTGTGCCGGCCACGCGCATCACGCTCGCGGTCACGCGGCCCGGGCTGCCAGCCCAGGCCACGCAGGGCGCCCTGCTTGTCCTTGGCCAGCTTGTGCCATTTGTCCCGCGAGGCGTGCCACAGCTGATGGAACAGGCGATGCTCCGCTGTGGTCAGCCAGGCCAGCAATCGCGGGTTCAGCGGGGTCCGTTCCCGGGCTTCCGGGAAGCTGCGTTTCAACGCCAGGAAGTGGTTGTCCTGCAGCGGCAACGACAACGCCCGGTCCAGCCGCGCGATGCGCCCATTGAGCGTTGCCGGCCCGGCGTTACCGAAACGCCCCCACACCTCGTCGAGCACGACATGGCATTCGTAGCGTGCCTGCGGCGACAACAGCCGCCAGCGCAAGCTGCCCGGCTTGTCTGCCAGCAAGTCGCCGACCACGCGGTAGCGCGGTTCCGCCGCCGCACGCAGGCGCTCGGGGGTATCCAGATAACCGCGCAGGGCGCGGCCATTGCCTGCAACGTCAAGCAACAGCTCCAGGTCGCCCGCCGGCAAACCCTGCAGGCCCGCCTCCTCGCCCAGCAGGGTCAGGCGCCAGACGCCGCGCAGGGCATCGCCCAACTGCTGCAGGCCGGTATCGGCCAACTCGACAACGGCCTCGCCTGGCGTCTGCGGAAATTCCTCGGCGGCGCTCTGCCGCTGTTGATACAGCGCCCCCACCGCAGCGGGCACCACCACGCCCGTCAATGCCACACCGGCGATGAAACCGCGTCGCGAAATCGTCATTGCATACCTGTGCATTCATTGCGGCCATGGAGCACGGCCCGTCCAACGCTAGAACGTTGCATGGGCGGCGAAATTTAACCGGCAGGGCCAGAGGCCGCGGCTAAATTTCTGCGCTGCAAGCTCGTTCACTGCAGGTAGCGGCGGCCTCTGTGCCCATCCCTCGACGGTGAACCTACTGAGACCAAGATGACGACTTCACGCTGGAACAAAGCCCTGTTTATCAGCCTGGCCACTGCGCTTACCGCTGGCGCCGGGTTTGCTGCCTGGCACTATTTCGCCACGCCTGCCGGCTACTCCAGAGCGGTGATGCGCCAGGCCAACGACCTGCAGGAACGCATCCTCTCGTTCGACAGCCATGTCACCCTGCCGCTGACCTTCGGCACCGAAGGCAGTGAGGCGGACAAGGACGGCGCTGGCCGCTTCGACCTGGCCAAGGCTGCACGCGGGCGCCTGTCCGGCGCCGCCCTGACGATATTCGCCTGGCCCGAATCGTGGACTGGCAACACAGGCCCGCACCGCCCTACCCCAGGCTTCGTCGAAGCCGCCCGGCATACCCAGGAGGTGCGCTACAACGCCATCAGCGCGATGGTCCGCGACTTCCCGCAACAGGTCGGCATCGCCTACACCCCGCAAGACTTTCGGCGCCTGCACGGCGAGGGCAAGTTCGCGGTGCTGCTCAGCATGCTCAACGCCTACGCCCTGGGCGACGACATCGACCAGCTCGACCGCTGGGCCGCACGCGGGGTGCGCATGTTCGGCTTCAGTTACGTGGGCAACAACAGCTGGGCCGATTCCTCGCGCCCGCTGCCGTTCTTCAATGACACTGCCGATGCGCTGGGCGGCCTGTCACCGCTCGGCAAGCGCGCCGTGCAACGGCTGAATGACCTGGGCGTGATCATCGACGTGTCGCAGATGTCCAGCAAGGCGCTGGCCCAGGCCGTCGCCCTCAGCCGCGCGCCCGTGGTGGCGTCGCACTCGGCGCCACGGGCCATGGTCGACATCAGGCGCAACCTTTCCGACAAGGAGCTGCAACTGATCAAGGGCAGTGGCGGCGTGGTCCAGCTGGTGGCCTTTTCCACCTACCTCAAGCCGCTGAGCAGCAAGACCCAGGACAAACTCAACGCACTGCGCACGCGCTACGCCCTGCCGCCGCTGGCCGACCTCAACTACGCACTGATGCCGGGCGACCCGGTGATCGCCGGCTGGCCGGAGCAGAAGGTCGGCCAGTATGCGAACGAGCTGTACGGCATCCTCGAAGACGAACCCCCAGCCACCCTCAAGGACTACGGCGACGCCATCGACTACACGGTGCGCAAGGTCGGCATCGACCACGTCGGCCTCAGCTCGGACTTCAACGAAGGCGGTGGCATCGACGGCTGGCAGAACGCCAGCGAGGCGCGCAACGTCACTGCCGAACTGATCAGCCGCGGCTACTCCGAAGCGGACATTGCCAAGCTCTGGGGCGGCAACTTCCTGCGGGTGTGGGAGCAGGTGCAACGCGCCGCGCAACCTGTCACCCACTCATCCCCCTGACCCTGGCGAGCCACTCGATGAACGACCGTCGCACCTTTCTCAAGCAGGCTGGCCTGCTGGCTGCCGCGCTGCCCCTGGCCGGCCCCGGCGCGCTGCTGCAATCGGCACAGGCGGCGCCTGCGCAAGCAGCCACTGGCAACGACTGGGCGGCATTTCGCAGCCTGTTCGAGCTGGACCCTGCGTATGCCCACTTCGCCAACTTTCTGATCACCTCGCACCCACGCCCGGTGCACGAAGCCATCGAGGCATTGCGCGCCCGCTTCGACCATCACCCGGCCCGCCTGGTCGACTGGGACAGCCAGTCGGAGTGGAAGCACGAAGCCGCCGTACGCGAGTGGGCGGCGCGCTACCTCGAAGTGACGCCGCGCCAGATCGCCCTGACCGGCAGCACCACGGAAGGCCTCGGGCTGATCTATGGCGGGCTGAAGATCGCGCCGGGGCAGGAAATACTCACTACCGTGCACGAGCATTCAGCCGCTCGCCACACCATGGGTTTTCGCACCACCCGCGACGGCACCCGAGTGCGCCGGTTGCGCCTGTTCGACGACCCTGCCAAGGTCAGCAGCGACCAGGTTCTGACCACCATCGCTGCCGCCATCAGGCCACAGACCCGGGTGCTGGGCATGACCTGGGTGCACTCGGGCAGTGGCGTGAAACTGCCGGTGGGCGAGATCGGCGCGCTGGTCCGCGAGGCCAACCGCCAGCGTGACGCGCAGGACCGGATCATCTACGTGATCGACGGCGTACACGGCTTTGGCGTCGAAGACATGCGCTTTGCCGACCTCAACTGCGATTACTTCATTGCCGGTACCCACAAGTGGCTGTTCGGGCCACGCGGTACCGGGATCATCTGCGCGGCGTCCACCGGGCTGGAGCAACTGACCCCGACCATTGCCACCTTTTCCGAGAACGAAGACTTTGCCACCGTGATGACGCCGGGTGGCTACCACGCGTTCGAGCACCGCTGGGCGCTGGGCAAGGCGTTCGAACTGCACCTGCAACTGGGCAAGGCGGCAGTGCAGGCGCGGATCCACGGGCTCAACGAGCAGCTCAGGCAACAGCTTGAGGCGTTGCCGGGGGTCGAACTGGTGACACCGCGCAGCGCACGCTATTCGGCGGGGTTCACTTTCTTCAGGGTCAACGGGCAGGATGCCGACGAGGTGGCCCGCCATCTCAATAGCCAGCGCATCGTGGTCGATGCCGTGTCGCGGGATGTGGGGCCGGTGGTGCGGACGGCGCCGGGGTTGTTGAATACCGAGGCCGAGATCGAGCGGTTGGTAAATGTGTTGGGGCGACGCGTTCACGGTTGACGCCTTGGGGCCGCGTGGCGGCCCATCGCGACGCCAGGCCGCTCCTGCAACATCGCGTCAATCTGGCCTGACGCTTTCGCAACACGCGCCCCGGCAATCTCGAGTCAGCCCTGCTCGCCGATCACCTGCAACCACGCCCCGACATCCCGATAGATGTCCCCCACCTGGCCCACGATACCCGACATGCGCAGAAAGTCATGGGTCAGCCCCTCCACCCGCGCGAAGCGCACTGGCGTGCCACCCGCCAGCAGCCAGTCGCGATAAGCGATACCTTCATCGTGCAACGGGTCGTACTCGGCGACGAACAGATACGCCGGCGCCAACGCTTCCCGCAGGGACGAGCGCAACGGCGACACCCGCCAGTCCAGGCGCTGTTCAGGCTGCGGTACATAGTGCCGGTAGAACCACTCCAGCGTGGCCGTCTCCAGCAGGTAACCCTCGGCATGCCGGCGATGCGAATCACGCTGGCAGGCCATATCGGTTACCGGATAGAACAGCAGCTGCGCCAGCGGCTTGAATGCCAGTGCCTCGGGTTGCTCGACTGCCATGATGGCCATGACCGCTGCCAGGCTGGCCCCCACGCTGTCCCCCGCCAGCACTATCCGCTGCTTGTCCAGCCCCAGCGCCGTTGCCTGTTCAGCCAGCCAGTTGGCAGTGTCCAGCACATCGTGCAGCGCCACCGGAAACTGCTGCTGCGGTGCCAATCGGTAGTCCGCGGCCAGTACCGCGAACTCGCCCAGGGCAGCCAGGCGGCGGCACACCGAATCATGCGAGTCGAGGCTGCCAACCACGTAGCCGCCACCGTGCAGGTACAGGATCACCGGCTGCAAGGCGGCAGCGGCCTGGCCCTGACGGTACAAACGGGCAGCCAGGCGGGAACCGTCGCGCGCGCCGACCTGCAGTTCGCTGACCATCACGTGGCCCGGCGGGCTCGGGTCGAGCAGCTGCGAGCTGCTTGCGAACTCGGCGCGGGCCTGGGCCACGTCCATCGCGTGCATGGGCAGGCTCCTGCCCGTCAGCCGGCCAAATTCGACCAGTTCCAGAAAAGCCGCCAGATCAGGGTGCAATGCCATGTGGGTTCCTTGGTGGACAAAGTGACTCGGGCTCCCCTACGGACGTAGCCGCACACCGAAAAATTACCCGCCCCTACCGCTAAATCAGTGCCCCAGGCACTCGTCATCCTTGCACAACGAAAAACCGCAGAGGCATACCGTGGACCTTCAGAGCATCCTCAGCAAACTGTTCGCCAACGCCCATGCTGTCGGCATCGAGGGCGTGTTCCAGTTCGTCTTCGGCCAGGACCAGGTGTTCTGGTCGGAGGTCCGCGACAGCAGCCGCACCAGCGCCGGCCGGCACAGCGCGCCGGACGTCACCATTGAAGTGGCCGAACGTGACTTCCTCGGCATCATGGGCGGCACGGCCAACGTCGAGGAGCTGTTCGCCAGCGCGCGGCTGAAGATCACCGGCAACATGGGCCTGGCCACGCTGCTGCCGCAAATCATCAGCAACGCGCGCCGCGGGGTGACGACGACCAAGGTGGCGATGAACCAGCGCTACCCGACGCCGGCACGCTTCAGCGAACGGGTATCGGCGGGCCAACCCGTGCAGCGCGAAGTGGCCCGCATCGCCCGCGCCGACCTGCCCGTGGCGCGCTTTCATGACGACTACCTGGTGCATGGCATTCCGCTGGTGATCAGCGATGCGCTGCAGGACTGGCCGCTGTTCACCATGGGCCGTGAGGCCTCGCTGGTGCATTTCGCCGAACTGCAGGGCATTACCCGCCACGGCGACTACGTGAAGAAGACGTTCTCCACCGACCGCGACTTCCGCTCCACTTCCATGGCCGAGTTCATCGCCTCGCTGGACACCCCGGCCAAGCCTGGTGAAACCCCGGCCTACATGGGCAATAACATCGTGCCGGAAAAGCTGCTGTCACTGATCCGCTACCCGCCGTATTTCGCCCGCGACAAGTTCATTGCGCCGCGCATCTGGATCGGCCCCAAGGGCACCCTGACGCCGCTGCACCGCGACGATACCGACAACCTGTTTGCCCAGGTCTGGGGGCAGAAGTCGTTCATTCTTGCCGCGCCACACCATCGTCCGGCGCTGGGCACCTGGTCGACCAGCCCCAAGGGCGGCCTGGACGGCTGCGATTTCAACCCCGACGCCCCGGACTACCAACGCTTCCCGGCGGCGCGCGAGGTGCCGTTCCTGCGCGTGGTAGTGCAAGCCGGTGACCTGTTGTTCCTGCCCGAAGGCTGGTTCCATCAGGTGGAGTCGGTGTCTACCTCGTTATCGGTGAACTTCTGGGTGGATTCCGGGCGCGGCTGGTAGCCGGGATTGCCGGGGGCGTGCTGTGCCCCCGGCAATACTCAGACAGAAGCCATCAACGCCTCGGCAAAGCGTTGTGCCACTTCGTCGATCTGCTCACCGGTGATGATCAACGGCGGCAGAAAACGCACCACCGCGCCATGCCGCCCGCCCAGCTCCAGGATCAACCCGCGCTTGAGGCATTCACGCTGCACCGTGGCCGCCAGCTCACGGTTGGCCTGTGGTTGGCCAAGCGCATCTCGCTGCCCTTGGCCGCCGACCAGCTCCACCCCGATCATCAACCCACGGCCACGGATATCGCCCAGCTGCGGATAATCCCGCTGCAACTGCCGCAGATGCTGGCTCAGGCGCTGGCCCATGGCCTCGGCATGCTCGGCCAGGCGCTGTTCGACCAGGTAAGCGATCACCGCCGAACCCGCCGCCATGGCCATCTGGTTGCCACGGAAGGTACCGGCATGGGCACCCGGCTTCCAGCTGTCCAGCCAGTCGCGGTACACCACCACCGCCAGTGGCAGGCTGCCACCGATGGCTTTGGACAGGGTAACCACATCCGGCACGATGCCGGCGTGCTCGAAGGCGAACATGCGCCCGGTGCGGGCAAAGCCGCTCTGGATTTCGTCGACGATCAGCGCCACGCCGGCCTGCTCGGTGATCCGGCGCACGCCCTTGAGCCACTCGATATCGGCCGGGATGACCCCGCCCTCGCCCTGTACCACCTCGAGGATCACTGCGGCGGGCAATGGCACGCCGCTTTCCGGGTCGAGCAGCAGGTTTTCCAGGTAATGCAGGTTGGCCCTGACCCCGGCTGCACCGCCCAGGCCGAACGGGCAACGGTAGTCGTAGGGGTATGGCATGAACTGCACGCCGTTGCCGAGCAAGGCCCCCAGCGGCTGCTTCGGCCCATGGCTGCCCATCAGGCTCAGCGCACCCTGGCTCATGCCGTGGTAGGCCCCCTGGAAAGCCAGCACGGTGCTGCGGCCGGTGGCACTCCGTACCAGTTTCAGCGCCGCCTCTACCGCATCGGTGCCGGTCGGGCCGCAGAACTGCACCTTGGCCTCACGGCGCAGTGCCTCGGGCAGGACACCGAACAGGTCCTGGACAAAACGGTCCTTGACTGGCGTGGTCAGGTCCAGGGTATGCAGGGGCAGCTCATCGGCCAGTACCCGCTGGATCGCCTCGACCACCACCGGGTGGTTATGGCCCAGCGCCAGGGTGCCGGCACCGGCCAGGCAATCGATGAACTGGCGGCCTTCGACATCCTCGACATGAATGCCACTGGCGCGCTTGAGCGCCAACGGGATGCGCCGCGGGTAGCTGCGGGCGTTGGACTCCTGTTGCTGCTGGCGCTGCAGCAAAGGCGAATCGGTGAACGCGTACAACGGGCGCGGCGCACTGGCCGGTAGGACCTGGGCAAGGCTGGAAGCGGTGGGCATGGGTGGTTCCTCGCAAGCAAGCGAATGAGCGGGTGTCGCTTGGGAAACGCTTGAATGCGAGGAGGATTTAGCGGTTGGTGCAGGATTTTCGTCGGCCTGTTGTGGCCGGTTCGCGGGTAAAACCGCTCCCACCGGGACCACACCGTAGCTGAAACCTGTGCTGTACCTGTGGCAGCGGGTTTACCCGCGAACCGGCCGCAACAGGCGGCAAGGATCAATGCCCCGAGCGTGCCGGCACCTGCAGCAGAACCCGCAGCCCATCACTGCGGCTGTCGAACTTCAGGCTACCGGCACAACGCTGCACGATCGCCTGCACGATCGCCAGGCCCAACCCGCAACCACCACTTTGCCCATTACGCCAGAAACGCTCGGTCAAGTGCTCCAGGTCGGCCTCGGCAATTCCCGGCCCATGGTCGCGCACCATGAAGCCTACCTGCCCGTCGCTCATCTGCACCTCCAGTTCTACCGCCTCATCGCCACCGTGGCGCAAGGCGTTGTCCAGCAGGTTGCGCAGCGCCGCCACCGCCAGCGGTGCCGGCATGCCCAGGTAGACCTGGGTAGCTGCTTCCGGCAAACGCAAGACGATACGCCGGTTGTCACCACCACCGGCGTCCTGCACCGCCTGCCGGGCCACCTGTTCGGCGCTGCACTGCACGCCATCCTCGAACGACAGGCTGCCCTCCACCCGCGCCAGCATCAGCAACTGTTCCAGCGTACGGTGCATGCGGTCGGCGCCCTGCTCGGCATGTGCCAGTGCCTGCTCGCGCACTGCCCCGTCGGTCATGCGCGCCACCTGCAGGTGGGTCTTGATCGCCGTCAGCGGGCTGCGTAGCTCATGCGCGGCATCGTCGGTCAGGCGCCGCTCACGCTCGATCGTCTGGGCAATGCGCAGGAATAGCTGGTTCTGGGTTTCCAGCAACGGCTGCAGTTCGCTGGGCAGGCCCGCCACCTGCAGCGGCTCGACGCTGTCCGCGCGCCGGCGGCGCAAGGCATCGCGCATGCGGTTGAGCGGTTCCAGGCCCTTGCCCAGGCCGATCCACAACAGCCCCAGGCTGCCGAGCAAGGCCATCAGCACCGGCGCCGAGGCGGCCAGCAGGATCGACTGGTTCAGCGCCTCGCGCTCCATGTGCCGGTCGGCGGTGGTGATACGCACATCGCCGTGGTTGTAGGTGAAGGTGCGCCACAGCGCATCGTCGATGGTCTGGTCACGGAAGCCACTGCGCTCGTCGTCCATGGCGCCGTCGTGCTTGTGGTTGCTGGCGAGGATCTCGCCACGCAACGAGCTGACCTGGCAGGCCATGCCGTCCGGCACGCTGAACTGGTCGGCAGAAAAATGCGCCTCCTCGCCCTTGGCGGTCAACGGTTGCGGCAGCTGGTCGATGAGCCCGGCGACCATGCGTGCCGAGGCCACCAGGCGCTGGTCGAGGGAGAACATCATCTGCTGGCGCAGGTCGCGCAGCATCCACGCGGCCGCCAGCACCCAGATGACCACGAAGGCGCTGCCCAGGATCAGGCTCAGGCGTACCCGCAGGCTCATGATGCGGCCTCTTCCGGCGCCTGCGCCGGGCCCAGGCGGTAGCCCAGGCCGCGCACGGTCTCGACGATGCCGTTGCCCAGCTTGCGCCGCAGGTGGTGGATATGCACGTTCAGGGCATTGCTCTCCACCTCGTCGCTGAAGCCGTACACGCAGTCCTTGAGCTGTTCGCTGGACAGCACTCGCCCAGGGTTCTGCAGCAGCGCCTGGAGCAGGGCCTGCTCACGGCGCGAGAGGTCGACCGGCCGCCCGGCCAGGGTGGCCGCGCAGGTACTCGGGTCGTAGCACAGCGGGCCGTGCTCGATCACATTCACCGCGCGCCCGGCCACCCGCCGCAACAGGGTGTGCAGGCGTGCGGCCAGCTCGCGCAGGTCGAACGGCTTGAGCAGGTAATCGTCGGCCCCGGCCTGCAGGCCATCGACCCGGTCGGTGACCGCATCCCGCGCGGTGAGCACCAGCACCGGCAGCGTTTCGCCCTGCTGGCGCAGGCGGCGCAGCAGCTTGAGGCCGTCTTCGTCGGGCAGGCCGAGGTCGAGAATCATCACGTCGAACTGCGCGGCCTGCAGCATCGCCCGCGCATCGGCGGCATTGCCCACCCGGTCCACGGTCAGGCCCTGGGCGGTGAGGCCGGCGCAGATGCCGGCAGCGATCAGGTCGTCGTCCTCGCAGAGCAGAACGTGCATGGTGGGGCTCCCGGAGTGGTGTGGCTGACATTGCACCTTGGGCGGATTAAGGGGGGATTATGGACCTTTTCCGAAGGGGGTTGGGGCTCGTCTTGGGTGTACTGGGGGTGCTGAACCTGCAGCGGTGAACGCTTCGGGCCTACATCACCGCTTCCGGCGTATCCACATCCAGCAACACCCCGGCATCCTCTACCTCAACCACCACGCAGCAAGCCTGATGCCCGCGCACCAGCGCCCGCGCCCCTTCATCCCCGCCCAGCCGTTCCAACGCCGGCCAGAAATCGCGCCCGAAGATCACCGGGTGCCCGTGCTGCCCGGCATGGCGCGGCAACACGATGGTCGAAGGGCTGGCCGCTTCGGCCAGGCGACACAAGGTTGCCGGTTCGATCCACGGCATATCGCCCAGCAGAATGGCCACCGCCTGCGCCTGGCTGTCGCGCAACGAGCCGGCACCGGCAGCCAGGCTGTGCCCCATGCCGGCGGCAGCCTCTGGGCTGGCGACGATGCGGCAATCGCCAGGCAGGCCGAAATCCTCGCCCCGCTCACCTGCGCGTAACACCACGCGAACGTCAGCGAATGCTGCCCGAGCCCGCTCCACGCTATGCGCCAGCAGGCTGCGACCATCCGCCAGGGCCACCCGGCGCTTGTCGGCGCCAAAACGCCTGGCGCTGCCTGCCGCCAGCACCAGCGCGACCACGCTCACGAGCGCACCTGGCGTTTGTGCGAGGTAGCCGCGGCAGCCATCGCAGGGCTGTCGAACGCTTCGGTACCTTTCGTTTCAGGCATGGGCAACTCGCAATGGCCGGATCATCAGGCAATGCAACCACTGCCGGGGCGGCATGGCAAGCGCAGCTGATGGTACCGCGCCCGGATAGGCAGCGCCGGTTGCACCAACAAGGGTTAACCTTGGGTTAATCGACCCAGGCCAGCATGACACCTTTCAACGTACTGCCAAGGCGAAGACATGCGCGTCCTCCTGCTCTTCCTGACACTGCTCCTGGCCGGCCCGTTGCAGGCCAACCCGTTCGATGTCAAACCTGACTTCCTTCCGGTCGACCAGGCTTTCGTGCTGACCCACGACCGCCAGCCCGATGGCCAGATGCGCCTGTATTTCCAGATCAAGCCAGGCTACTACCTGTATCAGAAACGCCTGAAGTTCGACGGCCTGCCCGTCGAGCAACACCCGCAGCTGCCACCTGCGCTCAACCACCACGACGAATTCTTCGGCGACAGCGCGGTGTACCGCGACCAGTTGCAACTGCTGCTGCCCGCCAGCGCCCAGGGCCAACTGCGCCTGGGCTGGCAAGGCTGTGCCGACGCCGGCCTGTGCTACCCACCGCAGACCACCTTGATCGACCTCGGCGGCAGCACAGCGCCGGTAGCCGAGCAAGCCAGCGACCAGGCGCTGGCCAGCGGCCTGCAGCAAAGCCACCTGGCCTGGAGCCTGCTGGCGTTCTTCGGCCTGGGCCTGTTGCTGGCCTTCACCCCCTGTTCGCTGCCGATGCTGCCGATCCTCGCCGGGCTGGTACTGGGCAATGGCGCCAGCGCCCGGCGCGGCTGGCTGCTGGCCGGGGTCTATGTACTGAGCATGGCCCTGGTATACGCCGCCCTGGGCGTGGTCGCCGCGCTGCTGGGCGCCAGCCTGCAGGCCTGGCTGCAGCAACCCTGGCTGCTGGGCAGCCTGGCGGGGCTGTTCGTGGTCCTGGCCCTGCCGATGTTCGGTGCCTTCGAACTGCAGCTGCCCGCCGCCCTGCGTGACCGCCTGGACCGCGCCGGGCGCGGCACGCGTGGCGGCCACCTGTATGGCGCGGCGCTGCTCGGTGGGCTGTCCGGGCTGCTGATGGGCCCGTGCATGACCGCGCCGCTGGCGGGGGCGTTGTTGTACATCGCCCACAGCGGCGATGTACTGCAGGGCGCGCTGGTGTTGTTCAGCCTTGGCCTGGGCATGGGCGTACCGCTGATGTTGCTGGTGACCTTGGGCAACCGCTACCTGCCGCGCCCTGGCGCCTGGATGAACCGGGTCAAGGGGGTATTCGGCTTCGTGTTCCTGGGCATGGCGCTGTACACCGTGCGCAGCCTGCTACCCAGCGCATTGCTGCTGGCCCTCAGCGGCGGGCTGCTGATCACCCTGGCCTGGGCAGCCTGGCCGGCCCTGCAGCGGCTACCGGCGTTGCGCGCTGTTCCGCTGCTGGGCGCCCTGTGGGGCGGCCTGCTGCTGGTGGGTGCGGCGGCCGGTGGCGACGACCCCTGGCAACCGCTGCGCCCGTTCACCGGCAGCGCCACGCCGGCCAGCGGGCAGCAGGTCGAAGATGCCTTCGTCACCGTCAGCCGCCCCGAAGACCTGCAACGCGAACTGGCGGCAGCCAAGGGGCGTGGCCAGTGGGTGATGGTCGACTACTATGCCGACTGGTGCGTGTCGTGCAAGGTCATGGAAAAACAGGTATTCGCCCGCAGCGACGTGCAGGCCGCCCTGGCCGGCGTGCACCTGCTGCGCCTGGACGTGACCGCCGACAGCCCGGCCAGCCAGGCTTTGCTGCAGTACTATCAGGTACCCGGCCCGCCCAGCATCATCTGGGTCGGCCCGGAAGGCGACGAACGCCGCGCACGGCGCCTCACCGGTGAAGTGGATGCAGCCGCGTTCCTGCAACACTGGACCCAGACCAGGAGCCAAGGCTGATGCTGACCGTAACCCTCGGGCCACTGACCATGGCCCTCAACCACCTGCTGATGCTCACCGCCCTGGTGATCGCCAGCGTGGTCGGCTGGTGGGTCGCCCGGCGTGGCGGCGAGAGCCCGGAATCGGCGCTGTTCAACCTGTTCCTGATCGGCCTGCTGTGCGCGCGCGCCGGCTTCGTGCTGGCCTATTGGCCGATGTACCAGGACGACCTGCTGCAGATCATCGACATCCGCGATGGTGGCTTCCTGTTCTGGTCAGGGCTTGCCGGCATCGTGCTCGGCACCCTGTGGCAAGGCTGGCGTCATCCCGGGCTGCGCCGCCCGCTGGGCTGGGCGCTGTTCAGCGGCGCACTGTTCTGGGGCTTGGCCAGCCTCGCCGGGCACCTGTACAGCAAGGGCACCGAACTGCCCGAACTGAACCTGCGCAACGCCAGCGGGCAATCCGTGGCACTGCACGGCTACCGCGGCAAGCCGCTGGTGATCAACCTCTGGGCCACCTGGTGCCCACCCTGTCGGCGCGAGATGCCGGTGCTGCAACAGGCGCAAGGCGATTACCCGCATGTGACCTTCCTGTTCGTCAACCAGGGCGAAACCCCGGAAAACGTCAGCACCTTCCTCGCCACCACCGGCCTGAGCCTGACCCATGTGCTGTTCGATGGTACCGGCCTGCTGGCCCAGCGCGTCGGTTCCATGGCCCTGCCCACCACCCTGTTCTACGGCGCCGACGGGCGGCTGATCGGCAGCCACCTCGGCGAGCTGTCGCGGGCCAGCCTGCGTCACGCCCTGGAACCTTTCGACCGGGCCACCGCGCCCGCACCTGCCGCACAAGGAAACTGACATGCGACTGACTGCACTGCTGCCCCTGTCCCTGGCCCTGCTGGCTGCCCCGGCCCTGCAGGCCGAAGAGTTGCCCAAGGCGATTCAGCAACTGCAAGCCAAGGGTGCCGTGATCAAGGGCAGCTTCGCTGCGCCCGACGGCCTGCGCGGGTACGCCGCCCAGTACCAGAACAACGCCCTGGCCCTGTACCTCACCCCGGACGGCAAGCATGTACTGGTGGGCAGCCTGTTCGACGAACAGGGCAAGGACCTCAGCGCCGAGCCGCTGAAACAGCTGGTGTACGCGCCGATGAGCAAAGCCCTCTGGGCGAAGATGGAAAAAACCGCGTGGATTGCCGATGGCAAGGATGACGCGCCACGCAAGGTCTACCTGTTCAGCGACCCCAACTGCCCGTACTGCAACATGTTCTGGGAACAGGCGCGGCCGTGGGTGGAGTCGGGCAAGGTGCAGTTGCGCCATATCATGGTCGGCATCATCCGCGAGGACAGCCCAGGCAAGTCGGCCGCGCTGCTGGCGGCGAAAGACCCGGCCAAGGCCCTGCACGAACACGAAAAGGCCGGCAAGGCCAGCACGTTGAAGCCGCTGACACAGGTGCCGGAGGCGGTGCAGCAGAAACTGGCGGCGAACATGGCCTTGATGGAAGAAATGGGGCTGCAGGCAACCCCGGCGATCTTCTATCAGGATGAACAGGGCAACCTGCAGAGCCAGCAAGGGGCGCCGCGGCCGGAGCTGCTGGGCAAGATTCTCGGCAAGCGCTGAGCGATTGGCCGCCCGTTCCGGCCTATTCGCGGGCAGCCCGCTGCCCCAGGTGCAGCGCCGCTCACAAGGTCGGTGCAATACCTGTGGGAGCGGGTTCACCCGCGAAGAATCCAGCGCGCTGCATGGCACCGGCTGCGCCGGTGTTCGCGGGTAAACCCGCTCCCACAGGGACAGCGCAGGTCTTGTCTATTCAGGTCACAACCCCTCAAGCTCGGCCATCAGGTCGCTCAGCCGATCGACCTTGTCCTCATCCAGCGCACTGCCCTGCAGGCCCTGCACATGTTCGGCCAACTCCGCCACCGTGCTGCACTCGAACATCGCCCGCAGCGGCACGTTCAACTGCAGCTGCTTCTGCACCTGCGAGGCGATCCGCGTAGCCAGCAGCGAATGCCCGCCCAGCTCGAAGAAGTTGTCGTGCACCCCAACCCGCTCGGCGTTGAGCACATCGGCCCAGATATCCGCCAGCAGTGCCTCCAGCTCATTACGCGGTGCCTGGTACGCCTGGCTGTGCTGGCCAGCGATGTCGATGGCCGGCAAGGCGTTGCGGTCGAGCTTGCCGTTGGCATTGTGCGGCAGGCTGGCAAACCAGCCCCAGTGCAGCGGTACCATGTACTCCGGCAACTCGCCACGCAGGCGCTGCTTGAGCTGCTCCAGCAACGCGGCATCGGCGCTGATGCCCTGATGCGCCACCAGGTAACCGACCAGGTACTTGCCATTGACGCCCTCCTGCACGCCAACCGCAGCGTCGCGGATCTCGGCCTGCTCGTGCAGGCGCGCTTCGATCTCGCCCAGTTCGATGCGGTAGCCACGGATCTTCACCTGATGGTCGATGCGCCCGATGTACGCCAGCACGCCATCCGGGCGCTGCCGCGCCAGGTCACCGGTGCGGTACAAGCGTTCGCCTGCTGCGCCATGCGGATGCGGGATGAACGCCAGCGCGGTCCGCGCCGGGTCGCCGACATAACCGCGGCCAACGCCGGTGCCGGCCACGCACAGTTCACCCACCGCCCCCAACGGCACCAACGCCAGCTCTTGGTCGAACAGGTAAAGGCGGTTGTTGTCGGTCGGCCGGCCAATCGGCAGGTAGCTGCCGTGGGTGGAGGCAGCATCGACGCGGAAGAATGCCACGTCGTCGGAACACTCCGCCGGGCCGTAGGCATTGACCAGGCCGATCTGCGGGTAACGCTGCAACCATTGCGCGGCCAGCTCCGGCGGCATGGCTTCGCCGGTCGGCAGCATCCAGCGCAGGCTGTCGAGGGCCTGGTGGTCGCTTGCCAGCATGCCCTGGATCAGCGACGGCACGCTTTCCAGCACGCTGATGCCGGTGGCCCGTACATGCGCCAGCAGGGCCTGCGGGTCATGGGCAATCGCGTTCGGCACGATCTCCACCCTGGCGCCGAACAGCGGCGCGGCAAGGAACTGCCATACCGAGATGTCGAAGCTCTGCGAGGCAGTCTGGGCGATCACGTCGTGCTCGGTAAGCGCCAGGTAGGGAACCTTGCTCAGCTGGTTGTTGAGCATGCCGCGCTGCTCGACCATCACCCCTTTCGGCAGGCCGGTGGAGCCCGAGGTGTAGATCACATAGGCAAGGTTGCCCGGCGCGCTATGGATGCCAGGGTTGTGGCTGGCCAGCGGGCTCGCCTGGACATCTTCCCACACCAGTAATTGCGGGCGTGCCGCTGCCTCCAGCGCTTCCAGCAAGTGCCGAGCTTGCCCGGCACAGGCCGCGCTGCACACCAGCACCGGGGCGCGGCTGAGCTGGAGAATGCTGTGCAGGCGCGCCGACGGCAGGCCCGGGTCCAGCGGCAGGTAGCCGGCGCCGGCCTTGAAGCTACCGACGATCATGCCCAGCAATGGCAGCCCGCGCTCGGCCAGCAGCGCCACCGGCTGGTCCACCTGCACACCGGTGGCCACCAGGGCATGGCCCAGGCGGTTGGCCGCCAGGTTCAACCCGGCATAGTCATAGGTCGCCTCCAGGCAGCGCGCCACGGTACGTTGCGGGTGCGCCGCCACCTGCGCCTCGAACTGGGCGATATAGCTCTGCTGCAGCGGGTAGGCGCGGCTGGTGCGGTTGCAGTCCTCGAGCAGGAAACGCTGTTCCTCGGCGCCCAGCAGCGGCAGCGCACTCACCTCACCGGCAAAGCCTTGCACCAGCGCCAGCAGCAGGCGCTTGAACTCGGCCAGCAGGCGCTCGACGGTCGGGTAGTCGAAATAGCGCTGGTCAAACGACAGGTGCAGGCCCAGCTCATCCCCCGGGTAGCACACCGCTGTAAGCGGGAAATTGGTGTGGGTGCGGCCCGAGTCGGAACTGGCGTTGAGCTGTTGGGCATGGTCGAGCACGGCGGTTTCGACCGGCGCGTTCTCGAACACGAACAGGCTGTCGAACAGCGGCTGGCCCTTGGGCAGTTCGCTGCACTCCTGAATCGCCACCAGCGGCAGGTATTCGTACTCGCGCAGCTCCATGTTGCGCTCCAGCAGGCCTTGCAGCCACTGGCGCACGCTGCAACGCTGGCCGGCCGCCGGCAACTGCACGCGCAGGGCGACGCTGTTGATGAACAGGCCGACCGTACGCTGCATCTGCGGCTGGCTCACCGGCCGCCCGGCCACGGTCACGCCGAACACCACGTCACGGTCGCCGCTGTAGCGCGCCAGCACCAAGGCCCAGGCCGCCTGGGCAAAGGTGTTGACGGTGAGTTGGTGAGCCTGGGCCAGTTCGCGCAGGCGCACGCCGTCGTCTACCGCCAGGCGGGTATGGCAGTCACCTACGACCATGCCGCTGCCGGCGTGGTCGTGGCGTAGCGGGCGGTCGCTGGGAATGGCGGTGGCGCGCTCGAAGCCGGCCAGGCTGGCCTGCCACCAGGCGCGGGCATCGTCCAGGCCCTGGTGTTGCAGCCAGCCGATGTAGTCGCGGTAGCGCGGCGGCACCGGCAGTTGCGCCTGCCGGCCCTCGCCGAGGGCTTGGTAGATTTCGAAGAAGTCGTTCATCAACAGCGAGCGGCACCAGGCATCGATCAGGATGTGGTGGTTGCTCATCATGAACCAGTAGCGCTCGTCGGCCACGCGCACCAGGCGCAGGTGGAACGGCGCTTCGCTGAGCAAGGCGAAGCCAGCCTCGCGTTCCTGCTTGTGCAGGGCCTGCAGGCGCTGCTCCTGGGCGTCCTCATCGAGGTCGCGCCAGTCCTGGTAATCCAGTGGCGTGTTGCCGGGTTTATGGATGATCTGCAGCATCGCCTCGCCGCTGTTCCAGCTGAACGATGCGCGCAACGCCTCGTGCCGTGCCACCACCGCTTGCCAGGCCTGGGCGAAGCGTTCAGGGTCGAGGGCACTGTTGATGCGGTAGCGGTCCTGCATGTAGTAGAGGCCGGTGCCCGGTTCCAGCAGGGTGTGCAACAGCATGCCTTCCTGCATCGGCGTCAGCGGGTAGACGTCCTCGATCTGCGCAGCCGGCACCGGCAAGGCGTCGATCTGCGCCTGGGTCAGGTGCGCCAGCGGGAAGTCGGACGGCGTGAAGCTGCCGTTGCCATCGGCCAGGCAATGCTCTACCAGCGCCAGCAACTCCTGGCGATAGGCCTCGGCCAGGCTGGCGATGGTGCGCTCGTCATAGCGCTCGGCGCTGAATGTCCAGCGCAATTGCAGGGCACCGCCATACACCTGGCCATCGACACTCAGCCAGTTGGGCAACGGCGCATCGGCAGCGTGGGCCTGGCCGGCCGGGGCGTCCAGCGGTTGGAACAGCGTCGCGCCGTCAAACTGCTGGTCGAACTGGCCCAGGTAATTGAAGGTGATACGCGCCTGCGGCAAGGCCGCCATCTGCTCGCGTACCGTCGCATCGGCCAGGTAGCGCAGCACGCCGTAGCCCAGGCCTTTGTGCGGCACCTGGCGCAGTTGCTCCTTGATGCACTTGATCGAAGCGGCCCGCGCCGCATCGTCCTCGCCCGGCAGTGGGCGCAGGCTGAGTGGGTAGGCATTGGTGAACCAGCCGACGCTGCGGGTCAGGTCCATGTCTTCGAACAGCCCGTCGCGGCCATGGCCCTCGAGTTGCACCAACACTGCCTCATCGCCGCTCCAGCGGCATACGGTGCGCGCCAGCGCAGTCAACAGCAGGTCGTTGACCTGGGTGTGGTACGCCGCCGGGGCCTGCTGCAACAACTGCCGGGTCTGCTGCGCATCCAGGCCGATGGCCAGGGTGCGGGCATGGCGCTGCAGGTTGCCGCCCTGCGGGTGATCGCACGGCAGTTCGCGACGCACGCCCGCCAGCTGGCCTTGCCACCAGCCCAGTTCGTCGCGCAGCGAGTCGCTGCCGGCATAGCTGGCCAGGCGGGCCGCCCAGTCGCCCATGGTGTGGGTCTTGGCCGGCAGCGGCTGGCCACGGTACAACGCCTGCAGGTCTTCCAGCAGCACCCGCCAGGACACGCCATCCACCACCAGGTGATGGATCGCCAGCAACAGGCGCTGGCTGCCCTGCCCGTCACGCACCAGCAGCGCGCGCAGCAATGGACCTTGCTGCAGGTCGAGACTGCGCTGCAGGTCGGTGTACAGCGCCTGGCAATCGGCGAAGTCGGCAACCGTCGCGCTCCACAGCAACTGCCCGGCGCCAGGCTGGGCGTAGGCGGCCTGCCAGCGGCCGTTGGCCTGGCTGAAGCGCAGGCGCAGGCTGTCGTGGTGCCGCACCAGGGCGGCCAGGGCCTGCTCCAGTGCCGCTTCGTCCAGCGCTTGGCGGGCTTGCAGCAACACCGCCTGGTTCCAATGCTGCGGCTGCGCCAGGTCGGTGGCGAAGAACCAGTGCTGGATCGGGGTCATGCCGACCGGTCCCTGGCGCAGGCCCTGGTCGATGCTGCTGGTGGCTTCGCTGTGGCGAACGACGGCCGCCAGGGCCTGGATGGTCTGGTGCTGGAACAGGTCGCGCGGGGTGAACTGCAACCCGGCCTGGCGGGCCCGGCTGACCACCTGGATCGACAGGATCGAATCGCCACCCAGTTCGAAGAAGTTATCCTGCACGCCGACCCGGGCAAGGTTCAGCACGGCGCACCAGATCTGCGCCAGTTGCGCTTCAACCGCATTGCCAGGGGCCTGGTAGTGCTGGCCAGCCTGCTCCAGCTCTGGCAGCGGCAGCGCGCGGCGGTCGAGTTTGCCGTTGCCCATCAGCGGCAGGCGGTCGAGCAGGACCAGCTGGGCGGGCACCATGTAGTCCGGCAGGTGCCGCCGGGCATGGGTCTTCACCGCTTCACGCAGCCGGCCCTGGGCCGCACTGTCGGCAGCCGCCTGCCGGCACTCCAGGTACCCCACCAGTTGCTTGCCACCCGGCAGGTCGAGCGCCAGCACCACGGCCTGGTCGACCTCGGCATGCGCCTGCAGGCAGCTTTCGATTTCCCCGAGTTCGATGCGGAAGCCGCGAAGCTTCACCTGCTGGTCGGCACGGCCAAGGTACTCGACCAGGCCATCGCTGCCCAGGCGCACCAGGTCACCGGTACGGTACAGGCGCCCGCCGGCGGCACTGAACGGGTCGGCGACGAAGCGCTCGGCACTGAGGCCCGGGCGGTCGTGGTAACCCTGGGCCAGGCCGGCACCGCCAACATACAGTTCACCGATGCCACCTTGCGGCAACAGGGCAAGGTTTTCGTCAAGGATGTAGGCCGTGCGGCTACCGACGACACGGCCGATCGGCACGCTGCCAAGCTCCGCCGGCAGCGTGTGCGGTGCCAGGCAGGCCAACGGCATGACCACCGTTTCGGTCGGGCCATAGGCGTTGAACAGCTGCTGCGGCGCAAACGCCTGGCGGATGCGCTGCAGGTGCTCGCCGCTCAGCGCTTCGCCACCGGTGATCACCAGGCGTACCGGCAACTGCTCGTCCTGCCCGGCCAGGTACTGCGCCAACTGGCTGCCGTAGCTGGGCGTGAAGCCGAGGATGCTGACCTGCTGCTCGCGTACCAGCTGGCAGATATCCTCTGCCGCCCACTGGCCCTGGGCGCGCAACACCACACGGGCGCCGCACAGCAGTGGCACCCACAGGCGTTCACTGGCGGCATCAAAGTTGATCGAGTAGAAATGCAGCTCGCAGTCGTCGCTGCGCATGCCAAATGCCGAGATCACCGCCTGGCAATGCATGGCAAATTCGCCGTGGCTGACGACGACCCCCTTGGGCTTGCCGGTGGAGCCGGAGGTATAGATCAGGTAGGCCGGGTGCTGCGCCAGGTTGCGGTTGTCCAGCGGCGCAGCGCTGTAGGCCGACAGGCTGGCGGAGTCGTCTTCCAGGCTCCAGCACACCACCCCTTCGGGCAGCTCGCCAAGGCTTTGCAGCAGCGCGCGCTGGCTCAGCAGCAGGCCGATGCGGCTGTCTTCGATCATGTAGCGCAGGCGGTCCAGCGGGTACTCGGGGTCGAGCGGCACGTAGGCGCCACCGGCCTTGAGGATGGCCAGCAAGCCGACCACCATGTGCAGCGAGCGCTCCAGCGCCAGGCCCACGCGCACCTGCGGGCCCACTCCACGCTCGCGCAGGGCGCGGGCCAGGCGGTTGGCTTGCTGGTCGAGCTCGGCATAGGTGAGGTGCTGGCCGGCGAAGGTCAGCGCAGCGGCGTGCGGGGTGCGCGCTGCCTGGGCGGCGAACAGGCCATGCAAGGTCTGGTCGAGGTTCGCATGCTCGCCGGGCAACTGGCCCGCCAGCACCTGCTGCTCGGCGCTGACCAGCATCGGCAGCTCGCACAGGCGCTGTTGCGGGTCGTCCAGCAGGCCGCCCAGCAGCTGCTGCCAGTGCTCGGCCATGCGGGCGATGCGCGGCTCGTCGAACAGGTCGCGGCTGTAGGTCAGGCAGCAGTTGAGGCGGCCATCGAGGTCGGTCACCTCCAGGTACAGGTCGAACTTGGTGGCGCTGGCATCGTTGACCAAGTAATCCACCTGCATGCCGGCCAGCGTACGGCTTTGCTGGAAAGCCCAGCGCTGGACGTTGCACATCACCTGGAACAGCGGGTTGTAGGCGCTGCTGCGCGGTGGCTGCAGGGCTTCCACCAACTGCTCGAATGGCAGGTCCTGGTGCGACTGGCCCTCGATGGCAGCCTGGCGCACCTGCTCCAGCAGGGCATGGGCAGTCATCTGCCCGTCAACCTCGCAGCGCAGCACCTGGGTATTGAGGAACGCGCCGATCAGGCCTTCGCTTTCCGGGCGGATGCGGTTGGCCACCGGCGCGCCGATGCGCAGGTCGCGCTGGCCGCTGTAGCGATGCAGCAAGGCGGCCAGGGTGGCGGTCACGGTCATGAACAGGGTCAACCCGCGCTGGCGGTTGAAGGCGTGCACGCGGGCGACCAGCGCCGGGGCCAGTTCGAAGCGGTACAGTTCGCCACGGTGACTCTGCACCGGCGGGCGTGGGCGGTCGGCGGGTAGCGCGAGTACCGGGTGCTCATCGCCCAGGCGCGCCCGCCAGTAGGCCAGCTGGCGCGCACCTTCGCCACTTTCCAGCCATTGCCGTTGCCACAGGCTGTAGTCCAGGTACTGCACCGGCAGCGGCGGCAGTGGCGATTCGCGGTCATCGACGAAGGCTTCGTACAGCTCGCCCAGTTCGCGGGCGAAGATGTCCATGGCCCAGCCCTCGGTGACGATGTGATGCAGGGTCAGTACGAAGCAATGCTCACGCTCTGCGGCCTTGACCAGGCAGGCGCGCAGCAGCGGGCCGTGCTCCAGGTCGAAGGGCTGGTGCGCCTGATCGTCGGCCAGTTGCCGCAGGCGTTGCTGGCGGGTGGCCTCAGGCAACGCGCTGAAGTCGTGCCAGTCCAGGTGCAGGCTGGCGTCTGGCGCCACGCACTGGTACGGCACGCCGTCGATGCTCGGGAAGGTAGTACGCAAGGTTTCATGACGCACCACCAGGGCCTGCAGTGCACGCTCGAAGGCCTCCACATGCAGGGTGCCGCGCAGGCGCGCCATGCCACCGACGTTGTACGCCGGGCTGTCCGGCTGCATCTGCCAGAGGAACCACATGCGCTGCTGCGAGTACGACAGCGGCACGGCCTGGCGGCGGTCGACGCGGGCGATTTCGCCTTGCAGGTTGCGCTCGCCGGCGGCGCGGATACGGGCGATCTGGGCACAGAAGGCGCCCAGTTCGCTGGCATCGAACAGGGCCTTGAGCGGCAGCTCGACATCGCAGGCCTGGCGCGTGCGCGACACGATCTGGGTGGCCAGCAGCGAGTGGCCACCGAGCGCGAAGAAGTCGTCCTGCAGGCCGACGCGCGGCAGGTTCAGCACCTCGCACCAGATGGCCGCGACCTGCTGCTGCAACGCGCTGTGTGGCGCGACGTGCTCATGCTGCTGCCACACCGGGGCCGGCAGCGCCTTGCGCGCGACCTTGCCGTTGGGGCCCAGCGGCATCTGCGCCAGCGGGATGAGCTGGGCCGGCACCATATAGGCCGGCAACCGGTCGGCCAGCACGGCTAGCAACTCGGCTGGCTGGGCGCTACCGCAGTAATAGCCGAGCAGTTGCGCGCCGACGGCATCCTGGTGCACCAGCACCAGCGCCTGTGCGACGCCCGCTTGCGCCAGCAGGCAGGCCTGGACTTCCTCGGGCTCGACGCGGAAACCACGCACCTTGACCTGCTGGTCGAGGCGGCCGAGGTACTCCAGGGCCTCGCTCTGCACCTGCCAGCGGGCACGGTCGCCACTGCGGTACAGGCGTTCGCCATGGCCATCGGCCCGGGGCACGAAGCGCTCGGCGGTAAGGCCCGGGCGGCCCAGGTAGCCACGGGCCAGGCCGGCGCCGCCGAGGTACAGCTCGCCCGGCACACCGGGGGCAGTGAGTTCAAGTTCGTCGTCCAGCACGCGGCACAGCACATTGGCCAACGGGCGGCCGATCGGCGAACGCTCGCCATCCGCCGCCTGGCAGTGCCAATGGGTGACGTTGATGGCGGTTTCGGTCGGGCCGTACCGGTTATGCAACTGCGCCTGTGGCAGCACCTGCAGCACGCGGTCACGCAACGCGGCGGGCAACGCCTCGCCCCCGGAAAACACCCGGCGCAGGCTGGTACAGGCCTGTGCCTGCGGTTCCTGGACAAACACCTGCAGCAGGGGCGGCACGAAATGCAACGTGGTCACACCATGGGCCTGCACCAACGCGGCGATACGCTGCGGGTCACGGTGCTCGCCGGGGCCGGCAAGCACCAGCTTGCAGCCCGTGACCAGCGGCCAGAAGCACTCCCACACCGAAACGTCGAAGCTGACCGGCGCCTTCTGCAGCAGCACGTCGCTGTCGTCCAGGGCATAAGTGGCCTGCATCCATTGCAGGCGCTCGGCCAATGCCGCGTGGGTGTTGCCTACGCCCTTGGGCTGGCCGGTGGAGCCGGAGGTGTAGATCACGTATGCCAGGTTGTCGCCGTGCAAGTGCAGCCCGGGTGCATGGCTGGGCCAGCTGTCCAGGTGCAGCTGGTCGAGGGCGATGGCGCTGACCCCATCGACCTGCGGCAGCTTGCCCAGCAGGCCGCTGTGGCTCAGCAGCAAGCCGGCGCCGCAGTCGGCGAGCATGTAGGCCAGGCGCTCGGCCGGGTAGTCGACGTCCAGCGGCACATAGGCGCCACCGGCCTTGAGGATCGCCAGCAGGCCGACCAACAGTTGCGGCGAGCGCTCGACGGCAATGGCCACACAGGTATCGGGGCCAACCCCCTTGTCCCTCAGGTAATGGGCCAGGCGGTTGGCTTGCTGGTGCAGCTCGGCATAGTCCAGGCTGCCCCCCTGCCAGACCAGCGCGGTGCGCTGCGGGGTCTGGCGCGCCTGATCATTGAGCTGCTCGACCAGCAGGCGCTGCGGCGCTACGGCCGGTGCCTGGCCCCAACCCAGCAGTTGCCTGCGGCCTGGCTCGTCGAGCAGTTGCACCTCGCCCAAGGCCCGTTGCGGCGCAGCGCAGACTTGCTCCAGCAGGGCCAGCAGGTGCTCGGCCAGGCGCTCGATGGTAGTGGCTTCGAACAGCCCGGCGGCATAGTCGAAGGCCAGGCTCAGGCGGCCCTGGTGGTCTTCTTCGCTGTGCAGCTGCAAGTCGAACTTGGCCTCGCGGCTGTGCCACGGCAATTCTTCGACGAGCAGGCCAGGCAGGCGGCGCAGGGCCGACAGGTCGCGTTGCTGGTGGTTGAACATGACCTGGAACAGGCCTTGTTCGCGCGCCTCGGGCATGGCTTCGACCAGTTGCTCGAACGGCAGGTCCTGGTTGGCCTGGGCTGCCAGGGTGGCTTGGCGCACCTGGGCCAGCAACTGGCTGAACGGCAGGCGGCCATCGAGTTGCGCACGCATCACCTGGGTATTGATGAAGAAACCGACCAGGCCCTGGGTTTCCAGGCGCGGGCGGTTGGCGTTGGGCACACCGACGCGGATGTCGGCCTGGCCGCTGTAGCGGTGCAGCAGCGCCTGCCAGCCGGCCAGCAAGACCATGAACAGGCTGGCTTGCTGCTCGCGCGCCAAGCCCCTGAGCGCCTCGGCGAGGCCGGCTGGCACCTGCACCTGCAACCGGGCGGCCCGCTGGTCGCGTTGGCTGGTGCGCGGCTGGTCGGTGCACAAATCGAGCACCGGCGCTTCCTCGCCCAGGCGCGCCTGCCAATAGTGCAACTGACGCTCGGCCTCGCCGGCGGCCAGCCATTGCCGTTGCCAGCTGGCGTAATCGGCGTAGCCGAGGGGCAGCGGCGCCAGGTTGGCCTGCAGGCCCTGGCAGTGGGCAGCATATAGCCTGGCGAACTCCTCCAGCAGGATATTCAGTGACCAGCCGTCAGCAACGATGTGGTGCAGGGTCACCCACAGCTGATGGTCTTCATCACCGAGGCGCGCCAGGGTCACCCGCAGCAGCGGGCCCAGGGTCAGGTCGAAGGGCTGGCAGGCTTCTGCCTCGCGCTGGGCGATGACCTGGTCGGGCGGCTGGCCGGCAAGGTCCAGGCGGCGCAGGTGGAATGGCGCGGACGGGAGGATGCGTTGCAGGGCTTGGCCGTGTTCTTCGCTGAACACGGTGCGCAGTGACTCATGGCGCTGCACCAGTGCCTGGAAGGCCGCTTCCAGGGCAGCTTCATCCAGCTCGCCACGCAAGTGCAGGCCAGCCGGAATGTTGTAGGCCGCCGCCTGCGGCTGCAACTGCCACAGCAGCCACAAGCGGTTTTGCGCCAGTGACTGGGGCAATGCCCGGGCGCGCGCCAGTGGGGCGATGGCAGTGGCTCGGGCGCCGTCGGCAGCGAGCAGGGCGGCCACTGCCTGGCTGTAGTCGGCCAGCACGGGCGCCTCGAACAAGGTGGCCAGGTTGAGCGAGATGCCCAGCTCGTCGGCCAGGCGAGCGGTGGCCTGGGTGGCAGCAATGGAGTTGCCGCCCAGCAGCAGGAAGTGGTCGTCTGCCGCCACCGTCTGCACCTTGAGGATGTCGCACCATACGCTGGCGATGCGCGCCTGTAGCGCATCAGCGGTCGCCGGGCTGGCATCGGCTGGATTCTGCCCAGGGAACCGGGCATAGCAATCCAGGCTGCCATCGGCCATGCGCGTGCGGCAGGCCGAGCGCTGCAGCTTGCCGCTGGAGGTCTTCGGCAATGCGCCGGGGTTCAGCAGCAGGACCACCGCCGGGGCCTGGCGGCAGGCATCGGCGACGACCTGGCGCAGGGTCTTGATCAGGTCGTCGGGCTTGAGCGCCTTTTGCACGTTGCGGCTGACTTCGACTGCCACGCCGATGCCCTCCTCACCCTGCTGCTCGACGGCAAATACCGCCACTCGGCCTTTGCGCAGCACCTCGACTTCGCGTTCGAGGGTTTTTTCCAGGTCCTGTGGGTAGAGGTTCTGCCCGCGTACGATCAGCAGGTCTTTCAGGCGCCCGCTGACGAACACTTCGCCTTCGCGCATGAAGCCCAGGTCGCCGGTACGCAGCCAGGTCTGGCCGTCCATTTCGACGAACGTGCGGGCGCTGGCTTGCGGGTTGCGCCAGTAGCCCCGGGCGATGCTCGGGCCGCTGGCCCAGATCTCGCCGACCTGGTTGTCGCCCAGCACCTGCAGGCGTTGCGGCTCGACAATACGCAGCGCATGCCCCGGCTGCGGGTAGCCGCAGCTCATCAGCACGCTGCCCTGGCCCGGCTCGGCGCGGTTGGCGGCGAAGGCCTCGGCGTCCAGTTCCAGCGCGGCGATGCCCTGGCCACGGCGGCTACCGCTGACGAACAGGGTCGCTTCGGCCAGGCCGTAGCTGGCGAAGAAGCTCTGCGGGTCGAAGCCGCAGGCGCGGAACTTGTCGGCGAAAGTGGCCAGGCTGTCCTGGCGGATCGGCTCGGAGCCGGAATAGGCCACGCGCCAGCGGCTCAGGTCGAGCCCGGCCAGGGCGGCCGTGCTGACCCGTTCGCTGCACAGGCGGTAGGCAAAGTCGGGGCCACCGCTGATGGTGCCACCGTAATCGCTGATTGCCTGCAGCCAACGCAGCGGGCGGGCCAGGAAGTAGCCCGGCGCCATCAGCACGCAGGGCACACCGCTGAAGATCGGCTGCAGCAGGCCGCCGATCAGGCCCATGTCGTGGTACAGCGGCAGCCAGCTGACGATGACGTCGTCGGGGTTGAGGTCGATGCCGAAGCCGCGGCGGATCAACTGCTCGTTGGCCACCAGGTTGCCATGGCTGACCTGCACGCCCTTGGGCAGCGCGGTGGAGCCGGAAGTGTACTGCAGGAAGGCGATGTCATCCCCCTTCAGGGCCGGTTCGCGCCAGTGCGCAGCCAGCGCCGGGTCCAGGCGGTCGACCGCCAGCAGCGCAGGGGCGTTGGCCCTGCTCAGCGCCTCCAGGCCTTGCAGGCTGCCTTCCAGCGCCGCCACGGTCAGCAGCAGGCGCGGTTCGGCGTCGCCGATGATCGACAGCAGGCGTTGCTGATGGTGCTGGCGCGTCGACTCCGGCGGGTAGGCCGGCACCGCGATCACGCCGGCATACAGGCAGCCGAAGAACGCCGCCACGTAGTCCGGCCCACTGGGGAACAACAGCACCGCACGCTCGCCGAAACCGGCCCGCGCCTGCAACGCAGCGGCGATGGTGCGCGCGCGCTGGTCGAGTTCACGGTAGCTGAGCACGGCCTGCTCGCCGGGAGCGTCGGCGAGAAAGCGCAAGGCGATCCGCTCCGGGGTCTGTGCGGCGCGTTGCGCCAGGGCCTGGACCAGCGAGAGCGGGAGTTCGAAGGCGTCCGTCATGGGGGTGTTCCTGCCAGTGTCGGGTGGGTCGGGCCGGCTGCTGCGCAAACCTGGGCGAGCAGCGTACGGCGGCCGGATGTACACAGGGGAACGTATGGGCAGGGGGAGAAATTAGCGGGGTCTGGCTTGGCAGGTGTGGCGCCTCGGAGATCGCGCGCCGCCCGCGCGGCGCATCGCGGATAAATCCGCTCCTACATTGGTTTCAGGCCAATCATTCCTGGAGGATTTGCGCGAAGGCGCTCTGGCGCATCACGTGATATCGCGTCGTATGAACCAGGCGGTCGCGCGCACCTGCCACAGGCATTACTGGCCCGAAACAAACGTAGGAGCGGATTTATCCGCGATGCGCCGCGCGGGCGGCGCGCGATCTCCCAGGCGCCACACCTCCCAAGGCATGCCTCCCCGAAACCAGAACCAGGTCGTAATAATTACATTTCTCATTTGACAATCATTATCACTATGAATAGGTTGTCGCACGTCATAGGAAGCTTCCCACAGCTGGAAGCCTCCTTTCCCCTCTGTGACAAGGTGATTTCCATGGCGGAACAACTATCCACAAGTAAGTGCGATTCACCATTACTGCAGGCCTTCGTCGACAATCGCAGCATCCTGGTCAAGATTGCCGCACGCATCACCGGCTGCCGCTCGCGCGCCGAAGATGTGGTGCAGGATGCCTTTTTCCGGCTCAGCGCGGCCCCGCAGATCACCTCGTCGTTCAAGGCGCAGCTGAGCTACCTGTTCCAGATCGTGCGCAACCTAGCCATCGACCACTACCGCAAGCAGGCGATGGAGTTGAAGTACTCCGGCAGCGAGGAGGAAGGCCTGAATGTGGTGGTGCAGAATGCCTCGCCCGAGGCCACCCACATCAACCTGGCCGCGCTGGATGACATTGCCGAGGCGTTGAACCAGCTGCCGCAGCGCACCCGCTATGCGTTCGAGATGTACCGCCTGCACGGGGTACCGCAAAAGGACATTGCCAAGGAACTGGGGGTGTCGCCGACGCTGGTCAACTTCATGATCCGCGATGCACTGGTACATTGCCGCAAGACCGCCAACCGACAAGCCTGAACAAGGCTAGACAGCGGGGGCGCTGCGCCCCCTATCGCAGGCAAGCCAGGTTCCTACAGTAACTGCGCACGGCTCAAGCGCGACGTAGCCAATGTAGGAGCCAGCTTGCCGGCGATGAGGCCATGAGTGCCCACGAACCAACCCGCGACTTCAGACCAGCTGGCAGCGCTCGAAAAACCGCTCCCGACCCAGAATCATCAGCGCCGCCCGTTTGTGCGGGAAGTCGAACTCCTTGTCGCAGTGGAAGCACTGGTCGTGCAGGTACCCGATCATCTTGCCGTTGTCGGCACGCGGCTCGGCCACCACCCGCTGGGTACGCGGGTCGTCGAGGAACAGGTAGTGCACCAATGCCGATAGCCAGCTGGCCACCTTGTGCGGACCGCGGTGGCGCTCCTCCCCCACCAGCATGTGGATGCCGCGATCGTAGTCATCGGCCGGGTAGAACGGCGCAATGCGGTCTTCCTTGGCCCAATAGGCTTCAAAGTAGGCAAACGGCTCGTCGTCGAAACAGCCGATCAAGGTCAGGGTATGCGGGTCGGCCTGGAGTTTGCCGAGGTACTCGCGGTGCTGCGCCAGCGTGCCACCCTCCTGCCAGAACGCCTCCACGCGCGGGTTGTTCTGCCAGCGGTTGAAACGCTCCAGGTCCGCCTCGACCTCCAGGGTGCGCAGCGACACCCAACTGCCCAGGCGCGCATCGAAACGCCGGTACACCTCGCCGCGGGGCTTGGGCGCGCGGCGCGGGTGGCGCTTGCCGTTGCTGAGCTGCATCTGCTGGGGGTACGCCACACGGCCCGACTCGCCCAGCCAGGGCTGTGGCAACTGCCAGAACAGCGCGCGCTCGCACAGGTACTGGCCAGGTTGCTCGGTAGCCAGCAGCAGGCCGCTGAGCAATGCCTGCGTGGGCACCTCTGGCAGGTGCCAGGCCAGGCGCTGGCAAGTGCTGTCGCGGGACAATAACCAATAGCAGGCAGCCCATAACGCCTGCTCGCGGCGCTGCGGACAGATGTGTTCGGGATAAAGCTGCAAGGTTGCGCCTGCCTCCAGGCGCACGCGGAGCAACGGGCGGCCGTCGAGGGACAGGCTCAACCAGTTGCTCCCCTCCTCGGCACTGAGGCTGCGCCAGCGCGGCGCGGATTGGGGCTGCGAAGCGGCATCGAACGGCATGGGCTTGGCTCACGGCAATGAAGAAAAAGGCTCACTGCTGAAAACGTTGCCAGCTGGCGGGAATTTAGTCGCGCGTGGGGACCAGCGTGATGCGGTAGGGCTCGAAGATCCGCGCCAGTTCGCCGCTGTCGCGCAGGCCACGCAGCAGCGTCGCGAACGACTGCTCGCCGATCGGTGCGCCAGGACGCAGCAAGGCGTAATGGTGGTAGACCTGGTCAATGCGTTGCGAAGGCAACAGCTGCTCGCGGCTGGCCGGGTTGCGCGCGAGGAAATCGCTGAGGTAGGACCGCGTGACCAGGGCAATGTCGGCACGCCCGGCCTGCACCATCAACAGGTTGCTGTCATGCGAGTAGGTCAGGGTCGCATTGTAGGTCTTGCGCAGGTAGTCCGGGTCCGGGTTGAAGCCGGCGAACGCATAGTGATAGCCGTTGAACAGCGCCAGGCGCTTGCCGCGCAGGTCGTCGAAGTAATGCTGATCACGGCCATTGGCCTGGCGGGCGACGAAGACTTCGGCATCTTCCAAGCCCATGTCCACGGTCTGGTGGGCAATCTGCTGCCAGCCCCATTGCGGGTTCTCGAAAATGGCCATGTCGGTACGGCCTTGCTGGAAATCGCCAAAACGCCGCTGGATCGACGTAGGCACCAGGACAAAACGGTATTGCTGCTGCGCGCGGTTCAGTGCATCGACCAGCTGAGGCAGCAAACCCGTGTCGGCGCCCTGCTCGGGGCGCACCGTGTAAGGCGGGAAGTGTGCCGCGCCGACCTTGACCTCGATGGCATCGGCCGCCCGGGCAGGCGCCGCCAGCCAGAACACAGCCAGCAGTATCAGTGTGGAAAAGGCCTTGAGGCCGGGCGTTGGAATCAAGACGGACACTCATACGGTTCATGCCTGGGTACGCCTAAGCTAGGCGTTTTCCCGCTTGGACACAACTGCCGGTTGCGCTGTCGTTGCGCCAAACCCGGGGGCAAATTGCCAGGGGGTGCCGGATGCCCCGAGTTTGGCTACGCTCTAGCAGGATCTGCAAGGGAGCCTGGTATGGGCCAGTGGTTGGTGATCGACCTGGAAGCCACCACCGATGTGCGTGGGTGGCCGGTCACAGAGATGGAAGTCATTGAAATCGGCGCGAGCCTGGTTACCCGCGAAGGCCGCGAAGTCGACCACTTCCAGCGCTTCGTGAAACCCCGTCGGCGGCCACAGCTCACCCCGTTCTGCCGCGAACTGACCCACATCAGCCAGGCCAGCGTGGACAGTGCCGCGCCCTTCCACGAGGTGTGGGCAAGTTTCGAGCGCTGGCTCGGGCACCACCGTGGGCAGCTTCAGGCCTGGGTCAGCTGGGGCGACTACGACCGCCAGCAGTTGCACCAGGAATGGCAACAGCACGGGCTGGACAGCCTGCTGCGGACCCTGCCGCACATCAACCTCAAGCAACGCTTCGCCAAGGCCCGCCACCTGCAACGGCCAACCGGCCTGAACGGTGCCCTGCAACTGGCCGGCATGCACTTTTGCGGGCAGCAGCACCGGGCCCTGGAAGATGCGCGCAATACCGCACGGCTGCTGCCCTTGACCCTGCCCGCCAATGGCGCCTGAAAGCAGATGACGGGGCTGGTGGGCTTGGGCATACTGGCCAGCCCTTTTTCATCCCTTTTTCAGGAGTCGCCCATGTTCAAGGTCAACGAGTACTTCAACGGCACCGTCAAGTCGATCGCCTTCGCTGGCGAAGAAGGCCCGGCCACTGTCGGTGTGATGGCCCCGGGCGAATACGAGTTCGGTACCGCCAAGCGCGAGATCATGCATGTGGTATCGGGTGCGCTGACCGTGAAACTGCCGGGTAGCGACAACTGGGAAACCTTCAACGCCGGCGACAAGTTCAACGTGCCGGCCGACAGCAAGTTCCAGCTGCAGGTGAAGGTGGATACCGCCTACCTGTGCGAGTACCGCGACTAAGCGGTAGCCTGACCCGGCCTCTTCGCGGGCTTGCCCGCGAAGAATCCAGCACTAATCCTTCAGGAATGCCGCAACCTTCTCAGCCGCCGCCTGCAAGTGCTGCTCATGGCTGAACCCCGAAGCCTTCAGCGGCTTCAGGTCATGGTCCGCCGCCACTAGCCAGCTCACCTCGATGGCCGGCGACAGCACATAGCCTGCCACCGTCTCGCGGTTGCCCAATGCATCCCGCTCGCCCTGCACGATCAACGTCGGCGTCTGCAGTTCGGCCAGGTGCTCGACCCGTGGCTTTTCCGGCTTGCCCACCGCATGGAACGGGTAACCCAGGCACACCAGCGCATCCACCTCCAACGCGTCGGCCACCAGGCTGGCCATGCGCCCGCCCATGGACTTGCCGCCCACAGCCAACCGGCCCGTGACCAAAGGTCGCACCTGCCGGTACACCTCGCGCCAGCATTCGAGTAACACCTTCTGCGGGTTCGGCGGCCGCTTGCCACCCCCGACCCTGCGCTCGGCCATGTACGGGAACTCGAAGCGCACCACCGCCACCCCAAGCGCCGCGAGCCTTTGCGCCATTTCCTCCATGAACCCGCTATCCATCGGCGCACCTGCGCCGTGGGCCAGGATCAGGCAGCCCTTGTAGCCACCGTTGCCGTGAACCTGTGGGGGATCGCAGCGCAAGCCTGGGACATTTCCGACCTTCGCCCATTGATCCCCGTCAATACCGGCACTTTGCCCATTAATCATGCTTGCCTCGCTGTAAAGCCTGCCAAATAACCGTGGATGGGAACCCATACATGAACACAACCAGCAGTACCGCCTATAACTACAAGGTGGTCCGCCAATTCGCCATCATGACGGTGGTGTGGGGAATCGTCGGGATGGGGCTCGGCGTCTTCATCGCCGCCCAGCTCGCCTGGCCTTTCCTCAACTTCGACCTCCCCTGGACCAGCTTCGGCCGCCTGCGTCCCCTGCATACCAATGCGGTGATCTTCGCCTTCGGCGGCTGCGCGCTGTTCGCCACCTCCTATTATTCGGTGCAACGCACCTGCCAGACCACCCTGTTCGCACCGGGCCTGGCCGCGTTCACCTTCTGGGGCTGGCAACTGGTGATCCTGCTGGCGGCCATCAGCCTGCCGCTGGGCTACACCAGCTCCAAGGAATACGCCGAACTGGAATGGCCGATCGACATCCTGATCACCATCGTCTGGGTGAGCTACGCCATCGTGTTCTTCGGCACGCTGATGAAGCGCAACACCAAGCACATCTACGTCGGTAACTGGTTCTTCGGCGGCTTCATCCTGACCGTGGCGATGCTGCACGTGGTCAACAACCTGGAACTGCCAGTCAGCCTGACCAAGTCGTACTCGCTCTATGCCGGCGCCACCGACGCCATGGTGCAGTGGTGGTATGGCCACAACGCGGTGGGCTTCTTCCTCACTGCAGGCTTCCTGGGGATGATGTACTACTACGTGCCCAAGCAGGCCGAACGCCCGGTGTACTCCTATCGCCTGTCGATCGTGCACTTCTGGGCGCTGATCACCCTGTACATCTGGGCCGGCCCGCACCACCTGCACTACACCGCCCTGCCCGACTGGGCACAGTCGCTGGGCATGGTGATGTCGCTGATCCTGCTGGCACCGAGCTGGGGCGGCATGATCAACGGCATGATGACCCTCTCCGGCGCCTGGCACAAACTGCGCAGCGATCCGATCCTGCGCTTCCTGGTGGTGTCGCTGGCGTTCTACGGCATGTCCACCTTCGAAGGCCCGATGATGGCCATCAAGACGGTCAACGCCCTGTCCCACTACACCGACTGGACCATCGGCCACGTACACGCCGGCGCCCTCGGCTGGGTGGCAATGATCTCGATCGGTGCCCTGTACCACACCATCCCGAAAGTGTTCGGCAAGGAGCGCATGTACAGCATCGGCCTGATCAACGCGCACTTCTGGCTGGCCACCATCGGCACCGTGCTGTACATCGCCTCGATGTGGGTCAACGGTATCGCCCAGGGCCTGATGTGGCGCGCGGTCAACAGCGACGGCACGCTCACCTACTCGTTCGTGGAAACCCTGGTGGCAAGCCACCCAGGTTTCATCGTGCGCTTCGTCGGCGGTGCGATCTTCCTCAGCGGCATGTTCCTGATGGCCTGGAACACCTGGCGCACCGTGCGTTCGCCGGCGCTCGATGTCGCCCCTGCGAACGCCCAGCTGGCTTGAGGAGACCTGCCTGATGAAACATGAAGTCATCGAGAAAAACGTCGGCCTGCTGGCCCTGCTGATGGTGTTCGCCGTCAGTATCGGCGGCCTGACCCAGATCGTCCCGCTGTTCTTCCAGGACGTCACCAACAAGCCGGTGGAAGGCATGAAGCCCTACACCGCGCTGCAACTGGAAGGCCGCGACATCTACATCCGCGAAGGCTGCGTGGGCTGCCACTCGCAGATGATCCGCCCGTTCCGCGCCGAAACCGAGCGCTACGGCCACTACTCGGTGGCCGGTGAAAGCGTGTGGGACCACCCGTTCCTGTGGGGCTCCAAGCGTACCGGGCCGGATCTGGCGCGGGTCGGCGGCCGCTACTCGGACGACTGGCACCGCGCCCACCTGTACAACCCGCGCAACGTGGTGCCGGAGTCGAAGATGCCGTCGTATCCGTGGCTGGTGGCGCAACCGGTCGACAACAGCCACACCGACACCAAGATGCGCACCCTGCGCACCCTTGGCGTGCCGTACAGCGACGACGACATCGTCGGGGCCCGCGACGCGGTCAAGGGCAAGACCGAGATGGATGCCCTGGTCGCCTACCTGCAGGTGCTCGGCACCGCGATCAAGAACAAGAGGTGAGTGCGATGGTAATGGACATCGGCATGATCCGCGGCCTCGGCACCCTGGTGGTGATGATTGCCTTCATCGGCCTCACCCTGTGGGTATTCAACCGCCGCCGCGACCGTGATTTCGCCGAAGCGCGGCTGCTGCCCTTCGTCGACGACCGCCTGCCCGCCGCCGGGCAGGAACCTGCTGTAAGGAGCAATGGGCAATGACCACCTTCTGGAGTACCTACATCAGCGTGCTGACCATCGGCAGCCTGATCGGCCTGACCTGGCTGTTGCTCGGCACCCGCAAGGGGCAGAGCAACAGCACCACCGACCAGACCATGGGCCACAGCTTCGACGGCATCGAGGAGTACGACAACCCGCTGCCCAAGTGGTGGTTCTGGCTGTTCGTCGGCACCCTGGTGTTCTCGGTCGGCTACCTGATCCTCTACCCGGGCCTGGGCAATTGGAAGGGCATCCTGCCGGGTTATGAAAATGGCTGGACCGGGGCCAATGAATGGCAGAAGGAAATGGCCAAGGCCGACGCCAAGTTCGGCCCGATCTTCGCCAAGTACGCGGCCATGCCGGTGGAAGAAGTCGCCAAGGACCCCCAGGCACTGAAGATGGGCAGCCGCCTGTTCGCCTCCAACTGCTCGGTATGCCACGGCTCCGACGCCAAGGGTGCCTATGGCTTCCCCAACCTCACCGACCAGGACTGGCGCTGGGGCGGCGACGCGGAAACCATCAAGGCTACGATCATGAACGGCCGCCACGGCGTGATGCCGGCCTGGGCCGAAGTGATCGGCGAGCAGGGCGTGGCGGATGTGGCGGCGTTCGTGCTGACCGACCTCGGCCACCGCAGCCTGCCGGAAGGGGCCAAGGCCGACACCGCCAAGGGCAAGGCCATCTTCGCCGCCAATTGCGTGGCTTGCCACGGGCCTGAAGGCCAGGGTACCCCGGCCATGGGCGCGCCAAACCTGACCCACCCGCAGGCGTTCATCTATGGTTCGAGCTTTGCCCAGTTGCAGCAGACCATTCGTTATGGTCGCCAGGGTCAGATGCCGGCGCAGGCTGAGATCCAGGGCAACGACAAGGTGCACCTGCTGGCGGCCTATGTGTATAGCCTGTCGCAGGATGCTGCTGGCGAAACCGTGACTGCCAAGTGAGTTCGCCGAAAGAAATTCGGCGCCTGTGAGAGCGAGCGCCGCCCGCGCGGCGCATCGCGGATAAATCCGCTCCTACAGTTGCAACGTGCCGAACCTGTTGTGCCATGGTCGCCTGCCATGGCTGTAGGAGCGGATTCATCCGCGATGCGCCGCGCGGGCGGCGCTCGATATCTGCCTCCCCGCAAAAATCAAACCCTCCAGCTGCGTTCCCCGGCGCCCTGCCAGCCCTACCCCTCCCCTTGCACCCCCTCCGAACAGAACTAAGCTTGTTGCCTCAATGGGCTTCGCTGCGAAAGCACCGGAGCAGACGCGGCGCATGGCCTGTCGCCGTCCCGACAAAAGCCTGACCGATCGATCAGAAAAATATGAAAAACGGTACACATTACAAATATTTATTTGTGTACAATCGATCAGGCCCGATTACTGCGGGACATCAGTTGACGGGCTCGGGCACGGGTCGGCGTACCAAAGTTGCGTTGCGGTAACCCCGGTGGTTATCAATACTGGCGCCGATTTTCGACCAACAAGAACATCAAAACCGTGGAACCTTAGCAATGAGCACAGCAATCAGTCCGACTGCTTATAACTACAAGGTCGTCCGCCAGTTCGCCATCATGACGGTGGTCTGGGGGATCCTTGGCATGGGCCTCGGCGTCTTCATCGCCTCGCAGCTGGTGTGGCCGCAACTGAACCTGGACCTGCCCTGGACCAGTTTCGGCCGCCTGCGCCCGCTGCACACCAACCTGGTGATCTTCGCCTTCGGGGGCTGTGCGCTGTTCGGCACCAGCTACTACGTGGTGCAGCGCACCTGCCAGACCCGGCTGATCTCCGACAGCATGGCCGCCTTCACCTTCTGGGGTTGGCAGGCAGTGATCGTCGGCGCGCTGATCACCCTGCCGATGGGCTACACCACCACCAAGGAATACGCCGAGCTCGAGTGGCCACTGGCGATCCTCCTGGCCATCGTCTGGGTCACCTACGGGCTGGTGTTCTTCGGCACCATCGTCAAGCGCAAGACCAAGCACATCTATGTCGGCAACTGGTTCTACGGCGCCTTCATCGTGGTCACCGCGATGCTGCACATCGTCAACCACATCTCGCTGCCGGTGAGCCTGTTCAAGTCGTACTCGGCCTACTCCGGGGCCACTGATGCGATGATCCAGTGGTGGTATGGCCACAACGCGGTGGGCTTCTTCCTCACCACCGGCTTCCTCGGCATGATGTACTACTTCGTGCCCAAGCAGGCCGAGCGGCCGATCTACTCGTATCGCCTGTCGATCGTGCACTTCTGGGCGCTGATCACCCTGTACATCTGGGCCGGCCCGCACCACCTGCACTACACCGCCCTGCCCGACTGGGCGCAGTCGCTGGGCATGGTGATGTCGATCATCCTGCTGGCACCGAGCTGGGGCGGCATGATCAACGGCATGATGACCCTCTCCGGCGCCTGGCACAAACTGCGCACCGACCCGATCCTGCGCTTCCTGGTGGTGTCGCTGGCGTTCTACGGCATGTCCACCTTCGAAGGCCCGATGATGGCCATCAAGACCGTGAACTCGCTGTCGCACTACACCGACTGGACCATCGGCCACGTGCACGCCGGCGCCCTCGGCTGGGTGGCGATGATCTCGATCGGTGCCGTGTACCACATGATCCCGCGCCTGTATGGCCGCGAGCAGATGCACAGCGTCGGCCTGATCAATGCGCACTTCTGGCTGGCCACCATCGGTACCGTGCTGTACATCGCCTCGATGTGGGTCAACGGCATCACCCAGGGCCTGATGTGGCGCGCCATCAACGATGACGGCACCCTCACCTACTCCTTCGTCGAAGCCCTGCAGGCCAGCCACCCTGGCTATATCGTCCGCGCCCTGGGCGGTGCGTTCTTCGCCAGCGGTATGCTGCTGATGGCCTACAACGTGCTGCGTACCGTCCGTGCCGCCAACCCGGCACAGGCAGAGGAAGCCGCCAAGATCGTCGTCGTGGGAGCGCACTGATGAAGCATGAAGCCGTCGAGAAGAACATAGGCCTGCTGGCCTTCTTCATGGTCATCGCCGTCAGTATCGGTGGCCTGACCCAGATCGTCCCGCTGTTTTTCCAGGACGTCACCAACAAACCCGTGGAAGGCATGAAGCCGCGCACCGCGCTGGAGCTTGAAGGCCGCGACATCTACATCCGTGAAGGCTGCGTAGGTTGCCACTCGCAGATGATCCGCCCGTTCCGCGCCGAAACCGAGCGCTACGGCCACTACTCGGTGGCCGGCGAGAGCGTCTGGGACCACCCGTTCCTGTGGGGTTCCAAGCGTACCGGGCCGGACCTGGCGCGGGTCGGTGGCCGCTACTCGGATGACTGGCACCGCGCGCACCTGTACAACCCGCGCAACGTGGTACCGGAATCGAAGATGCCGTCCTACCCGTGGCTGGTCGAGCACAAGCTCGATGGCAAGGACACCGCGAAGAAAATGGAAGTGCTGCGCACCCTCGGCGTGCCGTACACCGACGCCGACATCGCCGGGGCCCACGACGCGGTCAAGGGCAAGACCGAAATGGACGCCATCGTCGCGTACCTGCAAGGTCTTGGCACCATCATCAAGAGCAAACGGTGAGGCTGATGGATATCGGGATGATTCGCGGCCTGGGCACCGTCGTGGTGATGGTGGCGTTCGTGGGCCTGGCACTGTGGGTGTTCAGCCCACGGCGGAAAAAGGACTTCGACGAAGCGACCCAACTGCCCTTCGCGGATGACCCCGAGGCCAGCCGGCACGTCGAGCAAGCAAAAGCTTCTGGGAGCAAACAACAATGACAACCTTCTGGAGTCTGTACGTTACCGTCCTGACCCTGGGCACCATTTTCTCGCTGACCTGGCTGCTGCTGTCGACCCGCAAGGGCCAGCGCGAGGAGGTCACCGACGAAACCGTCGGGCATGCCTTCGATGGCATCGAGGAATACGACAACCCGCTGCCGAAATGGTGGTTCTGGCTGTTCGTCGGCACCATCGTCTTCGCCCTGGGCTACCTGGTGCTGTACCCCGGCCTGGGCAACTGGAAAGGCGTGCTGCCGGGCTACTCGTACCTGGACAACGACAAGCAGACCGAGTTTTCCAACGGCCAGGCGGGCTGGACGGGCGTGCACGAGTGGGAAAAGGAAATGGCCAAGGCCGACGCCCGCTTCGGGCCGATCTTCGCCAAGTTCGCGGCGATGCCCATCGAGGAGGTGGCCAAGGACCCACAGGCGCTGAAAATGGGCGCACGGCTGTTCGCCTCCAACTGCTCGGTGTGCCACGGCTCCGACGCCAAGGGCGCCTTCGGTTTCCCCAACCTGACCGACAACGACTGGCGCTGGGGCGGCGAGCCGGACACCATCAAGACCACCATCATGGGCGGCCGTCACGGCGTGATGCCGGCCTGGGCCGAGGTGATCGGCGACCAGGGCGTGGCTGACGTGGCGGCGTTCGTGGTCAGCAAGCTGGATGGCCGCAGCCTGCCGGAAGGCGCGAAGGCCGATGTCGAGAACGGGCAGAAGATCTTCGCCGCCAACTGCGTGGCCTGCCACGGGCCGGAAGGCAAAGGTACCCCTGCCATGGGCGCGCCGAACCTGACCCACCCGCAGGCGTTCATCTACGGCTCGAGCTTCGCTCAGTTGCAGCAGACCATCCGCTATGGCCGCCAGGGGCAGATGCCGGCCCAGCAACAGCTGCAGGGTAACGACAAGGTGCACTTGCTGGCGGCTTATGTGTATAGCCTGTCGCAGCAGCCCGAACCGGCCCAGCAGGCCGAGTAAGGCAGGCCTGGCCTCTCGCGGATAAATCCGCTCCTACACACACATGCGGTCCCTGTAGGAGCGGATTCATCCGCGATGCGGCCAGCAAAAGCAACACCAGATGACCTGGATCAATTGACACCCGCCATAACACGATTCACACCACGAACCCAACGCGACTAAAGGTCGCAGTGCGACCCCAGACTGCCATCAGCGGCGTATCATGGGCCGCAGAGCGCTAGCAGATTGCGCCAGACTGCGGCCGGCACGCACTGGCCGCGGCGTTTCTCCACTGCCGTGGGACTTGATGATGAGCAAGCAGATTCCGGTACATGATGTCACCCCGCCTGCCAGCAAGGGCAAGGACTCCGTCGACCTCTACGCCTCCCGGGAAAAGATCTACACCCGTGCCTTCACCGGCCTGTTCCGGCGCCTGCGCATGGTCGGCGGAGCCGTGCTGTTCCTGCTGTACTTCGGTACCGTCTGGCTGAACTGGGGTGGCCACCAGGCCGTGTGGTGGAACCTGCCCGAGCGCAAGTTCTACATTTTCGGCGCCACCATCTGGCCGCAGGACTTCATCCTGCTCTCGGGCATCCTCATCGTCGCCGCCTTCGGCCTGTTCTTCATCACCGTGTTCGCCGGCCGCGTGTGGTGCGGCTACACCTGCCCGCAAAGCGTGTGGACGTGGATCTTCATGTGGTGCGAAAAGGTCACCGAGGGCGACCGCAACCAGCGCATGAAGCTGGACAAGGCGCCGATGAGCGGCAACAAGTTCCTGCGCAAGCTCGCCAAGCACAGCCTGTGGCTGCTGATCGGTTTCGTCACCGGCATGACCTTCGTCGGTTACTTCTCGCCGATCCGCGAACTGGCCATCGAGTTCTTCACTGGCCAGGCCGACGGCTGGGCCTACTTCTGGGTCGGCTTCTTCACCCTCGCCACCTACGGCAACGCCGGCTGGCTGCGCGAGCAGGTGTGCGTGTACATGTGCCCGTATGCGCGCTTCCAGAGCGTGATGTTCGACAAGGACACGCTGATCGTGTCCTACGACCCGCGCCGTGGCGAAACCCGTGGCCCGCGCAAGAAGGACCTCGATTACAAGGCCCATGGCCTGGGCGACTGCATCGACTGCACCATGTGCGTGCAGGTCTGCCCCACCGGCATCGACATCCGTGACGGCCTGCAGATCGAGTGCATCGGCTGCGCCGCCTGCATCGATGCCTGCGACAACATCATGGACAAGATGAACTACCCGCGCGGGCTGATCAGCTACACCACCGAACACAACCTGTCCGGGCAGAAGACCCACCTGCTGCGCCCACGCCTGATCGGCTACGCGCTGGTACTGGTGGTGATGATCATCGGCCTGGCCACCGCCTTCGCCACCCGCTCGCTGGTCGGTTTCGACGTCAGCAAGGACCGCGTGCTCTACCGCGAAAACGCCCAGGGCCGGATCGAGAACGTGTACAGCCTGAAGGTGATGAACAAGGACCAGCGCGACCACGTCTACGTGCTGGACGCCGCCGGCCTGCCGGACCTCAGGCTCGAAGGCCAGCGCGAGATCCGCGTGGCCGCCGGTGATATCGTCAGCCTGCCGGTGCAACTGTCGATTGCCCCCGAGAAACTGCCATCGACCACCAACGAAGTCACCTTCATCCTCAAGAGCGCCGATGACAGCGACGCCCAGGTTGAAGCCAAGAGCCGTTTCATCGGCCCACAGATCCGCTGAGAGAGATAACCGACAATGCCTGCCACCGCCGCCAGCCCCTGGTACAAGCACCTCTGGCCCTGGATCATCATCGGCATCCTGGCCACCTCGGTGTGCCTGAGCCTGAGCATGGTCAGCATCGCCGTGCGCAACCCGGACAACCTGGTCAACGACAATTACTACGAGGCCGGCAAGGGCATCAACCGCTCGCTGGACCGTGAACTGCTGGCACAGACGCTGGGCCTGAAGGCCGGCGTGCACCTGGACGAGCTGACCGGCGAAGTCGATGTGCGCCTGGCCGGCAACAGCGACCCGCAGAGCCTGGAACTGAACCTGATTTCGCCCACCCAGCCGGAGAAAGACCGCAAGGTGCTGCTGAGCCGGGTCGAGGCCGGGCGCTATGTGGGGCAGCTGGAGGACAAGGTTGACGGGCGTCGTTTCGTTGAATTGCTGGGTAGCGAAGGTGGCCAGGTATGGCGCTTGTTCGAAGAAGAGAAGGTCGAGCATGGTGTGACCTTGCAACTGGGTGATGAAGCTTTGCAAGGTGCCGAGCACCAGCAGTAGCGACACCGCAAACCCCTGTGGGAGCGGGCATGCCCGCGATGCGACAGCCCAGGCAAAGGTGTTTTCAGGCCTGACGCTTTCGCGGGCATGCCCGCTCCCACAGGGTTTCCTTTGTGCCTGAGCAGTGCTTGCCTTATGACCCAACCCACCCCGTGCTACCACTGTGCCCTGCCCGTCACCGGCGGCAGCCGCTTCACCACCGTGGTGCTGGGCGAGCCCCGGCAGTTCTGTTGCCCCGGCTGCCAGGCGGTGGCCGAGTCGATCGTCTCCGGGGGCCTGGAACACTATTACCAGCACCGCAGCGACACCAGCGCCAACCCTGAGGCCTTGCCTCGGCAACTGCAGGACGAACTGGCCCTGTACGATCGCAACGACGTGCAGCAAGCCTTCGTCCGCCACCAGGGCGGGCTGGCCGAAGCCACCCTGCTGGTCGAAGGCATCAGCTGCGCGGCCTGCGGCTGGCTGATCGAGAAACACCTGCGCAACCTGCCCGGTGTCGCCGAAGCACGCCTGAACCTGTCCAACCACCGGCTGCTGCTGAACTGGGACGACCAGCAACTGCCGCTGTCGCGCCTGCTCGCCGAGCTGCGCCAGATCGGCTACGCCGCTCACCCCTACCAGCCCGACCAGGCCGCCGAGCAACTGGCGCGCGAGAACCGCAGTGCCCTGCGCCGCCTGGGCGTGGCCGGGCTGCTGTGGTTCCAGGCGATGATGGCGACCATGGCCACCTGGCCGGAATTCAACATCGACCTGTCGCCCGAGCTGCACACCATCCTCAGGTGGGTGGCGCTGTTTCTCACCATCCCCATCGTCTTCTACAGCTGCGCGCCGTTCTTCAAGGGCGCCGCGCGCGACCTGCGCACCCGTCACCTGACCATGGACGTTTCGGTGTCGCTGGCCATTGGCCTGGCCTTCGGCGCCGGCATCTGGACCGCCATCACCGGTGGCGGCGAGCTGTACTTCGATACCGTGGGCATGTTCGCCCTGTTCCTGCTCACCGGCCGCTACCTCGAGCGCCGTGCCCGCGAACGCACCGCAGCGGCCACTGCGCAGCTGGTCAACCTGCTGCCGGCTTCATGCCTGCGCCTGGATGCCCACGGCCACAGCGAGCGCATCCTGCTCAGCGAACTGCAGTGCGGCGACCGGGTCCAGGTGTTGCCAGGCGCGGTGATCCCCGCCGACGGCTGCATCGTCGACGGCCGCTCCAGTGTCGATGAATCGTTGCTCACCGGCGAATACCTGCCGCAACCACGCCGGGCCGGCGATCGCGTCACCGGCGGCACGCTGAATGTCGAAAGCACCCTGAACGTGCAAGTCGAGGCCCTGGGTGCCGATTCGCGGTTGTCGGCCATCGTTCGCCTGCTGGAGCGCGCGCAGACGGAAAAACCACGCCTGGCCGAAATCGCCGACCGCGCCTCGCAGTGGTTCCTGCTGTGCTCGTTGCTGGCCGCCGTGGCCATCGGCCTGTGGTGGTGGCACCTGGACCCGGCGCGAGCGTTCTGGATCGTGCTGGCCATGCTGGTAGCGACCTGCCCTTGCGCGCTGTCGCTGGCCACGCCCACGGCCCTGACCGCTGCCACCGGCACCTTGCACAAGCTTGGCCTGCTGGTCACCCGCGGCCATGTGCTGGAAGGCCTGAACCAGGTCGATACGGTGATTTTCGACAAGACCGGCACGCTGACCGAGGGCCGCCTGACCTTGCGCAGCATCCGCCCGCTCGGCAACCTGCCGGCCGACCGCTGCCTGGCCCTGGCCGCGGCCCTGGAAAACCGCTCCGAACACCCCATCGCGCGCGCCTTCGGCCGCAGCGCCAGCCCGGCTGACGAGGTGCAGAGCGTGCCGGGCCTGGGCCTGGAAGGCGAAGTGGCCGGCCAGCGCCTGCGCATTGGCCAGGCCACCTTCGTCTGCGCCCTGGGCGGCGCAGAGCCTCCTGCCGTGCCGGAGCCGCGCGGCCAGTGGCTGCTGCTGGGTGACCGCCAGGGGCCGCTGGCCTGGTTCGGCCTGGACGATCGCCTGCGCGACGACGCCCCGGCCCTGCTGGCCGCTTGCAAGGCGCGCGGCTGGCGCACGCTGCTGCTCTCCGGTGACAGCTCGCCGATGGTTGCCGAAGCGGCCGCCCAGCTGGGCATCGACCAGGCCATCGGCGGCCTGCGCCCGGACGACAAACTGGACCGGCTGAAAGCGCTGCAGGCCGCCGGGCACAAGGTGCTGATGCTGGGCGATGGGGTCAACGACGTGCCGGTGCTGGCCGCCGCCGACATCAGCATTGCCATGGGCAGTGCCACCGACCTGGCCAAGACCAGCGCCGATGCCGTGTTGCTGTCCAACCGCCTGTCGGCGCTGGTGCAAGCCTTCGAGCTGGCCCGCCGCACCCGCCGCAATATCCTGCAGAACCTGTTGTGGGCGACCCTGTATAATGGCCTGGTGTTGCCGTTCGCCGCGCTCGGCTGGATCACCCCGGTGTGGGCGGCCATCGGCATGTCGCTCAGCTCGCTGGTGGTGGTGCTCAATGCCCTGCGCCTGACCCGCCTGCCGCCGGCAGCGGGTGCGCCCACCCATCAAGCGTCCTTGCCTGGGAGTAAGTCACCATGCCCGCCCTCTATGTCATGATCCCCGCGGCACTGCTGCTGGTTGGCGTGGCCGTGTACATCTTCTTCTGGGCGGTGGACAGCGGCCAGTACGACGACCTCGAAAGCCCTGCCCATAGCATCCTGTTCGACGACCAGGACCCGCGCCACCAGGCGGCCGTGACGCCTGACGACAGCCAGGCCGCCCCCGCCAAGGAACCGCCACCCCGTGCCTGAACTGCTTCCCCTGCTGGGCTCGGCACTGATCCTTGGCCTGCTGGGCGGTGGCCACTGCCTGGGCATGTGTGGCGGCCTGATGGGCGCGCTGACCCTGGCCATTCCCCCAGAACAACGCGGCCGGCGCCTGCGCCTGCTGCTGGCCTACAACCTTGGCCGAGTGCTCAGCTATGGCTGTGCCGGCCTGCTGCTGGGCCTGGCCGGCTGGGCCGTGGCCAGCAGCCCCGCGGCCCTGGCGCTGCGGGTGGTGGCGGCGCTGTTGTTGATCGTCATGGGGCTGTACCTGGCCGGTTGGTGGAGCGGGCTGACCCGCATCGAGGCGCTGGGCCGGGGGCTGTGGAGGCATATCCAGCCCGTGGCATCGCGCTTGCTACCGGTGTCCAGCCTGCCGCGCGCATTGCTGCTCGGGGCACTATGGGGGTGGCTGCCGTGCGGGCTGGTGTACAGCACCTTGCTGTGGGCGGCCAGCCAAGGCAATGCCGGCTACAGCGCAGCGTTGATGCTGGCCTTCGGCGTGGGGACCTGGCCGGTGCTGCTGGCCACCGGGTTGGCGGCAGAACGGCTGAACACGTTGTTGAAACGACGCAGTGTGCGCGTGGCTGGCGGGGTGCTGGTGATGTTGTTTGGCCTCTGGACCCTGCCAGGGCCGCACCAGCACTGGTTGATGGGGCACTGAGCGGGGCTGCTTTGCAGCCGCCCCGATTGCTGCCGATTCCCCTTGATACAAATCAACACAGTTTCCTACAGACAACCCTAGACTCCGGTGCATTGCTGCTCTTTCCGGGGACCGCCCTCATGCTCGACGACCTACGTTGGGATACCGACCTGATCCGCCGCTACGACCTGGCCGGCCCACGCTACACCTCTTACCCGACCGCCGTGCAGCTGCACAGCGAAGTGGGCTCGTTCGACCTGCTCCACGCCCTGCGCGAGAGCCGTCGGGCCGTGCGCCCGCTGTCGCTGTACGTGCACGTGCCGTTCTGTGCAAACATTTGTTACTACTGCGCCTGCAACAAAGTCATCACCAAGGACCGCGCCCGTGCCGCGCCGTACCTGCAGCGCCTGGAACAGGAAATCCAGCTGATCGCCTGCCATCTCGACCCCAAGCAACGGGTTGAACAGCTGCATTTTGGCGGCGGCACCCCGACCTTCCTCAGCCATGTGGAACTGCGCCAGCTGATGGCCACCCTGCGCCAGCATTTCCACCTGCTGGACGACGACTCCGGTGACTACGGCATCGAGATCGACCCCCGCGAGGCCGACTGGTCGACCATGGGCCTGTTGCGCGAACTGGGCTTCAATCGCGTGAGCCTCGGCGTGCAGGACCTCGACCCGGCCGTGCAGCGCGCCGTCAACCGCCTGCAGAGCCTGGAGCAGACCCGGACCCTGATCGAAGCCGCGCGCACCCTGCAGTTCCGCTCGATCAACCTGGACCTGATCTATGGCCTGCCCAAGCAGACCCCGGAAGGCTTCGCCCGTACCGTCGAAGAAGTGATCCGCCTGCAACCCGACCGCCTGTCGGTATTCAACTACGCCCACCTGCCCGAGCGCTTCATGCCGCAGCGGCGCATCGACAGCAATGACCTGCCCAGCGCAGCCGCCAAGCTGGAGATGCTGCATGCCACCATCGACCAGCTGACTGCAGCCGGCTATCGCTACATCGGCATGGACCACTTCGCCCTGCCCGACGACGAGCTGGCCATCGCCCAGGAAGAAGGCTCCCTGCAGCGCAACTTCCAGGGCTATACCACCCACGGTCACTGCGACCTGATCGGCCTGGGCGTGTCGGCGATCAGCCAGATCGGCGACCTGTACTGCCAGAACAGCAGCGACCTCAACACTTACCAGGACAGCCTGTCCAACGCCCAGCTGGCCACCCAGCGCGGGCTGATCTGCAACGACGACGACCGCTTGCGCCGGGCGGTGATCCAGCAGCTGATCTGCCATTTCGAGCTGGACTTCGAGCCGATCGAACAGGCCTTCACCATCGATTTTCGTGGCTATTTCAACGAGCTCTGGCCAGAACTGCTGACCTTGCAGCGCGATGGCCTGATCCGCCTGGACGACAAGGGCATCCGCATCCTGCCGGCCGGCCGCCTGCTGGCGCGCTCGGTGTGCATGGTGTTCGATGCCTACCTGGGGCTGCACAACCGCCAGCGCTTTTCGCGGGTGATCTGAAACCGAGTCGTTCAACCGCATGGACAAGCTTCCTTGCCAGGCACACTATGGGCGCAGTGACGGCCCCGGCACACCCGCCGGGGCCTGGCCAGTTCGCTGCACGACAGCGCACGCTGGCCTACAAGCTATGCCGTGAGTTACCCTTACGTCTTATGTGTGCTTTCCCACAAGGATCGAAGAAAATGTCCGAGCCAGTCAAACTGCGCCCACACAACCAGGCCCATTGCAAGGACTGCAGCCTGGCCCCCCTGTGCCTGCCCCTGTCGTTGAATCTGGAAGACATGGATGCACTTGACGAAATCGTCAAGCGCGGACGGCCGCTGAAAAAAGGCGAGTTCCTGTTCCGCCAGGGTGACAATTTCGGCTCGGTCTACGCGGTACGTTCCGGCGCCCTGAAAACCTTCAGCCTCAGCGACAGCGGCGAAGAGCAGATCACCGGCTTCCACCTGCCCAGTGAACTGGTCGGCCTGTCGGGCATGGACACCGAGGCCTATCCGGTGTCGGCCCAGGCGCAGGAAACCACCTCGGTGTGCGAAATCCCCTTCGAGCGCCTCGACGAGCTGTCGGTGCAGTTGCCACAGCTACGGCGGCAACTGATGCGGGTCATGAGCCGGGAGATCCGCGATGATCAGCAAATGATGCTGCTGCTGTCGAAAAAGACCGCCGACGAGCGCATCGCCACCTTCCTGGTCAACCTGTCGGCGCGCTTCCGTGCCCGCGGCTATTCGGCCAACCAGTTCCGCCTGAGCATGTCGCGCAACGAAATCGGCAATTACCTGGGCCTGGCCGTGGAAACCGTGTCGCGCGTGTTCACCCGCTTCCAGCAGAACGGCCTGCTTCGCGCCGAAGGCAAGGAAGTGCACATCCTCGACCCGATCCAGCTGTGCGCGCTGGCCGGCGGTGCGATGGAGGCCTGAGGGCTGGTTTAGCAGGTATACTTGGGCATTCGTTTTCCCAGGATACCCGCACCAATGCACAGCGACGCCTTCGACCTCAAAGCCCTGATCCGCCCGGTAGTGGACTTCCCCAAGCCGGGCGTGATCTTCCGCGACATCACCCCGCTGTTCCAATCGCCGCGCGGGCTGCGCTATGTCGCCGACCAGTTCATCGAGCGCTATGTCGAGGCCGAGTTCAGCCACATCGGCGCCATGGACGCGCGGGGCTTCCTGATCGGCTCGATCATCGCCCATCAACTGAACAAGCCGCTGATCCTGTTCCGCAAGCAAGGCAAGCTGCCCGCCGATGTGCTCAGCGAGGCCTACCAGACCGAGTACGGCGAAGCGTTCCTGGAAGTGCATGCCGACAGCCTGTGCGAAGGCGATTCGGTACTGATCTTCGATGACCTGATCGCGACCGGCGGTACGCTGCTGGCAGCGGCCAACCTGGTGCGTCGGACCGGTGCCCAGGTGTTCGAGGCGGCGGCGATCATCGACCTGCCGGAACTGGACGGGTCGCGCCGGCTACAGGCGGCGGGTGTGCCGACGTTCTGCCTGACCGAATTTTCGCTCAGCGAATACTGAGACCACAGGGCTGCTTTGCAGCCCATCGCGACACAAGGCCGCTCCAACAGGGGAATGAGCTGCGCCGCTAATGTTGGACATCTGTCCACCATCTGGGGCGCAGCTCAGAACGCAACCTCCTGTAGCAGCGGCCTTGTGTCGCGATGGGCCGCAAAGCGGCCCCGGCAATTCTGAATCAGAGCGAAATCGGCCGCCGCCCGGCGAAGGCATGGGCCAGGGTCCCGCCGTCGACCAGCTCCAGCTCCCCACCCAGCGGCACGCCATGGGCAATGCGCGAGGCCACCAGGCCCTTCTCGCTCAGCAGCTGGGCAATGTAATGCGCAGTTGCCTCCCCTTCCACGGTCGGGTTGGTCGCCAGGATCACCTCGGTGAAGGTGCCCTGCTCCTCGATCCGCGCCATCAGTTGCGGTATGCCGATCGCCTCCGGGCCCAGGCCGTCCAGTGGCGACAGGTGGCCCTTGAGCACGAAGTAACGACCACGGTAGCCCGTCTGCTCCACCGCGTACACATCGGTCGGCCCCTCGACCACGCACAACTGGCTATCGTCACGGCGCGGGTCGGCGCACTGCGGGCACAGCTCCTGCTCGGTCAGGGTACGGCACTGGCGGCAATGCCCTACCCCTTCCATGGCCTGGGTCAAGGCCTGGGCCAGGCGCAGGCCGCCGCTGCGGTCACGTTCGAGCAGCTGCAGGGCCATGCGCTGGGCGGTTTTCTGGCCGACACCCGGGAGAATACGCAGGGCATCGATCAGTTGGCGGATGAGAGGGCTGAAGCTCATGGGAAAGGCCTGACAATTCAATAAGAGGCGGTTTATACCCAGCGCAGACAACGCCGTCAAACAACCATGCGTACAGCGTAAGGCTTGCGCGGTCCCTGTAGGAGCGGCCTTGTGTCGCGAAAGGGCTGCGCAGCAGCCCCCGGCAATCCATGCTGCGAAGCTGAGAACCTGGGGCCGCTTCGCGCCCCATCGCGACACAAGGCCGCTCCTACAAAGACCGCGCAGGCTGCAAGAAGGCGCAAAAAAACCGCCGCTGTTGTGAGCGGCGGTTCTTGGTAATGCAATGCCCTTAGAACGGCATCTTGAAGCCCGGCGGCAATTGCATGCCGGCAGTCATGCTGCCCATCTTTTCCTGGCTGTTCTGCTCGACCTTGCGCACGGCGTCGTTCAGTGCAGCGGCAATCAGGTCTTCCAGCACTTCCTTGTCGTCGGCGTCGGTCGACATCAGGCTCTGGTCGATGCTGACGCGCTTCACATCGTGACGCCCGGTCATCACCACGCTCACCAGGCCACCACCGGACTGGCCGGTGACTTCGGCGTTGGCCAGCTCTTCCTGCATCTTCTGCATCTTTTCCTGCATCTGCTGGGCCTGCTTCATCAGGCCGGCCATGCCACCTTTCATCATGGGGTATACCTCGATTGGGTCATGTGATGCGGCCCGGCACCCGGCCGGCCGCATGGTTATCCGTTACTGGCCCTGACTGGCCAGGGCCTCTACAGGTTCAATAGTATCCTGCCGCACCTTGGCACCGAACAGCTGGATCATCTGCTGGATCAACGGATCCTGCTCGATCGACACCACGGCCTCGTGCTGACGCTCCCTGCGCTTGCGCGCTGCGGCCTGGGCCGGGGTTTCCTGCTCGGGCTGAATCAGCTCGATACGCAGGTTCAGCGCGCGCCCCAGGTGCTGGTTGAGCGCTTCGTTCAGGCGCCGCTGCTGGGTGGCGTTGAACAGCGCCCCCTGGCCAGGGTCCAGGTGCAGCAGCCAGTCGTCGCCATCGGCGGCCACCAGCGTGCAGTTTGCCGCGATGTTGCCTGTCATCCCGGAGACAGGCAACTGGGGGAACATTTCCAGCCATTGCAGGGCCAGGCCGGTCGCCGGCTTGGCCGCTGGCAGCGGCTCGGCGACCGGCTTGGGGGCCTCTTCCTGGACGTGTTCGGCCAGCTCGTCCAGGTAGCTGAAGCCGACCGGGTCGCTTTCGCCGCCATAATAGTCTTCGTCCAGTGGCGGCTCATCGTCGCGGTCCATGCCCACGGCAGCATAGGCCGACGGATCGAAGGGCGGCTCGTCGTCGTGGGCCGGCGCCGCCGGCATCGGTACGGGCGCGGGCGTGGGCGCAGGAGCCGGCGCAGGCATGGACTCAGACGCTACGGGTACCGACTCCTCCCACGGCAGGTCAACCACCTCTGCCACTGCAGCTGGCTCCGGCTCGGGCTTGGCTTGCAGCTCGGGTTCGACAACGGCGGCAGGCTCAGCCTGCGGCACAGGTGCATCAACCGGCTGTGGTGCTGGCGCCACCGGCGTGGGGGCCTGCTGCTGCGGCGCGGCAACCGCTGCAGCAGGTTGCACGGCAGCGGCTGGCGGCACCGCGGCAACCGCTGGCGCTGCCACCGGGGTTGCAGGATCAGCTGTGGCCTGGCTGATCCCCACTGGCTTTAGCACCGGTTTCGGCGCGTCGTCGGTGTCGGCCGGGCGGAACGCCAGCATGCGCAGCAGGACCATTTCAAAGCCACCACGCGGGTCCGGCGCCAGGGGCAGGTCACGGCGACCGATCAGGCCCATCTGGTAATAGAACTGCACGTCCTCGGCCGGCAATGCCGCGGCCAGCGCCAGTACTCGGTCGCGGTCGCCCTGGCCGTTGTCCACGGCTTCCGGCAAAGCCTGGGCGATGGCTACGCGGTGCAGCACATTGAGCATCTCGGCCAGTACGCCAGCCCAGTCCGGGCCCTGTTCGGCCAGGTTGCGCACGGCCTCGAGCAAAGCTCGCGCGTCCCCCTCGAGCAGTGCCTGCAACACGCCATAGACCTGGCCATGGTCAAGGCTGCCGAGCATCGCCCGCACATCGGCGGCCAGCACCTTGCCTTCGCCAAAGGCGATGGCCTGGTCGGTCAGGCTCATCGCATCGCGCATCGAACCATCGGCGGCGCGGCCCAGCAACCACAGGGCATCCGTCTCGAATGGCACGTTTTCCGCGGTCAGTACGTGGCTGAGGTGTTCGACCACCCGCTCCGGGCTCATGTTCTTCAGCGAGAACTGCAGGCAGCGCGACAGAATGGTGGCCGGCAGCTTCTGCGGGTCGGTGGTGGCGAGGATGAACTTGACGTAGGGCGGCGGCTCTTCCAGCGTCTTGAGCAAGGCGTTGAACGAGTGGGTCGACAGCATGTGCACTTCGTCGATCAGGTAGACCTTGAAGCGCCCACGGCTTGGGGCGTACTGCACGTTATCGAGCAGTTCGCGGGTATCCTCGACCTTGGTCCGGCTGGCGGCGTCGATCTCGATCAGGTCGACGAAGCGGCCTTCGTCGATTTCCCGGCACACTGAACAGGTGCCGCATGGCGTCGAGGTGATGCCGGTTTCACAGTTCAGGCACTTGGCAATGATCCGGGCGATGGTGGTCTTGCCCACGCCCCGGGTACCGGTGAACAGGTAGGCATGGTGCAGGCGCTGGTTGTCCAGGGCGTTGATCAAAGCCTTGAGCACATGGGCCTGGCCGACCATTTCGCGGAACGAGCGCGGACGCCATTTACGTGCAAGGACCTGATAACTCATCGAAAAACCATCGTAGCCTGATCGAGCGGAAGATCGCTAATGCTAGCGGAGCGGGGGCAAAAATGCACCCCGCGCGGCTCGTCTAAGCTAGAAACTGTATGTGCTGTCCAGGGAGGATATGCCTTTGCCAAGACTGCTGGCCTTGCTGCTGTTGTGGACCTCGCAATGTCTCGCCGAACAGGCGGTGCTGCGTTTTTCCGTGGCCGAGAGCTGGAGCATGCCGCTGGTGCGCATCGAAGCCGACCAGCCAGTGGAGGGCCTGCTGTACGACCTGACGCAGGCGCTGGCCAGCGAGGTGGGCGCGCGCCCTGTGTACCACGTCATGGCCCGCCTGCGCCTGCAGGAGGCTATGGAGCATGGCGATATCGATGTGCGCTGCTATGTCAGCAGCCAGTGGTTCGATGCCCCACCAAGGAATTTCATCTGGAGCGTCCCACTGATCAACCAGCGCGACCTGCTGGTCGGTCGCCCGGGCGACAGCACGGCGATATCCGCCGAGCAACTGCCACCCCAGGCGATCGGTACAGTGCTGGGTTTCACCTACCCGGGCTTGCAGCCGTTGCTTGACCAGGGCCGCTTGCAGCGCGAAGACAGCCGCAACCAGTTGCTGGTATTGCAGAAGCTGCAAGCCGGCCGCTATCGCCACGCAGTCAGCAACCAGCTGTCGTTGCAGTGGTTCAACCGGGGCCTGCCGGACGGGCAGCGCCTGCAGGCGCTGACGGTACTGGACGAGCAGCAGCTGGGGTGCATGGTACGCAACGATCCGGCGCTACCGACCCAGGCCTTGCTGCGGGCGCTGGCGCGCATGAAACAGTCGGGGCAGATCGAGCGGATCGTGCAGCGCTATGGCGGGCAGGGCCACCAGGCGGTGATGCCCGTAGCCCGACCTTGAGCACGTCACGTCTACCTGAAGCCTCTCACCCAGGCGCAACCAGGCTTGCGCTGAGGAACAGGCCCAGCCCGAACACACCATGCGTCACCAGGCTCTTCAAGCAGTTACGCACAGGTGTCGGTGTCTTCGCTGCAAAGAACCCCGCCCCCATCGCCGGCTGCATGAGGCACAGCGGCGCCACCACCGTCCCCACCCCAACCGCCAGCGCAGGCCACAAGGTTGGCGCCAGCAACCAGCCTTCGCCGACAATCACTACCAGCAGCAGCGCGAACAGCACCCCGATGGCGTAATGAATCAACCAGCCCCACATCAGTTCGTGCCGCACAGGCTCCGCCCTGGCAATCGCCCCGTGGCGCACACGCCCTTGCCACAGATGCCCCGCCCAGCGCCCGACCATGGCGAAGTTCGGCGCGGCAACACCCAGGCGCCGCAGCAACAACCCCCACACGTCCATGACCAGCGTGGCACCCAAACCAATCGGCAAGGCCGCTGAAAGCATCGCAGTAAACGTCATTGAAAAGCCCTCGATGATTGACGGTCGTCACTACGCCGCGCAGCATAGAAGTTGAAGTCAACTTCAAGTCAAGGGCCCGAAATGGACATTGCCGACGTCGCCAGACGCACAGGCGTACCCGCCTCGACACTGCGTTACTACGAAAAGAAAGGCTTGCTCAAGTCACTTGCCGGGCGTGGCCAGCGCCGGCAGTTTGCCGCCGATGTGACAGACCGCCTGGCACTGATCGCCCTGGGGCAGGCGGCGGGGTTTTCGCTGGATGAAGTGGGAGCGATGCTGGTGGACTTGCAGGTCGACCGGCAGTTGCTGATTGCCAAGGCCGACGAGCTGGATGCACGGATCAGGCGCTTGCAGGCAATGAGCAAGGGCCTGCGGCATGCGGCGCAGTGCCCGGAAGCGGATCACCTGGCATGCCCGACATTCCAGCGGCTGATGAAGTTATCGGCAGCGGGGTATGGAAAACAGCGGGGCAGATCGACATCTATCTCGAAACACCCAGGGTAGAACCGTCAACGCCGCGCACCGAGAACAGTACTTACGTTTCAGCGGCATTGCTGAGCAAAAGCGTCTATGCAATTGAAGTTCGCTGGCGCCAGCTCTAGAAAGACCGTTTGCATCTCAGCGATCGCCTAGGGAAAATCCCCTCTTTTATGCACGAATGGATACGCGCATGCAGTTCGAAAAGACTTGGCAGTACGAGACCGATGAAGGAAATGGAGGGATTGACCCGCAGCGTTCTACCGTGAGGACGGTCATCAGGGCCTGAGGTGCTCTACATGCCTTACTTCATGCAAGCCGCCCTCCTTCTGGTAGCGGGCGCAGTCGTCGTAAAATTCCTGAAACCCTATCCGCTACGCAAGTGGCTGGGCGTAACGTTGCTCGCAACGGGCTCGGTCGGCATTTTCAAAGTCGGCCAGCAGCAGGTGCTGGGCTTTGACCTGGAGCTGCTGATGCTCCTGGCCATACCGCTGGGTACGGTACTGTTCCTGACCCGGCGGCGGTTCACGGAGGTGGACTAAGCGCAGGTGAGCCGGCCTAATATGTTTGCATTTCAGGAGCTATGATGGCGCCAAATTGGAGGCGACATCATTAGGCCGGTTTAGAGGCGCTTCATGTTTTGGCTTTACTACTAACTGAGGTTAGCCAATTTGAGCGCGCTCAACGTGTGATGCAAGTATCCACGAGGTTTCTGCATTCAAGCTATGTGATCGAGCCAACAATTGGATTTTGGTTGAGATATGAAAGGTAGCTCAGCCAGCGACGATAGCTCTGCTACATCTTTTACCTATTAGTGAATGCCTCACGTAGGCGATGGCATGCAGTGCCCTGCATCTCGACAGTCCTGTAATAGCATCTGAAGCTCATCATCGCTGGTGATTCGGATAGCACCATCCAAAAGAATTTCCCAGTGCCCATTAAGCTCGTGCCCCTGCCAGTAGAGCTCCGCAGCGTTCAGGTCACCAGTTTCAGCGAATCGGTCGTAAAGGCTCGCGTCAGCTCTGAGCAAGTTGATTGAGTGAACGATAGCTACTGAAACGATACGCCGATCGGTTCCGAACATCCTGCTCAGCATTGCACGGGAAGCAGGCCCTTCTTCAGCGACCCAAATGCAGCCAAGCCTTGATGGAGCGGTCGGAGCAACACGCCGCCGCACTTCCTCCATCTGAAGCTCCGCCCCATAGATCCTAATCAGGAGGTCTTCGGAACTCCATCCTCGCTGCGAGCCGTATCCATCGGTGATTGTCATTCTCCTGCTCAGCATGAAACCGAGCAGGAACACACGGGCGCGAGGGGTGAGAGCTGAGTAGAGCTGCCCCTCACGAACAGCCTCAAGACTCAGGTCCTCGACCCGCATGTGTATCGCTTGTACGCCCTGATCAACCGACGCAATGCAGCTCGGTGACATTATGAGGGGCTGGATTGCCAAGTTATGGCAGACCATGAAGTCAGTTGGGTCGAACGCATGAATAAGCATGGGCGCTTGCCTGGTCGTGGTGATTGAGCTTGCTGAGTCTAATTCACTCTTCGTAGTAGAGCTTGTAGATGAGTCGGAGGATCACCAAATTGGTAGGCGTTTTCATTTCGACCTCGAATTCAATCTGGGAGTTACAGGTTGCGAAGCGAGCACTGAGATTTAGTGCTCGCCTCATCGCATCTACTTCAGATTGTTCGGGTTTCCTTTAGCGCCCCAGCTCGCCCAGTTCGATACCTCCGAGAGCATGATCCCATCGTCATTATCAATGAACCGTCTGAAGTGATCGCGTAGGTTAGCGGCGGTCGTGTTGACACGGTTGAAGCACCACAGCGATTCCAGAACCCGGACAGCTCTGAAGCTGGCCAATTCGTCGTACAAGGTTTGGTAGTTCCGCTGCTTTCGCAGGTCGTATTCGATGAAGTACAGGGCCATGATCGCGCCCCCCTTAGCGTTGCTTATTGGACTGAGAGAGGACGGAGCCTGCGAGGCTTTTGGTTGTGTCGCTGTACCTCTCGGACTGGAGCACCTGAGACGCTTTAGCTTCCATGGCCTTGCCCGTCTCCTTAGTCGAGGACGACTGGGAGAGCACGGATGCTGCTAAGCTTTTTGCGATTGCCGATGCGTTTGGGTCGCGGAGAGTTTCCGAGGCCAGAGTGGCGGCGTTTGCGGATGATTTCTTGGTGTTCATAAGATTTGTTTCTCTAAGGTTGGATGGTTTACCAGCCCTAAGAGGGATTGCCGCCCAGCAGCCAGCTGTTGACGGAGTCGTCAAACTTTGGCCCAATGCCCCCCCCGGGCGCTTTCAGTAGCTACTGTCGGCTTCGGATGGTGCGAGTGGTTGCGCTTCGGTCTCCTACAACTTAGAACGCAATCACTCGCAGACACTACTTCCTACCTCATTCGAGGTCAGCAGCTGACACGAGCACTATATGTAGTGCCTTCTTCGTGTTCGGGATACAAGATAATGCGGTATTTGGGGCTTTGCAAGGCGAGCGCCTGTGGATAACTTGTGCGCACTTTGTGAGTGAATGGTGGGCATTCGCTGTAGGCCTTGTGCCAAGTGGTTTGCAGTATTTTTCTGCGTTTTGCCGCCCGGAGCAGAATTTTTCGGGTGCGAACCCTATTACAAAAAACGGTGCGGTCGATGCCTATCCGTGCACATTGATGGCGGCGAACTGTAGCGGAATTTGAATCGGCTGCTCACCTCGACGACTATGCCTGCAAGATGATCCGCAGCAATCAAGGTGCGTCTAACCCAGTAGCAGCTTTTGATAGCATCCCGCTTCTGTCGTGGCCGCCTTTGTCATAAACGTCGAATGAACCCCACCCAGAGTCACCCCATTCGCCAACTATTTCTATAGCTCTACTGTGTGCATATCAGCTCACCGAGCACCACACCTCATAACTGAAGTAACCGACAAGCAAAAGCCCAGCCCCCATTCCCAACGCTACGGTTGGTACGAAAAACCACAACCAAACCTTATGCACCTTGACGCTGTAGAGGGACATTGCCGATTGATACATATCTATCTGATTTGCCCCTCTGGCGATCGTTGTTATCATCTGGTTGGTACGCTTAATGTACAGACTGCCCCACACCATCTTGATAATTTCCCAAGAAACGAAGAAGAGAAGAGATAGCAACGCCAGCAGACCGCACAGGGCATAAAGCCATTGAGGCAGACGCTCAACCAAGGTAGACCATAGCCCAAAGAGCCCCGCATACCCCGCCACCATGATTAGGTTCGTGTAGCTTGAGGCCTGAGTCATCAGCTTCTCGTTGAGCTGCATTAGCGTCCCAAGATCCCTATCTCTCTCACAGGCCGCTTGAAATTTCCTAATCTCAGCGATCTCTTCAGCCATGCCATTCACTGGGTCCGCCACATTTTGCTCCCAACTCATTCACCACCCCTCCTGACTGCTTTCGCCGGTAGTGCGCTACGACATGCAAGCTACCACCCCTGCATGTACACATATACAGTAGACGGCAGAATGCCACTCAGCAACAGGTGAGGAAGATGGGATTGGCCAGTGGATTTGAGAAAAGCCAGAGACAAGCTAACATGCCGCTTACAGTGCACCACTCAGGTGTACCTAAACGCTGTCACACTTCGAGATTTTTGAGCGAGAAAGCCTTGAGAATTCAAGGGCTTGCGTAATGGAGGCAGCCCCACCAGCCACACCCCGGCACTCGATGTTCCCGCTATGGCTGCTCCCTTCCGGGCCTGACCAGGTTAACGGGTAATCAATGCGGGGGGACCGATGGGACCACCACTACAGAGCTCGCTGAGCAGCGAGTGGCGCCATTGTACCGGTCTTGGGAGCAGATACAACCTCTGGGGCGAGAAAAAGTCATCATTTCTCAATGACTTGTCCGGATTGAGAAGGCCTGGCGGGCCTCTTCGCGGATTGGCGCGCACCTTCACGGGGCGCGTCACCTGACAGAGCCTGAGCAAGATAGGGCTTCCGTGCAAGCCTGGACGTGGGTCTCGAGCCAACATTGCCGGGGCCGCTTTGCGGCCCTTTCGCGACGCAAGGCCGCTCCTACAAGGAAATTGCGCAGGGCGTCAGACGGCTATGCCCTGCTCGGCCAGGAAGGCAACGAAGGCGTCTTCGTCCAGTACCTTCACTCCCAGTTCGCTGGCCTTGGCCAGCTTGGAGCCCGCCCCTGGCCCCGCCACCACGCAGTGGGTCTTGCCTGACACCGAACCAGCCACCTTGGCTCCCAGGCTTTCCAGCTTTTCCTTGGCAATGTCACGGCTCATGCGCTCCAGGGTGCCGGTCAGCACCCAGGTCTGGCCGGCCAGTGGCAAGCCTTCGGCGACCTTCTTCTCATTGCTCCAGTGCATGCCGAACGCCAGCAACTGCGCCTCGATGTCCCGCGCCAGTTTCTGGTTGGCTTCATCCTTGAAGAACTCGCGCACCGCGTCAGCCTGCTTGGCCGCCAAGGCTTGGCGCAGGTCGATGCCGTCGGCGGCGATGATCTTGTCCAGGCTGTCGAGCCTGGCCACCAGCTTTTCAGCACCGGTCGGGCCGACCGAGGCGATGTCGAGCTTGGCGATCATGCCCGCCAGGGTCGTGCTGGCAGCGAATTCGGCAGCCAGCTCGCCTTCGTCCTGCAACTGCATGCCACTGTCGAGCAGTTGCTGGATGACCTTCTGGTTATGCTCGTCTTCGAAGAAGTTGTGAATTTCGTAAGCCACCTCCAGACCGATGTCCGGCAGGTAGGTGAGCACTTGCGGCAGCGCCTGCTGGACGCGCGCCAGGCTGCCCAGCGAACGGGCCAGCACCTTGGCGGTTTCTTCGCCGACGTCCGGAATGCCCAGGGCATAGATAAAGCGCGCCAGGCTCGGGCGCTTGCTGGCTTCGATGGCATCCAGCAGCTTGCGGCTGGACACTTCGGCGAACCCTTCCAGGCCGACGATCTGCTCGAACTCCAGCTTGTACAGGTCCGCCGGCGAGCCGATCAGGCCTTCGTCGACCAGTTGCTCGACGCTCTTCTCGCCCAGGCCGTCGATATCCATGGCGCGGCGCGACACGTAATGGATGATCGCCTGCTTGAGCTGGGCGGCGCAGGCCAGGCGACCGACGCAGCGGTACACCGCGCCTTCGCTGGTGGTTTCCTTGCCCTTGCTGCGCTTGACCAGCCGGGTACGCTCGACCTGCGAGCCGCACACCGGGCACTCGCTCGGCACCTGCACCGGGCGGGCCTCCGCCGGGCGACGCTCCAGCACTACCTGCATCACCTGCGGGATCACGTCGCCGGCGCGGCGGATAATCACCGTATCACCAATGCGCAGGCCCAGGCGCGCGATCTCGTCCATGTTGTGCAGGGTGGCGTTGGACACGGTCACGCCCGCCACCTTGACCGGCTTCAGGCGGGCCACCGGGGTCACCGCGCCGGTGCGGCCGACCTGGAATTCGACGTCCAGCACCTCGGTCAGCTCTTCCATGGCGGGGAACTTGTGGGCGATCGCCCAGCGCGGTTCACGGGCGCGGAAGCCCAGCTCACGCTGAGCCGCCAGGCTGTTGACCTTGAATACCACGCCGTCGATCTCATAGGGCAGGCTGTTGCGTCGCTCGCCAATGTCGCGGTAGTAGGCCAGGCACTCTTCGATGCCGGCAGCGTGCTTGAGCTCGCGGCTGATCGGCAAGCCCCAGGCCTTGAGCTGCTCGAGGATGCCGATGTGGCTGTCGCCGATGCTCGCGGACACCTGACCGACGCCATAGCAGCAGAACTCCAGCGGGCGGCTGGCGGTGATCTTCGAGTCCAGCTGGCGCAGGCTACCGGCGGCGGCGTTGCGCGGGTTGGCGAAGGTCTTGCCACCGGCTTCGGCCTGGGCGGCGTTGAGCCGCTCGAAACCGGCCTTGCTCATGTACACCTCGCCACGCACTTCCAGCACCGCCGGCCAACCCTCGCCCTGCAGCCTGAGCGGGATGTTGCGCACGGTGCGCACGTTGGCGCTGATGTCTTCGCCGGTAGTGCCGTCGCCACGGGTGGCGCCCTGCACCAACAGGCCATCACGGTACAGCAGGCTCACGGCCAGGCCGTCGAGCTTGGGCTCGCAGCTGTAGTCGATTGCACCGGGCTGGTCGAGGCCATCGACCACACGGCGGCCGAACTCACGCAGGTCGGCTTCTTCGAAGGCGTTGCCCAGGCTCAGCATCGGCACTTCGTGGCGCACCTGGCTGAACGCAGCCAGGGCCGCGCCGCCGACGCGCTGGGTCGGCGAGTCGGGGGTCACCAGGTGCGGGTGCTCGGCTTCAAGCGCCTTCAGCTCGTTGAACAGGCGGTCGTATTCGGCGTCGGGCACGCTGGGCTCGTCGAGCACATAGTAGCGGTAGTTGTGCTGGTCGAGCTGGTGACGGAGTTCGTGGATACGGGATTCGGCGGTCATGGGGTTGTCTTCTCTTGCAAAGCAAAAGAGCAGCCTGAGAAGTAGTGCATGGGGGCTGGTTTGTATTGCCTGCCCCGGCCCTGCCGCCGGCAAGCCAGCTCCCACAGGCCCACCACAGGCCTGGAAGGCAGTGATGCTCCTGTGGGAACTGGCTTGCCAGCGACGGGGCCGATACAGGCAACAGCAACACCCGCACCGCCCAGCACGCCCTCAGGCTGCTCTTTCGTCTGGATCTGTCAGCGCTTCTGCGTCAGCGCACGGCGCTCGAATTCGACGATACGCTGGCGATAGTGCTCGATGGTCTGGGCGGTCAGCACGCTGCGCTGGTCGTCCTTGAGCTCGCCGTTCAGTTCGTGGGCCAGCTTGCGCGCCGCAGCCACCATCACATCGAAAGCCTGCTTCGGATGACGCGGGCCCGGCAGGCCGAGGAAGAAGCTCACCGCACGGGTGCTGAAGTGGTCGATATCGTCCAGGTCGAATACGCCAGGCTTGACCGCGTTGGCCATGGAGAACAGCACTTCGCCGTGGCCGGCCATGCTTTCGTGCCGGTGGAAGATGTCCATTTCGCCGAAGCGCAGGCCACTCTCCAGGATGTTCTGCAGCAGGGCCGGGCCCTTGAAGCCACCCTCGTCGCGGGAGATCACGCTGATCACCAGCACTTCCTCGGCCGGTGGCAGTTCCTTGACGCTGCTGCTGGCAGGCGCCGGGTTGCTGCTGCGGGTGTTCTGTGCGGCAAAGTCTTCGTCGTTGTCGGCAAACAGGTCGGCTTCACGCGGTTCGGCGCTCAGGTTCAGGTCGCCCTGCTGGGCCTCGGCAGCAGCCGTGGCACGCTTGCCGCGCTTGCTGGCCTTGGCCGGCTTGGGTTCACGCTCGCGGTCGCGAGCAGAAGCGCTGAGCGACGGCAGGTCGCTTTCGTCCAGCTCAGGCTCCTTGTGGGTTTCCAGCACCCGCGACGGGCCAAGCACTTCGGCATTGCCCTCTTCGTCCGGCAGGTTGGAATAGCTGCGATCCAGACGGAATTTCAACTTGCCTTTGCCGCCGCGCATGCGGCGCCAGCCGTCGAAAAGAATCCCGGCAATGACAATGATGCCGATGACGATCAGCCACTCGCGCAGACCGATTTCCATGTAATCCCGTGCCTCTATAAAAATATGCTTGAAAACAAAGGGTTCAAAGCCCTTTAACACGTGGCGCCAACTCTATGTTCTGACAGGCGTTTTTACCCACGCAAAAAACGAGTGACATTAAGCTAGCACGACCAAAGACAACTTTACACCGTCTGTCGCACATGGCGGGGGCATTTCGCTTCAGAATATGCCCCGTCGCCGCCTATCAGGCATCGACCATGGCCATGGCCTCCTCCACATCCACCGCTACCAGCCGTGAACAGCCCGGTTCATGCATGGTCACGCCCATCAGCTGGTCGGCCATTTCCATCGCGATCTTGTTATGGGTGATGTAGATGAACTGCACGCTTTCACTCATTTCCTTGACCAGGCGGGCATAACGCCCGACGTTGGCATCGTCCAGCGGCGCATCGACCTCGTCGAGCATGCAGAACGGTGCGGGGTTCAACTTGAAGATGGCAAACACCAGCGCCAATGCGGTCAGTGCCTTTTCGCCGCCGGACAGCAGATGGATGGTGCTGTTCTTCTTGCCCGGTGGCCGCGCCATGATCGTTACCCCTGTATCGAGTAGATCTTCGCCCGTCAGTTCCAGATAAGCGCTGCCACCACCGAAAACTTTTGGGAAAAGTGCCTGTAATCCGGCATTTATCTGATCAAAGGTATCCTTGAAGCGGTTGCGGGTTTCCTTGTCGATCTTGCGGATGACGTTTTCCAGGGTCTCCAGCGCCTCGACCAGGTCGGCGTCCTGGGCATCCAGGTAGCGCTTGCGCTCGGACTGCTGCTGGTACTCTTCGATGGCCGCCAGGTTGATCGCCCCCAGGCGCTGGATTCGCGCATCGAGCTGCTCCAGCTCCTGTTCAGTGCCTTGCTCGGTGGCGTCGGCCTCGAGGGTGGCGAGCACGCCTTGCAGGTCGTAACCATCGGCCAGCAACTGTTCCTGCAGGGTCTTGCGCCGCACGTCCAGGCCCTGGCACTCCAGGCGCAACTGCTCCAGCTGGCCACGCAGCAGCTGCGCTTGCTGCTCGGCCTGGGTGCGGCGCTTCTCCGCGTCGCGCAGCTCACGGTCCGCTTCGTCCATGTGCAGGCGGGCCAGGCGCATTTCCTCGTCGACGCCCATGCGCTGCTCCAGCAGCGCTTCGAGCTTCAGGCGCAACTCTTCCAGCGGCGCCGCGCCTTCTTCCAGGTTCAGGCTCAATTGCTCCTGGCGCTCGGTCAGGCGCGCCGCCTGCTGCTCCAGGCGCTCCAGGGCCTGCCGGGTGGAATCGTGCTGGGCGCGCAGCGAGCCCAGGCGCACGGCCAGCTGGTGGGCGTGGTCCTTGTGCTGGCGAGCTTCCTGGCGCACGCGGTCGAGGCTTTCGCGCAGGGTGTCGCGGCGGGCCATCAACTGCTCGCGCTGCTCGGTGTCCTGGGCCATCAGCTCCAAGGCTTCCTGCAGCAACAGGCGTGCTTCGCCCAGTTGTTCGTGCTCGAGGGCGCGCTGCTCTTCAAGCTCGGCCAGTTCTTCCTGCAGGCGCCGGCGACGCAGCTCGACCTGCTCGGCGCGCGCGCGGCCGGCCGACAGGCTGGCGTTCAGCTCACCGTGCAGGCGGTTTTCTTCCTGGGTGCGGCGGCGCAGCTGTTCACGCTGCTCCTCCAGGCCCAGCTGTTGCTCGCGCAGGGCCTGCAACTGCTGCTCCAGTTGTTCGAGCGCCGCTTCCTGCTGCGCCTGTTCGTGGCCGAGGCGTTCGATTTCCTGGCCGCGCGCCAGCACCCCGCCTTCGGCCTCACCACCACGGCGTATGCGCAGGAAATGCCGGCCTACCCAATAGCCATCGCGGCTGACCAGGCTCTGGCCTTCACCGAGCGAGGCGCGCTGCGCCAGCGCTTGTGCCAGGTCTTCGACGGGCCGCACCTGGCCCAGCCAGGGCGCCAGGTCGATACCGCCGGAGACCTTTTCCAGCAAGCTGCCGGGCAGCGAAGGACTGTCGCCGCTGGCCAGCAGCAGACGCAACTCGCCCTGCTCCAGGCCGGCAAAATCGAGGCGGTTGAAATCGTCCACCAGCACCGCCTGCAAGTCGGCACCAAGCACCGTTTCCACGGCCAGCTCCCAGCCCGGCTCCACGCGCAGCCCTTCAGCCAGGCGGGGTTGCTGTTCAAGGCCTTGGCCGTGCAACCAGTCGGCCGCCCCCGCGCCCGGCTCCAGCGCCGCCTGCTGCAAGGCTTCGAGTGATGCCAGGCGGCCGCCCAGGCGCTGCAGGTCGCCCTGCGCCTGCTGCTGGGCCTGGGTGGCCTGGTGCAGTTGCTGGCGCAGGCCTTCCAGGCGCTCGACCACCTGCTCTTCGGACAACTGCAGCTCTTCGAGCAACATTTCGCTGCTGGCCAACTGCTCGGACAATTCCAGCATGGCGGCGTCCTGCGGGTCGCTGCCCAACTGCTCGCGCTCCTCGCCCAGCTTGCGCTGGCGTTCGGCCAAGCGCTCCAGGCTGGCCTCCAGCTGCACCAGGCGCGCCTGCTGCACTTCGGCCTGGCGGCGCGGCTCGGCGGAGCGGCTGTTGAAGCTGTCCCACTGCTCCTGCCAGCCGTGCATGCCCAGTTCGGCCTCTTCAAGGGCAGCGGCGGCTTCTTCGGCAGCGGCCAAGGTCATTTCCTGCTCGGGCTCGAGCATGGCCAGCTCTTCGCCCAGGGTCGCCAGCAGGGTGCGGTCGTGGCCCAGGTGCGATTCGGTCTCCAGGCGCGTGCGCTCGGCTTCCTTGAAATCGTCCTGCAACTGGCGCAGGCGCTGCTGGCCGTGCTGGATGCTCTGCTCGACCCGGGCGATATCCCCTGCCACCGAATAGAAGCGGCCCTGCACCTGGTTGAAGCGCTCGGACAATTCGTGATGGCTATCGCGCAGGCGCTCGATACTGGCATCGGCGTTGCGCTGCTCGGCGACCAACGCTTCATGGGACACGTCCTGGTCACCGATCACTGCCTCGCGCTGGCGCACGCGGGCGTCCAGGTCGCGCCAGCGCAAGGCCGACAGGCGGGCCTTCAGCTGGCGTTCCTGGGCTTTGTACTCGCGGTACTTCTCGGCGGCCTGGGCCTGCCGGTGCAAGCGCTCCAGCTGGCGTTCCAGCTCTTCGCGCAGGTCGGTCAGGCGCGCCAGGTTCTCCTGGGTGCGGCGGATGCGGTTCTCGGTTTCGCGGCGGCGTTCCTTGTATTTGGAAATGCCGGCCGCTTCCTCGATGAAGTTGCGCAGTTCCTCCGGCTTGGCCTCGATCAGCTTGGAGATCATGCCCTGTTCGATAATCGAGTAGCTGCGCGGCCCCAGGCCGGTACCGAGGAAGATGTCGGTGATGTCGCGGCGCCGGCACTTGGTGCCATTGAGGTAGTAGCTGTTCTGCCCGTCACGGGTGACCTTGCGACGGATCGAGATTTCGGCATAGGCGGCATATTCGCCGACCAGCGTGGTTTCGCTGTTGTCGAACACCAGCTCGATGCTGGCCTGGCTGACCGGCTTGCGGCCACTGGAGCCGTTGAAGATGACGTCGGTCATCGACTCGCCGCGCAGGTTCTTTGCCGAACTCTCGCCCATCACCCAGCGCACGGCATCGATGATATTGGACTTGCCACAGCCGTTGGGGCCGACCACGGCCGCCATGTTGCTGGGGAAATTGACCGTGGTCGGGTCGACGAACGACTTGAACCCGGCCAGGCGAATGCACTTCAGGCGCATCGGTCAGCCTCGGGCCAGCGCCGCCAGCACCAGTTCGCAGCTGCGCTGGCAGTAGGCGGTCAGCACCTCGCGAATGCGCGGCAGGTCACGGGCGACCACGGCGTCGAGCAGGCGGGCGAACAGGTCGAGGTAATCGCTCATGCTGGCCTGGCGCTGGTCCAGTGCCAGGTAGTAGGCGCGGCTCATGGCCGGCTGCAGGTTTTCCACGGTTTCCTGCAGGAACGGGTTGTCGGCGAATGGATAGGCCGCGCGCATCACCGCGAAACTGTCGGCGACGAAGGCCTTGATATCAAGCTGCTGATGGGCACGTTGCAGGCGCTGCTGGATGTCCAGGAACGGGCGCAGGTCGGCATCGGTGCGCCATTTTTGCGCGACCGCATTGCCCAGCAGGATGTAGAACTCGCTCATCAGCGCACACAGGCTGCGGACCCCGCGCTCGTCCAGTTCGGTCACGTGGGCACCGCGGCGCGGCAGGATCGCCACCAGGTGCCGGCGTTCGAGGATCAGCAGCGCTTCGCGCACCGAGCCACGGCTGACGTTGAGCGCCTGGGTGACCTTCAGCTCCTGGATACGCTCGCCTGGCGCCAGTTCGCCGCGGATGATGCGTTCGGCCAGGTAATCGGCAATCTGCTCGGAGAGGCTGTCCGGGGCCTTGAACGTCATGGTTGTCCTTCAAAATCAGTGAACTGGGCACAAGCAGCGGATTGTAGCGCACTTGCCCGGTAATCGCGCAGAGGGGCCAGGTGGTTTATTTGACCCGCCAGGCAACCCCGCGCCCGGCGCGATCTATGCTTGGCATATGGGCAATGTGAACCGTTGGGCAGCGACATGTACAATTTCCTGACCTTTGAGTCAGAAAATTATTGACCAGCAGGACAGCTCTTGCTTAGAGTCCGCCCAACAACAATAAAACCATTGCGAGGCCATCCCCGTGATCCAGTTTCTCGTCAACCAGGAGCTGCGTAGTGAGCATGCCCTGGACCCGAACATGACGGTGCTGCAGTACCTGCGCGAGCACCTGGGCAAACCTGGCACCAAGGAGGGCTGCGCCAGTGGTGACTGCGGCGCCTGCACCGTGGTGGTCGGTGAACTGACCCAGGACGACCAGGGCAACGACAGCCTGCGCTACCGCAGCCTCAACTCATGCCTGACGTTCGTATCGTCGCTGCACGGCAAGCAACTGATCAGCGTCGAAGGGCTCAAGCACCAAGGGCAACTGCACAGCGTGCAACAGGCCATGGCCGATTGCCATGGTTCGCAGTGCGGCTTCTGCACCCCCGGCTTCGTCATGTCGCTGTTCGCCCTGCAGAAGAACAGCAACGGCCCCGACCTGCACCAGGCCCAGGAAGCCCTGGCCGGCAACCTGTGCCGCTGCACCGGCTACCGGCCGATCCTGGAAGCCGCCGAGCAGAGCTGCCGGCAACCGGGCCGCGACCAGTTCGATGCCCAGCAGGCCCAGACCATCAGCCGCCTCAAGGCGATTGCACCGACCCAGACCGGCGAGCTGAACAGCGGCGACAAACGCTGCCTGGTGCCGCTGACCGTGGCCGACCTGGCCGACCTGTACAGCTCGCACCCCGAGGCGCGGCTGCTGGCCGGCGGTACCGACCTGGCCCTGGAAGTCACCCAGTTCCACAAGACCTTGCCGGTGATGATCTACGTCGGCCACGTGGCCGAACTCAAGCGCATCGAGAAGACCGACAGCCATCTGGAAATCGGCGCCGCCACCCCACTCACCGACTGTTACGGCGCGCTCAACGAGGAGTACCCCGACTTCGGCGCCCTGCTGCACCGCTTCGCCTCGCTGCAGATCCGCAACCAGGGCACCTTGGGTGGCAATATCGGCAACGCTTCGCCGATCGGCGACTCGCCACCCCTGCTGATTGCCCTGGATGCGCAGATCGTCCTGCGTCAGGGCGAGCGCCAGCGGGTGATGGCCCTGGAAGACTATTTCATCGACTACCGCATCACTGCCCGCCAGGACAGCGAGTTCATCGAGAAGATCATCGTGCCACGCGCCACCCGCGACTGGGCGTTCCGCGCCTACAAGGTATCCAAGCGCCTGGACGACGACATCTCCGCGGTGTGCGGGGCCTTCAACCTGAGCATCGAAGACGGTGTGGTCAGCGGCGTGCGCATCGCGTTCGGCGGCATGGCGGCCATCCCCAAGCGCGCCCGCGCCTGCGAGGCAGCGTTGCGCGGCAAGCCGTGGAACCAGGCCGCCGTCGAGCGTGCCTGCCAGGCCCTGGCCGAAGACTTCACCCCGCTCAGCGACTTCCGCGCCAGCAAGGAATACCGCCTGCTGACCGCGCAGAACCTGCTGCGCAAGTACTTCATCGAACAGCAAACGCCGCACATCGAAACCCGGGTGACCGCTTATGTCTAACCATCACGTAGCCAAGAGCCAGGCCGAGATGGCCGCACTGTTCAGCCAGGACCTGACCACCGGGGTTGGCCGCAGCGTCAAGCATGACAGCGCCGACAAGCATGTGTCCGGCGAGGCGGTGTACATCGATGATCGGCTGGAATTCCCCAACCAGTTGCACGTCTACGCGCGCACCTCCGATCGCGCCCATGCGCGCATCCTGCGCATCGACACCACGCCCTGCTATGCCTTCGACGGGGTGCGCATCGCCATCACCCACGAAGACATCCCCGGCCTCAAGGACATCGGCCCGGTAGTGGCCGGCGACCCGTTGCTGGCCATCGACAAGGTCGAGTACTTCGGCCAGCCGGTGCTCGCCGTGGCCGCGCGCGATCTCGACACCGCACGCCGTGCGGCGATGGCCGCGATCGTCGAGTACGAAGACCTGGAGCCAGTGCTGGATGTGGTCGAAGCACTGCGCAAGAAGCACTTCGTGCTCGACAGCCACACCCACCAGCGTGGCGACGCCGCTGCCGCCCTGGCCACCGCCCCGCACCGCCTCCAGGGCACCCTGCACATCGGTGGCCAGGAGCACTTCTACCTGGAAACGCAGATCTCCTCGGTAATGCCCACCGAAGATGGCGGCATGATCGTCTACTGCTCCACGCAGAACCCTACCGAAGTGCAGAAGCTGGTCGCCGAAGTGCTCGACGTGCCGATGAACAAGGTGGTGCTGGACATGCGCCGCATGGGTGGCGGTTTTGGCGGCAAGGAAACCCAGGCCGCCAGCCCGGCGTGCCTGTGCGCCGTCATTGCGCGCCTGACCGGGCAACCGACCAAGATGCGCCTGCCAAGGGTCGAGGACATGACCATGACCGGCAAGCGCCACCCCTTCTATGTCGAGTACGACGTGGGCTTCGATGACGACGGCCGCCTGCATGGCATCAACCTCGACCTGGCCGGCAACTGCGGCTACTCACCCGACCTGTCCGGCTCGATCGTCGACCGCGCCATGTTCCACTCCGACAACGCCTACTACCTGGGCGATGCCACCGTGCACGGCCACCGCTGCAAGACCAACACCGCCTCCAACACCGCCTACCGCGGCTTTGGCGGCCCGCAGGGGATGGTCGCCATCGAGCAGGTGATGGACCACATCGCCCGTCACCTGGGCCGCGACCCGCTGGCGGTGCGCAAGGCCAACTACTACGGCAAGCGCGAGCGCAACGTCACCCACTACTACCAGACCGTCGAGCACAACATGCTCGAGGAAATGACCGCCGAACTGGAAGCCAGCAGCGACTATACCGAGCGCCGCGAATCGATCCGCCGCTTCAATGCCAACAGCCCGGTGCTGAAAAAGGGCCTGGCGCTGACCCCGGTGAAGTTCGGCATCTCGTTCACCGCCACCTTCCTCAACCAGGCCGGTGCGCTGATCCACATCTATACCGACGGCAGCATCCACCTCAACCATGGCGGCACCGAGATGGGCCAGGGCCTGAACACCAAGGTGGCCCAGGTGGTGGCGCAGGTGTTCCAGGTCGATTTCAGCCGCATCCAGATCACTGCCACAAACACCGACAAGGTGCCCAACACCTCGCCGACCGCCGCCTCCAGTGGCGCCGACCTGAACGGCAAGGCTGCGCAGAATGCCGCCGAAATCCTCAAGCAGCGCCTGACCGAGTTCGCCGCGCGGCACTACCAGGTAACCGAGGAAGACGTCGAGTTCCGTAACGGCCATGTGCGCGTGCGCGACCAGATCGTCAGCTTCGAGCAACTGGTGCAGCAGGCCTACTTCGCCCAGGTGTCGCTGTCCAGCACTGGCTTCTACCGCACACCGAAGATCTACTACGACCGCAACCAGGCGCGTGGCCGGCCGTTCTACTACTTCGCCTTCGGCGCCGCCTGCGTGGAGGTGATCGTCGACACCCTGACCGGCGAGTACAAGATGCTGCGCGCCGACATCCTGCATGACGTGGGCGCTTCGTTGAACCCGGCCATCGACATTGGCCAAGTGGAAGGCGGCTTCATCCAGGGCATGGGCTGGCTAACCAGCGAAGAACTGGTGTGGAACGCCAAGGGCAAGCTGGTGACCAACGGCCCGGCCAGCTACAAGATCCCCGCCGTGGCCGACATGCCGCTGGACCTGCGGGTGAAGCTGGTGGAAAACCGCAAGAACCCGGAGGACACCGTGTTCCACTCCAAGGCCGTGGGTGAGCCGCCGTTCATGCTCGGCATCGCCGCCTGGTGCGCGATCAAGGACGCCGTGGCCAGCATCGCCGACTACCGCGTGCAGCCCGCCATCGATGCGCCGGCGACGCCGGAGCGGGTGTTGTGGGGTTGCGAGCAGATGCGCAAGGTGGTGGCTGCGGCGCAACCTGCCGAGCCGGAACTGGAAAGCGTCCCGCAGTAACGCCGCCGGCCCGCTTTTTTTGTAGGAGCGGCCTTGTGTCGCGAAAGGGCCGCGCAGCGGCCCCAAAATTCGAACAGCAACATGGCTTTCTGGGGCTGCTGCGCAGCCCTTTCGCGACACAAGGCCGCTCCTACACAAAGCGGACCGCGTTGCCCTGGAGAGGATCTGCATCATGCACCAATGGATCAACGCCCTCGCCGACCACCAATCCCGTGGCGAAGCCTGCGTGCTGGTCACCATCATCGAGGAGCGCGGCTCGACCCCGCGCAACGCTGGCTCGAAAATGGTCGTCAGCGCCACCGGCCTGTTCGACACCATCGGCGGTGGCCACCTGGAATACAAGGCGCTGCACATCGCCCGGCAGATGCTCGAGGAGCAGCGCAGCACCCCGCACCTGGAGCGCTTCAGCCTCGGCGCCAGCCTGGGCCAGTGCTGCGGCGGCGTCACCGTGCTGCTGTTCGAGCCCATGGCCGCCGTGCAGGCGCAAATCGCCGTGTTCGGCGCGGGCCATGTCGGCCGCGCTCTGGTACCCTTGCTCGCCGCGCTGCCCTGCCGGGTGCGCTGGATCGATTCGCGCGAGCAGGAATTCCCGGCCCTGGTGCCCGACGGGGTAACCAAGGTGGTCAGCGAGGAGCCGGTCGACGAAGTCGCCAGCCTGCCAGCGGGCTGCTACTGCATCGTCATGACCCACAACCACCAGCTCGACCTGGAGCTGAGCGCCGCCATCCTCAAGCGCAACGACTTCACCTGGTTCGGCCTGATCGGCTCGAAGACCAAGCGGGTCAAGTTCGAACACCGCCTGCGCGAGCGCGGCTACGACGAGGCCGTGCTGGCACGCATGCGTTGCCCGATGGGCCTGGCCGAGGTCAAGGGCAAGCTGCCCATCGAAATCGCCGTGTCCATCGCCGCCGAGATCATCGCCACCTACAACGCCTGCTTCGGCCAGCACGACGCTGCGGCCAATGCCGGCCCCATTGCCCAGTTGCTGCCGCCCTCCCGGCGCAGCCAAGCCCATTGACGAGTGTGTTATGACCGTTACCCGCAAAGCCTACCGTGCCGCCATCCTGCACAGCATCGCCGACCCGGCCGAGGTGGGCCTGGAGGCCTCCCATGAGTACTTCGAGGACGGCCTGCTGGTGGTCGACGATGGCCTCATCCGCGCCGTTGGCCATGCCAGCGAACTGCTGCCGAGCCTGGATGCCGACATCCCGGTCGAGCACTACCAGGACGCGCTGATCACCCCAGGCTTCATCGACACCCATATCCACTTCCCGCAGACCGGCATGATCGGCTCCTACGGCGAACAGCTGCTGGACTGGCTGAATACCTACACCTTCCCTTGCGAAAAGCAGTTTGCCGACAAGGATCACGCCGACCAGGTCGCGAAGATCTTCCTCAAGGAACTGCTGCGCAACGGCACTACCACTGCGCTGGTGTTCGGCAGCGTGCACCCGGAATCGGTCAATGCCCTGTTCGAAGAGGCCGAGCGCCTGGACCTGCGCCTGATCGCCGGCAAGGTGATGATGGACCGCAACGCGCCGGACTACCTGACCGACACCGCCGAGTCCGGCTACGCCGAAAGCAAGGCGCTGATCGAGCGCTGGCATGGCAAGGGCCGCCTGCACTATGCCGTCACCCCGCGCTTCGCCCCGACCAGCACCCCGCAACAGCTGACCCTGGCCGGCCAGTTGCTCAAGGAGCACCCGGGCGTGTACATGCACACGCACCTGTCGGAAAACCTCAAGGAAATCGATTGGGTCAAGTCACTGTTCCCCGAGCAGAAGGGCTACCTCGACGTGTACGACCACTTCGAGCTGCTGGGCGAACGCTCGGTGTTCGCCCATGGCGTGCACCTGTGCGACGAGGAATGCCAGCGGCTGGCGGAAACCGGCTCGGCCGTGGCCTTCTGCCCCACCTCCAACCTGTTCCTCGGCAGTGGCTTGTTCAACCTGCCGCAGGCCGAGCGCTTCAAGGTCAACGTGGGCCTGGGCACCGACGTCGGCGCCGGCACCAGCTTCTCGCTGCTCAACACCCTCAACGAAGCGTACAAGGTGATGCAGCTGCAGGGCGCGCGCCTGCACCCGTACAAGTCGCTGTACCTGGCCACCCTCGGCGGCGCCCGGGCGCTGCGCCTGGACGACCGCATCGGCAGCCTGCGCCCGGGTAACGATGCCGACTTCGTGGTGCTGGACTACAAGGCCACGCCGCTGCTGGACTACCGGATCCAGCAGTCCAACAGCATTGAAGAGACGCTGTTCGTGCTCACTACCCTGGGCGACGATCGCACCGTGCGCGAAACCTACGCCGCCGGGCGTTGCGTGCACCAGCGCTGATAATACAAAGGGGCCGCAAGCGGCCCCTTCGTTCATTTCGGCAAACGATCAACCTTTGGCGGCTGCCTTGGGCTTTTTCAGCAGGTGCGAAAACACCGCATGCAGGTCGTCCGAGGCGCTTTCCTCGTCCAGGTTGAGCTTGCTGTCGATGTGGTCCATGTGGTGCATCATCAGGCTCACGGCCTGTTCGGCATCACGCGCCTCGATGGCATCGATCAGTTGCATGTGCTCGTCATACGAGCAGTGCGAGCGGTTGCCGCTTTCGTACTGGGCGATGATCAGCGAGGTCTGCGACACCAGGCTGCGCTGGAAGCTGACCAGTGGCGCGTTACCGGCAGCCTCTGCCAGCTTGAGGTGGAACTCGCCGGACAGGCGGATGCCGGCGCCCCGGTCACCGCGGGAAAAGCTGTCGCGCTCGTCGCGCACCATCTGCCGCAGTTCGTTGAGCTGCTCTGGCGTGGCGTGCTGCACCGCCAGCTCGGTGATGGCCCGCTCGACCATGCGTCGCGAGAAGAACACCTGACGGGCTTCTTCCACCGTGGGGCTGGCCACCACTGCGCCACGGTTCGGCCGCAGCAGCACCACGCTTTCGTGGGCCAGGCGCGACAAGGCACGACGGATGATGGTGCGGCTGACGCCGAAGATCTCGCCCAGCGCTTCCTCGCTCAACTTGGTGCCCGGAGCCAGACGCTGCTCGAGGATCGCCTCGAAGATATGCGCGTAGACGATGTCGTCCTGGGTACCACTGCGGCCGGCCTTGCCGTTGCGCGCAGGTTTCTTCAGAGGTTGCAGCTGTTCGTTCATGGGCTCTCGAGGCACGAAGGAAAGTATGGCGCCATTGTACACAGGCTGAGCCGATTCTGCAGGTGGCCTTTTACCTATATAGCCGTTGTACGCCACATTGCGCACACAAAAGATAAAACATTATTTGCATTCTTTGTACACAAAAGCATAATCCACCGAGCAACTTCTTGACCTGCAAGTCAACAAAAAGCGGTCAGACGTCTGCCTTCCCTCGCGGGGCCGCCAAGTGCATTGCGCAGGAACCGGGCCCAAGAACAACAAGAAAGACTTGAGGAGTACCTGCTGTGGAAAGCCGCAAATCCGAAGCCCCTACGCTGGATCTCGCCCCACCGCTCGAAACGAGCTGGCTGGAGCGGATTTTCAAACTCAAGCAACACGGCAGTACCGTCAGGACCGAACTGATCGCCGGGGTGACCACCTTCATCACCATGGCCTACATCATCTTCGTCAACCCCAACATCATGGCCGACGCCGGCATCGACCACGGCGCCGCCTTCGTCGCCACCTGTATCGCCGCCGCACTGGGCTGCCTGCTGATGGGCCTGTATGCCAACTGGCCAGTGGGCCTGGCGCCCGGCATGGGCCTCAACGCCTTCTTCACCTACACCGTGGTCGGCACCATGGGCTACAACTGGGAAACGGCACTCGGGGCGGTGTTCGTCTCGGGCGTGCTGTTCATGTTCCTGACCTTGTCGAAAGTGCGCGAATGGTTGCTCAACAGCATCCCGGTCAGCCTGCGCCATGCCATGGGGGCCGGCGTCGGATTGTTTCTCGGGCTGATCGGCCTGAAGACGGCAGGCATCATCGTCGACAGCCCCGCCACCCTGATCAAGCTGGGCTCGCTGCATGAGCCGGGGCCGCTGCTGGCGGCGCTGTGCTTCCTGCTGATCGCCATCCTCAGCTACAAGCGGGTGTTCGGCGCGATCCTGATCAGCATCATCGGCGTCACCCTGGCGGGCTGGGGCCTGGGCCTGGTCAAGTTTGGCGGGGTAATGTCGATGCCGCCGAGCCTGGCCCCGACCTGGATGGCCATGGATGTGGCCGGGGTGTTCAACGTCAGCATGATCAGCGTGGTGCTGGCGTTCCTCTTCGTGCACATGTTCGACACGGCCGGCACCCTGATGGGCGTGGCGCAGCGGGCCAACCTGGTGGCGCCGGACGGGCGCATCGAAAACCTGTCGCGGGCGTTGAAGGCCGACAGTGCTTCGAGCGTGTTCGGTGCCGTGGTCGGTGTGCCGCCGGTGACCAGTTACGTGGAGAGTGCTGCCGGCGTCGCCGCAGGTGGCCGCACCGGGCTGACGGCGGTGGTGGTCGGCGTGCTGTTCATTGCCGCGATGTTCTTCGCGCCACTGGCCGGGATGATTCCCGCCTACGCGACTGCCGGTGCGCTGATCTACGTGGCGATGCTGATGATGGGCAGCATGGCCCACATCCATTGGGACGAAGCTACCGACAGCATTCCGGCGATCGTCACGGTGATCATGATGCCGCTGACCTTCTCCGTTGCCGATGGTATCGCCCTGGGCTTCATCAGCTACGTGGCGCTGAAGGCGGGTACCGGCAAGTACAAGGAAATCTCCGCCAGCCTGTGGGTGCTGTGCGCGATCTTCATTGCCAAGTTCGTGTTCCTCTGACCCCAGCTGCAGCAACCAAGGGCGCTTCGGCGCCCTTTCTTTATTTGGCCGGCATCAATCTGCTGGCTTTTGTAGGAGCGGCCTTGTGTCGCGAAAGGGCTGCGCAGCAGCCCCAGGGTTGCAGCGCAGATGCACAAATTGCCGGGGCTGCTGCGCAGCCCTTTCGCGACACAAGGCCGCTCCTACAAGGGCCCGCGCTAGCGATCAGATGGCAACTGGCTGGCCGGCGACAAACAGCAGACGAAAAAAAGCCCGCCAGTGTGAGAGCGGGCCAAGGACCTACGAAGATTCTTCTAGCGACCAACTAGCTTCCACGATAGGTCGAATAGCTGTACGGCGAGATCAGCAGTGGCACGTGGTAGTGCTCTTGCTGCTGGTCAATGCCAAAACGCAGCACGACAACATCCAGGAACGCCTGGGCCGGCAGCTGCACGCCGCGGGCGCGGTAGTAATCGCCGGCACTGAACTGCAGTTGGTAGACACCGGTGCGGTAGTCGTCACCCTGCAGCAGCGGCGCGTCGACGCGGCCATCGCTGTTGGTCAGGGCAGTGTTCACCAGCTCCAGCTGCTGGCCTTCGACACGGTACAGCTCGACCTTGATCGAGCTGCCCGGGCAGCCATGCGCGGCATCCAGTACGTGTGTGGTCAAACGTCCCATTGCTTGTCGCCTCTTGTTCAATCTGTGGGCAAAAAATACACGGCCAGCATCACGGCAAAGGCCATCGATGCGCGGGAAGGACACCATTAAGACATTTGAACGAAAGATTGTACACAATTTTTTGAACCAATCCGCTTCACCGGGCGTTTCCCGTCCAGCCACTCCCTTTTGTTGGCAAATACACAGGCAACTCAGGCTCCGAGCCGACGACAACGTCACAAGCTGACCAATCAGGCAGGTTTCTTGCAATGAAATTCCGGGCCGCTGCCAAGCGACAAAAGGGAAGAAATGCGGAAAAACAGGCTTACAAATGATTTCAGAAGTTGTATACAATCAGCCCATCCGGTGGTGCGACATCCCGACGCGGCCCGCCCACCCCCGCACAAACGCACAAGAAGGAAGACTGCAGTGAGCGCTGACTATCCTCGCGACCTGATCGGTTACGGCAACAACCCTCCTCACCCGCAATGGCCGGGCAACGCTCGCATCGCGCTGTCTTTTGTCCTCAACTACGAGGAAGGCGGCGAACGCAACATTCTGCACGGGGACAAGGAATCCGAAGCGTTCCTCTCCGAAATGGTCGCTGCCCAGCCGCTGCAGGGCGTGCGTAACATGAGCATGGAATCGCTCTACGAGTACGGCAGCCGCGCCGGCGTGTGGCGCCTGCTGAAGCTGTTCAAGGACAGCGGCGTACCGCTGACCATCTTCGCCGTGGCCATGGCCGCCCAGCGCCACCCCGACGTGATCCGTGCCATGGTCGAAGCCGGCCATGAGATCTGCAGCCACGGCTACCGCTGGATCGACTACCAGTACATGGACGAGGCCCAGGAGCGCGAGCACATGCTCGAAGCCATCCGCATCCTTACCGAAATCACCGGCGAACGCCCGCTGGGCTGGTACACCGGCCGCACCGGCCCGAACACCCGTCGCCTGGTGATGGAGGAAGGTGGCTTCCTCTACGACAGCGACACCTATGACGACGACCTGCCCTACTGGGAGCCGAACAACCCCACCGGCAAGCCGCACCTGGTGATCCCCTACACCCTCGACACCAACGACATGCGCTTCACCCAGGTACAAGGCTTCAACTGCGGCGAGCAGTTCTTCCAGTACCTCAAGGATGCCTTCGATGTGCTGTACGCCGAAGGTGCCGAAGCACCGAAAATGCTGTCGATCGGCCTGCATTGCCGCCTGGTCGGGCGCCCGGCGCGCCTGGCCGCGCTGAAGCGCTTCGTCGACTACGCCAAAAGCCATGACCAGGTCTGGTTCGCCCGTCGCGTGGACATCGCCCGCCACTGGCACACCACCCACCCGTACCAGAAAGAGAACGCCTGATGACCGCCTTCAAGACCCTCAAGCCATCCGCCCTGGACCGTGAAGCCTTCGTCAAGGCCTTCGCCGACATCTACGAGCACTCGCCCTGGGTTGCGGAAAAAGCCTACGACCTGGGCCAGCTGGCTGAACTGGACGAGATCGAGGCGCTGCACCAGCGCATGAGCGACATCCTGCTCAGCGCCAGCCACGCCGAGCAGCTGGCGCTGATCAACGCGCACCCGGACTTGGCCGGCAAAGCAGCCATCCAGGGCGAACTGACCGAGTCGAGCACCAATGAGCAGGCCGGCGCCGGTATCCACCAGTGCACCGCGGAAGAATTCGCCCGTTTCACCGAGCTGAACGACGCCTACAAGGCCAAATTCCAGTTCCCGTTCATCATGGCGGTAAAAGGCAGCAACCGGCACCAGATCCTCGCCGCTTTCGAAAAGCGCATCCACAACGACGCCGATGCCGAATTCAAGGAAGCCCTGGCGCAGATCAACCTGATCGCGCTGTTCCGCCTGCTGCAGCTGTAACCGGCGCGGCAACGCTTGAACCTGAACCAGAACAACGAACATAGAAGAGATATCCGCATGCGCACCCTGATGATCGAGCCCCTGAGCAAAGAAGCCTTCGCCCCCTTCGGAGACGTGATCGAAACCGATGGCAGCGACCACTTCATGATCAACAACGGCTCGACCATGCGCTTCCACAAGCTCGCCACGGTGGAAACCGCCGAGCCTGAAGACAAGGCGATCATCAGCATCTTCCGCGCCGACGCGCTGGACATGCCGCTGACCGTGCGCATGCTGGAACGCCATCCGCTGGGCAGCCAGGCTTTCATCCCGCTGCTCGGCAACCCCTTTCTGATCGTGGTCGCGCCGGTTGGCGATGCACCTGTATCAGGCTTGGTCCGAGCCTTCCGCAGTAATGGCAGGCAGGGCGTTAATTACCATCGCGGCGTCTGGCACCACCCGGTGCTGACGATCGAAAAGCGGGATGACTTCCTGGTGGTTGATCGCAGCGGTTCTGGCAACAACTGCGACGAGCATTACTTCACCGAGGAACAGATGCTGATCCTCAATCCCCACCAATAAGAAAAGGTCGGTCATGCAACGGCCCAGCCTGAGCGGGTGACCGGCAAGAGGTACATACTGTGGAAGCACACCTTCACGAATGGCTGAACCTGAGCATTCGCTGGGTTCACATGATCACCGGCGTAGCCTGGATCGGTGCATCGTTCTACTTCGTCTGGCTGGAGAACCACCTGAACCGAAGCAACCCGCGCGATGGGTTGTCGGGTGATCTCTGGGCAATTCACGGCGGTGGTATCTACCACCTGGAGAAATACAAGCTCGCACCACCGAAAATGCCCGAGAACCTGCACTGGTTCAAATGGGAAGCCTACTTCACCTGGATGTCCGGTATCGCCCTGCTGTGCGTGGTGTTCTACTGGAACCCGACGCTGTACCTGCTGGCCCCTGGCAGCACCTTGAGCGGTGCCGAAGGCGTGGCCATCGGTATCGGCTCGCTGATCGCCGGCTGGTTCATCTACGACTTCCTGTGCGACTCGCCCCTGGGCAAGAAGCCAGCGCTGCTCGGTGCCGTGCTGTTCGTGCTGATCATCGCCGCCTGCTGGGGCTTCAGCCTGGTGTTCAGCGGCCGTGGTGCGTACCTGCACACTGGCGCGATCATCGGCACCATCATGGTCGGCAACGTGTTCCGCATCATCATGCCGGCCCAGCGCCAGTTGGTGGCGGCGATCGAGAACAACCAGACGCCCGACCCGGTACTGCCGGCCAAGGGCCTGCTGCGCTCGCGCCACAACAACTACTTCACCCTGCCGGTGCTGTTCATCATGATCAGCAACCACTTCCCGAGCACCTACGGTAGCCAGTACAACTGGCTGATCCTGGCCGGTATTGCAGTAGCCGCGGTACTCATCCGCCACTACTTCAACACCCGCCATGACAGCAACAAGTACGCCTGGACCCTGCCGGTCGGTGCCCTGGCGATGATCTGCCTGGCCTACGTGACCGGCCCCAAGCCGATGCCTACCAGCCCAGAGCAGGCCGCAGCGAAGATCGAGTACCAGCCGCTGCCGGCGACCGCGGTCGGTGGCAAGACCGCTGCCGAGCAACGCGCCGAGGACGCCGCCAAGGCTGCCGCAGCACCTGCCGCGCCCGCCGAAGCCCCAGCCCAGGCCACGGCCCAGGCGGGCGGCGAGAGCTTCGACAAGATCCACAATGTCATCCAGGAACGCTGCACCGTGTGCCACTCGTCCAAGCCGACCAGCCCACTGTTCAGCAGCGCGCCTGCCGGCGTGATGTTCGACACCCCGCAGCAGATCCAGGCCCAGGCCGCGCGCATCCAGGCGCAAGCGGTCGCCAGCCAGATCATGCCGCTGGGCAACATCACCCAGATGACCACCGAAGAGCGCAAGCTTGTCGGTGACTGGATCGCCAAGGGCGCGCCGGTCAACTGAAACACCCCTGTCGGGGCAACACCGCTTCCTGTGGGAGCGGGGTTACCCGCGAAGAGGCCGGCAGACCCGGCCTCGAACCTGAAGATTGATGCAACAAGCAAGCATCGAGCGTCAGCCCCAGGCGGGAACCCCAGGCTCTCCTCAGCGAGAGCCTGCCGCTTGGTGCCGGCGCTTGGATCCGAGAATAAAAACAAAACTCGAGGTGCTGCATGTCCGAGTCACGCAAGGCGTATATCCCTGTTGCGCCGCCGCGAGAGCCCTTGCCCCTGCTCCAGCTGATCCTGGTTGGCCTGCAACATGTCCTGCTGATGTACGGTGGCGCGATCGCCGTGCCGCTGATCATTGGCCAGGCCGCCGGGCTGTCCCGTGAAGAAGTCGCTTTCCTGATCAACGCCGACCTGCTGGTAGCGGGTGTCGCCACCATCATCCAGTCATTCGGTATCGGCCCAGTGGGCATCCGCATGCCGGTGATGATGGGGGCCAGTTTCGCTGCCGTCGGCAGCATGGTGGCCATGGCCGGCATGCCCGGCGTGGGCCTGCAGGGGATCTTCGGCGCGACCATCGCCGCCGGGTTCTTCGGCATGCTGATCGCGCCGTTCATGTCCAAGGTCGTACGGTTCTTCCCACCCCTGGTCACCGGCACGGTGATCACCTCGATCGGCCTGTCACTGTTCCCGGTGGCGGTCAACTGGGCCGGCGGCGGCCAGCAGGCTGGTACCTTCGGTGCGCCGATCTTCCTGTTGGTGGCCGGCCTGGTGCTGGCGGTGATCCTGCTGATCAACCGCTTCATGCGTGGGTTCTGGGTCAACGTGTCGGTGCTGGTAGGCATGGGCCTGGGCTATATCCTGGCCGGTGCCATCGGCATGGTCGACCTGTCGGGCCTGGGCCAGGCACCGTGGCTGCAAGTGGTCACCCCACTGCACTTCGGCATGCCGACCTTCAGCCTGGCACCGATCCTGTCCATGTGCCTGGTGGTGGTGATCATCTTCGTCGAGTCCACCGGCATGTTCCTGGCGCTGGGCAAGGTGACCGGCCGTGAAGTGACCCCAGGCATGCTGCGTCGCGGCCTGTTGTGCGATGCCGGGGCCTCCTTCGTCGCCGGCTTCTTCAACACCTTCACCCACTCCTCGTTCGCCCAGAACATCGGCCTGGTGCAGATGACCGGGGTACGTTGCCGCTATGTCACCGTGGTGGCCGGCGCGCTGTTGATCCTGCTCAGCTTGCTGCCCAAGGCGGCCTTGCTGATTGCCTCGATCCCGCCTGCGGTACTGGGCGGCGCCTCCATCGCCATGTTCGGCATGGTTACCGCCACCGGGATCAAGATTTTGCAGGAGGCGGACATTGGCGACCGCCGCAACCAGTTGCTGGTTGCGGTGAGCGTCGGCTTCGGGCTGATCCCTGTGGTACGCCCGGAGTTCTTTGCCCAGATGCCGCAGTGGATGGAACCCATCACCCACAGTGGCATCGCCATGGCCACGGTCAGTGCGCTGGTGCTGAACGTGCTGTTCAACATCCTCGGCGGTGCCGATCGCGCGGCGCACAACGCCTGCCATCAGCACTGAAGCAACCCGCCTGGAGCAACAGGGGGCGGCGCACTGCCGCCCCTGCCTCGACCTCGTCGTAAACGCTGCACCGTCGGCCCGCCGGAATGGGCCGCCCGGGGCGCCTGCGCGCCAAAAAAACCCAACAAAAACAATAAGTCCGGGAACCACAACATGAAACGCATCACCTCGTCCCTCCTGCTGGGCAGCAGCCTGCTGGCCACCCTCCCCGCCCACGCCGGGGAATGGCTGCAGTGGCACGGCGAAAGCCTGACCTACCTGTATGGCAAGGACTTCAAGGTCAACCCTCGCATCCAGCAGACGATCACCTTCGAGCACGCCAACAAATGGAAGTACGGCGACACCTTCATGTTCGTCGACAAGGTCTTCTACAACGGCAAGGCCGACCCCGGCAAAGGCGTCACCAGCTACTACGGGGAGTTCAGCCCGCGCCTGTCGCTGGGCAAGATCACCGGCCACAAGTTCGAACTGGGCCCGATCAAGGATGTGCTGGTCGCCATGACCTACGAGCGCGGCGAGGGCGACAACGAGGCCTACCTGATCGGCCCTGGCTTTGACCTGGCCATCCCCGGCTTCAACTATTTCACCCTGAATTTCTACCTGCGTAACACCGAAGGCAGCCGCCCCGGTGACAACGTCTGGCAGATCACCCCGGCCTGGTCCTACACCGTGCCCGTGGGCAAGTCCGACATTCTGATCGACGGTTACATGGACTGGGTGGTGGACAACGACCAGACCCGTCGCGGGACCTACCACGCCAACCTGCAGTTCAACCCGCAGGTCAAGTACGACCTGGGCAAAGCCCTCGGCCTGGGCGCCAAGCAGCTGTACGTGGGCATCGAGTACAGCTACTGGAAGGACAAGTACGGCATCGACAGCCAAGGCAACGTCGACAGCAACCAGAGCGTCACCAGTGCGCTGGTCAAGGTGCACTTCTAAAAAACTGACCAAACGCACAAGTTTGGTCCGTCGCGCTCCAGGACGGAGCACTTGAGGCAAGGCGCGCAAGCCAGTAATCTGCGCGCCCCCTCGATCAGGGCAGAACGGATTCTGCCTGCGTTTACTGACCGCTCAGTCAATGAATACGGGCGGTTGGCCAACGTGTTGCCAGCCTGAAAGACCCTTTTCATCCGTTCAGAACGAAGTCGAGCAGGAAGGTTTTGCCAGCCCGGGAAAGTTGGCTCAACCCTTGCCAAACAGCTGTGGCCTATCGAAAAAAACTGACTCGAAAGACAAAAAAAGCGCGATAACGCGCTGACAACAGATCAATCAAGGGAGCGAAACTCGCAATGCGTACCATCAACAGCCTGATCCTCGCCGGCGGCCTGCTGGCCTGCGGCACCACCTTTGGCGGCGACCTGCTGCAATGGCAGAACAACAGCCTGACCTACCTGTGGGGCAAGAACTTCAAGGTCAACCCGGCGATCCAGCAAACGCTCACCTTCGAGCACGCCGACGCCTGGAAGTACGGCGACAACTTCATCTTCGTCGACAAGATTTTCTACCAGGGCCAGAAAGACGCCGGCAACGGCCCGAACACCTACTATGGCGAGATCAGCCCGCGCCTGTCCTTCGGCAAGATCTTCGATCAGAAGCTCGAGTTCGGCCCGGTCAAGGATGTGTTGCTGGCGATGACCTACGAGTTCGGCGAGGGTGACACCGAGTCGTACCTGATCGGCCCCGGCTTCGACCTGGCCATCCCCGGGTTCGACTACTTCCAGCTGAACTTCTACAACCGCACCACCGATGGCAGCCGCGCTGGCGACAACGTATGGCAGATTACCCCGGTGTGGTCGTACACCATCCCGGTCGGTTCTTCCGACCTGCTGATCGACGGCTTCATGGACTGGGTGGTGGACAACGACGAGAACCGTCGCGGCACCTACCAGGCCAACCTGCACTTCAACCCGCAGATCAAGTACGACCTGGGCAAGGCCTTGCACCTGGGTGAGAAGCAGTTGTACGTAGGTGTGGAATACGACTACTGGAAGAACAAGTACGGCATCAAGGATTCCGATGCCTTTACCACTGACCAGAACACCATGAGCTTCTTGCTCAAGGTTCATTTCTGAGTTGAACCTTCGGGGCCGCGTTGCGGCCCATTCGCTGCCAACCCCGTTCCCACAGGCGCAGCGCACCCTGTAGGAGCGGGTTTACCCGCGAACCGGGGCTTCGCCCCGGCCACGCACTTCAATTGGCAGGCCGAACCGCCCGCCACAGCTTTCCTGCCAGGCTTACCAGGGCCAGCACCACCGCACCAGCCACAACCCCGACGCCGCCGTTCAGCAGCGCCATGGTCAACGCCCCGCCACGCCCCTCGCTGAACGCCTCGATGGCGTGATGCAGTGGCGCGATGCCATGCACCAGGATCCCGCCGCCGACCAGGAACATCGCCGCAGTGCCGATCACCGACAGGCTCTTCATCATGTACGGCGCGGCCCACAAGATACCGTTACCCACTGCCTGGGCCAGGCGGGATGCCTTGCGCGTCATCCACAGCCCGAGGTCGTCGAGCTTGACGATGCCGCCCACCAGCCCGTACACACCGATGGTCATGACTACCGCAATGCCCGCCAGCACGATGACCTGCTGGCTCAACGGTGAATCGGCAACGATGCCCAGGGTAATGGCGATGATTTCCGCGGAAAGGATGAAGTCGGTGCGCACCGCGCCCTTGATCTTGCTCTTCTCGTAGGCCACCAGGTCGACATTGGCATCCGCCAACGCCTCCTTGCGCGCCTCGTGCTGGGCCTCGTCCTCCGCCTTGCTGTGCAGGAACTTGTGCGCCAGCTTTTCGAAACCCTCGAAGCACAGGTAGGCACCGCCCAGCATCAGCAGCGGGGTCACCGCCCAGGGTATGAACGCACTGATCAACAGCGCCGCCGGTACCAGGATGGCCTTGTTCAGCAGCGACCCCTTGGCCACCGCCCACACCACCGGCAGCTCGCGGTCGGCGCGCACGCCAGTGACCTGCTGGGCGTTCAGCGCCAGGTCATCGCCCAGCACACCTGCGGTCTTTTTTGCTGCGACCTTGGTCATCAGCGAGACGTCATCGAGCACCGTGGCGATGTCGTCGATCAGTACCAGTAGACTGCTTCCTGCCATGTTTGTCTGCTTCCGCATGAATGAATGCTGCCGATTCTAGCGCAAAGCCGCTGCCTTGAGCCCCCGTCGAGCCCGGTGCTACCATGCCCGATCCCTCTTAGAGGTGGCCAGACACGAGGAAGATCCCTGACCATGAGCACCATTCGCGAGCGCAACAAGGAACTGATCCTGCGCGCGGCCAGCGAGGAATTCGCCGACAAGGGCTTCGCCGCCACCAAGACCAGCGATATCGCGGCCAAGGCCGGCCTGCCCAAGCCGAACGTGTACTACTACTTCAAGTCCAAGGACAACCTCTATCGCGAGGTGCTGGAAAGCATCATCGCGCCGATCATGCAGGCTTCGACCCCGTTCAACGCCGACGGTGACCCGAAAGAAGTGCTGAGTGCCTACATTCGCTCGAAGATCCGCATTTCGCGCGACCTGCCGCATGCGTCCAAGGTGTTCGCCAGCGAGATCATGCACGGCGCCCCGCACCTGTCGCCGAACCAGGTGGCGCAACTGAACGAGCAGGCCCGGCACAACATCGAGTGCATCCAGCGCTGGATCGACCGCGGGCAGATCGCCCACGTCGACGCGCATCACCTGATGTTCAGCATCTGGGCAGCGACCCAGACCTATGCCGATTTCGACTGGCAGATTTCGGCGGTGACCGGCAAGGCCAAGCTGGCCGACAGCGATTATGACGCGGCGGCCGAAACCATCATCCGCATGGTGCTCAAGGGTTGTGAGCCCGAAGTAGCCTGAGCCCCCAAAGGCCATTCGCGGGCACGCCCGCTCCCACAGGATCACCACAGTTCGGAAGGCTGTGGGGGCCCTGTGGGAGCGGGCGCGCCCGCGAATAGGCCGGAACAGGTAATAGAGCGCTAGGCTGCTACCCCGGCATCCGCCCGCAACCCCACCTCTTCGATCGCACTGATCGCACACTGCTCGTCGATATCCGAGGTATCGCCGCTGATCCCCACCGCCCCCAGCACCTTGCCGTCCTGATCACGCACCAGCACGCCACCCGGCGCCGGCACCACCGGCCGTTCACCCAAGCCGTTCAGCGCGGCAAAGAACGCTGGCCGTTGCTGCGCATCCAGCGCCAGCAAGCGCGACCCCTTGCCCAGCGCAATCGCGCCCCAGGCCTTGCCAGTAGCCACCTGCGGGCGAATCAGGCTGGCACCGTCTTCGCGTTGCAGCGCCAGCAGGTGGCCGCCGGCGTCCAGCACCGCCACGGTCAGCGGTGCAGCATTGATCTTGCGGCCCGCCGCCAGCGCGGCATTCACCAGGCTGACCGCGACTTTCAGGTTCAAAGCGTTCATGGAAAGGTCCTCTTCTTGTTGTGAGAAGCCCTGAGGGCAGTTGAAAACAATAGGACCAATAGAACACAACGAGTTGCATTTTTGTATACAATATTTTGAAACGATCGTATGCGATGATGCAAACGCCCGTTTTCTTGGGCGCTCGAACGAAAGCATCCACTGCCGACGAAAACCCGTTGACCTGAGCGGCCAGCCATGAATACACTCTGGCGCAAAGCAAGTTGTATACAATTACAAAATCGATGAGGCACAAACCATGAGCAAAATGAGAGCAATCGATGCAGCCGTTCTGGTCATGCGCCGTGAAGGTGTAGATACCGCGTTCGGCATCCCGGGGGCTGCCATCAACCCGTTGTACTCGGCCCTGAAGAAAGTCGGTGGCATCGATCACGTCCTCGCTCGCCACGTCGAAGGTGCCTCGCACATGGCCGAGGGTTACACCCGCGCCAACCCGGGCAACATCGGCGTGTGCATCGGTACCTCCGGCCCGGCCGGCACCGACATGGTCACCGGCCTGTACAGTGCCTCGGCCGACTCCATCCCGATCCTCTGCATCACCGGCCAGGCGCCGCGCGCGCGCCTGCACAAGGAAGACTTCCAGGCGGTCGACATCACCAACATCGTCAAGCCGGTAACCAAGTGGGCCACTACCGTTCTGGAACCGGGCCAGGTGCCTTATGCGTTCCAGAAAGCCTTCTATGAAATGCGCACCGGCCGCCCAGGCCCGGTACTGATCGACCTGCCGTTCGACGTGCAGATGGCCGAGATCGAGTTCGACATCGACGCCTACGAACCGCTGCCCGTGCACAAGCCATCCGCCACCCGCGTACAGGCCGAAAAAGCCCTGGCCCTGCTCAATGACGCCGAGCGCCCGTTGCTGGTTGCCGGTGGCGGCATCATCAACGCCGACGCCAGCGACAAGCTGGTCGAGTTCGCCGAACTGACCGGCGTACCGGTCATCCCGACCCTGATGGGCTGGGGCACCATCCCTGACGACCACGCGCAGATGGTCGGCATGGTCGGCCTGCAGACCTCGCACCGCTATGGCAACGCCACCCTGCTGAAATCCGACCTGGTGTTCGGCATCGGTAACCGTTGGGCCAACCGCCACACCGGCTCGGTCGACGTCTACACCGAAGGCCGCAAGTTCATCCACGTCGACATCGAGCCGACCCAGATCGGCCGGGTGTTCACCCCCGACCTGGGTATCGTTTCCGACGCCGGCAAGGCGCTGGACGTGTTCCTCGAAGTGGCCCGCGAGTGGAAGGCCGCTGGCAAGCTGAAGTGCCGCAAGGCCTGGCTGGAAGACTGCCAGCAGCGCAAGGCCAGCCTGCAGCGCAAGACCCACTTCGACAACGTGCCGGTCAAGCCGCAGCGCGTTTACGAAGAGATGAACCAGGTGTTCGGCAAGGACACCTGCTACGTCAGCACCATCGGCCTGTCGCAGATCGCCGGTGCGCAGTTCCTGCACGTGTACAAGCCACGCCACTGGATCAACTGCGGCCAGGCCGGCCCGCTGGGCTGGACCATCCCTGCTGCCCTGGGCGTGGTCAAGGCCGACCCGAAACGCAAGGTGGTCGCGCTGTCGGGTGACTACGACTTCCAGTTCATGATCGAAGAACTGGCGGTGGGCGCGCAGTTCAACCTGCCGTACGTGCACGTGCTGGTGAACAACGCCTACCTCGGCCTGATCCGTCAGGCGCAGCGTGGCTTCGACATGGATTACTGTGTACAACTGGCGTTCGAGAACATCAACGCCACCGACGCCGCCACCTACGGTGTCGACCACGTTGCCGTGGTCGAGGGCCTGGGCTGCAAGGCCATCCGCGTGTTCGAGCCGGCAGACATCGCCCCTGCCCTGCTCAAGGCGCAGAAGATGGCCGAAGAGTTCCGCGTACCGGTGGTGGTCGAAGTAATTCTCGAGCGCGTCACCAACATTTCCATGGGCACCGAGATCAACGCGGTCAACGAGTTCGAAGACCTGGCCCTGGTCGGCAACGACGCGCCAACCGCCATCTCGCTGCTGGACTGATCGCCTGACGCCCCCGTGCCGGCCCCTGTTGCAGGGGCGCCGGGGGCCTTCACCGCAAGGAGACACACCATGCCTCGCTTCGCTGCCAACCTGTCCATGCTGTTCACCGAACAGGACTTCCTGGCCCGCTTCAAGGCTGCCGCCGATGCTGGTTTCAGCGGCGTCGAATACCTCTTCCCGTATGACTTCAGCGCCGCCGAGATCAAGCAGCAGCTGGAGGCCAACGGCCTGACCCAGGTGCTGTTCAACCTGCCGGCCGGCGACTGGGCCAAAGGCGAGCGTGGCATCGCCTGCCACCCGGACCGCGTCGCGGAGTTCCGCGCCGGGGTCGACAAGGCCATCGAATACGCCAAGGTGCTGGGCAACACCCAGGTCAACGCCCTGGCCGGCATTCGCCCACAAGGCCCGGACTGCGCCACCGTGCGCAAGACCTTCGTGGAGAACCTGCGCTACGCCGCCGACAAGCTGAAAGCCGCCGGGATTCGCCTGGTCATGGAAATGATCAACACCCGCGACATCCCCGGCTTCTACCTGAACACCACCAAACAGGCCCTGGAAATCCAGGCCGAAGTGGGCAGCGACAACCTGTTCCTGCAGTACGACATCTACCACATGCAGATCATGGAAGGAGACCTGGCGCGGACCATGGAAGCCAACCTGAAGCTGATCAACCACATCCAGCTGGCCGACAACCCGGGGCGCAACGAACCTGGCACCGGCGAGATCAACTACCGCTTCCTGTTCGAGCACCTGGACCGCATCGGCTACCAGGGCTGGGTGGGCGCGGAGTACAAGCCGCTGACCACCACCGAAGCGGGCCTGGGCTGGCTGAAGACCCATAACGCAATTTAACAAACAACGCGGAACACTGTGGGAGCGGGCATGCCCGCGAACACCGGCGAAGCCGGTGCCACCCACCGAGTTGTCTGCTTCGCGGGCAAGCCCGCTCCCACAGGGGGGCCAAGGCTCGCTTGAGATATCACAAATACAAAGAGGCACATTCTCATGGCTAAAATCGGTTTCCTCGGCACCGGCATCATGGGCAAGCCCATGGCGCAGAACCTGCAAAAGGCAGGTCACAGCATCTTCGTTTCCACCCACCACGACGCCGCCCCAGCGGACCTGATCGCCGCTGGCGCAGTGGCCCTGGCCAACCCGAAGGAAGTGGCCCAGGAAGCCGAGTTCATCATCATCATGGTGCCGGACACCCCACAGGTCGAAAGCGTCCTGTTCGGTGAAAACGGCGTGGCCGAGGGCGTGGGCCCGAACAAGGTAGTGATCGACATGAGCTCGATCTCGCCGACCGCGACCAAAGCCTTCGCCGAGAAGATCAAGGCCACTGGCGCTGCCTACCTGGACGCCCCGGTGTCCGGTGGTGAAGTGGGTGCCAAGGCCGCCACCCTGAGCATCATGGTCGGTGGCTGCCCGAAGGCCTTCGAGCGCACCCTGCCGCTGTTCGAAGCCATGGGCAAGAACATCACCCGCGTGGGTGGCAACGGCGACGGCCAGACCGCCAAGGTGGCCAACCAGATCATCGTTGCCCTGAACATCCAGGCCGTGGCCGAAGCCCTGCTGTTCGCCGCCAGGAATGGTGCCGATCCTGCCAAGGTGCGTGAAGCGCTGATGGGTGGCTTCGCCTCGTCGAAGATCCTCGAAGTGCATGCCGAGCGCATGATCAAGGGCACCTTCGACCCAGGCTTCCGCATCAACCTGCACCAGAAGGACCTCAACCTGGCCCTGCAAGGCGCCAAGGAACTGGGCATCAACCTGCCCAACACCTCCAATGCCCAGCAAGTGTTCAACACCTGCCAGGCCCTGGGCGGCGGCAACTGGGACCACTCGGCGCTGATCAAAGGCCTGGAGCACATGGCCAACTTCTCGATCCGCGACGACAAGTAATTTGAATCCGGGGGCTGCTACGCAGCCCTATCGCGACACAAGGCCGCCCCTACAAGCGGTACGCGATTCCCTGTAGGAGCGGCCTTGCGTCGCGAAAGGGGCGCAAAGCGCCCCCAGGATTGCAGACCCACACCGCTGAACCTGCGACCACAGTCTCAGCGGTGACTCCGAGCAACACCCGCCCCTGGTTCAGCCTGCACGGAGGCAGTTCCAGGGGCGTTCTTGATTGTGCAGAACAACAATAAACTGGGAGCCTGCCATGTCGGTCGATCCGCAAAAACTTCTCCGCGAGCTGTTCGACACAGCCATCGCCGCCGCCCACCCGCGCCAAGTCCTCGAACCCTACCTGCCCGCCGACCGTAGCGGCCGGGTCATCGTCATCGGCGCCGGCAAGGCCGCCGCCGCCATGGCCGAAGTGGTCGAGAAAAGCTGGCAGGGCGAAGTCTCCGGCCTGGTCGTCACCCGTTACGGCCATGGCGCCAACTGCCAGAAGATCGAAGTGGTCGAAGCCGCTCACCCGGTCCCCGATGCCGCCGGCCTGGCCGTGGCCAAGCGCGTGCTGGAGCTGGTCAGCAACCTCGGCGAAGCCGACCGCGTCATCTTCCTGCTGTCTGGCGGTGGTTCGGCGCTGCTGGCCCTGCCCGCCGAGGGCCTGACCCTGGCCGACAAGCAGCAGGTCAACAAGGCGCTGCTCAAGTCCGGCGCCACCATCGGCGAGATGAACTGCGTGCGCAAGCACCTCTCGGCGATCAAGGGCGGCCGCCTGGCCAAGGCCTGCTGGCCGGCCACGGTCTATACCTATGCGATTTCCGATGTACCGGGCGACCTCGCCACGGTGATCGCGTCCGGCCCCACCGTGGCCGACCCGAGCACCTCGGCCGATGCCCTGGCCATCCTCAAGCGCTACAACATCGAGGCCCCCAAAGCGGTCATCGACTGGCTCAACAACCCAGCCTCGGAAACCGTCAAGGCCGATGACCCGGCCCTGGCCCGCAGCCACTTCCAGCTGATCGCCAAGCCCCAGCAGTCGCTCGAGGCCGCTGCGGTCAAGGCGCGCCAGGCCGGGTTCAGCCCGCTGATCCTCGGCGACCTGGAAGGCGAGTCGCGCGAAGTGGCCAAGGTGCATGCCGGCATCACCCGGCAGATCGTCCAGCATGGCCAGCCGCTGAAGGCGCCGTGCGTGATCCTCTCCGGTGGCGAAACCACCGTCACCGTGCGTGGCAATGGCCGTGGCGGGCGCAACGCCGAATTCCTGCTCAGCCTGACCGAGAGCCTCAAGGGCCTGCCAGGGGTGTATGCCCTGGCCGGCGACACCGACGGCATCGATGGCTCGGAAGAGAACGCCGGTGCCTTGATGACCCCGGGCAGCTACGCCCGCGCCGAAGCGCTGGGCCTGTCGGCCAGCGACGAGCTGGACAACAACAACGGCTACGGCTACTTCGCCGCGCTGGATGCGCTGATCGTCACCGAGCCAACCCGCACCAACGTCAACGACTTCCGCGCCATCCTGATTCTCGAGACTGCCCAATCATGACGCCTGATAAAAAAGTGAAGATCCTCGCCACCCTCGGCCCTGCGATCAAAGGCATCGACGATATCCGCCAACTGGTCGAAGCCGGGGTGAACATCTTCCGCCTCAACTTCAGCCACGGCGAACACGCCGACCACGCGCTGCGCTACCAGTGGATTCGCGAGGTCGAGCAGCAACTGAACTACCCGCTGGGCATTCTCATGGACCTGCAGGGGCCGAAGCTGCGCGTTGGCCGCTTTGCCGAAGGCAAGGTCCAGCTGCAACGCGGCCAGGCCCTGCGCCTGGACCTGGACAAGGCCCCGGGCGACAGCCGCCGGGTGAACCTGCCGCACCCCGAAATCATTGCCGCCCTCGAGCCAGGCATGGACCTGCTGCTCGACGACGGCAAGCTGCGCCTGTGCGTCACCGCCAAGCACAGCGACGCCATCGACACCGAAGTGCTGGCCGGTGGCGAGCTGTCCGACCGCAAAGGGGTAAACGTGCCGCAAGCGGTACTCGACCTCTCGCCGCTCACCGAGAAAGACCGCCGCGACCTGGCCTTCGGCCTGGAACTGGGCGTGGACTGGGTGGCCCTGTCGTTCGTCCAGCGCCCGCAAGACATCACCGAAGCACGCCAACTGATCGGTGACCGCGCCTACCTGATGGCAAAGATCGAGAAGCCGTCGGCAGTCGAGCAACTGCAAGCCATCGCCGAGCTGTCGGACGCGATCATGGTGGCCCGTGGCGACCTCGGCGTGGAAGTGCCGGCGGAAAGCGTGCCGCAGATCCAGAAGCGCATCATCGGCACCTGCCGCCAGCTGGGCAAACCGGTGGTGGTGGCCACGCAGATGCTCGAATCCATGCGCTTCTCGCCGGCCCCGACCCGTGCCGAAGTCACCGACGTGGCCAATGCCGTGGCCGAGGGTGCCGACGCGGTGATGCTGTCGGCCGAGACCGCCTCGGGTGACTACCCGGCGGAAGCCGTGCAGATGATGAGCAAGATCATCCGCCAGGTGGAGAATGGCCCGGACTACCAAGCCCAGCTCGACGTGGGTCGGCCGAAGGCCGAAGCCACCGTGTCGGACGCCATCAGCTGCGCGATCCGCCGGATCAGCGGCATCCTGCCGGTGGCGGTGCTGGTCAACTACAGCGAGTCGGGCGCCTCGACCTTGCGTGCTGCGCGCGAGCGCCCACGGGCACCGATCCTCAACCTGACGCCGAACCTGAACACCGCGCGCCGCCTGAGCGTGGCGTGGGGCGTGCACTCGGTGGTCAACGACCGCCTGCGCCAGGTGGACGAGGTGGTGTCCACCGCGTTGGAGATTGCCCAGGCGCAAGGCATGGCCAGCCGTGGCGACACGCTGCTGATCACCGCCGGTGTGCCGTTCGGCAAGCCGGGGTCGACTAATACGCTGCGGATCGAAACCTTGATCTGAATCAGCGCATCTCTCCTGTGGGAGCGGGCGTGCCCGCGAAGAGGCCAGCAGGGACAACGATGTTGCCTGAGCTGACGCATTCGCGGGCACGCCCGCTCCCACAGGGTCGGTGGTGTCGCACACAACTGCGGAAAACCCGAGGCCCAAAGAGGCCCACCGCTCCCCATCAACCTCACTGACTGCCCCGATGTACACCAAGAATTTCGTCAACCCGTGCCCCGACTGGGCCACGGCGCTGCTCAACGGCTTCAGCCAGGTGCTGCTGCTGCGCAACCCCCTGTGCGGCCTGTGTTGCCTGCTGGCTATCCTGCTCACTGCGCCCAACCTGGTTGGTGGCGCCCTGCTCGGCTCTCTCGCCGGGCTGCTCACCGCCCAGGCCCGCGGCTACGACCGCGCCGATCGCCAGGCCGGCTTGTACAGCTACAACGGCGTACTGATCGGCATCCTGATCAGCGCCGTGCTGCCCTGGTCGGCCATCCTGCCACCGCTGATCATCGCCGCCGGCGGCCTGTCCAGCATCATCACCCACCAATGGCGCAAGCGTGGCGGCAAGCTGCTGGTTGCCTACACCGCACCCTTCGTACTGCTCGGCTGGGTCACCCTGCTGATCGCTACGCCCGCGCCGGCAGGCTTCGTCGAAGCCGACCCGCTGTATGCCCTGGCGCGCGGGGTGGGGCAGATTTTTCTGCTCGACCAGCCGCTGGCCGGCCTGCTGATCATCGTCGGCATGTTCCTTGCCAACCCCTATGCCGCCTTGTGGGCAGTGCTCGGCTCGGCCATCGGTGGCGGCCTGGCGTTGCTCACCGATCAGGCACAGGCTGCGTGGCTGGGCCTTTACGGCTTCAACGCGGCATTGGCGGCACTGGCCTTCAGCAGGCAAGGTGAGAAGCCCTGGGTGACGTTGCTGGCCATCGTCCTCGCCCTGCTGATGCAACCGCTGTTCAAATGGCTGCCGCTGCCCGGCCTGACCGCGCCCTTCGTCGCCGCCTGCTGGCTGATGCACCTGGGCAGCCACCTGGCCCAGCCCAGGCAGCGCAACGCCAGCCGCTTGCACAGCTGAAAGGCAACCCCTAGGCTCAGCCCATCGCAATTTTGGAACGAGCCCATGAACAACCCCGCGAGCCTGCGCGAGCGGCTCTTCGTCATCGTCTTCCAGACCGACACCGTGGCTGGAAGACGCTTCGACAAGATCCTCTTGCTGATCATCCTGGCCAGCCTGGTCACCGTCATCCTCGATAGCATCGACGAAGTACACCAGGGCTACGCCGGCCTGCTGGCCGCTATCGAATGGGGCTTCACCGCGATCTTCCTGGCCGAGTACCTCACCCGCCTGTACTGCTCGCCCAAGCCGCTGCGCTATGCCTTCAGCTTCTACGGCCTGGTCGACCTGCTGGCGATCGTGCCGGGGATCATCGCCCTGTACTACAGCGACGCCCAGTACCTGCTGATCATCCGCGTGATCCGGATGCTGCGGATTTTCCGCGTGCTCAAGCTCAGCCCATACCTCAAGCAGGCGCATTATCTGATCGACGCGCTGCGCGGCAGCAAGCAGAAGATCATCGTGTTTCTGGTCACCGTTTCCACCCTGGTGACCGTGTTCGGCACCCTGATGTACGTGATCGAAGGGCCGCAGCACGGTTTCACCAGCATCCCCAAAGGCATCTACTGGGCCATCGTCACCCTGACCACCGTGGGCTTTGGCGATATCGTGCCGAAGACCCCGCTGGGGCAGGTGATTTCGTCGCTGGTGATGATCATCGGTTATTCGATCATTGCCGTGCCGACCGGGATATTCACCGCCGAACTGGCCAACGCCATGCGCGGCGAGCAGGTGCAGCATGACTGCCCCACCTGCAGCAAGAAGAGCCATGAACCTGCGGCAGCGTTCTGTTCGCGCTGTGGCAATGCGCTGTTCCCTAAACAATGATGTTGCCTGCCCCGGCCCTGTTGCCAGAGCAGGCAGAAGCATAACCAAAGTGTTTTTTGTTCTTTAACCGCCACGGACCTGCCCGCTATAGTCGCAGGCAAATTGCCAATACCTTTTCGACAACAAGGAAGCAACGTGAAAAAACTCTTCACCGCCTCGCTGCTCGCCGCAGGCCTTGCCCTGGGCAACCTTGCCCAGGCCGCCCCCACCCTGCTCAATGTCTCCTACGACGTGATGCGCGACTTCTACAAGGACTACAACCCGGCCTTCCAGAAGCACTGGGAAGCCGAGCACAACGAGAAGGTCAACGTGCAGATGTCCTTCGGCGGCTCGAGCAAGCAGGCGCGTGCAGTGATCGATGGCCTGCCGGCCGATGTCATCACCATGAACATGGCCACCGACATCAACGCCCTGGCCGACAACGGCAAGCTGGTGCCGGACAACTGGGTAAGCCGCCTGCCGAACAACAGCGCGCCGTTCACCTCGGCCACCGTGTTCATCGTGCGCAAGGGCAACCCGAAAGCCCTGAAGGACTGGCCCGACCTGCTCAAGGACGGCGTGCAGGTAATCGTGCCCAACCCGAAGACTTCGGGTAACGGTCGCTACACCTACCTGTCGGCCTGGGGCTATGTACTCAAGCAAGGCGGCGACGAGAACAAGGCCAAGGCCTTCGTCGGCAAGCTGTTCAAGCAGGCGCCTGTGCTCGACACCGGTGGCCGCGCCGCAACCACCACGTTCATGACCAACCAGATCGGCGACGTGCTGGTGACCTTCGAGAACGAAGCCGAGATGATCGCCCGCGAATTTGGCCGCGACCAGTTCGAAGTGGTCTACCCGAGCGTATCGGCCGAAGCCGAGCCGCCAGTGAGCGTGGTCGACAAGGTTGTGGCGCGCAAAGGCACCCAGGCGGTGGCCGAGGAATACCTGAAATACCTGTGGTCGCCAGCGGCCCAGGAAATTGCCGCTCAGAACTACCTGCGCCCGCGTGATGCAACGGTACTGGCCAAGTACACCGACCGCTTCCCGAAAGTGGACTTCCTGTCGGTGGAGAAGACCTTCGGCGACTGGCGCACCGTGCAGAAGACCCACTTCAATGATGGTGGGGTGTTCGACCAGATCTATACCAATCAGTAATGGCTGCAGGCCTGGCCGGCCCTGTCGCCGGCCAGTACAGGCAACCTCAGCCCTGGCGGAACACCAAGGCCTTCAGCCCGCCCGCCGGGTCCGCATCGGGAAACTCGGGCGGGTTCTCCAGCCGCTCGACAAACGCCAGCGACGGCGCCTGCTGCGCCATGCCCTCGACCAGAAACTCCGGCCCGATCCCCGGGTCGTTCACGCACGCCAGCACCGTGCCGCCCGGGTTCAACAGCTCCGGCAAGCGGCGCAGGATCTTCGCATAGTCCTGGGTCAGCACGAAGCTGCCGCGCTGGAAGGTCGGTGGGTCGATGATGATCAGGTCATAAGGCCCGTACTTGCGCACCTTGCCCCACGACTTGAACAGCTCGTGCCCCAGGTACGCCACGCGCGACGGGTCATGGCCATTCAGCCGATGATTGTCGCGCCCGCGCGACAATGCCGACTTGGCCATGTCCAGGTTCACCACCTGCTCGGCGCCGCCGGCAATTGCCGCCACCGAAAAACCGCAGGTATAGGCGAACAGGTTCAGCACACGCTTGCCCGCCGCCTGCTCGCGCACCCAACGTCGGCCATAGCGCATGTCGAGGAACAGGCCGTTGTTCTGCCGCACACCCAGGTCCAGCAGGTAGGCCAGGCCGTCTTCGATCACTTCGCGTTGCTGGCACGGCTCGCCCAGCAGCCACTGGCCCGGGCTGTCGGGCAGGTAACGGTGCTGGAGGAGGATGGCCTGGCCGGTCCACTGTGGGCGCTCGGCGAGGCTGCGCAACATGGCTTCCAGTTCGGCCAGCTGGCCTTCGGGCGGCTCGCGGAACAGCGCCACCGACAGTACACCCTGCAGCCAGTCGACGGTGACCTGCTCCAGGCCCGCCCAGCAGCGGCCACGGCCGTGGAACAGGCGGCGGGTTTCCTGCGGGGCAGGGTCGAGGGCGGTGAGCAGGTGGTGCTCAAGAGTCTGGATTGGCGAAATCATCAGGGGTCGCAAGCTGGCAAAAAAACGCCATTCTACCTTGCGCGCCCTTTCACGGGTAAAACCGCTCCCACAGGGCTGTGCCGGCCCTGGAAGCGGGTTTGCCCGCCTACCACCTCACTCCTCGGCCACAACCCGCACAGGCCGGAACCACCAGCCCTGCTGCATCCCCGCCGCCGCCAGCAGGATCAGCGCCACCCCCAGCCACTGCAGCGGTGCCAGACGATGCCCAAAGGCCACCCAGTCGACCAATATCGCTGCAATCGGGTAGATGAACGACAGCGCCCCGGTCAATGCCGTGGGCAAGCGCTGGATGGCGCTGTACAGCAGCACATACATCAAGCCCGTGTGCACCATGCCCAAGGTCACCAGGCTGGCCAGCGCCGGCACTTCGCCCGGCAACCCGCCCAGCTTGACCCAAGGCGCCAGCAACAGCACGCCGGTAGTCACCTGGATCAACGCGATCAGGTGCGGTGGGGTGCCGCTCAGGCGCTTGATGATCAGTGCCGCGATGGCATACAGGAAGGCCGCCCCCAGCGCCAGGGCAATGCCCAGCAGATAATCGTCACCACCACCCTGCCCGCTGCCATGGGCACTGACGATCGCCAGCATGCCAAGGAACGCCACGCTCAGCCAGGTGACCTTGGCCAAGGTGATCCTTTCGCCCAGGAACACCGCCGCCAGCCCCACCAGCATGAACGGCTGCACGTTGTACACCGCCGTGCCGATGGCAATCGATGCCCGCGAGTAGGACGCGAACAACAGCACCCAGTTGCCGACGATAGCCACACCGCTGGCAATCGCCAGCAGAAATGCCGTGCGGCTGATAACGCCCGGCCGCAAGAAGCCAAAGCCTGCGCAGATGGCCAGCAAGGTCACGGCACCGAACACGCAGCGCCAGAACACCACCTCGAGCACCGGCTGGCCAGACACCAGCACGAACCAGCCGATGGTCCCGGAAATAAGCATGGCGGCCACCATTTCCAGCGAACCACGGCGCAACGAACTGTCCATTTCACACCTCCTGTCGATGATGGCAACAGTATGCAAATGTTTCCGGGAGGCCTTCCAGCGAATATCGAAGGCAGATTTGCCGAGCTACCTTTACTATCAAGGCAAATCATCCAAACGACCTTACGAGGTGAACATGACCGATGCCATCGACCAACTGCTGATCAATGCACTGATGGAAGACTCACGCCGTTCGCTCAAGGCCTTGGCGCAGATCAGCGGGTTGTCTGCGCCCAGCGTCAGTGAACGCTTGCGCCGCCTGGAGGAGCGTGGCGTGTTGCGTGGCTACACCGTGGAGGTCGACCCGCGCGCGTTTGGCTACCAGCTGCAAGCGATCGTGCGCATCCGCCCGCTGCCCGGGCAGTTGCAGGAGGTGGAGCGGCAGATCATTGCCATCCCCGAGTTCACCGAGTGCGACAAGGTCGTCGGCGATGACTGTTTCATTGCCCGGCTGCATGTGCGTTCGATGGAACAATTGGACACTCTGCTCGACCGCCTCTATACGGTGGCCGAGACCAATACCGCAATCATCAAGAAAAGCCCGGTGAAGCGGCGGTTGCCGCCGATGGACTGAACCAAGTCTGAGCCGGCCTCTCTGCGCGCAACCCGCAAAGACGCCGGCACAGAAAAGCTGACTAATTTTTGTACACAAGAATGTCACCATAAGTGCCATTTTTGTGTGCAGTTTCCAATTTGGCGCCCCAATACGTTACACCACGCCCACCTCAAAGCTTGACCAATCGATCAACTAAGTAGTACGTAAAAAATTTAAACTTGTTCAATCGGTCAAATTATATTTTCCATATTTCATAAAGTTATCGGCTGTAACGACAGATTCAAAATAATGGCATCTACCTGGTTGGTGTTCCTGTGGCACGGAACTCGCTTTTGTGTGTTCGTGTTTTGTATACAAGTTGAACAAAACATAAATACACAAGAACCCGCGACGCCGCCCCAACAGCGGCCGCCGCGCCCAGAACCCAGTGATGCCAACGCTGCACCGACGAGATGGCGAGCCCGTGCGCATGCCCGCTCATCGCAGTCCACGTGCATCAGGAGCCCGCCGGAATGAGTACCAGCCTCGACCTTGCCCCTGAACTATCCGTCGCCAGCACCCACCCCGCCTCGCCACTCGCCGACAGCCAGCCGGCACTTGCCCTGAGCCCACGCCTGCATAATCGCGACCTCGCCCCGACGCGCCTCCACGGCCGCCGCTGGGGCCGCTACAGCATCTTCGCGCTGTGGACCAACGATGTGCACAACATTGCCAACTACTCGTTCGCCATGGGCTTGTTCGCCCTCGGCCTGGGTGGCTGGCAGATACTGCTGTCGCTGGCCATCGGCGCAGCGCTGGTGTACTTCTTCATGAACCTGTCCGGCTACATGGGGCAGAAAACCGGCGTGCCGTTCCCGGTCATCAGCCGCATCGCCTTCGGCATCCACGGCGCGCAGATCCCGGCACTGATCCGCGCGGTCATCGCCATCGCCTGGTTCGGCATCCAGACCTACCTGGCATCGGTGGTGCTGCGGGTGCTACTCACTGCCGTGTGGCCGCACCTGGCCGCCTACGACCACGACAGCATCCTCGGCCTGTCGAGCCTGGGCTGGGTGTGCTTCGTGTCGATCTGGCTGGTGCAGCTGGTAATCCTCGCCTACGGCATGGAGATGGTGCGCCGCTACGAGGCCTTCGCCGGCCCGGTGATCCTGCTGACGGTTGCCGCCCTGGCGGTGTTCATGTACGTCCAGGCTGACGCCCGCATCGCCTGGTCGGTGGCCGCGCCGCTGAGCGGCTACGAGATGTGGCGCAACATCTTTGCCGGCGGCGCCTTGTGGCTGGCCATCTACGGCACCCTGGTGCTGAACTTCTGCGACTTCGCCCGCTCCTCGCCCTGCCGCAAGACCATTCGCGTGGGCAATTTCTGGGGCCTGCCGGTGAATATCCTGGTGTTCGCCATGATCACCGTGGTGCTATGCGGTGCGCAGTTCCAGATCAACGGCCAGGTCATCGACAGCCCGACGCAGATCGTCGCCAGCATCCCCAGCACGCCGTTCCTGGTGCTCGGTTGCCTGGCCTTCCTGATCGTCACCGTGGCAGTGAACATCATGGCCAACTTCGTCGCGCCGGCCTTCGTGCTCAGCAACCTCGCGCCGCGCCACCTGAACTTCCGCCGTGCCGGGCTGATCAGCGCCACCCTGGCGGTGCTGATCCTGCCGTGGAACCTGTACAACAGCCCGCTGGTGATCGTGTACTTCCTGTCCGGCCTGGGCGCGCTGCTCGGCCCGCTGTACGGAGTGATCATGGCCGACTACTGGTTGCTGCGCAAAGGCCGCATCAACGTGCCGGAGCTGTACACCGAGCACCCGGCCGGGGCCTACCACTACAGCAAGGGCATCAACCTGCGCGCCGTGGCAGCCTTCGTGCCGGCCGCGCTGCTGGCCATCGTCCTGGCCCTGGTGCCCAACTTCCATGGCATCGCGCCGTTCTCCTGGCTGATCGGCGCCGGCATCGCCGCTGCGGTGTACCTGCTGATCGCGCCGCGCAACCGCCAATACCACGACGTCAGCGGCGAATGCATCGCCGTCGACCACAGCAGCCACTGACCAGGGAGGGCTACACATGCGTATCCTGATTGCCAACGTCAACACCACCGCAGCCATCACCGAAGCCATCGCCGAACAGGCCCGCAGCGTGGCCGCGCCCGGTACCGAAATCATCGGCCTGACCCCATGGTTCGGCGCCGAATCGGTGGAAGGCAATTTCGAAAGCTACCTGGCCGCCATCGCCGTGATGGACCGGGTGCTGGCCTACGACGGCCCGTACGATGCGGTGATCCAGGCCGGCTATGGCGAGCATGGCCGCGAGGGCCTGCAGGAGTTGCTGGACGTACCGGTGGTGGACATCACCGACGCTGCCGCCAGCACCGCGATGTACCTGGGCCACGCCTATTCGGTGGTGACCACCCTGGACCGCACCGTGCCACTGATCGAAGACCGCCTGAAGCTGTCCGGGCTGTATGACCGCTGCGCCTCGGTGCGCGCCAGTGGCCTGGCGGTGCTGGAACTGGAGGCCGACCCGCAGCGCGCCGTGGAGGCGATCGTCGAACAGGCCGAACGCGCCGTGCATGACGACAAGGCCGAGGTGATCTGCCTGGGTTGCGGCGGCATGGCCGGGCTGGACGAGCAGATCCGCCTGCGCACGGGCGTGCCGGTGGTGGATGGCGTCAGCGCGGCGGTTACCGTTGCCGAAGCGCTGGTGCGCATGGGCCTGAGTACCTCCAAGGTGCGTACCTATGCCACGCCGCGGGCGAAGAAGGTGCTGGGTTGGCCGATGCGCTGCGGTCGTTGATTCCTGGTACGGTCAAGCCGTCACCCGCGGCTCAGGTCGGGCAGCCCCGAGCCCGACCATCCAGCCCCTGGCGCACGTTGCGGCTGAGCAGGCTGGCCTTGCCGTCGTGCCAGGTCAGCTTGAGCACGTAGAGGGTATCGAAATCGTCACCGTTCCAGTCCTCGGTGATCACCCGCTGGTCGCCCAGGGCCTTGCCGGCGACAGTGTTGATCAACTCGGGCAGGTAGCCGTGCGACCAGGCGGTGTAGACGGTCGCGTTGCGGTACTTGTCGCGCAGCAGCTCGTCGGCCAGCGCTTCGGTGTCGTTGGCGCCGTAATCGATGTTCACCGGCAGGCCCAGGCGAATGGCGCTGGGGGTGATGGTCATCAGCGGGCGGATGTAGCTGTAGCTTTCCTGCTTGCTGCCTTCCTCGACATGCCGCGACGGGTTGGCGGCGAACACGTAGTCGGCTTTGCCGAAGCGTTCGGGCAGCACGCTGGCCAGATCCAGCGCCCGGTTGAGGCCCTGGCAGTTCAATTGGCCCAAGCCCTCTTCCGGCTTCTCGGCGTGGCGCAGGAACACCAGGGTTTGCGTGCCATCCGCCGGTTGCGCCCGGCTTTCAACAGCCTCCAGCAACAGCGGCACGGCGGCAGCGCTGAGCACCAGGCCCAGCAGCAGGTGACGATGACGGGAAAAGAACGTAGGCAACTTGATCAAGGCGAGACACCCTTTGTAGTGGGTGCCATCCTTGGCAACGAGTGAGAGTCAGAGTGCCCTGAACCCGTTTGGTTCCTCCTTGAAGTCGGGTGCCCTCCCTGGACGAGGCCATGCTAGGGAATGGGTGTTGCCGAATTGTGTAGGGCAAAAGAACCTGCGGTTGCATGCGCCTGGCGAGTGGCCGGGCGCTTTCAGTCATCGCGCGTCAGCACTTCCAGCAACTCGATCTCGAAGGTCAGGTCCGAATGCGGCGGGATCGCACCCACGCTGCGCTCGCCGTAGGCCAACTGCGCCGGCACCTGCAGCCTGCGCTTGCCACCCACGCGCATGCCCATCAGGCCTTGGTCCCAGCCCTTGATGACCCGGCCGGTGCCGATCACGCACTGGAACGGTTTACCGCGCGACCAGGATGAGTCGAACTCGCTGCCATCGGCCAGCCAGCCGGTGTACTGGGTGGTGATCAGGGCGCCTTTGACGACGGCCTTGCCGTCGCCTTCGGCGAGGTCGGTGATCTGCAGTTCTTGGCTCACGGGGCACACTCCAACACTGGAAACAAAGCCGCCCTTTTCTCAGGAATGCGCCTGTTTGGCAAGTTCGCATGGCATCGACGTCAGTGCCGCCCGCTGCCACAGGCCTGGATCAGCCGAGCTGCTCGAAGGCCTGCTGCCCGGTCAATTCCCTGGTCTGGTTGGCGAAGCAATACCAGGCGGGTTTCTGTTCGACAAAAATCTGCAGGTCGAACGCCCATTCCTGGTCACCGTCAAGCAGGCCGACCGGCACGGCATGGAAGTCGTTGGCCTTGAGCCGGTAATACAGATGGGTGCCGCACTGGCCGCAGAAACCGCGCTGAGCCCAATCGGACGAATCGTAGACGCTGGGCGCACGCCCTTCGATTACCGGTGGCTGGCTGCAGTGCACGACCAGCAGCGGGCCGCCGGTCCACTTGCGGCACATGCTGCAATGGCAGGCGCTGATGTGGGTGTTGTCGACGATAGCGGTGAGCCGGGTGGCGCCGCACAGGCAGGTGCCGTGTTTTTCCAGGGACATGGCTGGCTCCTTCAGCTGAAGATGGGCCAGCAATTATAGACGCCTGTGCCGGCCACATCGCCGGCGCAGGCAGCGCAAGGCGGATGTCCGGGTCAGAGGTATACCGTACCACGCAGGTACAATGCTGCCCGCCCGCTGATGATCACCCTGCCGTTGCCCGGCACTTCGCATTGCAGGTGCCCTTTGCGCGCACCACCCTGCTCGCAGCTGAGCACCTGTTTGCCCAGGCGCTCGGCCCATATCGGCGCCAGTGAGGTGTGCGCCGAACCGGTCACCGGGTCTTCGTCGACGCCCACTCGCGGGCCGAACCAGCGGGTAACGAAATCAAAGCCGCGGCCTGCCGCCGTCACTGCGATACCGCGCACGTCGAAGCGCGCCAGGGCGACGAAGTCCGGCTGCAAACGATCGAGCAACAAGGCATCATCGATCACCACCACATAGTCATCGCTACGGAACACCGCTTGCGCCTGGCTCAGCCCAAGCGCCTGCAGCAGGCCCGCGGGAAGGTCCACGGCGACCGGTTGCCTGGCTGGAAAGTCCATGGCCAGCAGCCCATCGCCGCTGCGGCTGACACGCAGTTCGCCACTGCGGGTGTTGAAGCGCAGCACCTGCGCCTGCTCGCCCAACTGCTCGAACAGCACGTAGGCCGACGCCAGGGTGGCATGGCCGCACAGGTCTACCTCGACACTGGGGGTGAACCAGCGCAGGTCGAACGTGTCACCGTTGCGCACGAAATAGGCGGTTTCCGACAGGTTGTTTTCTTCGGCGATGCGCTGCAGTAGGTCATCCGCTAGCCAGGTGTCCAGCGGAATCACCGCTGCCGGGTTGCCACCGAAGGGTTCGGCGGAAAAAGCATCGACCTGGAAGATCTCGAGTTGCATGCAAACGCTCCTTATGGGCCGGGCAGTGCCGGGGATATCGAATGGGTCAAGGTAGAACGGGGGTGAGCACCGGCTCACCGGCAAAGAACGCCTGCAAGTTGCGCAGTACCAAGGCTACCGTGTCGCGTGCCGCCTCTGGCGACTGGCCGGCTACATGGGGCGTGAGCACGGTATTGGCGAGGGCCTTGAGCGCATCCGGCACCTGTGGCTCGTCATCGAACACATCGAGCGCGGCAGCGGCCAGCCGGCCCTGCTGCAGGGCGGTAACCAGCGCCTGGGTGTCGACCACGCTGGCGCGGGCGATGTTTACCAGGTAGCCCTTGGCGCCCAGCGCATCGAGCACCGCGGCATCGACCAGATGGCGGGTCTCGGCACCGCCGGGGGTAGCCACCAGCAGGATGTCGACGGCCTCGGCCAGGTGCAGCGGGCTGTCGTACCAGGTGTAGGGCAGATCCTGGCGTGGCGTGCGGCTGTGGTAGCTGATGGGCATGTCGAAGCCCTGATGGGCGCGCCTGGCGATAGCCTGCCCGACCGCACCGAGGCCGAGAATGCCCAGGCGCTTGCCAGTCACCGAGGGGCTGATCACTCGGTTCCATTCGCCGTGGCGGATACTGGCATCGGCGCGGGGAATGTCGCGCAGCAGCGCCAACATCAATGCCATGGCGTGGTCAGCGACCGCGTTGGCATTGGCCCCGGCACCGTTGGTGACGGTGATGCCGCGGGCGGCTGCGGCGGCCAGATCGACCTGCTCGTAGCCGGCGCCGATCACGCAGATGATCTGTAAACGGCGCAGGGTTTGGATTTCGCCGGCTGTCAGGCCCAGCGGGCCGCGGGTGAGTACCGCATCGATTTCATCGGCGTGGTGCCGAATGGCTTCGGCGCGCAGTTGCGGTGTGGGGGCACGAATCAGCTGATAGCCAGCCTGCTCCAGCAAGGGCAGGTAATCGTCGACGGTTTCTACCAGGACCAGGACTGTCTTGCGCATGCCACCTCCGGATCAATTCGAGGTGGCATTATGCGGAATCACCGACCAGTACAGTCAACCGAAATAATGAGGCAAAACTGCACTGTTCTGCTCAGCATGGCTTCTTGCCCCTGTCTTGCTCTTGCTCTTGCTCTGCTTTTGATCTTGATCTTGATCTTGATCTTGATCTTGATCTTGATCTTGATCTTGATCTTCGCGACTTCAGGAGGCCGAACGTAGGCCTTGCGGAGGGAGGTGACGGGCATGGATGCCCGTCAAGCGCTGAGGCCCCATGGATGGGGCCTGCAGCGCGTCCTCCCGGGAGCAAGGCCGGAGTGAGGGAACCCCGTAGCGAAGCGTAGGGGCCGGATGATGGGAGCGCAGCGTTTTTTGGTTACTTTTTGCCGCGTTTGGCAAAAAGTGACTCGCCGTAAGGGCGAAAAGGTGAGTCAGCGTCGCCATCGCCAATGGACTTTGCGCGCGATAAAAACCAGCGCTATCCCGCTTCAAGCTTTTCGCTTTTCGCTTTTCGCTTTTCGCTTTTCGCTTTTCGCTTTTCGCTTTTCGCTTTTCGCTTTCAAGCGTGGGCTTCAACAATGAGGTCAACATTCATTTTCGAAGGCGGCGCTTCGTCACCTTTCCGCCCTTACGGCGGGTCACTTTTTGCCAAACGCGGCAAAAAGTAACCAAAAAACGCTGGCTCCCATCATCCGGCCCCTACGCTGCGCTCCGGGGTCCCCTCGCTACGGGCTTGCTCCCGGGAGGACGCGCTGCAGGCCCCATCCATGGGGCCTCAGCGCTTGACGGGCATCCATGCCCGTCACCTCCCTCCGCAAGCCCTTCGCTCGGCCTCCTGAAGTCGCATTCGGCGGCGCCTGAACTATCGCGCGCTTAGAAGCAAGAGCAAAAAGCAAAAGCAAAAGCAAAAGCAACGTTAACGCTGCAACTACTGGGCGAATGCGCGTCCCAAGCCACCCGGTACGCCACTGCTGTCCGTTTCCTGCCAAGGCCCATTCGGGCTCAGCGACCAACTCCAGCCGTTATCGAACCGGTAGTAGGTACGCTGGCGGTAGAAGGTATTGGGTTGCTTCTCAAGTACGTATACACCCAGTTTCGGGTCCCAATGGCTCGCCCCGCCAGGCGGTGGCGCGAAGCTGGCCGAAGTACGCGGCATCGGCTTGGGAATGGCCGCCGGCTTGCTCGGCGCAGTGGACGGTTGCCCACCCGGCACCGGCTTGACCACCGGCCCCTGCTGCGGCAACCGCTCGATCGGCGGCTCCGGCTGCTCGTACGGCTCATGCACCGTACACGCAGACAAACCCAGGGCCAGGGTGATCAGGGTCAGGCGGACGGTGCTGTGCATGGCATTGCTCTCTTACGGGTCGGGGCTGTCGATGGTCAGGTGCTGGGTGGCCTGCGTGGCGCTGGGCAGTGGCGCGCCCTGGCCAATCCACTCGCCATGGGTAGGCTGGCCAGCACGCGAGACACGTGCAACCAGTTGGACTTCGGCAAAGTCCGACAGTTTCATCTGCGGCATCATTGCGTCAGCATCGGACAATTCCACCTCGATCGGCAACTGCGCCACCGTCACCCGCTTGGCCGCCAACGGCATCGGCGGCCCATTGCTGGCGCGGGCGAAGATGAACACCGTGTCGTTCGCCCGAACCTTGTCTTTCAACGCCGCAGCCAGCTCCACCCGCACCTTCAGGCGCGCCACCACCGGCGCGGCTTGCGCGGCCTGGCCCGGCGAGCCACCCAGGCGCTCGGCAGCGCGGTCGATGCCGCCCTGCAGGGCGGCACGCGATGCGTCGCCTTCCGGCAGTTGGGCCAGCAAGCGCTTCCAGTAATCGATCGCTTCCTGGTAACGCTCGCCCTCGAACGCAGCGATACCACGCAGCCCCAGGCTGGTCACTTCGTTGGGGTCGGCTTTCAGTGCTTCGTCCGTCAGCGCCTGCAACTGCCCGCTCCACTGCTTGCCAGCAGCGAAGTACAACGCCTGGGCCCACTGCCCGAGCAATTCAGGCTGGCGCCCGGCCAAGGCCACCGCGCGCTCGAAGGTGCGCGCGGCGTCGCCCGGGCGCTGTTCGGCCATGTAGGCACGCCCCAGGAAGTACACCGCCTCGGCCGAATCCGGCTGGGCCTGCACCACCCGCTCCAGGCGCGTCGTCATCTCTTCCATCGACTTCGGCGCCTCGGCAAATTCCTGGGTCAGGGCCACCTTGTCCGCCGCGCCAAAATGCAGGTACAGCCCCAGCGCCATCAGCGGCACCAGCAGCGCCGCCAGCACTGGCAACGCCTTGCCCAGGTGGCCCTGGCGCGCAGGTTCGGCACCTTCGGTGTCCGCCAGCAGCTCGCGGGCGGCTTCGTCGCGGCCCTTGGCCATCTGCGTGTCGTCGAGCACGCCAGCGGCCTGCTGCGCCGCCAGTTCGGCGATACGCTCCTGGTACAGCGCCACGTTCAGGGCGGTGCGGTCTTCTTCCTGCTGCTGGCGACGGCCACGCAGGATCGGGATCAGCAGAAAGCCGATGGCAGCGAGCAGCAGCAGGCCCGCACTAAGCCAGAATTCAGTCATGGGTCTGTTCTTTTTCCAGCAGTTTGGCGAGACGCTCGCGTTCTTCGAAGGACAGCTCCTGCGCAGCCTGGGTGGCCGAACCACGGCGACGGCGCACGATCACCGCCAGCACCACGAAGCCGCCGACCAGCAAGATCCCCGGGCCGAACCAGAGCAACCAGGTGCGGCCACTGAGTGCCGGCTTGTAGCGCACGAAGTCGCCATAGCGGTCGACCATGAAGTCGACGATCTGCTGGTTGCTCTTGCCTTCACCGAGCATGCGGAAGATTTCCCGGCGCAGGTCGGCGGCGATCGGTGCGTTGGAGTCGGCGATGTCCTGGTTCTGGCACTTGGGGCAACGCAGTTCCTTGGTCAGCTGCTGGTAACGCTCGCGCTCGGCGTCATCGCGGAACTGGTAGGTATCGATGGCCGCCTTGGCCACACCGGCCAGGCTCATGCCCAGCACGGCCGCTGCCAACCAGCGCTTCATGGCCTGGCCTCGTCGACCAGGCCCTGGTACAGCGGTGCCAGCTGTTCGCGCCATACCGTGGCATCGACGATGCCGACGTGCTTGTAGCGGATGATGCCCTTGGCGTCGATCAGGAAGGTTTCCGGCGCGCCGTACACGCCCAGGTCCAGGCCCAGGCTGCCCTGTTCGTCACGGATGTCCAGCTGGTACGGGTTGTGGAATTCGGCCAGCCACTTCTGTGCGGCGGCGTTGTCGTCCTTGTAGTTGATGCCGTGGATCACCACGCCCTGCTCGGCCAGCTGGTTGAGGTACGGGTGTTCGACCTTGCACGACGGGCACCAGGTCGCCCACACGTTGACCAGCGCCGGGCGGCCCTGCAAGTCAGCCTGGGTCAGGGTACGGTCGCCCTGGGTCGAGGCCAGGGAAAACGCCGGGAACGGCTTGCCGATCATTGCCGACGGCAGCTCGTCGGGCTTGAGGAACAGCCCCTTGTAGAGGACAACCGCCATCAGCAGGAACACCACCAATGGCACCACCATGATCCAACGCTTCATGCAGCTGCTCCAGACACGCCCAGGGCTTCACGCACCCGGGTCTTGACCTTGACGCGGTAGCGCCGGTCGAGGGCCGCCAGCAACCCGCCCAGGCCGGTCAGCAGACCGCCCAGCCAGATCCAGCGGACATAAGGCTTGATGTGCACGCGCACTGCCCAGGCGCCGTTTTCCAGCGGCTCGCCAAGGGCAACATACAGGTCGCGGGTGAAGCCGGCGTCGATGCCGGCTTCGGTCATCATCGACTGCTGCACGCTGTACAGGCGCTTTTCCGGGTGCAGGGTGGTCACTTCGCGGCCATCGCGGCTGACCACGATGGTGCCCTTGTCGGAGATGAAGTTCGGCCCTTCGTAGTGCCTGGCGCCTTCGAACAGGAAGTGATAACCGCCCAGCTCGACGCTTTCGCCCGGCGCCATGCGCAGGTCGCGCTCGGCGCTGTTGTTGCTCGACAGCACCACGCCCAAGGCACACACCGCCAGGCCCAGGTGCGCCAGCTGCATGCCCCAGTAGCTGCGCGAAAGGCCCAGCACGCCTTTGACCAGGCCTTTGTGACGGGTCTTGTCGAAGATGTCGCGCAACCCGCCGAGCACCACCCAGGCAGCCAGGGCGAAGGCGCTCAGCGCTGGCCAGTCGAAATCATCGACGATGAAGCCGGCGAGCGGCGCCAGCACTGCGCTGCCGATCAATACCGGGGTCATCATGCTCGCCAGCCACTTGCCCGGGGTGTCTTTCCAGCGCACCACCACGCCCACGCCCAGCACCACCATCAGCAGCGCCATCAACGGCAGGAACAAGGCATCGAAGTATGGCGGGCCGACCGACAGCTTGGCCCCGCTGAGGGCGTCGAGTACCAACGGGTACAAGGTGCCGAGCAGGATCATCGAAGCAGCGACCACCAGGATCAGGTTGTTGGCCAGCAGCAACGTTTCCCGCGACCACAGGGCAAAGCCGACCTGGCTCTTGACCACCGGCGCGCGCACGGCGAACAAGGTCAGCGAACCGCCGACCACGAACAGCAGGAAGATCAGGATGAACACGCCACGCGCCGGGTCGGCGGCAAACGCGTGCACCGAGGTCAACACCCCGGAGCGGACCAGGAAGGTACCCAGCAGGCTCAGCGAGAACGCGGCAATCGCCAGCAGCACGGTCCAGCTCTTGAACACCCCGCGCTTTTCCGTCACCGCCAGCGAGTGGATCAACGCGGTGCCCACCAGCCAAGGCATGAACGAGGCGTTCTCGACCGGGTCCCAGAACCACCAGCCGCCCCAGCCCAGTTCGTAGTAGGCCCACCACGAACCCAGGGTGATCCCCACGCCGAGGAAAGCCCAGGCGACGATGGTCCACGGCCGCGACCAGCGCGCCCAGGCGGCGTCCAGGCGCCCGCCGAGCAGCGCGGCGATGGCAAAGGCAAAGGCCACCGAGAAACCGACGTAGCCCATGTACAGCATCGGCGGGTGGACGATCAGGCCGAAGTCCTGCAGCAGCGGGTTGAGGTCGCGGCCATCGCTCGGCACCTGCGGCAACAGGCGCTGGAACGGATTGGAGGTGATGATCAGGAAGCTCAGGAAGCCGACGCTGATCATGCCCATCACCGCCAGCACACGGGCCAGCATCACCTGTGGCAACTGGCGCGAGAAGATCGACACGGCAAAGGTCCAGCCGCCGAGGATCAACGCCCAGAGCAACAAGGAGCCTTCGTGGGCGCCCCAGACGGCGCTGAACTTGTAGTACCACGGCAAGGCGCTGTTGGAGTTGCTGGCCACGTAGGCGACCGAGAAGTTGTCGGTCATGAACGCGTGGGTCAGGCAGGCGAAGGCAAAGGCCAGGAACGCGAACTGGCCCCAGGCTGCCGGGCGCGCCAGGCTCATCCACAGGCTGTCGTTACGCCACGCGCCCAGCAGCGGCAGCGTGGCCTGCACGGCGGCAAAACAGATCGCCAGGATCATGGCCAGCTGGCCGAGCTCGGGGATCACCAGCGCCGCGTTCATGGCCTGGCCTCCATGCCACCGGCTGCCTGGCCGCTTTCCTTCAGGGCCTTGGTCACTTCGGGCGGCATGTACTTCTCGTCGTGCTTGGCCAGCACTTCGTCGGCGACCACCACGCCGTCGCCGTTGAGCTTGCCGAGGGCGACGATGCCCTGCCCTTCACGGAACAGGTCCGGCAGGATGCCGCGGTAGGTGATCGGCACGGACTTGTTGAAGTCGGTGACCACGAAGCGCACGTCGAGCGAATCGGCAGAACGCTGCACCGAGCCCTTCTCGACCATGCCGCCAGCGCGAATGCGCGTATCCAGCGGTGCCTCGCCGTTGGCGATCTGGGTCGGGGTGTAGAACAGGTTGATGTTCTGCTGCAATGCGCTCAAGGCAAAGCCGACGGCAACCCCGACGCCGACCAGCAGGCCGACGATGAGCAACAGGCGTTTCTTGCGCTGCGGATTCACTGGTTGTTCTCCCGGCGCAAACGGCGCGCCTCATCTTGCAGGTAGCGACGGCGGGCCAGCACGGGTGCGGCGACATTCAGCGCCAGCACTGCCAGGCAGATGCCATAGGCCGTCCACACGTACAGGCCATGCTGGCCCATGGCGAGAAAGTCACCGAAGGTGGCAAAACTCATGGTGCGGCCCTCCGCCCCAGGCTGTTCAATACTTCCTCCTTGACCCAACTGGCGCGCGCCTCGCGCTTGAGCACTTCGAGGCGCATGCGCAGCAACAGCACCGCACCGAAGAAGCAGTAGAAGCCCAGCGCCGTGCACAGCAACGGCAGCCACATTTCGGCGGGCATCGCCGGTTTTTCCGTGAGGGTGAAGGTGGCACCCTGATGCAGGGTGTTCCACCACTCCACCGAATACTTGATGATCGGGATGTTCACCACACCGACAATCGCCAGCACCGCGCAGGCCTTGGCTGCACTGTCACGATTACTGATCGCCTGGCCCAACGCAATAATGCCGAAGTACAGGAACAACAGGATGAGCATGGACGTCAGCCGGGCATCCCAGACCCACCAGCTGCCCCAGGTCGGCTTGCCCCAGATGGCACCGGTGACCAGCGCCACGGCGGTCATCCAGGCGCCAATCGGTGCGGCGCACTGCAGGGCGACGTCGGCCAGTTTCATCTTCCACACCAGCCCCACCACCCCGGCCACGGCCAGCAGCACGTAGCAGGATTGCGCCAGCATCGCCGCCGGCACATGGATGTAGATGATGCGGAAGCTGTTGCCCTGCTGGTAGTCCTGGGGGGCGAAGGCCAGGCCCCAGGTGATGCCGACCAGCAGCAGCAGCACGGCAGCGCCAGCAAGCCACGGCAGCATGCGGCCGCTGATGGCATAGAACCATTTCGGGGAGCCCAGCTTGTGGAACCACGTCCAGCTTATTTTCATCAGGGTACATCCAGGGTATTGGCCGGGCTTGAAAGCCCGGGACTCGTTATTCGCCGACGCTGATCTTCAGGCCAGCCGCTATCGCAAAGGGTGCCAGGGTCACGGCCAGGGCCGTGAGGCTGGCCAGCCAGAGCAGGTGGCCGGTTGCCGGCATATTCTGCAACGCCGCTTGCAACGCACCACTGCCCAGGATCAATACAGGGATATACAACGGCAGAATCAGCAATGCCAGCAGCAAACCACCGCGCTTCAGCCCGACCGTCAGCGCCGCGCCGACGGCGCCCAGCAGGCTCAGGACCGGCGTGCCCAGCAGCAGCGAGCCGAGCAGCACCGGCAGGCAATGGCTCGGTAGCCCCAGCATCAGTGCCAGCAGCGGCGCCAACAATACCAGTGCCAGCCCGGAAAAGATCCAGTGCGCCAGCACCTTGGCCAGCACCAGCAACGCCAGTGGATGCGGCGACAGCACCCATTGCTCCAGCGAGCCATCCTCGAAATCACTGCGGAACAGGCCGTCCAGCGACAGCAATACCGCGAGCAGTGCCGCCACCCAGACCAGGCCTGGCGACAAGGTTTGCAACAATTGGCTTTCCGGGCCGACCGCCAACGGGAACAACGCCACCACGATGGCAAAGAACACCAGCGGGTTGGCCAGCTCGGCCGGGCGGCGGAACAGCAGCCGCGCTTCGCGGCGCAACAACAGGATGAATACGCTCATGCCGCCCATTGCCCCAGGTTCAGTTCACGGTAGCCGGAGGGCTTGCGCGCCAGCGTGTGGTGGGTGGTCAGCACCACCGTGCCGCCCTGCTCGCAGTGGGCCGCCAGGTGCGCTTCAAGCTGCGCCACGCCTTGCTTGTCGAGGGCGGTGAAAGGTTCATCGAGAATCCATAGCGGCGGGCTGGCCAGGTACAGCCGGGCCAACGCCACGCGGCGCTGCTGGCCTGCCGACAGGGTGTGGCAGGGCACATCTTCGAAACCGCGCAGGCCGACCGCTGCGAGTGCCGCCCAGATGGCCTCGGGGGTGGCCGGCTGATGCAGGGCGCCGAGCCAGCTGAGGTTCTCCTCGGCGGTGAGCAGGTCCTTGATGCCCGCCGCATGGCCGATCCACAGCAGGATGCTGGCCAGGGCATGGCGCTGCTCGCCGAGCGGCTGCCCGCCCAGCAGAATCTGCCCGGCGGTGGGTTGCATCAGCCCGGCCAGCAGGCGCAGCAGGCTGGTCTTGCCGCTGCCGTTGGGGCCGCTGATCTGCAGCATGTCGCCAGGGCGCAGCTCGAAATCCAGGTGCTCGAACAGCAGGCGCAAGTCGCGCTCGCAGGCCAGGCCCACGGCTTGGAGGTGAAGGGTCACGGATTCGCCTTATCTAGATGCTTCTCAAGTCGCCCCCCTTGCTGCCGTTATACTGGCTAGGGCGGGCGGCCTGCATTATTGCATGTGCGGCCACGCTGCCAAGAGGGCGGGCTCCACAGGTTGTATACAATCATGACTGAAATCAATAGTCTTGGCGCACAAACCGCGGTCAATGCGCAGGCGCTCAAGGCCCAGCTGACCGGTGCACTGCTCGACCTGACCGAGACCCAGCCGGGCCTGCTGAAACCCGGCGAAGCCGCTCAGGCCGAGGTCTTGTCGATGCGCCAGAGCGGAGCCACCTTCCAGCTGGTGCTGCAGGTGATCCAGGCCAACGGCAGCCAGACCCAGGTCCAGGCCACTGCCAGCCAGCCGATTCCGCCGGGTAGCCAGGTCACGGTCAGCCAGCCTGAAAGCAACCGCCTGGCCATCCTCGTGCAACAGGCCAACGCCAGCAATATCGCCACCCTGACCCGGCTCGACACCAGCCAGGTGGCCGTCGGTACCCTGCTGCAAGGCAAGGTGCTGACCAACCAGCCATTGCCGGTGCAGGCGGGCGAAACAGCCAGCTTCCGCTCGTTGGTCAGCCTGCTCAACAGCGCCCAGGCCGGTGCCACCCTGACCATCGACAGCCCGCGCCCGCTGCCGGTCGGCAGCCTGCTCAGCGCCGTGGTCCAAGGTGACCAGTCGCTGCGCTTCGTACCGCTGAGCGGTCGCCAGGAACAATTGAACATCGCCCAGCAGCTGCTCACCCAGCAAGGCAGGCAGGCGTCCCTGCCCGGCCTGCTGAACGCCTTGCAGCAGATTGCCAACGCCCAGGGCAGCGATAGCGAGCTGCGCAGCACCGCCAATACCCTGCTCGCCAGCCTGGCGGATGCCCGCCAGCTCAGTGACGGCAAAACCCTTGCCCAGGCCATCAGCAACAGCGGTGCCTTCCTCGAGGGCAAACTGCTCGGCGGCCTGAGCGCCAGCGTGGCTACCGACCTCAAGGCGCAACTGGTGCGGCTGGTAGCCCAGGCATCAGTCAATGCCCCGGCCAACCCGGTAATCGCCACGGCGACCCTGGCCCAGGCACTGCCGGCCATGGCCCGCAGCGCGCTGGGCTTGCTCGACCGGGTCAGCCCACGGACACCGCCGGGTGCCTTCCCGCTGCCATCGCGTTTGCTCCAGGCCATGGAGAACGAAGGCGACCTGCAACAGTTGCTGCGCCTGGCTGCTGCTGCCATCTCGCGCCTGCAGAGCCACGCGCTGAGCAGCCTGCAACAATCCGGCACGCTGGAAAACGGCAACCTGCAGACTACCTGGCAGACCGAAGTCCCGGTCCGCCACGGGCAGGAGTTCATCCCCCTGCAAGTGAAGCTGCAGCGCGAAGAAACCCCGGAGCAACAGGCCGAACGCCAGCAGCGTGAACAGCCCGACCCGCTGCAGGCACTGTGGCGGGTCGACCTGGCCTTCGACCTGGCCCCGCTGGGCCCGCTGCAGGTCCAGGCGCAGCTGGCACAGGGACGCCTCTGCGGCCAATTGTGGGCCGAGCGCGAACAGACCGCACGGCTGATCGAGAGCCAGCTCGGCGACTTGCGTGCCCGCCTGCTGGCACGTGGCCTGGAGGTCGGCGACCTGGAATGCCGACCGGGCATCCCGCCACAGGGCCCGCACACGCGCATCGAACAACGCTGGGTAGACGAGACCGCATGATCGACAGACAACCGCGCCAGGCGATCGCCTTGAGCTACGACGGCGAGCAAGCCCCGACCCTGACCGCCAAGGGTGACGACGACCTGGCCGAGGCAATCCTGGCCCTGGCCCGCGAACATGAGGTGCCGATCTATGAAAACGCCGAACTGGTGCGGCTGCTGGCACGCCTGGAACTGGGCGAGCAGATCCCTGAAGCGCTGTACCTGACCATTGCCGAAATCATCGCGTTTGCCTGGCAACTGCGTGGCAAGGTACCGGTTGGCTTCAGCGACGAGCCCGCTGGCGAACGCGAGATCACCCCTGCCGTCAAGCGGTTGTCGCACGTGGCGCCCGGCCCCCCTGATTCACACTGACGTCAGCGCTCGAAAACAGGCCTCCCCCAGGGAGACGACAGAACCTGCAGCCCCTCCCCGCTCTATTGTGCTTGCCGCCGCGCCGCAGCCTGTAGATATCTACCGCCACACCCGAGCGCCGACAGCGCAGCCTTGCCAGTCCCCCAACCAAGCAAGGTGAACCGCATGTCCACCAGCAGAATCAACGCAAGCGGCGTGCAATTCGTCCGTGACCACCTGAGCAACATTCCTCGCCCGGACCGCGAGGCCAACCGGCTGATCCGCCGGTGGCTCGCGCAGCATGGTTTCGACCTCGACCCGCAACAGATCGACGTCGTCACCCTGCACTGGCGCGCCGACAGCCTCGGCACCCCGCTCGCAGCGGTAACTCAGCGGCAGAGCCTGACCCAGGCGTTGCTGGGCAACTGGCAAGGCGAATCCGCCAACAACCTGATCGGCGCCTTGTTCGATGCGCCCTGGGCCGGCGCTCTGCCCCACGGCGCGATGCGTATCGTCGAGACCTTGCCAGCACTGCCCTTCAACCACTACGGTGCCGCCTACCAGGTATTCAATGGCCTGTTCCGCCGCACCGAGCCAGCCCGCTATGACGCTTCGACACATCTGCCGATCGCGGCCGAGGCCTTCCAGCAATTCATCGAAACGCTGGATTTCCATACGCCATTCAAGGCCATGCTGGACAGCTACTGGCGCGACCACCTGGACGCCTACCGGCTGTCCTGCAAGCTCAATTTCATTGCGGCCTGCAATATCCAGGTGGCACACGGCAGCCTCAGCGATTCCGCGCGCCAGCTGGCCTGGCGTGCCGCCGAGCTGCTACCGCGCGGCGAGGGCCTGCGCCTGAGCACCTTGAGCATCTATGGCTATGCGGCGACCGACCTGCTGTATATCAACGACGCCAGCAGCGACCTGACGCTGCTCTACGCACCAGGTAACAGCGCACCACTGCTGGAGTTCGCCAGCGAACGTCTGCTCAAGGACTGGGTCGGCGAACAATGCAAGGACCCCGCACGGCGCCAGGCACTCAGGCAGCACTTCCGCTTGGCCGACGGCCCACAGGGCCTGGACTTCAGTGGCCTTGATACCGCCCTGGAAGGCCTGGCCGACTACCCGCACAGCCATCGCTTGCCACCGCAGCACGGCTTTTTCAATGACGATGGGGTGTGGTCACCCCAGGTCTACGTGAATTACCGACCGGGCAGATACAACCCGAGAATTACCGGTGATGTGTTCCAGGCCCTGGCCGAGCGCCAACGCCAGCGCAGCTACGATGACGCCGACTTCATCATCACCCCCGACAGCGCAGTCACCAAGGCGCGCTGGCGTGGTTATCTGGCCACCACGCTCAACCTGATAGCGCCGCTGAGCCTGGTGGTGCCGGGCCTGGCACCGCTGCTTGCACTGGGCGGTATCGCCCAGCTCGGCTTCGGCCTGGACCAGGTCATCAACGGCAAAGACCTGACGGAAAAGCAGCAGGGTACGGCCAACATCACCTGGGGGCTGTTCAACGCCCTGCCCCTGGTCTTGCACGGCGCAGCCAGCAGCAAAGTCCTGTTCGAGAGCAGGAACGCCCGTTTCGTGGCGCCCAGCCGCATCAACGAGCAGATCGGCTACCCGTTGAGCCCGATGATGGCGCCGCACCTGCCGGACCTCGACGTCGCCCCCTTCTTCCGCATCCATGACCCCATCGCCCCCTTGCCCGGCGGTGACCAGGCGATTGCCGGCTCGATCGTCCGCACCCCCCGTTACGATGGCGGCCCGGACGCCCTCGTTACCAGCATCGGCGGCTACCAGACCCGGGTGATCTACGACATGGCTGCCGACCTTTTCATCCAGGCAGATGCCATCAACGAGGTCGAGCCGGTGGGTTACGTTGCCCGCCCGCAAAGCAGCAACCTGCACCCGCTCGATGCGCCACGTCAGGTCGACAACGCCATGCGCACCCGCAGCCTGCGCGCGCTCGGCATCGACTTGCCATTACCGGTCGAATTGCCTGCCCTGAGCCAGCAGAGCACGCCGATCCCGAAGCAGATCAGCTGCCTGTGGGTGGGCGATCGGGTCATCGCCCAGAGCCTGATCGCCAACCTGGCCAACAATGCCGCTCGCCTGGCCGACAGCGAATACTCCCTGCGCCTGCTGCTCTCCAACGCCTGGCCTGCCGCCTACGCCGAAAACCTGCGCCTGCTGGCCGCACAGGCGCCCGGCGTGCAGGTGCTGCCGCTGGAGGAGCAAGCGTTCTTCGGTGATTTTCGCCAGGGGCCCTACCACGCGCAGTACCAGGCGGCCCTGGACGGTAACGGCGGAGTGGCCCGCCACTACTCTTCGGCGTCAGACGTGTTGCGCTACCCGATGCTGCACCACGAAGGGGGCCTGTACATGGATGTTGACGATACGCTGCTGCCCCCCGCCGAGGCCGGCGAAGCCATTGACCAGGTGCCGTTGCTCGCCACGCCAGATGGCCTGCTGCTGTCACCGCCAATGTCCAATGAAGCGCTCAGCATGAATTGCCTCTACAACACCAGCCTGATCGGCAGCCATCGCGGCAACCCGACATTGCTTGCAATTGCCGAGGAGATGCGCACCCGCTACCAGGCCGAACCGGAGTTCTACAACCATCGGCCAGCCCTGCGCGATGACCCCAATGGCTTCTATGACTACGCCCAGCGCCTCAGCCGACTCACCGGGCCGGCACTGCTCACGGCGGTGGTCGACCAGCACCTGCCGGCCTTGCGGACCTTGCGCCAGGTGACGAACCTGTACTCCATCCAACGCCTCAATTCCTGGCAGTTCGTCAACCTCGACCACTACCACGCCGCGCTGCGTGAGCTGCTACCGCTGAACCGCTTCGCCCGGATCGGCAGCTTCAACGCCTGGGCACGCCCCTGAGCATCCACAAAAAAGGCGGCCCCGTGGTCGCCTTCGTCATCAATCATTGTCGTGCAGAGCCTTGGGGACAGAACTCAGGCCTGAACAGGTCGACGAAGTAACCAGCACCCCTCCAGGTTTTCAAGGTTCCCCATCTTCGTAGCTGGAACGAAGCCGACTGCCATTGCTTGCCCTACCATAAACCATTTGAACTGCAACTATCATTTCTGTCAGTTGCAGACCTCCTACCAATGAACAATATTAAATATCGAAATGCCAACCAAGTTTTGTACCTTAACACTAGCTACTCAAGAGAGTGAATCATGAGCATCCATTTTTTATTTCCTGGTGATGTGCCTCTCGATATCCCTGGTCATGATGAGGCCGTCAGGTACCTGGCTCTGATAAAACCAGGTCACACGGTCACTGTAATGGCTAACAACAGAATCGTGGGAGGTCGGGTGGATAATGTGATAGTGGCAGGCGATGCTAAAGCGGTCAAAATGGAATACTACCTCAACGCAGTGGCGTCTCCCCCGAAAACTGATCCAGCCCACGGCAAAGAATCGTACCCCGCAATGCTAACTATCCACTTTGACCAGCCTTATGAAATCACAGACCCCGCGCTAATCTCTGCTTATGTATCAAGTTCGGATTTCCGCTTTAAAGAAGGACAATTTATGAATCCGAAAGTCGACGTACTCATCAGAGCCACACAAGATCGCGTAGAAACCTATTTCGATATACGGCAAAAAAATGAGCCAGGGCATATCGAGCCAGTTAAGGTTCAGCCGGTTGCCAAGCGCTGACCTTGCATGGCCAGTCGGCTCAGCCATTGAACGCATCGAAGCCAGGACATTGCCCTGGCTTCTTTTATTCCTCGCGGAGATACTTATAACGCATCATGCCCGGCGAACGAGCCCACCCGGGCATCGGGCCAACCGCCCTTCGCTCAGCAAGAATCACTCACCGCGATGCAACTTGCGCATCAGCTCCGCCTCGGCCTGGGTCAGGCCGCAGCTTTCGGTCAGTTCGGCCACGCTGGCGCCCATGCCCACCAGCTTGGCCGCCTGGGTGAAGGTGACGTTCTCAGGGTCGCGCTGCTCCAGCTGCTGGATCCTGTCCGGCAGTGGCGCAACCGACACGCTCAACGCGTGCAGCGCCTCGCCCATGCGCACGGTACCGTTCTGGTAGTCGTCCAGGCGCTTGGCCAGGTCCTTGATACGCTGGTCACGCAGCGCATCCCCCACCGCCTGCTGTGCGGCCAGCTCGCGCTGGCGCTTGCTGTAGTTGAGGAAAAACCACAGGCTCACAGCCCAGGCCAGCGCCAGGAAGATGACAGCAACCTCTAGGATCAACTCAGATATTCTCCAGCTCGGACCACTCTTCCTCGGTCATCATCTTGTCCAGTTCAACCAGGATCAGCAGCTCGCCATTCTTGTTGCACACGCCCTGGATGAACTTGGCCGACTCTTCGTTGCCCACGTTCGGCGCGGTCTCGATCTCGGACTGGCGCAGGTACACCACCTCGGCCACGCTGTCGACCAGGATGCCGACCACTTGCTTGTCGGCCTCGATGATGACGATGCGGGTGTTGTCGGTGACTTCGGTCGGCATCAGGCCAAAGCGCTGACGGGTGTCGATCACCGTCACCACGTTGCCACGCAGGTTGATGATGCCCAGCACGTAGCTTGGCGCACCCGGTACCGGGGCGATCTCGGTGTAGCGCAACACTTCCTGCACCTGCATCACATTGATGCCGTAGGACTCGTTGTCCAGACGGAAGGTAACCCATTGCAGGATCGGATCTTCGGAACCTTGTGCAGACGACTTTTTCATTCCCCTACCCTCAATATCCGCCAGTGGCGGTGTGTTCGGTGTCATTTCTGTTTCGCATGCAATTGCTTGGCTGCACCGCTGGCGATCAGCTCGGCCAGCGCAGCGACGTCGAGCAATGCACACATGTGTTCGATAACCGTGCCGGCCAGCCACGGGCGCTGGCCACGCTGGCTGCGCCACTTGATCTCGGCCGGGTCCAGGCGCAACGAGCGGCTGACCTGATGCACGGCCAACCCCCATTCATAGCCCTGTACGGAAATCACGTACTGCAGGCCCTGGCGAAAATCATCGCGGTAGCGGTCAGGCATGACCCAACGCGCCGTGTCCAGCACCTTCAGGTTGCCGGCCTGGCAGGTCAGGATGCCCAGGAACCAGTCAGGCTGGCCGAACAAGGGCGTCAGCTCCTGGCCGGCCAGGGAATAGATCGAGCCCAGGCACACCAGTGGCACCGCCAGGGTCAGGCCGGCCACGTCGAACAGCAGGCATTCGAATGGCTCGGCCGCCCAGGCCGGGCGGCCATCGACAGTGGTCGGCGGCACGGGCAGGTTGGGCGCCGGCAGGTGCACATCCACCAATGGCACCGCCACGCTGGGTTCTTCGATCAGCACCGGAATGCTGGCCTCGGCCACGACCTCGCGCTCGACCACCGACACCACCGGGGCGTCCACCGGCATCACGCTGGGCAATACCGCCAGCGTGGGCTCGGCGAACGGCCGCAGCGCCGGGCTGGCGCTGGCCTGGAGCGCTGCAGGCCTGGCCTGTTGGGCATCACGCGCCTGTTCTTCGCGCACCGCGTCGGCGAATTCATCTGCCGCTGCGGGCGCCGCGAGCAGCTCTTCGGCCTCGGTGGCGTCCTGCAGCAGGCCGTCAAGGTAGGATTGCAGGGCCATCTGTGGCCGGCTGCTGGTTGTTCGGGTCTGGGTCATCAGGCCACCTGCGCCGCAGTCTTGTAGGTCAGCAGGTGCTTGAGCAGCGCCCGGTAGGCCACCAGGCCGCGGCTCTTGCTGTCGAATTGCGAGGGTGTGACGCCCTTGCGGCTGGCATCGCGCAGGCGCGTATCCACCGGGATATAGCCTTGCCACACATGCTGGCCGTAAGTGTCCCGCAGCTGCTTGAGGGTACCCAGCGAGGCCTGGGTCCGCCGGTCGAACAGGGTCGGCACGATCTGGTACGGCAGCGCCTGCTTGCGGGAGCGATTGACCATGGCCAGGGTGCCGACCATGCGCTCCAGGCCCTTGACCGCGAGAAACTCGGTTTGCACCGGGATCACCAGCTGCTGGCTGGCCGCCAGGGCATTGACCATCAGCACGCCGAGCAACGGCGGGCTGTCGATCAGGGCGAAGTCGAAATCCTGCCACAGCTGCGCCAGACTCTTGGCGATGACCAGGCCCAGGCCGTTCTGCCCTGGCGACTGGCGCTCGAGCACGGCCAGCGCGGTGCTCGACGGCAACAGCGAAATGCGCTCGTCACTGGTGGGCAGCAGCAATTGCCCGGGCAGGCCTTCGGGCACCGCGCCCTTGTGCAGGAACAGGTCGTAGCAGCTGTGCTCCAGGGCATCCGGGTTGTGCCCGAAGTAACTGGTCATCGAGCCGTGCGGGTCGAGGTCGACGACGACCACGCGCTTGCCGGCCTCGGCCAGCAGGCCGGCCAGGGCGATGGTAGTGGTGGTCTTGCCGACGCCACCTTTTTGATTGGCTACTGCCCAGACTCTCATCAAGCAAACTCTATCTATAGATTTGGCAGGAACACTGCGGGGGCAACTGTCTTGCGCAAAATTCGAAAGCTCGCGCGGCCGGTGTGGGAGCGGGCGAGCCGGCGAACACCGGCGCAGACGGTGCCATTCACCGCATCGCCTGCTTCGCGGGCACGCCCGCTCCCACAGCTGACAGCGCCACATCCAATATCATGTGCGTCGCAGCGTCGGGGAATTGACGGATCACTGCCCCGCCACCGTTGCTGGCGTTGCCGGTGCACTTTGTGTGCCAGCCCGGCGCAATGCCGCGTCCGGCTTGGCATTGGCGCTGCCCGAGCCAGTCAGGCTGCGGCGCACTTCGAGGTTGCGCGAAATCACCAGCACCACGCGGCGGTTACGCGCGCGGCCTTCGGCCGTGTCGTTGCTGGCCACCGGCTGGTACTCGCCGTAGCCCACCGAGGCCATGCGTGCCGGGTCGACCCCTTCCATGGCCAGCAGGCGCACGATGCTCGCCGCGCGCGCCGACGACAGCTCCCAGTTGGTCGGGTACTGCGCGGTGCGGATCGGCAAGTTGTCGGTAAAGCCTTCGACGTGCACCGGGTTGGCGAACGGCTTGAGAATGCCGGCGACCTTTTCGATGATGGCGAATGCCTTGTCGCTGGGCATGGCATCGCCGCTGCCGAACAACAACGAGGAATTGAGTTCGATCTCGATCCACAATTCATTGCCGCGCACGGTCATCTGGTCGCTGCTGATCAGGTCGCCAAAGGCATCGCGCACATCATCACTGATGGTTTTCAGCGGGTCGGCAGTGCTCGCCGCCAGGGCCGCATCGGTCTGTTCGCTGTCCTTCACCAGGGGCTCGGCCGGGCGCACGCTCAGCGGCCGCTCGTCGCCGATGGGGATCGGCTTCATGCTGCGTTCGGGGTCGTTGAACACCCCGAGCAAGGCCTGGGAAATGACCTTGTACTTGCCCTCGTTGATCGAGGAAATCGAGTACATCACCACGAAGAAGGCGAACAGCAAGGTGATGAAGTCGGCGTACGACACCAGCCAGCGTTCGTGGTTTTCGTGTTCCTCGGCATGACGACGGCGACGCATGGGTTACTCCATGAAGCCTTGCAGCTTCAGCTCGATCGAGCGGGGGTTCTCGCCTTCGGCAATCGACAGCAGGCCTTCGAGCAACATCTCGCGGTAGCGCGACTGGCGCATGACGATGGCCTTGAGCTTGTTGGCGATCGGCAGCAACACCAGGTTGGCGCTGGCCACACCGTAGATGGTGGCGACGAAGGCCACGGCAATGCCGTTGCCCAGTTGCGACGGGTCCGCCAGGTTGCCCATCACGTGAATCAGGCCCATCACCGCGCCGATGATGCCGATGGTCGGCGCGTAGCCGCCCATGCTCTCGAACACTTTGGCGGCCTGGATATCACGGCTTTCCTGGGTCAGGAAATCGACCTCGAGGATGCTGCGGATTGCCTCCGGCTCGGCGCCGTCCACCAGCAGTTGCAAGCCTTTGCGGGCATACGGGTCGGGCTCGGCATCGGCCACCCCTTCCAGGCCCAGCAGGCCTTCCTTGCGCGCCGTCAGGCTCCAGCTCACCACGCGATCGATGCCGCCGGCCAGGTCGACCCGTGGCGGAAACAGGATCCAGCGCAGAATCTGCAAGGCGCGCTTGAACGACGCCAGCGGCGACTGCAGCAAGGCTGCCGCCAGGGTGCCGCCGAGCACGATCAGCGCCGCAGGACCATTGATCAGCGCGCCAATATGGCCGCCTTCGAGGAAGTTGCCACCGACGATGGCGACAAACGCGAGGATCAGGCCGATCAGGCTGAGCACGTCCATCAGACGCACGCCTCCACCAGGTGCTTGCCGATATCGTCCAGGCTGTACACCGCGTCGGCAAGGTTGGCCTTGACGATGGCCATGGGCATGCCATAGATCACGCAGCTGGCTTCATCCTGGGCCCACACCGTGCTGCCGCCCTGCTTGAGCAGGCGTGCGCCTTCACGGCCATCGGCGCCCATGCCGGTGAGCACCACCGACAGCACCTTGTCGCCATACGACTTGGCCGCCGAGCCGAAGGTGATGTCTACGCACGGCTTGTAGTTCAGGCGCTCGTCACCGGGCAGGATCTTCACCGTGCCACGGCCGTCGATCATCATCTGCTTGCCACCGGGGGCCAGCAGGGCCAGGCCGGGGCGCAGCATGTCGCCGTCCTCGGCTTCCTTGACGCTGATGCGGCACAGCTTGTCCAGGCGTTCGGCAAAAGCCTTGGTGAACGCCGCCGGCATGTGCTGGATCAGCACGATCGGTGCCGGGAAGTTGGCTGGCAGCTGGGTCAGCACACGCTGCAGGGCAACCGGACCACCGGTGGAGGTGCCGATGGCCACCAGCTTGTAAGGCTTGCGCTTGGGCGCTGGCGCATGCGTTGGCGCGGCGACCGGGGCCGCCGCACGGGTAGTTACCGGCGTACGTGCCGGGGCCGGGCTGGCGAAGCTGCTGGCAGGCGCCGGCGTAGCCACTGGCGCGGGGCTGGCGTAGCTGCCAAAGCGGCGGTTGCTGCGGGAAATGGTATGCACCTTTTCGCACAGCAGCTGCTTGACCTTTTCCGGGTTGCGCGAGATGTCCTCGAAATTCTTCGGCAGGTAATCCACCGCCCCGGCATCCAGTGCGTCGAGGGTGACGCGGGCGCCTTCATGGGTCAGCGAGGAGAACATCAACACCGGCGTCGGGCAGCGCTGCATGATGTGCCGCACTGCGGTGATGCCGTCCATCATGGGCATTTCGTAGTCCATGGTGATGACATCGGGCTTGAGCGCCAGCGCCTGGTCGATTGCTTCCCTGCCGTTGGTCGCGGTACCCACCACCTGGATCGTCGGATCCGCCGCGAGGATTTCCGAGACGCGGCGGCGGAAGAAACCGGAATCATCCACCACCAGGACCTTGACTGCCATAAACACTCCGTTAGGTGGCGCAACCCGCCAGGGTGCGCCACCGAAATCAAATACGCCGTGCGGCGTAACGCTTGAGCATGCTCGGGACGTCGAGAATCAACGCGATGCGACCGTCGCCGGTAATGGTGGCCCCGGACATCCCCGGGGTGCCCTGCAGCATCTTGCCCAGCGGCTTGATTACCACTTCTTCCTGGCCAACCAGTTGATCGACGACAAAGCCGATGCGCTGGGTGCCGACCGACAGGATCACCACATGACCCTCGTGCTGCTCTTCGTGCACCTGGCCCTGGACCAGCCAGCGCTTGAGGTAGAACAACGGCAGTGCCTTGTCGCGTACGATCACCACTTCCTGGCCGTCGACCACGTTGGTGCGCGACAGGTCGAGGTGGAAGATTTCGTTGACGTTGACCAGCGGGAAGGCGAACGCCTGGTTGCCCAGCATCACCATCAGGGTCGGCATGATCGCCAGGGTCAGCGGCACCTTGATGACGATCTTCGAGCCCTGGCCCTTGGCCGAGAAGATGTTGATCGAGCCGTTGAGCTGGGAAATCTTGGTCTTCACCACGTCCATGCCGACACCACGGCCGGACACGTCGGAAATCTCGGTCTTGGTCGAGAAGCCCGGGGCGAAGATCAGGTTGTAGCAGTCCGATTCGCTCAGGCGATCGGCGGCGTCCTTGTCCATCAGGCCCTTTTCCACGGCCTTGGCGCGCAGGATGTTGGGGTCCATGCCCTTGCCGTCGTCAGAGATCGACAACAGGATGTGGTCGCCTTCCTGTTCCGCCGACAGTACCACCCGGCCCATCCGCGGCTTGCCTGCAGCCTCACGCTCGTCAGGCATTTCCACGCCGTGGTCGACCGCGTTGCGCACCAGGTGCACCAACGGGTCGGCCAGGGCCTCGACCAGGTTCTTGTCGAGGTCGGTTTCTTCACCGACCAGCTCCAGGTTGATCTCTTTCTTCAACTGGCGGGCCAGGTCACGTACCAGGCGCGGGAAGCGGCCGAAGACTTTCTTGATCGGCTGCATGCGGGTTTTCATCACCGCGGTCTGCAGGTCGGCGGTGACCACGTCGAGGTTGGACACGGCCTTGGACATGGCCTCGTCGCCGCTGTTCAGGCCCAGGCGCACCAGGCGGTTACGCACCAGCACCAGTTCGCCGACCATGTTCATGATCTCGTCCAGGCGCGCGGTATCGACCCGCACCGTGGTTTCCGCTTCGCTGGCGCCGTGCTTGTCGGCAGCCGGGGCCGGCGCGCGTGGTGCCGCAGCAGGCTTGCTGGCTGCTGCCGGAGCCGCAGCTGGGGCTGGCGCTGGCGCTGGCGCTGCAGCAGGCTTGGCCGCTGGCTGGCTGTCGGCCTTGGCCGCAGCCGGTGCTTGCACCTTGGCCGCAGCGGGGGCTTCGGCAGCGGCCACTTCGCCGCTGAACTTGCCCTTGCCGTGCAACTGGTCCAGCAGCGCCTCGAACTCGTGCTCGCTGATTTCGTCACCACCGGCGCCAGGGGCAGCGGCGGCAGGCGCCGAGGCCTTGGCGGCCGGCAAGGCATCAGCCTGGAACGTGCCCTTGCCATGCAACTGGTCGAGCAGCGATTCGAATTCGGCGTCGGTAATCTCGTCGCTGGCCGCTTCCGGCGCACTGGCGACTGCTGGCGCGGCAAGCTCGGCACTGAACTGGCCTTTGCCGTGCAACTGGTCGAGCAGCGATTCGAACTCGGCGTCGGTGATCTCGTCACCTCCGCCACTGACGGTCTCGCCCTGCAACTGCTCGTCGGCCGCAGCTTGCGCCTTGACCGCATCGAGCGAGTCGAGCAACTGCTCGAACTCGCTGTCGGTGATGTCCTGCTCTTCGGCGGCAGCCTCGACAACCGGCTCCGCTGCCGCAGCGGCAGGCGCTTCGGCTTCTTGCGCGGCGCCCGGCTCGGCCAGGCGCGACAACGCCGCCAGCAGCTCGGGGGTGGCTGGGGTCACTTCGCTGCGTTCGCGCACCTGGCCAAACATGCTGTTGACCGTATCCAGTGCCTCGAGCACCACATCCATCAGTTCCGCATCGACCCGGCGCTCACCTTTGCGCAGGATGTCGAACACGTTCTCGGCGATATGGCAGCACTCCACCAGCTCGTTGAGCTGGAGGAAGCCGGCGCCCCCTTTTACAGTGTGGAAACCGCGAAAGATCGCATTGAGCAGGTCGGCATCGTCGGGCCGGCTTTCCAGCTCGACCAGTTGCTCGGACAGTTGCTCAAGAATTTCGCCGGCTTCTACCAGGAAATCCTGGAGGATTTCTTCATCGGCGCCGAAGCTCATCAAAGGTGCTCCTTAAAAACCCAGGCTGGACAGCAGATCATCGACATCGTCCTGACCGGACACGACGTCTTCACGCTTATCGGCATGAATCTGCGGACCTTCACCCCGAGTCGGATGTTTTTCTCGATCTTTTTCTGCGCGCAGTTGATCGTGGTCATGCTGGATGCCCGCAAAGCGGTCGACCTGGCTGGCCATCAGCACCAGTTTCAGCAGGTTGCTTTCCACTTCGGTCACCAGCGCGGTGACGCGCTTGATCACCTGGCCGGTCAGGTCCTGATAGTCCTGGGCCAGCAGAATGTCGTTGAGGTGGCCGGCGACCTTGCGGTTACCTTCGGCGCTGTGCGTCAGGAAACTGTCAACCCGCTTCACCAGGTCGCGAAACTCCGGCGCAGCCACTTCACGACGCATGAAACGCTGCCAGTCGCTGCTCAGGGCCGCAGCCTCGCTGGCCAGGTCGTTGAGCACCGGGGTGCTTTCCTCGACCAGGTCCATGGTGCGGTTGGCCGCGCCCTCGGTGAGCCTGACCACGTAGGACAGGCGCTCGGTGGCGTCGGTTATCTGCGACACCTCCTCGGCCTGCGGCATGGTCGGGTCGATCTGGAAACTGACGATGGCACTGTGCAACTCACGGGTGAGCTTGCCGACTTCCTGGTACAGGCCGCGGTCGCGGGTCTGGTTCAGCTCGTGGATCAGCTGCACCGCCTCGCCGAAGCGGCCGTGCTCGAGGCTTGCGACCAGTTCCTGGGCATGCTTCTTCAGGGTCGACTCGAACTCGCCCAAAGAGGTTTGTGATGAATCCATGGCGCCCCCCTGACGAGACTCAGCCGTTGACGCGTTCGAAGATCTTCTCGATCTTTTCCTTGAGCACCTGGGCGGTGAACGGCTTGACCACATAGCCATTGACCCCGGCCTGGGCCGCTTCAATGATCTGGTCGCGCTTGGCCTCGGCGGTCACCATCAGTACCGGCATGGCTTTCAGCTTGTCGCTGGCACGCACCTTGCGCAGCAGGTCGATGCCGGACATGCCGGGCATGTTCCAGTCGGTCACCAGGAAATCGTAGTGGCCGTTCTCCAGCATCGGCAGCGCCGTGATGCCGTCATCGGCCTCCTCCGTGTTGGTGAAGCCCAGGTCACGCAACAGGTTCTTGATGATCCGCCGCATCGTCGAAAAGTCGTCAACGATGAGGATTTTCATGTCTTTGTTCAAGTAGACCTCCAAGCAGTCTCTAACGCGCTCGGCCCCGAGCACGCATTCAATCAATTGGGTACAACGTGGAAAACGACTGCAACGACACCGGGTTCAACGCGCCCGCCATTCGCCCAGGCGGCTGCGCAGGCGCGCGGCACACTGGCTGTGCAACTGGCTGACTCGCGACTCGCTGACCCCAAGCACCTCACCGATTTCCTTGAGGTTCAGCTCTTCGTCGTAGTACAGCGCCAGCACCAGGCGCTCACGCTCCGGCAGGTTGGCGATGGCCTCGGTCAGGGCCGCCTGGAAGCGCTCGTCCTCCAGGCCACGTGCAGGTTCGACCTGACCACTGGCACCATCCTCATGCAGCCCTTCGTGCTCGCCGTCCTGCAGCAGGTCGTCGAAGCTGAACAGGCGGCTGCCCAGGGTATCGTTCAAGATCCCGTAGTAATCATCGAGACTCAACTGGAGTTCGGCAGCAACTTCATGATCTTTAGCGTCACGCCCGGTTCTGGCCTCCACGGCACGCATCGCGTCACTGACCATGCGCGTGTTGCGGTGCACCGAACGTGGCGCCCAGTCTCCCTTGCGCACTTCGTCGAGCATGGCCCCACGAATACGGATACCGGCGTAGGTTTCAAAGCTGGCGCCCTTGCTGGCATCGTACTTGTTGGCCACTTCCAGCAGGCCGATCATGCCGGCCTGGATCAGGTCCTCGACCTGCACGTTGGCCGGCAATCGCGCCAACAGGTGGTAGGCGATGCGCTTGACCAACGGGGCGTAGCGCTCGATCAGCTCGTACTGCGCGTCTTTCGATGCTCGGCTGTACATCTTGAAACCACTCGCATTCATAACACGGGTCCCGCGCTGGTGGGTTGCACCAGGCGCTCGACAAAGAATTCCAGGTGACCGCGCGGGTTGGCCGGCAGCGGCCAGCTGTCGACCTTCTGCGCAATCGCCTTGAATGCCAGGGCGCACTTGGAGCGAGGGAAGGCTTCGTAGACGGCGCGCTGCTTCTGCACGGCCTTGCGCACGCATTCGTCATACGGCACGGCGCCCACGTACTGCAGGGCAACGTCGAGGAAGCGGTCGGTGACCTTGGTCAGCTTGGCAAACAGGTTGCGCCCTTCCTGCGGGCTCTGTGCCATGTTGGCCAGCACGCGGAAGCGGTTCATGCCGTAGTCGCGGTTGAGCAGCTTGATCAGGGCGTAGGCATCGGTGATCGAGGTGGGTTCGTCACACACCACCAGCAGCACTTCCTGGGCCGCGCGGACGAAGCTGACCACCGAGTCACCAATACCGGCAGCGGTGTCGATCACCAGCACGTCGAGGTTGTCGCCGATTTCGCTGAACGCCTGGATCAACCCGGCATGCTGGGCCGGGGCCAGGTGCACCATGCTCTGGGTGCCCGAGGCCGCCGGGACGATGCGCACACCGCCAGGGCCCTGCAGCATCACGTCACGCAGCTCGCAGCGCCCCTCGATGACATCGGCCAGGGTGCGCTTGGGCGTCAGGCCAAGCAACACGTCGACGTTGGCCAGGCCCAGGTCGGCGTCGAGCAGCATGACCCTGCGGCCAAGCTCGGCCAGCGCCAGAGACAAGTTCACTGAAACGTTAGTCTTGCCGACGCCACCTTTGCCACCGGTCACGGCGATCACCTGTACGGGATGCATGCTACCCATGTCTGTTATTTACCTTGTCTCGCTGGGACTCAGGCCACACGTGGGGCAATTCTGCGTACCCCTTGGCATAGCTACCTTGCACACGCTTCATCATCAACCCGCTCGCCGTGGGTTGTGATAGAGATCAGCGAACATGTCAGCCATGGCCTCTTCGCTGGGCTCGTCCTGCTGCTGCACATTGACCGCACGCGACACCAACTGGTGCCCTCGCGGCAGGTGCAGGTCGTCAGGAATGCGCGGCCCATCGGTCAGGTAGGCCACTGGCAGTTCATGACTGATGGCAAGGCTCAGGACATCACCAAGGCTTGCCGTTTCATCGAGTTTGGTCAGGATGCAGCCGGCCAGACCGCAGCGCTTGTAGCTGTGGTAGGCGGCGGTCAGCACCTGCTTCTGGCTGGTGGTGGCCAGGACCAGGTAGTTCTTCGCGGCAATGCCGCGCCCGGCCAGGGTTTCCAGTTGCATGCGCAGGGCCGGGTCGCTGGCCTGCAGGCCAGCGGTATCGATCAGCACCACGCGCTTGCGCAGCAGTGGCTCCAGCGCCGCAGCCAGTGACTGGCCAGGGTCGACGTAGGTCACCGGTACGTTGAGGATGCGGCCCAGGGTCTTGAGCTGCTCCTGGGCGCCGATGCGGAAGCTGTCCATGCTCACCAGCGCCAGGTTGTGGGCGCCGTACTTGAGTACGTAACGCGCGGCCAGCTTGGCCAAGGTGGTGGTCTTGCCCATGCCGGCAGGGCCGACCATGGCGATCACCCCGCCCTCTTCGATCGGCTCGATCTCGGGGATGTCGATCATCCGCGCCAGGTGCGCCAGCAGCATGCGCCAGGCTTGACGTGGTTCCTCGATGTCGGCGGTCAGGTCGAGCAGCTCACGGGCGATCGGCCCAGACAGGCCGATACGCTGCAGGCGGCGCCAGAGCGTGGCCTGCTGCGGCTTGCTGCCCTGCAGCTGGTTCCAGGCCAACGAGCCGAGCTGCACTTCCAGCAGCTCGCGCAGGCCAGACAGCTCGGAGCGCATGGCATCGACCAGGCGCGCATCGACCGGTGCCGCAGCCGGGGCTGCAGCGGCAGGCGCGGGGGCGTCGACGTGCGGTTCGATCAACGGCTCGGCGGCGGTCAGCGACTGCCCGGCGAACAATTGGCGGTTGTTGTCGCTGCTGTCCGGGCGGGGATCCAGCTCGGCACGGGCAGTGGCGATGCGCGTATGGGTCTTGCGCAGCTCTTCTTCCAGCTCGGCATTGGGCACACGCGGGGCCAGGGCGGACAGCTTGTAGTCCAGCGCAGCCGTCAGTTCGACACCTCCGGCGATGCGGCGGTTGCCGATGATGGCGGCATCAGCGCCCAGCTCATCACGGACCAGCTTCATGGCCTGACGCATATCGGCGGCGAAAAATCGCTTAACTTGCATTATCCACTACCTCAGCCGTTAGGGCCCACGGTGGCAACGATGGTGACTTGCTTGTTGTCCGGTATTTCCTGATACGCCAGAACATGCAAATTCGGTACAGCCAGGCGACCGAAACGCGACAGCATGGCGCGGATCGGGCCGGCGACCAGGAGGATGGCCGGCTGGCCCTGCATCTCCTGGCGCTGGGCCGCTTCGATCAGCGAACGCTGCAGCTTCTCGGCCATGCTCGGCTCCAGAAGAACACCGTCTTCCTGACCTTGCCCGGCCCTTTGCAGACTATTGAGCAAAATCTGTTCCAACCTTGGCTCCAGAGTAATCACTGGCAGCTCGGACTCAACGCCGACAATGCTTTGCACGATGGCGCGACACAATCCGACGCGCACCGCCGCCACCAGCGCGGCGGTATCTTGACTCTTGCTGGCGTTGTTGGCGATCGCCTCGGCAATGCTGCGAATATCGCGCACCGGCACCTGCTCCGACAACAGCGCTTGCAGCACCTTGAGCAGGCCCGACAAGGAAATGACACCTGGCACCAGCTCCTCGGCAAGTTTAGGCGATGCCTTGGCCAGCACCTGGAGCAATTGCTGGACTTCTTCGTGGCCGATCAGCTCGTGACAGTGCTTCTGCAGAATCTGGTTGAGGTGGGTGGCCACCACGGTACTGGCATCGACCACGGTATAGCCCAGCGACTGCGCCTGGGCGCGCTGGCCGACGTCGATCCACACCGCTTCCAGGCCAAACGCCGGGTCCCGCGCGGCGATGCCGTTGAGGGTACCGAACACCTGGCCAGGGTTGATGGCCAGCTCACGGTCCGGGTAGATCTCTGCCTCGGCCAGGATCACCCCCATCAGGGTCAGGCGATAGGCGCTGGGCTGCAGGTCGAGGTTGTCACGGATGTGCACGGTGGGCATGAGGAAGCCGAGGTCTTGCGAGAGCTTCTTGCGCACGCCCTTGATCCGCGCCAGCAACTGGCCACCCTGGTTGCGGTCGACCAGCGGAATCAGCCGGTAGCCGACCTCCAGGCCAATCATGTCGATCGGTGTTACGTCATCCCAGCCCAGCTCCTTGGTTTCCTGCGCACGCTGCGGCGAAGGCAGCAGGTCCTGCTGGCGCTGTGCTTCCCTCTGCGCCTCGAGCTTGGCCTTCTGCTGCTTCTTCCACACCAGGTAGGCGCCACCGCCGGCCAGCAGGCCGAGGCTGAGGAAGGCAATATGCGGCATGCCTGGCACCAGGCCCATGACGATCATCAGCGCCCCGGACACCGCCAGGGCCTTGGGCGAATCGAACATCTGCCGGTTGATCAGCTTGCCCATGTCCTCGGAGCCCGAGGCGCGGGTGACCATGATGGCGGCGGCGGTGGACAGCAGCAGGGACGGCAGCTGCGCCACCAAACCGTCACCGATGGTCAGCAAGGCGTATACCTTGCCGGCATCGCCGAAGCTCATGCCGTGCTGCAGCATACCGATGAGCATGCCACCGATCAGGTTGATGAACAGGATCAGCAGGCCGGCGATGGCGTCACCGCGGACGAACTTGCTGGCACCGTCCATCGAACCGTAGAACTCGGCCTCCTGGGCCACCTCGGCACGGCGGTGCTTGGCCTGGGCCTGGTCGATCAGGCCGGCGTTGAGGTCGGCATCGATGGCCATCTGCTTGCCGGGCATGGCATCCAGGGTAAACCGCGCGCTCACTTCCGAGATCCGCCCGGCGCCCTTGGTCACCACCACGAAGTTGATGATCATGAGGATGGCGAACACCACGGCACCGACCACATAGTTACCGCCGATCACCACCTCGCCGAAGGCCTGGATCACCTTGCCGGCAGCGCCGTGGCCCTCCTGGCCATGCAGCATCACCACGCGGGTGGAGGCCACGTTCAGGGCCAGGCGCAACAGCGTGGCCACCAGCAGGATGGTGGGGAACGCGGCGAAGTCGAGCGGGCGCAGGGCGTACACGCAGACCAGCAGCACCACGATCGACAGGGCGATGTTGAAGGTGAAGAACACGTCGAGCAGGAACGGTGGTATCGGCAACATCATCATTGCCAACATCACCAGCAGCAACAGCGGCACGCCCAGGTTGCCCCGGCCGAGCCCGGCCAGGTTGTGACGGGCGTTGCTGATTAACTGAGTGCGATCCACCACGAGTCCTCTTGATGCAAAACTTTGACGCCCCGGGGGCGCCTGGGCGTGGCTTTGCAAGAAGCTTTCCAACTTTGTCGGGCTTCAGAGATTTAGTGCCTGTGGGAGCGAGCGCCGCCCGCGCGGCGCATCGCGGATGAAATCCGCTCCTACATTTGTTGCAACGTGACCATGCCTGTGAGGCCATGGTTGTCAGCGGGTTTGCAAGGCTCAAGACCGGCACCAAGGCAGGCGGCCATGGCGTAACAGGTTCGGCACGTTGCAACAAATGTAGGAGCGGATTTCATCCGCGATGCGCCGCGCGGGCGGCGCTCGATCTCACAGGCGCCAAATGCTTAAAGGCGGGCACCTGTCAGCTGTCACGCCGCAGGTCCGGCGGAATCGGCAGGTCGTCCTTCAGAGGCTCCGGCCGCTTGCCCTTGCCAGCGCGGTACTGGCGGATCTGGAACACATAGGCCAGCACCTGCGCCACCGCCAGGTACAAGCCGGCAGGAATTTCCTGCTCCAGCTCGGTGGAGTAATAAATCGCCCGCGCCAACGCCGGCGACTCAAGAATCTGGATCTTGTGCTCCGCGCCAATCTCGCGAATCTTCAAGGCAATGAAATCGGTCCCCTTGGCCAGCAACAAGGGCGCCGCGCCACCCTTCTCCGGGTCATACTGCAAGGCCACCGCATAGTGCGTGGGGTTGGTGATGATCACGTCGGCCTGCGGCACCGCCGCCATCATCCGCCGCTGCGACACTTCGCGCTGCAGCTGGCGAATACGCTGCTTGACCTCGGGCTTGCCCTCGCTGTCCTTGTACTCGTCCTTGATTTCCTGCTTGGTCATCTTCAGCTTCTTGTGCGTCTGCCAAAGCTGGAACGGCACGTCCGCCGCGGCGATCAACAGCAACCCGGCCGACATCCACAACGCACTCCAACCCACCACCTGCAGGCTATGGATGATCGCCTGCTCCAGCGGCTCGTTGGCAATCGACAGCAGGGCCTGGCGGTCATTGGCCAATACCACCACCGCTACCACCAGAATCACGAAGAACTTGGCCAGCGCCTTGAGCAGCTCGGTCAGGGCATGCATGGAGAACATGCGCTTGATCCCCGACAGCGGGTTCATGCGGCTGAACTTGGGCTGCAGCAGGCTGCCCGAGAACAAGAACCCACTGAGGGCAATCGGGGCCACGAAGGAAACCACGAACAGCAGGATCATGACCGGCTGCACCGCCCATATCGCCATCTTGCCCGAGGCCAGCAGGAAAGCCCCCATGGCCCGCTCGTCGACAATGATGTCGCGGGTCAGGCTGAAGTTCATGCGCATCATCGCCAGCAGCGTCTCGGCCAGGTAGCCACCAAACGCCAGCAGGCCACCGGCACCGGCGAGGGTCACCGCCACCGTGTTCAGTTCCTTGGAACGCGCGATCTCGCCTTTCTCGCGAGCATCGCGCTTGCGCTTGTCGGTGGGCTCTTCGGTCTTGTCCTGGCCGCTCTCGCTTTCTGCCATGCTCAGCGCGCCCTCGCCAGTTCACGCAGCCATTGCAGCGCTTCGCTGGCCAATGCCTGGTAGTGGGACAATATATCGGCCAGGCCGACCCAGAAGATGAACATGCCCAGGACCAGGGTCAGCGGGAAGCCGATGGAGAAGATGTTCAGCTGCGGCGCGGCACGGGTCATCACGCCGAAGGCGATGTTGACCACCAGCAACGCAGCAATCACCGGCAGGATCAGCAGCAGCCCGGCAGCGAATACCCACCCCAGGCGCCCGGCAAGTTCCCAGAAATGGTTGACCACCAGCGCATTGCCCACCGGCAAGGTGGTGAAACTTTCCGTCAGCACCTCGAACACCACCAGGTGGCCGTTCATCAACAGGAACAGGATGCTCACCAGCATGGTCATGAACTGGCTGACCACGGTGACGTTGACGCCGTTGCCCGGGTCGACCATCGAGGCGAACGCCATGCCCATCTGCACCGCGACGATCTGCCCGGCAACCACGAACGCCTGAAACAGCAGTTGCAGGGCCAGGCCGAACAACGCGCCGACGATGATCTGCTCGGCGCACAGCAGCAGGCCGCGCAGGCTCAGCGGGTCGAACTCGGGCAGCGGCGGCAGCGCCGGCACGATCACCACGGTAATCGCCAACGCCACGTACAGGCGCACCCGCGCCGGGAGCATGCGGGTACCGAAAATCGGCATGGTCATCAGCACCGCCGTCACCCTGAACAACGGCAGGATGAAGGTAGCGACCCAGGTGCCGATCTGCGTGTCGGTCAGCTCGAGCATTGCCAGGTCAACCGATCAGCTGCGGGATATTGGTGTACAGCGCGGTGATGTATTCCATGAACTTCTGTACCAGCCAAGGCCCGGCAACGATCAGCGTGACCAGCATCACCAGCAGGCGTGGCAGAAAGCTCAAGGTCTGTTCGTTGATTTGCGTGGCAGCCTGGAACATGGCCACCACCAGGCCCACCAGCAGGCTCGGCACCACCAGCACGGCCACCATCAAGGTGGTCAGCCACAAGGCATCGCGGAACAGGTCGACAGCGACTTCAGGGGTCATCGGCGGCTCTCCTTGACGGCGTCAGACGCCGCCGAAACTGCTGGCCAGGGTGCCCATGATCAGCGCCCAGCCATCCACCAGCACGAACAGCATGATCTTGAACGGCAACGAAATGATCAGCGGCGACAGCATCATCATGCCCATGGCCATCAGCACACTGGCCACCACCATGTCGATGATCAGGAACGGGATGAAGATCATGAAACCGATCTGGAACGCGGTCTTCAGCTCGGAGGTGACGAACGCCGGCACCAGGATCGTCAGCGGGACCTGGTCCGGGCCGGCGATGTCGGTGCGCTTGGACAGGCGCATGAACAGGTCGAGGTCGCTTTGCCGGGTTTGCGCCAGCATGAAGTCCTTGAGCGGCCCCTGGGCCTTGTCGATGGCCTGCTGGGCGGTCATCTGCTCCTTCAGGTACGGCTGCAGCGCATCCTGGTTCACCCGGTCGAACACCGGCGCCATGATGAACATGGTGAGGAACAGCGCCATGCCGGTGAGCAGCTGGTTCGATGGCGTCTGCTGCAGGCCCAGGGCCTGGCGCAGGATCGAGAACACGATGATGATGCGGGTGAAGCTGGTCATCAGGATGACGAACGCCGGGATGAAGCTGAGCGCCGTCATGATCAGCAGGATCTGCAGGCTGACCGAATATTCCTGCTGCCCGTCCGCGGTATTGGACAGGGTGATGGCCGGGATCGACAGCGGGTCGGCGGCCAGGGCCAGTGGCGCAGCCAGCAGCAGCGCCAGTATCAACAACAAACGCAGCGCGCCGCTCATCACTTCTTGTCCTTAGGGTCCTTGCCCATCAGCTCCATCAGCCGCTGGGCGAACTCCGGCGTCGCCTGGCGGGCGCTTTCCGGTACTTCCACGGGTTCGGCCAGCACATGCAACGCCTCGATGCTGCCAGGGGTATGGCCGATCAGGATCTGCGCCTTGCCCACCTGCACCAGCAACAGGCGATCACGCGGGCCGATGGCCCGGCTGCCGACAATCTCGATCACCTGCCCGCCCTTCACCGCAGCCCCTTGCATGCGCCGCAGCAGCCAGGCCAGGAAGAAAATCAGGCCGACCACCAGCAGCAGGCCGAAAACCATCTGCGCCAGCTGCCCGCCGAGGCTGCCAGGGGCAGCCGCAGGGGTTGCCGTCGGGGTGGCCGCGGCCAGGCAGGCCTGGCTGGCAAGCAGCGCGGCGAACGCCAGGCAGGCGCGCATCGTGCCCTTCACTCAGCGCAGCTTCTTGATACGTTCGCTGGGGCTGATCACGTCGGTCAGGCGGATGCCGAACTTCTCGTTGACCACCACCACTTCGCCATGGGCGATCAGCGTGCCGTTGACCAGCACATCGAGCGGCTCACCGGCCAGGCGGTCCAGCTCGATGACCGAACCCTGGTTGAGCTGCAGCAGGTTGCGGATGTTGATCTCGGTGCTGCCCACTTCCATGGAAATGTTCACCGGAATATCCAGGATCACGTCCAGGTTCGGGCCTTCGAGGCTGACGTTCTCGCTCGGCTTCGGCGAGCTGGCGAACTCTTCCATCGGCAAGCGCCCCGGGCCGCCGACGCTGCTGGCGGTGTCGCCACCCAGCAGCGCATCGATGTCGGCCTGGCCAGCTGCACCGGTTTCTTCCAGCGCTGCAGCCCATTCATCGGCCAGCGCCTGGTCCTCTGGGGAGGTGATCTCGTTTTCGTTAGCCATGATTTCCTCGACAGGCATTCAATACGTTATGAGCGACCGGCGCGCCATCAGCGGCGTTCGATCGGGTCGATGATCTGCAGCGCCAGGTTGCCCTTGTGCGAACCCAGGCGCGCCTTGAACGAAGGCACGCCGTTGGCGCGCAACACCAGGTGTTCAGGCAGCTCCACCGGAATCACGTCGCCAGGCTGCATGTGCAGGATGTCGCGCAGCTTCAGCTGGCGCCGGGCAACCGTGGCGCTCACCGGCACGGCAACGTCCAGCACGTCCTCGCGCAGGGCCTTGACCCAGCGCTCGTCCTGGTCGTCCAGGTCGGACTGGAAGCCGGCATCGAGCATTTCCCGCACCGGCTCGATCATCGAGTACGGCATGGTCACGTGCAGGTCGCCGCCACCGCCGTCCAGTTCGATGTGGAAGGTCGATACCACCACCGCCTCGCTGGGGCCGACAATGTTGGCCATGGCCGGGTTGACCTCCGAGTTCATGTACTCGAAGGTGACCGGCATGATCGCCTGCCAGGCTTCCCGCAAGTCGACGAAACACTGGTCCAGCACCATGCGCACCACGCGCAGCTCGGTGGGGGTGAACTCGCGGCCTTCGATCTTGGCGTGACGGCCGTCGCCGCCAAAGAAGTTGTCGACCAGCTTGAACACCAGCTTGGCATCGAGGATGAACAGCGCGGTGCCGCGCAGCGGCTTGATCTTGACCAGGTTGAGGCTGGTCGGCACGTACAGCGAATGCACGTACTCGCCGAACTTCATCACCTGCACGCCACCCACCGCCACGTCGGCGGAGCGGCGCAGCAGGTTGAACATGCTGATCCGGGTGTAACGGGCAAAGCGCTCGTTGATCATTTCCAGGGTCGGCATGCGACCCCGCACGATACGGTCCTGGCTGGTCAGGTCGTAGCTTTTGATGCTGCCAGGCTCGGTGGCACTCTCGGTCTGCACCAGCCCGTCGTCGACGCCATGCAACAAGGCATCGATTTCATCCTGGGACAGCAGGTCCTGTACGGCCATTGCGGACTCCTACTGCAATACGAAATTGGTGAACAGCAGCTGGTCGACGACCGGCTTGCCGACTTCCTTCTGCGCCACTTCCTGAACCACTGCGGTGGCCTTCTGGCGCAGCATCTCCTGCCCGACCGGGCTGCCGGCCAAGGTATCGAAGCCCTGCCCGGAGAACATCATCACCAGGTTGTTGCGGATCACCGGCATGTGCACCTTGAGGGCATCCAGGTCGGCCTGGTTGCGCGCCTGCATGGTAATGCTCACCTGCATGTAGCGCTGGCGACCGTTCTGGTTGAAGTTGACCACGAAGGCCGGGGCCAGCGGCTCGTAGATCGCCGCAGGCTTGACGTTACCGGCGATTGCCTCGGCGGCCGGGGCAGGCTCGCTCTTGTGCATGATGAACCAGGTAGCGCCCACCGAAAGGCCGATCGCCAGCAACAGGCCGACGACCGCCAGCAGGATCAGCTTGAGTTTGCCTTTAGTGGCGGGGTCTTTGACTGCTTCGCTTTTCGCCATGCCAATAATCCGTCGTCCATCGGGGGTTCAAGGGAGGATGGCTTGGCTTGAGCAAGTGTTATGCCAGATTTGGCATTGAGGGATCTTGCGCCTGCGAAATCGAGCGCCGCCCGCGCGGCGCATCGCGGATAAATCCGCTCCCACATTTGTTGCAACGTGCCGAACCTGTGACGCCATGGTTGCCAGCCTTGGCGCTTGACTTGAGCCTTGCCAGCCGGCTGACAACCATGGCCTCACAGGCATGGCCACGCTGCAACCAATGTAGGAGCGGATTTATCCGCGATGCGCCGCGCGGGCGGCGCTGGCCCTCAAAAGCGCCGCAAAACCCAAGGCATACACCCCGACATCAGGCGTAGTAATCGACCGCACTGTCACCGATAACCAGTTGCTGCTCCACCGGCCGGCTGCTGTCGGCGCTCTCGGTACCGCCCTGCTCTGCCTGCCGCGCCGCCACCCCGGACAACTGGCTGCCCTGGGCCTGCGCCTGCTGTTGCTGCTGTTGCTGCCCACGCGACTGGTCGGCCACGTTGACATCCGGCTGGGCCAGGCCTTGCTGGGTGAACAGTTCGCGCAGGCGATGCACCTGGCTGTCGAGGGCGTCACGCACGCCGGCGTGGCCACTGATGAAGGTGATCTGGGTCGACTGGTCCGTCGCAACATTGACGCGAATGTCCAACCGACCAAGCTCTGCCGGCTCCAACTGGATGTCCGCCGACTTGAGGTTCTGGCTGGACAGGTACATGACCCGGTTGACCAGGCCCTCGGCCCAGGCGTTCTGGTTCATTGGCAGCGGCTGGTGCAACGGGCTGGCATTGGCTGGCACGGCGTTGGCGGTCTTGGCCGTGGCGGCCTGGGTCAGGTTGGCCAGGCGGTTGGCGAAATCATCCACGCGGGTATCGCTGCTGGCGCTCTTGGTGTCCTTCAAGCCATCTTCGAGCAAGGCACCGAAGGCCTTGTCACCAGGCTCGCCGGCATCAGCCGCGCCCGCCGAATCGCCCACGGCATCCTGCACCAGGTTCGCCAAGGTATTGACGGCCACAGGCGCATCGTCAGCTTGGGCCGAGGCCGGGTCCTGGGCATGGACCGAGGTTGTCCCTTTGGCCTGGGCACTGTGTTCCAGGGCCAGGCGCAAGGTGGGCAGGTTGGCCAGCGGGTCGGCGTCGGGGTCGAAGGTTTCCTCGGCGGCCGGCGCTGCAGGCGCCGCGACCGTGGGCTGCGCCGTGGCGGCCTGCAGCACCGGTGCCACGGTCTCGGCCTGGGCCTGGATCAGTTGCGCGCCGGGCTGGGCGTCGGTGACCTGGCCGGCCACCAGGCTGGCATCGCGCATGTCGGTGTCGGCCTGCAGCGGGGCCTGGCCGTCGGCTGGCAAGGGTTTGCCGTCATCGGCAACAGCGGGCGTGTCGGCGGGCTCGGCCTTGCCGCCTGGTGCCGCTTCGGCTTTGTCCTTGGGCTTGGCCTGGGCGACCTTGTCATCCTGCCCGGCAGCCTTGTCCCGGCCCTGCCTGGCCATTACCTGACCAAAGCCGGCGCCCTTGTCCGCCGGTGCCTGCAGCGCTTTGTCGGCCTGTGCGGCGGGCGAACGCGAGGTGTTGGCAATGGCGTTGGCTTGCAACAATGGGTTGGGTGCGACAGGCATCGAGCGGTCTCCGCGCCAGGAACAAAAAAGACATCCAGGCAGAGCAAAGCAAGACTCGCGCCAAGTTGCCCTGTCAACCGGTCAAAATACGTTGCTGCTCGCCCCGGTAGAAATGCTGCACCTCAAGGAACTCCCGATCGATACGGGAAATCAGGTCTTCAATGCCATACAGCGGGGGCCGCCGCGCGCGCTCCTCCAGCTGCTGGCACAGGCCGGCCAAGGCAACGGCGCCCATGTTGCTGCTGCTGCCCTTGAAGCTGTGCGCGACCGTACTGAGTTCCTCGGCACTTCTGGCCGCGTGCAACTGGCTCAGGCGCCGCTCGGAATCGTCGAGGAAGGTCTGCACCAGTTGCAGATAGCCATCCTCCATGACTTCACGCAGGTCGCTGAGTACCTTTTGGTCAATATGCATGTCAGTCACTTGTTCACTCCCTTGATCAAGCCAGATTATGCCCGAGCCAGCCCATGGCTCACCAGACGAACTCCACCTGCGCGCACCGCCCGCCTTCGCTCCAGCGCGCACTGCTGGCCAGCCGCTGGACCAGGTTCAGCCCACGCCCACTCAGGCGCCGCTCCAGCGCAGGCTGCGCCAGCGTCCGCTGCACATCGAACCCGGCACCGCTGTCGCGAACCTCGATCATCAGACGCCCGCCGTCGCCAAGCGGTTCAACCCTGAACTGGATACGCACGTAGCCGTCGGTCAGTTGCATCAGGCGCCGCGCGCGTTCCTCGTAGTAGGCGGCAAAACCCTGGACATCGCGCTTGAGCCGCGAGTCCAGGCCCAGCACGCCGTGCTCCAGGGCGTTGGAATACAGCTCGCTGAGCACGCTGTGCAGGTTGCCGGTGCGCGCCCGCAGGCCATGGATTTCCTGCAATAACTGCACCAGATAGGGCACCGGGTCGAAGCGCTTGAGGCTCTCGCCGCGCACCTCGAACTGCAACGACCAGTCCAGCGGGCTGGAGCGGCCGCTGTCAGAGTAGAGGGTCGGCGCCGGTACCCGTTCCTCGGCGCTGAACATGCGAATGTCGCACAGGCTGATGTCATCGCGCGGGCATCCGCCAAAGCGTTCCAGGGCCTGCATCACTTCGTCGAACAGGCGCGCCGGGTCACGGTTGTCGGCCAGCACCTGGTGCAGGCGCTGCACGCCGAACAGGCGCTCCTGGTCGTCGGCGGTATCGATCACGCCGTCCGACAGCAGCAGCACGCGCTCGCCCGGCGCCAGCGGCAGCACCTCGGTGGTATCGTCGAAACGCTCGGCGGGCAGAATACCCAGCGGCAGGTGTCGCGAACGCAACGCCGACAGCACCTGCCCCTGCACCGACAGGCGATAGCCATCGGGCATGCCGCCGTTCCACACTTCCACCGAACCGCGCTGCATGTTGAGGTCGAGCAGCAGCGCACAACAGAACATGTCCACCGGCAGGATGCGCTTGAGCTTGGCGTTCATCTCGCGCAGGATTTGCGCGATGCCATAGCCCTTGGCGGTCATGCCATAGAACACTTCGGCCAGCGGCATGGCACCTACCGCCGCCGGCAGGCCATGCCCGGTGAAATCACCGAGCAGCACGCGCATGTCACCGGACGGCGTGAAAGCGGCCAGCATCAGGTCGCCATTGAACAGCGCATAGGGCGACTGCAAGTAGCGGATGTTGGGCGCGGCCAGGCAGCCGGAGTGGGCCACCTTGTCGAATACCGCCTTGGCTACCCGCTGCTCGTTGAGCAGATGGTGGTGATGCCCGGCAATCTCGTCGCGCTGCTCCAGCACGGTGGCCTGCAACCGGCGCAAGCGGTCCATGGCGCGGATCTTGGCGCCGAGTATCACGGCACTGTAGGGTTTGGCCATGAAGTCATCGCCACCGGCCTCCAGGCAGCGTACCAGGCCCTCTTCTTCGTTCAGCGAAGTCAGGAAAATGATCGGCACCAGCGCTTCGCCGGCCAGGGCCTTGATCTGCCGCGCCGCCTCGAAACCATCCATCACCGGCATCAGCGCATCCAGCAGCACCAGCTGCGGGCGCTGCTCGATGAACAGCGCAACCGCCTGTTCACCGTTTTCCGCAGTGAATACCTGATGACCCTGACGACGGACGATCTGCGCCAGCAGCAGGCGGTCGGCGGCCCCGTCCTCGGCGACCAGCACGGTCAACGCCTGTTCGGCCGGCATGTCGGCGCTCAACTGATATCGAAGAGTTTTTCAAAATTGGAGATGGCGAGGATCTTGCGAACATCGGAGCTGGCATTCACCACACGTATGTCCGGATCGTCACCACCGACATGGTCACGCAGCAACAGCAGCATGCCGAGCGCGGAACTGTCGAGGTAGGTGGTTTCCTTGAGATCGATGACCACCGAATCGGGCCAGTTGGGCTGACGTTCGTAGGCGTCACGAAATTCCTGGTGCTTGCCGAAATCGAAGCGACCCTTGATCTTGATCGTCAGCTTTTTCCCGTCCTGCGAAAAATCAGTCTCGACTGCCATGCTAGCGATTCCTTCGATGATGGCGGATACAGCTCCTTAAAGGTTTAGCAGGCAACCGCGGGGGCTGCAAGCGATGCGGCTTGCGGATACTGGCTGCCTGTGCCGGCCGCTTCGCGGGTAAACCCGCTGCCAGCGGATCGTCAATGCGGGTGCTGCCGTGGCAGGCGCTGGGACAGTTCGTCGAGCAGGCGCTGTTCGCGCTTGTCTTCCGCGCGCCGGGCTTCTTCCTGGTAACGCTGCACCAGCTTGCGCAAGCCCTCCACCCGGGCATAGGCCTGCTGCCAGGTACCACGGGCGTTGTTGAGGTTGTTCTGGTGCCAGGCCAGGCTCTGCCGCTGCTGGGTCATGGCCGTTTCCAGCTGGCCGAGGAAACGCTGGTAGTTGACCAGCCAGTTGCCATTGACCCCCTGCCCGCCACGGTTGATCCACTGCAGCTGGTAATCCTCACGGAACCGTTCGAGCTCGGCCAGCTTGGCCTGGGCGGTCGCCACCAGCTGCTGGAAATGCCCAAGGCGCTGGGCCGCCTTGCGCTCGGCCTCCTCGGCCATGGCCACCACCGGCGCCAGGCGCGCGGCGCGTCCGGGCTGCGCCATGGCCTATCAGCCCGCCGGGGGCGTGAAGATCGCCCCCAACTGTTCGCGGCTTTGCGCCATGCTCACGTTCTCCTGCAGGCCCTGACGCAGGAATTCCACCATCTGCGATTGCAGGGCGATGGCCAGGTCGGTTTCCGGGTCGCCACCAGCGACGTAGGCACCTACGCTGATCAGGTCGCGGCTCTGCGAGAGGCGCGACCACAACTGCTTGAGCTTCTGCGCCTGGCGCAGATGGTCGGCATCGACCACCTGGGGCATGACCCGGCTGATCGAGGCTTCGATGTCGATCGCCGGGTAATGGCCTTCCTCGGCCAGCCGCCGCGACAGCACGAAGTGGCCATCGAGCACGCCGCGCGCCGAGTCGGCAATCGGGTCCTGCTGGTCGTCGCCTTCGGACAGCACGGTGTAGAACGCGGTGATCGAGCCACCGCCCGGCTCGCCGTTGCCCGCGCGTTCCACCAGCTTGGGCAGCTTGGCGAACACCGACGGCGGGTAACCCCGGGTGGCCGGCGGCTCGCCAATGGCCAGGGCGATTTCCCGCTGGGCCTGGGCGAAACGGGTCAGCGAGTCCATCAGCAACAGCACGTTCTTGCCCTTGTCGCGGAAGTACTCGGCAATGCGCGTGCAGTACATCGCGGCGCGCAGGCGCATCAATGGCGCATCGTCGGCGGGCGAAGCCACCACCACCGAACGCTTGAGGCCTTCTTCACCGAGGATATGCTCGATGAATTCCTTCACCTCGCGGCCACGCTCGCCGATCAGGCCGACCACGATGATCTCGGCTTCGGTGAAGCGGGTCATCATGCCCAGCAGCACCGATTTACCCACGCCGGTACCGGCGAACAGACCCAGACGCTGGCCACGGCCAACCGTCAGCAGCCCGTTGATACTGCGAATACCTACATCAAGCGGCTTGCTGATGGGGTCGCGGTTGAGCGGGTTGATCACCGGCCCGTCCATCGGCACCCAGTCCTCGGCCTTCATCCCGCCCTTGCCATCCAGCGGGCGGCCGGCGCCATCGAGCACCCGGCCGAGCATGCTCATGCCCATCGGCAGGCGACCGCTGTCGCCCAGCGGCACCACCCGGGCGCCCGGGGCGATGCCGACGATGCTGCCAACCGGCATGAGGAACACCTTGGGCCCGGCAAAGCCCATGACTTCGGCCTCGACCTGCACCGGGTGGTAGCTGTCGTCGTTGATCACCAGGCAGCGGGTGCCAACCGCTGCGCGCAGGCCTTCGGCTTCCAGCGTGAGGCCGACCATGCGCAGCAGGCGGCCTTCGACCACGGGCTGGGCTGGCAGCTCGATGGCTTCGGCATAACCGCCCAGGCGCTTGCCGAAGCTGGTGCGCTCAAGCTTCATCGGAGCTGGCCAGGTCGACGGCGATATCCGCCGCCGCCGGATGCAGGGAATGGTCATGCAAGCGGTCGAACAGTTGCGCCACGGCCTTTTCGATGCGGGTTTCCATGCTGGCGTCGATGCGGCTGTGAGCGGTCTCGATGCGACAGCCGCCCGGGAGCAGTGCGCTGTCTTCGAGCAGCCGCCAGGTTTCCTCATGGCGTTCGCGCAGCGCCTTGACCAACTCGAAGTCCTGCGGATTGAGGTGAATACGGATGTTGTCGGCGCCCATCGGCAGCAGCTTGAGCGCCTCGCGCAGCACCTGGGTGATGTGACTGGAGTCGCCGCGCAGCTCGCGACCGATCACCTGGCGGGCCATGTGCGCCACCAGGTGGACCACCGACTTTTCGATCTGCGTATCCTGTTCGGCGATAGGCTCCATCAGGTTGGCCATCAACCGATCGAGGCTTTCCAGCTTGGCTTTCAGGGCCTCTTCGGCTTCCTGGCGAACCTTCAGCTGGGTGCTGTGGAAGCCCTCGCGCTCGCCGGTGGCGAAGCCCTCGTTGTAGGCCTCCTGGCGGATGGCCTCGAGTTCTTCCAGGGTCAACGGCTGGACTTCTTCCAGCGGCACTTCCTCGACTTCGTCCTCGATGACCTCGGGTTCCGGCTCCGGTTCGGGCTCGGGCTCCGGTTGCGGGTCGAAGCTGGGCAGCGCCCACACGTCCACGCCCTCGAGGTCGCGGGCGCGGATCAGGTCGCTGGGGTGATGTTCTTTGGTGGGCATGCTGTCATGTTCTCAAACCGTGTTCAGCCGACACGGTCCCTGTGGGAGCGGGTTTACCCGCGAAAGCGTCGGCAGCGACAACCTCTATCGCCAGGTCTGACGCCTTCGCGGGTAAACCCGCTCCCACAAGGAGCGGCGTCGGTCTCAGATCGCGAATACCTTAGATCATTTCCTCGGCGCCCTTGCCACCGAGCACGATCTCGCCGGCTTCGGCCATGCGGCGGGCGATGGTGAGGATTTCCTTCTGCGCCGTTTCCACGTCGCTGACCCGCACCGGCCCCTTGGCCTCCAGGTCGTCACGCAGCAGCTCGGAGGCACGTTTGGACATGTTCTTGAAAATCTTGTCCTTGACCCGCTCGTCGGCGCCCTTGAGCGACACCACCAGCACGTCGGACGATACTTCGCGCAGCAGCGCCTGGATGCCGCGGTCGTCGACGTCGGCCAGGTTGTTGAAGACGAACATCAGGTCCTCGATCTGCTCCGACAGGTCGCTGTCGATCTCGCGGATCGCGTCCATCAGTGCACCTTCGACCGAGCTGTCGAGGAAGTTCATGATGTCGGCAGCACGCTTGATACCGCCCAGGGTGGTGCGCGCCGCATTGGAGTTGCCCGAGAACTGCTTCTCGAGGATCTGGTTCAGCTCCTTCAGCGCCGCCGGTTGCACGGTATTGAGCGACGACACGCGCAGGACGATGTCCAGGCGCACCTTGTGGTCGAAGTTGCTCAGCACTTCACCTGCCTGGTCGGGGTCGAGGTAGGCAACCACGATGGCCTGGATCTGCGGGTGCTCGTAGCGGATCACGTCGGCCACGGCACGCGGCTCCATCCACTTGAGGCTGTCCAGGCCGCTGGTGTTGCCACCGAGCAGGATGCGATCGACCAGGCCGTTGGCCTTGTCTTCGCCCAGGGCCTGGTTGAGCATCTTGCGGATGTAGGCGTCGGAACCGACACCCAGGCTGGTCTGGTCGCCGACGATCTCGACGAACTCGCTCATCACCTGCTCGACCTGGTCACGGTGCACATTGCCCATCTGCGCCATGGCCACACCGACCCGCTGCACTTCCTTGGGCCCCATGTGGCGCAGCACCTGGGCCGCATCGGTCTCGCCCAGCGAGAGCAGGAGGATCGCCGCTTTGTCGACGCGGCTCAGCTTGGCGGTAACGGCTCGGTTATCACTCATCGGCGTTGATCCACTCTTTCACGACCTGGGCCACACGGCCCGGGTCTTCGGCCACCAGGCCTTTGATTGCGTTGAGCTGCGCCTCGTAGCCCTCGGTCGGGCTAGGCAGCAGAATGCTTGTCGGGCCACCCAGAGTGACGCGGTCGTTGGCCAGTTCGCCATCCAACCCCACCATGCCGCCCAGCTCCATGTCGCTATCCTGGGCAGCCTGCTTGCCGCCCCCGGTGATGTTGTTCAGCACCGGCCGCAGTACACCGAACACCAGCACCAGGATGAACACCACGCCCAGCACCTGCTTGACGATGTCCCAGAACCACGGTTGCTGATAGAAGGCGATGTCGCTGATTTCCTCGCCACGGTCGGCGGCGAACGGCACGTTGATCACCGTCACGCTGTCGCCACGGCTGGCATCGAAACCGACCGCATCCTGCACCAGGCGGGTAAACCGCGCCAGGTCCTCGGCGCCCCACGGCGTACGGCTGGTGTCGCCAGTGGCCGGGTCGACCTTGACCTGGTCATCCACCACCACCGCTACCGACAGACGGGTCATGCGCCCCTGCTGCTGGCGGGTGTGGCTGATGGAACGGTCCAGCTCGAAGTTCTTGGTGCTCTGCTGACGCTTGTCCGACGGATACGGTGCCAGCATCGGCTGGCCGGTGGCCGGGTCCATGATCTGCTGGCCGTTGGCGTCCACCAGCGGCTGGCCGGGCTGGATGGCCGCCGCCGGCGCGGCGCTGCCACCGGTGGTCTGCGGCGCCGAGGCCGGGCCTGGCGGCTGGTTGCTCAGTGCGCCGGGCACGCCCTGCGGGCCCTGGCTGCTGGCACGTTGTTCGTCGACCGACTGCTCGCTGCGCAGCGCCGGCTGGTCGGGGTTGAACTGCTCGGAGGTGGACTCGACCGCACTGAAGTCGAGGTCGGCAGACACTTCGGCCTTGTAGCGGTCGTTGCCCAGCACCGGCTGCAGGATGTTGTGCACGCGCTGGGTAAGCATGTTTTCCACCCGGCGGCTGTAGTCGAACTGCTTGCCGGCCTGGGTCAGCGCGGTGTCCTGGATCTGCTCGGACAGCAGGTTGCCCTTCTGGTCGACCACGGTGACCTGGGACTTGTCCAGTTCCGGCACGCTGGTCGCGACCAGGTTGACGATGGCCATCACCTGCCCGGCTTCCAGGGCACGGCCTGGGTACAGCTCGACCAGTACCGAGGCGCTGGGCTTGCGTTCGTCACGCACGAATACCGAGCTTTTCGGGATGGCCAGGTGCACGCGCGCAGCCTTGACGTTGTTCAGGCTGGACACGGTACGCGCCAGTTCGCCTTCCAGGCTACGGCGATAACGGGTGGCTTCCATGAACTGGCTGGTGCCCAGGCCCTGCTCCTTGTCGAGCAGCTCGAAGCCGACATTGCCATCGCTCGGCGCCACGCCGGCGGCAGCCAGTTTCAGGCGCGCACGGGAGAGGTCGTCGGCCTTGACCAGCAGAGCGCCGGAATTGGGCTCGACGTTGTAGGGGATGTCGGCAGCGGCCAGGGTATCCATGACCTGCTTGGTGTCCATGCCCGCCAGGCTGCCATACAGCGGGCGGTAATCCGGTTGCTGCGACCACAGCACCACGGCAAAGCCGATCGCCACGCTGGCAGCCAGGCCGACCAGCAGGCCGACCTGACGCAGCATGGGCATCTGCGCGATGTTTTCCAGAAACGCCATGCCGAACAGCGGCGGCTTGGCCGCGGGCGGGCCGCTTTTCACGGGGGCGTTGTCGACGACTGCTTCAGCCATGGATTATGTCCGTCCTCAAACCGGCATCTGCATGATGTCCTGGTACGCCTGGACCAGCTTGTTGCGTACCTGGGTCAGGGCCTGCATCGATACACTGGCCTTTTGCGAAGCGATCATGACGTCAGTCAGGTCGACGCCGCTCTTGCCGATCTCGAAGGCGTTGGCCAGCTGGGTCGAAGCCTGCTGCGTCTCATGCACCTTGCCGATGGCCTGGCCGAGCATGTCGGCAAAGGTACTCTGCCCCGGCGCCAGCTCAGGGGCGGCAGCCACCTTGGGCAGCGACATGGCATCGGCCTGCATGGCCCGCATGTCCAACATCAGACGATTGAATTCAACACCTTGGCTCATGACCCTTCTCTCTCCTGCGGCCGCATTTTTTTGACGGGATGCGGCGGATAGCCTACGTAAAGCAACAAAGGTGCCAGCCTTGGAATGTCAGCCAGTTCAGCGTCTGTGCCGATGGCTTTTTCCTGACGACCAGGCAAGCCAGCGCCCGCAGCGACCGCTCACGGCTTCAGGGCTGCGCTGTACTTGTGGGAGCCGGCTTGCCGGTGATGGGGCACGAAGCGGCGCTGCTGGTCTTCAGCCGAACAGGCTGGCCTCGACGTCAAACCCGGCGTCACGCATTTGCGCCAGCTTGTAGCGCAAGGTGCGGGGGCTTATCCCCAGGCGCTCAGCCGCTTCTTTGCGCCGGCCACGCTCGGCGCGCAAGGTGTCGATGATCATCTGGTACTCGTGGCGACGCATGTCATCACCCAAGCCGCCGGCTTCGGCCGTCGCCTCGGGCGGCGCCTCGCTGCCGGCCGACAATGGAATGGCGCCCGCCAGACAAAAATCCGCCGCCTCGATCACGCCACCCTGCTGCAGGATCAGCGCCCGCTGCAAGGCGTTGTCCAGTTCACGCACGTTGCCCGGCCAGGCATATGCCTGCAGGCATGCACGGGCCGCTGGCGACAGGCGCACCGGGGCGTGCTTCATCTTCGCCACGTGGCGGGCCAGCAGCCGCTCGGCCAACTGCAGGATGTCGCCCGGGCGTTCGCGCAGCGGGCGCCAGGCCAGGGGGAACACCGACAGGCGGTAGAACAGGTCTTCGCGGAAGCGCCCTGCCGCCACTTCGCCGGCCAGGTCGCGGTTGGTGGTCGCCAGCACGCGGATGTCCAGGCTGATCGGCTTGCGCCCGCCTACCCGCTCGACTTCACGCTCCTGCAGCACCCGCAGCAGCTTGGCCTGCAGGGCCAGTGGCATTTCCGAAATTTCGTCGAGCAGCAAGGTGCCGCCTTCGGCCTGCTCGAACTTGCCGGCCTGGGCGGCGATGGCGCCGGTGAAGGCGCCCTTCTCGTGGCCGAACAAGGTAGCCTCGAGCATGTTGTCGGGAATGGCCGCGCAGTTGATCGCCACGAATGGTTGCGCAGCCCGTGGCGATTGCTGGTGAATGTAGCGGGCCAGCACTTCCTTGCCGGTGCCGGACTCACCCGAAATCAATACGGTCGAGTCGCTGCGTGCCACGCGCGCGGCCAGCTCCAGCAACTGCCGGCTGGCCGGCTCGCAAGCTACCGGGCCCTCTTCGTCGGCCGCCCCCAGTCGCCCGGCAGCATGGCGCTCGACCAGGCTGAGCAGGGCCTTGGGCTCGAATGGCTTGACCAGATAATCGACAGCGCCCTGGCGCATGGCCTCGACGGCACGCTCCACGGCAGCGTGCGCGGTCATCAACAATACCGGCAGTTGCGGCTGCTGGCGGCGCAGTTCGGTCAGCAGCTGGTGCCCGTCCATGCCAGGCATGTTTACATCGCTGACCACCAGGCTGAAGGCCTCGACCTGCACCGCCTCCAGCGCTTCTTCGGCACTGCCCACCGCCTGGTAGGCGAAGCCGCCGATGGTCAGGGTATCGCCCAACGCCTGGCGCAAGACCCGGTCGTCTTCCACCAGCAGCACCTTGATCACCGTCATGCGCCCTCCGCCAACTGCCCGTCGATCAACGGCAGCTCTACGCGCACGCAGGTACCACGGCCAACTTTCGAACGCAGGCTGAGGGCGCCCTGGTGCGCACGCACCACGGCCTTGACCACGGCCAGGCCCAGGCCGGTGCCAGTGGCCCGGGTGGTCAGAAACGGCTCGCCCAGGCGCCCGAGCAAGTCTGCGTCGATGCCACTGCCGGCGTCGCTCACGCACAGGTGCAGGGTGCGCTGGCGGCGGAACAGGTGCACCTTCAGCCGCGCCGGGCCGTCACTGGCCTGCAAGGCATTCTCGATCAGGTTGAGCAAGGCACCGACCAAGGTATCGCGGTTGCACAGCAACTCGCCCAGGTGGCTGTCGCATTGCCAACGCACGGCGTGCCCCTGTACATGCACCTGGGCTGCCTGCTGCAGCGCCTGGAACAATGCCTTCGGCGTTATCCGCTCACCCAGCGGCAATTCGCCACGGGCAAACACCAGCATGTCGCGTACCTGGTGCTCCAGTTCATGCAGGCGTTCTTTCAGGGTGCCGGCAAAACGCTGGCGGGTTTCCGCGCTCAGGTCTTGTTCGGGGTCGGCCAGGTGGCTGGCGTAGAGCATCGCCGCCGACAGCGGCGTGCGGATCTGGTGAGCCAGCGAGGCGACCATGCGCCCGAGCGACGACAGGCGCTCATGGCGGGCCAGCTGGTCTTGCAGGCGACGGGTTTCAGTCAGGTCGTTGAGCAGCACCAGCTGACCGGGTTCGGCATCCAGCGAGCGGGTGGCAATCGACAGGCGGCGGCCATCGCGCAGCGAGACTTCGTGGCCGTCGTCCTTGCGCGGGGCAAAGCTGCGGGCGATCACCTGGCGCCACAGCTGGCCGATCAGCGGCTCACCGAGCAGTTCACAGGCGGCCGGGTTGGCTTCACGCACCAGGCCCTGGCCATCGATCACGATCACCCCGCCTGGCAGCAGGTCGAGCAGGTTCTGCAGGCGGTTGGCCAGGCGCTCCTTTTCGCTCAGCTCGGCAATGCGCTGGGCACTGACGACCGCCAGCTCACCCTTGAGTTCGCTGACCCGCGCTTCGAGCAGGCTGTAGGACTGGCTCAGCTGGCTGGACACCTGATTGAACAGGGCAAAGGCTTGTTCGACGCCCTGGCGGCTGTCCTGCTCGACCAGGGATTGCCCCTGCGCAAAGGGGGCTCGGGATACGTGGGCGGCCTGGGGCATCGTGCTCTCTCGCGTGGCTGACCGTCATAAAAACGGTATGTTGCCAGCGGTGTAGCAATAGCCGTGCCGGAGATGGGGGTTTAGTGCAGGGCGTGGGTATTGTGGTGGGGCGGAAATCGAGCGCCGCGCGGGCGGCGCTCGATCCAACAGGCACCGGAAAGACCAGGACGAACACCCGCCCCAGCCATCAATCCTCGGCCTGCTCCTCGCCCCCCTGGCGGCTCATGCCGTACTTGCGCATCTTCTCGACCAGGGTGGTACGGCGGATGCGCAACCGCTCCGCCGCTCGGGCGACGATACCGTTGGCATCGTCCAGTGCCTGCTGGATCAGGCCCTGCTCCAGGCTACCGAGGTAGTCCTTGAGGTCCAGGCCCTCGGGCGGCAGCATCGCGTGGTTGCTGAAGTTCGGCGTATGGCCGTTAATGGCCACGCGTTCTTCAAGGTCGCTGCGCAGGCTGTCGACCATCTGCTCGTCTTCGTCATCGACGTAGCGGAATTTCTTCGGCAGCTCGGATACGCCGATCACTCCATATGGATGCATGATCGCCATGCGCTCGACCAGGTTGGCCAGTTCACGCACGTTGCCCGGCCAGCCATGCCGGCACAGCGACATGATCGCGGCGGAGTTGAAGCGGATGGAGCCGCGCTTCTCGTGCTCCATGCGCGAAATCAGCTCGTTCATCAGCAGCGGGATGTCTTCCACCCGCTCGCGCAGTGGTGCCATCTCGATCGGGAACACGTTCAGGCGATAGTACAGGTCTTCACGGAACGTGCCGTCCTCGATCATCGTCTCGAGGTTCTTGTGGGTCGCGGCGATGATGCGCACATCGATGCTCTGGGTCTTGTTGCTACCCACCCGTTCGAAGGTGCGCTCCTGCAGCACGCGCAACAGCTTGACCTGCATCGGCAACGGCATGTCGCCGATTTCGTCGAGGAACAGGGTACCGCCGTTGGCCAACTCGAAACGCCCGGCACGGCTGGTGATGGCGCCGGTGAAGGCGCCCTTCTCGTGGCCGAACAGTTCGCTTTCCAGCAGCTCGGCCGGGATCGCCCCGCAATTGACCGGCACGAACGGCGCTTCACGGCGCTTGGAGTGGTAGTGGAGGTTGCGTGCCACCACTTCCTTGCCGGTGCCGGACTCGCCGAGGATCAGCACGCTGGCATCGGTATCGGCCACTTGCTGCATCATTTGCCGTACGTGCTGGATGGCCCGGCTGGTGCCTACCAGGCTGCGGAACAGGTTGGGTTCGCGCTGGCGGCCACGCTCGCGCGCCTGGTCGTACATCTCGCGATAGACCTGGGCACGGTGCAGCGAATCCAGCAGCTGGCTGTAGCTTGGCGGCATTTCCAGGTTGGAAAGGATTCGGCGGCGGAGGTCTTCCGGAAACTCCACAGAAGAAATTTCACCTAAAAGCAGAACCGGAAGGAACTCATCCCACCCTGCCACTGTCTTAACGAGCCCAAGGAGATTGCCCGGAGCATTCACAGCACCGATGAGCACGCACAGCACTTCACGACTCGAAGACAAGGGCTCGACCACTTGCTGCCAGTCCTGGCTGGAGCAAGCGAGGTTTTCTTCGCCCAGGAAGTTAAGCACCACCGCGAGATCGCGGCGGCGGGCGCTGTCGTCATCGATCAGCAGAATCTTGGTTTCACGCCACATGCAATAGCAACTTCCCTAGTCATATCGGCGCCCAGCAGGGGCGTGTTCGACATCATTCCGACTGAATGGTCAGTGTTCGGACGTCTGAAATTCGAAAACAGCCACTAGTAAAGTCAAAAAACACCAGCCAGTCAAATTAATGGCGCATGGCTTTTGGCAACATCTGTGGTCACGAGAACAGATGGTATACCTTCGCGGCATTTTTCGCCTGACGGATTTTCGTCATTTCTTCGACCAGGGATTGACGTTCGCCACTTGCAACTTCAATTAATTGGCGATAAACGCTCAACAATTGCTCAAGGCTGGCACTGACATCGGCCTCGTTGCCCTTTGCCTCGGTCAGCATGTCGCTGATACGCAAGCGGCACTCCAGGTCCAACTCTCCCACCGCTTCCCAGTCACGGTTGGCCAGCGCCGCCAGCAGCAGCTCCCGGGTTTGCTCGATTCGGGCGATTACTTCGCTCATGTCACTCCTTTGTCAGGAAGCCGCCGACTGATCGCCGATTGCGTCCCAACCTTCCTTCACAGTGATCAGCAGGCGTGCCACTTCATCGATGATAGCGGGGTCACCCTTGGCGTTGGCCTCGATCAAGCGACGACTCATGTAGGTATACAAGCTGTCCAGGTCGGCCAGGCTGTCGGCGTGGTTTTCCAGGTCCAGGCCTTCGCGCAGCCCGCCGATGATGTCGATGGCCTTGCCGATGAGGATACCCCGTTGCGCGACGTCATTGCGTGCAATCGCCCCCTTGGCCTGCGCCATGCGGTCCAGGCCGCCCTGCATGAGCATCTGCACCAGACGGTGCGGGCTGGCTTCGGACGTTTGCGCCACACCATTGACTTTCTGGTACTGCCGAAGGGCCAACATCGGGTTCATGGATCTACCTCGTTGCTGCAAAAAAGGTTGCTTGTACCTGTGTATCGCCGGGCCGTCAAAAAACTTTAGGCGCACAATGGAAAAGCCCGACACGCCTGCTGAGGCCGTCGGGCTTTTTACGTTACCGCACTACCGTTGCGATCAGGAGTTCTTGGCCTGCGCGTTGAGCGCATCGAACACCGACTTGATCTGGTTGGCCTGGGCATTGAGCTTGGCCACCGCGGTATCCATCGCGACGAACTTCTTGGTCAGCGACTCGGTCAGCGACTCGGTGCGACGCTCCAGCGCCAGCTGCTGATCGGCCAGGTTCTTGGCTACCTTGTCCAGGCTGGCCTTGCGCGTGGCCAGGCTGCCATCGGTGGAGTTGTAGGGGTCAATGGCCTTGTTCATGCGCTCGAAGATGCCATTGGTACCGGTGAACAGCTCCTGCACCTCCGCACCCAACTTCTTGTCGTTCATGGCCGCGTTGAACTTGGTGGAGTTGAACTCCAGGGTGCCGTCCTTGGTGGTGTTGATGCCCAGCTGGCTCAGGGTGGTCAGCTGGCTGCCTGCGCCCACTTCGGAAAGCACCTTGCGGATATCGTTGACCAGCGAACGGGTGGTCGGGTCGTTGGTCAGTGGCCCCAGCACCAGGTTGTCGTCGGCATCTCGCGAGGTGGAGGTCAGCGAGGTGATTGCCTTTTGCAGGGTGTTGTAGGCATCGACGAACGACTGGACGGACTTCTGCAGCCCCTCATTGTCAGCCGCCACCGTGATGCTGGTGCTGGTGCCAGCAGCGGACACGCCGGTCAACTCCAGCGTCATGCCGCTGATGGCGCTGTCGATGGTGTTCTTCGCACTGGTGACCTTCAGGCCGTCAATGGTCAGCTCGGCATCATGAGCCGGATCGGTGATGTAGCCGGCACCCGTGCCGGACATCTTGACGGTGCCATCGATCTGCAGTTCGGGAATACCGCTGAGCGAAATGTCCGAGCCCGTCCCGGTGGTGGTGGAGGTGAGCACCAGCCGCGCGCCACCCTCGGCATTGACGATGTTGGCCGAGACGCCTTGGACGTTGAGTTCCTTGTTGATCTGGTCGCGCACGCTTTCCAGGGTGGCGCCACTGGCGATGTCGATGTTCCAGTTGTTGCCACCCTGGCTCACGGTCAGCTGGCCAGCAGTGATGGCCGAGGTCGAACCGCCGGCGAATTGCTGGCTGGCGACCTTGGAGCTGGTGGCCATCTTGTCTACCACGATGGAGTAGCTACCGGCCACCGCCTTGTTGCTGGAGGTGACCTTGATCACCGCCTCGTTGGCCGACTTCGCCGAGTAGGCGTTGAACGATGGCGCGTTCGGATCGTTGAGCTTCTTCATGGCGTCCTGGAACGCCGTCAGGGCACTGCGCAGCGAGCCCACACCAGAAATCATTGCGGCGTTGTTGCTGGTCTGCCGGGTGATCTGCGCCTTTTTCGCCGCAGTGTCGGCACTTACCAGCGCCTGGACCATTTCGGTGATGTTCAGCCCGGTACCCAGACCGATACTGGAGACAATGCTACTCGCCATGACCGTTATCCCTCTCTGCAATCGTCAGCTCCGCTCCTGCGAAGGCCGACATGGAACGCCCCTGAAGCATTCGTCGCCAATCAGGCCTTGGCGTCGAACAAAAGACTGTTTACATCGCTCAGGCTGTGAGCAATCCGCAATGCCTCTTCCGAGGGCAGCTGGCGAATCAGCTCTCCAGTCTCGCTGGCGATGACCTTGACCACGATCTTGCCGGATTCTTCGTCCGTGGAGAATTCCAGGTTACGACGGGTCGAACTGAGAAACTTCTCGATTTCCGAAACGGCCTGCTTCACCTTTTCGGCATCATGTGCACTTTCCGCAGCGGTGACTGCCTTGGGTTCCAGCGTATCGCTGTTGCCACGCGGCGCTTCGGCCGAGCGGGTGACCGGCTTGTCGACGGCCGGGTCGGCCGGACGAGCGGTCGGGTAGGACAGGTTAAGCTTGACGCTCATGTCCATGTTTTGCCACCTCGCAATGAAAAAGCGGGGGAAGCGCCTGAATGCGCACTCCCCCGCCGGTCACCATCAGCGATTACTGAAGCAGCTTCAGTACGGCGGACGGCAGCTGGTTGGCCTGGGCCAGAACCGAAGTGGAAGCTTGCTGCAGGGTCTGCTGCTTGGTCAGCTGGGCAGTTTCAGCAGCGAAGTCGGTGTCCTGTACACGGCCACGAGCGGCTTCGGCGTTTTCGTTGATGTTCTGCAGGTTGTTGACAGTGCTGGTCAGACGGTTCTGCGAAGCACCCAGGTCAGCACGGGTGGTGTTGATGGTTTGCAGAGCGGCGTCGATGGCGTCCAGAGCAGCGTTCATGCTGGCTTCGGCTTCGGCGCTGGTCGAACCGGTGATGGCGATGGAAGCCGAGTCAACGCTCAGGGTCTGGGCGTCGAAACCGCTGTCCAGGCTGATGCTGATCTGGTTGTTGGCACCGGAGTTGGAACCGACCTGGAAGGTCAGGACGCCAGCGGTACCGTCCAGCAGGTTCTTGCCGTTCAGCTGGGTCGACTTGGCGATACGGCTCAGCTCGTCGGACATTTGTGCGAACTCTTTGTTCAGAGCTTCACGGTCCTTGGTGCTGTTCGAGTCGTTTCGCGACTGGACTGCCAGTTCACGCATACGCTGCAGGATGTTGGTCTGCTCTTGCATCGCGCCTTCAGCGGTCTGGGCGATGGAGATACCGTCGTTGGCGTTTTTGATCGCCATGGTCTGACCACGGATCTGCGAGGTCATGCGGGTAGCGATCTGCAGGCCGGCGGCGTCGTCTTTGGCGCTGTTGATTTTCAGGCCGGAGGACAGACGGGTCATCGAGGTGCTCAGTGCATCGGAAGCACGGTTCAGGTTTTTCTGAACGCCCAGAGAGGTGGTGTTGGTGTTAACGGTCAAAGCCATGACGAATTCCTCGTTGGATTGGGTACTACGGCTTCCGGCCTTGGCAAATCGCCGGGTGTGGCACAGAGAACCTTCGTAATAGTTATCTTCGTCAGGGCGGGTTTCTTTAGCGGTTTTTAGAAAAAATTTACTGGCAACCTGCCACCCCAATGAAATCAAGGAGTTGACGCCAGATTACAGGCGCCAAAAGGCAGCCACGGAGGAAAAAAAACGCCGCCTGAAGGCGGCGGCGTCTAGATCAGCGCTGTGCGCTCAGTCACGTCGTTCGATGATCGCCGAGCCCCAGGACAGGCCCACACCGAAACCACTCAAGGCCACCCGCTTGTGCTGGGAGCCGAGTACGTGCTTCTCGAGCAGCAGCGGAATGCTCGACGACACGGTATTGCCGGTCTCGACCATGTCCTTGACGAATTTCTGCTTGTGCTCGCCCTCGACGAAGCGCGCCGAGACCGCATCGACGATCGCCGCGCTGCCCTGGTGCAGGCAGTACAAGTCGATGTCGCCAGGCTGCAGGGCACTGGCTTCCAGCAGTTGCTGCAAATGCGCCGGCACTTTCACCAGGGCGAAGTTGTAGACCTGGCGGCCGTTCATGAAGAACTTGCCATCGGTGGTGCGCAGGTGCTCGGCCCCGGCGCCGTCACTGCCGAACAGCGACTTGCCCAGCTGCCAGGCAGCGCCCTCGCCCATCCAGGTAGCGGTGGCGGCATCGCCGAACAGCATGGTGGTGTTGCGGTCTTCGGGGTCGACGATCTTCGAATAGGGATCGGCGGTGATCAGCAGGCCATTTTTCAGCCCGGCGGCTTCCATGAAGCCTTTCATCGCATACAGGCCATAGACATAGCCGGAGCAGCCCAGCGAGATGTCGAAGGCAGCCACCGCAGTCGACAGGCCAAGCTTGTGCTGGACGATCGCCGCAGTGTGCGGCAGGCCTTCGGCATCACCGTTCTGGGTGACCACGATCACCGCATCGATGGCTGCCGGGTCAAGCGATGGATTGGCAGCGAACAGGTTCTTCGCGGCCTCGACGCAAAGGTCGGAGGTTTCCTGGGCAGCTTCCTTGCGCGGCAAGAAGGTCGAACCGATCTTGCCGAAGATGAAATCCTGGTCCTTGCCGAATTTCGCGCCCTGCGCGTAGTTGTCCACGCCTTCAGTGGGCACGTAACTGGCGATGCTTTTAATGCCAATCATATGGCTTCCCAATTCAGTAACAGCGAAATACCCGCCAGGGCCAAACGGCAAAACGCCAGGCGATACGGGTGGCTCCCGATCCCTGACGGCTTGTCCGGGGGCGACGCGGCGGTTCCCGGTTTCGACAATATACAGTGAAGATGCGCGTTCTGACTCTTAAGTCACGCTCTTTTTGTCGAATCGACAAAGCGGGCAAGTCGGGCCGCCTGGCGGCCCGGTGCGGGTGAGCCCGCTCCCACGGATTCGATCGCGCAATCAGACACTGCGCGATCCCGGGCGGGAGCGGGGGCTGCCAGGCAGCCCGGCGATCAAGCGATCAGCGCCTGCCACTCGACCCGGCTGTGCGGGTCCAGGGTGAACAGCGCCGCGCCGCGGCTGTGCCCGGCGTTGTAGAACGGGTCCTGCGCCTGCGGGGCACACGGCAGTGCATCCACCTGGCCATGGCGCACCACCTGCGCCTGGGGCGTCCACACCACCAACAGCCCGGCCTCGGACACGCTCAGGCAGGCTGCCACCTGGGCGGCGCGAATGCTCGCCGCCTGTTCATCCAGCCCGCCCAACGCCCGCAGCACTTCGGCCCGCACCATCAGGCAACCCGACACCGCCGAGACGTTGTGCTCCACCTGCAAGCGCTGCAGGTAGCCCGGTGCATCCTTGGCCAGGCCCTGGAACGCCGGGCGGATGCCCGCCTCGCCCGCCAGCACCAGCCCGGCCTCGACCACCTTGCCGTCGCTGCCCAGCAGCTTGCCGCCAACCACCCCGACCTCGGGGCGCTGGGCCTGGTTGAGCAGGCCTTCCAGCCAGTTGGCATTGAGCACTTCGGCGTCACTGTCGAGCATCACCAGGTAGTCGCCCTGCGCCTCACGGCTGGCCAGGTTGAGCATGGCGACCGGCGCCATGGCCTGCTCGCTGCGGATAACCCGTACCCGGCTGCCGGCAGCCGCCAGGCTGGCCAGCCATTCGCGCAGCTGCGGCGACTGGCTGGCGTTGTCGGCGATGACGATCTCGTGGTTCTGGTAACGCGTGCGTTGCAGCACGCTGACCAGGCACCTCTGCAAGGCTTCAGCATTGTCCTGGCAGTGCAGCAGGATCGATACCGCCGGGCGCTCGGCATGCCGATAGTCGATCTGGTGAGTGCCCGGGTGTACCGAACCCACCGTGGCCGCATAGCCACGCTGAGCCAGACGGCGGGTCAGCACCGCCCGCTCCTGGTCCTGGCTGTCGAGCGCGGGAGCGTTGCAGATCAACAGCGGCTCGGCAAGGTGCGCCAGGCCGGCCAGGCCTTGCTCGCCGATCATGCGCAGCAACAGGTCGAACTCCAGCGCCAGCGGGTACTGGCTGTCGAAGCCACCTGCCGCCAGCAGCAAGTCACGGCGCAGCAACCAGTGACGCGCCATCACCCCGGGCACGCTCTGCAGCAGGTCGAGACTGGTGCCAGGCCGCAGTACTTCACGCAGACGGCCGTCCGCCTGCACCTGGATTTCATCCATGGCCACCGCGCGAATGCCTTCGGCACCCAGCAGTTCAAGGCTGGCCCGCAGCAAGCCGCTGGCGGTGAAACGATCGCCGGCTTCAGCCAGCACCACCCAGTCGGTATCCAGCTGGGCGACCGCCTGGTTGATCTGGCGTACGTGGTCGTTGCTGTCGACCTTGACGAAGTGCACGGTCTGCCCGGCATTGGTCACCATCGGCAAGTCGCCGCTGGTCAGTACCACCACCTTGAACCGGCGGCACGGGCCAGCCATCAGGCTGTCGAAGGTGGCCTGCAGCTGGTCCATCTGCGCATCCAGGTCGAGCAGCACGATACCAAAGCTCGGGCCACCGTCTGCTGCCGCCAGGCGCTGCCGGGCCAGGCTGGCCTGCTCGGCGTCCGGCGTACGCGCTTCGAGCCAGTCCAGCAACTGCCCGGAGGGCAGCGATGCGAGCAGCGCCTGGCTGTCATAGCTCGGCAATGCCGCGAGCCGGGCCAGCCAGGGCCGTAGCGGTGCGGCCTCGGCTTCATCCCCAGCTGCCTCCAGCGAGGCCAGCAGGCGCTCCACCACCACCCGGTTGAACGGGCTCAGGGCCAGTGCCTGCCACAGGCGTGCGCGGGCGGTGCGCTCGTTGTCATTGGCATTGACCTGCATCAGCGCCTGCTGACGCACCAATATCGCTTCGAGCTCACGCAGCTGGATGCGCCCGCAAGGCATGGCATGGATGAGGAATTCCAGCTGAGCCAGCAGATCGAACATCGGCTGGTTGTAGAACGGCATCTCGACGAACTGCTGTTTGCCGAAGATGCGCAATGGCTCGGGGCTCGGCACGTTCCAGCGCGAGGTGATGATCATGCAGCCATGCAGGGCGCGACCGCTGAGCAAGCCCTCGGCCATGGCCTGGAAGCCTTCCAGCGCTACCTGTTGCACCCGTTCGGCACCGAGGCCGCTGAGCGCGGTCGGGATCGAGGCGAGAAACGCGGCGAACTGCTCGCGTTCCTGGCGGCTGCGCTCGTCACGGTTGGCCAGCACGGTGAGCACGTTGGTGTTGTGGTCCGACCCCCCCAGGTTGGCTTCCCGCACCGCGTACGGAATCGGCAGGATACGCGCCTTGGCGTTGGCCAGCAGGTAGAAGGTATGGCCGATTTCCTGCCATTCGAAGCTGGTGTTCGCCGGCAGCAGCGCATACCACTGCTGCAGCAGGTCGGTACGGGTGACCGCGTAGAACGGCGGCAGGAACTGGCCCATGAACTCGACCAGGCGCTGCGCCGGGTCGTCGCTGCAGTAGTCTTCCTGCACGCGCTTGTCACGCCGGTAGAAGTGCACCTCGGTGCCATGCCCCACGTACATCATGCCGTAGCCATGGCACACGCCGTAGTCCGGGTGTTGCTCAAGGAACTGCACCGACTGGGCCATGCCATCGAACAGCAGGAAGTCGTCGTCTGCGGCAAAGGTCATGAACGGCGTGCGCACTTCGTTCACGCCATAGGCGAGCTTGTCCTGCAGCCCTTTGTAGGTGTACTGCGGCAGGTGGCGGTAGTCCACCTGCGGGTAGTCCGCCTGCAGGGTGGCGTCGGCCTGGCCGGAGGAGTCCAGCACCAGGATGCTCGCCGGGAAGTCGCGATAATAGTGCAAGGCCCGACGCAGGAACGCCGGGCGGTTATGGGTGATCAACACCACGGTGAAACGCTCGCGCAGCGAGCGGTCGATGAGCGGGGTATCCTGAAGCTGCATGAAGACCTTCCTGCTGGTGACCTGGGGTAACAATCAACGCACGCGGCGCAGGTAGCCGTCCGGCGCCACGGTAAGCAGCAGCTTGTCCTGCACCTGGCGGTCGATGGCGAAGTCGCTGTTTTCTTTCAGGTACTGCCACACGGCGGTCTTTGGGTTGTCGCCATGGCCCCATGGGCGGTCCGGGAAGAAGTCGGCCGGCATGTCCTCGACCACGGTGTCCATCACCACGCAGTAGCTGTCCACCGACACCAGCGGCGCATAGGCGCGCAGCTCTTCGAGCACGTGGTCGTGGGTGTGGTTGGAATCGAGCACCACGATGACCTTCTTGCCTTCGGCCAGCTGGCGCACCTTGGCAACCATCTCCGGGGCGATGCTCGAACCTTCGAACATGGTGATGCGGTGCGCCATCGGGTGTTCTTCGATGGCCTTGCGGTTGTGCGGGCGGATGTCGACGTCGATGCCCAGCACCTCGCCATGGCCCAGCAGTTGCAGCAGCGAAGCGTAGTAGATGATCGAACCGCCATGGGCGATGCCGCACTCGATGATCAGGTCTGGCTGGATGCGCCACACCAGTTCCTGCATGGCAATCATGTCCTGGGGCAGCTGGATGATCGGCCGGCCCATCCACGAGAAATGGTAGCTGTACTTGTGCTTGGCCGATTCGTTGAACAGGTCCCGTGCCAGGCCCTGGAGCTTCTGGTCCTGGCCCTGGGCGGCGATCTGCTCGTTGCACTCGGCGATGAAGGCCTGGTGGACGTTGTTGTTGTCAGTCATGGAAGCGGTCTCTGCAAAGGTCATTGGAACGCGGCATCATCGACCGCGTGGTAGACGAAACGGTTGCCGGTGTCGCGGCGGATCTCGTCCAGGTAGTTGGAATTCATCACGAAGATCTGCGCACCGTCCGGCAGGCTCGCCAGCGCTTCCTGCGGCGACGACACGCGCAAGCCACTGAGCGGCAGGTGGCGGCCCTGCTTGGCCGGGTTGATGTCGATCACGTGGTCGACCTGCACCCCGGCACGCTGCAGGTACAGCGAATAGATCACGCCCTTGGACGACGCCCCCCAGATCGCCGCACCGCGCCCGGCCTGCTCGCGCAGCAACGCCTGGCCGCGTTCGAGGCTGGCGCTGAAGCCCGCCGGCAACTGCAGGCGCTGGCCATCGAAGGCTGGCACCCGCAGGCTGGCCAGGTCGGCGACGATGTACAGGTACTGGCCGTTGAACAGGTGGCCGGCATCCAGCACCGTGCCGAAACACCGGCGCAGGTCATCCAGGCGGAAGTAGTTGACGTGCTCGTAGAACAGGTCGAACCACGCGCGGTGGTCGAGGATCCAGTCCAGGCATGGCACTTCGATGTAGATCAGGCCACCCTGGTTGGCATCGGCGATGGCCTCGAGAAACGCCAGCGGGTCGGCGATATGCTCCAGTACATGACGCAGCACCACGGCGTCGGCCGACAGCCCCAGCGCACGGGTGAACGGCGCCTTGATCACCTCCGGGTTGTCGCCTTCGTAGGCCGGGTCGATGCCGGTCACCCGATGCCCGCGCTGGCGCAGCAACTCGAGGAAGTAGCCCTTGCCGCAGCCCACCTCGATCAGGCGCTGGCCGGCAAAGTAGCGGGTGATCAGCCGTTCGACGTCATCCAGGTGACGCTGGAACGCCGGCGACAGCGCCTGCTCGTTCTGGTAGTCGCTGTCGTAGCTCAGCAAGGACGCGTCGAAGGCCTGGTTGTAGACCAGGCCGGTGCGCTCATCCTGGACCAGGCACATGTCGCCGCTGGCCGACGCGCGTGCGCTGGCGGCATCGGCGAAGGTGCGGTTCTGCAGCACGGGCAGGCCGGCTGCGCGGTACAACTCATAGGCCATGAGGCGCTCCTTCGGCAGCCAGCAGCTGCTCGAGTCGGTCGGTCACGGCCCAGAACGCCATGGGTTCGTGGCTCGGATAGGGGTAATGGCCCAGGTTCAGCAGCAGCTCGGCGCCGCGCTCGCGCAGGCGCTGTTCGACCAGGCTGCGCACCGCTACCGGCCGGCCGCTGGCGCAGTTGACCACGCCGGAGAACCCCCTGCAGTGCAACAGGCCAGCCAATTGCCGTGCTGCCTCGGTGACCGGCTGGAAGTCGCGCAGTTGCTCGCCGGCGGACATGTCGAACACCGCCGCCTTGCTGTCGATGGCGCGGTCGAGTGCAGCCAGCAGGCTATTGGGGTTCTGGCCTTCACCATGCAGGTAGAACAAGCGCGCCCATTGCAAGCTGAACGGCCGGTGCATCTGCAACGCCTGGAGGAACTGATGCAAGCTGTGCTTGGCCAGGCCATAGGGGTTGGCCGGGCGCGCCGGGCAGTGTTCGTCCAGCGGGCCGCTCTGCATGCCGTATTCGAAGCAGGTGCCGGTGACCAGCACCTGCGCCACGCCCGCCTCGACCGCGTGCTTGACGAAGCGATAGTCGGCCATCAGGTTCTGCTCCAGATGGAACAGCGCCTGGTAATTCGGCAGCCCCGGCCAGGCCAGGTGGGCCAGGGCATCGATACCGTCGACCCAGCTGGCGACCTGCCCAGCATCCGCCAGCTGCAGGTCAGCGGCGACGAACTGCACCTGGTCGAACCACGGCATGCGGCGCGCCCGCTCCAGGTCACGCGCCAGGGCGCGTACCCGACAACCGCGGGCCAGCAGCTGCGCCACCAGATGGCGGCCAACGAAACCGGTGGCCCCGGTCACCAGCACATGCAGCGCGCTCATAGCACGGTCAACTCGGGCACGGCGATGACGAAGCGGCCGCCCCACTCACGGATGCCGGCCTGCTGTTCGCTGACTTCGCGCAGCAGGTTCCACGGCAGCACCAGCACGTAGTCCGGCTGCTCTTCGGCAAGGCGTTCGGGTGCCACTACCGGGATGCGGCTACCGGGCAGGAACTTGCCCTGCTTGTGCGGGTTGGCGTCGGCCACCCAGGCCAGCAGATCGGCCTTGACCCCGGTATAGTTGAGCAAGGTATTGCCCTTGGCGGCGGCGCCGTAGCCGACCACCCGCTTGCCGGCGGCCTTGGCATCCAGCAGGAAGCGCAGCAGTTGCAGCTTGATGCGCTCGGCGGCCGGCGCCAGGGTGGCGTAGAAGCCGGGGCTACGCACGCCCACCTCCTCCTCCAGCGCCAGCAGGCTGGCGACAGTCGGTTCCACGGCGCGGCGCTGGCCATCGGCTCGCTGCACGAACACCCGCAGCGAGCCACCATGGGTCGACAGCTCCTGCACGTCGAACAATTCCAGGCCGTTGCGCTGGCAGAGGATCTGCACCGCGGTCAGCGACAGGTAGGAATAGTGCTCGTGGTACAGCGTGTCGAACTGGTGCTGGGCGATCAGCGACAGCAGGTGCGGGAATTCGAAGGTGGCCACGCCGTTCGGCTTGAGCAAGCTGGCGAAGCCGCCGAGGAAGTCATTGATGTCCGGCACATGGGCAAGCACGTTGTTGGCTGCCATCAGGTCGGCGCCCCAGCCCTCGACCAGCAGTTGCGCGGCCACGGTGCGGCCAAAGAACACTTCGCGGATTTCCAGGCCCTTGGCCCGCGCCGCCTCGGCGGTGCTGCGGGTCGGCTCGACGCCCAGGCAAGGAATGCCGCGCCGGGCCACGTACTGCAGCAGGTAGCCATCGTTGGCGGCAATTTCCACCACGCGGCTGTCGGCATTCAGCCCGAAGCGCTCGGTCATGCTCGCCACATAGGCTTCGGCATGGGCCAGCCAGGAGCTGGAATAGGAGCTGAAGTAGGCATAGTCGGCGTCGAACAGCTGCTCGGCGCGGGTGTAGTCCTCGGTCTGCACCAGCCAGCATTGCTCGCATACCGCCACTTTCAACGGCACCCACTGCTCCGCCTCGGCCAGCTGCTCGGGGCGCAGGTAGGCATTGGAGGGCGGCGAGGTACCCAGATCGATCAACGGCAGGTGCAGGGCACTGCCACAACCACGGCAATTCATACGGTCACTCCGGTAAAGCGGTCGTCCAGCCAGGGGTGCTGCTCATCCCGGGCCGAGAGGTTGATCACGGGCAGCGGCCAGGCAATGGCCAGGCGCGGGTCGAGCACCGACAGCCCGCCTTCATGCTCCGGGGCGTAGTCGGCGCTGTGCAGGTACAGCAGCTCGGCGTCGTCGCTCAGGGCCTGGAAGCCGTGGGCGCAGCCAGCCGGCACCAGCAGGCTGCTGCCCTGGCCGGCCTCGAGGTGTTCGGCATGCCAGTGCAGGAAGGTCGGCGAGCCGGCACGCAGATCGACCACCACATCCCATACCGCGCCCTGCAGGCAGGTGATGTACTTGCTCTCCGGTTGCGGCCCGGCCTGGTAATGCAGGCCGCGCACGCTGCCGCGCTGGCGGGTCAGCGAGCGGTTGATCTGGCGGATGTGGAACGGCGCGCCGAAGCGCTCCAGGCTGTCTTCGCAGTACAACCGCGAGAAGGCGCCACGGGCGTCTTCGACACGGCGATGTTCGATGCGCGCCAGGCCCGGCAACGGCAAGGGGTGCAGGCGGTACTGGCTCACAACGACTCCTGGTACAGGCTCAGCTGGGTCAGGCTCACCGCACGCATGTCCATGCCCTTGTGCCAGGCAAGGTGCCAGCCCAGGGTGCGCTCGAGGCATTCCTCGAGTGCCCAGCGCGGGCGCCAGGCCAGCAGCTGGCGGGCACGCGAGCTGTCCAGGCGCAGCAAACCGGCTTCGTGCATGTCGCTCTGCTCGAAGCTGACGCCGGGCGCCTGCGGCCAGCGGTCGGCCAGCAACTGCACCACCTCGCCGACGCTGCACATGTCATCGTCACCGGGGCCGAAGTTCCACGCGCCGGCAAAGCGCTGGCCCTGCTGATAAAGGCTCGCTGCCAGCTGCAGGTAGCCAGCCAGCGGCTCCAGCACGTGCTGCCAGGGGCGCACAGCCGCGGGGAAGCGCAGGGTCACCGGCTCACCGGCGGTCCACGCCTTGAGCACGTCGGGAATCAGCCGCTCGGGCGAGAAGTCGCCGCCGCCCAGCACGTTGCCGGCCCGTGCGGTGGCAAGGCTCAGGCCATGTTCGGCATGGCGCTCGGCCGGGAAGAACGATGCGGCATAGGACTGCGCGAGGATCTCGCAGCAGGCCTTGCTGCTGCTGTAGGGGTCGTGCCCGCCCAGCGCTTCGTTCTCGCGATAGGGCCAGGGCCATTCCTGGTTGGCGTACACCTTGTCGGTGGTGACCACCACGCAGGCGCGCACGCCACCGGTCTGGCGCACGGCTTCGAGCAGGTTGAGGGTACCCATGACATTGGTCGAATAGGTGCCCAGCGGATCGCGGTAGCTTTCGCGCACCAGCGGTTGCGCCGCCAGGTGCAGGACGATCTCCGGCTGCACTTCGGCGACCAGTTCCAGCAGCACGCCAAGGTCGCGGATATCGCCACGGCGGTCATCGATGCCCTCGCCGACCCGTGCCAGCTCGAACAGGCTCGGCTCGGTCGCAGGGTCGAGGGCAAAGCCGGTGACCCGGGCGCCCAGGCTGTGCAGCCAGAGTGCCAGCCAGCTGCCCTTGAAACCGGTGTGGCCGGTGAGCAGAACGCGCTTGCCAGCCCAGAACGCAGGGCTCAGTCCCATTGCTTCCATGGCGCCTCCCCGCTGTTCCACAACTGTTCCAGGTGGTTCTTGTCCCGCAGGGTGTCCATCGGGTGCCAGAAACCCTCATGGGCGAAGGCATGCAATTGCCCCTCATGGGCCAGGCGCGACAGCGGCTCGGCTTCCCACGAGGTGGCATCGCCGTCGATGTAGGGCAGCACCTCGGGCGACAGCACGAAGAAGCCACCATTGATCCAGCCGCCATCACCGCGCGGTTTCTCGGTAAAGCCCAGCACCTGGTCGCCATCGCGCTGCAGGGCACCGTAGCGGCCAGGTGGCTGCACCGCCGTGACCGTGGCGAACTTGCCGTGGCCATGGTGGAAATCGACCAGCGCGCCGATGTCGATGTCGGACACGCCATCACCGTAGGTGAAGCAGAACGCCTTCTCGCCTTCCAGGTAACGTGCGGCGCGGCGCAGCCGGCCACCGGTCATGGTTTCTTCACCGGTGTCTACCAGGGTCACGCGCCATGGCTCGCTGTAGTTCTGATGCACGTCCATGCGGTTGGCGCGCATGTCGAAGGTGACGTCGGAAGTGTGCAGGAAGTAGTTGGCGAAGAAGTCCTTGATCGCGTAGCCCTTGTAGCCCAGGCAAATCACGAAGTCGTGGATACCGTGCGCCGAATACTGCTTCATGATGTGCCAAAGAATTGGCTTGCCACCGATCTCGATCATCGGTTTGGGCTTGAGGTGCGACTCTTCGCTGATACGCGTGCCGAGACCACCCGCCAGAATGACTGCCTTCATCGATTTCCTCTTGTACTTCGCGCCCCTTGCAACGCCAGGGCGAAGGATTTATGGCGATATCGATGGGGTACTGCAGGAAATGCGCCAATCTGCAAAAAAGCGGGGGCCGCTGTGCAGCCCCAGTTGCTATCAGGTGAAACTCAGTCGGCCAGCCAGCCCCACTCCCAGTGGCGCAGGTTGTCGTCACGCAGCACGAAGTCGCGCATCACCGCCTCGCGCAACTCGTCGCCCATGCGGTAACTGGCCGCCGGGTCGGCCAGGTGCGAGCGGATCGCCTGCAGCCATTCCTCGGTGCTGTTGCTGTACACCCGCGTGCACGGCAAGTAGCCGCGGTAGGCCTCGGTGTCGGTGCAGATGGTCGGGTAACCGCAGGCGCCGTACTCCAGCAGCCGCAAGTTGCTCTTGCAGTCGTTGAAGATGTGGAATTCCAGCGGCGCCAGGGCCAGGTCGAGGTTCAGGCTCGCCAGCTTGGCCGGGTAGCGCGCCAGCGGCACGCCCGGGTGGTACTCGTGGATGTAGGGCTTGAGCGCCTCGGGGCACATGCCGAAGAACACCCACTCGACCTCGTTGGCCAGTTCGCGCACCACCTCGGCGATGATCTCCAGGTCGCCACTGTGGCTGGTACCGCCGCCCCAACCCACCCGCGGCTTGCTCGAAGTGCCACGGCGGCTGGCCGGGAGGTTGGTCCACAGGTGCGGTGCCAGCATGTTCGGCACCACGCGGATATCGTCATGCATGTCTGCCAGCGCATTGGCCAACGCCTGGGTGGTCACCACCACCCGGTCGCACAGGCTGATGCCACGGCGCAGGTGCTGCTCGATGTCGGCTGGCTTGTTGCGCGCATGGGTGTTCTTCTTCGGCGCGCTGAGCACGTAGTCGTCGATCTCGAAGATGCGCCGGGCGTTGGAGAAGCGGGCGATGCGTTCGATGTCGCGCACCGAGTCATCGTTATGGCGCAACTGCAGGATGATCACGTCCGGGTCCATGCGCGCCAGCTGGACCACGGTCGGCGACTCGTAGACCACGCGCCCGACCACGCGCCCGGCGGCTTCCAACTGCTTGAACGGCTGTTCGACCCGGTAATGGCCCACCGCACTGTCGTTGATCGGCAACCCCAGCACCGACGGCAAGGCCCGGGCACACAGCGGGCTCCAGCTGCCACGCAGGCTCGGCTCGAGGCTGAAGTCACCGTTGGCCAGCCCCAGGTTGGGGTTATAGGCCGGGTCGCGGACGACCTTGCTCAGCCAACGCTCGCAGAACACCTGCTGCTGTTCCAGCAACGCGTCCTGACCAAGCCCATCGCTGCTGGTCGTCGCTTCGCGCTTGAGCAGCACGGCATAGGGCGTGCCGACCACCAGATAACCACGTGCCCCCGCACGCAGGCACAGGTCGAGCTCGGCCATGCCCTGGCTCAGCGGTTGCGCACCCAGCCCTCCCAGCTCGGCGAACACTGCCTTGCGCACCATCAGGCAATCGCCGCCGACAGCGCTCCAGTCCTGTACCACCTGCAAGCGTTGCAGGTAACCACGCGACTGCGCATCTTCCCCGGCGAACGCCGGACCGGCCACGCTGGCAACCCCCAGCACCCGGCCCGCCTCGACCACCCGGCCCTGGGCATCGACCAGCTTGGCGCCGACCACCGCCACTTCCGGGCGCTGGGCATGCTGGAGCATTTCCGCCAGCCACTGGCCGTCGAACACCTGCACGCTGGCATCGAGCAACAACAGGTAGTCACCGCAGGCCTGGGCCGCCGCAGCATCGAGCAACTGGCTGCGCGAACCGCCGAGCGCCCGGACCACGCGCAGCATGCCTGCACCGAGCTCGCTCATCGCCTGCAGCCAGCCATCGACGTCGGCCGCCACGCTCGGCCCAGCCACCAGCAAGACCTCGTAGCGGCCATAGGCGGTGCGCTCGATCAGCCCTTCGACACAGGCCTGCAGGCCCGCCAGGTCATCACCGACAGCAACCAGGATCGATACCTGCGGGGTGTCGGCATGCAGGTAGTCGACCCGATTGAGCAACGACAGGTCGTCATGCCGGATCCGATGCGCCACGCCCAGCCGCTGCAGATGCGCAGCCAGCACCGGTTCGCTCTGGGCGATCACTTCCGGCAGCGACAGCCAGTTGGCGAAGCTGAACTCCGACTGCACCTGGATTTCGGCAATGTGCTCGACCACCTGCAGGCCTCGGCTCTCGACCAGGCGCCAGAGCAGGTCATGCGGGGCCAGCTCGGCAAAGCCGGCATCGAAACCGCCAAGGTCGAGAATCGCCTCGCGGGCGAAGGCCAGGGTGCGGCCGACGTAGGGGTAGCTGCGCAACAGATCGAGGTTGAAGTCCGGCTTGAACACCGGTTCGCCCGGCTGGTCATCGAGCCAGGCCCCTTCATCGCTGTAGGCGCAGGCCAGGTTGGGGAACACCGCGGCACGTTCGGCCAGCAGCAGAATGGCCGACTCGGCGAGCCGGTCACCGGCACGCAGCAGGTAGATCCAGTCGGCGTCGTGCAACGAGGCCAGCAACTGGTTCAACTGCTCGGGCCAGTCGCTCTGCAGCGCCTGGTGCACCAGCGGGATCGGGCTGGCGGGTTCGGCATCGGCCAACACCACGCAGGCATGCACCGGGTACAACTGCCCGGCCAGGCTGTCGAGGGTACGCCCCAGGGCCTGGGCGTCACCTTGGGTATCCAGCACCACCGGGACGATGCGCGGCTGGCGCGGCCAGGCCGCTATGGCCTGGGGCAGCAGGCCGCGCTGCACGTCGCTGAAGCGGCGCGCCGCCAACCACTGCTGGTAAAGCTCGGCATAGCTTTCGCATTCGCTGCCCACCCGGCCACCCAGGCGGGTCTGCCAGTTGCTGATGATGCGGGCCACGCACAGCTCCTGCCACTGCCGTGGCTGCAACTGTGCCTCGGTCAATGGCACGTAGCGCACCCAGCCACTGGCGGGCGCCGCTTCGCCACTGCGCGCGGCGAGCATCTGCATCATCCAGCGCCACTCCTGCGGTGCGGCCTGGACCAGCGCCTCCTGCTTGCTCAGGCGCTGCGGGTGCAGCCGTTCGATCAGGCCCGGCTCGCTGAGCATGACCAGGTTGCCGCGCCGCATCAGGCAGGCGAACAACGCCAGGTCCAGCAGCGCGACGAAGCTCAGGCCATCGCTGGTGAGCGCCTGCAACCACTCCAGTGCCTGCTCGCGACGCATCAGCGCCGCGGAGAAATTGCCGAGGAAGTTCACGGGCCGCCCATCGAGCATGGCCAGCATGTCTTCGCCCTTGAACAGGCTGTCGACATTGGCGAAGCGCGCATTGGCGATGCGCATCGGCAGGATGAAATTGTTCTCGTCACAAAGCACCCGCTGCGACAACACCAGGCCGACTTCGTCGTGCTCCAGCAACGCCTTGGCCTGGTGCGTCACGCACTGCGGGAACAGCCGGTCGTCGTCGCACAGCACCTTGACCAGCGCACCCCGGGCCAAGCCCACCGCCTGCACCAGGTTGGCGACAAAGCCCAGGCGCCGGCTGTTGCGCACGTAGCGCACGCAAGCGCGCAAGTCGCCCTCGACAGCGTTGACGATGGCTTCGATTTCCTCGCCTTCGCTGTCATCGCAGACCAGCACCTCCAGGGCTTCATAGGTCTGGCCGAGGGCGCTGTGCAAGGCCATGGCAAAGAACCGTGGGCTGTAGGCAGGGATGACGATACTGACGAGAGGCTTTTCGTTCACGTTGGCGACCTTGCAAAAAAAAGTGCGCCGCACCTGACGGTGGCGGCGCACGATTGGCTACGCATGCAGCGCTATCAGATGTAGTTGACCAGCGACAGACCGGCGACCTTGGCATATGCCTGCAACGAGGCCTGCAGCATGTTGGTCTGCATGGTCAGGCGGATCATCACTTCGGCCGGATCGCTTTCGCGGATCGAGCTCTGGGTCTTGGTGTTCTCCGCGCCCAGCGCCGAGTTGGTCTCGGCCTGCACGTCCAGCGCCTGACCACGGCCACCGATCGAGGCGATCGACGAAGTGACCTGGTTGGTGGCGCTGCCGATGTTGCCGATGGCCGAGTCCAGCGCAGCCTTGAACGTCTGCGCCGCCGCCGGGTCACCGTCGATCGGGGTGCTCAGCGCAGCGCGCAGCTGGCTGATGGTATCGAGTACATTCTGGGTCTGGTGGGTGTCGACCTTGACGGCAAACGAATCACCGGCACTTGGCGCCCCGGACAGGTCGAACTGCACACCGAGTACCGTGGCGCTGGTACCGCTCAGGGTGCCCGTGGAGATCGGCCGGCTGCCGTCGCTGACCGGCGCAGTGTACAGCTCGAAGTCGGTGGCGCTGGTGAACTTGAGCACCGCGCCTTCGGGGAAGGCAGCCTTGTACGCCGCCTGGTCGACCACCGAGCTACCGGTGATCTGCACCGACGAAGCATTACCCGGGCTGCGGCTGCTGCCGATCTGGTCGGCCTTGGAGGTCAGGCTGAAGGTGTGGCCGGCAATGGCTGCATCCGGGTCGGCTTGGTCACCGGCCTTGAAGCTGATGTCCAGGCGCAGGTCGACGCCACGGAAGCTGATTTCGGTGTTGTCGCCGTTCGGGTCGAACTTGCCGCCCTGGGTGGCTTCGAGGGTGACGTCGTTGCCGTTGGCATCGGTGATCTTGAACTGGGTGCTGCTGACGAACTCGATGCTGTACGGCTCGCCGCTGCGGAAGCGGTCGTTGTAGGTGGCGCTGCCGGAAACCTGGCCGTTGGACAGGCTGACCCGGCCATCATCGGTGGCCGGTGCCGTCAGCCGGGTTTCGCTGCGGCTGGTGTTCAGCGCCTGCTCGAAGGCATCGTAGCCGGTTTCGTTGGCCGCCAGGCTGAGCATGTCGCCGACCTGCAACTTCAGCTGCGACTGGTCGCCCTGGTAGGAGTAGGTGCCATCGGCATTGCGCACGTACGGCTGGGTGTCGCCCTTGGAACCGGAGAAGATGTACTTGCCGTTCTCGTCCTTGCTGTTCATCAGGGTGAACAGCTGCTGCTCCAGCGAGTCCAGTTCGGCGGCATTGGCCTTGCGGTCGTCGTCGGTGAAGCCGGCGTTGCCGGAGCTCACCGCCAGTTCGTTGACCCGCTGCAGGATGGTGCCGATGGACTTCAGGGTGCTTTCGGCAGTACCCAGGGCATTGCGCACATTGACGATGTTGTCGCCGTACTGTTCGAGCATGTTCTGCTGCTGCTCGAGCTGCAGCAGGCGGGCGGCGCCAACCGGGTCGTCCTTGGCCGAGCGCACGCGAATGCCATCGGTGGCTTCCTGCTGGGTCTTCACCGAGTTGGCGAAGTTGCGCTGGTAGTTGGCCTGGTTGGTGTTGTAGAACTGCGAAGTGGAGATGCGTACGCTCACGATCTACGGCTCCTTAAAGACTGTTGATCAGGGTGGCGAAGGTTTCCTGGGCCGCCTTGATGATCTGCGACGACGCGGTGTAGTACTGCTGGAACTTGATCAGGTTGCCGGTCTCTTCGTCGACCGACACCCCCGACAGGCCGTTGCGGCTGTCCAGTGCAGAGGTATGCAGGGCCGAGGTGGCATCGCTGTCCATCTGTGCCTGGCCAGCCTTGCCGCCAACGTTGGAAACCAGCTTGGCATAGGCGTCGGTGAAGCTGATGCCCTTGCCGTTGGTCCCCACCTCGACCGTGGGCTTGGTCTGCAGGTCGATCACCGATTGGGCGTTGCGGTTGTCTGCGGAGCCGGCGCCGGTCAGCGCCACGGTATAGCTGTCGCCGTTCTTCGGGGCGCCCGAAACGCTCATCTCGAAGGTGAAGTCGCTACCCAGCGGGTTGCCGCTGCCATCGACCATCGGCACCGACAATTGCAGCTTGTTTTCCTGGCCGGGGATGATCGTACCGCTGCCGATGCTGTTGCCCTTGGCATCGTACAGGGTATAGGCCTGGGGCGACGTGCTGTCGTCACCGAACACCAGCTTGACCGGGGTGGAATACTTCAGCCCGGTCTGCAGCTGCGAGCGCTGGGTGGCGTCATAGATGTCCATTTCCGAGGTCAGCGTCGGCTGGGTGATCACCCCGGTGCCTTTGTTCCCCGCGCCACTGGTGGCGGTCAGCGGTGCAGCGAGTGCCAGGCGCTTGGGGTCGGTGAGCACGGTTTCGATGCCGGCCGCAGCGTTGCGGGTCGGGGTGATCTTGAAGCTGTCGCCGGCACTCAGGCCACCACCGTTGAGCGACAGGGTGAAGCCGTCGATCACCGGCGGCGGCGTGTCACCGAGGTCGAAGCTGCCCATGTCGGTGCCTTCAGGCAACTTGCGCACGCTGTAGCCAGTGGCGCTGGTGAAGGTCACCTGGTAATCGCTGGTGGTCAGCTTGCCGGTGTCCTTGATGGTCACGTCGAGGTTGCCGGAGCCGGCGCTGTTGCCGGACTTGGCAATACTGCGCTGGCTGACCGCCGCGGCGCTGTTGATGTCGCCGAACAGGGTGGCGCCGAAGTTACCGTTCTTGTCGATACCCTGCGCCAGTTGGCTGTTGATCGCGTCCGCCACCACCAGGGCCACGCGGCCCAGCTCGTTGAGCGCCGGATCGAGGGTTTCCTTGCGGTAGCGGATCAGGCCACCCAGCTCGCCCCCGCTGGTGGTGCTGGTGATGTCCATCTTGGTCGAGCCGCGGTTGAGGATCAGGCTCATGCGGGTCGGGTCGGTCGCGCTCGGCTCCACGCCCAAGGTCTGGGTGGTCTTGCCCAGTACCAGGGCCTGGCCGTTTTTCAGGTAGACGTCGTAGTTGCCATCACGCTCCACCACATCGGTGCCGACCAACTTGTTCAGCTCACGCACGGCGCCATCGCGCTGGTCGAGCAGGTCGTTGGGCTGGCCGGAGATCGAGGTGACGCGAGAAATCTGGTCGTTGAGGTCAGCGATGGTCTTGGTCAGGTTGTTCACCTGATCGGCGATCGCCGCCATGTTGGAGTTGATGTTGCTGTTCTGCTGGTTGAGCTGCGCCGACAGCGTGTTGAAACGCTTGCTCAGGGACTGCGCGCTGGTCAGCAGCAGTTGCCGCGAGGCGTCCTCGGTCGGTTTGGCCGCGGCATCCTGCAGCGTACTGAAAAAGCTCTGCAGCGCGGCGGTGATGCCGGTATCGCTGCTGGACAGGGCGGTATCCAGCGGAGTGATCTGGTTCAGGTACGAGGCGGCATCGCTGCTCAACGACGTGGTGCTGCGCAGCTGGTTTTCCAGAAATGCGTTATACACCCGGCGGACATCGGCCAGCGTGGTGCCGGTGCCGATGAACACCTGGCCGACCTGCTGGCCACCCTTGGTCTTCTGCACATTCTGCTGGCGTGAGTAGCTTTCGACATCGGCGTTGGCAATGTTGTTACCGAGGGTGTACATCCCCGATTGCGCGGCGCCAAGCCCCGACATACCAATGTTGATCAGACTCGCCATGGTTCCATGCCCTTAAAGTTTTGTTGCGGTACCGAGCATCGCGTAGTGCTCGTACGACTTCATCTGTCTTGCGATCTGCGAGATCTTGCTGGCGTAATTCGGGTCGGTGGCGTACCCGGCCTTTTGCAACTCTTGCACGAACTGTTCTGGTTTATCGGCGGCCTTCACCGCATCTTGATAGCGCGAATTGTTCTGTAACAAGCTGACCAGGTCGTGGAAGCTGTCCTGGTACGAGTCGTAGGAACGGAACGCTGCCGTTTCCTTGACGAACTGGCCATCGCGGAACTCGCTGGTGATCGCCCGCGCCGAATCGCCCTGCCAGTTGCCGCTGGCCTTGATGCCGAACAGGTTGTGGCTGCTGCTGCCATCGCTGTTGCGCATGACCGACTTGCCCCAGCCGGTTTCCAGCGCCGCCTGCGCCACCAGGTAGCGCGGGTCGATGCCGATGCGCTTGGCCGCCTGTTCGGCCATCGGCAGCATGGTGGCAACGAATTCGTCGCTGTCGGCGAAGGCCTTTTTCGGTGCCAGCGGTGGCTGGGCCACAGCGCGCCCGAGGATGCGCAGGCCGTTGTCCGGCACGGCAAAGGTCTTGGCCACCTGCTGGCCGTCGCGAGCCGGCACGGCAGCGTTGTTGGTGGTGGCGGCCGACGGCACGATGCCGGCCAGCAGGCGATCGGTGACCCTGCTCGGCAGCGCCAGGCGCCGCGAATTGAGCGCGGCCACATCGTTGCGGCCGGCATTCGCCTGGGCGACATGCACAGGCTCGGCGACCTTGTTGCCCCACAGCGTCGGGGCGTTGCCCTCGATGCGCGGGAACGGGCTGGTGTTGGCCGGCGCGCCCTTGTTCTTCGACAGCTGGCGCACCAGCACGTCCTGCAGGCCGATCCCCCCGCCTTCGCGGGACATGCTCACGGCCAGCTGCTGGTCGTACATGTCACGGTACTGCTTCACCGTCTCGGTGTTCATCGGGTTGTCGTCGGCCAGCACGTCGCTGGCCTTGCGCGAGGCCTTGAGCATTTCGCTGATGAACAGCGATTCGAACTCCTGCGCCACCTTGCGCACGTTGGCGTCGCTGTCGCGGTCGCCGTGCTTGAGCGAGCTCAGGCGGTTGAGGTCGGTGTAGGCACCGCTGTCGGCGCTACCGGAAACCAGGCTTTTGCTGTTCATCGGCAGCGTCCTCAGATCACGATCAGGTCGGCCTGCAAGGCGCCGGCCTGTTTCAGGGCTTCGAGGATCGCCATCAGGTCGCTGGGCGCTGCACCTACCTGGTTTACCGCGCGGACGATTTCATCCAGCGTGGTGCCCGGGCCGAACTTGAACATCGGCTTGGCTTCCTGCTCGGCGTTCACCCGCGAGCGCGGCACCACCGCGGTCTGGCCATTGGAGAACGGCCCCGGCTGGCTGACGATCGGGTCTTCGGTGATGGTCACGGTCAGGCTGCCGTGGGTCACCGCCGCCGGCGACACCTTGACGTTCTGGCCGATGACGATGGTGCCGGTACGCGAGTTGATGATCACCTTGGCCACGGCCTGGCCCGGGTCGATCTCGAGGTTTTCCAGGATCGACAGGTAGTCGACGCGCTGGCTCGGGTCCATCGGCGCGGTGACCCGCACCGAACCGCCGTCCACGGCCTGGGCCACGCCAGGGCCGAGCAGCTCGTTGACCTTGTCGACAATGCGCTTGGCCGTGGTGAAGTCGGGGCGGTTGAGGTTCAGGGTCAGGCTGTTGCCCTGGTTGAAGCCGCTCGGCACCGCCCGTTCGACGCTAGCGCCACCCGGGATGCGACCAGCCGACGGAACGTTGACGGTGATCTTCGAACCATCCCGGCCCTCGGCATCGAAGCCGCCGACCACCAGGTTGCCCTGGGCGATGGCATAGACGTTACCGTCGATACCCTTCAGCGGCGTCATCAGCAGGCTGCCGCCGCGCAGGCTCTTGGAGTTACCGATGGAGGACACGGTAATGTCCACCACCTGGCCCGGCTTGGCGAAGGCCGGCAGGTCGGCATGCACCGACACCGCCGCGACGTTCTTCAACTGCACGTTGCCGGAGCCGGCCGGTACCTTGATGCCGAACTGCGAGAGCATGTTGTTGAAGGTCTGCAGGGTGAACGGCGTCTGGGTGGTCTGGTCACCCGTGCCGTTGAGCCCCACCACCAGGCCATAGCCGATCAACTGGTTGGAACGCACGCCAGAAATGCTGGCGATGTCCTTCAGGCGCTCGGCTTGGGCACCGAACGCGCAGGACAGGAGCAGGGTCGCGGCAATCAGCTGCCTTACGTAGAACATGTTCATCCGTACTCAGAAGGGCCAAAGCGGACTGATGAAGAAGCGGTCCAACCAACCGGGCTGGCTGGCATCGGCGAACGAACCGGTGCCCGAATAGGTGATGCGCGCATCGGCCACCCGGGTGGACGGCACGGTGTTGTCGGTGGCGATGTCATCGGCACGGATCAGGCCGGCGATACGCACCAGCTCTTCACCGGTATTGAGGGTCATCCACTTTTCGCCGCGCACGGCGATGATGCCGTTGGGCAGCACCTCGGCCACGGTGACGGTGATCGAGCCGGTCAGGGTGTTGCCCTGGGTGGCCTTGCTGTCACCCTTGGTGGTGCGATCGCCGCTGTAACCCGCCTCCAGCGACAGGTCGCCGCCGCCGAACGGGTTGTTGGTGTTCGGGTTGGCGCCAAACAGCGAGGTCAGGCCGATGTCGGCCTTGCTGTTCTTCTGGATCTGCGAGCCGGCGTTCTTGCTCGCCGAAGTGCGTTCGTTGAGGGTGATGGTGATGATGTCACCCACGCGGAACGCCTTGCGGTCGGTGTACAGGCTCTGCTCGAAACCGGCCTGGTAGATCGAACCGTTGTTGGCTGCAGCCGGCAGCGGGGTGCGCGGCAGGACCGGCGCGTAATACGGGTCGTTCGGCTTGGGCGTCGGCGCGACGCAACCTGCCAGCACGACCGCCCCCCCCAGGGCGAACACAGACAACAAACGCTTCATGACACTTACCTCACGGTGTAACGGGAGTAGAACCTGCACTAGGGCTTAGAGCTGCTGGGTTACGAACGACAGCATCTGGTCAGCGGTGGAGATGACCTTGGAGTTCATCTCGTAGGCACGCTGGGTGGTGATCATGTTCACCAGTTCTTCCACGGTGCTGACGTTGGAGTTCTCCAGGGTCTGCTGCAGCGTGGTACCAAAGCCGTTCAGGCCCGGGGTGCCGACTTGCGGCGCACCACTGGCGGCGGTTTCCAGGAACAGGTTGTCGCCAATTGCCTGCAGGCCGGCCGGGTTGATGAAGTCGGCGGTCTGGATGTTGCCGATCACCTGCGCTGCCGGGTTGCCGGCGGTAGTGATCGACACGGTGCCGTCCTGGCCGACGGTGAAGGTCTGGGCGTCATTCGGCACCACGATCGCCGGTTCCAGGGCAAAACCCTGGGCGGTGACGATCTGGCCATCGGAGTTCAGGTGGAAGGTACCGTCACGGGTATACGAAACCGTGCCATCCGGCTGCAGCACCTGGAAGAAGCCACGGCCGTTGACCGCCATGTCCAGCGGGTTTTCCGTGGTCTGCAGGCTGCCGGTCTGGAAGTTCTTCTGCGTGCCGACGATGCGCACACCGGTACCGACCTGCAGGCCGGATGGCAGTTCGCTGTCCTGGGTGGACTGCGCACCTGGCTGGCGCTTGATCTGGTACAGCAAGTCCTGGAACTCGGCGCGATCACGCTTGAAGCCGGTGGTCGAGACGTTGGCCAGGTTGTTGGAGATGACCGTCAGGTTGGTGTCCTGGGCGGATAGGCCGGTTTTAGCGACCCAAAGAGCCGGAAGCATGTAAGTTCTCCTCGTGCGCCTGTTTTACGGCACCCGTTCAAAAGTGATTAGCCGATTTGCAAAACACGCGCCATGGCTTCGTCGCCTTCCTTGGCCGCGTTCATCATCTTGACGTGCAGTTCGAATTGACGGGACAGCGCCAGCACCGAGGTCATTTCCTCCACGGCGTTGACGTTGCTGCCCTCCAGGAAGCCCGACACCACCCGCACATTGACGTCGGCGGCGGCTGGCTGGCCGTCCTTGGTGTGGATCAGCCCGTCCAGGCCCTTGGTCAGGCCTTTGCTGTCCGGGTTGACCAGCTTGATACGGTCGACCTCGGCCATCACCCGTGGGTCTTCACCCATGGAGCGGATGCTGATGGTGCCGTCGGCGCCGACTTCAACCTTCTGCTCTGGCGGGATGGCAATAGGGCCACCGTTACCGATCACCGGCATGCCGTTGCCGGCACGCAGCACGCCAAGCGCGTCGATGTTCAGGCTGCCGGTACGCACATAGGCTTCGCTGCCGTCGGGTGCCTGCACGGCAATGAAGCCCTTGCCGGTCACCGTCACGTCCAGGTCGCGCCCGGTTTCAACCATCGGCCCTTCGCTGAAGTCGGTGGCCGGGCGTTCGGTCATGGCAAAGGCACGCGCCGGAAAGCTGTCGCCGAACACCGGCATCGAGCGCGCCTGCTCCAGGTCACGCTGGAAACCATTGGTGGAAATGTTCGCCAGGTTGTTGGCGTGGGCCTTCTGCGCCAGCGCGTTCTGGCTGGCGCCGGTCATGGCCACGTAAAGCATCTTGTCCACAGTCATCCTCCGCTGCACTGGCGATCGTTTGCCGCTCGCCGCTGCTGTGCAGGCTCTAAAGCAAGTTCCGAACCAACTTTTCGAAATCAGCAAAAAGCCCGTGATTACGGGCTTTTGCGGGGTTTTGCCGAAGCGCGGACGCCGGTTATCCGGCGCCGGGTTGCCGATTGCGGCAAGCCTGCAGCAACGTCTTCGCAGGCAAACCGGCGAACACGTCGGCCAGGTCAAGGCTCGCGGCAGGCGCCATTGGTGAAGGGCCCGGCAAACTTCTTCCAGCCCTCCCCCGGCGGCCACTGCGAGCACACCAGGCGCCCATCCACCTGGCTTTCCCAGCGCCACCACGGCGCGGTGCCAGCCTGGGCCTGGTACAGGCACGCTGCAGCAATCAGCGCGACAAGCAGTTTGTTCATGGAGCCCCCTGCAAAAACGACGAACCCCTTCATGACAAAGGGGTTCGCCCGCACACGCTCAGCCAGCGACCATCAGGTCATCTGGATGATGGTCTGCATGATGGTGCTTTCGGTGGAGATGGTCTTGGCGTTCGCCTGGTAATTGCTCTGCGCCTTGATCAACTCGACCAGCTCCTGGGTCAGGTTGACGTTGGAAGCTTCCAGCGAGTTGGACTCGACGCTGCCCAGGGTACCGGTCTTCGGCGCATCGATACCCGGAATGCCGGACGTGTAGGTCTCGGTCCAGCGGGTACCACCGATCTGCTGCAGGCCCTGCTCGTTGGCGAAGCTGGCCAGCGCAACCTGGCCGATGGCGCGGGACTGCTGGTTGCTGAAGCTGGCGAACAGCACGCCGGTGGAGTCGATGCTCAGGCTCGACAGGATACCGGTGGCATAACCATCCTGGGACTGCGACATGCGCGCGGTCTCGGTGTTGTAGGAGGTGGTGCTGTTCATCGACAGGCGCATGCCATCGGCATTGCCTGCGGCGCCGTTGGCGATCCAGTTACCCGCCGAGTCTTCCACCGCAGGTACCCAACCGGTCATGGTGAAGGTGTTGTTGGTCACGGTGAACGACGAGCCCGCCGGGTGGCCGGTGTTGTCGGCCGTCATGCTCTTGACCGAGCCATCGCTGTTGAAGCTGATGGTGCCGGTCAGCGGCGTGGTGGAGGATGGGTCGAACGGGTTGCGCCCATCCACCAGGGTGTACATGGTCCACTCATTGGTGCCGGTCTTGCGGTAGAACTGCTCCATGGTGTGCTCGTTGCCCTGGCTGTCGTACACCTTGGTCGGGAAGGACTTGGTGTAGGTCTTCTGGTCAGCCGGGTCGAACGGCAGGTTCGGCACCATCGCGCCAGTACCATCGTCGACTTCCAGGGGGATATCGGCGGCCGAAGAGTTCAGGTTGATGCCCTGGTCGATCAGCGACGTGGCCTTTGGCTGCAGCGCCGAGGTATCGATCTGCAGGTCGCTCAGCACGCCCTTCTGGATCTTGCCATTCGAGTCTGCGGCATACCCCTGCAGGCGCAGGCCATCCGAGGTCACCACGAAGTTGTCCTTGCTGGCCTGGAACGCACCGGCACGGGTGTAGACGCGCGAGCCGTTGTCGGACAGCACGAAGAAGCCCTGGCCCTGGATGCCCATGTCCAGCACGTTGCCGGTGTTGTTGACGTCACCCTGGGTGAACTGCTGGGACACGGCCGCCAGACGCACGCCGTTACCCACCTGGTTCTTGCCCACGCCGAGGCGGTTGGCGCCGGCGTAGACATCGGCGAACTCGGCACGCGACGACTTGAAGCCGGTGGTGTTGACGTTGGCGATGTTGTTGCCGGTGACATCCAGTTGCTTGTTTGCTGCGTACAGACCGCTAAGGCCGATATTGAAAGACATGAATTCGCTCCTTTTGCCGCACTAATGGGCCTTAGATACCGATGGTTTGCACGTCGGAGAGGGATACTTTGCCAACGCCAGCGAGGTTCAACACCATTTCACCGCCGGAGCTGAAGCTGACGCTGGTCACCTTGGCAGGCAACAGCGTGTTCATCTGCACCGCCTTGCCATCCACCGTGGTGCTGGCGGTGAAGGTGTAGGTACCCGGGTCGACCTTCTCGCCGCTATTATTGGTACCGTCCCAGATGAAATCGGCGTAACCGGCTTTCTGCTCGCCCAGCTCGATGGTCTTGACGGTATTGCCGTCCTTGTCCTTGATGGTGATCTTCGCTTCGCCGATGGCTTGCGGCACCACGAACTGCGCATTGAAGCTTTCGCTGGTGTCGACGATAGCCTTGTCGTTCTGCACCACCACCGAGCGACCGACCAGCGACGACGCCTGCAGCGCCTGGGACGAGGCCATGGCACTGGTAATGGCACTGACCGATTCGTTCAGCGAGGTGATGCCTTCGAGGCTGCTGAACTGCGCCAACTGGGCAACGAATTCACCGTTGTCCTGCGGGTCCAGCGGGTTCTGGTGCTGCATCTGGGTTACCAGCAACTGCAGGAAGGCATCCTTGCCGAGCGAGTCGGTGCCGGTCTTGGATGCGGTATCCACGGTCTTCTTGGTGTTGGTACCCACACCCGACGCCGCAAGCACTTCGTTGAGATTCACGCCGGTAGTATCGATTGCCATGGTCTGGTTTCCTTATCACTGACCCAGGGTCAGGACTTTCTGCATCATGCTCTTGGCCGTGTTCATCAGCTCGGCATTGGTCTGGAACGCACGGCTGGCGGAAATCATGTCAGCCATTTCCTCGACCACGTTGACGTTCGGGTAGTAGACATAGCCGTCCTTGTTCGCCGCCGGGTGGTTCGGCTCGTAGCGGGCCTCCAGGTTGCTCTGGTCCTCGACGATGCCTTTTACCTGCACGCCCTGCCCGGCTTCGCCCTGGTCCTCGAACAGCGACTGGCTGCTGCCGGCCTGCGCATCCTGGAAGGTCGTGGCGAACACCGGGTGGCGGGCGCGGTAGGTCTGGTCGATGCTCGAGGACACGGTCTCGGCGTTGGCGATGTTCGAGGCAACGGTGTTCAGGCGCGTGTTCTGCGCGCTCATGCCGCTACCGGCAATGTTGAAGACACTGGAAAGGGACATGGTCATTCTCCCCGCAGGGCCGAAACCAGCCCTTTGAATTTACTGTTGAGCAAGGTGAAGCTGGCCTGGAAGCCGACTGCGTTTTCGGTGTAGTTCGACTGCTCGATCTGCGCGTCCACGGTGTTCTGGTCGATCGAAGGCTGCAGCGGCGTGCGGTACTTCAGGGTATCGTCGGCCATCGCCAGGCCGTCGGCCTCGATGTGGCGGCTGTTGGTGCGCTCGAGGCTGAAACGGCCGCTCTGCTGCTTGTCGCTTTCGGCAGCGAGCACCGAGGCGAAGTCCATGTCACGCGCCTTGTAGTTGGGCGTGTCGGCGTTGGCAATGTTGTTGGCCAGCACCTCGGCGCGCTGAGCGCGGAAGCCCAGGGCCTTTTCGTGGATGCCAAGCGCCTTGTCGAAACTGATGCTCATGTCGGGGAAACCTTCGAAGGTTGACCGGAATATCGTTGGCCAAGGTATAGCAAGGCCTGTGCCAACCCAGGCAAACCCAGGAATTACGGGCTTGTCGGGCACAGTGCTGTCAGGGTGATGCCAGAAAAGCGGCAAAGACCTTCCGCCTGATGCGGCGAAAGCGGCAATTGCCGGGTGGCAAAAGCGGCAAAACAAAAAATTGACGTCAGCTTTTCCTGCTTCGGCCTGTTCGCGGGCATGCCCGCAAAACGCCGACACGACAAACAAAAAGGCCGGCAACTTTGGTTGCCGGCCTTTGTGCTTACTTGGCCTGGTAGATGATCCCTGGGCTACATTGGACCATCTGGTAATGGTCCGGCAGCCCGTTCAGCGCCTCGGAGGCACCGAGGAACAGGTAGCCACCCGGCTTCAGGGTACTGTGAATGCGCAGCAGGATGTCCTTCTTGACCTGCGCCGAGAAGTAGATCAGCACGTTGCGGCAGAACACCACGTCGAACTTGCCCAGGCTGGCATAGCTGTCGAGCAGGTTGAACGAGCGGAACTCGACACGGCTGCGAATTGCCGGCTTGACCGCCCAGCGCCCCGGCCCCTTGGGGTCGAAGTAGCGCTGCAGGCGCTCCTGGGACAGGCCGCGGGCAATCGCCAGGCTGTCGTACTCGCCGGTCTTGCAGTTGGTCAGCATGCTGCCGGACAGGTCGGTGGCGACGATCTGCGCGCCCATCTTCAACTGGCCAAGGTTGCCACGCTCGAACTCGTCGATGGCCATCGAGATGGAATACGGCTCCTGCCCCGACGAACAGGCCGCCGACCACATGCGCAGGCGCTGCCCAGGGTTGTTGCGGATGAACTCCGGAATCACCTTGTTCTTCAGCACTTCGAACGGGTAGGTATCGCGAAACCACAGGGTCTCGTTGGTGGTCATGGCATCGACCACCTGCTCGCGCAAGCCACCTCGCGGCTGGGCCTGGATGCGCTGTACCAGCTCGCCCAGGCTCTTGATGCCCTGTTGTTCCATCAGCTTGTTGAGACGGCTGGAAACCAGGTACTGCTTATTCTCCCCCAGCAGGATGCCACAGGCTTTCTCCAGGAAGACCCGGAACTGTTCGAAATCCAAATTACCCGTAGACACTTCTGCCGCCTCTTTTCAATCACTGGTGCCGGGAGGTTGCTCCCGGCGCTTTCAATGCGCTGCCTTGATCCGGTCGACCACCCGCTGGGCCAGGTCGTCCGGCTTGAACTTGGCCAGGAAGTCATCGGCCCCGACCTTCTTGACCATTGCCTGGTTGAACACCCCGGAAAGCGAAGTATGCAGGCAGATATGCAATTTTTGCATGCGCGGATCGCTGCGAATCTCTGCGGTCAGCGTGTAGCCGTCCATTTCCGGCATTTCAATGTCCGAGATCATCATCAGGAACTCTTCTTCCGGCTTCTTGCCTTCGTCCACCAGCTGACGCAGATAGTTCAAGGCCTGGCGACCGTCATTGAGCGCCACCACCTCGACCCCCACGGTCTGCAGGCAACGGCTGACCTGCTTGCGCGCCACCGATGAATCGTCGACGGTGAGTACCCGCAACAGCACGGCCTTGTCCTGCACCTCGGCGTCGACCACCCCGGCCGACACCGATTCGGACGACGGTGCCACTTCGGCCAGCACCTTCTCCACGTCGATGATCTCGACCATGCGGTTGTCCACCCGGGTGACAGCGGTCAGGTAGTGATCGCGGCCGGTGCCCTTGGGTGGCGGATGGATTTCTTCCCAGTTCATGTTGACGATGCGTTCCACCGAGTGCACCAGGAACCCCTGGGTCTTGGTGTTGTACTCGGTAATGATCACGAAGCTGTTGCGCGTGTCTTCCTGCAGCGGCCGCAGCCCGGTGGCCATCGACAGGTCGAGGATCGGGATGGTCGCCCCGCGAATGTTGGCAACGCCGCGCACCACCGGGTGCGCCTTGGGCAGCAGGGTCAGCGCCGGGCATTGCAGCACTTCCCTGACCTTGAACACGTTGATTCCATAAAGCTGCTCGCCATTGAGGCGGAACAGCAGCAGTTCCAGGCGGTTCTGCCCTACCAGCTGGGTGCGCTGGTTGACCGAATCCATAACACCTGCCATGCCAGACTCCTCTACATTTAAGCCTTTTGTTGCCACTCAGATAGCGAGTCGGCACGGGCTTTGCTTTTTTGAGCGTCATGTACACGAAAACGACATTTTCCCGACGATTGACGCGCCTGCTGACTGGCTCGCTGGCCATGCTCTGCCTGCTGGTGCCCGGCGTTCGCACGCTGGCGGACGCGTTTACCTTGCCTGAACAGCTTATCGGTGTCACCCAAGGGTTTCTTGAATTCAGCGTCGAAGATTACCTGGCCACCACCCAGACTGCCGGCCGCTACGAAATCCAGGTCAACCCGCTGGACCCGCGCCTGCGCATGCCGCTGTGCAGCCAGCAGCTGGACGCCTCGCTGGAAAGCCCGGCGCAACCGCTGGGCCGGGTAACGGTAAAAGTGCGTTGCGACGGCGCCGCGCCGTGGACCGTGTTCGTACCGGCCACCGTGCGGCTGTTCCGCGAGGTGGTGGTGATGACCCGCCCGCTCAAGCGCGACAACGTGGTAGGCGAAGGCGACGTGGCCCTGCGCGAACGCGATGTCGGCACGCTGGGGCAAGGCTTCCTGACCGAACTGGACCAGGCGGTCGGCATGAAGATGCTGCGCCCAACGGTGATCGACCAGGTGCTCACCCCACAGCACCTGGAACAGGCCGAGGTGGTGCGCAAGGGCGACCACGTGGTGATCATCGCGCGCAGCGGCAGCCTGAGCGTACGCATGCCCGGCGAAGCGCTGAGCAAGGGCGGCCTGAGCGAACAGATCCGGGTGCGCAACCTCAATTCCAAACGGGTAGTCAAGGCCAGGGTCACCGGCCCAGGCCAGGTCGAGGTCAGTATGTAGCCAGCCGACATTGCGCTGGCGGTGAGGAACCGCTGCTCCTAAACTGTGTCAGAAAACGGGTTCGCAAGCTTGCCGACAGGCGGCTACGCATTTGTGCCTAAAGTTTCTTTCGGGTTGGCCGAAAACAAGGCAAGCGTCCAAATACCCAGGGGTTTCTGATCATGGTCATCGACTTCAGTCGTGTAAATAATTCTCCGTCCGTCACGGGCGGCGTGCGCGGCACCAGCGCATCCGGCAGCGCCGACAAAGCGGCAGCCAGCCAGGAAGCCACCACCAGCGCCAGCGGAGAAGCGGTACACCTCAGCCAGGAGGCACAGCAGTTGCAGAAGATCAGCGACAAGCTGCGCGACGAGCCGGTGGTCAACAGTGCCCGTGTGGCCCAGTTGAAACAGGCGATCGCCGACGGCAGCTACCAGGTCGATGCCGGCCGGGTCGCCAGTAAACTGCTCGATTTCGAAGCCCAGCGCTGACCGTTCGGCGCGCTGACTTCACGGACGCTAGAAAAGCCAAGAGTTAGCCATGCACGACACCACCTTGCTGCAACTGATCGAAGATGACATCGCCCCGATGCAGGAACTGCTCGACCTCTTGCAGAAGGAGGCCGTGGCACTGCATGGGCGCGACATGGCGTTGCTGGAGACCATCCTCGCCCGCAAGCAGTCTTTGATCGTGCTGCTGGAGCAGCAAGGCACGCGGCGCAACAACCTGCTCACCAGCCTGGGCCTGAGCGCCAACCGCGCCGGCGTGGAAGCGGTGGCCGCGCAATCAGCGAACGGTGAACTGCTGCTGCAGCAGCTCGACGTGATCAGCCAGTTGATGCAAGCCTGCCAGCAGCTCAACGAGACCAATGGGCGGATCATCCAGGTGCAGCAGAACGCCACCAACAACCAGATCCGCATCCTCATGGGCGGCGACTCTCCGTCGCTCTACGACAGCCGCGGCAGCACATCGCCGCTGGTCAAGCCACGGGCGCTCAGCCAGGTTTGATTTTTTCTATCAAGGCACGGAACATACTGGCAAAATGCCGTTAATTGCGTGTGTCGCTTTTGCCTGGAGAACGATAAAGCCGTGTTCAATGAATCCGATGCCCCGCAGCCGCCAAAGGTGCTGAACACCCCTTTGGAGATTGCGGCCAACTTGCGGCAGTTGCAGGAAAGCCATGACCCCCTGATCATCACCTTCCACGACCGTAGCCAGCGTTTCCAGAGCTATGTGGTGCACGTGGACCGTGACAGCAACACCCTGGCGCTGGACGAGATGATTCCCCGCGACGGCGAGAAGTACATCGAGAACGGCGAACACTTCCGCGTCGAAGGTTTTCACGATGGCGTGCGCATTGCCTGGGAGTGCACCCACGGCCTGCGGATCAGCGAAGTCGATGGCCACCGCTGCTACCGCGGCGCCATGCCCCTGGAAATGACCTACCACCAGCGCCGCAACGCATTCCGCGCCGCGCTGAAGCTGTCGCAGTTGGTCGACATCATCCTCGATGGTACCCACCTCAAGGGCAATGGCGCGCTGCGCGGCAAGCTGCTGGATATCTCTGCCACCGGCTGCAAGCTGCGCTTCGACGGCAATGTCGAGGAGCGCCTGCAACTGGGCCAGGTGTACGAGCGTTTCAAGGCGGGCAACCCGCTGGGCCTGGTGGATACCATGGTCGAACTGCGCCACCTGCATTATGAAGAGCGGATCAATACCACGTTCGCCGGCATACGCTTCCATAACCTCAGCGGGCAGGCCCAGCGCAAGATCGAGAGCTTCGTGTACCAGTTGCAACGCGAGGCGCGGCGGTTCGACAAGGACGACTATTGATCGTCGGCTGCAAGACAACAACGCCACCTTTCGAGGTGGCGTTTTCATTTGTGTACTTACAGTGCCGGCCTCTTCGCGGGCACGCCCGCTCCCACCGGGACGGCGCAGCCCTCAGGCTTGATGCGGTCCTTGTGGGAGCGGGCATGCCCGCGAAGAGGCCGGCACAGGCTTACACCGACTTGCTGACCTCTTGCGGCCCAGCCGCCGGTTGCCCGGTCCCCTTCTCTTCCGCCTCGGTGTCCTCCGCGGCCACCGGTGCCTGCATCACGTCCTGCACGGTCTGCTCATCCACCCGTGGGTCGAGTGCCGCCGACAACGGCGAACCGGCCGCCGGCATCGCCACGTGGCCCAACGGCGCATCCTGTACCTGGTGCAACCCGGTGACCGCTTTCGGCCGGATGCGCCATACCAGCACCAGCGCGAAGAACACGAAGAAGGCATACAGCATCTGCGCCCCCAGCAGCTTCATCAGCACCCCCGCCGCCAGCGGCCCGATGCACGCCCCCACGCCATAGGTCACCAGCAGCATCGCGGTCAACGACACCCGCCGCTCGCTCTCCACATGGTCGTTGGAAAACGCCACCGCCAGCGGGTACAGGCAGAACTGCAGCAACGAGATCAGGAAGCCCACGCCAAACAGCAATTCCAGCGGCACGCTGGGCAGTACCGCCAGCGGTGCCGAAGCCAGCGCCAGGCCCACCGCCACGCTACGGATCAGCACCGCCCGGTCGTAGCGGTCGGACAACCAGCCCAGCGGCCACTGCACCAGCAGGCCGGCGAAAATGCAGCTACCCATGAACAGACCGATCTGCTCGGTGCTCAGCCCCTGGCTGGAGGCATACAACGGCGCCAGGCCATAGAACGAGCCGACGATCAGGCCCGAGCCCAGCACCGTGCTGAGCGACTGCGGCACCCGCTTGAGGAAGAACTTTGGCTCCATCGGCGCCGGGCGCAAGGGCGCCGGGTGGATCCGCCGGGTCATCGCCACCGGTACCAGGCACAGGGCAAAGCACATGGCCACCAGCATCAGCAGTTCGGGGCCCAGCTGCGGGTGCACCACCAGGATCAGCTGGCCGAGCACCAGGCCCAGGTAAGAGGCGATCATGTAGCCGCTGAACACTGCGCCGCGATGCTTCACATCGGCCTGCTCGTTGAGCCAGCTTTCGATGACCATGTACTGGCACATCATCCCCAGGCCAACGATCATCCGCAGCCCGACCCAGGCCGGCAACCAATTGGTCAGGCCGTGGCCGAGCACTGCCGCGCCGACGATACCGGCGCAGGTGGCATAGGCACGGATGTGCCCGACCCGGCCAATCAGGCGGTGGCCGACCTTGCCGCCGACCGCCAGGCCAAAGTAGTTGGCCGCCATCAACGCACCTACCCACAGGCTGTCGACGTGGTCAGCCGCCAGGCGCAGGGCCAGGTAGGTACTGAGCAGGCCCGAGCCGATCAACATCATCAGCGCGGCGAAATACAACGACTGAAACGGCTTCCATATATTTCGCATACGTACCGTAAAGCTCCCTGGTCAGGTGACGATTGGGTGCAAGAAGCATAAGGGCAAAAACTGCCTGGCGCAGGCCCCGATAGCGATTTTGCCGCTACGGGGCGTGTCCAGTGTCGGTTGTGTCGCGATCAGGCCTGTGCCGCCAGCACTCGGCGCTCCCAGGGCGTGATCTCATCGAGGAAATCGGTCAGCTCGAGGGTCTTGCTGGCAATGTAGCCTTCGATGAACTCGCTGCCGAACAGTTCCCGTGCCAACGCGCTGCGCTTGAGCCGTTGCAGCGCGGCATGCAAGGTGCACGGCAGGGCCAGGTGCTCCGGCACGGCGAACTCGCCCTGGATCGCCGGCGACGGCTGCAGGCACTGCTGGATGCCGTGCAGCCCGGCGGCCAGGCTGGCGGCAATGGCCAGGTACGGGTTGGCGTCGGCGCCGGGCAGGCGGTTTTCCACCCGCCGCGCCAGCGGCGCACTGGCCGGGATGCGCAGGCCTGCGGCGCGGTTGTCTTCGGACCAGCAGGCATTGTTCGGTGAGGCATAGGGGTGGCACAGGCGCTGGTAGGAATTGACGTTGGGTGCGAACAGCGCAGTGAAGTCGGCCAGGCACGCCTGCTGGCCGCCGATGAAGTGGTAGAAGGTTGCGCTGGGCTGGCCCTGCTCGTCGCTGAACACGTTACGCCCGCTGGCCACTTCCACCAGGCTCTGGTGAATGTGCATGGAACTGCCCGGCGTACGCGCCAGCGGCTTGGCCATGCACACCACGGCCAGGCCATGCTTGAGCGCCACTTCCTTGAGCAGGTGCTTGAACAGAAAGGTCTGGTCGGCCAGCAGCAGCGGGTCGCCGTGCAGCAGGTTGATCTCGAACTGGCTGACGCCCATTTCGTGCATGAAGGTGTCGCGCGGCAGCCCCAGCGCGGCCATGCACTGGTACACCTCGTTGAAGAACGGCCGCAGGCCATTGTTGGAACTGACACTGAATGCCGAATGGCCGAGTTCGCGGCGGCCATCGCTGCCGACCGGTGGCTGGAACGGTTGCTGCGGATCGGGGTTGGGCGCGAAGACGAAGAATTCGAGCTCGGTCGCCACTACGGGTGCCAGGCCCAGCGCTGCGTAGCGGGCGAGCACTGCCTTGAGCTGGCCGCGGGTGGACAATGGCGAAGGCCGACCGTCCAGTTCGTTGGCGTCGCAGATTGCCAGAGCACGGCCATCGTTGCTCCACGGCAGGCGGTGGACCTGGCCAGGGTCGGGCACCAGCGCCAGGTCGCCGTCGTCGCTGCCATAGAACTTCGCCGGCGGGTAGCCACCCATGATGCATTGCAGCAGCACCCCCCGGGCCATCTGCAGGCGGCGGCCCTCGAGGAAGCCTTCGGCGGTCATCACCTTGCCGCGCGGGACGCCGTTGAGGTCGGGGGTAACGCATTCGATTTCATCGATGCCCTGCAGGTGCCCGGTGTTCATGACGCTTGTCCTTGTTGTTTTAGGCTGACAACAACATAGGCTGCGGGTGTTTAAAATATCAAGCACCTGGCCTTCAACACCGCGCGCCCCTCTTCGCGGGCACGCCCGCTCCCACAGGGATAACACTGCCCTCAGGGTCGGTGCGGTGCGTGCCCGCGAAGAGGCCGGTTCAGGAGGCTTCTATTCGCGCAAGGTCATGCCATTGGCCGGCAGCGGCAAGGCGGTCTTGTAGCGTACCTGCTTGAGGGCAAAACTCGACCGGATGTTGGCCACCCCCGGCAATCGCGTCAGGTAATCGAGAAACCGCTCCAGCGCCTGGATGCTCGGCAACAGCACCCGCAGCAGGTAATCGGGGTCGCCGGTCATCAGGTAGCACTCCATCACCTCGGGCCGTTCGGCAATTTCTTCCTCGAAGCGGTGCAGCGCCTGCTCTACCTGCTTTTCCAGGCTCACATGGATGAACACGTTGACGTCCAGCCCCAGCACCTCGGGCGACAGCAAGGTCACCTGCTGGCGTATCACCCCCAGTTCTTCCATGGCCCGCACCCGGTTGAAACAGGGCGTCGGCGACAGGTTCACCGAGCGCGCCAGTTCGGCGTTGGTGATGCGGGCGTTTTCCTGCAGGCTGTTGAGAATGCCGATATCGGTACGATCCAGTTTGCGCATGAGACAAAATCACCGGTTTTTTGTGTTTATGCGGAATGTTTATCTGCCCCGCTCGGCAAAGGCAATCAACTTGAGAGAAAAATTCTCCTGCTGGCCCACTAAGATGTAGGGGACGCTGACTTACCAGTCACAAGCCGGTACTCAGCGGCGGCCGCTTCAGAGCTCACAAAAACAAATACCCGAGCGAGCGTAAAAAGCATGAACGAGTACGCCCCCCTGCGTTTGCATGTGCCCGAGCCTACCGGCCGGCCAGGCTGCCAGACCGATTTTTCCTACCTGCGCCTGAATGATGCAGGCCAAGTCCGTAAACCGCCTGTCGATGTCGACGCTGCCGACACCGCCGATCTTTCCTACAGCCTGATCCGCGTGCTCGATGAGCAAGGCAACGCGCAAGGCCCGTGGGCTGAAGACATCGACCCGCAAGTCCTTCGCCAGGGCATGCGCGCCATGCTCAAGACGCGGATCTTCGACAGCCGCATGGTGGTTGCCCAGCGCCAGAAGAAAATGTCCTTCTATATGCAGAGCCTGGGTGAAGAAGCCATCGGCAGCGCCCAGGCCCTGGCGCTGAACCGCAGCGACATGTGCTTCCCGACCTACCGCCAGCAAAGCATCCTGATGGCCCGCGACGTATCGCTGGTCGACATGATCTGCCAGCTGCTGTCCAACGAACGCGACCCGCTCAAGGGCCGCCAGCTGCCGATCATGTACTCGGTGCGCGATGCCGGCTTCTTCACCATCAGCGGCAACCTGGCGACCCAGTTCGTGCAGGCGGTCGGCTGGGCCATGGCCTCGGCCATCAAGGGTGACACCAAGATCGCCTCGGCATGGATCGGCGACGGTGCCACCGCCGAATCGGACTTCCACACCGCCCTCACCTTCGCCCACGTGTACCGCGCCCCGGTGATCCTCAACGTGGTCAACAACCAGTGGGCGATTTCCACCTTCCAGGCCATTGCCGGTGGCGAGTCGACCACCTTCGCCGGCCGTGGCGTGGGTTGCGGTATCGCCTCGCTGCGGGTTGACGGCAACGACTTCGTCGCCGTGTACGCCGCCTCGCGCTGGGCCGCCGAGCGCGCCCGCCGTGGCCTGGGCCCGAGCCTGATCGAGTGGGTCACCTACCGTGCCGGCCCGCACTCGACCTCGGACGACCCGTCCAAGTACCGCCCTGCCGACGACTGGAGCCACTTCCCGCTGGGTGACCCGATCGCTCGCCTGAAGCAGCACCTGATCAAGATCGGCCACTGGTCCGAGGAAGAACACCAGGCCACCACTGCCGAACTCGAAGCCGCAGTCATCGCCGCGCAGAAAGAAGCCGAGCAGTACGGCACCCTGGCCAACGGCCATATCCCGAGTGCCGCCTCGATGTTCGAGGACGTGTACAAGGAAATGCCCGACCACCTGCGCCGGCAACGCCAGGAACTGGGGGTTTGAGATGAACGACCACAACAACAGCATCAAACCGGAAACCGCCATGGCCACCACTACCATGACCATGATCCAGGCCCTGCGCTCGGCCATGGATGTCATGCTCGAGCGCGACGACAATGTGGTGATCTACGGCCAGGACGTCGGTTATTTCGGCGGGGTATTCCGCTGCACCGAAGGCCTGCAGAACAAGTACGGCAAATCCCGCGTGTTCGACGCGCCGATCTCCGAAAGCGGTATCGTCGGCACCGCCGTGGGCATGGGTGCCTACGGCCTGCGCCCGGTGGTGGAAATCCAGTTCGCCGACTATTTCTACCCGGCCTCCGACCAGATCGTCTCGGAAATGGCGCGCCTGCGTTACCGTTCGGCCGGCGAGTTCATCGCCCCGCTGACCCTGCGCATGCCCTGCGGTGGCGGCATCTATGGCGGCCAGACCCACAGCCAGAGCCCTGAAGCGATGTTCACCCAGGTGTGCGGCCTGCGCACCGTGATGCCTTCCAACCCCTATGACGCCAAAGGCCTGCTGATCGCCTCGATCGAGTGCGACGACCCGGTGATCTTCCTCGAGCCCAAGCGCCTGTACAACGGCCCGTTCGACGGCCACCACGACCGCCCTGTCACCCCCTGGTCGAAACACCCGCAAAGCGCCGTGCCCGATGGTTACTACAGCGTGCCGCTGGACAAGGCGGCCATTACCCGCCCCGGCAACGACGTGACTGTGCTGACCTATGGCACCACGGTGTACGTGGCCCAGGTGGCCGCCGAAGAAACCGGCGTCGATGCCGAGGTGATCGACCTGCGCAGCCTGTGGCCGCTGGACCTGGACACCATCGTCGAGTCGGTGAAGAAGACCGGCCGCTGCGTGGTGGTGCACGAGGCTACCCGCACCTGCGGCTTCGGTGCCGAACTGGTGTCGCTGGTGCAGGAACACTGCTTCCACCACCTGGAGGCGCCGATCGAGCGCGTCACCGGCTGGGACACCCCCTACCCTCACGCGCAGGAATGGGCTTACTTCCCAGGGCCATCGCGGGTAGGTGCGGCATTGAAAAAGGTCATGGAGGTCTGAATGGGCACGCACGTCATCAAGATGCCGGACATTGGCGAAGGCATCGCGCAGGTCGAGTTGGTGGAATGGTTCGTGAAGGTCGGTGACATGATCGCCGAGGACCAGGTGGTGGCCGACGTCATGACCGACAAGGCCACGGTGGAAATCCCCTCGCCGGTCAGCGGCAAGGTGCTGGCCCTGGGCGGCCAGCCGGGCGAAGTGATGGCGGTCGGCAGCGAGCTGATTCGCATCGAGGTGGAAGGTAGCGGCAACCATGTGGATGTACCGCAGGCGAAACCGCTCGAGGCACCCGCCGCGCCAGTGAGCAGCAAACCGCAAGCGCAGCAGCCAGCAGCACCGGCCGCCTACCAGGCGCCTGCCCAGCACGAGGCCGCGCCGATCGTGCCGCGCCAGCCAGGCGACAAGCCGCTGGCTTCGCCGGCAGTGCGCAAGCGCGCCCTGGATGCCGGTATCGAGCTGCGTTACGTGCATGGCAGCGGCCCGGCCGGGCGCATCCTGCACGAAGACCTCGACGCCTTCATGAGCAAGCCGCAGAGTGCTGCCGGGCAAGCGCCGAATGGCTATGCCAAGCGCACCGACAGCGAGCAGGTACCGGTGATCGGCCTGCGCCGCAAGATCGCCCAGCGCATGCAGGACGCCAAGCGCCGCGTCGCGCACTTCAGCTACGTGGAAGAAATCGACGTCACCGCCCTGGAAGCCCTGCGCCAGCAACTCAACAGCAAGCATGGCGACAGCCGCGGCAAACTGACCCTGCTGCCGTTCCTGGTCCGTGCGCTGGTCGTGGCGTTGCGTGACTTCCCGCAGATCAACGCTACCTATGACGACGAAGCCCAGGTCATCACCCGCCATGGCGCAGTGCATGTGGGCATTGCCACCCAGGGTGACAACGGCCTGATGGTACCGGTGCTGCGCCATGCCGAAGCGGGCAGCCTGTGGGCCAATGCCAGCGAGATTTCGCGCCTGGCCAACGCTGCGCGCAACAACAAGGCCAGCCGCGAGGAACTGTCGGGCTCGACCATCACCCTGACCAGCCTGGGCGCCCTCGGCGGTATCGTCAGCACGCCCGTGGTCAACACCCCGGAAGTGGCGATCGTCGGCGTCAACCGCATGGTCGAGCGGCCGGTGGTGATCGACGGCCAGATCGTCGTGCGCAAGATGATGAACCTGTCCAGCTCGTTCGACCACCGGGTGGTCGATGGCATGGACGCCGCACTGTTCATCCAGGCCGTGCGTGGCCTGCTCGAACAACCCGCCTGCCTGTTCGTGGAGTGAGCATGCAACAGACTATCCAGACTACCCTGTTGATCATCGGCGGCGGCCCTGGCGGCTACGTGGCTGCCATCCGCGCCGGACAACTGGGCATCCCCACCGTGCTGGTGGAAGGCCAGGCGCTGGGCGGTACCTGCCTGAACATCGGCTGCATTCCTTCCAAGGCGTTGATCCATGTGGCCGAACAGTTCCACCAGACCTCGCGCTTTGCCGGCCCGTCGGAGCTCGGTATCAGCGTCGCCTCGCCGCGCCTGGACATTGGCCAGAGCGTGGCCTGGAAGGACGGCATCGTCGACCGCCTGACCACCGGTGTCGCCGCCCTGCTGAAGAAGCACGGGGTCAAGGTGATCCATGGCTGGGCGAAGGTCCTCGACGGCAAGCAGGTGGAAGTCGATGGCCAGCGTATCCAGTGCGAGCACCTGTTGCTGGCCACTGGCTCCAGCAGTGTCGAACTGCCGATGCTGCCGCTGGGCGGGCCGATCATTTCCTCGACCGAAGCCCTGGCGCCGAAAGCCCTGCCGCAGCACCTGGTGGTGGTAGGCGGCGGCTATATCGGCCTGGAACTGGGCATTGCCTACCGCAAGCTGGGCGTACGGGTCAGCGTGGTGGAAGCGCGCGAGCGCATCCTGCCGACCTACGACAGCGAGCTGACCGCGCCGGTTGCCGAGTCGCTGAAGAAGCTGGGCGTGGCCCTGCACCTGGGCCATAGCGTCGAAGGCTACGAGGGCGGCTGCCTGCTGGCCCGGGATGGCCAGGGCGGGCAACTGCGCCTGGAAGCCGACCAGGTGCTGGTGGCCGTCGGCCGCCGACCGCGCACGCAAGGCTTCAACCTGGAATGCCTGGACCTGAAGATGAACGGCGCGGCGATCGCCATCGACGAGCGCTGCCAGACCAGCATGCGCAATGTCTGGGCCATCGGCGACGTGGCGGGCGAACCGATGCTGGCGCACCGGGCCATGGCCCAGGGCGAGATGGTCGCCGAGATCATCGCCGGCAAGGCCCGCCGCTTCGAGCCCAGCGCGATTGCCGCGGTGTGCTTCACCGACCCGGAGGTGGTGGTGGTCGGCAAGACCCCCGAACAGGCCAGCCAGCAAGGGCTGGACTGCATCGTCGCGCAGTTCCCGTTCGCCGCCAACGGCCGGGCCATGAGCCTGGAATCGAAGAGCGGTTTCGTGCGTGTGGTAGCGCGCCGTGACAACCACCTGATCCTCGGTTGGCAGGCTGTTGGCGTGGCGGTATCCGAGCTGTCGACGGCGTTTGCCCAGTCGCTGGAGATGGGCGCCTGCCTGGAGGATGTGGCCGGTACCATCCATGCCCACCCGACGCTGGGGGAAGCGGTACAGGAAGCGGCATTGCGCGCCCTGGGCCACGCCCTGCACATCTGACACTGAAGCGGCCGAGGCCGACTTGGCCCGCTGCGCCCCGAGGCGCCGCGGGTCTTTTTTCGTGCCAGAACCGGTTACTCGGCTATGGCATCCTTGCCGGCATCCTTGGCCCGGTACAGCGCCTGGTCGGCACGCGCCAGCAGGGCATGCTGATCTTCTCCCAGCTGCCACTGCACCACACCATAGCTGATGGTCAGCCGGCAATCGCCCACCGGCTCCACCTGGGCCACCACATGGCGTAACCGTGCGGCCAGCTCCAGGCCCTGCGCCAATGCAGTCTGTGGCAGCACGATGACGAACTCGTCGCCACCCCAGCGTGCCAGCAGGTCGCGCTCACGCAGGCAACTGCGCAGGCTGTCGGCCACCCGCACCAGCGCGGCATCACCCTGGGCATGACCGTAGCGGTCATTGATTGGCTTGAAATCGTCCAGGTCCATGGCTATCAGGGCCAATGGCTGGCGAAAGCGCTGCGCCCGCTCGCATTCCAGTCGCAGGGTCTTCTCCAGCCGGTAGCGGTTGGCAACGCGGGTCAACGCATCGCGCTCTGCCAGCTCGCGGTTCTCCTCCAGTTGGCGCTGCAACTGCTGGTTCACCCAGGACAGTTCGCGGGTACGCTCGGCCACCTGGCTTTCCAGCGACAGGTTCCTTTGCTCCAGCTGCGCCACCAGGCGCTTGCCGGCATCGATATTGCGGTGGGCGCCGAGCATGCGCGCCACCGAGCCGTCTTCGTTACGGGCAATGATGTAGCCGCTGTCCTCGATCCACAGGTAGCTGCCATCGTGGCAGCGGCAGCGGTACTCAACCAGGTAACGCTCGTTGCGCTGGTTGATGTACGCCTCGAAATGCGCCATTACCCGTGGATAATCCTCCGGGTGAATCACGCTTTCCCAGGTGAGTACCGAATTGGACAGGGAATGGCTGGGGTAGCCGAGCATGGCGTACCAGCCCGGGTTGCGATAGACGTAGCCGGTGTTGGCATCCCAGTCCCAGATACCGTCGCTGACCAGATCGAACAAGGTGTGCAACTGTTGCTCACTGAAGCCGGCAGGTACCGGCCCGGTTTGCTGACTCATCGAAGCTCTCCCTGATGCCCAGCAACTGCGCTCCGACCAAGGGGCTGCCGACCACGTGGTAATTGCCGCAAGCGGCAAGGTCATTTCTGTGACGAGCAGCATAGGCCCTGCGTGCTGCCATCGGAATAGCACTCAGGTTGGATTTTTTATCGAGTTGACGACTGACATGGCTGCCATGACGCAAGCCGATAGCCAACGCCGCAATACAGCTTCAGAGGGGAAGGAGAAATGGCGTCCCAGGCAGGAATTGAACCTGCAACCTTCCCCTTAGGAGGGGGATGCTCTATCCAATTGAGCTACTGAGACGCTGGCACCGGCAGCGAGCGCTGCACAGCGGGACGGCCAGCATGTTAACCAGCATGCTGGCGTTTGTCATGCCTCAAGCAGGCTTTTTCGCGTAATCCTTTTCTGCCCATGCTACACCTGCGGCAGCACACCTTCATCACGCAACAGCGCGAACAACGCTTCTACCGTTGACGCCAGGGCGATGGAGTTATCCAGCACGTGCAGCGATGGATCGGTCACCGCCTGCAAGCGGGCATTTCGAGCCAGGCGCTGCTCGATTTCCTCAGCGCTTTCCCGGCCGCGAGCCAGCAAGCGCTGGCGCAGCACCTCGGGCCGGACCTGAACCAGCACCGCCAGAAGGCCCGGATAGCGCTGGCGTGCCTCGGCCAGATACGCGCGCGAACCGTTCACCAGCACCGCCCTGCCCTGGGCCAGCCAGTCGTCCACCTGCCGAGGTATGCCGTAATCCAGGCCATTGGCTCGCCAGTGCATGGCAAACCCGCCCTGCGCACGCAACGCCTCGAACTGCTCGGCCGTGACCCCGTGGGCAGCTTCGCCCTTGGCTTCGGCCGAACGGGTAATGACCCGGCGGGCGACTTCCACCCCGGCAGCAGCCAGTCGCTCACGTGAAGCGTCGATCAGGGAATCTTTCCCGGAACCCGACGGTCCTATCAGGTATATCAGCCGGCCGGTCCCTGATCGGCGGTCGCTTGCGTCATGTTGCATAGCCACTATGCTCTATGAAAGGAAACCGGCGCATTCTAGGGCTTTTCTCCGGCTTTTGCTGCGTTTTACCAGTTTTTGACGGCAAAAGACTGACAGTTCGAATAGCCTGTGCATGTAAAACTTTTCAAACCAGTGCTCATTTCTGATAATTGGTACTGGCATAAAGCCTTTATCCAGATCAGTATTTGTCACAGAATTGACGCCAAGGAAACGGCGACCATGAGGCAAGATGAGCATCCATTTTTCACTGGCGGTTGAACATTTTGTCGTCGCCACGGTCGTACTTCCACCCCGTGCGGCCAATTTGAGAACCGCTTCCCCTGAACCAAAATCCGGTCAATTTATATGCGCCCAATGAAACAGGCTATTTATTCGAGCCGCACCGCTGACAAGTTCGTCGTCCGCCTGCCAGACGGGATGCGTGAGCGCATTGCCGAGGTAGCGCGCAACCATCACCGCAGCATGAACTCCGAGATCATCGCACGCCTGGAACAGAGCCTTATCCAGGAAGGTGCGCTGGGTGACGAGTTGAGCATGCGCATGGACAGCCCAGAACTGTCCCTGCATGAGCGCGAGCTGCTGCAACGCTTCCGCCAGCTGTCCCACCGCCAGCAGAATGCGCTGGTCGCCCTCATCGCTCACGATGTGGAAATGGCCGCCGACGCCTCCTGAGGCGCTCGGCGAACATGAAAAAAGCCAGCGTAAGCTGGCTTTTTTGTGGGCGCATGATCCTGCAAGAGATGCGGTCTTCGTAGGAGCGGCCTTGTGTCGCGATGGGCCGCAAAGCGGCCCCAAAAATCCATGCAGTGCCGCTGAAGTCCTGGGGCCGCTTTGCGGCCCATCGCGACACAAGGCCGCTCCTACAGGGATCGCGTAGGCCGCAAAGAGCGGGTTACAGCAGGAACAGCGTGGCCAGGCCGAGGAAGATAAAGAAGCCACCACTGTCGGTAACCGCAGTGATCATCACACTGGAGCCCATTGCCGGGTCGCGGCCCAGGCGCGTCAAGGTCATCGGAATCAACACCCCCATCAAGGCCGCCAGCAACAGATTCAAGGTCATTGCCGCGGTCATCACCAGGCCCAGCGACCAGCTACCATACAGCCAGAACGCCACCACCCCGATCACCCCACCCCAGATCAGGCCGTTGAGCAGCGATACCGCCAGCTCCTTGCGCATCAGGCGGCTGGTGTTGCCGGGCGACACCTGGTCCAGCGCCATGGCGCGCACGATCATGGTGATGGTCTGGTTGCCGGAGTTGCCACCGATACCCGCCACGATCGGCATCAGGGCGGCCAGCGCCACCAGTTTCTCGATCGACCCTTCGAACAGGCCGATCACCCGCGAAGCGACAAAGGCGGTAATCAGGTTGATCGCCAGCCAGGCCCAACGGTTGCGCAGCGAACGCCAGACCGAGGCGAAGATGTCCTCCTCCTCGCGCAGACCGGCCATGTTCAGCACTTCGCTTTCGCTTTCTTCACGAATCAGGTCGACCATTTCGTCAATGGTCAGACGGCCGATCAGGCGCTCGTTCTTGTCCACTACCGGCGCAGACACCAGGTCATAACGCTCGAAGGCTTGTGCCGCATCGTAGGCATCTTCCTCGGGGTGGAAGGACACCGGGTCGGTCGCCATGACCTCCGCCACCTTCTTCTCCGGGTCGTTGACCAGCAGGCGCTTGATCGGCAACACGCCCTTGAGGATGCCGTCATAGTCGACCACGAACAGCTTGTCGGTGTGGTTCGGCAACTCTTTCAGCCGGCGCAGGTAGCGCAACACCACTTCCAGGCTGACGTCTTCGCGGATGGTGACCATCTCGAAGTCCATCAACGCACCGACCTGCTCCTCGTCGTAGCTCAATGCCGAACGCACGCGCTCGCGCTGCTGGGCATCGAGGGTTTCCATCAACTCGTGGATAACGTCACGCGGCAGCTCTGGCGCCAGGTCGGCCAGCTCGTCGGCGTCCATTTCCTTGGCGGCGGCGAGCAGCTCGTGATCGTCCATGTCGGCGATCAGTGATTGCCGCACGGCGTCGGAAACTTCCAGGAGGATGTCGCCATCGCGATCCGAGCGCACCAGCTGCCAGACCGTCAGGCGGTCTTCCAGGGGCAAGGCTTCGAGGATGTAGGCGATGTCGGCGGGGTGCAGGTCATCGAGCTTGCGCTGCAGCTCGACAAGGTTCTGACGGTGAACGAGGTTTTCCACCAGGTCGTGGTGGGCACCTTCCTGACGGTGCGTCAGGTCTTCGACCACGCGCTGGCGTTGCAGCAGTTCGACCACCTGGGCCAGGCGGTCCTGCAGGCTTTCCTGCGCTTTTTTTACTTCTACTTCAGTCATAGGCGAACTCCACTCCCAGCAGCGGAGCACGCCGGGAGAATCAATCGGTCAGATCTTTCTGTACGAATCTTGTTAGCGAGTAACTACTGGGTAAGTCCATGGTGGTTTTCCACAAGCCCCGGCGGGGCTGACGGGCGCAATCATACACTGCTAAAGCTGTCAGATCGCTGAAAATTTTGGCCAGAACAATCGTTTGCGTGATAAAGCTGGGACAACGCTCGAAGCTATCAGTGCGACGGTGGGTCTGGCGGTTAAAGCACATTTGTTGTGCCTGGATGTGTATGCCTGGCGGGGTTGATCTCCGGCCCTACCCGGCCGCAAAGCCAAACGCCACATCTACAGGAGAGCTTAGATCGACATCACCAACAATTCATTGGTGAAGAAAACAAAAAGCCCGCTCAATTGAGCGGGCTTCTTGATGGGGTGTGGCGGACTCAGGAGGATTCGAACCTCCGACCGCTCGGTTCGTAGCCGAGTACTCTATCCAGCTGAGCTATGAGTCCGTGGTGGTATTTTTAGACCAGGTTACCACTGGTGGTTGAAGTTGCTTTGCAAGCAGAGCCACTTCAAAAGTGGCGGACTCAGGAGGATTCGAACCTCCGACCGCTCGGTTCGTAGCCGAGTACTCTATCCAGCTGAGCTATGAGTCCGTGGTTGGTATTTTTAGACCAGGTTACCACTGGTGATTTGAAGCAGCCTTGCAATCAAAGCCACTTCAAAAGTGGCGGACTCAGGAGGATTCGAACCTCCGACCGCTCGGTTCGTAGCCGAGTACTCTATCCAGCTGAGCTATGAGTCCGTGTCTTGCCGCGCATTATAGGTCGCTGAAACATTTTTGCAAGAACTTTTTCGTTTAAAATCAACTACTTAGCGTTCTTACCGTTTGCAGCGCCCTAAGCGAATAATGGCGGTGAAGGGGGGATTCGAACCCCCGATACCCTTATGAGGTATACTCCCTTAGCAGGGGAGCGCCTTCGGCCACTCGGCCACCTCACCGCAACACGAGGCGAATATTAAACACAGCCTTCCTCGTTTGCAACCCTTTTTTTGAAAAAAACTTCAAAAAAATTAAAGGCTTGGCTCCTCGTCCTTCTCCTTCTTGATCCGCAGGTAGATTTCCTCGCGGTGAACGGCCACTTCTTTCGGGGCGCTGACGCCGATACGCACTTGGTTGCCTTTGACGCCGAGCACCGTCACGGTGATCTCGCCGTCTCCAATGATCAGGCTCTCGGCGCACCGACGAGTCAGAATCAACATAGCTTTCTCCTTACGCGAAACATACAGGGATAACAGTCTTGGGTGTCGCGGCCTGGCCGTGGACGACGACTCGGGCCTTGGTTGCCCGCCACGCAGGCTTGGACAGGGCCTGCGTGGCAAGCAGAAACGCGAAGGGCGCGGCAAGCCGCGCCCTTCCAGGCAGCGATTTACTCGCTCTGTCGTGCCGGAGCGTCGAGTTCGAACGCGGTGTGCAGCGCGCGCACGGCCAGCTCCAGGTACTTCTCTTCGATCACCACCGAAACCTTGATCTCGGAAGTGGAGATCATTTGGATGTTGATGCCCTCCTTGGCCAGGGCTTCGAACATGCGGCTGGCAACACCGGCGTGCGAACGCATGCCGACGCCAACGATCGACACCTTGGCGATCTTGGTGTCGCCGATCACTTCACGGGCACCGATTTCACGCGCGGTGTTTTCCAGCACGCTCTGCGCCTTCTCGTACTCGTTGCGGTGTACGGTGAAGGTGAAGTCGGTGGTGTTATCGTGGGCAACGTTCTGCACGATCATGTCGACCTCGATGTTCGAGGCGCTGATCGGGCCGAGGATCTTGAAGGCCACGCCCGGAGTGTCCGGCACGCCGCGAATGGTCAGCTTGGCTTCATCACGGTTGAAGGCGATACCGGAAATGATCGGCTGTTCCATGGATTCCTCTTCATCAATGGTAATGAGGGTACCCGGACCCTCCTTGAAGCTGTGCAGCACGCGCAGCGGAACGTTGTACTTGCCGGCGAACTCCACCGAACGGATCTGCAGCACCTTGGAACCGAGGCTGGCCATTTCCAGCATCTCTTCGAAGGTGATCTTCTCCAGGCGGCGGGCCTGTGGCACGACGCGCGGGTCGGTGGTGTAGACGCCGTCGACGTCGGTGTAGATCTGGCACTCGTCGGCCTTCAGCGCCGCCGCCAGGGCCACGCCGGTGGTGTCGGAGCCGCCACGGCCCAGGGTGGTGATGTTGCCGTGCTCGTCGACGCCCTGGAAACCCGCTACCACGACCACGCGGCCTTGCTTGAGGTCGGCACGGATCTTCTGGTCGTCGATCTGCAGGATGCGCGCCTTGTTGTGCGCGCTGTCGGTGAGGATGCGCACCTGGTTGCCGGTGTAGGACACCGCTGGCACACCACGCTTGATCAGGGCCATGGCCAGCAGGGCAATGGTGACCTGCTCACCGGTCGACACGATCACGTCCAGCTCGCGTGGAACCGGCTGATCGCTGATCTGCTTGGCCAGGTCGATCAGGCGATTGGTTTCACCGCTCATGGCCGACAACACAACCACCAGGTCGTCGCCCGCCTCACGGTGTTTCTTGACCTTATCGGCTACCTGCTCGATCCGCTCGATGGAACCGACAGAGGTGCCGCCAAATTTCTGTACGATCAACGCCATTTCAATGGTGCCTCAGCCCATTCAGGGCCCCAAAAAACAATCCAACATGGGTCGGCCAGCGACTAGACCACTGGCCGCCCCATCTCAAAGTCCCTGCTCTGCGAATGGCACGGCCAGCGCCAAGGCCTGGTCCAGTGCAGCGACGTCGACGCCACCACCCTGGGCCATGTCCGGACGGCCACCGCCCTTGCCACCCACCGCCGCAGCGGCTTGTTTCATCAGATCGCCAGCCTTGAGTTGGCTGGAGAGGTCCTTGGTCACACCGGCCACCAGCACGACCTTGCCCTCATGCTCGCTGCCCAGCAGGATCACTGCGTGGCCGAGCTTGTTCTTCAGTTGATCGACCAGCGCCAGCAAGGCCTTGCCGTCCTGCCCGTCCAGGCGGGCGGCGAGCACCTTGGCGCCCTTGACCTCAACGGCCGCGTTGGAGAGATCATCCCCGGCGGCGCTGGCGGCCTTGGCCTGCAGCTGTTCCAGCTGCTTCTCCAGCTGGCGGTTGCGCTCGAGCACAGCCGACAGCTTGTCGATCAGGTTGTCACGGTTGCCTTTGACCAGTTGCGCGGCTTCCTTGACCTGCTCTTCGGCAGCGTTCAGGTAGGCCAGCGCCGCTGCGCCGGTTACCGCTTCGATACGGCGCACGCCAGAAGCTACGCCGCCTTCGCTGATGATCTTGAACAGGCTGATGTCACCGGTGCGCTTGGCGTGGATACCGCCGCACAGTTCCACCGAGAAATCGCCGCCCATGCTCAGCACACGCACGGTGTCGCCGTACTTCTCACCGAACAGCGCCATGGCGCCCTTGGCCTTGGCGGTCTCGATGTCGGTCAGCTCGGTTTCCACCGCAGTGTTCTTGCGCACTTCGCGGTTGACGATGTCTTCCAGGGCCTTGATCTGCTCCGGTTTCACCGCCTCGAAGTGGCTGAAGTCGAAACGCAGGCGCTGGCTGTCGACCAGCGAGCCCTTCTGCTGCACGTGCTCGCCCAGCACCTGGCGCAGCGCCTCGTGCAGCAGGTGGGTGGCCGAGTGGTTCAGCGAGGTGGCGTGCTGCACCTCGGCATCGACCTTGGCCTCGACCGACGAACCGATCAGCAGCGCACCGCTGGCGACCACGCCGTGGTGCAGGAAGGCGCCGCCAGTCTTGGTGGTGTCGCGCACGTCGAAACGTGCAGCACCGGCCTGCAGGTAGCCGGTGTCGCCCACCTGGCCGCCGGACTCGGCGTAGAACGGCGTGCGGTCGAGCACGACCACGCCCTGCTCGCCTTCACCCAGCTGGTCGACGGCCTGGCCGTCCTTGTACAGGGCGATGACCTTGCCCTGGCCTTCGGTAGCGTCGTAGCCGAGGAACTCGGTGGCGCTGTCGACCTTGACCAGGCTGTTGTAGTCCATGCCGAAGGCACTGGCCGAGCGGGCACGCTCACGCTGGGCGTCCATCTCGCGCTCGAAGCCGGCTTCGTCGATGGTCAGCTCGCGCTCGCGGGCGATGTCGGCAGTCAGGTCCATCGGGAAGCCATAGGTGTCGTACAGCTTGAACACCACGTCGCCCGGTACCACGTCGCCCTTCAACTGCGCCAGGTCCTGCTCGAGGATACGCAGGCCCTGCTCCAGGGTCTTGGCGAACTGCTCTTCTTCGGCCTTGAGCACGCGCTCGATGTGCGCCTGCTGGCTGTTCAGTTCCGGGAAGGCTGCGCCCATTTCGGCGACCAGCGCGGCCACGATCTGGTAGAAGAAGCTGCCCTTGGCACCCAGCTTGTTGCCGTGGCGGCAGGCGCGGCGAATGATGCGGCGCAGCACGTAGCCACGGCCTTCGTTGGACGGCAGCACGCCGTCGGCGATCAGGAAGCCGCACGAACGGATATGGTCGGCCACCACTTTCAGTGAAGCCTGGCCGTCATTGCTGCAGCCGATGGCCTTGGCCGCGGCGGCCAGCAGGTTCTGGAACAGGTCGATCTCGTAGTTCGAATGCACGTGCTGCAGCACGGCGCTGACACGCTCCAGGCCCATGCCGGTATCCACCGACGGCGCTGGCAGCGGGTGCAGCACGCCATCGGCGGTGCGGTTGAACTGCATGAAGACGTTGTTCCAGATCTCGATGTAGCGGTCGCCGTCTTCTTCCGGCGAGCCGGGTGGGCCGCCCCAGATGTCCGGGCCGTGGTCGTAGAAGATCTCGGTGCACGGGCCACACGGGCCGGTGTCGCCCATGGTCCAGAAGTTGTCGGAAGCGTACGGGGCGCCCTTGTTGTCGCCGATGCGCACCATGCGCTCGGCAGGCACGCCGACTTCCTTGGTCCAGATGTCGTAGGCTTCGTCGTCAGTGGCGTAGACGGTGACCCAGAGCTTTTCCTTGGGCAGGTTCAGCCACTTTTCCGAAGTCAGGAAGGTCCACGCGAAGGTGATGGCGTCGCGCTTGAAATAGTCGCCGAAGCTGAAGTTGCCCAGCATCTCGAAGAAGGTATGGTGGCGCGCGGTGTAACCGACGTTTTCCAGGTCGTTGTGCTTGCCGCCGGCGCGCACGCACTTCTGGCTGCTGACAGCACGGGTGTAGGCACGCTTCTCCGCACCGAGGAAGCAGTCCTTGAACTGGTTCATGCCGGCATTGGTGAACAGCAAGGTCGGGTCGTTGTTCGGGATCAGCGAACTGGAGGCGACTCGGGTATGTCCCTGCTCTTCGAAGAAGCGAAGGAAGGCTTCACGGATTTCTGCGCTTTTCATAGGTTCTTCCACGGAAACGGCAGCCCTGTTGGGCAAACGCGTCGACGAAACGACGGCAAAGGGCCGCATTATATCGGTCCTGCGGTCTCGATGCAGTGTGTTTATACGATAGAAACCATCGTTTGGACGGTTTTTCGGGCTATGCAAACGAAAACGACATGGCCGGATGCTAAAGCCTGCCTTTCGCCACTGGCAAGCCAATTACCGCTCAGGGGGAGGGAAAATGGAACAGGCGGTGAATTAAAAGAGTTTCATGGGCTGCCATTCCGGGCAAAGGCCTGTGTAGGAGCGGCCTTGCGTCGCGATGGGGCGCGCAGCGCCCCCAGCAACATGGGCGGCCAGGCTGAAATTGCCGGGGCCGCTGCGCGCCCCATCGCGACGCAAGGCCGCTCCTACACCAAACCGTTGTCTATTAGCGCTAGCCGAGGCGCTGCCCTGAATCGGGCACGATCAGGATACCGGCGCGCAAGCCGTTCCTGACCTTGGGGTTGGGGAAGATGATACGCGCCCCTTCCTCCTCGACCACCCAGCGCGTCTCCGCCAGGTCCTCGGCCAGCAGGTAACCCTTGCTCAGCTCGGAGAAGTTCTCGATGTCCGCCGGCAGGTGCAGGTGGAAACTGTCGCTGTGCTTGATGATCTCGCGGGAAACACTGAACAGCTGCAAGCCATCCAGCGAACCTTCGCCTTCCGGCTCGGTGTGCTCGATGATCTGGATCAGGCGCTGTTCCAGCCTGTCGAGGTTGACCAGCTCGTTCTGGCCGAACGGGCGGGCCTTGCCCAATTCCAGGGTAAAGGCTTCGGCTTCCAGTTGCTCATAGGTAAAGGCACTGAAGGTGATGGACGACTTGCTCTGCAGCAGCACCGCCTGCATGCCGGCTGCCGCCAGGCGTGCCAGCTCGCGGCGGGAATGCTTGCGCCCCTCCTTGTAGGGATACAAGGCGAACTGCTCGATCTTCGAGCCGCGAATGGCCGTATGCAGGTCGTAATGCAGGCGGCTGCGCCCCGGCTTGCTGAAAAACACCCGGGCGAACTGTTCCAGTTCCGCGGCACGCAAGGCCTCGAAGCCACTGGACAGCTCGTGGCGGCCGTTGAACAGGCGGTTGATGTCCTGCTCGATGAAGCGCTCACCCTTGCGGATCGCCGCAGGGTTGCCGAACAGGAACAGCACCCGCGCCCGGGGAATGATCTTGCCGTTGGCCACGCCGTGCAGCAGGCGCTCGAGCAACTCGATCGGCGCCGTTTCGTTGCCGTGGATACCGGCGGACAACAGCAAGTCCAGCCCGCAATCGTCGCTTTCGGCCGGGCGCACTTCCAGCGCGCCCTCGCCTAGCCAGCGCAAACGCACGCCCTTGGGAGTCACTTGGGTCTTCTCGGCCGGTTCGTGATCGGTGAGGGTCAGCTCAAGCAATTTGCCAAGGGCGAGCATAGGGACTTCCTTAGTGGTGGTGGCCGCAGTCGGGGCCATGGACGTGATCGTCGTCTTCGCCAAGCTCCGCCGGCTCCATTTCCAGTTGCAGGCTGACCAGGTTGGTGGCCATCGGCCGCAGCAACAGGTTGGCATACTCGGTGTCGTCTTCCTCGACATCCACGCCGATCAACAGCTGGCCACGGCCATCCTGCTGAATCCACACTTCCTTGCCTTGCCAGACCACGGCAAAGCGGGTGCAGGAAGTCTCCAGCTGGGTGCCGTCTTCATCTTCGAGGATCAGGCGCAGGGCGTCGGTCATTGCAAAGTCTCTCTTCAAGGTTGGCGTTGGAACGGATACACCGAGCCCAACTTCAGGATCTGGGTCAACTCATCCAGCGCCGTACGGCATTCCAGCAACAGCTGCGGGTCGGCCAGGTCCGCTTCGCCAAGGCGGTCGCGGTAGTGCTTGTCGACCCACTGCACCAGGGTGTCGTACAGCGGGGCGGTCATGATAACGCCTTGGTTGACCGCTGCCAGTTCCGTTTCCTTCAACGCCACGCGCAAACGCAGGCAAGCCGGGCCACCGCCGTTCTGCATGCTCTGCTTGAGGTCGAACACCTTGACCTCCTTCACCGGGCCGCCCTGGCTGGTCAGCTGGCCCAGGTAGGCCCAGACCCGCTCATTGTTGCGGCACTCTTCCGGCACCACCAGCAGCATGGAACCGTCCTCACGGCTGAGCAGCTGGCTGTTGAACAGGTAGGAACGCACCGCGTCCTCCACCGTCACTGCTGCGCGTGGCACGCAGATGGCCTGGAAGTTGCCACCCTTGCTGGCCAGTTTAGCTCGCAGCTGGCCAAGTACCGTGTCGGTCTGGAGGAAAGCATCCTCGTGGTAGAACAGCACTTCGCCGTTGCCTACCGAGATCACATCGTTGTGGAACACGCCCTGGTCGATCACGGCCGGGTTCTGTTGAGCGTAGACCACCCCATCGTCGCTCAGGCCATGCAGCCTGGCCACCGCCTGCGAGGCTTCCAGGGTTTGCCGGGCCGGGTATTTCTGCGGCGCCGGGTAGCGGCTGTCGAACGCACTGCGGCCATAGACGAAGAACTCCACGCCAGCCTCGCCGTAGCTACGGCAGAAGCGCGTGTGGTTGGCCGCGCCCTCGTCACCGAACTGGGCCACGGCTGGCAGCGCCGCATGGTGGGCAAAATGCCGCTCATCGCTGAACATGGCCCCGAGCACGCGGCTGGTGGTCGGGTGCTCGATGCTGCGGTGGTACTTGCAGTTGAGGTTGGCAGCGGTGAAGTGCACGCGGCCATCGGCCGTGTCGGCACTAGGGCTGACGGTGGCGGCGTTGGCCACCCACATGCTCGAGGCCGAGCAGCTGGCCACCAGCAATGGCATGGCTTCCCTGGCAGCGCGCTGGATCACTTCGGCATCGCTGCCGCTGAAGCCCAGGCGGCGCAGCGCCGCCACATCCGGGCGCTCCTGCGGCGCCAGTACGCCCTGCTTGAAGCCCATGTCGGCCAGCGCTTTCATCTTCGCCAGGCCCTGGCGCGCGGCTTCGCGCGGGTTGGACCCCTGCTGGCTGTTGCTCTGCGAAGCCACGTTACCGTAGGACAGGCCGCCGTAATTGTGGGTAGGCCCCACCAGGCCATCAAAATTCACTTCATAGGATTTCATCGGCTAGGCTCCGAGACCTGTTGTTATAGGGTGACGCCCGGCGTGAGGGTCGCCGGCAAGGCAAGGCTGGCGGTCTCCAGCGAGGCCACGGGGTAAGCGCAGTAGTCAGCGGCGTAGTAGGCGCTGGCGCGGTGGTTGCCACTGGCGCCGACACCACCGAACGGCGCGCTGCTGGCGGCGCCGGTCAGCTGTTTGTTCCAGTTGACGATGCCAGCGCGGCTGCGCAGCCAGAAATACTGGTAGCGGGCACGGGAGTCGGACAGCAAACCGGCAGCCAGGCCGTACTGGGTGTTGTTGGCCTCTTCGATGGCGGCATCGAAGTCGGCGTAGCGAATCACCTGCAGCAGCGGGCCGAAGAATTCTTCGTCCGGCCGCTCGCTGACGGCACTGACATCGAGGATGCCCGGGGTCAGCAGCGCGGCATCGGCCTGCGGCTGGGTCATTTCCAGCAGCTTCACGGCGCCCTTGGCAACCAGCTCGGCCTGGGCCGCCAGCAGCGCGCGCGCCGCCTGCAGCGAAATCACCGAACCCATGAACGGCGCCGGCTGTTGGTCGAACGCCCCCACCGTGATGGTCTTGCACACCTCGACCAGGCGCGCGATCAGCGCATCGCCCCAGCTGCCTTGTGGTACCAGCAGGCGACGGGCGCAGGTGCAGCGCTGGCCAGCGGAAATGAACGCCGACTGGATGATGGTGTATACCGCAGCGTCGAGGTCCTTGACCTGGTCCACCAGCAGCGGGTTGTTGCCGCCCATCTCCAACGCCAGGATCTTGTCCGGGCGGCCGGCGAACTGCTGGTGTAGCAGGTTGCCAGTACGGCTGGAGCCAGTGAAGAACAGGCCGTCGATACCCGGGTTGGCGGCCAGCGCCACGCCGGTTTCACGCGCGCCCTGCACCAGGTTCAGCACACCCGCCGGCAGGCCGGCGGCAATCCAGCAGTTGACGGTCAGCTCGGCGACCTTGGGGGTCAGCTCGCTGGGCTTGAACACCACGCAGTTACCCGCCAGCAGGGCTGGCACGATATGGCCATTGGGCAGATGGCCAGGGAAGTTGTACGGGCCGAACACCGCCACCACACCGTGGGGCTTGTGCCGCAGCACTGCCGTGGCATCGGCCAGCGGGCCGCTCTTCTCGCCGGTGCGCTCGCGGTAGCTTTGCACCGAGATCGCCACCTTGTTGATCATGCTGGTGACTTCGGTGGCCGACTCCCACAGCGGCTTGCCGGTTTCCTCGCCGATGCACTGGGCCAGCGCTTCGGCATGCGTCCTGAGCTGCTCGGCAAACTTTTCCAGCACCTCGATACGCGCGTCCAGGCTCAGTTGCGCCCAGGCCGGGAATGCTTGACGGGCGGCCTGCACGGCGGCGTCTACCTGGCTGGCGTCAGCGCCCTGGCCTTGCCAGACGACGGACTGCGTTACCGGGTTGAGCGACTGCAGGGTTTCACCCTGGCCGGCCTGCCAGTTGCCGGCGATGTAATGCGTGGTCATTTATTTGGCCTCCCGGCTTGCCGACAGCGGCACCGCGCGCACATTGTCGCCAGCACCCATGCGCAGGCGCTTGGCCGTCAGGGGGTCGACCACCAGGGTACCGGCGGCCAACCGCGCAGGTGCAGCCGTGATGCGGCAGTCGTCGCGCTTGCGGTTGTGAATGATGTAAGGCGTGGCGTCATCGCCCGGCGTGCCCACGGCCAGCACCAGGGTCTGGCTTTCACGCACGGCGCGGATCTTGTCGGTGTCGCACTCGATGGCAGGGCCAGCGTCGAAAATGTCGACGTAGCCCTGGTAGTTGAAACCTTCCTGCTTGAGCATGGCCAGCGCCGGCTCGGTGTCCTTGTGCACGCGGCCGATCACGTTGCGGGCCGCCTCGGACAGGAAGCAGGTGTACAGCGGGAACTTGGGCATCAGCTCGGCGATGAACGACTTGTTGCCCACGCCGGTGAGGTAGTCGGCCTGGCTGAACTCCATCTTGAAGAAGTGCCGGCCCAGGCTTTCCCAGAACGGTGAACGCCCCTGCTCATCGGACATGCCGCGCATTTCGGCGATGATCTTCTTGCCGAACAGCTCGGGAAACTCGGCCATGAACAGCATGCGCGCCCGCGACAGCAGGCGGCCATTGAGGCCCGAGCGGTAGTCGCTGCGCAGGAACAGCGAGCACAGCTCGGAGTTGCCGGTCAGGTCGTTGGCCAGGAACAGGGTGGGGATTTCGCGGTAGATCTTCAGCTCCTGCGAGGCGCTGACGGTCAGCCCGACCCGGTAGTTGTACCAGGGTTCGCGCAGGCCGACGGCACCGGCAATGGCACTGATGCCCACCACCAGGCCTTCGTCGTTTTCCAGCACGAACAGGTAGTCGGTGTCGGCGCGCTCGGCTTCGCCACGGAAGCTTTTTTCCGCCCAGCCAACGCGATGCCCCAGGCGCTCTTCGTTGGCCGGCAGCGTGGTCAGCCCGGTGGTCCCGGTGCTGCGTGCCAATTCGATCAACGCAGGCAAATCGCTGCTGCGTACAGGACGAACGATCATGCTATCTCCTTGTGCGACGGCGGCGGCCGGCGCGAAACTCTGCTAACGCATCAATCCGCAAACGTCTGTTGCCAGGCCTCAGACCGCGACCAGGCGCACGCTGGCGCCCTCGCCCACCCCCAGCGCATCGGCGGCCGCCAGGCTCAGGCTGACCGGCTTGCCGGGTACCCAGTCCAGGTCCAGCAGCACTGCGCGGTAGTCCTGCAGCAGGCCGTTGCACACCAGGTACGGGCGCCCGCCCTTGATCGGGGCGTCCTCGAGCTTCACCGGCACCACACGGCTGTGGGCGATCGAACGGATGCCCGACGTACGCGCATGCAGGGTCGGGCCACCATCGAAGATGTCGATGTAGTGCTCGGTTTCGAAGCCTTCGCGCATGAGAATGTCGAAGGTGATCTGCGCCCGTGGATGCACCTGGCCCATCGCCTCCTGCGCCAGGTCAGGCAGCAGCGGCACGTAGATCGGGTAATGCGGCATCAGCTCGGCGAGGAAGGTACGGCTCTTCAGGCCGCACAGGCGCTCGGCGTCGGCGTAGTTGAGGTCGAAGAAGTTGCGGCCGATGGCATCCCAGAACGGTGATTCACCCTGCTCGTCGCTGTAGCCGACGATCTCGGTCACCACCGAATCGGCGAAACGCTCCGGGTGCGAAGCCATGAACAACAGGCGACCACGCGAATTGAGCTCGGCCCAACCACTGTTCACCAGCTCCGGCAGTACATAGAAGCTGGTCAGCAGGCTGTTGCCGGTCAGGTCGTGGCACAGCGACAGCACGTGGATCTTGTTGTGGATCTTCAGCTCGCGCGAGGCGTGCACGAAGGTTTCGTTACGAAAGCTGTAGAACGGCTCGGAGTAGCCGGCCGAAGCGACGATCGCCGAGCAGCCTGCCAGCTTGCCGGTTTCGCTGTCTTCAAGGACGAAGAAGTAGCTTTCCTCGCCGTTGAAGCTGACCTCGGCGGCGAAGGAAGTCTCGGAAGCGGCGATCTTGTCGCCCAGGCGAGCAGCGTCGTCCGGCAGCGAGGTGACACCAATGGGGCTGTCTGCAGCCATGCGCTGCACTTCGTTCAGATCAGCCATTTGCGCGGGGCGCATCACCAGCATGGTGTCACTCCTTTGGAATACGGGCCGCTCACGGCGGCACGAAAAAACGGCAGGTGCACCGGCACCTGCACGGGAATCGGGTATCGCCGGCCCGCACGCAGCGCGGGAGCCGGCGAAGGGACCTCAGGCCGTTCAGGCCTGGGTCAGGGTGGCCACGGCGCGCTCGAAGCGATCCAGGCCTTCATCGATATCGGCGTCTTCAACCACCAGGCTTGGGGCAAAGCGGACCACATCCGGGCCGGCCTGCAGCACCATCAAGCCTTCTTTCTCGGCAGCGTTGAGCACGTCCTTGGCCTTGCCTTTCCAGGCGTCAGCGAGCACGCAGCCCAGCAGCAGGCCAACGCCACGCACCTGGGTGAACAACTGGTACTTCTGGCCAATCTGCTCCAGGCGCACCTTGAAACGCTCGTGCTTGGCCTTGATGCCAGCCAGGGTTTCCGGGGTGTTGACCACGTCCAGCACTGCGCAGGCGACGGCGCAGCCCAGCGGGTTGCCGCCATAGGTGGTGCCGTGGGTGCCGACGGCCAGGTGCTTGGCCAGCTCGGTGGTGGTCAGCATGGCGCCGATCGGGAAGCCGCCGCCCAGGCTCTTGGCGCTGGTCAGGATATCCGGGGTCACACCGTAGTGCTGGTAGGCATACAGCGAACCGGTACGGCCCACGCCAGTCTGCACTTCGTCGAAGATCAGCAGGGCATTGTGCTCGTCACACAGTTTGCGCGCGCCTTCCAGGTAGGCCTTGTCGGCCGGCACTACGCCACTCTCGCCCTGGATCGGCTCGATCACCACGGCGCAGGTCTTGTCGGAAATCTGTGCCTTCAGCGCTTCCAGGTCGTTGTAGGGCACATGGCTGATACCGGTGATCTTCGGGCCGAAGCCGTCGGAATACTTCGGCTGGCCACCGACGCTGACGGTAAACAGGGTACGGCCGTGGAAGCTGTTCACGGTGGCAATGATTTCGTGCTTTTCCGGACCGAAGCGGTCATGGGCAACGCGCCGGGCCAGCTTGAAGGCGGCCTCGTTGGCCTCGGCGCCGGAGTTGCAGAAGAACGCCCGGTCGGCAAAGGTGGCATCCACCAGCTTGTGGGCCAGGCGCAGGGCCGGCTCGTTGGTGAATACGTTGGATACGTGCCAGAGGGTGTTGGCCTGCTCGGTCAGGGCCTTGACCAGTGCCGGGTGGCAGTGGCCCAGGGCGTTGACCGCGATGCCACCGGCAAAGTCGATCAGCTCGCGACCCGACTGGTCCCAGACACGGGAACCCTCGCCTCGCACAGGAATGAAGGCCGCCGGGGAATAGTTGGGGACCATGACCTGGTCGAAATCGGCACGTTGCACCGGGGCTTGCTCAACGGACATCTGAGTCTCCTGATGAGGAACGCTGGCCTGGAAGTGGCGAGCGATGGGGGGATTGTAAGGACTGATCCGCGCCTGTCCTTGCGGCCAAGCGACAACTTGTTACAGCGCAAAACCCTGTTTGCACAAGGCTTTCGGCAATGCGACAAACACTGTCGCAATCGCGCAGTGTACGGGAGAGAGGGGGCTGGGTGAACGGGTGTTCACGGGCAATTCGGGGCGGCAGCGGGCGCAAGGCGTTGTGGTTGTGCCGTGGCGGAAATCGAGCGCCGCCCGCGCGGCGCATCGCGGATGAATCCGCTCCTACATTTGTTGCAACGTGGCCATGCCTGTCAGGCCATGGTTGCCAGCCGGTTTGCAAGGCTCAAGACATGCGCCAAGGCAGGCGACCATGGCGTAACAGGTTCGGCACGTTGCAACAAATGTGGGAGCGGATTCATCCGCGATGCGCCGCGCGGGCGGCGCTCGATTTCCGCCCCACCATCATCCCCAAGGCATGCACCCCGCCCCCACCGAAACCTCAGCCCTTCTCAGCCGGCGCCGAACTCAACTCGAACGGGCTGCTGTTGCGCCGCTGGTTACGGTCTTCGCGTGGCGTTGCCCCAAAGAAATTGCGATACGCACTGGAAAAATGCGGCCCGGAAGAAAAACCGCAGGACAGGCCGATCTGGATGATCGACTTGCTCGTCTGCATCAGCATCTGCCGCGCCTTGTTCAGCCGCAGCTCCAGGTAATACTGGCTCGGCACGCGATTGAGGTACTGCTTGAAGATGCGCTCCAGCTGCCGGCGCGACACGCACACATGCTGGGCAATCTCGTCGGTGGTCAGCGGCTCTTCGATATTGGCTTCCATCAGCAGCACCGCCTGGGTCAGCTTGGGGTGGCTGGAGCCCAGGCGGTTCTGCAATGGAATGCGCTGGCGTTCACCCCCCTCGCGGATACGCTCGACCACCAGCTCCTCCGACACCGCCCCGGCCAACTCCGCACCGTGATCACGTGCCAGCACCGCCAGCAGCAGGTCGGTCACCGCCATGCCCCCACAGGCTGTCAGGCGATCGCGATCCCAGTCGAACAGATGGCTGGTGGCGATGACCTTGGGAAAACGCTCGGCAAAATCATCCTGCCAGCGCCAATGCACCGCCGCCCGGTAGCCATCGAGCAGGCCCAGCATCGCCAGAGGATAGACCCCGGCCGACAGACCGCCGATCATGCAGCCGCTGCGCGCCAGTTGCTTGAGCGCCGCCACCAGGGGCCCCGCCACCGCCGCCGGCGGCTCGTCAGCCAGCAGGAACAGCTTCTGGCAACCGTCAAGACGGCCATTCCACGGCTCGCCCGGCAGGCGCCAACTGCCCTCCTGCGCCGGCTCCGCCTGCAGGAACAGCAGCTCGTAGACCACCTCCGGGTGCACCCGCTGCGCCACCTGCAACACTTCCTCGGCCAGCGCCAGGGTCAAGGGCCTGGTATTGGGCCAGATGAGAAAACCGATTCGCTGGGTGGTCATAGGGTGCGGTCCGAAACCTGAGGTCGTTCGAGTCTGTGCGCCGGGTCAGGCTGCGCTTGCGGCGCAGCATGCCCTATTATGGTGCAAATAGGCAGTTTTTACTTCAGGCTGCCGGAGAGGAACTGCTTGAGACGCTCCGACTGCGGGTTGGCCAGAACCTGGCGAGGGCAGCCGGTTTCTTCCACCAGGCCCTTGTGCAGGAACACCAGCTGGTTGGACACCTCGCGGGCAAAGCCCATTTCGTGGGTTACCACGACCATGGTCCGGCCTTCCTGGGCCAGGGCCTGCATGACCTTGAGCACATCGCCCACCAGCTCCGGGTCCAGCGCCGAAGTCGGCTCATCGAACAGCATCACTTCCGGCTCCATCGCCAGCGCCCGGGCAATGGCCACCCGCTGCTGCTCGCCGCCGGACATGTGCCCGGGGAAGGCGTCCTTGCGGTGCGCCACACCGACCTTGGCCAGGTAGTGCTCGGCCTTTTCCAGGGCTTCCTTGCGGCTCACCCCGAGCACGTGCACCGGCGCTTCGATGATGTTCTCCAGCGCGGTCATGTGCGACCACAGGTTGAAATGCTGGAACACCATCGACAGGCGCGAGCGCATGCGCTGCAACTGACGCGGGTCGGCGGCCTTGAGCGCACCGTCCTTGCCCGGCACCAGCTTGAGTTCTTCATTGTTGAGCAGGATCTTGCCCGCGTGCGGCTGCTCCAGCAGGTTGATGCAGCGCAGGAAGGTCGACTTGCCCGAACCGCTGGAGCCGATGATGCTGATGACATCGCCTGCCTTGGCCGACAGGGACACGCCCTTGAGCACTTCATGGCTGCCGTAGCGCTTGTGCAGGTCTTGGACTTCGAGTTTGTACATGCTGTCGATTCTCACAAAGCGGTCAGTGCTTGCGCGGCGCCAGGTAGCCGAGCCAGCGGCGTTCGGCCATCTTGAACAGGCGCACCAGGATGAAGGTCAGGCACAGGTAGAACACGCCCGCCGTGATATAGGCCTCGAAAGGCAGGTAGTACTGGGCATTGACCGTGCGCGCAGCACCGGTGATGTCGATCAGGGTGACGATCGACGCCAGGCTGGTGGTCTGCAGCATCATGATCACTTCGTTGCTGTACTGCGGCAGCGCCCGGCGCAGGGCCGACGGCAGCAGGATGCGCCGGTACATCTTCATGCGCGACATGCCCACGGCCTTGGCCGCCTCGATCTCGCCATGCGGCGTGGCCTTGAGGCTGCCGGCGATGATCTCGGCAGTGTAGGCGCTGGTGTTGATGCCGAACGCCAGGCAGGCACAGAAGGTGGCGCTGGACAACAGCGGCCACAGGACGCTTTCGCGCACCGCCTCGAACTGCGCCAGGCCGTAGTAGATCAGGAACAGCTGCACCAGCATCGGCGTGCCGCGGATCACATAGGTGTAGAGCCAGGCCACCAGGTTGACTGCCGGCTGCTTGGACACCCGCATCAGGCCCAGCGGAATGGCCGCCAGCAGGCCGAAGAACAGCGAAATGGCCAGCAGCTTGAGCGTGGTCAGCAGGCCGCCGAAGTACATCGGCAACGCCTCCCAGACGACGTTGTAGTCGAAGATCATAGTTCAGCCACCTTGACGCCCACCGAATAGCGGCGCTCGAGATACTTCAGGGCCAGCAGCGAGACACTGGTCAGCACCAGGTACAGGGCCGCCACCGCGAGGAAGAAGGTGAAAGGCTCGCGGGTGGCATCGGCCGCCTGCTTGGCCTTGAACATCATGTCCTGCAAGCCGACCACCGAGATCAGCGCGGTAGCCTTGGTCAGCACCAGCCAGTTGTTGGTGAAACCTGGAATAGCCAGGCGAATCATCTGTGGCACCTGGATGCGGAAGAACACCTGGCGATTGCTCATGCCATAGGCCACGCCCGCTTCGGCCTGCCCCTTGGGAATGCCCAGGAACGCGCCACGGAAGGTTTCCGACAGGTACGCGCCAAAGATGAAGCCCAGGGTACCGATACCCGCGATCAGCGGATTCAGGTCGATGTAGTCTTCATAGCCCAACAGCGGCGCCACCCGGTTGATGATGTCCTGCCCGCCGTAGAAGATCAGCAGGATCAGGACCAGGTCCGGAATGCCACGGATCACCGTGGAATACAGATCGCCCAGCCAGGCCAGCCAGCGCACCGGCGACAAGCGCAGCGCCACACCGATCAGGCCGAGCACGATGGCCAGGGCCATCGACGACAGGGCGAGCTGCAGCGTCAGCCACGCCCCGTCGAGGATGACTGCCCCGTAGCCTTTCAACATGATGAGGTCCTCGACCTAGAGAATGAAAAATGGTGCAAACCTCAGAGTTTCTGCTGTTTGCACCATTGCACAGGTGAAACCCGACGTCTTAGTTCGAGTCTGGACCGTAGATATCGAAGTTGAAGTACTTCTTCTCGATTTCTTTGTACTTGCCATTGGCGCGGATGGCGTCGATGGCCGCGTTGATGCGATCGGCGTTGGCCTTGTCACCCTTGCGTACGGCGATGCCGACGCCGTCACCGAAATACTTCACGTCGGTGAACGACGGGCCGACGAAGGCGAAGCCCTTGCCAGCGTCGGTCTTCAGGAAACCGTCCTCCAGCAGGGTGGCGTCAGCCACGGTACCGTCCAGGCGGCCAGCCGCCACGTCCAGGTAGATTTCGTTCTGGGTACCGTAAGGAACCACGGTGGCACCCTTGGGGGCCAGCACTTCCTTGGCGAAGCGGTCGTGGATCGAACCGCGCTGCACGCCGATCTTCTTGCCCTTGAGTTCATCCAGGCTGTCGCTGACGGTGGTGCCTTCCTTCATGACCAGGCGCGCCGGGGTCAGGTAGTAGCGCTTGGTGAAGTCGACCGATTTCTTGCGGTCTTCGGTGATCGACATGGACGACAGGATGGCGTCGATCTTGCGCACCTTCAGCGCCGGGATCAGGCCGTCGAATTCCTGCTCGACCCAGGTGCACTTGGCTTTCATCTCTTCGCACAGCGCGTTGCCGATGTCGTAGTCGAAACCGGCGATGCTGCCATCAGGTTGCTTGAAGGCAAAGGGTGGGTAGGCGGCCTCGATACCGATTTTCAACGGTTTTTCATCGGCCTGCGATACCAGGGAAAACACGGACAGCGCCAGGGCGCCAAGCAGTGCGAGCTTCTTCATCAGGTAACTCCATCGGTACGGGGCAATACAAGGCAGGTAACGGCTGCCCGATATGCGAATGGGTACAACGCGAGCCGCGCAGGGTATCGACCAAGGTCGCAGACCACGAGCGTGTGAGTGGCATTCTAGCGACAGCCCGGTAGTCGATATTTCTTCAAAGCGACAACTACTTACAGAAGCGCCTGAAACCGCTGCGGGCGATGTTGACAGCCAGTGCAAAATATGCAAAGGCGCAAGAAATAGAACCTATAGACCTAGCAATTCCCGGGCCTATTATTGGCAAAGCCTTGTAGTACGGCAAGTGTAGCGTGTTGCGCGGGGAAAAATGCCGGCGAAATGCACCGAAACGAAGCGGAATTGTTTCCTGGCGCCCCGATGCCGTGCGCCATCGGTGACAGAACAGTTACCGATGAATGTCGGGTAACAGTAAAGCAAAAACCCCGCCGGTTGCCCGGGCGGGGTTCTTGTTGGCGGTACACGCCCCTGCATGTGGGAGCGGGCGTGCCCGCGAAGCAGGCGGCGCGGTGGATAGCACCGGCTGCGCCGGTGTTCGCGGGCGCGCCCGCTCCCACAGTACGCGGCGCGACTGTTATGCCGAAGCCAGGCTCATCGCCTTGTGGGTATCGATCAGGTGCTGCACCACCCCCGGGTCGGCCAGGGTCGAGATGTCACCCAGCGCGCCGTATTCGCCCGTGGCAATCTTGCGCAGGATGCGGCGCATGATCTTGCCCGAACGGGTCTTCGGCAGCCCCGGCGCCCACTGGATCACATCCGGCGAGGCGATCGGGCCGATTTCCTTGCGCACCCAGTTCTTCAGCTCCAGGCGCAACTGCTCGCTGGGCTCGATGCCGGCATTGAGGGTGACATATACATAGATGCCCTGCCCCTTGATGTCATGCGGCACGCCCACCACCGCCGCCTCGGCCACTTTCGAATGCGCCACCATGGCGCTTTCGATCTCGGCAGTGCCCATGCGGTGACCGGACACGTTGAGCACGTCATCCACGCGACCGGTGATCCAGTAGTAGCCATCTTCATCGCGGCGCGCGCCGTCGCCGGTGAAGTACATGCCACGGAAGGTCTTGAAATAGGTGTCGACGAACCGGTCGTGGTCGCCATACAGCGAACGCGATTGCCCCGGCCAGGAATCGAGGATCACCAGGTTACCTTCGGCGGCACCTTCGATCAGGTTGCCCAGGTTGTCCACCAGGGCCGGCACCACGCCGAAGAACGGACGGGTGGCCGAACCCGGCTTGAGGCCAGTGGCACCTGGCAGCGGGCTGATCAGGATGCCGCCGGTTTCGGTCTGCCACCAGGTATCGACGATCGGGCAACGTTCCTTGCCCACGGCCTTGTAGTACCAGTTCCAGGCTTCGGGGTTGATCGGCTCGCCCACCGAGCCCAGCAGACGCAGGCTGGAGCCGTCGGCCCCGGCCACCGCGGCCTCGCCTTCGGCCATCATTGCGCGGATGGCAGTTGGCGCGGTGTAGAGGATGTTGACCTTGTGCTTGTCGATGATCTTCGACACGCGGGTGATGTCCGGGTAGTTCGGCACGCCTTCGAACAGCAGCGTGGTGGCGCCGTTGGCCAGCGGGCCGTAGACGATGTAGCTGTGGCCGGTGACCCAGCCGACGTCGGCGGTGCACCAGTACACCTCGCCCGGGCGGTAGTCGAACACGCGCTCATGGGTCAGCGCGGCGTATACCAGGTAACCGCCGGTGGTGTGCAGCACGCCCTTCGGCTTGCCGGTGGAGCCAGAGGTGTAAAGGATGAACAGCGCTTCCTCGGCGCCCATCTCCTTCGGTGCGCAGTGGCTGGAAGCCACTTTCATCAGGTCTTCGTACCAGATGTCGCGGTGCTGGTGCCAGGCAATCTCGCCACCGGTGCGCTTGCACACGATGATCTTCTGCACGCTGTTGGTTTCCGGGTTGGTCAGTGCCAGGTCGACGTTGGCCTTGAGCGGGGTACGGCGGCCGCCGCGCACGCCTTCGTCGGCGGTGATGACCACCTTGGACTTGCAGTCGATGATCCTCCCGGCCAGCGCTTCGGGGGAGAAGCCACCGAACACCACCGAGTGGATCGCACCGATACGGGCACAGGCCAGCATGGCGACCACGGCCTCGGGAATCATCGGCATATAGATGGTGACCACGTCACCGCGGTGCACATCCTGGCCACGCAGGGCGTTGGCAAACTTGCAGACCTGCTCGTGCAGTTCGCGGTAGGTGATGTTGCGGTGCTCGGAAGGATCGTCGCCCTCCCAGATGATGGCCAGCTGGTCGCCGCGCTCCTCGAGGTGGCGATCCAGGCAGTTGGAGGAAACGTTCAGAGTGCCGTCGGCGAACCATTTGATATCGACATGATGGTCGTCGAAGGAGGTCTGCTTGACCTTGGTGAACGGCTTGATCCAGTCGATACGCTGGGCCTGCTCGCGCCAGAAGCCGTCCGGGTTGATCACCGACTGCTGGTACATGGCCTTGTAGGTGGCCTCGTCGGTCAGCGTGGTGGCCGCAACCTCGGGACGAACGGGATACAGTGGAGCCGCACTCATCTGTGTTACCTCGGTGTAATAGTTGTTTTTGTATGGGACCGTTTGTAACTGTACCAGAGCGACAAAAGCCATTCGACGTTGGTAGTAATTTGGTACGCCCGTACAGCACGGACGCTCTAGCATGCGCTTTACAGCCGCGACGAAGCGACAATTGGCGCGTTGCCCAGACGATTGTTACAGATTCTGCCAAAACACTTTATCAAAAGCCCCACTGTTTCAGCCTTGGCGACAACCCTAAAATTCATCTCGCCAGCAACGGCAAGGCGATTAACAACTGGTAACAGCCCCCACGAAGGCAAGCGTTAATCCCCGTCTTATCCCGATAGTTGAACCAGCAATACTCGCGGCGCCAAAAGCGCCGCGCGCCCCCTCACGACCTTAGACAGGTAAATAGAAAATGAAAGCTTTACTGGTATTGGTACTTGGCAGTCTTTGCGGCGCGGCGATGGCCGGCGAAGGCAAAGATGCCGAGCAGATTCCGGTTGAACAGTACAACTACGCGCAGCACCTGGACATTGCCCGCGTCATTTCCATGAGCGAAGTGCCCAATGTATGCGAAGTGGTGCCAGCCCGCATGACCTATGAAGACTCCAAGGGCCAGAAGCACATTCTCGAATACCGCGTGATGGGGAACGGCTGCTCGAACGGCTGATACCTTGTGAATTGGGGCCCTGCGGGCCCCATTCGCGACACAAGGCCGCTCCTACAAGGACTGCGCAATGTTTGAAGCCTGCGCAGTCCTTGTAGGAGCGGCCTTGTGTCGCGAAAGGACTGCGCAGCAGTCCCGCCTTTTATAAAGCCTGATTAATCTGCAGACTTGCCAAGCGAGTAATCCCTCAACTTGTTGGCAATGGTCGTATGCGAAACACCCAGTCTTTTACCTAAAGCCCGACTACTCGGGAATTCCCCCATCAAACTTTCCAGCACCGCCTTCTCAAAGCGCCCGACAATCTGCGAAAGATCCCCGTCCAGCGAAAACTCACCCAACGGTTGCCGCGCGCCATAATCCGGCAAGCGAATATGTTCGCTCTTGACCACGCCGCCATCGCATAACGAAACCGCCTGGAACAATACGTTTTCCAGTTGCCTTACATTGCCCGGCCAATGGTACTGGGCAAGTTTGTCCATCGCCGCCGGCGCCAGGCGCGGCATGGCGCAACCGATCTGCCGGCTGGCCTGGTCGAGAAAGTGCTGCACCAGCCCTTCCAGGCCGTCCATGCATTCGCGCAACGGCGGAATGTGCAGCGACAACACATTGAGCCGGTGGTACAGGTCCTGGCGGAACTCGCCACGCGCGCACAATTCGGACAAATCCACCTGGGTCGCGCAGATCACCCGCACGTCCAGGTACACCTCTTCATCGCTGCCTACGCGGCGGAAGCAGCCGTCCTGCAGAAAGCGCAGCAACTTCACCTGCAGGCGCGGGCTCATCTCCCCTACCCCATCAAGGAACAGCGTGCCACCGGCGGTCAGCTCCAGCAGCCCCAGCTTACCCTCGGCCCGCGCACCTTCGAAGGCCCCGGGGCCGTAACCGAACAGCTCGGTCTCGGCCATCGACTCGGGCAAGCCGGCGCAGTTCAGCGCCATCAGCGGCGACTGCCCGCGCGGGCTGGCCAGGTGGCAGGCACGCGCCAGCAACTCCTTGCCGGTGCCTGTCTCACCCTCGATCAGCAAGGGCGCATCCAGTGGTGCCATGCGCCGCGCCTCGCGGACCACGGCAGCCATGACCCGCGAACTCTGGAAGATGCTGTCGAAACCGCGCAGCTCCTGCTTGCGCACATTGTAGATACGCTCGCCGATGCGGTCGGCGCGGTGCAGGGTCAGCACTGCACCGGCCAACGCCTCGCTGTCGTCGTGCTCGGACTGCAGCGGCGCGATATCGGCCAGGAACACATCGCCCTTGACCTTGATACGCAGGCCGTTGATGCGCGACTTGTTGGCGCGCACCAGCTCCGGCAGGTCGAAGTCTTCGACATAGCGCGCCAGCGGCATGCCCGGCACCTCGTCCACCCGCACACCCAGCAACTGGGCTGCCGCGCGGTTGGCGGCGACGATGCTGCCGCCCATGTCGATCGACAGCACCGGGAAGTCCAACGCGCCCAGCAGCGCGTTCAGCTCCATGTGGCGACGTTCGCTGGGCATCAACCCCACGCGCTTGACGCCGAACACCCCGGCGATGGCCTCGAACTTGGGCCGCAGCGCCTGGAACTGCAAATTGATCAGGTTGGGGCAATGCAGGTAGATGGCGTTGCCATGGTCACCGCCCACCTCGCCGCGCAGCACGTTGATGCCGTACTCCACCAGCAGGTTGAGGATGTCGCGCAGGATGCCAATACGGTTCTGGCAATGCACTTTGATACGCATGAGGGCTCTCGAAGCGCCGAGGTTTTTCACCGCAGCGCAGAAAAGTCGTAAAGATAAGCTGACAAAAACCGCCTAGGCATCAGCCAGATGCCCCGGATTTTCCGACACCTGCTGGGTTTTGTAAAATATTCGTTACGAAAACGCCGCAAGAAGCCCATCCCGCCTATCTCCTACCCCCGTGCAAAGCAGCCGGCGAAGGGATATTCCTTAGGCATGTCCTGCACATAACAAGAAAAGCCCTCACCAGGAGAGCCACATGAAACAGACGCAATACGTGGCACGCGAGCCCGATGCGCACGGTTTTATCGACTACCCGCAGCAAGAGCATGCGGTATGGAACACCCTGATCACCCGCCAGCTGAAAGTGATCGAAGGCCGCGCCTGCCAGGAATACCTGGACGGCATCGACCAGCTCAAGCTGCCGCATGACCGGATTCCGCAACTGGGCGAGATCAACAAGGTGCTGGGCGCCACCACCGGTTGGCAGGTTGCCCGGGTGCCGGCACTGATCCCCTTCCAGACCTTCTTCGAGCTGCTCGCCAGCAAGCGCTTCCCGGTCGCCACGTTCATCCGCACCCCGGAAGAGCTGGACTACCTGCAAGAGCCCGACATCTTCCACGAGATCTTCGGCCACTGCCCGCTGCTGACCAACCCCTGGTTCGCCGAATTCACCCATACCTACGGCAAGCTCGGCCTGGCCGCGACCAAGGAGCAGCGCGTGTACCTGGCGCGCCTGTACTGGATGACCATCGAGTTCGGCCTCATCGAAACTGCCCAAGGCCGCAAGATCTATGGCGGCGGCATCCTCTCGTCGCCGAAAGAAACCGTCTACAGTCTGTCTGCCGAGCCGGAGCACCAGGCCTTCGACCCGATCGAAGCCATGCGCACCCCGTACCGCATCGACATCCTGCAGCCGCTGTATTTCGTGCTGCCGAACATGAAGTGCCTGTTCGACCTGGCCCACGAAGACATCATGGGCATGGTTCATCAAGCCATGCAGTTGGGCCTGCACGCACCGAAGTTTCCACCCAAGGTCGCCGCCTGAGCGACCTTGCCGATAACAACTCGAACCGGAAAACACCACATGAATGCCTTGAACCAAGCCCATTGCGAAGCCTGCCGCGCCGACGCCCCGAAAGTCACTGACGAGGAGCTGGCCGAGCTGATTCGCGAGATCCCGGACTGGAACATCGAAGTACGCGATGGCCACATGGAACTGGAGCGCGTCTTCCTGTTCAAGAACTTCAAGCACGCCCTGGCGTTCACCAATGCCGTGGGCGAAATCGCCGAAGCCGAAGGCCACCACCCGGGCCTGCTGACCGAGTGGGGCAAGGTCACCGTGACCTGGTGGAGCCACTCGATCAAGGGCCTGCACCGCAACGACTTCATCATGTGCGCGCGCACTGACAAGGTGGCGGAGACGGCTGAAGGCCGCAAGTAACCGCTTGGGAATTGGGGCCGCTTCGCGCCCCAGTTTTTGCAGGGAAAATATCCGCTGTTCGCCCGCAAAACCGACCAGCGACCGGCAAAAAAACCAAACTGTCATCCAGACTTGTGTATCCTGCCCCAGCTTTGCGAAGCTTCAAACGCGCCTGGCGCAGACTTTTCACTCACACTTGCGAGGAACGACGAGATGCATGAAATCCCGAATCTTCCCTTCCCAAGCCTGAACCCAGAAGAGCCAACCGTAACCGTTCATGCCGAACCGGCAGCTGCCGTCGAGCAGGATGGTGACGATCAATCCAGCGCTGACCAGGACTAACCGCGCATCCCCGACTGTGTGAAAACGGCTGACCTGCGGGCTACCCCCGTCATCACGTTTTCACACCGTCCAGAACCCACGTAGGCCCCCATGCCCGACTCACCGCGCCCCCTTGCGGTCACCCTGCAAGTCGTCTCCATCGTCCTCTTCACCTTCATCGGCTACCTGAATATCGGCATCCCCCTGGCCGTATTGCCCGGCTATGTGCACAACGACCTGGGCTTCGGCGCCGTGGTCGCCGGCCTGGTGATCAGCGTGCAATACCTGGCCACCCTGCTCAGCCGCCCCACGGCCAGCCGCATCATCGACAACCATGGCAGCAAGAAAGCAGTCCTGTATGGCCTGGCCGGGTGCGGCCTCAGCGGGGTGTTCATGCTGGCCTGTGCCTTCCTCACCCACCTGCCCTGGCTGAGCCTGGCCAGCCTGCTGGCCGGCCGCCTGGTGCTGGGCAGCGCCGAAAGCCTGGTGGGTTCGGGGTCGATCGGCTGGGGGATCGGCCGGGTCGGTGCCGAACACACCGCCAAGGTCATCTCCTGGAACGGCATCGCCAGCTACGGCGCGCTGGCCATCGGCGCCCCGCTGGGCGTGCTGATGGTCAAAGGCCTGGGGCTGTGGAGCATGGGTGCGAGCATCATCCTGCTGTGCGCGCTCGGCCTGCTGCTGGCCTGGCCCCGGCAGGCGGCGCCGATCGTCAGCGGCGTGCGCCTGCCGTTCCTGCGGGTGCTGGGCAAGGTGTTCCCACACGGTTCGGGGCTGGCCCTGGGCTCGATCGGCTTCGGCACCATCGCCACCTTCATCACCCTGTACTACGCCAGCCGCGGCTGGGCCAATGCCGCGCTGACCCTGAGCCTGTTCGGCGCCAGCTTCATCAGCGCACGGCTGCTGTTCGGCAACCTGATCAACCGGATTGGCGGGTTCCGCGTGGCGATTGCCTGCCTGTCGGTGGAAACGCTCGGGCTGCTGATGCTGTGGCTGGCGCCGAGTGCCGAACTGGCGCTGGCAGGCGCCGCACTGAGCGGGTTCGGCTTCTCGCTGGTGTTCCCGGCGCTGGGGGTAGAGGCAGTGAACCAGGTGACAGCGGCCAACCGCGGGGCTGCGGTCGGGGCCTATTCGCTGTTCATCGACTTGTCGCTGGGGGTGACCGGGCCACTGGTGGGCGCGGTCGCGGCGGGGTTCGGCTTTGCTTCGATGTTTCTGTTTGCAGCGGCAGCGGCGGCTTGCGGGTTGCTGTTGAGCCTGTATCTGTACAGGCAGGTGCGGCGTCAGCGGGGTTTCTAACAACAGGGGGTGCTTTGCACCCCTTTCGCGACACCAGGCCGCTCCTACAGGTACCGCGCGCTTGAACTGAGGCGCAGCTCACGCTTGCTGTAGGAGCGGCCTGATGTCGCGATGGGCTGCAAAGCAGCCCCCGAGGCCCGGAAACCTAGCGCTGGACGTACTGCAACACCACTTCCAGCGGGTGGCGCATCTGCCGCTCGGTCATGCGCTTGACCTGGCTACGGCAGGAATACCCCGTCGCCAGCGGCTCGCCTTCCTTGTCCAGCTTGGTCGCCCAGCTCTGCTCGAAGATGGTCCGCGAGGTTTCCTGGTTACGCGCCTCGTGCCCATAGGTACCGGACATCCCGCAGCAGCCAGTGGCCTCGGTCACCAGCTTCAGCCCCAGGCGGGCGAACACCTGCTCCCACTGGCGGGTGCTGGCCGGCACGTTGGTCTTCTCGGTGCAGTGCGCCATCAGGCGGAAACTGCCCGACGCGCTCGCGGCCTGCTCCGGCAACACGTCCATCAGCCACTCCTGCGGCAACAACACCTTCGGGCAGCCGTCCAGGCCCGGGACTTTCTGGTACTCCTGGCGGTACACCAGGGTCATCGCCGGGTCCAGGCCCACCAGCGGCACGCCGCAGTCAGCCAGGGCCTTGAGCTGGGTGGCATTGCGGATCGCCGCCTTGGCGAACGCACCGAGGAAACCCTGCACATGCAGCGGCTTGCCGTTGGCGCTGTACGGCGCCAGGAACACCCGGTGGCCCAGGCGGTGCGCCAGGTCGATGAAGGCCGACAGCAGTGGCGTTTCGAAGTAGCGGGTGAAGGCGTCCTGCACCAGCACGATGCTGCGTTCACGCTGGGCTGGGGTCAGTTCACGCAGGGCTGGCACACTGGCCACGCCGACACGGCAGCGGGCCAGGGTAGCCTGGAAGTTGAAGCGGCTGAGCAACGGGCTGTCGACCATGCCCACCTTGTCGGCCAGCAGCCGGCTCACCCACTTCGAGCCCATCACCGCGTTGTACAGCCCTGGCGCGTGGGCCAGGTACGGGATGGTGAACTCCAGCGAGCCGATCAGGTAGTCACGCAGCGGGCGCTGGTAGCGGCCGTGGTACAGCTCGAGGAAGCGCGAGCGGAAGTCCGGCACGTTGACCTTGATCGGGCACTGCCCGGCGCACGACTTGCACGCCAGGCAGCCGGCCATGGCGTCGTACACCTCATGGGAGAAATCTGCCTGCCCCTGGCTGCGTGCGCGGTTGTTGCGCAGGCGTGCCGGCAGGCCCTTGAGCCAGGACACTCGATTGCGCGCCGCAGCCAGCACGTCGATGTTCGCCTCGCCCTGCAGGCGCAGCCACTCACGCATCAGCGAGGCGCGGCCCTTGGGTGAATGCTGGCGCTCGCGGGTGGCCTTCCACGACGGGCACATGGCGTCGTTGGGGTCATAGTTGTAGCAGGCGCCGTTGCCGTTGCAGTGCACGGCGCTGCCGAAGTCCTGCCACACGCGCTCGTCGATGGTGCGGTCGAGATCGCCGCGCAGGGTCACGCCATCGACCCTGGTCAGGCCCTCGGCGCTGTCCGGCGGGGTGCAGATCTTGCCGGGGTTGAGCTGGTTGTGCGGGTCGAAGGCGCCTTTCAGGCGTTGCAGCGCCGGGTACAGCTCACCGAAGTACTCGGGCACGTACTCCGAACGCAGGCCCTTGCCGTGCTCGCCCCACAGCAGGCCGCCGTAGCGCCTGGTCAGCGCCGCCACGGCATCGGAGATCGGCTTGACCAGCGCGGCCTGGGCCGGGTCCTTCATGTCCAGCGCCGGGCGCACGTGCAGCACACCGGCGTCGACGTGGCCGAACATGCCATAGGCCAGGCCGTAGCCATCGAGCAGCGCGCGGAACTCGGCGATGTAGTCGGCCAGTTGCTCCGGCGGTACTGCGGTGTCCTCGACGAACGGCTGCGGGCGCACTTCGCCCTCGACGTTGCCCAGCAGGCCCACCGAACGTTTACGCATGGTATAGACCCGGGTCACCGCCTCGGCGCCCTCGGCCAGGGTATGGCCCAGGCGCTCGACACTGGTGTCGCTCTGCAGATGCTGGATGAACGCCTGCACCCTGGCGTTGACCTCGGCCGGCTCGTCGCCGCAGAACTCCACCAGGTTGATACCCAGGGTCGGGCGCTCGGGGTCGGCCGGGAAGTATTCGGCGACGCTATGCCAGACGATGTCCTTCATCGCCAGCATCAGCACCTTGGAGTCGACGGTCTCGATCGACAGCGGCTTGTGCGCCATCAGCGCATTGGCATCGCGCAGGGCATCCATGAAGCTGCTGTAGCGCACATTGACCAGCACGGCGTACTTGGGGATCGGCAGCACATTGAGCTTGGCTTCAACCACATAGCCCAACGAACCCTCGGCGCCGCACAGCACGCTGTTGAGGTTGAAACGGCCCTGTTCGTCGCGCAGGTGCGCCAGGTCGTAGCCGGTCAGGCAGCGGTTGAGCTTGGGGAACGTGGTTGCGATCAGGTCTGCCTGGGTTTCCTGGATCTCCCGTGCCATGCGGTACACCTCGCCGGCCCGGCCGGGTGCGGCACAGGCCTGCTGCAGTGCGGCATCGTCGATCGGCAGGCTGTGCAGGCGCTCGCCGCCGAGCAGCACGCTGTGCAGCTCCAGGACGTGGTCACGGGTCTTGCCATAGGTGCAGCTGCCCTGGCCGCTGGCATCGGTATTGATCATGCCGCCAACGGTGGCGCGGTTGGAGGTGGACAGCTCGGGGGCGAAGAACAGGCCGTACGGCTTGAGCGCGGCGTTGAGCTGGTCCTTGACCGTACCGGCCTGCACCCGTACCCAGCGCTCCTCGACGTTGATTTCGAGGATCTTGTTCATGTGCCGTGACAGGTCGACCACGATACCGTCGGTCAGCGACTGGCCGTTGGTACCGGTACCGCCGCCACGCGGGGTCAGCTTGACCTGGCGGAAGCGCGGCTCGCCCATCAGCGAGGCGATTCGCACCACGTCGTCGGCGTCCAGCGGGAACACCGCTGCCTGCGGCAAGCGCTGGTAGATCGAGTTGTCGGTGGCCAGCACCGTGCGGGTAGCGTAGTCGGCACTGATCTGGCCGCGGAAGCCGCTGTTGCGCAGGGCTTCGAGGAATTCGGGGTAGTTGGCGCTCGGGGCGACGGTCGACAGCTGGGCGATCATCGAAGGACGGCCTCTTGATATGGGCAAATTCACGGGATTCCTGTCGTTCCGGCATGAGTGAAGGCATGCAGGGATGACGTATAGGCCAATGTTCCTGTAGTTTCGCTTCAGGGGCAAACGGATAATCCTGCCGCTATTGATGACTTCCATGAATGAATTACCGCCACCTCACCCCGTCGATGTCGCTGCTGCTGGCTTTCGAGGCTGCCGCCCGGCATGAAAGCTATACCCGCGCCGCCGCTGAGCTGTCGCTGACCCAGAGCGCAGTCAGCCGCCAGGTACAGGCACTGGAACAGCAGCTGGGGCTGACCCTGTTCCGCCGCGAGGGGCGCCAGGTGCAATTGACCGACGTCGGGCGCCTGTACCAGCGCGAACTCAGCGAAGCCTTGGGGCGCATCCGCAGTGCCACCCTGCAGGCATTGGCCTACCAGTCGGGGGTCGGCACCTTGCGCCTGGCCACCCTGCCCACCTTCGGCTCGAAGTGGCTGCTGCCTCGGCTGCACGCGTTCTACAGCGCCCATCCGGGCATGCTGGTGCACATTCATTCGCGCATCGAAGCCATCAATTTCGATACCAGCGAGATCGACGCCGCCATCGGCGTGGCCAGCCACGACCTGCCGGGGTTGGTCTGCCATCGCCTGCATGCCGAGCAGCTGGTGGTGATCCTGCCGCCGGAAGCTGGCGCGGATGGCCAGGGCTGGAGCCCGGCCCGGATCAGTGAAGAGGTGCTGCTGAACGTGGCCAACAACCCGCATGCCTGGGGCGAGTGGTTCTCGCACCATGGCCTGGCGCACCGGGCGATGCGCCTGGGGCCGAGCTTCGAGCTGACCTCGCACCTGATCCAGGCGGTACGGGCCGGTATCGGCATCGGCCTGGTGCCGCGCATCCTGGTGGAAGAAGAACTGGCCAAGGGCGAGCTGTACAGCCCCGGCGAGGCGTTTGCCAGCCAGCGCAGTTATTACCTGATCTACCCGCCGAGGAACGAAGCGTTGCCATCGTTGCGGGCATTCAGAAGCTGGTTGCTCGAACAGATCTGACCTCTGCTGCTGGCTTGCCGGCGACAGGCAAGAAAAAACCCGAAGCCAGGTACCTGACTTCGGGCTTCCGGTTACTGCATGGCGTCTTACTTGGCCATGCCGGTAGCCGCTACAGCGGTATTCATCCTGCGACGCGGCTTGACCATGTAGATCACGAACATCGCAAACAGCCAGATCGGGATCGCATACACCGACACGCGGATCTCCGGGATCATCAGCATGATGCCCAGGATCAGCACCACGAACGCCAGGCACAGGTAGTTGCCATAGGGGTACCACAAGGCCTTGAACAGCGGCTGCTGGCCGGTGCGGTCGAGGTGCTGGCGGAACTTCAGGTGCGAGTAGCTGATCATCGCCCAGTTGATCACCAGGGTGGCCACCACCAGCGACATCAGCAGCTCCAGGGCATTCTGCGGCATCAGGTAGTTGAGCAGCACGGCAACGAAGGTCACCACGGCCGATGCCAGGATCGAACGCACAGGTACGCCACGCTTGTCGACCTTGGCCAGCGATGCCGGGGCGTCGCCCTGTTCGGCCATGCCCAGCAGCATGCGGGCGTTGCAGTAGGTGCCACTGTTGTACACCGACAATGCCGCAGTCAGGACCACGAAGTTCAACAGGTGCGCTGCCACGTCACTGCCCAGCAGCGAGAACACCTGGACGAACGGGCTGCTGCCATAGCTGCCACCCGAGGCAGCGATGCTGGCCACCAGGTTGTCCCACGGGGTCAGCGACAGCAGGACCACCAGGGCGCCCACATAGAAGATCAGGATGCGGTAGATGACCTGGTTGATCGCCTTGGGGATCACGGTCTTCGGCTTGTCGGCCTCGGCAGCGGTAAAGCCGAGCATTTCCAGGCCACCGAAGGAGAACATGATGAACGCCAGGGCCATTACCAGCCCGCTGACACCGTTCGGGAAGAAGCCACCATGCGACCACAGGTTGGCCACGGTCGCCTCGGGGCCGCCGCTACCACTGGTCAGCAGGTAGGCACCCAGGCCGATCATGCTGACGATGGCCACCACCTTGATGATGGCGAACCAGAATTCCGCTTCACCGAAGAACTTCACGTTCATCAGGTTGATGGCGTTGATCAGCACGAAGAACGCCGCCGCCGTGACCCAGGTCGGGATCTCCGGCCACCAGTAGTGGACATACTTGCCGACTGCCGACAGCTCCGACATGCCCACCAGGATGTACAGCACCCAGCAGTTCCAGCCCGACAGGAAGCCGGCGAAACCGCCCCAGTAGGTATGGGCGAAATGGCTGAACGAGCCGGCCACCGGTTCTTCGACGATCATCTCACCGAGCTGGCGCATGATCATGAAGGCGATGAAGCCGCAGATGGCGTAGCCCAGGATCATCGACGGGCCGGCGGATTTCATCACCCCCGCCGAGCCGAGGAACAGCCCGGTACCGATCGCGCCACCCAGGGCAATCAGCTGGATGTGGCGGTTCTTCAGGCCCCGCTTGAGCTCGCCTGAATGCATGTTTTGTCCACTCATGAACGAAGTCACCTGCATTGTTTTTATCTGTGACGGAATCGGACCCACCGCGCTCGTGGCGCAGCGGAATGGGCAAGGTGGTTACCTTGGGTTTCCTGAACGCTGCAGCCGCCGGGGCGGGTCAACCAGGGGTGATCAGGAGTGCGCGGTACGCAAAGGAGTCACAGGTAAAACGCGGCGCACTGTATACCCCTGCAAACGCGCAGGCGTCAACGCACTGCATCGTTTCCTTGGGAAAAAACGCAGCGATCCTGTGGTGTAGGCCTTCAAAGGCGGAGTGATCGGCGTACATGGCGCCTCCATTTGTTGTTTTGTCAGCCTGGCTCTGTGGACAGGCTTTTGCACACGGCAATGGCGGCTATAACACCGTGGGGGCGGGGGTTTGGGCAAGGGTGGTCGGAGCCTGGGGGCAGGCTTGGGCACAGTGGCGACGGCAAGCAATGTTTACAGGGCCGTGGAAAATCTGAAATCAGGGCTGAATTCGGCGGTATCTGTATAGATTTTTTTACAAGGCGGTTCGAGAACTTGCCAGTCGTCCGAAAAATTCTTTTTGTTCAATGTCTTGGGGCCGCTTTGCGGCCCATCGCGACGCAAGGCCGCTCCTACCGGGACCGCGTCGATAGGGCATCAGCAGCGGCCTTGTGTAGCGATGGGCTGCGCAGCAGGCCTAAATCCCACAGGCATAAAAAAACCAGCCCGAAGGCTGGTTCTCGTCACCGCAAAGCTCGATCAGCCACGCGGCTTGCCACGACCACGGCCTGCCGGCTTGTCAGCGTCAGGCTTGCCCGGACGCTTGCGCATCTCGCTCGGGCGCTCGGCAACGGTGCTGCCGCGGCTGCTCTTGCGCGGCGCTTCTTCACGCGGCTGGCGCGCCGGGCGTTCTTCGCCAGCGCCGCCTTCGTGGGCCGGGCGCAGGCTGCGCACGCGCTCGCCACGGCCCAACGGGCGCGTCGACTTGCGCTGCAGGCGCTCCAGCTTGTCCTTGGCCTTGAGCTTCATGGCCGGCAGCGCTACCGGCTGCAGGCCCACTTCAGCGGCGAGGATGTCGATTTCACCCTGGGTCATTTCACGCCAACGGCCCATCGGCAGGTCGGAATTGAGGAACACCGGGCCGAAACGCACGCGCTTCAGGCGGCTGACCACCATGCCCTGGGACTCCCACAAGCGACGCACCTCGCGGTTACGGCCTTCCATCACCACGCAGTGGTACCAGTGGTTGAAGCCTTCGCCACCCGGCGCCTTCTGGATGTCGGTGAACTTGGCCGGGCCGTCTTCCAGCATCACGCCAGCCTTCAGGCGCTCGATCATCTCGTCATCGACTTCGCCGCGCACACGTACCGCGTACTCACGGTCCATCTCGTAGGATGGGTGCATCAGGCGGTTGGCCAGCTCACCATCGGTGGTGAACAGCAGCAGCCCGGTGGTGTTGATGTCGAGGCGGCCGATGTTGATCCAGCGGCCTTCTTTCGGCCGTGGCAGGCGATCGAATACGGTCGGGCGGCCTTCCGGGTCGTCACGGGTGCAGATCTCGCCATCGGGCTTGTTGTACATGATCACCCGGCGGGTGGCCTCGGCGGCCTCTTCGCGCTTGATCAGCTTGCCATCCACGGCGATGGCATCGTGCAGGTCGACGCGCTGGCCAAGGGTGGCCTCGACGCCATTGACCTTGATACGGCCCTGGCTGATCCAGGCCTCGACGTCACGCCGCGAGCCAACGCCGATACGCGCCAGCACTTTCTGCAGCTTTTCGCCGGACGGAGGGGTGGGTTGGCTATCTTGCAGGTCTTGCTCACTCATCTGGGCACCTCCCGGTGTAGGAATGAAAACAGGTTTTTTGGCAACGAACGCGCCAAAAGGCCGCGCATCATACGCGGTTCGGCGGCGGAACGCACTGGAGGGTAGAGGGTTTTGTCGGCTTTGCCAGGGGTTTCTGCCTAATGGTGAGGCGTTGCCTGTACCGGCCCTTTCGCGGGCATGCCCGCTCCCACACGGGATATCACAGCTCCTGAGGGCTGCGCAGTACCTGTGGGAGCGGGCGAGTCGGGGCGCCGAACCGCCGCGAAAGGGCCGGTACAGGCAACAAAGAAATCAGGGCAGTGACTTGCCCTCGTCTTCCACCGAGGCCCCAGCCTCTTCCTCGCGCAAATCATCAAAATCGGTCTTCAGCCCCTCTTCCATGGCATCCAGCTCCACCAGCAGGCTACGGAAGCTGGTCTCCTCCTTCGGTTCGGCAACCGCTTCCTCCTCGCCAAGGCTGGCATCGGCCAGCGCCTGCAGGTGCGCCGGCACCGGTGCGTCATCCGCGTCGAGCAGCGGCTCGGGCTGCATTTCCCGCAGCTCGGCCAAGGCCGGCAGCTCGTCCAGGCTCTTCAGGTTGAAATGGTCGAGAAAGCCCTTGGTGGTGGCGAACATCGCCGGCCGCCCGGGCACCTCGCGGTAACCGACCACGCGCACCCACTCGCGCTCCATGAGGGTCTTGATGATGTTGCTGTTCACCGCCACGCCACGCACATCCTCGATCTCGCCACGGGTGATCGGCTGGCGGTAGGCGATCAAGGCCAAGGTCTCCAGCAGCGCGCGCGAATAGCGCTGCGGGCGCTCTTCCCACAGGCGCCCGACCCAGGGGGCAAAGTCTTCGCGAATCTGCAGGCGGTAGCCGCTGGCCACTTCCTTGAGCTCGAAGGCACGGCCAGCGCACGACCTGCCCAGCAGTTCCAGGGCCTGCTTGAAGACCTTGGGTTCCGGCCGCTCGGCCTCTTCGAACAGCTCGTACAGGCGCTCCAGCGATTGCGGCTTGCCCGAAGCCAGCAGGAAGGCCTCGATCAGCGACGCCAGGTCACGGGGTTCATTCAGGTTCATCAGGTTCTTCTACAAGCGCCGGGCGAAGCCGCACGTGGATGGCGGCGAAGGGTTCATTCTGCACCAGTTCGATCAGCGATTCCTTGACCAGCTCAAGGATTGCCATGAAGGTCACCACCACGCCCAGCTTGCCCTCCTCGGCGGCAAACAGCTCGACGAACGGCACGAAGCCGCCGCCTTTCAGGCGCTCCAGCACCTGGCTCATGCGCTCGCGGGTGGACAGGGTCTCGCGGGTGATCTGGTGGCTTTCGAACAGGTCGTTGCGGCGCATCACCTCGGCCATGGATACCAGCAGCTCTTCCAGGCTGACCTGGGGCAACAGCTTGCGCACCTTGGCCTGCGGCGCCTCCAGGCGTGGTACCACGACCTCGCGGCCAACCCGGGGCATTGCGTCGATGCCTTCGGCGGCCGCCTTGAAACGCTCGTACTCCTGCAGGCGGCGGATCAGTTCGGCGCGCGGGTCGCCTTCCTCTTCCTCGACATCGGCTGAACGTGGCAGCAGCATGCGCGACTTGATCTCGGCGAGCATGGCCGCCATCACCAGGTATTCGGCAGCCAGTTCCAGGCGCACGCTCTTCATCAGTTCGACATAGCCCATGTACTGGCGGGTGATTTCCGCCACCGGGATGTCGAGGATGTCGATGTTCTGCTTGCGGATCAGGTACAGCAGCAGGTCCAGCGGGCCTTCGAAGGCTTCGAGGATGACCTCCAGCGCGTCCGGCGGGATGTACAGGTCCAGCGGCAGTTCGGTCAGGGCTTCGCCATAGACCAGCGCCAGCTGCAGCTGGCGCGGCGCCTCGGCCTGCTCGGACAGTGCCTCGGGTGTTTCTACCTGGCTCACGCGTTGACCAGGAACGGCGTGGGGTCGCCGCAGCCTTCACGGATCAGCTCCGGCTCGTCGCCGGACAGGTCGATGATGGTCGAGGCCTTGAGGTCGCCGAAACCACCGTCGATCACCAGGTCGACATGATGCTCCAGGCGCTCGCGGATCTCGTAGGGGTCGGTCATCGGCTCGTCATCCCCGGGCAAGATCAGGCTCACGCTCATCAGCGGCTCGCCCAGCTCGGCGAGCAAGGCCAGGGTGATGGCATGGTCAGGCACGCGCAGGCCGATGGTGCGACGCTTTTCGTGCAGCAGCAGGCGCGGCACTTCGCGGGTGCCATTGAGGATGAAGGTGTAAGGCCCCGGCACATGCGCCTTGAGCAGGCGGAAGGTGCCGGTGTCGACCTTGGCATACAGCCCCAGCTGCGACATGTCACAGCACATCAGGGTGAAATTGTGGGTCTTGTCCAGGCCGCGCAGGCGCCGCACCCGCTCGATCGCCGCCTTGTCGCCAATCTGGCAACCCAGGGCGTAGGCCGAGTCGGTCGGATACACCACCACGCCGCCCTTGCGGATGATTTCCACCGCCTGGCGGATCAGCCGCGGCTGCGGATTCTCCGGATGAATCTGGAAAAATTGGCTCACGTAGTCGTCCTGTTCATACCGCCAAAGGCTGTTCATGGCTGAATCGGCGCCACAAAGGTGGCAGGTCCTCGGGCAAAGGCCGGTAGGCACCGATCTCGCCCCAGGTGCCGGGGCCGTGGAAGTCACTGCCAGCGCTTGCCAGCAGGCCGAACTCACGGGTGAGGATGGACAGGGTGCCCACCTGCTCGGCCGGCATCATCCCGTTGACCACTTCGATTGCCTGCCCGCCTGCCTGAATATAGTCGGCAATCAGCCTTCTGCGCTTGCTGCGGGTCAGTTCGTAGTGCATGGGGTGCGCCAGGCTCACCCAAGCGTTGGACTGGCGCAGGGTGGCGACGGTTTCATCGAGGCTCGGCCAGTGCTGTTTGACATCGCCCAGCTTGCCGGCGCCCAGCCACTTGCGAAACGCCTCGCCACGGTCCTTGACGTGCCCGGCACGCACCAGGTATTCGGCAAAATGTGGCCGCGCCGGGGCGTTGCCGCTGTCGCCCAGTTCGTGCTGCACGGCACGGGCGCCGTCGAGGGCACCGGGCATGCCCTTGGCCGCCAGCCGTTTGTCGATTTCTTCCGCGCGCAGCCAGCGGCCCCGGTGCAACGCTTCGATGGCCGCCAGCAAGGGCGGCGCGTCGAGCGGGAAATCGTAACCGAGCACATGGATGGTTGCGCCGCCCCAGGTGCACGACAGCTCCACCCCGCTGACCCAGTGCATGCCCTTGTCGTGGCAGGCCTGGCGCGCTTCGGGCAGGCCTTCGAGGGTGTCATGGTCGGTCAGGGCCAGCGTTCGCACCCCGTGCTCATGGGCCCGGGCGACCAGTGCCGAGGGCGACAGGGCGCCGTCGGAGGCCGTGCTGTGACAGTGCAGATCAACATTCATGGAGGAGCGCTTTCGCTGGAATCGATGTTTGTTATTATGCCGTCACATCCCGATTCTGGCTGCCATTGTGAAACAATTCATCGATTTCATTCCGCTGTTGCTGTTCTTCATCGTCTACAAACTCGACCCGCGCCCCCTGGAAGTCGCCGGCCACAGCTTCGAATTCGGCGGAATCTACAGCGCCACGGCCATGCTCATCATCAGCTCGCTGGTGGTCTATGGCGCCCTGTTCCTGCGCCAGCGCAAGCTGGAGAAGGGCCAGTGGCTGACCTTGGTGGCGTGCCTGGTGTTCGGCGGCCTGACCCTGACCTTCCACAGCGAAACCTTCCTCAAATGGAAAGCCCCGGTGGTCAACTGGCTGTTCGCCCTGGGCTTCGCCGGTAGCCACTTCATCGGTGACCGGGTGCTGATCAAGCGCATCATGGGCCATGCCCTGAGCCTGCCCGACACCATCTGGACCCGCCTGAACCTGGCCTGGATCGGTTTCTTCCTGTTCTGCGGCGCGGCCAACCTGTTCGTCGCCTTCACCTTCCAGGACTTCTGGGTCGACTTCAAGGTGTTCGGCAGCCTGGGCATGACCGTGCTATTCCTGGTGGCGCAGGGCGTGTACCTGTCGCGCCACCTGCACGACGACCCTTCTACCTCCAAACCCAAGGATTGACATGCTCTACGCCATCATCGCCAGCGACGTCGCAAACTCCCTGGAAAAGCGCCTGGCCGCACGCCCGGCACACATCGAACGCCTGCAGCAACTGAAGGACGCTGGCCGCGTGGTGCTGGCCGGCCCGCATCCGGCCATCGACAGCAACGACCCGGGTGCAGCAGGCTTCAGCGGCAGCCTGATCGTTGCCGAGTTCGAATCGCTGGCTGCGGCACAGCGCTGGGCCGATGCCGATCCGTACATTGCGGCCGGCGTGTACGACAAGGTCGTGGTCAAGCCGTTCAAGCAAGTACTGCCCTGAGCTGAGACCGCGTCGGCTTCTTCGCGGGCTTGCCCGCTCCCACAGGAACTGTGGTGTCCCTGTGGGAGCGGGCAAGCCCGCGAAGAAGCCGACGCGGTACTGGCAGTTATACGATTGCCATCAGTCTGCGGTATCTTTGCCACTGGCGGGCCGATTTAGCCGCCGTCAATGGTTGAATTGAGTGAGTCATGAGCGAGCTGTTACTGATTGATGATGACCAGGAGCTGTGCGAGCTGCTCGGCAGCTGGCTAACCCAGGAAGGGTTTACCGTGCGCGCCTGCCACGATGGCAAGAGCGCCCGCCAGGCCTTGGCCACGCATGCCCCGGCGGCCGTGGTGCTGGATGTGATGCTGCCCGACGGCAGTGGCCTGGAACTGCTCAAGCAGTTGCGCAGCGAGCATGCCGAACTGCCGGTGTTGATGCTCTCGGCCCGTGGCGAGCCGCTGGACCGTATCCTTGGCCTGGAACTGGGCGCCGACGACTACCTGGCCAAGCCCTGTGACCCACGTGAACTCACCGCCCGCCTGCGTGCCGTGCTGCGCCGCAGCCATCCCGCGGCCACCAGCAGCCAGGTGGAACTGGGCGACCTGGTGTACAGCCCTGCCCGTGGCGTGGCCAGCATCGATGGCCGCGAAATGACCCTGACCCTGTCCGAGAGCCGCATTCTCGAAGCCCTGCTGCGCCAACCCGGCGAGCCGCTGGACAAGCAGGAACTGGCGCAGATCGGCCTGGGCCGCAAGCTGACCCTGTATGACCGCAGCCTGGACATGCACGTCAGCAACCTGCGCAAGAAGATCGGCCCGCACGCCGATGGCCGGCCACGCATCGTTGCCCTGCGCAGTCGCGGCTACTACTACTGCCTCTGAGCATCTTTACCGAGCCTTTACCCTGCGCTGACGGCGCTTGACGGTGATCTCCCTAGACTGTGCTCATCCGGTAACCACCGGCCTATGAAAGGAGAGACACCATGCGCAAGACCCTTATCGCCCTGATGTTCGCCGCTGCCCTGCCGACCGTGGCCATGGCCATGCCTGAAGACGGCCCGCGCCACGACGGCCCGCATCATCGCGGTGATGCGCCGTTCCACCAGCTGGACCTGAGCCGCGACCAGCGCCAGCAGGTCGGCAAGCTGATGCGCGAACAGATGAAGCAGCGCCACGACATCACCGAGCGCTATCTGTCCAAGCTGCCAAGCGCCGAGCAAAAGGCCATGCACGATGAGCTGCAGGCCAACCGCGACAAGACCGACAGCGCGGTCCGCGCCCTGCTCAAGCCGGAGCAGCAGAAGAAATTCGACGAGCTGCAGAAGGAACGCGCCACACAGCAAGCCGAGTGGCAGGAGTTCCAGGCCTGGAAAGCTGAAAAAGGCAACAAGGCCCAGTAAGCTGTCCAGCCGATGCCCGGCCCGCCCTAGCGCGGGCCGGGCTTTTCCCGTTTAGGAGGTGCACTTGCGTTCACTGTTCTGGCGCATCCTGGCCAGTTTCTGGCTGGCCATCGCCCTGGTCGCGGGCCTGTCGATCCTGCTGGGCCACATGCTCAACCAGGACGCCTGGATACTCAGCCGCCACCCCGGCCTGAATACCCTGGCCAGCAAGTGGGCCAGGCACTACGAGCAGGAAGGCCTGGCCTCGGCGCAACACTTTCTGGAACGGCGCAAAGAGCGCTTCAAGATCGACGTGCAAGTGCTCGACGAGAGTGGCGAAGCCGTGGTGCCCGGTACCTTCCCGCGCCGAGCGGCAGCATTGGAGGCGCGCCAGCACAATGACCAGCGGCGCCTGCCGTGGCGACGGCTGACCGAGGAATACACCAGCCCCGATAGCGGCCAGACCTACCTGCTGATCTACCGTATCCCGCACCCGGCGCTGGATGCCTGGCACCGCGAGAGCCTGTTGTGGCCGCTCAGTGCGCTGGGCATTGCGCTGGTGGTGCTGACCCTGTTCAGCCTGCTGGTGACCCTGTCCATCACCCGCCCGCTCAGCCGCTTGCGCAGTGCCGTGCACGACCTCGGCCAGACCAGCTACCAGCAGAACAGCCTGGCGCAGCTGGCAGCGCGACGCGACGAATTCGGCGTGCTGGCCAAGGATTTCAACAAGATGGGCGCGCGCCTGCAAAGCACCATCGGCAGCCAACGCCAGTTGCTGCGCGACGTGTCCCATGAATTGCGCTCACCGCTGGCCAGGCTGCGCATCGCCCTGGCCCTGGCCGAGCGCGCCGAGCCTGCGCAGCGGCAGGCACTGTGGCCACGGCTGACCCGCGAATGCGACCGGCTGGAGGACCTGATCAGCGAAATCCTCGCCCTGGCGCGCGTCGATGCCGAACAGGCGCATGCCGAGCCGGTCGACCTCAATGCCCTGCTCGGCAGCGTGCGCAAGGACGCCCTGCTCAGCGCCCCGGAGCAGGACGTGCGCCTGGAGGCGCAGCCGGGGTTGACCCTGCAGGGCTGGCCAACCCTGATCGAACGCGCGGTGGACAACCTGCTGCGCAACGCCCTGCGCTTCAACCCGGTGGGCCAGCCGATCGAGCTCAGTGCCGTGCGCGAGCAGGACCGTATCCTGGTGAGCGTGCGCGACCATGGGCCCGGGGCGGCGGCCGAGCATCTGCAACAGTTGGGCGAGCCGTTCTTCCGCGCACCGGGGCAGGAAGCGCCGGGGCATGGGCTGGGGTTGGCGATTGCACGCAAGGCGGCGGAGCGTCATGGCGGTAGCCTGGTGCTCGACAATCATCCACAGGGAGGCTTTGTGGCCAGGCTGGAGTTGCCTGTAGCTGAAGTGACGGGTAGTTGATTGATGTAAATGCTGCAGGCCTCTTCGCGGGCTCGCCCGCTCCCACAGGTACTACACAGGCCTTGAAGGCAGTGTTGTACCTGTGGGAGCGGGCGAGCCCGCGAAAGGGCCAGTTGCCTTGATACTGCAATCAGCCCAAGGCTGCGTTACTCGCCCCAGGCACTGACGAAATCAGCGGTGTCCAGAATGGGCGCCGTACGCGGCTCGGTCAGCGGCGTACCGACATACAGGTAGCCAATCAGCTCCTCGTTCGCGGCCAGCCCCAGGCCCTGGTGCACATGGGCATCGTAGGCCATGTCACCGGTCCGCCATACCGCACCGATCCCTTGCGCATGCGCCGCAATCAGGATGCCATGCGCCGCACAGCCCGCCGCCAGGCGCTGCTCGGAACCAGGCACCTTGAAGTGATCCTGCACGCGGGCAATCACCACGATCAGCAACGGCGCCCGCAACGGCATGGCACGCGCCTTGTCCAGTGCAGCCTGGCTGGCGTCCCCCTTGCTCAGCAGCGCTTCGGCGAACAGCTCGCCCAGTTTCTCGCGGCCCTGGCCTTCGATGGTCAGGAACCGCCAAGGCCGCAGCTGGCCGTGATCCGGGGCACGCAGGGCGGCCTGGAACAGCGCCTCGCGCTGGGCGGCATTGGGCGCCGGGTCGGTCAGGCGTGGCACGGAAACACGGTTGAGCAATGCGTCGAGAGCCTCCATCGGCTACCCTCCTGGCAGGTGAATGTGGCGCCATTCTAGCGTTTACATCACCAGGCCCATAGGTAGAATGGCGCCCTTCCGTTTCGAGTCAGAGCAGATCACATGGCGTTGCCGACCTTAAGGATCATTGGTTTCATCATCGGCATCTTCCTGATAACCCTCGCTGTCAGCATGGCCGTGCCAATGACGACCCTGGTGATCTTCGAACGCACCGCTGACATGCCGTCGTTCCTCTGGTCCAGCCTGATCACCTTCATCGCCGGCCTGGCCCTGGTGGTCCAGGGCCGCCCCGAACACGTCCACCTGCGCCCGCGCGACATGTACCTGCTGACCGTCAGCAGCTGGCTGGTGGTGTGCGTGTTCGCCGCCCTGCCCTTCCTGCTGACCCAGCACATCAGCTACACCGACGCCTTCTTCGAAAGCATGTCGGGCATCACCGCCACCGGCGCCACCGTGCTCAGCGGGCTCGACAGCATGTCACCGGGGATCCTGATGTGGCGCTCGATGCTGCACTGGCTCGGCGGCATCGGCTTCATCGCCATGGCGGTGGCGATCCTGCCGCTGCTGCGCATCGGTGGCATGCGCCTGTTCCAGACCGAATCGTCCGACCGCTCGGAAAAGGTCATGCCCCGCTCGCACATGGTTGCCAAGTCCATCGTCGGGGTCTACGTCGGCTTCTCGATCCTCGCCGCGCTGGCCTTCTGGTGGGCCGGCATGAGCCCGTTCGATGCGATCAACCACGCCATGTCGGCGATCTCCACCGGCGGGTTTTCCACCTCCGACCAGTCGCTGGCGAAATGGGACATCCCCGCCGTGCACTGGGTCGCGGTGGTGGTGATGATCATGGGCAGCCTGCCGTTCACGCTGTACGTGGCGACCCTGCGCGGCAACCGCAAGGCGCTGCTTCGCGACCAGCAGGTACAAGGCCTGCTCGGCATGCTGGTGACCACCTGGCTGGTGCTCGGCACCTGGTACTGGGCCACCACCCAGCTGCACTGGCTCGACGCCCTGCGCCACGTGGCCCTGAATGTCACTTCGGTGGTCACCACTACCGGCTTCGCCCTGGGTGACTACAGCCTGTGGGGCAACTTCTCGTTGATGCTGTTCTTCTACCTGGGCTTCGTCGGTGGCTGCTCCGGCTCGACTGCCGGTGGCATCAAGATCTTCCGCTTCCAGGTCGCCTACATCCTGCTCAAGGCCAGCCTCAACCAGCTGATCCACCCGCGCGCCGTCATCAAGCAGAAGTACAACGGCCACCGCCTCGACGAAGAAATCGTACGCTCGATCCTGACCTTCTCGTTCTTCTTCGCCATTACCATCTGCGTGATGGCGCTGCTGCTGTCGCTGCTGGGGGTGGACTGGATGACCGCCCTGACCGGCGCTGCCGGTACGGTCTCGGGGGTCGGTCCAGGCCTGGGTGAAGTGATCGGCCCGTCAGGCAACTACGCCAGCCTGCCGGACGCTGCCAAGTGGATTCTCGCCAGCGGCATGCTGCTCGGCCGCCTGGAGATCATCACCGTGCTAGTGCTGTGTATGCCAGCGTTCTGGCGTCACTGAGCGTTTCGGCCGGCGCGCCCCGGCGGGCACGGTACTCGCTGGGCGTGGCGCCAAACCAGCGGCGGAACGCCCGGTAGAAGTTGCTGGGGTCGGCAAAGCCCAGCAGGTAGGCGGTTTCCAGCAAGGTCATGCCCGGCTGGGCCAGGTACTGTTCGGCCAGTTCGCGCCGGGTTTCGTCAAGCAATGCCTGGAAGCTGGTGCCCTCTTCCTGCAGGCGCCGCTGCAAGGTGCGCTGCGACAGATGCAGCGCCTGGGCCAGGGTTTCGCGCTTGGGCTCGCCCTGGGGCAGAATGCGGCACAGTACCTGGCGCACGCGGTGGGTGACCCGGGTTTCGGAAAAACGCGCCAGGTATTCCCCGGCAAAACGGTCGTGCAGCACCGCCATGGCTTCGTTGGCGGTGGGCAGCGGTGCCTCCATGTCGGCCCGCTCGAACAGCAGCGCATCGTGCGCCGCGCCGAACACCAGCGGGGCATGGAACGCCAGCTTGTAAGGCTCGACATGCTTGGGTTGCGGCCCCTGCAGCAGCACCCGACGCGGCTGCACCGGTCGGCCACTGAGCCATGAGCACAAAGCCAGGCCGCAGGCCAGCGACGCTTCGGCACTGTGCCGGGTGGGTGGCAGATGGTCGCCGTGCACGGTGAGGATCAGCGAATAGCCTTCGGGCTCGGCGACGAAGCTCAGGTCGCAGCTTTCGGCAATGATGCGCTGGTAACGCACCAGGCGTTCGAAACCCTCGGCCAGGGTGCGGCTGGACATCAACGCATAACCTGCCACATGGAACGACGCCGGGCGCACCACCCGCGCCATGTTCAGGCCGATGGCCTCGTTGCCCGACAGTTCCACCGCCAGTTGCCACAGGCGGGTCATGGCGTCCTGCGGGAAGCGCGCATCGGGGTCATCGAGGGCGGCGAAGTCCAGCCCCAGTTGCTTGAACATCGCCCGGCAGTCCAGCCCTTCCAGCTCGAGTGCCTTCACGATGCCAGTTGCCCAGCAGGCTGACGTGGTTCTTTCGCTCATGACAGGCTTCTTATGCAGACCGCTCCTGCGGTGAACCCCAAGGATATTCAATTGGCGCCTATTGTCACTGGAAGGCACCGCCAGTCACTCTAGACTCGAATCAGGCTCCACGCCGTGCATCCTGTCCAAAAGTATCTGCCGGAGCAGTGCCATGAACCGCACAGCGCAGTTTCGCAGTTTTGCCGAGTTCTATCCGTACTACCTGGGGGAGCACAGTAACCCGACCTGCCGCCGCCTGCACTTCGTCGGTACCAGCCTGGTGATCGCCCTGCTGGCCTATACCATCGGCAGTGGCAAATGGGCGTTGCTGCTGGCCGTGCCCGTGTGTGGCTACGGCTTTGCCTGGGTCGGGCATTTCTTTTTCGAAAAGAACCGGCCTGCGACCTTTACCCATCCGCTGTACAGCCTGATCGGGGATTTCGTGATGTTCAGGGATATCCTGCTGGGCAAGATCAGCCTGTAGGTTTGCTGGGGCCGCGTTGCGGCCCAGGGCCCCCAGGCCTTACGTCGGCTCCCGTAACGCCTCAGCCGCCCGGGCCTCCCGGGCCTGCGCCTCGGCCAACCGGTACAGCTCGATGGTGCCATCCCAATGCTCGATCAGCGCTGTGCACGACTCCACCCAATCGCCGCAATTGAGGTACTCCACCGCTCCTACCCGGCGAATTTCGGCATGGTGGATATGCCCACACACCACCCCATGAAAACCGCGACGGGTGCACTCGTGGGCAATGGCATCCTCGAAGTCGCTGATGAAGTTCACCGCCCCCTTGACCTTGTGCTTCAGGTAGGCCGACAGCGACCAGTAACCATAACCGTAACGGGCCCGCCAATGGTTGAGCCAGCGGTTGAGCACCAGGGTGAATTCATAGGCACGGTCGCCGAGAAACGCCAGCCAGCGGTGGTAACGGGTAATCACATCGAACTGGTCGCCATGGATCACCAGCAGCCGGCGGCCATCGGCGGTCAGGTGCTCGGCCTCGTCCACCAGCTGGATATTGCCGAGGATCAGCCTGGAATAACGGCGCAGGAATTCGTCATGGTTGCCGGTGACGTAGACCACCTCGGTACCGCGCTTGCTCATGGTCAGCAGGCGGCGCAGCACGTTGGTGTGGGCCTGCGGCCAGTAGATCCCGCCGCGCAGCTTCCAGCCATCGATGATATCGCCCACCAGGTAGATGCGGTCGGCCTGGTAGCCCTTGAGGAATTGCGCCAGGTGTTCGGCCTGGCAATCACGCGTCCCCAGGTGTACATCGGAGATCCACAAGGTTCGCACCCGCTGCTTGCGCGAGGGACGGGACAGTTCGGCATGGGTCATGGGCAGGCTCCGGCGCAGTTTGCTGGAGACTGGCAGGCGCGGATGACAGTGCCGTGGCAATACCGTGACGAGTGATGGGCTGCCGGGATTCAGGCACAATGCGTGTCTGCCCTGCCAGGACACTCCCATGAGCGGCCCGATCCTCTCGCTGCGCCATTACCGCCACAGCCTGATCGCCCACAGCCACGCACACCCGCAACTGGTGTTCGGCCTGCGCGGCCGCCTGGAGTTCGAAGTCCAGGGGCGTGGCGCCGGGATCGATCGGCAGGGGCTGGTGGTGGTACCGGCGGGTGCTCATCACACCTGCGCCAGCACCGGCGGCAGCGACTGCCTGGTGCTGGATGTGCCCGGGGAGCACTGGTTGTGCGAACAACTGGGCGAGCATGCCGATGCCAGCCGCCGGTTGCTGGACCGCCCCGCCGCCCTGGGCCTGAATGAGCGCCAGCAACAGCTGGTGGACTGGCTGGCGGCCAGCCCGGTGCACGACCCGCTGATTGCCCGGCAAGGCGCGGCGCTGCTGCTGGCCAGCCTCACCTCCACGGCAGCTGCCAGCAGTAGCGCCTGCCAGCGGCTGCCGTATGCGGCGTTCGATGCGCATATCGAGCAGCATGCCGCCTACCCGCTGCAGGTCGCCGACCTGGCACGCATCGCCGGGTTGTCCTGCACCCGCCTGCATGCACGCTTTATTGCCGAATGCGGCATGACGCCGATGGAGTACGTGCGCCAGCGGCGCTTGCTCAAGGCGCGGCGGCTGGTGCTGCAGACCTCGCTGCCGATGGGGGAGATTGCGGTGCAGGTGGGGTACAGCTCGCAGAGTGCGTTTTCAGCGGCGATGTTGCGGGCGTTTGGTTGCACACCACTGGCATTGCGGCGAGAGCCTGGCGACAACGCGCACTAGCCTGGCGACAGAACGTGCTGGCCGGAGCCTTTACACTGAGCCTGTGCCGGCCACTGCGTGGCACCGGCACTGTCAGCAGAAATCTTGAGCAAGGACCCTCCATGAACCACCGCACCGCCCTCGGCGCCCTGCACATTGGCGCGCTGTTCTTCGGCCTCACCGGCGTCTTCGGCAAGCTGGCCGCCAGCGCCAGCCCGGCGATCATCGTGTTCGGCCGCGCTGCCTTCGCCGTGCTCGCCCTGGCCCTGTTCGCCAGCCTGAGCGGCCCGGGCTGGCAACGCCTGAGCGGCCAGGATGGCCGCCGCCTGCTGCTTGGCGGCGTACTGCTGGCTGGCCACTGGGTCAGTTTTTTCGTCGCCGTGAAAGTCGCTGGCGTGGCCATTGCCACCCTCGGCTTTGCCAGCTTCCCGGCCTTTACCGTGATCCTCGAGGGCCTGCTGTTCCGCGAGCGTATCCGCCGCAACGAAGCCATGCTGGTGCTGCTGGTGAGCATCGGGCTGGTGTTGGTCACCCCAGCGTTCGACCTGGCCAGCCAGGCCACCGGCGGCCTGCTCTGGGCACTGCTGTCGGGGCTGCTGTTCGCCTTGCTGTCGCTCACCAACCGCGCCGGCTCCGGCCGCCTGCCGGCGGTGCAGGCGGCGCTGTGGCAGAACCTGGTGGTGGGCCTGTGCCTGCTGCCATTCGCGGGCCCGCAGTTGGCCGACGTAGCCAGCCAGGACTGGCTGTGGATCGCCCTGCTCGGCATCTTCTGCACCGCTGTCGCCCACAGCCTGTTCGTCGCCAGCCTGGCGGTGATCAAGGCGCGCACTGCCGCCGTGGTGTTCGGCATGGAGCCGGTCTATGGCATTGCGGTGGCCTGGGTGGTGTTCGCCGAAACCCCGACCCTGCGCATGCTGCTGGGCGGCGCGCTGATCATCTTCGCCATCGTGCTGTCCAGCCGCCTGGCCGCCGAGCAGGCACCCCGGCAACGGCCTGCGGCCGAGGGCAACTGATCATCGATCGTTGTGCCCCAGGTCACGCTGCGGGTCGATCTGGTCACGCACCCGCTGCTTAAGTACCTTGGCCTCCGGGAAGCCACCGTCCGCCTTGCGCTCCCAGATCTGCACGCCGTTGCAGGTGATGCGGAAGATCCCCCCGGTGCCCGGCTCCAGCGCCACCCGCCCGAGGTCATCGGCGAAGGTGCTGAGCAGTTCCTGGGCCAGCCAGGCCGCACGCAGCAGCCACTGGCACTGGGTGCAATAGGTGATCACGATTTCGGGTTTGCTGTCGGCCATGGTGCAACGTCTCCAGGTGAGTGGCCGCTTATACTAGCGGTCTTTAGCCCACGGTTTGAGACTCACGATGCGCCGTTTGCTGTTCTGTTTGCTGCTCGCCCTCACCGCCTTCACGGTTGGCGCTGCCGAACCGGCCAGGCCCAAGGTCGGCCTGGTGCTGTCCGGTGGCGCAGCCCGCGGCCTGGCCCACATCGGTGTGCTCAAGGCCCTGGAGGAACAGGGCGTGCGCATCGACGCCATCGCCGGCACCAGCATGGGCGCGGTGATCGGCGGCCTGTACGCCTCGGGCTACAGTGTCGAAGAGCTGGAAAAGCTCGCCACCACCCTCGACTGGCAACAGGCGCTGTCCGATGCCCCGCCGCGCAAGGACGTGCCGTTCCGGCGCAAGCAGGATGACCGCGACTTCCTGGTGAAGCAGAAACTCAGCTTTCGCGACGATGGCAGCCTGGGCCTGCCATTGGGCGTGATCCAGGGCCAGAACCTGTCCTTGCTGCTGGAAAGCAAGCTGGCACACACCGCCGACACCCGCGACTTCGACAAGCTGCCGATTCCTTTCCGAGCAGTGGCCACCGACATTGCCAGTGGCGAAAAAGTGGTGTTCAGCCGTGGCCACCTGCCCCAGGTGATCCGCGCCAGCATGTCGATCCCGGCGGTGTTCGCCCCGGTCGAACTGGACGGCCGGCTGCTGGTGGACGGCGGCATGGTCGACAACATCCCCGTGGACGTGGCCCGCGAAATGGGCGTGGACCTGGCCATCGTGGTCGACATCGGCACCCCGCTGCGTGACCGCAAGCAACTGGCCACGGTAGTCGACGTGCTCAACCAGTCGATCACCCTGATGACCCGACGCAACTCGGACGAACAGCTGGCCAGCCTGCACCGCGACGACATCCTCGTCCAGCCACCGCTGAGCGCCTTCGGGGTCACCGATTTCGGTCGCGCCCGGGAGATGATCGACGCCGGCTACCGCGCTACCCGCCTGCTCGCCCCTCGCCTGGCCGCCCTGCGCCAGCCCGAGGGCGACAGCAGCCTGGCGGTGGCCCGCTCGCCGCGCCAGCGCACACCAATCATCAGCGCGATCAGGATCGAGAACGACTCCAAGGTCAGCGACGAGGTCATCCGTTCGTACATCCGCCAGCCAATCGATGCGCCGCTGGAACTGGACCGTCTGCAGACCGACATGGGCACGCTGTATGGCCTGGACTACTTCGACCGGGTGCAGTATCGCGTGGTCCACAAGGGCGACGACAACACCCTGGTGATCAACGCCCGGGGCCGACGCGGTGGCACCGACTACCTGCGCCTGGGCCTCAACCTGTCGGACGACCTGCGCGGCGACAGCGCCTTCAACCTCGGCGCCAGCTACCGGGTCAACGGCATCAACAGCCTCGGTGCCGAATGGCTGACGCGTGGCCAGATCGGCGACCAGCAGGAACTCTATAGTGAGTTCTACCAGCCGCTGGATGTGGGCTCGCGCTATTTCATCGCGCCGTACCTGGACTTCAATTCGCAGAACATCGAAGCGACCCTGGACAACGACCCCGTCGCCGAGTACCGCCTGGAGCGTTACGGCTTTGGCCTCAACGTGGGCCGGCAGATCGGCACCAACGGCGAGGTGCGCCTGGGCGTGGGCAAGGCCTGGGGCGAAGCGGAGGTGCGCATTGGCGACCAGGACTTGCCCAAGGTCAGTTTCAACGAAGGCTTCTACGAGCTGAAGTACTCGTTCGACACCCTCGACAACGTGTACTTCCCGCATCGCGGCGAGGATATCGGCCTGACCTTGCGTAAGTACGACAAGTCGCTGGATTCCGACCAGGATTACCGGCAGTGGCTGATCAACCTGGACAAGGCCATCAGCAGCGGGCCGAACACCTTCGTGCTGGGTGGGCGCTACGGGCGCACGCTGGACGCTACCGAAGTGGTCACGTCGAGCTTCGTGCTGGGTGGGGCGAGAGAGCTGTCCGGCTTCCGCCAGGACTCGGTGTCCGGGCAGAACATGAGCCTGCTGCGCATGGTCTATTATCGCCGCCTGACGCCACGGGCCTACCTGCCGCTGGACTTCCCGTTGTACCTCGGCGGGTCACTGGAACGTGGGCGGGCGTGGAACAACGACAACGCGTTCGACAGCGGCTACATCAACGCGGCAAGCATCTTCCTGGGGCTGGAGACGCCGTTGGGGCCGTTGAATTTCACCTATGGCGCCAACAGCGCGCATGAGCAGGCGGTGTACCTGAACCTGGGGCATACCTTCTGAACCGTCGGGGCTGCCTTGCAGCCCATCGCGACACCAGGCCGCTCCTACAGGCGCACCTCACCCTGTAGGAGCGGCCTGGTGTCGCGATGGGCCGCAAAGCGGCCCCAGGGCCACTCAGGATTTCTCCAGGTTGGCCAGGATCCTGGCATGCACCCGCATGCACACCTGCAGGTCGGCCTCATCCACCCCGGTGAACAACTCCACCCGCAGCTGGTTGGCAATGGTCTCGATCTGGTCGATCAGCGGCTTGGCCGGCGGGCACAGCACGATCTTCTTCGCTCGCCGGTCCTCCAGCACCGCCTGCCGGCGCACCAGCCCCTGCGCCTCCAGGCTGTCGAGCAGGCGCGCCAGGGTCGGGCCTTCGACACCCACGCTCTGGGCCAGCTCGCGCTGGGTCGGGGCCTCTTCGAAACGGGCCAGGTGCAGCAACACCAGCCAACGCGCCTGGGACAGGTTGAGCCCGGCCAGGCGGCGGTCCAGCTCGGCACGCCAACCCCGGGACATCTGGGCCAGCTGCATGCCGAAGCGGTGTTGATTGTCGGTCAAGGGCATAAGCAACTCATTGAACAGATCTAATTATTAGGCAGCTAACCATGGCCCGCTCCACGAGGCAAGGCTCGGGCCCTGGTGACTGGCCGATTATCGTGCAAAAACATGACAAAGGTCAGTAGAGGGCACTGCCGTCGAGCCTGGCGTCGGTCACAGCTCGAACTCCGCCGCCAGTGCCGCCCGTACGCAATACAGCACGCCTTCCGGCACGCGGCCACCGAACAACGGCGCAACGGCCGACACCGGTGGCAGCTCGCCCTCGCCGTCGAGGAAGGCATCCTGCACCTCCATCATCAGGTCTTCCGGCAGGTCCAGGGCCTGTTCCAGGCTCAGCTCCTGGCGGCCAAGTGCCTCGGCCAGCAGGCTGTAGACGTTCTTTTCGCTGCAATCGAGCTGCCCGGCGATCTGCGCCGGGGTCATGCCGGCGCGGGCCAGGCTGACCAGTTCGTGGCGCAGGTCGAGCACCACTTTCGGCGCCTCGTCGGTGCCGCCGCTGTTGTTCAGCACTTCGAGGAAGGCCTGGCCATAACGCTCCAGCTTGCGCGCCCCCACGCCGCTGACCTGGGCCATGTCGCTGAGGCTGACCGGCTGGCTGCGCAACATCTCCAGCAGCGTCGAATCGGGGAAGATGACGTAGGGCGGCACGCTGTGTTCCTCGGCCAGCTTGCGCCGCAAGGTGCGCAGCGCCTCCCACAGTTCGCGCTCCTCGGCACGCACCAGTTGGCTGGCCGGGCTGCCACCGCCGGACGACGAAGGCCTGGCGCTGGTCTGCGGCTTGAGGTCGCGGCGCAGCTGCAAGGTCACTTCGCCACGCAGCAGCGGCCGGCAGCTGTCGGACAGGCGCAGGCCGCCATAGCCTTCCAGGTCGATATCGACCAAGCCACGCGCCACCAACTGGCGGAACAGCGAACGCCATTCGACCTCGGCCAGGCCCTTGCCGACGCCAAACACCGAGAGCTTCTCATGGCCGAAATTGCGTACCTTCTCGGTGTCCTTGCCCAGCAGCACGTCGACCAGGTGGCCGACACCGTAGCGCTGCCCGGTGCGGAACACTGCCGACAGCGCCTGGCGAGCCGGCTCGGTGGCGTCCCAGGTCTGCACCTGGTCGACACAGTTGTCGCAGTGCCCGCACGGCTGTTCGAGGGTTTCATCGAAATAGGCCAGCAGCGCCTGGCGCCGGCAGCGGGTTTCTTCGCACAGCGCCAGCATGGCGTCGAGCTTGTGCTGCTCGATGCGCTTGTGGCGCTCGTCGCCTTCGGAGTTCTGCAGCATCTGCTTGAGCATCACCATGTCCTGCAGGCCGTAGGCCATCCAGGCATCGGACGGCAGGCCGTCACGGCCGGCGCGGCCGGTCTCCTGGTAGTACGCCTCCAGCGACTTGGGCAGGTCGAGGTGGGCGACGAAGCGCACGTTGGGCTTGTCGATGCCCATGCCGAAGGCAATGGTGGCGACCATGATCAGCCCCTCCTCGTTGAGGAACCGGTGCTGGTTGGCCGCGCGCGTCTCGGCAGGCAGGCCAGCGTGATAAGGCAGCGCCGGGAAGCCCTGGTCGCAGAGGAAGGCGGCGGTTTCGTCGACCTTCTTGCGCGACAGGCAATAGACGATGCCAGCGTTGCCACGGCGTTCGCCGAGGAAGGCCATCAGCTGCTTGCGTGGCGCCTCCTTGGGCACGATGCGGTAGAAGATGTTGGGCCGGTCGAAGCTCGACAGGAAGCGCTCGGCACCTTGCAGGTGCAGGCGCTGCACGATCTCTTCGCGGGTACGCATGTCGGCCGTGGCGGTGAGGGCGATGCGCGGCACATGCGGGAACAGCTCGGCCAGCTGGCCAAGTTGCAGGTACTCGGGGCGGAAGTCGTGCCCCCATTGCGACACGCAGTGGGCTTCGTCGATGGCGAACAAGGCGATGTCCAGGTCGCGCAGGAAGTCGAGCATGCGTGGTTGCACCAGGCGCTCCGGCGCCAGGTACAGCATTTTTACTTCGCCGCGGCGCAGGCGCCCGGCCAGTTCACGCTGCTGCTCCGGGGTCAGCGTGGAGTTCAGAGCGGCGGCCGGCACCCCCAGTTCATCGAGCGTGGCAACCTGGTCGTCCATCAGCGCGATCAGCGGCGAGACCACCACCGTCAGGCCCGGACGCAGCAAACCCGGTACCTGGAAACACAACGACTTGCCGCCACCGGTGGGCATCAGCACCAGGGCATCGCCGCCATTGGCCACGCAGTCGATGATCGCTGCCTGGCGCCCGCGGAAACTGTCGTAGCCGAAGACGTCCTTGAGAACGCGCTGAGCCTGTTCGAGCATGTGCAACTCCACAAATCGCCGTACCATCCTGGACACAGGCTGGACGAAAAACCCGCCCCGCACACGCCAAATGCGTAAGCGGTTTTTGCCAGGCAGCCGGCAAAACCTGCCCCTGGATGAAAAATCGCGGAGTATACCGCAGCACCGCACCGCGCAGGGCACACGGTGATAGAGGTTCCCTTTCCCCCGCCGCCGCCGCAAGGTGCTAGAATTCGTTATCGTTTATTCCCAAGGTAGCCCCGTAATGTCCTTCGCCGAGCAACTGACCCGCCTGCAAACCTTCCTCGACGCCGACGATCTGCACGAAGAAGCGCTGGACTACGTCGCCGCCCACGGCTACCTCACCGCCTTGTCGATCAACGCTGAGGAGGTGCCGGAGCGCGAGTGGATCGACGCCCTGTTCGCCGAAGAACCGCATTACGCCAGCGAGGCCCAGCGCACCGAAATCGAAGCCACCCTGGTGGCGCTCAAGGCGCACATCGCCCGCCAGCTGGCCAGTGACGACGAGTTCGAGCTGCCGTGCGAACTCGACCTGACCGACGAGCCGGACGATTCCGACCTGCGCGGCTGGTGCATCGGCTTCATGGAAGGCGTGTTCCTGCGTGAAGAGGCCTGGTTCGAGAACGCCGAAGAAGAAGTCAGCGAGATGCTGCTGCCGATCATGGTCGGTTCGGGCCTGTTCGACGAGCAGCCAGAGTTCGCCGACATCGCCAGCAACCCCAACCTGCAGGACGACATGATCGTACAGATCCCTGAAGCGCTGACGGCGCTGTTCCTGCTGCTGCACGCACCTGACGAAAAGCCGGCGCTGCTCAAGCCTCGCCACCACTGAGTCGCCTGTGCGCTACGTGCTGCTGGCCACCGGCTGGCTCAGCGTTGCGCTGGGGGTGTTGGGGATCTTCCTGCCGGTATTGCCGACCACCCCATTCCTGCTTCTGGCGGCGGCCTGCTTTGCCCGCAGCTCGCCGCGCTTTCACCACTGGCTGGTCCACCACCCCAAGCTCGGGCCGTGGATTCGCGACTACCTCAGTGGTGAAGGCATTCCCCTCAAGGGCAAGCTCTACGCCATCGGCCTGATGTGGGCCAGTATCGGCCTGTCATGCTACCTGGTCCCCCTGTTCTGGGCTCGCAGCTTCATGCTGGCGAGCGCCGTATTGGTCAGCCTGTACATCCTCAGCCAGAAGACCCTCCGCCGGCCGAAGTGACAATATTTTGTCGCCAAATATCAATTTCGCCTAGCGGCTGTCCTATTTATCCGAAATCATTCTGGAACCCGCGCAAAGCCCCGTATTTACTGGCTTTAACGGCTTGCCTCGGCGCTTTGAAACGGGCACGTACACCTGTTTTTTAGATTGAACAGACCTTATATGGCTTTTTGATATGAATAAATCTTCTTATTTATCATGATGAATGTACTTAGCTGTGTCGTTAAAAACCTGCAACACTATGTGCGATAACTTTATCGTCATTTTTTTGGCGAGCAGCAGGATCAATTCCAGGATCAGGGAGATGTACCATGCGCGTTTTGAACCCCATCACCAGTGCGTTACTGTTGGCCCTGGCGAGTGCCAACGTACAGGCGATGTCGATCACCGAGGCTGTCCAAAACGCCGTGGACTACCATCCGCAAATCAGCTCCAACCGCAACAGCAAGCTGTCGGCCGATGAAGATGTGAAATTTGCGCGTGGTGGCTACTACCCTTCCGTGGACCTGGTCGCTGGCTATGGCCGCCAGCGTTCGGACAACACCAGCACCCGTGCCCAGGGCAACCACAACAAGGAAACCCTCAACTACACCCAGTCCGAGCTGCGCCTGCGGCAGATGATCTTCGACGGCTTCAACACCTCCAATGAAGTCGGCCGCACCGAAGCGGTCTCGACCTCTCGCGCCTACTACACCCAGGCCGTAGCGCAGGATGTTGCCCTGCGTGCAGTCGAGGTGTACCTGGAAGTGCTCAAGCGCCGTGAGCTGGTCACCCTGGCCAAGAACAACCTGCAAGCCCACCTGCGGGTCAACGACCAGATCGGCCTGCGCAACGAGCGCGGTGTCGGCAGCACCGCCGACCTCGACCAGTCCCGCGCACGTCGCGCCCTGGCGGAAAACAACCTGGACACCGCGGAAGTCGACCTGGCCGACGCCGAGGCCAACTTCTTCAGCGTGGTCGGGCGCATGCCGGACGAGCTGGAAGCCCCGCCGTCGATCAAGGTGGCAATGCCCGCCAACCTCGAGGAAGCTCGCGAGGGCATGCGCCAGAACAACCCGTACATCAAGTCGGCCCAGGCTGATGTCAACGCTGCCGAGAAGCAGTACGAAGTGGCCAAGTCGACCTTCTACCCACGCTTCGACGCCATCCTGGCCACCGGTGCCAACAACAACACCGGCGGCGAGAAAGGCCACAACAACAACGATTGGCAGGCCGGCGTGGAGATGAACTACAACCTGTTCCGCGGCGGCAGCGACAAGGCTCGCCTGCAGTCCGACGCGCACAAGATCAACCAGGCCCTGGACATCCGCAACAACGCCCTGCGTGAGCTGACCGAGAACCTGAGCCTGGCGTGGAACGCCATGAACAACGCCAGCAAGCAGCTGCCGACCGCACGTGAATACGCCGAAACGACCAAGCGCGTGCGTGCCGCCTACCAGGACCAGTTCGGCCTGGGCCAGCGTACCCTGCTGGACGTACTGGACAGTGAAAACGAGCTGTACAACGCCGACCGCCGCTACACCGAAGTACGTTATACCGAGGAATTCTCGCGTTACCGCGTGCTGGCGACCATGGGCGAGTTGTTGAGCAAGCAACGCATTTCGCTGCCACCGGAGGCGCTGGCTTCTACTGAAGTGACCACCGAGGCGCGTTTGCCCGAGATGCGTTGATCGGTTTGCGATTGCCGGGGCCGCTTGGCGGCCCCCGGCCGTCACTCGGTGCCGTGGTTACGCTGGTATGTCTCGACACCCATGGCCTTGATCTGCCCCTCGATCAATGCCTCGAACGGCGCCAGCAGCGCATCGAAGCTGGCCGGCTGTTCCAGTGCATTCAATGCCGCCACCACCGCCTCGATGGTCGACAACGCCCCCGCCTCCGGCGCCTTGCGCAACCGATAGCGCGACGGCGCAACAGCCCCTAGCGTCACCCTCGGCAACGCCTCCAGCAGCGGGTTCAGGTACAACAGCTTGCGCGCCTTGCGCCAGGTGCCGTCAGGCACGATCAACAGCAAGGGTTCGTCGTGCGCCTGGTGGTAAGGCGCCAGCACCCGGGCCTGATCGCCAGGGAACAACAGGGCCGGCCGATAGCCGGGCGTCGCCAGCAAGGCGGGCAGGTCGTCGAACACTTCGCCGACCCGCAGTTCGGCATTGGTCAGGCCCAGGGCAGCCAGGCGGGCGGTGTTGAGCGCATGGTTGGTTTCACTGCGGTGCTGCAGCAGGATGACGCGGGTGCGGCTGTCGAGTGCCGGAATCAGTGGGCAGAGGCAATGGTCGAGCGGGCGCTGGCAGCGCTCGCAGCGGGGTCTGGGCATGGGGTTCTCCTTGGCCGGAGCAGTTTGCCACAAACCCGGGGCCGGCAAAGCGGCCCCCGGCCAGCTCAGCGGTTGAAACGCTCGGCCAGGCTGTGCAGGTACTCGGCCATGCGCTCCAGGTCCTGGCTGATTTCCGCGCCTTGCCTGGCCTGCCCGGCGCTCTCGTCGCACAGGTGGGCAATCCGCACGATCTGCTGGTTGATATCCTCGGCGACATGGCTCTGTTGCTCCGACGCAGTCGCCATCTGCTGGCTCATGCCAGTGATCCGGCTGACCGCCTGGGCAATACCGCTCAACGCTGCCTGTACCGCCTCGACACTGTGCACGCTGTCGCGTGAAATCTGTTCGCCACGGCTGGCAGTGCTCACCGCCCGCTCGGCCCCGGCACGCAACGAGGCGATGATCTGGTGGATCTCCTCGGTCGACGCGCGGGTACGCTGGGCCAGTGAGCGCACTTCGTCCGCCACCACGGCAAAGCCGCGCCCCTGCTCACCGGCGCGGGCCGCCTCGATGGCCGCGTTGAGCGCCAGCAGGTTGGTCTGCTCGGCGATCGAGGTAATCACATCGACCACGCTGCCAATCGACTGGGTCTGTTCGGCCAGGGCATTGACCGCCTGGCCGATGTCATTCACCGCATCGCTCATGCTGCCCATGGCCTTCAGGCTCTGCAGCGCCAGCTCGCTGCCCTGCTGCGCCAGCTGGTCGGCATCGCCGGCGGCGTGTGCCGTGCTCTGCACGTTGTGGGTGACCTGCTGGATGGTCGCCGCCATCTGCGCGATGGCGGTGGCGGACTGGTCGGTCTCGTTGCGCTGGCGGTCGAGCATCTGCGCCTGGGCATCGGACAGGCCAGCCGACTGCGCGGCCCGCGACTTCACCCCGACGCCGGCATCGACCAGGCGGGTCAGAGCTGTTTGCAGGCGGGCCTCTTCACTGATGATGGCCAGGTCAAGCTGGCCTTGCAGGCCTGGGTTGTCGCTGTAGGTCAGCGCCACCAGCGGGCTGGTGAAGGCCTTGGGGTGTTCGGCCAAGGTACGGCGAATGGCCTGGTTCTGGCGCAGCTCCACCAGGTACCAGGCCAGCAGCAGGCTGGCCATCAGCACGCCCAGCGCGGCATAAGGCGGCAGCCACAGGTAGCCTGCCGCCGACAGCAGGCCAGCACCGATCAACGGCCAGCCGTGGCCCAGCCCATGCCCCAGGCGCGCCGCCCACGGCACCGGCGCACGGCCGGCCCGCAAGCGTGCATACAACGCTTCGGCGCGGCGGATCTGCTCGCGCGTGGGCACCGAGCGCACCGACTCGTAGCCACTGATGCGGCCCTGCTCGTAGATCGCCGTGACATAAGCGCTGACCCAGTAGAAATCGCCGTTCTTCGCCCGGTTCTTGACCACGCCCATCCACGGTTTGCCCTGCTTGATGGTGTCCCACATATGGCCGAACACGGCTGGCGGCATGTCCGGGTGACGCACCAGGTTATGCGGTTGGCCGACCAGCTCGTCATAGGTGAAACCGCTGATCGCCACGAAGGCGTCGTTACAGTAGGTGATGCGGCTGTTGAGGTCGGTGGTGGATATCAGGCGTTGATCGCTGGAGAAGGTTCTTTCGTGCTCAGTGACGGGCAAATTCATGCGCATCTTGGGCGATCCTTGCAGGATAATTTAAGGGAAAAATCATCAGCGCAAGTTGATATGTAGCAGAGCGCTATCAGTTTAGCGGCCCGCATTTGCAGGAATTTTAAGGCGTCCCGACGGAATGTTATCAACGCCGTGTCTATCAGCCGACGTTGAGCTGGCTTTTCAACAGGTCGCGGAAGGTCTGGATCAGCGGTTCACGGCTGCGCCCACGGCGGATGATCAACGAAAACGGCGCCTGGTAACCGAAGGTGGAAGGCGACAGCACGCGCAGGTCGCCCTTGTCGACCCAGGCCTGGGCATAGTGTTCGGGCAGGTAGCCGATGTAGGCGCCGGACAGAATCAGGATCAGCTGCGCTTCCATGCTTTCCACCGTCGCCGCACTGTGCTTGAAGCCATGCCGGGCCAGCTCGGCCTGGCTCCAGTAGCCGCGCCCGACCATGCGTTGCTGGGTCACCACTTGCTCGGGGATCCGCCGCTCGCCATACAGCGGGTGGCGGCTGCTGCAGTACAACCAGTGCTGTTCGCGGTACAGCGGCTGATACAGCAGCCCGCTCATGCGCGAGGAAAACGCCCCGATGGCCAGGTCCAGGCGGTTGTCCTGCACGCCCAGTTGCAGTTCGTAAGGGCTGGACACCGACAGGTGCAGGTGCACCGCCGGGTGTTCCTGGCTATAAGCGCCGATGGCTTCGGCCAGCGGCAAGGCCCGGTCACCGACCGTGGAGTCGATCACGCCAAGGTTGAGCGTGCCGCGCAACTCGCCCTTGAGCGCAGCGGCGTACTGTTCGAAACCGTCCAGCTCGGCCAACAGGCGCAGGGTTTCCTGGTGGAACAGCTCGCCCTTGCTGGTGAGGCTGAAGCCGCCACGGCCACGGTGGCACAGCACGATGCCCAGGGCACCTTCGAGCTGGCTCATGTAGGTACTGATGGCTGAAGTCGACAGGTTCAGCTCGCGCTGGGCGTTGGCGAAACCCTGGTGGCGTACCACGCTGACGAAGATGCGCAGCAGTTTCAGGTCGGGCAAGGTCGAGGCCATGGTGCAACGGTTCCACAACGGTATTTGCGCGCAGTCTAACCGCTGTGCACGCGTTCAGTTCAGAAATTCCTGAACTAAGTATTTGCCGGCAGCGATTTTTCCCCGGCAGCGCCTTCAGCAGACTTGGCCGAAATAGCCCTGCCCGCCGTCAACCAACAGGCGTGCGGCGGCACAGGTTCGAACAAACAGAACAATCGACCGACTGATGAGGCCCACCGTGGACAAGATTCTCCACCAACCACTGGGCGGCAACGAAATGCCGCGTTTCGGCGGCATCGCCACCATGCTTCGCCTTCCCCACCTGCAAACTGCCCAAGGCCTGGACGCCGCGTTCATCGGCGTACCCTTGGACATCGGCACCTCGCTGCGCTCCGGCACCCGCTTCGGGCCACGGCAGATCCGCGCCGAATCGGTGATGATCCGCCCGTACAACATGGCCACCGGGGCCGCCCCGTTCGACTCGCTGTCGGTGGCCGACATCGGTGACGTGGCGATCAACACCTTCAACCTGCTGGACGCCGTGCGCATCATCGAAGAAGCGTATGACGAGATCCTCGAGCACAATATCATCCCGCTGACCCTGGGCGGCGACCACACCATCACCCTGCCGATCCTGCGCGCGCTGCACAAGAAGCACGGCAAGATCGGCCTGGTGCACATCGATGCCCACGCCGACGTCAACGACCACATGTTCGGCGAAAAGATCGCCCACGGCACCACCTTCCGCCGCGCCGTGGAAGAAGGCCTGCTCGATTGCGAGCGCGTGGTGCAGATCGGCCTGCGCGCCCAGGGCTACACCGCCGATGACTTCAACTGGAGCCGCCGCCAGGGCTTCCGCGTGGTCCAGGCCGAAGAGTGCTGGCACCAGTCGCTGGTACCGCTGATGGCCGAAGTGCGGGAAAAGGTCGGCGGCGGCCCGGTGTACCTGTCGTTCGACATCGATGGCATCGACCCGGCCTGGGCGCCGGGCACCGGCACCCCGGAAATCGGCGGCTTGACCACCATCCAGGCGATGGAGATCATTCGCGGCTGCCACGGCCTGGACCTGATCGGCTGTGACCTGGTCGAAGTCTCCCCGCCTTACGACACCACCGGCAACACCTCATTGCTCGGTGCCAACCTGCTGTTCGAGATGCTCTGCGTGCTACCGGGCGTTGTCCGCCGGTAAACGACGGCCCTTGGTAGGAGCGGCCTTGTGTCGCACCTACCAAAAGCGCCCGCAGTAGTTGCTACACCCCCGGCAGGAGCCATGAGGGAGGGCCACTGAGGCCCGCCAACACACGACAGGACCGCCGGGCGCCGTGAACCCGCCCGGGTGGTCGATCTCGCCATAATAAAGATAATCGGGAGACCCCCAATGGCCTTGGACATCATTGTTGTAATGATCTACACCGCCGGCATGCTCGGGCTTGGCTGGTATGGCATGCGCCGCGCGAAAACCCACGAAGACTACCTGGTTGCCGGGCGCAACCTCGGCCCGGTGCTGTACATGGGTACCATGGCCACCACCGTGCTCGGTGGCGCCTCCACCGTTGGCACCGTACGCCTGGGCTATGTGCACGGCATTTCCGGCTTCTGGCTGTGTGCCGCCCTGGGCCTGGGTATCATCGCGCTGAACCTGTTCCTGGCCAAACCCCTGCTGCGCCTGCGCATCTTCACCGTGACCCAGGTGCTGGAACAGCGCTACAACCCCACCGCACGCCAGGCCAGCGCGGTGATCATGCTGGCCTATGCACTGATGATCGGGGTGACCTCGACCTTGGCCATGGCCACGGTACTGCAGGTGCTGCTGGACCTGCCGTTCTGGGCCTCGCTGCTGCTCGGCGGTGGCGTGGTGGTGCTGTACTCGACCATCGGCGGCATGTGGTCGCTGACCCTCACCGACATCGTGCAGTTCGTGATCAAGACCGTCGGCCTGATGTTCATCCTGCTGCCGGTGTGCCTGTACAAGGCCGGTGGCTGGGATACCCTGGTGGCCAAGCTGCCGGCGGCCAGCTTCCAGCTGACCACCATTGGCTGGGACACCATCATCACCTACTTCCTGATCTACTTCTTCGGCATCCTCATCGGCCAGGACATCTGGCAGCGGGTATTCACTGCCCGTGACGAGAAGGTCTGCCAGCGTGCCGGTACCACCGCAGGTGTGTACTGCGTGCTGTACGGCCTGGCCTGCGCCACCATCGGCATGGCCGCGCATGTGCTGATGCCCGACCTGGCCAACCCGAACAACGCCTTTGCCGAAATGATCAAGACCACCCTGCCCGATGGCATCCGTGGCTTGCTGATGGCAGCGGCGCTGGCGGCGATGATGTCCACCGCGAGTGCCGGCCTGCTGGCCGCGTCGACCACCCTGACCGAAGACCTGCTGCCCAAGCTGCGTGGCGGCAAACAATCGAGCCTGGCCGTCAGCCGCCTGTTCACCCTGCTCACCGGCCTGGTGGTGCTGGGCATCGCGCTGGTGGTGAACGACGTGATCAGCGCCCTGACCCTGGCCTACAACCTGCTGGTCGGCGGCATGCTGATCCCGCTGATCGGGGCGATCTTCTGGAAGCGCGCGACCACCGCCGGGGCCATCGCCAGCATGTCGCTGGGCTTTGCCACCGCGTTGCTGTTCATGTTCCTGGACGGCCTGGAGGCCAACACCCCGATCTACTACAGCCTGGTGGTTGGCCTGGTGAGCTTCGTGCTGGTGAGCCTGCTGTCGCGCAAAGCGGTGACGGCGGTGAAGCTGGCCTGATCGACCGCCTGTACCGGCCCTGGCGTCGGTACAGGCGTTATCCATGGACCAGATACAAGAAGGCCGCTGCACCCGCACAGGTGCAGCGGCCTTTGTCTGTATCAGCGACGACGCGGTTGGCGCTTGCGCTGCTCTTCATCAGTCGGGATCGGTACCGGCTGCAGGGGTGGCGGGATCAGCCCCAAGGCGACAGCCAGGTCGTGGAGCCAGTTGGACAGTGGTTTATTCATAATGCCCCCTTGACGGGTCAGCCTCACGGCAATTCAATCCTGCGATGTTTCATACAGATCATAGCCCCATGTTCTGTATAACGCATGCCTCTGTGCCTACAGATACGGGCCATTTTGATACGGATCAAGCCGTAACGGGGCATTCCGACGACTGGTTAATCGTTTCGCTTTGTTGCAGGTCGATCCACGCCTGCAAATTCGCCCCGCGCATGCCCTGGCGCCACATCAACCAGGTGACCGCCTGATCGAACGGCGCCTGCAAGCGGTGCACTCGCACCCGGTCACGCCCGGGCAGGCTATCAAGCATCGACTGGGCCATCAGCGCCACCCCCGCACCGGCGATCACGCAGGCCAGCATGCTTTGGTACGACTCGATCTCCATCACCCGGCCCATCGGCGTATGGGCATGGGCATACCAGGCCTCCAGGCGCATGCGGTACGAACAGCCCTGGCGGAAGGTGAACACCGCCTTGCCCGCCACGTCCCGGGCCGTGTGCACCGGTGGGTGCTCGGGGCTGGTGATCAGCACCAGTTGCTCGTCGCACAGCGGCACGCCATCCAGCCCGGCCAGGCTTGGCGGGCCATCCACCAACGCGGCGTCCAGGCTGTGGTTGAGCAGGCCCTCCAGCAGCTCGCCACTGGGCGCCGCACGCACCTGCAGGTTTACCGCTGGATAGGCCTGGTGATAACGCGCCAAGAGCCCCGGCAGATGCGTCGCCGCCGTGCTGTACATGGTCCCCAGCACAAAATCCCCGGCTGGCTGGCCGCCGCGCACGGCAGCCTGGGCCTCGTCGCGCAAGGCGGCCAGACGCTGGGCGTAGTCCAGCAGCACCTTGCCCGCTGGCGACAGCTGCAGGCGCTGGCGTTCACGCAGGAACAGCTCGACGCCCAGGTGTTCTTCAAGCTGGCGTAAGCGCGTCGACAGGTTCGACGGCACGCGGTGCAGGCGCTCTGCGGCGCGGGTGAGCGAGCCCTCCTCGGCCACCGCCTGGAAGATACGCAGCTGGCTGAATTCCACGGCATTCTCCAAAACAGAACAACTTGATCATCATTATTCAATTTTATTGAAAATGAAACCGCCCTAACCTGCCGGTCATCGCTTCCACCGTGCAGGAGACCTGTGATGTCGCCACTCATTCAACTGCTGGCCAGCGCCGTGGCGCTGATGATGGCCATGGGCATTGGCCGTTTCGCCCTGACCCCGCAGCTGCCGCAGCTGATCGCCGAGGGTCAGTTCGACCTGACGGCAGCCGGGCTGGCGGCCGCGGCCAACTATCTGGGCTACTTCCTCGGCGCGCTCGATGCGATGTTCGCCCGCTCGCCTATCCAGGTGCGCCTGCGCCTGCAGGGTGGGCTGTGGCTGTGCGTGGTACTGACACTGGCCTCGTCGGCTGCCGACGGTTTCTGGGGCCACCTGCTGCTGCGCTTCGGTACGGGCGTGGCCAGCGCCTGGGTGCTGGTGATGATCACCAGCCTCAGCCAGCAACTGGCCAATGCCCATAACCGCCAGAGCCTGGGTGCGCTGGTATTCGCCGGGCCCGGCCTGGGCATCGCGCTGACCGGCTTGCTGGCACTGCTCGCACATCGGCTGGGGCTGGGGTCGGCAGCGCTGTGGCTGATCTATGCCGTGGCGGCACTGCTGATGCTGCTGGCGATCAGGCCCTGGCTACCCCAGGCACTGCAGGCAGCGCCCGCACCGCCTGTGCAGCAGGGCCGGCAACGGCGTGTCGGTATCGGCCGCCTGGGGCTGGTGTATGCCCTGTATGGCGTGGGTTACATCCTGCCGGCCACCTTCCTGTCGCAAATGGCCAGCCAGCAGTTTCACGGGCAGTGGCTGGCCGACCTGTTCTGGCCGGCGTTCGGCCTGGCGGCGGCGCTGGGTGTGCTGCTGGTGAGCCTGCGCCGCGGCGGGCGTACTTCGACCTGGCTGACCGTCACCCTGTGGTTGCAAGGGTTGGGTGTGCTGGCCTGCCTGATTGGCGGGGGTGTCGGGCTGGCCTTGGGCGTGGTGCTGTGTGGCGCGCCATTCCTGGCTTGCATGCAACTGGTGATGCAACGTTCGCGAGAGCTGGCGCCGCACGCGACACAGCGCAATGCCGGGTTGCTGACGGCGTGCTTTGCCCTGGGGCAGTTGAGCGGGCCGCTGCTGGCGGCGCTGAGCAGCCATTACAGTGGCGGGCTGCAACCCGCGCTGATGCTGGCGGCGGCTGGGCTGGTGGTGGCCGGTGGGCTGGTGCAACTGGCGGGTAATGCACAGCAGGACAATGCATGCCAGGCCAGGATCACATCCTGATAGCTGTTACCGTACTGGCCTGTTCGTTTCATCCGCGAACAGGCCGGCAACGGCGGCAAATCAACCGACAAGCCGCCGCAGTTGCTGTTTCACCCACGGCTCGGCACTCACCAGGACCACTCCCAGCAGCACCATCAACGCGCCGATCACGAAGTTCATGCTCAACGGCTCATCCAGCAGCAGCACGCCAAAGGTGACCCCGAACAGCGGGGTAATGAACGAAAATACCGCCAGGTTCGACGCCAGGTATTTGCGCAGCAACCAGAACCATGTCAGGTAACTGATGAACGACACCACGATGCCCTGGAACAGCACGCTGCCGATTGCCAGCGGGGTCAATACCACCGCACCGATCTGCCCGCTGAGCAAGGCAATCAGCAGCAGCCCGGCAAAGCCCACCGCCAGTTGGTAGAACAGGGTCAGGGTGGCGGGCGCTTCCGACAGCCGCGAGCAGCGCACCACCACGGTGGTCGCCCCCCAGGCCAGGCCGGCAATCACGCCAAAGGCATCCCCCAGCAGGGTACGGCCATCCATCTGCTCGAACGACATGCCACCGGCGAATGCCGTGGCGATGCCGCCGAAGGCCAGCAGAATGCCCAGCCATTGCAGCAACCGCAGGCGTTCGCTGGGCAGGCGGAAGTGCAGGCCCAAGGCGGTGAACACCGGCGCGGTATAGAGAAACACCGACATGTGCGCCGCCGAGGTCAGCTTCAGCCCCTCGGCAATGAACAGAAACTCGAGGCCGAACAAGCCACCTGCCAACACCCCGGCACGCCAGGTACCGCCGAGTTGGCCCCAACCGCCGCGCCAGCACAGCATCAGCCCTACCAGCACGGCGGCAATACCGTTGCGCAGCGCCGCCTGCATCACCGGCGCGATATCGACAGCGGCGGTCTTGATCAGCACCTGCTGGCAGCCCCAGATCAGGCACAGCCCCAGCATCACCTGCAAGGCAAAGGCGTCGGGGTTCTTGCGGACCGCGCTCATCGGCGGGCCTTCGGAGTAATCATGGGCATGGGCAAGGGCAAGGGCTCGGCAGTGTTCGGAAGCTACCGATTATCGGGTTTCCAGGGCTGCCCTTGCCAGCCTCAAAACGACCTCAGGCAATCTGCGCCTTCGCCGACACCTGTTCGAAGATGGTTTCGTCCAGCGCATCCTCCTGCTCGTCGAGCACCTGACGCGGGTGCTCGAAGCCGGGGATGCTGCTGTCGATCAGGCTCATCAGCCGCGAACCGCGCTCGGTCAGCACGAAATTCTCACCGTTGCCGCCATCCTCTTCGGGGCGGCTTTCGATGTAGCCACGTTCGAACAGCAGCTTTTCGTATTCGCAGGCACGGGTTTTAAGGTGGTCCAGGTCGCCCACCGGCTCTCCCTTGGCGGCCAGTGCCGCAGCGTGCTGCTCGGCATAAGGGCGTGGCGTGAAGCTGTGACCGGCGCCGTTCTGCACCTCGTGCAGCAAGCGTTCGATCAGGTCCCAGTCGTAGGCGATGCTCATGGCTATGGGCTCCTGCTGTGGACGGAAGGGGTACACAGGGTGGGACCCGTCGTGACTGCCGAGCGTTCCGAAAGATCTCAGCGTTGACGTTGCTGCGCCTGCATGTACTGGCGCAACAACTGATTGATCCGGGTCTGGTAGCCGCTACCCTGCCCCTTGAACCAGGCGAGGACATCGGAATCCAGGCGAATGGTCACTGCCTGCTTGGCTGGCACTCGCAATTCAGCCTCGCGGAAGAAATTTTCATCCAGTTCGGGAATATCCGAGGTATCAATAGCTCGGTCGTCCTGGCCGGCCAGGCGACTCCAATCAGTTTTCGATGCTTTGGTCATAGTGTTTGGACATCTGGTGGCTTTGCGTGCAGAGGCTGAGACTAGCAATCGACAATTATTCACTGGCCGCAGATCGCTTTGGGAAAAGGACTACTGCTTGAAGCGGAAGCAACCTAACCAACCAGCGAGCAAGCCTCGGTTAGCGCTGGGTATAGCCATCGGTCGAAGCCGCTGAACCAATGGCCAGGCACACACCTCCACTGGGCATCACCAACGCCTGAGGTATAAAGGATGAAACCGCTGCTGCCCATTGCCTGCGCCACGGCCCTGTTCTGCGCCCTGCCCGTCTGGGCCTGCGCACCGGAGGAAGCGACGCAGAAGCGTGAAGAACTGGCCGGGCTGGTTACCCAGCTGACCGAGCAGAACCCGCAGAAGGCCAAGGAGATCAATGACGAGCTGCAAGGAATGGAGCTGGGAACGGCGAGCAAGGACTTGCCCGACAAGTGTCAGCTGATCGACAAGCGGATCAAGGAGCTGAAAGCGGCAGAGAACAAGGCTGACTGACCGCTTGCCGCCGGCGTGCGCCCTGTAGGAGCGGCCTTGCGTCGCGAAAGGGCCGCAAAGCGGCCCCCGGATGGATGCGTCAGTGCGGGAATCTTGGGGCTGCTGCGCAGCCCTTTCGCGACGCAAGGCCGCTCCTACAAAGAGAACGCATCAGCCTGTGAGGGGCGCCGATTACTCCGCCGCCGCCTTGCGCTTCTTCAACGGCGCCAGGCCATCGGAACTGGCCAGCGGCGCATTGGCCTTCGGCTTGGCGCTTGGCTTGCGCTTGGCCGCGGCTTTCTTGTCACCCGACTTCTTCTCGACCTTTTTCTTCTTGCTACCGGCCGCCTTGCCTGAGGCCTTGACCTTCTTCGGCCCGTTGTAGGTACCCTTCACTTCCTTGATCACCCGGCGCTCGAACTGCTGCTTGAGGTAGCGTTCGATGCTCGACATCAGGTTCCAGTCGTTGTGGGTGATCAGCGAGATCGCCAGGCCTTCGCCACCGGCACGGCCAGTACGGCCCACGCGGTGCACATACTCGTCACCGCTGCGCGGCATGTCGAAGTTGATCACCAGGTCCAGGCCGTCGATGTCCAGGCCACGGGCAGCCACGTCGGTGGCCACCAGCACCTTGGAACTGCCCTGCTTGAAGCGGTCCAGGGCCAGCTTGCGGTCCTTCTGGTCTTTTTCGCCGTGCAGCACGAAGGCCTTCACGTCCTTGGCCACCAGGTGGCCGTAGATGCGGTCGGCCAGGGCGCGGGTGTTGGTGAAGATGATCGCCTTGTCGAACGTCTCGTTGGCCAGCAGCCACTGCACGATCTGCTCTTTGTGCTGGTCGTGGTCGGCGGTGATGATCTGCTGGCGGGTGCCTTCGGCCAGCTGCGAGACGCTGTTGAGCATCAGGTGCTCCGGGTCTTTCAGCACCTTGCCGATGATGTCGCGCAGCGCCGCGCCGCCGGTGGTGGCCGAGAACAGCAGAGTTTGCTGGCGGTTCTCGCACTCCTTGCACAGGCGCTCCATGTCTTCGGCGAAGCCCATGTCGAGCATGCGGTCGGCTTCGTCGAGGATCAGCACCTGCACATGGGACAGGTCGAGGTTGCCGGCATTCAGCTGCTCCAGCAGGCGGCCGGGGGTACCGATCAGCACGTCCGGCACCTTGCGCAGCATGGCGGCTTGTTCCTTGAAGTCCTCGCCACCGGTGACCAGGCCGGCCTTGATGTAGGTGAACTGCGCGAACAGCTGCACCTGCTTGAGGGTTTGCTGGGCCAGTTCACGGGTCGGCAGCAGGATCAGCGCGCGGATCTCCACACGGCGCTCGCGCAGGTCGACCAGGCGGTTGAGCAGTGGCAGCACGAAGGCTGCGGTCTTTCCGCTGCCGGTCTGTGCGGTCACGCGCAGGTCACGCCCTTGCAGGGCCAGGGGGATGGCCGCGGCCTGCACCGGGGTTGGCTCGACAAAGTTAAGCTCGGCCACGGCTTTAAGCAGGCGTTCGTGCAGGGCGAATTGGGAGAACACGGAGGTAACCTCAGGCAAGTGCGGGAAATTCAGTTGCATAGGGTAACGTTTTCTGCCGCCTTAGCCGAATTTCTTTTGGCAACTTTATTGCCATCCGCGCTCTAATGGCGCTTCGTTTGGCAACAAGACTGTACGCAAGCCCATGGATATCCAACGAATCTGGCGTGACTCCCTCGACCTGTGGGGCACCCTCGACCGCCATCCGATGCTGCACGCGGCCATTGGCCTGGCGGTGCTGCTGCTGATCTCCCTGGTCATCGGCCGCCTGGCGCGCTTTTTGGTGCTGCATGGCGCCCGCCTGCTGGCCCGCCAGCCGGCGCTGAGGTGGCTGGACGACTTGCGCAACAACAAGGTTTTCCACCGCCTGGCCCAGACCACACCGTCGCTGGTGCTGCAGTTCGGCCTGAAACTGGTGCCGGAGCTGTCCGATACCGCCCAGCACTTCCTCGGCAATGTCGCCCTGGCCTTCACCCTGCTGTTCATGACCCTGGCGCTGTCGTGCCTGCTGGATGCCCTGCTCGACATCTACGCCCGCACCGAACACGCCCGCACCCGCTCGATCAAGGGCTACGTGCAACTGGCCAAGATGATGCTGTGGATCTTCGCCGCCATCGTCATCGTCGCCACCCTGATCGACCGCTCGCCGCTGTTGCTGCTGTCGGGCCTGGGTGCGATGTCGGCGGTGCTGCTGTTGGTGTACAAGGACACCCTGCTGTCGTTCGTCGCCAGCGTGCAGCTGACCAGCAACGACATGCTGCACGTGGGTGACTGGATCGAAATGCCGCAGGTCGGTGCCGATGGCGACGTGGTCGACATCACCCTGCACACGGTGAAGGTGCAGAACTTCGACAAGACCATCGTCTCCATCCCCACCTGGCGCCTGATGAGCGAGTCGTTCCGTAACTACCGCGGCATGCAGCAGTCCGGTGGCCGGCGCATCAAGCGCAGCCTGTTCATCGATGCCGCCGGGGTGCGCTTCCTCACCCGCGAAGAAGAACAGCGCCTGAGCCAGGTGCACCTGCTGGCCGACTACCTGGCCGGCAAGCGCCAGGAGCTGCAGCGCTGGAACGAGGCCATGGGGCCGGTGGCCGAGCTGTCGGCCAACCGCCGCAAGCTCACCAATATCGGTACCTTCCGCGCCTTTGCCCTGGCCTACCTGAAGAACCACCCCAACGTGCACCCGAACATGACCTGCATGGTGCGGCAGATGCAGACCACCGCCGAGGGCGTGCCGCTGGAAATTTACTGCTTTACCACGACCACGGTGTGGGCGGATTACGAGCGGATCCAGGGGGATATCTTCGATTACCTGCTGGCGGTGTTGCCGGAGTTCGGGCTGAGCTTGTATCAGCAGCCGAGTGGCAATGATATGCGGGTGGGGCTGGCGGGGCGTGCGACGCCAGAGCCAATGCCGCGCCGCCTTGAAGAAATGAACGAGGTTTGAGAGTGCCGGGGCTGCTTTGCAGCCCCTGCCCTTTTCAAGGCCGCATCAGGGAAGCGCATTCCTTGTTGCCAACAATGGCTTGTTCTCACGACCATGGACCATGCAATACAACGCCCCAGCCAGGATCAAGCCCATCGCCCAGCTAATGTCCGCCCCCAGCCACTCAGCCACAAAGCCCGTATAGAACGACAGCTTCATGAACGGGATGGTACCGATGATCGACACCGCATACACCGCCAGGCTCCGACGATTGAAGCAGCCGTAACGTCCCTTGGCGTCATACAGCGCCCCCACATCATAGTGGCCACGGCACACCCAGTAGTAATCCACCAGGTTGATCGCGCTCCATGGGATCAGCAGGTACAGCTGACCGATCAGGATGTCGGCAAAGAACGTATCGAAATTGTACTGGGTGGCGATGGCGATCACCGTTGCCGCTGCGGTCAGGCCAGCCATTACCAAGGCCTTGGCCGTCGCAGTCACGCGGCGGATGGTCTTGAACGCGCCAAAGATCGTGACCGACGACATGTAGGCGCTGTACAGGCACAGGACGTTGTACTGGATCACCCCCAGCGCAATCACTGCCAGCGCCAACGGCGCCCACGGGCCAAACAAGGCGGCGATGGCTGTGGCCGGGTCATGGCCCAGGGCCGAGGGCAGTTCCACGGCCACCAGCGCGCCCAGTGCCATCATGGCGAAGGAGCCCAGCGCACAACCGCAGTAGGTGGCCCAGAACGTGGCGCGTGGGTTGACGTTGGCCGGGAGGTAGCGCGAGTAGTCGGCCACATAGGGGCCATAGCCCAGCGTCCACGAGGCCGACTGGGCCACGATCAGGTTGAACGCGGTGAACGAAAAGCCGGTACTCACCGCCGTCGTGGTTGCCATGTCGCCAGGGTGCAGCAGGATCAGCACCAGGGCGCCGGCAAACACCAGCGTGGACAACAGGCTCATCCACGCCCCCAGGCGGTGGATGAGTTCGTAGCCGACAAAGCCGATGACAAAGGTCAGTACCCCGACCACCACGATGGCCTGGTCATCGCTCATCGGCACCAGGGCCTGCAGGGCATTGCGCATCAGCACGCCGCTTGCGGCGAGGAACAGGACTGCGGCGGTGACCATCACCAACAGCGGAAGCGCCGCACCATGGACGCCGAACTGGGCCCGGCTCTGGATCATCTGTGGCACGCCCAGGTGCGGGCCCTGGGCGGAGTGCGCGGCCATGAACACGGTGCCGATCAGGTTGCCGACCAACAGGCCGAGCAAGGTCCAGCCCAGGCTCAGCCCCGAGGCGACGCCCAAGGTGCCGACCATCAGGGCGGTTATCTGGAAGTTGGAGCTGAACCAGATGGTGAACAATCGTTTAGGCGTACCATAACGCTCAGCGTGTGGGACAAATTCGATACTTCGCGTTTCTAACTTCACGCCGGTCTCCCGCTTTTATTTTTTTGATTATCGGGTAGCCACCGACGGCTTTCGCGTTCAGTAACGAACGCGTCATAGCTAGCTGCGCCATGCCTTGCCCGATAACGGCAGGCTACCCAGGCGGCTCATCCACACCGACGCCAAGATCACCGCCCCGCCGAGCAACAGCCGGCCCAATGGCTCGTGCTGGTTCCAGATCAGCAGGTTCAGCAGCAAGCCTACCGGCACATGCAGGTTGTTCATCACCGCCAGCGTCGCGCCGGAAACCAGGCAGGCGCCCTTGTTCCACCAGTACAGCCCCAGCGCTGTCGGGCACAGGCCGAGGAACAGCAACACCAGCCATTGCACGTTGGTGCTCGGCAGGTGCTGGGCGTTGCCGAACAGCAGGAAGGCTGGCAACACCACCATCAGCGCGCCCAGGTAGAAGTAGCCAAAGCGCTTGTAGTGCGGCAGGTCGCTGGGGTGGCGTGCGACCAGGTGGCGATACAGCACCTGGCCGGCGGCGTAGGTGAAGTTGGCCAGTTGCAGCAGCAGGAAGCCGATGAAGAACTCGCCGCTGATGGTGTCGAAACGGATCACCGCAGCACCGGCCACCGCCACCAGCGCAGCCACCAGGGCCCACGGGTTGAAGCGGCGGTTCATGGCATCTTCGATCAGGGTCACGTGCAATGGCGTGAGGATGGTGAACAGCAGCACCTCCGGCACGCTGAGAACGCGGAAGCTGAGGTACAGGCAGACGTAGGTAATGCCGTACTGCAGCGCGCCGATCAGCAGCATCGAGCGCATGAAGCGCGGTTCGACCTGGCGCCAGCGGGTCAGTGGCAGAAACACCAGGCCAGCCAGCACCACGCGCGCGAGCACGGCGAAGTAGCTGTCGACGTGCCCGGCCAGGTACTCGCCGATCAGGCTGAAGGAAAACGCCTGGATCAGCGCGACGATAATCAGGTAGCCCATGGGTGCCTCTCGGGGATCAAGGGCGCGACCTTAGCGGGTTGCGGGGGATGAGTTCAACCATGAGGAATGTAAGGACGGCAGCGCACGCGGCCTTTGTAGGAGCGGCCTTGTGTCGCGAAAGGGGTGCGAAGCAGCCCCAGGATCTCAGCACAGCAGCACAAATCGCCGGGGCTGCTTCGCAGCCCTTTCGCGACGCAAGGCCGCTCCTACACAGAACCACAGCAGAGCGCATGTACACAGACATAAAAAAGCCCGGCCAATGGCCGGGCAGGTACACCCAAAGGAGCAAAACCAGGTGTCAGGGTTGGGAATTCGTTGCGCCTCAGGCCACTGCTGCCAGCCTGGCCTTGGCCTGGTTCACGCCTTTCTCGTGGAACTCGCCGCTCATGTTCAGGCCTTCTGCGTGGATGAAGTCGACATCGTGAATGCCGATGAAGGCCATGACCTGGCGCAGGTACGGTTCCTGGTGGTCGCTGCTGGCGCCGGCGTGGATACCGCCACGGGCCGTCAGGACAATGGCACGCTTGCCAGTCAGCAAGCCCTGTGGGCCGGTGGGGGTGTACTTGAAGGTGATGCCGGCACGCAGCACGTGGTCCAGCCAGGCCTTGAGCGTGCTGGGAATGGTGAAGTTGTACATCGGCGCAGCCATCACCAGCACGTCGGCAGCGAGCAGTTCATCGGTCAGCTCGTTGGAGCGGGCCAGGGCCTCCAGCTCGGCGGCGCTGCGCTGCTCTTCGGGCTTCATCCAGCCACCCAGCAGGTTGGCGTCCAGGTGCGGCACCGGGTTCACCGCCAGGTCACGCACGCTGATCTGGTCGGCCGGGTGGGCGGCCTGCCACTGCTGGATGAAATCACGGGTCAGCTGGCGGGAAACGGAATCCTGCTGGCGGGCGCTGCTTTCGATGATCAGTACGCGGGACATGGGGTGCCTCCATCGGCAAAAAGGGTTGCGATTCGATGGAGGTGAGATTAAGGCTTGACCTATCGATAAAAAAGCGTAAAAAGTGGGTGCAATCAATCGATTTATCAGTTTATTCCGCGCTACAGCTCAGGGCGATCCGCAGTTTGATGATCTGCCGGTTGAACTTCGCAGTGACATCGACACTTTTACCGGCCGGTACATTCACCCGCCGTACCCGCGGTGCCTCGGGGCCGTTGCGAAAGGTGACCTTGCATGCAGCCGGCACCTGCCCATAGTTGTTCAGGGTGATGGCGCCAATGTCGTAAGCCGTGTCGTAGGCGGTGTAGTCGAGCTTGACCCCGGTCAGTTCCTTCTCCACATCGATGGGATAAGCCATGGCCCCGAGGGGCAGGCACATCAGTATTGCCGCACAACATTTCTTCATGGGCCGCTCTCCTTGAAAGAGCGCAGCTTAGGACAACAGGAGCGAAACATGAAAGCGCCGCGCGTAACCCTTGACCAGTGGCGAACCCTGCAGGCAGTGGTCGATCACGGCGGGTTTGCCCAGGCCGCCGAGGCACTGCACCGCTCACAGTCGTCGGTCAGCTACACCGTGGCGCGCATGCAGGAGCAACTGGGCGTGCCGCTGCTGCGTATCGATGGCCGCAAGGCCGTGCTCACCGAGGCCGGCAATGTGCTGCTGCGCCGCTCGCGCCACCTGGTCAAGCAGGCCAGCCAGCTCGAAGACCTCGCCCACCACATGGAACAGGGCTGGGAGGCCGAGGTGCGCCTGGTGGTCGATGCCGCCTACCCCAGCGCCCGCTTGGTGCGCGCCCTGGCCGCGTTCATGCCGCAGAGCCGTGGCTGCCGGGTGCGCCTGCGTGAAGAAGTACTGTCTGGGGTGGAGGAAGTGATGCACGAAGGCATCGCCGACCTGGCCATCAGCAGCTACAGCATCGGCGGCTACCTGGGTGCCGAACTGAGCGCAGTAGAGTTCGTCGCCGTCGCCCACCCGGAACACAGCCTGCACCGCCTGGGCCGCGAACTCACCTTCCAGGACCTGGAAAGCCAGTTGCAGGTGGTGATCCGCGACTCCGGCCGCGCCCAGCCGCGCGACGTCGGCTGGCTCGGTGCCGAGCAGCGCTGGACGGTCGGCAGCCTGGGCACCGCCGCCACCTTCGTCAGCAGCGGCCTGGGCTTTGCCTGGCTGCCCCGGCACATGATCGAGCGCGAGCTGCGCGAAGGCGTGCTCAAGCCGTTGCCACTGGACCAGGGTGGCAGCCGCCACCCACTGTTCTACCTTTATTCCAGCAAAGAGAAGACCCTGGGCCCGGCGACGCAGATTCTCATCGACCTGCTGCGCAATTTCGACACCGCGCCACTGGACGTGCCCTTCGCAGCCCCCGCACAAGCCTGAGAGGACCGCGCCCATGGCCTATTTCGAACACGAAGGATGCGCACTGCATTACGAAGTCTATGGCCAAGGCCAACCGCTGGTGCTGTTGCATGGCCTGGGCTCCAGCTGCCAGGACTGGGAGATGCAGGTGCCGGCGCTCAGCCGCCACTACCAGGTCATTCTGATGGACATTCGCGGCCATGGCCGCTCCGACAAGCCCCGCGACGGTTACCAGATCGCCACCTTCAGTGCCGACCTGCTGGCCCTGCTCGAACACCTGGATACCGGCCCGGTGCACTTCGTCGGCCTGTCCATGGGCGGCATGGTCGGCTTCCAGTTCGCCGTGGACCATCCGCAATGGCTGCGCAGCCTGTGCATCGTCAACAGCGCCCCCGAGGTCAAGCGCCGCACCCGCAGTGACTGGGCCTGGTGGTTGAAGCGCTGGGGCCTGGCGCGCCTGCTCAGTGTCGAAACCGTCGGCAAGGGCCTGGCCGAACGGCTGTTCCCCAAGCCCGAGCAGGCCGGCCTGCGCCAGGAAATGGCCCAGCGCTGGGCACGCAACGACAAACGCGCCTACCTCAAGAGCTTCGACGCCATCGTCGACTGGGGCGTGCAGGAACGCGTCGGGCAGATTCACTGTCCTACCCTGGTAATCGCCGCCGACCACGATTACACGCCGATACAACTGAAACAACGCTATGTCGCCCTGATGCCCCACGCCAGGCTGGTGGTCATCGACGATTCCCGGCACGCTACGCCCCTCGACCAACCCGAGGTCTTCAACCAGACCCTGCTGCAATTCCTTGCAGCCGCTTCCACCTCTCAAGGATCTTTGAGCCCATGCTGAAAAAACTTCTGCTCACCGCCTGCTCGGTCGCCTTTGCCACCAGCGTCATGGCCTCCGACAAGACCCCGCACGTAGTGCTGGACACCAGCTTCGGCCAGGTGGAAATCGAGCTGAATGCCGAGAAGGCGCCGATCAGTACCAAGAACTTCCTCAGCTATGTCGACAGCGGCTTCTACAACAACACCATCTTCCACCGCGTGATCCCGGGCTTCATGGTCCAGGGCGGCGGGTTCACCGAGCAGATGGTGCAGAAACCCACCAAGGACCCGATCAGGAACGAAGCCAGCAACGGCCTGCAGAACACCCGCGGCACCTTGTCGATGGCGCGCACCTCGGACCCGAATTCGGCCACCAGCCAGTTCTTCATCAACGTCGCCGACAACGACTTCCTCAACCCGGGCCGTGACGCCGGTTATGCCGTGTTCGGCAAGGTGACCAAGGGCATGGAAGTGGTCGACCAGATCGTCAACTCGCCAACCACCATCAAGAAAGGCATGCGCGATGTACCGGCCGACCCGGTGTACATCAAGTCGGCCAAACGCATCGACTGACCACAGGCTTCACAGGGACGTGAAACCGCCTGGGGTCGGATGGAACAGGAGTGTCGTCACCCATGCTGTACCGCCGTTTCGAGCAACTGATCGACATTTTTCGCGACGCGCCGAGCGACGCGCCCCCCAGCCGGGTATGGCCGTTCTACCTGTATTACCTGCGCCAGGTCTGGCCGAGCTTCCTGGCCCTGCTGGTGGTCGGCCTGTTCGCCTCGCTGATCGAGGTGGCGATGTTCAGCTACCTCAGCCGCATCATCGACCTGGCCCAGGGCACGCCCAACGCCAACTTCTTCAGTGAGCACAGTGGCGAGCTGATCTGGATGCTGGTGGTCATCCTGCTGCTGCGGCCGTTGTTCTTCGGCCTGCACGACCTGCTGGTGCACCAGACCATCACCCCCGGCATGACCAGCCTGATCCGCTGGCAGAACCACACCTACGTGCTCAAGCAGAGCCTGAACTTCTTCCAGAGCGACTTCGCCGGGCGTATCGCCCAGCGCATCATGCAGACCGGCAACTCGCTGCGTGACTCCGCCGTGCAGGCGGTGGATGCGCTGTGGCATGTGCTGATCTACGCCATCACCTCGCTGGTGCTGTTCGCCGAGGCCGACTGGCGCCTGATGCTGCCCCTGCTGCTATGGATCGTCGGCTATATCGCCGCGCTGTTCTACTTCGTGCCCAGGGTGAAGGAACGCTCGGTGATTTCCTCCGACGCGCGCTCCAAGCTGATGGGCCGTATCGTCGATGGCTACACCAACATCGCCACCCTCAAGCTGTTCGCCCACACCGACTACGAACAGCAATACGCCCGTGAAGCGATCAGCGAACAGACCGAGAAAACCCAGCTGGCGGCGCGCGTGGTCACCAGCATGGACGTGGTCATCACCACCCTCAACGGCCTGCTGGTGGTCACCACCACAGGCCTGGCCCTGTGGTTGTGGAGCCAGTCGCTGATCACGGTCGGCGCCATCGCCCTGGCCACCGGCCTGGTGATCCGCATCGTCAACATGTCGGGCTGGATCATGTGGGTGGTCAACGGCATCTTCGAGAACATCGGCATGGTCCAGGACGGCCTGCAGACCATCGCCCAGCCGGTCACCGTCACCGACCCGCCCAACGCACCGGCGCTGAAGGTCAGCCGCGGCGCGGTACGCTTCGATGACGTGGATTTCCACTATGGCCAGGCGGCCAACGTGATCGAAGGGCTGAACCTGGACATTCGCCCGGGCGAGAAGATCGGCCTGATCGGCCCGTCCGGGGCCGGCAAGTCGACCCTGGTCAACCTGCTGCTGCGGCTGTACGACGTGCAGGGCGGGCGCATCCTCATCGACGGCCAGGACATCGCCCAGGTCAGCCAGGCCAGCCTGCGCGCGCAGATTGGCATGATCACCCAGGACACCTCGCTGCTGCACCGCTCGATTCGCGACAACCTGCTGTACGGCCACCCGGGTGCCAGCGAGGCCGAGCTGCTCGAAGCAGTGCGCCGGGCGCGGGCTGACGAGTTCATCCCGCAGCTGTCGGATGCACTGGGCCGCACCGGCTTCGATGCCCACGTGGGCGAGCGCGGGGTCAAGCTGTCGGGCGGGCAGCGCCAGCGCATCGCCATTGCCCGGGTGCTGTTGAAGAATGCACCGATCCTGATCATGGACGAAGCGACCTCGGCGCTGGACTCGGAAGTCGAGGCCGCCATCCAGGAAAGCCTGGAGACGCTGATGCAGGGCAAGACGGTGATCGCCATTGCCCACCGGCTGTCGACCATCGCGCGGATGGACCGGCTGGTGGTGCTGGACAAGGGGCGGATTGTCGAGAGTGGCAGCCACAGTGAACTGCTCGAGCAGCAAGGGCTGTATGCCCGCTTGTGGCATCACCAGACCGGGGGCTTTGTCGGGGTCGACTGACTCCTGCACCGGCCTCTTCGCGGGTAAACCCGCTCCCACAGGGACCGCACAAATTTCACGGTCTGTGCAGTACCTGTGGGAGCGGGTTCACCCGCGAAATGGCCGGCACAGGCAATATGAATGGATCAGTCCCGGCGATAGGGCAGCATCCCCCGGGCCTCCTCGGCATAGGCCCGCACCCCTTCCCGCTCCTGCGCCAGGAAATCCCCCACCGCCCGGCGCAGGCCCGGGTGCAGCAGGTAATGCCACGACCGCGTCAGCACCGGCTCGAACCCGCGTATCAGCTTGTGCTCGCCCTGTGCCCCGGCATCGAAGCGCTGCAGGCCCTCGGCAATGGCAAAGTCCATGCCCTGGTAGAAACAGGTCTCGAAATGCAGCCGGTCGAACTCGTCCAGGCAGCCCCAGTAACGCCCGAACAGGCTGTCGCCGCCCACCAGGCTCAAGGCCATCGCCACGTCCCGCCCGGCTTGCCGCGCCATCACCACGCGCAGTGCCTCGGGCATGCGCTCGGCCAGCAAGCTGAAGAACTCGCGCGTCAGGTAAGGCGCACGCCGGCGCACCGCGTAGGTGTTGGCGTAGCAGCGGTAGACGAAGTCCCACTGCGCCTGGTCCAGCTCCGCGCCGTGGTACCAGCGAAAATCGATGCCCTGCCCGGCTACCTGCTCACGCTCCTTGCGCATCTGCTTGCGCTTGCGTGAGCTGAGGCTGTCGAGGAAGTCCTGGAAGTCACGGTAGCCATGATTGCGCCAGTGGAACTGGCAACCCAGCCGCTCCATCCAGCCCGGCACCCCGGCCACCTGCGCATCCAGCTGCGGGTCGGTGAAGTTGATGTGTGCCCCGGACAACCCGCCCTTGCCCAGGTACTCCGGCAACGCCTGCAGCACCAGCAAGGCGTCGGCAGGGTCGGCGGCCAGCAGGCGCGGGCCGCTGACCGGGCTGAACGGCACGGCACCGAGCAACTTGGGGTAGTAGGCGATGCCGGCCCGCTCACAGGCATCGGCCCAACCATGGTCGAACACATACTCGCCAAACGAATGCCACTTGCGGTACGCCGGCAGCAGCGCCCGCACCTGCCCGTCACGCTCCAGCACCAGGTGCTCGGCGGCCCAGCCGGTGTTGCGCGCGACGCTGCCGCTGTCCTCCATGGCACTGAGAAACGCATGGCGCAGGAACGGTTGGCCGGGCGGCACCAAGGCATCCCAGGTAGCCGCCGGCAGGTCACGCAGATGAGCAAGGCTGTACAAGCTGGTCACGGTTTCGACTCGCTGTTTCAAGGTACCCAGTATCCCCAAGGAAGGCCCGCCACTCAATTCACCAAGGCCGTGGCGATCCTTTTATTCTCAATTACTTAACCGCAGTGCCACTAATTCGACATTAATCTGTCATTCGCCCCCGCAATACTTGCGCCTGTTTTCCGGAACCCCAGAACCTGTCTATTCAGGCCCTTTCCGAAGACATGCCAATACAGGGGTGGGCGCCTGAGCCTCCCCCATCTTATTCAACAGGGAGAACCTTATGCGTCTTGTTTCTACACTTACCGGAGTGAGCCTCACCGGCATGATGCTGGCTCTGAGTACTCCGGCCAGTGCAGCTGTCGACGCCAAGCTGCTCGAAATGCTCCGCGCCAATGGCTCGATCAACCAGGCGCAGTACAACGAACTGCAGGCAGACCTGGCTCAGGAAACCAAGGAAAAGGCCGCTCAGAAAGCTCAGTCCGACCGGATGAGCTCCTTTGAACAGAAAGTGGCATGGGCCGCCAAGACCCAGGTCAAGGGTGACTTGCGCCTGCGTTACGAAGACGTCAACGTCGACGACCCGAACAGCAGCAGCGGCAACCAGGACCGCCAGCGCGTGCGTGCGCGTGTCGGCTTCTACAGTGAAATCAACCCGCAGGTGGACGCGGGCATCCGTATCGCCACCGGCAGCAGCGCCGACCGCCGCTCGACCAACCAGAGCTTCGACAACTACTTCGACAAGAAGTCGCTGTGGGTCGACCAGGCCTACCTCGACTGGCACCCGACCGCCGTCCCCAACCTGCACCTGATTGGCGGCAAGATGGCCCAGCCGTGGGTGAGCATGGGCGACATCATCTGGGATAGCGACATCAACCCGGAAGGCGTGGCCGCTACCTACAAGACCGACCTGGGCGGCGCCGAAGTGTTCGCCAGCGCCGGCCAGTACACGCTCAAGGACAACGTCGATGGCGACGGTGTGCAGTACAAGCATGACGCACAGGTCTATCACGGCCAGCTGGGCGCCAAGTTCGCCCCGGCAGACGCGCTCAAGCTGACCGTAGGTGCCAGTATCTATGGCTACGACAACGACAAGGAAGCCACCATCCTGCAGTCGTTCGGCAACACCACCAACGAGTTCAACCTGGTGGAAGGCTTTGGCCAGCTGGACTTCACCGGCTTTGCCATCCCGCTGTCGGCTTACGGCCAGTATGTGAAGAACACCGAAAGCACCGATGGCGAAGACCAGGCCTGGCTGGCAGGCCTGAAAACCAAGGTTGGCGCCTGGAGCCTGGACTACAACTACCGCGACGTGCAGCGTAACGCCGTGGTCAGCCTGTTCACCGACTCGGACTTTGGCAACGGCTTTACCGGTTCGCGCGGGCACAAGTTCAAGGTCGGCTATGAAATCGACAAGAACTTCTCGCTGGGCGCTGCCTACCTGATGGCCAAGACCGACCTGTCGCAGTTGCCCAACAGCGATGCCGATGTCGATACCCTGCAGGTCGACCTGGAAGCCAAGTTCTAAGCACCACCACTTGCGCTTCACCTGAAGCGGGAAATGCCGACCCCATCCGGCGTTTCCCGTTTTTTTGCCTGGCAGAAATGCGCCGGCCTCTTCGCGGGTAAACCCGCTCCCACAGGTACCGTGCAGTGCTCAAAAGCTGTGCCGAACCTGTGGGAGCGGGTTTACCCGCGAAGAGGCCGGAACGGGCGCCCGATGAATCAGCGCTTGCGCAGGATCACGCTGCCAATTGAATATCCCGCACCAAACGAGCTCAACACGCCAAGCGAACCCTTGGCCAGGTCATCCTGGTACAGGTGGAAGGCAATCACCGAGCCCGCCGAGCTGGTGTTGGCATAACGGTCGAGAATCACCGGTGCATCTTCCTCGGCCACTTCACGCCCCAGCAGCTTCTTGACGATCAGCTGGTTCATGCTGAGGTTGGCCTGGTGCAGCCAGAAACGCTTCACATCGCTCGGCTGCAGCCCGTTTTCCTGCAGGTGCTCACCGATCAGCTCGGCCACCTTGGGGCACACTTCGCGGAACACCTTGCGACCTTCCTGGATGAACAGTTTGTCCGCTGCACCTTCGCCTTCTTCCGCCGCGCGGTTGAGGAAGCCGAAGTTGTTGCGGATGTTGTTGGAGAACTCGGTCCACAGCTTGCTGCTGACAATCTCGAACTGGTGCGCCGAGGTCGCCTTGTCGGCACGCTCGAGCAGTACCGCGGTGGCGGCATCGCCAAAAATGAAGTGGCTGTCGCGGTCACGGAAGTTCAGGTGCCCGGTGCACACCTCCGGGTTGACCATCAGCACCGCACGGGCCTGGCCCAGGGCCACGCTGTTGGCAGCGGTCTGGATGCCGAAGGTGGCCGATGAGCAGGCCACGTTCATGTCGAAGGCAAAACCCTGGATGCCCAGTGCCTGTTGCACTTCGATGGCGATCGCCGGGTATGGCCGCTGCAGGTTGGAGCAGGCGACGATCACTCCGTCGACGTCGGCCGCGCTGCGGCCGGCGCGCTCCAGCGCCTGGCGGGCAGCGGCCACGGCCATTTCACAGAGCACCGACGGCTCGTCGTTGGAGCGCTCTGGCAGGCGTGGCTTCATGCGCTGCGGGTCGAGGATGCCGGCCTTGTCCATGACGAAGCGGCTCTTGATGCCGGAAGCCTTTTCGATGAAGGCGGCGTCGGACAATGGCGCGGCTTCGATCTCGCCGCGCTCGATGGCCGCGGCGTTGTCCTGGTTGAACTGCTGCGCCCAGGTGTTGAAGGAGGCTACCAGTTCTTCGTTGGAAATGCTCTGGGCCGGGGTGTACAGGCCGGTGCCGCTGATCACGACGTTATGCACGGTCGTTCCTCTGGTCAAAGGCCATCGCCACGGGGCGCTGGCTGGAATATGGCAAGTTAATGGCACTTTAGTGCCAACTCAAAGGCAAGGCTGCTCCCTCGTGCGCTGCGCCTGTGGGAGCGGGCTCGCCCGCGAAGGGTCGCAACGCGACCCCAAATTGCCCTAATAGTGCCACAAACAGGGAAGTTTAGCCCTCCACCTGGCTCCACTGTTTGCTCAAACGTTTGTCAGAAATCGGCACCTTGGTCCCCAACTGCTGGGCAAACAGCGATACCCGATATTCTTCCAGCCACCAGCGGTAGAGGGTCAGTTGCTCATCGCGCTTGCCTTCCTGGGCATGCTTGTCGGCACGCGCCTTGTACTGCGCCCACAGGTTGCCCAGCTCGGCGCTCCACACCCGGTCCTTCTGTACCTGCGCGCCGAGCTTCTCCAGGCGCAGCTCCACCGCCTTGAGGTAGCGTGGCAGTTCCTTGAACCAGGCACCGGGGGTTTCGCGCACGAAGCCCGGGTACACCAGGTTGCCCAGCTGCTGCTTGATGTCGTTCAGCGCCACCGCCTGGCTCAGGTCGATCTTGCCCTTGAAACGCTTCTGCAAGCCGTGCCACAGCTTCAGCACTTCCAGGGTTTGCCGGGCCAGGCGCTCGGCATGCTCGGCCCAGCTGCCGCGCTTGCGCTCCGCCAGCCCGGCCAATGCGGCACCGTCGCGCGGCAGCGCTTGTTCGCCGTCGAGGATGCAGCTGTCCAGGCTGGCCAGCAGAATATCCTCGACCAATGCCTCGACGCGGCCCATATCGCGGTACAGCAAGCCCAGTTCGGTCAGCCCCGGCAGCTTGCCACGCAAATACTTGGCCGGCTCGGCCAACTGCTGCAGCAACAGGCGTTGCAAGGCGCGGCGGTGCTGGAACTCGGCTTCGGCCTGGGTCGAGAAACGCCCTTCGCGCACGCTGCCGTTATCTTCCACCAACGCCGGGTATACGGTCATCGACAGGCCAGCGATGTTCTGCTGGGCGGTCTGCTTCACTTCGCTGAAGGCCTTGGCCTGCACCGGCTGTTCGCTGCTGGCGTCGCGCGGCACGGCCAGCGCAGCCTGGCTGGCGGCGGCAAAGCGTGCGGTCAGCTCGGCCAGGTCGCGGCCTTCGCCAAGGAACTTGCCCTGCCCATCGACCACCTCGATGTTCATGCGCAAATGGCCTTCGACCAGGTTGACCGACTCGTCCCAGGCCTCGTCGGGCACCCGCGCACCGGTCATGCGCAGCAGCTCCTGGCCCAGGGCCTGCGGCAGCGCCCCGTGGCCGAAGGCCATGCGCGCCAGCGAGGCCTTGACGAAATCCGGCACCGGCACGAAGTTCTTGCGCAGGGCCTTGGGCAGGTTGCGCACCAGCGCCACGCACTTGGCTTCCAGCAGGCCCAGCACCAGCCACTCCAGGCGCTCGCCCGGCAGGCTCGGCAGCAGCGGTGCCGGCACCCGCACGGTAACGCCATCGCGGGGATGGCCGGGCTCGAAGTGGTAGCTCAGCGGCAGGCGCAGGTCACCCAGCTGCAGGCTGTCGGGATATTGCGCGGCGGTCACTTCACTGGCCTCGCGGGCCAGCACGTCTTCCTCGCGCATGATCAGCAGGTTGGCGTCCTTCTGGCTGCCCATGCGGTACCAGCTGTCGAAGGTCGCGGTCTGGTGGATTTCCGCTGGCAGGCGCGCTTCGTAGAAGGCGTACAGGGTTTCTTCGTCGGCGAGGATGTCGCGGCGGCGCGCCTTGGCCTCCAGTTCGTCGAGCTGTTCGAGCAGGCGCTTGTTGGCCGCCAGGCACTTGGCCCGCGACTGGATTTCGCCGCCGACCAGGCCTTCGCGGATGAACAGCTCGCGCGAGGTGACCGGGTCGATCGGGCCGAAATGCACCGGCCGGCGGCCGACCAGGATCAGGCCGTACAGGGTGATCTGCTCGTAGGCCACCACCTGCCCGCGCTTCTTCTCCCAGTGCGGTTCGAAGTGGTTCTTCTTGACCAGGTGGCCGGCCAGCGGCTCGATCCAGTCCGGTTCGATCTTGGCCACCATGCGCGCGTACAGCTTGGTGGTCTCGACCAGTTCGGCAGCCATCACCCACTGCGGGCGCTTGCGCCCCAGGCCCGAGGACGGGTGCACCCAGAAGCGCCGCTGACGGGCCCCCTGGTAGTCGCCCTCTTCGGTCTTCTGGCCGATCTGGCTGAGCAGCCCGCTGAGAATGGCCTTGTGCATCTTTTGGTAGTCGGACGGCTCCTTGTTCACCGTCAACTGCAGGTCGCGGCAGATCAGCGCCAGCTGGCGATGGGCATCGCGCCACTCGCGCAGGCGCAGGTAATTGAGGAAGTTCTTGCGGCACCAGTTGCGCAGCGGGTTGGCGGTCAGTGCCTGGCGCTGCTCTTCGAAACCGCGCCAGAGGTTGACCAGCGCCGCGAAATCGGAGTCGACGTCCTTCCATTGCGCGTGCGCCTGGTCGGCGGCCTGCTGGCGCTCCGGCGGGCGTTCGCGCGGGTCCTGCACCGACAGCGCACTGGTGACGATCAGCACTTCCTGCAGGCTGCCCAGGCGCGCGCCTTCGAGCAGCATGCGGCCCAGCCGCGGGTCGATCGGCAGGCGCGCCAACTGGCGGCCGATCGGGGTCAGCTGGTTTTCGCGATTGACCGCCGACAACTCCTGCAGCAGGTTGAAACCATCGCTGATGGCCTTGCCATCCGGCGGCTCGATGAACGGGAAGGCATCGATCGCTCCGAGGCGCAGGTGGAGCATCTGCAGGATCACCGCCGCCAGGTTGGTGCGCAGGATCTCCGGGTCGGTGAACGCCGGCCGGCTGTTGAAATCCTCTTCGCTGTACAGGCGCACGCAGATGCCCGGCTCGACCCGCCCGCAGCGGCCTTTACGCTGGTTGGCACTGGCCTGCGACACGGCCTCGATGGGCAGGCGCTGGACCTTGGCGCGGTAGCTGTAGCGGCTGATGCGGGCAGTGCCGGTGTCGATCACGTAACGGATGCCCGGCACGGTCAGCGAGGTTTCCGCGACGTTGGTGGCCAACACCACGCGGCGCCCGCTGTGCGGCTGGAAGATGCGCTGCTGTTCGGCCGGCGACAGCCGCGCGTACAGCGGCAGGATCTCGGTGTGGCGCAGTTGCGCCTTGCGCAGGATCTCGGCGGCATCGCGAATTTCCCGCTCGCCCGGCAGGAAGATCAGCACATCGCCCGGCCCCTTGCCGACGCTGCGCTCGTGCTGCGCCAGCTCGTCCAGGGTGGCGAGGATGGCCTGGTCGACGGTGAGGTCGTCCTCGATCTGGTTGCCTTCTTCGTCCTGCTCGCTGGTCAGCGGGCGGTACCAGGTTTCCACCGGGAAGGTGCGCCCGGATACTTCGATGATCGGCGCACCGTCGAAGTGTTGGGAGAAACGCTCCAGGTCGATGGTCGCCGAGGTGATGATCAGCTTCAGGTCGGGGCGGCGGTGCAGCAGGGTCTTCAGGTAGCCGAGCAGGAAATCGATGTTCAGGCTGCGTTCGTGGGCTTCGTCGACGATGATCGTGTCGTAGCGTTCGAGAAAGCGGTCGTGCTGGGTTTCGGCCAGCAGGATACCGTCGGTCATCAGCTTGACCAGGGTGTTGGCGTCGCTCTGGTCCTCGAAGCGCACCTGGTAGCCGACCAGCCCGCCCAGCGGCGTGCCCAGCTCTTCGGCGACCCGCGCCGCCACACTGCGCGCGGCGATGCGGCGTGGCTGGGTGTGGGCGATCATGCCATGGCTGCCTCGGCCGAGTTCCAGGCAGATCTTCGGCAACTGGGTGGTCTTGCCCGAACCGGTTTCGCCGGCGATCACCAGCACCTGGTGTTCGGCCAGGGCCCTCTTGATTTCGTCACGCTTGGCGGCGATCGGCAGGTTGTCGTCGTAGCGCACGGTGGGCACGCTCTGCTGGCGCGCGGTGACCTGGGCGCAGGAGGCCTGGACCTTGTCCACCCACTGCGCCAGCTTCGCCTCATCGGGGCGCTTGCGCAGGTCGTGCAATTGCCGGCGCAGGCGATGGCGGTCGGCGATCATGGCGTGGTCGAGGTTTTGCAGCAGTTTGTCGATGGCGTGGTCAGTCATGGGGCTTTTTAGTGATGCAGGTGAGCCTGCTTTTTCATGATCGGCATTCGAAGGATGCGCGATTGTCGCAGATTTGCTGGTTTTCTGCTGCCTGTGCCGGCCTCTTCGCGGGTAAACCCGCTCCCACAGGTACCCCACAGGCCTCAGCCTTGATGCGATCCTGTGGGAGCGGGTTCACCCGCGAAGAGGCCAGTTGCAACAGCACATATGTTTAGCCAACCGCGACGTAAAGGTTGCCATTCACTGCTTTAATCAACCTTAGCCTGCATGTGAGTATCCGAGGCATGACTCCCGTCCAGCCCATCGCCCCACCCTCGCCCCGCCCTTCGCTCCCGAAGGCCCGGCGCCGTGCCGGCGAAAATCCGCTGGTCCACATCATCCTCGCCTTCTGGGCCCTGTGGCACTGCCGTCACGCCCGCCCACCGGATTGCTCGCGCACGCCTTCATGACCGAACCCGGACTTGGTCCGGCCGTTTGACTCGACTGGGCCGCCTGCCTGTGCGGTGGCCCCGTGCGCCCATGAGCGAATCCATCATGCACTTTGCACCTGTAGAGCAAGCCAGGCGTTTCCTGGCCGACAACCCCGATATCGAGCTGTTCGAACTGTTCATCCTCGACGCCAACGGCGTACCGCGCGGCAAGCTGCTGCACCGCGACGAACTGCTGGCCGTGTACCAGAGCGGCCGGCCGCTGCCCAGCACCATCCTTGGCCTGACCCTCAACGGCGACGATGTGGAAAACTCCGGGCTGGTGTGGGACGTGGGCGATATCGACTGCCGCGCCTACCCATTGGAAGGCAGCCTGGTACGCCTGCCCTGGCGGCGGGTGCCGACTGCCGCGGTACAGGTGAGCATGCACCCGAGCGAAGGCCTGCCGGCCAGTATCGCCGACCCACGCCACGTGCTGCTGCGCACCATCGATGCGCTGAAGGCCGACGGCTACCACCCGGTGATGGCCTGCGAACTGGAGTTCTACCTGCTCGACCAGCAGCGTGACGCTTTGGGCCGCCCGCAACCGGCGCTGGACAACGATGGCGGCCGCCCACGCAGCACCCAGGTCTATGGCCTGCGCGAACTGGAGCAGATCGAGCCGTTCCTCGCCGACCTCTACGCCGCCTGCAAGGCCCAGGGCATACCAGCCCGCACGGCGATTTCGGAATATGCCCCCGGCCAGGTGGAAATCACCCTCGAGCACGGCGACGCGCTGCAGGCGATGGACCAGGCCGTGCGCTACAAACGCCTGGTAAAAGGTGTGGCCCATGCCCACGGCATGCAGGCCTGCTTCATGGCCAAGCCATTCGCCCACCTGGCCGGCACCGGCATGCACATGCACCTGAGCCTGGCCGACGACGCCGGCAACAACCTGTTCGCCAGCGACGACAAGGCCGGCACCCCGCTGCTGCGCCAGGCCGTGGCCGGCATGTTGCGCCACCTGCACGACTCGCTGCTGCTGTTCTGCCCCAATGCCAACTCGTTCCGCCGCTTCCAGGCCAACAGCTACGCGCCGCTGGCGCCCACCTGGGGGGTGGACAACCGCACCGTGAGCCTGCGCGTACCGGGCGGCCCGGCCAACAGCCGGCATGTGGAGCACCGCATCTGTGGCGCCGACGCCAACCCGTACCTGGCGGCGGCGGCGATTCTCGCCGCCAGCCACCGCGGTATCCGCGAACAGCTTGACCCTGGTGCGCCGGTGGAAGGCAACGGCTATGCCCAGGCCAGCGAACACCTGCCCACCGACTGGCTGACCGCGCTCGACGCCCTGCAGCACTCCAATTGGGCCCGTGAAGCCTTTGGCGAGCCGTTCCTCGGCGTGTACCTGAAGGTCAAGCGCGCCGAGTACCGCCAGTTCATGGCCGAAGTCAGCGAACAGGACTGGCGCTGGTACCTGCACCAGGCCTGAGCCCCCGAATAACAAGGAACACCCATGAATGCAGCATTGAACCAAGGCCCGGCGCAGCGCGCGCCGTCCTACTACAGCGCCACCCTCAACGACCACACCGCGTACCCACAGCTAAAAGGTACCGTGCAGGTGGACGTGGCGATCATCGGCGGCGGCTTCACCGGCGTGGCCACGGCAGTGGAACTGGCCGAGCGCGGCCTGAAGGTGGCCATCGTCGAAACCAACCGCATTGGCTGGGGCGCCAGCGGCCGCAATGGCGGCCAGGTCACCGGCAGCCTGTCGGGCGACGAAGCCATGCGCACGCAGATGCGCAACCGCCTGGGGGCCGAAGTCGACGATTTCATCTGGCACCTGCGCTGGCGCGGGCACCAATTGATCGAACAACGCGTGGCGCGCTACGGCATCGACTGCGACCTCAAGCGCGGCCATCTGCATGCAGCGATGAAACCTTCGCACATGGACGAGCTGCGCGCATTCGAGGCCGAGGCCCGGCGCCGCGGCATGGGCGAGCAGGTGCAGTTGCTGGACCGCAACGGCGTGGCCGAGCACCTGCAAAGCCCGCTGTACCTGGGTGCACTGAAGAACCTGCGCAACCTGCACCTGCACCCGCTCAACCTGTGCCTGGGCGAAGCCCGCGCCGCCCATGGCCTGGGGGCGCTGATCTTCGAGAACTCCGAGGTGCTGGACATCGTCCACGGCCCGCGCCCGGCGGTGGTCACTGCCCACGGTCGGGTCGAGGCGCGCCAGGTGATGCTGGCCGGCGATGTGTATCACAAGCTGGAGCAACGCCAGCTCAAGGGCAAGATATTCCCGGCCATGGGCGGCATCGTCACCACCGCACCGCTGGGGCAGCTGGCCGAGCAGATCAACCCGCAGGACCTGGCGGTCTACGACTGCCGCTTCGTCCTCGACTACTACCGCCTGACCGCCGACAAGCGCCTGCTGTTCGGCGGCGGTGCCAACTATTCCGGCCGTGACTCACGCGATATCGCAGGCGAACTGCGCCCATGCATCGAACGCACCTTCCCGGCATTGAAGGGCGTGCCGATCGAGTTCCAGTGGAGCTGCGCGATGGGCATCGTGGTCAACCGCATCCCGCAGCTGGGCAAGCTGTCGGACAACGTGTGGTATTGCCAGGGCTATTCGGGGCACGGCATTGCCACCAGCCACATCATGGGCGAGATCATGGCCGAGGCGTTGACCGGGACGCTGGAGAAGTTCGACACCTTTGCCCAGTGCCGGCATGTGCGGGTGCCAATGGGCGACTTGCTGGGGAACCCGTTGTTGGCGGCGGGGATGTGGTACTACCAGATGCTGGAAAAGCTGCGCTGAAGCACTCGCGGGCACGCCCGCTCCCACAGGTACCACGCAGCCCTCTGACTCGGCGCAATACCTGTGGGAGCGGGCGTGCCCGCGAAGAGCTCAGCAAGATCGATCAGGCGATCTTCTTCAGGCCCTGCTTCTTCAGCTCTTCATCACGCAGCTCACGGCGCAGGATCTTGCCCACGTTGGTGGTCGGCAGCGCGTCGCGGAACTCGATCTGGCGTGGCACCTTGTAGCCGGTAACGTTGGCGCGCATGTGCTCCATCACCTGCTCCTTGGTCACGGTCATGCCCGGCTTGACCACGATGAACACCTTGATCACCTCGCCCGACTTCTCGTCCGGCACCCCGATGGCCGCACACTGCAATACGCCCGGCAGGGCCGCCAGCACGTCTTCCAGTTCGTTGGGGTACACGTTGAAGCCCGAGACCAGGATCATGTCCTTCTTGCGGTCGACGATGCGCATGTAGCCGTCCGGCTGGATCACGGCGATATCGCCGGTCTTCAGCCAGCCCTCGCTGTCGAGGATCTCGGCCGTGGCGTCCTCGCGCTGCCAGTAGCCCTTCATCACCTGCGGGCCCTTGATGCACAGCTCGCCCACCTCGCCCAACGGCAGTTCGTTGCCCGCGTCATCGATCACCTTGCACAGGGTCGAGGGTACCGGGATACCGATGGTGCCGACCTGGTTGGCCTCCGACGGGTTCACCGCGGCCACCGGGCTGGTCTCGGTCATGCCGTAGCCTTCGCAGATGGCGCAACCGGTGACGGCCTTCCAGCGCTCGGCCACGCTCAGTTGCAGGGCCATGCCGCCGGACAGGGTAATTTTCAGCGCGGAGAAATCCAGGGCGCGGAAGGCCTCGTTGTTACACAGGGCAACGAACAGGGTGTTGAGGCCGACGAAGCCACTGAACTTCCACTTGCCCAGCTCCTTGACCATCGCCGGCAGGTCACGCGGGTTGCTGATCAGCACGTTGTGGTTGCCGATCAGCATCATTGCCATGCAATGGAAGGTAAAGGCGTAGATGTGGTACAGCGGCAACGGGGTGATGAGGATTTCGCAACCTTCGTGCAGGTTAGCGCCCATCAGTGCCCGGCACTGCAGCATGTTGGCCACCAGGTTGCGGTGGGTGAGCATCGCGCCCTTGGCCACGCCGGTGGTGCCGCCGGTGTACTGCAGCACCGCCACGTCGTTGGCCTGCGGGTTGGCCTCGGTCACCGGCTGCCCTTTGCCCAGCGCCAGCGCGTCGTTGAAGCGTACGGCACGCGGCAGGTGGTAGGCCGGTACCATCTTCTTCACGTACTTGATCACGCTGTTGATCAGCAGGCGCTTGAGTGGCGGCAGCAGGTCGGCCACTTCGGTGACGATGACATGCCGGACCTGGGTCTTGGGCACCACCTTCTCGGCCAGGTGGGCCATGTTGGCCAGGCACACCAGGGCCTTGGCACCGGAGTCGTTGAACTGGTGTTCCATCTCGCGCGCGGTGTACAGCGGGTTGGTGTTGACCACGATCAGCCCGGCACGTATGGCACCGAACACCGCCACCGGGTATTGCAGGACGTTGGGCAGCTGCACGGCAATGCGGTCACCCGGCTTGAGGTCGGTATGCTGTTGCAGCCAGGCGGCAAACGCCCCCGACAGCGCATACAGCTCGCCATAAGTGATAGTCTTGCCCAGGTTGCTAAAGGCCGGTTTATCGGCAAAGCGTTGGCAGGATTGCTTGAGTACCGCCTGGATATTGGGGAATTCGTCAGGATTGATTTCCGCCGTAATCCCGGCTGGGTACTTATCCTTCCAAAAATGTTCGATCATGGAAGCCCACTCCTTCAGCAACAGCGAAGTTCGATTCACGCGTCGATGCGCTTATTATTGATATGAGATGACGGCTCGTTGCAAACCGGATCATCTGAAAGCGGGCCGAGAGTATCAGCTTTACCTGGGGTCGCCTAGGGGCCAAAACAGGCCTTGCAGTCACAAAAATGACTCAATGAACAATACAAGTCATTTTTAGAGTATTTAGCCAAAATGTCGCAGATCGGGCTGTAAGCAGCCTGTTAGAGCGGTTTCACGGCATTCGCGGGCGTGCCCGCTCCCACAGGGGCCTCACAGTTCTCGAATGCTGTGCAGTACCTGTGGGAGCGGGCAAGCCGGCGAACAAGCCAACCCGCTATCAAGCTATATCACGCAGCTCCCGCCGCAGGATCTTGCCCACCGGCGTCATTGGCAAGGCGTCACGCAACACGATGTGCTTGGGCACCTTGTAGCCGGTGAAGTTGGCCTTGCAGAAGGCCATGAGTTCTTCCACGCTCACCCCGCCCTCGCGCGGCACCACGAACAGCTTCACCGCCTCGCCGGAACGCTCGTCCGGCACGCCGATGGCTGCGCAGTTGGCCACCTTGGGGTGGCCCATGACCACGTCCTCGATCTCGTTGGGGTACACGTTGAAACCGGAGACGATGATCATGTCCTTCTTGCGGTCGACGATGCGGGTGAAGCCGTCCGGGTCGATCACCGCAATATCGCCGGTCTTGAACCAGCCCTCCGCATCCAGGGCCTGGGCGGTGGCCTCGGGCTGCTGCCAGTAGCCCTTCATCACCTGGGGCCCCTTGATGCACAACTCGCCACGCTCGCCCAGCGGCAGCTCGTTGCCGTCATCGTCGATCACCTTGAAGGCGGTGCCCACCACCGGGATGCCCACCGTGCCCAGGCGCGCCAGTTGGCCATAGGGGTTGGTGCTGGCCACCGGCGAGGTTTCGGTCAGGCCGTAGCCTTCGACGATGCGGCAGCCGGTCAGGCTCTCCCAGCGCTCGGCAGTGGCCTTGACCAACGCAGTGCCGCCCGAGTTGGTGACTTTCAGCGCCGAGAAATCCAGCTGGCTGAAGCTTGGGTGGTTCATCAGCGCAACAAACAGGGTATTCAGGCCCAGCAGCCCAGTGAACCGCCATTTGCCCAGCTCCTTGATGAAGCCGGGGATATCCCGCGGGTTGGTGATCAGCACGTTGTGGTTGCCGGTGACCATCATGCACATGCAGTTCGCGGTGAAGGCGTAGATGTGGTACAGCGGCAGTGGCGCGATCATCACCTCCTGGCCTTCCTTGATCAGCTTCTGCCCATCCGGCCCGTGCTGCGAGAGGCAGGCCAGTACCTGCAGCATGTTGGCCACCAGGTTGCCGTGGGTGAGCATGGCCCCCTTGGCCAGGCCAGTGGTACCGCCGGTGTATTGCAACACGGCGATGTCGTCCAGGCTCAGCGGCACCGGCTTGGCAGACAGCTCGCGGCCCTGGCGCAACACCTGCTTGAACGGTACCGCCTGCGGCAGCCGGTAGGCCGGTACCATTTTCTTCAGCTTGTCGACCACGGTGTTGACCAGCCAGCCCTTGGCGGCGGGCAGCATGTCGCCCATCTTGGCCTCGATCAGGTAGTCGATGCCGGTATCCGCCAGTACCTCCTGGACGTGCTTGCCGAACATGTTCAGGTATACCAGTGCGCGCGCGCCGCTGTCGGTGAACTGGTGGCGCATCTCGCGCGCGGTGTACAGCGGATTGGTGTTGACCACGATCAGGCCCGCCCGCAGGGCGCCGAACACGGCGATGGGGTACTGCAGCACGTTGGGCATCTGTACCGCGATGCGGTCACCCGGCTTGAGGTCGGTGTGCTGCTGCAGCCAGGCGGCGAAGGCCGCCGAATGGCGCTCCAGGGCCGCGTAGGTCAAGGTCACGCCCAGGTTGCTGAAGGCCGGGCGATCGGCAAAGCGCTTGCAGGAGCGCTCGAACACCTCGACAACCGAGGTGTAGGCGTTGATGTCGAGGGTGGATGGCACGCCCGCTGGGCGCTTGTCGTTCCAGAAATCGGCTTGCATTTATTATTGTTCCTCTGCCTGGACCCGCTGAGTGTCCTGTCCTTTTACCTGCCCGCCCAAGAGCGAAAAGGCGTTGGCTCGACGTTAACAGGTAAGCCCGAGGTGGCATATACGCCAAGTGCCGCCATTAACATTGTGAATCTTATTTGTGCCCTTCCTGCAATCCGGCCGGTTGTGCATACACTGTTCGGGTACCCGTGCGCACAAGGACCCGCCATGCCTCACGACGCCTTCTGGCTGCCTGCCAGCGAGCACTGCAGCCTGTACGTGCACCAATGGCTGCCGGCCACGCCGGTCAAGGCCGTGGTGCTGCTGGCCCACGGCATGGCCGAGCACGCCGGGCGCTACCAGCCGCTGGGCGAGGCCCTCAGCGCGGCGGGCTTTGCCCTGATCGCCGCCGACCAGCGCGGCCACGGGCGCACCGCCGAACTGGGCAGCCTCGGCCTGTTCGCCCGTCATCATGGCTGGGATGCCGTGGTCAATGATCTCGGGCTGCTGGCCCAGCACATCGGCCAGCAGTACCCATGCACGCCTTTATTCCTGTTCGGCCACAGCATGGGCAGCTACATCGCCCAGGCCTACCTGCTGCACCACAGCGGCAGCCTGCATGGGGCGATCCTCAGTGGCTCCAACTACCAGCCGGTGATGCTCTACCGCGTGGCGCGGCTGATTGCCCGGCTGGAAGCCTGGCGCCAGGGACCGCTGGGCAAGAGCGCGCTGCTCGAATGGTTGTCGTTCGGCTCGTTCAACAAGGCCTTCAAGCCCAACCGCACGGCATTCGACTGGCTCAGCCGCGACCCGGCGCAGGTCGACCTGTACCTCAAGGACCCGTTATGCGGCTTTCGCTGCAGCAACCAGTTGTGGCTCGACCTGCTGCAAGGCTTGGCGCAGATCAGCCAGCCGGGTAACCTCGCGCAGATCGATCCAAACCTGCCGCTGCTGGTAATTGGTGGTGAATGTGATCCGGTCAGTGCCGGCAAGCGTCTCACCCACCTGGCCGACGCCTTGCGCGCGACCGGCAATCGACATGTACAGCTGCGCGTCTACCCCGAGGCGCGGCATGAAGTGCTCAACGAACTCAATCGAGACGAGGTCACTGGCGATATTCTCGCCTGGCTCGAACAGGCGCTGGCCCTTGGCCGGCCTGCCCGCAGCGAATGAAAGGCGCCCTCGCCCGCCCCTTAAGGAAGCCCCGATGACCCAGGTCAGCAACACGCCCTACGAAGCCCTCGAAGTCGGCCAGAAGGCCGAATACCAGAAGTCCGTTGAAGAACGTGATATCCAGCTGTTCGCCGCGATGTCCGGCGACCACAACCCGGTGCACCTGGATCCCGAGTTCGCCGCCAAGAGCATGTTCCGCGAGCGCATTGCCCATGGCATGTTCAGCGGCGCGCTGATCAGCGCTGCAGTGGCCTGCACCCTGCCCGGCCCGGGCACCATCTACCTCGGCCAGCAAATGAGCTTCCAGAAGCCGGTGAAGATTGGCGACACCCTGACCGTACGCCTGGAAATCCTCGAGAAGCTGCCCAAGTTCAAGGTGCGCATCGCCACCAATGTGTACAACCAGAACGATGAGCTGGTGGTCGAAGGTGAAGCCGAGATCCTGGCACCGCGCAAGCAGCAGACCGTCGAGCTGGTATCGCCGCCGAACTTCGTGGCTAGCTGAAGTCGGATGTAGCCAGTACGGCCCTGTCGCCGGCCAGCCAGCACCCACAGCACCGCCACAGGCTTGGGCATTGTGGTGATTCTGTTAGAGCTGGCTGGCCGACGACAGGGCCGGTGTAGCAAAATCATTCGATCGCCTGCAGGCGCCGCTCGATATGCCTGCGCTCCGGCTCCTGCCGGGTCAGCGCCAACGCCTGCCGCCAGGCCGCACGCGCTTGCTCCACCTGCCCCAGCTGAAAATGCAGCTCGGCCCGCGCCGCATGCGCCAGGTGGTAATCCTGCAGTTCTCCCCGCGCCAGAATCCGTTCTATTTCCCGCAGGCCAACCGCCGGCCCATCCCGCTTCGCCAGCGCCACCGCGCGGTTCAGCGCCACCACGGCTGACGGCCAGTGCCGCTGCAAGACATCATACAGCCCGACAATCTCGGCCCAGTCGGTGTCCTCGGCCGTGGCCGCTTCGGCATGCACCGCGGCAATCGCCGCCTGCACGGTATAGGCACCGAATGCCCGGCTTTGCAGGGCCTGGCGCACCAGTTGGCAGCCTTCGGCAATGCGCTGCCGATCCCACAGGCTGCGGTCCTGCTGCTCCAGCACCACCAGGTTGCCTTGGCCATCGGTACGCGCGCGCTGGCGGGACGCCTGCAGCAGCATCAAGGCCAACAGGCCGACCGCCTCCGGGTCAGGCAGCAACTGCACCAGCAGCCGCGCCAGGCGAATGGCCTCGTCACTCAGCGCCTGCTGCAACAGCGCTTCGCCCGACGACGCCGAATAGCCTTCGTTGAACACCAGGTAGATCACCCGTAGCACGCTTTCCAGGCGCTCAGGCAACTCGCTCAGCTCCGGTACCTGGTAGGGGATGCCGGCATCGCGGATCTTGGCCTTGGCACGCACGATGCGCTGGGCGATGGTGGCCGGGCTTTGCAGGAAGGCACGGGCGATCTGTTCGGTGGTCAGGTCGCAGACTTCGCGCAGGGTCAGCGGTACCTGGGCATCGGCAGACAACGCCGGGTGGCAACAGGTAAAGATCAGCCGCAGGCGGTCGTCCGCCAGCAGTTCTTCTTCGCTGGGGTCCTGCGCCTGGCCGTCGAGGAGCATGCTCAGGTCTGCCTGGGAGCGGTCGAAACGGGCCCGCCGGCGCAGCGCATCGATGGCCTTGAAGCGCCCGGTGGAGACCAGCCACGCCCGTGGGTTGGCGGGTATGCCGTCGCGCTGCCAGCGCTCCACCGCGATGAAGAAGGCATCGTGCATGGCCTCCTCGGCCAGGTCGAAGTCGCCCAGCAGGCGGATCAGCGTCGCCAGGATGCGGCGCGACTCCTGCCGGTAGACCGCCTCGACCTCGGCGCGCACCTGGGCCATGGCCAGCATCAGTCAGGCATCCGCTGGGTCACCACCTCCACCAGCCGCTCCAGGCTTTCTCCCCACCCCTGGTGGAAGCCCATCTCCTCATGGGCACGGCAGTCGGTGGCGCTCCAGTGCCAGGCACGGGCGGTGTAGCGGGTCTTGCCCTGCTCCTCGTCGAAACTGATCACGGCGGTCATGAAGGCCTTGTCCGAAGGCACCCAGCCCGGGCCGAAGGCATCGGTGAATACCAGCCGGCGCGGCGCGGCAATTTCCAGGAACACGCCCTGGTTCGGGTACTCGCTGCCGTCCGGTGCCCGCATCAGGGTGCGGAACAGGCCCCCGGGCCACAACTGCATCTCGCACTCCGGGGTCGTCATGCCGTGCGGGCCCCACCACTGCATCAACCACTCAGGTTCGGTCCAGGCGCGAAACACCTTGGCCGGTGGCGCGTCGATCAGGCGGCTGATGGACAATTCGTGTTGCGCTTGCGCAGGCAGTGCAAGGGTCATGCTCAGGCTCTCCGTCGCTGTCAGGGTTGCAGTTCACGCACTGGCCGCACCTCGACACTGCCAACCCGCGCAGCGGGGATGCCCTTGGCGATGTTCAGCGCCTCGTTCAGGTCGCGGGCTTCCACCAGGTAGAAGCCGGCCAGTTGCTCCTTGGTCTCGGCGAACGGGCCATCGGTCAGGCTCATCTGGCCGTTGCGCATGCGTACCGTGGTGGCGGTCTGCACCGACTTCAGCGCTTCGGCCGCCAGCATTCGCCCGGAGCCCTGGATGGATTCGGCGTACGCCATGCATTCGGCGTCTTCCGGGCTGTCGGGCAGGCTGTGCAGCAGCCCCTCGTCACAATAGACCAGGCACAGGTATTTCATGGTCGCCTCCAGGCATTGGCAACGTATGTTTGGCGATAACCGCTCAGGGTTTGAGATCGAACAGCGCTTTCTGGGTCTGCATGTCGAATGGCGCCGACCAGTGTTCATGGATGACCTGCCACTGGCCGCCCTGACGACGATAGCCTACGGTGGCACGCATGAAGCCGCACTGGCTTTCGTTGTCGGCCGGGCCACAGCGGTTCAGCCAATGGGCCAGGGCCAGGTCGCCAGCGGCATGCACGGTGAGTTCGGCGAGTTCGAAGACCATCGGGCCGGTACACAGGCCCATGCACATTTCCCAGTGCGCCTGGTAATTGGCCTTGCCTTTGAATTGCAGGGCCTGGATGGCATCGAAGGCGACGATGTCGTCGGCATAAGGGGCGATGATGTTGGCGATGTCGCGGTCGCGCACGGCCTGCATCCAGCGCGCGATCAGTTGGCGGATCTCGGTTTCGGCTGTAGTGCTCATCGGGGGTTGCTCCGACAGGTCATGGGTGGTGGCAACGCCGGTAGCGTGCCTTCACCTATGGTCGAACCGAGCGCGGGGGAATCGACAAGGCCTGGAAATATTTCTGCCAGCGAAGCCGGCAACGCGCCGACCTGCTCAAACGAATTCCCGATACCCCGACACGATCACATACACCGCGAAATAACAGAAGATGGCCGCCGACAGCAGATATGACCAGGTCAGCAGCCGGTCACCCAGCAAGCGCCCGCCATGGCTGGCAATGCCACACAGGCCAACGCACCAAACCAGCCCGGCCGCGAAGAAGCCACCGAGGAACAACCCGGCCTCCACCAGGCTGCCGCCGCCGGAACGGGAAATCAGCACGCCACCCACCGCGGCAAACCACAAGATGGCGCTGGGCGACGACATGGCCAGAAAGATACCGCGCAGGAATTCGCGCCACCCCGACTCCACCACCACCTCGCCCCGCGCCTCCATGTGCCCGCCGCGCCACGCGGCCAGGAGCATTTTCAGCGCGAACCACACCAGCAACACCGAGCCACCCAGCCACAGCGCCCAGCGCACGCTTTCGAACTGCAGCAGCACGGTCATTCCGGCCAATGCGGCAATGGCATACAGCAGGTCGCCGACGCAGGTGCCGAGGCCCAGCCAGAAGCCCTGGAGGAAACCACGCTGCATGGCCAGGGTAATCATGGCGATATTGGCAATGCCGATATCCAGGCACAGGGAAAGACTGAGGAGAAAACCATTGGAGAAAGGCATGCAAGGCTCGGCTGCGGCTCAAGAAAGCGGCCTAGAGCGTGCCATGACTGCGCAGCGGATGGGAAGTGCGTGGGCTCAGGCCATGGCGGCTTGCTCGAAGACTTCGTCCGCCCATTGGTTCAAGCTCTTGCCGGCGGCGCGTGCGGCGATACTCGCCGCGGCATGGACTTCGGGGCGGATGCGCAGCATGATTTTGCCAGAGGCAGGTTTTTCTGGCGTTATGCCCTGCTCTGCGCAATCGGCCAGGTAATCCTCCAACGCATCGCGGAAAGCCTCATGCAGCTCCGGCACCGACCTCGCGTGAAAACTGATGATGTCACGCATACCAAGCACTCGGCCGACGAAGATGTCGTCACGCTCGTCATACTCGATGCGGGCAGCGTAGCCTTTATAGCGCATGCAACTCATATCCTGACTCCTGCCCGCAAGAGGAATTCGCGAGCCTCTTCAATTTGATACCGCTTGGCTTCCTTACCAGGATGAGGCCGGTGGCATCGCCATCATTGGCCACCCAGCACAAGCCTGACCCTGGATCCTTGCCGCTCCAGTACCTGGCCACCCAAGTGGAGCGTCAATGCCTCGATTTCGGAAAAAGCCAACGACGCCGTAGTCGGCGTGCGGAAAATTGCATCGAGGATCTTGCGGTATCGAGTGTTCATCGAAAAATGCTATCAAAATAAGATAGCACTTTTTCCTCGATATTCATTCAGGATTTTTCTATTGCTCGAAAAACATGCGCGGCTGGCCCCGGGGCAGACCGCCGCAGGGGCCACCGACATCCGTCAATGCCTGATCAACCCTGCTGGCAACCTTCACCCATGGCGCGGTACTGGATGGTATGCACCTGCCCGTGGTGGTCCTCGTAGGTCATGGTCGCCGGGACCACTTCGCACACGTTGGGGATGGTCGACAGATTGATCACCCGCTTGATATCCAGGTTCATGGAGTAGTCGTACTGTTGGGCCACGGGCTCGCTGTTGACGGGTTTGGCCTCATCGGCGAAGGCGAACGAGGACATACCGACCAGTGCAAGAATCAGTAATGGTTTCATGTGAGTCTGCCTTTCAAGCGTTCAAGCTGATCGATTGACTTCTATTGCCGTAACGGCGCGGAGAAGTTGCCATCTACGTTGGAGATGGCACGAAGTACCGATCCCGCTTCGTACTGCCAGGGGGGATGAGTGAAAGTCTACTCCCGGCCCTGAATACTTGAACCCCACGGTCGGATATTCAGCCTTGCAGTATTTGCAACAATCTGCGACAACGTGGCCGCAAATAGTCAGGCCAGAGCGTTTGGTCACTTTTCAGGGCAGGCCCCACCATTTCTCTCAATCTGCAGTGTTCGCCACTGTCGGCCAGCGAACGCCGGCTACTGGACCATTTTTACCGCCAGCATGGCACGCGCATGCGTGCTGCGGGCGACGGGCAACTATGGGTGGCTAGGGCGCCGGGGATCATCGCCGGGTTGAGCCTGAGCCCGGTAGACAACGGCTTCTGGCTGACCGGACTGCTGGTCGCCCCGCAGCACCGCGGCCAAGGGGTAGCCGGGCGTTTGATCGAGGCGGCGCTGGCGCAGGCAGGCGGCCCGACCTGGCTGTTCTGCCATCCGGACCTTGCAGCCTTCTACCAGCGCCTGGGCTTCGCCACTGCCGGGCACTTGCCGCAAGCCCTGGCTGGCCGCCTGCAGCGCTACCAGCGCAGCAAACGCCTGGTGGCCCTGCAGCGGGGTCAGTCGTCGCTGGGGTCAAGCCCGGGAAACAGCACTTCGGTGTAGCCGAACCGGGAGAAGTCCTGGATGCGTGACGGGTACAGGCGGCCGATCAGGTGGTCGCATTCGTGCTGCACCACCCGGGCATGGAAGCCTTCGGCAAAGCGCTCGATCGGCTTGCCCTGGGGGTCGAGGCCGGTATAGCAGATATGCTTGAATCGCGGCACCACGCCGCGCAGGCCAGGTACCGACAAGCAGCCTTCCCAACCATCCTCCAGTTCGCTGGAGGTTGGCGTGATCACCGGGTTGAGCAGGATGGTCTGCGGCACCGGCTCGGCATCCGGGTAACGCTCGCTGCGCTCGAAGCCAAAGATCACCAGCTGCAGGTCGATGCCCACCTGCGGCGCCGCCAGGCCGACACCGCCGACGTGATGCATGGTTTCGAACATGTCGTCGATCAGTTGCTGCAACTCGGCGCTGCCGAACATGTGCTGGGGTACGGGCGGCGCGATGCGCAGCAGGCGTTCGTCACCCATCTTGAGAATGTCGCGGATCATCGGGGGTTCGGCTCGGTAGGTTGGTGCTCGCTGGGTACCGGGTGTTCATGGCCGAGCACGGTAATGGTGGCGTGGGGGGTGTGCTCGGCAGCTTCCTTCTCGCCCGGGTTCTTGCCCTCGCTGGACATGTGCTCGATCACGGCGTTCATTTCCGCGCCCAGCAGCAACACCGCAGCGGAAATATAGAAGTACAGCAACAGCACGATGATTGCACCAATACTGCCGTACATGGCGTTGTAGTCGGCAAAGGTCTTCACGTAGTAGGCAAAGCCCAGCGACGCCACGATCCACACCACCACCGCCAGCACCGAGCCCGGGGTGATGAAGCGAAACTCCTGTTTCACATCCGGCATCACGTAGTAGATCACCGCCACTGCAACCATCAGCAGAATCACGATCACCGGCCAGCGCAGCACGGTCCACAAGGTGACGATGAACTCCTGCATGCCAACCTGCGCGGCGATCCATTCCATTACCTGCGGGCCCAGCACCATCAGCGCCGCCGCCACCAGCAGCATGCCGGCCAAGCCTACCGTGTAGATGATCGACAGTGGCAGGCGCTTCCAGGCCGGGCGCCCCTCGGGCACGTCGTAGGCGGCGTTCATCGCGCTCATCATCAGCCGCACACCGGCCGAGGCGGTCCACAGGGCAATCACGATACCTACCGACAGCAGCCCGCCCTTGGACTGTTGCAACTGGTCGATCACCGGGTTCACCTGCTCCAGCGCCTGGGGCGGCAGCACCAGTTCCGACTGCAGGCGCAACCAGGAGAAGAAGTCCGGCAGGTGCAGGAAGCCGATCAGCGCTATCAAGAACAGCAGAAAAGGAAACAGCGAGAACAGCGCCTGATACGCCAATGCCGAGGCGTAGGTGGACATCTCGTCGTCAAGGAATTCCTTGACCGTACGTACCAGCACGCGGTGCAAGGGCAGGCCGCGCAGGTCGGGGAAAATCATAGCGTCTCCTTTCGCCGCTTGATCGGTTCAACGGACAAGTCTAATAGACCCTGTCGGCGCTGTGCTGCTCCCGGCAAAACTGCAAGAATTTTCTTACAGCAGTATCAGCCTCTTCGCGGGCCAGCGCGAAGAGGCCGCTTGGCGAATCACATCAAGGCTTTTTCACTGCATCCTTCACATTGCCCTTGATCTGTTGCCCTTCACCTTTCAACTCCTGCGCCTCGCCCTCGGCGCGCAGCCTGTCATTGTCGGTGGCTTTGCCAACCCCCTGCTTGACGTTACCGATCGCTTCGTTGGCCAACCCCTTCGCTTTGTCTTTGGTACCGCTCATGGCAAAACTCCTGTAACTGGAGACACGTGGACCGTGTCGACAGTCGGTGGACCCAGGCCCTTTGCCAGGAGTTTCAATGAATCACCCGCGCATGAGCCAAGCGGCACCCTTGCAGGCATGGCAGACGGCAAACCTTGCCGCGCCCGGTGCCACCCCTCACAATGCAGGCCTTCGTAGCGTCAACCCGCAGGAACCTGCATGAAACTCGACAAACCCGCCGCCATCGCCCGGCGTAACCAAGCATTGGCCCGGCCGGTGCTGACCAGCGCCAATACCCTGTTCGCCATTCTCGACCGCAAGCGCAACCTGTGGTGGTTCGAGGTGCCGGTGGCGCTGCTGCGCAAGGGCCAGCCCGACTGGGTCAACCTGCTGCTGCACACCCCGGAAAGCGACGAGCTGCAACACCTGAAGGTGCCGACCAACTTCCTGCGCGCTCACCAGGAGCAGATGGAAGTGCGCAACCCCGGCAAGCGTCGCTCGACCATCAGCCTGGCGCTCAGTGCCGACCGCGATTCGCTGCTGCGCGACACCCGCCCAGGTGGCGAGCAGCTGGACTTCAGTACCTTCGTGCAGGCCTGATCAGGCCTTCTCGATCCGATCGTCATGGATGACGATGCGGCCCTGCTTGAACAGGCTGCCAATGGCCTTCTTGAAGTTGCCCTTGCTGACGTTGAACAGCTTGCTGATCAGTGCCGGGTCGCTCTTGTCGCACACCCCCAGCACCCCGCCTTCGGCCTCCAGGCGGGCCATGATCTGCTCCTGCAGGCTGTCGGCCAGGGCCGCGCCCACCGGTTGCAGGCTGAGGGCGATCTTGCCGTCGTGGCGCACTTCCTTGATGAAGCCCTTTTCGTGCATGCCGGAACGCAGGAACTTGAACACCTCGTTCTTGTGGATCAGGCCCCAGTGGCGGTTGTTGATGATGGCCTTGAAGCCCATCGGCGTTTCGCCGGCCACCAGCAGCTCGACCGGCTGACCAGCCTGGTAGTCCGCCGGGGTGCGGTCCAGGTAGCGGTCCAGGCGCGAAGTGGCGGTGATGCGGCGGGTGCGCTTGTCGAGGTACACGTGCACCACGCAGTAGTCGCCGATCTTCAACGGCCGCGCCTCTTCCGAGTACGGCATCAGCAGGTCCTTGGACAGGCCCCAGTCGAGGAAGATGCCGGCGCCGTTGATGTCCTTGACCTTGAGGCTGGCGAATTCGCCGACCTGCACCTTGGGCTTTTCGGTGGTGGCGATCAGCTGGTCTTCGCTGTCCAGGTAGATGAACACGTTCAGCCAGTCATCGACTTCGGTTTCGGCGTTTTTCGGGATGTAGCGCGCGGGCAGCAGGATCTCGCCGTCGGCACCGCCATCCAGGTACAGGCCGAAGTCCACGTGTTTCACGATTTGCAAACTGTTGTAACGCCCAAGCAGAGCCATTTCCGATGATCCTCAAGACAAGGCGGCTATTCTACACCTGAAGCCAGCGCGCCGCCCGACCGCTGATGCAGTGGAACCGCCAGCCGCCCCCTTGCGTCTACCGTCTGGCAAGCCTCAGCAAGGAACAGCCCATGCCGCTACGCCTGTCCAAAGCCCTGCTCATCGCCATCGGCTTCGCCCTGGCCGTGGCCGCCTGCAGCCGCATCGACCTGGCCTACCGCAACCTCGACCGCCTGGTGCCATGGTCGCTGGGCGACTACCTGGACATGAACCGCGAGCAGAAGGCCATGCTCGACGACCGCCTGCGCGAGCACCTGGCCTGGCATTGCCAGACCCAGTTGCCTGGCTACCTCGACTGGCTGGACCGGGTACGTGACATGGTGGCCGACGACCAGGTAACCGACCAGGCCCTGCAGCAACGCACCCGCGAAGCGCGCGAGGCGATTGGCCGGGTGGCGGAGGAGATCACCCCGTCGGCCATTGAACTGCTACGCGGCATGAGTGACGCCCAGGTGGCGGAGATGCGCGAGGCGTTCCGCGACGACATCAGCGAACGGCAGAAAAAGTATGTCGATACGCCGCTGTCGAAACAGGTTGCCCGCCGCGCCGAACGCATGGAAAAACGCCTCACGCCCTGGTTTGGCGAGCTGACCCCGGTGCAGCAGCAGCGGGTACGGGCCTGGTCCGAGGCGCTGGGCGACCAGAACCGCGCATGGATCGCCAACCGCGCCCACTGGCAGCAACAACTGCTGCTGGCAATGAACCAGCGTAACGACGCCAGCTTCGAGCCGCGCCTGGCGACCCTGCTGCAGCGCAAGGAGAGCTTGTGGACGCCGGAATATCGCGCGGCATTCCAGAACACCGAGCGCCAGGCGCGTAGCCTGCTGGTCGACCTGGTGCAGCAGAGCACCCCGCAGCAGCGGCGGTTCCTGCAGGAGCGGCTGGGCCAGGTGCGCACGAATTTCAGTGAATTGAAGTGCTTGAAGGGGTGGCGGTGAAAAGCAGGCCCGGCCTCTTCGCGGGTAAACCCGCTCCCACAGGCACCCCACTGGTTTCGCATACTGTGTCGTATCTGTGGGAGCGGGTTTACCCGCGAAGAGGCCGGGCCTGCTAAAGCACAGTCACCGCCCCTTGCGCCGATACGGGAAAACATCGATCACCTTGCCGTCGCGTATCGCCGCCTGCAACCCCTTCCAGTAATCCGCATCGTACAGCTCCCCATGCAAGCGGCTGAACAACCGGCGCTGGCCGATATCGGCAAACAGGAACGGCGGAAACTCTTCGGGGAACACATCATGCGGCCCGATTGAGTACCACGGCTCGCCCGACATCTCGTCTTCGGGATAGCGCGGCGGTGGAATGTGGCGAAAGTTCACCTCGGTCAGAAAGCTGATTTCGTCATAGTCGTAGAACACCACCCGGCCATGCCGGGTAACGCCGAAATTCTTCAGCAGCATGTCGCCAGGGAAGATATTCGCCGCCGCCAGCTGCTTGATGGCCAAGCCGTAATCCTCCAGCGCCTCCAGCACCTGGGCCTCGCTGGCATGCTCCAGGTACAGGTTCAGGGGCGTCATGCGCCGCTCGGTCCAGCAGTGGCGAATCAGCACCGTGTCGCCCTCCAGCGCCACGGTCGAGGGCGCCACCTCCAGCAGTTCGGCCAGGCACTCCGGCTCGAACTTGCTGCGCGGGAAGCGAAAATCGGCAAACTCCTGGGTATCGGCCATACGCCCCACCCGATCGACACTCTTCACCAGCCGGTACTTGTCGATCACCGTGGCGCGGTCGACCGTCTTCGATGGCGAAAAACGGTCCTTGATGATCTTGAACACGGTATTGAAGCCCGGCAGGGTGAACACGCTCATGACCATGCCCCGGACCCCGGGCGCCATCACGAAGCGGTCGTCGCTGCTGGCCAGATGGTTGATCAGCGCCCGGTAGAACTCCGATTTGCCGTGCTTGTAGAACCCGATCGAGGTGTACAGCTCGGCAATGTGCTTGCCCGGCAGAATGCGCTTGAGGAAGTTGACGAACTCTGCCGGCACCGGCACATCGACCATGAAGTACGAGCGGGTGAAGGAAAAGATGATCGATACCTCGGCCTCGTCGGTGATCAGCGCATCGGCCTCGATGCCGTGCCCTTCGCGGTGCAACAGCGGAATCACCAGCGGCCACTGCTCGTCGCTGTTGTATAGCCGGCCGACCAGGTATGCCCCCTTGTTGCGGTACAGCACCGGCACGAACAACTCCAGGGCCAGGGCCGGGTCCTTGCACACCCAGTCCGGCAGGCAGTCGCGCAACTGCTCCTCCAGGCGCGCCAGGTCGCCTTCCAGGTCGCCATACGGCACATCGAACGGGTAATCGGCAAATACCGCCCGCAGCAAGCCCTTCAGGCCACCGTCAGGTCGATAGGTGCGGGTTTGCGCGGCCCGTTCGCGGCCGCGCATCGAGGGCCGGGTGGTGTGGATGAACATGCAGCCGTCGCTGATCAGGTCGTGGCTGAACAGGCTGCAGAACAGCGAGTTGTACCAGGTCTCGGCCAGCTCGTCGTCCAGGCGCGGGTCGATCAGGTGGATGTAGGCGTCCTTCACCAGCGGCCATTGCGCCACGTCCAGCAACACATCCTCGGCAAACCCTTGGCGCAGCCAGCCGTTGACCTCGGCGACCTTTTCCTCGTAGAGGTTGATGCGCGCAGCAGCGGCACGCTGGATTTCCTGCCAGCGCGCCTGCTCGAAGCGCTTGCGGGCGCCGAGGGTGATGCGCTGGAAGTGGTCGCGGTAGTCGTCGAAGCCGGCAAGGATCATCCGGGCGATTTCGACAGCGGGCCAGGGCTGGGGCATGCGAAGACCTCGGTGCGGTGTTGAGTTACAGAGCTTAGTCGCCTCTTGGTTTTTGCGGAGCCTGTGCCGGCCTCTTCGCGGGCTCGCCCGCTCCCACAGGTTTACCACAAGGCCGAGCATTGCAGAGAACCTGTGGGAGCGGGCATGCCCGCGAAGAGGCCAGCACAGGTTTACACCGCAAGAAAGCACAAGAATCCCCCCGCCCCGTGGCGTACACTCGCGCCCTGCCCTGCCGCCGGAGACCGTTGTGAGCCCCATCGCCCTAGCCCGCCTGCTGACCCTTGCCGCCGTCTGGGGGGCGAGCTTCCTGTTCATGCGCATCATCGCCCCGGCGCTTGGCACGGTACCGACCGCGTTTTTCCGCGTGTCCATCGCCTGCCTGGGCCTGGTCGCGCTGTTTGCCGCCGCCCGGGTGCGCTGGGACTTCCAGGGCAAGCTCGGCGCCTGCCTGGTGCTGGGCATGATCAACTCCGGCATTCCGGCCACCTTCTATTCCGTGGCCGCCCAGGTGTTACCGGCCGGTTATTCGGCCATCTTCAACGCCACCACGCCGCTGATGGGCGTGCTGGTCGGCGCGCTGTTCTTCCGCGAACCGCTGACCCTGGCCAAGCTGTGCGGCATCTTCCTCGGCCTGTTCGGCGTCGGCATCCTCAGCGGTGCCGGCCCGGTGGCCCTCGACCTGGCCCTGCTGCAGGGCGCCCTCGCCTGCCTGGCAGCCACCACCTGCTACGGCTTTGCCGGTTTCCTCGCCCGCCGCTGGGTCAGCGGCCTGGACAGCCGCCTGTCGGCACTGGGCAGCATGCTCGGCGCTACCCTGATGCTCAGCCCGCTGTTCGCCTGGAGCGCACTGAGCCAGCCACCGGCCAGCTGGGGCGGCTGGCAGGTGTGGCTGTCGCTGCTGGGCCTGGGCTTGCTGTGTACGGCATTCGCCTACATCCTGTACTTCCGCCTGCTGGAAGAAATCGGCCCGGTCAAGGCCAGCACCGTGACCTTCCTGATCCCGGTGTTCGGCGTATTGTGGGGGGCGTGGCTGCTGGACGAACCGCTGTCGATGGCGCACCTGTACGGCGGCCTGCTGATTGGCGCGGCGTTGTGGCTGGTACTGCGTCCGGCGCGCAGGTGAAGCGGAGCAGACCGTGAACAGCGCATACAAGAAGGTCTTGTTCCGCCTGGAACAGGACGCCAACGGCTATCCACCGGCCTCGGTCGAGGGGTTGTGGACCAAGGCCGTGGACGGTGGCTATGCCGTCGACAACATTCCCTTCCATGTCTATGGCATTGCCCCGGGCGACGTGATCGCCACCCGTGAACAAGCCGGCGAAACCTGGTTTGCCGAACTGCGCCGCAGCGGCGGCAGTTCGGTGTTCCGGGTCATCGTCAAGCCCCCGGAAACCCTGGACCAGGTACGCGCGGCGCTACAAGACTTCGGCTGCAACTGCGAGACCGAGCAAGCGGTGAAGATGCTGGCGCTCGAGGTCCCGCCGCAGCGTTCGCTCGATACCCTGCTCTACTACCTGCTCACCCAGCGCGACGCCGGCCTGCTGGACTTCGAGGAAGGCGTGCTGCGCCACGCGATCCCCGAAGAATTCCGCTAGGACCGCCAGGGCCTAGGCCTCGGCCAGGCGCGCGGCGGGCTTGCGAAACACGAACAGCAGGCCCACCACGATCAGCCCCATGCCCAGCAGGCCGAGCGGAGCCAGGCGGTTACCGAAGATCAGCAAGTCCATCACCGCAGTCACGGCCGGCACCAGGTAGAACAGGCTGGTGACATTGACCAGGTTGCCCTTGGCGATCAGCCGGTACAGCAGCAAGGTCGCCAGCAGCGAGACCACCAGGCCCATCCACAGCAGCGCGCCGACGAAGCTGCCGCTCCACTGCACATGCAGTGGCTGCAGCGGCGCGAACAATGCGCACATGGCAAAGCCGGCCAGGTACTGCAGCGGCAGGGTGCCCATCGGGTTGTCGGTGATGCGCTTCTGCAGGATCGAGCCGAAGGTCATGCAGGCCAGCGCCAGCAGGGCGAACAGCATCCCGGCCAGCGATACCCCACCCAGGTTGATGCCCTGGTAGACCACCATGACCAAGCCCGCCAGCCCCAACCCCAGGCCGAACAGACGGCTCCACGAGCGTTGGCGCTCCATCAGCACCACGGTCAGGATCGGTTGTACCCCCATCACCGTGGCCATGATGCCCGGGGTGACCTGGGTGTCGAGCGCCAACAGGTAGAAGATCTGGTAGGCGCCGAGCAGCACGCAGCCGGTGCCCAGGGCCCGCAGCACGGCCGCGCGACTGCGCGGCCAGCGCAGCCCCAGCAGCGGCCCGACCAGCAGCACGCCGGCCAGGGCCAGCGCCGAGCGCAGCAGCAGGAAGGCGAACGGGCTGGCCTGCGCCAGGCCCAGCTTGGAAACGATCGCCCCGCTGCTCCACAGCAGGACGAACAGGCTGGTAGTGGCCGCCGAGGCCACGGAGGTTTTGCTAAAGACAGACATGGATTGCCACCTGATATAAGGCAAATAAGCCAGACGGACGACGTGCGCTTCAGCGAGGGAAGTCGCCGACCGTGTTCAGTAGGTTGCGTGTGCGAAGGGCAACGGCCAGCAGCCGATCAGCCCAGCACGACCACGCAGCGAGGCGGAGCTACGCCGCCCACGACGCCACTGACAGGTGGTGGTGGATAGTGATTGATCATGACCGGCTGCTGGCTGCCACGCACGACCATGCCCGCGACTGGCGCGATGGCAAGGCAAGTGGTGGAAGGGCTGGCTGGCATGAGCAGGTCTTCGGGAAGAGGACAATGGGCTGGACTATAGCCCGGGGTTTGCTGGCTGGCAACCACCCCCGCCGCCCACGCTCCCGTTGTAGGAGCGGCCTTGCGTCGCGATGGGCTGCGAAGCGGCCCCATTTATTTGCATTCACGCCGATATTGCCGGGGCCGCTTCGCGCCCCATCGCGACGCAAGGCCGCTCCTACAACACTGGTTAATTTTTCACCGCCCCGGCTCGTCTGAATGCGAAACGCAGCCCGCATTCACCTGTTCCGAGGACCGCCGATGAACGTCTCCACCTGGCTCTGCCGGCCAGCCCAGATCACCTGCCTGCTGCTGGTCAGCGCCCATGCCCACGCCGCCAAACCCGGCGACGTGTTCAAAGACTGCAAGGACTGCCCGGAAATGGTCGTGCTGCCCGCCGGCAGCTACCTGATGGGCGCCCCCGACGACGAAGTCGGTCGCCAGCCCGACGAGGGCCCGCTGCACACCGTGACCTTCGCCAAACCCTTCGCCATGAGCCGCTACCAAGTTACCGCCGGCGAACTGGACGCCTATATCAAGGCCACCGGCACCGTGATCAAGAGCGGCGACGATCGCCCCGGCCGCTGGTGCCAGGCGAGCAAGCCCAGCTACCCGCAAGGCCCCCGCCAACCCGCGGTGTGCGTGGACTACGACGAAGTGCAGGCCTACACCCGCTGGCTGGCGAACACCACCGGCAAAGCGTACCGCATGGTCAGCGAAGCCGAACGTGAATACGCCGCCCGTGCCGGGTCCAGCGGCCCGTTCCCGTTCCCCTTCGACGAACCGGGCAAGTACGAGATCAGCAAGCACGCCAATACCTATGGCCCCAAGGACGGTTACACCTACACCGCCCCGGTGGGCAGCTACCCGGCCAATGCCTTCGGCCTGTACGACATGCACGGCAACGTCTACGAATGGGTCGCCGACTGCTACCACGACAGCTACCAAGGCGCCCCGAGCGACGGCAGCGCCTGGGTCCAGGACCCCCAGTGCATTCGCGCGCACATGCGTGGCAACGACTGGGGCGAGCCGCCGATCTTCTCTCGCTCGGCCAACCGCAACGACCGCCTCAAGACCACCCGCGGCGACTTTCTCGGTTTCCGCGTAGCACGTGAATTGTGAAGTTGTGACGCGGTTGACGCAGCAGCCTGACAAAAAAATCGGCAATAAGAATCGTTCCGGTTTTTACCAGGTGCTGCGTCCTATTGCTGACACCGATAAAAACCCTCTGCCAACGAGACCGCAATAGATGTCCAAGCCCCTGCCCGGCCCGCTCAACCCACTGGCCAAAGCGTTACTGATCCGTCACTCCTTTCGCCCCCGGGATGCGTTGACACGCGTCGGCCTGGGCCTGGCAATGTGCACCGCCATGGTCGCCCAGGTGCAGGCGCAGGAATGGACCCTGGACATTCCCGCGCAGTCGATGAACTCGGCATTGCAGGCACTGGCCAGACAGACCGATACCCAGTTGCTGTACAGCCCGGAGGACATCGGCGGGTTGCGCTCCAGCGCCCTCAAGGGCCAGCACAACCTCGCTTCGTCACTGGCCATCCTGCTGGGTGGCAGCGGGCTGCGTTACCAGATCGACGGCAACACCGTGACCGTCAGCGCAGCTTCAAGCGCAAAGGACGGCCAGGTCGAGCTTTCGGCGACCAACGTCAGTAGCACGGGCCTGGGGGCCACCACCGAAGGCACGGGGTCGTACACCACCGGGGTGACCAGCACCGCCACGCGCATGAACCTGTCGATTCGGGAAACACCGCAAAGCATCAGCGTCATCACCCGCCAGCAGATGGACGACCAGCACCTGGCGACCATCACCGATGTGCTGAAACAAAACCCGGGCATTACCATGTCCCAGGACGGTGGCGAGCGCTTTCACATCTATTCGCGCGGCTCGGAAATCAGCACCTACCAGCTCGACGGCGTGAACACGACACAGGACTACCTCACCCGTAACATGCCCAACACCCTCATGGACATGGCCATGTTCGACCGCGTGGAAATCGTCCGCGGCGCCACCGGCCTGATGACCGGTGCCGGCGAGCCCAACGGTGTGGTCAACATGGTGCGCAAGCGCCCGACCCGTGAGTTCCAGTCGTATGTACAGGCCGGGGTAGGCTCCTGGGATTACTATCGCACCGAGGCCGACGTGTCCGGCCCGTTGATCGAAAGCGGCAAGCTGCGCGGTCGCCTGGTAGCAGCCAAGCAAAGCAACCACAGCTACATGGACTGGTACAGCCAGGACCGCGACCTGGTGTACGGCGTGCTCGAGGCCGACCTGAGCGATACCACCACCGTGCGCTTCGGCATGGACTACCAGACCTACAACGCCAATGGTGCGCCGGGCGTGCCGCTGTTCTTCAACAATGGCCAGCCCACCAACTTCTCCCGCTCGACCAGCTCCGGCCCGCGCTGGATGTACGAGGACTACACCACCAGAAACTACTCATTCGGCCTGGACCAGGAACTGGGCCATGGCTGGCAGCTAAAGATGGCCGGCAACTACATGGATGTCGATCGTGACTCGCTGTCGGCGTTCTACCGCACCGGTGCGGGGGTTTCCACGCTCAACCCGGCCACCGGCAATGCCACGGCCGACCTGCTGCAAGTCGATGCCCATCAGGTCCAGCGCGGCATGAACATCACGCTGCAGGGGCCTTTCGAGCTGTTCGGTCAGACCCACGAACTGGTAACCGGCTTCGACTACATGGATTACGAGAACAACCATTTCACCGGTACGGCCGGTGCAGTCGACTTCAACTTCTACACCTGGGGCAATCGCCTGCCGCAACCGGGCAATTACTCGCCCCTTCTGGACTATGACCTGAACATTCGCCAGACCGGCTATTTCATTGCCACCCGACTCAACCTCACCGACGACCTGCACATGATCCTCGGTGCCCGTACCACCAGTTACCGCTCGGACTCCGACCAGGTGGTACTGACCACCGGCAAAGGCAACCCATCGCACCTGCAGGAGCGTGGCGAAGTCACCCCGTATGCTGGCCTGATCTATGACCTGACCGATGAGCAGTCGGTGTATGCCAGTTACACCGATATCTTCAAGCCACAGACCAGCCGCGACCGGACAGGCAAGGTGCTTGATCCTGTCATCGGGCAGAACTACGAAATGGGCTGGAAAGGAGAGTTCTACGGCGGCCGCCTGAACGCCAACGCCGCCGTCTACCTGATCAAGCGCGATAATCTTGCAGAGGAAGACACCGGTTTCAGCGTACCGGGCGTGCCTGACTCCACCGCCTACAGGGCGGTCAGCGGCGCCGAAACCAAAGGCATTGACCTTGAACTGTCGGGCGAAGTGGCTCGCGGGCTGGAATTGCACACCGGTTACAGCCATTCACGCACGGAGGATGCCAACGGCACGCGCATGACCTCGCAACTGCCGCTGGATACATTCCGCCTGTGGACTACCTATCGCCTGCCCGGCGAGTGGGAGCGCCTGACCATCGGTGGTGGGGTCAACTGGAACTCCGAGCAATCCCTGGCCACCCGCTACAACACGCGCATCACCCAGGGAGACTACGCCGTTGCCAGCCTGATGGCCCGCTACAAGATCAGCGAACATCTGGCCGCTACCTTGAACATGGATAACCTGTTCGACAAGAAGTACTACGCAGGCCTGGCCGGTAACTATGGCCACTATGGCGCGCCGAGAAACGCGACGTTGAACCTGCGCTACGATTTCTGAGCGAAGAAACGAAAACGGCGACCTCAGGGTCGCCTTTTTCATGCCTGCACAGTCCTCAAAGCAGTGTTCGATCCATTGCCGAGCAACGGTCTTCAAACTTTGCATAACCTTTGCGGGAGCGGGCATGCCCGGGAGCACCTGCACAGCCGGTGGCAGCCACCGCGTCGCCTGCTTCGCGGATGAATCCGCTCCTACAGGTGTAGACCGCGCCGGCTTCGGGTTTACCCCGTACCTGTAGGCGCGGCTTCAGCCGTGATCACCGGCACAGCCGGTGCCTGCCACCGCGTCGCCTACTTCGCGGATGAATCCGCTCCTACAGGTGTGAACCGCGCCGGCTTCGGGTTGGCCCCGTACCTGTAGAAGCGGCTTCAGCCGCGATCACCGGCACAGCCGCTGCCTGCCACCGCGTCGCCTGCTTCGCGGATGAATCCGCTCCTACAGGTGTGAACCGCGCCGGCTTCGGGTTGGCCCCGAACCTGTAGGCGCGGCTTCAGCCGCGATCACCGGCACAGCCGGTGCCTGCCACCGCGTCGCCTGCTTCGCGGATGAATCCGCTCCTACAGGTGTGAACCGCGCCGGCTTCGGGTTGGCACCGTACCTGTAGGAGCGGCTTCAGCCGCGATCACCGGCACAGCCGGTGCCTGCCACCGCGTCGCCTGCTTCGCGGATGAATCCGCTCCTACAGGTGTGAACCGCGCCGGCTTCGGGTTGGCACCGTACCTGTAGGAGCGGCTTCAGCCGCGATCACCGGCACAGCCGGTGCCTGCCACCGCGGCGCCTGCTTCGCGGATTCACTCGTTTACCGTGTCTGCCAGCAACAGCCTGGCCATCACGCCCTCAAGCACATCCGCGTGCGCAAGGATGTCATAGTGCCCGGCATCGACTCCCAGGTCCTGGCAGCTACCCGCAATGCTACCCGCGTGCACACCCCCTCCCGCCCACCAACAACTGGCCGCGACCTCGGTAGGCGGCAACTGACGCAACTGACGCGAGAGTTCCTTGAGCTTCATGGCCACGACGAAGGTCTGGGCCAGATCGGCATTGCCGAGTTCCGCATAGCCCGACTGCGCCGCCTGGGCTTCACGCACCGTCTCGATCACCCGCTCCAAGGTCTCCTGACCAGCGCCTGCCGGTACCGTCGGCAGCACCAGCGCAGCCGCCGACACCCCGAGAATGACCGCCAGGAAGCTCCGCAGGTCAGCGCTCCAGTCGCTTTCCGGCACGGCATGCACGGCCAAGGGCACAAAGCTGTCCACCAACGCCAGCAAGGCAACCCGCTGCCCCTGGCTTTCCAGCTCTTTGGCGACCAGCACTGCCAGGGTGCCGCCAAGCGACCAGCCGGCCAGCTGATAAGGGCCTTCGGGTTGCTTCTGACGAATGTACTGGGCGTAGTCGATAGCCATGGTCTCGAGCGAGTCGTCCATCCAGGCAGGATCAAGCAGCATCCGGCATTGCAGGCCATAGACCGTACAACGGCCGTCCAGCTGGCGCGCCAACGCATCGTAATCGAACACCGTGCCGAACCCGGCATGCAGGCAGAACAACGGCGGGCTCGTATCTATCCGGGCGTTGAGCGCCAGCAGTGGGTCCCGGCCAGCCTCATCCGGCGCATAACCAGACAGCTCGGCGATGGTCGGCCGGGCGATGACATCACGCAATTTCAGCTCGATCGGCAGGTCCGCGCAGGCACGCACCCTGGACAGCATCTTGAGCACCCGCAGCGAGTCCCCACCCAGCTCGAAGAAGTTGTCATCGACGCCAACCTGCTGCACCTCCAGCACGTCCTGCCAGATTGCCGCCAACCCTTGCTCGATGGCATTGCGCGGCGCCACCCTCGCCCTGCCTGTGGCGAACACCGGTGCCGGTAAACCGTTGCGATCGATCTTGCCATTGGGTGTGAGCGGCAGCGCCGGCAGCAGCACCAGCTGTGCCGGCACCATGTAGTCCGGCAGCTCGGCACGCAAGGCATCGCGTAACGGCTCGGCGCGAATAGCGGCGCTGGCCGCCACCACATAACCGATCAGCTGTTTGCCGCTGTTGCTGTCACGGGCCACCACCACGGCGTCGCGAACACCCGCCAGGTTGCGCAGGCGCGCCTCGATCTCCCCGGGTTCGATGCGAAAGCCGCGGATTTTCAGCTGGTTGTCCAGCCGCCCAAGGAAATCGATGACCCCATCGGCACGCCGGCGCACCCGATCGCCAGTGCGATACAAGCGGCCACCACTGGCAAACGGGTCGGCCACGAAGCGCTCGGCCGTTAGCGCCGCGCGCTGGTGATAACCTCGCGCCAGGCCCGCTCCGCCAATGTAAAGCTCGCCGGCGACACCATCGGGGAGCGGGTTGAGGCCCTGGTCCAGGACATGCAGGGTGCGCTCGCCCACGCGCTCACCGATTGGCGCATACACGGCCGCGCAAGTCTGCTGCACCGGCACTTTCCACAACAGCGGGGTGACCACGGTTTCCGTCGGGCCATAGCCATTGGTCAACCAGCGCGGGCGCAACGCACGCTTGACCTGTTCGAACAAGGCAGCCGGCACCGCATCGCCGCCAAAACAGTACACCCGCACCGCAGGCGCAGGTTGCGCCTGGCCCTCGCCGTATTCGGCCAGCTGTTGCAGGTACGCCGGCGGGAAACAGGCGATATCGATGCGCTGCTCATGCAAGGTCTGCCAGGTTTCTTCGGCGCTCCACAGCCGATTGTCACGCAACACCAGGCAGCCACCCGAGGACAACGTCGACAGCCAGCGTTCCTGCGCACCGTCGAAGGCGAACGACATGAACAACAGCTCGCGGGTTTGCGGGCCCATCTCGTAAAGCCCGGTGATGGCCTGGCAGTGCATGCGGATCTGGCCGTGGCTCACCGCCACGCCCTTGGGCTTGCCGGTCGAACCCGAGGTGTAGATCAGGTAGGCCAGGTTGTCCGCGCATGCGCGCTGCGCAGGGGCCGTCGCGGGCAGGTGTTGCAGCGCCTGCTGGTCGAGTTCGACGCAGCGCGCCACGTGGCTGAAGCGCTGCCGCAGGCTGCTGCTGGTAAGCAGCAGGTGCATCGCCGAGTCTTCGACGATCCACTGCAGACGCTCCTGTGGGTAGTCGATATCCAGCGGCACGTAGGCTGCGCCGGTCTTCATCACTGCCAAGAACGCCACGATCATTGCCACAGACCGCTCCAGCGCAATACCCACGCTGGTTTCCGGACGTACGCCCTGGGCAACCAGATAATGAGCCAGGCGGTTGGCGCGGGCGTCCAGTTGCCCATACGTCAGCTGCTCGCCGGCGCAGATCACCGCCACGGCGTCGCTGCGCTCACGGGCGTGCGCGGCGATGCTCGCGGCGAGTAGTGGCGGCTCGCACCCCGGTGCCGCAAGGCGGTTGCGCAGGGCGGCGTGCTGCGCCTGGGTCGGCGTCAACATGCCCAGGCTCCCCAATGTCGCCTGGGGGTTGTCGAGCATGGCGCCAAGCAGGCTTTCGAAACTGCCGCGCAGGCATTCGACGGCGGTTTCGCTAAAGCGGTTGCGCAGGTACAGGAACTCTACCGAGAAGGTTTCGCCCAGGTGCACGGCCAGGTCCATGGCATAGTTGGTGACGTCGCGGTTGCGTACTTCGCCAAAGCGCAGTGTTGCCCCGCCGCCCTCGCGCAGGCGCTCGTCGACCGGGTAGTTTTCGAATACCACGATGCTGTCGAACAACGCTTGCCCAGGCTGCCCGGCCCAACGCTGCACATCGGCCAGCGCGGCGTGCTCGTGGTCGCGCAGTTCCAGGTTGAAGTGCTGCAGCTGGTGCAGCCAGTCGCTGACGAGGTGCTGGGGTTGCGGTGCCTGTACTACCGGTAGCGTGTTGATGAACAGCCCCAGCATTTCGTCCGCTCCCGCCAGGTTGGCGGGGCGCCCCGCCACGGTAGCGCCGAAGCACACACTGGCCTGGCCGGTGTAGCGTTGCAGCAGCAACAGCCAGGCACCTTGCACCAAGGTGTTGGGCGTGACTCGCAGGCGCCGAGCCTGATCGCGTAGCCGTTGCGTGCGCTGGGCATCCCAGCGCAGGTATAGCGCATGGTGCCCGCCAAGCGTGCCGTCCGCCTGTGGCACGATACTGTCAGCCAACAGCGTCGGGCCCTCCAGTGCCTGCAGCTTGGCACGCCAGAACTGCTCCAGTTGCTCGCGCGGTTGCGCGTCGAGCCAGCGGATGTAGTCGCCAAAGCGCCCCCCTGAGTGGCTCACCGGGCGGCCGTGATACACCTGCAGCACTTCCCCCAGCAGCCGGGAATTGCTCCAGCCATCCATGAGGATGTGATGGCGCGACCAGATCAGGTGCAGGCGTTGCTCATCCAGCTGCACCAAGGTCAAGCGCATCAACGGCGCGCTGGCCAGGTCGAAGCCGTCCCCGGCATCCTCGTCTGCCAGCCGCTGCAGGGCTTCGCCTGGCACTTCGCGCCCACGCCAGTCGATGATGCGCAACGGCAGGCTGGCCTGACGCTGCACCACCTGCACGGGCTGAGCCCACTGCGCCGAGGTGAGGAACAGCGTACGCAGGATGTCGTGGCTGGCGATCACCTGGTTCCAGGCGGCGACGAAACGCTCGCTGTCCAGGCCCTGCACATCGACGCACGTCTGGTTGATGTACAGCGCGGCTTCGCGCTCATGCAGGGTATGGAACAGCATGCCCTGCTGCATCGGCGAAAGCGGGTAGATGTCGGCCACCTGGGCGGCGGGTAGCGGCAGGCGGTCCAGTTGTGCCTGGGTCAACCCGGCCAGCGGAAAGTCCGATGGGGTAAAGCCCCGGCTGTCATCCTCACAGCAGTGCTTGATCAGGGCCTTGAGCTCTTCGCCATAGGCATCGGCCAGGTGCTGGATGGTCGCGCTATCGAAGACGTCACGGCTGAAGGTCCAGCCCAGTGTCAGCTCACCACCATACACCTGGCCATTGAGTGCCAGCAGGCCGCTCAACGGTGCGTCCTCGCCCTGGTTCAGGCCGGCAGTTTCCCTGGCCGGCCGGAACAGGCTGGCCGACTGGTCGAAACTGCCATCGAACTGGCCCAGGTAGTTGAAGATGATCGCGCCCTGGGCCAGCGCCGCCAAGGTTGCCTGTGCTTCGCCAGCCGCAAGGTAACGCAGTACACCGTAGCCAAGGCCCTTGTTGGGTACAGCGCGCAGCTGCTCCTTGATGGTCTTGATCGAGCTCGCCAGATCGGGTTGTACGGTCAACCTGACCGGGTACATGCTGGTAAACCAGCCCACGGTGCGGCTCAGGTCGATCCCCTCGAACAGGTGCTCGCGGCCGTGGCCTTCCAGGCGCACCAGTACCTGCGACTGCCCGGTCCAACGGCTGACTGTACGGGCCAGTGCCGTCAACAGCAGGTCGTTGATTTGCGTGCGGTAGGCAGCGGGCGCCTGGTGCAGCAGCTGGCGCGTGGCAGCCGGGTCCAGGCGCGTGCTCACCGTTGCGGCATGCTTGTGCCGGTTCTCGCCGTGGGGGTTGTCGCAAGGCAAGGCATCACTGGCACCTTGCAGCTGATCACGCCAGTAGTGCAGTTCATGTTGCAGCACCGGCTGGCTGGCATAGGCTCGCAGTTGTTCGGCCCAGGCCTTGAACGCGCTGGTCTTGGCCGGCAATTTCACTGGCTGCCCGGCAGCATGGGCCTGATAGGCCTGCTGCAGGTCTTCGAGCAGCACCCGCCATGACACGCCATCCACGACCAGGTGATGGATGACCAGCAGCAACCGCTGGCTGGCATCTGGCAGCGTTGCCAGTACGGCACGCAACAGCGGCCCCTCGGCCAGTTGCAAACTGCGCTGGGCCTGGTCGGCCAACTGGGCCAGCGCCTCGGCATCATTGCACTCGCGTACCCATAGTAGCTCGGGCGGTACCGCTGCGCCGATCGCGGCCTGCCAGTGGTCATCGCTCTGCCAGGCATTGAGCCGCAGCACGTCGTGGTGGTTGTGAAGGTCACCCAGCGCCTTGCACAACAAGCCTGCATCCAGTGCCTGAGCGGGTTCGAGCAGCACCGACTGGTTCCAGTGATCAGGGACGGCAAGCGCTTGTTCGAAGAACCAATGTTGCACTGGAATCAGCGGTACAGGCCCGCTCACCGCACCTTGCTCCAACGCGGCTGCTTCGCTGCGCCGAGCCACCGACGCCAGCCCTTGCACCGTTTGATGTTGCAACAGCTCCTTGGGTGTGAAGTGTATGCCTGCCTGGCGTGCCCGGCTGACCACTTGCAACGAGATGATCGAGTCGCCACCCAGCTCGAAGAAGTTGTCGGTCAGGCCGACCTGCTCCAGCTTCAGCAACTGCGCCCAGATCGCTGCGATCTGCTGCTCCAGCGCGCTCTGCGGGGCGACGTACTCGCCCTGCAACTGGCTGGCATCCGCCTGCGGCAGGGCCTTGCGGTCGAGCTTGCCATTCGGCGTCAGCGGCAGCTGGTCGAGCAGCAGCAGGTGCGCCGGCACCATGTAGTCCGGCAAGCCAGCCTTGAGCGCAGCACGCAGGCTGTCGCGCAACGCGCCCTGCTCTTGCCTGCTGTCGGCGGGCACCACGTAGGCCACCAGTTGCTTGCCGCTCGGCCCGTCCTGGGCCAGCACCACTGCCTCCTGCACGCTCGGCAGCTGCAGCAGGTGTGCTTCGATCTCGCCCAGCTCGATGCGCAGGCCGCGGATCTTCACCTGGTGGTCGATACGCCCGGCGTAGTCGATCACCCCGTCGGCGCGGTAGCGCGCCAGGTCGCCGGTGCGGTACAGGCGGCCGCCATCGGTGCTGAACGGGTCTGGCACGAAGCGTTCGGCGGTCAGCGCCGGGCGCTGATGATAGCCACGGGCCAGGCCCACGCCACCGAGGTACAGCTCACCGGCACTGCCGCGTACTGCCGGTTGCAGGCTGCCATCGAGGATGTGGGCCTTGAGGTTGTTGATCGGCTGGCCGATCGGCACGCTGATATTTTCGTCCGGCTGGCAGGTCCAGTGGGTGACGTCGATGGCCGCTTCGGTCGGCCCGTACAGGTTGTACAGGCTCGCCGCCGGCAAACGTTGCAGGGCCTGGCGGGCCAGTTCGGCCGGCAGTGCTTCGCCGCTGCACACCACGCGCCTGAGGCTGACGCAGCGCTCTACCGCCTGGTGGGTCATGAACGCCTGCAACATCGACGGCACGAAGTGCAGCGTGCTGATGCCGTAGTGGCTGATGGCTTCGACCAGCAACTGCGGGTCACGGTGCGCCCCTGGCTGGGCGATGACCAGCCGCGCGCCGGTCATCAACGGCCAGAAGAACTCCCACACCGACACGTCGAAGCTGAACGGGGTTTTCTGCAGCACGCTGTCGCTGGCGTCCAGGCCGTAGGCCTTCTGCATCCACCACAGGCGGTTGACCAGCGCCCGATGGCTGTTGCCAGCGCCTTTCGGGCGACCGGTGGAGCCGGAGGTGTAGATCACGTAGGCGAGGTTCAGCGGCGCTACATCGGTGTCCGGGTTGGCATCGCTGTAGCCGCTCAGGTCTTCGCTATCCAGCTCCAGGCAGCGCAAGCCGGCCGGGATCGGCAGGGTGTCGCGCAGGTGCGACTGGCTCAGCAACAAGGCGATGCCGCTGTCGTCGAACATGTAGCGCAGGCGTTCCTGCGGGTACTCTGGGTCCAGCGGCACGTAGGCGCCGCCGGCCTTGACGATGCCCAGCAGGCCGATGACCATTTCCAGGCTGCGCTGCATGGCGATGCCGACCAGCACGTCCGGGCCCACGCCCAACTCGCGCAAGCGGTGCGCCAGCTGGTTGGCACGGCAGTTGAGTTCGGCATAGCTCAGGGTCTGCTCGCCGAACACCAGCGCCGGGGCATCCGGGGTGGCGCACACCTGGGCCTCGATCAGCTGGTGGATGCTGCGCTCGTTCGGGTAGGCGGCCTGGGTGGCATTCCAGCCATGCAGGATCTGTTGCCGCTCCCCGTCATCCAGTAACGGCAGTTCGGCCACCCGCTGCGCAGGGTTGGCGACAATACCCTGCAGCAGGTTCAGCCAGTGTCGCGCCATCTGCTGGATGGTCGACGCATCGAACAGGTCGGTGGCGTAGGTCAGCGTGGCGCTGATGCCCTGCCCATGCTCGAAGCTGTCCAGCGTCAGGTCGAACTGCGCTGCCTGCACGTTCCACTGCAGCGCCTCCACCTCCAGGCCTGGCAAGCGATGGCGCTCACCCTTGCCGCGGACCTGGTGGTTGTACATCACCTGGAACAGTGGGCTATGGCTCAGGCTGCGCTCCGGCTGCAAGGCATCGACCAACTGCTCGAAGGGCAGGTCCTGATGCGCCTGCGCGCCCAACGCGCGCTGTCGCACCTGTGCCAGCAGCTCGGTAAAGGTCAGTTGCGTGTCGAATTCGGCACGCATCACCTGGGTGTTGACGAAAAAGCCGATCAACCGCTCGGTTTCCACGCGGTTACGGTTGGCAATCGGCACGCCCACGCGCACATCGGCCTGCCCGGAATAGCGGTGCAACAGTGCCTGGAAACTCGCCAGCAGCAGCATGAAGGGTGTCGCCCCCTGGCGCTGTGCCAATTGCCTGAGGGACAGGCTCAACGCCTCGCCGAGGTCGACATCGACTCGTTCGCCGCGATAGCTTTGCAACGCCGGACGCGGCCTGTCGGTGGGCAGTTCCAGTACCGGGTGCTCATCGCCCAGCTGCGCGGTCCAGTACGCCAGCTGACGCTCACGCTCACCGGCGTCCATCCAGGCCCGCTGCCACAGCGCATAATCGGCGTACTGGATCGGCAGTTCGGCCAGCGCTACTTCACGGCCTTGGCTGTAGCCCTCATACAGGCGCACCAACTCATCGATGAGCAATGGCATCGACCAGCCATCGGCGACGATATGATGCAACGTCAGCACCAGGACATGCTCATCCGCCGCCAGGTCGAGCAGCTTGACCCGCAGCAGCGGCCCATGGACCAGATCGAACGGCTGCTGAACCTCCCGCGCAACCTGCGCCTGCAACACCTGCTCTGCCACTGCCCCCAAGGCCTGGCGGGCCAGCTGGAACGGCTGGCTCGGGTGGATGACCTGGGTCAGCTGGCCCTGCGCCTCGCCAATGCTCGTGCGCAAGGCTTCATGACGTTGAATCAGCGTCTCGAAGCTGCGTTGCAAGGCCGCCACATCGAGCTGCCCCCTGAACCTGAGTGCAGTCGGAATGTTGTATGCCGAGCCGGCGGGCTCAAGCTGCCAAAGGAACCACTGGCGTTGCTGGGCATAGGACAGCAGCGGGCGTTCGACTTCGTGCCTGATCACCGGGATGGGCAGCTGCGCGAGGGTGACGCCCTTGGACGCCAGCTTTTCGAGAAACAGCTGCTGCTGCGCCTGGGGCAGACGGAGGAAGCGATAAACCAGGTCTGCGTTTCTGTTATCCGTATGCATCTCAAACCGCCTCGAGCTCTGCCATGAAGTCCTGGAGCTCATCCAGGTCTTCGTCGTTTCGGGTAGCGAGACTGCCGACCGCCTGTGCAAAGGCCTGCAGGTTCTCTGTCTGGAACAACAACGCGAGCGGCAGGTTGCTACCCAGTTCGATCTGCAGTCGTGCTACCGCCTGGGTGGCCAGCAAGGAGTGGCCCCCCAGCTCGAAGAAGTTGTCGGTAAGAGAGACGTTTTCCAGGCCAAGAACTTCAACCCATATTGCCGCGATCCGGCGCTCCAGCTCGGTTTCAGGCGCCTGGTAGCCGGCCTGGCGCAGCTGGCCGTTCGGTTGCGGCAGGGCGTTGCGGTCGAGCTTGCCGTTCGGCGTCAGCGGCAGGCTTTCGAGCACCACCAGGTACGCAGGCACCATGTACGCCGGCAGGCTGGCCTTGAGCGCGGCGCGCAGGGTTTCGCACAGCGCTGTCTGGGCCGCCGGGTCATCGCCCGACAGCGCCTCTGCTGGCACCACGTAGCCCACCAGTTGCTGGCCGCCCGCAGCATCCAGCGCCAGCACCACCGCTTCGCGAACCGCATCCAGTCGTTGCAGGCATGCCTCGATCTCACCGAGTTCGATACGGAAGCCGCGGATTTTCACCTGATGGTCGATACGCCCGACATATTCGATCACCCCGTCGGCGTCATAACGCGCCAGGTCGCCTGTGCGGTACAGGCGTCCACCCTGGCCACCGAACGGGTCGGGGATGAAGCGCTCGGCGGTCAGCCCCGGTCGGGCCAGGTAACCGCGCGCAAGGCCCGCACCGGCCATGTGCAACTCTCCCGCCACCCCGATCGGCAGTGGCGTACCGGCATCGCTCAACAAGTACACGGCGCTGTTGGCAAGCGGTCGGCCGATATTCGCCTGGCCACCCGGGTTGCGCAGGGTGAAGGTCGAATAGGTGGTGTCCTCCGAGGGCCCATACAGGTCATAGACCTTGAACACATGACCGCTGGCATACAGCGCCTCGACCAGCTCCTGCTTGAGCGCCTCGCCCGCCAGGTTGATGATGCGCACACTGGCCGGCAATTGGCCGCTCTCCAGCAACACCTTGATCGCCGAGGGCACCGTGTTGACCAGGCGTACCTGGTCGCGGGCTGGCAGGTGCGGCAGCTCCAGGGCATTGGCCGCCAGCACGGCGTAGCCACCCGACCCAAGGGTGACGAACAGCTCCCACACCGACAGGTCGAAACAGATCGAGGTGGACGCCAGAACCCCGCACAGGTCTTGCTGGCTGTACACCGACTGGGCCCAGGCAATCATGGCCACGGCGTTGCGATGGGCAATCTGCACGCCCTTGGGTTGGCCGGTCGAGCCCGAGGTGTAGATGCAGTACGCCAGGTTGTCCGGCGAGGTCAGGCACACCGGGTCGGTCACCGGGTAGGCATCGAGCTGCAGTTGGTCCATCAGCAGCGTCCGGGGCTGGTAGCTGGCCGGCACACGCTCGAGCAAGGCCGATTGCGACAGCAACAAGGCCGAGCGGCTGTCTTCCAGCATGTACACCAGGCGCTCCTGCGGGTAGCCCGGGTCAAGCGGTACATAGGCACCACCCGCCTTGAGGATCGCCATCAGCGCGACCACCATGTCCAGGCCACGCGCCATGGCAACCCCCACCAGCACCTCCGGGCCTACGCCCGCCTCGCGCAGCCTGTGCGCCAGCTGGTTGGCCCGCGCGTTGAGCGCGGCATAGGTCAGGGTCTGTTGACCATGGATCAGCGCAACCGCGTCGGCTGCGCTGCCGGCCTGGGCCTCGAACAGCTGGTGGATACAACGCTCGGCCGGGTAACTGGCCGCCGTGCGGTTCCAGTCCTGCACGATACGCTGCTGCTGCGCGGCATCGAGCAGCGGCAAGTCACCGAGCGCAGCCTGCGGATCACTCACCAGGGCATCGAGCAAGGTAGCGAAGTGAGCGGCCAGCTGCTCGATCGCCTCGTCATCCCAGTAGGCGCAGTCGTGGCGGTACTGGATCGCCAGGCTGTCGCCAAGGCTCACCAATACGGTCAGCGGGTAGTTGGTCTGCTCATGCACTGCGACAGTGCCAAACTGCAGGCCCCCTGGCGCGCCCTGCTGCAGGGCTTCGGCCACCGGATAGCTTTCGAATACCAGCAGGCTGTCGAACAAGGTTTCACCGCCCAGGCCAGCCCAGCGCTGCACGTCATACAGCGGCGTATGTTCGTACTCACGCATGGCCAGGTTGTCAGCCTGCAACTGCCCGATCCACTGCGCGACGCGCTGCTCGCTACGCGGTGCAGCCACCACCGGCAGGGTGTTGATGAACAAGCCGATCTGCGTTTCCACCCCGGCCAGTTCCGCCGGTCGGCCAGCGACCGTGGCGCCGATGCAGACCGACGCCTGCCCGGTATAGCGCTGCACCAGCAGCAGCCAGGTGGCCTGGACCAGGGTGTTGACAGTAACCCGCTGGGCACGGGCAAAGGCCTCGACCCGCGCGCTACGCCCAGCGGCGAGCACCTGGTGATACACCCGCTGGCCCTGCCCCTCGCGCGGCCCGCTGTGCGTGCCCTGAGCCAGGCGCGTCGGCCCTTGGACGTCGGCCATCCGGCCTTTCCAGAAGCGCTCTGCGGCATGTACATCCTGGCGTTGCAACCAGGCGATGTAGTCACGGTAGCTACCCGGCGCTACTGCCACCGGCTGACCGGCATAGCGCTGCAACACCTCGCCCAGCAACTGCGAGGTGCTCCAGCCATCCATGAGGATGTGATGACAGGTGAAGATCAGGTGATGGCGCGCCTCGCCGGTACGCACCAGCAGCAGGCGCAGCAGTGGCGCCTCGGCCAGGTCGAAGCCGCGCCGCCGGTCGCTGTCAGCCAGGTTGTCGAGTGCCTGCGCCAAGCCATCCTGGCCACGCCAGTCCTGTTCGCTGAACGGTAGCTCCACCTGGTTGCGCACCACCTGCACCGCCTGGCCCACGTCGCCCTGCCAGACAAAACCGCTGCGCAGGCTGTCATGAGCCTGCAGGGCAGCGCTCCAGGCCTGGCGGAAGGCCTGCACGTCCAGGCCATCCACATCCACCCGCATCTGGTTGATGTAATGGCCGCTAGCTTGCTCGTAGAGGCTGTGGAACAGCATGCCCTGCTGCATCGGCGACAGCGGATAGACATCGGCGACCTGTGCTGCGGCAACCGGCAACTGGTCGAGCTGTGCCTGGGTCAGGTTGGCCAACGGGACGTCCGATGGGGTCAGGCCACGGCCCCCCGCGGCACAACAATGCTCGATGATTTCAATCAGGGATTGCTGGTAGGCATCGGCCAGGCGCTCGATGGTTTCTCGATGATGGATGGCCTGGCTGAAGGTCCATTCCAGGCGTAGCTCGCCGCCATACACCTGGCCGCTGACGGTCAGCAGGCTGGCCATCGCTGCTTCGGCATCCTGCCTGGCGCCATCGTTCTCCCTGGCAGGCGTGAACAGGCCGGCTTCGCCATCGAAGCTGCCATCGAACTGCCCCAGGTAGTTGAAGACGATCTCGCCCTGCGGCAATGCGGCAAGGCACTCGCGGCTCGCAGCATCACCCATGTAGCGCAACACGCCATAGCCCAGCCCCTTGTCTGGCACGGCGCGCAACTGTTCCTTGATGGTCTTGATCGAGCCAGCCAGGTCCGCCTGCGGGCTCAGCTTTACCGGGTACAGGCTGGTGAACCAGCCCACGGTGCGGCTCAGGTCGACATCCGCGAACAGGTCTTCGCGGCCATGGCCTTCCAGGCGTACCAGCACTTCCGGCAGACCACTCCAGTGGCTGATGGTCTGCGCCAGCGCCGTCAGCAACAGGTCGTTGATCTGCGTGCGATAAGCCGCCGAGCAGCCTTGCAGCAAGCGGCGTGTGCGTTGTGCATCCAGGCGTGTGCTGATCGACGCCGCATGCTTCATCTGCCGGCTGCCGTGCGGATTGTCACACGGCAATACAGCGCTCGCTCCTTGCAACTGCCGCTGCCAATAACCCAGTTCCTGCTGCAGCTCAGCAGTCGCGGCATAGCTTTGCAAACGCTCGGCCCAGGCTTTGCAGGAGGTGGTCTTGGCCGGAAGTTGCAGCTGCTGCCCGGCCGCCAGGGCCTGGTAGGCCTGCTGCAGGTCTGCCAGCAGCACCCGCCACGACACACCGTCGACGGCCAGGTGATGGATGATCAACAACAGCCGCTGGCTGCCATCAGGCAGGGCAGCGAGCATCGCCCGCATCAACGGTCCGTGCGCGAGGTCGAGGCTGCGCTGGGCTTCACTGGCGGCTTGCTCCAGCTGCTCGACATTGGCGAACTCGCGATGCCACAGCAGCGGGGTGTAACCCGCAGCGGCAAACTCGGCCTGCCAGCGCGCCCCATGGGCGACCATGCGCAAGCGCAGGGCATCGTGATGCACCAACAAGGCCTGCAAGGCGGCATCGAGCACAGTCGGATCGAGCGTTTCAGCTGGCGTGAGCAATACCGACTGGTTCCAGTGATGGCGCTCGGTAATGGGTTGCGCGAAGAACCAGTGCTGGATAGGCGTGAGCGGTGTCACGCCAGTCACCGGGCCCTGATCGATCGAAACGCTGTCGCCGCGCCTGGCGAGCCGGGCCAGTGCCTGCACCGTCTGCGCCTCGAACAGCTCCTTGGGTGTGAAGTGTATGCCTGCCTGGCGTGCCCGGCTGACCACTTGCAACGAGATGATCGAGTCGCCACCCAGCTCGAAGAAGTTGTCGGTCAGGCCGACCTGCTCCAGCTTCAGCAACTGCGCCCAGATCGCCGCGATCTGCTGCTCCAGCGCGCTCTGCGGGGCGACGTACTCGCCCTGCAACTGGCTGGCATCCGCCTGCGGCAGGGCCTTGCGATCGAGCTTGCCATTCGGCGTCAGCGGCAGCTGGTCGAGCAGCAGCAGGTGCGCCGGCACCATGTAGTCCGGCAAGCCGGCCTTGAGCGCGGCACGCAGGCTGTCGCGCAACGCGCCCTGCTCTTGCGTGCTGTCGGCGGGCACCACGTAGGCCACCAGTTGCTTGCCGCTCGGCCCGTCCTGGGCCAGCACCACCGCTTCCTGCACGCTCGGCAGCTGCAGCAGGTGTGCTTCGATCTCGCCCAGCTCGATGCGCAGGCCGCGGATCTTCACCTGGTGGTCGATACGCCCGGCGTAGTCGATCACCCCGTCGGCGCGGTAGCGCGCCAGGTCGCCGGTGCGGTACAGGCGGCCGCCATCGGTGCTGAACGGGTCTGGCACGAAGCGTTCGGCGGTCAGCGCCGGGCGCTGATGATAGCCACGGGCCAGGCCCACGCCACCGAGGTACAGCTCACCGGCACTGCCGCGTACTGCCGGTTGCAGGCTGCCATCGAGGATGTGGGCCTTGAGGTTGTTGATCGGCTGGCCGATCGGCACGCTGATATTTTCGTCCGGCTGGCAGGTCCAGTGGGTGACGTCGATGGCCGCTTCGGTCGGCCCGTACAGGTTGTACAGGCTCGCCGCCGGCAAACGTTGCAGGGCCTGGCGGGCCAGTTCGGCCGGCAGTGCTTCGCCGCTGCACACCACGCGCCTGAGGCTGACGCAGCGCTCTACCGCCTGGTGGGTCATGAACGCCTGCAACATCGACGGCACGAAGTGCAGCGTGCTGATGCCGTAGTGGCTGATGGCTTCGACCAGCAACTGCGGGTCACGGTGCGCCCCTGGCTGGGCGATGACCAGCCGCGCGCCGGTCATCAACGGCCAGAAGAACTCCCACACCGACACGTCGAAGCTGAACGGGGTTTTCTGCAGCACGCTGTCGCTGGCGTCCAGGCCGTAGGCCTTCTGCATCCACCACAGGCGGTTGACCAGCGCCCGATGGCTGTTGCCAGCGCCTTTCGGGCGACCGGTGGAGCCGGAGGTGTAGATCACGTAGGCGAGGTTCAGCGGCGCTACATCGGTGTCCGGGTTGGCATCGCTGTAGCCGCTCAGGTCTTCGCTATCCAGCTCCAGGCAGCGCAAGCCGGCCGGGATCGGCAGGGTGTCGCGCAGGTGCGACTGGCTCAGCAACAAGGCGATGCCGCTGTCGTCGAACATGTAGCGCAGGCGTTCCTGCGGGTACTCTGGGTCCAGCGGCACGTAGGCGCCGCCGGCCTTGACGATGCCCAGCAGGCCGATGACCATTTCCAGGCTGCGCTGCATGGCGATGCCGACCAGCACGTCCGGGCCCACGCCCAACTCGCGCAAGCGGTGCGCCAGCTGGTTGGCACGGCAGTTGAGTTCGGCATAGCTCAGGGTCTGCTCGCCGAACACCAGCGCCGGGGCATCCGGGGTGGCGCACACCTGGGCCTCGATCAGCTGGTGAATGCTGCGCTCGTCCGGGTAGGCGGCCTGGGTGGCGTTCCAGCCCTCGACCATCCGTTGCTGCTCCGGCTGGTCCAGCAGCGGCAGCTCACCGATAACGGCATGCGCATCCTCCACCAGCGCCTGCAGCAAGGTGGCAAAGTAACCCGCCAGGCGGCCAATGTGCTCATCGCTCCACAGCGCACGGTCGTGGCTGTAGTGCATCGACAGCGTCGCGCCCAGTTCCACCACCAGGGTCAGCGGGTAGTTGGTCTGCTCCTGCACGGCGACGTCACCGAAACGCAGGCCAGCGGGCGCCCCCTGTTGCAGCGCGTCGGCCACCGGGTAGTTCTCGAACACCAGAATACTGTCGAACAGGGCGTCCCCGCCCTGCCCGGCCCAGCGCTGCAAGTCGTACAGCGGCGTGTGCTCGAACTCGCGCAAGGCCAGGTTGTCGGCCTGCACCTGGCCGATCCACTCGGCCACGCGCTGCTCGGCACGCGGCGCCCCGACCACTGGCAAGGTGTTGATGAACAGGCCAATCTGCTCCTCTACCCCTGGCAGGTCTGCTGGTCGCCCGGCGACAGTGGCGCCGAAGCACACGCTGGCCTGGCCGGTGCAGCGCTGCAACAGCAGCAGCCAGGCCGATTGCACCAGGGTGTTGACGGTGACCCGATTGGCCCGGGCAAAAGCCTCGATGCGCGCGGTCTGCTCGCGGTCGAAAGCCAGGCGGTGCTCGCCGTAGCCGCTTGCGCCGCTGCTGCCGGCAATGGCCTGGGCCAGGCGGGTCGGTGCGTCCAGCGCCGCCAGGCGCGCCTTCCAGAAGGTTTCGGCAAGCGCCGCGTCCTGGCCTTGCAGCCAGGCGATATAGTCGCGGTAATGCCTGGCCTGCGCTTGCGGCAGCTGGCCGGCGTAGCGCTGCAGCACCTCCCCGAGCAGGCGCGAGGTGCTCCAGCCGTCCATGAGGATGTGGTGGGTGGTGTAGATCAAGTGGTGGCTGCTATCGCTGGTGCGCACCAGTACCAGGCGCAGCAGCGGCGCGCTGGCCAGGTCGAAACCGCGCTGGCGTTCAGCCTCGGCCAGGGCCTGCAAGGCCTGCTCCAGCGCTGGCTGGCCACGCCAGTCGTGCTCGCTGCACGGCAACGTGACGGTCTTGCATACCACCTGCACGGCCTGCTCCAGCGCGCCCTGCAGGACGAAACCGCTGCGCAGGATGTCATGCGCCTGCAAGGTAGCCTGCCAGGCCTGCCGGAAACGCTGCACATCCAGCCCGTGCACATCTACCCGCAGCTGGTTGATGTAGTTGCCGGCCTGCGCGTCGTAAAGGGTATGGAACAGCATGCCCTGCTGCATCGGTGACAGCGGGTACACATCGGCGATCTGCTGCGCCGGCAGCGGCAGGCTGTCCAGCTGCGCCTGGGTCAGCGCGGCCAACGGGAAGTCCGCTGGGGTCACCCCCTGGTGCCGGCCATCGCAACAGTGTTCGACCAGCTCCAGCAGGGCCTGCTGGTAGGCCTGGGCCAGCTTTTCGAGGGTGGCCGGGTGGTACATGTCGGCGCTGTAGGTCCACTCCAGGAACAACTCGCCGCCGTATACCTGGCCGGTGATGCTCAGCCAGTTGCCCAGCGCTGCACCGGCACACTGGCTGCGGCCTGCGCTTTCCCCACTTGGGGTGAACAGGGCGCCGGCTTCGGCATCGAAGCTGGTATCGAACTGGCCGAGGTAGTTGAAGGTGACCCGCGCCTGGGCGGCACGCCGCAGCTGGTCACGCACCTCGGCATCGCCGAGGTAGCGCAACAGGCCATGGCCGAGGCCTTTGTCCGGCACCGCGCGCAGTTGCTCCTTGATCGTCTTGATCGATTGGCCCAGGTCGTGGCCGGGCGTGAGGCGCACCGGGTACAGGCTGGTGAACCAGCCCACGGTGCGGCTGAGGTCGAGGTCGTCGAACAGGTCTTCGCGGCCGTGGCCTTCCACCTGCACCAGCACCTCGGCGTGCGTACTCCACTGGCACAAGGTCCGTGCCAGCGCAGTCAGCAGCAGGTCGTTGACCTGCGTGCGGTAGGCGGCCGGGGCCTGCCTCAGCAGCCTGGCGGTGCACTCGGCATCCAGCCGGGTGGTGGCGGTGCGGGCATGGCTGTTGGCCAGGCTGCCCTGGGGGTTGTCCCGCGGCAGTTCGGCGTGGCCGCCGGCCAAGGCCTGCAGCCAGTAGTCGCGCTGTGCCTGCAGCGCAGGGCTGCTGGCATGGCTGGCCAGGCGTTCGGCCCAGGCCTGCACCGAGGTGGTCTTGGCCGGCAGGTTCACGGCCTGGCCGGCCAGCAGCTGCTGGTAGGCGGTTTGCAGGTCTTCGAGCAGCACGCGCCATGACACGCCGTCGACCACCAGGTGATGCACCACCAGCAACAGACGCTGCTGGCCATCGGCAACGTCGAACAGTTCGCCACGCAATAGCGGCCCGTGCTCCAGGTTCAGGCTGGCTTGCAGCTGGTTGCCAGCGGCGTCCAGTTCACTCAGGGCATCGAGGTTGCGCTGCTGCACCAGCGGTGCATCGTCCAGCGGCTGGAAGCGCGCCTGCCATTGCTCGGCGGTGCGAGTGAAGCGCAGGCGCAGGGCGTCGTGCTGTGCGACCACGGCGCGCAGGGCGGCCTCCAGGTGCTTCACCTGTACCGGGCTGGTCGGTTTGAGCAGTACCGACTGGTTCCAGTGCGCCGGTTGGGCGATCTGCATTTCGAAGAACCGCGCCTGCGCTGGCAACAACGCGGCCTCGCCGCTGCTGGTGGCGTCTACGCCTGCCGCAGCAGGCGCTGGCTTGGCCTCGCTGCGCTTGGCCACCTGCGCCAGCTGGGCGATGGTCTGTTGTTCGAACAATTGCCTGGGGCTGATCCGGATGCCCTGACGCTTGGCCCGGGCGATGATCTGCAGGCTGAGGATCGAATCGCCGCCCAGTTCGAAGAAGTTGTCACTGCTACCGACCCGCTCCAGCTTGAGCACATCGGCCCACACCGCCGCCAGCGTTTCCTCGATATCACCCTGCGGCGCCACATAGCCACGGCTGACTGCACCGGGTACCGGCAGCGCACGCTTGTCGAGCTTGCCATTGGCGGTCAGCGGCAAACGTTCCAGCAATACCATCTGCGCCGGCACCATGTAGTCCGGCAAGCGTGCCAGCAGCAGCGCCTGCAACGCTTCAGCGGTCACCCCCGCTGCGGCGACCACGTAGGCCACCAGCTGCAGGCGCTCGGCGTCACCCTCCAGCGGCAAGGCCAGCACCACGGCCTCGCTGACCGCGGGCAAGCCGGCCAGCATGCGGCCGATTTCGCCGGGTTCCACGCGATAACCGCGGACCTTCACCTGGTCATCGGCGCGGCCGATGAACTCGATCAGGCCATCGGCCGTAAGCCGTGCGCGGTCGCCGGAGCGGTACAGACGGGCACCACCCTCGGCCGGCACGAAGCGCTCGGCAGTCAGTGCTGGCTGGCCCAGGTAGCCCTGGGCGACGCCCTGCCCGCCCAGGTACAGCTCACCGATCACCTGCGCCGCCAGCGGGTTGAGGTAACCGTCCAGCAGCTGGACGCCGGCGTTGCCCAGCGGGCGCCCGACCGGCACCGTGCGGCAGCCTGGCAATGGCTGGCCCGGCTCGAAGGTGAGCACGCCGACGGTGGTTTCGGTCGGGCCGTAGTGGTTGATGACCCGGCAGCCCGGGCGCAGCGCGCGAACCTTTTCCAGCAGGCCCCAGCTGCACGCCTCGCCGCCCAGGATCAACGCTGCGGCCGGCAGCACGTCGGCAGCGCGGTCCGCTTGCAGCAAGCCTTGCAGATGGCTTGGCACCAGTTTCAGTACGCCGACCTGATGCTGCGCCATGTAGCTGGCGAAGCCGTCCGGGTCGAACGCCAGTTCCTGCGGCAGCAGGTGCAGCAGGCGGCCCGAGGCCAGGGCACCGAACAGTACGGTGTGGCCCAGGTCGGCGGCGGTGGTGGAGACCATCGCCATGCTCGCTTCAGCCGGCAGTTGCAGGCGCTCGAGCAGCGCCTGGGTGTAGCTGGCCAGCGCCCCATGGCTGACCACCACGGCTTTGGGCTGGCCGGTCGAGCCCGAGGTGTAGATCAGGTAGGCTGGCTGTTCGGCGGCAATGGCCAGTTCTACCGGGCGGTCGCTGCAGGCCGCCCATTGGGCAGGGTCGCAAGTGACTGCCTGCACGCCATCCAGGCCGGCGAAGCGCTGGTCGCCCGGTGCATGCAACAGCACGGCAGCGCCACTGTCGGCAAGCAGTTGCTGCAAGCGCTCCTGGGGTTGCTGGGGGTCCAGCGGCAGATAGGCGGCACCGGTCTTGAGCACCGCCAGCAAGGCACCGACCCACTCGATGGAGCGTGGCAGGCACAAGGCAACGATGCTGCCAGCACCGACACCGCGCTGGCGCAGGTAGTCGGCCAGGCGGTTGGACGCCGCCTCCAGCCCAGCCTGGGTCATCAACCGTTCACCGGCGCGCACACCACCATGAGCCTGGCCTCGCGCCATGGCCTGGCGCCACAGGGCCAGCACATCGCCGTGCGGGTAGGCCTGCGTGGGCGCCAGTGTCAGCGCCGGCAGCTCCGGGCAGTCGACAATTGCCTGCTGCAGGTCGCCGGTCAGCGCATCCAGCACCCGGCGCAGCGAACCGGCCATGCGTTCGATGGTGGCGCGTTCGAACAGCTCGGTGGCATAGGTGAAGTAGCCTTCGATGCCATCGGCCTTGTCGGAAAAGTCGAATGCCAGGTCAAAGCGGGCATCGCCGCCGTCCCGCGCGAAGCCTTCCACCTGCAGCGTCCCCAGGCGCTTGCGCCCCGCGTCGCGGGCGGCCACGTGCTGGTTGATCTTGAACTGGAACAGCGGGTTGTGGGCCAGGTTGCGCTCCGGCAGCAAGGCGTCGACCAGCTGTTCGAACGGCAGCTCCTGGTGCGACTGGGCCGCGCCGATCACCGCCTTGACCTGTTCGAGCAAGGCGGCGAAGGTGGCGCGCTCATCCACTTGCACGCGCAGCACCTGGGTATTGATGAAGAAGCCGATCAGGCCCTCCAGTTCCTTGCGGTTGCGCCCGGCGTTGGGCGCGCCGATGCGGATGTCGGCCTGGCCACTGTAGCGCGACAGCACCACCGCCATGGCCGCCAGCAGCAGCACGAACACGGTGTAGCCGCCTTTGCGTGCCTGGCTGCGCAGGGCTTCGGCCTGCACGCCTGCGATATCCACGCGCAGCACCGCCCCGCGCTGGCTGGGCGTGGCCGGGCGCTCGAAGTCCAGCGGCAGGCTCAGCACCGGCTGCTCATCGCCCAGTTGCGCCTGCCAGTAGGCCAGCTGGCGCTGCGCCTCCCCGGCTTCGAGCCAGGCGCGCTGCCAGATGGCGTAGTCGGCGTACTGGATCGGCAAGTCTGGCAACTGCGCCTGGCGGCCCTCGGCCAGGGCGCTGTACAGCTGGATGAACTCCTGCACCAGCACATCGCTGGACCAACCGTCGGCGATGATGTGGTGCATGCTCAGCGCCAGCACATGGTGTTCGGCCTCCACGCGTAGCACGGTCACCCGCAGCAGCGGGCCGGCCTGCAAGTCGAAGGGCTGCTTGAGGGCAGCGTCAACGGCTTCGCTCAGCGACGCTTCGCTGGGCGTCTCGGTGAATTCCACCCACTCGATCGGCAGCGGGCAGTGGTCGAGGATATCCTGGTAGAACTCGCCCTCCTGTGCGGCGAAGCGCGTGCGCAGCGACTCGTGGCGTTGCACCAGCGCATCCAGCGCCTGTTGCAGCAGCGCCGGGTCCAGCGCGCCTTTCAGGCGGACCGCCAGCGGCACGTTATAGGCCGGGCTGTCGGGTTCCAGCTGCCAGAGGAACAACAGGCGCTGCTGGGCGTACGACAGCGGAATGCGCGTCAGGCCCTGGCGCGCCGGCACGATGGGCAGCAGGCGGAAGCTTTGCCCGCTGGCCTGCATCTGCGCCAGGATCTGCTGGCGTTGCTCCACGGAAAGGCCAACGAAACGTTGGGCGATGCGTTGTGCTGCAGTGAATTCCATGTCAGGCCTCGGTGAATGCGTTCATCATGTGTTCGATATCGCTCAGGCCGTCGTCAGTCAGCGACAGGCCCTGCTCGTCCAGTGCCTGGGCGAACGCGCGCAACTCGGGGTGGGTGAAGATCAGCTGCAGGGGCATGTCCAGCCCCAGCTCCAGGTTGATCCGCGATACCACCTGGGCAGCCAGCAACGAGTGCCCGCCCAGTTCGAAGAAGTTGTCGTTCAGGCCAACCCGGTCAACGTTCAGCAATTGCGCCCAGAGGCTCGCCAGTTGCTGTTGCCGCGCGGTCTGCGGCGCCTCGTAGGCGTGTTGCGACTGGCCCAGGTCAGGCAGGGGCAGCGCCTTGCGGTCGAGCTTGCCGCTGGGAGTCAATGGCATCTCCGCCAGGGTCACCAGGCAGGCCGGGACCATGTAGTGCGGCAGGCTGGCCCTGAGGTGCTGCTGCAACGCCAGGCGCAGGTCACCGTCGTGGCCATCGGCCGGCACGGCATAGGCGCACAATTGCTTGCCGCTGGGCAGGTCGATGGCCACCACGGTGGCTTCGCGCACGCCCGGGTGCGCCCGCAGGCACTGCTCGATCTCGCCCAGTTCGATACGGAAACCGCGCACCTTCACCTGGTGATCGACCCGGCCGCGATAGGCCAGCTGGCCGTTCTCGTCGTAGTAACCAAGGTCGCCGGTGCGGTACAGGCGGCCACCGCCGAGCGGGTCGAACGGGTCGGGGATGAAGCGCTCGGCGGTGAGCGACGGCTGCTGGTGGTAGCCACGCGCCAGGCAGCCGGCGCCGCCAATGAACAACTCGCCAGGCACGCCGGTCGGGGTCGGTGCCAGGCACTCGTCCAAGGCATACAGGGTGCGGCCCGGCAAGGCGCGGCCAATGGGCACACCGCCCTGGCCGATCTGCGCCGCAGTCATCTGCGAACAGTCGTAGGTGCTGGCGACCACGGTGGCTTCGGTCGGGCCGTAGGTGTTCAGCAGGCGCACCGCTGGCGGGCCATCGGCCAACCAGGCGCGCAAGGCGTCTTCCGGCACCGCCTCGCCGCCGACATGGATCTGCCTCAGTGGGCCATAGGCCTCGGGGCCGTGGCGCTCCAGGGCCAGCAGGCGCCAGTAGGCGGCCGGCAGGTCGGCCACGGTCACGCCGTGGCGGTTGATCTGCTCCAGCAAGGTGGCTGTGCCCCAGGCCCGCGCATCGCGCAGGACCACGCAGGCACCCTGGGCCAACGGCGGGAAGAACTGTTCGATGAACCCGTCGAAGCTGATGGTGGCGAACTGCAGCACGCGGTCGTCCGGGCCCAGGCGCGAATACTGCGCAGCCACCTGGCAGAACAGCGCCAGCGCGTGATGGTCGATGGCCACGCCCTTGGGCATGCCGGTGGAGCCGGAGGTGTAGATCAGGTAGGCCAGGTTGTGCGGCGCAGCCAGGTTGGTCAGCGGCTCGGCAGGCCAGGCCTGCAGCCACTCGCTACCGGGCTGCAGCAGCACGCAGGGCAGCTGCCTGCCTGCTTGCAGGCGCTCACGCGAGGGCGCATCGGCCAGCAGCAGGCCGATGCCGCTGTCTTCGATCATCCAGGCCAGGCGTTCTTGCGGGTAATCCGGGTCCAGCGGCACGTAGGCACCGCCCGCCTTGTGAATGGCGATCAACGCCAAGGCCATGTCCAGGCCACGCTCGACGGCCACGCCCACCAGGCGCTCCGGCCCCACACCCATGGTGCGCAGGTGGTGCGCCAGCTGGTTGCTGCTGCGCTCCAGTTCGGCGTAGCTCAGTTGCTGATCGGCGCAGATCAGCGCTGGCGCATCGGGCCGCGCCTGCGCCTGGCGCTGCAGCAGCTGGTGCGCGCACAGGCCGCTGGCGGCCTGGTGTGGCGGGTTCCAGCCGTAGATCAGTTGCTGGCGCTCGGCAGCGCCGAGCAGGCCCAGTTCACCAATGCAGCGCTGTGGCTCGGCGCAGATAGCCTCCAGCAGCGCCAGCCAGTGCCCGGCCATGCGTTCGATGCGCGGTGCGTCGAACAGGTCGGTCGAGTAGTTGAACGATGCCGTCACGCCGTCGGATCGCTCCAGGGTGTTGAGCGAGATATCGTATTGCGCGCCCGGCTCCTGCAGGTCCACTTCCTTGACCTGCAACCCCTGCAGCGCATCGCTGGCCACCTGCTCGCCGAGGTCGCGCAGGTGGTTGTAGAGCACCTGGAAGAACGGGTTCACGCCCTGCTCGCGGTCCGGGTACAGCGCCTCGGCCACCTCGAGGAAGGGCACGTCCTTGTTGGCCTGGGCCTGCAAGGTGGTTTCCCTGACCGCCGCCAGCAGCTGCGCGAACGGCAGGCTGCCATCGACGTCGATGCGGGCCACCACCACGTTGATGAAGAAGCCGATCAGGCCTTCCAGCTCCACGCGGTTGCGATTGGTGACCGGCACGCCGATGTTGAGCCTGCCCTTGCGGCTGTAGCGCGCCAGCACGATGGCATAGGCCGCCAGGAACACGTGGAACAGCGTGGCATTGGCGGCCAGCGCCAGTGCCCGCAAACGTTCGCTGAGGGCCTGCGGCAAGCGCACGTCGAAGCGGCTGCCACGGTAGCTCTTGGCCTGTGGGCGAACACGGTCGGCCGGCAGTTCGAGCACCTCGAAGTCGTCTTCCAGCTGCGCCTTCCAGTAGTCGATCTGGGCCTGCATCTGTCCTCCGGCCAACCACTTGCGCTGCCAGGCGGCGAAGTCGGCGTACTGCACCGGCAGCGGTTCGGGAGTGTGCACCTGGCCGCTTGCTGCGGCGTTGTAGGCGGCGGCGAACTCGCGCACCAGCAAGCTCATCGACCAGCCGTCGGAAACGATATGGTGCAGGGTCAGCGACAACAGGTGCTCCTGCTCATGCACTTTGAACAGGCGCGCACGCAGCAGCGGGCCACTCGCCAGGTCGAACGGCACGAAGGCCTCGTCTTCCAGCTTGCGCATCTGCGCGGCATGGTGGTGGCCGCCGAGGTCTTCGAAACCGATCAGTACCGGGGCCGCTGGCAGGATGTGCTGCCAGGGCAGGCCTTCGGCTTCCACGAACACCGTACGCAGCGATTCGTGGCGGGCCACCAGGGCGTCCAGCGCTGCCTGCAGCGCTGCACGGTCGAGGTTGCCCTGCATGCGCACCGCCATCGGCGTGTTGTAGGCCAGGCTGTGCGGGTTGAGCTTCCAGAACAGCCACTGGCGGTGCTGCGACCGCGACACCGGCAGTGGTTGCTGGCGGTCGAGGATTTCGATGGCCAGGCCGGCGCCCTGTTCAGCCTCGGCCACTGCCTGGGCGAAGCGCTGCAGGTCGACGGTGTCGAACAAGCTGCGCAGCGGAATATCCCGCCCCAGCTGCTGGCGTACCCGCGACACGGCTTGGGTGGCCAGCAGCGAATGCCCGCCGAGGGCGAAGAAGTTGTCGTTCAGGCCTACCTGCGGCACCTGCAGCACCTCGGCCCAGATCCGCGCCAGCTGCAGCTGCAGCGGGGTCTGTGGTGGCTGATAGGCGTTCTGGCTGGCGACCGGCTCCGGCAGCGCCTTGACGTCGACCTTGCCATTGGCGGTGACCGGCAGGTGTTCCAGCACCATCAGCTGGCTCGGCACCATGTGCTCGGGCAACAGCCGCGTGAGGGCGGCACGGATCGACGCCTGCCAGGCCAGGCTGTCTGTCGCTGGCTGGGTGGGCACCAGCCAGGCCGCCATCTGCAGCTGCGGCGCCTGGCCATGGACACGGACCAGGGCGTTGGCAACGCCGTCGAATGCGCGCAGCTGGTTTTCGATTTCGCCCAGCTCCACGCGGTAGCCTCGGATTTTCACCTGGCCGTCCATGCGCCCGGCAAATTGCAGCTCGCGGCCTTGGCGCACCCAATCGCCGCTGCGGTACAGGCGCTGGCCCTGGCTGCCGTTCGGGTCGGGGACGAATCGTTCGGCGGTGAGTGCGGGGCGGTTCAGGTAACCCCGGGCCAGGCCGGCACCACCAATGTACAGCTCGCCCTTGGCCTTGGCCGGCAGCGGTTGCAGGCAAGGGTCGAGCAGCGCAATACGGGTGTTGGCCAGCGCTTGACCGAGGCTGGCTTGCCCGTTCAGTTCGGCCACCAGTACGCCGACGGTGGTCTCGGTCGGGCCGTAGTGGTTGAACACGCTGAGCGTCGGCGCCAGCTCACGGACCTTGGCCAGCAGGCCCGGGCCGATGGCTTCGCCGCCAAGTACCAGGCACTGCGCCGGCAACGCCGAACGGCCAGCCGCCAGCATCGCCTCCAGATGCGACGGCACGATCTTCAGCGCATCCACCTGGTGCTCGACCAGGTAGGCCGCGAAGCCTTCGGCATCCAGCACCTGCTGACGAGACAGCAGATGCAGGGTATGGCCGCCGCACAGGGCGCCGAACAGCATGGTGTGGCCAAGGTCCGCGGCCGGGGTCGAGACCTGGGCCATGCTGCGGATACGCTCGACCGGCAGGCGCGCGCTGATGCCATCGACATAGTTGGCCAGGGCCGCGTGGCTGATCGCCACGCCCTTGGGCTGGCCGCTGGTACCGGAGGTGTAGATGACATAGGCGAGGTTGCCCGGGGCCGGAGCGACACGGGTAACGCTGCCGCTTGCGGATTGCGTCCAGTCCAGGCGCTGCACAGCGTCGGGAAGTTCCGCCTGCCAGCCACCAGGCGCCAGCAGCAGCTGCGTGCCACTGTCGGTGAGCAGGTAGGCCAGTCGCTCGGCAGGTTGCCCAGGCTCCAGTGGCAGGTAGGCGCCACCGGCCTTGAGCACACCGAGGATACTGGCGAGCATGCCGACGCTGCGGTCGGCCAGTACCCCGACCAGCGTGTCCGGCCCGACCCCGGCTTCGACCAACCGGCTGGCGATGGCCTCGGCGCGGCTGTCGAGTGCGGCGAAGCTGGCCTGCTCGCCCGCGGCCATTACCGCCTGGCGTTCGGGGTGACGGCTGGCGGCGGCGGCAAAGCGCTGGTGGACCAGCAGGGTTTCTCCAGCCTGCACAGGCGCGTCAATGGCAGCTGCCAGGCCAGGCAATGGCAGCTCGCCAACGGCGCCAGCCGCGTCGTCAGCCAAGGCCTGCACCAGGGCCAGCCACTGCTCGCCGAGGGCTGCGATGGTGGCCGCATCGAACACGTCGGTGGCATAGGTGAATGCAGCGTGGAGTTGCCCCGCTCGCTCGTGGGTATCCAGCGCCAGGTCGAAGCGGGCGCTGTGCCTGGCCAGCGTGATCGGCGCCAGGCTCAGGCCACTGCGGGTTTCGATGGCCTGCACATCAGCGACCTGCGCCTGGTGGTTGAACAGCACGCGGAACAGCGGGCTGTCGCTGCTGCGCGGCAGGTCCAGGGCCTCCACCAGCTGTTCGAACGGCAAGTCCTGGTGGCTTTGTGCGCCCACGGCGGTTTCGCGCACGCGCTGCAACAGGCCGGCGATATCCAGCAATGGGTCGATCTCGGTGTGCAGCACCTGGGTATTGATGAAGCAGCCGATCAGCCCCTGGCTTTCCGCTCGGTTGCGGTTGGCGATGGGCACGCCGACGCGGATCGCCGATTGGCCGTTGTAGCGCTGCAGCAGCAGCTTGAAGGCGGCCAACAGGACCATGAACAGGGTGACATTGTGTTTGCGTGCCAGGCCGCGCAGGCGCTCGGCGACATCGGCGGCAATGACGAACTCGTGGCGCGCACCGCGATAACTGGGGCGGCCCTGGCGGCTGCGGTCCAGTGGCAGCTCCAGCGGCGCATGGTCGTCGCCCAGGTGTGCCTGCCAGTAGGCCAGCTGGCGTTCCTGCTCGCCGGCCTGCAGCCAGCAACGCTGCCACAGGGCGTAGTCGCGGTACTGGATCGGCAGCGGCTGCAGGCCGGCATCGGTGCCGGCCACGGCGGCGTCGTACAGGCGCAGGAATTCGTCGATCAGCACATTCATCGACCAACCGTCGGCGACGATGTGGTGCAGGGTCAGCAGCAGGACGTGTTCCTGAGCCGCCAGCTGCAGCAGGCGCACGCGCAGCAGCGGGCCGCTGGCCAGGTCGAACGGGGCCAGGGCTTCGGCTTCGGCGATGGTCTCGATGGCAGCTTGGCGGGCGTCCTCGTCCAGCTCGGCCAGGGCATCCTGGCGCAGCTGCAGCGGGGCTGCAACGGCGTCCACCTGCTGGCGTACGTCATCGCCGTCGGCGACGAAGCGGGTGCGCAGGGTTTCGTGGCGGGCCACCAGGGCATCGAAGGCCTGCTGCAGGGCAGCCAGCTCCAGTGGGCCGTGCAGGCGTACGGCCAGCGGCAGGTTGTAGGCCGCGCCCTGTGGGTCGAGCTGCCAGAGGAACCACATGCGCCGCTGGGCGTACGACAGCTGGTCACGCTCGGCTACCTCGACGCCGGGTGCGATCGGCAGCACGGAGAAGTCCATGCCCTCGCCCTGCAGTGCCTTGAGGAACAGGCGGCGCTTGTCGGGAGCGAGCGCGATGAAGCGGCGGGCGAGCTGGAGGGTTTGATCAGCATTCATGTCGAGCGGTGTCCTGGCAGTCGAGCGGTAACTGTCAGACGAAGGCATGGGGGGCTGATTTAGGGGCGGCGGGTGATCGTCTTGAGGGGGGTGGCGCCAGGGAGATCGAGCGCCCAGGCGCCACAGCCCCCCAGCCATGCAGCTGTCAGCCCAACCCCTCACGATGCCCCTGCGCCATCGCTACCACCACCTTGCGCTTGCCGGTAAACGGCGACCGCGCATGCGCCGCGAGCATGTTGTCGAGCATCAGCACATCGTTTTCCAACCAAGGGAAGCTGATGGTGCAGTCATCCAGCACCCCGCGCACTTCATCGAGCAACGAATCCTCGATGGCCGTGCCGTCGGCGTAATACACGTTACGCGGCAGGTCCTCTTCCTCGACAATGTCCATCAATGACTCGCGCACCTCTGGCTGCAGGTTCGACACATGGAACAGGTGCGCCTGGTTGAACCACACGTCCTCGCCGGTCGACGGATGCCGCGCCACCACCTGGCAGCGCTGGCGGGTGCGCAATTCACCGTCGTCCTTCCAGATGCACTCGATGGCATGCGCCCGGCAGTAGGCCTCGACCTGGCGCGGGTCTTCGCTGTTGAACACCTGCGACCATTCCACGTCCAGGCCGTTGCCATAGTTGCGCACGTACATCAGCCCTTTCTCCACCAGCCGCTCACGAATGCGCGCCGGCATGCGCCGGTACACCTCGCGGCTGTCGGCAATCGGTGTCTCGCCACCGGTCTCGGCGGGGATCACGCTGTAGAACCAGATCTTCATCGGCCATTCCCGGGTGTAGGCCTGCTCGTTGTGCAGGGGGATGCGCTGGTGCGCCGGGTACTCGGTGGAGGTGTACACGCCCTGGGTCACGTTGCTGCGTGGGGTGGAGCCGAACTCGTAGTTGAGCAGCGGGTGGCCAAACGCCGCGGCGAACTGGCGGAAGGCTTCGGCCCCCGCCACCTCGAAGCCGCGGAACAGGATGCCGCCGGCCTGCAGCAGGTGGCGGTCCACCAGCGGCTGCAGCTCGGCAAACGCTTCCAGCAGGTCGATCCCCGGCTCCGGCGCGCGTACCAGCAGCGGCAGGTTGCCGCGCGCAGCGTCCAGCGGTTCGATCGCAAAGCTCAGCAGTTCACTCATGTCCGGTCACCTCAAGCCAGGGCCGCATTGGCGGCGAAATCGGGATGTGCGCCATGGCAGCGCCTGACTAGATGAACGAGCGGCCCTGCGGGAAATTCACCAGCCCCGCAGCCACAGGTAAAGCCAAGGCGCGCCGGTTCGTCTGAACGATGTGCACCCTTTTATCGCCCAGGAACCGTACATGACTCGCCAGCTCCTGCTCCTCACCCTGCTCGCTGCTGCCCCGCCCGCCTGGTCGGCGCAACGATGCGCCGTGGAAATCCATGGCACCGACCAGATGACGTTCGACAAGGCCGCCATCAGCGTGCCGGTGGCCTGCACTTCGTTCACGGTCACCCTCACCCACCCGGGCGCCATGCCGAAGCAGGTAATGGGCCACAACTGGGTGCTGAGCACCCAGGCCGACATGCAGGGCGTACTGGACGACGGCCAGAAGGCTGGCGAGGTGCAGGACTACATCAAGCCTGGCGACAGCCGGGTGATCGCCCACACCCGCCTGATCGGCGGCGGCGAACAAGACAGCGTCACCTTCGATACCAAGCTGCTGAAAGCCGGTAGCGCCTACAGCTTCTACTGCTCGTTCCCGTTCCACAGCACCTTGATGAAGGGCACCCTGACCTTCGGCAGCTGACCCACTCCACCAGCGAGATCACGCTTCATGAAAACCTCTTCTCCCGGGGCCATCCGCGAACTGCTGGGCCTGCTTCAACCCTACCGCACGGCGGTGCTCGCCTCGGTGTTGCTGGGCATGCTCGGCGGCCTGGCAGTGACCGCCCTGCTGGCCACCGTCAACCAGGGCCTGCATGCACCGGGCGGCATGAGCGAAGGCCTGCTGCTGGCCTTCGCCGGCTTGTGCCTGCTGGCCCTGGTCAGCAGCGTGGCCGCTGACAGCGGCACCAATTACGTCGGCCAGAAGGTCATCGCCCGGCTGCGCAAGGACCTCGGGGCCAAGGTGCTGTCGGCGCCCATCGAGCAGATCGAGCGTTACCGCAGCCACCGCCTGATCCCGGTGCTGACCCGCGACGTCGACACCATCAGCGACTTCGCCTTCGCCTTCGCCCCGCTGGCCATCTCGCTCACCACCGTGACCGGCTGCCTGGCCTACCTGGCGTGGCTGTCGTGGCCGATATTCCTCATTACCCTGGCGGCGATCGGCATCGGTAGCGGCGTGCAGTACATCGCCCGGCAAAAAGGCGTGGCCGGCTTCAACGCCGCCCGCGATGCCGAGGACAACCTGCAGAAGCATTACACGGCCATCGCCGAAGGCGCCAAGGAGCTGCGCATCGACCGCCGCCGCCGCCACGCCATGCTGACCCGCAACATCCAGGGCAGCGCCGATTTCATCGCCAGCACGCATATCCGCGCCATCAACATTTTCGTCGTGGCCAAGAGCCTGGGTTCGATGCTGTTCTTCGTGGTCATCGGCCTGACCCTGGCGTTGCAGTCGCTGTGGCCAAGCAACGATCCGGCGGTGATGAGCGGCTTCGTGCTGGTGCTGCTGTACATGAAAGGCCCGCTGGAAACCTTGATCAGCAACCTGCCGATCCTCGGCCGTGCCCAGGTGGCGTTCCGCCGTATTGCCGACCTAGCCGAGCGCTTCTCGTCGCCCGAGCCACACCTGCTGCTGGAACCACCGGCCAGGCGCGCCGCCCCGGCCAGCGCGCACCTGGAACTGCGCAACGTCGAGTACGCCTACCCACCAGTGGACGGCCACGAACCGTTCCGCGTAGGGCCGGTGAACCTGAGCATCGAGCCCGGCGAGATCCTGTTCATCGTCGGCGAGAATGGCTGCGGCAAGACCACGCTGATCAAGCTGCTGCTGGGCCTGTATCCCCCGCAGCGCGGCGAAGTGCGCCTGAACGGCCAGGCCGTCGGCCCGCAGGGGCTGGACGACTATCGCCAACTGTTCACCACGGTGTTCGCCGACTACTACCTGTTCGACGACCTGCCCGAGCATGAACACGGCCTGCCCGGCGATGCCACGCGCTACCTGGAACGCCTGGAAATCGCCCACAAGGTGAGCGTACGCGATGGCGCCTTCACCACCACCGACCTGTCGACCGGGCAGCGCAAGCGCCTGGCGCTGGTCAACGCCTGGCTGGACGGGCGGCCGGTGCTGGTGTTCGACGAATGGGCGGCGGACCAGGACCCGACCTTCCGCCGGGTGTTCTACACCGAGCTTCTGCCGGACCTGAAGCGTTTGGGCAAGACCATCATCGTGATTTCGCATGATGACCGGTATTTCGATACGGCGGACAAAGTGGTGCACCTTAGCCGGGGGAAGGTAGTCGAGGCATTGGAGCCGGCTTGATACGGCAAAGGGGGGGCTGCGCCCCCCCTCATCAACCACAATCTATAATCGCTCTATAGTCGGTCTATAATTCCCTATAACACCGAACCAGAGCGGTTTCCTGAGAGGACGCCGGGGGCGCTTTGCGCCCCCGGCGCGACACAAGGCCGCTCCCACAGGACTACTCGATCACCTGTGGGAGCGGCCTTGTGTCGCGATGGGCTGCAAGCCCGCCCCAACAGGCAGAATCAGAACAACCAGCGATACAGCAGATAGGCCACCAGCACCGCCAGCACCGGCCGCAACACACGGTAGGCCTTGGGGTTGGCGCGCTTGAACTGCTTCACCTGGGCGCTGATGCGGTTGCTGAAGCGCTTGCTCCAGGCATAGGCCTGGTTGATCCCGCCTACGCGCTCGTCGTCGGTGTTCTGTGGTGCGGTAGCACGGCCGAGGAAGGCGCTGACCTTGCGGTTGATGCGGGTCATCAAGGGGCTGCTCAGCGGGCGTTCGATGTCGCAGAACAGGATCACCCGGGTAACGTCGGTCTCGTTCTTGACCCAATGCACGTAGGTTTCGTCGAACATCACATCCTCGCCATCACGCCAGGCGTATTCCTCGCCGTCGACGTAGATGCGACAGGCGTCGGAGTTGGGCGTGGACAGCCCCAGGTGGTAGCGCAAGGAGCCGGCGAACGGGTCGCGGTGGGGGTTCAGGTGGCTGCCACCCGGCAGCAGGGCAAACATCGCGCCCTTGACGTTGGGGATGCTGCTGACCAGCTCGACGGTACGCGGGCAGAGGGCTTCGGCCGAGGGCAGCGGCTTGTCGTACCACTTCAGGTAGAAGCGCTTCCAGCCTTTCTTGAAGAATGAACCGAAACCGGCGTCGTTATCCTTTTCGGCGGCGCGGATATAACCTTCGTCGAACAGGCGCATGGCCTCCTCGCGGATTTCCTGCCAGTTGTCCTTGAGCACATCCAGCTCGGGGAAGCGCTGGCGATCCAGGTAAGGCTTGGACGGCACACCGGAAAACAGGTACATCAGGCTGTTATAGGGGGCGAACAGCGCCGAATGATTAACGAACTGGCGCAACACCGGCAGCCGCGCCTTGCCGCGCAAATGCACGAACAGCACGCTGCCGAAAAACACCAGCAGGACACCCGCCTTGGCTGCAAAGGAAACGGTCATGCTTTCACTCCTTGAGGAAGAAACAGGGCTGCGCGCCCTGCTCTCCGATAAATCATCCTGCCATCATAAACTGATGCCGCCAGGGTAAAAACAGCCTGGGCGGCAACTCAATGATGAAGATTTTGCAATAAACCATGCTGCCAAGCATTGCTGCGAGTCAGCAGTAGCGCATGAAAACCGGGGTGCCTTGCGCCCCGTTGACGACACAAGGACGCTGCTGCAACAGCTCGCATTCCCTGGCAGGAGCGGCCTCGTGCGCGCTGGGCTGCCAAGCAGCCCCACAACCTACTGCTGGTTTTCCTGCTCGCTGAACATGTCACTGAACAGCATGCTCGACAGGTAGCGCTCGCCGGAGTCCGGCAGAATCACGACGATGGTCTTGCCCTGCATTTCCGGCTTTTCGGCCAGGCGCACCGCCGCTGCCATTGCCGCACCACAGGAAATACCGCAAAGGATGCCCTCCTCCTGCATCAGGCGGATAGCCATGGCCTTGGATTCCTCATCGGTCACCGTCATCACCTGGTCGACCATCGACAGGTCGAGGTTCTTCGGCACGAAGCCGGCGCCGATACCCTGGATCTTGTGCGGGCTGGGCTTGAGTTCCTCGCCGGCCAGGGTCTGGGTAATCAGCGGGGAGGCCAGGGGTTCCACGGCCACCGAGGTGATCGCCTTGCCCTGGGTCAGCTTGATGTAGCGCGACACGCCGGTGATGGTGCCGCCAGTGCCCACGCCTGCCACCAGCACGTCGACCGCGCCATCGGTATCGTTCCAGATTTCCGGGCCGGTGGTCTTCTCGTGGATCGCCGGGTTGGCCGGGTTTTCGAACTGGCCGGGCAGGAAGTACTGGGCCGGGTCGGAGGCGACGATTTCGTTGGCTTTCTCGATGGCGCCCTTCATGCCCTTGGCCGGGTCGGTCAGCACCAGCTCGGCACCCAGCGCCTTCAGCACCTTGCGCCGTTCCAGGCTCATCGAGGCGGGCATGGTCAGCATCAGCTTGTAGCCACGGGCAGCGGCGACGAAGGCCAGGCCGATGCCGGTGTTACCCGAGGTGGGCTCGACAATGGTCATGCCCGGCTTGAGCTTGCCGCTGCTCTCGGCTTCCCAGACCATGTTCGCGCCGATGCGGCATTTGACCGAGTAGCCCGGGTTGCGCCCTTCGATCTTGGCCAGGATGGTCACGCCGCGTGGGGCGATGCGGTTGATCTGCACCAGCGGCGTGTTGCCGATGGAATGGGCGTTGTCTGCAAAGATACGGCTCATGGCAGGGGTCCTTGGCATGAAAGACAGCAGGGAAAGACCTCAAGGGTAAGCCCGCCCCGGTAGCCCGTAAAGCCCGTTCGAACTCAGCGAGCCGCGTTGCGGTCAACCGCACATGCTGCCTTGGAGACACGCTGATGAGAGCCCGTTACCGCTGGCCGTTGATCGGCCTGGCCAGCCTGATCGTGCTGTTGCTGGCGCTGCACCTGGCCCTGCCCTACCTGGTGCGCGACTACCTCAACGACAAGCTGGCCGACATGGGCGATTACCGTGGCCAGATAACCGACGTCGACCTGGCCTGGTGGCGCGGCGCGTACCAGATCAACGGGCTGAAGATCGTCAAGACCACCGGCAAGGTGCCGGTGCCGTTCCTCGACGCCCCGCTGATCGACCTGTCGGTGAGCTGGCATGCCCTGTGGTACGACCGCGCGGTGGTAGCCGAAGTGGTGTTCGACCGGCCTGAACTGAACTTCGTCGACGGCGGCAACAAACAGAACTCGCAGACTGGCCAGGGCACCGACTGGCGCCAGCAACTGGAAAAACTGCTGCCCATCACCCTCAACGAGGTACGCATCGACGATGGCGTGCTGACCTTCCGCAATTTCAACTCGAAGCCACCGGTCAACCTCAAGGCCACCCAGTTGAACGCGAGCATTCGCAACCTTACCAACATTCGCGACGAACAAGGCCGACGCGACGCCAGCTTCGATGGCACGGCGCTGATCGTGGGCGATGCCAAGGTGGAAAGCCGCGCCACGTTCGACCCGTTCAGCAACTTCGACGACTTCGAGTTCCGCCTGCGCGCCACCGGTATCGAGCTGCGCAAGCTCAATGACTTCGCCAGCGCCTACGGCAAGTTCGACTTCAATGCCGGGCATGGCGACGTGGTGATAGAAGCCGAGGCCACCAACGGGCGCTTGACCGGCTACATCAAGCCGCTGTTGCGGGATGTGGATGTGTTCGACTGGCAGCAGGATGTGCAAGAAAAGGACAAAGGCTTCTTCCGCTCGATCTGGGAAGCGCTGGTGGGCGCGACCGAGACAGTCCTGAAAAACCAGCCGAAGAACCAGTTCGCCACCCGGGTGGAATTGCATGGCAGCGTACGCAAGCAGAATATCAGTGCCTTCGAGGCGTTCCTGCAGATCCTGCGCAACGGGTTCATCGAAGCGTTCAATGCGCGCTATGAGCGTGACGCGCCGGATTCCGACTGAGATGGCGTGACGGGGCATTCAGGGACTGAATACCCGGTCTGCGTTTCCAGCCGGCGAACCCCGCGTTATAGTCGGTGACAAATCGAAAACAGGTATTGGGCTTTTCGCGGGCACGCCCGCTCCCACAGGTACCCCACAGATCCGCAAGGTTGTGCAATGCCTGTGGGAGCGGGCGTGCCCGCGAAGAGGCCCTGACAGGCATACGGCAGAGGACAGACCCCATGAAGTTCGAAGGCACCCGCGACTACGTCGCCACAGACGACCTGAAACTGGCGGTAAACGCGGCCATCACCCTCGAACGCCCCTTGCTGGTCAAGGGCGAACCCGGCACCGGCAAGACCATGCTCGCCGAGCAGCTGGCCGCCTCGTTCGGCGCACGGCTGATCACCTGGCACATCAAGTCCACCACCAAGGCCCACCAGGGCCTGTACGAGTACGATGCGGTCAGCCGCCTGCGCGACTCGCAGCTGGGCGTGGACAAGGTTCACGACGTGCGCAACTACCTGAAGAAAGGCAAGCTCTGGGAAGCCTTCGAGGCCGAAGAGCGGGTGATCCTGCTGATCGATGAAATCGACAAGGCCGACATCGAGTTCCCCAACGACCTGCTGCAGGAACTCGACAAGATGGAGTTCTACGTCTACGAAATCGACGAGACCATCAAGGCCAAGCAGCGCCCGATCATCATCATCACCTCGAACAACGAGAAGGAACTGCCGGACGCCTTCCTGCGCCGCTGCTTCTTCCATTACATCGCCTTCCCCGACCGCACCACCCTGCAGCAGATCGTCGACGTGCACTACCCCAACATCAGCCAGGCGCTGGTCAGCGAAGCGCTGGATGTGTTCTTCGACGTGCGCAAGGTGCCAGGCCTGAAGAAAAAGCCCTCCACCTCCGAGCTGGTCGACTGGCTCAAGCTGCTGATGGCCGACAACATCGGTGAAGCGGTACTGCGCGAACGCGACCCGACCAAGGCCATCCCGCCGCTGGCCGGGGCCCTGGTGAAGAACGAGCAGGACGTACAGCTGCTCGAACGCCTGGCCTTCATGAGCCGGCGCGGCAACCGCTGACAGGAGCCGGGCCATGCTGCTCAACCTGTTCAATGAAATGCGCGCGGCCAAGGTGCCGGTATCGGTGCGCGAACTGCTCGACCTGCACCAGGCCCTGCAGCAGCACGTGGTGTTCGCCGACATGGACGCGTTCTACTACCTCGCCCGCGCCATCCTGGTAAAGGACGAACGCCATTTCGACAAGTTCGACCGGGCGTTCGCGGCCTACTTCAAGGGCCTGGAAAACCTCGACCGGCACATCGAGGCGCTGATCCCCGACGACTGGCTGCGCAAGGAATTCGAGCGCTCGCTGAGCGACGAAGAGCGGGCGCAGATCCAGTCGCTCGGTGGTCTGGACAAGCTGATCGAGGAGTTCAAGAAGCGCCTCGAAGAGCAGAAGGAACGCCATGCTGGCGGCAACAAGTGGATCGGCACCGGCGGCACCAGCCCGTTCGGTTCGGGTGGTTTCAACCCCGAGGGCATCCGCGTGGGCGAGGCCGGCAAGCGCCAGGGCAAGGCGGTGAAGGTGTGGGACCAGCGCGAGTACAAGAACCTTGACGACCAGGTCGAGCTGGGTACGCGCAACATCAAGCTGGCGTTGCGCCGGCTGCGCAAGTTCGCCCGCGAAGGCGCCGCCGAGGAGCTGGACATCGACGGCACCATCGACCACACCGCACGCGATGCCGGGCTGCTGAACATCCAGATGCGCCCCGAGCGGCGCAACACGGTCAAGCTGCTGTTGCTGTTCGACATCGGCGGTTCGATGGATGCCCACATCAAGGTCTGCGAAGAGCTGTTCTCGGCGTGCAAGACCGAGTTCAAGCACCTGGAGTACTACTACTTCCACAACTTCGTGTACGAGTCGGTGTGGAAGAACAACCTGCGCCGCACCTCGGAGCGGTATTCCACCTTCGACCTGCTGCACAAGTACGGCGATGACTACAAGGTGGTGTTCGTCGGCGATGCGGCCATGGCGCCCTACGAAATCACCCAGCCAGGTGGCAGCGTCGAGCACTGGAACGAAGAAGCCGGCTACGTGTGGATGCAGCGCTTCAGGGAGAAATTCCGCAAGATCATCTGGATCAACCCGTACCCTAGGCAGGCCTGGGACTACACCGCGTCGACCCATTTGGTGCGGGACTTGATCGAGGACAAGATGTACCCGCTGACCTTGCAGGGGTTGGAAGAAGGGATGCGTTACCTGTCCAAGTGATGTTGGCTGTAGAGGCCTCTTCGCGGGCGCGCCCGCTCCCACAGGGATTTGCACAAGCCCGAGGCCTGCGCCGAACCTGTGGGAGCGGGCATGCCCGCGAAAAGGCCAGCAGCCTTATCGCCAACGGTCCAGGTATGCTTGCTGCTCCCGCCAGGCCTCGTCCTGCACCGCCGCCCTGAAGCGCACCACTGCCCCCGGCATGCACTGCGCCAGCTGTGCCAGCGCCAGCGGCGTCAACGCCCCCAGCCGCGGATAGCCGCCAATCGTCTGCCGGTCATTGAGCAGCACGATCGGCTGCCCGTCCGGCGGCACCTGTACCGCGCCCAGCGGAATGCCCTCGGAAATCATCGGCGCCCCCTGATGAACCAGCTGCGGCCCCAGCAGGCGGATGCCATGCGGTCGGCGCGGCTGTCCAGGGTCCATTCGCGATTGAACGCCTCGAACAGGCTGGTACCGCTGAACTCGCCAATCTGCGCGCCCATCACCAGGTCGAGCACTGGCTTTACAAGGTGGTGTTCGTCGGCGATGCGGCCATGGCGCCCTACGAAATCACCCAGCCAGGTGGTAGCGTCGAGCACTGGAACGAAGAAGCCGGCTACGTGTGGATGCAGCGCTTCAGGGAGAAATTCCGCAAGATCATCTGGATCAACCCGTACCCGAGGCAGGCCTGGGACTACACCGCATCGACCCATCTGGTGCGGGACTTGATCGAGGACAAGATGTATCCGCTGACCTTGCAGGGGTTGGAAGAAGGGATGCGTTACCTGTCCAAGTGATGTTGGCTGTAGAGGCCTCTTCGCGGGCGCGCCCGCTCCCACAGGGATTTGCACAAGCCCGAGGCCTGCGCCGAACCTGTGGGAGCGGGCATGCCCGCGAAAAGGCCAGCAGCCTTATCGCCAGCGGTCCAGGTATGCTTGCTGCTCCCGCCAGGCCTCGTCCTGCACCACCGCCCTGAAGCGCACCACCGCCCCCGGCATGCACTGCGCCAGCTGTGCCAGCGCCAGCGGCGTCAACGCCCCCAGCCGCGGATAGCCGCCAATTGTCTGCCGGTCATTGAGCAACACGATCGGCTGCCCGTCCGGCGGCACCTGTACCGCGCCCAGCGGAATGCCCTCGGAAATCATCGGCGCCCCCTGATGGACCAGCTGCGGCCCCAGCAGGCGGATGCCCATGCGGTCGGCGCGGCTGTCCAGGGTCCACTCACGGTTGAACGCCTCGAACAGGCTGGTACCGCTGAACTCGCCAATCTGCGCGCCCATCACCAGGTCGAGCACTGGCTTTTGCAGGTATTGCGGCCGCAGCGCTGGCGGCACCTCGCGCAGCGTCGTGGCGCTACCGGCGAAAGTCAGCAACTGGCCCTTGCCAAGCGCAGCCCCGCCGCCATCGATGCCGCCCAGTGCTTCGCGCACCACCGTGGCACAACTGCCCAGCACATCCGCACCGAGGAACCCGCCAGGTGCCGCCAGGTAGGCCCGCACGCCCTGCTTCGGCTGCTGCAGGGTCAACCGCTGCCCCTTGGCCAAGGCAAAGCTGCGCCACGGCGCCAGCGGCTGATCATCGACCCGCGCATCCAGGTCGGCACCGGCCAGCGCCAGCACGCAATCCTGTTCGGCCACCACGCAGAAACCACCCAGCGGCACCTCCACCACAGGCGCAGCGACGGGGTTGCCCAGCAGCCAGTTGGCCCAGTGCATCGCCACCCAGTCCAGCGCCCCGCCCTGGGTCACGCCGAGGTGGCGTACGCCAAAGCGTCCGCCATCCTGCAACTGGCACAGCGGCGTGCTGGCCTCGATCTGCAACTGCTTCATCCTTGCGCCTCCACATCACCGCCCAGAGCCAGGAACTCGCTGCGCGAAACCGGCACGAAGCGCACCCGGTCGCCGGGTTGCAACAGGCTGTAGCCCTCGCGCTCGCGGTCGAACAGGCGCACCGGGGTACGGCCGATCAGGTTCCAGCCACCCGGCGACACCGCCGGATAGGCTGCGGTCTGGCGCTCGGCAATGCCGACACTGCCGGCCGCCACACGCTTGCGCGGGGTGCTCAGGCGTGGGCTGGCCAGGCGTTCGTCGACCAGGCCCATGAAGCCGAAACCTGGGGCGAACCCCAGGGCGAACACCGGGTACTCGCGCGCGCTGTGCAAGCGCACTACCTCCGCTTCACTCACGCCACTGCGGGCCGCCAGCAGCGGCAGTTCCGGGCCTACGCTGGCGTCGTACCACACCGGGATTTCATGCCGTCGACCGGCGCTGCCGGCATCCGGCTGCAGCCCCGCCAGCGCCTGGTTGATCAGCGCTCGCGCCTCGGTGGGTGGCACGGCGAACTGCACCATCAGCGTGGTATAGGACGGCACCAGGTCCAGCAGGTGCTCGCCGAATGCCGCGCGCAAGCGCTGGCTGGCGGCGAGCAGCCAGGGCATGTTGGCCTCGTCGATGCGTTCGAACAGGCGCACCATCAGGCTGTCGACGGCCACCACCTCGATCCGTGGGTTCATGGCGACTCCAGCGCGTCGAGGGCCTGGCGAATCTGCCGTACCGCCGCCACCGAGCTGTCGTTGTCGCCGTGCACGCAGAGGGTGCTGGCCTCAAGTTGCAACGCGCTGCCATCGTCGGCCACCAGCGTTTCGCCGCGGGCAAGCCGTAGCGCCTGGTCCACTACCAATGCCGGGTCGTGGTGCACCGCGCCGGGCAGGCGCCGCGACAGCAGGTGGCCGCTGGCGGTATAGGCGCGGTCGGCGAACGCCTCGAACCATAGTGGCACGCCGATTTCATCGCCCAGCGCCTGGGCCGCACGATTGTCGGCGGTGGCCATCAGCATCAGCGGCAGGTCGTCGCCGTAGGCCGCCACGGCCTCCAGCACGCTGCGCAGCTTGAGCGGGTCGGCCATCATGTCGTTGTACAACGCGCCATGGGGTTTCACATAGGCCACGCGGCCACCCTGAACTTTGCAGATACCGTCCAGCGCACCGATCTGGTAGTGCAGCAGGTCGCGGATTTCCTCCGCGCTGCAGGCCATGGAGCGGCGACCGAAGCCGACCAGGTCCGGGTAGGCCGGGTGTGCGCCAATGGTCACCCCGTGCTCCAGCGCCAGGGCCACGGTGCGGCGCATGGTGCCAGGGTCGCCGGCGTGGTAGCCGCAGGCGATGTTGGCGCAATCGATAAACGGCATGACCTCGGCATCCAGGCCCATGCGCCAGCTGCCGAAACTCTCGCCCATGTCGCAGTTGAGTAGCAGGCGTTTCACCGCTCGGCCTCCCATGTGGTTGTTCATATGCCTACCTTACCGCGCCTGCAGCTGTTTGCCGCAGGTTTCCGGCAGGCTCAATGCGGCCAGGATCACCACGCCGTAGGACACCGCGGCGAACACGCCGATGCCCAGGCCCAGCGGCACCTTCTGGCCGAGCACGCCGATCAGCAGCGGGAACAGCGCCGCCACGACCTTGCCGATGTTGTAGCAGAAGCCCTGCCCCGAACCGCGGATACGCGTGGGGAACAGCTCGGTGAGAAACGCGCCCATGCCGCTGAAGATGCCCGAGGCGAAGAAACCCAGTGGCAACCCCAGCCACAGCATCACGCCATCACTGACCGGCATCTGCGTATACAGCAGCACGATGACGAACGAGCCCACCGCGAACAGGATGAAGTTCTTCTTGCGCCCGAGCAGGTCGGACAGGTACGCGCTGACCACATAACCGATGTAGGAACCGACGATCACCATGGCCAGGTAGCCACCGGTGCCCAGCACACTCAGGCCGCGTTCGCTCTTGAGGAACGTCGGCAGCCACGAGGTGATGGCGTAGTAGCCGCCCAGCGCACCGGTGGTCAGCAGCGACGCGCGCACGGTGGTCCAGAGCATGCCCGGGGCGAAGATCTCGTAGAAGCGCGAAGGCACCTCGGCGTCTTCCACGGCCTTGGCCTCGCGATACACCTCGGGGTCCTTGACCAGGCGGCGGACGAAGATCACGAAGATCGCCGGCACCAGGCCCAACAGGAACAGCGCACGCCAGGCCTGCTCTGCCGGCAGCCAGGAAAACAGCAGCGCATAGAGAATGGCGGTGAGGCCCCAGCCAAGCGCCCAGCCAGACTGCACCATGCCCACCGCCTTGCCACGGTCCTGGGCACGGATCACCTCGCCGATCAGCACCGCGCCGGCGGTCCATTCGCCGCCGAAGCCAAAGCCCATCAGGGTGCGGGCGATCAGCAGCTGCTGGTAGTTCTGGGCGAAGCCGCAGAGGAAGGTGAAGAAGGCGAACCACAACACGGTCAGTTGCAGGGTGCGCACCCGGCCGATGCGGTCGGAGAGGATGCCGGCAATCCAGCCGCCGGCGGCCGAGGCGATCAGTGTACTGGTGTGGATCAGCCCGGCCTCGGTGGTGCTGATGCCCCACAGCATGATCAGCGTGGGGATGACGAAGCTGAGCATCTGCGTGTCCATGCCATCCAGGCCATAGCCGATCTTGCAGCTCCAGAAGGTGCGTCGTTGCTGGGAATCGATATCGCGGTACCAGGCGAATGGCCCGGTCGATGAAGAGGGACTGACCTGCTGCTGCACGCCGGTGGGGTTCATGGTTGCCTCGGCTTGTTGGTATTGTTTTACGGGCGACACAGGGTCGCGGCCTGGGCATCATTGTTCAGAGGCCACGCCAGCTGCGTCCAACGAGAAAAACCGCCGGTCTGGAACAAGAAAAACTGATCATGAACCTTCGTTTCCTCGAAACCTTCGTCTGGGTTGCCCGGCTCAAGAGCTTCCGCCTGACCGCGGAAAAGCTGTTCACCACCCAGGCCTCGGTGTCCAGCCGTATCGCCGCACTGGAGGCCGACCTGGGGGTGAAGCTGCTGCTGCGCGACTCGCGCGGGGTCAGCCTGACCCCGGAAGGCAGCAAGGTGCTGGAGTATGCCGAGCGCATGCTGGACACCGCCAAGGCCATGAAGCAGTCACTGGACAGCGACCGGGCCAAGGTCGGGCGCATCCGCATCGGGGTGATGGACACGGTGATCCATACCTGGATGAGCGCGCTGGTGGCAGAGCTGAGCGAACGCTACCCGCAGGTGGAGATCGAACTGGTGGCCGATACCGCTCTGAATCTGCGCGAGCAGTTGCAGAAGGGCTTTCTCGACGTGATCCTGCAGACCGACCTGGTGCGCGAGCAATCGATCCGCAGCCTCGACCTGGCGCGCTACCCGATGGGCTGGATCGTGGCGGCAGGCTCGCTGCAGCAGCGCGACTATGCCTCGCTGGCCGAACTGGGGCGTGAGCGCATCATCACCTTCTCGAAGAACTCACGGCCGCACCAGGAGGTGCTGAGCCTGTTGCAGGCTGCGGGTGCCGAAACGCCGCGGTTGAACTGTGTGAATTCGGTGGCGGCGATTACCCGGTTGCTGCGCGACGGCTTTGGCATTGGCGCGTTGCCGCCGGCGTTGGTGGACGCCGAGTTGAGCCGTGGTGAGCTGGTATTGCTGCAAGGGCTGCAACCGCCGCCAAGCCTTGAGCTGGTAGTGGCCTGGCAGACCGGGGTGGCGTTGGTCGATGAAGTGGTCGGGGTGTGCCGGCAGGTGCTGCAAGGGTATGCGCGGGATGTGGGCGGGCAGCGGATCGTGTTGGTCTGAGCGTTTGGCTTTCTCGCGGCCGGCTGACACGATTTCTGTAGGAGCGGCCTTGTGTCGCGAAAGGGCTGCACAGCAGCCCCGGCAATCGCTGCATCGCTACTGAGCCCCTGGGGCCGCGTTGCGGCCCTTTCGCGACGCAAGGCCGCTCCTACAGGGGTTGTGTCAGCCCTCGAAAGAGTTCAGGTGAATCAGCGCCAGCTCTCTTTCACCGCCCTGCGCCGCCCACCCAGGATCACCCAGCCAATCCCCAACAGCAGGCTTTCCACCACGAAAGCCAGCACGAACCCCGCACCCAGCCCCCAGCCAACCGCCTCGGGCACCAGCAGTATCTGATAGCTGTAGCTGTTCAGGGTTTCTTCCCGCAGTTGCGGGTCGGCCTGCACCAGCACGTGCCAGGTACGTTCGGCCCATGACCCTTGCAACGCCTGCCATTCGTTTTCCAGCAGTTCGTTGCGGATCATCAGGCTTTCGATGCTGTTGGCATCACTGAGGAATACCGGGTCGTCGCTGCTGCGGTAGTGCCGCAGCAGCGCCTGCAAGTCACCGTTGAAGAAGCGCTCGGCCGTCTGCCGGAAACCATCGAGCGCCTCGCGCGACTCGAACAGGTGCGCCTCGACCCGCTGGCTGTAATCCTTGACCAGCCCCGGGACCTGGATGCCGGCCAGCAGGCCGAAGGTGAACAGCAGCAACCGCAGGTAACTTCTGAACATGCAGCGTCCTTAGCTCTGGCCGTGCGCCACGCATTCGCCGTGCCGCCACAAGGCCCATTGTCCCGGCGCGTAGCGCTGCCAGGTCTCGTTCTCGGTCAGGGCCTCGGTAGCGATGACCGTGACCACGTCGTTGGGGGTGGTTTCGGTGTGAAAGTCGACGATCAGGTCGACATCCTTCAACCGCGCCGCACCAAAAGGTGCACGCCGCGTGATGTGCACCAGCTTGGTCGAGCAGAAGCAGAACAGCCAGTCGCCGTCGCTGAGCATGCAGTTGAACACGCCAAGCGCCCGGTAGCCGGCACAAGCTTCGACCAGCACCGGCAGCAGCTGTTCAACCGCAACCGGCTCGGGGAAGCTGCCGCGAATGCGGTTGAGCAGGTCGCAGAAGGCCGCTTCGCTGTCGGTGTCGCCCACGGGCCGGTAGAAACTGGCCTGGCCCTTGAAGTCGCCCAGCTGGCCATTGTGCGCGAAGCACCAGTTGCGGCCCCACATTTCCCGCACGAAGGGGTGGGTGTTGGCCAGGCACACCTTGCCGACGTTAGCCTGGCGGATGTGGCCGATGACCACTTCGCTCTTGATCGGGTAACGTTGCACCAGGTTGGCCACTTCCGACTCGCTGCTGGCGGCCGGGTCCTGGAACAGGCGCAGGCCACGCCCTTCGTAGAAACCGATGCCCCAGCCGTCGCGGTGCGGGCCGGTGCGGCCACCGCGCTGCATCAGGCCGGTAAAGCTGAAAACGATATCGGTGGGAACGTTGGCACTCATGCCCAGCAGTTCGCACATCGGTGTGTCTCCGCTTACAGACGGGGCTCGACCCGGCCACCGCCACGCAAGGCGGCAGGGCGTGGGTCGTCAAGGTAACGGTCCCGGCGCTCGGCGGCCAACGGCGCCTGGGCCGCGAGCGCGTCGTCTTCGGCAGCCTGGCGCTGGGCCGCGGTCGCGGCCTGGGCGCGGCGCTCGCGGGCGCGTTTTTCCAGAGGCCAGCGCAGCGCCACGAAGAGGAAGTACAGGCTGAAGGCGAACATGCCGTACATGGCAAAGTCCGACACCGCGCGCCAGGCGTTGTTGCCGACCTTGAAGGCGATGTCCAGCGCGGTAATGGCGATGGCCGGGGCGAAGCTGTCCTTGGCCGGGTCGACGATGGTCGGGGTCAGCAGCAGCACCGCCAGCACCACCCGCAACGGTTCGCGCAGCCAGCGCCACATCCAGCCGGTGAGTTTGAAGCCCACCAGCAGGCAGCCCAGGGCGGCAACCGCGTATAGGCCCCAGGCCAGGGTGTAGTCGTTCTCGGTCATGGTGATCGTGCAAGCCAGGCAAAGAGATGCCTATGATAAACACTTTTCCAGGCGCAGACAGCGTCTCCCTGTCCCCAGCCAAGAGTTCCCCGATGCCGAACAAGCCTCAGCCACCCATCGCCCATGCCGACAACGCCACCGACCCCTATGCCTGGCTGCAACGGCGCGACAGCCCCGAGGTGCTGGCTTACCTGCAAGCCGAAAACGCCTACCAGGAAGCCTGCCTGGCCGACCAGGCCGCGCTGCGCGAGCAATTGTTCGAAGAGATCAAGGGCCGCATCCTCGAAACCGACCTGTCGCTGCCGACGCCCTGGGGCCCCTACCTCTACTACACCCGCACCACCGCCGGCGACGAGTACCCGCGCCACTACCGCTGCCCGCGCCCGGCCGACGACTCCAACAGCGTCGATGCAAGCCAGGAGCAATTGCTGCTCGACCCCAACGCCCTGGCCAATGGCGGCTTCCTGTCGCTGGGCGCGTTCAACGTCAGCCCTGACCATCGCCTGCTGGCCTACAGCCTCGACACCAGCGGCGACGAAATCTTCACCCTGTACGTCAAGGACCTGGCCAGTGGCAACGTCACCACCCTGCCCTTCGACGACTGCGACGGCAGCCTGACCTGGGCCAACGACAGCCAGACGCTGTTCTTCGCCGAACTGGACGACACCCACCGGCCCTGGCGCCTGCGCCGCCACACCCTGGGCAGCGCTGGCGCGCAGACCGTGTTCGAAGAGCCCGACGGGCGCTTCTTCCTGCACTGCTACCGCACCAGCTCCGAGCGCCAGCTGGTGCTGCTGCTCAACAGCAAGACCACCAGCGAAGCCTGGGTACTGGATGCCGAAACGCCGCTGGCGCCCTTTACCTGCCTGGCGCCACGGGTCGAGGGCCACGAGTACTTCCCCGACCACGGCCAGCTCGACGGCCAGTGGCGCTGGTTCATCCGCACCAACCAGGACGGCATCAACTTCGCCCTGTACCACGCGCCGGCCACACCGGTGCCAAGCCGCGCGCAATGGCAGGTGCTGGTGCCGCACCGCGACGCGATCATGCTCGAAGGCCTCAGCCTGAATGCCACGGCACTGACCCTGAGCCTGCGCGAAGGCGGCCTGCCGATCATCGAGGTACGCCCCCAGGGCCTGCCGGCCTACCGTGTCGAGCTGCCCGACGCGGCCTACAGCTTGTATGTGCAGGACAGCCTGGAGTTCGCCAGCCCGCGCCTGCGCCTGCGCTACGAAGCGCTGAACCGCCCGGCCCAGGTGCGCCAGCTGGAACTGGCCACAGGCGCCCAGGTGGTGCTCAAGCAAACCCCGGTACTGGGGCCGTTCGACGCCGATGACTATGTCAGCGAGCGCCTGTGGGCCACGGCAGCGGACGGTACCCAGGTGCCGATCAGCCTGGTCCGCCGCCGTCAGGACCTGGGCCAGACCGTGCCGCTGTACCTGTACGGCTACGGCGCCTATGGCGAAAGCCTCGACCCGTGGTTCTCGCATGCGCGCCTGAGCCTGCTGGAGCGCGGCGTGGCCTTTGCCATTGCCCACGTGCGCGGCGGTGGCGAGCTGGGCGAAGCCTGGTACCGCGCCGGCAAGCAGGAGCACAAGCACAACAGCTTCGGCGACTTCATCGCCTGTGCCGAGCACCTGATCGCCGTGGGCGTGACCGCCGCCGATCGCCTGGCCATCAGCGGCGGCAGTGCCGGTGGCCTGCTGATGGGCGCGGTGCTCAACCTGCGCCCCGAACTGTTCCGTTGCGCGGTTGCCGAAGTGCCGTTCGTCGACGTGCTCAACACCATGCTCGACCCTGAGCTGCCGTTGACCGTGACCGAGTACGACGAATGGGGCAACCCTGAAGAACCAGAGGTGTACGAGCGGATCAAGGCCTACGCGCCGTATGAAAACGTGAAGGCGCAGGCCTACCCGGCGATGCTGGTGGTGGCCGGTTACAACGACAGCCGCGTGCAGTACTGGGAAGCGGCCAAGTGGGTGGCGCGGCTACGCACGCGCAAGACCGACAGCAACCTGCTGCTGCTCAAGACCGAGATGGGCGCCGGGCACGGCGGGATGAGCGGGCGCTACCAGGGGCTGAAGGACGTGGCCCTGGAATATGCGTTCGTGTTTGGCCAGCTGGGTGTAGCTTGAGCTGGCTGGGGGCGCTTTGCGCCCCTTTCGCGACACAAGGCCGCTCCTACAACCGATCGCAATCCTGAGCTGCGCCCCAGGCCCGCCCCCCAAGTCAATCATCCGGTACCACCGGCTTCTGCGGCTCCTGCCGCAACCCCGGCAAAGGCTGGTCTTTCGGCGGCCCGGGCACCGGCATGGGCGGCAACAACGGTGCCCCGGGCTGGCTGTCGTAGGCCTTGGGCGGCGTACTCGGGGTGATCTGCGGGTAGGGCGTGGGCGTTGGCGTACCCGGTGCACCGGGCACTGGCGTGGTCAACCGGGGCGGTGTGCTGGCAGCTTCGGCCACGGGCAGGCCAGCCAGTACCAGCACGGCGAGGATCGCGCGAAACATCAGCAACCTCCTGTCGGGAACCTTCCTACAGGCTACGCCGATATTCCGGTTTTCGCCTGTCCGCCAGCCGTGCAAGCGCGCTAGACTCAGGGGCATAACCGTCATTTGCCTGACCAGAACGAAGGAAACACCATGAGCTCCACCTCTTCCGCCGCCGCTACTGCGCGCCTGGACCGCATCCTGGCCGATGCCAAGCGCGACAAGGAAATGGGCTACCGCGACAAGGCCCTGAAAATGTACCCGCACGTGTGCGGCCGCTGCGCCCGCGAGTTCTCCGGCAAGCGCCTGAGCGAGCTGACCGTGCACCACCGCGACCACAACCACGACAACAACCCGCAGGACGGCTCCAACTGGGAGCTGCTGTGCCTGTATTGCCACGACAACGAGCATTCGCGCTACACCGACCAGCAGTACTTCAGCGAAGGCTCCACCAGCACGCCGAGCATCGCCAAGGCCACCCACAACCCGTTCGCCGGGCTGGCAGGCATGCTGAAGAAGGACTGACCATCGATTGGCCCCCCGCTGCTACCGGGCAGCCCGTATAATCGCGGTTTTTTGCGAAGGGCCCCGGTACGTGGCAAACAAACGATACAGCTGCATCGGCCTGTTCAACCCCAAGTCGGCGGAAAACGTCGGCTCGGTCATGCGCGCCGCGGGTTGCTACGGTGTCAACTCGGTGTTCTATACCGGCAAACGCTACGAACGCGCCCGTGACTTCGTCACCGATACCAAGCGCGTGCACTACGACATCCCACTGATCGGCATCGACGACCTGCAACGCATCATCCCGCTGGGCTGCACGCCGGTGGCGGTGGAGCTGGTGGAAGGTGCGCGGCCATTGCCGGAATACACCCACCCGGACCGGGCCATCTACATCTTCGGGCCCGAGGATGGCTCGTTGAGCGAGGATGTGCGGGGCTGGTGTGAAGAGACCATCTACATTCCGACCGAAGGTTGCATGAACCTGGCGGCGACAGTGAACGTGGTGCTGTATGACCGCATGGCCAAGGGCCTGAATACCCGTTCGGGGCCCAAGTTCAAATAGCCGACTGAACGATGGCGGCAGCCGGCAGGTCAGCTGCTTACACGTCACACGGAGGCCTCGCCATGCTGGATATCCATTCGGCTGCAACATCGCAGGACAACAACGTTCATGGGCTTGAGCGCGCCAGTTCGCTGGCGGGCGGCGCCTTGATGGTCAGCAAGGGGCTGCGCCACGGCGGCCTGGTCGGCCTGTTGCAGGTTGCCGTGGGCGGCCTGGCGCTGGCCCGCGGGTTCACCGGGCACTGCGCGACCAAGGCCTGGTGGCAGCGCCACCGGCAGGAATATCACCGCTTGCGCTCGGACATCGAGCGCAGTGCCTCCGAACTGCAGGCCTTGAAGGCCAGTGCCGAGGCGGCGACGCGCGGGGTGACGGTGACCGGGAAGGACCCGTTGGCTGGCAGTTGATCCTGCACTGCCTGTGTTGGCCCTTTCGCAGGCGCGCCCGCTCCCACAGCTACTGGATTGCCCCTGAGCCCTGCGCGGCCCTGTGGGAGCGGGCGTGCCCGCGAAAGGGCCGGTACAGGCAATGCAGAGGCCTAGCGCAACGCCTTGCTCTGCAACACCTCCGACTGCCGCCCCAGCACGTTCTCGCTGATCTGCACGAAGTCTTCGGTGCTGACGCCGGGCAGGCGCATCAGCCCGCGCACCACATCGTCGAGCGAGCGCCTGGCCTGGGTGTGGATGCGAATTTCCGTGTCCAGCGCCTGCAACAGCATTACCCCGCGCGCCACCTGCGCCGGGCTGGCATGCTCGCCTTTGAGCCGGGTGACCTTGGCGCCCTGCTTGCTCAGACGCGCCTGCCAGGCCTGGTAGCGGTCATCGCTTATCCCGCCCGAGCGGCGCAGCAGCTCGCTGGCGTAGTAGTCGGTCAGGCTTTCCACCAGCCAGTCGCTGCCGTCGCGCCCATGGATCTGCGCAAACAGTTGCACCACTTCGCGCAGTAGAGGGCTGCTGCCGTTCTCGCTCACCATCGGCCGGCCGCTGTGCAGGTACAACGACCCGTGTGCCGCGGCGGCGCCGCGCCACATGCCATCACGGGCGCCGACCAGCAGCAGTTTTGGCGGGTTACGCGGGAACAGCGCCTGCAATTGCGGCCAGACGAAGGTGAGCAAGGTCAGGCTGTCCATGCGCCGCATGCCCTGCCCCACCGGCGCGGCCACCGTCACCTCGGTATCGCCCAGGCGCGCGCGGCGGCTGCCCAGGTCGCCGGCAAGCATCCAGCCGGTCGGGCGGTCGAACAGGCGCGATACGTTGTCGATGCGGAACTTGTCCTTGCCGATGCGTGGCCAGGCGGTTTCGACGCTGTTCCAGCCCTCGGGCAGGTCGAACGCCAGGCGCGCCACCAGTTCGGTACCATCCTGCTGGTCGAGGTGCGCCGGCGGTACCAACTGGTCGCCGAGGAACAGCGCCCAATGTGGGTTGATGCGCGACGAATAGGCACCGCCGCGCTTCTGCTCCAGCTGCACACGGTAGCTGAGGCTGGTCTTGCCGGCAGCCGGCTGCCACACGCCACGCTGGCCCTGCGCCTGCCACTTGCCGTCAGCCTGGAAACCGCTGTAGGCCCCGGCCTTGCCCAGGTCGAAATCGAGGCTGCGCACGGCACTGCCGTCGGCCAAGGTAAGGCGGACTTCCGCCTGGCCGGTGGCCGGCAGCAGGCGCACCTGGTAGTCCAGGTCGACCTTCTTCGCCCAGGCTGGCGAGCAGGCGACAAGGCCCAACAGCAACAACAGCTGGCAACGCATAGCGAAACTCCTTGTATCCCGCACAGCGGGCAGCGCCGGTCAGCTGGCGCGGAAAATCAGGTGGTCTTCCCAGTCGTCTTCGTGCACCTCGTGCTCGCTGAGCATACGCCCAGCCTGGGAAATGCGCTGTTCATGCACCTGCTGGCGGTCACCACAAACCAGGTGATGCCAGGCCGGCAGGTCCTTGCCTTCGCTGACCAGGCGGTAGCCGCAGGTGCTCGGCAGCCACTTGAACTGGTCGGCCTTGCCCGGGGTGAGCTGAATGCAATCTGGCACCTGGGCGAAACGGTTGGGGTAATCGCTGCACTGGCAGCTGTTCAGGTCCAGCAGCTTGCAGGCGATGCGGGTGTAATAGACGCTGTTGTCGTCCTCGTCCTCGAGCTTCTGCAGGCAGCACAGGCCGCAGCCGTCACACAACGACTCCCATTCCTGCGGGCTGAGTTGCTCAAGGGTCTTGCGCCGCCAGAACGGTGCGTTTTCAGCGATCATGACACGGATATCCTGCATTCATCTTGGCGCCGCGGCGCGCGGCGGCGCCAGTCTAGAGCCTGGCCCGCGGCAAAGCCAGACCGCTTGTCAGTGGCGACGCAAGGCAGTAGCGTGCGGGTTTCCCGTCCGTTTGCAGGAACCGCCATGAGCGCCAACCCTCGCATTGCCGATTACGCCATCAACGAACAATTCATCAACCGCTGGTCGCCACGTGCCTTCACCGCCGAGCCGATCAGCGAAGAAACCCTGCTGAGCTTCCTCGAAGCCGCACGCTGGGCGCCGTCGGCGAACAACTCGCAGCCCTGGCGCTTCCTCTATGCCCGCCGTGACACACCGCACTGGGAGCGCTACCTGAGCCTGCTGGTGCCGGCCAACCGCAATTGGGCGCAGCGCGCCTCGGCACTGGTGCTGATCATGTCCAAGACCACCTTCGCCGCCCCCGGTGCCACGGAAGAAAAACCAGCGCTGTGGCATACCTTCGACACCGGTTCGGCCTGGGGTCACCTGGCCCTGCAAGCCAGCATCAGCGGCTGGCACACCCATGGCATGGCCGGCTTCGACCAAGCCCTGGCTCGCCAAGAGCTGAAAGTGCCGGAAGGCTATGTGCTGCACGCCATGGTGGCGATCGGCAAGCTGGGCGACAAGGCCAGCCTGGACGAGGCCCTGCAGGCGCGCGAAGTGCCAAGCCCGCGCAAGCCGCTGAGCGAGCTGGCGGCCGAGGGTGATTTCAGCCTGTAAGGCCTGCTTTTTGCTGCACCGGCCTCTTCACGGGCTTGCTCGCGAAGAGGCCGTACAGGCATTACCAATCAGTAGCCACGGGCAAAGTCCACTTCGCCGCGCAACCCCTGCCCCGCCGCATACGCCCGCAGATTCTCGACAAACAACCGCACCATCGCCGACGGCGAGGTGGGCGCCGAGCTGTGCCCGGTCAGCAACAGGCCCCAGGCGGTCCAGAACGGGTGCTGCCTGGGCAGTGGCTCCTGGCGGCAGACATCGATCACTGCCCCGGCCAGGTGGCCGTCCTTCAACGCTGCGACCAGGTCGGCGTCGACCACCGCCGCCCCACGCCCGGCATTGATGAACAGCGCGCTGGGCTGGAAGCACTTGAACAGCGCCGCGTCATACAGGTCGTGGGTGGCCGGGGTGTCCGGCAGCAGGTTGAGCACATAGTCGACCTGGCCAACCAGGCGCGGCAGGTCGGCCAACGCGGCCACTTCGACAAACGGCGCCTGTTCCCGCGCGCTGCTGGCGACACCGTACAGGATCACGCCAAACGGCTGCAGGAACTCGGCCACCCGCTGGCCAATGTCGCCGGTGCCGACGATCAGCACCTTGCGCCCTTCCAGGGTCCGCCCCGGGCGGTCGTCCCAACGCCGTTCGACCTGGCTGACCAGGCGCGACAGCACCTCGCGCTCGTGGCCAAGCATGTAGGTGAGCATGTACTCGGCCATCACCTGGCCAAAGATGCCCACGGCGCGGGTCAGGCGATAGTCGCGCGGCAGGCCCTCGGCCAGCAGCGGAGTGATGCCGGCCCAGGTGGATTGCATCCAGGCCGGCTTGTGGCCCTGGCGCAACAGGCTGGCCAGCAGGTCGGGCTGGCCCAGCCACACCGGGCACTGCGGTGCCTGGCGGGCCAGTTCGGCGGAGTCGCCGCTGGTCAGCACTTCCAGGTCAGGCGCGGCGGCACGCAGGATCTCGGCGTAACGAGCATGATCATGCTCAGCAATCAGTACACGCATGATCAGGCCGGGTCGTTACGGCGCAGCAACTCTTCGGGCAGGTGCTCGATGTAGTCGTCTTCGGGGGGCGGCATTTGCAGGTGGTAGCCCTGGTTGTCGAGGTTTTCCAGCACCTTGGCGATGTCTTCGCGGGCCAGTTTGCGCTCGGGGGTCAGCACCAGGTCGAAGGCGTGCATCGGGGTGCCGAAAAATGGCAGCAGGCCTTCGGGCACGCGCTGCAGGCCATCGGCCTTGAGCACGTACAGGTACATTTCGTTCTTGCGTGGGCTCTTGTAGATCGAGCAAATGCGTTTCATCGGGTCTCTCCGGCGCCTGCCAGGCTATCCAGCAGGGCCTGGCCCATGCGCTCACGGCGCCAGCCGCGCAGCGAATCGGGCAGTTGATAAGGGCCATTGGGGTAGCCGCTCTTGAGCAGCGCTTCCAGGGCTTTCTTGCGCAGCATCAGCTCAGGGGCGATGCCCAGCCGCTCGCCTTCGGCCTGGCCGATGGCGCGCAACCGCTTGAGGATGCCGGCGGCCTCGATCGGCAGCGGCTCGGGCAAGGCCGGCGGCCACTGCTCGGGCGGCAGGCTGGCGGCACGCTTGATCAGCTGGATGAGGAACTCACCATCCTGGCGAATGGTGCGCGGGTGCATCTCGTCGATCTTGGCCAGCGCCGACAGGTTGTTCGGCTGGCTCTTGGCCATCGGCCACAGCGAGTGCTCCTTGAGGATGCGGTTGCGCGGCACATCGCGGTTGCGCGCTTCGCGCTCACGCCAGGCGCACAGTTCACGCAGCACCGCCAGTTGCTGGGGGGCCAGCTTCCAGGCCAGCTTGACGTCGCGGTACAGGCTTTCGGGTTCGACTTCGCGGCGCAGCTGGGCGACCAGCTCGGCACCGTCTTCCAGCACCCAGGCGTACTTGTCGTCGGACAGCCGTGGGCGCAACACGCTGAACAGCTCGGCCAGGTGCACGGCATCCTCGGCAGCGTAGCTGACCTGGGTCTCGGAGAGCGGGCGCTGCAGCCAGTCGGAGCGGGTTTCGCCCTTGGGCAGCTCGATGCCCAGCACTTCCTGCACCAGGCGCGAATAGCCCATGGAGAAGCCCAGGTTCAGGTAGCCGGCTGCCAACTGCGTGTCGAACAGCGGTTGTGGCAGCTTGCCGGTCAGGCGCAGCAGCACTTCGAGGTCTTCGCTGCAGGCATGCAGCACCTTGACCACGCTGCTGTCTTCGAGCAGCTCGGCCAAGGGTTGCCAGTTACCGATCAGCAGCGGGTCGATCAGGAACGCACGCTGGCCGTCGCCGATCTGGATCAGCCCGGCCTTGGGGTAGAAGGTGTCGACCCGCATGAATTCGGTATCGACGGCGACGAAGGGCAGTTCGTGCCAGTTCCGGCAGTGTTCGGCCAGGCTCTGGTCGTCACGGATCCAGTGTATTTCGATGGCCACGAGGCTCTCCCACTAACATTGGCGCGCAGTATATACGGCGCGGGCACTGCTGGTGAAACCCGGGCCATCCTTGATATCGATCAGTGGTGCTGTTGTGCATACTCAGAAGATCGCGCGATCACTGTGGGAGCGGGCAAGCCCGCGAAGCAGGCACCACGGTGGATGGCACGGGCTTCGCCCGTGTTCGCGGGCACGCCCGCTCCCACAGGGCCGCAGCCACCTCCCCGATCACTGCTTCGCCGCCAGCCACGGCCGACAGCTGGCGAACACATCCAGCGACTGCTGGTAGACCTCGGTGTGCACCTGCAACAGGCCGAGCATCGAGTGGAACAGGTTGTCCTGCGACAGCGGGGCGTCGCTGAGCTTGGCCAGGCAGTCGGTATCGATGCCGAAGTCGTCCTTGTAGCTGTCGGAGAACCAGGTCAGCAATGGCACGTGCTTCTGCTGCTCGGGGGCGATGGCGTAGGGCGTGCCGTGCAGGAACAGGTTGTATTCACCCAGCGACTCGCCATGGTCGGACAGGTAGATCATCGCCGTGTCGACCTTGTCCTGCTTGCTGCGCAGGGTGTCGATCAGCGCGGCCAGCACCTTGTCGGTATAGGCCAGGGTGTTGTCGTAGCCGTTGATGATTTCCTGCTGGCTGCACTGGTCCAGGGCATTGCTCTGGCACACCGGGGCAAAGCGCTGGTCGGCAGCCGGGTAGCGTTTGAAGTATTCCGGGCCATGGCTGCCCATCTGGTGCAGCACCAGCACGGTGTCCTTGTCGAGGTTGTCGATCAGCTCGCCCAGGCCCTGCAGCAGGATCTGGTCATGGCACTCACCGTCCGCGCACAGTTGCGCGTCCTTGAGGTTGCTGACGTCGATGAATTGCACGCGATCGCAGGTGCCCTTGCAGCCCGACTGGTTGTCGCGCCATTGCACGGCCAGGCCGGCACGCTGGAGGATGTCCAGCAAGCCTTCGCGGTTCTTCGCCACGCGGGCATCGTAGTCCTTGCGCGGCATGCCGGAGAACATGCACGGCACCGAAACGGCGGTTTCCGTGCCGCAGGAGTGTACATCGGAGAACGCCAGCAGGCCCTGCTCGCGGGCAAGGTTCGGCGTGGTGTCGCGGTCATAGCCCAGCACCCCGAAATGGTCGGCCCGCGCACTTTCGCCCACTACCAGCACCGTCAGCGACTTGCGCTCATGTTTTTGCCAGGCGGCATCGCGCCTGGCATCTTCGCCATAGTGCTGGAATGGCTGCGCAGCACTACCGACACGCTCGCTGACATAACCGAAGGACGCCCCGACGATGTTGCTGGGGGTCAGCATCAGGCGCAGTTCGTGATGATTGCGAAACAGCGACGCCAGGCCCTGGTAGTTGACCAGCGCCACCGAACCCAGGGCCACGACACAGGCACCGCCGACCACCAGCTTGCCGAACAGCTCGCGGTGCCAGGCGCGGTAGGCGATCGGCGCTTTCCATACCAGGATCGACGGCAGTATTCCCAGGCCGAGGATATACAAGGCAAATTTCAGCGAGAGCAAGTCACGCACTTCCGCCACATTGGTTTCGGCAATATTGCGGAACATGCCCGCATCAATAAGTACGCCATACTGGTTCATGAAGTAGGCAACACCGGCGCCACTCAGGAACAACACAATGAGTATCGGCTTCAATATGAAGCGGAAGGCCAACAGGGTCAGAATCAGGTTGAATGCGAACAGCATCATCACGGCAAACGCCAGGATCAGCCATAGGCCCGGCAGACCGGGGGGGACGACCTGTTCAAGATGTTGCCAGAGGAAGACATTGAAGCCGATCAGCAGGTAAAGGCTGGCCAGCAGCGTGACCCATTCAGTCCGCAGGGATTTGAAGTTCGGCATCAGTGTTCGCATTCAAGGGTAAGGACCAGCCCGAGGGCCTGGGCGGCACCGCGGAAACTTGGCCGAACTCTAGAAAGCGCACCATCAATTTTTTGTGAAAAAGACGCCAACAAATCCGTTAGCCGGCGCCTTGAACATTAAAAGAAGTTCATGAAACCGCGGTTCAGCCTGGCAGGCGCAGCTTGGCGTAAGGTTCCCGATCGATGTCCAGCACTTCCACGCACAGCTGGATATCCACCCCTGGCCGCCCGGGGATGGCTTCGCGCAGTACCTCGAGCAGGCTGCTGGACAACAACGCCTTCACTTCCGGCGAACGCCCGCTGAGGATGGCCAGGCGTACATGGACAAAAGCCCGCTCGCCCGGCGAGGTACCTACCCGGAAGTGCCGGAAGGCTTCGGCACGGCTCTTGATGTCCGCCTCGTCGGCGAACTGGCCACTGCCGACCAGGGCGTGGTTCAGGCGCAGCAACAGCACATCGACGTTGAGCTCGCGCAGGTTGTCGCTGTATTCCAGGTTGAGGTGAGGCATGGCGCAGGTTCCGGGTCACGGGGAGATGCGACAGCCTACCCCAGTCCCCTACCTGCGCAAAGCCGACTATCCTCAAAGGTCAGGACCATTCGCCAACCCCGACAGAGGTGAAGAAATGCCAGTTCCGCATGATCTGCTCGCTGACCTGCACGTTACCGCCGATGCATTCCAGGCGCTCATGGACAAGGACCAGACGCTGCATTCGCTGCACAAGGAATACAACGCCAAGGACAAGGAGGTGCTGGCCGCCGAAGGCAACGGTACCAACGACGAGGCCGTCAACCGCTTGCGCAAGGAGCGGCTGCTGATCAAGGACAAGATCGAACGAATCATTCATCCGCCCAAATCCTGACCGGCCTCCACGGGCCCGTGTAGGAGCGGCCTTGTGTCGCGATGGGCTGCGCAGCAGCCCCAAATTTACCGCGAAGGCATAAGTTTTGGGGCTGCTGCGCAGCCCATCGCGACACAAGGCCGCTCCTACAGCCTGTTCATCACACGCCAGCAACCAGCGCGTTCAACGCACCATCCAGGTCCTCGACCAGGTCGCGGTAATCCTCGATGCCCACCGACAACCGCAGCAGGTTCTCGCTGATGCCCATCACGCCCTTCTGCTCCGGGCTCAGCGAGCAGTGCGACATGCTCCAGGAGTGGTTGATCATGCTTTCCACCCCGCCCAGCGAGTCGGCCAGCACGAAGATCTGCAGCGCCTCCACCAGGCGGTTGAGTGCGGCACGGTCGCCCTTGACCTTCATCGCCACCACCGCCCCGCCACTGCGCATCTGCCGCTTGCACAGTTCATGCTGCGGGTGGCTTTCCAGCCCCGGGTAGTACACCTGCTCGACCTGCGCGTGGCTTTCGAGGAAGCGCGCCACCTGCAGAGCGTTGGCACACTGGCGCTCCATGCGCACATCCAGCGTCTTCAGCCCGCGCAGGGCCAGGTAGCAGTCGAACGGCCCCTGCACGCCGCCAATCGCCATGCTGATCCGGCGCAGGCGCGCCAGCAGCGCCTCATTCGCGGCTACCACCACGCCACCGGTCAGGTCGGAATGGCCGCCGATGTACTTGCTGGCCGAATGCATGACCAGGTCCACGCCGAGGGTGATAGGGCGCTGGTTCCACGGCGAACAGAAGGTGTTGTCGATGCAGGTAAGGATGCCTCGCGCCTTGGCCAGGTCGCACACGGCCTTGATGTCGACCAGGTGCAGCAACGGGTTGGTCGGTGATTCGATCCAGATCAGCTGGGTTTCCGGGCGGATGGCAGCGGCCACCGCCTCGAGGTCGTTGAGGTCGACGTAGGTGGTGGTCAGGCCCGAGCTGCGGCTACGGTAGTCTTCGAGGATACGGAAGGTGCCGCCGTACACGCCGTTCATCACCACCACATGGGCATCCTTGGGCAGCAACTCCAGCACCGTGGCAGTGGCGTTAACACCCGAGGCACAGGCCACCGCGCCTACACCTTCTTCAAGGGCGGCGACACAGGTTTCGTAGGCATGCCGGGTGGGGTTGCCCACCCGGCTGTAGGAATATTCCGGCTTGTCATCCAGGCTGCGTTTGGTGAACGAGCTGGCGGTGACGATCGCCGGGAAAATGGCATTCTCGGCAACGCTGAACTGCTCGCCAGCATGAATGGTACGGGTGGCGAAGTTACGCGGCTTGTCGGACATGGTCAGGCCCATTGGCAGAGTGAAAGTTGCCACTATCGCACAACCCAAATCGTCTGGCCTTGGGGTAATCTGTGAAATATTTCCCTGCACGGCCCGCACGCGACATGGACAGCTTCGACCAGCACATTCTCACCCTGCTACAACGCGACGCGGCGATCTCGCTCAAGGACCTGGCCGAGGCCGTCAACCTGTCCACCACCCCCTGCTGGAAACGGGTCAAGCGCCTGGAAGAAGAAGGCTACATTGTTGGCCGCGTGGCCTTGCTCGACCCGCAACGGCTGGGGCTCGGGCTGACGGTGTTCGTCCAGCTCAAGACCCAGCGCCACGACAGCGCCTGGCTGGAGCAGTTTGCCGCAACCGTGACCGGGTTCGAGGAAGTGATGGAGTGCTATCGCATGTCGGGGGACTGGGACTACATGCTGCGGGTGGTGGTGGGTGATATTGCAGCGTACGACCGCTTCTATAAAAAGCTCATCACCCGCACCGAGGGGCTTTCCAACATCACCTCCAGTTTTGCCATGGAACAGATGAAGTACACCACGGCGTACCCGGTATCTCGCTAACTGGATGGGGCTGCTGTGCAGCCCTTTCGCGACGCAAGGCCGCCTTTACAGGGATCGCACCGTCCTGCAGGCGCGTGCAAACGAGCCATTCAGCTTGCAGTGTTGAGCGCTGCAATCCGGTTCCCGGCCTGGGCCTTCTCGACCTTGATCGCGACGAACTTCGAGGTTGGCGTATAGGTGCCCTCGCCATAGCTGTCCAGCGGCACCAGCGGGTTGGTTTCCGGGTAATAGGCCGCCGCCTGCCCTTGCGGCACGTCGTAGGCCACCAGGCGGAAGCCCGACACCCGCCGCTCCACACCATCCTCCCACAGCGACACCAAGTCCACATGCTCGCCCGGCTCGAAGCCCATCCGGCGGATGTCGACCTCGTTGACGAATACCACTTCACGCAGGCCGAACACCCCGCGATAACGGTCGTCCAGGCCATACAGGGTGGTGTTGTACTGGTCGTGCGAGCGCAGCGTCTGCAGGATCAGGTCGGGCTTGTCACCGCGCGCCAGCACCTTGGCATTCACCAGTTGCTCCGGCAACCACTGCGGGCTGAAGCGCGCCTTGCCGGTGGCCGTGCGCCATTTACGCTCGGCGGCATGGTTGCCCAGGTGGAAGCCGCCCGGGTGCTGCAGACGCTGGTTGAAATCGCTGAAGCCAGGGATCACATCGGCGATCATGCTGCGGATGCGACCGTAATCGGCAACCGCGTATTCCCAGTCGATCGGCCGCTTGCCCAGGGTCGCCTGGGCCATGCCGGCGATGATCCACGGCTCCGAACGCAGGTGTGGCGATCGCGGGCGCAGCTGGCCGTGGGAAAGGTGCACCATGCTGAACGTGTCCTCCACGGTAACGCCTTGCGGCCCGCTGGCCTGCAGGTCGATTTCGGTACGGCCCAGGCACGGCAGGATCAGGGCATCGCGGCCAGTGACCAGGTGCGAGCGGTTGAGCTTGGTGGAGATCTGCACGGTCAGCGCGCAGTTGCGCAGCGCCGCATGGGTGCGCGGCGTGTCCGGCGTGGCCTGGGCAAAGTTGCCGCCCAGGCCGATGAACACCTTGGCCCGCCCTTCCTCCATGGCCTTGATCGCCAGCACCGCGTTGTGCCCATGGGCGCGCGGCACGCGGAACCGGAAGCGCTTTTCCAGGGCGTCGAGCAGCGCCGGCCTGGGTTTTTCGTCGATGCCCATGGTGCGGTCGCCCTGCACGTTGCTGTGGCCACGCACCGGCGACAGGCCGGCACCGGGCTTGCCAACGTTGCCGCGCAGCAGTTGCAGGTTGACGATTTCCTGTACCGTCGCCACCGAGTGGCGGTGCTGGGTGACCCCCATGGCCCAGCACATGATTACCCGCTCGGCCTTGCGGTACATGCGCGCAGCCAGCTCGATCTCGGCCTGGGTCAGCCCCGACTGCTCGACGATGTGCGCCCATGGCGTGGCGTCCAGGGTGTCCAGGTAGGCGTCGATGCCACTGGTGTGCTCGGCAATGAAGGCATGGTCGAACACCGCCGGTTCGCCGTTGGCCTGGGCTTCGCGCTCCCATTGCAGCAAGTACTTGGCCATGCCGCGCAACACCGCCATGTCGCCGCCCAGGGCCGGGCGGAAGTAGGCGGTATTGGTCGGTTCGGAGCCATTGCTGAGCATCTCGAACGGGTGTTGCGGGTGCTGGAAGCGCTCCAGGCCGCGCTCTTTCAGCGGGTTGAAGCAGACCACCTGGGCCCCACGCTTGACCGCTTCACGCAACGGTTCGAGCATGCGCGGGTGGTTGGTACCGGGGTTCTGGCCGATGACGAAGATCGCATCGGCCAGTTCCAGGTCGTGGAACACCACCGTGCCCTTGCCCACGCCGAGGGTTTCCGCCATGCCCACGCCACTGGCTTCGTGGCACATGTTCGAACAGTCGGGGAAGTTGTTGGTGCCGTAGGCGCGGACGAACAACTGGTAGAGGAACGCCGCTTCGTTGCTGGCCCGGCCCGAGGTATAGAACTCGGCCTGGTCAGGCGAGTCGAGCGCCTGCAGGTGCCGGGCGACCAGGGCGAACGCCTCTTCCCAGCTGGTTTCAACGTAGTGGTCGGTGGCCGCGTCGTAGCGCATCGGGTGGGTCAGCCGGCCTTGGTATTCCAGCCAGTAGTCGCTCTGCGCGGCCAGCGCGCTGACGCTGTACCTGGCGAAGAACGCCGGGTCCACCGAGCGGCCGGTGGCCTCCCAGTTGACCGCCTTGGCGCCGTTTTCGCAGAACTTGACCATGTCGTTTTCCGGCGACTCGCCCCAGGCACAACCGGGGCAGTCGAAGCCGCCGTTCTGGTTGGTCTTGAGCATGGCGCGCAGGTTCTTGAAGGCATTGTCACTGCCCAGCCAGCTTTTGGTCACGCTCTTGAGCGCCCCCCAGCCGGCGGCGGCGCCCTTGTAGTCGCGGATATGTCGGTCCTGGCTCATGCGCTGAATCCTCACGCTTCGATGCTTTTTTTCAGCCTATGGAGCGCGGGGTAGAGCCGTCCAATCGAAAGATCTTACGGCGTGATAAGCGCTTTCGATCATGCGCCGGGGGGTGATGATAGAAGCGGTCGATCAAATGGTCGGGCAAAGCAATTTGACGGCCTTGCCCCCAGGTTATAGCTTGGAGTGCAGTCCCAACCCATTCGAGCGCGAACGTGGAACAGAACAGCCGGGCCCTGATCGACGGCTTCAACCGGAAAATCGACTACCTGCGGATGTCGGTCACCGATCGCTGCGACTTCCGCTGTGTGTACTGCATGGCCGAAGACATGCAGTTTCTGCCACGCCAGCAAATCCTCAGCCTCGAAGAGCTGTTCGCGGTGGCCGAGCGCTTCGTCGCCCTCGGCACCCGCAAGATCCGCCTGACCGGTGGCGAACCGCTGGTGCGCCAGGGCATCGTCGACCTGTGCGGGCGCATCGCCGCCCTGCCCGGTTTGCGCGAGTTGTGCCTGACCAGCAATGGCTCGCAACTCGGGCGCCTGGCCCAGCCGCTGTTCGACGCCGGCGTGACGCGCCTGAACATCAGCCTCGACAGCCTGGATGCCGAGCGCTTCAGGCAGCTGACCCGTACCGGTGACCTGCACCAGGTGATCGCCGGCATCGACGCTGCGCGCCACGCCGGTTTCCAGCGCACCAAGCTCAACTGCGTGGTGCTCAAGGGCCGCAACGACCACGAACTGGTCGACCTGGTGCGCTTTGCCATCGACCGCGAGCTGGACATCACTTTCATCGAGGAGATGCCACTGGGCGTGATCGACGAGCATGAACGCGGCGAGTCGTTCTGCTCCAGCGACGAGGTGCGCGCACACCTGGCCGAGCACTTCACCCTGGTCGAATCGACCGAGTCGTCGCAAGGCCCGGCGCGCTACTGGCGCCTGGCCGAAGCCGGCAATACCCGCATCGGTTTCATTTCGCCGCACAGCCACAACTTCTGCGCCACCTGCAACCGCGTGCGCCTCACCGTCGAGGGCCGCCTGCTGCTGTGCCTGGGCAACGAACATTCGGTGGACCTCAAGCAGGTGCTGCGCGCCCACCCCGGCAATGCCGAACGCCTGGAACAGGCCATTCGCGATTCGCTGCGGCTCAAACCCTACCGCCATCACTTCGAAGTCGGTGGCGACGTGCAGATCCTGCGCTTCATGAACATGACCGGCGGCTAGGCCGCCGTCTCTGGATTGCCATGATCGTCCACCCCACTCCTGATGTGCTGCGTGTGCTGTTCACCCTCAAGGGCTCGATCGTCAAGCGCATTGCCCTGCGCTGCCTGATGATCACCCTGCTGGCGGCGCTGATCGTGCTGGTCGAGCGGCATTTCCCGGCGTTTTTCTACCCGGTCAGCGCCACCCCGTTCACCTTGCTCGGCCTGTCGCTGTCGATTTTCATGAGTTTTCGCAACAACGCCTGCTACGACCGTTGGTGGGAAGGGCGCAAGGCCTGGGGCAAGCTGATCATCGAAACCCGCTCGTTCGTGCGCGAGAGCCAGGTCATCGCCGACCCGGCCCTGCGCGCCGAGCTGCTGCGCAACCTGTGCGGCTTTGCCCATGCGCTGAATGCGCACCTGCGCAACGAGGACGAGCTGGCTGCCGCCCGGCCCTGGCTGGCCCGGCCCGAAACGCTCGGTAGCCACAATGTGTGCGACGCCATCCTGCGCGAAGTGGGCGGGCACTGCTCGCGGCTGGCGGAACAACAGCACATCAGTGACTGGCGCTACAGCCTGCTGGAGCAGCGCCTGGTGGGCCTGACCGAGGTGCAGGCCACCTGCGAGCGGATCAAGGGCACGCCGTTGCCGTTCCCCTACACGCTGCTGCTGCACCGCACCATCTATATCTTCTGCCTGCTGCTGCCGTTTGCCCTGGCCGAGCCACTGGGCTGGCTGGCGCCGCTGTTCACCACCATCGTGGGGTACACCTTTTTCGGGCTGGATGCGATTGGCAACGAGCTGGAAGACCCGTTCGGGCGCGATGAAAACGACTTGCCGACCGATGCCATGGTGCGCACCGTGGAGCGCGATGTACTGGCCGGATTGGGCGAACGACAGCTGCCGCCGGCGTTGTTGCCGGTGGGGTATGTGTTGAGCTGAAACTGCCATCGCAGGGCCGATGTCGGAACGGCCTTGCGTCGCGAAAGGGCTGCGCAGCAGCCCCGGCAATCTTTGCATCAATGCGCAGGTACTGGGGCTGCTGCGCAGCCCTTTCGCGACACAAGGCCGCTCCTACACGCGTCAGCCAGCCGTGAGTGAATCAGCCCCGGCTGGCGCAGGCCTCGATCGGCAGCAGGTGCTTGACGAAGTTGCACGGCCGGTGCCGCGCATCCAGCTGTTCCGCCAGGATCCCTTCCCAGGCCGTCCGGCAGGCCCCGGTGGAGCCTGGCAGGCAACACACCAGGGTGCGGTTGGCCAACCCCGCGAACGCGCGGCTCTGCACGGTCGAGGTGCCGATATCCAGGATCGACAAGGCCCGGAACAACTCGCCAAACCCGTCGATGCGCTTGTCCAGCAGGCACTCGACCGCCTCCGGCGTGCTGTCGCGCCCGGTAAAACCGGTACCACCGGTGACCAGCACCACCTGCACCTGGTCGTCGGCAATCCAGGTAGCGACCTGGGCGCGGATCTTGTACAGGTCGTCCTTGAGCAGCGCCCGTGCCACCAGACGGTGGCCGACCTCCACCGAACGGCTGGCCAGCAGCTCGCCGGAGGTGTCGTTGTCAAAGGTTCGGGTGTCGCTGACAGTCAGCACGGCGATGTTGAGCGGTACGAAGACCGCGTCGGCTTGGACGCGCACGGCGAAGCTCCTTCAGTGGCATTGCAGCCACGCTAGAGGCATGGCCCGGGGGCGTCCAATCGATATGGCGTACCGGCTGATCAATGACATCTATCGCAGACGTGGGTTAAGGTCTGCACAACCCGATACCAGGCACTTTCATGGACATCAAGCAGCTCAAGTTCCTCATCGCCCTCGACCAGACCCGCCACTTCGGCCAGGCCGCGGCGCTGTGCCATATTACCCAGCCAACGCTGTCCATGCGCCTGCGCAACCTGGAGGACGAACTGGACCTGGTGCTGGTCAAGCGCGGCCAGCGTTTCGAAGGCTTTACCGAAGCCGGCGAGCGCATCCTGGCCTGGGCCCGCACCTTGCTCGCCGCCCATGACGGCCTGCAGGCCGAGGCCGCCAGCTGTCGTGGCCAGGTGGTCGGCAGCCTGCGCCTGGGCACGGTGCCGCTGGCCAGCTTCAACCCCATGCACCTGCTGTTGCCGCTGCGTGAGAAATACCCCGAGCTGCACTTCCAGCTCAGCTCGCTGAGTTCGGAGCAGGTCATCGACGGGCTCAGCCGCAACCAGCTCGACCTGGGCATCTGCTACCTGGACCAGGTCAACACCAGCTTCTTCGAAGTGATCGAACTGGGCACCACCACCATGGGCCTGTTGCACGATACCCGGCACTTCCAGTTCGCCAGCGACACCCTGCGCTGGGACGAGCTCGGTGGCATTCCGCTGGGCCTGTTGAGCAAGGGCATGCACTACCGCCAGTCGCTGGACCTGAGTTTCCGCAGCCGCGGCCTGGAGCCGAATGCGGTGCTGGAAAGCGACTCCAGCTTCCAGCTGATCCAGGCCATCAACACCGGCATGTGCTGCGCGATCATGCCGCTGGACTGCGGCCTGGAAGACCTCAGCGAGCACCTGCGCATCCTGCCGGTGGCCGACGCCGCCATCCACAGCCCGGTAGGCCTGCTGCTGCGCCGCAGCGAGCCACGTTCGGCGATTGCCGAGCAGTGCTTTGCCGAGGCGCGGGCGCTGTTTCAGCGCGGCTGATTGCTGGTCGCCTGCCGATACTGCCGCGGCGTAAAGCCGGTCAACTGCTTGAACTGGCGGCTGAAGGCGCTGTGGTCGGTATAGCCGCAGCGCATGGCCACTTCGGTGATCGGCAGGTCCGAGTGCAGCAGGCGATGGGCATGTTCGAGGCGCGCCTTGTGAATCATCTGCCGTGGCGTGAGGTGGAATACCCGCTTGCAGTAGCGCTCCAGCTGGGCCACGGAAATACCAACTATCCGGGTCAGCTCGCGCATGCTGATCGGATGGTGGAAATGCTGGCGGATGTGCTCGTCCACCGCCGCCAGGCGCTGGTAGGCCGGGTGGGTGTCGGCGGCTGACTGCAAGTCGACCGAGATGCCGACCAGGCCGATGATCTCCCCTGCCAGGTTGTACAGCGGGCGCTTGTGGGTCAGGCACCAGCCGGGCTCGCGGCTGCCGTACAGGTGCAGTTCCAGCTGGTCCTCCAGCACCAGGCCCTCCTTGAGCACGCGCCGATCCTGCTCGGTGTAGCCGGGGCCCAGCTGGGCCGGGAACACTTCCGCGCTGGTCTTGCCCAGCAGCGGTTGCAAGCGCTTGAGGCCGCAACGCCGGACCAGGGTGTCGTTGGCCAGCACGTAGCGGGCTGCCGGGTCCTTGATGAAGATCGCGGCGTTGGGGATGGCATCGAGGATCGGTAGCAGCAACGCCACACCGGCGAGCAGGGCCTCGAGGCTGGCGGGGCGGTGCTGGTCGAGGGACTGGTACAGGGTTGCCAGGGAGGTGTCGGTCATCTGCGCTGTCTCGGTTTGCTGTGCCGGCCTCTTCGCGGGTAAACCCGCTCCCACAAGGGGCTTCACAGATCTTGAAGGCGGTGGGGTCCCTGTGGGAGCGGGTTCACCCGCGAAAGGGCCGGCACCGCCACTGCAGTTCTCAAGCCCTTGCCCTTATGGCTTACAGCCTATCCAGCCGCCTTTTCCCAAGCCACTGCTTTTTCCAACTGTGCCGATTTCGTCATCCACCCTGCAGAAAACCATCAAGAACCGTCGCCTTGATCGGTCCACTCTATGCCCCACGCAAGCCGCATCACGTGACATCAGAACTGCCTATCCAATAACCAACAAAAAGGCGCCCCCATGTCAGGCAAATTCAAGAAACAGTTGTCATTGCTGGACCTCACCTTCATCGGCCTAGGTGCCATCTTCGGCTCCGGCTGGCTGTTCGCCGCCAGCCACGTTTCGGCCATCGCCGGCCCGGCCGGTATCCTGTCCTGGTTCCTCGGCGGCTTCGCCGTGCTCTTGCTGGGCATCGTCTATTGCGAACTGGGCGCCGCCCTGCCCCGCGCCGGTGGCGTGGTGCGCTACCCGGTGTACTCGCATGGCCCGCTGCTGGGCTACCTGATGGGCTTCATCACCCTGATCGCCTTCTCCAGCCTGATCGCCATCGAAGTGGTCGCCTCGCGCCAGTACGCCGCCGCCTGGTTCCCCGGGCTGACCAAGGCCGGCTCCAGCGACCCGACCGTGCTCGGCTGGCTGGTGCAGTTCGCCCTGCTGGGGCTGTTCTTCTTCCTCAACTACCGCAGCGTGAAAACCTTCGCCAAGGCCAACAACCTGGTCAGCGTGTTCAAGTTCATCGTGCCGCTGCTGGTGATCGGCGTGCTGTTCACCTTCTTCAAGCCGGAAAACTTCGAGGTCCAGGGCTTTGCGCCGTTCGGCCTGTCCGGGGTGGAAATGGCGGTCTCGGCCGGTGGCATCATCTTCGCCTACCTGGGCCTGACGCCCATCATTTCGGTCGCCAGCGAGGTGAAGAACCCACAGCGCACCATCCCGATCGCGCTGATCCTCTCGGTGCTGCTGTCCACCGCCATCTATGCCCTGCTGCAACTGGCCTTCCTCGGCAGCGTGCCAACCGAAATGCTGGCCAACGGCTGGGCCAGCGTGAGCAAGGAACTGGCCCTGCCCTACCGTGACATCGCCCTGGCCCTGGGTGTCGGCTGGCTGGCCTACCTGGTGGTGGCCGACGCGGTGATCTCGCCCAGCGGCTGCGGCAACATCTACATGAACGCCACCCCACGCGTGGTCTATGGCTGGGCGCAGACCGGCACCTTCTTCAAGTACTTCACCCGTATCGATGCCGAGTCGGGCATCCCGCGCCCGGCGTTGTGGCTGACCTTTGCCCTGTCGGTGTTCTGGACCCTGCCGTTCCCGTCCTGGGAAGCGCTGATCAACGTGGTTTCCGCGGCCCTGGTACTGAGCTACGCCGTGGCCCCGGTCACCGTCGCCGCCCTGCGCCGCAATGCCCCTGACATGCCGCGCCCGTTCCGGGTCAAGGGCATGGGCGTGCTCGGCCCACTGTCGTTCATCATCGCCGCGCTGATCGTGTACTGGTCCGGCTGGAACACCGTGTCGTGGCTGCTGGCGCTGCAGATCGTGATGTTCGTGCTGTATCTGCTGTGTGGCCGCTTCGTGCCGACCCAGCACCTGTCGCTGGCCCAACAGGTGCGCTCGTCGGCGTGGCTGATCGGCTTCTATGCAGTGACCATCCTGCTGTCCTGGCTGGGCAGCTTCGGCGGCCTGGGGGTACTCGGCCACCCGTTCGACACCGTGGCCGTGGCCGCCTGCGCCCTGGGCATCTACTACTGGGGCGCAGCCACCGGTGTGCCGGCCCACCAGGTACGCCTGGAGGGCGAGGATGAAAGCGAAGCTGGTGTTGAAACCTACAGCAGCCGTCCCGCTGTCGCTTCCTGAATCTCTAGCCAATGGACAAGCCCATGAAACACATCCACGTCATCGACTCGCATACCGGCGGCGAACCGACCCGCCTGGTGATGAAAGGCTTCCCGACACTGCACGGGCGCAGCATGGCCGAGCAACGCGACGAATTGCGCGAGCTGCACGACCAATGGCGCCGCGCCTGCCTGCTGGAACCGCGCGGCAACGATGTGCTGGTCGGCGCGCTGTACTGCCCACCGACTTCGGCCGACGCCACCTGCGGGGTGATTTTCTTCAACAACGCCGGCTACCTGAACATGTGCGGCCACGGCACCATCGGCCTGGTCGCCTCGCTGCAGCACCTGGGCCTGATTGCCCCGGGCGAACACAAGATCGACACCCCGGTCGGCCAGGTCATTGCAACCCTGCATGAGGACGGCGCCGTCACCGTCGGCAACGTGCCCTCCTACCGCTATCGCCAGCACGTGGCGGTGGACGTGCCCGGGCATGGCGTGGTGCACGGCGACATCGCCTGGGGTGGCAACTGGTTCTTCCTGGTTTCCGAACACGGCCAGCGCATCGAACTGGACAACCGCGAGGCACTGACCGACTACACCTGGGCCATGCTCAAGGCCCTCGAAGCCCAGGGCATCACCGGCGAGCACGGGGCGCCGATCGACCATGTCGAGCTGTTTGCCGACGACGCCACTGCCGACAGCCGCAACTTCGTGATGTGCCCCGGCAAGGCCTACGACCGCTCGCCGTGCGGCACCGGCACCAGCGCCAAGCTGGCCTGCCTGGCCGCCGACGGCAAGCTCGCTGAAGGCCAGACCTGGGTGCAGGCCAGTATTACCGGCAGCCAGTTCCACGGCCGCTACCAGCGCGACGGCGAACGCATCCGCCCGTTCATCACCGGCCGCGCCTACATGACCGCCGACAGCACCCTGCTGATCGACGAACAAGACCCGTTCGCCTGGGGCATCTGAGCCCCGGTTTTTTCCCAGACTGAATACCGCCAGGAGCAACACCATGACCAGCAATATCTTCACCGGCACCATGCCCGCCCTGATGACCCCGTGCACCGCCGAGCGCAAGCCAGACTTCGATGCCCTGGTGCGCAAGGGCCGCGAACTGATCGACCTCGGCATGAGCGCGGTGGTGTACTGCGGCTCGATGGGCGATTGGCCGCTGCTGACCGAAGCCGAGCGCCAGGAAGGCGTGGCCCGCCTGGTCGCCGCCGGCATCCCGACCATCGTCGGCACCGGCGCGGTGAACACCCGCGAAGCCGTATCCCACGCCGCCCACGCGGCCAAGGTGGGCGCTGCTGGCCTGATGGTCATCCCGCGCGTGCTCAGCCGCGGGGCCTCGCTGATTGCCCAGAAGCACCACTTCTCGGCGATCCTCGCTGCCGCGCCGAAGCTGCCGGCGGTGATCTACAACAGCCCGTACTACGGCTTCGCCACCCGCGCCGACCTGTTCTTCGAATTGCGCCGCGAATTCCCCAACCTGATCGGCTTCAAGGAGTTCGGCGGTGGCGCCGACCTGCGCTACGCCGCCGAGCACATCACCTCCAAGGATGACGACGTCACCTTGATGGTCGGCGTCGATACCCAGGTGGTGCATGGCTTCGTCAACTGCAACGCCACCGGTGCCATCACCGGCATCGGCAACGCCCTGCCACGCGAAGTGCTGCACCTGGTGAGCCTGAGCAAGCAAGCGGCCAAGGGCGATGCCAAGGCCCGGCGCCTGGCACGCGAGCTGGAAGCGGCGCTGGCGGTACTGTCGTCGTTCGACGAAGGCTGCGACCTGGTGCTGTATTACAAGCACCTGATGGTGCTGAACGGCGACCGCGAATACAGCCTGCACTTCAACGAGACCGACGCCCTGACCGACGCCCAGCGCAACTATGCCGAACAGCAGTACGCGCTGTTCCGCACCTGGTACGCCAGCTGGTCGGCCGAGCAGAACGTGGCCTAAGCAGCCACGGTTTTCTCTGTGGGAGCGGGCGTGCCCGCGAAGCAGGCGACTCGGTGCCTGGCACCGGCTCTGCCGGTGTTCGCGGGCTCGCCCGCTCCCACAGGGTACCTAGTACACCCTTGCAATTGCATGTGATTTCCAAGGAGGCTCCATGACCCTCACAGGTAACCTGCTGATCGGCCAGACGCCGGTAACCGGCAGCCGCGCAGCCATCCGTGCCATCGACCCGGCCAGCGGCCAGGCGCTGGAGCCGGCCTACCTCGGCGGCAGCGGCGAACACGTGGCCCAGGCCTGCGAACTGGCCTGGGCCGCGTTCGATGCCTACCGCGAAACCTCGCTCGAACAACGGGCGCAGTTCCTCGAAAGCATCGCCACGCAGATCGAAGCGCTGGGCGATGCGCTGATCGACCGCGCCGTGGCCGAAACCGGCCTGCCCAAGGCGCGGATCCAGGGCGAGCGTGGCCGCACCTGCACCCAGCTGCGCACTTTCGCCCGCGTGGTACGGGCCGGTGAATGGCTGGACGTACGGGTCGACAACGCCCTGCCCGAGCGCCAGCCCCTGCCCCGTGCCGACCTGCGCCAGCGCCAGGTGGCACTGGGGCCGGTGGCGGTGTTCGGCGCCAGCAATTTCCCGCTGGCCTTCTCGGTAGCCGGCGGCGATACCGCCTCGGCCCTGGCCGCTGGCTGCCCGGTGGTGGTCAAGGCCCATGGCGCGCACCCGGGCACCAGCGAGCTGGTCGGCCAGGCGGTAGCCCGCGCGGTACAGCAGTGCGGCCTGCCAGCCGGGGTGTTTTCCCTGTTGTACGGCTCCGGTCGGGAAGTGGGCATCGCCCTGGTCAGCGACCCGCGGATCAAGGCGGTTGGCTTTACCGGCTCGCGCAGCGGTGGCATTGCGCTGTGCCAGGCCGCGCAAGCGCGCCCGGAACCGATCCCGGTGTATGCCGAAATGAGTTCGATCAACCCGGTGTTCCTGTTCGACGCCGCCTTGCAGGCGCGCGCCGAAACGCTGGCGCAAGGCTTCGTCGCCTCGCTGACCCAGGGCGCCGGCCAGTTCTGCACCAACCCGGGCCTGGTGATTGCCCGCCAGGGGCCGGCGTTGCAGCGCTTCATCACCGCCGCCAGCGAGCAGGTAGCCAAGGCCGCTGCGCAAACCATGCTCACCCCTGGCATCTTCGCTGCCTACCAGGCCGGCGTCGCAGCCCTGGCCGCCAACGCCAATGCCCGCGTCGCCGCCACTGGCCAGGCCGGGCAAGGCCCCAACCAGTGCCAGGCGCAGCTGTTCGTCACCCAGGCCGAAGCGTTCCTCGCCGACCCGGCGTTGCAGGCCGAAGTGTTCGGCGCCGCATCGTTGGTGGTGGCCTGCGCCAGCGACGAGCAGGTCCGCCAGGTAGCCGAGCATCTGGAAGGCCAGCTGACCGCCACCCTGCACCTGGACGATGGCGACATCGACACTGCCCGCAAACTGTTGCCAACCCTCGAGCGCAAGGCCGGGCGCCTGCTGGTCAATGGCTGGCCGACCGGCGTCGAGGTGTGCGACGCGATGGTCCACGGCGGGCCGTTCCCGGCCACCTCCGATGCCCGCAGCACCTCGGTGGGCACGGCGGCGATCCTGCGCTTCCTGCGCCCGGTGTGCTACCAGGACTTCCCCGATGCCCTGTTGCCGCAGGCGCTGAAGCAGGGTAACCCGCTGCACTTGCGGCGCCTGCTCGACGGTAAACGGGAAAGCTGAGCATGCTCGATAACCGTGAAAGCGATATCGCCGTGGTCGGCGCCGGCATTGTCGGTGTCGCCTGCGCCTTGCAACTGGCCCGCCAGGGGCGCCGGGTCATGCTGATCGACCGCCAGGCACCCGGCCACGGCGCGTCCTACGGCAATGCCGGGCACCTGGCTACCGAGCAGGTGTTCCCGATTGCCGACCTGTCGATCCTCAAGCGCCTGCCACGCATGCTGCTGGACCCGATGGGCCCGCTGCGCCTGGACTGGAAGTACCTGCCCAGGGCCATGCCCTGGTTCACCCGGCTGCTGCTCAACCTGCGCCCGGCGCCGTTCCAGCGCAGCGTGGCCGGTATCCGCCAGTTGAACGAAGGCAGCCTGGCCGCCTGGCAGCGGCTGCTGGGCTCGATCGGGCGCAGCGCGCTGTTCCGCGAAGATGGCTCGCTGCTGGTGTTCGAGCGGCCCGAATCGCGCGCGGCACTGGAGGCCCTGCGCGCCCGCATGCAACAGCAGGCGGTGCCGGTCGACTTGTGGTCGGCGCAAAGCGTGCGCGCAGCGGCGCCACAGCTCAGCTCATCGCTGCTGGGCGGGTTGTTCTTTCCGCGTACCGGGCACTTCATCGACCCTTACCGGGTGGTGTGCGAGCTGTTCGAAGCGGCCAAGGCCAGCGGCGTGCGTTTTGTCCAGGCGCAAGTCGAGGGTGGCCAGTTGCACAGCGGCGGGGTCAACCTGGCCAGCGACCAGGGCGCACTCACTGCGCGCCAGGTGTTGATCAGCTGTGGCGCGCATTCTGCGCGGCTGACCGACGCGCTGACCGGCAAGCGCGTACCGCTGGATACCGAGCGCGGCTACCACCTGATGCTGCCGGGCGAGCAGCAGCGCCTGCCGTTTGCGGTCACCTCACTGGAGCGCAAGTTCATCATGACGCCCATGGCCGAGGGCTTGCGCCTGGCGGGCACGGTCGAGTTCGCCGGGCTGGAGGCACCGCCGAGCATGCAGCGGGCCTGGCAGTTGCACCGCTTGAGCAAGGGCTTGTTCCAGCAGGAACTGAATGCCGAAGGGGCGACGCCGTGGATGGGGTTTCGGCCTTCGCTGCCAGATTCGTTGCCGGTGATCGACCGGGTGTGCGATGGGCGGGTGCTGCTGGCGTTCGGGCATCAGCACCTGGGGCTGACCCAGGCGGCGCTGACGGCGGAATGGGTGGGGAGGTTGGCTGAGATGGCCGGTGGACCGGAGATGGTGGCTTACCGGTTGGATCGGTTTTAGCCTGTGCTGGCCTCTTCGCGGGTGAACCCGCTCCCACAGGGATCGCACAGGCCTTGAGGGCAGTGGAGATCCTGTGGGAGCGGGTTTACCCGCGAATGGGCTGCAAAGCAGCCCCTTCATGCCTCAGCGATAACGCTCAAGCCAGTGTGCATAAGGTGCCGGCAAGGTCCAGGAAGCTTTCTCCACCCCCAGCTCCTTGGCAGCGAAATAAGCCCAGTGCGGGTCCGCCAGATGCGCCCGGCCTACCGACACCAGGTCCAGCTGGTTGGCCTGCAGCGCCGCTTCCGCCAGTTGCGGCGTACCGAAGCCCCACGCCGACGTTACCGGCAGCTTCGCCTCACGGCGCACGCGCTCGGCAATCGGCCCCATGAACGCCGGGCCCCACGGGATATTGGTCTCGGGGATGGTGAAGCCGACACTCACGCTCAGCAAATCAAGGCCACCAGCCTTGAAGCGGCGCGCCAGCTCGATCGATTCTTCCAGGGTCTGCTCATCGCGGCCATCGTATTCCAGCACCCCAAAGCGCGCGGTCAGCGGCAGGTTCTCCGGCCACACTTCGCGCACTGCCGCCAGGGTTTCCAGAAGGAAGCGGCTGCGGTTGTCGAAGCTGCCACCGTAGGCGTCGGTGCGCTTGTTGGAATGTTCGGAGAAGAAGCTCTGGCCCAGGTAACCATGGGCAAAGTGCAGCTCGATCCACTCGAAACCGGCATCACGTGCACGCCGCGCGGCATCGACGAAGTCCTGCTTGACCCGGGCGATGTCGGCCAGGGTCATCTCCCGCGGCACTTTCGGCAGGTGCGCGCCGAAGGCAATGGCAGACGGGGCGATGGTTTCCCAGCCGCGCGCGTCGTCGGCGGCAATGTGGTCGTCTCCTTCCCACGGGCGGTTGGCGCTGGCCTTGCGCCCGGCGTGGGCAATCTGGATACCCGGCACGGCACCGGCGGCCTTGATCGCCTGCACCACCGGCACGAAGGCCTGGGCGTGGGCATCGCTCCAGATCCCGGCGCAACCGGGGGTGATGCGCCCTTCCGGCGCCACCGCAGTGGCTTCGACCACCAGCAGGCCGGCACCGCCGCGGGCCAGGCCGGCCAGGTGCACATGGTGCCAATCGTTGATCATGCCGTCCTCGGCCATGTACTGGCACATGGGCGGAATGGCGATGCGGTTGCGCAGGGTGACGTCCTTGAGGGTGTAGGGTTCGAACAGAGCGGACATGGGCAAGCTCCCGGGCTATGTGATTACGATTGTTCGATCATAATCGAACTATGGCAATTAATGATAGCCCCGTTATCATGACGCTCATGCGAGCCTATCAACATCCCAATTCCGAAGACCTGACCCTCGAACGCCTGCTCTATGCCCTGAGCGACCCGGTGCGCCTTGGCATCGTGCGCCACCTGGCGGGCGTGGCCGAAGCCAGCTGCGGCGAGCTGGACGGCGGCCGGCCGAAGTCGAGCATGTCCCACCACTTTCGCGTGTTGCGTGACGCGGGGCTGGTGCATACCCGCAATGTCGGCACCACGCACATGAATTCGCTGCGCAGCGAGATGCTGGCAGAGCGCTTCCCCGGGTTGCTGGACTGCATCCTGCGGCAGAACTGATTTTTCCTGTGCCGGCCTTTCGCGGATAAATCCGCTCCTACAGGATGAGGTGCGCCCCATTTGTTGGACAAAAAATCCAACCTCAGGGGCGCAGTTCAGGAATAGCGTCAGCTTTGCGAGCGGGTTTACCCGCGAAGGTCCCGAACAGGCAACAAAAAAGCCACGAGGTTTCCCCCGTGGCTTCTTGCACAACGATGGCCGCTTACAGCGCCATGTCGTTCTCAGGCTTGCTTTCCGCCGGCTGGCTCGGTGCAACCGTGGTACCGACGCTGGCGTCGATCACCGGTGGTTTCTCCAGCTGCAGCACTTCAGCGGTGTAGTTCCACTCTTTCTGGGTGGCCGCTGCCGAGTCGTTCAGCTTGGTGCCGTAGCTTGGCACGATCTGCTTGATCTTGGCCTGCCACTCTGGGGTAGCGACCTTCTCCTTGAACACGGTTTCCAGCACGTTCAGCATGATCGGCGCAGCGGTCGAGGCACCTGGCGATGCACCCAGCAGGCCAGCAATAGTGCGGTCTTCGGAGGCAACCACTTCGGTGCCCAGCTTCAGCACGCCGCCCTTCTCGGCATCACGCTTGATGATCTGCACGCGCTGGCCGGCCTGCCACAGTTTCCAGTCTTCCTTCTTGGCGTTCGGGAAGTAGGTACGCAGGGCTTCGAAGCGGTCATCGTCAGACAGCATCAGCTGGCCAGCGAGGTACTCGACCAGCGGGTACTGGTCGATACCGACCTTGGTCATTGGCCACACGTTGTGGGTGGTGGTGCTGCTCAGCAGGTCCAGGTACGAGCCGTTCTTCAGGAACTTGGTCGAGAAGGTGGCGAATGGGCCAAACAGGATCACCCGCTTGCCGTCCAGCACACGGGTGTCCAGGTGCGGTACCGACATGGGTGGCGCGCCGGTCGAGGCGATGCCGTAGGCCTTGGCCATGTGCTGCATGGCGATGGTCGGGTTCTCGGTCACCAGGAACGAGCCACCCACCGGGAAGCCTGCGTATTCCTTGGCTTCAGGAATGCCCGACTTCTGCAGCAGCTTCAGTGCGCCGCCGCCGGCACCGATGAACAGGAACTTGGCGTCGGTGGCCGACTCGGTACCGTCCTTCAGGTTCTTGTACTCGACGTGCCAGGAGCCGTCCTTGTTGCGGGTGATGTCCTGCACTTCGCTGGACAGCTTCAGGTCGAAGTTGTCCTGGGTTTTCAGGTGGCCGACGAACTGGCGGGTGATCTCGCCGAAGTTGACGTCGGTACCGATCGGCGTCCAGGTCACGGCCAGCTTCTGGTTCGGGTCGCGGCCTTCCATCATCAGCGGGACCCACTTGGCGATCTGCGCGTGGTCCTCGGAGTACTGCATCGGGCGGAACAGCGGGCTGGCCTGCAGCGCGTCGTAACGCTTCTTGAGGAACTTGATGTTGTCATCGCCCCACACGAAGCTCATGTGCGGCGTGGTGTTGATGAACGAGTGCGGGTTCTTCAGCACGCCCTGGCGCACCTGCCAGGCCCAGAACTGGCGGGAGATCTGGAAGGCCTCGTTGATTTCGATGGCCTTGCTGATGTTGACGTTGCCGTCTTTGTCTTCCGGGGTGTAGTTCAGCTCGGCCAGCGCGGAGTGGCCGGTACCGGCGTTGTTCCAGCCGTTGGAGCTTTCTTCGGCCACGCCGTCCAGGCGCTCGACCATTTCCATCGACCAGCTTGGCTCCAGCTCGTGCAGCCACACGGCCAGGGTGGAGCTCATGATGCCGCCGCCGACCAGCAGCACGTCTACTTTCTTGGTTTCTGCGGCGTACGCTTGCATGCAGCTTGCAGCGACAGCCAGGCCCAGCAAGGTCTTGCCAGCTTTCTTGAACATTGATCAATTCCAGTCAGGAGAACGGAGGGCGGGCCTGTGGCTGGCCCAGGTAACGCGTGTTCTTCAGCGCAGGCTTGTTGTGTTCATTATTCAGCAGCCAGAGAACCAGAAAACGACCCGGCCTTTTGTCGAATTGACCGACAGCGCTGAATCGTTTTTCCGGATTGTAACCGAATTGCCAGCACAAACAAATTGCCGCCCGGCGCGTCAAGGCGGCGGGTTGCCCCAGTGACGGATTGCCGCGCCGGCAAACAAAAACCCCCGGCCATGTACATGACCGGGGGCCTTGGATCACGCCGCAAGCGTCGCGATCAGGGTACCGCCAAGATTACTGCTGCTGAGGCAGTTTATCGATCGGGCCGCAGCCACCGATGATCTTGGAGATGGAAACCGAAGGGTGGAACAGGTAGTCGTAGCTGCAGTTTTTCGGCTGGTTGTAAACTTGGCCAGTGCAACCCGACAGCAGGGCAACACCCGAAACGACAGCAACGGCTACGGTAGCCTTGAACAGCTTTTTCATACTAAATCCTTTATATGAAATCATCTTCGGCCATCATTCTGATGGCGCGGGGATGATACAGAACCCGAGCCTTGGATCCAAGTCGCAATGTGCGCTGGCTAGTTGCTGTTGTAGGAGTGGCCTTGTGTCGCGATGGGCCGCAAAGCGGCCCCCGGCCTACAACCGAAACTCAGAATAATCCCCTTCCATGTAGGCAATTTCCCAAACATACTGCCAAAACGCTCAAACGGTTGCGACGGATTAAGTCGCGCTCTAGTCTCGGCTTGTCGTTGCAAATCAACGACCGGCTTTGACAGGCCGACTACTCAAGTTTCCGTTGCGGCGCTTTATGGCAGCTGTACATGGGGCACATTCGTGTGCGCCGGGTCTCTTGGGTAACCGGTCTGTCAACCTATGTATAGCTGCCTCCATTCGTTTGACAGCGTTGCCAGGCGGCTCCACTTACCCAGGAGCTCTCATGCGCAAGATAGTCCCCGATCCACCTCACTCCCTCGATTCAACCCAGGTGTTGCAAGACACCCTGGTCCAGTCCTCAGAGTACGTACTCTGCGCCCTGTCCGTCGCTCGCCAATCCGTGCAACTCAAACCCGCTGCTCCAAGCTCGATTGTGATGCAGGCCGTTATCCATGAAATGGAGGCGGTACAGGGCCTGGTCGAGGCGGCATTGATGCAGTTGCAGATGCAGGCCCATTTGCCGGCTGAGTCACGAACCTTGCATTAAGCAGGTCTGGCCTCTTCGCGGGTAAACCCGCTCCCACAGGGGTAATCATTGCCCTCAAGTCCTGCGCGGTAGCTGTGGGAGCGGGTTCACCCGCGAAGAGGCCGGTACAGCCCCCCAAAATCCCAGGGAGATTCACCAATGCCCACCGACGACACGAAACAACCCACTACAGTCGGCAAGACCTGCTTCTACCAAGGCGAAAACAACACCCACGCACTGTTCCGCATCGCACCCGGCATCCCCTGCCAGGACGCCCGCGAACAGGCCTCCGAACTGATGGGGTATGTCCGCGACCTGATCATCACCGGTCTAATGGACGGCGACCAGAAACTGATCTGGGCATCGCACTACCTTAGTGCGATGGCGAAGGCGCTGCTGGACGATGCCGAATTGGGGATGATGAAAAAATAAGCCACAACGAAAAAGCCCCTGGAAACTTGCGTTTCCAGGGGCTTCATCTTGTATGGCGGAGAGATAGGGATTTGAACCCTAGGTACTGTTGCCAGTACAACGGATTTCGAATCCGTCCCGTTCGACCACTCCGGCATCTCTCCAATGCCGCGCATCATACCAGCGTTCTTTTGAAAGGCAAATCTTTTTTTCAAAAAAATCGCGTGGTATCAGACGCTTGCGTGAACGTAGCGCTTACAGCGGCACGCCCAGGCGCTTGGCAACTTCTTCGTAGGCTTCGATCACGTCGCCCAGGCCCTGGCGGAAGCGGTCCTTGTCCATCTTCTTGCGGGTCTCTTTGTCCCACAGGCGGCAGCCGTCCGGGCTGAACTCGTCGCCCAGCACGATCTGGCCGTGGAATACACCGAACTCCAGCTTGAAGTCGACCAGCAGCAGGCCGGCGTCATCGAACAGCTTGCTCAATACTTCGTTGACCTTCAGCGACAGCTTTTTCATTTCCGCCAGTTGCTCGGCGGTGCCCCAGCCGAACGCGACAACGTGGGATTCGTTGATGAAGGGGTCGCCCTTCTCGTCGTTCTTCAGGAACAGTTCGAAGGTGGACGGCTCCAGCTTGATGCCCTCCTCCACGCCCAGGCGCTTGACCAGGCTGCCAGCGGCGTAGTTGCGCACCACGCACTCGACCGGGATCATGTCCAGCTTCTTCACCAGGCACTCGTTGTCGCCCAGCAGCTTGTCGAACTGGGTCGGCACGCCGGCTTCTTCGAGTTTCTGCATGATGAAGGCGTTGAACTTGTTGTTCACCATGCCTTTGCGGTCGAGCTGTTCGATGCGCTTGCCGTCGAACGCCGACGTATCGTTACGGAACAGCAGGATCAAGCGGTCGGCGTCGTCGGTCTTGTAAACCGATTTGGCCTTGCCGCGGTAGAGTTCGTCGCGTTTTTCCATGATTGGGCTCCGCTTGCTTGAGGTGTTGGGCTAGGCGATTTCACGCCAGTCGAGCCCGTGTTCCTGATTCGCCACCTGGAGCCAGTCCGGGTCGCACCCGAGGGTGTCGACGAAGCACTGGCGAGCCAAGTGTGGCAGGTTGTTCTTGCTGCTGAGGTGGGCCAGCACCAGGTGTTGCAGGTTGCTCCAGCCCAACTCGTGCACCAGGCGCGCGGCCTGGTGATTGTTCAAATGCCCTTGCAGGCCACCCACCCGCCGCTTGAGGAAGGCCGGGTAGTGGCCACGCGCCAACAGGTCGCGGCAGTGGTTGGCCTCGATCAGCAGTGCATCCAGGCCCTGGTAACGCTCCAGCAGGCGGGCGTCGTACGAGCCCAGGTCGGTCAGCATGCCGAAGCGCCGCTGGCCGTCGCCGACCACGTATTGCAGTGGTTCGTAGGCATCGTGCTCGACCCGTGCCGCGCTCACCTCCAGGCTGCCGATACGCAGGCTGTCGCCACAGGCGAGAAAACCGGCCACCTCCACCGGTTTGCGCAAGCCGCGCAAGGTCCCTTGGCTGAGGTAGACCGGTACATTGTAGCGCCGCGACAGCAAGCCGACCCCATGCACGTGGTCGGCATGTTCGTGGGTGACCAGTACCGCACTGAGCTGGGCCGGCAACACGCCGAGCAGCGCCAGGCGCCGCTCGGTCTCGCGCAGGGAAAAGCCGCAATCGACCAGGATGAACGTGTCACCACTGGCGATCAGCGTGCCGTTTCCCTGGCTGCCGCTTCCGAGTACCGCGAAGCGCACTTAGCCCAGGTGGTCCTGAATGGCGCTGAGCACGCGGCGGGCGACATCGGCCGGGGCCACGGTGTTGATGTTTTTCTCGACCGTGACCTGCACGCTGTCACCCACCTTGCTCAGGCGTACCTGATAACGCTCGGCACGGGCTTCACGCTCTTCCTTGGTCGGTTCGCTGCCGAACATGCGGCCGAAGAAGCCAGGCTCGTTCTGCTTGTCTTCGGGCTTTTCCGACAGGTTGATGTAGTACAGGCCCAGGCTGCGGTTGATGTCCTCGACGCGCCACTGGCCGCCCTGCTCCAGGGCACGGCCCACGCTGGACCAGGCACGGTCCAGGTCGGCACCCAGGTACAGCACCGGGTTGCCACTGCCATCTTCGCTCAGGCTGACGCGGCTGGGGGCGTCGAAGTCGCGCGCGGCCAGCAGCGATACCGAACCGCCCTTCTCGGCGCTGCGGTTCATGCTGGCGAGCATTTCGTCGACCAGCAGGGCATCAGCGGCGGTATTGCTGGAGCTGGACGGGAAGTCCGGCTCGGCGGTGCTGCCGGCCGGGCGCTCGACGCTGACCACGTACACTTCGGAGGTGTTGCGCTGCACGCCAGGCTCCATGCGCACCCGCACGCGCACTTCGCTGTCACTGCTGCTGGCGGTGCTGGCCAGGCGCTGGCCGAGGGCGGCCGACAGTTCGTCGAAACGCTGCCAGGTGGTGTTGAATTCACCAGTCTGCGGGCGCTCTTCGGCGATGCGGAAGCCATTGTCCTCGAAGAACTGGCGCGCCACCGGCCACACTTCGGCCGGCGAGTGCTGGGCCAGCACCCAACGGCTGCTGCCGCTGCGTTGCAGGCTGTAGTCGGTGACCTGGGCGGCGCCGCCGGTCAACGGTTGCGGGCGCGGCACCTCGAACTCGCCCGTGGCGTTGTCGTCGGCGACGTTACGCGGAATCGGCAGCAGCGGGTCAAGGCGCTTGATGTTGCTGGCGTCCGGCGGCAGCTGCATCGGCGCGGTCGGGTGCGCTTGCAGGTAATCGCTGCCGCGGTCGCGGAAATAGCCATCCTCGCCCCACAGCCAGCCACACCCACTGGTGCTGGAAATAATCAGGGCAAGGGCGGAAAGACCAGCCAGTCGCTTCATGCGGTGTACTTCCTCTTAAACCAGTACGCCGGACTGGCGCAAGGCAGTACGGACTTTTTCGTGGCAGCCTTCGCTCAGCCAGGTCAGCGGCAGGCGAATGCCTTTTTGCATCAGGCCCATTTCGACGAGTGCCCATTTCACCGGGATCGGGTTGGACTCGCAGAACAGGTCTTTGTGCAGCGGCATGAGTTTTTCGTTGATTGCGCGGGCCTTCTCGGCATTGCCCGCAAGGGCGGCCTCGCACAGGTCGGCCATTTCGCGCGGGGCGACGTTGGCGGTGACGGAAATGTTGCCCTTGCCGCCCATCAGGATCAGCTCGACGGCGGTCGGGTCGTCACCGGACAGGACGATGAAGTCGCTGTCGACGCCATCGAGGATGGCCTTGGCGCGGGCCAGGTCGCCGGTGGCTTCCTTGATGCCGATGATGTTCTTGACCTTCGACAGGCGGATCACGGTCTCGGCCTGCATGTCGCAGGAGGTGCGGCCGGGTACGTTGTAGAGGATCTGCGGGATGTCGACGGCTTCGGCAATGTGCTTGAAGTGCTGGTACAGGCCTTCCTGGGTCGGCTTGTTGTAGTACGGCACGACCAGCAGGCAGGCATCGGCACCGGCGCTCTTGGCGTTCTGGGTCAGGTGCACGGCTTCGGCAGTGGAGTTGGCACCGGTGCCGGCAATGACCGGCACGCGGCGGCTGCTGCGCTTGACGCGCTCGACCACGTGCTTGATGACCAGGATGTGCTCTTCGACATCCAGCGTGGCCGACTCGCCAGTGGTGCCGACAGCGACGATCGCGTGGGTGCCGTTTTCCAGGTGGAAGTCTACAAGTTTGTCGAGGCTGTCCCAGTCAAGACGCCCTTGTGCATCCATGGGAGTGACCAACGCCACCATACTGCCCGCAATCATGTAACTGCTCCTGCCGGAAAAAGAGAGCGGTAATGGTACTGGGGGCATCGACCTTGCACAAGCGAAGCAGGCGGGCGGAGCATTCCCCTCGGCGCCTTATTTCGCTACCCTTGATGCTTTGATCGGTGCAGCGCGGCCCGCCGGGCCGTCGACCTTGCTCCCCGCCAGCGTCCACGACCTCGCATGCGAGCCCCGGGCCCTGCCGACAGGAGGCTTTCGCCCGTCCTGTGCCGACCGCTCATCGCTTTAGGAATGCTGCATGTCCACCCCCACCGTCCGCGAACAATTCCTTGTCATCAGTGCCCTGGGCCCGAACCCCATGGAACTGGCCAACGTCCTCAGCCGCGCTGCGTTCGAGAACCGCTGCGCGGTGGTCACCTCGCGCCTGAGCCGCCACGGCGAGACCAGCGCCCTGGTATTGCAGGTGGGCGGCAGCTGGGATGCCCTGGCACGCCTCGAAGCCATGCTGCCGGGCCTGGGCAAGAAGCACGGCCTGACCCTGGACGTGGTGCGCAGCGCCGACCAGGAAGTGCGCCCGCAGGCCCTGCCCTACGTGGCCTATGTCAGCGCCGCCTACCGCCCGGACATCATCAACGAGCTGTGCCAGTTCTTCCTCGACCACCGCGTCGAACTGGAAGCCATGACCTGCGACACCTACCTGGCGCCGCAAACCGGCAGCAGCATGCTCAATGCCCAGTTCACCGTGATCCTGCCGGCCGGCACCCAGATCAGCTGGCTGCGTGACCAGTTCCTGGACTTTGCCGATGCGCTGAACCTGGACGCGCTGATCGAGCCCTGGCGCCCACAGAACCCCATGTAAGGAGCCACCATGGCCGTAGCACTCGACCAACCGGTCGCCGATTTCCAGGCCCAGGCTACCAGCGGGCAAACCGTGAGCCTGGGCCAACTCAAGGGCCGCCAGGTGGTGGTGTACTTCTACCCGAAGGACAGCACGCCAGGCTGCACCACCGAAGGCCAGGGTTTCCGCGACCAGCATGACGCCTTTGCCGCGGCCAATACCGTGGTGTTCGGCGTGTCGCGCGACGGCATCAAGTCGCACGAGAACTTCAAGGCCAAGCAAGGCTTCCCGTTCGAGCTGATCAGCGACAAGGACGAGGCCCTCTGCCAGCTGTTCGACGTGATCAAGCTGAAGAAGCTGTATGGCAAGGAATACCTGGGCGTTGACCGCAGCACCTTCCTGATCGACAAGCATGGTGTGCTGCGCCAGGAATGGCGTGGGGTGAAGGTGCCGGGGCATGTGGATGCCGTATTGGCTGCTGCCCAGGCCCTGAACAAGGCTTGAGATTGCTGTGGGCTGCTTTGCAGCCCTTCGCGGGCACGCCCGCTCCCAGCGAAATCGAGCCGGAACCTGTGGGAGCGGGCGTGCCCGCGAAGGGCCGCAAAGCGGCCCCAATTGCATCAAAGCATCGGCGAAACACTAGGCTCCTGCCGCGGCCAGGCATCCAGCACGGCCTTGATCAAGGTCGCCAGCGGGATCGCGAAGAAGATCCCCCAGAACCCCCACAACCCGCCAAACAGCAGCACCGCGCAAATGATCGCCACCGGGTGCAGGCTCACCGCCTCGGAGAACAGCAGCGGTACCAGCACGTTGCCGTCCAGCGCCTGGATGATCGCGTACACCGTCATCAGGTAGATGAACTGGTCTCCCCAGCCCCACTGGAACAACGCAATCAGGGTCACCGGCACGGTCACCACCACTGCACCCACGTACGGCACCACCACCGACAGCCCCACCAGCAGGGCCAGCAGCGCGGCATAGTTGAGCCCGAGGCTGATAAAGGCGATGTAGGTGGCAATGCCGCAGATCAGGATCTCGATGCCCTTGCCGCGGATATAGTTGGCGATCTGCCGGTTCATCTCGCTGCCCACGCGGTTCAGCAGGGTGCGCTGGCGTGGCAGGTAGCCACTGACCCAACGGCCGATCAGTTCGCGGTCCTTGAGGAAGAAGAACACCAGGATCGGCACCAGCACCAGGTAGATCATGGCGTTGACCAGCAGCGGCAGGCTGGACAGCGAGAAGGTCAGTGCCCATTGGCCGAACTTGCCGATTTCCCCGCGCACCGACTCGATGGCATGCAGCACCTGCTCGTCCGACACCAGGTGCGGGTAGCGTTCGGGCAACAGCAACAGCAGCGACTGCCATTTGCCGAGCATGCCTGGCAGCTCGTTGAACAGGGTGATCAGCTGATGCCACAGCAGCGGCACCAGCACCAGCATGAACACGGCCAGCGCGCCCATGAACAGGGCGAACACCAGCAGCACCGCCAACCGGGTCGGCACCCGCAGGCGCTCCAGGGCATTGACCAACCCCTGCATGAGGAACGCCAGCACCATGCCTGCCAGTACCGGTGCGAGCATGCCACCCAGGGTAAGTACTGCGGTAAAAGCCAGGAACAACAAGACCGCCAGCACCACCGCTTCCTCATCCGAGAAGTAGCGCTGCATCCAGTCGCGAAGCACTTTGAACATTGACGATCCTTGGAAAGACTCAGGCCTTGCGCAGCCAGTAAGTGTAGGTGCCAGCCTCGGCCGTCTCCTGCAGCAGGGTATGACCGGCCAGCTGGGCGAAAGTGCGGAAGTCGCGTTGCGAACCGGCGTCGGTGGCGATCACCTTGAGCACCGCGCCGCTGGCCAGGCGGTTGAGCTCCATCTTGGCCTTGAGCAGCGGCAACGGGCAATTCAGCCCGCTGGCGTCCAGCTCGGCGTCACAGGTCAGGGTGTCACTCATTGCGGGGCTCTCCAAAGGCGTTGCCAGGCTGCGGCCTGGTTGGGTCGGCTAGGATAGCGCCACTGGTCGCCAACGTGTGAGCCCGCTACAGTAGGTATCTTTGACCGACGCGAGTTTCATGCATGAATCTACTGCGCCCTACCCTGCTGACGCTGGCCTGCCTGTTGGCCCTCCCTGGCCATGCAGACGACCTGCCATCACTGGGCGACGCCAGTTCCGCAATCGTCTCGCCCCAACAGGAACACCAGCTTGGCCGCGCCTGGCTGAGCCTGTTGCGTGGCCAGGTCAACCAGCTGAACGATCCACAGCTCAAGGACTATGTTGAAACCAGCGTGTACCGCCTGGCCGAAACCAGCCAGTTGCAGGACCGGCGCCTGGAATTCATCCTCATCGACAGCCGCGAACTGAACGCCTTCGCGGCCCCGGGCGGCATCGTCGGGGTCAACGGCGGGCTGTTCCTCAACGCCCAGACCGAAGGCGAGTACGCCTCGGTACTGGCCCACGAACTGGCGCACTTGTCGCAACGCCACTTCGCTCGCGGCGTCGAGGCCCAGCAGCGCATGCAGCTGCCGATGATGGCGGCACTGCTGGCCGGTATCGTGCTGGCAGCCGGCGGCGGTGGCGATGCCGGTATCGGCGTGATCGCCGGCACCCAGGCGGCGGCGATCCAGGAACAGCGGCGCTTCTCGCGGCAGAACGAACAGGAAGCCGACCGCATCGGCATCCAGAACCTGGAAAAGGCCGGCTACGACCCGCGCAACATGCCAACCATGTTCGAACGCCTGGCGCGGCAATACCGCTATGACGCCAAGCCGCCGGAGTTTTTGCTGACCCACCCGGTGACCGAATCGCGTATCGCCGACACCCGCAACCGTGCCGAGCAGGCGCCCAAGGGCGGCGTCGAGGACAGCATGCGCTACCAGCTGATCCGCGCGCGGGTGGCACTGACCTACGAAGGCACCCCAGGGCTGGCGGCCAAGCGCTTCCGCGCCCAGCTGGATGAAGACCCGAAGCTGGACGCAGCACGTTACGGCCTGGCCCTGGCGCAGATCAAAGGCGGCCAGCTCAACGAAGCGCGGGAAAACCTCAAGCCGTTGCTGGCCAAAGCGCCTAACGACATCACCTACAACCTGGCGCAAATCGACCTGGACATCACCAACAATCGCCTGGCCGACGCACAGCAGCGGGCCGAGCGCATGCAGGGGCTGTACCCGGGCAACTACCCGTTGAAGCAGGTACGTGCCGACCTGCTGGTGAAGCAGAACAAGCCTGCCGAGGCTGAAAAGGTCTTGAACGAGCTGGTGAAGAGCCGCCCGGATGACCCGGACGTGTGGTACGACATGGCCGAAGTGCGTGGCTTGTCGGGCAATACCATCGGCTTGCACCGGGCGCGGGCCGAATACTTCACGCTGGTGGGGGATTTTGACCAGGCGATCCAGCAGCTGGATTACGCCAAGCGCCGGGCTGGTGGGAACTTCCCGCTGGCAGCGCAGATTGACCAGCGCCAGCGCGAAATCATGGAACAGCAGCGCATGGTTCGGGAGATGATGGGGCGCTGAGGGCCATTCGCGGGCACGCCCGCTCCCACAGGTACTGCACCGCCCTTACAAGCGGTGCAGTACCTGTGGGAGCGGGCGTGCCCGCGAAGAAAGCGACGCGGTCTGGCGTCAGGCGTTACCGGACAACTTCAGGCGTGCCGCCTGGGTAAAGTCCAGCATGCGGTTCAGCGGCTTGATCGCCTTCGGCACCAGTGCCGGGTCGACGAAGATCTCGTTGGTACCCTTGCGCAGGCAATCCAGCACCCGTTCCAGGGTATTCATCGCCATCCACGGGCAGTGCGCGCAGCTGCGGCACGCCGCGCCGTTACCGGCGGTCGGGGCTTCGACGAACTCCTTGTCCGGGCACAACTGCTGCATCTTGTAGAAGATGCCACGGTCGGTGGCGACGATGAAGGTCTTGTTCGGCAGGGTCTGGGCAGCCTTGATCAGCTGGCTGGTGGAGCCGACCGCATCGGCCAGCTCGATCACCGCCTCGGGCGATTCCGGGTGCACCAGGATCGCCGCGTCCGGATACAGCGCTTTCATGTCGGCCAGCTGGCGCGACTTGAACTCTTCGTGAACGATGCAGGCACCGTCCCACAGCAGCATGTCGGCGCCGGTCTGCTTCTGGATGTAGCGGCCCAGGTGCTGGTCGGGGCCCCAGATGATGGTTTCGCCGTTGTCCATCAGGCTTTCGACGATCTCCAGCGCGCAGCTTGAAGTCACTACCCAGTCGGCACGGGCTTTCACCGCCGCAGAGGTGTTGGCGTAGACCACCACGGTGCGCTCGGGGTGCTGGTCGCAGAAGGCCGAGAACTCCTCCACCGGGCAACCCAGGTCGAGCGAGCAGGTAGCCTCCAGGGTCGGCATCAGCACGCGCTTTTCCGGGGTGAGGATCTTGGCGGTCTCGCCCATGAAACGCACACCGGCAACCACTACGGTTTGCGCCGGGTGGTTCTTGCCGAAGCGGGCCATTTCCAGCGAGTCGGATACGCAGCCGCCGGTTTCTTCGGCCAGCGCCTGGATGACCGGGTCGCAGTAGTAATGGGCGACCAGCACGGCGTTCTGCGCCTTGAGCTCGGCAGCAATGGCCGCACGGTATTCGGCCTCCTGCTCGGCTGTCAGCGGGTTGGGCTGCTTGGCGTCGAGGTGGGCCTGAACCAACAGGCGTTCGGAAATCTGGGTCATGATCGCTGGACCTGCAGGCGCGTGCGCGCGTCAAATCGAGTGTATCACCCGGCCCTGGCAGATCGGCCAAGGGTGCCGGACGGCACACAGGCCGCCACGGCCCTCTGCGGGCGCGGATTATTATCGGAGGCCGAAGGCTACAGATAATCCAGCGATTTCTAAAGCGGTTTTTGTGTTGCCTGTGCCGGCGACCGGGCCGGCACAGGAGAAGCGATCAACCCTGCGGCGACAGGGCGCCCAGGTGCGAGGCCATGAGCATGGCGAACTCTTCCACGGTCATCTTCTGGCCGTTGAAGTCGACCATGCCGTCGGCATAGTGCAGGCTGCTCACCACATCGGTGCCCTGCACCGTGGCCATGCCGCTCTGCAGCGCCATCACCCCGACCATTTCCCCGGCCTGGCTCGATTGCAGGGCGATGGCCTGGGCGTCGGTCTGGCCGTCCAGCAGCGCCTGCAAGGTCGCCAGGTCACCAATCATCGGCTTGGACAGCGACAGCTTGCTCTTCACCTCGGTGATCAGCTGCTTGCCGAGCTGATCGGGTGGCAGGTCGAAGCTGGCCGGTGCGGCAAAGCCCATCGACAGGTCGAAGCGGCTTTCGCCATTGGCAGTCTTGAACGACAGGTTCTCCACCGCCACCCGCGGCTTGGCGGCCAGCAGCTTCTGCAGGTCGGCCTGGAACCGGGCTTTTTCTGCCTCGTCCATCTGGATTTCCGGCATCGGCTCGCCGGCGGCTGCAGCGGCCTCGAACTCCGGCAGGTGCGACTGATACCACGCCGACAACGCCTGCAGCGCCGGCGCATTGAGCGAAGAGACGCTTACCGCCATCTGCGCCTTGCCCACCGCCCGGTCATCCCAGCGGATATCCTCGACCTTGTACTCCACGCGGCCACCGACAGTGTCCGCCCCTTCCAGGGTTTGCCGGACATTCTGCTGCAGGCCCTTGACCAGCAGCACCTGCTGCTTGGGCCCCAGGGTGACCTTGGTTTCGGCCAGCGCCAGGTCGACGTTGCCTACATAGATGGCCTCGTGCCCGGTAGCCGACAACTGGCCATTAAGCTTCAGGCCCGTGAGCTCGACCGTGGCTGGCGGCTGGTCATCGCTTACCAGCTTCATCAGCAAACGGTCGGCCTGGCCGCTGAAGGTCGAGGCCTTGCCTTGCTGGTCACCACTGACCTGCAGCTGCATGCCCGAGAAGTCGAGGCGGCTGCCGTCCGCTTCATCAAGCTTGACCGGCGCCAGCTGGATCAGGCTGGTCACATTGCCGCCGTAACCCAGGCTGGTCTGCGCGCTGACCGGAGCCTGCTCGCCGGCGGCCGCGAACCACGGCGCGGTGGAGTCGTCCTTCTGCAGCGTGCTGCTGCTGAATGCCAGCACCGGCATCAGCTTGAACGCCTTGACCCGTGACCAGGGGAACGGGCCGTGCTCGATCTGGTCGGTCACGCCTACGTCGAAGTTCAGCACCTCGCCATCACCCAGGCGGATGTCCCGGGCCTTGAGCCGGTATTGGGCGGTACTGCTGAACCAATGCTGCTCCAGCGACACCCGCTCGATGCTCATGCTGCCGCCGGTGCTCACCAGCGCCTTGTCGAGTTCGGCGTTGCTGCGCGACAGGGCGTTGTCGAGTTCTGTGGGAAGCTGCTTGCCGGTGTACCAGGCGCCAGCGGGGATTGCGACGGCAATGGCGATAGCCAGGCCGGAAAGGATGCCAACTGATTTCTTCATGAATAGAACCGATTGCTGTCCGTAAGGGGTTCGTATGCGGCCCTGGGCCGCAGGACGCCAAGAGTACCACTGCAACCCCAGGCATGGCGCTGGGCCAGCTGGAGAAATTGCGTTTTGGGAAAGGCCTGACATTCGCCGCAAGGCGGCTCACTACTTGTAAATTTTTACGAACACACAAATTGATCAAAATCGCAAAAAAACGCGCAAAAACCGAACAAAAACCTGTTTTTATCGACACATATTTCAAATCAGTAACATCTTGTCATGTTTAACTTGACACCAACCTACGCATCGTTTTTTATTTTCACCACTTTGCGCGCTCCCCACGCGCCTCCCGCCGCTCCGACATAAAAGGTGAACAACATGGAGCCCACCCGCTCGCCCTTGCCGCATGCGCAATACCCCGTGCCCGTCGTTTACGCCCCGTCGCAGGAGCCATGCCAGCATGCAGCCTGACTACAGCGTTTCCGGCAACAGCCAACTGCGCAAAACCCTGCGCCTCTGGCACGTGATCATCATCGGCCTGGCCTACCTGACGCCGATGACCGTGTTCGACACCTTCGGTATCGTCTCCGGGATTACCGCCGGCCACGTACCCAGCGCCTACATCCTGGCGCTGGCCGGGATCCTGTTCACCGCCGTGAGCTATGGCACCCTGGTCAAACGCTTCCCGCAATCAGGCTCGGCCTACACCTACACCCAGCGCGCCATCAACCCGCACATGGGCTTCCTGGTCGGCTGGTCGTCGCTGCTCGACTACCTGCTGTTGCCGATGGTCAACGCGCTGCTGGCGAAGCTGTACCTTTCGGCCATGTTCCCGGAAGTACCGGAATGGATGTGGGTGGCCGCTTTCGTCACCCTGATCAGCCTGATCAACATGCGCAGCGTGAACCTGGTGGCGCACTTCAACCTGTTGTTCGTGGCGGTGCAGGTGGCGATCATCGCCGTGTTCATCTACCTGTGCGTGCGCGGCCTGGGCGAGGGTGAAGGGCTGGGTACCGCCTGGAGCCTGCTGCCGTTCGCCGACAACCAGACCCAGCTCAGCGCCCTGGCCGCCGGTGCGACCATCCTGTGCTTCTCGTTCCTCGGCTTCGACGCCGTCACCTGCCTGTCCGAAGAAACCCGCGACCCGGGCAAGACCATCCCGCGGGCAATCTTCCTCACCGCCCTGATCGGTGGCGTGGTGTTCATCACCGTGTCGTACTTCATCCAGGCCTACTTCCCGACCATGGCACGCTTCCACGACCATGAAGCGGCCCTGCCGGAAATCGCCCTGTATGTCGGCGGCAAGCTGTTCCAGTCGATTTTCATCGCCTGTACGGTGATCAATACCATCGCCTCGGGCCTGGCCTCGCAAACCAGCGTGTCGCGCCTGCTGTACGTGATGGGCCGCGACAACGTGATCCCGGCCAGCCTGTTCGCCCGCCTGCATTCGCGCTACAAGACGCCAGTGCTGAACATTGCCGTGGTCGGGCTGATCTCGCTGTCGGCGATCTTCTTCGACCTGGTCACCGCCACCTCGATCATCAACTTCGGCGCACTGGTCGCGTTCAGCTTCGTCAACCTGTCGGTGATCAACCATTGCTACCTGCGCGAAGGCAAGCGCCAGGGCCTGGCCAACCAGCTGACCTACCTGGTGGTGCCCACCATCGGCTTCTGCATCATCGTCTCGCTGTGGCTCGACCTGAATGCCAACTCGCTGCTGTTCGGTGGGGTCTGGGCGCTGCTCGGCCTGTTGTACCTGGCCTGGCTGACCAAGGCGTTCCGGGACGCCCCGCCCAACTACATCGCTGAATGACCCATGCTGCCGCCAACGCCCGCGCCTGATCGCGGGCGTTGCATTTGCTCGAAAAGGAAAGCCCTGATGCCGCTGCGTCGCCTCTCCATCCAGTGGAAAATCACCCTGCTCGCCGGCCTGTGCCTGCTGGCTATCGTCGCCCTGCTGGTGACCAACTCGCTGGCCCAGGCCCGGCGCAGCGCGGCACTGGTCAACCAGGCCAGCAGCGAGATGCTCGACAGCAGCGCACGCCTGCGCCTGCAAACCCTCGCCGAAAACCAGGCGCTGCGCATCCAGCGCTATTTCATGGACGCCTATCAGTACGCCAATGGCTTCGCCCGCCTGGTGCAGGTGCTCAAGGCCCGCGGCGGCAGCGACCTGCGCGCCGAACTGACGCGCCAGGCCCAGGCCAGCCTGGGCGCCAACCCGGATGTGATCGGCCTGTACCTGGTGTTCCAGCCCGACGCCCTTGGCCCGGACAGCCAGTATGTCGGCCAGGATGCCGCAGGCAGCAATGACAGCGGGCGCTTCTCGCTGTACTGGTCCCAGCCCCGCCCCGGCACCCTCGAGTTCGAAGCCATGCCGGAATCGATGCTTGGCGATGCCGGCATCGGCAGCAATGGCGTGGCCAAGAACCGCTGGCTGACCTGCCCGCAGGACACCGCCAGCGCTTGCGTGCTGGAGCCCTACCTCGACGAGGTGAATGGCCGCCAGGTGCTGATGACCAGCATCGCTCTGCCGCTGCTGGAGCATGGCAAGGTGGTCGGTGTGGTCGGCCTGGACATCGGCCTGGCCAACCTGCAGCAGCTGAGCCTGGACGGCCGCAGCGAACTGTTCGACGGCCAGGGCCAGGTCAGTATTGCCAGCGCCACTGGCCTGCTGGCTGGCAACAGCCGCGACGCCAGCACGCTCGGCAATCCGATGGACAAGACGGTCACCGAAGGCCTGCTGCGCGTGGCCCACCCTTTCACACCGATACCCGGCGCTGCTCCCTGGCAAGTGTTGCTGGACGTGCCGGAAAGCGCGCTGCAGGCCCCCGCCGTCGCCCTCAACCAGCGCCTGGGCAAGCACAACCAGAGCGCCAACCTGATCAGCCTGCTGGTGGGCCTGGGCGCTGCGCTAGCCGGCTTGTTGCTGGTCGGGTTGACTGCCCGCGGCGTGTCCCGGCCGATCCTGGCGGTGGCGGCGCGCCTGCAAGACATCGCCAGCGGTGAGGGCGACCTCACCCGCCGCCTGGACTACGCCCGGCAGGACGAACTGGGCCAGCTCACCGGTTGGTTCAACCGCTTCCTCGACAAGCTGCAGCCGGTGATCGCCCAGGTCAAAGGCTCACTGCAGCAAGCCCGCGACACCGCCGACCAGTCGGCAGGTATCGCCAGCCAGACCAGCAACGGCATGCAGCAACAGCACCGTGAAATCGAACAGGTGGCCACTGCGGCCAACGAAATGAGCGCCACCGCCCTGGATGTCGCCCATAACGCTTCGCAGGCAGCCCAGGCTGCACGCGCTGCCGACCAGGCCAGCCGCGAAGGCCTGCAACTGATCGACAGTACGCGCCAGGGTATCGACCGCCTCACCGCCGACATGGACAACGCCATGGGCGAAGCGCGTGCGCTGGAACACCGCAGCGGGCAGATCGGTTCGGTACTGGAGGTGATCCGCAGCATTGCCGAACAAACCAACCTGCTGGCGCTCAACGCCGCCATCGAGGCAGCCCGTGCCGGCGAAGCCGGGCGTGGTTTCGCCGTGGTCGCCGATGAAGTGCGCGGCCTGGCCCAGCGTACGCAGACCTCGGTGGAGGAAATTCGCCAGGTCATCGAAGGCTTGCAGCAAGGCACCCAGGATGTCGTCGATGCCATGCATGCAGGCCAGCGCCAGGCCCAGGACAGCGCCTCGCGCATGGAACAGGCGCTGCCGGCGCTGCAGCGCATCGGCGAGGCGGTGGCGGTGATCAGCGACATGAACCTGCAGATTGCCTCGGCCGCCGAAGAGCAGAGTGCGGTGGCCGAGGAAGTGAACCGCAACGTGGCTGGCATTCGCGATGTGACCGAATCGCTGGCGGGCCAGGCCGACGAATCGGCGCGCATCAGCCAGGCCCTGAACCGGCTGGCCAACCAGCAGCAGGCGCTGATGGAGCAGTTCCGCGTCTAACCTGTCAGGGCCAATGCGCCTTTTCGCGGGCTTGCCCGCTCCCACAGGTTTTGTACCGACTCCGAAGGCGGCACCGGACCTGTGGGAGCGGGCGAGCCCGCGAAGAGGCCCTGACAGGCGATACAGAATCAATGTTTTTACCGAGCACATCTTATGCAAACCGCAACCAGATCTACCTTCTTCGACATCACCAGCGAGCAGGGCCTGCTACGTACCTCGATCGCCGTCACCCTGTTCATTGCCTTTATCGGTATCGCCTTCGGCCTGGCCTCCGGCTCGTTCTCCATCATCTTCGATGGCGTGTACTCGCTGGCCGACGCCAGCATGAGCGGGCTGTCGCTGGTGGTGGTCAGGCTGATCACTTCGCACACCACCAGCGTGCAGATGTCGCGCAAGCTGCGCGAGCGCTTCACCATGGGCTTCTGGCACCTGGAGCCGATGGTGCTGGCGCTGAACGGCATCCTGCTCAGCAGCGTGGCCATCTACGCACTGATCAACGCCGTCAGCAGCCTGCTGCAAGGCGGGCGCCACCTGGAGTTCGGCATCGCCATGGTCTACGCGGTGCTGACCGTCATCGCCTGCGTGACCATTGCCGTCATCGAGGCCCGCGCCAACCGCAGGCTGGGCTCGGATTTCGTGCGCATGGACGTCAAGGGTTGGGTAATGTCGGCCAGCATCACCGCCGCCCTGCTGATCGCCTTCTGCTTTGGCTACGCCGTGCAAGGCACGCCATGGGAGTGGCTGTCGCCGTACATCGACCCGGCGGTGCTGGCGCTGGTGTGCCTGGTGATCGTGCCGCTGCCGATGTCGGTGGTGCGCCAGGCGCTTTCGGAGATTTTCCTGGTGACGCCGGGCGACCTCAAGCTGCATGTGGATGAAGTTGCCAAGGCTTTCGTCGCGCGCCACGGGTTGCAGTCGTACCGCGCCTATGTGGCCAAGGTCGGGCGTTCGCGGGAGATCGAGCTGTACTTCATCGTGCCCAAGGGCATGGCGGCGAAAACCATCGATGAATGGGATGCGTGGCGCAACGAGATCGGTGATGCGGTGGGTGGCGAAGGGCCGGACCGTTGGCTGACGGTGGTGTTTACCGGGGACCCGGAGTGGGCTGAGTAAAGCAGCTGACGGTCACTCGCCCGGTGCAGGAGCGGCCTTGTGTCCTGATAGGGATGCAACGCAGCCCGCGGGCTTCAGCAGCAGCGCATGATCTGCTGGGGCCGCTTTGCGGCCCGATCGCGACACAAGGCCGCTCCTACAAGCGGGCGCAAGCCGATCGATCGCATCTAGGCATTGGAAAACGAAAAAGCCCGCGACCGTTGCCGGTTGCGGGCTTTGACGTACTGCGTATGGTGGGTCGTGTAGGATTCGAACCTACGACCAATTGGTTAAAAGCCAACTGCTCTACCAACTGAGCTAACGACCCGTTGGATGGCGCGTATAATACTGATTTCTAACGGGAAATCAACACCCCACCACAACTTTTTTTAAAAATATCGCGTCGGGTCGGCAACACCGGCGGCCTTGAAGCCTTCGGCACGCAGGCGGCAGCTGTCGCATTTGCCACAAGCACGGCCGTCATCATCGGCCTGGTAGCAGGAAACGGTCAGGCTGTAGTCCACGCCACGGGCCAAGCCGGCCTGCACGATCTGCGCCTTGCTCATGTTCTGCAGCGGCGCCTGGATACGGAAGCCCTGCCCTTCGACACCGGCTTTGGTCGCCAGGTTGGCCATGCGCTCGAAGGCTTCGACGAACTCGGGGCGGCAGTCCGGGTAGCCGGAATAATCCACCGCGTTGACGCCGATGAAGATATCGCGGGCTTCCAGCACTTCTGCCCAACCCAGGGCCAGCGACAGGAACACGGTGTTGCGCGCCGGCACATAGGTGACCGGGATGCCTTCACCCGGAGCTTCCGGCACGTCGATGCTGCTGTCGGTCAAAGCCGAGCCGCCGATGCCGTTCAGGTTCAGGCCAATCACCTTGTGCTCGACCACGCCCAGGTCGCGGGCAACGCGGGCGGCCGCATTCAGCTCGGCGCGGTGGCGCTGGCCATAGTCGAAGCTCATGGTATAGCAGCTATAGCCTTCGGCCTTGGCCATGGCGACCACGGTGGCCGAGTCCAGGCCACCGGACAACAGGATTACTGCGCGTTTCTCGCTCATGTGTAGTTGCTCCTCAACGTCCGGGTTCGTCGTTCCACAGCAGCTTGTGCAGCTGCAGCTGAAAGCGCACAGGCAGGTTGTCGGCGACAATCCAGTCGGCCAGCTCGCTGGCTTTCAGCTGGTGGTAGCTGGGCGAAAACAGCACCTCACCGGCACGCTCGGCGAGGTTGTACTGGATGAGTTTGGAAACCGCCCAGTCGTAGTCCTCGCGGGAACAGATGACGAACTTGACCTGGTCGTTGCCGGTCAGCTGCTCGATGTTCTCGTAGCGGTTACGGTGCGACTCCTCGGAGCCGGGGGTCTTCAGGTCGAGCACACGGCTGACCCGGGTATCGGTGCCGGCAATATCCAGCGCACCGCTGGTTTCCAGCGAAACCTCGTAACCGGCGTCACACAGGCGCTGCAGCAATGGCAAGGCGTTGGGCTGGGCCAATGGCTCGCCACCGGTCACGCAGACGTAGCGCGGCTTGAAGCTGGCGACCTGCTCCAGGATCGAATCGAGGGTGCGCAGGGTGCCGCCACTGAAGGCATAGGCACTGTCGCAGTACTGGCAGCGCAGGGGGCAACCGGTGAGGCGCACGAATACCGTGGGCAACCCAGCCGTTCGTGTTTCACCCTGCAAAGAGTAAAAGACTTCGGTGATGCGTAATGTGTCTTGCATGCTCGCCACGGGCGTGACAGCTAAACAGGCTGTCCGCCTCCGTCAGGCACTGTCGCGGACTCGACATAGCGTTATCCGCAACAGCGTGTTTACGAAAAAAGGGCAGTGATTCTAACGAAAAAACCCGCGACAGGCGCGGGTTTCTTTCAAACGGTACGGCTCAGAGCTTCTGCAGGTCACGTTGCGCCAGTTGCGCGGCCGAGGTGCCGGGATACTGGCTGATGACTTGCTGCAGGATACCCTTGACCTTGTCGGTATGGCCCATGCGGCGCTCGACATCGGCCAGCTTGTACAGCGAATCCGGTACCTTGCTGTGCTTCGGATACTTCTGGCTGACCTGGGCGAAGGCCTGGCTGGCAGCTGGCAGGTCGCCCTTGGCCAGGTTCACCTCACCCAGCCAGTACTGGGCATTGCCGGCATACTGGCTGTTGGGGTACTTGCGCAGGAAGGCGTTGAACGCCTGGCTGGCCTTGTCGAAGTCTTTCTGCTTGATCAGGTCGAAAGCGGCATCGTAGTAGAGCTTCTCTTTCGCCGGATCACCGGGCTCGCTACTGGCGGCCGGTTGTTGCGCAGCAGCACCTGCTGCTGCATCGGGGGCGGCACTGGAGGCACCACCACCGGAGGAATTGTCAGGGGTCGCGGCAGGCGCGGCGCCACTGTTGATGCGACGGTCCAGGTCCTGGTAACGCTCCAGGTTTTCCTGCTTCATGCGCGACACATCGTTCTGCAGCTCTTCGATGATGCCTTGCTGGCGGGAAAGCTGATCCTGCATCTGTTGCAGCTGCATGAACAGCTGGCCCTGTGCAGAGGCAGGGGCCGAAGCCCCTGACCCGGCATAGGCGCCGCTCGTGCCATAACCCGCGGGCGGATAACTGCCCCCGTTGTCATCAACTACAGGAACCTCAGCCCAGGCCGCGAGCGGCAGGCTGAGTGCGAGGACGGTTACTACACGGCGGCCCATACGCATGAGAACTTACTTACGCAGTTCTACGCGACGGTTCTGAGCCCAGGACTGCTCGTCGTTGCCAGTGGCAACCGGACGCTCTTCACCGTAGGAGACCAGTTCCAGCTGAGCAGGGGAAACGCCCTGCAGAACCAGGTAGCGCTGGACGGCCTTGGCACGACGCTCACCCAGAGCCATGTTGTACTCGCGGGTGCCGCGCTCGTCGGTGTTGCCTTCCAGAACAACGCGGTTGCCGTTGGCTTTCAGGTCCTTGGCGTGAACGTCCAGAGCGCGCATGGCTTCTGGCTTCAGGTCCGAGCTGTCGTATTCGAAGTAGAAGGTGGTGATTGCGCGCAGAGCAGCTTCTTCGCTCAGGGAGCCGTCAACAGCACCAGCGTTGGCACCGTAGCCAGCGTTCGGGTCTACAGCAGCGCCTTCGCCTGCGTTGTCACCGCCCTTCGAGGAGCAACCTACAGCTACGGCCATGGCCAGAGCCAGCGCAGCAAATTTACCAAACTTCAGCATTTCCATCGTGAAACTCCTAATGAAACCCCAGTGTGTTAAGCAAAAGTATTACGCCGCAATCAGTTCAGGTAAGGGGACCAGGACGGTTCTCTGACTTCGCCTTGAGCGGTAGGAAGTGGGAGCCTCACGCGTCCATTAAGCGACACGAGCATCAAGACTCCCCGGCCCTGCTGGCGGGTGGCGTAGATTAGCATGGTGCCGTTTGGCGCAACAGTGGGAGACTCATCAAGACTTGTCTCCGAGAGAATCTTTACACTTCCGCGCTGCAAATCCTGGGCCGCAACCTTGAAGTTGGTGAAGCCCTGCTGGCGATGGATCATCACCAGGGTCTTTTCGTCCGCCGACAGTTTCGGGTTGGCGTTGTAGTTACCGACGAAAGTGACGCGCTCGGCACCACCGCCACCGACCGACTGCTTGTAGATCTGCGGCTTGCCGCCACGGTCGGAGGTGAAGTACAGGGTGTTGCCGTCCTTGCCCCAGAACGGCTCGGTATTGATACCCGGGCCTGCGGTGACACGGCTGATCTGGCGCGAGGCCACGTTCATCACGTAGATGTCCGGGTTACCGTCCTTCGACAGCACGAACGCCAGGCGGGTACCGTCCGGCGACCAGGCTGGTGCGCCATTGAGGCCTTCGAAGTTGGTGACCTGCTCGCGGCGGCCGGTATCGATGTGCTGGATGAAGATGCGTGGGCGCTTCTGCTCGAACGAGACATAGGCGATACGCTTGCCATCCGGCGCAAAGCGTGGCGACAGGATCGGTTCACGCGATTGCAGCAGGGTCACTGCACGTGCACCGTCGTAGTCCGAACGCTGCAGGGTGTAGCGGGTGTTGTTGGTGGAGAAACGCTCGGCCGTCACGTACAGCATGCGGGTGGAGAACGCACCCTTGATGCCGGTGAGCTTCTCGAACGACTGGTCGGAAATGTAGTGGGCCATGTCACGCAGCTGGTCGACGCTGCCCGCCACGCTGCCGGTCAGCACTTGCTGCTCGGTGGCGACGTTGAACAGCGCGTACTGCACCTGCAGGCGACCGCCCGACGGCACGATGCTGCCGACCATCACATACTGTGCGCCCAGTGCTTTCCAGTCACGGAAGATCACTTCGCTGGCCTGCGACGGCTGGCTGATCATGTTCTGCCGCGGAATCGGCGAGTAGTAGCCGGAGTTGCGCAGGTCGTTACCGATGATGTCGGCCATGTCTTCCGGCAGCACGCTGCCGCCCTGCAGACCGAACGGCACTACCGCGATGGGCGTGGCCCGGTCGCTGCCGCTGGTGACCAGGATGTTCTTTTCCTCTGCCACGGCCATGCCTGCCACGCAGCACAGCATGACCAGCAGCCCTCTCAGACGTTTAATCACAACGCTAGATCCTCAGGTGTAAATGTCATCTTGAACGAACGATATTGGTTGAAATCGCTCGGCTTCATACCCTGCATTTCGGTCAGGCGACCGATGTTCTTCACCGCAGCCACCGCCGAACTGTCATACGGGCCGTCACCACTGGACCGGGCCACGCTGACGTTGGTGATGGTACCGTCCGGCAACATGTTGATCTGCAGGACCACCGTCATGCCCTTGCGCGCGGAAGGCGGACGTGCCCAGCCCTCGGCCGCGCGCAAGCGGATCAGGTCGTCGAAGTCACCGGCCACCTGGTCACCCTGCTCGTCGGCCAGCGCCTGCTGCCGTTCGGTGGTGTCGGACAACAGCTCGGCCAGGGCCTGGGCTTTCTTGTCTTCCGCCGCCTTGCGGGCCGCTTCCTGTGCCTTTTTCTTCTGGGCGTCTGCAGCGGCCTTCTTCTTGGCCTCTTCAGCTGCCTTCTTCTTCGCTTCCTCGGCTGCCGCTTTCTTCTTGGCGTCCTCGGCTGCTTTCTTCTTGGCCTCTTCGGCCGCCTTTTTCTTGGCGTCCTCGGCGGCTTGCTTCTTCGCCTCTTCAGCGGCCTCTTTCTTGGCCTCTTCTTCGGCTTTTTTCTTGGCTTCTTCCTCGGCCTTCTTCTTGGCGATGTCAGCCTGCTGCTTCTCGGCGGCCTTCTTCGCCTCCTCGGCCTTCTTGGCTTCGGCGGCTTTCTTGGCCTCGGCAGCCTTGGCGGCTTCGGCAGCGGCTTCGGCTTTCTTGGCTTCGGCAGCCTCGCGGGCCTCTTCGGCCTTTTGAGCGGCGTCGGCTTTCTTTTGTTCCGCGGCCTTCACGGCCTCCTGCTCGACCTTCTTCTGTTCCAGCTGCTCGACCTCGGTCTGGCGCGAAGCGGTTTTCTTCGCTTCCCCGGCAATCTTCTGATTGGTCTGGGTGGTCGCCTGGCTCTTGGACTTGAGCTGGTACAGGGTAGCCTGAACGATCGGCTTGGATGGCGGCAGCTCAGGCGTCATGGCAAAACTGACGAACAGCAGGGCGAACACCAGCACATGCAGGCCGATGGCCCAGATACTGGGCCAGAAGTAGCTTTCCGAGGCGGATGGCTCTCGCTGTTGCATCAGGGCGCCTCGGTAATCAGGCCAACGTTACCGACACCGGCCTTCTGCAACCCGCCCATGGCACCCATGACCGCGCCATAGTCGACAGCCTTGTCGCCACGAATGAACACCTGGGTCTGCTTGCCCTGGTCACGGCCGGCAGCAATGATCTTGGTCACTGCGTCGGTCATGGCTGGCAAGGTCATGGCCTTGTCCATCTGCTTGTCGGTATCGACTTCGCTGCCGAGGTTCCAGTAATAGGTCTTGTCGGCCTTGATGGAGATGGTGAGGATCTGGACGTTGTTGTCCTGCGGCAAGGCTTCGCTGGAAACCTTGGGCAGGTCGACCTTCACGCCCTGGTTGAGCATGGGCGCCGTCACCATGAAGATGACCAGCAGCACCAGCATCACGTCGATGTAGGGCACCACGTTCATCTCGGCGACGGGCTTGCGTTTGTGGCGAACTCGGGCCATGGGCTTCTACCTGATTACTCTTCGCTGGTGTGCACTTTACGGTGCAGGATCGCCTGGAACTCGTCGGCGAAGGTGTAGTAACGACCGATCAGCACTTCGCTGCGCGCCGAGAAGCGGTTGTAGGCGATGACCGCCGGGATTGCCGCGAACAGGCCGATGGCAGTGGCGACCAGCGCCTCGGCGATACCCGGGGCAACCGTGGCCAGGGTGGCCTGCTGGGCGCTGGCCAGGCCGCGGAAGGAGTTCATGATGCCCCACACGGTACCGAACAGGCCGATGTACGGGCTGGTCGAACCAACGGTGGCCAGGAACGGCAGGCTCTGCTCGAGTTTTTCTTCCTCGCGCGAAATGGCCACGCGCATGGCACGGGCGACGCCTTCCATGACCGCGTCAGGGTCAACCCCCGGCTGCTGGCGCAGGCGCGAGAATTCCTTGAAGCCGGCACGGAACACCTGCTCGACACCGGAATCCGGGTCCGGGTTGCTGCCTGCCTGACGGTACAGCTTGGACAGGTCGATGCCCGACCAGAAGCGCTCCTCGAAGGCATCCAGCGCACGACGACCGGCGCGCAGCATGGTGCTGCGCTGGAAGATCATGATCCATGAAGTGACCGAGGCGGCCACCAGGGTCAGCATTACCAGCTGTACCACCACGCTGGCATTGCTGACCAGACTCCACATGGAGGTATGGTCGACGACGTTAGCTTCCACGCTTATTCTCCTGCGTTCGATTGATTACCCGAGCCGTCCGCCGCAAAGGCGTCGCGCAGCTCCGGGGGTATGGCTCGGGGTTTGAAAGTGTCGGCGCGCACGGCGGCCACCAGGAACTGCCCTTCGCAGAGCAGCGTTTCATCCTTTTCCCGCCAGACCTGCTGCACGAAGCGCAGGCTGGCGCGATTGAGTTCAGTGACATGCGCGGTGACCCGCAGCTCGTCGTCCAGGCGCGCCGGCGCGTGGTAACGCGCTTCGCTGGAATGGACCACGAACAACAGGTTTTCCCCGGCCAGTTGCGCCTGGGAAAAGCCCAGGTGCCGCAGCCGCTCGGTGCGCGCACGTTCCATGAATTTCAGGTAGTTGACGTAATACACCACGCCACCGGCATCGGTATCTTCGTAATAGACGCGACAACGGTGTGCGAACGGTTCCAGGCCATTTTGCGCGCGCATACTCTAGTGCTTACTCCTCAGCTTGCCAATCCGCTGTGGCAACTGTTTTTTCTTCATTAATGTCTTATTGCCAGCGCACCCTCGGCGTGCCAGCGCTAGGACCACGAAAAGCCGTTTTCGATCTGTCAGTCATCGCCCGTTTCGGAAAAATCCCCACCCTCCCCCAGGCGCCCGGGCACATTCAGGCCAAAGTGCAGGTAGGCATGCCGGGTGACCACACGGCCACGCGGGGTACGCATGATGTAGCCTTGCTGGATCAGGTACGGTTCGAGCACATCCTCGATGGTATGACGCTCTTCGCTGATGGCGGCGGCCAGGTTGTCCACCCCCACCGGGCCACCGTCGAATTTCTCGATCATGGTCAGCAGCAGGCGGCGGTCGGAATGGTCGAAACCGCGCTCGTCGACGTCCAGCAGGTTGAGCGCCATGTCGGCCACGGCCTTGGTGATCTGGCCCTTGCCGCGCACCTCGGCGTAGTCGCGCACGCGGCGCAGCAGGCGGTTGGCAATACGCGGCGTGCCACGGGCCCGGCGGGCGATCTCGTAGGCGCCCTGGTCCTCGATGGCCAGGCCGAGGATGCCGGCCGAACGACTGACGATGGTGGCCAGGTCCCTGTCGCTGTAGAACTCCAGGCGCTGGACGATACCGAAGCGGTCGCGCAGCGGGTTGGTGAGCATGCCGGCACGGGTGGTGGCCCCGACCAGGGTGAACGGTGGCAGGTCGAGCTTGATCGAGCGGGCCGCCGGCCCTTCGCCGATCATGATGTCCAGCTGGAAGTCTTCCATTGCCGGGTACAGCACTTCTTCGACGACTGGTGACAGCCGGTGGATCTCGTCGATGAACAGCACGTCGTGCGGCTCGAGGTTGGTCAGCATGGCTGCCAGGTCGCCCGGGCGCTCGAGGATCGGCCCCGAGGTGCTCTTGACCGACACGCCCATTTCCTGGGCGATGATGTTGGCCAGGGTGGTCTTGCCGAGACCCGGCGGGCCGAAGATCAGGGTATGGTCAAGCGACTCGCTGCGGCCACGGGCGGCCTGGATGAACAGCGCCATCTGCTCGCGCACCACCGGCTGGCCGATGTACTCGTCCAGCCGCAGCGGGCGGATCGCACGGTCCTGGACTTCTTCACGGTCGCGGCCACTGGCGGCGATCAGGCGGTCGGCTTCGATCACTTGGTAATCATCCCTTTCAGGCTGCGGCGGATCAGCTCTTCACTGCTCAGGCCAGCCTTGTCCTTGATCGCGGCGATCGCCTTGCTGGCTTCCTGCGGCTTGTAGCCCAGTGAAACCAGGGCGCTGACGGCATCAGCCTCGGCCGTGGAGCTGCTGCTGACCGGCAGCGGCCCATCGGAGACCAGGGTGAACATGGCTGGCGAGGTTTCCCAGGCCTTGAAGCGGTCCTTGAGTTCGACCAGCAGGCGTTCGGCGGTCTTCTTGCCGACCCCCGGCACGCGCACCAACGCCGACGTGTCCTGGGCCTGCACACAGCGCACCAGCTCGTCGACTTCCAGGCCGGACATCAGCGCCAGCGCCAGCTTCGGCCCCACGCCATTGAGGCGGATGAGCTCACGGAACAGCTCGCGCTCGCGCTTTTCGGCAAAACCGTAGAGCAGGTGGGCGTCTTCGCGCACCACCAGGTGGGTGTGCACGGTGACGCTTTCGCCCACCTTGGGCAGACGGTACAGCGTGGTCATCGGCACTTCCAGCTCGTAACCCACGCCGTTGACGTCGATAATCAGGTGCGGCGGCTGTTTCTCCGCCAGGGTGCCGCGCAAACGTCCAATCACGTTCCGATCCTTCCTCTCGGGGAGCCGGTCAAAGACCGCTCAACCCTATCAGCAAATGCGGCGGGTGCACGTATCACCCGCACAAAATGTGTATCAGGGCATGAAGCGCCTACAGACGCAAGCGCCCGCCGCGTCGCCGCGCCGTGGCCAGGCCGTGCGGCACCAGGCTGGAGCGGGTATGCGCATGGCACAGGGCAATGGCCAGGGCGTCGGAGGCGTCGATCTGCGGCTTTTGCGTCAGTTTCAACAGGTGCATGACCATCATCATCACCTGTTCCTTGTTGGCCCCGCCGGTACCGGCTACCGCCTGCTTGACCTGGGTAGCGCTGTACTCGGCGATTTCCAGGCCGGCTTCGGCGGCAGCGACGATGGCCGCGCCACGGGCCTGGCCGAGCTTGAGCGCCGAGTCGGCATTGCGCGCCATGAACACCCGCTCGATGCCCATGGTCACCGGGCCGTGCTGGGCAATGATTTCACCCACGCCGCGGAAAACGATCTGCAACCGCTCATGCAGCTCGCCGCTGCCGGTGCGGATGCAGCCCGACGCCACGTACTCGCAACCGCGGGCGGTCTGGCGCACCACGCCATAACCGGTGATGCGCGAGCCGGGGTCGATACCAAGAATCAGAGTCATAGCGCCTGCATGTTCAAATGTACCGGCCTATTCGCGGGCAAGCCCGCTCCCACCGGGGACGCGCCAGGCCTGAACCTGGTGCGCTCCCTGTGGGAGCGGGCTTGCCCGCGAATAGGCCCGAAAGGCCAAGCGACGATCTTAGCCGAGTTTTTCCATGATCTCGTCGGAGATCTGCGCATTGGAATAGACGTTCTGCACGTCATCCAGGTCTTCGAGCATATCGATCAGCTTGAGCACCTTCTCGGCACCGTCCTGGTCAAGTTCGGCGCTGGTGGTGGGCTGCATGACGATTTCCGCGTCAGCGGCCTTGAACCCCGCCTCTTCCAGGGCATTGCGCACGGCATAGAAGCTGTTGAACGAGGTGAACACCTCGAACGAGCCGTCATCATTGGCCACCACGTCATCGGCATCGGCTTCCATCGCCGCTTCCATCAGCGCATCTTCTTCCACGCCGGGGGCAAAGCTGATCTGCCCCTTGCGCTCGAACAGATACGCCACCGAACCGTCGGTGCCGAGGTTGCCGCCACACTTGGTAAACGCATGGCGCACGGCAGCGGCCGTGCGGTTACGGTTGTCGGTCATGGCCTCGACCATGATCGCCACGCCGCCCGGGCCGTAGCCTTCGTAGCTGAGCTCTTCGACGTTGTCGCTTTCGTTGGTGCCAGCACCACGGGCCACGGCGCGGTCGATGATGTCGCGGCTCATGTTGGCGCCCAGCGCCTTGTCCAGCGCCAGGCGCAGGCGCGGGTTGGAGGCCGGGTCAGGGCCGCCCTGCTTGGCGGCGACCGTCAGCTCGCGGATCCACTTGGTGAAGATCTTGCCTCTCTTGGCATCCTGGCGCTCTTTGCGGTGCTTGATGTTCGCCCACTTGGAATGACCAGCCATAACGACTCCGAATCCTTTGAATCACAAACAGCCCCGCCCCTGTACGGGGCGGGACGGGAAATTGCCTGCGCCGAAACGCAAAGGCGCATCCCTGTGGATGCGCCCGAGGACTGCTTACTCGACCTTGGTCTGTTCGCGCAGTCGGATGTGCAGCTCGCGCAGGGCCTTGGCGTCGACCATGCCAGGGGCCTGGGTCATGACGCACGCGGCGCTCTGGGTTTTCGGGAAGGCGATCACTTCACGGATCGACTGGGCGCCGGTCATCAGCATGACCAGGCGGTCCAGGCCGAAGGCCAGGCCACCGTGAGGCGGAGCGCCGAACTTCAGGGCGTCGAGCAGGAAGCCGAACTTCTCTTCCTGTTCTGCCGCTTCGATGCCCAGCAGGCGGAACACGGCCTGTTGCATCTCCTTGCGGTGGATACGGATCGAACCGCCACCCAGCTCGGTACCGTTCAGGACCATGTCGTAGGCACGCGACAGGGCTGCGGCCGGGTTGGCCTCGAGCTCTTCCGGGGTGCACTTCGGCGCGGTGAACGGGTGGTGCAGCGCAGTGAAGCTGCCGTCTTCGTTCTCTTCGAACATCGGGAAGTCGACCACCCACATCGGCGCCCACTCGCAGGTCAGCAGCTCGAAGTCGTGGCCCAGGCGGATACGCAGCGCGCCCAGGGCTTCGCTGACCACCTTGAACTTGTCGGCACCGAAGAACACGATGTCGCCGTCAACCGCACCAACGCGGTCGAGGATGGTATTGAGGTTGGCCTCGGGGATGTTCTTGACGATCGGCGACTGCAGGCCTTCGACGCCCTTGGCGCGCTCGTTGACCTTGATGTAGGCCAGGCCCTTGGCACCGTAGATGCCGACGAACTTGGTGTACTCGTCGATCTTGCTGCGCGGCATGCTGGCACCGCCTGGCAGGCGCAGGGCGGTAACACGGCACTTCGGATCGTTGGCCGGGCCGGCGAACACCTTGAAGTCCACGTCCTTCAGCTGGTCGGCGACGTCGACCAGTTCCAGCGGGATACGCAGGTCCGGCTTGTCGGAACCGTAGCGGCGCATGGCTTCTTCGAAGGTCATGTGCGGGAATTCGCCGAATTCCAGGTCCAGCACTTCCTTGAACAGCTTGCGGATCATGCTTTCGGTCAGGCCCATGATCTCGCTTTCATCGAGGAAGCTGGTCTCGATGTCGATCTGGGTGAATTCCGGCTGGCGGTCGGCCCGCAGGTCTTCGTCACGGAAGCACTTGGCGATCTGGTAGTAGCGGTCGAAGCCGGCGACCATCAGCAGCTGCTTGAACAGCTGCGGCGACTGCGGCAGGGCGAAGAAGCTGCCGGCGTGGGTACGGCTTGGCACCAGGTAGTCACGCGCGCCTTCCGGGGTGGCCCGGGTCAGGATCGGCGTCTCGACATCGAGGAAGCCGTTTTCGTCGAGGAAGCGACGGATGCTGCTGGTGATGCGCGAACGCAGGCGCAGCTTGTCGGCCATTTCCGGGCGACGCAGGTCGATGAAGCGATAACGCAGGCGGGTTTCCTCGCCGACGTCGGAGTATTCGTTGAGCGGGAACGGCGGGGTTTCCGCTTCGTTGAGCACGTTCAGCTGGTAGCCGAGAATCTCGATGGCGCCGGACGCCATGTTGGCATTCACCGCACCCTCAGGGCGCTTGCGCACCTTGCCGGTGATCTGCACGACGTACTCGCTGCGCACGCGGTCGGCAGCGGCGAAGGTTTCGGCGCGATCCGGGTCGAACACGACCTGGGCCATGCCTTCGCGGTCACGGATGTCGAGGAAGATCACCCCGCCGTGGTCGCGGCGACGATGGACCCAGCCGCAAAGGGTGACTTCCTGGCCGTCCAGGCTCTCGTTCAGTTGGCCGCAATAATGGCTGCGCATCATGATGGTGGTTTCGCTTCTCGTGATTCGTGTATTCGGTGGAGGCCTTGGCCGCCCGGAGGGCTAATACTGCAAGACCCGGTCACAGCATTCAACTCAGTCGGCCTTGTCGCCGCCTGCCAGATTCTTTTTCGCCCCGGTCTTGAAGTCGGTTTCGTACCAACCATTACCGCTCAGGCGGAAGCCTGGCACCGACAGCAGCTTCTTCAGCGCCGGCGCCTGGCAGGCCGGGCAATCGGTCAGCGGCGCGGCGCTGATCTTCTGCAGCACTTCCATGCGGTGCTCGCAGGATGCACATTGATAGTCATAAAGGGGCATGGGTGTCTCTCGTCAACCATAACGCTGGCTGCCGGGGCAGCAAAAAGCGGGATTATATATGGTTAGCAAGCACTGCGCAGCCCGCCCGGCGATCAGCGCACGCTTGGCGGGTCCTGCAGCCAGGCGACGCAGATCACCCGGATCAACCCGCTGAAGTTGCGCACCCCACCCTGGCGCAGGTGCACTTCGCGGTCGACGTAGGACAGCACGGCGCTGACCGAACAGCGGTTGGCCGCAGCGATGCGTTCGAGGATACCCCAGTAGACGGCTTCCAGGCGCAGGCAAGTGGAAAAACCGTTGAGCCTTACCGAACGCGACACCGGCTGGGTCTGCTGCATGTCGAAATCCGCCTTGAACGGATCGATGCACTGTTTACCGGGCCAACGCCCCTGGCCAGCCACACGCTTGCTCGCTTGCATCATGCGCCACTCCTCCTCGTCACAGGTAGCAGGTGGCCTATGAAGCGCTGACGAGCGCGGTTAGAGCAGCGGCAAAATGTTCCTGATCAGAATCCACGACGGATGTGCGCCAGGCAGGAGCGGCCTTGCGTCGCGATGGGCTGCGCAGCAGCCCCGGCGATTGGTGCACTCACGCTGAACCTTGGGGCTGCTGCGCAGCCCATCGCGACGCAAGGCCGCTCCTACAGACAGACTGGCAATTACTGGCCGTCGAGCAGCACCCGCAGCATCCAGGCCGTCTTCTCATGCACCTGCATGCGCTGGGTCAGCAGGTCGGCGGTCGGCTCGTCACTGACCTTGTCCACCACCGGGAAGATGCTGCGCGCGGTACGCACCACAGCCTCCTGCCCCTGCACCAGCTGGCGGATCATCTCGTCTGCAGGTGGTACCCCTTCCTCCTCCTTGATCGAGGAGTGCCGCGCATAGAAGGCATAGGACCCCGGCGCCGGGAAGCCCAGGGCGCGGATGCGCTCGGCGATCGAGTCGACCGCCAGCGCCAGCTCGTTGTACTGCTCCTCGAACATCAGGTGCAGGGTGCGGAACGACGGGCCGGTGACGTTCCAATGGAAGTTATGGGTTTTCAGATACAGCACATAGGTATCCGACAACAGGCGGGACAGCCCATCGACGATGGACTTGCGATCTTCTTCACTGATACCGATATCGATTGCCATGAAGTTCCCCTTTCCATAAGGCTTGAGACTCAAGCGGGTGCCGACCACTTTAGCAACACTTGACGCAGGGTGCATGCGACATGGCGCAGCACAGCGCCTCGCAGCCTGTGGTTTGAGTAGCCTGCGGCTTTACTGTTAAATAGGCAGCGTGCCACCCGTGCGGACTGTCATTGCCGGGTGCATAGGCCGGCCTGTCACGTGTTCGCGCTCTATACCTCATGCGCACCGCGCCGCCGGCTCTTCCTGTGACCAGCCTTATCAACTGTGAGCCAACCCATGTTCAAGATCGTCCATCTGGTGACGGGCGTGGCAGCCTTGCTGCTATCGCTCATACCCAGCCTGAAAACCGATGCAACTCCCTTCCTGCAACAACCCGATGCGGTCTACCTGGCCCTGCTCGGCCTGCTCAACCTGATCCTGGCCCCGGTGCTGCCGCTGTACTACCGCGGCGCCCGCCAGCAGTTGCAGCACCTGGCTTGCGCGCTGCTGGTGGTGGCGGTGGTACTGCAGACCCTGACCCTGCTGGCCCGCCCGGAAATGGGCAACCTCGCCGCACTGGTCTGCGCCGCCCTGGCCGTGGCCGCACACCTGGCCGCAGGCCTGGCCCGCAGCCCGCGCAAGGCACGCGCCAGCCAGCCCGCCACGCAGGATTCCGGCAACCGTGATACCGGTACCGTCAAGTGGTTCAACACGTCGAAAGGTTTCGGCTTCATTTCCCGCGATTCGGGCGATGATATCTTCGTGCACTTTCGCGCCATTCGCGGCGAAGGCCACCGCATCCTGGTCGAGGGCCAGCGCGTGGAGTTTTCGGTGATGCACCGCGACAAGGGCCTGCAGGCCGAAGACGTGGTCGCTGTGACCCGCCGCTGATCATCTGCAACGGCTATCCCTGCAAGGCGGGCTCGCCGGCCTTGCAGGGTTGCTGCTCATCCAGCCGTATCGGCTTCAATAATGAGGCGGCGGCGCCTCTTCCCCTTCGTTGCCGTACTGGCCGACCATCTCTTCGTAACGCTTGATCAGCTCGGTCATCTGCAATTGCAGGCGCTCGATCACCCGCGCCTGCTCGACCACAACGTCATTCAGCGCCTGGATGGTGTCATCCTGGAACGCCTGGCGGGTTTCCAGCTCGACCACTCGCATTTCCAACGACATATCAGGCCTCTAGGTAACCTTCGAGTTTCAATTCACCCAGGCGCTGGCGTATGGCTTGCACCTGCTCGTCGCCATACGCCACCGCCGGGCACTTGCCCCACACCGGCGCAGGCCAGGCAGCGTCGTGGTGGTGACGCACGATTACGTGCACATGCAGTTGACTGACCACATTGCCAAGGGCGGCAACGTTCATCTTGTCGGAGTTGTAGCTGGCCTTCAGCGCCCCGGCCAGGCAGCTGGCCTCCTGCCACAACTGTTGCTGGTCCGCCGCATCCAGTTCGAACACCTCACTGATACCAGCGCGCCGGGGCACCAGGATGAACCAGGGGTAGTTGGCATCCTTGCTCAGCAGCAACTGACACAGCGGAAAATTTCCCAGCACCAGGCAATCCTGCTGCAAACGCGAATCGAGGACGAACACGGCATATCTCCTTGAGGCAGAACCCACCCGCTACACGCGGAATACAGGGCAGCAAGGATACCTTGCACGTTCCCGGTAACACAGCGCTACTTTTCGCACCAAAATGAGGCCTGCGACACCTCACTCAGCCCCCATAAATGACTCTGGTTGAACTAGTTGCGGTAACACATTGACTTTCATGACAGCTTTTTTATTTTTAATGATTCTCGACTGCAATAGCCTCACAACCCGCTTCGCCCCGTGTTTACGGCACTTTCCGACCCCCGGTAGCAGATTTTGTGAAAATTTCATGAAGTGTTGCGTATTTTGAGCACGCTTGTTGCATTCCCTTCACGCCAAGTCGGCACGACATCTGCTACGGCAGCTGTACGCGACAAATGACAACAGCGGCATTGGTTACCAGGGAGTTGCCGCGCCTGCCTGCATGTACAGATGCAAGGCGGCGACGGAAACAACGCTGGCGTTGTACGACCCTTTACCGGGGCGTGATTTGCGACATGGAAACACCTGTAAGCGACATGGCAAAAAAGTTCCGTAAAGGATGCATATAGCCATATCGCCAACAACAGTCAGCGTGCTATACATTTTCGCCGACATAACAAGAAAGAGCTGCACCATATAACTAGAACAGATGGCCGCAGCGGTACTCTTCCTAAAAAACCAAAGGAGCAAATCACGATGCGCGTGATGAAGTGGAGCATGATCGCCCTGGCCGTTGCGGCAGGCACCTCGCAGTTGGCTTTGGCCTCGTCCCAGGACGAATCCAAAGGTTTCATCGAAGACAGCAAGCTGAGCGTCAAGACCCGCATGCTGTACTTCAGCCGTGATTTCCGTAACAACGATCGGGATCCAATCACTGGTGATCGCCAAAGCCGCCGCGAAGAAACCGGCCTGGGCTTCCTCGGCACCTTCGAGTCCGGCTTCACCCAAGGCACCGTGGGTGTGGGTGTCGACGCCATCGGCATGCTCGGCCTGAAGCTGGACAGCGGCAAGGGCCGCGCCGGTACCGGCCTGTTCCCGACCGGCTCCGACGGCCGTTCGGAAGACGAGTATTCCAAGGGTGGCGGCGCGGTCAAGTTCCGCGTCTCCGACACCGTGCTGAAAGTGGGTGACCAGTTCACCGCATTGCCGGTCTTCGCCACTGACGACAGCCGCCTGCTGCCAGAAATCGCCCAGGGCACCCTGATCACCAGCAACGAGATCAAGGGCCTGACCCTGCACGCTGGTCACTTCACCAGCCTGACCGCCCAGGAGCAGACCGACCGTGACAGCCTGCGCCTGAAGGAAGCCAACGTAGTCGGCGGTACCTACGCCATCACCGACACCCTCAGCACCAGCCTGTACTACTCGAAGGTCGAAGACTACTGGCGCAAGTACTACGCCAACGTCAACTGGGCACTGCCGATTTCCGACAAGCAAGGCCTGGTGTTCGACTTCAACATCTATGACACCAAGAGCGAAGGCTCGGCCGACTACCGCGCCTTCGATGGCGACAAACTGGACAACCGCGCGTTCAGCCTGTCGGGCGCCTACAACATCGGCGCTCACACCTTCACCCTGGCCTACCAGAAAGTCAGCGGCGACGGCGACTATGGCTACGGCGTCGACGGTGGCGGCACCATCTTCCTGGCCAACTCCGTGGCCCGTTCCGACTTCAACGCCGAAGACGAGAAGTCCTGGCAGGCTCGCTACGACCTGAACTTTGCCGAGTACGGCATTCCGGGCCTGACCTTCATGACCCGTTACGTACGCGGTACCGACGCCAACGTCGCCGGCACCAGCAACGGCAAGGAATGGGAACGCGACGTCGACGTCAAGTACGTGCTGCAGGAAGGCCCGGCGAAAGACCTGAGCTTCCGCGTGCGCCAGGCTACCTACCGCTCTTCCGACGGCGTCTACTACGGTTCCTCGTCGATCGACGAACTGCGCCTGATCGTGGAATACCCGCTGAGCATCCTGTAAGCCTGGCTTGCAGTGCCCCGCACCTGAAAAAGCCCGGCGATCACGCCGGGCTTTTTCTTGGCTGACAAGCGTTACGCCCTGGGGCATCCTGTACGCCTTCGTTTCGCCCCCGTACAATGCGGGGTCATTTCAATGTCTTAGGCAATCGACACGGCTCACCATGCGCACCAGTCAATATTTGCTCGCCACCCAGAAAGAAACCCCTGCCGACGCAGTGGTCATCAGCCATCAGCTCATGCTGCGTGCCGGCATGATCCGCAAACTGGCCTCCGGCCTGTACACCTGGCTGCCGATGGGCTTGCGGGTGATGCGCAAGGTCGAGGCCGTGGTGCGTGAGGAAATGAACGCCGCCGGCGCCCTGGAAGTGCTGATGCCCAGCATCCAGCCCGCCGAACTGTGGCAGGAATCCGGCCGCTGGGAACAGTACGGCCCCGAGCTGCTGCGCCTGAAGGACCGCCACCAGCGCGACTTCTGCGTCGGCCCGACCCACGAAGAAGTCATCACCGACCTGGCCCGCAACGAGCTGTCCAGCTATAAACAGCTGCCGCTCAACATGTACCAGATCCAGACCAAGTTCCGTGACGAGATCCGCCCGCGCTTCGGCCTGATGCGCGGCCGCGAATTCATCATGAAGGACGCCTACTCGTTCCATGCCGACCAGGCTTCCTTGCAGGAAACCTACGACCGCATGCACCAGGCGTACACCAACATCTTCACCCGCCTGGGCCTGGACTTCCGCCCAGTGCAGGCCGACACCGGTTCCATCGGTGGCAGCTACTCGCACGAATTCCACGTGCTGGCCGAGTCTGGCGAAGACGACGTGATCTTCAGCGACAGCTCCGACTATGCCGCCAACATCGAGAAGGCCGAGGCCATCCCACGGGAAACCGTGCGCCCTGCGCCTACCGAGGAGCTGCGTCTGGTCGACACGCCGAACGCCAAGACCATCGCCCAGCTGGTGGAAAACTTCGGCCTGCCGATCGAAAAAACCGTCAAGACCCTGATCGTGCATGGCGCAGAACAGGGCAAGCTGGTTGCGTTGATTGTGCGTGGCGATCACGAACTCAACGAAATCAAGGCCGCCAAGCTGGAACAGGTAGCCGACCCGCTGGTCATGGCCAGCGACGCCGAACTGCGCGAGGCCATCGGTGCCGGCGCTGGTTCGCTCGGCCCGTTGAACCTGCCGCTGGAAATCATCATCGACCGTTCGGTTGCCCTGATGAGCGACTTCGGCATCGGTGCCAACATCGACGACAAGCACTACTTCGGCGTGAACTGGGAGCGCGACCTGCCGGTGCCACAGGTTGCCGACCTGCGTAACGTGGTCGAAGGCGACCCGAGCCCGGACGGCCAGGGCACCCTGGTGATCAAGCGCGGCATCGAAGTGGGCCACATCTTCCAGCTGGGCACCAAGTACAGCGAGGCACTGAAGTGCCAGGTACTGGGCGAAAACGGCAAGCCGGTCACCCTGGCCATGGGCTGCTACGGTATCGGCGTGTCCCGCGTGGTTGCCGCTGCCATCGAGCAGAACCACGACGACAAGGGCATCATCTGGAATGACGCCCTGGCCCCGTTCCAGATCGCCCTGGTACCGCTGCGCTACGAAACCGACGTGGTCCGCGAGGCGACCGACAAGCTGTACGCCGAGTTGACCGCCGCCGGTTACGAAGTGCTGCTGGACGACCGCGACAAGAAGACCAGCCCCGGCATCAAGTTTGCCGACATGGAGCTGATCGGCATCCCGCACCGCATCGTCGTCAGCGATCGCGGCCTGGCCGAAGGCAACCTGGAATACAAGCACCGCACCGAGCAGGACGCCCAGGCATTGCCGCTCGCCGAAGTGCTGACCTTCCTGCAGGCCCGCGTTCGCCGCTGATAACCAATGCACGAGTGATCATGTACAAGCGAAGTACCTTTACCCTGGGGGGCGCCGCACTGTGCGGCGCCCTGCTCGTCAGCGGTTGCGCCAACCAGATGTCCCAGCGCAGCGACCATGAGGAGCGCGTCGAGCGCAAACTGCTCGAGCACACCCTGCAGATCGATGTCGGCGAGCCGAAGGTGATGGAGCTTCCGCAACGCCGTGTGCGTGTGCATGAGCAGCAGCGCTTCGAAGTCACCGAGTTCGAAGTCACCCGCCGCTATGACCGCTATACGCCCTACCAGCCCTGGCGGGAGATCTACGAGATCCCGCTGGGGGCAGTGGCCGTGGTGGCGGGCGTCGGCGCCAACGTGGTCAACGTCTTCGCCCTGGGCAATCTGCCGGACAGCATCACCCACGACTGGCTCAGCTATGGTGTGGACGGGCTCAACCCGTTCATGAACGTGCCGTCCAACGGCCGTGCCCAGCAGAACCTGGCCGGGATCAGCGAAGTGCAGAAGGGCAAGCGCGAGGAATCCACCAGCGTGCCGTGGAGCGAACGCCTGGTCGAAGTCAAGGCCGGCAGGATGACCCACGAGCTGACCACCGACAGGAATGGCGTGCTGCGCCTGAACCTGCTCGACAGCCCGTTCTCCGAGCAGAACCTCAACCACATCGGCACCCTGCACCTGCAGGTGGTCGACGAGGACAACGCGGTACGTGGCGATGCCAGCCTGCTGGTCAGCGCCACCCTGCGCAACAAGTTGCTCGAGGCCCACGAATTGATCTTCGATGACCTTGAGGACGACGACGTCGGCCAATGGGTACACCGGGTCAAGCGCCTGTCCGAACTGGGCCTGGAAGAAGAAGCCAGTGAAATGGAGCAGAGCCTGATCGAGCTGACCCGCAACGATCCGGAGCTGCAGCAGGAGTTTCTGCAGTCGCTGACCAAGGCCACTGGCCGCCTGGTCGCTGACCCTGGCGCGCAATAACCGGCATTACGCATTCCCTTGTAGGAGCGGCCTTGTGTCGCGATGGGCTGCGAAGCAGCCCCGGCAATTCATGCATCAAGGCTGAAATCATGGGGCTGCTTCGCAGCCCATCGCGACACAAGGCCGCTCCTACAGGGGCCGCGTTAAATTGGCGGGCCATTTATCGAGGCGGGAACAGCTCCAGCTGCTCATGCGCCCCGCGCAAATCGCGCAACCTCACCCCCACCCCCAGCAAGCGTACCGGCTTGCCACCACGGGCAAACGCCTGCCCCAGCAATTGCCGATAACTCTCCAGGTCCCGACCTGCCCCGGCCTGCTCCAGGGTGGTCTGGCTGAAGTCATGGAACTTGACCTTGACGAAGGGTTTTTCCGGCCGGTAACTGCTGTCCATGCGGGCGATGCGCTCGTCCAGGCTGGCCAGCAGTTCGGGTAACCGAGCCAGGCAACTGGCCAAATCCGGCAGGTCGGTGTCGTAGGTGTTTTCCACGCTGACTGACTGGCGGCGGCTGTCATTGTGCACTGCACGCTCATCGATACCGCGCGCCAGCCCCCACAAGCGCTCGCCAAAACTGCCGAACTCTCGCACCAGCGCCAGCCGCGACCATTCGCGCAGCTCCAGGCAGGTGTCGATCCCCAGCCGCGCCAGCTTGTCTGCCGTCACCTTGCCCACCCCGTGCAACCTGGCCACCGGCAAGGCCGCGACGAATGCTTCCACTTCGCCCGGGGTAATCACGAACAGCCCGTTGGGCTTGCGCCAGTCACTGGCGATCTTGGCCAGGAACTTGTTCGGCGCCACGCCAGCCGAGACAGTGATATGCAGGGTGCGGGCGACGCGGCGACGAATATCCTCGGCGATGCGCGTGGCACTGCCCGAATACCACTGGCTGTCCGTCACATCCAGGTATGCCTCGTCCAGCGACAACGGTTCGATCAGCTCGGTGTAGTCACGGAAGATCGTGTGGATTTCCCGCGAGGCCTCACGGTAGGCCTCGAAGCGCGGCTTGACGATCAACAGGTCGGGGCACAGTTTCAGGGCATGCCGTGAGGACATGGCCGAACGCACACCATAGGCGCGCGCCTCATAGTTGCAAGTGGCAATCACCCCACGGTGATCCGGGGAGCCCCCTACGGCCATGGGCCGTCCGGCCAGGCGCGGGTCGTCACGCATTTCGATGGCGGCATAGAAGCAATCGCAGTCGACATGGATGATCTTGCGCAAGGACATGGATGACCGTCAGCACTGTAAATTCATACAGATAGTATCGCATGCGTACTGTTATGAAACAGCTCACCCGCGTCGGCACGCGATAATCGGCCTGAAAGCCCCGTCGTGCCTGAGCTGCACGCGACTGAAGACGCTAAGGGTTTGAACAAAAAAGGTTTTTCCGCAACATTTGCTTGACAATGGGAGGCAAATCCGTAGAATTCGATCTCACAGGCGCGGGATGGAGCAGCCTGGTAGCTCGTCGGGCTCATAACCCGAAGGTCGTCGGTTCAAATCCGGCTCCCGCAACCAGATTCGAGAAAAGGCCACTGTTAACGCAGTGGCCTTTTTCTTTGTGCGCAGAAAACCTCTGCCAGCAAAAATGCTCGAGAAATCAAACGTTAGCGCTTGACACCCCCGCCACACACTGTAGAATCCGCCCCACTGACGCGGGATGGAGCAGCCTGGTAGCTCGTCGGGCTCATAACCCGAAGGTCGTCGGTTCAAATCCGGCTCCCGCAACCAGATTCAAGAAAAGGCCACTGTAGACACAGTGGCCTTTTTCTTTGCCCGTGAAAATGTGCATCGCTAGCCTGAAACGCAAAAACCTTGACAGCGACCGCTCAAGCTGTAGAATGCGCCCCTCTGACGCGGGATGGAGCAGCCTGGTAGCTCGTCGGGCTCATAACCCGAAGGTCGTCGGTTCAAATCCGGCTCCCGCAACCATATTCGTCAGAACAAACCCCGCCTGTGTAACAGCAGCGCGGGGTTTGTTGCTTTTCCCTCCCCTGCTTTTCGTCGCTGCCGTTTTCCCCGTCTTGCCGCCAACCCGCAAGCTTGAGGGCACGCACCGAGGATGAACTATCTTTAACCCTGCCAGCCCGCTGAAAATGCCGGAGGCCGGAGTAACATTGGATACGTTTTTCTAAGGGACTATCACTTGGCCATCTCTTCCGTTCTCCTCGCGCTGCCAGCCCGGGGCAATCCATGACTTCGCACAATCCCGAAACGCCGGCACCGCTCGCCTCGGCACTGCCCGGTGCCGCGCAGCGCCTGCCCTTGCTCGAACGCCTGAGCCGCTATCGCCAGCCGATTGGCCTGATGGTGACCCTGGTATTGTTCGCCATGGCCTTGATCGCCTGCCGCCACCTGCTGAGCGAGCTGGACATCTATGCCCTGCACGATGCCATGCTCAGCGTGCCAGCCCAGGCATTGCTGGGTGCGTTGCTGGCCACCGTGCTCGGCTTCGTCATCCTGCTGGGTTACGAATGGTCGGCCAGCCGCTATGCCGGCGTGCATTTGCCGGCGCGCAGCCTGGTGCTGGGCGGCTTCAGTGCCTTTGCCATCGGCAACGCCATCGGCCTGTCGATGCTTTCCGGTGGTTCGGTGCGCTACCGCCTGTATGCACGGCAAGGGGTGGGCGCAGGCGAAGTGGCACGGATGACCGTCTTCGCCAGCCTGTCACTGGGTTGCGCGCTGCCACCGCTGGCGGCCCTGGCGACCTTGACCGACCTGCCGGCAGCCTCGGCCGCCCTGGGCTTGCCAGCTGGCTTGCTGGCAGCTGTTGCCGCCGCCGTGCTGCTGCTGTGCGGGGTAATGGTGGTCGGCTTGTACCGCCGACGCCTGGCCGAGCAGCCCTTGGCCGACAACCTGCTGGTACAGCTGGGCCGCCGCACGCTGCGCCTGCCCGGCGCGCGCCTGGCCGCCATGCAACTGCTGATCACTGCGCTGGATGTCGCTGCGGCTGCTACCGTGCTGTATCTGCTGCTACCCGAAGCCCCGCCGTTCGGCGCCTTTGTTCTGGTGTACCTGCTGGCCCTGGCCGCAGGTGTGCTCAGCCACGTACCGGGCGGCGCCGGGGTATTCGAAGCGATCCTGCTGGCAGCCTTTGCCGACCAGCTCGGCGCGGCCCCGCTGGCGGCGGCCTTGCTGCTGTATCGGCTGATCTACGTCGTGCTGCCCCTGCTGCTGGCCTGCGTGTTGCTGCTGGCCAACGAAGCCCGGCGCCTGCTGTTCGCGCAGCAGGCGATCAAGGCGGCTTCCGGGCTGGCGGCGCCAGTTCTGTCGATCCTGGTATTCCTCTCCGGCGTGGTGCTGCTGTTTTCCGGGGCCACGCCCGAGATCGACACGCGCCTGGAGCACATGGGTTTCCTGGTGCCGCACCGCCTGATCGATGCCTCGCACTTCGGCGCCAGCCTGATCGGCGTGCTGTGCCTGCTGCTGGCCCAAGGCCTGCGTCGACGCCTGTCCGCCGCCTGGCTGCTGACCACGGTACTGTTGCTGGTCGGCGCGCTGCTGTCGCTGCTCAAGGGGTTCGACTGGGAAGAAGCCAGCCTGCTGACCTTCACCGCCGCCCTGCTCGCCCTGTTCCGCCGTTCTTTCTATCGCCCCAGCCGCTTGCTGGAACTGCCGTTCTCGCCAGTGTTCCTGGTGGCCAGCGCCTGCGTGGTCGGGGCATCGGTATGGCTGTTGCTGTTCGCCTACCAGGATGTGCCCTACAGCCATCAGCTGTGGTGGCAGTTCACCCTTGATGCCGACGCGCCACGTGGCCTGCGCGCCGCCATGGGTAGCGCACTGCTGCTGGCGGCCGTGGCCCTGACCTGGTTGCTGCGCACCGCACCGCCTGTGATCCACCTGCCCGATGAACAGGAACTGCAGCGCGCCAACCGCATTCTGCTGGCCTCTGACCAGCCCGATGGCGGCCTGGCGCTGACCGGCGACAAGGCGCTGCTGTTCCACCCGGGCGACAACGCCTTCCTCATGTACGCGCGCCGTGGCCGCAGCCTGGTGGCCCTGTATGACCCGATCGGCCCGGCCCAGGAACGCGCCGAGATGATCTGGCAATTCCGTGACCTGTGCGACCTGCACCACGCCCGGCCGGTGTTCTACCAGGTGCGCGCCGAGAACCTGCCGTTCTACATGGACATCGGCCTGACCGCGCTGAAGCTGGGCGAAGAAGCCCGGGTCGACCTGCGCCGTTTCGACCTGGAAGCCAAGGGCAAGGAGATGAAGGACCTGCGCTACACCTGGAACCGCGGCAGCCGTGACGGTTTGAGCCTGGAAATCCACGAACCCGGCCACGCCCCGCTGGCAGAGCTGAAGGAAATTTCCGATGCCTGGCTCGACGGCAAGAACGTCCGCGAGAAAGGCTTCTCGCTGGGGCGCTTCAGCCCAGAGTACCTGCAGCACTTCCGCATTGCCCTGATCCGCTTCCAGGGCCGCCCGGTGGCCTTTGCCAACCTGCTGGAAACCCACGGCAAGGAACTGGCCAGCCTCGACCTGATGCGCGCACACCCCGAGGCGCCGAAGCTGACCATGGAATTCATGATGATCGGCCTGATCCTGCACTACAAAAGCCATGACTACGCCCGCTTCAGCCTCGGCATGGTACCGCTTTCCGGCCTGCAGCCGCGGCGTGGCGCGCCGCTGACCCAGCGCCTGGGTTCGATGGTGTTCCGCCGCGGCGAGCAGCTGTACAACTTCCAGGGGCTCCGTCGCTTCAAGGACAAATTCCAACCGGACTGGGAACCCCGCTATATGGCCGTGCCGGCCGGGCTTGACCCGCTGGTGGCACTGGCCGACACCGCCGCCCTGATCGCAGGCGGCTTGACTGGATTGGTGAAACGTTGATGACCCGTCGCTTTTGGCTGTACTTGCTGATTCCCCTGCTGCTGGCCGCCCTGGGGGGTGCGCTGGCGTTCTGGCTGTGGACGCGCCCGGCCCCCGAGGCGCGCCTGGAGCAACTGAGCATCAATGACACGCCGATTACCCGTGTGACGCCAGGCGTGCACCCCAAGGCCCGGGTGGCCATCGGTGTGCCGCAGGACCAGGCACTGACCGACAAGCAGCTGCTGGACTTGGCCAAGGCCGGCGAAGCGCAACTGGTGCAGGTGATCCTGCCGCCCAATGACTGCAGCAAGCAGCAGCAAGCCATGGACCAGGCCCTGGCCCAGTTGCCGCAGAAGCCGACCCTGGTTGCCGGTATCGGCCCTGGCGCGGCCCAGGCCTGGCGCTGGCTGGCCAGCCAGAACGACGACAAGGCGCGGGCGATTTCCGTGGACTTCAACCTGGAACAACCCGGCTGCCAGGCGCCCCTGCCGAAATCGGCTGCCCACGGCCACTGGAATGTCGCCTGGAACGACAACCCGGATGACGCCAGCGCCGCTTTCGTGCGTGACCAGGCCAATGCTGAAACCAGCATCAGCGACTACGACATCCACCTGCCCCAGGTGCTCAAGGCGCAACTGACCCAGGCCCTGGTCGGCCACGACGGCAACGCCTTGGCCATCCCGGTGGTCGAGGTACCTGCCGGACAGACCACCGACACGGTCACCCTGTTCCTCTCGGGTGATGGCGGCTGGCGTGACCTGGACCGTGACGTGGCCGGGGAAATGGCCAAGCTGGGCTACCCGGTGGTAGGCATCGACACGCTGCGCTACTACTGGCAGCACAAGACCCCGGAACAAAGCGCCGCCGACCTGTCCGAGCTGATGCAGCATTACCGGCAGAAATGGGGCACCAAGCGCTTCGTGCTGACCGGCTATTCGTTCGGTGCCGACGTGCTGCCGGCGATCTACAACCGCCTGCCGGTCGAGGACCAGCAGCGTATCGACGCGGTGATGCTGTTGGCCTTTGCCCGCAGTGGCAGCTTCGAGATCGAAGTTGAAGGCTGGCTCGGCAAGGAAGGCCAGGAAGCCCCGACCGGGCCGGAAATGGCCAGGCTGCCGGCGTCCAAGGTGGTGTGCGTGTACGGCGTCGAGGAAACCGACGAGAGCGGCTGCACCGACAAGACCGCGGTAGGCGAGCGTCTGAAGCTGCCGGGTGGGCACCACTTCGACGAGAACTACCCGGCACTGGCCAAGCGCCTGATCGGCGAGATCGAGACGCGTCAGGGCAAGTCGAACGTGGCTGCACAGAACTGATAGCCCCTGAGGCCCATTCGCGGGCACGCCCGCTCCCACAAGCCGCGATCACCGGCATAGCCGGTGCCAGCCACCGCGCCGCCTGTTCGCGGATAAATCCGCTCCTACAGTTTGAACACCGTACCCGTAGGAGCGGCTTCAGCCGCGATCACCGGCACAGCCGGTGCCAGCCACCGCGCCGCCTGCTTCGCGGATAAATCCGCTCCTACAGTTTGAACACCGTACCCGTAGGAGCGGCTTCAGCCGCGATCACCGGCACAGCCGGTGCCAGCCACCGCGCCGCCTGTTCGCGGATAAATCCGCTCCTACAGTTTGAACACCGTACCCGTAGGAGCGGCTTCAGCCGCGATCACCGGCACAGCCGGTGCCAGCCACCGCGCCGCCTGTTCGCGGATAAATCCGCTCCTACAGTTACCGCCGTAAGCGCCCGCGCCTGCCCTGAAAATCAGATCTCGACCTGGGTCCCCAACTCGATCACCCGGTTCAACGGCAGGTTGAAGAAACGCAGGTTGCCGTTGGCGTTCTTCAACAGGAATGCGAACAGGTTGCCGCGCCAGCGCGACATACCCTCCAGCCGCGATGCGATCACCGTCTCGCGGCTGAGGAAGTAGGTGGTACGCATCGGGGTGAAGTCCAGCTCGTCCAGGTGGCACAAGCGCAACGCCGCCGGCACATCCGGTTCATCCATGAAGCCAAAGTGCAACAGCACGCGGAAGAACCCGTCGCCATAGGCCTCCACCTCAAAACGCTCCTGCTCCGGCACCCGCGGCCGGTCCTCGCTGACCACCGTCAACAGCACCACCTGGCTGTGCAGCACCTGGTTATGCAGCATGTTGTGCAACAGCGCATGGGGCACGGCATCGGAGCGCGCCGTGAGGAACACCGCCGTGCCTTCGACCCGGTGCGGCGGCTGGATGCGGATACTGCTGATGAACAGTTGCAGCGGCAGCGCGCCTTCGTCGATACGCTCCATCAGGATCTGCTTGCCGCGCTTCCAGGTACTCATCAGCAGGTACAGCACGCCCCCTGCCAGCACCGGGAAGGCACCGCCCTGGGCAATCTTCGGCACGTTGGCAGCAAAGAACAACCCGTCGACCAGCAGGAACCCCAGCAGAATCGGCACTGCCAGCAGCGGCGGCCACTTCCACAGCAGCAGCATCACCGCCGACACCAGGATAGTGGTCATCAGCATGGTACCGGTCACCGCCACGCCATAGGCCGCCGCCAGGGCGCCGGACGACTCGAAACCAACCACCAGCAATACCACGCCGACCATCAACGTCCAGTTGATCGCGCCAATGTAGATCTGCCCCTGTTCGTCACTGGAGGTGTGCTGGATCTGCATCCGCGGGATATAGCCCAGCTGGATGGCCTGGCGGGTCAGGGAAAACGCCCCGGAGATCACCGCCTGCGAAGCAATCACCGTGGCCAGGGTCGCCAGGCCGACCATCGGCAGCAGCGCCCAGCCCGGCGCCAGCAGGTAGAACGGGTTACGGGCGGCCTCCGCATCCTGCAGCAGCAACGCGCCCTGGCCAAAGTAGTTGAGCACCAGCCCCGGCAGCACCAGGGCAAACCAGGCCCGGGCGATCGGCTTGCGGCCAAAGTGGCCCATGTCGGCATACAGCGCCTCGGCACCGGTCAGCGCCAGCACCACCGCCCCGAGAATGGCGACGCCCATGCCGGGGTGAACCACGAAGAAGTTCACCGCCCAGATCGGGTTGAATGCCTTGAGCACTTCCGGGCTCTGCGAGATGCCATACACCCCCAGCGAGCCCAACGCCACGAACCAGGTGACCATGATCGGGCCGAACAGCTTGCCGATCTTGTCGGTGCCGTGCTTCTGCACCAGGAACAGCGCTACCAGTATCACCAGCGAAATCGGCACCACCCAGTGGTCGATGCCCTCGAACGCCAGGCCCATGCCTTCCACCGCCGAGAGTACCGACACGGCCGGGGTGATCATGCTGTCGCCGTAGAACAGCGAAGCCCCAATCAAGCCGCACACCACCATCAGCGTGCGCAACCGCGGGTACGCCGCCGTGGCCCGCCGCGCCAATGCGGTCAGTGCCATGGTGCCACCTTCGCCCTGGTTGTCGGCACGCAGGATGAACATCACGTACTTGAACGACACCACCCATAACAGCGACCAGAGGATCAGCGACAGAATCCCCAGCACGCCGTCATGGTTGACCGGCACCCCGTAACCGCCGGTGAAGACTTCCTTGAGGGTATATAACGGGCTGGTACCGATATCGCCATAAACCACCCCGACCGCTGCCACCAGCAGGCTCAGCGACCGTGTCGCGCCCTGCTTCCCCTCGTGCCCGCCCTCGGCGTGACTGCTTGCCTGAACCATCGACCACTCCCGCAGACGGCCTTGTAGACCTTGGTATTCTCAATTCCTGCCCAGGCTGGCCTGCAACCTGGCGCAATGGCGCGAAGCATAGCGCAGCGTTCGTCGTATTTCTGCTGGTCAAGCGACGCAGTGCTCGCTAGAATTGCGCACTTTTTGATCAGAGGCGCCAAAAGCGCCCGTCAAGATCGCCCCCGATTCCGGCCGGGCGACCTGCATTCAATTCCGAGGTTAGTCATGTCCACCACGCCCGCCACCCCCAAGGTAGGTTTCGTAAGCCTGGGTTGCCCGAAAGCCCTGGTCGATTCCGAGCGCATCCTGACCCAGCTGCGCATGGAAGGCTATGAAGTCGTGCCCACCTATGAGGACGCCGACGTGGTGGTGGTCAACACCTGCGGCTTCATCGACAGCGCCAAGGCCGAGTCGCTGGAAGTGATCGGCGAAGCGATCAAGGAAAACGGCAAGGTCATCGTCACCGGCTGCATGGGTGTCGAGGAAGGCAGCATCCGTGAGGTGCACCCGAGCGTGCTGTCGGTCACCGGCCCGCAGCAGTACGAGCAGGTGGTCAACGCCGTGCACGAAGTGGTGCCGCCACGCCAGGACCACAACCCGCTGATCGACCTGGTGCCGCCGCAGGGCGTCAAGCTGACCCCGCGCCACTATGCGTACCTGAAAATTTCCGAAGGCTGCAACCACAGCTGCAGCTTCTGCATCATCCCGTCGATGCGCGGCAAACTGGTCAGCCGCCCGGTCGGTGAAGTGCTGAGCGAGGCCGAGCGCCTGGTCAAGGCCGGGGTCAAGGAGATCCTGGTAATTTCCCAGGACACCAGCGCCTACGGCGTCGACGTCAAGTACAAGACCGACTTCTGGAATGGCCGCCCGGTCAAGACCCGCATGCTCGAGCTGTGCGAAGCCCTGAGCAGCCTGGGCGCCTGGGTACGCCTGCATTATGTCTACCCGTACCCGAACGTCGATGACGTGATCCCGCTGATGGCCGCCGGCAAGATCCTGCCGTACCTGGACATCCCGTTCCAGCATGCCAGCCCGAAAGTGCTCAAGGCCATGAAGCGCCCGGCCTTCGAGGACCGCACCCTGGCACGCATCAAGCACTGGCGCGAACAGTGCCCGGAGCTGGTGATCCGCTCCACCTTCATCGTCGGCTTCCCGGGCGAGACCGAGGAAGACTTCCAGTACCTGCTTGACTGGCTGAGCGAAGCCCAGCTGGACCGTGTGGGCTGCTTCCAGTACTCGCCGGTGGAAGGCGCACCGGCCAACGACCTGGGCCTGGAAGAAGTACCGGACGAGGTCAAGCAGGACCGTTGGGACCGCTTCATGGCGCACCAGCAGGCCATCAGTGCTGCCCGCCTGCAACTGCGTATCGGCAAGGAGATCGACGTGCTGATCGACGAAGTCGAAGAACAGGGCTCGGTTGGCCGCAGCTTCTTCGACGCCCCGGAAATCGACGGCAGCGTGTTCATCGACGGCGATCATGGCTTCAAGCCAGGCGACAAGGTGCGTTGCCGGGTGGTGGATGCCGACGAGTACGACCTCTGGGCTGAACCGATCTGACCCCGCGGTAGCACGAAAAGGCCCTGTTCCGGCTGCCGGAGCAGGGCCTTTTTGCATCAGGGCAGCGGGTGAGCGCTGACTGACGGCTAGCCTGCTATGTTGTCAGGGTGCCCCTCGAGGAATCCTGCCCATGCATTCGACAATGACCTTGCAAACCCCGCGGTTGAGGGACTACGACGAACTGGTACAGGTGTGGGAAGACTCGGTACGCGCCACCCACGACTTTCTGCCTGAGGGCTACATCCAGTTGCTGCGCGAACACGTGCTGCGCCGCTACCTGGATGCGGTGATGCTGGTCTGCTGCAAGGATCGCCAACGCATCTGTGGCTTCGCCGGGGTCGCCAACGGCCGCGTGGACATGCTGTTCGTCGCCCCGGACTACCGCGGCAAAGGGGTTGGCAAGCGCCTCTTGCACTATGCCATCGACGAGCTGAATGCCGAACGCCTGGACGTCAACGAACAGAACCCACAGGCCCTGGGCTTCTACCTGCATGAAGGCTTCGAGGTGATTGGCCGTTCGGCAACCGATGGCCTGGGCCAGCCCTACCCGTTGTTGCACATGCGCCTGCGCAAAACGGCGTAAATGACACAGATTCCCAGCCCCTGCGCCGCGCAGGCAGGTACAATGCAGTCTTTCCCCTGCCTTTGCGAAAACGCCGTCATGTCCGAACCCGTCCGCCTGTCCAAACGCCTCATCGAGCAGCTCGGCTGTTCCCGCCGCGAGGCCGAGCTGTATATCGAAGGCGGCTGGGTCACGGTCGATGGCCTGGTGGTCGAACAGCCGCAGTTCAAGGTCGCGCAGCAGCGCGTCGAGTTGCTGCCTGGCGCCCGTGCCGAAACGCTGGAGCCGGTCACCCTGCTGCTGAACCAGCCGGCGGGAGTAAGCAGCGAAGCCGCCCGCGCCGAGATGAGCATGAGCAACCTCAGCGCGGCCCACCGCGAAGGCGTACGTGCCCTGCACGGGCACTTTGCCCGGCAGGCCTGCGTGGCACCGCTGGAACCCGGCGCCAGCGGCCTGCAGGTATTCACCCAGGACTGGCGGGTAACCCGCAAGATCGACGCCGACCTGCGCCGCCTGGAGCAGGAGTTCATCGTTGAAGTGCGCGGCGAGACCACGCCCCAGGCGCTGGAACGCCTGGCACGCGGGGCCAGCCGCAATGACCGCGAACTGCCCAGGGCCAAGGCCAGCTGGCAGAACGAGACCCACCTGCGCATGGCCCTGAAGAACCCGCAGCCAGGACAGATTGCCGAGCTGTGCGCGTACCTGCGCCTGGAGCTGGTCAGCATGCGCCGCATCCGCCTGGGCGGTGTGTCGATGGGCAAGCTACCGCTGGGCCAGTGGCGCTACCTGGCCGCTACCGAACGTTTCTAAGCAATACGCCGCGCCCACAGCGCGGCACCTGAACAGGATTCTGCAGCAATGAACCACAACGACGTCCTGCGCAGCCTGCGCTACATGCTCAAGGTGAACGACGCCAAGATGGCCGAGATCATCGGGCTAACCGGCCTCGACGTGCATCCCCTGGTGCTGGCCACCTACCTGAAGAAGGAAGACGAGGAAGGCTTCGTGCGTTGCCCGGAGCGGGTCATGGCGCACTTTCTCGATGGCCTGGTGATCCACCGTCGCGGCAAGGATGACAGCCGCCCGCAGCAGCCGATCGAACTGCCGGTGACCAACAACCTGATCCTGAAGAAGCTGCGGGTAGCCTTCGAGCTCAAGGAAGATGACCTGCATGCCATCCTCAAATCGGTCAACTTCCCGGTCAGCAAACCCGAGCTCAGCGCGCTGTTCCGCAAGGTCGGCCATGACAACTATCGCCCGTGTGGCGACCAGTTGCTGCGCAACTTCCTCAAGGGCCTGACCCTGCGCGTACGTGGCTGAGCGGCCATGCAGCATACGGTTGCTCCGGTCGGTTTCGTCCGCTCCTGTTTCAAGGAGAAGTTCGCCATCCCGCGCCAGCCACAGCTGGCGCCCGCGGCACGCGGCGTGCTCGAGCTGTTGCCGCCGTTCGACCAGGGTGATGCGGTCGCGGGCCTGGAGCAGGTCAGCCATGTCTGGCTGCTGTTCCTGTTCCACCAGGCGCTGGAGGACAAGCCACGCCTGAAGGTGCGCCCGCCGCGCCTGGGCGGCAACAAGAGCATGGGTGTGTTCGCCACCCGCGCGACCCACAGGCCCAATGGCATCGGCCAATCGGTGGTGCGCCTCGAGGGCGTGGAGCCCGGGCGCCTGCTGCTGTCCGGGATCGACCTGCTCGATGGCACGCCGGTGCTGGACATCAAGCCTTATGTGCCCTACGCCGACAGCATCGCCGGCGCCAGCAACCAGATGGCCAGCGAAGCGCCTGCCGCGATCAGCGTGCAGTGGAGCGACAATGCCCTGCCCCAGGCCCGCGAGCATGCCTTGCGCCTGGGTGAGCCGGTGGTCGAGCTGATCGAGCAATGCCTGGCGCAGGACCCACGGCCGGCCTACCAGGTGCCCGCGGCAGAGCGGGTGTATGGGGTGAAGTTCTGGGATGTGCAGGTGCGCTGGCATTACCCGCAGCCGGAGGTGATCCGAGTGCTGGAGGTGGTGCCCGCCTGATCTCGGACCCGCCTGGAGCCCCTGTGTAGGAGCGGCCTTGCGTCGCGAAGGGCTGCGCAGCAGCCCCGGCGATCTTGCTGGAAGGCTGAAACCCTGGGGGCGCTACGCACCCCTTCGCGACGCAAGGCCGCTCCTGCACAGGGGCCGCGCAGGCATGAAAAAGGCGACCCTAGGGTCGCCTTTTGGTTTTACTGCAGCGCGATCAGCGAGCCGGGCCTTCAGCAACACCCAGGTCGTCGGTCGGGCGGTTATCGACCAGCGGCGCACCACCGGAGGCCAGCTCCGAGGCCAGCTTGTCGTTGTCCATTTCCTTGACCCACTTGGCCACGACCACGGTAGCCACAGCGTTGCCCACCAGGTTGGTCAGGGCGCGGGCTTCGGACATGAAGCGGTCGATGCCGAGGATCAGCGCCAGGCCGGCAACCGGCAGGTGGCCGACGGCGGACAGGGTCGCAGCCAGGACGATGAAGCCCGAACCGGTGACGCCGGCAGCACCTTTGGAAGCCACCAGCAGCACCAGCAGCAGGGTGATCTGGTGAGTGATGTCCATGGTGGTGTCGGTGGCCTGGGCAATGAACACCGCAGCCATGGTCAGGTAGATCGAGGTGCCGTCCAGGTTGAACGAGTAACCGGTCGGGATGACCAGGCCAACCACCGACTTCTTCGCACCCAGGCGCTCCATCTTGGCCAGCATGCGTGGCAGGGCCGATTCCGAAGAGGAAGTACCCAGCACGATCAGCAGTTCTTCACGGATGTAGCGGATCAGCTTGAGCACGCTGAAACCATGGGCGCGGCAGATGCCACCCAGCACCACCAGCACGAACAGCAGGCAGGTGATGTAGAAGCAGGCCATCAGGTAGCCCAGCTGCACCAGCGAGCCAACGCCGTACTGGCCGATTGTGAAGGCCATGGCGCCGAAGGCACCGACCGGGGCCAGCTTCATGATCATGTTGATGATGTTGAACATGACATGGGCGAAGCGGTCGATCAGGTCCAGCACCGGCTTGCCGTAGCTGCCCAGGCGGTGCAAGGCGAAGCCGAACAGCACGGAGAACATCAGCACCTGCAGGATGTCGCCATTGGCGAAGGCGCCGACCACGGTGTTGGGGATGACGTTGAGCAGGAAGCCGACGGTAGTCTGCTGCGCGCCGGCGGCGGCATAGGCAGCCACGCTGCTGGCGTTCAGGGTGTTGACGTCGATGTGCATGCCAGCGCCCGGCTGGACCACGTTGACGACTACCAGGCCGATGATCAGGGCGATGGTGGAGACGATTTCAAAGTACAGCAGCGCGTAGCCGCCCGTCTTGCCGACCGACTTCATGCTCTGCATGCCGGCGATGCCGCTGACCACGGTACAGAAGATGATCGGGGCGATGACCATCTTGATCAGTTTGACGAAGCCGTCACCCAAGGGTTTGAGGGCAACGCCGGTTTCCGGGTAATAGTGGCCGAGCAGGATACCGATGGTGATGGCGACCAACACCTGGACATACAGGGATTTGTACAGCGGCTGACGTGTCGTCATGGCTAAATTTCCTCAAGTGTGCCGGTTCACCCTTCCCAGGGCGATGCGGCACCTGAATCGCTAACCCTCCTGCACCTGGAGGGATTTGTCGTTGTGTTCGAGCTGCCTGGGCAGGCCTCTGCGAGGATCAATAGCAAGGGTGGTGCCAAAATGCCCAGCAAGGGTGCAGGTGCCGTATTTGCTGGGGATAAACGCCCAACGACGGGGCGATCTGGCTGGGCAAGGCTGGCGGATTTCCGCCCGCTGGCGGGATTTGTACAGGGGGAGATGGCGGGAATCCGCCCGTTGGGGTTTTGCCGGTAGCGGGGGGGGGGGGGGGGGGGGGGGGGGGGGGCCGCCGCCCCGCGGGGGGGGGCGGGGGGGGGGTGGGGGGGGGGGGGGGGGCCGCCCCCCCCCCCCCCCAGCCGGGGGGGGGGGGGGGGGGGGGGCGGATTTCCGCCCGCTGGCGGGATTTGTACAGGGGAGATGGCGGGAATCCGCCCGTTGGGGTTTTGCCGGTAGCGGCGCTTTCGCGGGTTCACTCGCGAAAGCGCCGCTACCGGCGAGCGCTCAATCCAGGTTGAAGGTGATCCTGAATGCCGCGCCGCCCAGTGGCGAGTCGCCCAGGCTCAACGCCGCGTCATAACTGTCGACGATGTCCTTGACCACCGCCAACCCGATGCCCTGCCCCGGGTGCTGGCTATCCAGCCGCTCCCCGCGTTCGAGGATGCGCTCACGCTGATCGGCCGGCACCCCGGGGCCATCGTCCTCGACGCACAAGGTCAACTGCCCGGACGCCTGTGCCAGGCTCACCCGCACCTGGCCCAGGCTCAGGCGGTAGGCGTTCTCCAGCAGGTTGCCCAGCAGCTCCAGCAACGCCCCCTGCTCCATCGGCACCTGCGCCGCATCGGGCAGTTGCAGGGTCACGTCGACCCGTTTGTCCCGATAGACCTTGGCCAAGGTGCTGCACAGGCTGTCGAGCACCGGCCGCAACGCCACGCTGTGGCGAACCAGGCCGCTCTTGCGCAGGCTGGCGCGTTGCAGCTGGTAGTCGATCTGCTGGCTCATGCGCTCGATCTGGCTTTGCAGCACCCGTGCCTGCTCGCGCTCGCCGCTACGCTGCTGCAGGCTTTCGCCCACCCCTTGCAGCACTGCCAACGGCGTCTTCAGGCTGTGCGCCAGGTCGTCGAGCGAATCACGGTAGCGCTGGCGCTGCTCGCGCTCGCTGCGCAGCAGGCGGTTCAACGAGCCGGTCAGGCGCAACAGTTCACGCGGGTGCTCACCGCTCAGGCCATCGCGTGCCCCTGCCTCCACCTCGTCCAGCTCGCGGCTGAGCCGGCGCAACGAACGCAGGCCCCAGGTCAGCCCGGCCCACAGCAGCGCCAGCAGCACCAGCAAGGCCGCGCCAAAACCGAGGTAGAGCTTTTCACGCAGGCCGTCGAGGGTGTGCTGGTATTCGCGCACCGGCTGCAGGGCGACGATGCTGTAGGCCGCGCTCTGGCCACCCAGCAGCTTGATCTCGACGTCGTAGACGAAGAACTCCTCGCCATCGGCCTGGCGAATGCGCGCGAACTCGTTGCCGCGGCCATCGTAACGCGGGCGGTAGTTGACGTTCTGCGCGGCGGTGGCCCGCGACTGCCAGACCAGGTTGCCGTCGCGATCGAAGATATAGCCGAGCAACCCGGTGTACGGCAGGTTGTAGCGCTCATCCGGCAGCAGCGTGGGCATCTGCAATTGGCCATGCTCGATGCGCGCGGCAGAAATCAGCGTGGTCACGTCCGAGGCCAGGCGTTGTTCGATCGACTCCTGCAGGGCCAGGCTGAAGGCCTTCTGCAAGGCTGGCAGCAGCGCCAGCATGAACAGCAGCGCCAGCACCGCAGCCGCCAGCATCAGGCGTACCCGCAGGGAACGCATCATCGGCAGCGCTCGGTGAACAGGTAGCCCAGGCCGCGCACGGTGTCGATGGGCTTGAAGCCGCGCTCGCCCTCGAGCTTGCGGCGCAGGCGGCCAACCAGCACTTCGATGACATTCGGGTCGCGTTCCTCGTCACCCGGGTACAGCTGCTCCATCAGGCGGTCCTTGGCCACCACCTGCTGGTGATGGCGCATGAGGTATTCGAGGATACGGTACTCGTATGCGGTCAGTGCCAGGGGCTGTGCGTCGAGGCTGGCCTGCTTGCGGTTGAGGTCGAGTACCAGGGGGCCGGCGGCGATGGTCGACTGGGTGAAGCCGCTGGAGCGGCGCAGCAGCGCGTTCAGGCGGGCCTCGAGTTCTTCGAACTGGAACGGTTTGACCAGGTAATCGTCGGCACCGGCGGCCAGGCCTTCAACCTTGTCCTGCCAATTGCCACGGGCGGTGAGGATGAGGATGGGGAAGGTCTGGTCCTGGCTGCGCAGCCGGGAGATCAGTTCCAGGCCGCTGATGCCGGGCAGGCCCAGGTCGATGATGGCCAGGTCGAAATGGTACTGCCCGGCCTGGTACAGCGCTTCCTCGGCATCGCCTACGGCCTCGACCACATGGCCGCTTTCGCCCAGGCGGGTAAAGAGGTGATGGCGAAGCAGGGCTTCGTCCTCGACCACCAGCAGTTTCATGTGCAGCTCCTTGATGTGTATTGCCTGTACCGGCCCTTTCGCGGGCACGCCCGCTCCCACAGGTGCTGCACAAGCCTCGGCGGTTGTGCAATCGCTGTGGGAGCGGGCGTGCCCGCGAAAGGGCCGGTACAGGATAACCCGGCTCGCCCGTCAGAACTTGTAGGAAGCCGCCAGGTAGGTCTGCGCGCTGCTGGTCAGGCGCAGGGTGCCGTCCTTCGGCCCGCCATGTGCGCCCACTTCGGTGGCGGCATTGCTGCGCAGGTAACGATAGCCCAGCTCGACCGAAGCCTTGTCGGTGATGTCCTGGATGACGCCGGCCTGCAGGCCGTAGGCATAGCCGTAGTCGGTATCGCGGCTCGCACCTGGCGAGTCCTGGGTCAGCTTGGTGACGCCCAGGCTGCCACCGCCGAACAGCTTGGTGGTGTCGCCTACCGGCAGGAACAGGTCATAGCTGCCCAGCAGGTTCTCCTGGCGCAGCTTGAGGCCGCTGTGGTCGCCCGAGACGTTGTCATAGGTCATGTAGTAGCGGCCCTGGTCATTGATCTTGCCCAGGCGCACGCCCCAGGTGTCATCCTTGCCGATGATGCCGTCGGCGTTGAGGTGGTCGGTGTTGCGCTGCAGCAGGCCGGACTTGCGAACCTTGTCGCTGGTCTGGCCATAGGTCAGGCTGGCGAAGTTGTCGTCGGCGGCCTGGGCCGAGGTGATGCCAGCGGCGCAGACGGCCATGGCGGCGAGCAGGGTATTGAAGGTTTTCATGGCTGGATACTCCAGTTGGGTGCGCTGTTACTGTCTGGAAGCTAGAGTAAGCAGGGCACCCTGAACCGCGACTGAACCCTGGCTGAACACCGGCTGAACGAACCGTTTGCAAGAACAAGGAGTAGTGACCATGCGCGCCCTGCTGGCCCTGACCCTGATGTGCAGCGCCGCCCTCGCCCAAGCGGCGGTACAAACCCGCGAAATCCCCTACCAGGACGCCGATGGCAATCGCCTGGTTGGCTACTACGCCTATGACGACGCCGTCGAAGGCAAACGCCCCGGCATCGTCGTGGTGCATGAATGGTGGGGGCTCAACGACTACGCCAAGCGCCGTGCCCGCGACCTGGCGGCGCTGGGCTACAACGCGCTGGCCATCGACATGTATGGCGATGGCAAGCACACCGAGCACCCCGCCGATGCCCAGGCGTTCATGGCCGAGGCGCTGAAGGACCCGAAAGCTGCCGAGCGCCGCTTCGACGCCGGGCTTGAACTGCTGAAACTGCAGCCCAATACCAACAAGCATCAACTGGGGGCGGTAGGCTACTGCTTCGGTGGCAAGGTGGTGCTGGATGCCGCGCGGCGCGGTGAGAAGCTGGATGGCGTGGTGAGCTTCCACGGCGCCCTGGCCACGCAGACCCCGGCCAGGCCCGGTAAGGTGCGGGCGGATATCCTGGTCGAACACGGTGCGGCGGACAGCATGGTGACCCCGCAGCAGGTAGCCGCGTTCAAGGCCGAAATGGATGCGGCGAAGGTCAACTACCAGTTCGTCAGCATCGACGGGGCCAAGCACGGGTTTACCAACCCGGACGCAGACCGCTTGAGCCATGGCGAGCATGGTGGGCCGGATATCGGCTACAACAAGGCAGCGGATGAAAGCTCCTGGGCGGACATGCAGGCGTTCTTCAAGAAGGTCTTCAAGTAACCAACGCGAGGGGCCGCTTTGCGGCCCCATCTCCCACGCCGCCGCCTCGGCTGGCACAATAGCCCCATGAATACACTCCCTGCCTGCTGCGCCCCTCTCCAGCACCACTGGCCCCTACCCCGCCCATTGCCCGGCGCGGTGCTGGTCAGTTGCGCCTTCGACCCCAGCCGCCTGGCCCCCGACGACTTCCAGCGTGCCGGGGTGGTGCCAAGCGCCAGCCTGCAGCGCTCGGTAGCCAAGCGCCAGGCCGAGTACCTGGCCGGCCGGGTCTGCGCCCGCGCTGCACTGCAGCGCCTGGACGGCCGGGACTACGTGCCCGGCACCCACGAAGACCGCTCGCCGATCTGGCCCGCCGGCATCCACGGCTCGATCACCCATGGCAAGGGCTGGGCCGCCGCCGTGGTCGCCGCCGAGGGCAGTTGCCAGGGCCTGGGCCTGGATCAGGAAACGCTGCTGGACGATGAACGCGGCGAACGGCTGATGGGCGAAATCCTCACCCCGGCCGAGCTCGAACGCCTGGACCGCAACCAGCTCGGCCTTGCCGTGACCCTGACCTTCTCGCTGAAGGAAAGCCTGTTCAAGACCCTCTACCCGCTGACCCAGCAACGCTTCTATTTCGAGCACGCCGAAGTGCTGGAATGGTCCAGCGACGGCCTGGCCCGCCTGCGCCTGCTCACCGACCTGTCGCCGCAGTGGCGGCATGGTGCCGAGCTGCAGGGCCAGTTCTGCCTGCAGGACGGCCACCTGCTGAGCCTGGTCAGCGTCTGATCGTCATGCCGGTGGCTGCTGGCGTGGCCAGTTCAGGCTGAAGCAGGCACCACCCAGCGCGGCACTGCGCCCCACCGTAGCCCGGCCGGCGTGCCAGTAGATGATGCGCCGTACGATCGACAGGCCCAGGCCATGCCCGCCCGAGGCGCGGGTACGGCTGTCATCGAGCCGGGTGAACGGCGTGAAGATGCGGTCCCAGACGCCCTCGGGAATCCCCGGGCCGTCGTCTTCCACATCGATGCGACAGCGCTGTTGCCCCAACTGGTAGCTCAGGCGCACCTCGCCCTCGGCATGGCGCATGGCGTTGCCCACCAGGTTCTGCAGGGCCCGGTGCAGGTAACGCGGCTCGGCCTCGACCCAGGCGCCTTCGGCATCGGCGCCCTGGCATTCACCGCGCAATACGCGTATCCCGGCCCGCAGCGGCGCCAGTTCTGCGATCACCCGCTCGAACAAGGCCTCCAGGTCGACCCGCTCGAACTTCAGTGCAGGTGCCCCCTGCTCCAGGCGGGCATAGGTGAGCATTTCGTCGACCAGCTTGTCGAGGTCCTGGATATCCCCGTCCATGCCAGCCAGGTGCTTGGCCCGGGCCTGCTCGGTAGTCGCGCTTTCGATCATCTCCAGGCCAAAGCGCAGGCGTGCCACTGGCGTGCGCAGCTCGTGGGAAACCGCACGCACCAGCTCGCGCTGCATGCTCAGCGAGCGCTGCAGGTGCTCGGCCATGCCGTTGAACGCTGCCGCCAGGCGCCCTACCGAGTCGGCATCGTCGGCTGGCACGCGGGTGTCCAGGCTGCCTTGGGCGATGCGCGTGGCCGCCACCTCCAGGCCCGACACGCGGCGCTCCAGCTGGCGCACCAGCAGGTACACCACCAGGCCGATCAGGCACAGGCCGAGGAAGGCGATCAGGATCAACAGCTGCGGCGGATAAGGATTGAGCTGGTACAGCGGGCCGATTTCCAGTACCCAGGGCGAACCGGCCAAGCCGGCGAAGACGCGGATCGAGTCGCCATCCTTGCCCAGTGCCATGACCGTGTCGCCCTCCTCGACCCGGCGCCGCTGGTCGTCGTCCAGGCTCACCCGCTCGATGCGCTGCAGGGCCACGCCAAAGCCAAAGCCCTTGTCGCGCTTGAGCTGCTCCAGGCGCTGCTGCTGTTCTGTCACCGGGTAGCGCACCAGCTCGTCGGCCAGCAGGTACAGGGTGGCCCGCGCCAGCTGCTCGCTGACCTGCCGGACCTCGGCGACCAGCAGCACATCCTCCTGGCCAACCTTGCGCAATACCTGGGCGGCGTGCGGGCCGGTCTTTTCGACGACCACCAGGCCGCGGCCCAGACGCGCCCGCTGGCCGCCATCCAGCGCCCGCGCGGTGATTGGCTGCAAGGTCAGCGGCACCCCGAGCAGGCGCTCCCACATCAGCAGCGAGCGCTTGCGCTCGGTGTCGTTCTGCAGGGCCAGGTTGTCGGCCATCAGGCTGAAGGTACCCTGGGCCAGGCGCTCGCGATGCTGGGCGGCACGCACCTCGTTGACCAGGTGCAGGCTCAGCGCCCCGAGCAGGGCCACCAGCACCAGCACGGCCAGCATGCCGCCGTAGATGCGCAGGAAGATCGAGTTGTTCATGACGCCTCGCCGACGAACAGGTAGCCCTTGCTGCGCAGGGTCTTGATCAGCCTTGGCTGGAGCGGGTCGTCGCCGATCTTGGGGCGAATCTTCGAAATGCGGATGTCGATGGAACGGTCCTGGCCGTCGTAGCCGACGCCGCGCAACGCGGTGAAGATCTGCTCGCGGGTCAGCACCCGGCCGGCGTTGCTGGCCAGCAACCAGAGCAGGTCGAATTCGGCGCCGGTCAGTTCGATCAGCTGTTCGCCCAGGCGCGCCTCGCGCAGGCGGTTGTCGATGCGCAGGGCACCGAAGGCCAGCGCCTGGGCTTTACTGTCCGCTGCCTCGCTGCGGCGCAGCAAGGCCTGGATGCGCGCGAGCAGCAGGCGTGGGCGGACCGGTTTGCACACGTAGTCGTCGGCCCCCAGGTCCAGGCCCTGCACCTGGTCGAGCTCGTCGCTGCGGGCGGTGAGCATGAGGATCGGCCCGGCGTACTGGCTGCGCACCCGCCGGCAGATGCTCAGGCCATCCTCGCCGGGCAGCATGAGGTCGAGGATGACCAGGTCGGGCTGGCCGTCGACGATGCGCCGCGCGGCACGCGCGCCATCGCCTTCGACGCTGACCTCGAAGCCGTTGGCCTGCAGGTACTCGGCGGTGAGCTCGGCCAGGCGCTGGTCGTCTTCGACGATGAGGATGCGGGGTGCGGGGTGGTCCATGGCTTGTGCCTTTGCTTGTTGTTTTTCTGTGGCCTGTGCCGGCCCCTTCGCGGGCTCGCCCGCTCCCACCAGGACCGCGCCGCTTGCAAGGCTTGCACAGTACCTGTGGGAGCGGGCGTGCCCGCGAAGAGGCCAAAGCAGGAAACATGACCCTTTAACCAAAAGGCAACATCTGCTTCGGATACTACGTCCCGCCCCCGGCACTGCCAAGCCGCCCGGCAGCCCCTCGACTGAACCGTTTTTTGTGATACGGTTCGCGCCCGAAAAATTATGCGCCGGGGCGCCAGAACGCAGAAAAATACTGCAAACCACTTGGCACAAGGCCTACAGCGAATACCCACCATTCACTCACAAAGTACGCACAAGTTATCCACAGGCGATCGCCTTGCAAAGCCCCCGATACCGCATTATCTTGTATCCCGATCGCAGCGAACCACTAGATATTGGGGTTCGTGCAAAATCACACACAAAAGTCAACCCGCAAAATCAAGCGATTTTTCGGCTGAGCTTCAAGTGATTTCAGCAGCCAAACCGCTCCTGCGGAGGCGACCGAGGCAAGCCCTTCCAGGGCCTTGTTCGGGTATGGGTGTGGCAGGCCAGGCCTGGCATCCATCAGCAACAGTTTTTGGGCACAGCCCAGAACCTTTGACTTCGGCCAGGGAGCGGCAAGCCATTGCCCCTTATTCCTGAGTCTGTCCCGAAGTCGGTACGCCCGTGCGGGCGGATGCGCATGCCTTTGCGCAGCCCCCGCCAGGCCATCGGGCAAGTGGACGGAACGGTGGGCGCCCAAAAGGCGCCTGAACAATATAGAAACTGTGGAGACACCCACCCATGCAAACCGATACGACTCGCGAGAACCCGCAGGCCAAGGTGCCGCAGGCCGCCGATTCCACACAGGATCTGGCTGCCACCGCCCCCGGCCAACTGCGCGTGATCAAGCGTAACGGCACTGTCGTCCCCTACACCGACGACAAGATCACCGTGGCCATCACCAAGGCGTTCCTCGCAGTTGAAGGCGGTACCGCCGCCGCTTCGTCGCGCATCCACGACACCGTTGCACGCCTGACCGAGCAGGTCACCGCCACGTTCAAGCGTCGCATGCCATCGGGTGGCACCATCCACATCGAAGAAATCCAGGACCAGGTCGAACTGGCCCTGATGCGCGCCGGCGAGCAGAAAGTCGCCCGTGACTACGTGATCTACCGCGAGCAGCGCGCCAAGGAGCGTGCCACCCGCGTCAACACCGAAGCCGTGGTCGAGCCGCACCCAAGCATTCGCATCACCCTGGCCGACGGCAGCCTGGCACCGCTCGACATGGCCCGCCTGAACACCATCATCAGCGAAGCCTGCGAAGGCCTGGCCGAGGTCGATGGCGACCTGATCCAGCGCGACACCCTGAAGAACCTGTACGACGGCGTGGCCATCAAGGACGTCAACACCGCCCTGGTGATGACCGCCCGTACCCTGGTCGAGCGCGAGCCGAACTACTCGTTCGTCACCGCCCGCCTGCTGATGGACACCCTGCGCGCCGAAGGCCTGGGCTTCCTCGGCGTCGCCGAGAGCGCCACCCACCACGAAATGGCCGAGCTGTACGCCAAGGCCCTGCCGGCCTACGTCGAGAAAGGCGTCGAGTTCGAGCTGCTGGACCCGGCCCTGAAGGGCTACGACCTGGAGCGCCTGGGCAAGGCCATCGACCACGAGCGTGACCAGCAATTCACCTACCTGGGCCTGCAGACCCTGTACGACCGCTACTTCATCCACAAGGATGGCGTGCGCTTCGAGCTGCCGCAGGTATTCTTCATGCGTGTGGCCATGGGCCTGGCGCTGGCAGAGAAAGACAAGGAAGCCCGCGCGATCGAGTTCTACAACCTGTTGTCGTCCTTCGACTACATGGCCTCGACCCCGACCCTGTTCAACGCCGGTACCCTGCGCCCGCAGCTGTCCAGCTGCTACCTGACCACCGTGCCGGACGACCTGTCGGGCATCTACCACGCGATCCACGACAATGCCATGCTGTCGAAATTCGCCGGTGGCCTGGGCAACGACTGGACCCCGGTACGTGCACTGGGCTCATACATCAAGGGCACCAACGGCAAGTCGCAGGGCGTCGTGCCGTTCCTGAAAGTGGTCAACGACACCGCCGTTGCCGTGAACCAGGGTGGCAAGCGCAAGGGCGCCGTGTGTGCCTACCTGGAAACCTGGCACCTGGACATCGAAGAATTCATCGAGCTGCGCAAGAACACCGGTGATGACCGCCGTCGTACCCACGACATGAACACCGCCAACTGGATCCCTGACCTGTTCATGAAGCGGGTCTTCGATGACGGCAAGTGGACCCTGTTCTCGCCTTCGGAAGTGCCAGACCTGCACGACCTGACCGGCAAGGCCTTCGAAGAGCGCTACGAGTACTACGAAGCCCTGACCGAGTACAACAAGATCAAGGTGTTCAAGACCGTCCAGGCCAAAGACCTGTGGCGCAAGATGCTGTCGATGCTGTTCGAGACCGGCCACCCGTGGCTGACCTTCAAGGACCCGTGCAACCTGCGTTCGCCGCAGCAGCACGTGGGCGTGGTGCACAGCTCGAACCTGTGCACCGAGATCACCCTGAACACCAACAAGGACGAGATCGCGGTCTGCAACCTGGGCTCGATCAACCTGCCGAACCACATCGTCGACGGCAAGCTGGATACCGCCAAGCTGCAACGCACCGTGAACACCGCCGTGCGCATGCTCGACAACGTGATCGACATCAACTACTACTCGGTGCCGCAAGCGCGTAACTCGAACTTCAAGCACCGTCCGGTCGGCCTGGGCATCATGGGCTTCCAGGATGCGCTGTACCTGCAGCACATTCCGTACGGTTCCGATGCTGCCGTCGAGTTCGCCGACAAGTCGATGGAAGCGGTCAGCTACTATGCGATCCAGGCGTCCTGCGACCTGGCCGACGAGCGCGGTGCCTACGAGACCTTCCAGGGTTCGCTGTGGTCCAAGGGCATCCTGCCGCTGGATTCGCAACAGATCCTGATCGAGGCCCGTGGTGCCAAGTACATCGACGTCAACCTGGAAGAGTCCCTGGACTGGGGCCCGGTACGCGAGCGCGTCAAGAAAGGTATTCGTAACTCGAACATCATGGCCATCGCGCCGACCGCGACCATCGCCAACATTACCGGCGTGTCGCAGTCGATCGAGCCGACCTACCAGAACCTGTACGTGAAATCGAACCTGTCGGGCGAGTTCACCGTGATCAACCCGTACCTGGTCCGCGACCTGAAGGCCCGTGGCCTGTGGGACTCGGTGATGATCAACGACCTGAAGTACTACGACGGTTCGGTGCAGCAGATCGAGCGTATCCCGCAAGAGCTGAAGGACCTGTACGCCACCGCGTTCGAAGTCGAGACCAAGTGGATCGTCGATGCCGCCTCGCGTCGCCAGAAGTGGATCGACCAGGCTCAGTCGCTGAACCTGTACATCGCCGGCGCTTCGGGCAAGAAGCTGGACGTGACCTACCGCATGGCCTGGTACCGTGGTCTGAAGACCACCTACTACCTCCGTGCCCTGGCCGCGACCAGCACCGAAAAGTCGACCATCAACACCGGCAAGCTCAACGCCGTTTCCAGCGGTGGCGACAGCGCCCCGGTCCAGGCAGCCGGCCCTGCGCCAGTGCCGAAGGCCTGCGCGATCGACGAGCCTGACTGCGAAGCCTGCCAGTAAGGCCTGAGTGCCGCGCGGGGTGCCTACCGGTGCCCCGCGCGGCATTTTTGTATCCGCGTCCCGAAGAAACCTTGCCCTTTGCCCTGCGTTCGCGCGGTTCGGTAAAAGAACAGGACCACTCAAAAAGGACGTAACCCATGGCGCGGAAAAAAGTGGCAACTCGCAAGATCGGCCGCAATGCCGAAACCGGCCGCTTCACTTCGGTGGAACAGGCCCGCAAGCATCCCAAGACGCACATTGTCGAAACGCTGCATAACCCTCGCAGTTAACACAGCCAATGCAGGAGCGACCTTGTGTCGCGATGGGGTGCGAAGCGCCCCGGGATGGCAGCTCCGCCGCACGAACTTCGGGGCCGCCTTGCGGCCTTGTCGCGACACAAGGCCGCTCCTACAAAGATCGCGCCAACCCCACATCCTGTGCCAGGCAAATAAATAGGCACAACATATAGTGCCACTCACATTTTGCCGCTACACTTCCTCCACGTACCCAATGACACCCGCTTGCTGAACGGATGCACGCCAGACCGGTCGAAAAAGTTACCCTCGCCCGCCAGACACGCGTCCCGATCGAAGGCGAATTCCGGTATACTGCGCCCCCTCTGAAAAGGGCACCCATCAATTGTCCCTGGCCCCTCCGAGAGGCCTGGCCAGGTACAAGCCAGAACACACCCGATGTAACGAGAGTCAGCCTCTCGAGCTGTCCATTCGCCGTAACGGCCTTGCGTCAGGCATCACATTCTTAACATCCAACCGGTTGCCCCCGGGCAACCCTCAAGCAGGAGCCAAACCATGCTGAGCTGGGACGAATTCGACAAGGAAGACGGCGAAGTCGCCGCCAAAGGCAATACCCCTGCGCAGGCCGCTGCCGCTGCCACCCTCGACAAGCTCGACAGCGCCGGTGGTGCCGCTGCCCTGGAAGCCCGTGCCGCCAGTGCCGACGACTCCGACGCGGTCAAGCGCGCCAAGGCTGCCCTGAACGACCTCGACATCGCCGAAGGCCTGGCCGAGCTGGAAGGCTCTAGCGCCCGCGTTCGCGTTGACGAAAAGCGCATGATCAACTGCCGCGCCGACCTCAACCAGCTGGTCCCGTTCAAGTACGACTGGGCCTGGCAGAAGTACCTGGACGGCTGCGCCAACCACTGGATGCCGCAAGAGGTCAACATGACCGCCGACATCGCCCTGTGGAAGAGCATGGACGGCCTGACCGAAGACGAGCGTCGCATCGTCATGCGCAACCTCGGCTTCTTCTCCACCGCCGACTCGCTGGTGGCCAACAACCTGGCCCTGGCCGTGTACCGCCTGATCACCAACCCGGAGTGCCGCCAGTACATCCTGCGCCAGGCCTTCGAAGAGGCGATCCACACCCACGCCTACCAGTACTGCATCGAGTCGCTGGGCATGGATGAAGGCGAGATCTTCAACATGTACCACGAGATCCCGTCGGTGGCGAAGAAAGCCGCCTGGGGCCTGAAGTACACCCGCGCCATCTCCGACCCGGAATTCAACACCGGCACCGTCGAAACCGACAAGGAGCTGCTGCGCAACCTGATCGCCTACTACTGCGTGCTGGAAGGCATCTTCTTCTACTGCGGCTTCACCCAGATCCTGTCCATGGGCCGCCGCAACAAGATGACCGGCGTCGCCGAGCAGTTCCAGTACATCCTGCGTGACGAGTCGATGCACCTGAACTTCGGTATCGACGTGATCAACCAGATCAAGATCGAGAACCCGCACCTGTGGGACGCGGCGATGAAGGAAGAAGCGACCCAGATGATCCTGCAAGGGACCCAGCTGGAGATCGAATACGCCCGTGACACCATGCCACGCGGCGTGCTGGGCATGAACGCGGCGATGATGGAGGACTACCTCAAGTTCATCGCCAACCGTCGCCTGACCCAGATTGGCCTGAAGGAAGAGTACCCGGGGACTACCAACCCGTTCCCGTGGATGAGCGAGATCATGGACTTGAAGAAAGAGAAGAACTTCTTCGAGACCCGTGTGATCGAGTATCAGACTGGTGGGGCGTTGAGCTGGGACTGATAGTTCGGGCGAAGCATAGAGAAGGCTGCCGATTGGCAGCCTTTTTTTCGCCTGGATCCACCGCGCCGCCTGCTTCGCGGATAAATCCGCTCCTACATGAGTGAGGTGCGCCGCTTCAAGCTGACGCCGTACCTGTAGGAGCGGCTTCAGCCGCGATTACCGGCGCAGCCGGTGCCATCCACCGCGTCGTCTGTTTCGCGGGCTTGCCCGCTCCCACAGGTAATGCGCGGGCTCAGGCTCATGCTTGGACCTGTGGAGCGGCCGTGGCCGCGAACACCGGCACAGCCGGTGCCCTGCCCCGCGTCGCCTGTTTCGCGGGCTTGCCCGCTCCCACAGGTACTGCGCTGGCTTTGAGTTCACGCTGTACCTGTGGGAGCGGCCGTGGCCGCGAACACCGGCACAGCCGGTGCCATGCACCGCGTCGCCTGCTTCGCGGGCTTGCCCGCTCCCACAGGTAATGCGCTGGCTTTGAGTTCACGCTGTACCTGTGGGAGCGGCCGTGGCCGCGAACACCGGCGCAGCCGGTGCCATGCACCATGTCGTCTGTTTCGCGGGCTTGCCCGCTCCCACAGGTACTGCGCGGGCTCAGGCTCATGCTTGGACCTGTGGGAGCGGCCGTGGCCGCGAACACCGGCACAGCCGGTGCCATGCACCGCGTCGCCTGCTTCGCGGGCTTGCCCGCGCCCACAAATGCCGGTGACACCCACAGCTAGTTCATTTGCCTGCCTACAACACCACCGCCCTGCTACTTCCCTTCACCAACCGGCTCGACCCGCTGCACCACGATCTGCATATGGGTCGCCATGTCGGTCAGTATCACCTCTCCTTCCTTGTACTCCGGGGTGATCATCAGCGAGCGGACAAAATGCTCGTTGCCACCTTCGCGCTTTTGCACGTTCTCGAAAGCCACGATGATCGTGTCGTTGCGCCAGTTGCTGATGTCGAAACCGCCCGCAGCAACGAACTCACTAATGTCGCGCTCGTCGTTGAACACATTGGCCGGCAGGATCAGCAGGCGGTCCTTGAGAAACACCTGATAATACTGGCGAGGCCCCACCGGCCAGTTCTGCTCCACCACGTGCTCGATGCGCCAGTGATGGACGTTGTTCTCATAAACCACCACGCGCTCGACCTTGTGCCCGTTGCAGGCAACGAGCAAGGGCAATAGCAAACCACCGAGCCAGGTACGCTTTCGGCGCAGATTCATCCCGATCCCCTCGTTACATCAGAGAAAGGTGTCATTTAGAGGTTTTAGCCGCGCGACGGTTGAATTTACGGATGTCCCGATACTCCACCAGGCGCACGCGCATCTCGCGGTAACGCTGGCTGTTGATGATCAGCAGAGCCAGCAAACCGAACACCAGGACGGAAATATACCCCCCCATGTGCGGACGATAACCGTAGCTGGGCAATGCGGCGAGCAAGGCAACCACGAGGATGCCGATCACACCGCGCACGCCCCAGGCAAAGCCACGCACCATGGCGATATGCGAGGCGGCGCTCACTACACCGGCTGCCGCCAGCACCATCACCGAGAGTTCAGGGTCTGAACTGCGCATATAGGTGGAGAACACCAGCGAGACGGTGCCGCCCAGCGCCATGCAGGAAAAGAAAAACTCGGCAATGAACACGCCGAAATAACGGGAAAGGAATGCTTGCAGTTCCTGGCCATGGGTCATTCGTCAATTTCCTCGTAAAGCCCCACGGCAACCGACTGCACGAAGCTACTGCTGGCAAAACCCGACAAGCCGCCAATCGAGTCCTTGATCAAGGTACGCGTGGCGTGCTGGATTTGGGTGGGGGTGAAACGCTTGATCGCGGTACCCGCCGCCTGCTTCAGCTTCAGCTGCTTGGCGGTGAGCGACGGGTGCTTGATCTGCAGAAGTTCCTCGGCCAGGGCCTTGCGCTGCTGCCGCGACAGGCTCTGGAACAGCTCTCTCCAGCCCTTGCCGGTCGCCGCTTTGCGTGCCTGCAGGAAACGCACGGTGTTCAGGCTCGATGCGCCCACACCGGCCAGCGCTACGCCGTCGAGGATGCTCATTACCGTCTGCACCGTGTCATTACTGTCGAGCCAGTCGTTCTGCCCAGGGTCGAACACTTCGTTGAACACCCTGTACCCGCCCATCATGCACTGCCCGGTCCCTGCCGCTGCGGCGGCATAACCGACCGCCGTCAACACCATGCTGGCGCCGCCAGTGAAAGGTACGGCAATGGTGCCGCTGAACATGACGACCCAACCCAGGTAGGCCGACAGGCAGCTCAAACTGGCGTTCACGGCCTCTGCCATCACCTTGCGCTCACGAGCACCGGTCTGCAGCTGGGTCATGAACTGTTCAGGTGACTTGTAAGGTGGCGCCTCCTGCAAAATCACGCGCTTGGGCGCGATGCTGCAGATCGGCTTGAATTCGCGCAGGACGATCACGTTGTACTGGGCATCGATGTAGACAACACCCGCGCCAACGATACCCGGGTCGGAATCAATGGCCCTGAACAACTTCTGCTGGTCGACGGTCAACAGCAGCCGCTGGCGGGCCATTTGCTGCTGGTAGCCGCCGAGCACGCCGGACATCAGGTCGGTCACGACAACTCTCCTTGGTTCGAAAAGCCGCTGCGCCGGCCCACGCACGCCCCGTGCAGGTCAGGCGACCTGCCTGGGGCGGCACGTGCACCGGCGCAAGCGCAACGGAGCGTGGGTTACACGTTCGGGCAAGGCACCGGCGCCCAGTCACCCATGTCGGGGCTGCGGCACATCTTGTTGACCTGGTCGACGCCAGCATTGGCCACCTGCTGGGCCTCGGCTTTCTTGGTCGTGGCCTTCTGCAGGGTCTTCTCGGTGGCGACCGCCTCTTGCGGCACGTTCTGGTTCACCTTGACGGCCTGGGTCTTCTTCTTGCCAGTGGTGGTCTTCGGCGGTTCAGCCACGGTCGCTACGTCAGTACGGGCCACACCCACCTGCTTGAGGTCCTGCTCGTAGGCCTGGGTGTAGTTGTCGAGGTTTTCCGCGACGCGGCCGTTGACGGTGGCCAGCAGCTTGTTCGACTCCTGCAGGCCGGAGACGATCTCGGCCAGGCGCTTGCGCCCTTCGGTGTCGTTGATGCGGTTGGCCTTGCGGCCTTCGATCAGGCTGGTGAATTCACGCTGGTAGCAGCTCTGCGAAGCCTTGGCATAGGCCGTGGTGCGGTCCAGGTCGGCAGCGCTCTTGTCGATGTCGGTGGCGTACGAGGCAATGCGCTGCTTGTCGTCGCTGATCTGCTTCTGGCGCTCGGTGTAGTAACCGGCCGCGCCGCCCACCAGGGCACCGCCCGCCGCACCGATGGCGGCGTTGCGGCCGCGGTTGTCGCCGTCGACCAAGGCACCGGTCAGGGCACCGCCGAGGGCACCGATGACGGCGCCGGTCGCTACCGAGCGGGTCATGTCGCCGTCGGTGGCACGCAGGTGCTGCACGGGCTCGTAGCAGCTCGGGTAGTACTCGACCTTGGTCGTGGCACCCACCTTGGACACGGGTGAGCTGGAGCAGCCCGCCATCAGGACAGTGCTGAAACCTGCGGCGAGCAGCAGGGCGGAACGGGCATGGGAAGCCGTGAAGATGGTCTTGAACATGTCACTCTCTCACGTGGGTGGTTAAAACGGGGGGCCTCATGCCACCCCGCGCTTGCGTCAGGCAGAAGCCACTACGAAGGCCGCGCGGCGGCCGATGCCAGGAGCTCCTTGAGGATCGTCGCCGGGTCGGCCCGCCGGTTCTGGCGGTACTCCCCAACGTGGCGAACGAACAGGGTCGCGCGGCTCACCAGGCTCTGGCCCAGGACCGGCTTGCGATTGAGTTCTTCCTTGACCCGCTGGAACTGCGCCTGGATCACCGCATCGGTGTAGCGCGTGCCGCTGGCCAGGTTGTCGATGTAGATCGCCACCGCGCCATCGAGCGCAGCGCGGCCGTTGCTGATGGCCGCGGCATACATGCGCACGCTGGTCTGGTCGCCACGCGCCTGGGCCTCGGCCTGGGTGTTGCGCAGGTTGGTCAGGCGGATGTTGTAGTTGTTGATGGTCTCGGCCACCAGGGCGGCGGACTGGATCAGGTTGCCGGCCGCCTCTTCGCGCTGGCGGCCGATCAGCGACACGCTGCGCTTGAGCTCTTCGTTGACCAGCCCCAGCTCGGCCTGCTGGCGCGGGTCGGTGGTGGCGGCGATGAGGCTGTCCAGGCGCTTGGTCGGGTCCTCGGCGGCATCGATGTCGTCGGTCAGGCTGGCCAGGCGCCCTTGCTTCTGCCACTGCTCGAACAGTTCCTGGTAACGCGAACGGGGCGCCGACAGGGCCCCGATGGCGACCCGGAAGCCGGTGGTCTCGTTGCGCTGCTCGGTACCGTCAGCACCAAACAGCGGGTACTCGCGGCGCATGCCGGTGAACAGCGTGCCCTCGCCTTCCAGGTAGTTGCCGCCCTTGACCACGAAGCCGCCATAGGCGCCCTGCAGGCGCCCAGCGTGCACCAGCTGGAACGACTCCTGGACCATTTCCGCAGCATTGCCGATCACATCGAACAGCCCCAGCGGGTTCGGCAGCCGGGTGCCGATCGGCATCAGCCGTGCCGCCTGGCCGCTGCCGCCAGCCACCTGGTTGTACACCGCCCAGTCGCTGAGCGGCCCGTCGCTGTCACTGCCCTGGACCTTGCGCGGGAACAGCCGCCCTTCGAGTTCCTGGCGGCTTACCGCAGAACCGCCACGGGCAGCGAACTCCCACTCCACTTCAGTGGGCAGGCGCACGAAACCGATCCCGCCGTCCTCGGCCTTGCTGCCCCGGCCACTGACCGGCAGCAGGTCGCGGTGATACTTGAGCAGCCAGGCACTGTAGACCGCGACAAAGCGTTCGGCCTCGAAGCGCGACAGCTTGACCTTGGGCAGGCGCCCGGCCGCCGAGGTCTCGGGCTGGCAGGCCGGCGCCGCCTCGCCGCTGGCCAGCGACTGGGCCTGGGCCATTACCTGGGCATACTGGCGGACGCTGACCTCGTACTTGCCAATGAAATACATCATTGGCTTGAGCGGGCCGGCCTGGTCGAGCTTGGGCAGGCTGGGGGCGACCGCCTTCTGCCACTCGGGCGACAGGTCCTGAAGGCTGAACTGGCCATTGATGAAGTCACGCCGGTAACCGGAAATGAACGACTGCTGGTAGCCGGCCTCGCCTTCGCTGAACGGGTAGCCAAGGTTGATCTCGCGGTCGTCCAGGCTGCCCTGGGCCAGTACGTAGACGCTGCGCAGCACCAGCTCGCCGCCGCACGGCAGCGGCAGGCTGACGTCACCGGGCAAGGGCTTGGGGTTGTCCAGCTTGCTGGTATCCACCGCCGCTGCCGGGGCGCTGGCCGCAGCGGTGTCGACTGGCTTGGCCGGCTTGGCCGGCAGCTCCTCGGCGCCCGGCGAACAGGCCGCCAGGCCCAGCGTGGTCAGAAGCAGGGCCGCAGCCCCGAGGCGAAGTTCAGACATCACGGATTCCTTGGCTGGCATCGATGCGCGTCACCCGCCAGCCGCCCACGGCAGCAGCGGCGGCGCTGGCCAGCAGCACCGCAGACAACGCAACGAAGTAATGCATCGGCAACAGGTGGCTGGCGTACTCGCCGGGCACCTGGGTGAAGATCCGGTTGAGGCCCTGCTCGGCCAGCAGGTACAGGCCGCCGGCAACGGCCGCCGCCAGCAAGCCGCTGTACAGCGCCTGCAGCACCACGAACAGCAGCAGCGCGGCCGTACCGAACCCCAGCAGGCGCAGCACCGCCAGCTCGCGCTGCTTGCGCTGGACTGCCGCCACTGCGCCAGCGGCGATGGCAGCCACGGCGCCGGCCACGGCCAGGCTGGTGATGATCCAGAACACCAGGTCGAGGTTGCGGCTGAGGGCCTGCACCTGGGCGATCTGCGCCGCCTGGGTCGATACCAGCCATTTGCGTTCGGCAAAATAGGCGCGTAGCGGTTCGACATCGGCCAGCCCCCGGGCATACAGGCGAAACGCCGGGTAGATCCGCCCAGCATCGCTGCCTGCGGCCTCGCCCGGCCAGCCCAGCGCCGGCACAGCGCGCCCGTCGCGGTAATCCTCGACCGCTTCGAGCAGGGCCAGCGAAGCGAACAGGCCATCGCGCTCGAACGCCGCCAGCGGCAGCACCGCGGCCACCTGCAGGCGCGTCTGGCGCCACTGCAGCTGGCCGGCCTGCTGGCGGCTGAAGCTGGCCTGCAACTCATCACCGGCAGCGGCACCGAGCTTTTCGGCAGCGGTAAAACTCAATACCACCTGTTGCAGGCCCTGCGGTGGCGGCACCTGTTGCAGCAACGGGTCACCGGCAGCGGTTGGCAGCATCTCGACGGTCACCGCGCGCCCTTGGGCAGGCAGCAACAGCTCGGCGGTGGCAGCGATCTGCCGGGTGCGCGCAATGGCGAAGGCAACGTCCGGTCGCTGGGCCAGGGCCTGGATGAAATCGGCATGGAAACGGCCACCGCCCAGGGGAATGATTTCGCGCACACTCGGGTCGCGTTGCAGCCGCTCGGTCAGGCTGCCGACCAGGCCGAACTTGAGCCCGAACAGCACCAGCAAGGGGGCGATCACCGCAACCAGCGCCAGCACGCTGCACGCCGACAGCCGCGCATCGTTGCGGTAATCCTGCCAGGCCAGGCCGGCGATCAGCCACGGGCGCATCAGACGGCCTGCACCAAGCTGGCGGTGACGCCGCCGTCGGCATCGCGCCGGCAGGCCATGCGCAGCACGTCCAGCCCGGCCCGGCGCGCCAGCGCTTCGTCATGGGTGGCAAGCACGCAGGTTACCTGGCGCGCCTGGGCCTCGCGCAGCAGCAACTGCATGACCCGCTCGGCGTTCACCGGGTCCAGCGCCGCGGTAGGCTCGTCGGCCAGCAGCAACGCCGGCGCATGCGCCAAGGCCCGGGCGCAGCTGACCCGCTGGCGTTGCCCCAGCGACAACGCGGCAGGCTTCTTGGCCAGCTGGTCATGCACATCCAGCGCCTCGGCCAGGCGTTCGACGCTGCCGTCCTCGCCCAACCCCAACAGCTGCCGCGGCAGGCGGATATTGCCACGCACATCGAGGAAGCCGAGCAAGCCGCCGGCCTGCAGCACATAGCCCAGCTGGCGGCTGCGCAGCGCCGCCAGCTGGTCGAGACGGCGCTGGCGCCACAGGCCAGCCACATCGGCGCCAGCAAAGACGAAACCCTCGGCGGCATCCGGCGCCAGCACCAGCGCCAGCAGGTCGAGCAAGGTACTCTTGCCACAGCCGCTGGGGCCGACCAGCGCCACCCGTGCCCCAGCCGCCAACTGCAGCCGGTCGATCTGCAGGCTGTAGCGCTGGGCACCCTGCCCGCGCGTCTTGCGCACCCCGTGCAGGCTGATCATCACGGCAGCGTCGACAGTGGTACACGGTACAGGGCGTCGCCCGGCTCGGCCTTGCCGAAGCGCACCCAGTTGGCCATGTCGTTGTGGAAGGTTTCGTACAGGCGGATCTTCGAGTCCAGTTCGTCGATGAAGTCCTCTTGTTCGGCCACCGACAGCGACAACCACAGGTCCTCGGTCATGCTCAGCGACTTGCTGCGGTATGGCAGGCCTTCGAGGTATTCGCCCAGCACCCCGCCCTGGGCCAGGTTGGCGCCTTTGCGCAAGGCCCCCGGATCGCGGCTCATGTAGGCACTGGCGCTGGCGATCTCGTTGAAGAAATCACCGGGCGAACTGCGGGTCTTGCGTGCGGCGTCGACGATCAGCTTCAGCGACTGCTGCAGGTCATTGAGCTGCAACTTGGTCAGCATCACGCACACCTGCAGGCTCGGCAGTGCCGGGTTGGTCAGGTCGCGGTCGGCGGCCCAGGCGCTGACCAGCTGCGGCGCCTGGCTGGCAGCGTGCCGGCCGAGGAAGTCCATGTGCATGGCGTAGCCGATCGCCTGCGACTTGGCCGCCAGGCTCGCGCCCGTGGCCAACTGCGGTACTGGCTGTGGCTGTTGTTCACGCACCTGGTGCGCCAGCTCGGCGAAGGTCGAGCCGATCTCGCGCACGCGCTCGCCAAACGCGCCCACATCGCCGCCCGGCACGCCCACGTACAGGTCGCCGATCTGCGGGTTGCTGTCGGCGGTGAGCACGCGGTACTGGCTTTCGGCCGAGCCATGGTTGTTCACCCCGGCGGGGGTGCGCAGGTGCAGGGCGTAGATCTTGATCTGCTTGCTCAGCGCGGCCTGGCGAACTTCGGCCTCGTTCATCTGGGTGCTGCTGTACGGGTCGTTCTTGCGCAGCGCGCCAGCATCGCTGACCAGCAGGACGATGCGCCCGCCATAGCCCGACCAGTCCATGCCTTCCACGGCCTGCATCACCCCGGCAAAGGCATCCTCATTGAACGAGTGGCTGGAAACACTGGTGGCCTTGACCTGCGACGCGGCCTTGAGGAAGCGCGCCGGGTCGCGGCCCTCCTCCAGGCTGACCAGGGTCTTGCTCAGGTAGTCCAGGCCCGGTGTGCGCTTGACGCTGTTGCGAAAGCCCACCAGGCCGAAGCTGACGTTGTCCAGTTCGCCGCGTGCGGCCAGTTGCGCCTGCAGTTCGCTGACCACCTGGCGCACGCGGTCGATGTAGGGTTGCATCGATACCGAAGTGTCAACCACCAGGACGATGCCGGTACGGAAGCGGTTGTCCGTCGCCACCGCCGCGCCGGCGGCCGTGGCCGCCTGGCTGCGGGCGCTGCCGCCAGGGTCGATGGAAGCGACATTGAGCAACTGCACCGGCTGGCCGTCGGCGCCGAAGCTTTCCCGGTAGTCGAAGATCGGCATCAGGTAGAACTGGTTCTGTGGCACCGCGCTGGCGGCCGGCTCCAGGGCCAGCACCTGGGGTACCTGGTCGGGCTGGTTCTGCGCCTTGAGCAGGTCGGCGCGGGCCTTGCCGGTGTCGTCGAGCAGTTGCTGCAGGTCTTCGGCCTGGCGCATGAACATCACTGGCGAACGGCCGGAACGCTCGGTGAATTTCAGCACCAGGCTTTGCTTCCAGTCGCTGGTTTGTGCCGCCGGCAACCAGCCGTCGCGCTGGCCGCTGCTGGAGGCACCCACTTCCAGCCAGAGCTGGCCGTCGATGTCCTTGCGCTGGTACACGTACAGCACCGAGAACGCCGGCAGCGGCTCACCCGCGCCGTCGCCGGGCTGGGCCAGCAATTGCGCTTCGGGCTTGCTCAGCACGCGTTGGAACAGGGTCTTCTTGCCTGGCATCAACAACGGCCGGCCGTCTTCGCTGGCAGTTGGTGGCGGCGCGGTCGGCGCCAGCGGGTCGCTCGCGGTTTGCGCCAGCGGTGGTTGCGCAACCGGTTGCTCATTGCCAGAGCGCAACCAGAAGAAGGTCGCGCCCAGGCCCAGCGCTGCGGCAATGGCCACGGCCAGTATGGCCTTGGCCGGCTTGCCCGAGGCGGGTTGCGGCGGCGCAGCGGGCCGGGTCGGCTGCGGCTTTGGCGCAGGTGCAGGTGCAGGTGCGGCGACCGGCTTGGCCGTGGCCTGCGGGATATCGATGGACACCGGTGTCAGCCCACCCAGCTCGGCCTTGCCCGGCAGCGCGACCGGCAATGGCCGGATCACCGTGCTGTCCGCGCTGTCGGCTGGCAGGCGGTCGAGTGCAGCCAGCAACGCCGCGGCATCGGCGAAGCGTTGCTCAGGGTCCTTGGCCAGCAGCCCGCGCAGGATGTCCTGATAGCGCCCATGCTCGATGGGCAGTTCCGGCAACGGCTCGGTCAGGTGGGCCAGCGCAGTCGACAAGGCATCGGTGCCCCGGTAGGGCAGCTCGCCGACGAGGATCTCGTACAGCACCACCCCGAGCGCATAGAGGTCGGCGCGGCCATCGATGTCCATGCCCCGCGCCTGCTCCGGGCTCATGTAGCTGGGGGTGCCGACGGCGAAGCCGGCCTGGGTGAACTGGGTGCGGTCATCCAGCGACTTGGCGATGCCGAAGTCGGAGAGCACCGCCGTGCCGTCGGCACGGAACAGGATGTTGGCCGGTTTCACGTCGCGGTGCACCAGCCCCTGGGCGTGGGCATAGCCCAGCGCCTGGGCGATCTGCCGCACGTACAGCAAGCCCTGCTCAGGGGTAAGCCCGGCAGCGATGCGCTCCTTGAGGGTCCCGCTGGGCAGGTACTCCATGGCCATGTAGTACAGCTCGCCGACATTACCGATGTCGTGGATGGTGGCAATGTGCGGATGCGCCAACCGCGCCAGGGTGCGCCCTTCGCGCAGGAAGCGCTCGCAGAAGGTAGGGTCGGCGGCAAGGCTCGCGGCCATCACCTTCAGCGCCACCTTGCGCTGCAGCGAGCGCTGGGTCGCCAGGTAGACACTGGCCATGGCGCCCTGGCCAATCTCGCTGTCGATGTCGAATCCGGGGATCTGCATGTTCAGGGTGCTCTTCAATTCGCCTTCACCACCACGGCGGTAATGTTGTCGGGGGCGCCACGGGTCAGCCCCAGGTGCACCAGGCTGCGGACCACCTGGTAGGGGTCGGCGTGGCCGAGCACGTCGGCGATCTCGTGGTCTTCGGCAGTCTTGTTCAAGCCGTCGCTGCACAGCAGGTAGGTATCGCCGGGCTGTACCTGCACGTTCACCGCCTGCAGTTCGAGCTGGTCCTCCACGCCGATGGCGCGGGTGACGATGTTGCCGCGCGGGTGCACCCGCGCTTCGGCCTCGTTGAGCAGGCCGCTGTCCTGCAATTCCTGGACATAGCTGTGGTCATGCGACAGGCGTTCGATGCGGCCATCGCGCAGGCGATACAGGCGGCTGTCACCGGCCCACAAGCCCACGGCCCGGTCGCCGCGTGCGGCCAGCAGCACCACCGTGCTGCCCATCATCGCCACGCCCCGGCGCAGGGTTTCCTCACGCACCACGCGGTTGACCCGGGCCAGGGTGTCGCGCAAGGCCTGGGCGAAATCCTCCAGCCCATCGATGAGCGGCAACTGGCGCAGGCTGTCCACCGCCAGGCTGCTCACGTAGTCACCGGCGGCGTGCCCGCCCATGCCATCGGCAACGGCCCACAGGCCATCCCAGGTCAACTCCAGGCAGGCGTCTTCGTTGATCTTGCGAACCATGCCCACATGGCTGTAGCTGGCCGCGCTGTAGTGCACACGGTTCATGCGGGTTGCGCCTCGCTGCCGAGCAGGAACGCGGCGAACTGGTCGCTGCGCGGCAGGCCCTGGCTACGCAGCAGGCCAGGGGCGATTCGCTCGCTGCCCTGCCCCCACCACAGGCTCATGCCTTGGCAGGCGCATTCGGCCAGGGCCAGTGCCCGGCCCTGCGGGGTAACGCCGTCCAGCCGCTGCAACCCGCCCACGGTCACCCGGGGCCCCTGCAACAGCGGCCTGGCCTGGCTGAACGGCTGCAAGGCCGCCTCGAAACGCTCGAACGACGCATCCGCGTCAAGCGTGCCCAGCAACGCCGCCTCGACCGCTTCGAACCAGTCATCGGCACCGCCGACGATGCCTGCGAGCGCCACGCCGGGTTCCAGTACCTGCGCCACGCTCAGCGGAAAATAGCGCCCGACCCGGTCGATGCTCGGCATCAGTACGCCGACCACCGCCTCCGGGCCACACACCCCGGGTGCCAGGGCAAAGCGCCACAACGGGCTGACCAGGTAGGCCTGTAGCCAGCCCTCGCCAAGCGCCTGCTGGCTGGCCTGGATACCGGCGGCCAGCCACTGGTCCCAGGGCTGGATGAAGGTCTGCGGCAAGCCGCGGCTGACGAAGTCGCCGCGGCAGGCCAGTTTTCCGTAGAAACCGACGTCGTTCACAGATGCTCCGGCAGGCTGAAACCGCTGACCACTCGGCTGCGGAACGGGTTGAAGGCACTGCTGGCGCGCAGCTCGTAGGACACGCTGGCGCCATCCACGCGCAAGCGCAGGTTGAAGCGCTCTGGCGAGCTGCCGGCCACCAGGTCGGACTGGTCGAGCAGGCGGAACCACGCCCATGGGCCTTCCACCGTCAGCCCCGAACGGCCGCTGGCCGCGGGCGGCGCGATCGACAGGCGGACCACGCCGATGCTGTTGGGGTTGGGCCACTGCAGCGCCACCGGGCGGCTCGGGCCGTGGTCGTAACTGACTTGCTGGCCGTCGAGGTCGAGCAGGAACTGGGTGATGCTCGCGTCCATCGCCACCGGCTTGAGTTCGAACCGCACGCTTGGCTGCAGGCCGTTGCCGCTGCGGAAGAAGGCATCGCGGATGGTCGCCGCGCGCTGGAAGGTGTACAGCACGTTGCTGCCGATGCCCAGCTTCTGCGCCGCGCCCGGCTGCCAGCTCCACGGTGTGCTGGAGGTATTGACGTAGGGTTGCAGGTACTTGCGGAAGTAGTTGTCCATCACCCCGCCGACGCCGAAGAACTGGCCGAAGTCTTCCAGCGTGGCGTCACGCGCACTGCCGGCCACCAGCGGGTAGCGGCCACTGAGCGACTGGCGGTAGACATTCAGCACTTCGCTGGCCCAGGCGGCATTGAGCTGGTTGCGCACCCCGCCCATGACGATACCGTGGGTCGAGCCAAGTACCGAGCTGACCAGGTTCTGCACCACCTTGGGCTGGCGTGCCGCGCCCAGGGCCACCCGTTGCGCCGCGGCCTGGGCCTGGTTCTTGGCCTCGCCGAGCAAGGCGTCGCCGCTGGCCCCGACCATGGCGCTGACCTGCACGTAGAGCGCATTGAGGTCGGTGAGCAAGCCGTCGATGGCGGCGGGCTGGCCTTCGCCGCTGCCGACCAGCGTGGCCAGCTCGGCGAAGTGCGCGGTCACCGGGTCCTGCGTGCGTGCAGCGGGGCTGTCGACCGGCAGCGGCGCGTCGCCGAGCAGCCCGCCAAGGCGCTGGCGCAGCTGGTCGACACCGGCCTGCTGGGCCTTGTCCTGGGCCTTGTCGAGGGTGGTCGGCTGCGCCAGGTTGGTTTCACGGGCCGCCGCCTGCAGCAACTGCTTCATCGGCGAGGTCGGCCCGGACAACACGCGCAACACGTCAGCAGCCTGGCCGACACTGGTGATCGGCACGAAGTCCAGGTCGTCGAGCAGGGCATCCCAATGACGGATGTAATCCTGGTAGTAGAGCTGCTGCACATCGTCGGCCAGGCGTCGGGCATCGCCCGCCTCGCCCGGCGCGCGGCCCAGTACCCAGCGTTCCTCGGCCAGGGTGGTGCTCTGCGCCAGGCTGGCGGCGAGGAATACCTGGCGGTAGCCCTGCACGGTGAACAGCCCCGGCAGCGGCTCGCTCAGCGGCTTGCCGCTCTTGAAGCGAAACACCAGGGCGGCATCGCGCCCGGCAGCGTCGCTGACGCGGAAGTCGTCGACCCCGCTGGGCAGCTTCTGGCGCTTGACCCGGTCGTACACCCGCTGGGCTACCGGCAGTTGCTGCAACTGGCGACGGGTATCGTCGATCAGGCGCTGGTCCAGGCGTGCATTCGGCGGGCGTTTCTCGAACAGCGCCGCCAGGTGCTGCTCCAGGGCCTGACGCAGGTCAGGCGCCAGGTCGCGAGGCAACTGGCGCTCCCAGTCGAGGGTGATCCAGGCCTTGATGAAGTCCGGGTCGTAGTGCTCGGCATCGGCCAGCATCAGGTAGGCCTTGAGGCCTTCGTAAAGGTAATCGGAGGGCCCGCCGGCATACAGCTGCTCCTCGATGCGGGTGACCAGGCGCGGGGCGAAGATGGCGATGAGCAGCTTGCGGTACAGGCTCTGCGATTCGCTTTCGAGCATGTCGCCCTGGTACAGGCCCAGGCCCTCGGCCCAGCTGGGTGGGTCGTCGGCCAGGTGGCGCACGGCGTTGAGCAACGGCAGCACGTCGACCACGTTGCGCTGCGCGGGGCTCAGGCCTTGCACGCTTTTGCCCAGCGGCTGCAGGCGGCTGTCGACCTCGGCGATGTATTGCTGGTTGGCGCGGTAACTGAGGGTCCACAAGGTGCCGACCAACAGCACCAGAGCCACGCTCAGGGCCAGCGCGCCCCGGGCGATCCAGCGGCGCCGCTGCTCCACCTTGGGGTTGCTGCCAACCAGGCCGCGCTCGGCGAAGGCCACCGCGGTGAACAGCCGCTCGATGAAATAGCTGCGCCCGCTACCGCTCTGGCGTGCCAGGTGCGCACGGTCCAGGCCCATGCTCTGGGCCATGCTGCCGATCAACCGGTCGATCGGGCTGCCTTCCTGGGTGCCGCTGGTGAAGTACACACCGCGCAGCAACGCCCGCGCCTCGAAGGCGTTGGGCTTGAAGATGCCGTCGAGGAACAGCTTGAGGTTGCCACGCAGGGCGGCGAACTGCTGCACGAAGCCGTAGATCAGGTCGCGCCGGGCCGGGTCGCGTTCCTGTTGCAGGCGTTCGACCAGGCGCTCGCCGAGGCGCTGTTCGAGCAACCCGAACTCGTTGTCGAACTGTGCCAACGGGCCGTCACCGCCCTGTTCGAGGGTGTCCAGCGGGAACGTCATGCCCCACACCTGGGCACGCTCGTCCTTGCCCAGGTTGTCGAAGAACTCCATGAAGCCCGGCACCAGGTCGAGCTTGGTCAGCATCAGGTACACGGGGAAGCGCACACCCAGCTGGCTGTACAGTTCCTGGATGCGCGCACGGATCGCCGCGGCATGCGCGGCGCGCTCGGCATCGCTGCCCAGCAGCAGGTCGGACAGGCTGATGGCGATGAACGCGCCGTCGATCGGGCGGCGCGAGCGCTGGGTCTTGAGCAGGTCGAGAAAGCCCAGCCAGGCCGCCTTGTCGACCTGGGCGTGGCTGTCCTGGGTGGTGTAGCGGCCGGCGGTGTCGAGCAGCACGGCCTGGTCGGTGAACCACCAGTCGCAGTTGCGCGTGCCGCCGACACCACGGATGGCACCCTCGCCCAGTTGCGCGGCCAGCGGGAAGTGCAGGCCCGAATTGACCAGCGCGGTGGTCTTGCCCGAGCCGGGCGGGCCGATGATCACGTACCACGGCAGCTGGTACAGGTTGCGCCGTTCGTCACCGCCCAGGCGAGCTTTCTTCAGCAGGGCCAGGGCCTCGTCCATGCGCTGGCGCAGCGCCGCCAGCTCTTCGCTGGTGGCCACACTGGCAGGGTCCGGGGCGGTCTCTGCGGCCAGGCTCTGCATGACCTTGGCCGCCTGTCGGCGTGCCTGCACAATGCGCCAGGCGCGGTAGCCGCCCCACAGGGCGAACAGCAGGATGATCAGCAACCAGCGTGGCGTCGGCGGCGCCAGCATTTCCAGCAACGGCCCGACGAACCAGATGATCAGGCTGAGGGCGATCAGGCCCAGCAGCGGGATTACCCAGCGAATGACAAAACTGAAAAACGCCTTCACTCGACGCCCTCCGCCAGAACGGTGATTTCAACCCGGCGATTCTTCGCCCGGCCCTGCGCGGTGTCGTTCGACGCCAGCGGCTCGGTGTCGCTCAACCCTTGGGCACTGAAGCGCTCGGGTTGCCCGGTGCGCGCGGCGAGGATGGCCTTGACCTCTTCGGCGCGCGCCTGCGACAACGCCCAGTTGGACGGGAAGCGCAGCGTGGCGATGCGCTGGTTGTCGCTGTGCCCGGTGACCCGGACGTTGCCCTTGACCTTGGCCAGCGCCTCGGCAATGCGCAGCATCAGCGGCTGGAAATCGCCCTTGATGCTGGCGCTGGCGCTGGCGAACAGTTCGTCGCCGCGAATGGTCACCACCGAGCGGTCGACCGCGTCTTCGACGGCGACCCGGCCGGCCTTGATGTCCTCGGCGAGGAACCCGGCCAGGCGCGGGCGCTCCACCGGCTTGGGCTGCAGCACCGGGCGGTCCATGGCCTGCACCGGGATTTCACCCAGCGCGTGGATACCGCGGAACACCGGCTCGGCATCGGCGGCCAGCTTCAGGCGCAGGCCGAACAACAACAGCAACAGCAGCGCCACGGCCACCGCCAGGCCCACCCAGGGCGGCACGAACTGGGCCAGGCGGTCACGGCTGACCGCCACCCCGCGCCAGTGTGGCGAGAGTTCACGCTCACGCTCGCCTCGGGCGCTGCGGATCGCCGCCGCAGTGCGCTCGCGCAGCGCTTCGAGCTGGGCACGGCCATCGTTCATGACCCGGTAGCGGCCTTCGAAGCCGAGGCTGGTGCACAGGTACAACAGCTCCAGCAGGTTGAGGCGTTCGCGCGGGCTTTGCAGGCAGTGCTCCATCAGCTGGAACACCTTCTCGCCGCCCCAGGCCTCGTTGTGCACGGTGATCAGCAAGCTCTGCCGGCTCCAGTCGCTGGCACTGCCCCACGGCGTGCTGAGCACCGCCTCGTCCAGCGCGGTACACAGCGCATAGCGCGCCAGCAGCACCTCGTTGCGCACCACCCCGGCAGCTTCGGCGCGGGTTTCGAACTGGCGCAGGTAGGCCAGCAACTGCGCGCGCAGGCTGGCCGGCGCCGAGTGCGCGATGGTGTTGCGCAGGCGGGTAAGCAAGGCCAGCAACGGCCCGGCCGCCTGCTCCAGCGGGTTGAGGCCGACGCCCTGGCCAGGCGCCAGGGGCTCGGCTGGCACCTGCAATGGCGGCTGCTGCGGCGCTGCCGCGGCAGGCTGCGGCGCTGCGCGGCCACCGGGGCGCGGCATGAACTGGGTACGGTCGTTGGCCTGCGGATCGTCCGGGTGCATCGCGGGTTATCCTCGAATGGCCCAGAAGGCCAGGCTCAGGCCGGGGAACTCACCGGCGACGTAGAAGGCAAAGCCACCCGAGTGCTGCAACTGCTTCCAGTGCTCGCTGCCCCGGTCGAGCTCGAAGTAGGTGGAGCCGGCATGGAACGGAATCTGCCGTGGCGCCACCGGCAACGGCAGCAGGCCGATGCCCGGCAGCTGCAGGTTGACCAGGTCGCGGATGTGCTCCACCGAACCGACCTTGCTCTGTTGGCCGAAGCGGCTGCGCAGGGTCTCGCTGGGGACGTCGGCGCGCACCACCAGGATGAAGCTGGCGCTATCGAGCAGGCTGCGGTCGGCGAGCATGCCGACGTGGATGCCGTAGGCCTTCTCGACGATGGGAATAGCCACCGCCTTGCTGTCGATCAGTGTCGACAAGGCTTCGCGCAAGGCGCCCATCACCGGCGCGAAGGTCGCCGCCAGGTCGTCGTGCTGATAGACCGGGAAGCTGTGCGGGCGCCGGCCATCGCGGGTGAAGGTGGCGAACTCGCCGGCCAGCGCCACCAGCTCGCTGTACAGCCGCTCGGGGTGCAGCGGGCTCAGCTGGTTGAGGTGTTCGACCAGCGGCTGGGCGCGGTTGACCAATTGCAGCAGCATGAAATCGGCAATCTCCGACGCGCCGCCATTGGCCGAGGCGACCACCCTGCCAGCCAGTGCTTCGCCACGCTGGTGCAACAGGCCCAGCAACTCGCCACAGAAACCGGACAGCTGCTGGCTGGCCGCCACGTCGAGTACCGGCGGGATGTAGCTGTCATCCACCACCAGCGCGCGGTCGGCGCGTTTTTCGCGAATGCGCAGCATGCCGAGGGCGGCGTAGTCGCTCAGGCCGTCCTCGCTGCGCAACAGGCGCAGGGCGCGGCTGCCGAGGGCCAGCGGGGCACGGTTCTCGAACGGCGCGTTGTCGTCACGCACTTCGCTGACCCGGCTGATGTAGCGGGCGCCGGCCACGGCCTCGCCTTCGTCGACGGTGTCGCGGGCCCCGGCCCGCTTGAGCGGCAGCCCCAGGTAAAGCACGCCGTCGCGCAGTTCGTCGGGCACATCCAGCGGTGCCGGCGGCAGGTCGTCGCGGGGGATGTCGAACGGCGTGCCGTCGGGCAGCAAGCCGCGGGCGCTGAGAATCGCCACCTTGCCCTGGGCCAGCAGGCCCTGGTCGAGCAGCAGCTCGGAAAAGCCCCAGGCGGCTACGTTCAACGGGCGGCTGCGGGTATCGACCAAGTGTTCGAGGTAGCGATCATGCTGTTGGAAGTGCTGGGTCGTGATGAACATGCCTTCCGACCAGACCACGCGATTGTTCCAGGACATGGGGACTCCGATTGCCTAGCGGGCAGGTTCAGGTTGGGGGGTGGCCACGGCGCTGCGCACGGCGCGCACATCGAGGCTGATCTGATAGTCGCGCGGCGGCACTGGCAGCACGCTGCGCCACTGGGCCTGGTCGATCTCGCGATAGCCGACCACCAGGCCGACCTGGCGAGTGGCGGGATCGAGCGGGCGTTCAAGGCGCAGTTGCCCGCCCGGCTGCAACAGCACTTCGTCCTGGTCGATCAGGTCGGCGCCGAGGGTGGCCTGGGCGCGCTCGGCCAATGCGAAGTAATCGGCACGGGCGAAGGCCGCGCTGTTCTTCAGCTCGTACAGGCGCACCCGTACCGGCGCAGGCGCGCCGCCAGGGCCCGGGTTGAGCCCGGCAGCAGCACTGAAATACAGGGTCACGGCCGGGCTGGCCGGGGCCTTGTCGGCGACGGGGGCAACGGCCTCGTCCTTGCTGCAGGCACCGAGCAGCACCAGGCTCAGGGCCGCGACCAGTCGTATTGCTTTCATCCTTGTCCTCATGACGTACCGTGGTCTTCCCGGGCGTGCTCAGCTACGTTGCGAACGGCTGCTGTGGGCCTCGTAGGCGCGGGCGAATTCGCGGCCGAACAGCTCCTGGAAATCATCTTCGGCTTCGCGGGAGATTTGCCCGTAAAGCTCGGTGAACTGCTGCCAGCAGTGCGCCTGGCGCGAGCCGCCGAACAGCTTGGCCAGCCCGGCCGCAGGTGCCAGGCGCTGCTCCAGGCGCGCCGGCTGGAAACAGCCGAGCAGGTGCTTGATCGCCGCCTGCACGCCCGCCATCACCGCCAGCTGGTGGGCGCGCAGGTCATCGAAACTCTCGCGCACGGCCTGGTCCGGCGCCAGGAACGCCTGGTTGCCGTGACGCAGCAACAGCAGCAAGGCCTCGTCGGCATTGGGGGCGAATTTCAACGGGTTGTTCTGCACCGGGGCGATGGTCGTCTGCTGCATGCGAAACTCGCCCTTCAGGCTGCTGCGCGCACGCAGTACGTCGATCAGGCCTTCGACCATCAAGCGGTAGCTGCGGCCGATGGCCTCCATTTGGGCGGCGGCATCGGCGGCGTCGATACGCAGGTGCTCGATACCAGCGCCACGCAGGAATGCCTGCAGCAATGCGTCGCTGGTCGCGGCCGCTACAGGTGCAACAGGCGCTGGCGCGACCGCTGCGCTCGCCGCCGGCTGTGCAGGAACTGCCGGTGCCGCTGGCACCGGCGGCGCTGTCGGTAGCGGTGGCAAGGTCGCGGCTGGCGCTGGTACAGGCGCCACGGCTGGCGCCTGTGCCGGGGTCGAGCCAAGCAGGTCCCAGTCTTCCGGGATCATCCCCGGCGCTGCGGCGGCGGCCGGCGCAGCCGGGATCACCGGGGTTGGCGGGATCACCGGGGTTGGCGGTCGAAAGTCGTGCTGCTGGGCCGGTACATGGTCGGGCTGGCTGACTGGCGGCACGCTCGCGGGGCCGAGGAAGTCGAACAGGTCAGGCAGCGTGTCGTGGTTCGACGCGCCTTGCAGGAATGCTGCCGGCGCACCGGATATCGCCGGGGCGGGGACGGCCGGAGCCGCTACCTGGTTGGCCATCAGCGCTTCGAAACTGTGCGCCTGGGGCTGGCCATCGAGGCTGCCGGGCAAGCTCGCGTCGATGCGCGCCTGGATCTCGTATTCACCGATGCGGATAACTTCGCCATCCATCAGCGGCTCACTGTTACCGCGACGCAGGCGAATACCGGCGCGAACTAATTCCACACCGTTCGTACTGTCATCGGTTAAATAATACCGCCCATCCTTGAACTGGATCATGCAATGCCTGGCCGATACCAACCGCTCCGGGTCGGGAAGTACCCAGTCGTTGTCCGCCGAACGGCCAAGCGTGATGGCACCGGTTTCCAGCCGCATCTCCGGGCATTGCCCCGGGGTAATCTTGTGGTAACTGGTGATAGTTAGGCAAAGTGCCATCATGCCTCCTTGCATCCGTTTTAAACGTCGATCCATCCATTCGAGTTATTTACCGCAGCCACTCAAATATTGCTGCACCCCTTGATTACCGGGGGTTTCGCGCAAAGCACCGACTATACGACGGGTATGCAACGCCACTGCCGAGGCCAGACGAAGGGAACCGGACGAGTGGTGCTCGGTTACTGCCAACGAAGTCACAAGTGACACTCGGGGGCGCGTAGCTTACCTTGACACTCGCGAATAAATAAACCATAAATGCGCAACTTCGAAGTGCCAAAACAATATCATTGTGATATCACGCCGGCACTCTTTGGAAAGTTTGTGCGCCAGTTCACACTTGCAACTTCGCACAACAACACGCCCTCACCAAGGGCCGATAGGGAGATCGAATTCTGGTGAACGCATCGCCGTTGCTCGCCGCTGTTTCCGCTGACTTCCCCTGCGGCGATGACCTCGAATATGACGCCGAGTTTCTGCAACTGGAGCGTGACGCCCAGGGCCGCCCCGAGCGCGTCATGGGCGATGCCATCCAGCCTGCCGAACCGCCGCAGTGGCGCGATATCGAGCAAGCCAGCACGACCTTGCTGCAACGCAGCAAGGACCTGCGCATCACCCATTTCCTGCTGCAGGCCAACCTGGCCCTGCATGGCCTCCCGGGGCTGGCCGCCAGCCTGGAGCTGATCCGCGACCTGCTCGGCGAGTATTGGCTGCACCTGCACCCGCAACTGGACGCCGCTGACGACAACGACCCCACGGTACGGGTCAATGCCCTGGCCGGCCTCACCTGCGACACCAACATCGCGCTGCTGCGCGATGCCGTGCTGGTGCGTTCGCGCGCCTTCGGCCCGGTCACCCTGCGCGCGGCCCTGCACGCCGCAGGCGTACAGCATTTCGCCAGCGAACAGCTCAGCGCCGAGGAACTGGCCGCCGCCCTGCGTGACGCCGACGCCGACCAGTTGCAACAGTGCCAGGAGGCGCTGCGGCTGGCCCGCGAGGCGGTGGACGCCATTGAAAGCCGGGTCAACGACCAGGTCGGGTCGGAGCGTGGCATCGACCTGTCGGCCCTGCGCCAGCCGCTGCGTCAGGTGCAGCAGGTGCTGGCTGACTACTGCCCCGACGGTGCCGGCCCGGCCCCGCAAGCCGTTGACGCGCCGCCCGCCGAGCACGATGACCCGCAGCCGCTGATCGCCAGTGCCACCCCTACCGCACGGCCCGCTGCCCGCCCAGGCGAAGTCAACAGCCGCGAAGACGTGCAGCAGAGCCTTGACCGCCTGCTGCAGTACTACGCCCGCCACGAGCCATCGAGCCCGCTGCCGGTGCTGCTGCACCGGGCGAAGAAACTGGTCAATGCCGATTTCGCAACCATTGTTCGCGACCTGATCCCCGATGGCTGGTCGCAATTCGAGAACCTGCGCGGCCCCGAGGACAACTGACGTCCTCGGCCCGCATCAACACCGACGCCCGCAACGAACAGCGCCGCCGCACCGGCGACCAGGAGGAACAACGTGGCGAAAGACAGCTCCCAGAAATTCATCGCGCGCAACCGTGCGCCACGGGTGCAGATCGAATATGACGTCGAACTCTACGGCGCCGAGAAGAAAGTCCAGTTGCCGTTCGTCATGGGCGTGCTTTCGGACCTGGCCGGCAAGCCGGCCGAGCCGCTGCCAGCAGTGGCCGAGCGCAAGTTCCTGGAAATCGACGTCGACAACTTCGACTCGCGCCTGAAGGCGATGAAGCCCCGCGTGGCCTTCAACGTGCCCAACGAACTGACCGGCGAAGGCAACCTGAGCCTGGACATCACCTTCGAGAGCATGGACGACTTCAGCCCGGCCGCCGTGGCACGCAAGGTCGATGCCCTGAACCAGCTGCTGGAGGCCCGCACCCAGTTGGCCAACCTGCTGACCTACATGGACGGCAAGACCGGTGCCGAGGACATCATCCTCAAGGCGATCAAGGACCCGACCCTGCTGCAGGCCCTGGCCAGCGCGCCGAAACCCGTCGACAACGAGCCCAAGGCCTGAGGAGACAGCCCATGAACGATCCACTGCGCGACGCCCAGGCCCAGCCGGCCGCAGCCACCCAGGACCCGAGCGAGTTCGCCAACCTGCTGCTGCAGGAATTCAAACCCAAGACCGAACGTGCCAAGGAAGCGGTCGAAAGCGCCGTGCGTACCCTGGCCGAGCAGGCCCTGGCGCAGACCAACCTGGTGTCCAACGATGCCATTGGCTCGATCGAGCAGATCATTGCCGCCATCGACGCCAAGCTGACTGCCCAGGTCAACCAGATCATCCATCACAACGACTTCCAGCAGCTGGAAAGCGCCTGGCGCGGCCTGCACTACCTGGTCAACAACACCGAGAGCGACGAGCAGCTGAAGATCCGTGTGCTCAACGTCTCGAAGACCGACCTGCACAAGACCTTGAAGAAATTCAAGGGTACCGCCTGGGACCAGAGCCCGATCTTCAAGAAGCTGTACGAGGAAGAATACGGCCAGTTCGGCGGCGAACCCTACGGCTGCCTGGTCGGCGACTACTACTTCGACCAGTCGCCACCCGACGTCGAGTTGCTGGGCGAGATGTCGAAGATCTGCGCCTCGATGCACGCGCCGTTCATTGCCGCCGCCTCGCCGACCGTGATGGGCATGGGCTCGTGGCAGGAACTGAGCAACCCGCGCGACCTGACCAAGATCTTCACCACCCCGGAATACGCTGGCTGGCGCTCGCTGCGTGAGTCCGAAGACTCGCGCTACATCGGCCTGACCATGCCGCGCTTCCTGGCACGCCTGCCGTACGGCGCCAAGACCGACCCGGTCGAGGCGTTCGCCTTCGAAGAAGACACCGATGGCGCCGACAGCAGCAAGTACACCTGGGCCAACGCCGCCTATGCCATGGCGGTGAACATCAACCGCTCGTTCAAGTACTACGGCTGGTGCTCGCGCATTCGTGGCGTGGAGTCGGGTGGCGAGGTGCAGGGCCTGCCGGCGCACACCTTCCCCACCGACGACGGTGGTGTGGACATGAAGTGCCCGACCGAAATCGCCATTTCCGACCGCCGCGAAGCGGAGCTGGCCAAGAATGGCTTCATGCCGCTGCTGCACAAGAAGAATACCGACTTCGCCGCCTTCATCGGCGCCCAGTCGCTGCAGAAGCCGGCCGAGTACGACGACCCGGACGCCACCGCCAACGCTAACCTGGCCGCGCGCCTGCCGTACCTGTTCGCCACCTGCCGCTTCGCGCACTACCTGAAGTGCATCGTTCGCGACAAGATCGGCTCGTTCAAGGAAAAGGACGAGATGCAGCGTTGGCTGCAGGACTGGATCCTCAACTACGTCGACGGCGACCCGGCGCACTCCACCGAGACCACCAAGGCCCAGCACCCGCTGGCCGCGGCCGAGGTCGTGGTCGAGGACGTCGAAGGCAACCCGGGTTACTACAACTCGCGCTTCTACCTGCGCCCGCACTACCAGCTCGAAGGGCTGACCGTGTCGCTGCGCCTGGTATCGAAGCTGCCTTCGGCCAAGGGTGCCTGACAGACTTTGGGACCGCTCTGCGGCCCTTTCGCGACGCGGCTGCTCCTGCACAGTGGGCCGATGTCGTGTGTTGAGTGAGAGACCGACGCAGCTTCTGCAGGAGCGGCATGGCGTCGCGACAGGGCTGCGCAGCAGCCCCAACTGCAGCAAACCGCCAACCTGACGCGTAATACCGAGGACATCATGGCTGTAGACATTTTCATCAAGATCGGCGACATCAAGGGCGAGTCCCACGACAAGGGCCACAAGGACGAAATCGACGTGCTCAACTGGAGCTGGGGCATGTCCCAGTCCGGCAACATGCACATGGGTAGCGGCGGCGGTTCGGGCAAGGTCAACATCCAGGACCTGTCGATCACCAAGTACATCGACAAGTCGACCCCCAACCTGATGGCCCACTGCTCCAGCGGCAAGCACATCGACAAGGTCAAGCTGACCGTGCGCAAGGCCGGCGGCGAGAGCCAGGTCGAGTACCTGATCATCAACCTCGAAGAGGTCATCATCAGCTCGCTGAGCACCGGTGGCTCGGGCAACGACGACCGCCTGACCGAGAACGTGACCCTGAACTTCGCCAAGGTCACTGTCGACTATCAGCCGCAGAAAGCCGACGGCACCAAGGAAGGCGGCCCGATCAAGTACGGCTGGAACATCCGTTCCAACGTCAAGATCTGACCGACCGCGCCTGCGCCGCCTTGGCTGGCGCGGGCGCCTTCCCCTACCCTCACCCGCTCACGGTGAAACCCATGGCCAAGCCTTCTTTCATCAACCTCTGGAATGCCTACCCAACCGACTCCTCGCCTTGCGACGGCGGCTGGGACAACCAGTGCGCCATTCGCATGAGCATCGCGCTCAATGGTGAACATACCATCAAGGTGAATGCCGGCACCTACAGCGAACCCCGCTGTGCCCATGGCCATGCCCGGGGTGCCGAGTCGCTGGCCAACTGGCTGTGGAAGCACCATCTCGGTGCCCCGCTGCAACTGAGTGGCAGCGCAAGCGACCGCCTCAAGCTCAGCGACAAGCGCGGCATCATCTTCTTCAAGGATTGTTTTGCCCGTGCCGGGCAGGCCTTCGACAACCGTACCGGCGATCACATCGACCTGTGGGACAGAGGCCGGGTCACGGGCTATTTCGCCGACCAGGCGCATCGTTCCAAGGCCGTCTGGTTCTGGGAGCTGAAATGAACCGTGTGTGCAAAGCCCTGCCGGCCCTGCTGGTCGCGTTCGCCCTGAATGCCTGTGCGCAGGCCCCTGCTCCGTCGTCGAGCGCGGCGCCTGAAGTCACCCTTGGCGGCAAACAGCTGGCGCTGGTAAACCACCACGGCCGCTGCGCGCTGCGCCAGGCCGATGCTTCGCTGCTGCAGCTGGACATGCCCTGGCCGTGCCAGCTCAGCCCCGAGCGCGCGGGCGGCAAGCCTCGCGTGGAGCAGTTCAATGGTGCGCAGATCATCATTGTCAGCCATGTGCAGCCAGACCCGTCGCAGCCCGGCCGTTGCGCTAGCCAGTACCAGGCCGTGCGCCAGCTGGGCGAGCGCCTGGAGCCATCCATCGTGGCCCATGGCGGCAGCTGTGCGAACGGCCCTGTAGACCAGAAGAACTTCGTGGGGCTGTTCGAGTGGTAGCCGATATTGCCGCCCGCGACCGTCTGCAGCCCTCGCTGCTGGACCGTCTGACCGACGACGACCCGGGCAACCCGCAGGAAGCCCCGGACAAGCGCGTGCTCAGCCTGCACCAGCTCAAGGCCTCGGTACTGCGCGACCTTGCCTGGTTGCTCAACACCACCTCGCTGCTGGACAGCGCCGCCACCCTGGGCACCCCGGCCGGTGCGTCGGTGATCAACTACGGCCTGCCGGCCCTGGCCGGCAACAGCGCCTCGAACATCGACCTGGCCGCCCTGGAGCGCATCATCCACCAGGCCATCGCCACCTACGAGCCACGTATTCTCGCCCACACCCTCAAGGTGCGTGCCCAGGCCGCCCCCGGCGAGATGAATGCCAACGCCCTGAGTTTCGAGATCGAGGGCGACCTGTGGGCCCAGCCGGCGGCCTTGCCGTTGCTGCTGCAGACCGAGGTGGACCTGGAGTCCGGCCACGTACGCGTGGCCCCGGCCGAACGCCGGAGGCGTGCATGAACCCGCGCCTGCTCGAGCTGTACAACCAGGAATTGCAGCACATCCGCGAAAGTGCCGCGGAGTTCGCCAGGGAATACCCGAAGATCGCCGGGCGCCTGACGCTGTCCGGGATCGAGTGTGCCGACCCTTACGTCGAGCGCCTGCTCGAAGGCTTCGCCTACCTTACCGCGCGGGTGCAGTTGAAGCTGGACGCCGAGTACCCGACCTTCACCCACAACCTGCTGGAGATCGCCTACCCGCACTACCTGGCGCCGACCCCGTCGATGACCGTGGTGCAACTGCAGACCGACCCCGACGAGGGCTCCCTGGCCGCCGGTTTCCGCCTGCCGCGGGACAGCGTGCTGCGCGCCAACCTGGGACGCAACTCGCAAACCCCGTGCGAGTTCCGCAGCACCCAGGACGTTACCCTGTGGCCCTTGCAGGTGGCCCGCGCCGAGTACTTCGGCAACCCCGGCGCGGTGCTCGGGCGCCTGGCCGGCAGCGTGCCACAGGCCCGCGCCGGCCTGCGCCTGACCCTGCGCAGTGGCGCCGAGGTGCCGTTCTGCAGCTTGCCGCTCAGCCATTTGCCGCTGTACCTCAACGGCGCCGACGAGACGCCGTTCCGCCTCTACGAGCAACTGCTGGGCAGCGCCTGCGCGGTGTTCGTGCGCCAACCAGGCGCCGACTGGGTAGAACGCATTCCAGTCGAACAGGCGCTGCGCCCGTGTGGCTTCGACGACCGTGAAGCAGCGTTGCCGGTGGTGCCCCAGGCCTTCCAGGGCTACCGCCTGCTGCAGGAATACTTCGCCCTGCCGCAGCGTTTTCTGTTCGTCGATTTCGCCGGGTTGGAGCGAGCGGTCCAGCGCTGCACCGGGCAGACCCTGGAAGTGCTGGTGTTGTTCGAGCGTTTCGAGCAGAGCCTGGAGAGCAGCGTCGGTGCCGACCAGTTCGTGCCGTTCTGCACCCCGGCGATCAACCTGTTCCCGCGGCGGGTCGACCGCCTGCACCTGACCGACCGGGTGCACGAACACCACGTGATCGCCGACCGTACCCGGCCCACCGATTTCGAGATCCATTCGCTGCAACGCGTTACCGGCCACGGCACCGGCCCGGACCAGGAATTCCTGCCGTTCTACGCCGTGCGCGACCCGTCGCGCTATGGCCGCGACCAGGCCTACTACATCGTGCGCCGCGAGCCGCGCGTGTTGTCCAGCGACCAGCGCCGCAACGGTACGCGCTCCAGCTACATGGGCAGCGAGACGTTCATCAGCCTGGTCGACGGCCAGCAGGCGCCCTACCGCCACGACCTGCGCCAGCTGGGTATCAGCGCCCTGTGCAGCAACCGCGACCTGCCCCTGTTCATGAACGTTGGCGACGGGCGCAGCGACTTCAGCCTGGCCGACAGCGCACCGGTCGCCGGTGTGCGTTGCCTGGCCGGCCCCAGCCGGCCCAAGGCCAGCCATGCCCATGACAACCGTGCCTGGCGCCTGATCAGCCAGCTGTCGCTGAACTACCTGTCGCTGGCCGAGCACGGCCAGGGCGCCGCCGCCCTGCGCGAATTGCTGCGCCTGTATGGCGACCCGCAGGACAGCGCGCTGAACCTGCAGATCGACGGCCTGCGCGAGGTCAGCAGCAAACCCTGCACGCGACGCCTGCCGATGCCCGGGCCGATCGTTTTCGGGCGGGGCCTGGAGATCACCCTGACCTTCGACGAAAACGCCTTCCGCGGCACCGGCGTGTTCCTGCTCGGCGCGGTGTTCGAACGGTTCCTGACCCGCTATGTGTCGATCAACAGCTTCACCGAAACGGTACTGCGCACCAGTGAACGTGGCGAGATCATGCGCTGGGCGGCCAAACCGGGGCGCAGGCCGACCTTATGAATACCTTGCAGGCCATGCAGGACGAGCCCTGGGCGTACGACTTCTTCCAGGCGCTGCGCCGCCTCGAGGCGCAGTACCCCGAGCTGCCACGCTTCGGCCATTCGCTGCGCCTGGCCGACGAGCCGGTGCGCCTGGGCCAGCGCCTGGACTGCGGGTTCGCCCCGGCGACCCTGGCCGCGGTCAGCGCCGACGGCGAGCAGCCGGCGCGCCTGGAGCAGTTCTTCTTCGGCCTCGGTGGCCCCAACGGGCCGTTGCCGCTGCACCTCACCGAATACATGCGCGAGCGCCAGCGCAACCATGCCGACGCCACCAGCAAGGCGTTCCTCGATGTTTTCCATCACCGCCTGCTGAGCCTGTTCTACCGCGCCTGGGCCGAAGCGCGCCCGACGGTCAGCCACGATCGCCCGGGCGACGACTACTGGGCCGCGCGCCTGGCCGCGCTCAGTGGCCGTGGCCAGCCGGAACTGCAGGGCCAGGGCGCGCTGGCCGACACCGCCAAACTGCACTGGTCCGGCCACCTGAGCGCGCAAACCCGCTACCCGGACGGCCTGTGCAGCATCCTCGCCGGCTATTTCGGCGTGCCGGTGCGCCTGGAAGAATACGTCGGCCAGTGGCTTGAACTGCCCGAACGCAGCCAGCTCGGCGTGCGCGCCAACCGCCTGGGCGTGGACCTGTGCCTGGGCCGCTACGTCTGGGACCGCCAGCACAAGTTCCGGCTGTGCCTCGGCCCGCTCAGCCTCGACCAGTACCACGCCCTGCTGCCTGGCGGGCAGGCCTTCGTCGAGCTGGCGGCATGGGTCGCCGAATACCTGGGCCAGGAACTGGACTGGGATCTCAACCTGATCCTCGCGCAGGACCAGGTACCTGCGCTGCAACTCAATGCCGGCCAACGCCTGGGTTTCGATACCTGGCTCGGCCACCCTCCGCACGATGCACGCGACCTGAAGCTGGCCCGCTACTATGCCGACCAGCCGGCCGCCGCCCACCACACAAGGAACCAGGACCATGGGTGAAATCAGCCGCGCCGCGCTGTTCGGCAAACTCAACAGCATTGCCTACAAGGCCATCGAGGCCGCCACGGTGTTCTGCAAGCTGCGGGGCAACCCCTATGTCGAACTGGTGCACTGGTTGCACCAGTTGCTGCAACTGCAGGACAGCGACCTGCACCGTATCGTGCGCCAGTTCGATGTCGAGCCGGCGCGCCTGGCGCGCGACCTGACCGACGCCCTGGACCGGCTGCCACGCGGTTCGACCTCGATCACCGACCTGTCCTCGCAGGTTGAAGAGGCGGTCGAACGCGGCTGGGTATACGGCAGCCTGATGTTCGGTGAAAGCCAGGTGCGCAGCGGCTACCTGCTGGTCGGCATCCTCAAGACTCCGAGCCTGCGCCATGCCTTGCTGGGGCTGTCGAGCGAGTTCGCAAAGCTCAAGGTCGAGGCGTTGAGCGAACGCTTCAGCGAATACGTCGGCGACTCGCCGGAAAACCATCTGGGCGCCACCGACGGCTTCAGTGCTGCACAGCCTGGCGAAGCCAGCGGCGCCGTGGCGCCGGCAGCGATGGGCAAGCAGGAAGCGCTCAAGCGCTTTACCGTCGACCTGACCGAACAGGCCCGCAGCGGCAAGCTCGACCCGATCGTCGGCCGCGACGAGGAGATCCGCCAACTGGTCGATATCCTCATGCGCCGCCGGCAGAACAACCCGATCCTCACCGGTGAGGCCGGTGTCGGCAAGACCGCCGTGGTCGAAGGCTTCGCCTTGCGCATCGTTGCTGGCGACGTGCCGCCGGCGCTCAAGGATGTCGAGCTGCGCAGCCTGGACGTCGGCCTGCTGCAGGCCGGTGCCAGCATGAAAGGCGAGTTCGAACAGCGCCTGCGCCAGGTGATCGAGGATGTGCAGGCCTCGCCCAAGCCGATCATCCTGTTCATCGATGAAGCCCATACCCTGGTCGGTGCCGGCGGCGCCGCCGGCACCGGCGATGCGGCCAACCTGCTCAAGCCGGCACTCGCCCGTGGCAGCCTGCGCACGGTGGCGGCAACCACCTGGGCCGAGTACAAGAAGCACATCGAGAAAGACCCGGCCCTGACCCGCCGCTTCCAGGTGGTGCAGGTGGACGAGCCGAGCGAAGCCAAGGCCCTGCTGATGATGCGTGGGGTGGCCTCGACCATGGAGCAGCACCATCAGGTGCAGATCCTCGACGAAGCCCTCGAGGCCGCGGTCAAGCTGTCGCACCGTTACATCCCGGCGCGCCAGCTGCCGGACAAGTCGGTGAGCCTGCTCGATACCGCCTGCGCACGCGTGGCCATCAGCCTGCACGCGGTGCCGGCCGAGGTCGACGACAGCCGCCGCCGCATCGAGGCGCTGGAGGTCGAGCAGGCGATCATCGCCCGTGAAGCCGCCATTGGCGTGCCCACCGGGCAGCGCCAGGCCCAGGCCGACAGCCTGCTGGCCGAGGAGCGCCAACGCCTGGCCGCCCTGGAAAGCCGCTGGGCCGAGGAAAAGGCCCTAGTCGACCAACTGCTGGCCACCCGCGCCCAACTGCGCGAGCAAGCCGGGGTGGTCGACCAGGACGCTGCGCTGCCAGGTAACCCTGAGCTGCGCGAAACGCTGGCCGACCTGCAGCAACGCCTGAGCGCCCTGCAAGGCGAGAGCCCGCTGATCCTGCCGACCGTGGACTACCAGGCCGTCGCCTCGGTGGTGGCCGACTGGACCGGGATTCCGGTGGGGCGCATGGCGCGCAACGAGATCGAGACCGTGCTCAACCTCGACAGCCTGCTGGCCAAGCGCATCATCGGCCAGGACCATGCGCTGAGCATGATCGCCAAGCGCATCCAGACCTCCCGTGCCGGCCTCGACAACCCGAACAAACCGATTGGCGTGTTCATGCTCGCCGGTACCTCCGGGGTGGGCAAGACCGAAACCGCGCTGGCCCTGGCCGAGGCGTTGTACGGCGGTGAGCAGAACCTGATCACCATCAACATGAGCGAGTTCCAGGAGGCGCACACCGTCTCGACCCTCAAGGGCGCCCCGCCCGGCTACGTCGGTTACGGCGAAGGCGGCGTGCTGACCGAGGCCGTGCGCCGCCGGCCATACAGCGTGGTGCTGCTGGACGAGGTGGAAAAGGCCCACCCGGACGTGCACGAGATCTTCTTCCAGGTGTTCGACAAGGGTGTGATGGAGGATGGCGAAGGCCGTCAGATCGACTTCCGCAATACCCTGATCCTGCTCACCACCAACGCCGGCACCGAGCTGATCGCGCGCACCTGCAGCGACCCGCAGGCCCTGCCCGACCCGGAGGCGGTGGCCAGCCAACTGCGCAAGCCGCTGCTGGACATCTTCCCGCCGGCGCTGCTCGGGCGCCTGGTGACCATCCCCTACTACCCGCTCAGCGACGCCATGCTCAAGGCCATCACCCGCCTGCAGCTGGAGCGCATCCGCAAGCGCGTGGAAGGCGCGCACAAGGTCGGCTTTGCCTACGACGACGAGGTGGTGGAGCTGATCGTCTCGCGCTGTACCGAAACCGAAAGCGGTGGCCGCATGATCGACGCCATCCTCACCAACGGCCTGCTGCCGGACATGAGCCGCGAGTTCCTCACCCGCATGCTCGAAGGCAAGCCGCTGGCCAGTGTGCGCATCAGCCGCCGCGACAATGACTTGCACTATGACTTCGGCGCAGCCGACTGACAGGACCGACCATGCTGTTCACGCAGTTCACGCGCCTGGCGCAGATCAACAGCCCGTTGGGGCCGGACAAGCTGATCCTGGCCGAAATGGGCGGCAGCGACGAGCTCGGCCGCCTGTTCGACTATGAGCTGCAGCTGACCAGCGACGACCCGGCCATCGACCTCAATGCCCTGCTGGGCAAGCCGATGAGCCTGAGCGTGCAGCTGAGCCTCGGCACCTCACGCTACTTCCACGGCATCGTCGCCCGCTGCAGCCAGTCGGTGGACCAGGGCCAGTTCGCCAGCTACCGGGTGACCCTGCGGCCGTGGCTGTGGCTGCTGACCCGCACCAGCGACTGCCGCATCTTCCAGCACCTGAGCGCGCCGCAGATCATCAAGCAGGTGTTCCGCGACCTGGGCTTTTCCGACTTCGAGGATGCCCTCAGCCGTAGCTACCGCGAACGCGAATACTGCGTGCAGTACCGCGAGACCAGCTTCGACTTCGTCAGCCGGCTGATGGAAGAGGAAGGCATCTACTACTTCTTCCGCCATGAAGCGCAGCGCCACGTGCTGGTGCTGGCCGATGCCTACGGCGCGCACCCGCAGATGCCTGGCTACGAAAGCGTGCCCTACTACCCGCCAGACGGGCAGCACCGCGAGCGTGACCACATCAACGACTGGCACCTGGCCCAGGAAGTGCAGCCAGGGTCGCTGGAGCTCAACGACTATGACTTCCAGCGCCCCAGCGCGCGCATCGACGTGCGCTCGGCCATGCCGCGCCCGCACCAGGCCGGTGACTACCCGTTGTACGACTACCCCGGCGCCTACCAGCAAAGCCAGGACGGCGAGCACTACGCGCGCACGCGCCTGGAGTCGCTGCAGAGCCTGCACGAGCGGGTCGAGCTGCGCGGCAATGCCCGCGGCCTGGGCAGCGGCCACCTGTTCAGCCTCAGCGGTTTCACCCGCCAGGACCAGAACCGCGAATACCTGATCGTCGGCGCACGCTACTACGTGCATCAGGAGCGCCTGGAAAGCGGCACCGGCAGCGGCGCCGCGCAGTTCGAGAGCAACCTCAGCTGCATCGACGCCCAGCAGAGTTTCCGCCCGCAGGGCAGCACCGTGCGGCCGATCGTCAAGGGCCCGCAGACCGCCGTGGTGGTCGGCCCCGCTGGCGAGGAGATCTGGACCGACCAGTATGGCCGGGTGAAGGTGCACTTCCACTGGGACCGCCACGACCAGTCCAACGAGAACAGCTCGTGCTGGATCCGCGTATCGCAGGCCTGGGCGGGCAAGAACTGGGGCTCGATGCAGATCCCGCGGATTGGCCAGGAGGTGATCGTCAGCTTCCTCGAAGGCGACCCCGACCGGCCGATCATCACTGGCCGCGTGTACAACGCCGAACAGAGCGTGCCCTACGACCTGCCCGCCAATGCCACGCAAAGCGGCATGAAGAGCCGTTCGAGCAAGGGCGGCAGCCCGGCCAACTTCAATGAAATCCGCATGGAAGACAAGAAAGGCGCCGAGCAGTTGTACATCCATGCCGAGCGCAACCTGGACACCGTGGTCGAGCAGTGCGAGACGCTGGCGGTCGGCATCAACCGCACCCAGACGGTGGGCATGCTGGAAACCATCACCATCGGCCAGGACCGCATCCGTGCCGTGCGCCGCGACGACATGTTGCTGGTCGGCGCCAGCAAGACCGACAGCGTCAGCACCAGCTACCTGATCGAGGTCGGGGAAAACCTGCGGCTGGTCTGTGGCAAGAGCGTGATCGAGCTCAACGCCAGCGGCCAGATCAACATCAGCTGCGAGCAGTTCAGCTTCCATGCCAAGCAGAACGGCGAGATCAATACCGACGGCACCCTCGACCTGAACGTCGGCAGCGGTGCGCAGACCGCACCCGACAACCAGGGTGTGAAAAAGACCATCGACGACTCGGTGAAGGCGATCTTCTCCGGCTCCGACCAGTAACGAGACCTGTCATGAGTTATCGCGTCAACGAATTCCGCCTGGCCCTGCCCGATGCCGCCGTGCAGGACAGCAGCATCAACATCCTGCGCTTCGAGGCCCTGGCCACCTCGCTGATCATCAGCCGCAGCCTGCTGGCCGAGGGCGAGACCCTGCAGAGCAATTTCGACGGCCAGTTGCAGCGCCTGCAGCAACAGGTCAAGGACCTGCGCATGCAGCCCGCCCAGGCCGTGCAGGTGGGTGCCGACCAGGCGATCGCCGCCATCGAGCTGAGCAGCCAGTTCAGCAAGGGCCAGGAAAAGGTCCACCAGTACCAGCTGGCCCTGGTGCTGCCCGGCACGCGCAAGATGTTTGCCCTGAGCTACGTCAAGGCCAGCCCGCTGGGCGCGGCCGAAGCAGCGCACTGGGCAGCCATCAAGCAGTCGCTCGACTTCGACAACCTGGGCTGAGCCTGAGCCATGTCCGACGCTTTGTGGGCCGCCCGCGAAGGCGACGCGCTGATGCACACCTCGATATTGGCCGACATTGTCGGGGGGGTGCTGGAAATCGCCGCCACCGTGGCCATCGGCGCCCTGGCCACCGCCGCCGTGGCAGCGGCATTCGGCCTGACTGTGGCCACCGGCGGCCTGGGCTGCTTCGTGCTGGGCGCGGTGGTCGGCCTGGTGGTCGGCGTGGTCATGGCCAAGACCGGTGCCGATACGGGCTTGAGCCGATTATGCGAGGGCATCGGCAACTTCCTGTTCCCGCCGTCGGTGCAGGCCACCATCATCAGTGGCTCGTCGGACACCCGCACCAACGGCAAGCGCGCGGCGCGCGCTGCCGGCGTCGTCACTGGCCCGCCGGCAGCGCTGGAGCAAGCCGGCGCGGAAGGCGCCGAGGCCCAGGAGGAAAGCTTCCTGGACATGGCCAAGGGCTTCTTCTCGCAGATGTGGCGGCCGACCGTGGCCACGCCCGCCGCCAATACCTTGCCGGTACCGGACGACAAGGTCCTGTGCAGCAAGCACCCACCGATGCCACCGCAGTACCTGGCCGAGGGTTCCAGCAAGGTGCTGATCAACGGCCACCCAGCCTGCCGCAGCGGTGACCGCAGCACCTGCGAAGCGGTGATCGTCGATGGCGGCCTGGTGTCGAACAACGTGCGCATCGGCGGCGAGCCGATCGTGGTGCGCGAGATTCGCAGCGGCAAGACGCCCGGCATCGGCCTGGCGGTGACCGCATTGATGCTGCTGCGCGGGCGTGGCGGCAAGTTCTACAGCAAGTTCGGCTGCATGTTGGTGGGTGGCGTGAGCAGCGTGGTTACCGGCCAGGTGACCAGCGCCCTAACCCAGGCCATGGCCGGTTCGCCCAACCCGGTACATGCAGCTACCGGCGGCAAGGTCCTGTGTGGCGAGGAAGACCTCGACTTCACCGTGCAAGCCACCCTGCCGATTGCCTGGCAACGCTTCTACAACAGCCACGACGAACGTGTCGATGGCCTGTTCGGCGCGGGTTGGAGCCTGCCCTATGAAGTTTCGGTGCAGGTCGAAACAGGCGACCGCCTGGTGTTGGTCGACGAGCAGGCGCGCCGGGTCGATATGGGCATCATTACCCTGGGCGATGCGGTGTTCAGCGTCGGTGAAGGGCTGAGCGTACGCCGGGCGCACAACGGCGAACTGCTGACTGAAAGCCGCGAAGGCGAGTATCGGCTGTTCCAGCCAACCCCGGGGCGGCCCGATCGACTGCGCCTGAGCCAGATCGGCGATCGCAATGACAACCGGATCTACCTGGACTACGACCAGCAGGGCCGCCTCTGCCAGTTGCGCGACACCTTCGACCAGGTGCGTGTCAGCCTCGGCTACAGCGAGCAATGGCCACAGCGGGTGAGCCACATCGACTTCCACGCGGCGAGCGGCGAATCGCAACGGCTGGCCAGCTATGGCTACGACGCCAACGGTGACCTCGCTCACGTACAGGATGGCGCAGGCCAGCCGCTGCGCAGCTTCGCCTACGACGCTGCCCGACGCATGATCGAACACCGTACTGGCGGCGGCCTGTGTTGCTACTACGAGTGGGCGCAGCATGAGGACGGCTGGCGGGTGGCGCGGCACTGGACCAACGGCGGCGACAGCTACGCCTTCGAATACGATGTCGCCGCCGGCATTACCCGGGTGACCGACAGCCTTGGCCGCGTTGCCGTGCGCCACTGGAACCAGCAGTACCAGATCACCGCCTATACCGATGCCCTTGAGCGCACCTGGCGCTTCGAATGGAATGACGAGCGCCAGCTGCTCGCGGCCAGCGACCCCATGGATGGCCGCTGGCAGTTCTTCTACGATGAGTCGGGCAACCTTGCCGAGACCGTCGACCCGCTGGGGCGTAGCGAGTCGACCGAATGGCTCGAACACTGGTCGCTGCCGCGCAGCCAGACGGACCAGGCAGGGCAGCGCTGGACCTTCGCCTATGACCAACGGGGCAACTGCACGCGCCAGACCGACCCGTTGGGCCAGCACACCCGCTATCGCCATGACAGCCAGGGCAACCCTGTCGAAATCATCGATGCCAACGGTTCCAGCCGCCACCTGCGCTGGAACGAACGGGGCCTGCTGGTCGAACAGCGGGACTGCTCCGGCTACCTGACCCGCCTCGCCTACGACCCCTTGGGCCATCTGCAATCGATTACCGACGCCCAGGGCGAGCGCACCGACTACCGGCATGACGACAAAGGCCGCTTGCGCAGCGTGACCTTGCCCGATGGCCGCAGCGAAACATTCGCCCTCGATGCCAGCGGCCTATTGGCCCAGCACATCGACACGGCAGGTCACGTTACCCAATACCGGCGTAACCGCCGTGGCCAGTTGCAGCTGCGCATCGATGCGCTCGGTCGACAAGTCCGCTACCACCATGACGACTATGGGCGCCTGCTTGCGCTGTACAACGAAAATGGCGAGGCCTACGGTTTCGAATGGGATGCAGGCGACCGGCTGATCGCCGAGCGTGATCTGGACGGTGGCCTGCGGCGCTACCAGTACGACCCGCTGGACAATCTTGTCCAGGTCACCTTCCTGCCTGCGCCGGGCAGCGACGAGGCACCCATCATTCACCGCATGGCCTATGACGCAGGCGGCCGCCTGCTGACCCGCCATACCGATGAGGGACGCACCGACTACTGCAACGACCCACTGGACAACGTGGTTGCGATCCGTCGTACCACTGTGGATGGCCAGGTCGAGGAACTGGGCTTCGCCTTCGATGCGCTGGGCCAGTTGCTCGAGGAACACAGCGCGCAGGGCAGCGTGCAGTACCAGTATGACCCGCTCGGCAATGTCACCCGCACGCGAGTACCCGACGGCCGCTGGATCAACCGCCTGTACTACGGCAGCGGGCACCTGCACCAGATCAACCTCGATGGCCAGGCGGTGTGCGATTTCGAGCGTGACCGCGTCCACCGGGAGACGCTGCGCCTGCAGGGCAACCTGGCGATTCAACGCCAGTACGACCGTAGCGGACGCCTGCGCACCCTGCTCCGTCGCCCGGCAACGCAGCCCAGCCGGCTGCCGGCGCCAGACCAGCAGCGGTACCAGTTCGACGCCGCCGACCAACTGGCCGTACGCGAGGTGCAGCACCCCGGGAACGGGTATCTGCAGGTCTATCAGCATGATGGCTGCGGCCATGTCCTGGGCCGTCAGGACAGCCCCGCCGGCCAGCGCGAAGCGTTCCGCTACGACCCGGCCGGGAACCTGCTTGACCCGCTGGCGGCAGGCGCCGGGCTGGTCCGACACAACCGCGTGCTCACCTTCGAGGACAAGCGCTATCGCTACGATGGCTTCGGCCGCCTGGTGGAAAAACGCAGCCGCCGACGCGGTACCCAGCATTTTCGCTACGACGCCGAGCACCGGCTGGTCCAGGTGCGCAACCTGCAACCTGGGCGGGAACGCATCATCGACATGCGCTACGACCCGATGGGCCGGCGCACCGAGAAGATCGAATCGACGCTCGACGGCCAAGTGGTTGGCCGCACCCGCTTCAGCTGGAGTGGCCTGCGCCTGCTCGGCGAGCAGCACAATGGCCGGCAGGCGTTGTACCTGTACGAAGACGATGGCCATGAACCGCTGGCCCGGGTGGATGGCCAGGGTGCTCATCAGCAGGTGCTGCATTACCACAATGACATCAATGGCCTGCCGGAACAGTTGACCGATGACACCGGCGAGGTCGTGTGGTCGGCGCGCTACCTGAGCTGGGGTGCAAGCTGGGATGAACAGCGGGCCAGCCGTCTGCCGGAAGATCAGAACCTGCGCTTCCAGGGCCAGTACCTGGACCGCGAAACCGGCCTGCACTACAACCTGTTCCGCTTCTACGACCCGGAGATAGGCCGCTTTACCCAGCCAGACCCAATCGGTTTGGCCGGTGGTTTGAACCTTTACGAGTATGCACCGAACCCATTCACGTGGATTGACCCATGGGGGCTGCTCAAGGAAGGCGAAACCGCAGGTTATGGTGCCAAGGCGCACCGTGGCGATGGCCTTGAAGCCCATGAAATTCTGCGTAACAAGTTCTTGCAGGATGCCGGCCTGGCACCGAAAAGACGCCGGATGCGCGGCAACCCTTCGATTGCCCTGACGCCCAAGCATCATGACCAGGTGCATGCCGCAGAGAACCGGTTGCGCAAGGCAATGGGCCTCAAGCCTAACCAGATGCTCAAAAGCGGCAAGCTTGAGATCCGCCTGATGTCCAAGGCCATCTACCAATCGCTGGTGACTCAGGGAGATGTCACAATCCAACAACTCAGAACGGCCCGGCGCTACGCCAAGTCGTTCGCCAAAAGCAAAGGGTGTTACTAGCCATGAAGAAAATCGTGTTGTCCCAACAAGACCGCGGCTTCGGCCAGATCGGTGGTGCGCCTTTGCTCAAGGACCCTTCCTTGTGGCCGGCCAACCCGCAAACCGGTGGGTTGATGACGCCCATCCTGACCCTGACCGAACAGTTCCAACCGGCCCGGTTCGTCCCGCCAGGCATGGCTATCACGGTTTTCCTCGCCGTCGAGCAACAGCAGGACGGTGGCTTCAGCCGCCCGCTCCAGCGTCGCTATACAGTCAATCAGCAGTCGGAACTGCAGAACGTCATCAACGCCGGCTTTGCCCGGGTCATCCTGCATGAGCTCGCCAGCCAGCCACTGGAGCCCAGCAATCCCCCCTTGCTGCTGGAACGAGCGTTCATCGACTTTGAAGAAATGACTGACGAGGAGCATGACGAAGAGCATGAGGACGAGGACAGCGGGATCGGCCTGAGCAAACCCAGCGGCCGCCCCTGCTGGCTACAGGACCCGATCTACGAACCACCGCGCTACATGTTCATGATGCAACTGGTGGACGCCGACGTGGCCGAAGCCAGCCCGCAGCATGCTGGGCTGTTCGGCGAAGGCATCGGTTATCTGTTCGTAGACATGCAGGCGCGCCGTGGCAAGGAAGGCGACGACGCCGGTTTCTTCTTCATTCAGTTCACCTGAATGGGCTGCCGACTCCAGACGACCGTCCATAAGCAGCAAGGGCCGAGAAGATTCACGTGAACATCTACCATTTCGACAACTCGCCGTCTCCTTGGGGAGACTGGGGCGCGGTACTGCTCCAGGGCATGATCGCCTGGGATGAACATACCGATGTGGACAGCATCAGGCGCGCCGGGCCGTACACGCCGCCTGCGTATATCCGCTCGGGTTCGCTGGTGCTCACCCAGCCGGTCAAGGAAGCCCTGGAACGAAGCGGCCTGAAAGGCATCAGTCGGTATGAGCACCTGGAAAAAACCCACATCGTGCAGCTTGACTGGCTGCACTGGGATACCCGCAAGCCCATCACCGATTACCTCGAGCTGGAAGGTGGGCCGACCTCGATCATCGACTGCCTGCCGCATGACCCTGCGCTTGCCGCACGCATGCCGGCGTATTGGCAGGCATTCGTCGTAGGCAAGCTCAACCTGCTCAAGGACCCACGGCACGAACCTGCCGACCTCGGCCAGTATCTCCAGGTGCTCAAGGCCGACGAAAAAGCCGATTTCTTCAAAGGGGATGTCTATCGCGGGTACTTCCTCAGTGAAAGAGCCAAAGCGTGGCTGGAACAGCAATGTCCTGGTTGCTTTACATTCACCCTGCTGCACTACGCGGAGCGTTGACAGCCCCGCTGCCGCTTGCTAATAATCGCCCACAGTTGTACGACAACACATAACAAAAACAACAATCCGTGGACGAACCCATGTCGGCACTCACCCCGCTGCATCCCCGCCTGTTGCACCCTCCTCTTTCCCCAGCCAGCGGGCTTACGCCGCTGAGCAGCTAGCGCTCGGTTACCGCACATCCACCCAGGCCCTCACCGGCCCTTCACCTACCCGCCCCGCCGCAGGCCGCCTGCGCGTGCCCGGTGGTCGGGTTGCCACACCCTTAGGGAGCACAACAATAATGAAAATCTGCCAAACCCTGCCCTTCGCCCTGCTGGGTGCCGGGGCCATCGCCAGCCTGCCGGGCACCAGCTTCGCCGCCGGTTTTGTCGACGATGCCAAGGCCACGCTGGGGCTGCGCAACTTCTACATCAACCGCAACTTCACCAACCCTGGCAACCCACAGGGCAAAGCCGAAGAATGGACGCAGAGCTTCATCCTCGATGCCCGCTCGGGGTTCACCGAATGGCCGGTCGGGTTCGGTGTGGATGTGCTGGGGCTGTGGTCGGTCAAGCTCGACGGTGGCGGTGGCACCTACGGTACGGCGTTGCTGCCGCGCCATGATGATGGCAAGCCGGCGGATGACTATGGCCGCCTGGCGGTGGCGGGCAAGCTGCGGATCTCGAAGACCGAACTGAAGGTAGGCGAATGGATGCCGGTGCTGCCGATACTGCGCTCGGATGACGGGCGCTCGTTGCCGCAGACCTTCCGTGGCGGGCAGGTGACCTCCAACGAGATCGCCGGGCTGACCCTGTACGGCGGGCAATTTCGCGGCAACAGCCCACGCAACGACGCCAGCATGGACGACATGAGCTACGGCGGTGGCGTGTCGGACCGCTTCAACTTTGCCGGCGGCGAGTACAAGTTCAACCAGGACCGTACCCTGGTGGGGTTGTGGAACGCGGTACTCAAGGACGTCTACCAGCAGCAGTACCTGCAACTGAGCCATAGCCAGCCGCTTGGCGCCTGGACCCTGGGCGCCAACCTGGGCTACTTCCATGGCGACGAGGACGGTTCCGAACGCGCGGGCGAACTGGACAACAAGACCTGGTCCGGCATGTTCTCGGCCAAGTACGCCGGCAACACCTTCTGGGTCGGGCTGCAGAAGGTCGACGGCGATGCCTGGATGCGCGTAAACGGCACCAGTGGCGGGACCCTGGCCAACGACAGCTACAACTCCAGCTTCGACAATGCCAATGAGCGTTCATGGCAGGTACGCCATGATTTCAACTTCGTCACCGTGGGGGTGCCGGGGTTGACCTTGATGAACCGCTATATCAGCGGGCGCGATGTTCACAGCGGGGGCGTGACCGACGGCAAGGAGTGGGTGCGCGAGACCGAGCTGGCGTATGTGATCCAGAGCGGGCCGTTCAAGGATTTGAGCGTGAAATGGCGGAACTCGTCGATTCGCCGGGATTACAGCAACAACGAGTTCGATGAGAACCGCTTGATCTTCAACTACCCGTTGTCGTTGCTGTGATGTGATTGACAACCATCACAAGCAACCACAATAATCGGCACAGTCATACGACAACTTACAACAATCACAAAAAGAGCCGGCCATGACCACCACTCCCCTCAATCGCCTGCTGCTCACCGGAGCGGCAGGCGGCCTGGGCAAGGTCCTTCGCGAACGCCTGCAAGGCTACGCCGAGGTCCTGCGCCTTTCCGATATCAAGCCCATGGCACCTGCTGCGGGCCCGCATGAAGAGGTCATCGTCTGTGACCTGGCCGACAAAGCGGCAGTGCATGCCCTGGTCGAGGGCGTGGATGCCATCCTGCACTTTGGCGGCGTTTCCACCGAGCATGCGTTCGAAGACATCCTCGGCCCGAACATCTGCGGTGTGTTCCACGTGTACGAGGCAGCGCGCAAGCACGGCGTCAGGCGCATCATCTTCGCCAGCTCCAACCACACCATCGGTTTCTACCGCCAGGACCAGCGCATCGACGCTCATTCGCCGCGCCGTCCCGACAGCTACTACGGGCTGTCCAAGTGCTACGGCGAAGACCTGGCCAGTTTCTATTACGACCGCTACGGCATCGAGACAGTCAGCATCCGCATCGGCTCCTCGTTCCCGCAGCCACAGAACCCGCGCATGCTCTGCACCTGGCTGAGCTATGACGACCTGGTGCAACTGATCGAGCGCGGGCTGTTCACGCCCGATGTCGGCCACACCATCGTCTATGGCGCATCCGACAACCGCACCGTGTGGTGGGACAACCGCCATGCCGCGCACCTGGGCTACCGGCCCAAGGACAGTTCCGAAACCTTCCGCAGCGTCGTGGAAGCCCAGCCGGCACCTGCCGCCGATGACCCGAGCATGGTCTATCAGGGCGGTGCCTTCACCGCGGCAGGCCCGTTCGACTGACCCTACGCATGCCTGGAGGCAAGGCCATGAACTGCGAACTGATCGTCGACGCCCGCAATGGCACCGGCGAAAGCCCCGTATGGCACCCTGACGAACAAGCCCTGTACTGGGTCGATATTCCTGCGCGCCAGCTGCACCGCTGGCAGGCGGCTGACGGCGCGCACCAGGTCTGGCAAGGCGATGAGATGCTCGCCTGTATCGCCCGTAGCGGCGACGGCTGGGTGGCCGGCATGGAAAGCGGCATCTTTGCGCTGCGGGCGAAGGCTGACGGCAGCCTGGACAAGCGCTTGCTCGGCGGCGTGCAGCACGCCCAGGCCGGGATGCGCTTCAATGACGGCCGCTGTGACCGCCAGGGCCGCTTCTGGGCCGGCACCATGCTGCTCGACATGCAGCAAGGCGCCCATGTCGGCGCCTTGTACCGGCTTGACGGCGAAGGCCGGCTCCACCTGCAGCAGGACGGCATGATCGTGCCCAATGGCTTGGCGTTCAGCCCTGACGGCCGGCGCATGTACCTGTCCGACTCGCACCCCAACGTGCAGAAGATCTGGGTGTTCGATTACGACATCGACAGCGGCACGCCACATGGCAAACGGCTGTTCGTCGACATGCGCGGCTACCCTGGCCGCCCTGATGGTGCCGCGATCGACCAGGACGGTTGCTATTGGATCTGCGGCAATGACGGCGGCCAGATCCACCGTTTCACCCCCGACGGCCGACTCGACCGCTCCCTCGACGTACCGGTGAAAAAGCCGTCGATGTGCGCCTTTGGCGGTGCCAACCTGGACACCCTGTACGTCACCTCGATCCGCCCCACCGGCATCGACCTCAGCGACCAGCCCCTGGCTGGCGGGGTGTTTGCCCTCAGCCCTGGCACCAAGGGCCTGGAGGAGCCTGCCTACCGGGGCTGAGCCCCACGCCGCAGCCACACTTGCACGCCCGAAACCGGATAATAAAAACCACGGAGTTTCATCATGACGTTCAAACGCAAACTGCTCCTCGCGGTACTCCCTCTCGCCGTCAGCCTGCCCCTGCCCGCCTCGGCCCTGGACATCAAGTTCGCCGAGATCCACCCGGCCGGCTACCCGACCGTGGTCGCCGAGCAGAACATGGGCAACAAGCTGCAGCAGGCCAGCAATGGCGAGATCACCTTCAAGATGTTCCCCGGTGGTGTACTGGGATCGGAAAAGGAGGTCATCGAACAGGCGCAGATCGGCGCCGTGCAGATGACCCGCGTCAGCCTGGGGATCGTCGGCCCGGTGGTGCCGGACGTGAACGTGTTCAACATGCCGTTCGTGTTCCGTGACCATGAGCACATGCGCAAGGTCATCGACGGCGAGATCGGTCAGGAAATCCTCGACAAGATCACCAACTCCGATTTCAACCTGGTAGCCCTGGCCTGGATGGACGGTGGCTCGCGCAGCCTCTACACGAAGAAGCCGGTGCGCAGCCTGGAAGACCTCAAGGGCATGAAGATTCGCGTACAGGGCAACCCGTTGTTCATCGACATGATGAACGCCATGGGCGGCAACGGCATCGCCATGGACACCGGCGAGATCTTCAGTGCCCTGCAGACCGGCGTGATCGACGGTGCCGAGAACAACCCGCCGACCCTGCTCGAGCACAACCACTACCAGAACGCCAAGTACTACACCCTGACCGGCCACCTGATCCTGCCCGAGCCAGTGGTCATGTCCAAGACCACCTGGAACAAGCTCACCCCGGAGCAGCAGGCATTGGTGAAGAAGGTGGCCCGCGAGGCGCAGATGGAAGAGCGCGTGCTGTGGGACGCCAAAACCGCGGCCAGCGAAGAGAAACTCAAGGCCGCCGGTGTCGAGTTCATCAGCGTGGACAAGAAGCCGTTCTACGACGCCACCGCTTCGGTGCGCGAAAAGTACGGTGCGCAGTACGCCGAACTGATGAAACGTATCGACGCGGTCCAGTAACCACGGCCCTTTCCCCGAACGACTTCGGCAGTGCGGCCGCCGCCCTGCCGCTTTGGTGATGCCCATGAAAGACCTTGCCCTGCGTGTGAACGACACGCTGTACCGCGGCTGCATCTGGATCGCCGGCCTGTCGATCCTGGCCATGTCGCTGATCATCCCCTGGGGCATCTTCGCCCGTTATGTGCTCGGGGCCGGCTCCAGCTGGCCGGAACCGGTAGCGATCCTGCTGATGGTGGTATTCACCTTCATCGGCGCCGCTGCCAGCTATCGCGCCGGGGCGCACATGGCGGTGGCGATGCTCACCGACCGCCTGCCTGCACAACAGCGCCAGTGGCTGGCCTTGCTGGTACAGGTGTTGATGGTGCTGATCTGCGTGTTCATGACGGTCTACGGCGCCAAGCTGTGCGTCACCACCTGGAACCAGTACCTGGCATCCCTGCCAGGTGTGCGGGTGGGCATGGCCTATGCGCCGATCCCGGTTGGTGGGGTGCTGACCCTGGTGTTCGTGGTGGAAAAACTTCTGTTGGGCGATCAGAGCCAGCGCAAGGTGGTGCGTATCGAGCAGCTTGAAGAAAACGAAGGAGCGGCATAGATGGATGCGTTGATTCTGTTAGGCAGTTTCGTAGCGCTCATCCTGCTCGGCATGCCGGTGGCCTACGCCCTGGGCCTGTCGGCGCTGATCGGCGCCTGGTGGATCGACATCCCGTTGCAGGCGATGATGATCCAGGTGGCCAGCGGGGTGAACAAATTCTCGCTGCTGGCCATTCCGTTCTTCGTGCTGGCCGGTGCGATCATGGCCGAGGGCGGCATGTCGCGACGGCTGGTAGCCTTCGCCGGAGTGCTGGTGGGCTTCGTGCGTGGTGGGCTGTCATTGGTCAACATCATGGCCTCGACCTTCTTCGGGGCGATTTCCGGCTCGTCGGTGGCGGACACGGCGTCGGTGGGCTCGGTGCTGATTCCAGAAATGGAGCGCAAGGGCTACCCGCGCGAATTCTCCACGGCGGTCACCGTCAGCGGCTCGGTCCAGGCGCTGCTGACACCGCCCAGCCACAACTCGGTACTGTACTCGCTGGCCGCCGGCGGCTCGGTGTCGATCGCCTCGCTGTTCATGGCCGGGGTGATGCCAGGGCTGCTGCTGAGCGCGGTGATGATGGGCCTGTGCCTGTTGTTCGCGAAAAAACGCAACTACCCCAAGGGCGAAGTCATACCGCTGCGCCAGGCACTGAAGATTGCCGGTGAGGCGCTGTGGGGGCTGATGGCCATGGTGATCATCCTCGGCGGTATCCTGTCGGGGGTGTTCACCGCGACCGAGTCGGCGGCCGTGGCGGTGGTGTGGTCGTTCTTCGTGACCATGTTCATCTACCGCGACTACAAGTGGCGCGACCTGCCCAAGCTGATGCACCGCACGGTGCGGACCATTTCCATCGTGATGATCCTGATCGGCTTCGCCGCCAGCTTCGGCTACGTGATGACGCTGATGCAGATCCCGTCGAAGATCACCACGGCATTCCTGACCCTGTCGGACAACCGCTACGTGATCCTCATGTGCATCAATTTCATGCTGTTGCTGCTGGGCACGGTAATGGACATGGCACCGCTGATCCTGATCCTTACGCCGATCCTGCTGCCGGTGGTCACCGGTATCGGTGTGGACCCGGTGCACTTCGGCATGATCATGCTGGTCAACCTGGGCATCGGCTTGATCACGCCGCCGGTAGGGGCGGTGCTGTTCGTTGGTTCGGCCATCGGCAAGGTGAGCATCGAGTCGACGGTGAAGGCGCTGCTGCCGTTCTACCTGGCGCTGTTCCTGGTACTGCTGGCCGTGACCTACATCCCGGCGATTTCGCTGTGGCTGCCAGGCCTGCTGCTGTGACCTGGAAGCGGCCGAGGCGCCTGGCATGGTCGTGACCGAACTGCATCTGCACGACCGCCTGACCCGCCTGAGCCTGGCCCCGGAGCTGGGCGCCAGCCTGGTCAACTGGCAGGTGAAGGCGACCGGGCAGGCGTTGCTGCGCCATTCCGGCGCCGACGCGCTGGCCAGCGGTTCGCCACGCCGCCTGGCCTGCTACCCACTGGCGCCTTGGTCCAACCGCATTGCCGAGGGTGGCTTTGCCCGCCCCGGGGGCTGGCAGGCATTGCTACCGAACACCACGCATGATCCGTACCCGATCCATGGCAGTGCCTGGCAGCAGGCCTGGCAGGTCGCCTGGCACAGCGAAGGGCATGCGCGGCTGACGCTGGTCAGCGAAGTCCCCTTCGCCTACCAGGCAACGCTGGATATTCACCTGCATGAAGGTGCACTGGTACTGGGCCTGCAGGTTACCCACCGCGATGCGCGGGCGACCTGGTATGGATTGGGGCTGCACCCGTACTTCCCTCGATACCCCGACACCAGGCTGTATGCGCCAGCGCACAAGGTGTGGCTGGCAGACATGGGGCGGTTGCCTTCGTACCAGGCGCCGGTGCCGCAGCCATGGTGTTTCAATACGATGGGGGAGTTGCCGGAGGCGCTGGTTGACCACGCCTTCAATGGCTGGCCGGGCGAATGCGTGATCGAACAGCCCAGCGCCGGCTACCGACTGGCATGCCGTGCCAGCGGCGCGGAGCACTTCTTGTTGTTCTGCCCGCAAGGGCAAGGCTTTTTTTGCTTCGAGCCGGTCAGCCATCCGGTCAATGCGCACCACCTGCCGGGGCGCCCGGGGTTGCGCTTGTTACAGCAGGGGGACGCGCTGAGCCTGACGTTCACGCTGCAGTACCAGGCGCTATAAGGGTACCGGTGTATCAATCCAGCTGCTGAGCCCTCAGCGCCTGCGCCAGCATGTCGATGAACGCCCGGACCTTGGCCGAACCGTACTTGCTCTCCCGGTGCAGCACATGGATCGGCCAGGGCGCCTCCTCGTACTCGGCCAGCAGCACCTGCAACTGCCCACTGGCCAGTTCATCCGCGACCTGGTACGACAGCAGGCGGGCAATGCCCAACCCGCCACTGGCGGCGGCGATTGCCCCGTCATTGCTGGTGACCGTCAAGCGCGGTTTGACGCGCACCAGGGTCGGTTCCTCGGCCACCCCGAAACGCCAGCCGGCGCGTGGCGACAGGTTGGTGGTACCGATCACCGCATGCCCGGCCAGGTCGGACGGGTGCTTCGGCACGCCATGGCGCGCCAGGTATTCGGGAGAGGCACACAGCATGCGCCGGACCCTGCCCACGCGCAGTGCTTTCAGCCCGGAGTCGGGCAAGGGCCCGATGCGCACGGCCACGTCCATGCCCTCTTCGACCATGTTGACGATGCGGTCGAGGAAGTAGGCGGAAACGTCAACTTCAGGGTACTGCTGCAGGTAGCGGACGATACACGGCATGACGAACTTCTTGCCGAACAGGATGGGCGCAGTGACGGCCAGGTCGCCCTTGGGCGTCGAGTTGATGCCGGCGGCGGCTTCGTTGGCCTCGTGGATACTGGCGAGGATATGCCGGCTATCTTCCAGGTAGCGGTTACCGGCTTCGGTCAGGCGGACGCTGCGGGTGGTGCGCAGCAGCAACTTGACCCCGAGCTGTTCTTCCAGGGCGCTGACGGCACGGGTAACCGCCGCAGGAGAGATGTCCAGGCGCCGAGCAGCGGCGGCGAAGCTTTCCAGTTCGCCGGTGGCGACGAACACCTTCATCAGGTGGATCTGGTCCATGCGGGCTCCTGGTGGGCATGAGGTGCCGGGATTATCTTTCATCTGGGCGTTTTGTGCTGCTGTTGCGTCCGCGGGCCGCTCCTGCAACAGCCCGCGGAAGAGGCAGGCGAATCAGGCATCCAGTACCAACGCCTGCCCGCCTTCTGCCACCTTGGCCGGCACGGCACAACAGATCAGCACCGAACCGGCCTCCGGCAATTCGGCCGGCGGGTTCGGGTAATGCACCTGGCCACTCACCAGCCGGGTCTTGCAGGTACCGCACGATCCCCCTCGGCAACTGAATTCCGGGGCCAATCCGCGTGCCTCGGCCAGCTCCAGCAACGTGCCGCTACCGGGCGCCCAGCGCGCCTCCTTGGCCGAAGCGGCAAAGTACACGGGCACCGCCTCGCTGGCAGCCGGCGGCTGCTGCAGGCTGGGCTGGCCCGCGTCGGTGTGCCGCCGAAGCGTCGAAGGGCCGAAGGCTTCGGCGTGGATCCGCGCATCCGGTACATGCACCCCGCGCAGCCCCTCATACAACTGCTGGGTAAAACTGCCCGGGCCGCACAGGTAGAAATCGTAGTCACCCAGCGCCAGCGTTGCCTTGACCTGCTCGATCCCCAACCGACCAGCGAATTGGTAATCACGCCCCAGCAACGCCTGCTCTTCCGGCTGGCTCAGGGCACGGTGCACCTGCAGCAGGCCGCCGGCCCGTTGCTGCAAGCCTGCCAGCTCGTCACGAAACGGCAGGTCGGCCAGGCTGCGTGCCCCATGGAACAGGTGGACAGGCCGTGCCTGCTGCGTATTCAACTGTTCGCGCAGCATGGCCAGCAACGGCGTGATACCCACCCCTGCGCCAATCAGCACCAGCGGCCGGGTGCTGTGCGGGTCCAGCACGAAGCGCCCCATGGGTGCGCGCACATTCAGCACATCGCCCGCGCTTATGCGCTCATGCAAGTGCCGCGACGCCGGGCCCTGGGCCTTGATGCTGATGCGCAGGTAGCGGTCGGAAGGCGCGCTGGACAAACTGTAGGTGCGGATCAGCGCCGCCTCGCCAGCGCGCTGCACCTGCACCGGCACATGCTGCCCCGCGGCAAAGGTCACCTTGCTGCCGGCAGGCGGTTCAAGGTAGAACGAGCGGATATCGTGGCTTTCCTGTTCTACCCGCAGCACACGCCACGGCTGCCATTGGCGCTGCTGCTGACGTCGCTGCAGGCGCGCTTCGGCTTCTTCCCAGGTGCCGGTCGCCAGGCTGGTGGGCGCATATTCCTTGAACGCCCAGCGCAGGGACACGGCCGCCGGGCGCCACACCACCTGCTCGACGTCCAGCGTCCACAAGCGCTCGGCACCGTCGAAGGCCTGGCTGGCCGGGTTATCCAGCAGAATTTCGCTACGCCCGTAGAGCTGCAGCACATTGCCCGTGGCGAAGTCGATGAACAGCAACCCTGCGCGTGGGTTCACCAACAGGTTGCCCAAGGTGTTGAAGTGCAGGTTGCCGGCATAGTCAGGGATGGTCAGGCGGTTGCCTTCGACCTTGATGAAGCCGGGCCGGCCGCCACGGTGGGAGACATCCACCGAGCGCTGGCCAGCGCCATGCTCGATATAGCTAGCGACAAAAAAAGTGTCGGCTGTGCGGATCATGTCGACAGCCGTTGCATCCAGCATCACCGCATCGACACGCCCCTGGGCGGGTTCGACGACGCGCGTGTATTCGCGCAACTGGATGTACTGCGGGCAGTTGCCGAACGATTGCTCGACCGTGACCTGCAGTTGGCCGTTGACGCCCTGGTGGATCTGCCCGTTGAGGCGGTTGCGCCGACGCGTGTGCAGTTCGATACCCAGCAGGCCGACCGCCTGCCCGGCGCTCAGCCCGGCGGTGGCGGGGTCGTCTGCCGGCAGCTGGGTGTCGATCGTCAGCTGGCGAGGGTCCGGCGAGCTGACGAAGCCTTCCGGCCCTTCCAGCACGGTCGCCCAAGGGCGGCCCAGGGCATCCACGCTGGCGGCGATCATGAACGGCAGCTGATGATAGAAGGTACGGTGCTGCTCGGGCATGTAGTCGCGAATCACCTTCTGCCCGAACGCCTCCATGCGCTCCGCGACACCGACCTTTTCCTGCAGGGTTTTCTCGCCCGCATGCCAGGGCGAGGGGCGGTGGTCCGGGTTCTGTTGCATGGCGGCGTTCCTCGTGCTGAAGAAGTGTCAGGCGCTGGTCTGCAAGCCGATCACGGTGCGCGGCATCGGCACGAAGCCCGGCAGCGCCTCGATCCTGGCCAGCCAGTTGCGTACGTTGGCGTAGGGCTCCAGCGACACGTTGCCTTCTGGTGCATGGGCGATGTACGAGTAGTTGGCGATGTCGGCAATGGTCGGGGTATCACCCGCCAGGAAGGGTGCCTTGGCCAGTTCGGCGTCGATCACCTTGAGCAAGGTGTGGGCACGGGCAATCACTTCATCGGTATTGAACGAAGCACCGAATACCGTCACCAGGCGCGCGGCGGCAGGGCCGAATGCCAGTGGGCCTGCTGCGACCGACAGCCAGCGTTGCACGCGGGCGGCAGCGGCAGGTTCCTCGGGCAGCCAGGTGCCGTTGTCATACTTTTTCGCCAGGTAGACGAGGATGGCGTTGGAATCGGCAATCACCGTGCCGTTGTCATCAATCACCGGCACCTGGCCGAACGGGTTCAGCGCCAGGAAGTCGGGTTGCTTGTGCGCACCTTTGGCCAGGTCGACGAAGACCAGCTCGGTGGGCAGCTTCAGCAGCGCAAGCATCAGCTCGATGCGGTGGGCGTGGCCGGACTTGGGGAAGTTGTAAAGCTTGATCGGGTTCGACATGGGCTTGGCTCCTGGTCAGCTCCGGGGTGGGCTGATGGAGCACATGCTGCACGGGTTCGCCTGGCAACAGAATCAGTGCGCCGGGGAAACCATAATTTCGCCTGGCGCAATAATGCTGACGCAGGCGCCGGCCAGAGCCCCCGCAAGCATCCGCCGCAGGGGCACCCGCAGGATTCAGTGCAGCTTGAAGTAGCGGAATAGCCCGCGTGCCGCCTCGACCACCTGAGGTACGCAAGCCTGGATGTCCTCTTCGCTCATCTGGTCCAGCAGCTCGAAGTTATCCTCCAGCCCATGCAGCGAAATGGCCTTGAGCAATTGATCCTGCTGCGCAGGCAGCGGCTCCCAGCCAGCGACCTGAGTGCCGCGCATGTAGCCAAAGCACCACTCCTCCATGACGATCACCGTGCCCTGCTCGCCTTCGCTTTCCTCGAACAGCGGCTCGAACTGGTCGATGTCATCATTCAGTTCTTCCGCCACCTGGTTGGCATAGCGCAGCATCAACGCCGTATAGGCTTCTTCATGCGCCGGCTTCTTGAATTTCGGCACCTTGCCGCCCGCCACCACGGGCAGCCATTGCTCCGGGGTGACGGTGACCGGCGAGCTGGCCAGCGCCGTGAAAAAACCATTGAGTTCGGCCAGGTTGAGCACCGAGTAATCGTTGCCGTAGGTGATCAGCAGGTCTTCGAGGCGGTCGAGTTCTTTTTCGCTGAGGGCGGGTAGCATGGGTGGACATCCTGAGAAGCAAAAGTGTGTGCACCCTAGCACAGAACCGCCCAAGGGCTGCCCGCGGTTGTCGACCCGCGGGCAGTTTGCTCAGCCTGGCAACAGGCTTTGCAGCAGGTGCTGCTTGCCGCTGCCGATCAACAACCACAACAGAATGCGACACTTGCGCGGGCAAAGCTGCCCGGCCATGTGTACACCTTTGCCTTGCAGGTCGATCTCGGCTCCGGCAAACCCATAGGTGGCGCGGGCTGTAGGGCCGCTGCCTGTGCGGGTGGCGACGATTACCGGCAAGGCGGGCACCAGCGTATCCAGCACCTGGGCCCAACAAGCGGAAACATGCCCCGCGCCAAATCCGCCAATGACCAGCCCCTGGTAACCGAGCGTGGCAACGGCCTGCAACATTGCCGTATCCGCGTCCAGGCAGGCTTCCAGCAGTGCAACGCGATGTTCGCTGCGTTGCGGTAGCGGCAGCACCTCCCGCCGTGTAGCCGGTTGGCGATAGACCACCACGCCCTCGACGACATCGCCCAGCGCGCCACCACCGGGCGACTCGAATGCAGCCATCGCCAGGCTGGCGCTCTTGCGCACCCTTGCTGCGCTGTGGACCTGATCATTCATCAGCACCAATACGCCGCGCCCACGGCTGCCCGGCGCCAGCGCAACGTGCGCCGCACCCAGCAGGTTGGCCGGGCCGTCGCAGCCCGGCTGGCTGGCCGCGCGCATGGCACCGGTCATCACGATTGGCGCATCGAACGGCCACAGCAGATCGAGGAAATACGCCGTTTCTTCAAGGCTGTCGGTCCCTTGGGTGAGGATTACCGCCTGCGCTCCACGCTCCACCTCTGCGCGCGCCCAGGCCAACACTTCGAGCAGCGTCGCAAAGCCCAGCGAGGCGCTGGGGAGCAGGCCCAGCGTGGCCATTTCAAGCTGGGCCATCTCGCGCAGTTGCGGCACGCTTGCCAGCAAGGCGTCGCAACCAAGCCTGGGTACTACCGCGCATCCTTTGGCGCTTGCCTGCATGCTCACCGTGCCGCCCAGGCTGCCGATCGACAGTTTCGGCAGGTGTGTTTGCGCGCTCATGCAACACCTCCTGCCAACAGGCCAACCAGCGGCACGATCCCTAGCGTGCTGACGGCCATCGACAGCACATTTCCCAGGTAGCCGTGCATATAGGCCGGCAAGCGCTGGGTAATGGCCACTGCCAGCGGGGGCGCCACCAGCGCGCCGAGCACGGCACTGCCCACCACGACTTGCCAGCTACCACCATGGGCAAGCACAGCGGCCGGGACGATCGAGACGATGGGGATGTAGGTGGGGTACCACCCTCGCGCCTGCCATTGACGACGCCAGAACCACACCCCGACCAGTGAAGCCAACGCCTGCCCGGCGACCATCGGCAACAGCAGCAGCGAACCGTAGGCCGGCGCTGCTGGGGCCAGCATGTAAGCCAGGACCACGCCCAGCAGCAGCCCGAGGCTGGCCAGCTCATTGCCGAAGAACGGCGCTTCGCTGAAATCGGCCAGGACGCGTCGCAAGGTCCAGACAACGCCGTAATCGGGTTGCGCAGCAACGGGTTCGCGTACCACGGGTTTGTGGCTGGGCCGCACCCATGACGGAAAGCGCCGGCACAGCATGAACGCCACCAGGCTTGCCAACGCCATGCCGCTGACGTTGCCGACCACCACCGGCAACTGCAGCGGATAACACAGGTAGTTGACCATCAACAGACTGGCCGGGGTGACCAGCAGCGCCCCCAGCAGTGCGCCACTGAGCGTGACCCGCCAACCCGCGCCATACAGCAGCACCATGGCTGCCGGCAAGGATACGAAGGCGACGAAGGTCGGCTGCCAGGTGCCACTGGCCAAGGTCCAGCCCCAGAACGCGTGGCTGAGCAGCAGGCCCAGCAGCGAGCTGGTGAATACCCATGGCCATAGCCCGCTGCCATAGCAGATGGCAAAACCCTGCCAGCGATACCCGTGCACCTGGGCCAGGTGCGCCAGGCAAGCCCCCAGCAGCAAGCCCAGGGCGGGCAGTTCGTGCTTGTAGAACGCCACCTCACTGATATCCCCGACGATCCAGCGCAACCGGCTCAATGGCTGATCGAGTGTCGCCGCCAGTTGCGTGTAGTCCGGCCAGTGGCCGTGGGCGAGGCTGGCAGCCAGCGCCGCCAGCAGGCTGACGAACAGCACCAGGGGCAAATGCTTCCGATCCAGAGCATGCAAGGTTTCCATGTGCGACCTCCTCAACGCGGCATCGCGGCATGCAGGCGATAACCCAGGGTCGCGTCATAGAGATCGGTACGGCGGTCCCGTGGCAGGTCGTTGAGGCTGTTCCAGATCGGTGCCGAGCGGGCACTGCTGAGGTCGACATCGGCGAAGACAATGCTCTCCTCTTCGGCACTGGCCACCTCGCCGATGGGCCAGCCATTGGTGCCGGCAATCAACGAACAACCCAGGAAGCGCCCGCCCCGCTCATGGCCTATGCGGTTGGCTGCGGCTATGTAGAGGTTGTTGACGTGTGCCGCGGTCATGGTCAGATAGGAAGCCATGCAGCGCCCCGTGTCATCGAACAACGGTGGTGGGGTCCACACCCAGTTGTTCAGGCTGCAGATGATGTCGGCGCCTTGTGCTGCCATCAGCCGTGGCACTTCAGGGAACCAGATGTCCCAGCAGATCAGCAGGCCGATACGCCCGATCGGTGTCTCGAATACCGGAAAACCCAGGTTGCCGGGGGTGAACCAGAGCTTCTCCTGATTCCACAGGTGGGCCTTGCGGTAATGCCCCAGCAGGCCTTCAGGGCCGAACAGTACGGCACTGTCGTAGAGCTTCAGCCCATCGCGCTCGGCAAAACCTGCGGCCAGGTAGACCTGATATTCCCTGGCGAAATCCGCCCAGGCTTTCAGGCTGGCGCCTGCTTCCAGGGTTTCGGCGTGGGCATAGGCCTCGGCGCGGGTGCGGAAGGTGTAGCCGGTGTTGGCCAGCTCAGGTAGCACGATCAGGTTGGCGCCTTCACGCACGGCGCGACGGGCCAATGCCAGGCCTTTGCTCAGGTTGCCGTCGCAATGCTCGAGCCCGACCTGCGGGTCGTACTGGATGACGGCGATGCGTACTGGACTGACGGCGGGACAATGTGCAGACATGGCAGCTTCCTTCTTGTGGTTGTTTTGGAAGGGCGCCAGTAAAGCGGGGTTGGGCTGGGGAGTGACAGTCAGGACACTCCCACCAGCTCGAAGGAAAGGAAAAGAGATATTGTAGGAATGGCCCTACAATCAACACGCTAACAGCCTTGGATCCTGACTTGATAGTGCGGGTAATGGTCCAGGCTGAAACCACCGTGAAACTGCGCTGATGTTCTATCGCAAAGGTTGATCACCACATCCACAGCCGTTCGTAAACACGGCTCGGTCCAGCCGGCGTCAACAGAGAAGGACTCTCCAGCCAGATACAGGCCTGACTGGGCGCTGAAATCTCGGTTGTATTTCATCAGGTTTACCGCATCGTAATAAGTGCCTGCGCGGTACAACTTTGCACATCCGAGGGCGTTCTTATCTGTCATCCATCGTTGTATGCGGATGTTGCGAGTGTCAATGTAGGGTGATATGGCCTCGCCTATGTTGCTACACCGCAGCAAAATTCGGTCAAGCTCGTTCATGCATTTCTGCCCCAACTCCTCGTCGGAAAATGCGGCCAGCTTCGTTGCATCGTCCTCCCAGGTATAACTCAGCAGGATGCAGTCCTCTGGATAACTATCGTTGTATCGATAGGCATACACGTCGTGGACAAAACTGTCGGTTACGAGGATTTGGGGTAAAGCCGACTTACCGTCCAGGAAGCGCTTGTCCAGCGGAGCATATACCTTGCAACTGGTCTCCCAATGGGCATGCTTCCAGGCGTCCACGATGGTCTGCGGCAGTATCTGGCGATTGAAACCGTCAAGACGGATGTTGGTTTCGATCAACCAGGATGGGATAGTCAGGATCACACTGTCGAAGTCTTGGTATTGGAGGCTCTCTTCAAGCGGATCACTGCAGTGCCAACGATAACCGACCCGCAATTGGCCATTCTCCAGTTTCTGTAGCGAACAGACCGAGGTGTCAGTGAGCAGCCCATCCTCTCGTTGCAACAGGTGATCGTACAGCGAGGAGCCGCCCAGGCCGACGTCCAGAAACAGGAGACTTTCATCCATCGCCGCGAGGCCTATATAAGCGGGCCCCTGAAACATCAACCCTTTGCTGTCAGGGACAAGGCTGGCCTCGAGGTGCGGTGCCGCATAGGGTACCCCCTCTTGATCAACCCGCCCATGTACCAACTGCAAGTGGCTACTGAAGCCAAAGATTGCGGTACGCAGCGGATACAGGCAGCAGACGTCATAGAACGCTCCCCAACTGCCATCGCCAATACCGATCGCATAGAAGATTGCCGATTCGTCGCTGCTCATGCCTAACCCGCCAAAATCACCAGGGTTTGCAGGATCCCAAGCCGCCAGGGTAGGTAGATGCACCAGTTCTCTAAACGATAATCGGTGATAGCGTTCAACGATGGCCGACCACATCGACTCCCAACCATTAGTGCCATAAACCGTAGCGATACGCTCGGCGAAGCGCGTCGCAAAATGCTGCCACTTGTAATAGACCTGTTGAAGTATCTGGGTGGGTGGAGGTGTCTTGCCTTCTGGGTTACGCCAGACCAGCAGCGCAGGATCGCCACCACCCTCCAACTGGCCATCACGAAGATATATTCCCGTGGCATTGACCCACGGTGTCCCCGGATTCGGAAAATCGGAAATGCTCAGGTCGAACAGCTTGGCGTAGTAGGCCATGAGCGAGCGCCCGTCTTTAGGGGGCTCACCGGTCCTGTTGAAAAACGGCATGCGCATGGCCCCCATCTCGAAAGGGGTTGCCGGCTGCTTGTGAGTCCCGGAGCTATTCACCCAGGTCAGATGACGCCCCCCCACACGCTGCGACTGCTCGATCAAGGAGATCCGGGTAAAGCCGCACCGCAACAATTCTCGAGCCGCAGTTAGCCCGGTAATACCAGCACCCACAATGCAGATCCGGTGGTCTGGCTGAGTGGCTCGTGCAACGCCTTGTTCCTGTTCGATCAGACGGCGGTAGTCAAAGCACAGATCAGGAGGGTTGGGGTAACGCGCGGCCCACGGTTGCATGGGCAGGGAGGGCTCGATGGCGAGGTCTGCAGGATGGTTGTGGGTTGTACCGATGGTCATGTTCTCGTGCTCTTCATGGGTTGAAGAACCGAGCGTGAACAATTACCAAAGAGATGAAGGGGTTATTAATTAGCACCAACCGTCAGCCACAGGATCGGCAGAAACCTGTGGCTGACGGATAGGCAGCAACTGGGCTGTTACGCGTTACACCGCCAGCGCGCGCTCACGCAGCTCGCTGTTGAGGATGCGGTCGTTCTCGCTGTAATCGACCGGGCAGTCGATCACATGCACGCCCGGGGTCTTGATGCAGTGCTCGAGCAGCGGCAGCAGGCCGTCGGCGCTTTCCACGCGGTGGCCGTTGGCACCGTAGGCTTCGGCGTACTTGACGAAGTCCGGGTTGCCGTAGTCCAGGCCGAAATCGGTGAAGCCCATGTTGGCCTGCTTCCAGCGGATCATGCCGTAGCCGTCGTCACGCAGGATCACCACGGTGATGTGCATGCCCAGGCGTACTGCCGTTTCCAGCTCCTGGCTGTTCATCATGAAGCCGCCGTCGCCGCATACCGAAATCACCGGGCGGTCCGGGTGCACCAGGTGCGCCGCCATCGCCGATGGCAGGCCGGCGCCCATGGTCGCCAGGGCGTTGTCCAGCAGCACGGTGTTGGGCTTGTGCGCCTTGTAGTTGCGGGCGAACCAGATCTTGTAGATACCGTTGTCCAGGGCCACGATGCCTTCGGACGGCAGCACGCGACGGATGTCGGCGACCAGGCGCTGCGGGTAGACCGGGAAGCGGCTATCGTCGGCGCCTTCGGCGATCTGGGCTTCGTTGGCTTCACGGATGGCCATCAGGCGGGTGAAGTCCCAGTGCGAGGTGTCGCTCAGCGCTTCGCCGATCTGCCAGACGGCGTTGGCGATGTCACCGATCACTTCCACCTGCGGGAAGTACACGGCATCCACTTCAGCGGAGCGGAAGTTGATGTGGATGACCTCGGTGCCGCCACGGACCATGAAGAACGGCGGCTTCTCGATCACGTCGTGGCCGATGTTGACGATCAGATCGGCTGCTTCGATCGCGCGGTGGACGAAGTCGCCCGAGGACAGCGCAGCATTGCCGAGGAAGCGCGGGTGGCGCTCGTCGACCACACCTTTACCCATCTGCGTGGTGATGAACGGGATGCCGGTGTTGTCGATCAGTTGCTTGAGGACCTTGGCGGTCATCTTGCGGTTGGCGCCGGCACCGATCACCAGGATCGGGTTGCGCGCGTTCTGCAGTTTCTCCACCGCAGCTTCGATGGCCTTGTGCTCGGCCAGCGGGCGGCGGTGCAGGCTTGGCGGAATCGGCAGGCTGTCGGTCTGCTCGGCGGCGATGTCCTCTGGCAGTTCCAGGTGGACCGCACCCGGCTTTTCTTCTTCAGCCAGGCGGAAGGCTTCGCGCATGCGCGCCGGGATGTTGTCGGCCGAGGCGAACTGGTGGGTGTACTTGGTGATGGGGTCCATCATGCCGCACACGTCGATGATCTGGAAACGGCCCTGCTTGGACTTCTTGATCGGCTTCTGGCCGGTGATCATCATCATCGGCATGCCGCCCAGGTAGGCGTAGGCGCTGGCGGTAACCAGGTTGGTCGCACCGGGGCCGAGGGTGGACAGGCTGACGCCAGTCTTGCCGGTCAGGCGACCGTAGGTGGCAGCCATGAACCCTGCGGACTGCTCGTGACGGGTGAGTACCAGTTTGATCTTCGACTTGCGCAGGGACTCCAGCAGGTCGAGGTTTTCTTCACCGGGAATACCGAATACATACTCGACACCTTCGTTTTCCAGGCATTGCACAACGACATCGGCGGCCTTGGCCATCTTGCTTGCTACCTCAAGTGATGGGACGGTGGAAGTCCGGAAATGCGCAGCACGGTACGCTGGCATCGCTTGGCTCAGGGCCAGAAGTGCCCCGAATCAAAGTCTTGACGAAAGGTCGGTACGGAAAAGTCACGCTGATTTGGCGGAATATTGCCGAGCGCTGTAGGAGCGGCTTTAGCCGCGAAACCGGCGACGCGGTTTGCCAGGTAGATCGGGGGTGCAGGGTAGCGGCCGCTGTGCGGCCGATCGCGACGCAAGGCCGCTCCTACAAGGTCGCGCTGGTTTTGCCGGCGCAAAGACAAAACCCCTACCTGCATATGCAGATAGGGGTTTTGCGAAATGAATCTTGACGATGACCTACTCTCACATGGGGAAGCCCCACACTACCATCGGCGATGCATCGTTTCACTACTGAGTTCGGGATGGGATCAGGTGGTTCCAATGCTCTATGGTCGTCAAGAAATTCTGTTGCCAGAAGGTCTTGGTAGACACTCCAGCGAATTCGGATATGCGATATGTGTGGTTCGTTGCGAACTTTCGGTTCGTATCATCTTCACCACCGCAATCTGCGTCAGCAAATTGCTTGGGTGTTATATGGTCAAGCCTCACGGGCAATTAGTATTGGTTAGCTCAACGCCTCACAGCGCTTACACACCCAACCTATCAACGTCGTAGTCTTCGACGGCCCTTCAGGGAACTCAAGGTTCCAGTGAGATCTCATCTTGAGGCAAGTTTCCCGCTTAGATGCTTTCAGCGGTTATCTCTTCCGAACATAGCTACCCGGCAATGCCACTGGCGTGACAACCGGAACACCAGAGGTTCGTCCACTCCGGTCCTCTCGTACTAGGAGCAGCCCCTCTCAAATCTCAAACGTCCACGGCAGATAGGGACCGAACTGTCTCACGACGTTCTAAACCCAGCTCGCGTACCACTTTAAATGGCGAACAGCCATACCCTTGGGACCGGCTTCAGCCCCAGGATGTGATGAGCCGACATCGAGGTGCCAAACACCGCCGTCGATATGAACTCTTGGGCGGTATCAGCCTGTTATCCCCGGAGTACCTTTTATCCGTTGAGCGATGGCCCTTCCATACAGAACCACCGGATCACTAAGACCTACTTTCGTACCTGCTCGACGTGTTTGTCTCGCAGTCAAGCGCGCTTTTGCCTTTATACTCTACGACCGATTTCCGACCGGTCTGAGCGCACCTTCGTACTCCTCCGTTACTCTTTGGGAGGAGACCGCCCCAGTCAAACTACCCACCATACACTGTCCTCGATCCGGATAACGGACCTGAGTTAGAACCTCAAAGTTGCCAGGGTGGTATTTCAAGGATGGCTCCATGAGAACTGGCGTCCCCACTTCAAAGCCTCCCACCTATCCTACACAAGCAAATTCAAAGTCCAGTGCAAAGCTATAGTAAAGGTTCACGGGGTCTTTCCGTCTAGCCGCGGATACACTGCATCTTCACAGCGATTTCAATTTCACTGAGTCTCGGGTGGAGACAGCGCCGCCATCGTTACGCCATTCGTGCAGGTCGGAACTTACCCGACAAGGAATTTCGCTACCTTAGGACCGTTATAGTTACGGCCGCCGTTTACCGGGGCTTCGATCAAGAGCTTCGCTTGCGCTAACCCCATCAATTAACCTTCCGGCACCGGGCAGGCGTCACACCCTATACGTCCACTTTCGTGTTTGCAGAGTGCTGTGTTTTTAATAAACAGTCGCAGCGGCCTGGTATCTTCGACCGGCATGGGCTTACGGAGCAAGTCCTTCACCCTCGCCGGCGCACCTTCTCCCGAAGTTACGGTGCCATTTTGCCTAGTTCCTTCACCCGAGTTCTCTCAAGCGCCTTGGTATTCTCTACCTAACCACCTGTGTCGGTTTGGGGTACGGTTCCCAGTTATCTGAAGCTTAGGAGCTTTTCTTGGAAGCATGGTATCAACCACTTCGTCGCCTAGAGGCAACTCGTCATCAGCTCTCGGCCTTGAAATCCCGGATTTGCCTAAGATTCCAGCCTACCACCTTAAACCTGGACAACCAACGCCAGGCTGGCCTAACCTTCTCCGTCCCTCCATCGCAATAACTGGAAGTACAGGAATATTAACCTGTTTTCCATCGACTACGCTTTTCAGCCTCGCCTTAGGGACCGACTAACCCTGCGTCGATTAACGTTGCGCAGGAAACCTTGGTCTTTCGGCGTGCGAGTTTTTCACTCGCATTGTCGTTACTCATGTCAGCATTCGCACTTCTGATACCTCCAGCAAGCTTCTCAACTCACCTTCACAGGCTTACAGAACGCTCCTCTACCGCGTCATCAAAGATGACACCCGTAGCTTCGGTGCATGGTTTGAGCCCCGTTACATCTTCCGCGCAGGCCGACTCGACTAGTGAGCTATTACGCTTTCTTTAAAGGGTGGCTGCTTCTAAGCCAACCTCCTAGCTGTCTAAGCCTTCCCACATCGTTTCCCACTTAACCATGACTTTGGGACCTTAGCTGACGGTCTGGGTTGTTTCCCTTTTCACGACGGACGTTAGCACCCGCCGTGTGTCTCCCATGCTCGGCACTTCCAGGTATTCGGAGTTTGCATCGGTTTGGTAAGTCGGGATGACCCCCTAGCCGAAACAGTGCTCTACCCCCTGGAGTGATACATGAGGCGCTACCTAAATAGCTTTCGAGGAGAACCAGCTATCTCCGAGCTTGATTAGCCTTTCACTCCGATCCACAGGTCATCCGCTAACTTTTCAACGGTAGTCGGTTCGGTCCTCCAGTCAGTGTTACCTAACCTTCAACCTGCCCATGGATAGATCGCCCGGTTTCGGGTCTATACCCAGCGACTAAACGCCCTATTAAGACTCGCTTTCGCTACGCCTCCCCTATTCGGTTAAGCTCGCCACTGAATATAAGTCGCTGACCCATTATACAAAAGGTACGCAGTCACCTAACAAAGTAGGCTCCCACTGCTTGTACGCATACGGTTTCAGGTTCTATTTCACTCCCCTCTCCGGGGTTCTTTTCGCCTTTCCCTCACGGTACTGGTTCACTATCGGTCAGTCAGTAGTATTTAGCCTTGGAGGATGGTCCCCCCATGTTCAGACAAAGTTTCTCGTGCTCCGTCCTACTCGATTTCATTGACAAGAGATTTTCGTGTACGGGGCTATCACCCACTATGGCCGCACTTTCCAGAGCGTTCCACTAATCTCAAATCAACTTAAGGGCTGGTCCCCGTTCGCTCGCCACTACTAAGGGAATCTCGGTTGATTTCTTTTCCTCAGGGTACTTAGATGTTTCAGTTCCCCTGGTTCGCCTCTTGCACCTATGTATTCAGTGCAAGATACTCAGCTTGTGCTGAGTGGGTTCCCCCATTCAGAGATCTCTGGATCACAGTCTGTTTGCCGACTCCCCAAAGCTTATCGCAGGCTACCACGTCTTTCATCGCCTCTGACTGCCAAGGCATCCACCGTATGCGCTTCTTCACTTGACCATATAACCCCAAGCAATCTGGTTATACTGTGAAGACGACATTCGCCGAAAATTCGCATGTTGCTCTTTCGAGCAGAACTCACAAATTTTACCTTAGCCTGATTAACCAGCAGTGAAACTGGCCATCAGTCTATATCTACCACATATCCGAATTTTTAAAGAACGATCTGACAAAAGCCAGAAATCAACATTCACACTGGAATGCTCATTTCTAAGTTCTGAGCAGTGCTGCGAAACCTGAAAGAGTGGTGGAGCCAAGCGGGATCGAACCGCTGACCTCCTGCGTGCAAGGCAGGCGCTCTCCCAGCTGAGCTATGGCCCCGTGTATTCTAGGCCGCACCAAGTAATTGGTAGGTCTGGGCAGATTTGAACTGCCGACCTCACCCTTATCAGGGGTGCGCTCTAACCAACTGAGCTACAGACCTATAACAGGGTCGCGTTACAGCATCGTCTTTTACAATGAATCAAGCAATTCGTGTGGGAGCTCATCAGCAGGCTGATGTCGTCGATTAAGGAGGTGATCCAGCCGCAGGTTCCCCTACGGCTACCTTGTTACGACTTCACCCCAGTCATGAATCACACCGTGGTAACCGTCCTCCCGAAGGTTAGACTAGCTACTTCTGGTGCAACCCACTCCCATGGTGTGACGGGCGGTGTGTACAAGGCCCGGGAACGTATTCACCGCGACATTCTGATTCGCGATTACTAGCGATTCCGACTTCACGCAGTCGAGTTGCAGACTGCGATCCGGACTACGATCGGTTTTGTGAGATTAGCTCCACCTCGCGGCTTGGCAACCCTCTGTACCGACCATTGTAGCACGTGTGTAGCCCAGGCCGTAAGGGCCATGATGACTTGACGTCATCCCCACCTTCCTCCGGTTTGTCACCGGCAGTCTCCTTAGAGTGCCCACCATAACGTGCTGGTAACTAAGGACAAGGGTTGCGCTCGTTACGGGACTTAACCCAACATCTCACGACACGAGCTGACGACAGCCATGCAGCACCTGTGTCAGAGTTCCCGAAGGCACCAATCCATCTCTGGAAAGTTCTCTGCATGTCAAGGCCTGGTAAGGTTCTTCGCGTTGCTTCGAATTAAACCACATGCTCCACCGCTTGTGCGGGCCCCCGTCAATTCATTTGAGTTTTAACCTTGCGGCCGTACTCCCCAGGCGGTCAACTTAATGCGTTAGCTGCGCCACTAAAATCTCAAGGATTCCAACGGCTAGTTGACATCGTTTACGGCGTGGACTACCAGGGTATCTAATCCTGTTTGCTCCCCACGCTTTCGCACCTCAGTGTCAGTATCAGTCCAGGTGGTCGCCTTCGCCACTGGTGTTCCTTCCTATATCTACGCATTTCACCGCTACACAGGAAATTCCACCACCCTCTACCGTACTCTAGCTCGCCAGTTTTGGATGCAGTTCCCAGGTTGAGCCCGGGGCTTTCACATCCAACTTAACGAACCACCTACGCGCGCTTTACGCCCAGTAATTCCGATTAACGCTTGCACCCTCTGTATTACCGCGGCTGCTGGCACAGAGTTAGCCGGTGCTTATTCTGTCGGTAACGTCAAAACAGCAAGGTATTAACTTACTGCCCTTCCTCCCAACTTAAAGTGCTTTACAATCCGAAGACCTTCTTCACACACGCGGCATGGCTGGATCAGGCTTTCGCCCATTGTCCAATATTCCCCACTGCTGCCTCCCGTAGGAGTCTGGACCGTGTCTCAGTTCCAGTGTGACTGATCATCCTCTCAGACCAGTTACGGATCGTCGCCTTGGTGAGCCATTACCTCACCAACTAGCTAATCCGACCTAGGCTCATCTGATAGCGTGAGGTCCGAAGATCCCCCACTTTCTCCCGTAGGACGTATGCGGTATTAGCGTTCCTTTCGAAACGTTGTCCCCCACTACCAGGCAGATTCCTAGGCATTACTCACCCGTCCGCCGCTGAATCAAGGAGCAAGCTCCCGTCATCCGCTCGACTTGCATGTGTTAGGCCTGCCGCCAGCGTTCAATCTGAGCCATGATCAAACTCTTCAGTTCAATACTGCTTGGGTTTTTAAGAAACCCTAAACTTGGCTCAGCAATCTCAAATGACTATGTGATTTCTCGCATGGCCACTTGTGATGCTGATAATCTTTGTGACTATCAGTCCGTACTCACAAGCACCCACACGAATTGCTTGATTCGATTTGTTAAAGAGCGTTTGGTTAAGAGCGTTTCGTCTCAACCGAGGCGCGCATTCTACGCTTTCCTCATTTGCTGTCAAGCGTTTATTTTGAAGTTTTTTACCGCCAGCTTCTTTCGAAACCTTTGAACTTCAATCACTTACCGCTTGCCCCGAAGCGTTCATCGCTGCGAGGAGGCGAATAATACGCGCTTTGAAATCAGAGTCAACACCTTGATCTGAAAAAACTTTCTGCAGCGCCGGCGATGACCCGGCAACTAATCAAAACGCCGTGGATCTGTAAAGGAACACCCCCAACGGAGCGGAGCGGCCATGAGCGATGCGCAAAGCGAGAAAACCCCGGGTCTGTCGGCGGATGAGGAACAGGAAGTCAGCTTGAACCAACCGCCCCGCGCGGCGGTACTGCACGAGATCATTCGCTACCAGGGCGACCAGGAGCTGGAGCGGACCCTCGCTGCACTGTGGTGGTCGGCCCTGGCTGCCGGTTTGTCCATGGGCCTCTCACTCATGGCCATGGGCCTGTTCTACGCCCGCCTCCCTCAGGGCGAAAGTGCCCAGGTGGTCGCCAGCATCGGCTACAGTGCCGGCTTTCTTGCCGTGATCCTGGCGCGTCAGCAGCTGTTCACGGAAAACACCCTGACCGCCGTGTTGCCGGTCATGACCTCTCCCACCCTGGCCAATTTCGGGCGCCTGCTGCGGCTGTGGTGCGTGGTACTGCTTGGCAACCTGGCCGGCACCCTGCTGGTGGCCTGGGTCATGCTGGAACTGCCGATCTTCGACGCCAAGACCGACGTAGCCTTCCTCGAGGTGGGGCGCAAGGTCATGCACAACGATATCAGCCAGATGTTCGCCAAAGGCATCGTGTCCGGCTGGATGATCGCCACCATGGTGTGGATGATTCCGTCGATGGAGCACGCCAAGATCTGGATCATCCTGATGATCACCTACCTGATGGCCCTGGGCGACTTCACCCATATCGTGGTCGGCTCGGTCGAAGTGTCCTACCTGGTGTGGGCCGGCGATGAAACCTGGCGCAGTTTCTGGCTGGAGTTCGCCCTGCCGACACTGGCCGGCAACATCATCGGCGGCAGCTTCATCTTCGGCTTGATCAGCCATGCGCAGGTGCGCAGTGACAGCGGCAAGCCACCCTCGCGCTTGCTGAAAGGCAACCCGGCAGGCGGGCGTCGCCGCAACGACGGCCAAACGTAAGCCCAAGAACGCCGGCTCGCCCGGCCGCCCTGCATTTTTGCCGGCGGCCAGGCTGCCACGCTCAAGCTGGCCTATCCTGATTGAACCTCCTTCCTGAATGCTTGGCGGGAGGTTTCCTGAAGGAGCCGCTCGCGCATGGCCAGGACCGCCAACCTTGCACCCGCCAGCCCCACACCGCGCTTCCAGGTGCGCCGCCTCATCGCCGGCTTCAGCGCTGTTTTCGGCTTGGCCTGCCTGGTTATCGTCGGCGCGCTGTTCAATATCGCCGGCACGCTTGACCAGCAGGAGCGCCAGCGCAGTGCCATGCAGGCGAACCAGGCGCTGGAACAACGCCTTCTCGCCTCGCGCCAGTTCCTGTCAGCCTACGCGGTATGGGATGCCGCCTACGAGCACCTGGCAGGGCAGACCGACTGGAAATGGGCCTATGAAGAAAAGAACGTGGGCGAGTCGTTGTACAGCGCCAGCGGCTACGAAGGGGTATTCGTGGTGGATGACACGCGTACCACCTACGGTTTGTTCAAAGGCCAGCCTACCCAGGCGGCGGCCAGTACCTATATAGAAGAAGCGCTGCAGCCGATCATCGACCAGGCCCGTGCGGCGGCCATACCCCGTGAACAGATCAGCCGTTTCGTCCTGTTCAATGGTTGGCCGGCGGTACTCAGTGCCGCGGCAGTGCGCCCGGACCGGGAGGTCAGCGAGAACGAGGTGCGCCAGGCGCCGGTGATGCTGTTTGTCGACCAGCTCACCGAGGACAAGCTGGCACGGCTGGGCACCGCTGTCGGCCTGAACAGCCTGCACGTGGAAAAGGACGACGTCGGGGAGCACGAGCATCTGCACATCGACCTCGGCAACACCGGCTTCCACCTGTCCTGGAACAACCCGATGCCGGGGCGCCAGCTGTTGCAGGCGGTATTGCCGCCACTGGCAGGTGCCTTGCTGATTCTCGGCCTGGTCATGCTGTACCTGTTTCGCCACGCCTTGCGCAGTTCGCGGGCAATCGACCTCACGCTCGCCCGCCTGCAGCAGAGCAACCAGGCCCTGGAGGCCAGCGAACAGCGCTTTCGCGCAGTAGCCGAGTCGGCGTCCGACTGGATCTGGGAAACTGACCGACAGCAACGCCTGAGCTATCTGTCGCAACGCTTCACCAAGGTCACCGGCTACCCGGTGAGCGACTGGCTCGGCCAGCCGCTCAACCAATTGCTGGCCTGCGATACCACCCCTCTGTCGCCGTGGCTGGACAGCCTGGCCATGGCCGACCCGCAACAGCTGGCCAACCTGCGCTGTACCTACCGCGACCAGAACGGCCAGAACCGCTATTGCCGGATTTCGGCCCGTGCCATCTGGTACGATGGCAAACCCGTCGGTTATCGCGGCACCGCCAGCGACATCACCGATGAAGTCGACGCGCACGCCCGCATCCAGCACCTGTCGCTGCATGACCCGCTGACCGGGCTGGCCAACCGCAACAAGCTCGCCCGGCACCTGGAGCAGGCGCTGCTGCGCGGCAGTGACTCGCCGCCGATGACCTTGCTGCTGCTGGACCTCGACGACTTCAAACCGATCAACGACACCCTCGGCCATACCGCCGGCGACGCCGTGCTGCTGGAAGTGGCCACGCGCCTGCGCGACAGCACGCGCGATGGCGACCTGGTCGCACGCCTGGGCGGCGACGAATTCATCCTGGTGCTCAGCGGCATGGACAACCGCAGCGAAATCGACAGTTTCTGTGCGCGCCTGATCGCCCTGCTGCAGCAGCCCATCGTGTTCGACAGCCAGCCCCTGCACGTCGGCGCCAGCATCGGCGTAGCCCAGACCCGTACCCAGGGCTTCGATGCCGGCGAGCTGATCCGCTGCGCCGACATTGCCCTGTACCAGGCCAAGGCCGATGGCAAGAATACCTGGCGCTATTTCGCGGCCGAGATGAACCAGCAGATCCAGTACCGCCGCCAGCTGGAGAACGACATGCGCCGGGCCCTGCGCAACCAGGAGTTCGTATTGCATTACCAGCCGCGCTACCGCCTCAACGACCTGCGCATCGTCGCCGTCGAAGCCTTGCTGCGCTGGCAGCACCCACAAGAAGGGCTACTCGGGCCGGATACCTTCATCCCGCTGGCCGAACACAGCGACATCATCGTCGCGCTGGGCCGCTGGGTGCTGCGCGAAGCCTGCCGCACCGCCCTGGACTGGCCTGCCGACGTGCTGATTTCGGTAAACCTGTCACCGGCCCAGTTCCTGCGCAGCGATGTGGTGGCGGACGTGCGCGAGATCCTGCTGGACACCGCATTTCCTGCCCAGCGCCTGGAGCTGGAAATCACCGAAAATGTGATGCTCAACGATATCGAAGGCGCGCTGGGCACCATGCTGGCACTCAAGGAACTGGGTGTGCGCCTGAACATGGACGACTTCGGCACCGGTTATTCGTCACTGGGCTACCTGCGCACCTACCCGTTCGACAGCATCAAGATCGACAAGCGCTTCATCGGCGGCCTCGGCAGCGGTGGCGGCAGCGACCGCGCCGTGGTCCAGGCCATCATCAGCCTGGGCAAAGCGCTGGGGCTGACGGTGACGGCAGAAGGGGTAGAGAGCGAGCAGCAGCTCGAGATGCTGGAGAAGGACCTGTGCCATGAGGTGCAGGGCTATTATCTCAGCCGGCCACTGGACAGTGCAGGGCTCGAGGCGTTGTGGCAACAAGCCGCCGAACGCTCGGCCCCGTACCTGTAGCGTCAGCATGGCTGCTGCAGGCTGCGTTCGGCGATGATTTCCGGCAGATCGTGACGACGTATGTAGGCACGCAGCGGCTCACCGATGTTCAAGCGCTCATCGACGTGCTGTTCCAGCAACAACGCCAACCGTTCGCGGCACAGCACCATGCGCTGCCCCTGCTCGGGCCGCCAGACAAACTCGCTGCAAGGTGTGATGCTGGCATCGGCCACGTCCATGCCGAACGCGTCCTCGGAAAAGCGCACGATGTGCACGCCGCGCTTGCCATTGAAACCGACAAAGCCCTTGAGCTGCTCGGCAGCGTTGCAGATGTCCTGAGAAGTGATGGCCATGACGTAACCTCGCAAAGAAATCGGAAGATACGCACGCCAGGCGGGAGGGTCGCCTCTGCGGGCAACTCATGGGCGAAGCCTAACGCAAGCCGCGGCACGGATGCCACGCTTTTCACCGCTCAGTTGCCGCCGTCGACCTGTGAGCGCAGGACCTCGCCCAGCCATTGCATGAATGCCTGTACCCGGCGCGGCACGTGCCGTTGCCGGACATACAGCAGTGACACCGGCATGGCCGGCGCCTGCCAGTCCGGCAGCACGGCAACCAACTCGCCGCGCTGCAGGTGCTCGGTCACGGCCACCGCCGGCACCTGGATCAGCCCCAGCCCGGCCAGGCAAGCAGCCGAATACGCCTCGGCATTGTTGACCGTGACCACACCGGCCATGGCCTGGTAGCGCACTTCATTGCCGTGCATGTATTCGAACCCGGCGCTGCGCCCGCCCAGGGTGCGCACATAGTGCACCAACTGGTGCCCGGCCAGGTCCTGCAACGTGCGAGGCACACCGTAGCGAGCCAGGTAGGTTGGGCTGGCACAATTGCACATGCTCAGCTGCCCGACCGGCCGCGCCGCTACATCCAGGTCATGCAGGGCACCGATGCGCATCACGCAATCGAAGCCTTCGCGCAACAGGTCGACCTGGCGATCGGTGCAACTCAGCTCCACTTCCAGGCGTGGAAAGCGCTGCAGGAACTGCGGCAGCAGCGGGATGATCAGCCGACGGGCCATCATCGTCGGCAGGTCGATACGCAGGCGCCCGGCCAGCTCGGCATCGTCGGCCCGGAACAGGCTTTCGATCTCGTCCATGCCCGACAGCAGGTCCTTGCTGCGCTCATACAGCAACACGCCGTCCTGGGTTGCCCGTACCCGGCGGGTGGTGCGGTTGAACAGCTGCGTACCGAGCATGCGCTCCAGCGCCCTCACCTGCTCCGACACGGTCGAACGTGGCAGCCCCAGGCTTTCTGCCGCCAAGGTGAAACTGCTGACTTCACTGACTCGCACAAAGGTGCGCAACAACTCCAGCTTGTTCACTCAGGCCTCCTGCTATCCGGTTTTACCGAACAGTATTTCCATTTTCGCTGGATTTAACAGTGCCTGGCTGACCAATAACCTGTCCTCATCCACCCACCATGAGGTATTCACCATGACCCGCAAGATTGCCCTCATCACTGGCGCCAGCCGCGGCCTTGGCCGCAACGCCGCCGAACACCTGGCCGCACGCGGTATCGATGTGATCGGCACCTACCACAGCAAGGCGGACGAAGCCCAGGAGGTGGCCGCCCGCCTGGAACAAGCCGGGGTCAAGGCCGCCATGTTGCCGCTGGACGTTGGCGACAGCGGCAGTTTCGCCGGTTTCGCCGAGCGCCTGGCAACCACCCTGCAACAGCAGTTTGGCCGCGAGCGTTTCGACTTTCTGGTGAACAATGCCGGGATCGGGCTGAACGTGCCGTATACCGAGACCAGCGAGGCGCAGTTCGACCAATTGCTGAACATCCAGTTGAAAGGGCCGTTCTTCCTTACCCAACGGCTGTTGCCGCTGTTGGTGGACAATGGCCGCATCGTCAATATCTCCACCGGCCTGGCGCGCTTCGCCCTGCCAGGGTATGCCGCCTATGCCGCGATGAAGGGCGCGATGGAAGTGCTGACCCGCTACCAGGCCAAGGAACTCGGCGCGCGCGGCATTCGCGTGAACATTCTGGCGCCGGGGGCGATCGAGACCGATTTCGGCGGCGGTGTGGTAAGGGATAACCGCCAGGTGAATGAATACATCGCCGGCAACACGGCGTTGGGGCGGGTGGGATTGCCGGATGATATCGGCGCGGCGATTGCGCTGTTGCTCGAAGACGGCAATGGCTGGATCACCGGGCAGCGGCTGGAGGTGTCGGGCGGGATGTTTCTCTGAACCGCGAATTTCCGGGCCGCGTTGCGGCCCATCGCGACACCAGGCCGCTCACAGCAATACAAACCGCTGCGCAACGGCCTCGGCAGCTACTTCAAGTCCTCATGCACCTGCACACTCGCCGTCATCCCCGCACTCAGGGCCACCCCCTCCGGCACCTGGTCCAGACGAATGCGTACCGGGATGCGCTGCGCCAGGCGCACCCAGTTGAAGGTCGGTTCCACCTCCGGCAGCAACTGGCTGTCCGGGTTGCTGTTGCGGTCGGTGATGCCGCGGCTGATGCTCTCCACGTGCCCTTGCATCGGCTCGCCTGCGCCCATCAGCCAGACTTTCACCGTGTCCCCCACACGGATGCGCGGCAGCTTGGTTTCCTCGAAATAGGCCTGGATATAGAAGGTCGCATCATCCACCAGCGCCATCACCGATTCCCCGGCGTTGACATAGTTGCCTTCGGCCAGCCGCAGGTTGGTGATATGCCCGCTGCGAGGTGCTCGTACCTCACTACGTGCCAGGTTGATCCTGGCAATCTGCAACTGCGCCTCGGCCTCGTGCAATTGGCCACGCGCTATGGCCGCATTGATCTGGGCGTTTTCACGCAGCTCGGCACTGATCGCTTCTGGCCCAAGGGCGGTACGCCGCGCCGCTTCACGCTCGCGCAGGCGCAGCTGCTGGGCGCGGGTTTCGGTCACGGCGCTGGCCTGGTCGAACGCCGCCTGGAAGCGCTCGCGGTCGATGCTCATCAACAGGTCGCCCGCCTTGACCTGTTGGTTGTCCCGGACCTTCAGCTCTCGCACCCAGCCCGATACGTCGGGGGCAATCACCACTACGTCGGCGCGCACGCGGGCATCGCGCGTCCAGGGGGTGAGCATGTAGTACTGCCACAGCTGGTAGCCGGCGAACACGGCCAGGGCCACCACACACAAGGTCACCAGAATACGTACGGCCGCACGCATCGAAACACTCCTTTATAAGGGCCCCAGCAGTCGCACCACCAGGAACAACACACAAACGAACAGTGCCGCGTCGAACAGCGCTTCATGCCAGATCCAGCGCCCCAACGGCGTGGCCTGCACCACCAGGCGCAACACGCCGGTAAGCACCAGCGCCAGCAACACATAGACCAGGAACGGGCTGAACAGCACACCGCCCATTTCCCATTCACGCAACCCCATGGGCTTCCTCCTGCCAGCGGCACCACTTGGCCCAGCTTTTCTGTAATTGCAACACCGCCCCTTCGGCCAAGCGCAACGGGTCGCTCGACGGCTGCCTGCGCAAGGCCGCTATGAACGCTTCGCTGCTGGCATCCAGGTACTGGCCACGCCCAGGCGCCGGCCCCTTGGCCAGCACCGTCTCCAGCTGCTGCAGGTATTCGCGCTCGGCCTGGCCCAGCGGTGCCTGGGCCACTGCCAGGCACATGCGCAGGTGTACCAGTTCATCACCGATATCCAGCCCATGCAGGCCGTCATCCCAGCGCTTGCGCTCATTGTCGGGCAGTTCACCGGCATGCCGTGCCAGCTGCATCAGGCGGTCGGCCATACGCCCGCCGAACCAGGTGTCGGCCCCGCGCAGGTCACGCCGGGTCAGGCGTACCAGGTCACTCTGGGTCGCCGCGCGCAGGCGCCGGCCCAGCCAGGCCGGGTGACGGAACACCAGCAAGCGGAAGGCCATCACCGCTGCCGACACCCCCACCAGCATGGCCAAGGCACTGTTGAGCAGGGTGGCCACGCCGAACTGCATGGCGTTGAGCGGCGACACCAGCACGATGAAGTGCAGGCAATACGAGGTGGCCGTGGCCCCGGTGCGTGGGTGCGCCATGCCCAGTGCCCCCAGAAACAGCGGCACGCCCATGCCCAGGCAGAGCATGGCGAAGCTGCTCCATTGCGGCAGCAGTATCTGCCCGACCAGAAATGCGGTGGGTACCGCCAGGAAGATCCCCCGCAAGAAGCTCAGACCGATCTGGGCGCCGTTCTCACGGCTGGCGAACAGGCTGCACACCACACAGGTCAGCACCAGCCCACCCGGTGCCGACGGCCACGCCGTGGCCAACCAGAAGCCGCTCATCACCAGAAAGGCCAACGCACTGCGTGAGCCGAACAGCAGGGCAAGCGACCAGTCACGATGCACCGCCAGGCCTTGCGACACATCCTTCGGCGCCCTGCCCGCCTCCACGTCCTCCAGCGCCTGGCCGGCGGCCATGGCGTAATCCAGCAGCAAGGCCATGCGCGCCAGGCAGAAATGTTCCGCCGAACTGATCTGCTCCGCGTGCGCGGCATCCCAGATGCGCTGGCGCAGCAACAGCAGGCTGGGCGGGTCGGGCTTGCCCAGCAACGCGCGCACCTGCTCCAGCCAAGGCGCCAGGTGCTCGGTCTCGTGTTGGTCAAGTTGTCGCCATTGGCGGCGCACCGAGCGGGAAATCCGCAGCAGTACCATCAGCTTCTGGCTCAGGCCACGAATGGCGCGGGCACGTTGGCGCCCGCGGTTGCCTTCGAACCAGGCGTGTTCGCGCTGGCTATCGATGGCCACGATACGCCCCAGGCTCTCCAGCAGGCCTTTGCGCGCCTCGTCCTCGCCACCCAGCATGGCACTGGCCGCCTGCAGGCCGTTCTGCCAGGCCTGGCGGGCCTGCCCGCCCAGTTGCTGTTCGACGCGCATGGGCCACAGCAGCGCACTGCTGGCGGTGGCACAGAAGATCCCCAGGCAGATCTCGGTGCAGCGTGCGACGGCCTGGTCGAACACCTGCAGCGGATGGTCGATGGCCGGCAAGGCGATGATCGCGGCGGTGTAGCCGGCCAGCACGAAGGCATAGGCCCAGGCGCTGCGCAATTGGGTGGAAGCGGCAGTGCACAGGGCCAGCCACAGGGCCAGGGTAAGCAGGAACAGGCCGGGGGCCTGGGCGAACAGGCCGATGAACAGCACCGACATGAGCGTGCCGACCAGCGTCCCGGCCAGCCGCGCCAGGCCCTTCTGCACCACCATGCCGGACAGCGGCTGGGCGACGATGAAGGCCGTCATCAACGCCCAGGCCGGTTGCTCCAGGCCCCAGCGCATCGCCAGCCACAGGGCCAGGCCGCCACCGAGCAGGGTCTTGATGGCGAACTTGACGGCGAGACTGCTGGGGGCGAACAGGGCCTGGAGGGTGATAGGCACGAGGCGGACCTTGCGGGGATGACTTGTTCAAAGATAGACAATGGCAGGAAGAATAAAGCGAAACCTATTAATTAGCTAGCTAATCATCTTGATAGCGGCGAGCATTCCTGCTCCGGCGTTTTCGCGGGCAGCCCCGCTGCCACTCGAACCGTGCCCAGCGCGGCATAAAATCGCCGGCAAAAAAATGGGCGACCGAAGTCGCCCCAAATGCCTTGCGTGCTCGTGTACCCGAAAGGTCAGCGCGGCTTGCGCTTGTGCGAGTCCTTCCAGATGAAAATGCCCAGACCGGCAAAGAATGCAAACATCAACCCGACCGTTACCACCCCGGCGATAACCACATTGTCGAAGAACATGCTGGCCTCCCCATTCGTTTGCCGTTGTCCGATGGGTGCACGTTAACCAATGTCAGGGGCGGGAAAATTGATCGGGGTCAATGGTGCCCGGGGCCGGGCACGCGAGGCGGGTGCAGGGTTGACCTGCGTCAAGTTTCAGCGCTTCTTCGGCTTGCCCTTGGGCTTCTTTTTCTTGCCGGTATTCAGCGGCAGCGCCTGTTCGAATGCGTTGCGCATTTCGTTCAGGCGCTTTTCCTTGAGGTCGTGGGCGCGCTTGGCGCGTTCGGCATCGAAATCGATGAGGTTGTCTTGGCTCATGGGTGGGCTCGACGATCAACTGAGACTTGCATGATGAAGCCAGGCGCTGGCGCTGACCAGCCCCACCTCAGACTTCGATGTCCACCAGCAACCCTTGGCGTGCGTGCTCGCCCATCAGCGGTGCCACCGGGACGGTGTTGTCGGCGTTGACCTCATCACCCGGCATCGCGCTGTAGCGCTCGTCGTCGTCCTTGCGCCGGCGTTGCTGGCGGCGTTGCTCATCGCGCAGCAGCAGCGCCTGCTCCTGCGGGTCACGCTGGCGCTTGAGGTCGATGGCAGTTTCACTGGATGCCGGCTGCGTCGGTACCACCGGCTTGATATCGGGGGTCGGCTTGACCGGATCCTGTTGTGAAGTCACCGGTGCGGCACTGAGCGGAATGAGCGGTGGCAACATGAAGGTTCTCCTATGCCCTCTGTATCGGCAGGTGCAGATTTACCTGAAGGCATGGTCAGGCTTTATTCGGCTTCGTCGTCAGTATCGTCGTCGGCTGGCGGGCTGGCCTCGCTCCAGGGGCGCTTGTAAACCTGCTGCCAGACCGCGTCCATGTGCTCGCGCAGCACCTGCGGTGCGGATTTGAGCGAGGCACTGTCCTCGCGCTCACCGCCGATCGGCTCTTCACCCGCCGGGGTAATCAGCGACTGGCCGGTGATGGTGTAGCTGGCCTGCCCTTCGCGCATCTCGATGGCAATGTCATGCGGATCGATGCCGCCGCCACAGAAGGCGTGGCTGGCAACCGTCACCTCGGCGACACCGTCCTTGTTCAGGTCGCTGACGTCGCTGACGTCGTTGTAGAAATCCACATCCAGGTCCAGCCCCGGGCAAGTGGTTTCCTGCTCGATCTGCCAGCGCGCCTTGAACGCGTCGTTTTCGGCGCTGCGCCCGTACAACGTGGCCTTGAGCACCACCTTGTCCACTTCCTGTTCACTTTCCGGGTCGCTGGCCTGACCATCGCTGCGGCTCAGTACCAACAGGCCTTCACCGTCGCGGTCACGAAAATGCACGCTCTTGATCGGCGTCTGCACGCCCAGTACTTCGAGCTGCTCCATCGGGATGGCGGGCAAGGTGGCGAAGTCCTTCTGTTCGCAGGCGGCCAGCAGCAACAGGCTGCCCACGGCGATCGAGGTGCTGATCCAGCGGTGCTTGGCAGACATGGTGATCCGGGGCCCTCTTCAGCAGCACGGTATGAGCGATGAAACGGCTAGACTGTGGCATGGCGTGAGTCGGCCTGTTGCTGCATTTTGCACACCTTTCGGTACGCACGGCACTTTGGTCCGACCGGCCGATCCGTTAACATAATCGGCTTTTTCATCGCGGGAGTTCAGGCAGTATGGCGCAGCAGTATCAACCGGGGCAACGCTGGATCAGCGACAGCGAAGCCGAGCTCGGCCTGGGTACCATCCTGGCGCAGGATGGCCGCCTGTTGACCGTGCTCTACCCGGCCACTGGCGACACCCGCCAATATTCCCTGCGCAATGCGCCGCTGACCCGCGTGCGCTTCTCGCCGGGCGACCAGATCACCCACTTCGAAGGCTGGAAGCTGACTGTGCGCGAGGTCGAGGACATCGACGGGCTGATGGTCTATCACGGCCTGGACGGGCAGAACCAGCCACGCACCCTGCCAGAAACCCAGCTGTCGAACTTCATCCAGTTCCGCCTGGCCAGCGACCGCCTGTTCGCCGGGCAGATCGACCCGCTGTCGTGGTTCAGCCTGCGCTACAACACCCTGCAGCACACCAGCAAACAGATGCAATCGGCGTTGTGGGGCCTGGGCGGCTGCCGCGCCCAACCCATCGCCCACCAGTTGCACATTGCCCGCGAAGTGGCGGACCGCAGCGCGCCGCGTGTCCTGCTGGCCGACGAAGTGGGCCTGGGCAAGACCATCGAAGCCGGCCTGGTGATCCACCGTCAGCTGTTGTCGGGCCGCGCCAGCCGCGTGCTGATCCTGGTACCGGAAAACCTCCAGCACCAGTGGCTGGTGGAAATGCGCCGGCGCTTCAACCTGCAGGTGGCGCTGTTCGACGCAGAACGCTTCATCGAAAGCGATGCCAGCAACCCGTTCGAGGATGCCCAGCTGGCGCTGGTGGCCCTGGAGTGGCTGGTCGACGACGAAAAGGCCCAGGACGCACTGTTCGCCGCCGGCTGGGACCTGATGGTAGTCGACGAAGCCCACCACCTGGTCTGGCACGAAGACCAGGTCAGTGCCGAATATGGCCTGGTCGAACAACTGGCCCAGGTGATCCCGGGCGTACTGCTGCTCACCGCCACCCCCGAACAGCTCGGCCAGGACAGCCACTTCGCCCGCCTGCGCCTGCTCGACCCCAACCGTTTCCATGACCTGGCGGCCTTCCGCGCCGAGAGCGAACACTATCGCCCGGTGGCCGAAGCCGTGCAGGAGCTGCTCGACGAAGGCCGCCTGTCTCCCAAGGCCCACGCCACCATCCAGGGCTTCCTCGGTGCCGAAGGCGAAGCCCTGCTGGCCGCCGTCAGCGACGGCGATACCCAGGCCAGCGCACGGCTGATCCGCGAGCTGCTCGACCGCCACGGCACCGGCCGCGTTCTGTTCCGCAACACCCGCGCGGCCATCCAGGGCTTCCCTGAGCGCCAGTTGCACCCCTACCCGCTGGCCACGCCCGAGCAATACCGCGAGCTGCCAGCCGGCGAGCATGCCGAGCTGTACCCGGAAGTCGCCTTCCAGGCCCAGGGCGAAGTGGCCGACGAGGAGCGCTGGTGGCGTTTCGACCCGCGCGTCGACTGGCTGATCGACACCCTGAAGATGCTCAAGCGCACCAAGGTACTGGTGATCTGCGCCCATGCCGAAACCGCGATGGACCTGGAGGACGCCCTGCGCGTGCGCTCCGGCATCCCGGCCTCGGTATTCCATGAAGGCATGAGCATCCTCGAACGCGACCGTGCCGCCGCCTACTTCGCCGATGAAGAATTCGGCGCGCAGGTGCTGATCTGCTCCGAGATCGGTAGCGAAGGCCGCAACTTCCAGTTTGCCCACCACCTGGTGATGTTCGACCTGCCGGCGCACCCGGACCTGCTTGAACAGCGCATCGGCCGCCTCGACCGGATCGGCCAGAAGCACACCATTCAGCTGCACGTCCCATACCTGCAGGACAGCCCGCAAGAGCGCCTGTTCCAGTGGTACCACGAAGGCCTCAACGCTTTCCTCAACACCTGCCCGACCGGCAACGCCCTGCAGCACCAGTTCGGCCCGCGCCTGCTGCCGCTGCTCGAAGGGGGCGAAAGCAAGGCCTGGGAGGCACTGGTGGCCGACGCCCGCAGCGAGCGCGAACGCCTGGAAGCCGAACTGCATACCGGCCGTGACCGCCTGCTGGAACTGAACTCCGGCGGCGGCGGTGAAGGCCAGGCGCTGGTCGAGGCGATTCTCGAACAGGACGACCAGTTCGCCCTGCCGATCTACATGGAAACCCTGTTCGACGCATTCGGCATCGACAGCGAAGACCATTCGGAAAACGCCCTGATCCTCAAGCCGAGCGAGAAGATGCTCGACGCCAGTTTCCCGCTGGGTGACGACGAAGGCGTGACCATCACCTACGACCGCGGCCAGGCCCTGTCGCGCGAGGACATGCAGTTCCTCACCTGGGAACACCCGATGGTGCAAGGCGGCATGGACCTGGTGCTGTCCGGTTCGATGGGCAACACCGCCGTGGCGCTGATCAAGAACAAGGCGCTCAAGCCCGGCACCGTGCTGCTTGAGTTGCTGTTCGTCAGTGAAGTGGTGGCGCCGCGCAGCCTGCAACTGGGCCGTTACCTGCCACCGGCGGCGCTGCGCTGCCTGCTCGATGCCAACGGCAACGACCTGGCATCACGGGTGGCCTTCGAAACCCTCAACGACCAGCTCGAGAGCGTACCGCGCGCCAGCGCCAACAAGTTCGTCCAGGCCCAGCGCGACGTGCTGGCCAAGCGCATCAGCAGTGGCGAGGCCAAAGTCCTGCCGGCCCACGTCGAGCGCGTGGCCGAAGCCCAGCGCCGCCTGGCGGCGGAAGCCGACGAAGAGCTGGCCCGCCTGGTTGCACTGCAAGCGGTCAACCCGAGCGTGCGCGACAGCGAGATCGAGGCGCTGCGCAAGCAGCGTGAAGAGGGCCTGGCGATGCTGGAAAAAGCAGCCCTGCGCCTGGAAGCCATCCGCGTGCTGGTGGCAGGCTAGCCGGCCAGGCCACCCGGCGCCGCTGTGGTGTTGCAGTTGCCGCAGCGGCTGCAACACCACAGCGGTGTGATCAACCCTTGCTGCGGTACAGTTCGACCAGGGTCGCCGGGTCTTTTTCCAGGTAGCCCTGGCTGGCATGCAAGCGCATCAGTTGTGCGGCGAGGCCACTGAGTGGCGTCGCCGCGCCTTGCTCGCGGGATAGCTTCACCGCGCCATCAAGGTCCTTGAGCAGTGTACGCACATGCCATTTGATCGGCTCGAAGCGGCTTTCGGCCATTTGCGGCGCGAGGATCTGCAGCGGCCTGGAATCGGCAAAACCGCCCGCCAGTGCTTCGGCGATCAGTGTCGCATCCACCCCCGACTGTTCCGCCAGCGCCACCACTTCGGCGATTACCAGGGCATTGCAGGCCACGATCATCTGGTTGCAGGCCTTGGTTACCTGCCCCGCCCCCACCGCGCCCATGTGCGTCACGCGCTGGCCAAGTACCTGCAACACCGGGCGCGCGCGCTCCAGGTCCGCCGCCGCGCCACCGACCATGATCGCCAGGGTGCCGGCTTCGGCACCCGGTGTGCCGCCTGACACCGGGGCATCCAGCCAGGCCATGCCGCACAGGGCCGCCAGCTCGGCAGCCATTTCCCGCGTCGCGGTAGGTTCCAGGCTGGAGAAATCGACCAGCAACTGGCCACGGCGCCCACCCTGGGCAATGCCTTGCTCACCGAACACCACTTCGCGCACCACGGCGGTGTCGGCCAGGCACAGCAGCAGCATGTCGCTGTCGCGGCACAGTTCGGCAGGGCTGCTGGCCAGGCGCGCGCCGGCGGCGAGGAGCGCGGCACACTTGCCCGGGCTGCGGTTCCAAACGGTCAGCGGGTAGCCTGCGGCCAGCAGGCGTCGGCACATGGGCAGGCCCATCAGGCCGATGCCGGCGAATCCAAGCGAAGGTAGTGCAGTACTCATCTATGACTCCTGACTGGTCGAACATTACCCAGGCTGCCCAGGAACTTGCAGCAACGGTGGGGTATTACGCATCCCGTAAACTGTTACCGCCACGCCGAATTGTTACTTCCCTCCACTCGCCCTGAGCGCCACCAAGCACCAGAACGGAGCTGTTGCGCATTTTCGCGCACCAAAAACGATCACGCCTCGGCTGGGCGCTTCACCTGAATCACGATGAACGGTGAAACCACCACGGCCCAGATCTCTGGATCGCGGCTTTGCAGCTCTTGGGCCTGCTCGGCGGTCACCGGGCCGACAGTGCCATCACTACGCCACTTGGCGAAGATCTCGCTGCGATTCTCGGCCATTGCCTCGGCAACGGTGATCAGGTCCAGGCTCGGGTCGACCCAAATCAGGTCACCCTTGGCCCAGAAACGCTCCAACGCTTTCCACTCGATGATTGCCGTCTCGCCAAGCAATTTGGCATAGAGGGTGCTTGTGTGATCAGTCATGGGTGGTATCCGCAAAAATCGGTCAATTAAAAAGGCCGGCATTTTTGCAGAAAAACCCGGTTTCAAATATGTAATTTGGTCGATTGATCCCGAACTTGTGGGGCGGGATCGCAGATGCAGGCAGTTTGATGGCGCTTTTTTGTATCTTTGTGTCGACCAAGCGACAACCCAGGAAACAGGCACTTTTCGAACGCTTTTCAAGCGCTTGGACAGCGCTCTACACTGTACCGGTACAGTTCCGGGACATGTTCCGGGGGAAGGTGGGCTTGCGCGTTGGCATGGCCACGCCGCAAATCCCGCCCGGTCTGTAGCCCTGGCCGCCAGGACTATAAGAATTACAACAGAATGAGTGGAGCACTATGATCAAGATTTCCAAGCTGTTCGCCGCAATGGTTCTGGCCGGGGTAGCCAGCCATTCGTTTGCCGCCGATACCATCAAGATCGGGATCGCAGGCCCCAAGACCGGCCCTGTGACCCAGTACGGCGACATGCAGTTCATCGGCGCCAAGCAAGCCATCAAGGATATCAACGCCAAGGGCGGCGTCGATGGCAAGATGCTCGAAGCCAAGGAATACGACGACGCCTGCGACCCTAAACAGGCCGTGGCAGTCGCCAACAAGGTGGTCAACGACGGCGTCAAGTTCGTCATCGGCCACCTGTGCTCCAGCTCCACCCAACCAGCGTCCGACATCTACGAAGACGAAGGCGTGATCATGATCACCCCGGCCGCCACCTCGCCGGAAATCACCGCCCGTGGCTACAAGCTGATCTTCCGCACCATCGGCCTGGACAGCGCCCAGGGCCCGGCCGCCGGCAACTACATCGCCGACCACGTCAAGCCGAAAGTGGTTGCGGTACTCCACGACAAGCAGCAGTACGGTGAAGGCATCGCCACCGCGGTCAAGCAAACCCTGGAAGGCAAAGGCACCAAGGTTGCCGTGTTCGAAGGCCTGAACGCCGGTGACAAGGACTTCTCCTCGATCATCCAGAAGCTCAAGCAGAACAACGTCGATTTCGTCTACTACGGCGGCTACCACCCGGAGCTGGGCCTGATCCTGCGCCAGGCTCAGGAAAAAGGCCTGAAAGCCAAGTTCATGGGCCCGGAAGGCGTGGGTAACGACTCCATCTCGCAGATCGCCCAGAACGCCTCCGAAGGCCTGCTGGTGACCCTGCCGAAGTCGTTCGACGCCGACCCTGAGAACAAGGCCATCGTCGATGCCATCAAGGCTGACGGCAAGGACCCAAGCGGCCCGTTCGTGTTCCCGGCCTACTCGGCTGTCGAGCTGATCGCCCAAGGTATCAAGGCAGCCAAGTCCGAAGACACCGACAAGGTGGCCGAGGCCATCCACGCCGGCTCCTTCAAGACCCCGACCGGCACCCTGTCCTACGACGAGAAAGGCGACCTGAAAGACTTCAAGTTCGTGGTCTACGAATGGCACTTCGGCAAGCCGAAGACCGAAGTCTCCCCTCAGTAACTGCGTGACTAATAGCTGACCTAGGAGCCCACTGTGCGAGCAGTGGGCTTTGTTTTACGAGGTTCATGGGCCTGATCCCCGCGATCCGGGGGCGGGTTCACCTGAAAATCTTAAAACCGTCACCCGCGGTTTCCTGGCCGTACCCCCGCCAGCGAAATGCAAATCAGGTTTTTAGGAGCGCTGTAATGCCTGAGATCTACCATTTCTTCCAACAACTGGTTAATGGATTGACCATTGGCAGCACCTATGCCTTGATCGCCATCGGCTACACGATGGTGTACGGCATCATTGGCATGATCAACTTCGCCCACGGCGAGGTGTACATGATCGGTTCCTATGTGGCCTTCATCGCCCTGGCGGGCCTGGCCATGATGGGTATCCATTCGCTGCCGATCCTGATGACCGTTGCCTTCGTCGCAACGATCTTCGTTACCAGTGCCTATGGCTACAGCATCGAACGGGTTGCCTACCGCCCCCTGCGCAACAGCAACCGCCTGATCCCGCTGATTTCCGCCATCGGCATGTCGATCTTCCTGCAGAACACCGTCTTGCTGTCGCAAGACTCCAAGGACAAGTCCATCCCCAACCTGATCCCCGGAAGCTTCTCGTTCGGGCCGGGCGGTGCGGAAGAAGTTCTGGTTTCCTACATGCAGATCCTGGTGTTCGTGGTCACCCTGGTGGCCATGACCTGCCTCACCCTGTTCATCTCCCGTTCCCGCCTGGGCCGTGCCTGCCGCGCCTGTGCCGAGGACATCAAGATGGCCAACCTGCTGGGCATCAACACCAACAACATCATCGCCCTCACCTTCGTCATCGGTGCCGCCCTGGCGGCGGTGGCGGCCGTGCTGCTGAGCATGCAGTACGGGGTGATCAACCCCAACGCCGGTTTCCTGGTGGGCCTGAAGGCCTTCACCGCGGCGGTGCTGGGTGGCATCGGCAGCATCCCGGGCGCCATGCTCGGCGGGCTGGTGCTGGGCGTGGCCGAAGCGTTCGGTGCCGATATCTTCGGCGACCAGTACAAGGACGTGGTGGCATTCGGCTTGTTGGTTCTTGTCCTGCTATTCCGGCCGACCGGCATCCTGGGCCGCCCGGAGGTTGAAAAAGTATGAACAGAAATCTCAAACAGGCGTTCTTCAGCGCCTTGCTGGTATGGGCCGTGGCCTTCCCGGTGCTGGGCCTGAAACTGAGCATCGACGGCATCAGCCTGGCGGTGCACAGCCAAGGGTCGTTCACCATCAGTATCATCGCCGTGTGTTCGGCGCTGATGTTCCTGCGCGTGCTGTTCGACAAGCAGTGGAGCGCGGTGATGGGCCGCCGCTCGGACCGCAAGCTGATCCCGCCAGCCGTCAGCAACTACCTGACCCTGCCGAAAACCCAGCGCTACGTGATCATGGGCCTGATCGTCGCGGCCCTGGTATGGCCATTCTTCGGCTCGCGCGGTGCGGTCGACATCGCCACGCTGATCCTGATCTACGTGCTGCTGGGCCTGGGCCTGAACATCGTGGTCGGCCTGGCCGGCCTGCTCGACCTCGGCTACGTCGGTTTCTACGCCGTCGGTGCCTACAGCTACGCGATGCTCTCGCACTACCTGGGCTGGAGCTTCTGGGTATGCCTGCCGATCGCCGGCCTGATGGCCGCCACCTTCGGCTTCCTGCTCGGCTTCCCGGTGCTGCGCCTGCGCGGTGACTACCTGGCGATCGTGACCCTCGGCTTCGGCGAGATCATCCGCCTGTTCCTGCGTAACCTCACCGACTGGACCGGCGGCCCCAACGGCATCAGCAACATCCCCAAGCCGGAGTTCTTCGGCCTGACCTTCGAACGCCGTGCCGCCGAGGGCGTGCAGACCTTCCATGAGTTCTTCGGGCTGGAATACAACTCGATCAACAAGGTCATCTTCCTCTACCTGGTGGCCCTGCTGCTGGCCCTGCTGGCGCTGTTCGTGATCAACCGCCTGCTGCGCATGCCGATCGGTCGCGCCTGGGAAGCCCTGCGCGAAGACGAGATCGCCTGCCGTGCCCTGGGCCTGAACCCGACCGTGATCAAGCTTTCGGCCTTCACCCTGGGTGCCTGCTTCGCCGGTTTCGCCGGCAGCTTCTTCGCTGCGCGCCAAGGCCTGGTGACGCCGGAGTCGTTCACCTTCATCGAGTCGGCGATCATCCTCGCCATCGTCGTGCTCGGCGGCATGGGTTCACAGCTGGGCGTGATTCTCGCGGCCATCGTGATGATCCTGCTGCCAGAGCTGATGCGTGAGTTCAGCGAATACCGGATGCTGATGTTCGGTGCGCTGATGGTGTTGATGATGATCTGGCGTCCGCAAGGCTTGCTGCCTATGCAACGACCACACATGGAGCTGCATCGATGAGCCGTGAAATTCTGCAAGTCAGCGGCCTGAGCATGCGCTTCGGCGGCTTGTTGGCGGTCAATGGCGTGGGCCTGACCGTCAAGGAAAAACAGGTGGTGGCACTGATCGGCCCGAACGGCGCCGGCAAGACCACGGTGTTCAACTGCCTGACCGGCTTCTACAAGCCCAGCGGCGGCACCATCCTGCTCGACGGCCAGCCGATCCAGGGCCTGGCCGGCCACCAGATCGCCCGCAAGGGCGTGGTGCGGACTTTCCAGAACGTGCGCCTGTTCAAGGAAATGACCGCACTGGAAAACCTGCTGATTGCCCAGCACCGTCACCTGAACACCAACTTCTTCGCCGGCCTGTTCAAGACCCCGAGCTTCCGCCGCAGCGAGAAGGAGGCCATGGAACGCGCGCAGTACTGGCTGGAAAAGGTCGCCCTGACCGAGTTCGCCAACCGCACCGCCGGCACCCTCGCCTACGGCCAGCAACGCCGCCTGGAAATCGCCCGCTGCATGATGACCCAGCCGCGCATCATCATGCTCGACGAACCGGCAGCGGGCCTGAACCCGAAGGAAACCGAAGACCTCAAGGCACTGATCGCCTACCTGCGCGAGTCGCACAACGTCACCGTGCTGCTGATCGAGCACGACATGAAGCTGGTGATGAGCATTTCCGACCATATCGTGGTGATCAACCAGGGCACACCCCTGGCCCACGGCACGCCGGAGGAGATCCGCGACAACCCTGATGTGATCAAAGCCTACCTGGGGGAAGCGTAAATGCTGAAGTTCGAGAACGTTTCCACCTTCTACGGCAAGATCCAGGCGCTGCACAGCGTCAACGTGGAAATCAACCAGGGCGAGATCGTCACCCTGATCGGTGCCAACGGTGCCGGCAAGTCGACCCTGCTGATGACCCTGTGCGGCTCGCCGCAGGCGCACAGCGGCAGCATCAAGTACCTGGGTGAAGAACTGGTCGGCCAGCCGTCCTCGCACATCATGCGCAAGAGCATCGCGGTAGTGCCGGAAGGCCGCCGCGTGTTCTCCCGCCTGACCGTCGAGGAAAACCTGGCGATGGGCGGCTTCTTCACCGACAAGGGCGATTACCAGGAACAGCTGGACAAGGTGCTGCAGCTGTTCCCGCGCCTGAAGGAGCGTTATATCCAGCGTGGCGGCACCATGTCCGGTGGCGAGCAGCAGATGCTCGCCATTGGCCGCGCGCTGATGAGCAAGCCCAAGCTGCTGCTGCTCGACGAGCCCTCGCTGGGCCTGGCACCGATCATCATCCAGCAGATCTTCGACATCATCGAACAGCTGCGCCGTGACGGCGTGACCGTGTTCCTGGTGGAGCAGAACGCCAACCAGGCGCTGAAGATCGCCGACCGGGCGTACGTGCTGGAAAACGGCCGGGTGGTGATGCAAGGCACCGGTGAAGCACTGCTGACCGACCCGAAAGTGCGCGACGCGTACCTGGGGGGTTGATCGGAAAAAGGGCCTTCGGGCCCTTTTTTCTGCCTGTTGGAACTGTATCGACTGGTCCGGCGACAGGGCCAGTACCGGCAACCATTAACTTGAGATCCGCCGCCAGCCTGCGTAACGTGGCCAGCTTTCACGGCAAAGAACCCGGAGCCCGCCCCATGCGCCTCACCCCTACCCTGCTGCTCAGTGCCTTGCTGCCCCTGTTTGGTGGTTGTCAGCTCATGGCCGACGCCCCCAGCGACCCGAACATCGGCACCACGCGCATGCAGGGCGAACTGCGCGCCGCTGGTGGTCAGCTGCTGTTCAAGCCGTGCAGCGAAAGCCGCACCTTCGTGATCAACGACGTCGCCGCCACCGGTATCCTGCAAGAAGCCGCCAACCTGGCCAAGGACGCCAACGACAAACTGTTCGCCGATGTCCGCGGTCGCCTCACCGGCAGCAAGCAGGCCAGCACCGACGGCCAGCTGGAAGTACGCCAGCTGTATCGCCTGGAACCGTCCATCCGCGCCTGTGAAGACCCTAACTTCAAACAGTTGACCCTGCGTGCCAACGGCCATGAGCCGGGCTGGGACATCAAGGCCAGCGGCAAGGGCATGGTGCTCAACCGCATCGGTCAGCCCCCCCTGCCCCTGCCGTTCCTCGAAGAGCAAGTGCCCGGTGGCGGCCTGACCCTGACCAGCGAAGCCAACGGCCAGCACGTGGAACTGTGGGCCGCGCCGCAACGCTGCGTGGACAGCGCCACCGGCGCCATCTATCACCTGCGCACCGAACTGCGCATCGACGGCAAGACCCTGCAGGGCTGCGGTTACTACGGCGGCGCACGCGACAACTGATCGCCGGGTGCTTTTATCCTGCCAGTCGGGGTGGCGAACAGCTTATACTTGGCGGTTTGTGTAAAGCCGCCGGCCGCCCATGGCCGGGATACTGGACCCTGCCATGCTACGAATCACCGAACTGAAGCTGCCCCTGGACCATCCCGACGAAGCCCTGCGTGAAGCCATCGTCCAGCGCCTGGGCATTCGCGACGAGCAACTGCTCAGCTTCAACCTGTTCAAGCGCAGCTACGATGCGCGCAAGAAGAACAGCGAGCTGCTGTTCATCTACACCATCGACCTGGAAGCCAGCAACGAAGCCGAGCTGCTCAGCAAGTTCGCCGACGATCGCAACATTGGCCCGGCGCCCGACGTGACCTACAAGTTCGTCGGCCAGGCCCCGGCCAACCTGCAGGAACGCCCGATCGTGGTCGGCTTCGGCCCGTGCGGCATCTTCGCCGGCCTGCTGCTGGCGCAGATGGGCTTCAAGCCGATCATCCTCGAACGTGGCAAGGAAGTGCGCCAGCGCACCAAGGACACCTGGGGCCTGTGGCGCAAGAGCGTGCTCAACCCGGAATCCAACGTGCAGTTCGGCGAAGGCGGCGCCGGGACCTTCTCCGATGGCAAGCTGTACAGCCAGATCAAGGACCCGCAACACCACGGCCGCAAAGTGCTGGAAGAGTTCGTCAAGGCCGGTGCGCCGGACGAAATCCTGTACATCAACAAGCCGCACATCGGTACCTTCCGCCTGACCGGCATGGTCGAGCAGATGCGCCAGGACATGATCGCCCTGGGCGCTGAAGTACGCTTCCAGCAGAAGGTCACCGACCTGCTGATCGACGACGGCCAACTGACCGGCGTGGTGCTGGAGAGCGGCGAGCAACTGCACTCCCGCCACGTGGTATTGGCCCTCGGCCACAGTGCCCGCGACACCTTCCGCATGCTGCACGCCAAGGGCGTATACATGGAAGCCAAGCCGTTCTCGGTGGGCTTCCGTATCGAGCACCCGCAAACCTTGATCGACAAGGCGCGCCTGGGCAAATACGCCGGCCACCCGAAACTCGGTGCTGCCGATTACAAGCTGGTGTACCACGCCAGCAATGGCCGTTCGGTGTACAGCTTCTGCATGTGCCCAGGCGGCACCGTGGTCGCCGCCACCAGCGAACCAGGCCGGGTGGTCACCAACGGCATGAGCCAGTACTCGCGCAACGAGCGCAATGCCAACTCCGGTATCGTCGTCGGCATCGACCCCGAACGCGACTACCCCGGCGGCCCGCTGGCCGGCATCGAACTGCAGGAACGCCTGGAAGCCCATGCCTATGTGATGGGCGGCAGCAACTACCAGGCCCCGGCACAACTGGTGGGTGACTTCGTCGCCGGCCGGCCCTCGACCGCGCTGGGCAGTGTCGAGCCGTCCTACAAGCCAGGCGTGACCCTGGGCGACCTGGCGCCGAGCCTGCCAGACTTCGCCATCGAGGCGATCCGCGAGGCATTGCCGGCGTTCGACCGGCAGATCAAGGGCTACAACCTGCACGATGCGGTGTTGACCGGGATCGAGACACGTACCTCGTCGCCATTGCGCATCACCCGCGGTGAGGACTTCCAGAGCCTGAACCTCAAGGGGCTGTTCCCGGCGGGTGAAGGGGCTGGGTACGCGGGCGGGATTCTGTCGGCAGGCGTCGATGGTATTCGCATTGCCGAGGCGGTGGCGCGGGATATGCTCGGCCTCTGACGGTTCATGGCCTGTGAGGGCGCTTTCGCGGGCAAAACCGCGAAAGCCGCCCTGTAGGCGCAAGAAAAATCCGAGAAAACATCAGACTTCCCTTACCCCCTATTTCCCATTCTGCATCTAGGCTTCCTCCAGCCCAGCCCAGTAACAACATATAACAAAAAAGAATATAGTTTTTGTTTTAAAGCATATCTTCACAGGCTAGGGTGTACGCCATTTCCATCCGTAACTGCCCATGGAGAGCCTATAGCCCGTGCGTAGCCTGTTAGCCCGTTTCCTGCAGTTGGAGGCCGCCAGCGGCCTGCTGCTGATCGCAGCCGCCATACTGGCCCTGGTCATCAACAATTCGCCGCTGTCATACCTGTACAGCGCCCTGCTCGACGTGCCCGTCGCCGTACAGGTCGGCGCGCTGCACATTGCCAAGCCGTTGCTGTTATGGATCAACGACGGCCTGATGGCACTGTTCTTCCTGCTGATCGGCCTGGAGGTCAAGCGCGAGGTGGTCGACGGCCACCTGTCCAGACCGTCGCAGGTGATCTTGCCTGCCACCGCTGCCGTGGGCGGCATGCTGGTACCGGCATTGATCTACTGGTTCATCAACCGCGACAACCCCGCCGCCGTGGCCGGCTGGGCCATCCCCACCGCCACCGATATCGCCTTCGCCCTCGGTGTGCTGGCCCTGCTGGGCAAGCGCGTGCCGGTGTCGCTGAAACTGTTCCTGATGACCCTGGCGATCATCGACGACCTGGGTGCGATCATCGTCATTGCCCTGTTCTATTCGGGCACCCTGTCTAGCCTGTCGCTGCTGCTGGCGGCCGCCTGCCTGGTGGTGCTGGTGGCGATGAACCGGCTTGGCGTGGTCAAGCTGGGGCCCTACATGATCGTTGGCCTGGTCCTGTGGGTCTGCGTGCTCAAGAGCGGTGTGCATGCCACCCTGGCTGGCGTTGCCCTGGCGCTGTGCATCCCGCTGCGTACCCGGCAGGCTGAGCGCTCGCCATCGCTCGCCCTGGAACATGCCCTGCACCCGTGGGTCGCCTACGCCATCCTGCCGTTGTTCGCCTTCGCCAATGCCGGTGTATCGCTGGCAGGCATGAGTGTGGACAGTTTCACCCACCCAGTGCCACTGGGCATTGCCGTCGGGCTGCTGCTGGGCAAGACCGTGGGTGTCTTCGGCTTGACCTGGGTCGCGGTCAAACTGCGCCTGGCCGCTTTGCCTGCGGGTGCCAGCTGGGGCCAATTGCTGGGCGTGGCGATCCTCTGTGGCATCGGCTTCACCATGAGCCTGTTCGTTGGCTCACTCGCCTTCGTGCCAGGCAGCAGCGAGTTCGCCGGAATGGACCGCATGGGTATTCTCACCGGCTCGTTCCTTGCCGCCGTGCTCGGCTACGCCGTAACCGCCATGGCCAGCCGCAAGCCCAGCGCTGGTTGAGCTGACCACGGCATGAAAAAACCCCGACTGGCGTGCAGCCATGTCGGGGTTTTTTGTTGTTGCGCTACGATCAGTGCGAGACGCGGCTGGTACCGTCGACGGTCATGATGCGTACGCGGTCGCCAACGCGGAAGATCTCGTTCTCCTGCACCGCCTGCACATAGGCGCGCATGCTGCCATCGTCCTCGCGCACGGTGATTTCCACGCCCTGGGTGCGGGTCAGGCCTTCTTCGGCCGCGGAGCCGGCCAGACCGCCGGCAACGGCGCCAATCACGGCAGCCACGATGCTGCCACGGCCGCCACCCACGGCGCTGCCGGCCACGCCACCGACGATGGCACCGGCGCCGCCGCCGATCGGGGTCTTGGTACCCTCGATCTTGACCGGGCGCAGGGATTCGATGGTGCCCATGCGCACGGTCTGCACGCGGCGAGCCTCATCACGGGAGTAGCTGTCACCGGTCAGGCTCGAGGCACAGCCACCCAGCAACAACGACATGGTGGTGAAGGTCGCCACCAGCAAAGCGGATTTACGCATGGGTAAAGTCTCCATAAGTCAGGTGCTCATTAGACGCTGCACGTTGACGACTGTCACGGTACAAACGCAATAAAATTGTTTTCATTCAGCCGAGGTACAGCCTGCCTGGCTGTATCAGGCCATTTCAAGTGAGACCAAGGATAGCCATGGATTACTTCATCGTCGTGGTTGCCACCGTTGCGGGGCTGTATTTCCACGGGTGGTTGTATGTGCGCATGCGCCGCTGGATGGACCGTGACCTGGCGCTGTCGCTGGCCGGGGCGGACCCTGGCAAGCGGGCGTACATGCTGCAAAAGCTGGAACAGGCGCGGCTGGAGAAGGTGCGGCGCAAACAGTTGGCGGGGTGGCTGGAGCGCGAGGCGGCGGGGTATCCGGGGTAATCTGATCGATTGTCGGGGCTGCTGCGCAGCCCATCGCGACACAAGGCCGCTCCTACAGGGAACTGAGCTGCCACCCCGGCCTGTGGCGGGCAAGGGCCGCAAGGCGGCCCCGCAATGTCAGGGCGCCAGGCGCTCCCGCAGCCATTGCCCATCGACCAGGCGGTAGTTCAGCCGGTCATGCAAGCGGCTGGCCCGGCCCTGCCAGAACTCGACCCGCTCCGGCAGCAACCGGTACCCGCCCCAATGCTCCGGGCAATGCGGCTGGGTATCGGAGAAGCGCGCCTCGGTGGCCTTGACCAGGCTTTCCAGTTCCTCACGGCCGGCAATCACCCGGCTCTGCGGCGAGGCCCAGGCGCCCAGGCGGCTGCCCAATGGACGCACCTGGTAGTAGGCATCCGATTCCTCGGCCGTGACCTTTTCCACCCGCCCTTCGATGCGCACCTGACGCTCCAGCGCCGGCCAGAAGAAGGTCATGGCGGCGTAGGGGTTGGCCAGCAGTTGCTGGCCCTTGGCGCTGTCGTAGTTGGTGAAAAAGGTGAAACCACGCTTATCGAGCCCCTTGAGCAGCAAAACGCGGCAATGGGGGCGGCCGTCGGCATCGACGGTGGCCAGGGTCATGGCATTGGCTTCTACCGGTACCTGCTCGGTTTTCACCGCATCGGCGAACCACTGGTGGAACAGGGCGAACGGCTCCCCCGGGGCCTGGGCTTCGGCCAGGCCATCTCGGGTGTAGTCGCGGCGCATATCAGCCAGGGATTGGGTCATTGCTGCGTTCCTTGACGATCAGTTGGTCTTCGCAGGGCTGTTGGCAGCTACTTTCTTGTCAGCGGTAGCTTTCTTGGCCACGGGCTTGGCCGGGGCGGCTTTTTTCTTGGCCGCAGTCTTGGCTGGCGCCTTGGCCTTGGCTGCAGGCTTCTTCGCCGCAGCCTTGGCCGCCGGCTTGCTGTCGGCAGCCTTGGCGGCTGGGGCCTTGGTGTCCTGCACCGCCACCATCGAGGCTGGCGCCGGGGCCGGGGCGGCTTGCTGGTACTTGGCCAACAGCGCAACCATGGTGTTCTGCGGAGTCAGCAGCATTTCAACGCGACGGTTCAAGGCGCGGCCCTCGGCACTGTCATTGGCCGCGCGCGGCATGACCGAGCCCATGCCCTTGAGGTTCAGGCGGTCACGCTGCAGGCCGCTGAGGCGGAAGATGGCCGACACCGAAGCGGCGCGCTCCAGGCTGAGCTTCTGGTTCGCCGCAGCGGCACCGCTGCTGTCGGCATGGCCGAGCACCAGCACGGCAGTCTTGGCATCGCCTTCGACGGTCTTGGCCACGCGGGTAATCGGGCCCAGGGACATCGGCAACAGCATGCTCGGGCGGTCAGGGTTGTACGAGCTGTCCACTGGGAGGGTCACGGCCAGCACGTTGTCGCGGCGCTCAAGCTCCAGCTTGCTGCCCTTGATGGCTTCACGCAGCTTGGGCTCGTATTCGTCCAGCCAGGCCTGGGTGGCCTTCTCGTCGATCTTGGGCAGCACCGGCCCCTTGGCCTGCTTCTGCTCACCACCGAATGGCCACCACCAACGGCTGGCGCTCTCGGACTTGGCGTCGGCCTTGGCCACGTTTTCAGTAACGGCTTGCTTCACTTCCTGCTCGGCAACCTTGTCCGAACCGAAGGGCCACCAGCTCGAGCCGCTGTCCTTCGAGGCGTCCTGGGGGTGACTGGCGCAGCCGGTAACGGCGGTCAGGCACAGGGCGAGTGCTAAGGTTTTATGTGAAGACATCAGCGATACACCATGAAATAGAAAGAAATTTTGCCCACACACTTCAGGCATTGGCATTGAGGATAGTCAAAGGGATGCGGCAATACCCGCATTACCCGATCAAAGGCAGCCTGCGAGCACGCGCACCAGCTTCTGGGCCCGTGGGTCCATGAGCACGTATGGGCCAAGGGTATTGACCACGAAGCCGAAGGCGACATCGTACTCCGGGTCGGCGAAACCGACCGAACCGCCGGCACCGGGGTGGCCGAAGGCGCGCGCGCCGAGGCCGAAGGTGGCATTGGCCACCTCGGGCTGGTCGAGCATGCAACCCAGGCCGAAACGGGTCTGGGTGAGCAAGGTGCGGTCCTGGCCGAGGCTGTGCTCACGGGTCAGTTCATCGAGCAGTTCGGATTCGAGCAGGCTGCCGTCCAACAGCCCGGCGTAAAAGCCCGCCAGGCTACGCGCGTTGCCATGGCCGTTGGCCGCCGGCTGCTGCATGCGCCGCCACTCCGGCTTGTTGGTGCTGGTCAGGATGGCTGGCGGATTGGTAAAGGCACGGGTCGAAAGCGCCTCGGGCTCGCGCATGGTCACCTGCAGCAGGCGCTGCGCCGCGGCATCCCCGGGGTTGCCCTTGCCACGGGCGATATGCGCCACGCGGTAAAATTCTTCGTCGGCCAGGCCGACATGGAAATCCAGCCCCAATGGGCGCGCAGTACGGGCCACGATCGAGTCGCCAGGGCCACGACCATCGGCGCGGCGGATCAGCTCGCCGATCAGCCAGCCGTAGGTGATGGCGGCATAGCCGTGCTCGGTGCCAGGTGCCCACCAGGGTGTCTCGGCGGCCAGGGCAGCGACCATGGCCTGCCAGTCATACAGGGCTTCGGCCGGCAGCAACTCGCGGATGGCCGGCAGGCCGGCACGATGGCTGAGCAGCTGGCGCAGGGTGATAGCCTGTTTGCCGGCCTGGGCGAACTCGGGCCAGTAGTTGGCCACCGGCGCGTCCAGGGCCAGCTTGCCCTCGCCGACCAGTTGCAGGGCGGTCACCGCAGTGAAGGTCTTGGTACAGGAGAACAGGTTGGCGATGGTGTCGCTGTGCCAGGCCTGCTGGCCATCCTTGTCGGCACTGCCGGCCCACAGGTCGACGACGGTTTCGCCACCGACCTGGATGCACAGCGCGGCGCCACGCTCCTGGGGATCATCGAACAGCGCGGCGAATGCCTCGCGCACGGCTTCGAACTTCAGCTCATAGTGACCCTGGATCTGCACCCGCTGTTCTCCGTACGACCATTTCCGAAAAATGGTGTGCATTGTTTCAGTAGTTTGGCGTTTTGCAAACTGGCTTGGGCTGGGTGGTCGCGACGAATGGTGCCACCCAGACGCACCACGTCCCCTCCAGGAGCAGCGGCCTGGTGTCGCGATGGGCTGCGTAGCAGCCATGGGTGTCGCGTTGGTGCCGAGATTGCCGGGGCCGCCTTGCGGCCCTTTCGCGACACCAGGCCGCTCCTACACAGGCCTGTCTGAGTTATGGGGCAGGCTTTTCCAGCTCGGCGCGCAGCTGGCCCATGGCCTGCAGGTTGCTCTTGCGCACGGCCTCGACAAACCCCGGATAAGGCATGTCGGTGATCGCTACCAGCCCGAGATGGCCGTTCTCGCCATCGAGCAAGCGCCCGCTGGCCGGCTGATCGAGATACTGGAACCAGTGCGCGCCGACGATCATCGGCTGTGCCAGCGCCGCCTTGAGGAAATTGCCGTAGGCCGGGCCACGGTCTTCTTCCCGCGCCAGCTCCAGCGGCCCCGGCCAGAACGGCCCACGGTCACGCGAGCCGAACTGGAACTCGGACACCAGCACCGGCTTGTCCAGCTCGGCCAAGCTGGCGAAGTCATAGCCATCCTGCGGCTTGAGCGTATAGAAGTTGAAGCTGAGCACATCGCAGAATTCGGCACAGGCCTTGACCGCCTCGGGCGTGCTGACCGCATACCGGCCCCCCAGCAACAGGTGATTCGGCGCATGCCACTTCAACGAGTCGGCAATCGTCTTGAAGTAGGTTTCGGCAAACACCTGCTGGAAATACTGGTAGTCACGCTCGATTTCCGGGTGCTCCGGGTTGGGCAGCGGCGCTTCGAAGCCCGGATCCTCCATCAGTTCCCAGGCGCTCAGTTCGATGCCCCAAGCCTTGGACAGCCCCTCCTGGTTGCGGTACTTGTCGCGCAACTGCTTGAGGAAGGCGCGCTTGGCCGGCACATCGGTGGTCAGGCGCAACGTGCCGTAGGCCAGGCCGTAGCGTGCCCTGGGGTCACTGCCGGGGGCGGCCCAGGCCAGTTCATTGTCGGCGAAATAGCCGATCAGCCAGGGGTCGTCACGGTGATCGCGGGCGGCAATGGCCACGGCGCGCTCGGTGGCCATGGCAAAACGTGGGTCGAACGGGTCGGGCATGCTGCCCCACCAGTCCATGCCGGTGCTGATGCTGGCGTAATCGCCCACGATCGACAGCGGCAAGGTGTACGGCATGCGACGGGCCTGGCCCAGGGCCGGCTCGCTCCAGTTGCCGAGCGTGTTGAACCCCCAGGCCTGCAGGCGGTCGAGCGCATGCGCCTGCCAGCGGGCGGCATCCAGCGCTGGCGGTGGGCAGTTGGCCGGCTGCCCGTCTGCTGCCGGCGGGCAAGGTTTGCCATAGGTGCGTTGCAGGTTGGCGGCATAGAAGTCGAACCAGCGCCCCTGCTTGAAGTGGCGCCCTTGTGACGAGGCGTTGCCGTCGTCGTTGTTGCCTTCGCCATAGAAGGCGGCCAGCGCATCACCTTCGCCCGGCAAGGCCTTGAACATGCCCTCGCGGCCGGTGACGTAGGTGCGCCCGCCATCCGCAGCCACGGCATTCACCCCCAACGAGTAGAACGGGTGCCCTTCCGGTGTCACCAGGTACCAGCGGCCATTGCGCTTTTCCGTACGGAAGAAGCCTTTGGCCTCGAACGCCGGCCCGGCCAGCAAGCCACCGTAGGCATCCAGTTGCTGTTTGCCACGTTCAGCCAGCCAGCCCTTGAGCTGTTGCTGCTCACGCGTATCGGCTGCCTTGAGCTGTTCGTCGTTAGCCACTTTCTCTGGCCAATGGCCCCGCGTGGACTGGCCATAGGCATCGATCAGCTCACGATAGGCCGCCTGGTAAGCCTGGTCGTCATCCTGGATGCCAACCCGCTCGATCAACAAGCTCTGCGCCACCTTGGGGCTGGGGATGCTCAGGCTGACCGAGGCCACCTGCTTGAGGTCTACCGCACCGGCGCTGCTGGCCAGCAACAAGCGCTGGCCATCATGGCTCCAGGGCATCGGTGGGCCGGCGCGCATGCCCTGGCTGAGCGGCGAGCGGGCCGTCAGCGGTACCATCACGGTCTGGGCAGGGCCGGCTGGCAAGTCGATGCGGCTGGTCAGCGCGCTGCCATCGCTGCCCTGCACCGTGACATCCACGGTCAGCGCCCAGTCCATTGCGCTTTGCAGACGCAAGGTCAGGAACTGCCCCGCCGACCAGTCCCACACCCCACTTTGCGGGCTCAGGCGCAGGGTTGGCCGCTGGGCCGGGTTGAACACCACCCGTCGCAACACTTCGCCTTCAGCCGTCTGCTCCGCATTGTACTGGGGCATGCCGGCATCCTCGGTCAGCACATTGACCACCGAGGCTGGGCGCACGAAGCTGAAGAGCGTCTGCTGCCCCGCCAGCAAGGGCGAGCTGAACAACAAGGCGAGAACGGCGGGCAAGGTGCGGCGGACCATAAGGCTGAAGCTCTCCTTCAGGGCCTTCATGGCCCACGACTGAGTGATGGACAACGCGCCGGAGCAAGTGCTCCGGCAGTCAGGCAATCTCCCGCCGGAACGGCGGCAGCGCATTGAGAATAGCCTTGCCATAGCGCTGGGTGACCAGCCGCCGATCAAGCAAGGTGATAACGCCGCGATCCTGTTCGGTTCGCAGCAGGCGACCACAGGCCTGGATCAACCGCAGCGAGGCATCGGGCACCGCAATTTCCATGAACGGGTTGCCACCACGCGCCTCGATCCACTCCGCCAATGCCGCTTCGACCGGGTCGTCGGGTACGGCGAAGGGGATCTTGGCAATCACCACGTGTTCGCAGTAGGCCCCCGGCAGATCGACCCCCTCGGCAAAGCTGGCGAGGCCGAACAGCACACTGTGCTGGCCATCGTCGACCCGCGCCTTGTGCTTGTTCAGGGTTTCCTGCTTGGACAGGTTGCCCTGGATCAGCACCAGTTTGCGCCAGTCCCGGTCGAGGCCATCGAACACATCCTGCATCTGCTTGCGTGAGGAGAACAGCACCAGCGCACCACGGGCATCCTCGACGATGCTCGGCAACTCGCGGATGATCGCGGCGGTGTGCGCCGAGGCATCGCGCGGGTCGGCCTTGAGGTCGGGGACCCGCAGCAAGCCGGCATCGCCATGCACGAACGGGCTCGGTACCACGCAGGTGACCGCATCATGCGGCAGGCCCGAGCGCATGCGGAAGCGGTCGAACTTGCCCAGTGCGGTCAGCGTCGCGGATGTCACCAGCGCGCCGTGGGCGACATTCCACAGGCTGCGGCGAAGCATATCGGCGGCCAGGATGGGGCTGGCGTTGACCTCGATGTCGAACAGCGCGCCACTTTCGGCCAGGGTCAGCCAGCGGGCCATGGGCGGGCTGTCTTCGGGGTCTTCGGCGGTAAACGCCGTCCACAGTTCCCAGTTGCCCTGGGCTCGGGTGACCAGGCTGCCGAACAGCGGGTACCACTCCTCGGCCTGATGGCTGGCGATACCGATGTTGACCTCGCCGTCCATGCCCTCCTTGAGCAGGTCGGCCAGCCGGGTGAACAGGTCGTTGAGGCGGGCGAAGCCCTTTTTCAGCTCGATGCCCACTTCGCGAATCTGCTCGGGCACCACGCCGCCTTCGAAACGGTAGCGCGGGCGCTCACGGCCTTCGTTGTCCTCGCCGGGACGGAAATCGGCAACCTGCTCGCACAGGGTGAACATGAACTGCTGCTGGGTGCGTACCTCCCGCGCCAGTTCGGGCACCTGCTCGATGTACTTGCCCAGGTCGCCGGGCAACGGGTGCTGGGCCAACAGCTTGGTCAGGTTCTTGGCAGTCTGCTCCAGCCAGTCGGCGGTGGAACGCAGGCGCGAGTAATGGGCGAAATGGCCAATGGCCTTGTCTGGCAGGTGGTGGCCTTCGTCGAACACGTACATGGTATCGCGCGGGTCGGGCAATACCGCGCCGCCGCCCAGGGCCAGGTCGGCCAGGACCATGTCATGGTTGGTGACGATCACATCGACCTTGCCCATGCCTTCGCGCGCCTTGTAGAACACGCACTGCTGGAAGTTCGGGCAATGGCGGCCGGTGCACTGGCTATGGTCGGTGGTCAGGCGTGCCCAGTCCTGGTCTTCCAGGGCTTCTGGCCAGCTGTCGCGGTCGCCGTCCCAGCGGTTGCCGGCAAGCTTCTCGATCATGCTGTTGAACAGCTTCTGGCTGCGCTCGTCGACTTCGATGCGGAAGCCTTCTTCCTCGAACAGCTGGGCGGTGGCCGACTGGGCGTGCCCTTCCTGCAGCAGGATGTCGAGCTTGGACAGGCACAGGTAGCGGCCGCGGCCCTTGGCCAGGGCGAAGCTGAAGTTGAGCCCGCTGCTGCGCATCAGGTCGGGCAGGTCCTTGAACACGATCTGCTCCTGCAACGCCACGGTCGCCGTAGCGATCACCAGGCGCTTGCCAGCGGCCTTGGCAGCCGGAATGGCGGCCAGGCTGTAGGCCACCGTCTTGCCGGTACCGGTGCCTGCCTCCACCGCCACCACGGCCGGTTCGCCAGCACGACGGCCTTCGTCGTCGCAGGCGATGTCGCCGAGCACCTTGGCCACTTCGGCGATCATCAGACGCTGGCCATAGCGCGGCTTGAGGCTCTTGGCTTCGAGAAAACGCGTATAGGCGCCCTGGATGGTGGCTTTGAGTTCGTTGCTGATCATGGTCTGCAGGCGCCCGCCGGGCTGGATATATTTTCAGTGTTTCGCATGGGGCGGCTATCATACCCCGCTCTTGCCCTTTCTGCCGCATGGAGATCCGGATGCTTGCCTTTGCCCTGCCCTACACATTGCATGTATTGGCCGCCCTGGTGTGGGTTGGCGGCATGTTCTTCGCCTGGCTGGTACTGCGCCCGGCAACGGTTGCAGCCCTGGAAGGGCCTGCGCGCTTGCGTTTGTGGGTGGAAGTGTTCCGACGCTTCTTCGGCTGGGTCTGGCTGGCCGTGGCGATTTTGGCGATAAGTGGTATCGGCATGTTGCACATGCGCTTCAGCGGCTTCGAGACCGCACCCAAGTACGTGCAGGTGATGATGGGTGGCGGCATCGCCATGTTCGCCCTGTTCATGCGCGTCCAGGCGCTGCTGCTGCCGGAACTGAAAGCAGCCGTGCAGGCCGAGGACTGGCCGACGGGTGCAGCGGTACTCGGGCGGATTCGGCGGATGGTAGGGATCAACCTGCTGCTGGGCCTGGCGGTGGTTGCCGTGGCCAGTTCGCGCCTGATGGCCTGACGGGTTGCCCCCCTGTTAGGAGCGGCCTTGTGTCGCGATGGGCTGCGCAGCAGCCCCATAAATCAATGCAAAAACGCTGAAATCGGGGGCTGCTGCGCAGCCCATCGCAACACAAGGCCGCTCCTACAGGGGGATGTAGCAAGGCTTCTACAGGCGTTGCAGGATCAACTCACCGGTTGCCCCCGCCGCCCCTGGCTGACCTGGCTGCCCCGGGCGGCCATTGGCCCCGGCCTCGGTGCTGTACACCAGGCAGCCCTTGCTGGCCCCGCCCTTACCTGCCTTGCCTGGCGCCCCGGCCTTGCCCGCTGCGCCGCCGTCCAGGCGCACCACGATGCGCTCCTGCGGGAAGCCCTGCGGCACGCTCAGGCGAATGCGCCCACCCGGTGCACCATCATGGCCGTTGCCGCCGTCGTCGCCATTGGCACCACGGCTGGCCTGGCCCCAGGTACAGCCGCCGGCCTGGCCGTTGGCGCCATCGAGCCCCACATACCCGGGAGCACCCGTGCCACCACGGGCATCGATCGCCAGCCGCTCGGCATCCAGTTCGGCCAGCTTGAGGTCCAGGCTACGCCCCGAACGCGCGGCCCGCTGGTACGTGCCCGCCGCGCCTGGCGCACTGAATTCGCTGCCCTCGGCCAGCCGTGCACTGCGCGCCTCGATCAGCAACGGGCTGTCGGACGGCGCAATGGCGATACGCGCGTCCCGCCCCAACTGCAGCTGGTCGACCTTCAATTCCGCCAGCGTGGCCGGCAACAACAGGGTGGCGGCATCGGCCACGCGCAACTGCGCAAGGTGCACAGTGGCCGACTTGTTTGGCAGGCGCAGCATGGAGTTGGCTGCCACCTCCAGGCTCTCGGCCTGGGCCAGGGGAACGGCCAGCATGGCCAGCAACATCAGATTACGCATTTCGCGGCGCCTCCTGCGCACGGGGGATGGACATGACATGGAAGATACCCGTCAGCAGGATCTGCAACCGATCGAACCAGCGATGGCTGCGCCCGCGCAGGCTGCCATTGAAGAACAGCACTTCGAGCACGTGCAGGCCCAGCAAGGCGATACCCGCAGCATTGATCAGCAAATTGAACGGCAAGGGTTGCGGCATCAATTGATTGAAAAACACCACGCCCCAGAATGCGACCGTCAGGACCTTGCCCAGGCCCAGGATGAATTTCATATCCCGCCCCCATGGATTGTTGTTATGTCGAGACGCCCGTTCGAGCGGGCCGTGCGAACCACATTAACTGCAATGCCAAGGCAGGCGCCAGCGCCGCTTGGTGGAGAGGCCGCGCCATCGGTCGCTTGCAGGCGTGCCCCTGACGGTGCCGCTGGCCACGAGCGGCTGTCGCCGCGGGACGCGCCCGTGCCACTGCTCAAGGCACGGGCGCAGGCGCTCTAACGCTGGATCTTGATTTCGGTACGGCGGTTCATGGCACGCCCCTCGGCCGTGGCGTTGTCTGCCACCGGCTGGGTTTCACCGGCACCGACCACCGACACGAAGCTGCTGCGCGGCACACCGCTCTCGACCAGATAATCGGTCACCGCGTGGGCCCGCCGCTCGGACAGCTTCTGGTTGTATTGGTCGGAGCCGACGCTGTCGGTGTGACCGCTGACGCTCAGACGGGCGGACGGTGCTTCCTGCTTGAGCCGGGTGGCAACGGTGTTGAGGCGCTCCTTGTCGCTGGCGGTCAGGCGCGCAGAATCGAATTCGAAGTGCACATCGCGGATGACGATGACTTCTTCCTTCTGCACCACCACTTCCTCGACCACCGGTGCCGGCTCAGGCGGGCAACCGTTGGCATCCACCTGCACGCCGCGCGGGGTGCCGGGGCACTTGTCACGGCTGTCCGGCACGCCGTCGCCGTCCTCGTCGCCATCGCCATGGGCCCAGCAGTAGCCTGCCGCCAGGCTACCGCCCAGCAAGGCACCCCAGCCAGCCCAGCTGGAGCTCTCGATGGCGCCCAAGGCAGCGCCGCCTACACCCCCGACGGCAGCACATTTCGGCCAGTCGGTCTTTTGCAAACCTGCACAACCAGTCAACACACTGGTGAGCAGGACCAGGGGTATCGCTGTGCGTACTATGCTCATTGCTTTGCTTCTCCTAGGGGGAATCGGCATAAGGCCGATCTCTCGGAGTAAAGACCGCGCATGCCATCCCTGCCAGCAATAAGCCACGACGCGGTCACATGCCTCTTTGCCCATACGCTGTGGCCCGCTAGTCTTGGACGACTTGAAGAGGACTTGCAATGAACGACCGCTTTTCCCAGCGCACCCCGCAGCAGGCCCTGGCCGCCCTGCTCGAGCGCTTCACCCCGCAACGCCTGCTGCTGGTGGGCACGCGCTTTCCGGCACTGGACGCCTTCGCCCAGGCCCACCCGCAAGTGACCATCGCCACCGCAGCCCCCGGCCCGCTGCCGGCCGAACTGGCGGCGCAGCGCTTTGACCTGGCGCTACTGGTGGACTGCCTGGAGCATCTGCCCAAGCGCACCGGCCTGGAACTGCTCGGCGGGGTGCGCAACCTCAATGCCAGCCGGGTTGCAGTGCTGGCCGACCTGGCCGCCTGCGGCTGGCAGGACACCGACTTTTTTGCCCTGGCCCTCTCGGCCAGCGAGAAATTCTGCCGGGACGAGCAGGTCCTGAGCCTGTTCACCTATGATCTACATGACTACAAGCAGGTACCGGACTGGCTCAATGCCAAGTTCTGGGCCAACCCTGAAAACTTTGGCAAGTACTGGTGGTGATGATGAGTGTCTCGGTCTGCCCTTGCGGCAGTGGCAACCTGCTCGACGCCTGCTGCGGGCACTACCATGCCGGCACCCCGGCGCCCGATGCCCAGGCGCTGATGCGCTCACGCTACAGTGCCTATGTGCTGGGCCTGGTCGACTACCTGGTGGCCACCACCCTGCCGGCCCAGCAAGCCGGCCTGGACCGTGCCGCCATGGCCGCCTGGAGTGCCCAGAGCACCTGGCTGGGCCTGGAGGTGGAAGCGGCAGAAGTGCTGGGCGGCCAGCCTGAACATGCCTTTGTGACCTTCACCGCACGCTGGCACGACCAGGATGGCGATCACCAGCACCGCGAACGCTCGGCCTTCGTCCAGCATGCCGGGCATTGGTATTTCATCGACCCGACGGTCGGGCTCAAGGCCGGGCGCAACGATCCCTGCCCCTGCGCCAGCGGCCAGAAGTTCAAGAAATGCTGCGCCAGCTACGTAGGTAGCTGAGATGATCGCCCCCGCCCGCCTGCTGCTCGCTCCGTTGCTCGCCTGCCTGGCCCTGCTGGCGGGCTGCAGCAGCTGGGGCGGCGATGACTGGCGCGAACCCGAGGTGCACCTGGTCGAGGTCGAGACGGTCAAGGCCAGGTTGCTGGAACAGGAGTTCGTGCTGCACCTGCAGGTCGTCAACCCGAATGACAGCCGCCTGTTCATCCGCAACCTGTCCTATGCCATACGCCTCAACGACCTGCTGCTGGTGCAGGACGAAACCAGCCTGTGGCGCAGTGTCGGCGGGCATGCCCGGCGTACCTTCAAGATCACCGCGCGAACCAACCTGTGGCAGCACCTGAAACCACTGGCCAAGCTGCTCAAGAGCGGTCAGCCGCTGCACTACAGCCTGCAGGGCGAACTGGCGACCGGCTTGATCATGCATCGGGACCTGCACTTGTCGCGCAGTGGTGAGATAATCCCCGGCGATTACCACCCGGAGTAACCCTGCAATGTCCCAGCAACCCCACGTTCATGGCCCTGACTGCAACCACGACCATGATCACCACCACGATCATGGCCACGTTCACGGCCCGCACTGCAACCACGGCCACCAGGAGCCGGTACGCAACGCCCTGAAGGACGTTGGCCGTAACGACCCATGCCCGTGCGGTAGCCAGAAAAAGTTCAAGAAGTGCCACGGCGCCTGACCTGAACAGCATGTGCGCGCCCCGCCAGCGGGCCGCGCAGTGCATGGCCACAGGCCAGAAGCAGCACGATGCACAGTGCCATGCAGATGGCATTGGTACCCTTCCAGCCGACCGAGCCCAGCAACAGCGACGGGCTGAATGCGCCAACGGTCGCGAACAGGGCGATGGCCAGGTCGTTCTTCCCTTGCATGTGCATGGCCGACGGGCTGTGCTGCAGCGTTTGCGCCAGCAACGCCCCGCCGCCCACGTAGGTCAGGTTCCAGCCAAGGCCAAGGGCTATCAACGACAAGGTCATCATCGCGTAACTGTGTGACCACAGGTTCATGGCCGTGCAACCGATCAACAGGCCCAGGCCGGCGCAGAGGGTGGCCCTGATCCCGAGCTTGTGGATGATGGCGCCGGTGAAGAACGACGGGGCGAACATGGCAATCACATGCCATTGAATCGCCAGGCGCACGTCGGAGAAATCCTCATGCAGGTGTTTCATGTGCATGGAAGCCTGGATCATCAGCAAGTTCATGACCCCGTAACCCAGCGCGGCCACGGCCATGGCCACGACCAGCACCGGGCTGAGCGGTTCGCTGGTTGCAGCAGACGCGTTTCTCGCTGGCACCCGGAGCGCCCCTGTGGCCTCGCCGGGCAGGCAGGCGGCAATCAGCAAGGACATCGCCGCCAGGCCAACAAAAGCGGCGTAACACAGCGAAAACAGCGGGTAGCCGCCAACGTCGCGGAGCCACTCGGTGAGTGCCGGCCCAACCACGGCAGCCATCACACCGCCGGCCACAACCAGGGAAAGCGCTTTGGGCTTCAGGCTCTGTGCCAGGTTGTCGGTAGCGGCAAAGCGGTTGAAGTTGGCGAACGCAATGTAGATACCCAACGCCGAGTGGCTGATCACCAGGGTCGCGAAGTGCTGTTGCTGCAACGCCAGGTAGCCGCTGATGCCGGACACGGCCAAAGGTATCGAGCCCAGCATGAATGCCCGCTTGCGGCCAATACGGCCCATCAGCCTGGAGACCGGGTAAGTGGCCAGCATCATGCACAGGAACTGAAAGCCGTAAGGCACAGTGGACCAGGTGCTGGCAGGCGCCAGCGCCGCCCCGACAGTGGCAGCCATGGTCACCGACATGACCGCTGTCGTCAGGTTGATCGATTGCGCCGTGAAATACAGGTAGGTGCGCCGCGGAAGTGTGCTCGACATGGCATGTGCTCAGGTGGGTGGACGGTCGCGTATCCGGCACCTGCAACGGCACCGACGGGGGCATGGTGGCAGCTGCCGCGCCCTGAAACGCAAACAGTCGACGCACTTTCCGGTTAACTGTTAGGCTGTTTTTTCTAACAGTCGGCGGACCCGCCATGCGCCCGAACAGCCTGCATGACCAATTGAAACAGCGCCTCGAAGCCGGCGAGTGGCTGCCTGGCCAGCGCATGCCGTCTATCCGCAAGCTAACCGCGGCGGCTGACTGCAGTTATCACGATGTCGTCTCCAGCTATGCCCGGCTGGTCAGCGAAGGTGTGCTGACCGCCATCCCAGGCCGCGGCTACTTTGTCGCCTGTAGCAGCCGGCAGCCAGGTACATCAGGTACCGGCCCTGCCGAGCCCCCGGCAGGCATGGCCGACGACCCATTGTTCACGCTGTTGCAAAGTGGCCGGCACTTCACCAAGCTCGGTAGTGGCTGGCTGCCCCCGGCCTGGCGTGACACCGAGCTGCTGGCCAAGGCGATACGCCGCACTGCGCGGCTGGAGCAGAGTTCGCTGGCGGAATATGGCGACATCCAGGGCTACCTGCCCATGCGCAGGCAACTGTCCATGCACCTGCAGCGCCTGACCCGGATCGAAGCCCGCCCCAGCCAGTTGCTGACCACCCTGGGCGCCACGCAGGCACTGGACCTGGTTGCGCGGTTGCTGATCAAGCCCGGCGATCACGTGTTGGTCGACGAGCCCGGCAATGGCAACCTGATCAAGCTGATCCAGCTGGCCGGTGGCCAGGTACTTGGCGTGCGGCGTACCCAGGACGGGCCGGACGTGGAGGACATCAAAGCCCAGCTGGCCAGGCACAAGGTCAAGGCGTTCTTCTGCAACAGCAACTTCCATAACCCGACCGGCGGCAACATCAGCCCGCACATTGCCTTCGGCATCCTGCGCCTGGCGACGGAGCACGACTTCTTCGTGGTCGAGGACGACGTGTATGGCGACTTCAGCCCGGGCATGCGCCAGACCCTCGCCGAACTGGACAACCTCGAGCGGGTCATCTACATCGGCAGTTTCTCCAAGTGCCTCTCCGCGTCCCTGCGCGTGGGCTACATCGCTTGTTCGGCGGCGCTGATCGAACCGCTGACGCGCCTGAAACTGCTGACCTGCGTTGCCGTGCCAGCGTTTTGCGAACGTTTCGTCAACACCATCTTGTCCGATGGCACCTATGCCCGGCACATGAAAGACCTGCAGCAGCGCATGATCCGCCAGCAGGCGCAAACCCAGCAATTGTTGCGGGCGCGTGGCTGGCAGTTCGACGTAACGCCGCAAGGCGGTATGTTCCTGTGGGTGTATCACCCTGAGCTGGCCGACCTGCAGCCGTTCATGCAGCGCCTGGAGCAGCACAAGGTGCTCCTGATGCCGGGCTCGGCCTTCGCCGTGAGCCGGGACTATCAAGGCCATGCACGCATCAATTGCACGCATTTTTCCGATGCCTTGGCCATGCACTTCAAGGTTTGTACCGGCGCTGGCAAATAAAGCGCCCAAGGACCTTGCATGGCGCCTGCGCGCTTACTACCTTAGCGCCTTTCCAAAACCGCCACGCCTTGCAGGAGCCCTTGTCATGGCCGCCCCCGCCTCCCCCCCCTTCCGCCCGCGGTTCGTAACCGCCGCCACGCTGCTCGGCATGCTCGGGCTGGCCGGCTGCCAGACGGGCGGCTACCAGGGCAGCGTGCCACCGGCCAGTGGCGTGCAGCCGCTCAAGGGCCTGGCGCAGAACGTCTCGGTACGGCGCAATGCGATGGGTGCGCCACTGATCGAAAGCAGCAGCTTCCATGACGCCCTGTTCAGCCTGGGCTACGTGCATGCCGGCGACCGTATCGAACAGATGGTGGCCATGCGCCTGCTGGCGCAGGGCCGCCTGGCCGAACTGGCCGGCAGCGACGCGCTGGACATCGACCGGCTGATGCGCGCCGCCAACCTCAAGCAGAGCGCCGCCCAGCAGTACGCCGAAGCATCGCCACGGCTCAAGCGCTTTTTCGAGGTCTATGCCCGCGGGGTCAACGCTTACCTGTTCCGCTATCGCGACAGGCTGCCGGCCGGCCTGGCCAGCAGTGGCTATCGTCCCGAATACTGGAAGCCCGAGGATTCGGCGCTGATCTTCAGCCTGTACGCCTTCAGCCAGTCAGTGAACCTGCAGGAAGAACTGAGTGCCCTGGTCCTGGCGCAGAAAGCCGGTAGCGACAAGCTGGCCTGGCTGTTGCCCGGCGCCCCGGACGAGCCATTGGCTGAAGCAGAAGTAGACAAGCTCAAGGGCCTGAACCTGGCCAGCCAGTTGCCTGGCCTGCCAGCCCTGGCCGCCGCCAGCCAGAAGCTCGCCGACCTCGACCTGCTGGGCAGCCCCGGTTCGGCCAACCTGGCCCTGGCGCCGCAACGCAGCCGCAGCGGCAAGAGCCTGCTGGCCAGCGACAGCCGCGCCGCCTGGGCCTTGAGCCCGGTGCAGATCCACACCGGCAAGTACCAGGTCGCCGGGCTGTCGTTGCCCGGCCTGCCCATCGTGCTGGCCGGTTACAACGGCAAGCTGGCCTGGAGCAGCAGCGCGGTCATGGCCGACAACCAGGACCTGTATTTGGAACAACTGCGACATCAGGGCAGCCAGGTGAGCTACCTGGCCGACGGCAAATGGCTGCCGGCTCGCGCCCGTAGCGAAACCTTCTTCGTCCGTGGCCAGCGCCCGTTGCGCGAAGTGATGTATGACACCCGCCACGGTACCCTGCTGGCCCAGCCAGGCAATGCCAGCCTGGGCCTGGCGCTGAACCTGCCGCAGGTCAAGGGTGACCGCAGCCTGGATGCGCTGTTCGACCTGACCCGGGCGCAGAGCGTGGAGCGCGCCTTCGACAGTACCCGTGAAGTGACTGCCGCCGCCCTCAACTTCGTCTTCGCCGAGCCCGAGCACATCGGCTGGCAAGTCAGTGGCCGCTACCCCAACCGCCGCGACGGCCAGGGCCTGCTGCCATCGCCGGGCTGGGACGGCCGCTACGACTGGGACGGCTTTGCCGACCCGATGCTGCACCCTTACGACCAGGACCCGCCTGCCGGCTGGATCGGCCACGCCAACCAGCGCAGCCTGCCACGCGGCTATGGCATGCAACTGTCCAGCACCTGGTACTACCCCGAGCGGGCCGAACGCCTGGCGCAGCTGGCCGCCAATGGCCGTCACGACAGCCGCAGCCTGATGGCCCTGCAGAACGACCAGGTCACCCTGCTGGCCGACAAGCTCAAGCAGGTGTTCGACGCCCCTGGCATGGCCCAGCCGCTGCAGCAGGCAATCGACGCCCTGCCCGCCGCCCAGCGTGACAAGGCCCGCGACGCGCTGGCCCGGCTCAAGGCCTTCGATGGCCGCCTGAGCCCGGTGTCGGCCGATGCCGCCCTGTACCAACTGTTCCTCCAGGAAGTCGCGCGACAGACCTTCCTCGACGACCTCGGGCCGGAATCCAGCCCGGCCTGGCAGGCTTTCGTCAGCAATGCGCGGTTGTCGTTCTCGGCCCAGGCTGACCACCTGCTGGGGCGCGACGACAGCCCGTTCTGGGATGACCGCAACACCCCGCAGAAAGAAGACAAGCCGGCCATCCTGGCGCGCAGCCTGGCTGGCGCCATTGACGCGGGCACCACGCAACTGGGCGCCGACCGCCGCGCCTGGCAGTGGGGCAAGCTGCACCAGTACCGCTGGCCGGCACCGGCCTACCACGGCCTGGGCGATGCCATCAGCCGCTCGCCGCAGGCTGCCGGTGGTGATTTCACCACCCTGGCTTTGACGCCCTACGCCTGGGGCAGCGACTTCGATACCCGCCTGCCAGCCTCGGCACGGATGATCGTCGACTTCGGCCAGGCCGAGCCGTTGCAGGTGCTGACCAGCAGTGGACAGTCCGGCAACCCGGCCAGCGCACACTACAGCGACGGGCTGGATGCCTGGTTCAAGGGGCGCTTCATGAGCCTGCCGCTGCAGCAGCAGAACTTCGGGCGCGCGTATGGCAATCAGCGTTTGACGTTGGTGCCTGGCCGCTAGTGGACCGTTTCCTGCTGACCCGCAGCCGGCCAGCTACCTAGCATCCTCGGTGCCGCACTGTTCCCCGACAGCTGCGGCACACTTCCATCAAGAGGATGATGAACATGGCTACAGAAACCCTGAAAATTGAAATTTCCTGGCCGGATACGCTCAAAATTCCAGCTGGCGCTACCGTCAATGCACAACTTTGGGTAGGTACCGCCATCGCCGACTACCGCATGATCAGCGACGGAGATGCCAGCGCCCCTGCTGTCACTTCGCCAGCCAAGCTGGAAATCACTTATGACACCGAGGACCTGCGGCCAGGCAGCGCCGACACCGTATGGGATCACTTCCGTACCGCTCCCTACCTGATGCATGACGGCAAACGCCTGAACATCTCCCGCGTGGCCAAGATCAGTATCGAAGACGCCAGAAAGTCGGGCTGGAAGATCGCTATTTCCTGACGCGGTCCGGGCAGCCCTCGAGAGGGCTGCCCTCACACATCGAACTTGCCGCGGCCCTCGACACTCTGAGCTAGCAAGCCCTATCCCAGACGTTGAGCCATGGACCTCGTCATCGCCCGCCCCGAAGGCCTGTACTGCCCGCCCGGTGATTTCTATATCGACCCGTGGCGGCCCGTGGACCGAGCTGTGATCACCCATGGCCACGGCGACCACGCCCGCATCGGCAATGGCCATTACCTGGCCGCCAGCCCTGGCGCCGGCATCCTGCGCAGCCGCCTCGGCCAGGACATCAATTTGCAGACCCTGGCCTACGGCGAACGCCTGCTGCACCATGGCGTTACCCTGAGCCTGCACCCGGCCGGGCATGTCCTGGGCTCGGCGCAGGTGCGCCTGGAGTACCAGGGCGAGGTCTGGGTCGCCTCCGGTGACTACAAGGTGGAGCCGGACGCCACCTGCGCACCGTTCGAACCAGTGCCCTGCCACACCTTCATCACCGAATCGACCTTCGGCCTGCCCATCTACCGCTGGCCCAGCCAAGGCGAAATTTTCTCCGGGATCAATGCCTGGTGGCGCGCCAACTGCGCACAGGGCAAGGCCAGCGTGCTGTTCTGCTACGCCTTCGGCAAGGCCCAGCGGATCCTCCACGGGCTGGACGCCAGCATTGGCCCGATCCTTGTGCATGGCGCCGTCGAACCGCTCAACCGGGTATATCGGGAGGCTGGCGTGTACTTGCCAGAGACCCGCTACGCCGGTGATATCCCGCGCAACGACCCGCTGCTGCGCCAGGCGTTGGTCCTGGCCCCACCCTCGGCCGCTGGCAGCAGCTGGATGCGCCGTTTCGGCGACTACAGCGATGCCTTCGCCAGTGGCTGGATGCTGTTGCGTGGCACCCGCCGACGGCGCGGGGTGGACCGTGGCTTCGTGCTCTCGGACCATGCCGATTGGCCGGGGTTGCTCTGGGCCATCGGCCAGACCGGCGCGGAACGGGTGATGGTCACCCACGGGTCAGTCAATGTGCTGGTGCGCTACCTGAACGAACAAGGCCTCGATGCCCGCGCCTTCGCGACCGAATACGGCGAGGAAGACGACGCTGTCACCACGGAGCCAAACGCATGAAAGCGTTCGCCGACCTGTACCTGAGGCTGGATGCGACCACCTCCAGCGTTGCCAAGCTGCAGGCCTTGCGTGACTACTTCAGCACCGCCCCAGCTGCGGATGCCGCCTGGGCCGTGTACTTCCTGGCCGGTGGCCGGCCGCGCCAACTGGTGCCGACGCGGGTGCTGCGCGAAATGGCCACTGCGTTGGCCGGGCTGCCGGACTGGCTGTTCGAGGAAAGCTACCAGGCCGTTGGCGACCTGGCCGAGACCATTTCCCTGCTGGTGCCGGAAAGCCATCACGCGAGCGACGATGGCTTGGCCCACTGGGTCGAACACCATCTGCTGCCATTGCGCGGCCTGCCCGTCGATCAGCTGCAGCAACGCCTGGCGCCATTGTGGGCCCAGCTGGACCGCCCCAGCCTGATGCTGTGCCTGAAGCTCATCACTGGCAGCTTTCGCGTTGGCGTATCGAAGCTGCTGGTCACCCGTGCCCTGGCGCAACTGGCCGGGCTGGATGCCAAACGCGTGGCCCAGCGCCTGGTCGGCTACACCGACATCAGCCACCGCCCCACCGCCGCCAGCTACCAGAGCCTGGTCGCCCCGGCATCAGACGATGAGCATGGCCAGCGTGGCGGCCAGCCCTACCCGTTCTTTCTGGCCCACCCTCTGCAAGTGCCTAGCGAACAGTTCGATGCAGTGCTCGGCTCGCCAAGCGACTGGCAGATCGAATGGAAGTGGGACGGTATCCGCGCCCAGGTGGTCAAACGCGACGGCCAGCTGTGGGTCTGGTCGCGCGGCGAGGAACTGGTCACCGAGCGCTTTCCCGAGCTGCACAGCCTGGCGCAGACCCTGCCCGACGGGGTCGTGCTCGATGGCGAGATCCTGGTGTGGAAACCGGGCAGCTCGGCGGAACAGCTGGCGGTACAGCCATTTGCCCTGTTGCAGCAGCGCCTGGGCCGCAAGACCTTGGGCAAGAAGCTGCTGAGCGATGCGCCGGTGGTCCTGCAGGCCTACGACCTGCTGGAATGGCAGGGCGAGGACTGGCGCAGCCGGCCGCAGCACGCGCGCCGCCGGCAGCTGGAACGGGTGCTCGAGGCACAGCCATTGGCCCCGGTGCTGCTCTCGCCGCTGCTCGAAGGCCCGGACTGGGCCGACCTTGCCCGCCAGCGCGAACAGTCACGCAGCCTGGGCGTGGAAGGCTTGATGCTGAAGCAGCGCGAGGCCTTGTATGGCGTAGGGCGGACCAAGGACATGGGCACCTGGTGGAAGTGGAAGATCGACCCGTTCAGCGTCGATGCCGTGCTGATCTATGCCCAGCGCGGCCATGGCCGGCGGGCCAGCCTGTACAGCGACTACACCTTCGCCGTGTGGGACGCGCCGGCCGGCACCCCGGGGCGGGCGCTGGTACCTTTTGCCAAGGCCTATTCAGGGCTCAGCGACGAAGAGATGCGCAAGGTCGACGCCATCATCCGCAAGACCACGGTCGAAACCTTCGGCCCGGTACGCAGCGTGGCACCGACGCTGGTATTCGAGTTGGGTTTCGAGGGCATCGCCCTGTCCCGGAGGCACAAGAGCGGCATTGCCGTGCGCTTTCCGCGGATGCTGCGCTGGCGGCTGGACAAGCCGGTTGAAGAGGCGGACGACCTGGCGACCCTGCAGGCCCTGCTGGCTTGAGACAATTCGCACCGCGAACCAGCCCGCGCGCTGATCCAACAGATAGCGGATGAGGCGCAGTCACGCAATCTATGCTTCTATCTGTGTGCCGACCCGTGTCGCAGACCGTTTTCGCCACGCCATCAGGACGACCATGCACCATTCAACCCACGACCTGCTGTCCCCCGTTCCGGGCATCACCCGCCAGCTGCACAGCTTCCACTTCGGCCCCCGCGGTGGCGGCAAGGTGTATATCCAGGCCTCGCTGCATGCCGACGAGTTGCCGGGCATGCTGGTGGCCTGGCATCTCAAGCGCCGCCTGGCTGAACTGGAACAGCAAGGCCGCCTGCAGCGCGAGATCATCCTGGTACCCGTGGCCAACCCGGTCGGCCTGGAACAGGTACTGCTGGACGCACCGCTGGGGCGTTTCGAACTGCAAAGCGGTGAGAACTTCAACCGCAACTTCGTCGACCTGTCGGACAGCATCGGCGACCAGATCGAAGAACACCTGACCCAGGACCCGGCGCATAATCTCGCCTTGATCCGCGAGTACCTGCGCCGTGGCCTGGATGCGCACCCTGCGCGCACACCGCTGCAAGCCCAGCGCCTGATCCTGCAGCGGCTGGCCTGCGATGCCGACATGGTGCTGGACCTGCATTGCGATTTCGAAGCTGTGGAGCACCTGTACACCACCCCGGACGCCTGGGTGCAGATCGAACCCCTGGCCCGCTATCTGGGCGCGCAGGCCAGCCTGCTGGCCACCGACTCGGGCGGGCAGTCGTTCGATGAGTGCTTCAGCCTGGTCTGGTGGCAGTTGCAGCAGCGCTTCGGCAAGCGCTTCCCGATTCCGTTGGGCTGCTGCTCGGTGACTGTCGAGTTGCGCGGCCAGGCCGATGTCAGCCATGACCTGGCCAGCAAGGACTGCCAGGCGATCCTCGACTTCCTGACCTACAGCGGGGTCATCGAAGGCGCCCACGCCGCCCTGCCCGCATTGCGCAGCCCCGCTACCCCACTGGCCGCCGTCGAGCCCGTGGTCGCCCCGTTGGGCGGGCTGCTGGTGTACCACGCCAAGCCTGGGCAAACCCTCGAGGCTGGCCAGCTGATCGCCGAAGTCATCGACCCGCTCAGCGACCGCGTGACTGCCGTGCGCAACGATCAGCCCGGCCTGCTGTATGCGCGCAGCGTACGGCGCATGGCCACCGCCGGCATGGTCATCGCCCATGTGGCCGGTGAGCAGGTATGCCGCAGCGGCTACCTGCTGGCCAACTGATCAGGTAAAACCATTGCATCTGGCGGGTTGTCTGTAGAAACACAGCCCGCCAAGGACGCCATGCCCGATGCCCGCCGCCACCGACCTCGCCAGTGCCTGGTTCGCCAAGCGTGGCTGGAAGCCGTTCGCTTTCCAGCGCCGTGTCTGGGCCGCCGTGGCACGCGGCGAATCTGGCCTGCTGCATGCCAGTACCGGGGCCGGCAAAACCTACGCGGTATGGCTCGCCGCGCTGCGCGCCTTCAAGGCCGAAGCCCAGGGGCGACAGGCTGCGCCGTTGCAGGTGCTGTGGGTTACGCCGATGCGTGCCCTGGCCGCTGACACCGCCCGCGCCTTGCAGGCGCCGCTGGACGAGCTCGGCCTGCCCTGGAGCGTGGGCGTGCGCAGCGGCGATACCGGCAGTGCCGAACGTGCCCGCCAAGCGCGACGCCTGCCCAGTGTGCTGGTCACCACCCCCGAAAGCCTGACCCTGCTGCTGACCCGCGCACAGGCCCGCGACGATTTCGCCACGCTGCGCCTGGTGGTGGTGGACGAATGGCACGAACTGCTGGGCAACAAGCGCGGCGTACAACTGCAACTGGCCCTGGCCCGCCTGCGCCGCTGGCACCCTGGCCTGCCGACCTGGGGCCTGTCCGCCACCCTCGGCAACCTTCAGCACGCACTGGAAGTGTTGCTGCCGCAGGGTGGCCTGCTGGTGCAAGGCAGGCAAGACAAGCCGCTGCTGGTCGATACCCTGCTGCCGGCAGCCATCGAGCGCTTCCCCTGGGCCGGGCACATGGGCCTGAAGATGCTTGAGCAGGTCTGCCAGGAGATCGACGCCAGTAGCAGCTGCCTGGTGTTCACCAACACCCGGGCACAGGCCGAACTGTGGTACCAGGCGCTGCTCGACGCACGCCCCGACTGGGCCGGGTTGATCGCCCTGCACCACGCTTCACTGGCCCGCGAGACCCGTGACTGGGTGGAGCGCAGCCTCAAGCAGGGCGGCCTGAAAGCGGTGGTCTGCACCTCCAGCCTGGACCTGGGCGTGGACTTTCTGCCAGTGGAGCGCGTGCTGCAGATCGGCTCGGCCAAGGGTATTGCCCGGCTGATGCAGCGGGCTGGGCGCTCCGGTCACGCGCCAGGGCGGCGCTCGCGGGTTACGTTGGTGCCCACCCACAGCCTGGAACTGGTCGAGGCAGCTGCCGCCAGGCAGGCCCTGGCCGCCGGGCACATCGAGGCGCGGTATTCGCCACGCCTGTGCATGGACGTGCTGGTGCAGCACCTGGTCAGCATGGCCCTGGGCAGTGGTTTTCACGCCGAACTGTTGCTCGAGGAAGTGCGCAGCACCTGGGCCTTCCGCGAATTGCGCGACAGCCAGTGGCAATGGGCGCTGGACTTCGTCTGCCATGGCGGCAGCTCGCTCAGCGCCTACCCCGACTACCAGCGGGTCGAGCGCCAGGCCGACGGCATTTACCGGGTCGCCAGCGAACGCTTGGCACGTCGCCACCGCATGAGCATCGGCACCATCGTCAGCGACGCCAGCCTGCAACTCAAGTATTGGAGCAAGGGCGGTGGGGGCAAAGCGCTGGGCAGCGTCGAGGAAGCCTTCATCGCCCGCTTGCGGCCTGGCGATACCTTGCTGTTCGCCGGGCGCGTGCTGGAACTGGTACGCGTGGAAAACATGACCGCCTACGTGCGCCGCAGCAGCGCCCGCAAGGCCGCGGTTGCCCGCTGGAACGGCGGCCGCATGCCGCTCTCCAGCGAACTGGCCGATGCCCTGGTCGGCCAGCTGGATGCAGCAGCACAAGGGCGTTTCGAGGGCCCGGAAATGCGCGTGGCGCGCCCGCTGCTGGCCTTGCAGGCGCAATGGTCGGCGCTGCCGTCCACCGCCACGTTGCTGGCCGAAACCTTCAAATCCCGCCAGGGCTGGCATCTGTTCCTGTACCCGTTCGCCGGGCGCATGGCCAACCTTGGCCTGGCCAACCTGATTGCCTGGCGGGTGAGCCGCGTGCAGCCGCTGTCGGTCTCGATCGCTGTCAACGACTATGGGTTCGAACTGCTCAGCCCCGGCGACGTGGATTGGGCGACCCACCTGCCGCAGGCACTGGGTACCGAGCACCTGCTGGACGATGTGCTGGCCAGCCTCAACGCAGGGGAAATGGCACTGCGGCGTTTTCGCGAGATCGCCCAGATTGCCGGGCTGGTGTTTGGCGGCTATCCGGCGGCACAGAAAAGCCTGCGCCAGATCCAGGCCTCCAGTGGCCTGTTCTACGAGGTTTTCCGCAAGCATGACGCCGGCAACTTGCTGCTGGGCCAGGCGCGAGACGAAGTGTTGAATGAAGAACTGGAGATCGAGCGCCTGCATCGGCAATTGCTGAAAATGGGGCAGTTGCGGCTCGACCTGCAGTTGTTGAAGCGGCCGGGGCCGTTGGCGTTTGCCTTGCTGGTGGAGGGCATGCGCGAAACCCTGAGCACCGAGAAACTGGCGGACCGGATTGCACGGATGGTCGCCGAACTGGAACGTGCAGCGGGTGCCAGTGCATGACCGGCCTGCTGCCCATTGAGCACTGTGGCCAGCAGCTCTGGCTGCTTCCCGACAAGGCCATCTACTGGCCGGCACGCCGTGCCCTGCTGGTGGCCGACGTGCACATCGGCAAGGCAGCAAGCTATCGCGCCCTGCACCAGCCGGTACCGCGCGGCACCACCGCCGCAACGCTGGCCCGCCTGGATGCGTTGTTGGCCGCGCATGACTGCGAGCAACTGATCGTCCTCGGTGATTTCCTGCATGCGCGCGCAGCACGAGCGCCAGCGACGCTGGCCGGGTTGCTGGCCTGGCGCGAACAGCACAAGGCGGTGAAGATCGTGCTGATACGCGGCAATCATGATCGCAACGCCGGCGACCCACCCGCTTCGCTCGGCATCGAGGTGATGGAGGAACCGTGGCTCCTGGAACCCTTCGCGCTACAGCACGAACCGCGACCTCATCCGACCCACCCGGTGCTGGCGGGCCATGTCCACCCGGTCTTCGTCCTGCGCGGCAAGGCGCGGCAGCGCCTGCGCCTGCCGTGCTTCCTGGTCGATGGCCAAGTCAGCCTGCTGCCGGCGTTCGGCGAGTTCACCGGGGGCTGGGAAATCGCGCCGGCGGCTACCAGCCGAGTCTACCTGGCCGGTGCAGGGCGCGTGTGGGCGCTTTAGCGGCTCAGGCGACTGGCGCCGGAGGCGCTTCGTCAGGCAGGGTCGGCTCGCCCGGTTCCATGGGTTGTGTTTCACCAGGCTCCGGCGGCTGTGGCGTATCGGGATCAGGCTGGTGGGGCACGCCCCCTGCCTGCATCGGCAGCGGGTGCGCCAGCAGTGACCAGGACAACAACCCCACATGGTTGGGCTGCAGGACTGCCAGCTTGGCACTGATTGCGGGATGGAGTTTCATTGGCTGCTCCTGACAAGGCCGTTGCGCATCATGCGCACCGGCATTATCCCGTTGGAGTGCCAAAGGCGCGGGTAATTCCCCGCGCTTGTCGGCTCAGGTACGCGGCAGGGTGACGCCGCGCTGGCCCTGGTACTTGCCGCCACGGTCCTTGTACGACACTTCACATTCTTCGTCGGACTGCAGGAACAGCATCTGCGCCACGCCTTCGTTGGCGTAGATCTTGGCCGGCAGCGTGGTGGTGTTGGAGAACTCCAGCGTCACGTGGCCTTCCCACTCGGGTTCGAGCGGGGTGACGTTGACGATGATGCCGCAACGGGCATAGGTGCTCTTGCCCAGGCAGATGGTCAGCACGTCACGCGGAATGCGGAAGTACTCGACGGTGCGCGCCAGGGCGAAGGAGTTCGGCGGGATGATGCAGACGTCGCTCTTGATGTCGACGAAACTACCGGCATCGAAGTTCTTCGGGTCGACGGTGGCCGAGTTGATGTTGGTGAACACCTTGAATTCGTCGGCGCAGCGCACGTCGTAGCCGTAGCTGGAGACGCCGAAGGAAATTACCCGGTTGTCCTGCTCGCCGCGCACCTGGCGCTCGACGAACGGTTCGATCATGCCGTGTTCCTGCGCCATGCGGCGAATCCACTTGTCCGATTTGATGCTCATGGCGGGATGTCCTAGAAGAGTTGCGAGGGGAAAAACCAGACGCGCATCTTACCGGTCCCCGCGCCCAGGTTAAAGTTCCATGCCTCATCCCGCGCCGGGCGGGGGTTTGCGCCGCCGTCGATCCGAATTCGCCTAAAGCGCCTTCTGACCATTGGCAGGTTGCGGAAAGTGGGGTAAGGTGACGCCACTGTGCTGCACGTGACACCGAGAATCTCTAGTTTGATGCACGATCCTGATCGGCCCATCGCTGAATTTTCTGCTCTCTTTGCGCTCAGTCCCGGGCAGGGTTTTTCCTGACCGTTATCAAATTGTCCAAGGAGACAGAAAAATGTCCAACCGTCAATCCGGTGTTGTTAAGTGGTTCAACGATGAGAAAGGCTACGGCTTCATCACCCCTCAGTCGGGCGATGACCTGTTCGTGCACTTCAAAGCCATCCAAGCTGACGGCTTCAAAACCCTGAAAGAAGGCCAGGCTGTTACTTTCGTCGCTACCCGCGGCCAGAAAGGGATGCAGGCTGAAGAAGTTCAGATCGCCTAAGTCGATCGAGCTTTTTAGCTTTCAAAAAAACCCGCCTTCCGGCGGGTTTTTTTATGCCTGATGGGTTGAGCACTTGTGGCGCCTGGAAGCTTGAGCGCCGCGCAGACGGCGCTTGATTTCTCAAGCGCCACAAGGCTCAAGCCAACATCAATCCTCGCTGATGGTAATGCTCGGCATTGCCGGTGCAGCCGCTTCCTGCAGCACGATCCGCGCCCCGACCTGGCGCGCCAGCTCTTGATAGACCATGGCGATCTGGCTTTCCGGTTCGGCGATGGCGGTCGGCTTGCCATTGTCGGCCTGCTCGCGGATGAGCATCGACAGCGGCAACGAGGCCAGCAGCTCGACACCATACTGGCTCGCCAGCTTTTCGCCACCGCCTTCACCGAACAGGTGCTCGGCATGGCCGCAGTTCGAGCAGATGTGCACGGCCATGTTTTCCACTACACCCAGTACCGGGATGTTGACCTTGCGGAACATCTCCACGCCCTTCCTGGCATCCAGCAAGGCCAGGTCCTGCGGCGTAGTGACGATGACCGAGCCTGCCACCGGCACCTTCTGCGCCAGGGTCAGCTGGATGTCACCAGTGCCCGGCGGCATGTCGATCACCAGGTAGTCCAGGTCGTCCCAGGCAGTCTGGGTCACCAGTTGCAGCAGCGCACCGGAAACCATCGGCCCGCGCCAGACCATCGGCGTGTTGTCGTCGGTGAGAAACGCCATGGACATCACTTCCACGCCATGCGCCTTGATCGGCACGAACCACTTCTGATCACGGATTTGCGGGCGGGTCCCTTCGGCGATACCGAACATCACGCCCTGGCTGGGGCCGTAGATGTCGGCATCGAGAATACCCACCTGGGCACCTTCGCGGGCCAGGGCCAGGGCCAGGTTGGCCGCGGTGGTCGACTTGCCCACCCCGCCCTTGCCCGAGGCCACGGCGATGATGTTCTTGACGTTGGCCATGGCCGGCACCTGGGCCTGGGCCTTGTGCGCGGCGACCACGCAATCGATCGACACCTGGGCACTGCTGACGCCCGCGAGGTTGCCGATGGCGGTCTGCAGCACCTGGGCCCAGCCGTTCTTGAACAGCCCTGCGGCATAACCCAGCTGCAACTGCACGCTGACCTGCCCGCCCTGGATATCGATGGCGCGCACGCAGCCGGCGCTGACCGGGTCCTGGTTCAGATAGGGGTCGGTGTACTGGCGAAGCACGCCTTCGACGGCGGCACGGGTGACGGCACTCATGGAGACTCCCATTGGCAAACTGAATGTAAAACAGGCGCCTATCCTAACCCGTCAATCGTCAGCAGATGTGCATGCGGGGTGAAATATCTTCGCCAGCCCTTTATAGTGGCCGATCAACCTCATTTTTACCCCGTCGCCAGATAAGTAGCCGAGCCACCATGTCCGAGCCACGTCAGATTCTCGTCACCAGCGCCTTGCCCTATGCCAACGGATCGATCCACCTTGGCCATATGCTCGAGTACATCCAGACAGACATGTGGGTACGCTTCCAGAAGCTGCGCGGCAACCAGTGCATCTATGTCTGCGCCGACGACGCCCACGGTTCGGCCATCATGCTGCGCGCCGAGAAGGAAGGCATCACCCCGGAGCAGCTGATCGCCAACGTCCAGGCCGAGCACAGCAGCGACTTTGCCGACTTCCTGGTGGACTTCGACAACTTCCACTCCACCCACAGCGAAGAGAACCGCGAGCTGTCGAGCCTGATCTACACGCGCCTGCGTGAAGCCGGGCACATCGCCACCCGTTCGGTGACCCAGTACTTCGACCCGGAAAAGGGCATGTTCCTCGCCGACCGGTTCATCAAGGGCACCTGCCCCAAGTGCGCCGCCGAAGACCAGTACGGCGACAACTGCGAAAAATGCGGCGCCACCTATGCGCCCACCGAACTGAAGAACCCCAAGTCGGCCATCTCCGGTGCCACTCCGGTACTGCGTGATTCCCAGCACTTCTTCTTCAAGCTGCCGGACTTCCAGGCCATGCTGCAGCAGTGGACCCGCAGCGGCACGCTGCAGGACGCCGTGGCCAACAAGCTGGCCGAATGGCTGGACTCGGGCCTGCAGGAGTGGGACATCTCGCGCGATGCGCCGTATTTCGGCTTCGAGATTCCGGGCGAGCCAGGCAAATACTTCTACGTATGGCTGGATGCACCGATCGGCTACATGGCCAGCTTCAAGAACCTCTGCGCACGCCGCCCGGAGCTGGACTTCGATGCCTTCTGGAACGAGGGCTCCAAGGCCGAGCTGTACCACTTCATCGGCAAGGACATCGTCAACTTCCACGCCCTGTTCTGGCCGGCCATGCTCGAAGGCGCCGGCTTCCGCAAGCCGACTGCGGTCAATGTCCACGGCTACCTGACCGTGAACGGCGCCAAGATGTCCAAGTCGCGTGGCACCTTCATCAAGGCCCGCACCTACCTCGACCACCTGCAGCCCGAATACCTGCGTTATTACTATGCAGCCAAACTGGGCCGTGGCGTCGATGACCTGGACCTGAACCTGGAAGACTTCGTGCAGAAGGTCAACTCCGACCTGGTCGGCAAGGTGGTCAACATCGCCAGCCGCTGCGCCGGTTTCATTCACAAGGGCAATGCAGGCGTGATGGTCGCTGGCGATGCCGCACCCGAGCTGAGCGAAGCCTTCCTGGCGGCCGCCCCGTCGATCGCCGAGGCCTATGAAGGCCGCGACTTCGGCCGTGCCATGCGCGAGATCATGGCACTGGCTGACCGCGCCAACGCCTGGATCGCCGACAAGGCGCCGTGGTCGCTGGCCAAACAGGAAGGCAAGCAGGATGAAGTGCAGGCCATCTGCGCCCAGGGCATCAACCTGTTCCGCCAACTGGTGATCTTCCTCAAGCCGGTGCTGCCAGTGCTGGCTGCCGACGCCGAAGCCTTCCTCAACGTGGCCCCGTTGACCTGGAACGACCACCAGTCGCGCCTGGAAAACCACCAGCTGAACCCGTTCAAAGCGCTGATGAGCCGCATCGAGCCAGCCAAGGTCGAAGCCATGGTCGCCGCCAGCAAGGAAGACCTGTTGGCCGCCGAAGCCAAGGCCCCGGTCGGCAACGGCGAGCTGGCCAAGGACCCACTGTCGGCGGAAATCGAATTCGATACCTTCGCAGCCGTCGACCTGCGCGTAGCCCTTATCGTCAAGGCCGAAGCCGTACCGGGTGCCGACAAGCTGCTGCAACTGACCCTGGACATCGGCGACGAGCGCCGCAACGTGTTCTCGGGCATCAAGTCGGCCTACCCTGACCCGTCCAAGCTGGAAGGTCGCCTGACCATGATGGTGGCCAACCTCAAGCCGCGGAAGATGCGCTTCGGCGTCTCCGAGGGCATGGTCATGGCGGCAGGCCCTGGCGGTGAAGAGATCTACCTGCTGAGCCCGGACAGCGGCGCCAAGCCAGGCCAGCGCATCAAGTAACCGGGCCTGCCGGGGGCTGCTGCGCAGCCCATCGCGACCCAGGGCCGCCCCTCCAGGAGATCAGTCCCTGCAGGAGCGGCCTTGTGTCGCGATGGGCCGCAAGGCGGCCCCACACTCTCCTCCAAACCCGGACAATCGCCGCGATTACCGGCTATCGTCATGTCATGAGCGATTACCTTCTGGTTCTGATCAGTGCCGCGCTGGTCAATCACCTGTGCCTGTCACCACCGCCGGGCCCAAGGCTGCAACTGCATGTGCACGGCCTTGCCTGCGCGCTATGCATCGCACTGGGAGTGGTCGGCGCAAGGCTCGCGATGCCCCTGCTGGCCGAAGACCTTGAGCTGTTCCTGCTGTTGCCCTGGCTGGCACTGCTCGCCTGGGGTGTGCCGTGGCTGCTGGCACGCTGGCAACCCGCCTGGCCAGTGGCGCAACTGCCCGCGCTGCTACTGAGCAACGCGGCGGTGCTCGGGTTGGCCCTGCAACAGGCAAGCGACGAAGACACCGGGTTCGCCACCTTGCTGCAAGGGCTGCTGGCCGGCGCCGGCTTCTGGCTGGCGCTGGTCTTGTTCGCCGACCTGCGCCAGCGCTGCAGCCACGCCGACATCCCTGGCGTTCTGCGCGGCCTGCCGATCGAATTGCTCGGTGCCGGGGTGATGGCCATGGCATTTTCCGGCTTCAACGGGTTGTTCAGCCAATGAGCGCCAAGCCCGACCCGCGACTGCGCACCAGCATGGGCCTGGTGCTGCTGGCCTGCATACCCGGCTTGCTGGTGTTGTTCTGGCTGCACGGCTGGGGGCTGCTGCTGAACCTGTTGCTGTGCAGCAGTGCCGCCCTGCTGTGCGAAGCACTCTTGCTGCTGTTGCGCGGGCAACCGCCGAGCACCGCGTTGAATGACGGCAGCGCGCTGGTGACCGGTGTACTACTGGCCGCCGCCCTGCCCACCCTGGCGCCGTGGTGGCTAGCGGTGACCGCCGCCAGCATTGCCATCGGTATCGGCAAGCAGGCCTTCGGCGGGGTCGGGCGCAACCTGTTCAACCCGGCCATGGTCGGTTATGCCTTCGTGCTGCTGAGCTTCCCCTTGCAGATGAACCATTGGCCCGGGCCAACACCCGGTCTGCTTGACACCCTGCAACAAGTCTTCGCCGGCGGCGACCAGATCGATGCCTGGGCCAAGCCGACACTGCTCGATGGCCTGCGCCACAATCGCAGCCTGACCATCGATGAGCTGTTCGCCAGCCACCCCGGCTTTGGCAGCATCGGTGGGCGTGGCAGCGAATGGGTGAACCTAGCGTTCCTGTTCGGCGGCCTGTTCCTGCTACAACGCAAGGTAATCAGCTGGCATGCGCCGGCTGGCCTGCTGGCAGGCCTGCTGCTGTTCAGCCTGCTGGGCTGGAACGGATCGGGCTCGGACTCCAACGGCTCGCCCTTGCTGCACCTGTTTTCCGGCTCGACCATGATGGCCGCCTTCTTCATTGCCACCGAACCGGTGTCCGGCCCCCGGCATGAGTGGGCCAGGCTGCTGTTCGGCGTGGGTGCGGGCTTGCTGATCTACCTGATCCGCACCTGGGGCAGCTATCCGGATGGCACGGCGTTCGCCATCCTGCTGATGAACCTTCTGGCGCCGAGCCTGGAGCGCCTGGCGGTGCAGCGCCAGCAGGTTGCCCGATGAATCGCCTGGTTCGCGATACAGCGCTGTTGCTGGTGGTTGCAGCACTGGCCGTGTCGACTACGCTGGCCTGGCGGCACTGGACCCGCCCGGCCGTCGCCGACGCCGCGAAACAGCTGCAAAGCCGTCAGCGGCTGGCGGTGCTGCCTGCCGGCAGCTACGACAACCAGCCACTGGAGCATCCGCTGCCCAGGCCCGCCGCACAGCGGCCGAACAGTCGTATCGTGGCCGCTTACCAGGCGACGCGGGCGGGAAAACCGGCCGCGATCATTCTGGTCACCCAGGCCCAAGGCTATGCCGGCCCGATCGTGCTGAGCGTGGCCATTGCCACAGACGGTCGGCTGATCGGCAGTCAGGTCATCGAACAACAGGAAAGCCCTGGGCTGGGGGCACGCCTGGGTGATCCACAGGTGAACTGGTTGGGACAATTTGCCGATCGACAGCTCGGCGACCACTGGGCGCTGAAACGTGACCAGGGCGACTTCGACCAACTGGCCGGCGCCACCGTGACCTCGCGAGCGGTGATCAGCGCACTGCAAGAAGCGCTCGAGTATTTCGACGAGCAGCGCAACGTGCTGCTGGAGGGCCCCCTGCATGAATAGGTTCCATCTGCTTGGCGCAAGCCTGGTGCCGCTGCTGGGTGCTACCCGAACACTCAGCGAAGGCGCTGCCATCGGCGTATGCGCGGTGCTGATGGGCGGCCTGCACCAATTGTTGCTGGTGCCACTGCGCCCCAGGCTCGCCAGCTGGGCGTTGACGCTGGCCAGCCTGCTGCTGCTGGCAGCGCTGGCCAGTTGCATGCAACTGGCGCTGCGTGCCTGGCTGCTGCCCATGGCACTCGCCCTTGGCCACTATCCCGCGCTGCTATGCCTGCAATGCCTGGCCACTGACCACCTGCTACCCATCGAAGGGCGTTGGCGCCTGCTTGTCGGCTACCTGGCCGCACTGCTTGCCAGCTGCCTGTTGCTCGGCGCCAGCCGGCAATGGCTGGCCGAGATCGCCGGCCTGCACCTGGCCAGCCTGGCCCCCGGCGCGCTGATACTGCTCGGACTGCTGTGGGCCTTGTACAATCGCCTGCGTACGGGCCCTGCCCACCCACGTCGTCAAGGAACGCCCTGATTTCATGAATGCCGCCAAACGCCTGGAGATCTTTCGCAGGCTGCACGAAGACAACCCCGAGCCGAAGACCGAACTGGCCTACACCACCCCGTTCGAACTGCTGGTCGCCGTGACCCTGTCCGCGCAAGCCACCGACGTGGGCGTCAACAAGGCCACCGCCCGCCTGTTCCCGGTCGCCAATACCCCCGAAGCCATCCATGCACTGGGCGTCGAAGGCCTGAGCGAGTACATCAAGACCATCGGCCTGTATAACAGCAAGGCGAAAAACGTCATCGAGGCCTGCCGATTGTTGATCGAGCGCCATGGCGGCCAGGTGCCGCAGACCCGCGAGGCGCTGGAGGCACTGCCCGGCGTGGGCCGCAAGACCGCCAACGTGGTGCTGAACACCGCCTTCCGGCAACCGACCATGGCAGTCGACACCCATATCTTCCGGGTCAGCAACCGCACCGGCATCGCGCCGGGCAAGACCGTGCTGGAAGTGGAAAAAAAACTGATCAAGTTCGTCCCCAAGGACTACCTGCTCGACGCCCACCATTGGCTGATCCTGCATGGGCGCTATGTGTGCCAGGCCCGTAAGCCACGCTGCGGTAGCTGCCGGATCGAAGACCTGTGCGAGTACAAGCACAAGACTTCAAACGATTGAGTCAATAGGCAAAAACCACCTGCAGCGATTGAAAAAATCTTTTTTACCAGCGCCTGCTTTCTGGTTATAAGGACGGCCAATGGCCCCTTGGCTTGGAGCGACTCATGAGTAGCGATAAAGACGACCTGTCGATCGAAGATGATTTTGTTGCCGCAGAGGATGAAGCGGAGCCCCCGGTGGAAATCGCAAAGACCAACCTCAGCAAACGCCGCACCATTGACAACATGCTGGAAGAAAGGCGCCTGCAGAAACAGCTGGCCGATTTCGACTACGACCTGTAGGCGCAAGGCCTGCAGCGCTGGCAAAGCCTCCGGGCTGGAGGCTTTACGGCCTGGCGCTCAGTTCAGCCCCTGACGTTGCGCCAGCTCGATCAGGTCGACCAGTGACCGCGCATTGAGCTTGAGCAACAAGCGTGACTTGTAGGTGCTGACCGTCTTGTTGCTGAGGAACATGCTGTCGGCAATCTCCTTGTTCGAACGCCCTCTCGCCAGCTGCTGCAACACGGTCATCTCGCGTGCCGAGAGGCGGTTGACCATGTCCGTCTCGCTTCCTCCTCCCTTGCCACGTGACGCATGCAGGGCCTGGTTGGGGAAGTAGCTGTAGCCCGACAACACGGCCTTGATGGCGCTCAGCAGTTCGGTAAGCTCCTGCTGCTTGCACACATACCCTGCCGCCCCTGCCTGCATGCAACGCATCGAGAAATTGCCAGGCGCCTGCGACGTCAATACCAATACTTTGCTGCCGGGGCTGAAGGTGGTCATGCGGGCGATGACCTCCAGGCCGTCCAGCTTCGGGATGCCGATATCCAGCACCACGATATCCGGCAGGTGCTGGCGTGTCAGCTGCAGCGCAGCCACGCCATTGTCGGTCTCCGCCACGACGTCATAACCATGCCGCTCCATCAGCATGCGCACGGCCAGGCGTATGACCGGATGATCATCCACGATGAGCACTTTATTCATGCGATATCCATTCATTGTTCTGCTTTGGCACGCCACGATAACCGACAGAACGCGGGATGGCGCGACGATTTGCCGAAGAAATAGATGAACAGATGAAACCTACAAGACTTACAGAAATTTCCTACACATAACTACTACGCCTGTAACAACAAACTTCCTGAATAAGGAAGTAAAACTATTACCCGTCTTTCAACGCCCCCATTCAAGGCCACTTTTCCTGTTGAGAAGTTTCAACCCGGGCCATTGAAAAATCCTCGCCACCGCGCCGGACAGCGAGGATTCGTCGCCGGGGAAACAGTCCAGTCTTCAGTTGAGCGGCACAGTAAGGCAACAATGGGTGAAAACGCCGGAGACAGCCCTCATGCCCGAAAGACAACCTGTCGCCCCGCTGACGATCATTGCCATCTTCGCGGGCATCATCGAATCCTCCGCACTTGCTACCTTGCCGTTTCTCAGCGAAGCCAGCCAGAATCTCTATACCTGGTTCCTGGTGGGGTTTCCGTTCTTTCTGACAGCATTGTTTTTTCTGACACTCAACTTCAACTACAAGTCGTTCTACAACCCGTCATCGGATAACACGGCAAGCGACCCTCTCCCGCCCCCAGGCACCAGGAGCACGCCAAGCGCGCCCCGCAAGCTCAGCGAGGCCGTACATGGCGAACCTGTCACGATCATGTTTTCCGGGCCCGATGCTTGTCAGTTGATGGAACAGCAACTCCTGCTGGCAATGGCCCAACCGCTGCAAACGCCCAGAACATGGCGGTTTTGCAACCTGGATAAACGCCAATGTGCACAATTGTCGGTCAGCCCGCTGGAGGAAGATGCCGCATCCCGAGGCGGATGAGCGCTGCAGGTTTGCAGCAGGCAAAAAAAACCCCGGCCGGGCCGGGGTTTCCATGGCATGCGCCAGCAATCAGAGCAGCGAACGGCCCTTGTTGGCGGCAATGCGCATACGCAGTGCGTTGAGCTTGATGAAGCCGGCAGCGTCCGCCTGGTTGTAGGCGCCGCCATCTTCCTCGAAGGTGGCGATGTTGGCGTCGAACAGCGAATCGTCCGACTTGCGGCCGACCACGGTGACATTGCCCTTGTACAGCTTCAGGCGCACCACGCCGTTCACGTTGACCTGCGAAGCGTCGATCATCTGTTGCAGCATCAGACGCTCCGGGCTCCACCAGTAGCCGGTGTAGATCAGGCTGGCGTACTTCGGCATCAGCTCATCCTTGAGGTGAGCGACTTCGCGGTCCAGTGTGATCGACTCGATGGCACGGTGAGCCTTGAGCATGATGGTGCCGCCAGGGGTTTCGTAGCAACCACGCGACTTCATGCCGACGTAACGGTTCTCGACGATATCGAGACGGCCGATGCCATTGGCACCACCGATACGGTTCAGGTCGGCCAGCACGGTGGCCGGGGTCTTCTCGACGCCGTCGATGGCAACGATGTCACCGTTGCGGTAGGTCAGCTCGATGTAGGTAGCCTGGTCCGGGGCGTTCTCGGGCGAGACGCTCCAGCGCCACATGTCTTCTTCGTGCTCGGTCCAGGTATCTTCCAGGACACCGCCTTCGTAGGAGATGTGCAGCAGGTTGGCGTCCATCGAGTATGGCGACTTCTTCTTGCCGTGACGCTCGATCGGAATACCATGCTTCTCGGCATAGTCCATCAGCTTTTCGCGGGACAGCAGGTCCCACTCACGCCATGGAGCGATGACCTTGACGCCTGGTTTCAGGGCATAGGCACCCAGTTCGAAACGCACCTGGTCGTTACCCTTGCCGGTGGCGCCGTGGGAAATGGCGTCAGCGCCGGTTTCGTTGGCGATTTCGATCAGGCGCTTGGCGATCAGCGGACGGGCGATGGAGGTACCCAGCAGGTACTCGCCTTCGTAGACGGTGTTGGCGCGGAACATCGGGAACACGAAATCACGCACGAACTCTTCGCGCAGGTCGTCGATGTAGATCTCTTTAACGCCCATTGCCTGGGCCTTGGCGCGGGCCGGCTCGACCTCTTCGCCCTGCCCCAGGTCAGCGGTGAAGGTCACCACTTCGCAGTTGTAGGTATCCTGCAGCCACTTGAGAATCACCGAAGTATCAAGGCCGCCGGAATACGCCAGTACGACCTTTTTTACGTCCGCCATGCCATCACTCCACGGGGTTGTACGGAAAGGCGTCGATTCTAACGGCGTTGCAAATAAATTTACAGTGGGGCGACAGCTTCTGACGACAAAGCGACAGGAACTGTCGGAAGGGCGACGGAATATGCGACAGGAAATGTCAGGGTGCCTTGGTACCGGCCGCCGCCGCGGCCGGGCTGGCTGGTGCCGTGCCCGGAGTCACGGATGGCGGTGCCGGTTCAGCCGGCTTTTCCACCGGTTTCTCGACCGCCTTCTCAACCACCGCCACCCGGTCCAGCTCGATATTCACCCGCCGATTGCGCGCCCGGTTTGCTGCGCTGTTGTTCTTCGCCAGCGGGTAGCGCTCGCCATGGAAACGCACCTCGATCTGCTCTTCCGGCACGCCATGAGCCTTCAGGTAGTCAGCCACGGCCAGTGCGCGACGGCGCGACATATCGCGGTTGGTCAGGCGGTTGCCGCTGTTGTCCGAGTGGCCGTTGAGTTCGACATGGTTCACTGTCGGGTCGGCCTTCATGTAGTCGAGGATGACATCCAGCCGCGCCTTGGCCGACTGATCCAGTTCGAAACCGCCGCCAGGGAAGCCTACCTGGGTCTGGCGCACCTGGTCATAGTTCATCGGCAGCAGCTTGCCGGCACAGGCCTGGTAGTCGCTGTAGGCCTTGGCAAAGCTGACCGGCAGCACACGCACTTCCATCGGCCTTCCCGCCTCGCCGGCATAATTGCGCACCACGGTGCTGCGGCCGTCGAGCAGGCCATTGATCAGCCGGCTGGCCTGGCCCTGCGACGAGCTGAACAACACGCCAGTGCGGGCCATGCGTACGCTGCCCAGGTTGATGTCGCTGCGCCCGGGTTGCCACGGCGCAGCGGCGGCCAGCAAGGTCGCGGTGCCGGCACCCAGCGCGTTGCTGTCCGAACGCAGCTGGAACACCGGCTGTTCGCCCGCACGGCGCACGAACTCACCACTGCCAAAGCCGTCGATCGGCTGCACCAGCCGGCATTCGAACTGGTCACCCTCGACCTTCCAGGCAATGTTCTCCATGCGCGTCTGGAAGGTCAGGGCGCCGGCCGGCAGACTGGCGAACAGGGTCAATAGGGCTAGGTAACGCTGGCGCACGGGCGGCTCCACAAATTCTGACGGCTTACCTGCAGGCTATCGGACGCCAGGCGGAAAACTTGATAGCCGTGCTCGCCCCAGGGTTTTCCGGTAGCATTGGGGCTTGAGTTCGACCCGCCTGGAATCCCCAATGTCCGATCGCCTGACCCTCCTGCGTCCCGACGACTGGCACATCCATCTGCGCGATGGTGCCGTCCTGCCCCACACCGTTGGCGACGTGGCGCGTACCTTCGCCCGTGCCATCATCATGCCCAACCTGGTTCCACCGGTTCGCAATGCCGCCGAGGCCGGCGCCTACCGTGAGCGCATCCTCGCCGCCCGGCCGGCCGGCAGCCGCTTCGAGCCGCTGATGGTGCTGTACCTCACCGACCGCACCAGCCCCGAGGACATCCGCGCGGCCAAGGCCAGCGGCTTCGTGCATGCCGCCAAGCTGTACCCGGCCGGAGCCACCACCAACTCCGACTCGGGCGTGACCAGCATCGACAATATCTTCCCGGCCATCGAGGCGCTGGCAGAAGTCGGCATGCCACTGTTGGTGCACGGCGAAGTGACGCGCAGCGAGATCGACGTGTTCGACCGCGAGAAGCGTTTCATCGATGAGCACCTGCGCCGTGTGGTCGAGCGCTTCCCGACGCTGAAAGTGGTGTTCGAGCACATCACCACCAGCGATGCCGCCCAGTTCGTCAGCGAGGCCCCGGCCAACGTCGGCGCGACCATTACCGCCCAGCATTTGCTGTACAACCGCAACCACATGCTGGTGGGCGGCATTCGCCCGCACTTCTACTGCCTGCCGATCCTCAAGCGCAACACCCACCAGGTGGCACTGCTGGACGCCGCTACCAGCGGCAACCCGAAGTTCTTCCTGGGCACCGACTCGGCCCCGCACGCCCGCCACGCCAAGGAAGCTGCCTGCGGCTGCGCCGGGTGCTACACCGCCTACGCAGCCATCGAGATGTACGCCGAAGCGTTCGAGCAGCGTAACGCGCTGGACAAGCTGGAAGGCTTCGCCAGCCTGCACGGCCCGGCCTTCTATGGCCTGCCGGCGAACACCGACACCATTACCCTGGTTCGCGAAGAATGGACCGCCCCGGACAGCCTGCCGTTTGGCGAGCAGACCGTAGTCCCGCTGCGCGCCGGCGAAAAACTGCGCTGGCGCCTGCTGGAGGAAAACGCGTGAGCGAAGACCTCTACGAAGACGACCTCGACACCCAGGGCAGCAGCGGTTCGCGTCACCCGATGGCCGAACGCTTCCGTGGCTACCTGCCAGTCGTGGTGGACGTTGAAACCGGTGGCTTCAACAGCGCCACCGACGCCCTGCTGGAAATTGCCGCAGTCACCATCGGCATGGACGAAAAGGGTTTCCTGTTCCCCGAGCACACCTACTTCCACCGGGTTGAGCCCTTCGAAGGCGCCAACATCGAGCCGGCCGCACTGGAGTTTACCGGCATCAAGCTGGATCACCCGCTGCGCATGGCGGTGAGTGAGGAAAGCGCGCTGACCGACATCTTCCGTGGCGTACGCAAGGCGCTCAAGGCCAATGGTTGCAAGCGGGCGATTCTGGTAGGCCACAACAGCAGCTTCGACCTTGGCTTCCTCAATGCAGCGGTGATGCGCAACGACCTCAAGCGCAACCCGTTCCACCCGTTCTCCAGCTTCGACACCGCTACCCTGGCGGGCCTGGCCTATGGCCAGACCGTACTGGCGCGGGCCTGCCAGAGCGCCGACATCGACTTTGACGGGCGGGAAGCGCACTCGGCCCGTTACGACACCGAGAAGACTGCCGAGCTGTTCTGCGGCATCGTCAACCGTTGGAAAGAGATGGGCGGCTGGCGCGATTTCAACGACTGATCTGAAATCCGGGGCCGCTTTGCGGCCCATCGCGACACAAGGCCGCCCCTACAGGAGTTTGAGCTGCGCTCCAGATGCTGGATACCTGCCCACCACCTTGGGCGCAGCTCGGTTCGCATAAAACCTGCAGGAGCGGCCTTGTGTCGCGATAGGCGCGTAAAGCGCTCGCAGAAGCCAGACACAAAAAAACCGGCCGAAAGGGCCGGTTTTTTCATGCGCGCGGCAATTACAGCTTGCCAGCGTTTTCGCTCAGGTAGGCAGCAACGCCTTCTGGCGAAGCGTTCATGCCTTTGTCGCCTTTCTTCCAGTTGGCAGGGCAGACTTCGCCGTGCTCTTCGTGGAACTGCAGGGCGTCGACCAGGCGCAGCAGCTCGTCCATGTTACGGCCCAGTGGCAGGTCGTTGACGATCTGCGAACGAACCACACCGTTGGTGTCGATCAGGAAGGCACCACGGAAAGCCACGCCGCCTTCGGACTCGACGTCGTAGGCCTTGCAGATTTCGTGGGTCATGTCGGCAGCCAGGGTGTACTTGACCTGGCCGATACCGCCGTTGTTGACCGGGGTGTTACGCCAGGCGTTGTGGGTGAAGTGCGAGTCGATCGACACACCGATCACTTCAACGTTGCGGGCCTGGAAGTCAGGGATGCGGTTGTCCAGGGCGATCAGCTCGGACGGGCAGACGAAGGTGAAGTCCAGCGGGTAGAAGAACACCAGGCCGTACTTGCCCTTGATGGCCGAAGCCAGGTTGAAGCTGTCGACGATCTCGCCATTGCCCAGCACGGCTGGAACGGTGAAATCGGGGGCTTTCTTACCAACGAGTACGCTCATTGTAATCTCCTGATGAGGGTGAAGAACCGTTTGCCGGGCCAGACAGGCTGCCCGACATCCAACAAAGGCCAACCATCATACACGGCTTCTGGTGACAGGCCGACTCCAACGACGAAGCAACCGCCGGTCGCTCAAGCACGGCCCTTCCAGAAAGTCCTTTGACAAGCATTCTCATTAACATTAAGCTCCACCCCATCGAGCCTAGCAACGATGGTCAGCCTCTATGTATGTGTGTCTTTGTGTCGGCGTTACCGACGGACAGATCCGCGATGCGATCTATGAAGGATGCTGCAGTTACAAGGAAGTGCGCGCCGCGACCAACGTCGCCAGCCAGTGTGGCAAATGCGCCTGCGTGGCCAAGCAGGTGGTCCGCGAGACCCTGACCGAGCTTCAGGTCAGCCAGGCAGCCCTGCCCTACCCGGTAGAATTTACCGCCGCCTGAAAGCCAGAATTCCAAGAACCGGACCTTGCGTCCGGTTTTTTTATGCCCAGAATTCAATAAGTTAGCGTTCCAACGCGGTTCACAAACATTCTTATTCCTATTAATTTTCATTTATTATTCAATAACTTAGGTTTGACACACCTAGGTATCGGGCTCAAACTTCGGGGTATTGGCACACTTCTACAGGGCAGGAACCCGACATGAAAGGCGACGTAAGCGTCATCCAGCATCTCAACAAGATCCTCGGAAACGAGCTGGTCGCAATCAACCAGTACTTCCTGCACGCGCGCATGTACGAAGATTGGGGCCTGAACAAGCTCGGCAAGCACGAGTACAAGGAATCCATCGATGAGATGAAGCACGCTGACAAACTGATCAAGCGTATTCTGTTCCTCGAAGGCATCCCCAACGTCCAGGACCTGGGCAAGCTGCTGATCGGCGAGCACACCAAAGAAATGCTCGAATGCGACCTGAAGATCGAACAGAAAGGCCTGGTCGACCTCAAGGCAGCCATCGCCCACTGCGAGACCGCTGGCGACTTCGGCTCGCGCGACATCCTCGAAGACATCCTCGAAGCCGAGGAAGAACACATCGACTGGCTGGAAACCCAGCTGGGGCTCATCGACAAGGTCGGTATCGAAAACTACCTGCAGTCGCAGATGGGCGAAGAGTAAATATCCGGCGCATGAAAAAACCCGCACTCAGCGGGTTTTTTCATGCTTGCCGAAAAATCAGGCTTCGGAAGCCTTGGCCTTGGCAGCCGCTTCCTTGATCAGGGTCTGCAGCTCACCCTTCTCGAACATTTCCAGCATGATGTCGCTACCGCCAACCAGCTCACCGGCTACCCACAGCTGCGGGAAAGTCGGCCAGTTGGCATATTTTGGCAGGTTGGCGCGAATTTCCGGGTTCTGCAGGATGTCGACGTAGGCGAACTTCTCGCCACAACCCATCACGGCCTGCGATGCACGCGCAGAGAAGCCACACTGCGGGGCATTCGGCGAGCCTTTCATGTAAAGCAGAATGGTGTTGTTGGCAATCTGCTCTTTGATCGTTTCGATGATATCCATGTAGCACCTCGGCTGAACTTTCCGACGCGATCGTCGGCACGGTGAGGCATTGTAACGGAAAGCCGAGCAGCATGCTCGGCCTTACCGTTCCCTACACGGCCTCGATCTGCACGGGTACGCCATTGAGCACTGCATTGCCGGAAACAGGGTCACGCAGGCGCTCGTCGGTGAGGTCGTTGGCACTTACGCCTGGTTGCGCCCGGGCTACCTGCAGGCGTACCCCATGCCGCGCATGGCCAAAACCATGGGGCAGGCTGACTACACCCGGCATGATGTCGTCACATGCCTGCACTTCGACCTCCAGCGTGCCGGTGCGCGAACGTATGCGCACGCGCTGGCCGTCCTGCAGTTGCCGCTGCTGCAGGTCTTGTGGATGCATCAGCAACTGATGGCGCGGCTTGCCCTTTACCAGGCGGTGGAAGTTGTGCATCCACGAGTTGTTGCTGCGCACGTGGCGGCGGCCGATGAGCAACAGTTCGCCCGCTGCTGGTGCAGGCTGTTGCGCCAGCCGACGCAGGTCATCCAGCAGCACCGGCGGCGCGGCCTCGACCGCCTTGCTGGCGGTCGCCAGGCGCGCGGCGAGGTTGGCACGCAACGGCCCGAGGTCAAGGCCATGCGGGTGCTGCTCAAGTGTTGCCAGCGAAAGCTGCCAGGGCGTCGCTTCGCCATAAGGCCCCTTGCGCAACGCCAGGTCAATCATCTGTGCCGGCGCCAGGGTCGGTTTCAATTCAAGCGCGGCGCGCCTGGCAAACGCCTGGGCCAGGCCGACGAAGATCTCCCAGTCGTGCAGCGCCCCCTCCGGTTTGGCCAGGATCGCCCGGTTGAAACGGGTCACGTTGCGCACTGCCAGCAGATTGAACGTGGTGTCGTAATGGTCGTTTTCCAGCGCCGAGGTGGAGGGCAGGATCAGGTCGGCATGGCGGGTTGTCTCATTGATGTACAAGTCGATGCAGAGCATGAATTCCAGCCCTTCAAGCGCGGCGTCCAGCTGGCGGCCGTTAGGCGTGGACAGCACCGGGTTGCCGGCTACCGTCACCAGTGCCCGTACCTGCCCGTCGCCGGGGGTCAGTATCTCTTCGGCCAGGGCCGCCACGGGCAGCTCGCCACCATATTCGGGCAAGCCCGACACGCGGCTTTGCCAGGCATTGAAATGGCCTCCGGAGGTGGTCGCCACCAGGTCGACGGCAGGTACGGTGCACAACGCGCCGCCTTCCCGGTCGAGGTTGCCAGTCACCAGGTTGATCAGTTGCACCAGCCAATGGCAGAGGGTGCCGAACGCCTGGGTCGAGACGCCCATACGGCCGTAGCACACGGCTTTGTCGGCCGCCGCGAAATCCCGCGCCAGCTGGCGAATGTCTGCTGCAGCAATGCCACAGTGGGCACTCATCGCCTCGGCATTGAACGGCGCGATCGCTTCGCGCACCTGCTGCAGGCCTGCAACCGGCAAATGCGAGCCGCGCCCCAAGCCTTCTTCGAACAGGGTGTTGAGCAAGCCGCACAATAGCGCCGCATCTGTGCCAGGGCGGATGAACAAGTGGCTGTCGGCGATTGCCGCTGTTTCGCTGCGGCGCGGGTCCACCACCACCAGGCGCCCGCCCCGGGCTCGCAGCGCCTTCAGGCGCTTTTCCACGTCCGGCACCGTCATGATGCTGCCATTCGAGGCCAGCGGGTTGCCGCCGAGGATCAGCATGAAGCCGGTGTGGTCGATGTCCGGGATCGGCAACAGCAGGCCATGGCCATACAGCAGATGGCTGACCAGGTGTTGCGGCAACTGGTCAACCGAGGTGGCAGAAAAGCGGTTGCGGGTTTTCAGCAAGCCGAGGAAGTAGTTGCTGTGGGTCATCAAACCGTAGTTGTGCACGCTGGGGTTGCCCTGGTAGACCGCAACGGCATTGCGCCCATGGGCCTGCTGGATCGCCCACAGCCGGTCGGCGGCCAGGGCGAAGGCTTCGTCCCAACCAATGGCCTGCCAACGCTCACCTACCCGCTTGTGCGGCTGGCGCAGGCGGTCGGGGTCGTTCTGGATATCCTGCAGGGCAACTGCCTTGGGGCAGACATGGCCGCGGCTGAACGGATCCTGCGGGTCGCCCTTGATCGAATGGATCAGCGCCCGTCCGCCTTGTTCATGGCTGACTTCGATGTTCAGCCCGCAGATCGCCTCGCACAGGTGACAGGCACGGTGGTGCAGGGTCTTGGTCATGGCCGCCTCTGCCTCGTGGTAATGGACCAACGCGACTATGCGCCTGGGCGCAGCCCCTCGACCAGCGCACTTCGCGGCATGAATCCACCGACATCAGGCACACGATTTGCGACAGCCATTTGCCAACTTGCCAGCAAGCCGTGTACAACCCTCTGTAGCAAATAAAAAACAGCACTGCCGGTCGCTCGATACACCCCTTGCAACACCCTTTGGCACCGAGCTGCTGTTTCCCCTCTTGGCTTCAGGCGACATTTACTTATAGTATTGCGCCTTTCCCTATTTCGTCCGCCTCCGTGCGGCTTACGCCGCAGGTCACTCCCGTTGTCAAAAAAAACCATACGGTCGACCTGCATACCGTTGCAGATAAGGTAGTCAATCATGAGCGCTAGGCACTTTCTCTCCCTGCTGGACTTCACCACCGACGAATTGCTCGGTGTGATCCGCCGCGGCATCGAGCTGAAGGACCTGCGCAAGCGAGGCGTGCTGTTCGAGCCCCTGAAGAACCGCGTACTGGGCATGATCTTCGAGAAATCCTCGACGCGTACCCGGGTGTCGTTCGAGGCCGGCATGATCCAGCTCGGCGGCCAGGCCATCTTCCTGTCCCCACGTGACACCCAGCTGGGCCGGGGCGAGCCGATCGCCGACAGTGCCATCGTGCTGTCGAGCATGCTCGATGTGGTGATGATCCGTACCCATGCCCACAGCACCCTCACCGAATTCGCCGCCAATTCGCGGGTGCCGGTGATCAACGCGCTGTCCGACGAATCGCACCCGTGCCAACTGCTGGCCGACATGCAGACGTTCCTCGAACAGCGCGGGTCGATCCAGGGCAAGACCGTGGCCTGGATCGGCGACGGCTTCAACATGTGCAACTCGTATATCGAGGCAGCCAGGCAGTTCGACTTCCAGCTGCGTATCGCCTGCCCGCAAGGTTACGAACCGGACCCACGCTTCATGGCCATCGGCGGCGACCGCGTGCAGATCGTCCGCGACCCGAAGGAAGCCGTGCGCGGCGCCCACCTGGTGACCACGGACGTCTGGACTTCGATGGGCCAGGAGGAGGAAACTGCACGGCGCCTGGCGCATTTCGCGCCTTACCAGGTCACCCGCGAACTGCTCGACCTGGCGGCACCAGACGCCCTGTTCATGCACTGCCTGCCAGCCCACCGTGGTGAGGAAATCAGCCATGACCTGCTCGACGACCCACGTTCGGTCGCCTGGGACCAGGCTGAAAACCGCCTGCATGCACAGAAGGCCCTTCTCGAATTCCTTGTCGAACCGGCTTACCACCACGCATGAGTCAACCCTTACTGCTCAACCTGCGCAACCTCGCCTGCGGCTATGGCGACCAGCGCATCGTCCAGAACCTCAACCTGCACCTCAACGCAGGCGACATCGGTTGCCTGCTGGGTTCCTCCGGTTGTGGCAAGACCACCACCCTGCGCGCGATCGCCGGTTTCGAGCCGGTGCACGAAGGCGAGATCCAGCTGGCCGGCGAGGTCATTTCCCGGGCCGGGTTCACCCTGGCCCCGGAAAAACGCCGCATCGGCATGGTGTTCCAGGACTACGCGCTGTTCCCGCACCTGACCGTGGCGCAGAACATTGCCTTCGGCATCGCCAAGCACCCGCGCCAGGCCGAAGTCATCGAAGAGATGCTCGAACTGGTCAAGCTGGGCGGCCTGGGCGGGCGCTATCCGCATGAACTGTCCGGTGGGCAACAGCAACGGGTCGCACTGGCCCGTGCGTTGGCGCCCGAGCCACAGTTGCTACTGCTCGACGAGCCGTTCTCCAACCTCGATGTGGAATTGCGCCGGCGCCTGAGCCATGAAGTTCGCGACATCCTCAAGAGCCGTGGCACCAGCGCCATCCTGGTTACCCATGACCAGGAGGAAGCCTTTGCCGTCAGCGACCAGGTCGGCGTGTTCAAGGAAGGCCGCCTGGAGCAATGGGATACCCCCTACAACCTTTACCACGAGCCGCAGACGCCGTTCGTCGCCAGTTTCATCGGCCAGGGGTATTTCATCCGTGGGCAGATGAGCAGCCACGAGGCGGTCAACACCGAACTGGGTGAACTGCGCGGCAACCGAGCCTACATCATGGCCCCAGGCAGCTCGGTGGATGTTCTGCTGCGCCCCGACGATATCGTGCATGCACCGGGCAGCCCGCTGCAGGCCAATATCGTCGGCAAGAGTTTCCTCGGGGCATCGACGCTCTACCGCCTGCAACTGCCCACCGGCAGCCAACTGGAAGCGATATTCCCCAGCCACAGTGACCACCAGGTCGGTGACGATGTGGGGATTGCGGTGAAAGCCGACCACCTGGTGCTGTTCCCGGTGCCGGGCAGTGTGGCGGCGCAGTTGCCGCAGCTGGAGAATGGTGTTCGTCGCTACAGTTCGGCGACCTGATACAGCGTTTTGGGCCGCATTGCGGCCCATCGCGACGCAAGGCCGCTGCTACAGGTGATCGTGTCCGCTCAGCTTACGCTGCAGGAGCGGACTTGCGTCGCGATGGGCTGCGCAGCAGCCCCAAGACGCTCAGCCCCGACCAATACCGGCAAACTTGCCCTGGGTATATTCGGCCAATACCGCCGCCGCCAATTCCACCTCCAGCCCACGCCGTCCAGCACTGACATGGATGGTCGCGAACTGCTGCGCCGAGTCGTCGATAAAGGTGCGCAGGCGCTTCTTCTGCCCCAGCGGGCTGATGCCGCCCACCAGGTACCCGGTGGCACGCTGTGCCACCGCCGGGTCGGCCATCTCGCACTTCTTCACCCCGGCGGCATGGGCCAGGGCCTTGAGGTCCAGCGTGCCGACCACGGGCACCACCGCCACCAGCAATTCGCCCTTCTCGCTGCTCGCCAACAAGGTCTTGAACACCTGCTGCGGGTCGAGCCCGAGCTTTTCCGCTGCCTCCAGGCCGTAGGACGCGGACTTGGGGTCATGTTCGTAACTGTGCACACGGTGTTCCGCGCGGTGTTTCTTCAACAGGTCTAGGGCGGGGGTCATGCAGGGGCTCCGGTCGAGACGGCTCTCGGCGGCTACTTTAGGGCAATTCCCGCATCGCAGCCAGCGTAGAGCCAGCGCGCCGCTCTAGCGCGGCAGTCGCACCGCAAGCGAGCGCTCAAATCGTGACTGACCGTTCACTTTCGACCTTTGACATCAGCGTTTCTTGTCTATATTTTTTCGTTTCTGAATAAATGATGCCCTTTTAAGGTGCGTTTCCTACATCAGCCCGGGATCAATGGGGATCGATTCCAGGCTTTGCTGTCGAGCGCCAAGCGCCTCACAACAAAACAAAAACGAGGTCATACATGACGACTGCTCTACGCCAACCCACGCTGTCCAGCCAATGCCTGGCCGAATTCCTCGGCACCGCCCTGCTCATCTTCTTCGGTACCGGCTGCGTCGCCGCGCTCAAGGTCGCGGGTGCCAGCTTCGGCCTGTGGGAAATCAGTATCATCTGGGGCGTAGGCGTCAGCATGGCGATCTACCTCACCGCCGGTATTTCCGGCGCGCACCTGAACCCGGCAGTGAGCATTGCCCTCACCCTGTTCGCCGGTTTCGACAAGCGCAAGCTGCCCTTCTACATGCTGGCCCAGGTGTGCGGCGCATTCTGTGGCGCGGCGCTGGTCTATAGCCTGTACAGCAACCTGTTCTTCGATTTCGAACAGGCCCACGCGATGTTGCGCGGCAGCGAAGCCAGCCTCGAACTGGCCGCAGTGTTCTCCACCTACCCGCACCCGTCGCTGTCCACCGGCCAGGCGTTCCTCGTCGAAGTGATCATCACCGCCATCCTGATGAGCGTGATCATGGCCCTGACCGACGACAACAACGGCCTGCCACGTGGCGCCATGGCCCCGCTGCTGATCGGCCTGCTGATCGCCGTGATCGGCAGTGCCATGGGCCCGCTGACCGGCTTTGCGATGAACCCGGCGCGCGATTTCGGGCCAAAACTCATGACCTTCCTGGCCGGTTGGGGCGAAATCGCCTTCACTGGCGGTCGGGACATGCCTTATTTCCTGGTTCCAGTGTTCGCCCCCGTACTTGGCGCCTGCGCGGGTGCCGCGGCCTACCGTGGCCTGATCGCCCGCAACCTGCCAACGGCAGCCGCCGTGAACCCTGAGACAAACGACAATCGCCAGGGCGATACTCAAGTCAATTGATGGCGGCATCACGCCCCGCCCTGAACCCCTAATTGCGCAAGGCCTACGACCATGACAGACACCCAGGATAAGAACTACATCATCGCCCTGGACCAGGGTACCACCAGCTCGCGGGCCATCATTTTCGACCGCGATGCCAACGTGGTGGGTACCTCCCAACGCGAGTTCGCCCAGCACTACCCACAGGCAGGCTGGGTCGAACACGACCCGATGGAAATCTTCGCCACGCAGAGTGCGACCATGGTCGAGGCGCTGGCCCAGGCCGGCATCAGCCATGCCCAGGTGGCTGCGCTGGGCATCACCAACCAGCGCGAAACCACTGTTGTGTGGGACAAGGAAACCGGCCGCCCGGTGTACAACGCCATCGTCTGGCAGTGCCGCCGCAGCACCGAGATCTGCGCCCAGCTCAAGCGCGACGGCCATGAAGACTACATCCGCCAAACCACAGGCCTGGTCACCGACCCGTATTTCTCCGGCACCAAGTTGAAATGGATCCTCGACAATGTCGAGGGTGCCCGCGAACGCGCCGAGCGCGGCGAGTTGCTGTTCGGCACCGTCGATACCTGGCTGATCTGGAAGTTCTCGGGCGGCAAGGTGCATGTCACCGACTACACCAACGCCTCGCGCACGCTGATGTTCAACATCCACAGCCTGCAATGGGACGACCGCCTGCTGGAGATCCTCGGTATCCCGCGGCAGATGCTGCCCGAGGTACGCCCGTCTTCCGAAGTGTACGGCCACACCAAGAGCGGCATCGCGATTGCCGGTATCGCCGGCGACCAGCAATCGGCACTGTTTGGCCAGATGTGCGTGGAGCCGGGCCAGGCCAAGAATACCTATGGCACCGGCTGTTTCCTGCTGATGAATACTGGCAGCCAGGCAGTGAAGTCGTCCCATGGCTTGCTCACCACCATCGCCTGCGGCCCGCGCGGCGAAGTGGCCTATGCCCTGGAGGGCGCGGTGTTCAACGGTGGTTCCACCGTGCAGTGGCTGCGTGACGAGCTGAAAATCGTCAACGACGCACTGGATACCGAGTACTTCGCCAGCAAGGTCAAGGACAGCAACGGCGTGTATCTGGTGCCAGCCTTCACCGGCCTGGGCGCACCGTACTGGGACCCGTATGCGCGGGGCGCGCTGTTCGGCCTGACCCGTGGCGTGAAGGTGGACCACATCATCCGCGCCGCGCTGGAATCGATCGCCTATCAGACCCGCGACGTGCTTGATGCCATGCAGCAGGACTGCGGCCAGCGCCTTTCCGAGCTGCGCGTGGACGGTGGCGCGGTGGCCAACAACTTCCTCATGCAGTTCCAGGCGGACATCCTTGGTACTTGCGTGGAACGCCCGAAAATGCGCGAAACCACTGCGTTGGGCGCCGCCTACCTGGCGGGCCTGGCTTGTGGTTTCTGGAGCGGCCTGGACGAGTTGCGCGACAAGGCGATCATCGAACGCGAGTTCAGCCCGCAACTGGATGAAGTGCGCAAAGAGAAGCTGTATGCCGGCTGGAAAAAGGCGGTGGAGCGCACTCGCGACTGGGAAGACCACGAGGCTTGATTACCCATCAAGATGGTGACGCGTTCGCGGACTGTGTAGGAGCGGCCTTGTGTCGCGACAGGGCCGCAAAGCGGCCCCTGCAGTATCCACGGCGAAGCTGAAAAGGACGGGGCCGCTTCGCGGCCCTGTCGCGACACAAGGCCGCTCCTGCAAAAACCGCGCAGGCCAGAAAGTCGATGCCAGGCGGCTGGGCTCGCCAGCAAGCCCGATAGGCCACTGGCCGTAGTTCGCGTCCTACGGCATCATTGCAGCATTTGTCCGGCAGCCCCAAAGGACCGCCCATGAATCTGCCCCCCCGCCAACAACAAATTCTCGAACTGGTGCGCGAGCGTGGTTACGTCAGTATCGAAGAAATGGCGCAGCTGTTCGTCGTCACTCCGCAGACTATCCGCCGTGATATCAACCAGCTTGCCGAGCTCAACCTGCTACGCCGTTACCATGGCGGCGCGGCCTATGATTCGAGCATCGAGAACACCGCCTACGCGATGCGTGCCGACCAGATGCGCGACGAGAAACAACGCATCGCCGAAGCCGTGGCCCGGCAGATCCCCGACCATGCCTCGCTGTTCATCAACATCGGCACCACCACCGAATCCATCGCCCGGGCGCTGCTCAACCACAACCATCTGAAAGTCATCACCAACAACCTGCATGTCGCCGCCATCCTTGCCGCCAAGGATGATTTCGAAGTGCTGGTGGCCGGGGGCACGGTACGTCGCGACGGTGGCGTGGTCGGCCAGGCCAGTGTCGACTTCATCAACCAGTTCAAGGTCGATTTTGCCCTGGTGGGCATCAGCGGCATCGACGAAGATGGCAGCCTGCTCGACTTCGACTACCAGGAGGTGCGGGTCTCCCAGGCAATCATCGCCAATGCCCGCCAGGTGGTCCTCGCCGCCGACTCCAGCAAGTTCGGGCGCAACGCCATGGTACGCCTGGGCTCGATCAGCCTGGTCGACTGCCTGGTGACCGACCAGGCACCGACGCCTGCCCTCACCCAACTGCTGAACCAGTACAAGATCCGCCTCGAGGTGGTGTGAAGGCCACTGGGCGCATGCCATGAGCCTTATGCCGCCTGTGAGATCGAGCGCCGCCCGCGCGGCGCATCGCGGATGAATCCGCTCCTACATTGGTTGCAACGTGGCCATGCCTGACAGGCCATGGTTGTCAGCCGGTTTGCAAGACTCAAGACATGCACCAAAGCTGGCAACCATGGCGTTACAGGTTCGGCACGTTGCAACAAATGTAGGAGCGGATTCATCCGCGATGCGCCGCGCGGGCGGCGCTCGATCTCACAGGCGCTACCAAACCCAAACCGATCACCCACATCTTCGTAAATGTTCACTTTATTGTCATCTGATCAGTTTTTTCTATAAAGACTGACTGGCGACCGGCTTTCCATTGCGCTAGTATTTTCGAAAACGAACATCAATGTTCATATTCGATGTGAACAGCGCCCAGGAGGCCTTGCCCGTGTCCCAGCCCGTTTCGTCTCAGCTCCCACTTGCCGACTGCTATGACCTCGCCGTGATCGGTGGCGGCATCAATGGCGTGGGCATCGCTGCCGACGCCGCCGGGCGCGGCCTCAAGGTATTCCTCTGCGAAAAGGACGACCTGGCCCGGCACACCTCCTCGGCCAGCAGTAAATTGATCCATGGCGGCCTGCGCTACCTGGAGCACTATGAATTCCGCCTGGTGCGTGAAGCGCTGGCCGAGCGCGAAGTGCTGCTGGCCAAAGCCCCGCACATCGTCAAGCCGATGCGCTTCGTGCTCCCGCACCGCCCTCACCTGCGCCCAGCCTGGATGATCCGCGCCGGCCTGTTCCTCTACGACCACCTGGGCAAGCGCAAGCGCCTGGGGGCCTCGCGCAGCCTGCGCTTCGGCCCGGGCTATCCGCTCAAACCGGCCATCACCCGCGGCTTCGAATATGCCGATTGCGCCGTCGATGACGCCCGCCTGGTAGTGCTCAACGCCATGGCTGCGCGCGAGCACGGCGCGCATGTCCACACCCGCACCCGCTGCCTGCGCGCCGAGCGTGTGGACGGCCTGTGGCAGGTGCAGCTGCAACACGCCGACGGCAGCCTGCAGAGCATCCGCGCCCGGGCCCTGGTCAACGCCGCTGGCCCATGGGTGGCCAGCTTCATCAAGGACGACCTGAAGCTCGATGCCCCTTACGGCATCCGCCTGATCCAGGGCAGCCACATCATCGTGCCGCGCCTGTACGAAGGCGAACACGCCTATATCCTGCAGAACGAAGACCAGCGGATCGTGTTCTGCATTCCGTACCTGGAGCGCTTCACCCTGATTGGCACTACCGACCGTGAATACAGCGGCGACCCGGCCAAGGTGGCAATTACCGAACAAGAGACCGACTACCTGCTGAAAGTGGTCAACGAGCACTTCAACCACCAGCTTGGCCGCAGCGATATCGTGCACACCTACTCCGGGGTTCGCCCGCTGTGCAATGACGAATCGGACAACCCTTCGGCGGTGACCCGTGACTACACCCTGGCCTTGTCCGCCAGCGAAGGCCAGGCACCGCTGCTGTCGGTGTTCGGCGGCAAGCTGACCACCTACCGCAAGTTGGCCGAATCGGCCATGGCCGAACTCAAGCCACATTTCCCGCAGATGCGGGGTAGCTGGACGGCCAGTGCGCCGCTGCCAGGTGGCGAGAACATGACGAGCGTACAAGCGCTGGTGGATGCCGTACTGGCGCGCTGCGGCTGGTTGCCGGTGGACATCGCCAAACGCTGGGCGCTCACCTATGGCTACCGCGTGTGGCAGTTGCTCGACGGCGTGCATGGGCCGGAAGACCTGGGCCAGCCACTCGGCGGTGGGCTGTTCGGCCGCGAGGTGGAATACCTGTGCGATCAGGAATGGGCGTGCGACGCCGACGATATCCTCTGGCGCCGCACCAAGCTGGGGCTGTTCACCAGCGCCAGTGAACAGCAATTGCTGAAGGATTACCTGCAACAGCGGGCGCAGAAGCAGGCCCGCGTCCAGGCAGCCTGACCCTGCATGCCTCGCCTGGTGTCGCTCAGGTTCGCGGCGATCGGTCGTCGCTGACAGAACGCGCCCAGGCCTCGGTGGTCAAGGTGCGCATCAGTACCCGCTCGTCAACCTCGTGCTCGCGCATCAATGCCCGGGCACGCCCGCCGTAGTCGCTTTCCTGGCCGTTCCTGGCCTGCTGTTCAAGTGATTCCAGGCGTTGATGGAACGGCGCAGCCAACGTATCGAAACGCTCTGGATAGGTTTCACGCAGGTAATTCTGCCAAAAAGGGCGCTCAGCCAACGTATCGAGGATGGCCACCGAGGTGTTGGCCGCCAGTACTTCCAGTTGCGCATGGCTCAGGTCGGCATTGCTCACGTGGGCAAACGAAGGGTAATGCATCTGGTCTGGTGTTACCGGCAGATCCAGGGCACTTGCCAGACGTGAGCGGTAGTACAGCCGCGTTTCAATCTCGTCGACCTCGACCACTGCCTCTGCGCGCATTCTTTGCACATGCCGTGCAGCAATGGCATCCAGCAGGTCCAGACGGTGCAATTGCCGGCCCAGACGCAGAAAACGGGCCTCCCGTACCGCCATGGGGACATCTTCGATACCTTGGTAGGCGAGGATGGCCACTTCCATCTGGTTGAGTATCAACAGCAAGCGGTCTTCGCAACTACGGGGCGTCAGCCTCGCGGAACAATCGCTCGCGCAATGCTTCGTCGTGTTCGCAGGCATCGAGGATATGCCAGATACGGCGACGATAATGACGGGGGTGTGTTTCAAAATCTTCGCTTTCGGCGAAGTCTGCGAGGAAACGAAACAAGCCTGCCGAGCCGGGCTCCTCCTGCAAACGGTCCCAGCTGGCTTCGCGGCTGGTACGCAGCGCTTCGTTTCGGCTGGCTACCCATTCGGCGCGGGTCTGGTCGTTCACTGCCGCATGGGCGTGGGATGCACCGCCCCTGGCCCGGGAGTCGCTGACGCCGCGGGCCTCGTCAAGCAACTGGACGCTGGCTTCGTTCAGCGGATTCTCATGCAGATTGAGCCTTCGCAGCCGCAGGCGCAGGCCGCGCATATCCCTCTGCAGCTCGCTGATCCGGTTGTCACGCAGGTCGACGTGCGCGCGCAACGCAACCCGCTCATGGAGCAGATTCATATCAACCTGCCCGGTTGCACGCAGGCGCACGTCACGCACATGCGGCAAGGCAGAGAGATCAGGCACGCCGTTGAGCGGGTTGTAGCTCAGAATCAAAGTACTGAGCCGCTGCAAACCCGCCAGACGGCGGCTCCCGGTTTCATCCAGGGCAATCTGGTTATTACCCAGATTGACCCGTCTTAGCTGGGTAAGGCCCTCGATACCCTCTGGCACACGGCTTAGCCGGTTGCCGCTGAGATCGAGATCGACAACATTCGGGAACAGCCTGAGAAACGAAGCATCGATGTCTTGTAAATGCATGTTACGCAACGTCAGCCTGCGCACATGCACATAGTCGACCCCGCGGGGCAGGACAGGCAGCGCACTGACCGGCTCACCGTCGATGGTCAGCTCATACTGGTCGTTACTGTCTACCAGCTTGCGCCGCCAGCTCCGGCGTAGCGTATCGGCGACGCGACGGCGGCGGATGGCGTCGATGGGGTTCTGCCAGTCGGCCTGCCACTGGCGCAGCACGTCGCGTAGCCCGGCAAGCTGGCGCTGCAGCATCTGGTAATGGTCCCACAGGTTTTCGCCACGCTGGCGGACCGCGTCCATATAAGCTTCAAGCTGCATTTCACTGAGCGTCGGGAATATCTGGTGGATGCCGCGCCGGATCGCTTGCCGGCTGCTCTCCCCGCCGCCGCTCAGACGGTAAGCCAGGCGGCCGTCGCCAAAGCGTCTGGGTGGCCGTACGCCAGTCCCCTTAGGGGCCAGGCCGATCAGCCTGGCGGCCTGTTCGCGCTCCTGCGCAGCGATTTCGAGCACCTTGTCCCGTAGTTGTGTCACTTGCTGGCCGACATTGCCCAAGGCCAGCTTCTGCTTGTCGTCCAGGCACTGCAGCACGGCATGTAGCAAAGAAGCATCGCGGCCAGCAGCCTCGCCGTCCAACGCATACCCCTGCGCCCCTTTGATAATGACCCGGACTTCGCTGGCCTCGTGGTTTTGGCTGGCGAACAGCACTCGGCCCTCATGGTTGCCTGCACGTAATTCGACCCGCACCGAAGCAGGCCAGGGGGCCTTGCGCTCGACCAGCCCCAATAGCAGCTTTTCACCATCGGCATTGAGCAGCTGTGGCAAGCGAATACCCAGGCAGGCGACATCTACGCGGCTGTCACGCAGGTACCAACGGGCACGCTCTGCCATACCCAGCGGCACTCGCCCGCCGGCCAATGGCGACGGCAACTGTGAAGAACTGCTCTGATCGATGATTTCCTGTGCACCTCGGGACGATAATCCATTGAAAGCATTCATCAGCCAGGTTTGCTCAGGGGTCGCAGGCGGATGCAAGTCCTGCAGCGCACGCTCCAATGCCACGCCACGCAGCCCAGGGCGCCTTGCGCACAGCTCCAGGCGCTGATACAGGTCGACCAGCCGTGCTGGCGGCGCTCCGCGCTCCACGTGCAAACGCCGCAACTGGTCCAGTTGCAGGCCCGACGCATCAAGCAGCACCTTGGCCCTGGGCGCCAGAAGGTCGGCAAAATGCTCGCCGGGCAAGCCTTGCAGCAATACCAGCGGGTTGTTCTCCGCAGCGGGGTAATGCGCATTTCGCAGCAACCTGACCTTGCCACCCGTCACTACCTGGGGCTCCAGCGCGTCCACCCATGGTACCCGCTTGAGCAGATGAAGCGCTGCGGCGCTGGCCCCCGTCAACGCCACCCCCTGGGCAACGGAAAACAAATGCTCCAGCGCGCCCTGGCGATCGCCCAACCGCCAGTCCTGATAACCTTCATATACTTCGTCCAGCAGCTGCGCGGCGCTCACTACCAACAACAAGTCACCGAGGACAGGCACGACAAACGCGGCCAAGCCCAGCAGGTCCAGCCCGGCATACAGCAGCCCCTGCAAACGCTTGTGCCTGCTCAACCGATCCTCTTCATCGGTCGGAACGGCAATGAAGCGGGCATCATCATGGATCTTCGCCACGACCTGGGTACGCACATGGCTGAACAGCGAAGCCTCGACCGGCAGGTTGCGCCCGTCCAGTTCCGCCGGTCGGCTGGAACCTGCGGACGCCAGGGCGCGTGCAAGGGCCATTTCGAAACCTTTACGGTCCTCGGCCTTGAGAAAGCGCCGCATGAACGCGAGGAAAGGCTCGTGCCTGAGCCGTAGCGCCAGATCGCCATACAGGTCATCCCACGCATCGTAGTGCCGCAGGCTTTTTTCGGGGTCGCCAGGTATCCAGACGATGATTTCATCGAGCGCAGCCCCCGGCGCTGGCCGCCATTCCAGCGTGACAATACCCACCATGCATTTGCCCAACAGGTACAATTGCCGCGGCGTCAGCGTACCGCCTGCGTATGCGGGTAGCGCTGGCCGCTCAAGTATCGGCAACAAACGGCGCAGGTCGCGCTCGTCCAGCGCGCCCTTGATTCTGCCTTCATACAGTTCTGCCTTCATCCGGGTACGCAAACTGTCCTGAAACAGCTGTTCGATGGCATGGCGCGCCTGATCGGCAGGCTGGCCCCGGCCTGCCTTGGGCTGTAGTATCGTCTTCAACAGCGCCTGGTAACGGCCACCGACATCCAGCGTGCGGCACAGGCTGACAAAGTGCTCGAACCTCATGCCCAGCCGCCCGCCTTCGCCGTCGACCAGGTACGCCTTGCGCAACAGCCAGGGCACGCTCTCTTCCACATCGAAATTGTGCAGCGCGGCCGCGAGCAGGGATTGGCGGCTGGTGTAGGTGATCATCGGCTTGTGGATCTTCTCTGCAGCCGAAGGCAGTGGAAACTCCTCGCTGACCACTACGAACGCGCGGCGAGGGTCGACATGCCCAAGCCCTGCTTCCGCCAAGGCCCTTTCCAGCAACGGCGCTGCGAAGTCGTCAACCGCCGGGATGCGACTCAACAGATGCTGCAGCTGGTCGGCAACCTGCTGCTGCGCGATCAAAGCCTGTCGATAGGGCTCGACATGTCGCGTCTCGGCAGCGGCCAACCAAGGAGGGAGCTGGCGGGCGATCAACTGATCAACCGACCCGGACGGAAGAATATCGGCAGATGGCATGGTTGTTTCTCCTGGTCTGAAAAGACGCAGGACACCACACGCAATATTGATAAACGCGGTACTTATAGCAGGACTATGGCACTCGCCCATCTATTCGGATTTCCGAACAGGATAAATGTATTCGTTCGGAAATCCGGAAACTTCCAGTTACGCAGAAATCGTCAAGAAAGGTTCATACCCCGAGTTTTCGCGGGTTTATGATCGCTATCAGAGCTTGGCACGACTCATGCTCTACACTTGGTAGCCGAATGCACCCCGCTTCATGCTGTATTCGTTGAACGAAAGAGTCCGCCAACGGCTCCATAAAAAAAACAAACACGTCGAGGAAAATTTGATGCGCATCGTTCGTCAATTGCTGGGCGCCGCCATCGCGGCCGCTGTGATCGCTTCGCCGGCCATGGCCGAAGAACTGACAGGCACCCTGAAGAAGATCAAGGACTCGGGCACCATCACCCTGGGCCACCGCGACTCCTCCATCCCGTTTTCCTACCTGGCCGGCAAGCCCGAGCCCGTGGGCTACTCGCATGACATCCAGCTGGCTGTCGTTGAGGCCCTGAAGAAGCAGCTGGGCACGGACATCAAGGTCCGCTACAACCTCGTCACCTCGCAGACCCGCATCCCGCTGGTGCAGAACGGCACCGTCGACCTGGAGTGCGGCTCCACCACCAACAACGTCGAACGCCAGCAGCAGGTCGGCTTCACGGTCGGCATCTTCGAAGTCGGCACTCGCCTGCTGACCAAGGTCAAGGACGGTCAACCGGCCTACAAGGACTTCCCGGACCTGGCTGGCAAGAACGTGGTGACCACCGCCGGTACCACTTCCGAGCGCATCCTCAAGGCGATGAACGCCGACAAGCAGATGAAGATGAACGTGATTTCCGCCAAGGACCACGGTGAAGCCTTCAACATGCTCGAAAGCGGCCGCGCCGTGGCCTTCATGATGGACGACGCCCTGCTCGCCGGCGAAATGGCCAAGGCCCGCAAGCCGTCGGACTGGGTCATCACCGGCACCCCACAGTCATACGAAATCTATGGCTGCATGGTGCGCAAGGATGACGCTGCCTTCAAGAAAGCGGTTGATGACGCCATCATCGCCTACTTCAAGTCGGGCGATGTCAACAAGAGCTACGACAAGTGGTTCCAGCAGCCGATCCCGCCAAAGGGCCTGAACCTGCAGTTCCCGATGAGCGAAGAGCTGAAGAAACTGATCGCCGAGCCGACCGACAAGGCCGCCGACGAGAAGAAGTCCTGACCCCCAGCCCGTGGCCTGTTGCGCTGCAAAGCGCCAATTAAACCGGCAGGCCACCCGTTAGTGTCTAACCTTTCATCCGAGGGCCGTGTGCCCCCGGATGTTGGAAGGTGCCCGTGAAACAACCGTCTGAGGGGAAATCCCGATGAATTACAACTGGGACTGGGGCGTGTTCTTCAAGTCCACCGGCGTGGGCAGCGAGACCTATCTGGACTGGTACATCACCGGTCTGGGCTGGACCATCGCCATCGCCATCTCCGCCTGGATCATCGCCTTGCTGCTGGGGTCGGTCCTCGGCGTCATGCGTACCGTGCCGAACCGTCTGGTGTCCGGCATCGCCACCGTCTACGTGGAGCTGTTCCGCAACGTGCCGCTGCTGGTGCAGCTGTTCATCTGGTACTTCCTGGTGCCCGACCTGCTGCCCGAGGGCCTGCAGGAATGGTTCAAGCAGGACCTCAACCCGACCACCTCGGCGTTGATCAGCGTGGTCATCTGCCTGGGCCTGTTCACCGCCGCGCGTGTCTGCGAGCAGGTGCGTACCGGTATCCAGGCGCTGCCCCGCGGCCAGGAAGCCGCTGCCCGTGCCATGGGCTTCAGCCTGTCGCAGATCTACACCAACGTGCTGCTGCCGCAAGCCTACCGGATCATCATTCCGCCGCTGACCTCGGAATTCCTGAACGTGTTCAAGAACTCCTCGGTGGCGTCCCTGATCGGCCTGATGGAGCTGCTGGCGCAGACCAAGCAGACCGCCGAATTCTCGGCCAACCTGTTCGAGGCCTTCACCCTGGCCACGCTGATCTACTTCACCCTGAACATGGGCCTGATGCTGCTGATGCGCATGGTCGAGAAGAAAGTCTCGGTGCCCGGCCTGATTTCCGTAGGGGGCAAATAAATGGACATGGATTTCAGCGAAATCATCCCGGCCCTGCCAGCCCTGTGGGAAGGCATGGTCATGACCTTGCAGTTGATGATCATGGGCGTGGTCGGCGGCATCGTGCTGGGTACCATCCTGGCCCTGATGCGCCTGTCGTCGAGCAAGCTGCTGTCGAACCTGGCCGGTGCCTACGTCAACTATTTCCGCTCGATCCCGTTGCTGCTGGTGATCACCTGGTTCTACCTGGCGGTACCGTTCGTGCTGCGCTGGATCACCGGCGAGGACACCCCGGTCGGTGCCTTCACCTCGTGCGTGGTGGCGTTCATGATGTTCGAGGCCGCGTACTTCTGCGAAATCGTCCGCGCCGGCGTGCAGTCGATCTCCAAGGGCCAGATGGGCGCCGCCCAGGCGCTGGGCATGACCTACGGCCAGACCATGCGCCTGATCATCCTGCCCCAGGCCTTCCGCAAGATGACCCCGCTGCTGCTGCAGCAGAGCATCATCCTGTTCCAGGACACCTCGCTGGTATATACCGTGGGCCTGGTGGACTTCCTCAACTCGGCACGCTCCAACGGCGACATCATCGGGCGCTCCCATGAGTTCCTGATCTTCGCCGGTGTCGTGTATTTCCTCATCAGCTTCTCCGCTTCGTGGCTGGTCAAGCGCCTGCAAAAAAGGATCGCCGTATGATTTCCATCAAGAACGTCAACAAGTGGTACGGGGACTTCCAGGTACTGACCGATTGCAGCACCGAGGTCAAGAAGGGTGAAGTGGTGGTGGTCTGTGGCCCGTCGGGCTCGGGCAAATCTACCCTGATCAAATGCGTCAACGCCCTGGAGCCGTTCCAGAAAGGTGACATCGTGGTCGATGGCACTTCGATCGCCGACCCCAAGACCAACCTGCCCAAGCTGCGCTCGCGCGTTGGCATGGTGTTCCAGCACTTCGAGCTGTTCCCGCACCTGTCCATCACCGAGAACCTGACCATCGCCCAGCGCAAGGTGCTTGGCCGCAGCGAAGCGGAAGCGACCAAGAAAGGCCTGGCCCTGCTCGACCGCGTCGGCCTCGGTGCCCACGCCAAGAAGCACCCCGGCCAGCTGTCCGGCGGCCAGCAGCAGCGCGTGGCGATCGCCCGCGCCCTGTCGATGGACCCGATCGTCATGCTGTTCGACGAGCCAACCTCGGCGCTGGACCCGGAAATGGTCAACGAAGTACTGGACGTGATGGTCGAGTTGGCCAATGAAGGCATGACCATGATGTGCGTGACCCACGAAATGGGCTTCGCCCGCAAAGTGGCCAACCGCGTGATCTTCATGGACAAGGGCCACATCATCGAGGACTGCCAGAAGGAAGACTTCTTCGGCAACCCGGGCGCCCGCCACGAGCGCACCCAGCACTTCCTCAGCAAGATCCTGCAACACTGATGTTGCCTCACTGAACCGGTCGGCGCTGCTGCCCTTTCGGGCCGCAGCGCTGGTCGTGACAAGGCCACTGTGATGAAATGCGATCCTTCGCTTCTTCTCCCTGCCAAGCCTGCCGTGAAATCCCGCCTGCTCCGCCAATTGCTGCTGCCACCCTTGATCATCCTGCTGATGGTCGGGCTCGGGCTGGCTGGCTACCTGGTCAGCGAAAGCAACGGCATCCGCATTCTCAGCGAAAACGGCGAACGCCAGCTGGAGCTGCACGCGCGCACGGTGGAAAGCGAAATCAGCAAGTACACCTACCTGCCGAGCCTGCTTGAGCTGGAAGACAGCGTCTCGCAGCTGCTCACCGACCCTGATGGCGGTTCGCGTCAGACCGTCAACGAATACCTCGAAGGCCTGAACCGGCGCAGCCGCAGCCGGGCCATTTTCGTGCTCGATACCAATGGTCGGGTGCAGGCCACCAGCAACTGGCGCGATGCCGACTCGTTCCTCGGCGAAGACCTGTCGTTCCGCGCCTACTTCCAGACTGCCGTGCGCGGCGAGCCCGGGCGCTTCTATGGCATCGGCAGTACCACCGGTGAGGCCGGCTACTACCTCGCCCATGGCCTTGAGGAGCACGGCAAGATCATTGGCGTGGCGGTGATCAAGGTGCGCCTGGACACCCTCGAGGAGCGCTGGCAACGGGCCCGCCTGGAGGCGTTCGTCAGCGACGAGAATGGCATCATCATCCTTTCCAGCGACCCGGCACGACGCCTGAAGTCGGTGCGCCCGCTGACACCACAGATCAAGGAGCGCCTGGCGCGCAGCCTGCAATACTACTGGTGGCCACTGAACGAGCTGCAGCCGCTGGCCCGGGAAATCCTGGCCGACGGCGTGGAAAAACTGACCTTCCCGGCCAACAGCGAAACCGCCCAGGGCAAGCCCCGCGAAATGACCTACCTGGCGCAGACCCGGCGCCTGGCCGATACGCCCTGGCACTTCACCCTGCTGACCCCGCTGCAGGACCTGCGCCGCGAATCCCTGGTGCAGGGTATCCTGGTGGGCGTGGCCTTCGCCTTGCTGGCGATCCTGGGCATCGCCTGGAACGAGCGGCGCAAGGTGATCGCCACGCGCCTGGCAGCCCGCGAGGCGCTGCAGGAAGCCAACAGCCAGCTGGAACGGCGGATTGCCGAGCGCACCGCCGACCTGCGTGCCAGCAACGAACGCCTGAAAGGCCAGATTCGGGAACGCCGGCATGCCGAGCAGACCCTGCGCCACGCCCAGGATGAGCTGGTGCAGGCCGGCAAGCTGGCCGCCATCGGGCAGATGTCCACCAGCATTGCCCATGAACTGAACCAGCCGCTGGCGGCGCTGCGCACCTTGTCCGGCAACACCGTGCGCTTCCTCGAACGCGGGGCGCTGGAAACCGCCAGCACCAACCTGCGCACCATGAACGACCTGATCGACCGCATGGGCCGCATCACCGCCAGCCTGCGCTCGTTCGCCCGGCGCGGCGACGACAGCGGCCAAGCCTCGCTGGCCAAGGCGGTCGAAGCCACCCTGCAGGTGCTGGCCAACCGCATCAGCGCCTGCCAGCTGCAGGTGCACAACCAGTTCGATGACCAGCAGCTGGCCATCGATCAGACCCGCCTGGAGCAGATCCTGGTCAACCTGATCGGTAACGCCCTGGATGCCATGGCGGCGCAGCCACTGCCGCAACTGTGGCTCGAAGGCGAACTGCAGGGTGACAAGTACCGTTTGCAGGTGCGCGACAATGGCCACGGCATCGACAGCGAGGCGCGCAAGCACCTGTTCGAACCCTTCTTCACCACCAAACCGGGCGAACACGGCCTGGGCCTGGGCCTGACCCTGTCGGCGAGCCTTGCCGCCGCTGCCAAGGGCAGCCTCAACGTCGAGCATCCCGCCAGCGGCGGTACGGCCTTCGTCCTGGCCCTGCCGCTGGTTTCCCCCCCTAGCGAATCGGCAGAGCATCCATGAACCAAGCGCCTCTTACCGTCCTGATCGTCGAAGACGACCCGCATGTGCTGCTCGGCTGCCAACAGGCACTGGCCCTGGAAGACATCGCCTGTGAAGGCGTGGGCAGCGCCGAGCAGGCGCTGGAACGCATCGGCGACGACTTCGCCGGCATCGTCGTCAGTGATATCCGCCTGCCGGGCATCGATGGCCTGGAGCTGCTCAACCGCCTCAAGGCCCGCGACCGCAGCCTGCCGGTGGTGCTGATCACCGGCCATGGCGATATCGACATGGCGGTCGGCGCCATGCGCAATGGCGCCTACGACTTCATGGAGAAACCGTTCTCCCCCGAACGCCTGGTCGATGTGGTGCGCCGCGCCTTGGAACAGCGTGGGTTATCGCGCGAAGTGGTCGCCCTGCGCCGCCAGCTGGCGGAGCAAAGCAGCCTGGAGGGTCGCATCATTGGCCGCTCGCCGGCGATGGAGCAGCTGCGTGAGCTGATTGCCAACGTGGCCGATACCTCGGCCAACGTCCTGATCGAAGGCGAGACCGGTACCGGCAAGGAGCTGGTTGCCCGTTGCCTGCACGACTTCAGTCGCCGCCACGGCCAGCCGTTCGTGGCCTTGAACTGTGGCGGCCTGCCGGAAAACCTGTTCGAAAGCGAGATTTTCGGCCACGAGGCCAATGCTTTCACCGGTGCCGGCAAACGCCGCATCGGCAAGATCGAACATGCCAACGGTGGCACGCTGTTCCTCGACGAAGTGGAAAGCATGCCGATCAACCTGCAGATCAAGCTGCTGCGCGTATTGCAGGAGCGCACCCTGGAACGGCTGGGCTCGAACCAGAGCATTCCGGTGGACTGCCGGGTGATCGCTGCAACCAAGTCCGACCTGGATGCCATGGGCCAGAGCGGCCAGTTCCGCAGCGACTTGTACTACCGGCTGAACGTGGTCACCCTGGAATTGCCGCCGTTGCGTGAGCGCCGCGAAGACATCCTGCAACTGTTCGAACACTTCCTGCAGCAGTCGGCCCTGCGCTTCGACCGTGAAACACCAACGCTGGATAGCCAGACCCTGTCGCGCTTGATGGCGCATGACTGGCCGGGCAACGTGCGCGAATTGCGCAACGTGGCCGAACGCTACGCCCTTGGCCTGCCAGCCTTCAAGAAAGGCCCCAGCGGTGGCGCCAGCCAGGGGCTGGGCTTTGCCGAGGCGGTGGAAGCGTTCGAGCGCAACCTGCTCAGCGATGCGCTGCAGCGAACTGGCGGCAACCTCAGCCAGGCCAGCCAGGAGCTGGGCATGGCCAAGACCACGCTGTTCGACAAGGTAAAGAAATACGGCCTCGGCTGACCTCGACCCGCAATTGGAAAGACAACGTGGATCTGCTCTTCAAGGCCGCCCTCGGTGCGGGTGTGGGAGTGCTGCGCACCGAGGCAGGTCGGCTGACGCGGCCCTTGTAGGAGCGGCCTTGTGTCGCGATGGGGCGCGTAGCGGCCCCCGGTTTCAGCTTCGCCGCGAATATTGCCGGGGCCGCTTTGCGGCACTTTCGCGACACAAGGCCGCTCCTACTGGGATCGCACAGCCTTGAAGGATGGAAATTCACAGCCCGGCGATATGCGTGACGTCCTGCCGGTGCGCCTCCAGGTACGGCAACACCGCCCCCAGCAGCGGCGCCTTGAACGGCTCCTGGAAGCGATGCGCCAACCCTGGTATCAAGCGCAGCTGGCTGCCCTGGATATGCGCCGCCAGGTGCACGCCGTGCATCACCGGCAGCAACGGGTCGGCCGTGCCATGCACCACCAGGGCCGGCACCCGCAACTGGTCAAGCAGCTCGACCCGGCTCGGCTCGGCCAGTATCGCCATGATCTGGCGCTTGGCCCCGTCGGGGTTGAACGCGCGGTCGTAGGCCACCGCCGCCTGCTGCAGCAAGGCGGCACGGTCGTCCGGCACCTCGGGGCTGCCCAGCGCGGCCAGCAGGTCGGCCTGTTGCTCGATGGCCACTTCGCGGTTCGCTGCGCTGCGCCGGGCCAGCAGCTGCACCAGCGCCGGGGCCGGCGCCGGCAAACCCGCCGCCCCTGAACTGGACATGACCAGCGTCAGGCTGCGCACACGCCCTGGCGCCATGGCCGCCAGGTGCTGGGCGATCATGCCGCCCATGCTCACCCCCAGCACATGGAACTGGCGCACCCCCAGCGCGTCCATCAGGCGCAGGCCGTCGCCCGCCATGTCGGTCAGGGTATAGGGCGCAGCCACCGGCAGCCCCAACTTGTAGCGCAGCAGTTCGACCGTCAGGTTGGCCGACGGTGGCAGCTGGTTCCAGCGCGACAGGCCGACATCGCGGTTGTCGTAGCGAATCACCCGAAAGCCCTGGCGGCATAGCGCCTCGACCACGTCGTCCGGCCAATGGATAAGCTGCCCGCCCAGGCCCATGACCAGCAACAGCACAGGGTCGCGCGGCGCTCCGACGCTCTGGTAGACCAGGCTCACCGCACCCAGTTCGGCGCGCTGTACCGCCGCCTGGGCGTCACAGCGCTGCTCGGCGAAACTCGCAGGAGCGCTGAGTACCAAGAAAACAAATAGCCAAAATGCCCGCATGAAAGAAACACCAGAATGCAGATCCCCAGTAGAGCGCGATTCTGATGAATTCTGTTCGGGCGCGCTGCCACAGTCCGGTTACAGTTTGATGACGCCCGCCAGACGGTGTGACCAAACGCCCTGTCGACAGGCGCTGCAACATGAGGGAAACTCAACTCATTCGCTATTTTCCCAAATTGATCCCCCGGAGTCAGCTGTGCTGGAGATCCGCCACCTGAAAACCCTTCATGCCCTGCGCGAAGCCGATAGCCTGGTGGAGGCCGCCGAGCGGCTGCACCTGACCCAGTCCGCGCTTTCGCATCAGTTCAAGGAACTGGAAGAGCGCCTGGGCATGCCGCTGTTCGTGCGCAAGACCAAGCCGATCCGCTTCACCAGCGCCGGGCTGCGCCTGCTGCAACTGGCCGATGCCACCCTGCCGCTGCTGCGCAGCGCCGAACGTGACATCGCCCGCCTGGCCGGTGGCACCGCCGGGCGCCTGCACATGGCCATCGAATGCCACAGCTGCTTCCAGTGGCTGATGCCGACCATCGACCAGTTCCGGGATGCCTGGCCGGAAGTGGAACTGGACCTCGCCTCCGGCTTTGCCTTTGCCCCGCTGCCAGCCCTGGCCCGTGGCGACCTCGACCTGGTGGTGACCTCCGACCCGGTGGACCTGGCGGGCATCACCTACGTGCCGCTGTTCACCTATGAGGCGATGCTGGCGGTGGCCAACCAGCACCCGTTGGCCAGCAAGCCCTACATCGTGCCGCAGGACCTGCTCGACCAGACACTGATCACCTACCCGGTAGAACGTGACCGCCTGGATATCTTTACCCGTTTCCTGGAGCCCGCCGACATCGAGCCGGCCGCCGTACGCACTTCGGAGCTGACGGTGATGATGATGCAACTGGTGGCCAGCGGCCGTGGTGTGTGCGGCATGCCACACTGGGCGCTGCATGAATACAGCTCGCGCGGCTACGTCAAGGGCAAGCGCCTGGGCGAGAAAGGCCTGTTCGCCACGCTTTATGCCGCAGTGCGCACCGATATGCTGGATGCGCCGTACATGCGCGACTTCCTGTTGACGGCCAAGGACACCTCGTTCGCCACCCTCGATGGGGTCAGCGCGGTGCGCTGAGCGCCTGGTAGTACAACGGCAGGATCAGGTCGCGGGTCAAGGGTGCCAAGTGCATGGCGGGCGTCTGCTCGGCGCTCAGCCATACCACCTCTTCGATTTCCGCAGCCGGGGCCACGGCTGCAACGCAGTCGACACGGAACAGTTGGGCCTGCACCTGAAAGCCCGGCTCATTGGCGGCCGGGGCGCTGAATTGGCCCAGGTGCAGTGCCTGGGCCGGGTCGACACGCAGGCCGAGTTCCTCATGCAGCTCGCGCACCAACGCCTCGACCGGCGACTCACCGGCATCGATCTTGCCACCGGGCTGCATGAACGCCTGGGTACCACGCTTGCGCACCAGTAGGGTACGGCCCTGGGCGTCGATCAGCAGGGCGGCGGCGATGCGGATGGTGTTGGGCATGGGTTCGGCTCCCTTGAATCAATAGCCGGGCAGGATCCCATGGGCTCATTGGCCTGACAAGGCCAGTCCTTCCTGTACGCCAAAGGGCCGGCACAGGTGGCAACCGCCAGACGAACGGCCCCTTGCCAAGCCGCCCCACACCCGCCATAACCATCCCATGAACCTGCCCGCCAAACAGCACCCGGTGCTCGAGCTGTTCCACCCCGCCGTGCGCACCTGGTTCCGTCGCCACTTCGCCACGGTGACCGACGCCCAGGCCCGTGCCTGGCCGCTGATTCACGCTGGCCAGTCGCTGTTGCTGGCGGCACCGACCGGCTCGGGCAAGACCCTCAGCGCCTTTCTGGCCGTGCTCGACGAACTGTTCCGCCAAGGCCTGGAGCAGCAGGGCGAGCCGCCTGCACAAACCCAGGTGATCTACGTTTCGCCGCTCAAGGCGCTGTCCAACGATATTCGCCTGAACCTGCAGGCGCCGCTTGAAGGCATCAGCCAGGCGTTGGCCGAACAGGGCCTGAGCGCGCCACGCATCACCACGGCCGTGCGCACCGGCGACACGCCACAAAAGGAACGCGCCGCCATGCGCAAGCTGGCACCGCACATCCTGGTAACCACACCCGAATCGCTCTATGTGCTGATGGGTTCGGCTTCGGGCCGTGAAGGCCTGGCCAGTGTGCACACGGTGATCGTCGATGAAATCCATGCCCTGGCCGGCAACAAGCGCGGCGCCCATCTGGCATTGACCCTGGAACGCCTGCAGGCCCTGTGCAACCAGCCGCTGCGGCGTATCGGCCTGTCGGCCACACAGCGCCCGGTCGAGCGGGTGGCGCAATTTCTGGTAGGCAGCGGGCGCCCCTGCGCGATCGTCGACGTCGGCCATGCACGGCAGCGCGACCTGGCCATCGAAGTGCCGCCGGTACCGCTTGGCGCAGTGATGGCCACCGATGTCTGGGGCCTGGTCTACGACCGCCTGGCCGAATTGGCAAGGGCACACCGTACCACCCTGGTGTTCGTCAACACCCGGCGCCTGGCCGAGCGCATCACTCGCCACCTCAGCGATCGCCTGGGCAAGGAGGCGGTGGCCGCGCACCATGGCAGCCTGGCCAAGGAACTGCGCCTGGATGCCGAGCAACGCCTGAAAAATGGCCAGTTGCAGGTGCTGGTAGCCACCGCATCACTGGAGCTGGGCATCGACATCGGCGATATCGACCTGGTCTGCCAGATAGCCTCGCCAGGTTCGATCGCCGCCTTCCTGCAGCGGGTTGGCCGCGCCGGCCACCAGGTCGACGGCGTGCCCAAGGGGCGCCTGTTCCCGACCTCGCGCGACGACCTGATCGAATGCGTAGCCCTGCTCGATTGCGTCCGCCGCGGCGAGCTGGATGAACTGCACATTCCCAGGGCGCCACTGGACGTCCTGGCCCAGCAGATCGTTGCCGAGGCCAGCAACCAGGCGTGGCCCGAACAGGCCCTGTACGACTGCCTGCGCCAGGCCACGCCCTACGCCGAACTCGACCTGCAACACTACCAGGCCCTGCTACGCATGCTCGCCGAAGGCTATAACGGCCGCCAGGGCGTGCGCAGTGCCTACCTGCACCGCGACGCGGTCAGCGGTACCTTGCGTGGCCGCCGGGGCAGCCAGCTGACCGCGCTGACCAGTGGCGGCACCATTCCCGACAACGCCGACTACACCGTGTTGCTCGAGCCACAGGCGCTGAACATCGGCAGCGTCAACGAAGACTTTGCCGTGGAGAGCATCGCCGGCGATATCTTCCAGCTGGGTAACGCCTCCTATCGCATCCTGCGCGTGGAACCGGGCCGGGTGCGGGTGGAAGATGCACATGGCCTGCCGCCGACCATTCCGTTCTGGTTGGGCGAGGCGCCAGGGCGCAGCGACGAGCTGTCTGCCGCAGTGGCGCGGCTACAGGCGCAGATCGATCAGCACCTGGCGCAGGCCGGCGGCAACCTGGCCGAGGTGCTGGCGTGGTTGCAGGAAACCTTCGAACTGGGCCAGGACAGCGCCAGCCAATTGCTGGACTACCTGGCCCGCACCCGTGAAGTGCTCGGCGCCCTGCCCTCGCAGGAAACCCTGGTGATGGAGCGCTTCTTCGATGAGTCCGGCGGCACCCAGCTGATCATCCATTCACCCTACGGCAGCCGCATCAACCGCGCCTGGGGCCTGGCCCTGCGCAAGCGCTTCTGCCGTACCTTCAATTTCGAGTTGCAGGCAGCGGCCAGCGAGGACGCCATCGTGCTGTCGCTGTCCACCAGCCACAGTTTCGAACTGGACGAGGTGTGGCGCTACCTGAACAGCCGCAGCGCCGAGCCGATCCTCGTCCAGGCCTTGCTCGATGCGCCGTTGTTCGGCGTGCGCTGGCGCTGGAACGCCAGCGTGGCCATGGCCTTGCCGCGCTTCATCGGCGGGCGCAAGGTGGCGCCACAGGTCCAGCGGATAAAAAGCGAAGACCTGGTGGCGGCGGTGTTCCCCGACCAGATCGCCTGCCTGGAAAACCTCGTCGGCGAGCGGCAGATTCCCGATCACCCACTGGTCGAACAAACCCTGGACGACTGCCTGCACGAAGCGATGGACAGCGAAGGCTGGCTGGCGCTGCTGCGGCGCATGGAAAGCGGTGCGGTGCGCCTGCTGTGCCGTGACCTGCCAGCCCCTTCACCGCTGGCTGCAGCCATTCTCAACGCCCGCCCGTATGCCTTCCTGGATGACGCGCCACTGGAAGAACGGCGCACCCAGGCGGTACTCAACCGGCGCTGGAGCGACGTGCACAACGGCGACGACCTCGGCGCGCTGGATGCCGATGCCATTGCTGCTGTCGCTGCTGAAGCCTGGCCGCAACCAGGTAATGCCGACGAAATGCATGAAGCGTTGATGGGGCTGGGGGCCATCAGCCAGGCGGAAGTGCAAGGCAATGTCAGCTGGGACATGCTGCTGCGCCAGTTGGCCAACGCCGGGCGCGCCATGTGCCTGGTGGATGAAGGGCTGTGGCTGGCGCGTGAGCGCTTGAGCCTGTTTCAGTTGCTGTACCCCGGCGCCCGTCTGCGCCCTGCGCTGCCGGTCTTGCCAGGCTTCGATCAGGCCAGCGAGCCGGATACTGCGCTGGTCGAGCTGCTGCGCGCCCGCCTCAGTGGCCATGGCCCGCTGACCCAGGCACAGATAGCCGCACCGCTGGGCAAGCCGCTAGCGGCGATCGAACAGGCGCTGGCCCGCCTGGAAGCCGAAGGCTATGTACTGCGCGGGCATTTCAGCCCTGGCGCGGGCGAACTGCAATGGTGCGAGCGCCATTTGCTGGCGCGCATCCACCGCTACACGGTCAAACGCCTGCGCCGGGAAATCGAGCCGGTCAGCCTGCAGGACTTCATGCGCTTCCTGTTCGACTGGCAGCACCTGGCCGCTGAGCAGCGCCTGCGCGGGCCGCAAGCCGTGGCCGAGGTACTGGGCCAGTTACAAGGCTTTCCGAGTGCTGCCGGCGCCTGGGAAGCCGAGCTGCTGCCGGCACGCATCCAGGACTACAGCCCGCACTGGCTCGACGATGCCTGTCGCAGTGGGCAGTTTGCCTGGAGCCGCCTGGCCACCACGGTGTCGAGCAGTACCTTGTCCAGCACCCCGCTGGTGCTGCTACCGCGCGAGTACCTGAATGTGTGGCGCAGCCTTGCCCCGGTGCCCGCGCTCGACAGCCTTGGCCCGCGGGCGCAGCGCGTACACGAGGTGCTGCAGGCACAGGGCGCGCTGTTCTTCGACGAACTGGCCCACGACGCCCACCTGCTGCCCAGCGAACTGGAAACGGCCTTGCAAGAGCTGGTAGGCGCCGGCCTCGTGGGGGCCGACAGTTTCGCCGGCCTGCGCAGCCTGATCACCCCGGCGGCGAAACGTACCTCCCGCAACAGCCGCCGTGGCCACCCGCCGCTGCTCAGCAGCATGGCCCATGCCGGGCGCTGGGCCTTGTTGCGCCGGGGGGCGGTGGACGACAGCCAGCGCCTGGAGCACATCGCCCGGGCCCTGCTGAGACGCTATGGCGTGGTGTGCTGGCGGCTGCTTGAGCGCGAAAGTGACGTGCTGCCGCCGTGGCGCGAACTGCTGCGCTGCTACCACCGGCTGGAGGCGCGCGGCGAGATTCGTGGCGGGCGCTTCATTGCCGGGCTGGCGGGTGAACAATTCGCCTTGCCGGAAGCGGTGGGCCTGCTGCGACAGGTACGGCGGCGTGAGCGAGACGGGGCGCTGGTGGCAGTGAGTGCCAGTGACCCATTGAACCTGATCGGGTCGTTGTTGCCGGGAGCGAAGGTACCGGCGGTCACTGGCAACCGCCTATTGTATCGCGATGGGGTGCCGGTGGCGGTGCGGGTGGCCGGACGCTATTCGTTCCTGGTCGAGGCGCCGGCCCAGGAACAGCAAGGCTGGCGGCAGATATTGCTGCGAGACAAGTTGTGAGCGCCTTTTGCTGTACCGCCCTGGTAGCTTGCCAGCGATAGGCCACTGCAGCCAGCACATGGGCGAGAAAGCCCCCTGCGGTATTGCCTGGACGAACAATGTGGCTCGAGCCTGTCCACCCATGAGCTGTTCTTTCAGCGTCCAGATGTCAGGTAAGCGCTGCACTAACCCTGGACCTGTGAAGCAATGGTATATCAATTCCCCTTGCAGACCGGCCGCTCCTGTTGCGTTCTACGGCGACCCGCCACGGCGCGGATGACATAGCGCGGTCGATGCTTGGACTCCATGTAGATGCGCCCGATGTACTCACCCAACACGCCGATGCCGATCAGTTGTACGCCGCCGAGGAAAAGAATGGCAGTCATCGATGATGGGTATCCCGGCACCGGGCTGCCAAACAGCCATTTTTCCAGCACCTGGTATGCCGCCGAGGCCAGCGCAAGTAACGCAACTAGCCCCCCGACATAAGTCCACAGTCGCAATGGTACGGTACTGAACGAGGTAATCCCGTCCAGCGCCAGATTCCACAGTTTCCAACCATTGAAACGGCTCTTTCCTTGCGTTCGCGAAGAACGTTCGTACTCGACCACTGCGGTGCTGAACCCTGGCCAGGACAACACGCCCTTCATGAACAGTTGCTGTTCGGGCATGGACCGGATCACGTCCACGACTTTACGGTCGAGCAAGCGAAAGTCACCGACATTTTCCTCGATGCGAATCTGCGATATGCGGTTCAGCAGGAAGTAGAAAATCGCTGCGGTAAAACGCTTCAAGTAGCTGTCACACGAGCGGTCACGGCGTTTGGCAAGTACCACATCGAAGCCTGCCCGCCATTGTTCGATCAGCTGTGGAATGACCTCGATCGGGTCCTGCAAGTCGACGTCGATTGGAATGACGGCATCGCCATTGGCTTGATCCAGCCCGGCGAACAGCGCGGCTTCCTTGCCGAAGTTGCGTGACAGGTCGATCAGTGAAACATCAGGGTCACCCGCGATCAGTTGGCGAATCTGCCGTTCGGTTCCATCCTGGCTGCCATCATTGATGAAAACCAGTTCGACCTGATCGGCCTCATTGGCCAGCGCCTGGCGAACGGCGTCATAAAACGGCCTGATCGTCTTTTCCTCATTGAATACCGGTACGATCAGCGAAATATCCATCCGCGCTTCTCCCTGAAGACCCACCGCGAGAACAGGAAGCCCAGCACCAGGCTGAGCAAAGAGAACAGCGTTACCGTAACCATTGGCTGCCAGCCGAGACGATCGCCGAGATAGCCCAGCGACACGCTGAGGCTGCCCATCCCTGCCACGAACCACAGGTAGCGCGACAGTGACAGGGGTACCCGGAAGGTGAACCTGGCATTGGCCAGAAACGAAAATGACAGCGCCACGGTGAAGGCGACCAGGTTGCTCACGGCCTGATCGCCGCCAAGCGCCAGCATGCTGATGAACACTGCTGCATGGATGGCGGTGTTGCACACGCCCACAAGCAGGTACTTGAAAAACGCAGCCATGGCTCAGGCCTTCACGTTTGGACTGAAGGCCAACTTAGATGAAGCCAGGACGGCGCACTACTGACAAAAATACCAGTTGACGCAGCGGGTCAACGCACGCTCAAGCCGCCGGACAGACGGGTGATCAACATGCCTGGCACGCGTGCAAACCCTCGTGCCAGGCGATGTTGTGTGAGCGGGACGTCGTTGTCAGGCCGCAGTGGCTGCTGCTTGCTTGTCACGCGGAGCCAGGCGCAACGTGTAATACAGCACCGTCAGCAGAACCAGGAACGCCGGGCCGATATACAGCGCCACGCGGGTATCTTCGAAGTACGCCATCAGGCCGACCACCAGCACCAGGAAGGCCAGCGCCAGGTAGGAGCTCAGCGGCCACAGCCACATGCGGTACTTCAGTGCCTTGCGCTCGGCGCTGCTGAGGCCGGCGCGGAACTTCAGCTGCGCGAGGAGGATCATCACCCAGGTCCAGATCGCGCCGAAGGTGGCAATCGAAGTGACCCAGACAAAGACCTTCTCCGGCACCAGATAGTTGGCCAGCACGCCCAGCAGCAGCGCGCCGATCGACAGCAGCAGTGCATTGCGCGGCACGCCGTTCTTCGAGGTACGGGCGAAGGCCGCCGGGGCCTGGCCGTTCTGCGCCAGGCTGTAGAGCATGCGCCCGGTGCTGAAGATGCCGCCGTTGCACGAGGACAGCGCGGCGGTAATCACCACGAAGTTGATGATGCCGGCGGCGGTCTTGATACCGAGGCGTTCGAAGGTCATGACGAACGGGCTGCCCTGGCTGCCGATTTCGTTCCACGGGTAGATCGACAGGATCACGAACAGCGCACCGACGTAGAACAGCAGGATGCGCCAGAACACCGAGCCGATGGCGTGCGGAATGGTCTTCTGCGGGTTGCGTGCTTCACCTGCGGTCAAGCCGATCATTTCCACGCCCAGGTAGGCGAACATCACCATCTGCAGCGACATCAGCACGCCGGTGACGCCGTTGGGCATGAAGCCGCCGTTGCTCCACAGGTTGGAGATACCCACCGCTACGCCGTCATTGCCCAGGCCGAAGGCAATGATGCCAATGCCACCCAGGACCATGGCGATGATGGTGACGATCTTGATCAGGGCGAACCAGAATTCGAATTCACCGAACGCCTTCACCGCCACCAGGTTGACCGCGCCCATGCTGCCCAGCGCCGCCAGGGCCCAGATCCAGCGCGGTACGTCGGGGAACCAGATACCCATGTAGATGGCTACCGCGGTAATCTCCGCAACACAGGTCACCAGCCACAGGAACCAGTAGTTCCAGCCAGTAAGGAAACCCGCCAGCGGGCCGAGGTAGTCCTGGGCGTAGCGGCTGAACGAGCCGGCGACAGGATTGTGCACGGCCATTTCGCCAAGGGCGCGCATGATCACCAGGATGGCCAGGCCACCGATGATGTAGGACAGCATGATGGCCGGGCCGGCCATTTCGATGGCCTTGGCCGAACCGAGGAAAAGACCGACACCGATACAGGCGCCCAGCGCCATCAGGCGGATATGTCGTTCGCCCAGTTCACGCTTGAGCGGGCCGCCTTCAATGGCCTGGCCGTGGGCAGGATGGTTGCCGACTGGCATAGCAATACAACCTCGTTTTGTTATTGGATTTGACCTTCGTGCAGCACCGGCCAGGCCGATAGACCTGGCGTCGGCTTGCCGAACTGGCCTCGTGGGCCGGTCCGAGCGCCGGAATAGAGCGTCCGGCTGGGCGAAGGGGCAAGCAGTATAGGAACACCGTTGCAGGGATTGTCGCTGTATATAGCGGAATAATCAGCGAGATTTCCGGGCGCACGCAGCGGCCCTGAAAACCGCAGCGGCACCATAGCAACATCGCCGGGCGAAGAAACCCACACCAAAGCCGCATAGCCCTCTCGGCTTCTTACAAATTTTTCACCTGCCCCGCTCAACGTCTAAGCTTCAGACAAGCAAGACGAAAATACCTGGCCGGATAGAAGATTATGGGCGCACTGTGGCAATCGGAACCAACCAGAACGGAAGCACCCGACCTACCTCCGGCCGAGACGCCACAACCCAAATCACCCCGCCAACGTCGGCTGTGGTGGCGGCTGATCATGCTCATCCTGCTGGTGGCGCTGGTGGCCATCGGCTTCGCTGCGTATGACGAGTTCCGCACTTCCAACCTGCAATCGCGGGAATTCAGCAAGCTGGCCACCACCCTCACCTACTCGCTGCAGCCAGGCCCCAGCGATGCCATCATCTACCCCGGTGAGGGTCCGTTCGACAAACGCCTGGGCTACAGCGCCCTGGGTGAATTCCTGCCGCGCCTGCTCAAGCGCGACTACCTGATCAGCGAGCAGGTGCGCTTCTCGCCGGCGCTGATGAATTATGTCGAGCATGGGCTGTTTGCCCCCTACATCGAGAAAATCCAGGCGGGGCTGTCGATTACCGACTGCCGCGGCGACATGTTGTACCAGTACAAGTACCCGCAACACCTGTATCCGGACTTCGCATCGATCCCGCCAGTGATGGTCAACAGCCTGCTGTTCATCGAGAACCGCGACCTGCTCGACACCAAGGACCCACGCAACAACCCGGCCGTGGACTGGCCGCGCTTCGCCAAGGCGGCCTACAGCCAGGTGGCCAAATACCTGGCCCTGCCCGGCCAGTCTGCGGGCGGCAGTACCCTGGCCACGCAGCTGGAAAAGTACCGGCACTCACCGGACGGCCTGACGGTATCGGGCGCCGAAAAGATCCGCCAGATGATTTCTGCCAGCGTGCGCGCCTACCAGGGCGGCCCCGACACCACCGAGGCACGCCAGCGTATCGTGCGTGACTACCTCAACAGCGTGCCGCTGTCGGCCGTGCCTGGGCATGGCGAGGTGCATGGCATGGCCGAAGGCCTGCGGGTTTGGTACGGCGCCGATTTCGACCAGGTCAACCAGGCCCTGACCGCCACCGCCAGCGACCCCGAAAGCATGGCCACGCGCGGCCTGGCCCTGCGCCAGGTGCTGTCACTGATGATTGCCCAGCGCCGCCCCTCGCACTACCTGTCCAAGGGGCGGGTCGAACTGGCGGAACTGACCGATGCGCACATTCGCGTGCTGGCCGCCAACAAGGTCATCGACCAGCCGCTGGCCAACGCCGCGCTGGCCAGCAAAGCGGTGTACCGCGACTGGGTGGCGCAACCGACCATCGTGCCGATCGTCACCAACAAGGGCATCAGCCTGGCGCGCAACCGCCTGGCGGCGATGCTCAACCGCCCGCTGTACGACCTCGACCGCCTCGACCTGTCGGCCACCAGCACCCTGCAGGCCGACCTCCAGGTGCAAGTCAGCCAGTACCTGAAAAACCTTGCCGACCCAGCGTTCGCCGCGCAGATCGGCCTGATCGGCGAGCGCCTGCTGACGGCCAAGACCACCGACCAGGTGAGCTACAGCTTTACCTTGTTCGAGCGCACCGCCGATGGCTCGCGGGTACGCGTGCAAACCGACAGCACCGACCAGCCCTTCGACATCAACGAAGGCAGCAAGCTGGAGCTGGGCTCCACCGCCAAACTGCGGGTGCTCACCACCTACCTGGAAATCATCGCCGAGCTGCACGACAAATACGCCGGCAAGCCTGCCGCCGAGCTGAAGAAAGTCGAAGTCGCCGAACTCGACCGCATCACCCAATGGTCGCTGGAATGGCTGGCGCAGAACAGCAAGAACCAGAGCCTTGACGCCATGCTCGATGCCGCGCTGGAGCGCAAGTATTCGGCCAACACCGGCGAGGCCTTCTTCACCGGCGGCGGCATGCATGTGTTCAACAACTTCCGCAAGGAGGACAACAACCGCAACCCGACCCTCAAGGACGCCTTGCGTGAGTCGATCAACCTGCCGTTCATCCGCCTGATGCGCGACCTGGTGCGCTACGTCACCTACCAGCAGCCGTACAACCGCCTGCCGTTGCTCAAGGACGACAGCGACCCGCGCCGCCAGGAATACCTGGCCCGCTTCGCCGACAAGGAAGGCACCAACTACCTGATGCGCTTCTGGAAGAAATACCAGCGCAAGACCTCGCAGCAGCGCCTGGACACCTTCCTCGACAGCATGCGCGTGACCCCGCAACGGCTGGCAGCGGTGCACCGCTACCTGTTCCCCGAGGCCGGGCAGGAAACCTTCAACGCCTTCGTCCGCGCCCACCTCAAGGGTGACAAGGTTGCCCTGGGCAAACTGACCGACGGCCGGCTGTCGGAGATGTACGACGCCTACGGGCCCGGCAAGTATGACCTGCCGGACCAGGGCTACATTGCCAAGGTCCACCCGCTGGACCTGTGGCTGCTCGGTTACCTGCTGAAGAACCCTGGCTCGACGTTGAGCGAAATGGTCAACGCCAGCCGCTTCGAACGCCAGGAGGTATACGGCTGGTTGTTCAAGAGCCGCCACCAGGGCGCGCGTGACAGCCGCATTCGTACCATGGTCGAGATCGAAGCGTTCCTCGACATTCACCAGCGCTGGAAGCGTGTGGGCTATCCATTCGACCACCTGGTGCCCTCGCTGGCCACCGCCATCGGTAGCTCGGGCGACCGCCCCGCCGCCCTCTCGGAACTGGTTGGGATCATCCAGAACGACGGCGTGCGCCTGCCGACCTTGCGCATCGACACCCTGCATTTTGCCGCCAACACGCCGTACGAGACCAAACTGGTCAGCGACCCGGACCGCGGCGTGCGGATTCTGCCGGTCGAGGTGGCACGCGCACTCAAGGGCGCCATGTCGCAAGTGGTGGATGCGGGCACTGCGCGGCGTATTTCCGGCAGTTTCAAGCTGCAGGACGGCACGCCACTGGTCATGGGCGGCAAGACCGGTACCGGCGACAACCGCATCGAAAGCTTCGGCGCCGGTGGCCGCCTGATCGGCTCACGCTCGTTGAACCGTACCGCTACCTTCGTGTTCTTCCTGGGTGACAACCACTTCGGCACCTTGACCGCGTTCGTACCTGGGCGCTCGGCGGAAGCCTTCACGTTCACCTCGGCGCTACCGGTGCAAGTGCTCAAGGGCATGGCCCCGATCCTCATGCCCTACCTGCAGCCGGGCAATTCGAATGAGTGCAAACCGCCACAGATGGCGGCGCAGGCCGGCAAACCGACAGAGGACGCATCGAAAAACTAGATGATAATCACCCGCAATTGTGGGCTTGTCTTTAGATATATCTTGAGTAATATCTTACGATATATCGCCAACGACGGAGACTTGTCCCCATGCGCGAACATCCTTCCCACGACCCCTTCGAGCGGCGCCCTGGCCGCGGCGAACGCGGCCCACGCGTATTCGCCCCCGGCGACCTCAAGCTGCTGATGCTGGCTTTGCTCGCCGAACAACCCGGCCATGGCTACGACCTGATCCGCCAGATCGAGAACCTGTTCGATGGCAGCTACAGCCCCAGCCCCGGGGTTATCTACCCCACGTTGAACTTCCTCGAGGAGGCCGAACTGATCAGCGGCCAAGCGCAGGGCAGCAAACGCCTCTATGTCATCACCGATGCCGGCCGCACCGCCCTGGCCAAACAGGCCGTCGCCCTGGACGGCGTGCGCATGCGCATCGAGGTCAGCAAACGGGCCCTGCGCGGCCACGACCGCCCGCCAGAAATCCATGAAGCGGTCGGCAACTTGCGCCACGCACTGCACATGCACAGTGGCCGCTGGACCGCGGAAGAAATCGAGCGGGTTCGCGATCTGCTCAATCATGCCGCCAAGGCCATCGCTTCCGGGCCGAGCGAGCCCGTCAGGGAGACACCCCATGAATGACACCATCCACCGCGTCAACCATGAGATCCGCCAACGCCGCCTGCAGGTGGTACGGGTCTCCGAGCTGACCCCGCGCATGCGCCGCATCACCTTGGGCGGGGTCGAGCTGCAAGGTTTCACCAGTGTGGGCAGCGACGACCATATCAAGCTGTTATTCGCTGAAACGCCCGAGCAGCAGCAGACCCTCGAGGCCGGTAACCTGGGCAAAGACGGTGGCGCACGGCCGACCATGCGCGAGTACACGCCACGGCGCGTCGACCTGGTGGCCAACGAACTGGACATCGATTTCGTATTGCACGGCGATGGCCCTGCCTCCACCTGGGCTGCCCAGGCCACACCAGGGCAAACCCTGTACATCGCCGGGCCGCGGGCGTCGACGGTGGTGCCGGATATCTTCGACAGCTACGTGCTGATCGGCGACGAAACCGCCATCCCGGCCATTGGCCGCCGGTTGGAGGAATTACCCGCAGGCCGCCAGGTGCTGGCGATCATCCAGATCGAAGATGAACAGGAACGCCAGCCGCTGCCGAGCAAGGCACAGGTGGAGGTGATCTGGGTACGTCGGCACCAGGAAGACCTGCTGGCCTTGGTGAACAACCTGAGCTTGCCGCAAGGCCGCTTGTACGGCTGGGTGGCACTGGAAAAGGCCCTCACCCGCCAGGCCAAGGCGCTGTTGCTGGAAAAGGGGCTGCCGGAAAATGCGCTGAAAGCCGCAGCCTACTGGCGTGCCGATGGGACTGCGGACTTGTAGGAGCGGCCGTGTGTCGCGAAAGGGGTCGCAAAGCGGCCCCGGCAACATCAACGGCGAAGTTGGAGACAGGGGCCGCTATGCGCCCCATCGCGACACGAGGCCGCTCCTACAATTGAACGCGTAAACGTCTCATAGCCCACCTATCCAGCCCCAGCAGCACCAGCCCGATCCCCCAGAATCCCGCCAGCATCCCCAGGGCATTGCGTAACACTTGCGCATATCCCAGGCTTGCTACGTCGATGAACGGGTAGGCATACACGCCTATCTCGCTGCCCCGCCATAGCGCATAGGCGAAATACACCATCGGGTACAGCGCCCATGCCGCCAGGTGCCATAACCGCAGCATGCCCTTGGGTGTTTCGACCCACCAGTACAAGGCAAACAGCACCGGCATAACATCGTGCAGCAACTCGTCCGCCAGCCACTGCCAGCCCTGCGGTTGCCACAGATGGCGCAGTAACACACTGTAGGCCAGCGCCACCAGCACGATGCTGGTGGCCACCGCCGAACTTACTGACGGCGAGAGAAAGAAGCGCTTGCCAGCCCCGTCCCGACCAAACGCCGCATAACTCAGCACTGTCGCCGCCAGGGTGTTGGTCAACACGGTGAAGTAGCCGAATACGTTGATCAGGCCGCCAATCAGGCTGGCCTGTTCCTGCCAACGCGCCAGCAGTACCAGGTACACCTGCACCGTCAGGCCGAACCAGCCCAGCACGGCGATGCCGGTCAACCAGGGACGGCGGGGCATGTCAGGCGTTGCGCTGCAGTTTCACGTACAGCTGCTCCACCTTTTCCCGCGCCCATGGCGTCTTGCGCAGGAAGGTCAGGCTCGACTTGATGCTCGGGTTGCTCTTGAAACAACGCACATCGACGCGCTCGGCCAGGCCCTGCCATTGGTAGTGCGCCACCAGTTCAGTGAGGATCTGCTCAAGGGTCTTGCCGTGCAGCGCGTTGTGTTGGGCCGTGCTCATGCCAGTGCTCCGTAGGAAAGATGCGCACCTTACACGAGTGTAGCGGTGGGTGGGATCAGCCGTATCAACAGAGAAACCGCTGGCCAGGCAGGAAAACTTTGTGCTGAAATGAACATGTTATGTTGTAACATTACATAAGCACCTGCCAAGGAACGCCCCATCCCCATGCTGTACACACCGCTGCGCCTCTCGCCCCTCGCCGTCGCACTCTGGCTGAGCGCCTCGCCCAGCCAGGCCGTGGAACTCGAACCTCAGGTCATCACCGCCAATCCACTGGGCAACCGCCAGCTGGCGACTCCCAGTACCGTGCTGGAAGGCGACGACCTGCTGCAACAGCAGCACGGCAGCCTCGGCGAAACCCTGAACAAACAGCCCGGTGTCGCCTCTACCTGGTTTGGCCCAGGCGCCAGCCGCCCGGTCATCCGTGGCCTGGATGGCGACCGCATTCGCATCCTGCGCAATGGTGTCGGCGCCCTGGATGCTTCGTCGCTGTCCTACGACCATGCCGTGCCGCTGGACCCGGTCACCGTCGACCGGGTCGAGATCGTTCGCGGTCCGGCCGCCCTGCTCTACGGAGGTAACGCAATCGGTGGCGTGGTCAACACGCTCGACAATCGCATTCCGGACGCTCCCATCGACGGCATCCACGGTGCCGGTGAACTGCGCTACGGCGGCGCCGACACCACCCGCAGCAGCGCCGGCAAACTGGAGGCTGGCAACGGTGCCTTCGCCCTGCACCTGGATGCCAACAGCCGCCAGTTCAATGACCTGCGAATCCCTGGTTATGCCCGCAGTGCCAAGGTCCGCGACGCCGACGAGCCGGGCAGCAAGCACCGCCTGGACAACAGCGACGGCCGCCAGGAGGGTGGTGCGCTGGGAGGGGCCTACCATTGGGAGCACGGTTACACCGGCCTGTCGTATAGCCGCTACGACAGCAACTATGGCTCCGTGGCCGAGCCCGGCGTGCGCCTGGACATGAAGCAGGACCATTACGCCTTCGCTTCCGAATTGCGTGACCTGGACGGCCCGTTTACTTCGGTCAAGGTCGATGCTGGCTACACCGATTACGAGCACCGGGAAATTGAACAAGGCGAGGTTCATACCACCTTCAGGAACAAGGGCTATGAGGCCCGCGTCGAAGCCCGTCACCAGCCGCTCGGGCCCGTGGAAGGCGTGGTTGGCGCGCAGCTCAGCCGCAACCAGTTCTCCGCCCTGGGCGAGGAAGCCTTCGTCCCGCACACCGACACCGACAGCCTGGCGCTGTTCATGCTGGAGCAGTGGCAAGCTACCGAGCGCCTGAACCTGAGCCTGGGTGCACGCCTGGAACACACCCGCGTGGACCCGGACGGCAAGGGCAGCGAAAACTTCGCCGAGGCCGACAGCGCCAGCAGCTTCAACGCGTTCAGCCTGTCTTCAGGGGCGGTGTACCAGCTCGACCCGGTCTGGTCGCTGGCCGCCAGCCTTGGCTACACCGAGCGTGCCCCGACCTTCTACGAGCTGTATGCCAATGGCGCCCACGTGGCCACCGGTGCCTTTGAAGTCGGCGATGCCGGCCTGAACAAGGAAAAGGCCATCTCCACAGACCTGGCACTGCGCTTCGACAACGGTACCCACAAGGGTAGCGTCGGGGTGTTCTACAGCCACTTCCGCAACTATATCGGCCTGATCGGCACCGGCAACCTTCGCGAGGGCGGGCATGACCACGATCATGACGAGGATGGGCACGACCACGATCATGACCACGACGGTTTCCCGGAATACCAGTACCAGGGCGTACGCGCACGCTTCTACGGCATCGAAGCCCAGGACCGCTGGCAACTGGTAGAAAACCGTTACGGCAGCTTCGCCCTGGAACTGTCGGGCGACTACACACGGGCGAAAAACCTCGACAGTGGCGAGCCGCTGCCACGCATCGCCCCGCTGCGCCTGAACAGCGGCCTGGTCTGGGAGCTGGACCGCTGGCAGGCGCGGGTCGATGTGCAGCACGCTGCCGCGCAGCACCGCAAGCCGGCCAACGAAACCAGCACCGATGGCTACACCACGTTGGGGGCGAGTGTCGGTTACCGCTTCGACATGGGCCAGAGCCAGTGGCTGGCGTTCGTACGCGGCGAGAACCTGACCGACCAGAGCGTGCGCTATGCCAGCTCGATCCTGCGCGATATCGCACCGGCACCTGGGCGTAGCGTGGAAGTCGGGCTGCGTACCAGCTTCTGAAATAGCGGGGGCGCGTTGCGCCCCGATCGCCAGCAAGCCAGGCTCCCACCCCGACCGCATCGGCCTCAAGCTCTGCGCAGTCCCGGTGGGAGCTGGCTTGCCGGCGATTGGCCGTAGAGCAGGCGCCTGAGCAGCTGATTATTACCTGTTGGGGAATAATTCACTGCGACAATTTGTCTTTTTTTCTTGCAACTTCCCCTATATCCTCCGCGCCGCAAGCTGAAACGCTTCATTCAACCAATCCTGTCGCCATTTCCATCGAGGGCCCCTGCCCTTCGATGCGCTTGCCGTTTATTCAATAATCAGAAGATAGCGCTATCTCATGTTCCAACTGCCCAAAACCTGTTACATCAGCCTTGCCCTCAGCGCCCTGGCGATCCCCGCCAGCGCCAGTGAAATGTTCGCCAGCGACTCCCCATGGATGCTCGGCGATTGGGGTGGCACCCGCAGCGAACTGCTGGACAAAGGCTACGACTTCACCCTCGGCTACACCGGCGAGATGGGCAGCAACCTGCACGGCGGCTACGACCATGATCGCACCGCACGCTATAGCGACCAGTTCACCTTCGGCAGCCACCTGGACCTGGAGAAGATCCTTGGCTGGCACGACAGCGAATTCCAGCTGACCATCACCGAGCGCCACGGCGACAACATCAGCAACGACCGCATCAACGACCCGCGCGTCGGCGGTTTCACCTCGGCCCAGGAGGTCTGGGGCCGTGGCGAAACCTGGCGGCTGACCCAGATGTGGATCAAGCAGAAATACTTCGACGGCGCGCTGGACGTGAAATTCGGCCGTTTCGGCGAAGGCGAGGACTTCAACAGCTTCCCCTGCGACTTCCAGAACCTGGCCTTCTGCGGCTCGCAGGTGGGCAACTGGGTCGGTGGCATCTGGTACAACTGGCCGGTCAGCCAGTGGGCGCTACGCGTGCGCTACAACCTCAACGACGCCCTTTATGCCCAGGTCGGGGTGTTCGAGCAGAACCCCTCCAACCTCGAGTCGGGCAACGGCTTCAAGCTCAGCGGCAGCGGTACCCAGGGTGCGGTCATGCCGATCGAACTGGTGTGGAGCCCACGGGTCAATGGCCTTAAAGGGGAATATCGCGCCGGCTACTACTACAGTAATGCCAAGGCACAGGATGTTCTCAAGGACAACAACGGCCAGCCGGCAGCGCTCAGCGGCGCCGCCTACCGCAGCAGCTCGAGCAAGCACGGCGTGTGGCTCGGTGCGCAGCAGCAGGTGACTTCGCTGGCGTCCGACCAGTCGCGTGGCCTGAGCCTGTTCGCCAATGCCACGGTTCACGACAAGAAGACCAATGCCATCGACAACTATGTGCAGGCTGGACTGGTATTCAAAGGGCCCTTCGACGCCCGCGCCAAGGACGACATCGGTTTCGCCCTCGCGCGCGTGCACGTCAACCCTGCCTACCGCAAGAACGCCCGCCTGGCCAACCAGGCCGCCGGCCTCGATGACTACGACAACCCCGGTTTCCTGCCGGTACAGGACACCGAGTACAGCGCCGAACTTTACTACGGCATCCATCTGGCCGACTGGCTCACGGTACGCCCCAACCTGCAGTACATCCGCCACCCGGGCGGGGTGTCGCAGGTCGATGACGCACTGGTCGGCGGCCTGAAGATCCAGAGCAGTTTCTAACCCCCTTTTTGACCTGACGGAGAACCTACGATGAGCACTGAAGGTGCCAACACTGGAAGCCGCTGGCTACCGCGCCTGATTGGTGCGTTGCTGTTGCTGATGGGCCTGGCCCTGCTGGCCGGCGGCATCAAGCTGAGCCAGCTGGGCGGCTCGCTGTACTACCTGATCGCCGGTATCGGCTTTGCCTTGGCGGGCATCCTGCTGCTGGCCCAACGCCGCATTGCCCTGGGCCTGTACGGCCTGGTACTGCTGGGCAGCACCGTGTGGGCCCTGCTCGAAGTGGGCCTGGACTGGTGGCAGCTGGTGCCGCGCCTGGCCATCTGGTTTGCCATCGGCGTGGTGCTGCTGCTGCCATGGGCACGACGCCCGCTGATCGGCCCGGCCAGCAAGGCCAACACCGCGCTGCTCAGCGTTGCGGTGGTCGCTTCCGGCGCTTGCGCGCTGGCCAGCCAGTTCACCCACCCGGGTGAGGTGTTCGGCGAACTGGGGCGCGACAGCAGCGAAATGGCCAGCGCCGCACCGGCCATGCCCGACGGCGACTGGCAGGCCTATGGCCGCACCGAACATGGCGACCGCTATTCGCCACTGCGCCAGATCACCCCGCAGAACGCCTACCGCCTGGAAGAGGCCTGGCGCATCCGCACTGGGGACTTGCCAACCGACAACGACCCGGTGGAGCTGACCAACCAGAACACCCCGTTGAAGGTCAACGGCATGCTCTATGCCTGCACCGCGCACAGCCGCCTGCTGGCGCTGGACCCGGACACCGGCGCAGAAATCTGGCGCTACGACCCGCAGGTGAAGAGCCCGGTCGGCACCTTCAAGGGCTTTGCCCACATGACCTGCCGTGGCGTGTCGTACTATGACGAGAACCGCTATGTCAGCCGCGACGGCAGCCCTGCGCCGAAAATCACCGACGCCGGCCAGGCCGTGGCCCAGGCCTGCCCACGCCGCCTGTACCTGCCCACCGCCGACGCCCGCCTGATTGCCATCAACGCCGACAACGGCAAGGTCTGCGAAGGCTTCGCCAACCAGGGCGCGATCGACCTGACCACCGGCATCGGCCCGTTCACCGCTGGCGGCTACTACTCCACTTCACCGGCCGCAGTCACCCGCGACCTGGTGATCATCGGTGGCCACGTCACCGACAACGAGTCGACCAACGAGCCATCCGGCGTGATCCGCGCCTATGACGTACACGATGGCCACCTGGTGTGGAACTGGGACAGCAACAACCCGGACGACACCCAGCCGCTGGCCCCCGGCAAGCTGTACAGCCGCAATTCGGCGAACATGTGGTCGATTGCCAGCGTCGACGAAGACCTCGGCATGATCTACCTGCCGCTGGGCAACCAGACCCCGGACCAGTGGGGCGCCAACCGCACCCCGGGCGCCGAGAAGTACAGCGCCGGCGTGGTCGCCCTGGACCTGGCCACCGGCAAGGCCCGCTGGAACTACCAGTTCACCCATCACGACCTGTGGGACATGGACGTCGGCAGCCAGCCGACCCTGGTTCACCTGAAGACCGATGACGGCGTGAAACCGGCAATCATCGTGCCGACCAAGCAAGGCAGCCTGTACGTGCTCGACCGTCGCGACGGCACGCCGATCGTGCCGATCCGCGAAATCCCCACCCCGCAAGGCGCGGTCAAGGGCGACCACACCTCGCCCACCCAGGCCCGCTCCGACCTCAACCTGCTCGGCCCTGAGCTGACCGAGCAGGCGATGTGGGGCGCCACGCCGTTCGACCAGATGCTGTGCCGCATCCAGTTCCGCGAGCTGCGTTACGAGGGCCAGTACACCCCGCCGTCCGAGCAAGGGTCGCTGGTCTATCCCGGTAACGTCGGCGTCTTCAACTGGGGCAGCGTGTCGGTCGACCCGGTACGCCAGCTGCTGTTCACCTCGCCCAACTACATGGCCTTCGTGTCGAAGATGGTCCCGCGTGAGCAAGTGGCCGCCGGCAGCAAGCGCGAAAGCGAGACCAGCGGCGTGCAGCCGAACACCGGTGCTCCCTACGCGGTGATCATGCACCCGTTCATGTCGCCGCTGGGCGTACCGTGCCAGGCCCCGGCCTGGGGCTATGTCGCCGCGATCGACCTGTTCACCAACAAGGTGGTGTGGAAGCACAAGAACGGCACCACTCGCGACAGCACTCCGGTACCGATCGGCCTGCCGGTTGGCGTGCCGAGCATGGGCGGCTCGATCGTCACCGCCGGTGGCGTCGGCTTCCTCAGCGGTACCCTCGACCAGTACCTGCGCGCCTATGACCTGAACAACGGCAAGGAACTGTGGAAAGCCCGCCTGCCAGCGGGTGGCCAGGCCACGCCGATGACCTACACCGGCAAGGATGGCAAGCAGTACGTGCTGGTGACTGCCGGCGGGCATGGCTCGCTGGGCACCCGCATGGGCGATTACATCATCGCTTACAAACTCGCCGACTAAGCTTCAAGGCGGCAAGCGACGAACGAAAGCGGGGCCTGTACGGTCCCGCTTTTTTCTTGCCTCGGCAAGCGTGACGCTTGAAGCTTGAAACCCCATCTTTCCCGCCCCATCTAAGCACCATAGTCATTCACGCAGGTGCCCCATGAGCGACCAGCAGGATTTCCCGGAACATCCCGACGAACACAGCGAAGTCGAACACACCACTCACCAGGCCGAAACCGGCCACGCCCTCGCCCTGCCCGGCCAGCAGCTGCCGGACAAGGTCTACGTGATCCCGATCCACAATCGCCCGTTCTTCCCGGCCCAGGTATTGCCGGTCATCGTCAATGAAGAACCCTGGGCAGAAACCCTCGACCTGGTGGCCAAGTCGCCAGACCATTGCCTGGCCCTGTTCTTCATGGACACCCCGCCAGAAGACCACCGCCACTTCGATACCTCGGCCCTGCCGCAGTACGGCACGCTGGTGAAGGTGCACCATGCCAGCCGCGAGAACGGCAAGCTGCAGTTCGTCGCCCAGGGCTTGAGCCGGGTCCGCATCCGCACCTGGCTCAAGCACCACCGGCCACCCTACCTGGTCGAGGTCGAATACCCACGCCAGCCGGCCGAGCCGACCGACGAGGTCAAGGCCTACGGCATGGCACTGATCAATGCGATCAAGGAGCTGCTGCCGCTCAACCCGCTGTACAGCGAAGAGCTGAAGAACTACCTCAACCGCTTCAGCCCCAACGACCCATCGCCGCTTACCGACTTCGCCGCCGCGCTCACCTCGGCCACCGGCAGCCAGCTGCAGGAAGTGCTCGACTGCGTGCCGATGCTCAAACGCATGGAAAAGGTCTTGCCGATGCTGCGCAAGGAAGTCGAGGTCGCGCGCCTGCAGAACGAGATCTCGGCCGAGGTCAACCGCCAGATCGGCGAGCACCAGCGCGAGTTCTTCCTCAAGGAGCAACTCAAGGTCATTCAGCAGGAGCTGGGCCTGACCAAGGACGACCGTAGCGCCGACCTCGAGCAGTTCGAACAGCGCCTGGAAGGCAAGACCTTGCCGGACCAGGCTCGCCGGCGCATCGATGAAGAAATGGGCAAGCTGGCCATCCTCGAAACCGGCTCGCCCGAATACGCCGTCACCCGCAATTATCTGGACTGGGCAACCGCCTTGCCCTGGGGCGTATACGGCAACGACAAGCTCGACCTCAAGCACGCGCGCAAAGTCCTTGACCAGCACCACGCCGGCCTCGACGACATCAAGGAACGCATCCTCGAATTCCTTGCCGTAGGTGCCTGGAAAGGCGAGATCAGCGGCTCGATCGTGCTGCTGGTGGGCCCGCCCGGGGTGGGCAAGACCAGTATCGGCAAGTCCATCGCCGAATCGCTCGGCCGGCCATTCTACCGCTTCAGCGTGGGCGGTATGCGCGACGAAGCCGAGATCAAGGGCCATCGCCGCACCTATATCGGTGCACAGCCTGGCAAGCTGGTGCAGGCGCTGAAAGACGTCGAAGTGATGAACCCGGTGATCATGCTCGATGAAATCGACAAGATGGGCCAGAGCTACCAGGGCGACCCGGCGTCGGCACTGCTGGAAACCCTCGACCCGGAGCAGAACGTCGACTTCCTCGATCACTACCTCGACCTGCGCCTGGACCTGTCCAAGGTGCTGTTCGTGTGCACCGCCAACACCCTCGACTCGATTCCGGGGCCGTTGCTCGACCGCATGGAGGTGATTCGCCTGTCCGGCTATATCACCGAGGAGAAGCTGGCGATTGCCAAGCGCCACCTGTGGCCCAAGCAACTGGACAAGGCGGGCGTGGCCAAGACCAGCCTCGCCATCAGCGACAGCGCCTTGCGCGCGGTCATCGAAGGCTATGCCCGCGAAGCTGGTGTACGCCAGCTGGAAAAGCAACTGGGCAAGCTGGTGCGCAAGGCGGTGGTCAAGCTGCTGGAAAACCCCGAGGCCAAGCTGAAGATCGGCACCAAGGACCTGGAAGCCGCGCTTGGTATGCCGGTATTCCGCAGCGAACAGGTGCTGGCCGGCAAAGGCGTGATCACCGGCCTGGCCTGGACCAGCATGGGCGGCGCCACGCTGCCGATCGAAGCCACCCGTATCCACACCCTCAACCGCGGCTTCAAGCTCACCGGTAAACTGGGTGACGTGATGAAGGAGTCTGCCGAAATCGCCTACAGCTACATCAGCTCCAACCTCAAGCAGTTCGGCGGTGACCCGGGTTTCTTCAACGAAGCGTTCATCCACCTGCACGTCCCCGAAGGGGCTACCCCCAAGGATGGTCCCAGCGCCGGCATAACCATGGCCAGCGCCCTGCTGTCGCTAGCCCGTGACCAGGCGCCAAAGAAAGGCGTGGCAATGACCGGCGAGCTGACGCTGACCGGGCAGGTGCTACCAATTGGTGGTGTGCGCGAGAAAGTGATCGCGGCGCGGCGGCAGAAGATTTTCGAGCTGATCTTGCCGGAGCCTAACCGGGGAGACTTCGAAGAGCTGCCAGACTACTTGCGCGAAGGCCTGACCGTGCATTTTGCCAAGCGCTTTGCCGATGTGGCGAAAGTGCTGTTTGCCTGAGGCGGCTGGCGGGCCGGGAGGCCCGCCAGGCTTCGTCAGCGAAATGCAGTCAATGTAGCGTTTGCATGCCGCTGGATACCTTCCCATTGCGACATGAACAACTTGAAGTACAACATGAACATTGCCAGCCTCTGCTGAGTGTCGATAGTTCTCAGACGGTTAGCCGAACTCTCCAGATAAGTACCGATCGCTTGCCAGACTGAATGCATCTTCCCCGAAGACACCACGGTGGTGGAAAGGGCCTGGTCCAGCTGCTCTATTTGCACCAGCAATTGCTTGACATCCTGATAACTGGCGACGCCGAGCGGATGGTCTGTAACGTATCCAATTTTGGAGCGCGGCCTGGATTGACGCTGCACCGCCCGGGCCTTTTCCTGCACGACGGGAATAAGCTTCAATCTGGCGTCGTCGCGAAACCGTTCAAAGCCTGTGTAAACGGCCTCAGTTGCCGTCTCGAAACGGCTGATCTCGAGGCGGAATTGCTCCAGCATCGACGCCATTGAGGTCAGGATCAGCTTGTCCTCCTTGCTCAAGCCAAGCGGTGGCAATTGACTCAAGGCTTCCCATGTCAGCGAAGCATCTCCAAGCCCACGCATCGTCCTGGCCAGTCTTTCAACTTCAATGCCATGGGCCCGAATAGTCTCGGCCTGAACAACCAGAGCGCCGGCAAGGGCTTTGCACTTGGTTCGCAAGGTTGGCCAGCCCATCGAATGCAACCTGAGCATAATGAATAACTCAAGCATCCGTGACGGGTGCAATTCAGGCTCAGGCGAGAATCCATAATCCAGGTATTTGGTGGTTTGTTCCAGCGTCCTTGGTAGTGCTAAAGCGACCGCCAGGTAACGGTCCAGCCGTGACACCGTTTCATGAGCAAACGGCAGCGCTGAAGCATCCGTAGTATGCAGTCCAATGTCATGCAGGCACTTGACCAACATTCCGCATTTTTCATGGTTTTCCAAGTCTATCGACTCAGCCATTGGTAAGGGCTGTATATGCATATGCCTACCCCTTGATACATACAGCCACCCTGGCGGGCCAGAGTGGCCAACTCATGGTTTCAGATTATCCGGTCAACGTGCTCGAGCGTGCGCTGCTTGACCGACAGCAACTGGTTGAACACTTGGGCGACAGCCTTGATATCAGGCACATTGTGCAAAGGCATACGCTGCAATCGCGTTAAAAAACCCTGCAGCACAAGCCGCAATTTTTGCGCATCTGAAAGCCACGCGCTGCGATGCTGCATCAGTACAGGCACCTGGGCCAGCGCCTCCAGCTGAGTATCGATTTCAGCCATCTCCCGCTGCATTGAAGTCAACGCCTTCTCCTGCTCGAGCAACGCTCGAGCCAGGTCGCGGTGCTGCTGCTTCAATTCCGCATAGCGCATACCTTCCTGAATCAGGCCGTCTAGCTTTTCCAGGTCTTGCATGGCTTGCATGGCTGCATCAAGGGCAAGCTTAGCTTTTCCCCCCGGGACAGCGAGCTGACTTAACTGTTCCGCAGATGGCAGCAAGTTGCTGAGGTCCAGTTGCAACTCCCTGCTTTCCAGCGCCGCCACGGCTGCATTGATCTTGTCCAGCTTCTCCTTGTCGGCCTCGCGCTGCGCTGTCTGCTGAGCGCACCGGTTTTCGAGACTTGCTCGTTGGCTGCCCAAGCGCGCCTTGTCATTGCGCTCATCAAGTTCAGGAACAGACGCAAAGGCCTTGCTGCCCTTGTCCAGCTCAACAATCAGACTGGCCAGCTCTCGTTTAAGGTCATCAGCTTGTTCCCTGGCGAGTTCCAGTATCTCTGGATCGGCATCTTCAGCCAGCGCCTCGATCATCAGCTCGAATGGCGACTGCTCAAGACTGGCGACAGAACGCAGGGCCCTGGCCTTGAGTACCTTTTTATAGTTATCCAATGCATCCACGTGGCGCTTTACCAGATCGTGGAGCAGCGTTCGAAAGGCCAGCTGCCTTTTCTGCCAGACGCCAAGAAACGCGTTCGCCGCCACGACCATGGCGTCCAGCTCAACGACCGGAACTTCAGTGATGTAGGACACGTTACTATTCATATTAATTAACCCTTGCCTTGGCGGCAGCCGCCTCATCAAATACTGCGGTGAGCTGCAATGCAGTGCCTTCAATCTTGCTCCACTGCCCCAGGAATTGAGCAAAGTGAATAATGAATAAGGCTAGTTTTTTACTGTCGTATGCACTGTCCAGCCTTTTCATGGAAGCACCGACATAGGTATCCACGGTCTCCCAGGCGGTCTGCAAGTGAGCGGCAGCGGTCAACACACTGGCCAGCCTGAAGTCCAGATCGTCCACAAACTGGCCAAGCGTTGCGAGCGCCCCTTCAAGTCTTTCCCTGGCCTGCAATTGTTTGGCAATTAGCCGACGCTTATCCTCGGCCTCCCTACGCCGCTTGCGAACTTTCTCTGCTTTCGAACCATAAATAGCGCCACCGACAAGAAGCCCCAGAGGGCCTGCCGCCGCGCTGCCCATCACGCCTTTGATGTACTGGTCATATTCCTTTTTCAGTCCAGCGATTTCGTCATCCAGGTAACTCAGTTCTTTTCGCAAACGTTCAAGTTCGCCGTCTTGTCCTTTTCTGCCTATCGCTTCGCCCTTGCCCGCCACCGCTGGAATCAGTTCGAGCTTTATCACGTCCCGCCAAGCCGTCGTCTTAGCCTTCACTTGCTCCACGCGCTCAGCATAGGCTTTCACGCAGTCCCTCAGCACGTCCATATATTCTGCGATCAGCGAGACCACAGCCCGGTCCTCACGTGTCAACGGTATCGGCGTGGACAGGGCAACCTGTTGCCAATTCTGCACATTGTTACCCAGTGCCCTGACACGCCGGCACTCGTCGACAATGACTTGTCCGCTGGCATTGATTGAATTGGCCGTGCTGGCCAATTCACTGGAGAGCTTCTTGCTGCTGTCCGACAGTGGAATCCAGTCGCGCGCATGCTTGCGCAAACGCACGAACAACGTCTCCCAGCTTTCAGGTGTCAACTCGGGCTCATCGATCTTCGTATAACCCAACCAGCGCACAAGGTTGTCACGTGTTTGTGGAAGACTGAGAACGAAGTTCACATATTCATTAATGGTAATTATATGCTCACGCGTAAGGGTCAGGCCGCCTGCTTGAGGCCCATCTTGTGTTGCCATCGCCTCGACAAGGGCAATTGGCAAAGTTGAGGCTTCAGCCTGAAGTTTTTCATAATCAATTGCTGCGTTCATAACTTCGCTTCTCACAATAGTGTGGGTCAATCCCAAGCGCGAATTTAGGACTCGTCCATCCGGCACAACAGCAGGCATTGTTTCCTTCGCGGCAATGGGTAATGGACTGCACCTGTAATGCGTTACGACAAGACAAGAAGTGCGGTGGTACAGGCAACACAAAAACCGCCCGGTTAGGTTATCCTCGGGCCATCGCCAACCTCCGGAGCCAACATGACCGCCCCTCGTCTGCTCGTTCCCATGAGCTTCGCCCTGCTTTGCGCCTGTGCCCAACAACCCACGCAACCCATCGAACTGGGCGCCGAAAGCGAATGCCCGACACGCCTGCAGGTGGGCCAGACCCTGACCCTGACCCTGCCCAGCAACCCATCCACCGGCTATCGCTGGCGCATCGAAAACCCTGCCGCCAACGTGCTGCGCAGCCTCGGCCCGGAAGTGTACAGCGCCCCTGAAGAAGAGGATGTGGTCGGCAGCGCCGGCGTCTCCACCTGGCGCTACCAGGCCAACCGTGCCGGAGAGGCCCAACTGGTATTGGTCTACCAGCAGCCTTGGGCTGCCGATGTCGCCCCGGTACAGAGCTTCGATTGCAAGGTCATTGTCCGCTGAAAAATCAACTGTGATCGTACGCCATCTGAATCGATTTCAAGTACGCACAGAGCTCTTGCAGCGCAACCTTGGCAACCTCCAGGTTCATGGTCGCACTGAGCTTCGACGTTTGAACATGGCATTCCTGCTCGACTTTGCGCATTTCCGCCAGCCACGCATTGCGCCGCGGCCCGATGGTGCACAACGCTGTCGTGGCGTCCAGTTCCATCTGAGCAGCTTGCAACATGTGCTGCGCCTGCTGCTGATCAGCAAGCGCTTCTTCGATTTTGGTGTCGAGCCTGACACGGGCTGCGCTCAGGTCGCTGAAGGTCTTTGCCCCTTGCAACGCATCCGCATGTTTGCCGAGTTTCTGCGTCACCAGTTTTACCAGCCCAGCGTCGATCCTGGGGTCCGACACCAAACCCATTATCTGGTCGATTTCCTCTTCGCTTGGTATCAGGCCTTTCAGCACATTGGCGATGGAAGGTCGATCGAATACTTCGATGGCCTGCACAATATCTGCCTTCTGTTGCCGAAGCTGCGTCAGCCGCTGGCTGAATACCATTGCCTGTTGCTGCTTGCTGGCGGCTCGGCTTCGCAACTCCGGCAGTGCCTCCTCGAACGACGACAGCGGGAACAGTTCCAGCCGCTGGTTTTGCCTGGTCAATTCCGTATAGAGCTGAGACAAGCGACTCAGCACGCTGGATAGCCTGTAATGGGAATCTGCAGCTTGCTGGTGCGGGATAAAGTCGCGGTCCTCCAATAATACGATCGCGCCAATCAGAGCTTCGTTGAAAGCGCGCTCGACCGTCAGCATCAATGTACGAAGCTGACCCAGTTGCTCGCGAACACCAGCGAGCACTTTCATATCCCAGGTGTCGATCAGCTGGAATATCTCATCCTGCAGCTGTTGCATCTTTATAAAATCCGGGGTCACCGCGCGAACATTTGTAACATCCATGTCAAACCTCTCCATACTCTTCAATCAATTCTTCGAACAGATCAGATAATTTATGGCAAATATTGCCTATCTTGGTCCATGGCTTTATAACTTCGGAAAAATCATGAACAAACGTATCAAGCTGTTGGATAGAGTTCAGCTCTTTGGCTTCGTCCACCGAATTGTTGGCATAGGAAGCCAGGAACAACCAGACGTCTGCCAGGCGCCTGGTCGCTGATGACAGGTCCGTGCATCTGAAATGCAAATCCCTGACAAGGGTCGAGACTCGCTCGCAGTCCTTCAGTGCAGGCACGATCTTGCCTACGAGGTAGGCCAGCTCCTCACGCTTACCGATCAGTTCGTTTTTTTCAGCCCGGATTTTTTCCGCCTTGCTGCCAAACACACCACCGGTGATGACCAGCCCGATTGGCCCCAGCACCAGGCCGGTGAAGGCATAGCCCACATTTGCGTCATATTCGCCTTGCAGTTGATCGATCTGTTGATCCCACAAGTCGATCTGCTTGCGCTTTTCCGTCACGACGGCATCAGAAATCTTCTCGGAGAAGTGTTTCAACAGCCGTCCCATGCGCGGCTTGAGTTCACGCTTGATCTCAACATTGAACGAGTGGGCAAGTTTGTCGACGTCGTCAATCCTGCGCTGGGTAGCTTCGATTTCCCTGACCAGGCCACTGATGCTGGGCGTCACGATACTGACGATCTGTGCTTGCTCGTCGCGGCTAAGTTCAAGTGTATAGGGATCGTCGCCCTGCTCATCTTTGCGGCCCTGCAAGGCCAGGAAGACTTCACTGCGTTCGAGATTTTCCAATAAGGCATGGCCACGCTCTACCAGGCTCTCAGCAAACAGCTCGATTTCAGGCCCTAGTTGCTTGATGCTGCGCTCCAGCTTATCCCACTTTTTCACATGCTTGTGCAAAGCTTCGTAGAGGGCATACACCAATGTGGCATCCAACCCCAGCGCGTCGTAATCCGCTTCCTCGCTGACCTGTTCCAGCGAATACGGCAACTGGTTCACGATATTGGCATATCGCTTTATGACCTTGAGGTTTTCCGCTGTCAGCAGACTACCGACTTGCTGACCGGCACCCGCCCTGCTTTCAAGAAACTGGAAATAGCGCTCTGGTAACTTTTTCACTTTGGCAACCAGATCCATTTCCTCTATGGCAGTTTGTTCCACCTGAGCTTCAATATTCATTAGTTCCTCACGACAGTGATTAAAAACTTCCCATTTGAAGTCCCTGCCAGTCTCGGAATTTATTGAAGCAAACACATTAGCCGAGATAGCTTGATATTGTGGGAAAGTTCACTGCAAACGCCACAGAGGCGCTACCTATGAAGCGCTGCCATAGCAAGAATCGCGGCCTTTGGCTAAAATGCGCCTCCGTTTCACCCTGTATCGAGCCCGCCGTGAGCAAACAACCCGACCGCCTTTTCGCACAGCCCCTGGAGCAAGTGCCCGATTTCGTCTTCAACGAAGACGTGGTGCGGGTGTTCCCGGACATGATCAAGCGCTCGGTGCCGGGCTACCCGACCATTGTCGAGAACCTCGGCGTGCTGGCCGCGCGCTTCGCCCAACCGCACACCGCCCTGTACGACCTGGGCGCATCGCTGGGTGCCGTCACCCAGTCCCTGCGCCGCCACGTGCGCAGCGACGGCTGCCGGGTGATTGCGGTGGACAACTCCGCCGCCATGGTCGAACGCTGCCGCCAGTACCTCACCGCCCAGGACTCGATGTTTCAGGAGCTGCTGCCGGTGCAAGTGCTGGAGGCCGATATCCTGGCCCTGCCGTTCGAACCTGCCTCGGTGGTGGCGATGAACTTCACCCTGCAATTCATCGCCCCCGACCAGCGCCTGGAGTTGCTGGGCCGCATCCGCCAGGCGCTGCTGCCTGGCGGCGCGCTGATCCTTTCGGAGAAGCTGCGCTTCGCCGATGAGCAAGAGCAGCACCTGCTCAATGAACTGCACCTGGACTTCAAGCGCGCCAATGGCTACAGCGAACTGGAAATCGCCCAGAAACGCAGCGCCATTGAGAACGTGATGCGCCCCGACACCCTCGAAGCCCATCGACAACGTCTGCGCGCCGCCGGTTTCTCGAAAGTCGTGCCCTGGTTCCAATGCCTTAACTTCGCCTCGTTGATAGCCCTGCCATGATCGATCTGTCCCCCCTCGTCCGCCGCCTGGCGGGCACGCCCCTGGCTTCCTGGTCGCAAGGCCTGCAAGCACAACTGGAAGCCAAGCTGGAGAAGGGCCACGGTGACCTCGACCGCTGGCGCGGTGCACTCGATGCCTTGCCCACCTTGCAGCCAAGTGAAATCGACCTGGTCAATGGGCTGCGCCTGGACTGCGAGTGCGACGACGCGACCCGCGCGCAGATGCGCCAGGCGCTGATGGGGCTGTCGCCCTGGCGCAAGGGGCCGTTCGACCTGTTCGGCGTGCATGTGGATACCGAATGGCGTTCCGACTGGAAATGGTCCCGGGTCGGCCCGCACCTGGACCTCAAGGGCAAGCGCGTGCTCGACGTGGGCTGCGGCAATGGCTACTACCAGTGGCGCATGCTCGGTGCCGGCGCCGACATGGTCATTGGTGTCGACCCCAACTGGTTGTTCTTCTGCCAGTTCCAGGCCGTCCAGCAATACCTGCCGGAGTTGCCCGCCTGGCACCTGCCGTTCGCCCTGGAAGACCTGCCGGCCAACCTCGAAGGCTTCGACACAGTGTTCTCGATGGGTGTGTTCTACCACCGTCGCTCGCCCATCGAGCACCTGCTGGCGCTCAAGGATTGCCTGGTCAAGGGCGGAGAGCTGGTGCTGGAAACCTTGGTGATCGAGGGCGACGAAAACCAGGTGCTGGTACCGGAGGACCGCTACGCACAGATGCGCAACGTCTGGTTCCTGCCGTCGGTACCGGCCCTGGAGCGGTGGCTGCGCCGGGCCGGCTTCAACGATGTGCGCTGCGTCGATGTCAGCGTGACCAGTGTCGAGGAACAGCGCAGCACCGAGTGGATGCGCTATCAATCCCTCAGCGACTTCCTCGACCCGAGCGACCACGGCAAGACCATCGAAGGGCTACCAGCCCCTCGCCGCGCTACCCTGCTGGCGCGTAAATAAAAAAGGCGCCTGGTTGGCGCCTGAATACCCTGCGGCGGGGAGCTTTCACGTCGCGGGTGCCATTGCCTCAGTCCTTGGCCAGTTCGCGGGCCTGCTCTTGCTCCTTGCGCTCGCGTTCGACAACAGCCTGCTGCTTGTCACCCTGCAAGCGCTGCTGGTCCTCGCGAAACGCTTGCCAGAACTGCATGGAGCGCTCCGCACCGCCTTCGGCGTAGACACTCGCACTGCCCAGGGCAAGGATGGCCAACAGTAGGTACTTGGTCAGGTTCATCGTGGTTGCCTCGTGATAACCGATCAGACAGGGGCCATCGTAGCGAGGGGGAGCTAACGGCAAGGTGAGGCTGAGATTACAGTCTTGCAATGTGGCTTCCAGTGCCTGCTCCGCGGGCAAGCCAGTTCCCACCCCATCGCGTCGACCTCAAGCCCTGTGCAGCACGTGTAGGCGCTGGCTTGTCGGCGAGCAGGCCGAAACAGACAGGCAGATAACACCCGCATTACAAATCCGTTATCTGCGCCGCGTTTCCCTAAGCATGCCGTAACATCCTGCGCCTTGACCCTGATGTCACTACAGGGTCGAGAATCGCCCCCCTTTCATCCAATCGAGCCTCCCATGCGCTTACTGATCATCGAGGACGAACTGCGTACTGCCGACTATCTGCAACAGGGCCTGCGCGAAAACGGCTACGTGGTCGACTGCGCCCACACCGGCACTGACGGCCTGCACCTGGCCCGCCAGCAGCCTTACGACCTGGTCATCCTCGACGTCAACCTGCCCGAACTCGATGGCTGGACCGTGTTGCAGCGGCTGCGTGCCGAATCGGCCACACGGATCATGATGCTGACGGCCCACGGTCGCTTGGCAGACCGGGTCAAGGGCCTCGACCTCGGCGCTGACGATTACCTGCTCAAACCCTTCGAGTTCCCCGAACTGCTGGCGCGTATTCGCAGCCTGCTACGGCGCAACGACCAGCAACTGCAGCCCAGCACCCTGCGCGTCGCCGACCTGGAGCTGGACCCCGGCCGCCACCGCGCCTACCGCGCCGGGCAGCGTATCGACCTGACCGCCAAGGAGTTCGCCCTGCTGCACCTGCTGATGCGCCAGACCGGCGAGGTGCTTTCGCGCACCCAGATCATCTCGTTGGTGTGGGACATGAACTTCGATTGCGACACCAACGTGGTCGAGGTTTCCATCCGCCGCCTGCGAGCGAAGATCGACGACCCGTTCGACAACAAGCTGATCCATACCCTGCGGAGTGTCGGCTACGTGCTCGAGGCGCGCTTTTGAACAACGCCAGCCTGTCATTGCGCCTGGGCCTGGGCGTGACGCTGATGGGCGCCGCGCTGGTATTGCTGCTGGCCTGCCTGGCGGTGTTCGCCCTGGATCACGAGCTGGACAGCCGCGCGCGCAAGGACCTGACGCGCAAGATGCTGCAGGTCGAGCACAATTTGCGCGTCGACCTGCGCAACCAAGACCTGGGCACGCGCGCCCATCCGCTGCTCGATTTGGTGATGGGGCATGACAACCTCAGCCTCAGCGTGCTGGCCATCGAGGGGCGCCACCCGCACCTGCTGAGCCTCGGCCCGGCTCTGGAATCGCGCATGGGCGAGCTGCGTACCGGCACCCGCCTGGCCTTCCACACCTGGCACGACAGCAACGGCAACCAGCTGCTCAGCGCAACCCGCCTGATGCGCCTGCGCGACGACACCCCGGTCAAGGTGATGATGACGCTCAACCGTGCCGACGATAACGCCCTGCTGCAAGCCTACCTGCACTCCACCTTGTTCGTGCTGCCGCTGTTGCTGTTGCTGATCGGCGCGGGTGCCTGGTGGCTCATGCAGCGTGGCCTGAAGCCGTTGCGGCACTTTCGGCAGATTGCCGGGCAAGTGTCGGCCCAGGACCTACAGCATCGCCTGCCTGCCAGCGGTCTGCCGCTGGAACTGGCAGAACTGGCCGGCAGCATCAACGTGATGCTCGACCGTCTCGACCAGGGCGTGAGCCAGCTGTCGCAGTTTTCCGACGACCTGGCCCATGAACTGCGCACCCCGATAGGCAACCTGATGGGCAAGGCGCAAGTGACCCTGGCGCGGGAACGGGACAACGCCAATTACCGCGAAGTGCTGGAAGACAGCGTCGAAGAACTGACCCGGCTCAACCGCATCATCAACGACATGCTGTTTCTCGCCCAGGTCAGCCAGCCCCAGGCCCAGGTCGCGCTCAAGCCCATGGCCCTGGCCGACGAAACAGCGCGGGTAGTCGAACTGTTCGCCTTCAGCGCCGAGCTGAAAGAGGTTGAATTGCGCGTGCAGGGCTGGGGCACGGCGATGACCGATCGGCTGATGTTTCAACGGGCATTGTCGAACCTGTTGAGCAATGCCATTCGTCACTGCCCCGATGGCACGCCCGTGGCAATCCGCATCGAGCGGCTGGCTAAGGAAGTTCGGCTGGCGGTGGAAAACCAGGGGCCTGGCATTGCCGCAGCACACCTGCCGCGCCTGTTCGAGCGGTTTTACCGGGTTGGCTCGGGGCGCTCGCGGCTGGAAGGCGGAACAGGGTTGGGGCTGGCGATCGTGAAGTCGATCATGCAGCTGCATGGCGGGCGGGTCGAGGTCAGCAGCAGCCCCTTGGGGCCTACCCGCTTTACCTTGGTGTTTCCTGCCGAATGATCGGCTGGCCGAGCTGGCCTCTTAGCCGGCTTGCCGGCGAAGAGGCCTTTACAGGCTACCCGGGGCTCAGCGCGAAGCGGCCACGATCAGCGCCTTCATCTCGGCGACCGCGGCCTTGAACCCAACGAACAGGGCGTGCGCCACCAGCGCATGGCCGATGTTGAGTTCATTGATACCCTTGATCGCCGCCACCGCCTCGACATTGTGGTAATGCAGCCCGTGGCCGGCATTGACGATCAGCCCCTGGCCCACGCCAAACGCCACGCCATCGACAATACGCTTGAGCTCTTCGGCCACTTCGGTCGGGGTCTGGGCGTCGGCATAACGCCCGGTGTGCAGCTCGATGGCTGGCGCCCCCACTCGGCGCGAGGCCTCGATCTGCCGCTCGTCGGCATCGATGAACAGCGACACTTCGGCACCGGTACGCGCCAGGCGCTCCACCGCCGCCTTGATCCGTGCCTCCTGGCCCGCCACGTCCAGGCCACCTTCAGTGGTCAGCTCCTGGCGGGTTTCCGGTACCAGGCAGATATGCGCCGGGCGAATCTTCTCGGCAAAGGCCATCATTTCTTCGGTGACGCCCATCTCGAAGTTCATGCGCGTCTGCAACACATCCTTGAGCAGCAGCACGTCACGCTCCTGGATATGCCGGCGGTCTTCACGCAGGTGCACGGTGATGCCATCGGCGCCTGCTTCTTCGGCATCCAGAGCAGCCTTGACCGGATCAGGGTAACGCGTGCCCCGGGCCTGGCGCAGGGTCGCCACGTGGTCGATGTTTACGCCGAGAAGCATGCGGTTGCTGTGAGTCACGAAAGGCTCTCCTGAAGATTGAGCCCCACAGCATACGTCGTGATCAACGCTTGCGAAACAGTTCCCGGCTGACCAGCGGTTTTGTTCCCAGGTGCACCGCCAACGCCTGGCGCATCAGGCGCTTGGCAGCCAGCAAGGCGCCGGGGGCATCCCAGTCAGCTTCGGCCAGGGCCAGCAGCTCGATACCGCGGAACAACCCGGGTTGCGCCAGTTCAACCCGCTCCAGGCCGGCATCCACGCGCAAGCGATACAGGCCGGCGGCCGCGATTGGCTGGTCATTGACATCATGCTGCAACGAAAACGCGTAGCCGAGCTCGTCCAGCAGTCGCCATTCGAAGGCGCGCAGCAGTGGCTCCAGTGGGCGCCCGGCGCCCAGCGCCTGCAGGGTCAGGGTGTAATGCTCGAACAGGGCCGGGAACGGCGCTTCGGCAGGCAGCAGGCGCATCAGCAGCTCGTTGAGGTACAAACCGCTGAACAAGGCGTCGCCGTGCAACCAGGCGGCGATGCCGGCGCTGTCCATTCGCCCGACATTCTTCAGCTCACCGCGCCCGCGCAATTCCAGTTCCAGCGGCACGAACGGGCGCACCAGGCTGCCGCCCTTGCCGCGCGCCCGGCGCAATACGGCGCGCATGCGGCCCTGCGGGGTGAAGAAGTCCACCAGCGCGCTGGTTTCCTTGTAGGCACGGCTGTGCAGTACGTAGGCTGGCTGGCCGACAGGTTGTTCCATGAAAGATCACTCGCCGCGGAGCTTGCGCTGGCCCTGGTAGGAGCGGCCTTGTGTCGCGATGGGGCGCGCAGCGGCCGCCAAGATCCCGACTGTTGCATAGATTGTGGGGCTGCTATGCAGCCCATCGCGACACAAGGCCGCTCCTACAGGGAACCGTGCGAGGCTTAGAGGTCGCCGTAGCCCAGCGAACGCAGGGCACGCTCGTCATCGGACCAGCCGCCCTTCACCTTGACCCACAGGTTGAGCATTACCTTGGCGTCGAACAGCACTTCCATGTCCTTGCGCGCATCAGAGCCGATGCGCTTGATGCGCTCGCCCTTGTCGCCAATGATGATCTTCTTCTGGCCGTCACGCTCGACCAGGATCAGCGCATGGATGTGAAGCACATGGCCCTGCTGCTTGAATTCCTCGATTTCCACGGTGATCTGGTACGGCAGCTCCGCACCGAGCTGGCGCATGATCTTCTCGCGTACCAGCTCGGCGGCCAGGAAGCGGCTGCTGCGGTCGGTGATCTGGTCTTCCGGGAAAAAGTGCTCGTTCTCCGGCAGGTGCTTGGCGATCAGTGCTTCCAGGGATTCCAGGTTGTGCCCCTGCTGTGCGGAAATCGGCACGATCTCGGCATTCGGCAGTTGCGTCTGCAACCACTGCAGGTGCGGTATCAGCTCGGCCTTCTCGTCCATGCGGTCGGTCTTGTTGACCGCCAGGATGACCGGGCCGGTGACGTACTGCACGCGCTCCAGCACCAGCTGGTCTTCGTCGGTCCAGCGGGTGCGGTCGACCACGAAAATCACCACGTCGACGTCCTTCAGGGCCGCCGAAGCGTTGCGGTTCATGTAGCGGTTCAGGGCCTTGTCGTTGGCCTTGTGCATGCCGGGCGTGTCGACATAGATGGCCTGCACATCACCCTCGGTCTTGATCCCGAGCATGTTGTGGCGGGTGGTCTGCGGCTTGCGCGAGGTGATCGCCAGCTTCTGCCCCAGGATGTGGTTGAGCAGGGTCGACTTGCCGACGTTGGGGCGGCCGACAATGGCCACATAGCCGCAGCGGGTCGGGTTGCTATCAGTCATTGCCATTCTCCACGCCCAGGGCGATCAGTGCAGATGCGGCGGCGACTTGCTCGGCAATACGCCGGCTGACGCCCTGGCCACGGCTCTTGTTGTTCAGCAGCACCACTTCGCATTCGACGAAGAAGGTGCGGCAGTGCGGTTCGCCCTGGATATCCACCACTTCGTAGCGCGGCAGCTCGCAGCTGCGCGACTGCAGAAACTCCTGCAAGCGGGTTTTCGGGTCCTTGTTGGTATCGACCAGGGTCAGGCCTTCGAACTCGTCGGCCAGCCAGGCCAGTACGCGTTCCCGCGCCGTTTCCATGTCCGCGTCCAGGTAGATCGCGCCAATCAGCGCCTCCAGGGCATCGGCCAGGATCGACTCACGGCGGAAGCCGCCGCTCTTGAGTTCGCCAGAGCCCAGGCGCAGGTGGTCACCCAGGTCGAAACCACGGGCCAGGCGGGCCAGGGTCTCGCCCTTGACCAGGCGTGCGCGCAAGCGCGACAGCTGGCCTTCGCGGGCCTGCGGGAAGCGCTCGAACAGCGCTTCGCCGGCGACGAAGTTGAGAATGGCGTCACCGAGGAACTCCAGGCGCTCGTTGTTGCGCCCGGCGTAGCTGCGATGAGTCAGCGCCAGGAGCATCTGGTCCTGGTTCTTGAAGGTATAACCGAGCTTTCGCTCCAGACGGGCAAGGGGAGCACTCATGCAGCCACCCGTTCGTTGTTCAACGCGTTGTTCAAATCAACATCCTGAAAGACTGTTTGGCTGTGGCCCGCCGCGATGTACGGCGAATCTCTCGATCCTTGAGAACACAGCCTATGTCAGAAATGCATTCGGCGCTGCCTGCTGGCCAGCGCCGATGGGTATCAATGGATCAGGCCGACCCGCGACAGGTTGGGCAGGTGGCTGAGCTTGGGCTCTGGCCAGCTCATCCATACTGCGAAAGCCTTGCCGACGATGTTCCGGTCCGGAACCATGCCGTGCAGTTCCTTGGGAATGTTCGGGTCATCCCAGTAACGGCTGTCGTTGGAGTTGTCGCGGTTGTCGCCCATCATGAAGTAATGGCCCGCCGGCACGGTCCATTGCTGGTCCGGCGGCATGCGGTAACGGCTCATTTCCTTGCGGATCAGGTGTTCGACCTCGCCGAGCTTTTCCTTGTACAGCTCGGCGCTGCCCAGGGTGCCCGGCTCGGTGCCCACCAGCTGTTCGGCAATCGGCTGGCCGTTGACGAACAACCGCTTGTCGTTGGTATAGCGGATCTGGTCGCCCGGCAGGCCGACCACACGCTTGATGTAGTTGACGTTCGGGTCGCTCGGGTAGCGGAACACCATCACATCACCGCGTTGCGGGTCGCCGACCTCGATGACCTTCTTGTCGATCACCGGCAGGCGGATGCCGTACGAGAACTTGTTCACCAGGATGAAGTCGCCCACTTCCAGGGTCGGTTTCATCGACCCGGAAGGAATCTGGAACGGCTCGACCAGGAACGAACGCAGCACCAGCACGATGAACAGCACCGGGAAGAACGACTTGCCGTATTCGACCAGCAATGGCTCCTTGCCCAGGCGTTCGACCACCGCCATCTCGGGCTGGCTGACGCTGCCCTGGTAGTTGGCGATTGCCGCACGCCGGCGCGGGGCCAGGAACAGCAGGTCGATCAAGCCCAGCAGACCGCAGACGAAGACGGCGATGACTAGCAACAGCGGGAAATTTAGCGACATAGGACCTAGCTATCCAACCTGAGCACGGCGAGGAAGGCTTCCTGTGGAATCTCCACGTTGCCCACCTGTTTCATGCGTTTCTTACCGGCCTTCTGCTTCTCCAGCAGTTTCTTCTTACGGCTGACGTCACCACCGTAGCACTTGGCCAGTACGTTCTTTCTGAGTGCCTTGACGGTTGTACGCGCGATGATCTGGCCGCCGATAGCTGCCTGGATCGCCACGTCGAACATCTGCCGAGGGATCAGTTCCTTCATCTTTTCGGTCAACGCACGGCCTTTGTAGGCCGCGTTGTCGCGGTGCACGATCAGGGCCAGGGCATCGACCTTGTCGCCGTTGATCAGTACGTCCAGCTTGACCAGGTTGGCCGACTGGTAGCGATCGAAATGATAGTCCAGCGAAGCATAGCCGCGGCTGGTGGACTTGAGGCGGTCGAAGAAGTCCAGCACCACTTCGTTCATCGGCAAGTCGTAGCGCACCTGCACCTGGCTGCCGAGGAACTGCATGTCGCGCTGCACGCCACGCTTCTCGATGCACAGGGTGATGACGTTGCCCAGGTGCTCCTGCGGCACCAGGATAGTCGCGGTGACGATCGGCTCGCGGAAATCGGCGACCGCCGAGACGTCCGGCAGCTTCGACGGGTTGTCGACGGTGATGGTTTCGCCGGTTTTCAGCTCGAGCTCGTAGATCACGCTTGGCGCGGTGGTGATCAGGTCCAGGTCGTATTCGCGCTCGAGGCGCTCCTGGATGATCTCCATGTGCAGCATGCCGAGGAAGCCGCAACGGAAGCCGAAGCCCAGGGCGTCGGAGCTTTCCGGCATGTACTGCAGTGACGAGTCGTTCAGGGTCAGCTTCTGCAGGGCATCGCGGAAATCCTCGAAGTCGTCGGAGCTGACCGGGAACAGCCCGGCGTAGACCTGCGGCTGGATCTTCTTGAAGCCTGGCAGCACTTCCACCTCGGGGGTGGAGGACAGGGTCAGGGTGTCACCAACCGGGGCACCGTGGATGTCCTTGATGCTGGCGATGATGAAGCCCACTTCACCGGCCTTCAGGTCGGCGGTCTGGGTGTGTTTCGGGGTGAATACGCCGACGCTGTCGACCAGGTGCACCTTGCCGGTGGACTTGACCAGGATCTTGTCGCCTTTCTTGACGCGGCCATGGCGCACGCGCACCAGCGAGACCACGCCCAGGTAGTTGTCGAACCAGGAGTCGATGATCAGCGCCTGCAGCGGCGCCTCGATATCGCCTTCCGGCGCGGGGATGGTCTGCACCAGGCGCTCGAGCACCTCGTCCACGCCCATGCCGCTCTTGGCACTGCAGGCCACGGCGTCGGTGGCGTCGATGCCGATGATCTTCTCGATCTCGTCCTTGACGCGGTCCGGGTCGGCCTGGGGCAGGTCCATCTTGTTCAGCACCGGCATGACTTCCAGGCCCTGCTCGATGGCGGTGTAGCAGTTGGCCACGGACTGGGCTTCGACGCCCTGGCCTGCGTCAACCACCAGCAGTGCACCTTCACAGGCTGCCAGCGAACGCGAGACTTCGTAGGTGAAGTCGACGTGGCCGGGGGTATCGATGAAGTTCAGCTGGTAGACCTTGCCGTCCTGCGCCTTGTAGTTGAGCGTGACGCTATGGGCTTTGATAGTGATACCGCGCTCGCGCTCCAGGTCCATGGAATCGAGCACCTGGGCTTCCATTTCGCGTGCCGACAGGCCACCGCACATCTGGATGAAACGGTCGGCCAGCGTCGACTTGCCATGGTCGATGTGGGCGATGATGGAGAAATTGCGGATATGACTCAAATCACTCACGGGTCAACACTCGAAAAGGCTGCGAGCCGGACGCCCGCCGAAAAATAGCCGGGAATTGTACCTCAAGCAGGAACGTGCTGCCACGCCCACTGGCCGACCGATCGGCATGAACATCCGAACTTGTGCATTTCCCACACAGGTACCTGACATTTCTTCGAGTACACAGCACCGTACCACCCGCCTAATCTCGGTTGCCCCAACCCGAGAGAATGACCATGACAAGCACAACGAAACAGGCCGGAGACTACGACAGAAATTTTGGCCAGGAGGGCAAGTTCGAACTTCCCTGCTTTTTCGGTTCGCTACTCGGCCGCAATTTCACCGCCATGGTGCCGCAGAATCACAACACCCTGGTCAGCGCCCTGGTATATGACGACGCTGGAAAAAGGCACTATGCCATCATTCGCCTGACACCTGAGGGCAGCCTGGACACTGCATTTGGCAGAGAGGGCATGTTCATCGGCAGGTTCAATGAAGGTGAACACTCACAACCAGAAGCCTTGGCCGTTCTAGCCGACGGAAGGATCGCCATGCTCGGGTTGACTGCCGTCCCGGCGCGGCCATTTCCCAAGCCAATGCTTCTGCTACTCGACCAGGATGGCAACAGCCCGACAGTCCCGGTCATGCTCGAGGTACCGGAAGCCGCCGCACTGGTAATCGGTAGCGGGCGACTGACGGCAAGCGGTACGCATTTCATGGCTGCCCTCAACCTCTATAGCCCTCCCGGCATGCCTCAACCAAAGCCCCGGGTCTACCGCCTGGATCTGCAAGGCAATCCAGGGTTTCCAAACAGGACGTTCATCGAGGTCAAGGTCGCACCGGACGAAGACCAGGTCGAGATTGCCGCACTGGTTCAATTGGAGGATGGCTTCATCGTCAGTGGGTCACGCGTCTCTGCCAGCAACGCCAGCGAAGGGTTCATAGCGCGTTATGACAATACCGGGCTGCTCGATGCAGCTTTTGGCGAGGGTGGCATCATTGCCTTTCAAGTGCCGGGGCAAGCCACCCGGATCAATACACTGTCGCGCCGGTCAAATGGCTCGTTGGTCGTTGCAGGCTACTCGCAAACCGACGAGACATCCCCGTCCCGTGCCTTTCACTGGCAATTTACTGCCCTGGGAGCAGTCGACCCGGCATTCAATCAGGGCAATCCTGTGGTCGATGACAAAGCGACCGCCTGGTACAGCGCCTCACTCGATAGCGATGGCAGGTTGATTACCTTTGGCATCGGCGATATCTACCTCTACAGGCGGTATCTGCCAAACGGTTCGATCGATCCCGATTACAACCCCGCAGCGGAATTGGTTGGCAACCAAGAAGGCATGGTGTGCTTGAACCACGGGCGCATCACTTTGCTGGGCTACAATGCCCCTGCCGCAATCGGTGTTATCGGTACAGTCACAGCGATACAGAACTGACGATTGTCCCGCGCATAAAAAATCCGGCGCTCAACGCGCCGGATTTCTTTGTGCCAGCTGAGCTGGCTTACTCAGACAGTTTGAATGTAATGAAGCTCGCGCGGCCCTGGCGCAGCACACGCATCGACACCGAACGGTTCTTCGGCAGTTCCTTGGCGATTTCGGTGAATTCCTTGGCCGAGCCGATGGCCTGGTTGTTCAGGTGGCTGATGATGTCACCTGGACGCAGGCCGATCATTGCGGCCGGGCCATCCTGCACTTCCTTGATCACCACGCCACCCTTGAGCTCAAGCGACTTCTTCTGCTCGGCAGTCAGGTCGGCCACCGATACACCCAGGCGGTTGCTGCTGCGCTCGGCACTGCCTTCGGCACCGGTAGCGATCTCGGCATCGTCGTCGGGCAACGCACCAACACTGATGTCAAGGGTCTGGCGCTTGCCGTTGCGGATGATCTCCAGCTTGGCCTTTTCGCCATCCTTGAGGCTGCCCACCAGGTGCGGCAGGTCTGCCGACATGATGATTGGCTGGCCGTTCATGCTCAGGATCACGTCACCGACCTGCAGGCCGCCCTTGGCCGCCGGGCCGTTTTCCAGTACCTGGGCTACCAGGGCGCCAGCCGGTTTGTCCAGGCCGAACGATTCAGCCAGGTCCTTGTTGACCTCCTGGATCACCACACCCAGCCAGCCACGGCTGACCTTGCCGTCTTTCTTCAGCTGGTTGGAAACATCGATCGCCACGTCGATCGGGATGGCGAACGACAGGCCCATGAACCCGCCGGAACGGGTGAAGATCTGCGAGTTGATGCCCACCACCTCGCCATTCATGTTGAACAGCGGGCCACCGGAGTTACCCGGGTTGATGGCCACGTCGGTCTGGATGAACGGCACATAGGTGTCGTTGGGCAGGGTACGGCCCTTGGCACTGACGATACCTTTGGTCACCGAATGGTCGAAACCGAACGGCGAACCGATGGCCAGCACCCATTCGCCCACCTTCAGCTTCTCGGAGTCACCCAGTTTCACCGTCGGCAGGTTCTTGCCGTCGACCTTGAGCAGGGCCACGTCAGTGCGTGGGTCGGTGCCGACCAGCTTGGCCTGCAGCTCGCTGCGATCCGACAGACGGACAATGATCTCGTCGGCATCCGCCACCACGTGGTTGTTGGTCAGCACATAGCCATCGCTGGAAATGATGAAGCCCGAACCCAGCGACTGTGCCTCGCGCTGGCGATCACCGCGTGGCGAGCGTGGCTGCTGCGGCATGTTGCGCTCGAAGAACTCGCGGAACATCGGCGGCAGGCCTTCCAGGTCAGGCATTTCTCCGGCGGCCATGCGGCGGTCCGGCAGTTTCTGCTTGGTGCTGATGTTGACCACGGCTGGCGAGGCCTGCTCGACCAGGGTAGTGAAGTCCGGCAGGGCTTCCTCGGCCTGGGCGGTGAGCACCTGGCCGAGCATCAGCACGGCGGCGAACATCGATAGGTAGGATTTCAAGCGTGGTATTGACATACGGCTCCCGTCACAACGAGCGGTAGTTTAGAAAGGCCCTGCCCAAAGCAGGAAAGGCCAGGCTCCAAGAAGCCTGACCTATAGAAAATTTGCCGAAGGATTGCAAATGACAATGCTTTAATTTCATTTCAGGCGCCTGTCCGCTCGCCTTGGCACAGCCGACATGCCTGCCCGGCAAGGCGCGCAATCACTGGCGCGCCTGGGCATCCTGGGGGCGCATGGACAGCGCCACGCGCTCCGCGGTCCCCAGCGGAATTTCGCCGACCACGGTGACCATCACCTTGCCCTTGGGCGTGTTCAGCCGCCGCGATACCGCCGAGGTCGGGCCAAGCTGGGTGCGCATGTCGGTCCCGCCATCATCGCTTACCGGCTCCAGAAACACCGAGAAACGCGCCAGGCCATCGTCATACATCAAGCTGCTGACCACACCACCTTGCTTCGGATCACGGCGCACCGAACTGTTGACCAGCTCGAACCCTGGCGGCAACCAGTCCGAACGCCAGCCGGCAACCTTGTCATTGGCCACGGCAGCCGCACGCTGCACGGGCTTGCAGGCAGCACTGGCGCGCAGGTCTTCATCGCTGGGCACGGCGGTATCGAGACGGGTCATCTGGAAGCGTTCGAGCAACTGCCCCTTGTCGTTGATCATCAACGAGCGCAGCGGCAGCCCGGTGGCGCGGTCCAGATGCATTTCGAAGGCATAGCGGTGCTGGTCACGCGGGTTGAGCGTCACGATCACGGCATCGCGCCCGGCGACACGCGACTTGCCCGCCACGCTCAAATCGTACCAACCCATCAGTTTCAGTGGATCAAGCACACGCTGGGCAGCGTCCGCAGGCGGCGTCACACCGTTGGCCAAAGCCCCGCTGACGCACTCTACCTTGCCATCCACGCGCACGATTTCCTGGGCCGCGCCATCGAGCTGCAGGAGCCGCTCGCTGACCTTGCCATTCTCAACCTTGTGCCAGATCTCGTGGGAGGAGAAGCTGCCGTTACGTTCGTAGACAAAAGAGCCTTGGTAGCTCTGCTTTTGCTCGGCCTGTGCCAGCTTGTTCAACCACTCGCCTGCTTCGGGCGATGAGTTGGCCGCCAATGCTGGCACCGTCATGCAGCTGCCAATCAGCAGCGACAGGAGAGGTAGCGCGCGCATGATCCTCCTTACTTAACGGTTTTCCAGGCTTGCGGCGCGGGCATACGGCAATGCGGTTTCAGTGCCCTTGAGCGCGGATTCCTGGGCATGCTGGCGCAGATAGCCCGGCAGACGCTGATCCCAGCCGGCCTGGTTCTGCAGCACGCCGTTGGCCATCGGCCCGGTCGGTTGCTCACTGCTCTCACTATAGCCTGCCAAAACGGCCGGGCCCTGTGCTTGTGGCACGGTCACGCCTTGCTGGGCAGGTTGCTGGGCTGCGAGCTCGGCACCAGTGATCTCGTCCTGGTTGTACATGCGTACACCGGCCAGCACCGCGACGGTAACCGAGGCAGCCACCGCCAGGCGGCCAATGCTGCGCCATGGGCCCTTCTTGACCTTGGCCGGCACGGCTTCGTCAGCCAGTGCCGCAGAAACCGCCGCCGCAATATCCAGGTTCGGCAGCAGCAGCTCCTTGTGCATGGCTGCACGGGCGACCTGGTAGCGCGACCAGGTGGCACGGGTTTCAGTATCGTCGATGGCATTCAATACCCGACGCAGTTCAAGCTCGTCCGCTTCGTTATCCATTACCGCGGACAGCGATTCCTGCAAAGCTTCACGACTCATGGCGGTTCCTCTCTTGGCTGTCGCCGCTGTCTCAGGTTTCCTGCAGCAAAGGTTGCAGGGCTTTGTCTATGGCCTCCCGAGCGCGGAAGATTCGAGAGCGCACGGTACCCACCGGACATTGCATGACACTGGCAATGTCTTCGTAACTCAGTCCATCGAACTCGCGCAGCGTCAGGGCCGTGCGCAGGTCTTCCGGCAGTTGCTGGATGGTGCGATGGACAGTGCCTTCGATTTCATCCCGCAACAACGAGCGCTCTGGGGACTCGAGATCCTTGAGACCATGATCGCCGTCGTAAAACTCCGCATCCTCGGAGCTCACATCGCTGTCTGGCGGCCGTCTTCCACGGGACACCAGGTAGTTCTTCGCCGTGTTGATGGCGATGCGGTAAAGCCACGTATAGAACGCGCTGTCGCCGCGGAAATTGCCAAGCGCACGGTAGGCCTTGATGAAGGCTTCCTGTGCTACATCCTGGGCCTCGTGGGTATCGTGAACGAACCGCACGATCAACCCGAGAATCTTGTGCTGATACTTCAGCACCAACAGATCGAACGCTCGCCTGTCGCCGCGTTGGACACGCTCGACAAGCTGCTGATCCTCTTCCTGGGTTAGCATGAACACTCCTCAGTGAACTCGAAGGAGCGTTGCAGCAGCCATCGATCAGGCTTGCAACCATAGACTCGGGCTTTGCGCAAAAGTTCTCCCCTCCAAGCAAGTTTCCTGCAGCCCTTGGTCGGCTTGCACGAAAGACGCTGCACGGTCACGGCCGGCTACGTCGATAATCAGGTTTCGAGTACGCAGGGACAGCCTGGACAGGCCTGCCGCCCTGCGTCGCCGCGGTAAATTGTGGCGTACGGGCAGCCTTCATAGGATTTCCAGCGTTATCGGAAAGTTCCCACAAGGTTGTCGCCACCAGGCAAGTGGCATGGAAATTGGCCACCTTGGGCTGCTATAAAGGCAACCCGGCCAGCCTTAACGATAGTTTCACAATGCCATCGGCGCGTGACTATTGTGCCGCGCCCCTTCCGAAGAATACTAGTGTCCCGACATGAGCCAACAATTCCAACATGATGTCCTGGTGATCGGCAGCGGTGCCGCCGGTCTCAGCCTGGCACTTAACCTGCCCAGCCACCTGCGCGTCGCCGTGCTCAGCAAGGGCGACCTGGCCAACGGCTCGACCTTCTGGGCCCAGGGTGGTGTCGCCGCGGTGCTGGACAATAGCGATACCGTGCAGTCGCATGTCGAGGACACCCTCAACGCAGGCGGTGGCCTGTGCCATGAAGAGGCGGTGCGCTTTACCGTCGAGCACAGCCGGGAAGCCATCGAATGGCTGATCGAGCAAGGCGTGCCGTTTACCCGCGACGAGCACTACAGCGTCGACGATGGTGGCTTCGAGTTCCACCTGACCCGCGAAGGCGGCCACAGCCACCGGCGCATCATCCATGCTGCCGACGCCACCGGTGCCGCGATCTTCACCACGCTGCTGGCCCAGGCCCGCCTGCGCCCGAATATCCAGTTGCTGGAGCAGCGCGTGGCGATCGACCTGATCACCGAACGGCGCCTGGGCCTGCCTGGCGAGCGCTGCCTGGGTGCCTACGTGCTCGACCGCAACACCGGCGAAGTGGACACCTTCGGCGCGCGCTTCACCGTGCTGGCCACCGGCGGCGCAGCCAAGGTCTACCTGTATACCAGCAACCCCGATGGTGCCTGCGGCGACGGCATCGCCATGGCTTGGCGCGCCGGTTGCCGGGTGGCGAACCTGGAATTCAACCAGTTCCACCCGACCTGCCTGTACCACCCGCAAGCCAAGAGTTTCCTGATCACCGAAGCCCTGCGTGGTGAAGGCGCCCTGCTGCGCCTGCCCAATGGCGAACGCTTCATGCCGCGCTTCGACCCACGCGAAGAGCTGGCCCCGCGTGACATCGTGGCCCGCGCCATCGACCATGAAATGAAGCGCCTGGGCGTGGATTGCGTCTACCTGGACATCACCCACAAGCCGGCCGAGTTCATCAAGAGCCACTTCCCCACCGTCTATGAGCGCTGCCTGGCGTTTGGCATCGACATCACCCGCCAGCCGATCCCGGTGGTACCGGCGGCGCACTATACCTGTGGCGGGGTGATGGTGGACGACCGCGGCCACACCGATGTGCCAGGGCTGTATGCCATCGGCGAAACCAGCTTTACCGGCCTGCATGGCGCCAACCGCATGGCCAGCAATTCGCTGCTGGAATGCTTCGTCTATGGGCGCGCTGCCGCAGCCGATATCCAAGCCTGCCTGGACGAAGTGGTCATGCCCAAGGCCCTGCCCGGCTGGGACGCCAGCCAGGTCACCGACTCGGACGAAGACGTGATCATCGCGCACAACTGGGATGAACTGCGGCGCTTCATGTGGGACTACGTCGGCATCGTGCGCACCAGCAAGCGCCTGCAGCGGGCCCAGCACCGCATTCGTCTGTTGTTGGACGAAATCGATGAGTTCTACAGCAACTACAAGGTCAGCCGCGACCTGATCGAGCTGCGCAACCTGGCGCAGGTGGCCGAGCTGATGATCCGCTCGGCCATGCAGCGCAAGGAAAGCCGTGGGCTGCATTACACGCTGGACTACCCGGGAATGCTGGCCGAGGCCAGGGACACCATCCTCAGCCCGATTTGAACCGGCGTCGCGGCCTTCGCGGGCGCGCCCGCTCCCACAGAGGTCCCGCTGCCTTGCAGCCTTGCGCAGTACCTGTGGGAGCGGGCAAGCCCGCGAAGAAGCCAACTCGGTATGGCTTTATGCCCGGCTCCCCCCTGCCCACCTGCGCCGGCTGAACTTCAAGCGCACCCGCAAGCGCCGGTGCTCATCGGCCCCCAGCGCATCCCGCGGCACACACTGGCTCTCCCCCACCCATCGCCCCGCCCGCTCGAAACGCAACACCACCAGCGCCGGCAACGCCACGCTGTCGCGGCACAAGCGCACCGGCTGCCAGCCGAGGGCACGGCTGAACACGTGCCAGCCGCGCGCATCACGGCGCAGGCCAGTCACGGCATGCTCATGGGTCAGCAGAATACGTCGGGGGATGGCCCAGCCAGCGTGGGCGATACAGGTGGCGGCAACGGCAAGGGCCTGCCAGCCGGACAGCGGGCTCGCCCCTATGGCGAGCCACGCCAGCACCTGGCACACCAGGTAGGCCGTCAGCAGCCGGCGCGAGCCGTGCCAGCGGCACTCGAAACACTCACTTGGGCTGGACACGGTCCAGGATGATGCGGACCATGCGCTGCAGCTCCGGGTCTTCGGACTCGGTGCGCTCCATGAACCAGCCGAACATGTCCTGATCTTCGCAGCTCAGCAGTCGCACGTAGAGTTCGCGGTCAGCCTGGTTGAGCGTGGGGTAGACTTCCTGGGTGAAAGGTACCAGCAGGACGTCCAGTTCCAGCATGCCGCGGCGGCTGTGCCAGAAAAGCCGGTTGAGTTCAGTTTGTTCGACCATGGGGCCCTCCTCGAATGGCCCGCCAGTATACAGCCAGGCGAGCGAAGCGACACCGGGCGTTGGTCTAGTCACCTACCTATTTTGTTACCGGCGTTCTATGATGGCCGCCAGTCTTTAAGCCACCGCGATGACCCATGGCCGATTCCGCTTTCTTCTGCCCCCTGTCCCACGAGGGCATCCTCGCCGTCCGCGGCTCCGATGCAGGCAAGTTCCTGCAGGGCCAGCTGACCTGCAACATCAACTACCTCAGCCAGGAACACGCCAGCCTCGGCGCCCGCTGCATGGTCAAGGGGCGCATGCAGTCAAGCTTCCGCATCCTGCCCGAAGGCAACGGCTACCTGCTGGCCATGGCCAGCGAGCTGCTCGACGCACAGCTGGCCGATCTGAAGAAATACGCCGTGTTCTCCAAGGCCACGCTGGCCGATGAAAGCGCCGCATGGGCACGTTTCGGTGTGCAGGCTGGCGCTACGGCCTTGCAGGCGCTGGGGCTCGACGTGCCCGCAGCCGCCGGCAGCACCGTCCGGCATGCAGGCCTGATCGCGATCGCTGTTTCGGCAGGCCGCGTAGAGTTGTGGGCGCCCGCCGATGACGCCGGCAAGGTACGCCAGGCCCTGGCCGCCGCCCTGCCGGAAGGCAGCCTCAACGACTGGCTGTTGGGCCAGGTGCGTGCCGGTATCGGCCAGGTCATGGGGCCGACCCGTGAGCTGTTCATTCCGCAGATGATCAACCTGCAGGCCGTCGACGGCGTAAGCTTCAAGAAAGGCTGCTACACCGGGCAGGAAATCGTCGCCCGCATGCAGTACCTGGGCAAGCTCAAGCGCCGCCAGTACCGCCTGGCCCTGGACCAACAGGCCATTCCGGCTCCGGGTGAGGAGATTTTCTCGCCTACCCATGGCTCGTCGGTCGGTGAAGTGGTCCTGGCTGCCAGCACCGGCAGCGGCTGCGAGCTGCTCGCGGTACTCAGTGCCGAAGCGGTGGCCGACGACAACCTGCACCTGGGCAGCCTCGGCGGCCCGCGCCTGCAGGTACTGAGCCTGCCCTATGAACTGGACCGCGACCGGGAAATCCAGCGCTGACCAGCCTGCCCCGCCCTTGTGGCGGGGCCGCACCACCACTGCGGTAGACACGCCCATGAACAAGCTGGCCGAGATGGTTCAAGCACAATTGCTCGAGGCCATCGAAAAGGATGACCTGGTCCTGCCGACCCTGCCCGAGGTTGCCCTGAGCATCCGCGAGGCAGCGGAAGACAGCGAAATCAGCGTAGCGGCCCTGAGCAAGGTGATCGGTCGCGATGCGGCGCTTTCGGCGCGCCTGATCAAGGTCGTCAACAGCCCGCTGCTACGCGCGGCGATCGAAGTCACCGACCTGCACACCGCCATCACGCGGTTGGGTATCAACTACAGCTGCAACCTGGCCATTGGCCTGGTCATCGAGCAGATCTTTCACGCCCGCGCGCCGGCGGTTGAACAGAAGCTACGCGATATCTGGGCCAACAGCCTGGATGTGGCCGGCATCAGCTACGAAATCTGCCGCCGCTTTACCCAGCTCAAGCCCGACCAGGCCACCCTCGGCGGGCTGGTTCACCAGATTGGCGCGCTGCCGGTACTGATCTATGCCGAAGAGCACAACGAGCTGCTGTCCGACCCAGTGTGCCTGCATTACGTGATCGAGCACATCCAGCCAGTGCTGGGCGACAAGATTCTCAAGGCGTGGGAATTTCCGGAACAACTGGTCAACCTGCCAAGCCAGGTGCAGGACCTGGACCGGCAGACCGACAGCATCGACTATATCGACATCGTGCAGATCGCCCGCTGCATCAGCCAGCGCGGGCGCCATCGGCCATTGGCGGCGCTGCCCGCCTACCGCCACCTGGGCTTGCCGTTCGGCACCGAGCTGGAAGTGGACGAACTGATCGATGCGCGGAGCATGTTGCGCTGACCGGCGTCGGCCAGTGCCGGCTTCTTCACGGCCAAGCCCGCGAAAGGGCCGGCACAGGTGCCCCATCAATCAGCGATGAAACTCACCCGCACCCGCAGGCCGCCCTTGGCGCCATCATGCAGGCTCACCTGGGCCAGGTGCGCCCGGCAGATTTCGCCCACAATGGCCAAGCCGAGCCCGCTGCCCTGCGCACTACGCCGATAGAAGCGCTCGAACACCCGCTCACGCTCGGCCTCGGGGATCCCCGGCCCGTCGTCCTCTACCTCCAGCACGGCGGGCGCCAGCACCCGCAAGATCACGTTGCCGCCCGCTGGCGTATGGGCCAGGGCGTTGTCCACCAGGTTGCTCAACAGCTCGTTGAGCAGCGTCGGTTCACCCTTGAGCCATACTGGTGCTTCGGCTTCCAGGGCCAGCGCCACCCCGCGTTTGTGTGCCAGCGGAGCCATGGCCATGCCCAGTTCGCGCGCCAACTGGCTCAGGTCAAGGCGCTGCGCGCCGCCTTCGGCAATCGCCCGCGCGCCGTTCTCGACCCGCGCCAGTGACAACAACTGGTTGGCCAGGTGGGTCAGGCGATCGGTGCCCTGCGCGGCAGATTCCAAGGTCTGCCGCCATTCCTGCGGCTCGGACGAGCGCAAGCCCAGCTCGACCCGGGCCTTGAGCGCAGCCAGCGGCGTACGCAACTCGTGGGCAGCGTCGGCAATGAATTGCGCCTGGCGCTCGAACTGGCCGCGCAAGCGTTCGGTGAAGTGGTTCAAGGCCCGTACCAGCGGGCCCAGCTCATGTTGCACCTGCACCACCGGCAAAGCCCGCAGGTCGTCCGGCTGGCGCTCCTCCACCGCCGTGCGCAAGCGCTCCAGTGGCCGTAATGCGGCACTCACGGCAAACCACACCAGCACCAGCGCACCCAGCGCCAGCATGCCCAGGCGCAGCAGGGTATCGGCCATCAAGCCACGGGCCATGCGCACCCGGGCCTCCTCGGTCTCGGCCACGCGGATTTCCGCCATGCCGTTCATGTTGGGTTCGCTCACCGCCTTCAACAGGCTGACCACACGCACGTCCTGGCCCAGGTAGCTGGCGTTGTAGAACCGCGCCAGTGCCGGGTAGTCATCGGTACGCGGCGTGCCCGGCGGCGGTGGCGGCAGGTTCTCGTAGCCGGAGATCAGCCGCTGCTGGATGTCCAGCACCTGGTAATAGATGCGCCCGGCACTGTCGTAGGCGAACGTGTCCAGGGCCACGTACGGCACGTCCGCACTGAGCGAACCGTCCCGCTGGGACAGGCCTGCGGCAATGGTCCGCGCCGAGGCCAGCAAGGTGCGGTCATAAGCCGTGTCGGCAGCTTCGCGGCCATTCCAGTAGGCGCTCAGGCCGCTGGCCAGCATCAGCACTACCAGCAGCAAGGCCAGGTTGCCGAGCAAGCGCCCGCGCAGGCTGCCGTTGTCACGCATCGCGGTGCTCGAGCAGGTAGCCCAGGCCGCGGAAGGTGACGATGGCAACCGGGTGACCGTCGAGCTTCTTGCGCAGCCGGTGGATATAGATCTCGATGGCGTCAGGGCTGGCCTCTTCATCCAGGCCGAACACCTGGGCAGCCAGTTGCTCCTTGCTCATCACCCGGCCCGGGCGGGCGATCAACGCTTCCAGCACACTCTGTTCGCGCGAGGTCAGGGTGAGGTTGTCGTTACCCAGGGTAAAGCGTCGGGTGTCCAGGTCGTATACCAGCGGCCCACAGCGTTGCTGGCGCTCGCCACCGAGCACGCTGCGGCGCAACAAGGCCTTGACCCGGGCTTCCAGCTCGGTCAGTTCGAACGGCTTGGCGAGGTAGTCGTCTGCGCCAAGGTTCAGGCCGTGGACGCGGTCCTTGACGTCGCTGCGCGCAGTCAGCATCAGCACCGGCAAGGTCTTGCCGCGCCCACGCAGGCGCGCCAGCACCTCGAAGCCGTCCATCCGCGGCAAGCCGACATCCAGCACGGCCACGGCGTATTCCTCGCTGGCCAGGGCCAGGTCGGCGGCCACGCCATCATGCAGCACGTCCACGGTCAGGCCATGGCTCTTCAAGGCCTGGGCCACGCTTTCGGCCAGTTGCAGGTGGTCTTCGACCAGCAGCACACGCATCGGATTCTCCCTGCTCGGGTGGGGCGGTGGCGCGGAGTGTACCGCTGTCGGCAGGCCTGTGAAGCCCCTGTCGACAAACCTTTCACGCTGAAAGGTTAGCGAAAGGTTGATTACCTAGCATCGCACCACGGTCGCCCTTCGCGCCGAAAAAGCACCAGCAAGGTGCAACGAATAAGAACAATAATCGGAGCCATCAGTGATGCTGTCATTGCAGCCGCAGGCGTTCACGCCTACCCGTTCCTTTGCCGCACGCCCCTCAGCCATCGCCAGCGCCCTTGCGCTTGCCGGTGTCGCCCCGATGAGCCAGGCCGCCTTCTTCGAAGACAGCACGGCCACCTTCGAAACCCGCAACATGTACTTCAACCGCGACTTCCGCGACGGCACCAGCGCACAGCAATCCAAGCGCGACGAATGGGCCCAGGGCTTCATCCTCAACTTCGAGTCCGGCTATACCGACGGCACCGTAGGCTTCGGCCTGGATGCGCTGGGCATGCTCGGCATCAAGCTCGACTCCAGCCCCGACCGCACCGATACCGGCCTGCTGCCGACCCACGATGACGGCAAGGCCGCCGACGAGTACTCCAAGCTGGGCCTGACCGGCAAGGTCAAGGTGTCACAAACCGAACTCAAGATCGGTACCCTGATCCCGGAGTTGCCGACCCTGCAGCCCAACGACGGGCGCATCCTGCCGCAAACCTTCGAAGGCGGCCTGCTCACCTCGAAGGAGATCAAGGGCCTGACCTTCACCGGCGGCCGCCTGGACAAGGCCAAGGACCGCAACGACACCAACTGGGAAGACCTGGCGCTGAACAACAAGAACGGGCGCTTCGGCGGCTCGTTCAGCGCCGACAACCTGGACCTGGCCGGCCTCGACTACCAGTTCACCGACCGCATCACCGGCAGCTACCACTTCGCCCAGCTGGACGACATCTACCGCCAGCACTTCATCGGCCTGCTCGCCACCCAGCCGTGGGGCCCGGGTACCTTCGGCGCCGACCTGCGCCTGGCCGTGAGCGACGACGCCGGCGCTGCCAAGGCCGGCAACATCGACAACACCACCATCAACGGCATGCTCAGCTACGCCCTGGGCGGGCACAAGGTCAGCGCCGCCTGGCAGCAGCTGTCCGGCGACAGTGCCTTCCCCTACATCGATGGCGCCGACCCGTACCTGGTCAACTTCGTCCAGATCAACGACTTTGCCAACGCCGACGAGCGTTCCTGGCAGGCGCGCTACGACTACAACTTCGCCGCGCTCGGCGTGCCCGGCCTGACGTTCATGACCCGCTACATCAGCGGCGACAATGTCAGCCGCGCCGCCGGTGGCGAGGGCAAGGAATGGGAACGCGATACCGAAATGAAGTATGTGGTGCAAAGCGGCCCGTTGAAAAACGTTGCCGTACGCCTGCGCAACGCCACCTTCCGCTCCAATTTCGCCCGTGATGCCGATGAAGTAAGGCTGCTGGTGAGCTACAGCGTGGCGCTGTGGTAACCGATCGCACTAACCCAACAGCGGTAAACCGATAACAACAACGCTTACGGAGATGAACGATGACTTTTTCCCTGCGCCGCCTCGTCCTCGCCACCGGCTGCCTGCTGCTGGCCGGCAATGCCCTTGCGGGCGAACCGAAACGCCCTGAATGCATCGCCCCCGCCTCGCCCGGCGGCGGCTTCGACCTGACCTGCAAGCTGGTGCAAAGCGCCCTGGTGCAGGAGAAGATCCTCAGCAAGCCGATGCGCGTCACCTACATGCCAGGCGGTGTCGGCGCGGTGGCCTACAACGCGGTGGTCGCCCAACGGCCGGCCGATGCCGGGACCCTGGTGGCCTGGTCCAGCGGCTCGTTGCTGAACCTGGCCCAGGGCAAGTTCGGCCGTTTTGACGAAAACGCGGTGAAATGGCTGGCCGCCGTCGGTACCAGCTACGGCGCCATCGCGGTGAAGAGCGATTCACCCTACAAGACCCTCGACGACCTGGTAGCGGCGCTGAAGAAAGACCCGAGCAAGGTGGTGATCGGCTCGGGCGGTACCGTTGGCAGCCAGGACTGGATGCAGACCGCGTTGATCGCCAAGGCGGCAGGTATCAACCCGCGTGACCTGCGCTACGTGGCCCTCGAAGGCGGTGGCGAAATCGCCACGGCGCTGCTGGGCGGGCACATCCAGGTGGGTTCGACCGACATCTCCGACTCCATGCCACACATTCAGAGCGGCAACATGCGCATCCTCGCGGTGTTCTCGGAAAACCGCCTGGACGAGCCCGAGATGAAAGACATCCCCACCGCCCGGGAACAGGGCTACGACATCGTCTGGCCAGTGGTGCGTGGCTTCTACCTGGGGCCAAAGGTGAGCGACGAAGACTACGCCTGGTGGAAGCAGTCGTTCGACAAGATGCTGGCCTCGGAAGACTTCGCCAAGCTGCGTGACCAGCGCGAGCTGTTCCCGTTCGCCATGACCGGCGAGGAGCTGGACGGCTATGTGAAGAAGCAGGTGGCTGACTACAAGACCCTGGCCCGGGAGTTCGGCCTGATCCAGTAACGCCAACGCCGCTCGCTCTTTGTAGGAGCGGCCTTGTGTCGCGAAACGGCTGCAAGGCAGCCCCAGCAATTTGCGCAGCGATGCTGAAATCCTGGGGCCGCTTTGCAGCCCATTCGCGACACAAGGCCGCGCCGGCAAAGGATCTGCGTCTTGCCGAAAAACGAGAGGATTCCCTGATGATCCTGCAACGCATCTTCGCCCTGGTCCTGCTGGCGGTGTGTGCCGCCCTGGCCGTGATGGCCTGGCCCTACCAGGCGGCGTTTTCCTATGAGCCGGTGGGCCCGCGCGCCTATCCGTTGCTGATGCTCGGCCTGATGGGCCTGGGCCTGCTGTACCTGGTGTTCCGCCCCACGCCCATCGTGCGCAAGGACGACGAGCCGGAACTGGACCGCGAGACCCTGATCAAGATCAGCGCCTGTGTCGGCCTGTTGATCGTGTTCGCCAGCACCTTCGAAGCCCTGGGCTTCATCCTCAGTGCCGTCCTGATCGGCGTGCCCATGGCTCGCCTGTATGGCGGTCGCTGGCTGCACAGCTTCATCGTGGTGGCAGGCATGAGCCTGTTCCTCTACTGGCTGTTCGACCGCGTGATGGACGTGCCCCTGCCCCTTGGCCTGCTGAGCGTACTGGAGAACTGACACATGGATACCTTGAGCTACCTGGGCCAGGGCTTCGGCGTCGCCCTGTCCCCCTACAACCTGGTCACCGCCCTTACCGGCACGCTGATCGGCACCGTGGTCGGCCTGCTGCCTGGCCTGGGCCCGATCAACGGCGTGGCCCTGCTGATCCCCATCGCCTTCGCCCTCGGCTTGCCGCCGGAATCGGCGCTGATCCTGCTGGCCGCGGTGTACCTGGGCTGCGAGTACGGCGGCCGCATCAGCTCGATCCTGTTGAACATCCCGGGCGAAGCCTCGACCGTGATGACCACCCTCGACGGCTACCCGATGGCCCGCAACGGCTTGGCTGGCGTGGCGCTGTCACTGTCGGCATGGAGTTCGTTCATCGGTGCCTTGATCGCCACCTGCGGCATGGTGCTGTTCGCCCCGCTGCTGGCGAAATGGGCGATTGCCTTCGGCCCGGCGGAATACTTCGTGTTGATGGTCTTCGCCATCGTCGCCCTTGGCGGCATGGCCGGTGACAAGCCGTTGAAAACCTTCATCGCCGCACTGATCGGCCTGTTCCTGTCGGCCGTTGGTATCGACGCCAACAGTGGCGTGTACCGGTTCACCGGGGACAGCGTGCACCTGGCCGACGGCATCCAGTTCGTGGTGCTGGTGCTGGGCTTGTTCTCCATCAGCGAAATCCTCCTGCTGCTGGAAAAGACCCACCATGGCCACCAGGCGGTCAAGGCCACCGGGCGCATGCTGTTCAACCTCAAGGAAGCCGCCTCGGTGTTCGTGGTGAACATCCGCTGCGGCCTGCTGGGCTTCGTCATGGGCGTGCTGCCAGGCGCCGGTGCAACCCTGGCCAGCGCCGTTGCCTACATGACCGAGAAACGCCTGGCGGGCGAAAAAGGCAATTTCGGCAAGGGTGATGCCCGCGGCCTGGCCGCCCCGGAAACCGCCATCGGCGCATCCTGCTGCGGTGCCCTGGTGCCGATGCTGACGCTGGGCGTACCCGGTTCGGGTACCACGGCGGTGATGATCGGGGCACTGACCCTGTACAACATCACCCCCGGCCCGCTGTTGTTCGAACAGCAGCCAGACATCGTCTGGGGCCTGATCGCCTCGTTGTTCGTCGCCAACATCATGCTGGTGATCCTCAACATTCCGATGATCCGCATCTTTACCCGCATCCTCGCCGTGCCGAACTGGGCACTGGTGCCGGTGATCGCCATCATCACCGCGATCGGTGTGTACGCCGTGCATGCCACCACCTTCGACCTGTTCCTGATGGTCGGCATCGGCATCATGGGCTACATCCTGCGCAAGCTGGACTTCCCGCTGTCGCCGATCCTGCTCGGTTTCATCCTTGGCGGGCTGATGGAGCAGAACCTGCGCCGGGCGCTGTCGATCTCCAACGGTGAGCTGGGCATCCTCTGGTCGAGCACGATCAGCATGTCGGTATGGGTGCTGACCCTTTGCATGCTGACCCTGCCGCTGCTGCGCAGCTGGCGCAAACGCAGCCTGCAACGCCGGGCGATGGCCGATGCCTGACCGTGGGTTGCCGCTGTTTGTCGCGACCGGGCTGGTCGGCCTTGCTGGTGGTTTTGCCGCCAGCCAGGTCGGCTGGCCGTTGCCGTGGATGGTCGGCGCGCTGCTGGCGATCATCCTGGTACGCTGCCTGACGCCCTGGCAACTGCCGGAAATCCCCAACGGGCGCAAATGCGGGCAATGGATCATCGGCATTGGTATCGGCCTGCACTTCACCCCGGCGGTGATCGAGCAAGTGGCCAGCCATTTCGCGCTGATCTTCTTCGGCGCGCTGTTCACCACCGTGTCCAGCGTGCTCAGCGTATGGTTGCTGCGGCGCACCGGCGAGGACCGCGCTACGGCGTTCTTCGCCAGCATGCCCGGCGGTTCGGGGGAGATGGTCAACCTTGGCGCTCGCAATGGCGCGGTGCTCAGCCAGGTGGCGGCGGCGCAGAGCTTGCGCGTGCTCGCGGTGGTGCTGTGCGTACCGGCACTGTTCAAGTTCCTGCTGGGTGACGGGGTGCCGCTGAATCACACCGGCAGCGTGAGCTGGGGCTGGCTGGCGCTTATCGCTCCGCTGGGGGTGGCCGTTGCGTTGCTCTGGCAGCGCTTGCGCCAACCCAATCCATGGTTGTTCGGGCCGTTGCTGGTGGCGGCCACGCTGAGCCTGGCGGGCAACCTGCAGATCGCCCTGCCCCACGGCGCCAGCCAGATTGGCCAGTGGCTGATCGGCAGCGGCCTGGCCTGTCACTTCAACCGGGCATTCTTTCGCCGCGCCCCTTCCTTCCTCCTGCGCACCCTGGTCGCCACTGCGCTGTGCATGGCGATCGCCGCCAGCGCAGCCTGGGTGCTGAGCGTGATGACCGCGCTGGACCTGCGCTCGCTGACCTTGGGCATGATGCCCGGGGGAATTGCCGAGATGAGCCTGACCGCCGAGACCTTGCAGCTGTCGGTACCGCTGGTGACGGCGCTGCAGGTGATGCGGCTGTTGCTGGTGCTGTTTCTGGCAGAGCCGCTGTTCCGGCTGTGGAATGCCAAGGCGCAGTGACTGTGCCGGACGCTTCACGGGTAAACCCGCTGCCACAGGGACTGCACGGCACTCATGCCGCGCACGATCGCTGTGGGTGCAGGTTCACCCGCGAACAAGGCGACGCGCTGTTTCAGCAGCTCAAAGCGGCGGCAATGCCCAGTTGATCGGGGTCAGCCCGCGCTGTTCGAGGAAGCTGTTGGTGCGGCTGAAATGCCCACAGCCCAGGAACCCGCGGTAAGCCGACAGGGGCGACGGATGCACCGATTTCAGCACCAGGTGCTTGGTCCCGTCGATCAGCTTCTGCTTGCTTTGCGCATGCGAGCCCCACAGCAGGAACACCACGTTCGGGCATTGCTCGCTGACCACCTGGATGATCCGGTCGGTAAACAATTCCCAGCCCTTCTTGGCATGTGACGCCGCATTGGCACGCTCCACGGTCATGGTCGTGTTGAGCAGCAGCACGCCCTGCTCGGCCCAGCTCTGCAGGTAGCCATGGTTGGGAATCGGGATATTCAGGTCACGCTGCAATTCCTTGTAGATGTTGACCAGCGACGGTGGCGTGGCCACGCCCGGCTGCACCGAGAAACACAGGCCATGCGCCTGCCCCGGCCCGTGATACGGGTCCTGGCCGAGAATCACCACCTTTACCTGGTCCAGCGGCGTCGAATTGAGCGCATTGAAGATCAGCGGCCCTGGCGGGTAGATCTCCTTGCCGGCGGCATATTCGCTACGCAGGAACTCGCGCAGCTGATGCATGTAGGGCTGGTCGAATTCGGCGCGCAACGCGGCCTTCCAGCCGGGTTCGAGTTTGATGCGATCGTCGTCAGTCATGGGGCCTTCCGTAAACAATGGCGCGACACTAGGTAAGCCTTGTGCGCTTGTCAAACGATCCGACCGACGACCGGCATGATCGGCCAGGCAAGCCATACTTGTGCGATGACTTGCGCGAGGTAGTCCATGGCCATTCATTGCGAGGTACTCACCGGCGCCGATGGCGCCCGCATCGGCATCGCCACCCTGGATGCGCCCAAGGCGCTCAACGCCCTGAACCTGCCGATGATCGAAGTATTGGGCGAGCAGTTGCACGCCTGGGCCCGAGACCCCAGGGTCGTCTGCGTGTTACTGCGCGGCAACGGCAGCAAGGCATTCTGCGCAGGGGGCGATGTACGCGCCCTGGCGCATGCCTGCCGCGACCACCCCGGCAGCGTACCACCGCTGGCCGCCACCTTTTTTGCCGCCGAATACCGCCTGGACTTCGCCCTGCACACCTACCCCAAGCCGCTGCTGTGCTGGGGCCACGGGCATGTGCTGGGCGGCGGCATGGGCCTGCTGCAAGGCGCCAATGTGCGTATCGTCACCCCCAGCAGTCGGCTGGCCATGCCGGAAATCAGCATCGGCCTGTACCCGGATGTGGGCGCCAGCTGGTTCCTTGCCCGTTTGCCTGGCAAGCTGGGCTTGTTCCTTGGCCTGACGGGGGCGCCGATCAATGCCCACGACGCCCTTGACCTGGGCCTGGCCGATCGCTTCCTGGGCGAATACCAGCAGGAAGCGCTGATCGAGGAACTGCTGCAACTGAACTGGCAGGAGCAGACCGCGCTGCAACTGAACAGCCTGCTCAAGGCCGAACAGCACCGGGCCTGCGCCGAACTGCCCGAAGCCCAGTGGCTGCCACGACGGCAGGTGATCGACCAGTTGCTCGACGTAGCCGATGCGGCCGCGGCCTGGCGTGCCCTGGAAGGGCTCAAGCACCACGACGATCCGCTGCTGGCCGAGGCCGGCCGACAATTGCATGCCGGTTGCCCGCTGACGGCACACCTGGTGTGGGAGCAGATTCGTCGGGCACGCCACCTGTCGTTGGCGCAGGTGTTCCAGATGGAATACGGCATGAGCCTGAACTGCTGTCGCCACCCGGAATTCAGCGAAGGGGTACGCGCGCGCCTGCTGGACAAGGACAACCAGCCGCGCTGGCACTGGCCGGATGTGGCGCAGGTACCGGCGGCGGTGGTCGAGGCGCATTTTGCCAAGGTGTGGGAAGGCCGCCACCCGCTGGCAGACCTGGATTAGCTTCGAGAGGGGGGCGCATGACGCCCCCGCCTCAATTCACCTGCCGCTGCCAGTTCCCCCCTTGCCCACGCCGCCCATCCCAACGACGGTCACCGTCCCCCCGTCTGTCGGAATGCCAACGGTCGTTCTGGTAACGCTGGCTGCCGCCACGATAGTCATGCCGATCCCGGTCGCGCCCATAGTCGTAGCGCTGGCGGTTGCCATAGTTATAGCGTGGGTTGCCATGCCATTGGTTCATCACCGGCGGCGGCGGCGAGCGGTAATATGGCGCTGGCGCCGGGCGGTAGTAGTAGCGCGGTGCTGGCTGGTAGTAATAGCGCGGTTGTGGCGTCACGTAATAGTGGTCATAGCGGTAATACCCCGGCGACACGTAACGGTCGGCGTAGTAGTGATCCGAGCGATAGTAGCCCCCGGTCTCGTAGTACGGGACGCAGGCGGCAGTCATCAGCCCCAGCAGGGCGATCAACAGGATTCGATAGGACATGGCGGCCTCCTGGACCGCTGGAGTGCCCGAACAGCGGCGCTGGCGAGCGTCGACGCGAAATGCGATCATCGACATGTGATAAGACCGTGGCGCCGAGGTGCAGTGCCATTTCTGCAACAATTTGATACAGCTGAGCGGCAGCCATGCCTGACAACCGACACTGCCCCGCCTGTGGCGCGCCCAACCGGTGCAGCCTGGCCGACCCGGCCCGCGCTACCCAGGCCTGCTGGTGCTATAGCGTGACCATCGACCCGGCCGTGCTTCAGGCCCTGCCTGCCGAGCTGCGCGACCAAGCCTGCCTGTGCCCGCGCTGCGCTGCGGTTGAACAACAACTGCGCACCTCTGCCGCCGACTGACGGGCCCCAATGCGTCTCGACCGTTTCCTCGCCAACCTGCCCAGCCACAACCGCCAGCAAGCCCGCCTGATGTTGGCGCAACGCCGCGTGCGGGTGGACGGCCAGGTGGCCAGCGACCCTATGACCGAAGTACGCGAATTCAGCCGTGTCGAACTCGACGACCAGTTGCTGCAGACAGGCCGGCCGGCGCGCTACCTGATGCTTCACAAGCCCGCTGGCTGCGTCAGCGCCACCCGGGACCCGCAGCATCGCACCGTGCTCGACCTCCTGCCCGCTGCGCTGCGTGAGGACCTGCACATAGCCGGGCGCCTGGACTTCAACACAACTGGCCTGATGATCCTGACCAACGATGGCCAATGGTCACGGCGGCTTACCCAGCCCGCGACCAAGTTGCCCAAGCACTACCTGGTGGAAACCGAGGACGAGATTGGCGAGCACTATGTGGCCAAATTCCGCGAGGGCTTCTACTTCGCCTTCGAGGATCTGACCACGCAACCTGCCCAGCTGGATATCCTGGGCCCGCGCCAGGCGCGGCTGGCGATCGTCGAAGGGCGTTATCACCAGGTCAAGCGCATGTTCGGCCATTTCGACAACAAGGTGGTGGGGTTGCACCGCGAGCGCATGGGCGCCATCCACCTTGACCCGGAATTGGCGCCGGGGGCGTTTCGCGAGCTGACAGCGGATGAAATAGCCACGGTCTAGTCTGCCTGAGCGGGCCGCTTCGCGGGTGAAACCGCTGCAACAGGAGCAACCCAGGCTTCGGCCTGCAGATGACCTGTGGGAGCGGACTCCCCCAAGCGGCCGGCACAGCAGTACAGCAGCGCCATACGACCGCTCAGCGAGAAAAGTCACATTTTCCCCCGAACGGCACTTGCAGGATCCACGACCCGCTGCTTGAATCCAAATCGTCAGTCTGCATGTGACTGCCAAGTCACGCCTGCAGTCGAAGACACCTTTTTGCCGGCCACCCAAAGCCTCGATGCCTTGGGGCACGGCAAATTGCCCGCCAAAAACAATACCCGTCGACACACGTGCCAAGGATCGACACAGGGCCCCGCTTTCTCTTCAGGCAAATGCCTACCTGTCATAAAGAACGTGCACCCTAGGTGACGCGAATACCCTTTTTGCGCCAGGAGTCGATGAGATGAGGCCAGAAATTGCTGTACTTGATATCCAAGGTCAGTATCGGGTTTACACGGAGTTCTATCGCGCGGAGGCAGCCGAAAAAACGATCATCCTGGTCAACGGCTCGCTGGCCACCACCGCCTCGTTCGCCCAAACGGTACGTAACCTGCACCCCCAGTTCAACGTGGTACTGTTCGACCAGCCCTACGCGGGCAAATCCAAGCCACACAACCGTCACGAACGCCTGATCAGCAAAGAGACCGAAGCGCATATCCTTCTCGAGCTGATCGAGCACTTCCAGGCGGACCACGTGATGTCGTTCTCGTGGGGCGGCGCAAGTACGTTGCTGGCGCTGGCGCACCAGCCACGGCAGGTCAAGAAAGCGGTGGTGAGTTCGTTCTCGCCGGTGATCAACGAACCGATGCGCGACTACCTGGAACGCGGCTGCCAGTACCTGGCCGCCTGTGATCGCTACCAGGTCGGCAACCTGGTCAACGACACCATCGGCAAGTACCTGCCGTCGCTGTTCAAGCGTTTCAACTACCGGCACGTCAGCAGCCTGGACAGCCATGAGTACGCGCAGATGCACTTCCACATCAACGAAGTGCTGCAGCATGACCTGGAACGGGCCCTGAAGGGGGCGCGCAATATCGACATCCCGGTGCTGTTCATCAACGGCGAGCGCGACGAGTACACCACCGTCGAAGATGCCCGGCAGTTCAGCAAGCATGTGGGCAGGAGCCAGTTCAGCGTGATACGTGACGCAGGGCATTTCCTGGATATGGAACACAAGGCCGCCTGCGAAAGTACTCGCAGCGTCATGCTCAACTTCCTCAAGCCGACCCTGCGCGAACCGCGCCAACACTACCAGCCGGTACAACAGGGGCAGCATGCATTTGCCATTTGAGCGCCTCGGCGCCCTGTAGCCAATACCCGCAGCTATGGGGTGCCGACAAGCTTTTTTATAACTCGGGCTTCTAATTCGTGGAGGGTTCTGGTAAAAAGCTCAGCGCAGACGCGGGTATAGTTTAGTGGCAAAACGAAAGCTTCCCAAGCTTTAGTTGAGGGTTCGATTCCCTCTACCCGCTCCACATCGCACTTGTGCATGGCGTTCCAACAACGTCATCGCTGTCAAAAGGGGCCTCGGCTCCTTTTTTCGTTTCAGCCCTCCTTTGACTTGCACCATGGCCATTTGCACGCTGATCCGCTTCAATGCGCAGATGGTTCCGTGAGACATTTCGAAAGGACGACGCATGTTTCTCTCCCGCTGGCTACCGGGCCTTGCCAACTTGCTGCACTACCGCCGCGAGTGGTTCCACGCCGACCTGCAGGCCGGCCTGTCGGTGGCGGCGATCCAGATCCCGATTGCCATCGCCTATGCGCAAATCGTCGGCCTGCCGCCGCAGTATGGCTTGTATGCCTGTGTGCTACCGATGATGGTCTATGCCCTGATCGGCAGTTCGCGCCAGTTGATGGTCGGCCCCGATGCCGCCACCTGCGCCATGATCGCCGGCGCGGTGGCGCCACTGGCCATGGGCGACCCACAGCGGATTGCCGAGCTGGCGGTAATCGTCACCCTGCTGGTCGGGGTGATGCTGATCGCCGCCGGCCTGGCCCGGGCGGGGTTCATCGCCAGCTTCTTCTCGCGACCGATCCTGATCGGCTACCTCAACGGCATCGGCCTGAGCCTGATCGCCGGGCAACTGTCCAAGGTGGTGGGTTTCCGGATCGAAGGCGATGGGTTCATTCTCAGCGTGATCGACTTTTTCCAGCGCCTGGGGGAAATTCACTGGCTGACGCTATTCATCGGCCTGGGCGCACTGGGCCTGCTGATATGGCTGCCACGGCGCTACCCGCGCCTGCCGGCGGCACTTACGGTGGTGGCGCTGTTCATGCTGTTGGTCGGCCTGTTCGGCCTCGACCGCTTCGGTGTCGCCATCCTTGGCCCGGTACCCGCCGGCATTCCGCAACTGGCCTGGCCACACAGTAACTTGGCAGAAATGAAAAGCCTGCTGCGCGACGCCCTGGGTATCGCCACCGTTAGTTTCTGCAGCGCCATGCTCACCGCACGCAGCTTTGCCGCCCGGCACGGCTACGCCATCAATGCCAACCACGAATTCGTCGCCCTGGGCGTCAGCAACCTGGCCGCCGGGGTGTCCCAGGGTTTCGCCATCAGCGGCGCCGACTCGCGTACCGCCGTCAACGACATGGTCGGTGGCAAAAGCCAGCTGGTGGGTATTATCGCCGCGCTGGTCATCGCCCTGATCCTGCTGCTGTTCACAGCACCGATGGCGTGGATCCCGCAGGCCGCGCTGGGTGCCGTGCTGCTGATGGCCGGCTGGGGGCTGATCGACATCAAGTCGCTGGGGCAGATCCGCCGCCTGAGCCGCTTCGAATTCTGGCTGTGCCTGCTGACCACGGTCGGCGTGCTGGGCCTGGGCGTGCTGCCCGGCATCGTGTTTGCCGTGACCCTGGCGATCCTGCGCCTGCTGTACAGCATCTACCAGCCTACCGACGCAGTGCTGGGCTGGCTGCCGGGCACCGAAGGCCAGGTGGACATCCGCAAGCACAAGGACGCCCGCACCGTGCCCGGCCTGGTGGTGTACCGTTTCGACGACGCGATCCTGTTCTTCAATGCCGATTACTTCAAGATGCGCCTGCTTGAAGCCGTGCAGAGCCAGGCGCAGCCCAAGGCCGTGCTGTTCGATGCCGAAGCGGTCACCAGCATCGACGTCAGCGGCATCGCCGCCCTGCGCGAAGTGCGTGACACCCTGGCCGCCCAGGGCATCCTCTTCGCCATCGCCCGCGCCCGCGGCACCTTCCTGCGCATGCTGGTACGCTCGGGGATGGCACGGCAGATGGAAGACAAACTGCTGTTCGGTTCGGTGCGGGCTGGCATCCGCGCCTATCGGCTGTGGCGTAACCGTAATCGCCATGTGCAGGTGGCTGCGCAGGGTTGAAAACGCCGCGCTGGTGCTGCTGGCCCTATCGCCGGCACGCCGGCTAGCACAGCGATGGCAAAGCTACACAGCTTGCAGGGCGTGCTAAAGTCGCCCCCGTTCCCGCTCCACCCAACGGACCCCAGCATGCCCGCACTCGACGCCGCCCTCATTTCCTGGCCAGCACTCGCCGCCCGCCATCCCTGTGACGCCCTGCTGCTCGGCAATGGCCTCAGCCGAGCACTGTGGAAGCCGTTCGGCTACTTCTCGCTGTTCGAGGAAGCGCAGCGCGCCGGCCGCAAGAAAGGCCTGGCGGTCAGCGACCAGGCCCTGTTCAAGTCGTTGGGCACGGAACTGTTCGAGCCCGTGCTCAGCACCCTCAACACGACCGTACGGGCCAACGCCGCGCTGGCGATCAATTCCACCGCGCCGCTGAACCGCTACTATTCGATCAAGGAAGCGCTGATCCACGCCGTTCGCACCGTGCACCTGCCATGGCCACGCATGCCGGTCGCCACTCTGGCAGCGCTCAACCAGGCCCTGCGCAGCTACCGCAGCGTCTATACCAGCAACTACGATCTGCTGCTGCCATGGGCCGTGCAACACGCACCACACGGCTTCGCCGAACTGTTCGACGAGCAAGGCTTCTTCGACGTGCGTCGCACCCACGCTGAAGGCACCCGGCTGCTGCACCTGCACGGCGGCCTGCACCTGCTCAAGCTGCCCGACGGCAGCACCCGCCAGCGCAGCGCCGACAGCGCCGAACTGCTCGATGGCTTTGCCGTGAACATCCCCGGCGAAGTGCCGCTGTTCGTCAACGAAGACCGCAGCGACGAGAAACTGCGCGCCATCCGCAACTCGGACTACCTGAGCTGGTGCCTGGGGCAACTGGCAGGGGAAAGTCAGGGGCTATGCCTGTTCGGGCAGCACCTGGACAGCACTGACCAGCACCTGCTCGAAGCCATTCGGCAGGCTCGGCCGAAGCATCTGGCGGTGGCAATACGGCCGTTGAGCGAGGCTTCGGTGATCAACCAGAAGCAGCATTTCGTCGATCGGTTGGGGGATTTGCCTGGCACAGATCTGCATTTCTTCGATGCCGGGACGCATCCGTTGGGTGGCGCGGAATTGGCGACAGCATTGTCGCCAATCCGCTGACCACTCGCCCGATCAAGGCGCCGACGCGGTCGTCACCTGCACCACCGGGCCCGCTGGGCCCACCGCAACCGGCTCGGCCACCGGTGCATTGCCGCCCAACTGGCGAATCTGCCGTACCTGCTGGACCCTGTTCAGGTTTTCCCAGGCAACGGGGTAGTGCCCGGGCGACTGTTCGATCGCACTGCGGAAAAACTGCTCGGCGATGTCCAGCTTGCCTTCTACCAGGCAGACATAGCCGACATCATTGCTGGCTTCGGCACGTTTTTCGACCTGCTCGAAGGCAGACACGGCCTCCTCATAACGTGCCATGCGTGCCAGCAGCAAGCCATAGTTGCGCCACAGCGGTTTGTAGGTGCCGTCGTAGCTCACCCCGCGTTTGTAGTGCTGTTCGGCTTCGCCCCACTGCCCGGCCATGTAGTAGGAATAGCCCAGGCTGTTCTGCACGAACGCGGAACGTGGCTCGATGAGCTCGGCCAAGCGGTAGTACATCTGCGCCTCGGCGAAGTTGTCGCCCAGGTCGGCAAGCACGCCCAGGCCGTTGTACGCCTTCAGCGGGGACTTGTTGTCGACCCTGAGCGCCGCCGTCCCAGTCTGGGTGTTAGCGGGGTCCTTGACGAAACGTTTCTGATCCACCGCCACGGCCTTGGACAACAGTGCCTTGGCTTGCTCATATTTACGCATGGACAGATTCATCAGGCCCAGTTCGGTCAGCGCGTCGGGGTTATCGGGTGCCTTGGCCAGCACTTCGTTGAAGGCCATCTCGGCAAGCTGGTTATTGCCGCGCTCACGGTGAATGCGCCCCACCCACACCAGCGCCTCATAGCGTTCCGGGGCCAGTTCGAGTACCCGCAGGTACTGGTACAGTGCCTGGTCAAGGTCCCCCGCCTGGTAGGCCATCGCCGCAACCTGCATCGCCTGGTCGGGCGAGTTGCTCTGCGTCTGCACCTGGTAAAGCACCGAGTTCCCAGTCGAATACACCGAACGCACCCCGTTCAGCTCCGGCCCCATGCTCTGGCACCCCGACAGCACGGCTATCATGGTCAACAGCAAACCGATCCTGTTCATGTCATGGCTTCCCGAACGTTTTTATTATCCCGATGATCACCGGGCCGATGGCTACCAGAAAAAAGCTTGGCCACAGACAGAAAATTAGCGGAAAAACCAGCTTCGTTCCGATTTTTGCGCCCATTTCTTCAGCGGCCTGCATGCGCCGGTCGCGAAACTCCTCGGCATAGATGCGCAAGGTCGCCGCGACGCTGGTACCGAAGCGGATACTCTGCGCCAGCAGGCTGACCAGGCCTTGAATGTCTTCCAGGCCGGTGCGATCCGCCAGTTGCCTGAGTGCTTCGGTACTGGAGATACCCGCGCGGATCTGCGCATTGACCAAGGCCAGTTCCTCGGCCAGTTCGGCCTGGCTGACCGCCATTTCTTCGGCCACCCGCTCGATAGCCTGGGGCAATGCCAGGCCCGACTCCACGCACACCACCATCAAGTCCAGGGCATCGGGAAAGGCCGCCCGCAACCGCCCCTGGCGCGCGGTGCGGCGTTTGTCCACATACATCGCCGGTAGCAACCAGCCAACGGCAGCGCCCATGACCACCACGCCCAGGCCGGTCAGCGGGGACAGGTTCGGCACCATGGGCAATATCAGCAGCGACACGCCCGACAGCGTCAGCGGCAACAGCAGACGCACGGCCCAGTACACTTGTAGCGACGACGCCGAGCCATAGCCGGCATGGGTCAACAGGGTTCGGGTGGCCGACACTTTGCCGGCTGCAGACGGCGTAATGCGCCGCCCTACCCGCTCCAGCAGCAGCTGCAGGTTGCCGGGTGCCTCCCGCCCGGTCGCAGCGCTGGAATGATCACGCTTGATCAAGGCAAGGCGGCGCTGCAACGGGCTCTGCAAGCCCAACACCAGCAGCGTCACGGTAATGACCGCAATGACTGTGCTCACCCCGATCGCACCGACGATCAGCAGGCGTGCCAACGCCTCACTGTCCGTCACCCCACTCAACAAACCGAGCAAATAGTCCATGACTGACGCTCCCCTGCGAGAACTGCCTAGATCTGGATACGGATAATTCGACGAATCCAGAAAATCCCAACCAACATGGAGCCGAAAGCCCCCATGACGAACATCTGCCCGGTAGGATCCTTGATCAGCAACGTCAGGTAGTCCGGGCTTGTGACAATGATCGCTGCCGCCAGCAGGAAGGGTATGGCCACCAATATCCAGGCCGACATCCGCCCTTCGGCCGACATGGTCTTGACCTTGCGCTGAAAGCGGAAACGCCCACGGATCAGGTTGCTCAGGCGCTCCAGCACTTCGGTCAGGTTGCCGCCGGTCTCACGGTGAATCAGGATCGAGGTCACCAGCATCATCACTGTCATGCTGGGCATGCGCTCCAGCAGGCCGAGCATGGCCCGGCGCACGTCATTGCCGTAGTTGATGTCGGCGAAGGTCAGGCCGAATTCCTGTGCCACCGGCCCCTTGTGCTCATCCGCTACCAGGCGCAGGGTTTCATTGAACGGGTGCCCGGCACGCAAGGCCCGGCACATGGCCTCCAGGGCATCCGGCAAACCTTCCTCGAACTTGGCGAAACGCTTGCCACGGTCACGGATGATCTTCAGCAATGGCAACCACAACGCCACGAACGCAGCCGCCAGCGCCAGCCACCAGTAGGGTAGGAACAACCAGACCAGCATGCCGCTCGCCGCTGCCAGCACGAGCCCGGTCAACAGGACCCGATAGGCCCGGTACTCATGCCCGGCCTGCTCGATCATCTGCGTCAGCGTGGCCATGAACGGCAGTTGCTCGAGCCGCGCCTCCAGCGGCGACAGGCGTGTCAGGTATTTCTGCCGCAACACGGTCTGCATGTTCGGCAGATGGCTTGCCCGCTCTAGGATCACCAGGCGGCCGCGGATACGCTTGCGCACCTTGCCCGCCTCGCCGAACACGGGTACCACCAGCCCCTGGCTGAGCAGGAACACGGCAATGAACACCATGCCGAGAAACACCAGGATGTATTCGCCGGGTATCTGGTTCATGGCTGACGAGCCTCCATCCATTCAGGCCGGAACATAGACAGCGGCAATTCGATGCCGCGCTTGGCCAGGGCATCGCGAAACGCCGGCACCATGCCACTCGGGCGGAAATCGCCAAGGACCTGGCCCTGCTCGCCTACACCGTTGCGCACGAAAGAGAAGATCTCGGTCATGGTGATGATTTCGCCTTCCATGCCGTTGATTTCCTGCACACTGACCAGGCGCCGCTTGCCGTCTTCCTGCCGCTCCAGCTGGATCACCACATCGATCGCCGATGCGATCTGCTGGCGCATGGCCTTGATCGGGAACGTGGCGCCAGACATCAGCACCATGTTCTCGATCCGGCCCAAGGCGTCGCGCGCGGTGTTGGCGTGGATGGTGGTCAGCGAGCCGTCGTGGCCGGTGTTCATCGCCGTCAGCATGTCCAGCGCCTCGGCGCCACGCACCTCGCCGATCACGATACGGTCGGGGCGCATCCGCAGGCTGTTGCGCACCAGCTCGCGCTGGCCGACCTCGCCGCGCCCCTCGATGTTCGCCGGCCGGGTTTCCAGGCGCACCACGTGCGGCTGCTGCAGCTGCAGCTCGGCGGAGTCCTCGATGGTGACAATCCGTTCGTTGTGCGGAATGAAACTGGACAGCACATTGAGCATGGTGGTCTTGCCACAGCCGGTGCCGCCGGAAATCAGCACGTTCAACCGCCCCCGCACGATCGCCTTGAGCAGCAAGGCAATGGCTGGCGTCAGCGCACCGGTCTGGATCAGGCTGTCGGTATTGAGCAGGTCCACGGCAAAGCGGCGGATCGAGATACTGGGCCCATCGATGGCCAGTGGCGGAATGATCGCATTGACCCGCGAGCCGTCCTTGAGCCGGGCATCGACCAACGGCGAAGACTCGTCGATGCGCCGCCCCAGGCTGGAGACGATGCGATCGATGATGTTGAGCAGGTGCTGGTCATCGCGAAAACGCACGTCGGTGCGCTGCAACTTGCCGAACCGTTCGACGTACACCGAGTCATGGCCATTTACCAGGATGTCGGACACCGTGTGGTCGGCCAGCAGCGGCTCCAAAGGGCCGAGGCCGAGCACTTCGTCGGTGATCTGCTTGATGATCAACTGGCGGCTGGCAGAGCTCACCGGCGCCGAATGCTCGTCGAGCAGGCGTTGGCAGATGTCGCGGATCTGGCGCACGGCCTCGGCCTGCCCGAGCGAGTCGAGCAAGGACAGGTCCATGACCTTCAGCAGTTGCTGATAGGTCTTCTCGCGCCATTCGGCTTCCACCTGGGTGACCTGGCTTCTGGTTTCGAAAAGCACGTCCGGAGCTGATTGCTCCCAGGCCATCAGCGCCTCCGCCGCATCCTTGTTGCCGCCACTTGGCATGGGCGGCGAGGCTGCCTCCGGGGTGCCAGTCTGTTTGCGTAAACGGTTACGGAAATCGTTAAGCATGATTCACCCCCGGAAGACACGCTTGAAGGCGCGCTTGAACAAACCGTTGTCAGCGGCCACCGCTTCGCCAGCCAGCGCCTCGGCCAGGCCACGCAGCGCCTGGGCGATCGCAGACCGAGGCGCTTGCAAAGCCAACGGCACACCGGTGTTCTGGCTCTGGTTGATGACGCTGAAGTCATTGGGCAGTTTCACGATATTGGTACAGCGCAGCGCCTCGCCGATGTCCTTGAGGCTGACCGGGGCCGCCTTGTCGTAGCGGTTGACCACCACCTCGAGCTGGTTGCCCCGTACGCCCAGGTCATCCCGCAGAATGCGCGCCAGGGCGCTGGCGTCACGCAGGTGATTGACACTTTGCTGCATGACGACGTAAACCCGGTCAGCCTGTTCCAGCACCGAAGCGGTGATGTGGTCGATCTGCCGTGGCAGGTCCGCCACCACCCAGTCATAGTTGGCGCGTGCCAGCTGCAACAGCTTGTCGAGCTGTTCGGCCTGGACATCCTGCGGCAGGCACAGCTCATTGGCGCGGCTGCCAAGCACATGCAGCGAGGGGCTGAAATGGCTGCAGAAGCCGCGCAGGGCGACACCATCCATTTCTTTTATCTGCTGCAGCACGTCCAGCTGGCTGTGCGACTGGGTAACATCCAGGTGATGCGACACGCTGCCGAACTGCAGGTCGAGGTCAAGCAACAGGGCGTTGCCCTTGAGGCTCAACTGATGTGCCAGGTTGCAGGCCAGTACCGTGCCGCCTGAGCCACCCTTGGCATTCATCACCGCGACCAGCTTGCCGGTCGACTCGCTGCTGGTCTGGGTCTCCGTGACCATACGGCCCAAGGCAGCGATAAGCTCCGTGGCCACGATCGGCTCCGGCAGAAAATCGCGCGCACCGGCCTGCATCGCCAGGCGCATGCCTTCCCGATCATCCAGCAGGCCACACAGCAACAGCGGCGGGCGTTCGTGGGCCGGCCGTTGCAACAGGGCTGCCAGCTCCTCGCGCCACAGCTGGCCGACGCGCAACAGCAGGAAGTCGGGCATCCGGTCCAGGCCGAACAGCGGGTCGTTATGGCCATTGCCCACCTGCCGAACATTGACCTCGAGTGCCGGAATGCGCTGGCAGATTTCCTGCAACTGGCGCAAGGCCAACGCGTCCGAGCTGCTGATCAACAGGCGCTTCCTGGACTTGCTGGAAGTAGCGGATACAGAGGCTTCACTCAGATTCAGCATGGTGTGATCTCCGGTGCGACGTCCGCCCTGGGATGACGGCCAAGGCTTTCGCGAGGCAGGGTCGCCTTGAATACGGGCAAGGTGATGGGCACCCCGAAACCTGGAATGAACAGGCTGAACTGGAAGTTCTGCAGGGTCAGCTGGACATAGCGCACAGCGGCAAATCCGCTGGCATTCACCAGGTCACCGGGGCTGGCCACCGGCGCGCCGTTCTGGTCCAGGTAGCGCAGGGTCAGGTCACCGGTGTCCAGGTCGGCCAACAGGCTGCTGACGCCACTGTCACCGGCGCTGTTGAAGATCGCCCGGCGCAGCACGACCGGGTCGCTGATATTGCATACCGCCGCCAGGCGTGCGCCCCGCCGCACGGATTCGTTCAGCACATTCACGGTGTAATACAGCCGCCCCATTTCCAGCACCCCGAACAACAGGGTGAACAGCAACACGCTGATGAAGGCGAACTCCACCACATACACCCCCTGCATGCTGCGCTTCATCACAGAGCCCTCATCACGGTGGTGGCGACCAGCGGGAAGTTCAGCGCCACGCTGTTGCCGACAAAGGCCGGAATGCCGCTGGCGATCAGCGGGGAAAACACATAGCTGATGGTCACCTGCACGTGGTCGCTGGTACCCGCCACCTTGGCCACCTGCACGGTGGTGTTGGCCGGCATCCCGGTCAGGCTGCAGGGCGGCGCAGAAGGAGCGCCGAACACCGCCACGTATTTGGTCATGCACTCAAGGTCGGGGCTTACCTCGACCTGGCCAAGGGTCGCGTTCCAGGCCCGGCTGGCGACGTAACGTGCAGCATCACGGCTGCCCTGCAACAAGCTGTTGTACTGGTAGAGCATGCGGCCGAATTCGCCAAAGACCAGCAAAGTCAGCAACAGCAATGGCAGGGTCAGCGTGAACTCGACGATTGCCACCCCTTGCTGGCGCCGCGCGCGCTTGAGCCGGTGAAGTTCCATGACACGCTCCTAGGAGTCGATGCTCGGTGTGCCACTGCCATTGATGAAGGTCTTGTACAGCTGAATGATCTGCGGGCCTGCATCGTCCTGCGGCGTGGGCCCGGGAACATTGTCGCCATCGCACTGCTTGACGAACTGGCCGAAGATCTGCGAATCCCCACCTGCGCTCTGGGCTGGCTGGAGCACGTAGAAACAGCCGAAACCGAGCACCGGAATCGAGCTCGCCCCTGCATTCTTGCCTGAGCAGTCACCCACCACGATGCGCAGTATCCTGCGCTCGAACACCCCGTTTGACTCGCACCCCGCTCCCCCACCCGCGACACACGCCGCAGCACGTGTGGCATAGTCGTTGTAGTCGAACAGCTGGGTGCCACCGGCCGAGAGATTGCCATTGCTCGAAGCAACAGGTTGGCCTTGGTATTCCACCCGAGCTGGCGAGACGGCGTCGTTGTACTTGATCAGTGGATTGCTGTAGGTGGTCACCAGGTCAGGCGGATAGTCGCTGCCCCGGTACGGCCCCGTGTAGTCGCCGAAGCGCGTATTCAGGCCCTGGACGGAAGGGCCGACGGTGTTGCCAGGCTTGGTATCGACGCTGTCACCGACGTTACGGCAAACCGAACCGCCGCCGGCCATGAGTTCGCCCACCTCCTTGCCGCCCGCGCCAAAGTCGAGCAGCTGGAAATTGCCGGGGCCAATCGGGTCGCTGTTCTTGGCGGCAGACTTCAACACCTCCAGGTCACCGAAGCGGTAGCCCCAGAACATGCCGGCATCCGGGTTGTATTTTGTCTGGTCGCCACACACCAGCAGTGGCGCAAGGTTGCAGGGGCTGGTCGGGCTCGGCCCGGCAGTGGCGATCGCGGTCAGGCTCTTGGCGCCGACGGTGCCGCTCCCGATCGACTGGGCAATGCTCCAGAAATAGCCCGCCAGCGAGTAGTTCTCGACCTTGACCCGCACGTAGCTGGCATTGGCTGGCCCGGGGAAGGAGAACGGCCCATAGACGTTGTCGGCCAGCTCCACCACGGCAAATGCCCCAAGGTTGCCCCCGATGGCCGTCAGCAGTTCCTGGTTGCCCGCAGCCTTGGCATTCTCGTTCAGGGTAAACAGCGCGGCATCCCGTGTGGCACTGGCGGCGTTGCCTGCACCCATCACCTGGCTCAAGGTCTTCGCGCCACTCAGGGCGGCGGCATCCACGGCGTTCTGCAGGCGGGTCTTGTTCAACAACATATGGCCGCCATCGAGCACCAACGCCGCCATCATCAGTATCGCGACCAGGGCGATCACGATAATGACAGTCACTGCCCCCCGCTGCTGGCCTGGCCAGGCGGTGAACGCACGTTGAGCTCGAGGAGTCATGATCACGCCCTCAATCGTTGCTGAACTTGATCTGGATCGGCTGGCCAATCTGCTGAGCTTCGCCGGTCGCGCCCCGGTAGCCATTGACCACCTTCTCCAGCAACGGGCCATCGACGCCTGCGGCCGGCAGCTCGGTGCCCGGGTGGGCGGCAACCTCCTTGTCGGCAATCTGCTGGTAGTTGGTCTGGTAGACGCTGTAGCCCAGCGGGCCCACCCGGCCTGGGTCGTAGGTAATGCAACCGGACAACCCCGATACAAGCGCGCAACACACGATCATGGTTCTCATGCTGGTTTCTCCGATCAGTTCAGATCATGGCCAAAGTTGCCACCGCTGACCCCAAGGCTGACGGGGACCGCGCGACCGGGCTCGCTGCCCTTGGTCTTGCCAAGCAGGTAGAAGTCCAGGTCACTGGGTTCGACGAATTTCTCGGTGGGCAGGCGTACCGCCTTGGCATCCACGGGCTTGGCCAGGTGCGGTGTCACCAGGATCACCAGTTCGGTTTCACCGTTGATGAACGACTGGCTGCGGAACAGGTGGCCGAGCACCGGCAAATCCCCCAGCCCCGGGAACCGGCTGACGAAGTCACGGGTGTTTTCGCTGATCAGGCCGGCGATGGCGATGGTCTGGCCATTGCCCAGTTCGACCGTGGACTCGGCGCTGCGCTTGGTCAGCGACGGAATCAACTGGGCCACACTGTCGCCCAGGATGCTGCCGAGGCCGGTGTCGAGCACCAGCGAGTTGGCGTTGGAAAGCTCGCTCACCGAGACATTCAGGTTGAGGTTGATGCGGCCGGAATCGAGCACCACCGGCATGAACTTCACCCCGACCCCGAATTCCTTGTACTCGATGGTAATGCCATCGTCCTCGGTGATCGGCACCGGGAATTCGCCACCGGAAATGAACTCTGCCTGCTGGCCGCTCAGGGTGGTGAGGGTGGGTTCGGCCAGCACCTTGGCAGAACCATTGTCCTTGGACGCCTCCAGTACCACGTTGAACAGGAAGTCGTCGGACAGGAACTGGGCGAACAGGCCCTTGCCACCCCCAATCAGCGAACCGGGCGAAAGCACCGTGCCGCCACTGGGTGAAAGGCCGAGCCCCTGACCATTGTTGAAGCCACCACCGCTCCAGTTGCCGCCAAAGCCAAGGGCATTGAAGCGCACGTTGAGGTTCTTGATCAGGCTGCGCTGCATCTCGGCCACCTTGACCTCCAGCATCACCTGCTGGCCACCACCGACGCTGAGCAGGTTGATCACCTCCAGCGACTGGGCCGGTGCCGCTGCGGCAGCCTCGCCCTTGCCTTGCACCACGCTCGAGGTTTGCGCGGCATAGGTCTTGGCGATCTTCATCGCCGTGTCCATGGCCGCAGCGTTGCTCACCTGGCCGCGCAGCACCAGCGCGCCCTGGGCGCTGAACACCTCGATGTTCTCCGCGGGCAGCAGTTGATGCAGTTTGGTCTTGAGCCCGGTAAGGTCATGCACCACTTCCACATCGAAGGTCTCGATCAAGCGGTTGTTGGCGTCCCACAACAGCACGTTGGTAGTGCCCAGCGAGCGCCCGAGCAGGTAGAGCTGGGTCGGGCTGGTAATGAGGATGTCGGCAATTTCAGGGTTGCCGACCGAGATCTTCCTGACCGCGGTACGGCTGCTGATCGTACGCGACTTGAAGATCGGTACCTGAATCGCATTGCCACTGGCCGCCGGCAGGGAGCTGAATTCAGACCCAGAGCCTTCCGCCTGGGTAGCGCCAGCGATCAGCAACTGCATACCCAGCCCGCACAACAGGTACAGCCCTACTCTCTGCCAAGTGTTCATTCACGACTCCTTGCGAAGTGATCTTGTTCCCACCGAAGGTTAGCCACTGCATGCGCAACTGCTTTAAAACCTTGTTTTCGCTATTTCGACTTCAGTCCCGCGAATGATGGTGACCGCGCCACCGCCATTGCCGCGGTTCACCACCGGTTTCGGTTGCGCTCTGATCACTGGCGGCGCAGCCTTGGGTGGCTCGGCGGCGGCAATGACCGGAGCTGGTTTCTGCGCGTCCAGCGGGTTACGCAGGGCCAGTTGCAGTTTCCCTTCGGATTGCGCCTTGACCAGCACCTCTGCCTCTTTGGCCGTCATCTCCAGGGTCACGGCACGCACCACCACCGGTTGCGTCTTGTCGGTCCCTGCCGTCTGGTCCACGGCCAGTACCCGCAGGTTCTGCAGAATGGTCGTGGACTCGGCCTGGTTACTGCTGCCATCGCTCTGCCTGGTCGCCAGTACGTCGACCCGGTTACCCGGCAGGAGGAACCCGCCCACCCCGACCACATCGTCGACTCGCACCGAGATGGCCCGTTTTTCCGGGGCAATCAACGACGCCAGGGTACTGCCGCCCAAGTGCTCGGCGACGCGTGCGCTGCGCAGCACATCGCCGCGCAGCAGGGCGAAGGTGGCGATCTTGCCTTGCACCTTCTCGGTACTGTCGAAGGCATCGTCGGGCACGGTATCCTTGGGCATGCGCACCAAGGTGACCTGCTGGGCCTCGATCATCTGCCCGAACGGGATCTCCACCGTGGCGATCACCACGTTCTTCATGTTGTCATCCGGGGAGGCCTTGAGCCGCCCGTTCAGCCAGTTGTTGGCCATCAAGGCGGCGCCAAGCCCCAAGGTCAGGGAAACGGCAACCAGGATCAGCGTGCGGGCACTCATGTGTGCATCTCCTTATCCAAGGAAGTCGATCTGGACGAAGTAGTTTTGCCAGGCCCATTTCAGTTCCTGCGCCGACAACGGCCCCTCGCCGCCCAGGTAACGCTGGCGGTCGAGCGCCATGCTCAGCAGGTCGCGCGGGTGGCACGGCACCAGCGGTACGCCCTCGGCCTCGTAGAGGGCCTGCAGCGCGTAGCGCAACAGCGCCGGCTCGTAAGCCAGGCCCAGGCGCTCGCACTCCTGGCGCCAGATGCGCTCGTACTCATCGACCTTCAGGTAGCTGAACTGCAGCTTGTAGCCAATGCGCCGCAAAAAGGCCTCGTCGGCCAACTCCAGCGGATTGAGATTGGTGGAGAACACCAGCACCAGGTCGAACGGCAGTTCGCAATGGCGCCCGCCCCCCAGGTTGAGGAAGTCGCGCTTTTCTTCCATCGGCACGATCCAGCGATTGAGCAGCTCGGCCGGGGCCATGCGCTGGCGGCCCATGTCGTCGATGATGAACAGGCCATTGCTGGCCTTGAGCTGCAGGGAAGCCTGGTATTGGCGGCTCGCGGCGTCGAAGCGGATATCCAGTTGCTCCATGCCCAGTTCGCCGCCGGTGATGACGACCGGGCGCTTGCAGCGGACCAGCCGCCGATCGATACCTTCGTTGAGCAGCAGGCTGTTCTGTTGGCCCTCGTCCTCCAGCGGCTGATGCACCTGGGGGTCGAAGACCTCGATGACCGACTCGTTGATCTCGATGGCACGGGGGACCCAGATGGCTTCCCCGAACAGGCGAATCAGGCGGCTGCTGATGTAGGTCTTGCCAGTGCCAGCAGGGCCGTAAATCATGATGGCGCGCCCGGAGTTCAGCGCTACCCCCAGTTGATCGAGCATACCCTCCGCAAGCACCACGCCCGCGAAGGCGGTTTGCATGTCCTGGGTAGTGATGCAGCCATGGTGGACGGTCTGCAGCTTGAGCAGGTCACGGTAGGCATTTACCGGAAAAGGCGCCGCACCGATGTAACCACTGCGCGCCAGTGCATCACGGGCAGTACTGCGGCCGCGCTCGGTCAGGCCGAAGCGCAGCGCCTGCCCACCCGATTGCACACCGACCTGGCCCAGCACCTCGACGCGGCCTTCCTTGCGCAGGAAGGCCAACACTTCTTCCACCACCGCGCCGGTCAGCGCCAGCCGCTCCACCAGGCGCGACAGGTCCAGGGTACCGGCGTCGTGTAGGTGCTTGCACAGCAAATCACCGAGAAAGCTTTCGGCCAGGCCAGTCTCGCGAACCGTACGTGGCTGAGGTGCCAGGCTTTGCACTGCTTCCTTGGCGAAGGCGCAGGCACCACTGTCTCTGAGTGCATACATCGTTAGCCTCCCAGGCTATTGGCCAAGCGGTTGCCAGAAAAGGCTGACAAGGGTTCCGGACAGGATCGCGACTGAATAAGGAAAAGGCTTGCCTGCAACTTCATCGGCCGTCGGTGCAAAATAGGCCTGAGCCGTCAACACCAACCAATAGCGTTGCAAAGTCTGTTTCAACTGTCCGCGTATGAACACTATCGACATCCCACATACACCACCCGCAATCAGGCTAAGAAGTGCAGCCGAAAGTGCTTCATGTGGTGTAAGAAAAGTACCGACCATGGCCATCAACTTAACGTCGCCGGCGGCCATGCCCCCCAGCGCGTACATCGGAATAAACACGGTAAAACCTAGCAACATGCCCAGCACGCCATCACCCAGCCCGGCAAATCCCGCCGCGTGAACCTGGCCTGCCAACCCCAACCCCAGCCCCAACAAGATCAACAGGTTGGGAATGCGGTGGCTGCGAAGATCGCCAACCACCGCAATGCCCAACAGCCCTAGCAGCACGACAATGGCGGACAGAGACTCTGCTGACATTGCTGCATCCCCCTTGGGGCCTGGTGAAGAATTGATTCAAGGAGCAGGGGTACCGCCGAGGGCAGTAATCAATGCGTTGATCTTGGTCTTTACTGCGGTACCCAAGTTGGTGAAAGCCGTCACCAGAACGAGGGCGATCAACCCACCGGCTACTGCATATTCCACAACGGTCAGGCCGTCTTCGTCTTTGACAAACTTCGTGACCGAAGCCTTGATTGTTTGCAGAGTCATTTTCGCTCACCTCGCTAAGGACAATGTTGTTCTTCCCGGGCAGTGGCGGATTGCACTACCTGTGGAGAATCCTAGTCAGGGGCTGGGCATAGTCGTTAGGAGTTTTTTGCGAATCGCTAGGACTTTTTTGCGGCTTTTTGCCATCACCTGAAAACATGACAACGCCGGTGAAAACAAGCGGGAAAATGCTATGCGAGACGCGTTTACATATGCATTTGCTGACGATTCCGGACATGCATCGGCAATCCCCTGCAGTGCCGACAAACGGTAACCCGCTGCAAACATCAGGCATCTACCGGAGAGTGTCTGGAATCAGTGCCTTAACCAACACATAGAACTGAACGAAAAAAATTGAACTAGCCTGATAACCAATCGTTCGGCAGGCCAATCGTCTATTGTCGATACTTCAGCACGTAGGGAAACCCGCCAGGAGCAGGTTAAGCATGATGTCTAACTTGGGCAGAAAGCCGCTATTGCTGTGGTTCGATCTGACCCGCGATCGATCCACCGAAGCATTGATGGCGCAATTCAGCCATGTCTGCGATTGCAAGCTGGCAAAAACGGTCACGGCTGCCGAGCGCCAGCAGGCAGACATGATCTGCATGCATTTCGATCGCCCCGACACGCTCAACCTCAACCTGCTGCTGGAAGTGAAGCGCAACTCCCCTTCCGTCCCGATTACCATGTTCACCGTGCAGCACTCCGAAGAGCTGGCGGTCTGGGCCATGCGTTCACGCGTCTGGGAGTACCTGGTGCTGCCGCTGACCGGCAGCGAGATGAGTCGTTACCTCGATGTGCTGAAACAGCTTTGCGAGGTCCGTCGTGTCGCCAACCGTCAGGACAATGCGCAGCAGATCGACCATCTGCCGTCCCTGCCAGACAGCATTCGCCTGACCAACGAACACCACAAGCACAAGGCGCTCGGCAAGGTCATGCCCTACATCGACCAGCATTTTCGCGAATGCATCGACCAGAAGGACCTCGCCCAGCGCTGCGGCATGACCACGGCTCGCTTCAGTCGCCTGTTCAAGGAGGTCAACGGGCTTGGTTTTGTCGAATACATCCTGAGCAAGCGCATGAACCTGGCCATGGACCTGCTTGCCAACAGCCAGATGCCCATCACCAGCATCGGCTATGAGGCCGGCTTCAAGGACCCGTCCTACTTCGCCCGCGCCTTCAAGCAGTTCACCAACTGCACCCCCAGCGAGTATCGCCAGGCCAGCCAGCTCGGCGGCGTGGCCAGCGAAGCCGATCCGTTGAAGAGCGCATTGGCGCGGGTACTGGAAAACGCCTTGCCAACCAGTGCGGCGTTTCACAAGAACCGCTGATGGATCATGCCCCGGGCAGCAAACCGTCCGCCCGCAACAGTGTCTCCAGGCAATGCTCCTGCACCCCATAGAACGCCTTGAGCTGCGCGATCTTTTCCAGCAATGCGCTGTTGTCCGCCACCTGCCGCCGTTTCACCGCAAGGATCATCTTGTTCTTGTTGGTGTGCTCCAGCGAGATGAACTCGAACACCTTGGTTTCGTAGCCACAGGCTTCCAGGTACAGCGCGCGCAGGCTGTCGGTGAGCATTTCGGCCTGCTGGCCCAGGTGCAGGCCATACTGCAGCATCGGTTGCAGCAACCCCGGGCTGTGCAGCTGCGGGCGGATCTGCTTGTGGCAACACGGCGAGCACATGATGATCGCGGCGTTGCAGCGGATGCCGGTGTGGATGGCGTAGTCGGTGGCTATGTCGCAGGCATGCAGGGCGATCATCACTTCGATGGCCGCCGGCACCACGCTGCGTACATCACCACACTGGAATACCAGGCCCGGATGTTCCAGGCGCGAGGCCGCGGCGTTGCACAGGTCGACCATGTCCTGGCGCAGTTCGACGCCGGTAACCTCGGCATCGCGGCCGAGGCTGTTGCGCAGGTAATCGTGCATGGCGAAGGTCAGGTAGCCCTTGCCCGAACCGAAATCGGCCACCCGCAACGCCTGCTGCGCCGTTACCGGGGCGCCGGCCAGGGCGTGGTCGAACACCTCGATGAACTTGTTGATCTGCTTCCACTTGCGCGACATGGACGGGATCAGCGCGCCTTGCGCATCGGTCACGCCCAGATCGCGCAGGAACGGTCGCGACAGCTCCAGGTAGCGCTTTTTCTCACGGTCATGGCCACTGCTGTCGGCCGCCTCGCGCGGTGCCTGGGCGCCGTGGCGCTGGAGCATGGGCTTGCCCTTCTTGCTGAAGGTCAGCTGCACTTCGCCGTCGGCGTCGAACAAGTGGGCGTTGCGAAAGCTGTCCGGCAACAGTTCGGCGACCAGCGCCTGGGCCTGCTCCAGCGCCAGGTTACGGGTGATGTCGCGGGTCTGGTGGCGATAGACCAGCGACAGGCACGCCTGGCCCTTGACCTGCAGCGGCTTGGCAATGATCCGTTGCAAGGTCTGGTCGGCACCGACATGCCGCGCCAGCACCAGCTTGACCAAGGTATTGCCCTGCAGGGCGGTGTTCAGCAGGTCGAGAAACTGGGCGCGGGCATCCGGCGCGGCGGGGGCGGCGGGGGCGGAAGAACGGGCGGACATAGGAAAGCGGTGCCTCGGATAGCGGGAAGCGCAGGGCGCAATCTGCGCATTCTACAGGGGGGCGCCGATCCTGTGGGAGCGGGCTTGCCCGCGAATAGCAGCAGATCCGCTGCCATGCACCGCGTTGCCGGCTTCGCGGCGCGCCCGCCCCCACGGTGAAGACGCGGTCGGCCGGCAAACTGCCAATCAGTCGAGGATCACCAGGCGGTTGGGCAACTCGTTACGCGCATGGGTAGGCGGCACGTGCTTGCTGAGCAGCTCGCCGCATGCCTCGATGCACTCGACAAAGCCCTGCAAGGTCCGCCCCTGGCGCACCTGCTCGGCAAGCCGGGCGACGATGACCGCGCGGGCCCTGGCATCCAGGCAGTGCTCGATACCGCGGTCGACCAGGATCTCGACATGCCGCTCCGCCTCGCAGACGAAGATCAGCACCCCGGTGGCGCCAGCCGTACGCTGCAGGTTCTGTTCGCGAAACTGCTGCCGGGCCAGGCGCGACGCGCGCCAGCGGCGCAGCGCCCGGGGGATCAGCCAGGCGGCCAGGCGCGGCTGGCGCAGCAGCAGGCACAAGCCGACAAACAGCAACACATTGGCCACCAGCAAGCCGCGCCCACCGGGCCAGCCCAGCAGCCAATGCAACAGGCCCGGCACCAGCAGTGCCAGCAGCGCAGCGCAGAACAACGGCCAGTAGGCGTAGTCGTCGGCACGCCGGGCCAGCACCGTGACCAGCTCGGCATCGGTGCGCTGCTCGGCGCGGGCAATGGCTTCGGCAACCTGGCGCTGGTGGTATTCGTCGAGGGGGGTCATGCCGTCGGTCTCTTTAGCGTTCTTATAGTTGTTTTCCCGGCATTCGGGGCTTCGTCCGCTGGCGACAGATTCAGGCATAATCCGCCGCAGGAAGAAAAGCCCGCAAATCGTACAACAATAGCCGCCTGAAAACTTCGGCCGCGCGCGTATCACCGTCGATACGGCAGAGGCCCCAAAAATGGAATTGATGATGAAACTGTCTTTGCTGGGCCTGGCCATGGGCCTGGCCAGCCAGGCGGCCCTCGCCGCCCCCTCCGCTCCACCCCTGCAGGACAAGCAGGCGTTCATCGACCATCTGATCAGCCAGATGACCGAAGCCGAGAAAATCGGCCAGCTGCGCCTGATCAGCATCGGCCCGGAGATGCCCAAGGACAAGATCCGCGAGGAAATTGCCGCCGGCCGCATCGGTGGTACCTTCAACTCGCGCACCGCACCCGAGAACCGCCCGATGCAGGACGCGGCGATGCGCAGCCGGCTGAAGATCCCGATGTTCTTCGCCTACGACACCGTGCATGGCGAACGCACGATTTTCCCGATCGGCCTGGGCATGGCCGCGACCTGGGACATGGACGCCGTGGCCAAGGTCGGTCGTACTGCCGCCATCGAAGCGGCGGCCGACGCCCTGGACATGACCTTCGCGCCGATGGTCGACATCGCCCGCGACCCGCGCTGGGGCCGCACCAGTGAAGGCTTTGGCGAAGACACCTACCTGACCTCGAAGATCGGCCAGGTGATGGTCCGCTCGTTCCAGGGCAGCAGCCCGGCCAACCCCGACAGCATCATGGCCATCGTCAAGCACTTCGCCCTGTACGGCGCGGTGGAAGGCGGGCGCGACTACAACACGGTCGATATGAGCCTGCCGAAGATGTACAACGATTACCTGCCGCCCTACCGCGCCGCGCTGGACGCCGGTGCCGGCGGGGTGATGGTGGCGCTGAACTCGATCAACGGTGTACCGGCCACCTCCAACACCTGGCTGATGAATGACCTGCTGCGCAAGGAGTGGGGCTTCAAGGGTGTCACCATCAGCGACCACGGCGCCATCCAGGAGCTGATCCGCCACGGCGTCGCCCGCGACGGTCGCGAAGCCGCCAAGCTGGCGATCAAGGCCGGCATCGACATGAGCATGAACGACACCCTGTACGGCCAAGAGCTGCCAGGCTTGCTGAAGTCCGGCGAAGTGACCCAGCGCGAACTGGACCAGGCGGTGCGCGAAGTGCTGGGCGCCAAGTACGACATGGGCCTGTTCAAGGACCCGTACGTGCGTATCGGCAAGGCCGAAAGCGACCTCAAGGACTATTACGGCAACGATCGCCTGCACCGCGAAGCCGCGCGTGACGTGGCGCGTCGCAGCCTGGTACTGCTGGAAAACCGCAACCAGACCCTGCCGCTGAAAAAGGCCGGCACCATTGCCCTGGTCGGCCCACTGGCCGATGCGCCGATCGACATGATGGGCAGCTGGGCAGCCGACGGCCAACCCAAGCATTCGGTGACCGTACGCGAAGGCCTGCGCCGCGCCGTCGAGGGCAAGGCCAAACTGGTCTACGCCAAGGGTTCCAACGTCACCGGCAACAAGGCGATGTTCGATTACCTGAACTTCCTCAACTTCGATGCGCCCGAGATCGTCGACGACCCGCGCCCGCCTGCGGTGCTGATCGACGAGGCGGTGAAGGCGGCCAAGCAGGCCGATGTGGTGGTGGCGGTGGTCGGCGAATCGCGCGGCATGTCCCACGAGTCGTCGAGCCGCACCACCCTGGAAATCCCGGCCAGCCAGCGTGAGCTGATCAAGGCCCTGAAGGCTACCGGCAAGCCACTGGTGCTGGTGCTGATGAACGGCCGCCCGCTGTCGATCAGCTGGGAGCGCGAGCAAGCCGATGCCATTCTCGAAACCTGGTTCGCCGGTACCGAAGGTGGCAATGCGATTGCCGACGTGCTGTTCGGCGACTACAACCCGTCCGGCAAGCTGGCCATCACCTTCCCGCGCTCGGTCGGGCAGATCCCGATGTACTACAACCACACCCGCATCGGTCGCCCCTTCACCCCGGGCAAACCAGGCAACTACACCTCGCAGTACTTCGAGGAACCCAACGGCCCGCTGTATCCGTTCGGTTACGGCCTGAGCTACAGCAGCTTCGAGCTGTCGGGCCTGAAGCTGTCGAGCAAGGACCTCAAGCGTGGCGACACGCTGCAGGCCCAGGTGACGGTGAAGAACACCGGCAAGGTGGCCGGCGAGACCGTGGTGCAGCTGTACCTGCAGGATGTGTCGGCGTCGATGAGCCGGCCGGTCAAGGAGCTGAAGAACTTCCAGAAACTCATGCTCAAGCCGGGTGAGTCGCGCACCTTGAGCTTCCGCATCAGCGAGGAAGACCTGAAGTTCTACAATGGCCAGCTGCAGCGGCTGGCCGAACCGGGCGAGTTCAATGTCCAGGTGGGCCTGGACTCCCAGGCGGTACAGCAGCAGAGTTTCGAACTGCTGTAACTGAAGGCTGCCTGTGCCGGCCTTCCAGCGGGTAAAACGCTCCCACGGGTTCACTGCAAACTGACAGGCTGTGCAGTTCCAGTGGGAGCGGCTTCACCCGCGAAGAAGCCGGCCCCGATATCCCAATCAACCGGATCCGCCTCCCATGCCGTTTTCCTTTCGCGCCCTGCGTCTGGGCCTGATCACCCTGCTGATCGTGCTGGGCACCGCCCTCAGCGCCGGCTGGGCCATGCACCAGGCCAAGCGCCAGGCCATGGCAGACGATGCGCGGCGCGCCAGCCAGCAGCTGGGCCTGTACGCCAACACGCTGCACACGCTGATTGACCGTTACCGCGCCCTGCCCGCCGTGCTGGCGCTGGACCCGGAGCTGATCGCCGCCTTGCAGGGCCCGGTCAGCGAACCGCTGCAACACGCCCTGAACCGCAAGCTCGAGCGCATCAACGGCGCAGCCAATTCCTCGACCCTCGAGCTGCTCGACCGCAACGGCCTGGCCATCGCCGCCAGCAACTGGCGCCTGCCCAGCAGCTACGTGGGCTCCAACTATGGCTTCCGGCCCTATTTCAAGCAGGCGCGCAGCCAAGGCAGTGGCCGCTTCTATGCCGTCGGGGTAACCAGCGGGGTACCAGGCTATTTCCTCGCCAGTGCCGTGAACGACGAGCACGGCCAGTTTCTCGGCGCGATGGTGGTGAAGCTGGAGTTTCCCGAACTGGAACGCGAGTGGCGCCAGGGCAGCGACATCCTGCTGGTCAGCGACGCCCGCGGCATCACCTTCATCGCCAACCAGGACGGCTGGCGCTACCGCGAGCTGCAACCGCTCAGTGGCGCCGACCGCGCCGAACTGGCGGAAACCCGTCAATACGACAAGCACCCGCTGGTGCCGCTACAGCACGAGGTGCTGACCCGCTTTGCCGAAAACAGCACGCTCAGCCGTGTGCACGGCCCGGCCGGCACTGGCGAATACCTGTGGGAAAGCCTGCCGCTGGGCAGTGAAGCCTGGACCTTGCACCTGCTGCGCAAGCCGCAGGTCGTGGCCGACGGCCGTAATGCGGCCCTGGCCGCCGCCGCCGTGTGGCTGAGCCTGGTGTTCGCCGCACTGTTCCTCAGCCAGCGCCTGCGCCTGGCCCGCCTGCGCCAGCGCAGCCGCGAAGAGCTCAAGCGCCAGGTCGAGGAACGCACCCGCGAACTGCGCACGGCCCAGGAGGGCCTGGTACAGTCGGCCAAGCTGGCCGCGCTGGGGCAGATGTCGGCGGCCATGGCCCACGAGATCAACCAGCCACTGACCACCCAGCGCATGCAACTGGAAACCCTGCGCCTGCTGCTTGATCATGGCCGCTACGACGAAGCGCGCCAGGCCCTGGAGCCATTGGAGCAGATGCTCACGCGCATGGCCGCGCTCACCGGCCACCTGAAAACCTTCGCCCGCAACAGCCCGGTCGGCCTGCGCGAGCGCCTCGACCTGGCCACCGTGGTCGACCAGGCCCTGCACCTGCTGGAACCGCGCATACGCAGCGAAGCGGTGGAAGTGGCGCTGTACCTGGCACGCCCGGCCTGGGTCCGCGGTGATGCCATTCGCCTGGAGCAGGTGCTGATCAACCTGCTGCGCAATGCGCTCGACGCCATGGCCGACAAGCGCTACAAACGCCTGGAGATCCGCATCGAACCCGACGGCGAGCTATGGCGCCTGAGCGTGCTGGATTCGGGGGGCGGCATTGACCAGGCCAACCTGGCCAAGGTGTTCGACCCGTTCTTCACCACCAAGCCGGTCGGCGAAGGCCTGGGGCTGGGCCTGGCCATTTCCTATGGCATCGTCCACGAGGCCGGTGGCCAGCTGCAGGCCGAAAACCTGCCCGGCGGCGCGCGCCTCAGCCTTACCCTGCCCCGTGACCTGGAGCCTGTATGTTGAATTCGGTGATCGTTGTCGATGATGAAGCCAGTATCCGTACGGCGGTCGAGCAATGGCTGAGCCTGTCCGGCTTCAGCGTGCAGCTGTTCGCCCGCGCCGAAGAATGCCTGGCCCACCTGCCCCGGCATTTCCCCGGGGTGATCATCAGCGACGTGCGCATGCCTGGCATGGATGGCCTGCAACTGCTCGAACGTCTGCAAACGGATGACCCCGACCTGCCGGTGATCCTCCTGACCGGGCACGGCGACGTGCCCATGGCGGTGGAAGCCATGCGCAGCGGCGCCTACGACTTCCTGGAAAAACCCTTTACCCCGCAGCACCTGCTGGGCAGCCTGCGCCGGGCCCTGGAGAAGCGCCAACTGGTGCTGGAAAACCGCAAGCTGCACCAGCAGGCCGATCTCAAGTCTCGCCTGGAAGATACGCTGCTTGGGATGTCCCAGGGCCTGCAACAGCTGCGTCGGCAAGTGCTGGACCTGGCCAGCCTGCCGGTGAATGTGCTGATCCGTGGCGAAACCGGCAGCGGCAAGGAGCGTGTGGCCCGCTGCCTGCACGATTTTGGCCCGCGCGCGGGCAAACCGTTCGTCGCCCTCAACTGCGCGGCGATCCCCGAATCGCTGTTCGAGGCCGAGCTGTTCGGCCATGAGAGCGGCGCCTTTACCGGCGCCCAGGGCAAACGCATCGGCAAGCTGGAATATGCCAACGGTGGCACGGTGTTCCTCGACGAGATCGAGAGCATGCCACTGGCACAACAGGCCAAGCTGTTGCGGGTGATCCAGGAACAGAAGCTGGAGCGGCTGGGGGCCAACCAGAGCATTGCCGTCGACCTGCGCATCATTGCCGCGACCAAGCCCGACCTGCTCGAAGAAGCCCGCGCCGGGCGTTTTCGTGAAGACCTCGCCTACCGCCTAAACGTGGCCGAGCTGCGCCTGGCGCCGCTGCGTGAACGGCGAGAGGATATTCCACTGCTGTTCGAGCACTTTGCCCGCGCCGCCGCGGAAAAGCTCGGCCGTGCGGCAGCGCCCCTGTCGGGCAGCCAGCTGGCACAGCTGCTGGTGCATGATTGGCCGGGCAACGTGCGCGAACTGGCCAACGCGGCGGAACGCCACGCCCTGGGGCTGGGCTCGCCGGACCTTGAGGTAGCACCGACCGGGCAGTCGCTGAGCGGGCAGATGGAGGCGTTCGAGGCGCAATGCCTGCGGGCGGCGCTGCGCCAACATGGGGGTGAAATCAAGGCGGTGATGGAAGCCTTGCAACTGCCTCGGCGTACGCTTAACGAGAAGATGCAGCGGCACGGGTTGGTCCGCGAAGACTTTATCGAGCGCGAATGAGCGGAAATCCGCTTATCAGGCTCGGCGAATAAGCAAAAAACCGCTCATAGGGAGAGTTTTTGCGGGCTGTGTTGCAGCCCTTCGCGGGCACGCCCGCTCCCACAAGGAAACACCACACGCCAGGTTTCACGCGGCCCCTGTGGGAGCGGGCGTGCCCGCGAAGGGCGCAAGGCGCCCCCCTTCTGGATCACCCTGCCCCCATCTGGCACACCTTCTGCAATTGCCTGTGCAAGCTGCGCCTCGGCGCGCTCCACAAAAACAACGAGAAGGTATCCCTGATGGATAACGCCACCACCCTGCCCGCCGGGGCGGCCACTGCGCCCGCCGCGGAAAAAACCACCGCCAGCCGCCTGAAGTCGATCTTCAGCGGGTCCATCGGCAACATGGTCGAATGGTACGACTGGTACGTCTACGCAGCATTCTCGCTGTACTTCGCCAAAGCCTTCTTCCCGGCCGGCGACTCCACCGCACAACTGCTCAACACCGCCGCGATCTTCGCCGTGGGCTTCCTCATGCGCCCGATCGGTGGCTGGCTGATGGGCCTGTACGCCGACCGCAAAGGCCGCAAGGCCGCGCTGATGGCCTCGGTGCTGCTGATGTGTGCCGGCTCCCTGGTCATCGCCCTGACCCCGGGCTACGAAACCATCGGCGTCGCCGCGCCGATCCTGCTGGTCATCGCCCGCCTGATGCAGGGCCTGTCGGTGGGCGGTGAGTACGGCACCTCGGCCACCTACCTCAGCGAAATGGCCAGCAAGGACCGCCGTGGCTTCTTCTCCAGCTTCCAGTATGTGACGCTGATCTCCGGCCAGCTGATTGCCCTGGCGGTACTGATCGTCCTGCAACAGACCCTGACCACCGAGCAGCTGTATGCCTGGGGCTGGCGCGTACCCTTCGTGATCGGTGCGCTGTGCGCCGTGGTGGCCCTGTACCTGCGTCGCGGCATGGAAGAAACCGCCTCCTTCACCAAGAAGGAAAAGGCCAAGGAAAGCCTGATGCGCACCCTGCTGCGCCATCCCAAGGAACTGCTGACCGTGGTCGGCCTGACCATGGGCGGCACCCTGGCGTTCTACACCTACACCACCTACATGCAGAAGTACCTGGTCAACACCGTGGGCATGAGCATCAGCGACTCGACCACCATCTCGGCCGCCACGCTGTTCCTGTTCATGTGCCTGCAGCCGGTAATCGGTGGCCTGTCCGACAAGATCGGCCGTCGTCCGATCCTGATCGCCTTCGGGGTACTCGGTACCCTGTTCACCGTACCGATCCTCAGCACCCTGCACACCATCCAGACCTGGTGGGGCGCGTTCTTCCTGATCATGGCCGCGCTGATCATCGTCAGCGGCTACACCTCGATCAACGCCGTGGTCAAGGCCGAGCTGTTCCCCACCGAAATCCGCGCCCTGGGCGTGGGCCTGCCGTACGCCCTGACCGTGTCGATCTTCGGCGGCACTGCCGAGTACGTGGCCCTGTGGTTCAAGAGCATTGGCATGGAAAGCGGCTTCTACTGGTATGTCACCGCCTGCATCGCCTGCTCGCTGCTGGTATACGCAACCATGAAGGACACCAAGCAGCACTCGCGGATTACTACCGAGTAACCGTATGAGGGTACCGAAATGAACAAGGGCGCACCGTTTTCGGGGCGCCCTTTTCATTGGGTCATTCAATACGCAGCTCTAGCCCCCAACCGGTCAGGACATCTCCAATGCCGGACGCGGTTCACGGCGCTGGTACCAGGTGGCCATCAGCACCAGTATCAGCAACACCCCGCCCAACACCGCCGAAGAACCGACCGTGCCGAAGCCGAGGCCGCCCTTTGCATGCGATTTGGTGAGGAAATCACCCAGCGTTGCACCGAACGGGCGGGTGAGCACGAACGCCACCCAGAACAGCACCACAGCGGGGATCCGCGTCCAGTAGCGGGCCACCACCACCAGGGCGATAGTGCTGCCGATCAGCAAGGCGCCGCCGGCAAAACCAAGCCCCGAGTCGTCTGCCAGGTAATCGCCCAAGGCGGTGCCCAAGGTGTTGGAAAACAGTATCGCCACCCAGTAGAACAGCTCGCCCGCTCGGTTCTTGATGCGGGTGACGTCCAGTGGGTTGCCACTCAGGCGCCAGGCCAGGAAGGTCAGCAGCAAAATACCGATGAGCAGGGCCGAACCCGCGGCATAACCCAGGCCGAGCGTGCGGTCCATGAAGTCGGACATGGTAGTACCGGCGGTGCTGGTGGAGAGGATCACCAGCCAGTACAGCAGTGGGTGGTAACGGCGCGAATACAGCTGGCCAAGCAAGGTCAGCAGAAACACGCTGATTAGCAGCAGCGAGCTGAGTGCATAGCCGATGTTCAACGTCATCGACAGCAAGTCACCCGCGGTTTCCCCAAGCGTGGTAGCGCAGATCTTCATGACCCAGAAGGCCAAGGTGATTTGCGGAAGTTTGTTCATTATTGTGCCGCTCCTTATGAAATGCGGCGATGGTGCTGAGCAGCGTCTGAAAAATCGGTTGGTGATAAATGAAAAATGCGTTCATCGGTCATTCATGACTTATTTTTCATTCTTAACACCCTATTAATTCCTCCCCTCCAAGCTGCAATGGCTGGTAATCGATTGCCTGTGTGAAACAGGGGATCTCGGGTAGCACCACGCCAGGGATCAGCGATAGACGCACACAGACACATCGAGAAAATAGATTCTTAAGCGCTATTTTTTGCGCTTTTTAATCTAATTAATCGGCGTAGTATCAAACCCATAGAAACAAACAACCTTCAAACCCACTGGAGCAACGACCATGAAAAACAAACTGATCCTGACCCTGGCCCTCTCGGTTTTCGCTGCTGGTGCTTTCGCTGAAGATGGCTACAGCCGCACCAAGGCCAACACCTTCACAGCGGTACAGAGCCAAGCCGCTACCTACGCTGAAGATGGTTTCGACCGCACTGGCAGCCAACGCTTCGCCGAAGACGGCTACGACCGTACCGGTGGCCAGCGCTTCGCCGAAGATGGTTTCGACCGCACCGGTGGCCAGCGCTTCGCCGAAGATGGCTTCGACCGCACCGGTGGCCAGCGCTTCGCCGAAGATGGTTTCGACCGCACCGGTGGCCAGCGCTTCGCCGAAGATGGCTTCGACCGCACCGGTAGCCAGCGCTTCGCTGAAGATGGTTTCGACCGCACCGGTAGCCAGCGCTTCGCTGAAGATGGTTTCGACCGCACCGGTGGCCAGCGCTTCGCTGAAGATGGTTTCGACCGCACCGACGCCCACCGCATCAGCTGATCTACTGATGCGCGCTACCAGCCCGGCTTCGGCCGGGCTTGATCATTTGCAGGCGGACACAGGCTTGGCACACTAGGCGTCTTGTCCACCAGGAGGTAGGGCCTGCAAGCCCAGCACAGATGTACTACTACGAACCTGCCAAAGGCCACGGCCTGCCCCACGACCCATTCAACGCCATCGTCGGCCCCCGCCCTATCGGCTGGATCTCTTCACAGGACCGCGAAGGCCGCCTGAACCTGGCGCCCTACAGCTTTTTCAACGCCTTCAACTACATTCCACCGATCATCGGTTTCTGCAGCGTCGGGCGCAAAGACAGCCTGAACAACATCGAGCAGACCGGCGAATTCGTCTGGAACCTGGCCACCCGCCCGTTGGCCGCGCAAATGAACCAGAGCTGTGCGCCGGTTGCCGCCGAGGTCAACGAACTCGAATTGAGCGGCCTCACCGCCACGCCGTCGCGCATCGTCAGCGTGCCGCGCGTCGGCGAAACGCCAGTGGCCTTCGAGTGCAAGGTCAGCCAGATCGTCCAGCTCAAGCGGGCCGACCAGGAACTGGTGCCCAGCTGGCTGATCCTCGGTGAAGTAGTGGCGGTGCACATTGCCGAGCACCTGTTGAACAACGGCATCTACGATACCGCTGCCGCCGAACCGATCCTGCGTGGCGGTGGCCCGGCGGACTATTTCGAACTGGGCAACCTGTTCAAGATGGCCCGGCCACCGGCCTGATCACCAGATCAGTTCACCTTCATCGCTGACGCCCTGCAGGCGTTGCAGCTCGGCCGTGGCCGCCTCGTCGGCGGCCACGGCGCCCTTGAACACCTGGCCTTCGAGCACCTTGTGAAAGCGCGGCGCGCCGCCCATGCCCAGGGCCTTGACCGCAATCGCAGCGTTGTAACCGCCGCCTTCCACCGGGACCATCGCCGAAACCGCTTCGAAATGCGGGAATTCTCTACGTGCCATTGTCGCTATACGCCTGGTTGATCGAGGGCCGGCATTTTACCTTATTCGGCTGTACCGGCCCTATTGCCAGCAAGCCTGCTCGCACCGATACACCGCTCTGCAGTGCCATGATGCCCCTGCGGGAGCCGGCGTGCCGGCGGTAGGCCCTGTACAGGCATTACCTCAATCAAAAGTATGCAGGTCCAGGCTGCTGACTACCTGAGCCTGCACCAGCTCACCAAACACCTCCAGCGTCGGCGAAGCAAAGTACCCGCTCATTGCCTGCTGGTCCTGCCAGCTACCACTGAGCAGCCACAGGTCGCTATCGGCCTGCGACCGCTGGACGGTGAAACTCAGGCAACCCGGTGCCCGCAGCGAGGGTTCGAGCAGGTCACGCAGGCGTGCGCCCAGTTCTGCCGAGCGCCCGCTGCTGGCACGGATGAAAGCAAGGTGGGTGACCGGTCGTGTCGGGGTCATTGCACAATCTCCTTGAAGCAGGCGGACGGAAAAGCCAGGCTGCCAAGGTTAGGCGCTGCCCCACGCGACTCGTTAGGCCAATACTGCCTGGCGATTGCCTGATCCTGCAGCGCGGCAGGATCAGGCAATCGGCGTGCAGCTTTCGACTAGCGCCGGCCATTGCCCAAACCTATGCTGCGTCGGTCAGCAGAGGAAAGCCATCATGACCATCGCCACGTCCATCGACCCCACCCTGGAACTGCAACGCCAGGAGCTGGCCGAGCTGATCAGCCGCCACGCCGGTGAGCCCTATGGCCCGGCCTCGGCCATCGATGACCTGTACCTGGTGCGCTATACCGAGAATGTCCGCTCGGTGCCGACCCTGGCGCAACCCGCCCTGTGCATCCTTGCCCAAGGCAGCAAGAGCCTGTTCCTCGGCGATGAACAGTACGCCTACGACCCGCTGCACTACATGGTGGTTTCAGTGACCTTGCCACTGAGCGGCGTGCGGCTCGATGCCAGCCCCGAGCACCCCAGCCTGGGCCTGCGCCTGGACCTGGACCCAGCCGAGATCAGCCAGCTGATTGCCGAAAGCGGGCCGATGCTGGTGCCCAACCGGCCCTCGGGGCGTGGCCTGTACGTGGAACGAACCGACGCCGCCTTGCTCGACGCCCTGCTGCGGCTGATTCGCCTGCTGGACACGCCGCGCGACATCGCCATGCTGGCGCCGCTGTTTCGCCGAGAGATTCTTTATCGCCTGTTGCGAGGCCCGCAGGGCTACCGGTTGTATGAAATCGCCCTGGCCAACAGCCAGACCCACCGGGTTTGCCAGGCCATCACCTGGCTCAACCAGAACTACCAGTTGCCGTTGCGCATCGAGGACCTGGCACGGGTGGTCAACCTCAGTACCTCGACCTTGCACCACCGATTCAAGGCCGTGACCTCGATGAGCCCGTTGCAGTACCAGAAGCAGCTGCGCTTGCAGGAGGCGCGGCGGTTGATGCTGAACGACGGGCTCGAGGCGGCGGTGGCAGCCTATCGGGTCGGCTACGAAAGCCCGTCGCAATTCAGCCGGGAATACAGCCGGCTGTATGGTGCGCCACCGATTCGCGATGTGGCGCGGTTGCGAGCCACGGCCGGCTGAGTGCGGTGTTACCGCTAAGCGGCCGGTACAGGCAACAATGGTTGCTCAAGCCAACACGGCCGCCTGCCACTGGTTCTGGTCAACCTGGATCAGGGTCGGCCCGTTGCGCTCCACCGCCAGCATCAGCGCCGCCTGCAGCTGTGCCACATCGGCCACATGTTCCGCCGCGGCCCCCAGTGCCCGCGCCACGCCAAGGAAATCCGGGGTATGGATATCCACCCCGACCGGCTCGATGGCACGGTTGACCATGTATTTCTTGATCTCCTCGTACCCCTGGTTATTCCACAGCAGCACGACCAGCGGAACCTGCGCCTCCACTGCGCTGGCCAACTCTGGCAAGGTGAACTGCAAACCACCGTCCCCGATCAGGCACACCGCAGGCGCACGCTCGCCAAGCTGCTCGGCGCTGCCCAACCAGGCGCCCATGGCCGCCGGCAAGGCATAACCCAAGGTGCCGTAGCCGGTCGAAGCATTGAACCAGCGGCGTGGCTGGTCCATGTCCAGGGTCAGGTTGCCGGTGTAGACCGGTTGGGTCGAATCGCCCACCAGAACGGCATTCGGCAAACATTCGAGGATCGCTTGCAACAGACGCGTCTGGCTCAAGGTTGGCTGGTCCCAACCGGCCGCCAGCGCCTGGCGCAGGTTGGCCACGCGGGCAGCCCCCCAGGTGCTTTCGCGCACGGGCTGCGGTTGCGCCTGCAAGGCGCCGAGCAACGCCTCGGCCGCCAGTTCGGCGTCAGCCACCAGCGCCAGCTCGGGCAGGTAGTTACGCACGGTCTGGTCCGGGTCGATGTCGATGCGCAGCAGGCTGCCCGGGATCGCGAAGCCACCCTTGAAGGTCACGTCATAATCGGTTTCGGCCAGCTCGGTGCCAATAGCCAACACCACGTCAGCCTCGGCCACCAGTGCCCGCGTGGCTGGCAGTGACTGGGTCGAGCCGATCTGCAGCGGGTGGCAGGACGGCAGCAAGCCCTTGGCATTGATGGTCAGTGCCACCGGGGCCTGCAAGTGTTCGGCCAGGCGCGCCAGCGCAGCACCCGCAGCCAGCGCGCCGCCCCCGGCGAGGATCAGTGGCCGCCGTGCATTGGCCAGGCGCTCGGCCATCTGTGCCACCGCCTGCGGCGCTGCCCCTGCCCGGCTGCCACGCACCGCACGCCCGGGCAGCAAGTGCTCGGCCGGCTCGACCAGCACATCGAGCGGGATCTCGATATGCACCGGCCGCGGCCGGGCCCCGTCGAACACGGCGAAGGCCCGCGCCAGCACCTGTGGCAGGTCGTCGGCACTCATCAAGGTGTGGGAAAACGCCGCTACCCCCGCCACCAGCGCCGCCTGGTTCGGCAGCTCGTGCAGCTTGCCGCGGCCACCGCCCAATTGGTTGCGGGACTGCACGCTGGAAATGACCAGCATCGGAATCGAGTCGGCATAGGCCTGGCCCATGGCGGTGGTGATGTTGGTCATGCCCGGGCCGGTGATGATGAAGCACACCCCGGGCTTGCCACGGGTACGCGCATAGCCGTCAGCCATGAACCCGGCACCCTGTTCATGGCGCGGGGTGATATGGCGGATGGTCGACCCCGCCAGGCCGCGGTACAGCTCCACGGTATGTACGCCAGGGATGCCGAAGACATGGTCCACGCCATAGCCTTCAAGGAGTTTGACCAAAACTTCGCCGCAGGTTGCCATTGGGGTCCACCGTGAATCTTGTTGGGTTATGGCGTTATTGGACCTAACCCGCGGCTACTCTCACAATGCAAAAAAACGCATACTAGCCATGTCCTGGGATCATGGCTGAGCACAATGAAACGCCTTCCGCCGCTGCCTGCGCTGCACACCTTTCTGGTCACCGCCCAGCACTGCAATTTCACCCGCGCCGGGCAGCAGTTGCACATTACCCAAGGTGCCGTCAGCCGGCAGATTGCAGCCCTCGAGGAGCACCTGGGTTATGCCCTGTTCCAGCGTCAGGCGCGCGGGCTGAGCCTGACGCGCGAGGGCCAGGACTGGCTGCCACGGGTGCAACAGGTATTCGCGCTGATCGAACAAGGGGTGCGGGAGGTGGGTGGGCGCAGCGCCACCTTGCAGCTCAAGGCGCCAACCTGCGTGATGCGCTGGCTGCTACCGCGCCTGATGGAATGGCAGGCGCTACGCCCGGATGTGCCGGTGGAACTGACCACCACGGTGCAGCATGGGGTGGACTTGCGTCGCGAGGGCTTCGATGCGGCGGTGGTCTATGGCGATGCACCGAACCAGGGGCTGCGCGTGCGCAAGCTGTTCGACGAGCAGCTGACGCCGGTCTGTGCGCCCTCGCTGCGCAACGGGCCGCTGCCGCTGCAGCAGGTTGAAGATCTGGCCCGGCACATGCTGCTGCACCCGTCGCGGGATGAGCACGACTGGCGGCTGTGGTTGCAGGCGGCCGGGGTGACGTTGGCCAGTCAGGGGCCGAAACAGCATTTCGAGACCCTGGACATGGCGATGGCCATGGCCGCACAGGGCACCGGCGTGGCCATTGGCGACTGGTCGCTGATCGGCGATGACTTGCGCGGAGGGCGCCTGTGCATGCCGTTTGCGCTCAAGGTAATGACCGGCAAGGGGTATTACCTGGTGAGCCAGGCCAAGGGCTTGCCACCGGGGTTGGTGGAACTGCTGAATTGGCTGGAACGCCAGGCCGGTCTGTGACGACCAAGCATTGCGCGGGTTTCAGCACCCGTGACCTAGGCTCTGTACGAAAAGCCTTGATACTTGTTCATGCTGCGTTGAAAACAGCCTCGGAATGCTCATGTACTCCAGTACACTCCGCTTCCTCGGCTGTTTTCGCCTTGCCTGACCTGCGTCTCAAGACTTTTCATACAGAGCCTGGCAGGGGAAGCGGGTTTACCCGCGCATGGGGCCGCTCAATAGCCGACTGTGAAGCGCTGCCGCGAATGCTGCGGCTTTTCCAGTTCGTCGAGCATGGCTATCGCGTAATCGGCAAAGCTGATCCAACTCCGGCCGTCGGCACCGATCAGCAGGTGGTCCTTGCCCTGCGTGTAATGCCCGCTGCGCTCACCCTCGACGAACTCCGCCGACGGCGACAGGAAGGTCCAGTCGAGGTTCGGCTCCCGTTGCAACACCTGCAGAAAATGCGCCCCGGCCGCCGCCTCGGCCTTGTACGCCTCCGGGAAGTCCGGGCTGTCGATCACCCGGTGCCCCGAGGGCAGCAACAGGCTGCCGGCCCCGCCCACCACCAGCAGGCGCCGGACCCCGGCCCGCTTGACCGGCTCGATGATGGCGTGCGGCTCGATGGTCGCGAAGTGCGCCGCGCTCAATACGGCATCCATCCCGGCTACCGCCGCTTGCAAGGCTGCGCTGTCCTTGACGTCAAGCGCCTTGACGGTCACCCCGTCACGCCCCTGCAAGCGCGAAGGGTCACGGGCGATGGCCAGCACACTGTGGCCACGGCGCAGGGCTTCTTCCAGCAACTGGCTGCCAGCACGGCCAGTGGCACCAATAATCGCGATCTTCATGGGATACTCTCCATCCAGTAAGGAACTACCACTTCATCTCACCCTTGGCGACCTTGGCCCCCAACACCAGCGAACTCTCATCGGCCAGGCCTGGGTAACGTTGCTTCATCGCCTCGATCAACGCCCCGGCATCTTTCGCCTTGGCGGTCTCGGCAGCGAAATCACCAATGTAGTTCGCCGTGAACTGCACGGCCTGCAGCGACCGGCTGCTGTCCCCCAGGTAGTGCCCGGGGATGACCGTGCGCGGCGCCAGCGCTTCGATATGCGCCAGGGTGGCGAGCCAGTCAGCCTGCGATTTGGCCGATGCGGTATCGGCCATCCACACATGGATGTGCTCGGATACCACCACGCCACCGACCACCGCCTTGATCGACGGGATCCATACGAAACTGCGGTCGGGTTGCGGGCCGTCCAGGCCAACCACCTCGAGGGCCTGGCCCTCCAGCATCAGCCGGTCGCCGTCGAGCACCTGCGGCAGCACCAGCCGCACCGGCTTGTTCGCGCCCATCTGCGGCCCCCAGTAGGCCAGCTTGGCCGCCATGGTCTGGCGGATATGGGCAACCGTGGCGGCCGAGGCCAGTACCTTGGCGTCGGGGAAGGCCCGGGTCAGGGTATCCAGGCCAAAGTAGTAGTCCGGGTCACCATGGCTGATGTAGATGCTGGTCAGGTGCTTGCCGCCAGCCCGCAAACGCTGCACCAGCTGCTCGGCCTGGGCCTTGCCGAACTGGGCATCGACCAGCACGGCGTCATGTTCGCCGCTGATGATCACTGAGCTGACCGGGAAGATCGCTGCATGGCCTGGGTTGTAGACCTCCAGCTGCAAGGGCTCGGCAGCCAGCGCCGGGCCGGCCAGGGTAACGCAGGCCAGTAGCAGGCCACGCAAGGTGGTGGAAAGAGGCATTGGGAACGCTCGTCAGATGAACAATGCCCAACAGCTTAGTTGCCCGATCCATGCCAAAAAATGCGATCCTCGCACATAGTTTGTTTCTGAAATCGGGCAGATCATGGACCGCCTCAACGCCATGCGTGTTTTCGTCACCGTCGTCGACCTCGGCAGCCAGTCAGCGGCGGCGGATCATCTGCAGCTTTCCCGGCCAGTGGTGTCGCGCTACCTGGCAGAGCTGGAAGACTGGGTTGGCGCGCGGTTGATGCAGCGCACCACGCGCAGGCTCAGCCTCACTGCCGCCGGCCAGGAAACCCTGCCCCGTTGCCGGCAACTGCTGGAACTGGCTGGCGACCTGCAAGCCGCGGTGCAGCAACCGGATGACGCCCCCAGAGGCGCGCTGCGCATCAGCGTAAGCACCTCGTTCGGCCAGGCCCAGCTGGTGGATGCGGTCGCTGCCTACGTTCGGCGCTACCCGGGAGTGAAGGTGGAGCTGCAAATGCTCGATCGCACGGTCAACCTGGTGGACGAACGCATCGACCTGGCGATCCGCACCAGCAACGACCTGGACCCCAACCTGATCGCCCGGCGCCTGAGCGTGTGCCGCTCGGCAGTCTGCGCGGCACCGGCCTACCTGCGCGAACACGGCACGCCGCAACGGGTCGAGGACCTGAGCCGGCATAATTGCCTCACTCATGCCTATTTCGGCCACAGCTTGTGGCATTTCGAGGTGGCCGGGCAGCCGGTCGCCGTGCCCGTGGCAGGGAATATCAGCGCCAACGAGGCGATGACCCTGCAGAAGGCGGCGCTGGCCGGCGCCGGCATCGCCATGCTGCCGACCTATCAGGCCGCCGAGGCGCTGCGCCGGGGCGAGCTGGTGCGCCTGCTGCCCGAGGCAAAGCCGCGCGAGCTGAACCTGAATGCGGTGTACACCTCGCGCAAACACATGCCGGCGACCTTGCGCAGCATGCTGGACTTCCTGGTGCAGCGGTTCAGCGACGAACCGGAGTGGGACAGGGACCTGTGACGCCGGTGCAGGAGCGGCCTCGTGTCGCGAAAGGACCGCAAAGCGGTCCCAGGATCCTGTTCAAAACCCAAAAAATGCCGGGGCTGCCGTACAGCCTTTCGCGACCCAAGGCCGCCCCTACAGAGGTCGCGCTGTCACTCCTCGACACTCATGTATTCCTTGGCCCAGCGGATGTAGTCCTCAGGCTGGGTGTAGGTGTGCGACAGCTCGGTGGCGCTGAGGTTTTCCGACTTGTTCTGCTGGCCGCGCTGCAGCCGCAGGCAGTCGTAGGTAGCCTTGATCGCGGCAAAGTAGGCGGCGTGGCCATCGACCACGATGCGTACCCCAAGGCGCGCCAGGCGCTCGTCGTCGCGCAGGTTCGGGTTGCCATAGGTGACCAGCATCAACGGTACCGTCAGGTGCTCGGCAATCTGCTCGAGCTGCTCGAAGTCCTTCACGCCGACCATGCAGATACCGTCGGCACCGGCCTTCTGGTAGCTCTGGGTACGCACGATGATCTCTTCGGTGGGCAGCACGCCAGCGTTGGTCCGGGCAATGATCGACAACGAGGAATCGACCCGCGCCTCCAGCGCCGCGCGGATCTTGCCGACGCCCTCTTCGACCGGGATCAGGTCGGTGGACTTGCGCCCGAACTGTGCCGGCAGCAGGGTGTCCTCGATGGTCAGTGCGGCCACGCCGGCACGCTCCAGTTCGATGACCGTACGCATGACATTCAGCGCGTTACCGTAGCCGTGGTCGGCGTCAGCCAGCACCGGCAGTTGCGCCACCCGACCGATACGGGTGGCCTGCTCGACGAACTCGCTGAGGGTGATCAGGGCGAAGTCCGGCGCGGCCAGTACCTGCAACGAAGCGACGGAGCCGCCGAGAATGCCGACCTCGAAGCCCAGGTCTGCGGCAATGCGTGCCGACATCGGGTCGAACACCGATGCGGTGTGGTAACAGGCACCTGAAGCGAGCAGCTCGCGGAAGGCAAAACGCAGATCTTGATGGGAAGCCTTGGGCATGATCACTCCGCAAAATGAGTTGAAATTCGAACGGTAACTACCGACCCCTGTAATCGGGTCTACCTGACCTGTTCCAACCGTCGCCATCTGGGCGGTCATGCTCGACATGCAGGCAGAGGAATAAAAGGTGTGGGAGACAAAGGCGCAAAACAGCTGCGGCAAAATGTTGCACCAAGCTGGTGCAAGCCGCGGTTTTCAGCCTTTGTGGCATACCAACGATATCACGCAGCCATGCAGCACTGGATGAATGCGCCAATGCCGATCTTGCATAGGGGATGCACATAGTACATAGGAAGCTACCTAACTCAGGTTACAATCGGACGGCTTTTTCGCGCGTAGAGCCGCGCCCACCAGTACGCCGTTGGCCCCGGGCCCAACGATATCCGCGAACAGGCCGCCACACACAGACAAGGTATTCCCGTGACCGCCGCCTTACCCCCCACCACCCTGCGCAACGTGCTCACCGCCCTGATGCTGGCGATCTTTCTCGGCGCACTGGACCAGAGCATCGTCGCCGTCTCGCTGCCTGCGATCTCGGCACAGTTCAACGATGTCGGCCTGCTGGCCTGGGTCATCTCCGGTTATATGGTGGCGATGACCGTGGCCGTGCCGATCTACGGCAAACTGGGTGACCTGTATGGGCGACGACGGATGATCCTTACCGGCATCAGCCTGTTCACCCTGGCCTCGATCGCCTGCGCCCTGGCCCAGGACATGCCGCAACTGGTGCTGGCTCGGGTACTGCAGGGCATCGGCGCGGGCGGCATGGTTTCGGTGAGCCAGGCGATCATCGGTGACTTCGTACCACCGCGCGAGCGCGGCCGTTACCAGGGCTATTTCAGCAGCATGTACGCGGTGGCGAGCGTCGCCGGGCCGGTGCTGGGTGGCTGGCTGACTGCGTATTTGTCGTGGCGCTGGGTGTTCTGGATCAACCTGCCCCTGGGGCTGCTCGCGCTGTGGGCGATCCGCCGCGCGCTCGGCGGCATGCCGGCGCAACGCCGCGAGGCGCAGGTGGACTATCTCGGCGCGGTCCTATTGATCCTCGGCCTGGGCAGCCTGTTGCTGGGCATCACCTTGGTCGGACAAGGCCACGCCTGGGCCGACCCGGCCGTACTGGCCCTGTTTGCCTGTGCCGGGCTGGGCCTGCTGCTGTTCATTGCCCACGAGCGCCGCTGCCCGGAGCCGCTGCTACCGCTCAGCCTGTTCGGCAACCGTGTGGCAGTGCTGTGCTGGGGCGTCATTTTCTTCGCCAGCTTCCAGTCGATCTCGCTGACCATGCTGATGCCGTTGCGCTTCCAGGGCATCACCGGCGCCGGTGCCGACAGCGCTGCCCTGCATCTGCTACCGCTGGTGATGGGCTTGCCCGTGGGTGCCTTTTCTGGCGGCCGCCTGACCAGCCGGACCGGGCGCTACAAGCCACAGATCCTGGCCGGTGCGCTGCTGATGCCAGTGGCCATTTTGGCCATGGCGCTGACCCCGCCACAGGCGGGCGGGCTCAGCGCGCTGTTCATGCTGCTGACCGGTATTGCCTGCGGGCTGCAGTTTCCGACCTCGCTGGTGGGCACGCAAAGCGCGGTGGCCAGCCAGGACATCGGTGTCGCCACCAGCACCACCAACCTGTTCCGCTCGCTGGGCGGGGCCATGGGCGTGGCATGCATGTCCAGCCTGCTGCTGGCCCTGCTGCAGCAAGGCGGGTTCGAGTCGCTGGGCAATCCCTTGCTGGGCAGCCTCAAGGCCGGTGAGGTGGACCTGGTGACGCAGGCGCGCTTGCTGGAAACGTTCCGGCAGCTGTTGATGGGGAGTGCCGGGGTGGCGGTGCTGGGGCTGTTTGCCGCATTGGCATTGCCAGACCGGCAGTTGCGCGGCCGCTGAAGGCCGCCGCATTAATCCCCTCTTAATACAAAGAGGAAACACTCCCTAACAATCCTTAACAAAGTGTCATTTGCGCAGCGCCGGGCTCAAGCGCAGCATATCCAGCCCGGTGTCGACCCATTTTTCGACATCTTGCAACAGGTCGAAACTGTCAGGCAGCAACAGCCAGCGCCCGATCAGGCCATCGGCATAGGCAAACATGGCCACCGCCGCGCGCTCGACATCCAGCTCGCCTGGCAACTGCCCGCGGCGCACGGCATTGGCCAACGCCAGGGTGATGCCCTGGTGGCAATCCAGCACCGCAGCCTGGCGCTGCTGGCGAATTTCACACATGTCATCGGTGAACTCGCACTTGTGATGCAGGATTTCATTGATACGCCGGGTTCGGGCATCGAGCACCAGCTCGTTGAACACTTGCAGCAACAGCTTGCGCATGCAGCCAAGCGGGTCCACTTCGTCCTCGCTTTCGCTCGCTCGCGCCAGGTGGTCATGGGTTTCGTGCACGCTGTCGAGCAAGGCCTGCACCAGCTCGGCCTTGTTATTGAAGTGCCAGTAGATGGCCCCTCGCGTCACACCCGCCTGTTCGGCGATATCGGCCAGGGTGGTTCGCGCAACCCCGCGCTTGTAGAAGGCCCTTTCCGCCGCCTCGATGATCTGGGCGCGGGTTTCCTGGGCTTCTTCTTTGGTTCGACGGACCATGGCAGTACCAACCTCGTCTGGCCCGAACGCTCGGCGCGTACGGGAAATGCTCCGGAGCACCTCTGCAGGGCGCCTCGCGGATGAGCTAATCAAGGGCTGTGGCAGTACCCAAGTACAACCCAGCGGTATTTACAAACAACCATGAATGTAAGTATATTCCTTAGCAAGCTATTTATCCACCGGACAGCAATTTTTCCAGATCAACACACTTCCACTACTCTTGAGCGTCTCCCAGCTCCAGCGCCCCGAGGATCCTCATGCAATTCAAGCCAGCCGTTACCGCTCTGGTTTCCGCCGTCGCCCTGGCATCCCTGCTCAGTGGCTGCAAGAAAGAAGAAGCAGCGCCTGTGGCGCAGGCTCCTCTGGTCGGCGTCGTGACCATCCAGCCCCAAGCTTTCACCCTGACCTCGGAACTGCCGGGGCGCACCAGTGCCTACCGCGTCGCCGAAGTGCGCCCGCAGGTCAATGGCATCATTCTCAAGCGCCTGTTCAAGGAAGGCAGCGAAGTCAAGGAAGGCCAGCAGCTGTACCAGATCGACCCTTCCGTGTACGAAGCCAACCTGGCCAATGCCCAGGCCAACCTGCAGGCCACCCGCTCGCTGGCCGAACGCTACAAGCAGCTGATCGACGAACAGGCGGTGTCCAAACAGGAATACGACGACGCCAATGCCAAACGATTGCAGGCCGAGGCTTCGCTGAAGAGCGCGCAGATCGACCTGCGCTACACCAAGGTGCTGGCACCGATCAGCGGCCGTATCGGCCGCTCCGCGGTCACCGAGGGTGCGCTGGTCAGCAATGGCCAGGCCAACGCCATGGCGACCATCCAGCAACTCGACCCGATCTACGTCGACGTCACCCAGTCCACCGCCGAGCTGCTCAAGCTGCGCCGTGACCTGGAAAGCGGCCAGTTGCAGAAGGCCGGTGACAACGCCGCCTCGGTGCAGCTGGTGCTGGAAGACGGCAGCCTGTTCAAGCAGGAAGGCCGCCTGGAATTCTCCGAAGTGGCGGTCGACGAGACCACCGGCTCGGTCACCCTGCGGGCGCTGTTCCCCAACCCTGACCACACCCTGCTGCCTGGCATGTTCGTGCATGCGCGGCTCAAGGCCGGGGTCAATGCCAACGCCATCCTGGCGCCACAACAGGGCGTGACCCGCGACCTGAAAGGCGCGCCGACCGCGCTGGTGGTCAACCAGCAGAACAAGGTCGAACTGCGCCAGCTCAAGGCCAACCGTACCCTGGGCAGCGACTGGCTGATCGAGGTAGGCCTGAACCCCGGTGACCGCCTGATCACCGAAGGGCTGCAGTACGTGCGCCCGGGCGTCGAGGTCAAGGTCAGCGAAGCCACCAACGTCAAGAAACCCGCAGGCCCCGATCAGGCCAACGCGGCGAAAGCAGACGCCAAAGCGGAGTAAACCATGTCGAAGTTCTTTATCGATCGCCCGATCTTCGCCTGGGTGATCGCCTTGGTGATCATGCTGGTCGGCGCCTTGTCGATCCTGAAGCTGCCGATCAACCAGTACCCCAGCATCGCGCCGCCGGCCATCGCCATCGCCGTGACCTACCCGGGCGCCTCGGCGCAAACCGTGCAGGACACCGTGGTACAGGTGATCGAGCAGCAGCTCAACGGTATCGACCACCTGCGTTATGTGTCGTCGGAAAGCAACTCCGACGGCAGCATGACCATTACCGCTACCTTCGAGCAGGGCACCAACCCCGACACCGCGCAGGTGCAGGTACAGAACAAGCTGAACCTGGCTACCCCGCTGTTGCCGCAGGAAGTGCAGCAGCAAGGTATTCGTGTCACCAAGGCAGTGAAGAACTTCCTGCTGGTGATCGGCCTGGTGTCCGAAGACGGCAGCATGTCCAAGGACGACCTGGCCAACTACATCGTCTCCAACATGCAGGACCCGATTTCGCGTACTGCGGGTGTGGGTGACTTCCAGGTGTTCGGTGCGCAGTACGCCATGCGTATCTGGCTCGATCCGGCCAAGCTGAACAAGTTCCAGCTGACCCCGGTCGACGTCAAGACCGCGGTGGCCGCGCAGAACGTGCAGGTGTCTTCCGGCCAGCTCGGCGGCCTGCCTGCCATGCCGGGTACCCAGCTGAACGCCACCATCATCGGCAAGACCCGCCTGCAGACTGCCGAGCAGTTCGAGAAGATCCTGCTCAAGGTCAACAGCGACGGCTCGCAGGTGCGCCTGGGTGACGTCGCCCAGGTTGGCCTGGGCGGCGAAAACTATGCAGTCAGCGCCCAGTTCAACGGCAAGCCGGCCTCCGGTCTTGCGGTAAAGCTGGCCACCGGCGCCAACGCCCTGGACACCGCCAAGGCCCTGCGCAAGACCATCGCCGACCTGGAACCGTTCTTCCCGCCTGGGGTAAAAGCGGTATTCCCGTATGACACCACCCCGGTGGTCACCGAGTCGATCAGCGGCGTGATCCACACCCTGATCGAAGCCGTGGTCCTGGTGTTCCTGGTGATGTACCTGTTCCTGCAGAACTTCCGCGCCACCATCATCACCACCATGACCGTCCCGGTGGTATTGCTGGGTACCTTCGGCATCCTCGCCGCAGCAGGCTTCAGCATCAACACGCTGACCATGTTCGCCATGGTGCTGGCCATCGGCTTGCTGGTCGACGATGCCATCGTCGTGGTGGAAAACGTCGAGCGGGTGATGTCCGAGGAAGGCTTGCCGCCCAAGGAAGCGACCAAGCGCTCGATGGAGCAGATCCAGGGTGCCCTGGTGGGTATCGCCCTGGTGCTGTCGGCAGTACTGCTGCCCATGGCGTTCTTCGGCGGCTCCACCGGCGTGATCTACCGGCAGTTCTCGATCACCATCGTCTCGGCCATGGGCCTGTCGGTGCTGGTGGCGCTGATCTTCACCCCGGCCCTGTGCGCCACCATGCTCAAGCCGCTGAAGAAGGGCGAGCACCATGTGGCCAAGCGCGGCTTCTTTGGCTGGTTCAACCGCAACTTCGACCGCAGCGTTACCGGCTACGAGCGCAGCGTAGGTGCCATCCTGCGCAACAAGGCGCCGTTCCTGCTGGCCTACGCCCTGATCGTGGTCGGCATGATCTGGCTGTTCGCCCGCATCCCTACCGCGTTCCTGCCGGAAGAAGACCAGGGCGTGCTGTTCGCCCAGGTACAGACCCCGGCTGGCTCCAGTGCTGAACGCACCCAGGTGGTGGTCGACCAGATGCGTGAGTACCTGCTGAAGGACGAAGCCGACACCGTGGCGTCGGTGTTCACCGTCAACGGCTTCAACTTCGCTGGCCGCGGCCAGAGCTCGGGCATGGCATTCATCATGCTCAAGCCGTGGGATGAACGCTCCAAGGAAAACAGCGTGTTCGCCCTGGCCCAACGTGCCCAGCAGCATTTCTTCACCTTCCGCGATGCGATGGTGTTCGCCTTCGCCCCGCCTGCAGTGCTGGAACTGGGTAACGCCACCGGTTTCGACGTGTTCCTGCAGGACCGTGGCGGTGTCGGCCATGCCAAGCTGATGGAAGCGCGCAACCAGTTCCTGGCCAAGGCCGCGCAGAGCAAGATCCTCAGCGCCGTGCGCCCGAACGGCCTGAACGACGAGCCGCAGTACCAGCTGACCATTGATGACGAACGTGCCAGCGCCCTGGGCGTGACCATCGCCGACATCAACAACACCCTGTCGATTGCCCTGGGTGCCAGCTACGTCAACGACTTCATCGACCGTGGCCGGGTCAAGAAGGTGTACATCCAGGGCGAACCGAACGCGCGGATGAGCCCGGAAGACCTGCAGAAGTGGTACGTGCGCAATGGCGCCGGCGAAATGGTGCCGTTCTCCTCCTTCGCCAAGGGCGAATGGACCTACGGCTCGCCCAAGCTGTCGCGTTACAACGGCGTCGAAGCGATGGAAATCCTGGGTGCACCGGCACCTGGCTACAGTACCGGTGAAGCCATGGCCGAAGTCGAGCGCATCGCCGGCGAACTGCCTAGCGGTATCGGCTACTCGTGGACCGGCATGTCCTACGAGGAAAAGCTCTCCGGTTCGCAGATGCCGGCGCTGTTCGCCCTTTCGGTACTGTTCGTGTTCCTGTGCCTGGCAGCCCTGTATGAAAGCTGGTCGATCCCGATCGCCGTGGTGCTGGTCGTGCCGTTGGGCATCATCGGTGCACTGATCGCCACCAACCTGCGCGGGTTGTCCAACGACGTGTACTTCCTGGTCGGCCTGTTGACCACCATCGGCCTGGCGGCGAAAAACGCCATTCTGATCGTCGAATTCGCCAAGGAATTGCACGAACAAGGCCGCAGCCTGTACGACGCAGCGATCGAGGCATGCCGCATGCGTCTGCGCCCGATCATCATGACCTCGCTGGCGTTCATCCTCGGCGTGGTACCGTTGACCATCGCCAGTGGCGCCGGCGCCGGCAGCCAGCACGCCATCGGCACCGGTGTGATCGGCGGCATGATCAGTGCGACCGTACTGGCTATCTTCTGGGTACCGCTGTTCTTCGTCGCAGTGTCGTCGCTGTTCGGCAGCAAACAGCCGGAACAGGACGCCACCCCTGAAACTCCACGTTATGAGGCTGGGCAATGACCAAGTCTTTGTTGTCCCTGGCGGTAACCGCTTTCATTCTCGGCGGCTGCTCGCTGATCCCTGACTACCAGACCCCGGAATCGCCGGTGGCCGCGCAGTGGCCGCAAGGCCCTGCCTATTCGCCGACCCAGTCGGCGGACGTTGCCGCTGCCGAACAGGGCTGGCGCCAGTTCTTCCATGACCCGGCGCTGCAGCAGCTGATCCAGACCGCGCTGGTGAACAACCGCGACCTGCGCGTGGCGGCACTGAACATCGACGCCTATCGCGCGCAGTACCGCATCCAGCGGGCCGACCTGTTCCCGGCGGTTTCGGCCAACGGCAGCGGCAGCCGCCAACGGGTGCCGGCGAACATGTCGCAAACCGGTGAAGCCGGCATCAGCAGCCAGTATTCGGCCACCCTCGGCGTGAGTGCCTACGAGCTGGACCTGTTCGGCCGCGTACGCAGCCTGACCGAGCAGGCCCTGGAAACCTACCTGTCCAGCGAACAGGCGCGGCGCTCCACGCAGATCAGCCTGGTGGCCAGCGTGGCCAACGCCTACTACACCTGGCAGGCCGACCAGGCGCTGTTCAAGCTGACCGAAGAAACGCTGAAGACCTACGAGGAAAGCTACAACCTCACCCGTCGCAGCAATGAAGTCGGCGTCGCCTCGGCACTCGATGTCAGCCAGGCGCGCACCGCCGTGGAAGGCGCCCGGGTCAAGTACTCGCAGTACCAGCGCCTGGTCGCCCAGGACGTCAACAGCCTGACCGTGCTGCTGGGCACCGGCATCCCCGCCGACCTGCCCAAACCACTGGAGCTCAATGCCGACCAGCTGGCCGAAGTACCGGCCGGCCTGCCTTCGGACATCCTCCAGCGGCGCCCGGACATCCAGGAGGCCGAACACCTGCTCAAGGCCGCCAACGCCAACATCGGCGCCGCCCGTGCAGCGTTCTTCCCGAGCATCAGCCTGACCGCCAATGCCGGCAGCCTGAGCCCGGACATGGGTCACCTGTTCTCGGGTGGGCAAGGCACCTGGCTGTTCCAGCCGCAGATCAACCTGCCGATCTTCAACGCCGGCAGCCTGAAGGCCAGCCTGGACTACTCGAAGATCCAGAAGGACATCAACGTCGCCAAGTACGAGAAAACCATCCAGACGGCCTTCCAGGAAGTCTCCGATGGCCTGGCGGCGCGCAAGACCTTCGAAGAGCAGCTGCAGGCGCAACGCGACCTGGTGCAGGCGAACCAGGATTACTACCGCCTGGCCGAACGCCGCTACCGTATCGGTATCGACAGCAACCTGACCTTCCTCGATGCTCAGCGCAACCTGTTCAGCGCCCAGCAAGCCCTGATCGGCGACCGCCTTTCGCAGCTGACCAGCGAGGTCAACCTGTACAAGGCGCTTGGCGGTGGCTGGTACGAGCAGACCGGGCAGGCCAACCAGCAGGCCTCGGTGGAAGCACCGCAAGGCTGATCGAGACAGCAACCGCATCAAGCCCACCCTCGCGGTGGGCTTTTTGTTTTCTGTTGCCTGCTCTGGCCTCTTCGCGGGCTCGCCCGCTGCCACAGAATCACCACCGTTTCACAGGCTGTGGTAATCCTGTGGGAGCGGGCGAGCCCGCGAAGAGGCCTGCACAGGAAAACAATTAACCAACCGGAACATTCCGTTCGATTATCGCCCGTTTCCGTTTGTGGCGAATTGCCTCACCCCCGCCCCACCCCGCACCATCCTCGCCACGCAACGTTGCCCCGGTTCATCCCACAGACCCGCACCTGCAGGCCGCATCCTGCAGCACACCGGCTCGCCCATAAAAACAAGAGATCGACGACAGATGAGCACTTTGCAACCCGCACGCCAGCTGCTGCCAGGCCTGTTGGCCATGTCCTGCGCCTTCCCGCTGTTCGCCGCCGAGGGTGGCTTCATGGAAGACGCCAAGGCCACCCTCAACCTGCGCAACTTCTATATCAACCGCAACTTCGTCGACCCGGCCCACCCGCAGGCCAAGGCCGAGGAATGGACGCAAAGCTTCATCCTCGACGCCCGCTCCGGTTTCACCCAGGGTGCCGTCGGTTTCGGCATGGACGTATTGGGCCTGTACTCGGTCAAGCTCGACGGCGGCAAAGGCACCACCAACACCCACCTGTTGCCGGTGCACGACGATGGCCGCCCTGCCGATGACTTCGGCCGCCTGGGCGTGGCGCTGAAAGCCAGGCTGTCCGAAACCGAGCTGAAGGTCGGCGAATGGATGCCGGTACTGCCGATCCTGCGCTCGGACGACGGCCGCTCGTTGCCGCAGACCTTCCGCGGTGGCCAGCTGACCTCGAAGGAAATCGCCGGCCTGACCCTGTACGCCGGCCAGTTCCGCGGCAACAGCCCGCGCAACGACGCCAGCATGGAAGACATGTCGCTGAACGGCAAGGCGGCGTTCACCTCCGACCGCTTCAACTTTGCCGGTGGCGAGTACACCTTCAACGACAAGCGCACCATGATTGGCCTGTGGGATGCGCAGCTCAAGGACATCTACCGTCAGCAGTACCTCAACCTGGTGCACAGCCAGCCGCTGGGCGATTGGACCCTGGGCGCCAACCTGGGCTACTTCACCGGCAAGGAAGACGGCGCCGAACGCGCCGGCGAACTGGACAACCGCACCGCCTCGGCGCTGCTTTCGGCACGCTACCAAGGCCACACCTTCTATGTCGGCCTGCAAAAGGTCAGCGGCGACAACGCCTGGATGCGGGTCAACGGCACCAGCGGCGGCACCTTGGCCAACGACAGCTACAACTCCAGCTTCGACAATGCCAAGGAGCGCTCCTGGCAGGTACGCTACGACTTCAACTTCGCCACCGTCGGCGTACCCGGCCTGACCCTGATGAACCGCTACATCAAGGGTGACAACGTCACCGCAGGCGCCGTGGACGACGGCAAGGAATGGGCACGGGAAACCGAACTGGCCTATGTGGTGCAGTCGGGCAGCTTCAAGGACCTGTCGCTGAAGTGGCGCAACTCCACCATGCGCCGCGACTTCAGCACCAACGCGTTCGATGAGAACCGGTTGATTGTAAGTTACCCGCTGAACCTGCTTTGAACAGGCTGGATACGGCAGTGCGGGCCACTGCCATTCGCCTGGCTGATGATGGTGGTGACAGCGGTCTATCCTGAGCTATATCGGTTGCTGCACCGGCCGCTTCGCGGCTAACCCCCGCTGCCACGAGGTTTCCAGCGAACCCTGTTAGAACAGGCCGGTGCCGGCAATTCACCCCGATCCGGCAAACCAGGGAGGCACAACATGAAGAACCTCGTCGACCACCTGAGCCAATACGCCAGCTACCACCGCGACCCACGCAACATCGCCACCCACTTCGTGGGCATTCCCTTGATCGTACTGGCAGTCACCATCCTGCTGTCACGCCCTGGCTGGGACGTGGCCGGCCTGTGGCTGTCTCCGGCGATGCTGGCAGCGGCAGCCGCGGTATGGTTCTACCTGCGCCTGGACCTGCGCTTCGGGCTGGTGATGGGCGTGCTGCTGGGGCTTTGCCTGTGGGTCGGCCAGGTGCTGGCAGTACAGTCCACGGCGCTGTGGCTCGGCAGCGGGCTTGCAGCGTTCGTGCTGGGCTGGATCATCCAGTTCGTCGGCCATTACTACGAAGGCCGCAAACCGGCGTTTGTCGACGACATCAGCGGCTTGATCATCGGGCCGCTGTTCGTGGTGGCGGAAGCGGCGTTCATGCTGGGCCTGTGCCCGGCCCTGAAGCAGGCCGTGGAGCGCAACGCAGGCCCGGTTGTGGCGCGCTCGTTGTAGGAGCGGCCTTGCGTCGCGATGGGCCGCAAAGCGGCCCCGGCGGTATTGGCTGCGAAGCTGGGATGCGGTTGCGAAGCTGAGATCCTGGGGCCGCTTTGCGGCCCATCGCGACGCAAGGCCGCTCCTACAGATAGCTGATCGGCGCCCCTGATGATGGACAGGTGCCCAACATCCGGGGCGCAGCTCAACCGCGCAGGAGTCAGCTACGTGATTCCACCCCCAGCTCATCCCACACCGACTCGGCCAGGTGGAAGGTGGCATTGGCCGCCGGAATGCCGCAATAGATCGCACTCTGCATCAGCACTTCCTTGATTTCGTCGCGGGTCACGCCGTTGTTGGCTGCCGCACGCAGGTGCAGCTTCAGCTCGTCGTTGCGGTTCATGCCGATCAGCATGGCGATGGTGATCAGGCTGCGCGTATGGCGCGGCAGGCCCGGGCGAGTCCAGATGTCACCCCAGGCGTGGCGGGTGATCATTTCCTGGAACTCGCCATTGAAATCGTTGAGCTTGTCCAGGCTGCGGTCCACATGGGCATCGCCAAGCACTGCCCGGCGTACCTGCATGCCGGCGTCGTAACGTTGTTTCTCGTCCATGCCGATATCCTCAATGAGCCAGCAGGAAGTCGAGCACACGGCGGCTGAACGGCTCGCCGACCTCGACGTTGGACAGGTGCGCAGCCGGGAAGTCGACGTATTCGGCAGCTTCGATCGCAGCCTGCATGAAGCGACCGTGTTCAGGGGTGGTCACCACGTCTTCGCTACCGGCCACGATCAGCGTTGGTACCTGGATACGGCCCAGTTGCTCGCGGTAGTCGGCATCGCGCACAGCCGCGCAGTTGCTGGCATACCCTTGCGGGCTGGTCTGCGCGAGCATCTGGCAGATGCGCTGGGCCTGGGCTGGCTGGGCCTGGGCAAACCCCGGGGTGAACCAGCGGGCGATGGAGGCGTCGCGCAGGTCGACCATGGCCTGCTGGCCACCCTTGAGCACGGTGTCGATCCGGCTGTTCCACACCTCGTCGTTGGCAATCTTGGCGGCGGTGTTGCACAGCGTCAGGCTGTGCAGGCGCTGGCCGGCATTGATGCCCAGCCACTGGCCGATCAGGCCGCCCATCGACAGGCCGACGAAGTGCGCCTTGGCGATGTCCAGGCCGTCGAGCAGGGCCAATACGTCTCGGCCCAGCTGTGCAATGGTGTATGGGCCCTGCGTGACCAGCGATGCGCCGTGGCCACGGGTGTCATAGCGCAGCACCCGCAGGTGCTGGCTCCACAGCGGGATCTGCGTGTCCCACATGCCCAGGTCGGTGCCCAACGAGTTGGACAGGACCAGCACCGGGGCGTTTTCCGGGCCATCGAGCTGGTAGTTCAAAACGCCATCGGCCAATTGCAAGTGCGCCACAGCGGTCTCCTTCAGGCAGTAAAACGTTGATGTTCAGATACGGCGCGGGCCACCCAGACGCGGGCCTGGCCCAGGTAATGGGCAGGGTCGAGCAGGCGATCGAGTTCTTCGCCAGACAGTTCGGCACTGACCTGCGGTTCGTCGCCCAGCACCGCACGCAAGTGACGCCGCTCGGCCACGGCGCGCTGGCAGCATTGCTCCAGCAGGTGGTGGGCGCGGTCGCGGCCCACCCGCTGGGCGAGGACGATGCTCACTGCCTCGGCCAGTACCAGCCCCTGGGTCAGGTCGAGGTTGGCGCGCATGCGCGCGGCATCCACTTGCATGCCCTCGGCAATCACCTGGGCCTGGCGCAACGCACCGGAGACCAGGCAGCAGATGTCTGGCAGGGTTTCCCATTCGGCATGCCACAGGCCAAGGCTGCGCTCGTGCTCCTGGGGCATGGCGGCAAACAGCGTCGAGACCAGGCCCGGCACGCGCGTCGCCGCACCGATCAGCACAGCGGCACCCACCGGGTTGCGCTTGTGCGGCATGGTCGAGGAACCGCCCTTGCCTGGCGCGGAAGGCTCGAACAGCTCCCCCGCCTCGGTCTGCATCAGCAGGCTGACATCGCGGCCAAACTTGCCCAGGCTGCCGGCAACCAGGCCCAGCACCGAGGCGAACTCCACCAGGCGGTCGCGCTGGGTATGCCAGGGTTGCTCGGGCAAGGTCAGCTTGAGCTGAGCGGCCAAGGCTTCGGCCACCGGCATTGCCTTGCTGCCGAGGGCTGCCAGGCTACCCGAGGCGCCACCGAACTGCAGCACCAGCAGGCGTGGGCGCAGTTCCTGCAGGCGTTGTCGGTGGCGGGTCAAGGCGCCCAGCACACCTGCCAGTTTCATACCCAGGGTCACCGGGGTGGCATGCTGCAGCCAGGTGCGCCCCACCAGCGGCGTATCGGCGTGCTGCAAGGCCTGGTGCGACAGGGTATCGGCGAGCCTGGCCAGGTCGGCCTCGATCAGGTCGAGGGCTGCGCGCAGCTGCAGGACCAGGCCGGTATCCATCGCATCCTGGCTGGTGGCGCCGAGGTGTACGTAGCGCTCGGCCTCGGGCACGCCACTGGCAATCACCTTGCCCAACGCCTTCACCAGCGGGATTGCCGAGTTGCCAGCGGTGGCAATCGCGTCGGCCAGCGCACGCACTTCATAGCGTTCGGCGTGGCAGGCCGCCTCGATGGCGGCGACGGCGCTGTGCGGGACCAGCCCGGCTGCAGCTTCGGCACGGGCCAGCGCCGCTTCGAAATCGAGCATGCCTTGCAGCCGGCCGCGATCGGAGAATATCTCGCGCATGGCCGGCGCGGTGAAGTAGGCGTCGAACAGTTGGTTGGTCATGCCACGTCCTTAATCATCGTGGTGCAGGTACGCTGCCTGCCTCGGCAGGCGCAGGCTGAACAGGAAGGCTATCGCCATCATCGCCGTCACGTACCAGTAGAAAGTGTTTTCCATGCCCAGGGTCTTCAGGCCCAGGGCCACGTATTCGGCCGAACCGCCGAACGCCGCGTTGGCCACCGCATAGGCCAGGCCCACACCCAACGCGCGCACCTGCGGCGGGAACATCTCGGCCTTCACCAGGCCGCTGATCGAGGTGTAGAAACTGACGATACACAGCGCCAGGGTAATCAGCACGAAGGCCATGAACGGGCTGGTCACGGTTTTCAACGCCATCAGCAGCGGCACCGTGAACAATGTGCCCAGGGCGCCGAACAGCAGCATCGAATTGCGCCGGCCGATGCGGTCGGAGAGCATGCCGAAGAACGGCTGCAGCACCATGAACAGGAACAACGCACCGGTCATCACGTAGCTGGCGTTCTTCGCTGTCATGCCGGCGGTGTTCACCAGGTATTTCTGCATGTAGGTGGTGAAGGTGTAGAAGATCAGCGAGCCGCCGGCGGTATAGCCGAGCACGGTGATGAAGGCCGCCGCGTGGTTGCTGAACAGGCCCTTGATGGTGCCGGCTTCCTTGCTTTGACGGACTTCGGCGCTGCTGGTCTCGTGCAGCGAGCGGCGCAGCATCAGCGAGATCAGCGCGGCGATGGCACCCACCACGAACGGAATGCGCCAGCCCCAGGCGCGCAGCTCGTCCTCGGTGAGCAACTGCTGCAGGATCACCACCACCAGCACCGCCAGCAACTGGCCGCCGATCAGGGTGACGTACTGGAACGATGCGAAGAAACCACGCTGGCCGCGCAGGGCCACTTCGCTCATGTAGGTGGCGGTGGTGCCGTACTCGCCGCCTACCGACAGGCCCTGGATCAGGCGGGCCAGCAACAGCAATGCCGGGGCCCAGGTGCCGATGCTGGCATAGGTGGGCAGGCAGGCGATCATCAGCGAGCCGAAGCACATCATCAGCACCGAGATCATCAGGGAATTCTTGCGACCATGGCGGTCAGCGAGGCGGCCGAAGATCCAGCCACCAATGGGGCGCATCAGAAAGCCTGCGGCAAACACGCCCGCCGTGTTCAGCAACTGCACGGTAGGGTCGTCGGAGGGAAAGAAAGCCGGGGCAAAGTAGATGGCGCAGAAAGCGTAGACGTAGAAGTCGAACCATTCCACCAGGTTGCCTGAAGAGGCACCAACGATAGCGAAGATGCGTTTGCCGCGTTCTTCGCCGGTGTAATAGGTTGAGGTCATGGTGAGTTTACTCCTGGAAGGTCGCAGGTAATTCTAGACACACCTGGTAACACGCTCGTTCCGCCTTGGCCTTGTGTCTAAGGTTCGGCCTCTTCGCCGGCATGCCCGCCCCCACAGCAGGAGGCGTGGTTCCCCTGTGAGAGCAGGCATGCCCGCGAAGAAGCCGGTACAGGTCAAACCCGCTCGATGGCCAACGCCAACCCTTGCCCAACGCCCACACACATGGTCGCCAGGCCTTTGCGCCCACCGCTCTTCTCCAGCTGGTGCAACGCCGTCAGCACCAGGCGCGCACCGCTCATGCCCAGCGGGTGGCCCAGGGCGATCGCGCCACCGTTGGGGTTCACTTGTGGCGCATCGTCGGCCACGCCCAGTTCACGCAGCACTGCCAGACCCTGGCTGGCAAAGGCTTCGTTAAGCTCGATCACATCGAAATCCTGCACTGCCAGCCCCAGGCGCTCGGTCAGCTTGCGCACCGCCGGCACCGGGCCGATGCCCATCACCCGCGGCGCGACCCCGGCGCTGGCCATGCCCAGGACCCGGGCACGTGGGGTCAGGCCGTGCTTGTGCACCGCCTCGGCCGATGCCAGGATCAGCGCCGCAGCGCCATCATTCACACCCGAAGCGTTGCCAGCGGTGACGGTCTTGTCCGGGCCATTGACCGGCTTGAGCCTGGCCAGGGCTTCCAGGGTCGTCTCCGGGCGCAGGTGTTCGTCGTGCTCGACAACGGTTTCGCCCTTCTTGTGGGCGATACGCACCGGCACGATCTCTTCGGCAAAGAACCCGGCGGCCTGGGCAGCGGCGGCCTTGTGCTGGCTGCGCAGGGCGAAGGCGTCCTGGTCGGCGCGCGAAACCTGGTAATCGTCAGCCACGTTGTCGGCGGTTTCCGGCATCGAATCCACACCGTACTGGCTCTTCATCAGCGGGTTGACGAAACGCCAGCCAATGGTGGTGTCTTCGAGCTTCATGTTGCGCGAGTAGCCGCTCTCGGCCTTGCCCATGACGAACGGGGCACGCGACATCGACTCGACGCCGCCGGCAATCGCCAGCTCCATTTCACCGCTGGCGATGGCGCGGAAGGCGGTGCCGATGGCATCCATGCCCGAAGCGCACAGGCGGTTCAGGGTGACGCCGGGGATGCTGTGCGGCAGGCCGGCCAGCAACAGGGCCATGCGCGCCACGTTGCGGTTGTCTTCACCGGCCTGGTTGGCGCAGCCGAAGAACACCTCGTCGAGCTGTTCCCATTGCACGCTCGGGTTGCGCTCGATCAGCGCCTTCAGCGGCACGGCGGCCAGGTCATCGGCACGCACGCCAGCCAGCGCGCCACCGAAGCGGCCGATCGGGGTACGAATGGCATCACAGATGAATACGTCGCGCATCAGGCTTCTCCTGCCGCCTGGCCATGCGCCGCGGCGGTACGGGCTTCGAGGTCGCGCAGGGCGGACAGCTCGACTTCGGTGGGTTCGGCGGTGCTCTGCACATCGTCGGCAAAGCGGATCGCCCAGCCAGTGGCAGCGATGATCTGCTCACGGCTCACACCTGGGTGGATGGCGGTGACCACGAACTCGTTGGTGCCGGCTTCCGGCTCCATGATGCACAGGTCGGTGATGATGCCGACCGGGCCGTCGCCTGGCAGGCCCAGACGCTTGCGCGAGTCGCCGCCTTCACCGTGGCCGACCGAGGTGATGAAATCCAGCTTGTCGACGAAGGCACGCGGAGACTGCTTGAGGATGATCAGCACCTGCTTGGCGGAACCGGCGATCTCCGGTGCGCCGCCGGCACCCGGCAGGCGGGTTTTCGGGGCGTGGTAGTCACCGACCACGGTGGTATTGATGTTGCCGAAGCGGTCGACCTGCGCGGCGCCCAGGAAACCGACATCGATGCGCCCACCCTGCAGCCAGTAGCGGAAGATCTCGCCGGTCGGCACCACGGTATCGGCAGTCTCGGCCAGCTCGCCGTCGCCGATCGACAGCGGCAGCACGCTTGGCTTGGCGCCGATCGGGCCGGATTCGTAGATCAATACCACGTCAGGCGACGAGGTCAGGCGCGCCAGGTTGGCGGCCTTGGATGGCAAGCCGATGCCGACGAAGCACACTGCACCATTGCGCAGGCGCCGGGCTGCGGCGACGGTCATCATTTCGGAAGTGGAGTAGCTCATTGTGCGGCCTCCGCAGTGCTGGCCAGCCTGGCCTTGAATTCGTTGAAATCGGCAGTGCCGCGGATGTAGGTGTCGATCCAGGCGGTGAACGATTCGCGGCTACGGGCGATCGGGTCCCACGCCTGGTAGAAGCGGTTGTCACGCTCGTAGTAGCCGTGAGCGTAGGACGGGTGTGCCCCACCCGGCACCAGGCACACTGCGCTCAGGGCCCAGGTCGGTAGCACGCAGGCGTTCATCGGTGCCTGCAGGTCGTCGACAATTTCCTCGACGGTGACGATGCAACGCTTGGCGGCCAGGGCAGCTTCCTTCTGCACACCGAGAATCCCCCACAGCAGCACGTTGCCCTTGCGGTCCGCCTTCTGCGCGTGGATCACGGTCACGTCCGGGCGCACCGACGGTACCGCCGCCAGCACTTCACCGGTGAACGGGCAGGTAACGCTCTTGATCAGCGGGTTGACCTTCGGCAGATCGGAACCGGCGTAGGCACGCAGCACCGCGAAGGGCAGGCCGGAGGCACCGGCAACATATGCGTTGGCCAGGTCGGCGTGGCTGTGTTCTTCAATCTCGATGGCATGTGGCCATTGCTTTTCGACGGCATCCCGCAGGCGGTGCAGCGAACCGACACCCGGGTTGCCGCCCCAGGAGAAAATCAGCTTGCTGGCGCAACCGGCACCGATCAGCTGGTCGTAGATCAGGTCGGGGGTCATGCGCACCAGGGTCAGGTCGCGCTTGCCCTGGCGGATGATTTCGTGGCCAGCGGCGGTCGGGATCAGGTGGGTGAAACCTTCCAGGGCGACGGTATCGCCATCCTGGATGAACTGCTTCACGGCCTCGTGAAGCGAGAGAATTGCGGCCATTTGGAGACTCCTGGTCAGGATGCTTCGGTAAGCTCAGATTAAGGAGGCTCGCGGGGGGCTGACAATCCGATAATCGACTATTTGTGCGATTATCGAACCAATTATTGCATCCCTACCTATCTCCTTTCGTTACCGGTAGCGGCCCCTTCGCCGGCAAGCCAGCTGCCACAGGTACGGCGGTCGGCGCACTCGTGTGGGAGCCGGTTTGCCGGCGATCAGGCCGTCACATCAGGTCGCGTCAGCGTGGCTCACCAAACCTTTCACGATCACACCAATGGTCGCCAACCCTGCCGGTACCAGCAGTGCCGTCAGTACCTGCTCGAAACTCCAGCCCAGGCCCAGCAGCGTCGCGCCACTCCAGGCCCCGAGAATCGCCCCGAAACGGCCGATGCCCAGCATCCACGAAACCCCCGTGGCCCGGCCCTGCGTGGGGTAGAAGCGCGCCGCCAGCGACGGCATGGCCGACTGCGCCCCGTTCACACACATGCCGGCAACCAGCACCAGGGTAGCCAATAGGGTGATGTTGCCCAGGCTCTGCCCCACGGCGTAGGCAAACACCCCTGCCAGCAGGTAGAAAATGCCGATCACCTTGTGCGGGTTGAAGCGGTCCATGGCCCAACCCACACCGACCGCGCTCAGCACGCCACCGAACTGGAACAGCGCGCCGATGAAAGCAGCTTGCTCCATGCTCGCGCCGCTGTCGCGCATCAGCGTCGGCAACCAGCTGGTCAGCAGATAGACGATGACCAGGCCCATGAAGTAGGTCAGCCACAACAGCACGGTGCCCAGGCCATAGGTGCCGGAGAAGATCACCGCAAACACGTTGCGTGCGGCCACCGCCTTTTGTTCCGGCACGCTGAAGCTGCCCGCCTCGGCCACCACCTGCGGGGCGATCGGCGACAAGGTCTTGCGCACCTTGTCGGTGCCGCGGTTGCGCACCACCAGGAACCGCGCCGACTCCGGCAGCCAGGCTATGAGCACCAGCGCCAGCAGCAACGGCAGCACACCACCGATCACCAGCAGGCTATGCCAACCGTAGGCCGGGATCATCTTGGCGGAAATGAAGCCACCACCGGCCATGCCAAGGTTGAAGCCGCAGAACATGCTGGTTACCAGCAGCGACTTGAGACGCTCGGGCGTGTATTCGGAAAGCAGCGTGGTGGCGTTGGGCATGCCCGCGCCAAGGCCCAGGCCGGTCAGGAAACGCAGCACCAGCAACTGGTCGACGTTGGTGGCGTAGGCCGATGCCAGGCTGAAGCCGCCAAACACCAGCACCGCCCCGACCAGTACGCCCTTGCGGCCAAACCGATCGGCCAGCGGGCCGGAGCCCAGGGCGCCGAACACCATGCCGATCAATGCGGCACTCATGACCGGGCCGAGGCTGGCCCGGTCGATCCCCCATTCCTGCGACAGGGCCGGGGCAATGAAGCCCATGGCCGCGGTGTCCAGGCCATCGAGGAAGACGATCAGGAAGCACAGCAGCACCACCCGCCATTGATAGCGGGACAGCGGCTGCTGGTTGATGAACGACTGGACGTCGAGGCTTTTGCCGACGTTGGATTGCACTTGGTTCATTATTGTTATCCAGAATGAGGGCACAGCCACGCCACTGCACACGGTAAACCGGCACAGAAGGCAATCATTGCAATAAAGCGGCTTGCGTCAGCCTGGATACAACGGGACTGCGCGCGGGTGCGGCCGCGCCAGCGAAGGGACAGTATTCATTGCTAAGTGCCTCTTGTATTTTTCTTGTTCGGTCAGCACGGCCGACCGCTGCGAGAGACATTAATCAGCGGGCGGAGGTGAAGCAATTCGCCGCGAACGACACTGTGCGTTTATCGCACAGGAAAGGGTTTTGCCTGTTCTAAAGTTGAAAGCGGCCGTTTTGCGTCGCAATCGCGCGGCTCCCACAGGTTGTCGCGAAATACCGGGCTGGCGCTGACCTGTCGGAGCCAGGCTTGCCGGCGGGCTGGGCGCAAAGCGCCCGCAGCGGGCTTAACCAAACAACTGGTGGCAAAGGTCGCGGCTGGCCGCCAGCAGAATCGGCAGGAAGCGCTGCTCCAGCTCGCTGCGCGTCACCCGCCCCACATGCGTGCTCACGTTCAACGCCGCCAACACTTGCCCCGAAGCGTCATACACCGGTACCGCTATCGAACGCAGCCCCTGCTCCAGCTCCTGGTCGACCACGCACCAGCCCTGGGCGCGTACCTGCTGGATACAAGCGAACAGCGACTCGGGGTCGTGCAAGGTACGGCTGGTGCGCGCCTTCAGGTCGGCGCGCTCGAGGTACTCGCGCAGGCTGGTATCGTCCATCGCCGCCAGCAGGATGCGCCCCATCGAGGTGCAGTAGGCCGGCAAGCGCCCACCCACCGACAGATCGACCGAAATCAGCCGCTCCACCGTGGCTGAGCGGGCTATATAAAGAATATCGTCACCTTCGAGGGTGGCCATGTTGGCCGCCTCGTGCAACTGGTCGCTGATGCGATCCAGATATGGCTGGGCAGAAATCGCCAGCGGCGTCGATGACAGGTATGCATGCCCCAGCGTCAACACCTTGGGCAACAGCGAATAGGTACGCCCGTCGGTGGTGGCATAACCCAGCTTGATCAGCGTATGCAGGCAACGGCGCACCGCAGCCCGGGGAATTTCGGTGCGGTGGCTGATCTGGGCGATGGTCAGGTGGCGCTTGCGCTCCTGGAAAGCCTGGATCACGGCCAGGCCACGGGCCAGGGAGGTCATGAAGTCCGGGTCACCGGTAAAGGCCTGGATGCGCTTGGCCGGGGAAGCCACGATCGGTGGAGCCAGGGCTGTCGAGACAGATCGTGCCTGCTCTGGAGTGGCCGACTCTGGATTGACGGAATCGTTGGCCAGGGTTTCGTCGCTCATTGCATACCTCAAAAAAAGTCGCCAGCTCGTGCGATTATCGAACAAACGGCCGATAATCGCAATTGACCGCTGACACTTTTGCTTATACCTTTCTCAGGCCACTTGTGGCTTCTTTGGAGAGACTGGTCAGGTACCCACCGTAGAAGTCCCAGGCAACGGCCTCGCCTTTCAGGCGAGGCCGTTTTTCATTGCATGCCCGCCCCCCTCACGCCGGTACTGGAACGAACTTTTATCCGCCTTGCCTTTCGAACTTGTACGAAGAGTGCAGGCTATTGTCGGGTAGCGTTCATTAGTTAATGTCAGATATGTCACGGTTGGGTAAATAACGATGTCCGGCGAAATGGCGATTGCTATAATCGCTTGCGCAGGCCATGGCGCTGCCGCGGCAATGAACCTTCCGCTGTATCACGCAAGCGTGGCCAGCACGCATGCGCACACTGCACTGCGCATGACAAACAGTCATCAAACTTAATATCAGGTACTGCATGTGACGAAAGATGAACTGCGCGCAGAACTCGAGCGCCAGGCTGAACGTTACAAGGACGTCTACGGTGGTGAAGTCACGACTTACGCCGCACAACCGGATCCGGAACGCAAACCCTGGCGCAAGCGTGCCAGCGTGCGTGACCAGGCCTTCAGCCAGGAACTGGAACGCATGGAAAAGGAACTGCGCAGCGATAATCCCTGAGCACGGCCTCGCCAGCAGCGGGTCGTCGCCCGGCCAGCCCGGGCACGCTCGATCTTTACCGCCAAGCCGATGAGTGAAATGGAATTACACAAATTTCATACAGCCGTTTGAATGATCCAAAAGCGGCATTTTCCTCATGCTTTTGCCATTTTTTGCCCTGTTTCAAGCGTTTTGGCCGACATTTCCCTGGGCACTCGGCTCCCCGCGCAGATTCAGTTCACTGCCGGAAGGCTGCCATCGGTCTGTAGCAGATGCATCGATTGCCGCGGTTTTCTGGCATAATCCCGCCCCCCTATGACCGCCAGACAACCTTCATGATCGAATTATTCAGCGGACTGGATGCCTGGGTACTGGTGAGCTTGCTGCTCGCCCTGACCTTCGTACTCGCCTTCGAGTTCATCAATGGCTTTCATGACACCGCTAACGCGGTAGCCACCGTCATCTATACCAAAGCCATGCCGCCGCACCTCGCCGTGTTCTTCTCCGGCGTGTTCAACTTCCTTGGCGTTCTGCTCGGCGGTGTCGGGGTGGCCTATGCCATCGTCCACCTGCTGCCGGTAGAGCTGCTGATCAACGTGAACACCGGACACGGCCTGGCCATGGTTTTCTCGTTGCTGGCTGCGGCCATCACCTGGAACCTGGGCACCTGGTACTTCGGTATCCCGGCCTCCAGTTCGCACACGCTGATCGGCTCCATCCTTGGTGTCGGCCTGGCCAACGCGCTGATCAACGACATCCCGCTTGGTGATGGCGTCAACTGGCAAAAGGCGATCGACATCGCCATGTCGCTGGTGGTCTCGCCGATGGCCGGCTTCGCCGTCGCAGCCCTGGTGCTGATTGGCCTGAAGTGGTGGCGCCCGCTGTCGAAGATGCACAAGACCCCCGAACAGCGCCGCAAGCTCGACGACAAGAAGCACCCGCCGTTCTGGAACCGTCTGGTACTGGTGGTTTCGGCCATGGGCGTGAGCTTCGTGCACGGTTCCAACGATGGCCAGAAAGGCATCGGCCTGATCATGCTGGTACTGATCGGTATCGTCCCGGCCAAGTTCGTCCTCGACCTGAACAGCACCACCTACCAGATTGAGCGTACCCGCGACGCCACCCTGCACATGAGCCAGTTCTACCAACGCAATGCCGCCACCCTGGGCGAATTCCTGGCGTTGGGCAAGGCCAATGCCAGCGACCTGCCGGAGCAGTTCAGCTGCAACCCGCAACAGACCGAGCCGACCATCGCCGCGCTGCAGTCTTCGCTGCAGGGCGTAACCGACTACCACAGCCTGGATGCTGAAAAACGCGTTGAAGTGCGCCGCTACCTGCTGTGCCTGGACGACACCGCGAAAAAGGTCGGCAAGCTGCCAGGCCTGGAGGCCCGTGAAAAGGCCGACCTGGAAAAACTGCGCAAGGACCTGACCGCCACCACCGAATACGCACCGTTCTGGGTGATCGTGGCAGTCGCCCTGGCACTGGGCCTGGGCACCATGGTTGGCTGGAAGCGCGTGGTGCTGACCGTTGGCGAGAAGATCGGCAAGCAGGGCATGACCTATGCCCAGGGCATGTCGGCGCAGATTACTGCGGCCTGCGCCATCGGCATGGCCAACGTGTTCGCCCTGCCGGTATCGACCACTCACGTGCTGTCGTCCGGCGTGGCTGGCACCATGGTCGCCAACAAGAGCGGCCTGCAAGGCGGCACCGTGAAAACCATCCTGCTGGCCTGGGTCCTGACCCTGCCGGCGTCGATGGGCCTGGCGGCTGGCCTGTTCTGGCTGGCGTCCAAAGCCATTGGCTGAGTGACAACCGCAATGAAAAAGGCGCCTGAGGGCGCCTTTTTCATATCCGCAAACATGCACGCCTGTTGTAGGAGCGGCCTTGTGTCGCGATAGGGCTGCGCAGCAGCCCCAGGATGGTGAGCGGGAAACGTCTGGTTCAACCGATTGGTTTGCAATCGATAGGGCTGCTGCGCAGCCCTATCGCGACACAAGGCCGCTCCAGGTACAGCGCAGGCCGCGAAGGCGCCGGTACAGGCAACCTACCTTTTCTTGCCCCCCAGCAACGACCCCATCAGCCCCCGCACCAGCTGTCGCCCCAACTGGTTGGCCGCCTGACGCACCGCCGACTTGATCGCCTGCCCGGCCGCACTCTGCAGAAACTCGCCGGCCTTGTCGGCAAAACTTTCCTCGTCCGCCTGGGGCTGTGGTGCCGGCTCTACCGGCTCGCCCTTGCGCTGGCTGAGCATTTCATAAGCCGATTCACGGTCCACCGGCTTGTCATAACGCCCGGCCAATGGGGAAGCCGCAATCAGCGCACTACGCTCGACGGCGCTCAGCGGCCCGATACGCGACTGCGGCGGTGCCACCAACACGCGCTGCACCATCGCCGGCGTGCCCTTTTCTTCCAGCGTCCCTATCAACGCCTCGCCAATGCCCAGCTCGGTCAGCACCGCCAAGGTGTCGAACGCCGGATTGGGGCGGAAGCCATCTGCCACCGCTCGCAGCGATTTCTGCTCCTTGGCGGTGAATGCCCGCAAGCCATGCTGGATGCGCAAGCCCAACTGCGCCAGCACTGCATCCGGCAAGTCCCCTGGCGACTGGGTAACGAAGTACACCCCAACCCCCTTGGAGCGGATCAGCCGCACCACCTGCTCCAGGCGGTCCTGCAAGGCCTTGGGCGTATCGTTGAACAGCAGGTGCGCTTCATCGAAGAACAGCGCCAGTACTGGCTTGTCGGCATCGCCGCGCTCCGGCAACTGCTCGAACAGCTCGGCCAACAGCCACAACAGGAAGGTTGCATACACCTTGGGTGCCTCGTGCACCAGGCGGCTGGCGTCCAGCAAGTGGATGCGCCCACGGCCATCCGGGTCTGCTCGCAGCAGGTCCTCGAGCTGCAATGCCGGCTCACCGAACAGCGCCTCGGCCCCCTGCTGTTCCAGGGTAGCCAGCCTGCGCAACAGGGCCTGGGTGGAAGCCGTGGTCATCAGTGCACTGTCTTCGCCGAGCAGTTGCGGATTGTCCTTCAGGTGCGCCAGCAGCGCTTTCAGGTCCTTGAGGTCCAGCAGCAACAGGCCTTCACGGTCGGCCACCTTGAACGCGGCATACAGCGCCGCCTGCTGGCTGTCGGTCAGCTCCAGCAAATTGCCCAGCAGCAGCGGCCCCATCTCGCTGAGGGTGGTGCGTAGCGGGTGCCCGGACTGCCCGGCGATGTCCCACAGGCTTACCGGGTAGGCCTGCGCCCGGTGCCCCAGCCAAGGCATACCGGCGATGCGTTCGGCCACCTTGCCCTGCGGCGCGCCGACAGCGCCGAGGCCACACAGGTCGCCTTTGACATCGGCGGCGAACACCGCCACTCCCGCATCACTGAACGCCTCCGCCAGGTGCTGCAGGGTGACAGTCTTGCCAGTGCCTGTAGCACCCGCTACCAGGCCATGGCGGTTGGCCAGCCTCATCGCCTGCCCGACTGGTTGGCCATCCGGGCCAGCACCTACAACGATGGTCGAAATTTCCGACATCTCTTTAATCCTCTTCTCAAGCTTTGCCTTAGTTCGGCCGATACCAGTGGGTGATATTCGCCTTAATAGAGAGGGACAACCGAAAAGGGACTTTTCGGGATCTTGCACGGCTGCGACGCCACGCGTGCAAACGCCTGATACAACACCTTAGCGGAACCGATTACGCCATGAACAAAAGCCTTCGTTTCAGCCACAAGATCCTTTTGGCCGCATCACTGATCGTGATCCTCGCCTTCAGCCTTTTCACGCTCTACAACGATTACCTCCAGCGTAATGCGATCCGCGCAGACCTGGAAAACTATCTGGCTGAAATGGGCGATTCCACTTCGACCAATATCCGCAACCTGTTCGACGGCCGTATCAAGCTGGTGGAAAACCTGGCACAGAACATCGCCCAGGAGCCGGCCAGCTCCGACACCCTGCTGGGCCAGAACGCCCTTATTTCGAGCTTCCTCACGGTCTACGCGGGCAAGGTCGATGGCGGCTTCAGCGTGCGCCCCGATACGAAGATGCCGGACGGTTACGACCCGCGCACCCGCCCCTGGTACAAAGACGGCATGAATGCCACCGGCACCATCCTGACCGAGCCGTATATCGACATGGCCACCAACAAGATGGTCATCGGCATCATCAGCAAGATCGCCGGCAATGTCGGGGTAGTCGGTGGCGACCTGGCCCTCGACGGCCTGGTGCAGATCATCAACTCGCTGAACTTCGGCGGCATGGGCTACGCCTTCCTGGTCAACGACCAGGGCAAGATCCTGGTGCACCCGGACAAAGACCTGGTGATGAAGTCGCTGTCGGACCTGTTCCCGCAGCACACGCCGAAACTGACCGGTGAGCTGACCGAAGTGCAGAGCGATGGCCAGACCCGCCTGCTGACCTTCACCCCGATCACCGGGCTGCCGTCGGCCAACTGGTACATCGGCCTGTCGGTGGACAAGGACAAGGCCTTCTCGATGCTCAGCACCTTCCGCACCTCGGCCGTGATCGCCACGCTGGTGGCGGTGGTGATCATCATCGGCCTGCTCGGCCTGCTGATCCGTGTGCTGATGCAGCCGCTGCACACCATGACCCGCGCCATGGAGGACATCGCCGAAGGTGAAGGCGACCTGACCAAGCGCCTGCGTATCCACAACCACGACGAATTCGGCATCCTGGGCAGCGCCTTCAACCGTTTCGTCGAGCGTATCCACAGTTCGATCCGCGAAGTGTCGTCGGCCACCGAGCAGGTCAACGAAGTGGCGCTGCGGGTGATCAGCGCCTCCAACTCGTCCATGACCAACTCCGACGAGCAGGCCAACCGCACCAACAGCGTGGCCGCGGCCATCAACGAACTGGGCGCCGCGGCCCAGGAAATTGCCGGCAACGCCGCCCAGGCTTCGCAGCACGCCAGCTCGGCGCGCCTGCTGGCTGAAGAAGGGCAACAGGTGGTGGAGCGCAACATTGCGGCGATGAACCGCCTGTCCGACCTGATCGTCACCTCCAGCGCGCACATCGAGACGCTGAACAGCAAGACCGTCAACATCGGCCAGATCCTCGAGGTGATCACCAGCATTTCCCAGCAGACCAACCTGCTGGCGCTGAACGCGGCCATCGAAGCGGCCCGTGCTGGCGAGGCCGGGCGCGGGTTTGCCGTGGTCGCCGACGAGGTGCGCAACCTGGCCCACCGCACCCAGGAATCGGCGCAGCAGGTGCAGACCATGATCGAAGAGCTGCAAGTCGGCGCCCGCGAGTCGGTCGAGACCATGGACCAGAGCCAACGCCACAGCCAGGACAGCATGCAGATCGCCAACCAGGCCGGCGAACGCCTGGACAGCGTTACCGTGCGCATCGGCGAAATCGACGGGATGAACCAGTCGGTGGCCACCGCCACCGAAGAGCAGACCGCCGTGGTCGAAGCGATCAACATGGACATCAACGAAATCAACATGCTCAACCAGGAGGGCGTGGAGAACCTGCAGGCCACCCTGCGCGCCTGTTCCGACCTGGAGCAACAGGCCAGCCGCCTGAAGCACCTGGTGGGCAGCTTCCGTATCTGACCCAGGACCGCGTCGGCTTCTTCGCGGGCACGCCCGTGAATGAGCCGACACCGCTCCCCGCCTTACCCCGCCCAACCCCGATCGAACAAACTATCCTTCTGATAGGTCAACTTTAAGGCGCGTCATCGCCGGCCCTTTACCGCCGGATGACAGACCCGAAGACGATCCCGGAGGGATGCTGATCGTGCACATCGCCGACATCACCATGTTCTACGCCCCCGCCAGCGGCGGCGTACGTACCTATCTTGATGCCAAACACCACCGCCTCGACGCCATCCACGGCGTGCGCCACAGCCTGCTGATACCCGGCGCCAGCGCGCAACATGCCGATGGCATCTACCAGGTGCCCGCACCGCCGCTGCCATTCGGCAACGGCTACCGCTTCCCGGTACGCCTGGCCCCTTGGTGCAACGTACTGCGCAAGCTCAAGCCTGACCTGATCGAAGTCGGCGACCCCTACCTCACCGCCTGGGCTGCGCTGGAAGCAAGGCGCCAGTTGAATGTGCCGGTGATCGGCTTCTACCATTCCGACCTGCCACTGCTGGTCAGCAACCGCATGGGCAACTGGTTCACGCCCAATGTCGAAGCTTACGTCAGCAAGTTGTATGGCAATTTCGACCGGGTCCTGGCGCCCAGCCAGGTCATGGCCGACAAACTGCGCCGGCTGGGCGTGCGGGACGTGCATGTGCAGCGCCTGGGCGTCGACCTGGGCACCTTCCACCCCAGCCGGCGGGACCCGCAGCTGCGTGCCGAACTGGGCATTGCCGACACCAGCCGGTTGCTGATCTATGCCGGCCGTGGCTCGCGGGAAAAGAACCTGCCGGTACTGCTCGACTGCATGCAGCACCTTGGCCGCCCCTACCACCTGTTGCTGGTGGGCTCGAACATGCCGGCCAACGTGCCGCAGAACGTCAGCGTGATCGACCACTTCTGCCCTGCCCCGGAAGTCGCCAGGCTGATGGCCAGCGCTGATCTGCTGGTGCATGCCGGCGACCAGGAGACCTTCGGCCTGGTCATTCTCGAAGCCATGGCCAGCGCCACCCCGGTGGTGGCCGTGCGCGCCGGTGCATTCGGCGAGATCGTCAACGAACACTGCGGGCGCCTGTGCCGGCCGAACGATGGCCAGGCCATGGCGGACGCCGTGCGCGAGGCGTTTGAGGCCGGCGTACGCAAACTGGGGGCACAGGCCCGCCGCCATGTCGAACAGCATTATTCCTGGGACAATGTGGTTGCCGGCCTGCTGCAGCACTACCAGGCCGTGCTCGGCCACCAGCCGCAGGCTCGCGCCCATGCTTGAGCCATTGCCAGGTGCGCGCAGCCTGATGCTGGTGCTGCACGATGTGGCCCCCGAGACCTGGCCGGACTACCAACCCTTCGTCCAGGCAGTCGACGCCATCGGCGGCGTGCCCATGACCTGGCTGGTGGTACCGGACTTTCACCAGCGCAACCCCCTGCTGCGCTCGCCCGCCTTCTGCCGTCTGCTCGAACGGCGCCTGGCACAAGGCGACGAGTTGGCGCTGCACGGCTATTACCATGCCGATGACGGCCCGCCGCCGCGCACGCCCGGCGAGTACTTCATGCGCCGCATCTATACCCATGAAGGCGAGTTCTACGCGCTCGACCAGCAACAGGCACTGCAACGCCTGCAGCACGGCCTGGCCGTGTTCGGCCAGCAGGGGTGGCCAGTGGCCGGCTTTGTCGCACCCGCCTGGCTGATGAGCGAAGGTACCCGCCAGGCCTTGCGTCAGCTGCCGCTGCGCTACACCAGCACGCCGCAGCACCTGTATCGCTTGCCGGAGTTCACCGCGGTCGAGGCCCCAGGCCTGGTCTGGAGTGCCCGCAGCGCCTGGCGCCGCGGCCTGTCACGGTGGGTCTGCGACTGGCAATGCCGGCGTTGGCGCGAGGCCGAAACCCTGCGCCTGGGCCTGCACCCGGTGGACATGCGCCATCGCAGCTCCCGCGACTACTGGTTGAACACCTTGCGCAACCTCCTGGCCCAGGGCCGCGAACCTCTGACCAAGTCGGCCTGGCTGGACCGCAAGGTCGGCGCATGAACCGCCTGGCATGGCTGGGCCTGGCCCTGCTCGGCGCGGTGCTGGTGCCGGCCTTGCTCGGTGGCAGCGGGCTGCTGCCAAGGCTGCAACGCTTCGATCCGAGCTTGCTGCTGACCCTGTTTGGCATGATCCTGCTGTGCTGGGTGATCAATACCCTTCGCCTGCGCCTGCTGCTCGGCCAGCAAGGTGCAAGGCTCGGGCGCCTGCGCAGCCTGGGTGTGGTGATGGCCACCGAGTTCGCCATCTGCACCACGCCCGGCGGCAGCGGCGGCCCGTTGGCGCTGATGGCCCTGCTGGCCCGCGACCGGATCGGCCCGGCGCGCAGCGGCGCGGTGTTCGCCATGGACCAGTTGAACGACCTGGTGTTCTTCTTCTGCGCCATGCTGGCGATTGCCGGCTACGCCTTGTTCCACAGCCTGGGGCGTAGCCAGCAAGGCATGCTACTGGGCAGCGCGTTGCTCCTGTGCACGGCCCTGGCCGGGGTGCTTGGGCTGTTGCGCTACCGGCGCACGGTGATGCGCCTGAATGGCCGCCTGTTGCACCGCCTGGGCATGAGCCCGCAGCGCAAACGCCGCTGGGCGCGCAAACTGCTGCACTTCATCGATGCCCTGGCGCAAACCTGGCGCCTGCCGAAACGCACGCTGATCCTGGTTTTCACCCTCACCTGCGTGCACTGGGGGCTGCGCTACAGCGTGTTGTACCTGGTGTTGCAGGGGCTGGGGGTGAACCTGGCATGGATACCCAGCTTTCTGGTGCAGATGCTGTCGCTCAGCGCTGGCCAGTTCAGCCTGCTGCCGGGCGGTGCCGGTGCCGCCGAGCTGACCTCGGCGAGCCTGCTGACACCCTTGGTGGGCAGCTCGACCGCGGCGGCGGCGATCGTGATATGGCGGGCGGTTACTTACTACTTCTACCTGTTGGCGGGTGGGCCGGTATTCGTGTTTCTGCTGGCGCGGCCGTTGCTGGAGCGCTGGCGGCGGCGTCAGCTTGGTTGAGCTGCTGCCAGAGTTCGGCGGCGCCGGGGAACTCGGTGCCGTCGGTGTCGGCCAGGGCTTCTGGGTCGTAGCGGGCCAGGCAGCCTTCGCCGAGGGTCGGCGGGGGGGCGGCGGTGGGTTGGTTGCGCTGCTTGGTCATTGATGTTCCCTCCAGGATTGCCGGGGGCGCGTTGCGCCCCATCGCGACACAAGGCCGCTCCTGCAAGAAATCGCGTTCCGCCATTGCGTCGCGCATCTCTTGCAGGAGCGGCCTTGTGTCGCGATGGGCTGCAAAGCAGCCCCAGGGTATCCCGACAACCCAGTTGTCTCAGTCGAATACCACGGTCTTGTTGCCATGCACCAGCACGCGGTCTTCCAGGTGATAGCGCAGGCCACGGGCCAACACCATCTTTTCCACGTCACGGCCAAAGCGAACCATGTCATCGATGCTGTCGGCATGGCTGACGCGCACCACGTCCTGTTCGATGATCGGGCCGGCATCGAGCTCCTCGGTGACGTAGTGGCAGGTCGCGCCGATCAGCTTGACGCCGCGCAGCGCAGCCTGGTGGTAAGGCTTGGCGCCGACGAACGACGGCAGGAAGCTGTGGTGGATGTTGATCACCTTCTCGGCATAGTCCTGGCACAGTTGCGGCGGCAGGATCTGCATGTAGCGAGCCAGCACCACCACATCGGCAGCGTGCTCCTGCACCAGGCGCGACACTTCGGCGAATGCCGGGGCCTTGTCCTTGGGGTCGACCGGTACATGGAAGAACGGAATGCCATGCCACTCGACCATGCTGCGCAGGTCGTTATGGTTGGAGATTACACAGGGGATCTCGCAGTCCAGTTCATCGGTGTGCCAGCGGTGCAGCAGGTCGGCCAGGCAGTGCGATTCGCGGCTGGCCATCAGCACCACGCGCTTTTTCTGCGCCGAGTCGGTAATCCGCCAGGTCATGGAGAATTCTTCGGCAATCGGCGCGAACGCTTCGCGGAAGGCTTCGATACCGAACGGCAGCGATTCGGCGCGAATTTCATGACGCATGAAGAACCAGCCACTCTGCTCATCGGAGTGATGGCTGGCTTCGTTGATCCAGCCATTGTACAAGGCCAGGAAATTACTGACTTTCGCCACGATGCCAACACGGTCGGGGCAGGCGATCACCAGACGATAGGTGCGCATGAATGAGACTCCAGAACTTCGCAAAGGCGCCCATTCTAGCGGCCCGCCAGCAAAAACGCAGTATTGATCGCAGCCGCCCGGGATTGTGAGGCTTACCCTGCGCGCTGTGCAGAGCATCTGACAGACAGGACAAATGCAGGGGTTAAATGTAAATTTTTGTTCACCTAGAGAAATGTTGTCACAGCTTAATTAACAGTTAACCGCCCAATAATATATTTACTTGAGCGGATCGCCTGTCTATTATTGGCCCACACATTTCTGAACACGCATTAAGGAACACTCCATGTCCCTGATCAACGAATACCGCGCCACCGAAGAAGCCATCAAGGAACTTCAAGCTCGCCTGGCCAATCTGTCGCAGGATGACAAGCTGAAGAAAGAACTGGAGTTCGAAGGCAAACTGCGCAACCTGATGGGCGAATACTCCAAGTCGCTGCGCGACGTGATTGCCCTGCTCGACCCCGATTCGAAACTGAGCAAAGCGCCTCGCGGTGCCGTCAAGACTACCGCCACCAAGCGTGCGCGCAAGGTCAAGCAATACAAGAACCCACACAACAATGAAGTGATTGAAACCAAAGGCGGCAACCACAAGACCCTGAAAGAGTGGAAAGCCAAATGGGGTGGCGATGTGGTTGAAAGCTGGGCGACCCTGCTGGACTGATTGTCCATCTACGCCTGTTGCTTATCGCAGCAACAACGCCGGCACCCTGCCGGCGTTTTTGTTTGCCTGCGTTTTCCCTGGCACTCAGCCAATGGCAAACCTGGCCTGCAACTGCCGGGCGTGCTCATGCCAGGCCTCCAGCACACGCCGCCCCGCCTCGTCAGCGCCCGCCCAGGCCTGCTGGCGCGCCTGCTCGAAGTCGCCCAGGGTATTCGGCGCGCCCCATTTCGGGTCGCTCAGGCGCTGCTGGCAGAAGCTGAACCAGCGTTGCCGCTCTTCACTGCTCAAGGTGTCGGGGAAGTTGCGCGCCCGGTAGCGGAACAACAATTCCGGCAGGCGCGGGTCGTCGAACATCCACTGGCCACGGCCCAACTGCGCCGGCTCCAGCGCGCGAACTTGCTCGCATAAGCGGCGGTCACGGTCGCCAAGAAAACCGTCATACAACTGTTGTTCCGGGTCGTCGTTCGCGGCGAAGTCTTCCTCGCCGTAGATGTGTTGCAGTTTGTCTTGCCATTGCAACTGTTGCTGGGCCAGTTGTTCGCCGCGCAATTGCAGCGCGGTCAAGTCCAGGCCTAGCCGTTGTTGATCGGCCGGGCGCAGTACGGAAAGTGGCGCGAGTACCGGGCAGCGGTTGATCTGCACCAGTTTCAACGGCACGGGTAGTTCACCCTCGGCCAGTTGTTCATGGCGGGTATACAAGCGCTGGCGTAGAACTTCAGCACTTTCCCGTATTAAAGGTAGGGTTTCCTGATGCAAGTCGCAGACAACCAGCGCATTGCGATTACGCGGGTGCCACGCCAGTGGCAAAACGACACCCAGGTAGTTGCGGGCCGCTGAAAAGCGCCCGGATATATGTACCAGCGGTTGCAGCAAACGGACCTGTTCCATGACTTTATGCTTGCTGCGCAACTGGAACAGCCATTCATACAACTTCGGCTGTTTCTGGCGTATCAGACGGGCCAGGGCGATGGTGGCCCGCACGTCGGAAAGTGCTTCGTGGGCATGCCCATGGTCGATGCCATTGGCCTTGCTCAGCAGTTCCAGGCGCAGGCTGACACGCCCGTCCTGCTGCGGCCATTCGATCCCGTCAGGGCGCAATGCGTACGCCGTGCGCACGATGTCGATGAGGTCCCAGCGGCTGTTGCCGCCCTGCCATTCACGGCCATAGGGGTCGAAGAAGTTGCGGTACAGGCTGTAGCGGGTCACTTCGTCGTCGAAGCGCAGGGTGTTGTAGCCAGCACCACAGGTGCCTGGCTGGGCCAGTTGCTCATGCACCCGGGTCATGAATTCGGCTTCGCATAGCCCTTGTTCAGCCAGCTGCTGCGGGGTGATGCCGGTTACCAGGCAGGCAGCCGGGTGCGGCAGGATGTCGTCGGAGGGCCGGCAATAAAGGCTGATCGGCTCGTCGATTTCATTGAGGTCGAAGTCGGTGCGCACGCCGGCCACCTGCAACGGCCGGTCGCAGCGCGGGTTGATGCCGGTGGTTTCGTAGTCGTGCCAGAAAATGCTGGAGGTCACGGGGTCGTCCTGTATCGAGGTCGACCGATTCTAACGCAGCCTCAGACCGAAGCGTCGGCGGGAAGAAAACTGAAATAGTCGCGCAACGAAGCGACGAATTCATCGTACTCGCGGGGCGTTTGCAGCAGCATGAAACCGGAATCGTAATGGCCGGGTGTCTGGTCTTCGCGGCACCACAGGCAACTGGCAGTCAGGTTGACGAACTGATGCCCGCCGCCGACCAACGGCAAGCGCAATTGCAATTCGTAGTCGGGCCCTACCAGCACCGGCAGTTGGCTGATCAGCATCAGCCCGTCTTCGGAGGCGTTACCCAACTGGCCGATGAGCTGGCCGGTAAAGCGGTTGAACACCTTGAGAACACAGGGTAGCTGGTGTCGTTCTATGTAGCGCTTGTTGAACATGATCGCAGTGCAGTCCGTACCCAGGGGCCAGGAATACGATGAACTGGCGGTTGTTGTAACAGCTGATTTACAGATTAGCGCAGCGCACGCAGCAAATCCCGTGAAATAAATCACACCTTGGTGTTAACGCCAAGGTGCGCTCTGCACCGGGCTGGCTACAGCCGCTTCGCCGCGCAGGTGGCCGAGTTTTTCCAGGGTCTGCAGGCGCGCCTGGGCGCGATAGGCATACTCGTTGCCCGGATACTGCTGGATCAGGTACTGGTAGGTCTGCGCAGCGTCCACGTACAGCGCCTGGCGCTCCAGGCACTGGCCACGCAGCAGCGACACCTCGGGGTGGATGAACGGCCGCGCACGGCTGGTGCGGTCGACTTGCGACAACTCGAGCATGACCCGCTGGCAGTCGCCACGGTCATAGGCGCGGTAGGCGTTGTTCAGGTGATGGTCCATCGACCAGCGGGTGCAGCCGACGGCGCTGGCAGCCAGGGCAAAAACGATCAGGGCGCGCATGGGGATCTCCTTTGATGGCCAGTATATCGGCCGCGGCCGGGTTTTCTTCAGCGCCAGCAAAATCAGCACGCATTGGGCCCATGCCTCAACTTGTAACCTGTTGCTGTCAGCTTGCAGCTGCCCTACCCAGGAAGTCGCAGGTAGTGCAACGGAACAATGACTACAGCGAGATTCAGGAGTAGCCTTTCGCTGCGCTTCACTATAGGAGTCTGTGCATGACCATCCGCCGTACCAAAATCGTCGCCACCCTTGGCCCCGCCAGCAATTCGCCGGAAGTGATCGAACAGCTGATCCTCGCCGGCCTGGACGTGGCACGCCTGAACTTCTCCCACGGCACCCCGGACGAGCACAAGGCCCGCGCCCGCCTGATCCGTGACATCGCCGCCAAGAACGGCCGCCATGTCGCGCTGCTGGGTGACCTGCAGGGTCCGAAGATCCGCATCGCCAAGTTCGCCAACAAGCGCATCGAATTGAAGATCGGTGACAAGTTCACCTTCTCCACCGCCCACCCGCTGACCGAAGGCAACCAGGACATCGTCGGTATCGACTACCCCGACCTGGTCAAGGACTGCGGCGTCGGCGACGAACTGCTGCTCGACGATGGCCGCGTGGTCATGCGCGTCGAAACGGCCACCGCAGACGCCCTGCACTGCGTGGTGATCATCGGCGGCCCGCTGTCGGACCACAAGGGTATCAACCGTAAAGGTGGCGGCCTGACCGCACCGGCCCTGACCGAAAAAGACAAGGCCGACATCAAGCTGGCCGCGGAAATGGACCTGGACTACCTGGCCGTGTCGTTCCCGCGTGATGCCAGCGACATGGAATATGCGCGCAAGCTGCGTGACGAGGCCGGCGGCAGCGCCTGGCTGGTAGCCAAGATCGAACGCGCCGAAGCCGTTGCCGACGACGACACCCTCGACAAGCTGATCGCCGCCTCCGACGCCGTGATGGTCGCCCGTGGTGACCTGGGCGTGGAAATCGGCGACGCCGAGCTGATCGCCATCCAGAAAAAGATCATCCAGCACGCCCGCCGCAACAACAAGGCGGTGATCGTGGCGACCCAGATGATGGAGTCGATGATCCAGAACCCGATGCCGACCCGTGCCGAAGTGTCCGACGTGGCCAACGCCGTGCTGGACAACACCGACGCGGTCATGCTGTCGGCAGAAAGTGCCGCCGGTGCCTACCCGATCGAAGCCGTCCAGGCCATGGCCCGCATCTGCCTGGGTGCCGAAAAGCACCCGACCAGCCAGAAGTCCAGCCACCGCCTGCACACCACCTTCGAGCGCTGCGACGAAAGCATCGCCCTGGCGGCCATGTACACCGCCAACCACTTCCCGGGCGTGAAGGCGATCATCGCCCTGACCGAGAGTGGCTACACCCCGCTGATCATGTCGCGCCTGCGTTCGCACGTGCCGATCTTCGCCCTGTCGCCGCACCGCGCCACCCAGGCTCGCGCCTCGATGTTCCGCGGCGTGTACCCGATCGCCTTCGACCCGGCTTCGCTGCCGGCCGACAAGGTGAGCCAGGCGGCGGTCGACGAACTGCTCAAGCGTGGCCTGGTGGAACAAGGTGACTGGGTGATCCTGACCAAGGGTGACAGCTACCACACCATCGGTGGCACCAACGGCATGAAGATCCTGCACGTGGGTGACCCGCTGGTCGGTTGATCCGCTGCAAGGGGCCGCTTTGCGGCCCTTTCGCGGGCACGCCCGCTCGCACAGGATGCGCGCCAAGCTTGAGGCTAGCGCTGTACCTGTGGGAGCGGGCGTGCCCGCAAAAGGGCCGGCACAATCCACAAAAATGCCTCAGGCATGCTCGACGAACACATCGGCAAACACCTGCCCCCGCGGCACCCCGGCAATGAACAGCCGCCGGGCAAACCGCTCGACGCTCCCCGGCGCCCCGCACAGCAGCGCCAGCGTCTGCCGCGATGACGGCCGCAAGCCGGCCAGAACATCCTCCAGCTGCTCCGCCAGCACCAGCTCGACCTCAACCCCTGGCAACTTCAGCAGCGGCTCCGCCAAATAGTGCCCTGACCGCTCCCGCGCCACATGCAGCAGCCGGATCTCGCCCCGATGCCCCTGCCGCAACGCTTCGCGCAGGATGCCCCACAACGGCGCCAGCCCGGTGCCCGCCGCCAGCAACCACAGCGGCCGGTCCTGCCAGTCCGGGTCGTAGTGCAAGGCGCCGCCCCGGAATGCCCCCAGGCGCAACACATCACCCAGCCGCAAGCCGCGCGCCTGGTCACAAAAGGCGCCAGGGCGCCGGCAGTCGATATGGAACTCGAGGAAATCGTCCTCACCCGGCAGGCTGGCCAGCGAATAGGGCCGCGCGACCGCAGCATGCCATAGCACTACATGCTGCCCGGCCTGGTAACGCAACGCCCGCTCGGGCCGCAAGCGCAAGCGCAACACATCGCCGTACCAATCCAGCGCACAGACCTCGGCCGCTACGCCATCCTGCTGCGGGTCGAACAGCGCCACACGCAGGTCCTCGACCACCTGGCACTGGCACGCCAGGCGCCAACCCTGGGCATGCTTGTCCGGCGCCAGGGCCTCGGGCCGGGCATCCAGCGGTTGCCCGGCCAGGCAATGCACCAGGCAGGCATGGCAGCTGCCCGCGCGGCAACTGTAGGGCACATCGAGCCCAGCCTCGTTCAGGGCATCGAGCAGGTTGCTGCCGGTCGGCACCGCCCAGCGGCGCTCGCCCACGCAAAGTTCAGGCATGGTCGGTCTTTCTCCATCGGTCATCAGGCCACTGTATGCCAAGCGGGCAATGGCAGCAAAAAGGATGCCTGGGCCCTGCCGACCATGGTCCAGACCACACGCAGGTGTTTCACACCGAGAGGCACGCTATACTGCCGCGCCTTTTTGCGTCGGCCATGCCGCCGGCGCGCCTTTGCAAGGCGTTTCGACATGCTGGTCGGCACCGTCGAGCGTCTCTATGAATGTTCCCGTCTTTAAGAGGAGCGCGCTGCATGACCGTGATCAAGCAAGACGACCTGATTCAGAGCGTCGCCGACGCCCTGCAATTCATTTCGTACTACCACCCCGTCGATTTCATCCAGGCCATGCACGAGGCCTATCTGCGTGAAGAATCGCCTGCCGCGCGCGATTCCATCGCCCAGATCCTGATCAACTCGCGCATGTGCGCCACCGGCCACCGCCCGATCTGCCAGGACACCGGTATCGTCACCGTGTTCATCCGCGTGGGCATGGACGTGCGCTGGGACGGCGCCACCATGAGCGTCGACGACATGATCAACGAAGGTGTGCGCCGCGCCTACAACCTGCCTGAAAACGTGCTGCGCGCGTCGATCCTGGCCGACCCGGCCGGTGCCCGCAAGAACACCAAGGACAACACTCCGGCAGTGATCCACTACTCCATCGTCCCCGGCGACAAGGTCGAGGTCGATGTCGCAGCCAAGGGCGGCGGCTCGGAGAACAAGTCGAAGATGGCCATGCTCAACCCGTCCGACTCGATCGTCGACTGGGTGCTCAAGACCGTGCCGACCATGGGTGCTGGCTGGTGCCCGCCGGGCATGCTCGGCATCGGCATCGGCGGTACCGCCGAGAAGGCTGCGGTGATGGCCAAGGAAGTGTTGATGGAGTCCATCGACATCCACGAGCTGAAAGCCCGTGGCCCGCAGAACCGTCTGGAAGAAATCCGCCTGGAGCTGTTCGACAAGGTCAACCAGCTGGGCATCGGCGCCCAGGGCCTGGGTGGCCTGACCACCGTGCTCGACGTCAAGATCATGGATTACCCGACCCACGCCGCTTCGCTGCCGGTGTGCATGATCCCCAACTGCGCCGCCACCCGCCACGCCCACTTCGTGCTCGATGGTTCCGGCCCGGCCGAGCTGGAAGCGCCGTCGCTGGACGCCTACCCGGAAATCGTCTGGGAAGCCGGCCCGAGCGCCCGTCGCGTCAACCTCGACGCCATCACCCCGGAAGAAGTCGCCAGCTGGAAACCGGGCGAGACCATCCTGCTCAACGGCAAGATGCTCACCGGCCGCGATGCCGCGCACAAGCGCATGGTGGAGATGCTCAACCGTGGCGAAGAGCTGCCGGTAGACCTGAAAGGCCGCTTCATCTACTACGTCGGCCCGGTCGACCCGGTAGGTGACGAAGTGGTAGGCCCAGCCGGCCCGACCACCGCGACCCGCATGGACAAGTTCACCCGCCAGATCCTCGAGCAGACTGGCCTGCTGGGCATGATCGGCAAGTCCGAGCGCGGCCCTGCCGCCATCGAAGCGATCAAGGACAACAAGGCCGTATACCTGATGGCTGTTGGCGGCGCCGCCTACCTGGTGGCCCAGGCCATCCGCAAGTCGAAGGTCCTGGCCTTCGCCGAGCTGGGCATGGAAGCGATCTACGAGTTCGAGGTCAAGGACATGCCGGTGACCGTCGCCGTGGACAGCAACGGTGAGTCGGTACACATCACTGGCCCTGCCCTGTGGCAGAGCAAGATTGCCGAGAGCCTGGCAGTCGAAGTGAAGTAAGCCTGATGTAACTGCGGCGGCTTCTTCGCGGGCTTGCCCGCTCCCACAGGTAACGCGTAGCCCTCAGGCTTGCGCTGTACCTGTGGGAGCGGGCAAGCCCGCGAAGAGGCCGCCACTGTTTTCACAGGATTTTGTCAAACTGCTCCGGCCAGTCCCTGCGGGTAAACACCTGCCCTTCCCGCCTCACCCGCCGCACTTCCTCCAGGTCCACCTCGCACAGCAGCCACTGGCTATGCACCGGGCTCAGTTGCTCACTCAACGCCATCACGCCGTCCCCCGGCATGCCATGATCCGGTGGCACGAACAAGCCTGCCCGCCCGATATTCTCGTCCAGCGCCGGTGACCAGGCGGCCAGCCCGACCGTGGGGCTCTGCAATACCGCAATCTGGTTCTCCAGTGCCCGCGCCTGCGCGCCAATGCGCACCCGGTGGTAGCCCGCCTCGGTGTCGGTACAGCTCGGCGCCAGGATCAGGTCGGCGCCTTGCTCGGCCAGGTGCCGGGCCAGCATCGGGAATTCATTGTCGTAGCAGATCAGGATCCCCAGGCGCCCCAGTTCGGTGTCGAACACCTGCAGCCCCTGGCCCGCGGCGATGCCCCACTGCTCGCGTTCGAAACGGGTCATCAGCAATTTGTCCTGGAAGCCCAGCACGCCGTCGGGGCCGAATAGCCAGGCTCGGTTGCGGTACTGCCCGTCGCCGTCCTGCACCGGCAGGCTGCCGGGCTGCAGATAGATCCCCCAGCGCCGGGCAATGCCCTCGCACAGCGCCAGCCACGGCTCGACCAGCGGCTGGATACCGGCAATCGAGGCCTTCAGGTCGCCACGCTGCTCGGCCGGCAACTGCCCGCTGAGCACCAGCCCGGCGTACTCCGGCAACAGCAGCAGGCGCGCCCCCGCCGCCGCAGCCTCGGCGCACAGGCCTTGCAGGTGCGCGGCGTAGGCCTCCCAGGTTTCATGCAGCTCGATCGCATACTGGCAGGCCGCCAGGCGGATCATATCGGCAGTTCCTTGAGCCAGAACGACATCAGTTTGTCGGAGCTTTCCGCTTCGTCCAGGTCACGCCAGGCGTAGCGGGTGCGCAGCGATGGGTCGTGCAGGAAGCCACGATTACGCCAGAAGCCATGCAGGGGTTTGTAGTCTGCAGGCCGCCGCGGGTGCACGCCGGGCCGCTCCACCGCGCAGAACGCGCAGTAATCGAACTCGGCCAGTTTGTGCGCATAGGACTCGCGCTCGATGAAAAAGCGCACGCCCAGGCCCCTGCCACGGTACTCCGGCAGCACCACCGATTCACCGAAGTAGTAGACGCTGGCCGGGTCGCGCCCCTGGGCCAGGAATGGCTGCTGGAATTCGGCGCCGACATCCACCAGCGGCAGGCCGGTGGAGGCGCCGACCACCTTGCCGTCGTCCAGCGCCAGCACCACCAGGCTGCGCCCGGAGCGGGCATAGGTGGCCAGGTAGTCGGCCTCGTACTCCGGGGTGCCGTCGTAAAGGTAGGGAAACTCGCGAAACACGGTCAGGCGCAGGCGAGCGAGGTCATCGATGTAAGGCGCGATAGCGGCGCCGTGCAACAGGCGTATTTCCATGCTTGGCGGTCGTTTTGTCGATGTGGATGACGCGCTCGGCTAAGCCGGGCTTGAGGGGAAACCCTATCATCCGAAGCCACGACCCGCCTTTTCCCTCTACGACAGGTATTGTTCCATGACCGCTACCGAACTGGTAAATGCGTACTACGCGGCTTTCAACGCCGGCGACATGCCAGCCTTCCTCGCCCTGCTCAGCGAGGACGTGATCCACGACATCAACCAGGGTGAGCGGCAGATGGGCAAGGCACGGTTTGCCGCGTTCATGGACAAGATGAACCGCTGCTACCGCGAACGCCTGGCCGACATCGTGGTAATGCAGAACGCAGATGGCAGCCGGGCGGCGGCGGAGTTCACCGTGCATGGCGAATACCTGGCCGATGACGAAGGCCTGCCGCCGGCCAACGGGCAGACCTACGTGCTGCCGGCGGGGGCGTTCTTCTATATCCACTGCGGCAAGATTGCCCGGGTGACCAACTACTACAACCTCAATGACTGGGTTGAGCAGGTCGGTTGAGTGGCACGAGGCCAACAGCAACGACCCTGAAAACGGTGTGCGTGTGTGTGTAGGAGCGGCCTTGCGTCGCGATGGGCTGCGCAGCAGCCCCAGATGCTCAGCCGTGATGCAGGATTACCAAGGGCTGCTACGCACCCATCGCGACACAAGGCCGCTCCTACCAGAGCACTGCCTGGCAGGTGCCAGGAAGCCGGGCCCGGTCAGGCGATGCGGGTACCGAGCACCTTGAGGAATGCCGCCAGCCACGCCGGGTGCGCCGGCCAGGCGGGTGCGGTCACCAGGTTGCGGTCGACATGCGCCTGGTCCACGGCAATATCGATGAATGTGCCGCCGGCCAGCCGCACCTCCGGCGCACACGCCGGATAAGCGCTGCATTCACGCCCTTCCAGCACGCCGGCAGCCGCCAGCAGCTGGGCCCCGTGGCACACCGCCGCAATCGGTTTGCCGGCCTGGTCGAATGCCCGTACCAGTTCCAGCACCCGCTCATCCAGGCGCAGGTACTCCGGCGCGCGCCCACCGGGAATCAGCAGCGCGTCATAACCCTCGGCGCGCACCCGCACGAAATCGTAGTTCAGGGCAAAGTTGTGCCCGGGCTTTTCGCTGTAGGTCTGGTCACCCTCGAAATCATGAATGGCCGTGCGCACGGTCTGCCCCGCGACCTTTTCCGGGCAAACTGCATGCACCGTATGCCCCACCATGCTCAAGGCCTGGAATGGCACCATGACCTCGTAATCTTCAACGAAGTCGCCGACCAACATGAGAATCTTCTTCGCCGTCATCGCACCCACTCCTTCGATTGCCTAGAGACAGTCACTGCACGATAGCCGGTATCAGTCGCGACGGTCGAGCAAGTTGACCACCAGGCGGTCCAGCCAGCCCCACAGCCGTTGCTTCACCCGGCGCCATAGCGGTCGGGCATGCCAGTGGCCCAGGTCGACCACCTCGCTCAAGGCGAAGTCACGCTCGAAGCTGGCTTGCACGGCAGCCGTCAATGGCGGGTCGAGGGCCTCGATATTGGCCTCGAGGTTGAAGCGCAGGTTCCAGTGGTCGAAGTTGCACGAACCGATACTGACCCAATCGTCGATCAGCACCATTTTCAGGTGCAGGAAACATGGCTGGTATTCGTAGATGCGCACCCCGGCGCGCAGCAGCCGGGGATAATAGCGGTGCCCTGCATAACGCACCGAAGGGTGGTCGGTACGCGGGCCGGTCAGCAGCAAGCGCACATCGACGCCCTTGCCGGCAGCCCGGCGTAGCGAGCGGCGCACGCTCCAGGTCGGCAGGAAGTAGGGCGTGGCCAGCCACACCCGGCGCTTGCCGCTGTTGATCGCACGTACCAGCGAATGCAGGATGTCCTGGTGCTGGCGGGCGTCGGCATAGGCCACCCGCCCCATGCCCTGCCCCTGCGCCGGTACCTTGGGCAGGCGCGGCAGGCCAAAGCCCTCGGCAGGGCGCCAGGCGGTGCGGCGATTGTTGGCGTGCCACTGGCGGTCGAACAGCAACTGCCAGTCGTTCACCACCGGGCCCTGCATCTGCACCATCACCTCGTGCCATTCACTGGTCGCCTCGCCCGGCGTCCAGAATTCATCGGTGACACCGGTGCCGCCCACCACTGCCCAGCGCTGGTCCACTAGCAGCAGCTTGCGGTGGTCGCGGTACAGGTTGCGCAGGCCGCGCTTCCAGCGCAGGCGGTTGTACCAGCGCAGGTACACGCCGGCATCCAGCAGGCGCTGGCGCAATGTACTGGTGAAGGCCAACGAGCCATAGTCGTCGAACAGGCAGCGTACCCGCACACCGCGAAGCGCCGCCCGCTCAAGCGCTTCGACCACCGCATCGGCGCAGTCGCCGGCCTCGACCAGGTACAGTTCCAGATCGATCTGGAACTCGGCGCGCATGATTGCCAGGAGCATGCGCGGAAAGAACTCGGGGCCGTCGATCAGCAGTTCGAAGTGGTTGCCATCCCGCCAGGGGAAGACTGGCCCGGCCATGTCAGCGGGCAGTGAAGATCAGCACCGCACTCACCGGTACCGACGGGTTGATGGACTTGAGCCCAGCGAACTTGCGCAGGCGTTGCAGGCCTGGCAGCAGGCCGAAATCCTCGGCGCGCAGGACCAGCGGCTCGAGGGTCACCACCTGGAAGCGTCGCTCGTCCAGGCGGGTCGCCAGCAGCAGGGCGTTATAGCTGTGGGACTGGCCGTGCAAGGTCACGGTCAATGGCAGGCGCAGCTCGACCTGGGCACCATTGGCCAGGTCGTTTATCGGCCGCAGGTCCAGTTGGGCCTGCACCTTGGCTTCGGCGAAACGCTCGACCTCGAACAGGTCCTCACGCATGCGTTCGTCACGTTGGGGAATGCCGCTGCTTACCGAATCCATCTCGATGCTGAGCCCAGCCGCGCCCTTGCGGTCGACGGTGCCATGCAGCACCAGAAAACGGTGCACTTCGGCGGTGTCACCGTTCTTGCCGGTTATGAACGACAGGCGCGACGACTCGCCATCGAGGTGCCAGTTGGCGTGGGCAGGTAGGCACAAAGCCAGCAGCAAGGCGGGTAGCAGACGGGGCAGCTTGAACATGACGGATCTCGTGAAACCAGGCCGCCAACCTTACCCGCCCGCCTTCACGGCAGCAAGCGGCAGCCCTCGCGCGGGCCTTGCCAGGCGGCCTGGTGGCGCTGCCCCAGGCCTTCGGCGGTCACCAGCCGCTGCTGGCTGTCTTCCTCCAGCAGGCTCAGCGCCAGCCACTGTTTCACATAGCCTTGGCAGTACCCCGGCTCGAACCCCATGACGAAGCGGCACGAGCAATACTCCTTGGCCGAGTACGCCGCAAGGATGTCGGGGAAGTCTGCCAGGGCCTGGCGCTCGTGCCAGGCCCAGTACGACAGGCCCAGCAATACCAGCAGCACTACCCGCTTCATGCGCCCTCCCCGGCCAGCACCGCCAGCACCCGCCTGAGCAGTTCATCGTGCCGGTAGCTGCCGTCGCGGTCGTCGGCATAGCGCACGATCACCAGCTTTTGCCTGGGCAGCACGTACAGCGCCTGGCCCCAGTGACCAAGGGCGGCATAAGTGTCTGCGGGCGCATGCGGCCAGGGCCGTGCCGCCCCGGCCAACGGCTGGTTGAGCCACCAGTGGCCGCCGGGGTTGGCCTCGCCGGCTACGGTGTCGGCATGGGCAAACGGCGTGCGGTTGAACACCACCCAGGCCTCTGGCAGCAGTTGCCGCCCTTGCCAGCGCCCGTCGCGCTGCAGCAACAGGCCGATGCGTGCCAGGTCGCGCGCCGTGAGGTACAGGTAGGAAGAGCCGACATAGGTGCCGGCCCGGTCACGTTCCCATACTGCGCTGGTGATGCCCAACGGGGTGAACAGCGCGTGCCAGGGGTAATCCGGGTACTGGTCGGCGCCGAGCATGCCGCGCAGCGCGGCGGCCAGCAGGTTGCTGTCGCCACTGGAATAGAGAAAGCGCCGGCCTGGTTCGGCTGCCGTGCCCCGTGCCGCCGTGTACGCCGCCATGTCCCCGTGGCCGCGGGTATAGAGCATGGCCACCACCGAAGATTTCAGCGGGGCGTATTCGTAGTCTTCCTGCCAGTCCAGGCCGCTGGCCCAGTGCAGCAGGTCGACCATGCGCACGCCAGGGTGGCTGCGCATGGGTGGATAAAACCGGCTGACCGGGTCTTGCAGCTGGAAGCGCCCCTGGCCCTGGGCCACGCCCAGTACCGTGGCCAGCACGCTTTTGCTGATCGACCAGGTGAGGTGGGCAGTGGTTGCGCGGGTGGGTGCCGTGTAGCGCTCGTGAAGTATACGGCCGTCGCGGATGATCAGCAGGGCGTCGGTGCGAATGCCAGCGCGTTCCGCGGTGGTGCGGGCAGGGAAGGCATAGGCGTCGACAGCCTGCCAGTCGAGGCTGGCGTCATCGATCGGCCAGTCGGGTTGGGGCCAGTCCTCGGCCCAGGCACACCCCGTAACCAGCGCCAGAATGACGAACAATGCCTTCATCGGGATTGCCTTTTTGCGGGGGCGACTGTGCGGCCCCAGGATTCATGCAATCACACAAGCCTAACCGGCATTCATGACAATCCCGCAGCCGCCCACGCCTTGTTCAAGCGCTTCTCCCGCGCTGCCGCCGCCAACGCCATCACGCCCTGGTCGCGCCGCCAGCTCTCTGCCCAATGCGCCGGCCCGGCTGCCAACGCCGCATCGATTTGCCCCCGTAGCGCCTGGAACTGGGCAAACAACCCACCCAGCAACAAATGGCAACCGACGGTATCGGCACACTGCCGGCTGCCCTCGGCACACCCGGCCAGCAGCCCGAGCAGCTGCAAGCGCAGGGCCTGCGGCCAGGCACACGCCTGGCCCACGCCATACAGCCAGGCCGTCAGCGCCGTGAGCACATACAAGTCCTCCAGCGAACGGAACGGTTTTACATAGGCATCCCAGCCATCCCCCGCCAGCAGCTCGCACGCCGCGTGTTCCAGCAGCAGCCGCCCATGGCCCACCTCTGGCATCAACGGCAGGGTCGGCAACGCTTCCAGCGTGACCCCTGGTTCGCCGGGGTAGACCACCGCCAGCTTCAACTGCGCTGGCGCGCCCGTCGCCTCGCTGCGCGCCGCCACCAGCAGCCACTCCGCCTCCAGGCCGGCAGTGACGAAATCCTTGCTGCCGGTCAAGCGCAAGCTGTCCAGGCGCGTTCGCATGTCCGCCGGCCGCACGCTGCGCCGCTCGCTGGCGCACAGGGCACCAAGGCTGGCTGGTGCACTGGGCCACAGCACGCGCAACGCGGCCTGGTAGCCGACCAGGAACGCCAGCCCCGGCGTGGCCATCGCCCGCCCGCCGAGTACCGCCAGTTCGAACGGGGCAACCGGGCCAAGGCGCTCGAGCAGCGCGGTGTAGGTTTCGCCAAGGGTACCCGCCGGCGCTTGGCGAAGCGGGTCGTTGAGTCGTTGCAACCAGGCCATGGGGCGGCTCCTTGCTGGGGGCTTTCAAGTAACGCCGTGGGATGTCACGCAAGCATCACCAAAGTTTCACAGGGGTGACACCGCGTCTACCTAGGCTGACTTTGCACAACAAAGCCGACCGGCCGCAACCTTTCATGGCTGGCTCATGGAGACTCGTAATGACTCGGATCGCTCACGCTGGCGACAACAGCACCGAACGCCGTCTGCAAGCCGAACGCCTGGTTGGCGCCGCGGCCCTGCAAGAGGCCCAGGCCCTGCGCTACAAGGTGTTCAGCGCCGAATTCCAGGCCCGCCTCAAAGGTGCCGAGTACGGCCTGGACATGGATGACTACGACGTGCACTGCCGGCACATTGGTGTACGTGACCTGAGTACCGGCGAATTGGTTGCCACCACCCGCCTGCTCGACCACCAGGCCGCCAGCAGCCTGGGCCGCTTCTACAGCGAAGAAGAATTCAGCCTGCATGGCCTGTTGCAATTGCAGGGGCCGATCCTGGAGCTGGGGCGCACCTGCGTGGCGCCCGATTACCGCAATGGCGGCACCATCGCGGTACTCTGGAGCGAACTGGCGGAAATCCTCAATGAAGGCCGCTACAGCTACCTGATGGGCTGCGCCAGCATCCCCATGCAGGATGGCGGAATACAGGCCCATGCGGTGATGCAACGCCTGCGCGACCGCTACCTGTGCACCGAGCACCTGCGCGCCGAACCGAAAAACCCGCTGCCCAAGCTGGCCTTGCCGAACAACGTCATTGCCGAAATGCCGCCCCTGCTCAAGGCCTACATGCGCCTGGGCGCGAAGATTTGCGGCGAGCCGTGCTGGGACGAAGACTTCCAGGTGGCCGACGTGTTCATCCTGCTCAAGCGCGACGAGCTGTGCCCGCGCTATGCCCGCCACTTCAAGGCAGCGGTCTGATGCCGAAGCTGCGGGTAATGGCCCGCCTGACACGACTGCTGCTGGTACTGCTGCTGGGCATGCTGCTGGCCAGTGCGATCACCCTGGGCGAACGCCTGGGCTTCAAGCCATCGATAGCGCGCCGCCAGCGCTGGACCTGCCTGTTCATGAAACGCCTGGTCGCGGCGCTGCCGTTCGACGTGCGCGTGATCGGCGAGCTACCGCAACGGCCAATGCTGTGGGTCAGCAACCACGTGTCCTGGACCGACATCCCCTTGCTCGGCATGCTGCTGCCGCTGTCGTTCCTGTCCAAGGCCGAAGTGCGCCACTGGCCGGTGGCCGGCTGGCTGGCGGAAAAGGCCGGCACGCTGTTCATCCGCCGGGGTGGCGGTGACAGCCAGCGCCTGCGCGAACAGATCGCCGGGCAACTGGGCCTGGCCCGCCCGCTGCTGATCTTCCCCGAAGGCACTACCACCAGCGGGCGTACCCTGCGCACCTTCCATGGCCGCCTGCTGGCGGGCGCCATCGACCGCGGGGTGGCAGTACAACCGGTGGCCATCCAGTACTTGCGCAACGGCCAGATCGACCCGCTTGCGCCCTTCATCGGTGAGGATGACCTGCTTTCGCACCTGCTGCGCCTGTTCGCCCAGCCGCGGGCTGAGGTGAGCATCCAGCTGTTGCAGCCGATCGGCAGCGTCGGCAAGGAACGCGCGGTGCTGGCGTTGCAGGCGCAGCAGGCGATCCAGCTGGCGTTGTTCGGCGCTGCAGAAGTCGAACTGGTGACTCGGCGGCAGGCGCGGGCTGCCTGAGTTTGTGCCTGGCCGGCCTCTTCGCCTGCTTGCCCGCGAAGAGGCCAGCCCAGGCCTAGCTGTCTGACATCCGCCCCACGGCCGCGAATGCCTGCAACTGTGGATAGAACTCGCGAAAATCCGCCATCAGCGGCTCATACAGCCGCTCCAGCTCATCCATCACCCCGACCATCCCCTGTGGCCGCGACAGCCTTCGGGCAATGCCGTTGAACACCTGTTCCAGCGTGGCGAAATCACCGTATGCGCCCAGCCAGTCATCGGCCGCCATGAACGGCGCGATCCGCGCCAGGCGCCCGGGAAGCTCAGGCTCCGCCAGCAGCACCCGATAGAATTCCCCAGTGAACTGCTCCAGCGGCTGCTCGGCATAATCCTGCCAATGCCGTGCCAGGCAATGATCGAAGAACACATCCACAACGATGCCGGCAAAGCGCCGCCGCTCGCGCGGAAAGCGTGCCAGTGCGGCCAGTACCAACGGATGCTGGTCGGTATAGCTGTCGATACGCCGATGCAGCCGGATGGCCGCCTCCAGCGTTGGCGGAAAGCGCCCTTCCAGCGAGCCTTTGACGAAGTCGCCATACAGGCTGCCAAGCAGTTGTTGCGGCGCCGGGCCGCCCAGGTGAAGGTGTGCGAGGTAGTTCATGGCCGCAGTCTAGCACCGTCCGCCGCTATATCGTTATAACGCGATATAGCGATTCGCGCTCAGCTCAGAACCTCTTGGTATTTGTATATCGGCATTTCACGATTTACATTTCGCCCTATCGCGATATACCGCTACCACGAGCCTCCACCCATGCCTCTCGATCTCGACGAAATCATAAAAGCGCTGGCCCACCCGGTCAGGCGAGAAATCCTCGGTTGGCTGAAAGACCCGGCAACGCAGTTCCCGGACCAGTACCACAGCACCGAGAACGGTGTCTGCGCCGGGCAGATCGACCAACGCTGCGGCCTGTCGCAGTCAACCGTCTCCGCCCACCTGGCCACGCTGCAACGCGCCGGGTTGGTCAGTAGCCAGAAGATCGGTCAGTGGCACTTCTTCAAACGCAACGAAACCACCATCCAGGCGTTTCTCGAACAATTGCGCCAAGCACTCTGAACAGGCAGGTAACCGTCATGACCACGCTTTTCGATCCGATCACCCTGGGCGACCTGCAGTTGCCCAACCGCATCATCATGGCCCCACTCACCCGCTGCCGTGCCGATGAAGGCCGCGTGCCCAATGCACTGATGGCCGAATACTACGTACAGCGCGCCAGTGCCGGGCTGATCCTCAGCGAGGCGACCTCGGTCAGCCCCATGGGCGTCGGCTACCCGGATACCCCTGGCATCTGGAACGACGAGCAGGTACGTGGCTGGAACAATGTGACCAAGGCCGTGCATGCTGCGGGCGGGCGCATCTTCCTGCAACTGTGGCACGTTGGCCGCATTTCCCACCCCAGCTACCTGAATGGCGAACTGCCGGTTGCCCCCAGCGCAATCCAGCCCAAGGGCCATGTGAGCCTGGTACGCCCGCTGAGTGACTACCCCACCCCACGCGCGCTGGAAACCGAAGAAATCGCCGATATCGTCGAGGCCTACCGCAGCGGCGCCGAGAATGCCAAGGCCGCCGGCTTCGATGGTGTGGAGATCCATGGCGCCAACGGTTACCTGCTCGACCAGTTCCTGCAAAGCAGCACCAACCAGCGCACCGACCGTTACGGCGGCTCGCTGGAAAACCGTGCGCGCCTGCTGCTGGAGGTAACCGATGCGGCCATCGAGGTGTGGGGGGCGAGCCGTGTTGGCGTGCACCTGGCGCCACGTGCCGATGCCCATGACATGGGCGATGCCGACCGCGCCGAAACCTTTACCTATGTGGCCCGGGAGCTCGGCAAGCGGGGCATTGCCTTCATCTGCTCACGGGAACGGGAAGCCGATGACAGCATCGGCCCGTTGATCAAGCTAGCGTTCGGCGGCCCGTACATCGTCAACGAGCGGTTCGACAAGGCCAGTGCCAATGCGGCCCTGGCCAGTGGCAAGGCGGATGCGGTGGCGTTTGGCGTACCGTTCATCGCCAACCCCGACCTGCCGGCGCGGCTGGCGGCAGATGCACCGCTGAACGAGGCACGGCCGGAGACCTTCTATGGCAAGGGGCCGGTGGGGTATATCGACTATCCACGGTTGTAACCGGGAGCGCCGGGACCACTTTGCAACGCAAGGCCGCGCCACAGGGGAACGCGATTTCCTGTAGGAGCGGCCTTGTGTCGCGAAAGGAGGGCAAAGCCCTCCCGCGCCAGGTCACGGCCGGGCGTTGATCTGTTGCTGCAGGTTCTGCACCTGGCTCTGCAAGGTATTCAGGTTGCGGGTCGTCTGCGCCCGGAAGGCATCGAACTCCTGCACCGACGCCCCAGCGGAGGCCGCCGCAGCCGGGCGATTGTCGATCTGGCTCTTGAGCACCAGGATGTCCTGCTCCAGGTCCTGGATAGCCGCACTCGGGTTACCTTGCTTCTTCAGCGCCGCCACCTCGCTGCTCAGGCTCTTGAGCTGGCCATCAAGCTTGCCGCCGTCGGCCTGCGCGGCCTTCAGCGCCGCAACCTGTTCGTTCAGGCCCTTGAGCTGGGCATCCAGCTTGCCACCATCGACCTGGCCCGAACGCAATGCGGCCAGCTCGCCGTTCACCTGCTTCAATTGCGCCTGCAGCTGGCCTTGCAACTCGGTCACCGCCTTTTGCTGTTCACGGGTATCCGCCAATACCTGCTCCAGGCGCTTGCCCAGGTCACCGGTCTGCCCGGCCATGCCCTGCTGCAACTGGCGCAACTGCAGCTTCAGCGCCTCGCTATTGGTCATGGCTCCCGACTCGCTGGCCGCCACCTTGCCGCTGATGGCCTGCAGGCGCCCGGCCGCTTCTTCGCTGATGCGGGCAAAGCTCTCCTGGGTCGCCACCAGCTGCTGCTCCATCAGGGAAATCTGCTGGAAGCTCCACCAGCCGAGGCCCGCCAAGGCGATGAACGAGGCCCCGAGCAATGCCCACAGCGGCGCCGTACTGGCTCCGCGGGCAGCTTTCTGACGGCTGCGCACCACGTGCGCCGGCATCAGTTCGTCATCGTCATGGGTGCCGGCGCGCAAGCTAGGCACGTCATCGTAGTCATCGTGAGCATGGTTACGCATGGATACATTCAACCGCGGTAGTCGCAAGAGGCACGAGTATAAACCGCCAGCGCAGCGCGTTGATCATCGTCATCGGCCCAGCGGCTTCATCGCCCTGGCGGCTGGTGCTGCCACCAGGCACAGAATTCGTCCAGCGCCGTCCACAGGCTGACCTTGGGCTGGTAGTCCAGGTACTGCCGGGCGCGGCTGATATCCAGGGTGAAATCGCGGCTCATCACCTGCATCCCCAGGCGCGACAGGGTCGGTTGCGGGCGCCCCGGCCAGAGCAGGCAGGCCGCCTCGTTCAGCGCGGCCAGGCTGTAGGCCAGGCCGTAGGACCGGTAGCGAGTGACCTGTGGCAGTTGCATCTTGCGCATCACATAGTTGACCACGTCCCACAGCGGCAATGGCTGGCCGTTGCTGATGTTGTAGGCCTGGCCCAGCGCCCGGTGGTCAGCGAACAGGGCGCTGAGCAGCGCCTCGTTGAGGTTGTGCACGCTGGTGAAGTCCACTTTGTTCAGGCCGTTGCCGATGATCGCCATGCGGCCCTTGCGCTGCATCTGCAGCAACCGCGGGAAGATACTGGCGTCGCCAGCCCCGGTGACGAAACGAGGACGCAATGCCAACACCTCGAGGCCGAACTCCTGGGCGCCGAACACTTTCTGCTCGGCCAGGTACTTGGTCTGCCCGTAATGGTCGTGGAAGCGACGCGGCACCTGGTCTTCACGGATATCCAGGCACGAGCGGCCGGTGAAATAGATGGATGGCGACGACAAGTGCACCAGGCGTCGCACGTGTTCCTTCAAGCAGCCCTCGACGACGTTCTCGGTGACCACCACGTTGCCTTGATAGAAGTCCTGGTAGCGCCCCCAGCTACCCACCGCGCCGGCACAGTGCACCACGGCCTCGACGCCCTGGCACAGGCGGCGGGCCAACTCGGCATCGCCGAGGTCGCCGGGAATGAACTGGGCGCCGCGCTTGACCAGGTGCTCGACCCCCTGTGCGCGGCGGCCGCTGACCCGCACGTCCAGGCCCTGCTCAAGGGCAAAGCGCGCAAAGCGCCCGCCAATGAAGCCGCTCGCGCCGGTGACCAGAATTCGCATGTAACACTCCGTCTTGCCAGATTTCAGATGCAACTGACGCCAGCCGTGGCTACAAGGGCACCAGCCAGTGCCTTGCGCAATGCCGCAGGTGTTCGGTCAGTTGCGTCAGCAGTTGCCCGCCGTTGCGCCAATGATGCCAGTACAACGGCACATCGATGGGCGTATCGCGGCAGATTTCCACCAACCGGCCGCTGGCCAGCTGCTCACGGGCTTGCAGTTCGGGTACCAGGCCCCAACCCAGGCCGGCTTCGGTCATGCGCAGGAAGCCTTCCGAGGACGGGCACAGGTGGTGCAGGAAACCGTCCTCGATACCCAGCGAGGCCAGGTAGCGATGCTGTAGGAAGTCGTCCGGGCCGTAGACGATCGCCGGGGTACGGGGCAGGCGGCTGGCAGCAAAACCCTGCGGGAAATGCTGCGCCATGAACCCGGGGCTGGCCAGCGCCCGGTAACGCATGGCCCCCAGCGGCAGGCTACGCGCGCCGGCCACCGGCCGCTCGCTACTGCACAGGCAGGCCGCCACCTCACCAGCGCGCATGCGTTTGAGGCCGACTTCCTGGTCCTCCACGACGAGGTCGGTGAGCAGCTTGTGCTGCGCACAAAAGTTGCCCACCGCTGCGGCCCACCAGGTGGCCAGGCTGTCGGCGTTGAGGGCGATGCGCAGGCGCTCCGGCATGCCCTCCTCGTCCAGCGCCGGCACCTGGCGTTGCAGGTCGCGCTCGAGCAGGCGCACCTGTTGTACATGGTTGAGCAACTGGCGGCCGACCTCGGTCGGGCTCGGCGGCGTGGCCCGCACCAGCACCGGTTGCCCGACCCGTGCCTCGAGCAGCTTGATGCGCTGCGATATGGCCGACTGCGACAAGCCCAGCACCTGCGCTGCGCGCTCGAAACCACCCTGTTCGATCACCGCCGCGAGGGCGGCCAGCAGTTTGTAGTCGAACATCGATTTTCCTAATGACGGATCAGCGCTATTTGTTTTTCTTATACAACCCGTTTCCCCACAATAGCCAGCATCTTTTCTCGACATTCATGGAGAGCGGGCCATGTGGCAAAGCTATCTCAACGGTATGCTGGTGGCCTTCGGCCTGATCATGGCCATCGGCGCCCAGAACGCCTTCGTCCTCGCCCAGAGCCTGCGCCGCGAGCATCACCTGCCGGTGGCGGCGCTGTGCATCCTGTGTGATGCCATCCTGGTGGCGGCCGGGGTATTCGGCCTGGCCACCGTGCTGGCGCACAACCCGACCTTGCTGGCGGTCGCCCGCTGGGGTGGCGCGGTATTCCTGATCTGGTACGGCGCCAAGGCATTGCGCAGCGCCTGTTCCAGGCAGAGCCTGCAGCACCAGCAAGGCCAGGGCGCACGGTCACGCCGCGCAGTGCTGCTCAGCGCCCTGGCGGTGACCCTGCTGAACCCGCACGTGTACCTCGACACGGTGTTGCTGATCGGCTCGCTGGGGGCCCAGCAGACCGCGCCGGGGGCCTATGTGGCCGGGGCTGCCAGCGCCTCGCTGGTGTGGTTCTCGACCCTGGCGATCGGCGCGGCCTGGCTGGCGCCATGGCTGGCACGGCCAGCGACCTGGCGCATGCTGGACCTGATGGTCGCGGTCATGATGTTCGCGGTGGCGGCGCAGCTGGTCTTCAACTGACCACAGGGTTTCATCACCTCTCCTAAACGGGCCGCGCTGCGGCCCTAGGCTCTGTACGAAAAGTCTTGAGACGCAGGTCAGGCAAGGCGAAAACAGCCGAGGAAGCGGAGTGTACTGGAGTACATGAGCATTCCGAGGCTGTGTTCAACGCAGCATGAACAAGTATCAAGGCTTTTCGTACAGAGCCTAGGGCGACGCAAGGCCGCTTCTACAGAGGCATTGGCACATTCGCCTGCCTGGAAACGACCACCACTGATCGCCACCCGCCAACCGCTCTGGAACCTCTATTCCCTATCTTTGTTGCGTGGTTATGCGCCGGGCCCGGTGCTATGATCCAGCCCTTGCGTCGCAAAGAGTACAATCTCGCTGACGCTGATCGGGCCGCCCGTGATCGGCCTTGCGCAAACCGCAAACAGACCTGAATCAGGAGATCCACCATGGCTTTTGAATTGCCGCCGCTGCCGTACGCCCACGATGCCCTGCAGCCGCACATCTCCAAGGAAACCCTGGAGTATCACCACGACAAGCACCACAACACCTATGTCGTGAACCTGAACAACCTGGTCCCAGGCACCGAATTCGAAGGCAAGACCCTGGAAGAGATCGTCAAGAGCTCTTCGGGCGGCATCTTCAACAACGCCGCTCAAGTCTGGAACCACACCTTCTACTGGAACTGCCTGTCGCCAAACGGCGGTGGCCAGCCGACCGGTGCCCTGGCTGACGCCATCAACGCCGCTTTCGGTTCCTTCGACAAGTTCAAGGAAGAGTTCACCAAGACTTCGGTTGGCACCTTCGGTTCCGGCTGGGGCTGGCTGGTGAAGAAGGCTGACGGTTCCCTGGCCCTGGCCAGCACCATCGGCGCCGGCTGCCCGCTGACCAGCGGCGACACCCCGCTGCTGACCTGCGACGTCTGGGAACACGCCTACTACATCGACTACCGCAACCTGCGTCCGAAGTACGTCGAGGCGTTCTGGAACCTGGTCAACTGGGCCTTCGTTGCCGAACAGTTCGAAGGCAAGACCTTCAAGGCCTGAACCATCCTGCCTTGAACCAGAAGCCCGCCCCGTGCGGTGATGCTGCCACTTCTGCATCGCCACCCACCCCGGGGCTTCTGCACAGAATCCGGTGCCAGTCCTCTGGCACCGGATTTTTTCAGGGCGTTTGCGCGGGGTCAGCGCGCCGGGCTTTCATGCCAGGTACCGGTCAAGCCAGCCAAGGCTATCCATAGTCGCACCCGCAGGCCGGTATTCACACCCGACCCACCCCGCATAGCCGCGCTGTTCGAGCATCGCCAACAACCCGGCAATGCCCATCTGCCCCGTCCCCGGCTGGTGCCGCCCCGGGCAGTCGGCTATCTGCACATGCACCGTCCGCGCAAAGAACCGTGCCAGCACATCGGCTGCATTTGCGCTCTGCGAAACTGCGCGAAAGCCAGCGACAGCGGCGCTTCGATACGCTGCAGAAAAAGCACTTCGTTGAACTGGAAGCCAAGGTGCGCATTGAATTTGAGCGTGTGTACATATCCATCCTGGAAAAACGTTCGCCGATTCAAAAGCTGAGTCACGCCACCTGCAAAACGCTTGCTCAGCCCGCATACCACGCTAACATCAAACCTTTGGAAGATTGATACAGCGCATTCAAGTTGCGGGGTCAGGCAACCGATACACTGCTCATGATCGGCCGGTAGTGTATCGTCATCGATGATGGCAAAATGATGCCATGCGCATGGATTAAGGAAACCCCATTGAAGCTGGAATTGCGGAACAGCTTGTCGGTCAAGTTGCTCAGGGTCGTGTTGCTGTCGGCGCTGGCGGTCGGCGTCGTGCTCAGCTGTGCGCAAATCATCTATGACACCTACAAGACCCGCCAGGCCGTAAACAACGATGCCCAGCGCATCCTCGACATGTTCCGCGACCCTTCGACCCAGGCGGTGTACAGCCTCGACCGCGAAATGGGCATGCAGGTTATGGAAGGCCTGTTCCAGGATGAATCGGTGCGCATGGCCTCCATCGGCCACCCCAACGAAACCATGCTGGCCGAGAAGTCCCGTCCGCTGCAGGACATGGCCATGCGCTGGCTGACCGACCTGATCCTCGGCCAGGAACGCACCTATACCACGCAACTGGTCGGCCGCGGCCCCTTCAGCGAATACTACGGCGACCTCAGCATCACCCTCGACACCTCGGCCTACGGCAAGGATTTCCTGATCAACGCGGTGATCATCTTCATTTCCGGCGTGCTGCGGGCCCTGGCCATGGGCCTGGTGCTGTATCTGGTCTACCACTGGCTGCTGACCAAGCCACTGTCGAAGATCATCGAGCATCTCACCCAGATCAACCCCGACCGCCCCAGCCAGCACCAGTTGCCGCTGCTCAAGGGCCATGAAAAGAATGAACTGGGCCTGTGGGTGAATACCGCCAACCAGTTGCTGGCCTCGATCGAGCGCAACACCCACTTGCGCCACGAGGCGGAAAACAGCCTGCAACGCATGGCCCAGTACGATTTCCTCACTGGCTTGCCCAACCGCCAGCAGTTGCAGCAGCAATTGGACAAGATCCTCGTCGACGGCGGCCGTCTGCAACACCGCGTGGCCGTGCTGTGCGTGGGCCTGGACGACTTCAAGGGTATCAACGAGCAGTTCAGCTACCAGGTCGGCGACCAGCTGCTGCTGGCCCTGGCCGACCGCCTGCGCGCCCACAGTGGCCGCCTGGGCGCCCTGGCACGGCTGGGCGGCGACCAGTTCGCCCTGGTCCAGGCCAATATCGAGCAGCCCTACGAGGCGGCCGAACTGGCGCAAAGCATCCTCGACGACCTGGAAGTGCCGTTCGACCTCGACCACCATCAGCAGATCCGTCTGCGCGCCACCATCGGCATCACCCTGTTCCCCGAAGATGGCGACAGCACCGAAAAGCTGCTGCAGAAAGCCGAACAGACCATGACCCTGGCCAAGGCCCGTTCGCGTAACCGCTACCAGTTCTACATCGCCAGCGTCGACAGCGAGATGCGCCGTCGCCGCGAGCTGGAAAAGGACCTGCGCGAAGCCCTGCCGCGCAACCAGCTGTACCTGGTGTACCAACCACAGATCAGCTACCGCGACCACCGCGTGGTCGGTGTCGAGGCGCTGCTGCGCTGGCAGCACCCGGAGCTGGGCATGGTGCCACCCGACCAGTTCATTCCCCTGGCCGAACAGAATGGCAGCATCATCGGCATCGGCGAATGGGTGCTCGACCAGGCCTGCCGGCAATTGCGCGAATGGCATGACATGGGCTTCAGCGACCTGCGCATGGCGGTCAACCTGTCCACCGTGCAACTGCACCACAACGAACTGCCGCGGGTGGTCAACAACCTGCTGCAGGCCTACCGCCTGCCCCCGCGCAGCCTGGAACTGGAGGTGACCGAAACCGGCCTGATGGAAGACATCAGCACCGCCGCCCAGCACCTGCTGAGCCTGCGCCGCTCCGGGGCGCTGATCGCCATCGACGACTTCGGCACCGGCTACTCGTCGCTCAGCTACCTGAAATCGCTGCCGCTGGACAAGATCAAGATCGACAAGAGTTTCGTCCAGGACCTGCTGGACGACGATGACGACGCCACCATCGTTCGCGCCATCATCCAGCTGGGCAAAAGCCTGGGCATGCAGGTGATTGCCGAAGGCGTGGAAACCGCCGAGCAGGAAAGCTATATCGTTGCCCAGGGCTGTCACGAAGGCCAGGGCTACCACTACAGCAAACCGCTGTCGGCCCGTGAGCTGACCAACTTCCTCAGACAGGCGCAGCGCAACCAGGTCTCGATGTCCTGAAGTCCACCCGGGCGACTGCAGGCGGTGAGCGACATTCGCGCAATTTACATTCCCGCCCCTTTACAGCAAATGCAAATCTTTCGCATGATGTTGTAGTTTCGCGTGCCACGGCGCACGGTCTCCCCCTTGGTCCAACCACACGACGCAGGAAACCAACAATGATTCGAATGCCTCTGGCCTCCGCCAGTCTGCTGGCCATCGCCATCGCTCTCGCCGGTTGCGGTGAAGGCAAGGACGACAAGGCCGCCGCGCCGCAAGCCCTGGAACCGGCTGCCGCCAGCACCACCGCTGCAGCGCCCGGGGCCGTCGACGAAGCCGCCGGCAAAGCCGTAGTCAAGCATTACGCCGAGTTGGTGTATGCCGTGTACAGCGACTCCCTGAGCACCGCCAAGACCCTGCAGAGCGCTGTCGACGCGTTCCTGGCCAAGCCCAACGACGAAACCCTGAAGGCCGCCCGGGAAGCCTGGGTCGCCTCGCGCGTACCGTACCTGCAGAGCGAAGCCTTCCGCTTCGGCAACACCATCATCGACGACTGGGAAGGCCAGGTGAACGCCTGGCCGTTGGACGAAGGCCTGATCGACTACGTCGACAAGAGCTACGAGCACGCCTTGGGCAACCCGGCGGCCAACGCCAACATCATCGCCAACACCGAGATCCAGGTAGGCGAAGAGAAGATCGACGTCAAGCAGATCACCCCCGAGAAGCTGGCCAGCCTGAATGAGCTGGGCGGTTCCGAAGCCAACGTCGCTACCGGCTACCACGCCATCGAGTTCCTGCTCTGGGGCCAGGACCTGAACGGCACCGGTCCGGGTGCGGGCAACCGTCCGGCCTCGGACTACCTGGAAGGCAAGGGCGCCACTGGCGGCCACAACGACCGTCGCCGGGCCTACCTGAAAGCGGTTACCGACCTGCTGGTCAAGGACCTCGAGGAAATGGTCGGCAACTGGGCGCCGAACGTCGCCGACAACTACCGCGCCAAGCTGGAAGCCGAGCCGGTCAACGACGGCCTGCGCAAGATGCTGTTCGGCATGGGTAGCCTGTCGCTGGGCGAACTGGCCGGCGAGCGCATGAAGGTTTCGCTGGAAGCCAACTCGCCGGAAGACGAGCACGACTGCTTCAGCGACAACACCCATTACTCGCACTTCTACGACGCCAAGGGCATCCGTAACGTGTACCTGGGCGAGTACACCCGCCCGGACGGCAGCAAGGTGACCGGCCCAAGCCTGTCGTCGCTGGTGGCCAAGGTCGACCCGGCCACCGACGCCACCCTCAAGGCCGACCTGGAAGCCACCGAAGCCAAGATCCAGGTCATCGTCGATCACGCCCTGAAGGGCGAACACTACGACCAACTGATCGCCGCCGACAACGCTGCCGGCAACCAGATCGTGCGTGACGCCATCGCCGCGCTGGTCAAGCAGACTGGCGCGATCGAACAGGCCGCCGGCAAGCTGGGCATTGCCAACCTGAACCCGGATACCGCAGACCACGAGTTCTGATCCGCTAACGGCGCTTCACCCAGACGCCCGGCCTTGTGCCGGGCGTTTTCGTTTGCCCGGCAGGGACAACGCTTCCCGCTGGCAGCTGGTCGGCCGGGTGCTCATGCTGGTGACCTTCCTTTGAATGTCACGCAGGAGGCACCGTGCTGCAGATTCTCGATGTGTGGGGTGAAGGCCGCATCGTGCAACGCATGAATGGGTACGACCTGGTTACCGGCTTCAACAACGCCTACAACCTGAACAAGGCGGGCCAACGCGTTTCCAACGGCCCTGCCACGGGCGAGCATATTCCCAACCTGATCATCGTCTACGAATACGACGCCCCCGATTTCCCGCTCGATTCCTACCAGGTTCCCCATGTCACCCTGATGGGTGCGCCGATCACGCAGCACGTCGCCGAAGAGATGTGCCGGGTGGTTGCACGCCCCGGCAAGATCTACCTGTACGACCCCAACGAAGCCGACCGCCGCAGGTTCGAGTCAGTCGCCTTCGCCGAGGGCCTGCAACTGCTGGGGCGCTTTGACCCCGCCAAGCTCGAGCCCCCCTTCAACGAAATCACCTTGCTCGCGGCCTATGTCTATCGCGCCCCGAGCGGCCCGTTGCCACGACCGGACACCCACCAAGAGAAGGAAATGCCCCATGGCTAGCGTGACCTACCTGCGCTCCATCGCCAACAACACCCCCTACACCCTGACTCTGATCGACGGTGAAAACCGCAGCCATAGCCTGGCAATCGGCGCCCAGGACGTCTGGAATGGCTCGCTGGCAATCCCCTGGATCGGCAAAGCGGAAGAAAACTACAAAGCCATGCGGCTGATCCTTGGCCCGGCTGCCAAGACCAGCATCTGGATCTTCCAGGATTACTGGGAACCCGCGCACAAGGATGCGATCAAGTTCCTCAGCGCCTCGTCGATGGATTACACCAGCCTGGATATCGAAGAGGTGGCGGGCGACAACCGTTATGGTGGCAACAAGAACCTGATCGTCAGCCTGGTCAACCGGCAATTCGAGCTGTACATGGCCTGAGCTGTTTTCTTGCAGCGACGATTTCATCAAGCAAACGCAAATTGCTCTTATTCAAAGATCCTGGGCCTGCTAAGCTTGCACGCCGGTTTTTCGCTCACGCCCAGGATCCTCGATGTCCTCGTCGCTGTTTCGACTCTCTCCCCTGCTACTGGCCTTTGCCCTCGCTGCCTGTGACGACGCCCCGCGCTTCACCCAGGCCGAGCCCGGCGAAGCGTTGTCGGCTGGCCAGGCGACCGTGCAGCGCAGTGACCGCAACGCTTATTCCCTGCCCTCGGCCAACCTCTCGCCCGAGCGGCGCCTGGACTTTGCCGTGGGCAACAGCTTCTTCCGCAACCCGTGGGTCATCGCCCCGTCCACCACCACTGCACGTGACGGCCTGGGCCCGCTGTTCAACACCAATGCCTGCCAGAACTGCCACGTGCGCGACGGCCGCGGCCACCCGCCAGAGCCGGGCGACAGCAACGCAGTGTCGATGCTGGTGCGCCTGTCGATCCCCGACCAGCCGTACCTGGCCAAGGTGGTCGAGCGCCTCGGCGTGGTGCCGGAGCCGGTCTATGGCACCCAGTTGCAGGACATGGCCATTCCCGGTGTAACCCCGGAAGGCAAGGTCCGGGTCAGCTATACCCAGGAAACGCTGGCGTTCAAGGATGGCTACCAGGTCGAACTGCGCAAGCCGGCCCTGCAGATCACCCAGCTTGGCTATGGCGTGATGCACCCCGACACGCGCTTTTCGGCACGCGTGGCACCGCCGATGATCGGCCTTGGCCTGCTCGAAGCCATCCCCGAAGCCGACCTGTTGGCCAACGAAGACCCGGACGACCGCAACCACGACGGTATCCGCGGGCGCGCCAACCGGGTATGGGACGACGCCCTGGGCAAGACCGTGGTCGGCCGCTTCGGCTGGAAGGCCGGGCAGCCCAACGTCAACCAGCAGAACGTGCATGCCTTTGCCGGCGACATGGGCCTGACCACCACGCTGCACCCCAACGACGATTGCACCCCGGCCCAGGCCACCTGCCTGGCCGCACCCAACGGCGATGGCGCCGGCGGCGAGAAGGAAGTCAGCGACAACATTCTGCGCCTGGTCACCTTCTACACCCGCAACCTGGCCGTGCCGGCGCGCCGCGATGTGGGCTCGCCAGAGGTATTGGCAGGCAAGAACCTGTTCTACCAGGCCGGCTGCCAGGGCTGCCACACACCGCAGTTCACCACTGCCGCCAATGCCGCCGAGCCGGAGCTGGCCAACCAGCTGATTCGCCCCTACAGCGACCTGCTGCTGCATGACATGGGCCCGGGCCTGGCCGACGAACGTACCGAATTCGCCGCCAACGGCCAGGACTGGCGTACCCCGCCATTGTGGGGTATCGGCCTGAGCGAAACGGTCAGTGGCCACAGCCAGTTCCTGCATGACGGCCGCGCTCGCAACCTGCTCGAAGCCGTGCTCTGGCACGGTGGCGAGGCCGAGGCTGCGCGCAATTTCGTCCTCACTTTCGATGCCGGGCAGCGTGCCGCGCTGCTGGCGTTCCTGAATTCACTTTGAAAAGCGCAAAGGAGCCGGGCATGTTCCGACCCAAACTGTTGTTCACCAGCCTCGCCGCACTCGCCCTCGGCGCCTGCTCGCCGCAGGACCCGCAAGCCGTGACCTCCGCTGCCATCGCCAAGCAGGTGATCCTGCCTACCTACAGCCGCTGGGTCGAAGCCGACCGCATGCTGGCCGCCAGCGCCCTGGCCTACTGCGAAGGCAAGGAAACCCTGGACAAGGCCCGTGCCGACTTCCTCAACGCGCAAAAGGCCTGGGCCGAGCTGCAACCGCTGCTGGTCGGCCCGCTGGCCGAAGGCAACCGCGCCTGGCAAGTACAGTTCTGGCCGGACAAGAAGAACCTGGTCGGTCGCCAGGTCGAGCAACTGGTCAACGCCGACACACCGGTCGATGCCGCAGCGCTGGGCAAGGCCAGCGTCGTGGTGCGTGGCCTCTCGGCCTACGAGTACATCCTGTTCGACAGCAAGCCGGACATCGCCACGGCCGAGCAGAAGGCCCGCTACTGCCCGCTGTTGGTAGCCATCGGTGAGCACCAGAAGGCGCTGGCCGAAGACATCCTCAAGAGCTGGAACAGCACCGACGGCATGCTGTCGCAGATGACCAAGTTCCCCAACCAGCGCTACGCCGACTCCCATGAGGCGATTGCCGACCTGCTGCGTGCCCAGGTGACCGCGCTGGACAGCCTGAAGAAGAAGCTCGGCGCGCCGATGGGCCGCCAGAGCAAGGGCATCCCGCAGCCGCTGCAGGCCGAAGCGTGGCGCAGCCACAACTCGCTGAACAGCCTGCAGGCCAGCCTCAAGGCCGCCGAAGCGGTGTGGGTCGGGGTCGACAACCAAGGCCTGCGTGGCCTGCTGCCCAGCGACCAGAAAGCCCTGGCAGACAAGATCGACGATGCCTACGCGACCGCGCTCAAACTGCTGGCCGACAACCACAAGACCCTGGGTGAACTGCTGGCCGACGACGCCGGCCAGCAAACCCTCAACCAGATCTACGACAGCCTCAACGTCGTCCACCGCCTGCACGAAGGCGACCTGGCCAAGGCGTTGAACATCCAGCTGGGCTTCAATGCCAACGACGGTGACTGATCATGCTGCGACGCCAGGCGCTCAAACTCGGTAGCGTATTGCTCAGCGCCCTCACCCTGGGCGGCTGGAGCCTGTTCCGCAACAAAGGCAGCGAACCGCTGCTGCTGTCGGCGCGTGACGACGGCGACGGCAAGCACTATGCGGTCGGTTTCCGCCTGGACGGCACCCAGGTGTTCAGCACCCAGGTCGCCCAGCGTTGCCATGCCATCATCCACCACCCGCAGTTGCCGATCGCCCTGTTCGTCGCGCGCCGCCCGGGTACCGAAAGCTACCTGGTCGACCTGCGCGACGGGCGCCTGTTGCAAACCGTACACTCGCAGCCAAACCGGCATTTCTACGGCCATGCAGTGGTGCACAAGAGTGGTGAATGGCTGTACGCCACCGAGAACGACACCACCGACCCGGGGCGTGGCGTGCTCGGCGTGTACCGCTTCGAAGGCGAACGCCTGGTGCACAGCGGCGAGCTGCCGACCCACGGCATCGGTCCGCACGAGCTGGCCTGGCTGCCGGACGGCGAGACCCTGGTGGTGGCCAACGGCGGTATCCGCACCGAAGCCGAAAGCCGGGTGGAGATGAACCTCGACGCCATGGCGCCGAGCCTGGTGCTGATGCAGCGCGACGGCACCCTGCTGAGCAAGGAAACCTTGGCCCAGCAGATGAACAGCGTGCGCCACCTGGCGGTGGGCAGCGACGGCACCATCGCCGCCTGCCAGCAATTCATGGGGCCTGCCGATGAAACCGCCGAGCTGCTGGCGATCAAGCGTCCGGGCGAGCCGTTCAAGGCCTTCCCGGTGGCGGAGCGGCAGTTGCAGGCCATGGCCCAGTACACCGCCAGTGTCGCCATCCACAGCGAGTTGCGGCTGGTCGCACTGACCGCGCCACGGGCCAACCGCCTGTTCGTCTGGGACCTGGACAGCGGTGCGGTGCGGCTGGACGCACCGATGCCCGATTGCGCCGGGGTTGGCGCGGTACAGGACGGTTTCGTGGTCACCTCCGGGCAGGGCCGTTGCCGCTTCTATGATTGCCGCAAGGCCGAACTGGTCGGGCAACCGCTGAACCTGCCGTCCGGTTTCTGGGACAACCACCTGCATCTGGTGTGATTTTGCTGCTGCCTGCACCGGCCTCTTCGCGGGCACGCCCGCTCCCACAGGGGCCGCGCAATCAGCGGGTTACGCGGTCCCTGTGGGAGCGGGCGTGCCCGCGAAGAGGCCGACACAGGCATCGCACTCCCCTTCCTGCAGAAAACAGTCGATAATCCCCCCATCCACACGTGGGCAGGAACGCCCGTTGTCGTGTCCAAACGAATAACAACTGCATCCAAGGAAACGGACTATGCTGCGCCGCCGCATGCTCATCATGTTGGCCGTGGTTCTGCTGATCGTGTTGGCCCTGGGGGGCTACAAAGCCTTCTCGATCTACCAGCAGATCCAGATGTTCACTGCCCCACGGCCCCCCATCACCGTGGCAGCCGCCTTGGCCGAACAGCGCCCATGGCAAGAGCGCCTGCCCGCCGTTGGCAGCCTCAAGGCGCTCCAGGGTGTGGAGCTGAGCCTGGAAGTGGAAGGCATCGTCAAGGCCCTGCACTTCGACTCTGGCCAGCAGGTCAAGGCCGGGCAACTGTTGCTGCAGCTCAATGACGACCAGGAAACCGCCCTGCTCGGTACCGCCCAGGCCGACCTGGGCCTGGCCAAGGTCGATTTCGGTCGCGGCAGCCAGCTGGTCGGTGACGCGGCCATCTCCCGCGGTGAGTTCGACCGCCTCACCGCGCAGTACCGGCGCAACCAGGCACTGGTCGAGCAACTCAAGGCATCGAAGAGCAAGAAGAGCATCAACGCCCCGTTCAGCGGCACCATCGGCATCCGCCAGGTGGATGTCGGCGACTACCTGGCTGCCGGCACGGTGATCGCCACCCTGCAGGACCTGTCCAGCCTCTACGTCGACTTCAATGTACCGGAGCAGGCCCTGCCGCGCCTGAGCGTGGGCCAGCAGGTGCTGGTGCAAGTGGCCGCGTACCCGGGCCAGACCTTCCCTGCCAGCCTGAGCGCGATCAACCCCAAGGTCGATGAAGCCACGCGCAACTTGCTGGTGCGCGCGACCATGGCCAACCCGGACGGCAAGTTGCTGCCGGGCATGTTCGCCAGCCTGTTGATCCTGCTGCCCAACCCACAACCACGCGTGGTAGTGCCGGAGAGCGCCATCACCTACACGCTGTATGGCAATTCGGTGTATGTCGCCACGCCGAAAAAGGACAAGGACGGCAAGCCGGTTAACGACGACAAGGGCCAGCCGCAGCTTACCGCCGAGCAACGCACGGTACAGACCGGCGAGCGCCGTGACGGTCTGGTGGTGGTCAGCAAGGGCCTGCAGGCGGGGGAACAGGTGGTCACCGCCGGGCAACTGAAACTGACCCCGGGGGCCGCGATCCGCATCGGCGAGGACAAAGCCCTCAAGCCCGAAGCGGGCGCGCCGGGCAAGGACTGACAGGAGGCTGGCATGGCATTCACCGACCCGTTCATCCGCCGCCCGGTGCTGGCCAGCGTGGTCAGCCTGCTGATCCTGCTGCTGGGCTTCCAGGCCTGGAACAAGCTGCAGATCCGCCAGTACCCGCAAATGGAGAACGCCCTGATCACGGTCACCACCGCCTATCCCGGTGCCAATGCCGAAACCATCCAGGGCTATATCACCCAGCCGCTGCAGCAAAGCCTGGCCAGCGCCGAAGGCATCGACTACATGACTTCGGTGAGCCGGCAGAATTTCTCGGTCATCTCCATCTACGCGCGCATCGGCGCCGACAGCGACCGGTTGTTCACCGAACTGCTGGCCAAGGCCAACGAGGTGCGCAACAAGCTGCCCCAGGATGCGGAGGATCCAGTCCTGAGCAAGGAAGCCGCCGATGCTTCGGCGCTGATGTACATCAGCTTCTACAGCAAGGAAATGAGCAACCCGCAGATTACCGACTACCTGTCGCGGGTCATCCAGCCCAAGCTGGCCACATTGCCGGGCATGGCCGAGGCGGAAATCCTCGGCAACCAGGTATTCGCCATGCGCATCTGGCTCGACCCGGTGAAACTGGCAGGCTACGGCCTGTCGGCCAGCGACGTGACCACTGCCGTGCGCCGCTACAACTTCCTTTCCGCCGCCGGCGAGGTCAAGGGCGAATATGTCGTCACCAGCATCAACGCCAGCACCGAGCTGAAGTCGGCCGAGGCCTTCGCGGCCCTGCCGGTCAAGACCAACGGTGACAGCCGGGTACTGCTGGGCGATGTGGCGCGGGTCGAGATGGGCGCGGAAAACTACGACACGGTCAGCTCGTTCGACGGCACCCCGTCGGTGTACATCGGCATCAAGGCCACCCCGGCGGCCAACCCGCTGGACGTGATCAAGGAAGTACGGCGCATCATGCCCGAGCTGGAAAGCCAGCTGCCCTCGGCGCTGAAGGTATCGATCGCCTACGACGCCACGCTGTTCATCCAGGCCTCCATCGACGAAGTGATCAAGACCCTCGGCGAAGCGGTGCTGATCGTCATCGTGGTGGTGTTCCTGTTCCTCGGCGCCCTGCGTTCGGTGCTGATCCCGGTGGTGACCATTCCGCTGTCGATGATCGGCGTGCTGTTTTTCATGCAGATGATGGGCTACTCGCTCAACCTGCTGACCCTGCTGGCCATGGTGTTGGCCATCGGCCTGGTGGTGGATGATGCCATTGTCGTGGTAGAGAACATCCACCGGCACATGGAAGAGGGCAAGTCGCCGTTCGATGCCGCCCTGGAGGGTGCCCGCGAAATCGCCATGCCGGTGGTGTCGATGACCATCACCCTGGCGGCGGTCTATGCCCCCATCGGCTTCCTCACCGGCCTCACCGGCGCGCTGTTCAAGGAGTTCGCCCTGACCCTGGCCGGGGCGGTGATCATCTCCGGCATCGTTGCCCTCACCCTGTCGCCGATGATGTGCGCCCTGCTGCTGCGCCAGGAGCACAACCCCAGCGGCCTGGCGCACCGCCTCGACTTGCTGTTCGAGCGCCTCAAGGTGCGCTATCAGCGCCTGCTGCACGCTACCCTCGACAGCCGGCCGGTCGTGCTGGTGTTTGCCGTGATCATCCTGTGCCTGATCCCGGTGTTGCTGAAGTTCACCCAGAACGAACTGGCGCCCAACGAGGACCAGGGGGTGATCTTCATGATGAGCAGCTCGCCGCAAACCGCCAACCTGGATTACCTGAACGCCTATACCGACACGTTCACCCCGCTGTTCAAGATCTTCCCCGAGTACTACTCGTCGTTCCAGATCAACGGTTTCAATGGCGTGCAGACCGGTATCGGTGGCTTCCTGCTGAAACCGTGGAACGAGCGCGAGCGCACGCAAATGGAATTGCTGCCGCTGGTGCAAGCCAAGCTCGAGGAAATCGGCGGCCTGCAGATCTTCGGCTTCAACCTGCCATCGTTGCCCGGCACTGGCGAAGGCCTGCCGTTCCAGTTCGTGATCAACAGCGCCGGTGACTACCCTGCCCTGCTGGAAGTCGCCCAGCGCATCAAGGCCCGCGCCCAGGAGTCCGGCAAGTTCGCCTTCCTCGACATCGACCTGGCGTTCGACAAACCCGAGGTGGTGGTGGATATCGACCGCGCCAAGGCGGCGCAGATGGGGGTGTCGATGGACACCCTGGGCGGTACCCTGGCGACCTTGCTGGGCGAGGGGGAAATCAACCGCTTCACCCTCGAAGGCCGCAGCTACAAGGTGATTGCCCAGGTCGAACGGCCCTACCGCGACAACCCCGGCTGGCTGAACAACTACTACGTGAAGAACGACCAGGGCCAGCTGCTGCCGTTGTCGACGCTGATCACCCTCAGCGACCGCGCCCGCCCTCGCCAGCTCAACCAGTTCCAGCAATTGAACTCGGCGATCATCCAGGGTGTGCCGATGGTCAGCCTCGGTGAGGCGCTGCAGACCGTACAGGGCATCGCCCGCGAGGAGGCCCCGGAGGGCTTCGCCTTCGACTATGCCGGAGTGGCGCGCCAGTACGTGCAGGAAGGCAGTGCGTTGTGGGTGACCTTCGGTTTGGCACTGGCGATCATCTTCCTGGTGCTGGCGGCGCAGTTCGAAAGCTTCCGCGACCCGCTGGTGATCCTGGTGACGGTACCGTTGTCGATCTGCGGCGCGTTGCTGCCGCTGTTCCTCGGCGTATCGAGCATGAACATCTACACCCAGGTCGGGCTGGTGACGTTGATCGGCCTGATCAGCAAGCATGGCATCCTGATCGTCGAGTTCGCCAACCAGTTGCGTGAGGAACTGGGCCTGAGCGTACGTGAGGCGAGCGAGGAAGCTGCGGCCATTCGCCTGCGGCCGGTGCTGATGACCACGGCGGCGATGGTATTTGGCATGGTGCCGCTGATCCTGGCCACCGGGGCCGGGGCGGTCAGCCGTTTTGACATCGGTACGGTGATTGCCACCGGCATGTCGATCGGCACGCTGTTCACCCTGTTCGTGTTGCCTTGCATCTACACCTTGTTGGCGCACAAGGACGTTGCCAGGGAAACAGCGGTGGCCTGAACCGGCCGCTGCAAAATGCCAGAGGCCCCGCAATCGCGAGGCCTCTGGCATTTCCATCTAGCGCCGGGTTCAACCAAACGGCCGCAACCCCTGGCGCATCCCGAACAGGAACAGCAGCAGGTCCTGATCCGGCGCAACCTTGGCCTGCTGCTGCGGTTTCACGTCCCGCGGCAACGCGCACTGGTCGGCCATCTCGGCCTTGCTGAACACGGTCGGCCTCGGCTCTTCCCATGCAGCCACCGCCACGGTGGTCACCGCCAGGCCAGCTACCAGAAACAAAGCTCGAGTAATTTCTAGTTTCATTGCTCTAACCCTTTGACAGCGCTGCCAAACGCCATCTGGTAAAAATAGAGCAAGGTTTGCCACTCCGCGTCGTTCAACGACGAATGGCGGCGCAGCTGGCGCAGGTCATTGCCCGCCGCACGTTGGCAGCTGATGCGCCGTCGGCACTTTTCCAGGTCCAGCAGCGCCACCTCGACCCGGGCCTGCTCGCCTTCGCCAATTACCTTGACGAAGACATGCTTGCCATACAGGCAGCCGTGCTGCCAGTGGCCCAGGTGCATGCGCGCCAGGTTGTCCGCCAGGTCCTTGAGCATGCGCTCATGCACCACCTGCGGATAACGCTCACGGGCACCTTCGGCATGCCAGGTGTCGAGTTCGACGAAGCCGTCGAGTGCTTCACTGACCAGCAGCGCACGCCATTGATGCTCGGCATCGCGCTCGGCCCCACAGAAGACGATGCGCGGCACGCGCACCCCCAGCTGCTCGAAGCTGTGCAACGCATCGAGTTCGCGCAATACGGTCGGCCGGCCGAAAGGGTGCAGCAGGCTGCGGTAGATGTGCCCGACCTGGCGTTTGGCATACAGCAGCTTGCCATCGGCATCGTTGAGGCGTTGCACGCCACTCTCGCCACCCCGCCGCTGGTTTGGCTCCTCGACCCACTCGCCCTGCTGGCGCCAGTAAAAATCGAACCGCGACTCCCCTTTCTGGGCTACAGCCATCAAACACTACCCCTTACGCAATACATAGACTCGCCACATGGCATAGAACGGCAGGAAGTCGAGGCGTTCCTGGATTCTGAAACCGGCGGCCGTGAATTCTTCTTCAACCGTGTCGGCCGGTAACACGAAACGGTTCTGGTAATTGTCCTGCTCGGCTTTGCGGGCACTGCGGCGCTGCTCCAGCTTTTTCCGGCGCCAGGCCTTGAAGTTGCCGTCCACCCACAACGACAGGATCACACTATCACGGCTAACCCGTTGAAATTCCGAAAGAATCGTCTTTCTGTGGGCCGCTTCGCCAATGTGGTGGAACAGCCGCATGCAGAAGATGCTGTCCACCGAATTGTCCGGCAAGTCGATGGCAAACGCCGAAGTCTGCAAGGGCCGTACCCGTGCCACCACCTCTGGCGGTTGCGCGGCACAGGCTGTCTCGATCATCGCCTCGGAGTTGTCGGCACCAATGATCACCCGGTTGGGCTTTTCCGCCAGCAATGGCCAGAAACGCCCGGCACCGCATGGCAGGTCGAGGACCAGGCCAGGCTCACCTGCCAGTGCCAGGGCGCGACGTGCCAATTGCTCATCTCGCTTGTGGGAAAGGCGTCGCGCCAAGCCATCCTGATGCTTGAGAAAGTACTCACGGGCGTGCTGTTTGTCGTACTTCTCGGAAAATTCAAGCTTGATGGGACTACGCATTGGGCATCTCCTGACTCCATTCCGCCCACATTAGGCAAGCGAGCGTAGGAATCAGGTCATACCCATGTGAAAAAAACGTCATACGCCGAGGGCGCTGTTACAAAGCTTTACTCCGCCTCAAGGTCGCCCTTGGTCGCGGTATTGCTCAGGTCGACGTGGAACCGGCAACCATGCGGCAAGGTTGACGTCAGCGTGACCTGCCAACCCTGGTCGTCGCAGATTCGCTGCACCAGCGACAGGCCCAGGCCGAGGCCCTCGCCACGCCGTTCATCACCGCGCACGAACGGCCGGAACATGGCTTCGCGCTGCTCTTCAGGAATGCCCACGCCGCTGTCCTCGACACTGAAACCATTGGCTTCGAGGCTCAGGCGGATGTAGCCGCTGTCGGTATAGTGCGCGGCATTGCGCAACAGGTTGCCCATCACCGATTGCAGGAAAGTGGCGTTGTACAGCACCGAGCTGGCACTGACTCGCCCGTCGAAATACAAGGCCAGACCCTTCTGCTCGATGGTGTCACGCCACACCCCGACCAGTTCGTCGGCCACTTCGCGCAAGGTCGCGCGCGATGCCACAGCGCCCTCGTCGCGCTGCGCCCGGGCCAGCATCAGGAAGGTCTTGACCAGCTCGCGCATCTCCTCGGTAGCCCGCGCCACACGTTCCACCTGGCTGCGTGAGCGGGTGTCGAGGTTGGGGTTTTCCATCAGCAGTTCGCAAGAAGTGGCCAGCACCATCAAGGGCGTGCGCAGTTCGTGGCTGACGTCGCTGGTGAACAGCCGTTCGCGGGTCAACGCGTCTCGCAGGCGGCCCAGGGTATCGTCGAACGCCACCGCCAGCTGGCCGACTTCGTCCGCCGCATAGTCTGGCGCCAGCGGCGGGGCCAGGCCCAGCAACTGATCACGGTGGCGCACCTGGCGCGCCAGGCGGATCACCGGCGCCATCACCCGGCGCGCTACCAGCCAGCCGAGGATCACTGCCAGCACCAGGCTGAGCACGAAGCCCACCACCACCACTGCGAACAGCAGGCGCTCGCGTTCTTCGAAGTCGCTTTGGTCCTGCAGCAGGACATAGCGGCGGCCATCGACGATCTCGACCATGGCGTGGTACGACAGCTGGTCACGGAACACCTCGTGGAAGCCGCGGTCGAGGTGGCGCAGGTCTTTGGGCAATTCGAAATCGTCACGCCCGCCGCTGAAGTAGAACAGCTGATCGGGGCGTGGCCGGTGGCTCCAGTCACTGACACTGTCCATGCGCAGCAGGCGCTGCAGGTCACCGCCCAGTACCGAGGAGATCAGCCGCTCCTCGACCAGGTGCACGGTACCGACGATGCCGAAGGCGAAGGCCCCGGCCACCAGTGCGCTCATCAGGGCAAAGGCGATGATGATGCGCTGGGCAAGGCTTTGCTTAAACTCCATCGCGGCCCTCGGCGAGGCGGTAGCCGACGCCATGGACGGTGTGCAGCAGCGGTTTTTCGAACGGTTTGTCGATTACCTGGCGCAGCTGGTGCACGTGGCTGCGCAGGCTGTCGCTGTCGGGGCAGTCGTCGCCCCACAGGGCCTCCTCCAGCACTTCGCGGCGCAACACGTGCGGGCTCTTCTGCATCAATACGGCAAGCAGCTTGAGGCCGACCGGGTTGAGCTTGAGCAGGCGGCCCTGGCGGGTGACTTCAAGGGTGTCGAGGTCGTAGCTGAGGTCAGCCACCTGCAGGGTGCGGCGGCCACCGCCCTGGGCTCGGCGCAACACCGCTTCGATGCGTGCGGCCAGTTCCGACAGGGCGAACGGCTTGAGCAGGTAATCGTCAGCACCGGAGCGGAAGCCCTGCAAGCGGTCATCCAGCTGGTCGCGGGCAGTGAGCATGATCACCGGCGTGTCGCGACGGGCGTCTTCGCGCAGGCGTTTGCACAGGGTATAGCCGTCGATGCCAGGCAGCATGATGTCGAGCACGATCAGGTCGTAGTGCTCGGTGGCAGCCAGGTGCAGCCCGGACAGGCCATCCTGGGCGCAGTCTACGGTGTAGCCTTTCATGCCCAGGTAATCGGCCAGGTTGGCCAGGATATCGCGGTTGTCTTCAACCAAAAGAATGCGCATCGGTTTCTCCTGTGCGGCGCTTCTCGCTGTGGCGCGGCAGGCGCAGCTTAAGGCCTATGCCTGCAGGGTGCCAGCCCTGCGAAGCATTCGCCTACCTTGACGGTTTTTTCACTGATCCTTCACGGACACAGGATAGCGGGCAGCCGACAATGCCCGATCTTTTTCGCGCCCTGGAGCCGCCATGCAGCATCGAAGCCGTCCTCGCCCCATCAACTTCTGGCTATACCTGGGCCTGCCCCTGGCAACCGCGCTGGGCTTGATCCTGCTGGAACTGACCTCGGTCGACATGGACATCGCCAACCTGTTCTTCGACCCCGTTGCCGGGCAGTTCATCGGCCGCCACAGCTACTTGCTGGAAAACATCCTGCATGACCGGGTCAAGCAGGGGGTGATCCTGCTTGGGGTGTTGTCGTTGCTCACCTTTGCCGCAAGCTTCTTCTGGAAGCGCCTGTTCGGCTGGCGTCGCGAGCTGGGCTGCCTGGTGCTGGCGCTGGGCCTGTCCACGGCGTTCGTCACGCCACTGAAAAAAGTGACCCAGGTGCAATGCCCATGGAGCCTGACCCAGTTTGGCGGCAGCGAAACCTACAGCAAGCTGCTGGAACCACGGCCGGCTACCGACAAGCCCGGGCTGTGCTGGCCGGGTGGGCATGCCGCGACCGGGTTCTGCCTGTTCGGCCTGTTCTTCATGCTGCGTGACCGCAAACCGCGCTTGGCACGGGCAGCATTGGCGCTGGCGTTCGTGGCCGGGTCGGTACTGTCGCTGGGGCGGATGATGCAGGGGGCGCACTTCCTGTCACATAACGTGTGGACGGCGGTGTTCTGCTGGTTGATCGGGTTGGGGTCGTATTACCTGGTTCTGTATCGGCGGGGAATGGTTGAGGTACCTGCCGCTGAGCGTAGCGTCGCCTGACCCAGGGACCGCCTTGCGGCCCGATCGCGACACAAGGCCGCTCCTCCAGGTTGAAGTACGCCCCTGAGGTTGGATTTTTTGTCCAACGTCAGGGGCGCAGTTCAGGTTACGCAATCCCTTGTAGGAGCGGCCTTGCGTCGCGATGGGCTGCGCAGCAGCCCCAATGGCCCCAACAGGAAAACAAAAAAAAGCCCCGGTTCTAGCGAACCGGGGCTTTTGATGGTGCAGGGGGTAAGGCTGGCTTACATCATGCCGCCCATGCCACCCATGCCGCCCATGTCAGGCATGCCAGCAGCTGGCTTGTCTTCCGGCAGGTCGGCAACCATGGCTTCGGTGGTGATCATCAGACCGCCGATCGAAGCAGCCGCTTGCAGCGCCGAACGGGTGACCTTGGCTGGGTCCAGGATACCCATCTCGATCATGTCGCCGTATTCGCCGGTAGCAGCGTTGTAACCGAAGTTACCCGAACCTTGCTTGACCTTGTCAGCGACAACGCTTGGCTCGTCACCGGCGTTGGCAGTGATCTGGCGCAGCGGCGCTTCGACAGCGCGACGCAGCAGGGCGATACCGACGTTCTGGTCTTCGTTGTCGCCTTTGAGGTTGGCAATGGCCGCCAGCGAGCGTACCAGGGCCACACCACCGCCAGGCACCACGCCTTCTTCAACGGCTGCACGGGTAGCGTGCAGGGCGTCTTCTACGCGGGCTTTCTTCTCTTTCATTTCAACTTCGGTGCCGGCACCCACCTTGATCACGGCAACACCGCCAGCCAGCTTGGCCAGACGCTCTTGCAGCTTCTCACGGTCGTAGTCCGAGGAAGTTTCTTCGATCTGGGCACGGATCTGCTTGACGCGTGCTTCGATCTCGCCGTCGGCGCCAGCGCCGTCGATGATGGTGGTGTTTTCCTTGGACAGGATGACGCGCTTGGCGTTACCCAGGTGCTCCAGGGTAGCGGTTTCCAGGGACAGGCCGATTTCTTCGGAGATGACCTGGCCGCCAGTCAGGACGGCGATGTCCTGCAGCATGGCCTTGCGGCGGTCGCCGAAGCCCGGAGCCTTGACCGCAGCAACCTTGACGATGCCGCGCATGTTGTTGACCACCAGGGTAGCCAGCGCTTCGCCTTCGACGTCTTCGGCAACGATCAGCAGTGGGCGGCCGGCCTTGGCAACGGCTTCCAGCACTGGCAGCAGCTCACGGATGTTGGAGATCTTCTTGTCGACCAGCAGCAGCAGCGGGCCTTCCAGCTCGGCAACCATGGTGTCCGGCTTGTTCACGAAGTACGGCGACAGGTAGCCACGGTCGAACTGCATGCCTTCCACGACGGACAGTTCGTTTTCCAGGCCCGAGCCTTCTTCAACGGTGATCACGCCTTCTTTACCGACCTTTTCCATGGCTTCGGCGATGATTTCACCGATGGAGCTGTCGGAGTTGGCGGAGATGGTACCTACCTGGGCGATGGCCTTGGAGTCGGCGCATGGCTTGGACAGGTTCTTCAGCTCGGCGACGACGGCAGCAGTGGCCTTGTCGATACCGCGCTTCAGGTCCATCGGGTTCATGCCGGCAGCGACGGCCTTCAGGCCTTCGTTGACGATGGCCTGAGCCAGAACGGTAGCGGTGGTGGTGCCGTCACCGGCAGCGTCGTTGGCCTTGGAAGCAACTTCCTTGACCAGCTGGGCGCCCATGTTCTCGAAGGCGTCCTTCAGCTCGATTTCCTTGGCGACGGAAACGCCGTCCTTGGTGATGGTCGGCGCGCCGAAGCTCTTGGCCAGAACCACGTTGCGGCCTTTCGGGCCCAGGGTGGCTTTTACGGCGTCAGCCAGAACGTTGACACCAACGAGCATTTTCTTACGGGCGGAATCACCAAATTTTACGTCTTTAGCAGCCATGATCGTTTAATCCTTTGGAATTCTTTGGAGTAACGGGAAGTCGGGGAAATCAGCCTTCGATGACGGCGAGGATTTCGTTCTCGGCCATGACCAGCAGGTCTTCGCCATCGACTTTCACGGTGTTGCTGCCCGAGTAAGGGCCGAAAACCACTTTGTCACCCACTTTCACGGCCAACGCGCGAACTTCGCCGTTGTCCAGGATGCGACCGGTGCCGACGGCGACTACTTCGCCGCGGTTTGGCTTTTCAGCGGCCGAACCCGGCAGGACGATACCGCCAGCGGTTTTCGATTCTTCTTCGCTGCGACGGATAACGACGCGGTCATGCAGAGGACGAAGCTTCATTGTCGATCTCTCCCAAATTGTGGTTTTCATCGGCCGGTGTCGACACCGGCGGGTTGATGCTGTCCGGCGTAGCCGGAAGGCAGCTCGCGCAGGGCGAACCGCCTGAGTCATGTCTGGTGTTGCCACCAGAAACCTTGCGGTGACCACATACATGAGGCCGCCATATTCAATTACAAGGCTTGCTTCAGAAAATTTTTCATCAGCCTGAAAAGCTTGGGGCCGCTTCGCAGCCCTATCGCGACACAAGGCCGCTCCTACAGGGGCTTGCGAACTCTGAAGGAGCGGCCTTGTGTCGCGATAGGGGCGCGAAGCGGCCCCCGGCTATTACTTGTCGCGGCGCTCGTACTCGCCTTCGATCACGTTCGGGCGGTGGCCGCCATCGCGCGGCTGCGCCTGGAACGGGTCGTCCTGAAACGCCCGCTGGCGCAGGGCCTGGGCCTCGGCGCGCTCACGCATCTTGCGGGCGGCCAGGTGACGGGTGAATGGCAGCAGGCACAGCAGGCCCAGCACGTCGCTGATGAAGCCTGGCAGCAACAGCAGGCCACCACCGATGGCCAGCATCAGGCCCTGGAACATGTCCTCGGCGGGCAGTTCGCCACGCTGCAGGCTTTCCCGGGCGCGCAGCGCAGTAGCCAGCCCGGCCACCCGCATCACCAGCACACCCAGCGCGGAACCGGCGATGATCAACAGCAGCGCCGGGAAGAAACCGATGGCGGCGCTGACCTTCACGAAGACGAACAGCTCCAGCACGGGAAACAGGAGAAACAACAATAGAAAAGCACGCATCAAAGCATTCCTCGTCGGAAGAGAACCTTCCTGTAAGACCAACAGATGGATGCGTGCGCTCGGCTTTTCAAGCCTCGGCGTCCATCGCAACCGGCCACCGGTCGGCGCGCGCCAGCAAAACCAGGGCTTCGCGGACTTGTGTCGGGGTGTTGCAGGTACCCGGGAAAGGCAACCAGTACACCGCCTGGCCAATCCGCAGGTGCATGCCCTCGCTGTCCACGCCGACCAGTTGCGCGGGCGCATGGCGGGGCAAGTGGGTCAGTTCCACGTAATGGGCGATGGCGTTGGCATGGTCACGGTTCATATGTTCGACCATGCTCGCCTCGGCCTTGCCGGCGAACGGGTTGGCCAGGGTCACCTGGTCAAGCCAGTGGATCGCGCCGAAGCCGCCGATGTAGCGGTGACGCACAGGCTGCAGTACCCAGAAGTCGAAGTCGTGGGCCTTGTGGTAGTCGGCAGCGTCCGGGAAGTAGCGGTAGTAGCGTTCGGCGGCGGCCTCGATGGCGGCCTCGTCGACCAGCTTGTGCGCTTCGGCCATGACCGTCAGGCGCCCCACGGCTTGCACGTCCTCGGCTTCCCGCTCACCGACCAGCAGCGAGCACTTGGGGTCTTTCTGCAGGTTGTGGGTGTGCTGGGCGATGCGGCTGATCAGGATCAGCGGGTTGCCCTGGGCGTCCAGGCAGTACGGCACGACCGAGCCGAACGGGTAGCCCGGCATCGACCGGGAATGGGTCGAGAGCACGCCGCGGTATTCCTTGAGCAGCAGTTCCCGGGCGGGGCGGATGGCGGTGGTACTCACTGGGCGGGCTCCTGGCGGCAGACTGGGTGGCCACACGATAGCATTTTCAGGTCCGGTGCCAATGGGGCTGCTTTGCAGCCCATCGCGACGCAAGGCCGCTCCTACAAGGATCGCGTACATCCTGTGTCGCGATGTGCCCAATGCGGCGCCAAAGATTTACCAGGTAACGCCAAACCCAGCGGTATAGCGGGTCTTGTCCAGGTCACTCTCACGCGTACCGGTGATGATGTCCTTCTCTGCCTTGAGGTTGAGCGAGGCCCACTCGGTCACCTTGTAGCGCAGGCCAACCTCGGCATCCAGCGAGTAGTCGGCCACCCCACCCAGCGGCTTGGCGAACTCGCCGTTGGTGAACAACTGCACGTTCTTGCCGATCAGGTAACGGGTGTAGTCCCACTTCAGCGCCGCCGAATAGAAGTTGTCCTTGGCCCCGTCCTGGTATTCGAAGTCGGTGCGGTTGATCAGTGAACCCAGCGAGAACGCGCCCAGTTCATCATCCCAGAACTGGTAACCCGGGCCGGTACCCACGGTGCGCTGGCGGGCCAGGTCTTCGACGTGGTCGCGCTTGTATTCCATGCGCCCTTGCCAGAACCATTTCTCGGTAAGGAAGCGGTCCAGGGCGTACTCGGCGCTCCAATTGTCGGTGGTGGTGACGTCGTCCTTGGTCTCGCGGTTGTATTCGCCTTCGGCGTTGTGCCGCCAGCGACCGTGGCGGGCGCTGGTCTTGAAGCCGACGTCATAGTCGTCGGTATCGTTCTCGGCACGTTTGTAGTCCAGCGCCACGTCGACGTTGCCCTTCCACACGAAGTCCTCGACCAGCGGCTTGGGCTTCATGATCTGCTCGATGCTGGCCAGCTCCACGGTCTTCGGCGCCTCGCCGTTGGCCAGGGTCACCTTGCCGGGCTCGGCGGCCTTCAGCGACTTGGCCCGCTCACCGCTGTAGGCGTCCTGCTTGACCAGCAGCTCCTGGTCACTCTCCAGGGTCTGGACCTGTTTCCAGTCCAGGGCAATGGAACCGCCATAGGGGGTTTCGAGCAGCAGCTTGCCACCATCGAATACTTTGATCTTGCCGCTGAGCCGGTCACCGTTCTTCATCCACACGGTATCGGCGAACACCGGCGAGGCGCACAAGGAAACAGCAAGCAGACACAACAGGGATCTAGAATACATAAACGCACTACGGGTTCGATTAGACAAAAAAGCCGGGCATTATCCAGATACCGACGACCACAGCAAGGACAGACCGGGAGCCTGCCGTTGAGTTCAACTCTCATTTGCCGCACCGTCGGTCCGGTTTCATCTGCAGCCCAGGGGGGGCCTGATGTCTGTTGCACATGAACACGCCCTCGACGACGCCGAGGGCCGACGAACGGCGCTATATTCGGTATTGGGCCAGGTGCCGGCCGGCAAGGTGGTCAGCTATGGTCAACTGGCCGAGCTGGCCGGGCTTGGCCGTGCGGCACGCTGGGTCGGGCGCACCCTCGGGCAACTGCCCCCGGACACTCGCCTGCCCTGGCACCGGGTGCTCGGTGCGGGCGGCAGGCTGAGCCTGGCACTGGGTACCCCGTCGGGGGATGAACAACGGGCGCGGCTGCGCGCGGAGGGTGTGAATGTAACCAACAATCGTGTGGATATGATGCGCCATGGCTGGCGCCCGATGGAGCACAGCGGTTAGAGTGCGCGCTTTGTTTTCGCAAACTTGAGGCAGATGTTGGCCCATGCCCCGTAAAACCTGGCGCGCTGCGCTTGCTGCCTATGCCAGCCCGTCAACCTTGGTACTTTTGCTGCTCGGCTTCGCCGCCGGTCTGCCCTACATGCTGGTGTTCTCCACCCTTTCGGTGTGGCTGCGCGAAGCGGGCGTGGCCCGCGAGACCATTGGTTACGCCAGCCTGATCGGCCTGGCCTACGCCTTCAAGTGGGTGTGGTCGCCGCTGCTCGATCAATGGCGCCTGCCCTTGCTCGGCAGCCTGGGGCGCCGCCGGTCCTGGCTGTTGCTGTCGCAATCGCTGGTGGTGATCGGGCTGGTCGGCATGAGCCTGTGCGACCCACAACAACACTTGTCCTGGCTGATTGCCCTGGCGGTACTGGTGGCCTTCGCTTCGGCGACCCAGGACATCGCCGTCGACGCCTATCGCCTGGAAATCGCCGATGACCAGCGCCAGGCTGCGCTCGCTGCCAGCTACATGGCCGGCTACCGGGTAGCGGCGCTGCTGGCGACGGCCGGCGCGCTGTTCTTCGCCGAGTGGTTTGGCTCCACCGGCTTCAGCTACCTGCACAAGGCCTGGGCCGGCACCTACGTGATGTTCGCGGTGATGATGCTGCCCGCGGTGTTCACCACCCTGATCATGCGCGAACCGCCCGTCCCCATGCGCACCCAGCTGTCGGCAGCGCGCTATGGGCTGGTACACCAGCTGGCCTCGGTGTTCGTGCTGATCATCCTGCTGGTGTCGGTCCCCGCCAGCTTCACCCAGATGTTCAACACCGGCTGGGCCAGCGTCATCTCCGGTGATGCCACCCCCCTCGACCTGCTGCTCGAAGACCGTGCCTTCCTGCGCCTGATCCTTTATGTACTGCTGACCTGGGCATGCCTGTCGAGCCTGGGCCGTCGCGGCCTGGCCCCGGTGTTGACACCGGTCAACGACTTCATCGCCCGCTACCGCTGGCAGGCGTTGCTGTTGCTCGGCCTGATCGCCACGTATCGCATGTCGGACACGGTGATGGGCGTGATGGCCAACGTGTTCTATATCGACATGGGCTTCACCAAGGACCAGATCGCCAGTGTCAGCAAGATCTTCGGCCTGATCATGACCCTGGTCGGCGCCGGGATTGGCGGCCTGCTGATCGTGCGCTTCGGCATCATGCCGATCCTGTTCATCGGTGGCGCAGCTTCGGCCGCTACCAACATCCTGTTCCTGATGCTGGCCGACATGGGCCCGAACCTGCAGATGCTGGTGGTGACCATCTCGCTGGACAACTTCAGCTCCGGCCTGGCCACCTCGGCCTTCGTCGCCTACCTGTCGAGCCTGACCAACCTGAAGTTCTCGGCGACCCAGTACGCGTTGCTCAGCTCGATCATGCTGCTGTTGCCGCGCCTGATCGGCGGTTATTCGGGGGTCATGGTGGAGAAGTTCGGTTACCACGACTTCTTCCTGATCACCGCCTTGCTGGGCGTGCCGACCCTGATCCTGATTGCGCTGCAGTGGCGCCAGGAGGCAGGGCCGGGCAAACCGGTGGCAGCGGAGAACTCGGCAGCCGAGCGGCCCTGAGGGATATTTCCAGCCTGAACCGGCCGCTTCGCGAGCAAACCCGCGAAGCGGCCGGTTCAGGCCCAAAAGATCATTCGGTAACAGCCCCTTCCCCAGGCCGCTGCCCCACCACCAACCACAACGGCCACAGCGCCAGCGCCCCCGCCACACCTGCCGCCAGGGCAAAATGCAGCAAACTGGCCCCGGCGCCAATCATCGCCAGCAGTGCGCCGCCCAGCCCCAGCAGGGCAATGGTGATCATCCCCAGCATGGCCGAGACCAGGCCCTTGCTCTGTTCGCTGGCGAACAGCGTCATGCGGTACAGCACCGCATTGGCCACGCCCAGCCCCAGCGCATACAGCGACATGCCTGCCACCACGCTGGTCACGCTCGGCCAGTACCAGGTCGCCAACAGCATCAGGCCCAGCCCGGCCAGGTACGGCCACAGCGCGCCACGCACCAACGACGGCAACGGGTAGCGCTCGGCAATCCGGTTGATGATCAGGTTGCCCAGGATCAACCCGCCAAATACCGGCAATTGCCACAAGGCGTACTCCAGCGTGCTCAACCCCTCATCGTGGATCAGCAGCACCGGCGACAAGCCGATCCAGGCAATCAACGGCAGGCCGACCAGGCCCAGCGCCGCGCTGCCAGCGACAAAACGGCGGTTGACCAGCAACTGGCCGTAGCCGGCCAGCAGCGGCAACAGTTGAATCGGCGTGAATGCCAGGCGCGAACCGTCCCGGCGCTCCACCCCCAGTGTTTCCGGCATCAGCCGGTACAGCAACAGCCAGGCCATGACCGCACCCACGGCAAAGGCCACGAACAGCCAGCGCCAATCCAGCCACTGCAGCAACAAGGTACCCACCAGCGGCCCGAGCAGGGGCGAGAGCAATGCGATATTGGCCAGCAGCGCCATCATGCGCACGGCGTCTGCCTCGCTGAAGGCTTCGTTCAAGGCCGGGTAGCTGACCGTGACCACAAAGCCCAGGCCAATGCCCTGCAACAGGCGCAACAGGTTGAACAGGCCAATATCGTCGACCCAGAAGGTTGCCAGGCAGGCCAGGCCGAAGCAGGCACAGCCGATCAGCAGCAACGGACGCCGGCCATAGCGGTCGGCCAGCGGGCCGATCAGCCATTGCAGTACCACCCCACCCAGCAGGTACAGGTTGAGCGCGTGGGGAATGTATTCGGGGCTGGCGTTGAGGTCGCCGACCACCACCGGCATGGCCGGCATGACCGCGTCGCTGGCCAGGTAGGTGAGCAGCTCGAACAGGGCCAGGGTAAGGCCGAATAGCAAGGCGCGCAGGGGCGTGATGTACAGCAGTGGTTTCATGATGGCGTATCGGGTGTGGCAGGAGGGGTCAGGCTATATGCCAGAAATGGCCTGGTGTTGCTGTGAACAAGTGTAATCAGGGGTAGAAAGGCCGGGGCCGCTTCGCGCCCCATCGCGACACAAAGGCCGCTCCTACAAGGGTTACGCGATCCCCTGTAGAAGCGACCTTGTGTCGCGATGGGGCGCGAAGCGGCCCCGGTCGATGACAACGCGATGCTACTGCGCTGCAGTCTCCTGCACCACGCGAATCACCCGCTGCGGGAACGGAATGTCGATCCCTTCGGCCTTCAGCCGGTCGCGCGCATGCTCGTTGAGCATGAACATCACGTCCCAGTAATCGGCGGTCTTGGTCCACAGGCGCAACGACACGGTAATGGCGCTGTCGCCCAGGGTGGCGACCACCGCCTGCGGCGCTGGGTCTTGCAGCACGCGCGGGTCCTGCGCCAGCTCCAGCAACACGTTGCGTGCCTTCTGCAGATCGGCCTCGTAGTCCACGCCCACATCGAACACCACCTTGCGCGTCGGCTGGCGGTTGGTGTTGGTGATGATGCCGTTGGACAGGCTGCCGTTAGGCATGATCACGGTCTTGTTGTCACCGGTGCGCAGCACGGTGTGGAAGATCTGGATGCTGTCGACGGTGCCGGCCACGCCCTGCGCCTCGATCCAGTCACCGATGCGGAACGGGCGGAACATCAGAATCAGCACGCCACCGGCGAAGTTCGCCAGGCTGCCTTGCAAGGCCAGGCCGATGGCCAGGCCGGCGGCACCGATGGCGGCGACGAACGAGGTGGTCTCGATACCGATCATCGACGCCACGCTGACCAGCAGCAGCACCTTCAGCACGATGTTCGACAGGGTGCTGATGAAGCCCTGCAGCGCCTGGTCGGCGTTGCGCAGGCCGACCAGCTTGCCCAGGCGGGCGCTGACCTTGTTGATGATCCACCAGCCGACCGCCAGGGTCAGCAATGCCAGCAGCACACGGCTGCCGTATTCCATGATCAAGGGAATCCAGGTCTGCGATTGGCGGACCAGCTGATCGACTTCAGCGTTCAAATCCATATTCATCTCCTGATGCCGAGCGGCAAGTACACGGTAGAACAGGCCGCGCGTGTTTGCGCAGCCCGGGCCCCATGGACATCATTTCGCCATCCGGGTTCCGGGTGGCACTTGCATCAGTCGCGGAAGTTGTTGAACTGCAGCGGCATGTCGAATTCCTTGGTCCGCAGCAGGGCGATGGCTTCCTGCAGGTCGTCACGCTTCTTGCCGGTAACACGCACCTGCTCGCCCTGGATGGCGGCCTGCACCTTCAGCTTGGCGTCCTTGATGGTGGCGACGATCTTCTTCGCCAGGTCCTTGTCGATGCCTTCGCGGAACTTGGCTTCCTGTTTCTTTTCCTTGCCCGAGGCGTACGGGTCCTTGGTTTCCAGGCACTTCACGTCGATCTTGCGCTTGACCAGCGCCAGGCGCAGGATTTCCAGCATCGCTTCGAGCTGGAACTCTTCCTCGGCGGTGAGCATCACGGTCTGCTCCTTGTCCTTGAACTCGAAGCTGCCCTTGCCCTTGAGGTCGTAGCGGCGGTCCAGGTCCTTGATGGCGTTGTCGACCGCGTTCTGCACTTCGTGCTTGTCCAGTTCCGATACCACGTCGAACGAAGGCATGGTTGTTCTCCCAAAATAAAAGCGCGCTCAGGCTGAAGATGGAGCGCGCTGGGTTTGACGGTTAAAATGCGGGCTCATTATAACGGGTTGCGAAACGCATATGAGCAGCACCTGGCATATTCTCGGCGCCGGTAGCCTGGGCAGCCTGTGGGCTTGCCGCCTGGCGCGCGCGGGCAAGGCAGTGCGCCTGATCCTGCGCGACGGGCAACGCTTGCAGGCCTACCAGCAGGCTGGCGGCCTGACCCTGGTGGAACAGGACCAGCCGCGCCACTACGCCATCCCGGCCGAAACCGCGCAGGCCCATGGCCCGATCCACCGCCTGCTGGTGGCCTGCAAGGCCTACGACGCCGCCCCGGCGATTGCCGGCGTGGCCGCACGGCTGGCCGACGACGCCGAGGTACTGCTGCTGCAGAATGGCCTGGGCAGCCAGGACGAGGTCGCCGACCTGGTCCCGCGCGCACGCTGCATCTTCGCCTCCAGCACCGAAGGTGCGTTTCGCGAGGGCGACTGGCAGGTACGGTTTGCCGGCCACGGTTTCAACTGGCTGGGCGACCCGCGCAACCCCGCGGTGCCGGCCTGGTTCGATGACCTGCACGAAGCCGCCATCCCTGGCGAATGGACGGTGGACATCCTCACCCGCCTGTGGCGCAAGCTGGCGCTCAATTGCGCGATCAACCCGCTGACCGTGCTGCACGACTGCCAGAACGGCGGGCTGCTGGGGCACCTGGACGAAGTGGACGCACTGTGCGCCGAGCTGGCCCAGCTGCTGCGCCGCTGCGGTCAGCCGCAGGCAGCGGCGGAACTGAACGAGGAAGTCCAGCGGGTGATCGTCGCCACCGCAGCCAACTACTCTTCCATGTACCAGGACGTTCGCGCCGGCCGCCGCACCGAGGTGCATTACCTGCTCGGCCACGCCTGCCGCGCCGCCGGCCGGCATGGCCTGCAGCTGCCAGCGCTGGAACGCCTGCAGCAGCGCCTGGTCGATAACCTGCGCCTGCGTGGTTTGCCCTGCGACTGACGCGGCCCTTTCAACCGGATAAGGACATTGCCTCGCCCATGACCTTGCGCCAACGCCTGGAAAACCTCCCGGTCGGGCAGAAGCTGCTGGCGGCCCTGCTGGTACTGCTGGTGACCATCCTGCTGGTGGCCAACCTCACCTTCATCAGCGCCGCCTACTGGATCACCCAGGAGAGCATGGCACCACAGGCGCTGCACACCATCGGCCGGCTGGTGGCCAACCCGCAGCTGGCCGCTCGCGCCGGCGACAACCCGGACGCCGCCAGCGCCCTGCTCAAGGAGCTGGACAGCTACACACCGCTGCGCGCCGCCGCCGTCTATGGTGGCGACGGCCGCATGCTGGCGCAGCTGCAGCATGGCGAGCCGCTGACCCTGCCCAAGCGTTTTCGCAACATCGATGGCTGGCGCCTGATGGAGTTTCGCAGCACCCAGCTGATCCGCATGCCACGCGAGGCCAACCCGCCCGCCCACCTGCTGCTGGTGGCCAGCAGTGAACTGCCTACCGCCTTCTACACCGGCACCCTCAGCGCCAGCCTGGCCATCCTGGTGTTCAGCATCCTGCTGTGGATCTTCATTGCCCGGCAGATCAAACGCCTGATCACCCAGCCGATCAACCAGCTCGAGGAACTCAGCCGCCAGGTCACCCGCGAAGAAAGCTACGCCCTGCGCGCCCAGCGCGGCAATGACGACGAAATCGGCAGCCTGGCCGAAGCGTTCAACACCATGCTTTCACGCATCGAAGCCCGCGAACAACAGCTCAAGCGCACCCGCGACGAGTTCCAGGAAGCCTACGACCAAGCCCAGGGCCTGGCCGAGGAAACCCGCCACACCAACCGCAAGCTGGAGCTGGAAGTACAGGTGCGCAGCAAGATCGAGAAGAAGCTCACCGGTTTCCAGAACTACCTCAACAGCATCATCGACTCGATGCCCTCGGCGCTGATCGCCCTCGACGAACAGCTCTACGTGACCCAGTGGAACCACGAAGCCACGGTGCTTTCCGGCACGCCGCTGGACGAGGCGCTGAACCAGCCGATCTTTATTGCCTTCGAACCGCTCAAGCCGTTCCTGCCACAACTGAAGGAAACCGTGGAGAAGCACCGGGTGGCGAAGATCGAGCGGGTCACCTGGCCCAAGGGCGACGACCTGCGCCACTACGCCCTGACCTTCTACCCGCTGACCGGCGGCGGTGGCCGTGGCGTGGTCATCCGCATCGACGACATCACCCAGCGCCTGTCGCTGGAAGAAATGATGGTGCAATCGGAGAAAATGCTTTCGGTCGGCGGCCTGGCTGCCGGCATGGCCCACGAGATCAACAACCCGCTGGGCGCGATCCTGCATAACGTGCAGAACATCCGCCGACGCCTGTCGCCAGAGCTGCCACGCAACCTCGAGCAGGCCGAAGAGCTGGGCATCGACCTGGCTACGGTCAACCGCTATCTGGAAAGCCGCGATGTACCGCAATTGCTCGACGGCATCCAGCAGGCCGGTGCCAGGGCGGCGAAGATCGTTACCCACATGCTCAGCTTCAGCCGCCGCAGCAACCGCCAGCTGGCGCCGTGCGACCTGCCGGCGCTGATCGACCAGGCGCTGGAGATCGCCGGCAACGATTTCGACCTGGCCATTGGCTTCGACTTCAAGGGCACGGCCATCGTGCGCCAATTCGACCCCGAACTGGGCCCGGTGCCTTGCACCGCCAACGAACTGGAGCAAGTGCTGCTCAACCTGCTGAAGAACGCCGCCCAGGCTATCCACCAACGGCCGCAGCCCAGCGAGCCCGGGCGCATCACCCTGCGCACCCGGCTGAACCCGCCGTGGGCGGAAATCCAGGTCGAGGACAACGGCATCGGCATGCCCGAGGGGGTGCGCAAGCGTACCTTCGAACCGTTCTTCACCACCAAGGAAATCGGCCAGGGTACCGGGCTGGGCCTGTCGGTCTCGTATTTCATCATCACCAACAACCACAAGGGGCAGATGGAAGTGCAGTCCACGCCCGGCCAGGGCACCTGCTTCACCCTGCGCCTGCCCCTTGCCCAGCCGGCCGCGACGGCGCCGGCGAAAACGGAGGCATGACATGGGCTATCGCCTGTCGAAGATCTACACGCGCACTGGCGACAAGGGCGAGACCGGGCTGGGCGACGGTCGCCGAGTACCCAAGGACCACCCACGGATCGAGGCGATCGGCGAGGTGGACAGCCTGAACAGCCAGCTGGGTTTGCTGCTGGCAGGGCTGGCCGAACAAGGGCTGGACGAAGTGAGCCAGGTGCTGGCGCCCTGCCAGCACCGTTTGTTCGACCTGGGCGGTGAGCTGGCCATGCCCAGCTACCAGGCGCTGGACCTGGCAGAGGTGGAGCGCCTGGAGGCGGCTATCGATGTGTGGAATGAAGAGCTGGGGCCGCTGAAGAACTTCATCTTGCCCAGTGGCTCGGCGCTGGTGGCGCAGGCGCATGTGTGCCGCAGTCTGGCGCGCAGTGCGGAGCGGCGGTGTCAGCATCTGAATGCCGTGGAGCCATTGGCGGGGGTTGGCTTGGCGTATATCAACCGGCTATCCGATCTGCTGTTCGTGGCGGCGCGGATCATCGGGCGGCGGCAGGGGGTGGCCGAGGTGTTATGGCAGCCTGCTGCCAAGTCTGAAGGCTGAGATATTGGGGCTGCCTTGCAGCCCATCGCGACACAAGGCCGCTCCTACAGGGGAACCGCACCAATCGCGTATCCCTGTAGCCCATCCGCGACACAAGGCCGGGAACCGCGGCATCCTTGAGCAATCGCGTGTACCTGCAGGAGCGGCCTTGTGTCGCGATGGGCCGCACAGCGGCCCTAGTTACCGGCGACTCAAATCTCCGGCCAGAACGCCCGGATCCCGGCCACACCCTGCGCCCCAGCAGCCCAGGCCTGCTCCCGCTCACCTGGCCCGACCCCGCCCAGCAGGTAGACCGGCTTGTTGAACCCGGCAACCATCCGCTGCGCTTCATCCCACCCCAGCGGCACGGCGTCAGGGTGAGTCTGGGTTGCCTGTACTGGCGACAAGGTCACGAAGTCGACACCCATCTGTTCCGCCAGCGCCAGCTCTTCAGCGCTATGGCAGGAAGCAGCCAGCCAACGCTCACGGGGGAATGGCCGGCCATTGGCTGCATACTTGCGCAATTGCGCCGCGGTCAGGTGCCAACCCGCCGCAGGGAAGTCACCCAGCCATTCCAGCGGCCCCTTGAGCATCAGCTGTGCCTTGCCCGCGCACAGCCCGACCGCGTCCACCGCCACGTCGCGGTACTTGGGGTCATACATGTCCGGGGCACGCAGCTGGATCAGGCGCACGCCGCCGGCCACCGCCTTCTGGATCCCCTTGAGCAGTTGCGGCACTTCCAGGCCATCCGGGGTAATCAGGTACTGGTCCGGCAGGCGCGCGGCGGCAACGATCGGCTTGTTGGCCTCGGGGAATTGGTATTGCGGCAAATCACGCGGGGCAACCCAAGCCAGCGGCTGGCCCTCGGCGCCATGCGGTTCACCGGTAAACGCCTCGACCTCACGGACATCCAGCAGCACCTGCTTGTCCGGGTAATCGTGGCTGACCTTGATCAGCGCGCGCGAACGGCTTACCTCGATGCCCAGCTCTTCGCGCAGCTCACGGGCCAGCGCCGCTTCGACGCCCTCGCCCTGCTCCACCTTGCCACCGGGGAACTCCCACAGCCCACCCTGGTGCTGGGTATCGGCACGGCGCGCGATCAGGATGCGGCCATCGCTACCGCGAATGACGGCTGCTACAACATGAATCCGTTTCACCCTTCACGCTCCGCCAGGCCAGCCCGCTGCCAGGCCTGGAAGGCCGGCCATTGATAAATGGTCTCGATATAGGCCGCCGCCTCGGCAGGCACTTCCACGCGGTAGGTGCGCAGGCGCACGGCCACCGGGGCGAAGAAGGCATCGGCCAGGCTCGGCTTGCCGAACAGGAACGGGCCGCTGTCCTTGGCCACCAGGCGGCATTCGGACCACAGCGCAACGATACGGTCGATATCGATTTGTACCTCCAGCGGCACGCTGTCCAGCGCCTGGTCGCGCGACAGGTCGAACGGCATGGCACCGCGCAGGGCAAGGAAGCCGCTGTGCATCTGCGCGCAGGCCGAGCGGGCCTGGGCCCGGGCAGCCACGTCGGCCGGCCACAGCTGGGCCTCGGGGTGGCGTTCGTTGAGGTATTCGGCGATGGCCAGCGAGTCGGCAATCACACCGTGCTCGGTCTTGAGCAGCGGCACCTTGCCAGTGGCGGAAAACGCCAGGATGCGCTGACGGGTGTCAGGCTGGTTGAGTTTGATCAGGGTTTCTTCGTAGGGCACGCCAGCCAGTTCGAGGGCCAGCGCGCCGCGCAGCGACCAGGAGGAATACAGCTTGTCGCCGATGATCAGGTGATAGCTCATGGTTCGGCTCCATGTATCTGGGATTTTGGGGCTGTTTGCAGCCCTTTCGCGGATAAATCCGCTCCTACAAAGACCACATAGCCCCTGTAGGAGCGGATTTCTCCGCGAAAGGGCCGCACAGCGGCCCCATTTACATCAGGTACGGTATTCGGCGTTGATCTTCACGTATTCGTGGGACAGGTCGGTAGTCCAGATGGTTTCGCTGCACTGGCCACGGCCAAGCTCGATACGGATGGTGATCTCTTCCTGGGCCATCACTGCCGAACCCTGTGCTTCGGTGTAGCTCGGGCTGCGCCCGCCTTTGCTGGCGATGCAGACGTTGTCCAGGTACACGTCGATCAGGTTCACATCCAGCTCCGGCACGCCGGCACGGCCGACAGCGGCAAGGATGCGCCCCCAGTTCGGGTCGGAGGCGAACAGCGCGGTCTTGATCAGCGGCGAGTGGGCCACGGCGTAACCGACATCCAGGCATTCCTGGTGGTTGCCGCCGCCGTTGACCTGCACGGTCACGAACTTGGTGGCACCTTCGCCGTCACGGACGATGGCCTGGGCCACTTCCATGCACACTTCGAACACGGCTTTCTTCAGCGCTTCGAACAGCGCGCCGCTGGCTTCGCTGACTTCCGGCAGGTTGGCCTTGCCGGTGGCAATCAGCATGCAGCAGTCGTTGGTCGAGGTGTCGCCATCGATGGTGATGCGGTTGAACGACTTGTTGGCGCCGTCGAGGATCAGGTCCTTGAGCACCGCCGGGGCAACCTTGGCGTCAGTGGCAATGTAGCCGAGCATGGTGGCCATGTTCGGGCGGATCATGCCGGCACCCTTGCTGATGCCAGTCACGGTCACGGTCACGCCATCGTGCTGGAACTGGCGGCTGGCGCCCTTGGGCAGGGTGTCGGTGGTCATGATGCCGGTGGCGGCTTCGGCCCAGTGGTTTTCCGACAGGTTATCGAGGGCAGCCTGCAGCGCGCCTTCGATCTTCTCGACCGGCAGCGGTTCGCCGATCACGCCGGTGGAGAACGGCAGTACCGACTCGGCCGGTACGCCGGCCAGCTCGGCCAGTTTGGCGCAGGTGCGCTCGGCAGCGGCCAGGCCTGGCGCGCCGGTACCGGCGTTGGCGTTGCCGGTGTTGGTCAGCAGGTAGCGCACAGTGCCCTGTACACGCTGCTTGGAGAGGATCACTGGCGCTGCGCAGAAGGCATTGAGGGTGAACACGCCCGCCACGCTGGAACCTTCGGCACAGCGCATCACCACCACATCCTTGCGCCCCGGGCGCTTGATACCGGCAGAAGCGATACCGAGTTCAAAACCCGGTACCGGGTGCAGGGTGGGCAAAGGACCAAGACCAACAGCCATTAGAGCGCTCCTAGAAAATACGGTGAACAGGTGATGGAAGAGCGGGGCCGCTTCGCGCCCCATCGCGACACAAGGCCGCTCCTACAGGGATTACGCAATTCCTGTAGGAGCGGCCTTGTGTCGCGATGGGCCGCAAAGCGGCCCCCGGATGTTTCAGGTTACAACAGCCTGGTCAGATCACTCGATCTGCCCGTGGCAATGCTTGAACTTCTTGCCCGAACCACACCAGCACGGCTCGTTGCGGCCCAGCTTCTGGTCGTTGCGTACCGGCGCCGAGGCAACCGCCACTTCGGCGCCCTCTTCGCTCAGTTGCTCGCTTTCCAGGCCCGGCGCAGCGGCGTGCTGGAACTGCATGCGGCTGGCCAGTTCCTCGGCCTCGCGGCGCAGGCGGGCTTCCTCTTCGGCCGGGTCTTCGCGGCGCACCTGAACGTGCGACAGCACGCGGATGGTGTCGCGCTTGATCGACTCGAGCAGCTCCTGGAACAGGCTGAAGGACTCGCGCTTGTACTCCTGCTTCGGGTTCTTCTGCGCATAACCACGCAGGTGGATACCGTGACGCAGGTGGTCCATGGTCGACAGGTGGTCTTTCCACAGGTCGTCCAGCACGCGCAGCAGGATCTGCTTCTCGAAGGTACGCAGGGCTTCGATACCGGCCTGGTCTTCCTTCTCGGTGTAGGCGCTGGTGATTTCGTTCAGCAGCTTCTCGCGCAGGGTTTCCTCGTAGAGGTGATCGTCCTCGTCGAGCCACTGCTGGATCGGCAGCTTGATGGCGAAATCGCTGGCCAGCGAAGCTTCCAGGCCGGCCACGTCCCACTGCTCGGGCAGCGACTGCGGCGGAATGTGCTGGCTGATGGTAGCGTCCAGCACTTCCTTGCGGAATTCGACGATGGTGTCGCCGATGTTCTCGGCGGCCAGCAGGCTGTTGCGCATGTGGTAGATCACCTTGCGCTGCTCGTTGGCCACGTCGTCGTATTCGAGCAATTGCTTGCGGATGTCGAAGTTGCGGCCTTCGACCTTGCGCTGGGCCTTCTCGATGGCGTTGGTGACCATGCGGTGTTCGATCGCTTCGCCCGACTGCATGCCCAGCGCCTTCATGAAGTTCTTCACCCGGTCAGAGGCGAAGATACGCATCAGGCTGTCTTCCAGCGACAGGTAGAAGCGGCTGGAACCCGGGTCACCCTGACGGCCGGAACGGCCACGCAGCTGGTTGTCGATACGGCGCGACTCGTGGCGCTCGGAGGCAATTACATGCAGGCCACCCGACTCGATCACCTGCTGGTGGCGCTTCTGCCAGTCGGCCTTGATCTGGGCGATCTGCTCGGCGGTGGGGTTTTCCAGGGCGGCCACTTCGGCCTCCCAGTTACCGCCCAGCAGGATGTCGGTACCACGGCCGGCCATGTTGGTGGCGATGGTCAGCGCACCTGGCGCACCCGCCTGGGCGATGATCTCGGCTTCCTTCTCGTGGTACTTGGCGTTGAGCACCTTGTGCTCGATACCTTCCTTTTTCAGGAGGTTGGACATGTGCTCCGACGTTTCGATGGTCGCCGTACCGACCAGCACCGGGCGGCCCTGCTTCATGCTTTCCTTGATGTCGGCGATGATTGCAGCGTATTTCTCGTCGGCAGTCAGGTACACCAGGTCGTTGAAGTCCTTGCGCGCCAACGGCTTGTTCGGCGGAATGACCATCACGTTGAGGCCGTAGATCGACTGGAACTCGAAGGCTTCGGTATCGGCGGTACCGGTCATGCCGGACAGCTTGGTGTACAGGCGGAAGTAGTTCTGGAAGGTGGTCGAAGCCAGGGTCTGGCTCTCGGCCTGGATGTTCAGGTTCTCTTTGGCTTCGATGGCCTGGTGCAGGCCTTCGGACAGACGACGGCCCGGCATGGTACGGCCGGTGTGCTCGTCGATCAGCAGAACCTGACCGTCCTGGACGATGTATTCGATGTTGCGGTGGAACAGCTTGTGCGCGCGCAGGCCGGCATAGACGTGGGTCAGCAGGCTCAGGTTGTGCGCCGAGTACAGGCTCTCGCCCTCGGCCAGCAGGCCGGCCTGGGTGAGCATCTCTTCGATGAACTGGTGACCGGCTTCGTTCAGCTCGACCTGGCGGCTCTTCTCGTCGATGGTGAAGTGGCCTTCCTGGGTGACCTGGCCTTCCACTTCCTCGATATGCTGCTTCAGGCGCGGAATCAGGCGGTTGATCTCGATGTACAGCTTGGAGCTGTCCTCGGCCTGGCCGGAGATGATCAGCGGGGTACGCGCTTCGTCGATGAGGATGGAGTCCACTTCGTCGATCACGGCGAAGTTCAGTTCACGCTGGAACTTCTCTTCCTGGCTGAACGCCATGTTGTCGCGCAGGTAGTCGAAGCCGAATTCGTTGTTGGTGCCGTAGGTGATGTCGGCCGCGTAGGCTGCGCGCTTTTCTTCCGGCGGCTGGAAGGCCGAAACGATGCCCACGGACAGGCCGAGGAACTCGTACAGCGGGCGCATCCAGTTGGCGTCACGGCGGGCCAGGTAGTCGTTGACGGTGACCACGTGCACGCCCTTGCCGGACAATGCGTTGAGGTACACGGCCAGGGTACCGACCAAGGTCTTGCCTTCACCGGTACGCATTTCTGCGATCATGCCCTCGTGCAGGGTCATGCCGCCAATCAGCTGCACGTCGAAGTGGCGCATGCCCATCACGCGCTTGCCGGCCTCACGGGCCACGGCGAAGGCTTCCGGCAGCAACTGGTCCAGTGTCTCGCCTTTGGCCAGGCGCTCCTTGAACTCTGCGGTCTTGCCCCGCAGCTGCTCGTCGGAGAGGGCCACCATCTTCTCTTCGAGAGCATTGACGATGTTCACCGTCTTGAGCATGCGTTTGACTTCACGCTCGTTCTTGCTTCCAAAAAGTTTCTTTAACAAAGGCGCAAACATATCGGCAGGATCTTCCACACGTAGGGATGGAGGGCGGCCCCATGAGTCGCCCGTGCAGCCCTGAGGCCGCATGCGAACGAGCATTCTACCCGGAAACGATGGTGAGGAAAGTGGTGGATTGCCACGATGCTTGTACAGCGTTTTGGCGGGGGCTGGTTTTAGATAGGGGCATTTTCCCTGAGTTCAAGGTTCGCCAAGATGAAAGGTGTCGAGAATGACTCTTGGCTTGTATTGCCTGAACCGGCCCCTTCGCGGGCTTGCCCGCTCCCACCGGCATTACACGACACTTGAGGTCTGTGGTGATCCTGTGGGAGCGGGCAAGCCCGCGAAGAGGCCGGTTCAGGCCATAGAGGTGTTAGACTGCGGACCATGTAACCTCATGCGTACCCCCATGGCCTACAAACCCTCCCCCGCCCAGCCGCCCTCGGCCCTGCTCCGCCAGGTGCGCCCGCTGCGCCTGCTGCTGAACCAGGCCGAACGCCTGGAGCACCTGCAGCGCCTGCTGGAAAGCCAGCTGCAACCGGCCGCCCGCGAGCACTGCCATGTGGCGTCGTGGCGCGATGGCACCTTGTTGCTGGTGGTAACCGACGGCCACTGGGCAACCCGCCTGCGCTATCAGCAAAAACGCCTGATGTCGGCGTTACAGGGCATGGAGGCATTCGCCAACCTCAGGCGCATCCTGTACAAGGTCCAACCCCCGCTGGTGCCAGCCAAGCGTGGTGGCCATGCTGCGGAACTGTCCAATAATGCAGCCGAAAGCCTGCGCGATACCGCCGAGGGCATCACTGACCCCAAGCTGCGCGCAGCGCTGGAAAGGCTGGCAGCTCACGCCCAGGACAAGCGCTGACACCTTCGGGACTGCTGCGCAGTCCATTCGCGGGCACGCCCGCTCCCACAGGTCCTGCGCCGCTCCAGAGGCGGTGAGCACCCTGTGGGAGCGGGCGTGCCCGCGAATGGCCGGACCTGCCGGGCAAAATGCGCCAGCCATAAAAAAGGCCACCCGAAGGTGGCCTTAATGAACTAGAGAGTGTTCGAACTTACACGGCCGCAACAGGGCGCATGTACGAGATCGGTGCCGTGCTGGCATCTTCGAAGGTGACCACTTCCCAGGCATCGGTTTCGGCAATCAGCTTGCGCAACAGCTGGTTGTTCAGCGCGTGGCCGGACTTGAAGCCCTTGAACTCGCCGATCAGGCTGTTGCCCAGCAGGTAGAGGTCGCCGATGGCGTCGAGGATCTTGTGCTTGACGAATTCGTCTTCGTAACGAAGGCCGTCTTCGTTGAGCACGCCGTCCTCATCGACCACGATGGCGTTCTCGACACTGCCACCCAGCGCAAGGTTGTGCTTGCGCAGGTATTCGATGTCACGCATGAAACCGAAAGTACGCGCGCGGCTGACTTCCTTCACGAACGAGGTGCTGGAAAAGTCGACGCTGGCGCTCTGGGTCCGGTTGCGAAGCACCGGGTGATCGAAGTCGATCTCGAAGCTCACCTTGAACCCGTCGAAAGGCAGGAAAGTGGCGCGCTTGTCGCCCTCTTCCACGGTAACCTCGCGCAGGATGCGGATGAACTTCTTGGCTGCGTCCTGTTCTTCCAGGCCGGCAGACTGAATCAGGAATACAAAGGGTCCGGCGCTGCCATCCATGATCGGCACTTCCGAGGCGGAGAGCTCGACGTAGGCGTTATCGATGCCCAGGCCCGCCATGGCGGAGAGCAGGTGCTCGACCGTATCGACCTTGACGTCACCGTTGACCAGCGTCGTCGACATGGTTGTCTCGCCGACGTTGGCCGCGCGCGCCGGGATTTCGACCACAGGGTCGAGGTCGGCGCGGCGGAAGACGATGCCGGTGTCAACAGGTGCAGGCTTGAGGGTCAGGTAAACCTTCTCCCCGGAGTGCAGACCGACACCTGTGGCACGGATGGTATTCTTCAGGGTGCGTTGTTTAATCATGGCATTGGCCGCTTCAGCGCAAATTGCGAACAGGTATCAACAAAGGCTGGGGATGATAACAGACCCAACCTTTGATGAATACCAATCACCTTTATACCCCTGATAAATTCCATTAATCAGCCTGGCGACGCAGGAATGCCGGGATATCGAGGTAGTCCAGGTCATCCTGCGGGTTGAGTTTAGCCGCTGCAGCAGCGCCTGCATGGGCCTGGTTGCGCATTACGGTCGGGCGCTCCAGGTCACGGTAGTTGACTGCAGGCTGCTCCTGGCGAACCGGCGCTGGGTTGGACGCTTCATACGCCTGCTGGGCAGTCTGCAGGGTATTGTCGACCACTTTCACAGGTTTCTCGATGCGCGCGCCCAGGCCAGTGGCCACCACGGTCACGTGCAGCTCGTCACGCATGTCCGGATCGATCACGGTGCCGACCTTGACCATGGCGTGGTCGGAGGCGAAGGCTTCGATGATGCTACCCACGTCGGAGTACTCACCCAGCGACAGGTCCGGGCCGGCGGTGATGTTCACCAGGATGCCGCGGGCGCCCTGCAGGTTGACGTCTTCCAGCAGCGGGTTGCGGATGGCCGCCTCGGTCGCTTCACGCGCACGGTTCGGGCCGCTGGCGCAGCCGGTACCCATCATGGCCATGCCCATTTCACCCATCACGGTGCGCACGTCGGCGAAGTCGACGTTGATCATGCCCGGGCGCTTGATGATGTCGGAAATACCGCGCACCGCACCGGCGAGTACGTCGTCAGCCTTGGCGAAGGCGGACAGCAGGCTGGCATCCTTGCCCAGGATGGTCAGCAGCTTCTCGTTCGGGATGGTGATCAGCGAGTCGACGCTTTCGGCCAGCATGCGGATGCCTTCATCGGCGATCTGCATGCGCTTGCGGCCCTCGAACGGGAACGGACGGGTCACCACGGCAACGGTGAGAATGCCCATTTCCTTGGCCACTTCGGCGATGATCGGCGCAGCACCGGTACCGGTACCGCCGCCCATGCCAGTGGTGATGAACACCATGTTGGTGCCCTGCAGCACTTCAGCGATGCGCTCACGGTCTTCCAGCGCGGCCTGACGGCCGACTTCCGGGTTGGCACCGGCACCCAGGCCCTTGGTCACGCCAGTGCCCAATTGCAGGATGGTGCGCGCGCCGATGTTTTTCAGCGCCTGGGCATCGGTGTTGGCGCAGATGAATTCCACGCCTTCGATGCTGCTCTTGACCATGTGGTTGACGGCGTTGCCGCCACCACCGCCAACGCCGATCACCTTGATGACCGGACTTTGCGGGACGTTGTCTACGAGCTCGAACATTTTCCCTCTCCTTACAGTTCTCTAGTTGTCGCGCCTACCACTACTGCTTTGAAACTTAGAAGTTGCCCTGGACCCAGCGCTTGAAGCGTTCAAGCACCGGGGCCTTCGGTTCATCGCCATAGCTGTTGTTGCTGCTGTTACCGGTCAGGGGCAGGTCTTCGGTCTGCTTCTGCAGGCCGTAGGTGAGCAAGCCCACGCCGGTGGAATAGATCGGGTTGCGAACCACGTCGCTCAGCCCCCGAACGCTGTGCGGTACACCCAGGCGTACCGGCATGTGGAAGATTTCCTCGGCCAGTTCCACGGCGCCTTCCATCTTCGCGGTGCCACCGGTAAGGACGATGCCGGCCGGCACCAGGTCCTCGTAGCCGCTGCGGCGCAGCTCGGCCTGGATCAGGGTGAAGAGCTCGTCGTAACGCGGCTCCACCACTTCGGCCAGGGCCTGGCGCGACAGTTCGCGCGGTGGGCGGTCGCCCACGCTCGGCACCTTGATGGTCTCGCCGGCACCGGCCAGCTTGGCCAGCGCGCAGGCGTAGCGGATCTTGATTTCTTCGGCGTACTGGGTCGGCGTACGCAGGGCCATGGCGATGTCGTTGGTCACCTGGTCGCCGGCGATCGGGATCACCGCGGTGTGACGGATCGCGCCCTCGGTGAAGATGGCGATATCGGTGGTGCCGCCGCCGATGTCCACCAGGCACACGCCCAGTTCTTTCTCATCGTCGGTCAGTACCGAGTAGGCCGAGGCCAGCTGCTCGAGGATGATGTCGTCGATCTCCAGGCCGCAGCGGCGCACGCACTTCTCGATGTTCTGTGCCGCATTGACCGCGCAGGTAACCACGTGGACCTTGGCTTCCAGGCGTACGCCAGACATGCCCAGCGGCTCGCGCACGCCTTCCTGGTTGTCGATCACGTAGTCCTGCGGCAGGGTGTGCAGCACCCGCTGGTCGGCCGGGATGGCCACGGCCTGGGCGGCATCGAGCACGCGCTCCAGGTCGGCCAGGCTGACTTCGCGGTCGCGGATGGCGACGATGCCGTGGGAGTTCAGGCTGCGGATGTGGTTGCCGGCCACGCCGACGAACGCCGAGTGGATGCGGCAGCCGGCCATCAGCTGCGCTTCTTCGACAGCGCGCTGGATCGACTGCACGGTGGACTCGATGTTCACCACCACGCCTTTCTTCAGGCCGCGGGACGGATGGGTACCGATCCCGACGATTTCCAGGGTGCCGTCCTCGCCCACTTCACCCACCAGCGCCACCACCTTGGAGGTGCCGATGTCCAGCCCGACGATCATTTTGCCGCTATGCGCGTTTGCCATGGTCCTGCCTCTCTCTAATTCTTCGCAACGGCGGGTTGGGCCGTCGTCGGTGCAATCGGTTCCCGCCATCCAACGGCAAGTCCGTTGGCGTATCGCAGATCAATGCGGGCGATGTTGGTGATCTGCTCTTTAAGCGTCTTGTCGTAAATGGCAATGAAACGGCGCATCTTCTCCACCAGATGGTCGCGCCCCAGCAGCAGCTCGATACCCGGCCCGGCGCTGCTCGCACCGGTAGTCAGGAACCAGCTGCCTCGCTCGCGCAGCTCCAGGCGAGCGATGGAAAAGCCCAAGGGGCGCAGCATCTGGCTCAATACCTGATACTGCTGCATGACTTGTTGCTGCGCACGCTGCGGCCCGGCCAGCTGCGGCAGGTGCTCGTAGTTGGCCAGTTCGCGCGGGGTGAAGGCCTGGCCCTGGTTGTTGAGCAGAGCCTCGTCACCCCAGCGCGCTACCGGCAACTGTTCTTCCAGGTGGATCACCACCTCGTCGGGCCACACCCGGCGCACTTCGGCATGGGCGATCCACGGCATCTGCTCGAGCTCGGCACGCATCGCCGGCAGGTCGACACTGAAGAAGCTCGCCGCGACGTAGGGCGCAATGCGTTGCTGCACCGACTGCTGGCTGATGTAGCTGAGGTCGCCCTGCACGTCGATCTTGGTGATCGGCCGGTCGGCGTACGGCATCAGCCGAATGGCGCCTTCATAGGCAGCAAAACCGGCCGCCACCAGCACCACCGGCCACAGCAGGCGCTTGAGGCCGCCCAGGCTGGGCCGCGGCAGGCGCGCCGATACGGGCTCGTCGGCCACCAGCCGGCTGGCACCACGCGGCACCGGCTTGCTACGGCCGGTAACGGGTTGCTGCTGACGTATCATCGCGCCTTGCATGATGGTTAACCTCGCGTCGCCACGCTTTCGGCCAGGATCGCCAGCACCAGTTGCTGGAAGTCCAGGCCGGCCGCGCGGGCCGCCATGGGCACCAGGCTATGGTCGGTCATGCCGGGTGCGGTGTTGACTTCGAGCAGCCAGAACCGGCCTTGCTCGTCCTGCATCACGTCCAGCCGCCCCCAGCCTTCGATGCCGATGGCATCGCAGGCGCGTGCGGTCAGGTCGATCAGTTCCTGTTCCTTGACACTGTCCAGGCCGCACGGAATGCGGTACTGGGTATCGTTGGCGATGTACTTGGCGTCGTAGTCGTAGAACACGTGCGGCGTACCCAGGGCGATCGGCGGCAACACCTGGCCGCGCAATACCGCGACGGTGAACTCCGGGCCGTGGATCCATTGCTCGACCAGGACTTGCGAATCGTACTTGGCGGCATCTTTCCAGGCGGCGACCAGCTCTTCCACGCTGTTCACCTTGGCCATGCCGATACTCGAACCTTCATGGGCCGGTTTGACGATCAAGGGGAAGCCCAGTTCAGTGCCGGCGGCAACGCAATCGTGTTCGCTGCCCAGCACCGCGTGGCGCGGGGTTGGAATACCCAGGCTCTGCCACACCTGCTTGGTGCGCAACTTGTCCATGGCCAGCGCCGAGGCAAGGATGCCACTGCCGGTATAGGGGATGCCCAGGCACTCGAGCAGGCCTTGCATGCTGCCGTCTTCACCGCCACGGCCGTGGAGGATGATGAAGGCGCGGTCGATCTTCTCGCTTTGCAGGCGCTCGAGCAGGTCGTCACCCACGTCGATGGCGACCACGTCGACACCAGCGCTGGTCAGTGCGTCGATCACCGCGGCGCCGGACTTCAGCGACACTTCCCGTTCGGCACTCTTGCCGCCGTACAGCACCGCGACGCGGCCGAACGCCTTGACGTCCAGGGTCGAGTGCAGTTTTGCGTAGGCGCTGGTCATTTCGACTTCTCCTGCTTGGCGCCTGCGAACAGCGGGCTTTTCATCAATTGCGGGGCCAGCCCGCCGACATCACCGGCACCCTGGCAGATCAGGATGTCGCCAGCGCGCAGCAGTGGCTTGACCAGTGGCGCCAGCTCGACGCCACGTTCGATGTAGATCGGGTCCAGCTTGCCGCGCTGGCGGATGCTGTGGCACAGCTGGCGGCTGTCGGCACCGGGGATCGGCTCTTCGCCTGCCGGGTAGACTTCCATCAACAGCAGCACGTTGGCATCGCCCAGCACCTGGACGAAATCGTCGTACAGGTCGCGGGTGCGGCTGTAGCGGTGCGGCTGGTAGACGATCACCAGGCGGCGGCTTGGCCAGCCACCGCGCACGGCCTTGATCACTGCCGCCACTTCGGTCGGGTGGTGACCGTAGTCGTCGACCAGCATCACGCTGCCGCCTTCGACCGGCAGTTCGCCGTACACCTGGAAGCGCCGACCGACGCCCTGGAAGCCGGACAGGCCCTGGACGATGGCCTCGTCGCTGATGCCTTCGTCAGTGGCGATGGCGATGGTGGCCAAGGCATTGAGCACGTTGTGATTGCCAGGCATGTTCACCGACACTTCCAGCGGCTCGCGGTCACGCCGCAGCACGGTGAAATGGGTCTGCATGCCCTGCTGGCGCACATTGATGGCGCGCACGTCGGCTTCTTCGCTGAATCCGTAGGTCACGGTCGGGCGCTTGACCTGCGGCAGGATCTCGCGCACCACCGGGTCGTCCAGGCACATCACGGCCAGGCCGTAGAACGGCAGGTTGTGCAGGAACTCGACGAAGGTTTTCTTCAGCTTGTTGAAGTCACCTTCGTAGGTTGCCATGTGGTCGGCATCGATATTGGTGACCACGGCCACCATCGGCTGCAGGTGCAGGAAGCTGGCGTCGCTTTCGTCTGCTTCGGCGATCAGGTAGCGGCTGGTGCCCAGCTGGGCGTTGGTCCCGGCAGCCGTCAGGCGGCCACCGATGACGAAGGTCGGGTCGAGGCCGCCGGCGGCGAATACCGAGGCCAGCAGGCTGGTGGTGGTGGTCTTGCCGTGGGTACCGGCAACGGCCACGCCATGGCGGTAACGCATCAGTTCGGCGAGCATTTCGGCACGCGGTACCACCGGAATGCGCCGTTCCAGCGCAGTGGCGACTTCCGGGTTGGCCGGGTTGATCGCACTGGACACCACCAGTACATCGGCGGTGGCGGCGTTCTCGGCGCGGTGGCCGACGAAGATCTCGGCGCCGAACGACTCCAGGCGCTCGGTAACCGGCGAGGCTTTCAGGTCGGAACCGGACACTTCATAGCCCAGGTTCAGCAACACTTCGGCGATGCCACACATGCCCACGCCGCCGATACCGACGAAGTGAATACGGCGGATACGGCCCATTTTCGGCTGGGGCATGGCTTTCTGGCTCTCAACCATGGGCCACCTCCAGGCAGATATCGACCACGGTGCTGGTTGCAGCAGGTTTGGCCAGGCGCCGCGCGGTGCCTGCCATGACGTTGAGTTTCTCGGGTTGCATCAGCACCTCGTTCAGGCGTTCAGCGAGCTGCGCTGCGCCAGTTGTCGCTTGTGGCATGAGGAAGGCAGCACCTTCCCGGGCCAGATATTGGGCGTTGTGGGTCTGGTGGTCGTCGATGGCGTGGGGCAACGGCACCAGCATCGAAGGCAGGCCCGCTGCCGCCAGCTCGCTGACGGTCAGGGCACCGGCCCGGCACACCACCATGTCGGCCCAGCCATAGGCTTGGGCCATGTCCTTGATGAAGGGCTCTACCTGAGCCTCGACACCGGCCTCGCGGTAACGCTCGGCGGTAATCGGCGCATGTTGCTTGCCGGCCTGGTGGAACACCTCTGGCCGCAGCGCGGCGGGCACTTCGGACAGGGCCTTAGGCAACAATTTGTTCAATGGTTCCGCACCCAGGCTGCCGCCGAGCACCAACAGGCGGGCACGGCGTTCGGCCAGGGGCGCGCGTTGCGCGTCCATGAACAGCTCCGGGCGCACCGGGTTGCCGGTGGTGCGGCGTTTGTCGCTGGCCTCGAAGGTGTTCGGGAAAGCTTCGCAGACCCGCGCCGAGAGTGGCACCAGCAACCGATTGGCGGTACCGGCACGAGCGTTCTGCTCGTGGATCACCAGCGGCACGCCACACAGCCGCGCGGCCACGCCGCCAGGGCCGGTCACGTAGCCACCAAAGCCCAGCACGCACACCGGCTTGAGCTGGCGGATGATGCGCCGGGCCTGCAGCACGGCCTTGACCAGGGTGAACGGTGCCTTGAGCAATGACAGCTTGCCCTTGCCGCGCAGGCCGCTGACCTGGATCAGGTGCAACGGCAGGCCCGCCTGGGGCACCAGCTCGTTCTCGATGCCACGCGGGGTACCCAGCCAGTGCACGCTGTAACCGCGGGCCTGGAACTCACGGGCGCAGGCCAGCGCCGGGAACACGTGGCCACCGGTACCGCCGGCCATGATCAGTACGTTCTTGCCGTCAGCGGCCATGACTGGTCTCCTCGGCAAAATCGCTTTCGCTGAATTCGTGTTCCTCGCTGCCCAGGTGCGTGCGGCTTTCCCACTCGATGCGCAGCAACAGGCCGACGCAGGCACAGCAGATCACCAGCGAGCTACCGCCATAACTGAGGAATGGCAGGGTCAGGCCCTTGGTCGGCAGCAGGCCGACGTTCACCCCGATGTTGATCAGGAACTGGCCGATCCACAGGAACGCCAGCCCGAATGCGACATAGGCGGCAAAGAACTGCTTGGCTTTCTCGGCCCACAGGCCGATATACAAGGCCCGCACGGTGACGAACACGAACAGCGCGATGGTCAGCAGCGAACCGACCACGCCGAGCTCTTCGGCGAGGACCGAGAACACGAAGTCGGTGTGCGCTTCCGGCAGGTAGAACTGCTTCTGCACGCTGTTGCCCAGGCCAACGCCCAGCCATTCGCCACGGCCAAAGGCAATCAGCGCCTGGGTCAGCTGGTAGCCCGAGCCGAACTGATCGGACCACGGGTCGGTAAAGGTGATCAGGCGCGCCATGCGGTAAGGCTGGGCCTGTACCAGGACGAACACTGCCACCACCGCCAGCACCACCATCAGGCTGAAGCGGAACAGCCCGACACCGCCAAGGAACAACATGGCCGCCGCCGCGCCCATCATCACCACGGTGGCGCCGAAGTCCGGCTCCATCAGCAACAGGGCAGCCATGGGCAGCAGCACGATGAACGGCTTGAAGAAGCCCATCCAGGTTTCACGCACTTCGGTCTGCCGACGTACCAGGTAGCCGGCCAAGTACACGACCACGAACACCTTGGCAATTTCCGAGGGCTGCACATTGAAGAAGCTGAAGCCGATCCAGCGCATGGAACCGTTCACTTCACGACCGATACCCGGTACCAGCACCAGCACCAGCAAACCGAAGGCGCCCAGCAGCATCATGAAGCCCATGCGCTGCCAGGTGGCGATCGGCACCATCATGGTCGCGCCACAGGCCACCAGGCCGAGGAACACGTACACCAGGTGGCGGAACATGTGGTAAAGCGGGTTGCCCGACTGCACCGCCGCCACTTCCGAGGAGGCCGAGGTGATCATCACCAGGCCCAGGCCCAGCAGTGCCAGGCAGCCGGCCAGCATCGGGAAGTCCAGGTCGATGCCCCGGCCGCTGATCAGCGGCGACGGGTACGGCTTGAGAATGCCGAAGATCATGCAAGACCTCCTGCCGCCTGGGCGAACAGGCGCCCGCGTTCTTCGAAGTTGCGGAACATGTCGAGGCTGGCGCACGCCGGCGACAGCAGCACGGCATCACCCGCCTGGGCCAGGTCGGCGCATTGCTGTACGGCATCGTCGAGGGTCTTGACCCGCAGCAGCGGCACGCCATCGCCGAGGGCTTCGGCCAGGCGCTCGGCGTCACGGCCAAGCAGCACCACGGCGCGGCAGAAGCGCTGGACCGGCGCGCGCAGCGCGGCGAAATCGGCGCCCTTGCCATCACCACCGGCAATCAGCACCAGCTTGCCTTGGATATCGGCCCCCAGGCCTTCGATGGCAGCCAGGGCGGCGCCGACGTTGGTGGCCTTGGAATCGTCGTACCAGTTCACCCCGTTGCGCTCGCGGACCCACTGGCAACGGTGGGCCAGGCCGGTGAACTCGCGCAAGGCTTCGAGCATGGGCTCGAACGGCAGGCCGGCAGCGTGCCCCAGGGCCAGGGCGGCCAGCGCGTTGCTCTGGTTGTGGGCGCCACGAATCTTCAGCTCGCGCACCGGCATCAGCAGCTGGAACTCGAACGCCAGGTATTTCTCGCCGTCGACTTCACGCAGGCCGAAGGCCTTGAAGTCCGGCTGGTTGAGGCCGAAAGTCCAGCATGGGCGGCCTTCCACCGGCAGCGGTCGGCTCAGCGCGTCCTGGCGATTGACCACGACCTGGCGTGCCCCACGGAAGATCCGGTGCTTGGCCAGGTGGTAGGCCGGCAGGCCGCTGTAGCGGTCCATGTGGTCTTCGCTGATGTTCAGCACGGTCGCCACTTCAGCGTTGAGCTGGTCGGTGGTTTCCAGCTGGAAGCTGGACAGTTCGAGCACGTACAACTCGACCTCGTCGCCCAGCAGGTCCAGCGCCGGGGTACCCAGGTTGCCACCGACCGCGACACGCTTGCCGGCCTTGGCCGCCATGTCGCCGACCAGGGTAGTCACGGTGCTCTTGGCATTGGAGCCACTGATGGCAATGATCGGCGCCTTGGCATGGCGGGCGAACAACTCGATGTCGCCGGACAGCTTCACGCCACGCGCTGCCGCCTGCTGCAGGGCCGGGGTGGCCAGGGCCAGGCCGGGGCTCACGTACAGCTCGCTGGCACGGCACAGGAAGTCCACGTCCAGTTCACCACAGCGCACTTCCACCTGCGGGTAATCACGGCGCAGGGTGTCCAGTTCCGGCGGTTGCTCGCGGGTGTCGGCGACCGCAAAGGCAATGCCCCGGCTCGCCAGGAAGCGAACCAGGGACATGCCGCTCTTGCCGAGGCCGACAACGATGCGGAATTGGTCGGAAGCGATCAAAGACACGCTCATCTACCTCAGTTTCAGGGTTGCCAGGCCGATCAGCACCAGGATCACGGTGATGATCCAGAAGCGGACGATCACCCGTGGCTCTGGCCAGCCCTTGAGTTCAAAGTGGTGGTGGATCGGTGCCATGCGGAACACGCGTTTGCCGGTCAACTTGAAGGAGGCGACCTGGATCACCACCGACAGGGTTTCCATGACGAACACGCCCCCCATGATGAACAGCACGATTTCCTGGCGCACGATCACCGCGATGGTGCCCAGCGCAGCGCCCAGCGCCAGTGCGCCGACATCGCCCATGAACACCTGCGCCGGGTAGGTGTTGAACCACAGGAAGCCCAGGCCGGCACCGATCAGGGCGCCGCAGAACACGATGAGTTCGCCGGACCCTGGCACGTAGGGGATCAGCAGGTATTCGGCGAACTTCACGTTACCCGACAGGTAGCAGAAGATGCCCAGGGCACCGCCGACCATCACCGTCGGCATGATCGCCAGGCCATCGAGGCCGTCGGTGAGGTTGACCGCGTTGCTCGAGCCGACGATGACGAAGTAGGTCAGCACGACGAAACCGATGCCCAGCGGGATGGTGACATCCTTGACGAACGGCAGGATCAGCGTGGTCTCGACGCTGGTCGGCGCGGTCTGGTACAGGAACACCGCTGCAGCCAGGCCAAACACCGACTGCCAGAAGTACTTCCAGCGGCTCGGCAGGCCCCGCGAGTTCTTCTCGATGACCTTGCGGTAGTCGTCGACCCAGCCGATTGCTCCGAACGCCAGGGTCACGGTCAGCACCACCCACACGTAGCGGTTGGTCAGGTCGGCCCACAGCAGGGTGCTGACGGCAATGGCAGACAGGATCAGCGCGCCACCCATGGTCGGGGTGCCGGACTTGGACAGGTGCGATTGCGGGCCGTCGTTACGTACGGCCTGGCCGATCTGGCGGATTTGCAGGGTACGGATCATCCACGGCCCCAGCCACAGCGCCAGCGACAACGCGGTCAGTACACCGAGGATCCCGCGCAGGGACAGGTACTGGAAGACCGCGAAGCCTTTGTGGAACTGTTGCAGATACTCGGCCAACAGCAGCAGCATTAATGTTTCTCCCCGCTGGCACCGCACAAAGCCGCCACGACGTTTTCCATCGCAGCGCTGCGCGAGCCCTTGATCAAGATAGTGGTGTCGCTGGCGTTTTCGGCGCGAACCGCGTCGATCAGCTCAGCTTGTGTAGCGAAATGGCGACCATTGGCGCCGAATGCCCGTACCGCGTGCGCCATGTTGGCGCCTACGGCATACAGGGCGTCGACCTTGCCACATGCGTAGGCGCCCACCTGACGGTGGCCTTCTTCCGCCCATTGCCCCAGTTCGCCGATATCCCCAAGCACCAGGACGGTGCGCCCGGAAAAGCCGGCGAGTATATCAATGGCCGCGCATATGGAGGTGGGATTTGCGTTGTAACTGTCATCGATCACGCGCACGCCATTCGCCGCGAGCTGCGCCACGGTGCGGCCCTTGACCGGCTGCACCGCGGCCAGGCCGGCGGCGATACCGTCCAGGCTCAGACCGACGGCATGCGCGGCAGCGGCAGCAGCCAGGGCGTTGCTGACGTTATGGGTACCCAGCAGGTTCAGCTGCACCGGCACGCTGCCGTCAGGCCCGTGCAAGGTGAACGAAGGGCAGCCACGGGCATCACGGCCGATGCCACTGGCGTGGAAGTCGGCCTCCGGGTTGTCCAGGGCAAAGCTGATAACGCGGTGGTCACCGGCGCGCTTGCGCCAGATCCCGAACGCCTTGTCGGCCAGGTTGAGGATGGCCGTGCCACCCTTGCCCAGGCCCTCGAGAATTTCGCCCTTGGCCTCGACGATCTTCTCCGGGCCACCGAACTCGCCAACGTGGGCGGTACCGGCGTTGTTGATAATGACCACCTGCGGTCGGGTCAGGCCGACGGTGTAGCGGATCTCGCCAATGCGCGAGGCGCCCAGTTCGATCACGGCGGCGCTGTGCTCCGGGGCGATTTCCAGCAAGGTCAGCGGTGCGCCGAGGTCGTTGTTCAGGTTGCCGCGGGTGGCGTGCACCAGGCCACGGGTACGCAGGATGCTGGCCAGCATCTCCTTGACCGTGGTCTTGCCGCTGGAGCCGGTAATGGCCACCACCGGCTTGTCGAAAGCTGCACGGTTCAGCGCGCCAAGCTGGCCGAGGGCCAGGCGGCAGTCGGCCACCCGCAGCTGGGGCAGGTCGACGTCGGGCACTTCGCGCTCGACCAGCGCCGCGACAGCGCCCTTGGCCTTCACATCGGCCAGGTAGTCATGGCCATCGAAACGCGGGCCGGCCAGGGCGACGAACAGTTGCCCGGCAGTAACACTACGGCTGTCGATACTGACCCCGGTGAACGTGGCGTCTGCGCCCAATTGCTGACCACCCAGTGCTGTGGTCAGCTGGCTGAGTGACATCGGCTTAAGCATGTGGCGCCTCCCAGGCTGCAAGTGCCTTCTCGGCTTCGATCAGGTCGGAGAAGTCATGGCGCTGGCCATTGATCTCCTGGTAATCCTCGTGCCCCTTGCCTGCCAGGACGACCACGTCGTCGGCAGCGGCGCTGGCGATCAGGTGCGCAATGGCATTGCCGCGACCGGCGACGAACTCGACCTTGGCAGGCTTGGCGAAACCGGGGCGAATGTCGTCGAAGATGCGCAGCGGGTCTTCGCTACGTGGGTTGTCGTCGGTGACCAGCACGCGGTCGGCCAGGCGCTCGGCCACCTCGGCCATCAGCGGGCGCTTGCCACGATCACGATCACCGCCGCAGCCGAACAGGCACAGCAGCTTGCCGTGCGCGTGCGGGCGCAGGGCTTCGAGCACCTTCTCCAGGGCGTCCGGGGTGTGTGCGTAATCCACCACTACCAGCGGCTTGTCGCCGCCCCCCAGGCGCTGCATGCGGCCCACCGGCCCCTGCAGTTGCGGGGTGACTTCGAGAATCTCGTCCAGCGCATAGTCCAGCGCCAGCAACGTGGCCACGGCGGCGAGCATGTTGCTGAGGTTGAAGCGGCCCAGCAGCTGGCTGCGCAGGGTACGCTCACCCTGGGCAGTGACCAGCGTGGCCCGCACGCCATCATCGTTGAACAGCGCTTCCCGGCAGAACAGCGAGGCGTCCGGGTTTTCCAGGCTGTAGCTGAGCAGCCGGGTCTCGACATGGTCGAAGCTCGGGCGGCGGGCGAAGTCGTCGGCCAGGCGACGGCCGAAGGCATCGTCCAGGTTAACCACCTGGCAGCGCAGGCTTGGCCAGGCGAACAACTTGGCCTTGGCGGCCTCGTAGGCCTCCATGCTGCCGTGATAGTCCAGGTGGTCGCGAGACAGGTTGGTCATGACCGCGATGTCGAACTCCAGCGCGGCGACGCGGCCCTGTTCCAGGGCGTGGGAGGAAACCTCCATGGCCACGGCCTTGGCACCGGCCTTTTTCAGGTCGTTTAGCGTCGACTGCACGGCGATCGGGTCCGGCGTGGTCAGGCGACCGCTCTGCAGCTCACCGTAGAAGCCGGTACCCAGGGTGCCAATCAGGCCGCAGCGCTGGCCGAGCGCGTCCAGGGCCTGGGCCACCAGCTGGGTGACGCTGGTCTTGCCGTTGGTGCCGGTGACGCCGACCAGGTCGAGCTGACGGCTCGGTTCGCCATAGAATCGGCCAGCGATATCCGACAACTGGGCGACCAGGCCTTTGACCGGGATCAGCGGCACCTCGGTCAGCGGCAGCACGTTGGCCCCCTGCTCTTCGTAGGCAACGGCGGCAGCGCCCCGGGCCAGGGCATCGGCAATATGCGCGCGGCCATCGACCTTGGCGCCCGGCACGGCCAGGAACAGGTCACCCGGGCGCACGTTGCGGCTGTCCAGGCTCAGTTCACGGATCAGCGGGTCACGGCTGGCGTGGGCGAAAAGCTTGCTCAATGGCATTGTCATCATCCACGCCCTCCCTTGGCGGCTGCTGCGGCATTGACTTGCGATTGTTCGACGGGGGCTGGTGGCGGCAGGTTGTCCGGCGGCACGTTCATCAGGCGCAGGGTGCCGGACATGACCTTGCTGAACACCGGTGCCGAAACCAGGCCACCGAAGTAGCCGCCCTTGCCCGGTTCGTCGATGACCACGACGATGGCGTAGCGCGGGTCGCTCATCGGCCCGAAGCCGGCGAACAGCGAGCGGTAGGCGTTCTCGGTGTAGCCCTTGGAACCCACGGTGGCCTTGCGCGCGGTACCGGACTTGCCGGCCACGTGATAGAACGGCACCTGCGCGCGGAATACGCCGCGTGGCGCTTCGATCACCTGCTGCAGCATGCCCTGGATGGTTTCGGCGGTTTCCTTCGGTATGGCCTGCACCGCTTCCGGTGCCTTGTCGACCTTGAGGATCGACAGCGGCACCATCTTGCCGTCGTTGGCCAGCGCCGCGTAGGCGTGCACCAACTGCAGGGCGGTGACCGACACGCCATAGCCATAGGACAAGGTCGCAGTCTCGGCCTTGCGCCATTCGCGGTGGTTGGGCAGGTTGCCGACCCGTTCACCCGGGAAGCCAAGGCCGGTGTACTGGCCCAGGCCGACCTGGGACATGACCCGGTAGATGGCCTCGCCGCCGATATCGAAGGCGATCTTGCTCATGCCGACGTTACTGGAGTTGATCAGGATGCCGGTCAGGTCGAGGATCGGCCCCTCGCTCTTGGACACGTCCTTGATGGTGTAGCGACCGATCTGCAGGCTACCCGGGTACACCTCGACCTTGTCGGTCGGTTTCCAGCGGCCACTCTGCAGTGCCGCGCTCATGGAAATCGGCTTGACCGTGGAGCCCGGCTCGAACACGTCGATGATCGCCCGGTTACGCATGGCCGCGGGGAACATGCTGCGGCGGTTGTTGGGGTTGTAGGTCGGCTGGTTGACCATGGCCAGGACTTCACCGGTCTTGACGTCCATGATCACCAGGCTGCCGGCCTTGGCGTCCTGTTCGGCAATGGCGTTGCGCAGTTCCCGGGTGGCCAGGTACTGCAGGCGCAGGTCTATCGACAACGCCAAGGTCTTGCCGGCCTTGGCGTTCTTGGTGACCTGGATGTCCTTGATCAGCCGGCCGCGCCGGTCCTTGATCACCTGCCGCTTGCCGGGCACGCCGGCCAGCCACTCGTCATAGGCCAGCTCCACCCCTTCGCGGCCGTGGTCGTCGAGGTCGGTGAAGCCGACCATGTGCGCGGTGACATCACCGGCCGGGTAGAAGCGGCGGAATTCTTCCAGGCCATATACACCGGGGACTTTCAGGTCGAGCACGTGCTGGCCCTGCTCCGGGGTCAGGCCACGGACCAGGTAGATGAACTCTTTGTTCGCCTGCTGGGTCAGGCGCTCGATCAGCTGCTGCGGGTTCTGCCCCAGTGCTGCGGCCAGCTGCGGCCAGCGGTCCTTGGACGCCTGCATTTCCTTGGGGTTGGCCCACAGGGTAGTGACCGGGGTACTGACCGCCAGCGGTTCGCCATTGCGGTCAGTGATCAGGCCGCGGTGTGCCGGGATAGGGATGTGCCGCAGGCTGCGCGCATCGCCCTGCCCCTTGAGGAAGTCCCGGTCGACCACCTGCAGGTCGATGATGCGCCAGCAGATGGCACCGACCATGATCGCCAGCAAGGCGATCACCACGCGGAAGCGCCAGGGGTACAGTGCGCCTTCGAGCTTCATCATGGCGCCACCATCCGTACTTCGTCAGCGGAGGGCACACGCATTTTCAGCTGCTCGGAAGCCAGGCTTTCGATACGACTGGCAGCCGTCCAGGTGCTTTGCTCGAGGATCAGCCGGCCCCACTCGGCCTGGGCCTTGTCGCGCTCGTTCAATTCGCCATACAGGGTGTTGAGCAACTGGCGGTTCCAGTGCGCGCTGTAGGACACGGCGATCGCCGAAACCAGCACGGCAACGAACAGCAGAAGCATCAGGAAGCTTCCGCCTGGCAAAGGTTTGGCAAACAACCTGCTCACCGCAGCTTCTCCGCGACCCGCATCACGGCGCTGCGCGCCCGCGGGTTGGCCTTGAGCTCGGCGTCGGAGGCGAACTGGGCCTTGCCGACAAGCTTGATTTTCGGCTCGAAGGCCTTGTGCTGCACCGGCAGGTTGCGCGGCAGGTTGTCTGCCTCGCCCTTGGCCAGCTTGCGCATGAACAGTTTGACGATACGGTCTTCCAGCGAGTGGAAACTGATCACCGCCAGGCGACCGCCCACCTCCAGCGCGTCGATCGCGGCCTCGAGGCCTGTTTCGAGGTCACCGAGTTCGTTATTGACATGGATGCGCAAGCCCTGGAAGGCACGGGTCGCCGGGTTCTTGCCCTTCTCCCAGGCCGGGTTGGCCACCTTCAGCACTTCGGCAAGGTCGCCGGTGCGGGTGAACGGCTGCTGTTCGCGGCGCAGCACCACGGCGCGAGCCATGCGCTTGGCGAAACGCTCTTCGCCGTATTCCTTGAATACCCGGGCGATTTCTTCTTCGGGCGCGGTGGCGATGAATTCGGCGGCGCTGATGCCCTGGTCCGGGTTCATGCGCATGTCCAGCGGGCCATCATTGAGGAAGCTGAAGCCCCGCTGCGGGTCATCCAGCTGCGGCGAGGACACGCCCAGGTCCAGCAACACGCCGCTGACCTTGCCATGCAGGCCGCGCTCGGCCACTTCCGCGCCCAGCTCGGCAAAGCTGCGCTGCACAATGACAAAGCGGCCGTCTTCGGCCGCCAGCGCTTGCCCGGTGGCAATCGCCTGTGGATCCTTGTCGAACCCCAGCAGCCGCCCTTGCGGCCCGAGCTTGCTGAGAATCAGCCGGCTGTGTCCGCCACGGCCGAAGGTGCCGTCCAGATAGCAACCGTCGGCGCGCAGGGCCAATGCCTCGACAGCCTCGTCGAGCAGGACGGTAATGTGGTTGAAGCCGCTATCTATGGTCACAGGATCAGGTCACGCAATTCGTCGGGCATGGCACCCGGTTGTTGAATAGCTGCGAGGTCGGCTGCCGAAACCGCGTTCCAGGCATCTTCATCCCACAGCTGGAATTTGTTCAGTTGCCCCACCAGCATCGCCTTCTTGTCGAGCTTGGCGTACTCACGCAAACGGGGCGGCACCAGGAAACGCCCGCTGCCATCGAGCTCCAGGTCAACCGCATTGCCGATCAGCAAGCGCTGCAGACGGCGGTTTTCCTCACGCAACGATGGCAAGGCACGCAACTTGGCTTCTATCTGTTCCCACTCATCGAGGGGATAAACACACAAGCAGGGGTCAACGGCGTCGATGGTCACGATCAGCTGACCATTGCAACGCGAATCGAGCTCGTCACGGTACCGGCTCGGCATGGCGAGACGTCCCTTGGCATCGAGGCTGACGGCGTTGGCTCCGCGGAACACGGCTGCGATTCCCCACAATGTTATCTTTTTTGTGCCAGAAAACCCACTTCATCCCACTTTCTGCCACTTGCGCACACTATAGGAATCCGCCCGCAGCACCGTCAAGGCACGTTCGGAAGGAAAAGCCTTACAGGACCGAGATTTAGCGCATTAAAGGAAGGGGGAAGGACTGCCGAGGAGAAAAAAACACAAGAAAAATCAAACCCACACAAGCCAGTGGAGTTCGAAGTTAAAGTGATTTATGAAGAGTAAGATCTTTTCGGTATTACCAGAGAGCATCTGCTATCGAATCAAGCAGGGAAGGAAGGTGGAGAGTCGATCTGTAAGCCGGGTTTTGTCGAGGACAGTCATTCCTCTACGACGGCCATCACTGGACGCCTCTAGCAACCTACCCGGTTCCGACGCGGGCCACGCCTGATGGAACCCTATTTGGTCTTGCTCCGAGTGGGGTTTACCTAGCCACGCACTGTTGCCAGCCGTGCGGTGCGCTCTTACCGCACCTTTTCACCCTTACCGGCACCGAAGTGCTTAGGCGGTTATTTTCTGTGGCACTTTCCGTAGGCTCGCGCCTCCCAGGCGTTACCTGGCACTCTGCCCTATGGAGCCCGGACTTTCCTCCCCCTGTCCTTGTGGAACAAAAACAGGCAGCGACTGTCCGATCGACTCTCCGCCGTCAAGATTAACGGCAGGCGCGCCCAAGAACAAGCAATACCGGCATTTATATCAATGTGCCACTACTCGGCCTTCTGCTTTTCCAGGGCAAATTGATACAGCAGGTTCTTGCGCACCCCGGTGATTTCCGCAGCCAGCGCCGCCGCCCGCTTGAGCGGCAACTCGGCCAGCAGCAGCCCGAGCACCCGCTGCGCCTCGGCACTGATCGCCTGCTCGCCCTCGGGCGCACTCCAGCCACCGACCAACACCACGCATTCGCCGCGCTGCTGGTTGCTGTCGCCGGCCACGAAGGCGCGCAGCTCAGCCAGGGGCAAGCCCTTGAGCGTCTCGAAGGTCTTGGTCAGCTCGCGCGCCAACAACGCCGGGCGCTCGCCGCCGAATACCGCCTCCATGTCCTCGAGGCATTCCAGGATGCGGTGCGGTGCCTCATAGAAGATCAACGTGCGCGGCTCTTCCTTTACCTGCTCCAGGCGCGCCCGCCGCCCCGCCGCCTTGGCCGGCAGAAAGCCTTCGAAGATGAAGCGGTCCGACGGCAGGCCGGCCGCCGACAAGGCGGCGATCAGGGCGCAGGCACCCGGCACCGGTACCACGTTGACCCCCGCCGCGCGCGCCTGGCGCACCAGGTGATAGCCCGGATCGGAGATCAGCGGCGTACCCGCGTCGGACACCAGCGCCACATCCTCGCCGGCCAGCAGCTTGGCAAGGAAACGCCCGCCCTCGTCACGCTCGTTGTGTTCATGACAGGCCGCCAGCGGCGTGTCGATGCCAAAGTGCTGCAGCAGGCGGACCGAATGACGGGTATCTTCGGCCGCGATCAGGGCCACGTCCGCCAGCACTTTCAGCGCCCGGGCGCTCATGTCGTCGAGGTTGCCGATCGGGGTGGCGACCACATACAGCGTCCCCACGGTGGATTTCGAAGCCCCTGGCACATCAGTCACTGCGTACACCTGTCGTCCGGATCAAAGCCGCCATTGTAGCCCGAGCGCCTGCAACAGGTCGCAAAGAACTTCGCCGGCGACCAGTGGCAGGCCACCTATAGTGAAGGATCGACACGGCAACATCGCGCCCCGGCCAGCGCTTGGGTACAATTGCCGGCCACCTTGATCGAGTAACAGGACCTTTACATGATCGCTTGCCTGCGGCTGTTCACAGCCCTCTGCCTGGCTGCCCTGCTGGCAGCCTGCGCCAGCTCGCCCTCATCCAGCCTGGGCGAACTGCCACGCACCCCGGACGCCAGCATCGAGCAACTGCTCGAAAAGGCCGCATCCAGCAAGTCTGCAGAAGACGCGGCCCTGCTGCGCCTGAGCGCGGCCGACCTGGCCTACAAGCAGAAGGACTTCCCGCGCGCCGCACGCATTCTCGAGCAGGTGCCGCTGGACCCACTGAAACCGGCCCAGCAGGTGTTCGCCAGCACCCTCGGTGCCGAACTGGCGATGAGCCGCAACCAGCCCAAGGCGGCGCTGACAGCCCTGGCCCACCCCAGCCTGCAGCGTGTCGGCGAACTGCCGGAAGAACAGCAGGTGCGTACCTACAGTGTGCACGCCGCCGCCCTCGAAGCCGATGGCCAGGCCCTGGCCGCCGCGCAGCAGCGTGTGCTGCTGGCCCCGCTGCTCAGCGGCCCGGCCGCCAGCGCCAACCATGACGCCATCTGGGCCCTGGTCGCCTCGCTGCCGGCAGAGCAACTGCAGCAGCCTGTCAACGACCAGACCCTGGCCGGCTGGACCAGCCTGGCCTTCGCCGTGAAAAGCGCCGGCACCCTGGAGCAGCAACAAGCCGCTATCGATGCCTGGGTCAAGCAGCATCCGGGCCACCCTGCGGCACAGCAACTGCCGCTGGCGCTGACCAAGCTCAAGGAGCTGGCCAGCCAGCCGTTGACCAAGATCGCCCTGCTGCTGCCCCAGGACGGTCCGCTGGCCGGCGTCGCCCGCGCCCTGCGTGACGGCTTCATGGCCGCGCACTTCCAGGCCCAGCAAGCCGGCCAGCCAGCACCCGCGGTGCAGGTGTTCGACAGCTCGCGCATCGGCTCGCTCGACGACTTCTATCGCCAGGCCCAGGCCGCTGGCGTGCAACTGGTCATCGGCCCGCTGGAAAAACCGCTGGTTAAGCAGCTGGCCAGCAAACCGCAACTGCCAATCACCACCCTGGCGCTGAACTACGCCGATGCCGGGCAAAAGGCGCCGCCGCAGCTGTTCCAGTTCGGCCTGGCTGCCGAAGACGAAGCCCGCGAAGTGGCACGCCGTGCCCGCGCCGATGGCATGATGCGCGCCGTGGCGCTGGTACCGAGCGGCGAATGGGGTGACCGCGTGCTGGCCGCCTTCCGCCAGGAGTGGGAAGGCAATGGTGGCACCCTGCTCGCCGCCGAGCGCATCGCCCAGCCGGTCGCCCTGGCCCAGCAGATTGCCGACCTGTTCCAGCTGCGCCAGAGCGAAGGCCGCGCCAAGAGCCTGCAGAGCACGGTCGGTGGCAGCATTGCCGCACAGCCGTCGCGCCGCCAGGACATCGACTTCATCTTCCTCGCCTCGACCCCGCAACAGGCGCAGCAGATCAAGCCGACACTGAACTTCCAGTACGCCGGTGACGTGCCGGTCTACGCCACCTCGAACCTGTACAGCGCCAGCGGCGACGTCAACCAGTACAACGACATGAACGGCATCCGCTTCTGCGAAACGCCGTGGCTGCTGGACACCAGCAACAGCCTGCGCCAGCAGGTGGTGCAGCAATGGCCACAGGCTGCCGGCAGCCTGGGCCGCCTGTATGCCATGGGCGTCGATGCCTATAGCCTGGCGCCGCGCCTGGGCCAGCTGAAAGCGCTGCCGGACAACCGGGTAATGGGCCTTTCGGGTAGCCTGAGCATGAACGCCAGCCAGCGTGTCGAGCGCCAGCTGCCCTGGGCCGAGTTCGCCGGTGGCCAGGTCAAGCGCCTGCCCGACACCCCTCGCTGATGGCCGCGGCATCGCCCACCAACGCCGGCCAGGCGGCAGAAACCCAGGCCCTTGAGTACCTTCAAGGGCAGGGTCTGCACCTGCTGGCGCGCAACTGGCGATGCAAAGGCGGTGAGCTTGATCTGGTCATGCTCGACGCCGATACAGTAGTATTCGTCGAAGTCCGCTACCGGTTGCACGCGGGCTTCGGTGGCGCCCTCGGCAGTATCGACGGGCGCAAGCAGAAACGGTTGGTGCTCGCCGCCAGCCTGTTCCTGCAGCAGCAGGCCCACTGGGGCAACCACCCCTGCCGCTTCGACGTAGTCGCCCTGCAGGGCAGCCACCACGCAGGCAGGCCGCTGCAATGGCTGAAAAACGCCTTCGAATGCTGAACCCACTTCGATTTTTTTGCTCTATGTTTCGCGGGCTGGTCCTTGTTGCGCGTCGCGCCGGCCACCGCCCTACTTAAGGTCACCAGATGGACATGCAATCCCGAATTCGCCGGCTGTTCCAGGCCAGCATCGATACCAAGCAACAGGCAATGGACATCCTGGCACCGCACATCGAGCAGGCCAGCCTGGTCATGGTCAACGCGCTGCTCAACGAGGGCAAGATGCTCGCTTGCGGGAACGGCGGCTCGGCCGGTGATGCCCAGCACTTTTCCTCGGAACTGCTCAACCGCTTCGAGCGCGAGCGCCCGAGCCTGCCGGCCATCGCGCTGACCACCGACAGCTCGACCCTGACCTCCATCGCCAACGACTACAGCTACAACGAGGTCTTTTCCAAGCAGATCCGCGCCCTGGGCCAGCCCGGCGACGTTCTGCTGGCAATCTCCACCAGCGGCAACTCGGCCAACGTGATCCAGGCGATCCAGGCCGCACATGACCGCGAAATGATTGTCGTAGCATTGACTGGCCGCGACGGCGGCGGCATGGCTTCGCTGCTGCTGCCCGAAGACGTGGAAATCCGCGTACCTTCGATGGTTACCGCGCGTATCCAGGAAGTCCACCTGCTGGCGATCCACTGCCTCTGCGACCTGATCGACAGCCAACTGTTCGGGAGTGAAGAATGACCCCTATGCGCCTCGGCCTGATGGCCTTGACCCTGTGCCTGAGCATCACCGGTTGCAGCTCGGTACTGACCTCCACCCGCAATTCGCCGATCGAAGATGATCGCGGCACGCGCACCATCGGCAGCAAGATCGACGACTCCTTGATCGAAACCAAGGCGGCAGTCAACATCGCCAAGGCCAGCCCTGACCTGGACAAGGGCTCGCACATCGTGGTCACCAGCTACAACGGTATCGTCCTGCTGGCCGGCCAGACTCCACGCGCCGACCTCAAGAGCCTCGCCGAGCAAACCGCCAGCCAGGTACAGCGGGTCAAGAAAGTGCACAACGAGCTGCAGGTCATGCAGCCCTCCTCCATCCTGGCGCGCAACAATGACGCCTGGCTGACCACCAAGATCAAGGCCCAGATGCTGACCGACAATGCCGTGCCCAGTTCGCGCATCAAGGTCATTACCGAAAACGGTATCGTCTACCTGCTCGGCCTGGTAACCCAGCAGGAGGCCAACTCGGCTACCGCCGTGGTGCAGGGCGTGTCGGGCGTGCAGAAGATCGTCAAGCTGTTCGAGTACATCGACTGATTCATTGCCTGCCATGGGCCTATTCGCCGGCAACCGGCGACAGGGCCATGGCAGGCAACAACAATGCTCCACCCCTTTCGGATATCCAGGAAACACCGCATGAAAAAGCTGCTGCTGCCCGCCTTGCTGATCGGCACCTTCGCCACTCTGGCCGGCTGCTCAACCCCTAGCCAGATCACCCTCAACGACGGCCGTGAAATCCAGACGGTCGACGTACCGGAGTACGACGCCGATACCGGTTTCTACGAGTTCCAGCAACTCGACGGCAAGCGCACCCGCATCAACAAGGACCAGGTTCGCACCATCAGCGACCTGTAATCCGATATTGGCGGCAAAAAAAAGGCGACCTGAACAGGTCGCCTTTTTCATTACTTGACCACTTTGAGGCTTGGTCGGCCGCTCGGGCGCGGTGGCTGCCCGCCACCTTCCGGTGGGCCGTCATCATCCGGCTGCACTTCGTCCTCGTCGTCGAGCATGTCATCCTGCGACGGCTCCAGCTCGAAGACCATACCCTGGCCATTTTCCCGGGCATATATGCCCAGGATCGCGCCAGACGGCACGAACAACGAATGAGCCACGCCACTGAAACGACCTTCGAAGCTGACGGCATCGTTATCCATGTGCAGATTGCGCACGGCGTTTGGCGAGATATTCAAGACAATCTGGCCATCGCTGGCGAAACCGTCCGGCACCTGGACCTTTGGGTATTCGGCGTTGACCAGCATATGGGGGGTGCAATCGTTGTCGACGATCCACTCGTACAGTGCTCGAACCAGATAGGGGCGACTGGAGTTCATCAACGGCTCCTTAAAGCTTGCGCATTTCACGTTCTACGGAGGACAGGCTCGCCTGGAAAGGCTCGCGGGCGAACTGCCGCTCCATGTAATCCAGCAGCGGCTTGGCTTGCCGCGGCAACTCGATACCCAATACCGGCAAACGCCAGAGTATGGGCAGTAGACAACAATCGACCAGGCTTTGCTCATCGCTCATGAAGCAGGCGAACTCGCCGAACAACGGCGAGACCCCGGTCAGGCTTTCGCGCAGGGCCTTGCGCGCCTCGCTCCGGGCCGCCTCGCTGCTGCGTGGATCGAGCACGGTATCGGCCAGGGCGCACCAGTCGCGCTGGATGCGGTGCATCAGCAAACGGCTGTTACCGCGCGCCACCGGGTATACCGGCATCAGCGGCGGATGCGGATAACGCTCCTCGAGGTATTCCATCACCACGGTGGATTCATACAACGCCAGGTCACGATCGACCAGGGTCGGCACGCTCCCGTAAGGGTTCACCTCAACCAGCTTGGGCGGCAGGCGACCGGGCTCGACATCGATGACCTGCACGCTGATACCCTTCTCGGCCAGCACCAGGCGTACCCGGTGAGAATAGTGATCAGCGGGGTCGGAATAGCAGGCTAACCTGTTGGTTGCGCCCATGTAGCGCCTCCTCGCACGGGATGCTTGTGAAACTGTAAATGAAAACGCGCCCGTGGCGGCCAGGCAGTTCTGCCTGGCCTCCACGGGCGCGTTCAACAACCAGAAACTACTGCGTGATCAGTGCACGTCCTTCCAGTATTCACGCTTGAGCAAATAGGCGAATACGAAGAAGAAAGCCAGGTACAGCAACACGTAGGTACCGATGCGCTGGCTTTCCAGTTTGACCGGGTTGGCCGAATAGGCCAGGAAGGTCACCAGGTTCTTGACCTTCTCGTCGAACTGCTCGGTCGTCAGGGTACCGGAATTCGGCGTAATGGTCAGCTGGTCACAGGCTTCATGGGTGATCGGGCTGCCGGTCAACGGGTCGAACTGCTTCTTGCCATCGGTCACGGTCTGCACCTGCTTGCAACCGATCACCTGGTTGCCCTGCAGGCCAACCAGCACGTTGGGCATGCCCACGTTCGGGAACACCTTGTTGTTCACCCCGTATGGCCGCGCCGGGTCTTCGTAGAAGCTGCGCAGGTAGGTGTACAGCCAGTCGGTGCCGCGCACCCGGGCCACCAGGGTGAGATCGGGCGGTGCGGCACCGAACCAGGTCTTGGCATCACTGGGCTTCATGCCGATCTGCATGTGGTCACCGATCTTGGCACCGGTGAACACCAGCTTTTCGAGCATCAGTTCGTGAGGAATGCCCAGGTCATCGGCCACCCGCTCGTAACGCTGGAACTTGGCACTGTGGCAACCCATGCAATAGTTGGCAAAGGTACGCGCACCGTCCTGCATGGCGGCCTTGTCGCTCAGGTCGATGTCGACCTTGTCCAGCTCCACACCGGTTTCAGCCGCGAAGGAAAAGGCAGGCATCACTGCCAGCAAAAATACTGCAATCAACTTTTTCATCAGCCAGTCACCCTTTCCGGAACCGGTTTGGTCTTCTCGAGCCTTGTATAGAACGGCATCAGCAGGAAGTAGGCGAAGTACAACACCGTGCACACCTGCGACAGCAAGGTACGCCCAGGTGTCGGCGCCAGTACGCCCAGCACGCCGAGGATGACGAAGGCAATGCAGAACACCAGCAGGAAGAGCTTGCTGATCCAGCCCTTGTAGCGCATGGAGCGCACCGGGCTGCGGTCGAGCCATGGCAGCACGAACAACACGGCAATGGCTGCCCCCATGGCGATCACACCCATCAGCTTGTCAGGCACGGCACGCAAGATCGCGTAGAACGGCGTGAAGTACCACACAGGCGCGATGTGCTCAGGGGTCTTGAAGGCGTTGGCCTGCTCGAAGTTCGGTTTTTCCAGGAAATAACCGCCCATTTCCGGGAAGAAGAACACCACGGCGCAGAACACAAAGAGGAACACCACCACCCCGACAATATCCTTGACGGTGTAGTACGGGTGGAACGGAATACCGTCCAGCGGGATGCCGTTTTCGTCCTTTTTCTTCTTGATGTCGACGCCATCAGGGTTGTTCGAACCCACTTCGTGCAATGCAAGGATATGCAACACCACCAGGCCGAGGATCACGATCGGCAGGGCGACGACGTGCAGGGCGAAGAAGCGGTTCAGGGTAATGCCCGAGATCAGGTAGTCACCGCGAATCCACTGGGTGAGGTCGCCACCGATCACCGGGATGGCACCGAACAGCGAGATGATCACCTGGGCCCCCCAGTAGGACATCTGCCCCCACGGCAGCAGGTAGCCCATGAAGGCTTCAGCCATCAACGCCAGGTAGATCAGCATGCCGAACAGCCATACCAGCTCGCGCGGCTTCTGATAGGAGCCGTAGAGCAGGCCGCGGAACATGTGCAGGTAGACCACGATGAAGAACGCCGACGCACCGGTAGAGTGCAGGTAGCGCAGGATCCAGCCGTACTCCACGTCACGCATGATGTACTCGACCGAGGCGAACGCCTCTTCCGCCGAGGGGGTGAAGCTCATGGTCAGCCACACGCCGGTGACGATCTGGTTGACCAGCACCAGCAACGCGAGGGAGCCGAAGAAGTACAGGAAGTTGAAGTTCTTGGGTGCGTAATACTTGCTCAGGTGGTCTTCCCACATCTTGGTGGCGGGGAAGCGAGCATCAATCCAGTCCATGAACTTGCTCATCATGCGTTCTCCTGGTCAACGCCGATGACGACGATCTCGTCCGACTCGTAAGAGTGCGGTGGCACGGGCAGATTGAGAGGTGCCGGCTGCGACTTGTAGACACGACCAGCCAGGTCATAGTGGGAGCCGTGGCAAGGGCAGAAGTAACCACCAACCCATTTCGGGCCGAGGTCGGCAGGCGCGACTTCCGGGCGGAAGGTGGGTGAGCAGCCGAGGTGCGTGCACAACCCGACGAGGATAAGGATTTCCGGCTTGATCGAACGAACCTGCGGGTCAACGTAGGTTGGCTGTACCGACGCCTTGGACTCGGGGTCGGCCAAATCACCAGCGACTTTCTTCAGGTTGCCAAGGATTTCATCCGTTCGCCGCACGATGAACACAGGCTGGCCCCGCCACTCGGCCACCATCTGCTGCCCGGCCTCGACCTTGGCAATATTGACCTTCACCGGTGCACCTGCGGCTTTCGCCTTGGCACTGGGAAACCATGACCCCACGAACGGTACCGCAGCCCCCACTGCCCCCGCCGCCCCGACTACAGATGTCGCGGCTACGAGGAAGCGGCGCCGGCCTGCGTTGACGCCGTCATTGCTCATTCAGTCCTCTCCCATCAGCTTGCTTGGCCTGTTGAACCAGACCTGTACTTAGGTTGTGTCAGTGGCACTAAAAATTGGCCGCCATGGTAAGAAACAAATCCACACACTGACAAGGTGATTACCCCGACCAAGGGCGCCTACCCACGCTTTGCTTGATCTGCGTCTATGCGACAAGTGGTCACTGACATGCTGACAGGTTAGTTCAAGACATAAAAAAAGCCCGGTTCCAAGGAACCGGGCTTTTTCGACTGCCGAAGCGGTATTAACGCTTGGAGTACTGAGGACGCTTACGCGCTTTACGCAGACCCACTTTCTTACGCTCGACTTCACGAGCGTCGCGGGTGACGTAGCCAGCACGACGCAGAGCGCCACGCAGGGTTTCGTCGTATTCCATCAGAGCGCGGGTGATACCGTGACGGATCGCACCGGCCTGACCGCTGACACCACCACCGGAAACGGTGACGTAGATGTCGAACTTCTCGACGGTTTCGGTCAGCTCGAGCGGCTGACGAACAACCATGCGAGCGGTTTCACGACCGAAGAACACGTCCAGAGAACGGTTGTTGATGGAAATGTTACCAGTACCCGGACGCAGGAATACGCGAGCGGTTGCGGTCTTGCGACGGCCAGTGCCGTAGTTTTGAGTCGCCGACATAATGAACTATCCCGTTAGATCTTCAGTTCTTGAGGCTGCTGAGCAGTGTGTGGGTGAGCAGCACCCGCGTACACTTTCAGCTTGCGGTACATGTCGCGACCCAGCGGGTTCTTCGGCAGCATGCCTTTGACCGCAGTTTCGATAACACGCTCAGGGGCCTTGGCGATCAACTTCTCGAAGTTGATTTCCTTGATACCGCCCGGGAAACCGGAGTGGGAGTAGTACATCTTGTCGGAAGACTTGGCACCAGTCACACGAACCTGCTCGGCGTTGATAACGACGATGTAGTCGCCGGTGTCAACGTGAGGGGTGTATTCTGGCTTGTGTTTGCCACGCAGACGGCTAGCGATTTCGGTAGCCAGACGACCCAGGGTCTGGCCAGCGGCGTCGACTACGAACCACTCGCGCTTTACTGTTTCCGGTTTAGCAGTAAAAGTTTTCATTCTCTAAAGCCTCAGAGGCCGCCCAGCGAAAAATAGACGGCGAATCTTACTGGATAGTGCACAGCTTGCCAAGGGCAAGCGCGCAGCCGAACACTGACGCTTTTGGGGGCTCGGGTCAGGCACGCCAACGTTCGACGGGGTTCTTCCTGCGTGGTGGTGCATCACTTCCGCCACACGGAGAGGGTCCGAATTATCCAGATTGCGCGAAATTTTTCAACCTGCTTTGATGAGCTTTCATTGCCAAGGAGTGTCTACCCGATGGAATACCGCCAGCTCGGCCGTACCGACCTCAACGTCAGCGCCCTGTGCCTGGGCACCATGACCTGGGGCGAACAGAACGACCAGGCCGAGGCCTTCGAGCAGATTGCCCGGGCCAAGGCCGCCGGGGTCAACTTCATCGACACCGCCGAAATGTACCCGGTGCCGCCTCGTCCCGAAACCTACGCTGCCACCGAGCGCATCATCGGCAACTGGTTCCGCGCCAGGGGTGATCGCGACGACTGGCTGCTGGCCAGCAAGGTCGCCGGCCCGGGCAACGGCATCAGCCACATTCGCGACGGCCAGCTCAAGCACAACCGCCAGCACATCGTCGCGGCGCTGGACGAGAGCCTCAAGCGCCTGCACACCGACCGCATCGACCTGTACCAGTTGCACTGGCCGGAGCGCAGCACCAACTTCTTCGGCAAACTGGGCTACCAGCACCTGCCACAGGACCACTTCACCCCGCTGGAAGAAACCCTCGAAGTGCTCGACGAGCAGGTGCGTGCCGGCAAGATCCGCCACATCGGCCTGTCCAACGAAACACCGTGGGGCACCATGAAGTTCCTGCAGTTGGCCGAGAGCCGTGGCTGGCCGCGGGCGGTGTCGATCCAGAACCCGTACAACCTGCTCAACCGCAGCTTCGAAGTGGGCCTGGCGGAAGTGGCCATCCGCGAGCAGTGCGGCCTGCTGGCCTACTCGCCGCTGGCCTTCGGCATGCTCTCGGGCAAGTACGAGAACGGCGCGCGGCCAGCCAATGCGCGCCTGACCCTGTTCAGCCGTTTTGCCCGCTATTCCAACCCGCAGACCGTGGCCGCCTGCAGCCGTTATGTGCAGCTGGCCCACGAGCACGGCCTGGACCCGGCGCAGATGGCCCTGGCATTCGTCACCCGGCAGCCGTTCGTGACCAGCAACATCATTGGCGCAACCAGCCTCGCGCAGCTGGACAGCAACCTGGCCAGCCTGGAGCTGAAGCTGAGCGATGAGCTGCTGGCGGCGATCGAGGCAATTCACCAGCAGCAGCCGAACCCGGCGCCTTGAGCCGAAAGGGGTCGCGCAGCGGCCCCCAGTTGCACAGGCTGGACAGCATCGCCAAAAAATAAGACGATCCAGCCGGTGATTGACCACTCTACCCTATAAGAACAATGACAATGATGTTTACCCAACCCTCCGCGTCGCTGCGGCGCGTCAGCATCCTGGCCATTGACAAGGTGTTCGCTTCGACCCTGATGCAGGCCAAGGACTTCTTCCACCTCGCCAGCCTGCGCTATGGCAAGCAGCTTGGCCTGGGCCTGCAGCCCATGTTCGAGATTCGCCTGGTGAGCCCGGACGGCCAGCCCGTGGACAGCTTCAGCAATGTGCAGCTGCCGGTCGACGGTGGCCTGGACGATGCCGACGTGATCATCCTGCCGGCCTTCTGGGACGATTTCGACAACTTGCTGCAGCGCTATCCACAGGTGCTGCCATGGTTGCGCGAGCAGCATGCACGTGGCGCGGTGCTGTGCGCCGAGGCCAGCGGTGTATTCTGGCTGGCCGAGTCCGGCCTGCTCGACGGCAAGGAGGCGACCACCTACTGGCGCTTCTTCAACAGCTTTGCCGAGCGCTTCCCGAAGATCCGGCTGAACCAGGACAAGCACCTGACCGACGCCGACAACCTGTATTGCGCCGGCGGCACCACCTCGGCCTGCGACCTGTACATCTACCTGATCGAGCGTTTCTGCGGCGCCAACGTGGCCCGCGCCGTGTCCCGTGACATCCTCTACGAGGTGCAGCGCAACTACACCCCGGGGCGCATGGGCTTTGGCGGCCAGAAGCTGCATCAGGACCTGATCATCCTGCAGATCCAGCACTGGCTGGAGGAGCACTTCGCCGACAAGTTCCGCTTCGAGGACGTGGCCCGCAACCACGGCATGAGCATCCGCAACTTCATGCGCCGCTTCCAGGGAGCGACCGGCGACAAGCCGCTGCATTACCTGCAACGGCTGCGGATCGAGACGGCCAAGGGCTTGCTGTCGAGTACGCGCAAGAGCATCAAGACCATCAGCTACGAAGTCGGCTATGACGATGCCAGTTTCTTCGCGCGGCTGTTCCGTCAGCACACGGAGTTGTCGCCGAACCAGTATCGGCAGCAGTTCATGCAGGAGGCCTGAGGGCCAGGGGGCTGCTTTGCAGCCCATCGCGACACAAGGCCGCGCCTACGGGTACGCTGTTGCTGTAGGAGCGGCCTGGTGTCGCGATGGGCCGCAAAGCGGCCCCAAGCATCTTTACGGCTTGTGCGCGCGCGCCAGGAATTCGTGCGACTGCATCTCCAGCAACCGGCTCAGGGTACGCTGGAACTCGAAGGCCAGGCGCCCGCCGGTATACAGGTCCTTCAGCTCCACCTCGGCCGAGATGATCAGCTTGACGTTGCGGTCGTAGAACTCGTCCACCATGTTGATGAAGCGCCGGGCGATGTCGTCGGTGGTGACGCCCATCTGCTCGACGTTGCTCAGCAGCACGGCATGGAAGATCTTGCCCAGCTCGATGTAGTCGTTCTGGCTACGCGGGCCATCGCACAGGGCGCGGAAGTCGAACCAGGCCACGTCGTCACAGGTCAGCAGGGCCTGGATCGGGCGATTCTCGATCATCAGCACGTCGTTCTCGACCGCCTGGGTGCACTCAGGGGTCAATGCCTTGAAGCTGGCGCGCAGGCTCTGGTGCGCCGCCTCATCGAGCGGGTAGTGGTACAGTTCGGCCTGTTCCAGGTGACGCAGGCGATAGTCGACCCCGCTGTCGACGTTCACCACCTCGGTGTACTGCTTGATCATGGCGATCGCTGGCAGGAAGCGCGCGCGCTGCAGGCCGTCCTTGTACAGGCCGTCCGGCACGATGTTGGATGTCGCCACCAGCGATACGCCGTTCTTGAACAGCTCTTCCATCAAGGTGCCGAGGATCATCGCGTCGGTAATGTCCGAGACGAAGAATTCGTCGAAGCAGATTACCTTGGCTTCTTCGCTGAAGCGTTTGGCGATGATGGTCAGCGGGTTCTTCTCGCCCTTGAGGGTTTTCATTTCCTCGTGCACACGCTTCATGAAGCGGTGGAAGTGCGTACGCATCTTCTGCTTGAACGGCAGCGCCTCGAAGAAGGTATCGACCAGGTAGGTCTTGCCGCGCCCTACCCCACCCCAGAAGTACAGGCCCTTGACCGGGGTCTGCTCCTTCCTGCCGAACAGCTTGCCGAACATGCCTGGCTTGTTGTTCTGCGCGTGCACCAGGTCGTCGTACAGGCGCTGCAGGTGACGCACCGCAGTTTCCTGCGCCGCATCATGAAAGAAGTCGGGACGTTTCAGATCTGCTTGATATCGTTCTAGGGGCGTCATGATTTCGTTAGCGGGGCAACAAAAAACGGGCCGTCACTGTAGCGACAGGCCCGCTTAATGGCAATCAGTCTATGGGAGCGGGCGTGCCCGCGAACACCGGCAAGGCCGGTGCCATGCTCCGCGGCGCCTGTTTCGCGGGCGCGCCCGCTCCCACATCAGTCTGGTTGCGGCGCCAAGGCTACACGCAGGCTTTCGATGGCCGCATCACGGGCCTCGGCGTTGTCGAACTGCGGCCCGTCGGCGACCTGTTCGCCGTTCAGCCACAGACCGAAGCCCAGGCCCTCGACGCGCACATCTGCCTCGCCACCTTGTTGCAGCTGTTTGCTCACGGCACCGGCGCTCTTGCCGTCGGCGAAGCTGCGCGACAGCAGCAACTGTTCACCGTCGGCGCCCAGCAGGCGGAAGCGGAAGCTGCCGTCTTCATCACGGAAGCTGACGAACCGCGCGCTCTTGGCGGCCTTTTTCTTCACTTCGGTGCTGGCTTGCAGATTGGTGCGGAACGAACGCAGGCCAACCGCCTCGCGCAGTTGTTCGAGGAACGGCGTGGCGATCTTGCGCGCCTTGGCGGCACCGGCCAGCAGAATGTCTTCCAGGTCTGCCGGGCGGGCAATCAGCTGGTGGTAGTACTCGCGCTTCTCCGCCAGCTGGCCGTCCAGCAGCTGGAACAGGCGCTGCTTGGCCTCGCCCCAGCCCAGGCCCTGCAGCAGTTCCTCGCGGAACTCGGCGCATTGTGCCGGCGTCGAGAAGGCCTGGAACAGGGTGAACAGGTGGGCGTTGTCGGGGTCTTTCGCTTCGCCGGGGGCGCGCGAGTCGGTGACGATGCGCGAAATGGCGTCCTTCATTTCCTTGGCACTGGCGAACAGCGGGATGGTGTTGTCGTAGCTCTTGGACATCTTGCGCCCGTCCAGGCCCGGCAGGGTCGCCACGCTTTCCTCGATCACTGCCTCCGGCAATGCGAAGAAGTCCTTGCCCTGGCCGAACAGGTGGTTGAAGCGCTGGCCGATGTCACGGGCCATTTCCACGTGCTGGATCTGGTCACGCCCGACCGGCACCTTGTTGGCGTTGAACATCAGGATGTCGGCAGCCATCAGCACCGGGTAGCTGTACAGGCCCATGGTCACCCCGGCATCCGGGTCTTCGCCGTTTTCCAGGTTCTTGTCCACCGAGGCCTTGTAGGCGTGCGCGCGGTTGAGCAGGCCTTTGGCGCTGACGCAGGTCAGCAGCCAGGTCAGTTCGGGGATTTCCGGGATGTCGGACTGGCGGTAGAAGGTCACCTTGTCCGGGTCGAGGCCTCCGGCCAGCCAGGTGGCGGCGATTTCCAGGCGCGAGCGCTGGATGCGCAGCGGGTCGTCGCACTTGATCAGCGCGTGGTAGTCCGCCAGGAAATAGAACGAGTCGACGCCGGGCTGCTGGCTGGCAAGGATGGCCGGGCGGATGGCGCCGGCATAGTTGCCCAGGTGCGGAGTGCCGGTGGTGGTGATACCGGTAAGAATGCGCGTGGTCATGGGTGTTCGCTTATTCAGGCTTGGCTCAGTTCGAAAGGCGCGGCAGCAGCAGATCCTTCAGATCGGTCAGCTTGCCATGGAAGAAGTGTCCGCATTCTGCCACTTTCAGCAGCTCATGGGGGCGCGACAGGCTGTCGGACCATTCGTAAACCAGCTGCGGCGCAACGACTTCATCGGTGTCAGGCTGCACCACGGTGATCGGGCACTGCTGCGGCAGCGCAAATTCCGGCGTCAGGCGCATCACCGCCGGGGCGATCATGAACAACTGCTGCAGGGTTACCCCGGCGGCTTCCAGGCGGCCGGCCAGGCTGATGGCGACAAAGCCACCGAACGAGAAGCCCATCAGCACCAGCGGCAGCCCGGGGTGCTTTTCGCGCAGCCAGGCCGCGGCAGCCTCGGCATCGGCCACTTCGCCAGCGCCCATGTCATGGCTGCCGGCGCTCTGGCCGACGCCACGGTAGTTGAAACGCAGGGTCACATAGCCGGCATCACGGGCGGTGCGTTGCAGGGTCGAGACCACCTTGTTGAGCATGGTGCCGCCCTGGACCGGGTTGGGGTGGCAGATCAGCACCGCGCCACGGGCATCGGCCACGTCCAGATACAAGGCTTCCAGCTGGCCGCTGGGGCCATCGATGAACAAGGGGGTTTCGCGGACAAGCAAGGCACTACTCCGTGACCTCGGAAGGGGTCGATTCGTCTAGGTGAGGAATTCTGTTCTGATTTGCGATCGCTCGCGGTATACAGCGCAGGTCTGAGCCGTTAACGTAAAGCAAAGCCGTTTATAGAGGAAGGACTCGTGGAACTCTCGCTCCTTGTTTGGTTGTTGCCGACCCTGGCCCTGGTCATCGGCGTGGTGGTCGGTTTCGTCGTCGCTCGCCTGCTGCCCAATGCAGCACCGAGCAGCACCCAACGTCAACTGGATGATATCCAGAAGCGCTTCGACAGCTATCAGAACGAAGTGGTAACTCATTTCAACAGCACTGCCGTACTGGTCAAGAAGCTGACCCAGAGCTATCAGGACGTGCAAGATCACCTGGCCGAAGGCGCCAACAGCCTGGCCCTCGACGACGTCACTCGCCAACGCCTGCTGGCGGCCCTGCACTCCGAGGCAGCGCAAGGCCCGCGCGACCGCCTGACCCCGCCGAAGGACGCCGAAGTGCCGCGCGACTACGCACCGAAGGCGCCGAACTCGCCGGGCATGCTCGACGAGAGCTACGGGCTCAAGCGCTGATCTGCCGAACATGACAAAGGCCTCGCAAGAGGCCTTTTTTGTGGGCTGGATTCACTGGCCTCTTCGCGGGCTCGCCCGCTCCCACAGGTACACCACAGCGTTTGAAATCCGTGTGATACCTGTGGGAGCGGGCATGTCCGCGAAGAGGCCGGCCCAGGCAACCTAGCTGCAAGCCTGCAATGCCTGCTCGACATCCGCCAGCAGGTCTTCCACATCCTCCAGCCCCACCGACAACCGCACCAGCCCCTCCGAAATCCCGTGGTGCGCCCGCTCCTGCGCCGTATAGCTGGAATGGGTCATACTCGCCGGATGCTGCGCCAGTGACTCCGCATCGCCCAGGCTCACCGCACGGGCGAACAGCTGTAGCGCATTCATGAAGCGCCGCCCCGCCTCGATACCGCCCTTGAGTTCGAACGCGATCATCCCGCCCGGCAGACGCATCTGCCGCTGCGCCAGTTCGTACTGGGCAAACGATGGCAACCCCGGGTAGTGAATCAACTCCACCTGCGGCTGCCGCTCGAGAAACGCTGCAACCTGCAAGGCATTGGCACAATGGCGGTCCATGCGCAGCGCCAAGGTCTTGATGCCGCGCATCAACAGCGCGGCGTCGTGTGGCGACAGTACCGCCCCGGTCATGTCCTTCAAGCCTTCCAGGCGGATGCGGTCGACCAGCGCCTTGCGCCCCACCACCAGGCCGGCGGTGATATCGCCATGGCCACTGAGGTACTTGGTGGCCGAATGCACAACCAGATCAGCCCCCAGCTCCAGCGGCCGCTGCAGGTACGGCGTGCAGTAGGTATTGTCGACCACCACGTGCACATCGTGGCCGCGCGCGGCCGCGGCAACCGCCGCGATGTCCACCAGCTGCATGTTGGGGTTGGCCGGGGTTTCGAAGTAAATCATTCGCGTCTTGCTGTTGATCGCCGCTTTCAGGGCCTTGCTGTCGTTGAGGTCGACATGGCGGATCTTGACCCCGAATTCGCCAATGCCATGGTGCAGGAAGGCGAAGGTGCAGCCGTACAAGGTGCGCCCGACGATCAGCTCGTCGCCGGGCCGCAGCAGGGTCCAGATCGTCGAGGTAATCGCGCCCATGCCCGACGCCAGGGCCAGCCCCGCCTCGCCCCCTTCAAGCGAGGCCATGCGCTGTTCGAGCAGGGCCAGGGTGGGGTTGGAAATGCGGCTGTAGAAGTGCCCCGGTTGCTCGCCGGCAAAGCACGCAGCGCCGTACTCGACGCTGGGGAAGGCGTAGGTAGCGGTCTGGTACACCGGCGGCACCAGGGCGCCACCGTGGGAAAGCGGGTCGTAGCCATGATGAATGGCCCGTGTGGAAAAACCGGTGTTGTTGTCGGAGCCGCGCATCGCAACAGCCTCTTGTGGTTTGTTATAAGCTTATGCCACCGAGCTGCCCGATTTTTTCCAAAATGACCTACGCAATCGTGCGCTTGTTGGAACAAAAACAATTATTACCGGATCAGGAGGGCAAAAAATGCCTTCAAGCCTCGACCGCACCGACCGCGCCCTGCTCGCCGCCCTGCAGGACAATGCCCGACTGACCATTGCCGAACTGGCCGACCAGGTGGCACTGACCACCTCGCCCTGCTGGCGGCGGGTGAAGTTGCTGGAGGACAACGGCTATATCACCGGCTACCAGGCGATCCTTTCGCCTAAATCGCTGGGCTTCGGTGTTACCGCGTTCGTCAGCATCATGATGGACTCGCACACCAAGGACATGGCGCTGGCGTTTGAGCGAAGGCTGATGGAGATTCCAGAGATCGTCGCCTGCCATAATATTTCCGGGCGTTATGACTTCCTGCTGGAAATATTGGCGCGGGACCTGGAGTCGTTTGGTGAATTCACCCGCGAAGTACTGCAGCGATTGCCAGGGGTGAAAGAGATCTACTCCAGTTTTTCCTACAAGGCAGTCAAGGAACGACGGGTGATTCCGGTATCGGAAAAACATATCTGAATTCCTTGCGCAACCTTTGTAGGTACGGCCGCGCAAGCATGCCGGGCAAACAAAAAACCCCGCCGGGGCGGGGTTTTTCTTGCTGGCTAGCGCTTAGATCGCGCCACGCTGACGCAGTACGTCCAGCACCTGTTTCACGCCCTCGTCCACGCTGGTGGTCTGGGTGTCGATCACCAGGTCGGCATCCAGCGGCACATCGTACGGGAAGCTTTCGCCCGGGATGTTGTCGCCGGCGGCTGCATACAGGCCTTGCGGGTCACGCTCACGGCAGGCCAATGGCGAAGCCTGGACGTAAACGGTCACCAGGCGCTCCTTGCCGATCAGGGCCTTGGCCTGTTCACGGCCTTCGGCATCCGGGGCCACGAACGCAGCCAGGGTCAGCAGGCCGGCTTCGTTGAACTGGCGCGCCACATGGGCGGCGCGGCGCCAGTTCTCGGTGCGGCCGGCACGGTCCTGCGGCAGGCCCTTGTTCAGGTCATGGCGCAGGTTCTGGCCGTCGAGTACGTACACCGCACGGCCCATGTCGAACAGCTTGCGCTCCACGGCATAGGCCAGGGTGCTCTTGCCAGCGCCGGACAAGCCGCTGAACAGCACGGTGGCCGGCTGCTGGCCGAAGCGCAGGGCACGTTCTTCGGTGGAAACGTGGGCCTGCTTGCCGTGGTGGCCGGTGCTGCCGTGCGGCAGCACTGGCGGGGCGATGATCATGCCAGCGCCGACAGTGCCGTTGGTCAGACGGTCGATGACGATGAACGCACCGGTGGTGCGGTTGCTGTCATAGCCGTCCAGGGCGATCGGGGCGTCCAGCGATACCTTGACCCGGCCGATCTCGTTCAGTTGCAGCGCGCTGGCAGCGCCCTGCTCCAGGGTGTTCACATCGACCTTGTGGGTGATGCTGGCAATCGAGCCCGGCACGTAGCTGGTGGCGCGCTTGATGTCGTACTTCTTGCCCGGCAGCATCGGCTCCTCGGCCATCCACACCAGCATGGCATCGAACTGGTCGGTAACCGGCGGGACGTTGTCGGCATGCACCAGCAGGTCGCCACGGGAGATGTCGATCTCGTCTTCCATGGTCAGGGTCACAGCCTGGCCGGGGCCGGCGTTTTCCAGCTCACCCTCGTAGGTGACAATGGACTTGACCCGGCTGCTCTTGCCCGATGGCAGCACGACGATTTCATCGCCCTTGTGCACCACGCCGCTGGCGATGGTGCCGGCGAAGCCGCGGAAGTTCAGGTTCGGGCGGTTGACGTACTGCACCGGGAAACGCAGGTCGGTGAAGTTGCGGTCGGCCGAAACCTCGACGGTTTCGAGGATTTCCATCAGCGTCGGGCCGGCGTACCACGGCGAGCGCTCGCTGTGATTGACCACGTTGTCGCCCTTGAGCGCCGACATCGGCACGAAGTGCAGGCTGCTCGGCACCAGGTTGATGGCTTCGGCAAACTTCAGGTAGTCGGCCTTGATCGACTCGAACACGCCCTGGTCGAAGCCCTTGAGGTCCATCTTGTTGACCGCGACCACGATGTGCTTGATGCCCAGCAGCGAGGCAATGTAGCTGTGGCGGCGAGTCTGGGTCTGCACGCCGTAGCGGGCATCGACCAGGATGATCGCCAGGTCGCAGGTGGACGCGCCGGTGGCCATGTTGCGGGTGTACTGCTCGTGGCCCGGGGTGTCGGCAATGATGAACTTGCGCTTGGCGGTGGAGAAGTAGCGGTAGGCGACATCGATGGTGATGCCCTGCTCGCGCTCGGCCTGCAGGCCGTCGACCAGCAGCGCCAGGTCGACTTCTTCGCCTGTGGTGCCGACCTTCTTCGAATCACGGGTGATGGCCTCGAGGTGGTCCTCGTAGATCATCTTCGAGTCGTGCAGCAGGCGCCCGATCAGGGTGCTCTTGCCGTCGTCGACGTTGCCGCAGGTGAGGAAACGCAGCAGTTCCTTGCGCTCGTGCTGGGCCAGGTAGGCGAGGATGTCCTCGCTGATCAGATCAGATTGGTGCGACATGGAGTAACCCTGAAATTAGAAGTAGCCTTGGCGTTTCTTGTCTTCCATGGAGCCGGCGCCATCGTGGTCGATGACACGGCCCTGGCGTTCGGACGTACGGGTCAGGAGCATTTCCTGGATGATGTCCGTCAGGGTCTCGGCTTGCGACTCGACAGCACCCGTCAACGGGTAGCAGCCAAGGGTACGGAAACGCACCTTCTTCTTGACGATGCGGGCCTTCTCTTCATCGCTGAGATGTTCGAGGATGCGCTCGTCGTCGATCATGATCAGGGTGCCGTTCTTCTCGATGACCTCACGCTCGGCAGCGAAGTACAGCGGCACGATCGGGATGCCTTCGAGGTAGATGTACTGCCAGATGTCCAGCTCGGTCCAGTTCGACAGCGGGAAGACCCGGATCGACTCGCCCTTGTTGACCTTGCCGTTGTACACGTTCCACAGCTCGGGGCGCTGGTTCTTCGGGTCCCAGCGGTGCTTGCTGTCACGGAACGAGTACACGCGCTCCTTGGCCCGCGACTTCTCTTCGTCGCGGCGCGCGCCACCGAAGGCGGCATCGAAGCCATATTTGTCCAGCGCCTGCTTCAGGCCCTGGGTCTTCATGATGTCGGTGTGCTTGGAGCTGCCATGGGTGAACGGGTTGATACCCTGCGCCACGCCCTCGGGGTTGACGTGGGTGATCAGCTCCAGGCCCATTTCCTCGACCATCTTGTCGCGGAAGCGGTACATCTCCTGGAACTTCCACTGGGTGTCGACGTGCATCACCGGGAACGGCAGCTTGCCCGGGAAGAAGGCCTTGCGCGCCAGGTGCAGCATCACGGCGGAATCCTTGCCGATCGAGTACAGCATCACCGGGTTGTCGAACTCGGCGGCCACCTCGCGGATGATGTGGATGCTCTCCGCCTCCAGCTGTTTCAAGTGCGTCAGTTTGTCGACCATGGCTACTCACGAAAAACGATCTTATGGACGGCCTGCGGGCCGTGTTCGAGCGAGCCACTTTATCACAGCGGGTGCTTCTATTTAGGCGGCCGGCTAGATCGAAAAAATCTAACCATATGACTGAAGTTTTGGGCCTCTTCGCGGGCCTGCCCGCGAAGCCTGCCCGCGAAGAAAGCCACGCCGTAGTCAGATCGGGTTCGGGCAATCGATGAACAGGTGCTCGACGGCAAACCGCCGCGCCAGGTAATCGCCCAGCGCCTGTACCCCATAGCGCTCGGTGGCATGGTGCCCGGCAGCAATGAAGCTGATGCCGTTCTCGCGCGCGCTGTGGTAGGTCTGCTCCGAGGCTTCCCCGGTCAGGTACAGGTCGACCCCGGCGGCAATCGCGGTGTCGATGTAGCCCTGGCCACCGCCGGTGCACCAGCCAACCCGGCGGATCATCTGCTCGCCCTCGACCAGCAACGGCTCGCGTCCCAGCACTTCCTGCACACGACGGGCAAAGTCGCGTGCGGTCAGCGGCTCGGCCAGCGAACCGACCAGCCCGACCACCTTGGGGTTTTCCGGGTCCAGCGGGCCTTCGACGGTGATCTCCAGCTGCCGCGCCAGCTGCACGTTGTTGCCCACGTCCGGGTGCACATCCAGCGGCAGGTGGAACGCCAGCAGGCTGATGTCGTTGTTCAGCAAGGTCTTCAAGCGGCGCTGGCGAATGCCGGTGACGCACGGGTTTTCACCCTTCCAGAAATAACCATGGTGCACCAGCACCAGGTCGGCCTCGGCCTCGACCGCTGCATCCAGCAGCGCCTGGCTGGCGGTGACCCCGCTGACGATGCGGCTGACCTGCGGCCGGCCCTCGACCTGCAGGCCATTGGGGCAGTAATCCTGGATCTTCGCGCTGCCCAGGTAACGCTCGGCTTCCTCGACCAGGGTGTTCAGAGCGACGGCCATGAAAATCTCCTCGAAATCTGCATTTTTATCGGGCACAACGCCCATGCAACGCCCGTATAATGCCGGCCATTATGGGCCGTCGCCGGCACTGGGGGAACCGGTGTATGATCGCGCGCGCTCATGCCCCACCGCGCGCCCACCGGCCTTTGCTCTTTCCAGGACTCGTTCATGTTCAAGGCTTTGCGTTACTTTGGCTGGCCCCTGCTTACTGGCGTACTGGTCGCCATGCTGATCATCCAGCGCTTTCCGGAATGGGTCGGCCTGCCCAGCCAGGACGTCAACCTGCAACAGGCACCGCAGACCTCGCGGATCATGCAGGGCCCGGTGTCCTATGCCGACGCCGTCACCCTGGCCGCCCCGGCCGTGGTCAACCTGTACACCACCAAGGTGGTGAACAAGAGCTCGCACCCGCTGTTCGAAGACCCGCAGTTCCGCCGCTTCTTCGGTGACAACCTGCCCAAGCAGCGCCGCTGGGAGTCGAGCCTGGGTTCGGCGGTGATCATGAGCCCCGAAGGCTACCTGCTGACCAACAACCACGTGACCAGCGGCGCCGACCAGATCGTCGTGGCCCTGAAGGATGGCCGCGAGACCTTGGCCCGGGTCATCGGCAGCGACCCGGAAACCGACCTGGCAGTGCTGAAGATCGACCTGAAGAACCTGCCGGCGATCACCATCGGCCGTTCCGACACCATTCACATCGGCGACGTGTCGCTGGCCATCGGCAACCCGTTCGGGGTCGGCCAGACCGTGACCATGGGCATCATCAGCGCCACTGGGCGCAACCAGCTGGGGCTGAACAACTACGAGGATTTCATCCAGACCGACGCGGCGATCAACCCGGGCAATTCCGGTGGTGCGCTGGTGGATGCCAACGGCAACCTGATCGGTATCAACACGGCGATCTTCTCCAAGTCCGGCGGTTCGCAGGGCATCGGCTTTGCGATCCCGGTGAAACTGGCGCTGGAGGTGATGAAGTCGATCGTCGAGCATGGCCAGGTGATCCGGGGCTGGCTGGGCATCGAAGTGCAGCCACTGAGCCAGGAGCTGGCCGAATCGTTCGGCATGAAAGGCCGCCCGGGCATCGTGGTAGCAGGTATCTTCCGCGAGGGGCCGGCGGCGAAGGCCGGGTTGCAGCTGGGTGACGTGATCCTGAGTATCAACGGCGAGCCGGCCGGTGACGGGCGCAAGTCGATGAACCAGGTGGCGCGGATCAAGCCGAACGAGAAAATCACCATCGAAGTGATGCGCAACGGGCAGCAGCTGAAGCTGATTGCCGAGGTCGGCCTGCGGCCGCCGCCAGCGCCGGCGGTGGCCAACGAAGAGAAGTAACGCTGCGGTCTGGCAACCCGTGTAGGAGCGGCCTTGTGTCGCGATCGGGCCGCAAAGCGGCCCCGGCGATATCAGCGGTGAAGCTGAAATCCCGGGGCCGCTGCGCGCCCCATCGCGACGCAAGGCCGCTCCTACAGGGACCGCGTGCGCAGCCGCTACGGCATCAATGCAGGATCTGGCTCAGGAACAACTTGGTCCGGTCACTGCGCGGCCGGTCGAAGAAGTCATCCGGCGACGCCTGCTCGACGATCTCGCCCTTGTCCATGAAGATCACCCGGTTCGCCACGGTCCGGGCAAAGCCCATCTCGTGGGTCACGCAGAGCATGGTCATGCCATCCTCGGCCAGGCCCACCATGGTATCGAGCACCTCCTTGACCATTTCCGGGTCCAGCGCCGAGGTCGGTTCGTCGAACAGCATGATCTTCGGCTTCATGCACAATGCACGGGCAATCGCCACACGCTGCTGCTGGCCACCGGACAGCTGCCCCGGGTACTTGTGCGCCTGCTCCGGAATACGCACGCGCTCCAGGTAGTGCATGGCAATTTCTTCCGCCTTGCGCCGCGGCATCTTGCGCACCCACATTGGCGCCAGGGTGCAGTTTTCCAGGATGCTCAGGTGCGGGAACAGGTTGAAGTGCTGGAACACCATGCCCACCTCGCGGCGGATGGCCTCGATCTGCTTGAGGTCATTGGTCAGCTCCACCCCGTCGACCACGATGCGCCCCTGCTGGTGCTCTTCCAGGCGGTTGAGGCACCGGATGGTGGTGGACTTGCCCGAGCCGGACGGCCCGCACAGCACGATACGCTCGCCCTGGCGCACGTTCAGGTTGATGTCCTTGAGCACATGGAACTGGCCGTACCACTTGTTCACGCCCTGCATCTGGATGATGCCTTCGGGGCCGGCAGGCTGCTTGATCGCTTCACTCATTTCGAAACTCCTAACGCTTGTGGCCAGTGTCCAGCTTGCGCTCCAGGTGCATGGAGTAGCGGGACATACCGAAACAGAAAATCCAGAACACCAGGGCAGCGAACACGTAGCCCTCGGTGGCCATACCCAGCCAGGCCGGGTCGGCGGCGGCTTGCTTGACACTGTTCAGCAGGTCGAACAGGCCGATGATGATCACCAGGCTGGTGTCCTTGAACAGGGCAATGAAGGTGTTGACGATGCCAGGGATCACCAGCTTGAGCGCCTGCGGCAGGATCACCAGGCCCATCGCCCGCCAGTAGCCCAGGCCCATGGCCGCGGCCGCTTCGTACTGGCCCTTGGGGATGGCCTGCAGGCCGCCACGCACCACTTCGGCGATGTACGCCGACTGGAACAGGATCACCCCGATCATCGCCCGCAGCAGCTTGTCGAAGCTCATGCCTTCGGGCAGGAACAACGGCAGCATCACCGATGACATGAACAGCACGGTGATCAGCGGCACGCCACGCCAGAACTCGATGAAGGTGACGCACACCACCTTCACCGCCGGCATCTTCGAACGCCGCCCGAGGGCCAGCAGGATGCCCAGCGGCAAGGCGCCGACGATCCCCACGGTGGCGATCACCAGGGTCAGCATCAGCCCGCCCCACTGGCTGGTCGGTACATTCTCCAGGCCGAGCACGCCGCCGTGCAGCAGCGTGTAGGCCAGGATCGGGTACAGCACCAGGAAGCCCAGGCCGTAGAAAGCCTTGCGCGGGAAACGCTTGATGAACAATGGCGCGGCGCCCAGCACCGCAAGCCACACGGTCAGGTCCACGCGCCAGCGCAGTTCGGTCGGGTAGTAGCCGTACATGAACTGGCCGAAGCGCTGCTGCACGAACACCCAGCAGGCGCCCTCCTTGGTGCAGTCGGCACGGGTGGTGCCGACCCAGTTGGCGTCGATCAGCGCCCACTGCAGCAGTGGCGGCACGATCAGCCACACCAGGTAGATGGCGAACAGGGTCAGCAGCGTGTTGAGCCAGCTGGAAAACAGGTTGGCACGCATCCATGCGAGCACGCCGACGGTTTTCACCGGTGGCGGCATGTCGGGTTTGAAAACATGGGCATTCACAGGCGTATCCTCACCGCTCGATCAACGCAATGCGCTTGTTGTACCAGTTCATCAGCAGCGAAATGCTGATGCTGATGGCGAGATAGACACTCATGGTGATGGCTATCACCTCGATGGCCTGGCCGGTCTGGTTGAGCACGGTACCGGCGAACAGCGAGACCATCTCCGGGTAGCCGATACCGGCCGCCAGCGACGAGTTCTTCGCCAGGTTCAGGTACTGGCTGGTCAGCGGCGGAATGATCACCCGCAGTGCCTGCGGGATGATCACCTTGCGCAGGGTCGGCCCCTCGCGCAGGCCCAGCGAGCGCGCGGCCTCGGTCTGGCCATGGCTGACCGAACGGATACCGGAACGCACGATCTCGGCGATGAACGCGGCGGTATAGATGGTCAACGCCAGGGTCAGCGCCAGCAGCTCGGGGATCAGTACCCAGCCACCGACGAAGTTGAATCCTTTCAATTGCGGCACTTCCCAGTGCACCGGGCTACCGAACAGCAGTACGCAGGCACCCGGAATGGCGATGAACAGCGCCAGCCCCACCCAGAACTTGTGGAATGGCTCGCCGGTTTCGTCGAAGCGCTTGTTGGCGTAGCGCACCATCGCGACGATGGCCAGCACGGTCACGCCCAGGGCAATGACGAACGGCCAGAAGCCGTCGGCCATGGTCGCACCAGGCATGTTCAGGCCACGGTTGCTGATGAAGAAGGTGTCCTGGAGGTTGATGCTACCGCGCGGCCCCGGCAGGGTCAGGAACACGGCGAAATACCAGAACAGGATCTGCAGCAACGGCGGGATGTTGCGGAAGGTTTCCACGTACACCGTCGCCAGCTTGTTGATCATCCAGTTCGACGACAGCCGTGCCACACCGATGATGAAGCCGAGGATGGTCGCCAGTATCACGCCGATGAAGGTCACCAGCAGGGTGTTGAGCAGGCCGATGACGAACACCCGCGCATAGCTGTCGGATTCCACGTAGGGGATCAGGTGCTGGGCGATGCCGAAGCCGGCACTGCGTTCGAGGAAGTCGAAGCCCGAGGTGATACCTCGGTGTTGCAGGTTGGTCTGGGTATTGTGGAACAGGTACCAGCCCAGACCGACCACGAAGGCTATCGTGAGGATCTGGAACAGCCACGCACGCACACGTGGATCGCTCAGGGATAACCCCTTTTGTGCGCCAATTCGATTTTGCATGAAGTGCCCCGGAAAGTAGGGTTCCGAACAACCTGCGGCGGCCGAATGCCGCCGCAGGGTGCAGCCATCAGCGCACAGGTGGCGCGTACTGGATGCCGCCGTTGTTCCACAGGGCGTTCATGCCACGGTCGATCTTCAGAGCGGTGCCCTGGCCCAGGTTCTTCTCGAACACTTCGCCATAGTTGCCGACTTGCTTGACGATCTGCACTACCCAGTCCTTGGGCAGCTTGAGGTCCTTGCCGTACTCGCCATCCGCGCCCAGCAAGCGGGCGACGTCCGGGTTCTTGGTATTTTTGGCTTCGGCCTCGACATTCTTCGAGGTGATGCCCGCCTCTTCGGCGTTGAGCATGGCGAACAGGGTCCACTTGACGATGCTGAACCACTCTTCGTCGCCTTTGCGCACCACCGGGCCGAGGGGCTCCTTGGAGATGGTTTCCGGCAGCACCACGTACTCGTCCGGCGCGGCCAGCTTGGAGCGCTGGGCGAACAGCTGCGACTTGTCCGAGGTCAGCACGTCGCAACGGCCGGACTCCAGCGACTTGGCGCTTTCATCGGAGGTGTCGAAGGTGATCGGGGTGTACTTCAGGCCATTGGCGCGGAAGTAATCCGACACGTTCAGCTCGGTGGTGGTGCCGGCCTGGATGCAGATGGTCGCGCCATCGAGTTCCTTGGCACTGGATACCCCCAGCTTCTTGTTGGCCAGGAAGCCGACACCGTCGTAGTAGGTAACACCGGCGAACACCAGGCCCATGCCGGCATCGCGCGAGCTGGTCCAGGTGGTGTTGCGCGACAGCACGTCGACTTCGCCCGACTGCAGCGCGGTGAAGCGTTCCTTGGCGTTGAGCTGGCTGAACTTGACCTTGGTCGCGTCGCCGAACACGGCGGCGGCCACGGCACGGCACACATCGGCGTCGATACCGACGATCTTGCCCTGCGCGTCAGGTACCGAGAAGCCTGGAAGACCGTCGCTCACGCCACACTGGACGAAGCCCTTCTTCTTTACCGCATCGAGGGTGGCGCCGGCCTGGGCGTTGCTCACGGCGCCCAGCGCAGCGGCAGCGGTCAGGACTGCCAGGGTGGTTTTCAACATCTTCATTCACAACCTCCAAATCGCTCTTGTTGTATCGAGCCGGAATTGCACCGCACCCTTTTGAGGCGTATCCGACCCGTATTGGCTTGTTATTGGGTCAATTGGCGCAATGGGCTGTTCTGTGACAGCCTTCGCGTGCAAAGGGTGTTACCGTCGCGGCCTGCCCTTTGCATCGAAGGTTGAATTGCAAAGCCCGTACCAGATTGTTTGGCTGTAGCGTTTAAGCGCTCGTCAAGTAGGTAAAGTTGTATCGTTGCGACATTCTTTTTCAGACAATCATTTCCAGCGCCTTATTTTCAGGCACGCCTTAACGAGACCCGCACACTTTCGGAGCAGTCATGACCAACCCGCTGATTCTCGAACCGCAAAAAACCGCCGACGCTTGTGTGATCTGGTTGCACGGTCTGGGTGCCGACCGTTACGACTTCCTACCGGTTGCCGAATTCATGCAGGAGCGTCTGCTCACTACCCGCTTCATCATGCCCCAGGCACCGACCCGCCCAGTGACGATCAATGGCGGCTATGCCATGCCCAGCTGGTATGACATCAAGGCCATGACCCCGGCCCGCGCCATCGACGAAGCGCAACTGGAGGAATCGGCCGAGCAGGTGATTGGCCTGATCAAGGCCGAGCAAGCCAAAGGCATCAGCCTGTCGCGAATCTTCCTGGCCGGTTTTTCCCAGGGCGGCGCAGTGGTGCTGCACACTGCCTATATAAAGTGGCAAGAAGCCCTGGGCGGCGTGATCGCCCTGTCCACCTACGCCCCTACCTTCAACGACCAGCATCAGCTGAGCGCCTGCCAGCAACGCACCCCGGCCCTGTGCCTGCATGGCGTGCACGACCCGGTGGTGATTCCGTCCATGGGCCGCACCGCGTTCGAGTACCTGGACACCTGGGGCGTGGCCGCGCGCTGGCACGAATACCCGATGGAGCACGAAGTGGTGGTGGAAGAGCTGAACGACATCCACGACTGGCTGGCCAGGCAGCTGCAATAAGCAGAAGCCACCTGTAGTTGTCAGCCCAAGCCACTACGCCGCGCCTGAATCTTGCATTACACTGCCGGCGTACATTCCTTAACCAGTTGATGAGACGATCGTGCTCAAGGCACTCAAGAAAATATTCGGCAAGGGAGACGCCGCGCCACAGGCCGTCGCTCCTGCTGCCAGCGTGACGGCGCCTGCGCCCGCCACCGACGCCCGGCCAGCGGCAAAACCGACCGCCCCGCGCGCCACCCCTGCACCCAAGGCTGAACAACCTGCTGTGGTTGCACCAGCCGCCGACAAGCCGGCCAAGGACAAACCGCGCCGTGAGCGCAAGCCCAAGCCGCAGGCCAGCCTGTGGAAACCGGAAGACTTCGTGGTCGAACCACAGGAAGGCAAGACCCGCTTCCACGACTTCAAGCTGTCCAACGAGCTGATGCACGCCATCCATGACCTGGGCTTCCCCTACTGCACACCGATCCAGGCGCAGGTGCTGGGCTACACCCTGCGTGGCCAGGACGCCATCGGCCGGGCCCAGACCGGTACCGGCAAGACTGCAGCGTTCCTGATCTCGATCATTTCCCAGTTGCAGCAGACACCGCCGCCCAAGGAACGCTACATGGGCGAGCCGCGCGCGCTGATCATCGCCCCTACCCGCGAACTGGTGGTGCAGATCGCCAAGGACGCCATCGCCCTGACCAAGTACACCGGCCTCAACGTCATGAGCTTCGTCGGCGGCATGGACTTCGACAAACAGCTCAAGGCCCTGGAAGCGCGCCATTGCGACATCCTGGTTGCCACCCCCGGCCGTCTGCTGGACTTCAACCAGCGTGGCGAGGTGCACCTGGACATGGTCGAGGTGATGGTCCTGGACGAAGCCGACCGCATGCTCGACATGGGCTTCATCCCCCAGGTGCGCCAGATCATTCGCCAGACGCCGCCGAAAAGCGAGCGCCAGACCTTGCTGTTCTCCGCCACCTTCACCGACGACGTGATGAACCTGGCCAAGCAGTGGACCACCAACCCGGCGATAGTCGAGATCGAGCCGGAGAACGTGGCCAGCGAAACGGTGGAACAGCACGTGTATGCCGTGGCCGGCAGCGACAAGTACAAACTGCTGTACAACTTGGTGACCCAGAACAAGTGGGAACGGGTAATGGTGTTTGCCAACCGCAAGGACGAGGTGCGGCGCATCGAGGAAAAACTGGTGCGCGACGGCATCAACGCCGCCCAGCTGTCGGGCGACGTGCCACAGCACAAGCGTATCCGCACCCTGGAGAGCTTCCGCGAAGGGCGCATCACCGTGCTGGTGGCTACCGACGTGGCCGGGCGTGGCATCCACATCGACGGCATCAGCCACGTGATCAACTTCACCTTGCCGGAAGACCCGGACGACTACGTGCACCGCATAGGCCGTACCGGGCGTGCCGGTACCAGCGGGGTGTCGATCAGCTTTGCCGGTGAGGATGATTCCTACCAGTTGCCGGCGATCGAAGAGCTGCTGGGGCGCAAGATCAAGTGCGAAATGCCACCGGATGAGCTGTTGAAGCCGGTGCCGCGCAAGCACCACTGACGATCCGAATGCTGGCACCGTCCCTGTAGGAGCGGCCTTGCGTCGCGAAAGGGCTGCGAAGCAGCCCCTGGATTTCAACCTTGATGCATGGATTGCCGGGGCTGCTTCGCAGCCCTTTCGCGACGCAAGGCCGCTCCTACAAGGAATTGGCGCAGCCTTGGCTACCAGCGCCCGGCAGCATCCTGGTCACTCTGCTTCCCTTCGACCCAGCGCGGCCCTTGCTGGGTATTTTCCTTCTTCCAGAACGGCGCCCGGGTCTTCAGGTAGTCCATGATGAAGTTGCAGGCATCGAACGCCGCCTGCCGGTGGGCACTGGCCACGCCAACGAAGACGATCGGTTCACCCGGTTCCAGCGCACCGATGCGGTGCAGCACCTCGACCTTGAGCAACGGCCAGCGCTGCTCGGCCTCGACCACGATTTTGGCCAGGGCCTTCTCGGTCATGCCCGGATAGTGCTCGAGGAACATCCCCGCCACTTCCCGTCCATCGTTGAAGTCCCGGACATAGCCGACAAAGGCGACCACCGCGCCCACGCCGACATTGGCCGCATGCATGGCATTGGTCTCGGCACCCGGGTCGAACGCACCTGCCTGAACTCGCACTGCCATGTTCAGCCTCCGGTCACCGGTGGGAAGAACGCCACTTCATCGCCCTCTTCCAGCGCTTCATCGAGCTTGCACAGCTCTTCGTTGCGCGCACACATCAAGTTCTGCTCGGCCAGCACCTGGTACTGCCCGCCCTTGGCGACCAAGGCCTGGCGCACATCGTCCAGCACCTTGAAAGCACCCTCCACCCGCTCGGCATCGACACCCAGCAGTTCACGGTAACGGGCGAAATACATCACCTTGACCTTCATCACGCGTCCACCTTGTAGTGGCCGCTCTTGCCGCCAAGTTTTTCCAACAGGCGCACCTGCTCGATGACCATGCCCTTGTCCACGGCCTTGCACATGTCGTAGATCGTCAGCGCGGCTACGCTGGCTGCGGTCAGCGCCTCCATCTCCACACCAGTCTGGCCAGCCAGCTTGCAGCGGGCAACGATGCGCACGGCATCCTCGCCCTCGGCACCGAGCTCGACCTTGACACTGGTCAGCATCAGCGGGTGGCACAGCGGGATCAGGTCGCTGGTCTTTTTCGCCGCCTGGATCCCGGCGATGCGCGCCACGGCGAACACGTCGCCCTTGGGGTGCTCGCCGTCGACGATCATCTGCAAGGTCTGCGGCAACATGCGCACCCGCGCCTCGGCGGTGGCCTCGCGCTCGGTCACGGCCTTTTCAGTGACGTCGACCATGTTGGCCCGCCCCTGGGAATCAAGATGTGTCAGCACTGCTCTGCTCCTGTGAAGGGAACTGGCAGTGTAAACCTGTGGGTCAGGTTTGAGCAGGGGGCCGGGCAGTGAACTGCCCGGCTGCAGGTTTTACAAGTGCGATTCGGCGTACTCGGCCAGCACCGAGCGGGGTACGCCCTGCAGGGTGATGTGCACGCCATGGGGGAAGTCCTTGAAGCGCTCGGTCAGGTAGGTCAGGCCCGAGCTGGTCGCGGACAGGTAGGGGGTGTCGATCTGCGCCAGGTTGCCCAGGCAGACCACCTTGGACCCGGAGCCGGCACGGGTGATGATGGTTTTCATCTGGTGCGGCGTCAGGTTCTGGCACTCGTCGATCAGGATCAGGCTTTGCTGGAAGCTGCGACCACGGATGTAGTTCAGCGACTTGAACTGCAACGGCACACGTTCAAGGATGTACTCGACGCTGCCATGGGTGCTTTCGTCATCCATGTGCAAGGCTTCGAGGTTATCGGTGATGGCGCCCAGCCAGGGCTCCATCTTCTCCGCCTCGGTGCCTGGCAGGAAGCCGATCTCCTGGTCCAGCCCCTGCACGCTGCGGGTGGCGATGATGCGCCGGTAGCGCTTGCTGACCATGGTCTGCTCGATGGCCGCGGCCAGGGCCAGGATGGTCTTGCCGGAACCGGCGGCGCCGGTCAGGTTGACCAGGTGGATATCCGGGTCGAGCAGCGCGAACAGCGCCAGGCTCTGGTGGATATCGCGAGGCTTGAGGCCCCAGGCTTCCTGGTGCAGCAGCGGCTCCTGGTGCAGGTCGAGCAACAGCAGCTCATCGTTGCGGATACCCTTGATCCAGCCGACGAAGCCCTGTTCATCGATGATGAACTCATTGACATGCACCGCCGGCAGGTTGTCGATCAGTTGCACCCGGTGCCAGGTGCGGCCACGCTCCTGGCGGGTATCGACCTTGCTTACCCGGTCCCAGAACGAACCGCTGACCGAATGGTAGCCCTTGGACAGCAAGGACACGTCATCGACCAACTGGTCGGTGCTGTAGTCCTCGGCGGCGATGCCGCAGGCGCGCGCCTTCAGGCGCATGTTGATGTCCTTGGTGACCAGCACCACGTCCAGGTCGGTGCGCCGGGCCCTCACTTCGAGCAGCTGGTTGATGATGATGTTGTCGTTGAGGTTTTCCGGCAGCAGCTTGTTGGGCTCGTTGCGCGGGGTCATCAGGATCGACAGGAAGCCCTTGGGCCCGCTCTTGCCACGCTGGATCGGCACGCCCTGCTCGACATCGTTGGGCGAGGCGTCACCGAGGGTCTGGTCGATCAGGCGAATGGCCTGGCGGCATTCGGCTGCGATGCTCTGCTTGCCGGTCTTGAGCTTGTCGAGTTCCTCCAGCACCGTCATCGGGATGGCGACATGGTGCTCCTCGAAGTTGAGTAACGCGTTGGGGTCGTGAATCAGGACGTTGGTATCGAGCACATACAGGATTGGCTTGCTGGAGGAAGGGTTGCGTCCTTGGTCATCCATACTCGGTCACCTTATGTCGAAGCCACACGGCGTGGTCTGTTACGCCGCAGAGTGACTGCCGTTCTCCCCGTATCCGCGTTGTTACGGGCGGGAAGCGAACCTGGCTAGGTGGGCCTGGATGACGCCACCTGTGCTGCAGGAATCGGCTGTCTGGTTTCTTCATACCGCAAAAGCCATGACCGGAAAAAGCGTTTTTACGAGTTTTTGAAGTTTATTTTGCCGAATGACGAAGGGGCCTTGGCGGCAGCGCCAGAGGGGACTACAGTCAGAAGTCACACCCCTGGTTCGCGGTACCCATACTCGCGGCAGCCTTCCCAGCCGATACCGCTCTGCGCGGTGTTGCGCAGCAACCAGTCCAGTGCCGGCTGCGCCTTGGGCAAGCTGTCATGGAACTGGATCACCCCCTTGCGCCACAGCAGCATCAAGGTCAGCACCCGCTGCGCCGAGGCTTGCGCCGTCAGTGCACCATCATCCTGAGCATCGATATCCCACAACGATACCCGCAGTTGCTGGCTGGCCATGAACGTCTCGCCGTCGGCGCGGCGTTGCCCATAAGGTGGCCGGAACAACGGCACATACTGTTGCGGCAGGTCGGCCTGCACCCGCGCCTGGCTGCGCCGCAGCGAGTCCTGCCAGCCCGTCCACTGTGCATGGGAGCGATATTCCCAGCCCTGGATGCCCACGCACTGGCCGCCATAGAGCTGGCGCAAGGCGCTTGCCGCGCCGGCGTCGCGGCGTTGCTGCAGGCGGTTGCCGAGCACGAAGAACGTACCGGCAAGCTTCTGCCGACGCAGGTAATCGGTGAGCTGGTCGGTCGTGCCACCCTGCGGCCCGGGCCCACCGACGAAGGTCAGCAGGAACATGCGGTCATTCAGTTCATCACCATTGCGCTCGCGCGCCGACAGCCGCTCCACCTCGCTACTGGTTTGCGGCAGCAATGCGGCCTTGCGCAGTTGCTCGTCGAGGTAGTGCACATGGAACTGGTGGCTGGGTTCGATCCAGCCCGTGTAGAACGTGCCGACATCGGCAGCGAAGGTTGCCGCCTGGGTACGCAACTCTGCCATCGAGGTCACCGGATAACAGAACGACGCATCCTGTTCGCAACTGCGCTGTGCCTGTTGATAGCCTTGCCACAACCGCTGCCACATGCGCGCCCGCAGCAGGCGTACCTTCTGCAGGTTGATCTGGCGCAAGCCCAAGCGGGTTGCCAGCGTCGCCTCGTCCAGCAGCTCGCTTTCGTGCAGCACCTGGGCGAACGAGAGGATTTCCGCCCGCGAGGCCACATCGAACAACGCCGGGCTGTCCAGCTGTTCGGGCCACAGGCTGCGGTCCAGGCTTACCTGGGGTGATGGGGCGGCTTGCACGGCCAGGCTCAGCAGGCCGGCCAGCAAGGCAGAAGCAATGCGCACGGTTGAAGGCTCCGCAACGGCGAAACGCGCACTATAGCGCCTGTACCGGCCATGGTCTGTGACTATCGTCGCCATAGTTTGGACTTGTACCGCCCAGCCCGTAGAATCCCCGGCCAACGATGCCAGGAGCCGACCCGATGCTGACGGTGATTTCCCCCGCCAAGACCCTCGACTACGACACCCCGCCGGTGACCGAGCGTTACACCCTGCCGCAATACCTGGACGACTCCCAGGAACTGATTCGGCAACTGCGCGAGCTGTCGCCAGCGCAGATCAGCGAACTGATGCATTTGTCCGACAAGCTCGCTGGCCTGAATGCCGCGCGCTTTGGCAGCTGGACCCCGGACTTCACCCCGGCCAATGCCAAGCAGGCACTGCTGGCGTTCAAGGGTGACGTGTACACCGGTCTCGATGCCGAGAGCCTGGGCGAGGACGATTTCAGCTACGCGCAGGAGCACCTGCGCATGCTCTCGGGCCTGTACGGCCTGCTGCGCCCGCTGGACCTGATGCAGCCTTATCGCCTGGAAATGGGCACCAAGCTGGCCAATGCCCGCGGCAAGGACCTGTACGCGTTCTGGGGCACGCGCATCAGCGAATGGTTGAACCAGGCCCTGGCCGAGCAGGGCGATGAGGTGCTGCTCAACCTTGCCAGCAACGAATACTTCAGCGCGGTGAAACGCAGCGCCTTGAAGGCGCGGGTGATCAACGTCGATTTCAAGGACTTGAAAAACGGCCAGTACAAGATCATCAGTTTCTACGCCAAGAAGGCACGGGGGATGATGAGCCGCTTCGTGATCCAGCGGCGCATCAACGACCCGGAACAGCTCAAGCAGTTCGATGTGCAGGGCTACTACTACAGTGCCGAACAGTCGAAACCGGACCACCTGGTGTTCCTGCGCGATCATCCTGCCGAGTGATCCTGTAACGGCCGCCTCGAGGTTGAACCCGCCCCCACCGGTACTCCCGCCGTGCCGAGGCCAGGCCGATGCCGCGGTAACTCAGCGGCAACGCGACATTGTCGAGAATGGACAGGCGGGGCAGCAGGTTGAAGCTCTGGAACACGAAACCCAGCAGGCGGTTACGGGTGATGGCGCGTTGATCGGCAGTGGCATGCGTCATGTCGCAACCGTCCAGTACCAGCCGCCCCCGGCACGGCTGGTCGAGCAGGCCGATCAGGTTGAGCAAGGTGCTTTTGCCTGAACCGGAGGGGCCGGTGATGGCGCAGGATTGGCCCGCGTGAAGTGAAAACGACACATCACGCAAAATACCTTCGTTGCCTATCCAGCGTGCAATGCCTTGCATGACGATACTTCGCGTCACTCTGTCACGCCCTCCTCGGCAGTGCCTGCGTCCATGCGATCGAACGGCTCGAGCGATGTCTTTTCTCTGGCTCCCCAGTCGTTTGCGATCATATTGACCAATGAAGTATCAAATTCTGGCCATTCCACCTCATGCATGGATAGTTGCATCATGATCTGAGCCTCATGGTTCCCATACTCTGCCACTTCAATAGGTGGCAACGAATTATAGAAATCTAGTATTTCGCGCAATCCGCTATCATTTCGCCTCGTCTGCTGATATTCCACATTCATCTTTTCGATCATGTGTTGCGCCCACTGATTGTGCAGTTCGGTCTTCTCTGCCAACGCCGCGCGACGTTCGCTGACGGTAAAGGCGCCGCTTTCGTCATATACAATGAGGCTGAGTTGCTCGCGGGAGAATCCCTTAAAGGGGTTCTCTGCTTTTCCCTTGGCAAAACCATTGGCCTGACGGGCACGCTCAAGCCACTCCCGATCCTGCGTATCAGGCAGTTGCGAATCGTAAAAATCCTTTGCTAATGAGTAGGTTAGGCCGCCTAGCCTGTCGATGATCCTAGTAGCCAATTCCGCCAGTTCCTTGCGTGAGTGGCGGCTATCGCGCTGCGCTGCCAGCTCGGCAGCAATACTCAGCTTTTTCGCCAAGCTAGACAGATAGTCATCTTCAGCTTGCTCTTGGTTACCCGCAACTAGCGACTGGTCGGGATTAACACCATCCTCCATTTTCCGAATGCGCGTCACCGCGCCCAATGCATTACCAGGAATGCCTCGACCATTGATCATGTCCATTAATCACACCTTATTTCCCTGGGTAAATTTAGACAACAGTCCTCCCAAACTGCACTCCCTGGCTTGTCCGCCGAAAGTGCAGTCATTTGTTGACCGGCTACTTCAGGGTAAACTCAACTTTCCACGAATAATCCGCCGCGGTTCCGGTGATGGCAGCCGTACAGATTGCGCCACCGCTCGGAGTTGCAGTTTTGGTCCAAACGGGCTGTTTGATTCCATTCGCTGACGTTTTCAGCTGGAATGTCGTGCCAAAGGCGCACGTTTTTCCGCCTATGGTGTATCGGATCATGGCGGCGTTCACATCCGGGCTGATGACACGCTGGACCCGCATGAAGGTCGAAGCGCCCGGTTGGATGGTCTTCGACGGTTGGGGGTTGGCAATCTGGTAGGTAGAACTCTCGTTGGAGGTCACCAAGGTCATGGTCGCGGGTTGCGAACCAAGGTTCTTGATGGTCACGTCTACGGGAGGCCCCGCCTGCACCATGCCAGCCAGCAACAAGGAACCGCTGGCGATCAGGATTTGCGATGTCTTCTTCATTTGGCGTTCTCTCGTCTCTTCCATGTGATAAATGGATGAGACGCCCTCGGTGGCCAGCGGCCCGAGGCTGCCCAAGACGCTCCTTCGTTCATGAACAGCTCCGCAGAGCGTCCAGAGGGGGTAACGGCCAGCGCGGCAAAAGCCTTAGCATTCATGTGGCCATCATGTGTTTCCGCATGTGCTAACGCGCTGCCTCGGTCCAGAGCCGGCCTCACATTGCCAGCATGTCATTTGTTCGACGCCAAAAAACCATCACCCCCAGCGTTATCGCCAAACGCCATAAGACCGTTCGTACCTTTTTTGACGAATTTTGAAAAAATTTTTTGGATGCTGGCAAAAAAATATCTCGCAACAGTTTCGCCCTTTATATATCGGGGCGAAACACCTGCGTGCTATCAGATTGAAATCTGTCCGCCACTGAAAAAATATTTAGAAATCTTTCATCCGGGCCGAACCGACCCGGAACTTCTGCTACGCCGAATCGCTCATAGTGCCGTAACGATTTTCCTGCCCCCGGGCTGTACGAGATGACTTACAGATGACAACGGCAGGTATCCACTACCCGCCCTAATAACTTCGACAGGTATAACGGGCACACCCCGAGCCCCTGTCCATGCAGGAGAGACGCGTCCCTTACAATTCGTCCTAGTGGTTGATTTCAAAGGGTTTTTCCAGTTGAAAGAACAAGCACAGCAACGCGCCAAGTAGCGCTTTGCAATAAAGACGGCTGCATTCCAGGGCACGTTTTTTAATTGATGGCCTTTTACTGCCAAGTTTGAGTGCATAACTTTTGCGCTCCGGATTTATTTTGCCTGCGCTCGGCGAAGTGTGCATTCGCCATGGATCCGTGCGCCCGAAAACTGTTGTTAATCCACCCAGTCTGGCTCTCTGCGGAGGCGCCGACGTGATAAACACATGAGGTGATAGCGATGCGTATCAGCATCTTTGGTTTGGGTTATGTGGGTGCAGTCTGTGCAGGCTGCCTGACGGCGCGAGGCCATGAAGTGATCGGTGTGGACGTGTCCAGCACCAAGATCGACCTGATCAATCAGGGCAAGTCGCCCATCGTCGAACCTGGCCTGGAAGCACTGCTGCAACAGGGCATCGCCAATGGCCGCCTGCGCGGTACCACCGACTTCGCCGAAGCCATTCGTGCCAGCGACGTGTCGATGATCTGCGTGGGTACCCCGAGCAAGAAGAACGGCGACCTGGGCCTTGAGTACATCGAGTCGGTGTGCCGCGAAATCGGCTACGTACTGCGCGACAGCGATCGCCGCCACACCATCGTGGTGCGCAGCACCGTGCTGCCGGGCACTGTGAAGAACGTGGTGATCCCGATCCTCGAAGACTGCTCGGGCAAAAAGGCCGGCGTCGATTTCGGCGTTGCGGTGAACCCGGAGTTCCTGCGTGAAAGCACCGCGATCAAGGACTACGACCACCCGCCAATGACCGTCATCGGTGAACTGGACAGCGCCAGCGGCGACATTCTGCAAGCGCTGTACGAAGAACTCGACGCCCCGATCATCCGCAAGCCGATCGAAGTGGCCGAGATGATCAAGTACACCTGCAACGTGTGGCACGCCACCAAAGTCACCTTCGCCAACGAGATCGGCAACATCGCCAAGGCGGTGGGCGTGGATGGCCGTGAGGTGATGGACGTGGTGTGCCAGGACAAGGTGCTGAACCTGTCCCAGTACTACATGCGCCCTGGCTTCGCCTTCGGCGGCTCGTGCCTGCCCAAGGATGTGCGCGCCCTCACCTACCGCGCCGCCAGCCTCGATGTCCGCGCACCGTTGCTCGACTCGCTGATGCGCAGCAATGAGTCGCAGGTACAGAACGCCTTCGAGCTGATCGAAGCCCACGACAAGCGCAAGGTCGCCCTGCTCGGCCTGAGTTTCAAGGCCGGTACCGACGACCTGCGCGAAAGCCCACTGGTGGAACTGGCCGAACGCCTGATCGGCAAGGGCTACCAGCTGGACATCTACGACGAGAACGTCCAGTACGCCCGTGTCCACGGCGCCAACAAGGACTACATCGAGTCGAAGATCCCGCACGTCTCGTCGCTGCTCAACGCCGATTTCCAGAAGGTCATCGACAACGCCGACATCATCGTCCTGGGCAACCGTGACGAGCAGTTCCGCGCACTTGCCGAGCAAGCGCCAGCTGGCAAGCACGTGATCGACCTGGTCGGCTTCATGAGCAAACCGACCTGCGCTACCAGCCGTACCGAAGGCATCTGCTGGTAACAGCAGGCGCTGGCGGCGCAGGTGTTGCCCACCAAGGTGATACCTGCGTCGCCCACCCTTTCCCGAATTCTCGACGGATGCTGAACATGCAAAGGCTCCAGACAGTGCTGTTGCAGTGCGCCGGGTGGCTGCTCTACATGAGCCTGCTCATGCTGATCGCCCTGGCCCTGCCAGCCGATATCTTCGACTCGCAGTCGAAGCACTTCATCTTCCTGGTCGGCGCAGTCGGCATCTGGCGCTATTCCATGGGCGCCACCCATTTCATCCGCGGCATGATCTTCCTCTACGGCGTGTACCCGTACCTGCGCCGCAAGGTGCAGAAAATGGGCAATGCCGCCGACCCGTCGCACGTGTACCTGATGGTGACCAGCTTCCGTATCGAAGCCCTGACCACCGCCCAGGTGTACAGCTCGGTGATCCGCGAGGCGATCAACTGTGGCTTCCCCACCACCGTGGTCTGCTCGCTGGTGGAGATGTCGGACGAACTGCTGGTGAAAAGCCTGTGGGCCAAGTACAACCCGCCAGCCCACGTCAAGCTGGACATCGTGCGCATCGCCGGTACCGGCAAGCGTGACGGCCTGGCCTATGGCTTCCGTGCCATCTCGCGCATGCTGCCGGACGACAACGCCGTGGTGGCGGTGATCGACGGTGACACCGTGCTCGGCGACGGCGTGGTCCGCAAGACCGTGCCGTGGTTCAAGCTGTTCCCCAACGTCGGTGGCCTGACCACCAACGAGTTCTGCGAAGTGCGTGGCGGCTACATCATGAGCGAGTGGCACAAGCTGCGCTTTGCCCAGCGCCATATCAACATGTGCTCGATGGCCCTGTCCAAGCGCGTACTGACCATGACCGGGCGCATGTCGATGTTCCGCGCCAGCGTGGTGACCAACCCGGAATTCATCGCCGACGTCGAAAGCGACTCGCTGATGCACTGGCGTCTGGGCCGCTTCAAGTTCCTCACCGGTGACGACAAGTCCAGCTGGTTCAGCCTGATGCGCCTGGGCTACGACACCTTCTACGTGCCGGATGCCGCCATCAACACGGTCGAGCACCCGCCGGAAAAGAGCTTCCTCAAGGCCAGCCGCAAGCTGATGTACCGCTGGTATGGCAACAACCTGCGGCAGAACTCCCGTGCGCTGGGCCTGGGCCTGCGCCGCCTGGGGCTGTTCACCAGCATCGTGCTGTTCGACCAGCGCGTGTCGATGTGGACCAGCCTGCTGGGCCTGACCGTGGCGGTGATCGCCAGCCTCAAGTTCGGCATGGGCTACCTGCTGGTGTACCTGCTGTGGATCGGCATCACCCGCCTGATCCTCACCATCATGCTGCTGTGCTCCGGCCACAACGTCGGCCCGGCCTACCCGCTGATTCTCTATTACAACCAGATCATCGGCGCGCTGATGAAGATCTACGTGTTCTTCCGCCTCGACAAACAGTCCTGGACGCGTCAGCCCACTGCCCTCAAGCGTGACCTCGCCAGTTTTCAACAATGGTTCAACACCTGGTCCTCGCGGACCATGACCTTCTCGGCTGCCAGCATCTTCGTCGCTGTGCTGTTCATGGTCGTGTGAGCCCAACCCGGATCGGAACTAACAGGAACAAACCACATGAATACCGCCGTGAACGTCAACGTCGTGCATGAGTCCGAAGCCCAGCGCCAGCATGCCCGGGTACGCATCCCCGCCAAGCTGCGGTTCCTCGACCCTCAGCGTCAGGCCCACGATGTGAAGGTCGACGACCTCTCCGCCGGTGGCCTGAGCTTCCACACCAAGCAACCCCTGTCGGTTGGCGATGTGCTGCGCGGACGGCTGCAGTTCACGGTCGACAACCTCGGCCTGTCGATGGACATCGAGTTCCAGGTGCGCTCCTACCACCCGGACAGCGGCCGTACCGGCGCGCAGTTCCAGAACCTCGAGCCACGCGACATCGCCACCCTGCGCCACATCATCACCACCCACCTGTCGGGTGAGCTGATCAGTGTCGGCGACGTACTCAGCACCCTGCAGCGCGACAACTTCACCAAGGCACGCAAGCAGAAGGACGGCGGCAGTGGCCTGAGCGCATTCGGCCGCCTCAAGGCGGTCACCGTCACCCTTGGCGTGTTCGTGGTTGGTGTCGCCGCCTTCGGCTTCGTCGCCAAATCGCTGTACGGCATGTACTTCGTCAGCCACGCCGAAGCCGGCGTGGTGGCAGTGCCGACCACCACCATCACCATGCCGCGCGACGGCACCGTGAGCAGCCTGGTCGACAGCGGCGGGATGATCGGCAAAGGTGCGCCACTGGCCACCTTCACCACCAGCATGCTGGACATGCTCAAGGGCAACCTGGAAGACGCACAGCTGGAGCCGGCCAAGATCGAGGAACTGTTCGGCAAGCAGCTGTCCGGCACCCTCACCAGCCCCTGCGATTGCGTGGTCGCCCGCCAGCTGGTGGACAACGGCCAGTACGCGGCCAAGGGCCAGCCGATCTTCCAGCTGATCCCGCGCACCACCAACCCGATGGTCGAGGCGCGTTTCAGCTATCGCCAGTTCGACGAGGTCAAGCCAGGTACCCGGGTCAACTTCCAGGTCGCCGGCGAAGACGAAGTGCGCACCGGCCAGATCGTCAGCAGCGCCAGCCTCAACAGCGATGACCTGGCCTCCGACATCCGCGTGCAGATCAAGCCCGACGGCGCCATGCCTGCCGAACTGGCCGGGCGCCCGGCGTCGGTCAACAGCGACCGTGGCCCTTCGTTGAACTGGCTGATCGACAAAGCCATGGCCCGTGGGCTGTAAGAGGATCGCCGTATGATTCCCCACAAGAAAAGCGCCAGCTTGGGCCTGTGTGCCCTGGCTGCAGCCATCACCCTGGCCGGCTGTGCCGGCCTGCCCGACCAGCGTCTGGCCAACGAAGCCATGAAGCGCGGTGACACGGCACTGGCCGAGCGCAACTACAAGGCCCTGGCCGACCTGGGCTACAGCGAAGCGCAAGTGGGCCTGGCCGACATCAAGGTCGCCACCCGCGACCCGGCGAAAATCAAGGAAGCCGAGGCCACCTACCGCGCCGCGGCTGGCACCTCGCCGCGCGCCCAGGCGCGCCTTGGCCGGCTACTGGTGGCCAAGCCCGACAGCACCCAGGCCGAACGCGAAGAAGCCGAGAAGCTGCTCAAGCAAGCCGCCGCACAGGGCGAAGGCAACACCCTGATACCGCTGGCGATGCTCTACCTGAGCTACCCGCAGAGCTTCCCCAAGGTCAATGCACAGCAGCAGATCGACCAGTGGCGTGCCGCCGGCAACCCGGAAGCGGGCCTGGCCCAGATTCTGCTGTACCGCACCCAGGGCAGCTACGACCAGCACCTGGGCGACGTGGAAACAATCTGCAAGGCCGCCCTCGCCGCCACCGACATCTGCTACGTCGAGCTGGCCACCGTGTACCAGAAGCGTGGCCAGGCTGACCAGCAGGCTGCCCTGCTCGGCCAGCTCAAGGCGGCCTATGCCCGCGGCGCGGTACCGGCCACCCGGGTCGACAGCGTCGCCCGTGTCCTGGCCGACCGCAGCCTCGGCCAGACCGACGAAAAAACCGCCAAGGACCTGCTCGAGCAGGTGGCGCCGGCCAACCCGGCGTCCTGGGTCAGCCTGGCGCAGCTGGTCTACGACTTCCCCGAGCTGGGCGATACCGACCAGCTGATGGCCTACATCGACAAAGGCCGCGAAGCCGAACAGCCACGCGCCGAACTGTTGCTCGGCCGCCTGTACTACGAAGGCAAGACCCTGCCTGCCGATGCGGTAAAAGCCGAGCAACACCTGCAGGCTGCCGCCGATGCTGGCGAAGTCAGCGCCCATTACTACCTGGGGCAGCTGTACCGCCGTGGCTACCTGGGCAACGTCGAGCCACAGAAAGCCGTCGACCACCTGCTGGCTGCCGCCCGTGGCGGACAGAACAGCGCCGACTATGCCCTGGCCCAGCTGTTCAGCGAAGGCCATGGCATTCGCCCGCAACCGGGTAATGCCTGGGTATTCGCCCAGCTGGCCCAGGTCAACCCGACGCCGCAGTCCACTGAACTGCTGCAGCAACTCGACCAGCAACTCACGCCTGACCAGCGCAGCCAGGCGCAGACCCTGCTGGCGCAAGAGAAGCAGGCACGCGGCAGCATGAGCCAGGGCGCCAACAGCACCCTGGCCATCGAAGCCCTGCAAGACGACGAAAAAGAAGTAACCGGTGAGGACTCGCTATGACGCTCAATCCCTTCGTGAAAGCCGGCATCGGCCTGAGCTTCGCCCTGCTGTGGTCCTGCCCGACCCTGGCGGAAATGACCGCTGAAAAGAACTTCGGCCTGGATGTGAAAATCACCGGCCAGTCGGAAGACGACCGTGACCTCGGTACCCGCTCCGGCGGCGACGTCAGCGGCCTGGGCCTCGACCTGCGCCCTTGGGTATATGGCGAGCGCGGCAACTGGAGCGCCTATGCCATGGGCCAGGCCGTCACTGCTACCGACACCATCGAAACCGACACCCTGCGCCAGAACGACGACGGCACCACCACCGACACCGCCGCCGACGGCCGCGAGCAGGACAAGAGCTACCTGGCCATGCGCGAATTCTGGGTCGGCTACAGCGGCCTCACCGCCTACCCCGGCGAGCAGCTGCGTTTCGGTCGCCAGCGCCTGCGCAGCGACGATGGCATGTGGCGTGACACCAACATCGAGGCGCTGAACTGGACCTTCGACACCACCCTGCTCAAGGCCGACCTGGGCGTAGCCCAGCGCTTCAGCGAATACCGCACCGACCTCACCGAGCTGGCCCCGGAAGACAAGGACCGCACGCACCTCTACGGCAACGTCGCCACGCAGTGGACACCTGGCCACTGGGTCGGCGTACGCGCCCACCACACCCATGACGGCGGCAGCCTGAAGAACCCGGGCGAAACCGTCGACGCGCTGGACAAGACCCGCACCGGCGACCTGACCTGGCTGGGCCTGGAAGCCAACAGCGATGCCTACAACTGGCGCAACGACCACACCGTCAACTACTGGGGCAGTGTCACCTGGCTCACCGGTGACCGCGACACCCTCAGCAGCCAGGTAGTGGGCGACGAAAACGTAGCCACCGGCAAGCAGAGCGGCGACGTCAACGCCTGGGCCACCGACCTCGGCATCCGCGTGCGCCTCGACCCGCAATGGCAGGTCGGTGCAGCCTACGCCCGTGGCAGCGGCGGTGGCGGCGACGACGGTTCGAGCAACTACGAGCAGACCGGCCTGGAGAGCAACCGCTCCAACTACACCGGTACCCGTTCGCGCGTGCACCGCTTCGGTGAAGCCTTCCGCGGCGAGCTGGGCAACCTGCAGGCGGCCACCCTGTTCGCTTCCTGGCAGCTGCGCGACGACTACGACGCCAGCTTCATCTACCACAAGTTCTGGCGTGTCGACGGCAACCAGAACATTGGCTCCAGCGGCATCAACGCGGTGGTCAACGACAACGGCGTGAACCGCCCGCTGGTCGATGGCGAGAAAGACCTCGGCCAGGAGATGGACGTGGTCGTGACCAAGTACTTCAAGCAAGGCCTGCTGCCGGCTTCGATGAGCCAGGCCATCGACGAGCCATCCGCCCTGGTGCGCCTGCGTGCCGGCGTGTTCAAGCCGGGCGACGCCTACGGCAAGGAAGCGGACTCGTACATGCACCGTGCCTTCGTCGACGTGATCTGGCGCTTCTGAGGCCGGTAGGGGACTTACCGTTATGAACCTTCACCCGCACCTACGTCACAGCCTGCTGGCCAGCGCCTTGCTGCTGGCCGCAGGCCTGGCCGCCGCCGCAGAGCCCACCACCACGGCCAAGGGCTTGCAGCAGGCCAAGACCTACACGGTCTCCAGTGCCCCGGTCGAACCACTGCACATGGACCCGCCAAAGCTGCCCGACCTGACCGGCTACACCGCCGAGGCGGTACAGAAGAAGATCGACCGCCGTCACAAGGGCAAGGTCAGCCTGCGCCGCATGTTCCAGGAAGACACCCTCAAGGAGTTCGTCGGTGGCGACAACAAGGCGGCCGAGTGGGTCCAGCGCCAGCATGGCATTCCGCAGGCGATCTTCGTCGATGACGGGCATGTCGACCTGGTCGAGCTGAGCAAGAAGGTACCCAAGCAGTACCTCAGCGAAGTCGAGCCGGGCGTGTACCTGGCGCGCCTGCCGATCGTGGTCGGGCAGAAGGGCATCCTCGAGATCGACGGCAAGGTCAAGCAGCTGCGCCTGTCCCAGGAGGGCGGTTCGTTCCTGGTCAACGACGGCAAGCTGTTCGTCACCGATACCCAGGTGACCGGCTGGCGCGAAAAGGACAACGGCCCGGCGACCTTCCGCTCGCCCAAGGAATTCCGCCCGTTCCTGCTGTCGTGGGGTGGCACCGAGACCTACATCGTCAACAGCAAGATGGCCAGCTTCGGCTATGCCAAGTCCAAGTCGTACGGCGTGAGTATCTCGCAGTACACGCCGAACATGGCCAAGCGCATGGGCCGCCCGGAACCCACCGGCTGGATCATCGGCTCGGAATTCAGCGACATGTGGTACGGCTTCTACTGCTACGAGACCCAGGACTTCGTGGTCAAGGACAACACCTACCGCGACAACATCGTCTATGGCATCGACCCGCACGACCGCTCGCACCGCCTGATCATCGCCGGCAACACCGTGTACGGCACCAAGAAGAAGCACGGCATCATCATTTCGCGTGAGGTCAACGACAGCTGGATCATCAACAACAAGAGCTACGACAACAAGCTCTCCGGGGTGGTGATCGACCGTAACAGCGTCAACAACCTGATTGCCTACAACGAGATCTACCGCAACCACACCGACGGCATCACCTTGTACGAAAGCGGCGACAACCTGATCTGGGGCAACAAGCTGATCAACAACCGCCGCCACGGCATCCGTGTGCGTAACAGCGTGAACATCCGCCTGTACGAGAACGTCGCCATGGCCAACGGCCTGGTGGGCGTGTACGGCCACATCAAGGACCTGTCCGACACCGACCGCGACATCGCCCTCGACCCGTTCGACACCAAGGTGTCGCTGATCCTGGTCGGTGGCGAACTCGCCGCCAACGGCTCCGGCCCGCTGTCGATCGACTCGCCGCTGTCGGTCGAGCTGTACAAGGTGTCCATGCTCGCCCCGCGCAAGGCCAGCGGCATCAGCCTCAACGGCATCCTCGGTGAACGCCAGGACGAAATCCTCGACCTGCTGGTCCGCCAGAAAAAGGCTGTGCTGATCGACCCGGTCGAACGCCAGACCGAAATGATCGAATAAGGAAGCCCAGACCATGACTCCACACCTGATGAAACTGCTGGGCCTGTCCACTGCCCTCCTGGCCATCAGCCAGGGCGTGAGCGCCGACGAAGTGAAGGCCCCGACCTTCACCGCCGAGCCTTGCTGCCAGCTGTGCCCGGAAGCGCACGACCCCAGCCGCTACACCACCCGTTACCAGCAGAACTTCACCACGCTGGTGCAGGCCCAGGGTGACTGGCTGTTCCGTACCCGCGAAGACCTGCGCACCGAGTTCACCACCACCCCGGCTGGCTACAAGCGCCTGCAGCAGGTGCACGACGCGTTCAAGAAGCGCGGCGTGGAACTGGTAGTGGTGTACCAGCCGACCCGTGGCCTGGTGAACCGCAACATGCTCAACCCGGCAGAAAAAGCTGCCTTCGACTACCAGAAGGCATTGGGCAACTACCAGGCGATGCTCAAGCGCTTCGCCAGCATGGGCTACAACGTGCCCGACCTGTCGCCGCTGACCAACGAACAGCTGGCTGCCGCCGACCAGGGCAAGGACTTCTACTTCCGTGGCGACCAGCACTGGACGCCGTACGGCGCCGAGCGCGCGGCGAAGATCGTGGCCGAAACCGTGCACAAGATGCCGGCTTTCGAAGGCATCCCGCGCAAGGAATTCGAGACGAAGAAGTCTGGCCGCATGGGCAAGACCGGCACCCTGCACAACGTTGCCGGCCAGCTCTGTGGCACCAGCTATGCCGTCCAGTACATGGACCAGTTCACCACCGAGCCGAAGGGCTCCGACGGTGGCGGTGACGACCTGTTCGGTGACGCCGGCAACGCCCAGATCACCCTGGTCGGCACCAGCCACAGCGGCAAGAACTACAACTTCGCCGGCTTCCTGCAACAGTACATCGGTGCCGACGTGCTCAACGTCGCCTTCCCCGGTGGCGGCCTGGAAGGCTCGATGATCCAGTACCTGGGCAGCGAGGAATTCAAGAAGAACCCGCCGAAGATCCTGATCTGGGAATTCTCCCCGCTGTACCGCCTGGACCAGGAAACCATCTGGCGGCAGATCCTTGGCCTGCTCGATGACGGCTGCGATAACCGCCCGGCGCTGATGAGCGCCAGCACCACCCTCAAGCCGGGCAAGAACGAGTTGATGGTGAACGGCAAGGGCGGCGTGATCAAAGACCTGGTCAACCGCAACATCCAGATGGACGTGAAGTTCGAGGACCCGTCGGTGAAAGTCCTGCAGGCCACCCTGTGGTACCTCAACGGCCGCCACGAGGACATCAAGCTGGAAAAACCGGAAACCGCCGATACCGATGGCCGTTTCGTCTTCCAGATGCGCGAAGACGAGGACTGGGCCAGCCAGAGCCTGCTGGCCTTCGAGGTACAGGGCCCGGAAAGCGGCACCCAGAAAGTCGAGGCCAAGCTCTGCAAACGCAACAACTTCGCCGTGCCCGCGCAGACCGCGCAGGCCGGCCAGTGAGGCGACCATGACTGCGTTCAAGCGAATTTTCCGCCCTGCCCTGCTCGCCCTGGCCTTGTTCGGTGGTGCCGCGCATGCCGCGCTGGTGCCGCCACAGGGGTACTACGAAGGGATCGAGAAGCTCAAGACCAACGACGGTAACTTCCGCTGCGAAGCCGTGCCCAAGCCGTACACCGGCGCCTTGCAGTTCCGCAGCAAGTACGAAGGTTCGGACAAGGCGCGGGCCACCCTCAACGTCAATTCGGAAAAGGCCTTTCGCAAGTCCACCGAAGACATCACCACCCTTGAAAAAGGCGTGAGCAAGATGATCGGCCAGTACATGCGTGACGGCCGCCCGGCGCAGCTCGAATGCGCCCTGGCCTGGCTGGGCAGCTGGGCACGTGCCGATGCGTTGATGTCCACCGACTACAACCACACCGGCAAGTCGATGCGCAAATGGGCGCTGGGCAGCATGAGCGGTTCGTGGCTGCGCCTGAAGTTCTCCAACTCGCAGCCGCTGGCCGCGCACCAGGCCGAGGCCGAGCTGATCGAGAAATGGTTCGCCCGCCTCGCCGAGCAGACCGTGCGCGACTGGAGCGACCTGCCCCTGGAGAAGATCAACAACCACAGCTACTGGGCAGCCTGGGCGGTGATGGCCACCGCCGTGGCCACCGACCGTCGCGACCTGTTCGACTGGGCCGTGAAGGAATACCGGATTGGTGCCAACCAGGTCGATGCGCAGGGCTTCCTGCCCAACGAGCTGAAGCGCAAGCAACGCGCCCTGGCCTACCACAACTACGCCCTGCCGCCGCTGGCGATGATCGCCAGTTTTGCCCAGGTCAACGGCGTGGATGTGCGCAGCGAGAACGACAACGCCCTGCAGCGCCTGGCGCAGCGGGTGCTGGCCGGCGTGAAGGACCCCAGCGTGTTCAAAGCCCGCAATGGCGAGAAGCAGGACATGCAAGACCTGAAGATCGACAGCAAGTACTCGTGGATGGAGCCCTACTGCAGCCTGTATGCGTGCAACGGCGACACCCTGCAACGCAAGCGCGGCATGCAGCCGTTCAACAGCTTCCGGCTGGGCGGCGACCTGACCCGGGTCTACGACCCGAGCGCAGAGAGCAAGAAATGAGTTGAACCCCTTTGGGGGTCGGAACCTGTGGGAGCGGGCATGCCCGCGAAGAATGCACCGCGGTGCATGGCAAGGGCTTCGCCCTTGTTCGCGGGCATGCCCGCTCCCACAGGTACCAAGGCTTCCCCCACTTTTTCAGTGGGGGGTTTGGGGGGCGCTGTGCCCCGGATGCTGTGAACAAAAAGGAGAACCGGGATGGTCTTCTCGTCCAACGTGTTCCTGTTCCTGTTCTTGCCGATCTTCCTCGGCTTGTATTACTTGAGCGGGCAACGTTATCGCAACCTGTTGCTGCTGGTCGCCAGCTACATCTTCTACGCCTGGTGGCGAGTGGACTTCCTGGCCCTGTTCGCCGGGGTCACCCTGTGGAACTACTGGATCGGCCTGAAAGTCGGCGCCGCCGGGGTCCGCACCAAGCCCGCCCAGCGCTGGCTGCTGCTCGGCGTGGGTGTCGACCTGGCGATCCTCGGCTACTTCAAGTACGCCAATTTCGGTGTCGACAGCCTGAACGCGATCATCACCTCGTTCGGCCTGGAGCCGTTCATCCTCACCCACGTGCTGCTGCCGATCGGTATCTCGTTCTACATCTTCGAGTCGATCAGCTACATCATCGACGTGTATCGCGGCGACACCCCGGCCACCCGCAACCTGATCGACTTTGCCGCGTTCGTGGCGATCTTCCCGCACCTGATCGCCGGCCCTGTGCTGCGCTTCAAGGACCTGGTCGACCAGTTCAACAACCGCACCCACACCCTGGACAAGTTCTCCGAAGGCTGCACCCGCTTCATGCAGGGCTTCATCAAGAAAGTGTTCATCGCCGACACCCTGGCAGTGGTGGCCGACCACTGCTTCGCCCTGCAAAACCCGACCACTGGCGATGCCTGGCTCGGTGCCCTGGCCTATACCGCGCAGCTGTACTTCGACTTCAGCGGCTACAGCGACATGGCCATCGGCCTGGGCTTGATGATGGGCTTCCGCTTCATGGAGAACTTCAAGCAGCCGTACATCAGCCAGTCGATCACCGAGTTCTGGCGGCGCTGGCACATCAGCCTGTCGACCTGGCTGCGCGACTACCTGTACATCACCCTGGGCGGTAACCGCAAAGGCACCTTCAACACCTACCGCAACCTGTTCCTGACCATGCTGCTGGGCGGCCTGTGGCACGGCGCCAACTTCACCTACATCATCTGGGGCGCGTGGCATGGCATGTGGCTGGCCATCGAGCGCGCGCTGGGCATCGACACCAACCCGCAGCGCTTCAACCCGGTGAAGTGGGCCTTCACCTTCCTGCTGGTGGTGGTCGGCTGGGTGATCTTCCGCGCCGAAAACCTGGAAGTGGCCGGCCGCATGTACGGCGCCATGTTCAGCTTCGGCGACTGGCAGCTGTCGGAACTCAACCGCGCCCAGCTCACCGGCCTGCAGGTCGCCACCCTGGTGGTTGCCTACATCACCCTGGCGTTCTTCGGCCTGCGTGACTTCTATCGCAATGCCAAGCCGACGCCCAAGGCCACCCCGGTGGCGGTCAACGCCGACGGCTCGATCGGCCTGGACTGGACCCGGGTGATGACCCGCGCCCTGGTGCTGCTGCTGTTCGTGGCCTCGATCCTCAAGCTTTCGGCGCAGAGCTACTCGCCGTTCCTCTACTTCCAGTTCTGAGGTGGATGACATGACCCGCACCTTACGCATCACCTATTCACTGTCGTTCCTCGGCCTGCTGGTAGGCATGGGCGTGTGGTCGACCGGTGGCCTGCAAAGCTTCCAGCGCACCGAGCAGATGACCCTGCTCAACGGCAAGCTGGCCAAGGCCGCCGAGACCCACTACGACGAGCACTTCCCGATCAAGCGGTTGGGCACCAACCTGTGGGCGGCGATGGATTTCAAGCTGTTCAATGAAGGCCGCCCCGGCGTGGTACTGGGCCGCGACCAGTGGCTGTTCAGCGACGAAGAATTCAAGCCAACCGCCGGGGCCGAGCAACTGATGGCGGAAAACCTGGCGCTGATCCGTGGTGTACGCGACACCCTGCAGCAGCACGGCAGCCAGCTGGTGCTGGCGATCGTGCCGGCCAAGGCGCGGGTGTACGCCGAATACCTGGGCAAGGAACTGCCGACCAGCCTGCATGACGACCTGTACAACCAGTTCCATGCCCAGGCGCGCCAGGCCAACGTGTTCGCCCCGGACCTGATGGCACCGCTGGAGCAGGCCAAGGCCCGCGGCCAGGTGTTCCTGCGCACCGATACCCACTGGACGCCGATGGGCGCCGAGGTGGCGGCCCAGGCACTGGCCGAAGCCGTCGGCCGGCAAAGCCTGCTCAACGGTGAGCCACAGGCGTTCATCACCGAAGCCGGCAGCACCGCACCGTACAAGGGCGACCTGACCAATTTCCTGCCACTGGACCCGCTGTTCAGCAACCTGCTGCCAGCCCCGGACAACCTGCAGAAACGCACCACCCGCCCGGTCGAGGCCGAAGGTGAAGGCGGTGACGCACTGTTCGCCGACAAGCAGATCCCGGTAGCCCTGGTAGGCACCAGCTACAGCGCCAACCCGCACTGGAACTTCCTCGGTGCGCTGCAGCAGGCGCTGCGCAGCGACGTGGCCAACTACGCCGAAGACGGCCACGGCCCGCTGCTGCCGATGCTCAAGTACCTGCAAAGCGATGCCTTCAAGAACGCCGCACCGCAAGTGGTGGTGTGGGAATTCCCCGAACGTTATCTGCCAATGAAGAACGACCTCAGCAGCTTCGACCCACAGTGGATCGCGCAGCTGAAGAACTCCCGTAAATCCGAAGAAAACCTGGCCTTGTCGTCCACCCGGACGAACCACTGATAGAGAGGAACACGCCAATGACTACCAAGACTTCCATTGCCAAAGCCCTCACCCTCGCGGCCGGCCTGTCCCTGGCCTCGATGCAGGCATTCGCCGGTGCCGACGCCGCGCTGTACGGCCCGACTGCACCAAAAGGTTCGACCTTCGTGCGCCTGTACAACGCTTCCAGCACCCCGACCGCAGCCTCGGTCGGCAATACCCAGATCAAGCAGGTTGGCGCCCAGGCCAGCAGCGACTTCAGCTTCCTGCCAGGCGGTGACTATACCGCCCAGGTCGGCGGCAAGAGCGTGCCGGTCAAGCTGGCCTCGGACAAGTACTACACCCTGGTCAACAGCGCCAACGGCAGCCCGAAGCTGATCGAAGAGCCGCCGTTCAAGAACAAGCAGAAAGCCCTGGTTCGCGTGCAGAACCTGAGCGACCAGCAACTGACCCTGAAGACTGCCGACGGCAAGACCGAAGTGGTCAAGCCAGTGGCCGCCAACGGCCGTGGCGAGCGTGAGATCAACCCGGTCAAGGTCAACCTGGCGCTGTACCAAGGAGACAAGAAAGTGGGTGACGTCAAACCGGTCGCCCTGGAGCGCGGCGAAGCCGCAGTGCTGTACGTAACGGGTTCCGGCAACGCCTTGTCGCCGGTGTGGGTAACTCGCCCCGTGGCTAACAACTGATTTCCCTGCCTCTAAACGACTATTGGAGAAACATGATGATCCCGGTAATTCTTTCTGGTGGTAGCGGTTCCCGTCTGTGGCCTCTGTCGCGCAAGCAGTTCCCCAAGCAGTTCCTGGCCCTGACCGGTGAGCACACCCTGTTCCAGCAAACCCTGGAACGCCTGGTGTTCGAAGGCATGGACACCCCAATCGTGGTCTGCAACAAGGACCACAAGTTCATCGTCCAGGAGCAACTGGCCGCGTTGAAGCTGGAAACCCAAGGCATCCTGATGGAGCCGTTCGGCCGCAACACTGCCCCGGCGGTGGCCATGGCGGCGATGAAACTGGTCAACGAAGGCCGCGACGAGCTGATGCTGGTGCTGCCCGCCGACCACGTGATCGATGACCAGAAGGCCCTGCAACGTGCCCTGGCCCTGGCCACCGTGGCCGCCGAGCGTGGCGAGATGGTGCTGTTCGGCGTACCGGCGACCAAGCCGGAAACCGGCTATGGCTACATCCGCTCCAGCCAGGATGCCCTGCTGCCGGAAGGCGTGGCCCGCGTTGCCCAGTTCGTCGAGAAGCCCGACGAGAAACGCGCTGCCGAATTCGTCCAGGCCGGTGGCTACTTCTGGAACAGCGGCATGTTCCTGTTCCGTGCCAGCCGCTTCCTCGAAGAGCTGAAGAAGCACGACGGCGACATCTACGACACCTGCGTGCTGGCCCTGGAGCGCAGCCGTGAAGACGGCGATGTGCTGACCATCGACGAAGCCACCTTCGCCTGCTGCCCGGACAACTCCATCGACTACGCGGTGATGGAAAAGACCCAGCGCGCCTGCGTGGTGCCGATGTCGGCCGGCTGGAGCGACGTGGGCTGCTGGTCGTCGCTGTGGGAAGTGCACGAGAAGGACGACAACGGCAACGTCACCAAGGGCGACGTGGTGGTACAGGACAGCCACAACTGCATGATCCACGGCAACGGCAAGCTGGTATCGGTGATCGGCCTGGAAAACATCGTGGTGGTCGAGACCAAGGACGCCATGATGATTGCCCACAAGGACAAGGTCCAGGGCGTCAAGCAGATGGTCAAGACCCTCGACGAGCAGGGCCGCAGCGAAACCCAGAACCACCTGGAAGTGTACCGCCCGTGGGGTTCGTACGACTCGGTGGACATGGGCGGCCGCTTCCAGGTCAAGCACATTACCGTCAAGCCGGGCGCCAGCCTGTCGCTGCAGATGCACCACCACCGCGCCGAGCACTGGATCGTGGTGTCCGGCACTGCCGAGGTAACCTGTGACGAGAACGTGTTCCTGCTGACCGAGAACCAGTCGACCTACATCCCGATCGCCTCGGTGCACCGCCTGCGCAACCCGGGCAAGATCCCGCTGGAGATCATCGAGGTACAATCCGGCAGCTACCTGGGCGAGGACGACATCGAGCGCTTCGAAGACGTGTATGGGCGCACTTCCACGCCGATCGAGCGTGGCGTTTCGGTGAAGACCATCGCGCAGTAAAACTGCAAGCTGCAAGAAAAAAGCGGGACGGAGGTGAATCTGCGAGCGCGGGTTCACCACCGTCCCGCTTTTTTCTTGTGGCTTGCAGCTTGCCGCTTGGCGCTCCAAGATGTCTGAGTCCCCGGTCGGAATCAGCCCATCATGATCATCGGTGCCTTCCTCATTCTTACCTGGCTGGTGCTGCTGTTGCGCTACCCGGCCAAGGCCCTGCCGATCTCGCTGGCGGCCGTGTGCGGCCTGGGCCTGGTTGCCCTGTTCGTTGTCTGGCAGGATGCCCGCGAAACCTCGCGGTTGGCCCGCCTGGACCTGCGCCTGACCTACGCCCCCGAACACTGCCCCGCCGACCGTGCCCTGCAGGTACACATGAAGAATGGCAACGACGTCCCGTTGACCGAACTGCGCTGGCGGGTGGCGGCGTATGCGCCGGGCGATACCGTGAACCTGGCCGAGAACACCTACAACGCCCCACGCTACCGTGGGCCGGGCGAGCTGCAACCGGGGGCAGAATGGAAAGACTGCCTGCCGCTGCCACCCCTGCGTTCCGGCTACCGGCCGCAAACCCTGGAGTTCCGGGCAGAGCACCTGCAAGGTACATTTGCCAATTGATCGTTTGCCTGTGCCGCCCTGTTCGCGGCTGAACCGCTGCCACAGCAGCAGCGTTGCGCTCAACAGCGGCGCTATCCCGGTGGAAGCGGGTTCACTCCCGAACAGGCCGGCACAGGCAACACAAACTTCCCAGACAACAGGTCCCAACCATGCCCACCGTCCTGATCACCGGTTGTTCCAGCGGCATCGGCCGCGCCCTGGCCGACGCCTTCCGCGATGCCGGCCACCATGTCTGGGCCACTGCCCGCAAACCGGAAGATGTCGAGCAACTGAACGCCGCCGGTTTCACCGCCCGGCTACTGGACGTGAATGACAGCGCAGCCCTGGCCCGCCTGGCCGAAGAGCTGGAAACCCTCGACATCCTGATCAACAACGCCGGATACGGTGCCATGGGCCCGTTGCTCGATGGCGGTGTGGACGCCCTGCGCCAGCAGTTCGAAACCAACGTCTTCGCCGTGGTCGGCGTCACCCGCGCGCTGTTCCCGCTGCTACGCCGTACGCGCGGCCTGGTGGTGAACATCGGCAGCGTTTCCGGCGTGCTGGTCACCCCCTTCGCCGGTGCCTACTGCGCCTCGAAAGCCGCCGTGCATGCGCTGAGCGATGCCTTGCGCCTGGAGCTGGCACCGTTCGGCGTGCGGGTGATGGAAGTGCAGCCGGGGGCGATTGCCTCGCAGTTCGCCAGCAATGCCCAGCGCCAGGCCGAGCAGGTGCTGGCGGCGGATTCGGCGTGGTGGCCGTTGCGTGAGCAGGTGCAGGCTCGGGCACGTGCGTCGCAGGACAAACCGACTTCGGCGGCGGTGTTTGCCCAGGGCGTATTGGCAGCGGTCGGCAAGTCGCCGGTGCCGGCAATGGTGCGCCTGGGCAATGGCAGCACGGCCTTGCCGCTGATGGCCCGGCTGCTGCCGCGGCGGTTGCTGGACTGGGCGCTGCGCAAGCGCTTTGGCCTGCTGCGCCCGCTCTGAATGTTCGGCCGCCTGCGCCGGCTGTAGGAGCGGCTTCAGCCGCGATCACCGGCACAGCCGGTGCCAGCCACCGCGTCGCCTGCATCGCGGATAAATCCGCTCCTACCTGTGTGAGCCGCGCCGGCTTCGGGTTGACGCCGTACCTGTAGGCGAAGCCGGTGCCAGCCACCGCGTCGCCTGCATCGCGGATAAAATCCGCTCCTACCTGTGTGAGCCGCGCCGGCTTCGGGTTGACGCCGTACCTGTAGGAGCGGCTTCAGCCGCGATCACCGGCACAGCCGGTGGCCAGCTACCGCGTCGCCTGCATCGCGGATAAATCCGCTCCTACAGGTGTGAACGCGCCGGCTTCGGGTTGACGCCGTACCTGTAGGAGCGGCTTCAGCCGCGATCACCGGCAAGGCCGGTGCCATCCACCGCACCCGCCACAAGCAATCAGGCTATTGAACGCAGTACGCCCCCATCCACCCGCAAGGCCGCCCCGGTGGTGGCACTGGCCTGCATCGAAGCCAGGTACACCACCATGTTCGCCACCTCCTCCACCGTCGCCAGCCGCTTGATCAGCGAGGTCGGTCGGTGTTCGGCGAGGAAGTTCGCCTCCAGCGTTTCAGTCGACACCCCTTGCTCCGCGGCCAGCTTGGCGAAGAAGTCCCCCACTCCCTCCGAGCGCGTGGGCCCTGGCAACACCGAATTCACCGTCACGCCAGTCCCGGCCAGGGTCTCGGCCAACCCACGCGACACCGCCAGCAACGCGGTCTTGGTCATACCGTAGTGGATCATCTCGGTCGGGATCTGCAGTGCCGATTCACTGGACAGGAAGATCACCCGCCCCCAATTGCGCTCCGCCATGCCCTGGGCGTAATGGCGCGACAGGCGCACGGCGCTGAGCACGTTGACGTCGAAGAAGCGCTGCCAGTCGGCATCGTCAATCTCGAAGAACGGCTTGGGCTCGAAGATGCCGAGATTGTTGACCAGGATATCGGTGTGCGGCACCTGGTCGAACAATGTCTGCGCACCGGCCTGGGTGCCGAGGTCGGCGGCGATGCCGATGATGCGGGCTTGTGGCAGGCGCTCGCGCACGCCTCTCAGGGCTTCGTCGACCCGGGCCTGGGTGCGACCGTTGAGGACCACTTCGGCGCCCGCCTCGGCCAGGCCGATGGCGATGGCCAGGCCAATGCCGGCGGTGGAGCCGCTGACGATGGCGCGCTTGCCGTTCAGGGTAATGTGCATTTGTGCCTCCTCGGTAATCAGGACAATTGCCGGGGCTGCCTTGCAGCCCATCGCGACGCAAGGCCGCTCCTACAGGGATTCGTGTCCGCCGGTAGGAGCGGCCTTGCGTCGCGATGGGCCGCCAAGCGGCCCCCGAAACTCACACCTTGTTGGCCAGCGGCTGATCGAATGCCTGCCAGCCACCACCCAAAGCCTTGTACAGCCCCACCAGCGCCTGCGACACCGCCGCCGAGCTGTCGATCCACTGCTCCTCACTGGCCAGCAATGCGCCCTGCACCGTCAGCACATTGAGGAAGTCCACCGCCCCTTCCACATACTGGCGCTGGGCAGTTTCCAGGGCGATGCGGTTCTGCCGCACCGCCTCTGCCAGGTGGTCACGGCGCAACTGGCTGGCGTTGTACAGGCGTAGCACATCGTCGATTTCATGCCAGGCGCCGAGCACCACCTTGCGATAGTTCAGCGCCGCTTCCTGCTGCTGTGCCTCGCGCAGTTCCAAGGTGCCCTTGAGCCGGCCACCCTCGAAGATCGGCAACGACAGTTGAGGGCCGAAGGCGAAGCGTCGTGAGTCCCAGCCACCCAGATCGGACAGCTGCATGGCCTGCAAACCGACGCTGCCCGACAGCCGGATACTCGGGTAGAAATCGGCCTTGGCCACGCCAATGCTGGCAGTCGCAGCATGCAGGCGAGCCTCGGCCTGGCGAATGTCCGGACGGCGCTCGGCCAGTTCGGACGGCAGGCCGATGGCAAAGTTCTGCTGCGGCATAGGCAGTTCGCCGCCCTTGAGCAGTTCAGCCTGCAAGCTGCGCGGCGGTTCGGCGGCGAGCAGGCTGAGGGCGTTGACCAGGTCGTCGCGGCGGGCCTCGAGGCTTGGCAGGCGCGACTCGATCGAAGCCACCTGGGCACTGGCCTGGGCCACGTCAAGCCGGGTGGCGACGCCTTCGGCCTGGCGGGCCTCGGAGAGCTTCAGGCTGTGCCGGGCGACCTTGAGGTTGTCCTGGGTGACATCGATGGTGTGCTGCACGGCGCGCAGCTGGATGTAGTTGCCGGCGGTTTCCGCAAGCAGTGCCAGGAGCACGCCGCGACGGTCGTTTTCGGCCACTTCGACAGTAGCATCGGCTGCTTCGACCTGGCGCCGCACGCGGCCCCACAGGTCCAGCTCCCAGCCGGCCACCAGGTCGCCCTGCCAGAGGTTGAAGGCTGCCTTGCCCGCCTTGCCGGACGGGTCGCTCAGGCCATCGGCACTGTTGCGCGCGCGGCTATAGCCGGCGTTCACCTCCACCGACGGTACCTCATCGGCAGCGACACTGCTGCGCAGGGCCCGGCTTTGCAGCAGCCGGGCGCTGGCCATCTGCAGGTCCAGGTTGCGCTCGGCAACGCGCTGGATCAAGGCACTCAGGCGGGCGTCATGAAAGCTCTCCCACCAGCGCAGTTCCAGCGGTTCGGCCTGCGCCTGGCTGGCCGCCGCCTCGCCTTGCAGCGGCGCCCACTGTTGCGGTGCCTGGCTGTCGGGGCGCTGGAAATCCGGGCCCAAGGTGCAGCCGGCCAGCCACACGGCCAGCAGCAACGGGCTCAAGCGTAATGCCGGTTTCATCGCGTGCTCACCTCTTTGCCATGCAGCGTGTCGCCACGGGTATCGATGGTCGCTTCCACCGACATGCCCACGCGCAGGCGGGTTAACAGCGGCTGACCGTCATCGAAGACGATCTTCACCGGAATGCGCTGCACCACCTTGGTGAAGTTGCCAGTGGCGTTGTCCGGCTTGACCGCGGCGAAGGTCACCCCGGTGGCCGGGGCGATGCTTTCCACATGGCCGTGCAGCCGCTCGCCAGCGAAGGTGTCGACACTGATGCTCACCGCCTGGCCAGGCTGCACATGGGTCAGCTGGGTTTCCTGGAAGTTGCCGACCACGTAGGCCTGCTGCAACGGCACCACCGACAGCAGGCGGGCGCCCGGGTTGACGTAGGCGCCGACGCGCAGGGCGCGCTCACCGACCATGCCGTCCACCGGCGCCGTGATGCGGGTGTAGGACAAGTCGAGCTGGGCCTTTTCCAGCCCCGCCTCGGCACGCTTGAGCTGGCCATCGGCACTGGCCACCTGGGCACCGAGGATGTCCACCTGTTTGCGCGCTGCCAGCAACGCCGCCTGGGCATTGGCCAGGCGTGCACGCGCCTGGTCGACCCTGCTGCGCGCCTGCTGGGCATTCTGCACGGTACCGGCCCCCTGCTCGGCCAGGCGGCTGTAGCGGTTCACTTCATGGTCGGCGAATGCGGCTTCGGCCTGGGCGGCTTTCACCTCGGCCTCGGCCTGGGCAATCAGTGCGGCCTGGCGCTCCAAAGTGGCCCTGGCGTCGGCGCTCTGCGCCTTGGCCACCAACAGCTGCGCCTGCGCGGCATCCAGCGCAGCCTGGTAGTCGCGGGCATCGATGGTCGCCAGTAGCTGGCCGGCCTTGACCTGCTGGTTGTCTTCCACCAGCACCTCCTTGATGAAGCCGGCGACCTTCGGCGCGACCACGGTGTAGTCGGCGACCACATAGGCATCATTGGTGCTCTGGCGGTGGTCGCTGCCGAACAGCCAGGGGCCGACGATGCCGGCCAGGACGGCCACGGCAAGCACCGAGCCGATGATCAGGGTCTTACGGTTGTTGGTCATTTCAGCAGTTCTCGAATTCACCCCGGGTTCAAGCCACCGCGCGCGGTGGGTAGACCCGGGTAGGCACGAAAGGAATCAGGCAGATCAAGGCCGTGGCAATGCCGGCCATGACCAGGTAGAGGTCGGCCGACGTCAGCACCAACGCCTGTTCGTGGATACGCTTGGCCAGGCCCACGGCGTTGTCGTCGACCAACGGGGCGTTGCCCAGGCTGTCTACCAGGTGGTTGGAATGAAAGTGCCGGCGTATGGTGCCCAGGGCGTCCAGCAGGCCACCGGCAACCACCGCTGCCAGGCCCTTCACGGTGTTGAACCAGCTGGAAGCGAAGGGGCCTTCCTGCGGGGACATGCCATTGGTGGACAGCATCAGCAGCGGCAGCACGGCCATCGGTTGGCCAAACACCTGCAGCAGGTAGAACGGATAGAAGTCGCCACGGATCCACTCGGCGGTCAGCAGGCTGCTGCCAAGGCAGGACACCGCCAGCAACGCCAGGCCGACGCCCAGCACCCAGCGGCAGTCCACTGCGCGGATGTTGCACAGCGCCGCCGTCAGTGGCAGGGCTACCAGTTGCGGCATCGCCACCAGCAGCATCAACGGGCTGGTCTGCGCCGGGCGATAGCCCTGCAGCTGCGCGAGGTAGGCCGAAGGGATGCTGCCCACACCGGAGAGCACGATCAGCACCCCGGCCAGGGTGACCAGGGCGAAACTCAGGTTGCGCCGCGACAGCATGCGCAGCTGGAAGAACGGCAGCGGCTCGGACCATTCGTTGTACATGAACAGCACCAGCAACAGCAGGCCACCGCCAAGCAGCCAGCAGATCAGCGGCGAATCGAACCAGCCCCAGCGGTCGCCCAGCGACAAGCCCAGCACGATACAGCTGATGGCAGGCAGGCCGAGCAGCACGCCACGCCAGTCGAACTGCCGGAAGCGCTCCAGGCGTAGCGGGTCCTGCGGCAGGCCCCAGCCGACACAGACCATGGCCACTGCCGAGGGCAGGATGATCTGCCAGAACGCCCAGCGCCAGCCGACGTATTCGGTCCACAGCCCCGCCAGCGGCGTGCCGAGGTTGGGCCCAAAGGTGGCGGTGAGCGCATAGCAGGCCAGGCCATAGACCTTGATGCCCGGCGGCAGGAAGCGCAGGGCCACGCTCATCAGCATTGGCGGCAGCGCGCCCGAGGCGAAGCCCTGGAGCACACGCAGCAGCATCAGGCTGTGCAGGTTGGGGGCGAACGGTTGCAGCAGGCCGAGCAACGCGAACAAGCCAATGGCGTACAGGGTGAAACGCCGTAACGAGAAGGTGGTGGCCAGCCAGGGCGCGAAGGCCATGGCCGACACCGAGGCAGCGCTGTACACCGCCAGCAGCCAGGCGCCTTCGTCGGCACCGATACCCATGGCGCCGCGGATATCGGCCAGGGAGATCTTGGTCACCGATTCGTTGAGCCCTGCGCACAACACGGCCAGCAATACGCCGAACAGCCCGACCACTACCTGCAGGCCGAACGCGGCCTGCGCAGGGGCTGCCGGCGCAGGCGCGGCGAGCGCGGCAGACGGGGCGGACAGGGAACTCATGGGTAGACATCTCCGGCAACAAATTTGCGACTGGAGCAAGTCTAAGAAGGTCGAATGCTGACGAAAACTGACTTATCGGTAGGTTTAAGTTGCGTCAGGCGCAATCCATATCAGCACTGCTTCCCGGGTATGCCGGCGAAGCAGCCAACCCGCGATCAAGGGTCGACACTGCAGCAAGCCTTCAAGATCTGCCGCAACCAGCGATGCGCCGGGTCATTGTGGAAGCGGGGATGCCATGCCTGCAGCACGGTCACCCGCTCCAACGGCACCGGGATCTCGAATGAACGCAGCGGTAGCCCAAGCTTGTGCACGCTGTTGAGAATATTCGCCGGCATCGGCAGGATCAGGTCGGAATCCGGTAGGGAAAACAGCGCCGAGTGAAAGCTCGGGGTAATCAACGCCACCCGCCGCTGCACCTTGCAGTTGGCCAGCTCGACATCGATCGGGCCGTTGGCACGACCACGGCGAGACACGCTGATCTGTGGATAACTGGCGAAACTGGTGGGCGTGATCGGCTGCTGGAAAATCGGGTGATCGCGCCTGGCCAGGCCCACATAGTAAGTCTGGAACAGGCTCTGCACCTTGATCTCCGGGCCCAGCTCCATGGTCGAACTGATGATCAGGTCGGTACGCCCGTCGCGCAGCACGCTGTCATCATCACCGCCGGGGCTTTCCGGCACGAAGCGCAGCACCGTGCGCGGCGCCTGTTCGTGCATGCGCCGTAGCAGCTGGGCGCCGTACAGGGCAATGAACAGGTCGTTGGTGCGGATATTGAAGGCCCGGTCGAGCTTGGGCAGGTCAACCTCGTCGGCACTGCGGAACACCTCGCCGGCCTGCTCCACCAGGGTTGCCACCTGCTCACGCAGGGCCAGTGCCCGCGGCGTCGGCACCAGGCCACGGCCGGCACGCACCAGGATCGGGTCGCCCAGGGCATCACGGATACGCCCGAGGGTTCGGCTCATCGCCGCCGGGCTCAGGTTCATGCGCTGCGCCGCGCCGACCACACTGCCTTCGTCGAGCAGGGCATCGAGGGCGACGAGCAGGTTCATGTCCGGGAGTTGCATGGCCGTTTTCCGTGACAGCTGTGGGAATGGCGATGGTAGCAGGTTGGCGGATTGCACCAGGCGCAATGCGCTCGTGCGTGGCGGGGCATTTATTAGCTGGCCGTGTTCGGCCATAAATGAGGCATTGGCACATCAGCCAGCCTCAGCCAAGGATCCCGCATGCCCAGCCCCGTCCTGATCGCCATCGACGCCTCCCCCGCCTCCACCACCCTGCTCACCCTCGCCCGCCGCTATTGCCACCCAGGCGATCATGAATTGCATGTGCTGCTGGCCATCGACTCGACTTTCGCCGTGCACGACCAACCCGCGCCTTACACCACCGAGGAACTGGAGGAATACCCCGCTGCCTGCGAGGAACAACGCCTGGGTGAGCGCGCCGTGGCCGAAGCGGTGGCGCTATTGCAACAGGCCGGCTTCGACAGCCAGGGCTGCATGGTTGCCGGGCAGCCGGTCGAGGCAATTGTCAGCAAGGCACAGGAGCTGAACTGCGAGCTGATCATCATGGGCCACCGCCACCTGTCGCGGCTGGGGCGGTTGCTGGACCCGTCGATCAGCGCGAAGGTGATCGACCGGGTTGAGGTGCCGGTGTTGGTGGGGGCTGCGGGGGGATGACTTGAGAAGTGTATCGCCTGTGGGATCGAGCGCCGCCCGCGCGGCGCATCGCGGATAAATCCGCTCCTACAGCCATGCCTGTCCGGCCGTGGTTGTCAGCCGGTTTGCACGGCCGTAGGAGCGGATTTATCCGCGATACGCCGCGCGGGCGGCGCTCGATCTCACAGACGCCACACCACTCAAGGCGAACTCGGCTTCACCACCACCGTACAGGTCGTCCCCGCCGCCAGCAGGAACCCTTCCGGCACCTCGTCAATGTGAATACGCACCGGCACCCGCTGCGCCAGGCGTACCCAGTTGAAGGTCGGGTTCACATCGGCGATCAGCTCGCGGCTTTGCGGGTTGTCACGGTCGTAGATGCCACGGGCGATGCTCTCTACATGGCCCTTGATGCGCTCGCCGCTCATCATCTGCAGCTCGGCCTGGTCACCCACCTGCACATGCGGCAGCTTGGTCTCTTCGAAGAACCCGTACACCCAGAACGAGTGCTCGTCGACCACTGCCATCACCGCTTCACCGGTGCGCGCATAGTCACCCTTGTGGATATTCAGGTTGGTCACGTAGCCGTCCACCGTGGCCACGATCTGCGTGCGCTTCAGGTTCAGCTCGGCTGCTGCCAGCTCGGCGAGGGCTTGCTGGTAGTCGGCCTGGGCCGCGTTGGCGATGTTGCTGGCGTCGTCGCGGTTTTCCTTGGAGATCACCAGGTTGTCCATGTCGGCGCGGCGCTTGGCGTTGACCTTGCGCATTTCCCAGGTGGCCTTGCGCGAAGCGACCAGGGCCTTGGCCTGGTCGACTGCCAGCTGGTAGTGCTCGGGGTCGATCTGGATCAGCAGGTCGCCCTTCTTCACCCGCTGGTTGTCCTTGACCGGCACGTCCACCACATAGCCGGGCACGTCGGCGGCGACGTTGATGATGTCGGCGCGCACGCGGCCATCACGGGTCCATGGCGTGGTCATGTAATGCAGCCACAACTGGCGACCGATCACCACGGCAGCGGTCAGCACCAGCAGGGTGGCGATCAGGCTGAAGAACTTTTTCATCGAAGGTTTCTCACCAGTAGAGCGACAGCGCCAGGGCGCCGAACAGACAGACGAACAGACTCAGGCGCAGCAGCGCCGGGTGCCAGAAGAAGCGGTAGCCATCATGGCTGGCGATGAACCGGTCCAGGCCCCAGGCCAGGCCCAGGGCGAACAGGAACATCAAGGTCATGGTGGGCAAGTACACGCCATGGAAGGCGATTTCGCGGGGCATGATTTCACGGAGCACGGTGCAGTCCTTTCGCCGGTGCCAGTGGCGACTGTGGGTCGAGCAGGGATGAACGGATGAAGTGCAGGTAGCTTTGCGCGCGGCGCAGTACCGAGGTGTCGAAGTGCCGGGCGAACGGCTCGTCGGTGGCCTGTACGCGGGCAATGGCATGGTCCACCGCCACCAGGGCGCGTTCGTGGTTGCTGGCGCTGGGCTGCAGGAACAACCGTGCCAGTGCGCGGCCCATGACCCGGATAGCCTGGCGCCAGGGTTGCGACTCGGCGTAGGCCGGGTGCACCGGCGCGCGGGCCTGCTCCTTGCGCAGCTCGATGACCGCGTGGCCGATTTCCAGCACGCTGAACATCCAGCCCATCAACTGGCTTTGTACCTGCGGCTTGCCGGCAGCCAGGCCATACGCCTGGTGCAGCAGGTCGCGAGTGCGGCTTTCGAAGGCCGAGCCCAGGCCGCGCAGGCGACCACTGATGGCGAACAGCACCTGCTCGCGCAGCTCCTGCTCCAGGCGGCTCCACAGCCAGCGGCTGTTGGGCGGCAGGATGATCGCCCCGGCCGCAGCGCAGACGAACATGCCGATGACCATGCCGATGTAGTCGTTGATGAAGCTGTACGGGTCATACACGGTGAGGTTGTTCGGCACCGAGCCGATGGCGAAGAACACCAGCAGGCCGATGCCATAGCCGGCATAGGCCGGGCGTGACGAGAGGAAGGCGCCCAGCACGAATACCGGCGCCAGCACCATGCACAACAGCGGGAAACCGTCGATCCAGGGGAACACGAAGAAGGTTTCGAAGAAGCCGACGAAAGCGCCGATCGCCGTACCGCAGGCCATCTGGAACGACATGCGCTTGGGGTTGGGCGAAGCCGCCGACAGGCCCACGGTGACCGTGGCGATCAGGGTCATCATGGCCCCGCTGGGCCAGTCGCTGAGCAGCCAGTAACTGCCCAGCAGCAACAGCACCGCAGAGGCACGCAGGCCGGCGGCCAACGACACCAGCCAACTGGTCTGCGCCACATAGGGCTCGTCCCATTGTTCGCGTTGGTGCCGGTGCGCGGCCAGCGAGGCGTGCGTCTCGGCGTAGCTGTACATCTCATCGACGAAGCGGTAGAGCAGCTCGAAGGCCGTGTGGAAATCCAGCAGGTCGGCCTCGCTCGGCTCGGTCGCCAGGTACTCGGCGCGCAGGCTGCGCACCTGCGCCTGCAGGCCTTCCTTGTAGGCCGCCAGTTCCAACGTCAGGCGCAACGCGTCGGCATCGGTCAGCGCCCGGCCGACGTAGGGTTGCAGCAACTCCACCAGGGTGTCCAGGCCGGGCTCGATGGCGCTGACGATCTGCAGCGGGCCACGCGCACGCAGGCGCTCCAGCAACCGGTGCAGGGCATTGAAGCGGGTGGTGATGGCCATGAATTCGCTGTTCATGCGCACCAGCCGGCCAGAGCGTCGGCGCATGTGCGGGTCTTCGAATGCGGTCACGTTGCGCAGGCTCTCGAGGCCCACGGCCTCGGCGACGAAGCGCACGTTGCTGCTCTCGAAGCGGTCGCGCTGGCTGTCGCCGCGCAAGGCTTCGACCACTACCCCGGCAAATACGCCAAAGCGCTGGTACAGGGCGTTGCGCATGGCGGCACTGGCCGATTGCGGCAGGATCGCCGCGCTGACGAAGGTCGACACCAGGATGCCCAGGGCGATTTCCAGCACCCGCCATACCGCTGCCATGAATGCCTGGTCAGGGTGTTGCAGCACCGGCAGGCCGATCATCGCTGCGGTGTAGCCGGCCAGCACGAAACCATAGGCGCGGAAGGTGCGGTAGCGCATGGCACCGGCCGAGCACAAGCCTACCCACACGGCCAGGCTGGGCAGAAACAGCTCGGTGTTCTGTGGAAAGATGGCGATCAGCGCCACCATCATCGCCGAGCCGGCCAAGGTGCCCAGCACCCGGTAGAAGCTCTTGGCGAACACATGCCCGCTTTGCGGCTGCATCACGATGAACACGGTGATCATCGCTGTGCGCGGTTGCGGCAGTTCCAGGCGCATGGCCAGCCACAGGGTGATGAACGCAGCGGCCAGCACCTTGAAGATGTACACCCAGGTCACACCGTCGGTGCGCGCCCAGGCAAAGAAGCCCCGGCGCCATTCCAGGCTCTGCAGCCAGCGCATGGGCAAACTGAAGGTGCTCATTCGGCGTTATCCGGCTGCTTGTCGAAAATCGCCAGGGTGGCGGGGGTTTTCGGTGCCGCCTGGCGCTCTTCCTGCGGCACGTCCTGGCCAGCCTGCAAGCCACCACCCAGGGCGGTGACCAGCTCGGCATGGGCGATCAGGCGAGCGGCCTGCACCTGCTGCTGCACCTGCTGCTGGCGGAACAGCAAGGTTTGCGCGTTGAGCACGTTGAGGTAGTCGGTGAGCCCGCGCTGGAAGGCGATCATGGCGATGTCGTAGGTTTTTTGCGCGGCAGCGACCGACTCGGCGGCAAAGTGCGACTGCTGCTGCATCGACTCGCGGCGGATCAGCTGGTCGGAGATGTCCTTCAGCGCACCGACCACGGTCTGGTTGTAGCGCGCCACGGCCACGTCGTAGCCTGCCGAGGCCACGCCCAACTGCGAGCGCAGGCGGCCACCGTCGAAGATCGGCAGGCTGATGGCCGGGCCGACGTTGTAGTTGAACTTGCGCCCGGTGAGGAACTCCAGCGGGCCACCGCCAGTGGCCATGAAGCCCAGGCTGCCGACCAGGTCGACGTTGGGGAAGAAGCCGGCGTGGGCGACATCGATGCCACGCGCCTGGGCCGCCACCTGCCAGCGGCTGGCGACCACGTCGGGGCGCTGGCCGATCAGCTCGGCCGGCAGGTTCGACGGCAGTTTCACTGGCGCGGCCAAGGCCAGGGTCGGGCGCTGCAATTGCTCCCCCAAGCCCGGGCCCTTGCCGGCCAGGGCGGCCAGCTGGTTGCGGGTCAGGGCAATTTGTTCACTGAGGCTATCCAGCTGGCGGTGGGTTTCCGGCAGCGGCGCTTCGGCCTGGCTGACTTCGAAGTGGGTGCCGATGCCGGCATCCAGGCGGCGCTTGGCCAGGGCCAGGATCTGCTCCTGCTGCTGCAGTTCGGCCTTGACGATATCCTGCTGGGCGAAGTGCAGGCTCAGCTGGATATAGGCGCGCACTACGTTGTTCTGCAGCTCCAGCTGTGCCTGGCGGGCTTCGGCCACACTCATGTGCGCCTGGTCCACGGCCTGCTCGCTGGCATTGCGTTCGCGGCCCCAGAGGTCGAGGGCGTAGCTGAAGCCGATGGCGGCGTTGTTGTCCCAGGTGTTGGCCCCGGACAGCGCACCAGGGCCGTAGAACTGGTCCTCAGGCCAGTTGTGGCGCTTGAGCGTGGCCTGGCCGTTGGCCTGGAGCTTCTCTGCCGACTCGACCACACCAGCCATGGCCTTGGCTTCGCGCACCCGCGCTGCCGCCATGGCCAGGCTCGGGCTGCCGGCCACGGCCAGGGCAACCCAGCGGTCCAGCTGGGGGTCGCCGTAGGCATGCCACCACTGCTGGTCAGGCCAGTGGGCGTCGCTGGCGGCTTCGCGTATGGCCGCGTCGGTGGTCAGGGTATTGGCTTGCAGCGTCTTGCTTTGCGGGGCTATGCCCCAGGTTCCGATACAGCCGCTCAAGGTGAGGGCAAGGGCACAGGCACTGAACGCATTGAGCGTTCTGATGATGCGACGCGGCACAGCTGCGATTTCCCGAGGAAGAGGTGATAGGGCCGGGCAATTCTAGGGGGCGCCAGCACTGGCGATAAGCGTGGATTCCTGCGAATCTTTGTTACCAAAACAGCGATAATCCGCCTTTGGTCGAAGGCAACTTTTCATCTTTTTTTCGTTACTTCGTGACACAATTTTGTCCTCTACATCGAGAGTGACCCATGGACACCCTGCAAAACATGCGTGCTTTCAGTTGCGTAGCCCAACTGGGCAGCTTTACCGCTGCCGCCGGGCAGCTGGATACGACCACCGCGAACGTGTCGCGGGCAGTCTCCAACCTGGAAGCCCATCTGCAAACAAGGCTGCTCAACCGCACCACTCGGCGCATTGCGCTGACCGAAGCCGGCAAGCGCTACCTGATGCGTTGCGAACAGATTCTTACCTATGTGGAAGAAGCCGAGGCCGAGGCCAGCGACGCCCATGCGCGCCCCGCCGGGCAATTGAAGGTGCACTCGATGACCGGGGTCGGCCAGCACTTCGTGGTCGATGCCATTGCCCGCTACCGCGAGTCGCACCCGGACGTGACCTTCGACCTGACCATGGCCAATCGCGTGCCCGACCTGCTCGACGAGGGCTATGACGTGTCCATCGTGCTGGCCACCGAACTGCCCGACTCCGGGTTCGTGTCGCAGCGCCTGGGCATCACTTACAGCATCGTCTGCGCCTCGCCCGCCTACATTGCCCGCCACGGCGTGCCGCACAAGCCCGCCGACCTGCTCAAGCATGCCTGCCTGCGCATGGTCAGCCCGGTGATCCCGCTGGAAAAATGGCTGTTCGACGGCCCGGAAGGCCAGGAAATGGTCAACATCACCAGCTCGCCGTTCATGGTGAATACCGCCGATGCCATGAAGACCGCGATTCGCAGCGGCATGGGGGTGGGCGTGCTGCCGATCTATTCGGCCATCGACGGCCTGCGTGACGGCAGCCTGGTGCGGGTGCTGCCCGAGTACCGCCTGCAGGAGTTGAACCTGTATGCGATCTACCCGTCGCGGCAGTACCTGGACGCCAAGATCAAGACCTGGGTCGAGTACCTGCGCAATTCGCTGCCAGAAATCCTCGCGGCGCACGAGGCCGACCTGAAAACCCATCAGGTGCTGATCGCCAATTAAAAAGCTGCTGCATTGCGGGGGCGGACAATGGTAGGTTGCTAACCAATGTCGGCCCTTCGCGGGCACGCCCGTTCCTGCAGGAAATGCACAGGTCTGCAATCTGTGCGGGACCTGTGGCAGCGGGCCTGCTCGCGAATACGCCCAACCGCCCCCCGCCTTGCAGAGAAGTAGCCCGATGAAAAAGACCGTCCTGGCCTTCAGCCGCATTACCCCGGCCATGGCCGAGCGCCTGCAGCAAGATTTCAACGTGATCCTGCCCAACCCCAAGCTGGGCGACATCAATGCCCAGTTCAACGAAGCCCTGCCCGAGGCCCACGGCCTGATCGGCGTCGGCCGCAAGCTGGGCCGGGCACAGCTCGAAGGCGCGGCCAGGCTGGAAGTGGTGTCCAGCGTTTCGGTCGGCTACGACAACTACGACCTGGACTACCTCAATGAACGTGGCATCGCCCTGACCAACACCCCGGATGTGCTGACCGAAAGCACCGCCGACCTGGGTTTCTCGCTGATCATGGGCTGTGCCCGCCGCACCGCCGAACTGGATGCCTGGACCAAGGCCGGCAACTGGCAGGCCACCGTGGGCCCGGCGCACTTCGGCAGTGACGTGCATGGCAAGACCCTGGGCATCGTCGGCCTGGGCAACATCGGCGCAGCCGTGGCGCGCCGGGGCCACTTCGGTTTCAACATGCCGATCCTGTACAGCGGCAACAGCCGCAAGGCCGCGCTGGAGCAAGAGCTGGGTGCACAGTTCCGCAGCCTGGAGCAGCTGCTGGCCGAAGCGGATTTCGTATGCATCGTGGTGCCGCTGTCCGATGCCACCCGCAAGCTGATCAGCACCCGCGAGCTGCAACTGATGAAGCCCAGCGCGTTCCTGATCAACATCGCCCGCGGGCCAGTGGTGGACGAAGCCGCGCTGATCGAGGCGCTGCACAACGGTACCATTCGCGGTGCAGGCCTGGACGTGTACGAGAAAGAGCCGCTGAGCGATTCGCCGCTGTTCAAGCTGCCCAATGCGCTGACCTTGCCGCACATCGGTTCGGCCACTGCCGAAACCCGCGAGGCCATGGCCAACCGGGCAATCGACAACCTGCGCGCGGCGCTGCTGGGTGAGCGGCCACGGGACCTGGTGAACCCGCAGGTGTGGAAGGCGCGCTGAAGCATGCCTTTTCACTACAGCTGCCGCACCGTCGTCACCATGGAACCGGCTGTTCCGGGTCCCGGGGGGCTTTCATCATGACCAGTATTGCGCCATCAACCCGGTGGATCGAAAAGTACCGGGTATCGAGCAGCGGCCGAGCGTCAAGTTCCTTTGCCCGCACGACCATGCTCTTCGGTGCACTGGTCACGTTCATCAAACCGACCCGTGGCATCGTCTCGGTCAATGTCCAGAAGCCGATGTTGAGGTTGTAGCGCAACACCGGCATGGCTTCGAAGGTGCCGGCTGCGGCAGGTAGCCAAGCCCCCTTACTGTCCCAGTCATACAGGTAGATGCGGTCGGCGTCGTGTAGCTCGGGGTGGGTTTCGAGCGTATTGGCCAGGGTGTAGACAAATGCCCGATGCAGTTCTTTCTGTGCGATCAGCACTCGGCCGTAGGCGAACGACATCGACAACATGATCAGCATGGGCAGCAGCAACACCCAGCCCAACCGCGAATGGATGCGGATCAATGCTTGCCGCGCCAGCCATGCCAACAGCACCATCGCCGCACCAGCGCCCATGAGCAGGCGCGCGGCGTGCTGGAACTGGGCGAGCAGCAGTGCCATTCCGGATATCAGGATGAAGGCGCTGGGCAGCGACAGCAGCACCAGTAGCCCCAGCCCGCATTTTTCCAGAAGACTGGCGGGCGTGGCCTGCACCTGGAGCAATACCAGCTGGAGACCTATCGCGGCGAGCACCAGGATACCGAGGGCCAACCATGCGTTATCCGGGGTCACCAGCAAGGCCAGGTCCTGCACCACCAGATCCAGCCGAGCGAGCATCTCTGCGGGCCAATGGCCGTCGATAGGCAGCAACGCGGTACGTGGGACAGTGATCAAGCGATAGGCTGTCAGGCGATACACCAGGCAGCCTATCGCCAGCTGTCCAAGGCGCAAGCCGAGGCGCTTGGCGAGCTGCCTGAATTCAGCCCTCTGGTTGGCCTGGTGCAGGATCTCGACGCAACAGAGGATGGCGAAGACGTTGATTGCGGGCTGGTACAGGCTCAGCGCGACGCATATCAGCAGGCTGCCTCCCAGCCAGCGGCCGAAGGCCGCAACACCCATGGTGATTGCCCAGACGCAGACGGCCAAGGCAAGCCCCATGGCAGGCCCATCGTATTGATAGCTGAGGTTCTGCAGGAAGAATGGGTTGAACCAGAGCGGCAGCACCACCAGCACGTCGGCAAGGCGCGGGCGCTCGAAATAGCTTGCTGTCAGGCTTGCAAAGGCTTTGGAAACGACGACCACGGACAATAGCAGAGGCAGCGGGAACAAGTCCGGTGCCGCCGCTACACCGCCCAATGCCGCATACAACCAGTCGACCAACACGCGCCCCTGGGCGGCCCATGAATCGGCCTGGCCATTGACCTTGCCTGCCAGCATCGAACGCCAGATGTCGTCCAGGTACAGGAAGTCGGCCAGCACCAGCGGCAGCACATGCACACTCAAAGCCAACAGAAACACCAGCCAGAGCTGGTTCTGCGACAACGCCTTGCCTACTGGCTGGGGTACTTGCATCCATTCGGCTCCAAGCAGCGTGAATGCTGCCCAGTCTCCCCTACCTCGCCCTGGCGCGCACCTGGCAGTTCTACCAGTTGCGCGCAGGGCTCATCGCTGTATACCAAGCACCGGCGCAGGCTGCCTGGGTTTGCGGAACACCAGCACATTGCCGGCCATCACCGCCAACAAGCCCAGCAGCGCCGGGGGCGTCCACTGGTAGCCCTCGGCATAGGCGGACACGTTCAACGCCACCAGCGGGAACAGCACTGTGCAATAGGCCGCGCGTTCCGGCCCCATGCGTCCGACCAGGGTCAGGTAGGCGGTGAAACCGATCACCGACCCGGGAATGACCAGATACAGCAACGAGCCGAGATACTGGGTGCTCCAGTCCATCCCGAACGGGATGCCGCTGAACAGGCAATACACCGCCAGCATGCCGGCACCATAGAGCATGCCCCAGGCATTGGTGGTCATGGGCCTGAGCCCGGCCTTCTGCTGCATGCTGGAGAGCATGTTGCCGGCCGAGAAGCACAGCGTGCCGAGCAGTGCCAGGCCCAGGCCGTAGAGGGTTTCGCGACTGGCCGTGTGATGCGAAAGCTCGGGCCAGAACAACAGGCCCAGGCCGAGCAAGCCCAGCGCACCACCACCGAGGACATTGCTGGCGATCTTCTGGCCGAAGAAGATCCGCGCGTTCAGGGCATTCCACAACGTGGCGGTGGAGAACACCACGGCGATCAGGCCGCTGGCGATCCATTGGCTGGCGGTGAGGAAGCACATGAAGTTGACGCAGAACAGGCAGAATCCCTGCGCCAGGCAGATCAGGTGGCCACGCCGGTTCATCGGCTGCAGGCGGCGGCTGAGCAGCAGGAAGGCGAACAGGATCAGCCCGGCCAGGGCGAAGCGGTAGACGATCGAGACCGGGATGGCGACCACGCCCAGCTGGAGTTTGAGGGCGATCCAGGTAGTACCCCAGATCAGCACGGTCAGTAGATAGAGTGACAAGTTCATGGTGGCGGTTCCTTGGGCCTTTCAAGATCGGTGCCCGGCGCTTCGCGGCTTCAGCCGCGAATCGAAGGCACAGCCCTCGCCGAGGCGTCCCAGTGTTCTCCGTTCGGGCAACCATGCGCTTGCACAAACTTGCGCATTTGTCCTGCGGGTAGCTGAAAGCCTGCCCAAGGCGCAGTAGGATGGCTGCAAGAGGAACAACCCATGACGCCATTCAGCCAACTGCAAGTATTCAACGCCATGCATGCCTCGCCCCACGCCCGGCTGGAGCTGAGCGCGCACCTGGGTGACGGGCTGGCGGCGGCGTTGTGGAACAACCGCGACGATGCCCGCGACTACCAGGCCCCCAACCACCACACCCTGTCGTGCTACATCGCCGACGGCACCGGCACCTTCCGCCGCCAGCGCCCGGCTGACAAGGGCGCGCCGAACAAGCTGTGCGTGATGCCGGCCGGGCAGGAATCGAACTGGGTGGTCAATGGCGCGATCCGCCTGGCGCACCTGTACATCAGCGAAGCGCAGTTTGCCCTGGGCTGCGTGCGCCTGCTCGATCGCGAACCGCGTGAGCTGCAACTGCAGGAAGCGACCTTTCTCGACGACCCGCAGCAGGCCGCGCGCTTTCGCCAGCTGATCACCCTGGACTGGGACGAACCCGGCGAGCGCTTGTTGGCCAGCAGCCTGGCTCACGAAATCGTCGACCATGCATTGCTCAACCAGGTCGGGCTGCGCCAGGGCCTGCGCCTGAAAGGCGGGCTGGCACCGAAGCTGCGCCGGCAGATGGTCGATTACATCGAAGCACACCTTGACCAGCCCATCACCCTGGGTGAACTGGCCGTGCACTGCAACCTGTCCGAATACCATTTCGCGCGCATGTTCCGCGCCAGCTTCGGGTTGCCGCCGCACCAGTACCTGCTGGCCCGGCGCCTGCACCGGGCCTGCCAACTACTGCGGCTGGGGGTGATGCCGCTGGGGGAAATTGCCTTGCTCTGCGGGTTTGCCAGTGCCAGCCATTTCAGCAACCGCTTTCGCCAGGCGATCGGTGCGACACCGGGCGAATACCGTTCGGCCGTTCGCGGCTAAAGCCGTTGCTACAGGGATTGCACTACCCTAAAGGCCTGCACAGTACCTGTAGGAGCGGCTTCAGCCGCGAAGAGGCCGGCACAGGCTGGCCTAGAACTCGAAGGTGCTGGACAAGCTCACTTGCCGCGCATCGCCGATAGCGACGAAATACTGGTTCACCGCCGAGCTGTAATAGACCTTGTCGAACAGGTTCTTGACGTTCAGTTGCAACAGCACCTTGTGCTCGTCAAGCCGGGTTTCATAGCTGGCAAAGGCATCGGCGACGGTATAGGAAGGCAAGTCGAAGGTGTTGGTCGAATCACCCGCCCGCTCGCCCACGTAGCGCGCCCCGGCACCCAGGCGCAGCCGGTCGCCGCCGAACAGGCTGCCGTAGTCGTACACCGCCGACAGTGAGCCACTGTGGCGGGCTACGTTCTGCAGGCGGTTGCCCTTGAGTTCAGGGTCCTTGGTCACTTCGGCATCGGTGAACGCGTAGCTGCCGATCAGGCTCCAGCGCTCGCTCAGCTGGCCGGTCAGGTCCAGTTCGACACCCCGCGAACCGACTTCACCGGCATTGCTGTACAGCGTCTCGCCCGTGCGCTGGTCTAGGCTGGAGACCAGCACGTTGCGCTTGGTGATATCGAACAGCGCCAGGGTACCGGTGAGGCGCCCCGGCATATCGAGCTTGGCCCCCAGTTCCCACGATTTGCCCTCCTCCGGCGCCACCGAACCGTCCAGCACCACGTTGCCGACCAGCGGCGCAATGGTCGAGTTGGGCTTGAACGATTCGCTGTAGCTGGCATAGAACGACAGCTGCTCATCGAGCTTGTACACCACGCCCGCATGCGGTACCCAGGTCTGGCCGTTGCTGTCGGTGTTGACCTGGAACGGGCGCCCGCGGCCAGCGTACTGGTCGTATTGCTGGAAGCGCGCACCGGCCACCAAGATCCAGTGCTCATCCAGGTGCAGCGCGTCCTGTGCGAACAGCGCATCGGTGCGCAGCTTGTCGGTCTGGTCGCTTTCCTTGGCACCGACCGTGGTGCCTTCCACTTCCTGACCATAGACCGGGTTGACATAGCTGAAGGTCGATCGGGCCTTCTGCCGGATCAGGTCACCGCGGAAGATCTTGCGGTCCTCATGGTCGACGCCGAACAGCAGGTCGTTCTGCAGCCCGGCCAGTTGCACAGTGCCGGCCAGGCTCAGGGTGGCGAACTGGTCCCGGCTCATGGCGTCGTGCGTGCCGTCGATGCTGCGCGACAGCGTGCCGCTTTTCTCAATGACCTTGGTCACCCGCACCTGGCTGGCGTCGTAGGTTTCGCGGTTGAAGCTGTAGCCAAAGTGCAGCTTCCAGTCATCGGCCAGCTGGTGATCGAGCTCCAGGCGGTACAGGTCGGAACGCCCTTCCATGTCGTTGAATGGCTCATCCAGGCGCCGCGTGGCCGGGATGTCCAGCGGGTGGCCATTGTTGCCGAACGCCGTGCCCCGATCGAACGGCGAGAGAAACTCGCGGTGCTCGTAGGCCAGTACCACCTGGGTGTCCTCACCCAGCCAGGCCAGCGACGGCGCCACCAGCGATTCGCGGCGCACACCGTAGTTGCGCCAGTAGTCCTCGTCCTCGTGGTCGACGATCAAACGGTAGGCGAAATTGCTGTCGCCCAGCGCGCCGGTACTGTCGAAGCCGCCGCCGCTGCCATTCTTGCCACTGCCGTAGGTCGAGCCGCGCACGTTCAGGGCGTTGTACTGTTGCAGTTGTGGCCGCTTGCTGACCACGTTGATCACCCCGCCTGGGTCCTGGATGCCGTACAGCAGCGACGCCGGGCCCTTGAGCACTTCGACCCGCTCGGTGCTGGCATTGAGGTTGCGGCCCTGCACCACCGGCATACCATCGCGCATGATCGAACCGTCGCGGTTATCACCGAAGCCACGCTTCATCACCGTGTCGGAAGTGCCGCCGAAGTTGTTGCCCTGGGTGATGCCGCTGACATTGGCCAGGGCGTCGTCGAGGTTGCGCGGGGCCTGGTCGCGAATGACCTGGGCCGGCACCACGTTGATCGCCTGGGGAATGTCCTGGCTCGGGCCCTGCCCGCGCATGATCGAGGCGCTGGCCGGGGGCTGGTAGCTGTAGTCGTCCAGTTCCGAGCTTATCGTGGTGGCCTGCAGGTTGAGGGCGCCGGAGGAGTCCAGCGCTTCCAGGGTGAAGGTGCGTGCGTCGACGCGACGCCAGGCCAACCCGCTGCTGCCCAGCAGTTGCTGCAGGGCCTGCTCGGCGCTGAACCGGCCATTCAGCTCCGGGGCCTGCACGCCTGGCAGCTCTAGGGTGTAGACCACGCTCTGGCCAGTGGTGCGGCTGAAGGCGTTGAGCGCCTGTGCCAGCGGTTGCGCCGGCTGGGCGAAGGCGTACGCCTGCTGTTGTTCGACGGCGCCAGCCAGTGGAGCGAAAACGAGGGCCGGCAGCGCGCACAGGCCGAGCAAGAGAGGGACGCAACGCGGGGTGAACTTCATGGACGCTGACCTGTGAGAGGGTTATGACTGCGAATGAATCGCACTTCCACTCATTACACGGATGCCACGTCCTGTTACCTCACCCGCTAGCTGAAATATTTTTACCTGTGCCGGCCTCTTCGCGGGTAAACCCGCGAGGTCGACCGCAGGCGACTATCGGATAACCGTCAACCGCCCCAGCACGGTCTGCCGCGAAAAGCCCATCACCTTGCCCAGCGAATCCAGCGCCAGCAACGGCTCTGCCACTGGGAAACTGCCGCTGACCTTGCGCTGCCCCAATTGGTCGTCGAGCAACAGGATGCGCCCCGGGTAATAGCGCCCCAGGTCTTCGAGCACCTGCGCCAACGGGACCTGATAGTAGTTCAGCCAACCCTGGCGCCAGGCCAGGCGGTTGTCGCTGTCCACCGGCCCAAGGTCGCCCAGCCGGCCTGTAGCGTAGGCCACCTGCTGGTTGGCTATGAGTTCGCGCTTTGCAGCGCCCGGCGCCGGGCTTACTGCCACCCGCCCGCTACGCACCGTGACCTGGGCGCCTTCGCCCCGCTCACGGACTTCGAACTGGGTGCCGAGCACCCGCACCTCGCCACCTGCTGCTTCGACCAGGAATGGTTCGCCGGTATGCGTGACCTCGAAGAACGCCGCGCCATGCAGCAATCGCACGCGGCGCTCGCCACGGACAAACTCCACGGCAATCGCGCTCCGCGCATCCAGCGTCACCCGCGACTGGTCGGCCAGTGTCACCTGGCGCAGCTGCCCGGCGCTGCTGTAGTCGGCCTGCAGCTCCTGCAACCACAGGCCAGGCTGCCACCCCCCGGCAATGCCCACGGCCAGGACCAGGCAGGCCGCCAGCGCCAGTGCCGCGAGCCGCTGCCGCCAAGGCGACCGGGCCGCTGGCTGGGCCATGGCGTCCAGATAACGCTGCAGGCCTTGCTGCTCTTCGCCAGCTAGGCGCGCTGCAGCGGTGCCGCTGGCCTGCCACAACGCCTGCGCCTGGGCGTAGGCGGCACGGTGCGCGGGGTCGCTCAGCAGCCAGCGCTTGAACGCGGCCCCCTCGGCTTGCGCGGGCTGCTCGTTGATGCGGCTGAGCCATTGCAGTGCAGCCTGGGACTGTGCCTCGGTAATCGGCGGTGGACAGCTCATCGACGGGCACTCCCTGGCCGGCGTGGGATGGACGCGGGCTCGGCAACACTCGCCTTGCACGCCTCGAGGGCGCGCATCATATGCTTTTCCACAGCGCTCTGGGACAGCTGCATGGCCTTGGCGATCTCGCCGTACTTGCAGCCATGGATGCGATTGAGCAAAAAGATCTGCCGGGTGCGTTCAGGCAAGGCGCGCAGGGCAGCTTCGATGCGTTGCAGATCGTGGTCGACCTCCACCGCCTGCTCCGGTGCCTGGGCTTCATCTACCGACAACGCGGCTTCGACCACACGTTCGCGGCTGCCTTCACTGCGCAAGTGGTCGATGGCCAGGTTGCCGGCGCAACGCAGCAGGTAGGTGTCCAGCGCCTCGACCTTGACCTCGGGGCGGCGCCAGAAACGCAGGAACAGCTCCTGGACCAGGTCCGATGCCGTGGCCCGGCAACCGACCCGGCGACTGACCAGTGCCTCCATGCGCGCGCGCTGGGCCTGGAACACCTCGACGAAACGCGCACGTCCAGCGCCGTTGTCGGCGTCCGGCTCGCGCATGCTGCCCTGTTCGCTCATCGGCTCACCCGGCGCATACCGCCAGCAACGGCCCCAGCACCACGCTGGTGGCGGCCAGGCCCAGCAGCAGGCGGGGCTGGTAGGGCAAGCCGAAGACCCACACGGTCGCCCCGGCCATCAGCAGCGCAACCCATTCCACCAGGCCATGCGCCCAGCCACGCAGGTGCACGCTGAGTGCCAGTGAAGCCAGCAGCAGCAACCAGCCGGCGCCGCGCAACAGGCGCAGCTGGCCTGGGCGCGGCTTGCACCCGAGCAGCTCGGCAAAGTGCTTTTGCATGGCCAGGCACAGGGCAACGAAGCCTGCGAATGTGATCAGGGCGATGCCCGCCATCAGCTTGCCTCCGCCATTTCCGCAGGCGGCGTCCGTGCCGCTCGCGGGGCGCGCCTGGCAGCCGCCTTGGGCCCACGCAACAGCTTGCCGGCAAGCCAGGCGAGGAGCAGGCCGGTAACCAGTGCCGTCAGGTCGACGCCGGCCATGGCCCAGTCCCCTGCTGGCAGCGAATGGTTCAGGCCCTGGCCGGTGGTCAGGCCATTGAGCAGCGGCAGCAGGGCAAAAGCCAGTGCGCCCAGGGCCAGTTGCTCGGCCCAGGCCCGGCGCCCCTTGCGCAGCATTGCGTGCACCAGCGCCAGCCCCCAGGTGATGAAGAAAGCGTCGACCTCCCAGTCGGCCCGGCCTTCCACCCCCAAGGGGATCAGGCGGTTGGCCCAGAAGAAACCGGCAACGGCCAGCAGCAGGCCGCCGATGCTGGCGATGTTGAGTACCTCGACCAGGCGCAGCTCGCCCGGCAGGCGTTCGCCACCGGCATGCTTGAGCTGGCGTTTGCCCAGCCACATCACCAGCCCGGTGCCGATCACCGCTGTACCCGCCAGGCCAAACAGGAAATACAACCAGCGCAACCAAGGCCCGGCGAAATTGCCCATGTGCAGGCCGGCAAAGCTGAACGCGGTCATCATCACCCCACTCTCCGGCTTGCCCTGGCTCAGCAGCGCCCCCGTGCTGCCATCGAATGTCCAGTTGGCGCTGCGCCGGTAGGCGACGTGGTCGGCTGACGCTTGGGTGAAGGTTACCCGGGCATTGCGATCGCCCGGGTTCTGCACCTGGATATCGCCAATATGCGCGCCCGGTTGCAGCGCCTGTACCTTGGCGTACAAGCCTGCCAACGGCACCAGCGGTGCGGCCAGTTGGGCCGCCGCGGGCGCCTCGTTGCGGCCGAACAGGTCGTTGAAGTACTTGCCGGTGTCCTTGCCGTAGCTGGCCATGATGCCCGCCGGCATGACCATGTACATGAACAGCACCAGGCTGCTGTAGCTGATCATCAGATGGAACGGCAGCACCAGCACGCCGATGGCGTTGTGGCCATCCAGCCAGGAGCGCTGGCCCTTGCCGGGGCGGAAGGTGAAGAATTCCTTGAACAACTTCTTGTGGGTGATGATGCCGGTCACCAGCCCCAGCAACATGATGAATGCGCAGAACGTCGACAGCCAGCGGCCATAAGGGTGCGGCATCTGCAGCTGGAAATGGAAGCGGTAGAAGAATTCGCCACCGCGGCTATCGCGTGCCTGCAGCGGCTGACCGGTGTGGGTATCGAGGACCTGGCTGACAAAGCCACGTGGCCCGCCATCGGCGTCGCGATAGCCCACATTCAGGCCAGCTTCACGTGCGTTGGGCAGGCGGATGAACCAGCTTCCCGAATGACCTGCGTTTTCCACCAGGTAACGCTGGGCCACGTCCAGGCCATGGGCCGGATCCAGTGCCTGACTACGCACTTCAGGCTGGGACCAGTGGGTGATCTCTTCCTTGAAGTACGACAGCGTGCCGGTGAGGAAGATGGCGAACAACAGCCAGCCGAAGACCAGCCCGGTCCAGGTGTGCAGCCAGGCCATGGCCTGGCGGAAGCCTTCTTTCATAAGGTTTGCATCCGGTAGGCCAGCAGGCTGGTCACACCCAGCAGCACGCTTGGCGCCAGCACGCCCAGCCAGGCGCGCCAGGCGCTACGGCAGGCGAAGCACCAGATGAAGGCCAGCAGGTAGAAAACGAATGACAGCAGCAGGCCGGTAAGCGTGGCATCGACCTGTGGCAGCGGCGCCAGCAGCGCAATGCACACGCTGGCCAGGGACGCCAGCAAGTAGCCGCCGAGCAACGCGGCCAGGCTGCGTGAAGCCACGGCCAGGCGATAGCTGAGCGAGAGACCGGCGGTTTTGCGCATCATGGCGAATGTCTGGCGTTTGCGGGAATGCAATACTAATGATTTCAATTCTCATAAGCAAAGGCCAGGCGACGTGCCGCCGACCGCCGCCGTTCATGCAACAACAAATTTATTTTCAAAAAGGGCTTGAATTCGTTTCGCCGTTGCCTGACCTTAGAGTCAAGAGGCGCAGAAATTCCAAGGGTCTCAAAGGCCTAGGCGCGTCTCCATGCGAGCAAGCTGAATAAGGATTGAATCATGCAAATCCAGGTCAACAGCAGCAACCATTTCGAAGGCAACGCCCGGCTCGACCAGTGGGTCCGCAGCACCCTGCAGAACTCGCTGGAACGTTACGAAGACGACCTCACCCGCATCGAGGTCCACCTGCGCGACGAGAACGGCGCCAAGCCCGGACCGCATGACAAACGCTGCCAGATGGAGGCTCGCCCCAAAGGCCATCAACCGATTTCCGTGACCCACACTGCCACTTCGCTGGACCAGGCAGTCGATGGTGCCGCCACCAAGCTGAACCACGCGCTGGAACACTTCTACGGCAAGCTGCGCAGCAAGCGCGGCGCCCTGGAACTGAATGACCCTGACGCCTGATCGGCACTGCAAGAAACGCCCGGCCTCGTGCCGGGCGTTTTCGTTCATGTCGATCAATGGCGCTGAACCAACTGCCGATCACGTCGGTCAACCCCAGCAGTCATTCACTGCAGAAGCACGACCATGAACAACCCATTCGAACGAATCAGTGCTGCATTCGCCCACGAATACCGGGTCAACCTGAGCATCGCCAACCTTGACGGCAGCATCATGCTGACCCTGTCCGACGATACCGGCGTGGTCGCCAAGCGCCTTATCACCCAGGCCCAGCGCAATGACCCGGTGCGCCTGCAACGGGTGATCGACAGCATCCGCCTGGGCCTGGCCATCGAACTCAACCAGAACCCCTTGCAGGTGCTGGCCGCCCTGACCCGCGATGCTCAGCGCGAGCCGCGCCATTTCATGGCCAACTGAGGGCTACTTGCCCTCTTCCACTTCCTTGCCATTGGCGTCCAGTGCCTTGGTCGAGGGGTAGCGGTACGAGGCATAGCGCACCACCAGGATCGAGAACGCCAGCAACAGGATGCCGCCGCACAGGTACAGCAGCCCTGCGTCCGGCGCCTTGTGGTGCGAGACATCGCCGATCAGCAGGCGGGTCAGTGCAGTGATGGCCACGTACAGCAGGAAGCGGATCGGCATGTGGTTGGTCTTGAAGTAGATCCCGACCATCGCCCCCAGCTCCAGGTAGATGAACAGCAGCAGAATGTCATCGACGCTGACCCCGCCCTTGCCGAGCATGTCCAGGAAGGTCATCACCGCCGCATAGGCGGTGATCGCGCCAATGCCGAACAGCGCCAGGTAATGGAATGCCTCGACGCACAGGTTGCCCAGCGAGTCGGCCGAGCCGTGCAGGCCCTTGCGCAGCTTTTCTGCCCATTTGATGTTCACGATGTTCCATTCCCCGATACGTCTTGAAGGATGATGCGCCACCGGTGTGACGCTTGTGCCATGCAGTTAAAGGGCCAGGCCCTTGCCTTGGAAGGCGACCGATTGCCGCAAGGCACGTTGAGGCGACACGTTTCAGAACGGGCGGGGTGCGGCAGAAAAAACTGCTGCCGCCCAGGTCACTGGCACGATTCTGATGATGACCTCGATGCATGAGCTGGAGATGCCGCGGGCGCTGCTGTAGACGGCACTGGATGCCTACAGAGCCCAGAACTTTGCACCAGGCATTAGTGATGTGTTTTCTGGGCCGGCCTCTTCGCGGGCAAGCCCGCGAAAGGGCCGGCGCCGAGAGTCGAGAATTATCAGGGAATTCAACAACGACTACCGACGACATCCACTTCACCGTCGGCAAGACCACCTCCTACCAAGGTGAAAACGGCCCCACCCACTGTTCCGCATCGAGCCCGGTATCCCTTGCAGAGACGCCCGCGCGGCGCTTGATTCAGGCCACGCTACAATTTCTGCTTGCGAAGCAACCAACATTGCCATTACTGTATATGGATACAGTATCAATCAGCAAAAAGGCACAGAGGTGATGAATGGCCGTCGAAGTGGTGTACCGCAGCAGCCGCGACCCGGAGCGCTTGTTCATGGATAAGGCCGAAGCAGACCGTCACGACAAGATGCTCGAACTGGCCGAGCGCCTGGCCGAAGTGCTGCACAACGCAGTGCCTTCGCTGACCGAGCAGCAGGTCGAGGAAGCCGGTATCTACATGGCCAAGAACCGAGATGTGTTCGCCCGGGCGTTCAAGAGCCAGCCGGATGCGTTGGCCGAGTTGCTCGAGGCGCCCGCAGCCGAGTAATAGCTGCGTTGGTCTTGGTAGGAGCGGCCTTGCGTCGCGACAGGGCTGCACAGCAGCCCCAGCAATTCGTGGCACCTGCGCTGAAATCCAGGGCAGCTTCGCAGCCCTGTCGCGACACAAGGCTGCTTCTACACGCTCTCGACCGTCAGCCGTAGAGCAACCGCTCCGCCAGCATCTGCGCCACCCGCGCCGGCGAGCGTTTCTCCGCCTGCGCATGGCCAAACACTTCGGTCAGCCGCGTGGGTATGCGCGCCAGGTGCGCGGTGATGGTACCCAGGTCCTCGCCACGATGGGTAAGCGCCACATAGATCAACCCACCGGCATTGATCACGTAGTCAGGCGCATACAGGATCCCGCGCGATTCCAGCTGGTCGGCCACCTGCAAGGTGGTCAACTGGTTGTTCGCCGCCCCCGCCACCGCCGCGCAACGCAGTTGCATCACGCTCTGTCCGTTCAGCACCGGCCCCACGCCGCAGGGCGCGAAGATGTCGCAAGGGGTGCTGATCAATGCGTCGTTGGTGACCGGCTTGGCATCGAATTGCTCGACCGCCAGCCGCACCCGCCCTGGGTCCAGGTCGCTCACCAGCAAGTCGGCCCCCGCCGCATGCAGTTGCTCGGCCAGCGCATAACCGACATTGCCCAACCCTTGCACCGAAACCCGTAACCCTTGCAGGTCATCACTGCCAAGCCGAAACGACGTGGTCGCCCGAATACCGGCGAACACCCCCATCGCCGCATGCGGGGATGGATCGCCGCAGGCCGTGGTGCTGGTCACATGGGGAGTACTCTGGGCAATGCAGTCCATGTCCAGGGTCGAGGTGCCGCTGTCCACGGCAATGATGAAGCGCCCTTGCAACGTATCGACGAAGCGGCCAAAGGCCTCGAACAGTGCCGCGCGGTTTTCCACATGCGGGTTGCGCATGATCACCGCCTTGCCGCCGCCCAGTGGCAGGCCGGCCAGCGCAGCCTTGTAACTCATGCCCTGGGCCAGGCGAATGGCGTCGGTCATGGCGCTTTCGTCGTCGGCATACGGCAAGTAGCGGCAACCGCCCATGGCCGGCCCCAACTGTTCACTGTGGATCGCCACCACGGCCTTGAGGCCGGTGGGCGGGTCGGTGAACAGGTGCAGCGACTGGGTACGGGTGCTTTGCATCAGTGCGAACATCGACCGGCTCCCCTGAGAGGTGCTCATTCCAGTATAGGCTTGGCCCTTGAGCCGACGCCGCCGCCGGACCACTGGACGAAACCGCGCGCCGCGGCTAATACTCAAGCGTGTGTGGAGAAGCCCCATGAAGCCACGTCAAGCCTGCCTGGCCTGCCTGGAACGCGAGCCCGTCGCCCTGCTGGAAGCCGCATTGTGGATTGCTGCCGAGCATGACCGCAGCGTCGAGCCTGCGGCCAGCCTGGCCATACTGCATGACCTGCAACGCGAGATCAGTGCCAACCTGCCGATGCTGCCGCTGTGCGAGCTGGCCCAGCCACTCCTGCGCCAGCTCAATGCCCTGGGCTTCCAGCAGGATGAGTACCACCCCCTGCGCCCACATGCCGCGCTGATGGACAAGGTGCTGCAGCGCCGTCGTGGCCAACCACTGACCCTGGCCATCCTCGCCCTGGAACTGGCCCGGCGCCTGTCCATCCCGCTTGAGGGCGTGGGCTTCCCCGGCCACTTCCTGCTGCGCGTGCCGGGAGCCGACCACCTGCTCGATCCCTGCGGCGGCCGTCGCCTGTACCCCAACGATTGCCGCGAACTGCTGGCACGTCAGTTTGGCCCGCAGGTAGCACTGACTGCCGAGCACATGCGCAGTGCCAGCCCCGCACAGATACTGCAGCGCCTGTCACGCAACCTGCGCCAGTTGCACATCAGCAATGACGACCACCTGGCGGCGCTGATCGATGCCGAACGGGTCATGCAACTGGGGCCGGCGCAAGTCGGCGACTATGTGACCCGCGCCTCGCTCTACCAGCATCTGGATTGCCCGCAGGCCGAGCGCTTCGACCTGGAACATGCCTTGCTGCTGACGGAAGATCCGGTCCAGCGCCTGAAGCTGTCCGAACGTATCGGCAAGCTTCCGGCGGCGAACCGGTCCATTCACTGAGCCGGGCAGTCCGGCTGCTGGGCGGGGTGTGCCTTGGCGAACGCCGGGTGCCCGGCGGCCAGGGCGGCCACCCGCAGGATGCGCGGGAAGCCATCGAGGTCGATGTTGAACCGTTCGGCCGCATACAACTGCGGGATCAGGTAGACATCCGCCAGGCCTGGCTCATCGCCGAAACAGAAGCCGTGGTCGCCGATCAGTTGCTCCACCGCCACCAGCCCCTGGCTGATCCAGTGGCCAATCCACTGGTTGACCTGGGTCTCGTCATGCCCGGCCTGGCGCAGCCGGTTGAGCACGCTGACATTGTGCAACGGATGGATGTCGCAGCCGATGATCGCTGCCACACCGCGCACCTTGGCGCGCGCCTCCGGCGTGGCAGGCAGCAGCGCGGGCTGTGGATAAACCTCTTCCAGGTACTCGATGATCGCCGGTGACTGCACCAGCAGCTCACCGCCGTCGGTGCGCAAGGCTGGCACACGGCCCTGCGGGTTGACGGCGATATAGCCAGCACCGCGTTGCTCACCCTGCAGCAGGTTGACCGGCAGGGACTGGTAGGCCAACCCCTTCAACGCCAGGGCAATGCGCACCCGATAGGACGAGGTGGAACGGTAATAGCTGTACAGCTCCATGCCCCTGCCTCCTCAGTTGGCTGCGATGACCGTGCCGCGGCATTCGCCGAAGCCGATGCTGGCCACGCCATCCCGCACGCAACGGCCACGCAGGATGATCTCGTCACCGTCCTCGAGGAACTTGCGTACCTCGCCACTGGCCAGCTCCACCGGGTGCTTGCCGCCTTCGGTGATCTCCAGCAGGCTGCCGAACGAACCCGGCGTGGCCCCCGACAGCGTGCCCGAACCGAACAGGTCGCCCGGCTGCAGCTGGCAGCCATTGACACTGTGGTGGGCCACCAACTGCGCCACGGTCCAGTACATGCTGCGGGTGTTGCTCAGGGTCAGGCGATGCGGGGCCATGCCCTGCTCGCGCATGCGCTCGGTCAGCAGCAGCACCTCGAGTTCGATATCGAATGCACCGGCGGCCTGGTCGCGCTTGTCCAGCAGGTACGACAGTGGCTGCGGGTCGCCTTGCGGGCGTGCTGGCTGGGCGCAACGGAACGGCTCCAGCGCTTCGGCAGTGACTACCCACGGTGAGATGCTGGTCACGAAACTCTTCGACAGGAACGGGCCCAGCGGCTGGTATTCCCAGGCCTGGATATCCCGGGCCGACCAGTCGTTGAGCAGGCACAGGCCGGCCACGTGCTCGGCGGCATCGCCGATCGGGATCGCCTGGCCCATGTCATTGCCCTGGCCGATCCAGATGCCCAGTTCCAGCTCGTAGTCCAGGCGCGCACAGGGGCCGAAGCTCGGTTCGCTGTGCCCGGCCGGCAGGGTCTGGCCCTTGGGGCGGCGCACGTCGGTGCCGGACGGGCGAATGGTCGAGGCGCGGCCGTGATAACCGATCGGCACGTACTTGTAGTTGGGCAGCAGCGGGTTGTCGGGGCGGAACAGCTTGCCGACGTTCTTGGCGTGTTCGATGCCCACGTAGAAGTCGGTGTAGTCACCGATCTGCGCCGGGACATGCAATTGGCAGGCGCTGGCCGGATACAAGGCAGGCTGCAGCGCCGCCTGGTGCTCGCTGTGCTCGCCCAGCAGCACCAGCAGGCGTTCGCGCAAGGCCACGCGCGCGCCGCGACCAAGGGCGAAGAATGCGTTCAGGGCACCACCGCGGGTGGCCTCGACAGCGGCCTTGGCGGCGCCGTCGAACAGGCCGGCGGCCAGCACTGCCTCGAGGTCGAGGATCGCATCACCAATGGCCACGCCACAGCGTCTGGCTTCACCGGGCCGGCTGAAAATGCCCAACGGCAGGTTCTGCAGCGGGAAGTCGCGGTGCCCGTTGGCGTGCTCCACCCAGCTACGGGCAATGGCGGTCTGGTTCATCGGTTATCTCCGGTTCGGGTTGAAGGTGCTCGGCAAGGTGGCCCAGCAACTATCGTAGTCGGCCTGCAATTGCGGGCATTCGAGGGCCTGCACGCTCGGGCGCAGCACCTGGCTGGTCTCGAACATGAAGGCCATGGTGTTGTCGATCTTGTGCGGCGCCAGGTCGGCGGCAATGGCCTTTTCGCAGGTTTCGGCATCGGGGCCGTGGGCGCTCATCACCCCGTGCAGCGAGGCACCGCCGGGCAGGAAACCTTCGGCCTTGGCGTCGTAGGCACCGTTGATCAGGCCCATGAACTCGTTCATCAGGTTGCGGTGGAACCATGGTGGACGGAAGGTGTTCTCGGCCACCATCCAGCGTGGCGGGAAGATCACGAAGTCCATGTTGGCCATGCCGTGTACGCTGGTCGGCGAAGTCAGGACCGTGAAGATCGACGGGTCCGGGTGGTCGAAGCTGACCGTGCCGATGGTGTTGAAGCGCCGCAGGTCGTACTTGTACGGCACGTTGCTGCCGTGCCAGGCGACCACGTCCAGCGGCGAGTGCTGCAGTTCGCAGGCCCAGTGTTCGCCAAGGAACTTCTGCACCAGTTGCACCGGGCCTGCGGCCTCTTCGTAATGCGCCACCGGGGTGAGGAAGTCGCGCGGGTTGGCCAGGCCGTTGCTGCCGATCGGGCCCAGGTCCGGGATACGCAGCGGTGCGCCGTGGTTTTCGGCAATGTAGCCACGCGCCTGGCCGTCGAGCAGCTCGACGCGGAACTTCATGCCGCGCGGGATCACCGCGATTTCCAGCGGTTCGACCTGCATTACCCCCAGCTCGGTGGCGATGCGCAGGCGGCCCTGTTCCGGCACCAGCAGCAGCTCACCGTCGGCGTTGAAGAACACCCGTTCCATCGAGCGGTTGGCGCGGTAGATGTAGATGCTGACACCGGCCGGTTTCTCTGCTGCCGAGTTGGCCACCATGGGTAGCCAGCCGTCGATGAAGTCGGTCGGTTCGCTGGGGATCGGCTGGGGGTTCCAGCGCAGGCGGTTGGGGGTGATGGCCCCCAGCGGGCCGCTCAGCGGCTGGCGGGCCAGGCGCTGGAAACGCGGATGTAGCGCAGACGGGCGAATGCGGTATAGCCAGGTGCGGCGCAGCTCGCTGCGGGCCATGGTGAACGCCGTGCCCGAGAGCAGCTCGGCATACAGCCCGTAAGGGGCCTTTTGCGGCGAGTTCTGCCCGACCGGCAAGGCACCTGGCAGGGCTTCGCTGGCAAATTCGTTGCCAAAGCCGCTGAGGTAGTGAAGGTCGGGTGACGTATCGCGATTCATCGATGCCTCCGGGCTCTGGCCGAGCCGTTGCTGGCAGCTGGCTGCCGGTCCCGCTCGGGTCGGCAGCACGTCTGCATTGTTTTTATCGTAATCAGATTACGAATAACGTAATTTGCTCCGGGCAATGCGTCAAGCTATAAAGGCGCCACGCGAAGAATCCGGAAGCAGACGTCCATGGCCAAAGCCAGCTCCCCCGCCGACAACGGCAAGCAGAAAGTCCGCTCGGCAGAGGTCGGTACCGACATCCTCAAGGCCCTGGCGCAACTCTCCCCCTCCACCTCGCTGTCGCGCCTGGCAGAGCATGTGCAGATGCCGGCGAGCAAGGTGCACCGTTACCTGCAGGCGCTGATTGCCAGCGGCTTTGCCGAGCAGGATGCGGCCACCAACCATTACGGCCTGGGACGCGAGGCGCTGCGGGTGGGGCTGGCGGCGCTGGGCAGCATCGATGTGCTGAAGGTTGCCGCGTTGCCGCTGTCGCAACTGCGTGATGAACTGAACGAGAGCTGCTTCATTGCCGTATGGGGCAACCAGGGCGCGACCGTGGTCAGCATCGAGCCGGCAGTACGCGCGGTCACCGTGGTCACCCAGATCGGTTCGGTACTGCCACTGCTCAGCTCATCCACCGGGCTGGTGTTCGCCGCCTACCTGCCCGAGCGCGAAACCGTGGAATTGCGGGACCAGGAACTGGCTGCGCTGCAGCACAGTGCCGCCGATTACCAGGCAGTCCTGGCCGGCATCCGCGCACGTGGCCTGCATCATGTGCACGGGCTGCTGATGCCGGGCGTGGATGCGCTGTCGGCCCCAGTGTTCAATGCCATGGGGCGGATCGCCGCGGTGATGACCGTGGTCGGGCCAACCTCGATCTTCCATGCCGACGAGCACGGCCCGGCGGCGCAACGGCTGCTGGCGGCCGCACGGGAAACCAGCTGGCGCATGGGCTATACGCCTGCGGCACTATTGCCCGATGCGTAAAGGTGAATGTCATAAGCCGCTATTTTTCCTACAGGATCAAGCGCTTATTCTTAACTCACTGGCCGGCATGAAGGGCTCTCCCCCCCGCCTTTCAAGCCTGCGAGGTTCACCGACGTAGATTTTGAAGCTCCTTGATCTGACGTCTCGATTGGCCGCTGCGGCTTGCAGCGGCCTTTTTTATCTGCCCTGAAAATAATCTTCACCTGTGCCCGCGAAGAGGCCGGCACAGCCAGCGAAGGTTTCAGCCCAAGGGGTATTTTTGCAGGTTGGCCATCATCTGCTGCAAGGCCTGCAAGCTGTCCTGCGGGTGCACCGCCCCTTCGAAATCGCCGATACGGGCCCAGTTCTCCGCCACCTGCTCCGGGGTAAAGCCTTCACGCGGATCGAAACCCACGCCCAGGCTACGCTCCCACCGCACCTTGCCCACCCAGCCGCCGCCCACTTCGAACAAGTCTCCGCTGCCCTGGCACTGCTCGCTGCCCAGGTACACCACCAGCGGGCTGACCAGTTCAGGCTTGAGCCGCTCGAACACCTGGGGCGGGATCAGCCCTTCGGTCATGCGCGTGCCACCGGTAGGGGCAATGGCGTTGACCAGGATGCCATGCTTGCGCCCCTCGATCGCCAGGGTGCGGGTCAAGCCGTACAGGCCCAGCTTGGCCATGCCGTAGTTGGACTGGCCAAAGTTGCCATAGATACCGGACGTGGACGCGGTGAAGATCACGCGTCCCCAGTTCTGCTCGCGCAGGTGCGGCCAGGCGGCGCGGGTGACCTTGTAGGCCCCTTCGACATGCACCTGGTAGACCTGCTCCCAGTCGCTGTCTTCCATCTTGTGGAAGGTCTTGTCACGCAGGATGCCCGCGTTGTTCACCAGCACGTCGACCCGGCCGAAGCTGTCCAGGGCCTGCTCGACGATGCGCGCACCCTGGCCGACCGACTCATGGCTGGCAATGGCGCTGCCGCCAGCGGCGCGGATCTCCTCGACCACCCGGTCAGCGGCGCAGGCGCTGGCACCTTCGCCATGGGTGGAGCCACCGAGGTCGTTGACCACCACCCGGGCGCCACGCGCGGCGAACAGCAGCGCATGGGCACGGCCCAGGCCGCCGCCGGCTCCGGTGACGATCACCACGCGATCTTGCAGACGGACAGGCTCGCTCATGCTCATGGCTCCAGGCAGGTTCAGGTCCGCCGAGTGTCCGCCGCCGAGGGCGAACGGACAATCAAGCGCCTGCCGGCTGAATGCCAGGCAATAACGCAACGCGATGGGCGGCAGGCCTGCTCAGGACCAGGCCATCTTCTGCGGGTAGCTGCGCAGCGGTCGTTCGCGAAACACGAGGTAATGACGTAGCACCTGGACTGGCGCCTCGGTATGCGGATAGTGGCCGATACCTTGCAACTGAACGGTGTCCGGCGCCGGCACCAGTTGCCGGTAGCGCTCGACCATGTGCGCGCCGGACAGCGGGTCGACCATGCCATTGATCAAGCGCAGCGGCACGCCTTCGCGTTGCAACGCCCCAACCCAGCGCTCGCGGTGCAATCGGCGCTCTGGCATATAGCCAACCAGTTTGTGCAGCACGCGCGTGCCATGGTTGGCGGTGATCAGGCTCCAGAAATCATCCAGTACGCTTTCGCTGGGATGGGTGCAAGGGCCATAGACCTGCATAAGGTTGTGCACCAGGTCGTCGCGCCCGAACGAGCGCCCTACCAGCCAGCCCACAGGGCTGAGCAGGAGTTTCTGGATCAGCAGCATGCGGCAACTTTCCGGAAACAGCCCGCTGTTGAGGAATACGCAGCTGGCGATGCAGGCGCGTTGCTCGTAATGCCGTGCCAACAGTTCCTGGGCCACGCTGCCGCCGTAGTCGTGGGCCAGCAGGTGCAGCGGCTGGTCGACCTGCAGCTCGGCGAGCAAGGCCTGTTGCAGGTCGGCCTGCTCCATCAGGCTGTAGACGTGATCGACGGGTTTGGCCGAATCGCCAAAGCCGAGCATGTCGCAGGCGATCACCCGGAAGCGTTGGGCCAAAGGCCCCCACAAGTAATGCCAATCCCAGCTGGCGGTGGGGAAACCGTGCAACAGCAGCAAGGGCTCTCCTTGCCCTGCGGTCCAGTAGCGGATGCTCTGGCCCCGGTAGGTGAAACTCTGTCCCCGGGTACGCCAGACGCACAGTGGAATCTCGGCAATGGGCATCAGAAAGGTCCCGGTGAAGTAGAGTTGGCTGAACAAGGCAAGGCTGCGCTCATTGCATGTCACCTCGGCACTTACATGTGCTCTCTGAGTCGAGGCTGAGTCTAGCCAGCAGCCCAGGGCCTTGAACTTGCGTTGCCAGCCAGCTTGATGACTGAGCGAGTCAGTGGCACGAACGGTCAGAGCAACATGGCCAGCAGCGGTGCCGCGAACAGGTTCAGCAGGCCGGTCAGGACCATTACCAGGCCCGCCACCGAACCCTCCTCGCTGCCCACCTCGTGCGCCCGGCTGACTCCCGCGCCATGGGCACCGACACCGAACAGCGCCCCCCGCGCCAGCGGCGTACGCAACGGCAACCAGCGCAGCAGAACGCCGCCGAACATGGCCCCGAGCACGCCGGTGAACATCACGAATACCGCAGTCAGCTCCGGTACGCCACCGAGGTCATGCGCCAGCGGCATGGCAAAAGGCGTGGTGATCGAGCGCGGCACCAATGACAGGCTGGTCGCACTGTCCAGCGCGAGCAGATGAGCCAGCCCCCAGGAACTGGCGATCGAGGCACTGCTGCCGGCAACCATGCCCATCATCAGTGCCGGCCAGTGGCGCGCGAGCATGGCCCGCTGCTGCCAGATCGGCACCGCGAAGGCCACGGTCACCGGGCCGAGCACACTCATCAGCCAATGGGTATTGCGGGCATATTCGGCATAGGCGGTGTGCAGCGGCACCGCAACCGCCAGCAGCAGGACCGGCACCAGGATCAGCGGCGACAGCAGGTAGCGGCCACTGCGCCGGTACAACCAGCGGCTGCCCAGATAGGCCAGCAAGGTCAGGGCGAGCCAGAACAGCGGCATGGGTTCAAGGCTCATGGCGCAACCTCCAGCGGCACACCAGCTCCACCGTCAATGCGGTCACCACCATCACCATCAAAGTGCTCACGGCAATCACCAACAAGATGCGCCAGCCTTCGTCACGGATCAGGGCGCCGTAATCGAGCAGGCTCATCAGCGCCGGAATGAAAAACAGCAGCATTTCGGCCATCAGCCAGCCTGCTCCCAATTGCAGCATGGCCGGCTTGAGCACACCTGAAGCGAACAGCAACAGCAGCAATGCCAGGCCCATCACACCGCCCGGTATCGGCCAGCCCAGCCAGGCGGCAAGCTGGCCGCCGAACAGGAACAGGGAACAAAGGATCGCCAGCTCGAGCAGCAGGCGCAGGGCTTTTTTCAGTAACGCGGGTTTCATGGGGGAGTCCTCGACAGGCCCTCATTTTAAGATTCGGCTGCCTAGGCCAGAAGCGAATTGTTAGACTACAAGCCATTCCGGAATGGAATTGCGATCATGGAATTCAAACAGCTGCGCAGCTTTATCGAAGTCGTCCATCGCGGTGGTTTCACCCAGGCGGCGCAAACCCTGCACATCAGCCAGTCGGCCGTGAGCAAGCAAGTTGCCCAGCTGGAGCAAGATCTGGGCCAGCCATTACTGGAGCGCCAGGCTTCACAACTGCACCTGACGGCGGCCGGGCGCATCGTGCTCGAGCGTGGCGAAGCCTTGCTGCGCCAACGCCAGGCACTGCTGGGCGAACTGGACGACCTCAGCCAGATGGGCCGCGGCGAACTGCGCCTGGGCTTGCCGATGCTGGGCAGCGACGCGCTGTTTGCCGGGTTGTTCGCCGAATATCGGCGTCGTCACCCGAACATCGCCATCCAACTGCTCGAGGGCGGTAGCCGCAGTGTCGAGCAGGCAGTCAGAAGTGGCGAGCTGGAGCTGGGCGGCAGCCTGACACCTGCTGACGAGGCGTTCGACTACCAGCCTTTCTGCAATGAGCCACTGGATGCCCTGCTACCGGCCAGCCACGCACTGGCGGGCCAGGACGGAGTAGACCTGCAGCAGTTGGCCGACACGCCGTTTCTGCTTTACCAGCGCAGCTTCGTGCTCAATGACCGGTTGCTGAAGGCGTGCCAGCAACAAGGCTTCACCCCCAAGGAAGGCGGTCGCAGTGGCCAGGCAGACTTCCTTGCCGCGCTGGTGGCGGCGGGCCAGGGTGTGGTCCTGCTGCCCCGTGTGGTGGCAAAAGCGCTGCAACGCCCTGGGGTAGTGCGTTTGCCGCTACGCTCGCCGCAGGATCTGCGCTGGGACATCGCCTTCATCTGGCGCCGCGGGGCGTACCTGTCACGGGCAGCGCAGGCGTGGTTGGCATTGGTGAACGAGCGGCCAGCGCTCGACCGCCAGCAATGAGTGGCCCTTGCTGGCCGCTTCGCGGGTAAAACCGCCCTCACAGCTACCGCACGGTTTTCACCGGCTTTGACGGTCCTGCAGGAGCGGGTTCACCCGCGAAAAGGCCGGTACAGGCGACAGAAAACGTCAGGCTTGCAGTGCAGCAGCCAACTCGGCCAGCCACGGCTCGGCATCCGCTTCCGGGGTTACCGTCTCACTGGCGTCCAGGCGCAGCATCGGCTGTACTTCCCGCACGCCCAGCTCGGCGAACAGCTCGCGCATTTGCTCACCGCCACCGCAATAGGTATCGCCATAGCTGGAGTCGCCCAGCGCGATCACCGCACCCGGCAGGCCGCGCCAGGCCGCTGGCAGCGTATCGCGGATGCTGGAGTACAACGGCATGAGGCTGTCCGGCAGTTCGCCCATGCCGGTGGTCGAGGTGACAGCCAACAGGGCATCGGGGGCGAAACCTTCGAGGTCCTGCAAGGTGGCGCGCGCCGCATGCCAGGCCTCCAGGCCTGCGGCCTTGAGCAGTGCTTCTGCGTGACGGGCGACTTCTTCGGCGGTGCCGTAGACCGATCCGGAAATAATGGCGACTTTCATCAAGTAGAGGATTCCGAAACTGAGTGAAAACGTAGGATACTAGCATTCAGCGCTGGCAAAAGGCCGCCTCTACTCTAGTCGCCATCTTCAGCCCTTCTTCGCCAATGGCCCGAACATGATCAACGCGCAACTACTGCAATCCATGGTCGATGCGTCCAATGACGGGATCGTGGTCGCCGAACAGGAAGGCGACGACACCATCCTCATCTACGTGAACGCTGCCTTCGAACGCCTGACCGGTTATAGCCGTGACGAGATCCTTTATCAGGACTGTCGCTTCCTGCAGGCCGATGACCGCGACCAGCTTGGCCGCGCCCGCATTCGCAAGGCGCTGGCCGAAGGCCGCCCGTGCCGCGAAGTGCTGCGCAACTACCGCAAGGATGGCAGCGCCTTCTGGAATGAACTGTCGATCACCCCGGTCAGGCACGACGCCGAACAGCGCACCTACTTCATCGGTATCCAGAAAGACGTCAGCCGCCAGGTCGAACTGGAACGCGAGCTGGCCGAAATGCGCGCTCGTCCGAAACCCGACGAACGCAGCTGAACCAAGCGCGACACTCGCGGTCAATCCCGTTGAAGAAATTGTCACCCTCGAGTTCGATCATGCAAGCAGAAGCGCTCCTGACTCAGGACGAGCTGGACTTCATACAGAGCATGCAGCATTCGCCGCAACTGAACCTGGCCGACCCCATGTCGAGCCTGCTGGTCAATGGCGACCGCCGAATCCAGAGTTTGCTCACCCGTCTGGTAGCCAACGAACAAGTCACCTTGCAGGCCCAGTTCAACAACCAGCAGATCAGCTTCCCGCTGCAACTGGTGGAAGACGAATTCCACGCCCTGCACCTGCAACTGGGCTCGCCGGAAATCTACGAAGACGGCCCCAGCTTGCGCCCATGGCGCCTGTCGATGGAGCAGCCGAGCGCGTTGCTCGATGCCCAAGGCCAGGACAGCGGCCTGTGGGTTCGTGACATCTCGTTCAAAGGTACGCTGCTGGAAATCCGTGGCCTGCCTGCCGCGCCCGCCCGTTTCGAACTACGCTTCGCCCCCGAAGGTATCAACCCCATCGAACTGCTGGGTGTGTTGAGCCGGCGCATCGGCCCGGACCTGGCTGCCTACGACCTCAGCCAAAGCTCGGCAGAAGAGATCGAACGCCTGCGCGACTACATTCTGCAAGCCCACCGCCGGGCTCACCCCGAGCTGCACACTCAAGTATCGAGCTGACCGGCCAGAAATTGCCGCAATCGCTGGCGCATCACACTGCCCTGCGCACCCAGGCAGGCTATCGGGCTACCTGCCAGGCTGTCCTGAGCCAGCTCCGCCGCTTCACCAGCCAGTAGCAACGGGCACTCCAGCCCAGCCACCAGGCGCGCCAGGCGGCGACCGAGTTCTGTGGTAAGCGACTGGTGGGAGAACAACACCAGGGCATCCGGTTTCAGGCGCTCGCAGACCAGCGCCAGCTCCGCCAGCGGTTGGCCGCTGGGCAACAGGGTAACCCCCATTTCGTCGCTGCCCAGCATCAGGCTGGTCACCAGCAATTCCAGCTCGTGACATTGCCCCGGAAGCGGCGCCAGCAGCACCGTGCGCCGGCGCGGTGCCTGGGCAAGCTGCAAGCGGGCGAACACCCGCCCACGCAGGAACTGGTCAAGGAACAGCCACTCGCTGGCCTGCCCGTAACTGCCCTGCCCGACCGCAAGGTCATGCCACACCGGCATGAACACTTCGCTGAATACCTGGTCCAGGGTAGCTGCCGCGAAGACCTCGTTGAACAAACGGTCCAGGCCCGCCGCGTCAAACCGTTGCAGCGCCTGGCGAATCTGCTGTTGCCAACGCGCCCAGGCGTCCGTCACCCCGCCTGTCGGCCCGGCCAGGGCATGGTCGCGCGCGAGAATGCTGGCGACCTTGCTCACCGCCACGCCGCGCTCCAGCCAGCCAAGGATGCGCCGCACGTCATCGATGTCGGCCTGCGAATACAGGCGATGGCCACTGTCGGTGCGGGTTGGCTGGATCAGGCCATAGCGGCGTTCCCAGGCGCGCAAGGTTACGGCATTGACGCCGGTCAGGCGGGAAACCTCACGGATCGGAAACAGGTCCTGCTGCATCAGGCCCGCATCAATCATTGGATTACGTCCCTGTTCGTTCATCTTCACGGAGTACCCTGTGGGCGGAAGTCGAGCAGTAGTCTACTACGACGTCGACGGCCACAGGGATCGACCGTTTGCCGGCTGACAGTTGCCGATGCCCGCCGATACGCGATAATCCGCGCCCGATTCTTGCATGCACGCCTGTGTCGCCCACCACCCCGGGCGCTTCAGCCAGAAGGGCCAGCTACCCGCCAGCCCTGTTGCCAGGAGATACACGATGTCTACCCCACCCGTCACCCTGATGGTGTCGCGCCGCGCCGCCCATGGCCGCTACCAGGACCTGCTGGCCTGGCTGCATGAAGGCGAGCAGTTGGCTACCGACTTTCCCGGCTACCTCGGCTCCGGCATCCTCGCCCCACCCAGCGATGGCGATGAGTTCCAGATCATCTTCCGCTTCAGTGACGAACCCACACTGCATGCCTGGGAGCACTCCGCGTCGCGCCGGGCCTGGTTGCAACGTGGCAATGGTCTGTTTGAACGCCCCAGAGAAGCGCGCGTAAGCGGCATTGATGACTGGTTTGGCACCAACATGGTGCAAAAACCACCGCGCTGGAAGCAGGCCGTGGCCATCTGGCTGGCGTTTTTCCCGGTGTCGCTGGTATTCAACCTGGTGTTCGGCCACTGGCTGGCAGCGCTGGTCCTGGTGCCTCGGGTACTGCTCAGCACCCTGGCCCTGACGCCTGTGATGGTCTACCTGTTCATCCCGCTGTCCACCCGCCTGCTGGCCGGCTGGCTACAGGCCGCGCCGCGCGGTGGAGCAGTACTGCGCAGCCGCTGAGCGCAGCGGTACAAGAGGAAAATTCTTGAGGTATGCTGGGCGGCAACGACAGACCAGACAAGTTGACCGCCCGAACATGAACAGCCCAATTCTCGTAACCGGAGCCAGCCAGCGTGTCGGGCTGGCCCTGGCCCTTGAACTGGCCCAGGCCGGCCACACGGTGGTCAGTGCCAGCCGTAGCGCCCAGCCAGGGGCGACCCACCCGAACATCGTGCAGTTCCAGGCCGACCTGTGCCAGGCGGCCGACCGCCAGGCCCTGATCGACTACCTGCACAGCCATTACGACGGCCTGCGCGCAATCATCCATAACGCCTCGCTGTGGCTGGACGATGGCCTCGACAACCTCGAAACCATGTTCCGCCTGCATGTCGAAGCACCCTACCACCTCAACCTGGCACTGGGCGACCTGCTGGCCAGGGAGGAAAAGGCCGACATCATCCACATTTGCGACGAAACCTCTTCGCGCGGCAGCAAAAGCCATATCGGTTATGCCGCAACCAAGGCGGCGTTGCAGAACATGGTGCTGTCGTTCGCCGAAAAATATGCGCCCAAGGTGCGTGTGAACGGTATTCTTCCCGGGCTGCTGATCCTCAAGGAAGGAGGTGACGAAGCCTACCGCCAGCAAACCCTGAAGAAGGCCTTGCTGGAGTTCGAACCAGGCGCCGGCCCGCTGATCGAGACGGTCAAGTACCTGCTCGCCAGCCAGTACAGCACCGGCAGCCAGGTGGTCATCAACGGTGGCCGCCACCTGAAGAACCGCATGACCTGAGAGAAGCCCATGACCCCACAGCAACAGCTCGAACTCGAGGCCGCCGCGTTCCGGCGCCTGGTCGAACACCTGCAAAAGCGCAGCGACGTGCAAAACATCGACCTGATGAACCTGTCCGGCTTTTGCCGCAACTGCCTGTCCAAGTGGTACAAGGCGGCGGCCGACGAGCGCCAGCTCGAGGTGAGCCTGGATGATGCCCGCGAAGCGGTGTACGGCATGCCTTATGCCGAGTGGAAAGCCCAATACCAGAAAGAAGCCAGCGCCGAGCAGCAAGCGGCGTTCGAAAAAGGAAAACCTCGTGACTGACCTCGACACCCTGCGCGCCAGCCTGGCCAGCGGCAAACACCTCTTTGCCGACACCCTGGCGTTCATTGCCGACCATTACAGCTACCAGCCACAAGCCTTCGACAACGGCGGCGTGGCGAATGCGGCCGGGCAGAACGAAGGCTCGTGCAAGACCCTGGGCCTGGCGCTGCTGGAAGGGCTGAGCGACCAGGAAGCGCTGCTGGCCTTTGGCGAGCACTACCGTGACGTGCTGGCCACGCCCGACGGCAGCGACCACGGCAACATCCGCGCGCTGATCAAGCATGGCCTGGCCGGTGTGAAGTTTGCCGGCCAGCCGCTTTCGCGCAAGGCGTGAGATTGCCGGGGCTGCTTTGCAGCCCATCGCGACACAAGGCCGCTCCTACACAGGCCAGTTCCCTTGCCGGCGCGGCTTTGTATCGCGATGGGCCGCAAAGCGGCCCAAGAAAGCCGTATTACCTCAACTGACGATTATTCCCGGCACGCCAGCTGCCAACCCACCCCGCTGTAGCCACTGCACTGCAACCGGCCACAAGTTCTCGCGGAACCGAGCATGGAAGAACGCGAAATGGCCAATTTCCCCGACCGAGATATCCCCAGGCGCAATGCGCAAGTGGCAGCGTTCAGCACCCTGCAGGTAGCCCAGCAGACGCTCCGTCGCCGCCACGGTACCAAAGGGGTCATCGGTCAGGCTGATCGCCAGCGTCGCCGCCCGCACCTGGGCGAACGGGAGCGTCGCCAGCGCCCGCCCACTGGGGCGTTGCTCATAACGCGGGGTACGTGTGGCCCAGTCATGCACCACGCCGGATGGCGTGTCCTCCAGCCAGCCCAGGCGCTTGCCAGGGAAATAACCGAATAGCCGGGTGAGCAACGGCATCACCACGTGCCACTTGCCGAACAGCTGCCAGCGCTGCTCGGCCGCGTAATCGCGCCAGTAGGCGAATTGCGCGCCAACCATCACCACCCGGCGTACCTGCCCCGCAGACGGCGCCAGGCCCACCGCGCAGCCGCCAAAGCTGTGGCCCACCACGTCCACCGGCTGGCCGGGGAAATGTTCTGCGGCGTACGCAAGCATGGCTTCGAAATCCAGCCGGCCCCAGTCGCTCCAGGAGGCCTGGAAGCCGCGCAGCGATGGTGGGCGGGATTCGCCGATACCACGGTAGTCGTAGGTCAGCACATCGCAGCCCTGGGCGAACAGGTAGTCGGCAAAGCGCGAGTAATAGCGGCAGCGTACCGAAGTGGCAGCATTGATGATCACCAGCGGCCGCTGGCTGTCAGGGTGGGCGTGGCGCCAGCAGAAGCCGCCGAGGCTGTAGCCGTCGGCTGCGGTATGGCGAAAGGCGGTGGCAGGTTGGGCAAGGCTGCTCATGGCACATTCCCTGTTCTGGTGCGCCAAAGCTAGCAAAAAATCGTCAGCCTGTGCTGGCCTTATCGCCGGCAAGCCGGCTCCCACAACTATTGCACAAGCCCAAAGGCCTGGGGACACTCGGTGGGAGCTGGCCGGCGATGAGGCCAGCGCAGTTTCAGCTTACAGCTCGACGCAGTCGAACTTCACATCGGTAGCCACGTCTTCGTCGTAGTTGACGTCAGCACGCTCGAAGCCGAACAGGTTGAGGAACTGCTTCTTGTAACCGGCATAGTCGGTCAGCTCGAACAGGTTCTCGGTGGTCACCTGTGGCCACATGGCCTTGCAGGCATCCTGCACGTCGTCACGCAGTTCCCAGTCGTCCAGGCGCAGGCGGCCCTTTTCGTCGACCTCGGCCGGCGCACCGTCGGCGCGGTACATGCGGTCGCGGAACATGCGGTCCAGCTGGTCCTGGGTACCTTCGTGAACACCCTTTTCCTGCATGATCTTGAACACCATCGACAGGTACAGCGGCATCACCGGGATGGCCGAACTGGCCTGGGTAACCACCGACTTCAGCACCGCCACGTTGGCACCGCCGTTGATGTCAGCGGCCAGTTTCTGGTCCAGGCGCAGGGCGGTTTCGTCCAGGTCCTGCTTGGCCTGGCCCAGCGCACCGTGCCAGTAGATCGGCCAGGTGATTTCGGTGCCGATGTAGCTGAAGGCCACGGTGCGGGCGCCTTCGGCCAGCACGTTGGCGCCCGCCAGGGCATCGATCCACAGCTGCCAGTCCTGGCCGCCCATGACGGTAACGGTGTCTTGGATTTCCTGCTCGGTGGCCGGCTCGATGCTGGCCTCGATGATGGTGTCCTTGTTGGTGTCGATGGCGGTCGACTTGTATGGCTGGCCGATCGGTTTCAGCGCCGAACGCACCACTTCACCCGTCTGCGGCAGCTTGCGCACCGGCGAGGCCAGCGAGTAGATGACCAGGTCGACCTTGCCACCCATTTCGTTCTTGATCAGCTCGATGACCTTGGCGCGCGCTTCGTCGGAGAAGGCATCACCGTTGATCGACTTGCTGTACAGGCCTTCGGCCTTGGCAAACTTGTCGAAGGCGGCAGCGTTGTACCAGCCAGCGGTGCCGGCCTTGGTCTCGGTGCCTGGTTTTTCGAAGAACACACCCAGGGTGTCGGCCTTGAAGCCGAACGCCGCGGTGATACGGGCTGCCAGGCCGTAGCCACTGGAAGCGCCGATGACCAGGACCTTCTTCGGGCCATCCTCGCGCACGCCCAGCTTGCGGGTGGCTTCGATCTGGTCACGGACGTTGAGCTCGCAGCCCTTCGGGTGAGTCGTGGTGCAGATGAAACCGCGAACCTTAGGATGAATGATGGCCAATGTCTGTACCTCGTCAGGTTTATGCCGGGGAAGCGCCACCATCGGGCGTTTCCGAATGAATTGATCAGAGGGTGAGACTACCCTCGCTGGTTATCCGACACATATTACGGGCTGATCAGGGGGATGCAAAACCGAGCTTTGCCGGTGCTGGCCGTTTCGCGGCGGTTCGGCGCGCCACGGCCGGTATGCGCGGGCGTGACCCCGTTGCGCATCGGCTTTGCGCCTATTCATTGGTTTTCCACATCAATCGCAAAGAAAAACAAACTTAACAAATAAGCCAAAGCCACCGATGCTTGAGGCATTACGCCCCTCGCACGGAGAACAACAACATGAACGACGTGGTTATCGTCGCTGCAACCCGTACCGCCATCGGCAGTTTCCAGGGCGCCCTCGCCACAGTCCCTGCGGTAGACCTCGGTGCCGCCGTGATCAAGCGCCTGCTGGAACAGACCGGGCTGGAGCCGGCGCAGGTCGATGAAGTGATCCTCGGCCAGGTGCTAACCGCCGGAGCCGGGCAGAACCCGGCACGCCAGGCGGCGATCAAGGCCGGCCTGCCCTACAGCGTACCGGCCCTGACCCTGAACAAGGTCTGCGGTTCGGGCCTCAAGGCCCTGCACCTGGCGGCCCAGGCCATCCGCTGCGGTGATGCCGAGGTGGTCATCGCCGGTGGCCAGGAGAACATGAGCCTCGCTCCCTACGTGATGCCCTCGGCCCGTACCGGCCAGCGCATGGGCCACGGCCAACTGGTCGACAGCATGATCAGCGACGGCCTGTGGGATGCGTTCAACGACTATCACATGGGTATCACTGCGGAAAACCTGGTGGACAAGTACGGCCTCAGCCGGGAACAGCAGGACGCCTTTGCCGCCGAGTCGCAGCGCAAGGCGGTGGCGGCGATCGAGGCGGGCCGCTTCGATGCCGAGATCACGCCGATCGTGCTGCCGCAGAAGAAGGGCGAGCCCAAGGTCTTCGCGCGAGACGAACAACCACGCCAGGACACCACCGTCGAATCCCTGGGCAAACTGCGCCCGGCGTTCAAGAAGGATGGCAGCGTCACCGCCGGCAATGCTTCCAGCCTGAACGATGGCGCCGCCGCCGTGATGTTGATGAGCGCCGCCAAGGCCAAGGCCCTGGGCTTGCCGGTGCTGGCCAGGATCGCAGCCTATGCCAGCGCTGGCGTAGACCCGGCGATCATGGGTATCGGCCCGGTTTCGGCGACCCAGCGTTGCCTGGACAAAGCCGGTTGGCAACTGGCCGAACTGGACCTGATCGAAGCCAACGAGGCCTTCGCCGCGCAGGCGTTGGCAGTGGGCAAGGCGCTGGAGTGGGATGCTGCGCGGGTCAACGTGAATGGCGGGGCAATTGCCCTCGGCCATCCGATCGGGGCGTCCGGATGCCGGGTGCTGGTGACCCTGCTGCACGAAATGATCAAGCGCGATGGCAAAAAAGGCCTGGCTACCCTGTGCATCGGTGGTGGGCAAGGCGTGGCGTTGGCGATCGAGCGCTGATTACAGGTTGTTATGCGCAGGCTCGGCCTCTTCGCGGTTAACCCCGCGAAGAGGCCGGCACAGGCTACAGCAGATCAGGCACTGGTACGCAGCTCGCGGGCAGCGGCAACCATATTGATCAACGCTGCCTCGGTCTCCGGCCAGCCACGGGTCTTCAGCCCGCAATCCGGGTTGACCCACAGGCGCTCGGCGGGAATACGCCGGGCAGCCTTGCGCAACAGCTTGACCATGTCCTCGCGGCTCGGCACCCGCGGCGAGTGAATGTCATATACCCCCGGGCCGATCTCGTTGGGGTAGGCAAACCGCTCGAACGCCGCCAGCAGTTCCATGTCCGAACGCGAGGTCTCGATGGTGATCACGTCGGCATCCATTGCCGCGATCGACTCGATCACGTCATTGAACTCGCTATAGCACATGTGGGTGTGAATCTGGGTTTCGTCGAGCACGCCCGAAGCACACAGGCGGAACGCCTCGGTAGCCCACTCCAGGTAATGGGCCCAGGCACCATGGCGCAGCGGCAAGCCTTCGCGGAAGGCTGCTTCGTCGATCTGTACGATCCGGATCCCCGCCGCCTCCAGGTCGAGCACTTCGTCGCGGATCGCCAGTGCCAGCTGCCGCGCCTGCACCTCGCGGCTGACGTCCTCGCGCGGGAACGACCACATCAGCATGGTCACCGGGCCGGTCAGCATGCCCTTCATCAGCTTGCCGGTCAGGCCCTGGGCATAGGTGATCCAGTCCACGGTCATGGCCTTCGGCCGGCTCAGGTCGCCAACGATCACCGCCGGCTTCACGCAGCGCGAGCCATAGCTCTGTACCCAGCCAAAGCGGGTGAAGGCATAACCATCGAGCTGCTCGGCGAAGTATTCGACCATGTCGTTGCGCTCGGCCTCGCCGTGCACCAGCACATCCAGGCCCAGGTCTTCCTGGATTTTCACCGCATGGCGGATCTCGCTGTGCATGGCCTCGACATAGTCGGCCTCGCTCAGCTTGCCTTGCCGGTAGGCCTGGCGTGCCAGGCGAATCGCCGATGTCTGCGGGAACGAACCAATGGTTGTGGTCGGGAACGCTGGCAGGCCAAGCCGCGCACGCTGCTTGCCGATACGCTGGGCAAACGCCGACTGGCGCTGGCTGTCGCCAGGCTTGATGGCGGCCAGGCGGGCTTGCACGGCGGGTTTGTGAATGCGCGGTGAAGCCGCGCGGCTGGCCTGTACGGCCTGGCTCTGCGCCAGGGCAGCGGTAACCTCCGCGGCCTGCGGGTCATCGATGGCCTTGGCCAGCAGCGCCACCTCCTGGCACTTCTGCACGGCAAAGGCCAGCCAGCTTTGCAGCTCGGCATCCAGCTGGTCTTCACGGTCCAGATCCACCGGGCTGTGCAGCAGCGAGCAGGACGGTGCTACCCACAGCCGCTCGCCGAGGCGTTCATGGGCATGGCGCAGTACCTCCAGCGCCTGTTCCAGGTCGCAGCGCCAGACATTGCGGCCGTTGACCAGGCCCAGCGACAGCACCTTGTAGGCCGGCAGGCGGTCGAGGATGGTCGGGTACTGCTCGGGCGCCCGCACCAGGTCGATGTGCAGGCCATCGACCGGCAGGTTGGCGGCCAGGCCAAGGTTGTCCTCCAGGCCGCCGAAGTAGGTGGCGATCAGCTTCTTCAGCGGCGCACGCTGGATGATGTTGTAGACGCGCTCGTAGGCGTTCTTCCAGTCCTGGGGCAGGTCCAGGGCCAGGATCGGCTCGTCCAGCTGCACCCACTCCACGCCTTGGGCAGCCAGGCGGTTGAGGATCTGGTCATACAGCGGCAACAGACCGTCGAGCAGCTCCAGCTTGTCGAAATCGCCGCCCTTGGCCTTGCCCAGCCACAAATAGGTCAACGGGCCGATCACCACCGGCTTGACCGTATGGCCCAGGGCCTGGGCTTCGTCCACTTCTTCGAACAGCTGCTCCCAGCTGAGGGCGAACTGCTGGTCGGCGGTGAATTCGGGGACCAGATAGTGGTAGTTGGTGTCGAACCACTTGGTCATTTCCTGGGCGTGGGCGCCGCCACAGCAGCTGTCTCCAACGGCACCACGGGCCATGGCGAACAGGGTTTGCAGGGTTGGCCTGGCGCCGTCACGGCTGCGAAAGCGCTGCGGGATCACGCCGAAGGTCAGCGAGTGGGTCAGCACTTGGTCGTACCAGGCGAAATCGCCGACCGGCAGCAGTTCGATTCCGGCGTCTTTCTGCACTTGCCAGTGGCGGGCACGCAGCTCGCGGCCGACGGCGCGCAGGCCGGCTTCGTCGAGTTCACCCTTCCAGTAGGCTTCCTGGGCCTTTTTCAGCTCGCGGTCGCGGCCGATGCGTGGAAAGCCCAGGTTGTGTGCCAGTGCCATGTCTTGTCCCTCAGCATGCAGAAATGAATGAGGGGATTTTCCAGGCGCTGGCATCTTGAGACAAACTCATTAAATTTGAGATGAACTCAAGAATTTCTCATGATCCTGAATTTGTGCTGTCTGTACTGGCCCCATCGCGGGCATGCCCGCTCCCACATGCGTCCAGGTTCATGCAACACCTGTGGGAGCGGGCGCGCCCGCGAAGAGGCCGGCACAGGCACACACATGTCTCATTCAGAGCATGACCCCACCCGCCTTCTGCCGCACAATGCCACCCTGACCACACCAGGTACCCGGCCCCATGAGCCTGCTGAAAACCGCGCTGCGCGAAAACACCTTCGTCTGCGTCATGGAATTCGTCCCCAAGCCCTCGGCAGAACGTTTCGCTGCCATGGAGGCAATCCTGGCCCGCGCGCATCTGTGCGGCTGGCCAATGACGGTGGCCATCGGCGACCGCGTCGGCAGCCCGCTGGACATGTCACCGCTGGATGCTCTCGCCTCGTTCAGCAACCCGGTACCGGCCCTGCCGCACTTCTCCGGCAAGGACCGCGAACGCCATCACTTGCTCGCCCAACTGCAACGCATGGATGCGGCCGGCCTCGACCAGTTGCTGCTACTGACCGGCGACCGCCTGCCCGGCCACCAGCCTGGCCAACGCCCGGTGCGCTACCTGGAGTCGGTCGCTGCCCTGCAGATTGCCCGCCAGGCCTGCCCGCACTGGCTGCTTGGCGCGGCCCTCAACCCGTTCAAGTACTGTGAGGAAGAAGGCGGCGCCCAGTACTTCAAGGCCGAGAAAAAGCTGGCGGCAGGCGCCGATTTTTTCACCCTGCAACTGGGCTTCGATGCCGACAAGCATCAGGAAGCCATGCACTGGATGAGCCGCCAGGCCACGCCCAGGCCGATGCTGGCCTGCCTCATGAGCCTTACCCATGGGCGCGCGGCGATGCTCGACCATGTCGCCGGGGTGACCGTCACGCCGTCCATGCGCGACCTGCTCGAAGCTGAAGCGGCCCAGTCCAAGGCCTTTGCCCAGGCACGTAGCGTCGACCGCCTGGCGCTGCAGATCATCGGCGTCAAGCTGATGGGCTATGCCGGTGTGCACCTGTCAGGGATTCATGAACTCAAGCAGTTGTTGGCGCTGGAAGCACGCCTCGAGCATTGGCAAGCGCAAATCGAAACGCTGGAACACTGGGCGCCGGCCTGGCACGCCAGTTGGCAGATGCCTGGCCTGCCGGCGGTCAGTTTCCACCCGCCACAGGCTGGTTGGCGCCAGGGCGAATCACGGGTCGCTGCCTCATTTGCGGAGAAGGCGCACTATCACCTGATGCATGGCATGCATGCGCTGTTGTTCAGCCGCCGCAATGCCCTGAGCAAGGCATTTGGCTGGGCGGTGCGCCAGCCGTTGTGGGCCACGCGCCTTGGCGCGCAGGTACTGCACACGGTGGAACGCGCGGTGAAGCAGCCGCTGGTAGGCTGTGATACCTGCGGCCGTTGCCGCCTGGAAGACACCCTGTACATCTGCCCGGAAACCTGCCCCAAGGGCCTGGCCAACGGCCCTTGCGGCGGTACTGCGCTGAACCGTTGCGAGTTTGGCGATCGCGAGTGCATTCACAGCGTCAAGTACCGCACGGCCAAAGCGGTACGGCAGACGGCGGTGCTGAGCGAGCGCCTGATCCCGTGCATCGAGGTCGAGACCCGCCACCGCAGCTCGTGGCCGCAATGGTTTCAGGCGCAGACGCCGCGCCAGCTCAGCCCGCAGCCAACGCCTCGAACCCAGCCCGAATCGTAGCTTCGGGCAGTTCGTCGGCGATGAACACCAGCACGCTTTCGCGGGTTTCACCTTCGGCCCATTCGACATCCCAATCGAAGCCGTAGAGCTTGAGCACGCCCTGGAATACCAGCTTGCGCGCCTCGCCGGCAATGTTCAGCACACCCTTGTAGCGCAACAGCTGCTTGCCGTGGGTTTCCAGCAGCTCGTTCATGAAGTCGCTGAGGCGGTCGATGTCCAAAGCGGTTTGCGTGCGCAGCACCAAGGTGGCGATGCGGTCCGGGGTAGCGGGCTTGAACAGCGGGCGCAGCGCTGGCTTCAGGTTCGCGCCCAGGTCGGGGTTGAGGTTGAACCCACGCACATCCAGCAGTTCCGTCAGGTCGATGCGGCCATGCTCGACCACGCGGATCGCCGCACGGCCATTGATGCGGGCCAGGCGTTCGCCCAGCGCCTCGACCACAGCCGGCTCGACCAGGTCGGTCTTGCTCAGCAGCAGGCGATCGGCAAAGCCGACCTGGGCCTGGGCAATGGCCTGGGTCAGGTGCAGCTCGGCATGCGCGGCATCGACCAGGGTGATGATGCCGTCGAGGATATAGCGCTCACGCAGTTCTTCATCGATGAAGAAGGTTTGCGCCACCGGCGCCGGGTCGGCCAGGCCGGTGCATTCGATCACCAGGCGGTCGAAGGCGATCTCGCCTGCATCCAGGCGTTCGAGCAGCAGGTACAGGGCGCGAGTCAGGTCGCCATGGATGCTGCAGCACACGCAGCCGTTGGCCAGGGTCATCACTTGCACCGGCTCGTCGCCGAGCAGCTGGCTGTCGATGCCGGCCTCGCTGAATTCGTTCTCGATCACGGCGATCTTCAAGCCATGCTCGGCCTTGAGCATGTACTTGAGCAGGGTGGTCTTGCCAGCGCCGAGGAAGCCGGTGAGTACGGTTACGGGAATAGGCGTCTGCACGCAGAACATCTCCTGTGCAGTGGAATGGACGGGGGGAGCGCGAGCCCTGCAGGAGCGGCCTTGTGTCGCGATCGGGCCGCAACGCGGCCCCGGATTTTCAGCTTCGCAGCCAAAATTGCCGGGGCCACGTTGCGGCCCGATCGCGGCACAAGGCCGCTCCTGCACAGTACTGCGCTAGCCTGGACTTAGCAGCACTTGGGCCCGGACTTGCCACCATAACGCGCTTCCTGGCGTTCACGGAAGAACGCCTCGTAGCTCATCACCGGCTGGTCCGGGTGCGTCTTCTGCATGTGCTCGACATAGTTGTCATAGTCGGGCATGCCGACCATCAGGCGGGCTGCCTGCCCCAGGTATTTACCCAGTCGACCCAGGTCGTTGAACATCGCAGCAGTCCTCTCAAGCGTCAGGCAGGGCCTGGAACGGGGTTTCCTTGTCGGTACGCTCCTTGCGGCCGAGGGCGGCGAAACCGACCTTGACGGCAAAGAACAGCACACTGAACACCACCACCAGGAACAGCACGGTCAGGCCGGCGTTGGTGTAGGCGTTGAAGATCACGTGCTGCATCTGCCCGATATCCTTGGCCGGGGCCAGTACCTGGCCGGCTTCCAGCGCGGTGCTGTACTTCTTGGCCAGGGCCAGGAAGCCCACCGCCGGGTTCGGGTCGAACAGCTTGATCAGGCCTGCGGTGGTGGTGCAGATCAGCAGCCACACGGCCGGCAGCAGCGTGACCCAGACATAGCGCTGGCGCTTCATCTTGATCAGCACCACGGTGCCGAGCATCAGGGCGATACCGGCCAGCATCTGGTTGGAGATACCAAACAGCGGCCACAGCGTGTTGATGCCACCCAGCGGGTCGATCACCCCCTGGTACAGCAGGTAGCCCCACAGCGCCACGCAGCCGGCGGTGCCGATCAGGTTGGCAGTCCACGACTCGGTGCGCTTGAGCGCCGGCACGAAGCTGCCCAGCAGGTCCTGCAGCATGAAGCGCCCGGCACGGGTACCGGCGTCGACCGCGGTAAGGATGAACAGCGCCTCGAACAGGATCGCGAAGTGGTACCAGAAGGCCATGGTGTTCTCACCCGGCAGCACCTGGTGGAGGATCTGCGCGATCCCCACCGCCAGGGTCGGTGCACCACCGGCACGCGCCAGGACGGTATGCTCGCCGATGTCGCGGGCCGTGGCCTCGAGCTGTTCCGGGGTGATCAGGAAGCCCCAGCTGCTGACCGTTTGCGCCACCGATGCCACGTCGGCACCGACCACGGCGGCCGGGCTGTTCATGGCGAAGTACACGCCAGGCTCGATCACCGAGGCGGCGACCATGGCCATGATGGCGACGAACGATTCCATCAGCATGCCGCCGTAGCCGATGTAGCGGGCGTTGGTTTCGTTGTCGAGCAGCTTGGGCGTGGTCCCCGAAGAGATCAGCGCATGGAAGCCGGACACCGCACCACAGGCAATGGTGATGAACAGGAACGGGAACAGGGTGCCCTTCCACACCGGCCCGGTACCGTCGGTGAACTGGGTCAGCGCCGGCATTTTCAGCTCGGGCGCGATGATCAGGATACCGATGGCCAGGCCGACGATGGTGCCGATCTTGAGGAAGGTCGACAGGTAGTCACGCGGCGCCAGCACCAGCCATACCGGCAGCACGGCGGCGACGAAGCCGTAGCCCACCAGCATCCAGGTGATCTGCACACCAGTGAAGGTGAACGCCGGGCCCCACACCGGATCTGCGGCAATCTGGCCCCCCAGCCAAATCGAGGCCAGCAGCAGGACCACGCCGACCACCGAGATTTCGCCGATGCGGCCCGGGCGGATGTAGCGCATGTAGACGCCCATGAACATCGCGATCGGGATGGTCGCCATCACCGTGAACATGCCCCATGGGCTCTCGGCCAGGGCCTTGACCACGATCAGCGCCAGCACCGCAAGGATGATGATCATGATCAGGAAGCAGCCGAACAGGGCGATGGTGCCGGGAATGCGGCCCATCTCCTCGCGCACCATGTCGCCCAGCGAGCGGCCGTTGCGGCGGGTGGACAGGAACAGGACCATGAAGTCCTGCACCGCACCGGCCAGCACCACGCCGGCGATCAGCCACAGCGTGCCGGGCAGGTAACCCATCTGCGCGGCGAGTACCGGCCCGACCAACGGGCCTGCACCGGCGATAGCGGCGAAGTGGTGACCGAAGAGGATGTGTTTGTTGGTCGGAACGTAGTCCAGGCCGTCGTTGTTGAGCACCGCCGGGGTGGCACGGCGCGGGTCGAGTTGCATCACCTTGGTGGCGATGAACAGGCTGTAGTAACGATAGGCGACCAGGTAGATGGCCACTGCCGCGACCACGATCCACAAGGCATTGATCGCCTCGCCGCGACGCAGGGCGACCACACCCAGCGCGCAGGCTCCTATGACTGCCAGCGCCAGCCACGGAATGTGGCGTAGCAGGCTATTATTGTTGTTCATGGTTTGCTTCCAGCTGGTGGATTGGAAAAGACCGCCCATCGAGTCTAGGGCGTGTCATCGCGCATTGCCACACTTGCTTTGGCCTAGAGCCTCTGCGGCCAGATTGCGGTACCTGATGCACAGATCAAACTCACTATAGTCAGGATGTCATCCGAGGGCCTTCCCATGAGCGATCACGACGAGCGTCGGCGCTTCCGCCGCATCGACTTCGATGCCCCCACCGAACTGCGCCAGGGCGACCGCCGCTGGCCGGTAAAACTGCTGGATGTGTCGCTGAAGGGCCTGCTGGTCAAGCGCCCCGAGCCGTGGGATGCCGACCTTACCCAGGACTTCGATGCGGTCATCCACCTGGACCGCGATGTGCGGGTGCAGATGCAGGTGGAACTGCGCCATGAGGAGCCCACCCGCCTGGGCTTCATCTGCCTGTACATCGACGTCGAGTCGATGTCCCACTTGCACCGTCTTGTGGAACTGAACCTGGCCGACAGCACCGAAATGATGCGCGAACTGCGTGAACTGATCGAATAATGGGATCTCTTAGCTAGCTAAGAAAATCCGCACCTCGTGTTTCCTGTCTACCCAGACAGCTTTAAGCCTGGGTCGCGACGTATTGTACACACCCCTCTAACCCAGCCTTTTCCAACATGGTACGCCTCCTGCATTGGGCTCTGGTGCCTAGCGCCAGCGCCCTTGTGCGCGCTCGGATCAAAAAATTGTATACAATTCTTGTGGCATTCATTTGTCGGAAATGTCTACAGTAGCGACACAACAATAAACAGAGAGCCTGCTCCATGACTACGTCCCCTAGCACGTCTCCCGCCAAGCGCCCCGAGGACGAAAACCTCGGCCTTGGGGCCAACCTGGCTTATGGTCTGCAGCATGTGCTGACCATGTATGGGGGGATCGTCGCGGTACCCCTGATCCTGGGGCAGGCCGCGGGCCTGAACGGCGCCGAAATCGGCATGCTGATCGCCGCTTCGCTGTTTGCCGGTGGCCTGGCCACCCTGCTGCAGACACTGGGCCTGCCATTCTTCGGTTGCCAGCTACCGCTGGTGCAGGGCGTGTCGTTCGCTGGCGTGGCGACCATGGGGGCGATCCTCAGCAGCGAAGGCGGCGGTGGCCTGCCAGGCGTACTCGGCGCAGTCATGGCCGCGTCGCTGATCGGCTTTCTCATTACCCCGGTGTTCTCGCGCATTACCAAGTTCTTTCCGCCGCTGGTGACCGGTATCGTCATCACCACCATCGGCCTGACCCTGATGCCGGTGGCCGCCCGCTGGGTGATGGGCGGCAATAGCGCCTCGCCAGAGTTCGGCAGCGTGGCCAACATCGGCCTGGCGGCGCTGACCTTCGCCATCGTGCTGCTGCTGAGCAAGCTCGGCAGTGCGACCATCTCGCGCCTGTCGATCCTGCTGGCGATGGTGGTCGGCACCCTGATTGCCTGGGCACTGGGCATGACCGACTTCAGCAAGGTCACCGAGGGCCCGGTGTTCGCCTTCCCCACGCCGTTCCACTTCGGCATGCCGGAATTCCACATTGCCGCGATCCTGTCGATGTGCATCGTGATCATGGTGACCCTGGTGGAAACCTCGGCCGACATCCTCGCCGTGGGTGAGATCATCGACACCAAGGTCGACTCCAAGCGCCTGGGCAACGGCCTGCGCGCCGACATGGCGTCGAGCATCCTGGCGCCGATCTTCGGCTCGTTCACCCAGAGCGCGTTCGCCCAGAACGTGGGCCTGGTGGCGGTGACCGGGGTCAAGAGCCGCTACGTGGTGGCCACCGGTGGCGTAATCCTGGTGGTACTCGGCCTGCTGCCGATCATGGGCCGGGTGATTGCTGCCGTGCCGACGCCGGTACTGGGGGGCGCCGGCATCGTGCTGTTCGGCACCGTGGCAGCCAGCGGTATCCGCACCCTGTCCAAGGTCAACTACAAGAACAACGTCAACCTGATCATCGTCGCCGCCTCGCTGGGCTTCGGCATGATCCCGATTGCCGCACCGACCTTCTACCACCACTTCCCGAACTGGTTCGAGACCATTTTCCACTCCGGTATCAGCTCGGCGGCAATCATGGCCATCCTGCTGAACCTGATCTTCAACCACTTCACCGCCGGCAACTCGGAAAACCAGTCGGTGTTCGCGGCAGCCTACGAGCGCACCATCCAGTACTCGGACATTTCAGCGCTGCGTGATGGCGATTACTTCAAGGATGGCAAGCTGTTCGATGCCGAGGGTAATGAAGTGCCGATGCTGGAGCTGGATGAGCATGGCAATGAGACGGTCAGGCGCACGCCGGTCGCCGAACATTGACCGCTGACTGAGCGGTGAGGTGGGGGGGGCCGATGCGCATCGTCGGCCCCTTTTTTGTTTGCCTGCCGCGGCCCTGTCGCCAGGACCGGCTACGGGTTACTCGAACAGCGCATCCAGGGCCTGCTCCAGCCGGGTAACGGCGATCACCTGCAGCCCCGCCGGGGGCTCTTTCGGCGCGTTGCCCTTGGGCACGATGGCCCGCTTGAAGCCATGCTTGGCCGCTTCCTTCAAGCGTTCCTGGCCACTGGGTACCGGCCGCACTTCGCCGGACAGGCCGATCTCGCCAAACACCAGCAAGCCATGGGCCAGTGGCCGGTTGCGCAGGCTCGACATCACCGCCGCCAGCAACGCCAGGTCGGAGGCGGTTTCCAGCACCTTCACCCCGCCCACCACGTTGAGGAACACGTCCTGGTCATGGGTTGGAATGCCACCATGCCGGTGCAACACCGCCAGCAACATGGCCAGGCGGTTCTGGTCCAGGCCCAGGGTCACCCGTCGTGGGTTGGCCAGGTGGCTGTCATCGACCAGCGCCTGCACTTCCACCAGCATCGGCCGGGTGCCTTCCCAGGTCGCCATCACCACGCTACCCGGCACTTCTTCCTGGGCGCGGTTGAGGAAGATCGCCGACGGGTTGGATACTTCTTTCAGGCCGCGGTCGGTCATGCCGAACACGCCCAGTTCGTTGACAGCACCGAAGCGGTTCTTCACAGCCCGCAGCAGGCGCAGGCGGCCATCGGACTCGCCTTCGAAATACAGCACGGTGTCGACCATGTGCTCGAGAACCCGTGGCCCGGCCAGCGAGCCTTCCTTGGTCACGTGGCCGACCAGGAAGATTGCCGTACCACTCTGCTTGGCATAGCGCACCAGCAACGCCGTACTTTCGCGCACCTGGGCCACGCCGCCAGGTGCCGATTGCAGCTGCTCGGTGAAAATGGTCTGGATCGAGTCGATGACCATCACCCGCGGCTTCTCCTGACGCGCCGTGGCGATGATGGTTTCGATGCAGGTTTCGGTCATCACCTTGAGCTGGTCCTGCGGCAGGCCCAGGCGCCGCGAGCGCATCGCCACCTGCTGCTGCGATTCCTCGCCGGTCACGTACAGTGCCGGCATGCCGACGGCGATGTTGCACAGGGTCTGCAACAGGATGGTCGACTTGCCGATACCGGGGTCGCCACCGATCAGCACCACCGAGCCATCCACCAGGCCGCCGCCCAGCACGCGGTCGAGTTCCGTGCTGCTGGTGGTGAAACGCGGGATTTCCTCGACGCTGACTTCGGCCAGGGTCTTGATCTGCGCCTGCTGCCCGGCCCAGCCAGTGCGGCCGTTGCCGGGCGCGGCGGCACCGGCGCTTTCGATCATGGTTTCGACCAGGGTGTTCCAGGCCCCGCATTCGCCACACTGGCCGGCCCATTTGGGGAAGGTCGCACCGCACTCGGTGCAGCCATACAAGCGCTTGGCCTTGGCCATGGCTGGGGTCTCCTGGAAAAAACCGCCATGATAGCCGAGCTGGACGTGTCTCGAACGCCTCGAGATGCGACAAAACTATTCGTTCTAACCGCAGTCGCAAGCCCTGAACATAACGCATGAAGCGTTTAAGTGGCTTACACTGCGTAAACCTTACCTTTTGTTACAAGGAACCAGACATGGGCATGATCAGTGAGTTCAAGGCCTTCGCGGTCAAAGGCAATGTCGTCGACATGGCGGTCGGTATCATCATCGGCGCAGCCTTCGGCAAGATCGTCTCGTCCTTCGTTGGTGACGTGGTCATGCCGCCACTGGGCCTGTTGATCGGTGGTGTCGACTTCAGCGACCTGGCCATTACCCTGAAGGCCGCCGAAGGTGATGCACCGGCTGTGGTGCTGGCCTATGGCAAGTTCATCCAGACCGTGATCGACTTCCTGATCGTGGCGTTTGCCATCTTCATGGGGGTGAAGGCAATCAACCGGCTCAAGCGTGAAGAGGCCGTGGCGCCGACTGCACCACCAGTACCGAGTGCCGAAGAGACCCTGCTGACCGAAATTCGCGATCTGCTCAAGACGCAGAACCAGAACCGCCTGCCCTGAGATCGCCGGGGGCTGCCTTGCAGCCCCAATCGCCTTACCAGTAGGCTTCCACCGCCACCTGCCCCGGCCGCTTGCTCAGGCTCAGCTGCAAGTCCCGCGCCTTCAGCACCTTGCGGGTTTCGTCGACCATCTCCGGGTTACCACACAGCATTACCCGCGAATGTTCCGCTGACAGCTCCAGCCCCGCTGCCTTCTCCAACTGGCCATTCTCGATCAGCGTGGTGATGCGCGCATTCAGGGCCCCCGGGTGCTGCTCGCGGGTCACCACCGGAATGAACTGCAACTTGCCGGCGAATTCGGCCAGGTAGTCGCGCTGCTCCAGCCCGGCGATTTCCTCCACATAGGCCAGCTCTTTCGCTTCCCGCACCGAGTACACCAGCTTGATGTTGTCGAAACGCTCCCAGGCCTCGAAGTCCTGCAGGATCGACATGAACGGCGCAATGCCGGTACCGGTGGCCAGCAACCACAAGTCGCGGCCACCGACGAAGCGGTCGAGGGTCAGGAAACCGAAGGCCTGGCGGTCGATCAACAAGCTATCGCCCGCCTCCAGCCGGCTCAGCTCGCTGGTGAATTCGCCCCCGGGCACCACGATGGAGAAGAAATCGAGGTACTCGTCATGAGGGGCACTGACCATCGAATAGGCGCGCCAGACCACACTGCCATCAGCCTTGGTCACACCCAGGCGGGCGAACTGGCCGGAACGGAAGCGAAACCCCGCATCGCGCGTAACCCGCAGGCTGAAGAGGTTCGGCGTGAGCGGCTGAACATCGAGCAGGGTCTGGCGGGTGAACTTTTCGGCGCTAGCGGTCATATCGGGCTCCAGGGTTGGCGTGTGCACAGTGTCGCGCAAAGTGGCGCGGATAAAAACCACTGCTTTGTAGGGCCTCATCAAGCACGATGATGACGAAGTTACGGAAAATCCTGCTCGCTATAACAAAAAAATCCCAACGCTTCGCTAGGTCTTTTCCTACAATCAACCGGGTGCTCAAACGGATTGGATACTGCGACATCAAGGAGTGTTTCAGATGCTTCCCTGGAAACCCGAACATCTTCAGGCGTTCGTCAGTGAGCGCAGCCCGCAAAAACTGTTTGATATCGCAGTGCACCTGGCCCAGGACCTGGGCATGGTCTACCTGGGGCTGAACATCCGTATCCAGATCGCTACGCAAACGCCACGGCTGTACCTCTACAGCAATTACCCGAACGAATGGATCGAACTGTACCAACACGATGAGCTCTACAAGCAGGACGCGGCAGCCACTGTAAGCCACAGTTCGACCATGCCCGTGCTCTGGACCGACGAACTGTATCGCGAAGCCCCTCAGTTTCGTGCAGCGGCCAGCCGGTGTGGGCTGCGCCATGGCTGGACACAGTCACTGCACGACTTGCAGCACAATGAAAGCCAGATCAGCGTGGCCAGGCCCACCGGTAGCATCGACACGGCCGAACTGTATGGCAAGGCCGGTAGTGTCCAGTGGCTGTGCCACACCCTGCATGCGGTGCTTGGCGAACATCACCTGAATGCACTGTGCCCGCAGCAGCCGAAGATGAGCGAGCGGGAGCTGGAAGTACTGAAATGGTCAGCCGCCGGCAAGACTGCTGCCGACGTCGCCTGCATCCTGTCGCTGTCGCAAAGCACGGTGAATTTCCATATCCGCAGCGTGATCACCAAGACCAACGCCGCCAACAAGGCCGGCGCCATCGCCATTGCTGCCCTGCGCGGCTGGATCTGAACGGCAAACCTGCGACCTCGGGCAAAGCCCTGTAGAATCGCCCGGCAAAGCCCGCGGCGAACCGCAACGGGCAGATTCGTTGCCGAGCCAGACGCCATGCCCCTGTTGACCACCCCCTACGCCGAACTCGACCTGATCCGCCAGCCGGAACAGGCCAACGACCCCTTGCAGGCTTTCGATGCAGCCGACGAATACCTGCTTGCGCAGTTGCACGAACAGGCTCCGGCGGCCGATTGCCGGGTGCTGGTGCTCAATGACAGCTTCGGCGCCCTGGCGGCCAGCCTGGCGGGCAAACTCCAGGTCGTGAGTAGTGGCGATTCGCACCTGGCACATCTGGCCCTGGAGAAAAACCTGGCACGCAATGGCCTGCCGTTCGACAGCGTGCCCTTCGTACCGGCCAGCGAACACTGGCAAGGCGCGTTCGATCGAGTGCTGCTGCGGGTGCCCAAGACCCTGGCCCTGCTCGAAGAGCAACTGATCCGCCTGCAAGGCCACCTGGCGCCCGGGGCACAGGTGATTGCCGGGGCGATGATCAAGCATCTGCCCAGGGCTGCCGGTGACCTGATGGAGAAATACATCGGCCCGGTGCAGGCCTCGCTGGCGCAGAAGAAGGCCCGCTTGCTGACCGCGACAGTGGCCACCCGGCCTGCCGCGCGTTCGCCCTACCCCAGCCGCTACCGCCTCGACACGCCAGCGCTGGAGCTGGTCAACCACGCCAACGTGTTCTGCCGTGAAGGCCTGGACATCGGCACCCGCGCCTTCCTGCCGCACCTGCCACGCGACCTCGGCCGTGCCCGGGTGGCGGACCTGGGCTGCGGCAACGGTGTGCTGGCGATTGCCAGCGCCCTGGCCAATCCCGAGGCCGAGTACACGCTGGTTGACGAGTCGTACATGGCAGTGCAGTCGGCGCAGGAAAACTGGCAGGCCGCGCTGGGCGAGCGCCCGGCGCGGTTCGAAGCAGCCGACGGGTTGGCCGGGGTAGAAAAACAATCACTGGACGTGGTGCTCTGCAACCCGCCGTTCCACCAGCAGCAGGTAGTGGGCGATTTCCTTGCCTGGCGCATGTTCCAGCAGGCGCGTGAGGCATTGGTGGTGGGCGGCGCGCTGTATATCGTGGGCAACCGGCACCTGGGTTATCACAGCAAGCTGGCGCGGTTGTTCCGGGGCGTGGAGCAGGTCGCGGCTACGCCCAAGTTCGTCATCCTGAAGGCCCGTAAGTAGGCCTTTGGGGCTGCTTTGCAGCCCATCGCGACACAAGGCCGCTCCTACAGGGATCGCGATCATTCAGATAGTCGCGCATCTCTGCAGAAACGGCCTTGTGTCGCGAAAGGGGCGCACAGCGCCCCCATTGGTTCAATGGGTGGTCAACCCCGCTGCCCCCATGAACAGGCGCATGACCCAGGCCGCCACACCCAGCGCTGCCACGCTCATCGCCCAGATCAGCAGCAGCCAGCCCAGCCGCTGCCACAGGGGCTTTTTCTCTTCCAAGCCATGCTTGCCGGTCATCATGCGGCCCTCCTAGTGATAGCCGTCTTCGTGGGTAACCTTGCCGCGGAACACGTAATAGCTCCAGAAGGTGTACATGAGGATGAACGGCAGGATGAACAGGGTGCCCACCAGCATGAAGCCCTGGCTCTGCGGCGGCGCCGCAGCATCCCAGATCGAGATCGACGGCGGGATGATGTTCGGCCACAGGCTGATGCCCAGGCCGCTGTAGCCGAGGAATATCAGCACCAGGGTGAGCAGGAACGGCGTGTAGTGGGCATTGCGCGCCACCGCCTTGAGCAAGCCGTAGAAGGTGACCAGCACCAGGATTGGCACCGGCATGAACCAGACCAGGTTAGGCATGCTGAACCAGCGGTCGGCGATCTGTGGGTAGGCGATTGGTGTCCACAGGCTGACAATGCCGATCACCGCCAACAACACCAGCGCCAGAGGGCGGGCAATGTCGTGCATCTTCTGCTGTAGCGCGCCTTCGGTCTTCATGATCAGCCAGGTGCAGCCCAACAGGGTGTAGGCAACAATCAGCCCCAGGCCACAGAACAGGCTGAACGGGGTGAGCCAGTCGAGCGTACCACCGGCGAAATGCCGGTCGACCACCTTGAAGCCCTCCAGGAACGCGCCCAGGGCCACGCCCTGGAAGAAAGTGGCCACCAGCGAGCCCCAGATGAATGCCTTGTCCCAGATATGGCGCTTGTCGTCCTTGGCCTTGAAGCGGAACTCGAAGGCCACGCCGCGGAAGATCAGGCCGATCAGCATCAGGATCAACGGCAGGTACAGCGCCTCCAGCACCACCGAGTAGGCCATCGGGAACGCGCCGAACAGCCCGGCACCACCGAGTACCAGCCAGGTTTCGTTACCGTCCCAGACGGGGGCGACGGTGTTCATCATCACATCACGGTCACGCTCGCCCTTGACGAACGGGAAGAGCATGCCGATTCCCAGGTCGAAACCATCCATCACCACGTACATCATCACGCCGAAGATGATGATCACGGCCCAGATCAGCGAAAGGTCGATACCCATGGCTCAGTTTTCCTTGCTCAGGCTGGCGGAGTTGGCCTCACGGCCATCATCGGCGGCGGACAGCGGCCGCGCCGGCGTGCGTTTGGTGCCGGGGCCACCGCTGCTGTGCTCGCCGCCTTCGCCGGTCTGCGGGCCTTTGCGCACCAGGCGCATCATGTAGCCAAGGCCGGTACCGAACAGGGCGAAATACACCACCACGAAGGCCACCAGGGTGAAGCCGAGCTGGGCGTAGCTGTGGTTGGACACACCGTCCGCCGTGCGCATCAGGCCGTACACCACCCACGGCTGGCGGCCGATTTCGGTGGTGAACCAGCCGGCCAGCAAGGCGATCAGCCCCGACGGGCCCATCCACAAGGCCAGATGCAGGAACGGACGCGAGGTATAGAGCGTGCCGCGCTTGCGCAGCCAGAGGCTCCACAGGCCAACGAAAATCATCAACAGCCCCAGTCCGACCATGATCCGGAACGACCAGAAGACGATGGTCGAGTTGGGCCGGTCTTCCGCCGGGAATTCCTTCATCGCCGGCACCTGCTTGTCCAGGCTGTGGGTCAGGATCAGGCTGCCGAGCGCCGGGATCTCCAGCTTGAAGCGGGTGGTCTCGGCCTGCATGTCGGGGATGCCGAACAGGATCAGCGGGGTCGGCTCGCCGGGCACGTTTTCCCAGTGGCCTTCGATCGCGGCGATCTTCACCGGCTGGTGCTTGAGCGTGTTGAGGCCGTGGAAGTCACCGATCACTGCCTGGATCGGTGCCACGATCAGCGCCATCCACATGGCCATCGACAGCATCTTGCGCACCGCCGGGTTGTCACGCCCGCGCAGCAGGTGCCAGGCCGCCGAGGCACCGACGAAGAACGCCGTGGCAACGAACGCGGCGGTGGCCATATGCATCAGGCGGTAGGGGAACGAAGGGTTGAATACCACCGCCAGCCAGTCCACCGGCACCACCCGGCCATCGATGATCTCGTGGCCTTGCGGGGTTTGCATCCAGCTGTTGGAGGCGAGGATCCAGAAGGTCGAGACCAGCGTGCCGAGCGCTACCATCACCGTGGAAAAGAAATGCAGGCCGCGGCCGACGCGGTTCCAGCCGAACAGCATGACGCCGAGGAAGCCTGCTTCGAGGAAGAATGCGGTCAGCACCTCGTAGGTGAGCAAGGGGCCGGTGATGGCGCCGGCGAAGTCGGAGAAGCGGCTCCAGTTGGTGCCGAACTGGTAGGCCATCACCAGGCCGGAGACTACGCCCATGCCGAAGTTGACGGCAAAGATCTTCGACCAGAAATGGTAGAGGTCACGGTAGACCTGGTTGTCAGTCCGCAACCAGAGGCCTTCGAGGACTGCCAGGTAGCTGGCCAGGCCGATGGTAATGGCCGGGAACAGGATGTGGAACGAAACGGTAAAGGCAAACTGCATTCGGGCGAGCTCTAGGGCCTCTATTCCGAACATGGTGCTTCCTCTTCAGATAATCCGGCGTCCGGGCTGCTGGCCCTGTCGCCCACTGCCCCCACGGTTATCGAGTGTGGCGTGTTGGAATTGTTCTGTTCGATCGCAGGGATTCCGGCCCAGAGGGCCACGTCGTCGGCCAGCCGTTGCAAAAGCAACGATTGATCCAGATCAACGAATGCTAGGAAGCATAGTCCTGAATGGCGCGCCGGGCCGTGCGGTTGATTGCCGCGTGACCGGTTGCCCCACCCTCTTCAAAAAGGCCTGGAAAAGTGCCGATACGGGCAAACAGCAACCAATTGTTACAAACAGATGATACGCTGCGAGCCCCTCTACCGTGCCGACGCTCCAGGTTTCCGATGTCCGATTCCGCTCCGCAGTTGCTGCGTCACCACCGACCTTTCCTGGCTTTCTGGCTGGCCCGCGTGTTCACTGCCAGCGGCTTCCAGATGCTCACCGTGGCCATTGGCTGGCACCTTTACCAGTTGACCGGCAATGTGCTCGACCTGGGCCTGGTCGGCCTGGTCGAATTCGCCCCGCGTGTATTGTTCATGCTGCACACCGGGCATGTCGCCGACCGCTATGACCGGCGCAAGGTCGCCGCCCTGTGCCAGAGCCTGCAGGGCCTGATCGCCCTGGCACTGGCAGTGGGCAGCGCCACCGACAACGTCACCCGCGAACTGATCTTCGCCCTGGCCTTCCTGCTCGGCGCCACGCGCTCCTTCGAGATGCCGGCGACCCAGGCGTTGCTGCCCAACGTGGTGCCGGCCGGGCTGTTCCCACGCGCGGTGGCAGCATCGGCGTCGGCTACCCAGTCGGCAACCATCGTGGCGCCCGCCTTGGGCGGATTCCTGTATGCCTTCGGCAGCATCTGGGTGTACGGCCCTACCGTGGCCCTGTACGCCATCGCCTGCATATTGACCCTGAGCCTGCAGGCACGCGGCCAGGTCGCCCAGCGAGGGCGCGCCAGCATCGAATCGCTGCTGGCCGGCATCCGCTTCATCCGCAGCCGGCCGGACATCCTCGGCGCCATCTCGCTCGACCTGTTTGCCGTATTGCTCGGTGGGGCCACCGCGCTGCTGCCGGTGTTCGCCAAGGACATCCTGTTGACAGGGCCGCTGGGCCTGGGCCTGCTGCGCTCGGCGCCGGCGGTGGGGGCGTTGCTGATGTCGCTGTGGCTGGCGCGTTTCCCGTTCGAGCGCAACGTGGGGCGAACCATGTTCACGGCAGTGGGCGTATTCGGCGTGGCGACCATTGCCTTCGGCCTGTCGACCTCGTTCTGGTTCTCGCTCGCGGTACTGGTGGTGCTGGGTGCAGCGGACATGATCAGCATGGTCATCCGCGGCGCCTTCGTGCAGCTGGAAACACCGGATGAAATGCGCGGCCGGGTCAGCGCGGTGAATGGCCTGTTCATTGGTGCCTCGAACCAGCTCGGCGAGTTCGAATCGGGGGTGACGGCGCACTGGTTTGGCACAGTGCCGGCGGTGGTGATGGGTGGTATTGGCACCCTGGTGGTGACCGGGGTGTGGATAAGACTGTTCCCGACACTGGCCAAGCGGGATCGGTTGCATAACGGTTGAGACACAGCCTGTGCCCGCGAAGGCGCCGGTACAGGCCATACAGCACCCATTCCCCAACAGCCATAGGCCCCCGCCGAGCATGCTGGTATGATGCGCGGCTTTTTTCCGCCCCGCACAAAACCACGGCAACCGGTACGGTCTGTGCTTTGCTGTTGGGGTCGATAGATTGATGGCGCCTGGGGCGCCTCGGGGAGCGGGCATGCTGGAAAGGCTGTTTCAACTAAGAGCACACAACACCAATGTGCGCACCGAGATTCTCGCGGGCGTCACCACCTTCCTGGCCATGGCCTACATCCTGTTCGTCAACCCGAGCATCCTCGGCGAGACCGGCATGGACAAGGGCGCGGTGTTCGTCGCCACCTGCCTGGCCGCGGCCATCGGTTCGGTGACCATGGGCCTGATCGCCAACTACCCGATCGCCCTGGCACCGGGCATGGGCCTGAACGCATTCTTCACCTACACCGTGGTGCTGCACATGGGCCACACCTGGCAGGTGGCACTGGGCGCGGTGTTCCTGTCGGCGGTGATGTTCTTCCTATTGTCGATCTTCCGCATCCGCGAATGGATCGTGAACAGCATCCCGCTGCCACTGCGTTCGGCCATCGCCGCGGGTATCGGCCTGTTCCTGGCGCTGATCGCCCTGCATAACGCCGGCATCGTCGTCGATAACCCGGCCACTCTGGTGGGCCTGGGCGACCTCAAGCAGCCGGCACCGATCCTCGCTACCCTGGGCTTCTTCCTGATTGTCGGCCTGGAATCGCTGAAAGTGCGCGGCGCGGTGCTGATCGGCATTCTTGCCGTGACCATCGCCTCGATCGTGATGGGCGTGACGCCCTTCGGTGGCATCGTTTCCATGCCGCCGTCGCTGGCCCCGACCTTCCTCCAGCTGGACATCGCCGGTGCGCTGGACGTGGGCCTGGTCAGCGTGATCTTCGCCTTCCTGTTCGTCGACCTGTTCGACAACTCCGGCACCCTGATCGGCGTGGCCAAGCGCGCCGGGCTGATGGGCAAGGATGGGCACATGCCGAAGATGGGCCGTGCGCTGATTGCCGACAGTACCGCAGCCATGGCCGGTTCGTTGCTGGGCACCTCGACCACCACCAGCTACATCGAATCCGCCGCCGGCGTGAGCGCCGGTGGCCGCACCGGCCTGACCGCGATCGTGGTCGCCGTGCTGTTCCTGCTGGCGCTGTTCTTCGCTCCGCTGGCCGGTAGCGTGCCGGCCTTCGCCACCGCCCCGGCGCTGCTGTTCGTCGCGGTGCTGATGGCTTCGGGCCTGGCGGAAATAAACTGGGACGACGTCACCGAGGCCGCGCCGGTGGTGGTGACCGCCCTGGCCATGCCGCTGACCTACTCGATCGCCAACGGCATCGCCTTCGGCTTCATCTCCTGGACCGCCGTCAAGCTGATCTCCGGTCGCCAGCGCGACCTGAACCCGGCTTTGGTGATCCTTTCCATCCTGTTCGTCATCAAGCTGGGCTGGTTCAACGCATGAGTGCTGCTTTCGACCCCTCTTCCTACGCCACCCAGCTGGAGGCCAAGGTGGCCCGGCTGCGCGAGCTGCTGGCGCCGTTCGCTGCGCCGGAGCCGGCTGTCTTCGACTCGCCGCGCGAGAACTACCGCCTGCGCGCCGAATTCCGCCTGTGGCGCGAAGACGGCCAGCGTCACTACGCCATGTTCGCCCCGGGCGAGAAGCACAAGGCGATCCTGATCGACGACTTCCCGATTGCCAGCCAGCGAATCAACGAGCTGATGCCGCGCCTCAAGGCGGCCTGGCAGGCCAGCGAAGAACTCGGCAACCGGCTGTTCCAGGTAGAGTTCCTCACCACCCTGGCGGGCGACGCCATGGTCACCCTGTGCTATCACCGCCCGCTGGATGAGGCCTGGGAAGTGGCTGCACGGCAGCTGGCTGGCGAACTGGGGGTAAGCGTGATCGGCCGTTCCAAGGGCAAACGCCTGGTGATCGGCCGCGACTACGCGGTGGAAAAACTCGACGTGGCAGGCCGCGTGTTCAGCTATCGCCAGCCGGAAGGCGCATTCACCCAACCGAACGGCGCGGTGAACCAGAAAATGCTGAGCTGGGCCTTCGAGGCGCTCGGCGAGCGCGAAGACGACCTGCTGGAACTGTATTGCGGCAACGGCAACTTCACCCTGCCGCTGGCCACCCGCGTGCGCCAGGTGCTGGCCACTGAAATCAGCAAGACCTCGGTCAATGCCGCCCTGAGCAACCTCGACGAGAACGCTGTGGATAACGTGCGGCTGGTGCGCCTGTCGGCGGAAGAACTGACCCAGGCACTGAATGACGTGCGGCCGTTCCGCCGGCTGGAAGGCATCGACCTGAAGAGCTATGACTTCGGCACGGTGTTCGTCGACCCGCCGCGCGCGGGGATGGACCCGGACACCTGCGAGCTGACCCGGCGTTTCGAGCGGATCCTGTACATCTCCTGCAACCCGGAGACGCTGGCGGCGAACATTGCCCAGTTGCACGACACCCACCGCATCGAGCGTTGTGCGTTGTTTGATCAGTTCCCGTATACCCACCACATGGAGAGTGGGGTTCTGCTGGTTCGGCGCTGACCTGCAGATAGCCGGGGCTGCTTTGCAGCCCATCGCGACGCAAGGCCGCTCCTACCGGGGAACGCTATTTGAGCTGCGCCGCAGATGGTGGGCAGATGTCCAGCATCTGCGGCGCAGCTCAAATTCCCTGTAGGGCGGCCTTGCGTCGCGATGGGCCGCAAAGCGGCCCCAGGCCTCACTCAGAAGTCGAAGAACACCGTCTCCCCTTCCCCCTGAATGCGGATATCGAAGCGATACGCCGTTTTCCCGTCCACCTCGCAGCGCTTGGCCACCAGGGTCTCGCGCCGCTGCGGCTGCTCGATCAGGTTGAGCACCGGGCACTTGGCATTGGCCTGCGCTTCATCATCGAAATACAGGCGCGTGTGCAGGTGGATGTTGATCCCCCGGGCAAACAGGCTGATGTTGATGTGCGGTGCCATTGGCACACCGGCAGCGTTTTTCACCACGCCTGGCTTCACCGTATGTGCCGTCCACTCGCCAGCGTCGAAGGTGGTAGCCGTGCGGCCAAAGCTGTTGAAGGCGTTTTCCAGGTTGTAGGCATCCTGGTATTCACCATTGGCATCGGCTTGCCACAGTTCCAGGAACGAGTCCCGCACCAGGTGGCCATTGCCGTCATACACATGGCCGAGCAGCAGGATATGCTCGCCGGGCGCATCAGGCTTGGCCAGGCGGTTCCAGATCTCCTGGTCGCGGGTCGGGTTGCCGGCCGCTTCCAGGGCCAGGCCGATGTGCACGTAGGGGCCGGCAGTCTGCGAAGGGGTTTCCGGCAGCAGTTCGATTGGCATGGCGGGGTCCTCAGCAGTTTTCGAAGTGGGTCTTGCACTGGCCGCGCAGCACGATGTCGAAGCGGTAGGCCAGGCAATCCATCGGGTTGGCGTTGCTCATGTCGAGCTTGGCGATCAGTTGCTGCACCGCTTGCGGGTTGGCGATCGACTTGACGATCGGGCACATCGGAATCAGCGGATCACCCTCGAAGTACAACTGGGTGATCAGCTTGGTGGCGATCGAAGGGCCGCTGATGGCGAAGTGGATGTGCGCCGGACGCCAGTCGTTCGGCCCGTTGCGCCAGGGGTACGGGCCCGGCTTGATGGTGCGGAAGCTGTAGTAGCCGTCACGGTCGGTCAGGCAGCGACCGACACCCCCGAAGTTCGGGTCCAGCGGTGCCAGGTAACGGTCGTTCTTGTGCCGGTAGCGGCCGCCGGCATTGGCCTGCCACATTTCCACCAGGGTATTCGGCACAGGCTTGCCGTACTGGTCGACGACGCGCCCGGCGACGATGATGCGCTCACCGATCGGCAGGCCACCGTTGTTGAAATTCAGCAGCAGGTCATGGTCGTGGGCACCGAAGCCCAGGTGGGAAAAGTCCGGGCCGGTGGTTTCGCTGATCGACTGCGGAATGCTGACCAGTGCCTGGCGCGGCGAACGGGCAATGGAGGTCTTGTAGTCAGGCGTAAGGGCTTTCGGGTGCCAGTTGCGATCACGGATCACGAAGCGGCTGGTGTCCTGGGCGGGCATGCCAGTTTCCTCTCTTGGAATTATGTGAACGCCTGGGCGTGGCAGGCGGACTTGCAGTTTCGGACAAGCTGCGCACGGTGAATATTGAAATCAGCCGCCTGAGACATAACCAGATGGTTATGAGTGAACACGTTGGCCTGACACCGGCCGCAGTGGTGAACTAATCTTTGTCTTCTTGTTTCACGCTCCGGAGAGCATTTCATGGAATGGCGAAAAGGCCGACGCAGCGACAATGTGGTCGATGCCCGAGGCGAAGGTGGCGGTGGCGGCGGCATGCGGTTCGGCGGCGGCAAGGGGCTGGGGCTTGGCGCGGTACTGCTGATTGTCGGTATCGGCTGGCTCACCGGGCAGGACCCATTGCAGATTCTTGGCCAGCTCACTGGCCAGATGGAGCAGCAGCAACGGCAAGCGCCCAGCAGCGTGGGCGGCAAGGCGCCGCCGGCCGACGACCAGCAGGCCGAGTTCGTCGCCTCGATCCTGGGTGACACCGAAGACACCTGGAAAGCCCTGTTCGCCGAGGCTGGCAAGCAATACCGCGACCCCAAGCTGGTGTTGTTCAGCGGCCAGGTCAATTCGGCCTGTGGCTTTGCTTCTGCGGCAGTGGGGCCGTTCTACTGCCCCGCCGACCAGCGGGTGTACCTGGACATGTCGTTCTTCCGCGAGATGGAAACCCGCTTCGCGGCCGCCGGCGACTTTGCCCAGGCCTACGTGATCGCTCATGAAATCGGCCACCACGTGCAAACCCTGTTGGGTGTGTCGGCCAAGGTCGACGCCGCACGCCGCAGCGGCCAACGCCTGGAAGGTGACAACGGCTTGCTGGTGCGCCAGGAGCTGCAGGCCGACTGCCTGGCCGGGGTGTGGGCCTACCAGGCGCAAAAGCGCCTGAACTGGCTGGAGCCGGGTGACGTCGAGGAAGCCCTGAACGCCGCCAATGCGATTGGCGATGACCGCTTGCAGCAGCAGGGCCGCGGGCGGGTAGTGCCGGACTCGTTCACCCACGGCACTTCGGCACAGCGGGTACGCTGGTTCAAGGCTGGGTTCGCCGAGGGTGAAGTGAACAGTTGCGATACCTTCAGCGCCCGCAATCTCTGACGCCCCCCACCAGGCTGGCGCGAACATTGTAGGAGCGGATTTATCCGCGATGCTGGCGACGCGGTGGATGGCACCGGCTGTGCCGGTGATCGCGGCTGAAGCCGCTCCTACCCCAAAAGCGCTTGTACATCTTTTGCTGAAAAAGCGTTTCAGCTTCTCCCATCACGGCCGATAACCCCTGCACGAATCAGCAGGCATCCAGAACAACAACGCCTGGCGATCGAAGACAAATCGAGCGAAAACAACTTCTGGAGAGCGTGCATGAACAGCTGGTTCGCCAACATCAGCGTCAACCTCAAACTGGGCCTGGGCTTCGGCCTGGTACTGATTCTCACCGGCCTGCTGGCCCTGACTGGCTGGACCAGCCTGGGCAGCCTGATCGACCGCAGCAACTGGATGGGCGATATCGGCCAGCTGAACAAGGACCTGACCGACCTGCGCATTGCGCGCCTGCAGTACATGATCGCCAACGGTGATGATGCCGCCGCCGCCAACACCCAGGCCAAGCTGGACGCCTTCAGCAAGCAGCAGGCGTACCTGGCCAGCACGTTCAAGAGCCCCGAGAACGTCAAGCTGCTGAATGAGCTGGGCGAAACCATCAGCGCCTACAAGGTCTCGCTGAACAAGATGCGCCAGGGCTACGACGCCACCCGCACCGCGCGCGCGGCCATGGAAAGCTCGGCCAGCAAGGCCGACCAGGCCATGGACGCACTCAGCCAGGAAGTCACCGCCCGCGCTGAAGCCGACAGCGTGCGCCTGGCCCAGTACCAGTTGATCAGCAAGGCGCGTCAGCAACTGCTGCAGGTACGCATCGACGTCCGCGGCTACATCGCCGACAACAGCGCTACCAACGAACAGGCCGCCCTGCGCCAGCTGGATGCTGCCCTGGCCGGCATCGACAGCCTCAAGCGCCAGTTGCCCGGCGAAGACTCGCGCCTGCAACAGTTCGAAGGCTCGGTGCTGGCCTACCGTGACGCTGTGCGCCAGTTCCGCGACGCCGTCGCCAACATCACCACTGCACGCGCCGAAATGACCGTGCAAGGTGCCGACATCGTCAAGCGCAGCGACGCGCTGTACCAGATCCAGCTGGAACGCCGCGACATCGAGAGCAGCCAGGCCCGTAGCCTGCAGGCTATCGCCACCCTGCTGGCGCTGCTGGTCGGCGTGCTGGCGGCAGTGCTGATCACGCGGCAGATCACCCGCCCATTGCGTGACACCCTGACGGCGGTGGAAAAAATCGCCAGCGGCGACCTCACCCAGCAACTGCGGGTTACTCGCCGCGACGAACTGGGCGTACTGCAGCAGGGCATCGCGCGCATGGGCAGCACCCTGCGTGAGCTGATCAGCGGCATCCGCGACGGTGTCACCCAGATCGCCAGCGCCGCCGAGGAGCTGTCGGCGGTGACCGAACAGACCAGCGCCGGCGCCAACAGCCAGAAGGTCGAGACCGACCAGGTGGCTACCGCCATGCACGAAATGGCAGCCACCGTTCAGGAAGTGGCGCGCAACGCCGAACAGGCATCGCATGCCGCCACGGGTGCCGATGACGAAGCCCGTGCCGGCGACCGCGTGGTGGGCGAGGCGATTGGCCAGATCGAGCGCCTGGCCGAAGACATGCACCGCTCCACCGAGGCCATGAACCTGCTGCAGCAGGAAAGCCAGAAGATCGGCAGCGTGATGGACGTGATCAAGTCGGTGGCCGAACAGACCAACCTGCTGGCGCTGAACGCTGCGATCGAAGCAGCGCGTGCCGGCGAGGCCGGGCGTGGCTTTGCCGTGGTTGCCGACGAAGTGCGCGGGCTGGCCCAGCGCACGCAAAAATCCACCGAAGAGATCGAGGAACTGATCGCCAGCCTGCAGCACGGTACCCAGCAAGTGGCCGCGGCCATGCACGGTAGCCGTACCCTGACCGACAGCAGCGTCGAGCTGGCACGCAAGGCCGGGGCCTCGCTGGAAAACATCACCAGCACGGTGTCGAGCATCCAGTCGATGAACCAGCAGATTGCCGCGGCAGCGGAGCAGCAGAGTGCGGTGGCGGAGGAGATCAGCCGCAGCATCCTCAATGTGCGCGATGTGTCCGAGCAGACGGCGGCGGCCAGTGACGAGACGGCAGCGTCCAGCGTGGAGCTGGCGCGGTTGGGCGGGCAATTGCAGACGTTGGTCAGCCAGTTCCGCGTCTGACCCTGGAATTCGGGGCCGCTTTGCGGCCCGTCGCGACACAAGGCCGCTCCTCAATCTCCTGTAGGAGCGGCCTCGTGTCGCGATGGAGGGCAAAGCCCTCCCGGCGATGGAACAGGTATTACTTGACGATCATCCCGACCCCACGCCCACGTGGGTCCGAAGCAGTCTCCAGCTTCGCACCGTTCACCCGGATCGCCTGGATGTCGCCCATCTCCCAGCCCTGGTCTTCCAGCACATAGCCCATCTTCTTCAGCTCGTCAGCCACCGGCCCGGTCAACGGCGCGTAGCTGTCAAAGTAGATGGTGTCCTTGGGCAGCAACTGATGGTGCACACGCTGCGCCGCCACCGCCTTGTCCAGCGGCATGCCGTAGTCGTACAGGTTGTTCATGACCTGGAAGATCGAGGTGAAGATCCGCGAGCCGCCTGGCGTACCAATGACCAGCTCGACCTTGCCATCGCGGGTCATCAGGCTGGGGCTCATCGACGACAGCATGCGCTTGCCCGGTGCGATGGCATTGGCATCCCCGCCTACCACGCCGAACGCGTTGGCCGCCCCCGGCTTGGCACTGAAGTCATCCATTTCGTCGTTCAACAGGAAGCCGGCACCTTTCACCACCACGCCACTGCCGTAATCAAGGTTCAGGGTGTAGGTATTGCTGACCGCATTGCCCTGCTTGTCGACGATCGAGAAGTGCGTGGTCTGGTGCGGCTCCAGGCCCGGCTTGACCTTGTCGGTCGCGGAAATGGCCTTCGGGTTGACCTGCGCGGCACGCTTGGCCAGGTAGTCCTTGGCCACCAGCTGCGCCACTGGCACCTGGGTGAAGGCTGGGTCGCCGAGGTAGTCGGCGCGGTCGGCGAACACCCGCTTTTCGATCTCGGCCAGCAGGTGGATGTACTGCGCCGAGTTGTGTGCCACGCCCTTGAAGTCCGCGGCGCGGTCTTCCTTGATGCCCAGCAGCTGGGCCAGGGCGACGCCGCCGGAGCTTGGCGGAGGCGCGGTGTAGACCACATTGCCACGCCAGCTGACAGCCATCGGTTCACGCCATACCGCCTTGTAGTCCTGCAGGTCCTGCTTGGTGATCAGGCCCTTGTCGGCCTGCATCTGCGCCACCAGCAGGTCGGCGGTCTTGCCCTGGTAGAACTCGCTCACGCCCTTGTCGGCGATGCGCTCCAGGGTCTGCGCCATCTCTGGCTGCTTGAACAGCTGGCCGACTTTCATGTTGCCGAAGTAGTCGTTGAAATTGGTCGCGGTCTTGAACATGCCCTGGGCATCGTTGCGGTACTGGTACTGCTTTTCTGCCACCTTGAAACCGTTTTTCGCATAACCGATGGCCGGAGTCAGCAGCTCGCTCCAGGGCAGCTTGCCGAATTTCTGGTGCGCCTCCCACAAGCCCATTACCGTGCCGGGTACGCCAGCTGCGCGGGCCCCGACCAGGCTGAGGTTCTCGATGACCTCGCCCTTGTCGTCCAGGTACATGTTGCGCGTAGCGGCCTTGGGCGCGACTTCACGGTAGTCGAGGAAATAGGGTTTGCCGTCGACGAACAGGGTCATGAACCCGCCGCCGCCGATGTTGCCCGCCTCGGGGTAAGTCACCGCCAGGGTGAACGCCGTGGCCACTGCCGCATCCACCGCGTTGCCGCCCTTCTTGAGGATATCGGCGGCCACCTGTGCACCATATTGATCGGGCGCGGCCACTGCGCCGCCCTCCAGGGTGGCGGCATGAACCGAGGAACAGCTCAGGATCGCGGCTGCAACAACCAGGTACTGGAACGGAACCATACGCATGACACTTCCTTGGTGTTGTTTTTGTTGAGCAGTCAGTAAGGCCGAAGCGTTTCCACTGCGCAAACAATCGTAGGAAGTTTCGCCGCCTGTAGACAGAATATGTCGCGTCCAGGCAACTCAGCAGGCGTACATCGCCAGCTTGCGCTGGATGAAATCAAGGAAGCACTGGATACGCAGCGCCAGCTGGGTATTGCGGTAGTACACCGCATGGATCGGCTGGCGATAGCCGTTGTTGGCTTCGCTGAGCAACACTTGCAGGCGCCCGCTGCGGATGTCTTCGTGGGTCATGAAGTGCGACAGGCTGACGATGCCCTCGCCCGCCAGCGCCAGCTGGCGCAAGGTCTCGCCGCTGGAGGCGATCAGCGCCGGGCGGATGCTCCAGCGATCCCCCTGGGCATGGCGCAGTGGCCAATGGTTGAGCGACTCGGGCTGGCTGAAGCCGAGCAGGCAGTGGTTGGCCAGGTCCTCGACCCGCTGCGGCGTACCATGCTGTTCGAGGTACGCCGGGCTGGCCAGCACCTGCACCGGGCTGCAGCCCAGGCTGCGCGCGTGCAGGCTGGAGTCGGCCAGTTCGCCGATGCGGATGGCCACGTCGGTACTCTGCTCGAGCAGGTCGATGATCAGGTCATCGGTGTTGAGTTCCAGTTCGATGCCGGGGTACTGGCGGCGGAACTCGCCGATCCACGGCAGGATGGCATGCAGCATGAACGGCGCAGCGGCGTTGATGCGCAGACGCCCGGTAGGGGTCTGGCGGTTCATCGACAGGCGCTCTTCCATCTCGTCCATCTGCTCCAGGATCAGGCGCGAGCGTTCGAGGAAAAAGCGGCCCTCTTCAGTCAGGTCCATGCGCCGGGTGGTGCGGTTGACCAAGGTGGTGCCCAGTTTGCCTTCCAGGCGTGACAGGGTGCGGCTGACGGCAGACGGGGTCTGGCCCATCTGCTCGGCAGCAGCGGAAATCGAGCCGCAGTCGATGACGGTGACGAATACCTGGAGCTCTTCGGATCGGGTTTTCACATCGGGGCCTGTGGTTGCTCTCTGCAGGGACTAGATAGCCGCTTGTCGCGGCCAAGTCCAGCGCTGCCTATACCGGCCCTTTCGCGGGCTCGCCCGCTCCCACAGGGATCAGACAGGCCTGAAAGCTTGTGGAGTACCTGTGGGAGCGGGCAAGCCCGCGAAGAGGCAGGCAGGTCGAACACTTATTGCGCCTTGCCAAACACCTTGTCCAGGTGTGCCGTATAGGCCGCCAGCGCCGCCGGCACATCCGGGCGCTTCATCACATCCACCGCCAGGAAGGTCGGCAAGCCAGTCATGCCGAGGAACTGGTTGGCCTTGTGGAACGGGAAGTACACCGCATCCACACCCTTGCCCTCGAAGAAATCGCTGGGGTCGTCGAATGCCTGCTGCGGTGCATTCCAAGTCAACGACAGCATGTACTGCTTGCCGTGTACCAGGCCACCACTGCCGTACTTCTGCGAGTGGTCGGAACGGGTACGGCCATCGTTGGCATACAGGCTGCCATGGCCTGCGGTAAACACCTCGTCGATGTATTTCTTCACGGTCCATGGCGCGCCCATCCACCAGCCTGGCATCTGGTAGATCACCACATCGGCCCAGAGGAATTTCTGCACCTCTTCCTGAACGTCATAACCGCCATCGATGAAGGTCTGGCGCACATCGAAACCGGCGCGGTCCAGGTGAGCCACGGCCGCTTCGTGCAGGGTGGTGTTGAGACGGCCATCGGAGTGAGCGAACTGTTTGCCGCCGTTGAGCAAAAGGATCTTTTTCATGTGAGCCTCGCGAAAAATTCAGGTCGGCAGGTTAGGGGCTCGCGGGCAGGGGATACAGTGGCGCAGGGGCAAAATACAATTGACCACAAGTCACGAATGGCTGGCACATTATTGCCGTAGAATCGCTTCATCTCCCGTCAACGAGTAGCGACCCATGACTGAGCAGTACGCCTTCATCCTCAAAGCCAAGACCCGTCCGGAAATGGCCGAGGCATTCGAAACCCTGTTCCGCGCCTACGTCGAGCCAAGCCGCCAGGAACCGGGCTGCATCGAGTACCACATGCTGCGCGACAAGCAGGACCCGAGCCTGTTCGTGTTCTTCGAGGTCTGGGCCGACAAGGCCGCGCTGGATGTGCACTCGGCGCTGCCGCACATGACCGCGTTCTTCGACAAGCGCATGGACTACCTGGAGCGCGATTTCGACATCCAGATGATCGACATGCTCAGCGCCTCGTCCGCTAGCCGCTGATGAGCAAATGGCCGCCAAGTGCGGCCAGGCCGAAGAAGAAGCAGCGCTTGAACAGCAGCGCGCTGATGCGCTGGCGCAGCCATTGCCCGGCCAGCATGCCGAGCAAGGCCGGCGCCAGCATCAGCAACGAGGCCCCCAGGGCCTGGCCACCCAGGGCATCCTGCCCGGCCAGGCCGACGGCCAGGGCCAGGGTGGACACCGTGAACGACAGGCCCAGGGCCTGGACCATCTGCTCACGGTTCAAGGCCAGGCTCTGCAGGTAGGGTACGGCCGGTATCACGAATACCCCTGTCGCTGCGGTTACCACGCCGGTTACCAGGCCGCAGGCCGGCCCCAGCCAACGCTCGCGGCTTGGCGCCAGGCACAGGCCCGCCCCGACCAACCCGTACAGCGCATAGGCCAGCAGGGCCGCGCCCAGTGCATGTTTGGCCCACGGGCCGCTGTTGATCCCCAACCAGGCGCTGCCCAGCAAGGTACCGATGAAGAGCATTGCCAGCATCGGCCCCAGACGTACCAGCAACGCGCGCAGATGCCCGCCATTGGCCAGTTGCCAAAGGTTGGTGAGGGTCGAAGGCACGATCAGCAACGCAGCAGCCTGCGCCGGAGGCATAGCCAGGCCCAACAGGCCCATGGCAATGGTCGGCAAGCCGAGGCCAATCACCCCTTTTACCGTTCCGGCCAGGAGAAAGGTCAGAGTCACCAGCAATGACAAGGCCAGGCCAATGTCCTGGTAGAAAGCGAGCAAGGTATTCATGGGCCGATCATGGCGTGCGCCGGCCTGGCTGAAAATCTGTCATATACTCAGGCAGACTCTTGCCAGGACATAGCCAGATGCATTTCGACCTGATCGACCTCAGGCTGTTCCAGCACACCCTGGAGTGCGGCAACATCACCGCTGGCGCCAGCCGCAGCCACCTGTCGCTGCCAGCAGCCAGTGCGCGCATCCGCGCCATGGAGGCATCGTTGGGCATCCCCCTGCTGGAACGCAACCGCCGTGGCGTGCAGCCGACGCCGGCCGGCCAGGCCCTGCTGCGGCATGCCCGGCTGATAGCGCAGCAGGTCGAACGCCTGCAGTTCGACCTCGGCCAGTATGCGCAAGGGCAGCAAGGCCAGGTGCGCCTGCTGTGCAACACGGCGGCGCTCACCGAATACCTGCCGGAACTGCTGGCCAGCTACCTGGCTGAAAACCCCGGAATCAGCGTCGATGTGCAGGAACTGCCGAGCCTGCGCATCGTACAGGCAATTACCTAGGGCATGGCCGACCTCGGCATCGTTTCGACCGCAGCCCCTTGCGAGCACCTGCAGACCCGCCCCTTTCGCGACGACCCGCTGGTGCTGGTGATGCCGCCGGGCCACCCGCTGGCCAGTGCGCTCGCGCCCAGCTTCAGCGATAGCCTGGCGCACGGCTATGTCGGCCTTGGGGCCGGCAGTGCGTTGGCCTTGTACCTTGAAGAGCAAGCCTTGCGCGAGGGGCGGCGGATGCAGGTACGCGTGCGGGCCGAGGGGTTCGACGGGGTGATTCGCATGGTCGCCGGCGGTGCCGGGGTGGGGGTGGTGCCGCTGGCAGCGGTGCGGCGCTGGCAGGGTATGTTGCCCTTGCACTGGGTGGCGCTGGCGGAGCCATGGGCCAACCGGAGGTTGCTGGTGTGCGCGCGGGATTTTGCGGCATTGCCGGGGTATGCGGCGGGCTTGCTCGCTGCCATTGCAGGGTATTGAGCCTTATACAAAACTTCCCCAGATCCGCCAGCCATTGTACTGATTTCGCTCCTGCCAGCCCACCCGCTCACGCGGCCAGAATCGCGCAGAGCGGCGCCACCAAGCCGGCAGAGCCTGCCTGCCCCCTCCCCCAGGACCGACGCTCATCCTGGAGCGCCTGGCCCGATGGCGAGGGCTGAAAACCTGCCACCCGGGGAAAAGCTATAGATGCCGAAAGCCCTGAATCAGTGGCTTCCCACATTTTCATCAGAGCAATACCGGACTACCAGGCTTCCGGCTTTACCCGCAACGCAGACTCACACAAAATAGCGCCCCAATGCCCAACGAAAAGGACTTCACGGTGGCCTCGATCTACCAGCTCAAACCGCGCTTCCAGGCCCTGCTCCGCCCCATGGTGCAGCGCCTTCACGAGCGGGGGGTCACCGCCAACCAGGTCACGCTCGCAGCTGCCCTGGTATCAGTGCTGCTGGGCCTGCTGCTGGTTACCCGGCATCATTCCGCCTGGCTGTTCATCCTCCTACCGGTATGGATGCTGCTGCGCATGGCCCTGAACGCCATCGACGGCATGCTTGCCCGGGAGTTCGGCCAGCAATCCACCCTCGGCGCCTACCTCAACGAACTCTGCGACGTGATCGCCGACGCCGCCCTGTACCTGCCCTTCGCCCTGCTGCCAGGGGTATCGCCAGCCTTGGTCGTGCTCGTGGTGCTCAGCGCCACCTTCAGTGAGTACGCCGGGGTCATGGGCCCGCTGGCCGGTGCCTCGCGGCGCTACGACGGGCCCATGGGCAAGAGCGACCGGGCCTTTGCCTTCGGCGTACTGGGCACCGGCGTGGCCTTCGGCCTGTTGGCCGGGGCCTGGATCAACGGCTTGTTGCTGGTGATCCTCGCACTCTCGCTCTATACCCTCTACAACCGGGTCCGCCAGGGGCTGGCCGAAACCCGTTGAGCCTCCTGCCGTCGTAAAAGGATGTTGACCATGCGCCAAGCGCAAGCACTGCACTTCAGTACCCATGACGGCGTCGAGCTGCATTACCGTCACTGGCCCGCCACCCGTAACGAACACCAGCCCCGCCGGGCTGTGGTGATGTTCCACCGCGGCCATGAGCATGGCGGGCGCATGGCCCACCTGGCCGATGAGCTGGACATGCCGGGCTATGACTTCTTCGCCTGGGATGCCCGTGGCCACGGCGAGTCCCCGGGAGCACGCGGCGACAGCCCGGGGTTCGCCACCAGCGTGCGCGATGTGCAGACCTTCATCGAGCATATCCAGGCCCGCCACGGTATCGCCGAGCAGGACCTGGTGGTGCTGGCGCAGAGTGTCGGTGCCGTGCTGGTCGCCACCTGGGCCCACGACTATGCCCCCAAGGTGCGCTGCCTGGTGCTGGCGTCGCCGGCGTTCAAGGTCAAGCTGTATGTACCCTTCGCCCGCCCCGGCCTGAAACTGCTGAAGGCCTTGCGCGGCAACTTCTTCGTCAACAGCTACGTCAAGCCACGCCTGCTCACCCACGACCCCGAACGGGTCATGTCGTACGTGGCCGACCCGCTGATCAGCCGGCCGATTTCGGTGACCATGTTGCTAGGCCTGTACGAAGCCGCCGACCGCGTGGTGGCGGATGCCCAGGCCATCCAGGTGCCGACCCAGCTGCTGGTATCCGGTGCCGACTTCGTGGTCGAGCGCCAGCCGCAGCAACGCTTCTTCGAGCGCCTGGGCAGTGCGCGCAAGGAAATGCACATCCTGCCGGGGTTCTTCCACGACACCCTGGGCGAGCGTGACCGGGCCCATGCCCTGCGGCGCATCGAGCGGTTCGTCGAGCACTGCTTCGCCAGCCCTGCGCCGCTGCCGTCGCTGCTCGATGCCGACAAGGTCGGCGCCAGTTGCGCCGAGGCCGAAAGCCTGGCCGCGCCGTTACCGCACAACTCGCCCCGCGACCTCTACTGGCGCGCCACCCGCGCCGGGCTGCGCCTGGGCAAGGGGCTTTCGGAAGGCGTGAAGCTAGGGTTCGACACCGGTTTCGACTCGGGCAGTACCCTTGACTACGTGTACCGCAACCAGCCGACCGGCAAGGGCAAGCTGGGCCGCCTGGTCGATCGCAACTATCTCGATGCCATCGGCTGGCGTGGCATCCGCCAACGCAAGCTGCACGTCGAAGAGTTGCTGCGCCTGGCCATCGCCCGCCTGCGCGAACAGCAACGGCCGGTGCACATCGTCGATATCGCTGCCGGCCATGGCCGCTACATCCTCGAAGCCCTGCAGGAGCTGGAGCAACTCCCGGACTCGATCCTGCTACGCGATTACAGCGAGCTGAACGTGCAGCAAGGCAGCGCGCTGATCGCGGAAAAAGGCCTGGCTGACATCGCCCGCTTCGTCCAGGGCGATGCCTTCGACCGCCAGAGCCTGGCTGCGCTGGAACAGCCGCCGACCTTGGCCGTGGTCTCCGGCCTGTACGAACTGTTCGCCAGCAACCAGCTGGTGGGCAACTCGCTGGCCGGCCTGGCCGACGCGGTGGAGGATGGCGGCTACCTGGTCTACACCGGCCAACCGTGGCACCCGCAACTGGAGATGATCGCCCGCGCCCTCACCAGCCACCGCGGCGGCGAGGCCTGGGTGATGCGCCGGCGCAGCCAGGCCGAGATGGACCAGTTGGTCGAGGCAGCGGGCTTCCGCAAGCTGGCCCAGCGCATCGATGAATGGGGTATTTTCAGTGTCAGCCTGGCCCAACGGGTGCGCTGAATGAACCCATCGCGCGAGCCCGGGCTGGTCCGCCGGGGCGTATTCTGGCTATTGCTGCTGGGGCCGCTGTTTTTCCTCAGCTATGGGCTGGCCAACAGCCACACGGTTGGGCGCAATGATGTCGGCAGCCTGGTGTTCGGCTGGGAAAGCCGCATGCCGTTGTGGCCGTGGACGATCATCCCGTACTGGTCGATCGACCTGCTCTACGGGCTGTCCTTCCTGCTGCCGCGCACGCGCCAGGAAATGGACCGGCATGCCCTGGCCCTGCTGACAGCACAGGTGATCAGCGTCAGCTGCTTCCTGCTCTGGCCGCTGCGCTTCACCTTCGCGCGGCCGGAACTGGGTGGCGTGTACGGCTGGATGTTCGATGTACTGATGGGGTTCGACAAGCCGTTCAACCAGGCGCCATCGCTGCATATCGCTTTGCTGGTGATCATCTGGACGATGTTTGCCCGGCATGTGCAGCGCCAGCCCTGGCGTTGGCTGATGCATGGCTGGATGGCGCTGATCGGGGTGTCGGTGCTGACCACCTGGCAGCACCATTTCATCGACGTACCGACCGGCGCGTTGGCGGGGTTCTTGTGTGTCTGGCTGTGGCCACACCAGGGCCGGCTGCCCTGGCAGCAGGCCCACCTTGCGCAGGATGCCAAGCGCTGGCGGTTGGCCTTGAGCTATGCCGCGGGTGCGCTGTTGTGCGCCGTGTTTGCCATGGGTTTGGGGGGCGCCTGGCTGTGGCTGGCCTGGCCGGCCGTATCGTTGGCGCTGGTGGCGTTGAATTACGGCCTGTTCGGCGCTGACGGGTTTCAGAAAGGTGCCGATGGGCGCTTGTCGAATGCTGCCCGCTGGCTGCTGGCGCCTTATCTGCTGGGGGCCTGGGCCAATTCGCGGCTGTGGACCTGGCGGCATCCGCAGGCGGATGAAGTGTGTGATGGGGTTTATCTGGGGCGGATTCCCGGGCGTGGCGCGCAGTTCGCTGCGGTGGTCGATTTATGCGCGGAGCTACCGTGTCATGTCCAGGACAGCGCGGCCTCTTGCAGGAGCGGCCTTGTGTCGCGAAAGGGCTGCGAAGCGGCCCCGGCAATATCTGCTGCGAAGCTGAAAACCTGGGGCCGCTTCGCGGCCCTTTCGCGACACAAGGCCGCTCCTACAAAGGTCGCGTCCGCCGTTGACTACGTCTGTTTTCCTACCCTGGACCTGATCGCCCCGCAAAGCCCATTGCTGCACCAGGCCGCCGTCGCCATCGAACGCCTGCGCGCCCAAGGCCCGGTGCTGGTCTGTTGTGCCCTGGGTTACTCGCGCAGCGCCAGCGCCGTAGCCGCCTGGCTGGTGGTCAGCGGCCGCTGCAGCGACGCTCGGCAGGCCGCAGCGCTGATCGGCAAAGCTCGCCCAGGGATAGTCTTGCGCCGCGCACACCACCAGGCCCTGCAACAACTGGGAGCACAACCATGAACCTGCTGCTGGTGGCCAGCCTGCTGGGCCGTGGCAAACAGCTGGAGCGGCTGTCCGACGGCCTCACCTTGCTGGCGCTCGCCTACGGCTTGGCGCCATTGCTGAATGCGCCGTTGCCACCACTGGCCAGCCTGCTGTGCAGCGTGCTGTTGGTACTGGGCGTACTTCACAAGTACTGGGCCATCCGCGTGGCGGTAGATGCCGACCTGTTTGCCCACCTGGCCAAGAGCTCCGACCTGCCGGCAGACACCCAGGCCCTGGACCGCGCCTTGTTCGAACTGAAACTCAAACCGCACGCCGCCGACTCGCGCGCCTGGCCTGCCCGCAGCCAGGCTGCACTGGCCCTGCTGCGCCGCCAGGCCGTATGCCTGGGCCTGCAGTTGGCACTGGCCTTGGCTACCCTGCTGACACTGCCTTTGAAGGGATAACGACAACCCCATGCTCGCCAGCCTGACCGCCTACCTCATTACCTCTGCCGCCCGCCTGATCACTGGCGCCCGCGCCCTGTGGTTGGGCTGCACACCGCTGCCGGTGCAGCGCCTGTATTTCGCCAACCACAGCAGCCATGGCGATTTCGTGTTGCTGTGGGCCTCATTGCCAGCACCGCTACGCAAGCACACCCGCCCGGTGGCCGGCGCCGACTACTGGGCCAGGCCAGGTATCCGCGACTTCCTCATTCGCAAGGTGTTCAATGGCGTGCTGATCAACCGGCAACGCAGTGAAGGCCAGGGCAGCCCACTGCAGCCGATTCTCGAAGCCGTGGCCCAGGGCGACTCGCTGATCTTCTTCCCGGAGGGCACGCGCAACCTTGGCGATGAGCCGCTGATGCCGTTCAGGAGTGGGCTGTACCATCTGGCTGCGGCGAATCCCGACGTCGAGCTGGTACCGGTATGGATCGCCAACCTCAACCGGGTGATGCCCAAGGGCCGCGCCTTGCCTCTGCCGTTGCTGTGCACGCTGAGCTTTGGCGAACCGCTGCACCTGGAGGCTGATGAAAGCAAACAGGCGTTCCTCGAACGGGCCAGCAAGGCCCTGCTGAACCTGGCCCCCAAGGATGCCTGACATGGACCACAACACCCTTTCGCTGTTCGCCGGCATCGGCGCCCTGCTGCTGCTCGCCAGTGTGATCGGCCGCCTGCTGAAATGGCGCGCCGGCCCGGCACCACACGCGGTGATCGACAACCTCAACGCCCGCATCAATGCCTGGTGGGTCATGGTGCTGGTGATCGGCATCGCCTTCCTGTTCGGCAAGTACGGGGTGATCGTGCTGTTCTATGGCGTGTCGTTCTATGCCCTGCGTGAGTTCATGACCCTCACCCCGACCCGGCGCAGCGACTACCCGGCGCTGGTGGCGGCATTCTACGTGGCGCTGCCGGTGCAGTACGTGCTGATCGCCATGGACTGGTACGGGCTGTTCAGTATCTTCATCCCGGTGTACCTGTTCCTGTTGTTGCCGATCCTGGCCAGCTTCGGTGGCGACACCACACGCTTTCTCGAGCGTGCCTCGAAGGTGCAGTGGGGGCTGATGATCGCGGTCTACTGCGTGTCGTCGGTGCCGGCACTGATGACCCTCGACATCCCCGGCTACGAAGGCCGCAACCTGCTGCTGATCGCCTGGCTGATCCTGGTGGTACAGATCAGCGACGTGCTGCAGTACGTGTGCGGCAAGCTGTTCGGCAAGCACAAGGTGGCGCCCAACCTGTCGCCGTCGAAAACTGTCGAGGGCCTGGCCGGTGGCGTGGCGCTGGCTACCCTGACCGGTGCCCTGCTGTGCTGGATCACACCGTTCACTTTCTGGCAGGCCGCGCTGATGGCGCTGGCCGTGAACGCCATGGGCTTCTTCGGCGGGCTGGTGATGTCGGCGATCAAGCGCGACCGCGGGGTGAAAGACTGGGGGCACATGATCGAAGGCCACGGTGGCATGCTCGACCGCATGGACTCGGTGTGCTTTGCCGCGCCGGTGTTCTTCCACTTTGTGCGCTATTGGTGGGCATGACCATACCCCCCAGGGGTATATGCAATCTTGTAGGAGCGGATTTATCCGCGATGCAGGCAACGCGGTGGATGGCACCGGCCTTGCCGGTGATCGCGGCTGAAGCCGCTCCTACAAGCACGGCGTCAACCCGGCTTGTTGAAAAACCATAGATCTCCTACAAAGGGTCGTGCCACGCCGGCGTAGTCACTTCAGGTACGAACGCAACAACGCCGCCACCTTGTCGGCCTCGTCCTGCCGCGCCTCGGTGCTCAGCCCGTCCGCCACCAGGTGTTCGCGGATATGCCCTTCCATCACTTCGGCCATCAGCCCGTTCACCGCACCGCGCACGGCGGCGATCTGCTGCAGGATCGCCAGGCAGTCCTTGTCCTGCTCCAGCGCCGTCTCCAGGGCGGCGGCCTGGCCTTTGATCTTGCGCACCCGGGTCAGCAGTTGCTTCTTGCTCTTCAGGGTATGTGCCACAGGGTTTCACACCATGCTAGGTATACTGGGGTATAGTATATTTCTCGACATTCCGGAAGCATGATAAACCATGGCGACACAAACATCAGACCGTTGGCAGCACAGCCACCAGTTCCATACCAGCAACCTCGGTGCCGAGCGCAAGACCCGCCTGGCGGTGTGGCTGACCGCCGTGATGATGGTGGCGGAAATTGCCGGCGGCTGGTTCTTCAACTCCATGGCGCTGCTGGCCGACGGTTGGCACATGAGTTCCCATGCGCTGGCCCTGGGCTTGTCACTGCTGGCCTACGCCGCTGCCCGGCGCTATGCCGGCGATCGGCGCTTTGCCTTCGGTACCTGGAAAATCGAGATTCTCGGCGGCTACTCCAGTGCCCTGCTGCTGCTCGGGGTGGCGGGGCTGATGGCCTTCCAGTCGGTCGAGCGCCTGCTGGCACCGGGGCCGATCCACTATGACCAGGCGATCTTCATCGCCGCCGTGGGCCTGGCGGTCAACCTGATCTGCGCCTGGCTGCTGCGGGACGATCACCATCATCATCATGATCATCACCATGGCCATGATCATCAGCACGACCACGGTCATCATCACCACGACCTGAACCTGCGCTCGGCCTACCTGCATGTGATCGCCGATGCCGCCACCTCGGTGCTGGCCATCGTCGCCCTGCTGGCCGGCAAGTTCTGGGGCGCCGGCTGGCTCGACCCGGTCATGGGCCTGGTGGGTGCGTTGCTGGTGGCGCTGTGGGCCCGGGGGTTGCTGCGCGACACCAGCCGGGTACTGCTGGACGCGGAGATGGACGCACCGGTGGTGGCGGAAATACGCGAAGTGGTGGCACAGCTGCCGGTGCCGGCCAGCATTACCGACCTGCACGTGTGGCGGGTCGGCAAGGAACAGTACGCCTGCATCCTCGGCCTCGCCGCAGCTTGCGAACTCAGCGCCGACAGCGTGCGCCAAGCCTTGGGCGTGCACGAGGAACTGGCGCATGTCACCGTCGAGGTCAACCGCCTGGCATAGCGCGACCAGACAGCTGGACGTCGAGCCCAGGCAACTGCGGCTCGGCCGATGGCCCTATGGTGACGAGTCATTCAGCCAGTCACCAGGAGTTGTGCCATGTCCGATTTCATCACCGTCCTGCGCGAAACCTGCCCGACACCGGTCGTGGACGCCACCAAGTGGAAGCGCATCGGCGGCGATCCGCACACCGTCAACCTCAACGCCTACCTGTCGGCCGACGGCAGCAAGATCATGGGCACCTGGATCTGCACCCCGGGCAAGTTCGAGGTCAATTACGAGAAATGGGAGTTCTGCCACTTCCTCGACGGCTACTGCATCATCACCCCGGAAGGCGAAGAGCCGAAGCACCTCAAGGCAGGTGACGTGTTCGTGATCGAACCGGGGATGAAAGGCACCTGGGAAGTGGTCGAAACCGTGCGCAAGTATTTCGTCTTCGCCTGATTCGTAAACTGTCCCGGCCCAACCGCCGCAAGCCGGCGATTGGGCCGGGACAGGCAAAAAAAATCGCGGATCAGGCGCCCTTCCCTCTGGTGCGCAGTTACAGAGGGAAGGCCACCTGGCCCGCGATGAAGTCCACCTCGCTGGTCAATCTTTCTTGCGGTAACTCTCGACGATGGCCGAGAAATCCTTGCCCCCTTCACCGCGCAGGCTCATGGCCTGATACAGCTGCTGGGCCACGGCCCCGAGGATCACTGGCTGGTGCGCCTGGCGCGCCGCTTCGGTGGCCAGCCCCAGGTCCTTGAGCATCAGCTCGGCGCCAAATCCACCGGTATAGCCCCGCGATGCCGGCGCGGTTTCGATGATGCCGGGCCATGGGTTGTAAGTGTCCGAGCTCCAGCAACGCCCGGTCGAACTGTTGATGATGCCGGCCAGTACCTTGGTGTCGATGCCCAGCGCATTGCCCAGCGCCATGGCTTCGGACACACCGACCATCGAGATGCCCAGCAGCAGGTTGTTGCAGATCTTGGCGATCTGCCCGGTGCCGACTTCACCGCAATGCACGATGTTGCGGCCCATCTGCTCCAGTACTGGCTTGAGGGTGGCGAACAGCTCGGCACTGGCACCGACCATGAAGGTCAGGGTACCTGCCGCCGCGCCACCGGTGCCGCCGGATACCGGCGCATCGCCCATGTCCACGCCCTTGGCTACAGCCGCCTTGGAGACATCGCGCGCGGTTTGCGGGTCGATGGTGCTGCAGTCCACGGTTGGCGTGCCAGGACGAATACCGGCCAGCACGCCGTCTTCGTTCAGGTACACGCTGCGTACATGGGCAGCGGCCGGTAGCATGGTGATCACCAGCTCGCTATTGGCCGCCGCGTCCTTGGGCGAAGGGCTGACCTGCCCGCCCAGTTCGGCGAGCTCGGCCAGCACGGCCTTGTTCAGGTCGAACAGGTTCAGTTGGTGGCCAGCCTTGATCAGGTTGCGGGCCATCGGTGCGCCCATGTTGCCGAGGCCGATGAATGCGATACGCATGACTCTCTCCTTAACGCAGGCTGATGGCTTAGCGCAGGCTGATGGTGGTGTTCACACCGTCGTTGACGCTGTCGTCATCGAACCAGCGGGCGGTGACGGTCTTGGTCTGAGTGTAGAACTGCACCACTTGCTTGCCGTACGGGCCGAGGTCGCCGAGCTTGGAGCCACGGGAGCCGGTGAAGCTGAAGAACGGCACCGGTACCGGGATTGGAATGTTGATACCTACCTGGCCAATGTCGATTTCGCTCTGGAACTTGCGCGCGGCTGCGCCGCTCTGGGTGAACAGGCCGGTGCCGTTGCCGAACGGGTTGGCGTTGACCAGGGCGATGGCCTCGTCGAGGGTGTCGACCTCCAGGGTCACCAGTACCGGGCCGAAGATTTCCTGGGTGTAGATCTGCATGTCGGTCTTCACCCCAGAGAACAGGGTCGGGCCGACGAAGTTGCCTTGCTCATAACCCGGCACCTTGACGCCCCGGCCGTCGAGTTCCAGCTTGGCACCTTCCTTGATGCCGCTTTCGATCAGGCCCAGCACACGCTCCTTGGCACGTTTGGAAACCACCGGGCCGACATCGGTGCCTGGCTCGCAACCGGCATTGACCTTGAGCTTGCTGGCCGCTTCCTTGATGTCCGGCAGCCATTCGCGCGCCTTGCCTACCAGGACCGCCACCGAGGTGGCCATGCAGCGCTGGCCTGCCGCGCCGAAGGCGGCACCGACCAGGGCGTTGATGGTTTGGGTGCGGTTGGCATCGGGCAGCACCACCGCGTGGTTCTTGGCGCCCATCATCGACTGCACGCGCTTGCCGTGCTGGCTGCCCAGGTTGTACACGTGGGTGCCCACTTCGGTGGAGCCGACGAAGGAAATCGCCTTGATGTCCGGGTGGGTGCAGATGGCATCCACCACTTGCTTGCCACCGTGCACCACGTTGAGCACGCCAGCCGGTACGCCGGCTTCCAGCGCCAGCTCGACCAGCAGCATGGTCGACAGCGGGTCCTGCTCGGACGGCTTGAGCACAAAGGTGTTGCCGCAGACGATGGCCATCGGGAACATCCACAGCGGGATCATGGCCGGGAAGTTGAACGGGGTGATACCGGCGCATACACCGATGGGCTGGCGCAAGGTATAGGTATCGACGCCACCGGCGACGTTTTCGGCAAATTCGCCCATCTGCAGGGTACCGATCGAGGCGGCATGCTCGACCACTTCCAGGCCGCGGAAGATATCGCCTTCGGCATCGGCCAGGGTCTTGCCTTGTTCGGCACTGAGCACCTGGGCGATACGCTTGGTGTGTTCGCGGATCAGCGCCTGCAGCTTGAGCATGATGCGCATGCGTGCGCCAATCGGGGTATCGCGCCAGGTCTTGAAGGCACGCTGGGCAGCGGCCACGGCGGCGTCCACTTCCTCGGCGGTGGCGAACGGTACGCGCGCCAGCACTTCCTGGGTGGCCGGGTTGACGATATCGCGCCATTCAGAGGTCTTGGACTCGACCCACTGGCCGTCGATCAGCAGCTTGACCTGGTCGATTTTGGTCTGGTTAGGGGATTGCGGTGCGTTCATCTGCGTTCTCCTTGGAATTATTGTCGGGACGAGATCGCCAGCGCCGAGCAAACGCGAGGTGGCGTCCTGAGGCTTGTTTCGAGTATAGATGTGCAAACATCCAACAAGAACGCACAAAAAAACCGGATCATCATGCAAAAAGACCTCACATCCCTGAGCGCGCTCAACTGGGACGACCTGAAGTTCTTCCTCGAAGTGGCCCGTACCCGCAAGGCCAGTAGCGCCGCCAAGCGCCTGAGCGTCGACTACACCACGGTGTCGCGGCGCATCAGCTCGCTGGAGGGGGCACTCGGCACCCTGCTGTTCGAGAAGTCGCGGACCAACGGCTTTGTCCTTACCGCCGAAGGCCAGCGCCTGCTGGGCTATGCCGAGTCGATCGAGAGCACGCTGCACATGGCCTGCGAACAGGTATCCGGGTCGGGCGTGGCGTTGTCCGGGCATGTGCGCATGGGCTGCACCGAAGGTTTCGGCAGTTTCTTCGTCACCCCGCAGCTGAGCCACTTCGTCGATGCCTACCCGGCAATCTCGGTGGACATACTGCCGCTGCCGCACTTCATCAGCCTGTCCAAGCGCGAGGCGGACATCGTCATCGCCCTGGAGCGACCGGAGCATGGGCCGTACGTGTGCTGCAAGCTGTGCGACTACCGCTTGCGGTTGTACGCCACCCGTGAATACCTCGATAACCACGCCCCCATCCGCCAGATCGCGGACCTGGCCAGGCACCCGTTCATCAGCTACGTGGACGACCTGGCGTTCAGTTCGGAGCTGCTGTACCTGGCCAACCTGATCCCCAGCGCCAGCGCGCATTTACGCAGTACCAGCGTGATTGCCCAGTACACGGCGGCGCTGCAAGGGCGAGGGCTGGCGATATTGCCCTGCTTCCTGGCCGCGCAGGATCCACGACTGGTGACGGTACTGCCGGAAGAAATCGAGGTGACACGGCAATTCTGGATGTACTGCCGGGAAGATTTGCGCAAGTTGAAGCGGATTACCCTGCTGTGGGATTACATCCGCGGGGTGACCGAGGCGAATGCGCCGTTGTTGATGGGCGAGACGCGCGAGATGCGCTTTGCTCAGGAGTGAGCATGCTTGGGCGCATCATCGATAGTGTGGGAGCGGGCTTGCCCGCGAACATCGGCGGAGCCGGTGCCAGGCACCCTGTAGCCCGCTCTCGCAAGTCGGTCTGTGACCGCAGGGCGGGAATCAGTAGGAAGCCACGACGATAGACACCCGCCGGTTCTCGGTACGCCCGGCGCTGGTGCGGTTGTCCGCCACCGGCTGGCTGCTGCCCAGGCCACGGCTGTGGATATTCTGCGCCGGCATGCCTACCGCGACCAACGCTTGGGCCACGCTTTGCGCACGCCGCTCGGACAACTGCTGGTTGTATGCCGCCTTGCCCGACGCGTCGGCATGCCCGTCCACCCGCACGCCCTGGATGCCAACGCCGAGCAATGCCTTGCCGATACGTTCGACAATCGCCTGGCTCTGGCTGTTGAGGCTGTCCAGGTCGCTGCCGAACAGCACCTTGCCCGACAAATCATAGGCCCACCCTTCATCGGTCGGGGTAAAGCCTTCGCGCTTGAGCACGGCGATCTGTTCGGCGCTCAGGCCTTTGGGCGGCGCGCTCTGGCAGCCAGCCAAGGCCAGCAGCGCCAGCAACAAGGCCCATAGGGGGAAACGCAAAACCTGCTTCACGGGTTCAACTCCTGTTGTTGATTTCCATCTGTGCTACTTGCCAGTGCCCGCGGCGATTGCGCTTGGCCTGGTACATCGCCGCGTCAGCGGCATTCAAAAGGCTGGCGGGATCGCTGCCGTCATCCGGGTAGTAGGCGATACCGACACTCAACGAGGTGGCGATACTGCGGCCACTGTCCAGTTGCACCGGCAGTTTCATGCTGGCAACGATCTTCTCGGCAAGGCGCTCGGCATCCTGGCGCGAATGCAAAGGCGTCAGCAGCACGGCGAACTCGTCGCCGCCCAGGCGTGCCACCAGGTCGTGCTCACGCAGCTGGGCGCGCACACGGTCAGCCACGCTGATCAGCACTTCATCGCCCACGGCATGGCCGAGGGTATCGTTGATCTGCTTGAAGTGATCACTGTCGAGAAACAGCAGCGCCAGGTGCTCCTGCTGCCGCTCGGCATTGCGCAGGCTGCGGGTCAGGCGCCCCTCGAAAAAGGCGCGGTTGGGCAGGCCGGTCAAGCTGTCATGGCTGGCCTGGTGGGCCAGCGTCTGGTTTTCGTTCTGCAGGTGGCTGTGCCACACCTCCAGTTCGTCGAGCAGGGCGTTGAAGTCATTGCCCAGTTCATTGAGCTCGGCAATCGCTGCCTCCGGTACACGCCGATCGAAGCTGCGCTCCCGGCGGGCGGCATGGGCGACACTGGCCAGGCCGCGCAGCGGGCGGACGATATCACCGAGCAAACGCCGCGACAGGTGTTGCGCAACCAAGGCGCTGAGCAGCGTACAGAACAGGATGCCGGCCAACCCACTGAGCAGGAACAACAACAGGCTACGCCCCTGGCCGACCAGCTCGATGCGCCCGACCTGCCGCTGCTGGTGGGTGATCGGCAGGTTGACCGGTTCATCCAGCAAGGCGCTGGCAACCTGCCCTTCCAACCGCGCAAGCAGGCCACTGTCACTGCGCTGCCAATGCGCCAGTTGCTGGCCTTCGTTGTCGAATACCCTGGCTTCGGCCACTTCCTCGGCGCTGGCGATCAGCGCCAGCGCTTCGTTGGCCGCAGCGCTGTCATCGAACACCACGGCCGCTTCCACGGTGTAGCTGATCGAACGGGCGATCAGGTGCAGGTTATGGTTGGCGTAAACACGCAGGGCGAGCACGCCCAGCAGGGTCAGCGAAACACCAGCCAGGCCGACGGCGAGCAAGGCGACGCTCAGGTGGCCACGGCCGAGCACCGAGCGCAGGGTCGGGCGGGCGCCGCGCTTGTGCGCCGGCTTCATGGCTGCACCGCCCGGCGCTGCGACAACTGCAGCACGCTGGGGTGAATGCGCACACCGGAGCGTGCCACCGAGTCGAGGTTGACCTCGAAGGCGACTTGTCGGTCGCTGACCCGCAGGCAGAACAGGCTGCCGACCGTGCACGGGTCGTCCGCTTCGCTGATGCTCAGTACCGGGTGGCCACTGACGCGCTCGAACAGCCGGTCACGCTGGCCCTGGTCGAGCTTGCCGATATAGATGGCATCGCAGGCCTGGGCAACCTGGCTGTCCGTCGCCAGCAGGCGCCGCACCTGCAGCGGCTGGCCGGACTCCTGGACGTGGCCTTTGATCAGGTCATCGGCGTACTCGGTCGGGCCGACCAGGCATAGCCGCAAGGGTGACGGCTCCACGGGCCAGCGGGCATAGCTGAAGATGCCGAGCACTACCTGGGTGACGGCTTTGGCGCGTTGCTGCGCCTGGGCGACGGTTGTGGCGGCGTCCGCCCGGGCAGGACCTGCTGCAAGGAACAGGGCGGCCAGCAATAGCGAAAGCACACAGCTTGTCACTCGCCTTGCGGCCAGCTTCATGCGGGAAATCTCTCAAGATCCTATCGGATTACGGCGCAACGATAGCATATGGCCGCATCCTGTGTAGGAGCGGCCTTGTGTCGCGAAAGGGCGGCAAAGCCGCCCCCGCGATAGCTGTGGCGTTGCCGAAAGCGGGGGCCGCTTTGCGGCCCTTTCGCGACACGAGGCCGCTCCTACAGGGGAACGCGTACGGTTTCAGACCTGTTCCAGCATCAACCCGGAAATACGCCGTACCTTGCGCGCCACCGCTTCTTCGAAAATGCCCTGGCGGGGTTCGACCAGGCTGAAGCAGTGCTTGGCACGGGTGATACCGGTGTATACCAGCTCCTTGGTCAGCACCGGGTTCAGCGCATCCGGCAGCACCAGGGCGGTATGACCGAACTCCGAGCCCTGCGACTTGTGCACGGTCATGGCGAATACCGTTTCCACTTCGTTCAACCGGCTGGGCAGGACGAAGCGCACCCCGCCACTGCCGTCGTTACGCGGGAAGGCCACGCGCAGCAGGGGCTCGCCACGCTCGTCGGGCAGGCGCAGCGCAATACCGATGTCACCGTTCATCAGGCCCAGGCCGTAATCGTTGCGCGTCACCAGCACCGGGCGCCCTTCGTACCAGGGCTGCTGGCTGTCGATCAACCCGGCATTGTGCAGCACCCGCGCCACCCGCTCGTTGAGGCCTTCGACACCCCAAGCCCCGCGGCGTACCGCGCACAGTAGCTGGAAGTCCTCGAAGCTGTGCAGCACTCGGCCTGCCCATTGCTCCCATGCTGGGTCATCGAAGGCGGTATCCAGCGCCGGACGGTAGCGCCCGAGGGTGCGCAGGTAGCTGCGGTAACCTTGCGGGCCATCGCTGCCACGGTCGAGGCCGTCGAGCAGCAGGCGATCGAAGGCGCGGTCGTGCTCTTGTTTCAAGGCCAGGCTGTGCACGTCGGGTGGCGGCATGGCCAGCAGGTTACGCGCCGCGTACGCCTCCTGGCGGTTTACCAGCCGCGCCAGCTGACCAATGCCGCTGCCCTCGCCGAAACGCCGCGAGAAGCGCAACATCACCACCTGCTGGGCCAGCGGATGGCGCTGCTCGTCACCGCTCTTGAGGCCGCTGCCGGCCAGCGACTCGCCACCGACCTGCTCCAGCCATGCCTGGGTCGCCGGCGAGTAACAGCCGTCTTCGGCGTCACGGCACAGGTCGCCGAGTACCGCGCCGGCCTCGACCGAGGCCAGTTGGTCCTTGTCACCCAGCAGCACCAGGCGCGCCCGTGGCGGCAGGGCATCGAGCAGGTTGGCCATCATTTCCAGGTCGATCATCGAGGCTTCGTCGACCACCAGCACGTCCAACGGCAACGGGTTGCCGGCATGGTGACGGAAGTGTCGCGAGCCTGGTCGGCTGCCGAGCAGGCGGTGCACGGTGCTGACCTCGGTAGGGATTTGCCCGCGCACTTCGGCGCTGACCTGCAGGCGCTCGACTTGCTGGCCGATGGATTCGGTCAGGCGCGCGGCCGCCTTGCCGGTGGGGGCGGCCAGGCGAATGCGCAGTGGCCTGCCCTGCTCCACCGCTGGCGCCTGCAGCAAGGCCAACAGGCGTACCACCGTGGTCGTCTTGCCGGTACCGGGGCCGCCGGTGATGATGCTGAAGCCGGCGCGGGTGGCCAGGGCGCAGGCGAGTTTCTGCCAGTCGACCTGGCCTGCCGGCGCGCCCCCATCGAACAGTTGCGCCAGGCGGCCGGGCAGGTCGGCCGGTGCTGCTTCAGCCTGGGTCAGGCGCTGGCGCAGGATATGGTCGATGCGCCGCTCGTAGTTCCAGTAGCGGCGCAGGTACAGGCGCTCGCCGCTGAGCACCAGCGGTCGCGCTTGCTGCCCTGGGGTATCGCCGGCAGCCACCAGCGCGCTGGCGGCAATCCGTTGGCGCCAGGCGTGCAGGTCGAGGTTGGCCAACAATTGCGAGGGCAGCAGCAAGGGGCCGGTCAAGGCATCGCCTTCGGGCGGCAACGACAGCGCAAAGTCAGGCTCTGCCAGGGTTTGCTGCAGGTCGAGGCAGACATGGCCATGGCCCAGCTGGTGGCTGGCCAGGGCGGCAGCCAGCAACAGCAAGGGATCGCTGCCGGGGGAGCGTTCTTCCAGGAACGACACGAACGCGCGGTCCAGGGCCCGCAACCAGCCGCGCTCCACCCAACGGTCGAGCAGTTGCAGCAGGTCAGCGCTGTCGTGCTGTGGCTTCAGGGCAAGCAAGTGCCCGGCCTGCAGCGGGGTGGGCAACAGGTCGACGAGGCTTCGGCTCATATCATGGCTCCGGCAAACAGGTCCTGTTGCATGGGCGGGTGCTCGCCGCGGAACAGCGCATCGAGGCTTTCGATCAGCTCACGCGACGGCTTGGTGTGATACACGCCGTGGCCGCTGCTGCTGGCACCGCGCAGGAAGATGAACAGGGCGCCGCCGACATGGCGGTCGTAGTCATAATCGGGCAGGCGCGCGCGCAGCTGGCGATGCAGGGCCAGCACGTACAACACGTACTGCAGGTCGTAGCGGTGTTCGAGAATGGCCTTCTCCATGGCCAGGCCATCGTAGGCCTGGATGTCCGGGCCCAGCCAGTTGGACTTGTAATCGGCCACGTAGTAGCGCCCGTCCAGCTCGAACGCCAGGTCGATGAAGCCTTTGAACATGCCGTTGAGCAAGGTCGGTTGCGCCGCCGGGCGCGCCAGCCCGGGGTGGGTATGGCGAGCCACCAGGCGGTCGAGCTGTTCGGCATCGACCTGACGGCTGGCGAACCAGAACTCCATTTCGACCTGATAGTGGCGCAACTGCCCAAGGGTCACGCTCAAGCCTTTGCCTGCCAACGGCAACGCCTCGCCTAGCAGGCGTTGCAGCCATTGGCTTAGGGTGGTGATCCAGCCGGTCCAGTCACGCCGGTTGCAGCGCTGGCCGACGGTTTCCTGGATCAGCTGCGGGTTGCCACTCACCTGGCTGAAGCCCTCACGGCCCGCCCACTCCAGCAAGCCGTGGAGGAACGTGCCAGGGTTGGGCCCACGCGGGAAGCGGTGGATATCGCCACTGTCGGCCGGTACCTCGCGCAACATCTGCGCATCGGCCCTTTCGTCGTCGAACAATTGCTGTGCCTGCGAGCTGTCGGCGCCGAGCGCTTGCTCGCCAATGCGCAGGGCGCTGTACGAGGCGATCCACCAGTGCTCGGCCGCCGCGCGGCGCGGCTTGCGGGCCGGCAGCAGCTCCCGCGCGGCATGTGGCATGCGGTACAGCTGCTGATCCGCCTGCGGCAGGCCTGGGCAGCTGATGTGCGGGCTGGTTGCCGCCAGGGCCTGCAACCAGCTCCCCAGTTGCTCCGAGCCCGGCAAGGCGAGGCCGCCACCAAGCAGGTAGCCGAACGCCGAACGGTGCAACTGGGAGCTTCTCTGATTACCGCGCTTGAGGTCGGCAACGCCCAGCCAGCAGGCATGCTGGGCCCGGGTCAGGGCCACGTAGAGCAGGCGCAGGTCCTCGGCCAGGCGCTCGTCATCGGCGCGCGCGATCTGTTCCGGGTCCGGCGTGAGGGTGAGATGAGCGTTACCCAGGCTGTCATGCCAGGCCAGCGGCAGACGGCTGCCGTCGACCGGTTTGCTGGTGCAGATGAACGGCAGGTAGACCAACGGGTATTCCAGGCCCTTGGACTTGTGAATGGTCACCACCTTGACCAGTTGCTCGTCGCTCTCCAGGCGCAGGATCTGCTCCTCGCCGGCCTGCCCGGAACTGGCCAGGTGCTCGGCCAGATGCCGAATCAGCGCCTGTTCGCCGTCCAGTTCGCCAGCGGCCTGCTGCAGCAGCTCGGCCAGATGCAGCAGGTTGGTCAGCACCCGCTCGCCATCACTGCGGCGGATCAGCGTGCGCGGCAGCTGGAAGTCATGCAGCAGGTGCCGCAGCATTGGCAGCACGCCCTGGCGCTGCCAGATATCGCGGTAACGGCGAAAACGCATGACCCAGTCTTCCCAGACGCGCTCGTCCTGGTTCAGCCGGTCCAGCGCCGCCAGCGACAGATTGAGGGTCAGGCTGGCCAGGGCGGCCTTGAGCAGGCGCTCCGAGTCGGGTTCGGCACAGGCCTTCAGCCAGGCCAGCAGGTCGTGCGCTTCCTGGGCGGCGAATACCGAGTCCTTGTCGGACAAATAGACGCTGCGCACCTCGCGCGCGGCCAGCTCGGCACGGACCATTTGCGCCTCGTGCCCATCACGCACCAGGATGGCGATATCGGAGGGCAGGCACGGGCGCAATTCGCCCTCGGCATTGCGGAAACCTGCACTGCCTTGCTGGCCACCATTGAGCAAGGCAACGATATGGCTGGCGCAACTGGCGGCCAGTTGCTGGCGGTAGACGCTGCCGGAGACCGGCTCCTCGCTTTCCAGCTGCCAGCATTGCAGGGCGGCACAGGGTTCACCGTCGATCAGCAATTGCTCGTCCCGGCCTTTGGCACGAACCTCGATGAACGGCAGCGGGTTGTCATCGGCCTCGCGGAACAGGAACGCCCCGCGCCCGGCTTCACGCGCCTCGGCCTGCAGGAACAGCTGGTTCACCGCTGCGACCATGGCCTTGCTGGAGCGGTAGTTGGTATCCAGGCTGTGCAGGCGGCCGCTGGTGGCGCGGCGCGCAGCAAGGTAGGTGTAGATGTCGGCGCCACGGAAGGCGTAGATCGCCTGCTTGGGGTCGCCAATCATGAACAGCCCGGTCTGCGCGCGGTTCTCGCTGATCCGGTAGATACGCTCGAAGATGCCGTACTGCACCGGGTCGGTGTCCTGGAATTCGTCGATCAGGGCGACCGGGAACTGTTCGCGGATCAGCCCGGCCAGGCGTTCGCCGGCCTCGCTGGCCAGAGCGTGTTGCAGGCGTAGGAGCATATCGTCGAAGCCCATTTCCGCACGCCGCCGTTTTTCCACTTCGAAACGTGCCGATACCCAACTGGCGGCGTGCTCGAGCAAGGGCGCCTCCGGGCTGTCCAGGGCTTGCAACTGTTGCTGCAGGGCCTGCATGGCATCGAGGGCCGGGTGGACGGGTGGCGCACCGGACTTCCACGCGTCAAGCATGCCCGCCGGCGTCAGGCGGCTGAAGCCGCTGCCCAGCTCCAGCTCGACCAGCTGCTCGTCAGCAGCCCAGGCGCACAGCTTGTCGCACCAGGAATCAAAATACTGTGCGCGCATCTTGCGGCCATCGACCTGCTTGGCGGCCACCGCAGCATGGCAGATCTGCCGCAGCTCCTCCGCCCATTGCGCCCATGGCGCCTTGAGCCGGGCCAATTGCTCGCCACGCTGTTGCAGCGACGCCTGGATCAGCGCCGCCGGTTCCAGCCCTTCCTGCTGGGCGCGCACCCGGCCGAACAGCGGGCGGATGCGCGGCAGCAAGGCGTCGGGGCTGCCCCAGTGGTTGCGCACCCAAGCCAGCGCATCGCCCTGCATGCCATAGCAGAAGCGCCGCCAGTAATCGCGCACCACTTGCGCCAACAAGTCGCTGTGGTCGGTTTCCAGGGTCTGGGTGAACAGGCTGCCGCTGTCGAAGGCATGCTCGCGCAGCATGCGTTGGCACCAGCCGTGGATGGTCGACACGGCGGCCTCGTCCATCCATTGCACGGCGATTTCCAGGCGCCCGGCACAGCGCGGCCAGGCCTCTTCCGGGTAGTCACCACGCAGTTGATGCAACAGCGGATCAGCGGCTTGCAGTTCACCGCGGAAGAACCGCGCGGCTTCCGCCAGGCGGGCGCGGATGCGCTCGCGCAGCTCTTTGGTCGCGGCGTCAGTGAAGGTCACCACCAGGATTTGCGGTGGCAGCAGCTCGCGATCGAAGCCCTGCTCGCCGCCATGGCCGAGGATCAGGCGCAGGTACAGCGCAGAAATGGTAAAAGTCTTGCCCGTGCCGGCACTGGCCTCGATCAGCTGGCTGCCATGCAGGGGGAAACTCAGTGCCAGGGGACGGTCCTGGGTCATGCGCCTTTCTCCGGGTTGCCCAGGGTCTGCCAAGGGGCGTCGAACAGCGGGCGGTACAACGTTTCGCACCAGCCTTCGAAGGTTTCATCGGCGGTGAGCGCGGCAAAGTCACGGAACTGGCGGGCCAGGGCGACGCTTTCACTGCGCTCGCCGAAGCTGGTGCGCCCGTCGCCTTCATAGGCGCGGGTTGCGGCGGCCAGGGCTTTGTCGCTGTCGTCCTGGGCCAGCCAGGCGAACGCGGTCTTGGCCGCGACCGGCAACGGCGCGTTCATCGCCGCCTGACGGGCCACCAGCAAGTCACCCAGCAGTTGCGCCGCCTGCACCTGCGGCAATGGCGCAAGCAGCAGGGTCAGGTCACTGGCCACCAGTGCGCTGTGATAGGGATAGCCCGCCGCGCACGCTGCCAGGTGGGTGACCCAGGGCACGATCAGGCGGTGCCACTTGAGGGCATTGCGCCCCGCACTGATGGTGTTGGGCACGGTCGAGATGCTCAGCAGGCTCTGGTCATCGGCCTGGAACACCCGGCCCAGCCAGCCTTCGAGGCGATGCTGGCCATGTTCGAAATGCACCGGTAACGCGCCCTCGACCAGGTGTGGCCAGCGTTGCAACAACTGGCGGTGGCGTTGCAGCAGGTCTGGCAGCGGCTCGATCAGCTCGCGCTGCAGCAACTCGCCGAACCCCGCCAGTGGCAGCAGGCCACAGGCCTGCAGGCGCCGGGCCTGCGCCTGCAGGGCCTGTTCGGGATTGTCCGGCTCGGCCAGCGCGGCACCGAGCAGGCTTTCGCTGGCACCGTAGCGTTGCAGGGCATCGAGAACGAAGGGCTCTTCGTCCGGGGTCGGTGCCTCCAAGGCTTCGAAGTACACTTTCAGGCGCTGGCTGAAGAAGTGCCGCACCGGGTGGCGCAGAAAGTCACCCAACAGGGTCAGGCTCAGGGCTTCGTCATTCTGATAGGGTGGCAGGCCAAAGTCACCTTGCTCGTCATCCAGCCCCTGCTGGTGCAGCACCTGCCACTCATGGGCAAAGCTGAACAGCGGGCTGCCTTGCTGGAAGTAACGCGGGCTGAACGGCTGCAACGGGTGCTCCTGGGTAAGCGCATGCAGCAGCTGTTCGCCGGGTTCGGCAGGCTGCCCTGGCTGTGCATTTGCCAGTAGCCAGCCGGCCGCAAGGTGGTCACGCAGCTGGCCGATCAGTACCGAGGCCGGGCGTTCGCTGTTGTCGCGGATGCTACGCCCGACCCAGCTGACATAAAGCTGGTCGCGTGCCGACAGTAACGCCTCCAGGAGCAGGTAGCGGTCATCCTCGCGGCGCGAACGGTCACCCGGGCGGTAGTCACTGGCCATCAGGTCGAAGTCCAGCGGTTGCTGGGCGCGGGGGTAGTCGCCATCGTTCATGCCCAACAGGCAGACCACCCGGAACGGGATGGCGCGCATCGGCATCAGGGTGCAGAAGTTCACCGAGCCGGCGAGAAAGCGCTGGGACAACTTGCCCTGGTCAAGGCCCGACAGCCAGGCTTCGCGTACGACGGTCAACGGCAGCGGGTCTTGCAGGCCAACGGCCTCGCATACCTCAAGCCAGCCGTCGCGCAGATCCTGCAATTGCATCAGCAGAAACTCGTCACGCTCGCCCTCGGCCAGGAAGAATACCTGCAACAAGGCATGCAGGCGCTCCCCCCACTGACTGACCGTGGCAGGTTCGGACAAGGCCTGGCAGGCCACGTCGAGGGCCTCGAGCAAGGCGGCCAGCGGGCCTATCAGTGCTGCATCCAGCCCACCGATTTCATCGTAGGGTTCGATGTCGTCGCAGGCTGCTCCCACACCCACTGCATAACCCAACAACATCCGCCGCAGGCCGAACCGCCAGCTGTTCTGTTCCAGGCCTGCTGGCAAACCCAGGCTGGCCCGCTGCTCGGCATCGAGGCCCCAGCGGATGCCGGCGCCCTCGATCCAGCGGTGCAGCGTGGGCAGGTCGCTTTCGCGGATACCGAAACGGGCGCGGACTGCCGGCACGTCCAGCAGGTCGAGCACTTCACTGACCGCGAAGCGGCTGTCCGGCAGCTTGAGCAGGTGTTCGAGGGCAATCAGCAAGGGCTCGCGGCCGCGCTGGCCCTGGTCGGTCAGGGTGAACGGGATGTAGCGCGGGTCGTTGCGCTGCAACTGGCCGAAAACGGCGCGGATATGCGGTGCGTAGGTATCGATGGCCGGCAGCATGACGATGACGTCACGAGGGCGCAGGGTGGGGTCGGCACTGAAGCGGGCCAGCAACTGGTCATGGAGTATCTCCACTTCACGCTGCGGGCTGTGGGCAATGTGGAAGCGGATCGAGCGATCCTGCGTCGGGTCAACTGCCGGCCACAGCTCGCGGGTTTCGGCGAGCGGACGCAGTTCGAGGATGTCGTCCTGCAACTGGTTGAGCAACGTGGCAGGCGAGCCGTCGCTGAACAGGTCGATGCGGCCATCGCTGAACACGCCTTGGTAACTGGCAGGGTCATCGTAACTGTCGAGCAGGTTGATGTAGTCGCGGCCTTGTTTGCCCCAGGCAGCCAGCAGCGGGTGGGCATGTTGATGCAGCGACTGGTCGTCCAGTTGCAGGGGCATGCCTTGCTTGCGCTGCTGGCGCTTGTACTGATGCCGCAGCAGGTCCTTGTCGGCAACGATATCGGCCCAGTGGTGGCGACATGGGTTGTGCACGCACAGCAACACTTGGCTGAAGCGTGCCAGGCCGGCGAGTGCTTCCAGGGCCTGGGCTGGCAACGAGGAAATGCCGAACACGATGACCCGGGGCGGTAGCCCAGGCGGTGCCTGTTCCAGGCTGTTGATGCGTTCGATGAAACGCTGATGGACGCCGGCACGGCTCTGCGCCATGCCCTGCTCGCCGACATCTTCCAGCAATGCCCGCCATAACTCGGCTTGCCAGCGGTTCCCCGGGGGCAGTGGTTTGCGCTCACCACGGGCGGTGTTGAGGATGTGCTCACCGCCAGCCCAGTCCTTGAGCCAGTCAGCGCGGTACACCTGGTATTGGTCGAACAGGTCGGCCAGGCGCTCGGCGAGCTGATAGCGCTTGCGCAGGTCACTGTCGTCGGTAAGGAAGCGCCGCAACGGCTCGAAATGCGGGCGCTCGATCAACGCCGGGAGCAGGCGCATCAGGCGCCAGGTCAATGGTGCCTTGTCGAGCAGGGAAACCTGGGGAATTTCGTCGCGCCCCAGCACGCTCCGGTACAGCTGCCACATGAAGCTGCCTGGTAGTTGCACGTCGATGGCAGCAGCGATGCCGCAGCCGCCAAGGTCATCTTCCAGTGGGTCTTCAGCCAGGGCCAGTTTGAGCCATTGGGCGATGCCATTGCTTTGTACCAGGGCGATTTCGTTTTCCAGCGGCGCCAGGGGATAACGACGCATCCAACTCACCACCAGGCTGCGCAGGTCGTCGAGGCGGTTGCCATGGACGATCATGAAGCCGGGGTGAAGGTGGGTGGTGCTGGGCATCGACAGGTCTCTGCTAGGCGCTGGTGGCTGAGGGGGAACGATATCACGCGAACAGTGTAGGAGCGGCTTTAGCCGCGAAACCGGCGACGCGGTTTGCCAGGTAGATCGGGGGTGCAGGGTGGCGGCCGCTGTGCGGCCGATCGCGACGCAAGGCCGCTCCTACAAGGTCGCGCTGGTTTTGCCGGCGCAAAGACAAAACCCCTACCTGCATGCGCAGATAGGGGTTTTGCGAAATGAATCTTGACGATGACCTACTCTCACATGGGGAAGCCCCACACTACCATCGGCGATGCATCGTTTCACTACTGAGTTCGGGATGGGATCAGGTGGTTCCAATGCTCTATGGTCGTCAAGAAATTCTGTTGCCAGAAGGTCTTGGTAGACACTCCAGCGAATTCGGATATGCGATATGTGTGGTTCGTTGCGAACTTTCGGTTCGTATCATCTTCACCACCGCAATCTGCGTCAGCAAATTGCTTGGGTGTTATATGGTCAAGCCTCACGGGCAATTAGTATTGGTTAGCTCAACGCCTCACAGCGCTTACACACCCAACCTATCAACGTCGTAGTCTTCGACGGCCCTTCAGGGAACTCAAGGTTCCAGTGAGATCTCATCTTGAGGCAAGTTTCCCGCTTAGATGCTTTCAGCGGTTATCTCTTCCGAACATAGCTACCCGGCAATGCCACTGGCGTGACAACCGGAACACCAGAGGTTCGTCCACTCCGGTCCTCTCGTACTAGGAGCAGCCCCTCTCAAATCTCAAACGTCCACGGCAGATAGGGACCGAACTGTCTCACGACGTTCTAAACCCAGCTCGCGTACCACTTTAAATGGCGAACAGCCATACCCTTGGGACCGGCTTCAGCCCCAGGATGTGATGAGCCGACATCGAGGTGCCAAACACCGCCGTCGATATGAACTCTTGGGCGGTATCAGCCTGTTATCCCCGGAGTACCTTTTATCCGTTGAGCGATGGCCCTTCCATACAGAACCACCGGATCACTAAGACCTACTTTCGTACCTGCTCGACGTGTTTGTCTCGCAGTCAAGCGCGCTTTTGCCTTTATACTCTACGACCGATTTCCGACCGGTCTGAGCGCACCTTCGTACTCCTCCGTTACTCTTTGGGAGGAGACCGCCCCAGTCAAACTACCCACCATACACTGTCCTCGATCCGGATAACGGACCTGAGTTAGAACCTCAAAGTTGCCAGGGTGGTATTTCAAGGATGGCTCCATGAGAACTGGCGTCCCCACTTCAAAGCCTCCCACCTATCCTACACAAGCAAATTCAAAGTCCAGTGCAAAGCTATAGTAAAGGTTCACGGGGTCTTTCCGTCTAGCCGCGGATACACTGCATCTTCACAGCGATTTCAATTTCACTGAGTCTCGGGTGGAGACAGCGCCGCCATCGTTACGCCATTCGTGCAGGTCGGAACTTACCCGACAAGGAATTTCGCTACCTTAGGACCGTTATAGTTACGGCCGCCGTTTACCGGGGCTTCGATCAAGAGCTTCGCTTGCGCTAACCCCATCAATTAACCTTCCGGCACCGGGCAGGCGTCACACCCTATACGTCCACTTTCGTGTTTGCAGAGTGCTGTGTTTTTAATAAACAGTCGCAGCGGCCTGGTATCTTCGACCGGCATGGGCTTACGGAGCAAGTCCTTCACCCTCGCCGGCGCACCTTCTCCCGAAGTTACGGTGCCATTTTGCCTAGTTCCTTCACCCGAGTTCTCTCAAGCGCCTTGGTATTCTCTACCTAACCACCTGTGTCGGTTTGGGGTACGGTTCCCAGTTATCTGAAGCTTAGGAGCTTTTCTTGGAAGCATGGTATCAACCACTTCGTCGCCTAGAGGCAACTCGTCATCAGCTCTCGGCCTTGAAATCCCGGATTTGCCTAAGATTCCAGCCTACCACCTTAAACCTGGACAACCAACGCCAGGCTGGCCTAACCTTCTCCGTCCCTCCATCGCAATAACTGGAAGTACAGGAATATTAACCTGTTTTCCATCGACTACGCTTTTCAGCCTCGCCTTAGGGACCGACTAACCCTGCGTCGATTAACGTTGCGCAGGAAACCTTGGTCTTTCGGCGTGCGAGTTTTTCACTCGCATTGTCGTTACTCATGTCAGCATTCGCACTTCTGATACCTCCAGCAAGCTTCTCAACTCACCTTCACAGGCTTACAGAACGCTCCTCTACCGCGTCATCAAAGATGACACCCGTAGCTTCGGTGCATGGTTTGAGCCCCGTTACATCTTCCGCGCAGGCCGACTCGACTAGTGAGCTATTACGCTTTCTTTAAAGGGTGGCTGCTTCTAAGCCAACCTCCTAGCTGTCTAAGCCTTCCCACATCGTTTCCCACTTAACCATGACTTTGGGACCTTAGCTGACGGTCTGGGTTGTTTCCCTTTTCACGACGGACGTTAGCACCCGCCGTGTGTCTCCCATGCTCGGCACTTCCAGGTATTCGGAGTTTGCATCGGTTTGGTAAGTCGGGATGACCCCCTAGCCGAAACAGTGCTCTACCCCCTGGAGTGATACATGAGGCGCTACCTAAATAGCTTTCGAGGAGAACCAGCTATCTCCGAGCTTGATTAGCCTTTCACTCCGATCCACAGGTCATCCGCTAACTTTTCAACGGTAGTCGGTTCGGTCCTCCAGTCAGTGTTACCTAACCTTCAACCTGCCCATGGATAGATCGCCCGGTTTCGGGTCTATACCCAGCGACTAAACGCCCTATTAAGACTCGCTTTCGCTACGCCTCCCCTATTCGGTTAAGCTCGCCACTGAATATAAGTCGCTGACCCATTATACAAAAGGTACGCAGTCACCTAACAAAGTAGGCTCCCACTGCTTGTACGCATACGGTTTCAGGTTCTATTTCACTCCCCTCTCCGGGGTTCTTTTCGCCTTTCCCTCACGGTACTGGTTCACTATCGGTCAGTCAGTAGTATTTAGCCTTGGAGGATGGTCCCCCCATGTTCAGACAAAGTTTCTCGTGCTCCGTCCTACTCGATTTCATTGACAAGAGATTTTCGTGTACGGGGCTATCACCCACTATGGCCGCACTTTCCAGAGCGTTCCACTAATCTCAAATCAACTTAAGGGCTGGTCCCCGTTCGCTCGCCACTACTAAGGGAATCTCGGTTGATTTCTTTTCCTCAGGGTACTTAGATGTTTCAGTTCCCCTGGTTCGCCTCTTGCACCTATGTATTCAGTACAAGATACTCAGCTTATGCTGAGTGGGTTCCCCCATTCAGAGATCTCTGGATCACAGTCTGTTTGCCGACTCCCCAAAGCTTATCGCAGGCTACCACGTCTTTCATCGCCTCTGACTGCCAAGGCATCCACCGTATGCGCTTCTTCACTTGACCATATAACCCCAAGCAATCTGGTTATACTGTGAAGACGACATTCGCCGAAAATTCGCATGTTGCTCTTTCGAGCAGAACTCACAAATTTTACCTTAGCCTGATTAACCAGCAGTGAAACTGGTCATCAGTCTATATCTATCACATATCCGAATTTTTAAAGAACGATCTGACAAAAGCCAGAAATCAACATTCACATTGGAATGCTCATTTCTAATTTCTGAGCAGTGCTGCGAAACCTGAAAGAGTGGTGGAGCCAAGCGGGATCGAACCGCTGACCTCCTGCGTGCAAGGCAGGCGCTCTCCCAGCTGAGCTATGGCCCCGTGTATTCTAGGCCGCACCAAGTAATTGGTAGGTCTGGGCAGATTTGAACTGCCGACCTCACCCTTATCAGGGGTGCGCTCTAACCAACTGAGCTACAGACCTATAACAGGGTCGCGTTACAGCATCGTCTTTTACAATGAATCAAGCAATTCGTGTGGGAGCTCATCAGCAGGCTGATGTCGTCGATTAAGGAGGTGATCCAGCCGCAGGTTCCCCTACGGCTACCTTGTTACGACTTCACCCCAGTCATGAATCACACCGTGGTAACCGTCCTCCCGAAGGTTAGACTAGCTACTTCTGGTGCAACCCACTCCCATGGTGTGACGGGCGGTGTGTACAAGGCCCGGGAACGTATTCACCGCGACATTCTGATTCGCGATTACTAGCGATTCCGACTTCACGCAGTCGAGTTGCAGACTGCGATCCGGACTACGATCGGTTTTGTGAGATTAGCTCCACCTCGCGGCTTGGCAACCCTCTGTACCGACCATTGTAGCACGTGTGTAGCCCAGGCCGTAAGGGCCATGATGACTTGACGTCATCCCCACCTTCCTCCGGTTTGTCACCGGCAGTCTCCTTAGAGTGCCCACCATAACGTGCTGGTAACTAAGGACAAGGGTTGCGCTCGTTACGGGACTTAACCCAACATCTCACGACACGAGCTGACGACAGCCATGCAGCACCTGTGTCAGAGTTCCCGAAGGCACCAATCCATCTCTGGAAAGTTCTCTGCATGTCAAGGCCTGGTAAGGTTCTTCGCGTTGCTTCGAATTAAACCACATGCTCCACCGCTTGTGCGGGCCCCCGTCAATTCATTTGAGTTTTAACCTTGCGGCCGTACTCCCCAGGCGGTCAACTTAATGCGTTAGCTGCGCCACTAAAATCTCAAGGATTCCAACGGCTAGTTGACATCGTTTACGGCGTGGACTACCAGGGTATCTAATCCTGTTTGCTCCCCACGCTTTCGCACCTCAGTGTCAGTATCAGTCCAGGTGGTCGCCTTCGCCACTGGTGTTCCTTCCTATATCTACGCATTTCACCGCTACACAGGAAATTCCACCACCCTCTACCGTACTCTAGCTCGCCAGTTTTGGATGCAGTTCCCAGGTTGAGCCCGGGGCTTTCACATCCAACTTAACGAACCACCTACGCGCGCTTTACGCCCAGTAATTCCGATTAACGCTTGCACCCTCTGTATTACCGCGGCTGCTGGCACAGAGTTAGCCGGTGCTTATTCTGTCGGTAACGTCAAAACAGCAAGGTATTAACTTACTGCCCTTCCTCCCAACTTAAAGTGCTTTACAATCCGAAGACCTTCTTCACACACGCGGCATGGCTGGATCAGGCTTTCGCCCATTGTCCAATATTCCCCACTGCTGCCTCCCGTAGGAGTCTGGACCGTGTCTCAGTTCCAGTGTGACTGATCATCCTCTCAGACCAGTTACGGATCGTCGCCTTGGTGAGCCATTACCTCACCAACTAGCTAATCCGACCTAGGCTCATCTGATAGCGTGAGGTCCGAAGATCCCCCACTTTCTCCCGTAGGACGTATGCGGTATTAGCGTTCCTTTCGAAACGTTGTCCCCCACTACCAGGCAGATTCCTAGGCATTACTCACCCGTCCGCCGCTGAATCAAGGAGCAAGCTCCCGTCATCCGCTCGACTTGCATGTGTTAGGCCTGCCGCCAGCGTTCAATCTGAGCCATGATCAAACTCTTCAGTTCAATACTGCTTGGGTTTTTAAGAAACCCTAAACTTGGCTCAGCAATCTCAAATGACTATGTGATTTCTCGCATGGCCACTTGTGATGCTGATAATCTTTGTGACTATCAGTCCGTACTCACAAGCACCCACACGAATTGCTTGATTCGATTTGTTAAAGAGCGTTTGGTTAAGAGCGTTTCGTCTCAACCGAGGCGCGCATTCTACGCTTTCCTCATTTGCTGTCAAGCGTTTATTTTGAAGTTTTTTGCGAGAAACTCGTTTAGCTTCAAACACTTGACTCGCTGCGATCTCTCGTAGCGGGAGGCGAATCATACAGCGTTTTGAAACGCTGTCAACCTTCATCTCGACCGCCGCCGATCATTCGATCGTAGCCCTTTCAGCTTCTTCATCACTACTTAACTCATTGATGAACAAGGAGTTTTTCGTTCCGATGTCGCTGGAAGTGGGGCGCATTATAAGGGGATTCGGAGAGGGGTCAAGGGTTAATTTCAAGAAATTGAAATGTACGCGAAAAAGACCGTATCACGGCTGCCAAGTGCTCGCCGCGACACATTCAGCGCCTGTGAGATCGAGCGCCGCCCGCGCGGCGCATCGCGGATGAAATCCGCTCCTACATTTGTTGCAACGTGCCGAACCTGTGAGGCCATGGTTGCCAGCCCTGGCGCATGACTTGAGCCTTGCAAACCCGCTGACAACCATGGCCTCACAGGCGTGGCCACGTTGCAACAAATGTAGGAGCGGATTTCATCCGCGATGCGCCGCGCGGGCGGCGCTCGATTTTGTAGGCGCTGCAAGGGTTGTGGCGGGCACTTCTGAAAACCAACCCAGCCCCCCAACCCTCAAACCGCCCTCCCCTGCCTCCGGGCAATCCTGGGCAACACCCGCGAAACCACAGGCACCCGTAACACCATCAACACAACACCAATAAACGCATAGATCACCCACTCCCGCAGATCCGACCGAACGATCCACAGGAAATGCAGCAACCCCAACCCAAGCACCCCATACACCAACCTGTGCAGCTTCTTCCAGCGAGCCCCCAAGCGCCGCTGACTATACCGGTTCGAGGTGACCGCCAAGGCCAGCAACCCAAGGAAACCCAGCGCGCCCACAATAATGTAGGGCCGCTTGCGCAACTCCACCGCCAACTGCCCCCAATCCAGCCCGAGGATAAAGAACAGATACGCCAGGATATGCAGCACGATATAGGCAAACACCCACAACCCCAGCTGCCGGCGCACCACGACCCAACCCGGCCAACCCGTCAGCTTCTGCAGCGGCGTCATGCCCAAGGTGACCAGGAGGAAGGTCAGCGCCCCAAGCCCGAGGCGGTCCATCAGGATCTTGCCAGGGTCCGGCCCCAGCAGATTCAGCGCAGCCTCATACAGCCACCACACCGGGAACAGGCACCCCACGATGAAGATGCCCAGACGAAACCAGGGGTAACGCATCAATAGTTCTTCCGCAGGTCGAGCCCGGTATACAGCGATGCCACTTCATCGGCATAGCCATTGAACATCTGGGTTTCCCGCACATTGGGGCTGAACAGCCCGCTGGGCAGCCGCCGCTCACGCGCCTGGCTCCAACGTGGATGGTCGACCGTCGGGTTCACATTGGCATAAAAGCCGTACTCGTCCGGCGCCAGGCCTTGCCAGGTAGTACCAGGCTGCTCGGCCACCAGGCTGATACGCACGATCGACTTGATACTCTTGAAACCGTACTTCCACGGTACTACCAGGCGCAACGGCGCACCATTCTGGTTGGGCAGTTCGCGGCCATACATGCCCACCGCCAGGATCGCCAAGGGGTGCATCGCCTCATCCAGGCGCAAGCCTTCCCTGTAGGGCCAGTCGATCAAGGCGAAACCCGAACGCTGCCCGGGCATGTGCTCCGGATCCTTCAAGGTCTCGAAGCGAACATAGCGAGCCCTGGAAGTCGGCTCGACCTGCTTGAGTACCTGCGCCAACGGAAAGCCCAGCCATGGAATGACCATCGACCATGCCTCTACACAACGCAGCCGGTAGATGCGCTCCTCAAGCTGGTACGGTTTGACGAAGTCTTCCAGCGCATAGCGCCCGGGCTTACCCACTTCGCCATCGACCACAACGCTCCACGGTTCGGTTTTCAGGCTGTCGCCATTGGCCGCCGGGTCGCCCTTGTCTGGCCCGAACTCATAGAAGTTGTTGTAATGGGTCGCATCCTTGAACGGCGTGATCGCCTCGTTCTTGACCGTTACCGCCTGCCACTGCGTGGCCGCAAGCTTGTCGGCAAACCAGGCCGGCGCACGCCCGGCCTGTACGTCGGCATAACGCGAAACCTCAGCCGCGCCCACCCGGCCCGGCAGTGCCCCCAGGGCCAGGGCCGCCAGGGAACCGCCCATCAGGGCGCGCCGGGAAAGATAGAGGCTTTCTGCGGTGATCTCCGATGCCTTGCATTCGGAAGACCTGGATAGCTTGATGAGCATGGGCGGCTCCATAGCACTGGATAGCGGATGTACCAGTAAGACTATGGAGCCGGAGGGTTATTCCAACATTAACGGGCTGTCAGGCTTTACGCCGACGCCCCTTCAGCAGGAACTGGATCGGCCCCGAAGCCGCATAGGCAAGGAAGATCAGCAGCAGGATGCGCGGCGGGTCGCTGAACACCACGGCAAATACCAGCACCACGGCCAGGATCGCTACAAACGGCACGCGGCCCTTGAGGTCCAGCTCCTTGAAGCTGTTGTACTTGATGTTGCTGACCATCAGCATGCCGGCAGCAGCCACCAGCAGCGCCACCAGGAACGACAGCTTGGAACCCTGGATGCCGTAGTCGCTGAACGCCCATACGGTACCCGCCACCACGCCCGCAGCGGCCGGGCTGGCCAGGCCGATGAAATAGCGCTTGTCGGCTGTACCGACCTGGGTATTGAAACGTGCCAGGCGCAACGCCGCACCGGCCACATAGATGAAGGCGACCATCCAGCCGACCTTGCCCATGTCGCCCAGCGCCCAGCCGAAGGCCAGCAAGGCCGGGGCCACACCAAAGGCGACCATGTCCGACAGCGAATCGTACTCGGCACCGAAGGCGCTCTGGGTGTTGGTCATGCGCGCGACACGGCCATCAAGGCCATCGAGCACCATGGCCACGAAGATGGCGATGGCAGCGAAGGCGAAGTACTTGCTCGCCTCGCGCGGGTCACCGGCACTCAGGGCGCTCTGCGCGCTCATCGAGCTGATGATGGAGTAGAAACCGGCAAACAGGTTGGCGGTGGTAAACAGGTTGGGCAGCAGATAGATGCCACGGTGGCGCACCTTGCGCCCTTCGGCATCATGCCCTTCTTCAACGTGCTCATCGACAGGTAGCAGGCTTTCGGCGTCGGAGGGCTTGTTCGGCTCTTCGGGACGTTCGCTCATGGAGGGTACCTTGCAACAGGATGGAAAATGTTCGACACGGGCCCGCAAGACAGGTTCTAACAGCAAGCCACTGGTCTGCTTTATACCAGAAGCCGGCTGCCAGAACGAAAAAACGCGGCCGAAGCCGCGTTTTTCATCTTTCGACAGCGTTAGTTCTTGGTCTTGTCAACGATTTTGTTGGCCGAGATCCACGGCATCATCGAACGCAGCTGCTCGCCGATGATTTCGATGCCGTGAGCGGCGTTGTTGCGGCGCTTGGCGGTCATCGATGGGTAGTTGGTAGCACCTTCGGAGATGAACATCTTCGCGTACTCGCCGTCCTGGATGCGCTTCAGGGCGTTGCGCATGGCCTTGCGGGATTCTTCGTTGATGACTTCCGGACCGGTAACGTACTCACCGTACTCGGCGTTGTTGGAGATCGAGTAGTTCATGTTGGCGATGCCGCCTTCGTACATGAGGTCAACGATCAGCTTCAGCTCGTGCAGGCACTCGAAGTAGGCCATTTCCGGCGCGTAGCCAGCTTCGACCAGGGTTTCGAAACCGGCTTTGACCAGTTCGACGGTACCACCGCACAGAACAGCCTGCTCGCCGAACAGGTCGGTTTCGGTCTCGTCCTTGAAGGTGGTTTCGATGATGCCGGTACGGCCGCCACCCACGCCCGAGGCGTAGGACAGGGCGACGTTCTTGGCGTTGCCCGAAGCGTCCTGGTAGATAGCGATCAGGTCAGGGATGCCACCGCCTTTGACGAACTCGGAGCGAACGGTGTGCCCAGGGGCTTTCGGCGCGATCATGATCACGTCGAGGTCGGCACGCGGAACCACCTGGTTGTAGTGGATCGAGAAGCCGTGGGAGAAGGCCAGGGTAGCGCCCTTCTTGATGTTCGGCTCGATTTCCTGCTTGTACAGCTGGCCCTGGAATTCGTCCGGGGTCAGGATCATGACCAGGTCGGCAGCAGCGACGGCGGAGGCAACGTCGGTCACTTTCAGGCCGTGGGCTTCTGCCTTGGCAACGGTGGCCGAACCTTTACGCAGACCGATGGTGACATCTACACCGGAGTCCTTCAGGTTGCACGCCTGAGCGTGGCCCTGGGAACCGTAACCGATGATGGCGACTTTCTTACCCTGGATGATGGAAAGGTCGCAGTCTTTATCGTAGAAAACTTTCATGAAAATACCCCTGGTTATATCTCGGCCCCTGCGGAGCCATCGCTAATTTGTGGAATTCAGATGCTGAGCACTTTGTCGCCACGGGCAATGCCGGTAACGCCGCTGCGCACGGTTTCGAGAATCGATGCAGTGCCGATCGCCTGGATGAAGCTGTCCAGTTTGTCGCTGGTGCCGCTCAGCTGCACGGTGTACACGCTGGCGGTGACGTCGACGATCTGGCCACGGAAGATATCCGTGGTGCGCTTGATCTCGGCGCGCTGGGCACCGGTAGCCTTGACCTTGACCAGCATCAGTTCACGCTCGATGTGAGCGCTTTCCGACAGGTCGACAAGCTTGACCACTTCGACCAGCTTGTTCAGGTTCTTGGTGATCTGCTCGATCACTTCGTCATGGCCAACGGTAGTCAGCGTCAGACGCGACAGGGTCGGGTCTTCGGTCGGCGCCACGGTCAGGCTTTCAATGTTGTAGTTACGCTGGGAGAACAGGCCGACCACACGGGACAACGCACCTGGTTCGTTTTCCAGCAGCAGGGAAATGATGTGCCGCATATCAGGTACGCTCCGTCTTGCTCAGCCACATGTCACGCATCGAGCCATCCTTGATCTGCATCGGATAGACGTGCTCGCTGCGGTCAACCGCGATGTCGATGAATACCAGGCGGTCTTTCATCGCAAACGCTTCTTCCAGCTTCGGCTTGAGGTCCTTCAGGCTGGTGATGCGGATACCCACATGGCCATAGGCCTCGGCCAGCTTGATGAAGTCAGGCAGCGACTCGACATACGAATGCGAGTGACGACCGTTGTAGGACATGTCCTGCCACTGGCGGACCATGCCCAGCACACCGTTGTTCAGGTTGACGATCTTCACCGGCAGGCCGTACTGCATGCAGGTGGACAGCTCCTGGATGTTCATCTGGATGCTGCCTTCGCCAGTCACGCAGGCCACGTCCTGGTCGGGGAAGTTGAGCTTGACGCCCATCGCCGCCGGGAAGCCGAAGCCCATCGTGCCCAGGCCACCGGAGTTGATCCAGCGGTTCGGCTTGTTGAAACGGTAGTACTGCGCCGCGAACATCTGGTGCTGGCCAACGTCGGAAGTGACGAAGGCGTCGCCATGGGTCACTTCGCACAGGGTCTCGATGACCTTCTGCGGCTTGATGACGTTGCCGTCGCCCTTGTCGTAGGGGAACAGCTCGCCATTGCCACGCCATTCATCGATCTGCTTCCACCAGGCATCCAGCGCCGCCTTGTCAGGCTGCTCGCCGATTTCCTTGAGGATGCCGAGCATCTCGCTGAGGACGCTGTCGACCGGGCCGACGATCGGCACGTCGGCCTTGATCATCTTGGAGATCGACGCCGGGTCGATGTCGATGTGAATGATCTTGGCGTTCGGGCAGAACTTGGCCGGGCCGTTCACCACACGGTCGTCGAAGCGGGCGCCGACGGCAAAGATGACGTCGGCATGGTGCATGGCCATGTTGGCAGTGAAGCTGCCGTGCATGCCGAGCATGCCGAGGAACTGGCGATCAGTACCCGGGAAGCCACCGAGGCCCATCAGGGTATTGGTGACCGGCAGGTTCAGCGACTTGGCGATTTCGGTCAGGGCCTCGGAGCCACCGCCGAGAATCACGCCGCCACCGGAGTACACCACCGGGCGCTTGGCCGCCAGCAGCATCTCCGCAGCCTTGCGGATCTGCCCGGAATGGCCACGAACGGCCGGGCTGTAGGAACGCAGCTTGACCTTTTTCGGGTAGACGTATTCGAACTTCTCGGCCGGGTTGGTCATGTCTTTTGGAATGTCGACCACGACCGGACCTGGGCGACCGGATTGCGCCAGGTAGAATGCTTTTTTCAGAACTTCCGGGATTTCACTGGCATGTTTGATCATGAAGCTGTGCTTCACGATCGGCCGCGAAATACCGATCATGTCGGTTTCCTGGAAGGCATCGGTACCGACCATGGTGCTAGGCACCTGGCCAGACAGGATGACCATCGGGATCGAGTCCATGTAGGCAGTGGCAATACCGGTAATGGCATTGGTCGCACCAGGCCCGGAAGTTACCAGTACCACGCCGGCCTTGCCGGTGGCACGGGCGTAGCCGTCCGCCATATGGGTAGCCGCCTGCTCATGACGAACCAGGATGTGCTCGACTTCCGGTTCCTTGAACAGCGCGTCGTAAACATGCAGGAGAGCACCACCAGGGTACCCGTAGATGTGCTTAACGCCTTCGTCACGCAAGAAGCGGACGACCATCTCAGCGCCAGATAAAAGCTCCACGTTGTTCACCTCTAAAACGCCAGAATACCGCCCTCACTGGACGGGTCTTAATAGGTTTACTGCCAAGCAGAGCATGAGCGAACGTCAGCACTGACTGAGCAAGTATTGGGAGCGCCCCAGAGTGTTGCGGGGTTTTCCCACCCAGCGCGAGGTAACGCGTTGCGGGGTGTAACAGGTCGGCGCGGGTGTGCGCCTCATGATCTGCTTAGCGGGTCTGCTTCTGGCAGTCCCTCTACAGCGGAGATTGGATTCTTCTGATTCGGCGCCAACAAGTCAAGAAAAATTATTGCCAATTTTTCGCCAAGATGAATTCCTGCCACCACTAAAAATCGCTTCAGCAGCAGAATTAATAAGATTTCCATAAAAAAGGGCCACAATCTGCGGCCCTGGAAGGAAAAACTGAAGAAATCAGGCGGAAGGAGCAATCAATTGATCGAAAGCTGCCAACAGGCGGCGAAGCTCGCGGCTTTGTTCCGGGCGGTCGGTAAATACGGTTTCGGCCATGACCAGGATGCCCGAGGCACTGGGCAGCGGGTGGCCCAGTTCGATGATGATCTTCATGCGCGGCAGGAAGATCCATTGCAGCCATTGCTCGAAGCTGAGGGTATCGACGGCGAACGGCACGGTGCTGGCCAGTGCCTCGTCGCTTGGCGCCTCGGCATCCCACCAGCCCTGTACCTGCAACTCACGCTCGATCAGCATCAGGTGGTCGGCAATATCCAGAATGCGTTGCTCGATCATCACAAGTTGACCCGAGCCTTTTGCCGGGCCAGCGCAGCACCAGCGCTGTCACCCTGCTTTTCGCGGGCCTGGGCGATGGTGTTCCACAGCTCCGCCTGCAGGCTCGGGCGGCCATTGGCATAGGTAAGGGCGCGACGCGCCAGCTGCTCGGCCTGCGGCGCATCACCTTGCGACAGGCGCACCTGGGCCAGACGGTACAGCACCTGCGGCTCGCGCGGGGCAATGCGCTGGGCACGCTCCAGGCTGGAAGCAGCGCCGTTGAAGTCACCACTGCCCTGTTGCGACTGCGCAGTGGTCAGCAACGCCAGTACCGGACCGTCCAGCTGCTCATCTGCCGACAGCCCGCCTGCAGCGGCACCGCTACGCGGGATACCGGTTGGGGCGCTGGTGCTTTGCGAAGCGCTGTTCATGGCGGCGATATCGAACGGTTCGTCGGCGATCGGGTTTGGATTGGTGGTCATCGGTGCCGAACTGACCGGGCCGGTTGTGATCGGCCCCGGCGTGATCGGCGAGGTGCTGATCGGTGCCGAGCCGTTGGCCGGGAATGTCTGGATGCCGGAGGCACCCGCACCCTGCGGGATCATCACGGTGACGCCGGAGTCCTCGGGCAGCGTTTGCGCCTGTGCGGTGCCCGCGTTGTAGCCAGCCGCCGTGCGCTTGGCCGTCATGCGCTCGCTATTGGACACACGGGTGCTCGAGTCGACCACCGGAATATTGCCGCGCGGCACACTGGCACACCCCTGGAGCACAGCCAGCGCCGTCACGGCAGGAAACAGCCACTTGTTCACGTCACACCTCATCAATGCAGCCTGTGCTTAATTCATCCAGCCCTTGACCCAGTCCATGACCGATTCAACTGGATCCTGCTCGCCGCCACAGGTCGCACCGGCGGGCGGTTCACTCCCGCGAATATACGGCATCTGCACCGCTCCCGGACAGCTGCCATCAGACCCATGGCCACTGTAGGGGTCAATCCACGCCTGTACCACGTTATCCGGTTGCGGCATGTCCAACGGCAGCGGGTCGGCCTTCTTCATGAAGCTGGTCCACACCTGCAGGGCACCGGTCGCGCCGGTAAACGGCGTCTTGCCGTTGTCGTCTCGGCCCATCCACACCACGGCCAGCAGGTCCTGGCTGAAACCGGAGAACCAGCTGTCACGCGAGTCGTTGCTGGTACCGGTCTTGCCCGCCAGGGTCAGCGTGCGCGGCAAGGTGTTGTATACCGAGCGGCCGGTACCTTCGCGCATTACCCGCTGCATGGCGTTCTGCACCAGGTAGATGGCCCCCGGGTCGAAGGTCTGCTGGATCTGGAACGGGTAGCGCTTGAGCGGCTCGCCTTCGGCGGTGAGCACGCTGCGGATACCTCGCATTGGCGTATTGAAGCCGCCGTTGGCGATGGTCTGGTACATGGTCGCCACCTGCATCGGCGACATGCCGCCGGCACCCAGCAGCATGGCCGGGAAGGCTGGCCAGTCAACGTTCACGCCCAACCGGCCAATGGTCTTGATCACGTTGGGCACGCCCACTTCCAGGCCGATCTTGGCGGTCGACAGGTTGTAGGAGTTGGCCAGCCCCTGGTACAGGTAGATGGTGCCGTGCGGGCGGCGGTCGTAGTTCTGCGGCCGCCAGACCTGGCCGTCGGCGCCTTTGACCGAGAACGGCTCGTCCTGCACCCAGCTGGTCAGGGTGTACTTGGTCGGTTGCTCCAGCGCGGTCAGGTAAACCGCCGGCTTGACCAGCGAGCCGATCGGGCGCACCGCATCGATGGCGCGGTTGAAGCCAGCGAAACCGGCCTGGCGGCTGCCGATCAGCGCCTGCACTTCACCGGTTTCCGGGTTGGTCACGACCATCGCCGACTCGACATCGTCAGCCCCCTTGCGGCCCGCCAGGCGCTTGAAGGTCTCGCTCATCGAGGCTTCGGCCTTCATCTGCAGGATCGGGTCGAAACTGGTGAAGATGCGCAGGCCTTCTTCGGTCAAGTCTTCATCGCGGTAGTCCTGGCGCAGCTGACGCTTGACCAGGTCGAGGAATGCCGGGAACGAGCTGTCAGCCAGGCTGCCGCGCTTGGTCACGCCCAGCGGCATCTTCTTCGCTGCATCCACTTCCGCCTGGCTGGCCACACCCTGTTCGGCCACCAGGTCGAGCACCAGGTTGCGGCGCGCGAGGGCGCGCTCGGGGTAGCGCCGCGGGTTGTAGTAGGACGGGCCTTTGACCATGCCCACCAGCAAGGCGATCTGGTGCAGTTTCAGCTCCGACAGCGGCTGGCTGAAGAAGAACTGGCTGGCCAGGCCGAAGCCGTGCACCGCACGCTGGCCGTCCTGGCCGACGAACACTTCGTTGAGGTAGGCCTCGAGGATCTCGCGCTTGTCGTAGTGCAGCTCCAGCAGCACGGCCATCATGGCCTCGGTCAGCTTGCGGCTGAGGCTGCGCTCGCTGGTCAGGTAGAAGTTCTTCACCAGCTGCTGGGTCAGGGTACTGCCACCCTGACGCATCGAGCCGGCCGAGGTGTTGACCCACACGGCGCGGGCGATGGACTTGGGCGATACGCCGAAGTGGCTGTAGAAATCACGGTCTTCGGTAGCCACCAGGGTTTCGAGCAGGTACTTGGGCACCTGGTCGATCTTGATCAGGATGCGGTCTTCGAGGTTTTTCGGGTAGATGCCGCCGATCATCAGCGGCTCCAGGCGCACCACATCGAGCGCCTTGCCGTTGGCCCCGGAAAGGCCCGCCACGTAGTCGCCCGAGAAGCGCACCCGCACGAACTGTGCCGGCTCCATGCCCTCGTAGAACTGGAAGCCACGGGTGTTGAGGTCGACCGTATTGCCATTGACCGATGCCGCACCGGGGCCGTTGACTGCGCTTTCACGCCGATAGCCGAGCGCATCCAGCTCGGTGAGGAAGTCGTCCTTGCTCAGCTTCTGCCCGGTGAACAGCTCCAGCGGCCGGGCATACACCTTGGCCGGGATGGTCCAGCGCTTGCCAGAAAACTTTTCCTGGACAACGGCATCGAGGTAAACCGCGAAGCCGGCAACGATCACCAGGCCGACCAGGCTGAGCTTCAAGGCCCAGCCCAGCCAGGCGCGAGAGCGGCCGGTCGGGCGTTTCTGAGGGGTACGGGGATTTCGGGTTCGAGTCATGGCGGCGGATTATACGCACTTTATAAAGGCTGGGCAGACGGCCCGGCGGTAGGCAGGGGCGGCACCATTGACCATAATGGCGCATTCGAATTCCCTGCCCCGGAAGGATTTCCCGTGAGCCAAGCCCTTATCACCGCGCTGCAGAACCCTGCCCTGTACCCTCACCCCGTGGAGGGGTTCCAGCTGATCGAGACGCATATCTCCTGGGTTCTGCTCACCGGCGAGTATGCCTACAAGATCAAGAAGCCGATGAACTTCGGCTTCCTCGATTTCACCAGCCTGGACCAGCGCCGGCATTTCTGTAACGAAGAGTTGCGCCTGAACCAGCGCCTGACCGACGGCCTGTACCTGGAAGTGTTGCCAATTACCGGCAGCGTCGAGGCGCCGCAGATCGGTGGTGAAGGCGAAGCCATCGAGTACGTGCTGAAGATGCGCCAGTTCCCCCAGGGGCAGATGCTCAACACCTTGCAGGCCAATGGCGAACTGAACGCCGCGCACATCGACCAGATGGCCCGGCAGATCGCCGAGTTCCACCTGCAGGCGCCCCGCGTGCCGGTAGAGCACCCCCTGGGCACGCCGGAAAGCGTGATGGCACCGGTGGAACAGAACTTCGAGCAGATTCGCCCGTTCCTCAGCGACAAGGCCGACCTGCAACAGCTCGACGCCCTCGCGGCTTGGGCACGCAGCAGCTTCGAGCGCCTGCATGGCCTGCTGGAACAGCGCAAGGCCAACGGTTTCATCCGCGAATGCCACGGTGACATCCACCTCGGCAATGCCACCCTGATCGATGGCCAGGTGGTGATCTTCGACTGCATCGAGTTCAACGAACCGTTCCGCCTGACCGACGTCTACGCCGACACCGCTTTCCTGGCCATGGACCTGGAAGACCGCGGCCTGAAATGCCTGGCCCGGCGCTTCATCAGCCAGTACCTGGAACTGACCGGTGACTACCAGGGCCTCGAGTTGCTCAACTTCTACAAGGCCTACCGCGCGCTGGTACGCGCCAAGGTGGCATTGTTCAGCATGCCGGCCAACGCCGATGGCGTGCAGCGTGCAACCACCCTGCGCACCTACCGCAACTACGCCAACCTGGCAGAAAGCTACAGCGCCATCCCGTCGCGCCTGCTGGCCATTACCCACGGCGTTTCGGCGGTGGGCAAAAGCCACGTGGCCATGCGGATGGTCGAGGCCCTGGGCGCCGTCCGCGTGCGTTCGGACGTCGAGCGCAAGCGCCTGTTTGGCGAGCAGCAGCAGGCCGACGCGGGCCAGCTGAGCAGTGGCATCTATGCCCAGGACGCCAGTACCGCGACATACCAGCGCCTGCACGAAGTCGCAGCAACCGTGCTGCGTGCCGGCTTCCCGGTAGTGCTGGATGCCACCTACCTCAAGCGTGAGCAGCGCCAGGCGGCAGCCGATGTGGCCAGCCAGACCGGTGTGCCGTTCCTGATTCTCGACTGCCATGCACCGGACGCGGTCATTGCCAGCTGGCTGGAGCAGCGCCAGGCCGAAAGCAACGATCCATCGGATGCCACGCTGGACGTGATCAAGGCCCAGCAGGCCAACCGGGAGCCACTGGATGCCCAGGAACTGGCCCAGAGCAAACGCGTCGATACCCAGGACGCCGCCAGCATGGACCAGGTGATCGAACAGGTTCGTCAGCGCTTGCCTGGGCTGTAAGTTCAGCGCTTTCCCGTGGGGGCCTCTTCGCGGGCTTGCCCGCTCCCACAGGTACAGCACAGGCCTTGAAAGCTGTGCCGCACCTGTGGGAGCGGGCAAGCCCGCGAAGAGGCCCCCCGGGTCATCTCGTCGCACCCAATGGCAAAAGGCCGCGCATTTCCCAACCCCCGCTACACTCCTCTCTGACCTGCTCGCGATTTATCTCCCCATGACCCGTTCAGCCATCGCAAGGAGGCTCGATGAACGATGAATTGCAGCATCTGAAGAACCTTGGCAAGACCTCTGCGCAGTGGCTGCATGCAGCGGGCATCCACAGTGCATCGGATCTGCGACGACTGGGCGCGGTGGGTGCGTACCAGGCCGTGAAGACGCGAGGGTTCCGCGCATCGAAGGTGCTGCTGTATGCCATTGAAGGCGCGCTTCTGGACATGCACTGGAACGATTTGCCGCTAGAACGCAAAGAAGCGCTCAACCAGCAGCTGGACGCAAAATGCCCGCCGCAAAAAAATCCGAAATAATCGTGGTAAAGGGATTGACCTCGAAATGAGAATCGTTATGATTATCACAACTGGTCGCGAGACTGGTTGGATAAACTAAGAGCCCCTGGTTCGGACTCTCAGATTATCTCCTCATCAGGCTAATCACGGTTATTGACCCGGCAGTTTGCCGGGTCTTTTTTTGCCAGTGTCTTTTACCTGGGCTAGCGCCGCATCTGCGCGCAATAGTCCTGCTCCGGTGTCGCCGCCGTATACCACGCATAGTCGGCCTCGGTCGCCTCGACCCGGTCGCCCACCTCCGCCAACACCAGCACCGTGCTTTCTCCTTGCGCGCCCAGGTCAGCCAGGTGCAACGGCACGCCCAAATCCTTGCGCACGTGATAGGCCCCGGCAAACAGCAGCGCCGGCTGCGGCGCCGCCAGCAAGCGCTCGGCCATGCGCCGGTCACGCTGCTGTTGCACGGCCAGCATCGCCGGCAACTGGCTTTCCGGCAGCATCCCGCAATGCCCGGCACGCACATGCTCCAGCAGGGCAGCCTGGACCGCAGGCGCGTTGGAACGCTCACCGAGCAACGAAGCCGGCTGCCGATAAGCCTGGCGCATCTCGGCGGTTGAAAGGTTGGCTGCCAGCAAAGGCACGTGTTGTCGCAGGGCTTCGGTGATGATCGGCCCATACAACTGCCAATCCCAACCGTCCTGCCAGGCCAGGGCCTGGGGCAGGTCTGCCGGCACCGGTTGCCCGGCAAGCTTGTCCACCAACGGTTGTTGCTCGGGCTGCAGCACTTCCAGCAACAGGCTGCCTTGCGTCCGCTGGCCTTGCAGGGCGCGCAACAGCCACAGTTGCAGCGCATGGTGGTCGGGGTTGTCGTGCTTTTCACCAACCAGCACCCGTGGGGCGGCAGACAACCGCTGCAGCAATTGCTCAGGGCTGATCAACTGGCCGCTGGCAAGCTCGACGATATGCCCCAGTTCGGCATGGCTGCGCCCTTCACTGCTCTGCCAGGCGGGCAGCGGCGGCAGGCTGGCCTGGCAGCCACCCAGGGCCAGCACCAGGCACAGCAAGAAACCGGAGAGCAGCGGATGACGCATGGGTGTACCTCTTGTTCATTGGCATGCACATGCACTTGCCTGCAGCGCTGTGGCTGCACAACTGTCGCGGGCAAACCCGCTCAGCTTTCCTTCCCCTGGCTGGCCGCGCGCCTTGTAGCGGGCGGCGGAACTGCGCACCATAGGCAACCAGGCGCAACCCATGCGGGCGATTGAACAATCACTCGCCTTGGTGCGTCAGGCTACCATTGCTTTCACGGGCCATCCCTGCCATGCATTTCCTGTGTACCTCCCAAGGCCTGGCCGAAGGCCAGAGCCGCGCCTTCAGCGTAGACGGCATCGAACTGTTCGGCGTGCGTCGCCAGGGCCAGGTGCATCTGTACCGCAACCTGTGCCCGCACCGCGGCATACCGCTGAACTGGGCCGAGGATGAATTTCTCGACGACAGCGCCAGCCTGATCCACTGCGCCCATCATGGCGCGCTGTTCCTGATCGAAAGCGGCGAATGCGTGGCCGGGCCCTGCGAGGGCAAGCAGTTGCAGGCCCTGAGCTGCCATGAAGACCGCCAGGGAATCTGGCTCAAGGGCCAAGCAGCACCGGCAGACGGCGATCGATGACGATACCTGCGGCGTCCAGGCGCGTGCCATAGGCCAGCACTTCCACGCCGTCGGCCACTGCGCTATGCAGGGCCTGGCTATAGGCTGCATCGATTTCCGCGGCTGGGCGCACGGCGTCGATGCCGGTCAGGTTCACACAATACAACTGCACGGCGCGTACCCCCTGCCGGGCCAGCTTGGCCAGCTCGCGCAGGTGCTTGGCACCGCGTTGGGTTACCGCATCAGGGAACGCTGCAACCAGGCTGTCGGGGTAGCCGAGGGTCACGCTCTTGACTTCGACATAGGCCGGGGCGCCGTCGAAATCCAGGCGAAAGTCGATGCGGCTGCCTTCCTCGCCATAGGCCACTTCACGCTTGAGCGCGGTGAAACCGGCCAGTTCGGCGATGACCCCGGCACGCAGGGCTTCTTCGACCAGCCCGTTGGCCCGCCCGGTATTCACGCAGGCCAGCCGCCCCTGTGGGGTTTCACTGATTTCCCAGGTGCCCGGCAGCTTGCGCTTGGGGTCGCTGGAGCGGCTGAACCACACCTGCCCGCCTTCGCGCATGCAGTTGAGCATGGAGCCAGTATTCGGGCAGTGGATGGTCAGCTGTTCGCCGCTGGCCAGTTCGATGTCTGCCAGAAAACGCTTGTAGCGGCGCAGCAGGCGACCCTGTTCGAGTGGAGGAAAGAACTGCATCAGCCCTGCCAGCTCCGCAGCCCGCGGGCAATCCGCTGCACCGCCTGCTCCAGGCGCGGCAGGCTCTGGGTATAGGCGAAACGCACATGATGGCCGGCCAGGTGCCGGCCGAAATCCAGGCCCGGGGTAAAGGCCAGGTGCTCGGTTTCCAGGAAATGCCGGCAAAAGGCGAACGCATCACCACCAAAGGCACTGATGTCGGCATACAGATAGAAGGCCCCCTGCGGTTCGACGGCAATGCGGAAGCCAAGCTCGCGCAGGGCGGGCAACAGATAGTCGCGACGGCGGGCGAACTCGGCGCGGCGCTCTTCGAAAATGGCCAGGGTCTCGGGCTGGAAGCACGCCAGCGCGGCATGCTGGGCCATGCTTGGCGCGCTGATGTACAGGTTTTGTGCCAGCTTTTCCAGGTCTGCCACGGCGCCGGGCGGCGCTACCAGCCAGCCGAGGCGCCAACCGGTCATGCCGAAATACTTGGAAAAACTATTCAGCACAAACGCCGAGTCATCCACTTCCAGCACACTGGGCGCGTCCATGCCGTAGGTCAGGCCATGGTAGATCTCGTCCACCACCAGGTGGCCGTGGCGCTCCCGGGTGGCTGTGGACAGGCTGGCCAGCTCGTCCCGGCCCAGCACGGTGCCGGTGGGGTTGGCTGGCGAGGCAACCAGGGCACCAACGGTGTCCTTGTCCCAATGGCGCTGCACCAGGTCAGCGGTCAGCTGGTAGTTGACCTCCGGGCCGACCGGCACCAGTTGCGCGCCGCCTTCGACCAGGCGCAGGAAGTGGCGGTTGCACGGGTAACCCGGGTCGGCCAGCAGCCAGTGCTTGCCGGGGTCGACCAGCAAGCTGCTGGCCAGCAGCAGTGCCCCGGAGCCACCCGGGGTAATCAGGATGCGTTCAGGGTCGACAGTCAGGCCATAGCGCTGGCCGTAGAAACCGGCAATCGCTTCGCGCAACGCCGGCAGGCCGCGAGCGGCGGTATACCGGGTGTGCCCGGCGGCGAGTGCCGCCTGGCCAGCGGCGACGATCGGCGCAGCGGTGGTGAAGTCCGGCTCGCCGATTTCCAGGTGGATCACGTCGTGCCCGGCCGCCTGCAGCTCGTTGGCCCGGGCCAGCAGCGCCATGACATGGAAGGGTTCGATGGCGCGGCTGCGCGCGCTGTAAGGGTGGGCCATGACCTTCTCTCAATAGGGTCTAAACTGGAGATTCTACCTCTGCGAGCGATCGAACGTACCGCTCAGGCCGGTGTCAATCAGCAAGATCGGGCGGGGTAGCGCACCCCCGATCTATCTGGTAAGTTCGGCGGCTCGCAGTCGCAGGGCCGGCGGGTGCCGGAGATGGAGCAGCCTGCGCATTGGATCAGATGAGTGAGAGGCGGTCTATTCATGTCCACCGTAGAAAAGCAAAAAGCCCAGACCATGTACGGTGTCGAGCCCTACGTAGAAACCAAGGGTGAAGAGTACATGGGCGAGCCCATGAAACAGCACTTCACCAAGCTTCTCGGCGCCTGGAAGCGAGACTTGATGGAAAGTGTCGACCGCACTGTGGACCACATGAAGGACGAGGCAGCCAACTTCCCCGACCCGGCCGACCGCGCCAGCCAGGAAGAAGAATTCGCCCTGGAGCTGCGCAACCGCGATCGCGAGCGCAAGCTGATCAAGAAGATCGACAAGACCCTCGAAAAGATCAAGGCCGACGAGTACGGCTGGTGCGAATCGTGCGGCATCGAGATCGGCCTGCGTCGCCTGGAAGCCCGTCCTACTGCGGACCTGTGCTTCGACTGCAAGGAAATCGCCGAGAAAAAGGAAAAGACGGTCGGCAAAGGCTGATCCTTCTTCCATCCGGACGGGGCGCATCATGCGCCCCGTTTCATTTCATGCCCAGCCTGACCATGACCGATACCCGTTACATCGGGCGTTTCGCCCCCACTCCCAGCGGCTTCCTGCACTTCGGCTCGCTGGTCGCCGCCCTTGCCTCCTGGCTCGATGCCCGCGCCGTCAACGGCCGCTGGCTGCTGCGCATGGAGGATACCGACCCGCCGCGGGAAATGCCCGGTGCCCGCGATGCCATCCTGCAAACGCTGGAGCGCTATGGCCTGGAATGGGATGGCGAAGTGGTGTTCCAGAGCCAGCGGCACGACGCCTACGCCGCAGTGGTCGATCACCTGTTCAACATGGGCCTGGCTTATGCCTGTACCTGCTCGCGCAAGCAGCTGGAGGGTTACAACGGCATCTACCCCGGTTTTTGTCGCAACGCCGGGCATGCGCGTGAAGGCGCGGCGATCCGCTTGCGGGTACCGGAACTGATCTATCGCTTTACCGACCGGGTGCAGGGCGAGTTCCAGCAACACCTGGGGCGTGAGGTAGGGGATTTCGTCATCCAGCGCCGCGACGGGCTGTATGCCTACCAGCTGGCGGTGGTACTGGATGATGCCTGGCAAGGTGTTACCGATATCGTGCGCGGCGCCGACCTGCTCGACAACACCCCGCGCCAGCTGTACCTGCAAGAGTTGCTGGGCTTTTCGCAACCGCGCTACCTGCATATACCGCTGATCGTCCAGCCGGATGGACACAAACTGGGCAAATCGTACCGTTCGCCGCCGCTGCAGGCGGAGCATGCCACGCCGCTGTTGCTGCGGGCATTGCGGGCGCTGGGCCAGGAGACCGACCCCGAGCTGTTGCTGGCGACACCGGCCGAAGTGCTGGCAGTGGCCCGCAAACAGTGGAAGCCCGAGGCGATTGCACAGCGCACCACGGTGCCAGAGGCTGATTTGCGCTGAGGTATTACCGGCCTCTTCGCGGGCACGCCCGCTCCCACAGGAACTACACCACCTTCAAGATTTGTGGTTTACCTGTGGGAGCGGGCGCGCCCGCGAAGAGGGCGGCACAGGCAACCCACCCCGCAAAAACAAAAGCCCAATAAATTCAACCCCTTGGCTAACCCCATGGATTCCCGCTAGCATCCCCCCAGCCATTTGCGCCAATAATAAGTCCAAGCCCGCAGCGCCCAACCATCGAGGCCAGCATGTACATCTATCGTTTGGTCCTGCTTCTGGTCGTGGGGATCTACCTGTTCTCCCCGGCCATCATGGACTGGTGGATCGAACCGACCGGAGCCTGGTACCGCCCTTACCTGCTCTGGCTGATCCTGATCGTCGTCACCTTCATCCTGCAGAGCCAACGAGATGCCGATGAGCTTTAGCCTGACCCAGATGATCCTGATCAGCGCCGCGTACCTGATGGTGCTGTTCGGCGTGGCCTGGATCAGCGAACGGGGCCTGATCCCACGTTCGATCATTCGCCATCCGCTGACCTACACCCTGTCGCTGGGCGTGTACGCCAGTGCCTGGGCCTTCTATGGCTCGGTCGGCCTGGCCTACCAGTACGGCTACGGCTTCCTCGCCTGTTACCTGGGGGTGTCCGGCGCGTTCCTGCTGGCACCGGTGCTGCTCTACCCGATCCTCAAGATCACTCGCACCTACCAGCTGTCATCGCTGGCCGACCTGCTGGCGTTCCGCTTCCGCAGTACCTGGGCCGGCGCGCTGACTACCATTTTCATGCTGATCGGCGTGCTGCCCTTGCTGGCCCTGCAGATCCAGGCAGTGGCCGATTCGATCAGCATCCTCACCGGCGAACCAGTCAAGGCGCGGGTGGCCTTCGCCTTCTGTACCTTGATCATCCTGTTCACCATCTTCTTCGGTTCGCGGCACATCGCCACCCGCGAAAAACACGAAGGGCTGGTATTCGCCATTGCCTTCGAGTCGGTGATCAAGCTGCTGGCGCTGGGCGGCATCGGCCTGTATGCCCTGTATGGCGTGTTCGGCGGCCCGCACCAGCTGGAGGTGTGGCTGCTGCAGAACCAGACCGCCCTGGCGGCCTTGCATACCCCGCTGCAGGAGGGGCCATGGCGCACCTTGCTGCTGGTGTTCTTCGCCTCGGCCATCGTCATGCCGCACATGTACCACATGGCCTTCACCGAAAACCTCAACCCGCGCTCGCTGGTCAGTGCCAGCTGGGGCCTGCCGCTGTTCCTGCTGCTGATGAGCCTGGCCGTACCGCTGGTGCTGTGGGCCGGCCTGCGCCTGGGCGCCAGCACCAACCCCGAGTATTTCACCCTGGGCCTGGGGATTGCCGCCAACAACCAGGCACTGGCGCTGCTGGCCTATATCGGCGGCCTGTCGGCTGCCAGCGGGCTGATCATCGTCACCACCCTGGCGCTGTCCGGCATGGCCCTCAACCACCTGGTGCTGCCGCTGTACCAGCCGCCGGCCGAAGGCAATATCTACCGCTGGCTGAAGTGGACCCGCCGCGCGCTGATCGTCGCCATCATCACCGCCGGCTTCATGTTCTACCTGACCCAGAACAACCACCAGAGCCTGGCCAACCTGGGCATCGTCGCCTTCGTCGCCACCTTGCAGTTCCTGCCCGGCGTGCTGTCGGTGCTGTACTGGCCCACCGCCAACCGCCGCGGCTTCATCGCCGGCCTGCTGGCCGGTACCCTGGTGTGGATGGTGACCATGCTGCTGCCACTGCTGGGCAACCTGCAGGGCTTCTACATCCCGCTGCTGGACATGATCTACGTGCTGGACGACACCAGCTGGCACATGGCGGCGATCGCCTCGCTGGCGGCCAACGTGCTGCTGTTCACCCTGATCTCGCTGTTCACCAACGCCAGCAATGAAGAAGTCAGCGCAGCCGAAGCCTGCGCAGTGGACAACGTGCGCCGCCCGCAGCGCCGCGAGCTGCACGCCGCCTCGCCGCAGGAGTTCGCCACCCAGCTGGCCAAGCCACTGGGCGCCAAGGCCGCACAAAAGGAAGTGGAACAGGCCCTGCGCGACCTCTATCTGCCGTTCGATGAGCGCCGCCCCTATGCCTTGCGCCGCCTGCGCGACCGTATCGAGGCCAACCTGTCCGGCCTGATGGGGCCGAGTGTGGCGCAGGACATGGTCGAGACCTTCCTGCCGTACAAGTCTGGTAACGAAAACTACGTGACCGAGGACATCCACTTCATCGAAAGCCGCCTGGAAGACTACCACTCGCGCCTGACCGGCCTGGCCGCCGAACTCGACGCCCTGCGCCGCTACCACCGCCAGACCCTGCAAGAGCTGCCAATGGGCGTCTGCTCGCTGGCCAAGGACCAGGAAATCCTGATGTGGAACAAGGCCATGGAGGAGCTCACCGGCATCGCCGCCAAGCACGTGGTCGGCTCGCGCCTGGTCACCATCGACGAGCCCTGGCGCGGCCTGCTGCAAGGGTTCATCAACGTGCCCGACGAACACCTGCACAAGCAGCGCCTGGCGCTGGATGGCCAGCCGCGCTGGCTGAACCTGCACAAGGCGGCGATCGACGAGCCGCTGGCACCCGGCAACAGCGGCCTGGTGCTGCTGGTGGAGGACCTCACCGAAACCCAGGCGCTGGAGGACAAGCTGGTACACTCCGAACGCCTGGCCAGCATCGGCCGCCTGGCGGCTGGCGTGGCCCACGAGATTGGCAACCCGATCACCGGCATCGCCTGCCTGGCACAGAACCTGCGCGAGGAACGCGAGGGCGACGGTGAAATCATCGAGCTGTCCAGTCAGATTCTGGAACAGACCAAGCGGGTTTCGCGCATCGTGCAGTCGCTGATGAGCTTCGCTCATGCCGGCGGCAGCCACCAGAACAGCGAAGAGCCGGTGTGCCTGGCCGAAGTGGCGCAGGACGCCATTGGTCTGCTGGCGTTGAACCGGCGTAATTTCGAAGTACAGTTCTTCAACCTCTGCGACCCGGACCACTGGGTCGAGGGGGACCCGCAGCGCCTGGCCCAGGTGCTGATCAACCTGCTGTCCAACGCCCGCGACGCCTCGCCGCCCGGCAGTGCCGTGCGCGTGCGCAGCGAGGTCAACGAGCATACCGTCGACCTGATCGTCGAGGACGAAGGCAGCGGGATCCCGAAGAACATCATGGACCGCCTGTTCGAACCCTTCTTCACCACCAAGGACCCGGGTGAAGGAACCGGACTGGGGCTCGCGCTGGTCTATTCCATCGTGGAAGAGCATTATGGGCAAATCACCATCGACAGCCCTGCCGATATCGAACGGCAACGTGGCACCCGGATCCGCGTGACCCTGCCCCGGCATGTCGTAGCGACGTCCCCTGAAATTCGAGACCGTCGAGAGAATTGAATCAATGCCGCACATTCTGATCGTCGAAGACGAAACCATCATCCGCTCGGCCTTGCGTCGCCTGCTCGAACGGAACCAGTACCAGGTCAGCGAAGCCGGCTCGGTGCAGGAAGCCCAGGAACGCTTCAGCATTGCCACCTTCGACCTGATCGTCAGCGACCTGCGCCTGCCAGGCGCACCCGGCACCGAACTGATCAAGCTCGGCCAAGGTACCCCGGTACTGATCATGACCAGCTATGCCAGCCTGCGCTCGGCGGTCGACTCGATGAAAATGGGCGCGGTGGACTATATCGCCAAGCCCTTCGACCATGACGAGATGCTCCAGGCCGTGGCGCGCATCCTGCGCGACCGGCAGAACGCCCCGGCCAGCGCACCGGTTGCCGAGCCGCGCGCCAGCAATGGCAAGGCGGCCCCGGCCGACAAGGGCAGCGCCCCGGCCAATGGCGAAATCGGCATCATCGGTTCCTGCCCACCGATGCAGGATATGTACAGCAAGATCCGCAAGGTCGCGCCGACCGACTCCAACGTGCTGATCCAGGGCGAGTCGGGTACCGGCAAGGAGCTGGTGGCCCGCGCCCTGCACAACCTGTCGCGCCGGGCCAAGGCGCCGATGATCTCGGTGAACTGCGCAGCCATCCCGGAAACGCTGATCGAGTCCGAACTGTTCGGCCACGAGAAAGGCGCGTTCACCGGCGCCAGTGCCGGGCGGGCGGGCCTGGTGGAAGCCGCCGACGGCGGTACCCTGTTCCTCGACGAAATCGGCGAACTGCCGCTGGAAGCCCAGGCCCGCCTGTTGCGTGTATTGCAGGAAGGCGAAATTCGCCGGGTCGGTTCGGTGCAGTCGCAGAAGGTCGATGTGCGCCTGATCGCCGCAACCCACCGCGACCTGAAGAACCTGGCCAAGGCCGGCCAGTTCCGTGAAGACCTGTATTACCGCCTGCACGTGATCGCCTTGAAACTGCCGGCCCTGCGCGAGCGCGGCAGTGACGTCAACGAGATTGCCAGTGCCTTCCTGGCCCGCCAGAGTGCGCGTATCGGCCGTGACGACCTGCATTTCTCGGCCGAAGCCGAGCAGGCCATTCGTCACTACAGCTGGCCGGGTAACGTGCGGGAGCTGGAAAACGCCGTCGAGCGCGCGGTAATCCTCAGCGAGAGTGCAGAAATTTCCGCCGACCTGCTGGGCATCGATATCGAGCTGAGCGACCTGGAGGAGGACGAGATCCTCGACAACGCCCTGGCTGTGTCGAGTGCGGCCAACGCCAGCCACGAACCGACCGAGGACCTGTCGCTGGAAGACTACTTCCAGCACTTCGTGCTCGAGCACCAGGACCACATGACCGAAACCGAGCTGGCCCGCAAGCTCGGGGTCAGCCGCAAGTGCCTGTGGGAACGCCGCCAGCGCCTGGGCATTCCGCGGCGCAAGAGCAACGCTACCAGCGAATAACCGATCTACCGGGGCGGGAGGTTCCTCCTGCCCCTGTCTACAACCTCTCCGGCCTCTTCGCGGGCACGCCCGCTCCCACAGGAATTTCACTGCCCTAGAGGGTGGCAACTCCTGTGGGAGCGGGCGTGCCCGCGAAAGGGCCGGCAAAACCAGCGCACCCAGCCCAGGTAACACATCAGCCCCCACGGAAATCTGTTACCCGGCCTTGACCGCCGTAACAGTTGCCGAGGCATACGGTAACGAAATTTCGACATTTTCAGCCTGCGAAATTTCCCACGAACGCCTCAAGCCCTTGATTTTGCTGTGTTTTCAAAAGTTGGCACGGCACCTGCTATATGTCTGGTACAAGAACAATAACAAGCACTGCAACTCAGAATAAGAACAAGACGAAACGGCTCACGCACAATAAAAACAAGACGGCGGAGGCGCAGCTAACTGATTCTTTTGGAGAGGATGCGTGTTTGGGGCTTGCCCCACAACCAGGCAGAGAACAACAAAAACTGCACTCAAAGCAGCGCCTGAACTGGTTGGATCAACCGATCAACGTGACATCAGCGGCCAAAGCAATCCGTTTGCTCTTAACCCCTGGCTTTGGGGGTCGTCCACAAGCTTCGAGATTTGTGGACAGGGCGCTCAACAAAAACAAGAAGCCCAGCAAAAAAACAATAAGAGCACGCAACGACTTCTTGGGGAGCTTAGGCTCCCCTTGTCGTTTCTACCGTTCCGGCAGGCATCCTGCTACCCGCCTACACCATTCCTTGAGTAAATGCTAGAATCCCCGCCCATCATGCGGCCATTCTCCCATTCTTGGCCGAACATTCCTTCAAACAGTGCATCCCATGCTGAAGAAGCTGTTCCAGTCGTTCCGCCCGCCCGTACCGGGCCCGCATCACAGGCGTACCACACCTGAGGTGATCAACAAGAGCCAGCATTCGCTGCAGCGCCACCAGTTCAGCCGCCATGCGGTGAACATCGTGGAACGCCTGCAGAGCGCCGGCTACCAGGCTTACCTGGTCGGTGGCTGTGTCCGCGACCTGATGCTTGGCATCACCCCCAAGGACTTCGATGTCGCCACCAGCGCTACCCCCGAACAGGTCCGTGCCGAATTCCGCAACGCGCGCATCATCGGTCGCCGCTTCAAGCTGGTCCACGTGCATTTCGGCCGTGAGATCATCGAAGTCGCCACCTTCCGCGCCCACCATTCGGAAGACGACCAGGGTGACAGCCACCGCTCGTCGCACAATGCCAGCGGCCGTATCCTGCGTGACAACGTGTACGGCACCCTGGAAGAGGACGCGCAACGCCGCGACTTCACCATCAATGCCCTGTACTACGACCCAGTCAGCGAGCGCATCCTCGACTATGCCAATGGCGTGCACGATATCCGTAACCGCCTGCTGCGCCTGATCGGTGACCCGACCCATCGCTACCAGGAAGACCCGGTGCGCATGCTGCGCGCGGTGCGCTTTGCCGCCAAGCTCGACTTCGGTATCGAAAAGCACACTGTCCAGCCGGTGCGCGAACTGGCACCGCTGCTGCGCGAGATTCCGCCGGCGCGCCTGTTCGAGGAGAGCCTCAAGCTGTTCCTCTCCGGCCAGGGCGCCATCGCCTTCGAAATGCTGGTCGACCTGCAGCTGTTCGAACCGCTGTTCCCGGCCAGTGCACATGCCCTGGACGAGCGCCCGACCTACACCCATACCCTGATCAGCCAGGCGCTGCACAACACCGACCTGCGCGTGAAGCAAGGCAAACCGGTAACCCCGGCGTTCCTCTTCGCCGCGCTGCTGTGGCCAGCCCTGCCGGCCCGCGTGCTGCACCTGCAAGCGCAGGGCGTACCGCCCATCCCGGCCATGAACGGTGCAGCCCACGACCTGATCGCCGAGCAATGCGCACGCATCGCCATCCCCAAGCGCTTCACCCTGCCGATCCGCGAGATCTGGGACATGCAGGAACGTCTGCCACGGCGCAGCGGCAAGCGCGCCGATGTCTTGCTGGACAACCCGCGCTTCCGCGCCGGTTACGACTTCCTGCTGCTGCGCGAAAGCGCCGGGGAAGAAACCGACGAACTCGGCCAGTGGTGGACCGACTACCAGGATGCCAACGACAGCGAGCGCCGCGAGATGATCCGCGAGCTGGGCAGCCGTGACGAAGGCACCGGCGCCGGCCCACGTAAACGCAAGCGCAGCGGCGGCAAGCGCAAGCGCGGCGGCGACGAGGCATTCGAGTGACCACCCGCGCCTATATCGGCCTGGGCAGCAACCTGGACGCACCTGCCGAGCAGCTGCGCAATGCCCTGCAGGCACTGGACCAGGTAGAAGGCACGCGCCTGGTGGCGGCCTCGGCCCTCTACACCAGTGACTCGCTGCTGCCAGGGCAACCGCGCTACACCAATGCCGTCGCCGCTCTGGACACCGCCCTGCCGCCCTTGGCCCTGCTCGATGCGCTGCAAGCCATCGAAAATGACCAGGGCCGTGTGCGCTTGGAGCGCTGGGGCCCGCGCACACTGGACCTGGACATTCTGCTGTTCGGCGACCAGGTGCTGGATGAACCGCGCCTGAAGGTGCCGCATTACCACATGCATGCCCGGCCTTTCGTACTGTATCCGCTGGCCGAACTGGTACCGGGCGATTTCCGTCTGGCCGACGGCCGCGCCCTGGCGCAATTGCTCGAAGAGTGTCCGTTCGTCGGCCTCGAACGCCTGTAGACCGGGCGTTCCAGCCGTGTACAGCGGCGCGGTAACGCCAGTAACACCCTGAACGTAACAATGCGGTAACAGGGTGATTGACTTCCCCCACCTCGCTCACGACTATAGGCGTCCCGTGTGGCACCGAAGTGCCGCTACCCGTATTTAGGCCCGGACGGACCTGTGCCCGAACATCACGCGCGATGATGTGCCGCTCCGGAAGATGACTACGCGTTGAATGCAGTCGTTTTTTACAGCGCCTGAACGAGGAATTTCCTACATGCCTGAAGTAACCCTGACCACCCTCAATGGCCTCAAGGCCAAGGGTGAAAAAATCACCATGCTGACCTGCTACGACGCGACCTTCGCCAAGGCCGCCAGCCAGGCCGGTGTCGAAGTGTTGCTGGTGGGTGACTCGCTGGGGATGGTCCTGCAAGGCCACGACAGCACCCTACCGGTAACGACCGCGGACATGGCCTACCACACCGCCAGCGTCAAACGCGGCAATGACGGCGCGCTGATCCTCACCGACCTGCCGTTCATGGCGCATGCCACCCCGGAACAGGCCTTTGCCAACAGTGCCACGCTGATGCAGGCCGGCGCCCACATGGTCAAGATCGAAGGGGCTGCCTGGCTGGCCGAGACCATCCGCCTGCTGGCCGAGCGTGGCGTGCCGGTATGCGCGCACATGGGCTTGACCCCGCAAACCGTCAACGTCCTGGGCGGCTACAAGGTCCAGGGCCGCCAGGAAGCCCAGGCCCGGCAGATGCGTGCCGACGCCATTGCCCTGGAGCAGGCTGGTGCGGCCATGCTGCTGCTCGAATGCGTGCCCAGCGAACTGGCGGCGGAAATCACCAGTGCCGTCGGTATTCCGGTAATCGGTATTGGTGCCGGCAGCGGCACCGATGGCCAGGTGCTGGTCCTGCACGACATGCTCGGCCTGTCGCTGAGCGGTCGCGTACCGAAGTTCGTGAAGAACTTCATGCAAGGCCAGCCGGATATCCACAGCGCCCTCGTCGCCTACGTCGAGGCAGTCAAGCAGGTCAGCTTCCCTGGCAGCGAACACGGGTTCAGTGCATGAATACAGTCAAGACCGTCCGCGAATTGCGTGCCGCCGTTGCCCGCGCCCGGAGTGAAGGCAAGCGCATCGGCTTCGTGCCGACCATGGGCAACCTGCACAGCGGCCACGCGGCCCTGGTAACCAAGGCCGCGCAGCGGGCCGATTTCGTGGTCGCCAGCATCTTCGTCAACCCGCTGCAGTTCGGCGCCAACGAAGACCTCGACAAATACCCGCGCACCCTGGCCGCCGACCAGGAGCGCCTGTTGCAGGCCGGCTGCAACCTGTTGTTCGCGCCCACCGTCGACGAAATGTACCCCGACGGCATGAGCGTGCAAACCCGCGTCAGCGTTCCCCAGCTTTCCGAAGGCCTGTGCGGCGCCAGCCGGCCCGGGCATTTCGAAGGCGTGGCTACCGTGGTCACCAAGCTGTTCAACATGGTCCAGCCCGACCTTGCCGTGTTCGGCGAAAAGGACTTCCAGCAGCTGGCGGTGATACGCGCCATGGTGCGCGACCTGAACATGCCGATCCAGGTCATCGGCGAGCCTACCGTGCGTGCCGAAGATGGCCTGGCGCTGTCGTCGCGCAACGGTTACCTGACACCTGAGCAGCGGGCTGCGGCACCGGCGTTGTACCGCACCTTGCAGCATATCGCTGCGGCCATTGGCCGGGGCCAGCGTGATTTCGCGGCGCTGGTTGCCGAAGGTCAGGCGCAACTGACTGCCGCGGGGTTCCGCCCGGACTACCTGGAAGTGCGCCATGCCGTGAGCCTGCGTCCGGCAATGATCGATGACCGCGACCTGGTGGTGATCGCGGCGGCTTACCTGGGCAACACGCGGTTGATCGACAACCTGTACTTGCATGTGGAAGAGAAGACCGCGTAACGGCATGGGCTGCCTTGCAGCCCGTTCACAGGCAAGCCAGCTCCTGCAGGGGCGCAAAACGCCCCAAATTACCTCTGCCATACCCATTCCCCGCCAGTGGCCTTTGCCTATAATGATGCCAGCCTGAACCCGGCAATGACTGCCGTGTCCAAGGCATCACCACGCACCAAGGGAACCCCGCGCAATGGCGTATTACCGTACACCCCACGATGTGACGGCCCTGCCCGCCTGGCAGGCGCTCCAGCAACACCGCGACGCCATGCAAGGCTTCAGCATGCGCGAAGCCTTCGCCGCCGATGCCAAACGTTTCGACCAGTTCTCCCTGAGTTCCTGTGGCCTGTTCCTCGACTACTCGAAGAACCTGATCACCGAACAGACCCGTGACCTGCTGGTGAACCTGGCCGACCAGGTCGGCCTGCAAGATGCCATCAAGTCGATGTTCAGCGGCGAAATCATCAACGCCTCCGAAGGCCGCCCGGTGCTGCACACTGCCCTGCGCCGCCCGGTGGGCGACAAGCTCAGCGTCAACGGCGTGAACGTCATGCCGGAAGTGCACAAGGTGCTCAACCAGATCACCGAACTGGTCGGCCGCATCCATGACGGCCTATGGCGCGGCTACAGCGAGAAGCCGATCACCGACGTGGTCAACATCGGCATCGGTGGTTCGTTCCTCGGCCCCGAACTGGTCTCCGAAGCGCTGCTGCCCTATGCCCAACGCGGCGTGCGCTGCCACTACCTGGCGAACATCGACGGCAGCGAATTCCACGAGCTGTCGGCCAACCTGCGTGCTGAAACCACCCTGTTCATCGTCTCGTCGAAGTCGTTCAACACCCTCGAGACCCTGAAGAACGCCATGGCTGCACGCACCTGGTACCTGGCCCAGGGCGGCTCGGAGGCCGAGCTGTACCGCCACTTCATTGCCGTTTCCAGCAACAAGGCCGCTGCCGTGGCCTTCGGCATCCGCGAAGAGAACATCTTCCCGATGTGGGATTGGGTAGGCGGGCGCTACTCGCTGTGGTCGGCTATCGGCCTGCCGATTGCCCTGGCCATCGGCATGGCCAACTTCAAGGAACTGCTGTCTGGTGCCTACACCATGGACCAGCACTTCCAGACCGCACCGTTCGAAAAGAACATGCCAGTGCTGCTGGCCCTGCTGGGCGTCTGGTATGGCAACTTCTGGGGCGCGAACAGCCACGCGATCCTGCCGTACGACCATTACCTGCGCAACATCACCAAGCACCTGCAACAGCTGGACATGGAGTCCAACGGCAAGAGCGTGCTGCAGGATGGCACCCCGGTGAAGACCGATACCGGCCCGGTGATCTGGGGCGGCGTCGGCTGCAACGGCCAGCACGCCTACCACCAGCTGCTGCACCAGGGCACCCAGCTGATTCCGGCCGACTTCATCGTGCCGGTGGTGAGCTTCAACCCGGTCGCCGACCATCATCAGTGGCTGTACGCCAACTGCCTGTCGCAGAGCCAGGCGCTGATGCTGGGCAAGACCCGCGAGGAAGCCGAGGCCGAGCTGCGCGCCAAGGGCCTGAATGAAGCGGACATCGAGAAGCTGGCACCGCACAAGGTGATCCCGGGCAACCGCCCGAGCAACACCCTGGTGGTGGAGCGCATCAGCCCACGCCGTCTGGGCGCCCTGGTGGCGATGTACGAACACAAGGTGTTCGTACAGAGCGTGATCTGGGGGATCAACGCCTTCGACCAGTGGGGCGTGGAACTGGGCAAGGAGCTGGGCAAGGGCGTTTACCAGCGCTTGGTCGGCAGCCTGGAAGACAGCGCCGAGGACGGCTCCACCCAGGGCCTGATCAACTACTTCCGCGGCCGTCACCGCGGTTGATCCCAACGCCACTCGGTCGCTCCGTGCAGGAGCGGCCTTGTGTCGCGATGGGGCGCGAAGCGGCCCCGGGATTTCAGCCCTGGTGCGCCAATTGTCGGGGCCGCTTCGCGGCCCATCGCGACACAAGGCCGCTCTTACAGGGACCAGGCCCGTCCTCAGGAACACCACCTGTAGCTACACTGTCCTATCGAATAGCCGTTGCAGTCCATCGCCCCTTACAAGAGCAGGACCACCCGCCATGTTCGATATCCGCAACTACCCGCAGGCCCTGGCTGTCAGCCGGTCCGCCGCACTTTCCCCCGACGACTACCGCCGCCTCTACCGCCAGTCGGTCGACGACCCCGACGCCTTCTGGGCCGAACAAGCCCGGCGCCTGGACTGGATCAAGCCCTGGTCGAGTGTGCAGCAATGCGACCTGAAGACCGGCCAGGCGCGCTGGTTCGACGGCGGCCAGCTGAATGTCAGCTACAACTGCATCGACCGCCACCTGGCCCGGCGCGGCGACCAGACCGCGTTGCTGTGGGAAGGTGACGACCCCAAGGATGCCAAGGCCATCACCTACCGCGAACTGCACCGTCAGGTCTGCCGCCTGGCCAATGCCCTCAAGGCGCGAGGGGTGAAGAAAGGCGACCGGGTGTGCATCTACATGCCGATGATCCCCGAGGCCGCCTTCGCCATGCTCGCCTGCACCCGCATCGGCGCCATCCACTCGGTGGTGTTCGGGGGCTTCTCGCCCGATGCGCTGCGCGACCGCATTCTCGATGCCGACTGCCGCACCGTGATTACCGCTGATGAAGGCGTGCGCGGCGGCAAGCGCATCCCGCTGAAACACAATGTCGACAAGGCCCTGGCCAGTTGCCCTGCAGTCGGCAGCGTGTTCGTGGTACGCCGCACTGGCGCTGATGTCGCCTGGGCCGAAGGCCGCGATCTCTGGTATCACGAGGCGACGGAAAAGGCCGGCGACGATTGCCCTGTCGAGCCGATGGAGGCCGAAGACCCACTGTTCATCCTGTATACCTCCGGCAGCACCGGCAAACCCAAGGGCGTGCTGCATACCACTGGCGGCTACCTGCTGCAGGCCACCCTTACTTTCAAGGTGGTGTTCGACTACCGTGATGGCGAGGTGTTCTGGTGCACTGCCGACGTCGGCTGGGTCACCGGCCACAGCTACATCGTCTATGGCCCGCTGGCCAATGGCGCGATCTCGCTGATGTTCGAAGGGGTGCCCAACTACCCCGACACCTCGCGCTTCTGGCAGGTGGTGGACAAGCACAAGGTGAACATCTTCTACACCGCCCCAACCGCCTTGCGCGCCCTGATGCGCGAAGGCGACGGGCCGCTGCAGGGCACCTCACGCCAGAGCCTGCGCCTGCTCGGCAGCGTCGGCGAGCCGATCAACCCGGAAGCCTGGGAATGGTATTTCGAAGCCGTTGGCCAGAAGCGCTGCCCCATCGTCGATACCTGGTGGCAAACCGAAACCGGCGGCATCATGATTACCCCGCTGCCCGGCTCGCAGGTACTCAAGCCCGGCTGCGCCAGCCAGCCCATGTTCGGCGTGCAACCGGTGCTGCTGGATGACAAGGGCAAGCTGATCGAAGGCCCGGGTGCCGGCTTGCTGGTCATCAAGGCCAGCTGGCCAGGGCAGATCCGCAGTGTCTATGGCGACCACCAGCGCATGGTCGACACCTACTTCAAGCCCATGCCCGGCTACTACTTCACCGGCGATGGCGCTCGCCGCGATGCCGATGGCGACTACTGGATCACCGGGCGCATCGACGACGTGATCAATGTATCCGGGCACCGCATCGGTACCGCCGAGGTGGAAAGCGCATTGGTGCTGCATGACAGCGTTGCCGAAGCGGCCGTGGTTGGTTACCCCCACGACCTCAAGGGCCAGGGGGTGTACGCCTTCGTCACGACGATGAACGGGGTAACACCGGACGAGGCACTCAAGGCCGAGCTACTGGCTTTGGTCAGCAAGGAAATCGGCAGTTTCGCCAAACCCGAGCTGATCCAGTGGGCCCCGGCACTGCCCAAGACACGCTCAGGCAAGATCATGCGGCGTATACTGCGCAAGATCGCCTGCAACGAGCTGGACAACCTGGGCGATACCTCGACCCTGGCCGACCCCAGCGTGGTGCAGGGCCTGATCGACAAACGCCTCAACCAGTAACCGGCGGCCGCTGTGCGTGGCCGCCCTGCCTCGCAGGTCGCCATGGAAGCCCTTCGCCGCCGCATCGAAACCCAGGTCATGAGCCTTACCGGGCTGGCCCTCGGCCAGCTCGACCTGGAATCCCCCAAGGGCGACCCTGGCCTGTTCGGCCCGCACAGCATCAGCTGGCGGGTACATGGCGACTTCCCGAGCATGCTGGTCGGTGGCATCAGCGCCCTCATGCTGCAGCTCCTGCACCCGCTGGCCCTGGCCGGGGTGTGGGACCACTCCAATTTCCGTGAAGACCTGCTCGGGCGCCTGCGCCGTACCAGCCAGTTCATTTCCGGCACCACCTTCGGCGCCACCGGCGATGCCGAATGGCTGATCGACAAGGTCCGCACCATCCACCTGCAGGTAACCGGTACCGCGCCGGACGGCCGCCCTTATGCGGCCAGCGACCCGGACTTGCTGACCTGGGTGCATGTGGCCGAAGTCAGCAGCTTCCTGAGTGCCCACCTGCGTTACTGCAACCCGCACCTTGCAGATGCCGAACAGGACGCCTATTACGCAGAGATCGCGCTGATTGCCGAGCGCCTGGGTGCGCGCAACGTGCCGCGCTCGCGCCAGCAGGTCGAGGATTACCTGCTGCGTATGCGCCCGCAGTTGCTTTGCGATGCCCGCAGCCTCCAGGTGCTCGATATCCTGCTCGACGCCCCCGCCCCCAGCCGCCTGGCACAGCCGGTGGGCAAGCTGATGCTGCACGCTGGCCTCGACCTGCTACCTGCTTGGGCCCAGGCCATGCTCGGCCTGCAGCACGGCCCGCTGCAGCGGCGCATGATCCGCCTGGGCCTGCGACGCACCGCGCCGCTGCTGCGCTGGGCAATGCGTAACGGCTCGGCGCAGCGGGCGAAACGGCGCATGGGCATCGAATAAGGACAAATGGTCGCCTCAGCGGAACTGATTTAACGTGCCATACTCCAAGCTCTCCTGCTTAGACAGACGAAGCGACACATGTACAAAGGATTGACTCGCGCCGCAGGCGCACTGCTGGCCCTGGTAGCCCTCTACAGCCTTCTTGGCTTTCTCGTCCTTCCCGGTGTCGCGCTGCGCATCGCCAACCAGCAGTTGGCTCAGTACGCGACCGTGCCTGCCCACCTCGAACGAATCGAGCTCAACCCCTTCAGCCTCGAACTGACTGTCTGGGGCCTGCAGATCGGCGAGCCTGGCAAGGAGCAGGTCGGCTTCGACCGGCTGTATGCCAACCTCTCGCTCGACAGCCTGTGGAGCGGCGCACTGCATCTGGAGGCAGTGGAACTGGTCAAGCCGCGCAACGAAGTGCTGTTCGCCAAGGACGGTACGCTCAACCTGACTCGCCTGTTCAAGCTACCCGCCAGCCAGGCCAAGCCCGACGAGCCGCCCAGCGACCCGTTCCCGCTGCGCATCGCCAGCATCAAGCTCAGCGAAGGCTACCTGCACTTCGAAGACCTGCGCCGGAGCGAGCCGATCGAATTCCTCTACGACAACATGAACCTGGAGCTGAAAAACCTCAGCACCTTGCCCAACGACAATGCCGACATGACCCTGGTGGCGAATGGCCCCAATGGCGGGCGCATCGACTGGAAAGGCACACTGAGCCTGGCGCCGATCGCCTCCGAGGGCACGCTGAAAATCACCGAAGGCAAGATGAAGGCGTTCTGGCCCTATGTACGCGATGCCGTGCCACTGGTGCTGGAAGAGGGTGTGGTCAGCCTCGATACCCATTACAAACTCAACCTCGCCAAGCAGACCGAACTGCTGCTGGACAACGCCTCGCTACGTATCGCACCGTTCGCCATCAAGGCGCCGGATGGCCGCCCGCTGGCTCGCCTGGCCAGCCTGGAGGTGAGCGAAACCTCGGTCGACCTGGTCAAGCAGCTGGTCACCGTGGGCAAGATCCGCAGCGAAAAACTGGAGACCTGGGCGGCGCTGGAAAAGGACGGCCAGCTCGACTGGCAGAAGCTGTTCGCCAGCCAGCCGGCCAAGGCCACGCCGAAGGAAAAGGCCGAACCGGCCGCCGCCGAGCCCACCCCCAAGGAACAAGCGGCGAAAGCGCCGAGCAAGCCCTGGCAGGTACTGCTCAAGGACGTACAGCTGCGCAATTACCTGGTGCACCTGGCAGACCGTACGCAGAAAGAGCCGGTGGCCCTCGACGTGGGCCCGCTCAACGCTGACCTGCAAGGCTTCGACAGCCTCAACCAGTCCCCCTTCAGGCTCAAGCTCGACACCGGCGTGGGAAGACAAGGCAAGCTGCAGGCAACCGGCCAGGTCAACCTGGCGCCGATCTGGGCCAAGCTGGACGTCAGCACCCGCGACATCGACCTGCGCGTGGCGCAGGCCTATATCAGCCCGTTCATCCTGCTGGAACTGCGCAGCGGCATGCTTTCCAGCGACCTCAGTGTCGACCTGAAGACCACCGCACCGCTGGCCTTCAGCGTCACCGGCAAGGCACAGGTGAGCCAGCTGCACACCCTCGATACCATCAAGAGCCGCGATTTCGTCAAATGGCAGCAGGTGAATGTCGACGGTCTGTCCTATGTCCATGGCGACGCGCTGTCGATCGACAAGGTCACCCTGCTGCAGCCCTATGCGCGCTTCATCATCAACGAAGACCGCACCACCAACATCAACGACTTGCTGATCCCGCAGCCGGCCGGCGCCCCGAGTTCGGCACCGGCCTCGGCCAAGCCGGCCACTGCCAGCGGCGACAAGCCGTTGGGCATCCACATCGGCCAGATCGACATCAACGACGGTTCGGCCAACTTCGCCGACCTGTCCCTCACACCCAACTTCGCCACCGCCATCCAGCAGCTCAACGGCCGGATCGGCACCATCGACAACCGCAAGCCGGTACCGGCCAAGGTCGATGTGAAGGGTAAGGTCGATCGCTACGCACCGGTCACCATCAAAGGTGCACTCAACCCGTTCAACCCGCTGGCCAGCCTGGACATCGCCACCAGTTTCAGGCGCGTCGAGCTGACCACCCTGACGCCTTATTCTGGCAAGTTCGCCGGTTTCCGCATCCGCAAGGGCCGGCTCAACCTCGACTTGCACTACCTGATCACCAATGGCCAGCTCAAGGCCGAGAACAAGGTGGTGGTAGAACAGCTGCAGTTGGGCGAGAAGGTCGACAGCCCGGATGCAGTGGACCTGCCGATCCGTCTGGCGGTGGCGCTGCTGAAGGATACCGAGGGCAAGATCTCGATCGAGCTGCCGGTGTCCGGCGACCTCAACAACCCGCAGTTCAGCATAATGCCGATCGTCTGGCAGACCCTGCGCAACCTGGTGCTGCGCGCAGCACAGGCGCCATTCAAGTTCATTGGCGGGCTGGTGAGCGGCGGTGGCTCTGAGGACCTGGGCAGCGTGGCCTTCGCCCCGGGCTCCAGCGAGCTAGGCCAGGACGCCCAGGCCTCGCTGGACAAGCTGGCTTCGGCGCTGAAGGAACGCCCGGAGCTGCGCCTGGAAATCGAAGGCACCAGCGCCCAGGCCAGCGACGGCCCGCTGATCGCCCAGCAACGGCTGGAACGCGAATACCAGGCTACCTGGTACAAGATCCTGCAACGCCGGGGTGACAAGGTGCCGGCCAATGCGTCCATGCTGGTGGTCGATGAGAGTGACAAACCGGCGATGCTCGAAGGTATCTACCGCAACCGCCTGAAGCAGCAACCACCTGCCGAATGGGAGCAACTGGGCCGCGAAGAGCGCACTGCCAAGTTGCGCGAGGCCGTGATCAAGTCGTGGGCCGAGAGCACTGCGCTGCTACGCACGCTGGGCCAGGAACGGGCCAGCAGCATCAAGGATTACCTGGTCGACAAAGGCCAGCTGGAAGATGACCGGGTGTATTTCATCGATACCAACCTGGGGCAGGCCGAGAGTGATGGGCGGGTGGTAACGCCGATGCACCTGGATGCTGAGTAGATAGCAGCCTGGCCGCGGATCTGTAGGAGCGGCCTTGCGTCGCGAAAGGGCTGCGAAGCGGCCTCAGCCATTGCGTCAGTGCTAGGGACCGGGGGCCGCTTAGCGGCCCTTTCGCGACACAAGGCCGCTCCTACAATGCCCGCGTAATAAGCTATTGGACCAACCGCTGCCCCGACACCGCCGGGTGATACAGCGGCTGCACCTTGTTCCCGGCCGGGTCCAACAGGTGGAAGCTGCGCGCGCCGTCACCGTGGTTGAACGGCTTGTCGAGCAAGGTCACGCCACGCGCCTTGAAGTACTGGTACCAAGCCTCCAGCTCCTCCACGCTGTCGACGATGAACCCATAGTGGTCGAGGGTCTGCAAGCCATTGGCCGCCCCTGCCCCACGCCCCAGCGACAGGTTGTCGTTACCACAGGTCAGGTACACCAGGTCCTCGTTGGCGCGATTCAGCACTTCCATGCCCAGCACATCGACGTAGAAGCGCTCGCACTCCTCCAGGTTGGGTACCAGCAAGGCAATGTGGCGCAGGCCGTTCAAGCGACCAGGACGGGCAGGCAATTCGGACATTGGCAGGGCTCCTTTTTTGTATACAATTCGAAAACGAATTTAAAACAAAAGGAACGCCTTGTGTATAGCCTGTTCATCAAGACCCGCGTGAAACGCGGTTGCGTGGAGGCCTTCCTGGCCGCGATCAAAGCCAATGCCGAGGCTTCCGTTGCTACCGAGCCCGGTTGTCTGGTCTTCGATGTGGCACAGGACCGGGTCGACCCGGAGGTGATCTACCTGTACGAGATCTACCGTGACGACGCTGCCTATGAAGCGCATACCCGCACGGCGCATTTTCGCGACAGCCGCCCGTTGGTGGAGCCATTGATCATCGAGCAGGAATGCTTCGAAAGCGATGTGCTGTCACGCAACCCGATGCTGTAATTGAAAAGGGGCCGCACAGCGGCCCCTTCCGAAAGAGGTGGCCAAGTCCCTTTGGCCGACGGGACATTCCTTATTCGGCTTTCAGACCATCAGCCGAAACAGCCTGTACGCCTTTGATCTTCTTGGCGATGGAAATCGCCATCTCTTTCTGTGCAGAGGTCACCGGCGTGTCAGAGGACAGCGACACGACGCCTTTGTTGGTTTCGACCTTGATATCGCTTCCAGGCACACCTTTCTCGGTCATCAGGTCAGCTTTCACCTTGGTGGTGATCCAGGTGTCGGAGGCCGCTTCCTTGGTTTTGGTCACCTCACCGGCCGCCAGCGTCATCGGGGCTTGGGTGGATTGCTGGGCGAATGCCGCGTTAGCCATGGTCAGGGTCAGAGCGGTAGCAGTAGCGGCAGCAATGGCGAACTTCTTCATGTGGGTCACTCCTGTTTTTCGAAAGGTCTGCGCCGTAGGTCCTGGCGACAGGTACAAGAGTAGTTGCATGCGCTATGCCAGCTTTACCGTTTCGCTTGTTCCTTTACAAATCAATGAGTTACAAACATCAGAAAGCGCTCGGGGTCGTGCATTTTGCAATCTGCACGGTAAACCTGCATGCAAGATGCAAGTCCGCAAAAGGTCCCCTTGCGGCCATGAAAAAAGGGCCCCGAAGGGCCCTTTTCCATTGCTTGGCAGTCGCTTAGACGCCCGAGGCCTTGGCCGCGGCAACGTCCTTGATCGACAGCTTGATACGGCCGCGGTTATCCACGTCCAGTACCAGTACTTCGACTTCCTGGCCTTCCTTGAGCACGTCGGTGACTTTCTCGACGCGAGCATCGCTCAGCATGGAGATGTGCACCAGGCCGTCCTTGCCCGGCAGGATGTTGACGAAGGCGCCGAAGTCGACGATGCGCTCGACCTTGCCGACGTAGATCTTGCCGATCTCGGCCTCGGCGGTGATGCCCAGGATGCGCTGCTTGGCAGCATCTGCCGCTTCCTTGGTTTCGCCGAAGATCTTGATCGAGCCGTCGTCTTCGATATCAATCGAAGCCTTGGTCTCTTCGCAGATGGCGCGGATGGTGGCGCCGCCCTTGCCGATGACGTCACGAATCTTGTCGGTGTCGATCTTCATCGCGATCATGGTCGGGGCGTTGGCCGACAGCTCGCTGCGCGACTGGGCGATGATCTGGTTCATCTGGCCGAGGATGTTCAGGCGCGCTTCCAGGGCCTGGCCCAGGGCGATTTCCATGATCTCTTCGGTGATGCCGTTGATCTTGATGTCCATCTGCAGCGCGGTGACGCCTTTGGCGGTACCGGCTACCTTGAAGTCCATGTCGCCCAGGTGGTCTTCGTCACCCAGGATGTCGGTCAGGACGGCGAACTTGTCACCTTCCTTGACCAGGCCCATGGCGATACCGGCAACCGGCGCCTTCATCGGCACGCCGGCGTCCATCAGGGCCAGGGAAGCACCACACACCGAAGCCATGGAGCTGGAACCGTTGGATTCGGTGATTTCCGAAACCACGCGGATGGTGTACGGGAACTCGCTGTCGCTCGGCAGCATGGCCTGCACGCCACGACGGGCCAGGCGGCCGTGGCCGATTTCACGACGGCCAGCGCCGCCCATGCGGCCGCACTCACCTACCGAGAACGGTGGGAAGTTGTAGTGCAGCATGAAGGCGTCTTTCTTCTCGCCTTCCAGGGTGTCCAGCAACTGCGCGTCACGGGCAGTACCCAGGGTCGCGACGACCAGGGCCTGGGTCTCGCCACGGGTGAACAGTGCCGAACCGTGGGTTTTCGGCAGAACGCCGACTTCGATGTTCAGCGGGCGCACGGTGCGAGTGTCACGGCCGTCGATACGCGGCTTGCCGTTGACGATGTTCTCGCGGACGGTGCGGTATTCCAGCTCGCCGAAGATCTCTTTGATGGCACCGGCGGACGGGCCGGTCTCTTCGTTGCTCAGACGGGCAACGGCCTCGTCGCGCAGCTGGCCCAGGCGGTTGTAGCGGTCGGCCTTCTGGGTGATGGTGTAGGCCTGCGAAACGGCTTCGCCGAACTCGGCACGCACCAGGTTCATCAGCTCGGTGTTGGCCGGGGCTGGCTGCCAGTCCCAGGTTGGCTTGCCGGCTTCGGCGGCCAGTTCCTTGACGGCCTGGATCACGGCTTGGAATTCGTCGTGGGCGAACAGCACGGCGCCCAGCATCTGGTCTTCGGTCAGCTCCTTGGCTTCCGATTCAACCATCAGTACTGCCGACTCGGTACCGGCAACGACCATGTCCAGGCTCGAGGCAGCCAGTTGCTCGTAGGTCGGGTTCAGCAGGTAGCCGGTGCTTTCGTGGAAGGCAACGCGGGCGGCGCCGATCGGGCCTTCGAACGGAATGCCGGAAATGGCCAGGGCAGCCGAGGTACCGATCATCGCGGCGATGTCCGGGTCGGTCTTCTTGCTGGTGGAAACCACGGTGCAGACGACCTGCACTTCGTTCATGAAGCCTTCTGGGAACAGCGGGCGGATCGGACGGTCGATCAGGCGCGAGGTCAGCGTCTCTTTCTCGGAAGGACGGCCTTCACGCTTGAAGAAGCCACCCGGGATCTTGCCGGCGGCGTAGGTCTTTTCCTGGTAGTGGACCGACAGCGGGAAGAAGCCCTTGCCTGGATCGGCCTGTTTGGCACCGACCACGGTCACCAGCACGGTGACGTCGTTGTCGACGGTAACCAGCACGGCGCCGGTTGCCTGACGGGCAATGCGGCCCGTTTCGAGAGTAACGGTCGATTGACCGAACTGGAATTTCTTGATTACCGGGTTCACGGTTTCCTACCTTTTTTCAGTGGCTCTGGGGGAACTGGTTTCTTGCGAATTCTTGGGCAGAACGGGGAATCGGCCCCATTGACCGTCCAGATACAACACGAGGCTGGGAGCCTGGCACCAAACGGAAGATCCGCTCAGCATTGCCAGGCTGCCAACCTCGGAGATACGCGTGGCGTGTCCAACGGCAGCACTGCAAAACAGCCCTGCCGAAGCCTGCGACACGCCATGCACACCACTGGCCAGGCCGCTATTAGCGACGCAGACCCAGGCGACCGATCAGGGCGCTGTAACGAGTGGTGTCTTTGCCCTTCAGGTAATCCAGCAGCTTACGACGCTGGTTGACCATACGGATCAGACCACGACGGGAGTGGTGGTCTTTGTCGTTGGCCTTGAAGTGGCCTTGCAGCTTGTTGATGTTGGCGGTCAGCAGAGCAACCTGCACTTCCGGGCTACCGGTATCGCCGGCGGCTTGCTGGTATTCGGCAACGATCTGAGCTTTTTCTTCAACGCTGAGGGCCATGTGGCTTCTCCTGATAACGGATCCCGCACGCGGGGTCCAATAGGCCAGGGACAAATCCCTGTATTAATAAAAAAGGTGTGACCGTGCCTACTGACAGCCACCCTTGTTGCCGTGGGGTTTGGCGGTTGCCTGGCCCTACGGTTTCGGTCATTCCGACCGAATCAGCCGACGCGGCGCAATGCGCCCGTCTTCGCTCACTTCACCGATACCGATGAAGCGTGCATTGTGATCCTGTACCCGGACCATGCCAAATTGGGGTGCGTCCGGCGCGCGTACCGCCTGGCCATGCAGCCAGTAGAAGGCACTGTGCTCGGACAGGCACACCAGTGGCCAGTCCTGCAGGCCGCTGTCCGAAGGCATCAGGAAGCGGTCGAGCGCTTCGTTACCACCTTCGGCGTGGGCCTGTTCGAGTTCCTCGAGGGTGACCGTCTGTGCCAGCACGAAGGGCCCGGCCTGGGTCCTGCGCAGCTCGGCGACATAGGCGCCGCAGCCAAGGGCTTCGCCGATATCCTCCACCAGGGTGCGGATATAGGTGCCTTTGCTGCATCCTACGCTCAGCCGTGCACGGGTGCCTTCGCACTCGAGCAACTCCAAGCGGCCAATAGTAACAGAACGCGCCTCGCGCTCCACTACCTCTCCTGCACGTGCCAGCTTGTACAGTGGCTGGCCGTCACGCTTGAGCGCCGAGTACATCGGCGGTATCTGGCTGATCTGGCCGCGAAAACGCGGCAGCAGTGCCTCGATGTCGGCACGACCAACGGTCACTTCGCGGGTCTGCAGCACTTCACCTTCGGCATCGCCGGTGTTGGTCGTCTGCCCCATCTGCATGACCGTTTCGTAGCCCTTGTCCGAATCGAGCAGGTACTGCGAAAACTTGGTCGCCTCGCCAAAGCACAGCGGCAGCACGCCGGTGGCCAACGGGTCGAGGCTGCCGGTGTGGCCGGCCTTCTCCGCATTGAGCAGCCAGCGCACCTTTTGCAGCGCAGCGTTGGAAGTGAAGCCCAGCGGCTTGTCGAGCAGGATGATGCCGCTGACGTTGCGGCGGATACGTTTGACCTGGGCCACCGCTTACTCCTCGGTGTCCGGCTGGTCGGCATCCTTGTGCTGACGGTCTTCGGCGACCGCGCGCTCGATCAGTGCCGACAGGTGGGCACCACGGCTGACGCTTTCGTCGAAGTGGAAATGCAGTTGCGGCACGCTGCGCAGTTGCATTACCCGGCCCAGGTGCAGGCGCAGGAAGCTTGCGGCGCTGGTCAGGGCCTTGAGGGTCTGCGGTACGGCGTCGCTGCCGTCCGCGCCCATAACGGTGATGAACACCTTGGCGTGGCCAAGGTCGCGGCTGACGTCGACGGCCGTGATGGTCACCAGGCCGACGCGTGGGTCTTTGACTTCACGGCGGATCAGCTCCGACAGCTCGCGCTGCATCTGGTCGCCGATGCGTTGGGTACGGCTATATTCTTTTGCCATTCTTGCTACCTGTAACTTAAAGCGGCAAACGCCCGGTCAGGCTGAAGCCTGACCGGGCGCTACCTTCAGAGGTGCTGCCAGCCGCCCTGGGGCGGGGCCTGCACCACGCTCGCCCCTTACAGGGTACGAGCCACCTGGACTTTCTCGAAGACTTCGATCTTGTCGCCGACCTTGACGTCGTTGTAGCTCTTCACGCCAATACCGCACTCCATGCCCGAACGGACTTCGGAGGCGTCATCCTTGAAGCGACGCAGCGATTCCAGCTCGCCTTCGAAGATCACAACGTCTTCGCGCAGTACGCGGATCGGACGGTTGCGGTACACGGTACCCTCGATGACCATACAGCCAGCGATGGCGCCGAACTTCGGCGAACGGAACACGTCACGCACTTCGGCGACACCCAGGATGTTCTCGCGAACATCGCTGCCGAGCATGCCGGTCAGGGCCTTCTTGACGTCTTCGATGATGTCGTAGATCACGTTGTAGTAACGCATATCCAGACCTTCCTGCTCGACGATCTTGCGCGCGCCGGCATCGGCACGCACGTTGAAGCCGAACAGTACTGCATTCGAAGCCAGCGCCAGGTTGGCATCGCTTTCGGTGATACCACCGACGCCGCCACCGATCACGCGCACCTGAACTTCGTCGTTGCCCAGGCCCGACAGCGAACCCTGCAGTGCTTCCAGGGAACCACGCACGTCGGTCTTGAGGACGATGTTGAGGGTCTTCTTCTCTTCCTGACCCATGGTCTCGAAGATGTTTTCCAGCTTGCCGGCGTGAGCACGGGCCAGCTTGACCTCGCGGTACTTGCCTTGACGGAACAGGGCCACTTCACGGGCCTTCTTCTCGTCGGCGACCACCGACAGCTCGTCACCGGCTTCCGGGGTACCGTCCAGGCCGAGAATCTCGACCGGGATCGACGGGCCGGCTTCCTTCACAGGCTTGCCGTTCTCGTCGAGCATGGCACGCACGCGGCCATAGTTGGAACCGCACAGGACCATGTCGCCCTGACGCAGGGTACCGTCCTGAACCAGGATGGTAGCCACCGGACCACGGCCCTTGTCCAGGCGCGATTCGACGACCACGCCACGACCTGGAGCGGTCGGGGTTGCGGTCAGCTCGAGGATCTCGGCCTGCAGCAGGACGGCTTCGAGCAGCTCGTCGACACCGGTACCCATCTTCGCCGAAACCTTGACGAACGGCGTGTCACCACCCCAGTCCTCGGAGGTCACGCCTTCGACGGCCAGCTCGTTACGGATGCGGTCGATATCGGCACCCGGCTTGTCGATCTTGTTCACCGCGACCACCAGCGGAACGCCAGCTGCCTTGGCATGCTGAACGGCTTCGCGCGTTTGCGGCATCACGCCGTCGTCCGCTGCCACCACCAGGATGACGATGTCGGTGGCCTTGGCACCACGGGCACGCATTGCGGTGAACGCAGCGTGGCCCGGGGTGTCGAGGAAGGTGACCATGCCGCGGTCGGTTTCCACGTGGTAGGCACCGATGTGCTGGGTAATACCACCGGCTTCGCCTGCGGCAACCTTGGCACGACGGATGTAGTCGAGCAGCGAGGTCTTACCGTGGTCAACGTGACCCATGACGGTAACGACCGGTGCACGCGATTCGACTTCGCCTTCGAACTTCAGCGATTCGGCCAGGGAGTCTTCCAGGGCGGTATCGCTGACCAGGGTCACCTTGTGGCCCAGTTCTTCGGCGACCAGCTGAGCGGTTTCCTGGTCGAGCACCTGGTTGATGGTGACCGGGGTACCCAGCTTGAACATGAACTTGACCACTTCAGCGGCCTTGACCGACATCTGCTGGGCCAGTTCCGAGACGGTGATGGTCTCGCCGATGGTCACGTCACGAATGACCGGACCGGTCGGGTTCTGGAAGCCGTGCTGGTTGCGCTTCTTCAGCTTGCTCTTGCCACCGCGGCCACGGCGTACGCCATCGCTCTCTTCATCGGTGGTGCGCGGCGCGGCACGAGGCGTCGGAGCCTTTTCCTTCTCCTTGACCTTGACCTTGATCGACACGCGCGGGGCCTCGCCACGACGCTCGCCACCACGACGGTCTTCGTCACGGGTGCGACCTTCGTTGCGACGGGCTTCGTCCTTCTTGCGCTCGGCAGCACGGGCTGCGGCGTCTTCGGAGGCCGGGGCGTCGGCAACTACCGGGGCCGGGGCAGCGGCAGGTGCCGGCTCTGGCTTGGCAGCAGGTGCAGGTGCGGCAGCAGCGGTTTCGGCAGCCTGACGGCGAGCCTGCTCTTCGTTGCGCTGGCGAACTTCGGCCTCGACCTTCTCGCGAGCGGCGTTTTCGGCCGCGCGACGCTCTTCCAGCTCACGCTTCTGCTCAGCCTGGATTTCTTCCGGGCTGCGCTGCACGAATACTTTCTTCTTGCGTACTTCTACGCTGATGCTCTTGCTACCGGCGACACGCAGGGTGCTGGTGGTTTTGCGCTGCAAGGTAATCTTGCGCGGCTCTTCCGCCTTGCTCTTGTGGCTGCTCTTCAAATGAGTCAGCAGGGTCTGCTTCTCATTGTCGGTCACTACCTGACCGGCGTCGGTGTGCGGCAGACCTGCCTCACGCATCTGCTGCAGCAGGCGCTCTACCGGTGCCTCGACCTCTTGGGCCAGTTCTTTCACCGTGACTTGCGTCATGCACTTCTCTCCTCAGGCCGCGCCTAATTACTCGAACCAGTGGGCTCGGGCGGCCATGATCAACTTGCCGGCACGCTCTTCGTCGATGCCGTCGATGTCGAGCAGATCGTCAATCGACTGCTCGGCCAGGTCTTCGCGGTTAACCACGCCGCGCACCGCCAGTTCCGCCGCCAGGTCCTTGTCCATGCCCTCGAGGGAGAGCAGGTCTTCGGCTGGGTGGGCATCTGCCAGTTTTTCTTCGGTAGCGATGGCCTTGGTCAACAAACGGTCCTTGGCTCGAGCGCGGAGCTCGTTGACGATCTCTTCGTCAAAGCCATCGATGTTGAGCATTTCTTCCAACGGTACGTAGGCAATTTCTTCGAGGCTGGTGAAGCCTTCGTCGACCAGCACTTGGGCCAGCTCCTCGTCGACTTCCAGTTCATCGATGAAATTGCGCAGGATGTCACCGGTTTCGGCCTGCTGCTTGGCCTGGATGTCCTTCTCGGTCATCACGTTCAGGGTCCAGCCGGTCAGCTGACTGGCCAGGCGAACGTTCTGACCGCCACGGCCAATGGCCTGGGCCAGGTTGTCCTCGGCGACGGCGATGTCCATGGCATGGGCATCTTCATCAACGATGATCGCCGCGACTTCAGCCGGCGACATGGCGTTGATGACGAACTGCGCCGGGTTATCGTCCCACAGGACGATATCCACACGCTCACCACCCAGCTCCCCGGATACGGCCTGGACGCGCGAACCACGCATGCCGATACAGGCACCTTGCGGGTCGATGCGCTTGTCCTTGGAGCGGACGGCGATCTTGGCTCGCGAACCCGGATCACGGGAAGCAGCCATGACTTCGATCAGGCCCTCGGCAATTTCCGGCACTTCAATGCGGAAAAGCTCGATCAGCATCTGCGGCGCGGTGCGCGACAGGATCAGCTGTGGGCCACGGTTTTCGGTGCGAATTTCCTTGAGCAGCGCACGCAGGCGCACGCCAACACGGAAGGTTTCACGCGGAATGATGTCTTCGCGGGCCAGCAGGGCCTCGGCGTTGTTGCCCAGGTCAACGATGACGTTGTCGCGGGTAACCTTCTTGACGGTGCCGGAGATGATCTCGCCAACGCGCTCGCGGTAGGCATCCACCACCTGGGCACGCTCGGCCTCACGGACCTTCTGCACGATGACCTGCTTGGCGGTCTGGGCGGCGATACGACCGAACTCGATCGACTCGATCTTCTCTTCGATCACGTCACCGACCTTGGCTTCAGGGTGGGTGTCCTTGATCTTGTCCAGCCAGGTCTCGATCGCCGGATCATCAAGATCGGCTTCGTCGACCACGGTCCAGCGACGGAAGGTCTCGTAGCTACCGGTGTGGCGGTTGATTTCCACACGCAGGTCGACTTCGTCTTCAAAACGTTTTTTGGTTGCAGTGGCCAGGGCCACTTCCAGCGCTTCGAAAATGACGCCGGGCGGTACACCTTTTTCGTTGGATACCGATTCAACAACCAGCAGTACTTCTTTGCTCATCGTACGCCTCGCCTTGCGCAAGCCATTGGGCCCGGATAATCCGCCGGGCCCGGCACGTCTCAGTCAAAACTGGGAATAATATTGGCCTTGTCGATCGAGTCGATCGGCAACAGGAATTCCTGATTGTCCACCTGGACCACCACATCCTGCTCCTCCACACCACGGAGAAGGCCCTGGAAGTTACGACGACCCTCGAAGGGTGAGCGCAGCTTGATCTTCACTTGTTCGCCGGCATGCGAGGCAAACTGTTCCAGAGTGAACAGTGGGCGATCCATGCCTGGAGAAGACACCTCGAGGGTGTACTCACTGCTGATCGGATCTTCTACATCGAGGATTGCGCTGGCCTGACGGCTGACCGCTTCGCAGTCGTCCACCAGGATACCGCCTTCCTTGTCGATGTAGATGCGCAGTACCGAATGCTTACCCTGGGAAACGTATTCGATCCCCCAGCATTGATAGCCCAGACCCTCGACAACCGGGGCCAACAAGGCCTGCAACTGTTCTAGCTTGCTCGACACCTGAACCCCCTCGTGCATGCTGTGCAAATAAAAAATGGGCGAAGCGCCCATCCCTGAAAGCGCCGTTGGACAACGACGCCGAAAACTGTTCGGTTAGCAAAAAGCCCCTGAAAAGGGGCTCCGCTGAAGCTGGTTGCGGGGGCTGGATTTGAACCAACGACCTTCGGGTTATGAGCCCGACGAGCTACCAAGCTGCTCCACCCCGCGACAAAGCTGGGGCAAAAGTATAAGACCGAACCCTCTCGAGGGTCAAATCCGAACCTTCACCTGCAAGAAAGCCCGCTAAAGCGGGCTCTCAAGCTTTAATTGGTACCGAGAAGGGGACTCGAACCCCTACACCCTATGGGCACAACCACCTCAAGGTTGCGTGTCTACCAATTCCACCACCTCGGCAATACTACTACTTGAAACCCGTTACTTCTGCTCTTGTGCCGGAGGAGGTACATCACCAGTGTTAGTGGTGGTTTCGCTCTTCTGCTGCTGGAGCACCGGTACATCATCATTAACTGCCGGTTTCTGCGGCTCTTTCACTTCTAGCACTGCTGGATCTGGAAGACCTGCTTGGCTAAGCTGGTGAGCTTGTTGCTTCGCGAAGTATCCTAACCCAAGTGCTGTCAAAAAGAAAGTGGCAGCGAGTACAGCAGTTAATTTACTCAGGAACGTTGCAGAACCCTGGCTCCCGAACACGGTATTTGAAGCACCCGCGCCGAAAGATGCACCTGCTTCCGCACCCTTACCCTGTTGCAACAGAACCAGCACTACAAGCGACAGCGCTGCCAACAGATGAAAAACAACGATGACTGTTTCCAGCATTTGTTCAGTTTCCTGCGGCGCGACAAATTGCACCGAATTCGTCTGCGTTCAGGGAAGCCCCACCAATGAGCCCCCCATCGATATCCGGCATGCCGAACAGTTCGGCCGCATTGGCCGCCTTCACGCTGCCGCCGTAGAGCAGCTGCACCTTCGCAGCCACTTCAGCATCTTCTGCCGCCAGCTGGCTGCGGATGGCTGCGTGCACATCCTGAGCCTGCTGTGGCGTGGCCGTAAGGCCGGTGCCGATGGCCCATACAGGCTCATAGGCAATTACTGCACTGGCAAAAGCCTTAACACCGAATGTTTCGATGATACTGCTTAGTTGACGCCCGACAACTTCGAGCGTTTTGCCGGCCTCGCGCTCTTCCAGGGTTTCCCCGATGCAAAGCACTGGCTTCAAACCTTTGGCCTGGGCAGCTGCAAACTTGCGATTGAGCACTTCGTCGGTCTCACCAATAATCTGGCGACGCTCCGAATGACCAATCAAGACCAACTTGCAACCTGCTTCAACCAGCTGTTCCGGAGCAACTTCCCCGGTCAGCGCGCCCTGTTCGGGCTGTATTGCAGAATTCTGTGCGCCGACGATGATTCCCTTGTCTGCCAGACCATCGATCACTTGATTGATGAACAAGGCCGGCGGGAACACCGCGACTTCCACTCCGCTCGGCAAGGCCAGATTTCTCAAGCCTTCGGTCAGCTCAGCGACGCTAGCGCGGGTACCGTGCATCTTCCAGTTACCAGCTACCATGGGGCGACGCATGCTTTACCTCGTCGGTCAAAGTGGGCGCAGATAGTACCCAACCCTATCTGCGCTGGCAAGCGCCTTCAGACACAAACTTCGCCGACCAGTTTGGCCAGCGCTTCGGCATGGGCACGCACCTGGCTTTCGTCCTCACCCTCGACCATGACCCGCACCAGAGGCTCGGTACCGGATTTGCGCAGCAGCACGCGACCACGGCCAGCCAACGCTTCGGTCACCTTGGCACTGGCTTCCTTGACCGACGGGTGCTGCAGCGGGTCGACCTTGCTGGCGCCATACCGCACGTTGATCAGCACCTGTGGGCACTTGCGCAAAGCCTGACGGGCCTGGGCCAGGGTTTCGCCACGGCGTTTGAGCGCCATCAGCACCTGCAATGCGGCAATGATCGCATCACCCGTAGTGGTGTGGTTGCAGCAAACGACGTGACCAGAGTTTTCACCACCGACCAGCCACTCACGCTCCAGCAATTCGGCCATGACGTAACGGTCGCCGACCTTGGCTCGCACGAACGGAATTTCCAGGTCCTTCAGCGCAAGCTCCAGGCCCAGGTTGCTCATCAGCGTACCTACCACACCGCCCTGCAGCTTGCCACGGTCCTGCAAGTCGCGGGCAATGATGAACAGCAACTCGTCACCGTCGACGATGGCACCGGTGTGGTCGACCATCAGTACCCGGTCGCCGTCACCATCGAAAGCGATACCCAGGTCGGCATGCCCTACCAGCACAGCGGCCTGCAGCGATTCGATATGGGTCGAACCGCAGTTTTCATTGATGTTCAGCCCGTCCGGCTGCGCGTGCAGCACAGTCACCTCGGCACCCAGCTCGCGGAACACGCTTGGCGCAACCTTGTAGGTGGCGCCATGGGCACAATCGACCACCAGCTTGAGTCCATCGAAGCTGGTGCTGCTGGGCACGCTGCTCTTGCAGAACTCGATGTAGCGGCCTGCAGCATCGTTGATGCGCGACACCTTGCCCAGTTTGCCCGACTCGACCACGGTCATCGGCTGGTCGAGCAACTCTTCGATCATCAGCTCGACTTCGTCGGGCAGCTTGGTCCCCTGGCCCGAGAAGAACTTGATGCCGTTGTCATCGTGCGGGTTGTGCGAGGCGCTGATGACGATACCGGCTTCGGCGTGGAAGGTACGCGTCAGGTAGGCGATGGCCGGCGTCGGCATCGGCCCGAGCAGCATCACGTCGGCACCCGCCGCAGACAAGCCGGCCTCGAGTGCGGACTCGAACATGTAGCCGGAGATACGCGTGTCCTTGCCCACCAGCACCCGGCAATGGCCCTGCTTGCGGAACGCCATGCCGGCGGCCCAGCCGAGCTTCAGCATGAAGTCAGGCGTGATCGGGTATTCGCCGACACGGCCACGGATGCCGTCGGTACCAAAGTATTTTCTGCTCATAGGGACTCCAATGTTCTTATTCGGCGTTCTGCACCGCAGCGATCATGCGCACCACATCAACGGTTTCGGCCACGTCGTGGACACGCAGGATGCTCGCCCCCTTGGTCATGGCCAATGCCGCCAGCGCCAGGCTGCCGTACAACCGCTCGCCGACCGGACGTTCCAGCGTCAGGCCGATCATGCTCTTGCGTGAAACACCCACCAGCAGCGGGCGCCCAAGGCGATAGAGCGCTTCCATGTGCTTGAACAGGCTCAGGTTGTGCGCCAGTGTCTTGGCGAAACCAAAGCCCGGGTCAAGGATGATTCGGTCAGCGTCGATACCCGCCGCAGCGCAGGCGGCCATCCGCTGTTCAAGATAACGCGCAACGTCGGCGGTCACATCCTGGTACTGGGGGTTGTCCTGCATGTTCCCCGGCTCGCCACGCATGTGCATGAGGCACACCGGCAGGCCAGTATCTGCAGCAGCGTCCAGGGCGCCATCGCGCTCCAGGGCCCGTACGTCGTTGATCAGCCCGGCACCGAGGCGCGCCGCTTCTCGCATGACCGCTGGCGTGGAGGTATCGACCGAGATGACCACGTCGAGGCGGCTGTTGATGGCCTCGACCATGGGCGCCACCCGTTCCAGTTCCTCGGTCACCGATACCGCGCGCGCGCCTGGCCGCGTGGACTCTCCGCCGATGTCGATCAGCGTGGCGCCAGCGGCAACCATCGCTTCGGCATGGCGCAACGCTTCGTCGCGCTGGTTGAAGCGGCCACCGTCGGAGAAGGAATCGGGGGTGACGTTGAGAATACCCATGACATGGGTACGCGACAAATCAAGAACCCGGTTGCCGCAAGGCAACCGGGTCGGGTACTGCACTGAGCTCATAGACGCCCTTAGTGTTGAGCCGCCGGACCGCCGATCGGCGATTCCGGGCGATCGCCCTGGGTAGCAGGCTTGCCCGAAGCAGAGTCATCATCCCAATCGCGCGGTTCGCGAGGGGTACGGCCGGCCATGATATCGTCAATCTGCTCGGCGTCGATGGTCTCGTACTTCATCAGCGCTTCGGCCATGGCGTCGAGCTTGTCGCGGTTGTCGGTGAGCAACTGCTTGGCCGTGGCATAGCACTGGTCGATGATGCTGCGAACTTCCGAGTCGATCAGCTTGGCGGTTTCGCCGGAAACGCTGGCATGCTGGCTGGCAGCACTGCGGCCCAGGAACACCTCGCCTTCTTCCTCGGCGTACATCAGCGGGCCGAGTTTTTCGGACAGGCCCCACTTGGTCACCATGTTTCGGGCAATCTGGCTGGCCCGCATGATGTCGTTGGACGCACCAGTGGTAACCCCGTCGAAGCCCAAGGTCATTTCCTCGGCGATACGGCCGCCGTACAACGAGCAGATCTGGCTGATCAGTGCGCGCTTGGACAGGCTGTAGCGGTCTTCTTCCGGCAGGAACATGGTCACGCCCAAGGCACGGCCACGCGGAATGATCGACACCTTGTAGACCGGATCGTGTTCAGGCACCAGGCGGCCAACGATGGCATGGCCAGCTTCGTGGTAGGCGGTGTTCTGCTTCTCTTTCTCGGACATGACCATGGTCTTGCGCTCGGCGCCCATCATGATCTTGTCCTTGGCCAGCTCGAACTCTTTCATTTCGACCAGGCGCTTGTTGGCACGCGCGGCAAACAGCGAGGCCTCGTTGACCAGGTTGGCCAGGTCGGCGCCGGAGAAGCCAGGGGTACCACGGGCAATGACCGCCGGGTTGACGTTCTCGCCGACCGGCACCTTGCGCATGTGCACCTTGAGGATCTGTTCGCGGCCGCGGATGTCCGGCAGGCCGACCACCACCTGGCGGTCGAAACGGCCCGGGCGCAGCAGCGCCGGGTCGAGCACGTCCGGACGGTTGGTGGCGGCAATGACGATGATGCCATCGTTCATTTCGAAGCCGTCCATCTCCACCAGCAGCTGGTTGAGGGTTTGCTCACGCTCGTCGTGACCACCGCCCATGCCGGCGCCACGGTGGCGACCAACGGCGTCGATCTCGTCGATGAAGATGATGCAGGGGGCGTGCTTCTTGGCCTGCTCGAACATGTCGCGCACACGGCTGGCACCGACACCCACGAACATTTCCACGAAGTCGGAACCGGAAATGGTGAAGAACGGCACCTTCGCCTCGCCGGCGATGGCCTTGGCCAGCAGGGTCTTGCCGGTACCGGGTGGGCCGACCATCAGCACACCACGGGGGATACGGCCACCCAGGCGCTGGAACTTGCCCGGGTCGCGCAGGAATTCGACCAGCTCGCCCACCTCTTCCTTGGCTTCGTCACACCCTGCAACGTCTGCCAAGGTGGTCTTGACCTGGTCTTCGGACAGCAGGCGCGCCTTGCTCTTGCCGAAGCTCATCGGCCCGCCCTTGCCGCCCGCACCGCCTTGCATCTGGCGCATGAAGAACATGAACACGGCGATGATCACCAGGATCGGGAAGCTGGCCACCAGCAGCTGGGTCCAGATGCTCTGCTGCTCGGGCTGCTTGCCTTCGATGATGACGTGGTTGTCCACCAGGTCACCGATCAGGCCGTTGTCGGTAATGGCCGGGCGCACAGTCTTGAAGTTGTCGCCGTCGGCGCGCTTGCCGGTAATGATGTAGCCGTCGACGGTCACGCGCTCGACCTTGCCATCCTTGACCTGCTGGATGAAGTCGGAATAGTTGAGGGTCTGCGGCTCGTTAGGGCTGGAGAAGTTGTTCATCACCGTCACCAGGACAGCTGCGATGATCAACCACAGGATCAGATTCTTTGCCATGTCGTTCAATTCGCTACCCTCTGAGGTCGGCGCACGACGCAGCCGTTCCTCGCATGAAATTCATCGCCCTAACTTACTACATTACCTACGCAGACGCAGGCACCGTCTGTAACCCTTTGTGAAAGCTAGACTACACGAAGTTCGGACGATCCTGACGCGGCGGCCGATTGGAAATAACTATCGGCCACCCCGCTTGAAACCTTTCATGCCCCTTTGAAACCCCGGCCCAGCAGGTACTGCTCGCGGGAACGGTCCCGCGAAGACGACGGCTTGCGCATCTGCACCTTGTCGAACTTGCTGCGCACGTCCTTGAGGTATACGTCAAAGCCTTCGCCCTGGAAGATCTTGATCAGGAAATCGCCGCCGGGCTTCAGCACGCGGGTTGCCAGATCGAGGGCCAGCTCGCAGAGGAACATGGCACGCGGCATGTCCACCGCGGGCGTACCACTCATATTGGGGGCCATGTCGGAAATCACAAGGTCTACGTGCGAATCGCCGACCGCCTCGAGGATGCGCTGCAGCACTTCGTCCTGGGTGAAATCGCCCTGGATGAAGGTCACGTCGGGGATCGAGTCCATCTCCAGGATGTCGGAAGCGATCAGTCGTCCCTGGCCACCAATCAGACGACTGGTCACCTGCGACCAGCCGCCGGGGGCGGCGCCGAGGTCGATCACGCTCATGCCTGGGCGGATCAGCCGGTCCTTTTCCTGGATCTCCAGCAGTTTGTAGCTCGCACGCGAGCGGTAGCCGTCCTTTTGCGCCTGTTTCACAAAAGGATCGTTGAAGTGTTCTCGCAGCCAGTTGGCGCTGCTTTTGGAACGTTGTACCACGGGGCACCTCGATGATATGCGTCGTGATTGACTGGGCGGAGCCGGTGGCCCTCGGGTAAAATGCCGGTCAATTTTACAGAATCAGACGGAAAGGGTCAGATTATGCCGCTCAATAACGAGCAGAAGAAGCAATACAAGTCCATTGGTCACGACCTGAAGCCGGTCCTGATCGTTGCTGGCAACGGTTTGAATGAAGGCGTCATTGCCGAACTGGAGCGCGCCCTGGTCGACCACGAGCTGATCAAGGTCGAGATTCGTTCGGAAGACCGCGAAGAACGCGCCGAGACCATTGCCGAGCTGTGCAAGGCCGGCCGCGCCGAGCTGGTGCAGACCATCGGCAAGAAAGCCCTGATCTACCGCAAGAACCCGCAGCCGAACAAGCAGCTGTCCAACATCCACCGTTACAAGTAACGGCTTGGCGCCCGGATCGGCGGGCTACCTGTAGGAGCGGCCTTGTGTCGCGATGGGCTGCGAAGCAGCCCCCTGGATACCAGCTTCGCCGCAGATACCGCAGGGGGCTGCTTCGCAGCCCATCGCGACACAAGGCCGCTCCTACAACGCCCGTGACAGCCTGGGCTAGCGGCGCACTTTGACCGGAACCGGCTGGGCCACCAGCACAATCCCGGAAAAGCCCAGCACCAGGAAGCAGAACATCTGCCAGCGCTCGCCCACGGAAATACCGTAGCGCAAGGTGTAATACCCCACGCAGGCGCCAAGGCCGAGCAACAGCATCTGGCCCCGGAACTGCCGCCACCAGGCCGCCAGGCCGTCCACTCTGGCCAGCACGGCCAACTGGATCAGCAGGCCAAGCATCGCCACACCGATCAACCAGCGGTCGATCTGCCCGGCGATGTCCTGCACCAGCAGCGGCGCCAGGCCACTGACCTTGAGCGCAGGCACCAACCCGACGTGGAACACCCACAGGCCACCGACCCAGAAAACCTGGGCCAGTTGCCAGAGGATCCCCTCGAGGGATGGCGCCCGCAGGCGCCGATCAGATGTGCTTGACTTCGACAATCTCGTACTCGACCGTACCGTTCGGCGTCTTCACGACAACGGTATCCCCTTCTTCCTTGCCGATGATGGCACGGGCGATCGGGGCGCTGTTCGACAGCTTGCCTTTCTTCACGTCGGCTTCATCTTCACCAACGATCTGGTAGGTCACTTCATCATCGGTTTCGGTGTTGGCCAGCACCACGGTAGTGCCGAAAATCACCTTGCCGGTGTGAGCAATGGTGGTCACGTCGATCACCACCGAGTTCTGCAGGCGACCTTCGATATCGCGGATACGCGCCTCGACCATGCCCTGCTCTTCACGAGCGGCGTGGTATTCGGCGTTTTCCTTGAGGTCACCCAGCTCGCGCGCTTCGCCAATGGCCTGGCTCAGGCGCGGGCGCTCGGTCTTGCTCAGGAACAGCAGTTCCTCTTCCAGGGCGCGAGCGCCCTGGACGGTCATCGGGTACTTGGTAATGCTCATGCTTTCAATCCTGCGTGCAGATCCTGCAGGCGACGAACGGTCTTTTCCGGACCGAATTTCAGCGCCTCGCAGATGGCTTCACCGGCCGCAATGGTGGTGGTGCAGTAAATCTTGTGCTGCAGCGCATTGCGACGAATCGAGTAGGAATCGGCGATCGACTGGCGGCCTTCGGTGGTGTTGATGATCAGCGACACCTCGTCGTTCTTGATCATGTCGACCACGTGCGGACGGCCTTCGGTCACCTTGTTCACACGGCGCACTTTCAGGCCAGCCGCCTCGATAACCTTGGCGGTGCCGGCAGTAGCGACCACTTCGAAGCCAAGGGCGATCAGGTCGCGGGCAACGCCAGCCACTTGCGGCTTGTCGTCGTCGCGCACGCTGATGAATGCGGTACCGCCGGTCGGCAGCACTTCGCTGGCACCCATCTGGGCCTTGGCGAAGGCTTCACCGAAGCTGTCACCGACACCCATGACTTCACCGGTCGATTTCATCTCAGGGCCGAGGATCGGGTCAACCCCTGGGAACTTGGCGAACGGGAAGACGGCTTCCTTGACGCTGTAGAAGTTGGGGATGATTTCCTGGGTGAAGCCCAGCTCTTTCAGGGTTTTGCCGGCCATGACGCGAGCTGCGATCATCGCCAGGGAGGTGCCGATGCACTTGGACACGAACGGCACGGTACGCGAGGCGCGCGGGTTGACTTCGATCACGTAGATCTTGTCGCCCTGCAGGGCCAGCTGCACGTTCATCAGGCCGACCACGCCCAGCTCCAGGGCCATTTTCTTGACCTGTACGCGGACTTCGTCCTGCACTTCCTTGCTCAGCGAGTAAGGTGGCAGCGAGCATGCCGAGTCACCGGAGTGCACGCCGGCCTGCTCGATGTGCTGCATGATGGCGCCGATCACCACGTCGGTACCGTCGCACACCGCATCCACGTCCATCTCGATGGCGCAGTTGAGGAAGTGGTCGAGCAGTACCGGGCTGTCGTTCGACACCTGTACGGCTTCACGCAGGTAGCGCTTGAGCTCGTCCAGTTCGTAGACGATTTCCATGGCGCGACCACCCAGCACGTAGGACGGGCGCACCACCAGCGGGTAGCCGATGCCGCCAGCAGCGCTGATGGCTTCTTCTTCGCTGCGCACGGTAGCGTTTGGCGGCTGCAGCAGGTTCAGGCGCTGCACCATCTGCTGGAAGCGCTCACGGTCTTCGGCACGGTCGATGGCATCCGGGCTGGTGCCGATGATCGGTACGCCGGCTTCTTCCAGGGCGCGGGCCAGTTTCAGCGGAGTCTGGCCGCCGTAGTGGACGATCACGCCTTTCGGCTTCTCGACACGGCACACTTCCAGCACGTCCTCGAGGGTCAGCGGCTCGAAGTACAGGCGGTCGGAGGTGTCGTAGTCGGTGGAGACGGTTTCCGGGTTGCAGTTGACCATGATGGTCTCGTAACCATCTTCACGCAGCGCCAGCGCGGCGTGTACGCAGCAGTAGTCGAACTCGATACCCTGGCCGATACGGTTGGGGCCACCACCCAGGATCATGATCTTGTCGCGGGTCGACGGGTTGGCCTCGCACTCTTCCTCGTAGGTGGAGTACAGGTAGGCGGTGTCGGTGGCGAACTCGGCAGCGCAGGTGTCGACGCGCTTGTACACCGGGAACACTTCCAGCTTGTGGCGGTGACGGCGCAGGTTCTTGTCGGTGATACCCAACAGCTTGGCCAGGCGCTGGTCAGAGAAGCCCTTGCGCTTGAGGCGCAGCATGTAGTCCTTGTCGATCGACGACAGGGCCAGGGTCTTGACCTTCTCTTCTTCCTTGATCAGGTCTTCCATCTGCACCAGGAACCACATGTCGATGCCGGTCAGGTCGAAGATCTGCTCGCAGGTCATGCCGGCGCGCATGGCATCGGCCACATACCAGATACGCTCGGCGCCCGGTACGGTCAGCTCGCGCTTGAGGATGCTGGAGGCTTCCGGGTTGGCCAGGTCGACTTTCGGGTCGAGGCCGCAGGCGCCAACTTCCAGGCCGCGCAGGGCTTTCTGCAGGGATTCCTGGAAGGTACGGCCGATGGCCATCACTTCACCCACGGATTTCATCTGGGTGGTCAGGCGGGCGTCGGCTTTCGGGAACTTCTCGAAGGCGAAGCGTGGCAGCTTGGTGACGACGTAGTCGATCGACGGCTCGAAGGATGCCGGAGTGCGGCCGCCGGTGATGTCGTTCTGCAGCTCGTCGAGGGTGTAGCCGACCGCCAGCTTGGCAGCGATCTTGGCGATCGGGAAGCCGGTGGCCTTGGAGGCCAGTGCCGAGGAACGCGACACACGCGGGTTCATCTCGATCACGACCATGCGGCCGGTGTTCGGGCAGATACCGAACTGCACGTTGGAACCGCCGGTTTCCACACCGATCTCACGCAGCACCGCCAGCGAGGCGTTGCGCATGATCTGGTATTCCTTGTCGGTCAGGGTCTGTGCCGGGGCAACGGTGATCGAGTCGCCGGTGTGCACGCCCATCGGGTCGAAGTTCTCGATCGAGCAGACGATGATGCAGTTGTCCTTCTTGTCGCGGACCACCTCCATCTCGTATTCCTTCCAGCCGATCAGCGATTCGTCGATCAGCAGTTCCTTGGTCGGCGACAGGTCCAGACCACGGGCGCAGATTTCTTCGAACTCTTCACGGTTGTAGGCGATGCCGCCACCGGTGCCGCCCATGGTGAACGACGGACGGATGATGCACGGGAAGCCCAGGCGCTCGAGCACTGCGTTGGCTTCTTCCATGCTGTGGGCGATACCGGAGCGCGGGCACTCCAGGCCGATGTCCTTCATCGCCTTGTCGAAGCGCGAGCGGTCTTCGGCCTTGTCGATGGTATCGGCGTTGGCACCGATCATTTCCACGCCGAACTTTTCCAGAACGCCGTGGCGCTCCAGGTCCAGGGCGCAGTTCAGGGCAGTCTGGCCACCCATGGTCGGCAGCAGCGCGTCAGGGCGCTCTTTCTCGATGATCTTGGCCACCGACTGCCACTTGATCGGCTCGATGTAGGTGGCGTCGGCCATGGCCGGGTCGGTCATGATGGTGGCCGGGTTGGAGTTCACCAGGATGACGCGGAAACCTTCCTCGCGCAGGGCTTTACAGGCCTGGGCGCCGGAGTAGTCGAACTCGCAGGCCTGGCCGATCACGATCGGGCCGGCGCCGAGAATCAGGATGCTTTTGATGTCTGTACGTTTTGGCATGGTTGTCACTCAAATCCGGGGTCAGTCGGCAAGCCGCCTTGAACAATCTGGGTCAGGCGCTTCCGGGCGCGGCGCGAGCCGGCCCGGGGCCTTGCAGCAGGATGCTCAGCGGCGCTTGGCCATGGCATCGATGAAACGATCGAACAGAGGCGCGACATCGGTCGGGCCAGGGCTCGCTTCAGGGTGACCCTGGAAGCTGAACGCGCTCTTGTCGGTGCGCTCGATACCCTGCAGGGTGCCGTCGAACAGCGACTTGTGGATGGCGCGGACGTTGCCCGGCAGGGTGGCCTCGTCAACGGCAAAGCCGTGGTTCTGGCTGGTGATCATGACCACGCCGGTATCCAGGTCCTGCACCGGGTGGTTGGCACCGTGGTGGCCATGGCCCATCTTCACGGTCTTGGCGCCGGAGGCCAGGGCCAGCAGCTGGTGGCCGAGGCAGATGCCGAACACCGGGATCTCGGTCTCGAGGATTTCCTTGATCGCCTGGATGGCGTAGTCGCACGGCTCGGGGTCGCCAGGGCCGTTGGACAGGAACACGCCGTCCGGGTTGAGTGCCAGCACTTCGCTGGCCGGGGTCTGGGCCGGCACCACGGTCACGCGGCAGCCACGGGCGACCAGCATGCGCAGGATGTTCAGCTTGACGCCGTAGTCGAAGGCGACCACGTGGTACGGCAGGTCGGCGGCTTCGATGGTCGGGTGACTGTCGGTCTTCAGCTCCCACACGCTGGAGCGCCACTCGTAGCGTTCCTTGGTGGAAACGACCTTGGCCAGGTCCATGCCCTTCAGGCCCGGGAAGGCACGGGCAGCGGCGATGGCGGCTTCTTCGCTGATGTTGTCACCGGCGAGGATGCAACCGTTCTGAGCGCCCTTTTCACGCAGGATTCGGGTCAGGCGACGGGTGTCGATGCCGGCGATGGCGACGACATTGTTGGCCTTGAGGTACTCCGGCAGCGACTGGGTGTTACGCCAGTTGCTGGCCAGCAGCGGCAGGTCACGGATGACCAGGCCAGCAGACCAGACACGGTTGGACTCGGCGTCTTCCGGGGTAGTGCCGGTGTTGCCGATGTGCGGGTAGGTCAGGGTAACGATTTGCTGCGCATAGGAAGGGTCTGTAAGGATTTCCTGGTAGCCGGTCATAGCGGTGTTGAAGACCACCTCACCAACGGTCTGACCGTCGGCACCGATGGCTTCACCGCGGAAAATACTGCCGTCGGCAAGGGCGAGTATGGCTGGCTTTGTCAAGAAGACCTCCCGTTAATCAAGCATGAAAGGGCGATCGCAGGTTGCAAAAAAGCGGAGTGACGTATGGACACGTCACCCCGCTTTCATGTGCTGAATTCAATTCGCTGCGCGCTTTTAGTGGACACACTAAAGCTGTAGCTTACAGAAAAGTGCGTTTTCGGTCTACCGCAGATGTGTCTCTAAAACCTATCAATGCGACAGGCTGACATCGGCGCTGGCTTCTTCGCGGGCTTGCCCGCTCCCACAGGAGCTTCACAATCCGTGTGGGAGCGGGCAAGCCCGCAAAGAAGCCAGCACCGCTCGAACTGCTTAACGCAGCTCGAGCACATCCTGCATGTCGTACAGGCCAGGCTCGCGCCCGTCCAGCCACAGCGCCGCACGCACGGCACCCTTGGCGAAAGTCATGCGGCTGGAGGCCTTGTGGGTGATCTCCACCCGCTCACCTTCGGCGGCGAACAGCACGGTGTGGTCACCCACCACGTCACCGGCACGCACGGTAGCGAAGCCGATGGTCTGGCGCTCACGCGCACCGGTCTGCCCTTCACGACCGTACACGGCCACTTCCTGGAGGTTACGGCCCAGCGCCTGGGCAACCACTTCGCCCATGCGCAGCGCAGTACCCGACGGTGCATCGACCTTGTGCCGGTGATGCGCCTCGAGGATTTCGATATCCACATCGTCACCCAGCACGCGCGCTGCGGTATCCAGCAGCTTCAGGCACAGGTTGACGCCAACGCTGAAGTTGGCCGCGAAGACGATCGGGATTTCCTTGCCGGCGTCGACCAGCTGCTGCTTCTCTTCCGGCGTGAAGCCCGTAGTACCGATGACCATGGCCTTGCCCGCCTTGCGGCAGAACGCCAGGTTTTTCAGGGTGACCGAGGGGTGGGTGAAGTCGATCAGCACGTCGAACTCGTCGACCACCTTGGCCAGGTCGTCGGAAATTGGCACGCCGATACGACCCAGGGCCGCCAGCTCACCGGCATCAGCCCCCACCAGCGTACTGTCCGGGCGATCGATCGCCGCGGTCAGGCCAGCCTGTGGCGCCTGTTGCTGCACGGCCTCGACGAGGGTCTTGCCCATTCGCCCTGCCGCGCCCATCACTGCAATACGTCGCATAGCCATTTCCTTGTCAGAGGTCGCCGAAGAAGCGCTTCACGCCATCGAACCAGCCACTGGCCTTGGGCGAGTGGGAGCTGTCGCCTTCCAGTGAATCACGCAGCTCTTCCAGCAGCTCGCGCTGGCGGCGGCTGAGGTTGACCGGGGTTTCCACCGCCACCCGGCACAGCAGGTCACCGGCACCACCACCGCGCACCGGGGCAACGCCCTTGCCGCGCAGGCGGAACTGTTTGCCGGTCTGGGTGCCTTCGGGGATCTTCAGCTTTACCCGGCCATCGAGGGTGGGCACTTCCAGTTCGCCACCCAGGGCGGCATCAGTGAAGCTGATCGGCACTTCGCAGTACAGGTGCTTGCCATCACGCTGGAAGATCTCGTGCTCACGCACGTTGATCACCACGTACAGGTCGCCGGTCGGGCCACCATGGGTACCCGCCTCGCCCTCGCCCGACAGGCGGATACGGTCGCCGGTATCGACACCGGCCGGCACCTTGACCGACAGTGTCTTGTATTCCTCGACACGCCCTTCGCCGTGGCACGAGGTGCACGGGTCGGTGATGATCTTGCCCTGGCCATGGCAACGCGGGCAGGTCTGCTGCACCGAGAAGAAGCCCTGCTGCATGCGTACCTGGCCGATACCGCCACAGGTCGGGCAGGTCGACGGCGTGGAGCCCTTCTTGGCACCGGAGCCATCGCAGGGCTGGCAGTTGACCAGGGTGGGCACACGGATACTGACCGTGGTGCCACGCACCGCTTCTTCCAGGTTCAGTTCCAGGGTGTAGCGCAGGTCACTGCCACGCTGGGCACCGCCACGTCCACCACCGCGGCCACCACCGAAGAAGTCGCTGAACACATCGCCAAAGATGTCGGAGAAGTTGGCACCGCCGAAACCGGCACCACCGCCACCCATGCTCGGGTCCACGCCAGCATGACCATACTGGTCGAACGCCGCGCGCTTGCTCGCGTCAGACAGTACTTCGTAGGCCTCGTTGGCCTCCTTGAACTTGTCTTCCGACTCTTTGTCGCCGGGGTTGCGGTCAGGGTGGTACTTCATCGCCAGACGGCGATAAGCCTTCTTGAGGTCAGCTTCGCTGGCGCCGCGCTCGACACCCAGGACCTCATAATAATCACGCTTGGACATAGGTCATTTGCACCTTGTTGGGCGTCTGGCATCTGCGCCACGCCATCAGCACCTGCCGTTTGCCCACCGGGGCCGCTGACAGATGCTGTAAAGATTCTCGAATTCCAGATACGCCAACGCGGGAGCAAGCCCCCGCGCGGCGACATCCTACCAGCTCACCGGCAAACGACGGTGAACTGGCCGACAACATGCAGGGATTACTGCTTGTTGTTGTCTTTCACTTCTTCGAACTCGGCGTCAACCACGTCATCGTGCTTGGCTTCCGGCTCGGCGTGCTGCGCGCCACCCTGAGGCTGTTCGGCCGACTGCTCGGCGTACATCTTCTGGGCAACCGGTGCCGAAACCTTGGACAGCTCTTCGACCTTGGCGTCGATGGCAGCCTTGTCGTCGCCTTTGACAGCGGCTTCCAGGGCAACCACGGCAGCCTCGATGGCGGTTTTTTCTTCGGCGGTAACCTTGTCACCAGCGTCAGCGACCATCTTGCGGGTCGAGTGAACCAGCGCGTCACCCTGGTTACGGGCAGCGGCCAGCTCTTCGAACTTGCGGTCTTCCTCGGCGTTGGCCTCGGCGTCACGCACCATGCGCTCGATTTCTTCGTCCGACAGGCCGGAGTTTGCCTTGATCACGATCGACTGCGACTTGCCGGTGGCCTTGTCTTTCGCGCTGACGTGCAGGATGCCGTTGGCGTCGATGTCGAAGGTCACTTCGATCTGCGGTACGCCACGCGGAGCCGGCGGGATGTCAGCCAGGTCGAACTTGCCCAGCGACTTGTTCTGCGCAGCCTGCTTGCGCTCACCTTGCAGCACGTGAATGGTCACGGCAGCCTGGTTGTCGTCGGCAGTCGAGAACACCTGCGACTTCTTGGTCGGAATGGTGGTGTTCTTCTCGATCAGCGAAGTCATCACGCCACCCATGGTTTCGATACCCAGGGTCAGCGGGCTGACGTCCAGCAGCAGTACGTCCTTGACGTCACCGGCCAGTACGGCGCCCTGGATGGCAGCACCCATGGCCACGGCTTCGTCCGGGTTGACGTCCTTGCGAGCTTCCTTGCCGAAGAAGTCGGCAACGGCCTTCTGTACCATCGGCATACGGGTCTGGCCGCCGACCAGGATCACGTCGTCGATCTTGGCGACATCGATACCAGCGTCTTTCAGGGCGATGCGGCACGGCTCGATGGTGCGCTGAACCAGGTCTTCGACCAGCGACTCCAGCTTGGCGCGGGAGATCTTCACGTTCAGGTGCTTCGGACCGGTAGCATCAGCGGTGATGTACGGCAGGTTGACGTCGGTCGACTGCGAGGACGACAGCTCGATCTTGGCCTTCTCGGCAGCTTCCTTCAGGCGCTGCAGAGCCAGCGGATCGTTCTTCAGGTCCATGCCGGACTCTTTCTTGAACTCGTCGACGAGGTAGTCGATCAGGCGCATGTCGAAGTCTTCACCACCGAGGAAGGTGTCACCGTTGGTGGCCAGTACTTCGAACTGGTGCTCACCGTCGACTTCGGCGATTTCGATGACCGATACGTCGAAGGTACCACCACCCAGGTCATAGACGATGACGGTGTGGTCGCCCTTGGCCTTGTCCATGCCATAGGCCAGCGCAGCGGCGGTCGGTTCGTTGATGATGCGCTTCACGTCCAGGCCGGCGATGCGACCGGCGTCCTTGGTGGCCTGGCGCTGGCTGTCGTTGAAGTAGGCCGGAACGGTGATGACCGCTTCGGTGACGGGCTCGCCGAGGTAGTCTTCGGCGGTTTTCTTCATCTTCTTCAGCACTTCGGCGCTGATCTGCGGCGGTGCCATGTCCTTGCCACTGGCCTGTACCCAGGCGTCGCCGTTGCTGGCCTTGACGATCTTGTACGGCACCAGCTTGATATCTTTCTGCACGACGTCTTCTTCGAAGCGGCGGCCGATCAGGCGCTTCACTGCGAACAGGGTGTTGTGCGGGTTGGTCACAGCCTGGCGCTTGGCCGACTGACCTACCAGGATTTCGCCGTCGTTGGCGTAGGCCACGATCGAAGGGGTGGTACGCGCGCCTTCGGCGTTTTCGATGACCTTGACGTTACCGTTTTCCAGAACGGAGACGCACGAGTTGGTGGTCCCCAGGTCGATACCGATGATTTTGCCCATGTTAACTCTCCCGAAACTTGAATTTGGTAGCAGCGACTACTTTGGCCAACTGCGGTAATACTTGAAGGCTTGACACCTAGATGGGGATGCCCGGAAGGATTTCAAGCCTTTTCATCGATAGAGGGTTGCGGCGCGCTCGGCGCCTTGCTGACCACCACCATGGCGGGGCGCAGCAGACGGCCATTGAGCAGGTAACCCTTCTGGAACACGTTGAGCACGCTGTTCGGCTCGACCTCGGCGTTTTCCTGCATGGCCATGGCCTGGTGATGCTCAGGGTTGAACGGCTGGCCGTGCGGGTCGATGGCTTCGAGGTTGTAGCGCTTGAGGGTGTCCTGGAACATCTTCAGGGTCAGTTCCACACCTTCGCGGATCTGCTTGACGTTCTCGTCATCGGCACTGGAGTGGGCCAGGGCCAGTTCCAGGCTGTCGATCACCGGCAGCAGGTCGCCGGAGAACTTCTCCAGGGCGAACTTGTGGGCCTTCTCGACATCCTGCTCGGCACGGCGACGCGCATTCTGCACGTCGGCAACGGCGCGCAGCGCCTGATCCTTGGCTGCGGCCAGCTGTTCCTCGAGTTCCAGAACACGGGCGTCAGCAGCATTGCCTGCACCGGCTTCTTCCACGTTAAGGTCTTTCTCGTTCAGCTGCTCATCAGCCATGGGGTCTCTCCTGCGCAAATTTGTGGACTGCGAGCCACGCTCGCCTTGGATGACGGCTATATGGGGCCGGAAAAACCAGCTTCAAGGGGGCAAGGTGGTTTTCCGCCCGGCAACACAATCCGGCAAAGGGCATTGGCAGGCCTGAAAAAAGTACTGTATAAATAACCAGACCTGACTTTCGGGAGCTGCCCTCATGCTGGTGCACCTGTCCATTCACAACTACGCCATCGTCGAACACCTCGACCTCGAAATCGCCCGCGGCATGTCCGTCATCACCGGCGAAACCGGCGCCGGCAAATCGATCATGCTCGATGCCCTCGGCCTGGCCCTGGGCGACCGGGCCGACAGCGGCGTGGTGCGCCCCGGCACGGACAAGGCAGACATCCTCGCCACCTTCGACCTGGTGGACATCCCCGAGGCCCATGCCTGGCTGGCCGAGCGAGACCTGGACAACGACGGCCTGTGCATCCTGCGCCGGGTGATCACCGCCGAGGGCCGCAGCCGCGGCTACATCAACGGCACGCCCTGCCCGCTCGGCGACCTCAAGGCGCTGGGCGAGCTGCTGATCGACATCCACAGCCAGCATGAGCACCAGTCGCTGCTGAAGACCGACACCCACCGTCGCCTGCTCGACGAGTACGCCGGCGCCGTCGACCTGGCCCGCCAGGTGCAGCTGGCCGCCAAGCGCTGGAACCAGACCCGCCTGGAGCTGGAGCGCCTGTCCAATTCCGGCGACGAGCAACGCGCCCGCCACCAGTTGCTCAGCTATCAGCTGGAAGAGCTGGACAACCTCGGCCTCGGCGAGCACGAACTGGAGCAACTGGAGCAGGAACACAAGCAACTGACCAGCGCCGAAGCCCTGTTCGGCATCTGCCGCCAGGTCATCGACCAATGCAGCGAAAGCGATTCGGGCAACGTGCTCAGCGCCCTCACCGCCAGCCTCAACCGGCTGGGTGCCGCCACCCACGCGCCCAAGGCACTGAGCGAGGCGGCCAACCTGATCGCCAGCGCACAGATCCAGGTCGAGGAAGCCGTCGGCGAGCTCAACCGCTTCCTCGACAACTTCGACGCCGACCCCATGCGCCTGCAGGCCCTGGAAGAACGCCTCGACACCATCTATACGCTGGCGCGCAAGCACCGCGTGCACCCCACCGAACTGCCCCACCTGCAGCAGCAGCTGATGGAAGAGTTGGAAAGCCTGAACGCCAGTGACGAATCGATCGAGCGGCTGGGTGAGGAGCTGGCTGCCTTCGCCCAGCACTATAAAGAGAAGGCCCGCGAGCTCAGCGCCCTGCGCCAGCAGGCCGCGCAACAGCTGGCGGTAGCTGTAGAACAGGAGATCCAGCGCCTGGGCATGCCCGGCGGGCGCTTCTGCATCGCCCTGACGCCAAACGAGGGCAGCGACCTGTCACCGCATGGCCTGGAGCAGATCGAACTGCTGGTCAGCGCCAACCCCGGGCAGCCGCTGAAGGGCCTGGCCAAGGTCGCGTCAGGTGGCGAGCTGTCGCGCATCAGCCTGGCGATCCAGGTCATCACCGCGCAGACCTCGCGCATTCCCACCCTGGTGTTCGATGAAGTCGACGTCGGTATCGGTGGGCCGACAGCGGAAATCGTCGGCCAGCTGTTGCGCCGCCTGGGCGAACGCGGCCAGGTGCTGACCGTGACTCACCTGCCGCAGGTTGCCGCACAAGGGCATCATCACCTGTTCGTGCACAAGGTGCGTAACAGCGACACCACCCACACTGCCGTGACCAGCCTGGGCAAGCGCGAGCGAGTCGAGGAAGTGGCACGGATGCTCGGTGGCATCGACCTGACCAAGGAATCGCTGGCGCATGCGCGCAAGATGGTGGTAAGCGGCAAGGCCTGATGGCGCGCTTCGTGTAGGAGCGGCCTTGCGTCGCGATAGGGCCGCAACGCGGCCCCAGGATTTCGGTATCGATGCATCGATTTGCCGGGGCTGCTCTGCAGCCCTTCGCGACACAAGACCGCTCCTACAGAAGCCCGCAACACTTCAAGAACGCAGAAAGCACAAAGGCGACCCGAAGGTCGCCTTTGCTATCCATAACGATTAAATCGTTACTTCTTCTTACGCACGTAAAGGACCAGGTTGTGGTCCACCAGCTCATAGCCATGCTCGGCCACGATTTCGCGCTGACGCTTCTCGATCTCGGCATCCATGAACTCGATGACTTCGCTGGTATCCACGTTGACCATATGGTCGTGGTGGCCACCGTCAGCCAGTTCGAATACTGCGTGACCGCCGTCGAAGTTGTGGCGAACCACCAGACCCGCCGCTTCGAACTGGGTCAGTACGCGATAGACGGTGGCCAGGCCCACGTCTTCGCCAGCCTCCATCAGCGCCTTGTAGACATCCTCGGCGCTCATGTGACGCTGCTCGGTCGAGTCGAGCATCTGTAGGATCTTGACTCGAGGCAGGGTCACCTTGAGACCGGCTTTGCGCAATTCGCTATTTTCAACCATGGTCAGCTTTCTCGCCGATGCTGCTTCGCAGCTTCTCTTAATACGGGTATGATCGGGGTTTACGTTGTCCAGCCAAGATAGTGGAAGTCGCCCACCGATGCAAAACACCAAGCTCTTGCTAACCAGCCTCACCCTAGTGGGACTGCTCGCACTCGCCGGTTGCTCGTTTCCCGGGGTTTACAAAATCGACATCCAGCAGGGCAATGTCGTTACACAAGACATGATAGACCAATTGCGCCCCGGAATGACCCGTCGGCAAGTAAGGTTTATCATGGGTAACCCGCTGATCCAGGACACCTTCCACACCAATCGCTGGGATTACCTGTACAGCATCCAGCCAGGCGGCGGCAAACGTCAGCAGGAACGCATGAGCGTGTTCTTCAACGAAAGCGACCAGCTGGTGAGCCTGTCCGGCGACTTCATGCCAGGCGTCAGCCGCGACCAGGAAATCCTCGGTGGCAGCGGCGACACCACGGTCAGCCCGGCCACTCAACCAGGGCAGCCTAACGCGCAGCCAGAAGAGAAACCGGCCAAGCCAGGTTCGATGGAAGAGTCCATCCAGCGCGAGATCGACACCATCGAGACCACCCCGGTGCCAACCCCCGCACCGCTGGAAACCTCGCCTCAGTAAGCGGCGAGCAGGTACAAAAAAGCCCGGACTAGTTCCGGGCTTTTTTACTGCCGCTTTTGCAGTCAGCTGTTCAGTTGCTTGGCACGCTGGCAGAACGCATCGACCAGGGTATTGGCCGCCTGGTTGAACAGCGGGCCCAGCGTGGCACGCACGATCGGCCCGGCGTAATCAAAGGACAGGTCGAGGCTGATCTTGCAGGCCTTTTCCCCCAGCGGCTTGAACACCCACAGGCCATGCAGCTGGGTAAATGGCCCTTCCTCAAGGTTCATCTCGATGGACTGCCCCGGCACCAGCACGTTACGCGTAACGAACTGCTGGCTCATGCCACCCTTGGCCACTTCAAGCTTGGCGCGCATTTGCGTGTCGCTGGCTTCGAGCACCGTGGAGTCAGAGCACCAAGGCAAGAATTCCGGGTAGCTGGCGACATCGTTGACCAGGTCGTAGAGCGCCTTGGCGGGGTATGGCAGCAGGGCGGAGCGTTGAATATGGGTAGTCATCCAGGCGTCACTTCCAGGGCTGGGTGGCGGTGCTTCGCAGCGTGCCGAAAACAGTTTGTGTAGCTATGACAGCGTCCGTATTGTCCGGTATTCATTCCGGTGGCTCAAGCACACCGAAATCCCATAGCGGACGACGCTCCGACTTGCCTATAATGCCGCCCCTATGGCTAAGCAAAAAAAACATCCGACCGGGACCATCGCGCAAAACAAGAAGGCGCGACACGATTACTTCATCGAACACAAGTTCGAGGCCGGGCTGGTCCTGTCTGGCTGGGAAGTAAAAAGCCTGCGAGCCGGCAAGGCCCACCTGACTGACAGCTACGTGCTGCTGAAGGATGGTGAAGCCTGGCTGTTCGGCAGCCACATCACCCCGCTGACCACGGCCAGCACCCACGTCATCGCCGACCCCATCCGTACGCGCAAGCTGCTGCTGAACAAGCGTGAGCTCGAACGCCTGGAAGCGGCCGTGGCGCAAAAAGGCTACACCTGCGTGGCCTTGGCGCTGTACTGGAGCAAGCACCTGATCAAGTGCGAGATCGCACTGGGCAAGGGCAAGAAGGAATTCGACAAGCGCGACACCATGCGCGAGCGCGATTCCAACCGCGAGCTGCAGCGGGCCGTGCGCAACAAGGGCAAAGAAGAGTAATAACTCCTTAGCCTGTTCCGGCCTCTTCGCGGGCTCGCCCGCTCCCACAGGTATCGCGCCACCTTCAGGCTCGGCGCATATCCTGTGGGAGCGGGCAAGCCCGCGAAGAATCCAACACCAATCTCAGCGCCCGCTACGCCGCTCCGCCCGCGCCACCCGTTGCGCTTCTTCCTGCGCCTCCTCCAGCACCTCCTGCACATACAGAATGTGCCGGCTGGACACCTCCCGCGCATCGTCCGCCCTGCCCTCGACAATGGCCAGGTACAGCTCCCGGTGCTGGCTGATCAGCATGTCGCGGGTCTCGGCCCGTTGCTGGTACATGCCACCGATGTTGGTCACCACGTTGCGCTTGAGCAGGTCGAACAGCCCCCGAATGGTGTGCAGCAGCACGGCGTTATGGCTGGCCTCGGCAATCGCCAGGTGGAAGCGCGCATCGGCTGCGCCCTCTTCCACCCGGGTCACTTCATCGGCCCGGGCATAGCAGTCCTGCAGCGCATCGAAGGCCGCCTTCAGCCGCGCCCGGTCTGGCTCGGTGGCACGCTGGGCGGCGTAATAGGCGCAGGAAGCTTCCAGGGTATGGCGAAACTCAAGCAGGTCACGTTGCGCCTCGGCGCTGTGTTCGAGCAACTGCAACAATGGGTCGCTGAAGGTCGAGCCCAGCGACTCGGCAACGAAATTGCCCCCACCCTGGCGGCTGACCAACAACCCCTTGGCCACCAGCTTCTGGATCGCCTCACGCAGTGACGGGCGGGACACGCCGAACTGCTCGGCCAGGACGCGCTCGGCCGGCAGCCGCTGCCCGGAGGTCAGCGTGCCTTCCAGAATCATCCCTTCCAACCGATCGACGATGTCATCGGACAGGCGCCGTTGGCGGACCTGATCAAAAACCATCACATGCTCTCCACAAACCCCCGGCAGATTTCCGGGGGTGCCTATTCTCGCCGATCCAGGGCCGTGCAAACACCATCAGGTGACGTTTTTCCCTGCCCATCAGGCGCCCACTCATCGGCACACGACCAAAGTTTTGCACGGGACAAATTGACACACCCACGACAGCGCTTTTAACCTAGCGACCAGTCATTGTAAATTGGTCTTACCAATTATCCAATGCCAGTGCCTGACCAACAACAATTAGGGGCCACCCCATATGCAAACCTGGCAACAATTCTATAGCCCGCTTGGTAGTCTCGGCCTGTCCGCACTGGCGGCGGTCATCCCCATCGTGTTCTTCTTCCTTGCCCTGGCCGTGTTCCGCCTCAAAGGCCACGTGGCCGGCAGCATTACCCTGGCGTTGTCGATCCTGGTGGCAATCTTTGCCTTCCAGATGCCTGTCGAAATGGCGTTCGCCGCCGCAGGGTACGGCTTCCTCTATGGCCTCTGGCCAATCGCCTGGATCATCGTTGCCGCGGTGTTCCTGTACAAACTCACGGTCAAGAGCGGCCAGTTCGAAGTGATCCGCAGCTCGGTGCTGTCGATTACCGACGACCAGCGCCTGCAAGTGCTGCTGATCGGCTTCTGCTTCGGTGCCTTCCTGGAAGGTGCGGCGGGCTTTGGCGCACCGGTGGCAATCACTGCCGCGCTGCTGGTGGGCCTGGGCTTCAACCCGCTGTATGCCGCCGGCCTGTGCCTGATCGCCAACACCGCGCCAGTGGCCTTCGGCGCGCTGGGCATCCCGATCATCGTGGCCGGCCAGGTCACTGGCATCGACGCCTTCCACATCGGCGCCATGACCGGTCGCCAGCTGCCGCTGCTGTCGCTGTTCGTGCCGTTCTGGCTGGTATTCATGATGGACGGCCTGCGCGGCGTGAAGGAAACCTGGCCTGCCGCCCTGGTTGCCGGCCTGAGCTTCGCCGTTACCCAGTACTTCACCTCGAACTTCATCGGCCCGGAGCTGCCCGACATCACCTCGGCCCTGGCCAGCCTGATCGCCCTGACCCTGTTCCTGAAAGTCTGGCAGCCCAAGCGCTCGTTCGCCGAAGCCAAAGGCAGCGTGGGCGCCGCCGTGGTGCAGCCAAGTGGCAGCCAGCCAAGCCCCTACAGCCTTGGCCAGATCTTCAAGGCCTGGTCGCCGTTCCTGATCCTCACCGTACTGGTCACCATCTGGACCCTGAAGCCGTTCAAGGCGGCCTTCGCGGCAGGCGGCTCGATGTACAACTTCGTGTTCAACTTCGCCATCCCGCACCTCGACCAGCTGGTGATCAAGGCCGCACCGATCGTGGCTGCGCCAACCGCCATGCCTGCGGTGTTCAAGCTTGACCCGATCTCTGCCACCGGCACCGCGATCTTCCTCTCGGCGCTGATTTCCATGGCGGTGCTGAAGATCAACTTCAAAACTGGTCTGACCACTTTCAAGGAAACCTTCTGGGAACTGCGCTGGCCGATCCTGTCGATCGGCATGGTGCTGGCGTTCGCCTTCGTCACCAACTACTCGGGCATGTCCTCGACCATGGCCCTGGTGCTGGCCGGTACCGGCGCGGCGTTCCCGTTCTTCTCGCCGTTCCTCGGCTGGCTGGGGGTGTTCCTGACCGGCTCGGACACCTCGTCCAACGCCTTGTTCAGCTCGCTGCAGGCCACCACCGCGCACCAGATCGGGGTCAACGACACCTTGCTGGTTGCAGCCAACACCAGCGGCGGGGTAACCGGCAAGATGATCTCGCCGCAATCGATCGCCGTGGCCTGCGCCGCCACTGGCCTGGTCGGCAAGGAATCCGACCTGTTCCGCTTCACCGTCAAGCACAGCCTGTTCTTCGCCACCATCGTCGGCCTGATCACCCTGATCCAGGCCTACTGGCTGACCGGCATGCTGGTCCATCACTAAAGTGAAAGGGGCCGGGCGCCCTGGTGCGCCCGGCAATCCCCACAAGCAACGCTGCGAGAATCCATGATCATTTCCGCCTCTACCGACTATCGCGCCGCGGCCCAACGCAAGCTGCCTCCTTTCCTGTTCCACTATGCCGACGGCGGTGCCTACGCCGAGCACACCCTGCGCCACAATGTCTCCGACCTGGCCGGCATCGCCCTGCGCCAGCGCGTGCTGAAGAACATGTCCGAGCTCAGCCTCGAGACCCGCCTGTTCGACGAAACCCTCAGCATGCCGGTGGCCCTGGCCCCGGTCGGCCTCACCGGCATGTACGCCCGCCGTGGCGAAGTGCAGGCGGCGCGCGCGGCGGCGGCGCATGGCATTCCGTTCACCATGTCCACGGTGTCGGTGTGCCCGATCGAAGAAGTAGCGCCGGCCATCGACCGGCCGATGTGGTTCCAGCTGTACGTGCTCAAGGACCGCGGCTTCATGCGCAACGCCCTGGAGCGGGCCAAGGCTGCCGGGGTCAAGACCCTGGTGTTCACCGTCGACATGCCCACCCCCGGCGCCCGCTACCGCGACGCGCATTCCGGCATGAGCGGCAAGCACGGCCCACTGCGCCGCGTGCTGCAGGCCATGACCCACCCCGAGTGGGCGTGGGATGTCGGCGTGATGGGCCGCCCGCACGACCTGGGCAATATTTCCGCCTACCGTGGCAACCCTACCGGCCTGGCCGACTACATCGGCTGGCTGGCCAACAACTTCGACCCGTCGATTTCGTGGAAAGACCTGGAATGGATCCGCGACTTCTGGGACGGCCCGATGATCATCAAGGGCATCCTCGATGCCGATGATGCCCGCGATGCGGTCAGGTTCGGTGCCGACGGTATTGTCGTGTCCAACCATGGCGGCCGTCAGCTCGACGGCGTGCTGTCCAGCGCCCGTGCCTTGCCGGCGATTGCCGACGCGGTCAAGGGTGAGCTGAAGATCCTGGCTGACTCGGGCATCCGCAGCGGCCTCGACGTGGTGCGCATGATCGCCCTGGGCGCCGACACCGTGCTGATCGGCCGCGCCTTCCTCTACGCCTTGGCCGTACACGGCCAGGCCGGGGTGAAGAACCTGCTGGAGCTGTTCGAGAAGGAAATGCGCGTGGCCATGGTGCTGACTGGTGCCAAGTCGATCAGCGAGATCACCCGCGACTCGCTGGTACGCGAACTGGGCGCCTGACGCCTGCAAGAACGACCGCCTGATTGACCCGGGGCATGTGGTGCACAGATGCCACAGCCCCGCGAGGAGACTGCATGAGCCTGCCTGCCGCGTTCCTGCGTGATGCCGAGCGCCTGATCCCCGCCGAACGCCGCTTCGACGACCCCACCGCCACCCTGGCCTTCGGCACTGATGCCAGCTTCTACCGGCTGATCCCCAAGCTGGTGGTACGCGTCGAGTCCGAAGACGAAGTGGTCGGCCTGATCAAACTGGCTCAGCGCGAGCGGGTGCCGGTCACCTTCCGCGCCGCCGGCACCAGCCTGTCCGGCCAAGCCATCAGCGACTCTGTGCTGATCGTGCTAGGCGACAACTGGAACGGCCGTGAAATCCGCGGCCAGGGCGAGCAGATCCGCCTGCAGCCGGGGGTCATCGGCGCCCAGGCCAACGCCTGGCTGGCCCCGTTCGGGCGCAAGATCGGCCCCGACCCGGCCTCGATCAACGCCTGCAAGATCGGCGGTATCGTCGCCAACAATGCCAGTGGCATGTGCTGCGGCACCGCGCAGAACAGCTACCACACCCTGGCCGGCCTGCGCCTGGTGCTGGCCGATGGCACGCGCCTGGACAGCGAAGACCCGGCCAGTGTCGCCGCCTTCGAAGCCAGCCACGCCGAGCTGCTGGAAGCACTGGCGCGCCTGGGCCGCGAGACCCGTGCCAACACCGCGCTGGCCGAGCGCATCCGGCACAAGTACCGGCTGAAGAACACCACCGGCCTGTCGCTGAATGCACTGGTCGACTACGACCAACCGCTGGACATCCTGCAACACCTGCTGGTCGGCTCCGAAGGCACCCTCGGCTTCATCAGCGCAGTCACCTACAACACCGTGCCCGACCACCCGCACAAGGCCAGCGCCCTGCTGGTGTTCCCCAGCGCCGAAAGCTGCTGCCGCGCGGTGACCGTGCTCAAGCAGCAACCGGTTTCGGCGGTAGAGCTGCTCGACCGCCGCAGCCTGCGCTCGGTGCAGAACATGCCCGGCATGCCGCTGTGGGTAAAAGGCCTGTCGGACAACGCCTGCGCCCTGCTGATCGAATCCCGCGCCGCCAGCCACAGCCTGCTGCACGAACAGCTTCAACAGGTAATGGCCGCGATCGCCGACTTCCCACTGGAACAGCAGGTCGACTTCAGCGAAGACCCGGCCGTGTACAACCAGCTGTGGAAAATCCGCAAGGACACCTTCCCCGCCGTCGGCGCCGTGCGCCAGACCGGCACCACGGTGATCATCGAAGACGTCACCTTCCCGGTCGAGCAGCTGGCCGAAGGCGTCAACCGCCTGATCCAGCTGTTCGACAAGCACCGCTATGACGAAGCGATCATTTTCGGCCACGCGCTGGAAGGCAACCTGCACTTCGTTTTCACCCAAGGCTTCAACAGCGCCGCAGAAGTCGCCCGTTACCAGGCGTTCATGGACGACGTGGCACAGCTGGTGGCGGTGGAGTTCGGTGGCTCGCTCAAGGCCGAGCATGGCACCGGGCGCAACATGGCGCCGTTCGTCGAGCTGGAATGGGGCAGCGACGCCTACCAGCTGATGTGGAAACTCAAGCGCCTGCTCGACCCCAACGGCATCCTCAACCCCGACGTGGTGCTGAGCGAAGACCCGGACATCCACCTGAAGAACCTCAAGCCGCTGCCCGCCGCCGACGAGATCGTCGACAAGTGCATCGAGTGCGGTTTCTGCGAGCCGGTGTGCCCCTCCAAGGGCCTGACGCTCAGCCCGCGCCAACGCATCGTCATGTGGCGTGACATCCAGGCCAAGCAACGCGCCGGCATCGACACCCGGGAGCTGCGCCAGGCCTACCAGTACCAGGGCATCGACACCTGCGCCGCCACCGGCCTGTGCGCCCAGCGCTGCCCGGTGGGCATCAACACCGGCGAACTGGTGAAGAAACTGCGCAGCCAGGCCGCTGACCACACCAAGACCGCCGACTGGCTGGCCGACAACTTCCACACCGCCCTTGGCGGCGCACGCCTGACCCTGAGCGCTACCAACACCGCGCGCAAACTGCTGGGGGCCCCGCGCCTGGGTCGCCTGAGCGCCACGTTGAGCAAGGCCAGCAAGGGCCGCCTGCCACAGTGGACCCCGGCCATGCCGCAACCCCTGCGCCCGCTGCCCGTCGGCCCGGCCAGTCACGACGCCCGCCCGCGCGTGGTGTACCTGGCGGCGTGCGTTTCACGGGTGATGGGCCCGGCCTATGCCGACCGCGAGCAAAGTTCGCTGCTGGACAAGACCCGCGCGCTGCTGGAAAAGGCCGGCTACCAGGTGGTGTTTCCCGACAACGCCGACAGTCTGTGCTGCGGCCAGCCGTTCGCCTCCAAGGGCTACCCCGAGCAGGCCGAACACAAGCGCCAGGAGCTGATCAATGCCCTGTTGCACGCCAGCCGCGGAGGCCTCGACCCAATCTACTGCGACACCAGCCCGTGCACCCTGCGCCTGGTCCAGGACCTGGGTGAAAGCCGGCTGGACCTGTACGACCCGGTGCGTTTCATCCGCACCCACCTGCTCGACCGCCTGGAGTTCACCCCTCAGGACGAGCCCGTGGCCGTGCACGTGACCTGCAGTACCCAGCACCTGGGGGAAAGCCAGGCGCTGATCGACCTGGCGCGGCGTTGCAGCAAGCAGGTAGTGATCCCCGAAGGCATTCATTGCTGCGGCTTTGCCGGTGACAAAGGCTTCACCACCCCCGAGCTCAACGCCCACTCGCTGCGCAGCCTCAAGGACGCGGTGCAGTATTGCAGCGAAGGCATCTCCACCAGCCGCACCTGCGAGATCGGGCTGTCCAGCCACAGCGGCATCGACTACCACGGCCTGGTCTACCTGGTAGACCGCGTCACCCGCCCGCGCCGTATCTGAGCGTTTACGCAATCCAGCGGCCGCTGCAATCTGTGTGGGAGCGGGCATGCCCGCGAACACCGGCGTAGCCGGTGCCATACACCGCGGTGTCTGTTTCGCGGGCACGCCCGCTCCCACAGATATTGCTCCGGCTTTGGGCCCACGCTGTACCTGTGGGAGCGGGTTCACCCGCGAACACCGGCAAAGCCGGTGCCATCCCCTTCATTTCACCCCGCCACCATCCCGACGGAACCCTCACCAATCCCCCGCAGTCCACCTTACAGGCCCACCTTCCAGAGGCCCCAGAGGAGACTCCCATGAAAGGTACCGCGCTTTCGGCCCTGTTCGCGGCCGCCACCCTGCTGGCTTCACCGGTGTTTGCCGCCGAAGACCTCTGCGCCACCAACCTGCAGAAGATCGACGACAGCATGGCCACCGCCGGCGCCACTTCCGAGGGCCTGGACAAGGCCATCACCGAGCACGTCGACAAGGCCAAGGCTGCCCAGGCCTCAGGTGACACCAAGGAATGCATCGCCATCACCAGCAAGGTGCTGGAGCGCCTGGAAAAAACCGAGAAAGGCAGCGGCAGCAGCAGCGGCAGCGGCTCGTGACGCCGAGCGCGGGCGACGGGACCTGCTGTCGACGTCGCCCGCACAATGGCGTATACTCCGCCTCACGTACCGTAAGGTGCGTTAGCTTAGAGCTAGTGTGGGGCCGATTAGGATTCGACGCCGGTAGCGAAACTCTAGGTGCATGCCGAGTTGGTAACAGAACTCGTAAATCCACTGTTGCAACTTTTATAGTTGCCAATGACGAAAACTACGGCGCGGAGTACAAGCTGGCCGCTTAATGCGGTCTCTTGACCCGTTGCTTCTGGTAGCTTCGGCTCCAGCAATCACTAGGGGATGCCTGTAAACCCGAACTGATTGTCATACAGAACAGGATCGTCGCGTAGCACGTTGTGGGCGAAGTGACTAAAACTTACACAACTCATCCAAAGCACCCTGCCCGTCGGGCGGCTGCGGATTAAATCAGTAGACACGGCTAAGCATGTAGTACCGACAGCGGAGTACTGGCGGACGGGGGTTCAAATCCCCCCGGCTCCACCAAATTCCAGAGAAGAAGACGCCCTAGGGCGTCTTTTTTTTGCCCGGATCTCTGCCCATGCACGCGGAAAAATCGGATTTATCCCCTTCCTTGTAGGCCGTTTCCCAAAGATACTCCCAGCGCCTGTTTTCCGTTGCGCATGCTAGATGCGAGTTCTAGTCTCGGCGTGTCGTTGCCCTTCAACGACCGGGTTTAGCCGCCCGACATCGTCAGACACCACAGCCGTGCAATTCCGAGCAATCGGCATTGGCGCCTTATGGCGGCTGTGCGTGGGGCACCTTCGGGTGCGCCGGGTGCCTGACGTCCCGGTCGGCTAACCCGCGTACAGCTGCCACCCTACTGTTTAGCCGCTGCGGGTGGTCGCTTCACTACGACAGGAGCCACACCATGCTGAAGATCGTCCCCGATCCGCCCCATTTCCTCCACTCCCTGGAAGACACCCTCATGCTGGCCTCGGACTACGCGCTCTGCGCAGAAGCGGTAGCCCAGCAGGCGGTACTGATGCAGCCGCGATCGCCGGTATCGCTATTGATCACGGCATCGATGCACGAGCTTGAAGCCTTGCGCAAACTGCTCGATTCAGCGCTGGCGCAGATCCAAAAGCCAGCGCACCCGCAGCAAGTGCACTGATCAGCCAACAGGCTGGCTGGCGCCAAACGCGTGGGGCCCGGCTTGCCGGCGATAGCGCCAGCCCAGGCATCTACCACACCAGGGAAATCGCTCAATGGCTACCGAAGACAACAAATGCACCGTCGGTAAAACCATCTTCTACCAAGGTGAAAACCAGACCCACCCACTGTTCCGCATCGAGCCCGGCATCCCCTGCCAGAACGCCCGCGAGCAAGCCTCGGAACTGATGGGCTATGCGCGGGACCTGACAATCGAGGGTTTGATGGAAGACAAACCGAAGCTGATCTGGGCCGCGCATTACCTGTGCGCCTTGGGCAAGGCGCTGCTGGATGATGCCGAACTGGGCATGATGCGCTGAACACCGCACGGCCCCTGCTAGGGGTGCAGGGCCATCCTCGGAGACAGCCTCAACCGAGTCGGTCCGCCACTATGAAGCGGTGGTCTCCAGCGTACCGGCGCTGCTGGCAACCCTGTTGCAAAGTTATCTCACCGCTCCCCCATCGGTGCGGTATTCCGAAATTTCACTTGCGCACGCCCGGCATCCCGGCGTCAGGCCGGGGTGCGGCGCCCTCAGCCTTACCAGCTATAACTCAGCTTGGCCGTCACCTCCCGCCCCGGGTTGTAGTAGTTCGCTGTCCCCGAGCCCACCACATGCTGCTCGTCAAACAGGTTGCTGACGTTAAGCGCCAGGTCAGTCCCCTTGGCGATCTGGTAATTCAGCGCAGCGTCGAACAACGTAGTGCCATCGCTCTTCTTGGTGTTAGCCGCATCCATGTAATAAGCCCCCACATAGCGCGCTCCGAGGCCAACGCTCACGTCGGTGCCCGGAATGCTGTAGTAGCCCCACAGGGAACCCGAGTGCTTCGGCGCCGTGGCGAATTCATTGCCCTTGAGCGAAGACCCGTCGTACAACGCCCCGCGCAGCACCTCGGATTGCATGTACGAGTAGGCGCCAATCACGCTGAAGTCCTGGGTAATCTGCGCCTTGGCTTCCAGGTCCAGGCCGCGCACGCGCGACTCGCCCACCGTCTGTTGCTCGATGATGCCGCTGGGTAGTACCACGGCGATGGTGACGTTCTCCTGGGTGAGGTCATACACCGCCGCCGAGAACAACGCGTCCATCCCCATCGGCGAATACTTCACGCCCACTTCGTACTGCTTGCCCGTTTGCGGTGTAACGCCAACCTGGGGCGGCGATACGGATTCCACCATGCTCACATAGGTGGAAACCTCGTCGTTGACGATGTAGGTCAACGCAGCCCGGTAGGAGGTTTCCGAGAAGTTGTCCTTCTCTTCCTGGACACCGCCGACGTATTCCTTGCTCGACAGCTCCATCGAGTCATTGCGCACGCCGGCAGTGGCGATCACGCGGTCGTAGAACGACAGGTTCTGCTGCAGGAAAACCGCCTTGGTAGTGGCATCGTTCTTCTGCCGGGTATAGGGCGTGAGGCCGCCCGGTACGCCGGTGAATACCGGGTTGGCAATGTCGATGGAGGGCGCCAGGCCGTAGATCGAGCTTTGTCTGGTAGTCGAATCGAGGTACTCCACTCCGACCAACGTGCTGCTGTCGACATGCTCGAACTGCGCATCGTATTGCAGCATCAGGTTACCGTTGAGCTGGTCGGCGTCGCTGTCGGTGCCGAACACGTAACGCGGGATGACGGTGCCGACCCGCGTGGGGTTGTCGCTCAAGTAGGCGTAGCCGAAGTCATCGGTCAACTCGCTGTAGCGCAGGTTGCTGCGCAGCACAAAGCCATTGTCGAAGTCGTGGGTGATGTTGCCGCTGAGGCTGGTGCGCTCCACGTCATGGAAGTTGTAGCCTGGCTCACCATAGAAATCGCTGCGGTCGTATTGCTTGTCCAGCGGATAGCCACCGCTGTTCGGCGAACTGTTGGTTTTCAGGTAGTCCGCGATCATCGTGGCCGAGGTGTAGTCGGTAGGCGCCCAGGTCAGGCCGCCCATGACGAAGCGGTTGTCGTCCTGGGAGTGGTCATACTCACGGTCGCTGTTCTGCATCTTGGCGGTGAAGCGGCCGGCCAAGGTCTTTTCCTCGTTCAGCGCATCGCCGACATCGATGCCGGTTTCGGCATGGTCGAACGAACCGTACGTCACGTAGCCCTGGCCAAACTGCTCGAAACGCGGCTGCTTGCTCACGAAGTTGACCGAGCCGCCCGGGTCTGCCGGGCCAAACAAGGTGGAGTTGGCGCCGCGCAATACCTCGATGCGCTCGTAAGCGTAAGGGTCTTCCCGCACACCCCGCATCGAACTCAAGGTCAGGCCGTCACGGTAGGTGGTGGCCTGGAAGCCACGGATCAGGAAGTAGTCGTTGCGGTCGTCCGAACCGTAGTAGTCGCTGACCACCCCCGGCGTATATTGCAGCGCTTCTTCCGTGGTGCTGACGCTGCGCTGTTGCATTTCCTTGCTGGTCACCACAGACACGGAAGCGGGCGTATTGAGGATGCTGGTGGCCACCTTGCCCCCCACCCACAGCTCCTTGGCGACCACCGAGTTGCTGTCATCATCGGCGCTGGCCTTTACCTTGGCGTTGATGATGACCGGTGCCAGGCGGTAGTCCTCGCTGGCGCCAAGCTCCAGCGGGCCGGCAGGCGCGGGTTGTGGCGCCACGAAGTAGGCATCCGGCCCTTGTTGCTCCGCCTGAAGCTGGGTGCCCTGTAGCAGTGACGAGAGTGCAGCCGAGGTGCCCAGCGCCCCCTGCACCCCAGCAGTGCTGCGGTTGGCCACGGCTTGTGCATCGAAGGACAGGCTGACACCTGCCTGGCGGGCAAAGCGGTCAAGCGCTGGCGCCAGCGGGCCAGCAGGGATATTCCACTGCTGTAGCTGGCTGTCGGGCTCGGACGTTGCAGATTGCGCCAGCGCAGGTAGCGCACAATTGCTGACAACCAGGCCCAGGAAAACACCGTGCAAAGCGCGGCTCAAGGGATGGCGCTGTGGAACCGGGGTCGAACTCATTTTCTCGCTCCGTAGAGGGATCGGCAGACTGGCCTGTATTCCGGCCTTCCCTACATGCCGAACGAGAATGAGAAATCACCTCATTTATTTTCAAGATTGTCTCGCCTGCGGTGAGACTTTTTTGGTGGCGACAAACCTGCAAAAAACAAAGGGCACCCTCCACTGGTGCCCTTTGCCTTACCGCCAGGTGAACCCAATCACCCCATCGAACGCACCCCTACGGGTTGCGCGTGGCCCCGCGAAGTCACGATCCCCAGGAAGGAAATAATGATCGCCAGGCCCAACGTCGAGCTGACCTCCGCCCGGTGTTCAGGCGTGTACATCATCACCGCCAGTGCCCCGGCAATGAACAGGATCACCGCCCAGGTCAGGTACGGGAACAGCCACATGCGGAACTTCAGTTCGGTGTTCTCGCGCTCCAGGCGGCGGCGCATGCGCAGCTGGGAGATGGCGATGACCATGTACACCAGCAAGGCGATGGCACCGGAGCTGGCCAGCAGGAACTCGAACACGCCCTTCGGCGCGAAGTAGTTGAGGACAGCGATGGCCGCGCCGATCAGGGTGCTGCCGAATACTGCGGCACGCGGCACGCCGACCTTGGAGGTCTTGTTGAGCATGGCCGGCGCGTCACCACGCTTGGCCAGCGAATACATCATCCGCGAGGCGATGTAGATCGACGAGTTCATGCAGCTGGTCACCGCCACCAGCACCACCATGTCGACCATGAAGGCCGCGTTGGGGATGTTCATGATCTCCAGCGCACGCTGGTACGAGCCCACCACTGCCAGTTGCGGGTCGTTCCACGGCACCACCGAAATGATCACGAAGATCGACAGGATGTAGAAGGTGCTGATGCGCCAGATCACCGAGCGGGTGGCCTTGGCGATGTTGCGCGACGGGTCGCTGGACTCGGAGGCAGCGATGGTCACCGCCTCGGTACCGATGAAGCTGAACATCACGGTAATGAACGCGCCAACCACCGCCGACCAACCCTTCGGTGCGAAGCCGCCATGCTCGGCCATCAGGCTGCTCAGGCCGCTGACTTCGCGGTTGGGCAACCAGCCCATCAGGGCAGCGAAGCCCAGGCCGATGAAACCGAGAATGGCAGTGACCTTGAGGATCGCGAACCAGAACTCGAACTCGCCGTACTTGGCCACGCTGAACAGGTTGGTGCCGGCCAGCAGCAGCACCGAGGCCAGGGCGAAGATCCAGCTGTCCACCTGCGGGAACCAGGCGTTCAGTACATGGCCGGCGGCCAGCGCTTCGATGGGAATCACCAGCACCCAGAACCACCAGTACAGCCAACCGATGGTGTAGCCGGCCCAGCGGCCGATGGCCTGGTCGGCATAGGTTGAAAACGAACCGGTGTCGGGGTGTGCAACGGCCATTTCGCCGAGCATGCGCATGACCAGCACCACCAGGGCCCCGGCCACGAAATAGGAAAGTATGGTAGCTGGTCCGGCTGCCGCGATGGCATGGCCAGAGCCGACGAAAAGTCCGGCGCCGATGATGCCGGCAATGGACAGCATCGTTACATGACGAGGCTTGAAACCTTGGGCAAGGTTGCCATCAGATCCCACGGTGTTCATTGATGTTGTTCTCTTTTTGCTGACACAAGGAAGGACGGGCAGGCGTAGGCGAAAATATCTCCTTTGAAATCAATAAGTCGACACATTACTCGCGCACTGTTGTTGATATTTGGCACGCGTCACAGAGCAGGTGTCCGCATAGGTCGGGGTTCATTTAAGCCGCGCAGGGCTGTGGGAAATTACACGAGAACGCCCCGGAACTGTTCGATCACGACAGCGCGCATGCTCCGTTCTGAGCGCGCCGAACGGCGGTTGAGGTAATGACTGCCAAAAATGGGTGCTGCCAGAAGCCCCTTCACGTCAGGTGGAAAAGTGTCGTGCTGTGTTCGGCGTCGCCTCGCCGGGCAGACTCCGGCCCTCCCGAAGTGGCCAGTTTCTCCGGCCACGCCATCAGGCCAGGAGCCAAAACCATGTTGACGAATATTCCCGACCAATCTGCCGAGTATCTGTTTTCAACCCGACATGAACGCTTGGACCTGTGGTGCGACCTGCTGCAAAGATGCCGTGATTGGGTTGCGGCAAACTGCAGCGATGCAAAAGAGCAGAAACGTAGGGAGGTGGTGCACATGGGCCAGCACCTGCAAACTCTCGAACGTTACCATGCCTACCCCGGCCAACGGCTGATGACCATTTTCGAGCAACGGATCGGTGAACATGACGATGTCGGTACACTGCGTCTGGCACGGCGCATCTGCAGCTCTTTGCTCGATTCGAGCTATCGCCATGATGCCAACGACTGGGAGCCGGCTGACGACTTGCCCGACGCTTCCGCCGCGCGCTACAGCATCAATCAACCGTCTGCCCAGTTTCGACCGTACTTCGAGCTGCTGATCGTCAGCTCCGACGCCTCGGGCACCTGGGCGCAAATGCAGCAAGACATCCGCAACCTGCGGCGACATGACGATGCGTTCGTCTACCAACCGATCATCGTCGGCACCTATGAAGACGCCTTGCTGGCCGTGATGCTCAACCCCGACGTGCAGGTCGTGGCGATCCACGACGGTTTCCAGCGTGATGCCAACCTGTCGGCCCGGCTGCGCGGAATGCTCGACCAATATCAGTCGCTGGTCGGCTCGCAAGCGCATGAAGACCCCACGCTGGAACTGGCGGTGGCGCTTAAACAGTTACGCCCGGAGCTGGACATAATCCTGCTCAGAGACCGCAATATCGAACGGACTGCCGGCAACCCGCAGATGGCATTCATCAACCGCGTTTTCTATGAGTTCGAAGAGCCCATGGAAGTGCACCTGTGTGTGATCGAAGGTGTTGCCAACCGCTACCGCACGCCATTCTTCGACAACCTCAAACGTTATGCGCAACGCCCGATCGGTACTTTCCATGCACTGCCGATCGCCCGCGGAAAGTCCATTTTCAAGTCCAACTGGATTCGCGACATGGGGGCGTTCTACGGTGCCAACCTTTTCCTGGCGGAAAGCTCCGCGACCACCGGCGGCCTGGATAGCCTGCTCGAACCTACAGGCAACATAAGGCAGGCCCAGCTGATGGCCGCCAGCACCTTTGGCGCGCAACAGGCGTTCTTCGTAACCAACGGGACCTCGACGGCAAACAAAATTGTCGAACAGGCTCTCCTGGCACCGGGTGACATCGTCCTGATCGACCGCAACTGTCATAAATCGCACCACTACGCCGCCGTGCTGACCGGCGCCTACCCGCTGTATATCGATGCCTATCCTTTGAGTGAGTACTCGATGTACGGAGGGGTAACGCTCGCCTCATTGAAGCAGGCGCTATTGAACCTGAAACGGGACGGAAAACTCGAACGTGCAAAAATGATGGTGCTGACCAACTGCACGTTCGATGGGCATGTCTACAATCCGCTGCGGGTGATGGAAGAATGCCTGGCCATCAAACCCGATCTGATTTTCCTTTGGGATGAGGCATGGTTCGGTTTCGCTCGCTTTTCACCGCTGCTGCGCCAGCGCACCGCCATGCATGCAGCAGCCGAGTTACGCAAACGGCTGAGAAGCCCCGGCTATCGCCAGCAATACGTCGAGCAATGCACTGCCCAAGAGGCATTCACGGATGACGAGATGCAGCACAACCGTCTTCTGATGAACCCTGAAAGCACCCAGGTGCGCGTGTACCAGACCTCTTCCGTACACAAGTCGATGTCAGCCCTGCGGCAAGGCTCGATGATACTGGTTAGCGACGATGCCTTTGCCCAGACCGAAGGCGCCTTCCGCGAAGCGGTATTCACCCACACTTCTACTTCCCCCAACCAGCAGATCATCGCCTCGCTGGACATCGCGCGGCGGCAGATGAACCTCGAAGGCTATGACCTGGTGATGCGTGCCACGCAGTTGGCCTTCGTCATACGTAAACAGGTCAATAATCACCCTGTGATCTCTCGCTATTTCAAGATCCTGGACGTTGCGGACCTTATTCCCGAACCGCTGCGCCAATCGAAGATCGCCAGCTATGTGAATGACAGCGCCCACTGGAGTACGCTCAGCCAGGCGATCACCGACGATGAATTCTTCCTTGACCCAACGCGCCTGACATTATCGTGCGGACACGCCGGTTTCGACGGCACTCAGTTCAAGCAATTGCTGGCCGGGCGATACAATATCCAACTGAACAAGACGTCCCGCAACAGTGTGCTGTTACAGACCAACATCAACAATACTCGCAGCGATGTGGCACACCTGTTACAAGTGCTGGTGCAAATATGCCGGGACATCGACCAGAGCATCGCAGACGATGAAAACCAGGCCCAGCAATTACGAAGCAGGGTCACCAGCCTTGTCGAAGACTTGCCTGCATTGCCAGACTTCAGCTGCTTCCATCCGGAGTTTCGCAGCGATGCACTGGAGGGCACGATCGAAGGCGACATCCGCAAGGCCTTCTACAAGGCCTACGATCATGAAGCCTGCGAGTATCTGAAACTGTCCGACAGCAAGATTGACCAGCGCCTGGAAAACGGCCCGCCCCTGGTTTCGGCAAATTTCGTGATTCCGTACCCGCCCGGCTTCCCGATCATGGTGCCAGGCCAAGTGGTCACCGCCCCGATCATTGATTTCATGCGAAACCTGGATGTACAGGAGATCCACGGTTACACCTGCGCACAGGGTTTGAAACTGCTAAAGCCCGAACACGTCGGGTAATCTTCTCGGCATAGGCCGTTCCGCATGCGTACGGCCTGCTGCGGCTTTCGAAAACAGCCCTGGTTCCAGGGCTGAATTCGTAACACCCACACCTGCTTTTAGCGCACCAGGCACGGCCGCTTGTTATCAAAGCGCCAGCCAGGAATCAGGAACTGCATCGCCACGCTGTCATCGCGCGCGCCCAGGCCCATGTTGCGGTAGCACTCATGGGCCTTGGCCAATTGCGCTTCATCCAGCTCCACCCCCAGCCCTGGCCGGGTCGGCACGCGCACATGGCCTTCGACGATGCGCAGCGGCTCGCGGGTCAGGCGCTGGCCGTCCTGCCAGATCCAGTGGGTGTCGATTGCGGTGATCTCGCCCGGCGCCGCCGCCGCCACCTGAGTGAACATCGCCAGCGAAATATCGAAGTGGTTGTTGGAGTGCGACCCCCAGGTCAGCCCCCAGTCGTTGCACATCTGCGCCACCCGCACCGAGCCCTGCAAGGTCCAGAAATGCGGGTCGGCCAATGGAATGTCGACCGCCTGCGACTGGATCGCATGGCCCATCTGCCGCCAGTCGGTGGCGATCATGTTGGTCGCCGTGGGCAAGCCGGTAGCGCGGCGAAACTCGGCCATCACCTCACGGCCCGAATAACCGTCCTCGGCACCACACGGGTCCTCGGCGTAAGCCAGCACAGCGTGCTTGTCACGGCACAGGGCAATGGCCTGCTGCAACGACCAGGCGCCGTTCGGGTCGAGGGTGATGCGCGCTTGCGGGAAGCGTTCGGCCAGGGCCGTCACCGCTTCCATTTCCTCCTCGCCACGCAGCACCCCGCCCTTGAGCTTGAAGTCGCTGAAGCCGTAGCGCGCCTCGGCGGCCTCGGCCAGGCGCACCACCGCGTCGGGGCTCAGCGCTGTTTCGTGGCGCAGGCGAAACCAGTCATCGTCGCTGTCGGCTTCGTTGCGGTAGGCCAGGTCGGTCTGCTTGCGGTCGCCGATATAGAACAGGTAGCCAAGCATCTTCACCGCATCGCGTTGCTGCCCTTCGCCCAGCAGTGCAGCCATCGGCACGTTCAGGTGCTGGCCGAGCAGGTCGAGCAGCGCCGACTCCATGGCTGTCACCGCATGCACGGTAATGCGCAGGTCGAAGGTCTGCAGGCCACGCCCTGCCGAATCACGGCCAGCGAAGGTCTGGCGCATGGCATTGAGCACGCGCTGGTAATGGCCGATCGGCTGGCCGAGCACCAGGCTGCGAGCGTCCTCCAGGGTTTGGCGAATCTTTTCGCCACCGGGTACTTCGCCCAGCCCGGTATTGCCAGCGCTGTCGCGCAACACCACCACATTACGGGTGAAGAACGGGCCATGCGCACCACTGAGGTTGAGCAGCATGCTGTCATGGCCGGCGACGGGGACGACGCGCAGGTCGGTGACTACCGGGGTGCCGGTGTGGATAGCGGGGGTTGTCTGCAGGTTCATGGTTGTTGTCTCGCAGTCATCAGTGGCTCTGGCCCAGGGCCGAAGGGGCCTTGAGGTCGTCAGAAGGGGCGCCCTTCGGGCGCGTGCGTACGAAGAACACGGCAATCGCGGCCAGCACCGAGGTCACCGCCAGGCCGTACAAGCCGCCCTGGATCGACCCGGTCTGCTGTTCCAGCAGGCCGAAGGTGGTGGGTGCGACGAAGCCACCGAGGTTGCCGACCGAGTTGATCAGGGCGATCACCGCTGCGGCAATGCGTGCATCCAGGTAACCCTGCGGGATCGGCCAGAACAGCGAAGACGCCGACTTGAAACCGATCGCCGCGAAGCACACTGCAACAAAGGCGAACACCGGCCCGCCGGTGGTGGACATGAACATGCCGATGGCCGCGACCACCAGCGCCCCGGCTACCCAGGCCTGCTGGAACTTCCAGCGCGCGGAGCCGGCGGCGAAGGCATACATGGCCAGGATCGAGATCAGCCAGGGGATCGAGTTGAACAAGCCGACCTGCAGATCGCTGAGGTCGCCCATGCGCTTGATGATGCTGGGCAGCCAGAAGGTGGCGGCGTAGATGGTCAGCTGGATGCAGAAGTAGATCAGGCAGAACAGCAGGATCTGGCGGTCCTTGAGCAGGCTCCAGGCCGATGGCTTGTCCGCTGCGACGGCTTCACGCTCACGCTGCTCGCGATCGATGGTGGTCACCAGCGCGTCCTGCTCGGCCTGGCTCAGCCACTTGGCATCCTGCGGCCTGGAATCGAGCCAGAAGAACACGAAGAAGCACAGCACCACCGAGGCCATGCCTTCGATGAACAGCATCCATTGCCAGCCATGCATGCCCAGGCCCTGAAGCTGCATCAGCGCCCCGGCCAGCGGCCCGGAAATCAGCGAGGCCAGCGCCGAACCGCTGAGGAAGATGGCAATTGCCTTGCCGCGCTCGGCGGCAGGCAGCCAGCGGGTGAAGTAGTAGATCACCCCTGGGAAGAAGCCCGCTTCGGCCACGCCGAGCAGAAAGCGCAGCACGTAGAACTGGGTTTCGTTCTGCACGAAGGCCATGGCCGTGGCCACCAGCCCCCAGGTGAACATGATGCGGGTCAGCCACAGGCGCGCGCCAACCTTTTGCAGCAGCATGTTCGAAGGCACCTCGAACAACGCATAACCGATGAAGAACAACCCGGCGCCAAAGCCGTACGCCGCGGCACTGATGCCCAGGTCGCTTTCCAGATGCGGGCGGACAAAGCCGATGTTGACGCGATCGAGGTAGTTGACGATGAACATGATGACGAACAGCGGCAGGACGTGGCGCTTGACCTTGGCCACGGCACAAGCCAGGGCGTCGCCTTCATTCCGGGTCGACGGAGCGAGGGTATCGTTCACTTGCGGATCTCCCACTAATTGTTTTTGTGCGGGGCGGAGTTGTCTGACATGACAGTGGGAGGGAGCATATGCGCGGCGCAGTTGTACGACAAGCTCAAGAATGTCGTCAAAATTGCAAAATACAAGCTGTCAAAATAGAAGATTGTCGAAAACGTGCAGGAATAGCCACGCTATGGAACGCCTGGAGCGTGGCAAAAATCAGCAAAAAATATTTCTATCGATTAACTTGTCATACAAGCACTGACAGCAACGGATCACATCATGGAACCCGAACGCCTGCGCAAACATGGCCACAGCCGTGCTCACGACCTGGTCTCCAGCCTGACCCAGCAGATCTTGCTGGGCACCTTCAAGCCCGGCGACAAACTGCCCTCGGAGAACACGCTGGTACGCGAGCACGGGGTAAGCCGCACCGTGGTCCGCGAAGCCTTGTCGAAACTGCAGGCATCGGGGCTGGTGGAACCACGCCACGGCATCGGTACCTTCGTGATGGAGCGCCAGGCCCAGGCTGGCCTGCGCATCGCTGCGGAAAGCGCGGCGAATGTGCGCGACCTGCTGGAGCTGCGCATTGGCCTGGAAGGCCAGGCGGCCGCCCTGGCCGCGCTGCGCCGTGATGATGGGCACCTGGCACGCATGCGCCAGGCGCTGGATGACTACCAGGACCTGGCCGCCGCGGGCGACAGCTGCATCGAGGCCGACCGGCGCTTTCACCTGTTGATTGCCGAGGCCACCGGCAACCTGTATTTCACCGAGATGCTGCTGCAACTGGGCAATGGCCTGATCCCGCGCAACCGCATGGCGCTGGCTGAGCGCAGCGGGGCGAAGCTGGCGCGGCAGGCGTACCTGGCCAACCTCGAGCATGAGGCGATCCTCAATGCCATTCGCCGGCGAGACCCGGACGCGGCACGGGCGGCTATCTGCCTGCACCTGTCCAATAGCCGCGATCGCCTGCTGCCTGAACAGGCATGACACCCTCTCCGGTAGACGCGGCCTTGCGTCGCGACAGGGCCGCAAAGCGGCCACCGGTTTTCAGCTTCTGTGCGCAAGCCGAGGAGGGGCTGCTACGCAGCCCATCGCGACGCAAGGCCGCTCCTACACGAAGCCCTTGCAGGCGTAGTTACCAGGTCAGGCAGATCTTGCCGAAATGCCGGTTGCTCTCCTGGTAGCGGAACGCCTCGACGATCTGCTCCAGCTCGAAATGTTTGTCCACTACCGGCCGCAAGCCATTGGCATCGATTGCCCGCACCATGGCCTGCTGCTGGGCGCGGCTGCCCACCAGCACGCCCTGCAGGCGAATCTGCCGCACCAGCGCCTGCACCAGCGGCAACTGCCCGGCCACGCCGGTGAGGATACCGATCAACGACACATGCCCACCGATGCGCGCGGCAATCATCGACTGCTCCAACGTCGCCGGGCCGCCCACTTCGATCACATGATCGACGCCGCGGTTGCCGGTCAGCTCGCGCGCTTTCTCACCCCAGGCCGGGGTGCTCTTGTAGTTGATCAGGTGATCGGCCCCCAGGGCCTTCAAACGTTCGAGCTTGGCGTCGCTGGACGAGGTGGCGATCACCGTGGCGCCGGCGAGCTTGGCGAACTGCAGGGCGAAGATCGACACGCCGCCGGTACCTTGCACCAGCACCGTATCGCCGGGCTTGAGGTGGTCATCGCTCATCAGCGCGCGCCAGGCAGTGAGGCCGGCGGTGGTCAGGGTGGCGGCTTCGGCGTGGCTGAAGCCCTTGGGCGCCAGGGTGAAGGCGCTGGCACGGGCGGTGACCTGTTCGCGGGCATAACCATCGATACCATCGCCAGGCACCTTGGCGAAACCCTCGACATTGGCCTGGCCATCCAGCCAGTCGGGGAAGAAGGTGCTGACCACATTGTCGCCGACCTGGAATTCACTGACACCGCTCCCCACCGCGACCACTTCGCCTGCGCCATCGGCCATGGGAATGCGCCGCTCGCTCGGCCCCCACATGCCGCTGACCACGGCGAAGTCGTGGTAGTTGAGGGAGCTGGCGTGCAGGCGAACGGTGATCTCGCCGGCCTGGGGTGCGGGGGCCTCGCTGGTGCCGACTTCGACCTTGTCGTAGCCGCCGCCGGGTTGTACGTAGATGGCCTTGCTGGTCATGGGTAGGGTCTCCGTGCAGGAAAAAGAATGAGCTTCAGCATAGACAGGTCCGGCCCTGTCGCCGGCAAGCCAGCGCCCACAAGGGCGCCATCGGACCTGGGAGTTGTGCATTACCAGTGGCAGCGGGCTTGGCCGCGATAGGGCCAGCACTGCCAACAAAAAAACTCAGCCCAGCATCACCTTCAATGCCCGGCAATCGGCCGCATGCCAGTCCACCAGTTCCGGCCATGGGTTGTCCGGCAAGTTCACCAGCACCGTGCGCGCCCCTGCTGCACGCCCACAGTCCAGGTCGAACCGATAATCCCCCACCATCACCAGCTCATGGGGTGCCACACCCCAGGCACTGGCGATCTTCAGCAACCCGTCCGGGCTCGGCTTGGGCGCTGCTTCGTCGCGCCCGAGAATGTGCTCGACCGGGAAGCAGTCGGCCAGGCCGATGGCCTCCAGCGTCACATGCGCAAGCTCGCGGGCATTGCGGGTCAGAATGCCCAATCGGCAACCCCGCTCGGCCAGCTCGCGCACCAGCTCCACCGCCCCGGTCGCCGCCCTGGAGGCAACCGCCAGGTCGCGCTCGTGCTCCAGCAGCCAGGCATGCTTGGCCGCCGCCTCGTCGGCTGGCAGGGCCGCCAGGTGGGTGAGGATGTCGTGCTCGGCCGGGATGTCCAGCGCCACGCGGATGGCGGCAAAGTCGTGCACGGCCACGGTCAGGGTGCCGTCCATGTCGAACACCCAGTTGCGGACCTCGCCCAGGCTCATGCCCAATCCTTGCGATGGCGGATCAGGCCTTCCTGGCACGACGACGCCACCAGTTGCCCGGCCTGGTTGAAGATGTTGCCACGGCAGAAGCCACGGGCGTTGCCCGCCCAGGGACTGTCGGTGGCGTACAGCAGCCATTCATCGGCACGCAGGTTGCCGTGGAACCACAGCGAATGGTCGAGGCTGGCGATCTGCATGTCGCGTTGCCACACCGACTTGCCATGCGGCAGCAACGCAGTGGTCAACAGGCCGAAGTCCGAAGCATAGGCCAGCAGGTACTTGTGCAGGGCCGGAATGTCAGGCAGGTTGCCGTCGGCGCGGAACCAGGCGTACTTCACCGGGTCGCCGGGCTTGGGGTTGAACGGGTCGCGCTCGGTGACCGGGCGGATCTCGATCGGTTTGGCACACAGCACCTTGTCGCGGATGCGCTCGGGCAGTTGCTCGGCCATGGCCCGGGCCAGTTCGACTTCACTGGGCAGGTTCTCCGGGCCGACCACTTCGGGCATCGGTGCCTGGTGCTGGAAACCGTCCTCGTCGTACTGGAACGAGGCGCTGCAGGTGAAGATGGTCTGGCCCTTCTGGATCGCCGTCACCCGTCGGGTGCTGAAGCTGCCGCCATCGCGCACGCGGTCCACCGAATACACCACCGGCAGGCTGGCATCGCCAGGGCGCAGGAAGTACCCGTGCAACGAGTGGACATGGCGTGCGTCTTCGACCGTCTGGCTGGCGGCCGACAACGACTGGCCCAGCACTTGCCCGCCATACAACTGGCGGAAGCCCAGGTCCTGGCTGCGTCCACGGAACAGGTTCTCCTCGATGGACTCGAGGCTCAACAGGTCGACCAGGTCGTCCAACACATGACTCATCGGGGGTTCTCCTAGCAAGGCAACACGTCTCTACAGCACTGTTATGAGGGCAAATGATACAGGGTTTGTCATTCGCGCCGGGCATGGGCCTGTATTCAGGCGCGCAGGGTACGCTCCCAGTGTGCACGGTCGATGCGGTACAGCACATGCGGGCGCAGCGGGTCGCCCACAGGCAGGCGGGGGTGCAGGAAACTGCCGTGCAGGTCCTGCTGCATGCCGATGGCCTGCATGACCTTCTGTGACGGCAGGTTGCTCTCGCTAGTGAACGACACCACCTCTTCCAGGCGCAATTGGGCGAAAGCACAACGCAGGCAGGTCCACGCCGCTTCGCTGGCGAAACCCAGGCCCCAGTGGCGGCGTGCCAGGCGCCAGCCGATTTCCACCGCAGGCGCGAAATGGGCATCGAAGCCCACGTGCAACAGCCCGGTCATGCCAATGAACGCACCGCTGTCCTTGCGCTCCAGCGCCCACAGGCCGAAGCCGTATTCGTTGAAATGCCCGCGCACGCGGCCGATCAACGCAGCCGCCTCCAGGCGTGTCAGCGGCGCCGGGAAGTAGCGCATCACCTGCGGGTCGGCGCACATCGCGGCGAACTCGCGCAGGTCTTCGTCGCGCCATTGGCGCAGCACCAGGCGTGCGCTTTCCAGTTGCAGGATGGGGGTCATGAGGCGTGCTCCGGTTTTACTGTCTTGCAGTTTACAGCGTAGGCGCGGGCGTGGCTTTCACCTAGCCAGTGCGCACCCGAATGCAATTTTCACATGGCCTTCACTGCCCCCCGACAGGCGGCCTGAGAGGATGCCGCCATTCACCGCCGCGCCAGGCGCGGCCATGCCAACGGAGCCATGCATGCTATCGAGCAACACCCTGGGGCACCCTGCCATCCACGCCCGGCGCAAGCGACGCCTGACCCGCAAAACCCTCGGCGCCGCACTTGGCCTGTGCATGGTCGTGGCGGCGTTGACCACCTGGCTGGCGACGAGGACGCATATCGTGGACCTTGGCAACGGGCAGCAACTGAGCGATAGCGGCCTGTTGCAGGACTGGGCCGACGGTGCGGTGATCGTGATGATTCGTCACGCCGAGCGCTGCGACAGCGCCCCCGGGCCATGCCTGGACGACCCCACCGGTATCACCGTGGCCGGCAGTCAGGCCGCCAGCCGGGTTGGCCAGGGGCTGCAGCAGTTGGGCCTGGCCAACGCCGACATGCTCAGCAGCCCGAAACTGCGCACGCGGCAGACTGCGCACTTCATTCTTGGCCAGGCGGTGGCCAGTGAGGACTGGCTGGAAGGGTGTGACAGCCAGTTCGCTCGGGAAGCGATGGCGCGCAAGCGGCCTGGGCATAACCTGATACTGGTGACCCACAATGGTTGCATCGACCATTTTGCCCGCCAGCAAAAGGTGGTGGGTGGCGAGCGTGAAAGTGGGTACGCCAGCGCGCTGTTCGTCTCGGTGGATGGCAATGGCAAGGCACGCATCCTCGGGCGCTTGAACGAACCCGACTGGCAGCGGGTACTGGCCAGCATCGCGAAATAATACTGCGCCCTTTGTTGTGCCCGGCCTGGTACCGCGAATTAACACTGCGCCCTTGCAGGAGCGGCCTTGTGTCGCGAAAGGGCTGCGCAGCAGCCCCAAGGTGCTGGCGCACAGGCACAACGTGACGGGGCTGCTGTGCAGCCCTTTCGCGACACAAGGCCGCTCCTACACGGCTCGCATTGCGATAGCAACCACAACCCCGGAACTGGCAAGATCAGCGCTGTCCCCGATTGCGAAACCGCCATGCCGCTGCCGCTGATCTACCACGAAGACTACAGCCCGGAGTTCCCTGCCGAACACCGCTTCCCGATGGACAAGTTCCGCCTGCTGCACGACCACCTGGTCGACAGCGGGCTGACCACCGACCAGGCCCTGCTGCGCCCGGACATCTGCCCCAACGACATCCTCGCCCTGGCTCACGACCGCAGCTACATCGAGCGCTACCTGAACGGCGACCTGTCCCGTGAGGACCAGCGGCGCCTCGGCCTGCCCTGGAGCGAAGCCCTGGCCCGACGCACCGTCCGCGCCGTAGGTGGCTCGTTGCTGAGCGCCGAGATGGCACTGCAGCATGGCATTGCCTGCCACCTTGCCGGTGGCACCCACCATGCCCATTACGATCACCCTGCCGGCTTCTGCATCTTCAACGACCTGGCGGTGATCAGCCGCTACCTGCTGGAGGCCGGCCGGGTTCATCGGGTGCTGATCTTCGACTGCGATGTGCACCAGGGCGACGGCACCGCGCGCATCCTGCACGACACGCCAGACGCCATCACCGTATCGCTGCACTGCGAACAGAACTTCCCGGCCCGCAAGGCGCAGAGCGACTGGGACATCCCCTTGCCACGCGGCATGGGTGACGCGGCCTACCTGAAGGTGGTCGACGATGCCCTGAACTACCTGCTGCCGCTGTATCGTCCCGACCTGGTGCTGTATGACGCCGGTGTCGATGTGCACAAGGACGACGCCCTGGGCTACCTGCAACTGACCGACGCAGGCGTTGCCGCGCGTGACGAAGCGGTGCTGCGCCACTGCTTGGGCCGCGACATCCCGGTGGTGGGGGTGATCGGCGGCGGTTACAGCAAGGACCGGCTAGCGCTGGCCAAGCGTCATGGCATCCTCCACCACAGTGCGGCGCGTGTCATCGGTTGTTCACAATGACTGTGGAGCCGCTTGTGGATAACCTGCGGGAAAGGCGCTGCAGCCCTTGATGGCCGAGGCCTGCAAGCGCCTGATCATTTTTTGACCAGTGCTTCCATGGGCCACGCTGCGCTAGAATGCGCCTCTTTTCCACAGCCTGCTGCCCACCATGCCCGATCTGAAACCCGCCGCCCCTTCCCTTGCTGCCGTCATCGGCGCTGGCCCCGCCGGCCTGATGGCTGCAGAAGCACTGGCCCAGGCGGGCCTGACGGTGGAAGTGTTCGATGCCATGCCCTCGGTCGGCCGCAAGTTCCTGCTGGCGGGTGTCGGCGGCATGAACATCACCCATTCCGAGCCTTACCCGGCCTTCGTCGGCCGTTATGCCGAGCGCCAGGACAGCATCGACGCCCTGCTGCGCGACTTCGACGCCGAGGCCTTGCGCCAGTGGATTCATGACCTGGGCATCGAGACCTTTGTCGGCACCTCGGGCCGGGTGTTCCCCACCGACATGAAAGCCGCGCCACTGCTGCGCGCCTGGCTCAAGCGCCTGCGCGACAGCGGGGTGGTTATCCACACCCGTCACCGCTGGTTGGGCTGGAATGCCGAAGGGGCGTTGCGGATGGCTTATCCACAGGGTGAACGGTTGCTTACCCCTGCCGTAGTGGTATTGGCACTGGGCGGCGGCAGTTGGGCGCGACTGGGTTCCGACGGCAGCTGGCAAGCGCTGCTGGCCGAACGGGGTGTGGATATCTCACCGCTGCAGCCGAGCAACTGTGGTTTCGAAGTGGCCGGCTGGAGCGCGCTGCTCAAGGAAAAGTTCGCCGGTGCGCCGCTAAAGAACATTGCCTTGAGCGTCCCTGGTAGCGCGCCGCGCAAAGGTGAGTTCATTCTTACGGCCCAGGGTGTGGAAGGCAGCCTGGTGTATGCCTGGTCAGCGCCGGTGCGCGAAGCCATCAACCGTACCGGCCAAGGGCAGTTGCTGCTTGACCTGTTGCCGGACAAGCCGGTGGAAAAAGTCGCCCAGGCGTTGGCCAGGCCACGGGGCTCGCGCTCCATGGCCAAGCACCTGCACAGCCAGCTGGGTATCGATGGGGTCAAGGCGGCGCTGTTGCGCGAACTGACCGATCAGGCGACCTTTGCCGACCCTGAAGCGCTGGCGAAGGCGATCAAGGCATTGCCGATCACGCTGGTACGCACCCGGCCGCTGGATGAAGCGATCAGCAGCGCGGGTGGGGTGCGTTTCGAGGCCCTGGATGAAGGCCTGATGCTGCAGAGCATGCCGGGGGTGTTCTGCGCTGGCGAGATGCTGGACTGGGAAGCACCGACCGGGGGCTATCTGCTGACCGCGTGCTTTGCCAGCGGCTTGCGCGCCGGGCGAGCGGCGGCGGATTGGGTGACGCGGCTTTCCTGACAGATTGCCGGGCTGCTTCGCAGCCCTTTCGCGACACCCGGCCGGGCCCGAAAAACGGCACATTGCCGAGGGTTTGCGCTGTCCTTGTAGGAGCGGCCTTGTGTCGCGATGGGCCGCAAAGCGGCCCCAAAACCTCAAGGCTTACGCTTGCGCGGCCCACCATTGAAACTTGGCACCTTGCGCACCGCCTTCACCGCCGGCGCTGCACTGCCCGCCTCGGCACTGTCCATCCAGCGCCCCAGGCCGCGCTTGGCGCTGTTTTCCTTCGGTTTCTTGGGCTTCTTCGGCTTCTTGATCACCTGGCCGCTGGCATCGGTCATCGGTACCCGGTGGTCGGGGATGAAATCCGGCTCCTCATGCCGCGGCAGGGTCTGCCGGGTCAGCACTTCGATTGCCGCCAGCAACTGCACTTCATCGGCACACACCAGCGAAATCGCCTCGCCCTTGTTGCCGGCACGCCCGGTACGCCCGATGCGGTGCACGTAGTCCTCGGCAACGATCGGCAGGTCGAGGTTGACCACCAGTGGCAAGTCATCGATATCCAGGCCGCGGGCCGCCACGTCGGTGGCCACCAGTACCTGGATTTCGCGGGCCTTGAAGCTGTCCAGCGCGCGCTGGCGGGTGGCTTGCGGGCGGTCACCGTGGATGCCGTCGGCATTCACCCCTTCGGCCAGCAAGCGCTCCACCAGCTGGTCGACGCCGTTGCGGGTCTTGGCGAACACCAGTACCTGCTTCCAGCGCTGCTTGCGCAGCAGGTGGCAGAACAGGTCGACCTTGCGTTTCTTGTCCACCGGCACCAGCCACTGCTTGACGCTGCTGGCCGTGGCATTGCGCGGGCTGACTTCGATGCTCAGCGGGTCATTCAGGGCCAACCCCGCCAGCATGCGGATCTGCTCGGAGAAGGTGGCCGAGAACAGCAGCGTCTGGCGCTTGCGTGGCAGTGCGGCGTACACCGACTGCAGCTCTTCGGCAAAGCCCAGGTCGAGCATGCGGTCGGCTTCGTCGAGTACCAGGGTCTGCACCTGGTTGAACTTCACCGCGTTCTGGCGGAACAGGTCGAGCAGACGCCCCGGGGTAGCCACCAGCAGGTCGACACCGCGACGCAGGCGCATCATCTGCGGGTTGATGCTGACCCCGCCGTACACCGCGTAGGTGCTCAGCGGCAGGTTCTCGGCGTATTCGCGCACGTTGTTGTGCACCTGCTCGGCCAGTTCACGGGTAGGCACCAGCACCAGCGCGCGGATCGAGTTGCTGGCCACCTTCTCGCCTTCCAGTGCCAGGCGCTGCAGCACGGGCAAGGCAAAGCCGGCAGTCTTGCCGGTGCCGGTCTGGGCTGCGGCCATCAGGTCACGGCCAGCCAGCACGGCGGGGATGGCTTTGGCCTGCACCGGGGTCGGGGTGGTGTAGTCCAGCTGCTGCAAGGTGCGCAGCAGCGGTTCGATCAGGCCGAGTTTGGCGAAATTCATGGCAATACCGTCAGGGGGTTCAGCGAAGGCGGCAAGTTTACCGCATCGCCCCTGTCTACTTGCAGATTTCACCTTTCAGCGGCTGCGCCGGTTCGGGCGCCCTGCGCCACTGCGGCAGGCCGATCAACACCACCGCGCCAATGATCACCGCCATCGCCACGCACTCTTCGGCACCGATCTGCTCACCGGCGAAGACAATGCCCAGCAGCACCGCCACCGCCGGGTTGACGTAGGCATAGCTGGTGGCGGCCGCCGGGCGCACATGCTTGAGCAGGTACATGTAGGCACTGAAGGCCAGGATCGAGCCGAACAGCACCAGGTAGGCCAACGCCCCCCAGCCGGCGGCGCTAGGCATCTGCGTCATGCGTTCGCCAGACAGCACGCTGCCCAGCAACAGCACGGCACCACCGACCAGCATTTCCGCAGCACTGGCCATCGGCCCCTGGGGTAACGGCAGGGTCTTGCTCCACACCGAGCCGAATGCCCAGGACGCTGCGGCAAAAATGATCAGCGCCGCGCCAATCGGGCTGGCCTGCAGGTTGGAGCCCAGGTTCAGCAGGCCAATCCCCACCAGCCCAAGGGCGATGCCCGCCCACTCCAGCCAGGAGTTGCGGTGCCCGAACAGCAGGCCGAACAGCAAGGTAAACAGCGGCACCGTCGCGACTGCCAGCGCCGCCACACCCGAGGCCACCCCGGCATGCTCGGCCACGGTCACGCCGCCGTTGCCGCAACTGAGCAGCAGGAAACCGATCGCCCCCGCCGCCCGCCACTGCGGCCAGGTCGGCGCCGGCACACCGCGCCAGCGCAGGAAGCCATACAGCAAGCCGCCGGCAATCAGGAAGCGTACCCCGGCCATGAGCATCGGCGGCCAGCTTTCGACGCCGATACGGATGAACAGGTAGGTAGACCCCCAGACCAGGTACAAGGCCAGGAAAGCGCCGATGAGCAACAACGGGAAGCGACGGGAGGCAGGCATGGGGCACACTCGAAATCCGTTTACGGGTGGCTTAGTTTAGAAAGGCTGCGGTGTAAACTTAAGTTACAAAACCGCTTTAAATCGCCAGAACACTTTTTATTACATGGTAATTCGGGCACTTTTCCAGCGAATCGAAACCAGGCAGGAACAACCCATGGACAAATACGACCGCATGCTGCTCGCCGCCCTGCTCGACAATGGCCGTGCCACCTTCGCGCAACTGGCGCGCCAGGTGAACCTGTCGGCGCCAGCGGTGGCCGAACGGGTGGCCAAGCTGGAGGCCAGCGGGGTCATCACCGGCTACCAGGCCAAGGTCGACATGAGCAAGATCGGCCTGCCGATCCAGTGCGTGATCGAGCTACGCCTGGCCAGCCACGGTAACCAGCAGGCCTATGAAGCATTGACCCAGATCCCCCAGCTGACCGAATGCCACCGGGTCACCGGTGACCCCTGCGTGATCATGCAGGCGGCGGTGGGCTCGATGCCCGAGCTGGAAGAGCTGATCAACCGGGTCGCGCAGTTCGGCTTCAGCAAAACCTCGATCATTCTTTCCAGCGCCGTGGAACGGCGAGTGCCGCTGGCGCAGCTGGAGAAGAAGCCCTAGTTGTACCTGGCCAGGGTTTCGCGAACCTTCGCCGCCGGGGTTTTCTGCAGGCGGCAGAGCAGTTCGTGGGACAGCTGCTGCACACCGTGGCTCTGGCGCAGCACGCCGGCCAGGTGCTGCAACAGGTTGGCGGCCATTTCGGCATCGGCCATGGCCCGGTGCGCGGTCCCCGTATGCGGCAGCCCGGCCCAGCGGGTCAAGGTACCCAGCTTGTGGTTCGGTGCCGCCGGCAGCAGGCGCCGGGACAACAACAGCGAACAGGCAAAGGCCTGGCTACGGCTACGGCCGATGCGGCTCAGTTCATAGTCCCAGAACTTCTGGTCGAACGCAGCGTTGTGCGCCAGCAGCGGGGTGCCGCCGACGAACTCAGCCACTTCGTTCATCACCTGGTCTACCGGCGGCGCACTGCGCAGCATGGCGGTGGTGATGCCGGTCAGCCCGGCAACGAAAGCTGGCACTGGAACACCTGCGTTCATCAGGCTCTGGTAGCGCTCGACGATGCGCCCGCGCTCCAGCATTACCACCGCCACTTCGGTGGCGCGGCAGCCGGCGCCGGGGCTGATGCCGGTGGTTTCAAAGTCGATGACAGCGATACGTTCCATGCAAGGGCCTCAGTGTTTGAGCAACAGCGCACCCTCGATGGGCACATAATGGGTGGCGGCACGGATCAGCGACAGTGCCGTTAGCCCGGGCACACCATACACCACTGCCTCGGTGCCATGCCGCTGGATCACCCGCTCCAGCAGGAGGTCGAAATCGCCGTCGCCAGAGGCCAGCACCACCTGGTCGACGCGGCTGGCGGCATCCATCACGTCCAGGGTAATGCCGACATCCCAGTCACCTTTGGCCGAGCCGTCGCTGCGCTGGATGAAGGGCTTGAGCCGCACGTCGAAACCGAGGTTGCGCAAGATCTGCTGGAACTGTTGCTGCTTGCTGTCGCCACGGTCGATGGCATAGGCCACGGCTTCGACGATCTGGCCTTCGCGGCTGACAGCGTTCCACAACGCGGTGTAGTTGAAATGGCAACCGTAGGCCTGGCGCACGGTGTAGTAGAGGTTCTGCACATCGGCGAACAGCGCGATCTTTTTCACCCTGGTGCCTCATCTCCGGTCTGGGGATCCGGGGGCTGCGTTGCAGCCCTTTCACGACGCAAGGCCGCTCCTGCGGTAGGAACGGCCTTGTGTCGCGAAAGGGGCGCCAAGCGCCCCCGGAAATGCCAGCAGTATGCCAGACCTGTCAGACGTACGAATCGTCGTCCGCGAAGAACCCGCCATCATCGCTGCCATAATCAGTATCGGCATAACCACCCTGGTCACTGCCCCAACCACCGTTGTCGGCTACGTGCTGCTGTGCGCCCGAGTCGTTCCAGCCACCGCTGTCACTGGCAGGTGCCGGCTCTTCCTTGATCACTTCGACCACCTCCTGCGGCTGCGCATCATGATGGAACAGGCTGCTGATGCCCTGCGCCAGCAAGACACCGCCGGCCACGCCGGCTGCAGTCTGCATCGCCCCACCCAGGAAACTGCTGGCACCACTGCGCGCCGGCGCGGCGGCAAAACCGGGCTGCTGCATTTGTGGTTGGGAATAGCCGGGGGCCGCCGGTTCGCGCCAGCCGCCAGTCGATGGCGCCGGGGCGGCAGCGACTGGTTGCGGTTGCACCGCCGGAGCTGTATTGCGGCCGCCCGAACCAAAAATGCTGGTAAGGAAACCACCGCCACCACTGCTTGGCGCGCTACTGGCGCGTGCGGCTTCAGCCTGGGCACGCGCCTGCTTCAGCTCGGCTTCGAGTTGCTTGTTCTGCTCGTCGAGACGCTTGAGCGCAGCCTCCTGGACCAGGATCGCCTGGGCCATGTAGTAAGGTGCCGCCGGCTGCTGGCGCAGGTGCTCCTCGATACGGGCCTGAGCCTGAGCATCACGTGGCTGGCTCGGGTCCTCGGCTTGCTTGATACGGCTGAACAGGCCGTCGATCAGGGTTTGTTCTTCAGTATTCATGGGGCGACCTCGTGGGGTAGCAGGACAACGGATAGCGTCAAAGATGAGGTCTGCAAGCGGGGGATTCAATTACGGCGGCGTGAAACTTTTTTCAGCAAATGACAGCCACAAGCCTGCTTTGGGCTAAAGTTGACTCCCTGTTTTTACTGCCATGCGATGTTGACCGATGAATCCGCTGAGCGTCCTGCGCGACTCCCTGTACTTCTTCCGCCGCCACCTGCCGAACATCCTCCAGCTGTGCCTGCCGCTGGTAGTGCTGGAAGCCCTGCTCACCCAGCTGCTGTACCGGCAGATGGGCGACCAGGCATCGCCGGCCTACGGCATGCTGGTCAGCCTGCTGTTCTACCCGCTGTACAGCGCCGCGCTGATCCTGTACCTCGATACCCGCAGCAATGGCCAGGAAACACCCAAGCGCGACCTGTTCGCGCGTGCCGTGCAACTGTGGCCGCAACTCGCACTGCTGATACTGATCAGTTCGCTGCTGATCATGGCGGGCCTTGCGCTATTCATCTTCCCGGGCGTGTGGATCATGATCAACCTGGTATTCGCCGAGTACCTGCTGGTATTGCGCGGCCGGCCGGTGGTGCAGGCAATGCGCGAAAGCGCCAGCATGACCACCGGGCATTTCATGCGCATCATGATTTGCGTGGTCGGCGTGCTGGCACCGATCTGGCTGATCGACGGGCTGCTGCTGATGGCCTTCCCCGAGCCAGCACCAGGGGTTGAATTGGCCTTGGATAGCCTGAGCGGGTTCCTGCAGCTGTTCAGCACGGTAGTGCTGTATCGGCTGTTCATGCTGCTGGAAGCCCTGCCTGGCCGTTGACCTGCAGCAGGCTCACCCGATTGGTGTTATCAGGAACTCGGTAGTACCGGTGATATTGACGTTCAGATGATCGATATAACCACCTTGCCGATCGTAACTTCTACCATCACTCGGGTTGTCGCCTATTTCCACAGTGTGCCCAAGGTGGTCTCGCCACCGGCAACGAAGCTGCTGTCCATCCCACGCAAGCGGTTGGAGCTTGAAGATGTCGATCGCATCAGCAGCTGTATACATACCCACATAGCCGTTATGGCTACAGGCCAGCCGGCGCCCGTTGCGGCTTGAAGTACCACCAATCAGGTAGTGCAACCGATCACTGGTTTTTGAGCGGAAATGGAATTTGAAGATACGACGGTCATCGTCATACGCTTGGCCAGGGTCGCCTTTGATCAGCCAGTCCCAACGCCCAGGGACGAGGGATTTGGCATAGTCCTCCTCTACGCTGAGCACTATCGGATAGGCGACTCCCTGGTGAAGCGCATGAATGGTGCAGTCGAAAAGTTTCAGTGCCTCGAAGGACATCGGATCATGGCTGGAGATATCGCTGAGATTCATCGTGTAGAGCCTCAAAGAAGGGGAAGAAAGGCAGCGGACACTGCCTCACTCCATTCTTTTCATTGCTGGGCCCAACAGCAGCACGAAAGGTTTCCCGTTCGGTAGCCTCCCATGCCGGACATCCCTCCAAACGCCACATAACCCGCGCTATGCGATGCGCCCCACTGCCTTGAGTGCCACAGCTCTGCTCATGTTGCTCGGGGTTTGGCACGTGCCGTCGCCTCGGCCATCCGGCCAACAATGCTTCGGGTAATGCCCGCCATGAAGCTGGCCATGGACAGCCTCAGCGGCTTCTTGCAGCTGTTCAGCACCGTGGTGCTGTACCACCTGTTCATGTTGCTGGAAGGCGAAGCTCGCGGTGAGGGCATGAAGGAAAGTCTTCGTTCTGCGTAGGTGCCCAGCCCTGGCATTAAGGTGATGAACCTTGAATGCCTACACAGGAGCACACCATGGACGAACACGTTCTCGCGGGCTACGCCAGGCCGTTTCGCGGCAAGTTGTACATGCATGCCTTGGGCTCGCACATCCCGCTGCGCCTGAGCCGAAGCGACGACAAATTTTCCTGGGGCTTCACCCCAGAAGATGACTGGTTGCAGGCAGGTGGCCAGCAGGACTCGCTGGTGATGGACTTTCACTTCGAATCACGCGGCGAGAACCGCCTGCATTACCACATCAGCATTCCAGGCAATCCGGAAACGAAGAAACTCGGTGTCAGCCGCAACGGCTACCTGGGCTTCTACTGGTATGCCGAAGTCACCGACTTCTGGAAGATCGAGCCGCTGCACCTGAGCGCCGAAGGGCTGCTCTGCCATCTGCGCGACCACCGCGGACACAGGGTGGGAGCCATACCCGATGCCCCCCACCATAGCGGCAACAAGGTGTACCTGCTGAACGTCGACGAGGGTCAAATCGTGACCTTCCTGCTGAAACCGACAAACTGAACCTCACGGGTGGGCCCTACGATGGAAAATACTTCCAGTGACACTTCCTGGCCGGCACGCAGTTTCCTTGGCCGTATATACATGATTCATGAGGATCGCAAGATCCCGATCCACCTCAGCAAAGCAACCGATATCCCGGTGGCAAGCCTGATCGCCAACGATTGGTTGGAGTCTGGGGGCGATAAAGCGACAAAATTCAGCTTCAGGTTTCATTCCAGGACCAAAGACCGATTGCATCATCATATCTTCAGCACCCATTACGCCGTGAAACGACAGCTGATGACCAGCGATAACGGTTACCTGGGCCTTTACCTGCCAATTACACAAGGCGACTACTTCAAGCTCGAACCCTTGGAAGTCACAGAACGGTTCATTCGGTGCCGCTGGCGCGACCACTTGGGACATCAGGTCAAGGCCAAGGCCACGGAAACGTCTGGTTACGACGATCGGGCCTATCTCACCGTAGGCGAAGGGCGGCTACACGAGTTTGTAATCGAACGTAGCCTGCCAGACTGAATTGTCCGCTCGCTTCAGGTACCGCGCGGCTTCGCTCGTGCGGTAGCTTCGGCCACCAATGGGTCGTCCGGCCAGTAATGCTTCGGGTAGCGTCCTTTCAGGTCCTTCTTCACTTCGGCATAGGTGGTACGCCAGAAGTTGGCCAGGTCCTGGGTCACCTGCACCGGCCTGCGTGCCGGTGACAACAGGTGCAGCTTGACCTGCTGGCGACCATTGGCAATGCGTGGTGTGTCGGCCAGACCGAACAGTTCTTGCAGGCGCACCGCCAGGATCGGCGGGTTTTCGCTGTAATCCAGGCGGATATTGGAGCCGGACGGTACTGCCAGGTGCGCGGGGGCCTGTTCTTCCAGGCGCTGCGGCAACGGCCAGGGCAACAGGTTGCGCAGCATCGACGGCAGGTCCAGCGCGGCGAAATGGCTGAGGCGCGAGACTTTGCCCAGGTACGGCTGCAACCAGTCTTCCAGGCTGGCGAGCAGGGCCTCGTCGCTGAGGTCGGGCCATTCGCTGTGGCCCTCCTTGGCCAGGTCGAGCTGGCGCAACAACGCTACACGTGCCTGCCATTGGCGCAGCTCTGGGGTCCAGCTCAAGAGGTTCAGCCCCTTGCGCCGGACCAGCCCCAGCAGCGCCCGGGCCCGCGCCTCGTCGTCCAGGCCGGGCAACGGTTGGCGGCTGAGGATCAGCTCGCCAACCTTGACTTGTCGCTCGGCACGCAACACCTGCTCGCGCACATCCCAGTCGAGCAGATCAACCCGCTCCACCTGCTCGGCGAGTACGCCATCGAGCAGTGCCGGGTCGAATTCCGCCGCCAGGTAGATGCGTTCTTCACGCTGGCCCTGGCGGCTGCCCAGATCGGCAATCACCAACCAGGGGCACTTCATCAGTCCATCGACCTCGGCAAACAGCGCCGCACGGCCATTGGCCAGCCGGTACTCCGCACCACCCTCGCGGCGCTGCTGGGCGATGCGGTCTGGGTAGGCCAACGCCAGCAGGGCGCCCAGCCAGCGTGGGTGATCCGGGTCGGCCACCGGCGCCCGCGGCTTGCCGCGCAGCAAACCACGGTACTGGCGCGCCAGCTGGCGGGCCCGCTGCACGCCGCCGTGGCTGCCACGGGCGGCCTTGCTTTCGCCACTGACCAGCGCCAACCGGCTATGCAGGTCGGCACCACCGCCCCGCTGAATATCCCGCTCGCCCAGTAGCGCAGCGACGTCACAGGCCATCTGTGCCAAGCCCAGGTCCTGGCCGCGCAGTAGCAAATGCGCGATACGGGGGTGTGCCGGCAGCTCGGCCATGGCCTGGCCATGTTCGCTGAGGCTGTCGCGGCTGCCGGGTTTGTAGGCGTTGAGCCGTGCCAGCAGGTCCTGGGCCTGGGCGAACGCGGCAGCCGGTGGCTGGTCGAGCCAACGCAACTGCTCGGGCGTCACGCCCCAGCGTGCCAGTTGCAAGGCCAGGCCGGCCAGGTCGGCCTGGAGGATTTCGGCACTGCCATGGGCGGCCAGTTGCTCATGCTGAGCCTCAGACCACAACCGATAGCATACGCCGGGCTCCAGGCGGCCGGCACGGCCGGCGCGCTGGGTAGCACTGGCACGCGAGATGCGCTGGGTGTCCAGGCGGGTCATGCCACTGCCAGGATCGAAGCGCGGTACCCGTGCCAGGCCGGCATCGATCACCACCCGCACACCGTCGATGGTCAGGCTGGTCTCGGCAATATTGGTGGCCAGCACCACCTTGCGCAGGCCCTTGGGCGCCGGGTCGATGGCCGCGCGCTGGGCATCGAGGTCGAGTTCGCCATGCAGCGGACACAGGAGGATTTCGCGCCGTTCTCCCAGCGCTTCCTGCAGGCTCTGGTGCACCCGGCGGATCTCGGCCTGGCCAGGCAGGAACACCAGCACACTACCGGCTTGCTCGGCCAACGCCTGCAACACGCTGTCCACTACCCGTGGCTCGATGAACTCGCCCGGCTGGAAGGGGCGTCCCCAGCGGATATCCACAGGGTGCATGCGGCCTTGGCTGCTGACCACCGGGGCCTCGTCCAGCAAGCGCGACAGGCGCTCCCCTTCCAGAGTCGCAGACATCAGCAGGATCTTCAGTGGCGGGTCATCCCGCAGCAATTCGCGACCATTCAGGCTCAGCGCCAGGGCCAGGTCGGCGTCAAGGCTGCGCTCGTGAAACTCGTCGAAGATCAGCAACCCAACCCCCTCCAGCGCCGGGTCGGCCTGCAGGCGGCGGGTGAGGATGCCTTCGGTCACCACTTCGATGCGGGTGTTCGGCCCAACCTTGCTGTCCAGCCGAATGCGGTAGCCCACCGTTTCGCCAACCTTTTCGCCCAGCTCGCTGGCCAGGCGCTCGGCTGCAGCCCGGGCCGCCAGGCGCCGTGGCTCGAGCATCAGAATGCTCTGCCCGGCCAGCCAGGGCTCGCTGAGCAGCGCCAGCGGTACGCGGGTGGTCTTGCCGGCGCCGGGCGGCGCCTTGAGCACCGCTTCGTCACGGTTTTGCAGGGCTTCGCGCAAGGCGGGCAAGACAACATCGATCGGTAATGAAATCATGGTGGTCCTCGAACAATCCCGCGAGTATAACGGCGAACCCAGCCTGCTCTATCATGGTCTTAGCTTCAGGTGCAGGCGCTTCGCTTGCCCTGCTGAACACCTTTTCGGAGATTCACATGCGCATCCCAACCCGCGTCATCGGTAGCGCCCTCATCGTCACCCTGCTGGCCCAACTGACCGCCTGCGGCACCATTCTCTACCCGGAACGTCGCGGCCAGATCGGCGGCAAGATCGACCCTGTGGTTGCTGCAATGGATGCCATCGGCATCCTGTTCTATGTGATTCCGGGGCTGATCGCCTTCGGCATCGACTTCGCCACGGGCGCCATCTACTACTCAGGCGGGCGCAGCGCCCAGGTCGACCCGGTCAAGCTGCGCGAGGCGGTCAGCCCCGATGGCAAGGTCGACAACCTGAAGCTACAAGCCATCCTCGAGAGCGAACTGGGCCAACGCCTGCCGTTGAACGACCCACGGCTGATCCAGCATCGCGGCAGCATCGAACAACTTGCCACCCTGGACCTGGTACCGTCGGCCTGAACCGTAAGGACACTGCCCAAGGATGACCACCACCCCGGCTGAACACCAGCGCCTGCTGCGCCTGGCCACGCGCGCTTCATTGGCAGTAGCCGGCATCCTGGTCCTGAGCAAGGCCGTGGCCTGGTGGCTGAGCGGCTCGGTCAGCCTGCTGGCCGGGCTGACCGATTCGGCACTGGATGCCGTTGCCTCGTTCCTCAACCTGCTCGCCGTGCACTATGCGCTGCGCCCGGCCGACGACGATCACCGTTACGGCCACGGCAAGGCCGAAGCCCTGGCCGGCATGGCGCAGGCGTTGTTCATCGGGGTCAGTGCAGTGCTGATCGGCGTGCAGGCGGCCGAGCGCCTGCATAGCCCGAAGCCGTTGGGCGATACCGACATCGGCATCGCGGTGATGGTGCTGTCGCTGGTGTTGACGCTCGCCCTGCTGGCTTTGCAGTACAAGGTCATCCGCCTGACCGGCTCCACGGCGGTGCGCGCCGACTCCCTGCACTACCGCTCGGACCTGCTGCTCAATGGCAGCATCCTCCTGGCGTTGCTGCTGGCACGCTTTGGCTGGCCGCAGCTGGACGCACTGTTCGGCCTGGGCATCGCTGCCTACATCCTGTGGAGCGCGCTGCAGATTGCCAGGGAGAGCACGGCCATCCTGATGGACAAGGAACTGCCCGGCGATGTCGGCGAGGACATGGCCACGCTGGTACTGGCCATACCCGGCGTGAAAGGCGTGCACGACCTGCGCACGCGGGTGTCAGGCAACCAGTGGTTCGTGCAGTTGCACCTGGAACTGCCGGGGATGTTGCCGCTGGATGAAGCGCATGGCCTGTGCGTCAAGGCCTCGGAAGTCATCCGTCAGCGCTATCCGCAGGCCGATGTAATGGTGCATGCCGACCCGGTGTGAACCTGCCAGGGCCCTGTCGCTGGCAAGCCCGCTCCCACGCGTCAGTTGATGCTGTAGCCTCGGCCACTGAAGCAGGCCCCCAGCGCCCGCCGATAGTTATCGGCCACATTGGCCGGCGGCGCATACGCCGCAGTCGCCGGGTCGAACCCAGACTGGCTCACCGCCCAGCGGTGGCACTGGTAACGGTCCTGTTCCTGCTGCTCCGGCCCCTGCCCATGCATCGGGTAAGCCACTACATCGTAACCACCGTTTACTGGGGGCGGCGCGGCAACAGGCGGGTTGACCACCACGTACTCGCGGCTGTCGGCCAGGTACTGGTAATAGGTATCGGCCACCACGAAGAACAGCGCCCCACCCAACCAGACTTCCCGCGCATAGGGCGGCAGGTATTCGACACGCATACCGTAGGGCGGGGTAACCACGACATACCTGCCCGCGTGCGGGCGGAACCAGTAGCCACCGGAGTAGAAATAGTCATCGCCACGGTAGGGCAGTTTCCAGTAACGGTCCGGGAACTGATCGAGGGTGTGCCCAGGGCGATACTGCGGCCCTGGGCCCCAGCCATCGCCATGCCCATCCGGGCGCCCCTGCCAGTCGCCGCCGGGCCGTTGCCCCGGGCCGCCGGCTTGCCAGTAGCGGTGTTCGCCATGGCGACGCGGAATGTCCTGGTAGTAGCCTTGGCGTGGCGGCTGCGTCTGTTGCACTTCGTCGCGCGAGTTGAGTGCGCGAGCGGGCGCCTCGCCAGGCCCTTCGGCCATCACCGCGAAGCTGATGCCCGCCCCCAACACACCAACACCTGCCAACTGCCAGATGCGCGACTTCATGGTATTCCTCTCGGTAGAAAAAACGGCGCTGGCAAGCAGTCTACCGCGCCTATCACACGGGCCAAGGAATTTTCACGGGCATGAAAAAAGGGAGGCCGCAGGGCCTCCCTTCAGAAATTTGTCGTCCGTGCTCGGCACTTGTGGCGCCGGCTCACCTCACACCGTCTTCTGGAAGGTGTGTAGCCCGGGGGCCTGGCGCATCCTGTTGGATGGCTGGCCGCGACCGCCCGCCTGGGGCACGTCGCCGTGGACTGATGTCCGGGCAGTGATTCTGTGGATAAAGATACCGGACAGGGTGCGGCAGCGGATTGCGAAGATTGCTCGGATAAATAGCACTTGCGCAATTTTTCGCCCCGGATTGATAATTCGCCGCAATCGGAACAGAAAAGGCATAAACCATGAGCAAACTTGACCGCTACGACCTGAGCATCCTCGCCGAATTGCAGCGCGATGCGCGCATTTCCAACCAGGAACTGGCCGAACGCATTGGCCTGTCGCCTTCGCCATGCTCGCGTCGGGTCAAGCAACTGGAGGATGATGGCTACATCTCGCGCCAGGTGGCCCTGCTCGACCGCAAGAAGCTCGGCCTGAGCCTGACCGCCTACGTGCTGATCGGCATGGACCGCCACACCCCGGAGCGCTTCGAAACCTTCGAGGCGGCCATCCGCAACCTGCCCCAGGTACTCGAATGCAGCCTGGTGACCGGAATGGATGCCGACTATCAGCTGAAGGTGGTGGTGCCAGACATGGACCACTATCAGAAGCTGCTGCTGGGCAGCCTGACCCGTATCGAAGGCGTCACCAGCGTGCGCTCGAGCTTCGTGCTCAACCAGGTGCTGGCCAGCACCGAGCTGCCATTGACCCACCTGCGCTGAACGCTCACGCCAGCCGGCGTATAATCGGCTGCTCAGCCTGCCTGGAGAACACTGATGGATCCCGCCGTATTTGAAGAGTGGATGATGATCATCCTGGTCACCGTGCTGATCGGTTTCATGGGCTTTATCGTCTGGGACCTGGCGAAAAAGTCCAAGGCAGGCAAGTTTGGTACGTTGATCCTGTTCTTCGTGCTGGGGCTGGGGGTGTTGGCCTTTATCATCAAGAGCGTGGTGGTGGGGTTTCTCGAAGGGGTGTAGGGCTCGAGAAAGCCGGGAGCGCTGTGCGCTCCTTTCGCGACACAAGGCCGCTCCTACAGGGATCGCACAATGCCTGAGCTTGCGCTTCAGCTGTAGGAGCGGCCTTTGTGTCGCGATGGGCCGCAAAGCGACCCCCTGCTAGCGCTGCAACTTCGCCGGTACCTCACGCCAGCAGCCCTGCTCCAGCCCATCCAGCGCCCAATCGCCGATCCGCACCCGCACCAGGCGCAAGGTTGGCAACCCCACCGCCGCCGTCATCCGCCGCACCTGACGGTTACGTCCTTCGCGAATCACCAGCTCCAGCCAGCTGGTCGGCACGCTCTTGCGAAAACGTACCGGCGGGTTGCGCGGCCACAGCTCGGGCTCTTCCAGGCGCCGCGCCTCGGCCGGCAAGGTCGGCCCATCGTTCAGCGCCACGCCATCGCGCAAGCACTGCAACTGCTCCTCGCTCGGCTGCCCTTCCACCTGCACCCAATAGGTTTTCGCCAGCTTGTGCTTCGGATCGGCGATGCGCGCCTGCAAGCCACCGTCGTTGGTCAGCAGCAACAAGCCCTCGCTGTCGCGGTCCAGGCGCCCGGCCGGGTACACGCCGGGGATGTCGATATAGTCCTTGAGCGTCGCCCGCCCGTCGCCGTCGCTGAACTGGGTCAGTACGTCGAACGGCTTGTTGAACAGGATCAGGCGTGGCTCGGCGGGGGGCGCCTTGGGCTGGCGACGCGGGCCGGTGGCAGGCCGCGCCTGGGGGCGGCGCGGCTTGGAACGGGGGGGCAGTGACATGGGGCCTCAGCGGAACGGCGGCTCATCGAAACTGCGCAGTTTACGCGAGTGCAGCGAGTTGAGCTCGGTACGCAGCAGGTCGAGCGCGGCAATGCCGATCTTCAGGTGCTGGCTGACCGCCCGGTTGTAGAACGCGTTGGCCGAACCCGGCAGCTTGATTTCGCTGTGCAACGGCTTGTCGGAAACACACAGCAAGGTGCCGTATGGCACGCGCAAGCGGTAACCCTGGGCGGCAATGGTGCCGCTTTCCATGTCTACCGCCACGGCACGCGACAGGTTGATCAGCGGCCGCTCCTGAGCCCAGCGCAGCTCCCAGTTGCGGTCGTCGTAGGTCAGCACGGTGCCGGTGCGCAAGCGCTTCTTCAGCTGTTCGCCACGCTCGCCGGTGACCTGCGCGGCGGCTTCCTGCAAGGCCAGTTGCACTTCGGCCAACGCCGGAATCGGGATGTTCGGCGGCACCACCCGGTCGAGGATGCCGTCACGGCGCATGTAGGCGTGTGCCAGCACGTAGTCGCCGATGGTCTGCGACTGCCGCAGGCCGCCGCAGTGGCCGATCATCAACCAGCAGTGCGGGCGCAGCACGGCCAGGTGGTCGGTGATGTTCTTGGCATTGGACGGGCCGACGCCAATGTTGACCAGGGTAACGCCGTCGCCGTCGGCGGCGATCAGGTGGTAGGCCGGCATCTGGTAGCGGTGCCAGACCACACTGGCCACCAGGGCCTGGGTTTCACCGTGGTCCATGCCCTTTTCGATCACCACGTTGCCCGGCAGGACCATGCGCACGAAGCGCGGGTCGTCACGCAGCTGGTCGAGCCCGTGGCTGATGAACTGGTCGACATAGCGGTGGTAGTTGGTCAGCAGGATCCACGGCTGCACGTGGCGCCAGTCGCTACCGGTGTAGTGCACCAGGCGGCGCAGCGAGAAGTCGACCCGCGCGGCATCGAACAGCGCCAGCGGCAGGGTTTCGGCGCCACCCCAGTCGTACAGGCCATCGGCAATATTGTCGGTGGCCGCGGACAAGTCGGTGCTGGGGAACACCCGCGCCAGCTGGGCGGCGGTAATGCCGCTGCCGGCCAGCTCGTCGCCCTGGTCGACCACGTAGGGGTAAGGGATGTTCTGCTCGCTGACGCCGACCTCTACCGTCACCGTGTAATCGTGCATCAGCGGGCGCAGCTGCTCGAGCAGATAGGCACGGAATGCGGCTGGCTGGGTGATGGTGACACTGTAGGTGCCGGCCACCTGCACCTTGGCATAGGCGCGCGTGGTGGCGGCGACTTCACCGTGGCTGTAGTAGGTCAGGCGCAGCGCGGGGTAGCGAAACAGGTCGCGCGCTTCGGCGTCCGGCTCGGTACGGTCCTTCAGGTAACGCTTGAGGGCCTGGCTGAGGGCCCCGGTGGCCTGGTCATGCAAGGCCGCCAGACGGTCGACGGCCTGTTCGGGAGTATCAACGACTACAAACGCTTGGCTCACACTGTGCTTCCTGTCTGGACATGCATGTGAACCATCTTGCCTGCCTTCGTGGGTAAATACACCCCCATTGATCGGTGTTGATCAGCAGGCCAGCGCTGTTCCTTGCAGGAGCGGCCTTGTGTCGCGATGGGCTGCAAAGCAGCCCCGGGGTTCAGCGCCGGTGCACCAAATGCCGGGGCTGCCTTGCAGCCCATCGCGACACAAGGCCGCTCCTACACGTTCTGTGCATGGTTTGGAGGCAGCGCAAGACCTGTTGCAGCGGGCCACCCCAGCTCAGTTGCTCCAGACTGGCGTGGCCCGCATCACCAGAGCCTGCACATCTACCCCCCGCGGCAAGGCCCCGTAAACCCGGCCACCACCCGTCAGCCGGCTGTCGATGAACGCATCACTCACCAGCGCATTGCCTGCCTCAAGCAACAGCTTGGCCTGCAGGGCCAGGGCAATGTCCTCGGTCAGTTGCCGCGCGCGGTACTGCAGGTCGCCGGTGTCGGCAAACGCGCCCTTGAGGTTGCCGATATGCGCTGCCAGACGCGGGTCGCCGTGCCCATCGCCCAATTCGGCGAACAACGCATCGAGCACACCCGGTTCCTTGGACAACGCACGCAGCACATCCAGGCACTGCACATTGCCCGAGCCTTCCCAGGTCGAGTTGACCGGCGCCTCGCGGTACAACCGTGGCAGGATGCTGTCTTCCACATACCCCGCGCCGCCCAGGCACTCGGCGGCCTCGTTGATCATGGCCGGCGCACGTTTGCAGATCCAGTACTTGCCCACCGCCGTGACCAGGCGGGCGAAATGCGCCTGCTGCGGGTCGTCCGGCTGTTCCAGCGCCTGCCCCATGCGCAGGCTCAAAGCCAATGCCGCCTCGCTTTCCAGGGCCAGGTCAGCCAGCACGTTCTGCATCAATGGCTGCTCGTTCAGCAACCGCCCGCCAACCTTGCGGTGCGCGCAGTGGTGGGCCGCCTGGGTCAACGCCTGACGCATCAGGGCGCTGGAGCCGACCATGCAGTCGAAGCGGGTCATGGCCACCATTTCGATGATGGTCGGCACCCCTCGCCCCTCCTCCCCGACCATCCATGCCAGGGCACCGCGGAACTCCACCTCGCTGGAGGCGTTGGAGTGGTTGCCCAGCTTGTTCTTCAAGCGCTGGATATAGAACTGGTTGCGGCTGTCATCCGGGCGATGGCGCGGTAGCAGGAAGCAGCTCAGGCCTTTTTCGGTTTGCGCCAGGGTAAGGAAGGCATCGCACATGGGCGCCGAACAGAACCACTTGTGCCCGACCAGCTCATAGGCCTGGCCCGGGCCCGCCGCGCCGACTGGATAGGCCCGGGTGGTGTTGGCCCGTACATCGGTGCCGCCCTGCTTCTCGGTCATGGCCATGCCCAGGGTGACCCCAGCCTTGTGGCGGTCGCCGACGTTGCGCGGGTCATATTCGCAGGCGAGGATTTTCGGCAGCCAGTACTCGGCCAGTTCTGGCTGCAGGCGCAGCGCCGGGACAGCGGCGAAGGTCATGGTCAGCGGGCACCCGCTGCCGGCCTCGGCCTGGCTGTGCAGGTAGGTCATCGACGCCCGAGCCACATGCGCGCCGGGGCGAGGCTCGGCCCACGGCAGCGAAGGCAGGCCATGCTCGACGGCAGTACGCATCAGTTCGTGATAGGCCGGGTGAAACTCGACCAGGTCGATACGATGGCCGTAACGGTCGTGGCTGATGAACTCCGGTTTGTGCGCGTTGGCCAGGAAGCCTGCCTGCATCAGCGGGCCGCCGGCCAAGGCCCCGTAGGCATCGATCCGCGATTCGGCCCAACCGGCACCGAAACGCCGTGACCATTCCTGTAGCGGCAGGTCGAGGCGGTACAGGTTGGCACCGTCGAGCGGCGGTGGCTGGTTGGTGACTTCGTGGGTTTCAGCGTACTGGTGCAGGTTCATCGGGGGCTCCTGGATCCGGGTAGCTTGAAGCCCCAGTGAAGCACTCCCTGTGGGCCAGTCAAAGTGACATTAATGACTAAACGTGTGGTAGGGGGAGCATCTCGGCCCTAACCCGATTCCCGCACCGCCATCAAAAAGCGCTGTAGTCCAAATCCCTATTCATTGTAGGGCCCTTCCTAAACCCTCCCCAGCCTGAAAATACCCGCCTAGAGGCTGCTAGGTTCCTGGCTTCCACTTCTAAAAAAGAGGCGCGCCATGAGCATGCGCATAAACATCTTCGGCCGAGGCCAGGGCCTGGATGGGGACGAAACCACCACTGGCGCCATCTGCATTGCCGACCAGGCCAGGTAAAGACTGGCTGCTCAAGGGCGACAAGACCACCCCTGCCCTCTCGTCAGGAAGTTTTGCAGGAGGTCTCGCAGAAGGTACGGCAGGAGCATGCGTTGGGAAAACAGTCGCAAGCTTTGCTTGCCTCAGCCTCGGGGCTTTAAGCGGAAGTGTATGCGCGATTGTAATTGTAGGTACAGGATCATTCGCCGGGAGCGAAATGGGTATGCACAGAGGTGAATATCTTGGAGAAAAACTGTATGAGCTCATCGAGCATGATTGACTTACAAGACGCCATATGGCGTTTACTCTTCCTGGCCACACCTTTCATGCTTATACTAGCGGGGCTCACCATGCTAATAAATCTTGCCCGAAAACCAAACTATCGAAACATCGAAAAATCCTTTAAAAAAAGCCAATGCCTGAAACGTGCAGTTCAGATATGGGGCAATAAAAGCCTGCGCTCTCGAATATCAGTTGTCGCCACGCTGACCGGAGTTGCATTACTCCCTAGCTTCTTTATAAAAAGGAATCTTCTCGATACAAAGGAAGCATCCGCCTTTCCCGCCCATCTAAAAAACAGAATGCGCACTGCGTCATGGCTGCTATTAACTGGATCATTCTGGCTAATACTAACCGATATTTATTATTAGCCCCCAAAAAACCGACTCACAAATGAAATAACCGATCGATCGGGTGGTTTGGCAAAACCATTCATTAAAATACAAAACAGACGGGACTTCATTGACCTGCCATCACAAACCACAAAACTGTTAATGGCAGCAGTGCCGTGCCTCATGATCATGACTGGCTTGGCACTCTATGCTCGCTTGGCTTGGTCTAAGAGCCTCGACATTATGATTTCTGCATTACCAAGTAGCTACTGGTTGAAGCTGAATATTGCAATATGGGGAAAGAAGAGCCTTCGCTCAAGGCTACACCTCATCGGAACCGTGTCAGCCGTATTATTCTTCCCCATAAAAAATCTGCATATTCGCAACCACAAACTAAACCAAAGTGATATTGAAAAATTTCCGAAATCATTGAAAAGACAACTACTGATTTGCAATTACCTACTGTACTTTGGCGCAGCTTGGTTTGGATTAACGTACCATCTATACAACTAACATCCCGTTTCCACAGGGATCGTGTACCTTTTCATCCCTGTGAACGCGGGCTTGCTCCCGAAAAGGCCGGTGGGGCCAATACCGGGGTCAGCGCATCAAACCCAGCTCAGCATCATCAATCAGCGCCTTGGCCATTGCTGCGAAGTAGTGCGAAGCCCCGGCCTCAAATCCCGGCACGGCCATCAAATGCGCTGTAGTCCAAATCCATGCCTATTGTAGGACCCTTCCCAAACCCTCCTCGACCTGAATATTCCCGGCTACCGCCTGCTAGCTTCATGGCCTCCACCTCAAAAAGGGCAAGGCAGAGCATGCGCATAAATATATTCGGTCGAGGCCAGGGCCTGGACGGGGACGAAACCACCACCGGCGCCATCTGCATTGCCGGGCAGGCCAGGGGACGCGTGCACGGTCGCGACTGGCTGCTCAAAGGCGACAAGACCACCCCCTGCCCGCGCTGTGGGCAAGAAGGCACCCTCATCGAAGGCGAATCCCGCTGGCAGCAGGATGGCATTCCCACGGTGCTGGACGGAGCGTTGGTGCAATGTGGCTGCCCATTGGGCAGCAATCGCCTGATTGCCGGTGGACACGCAGCTCCGGCGCCGCGGAGGGCGCCTGTACCTGAGGCCGTTAACGAAGCACCGCCACAGGCTCAAGCGAGTAATCAGGCAAGAAGCAGCTATCAACCTGGTGCATTCCAGCCCTCAACCGCTGCGCAAGCCATGGAACCTGGCTTCTACATAGTTCCGCGTTGCATGACGTACCAGGACGTCTTGGCAGAACTCGGCGCGCCGCAGGCCAATTTGCCGAGCTCGATTCTGGAGCGACTGAACCCGACATATGAACGTGGGTTCAAGGCAGGTGAGATCTTTGTCATTGGTGACGGTTTACGGCGGCCGATGTGCACGCGTGAAGAACTGACTGCAATGAGCGCGGCGAAACAGGCGCGGGAAGCGTTGGCAGAACTGACGCCGGAGGAAGCCGAATTCATGATGCGCCATCAGGCCGAGATCGCCGGGCTGCTCAGCGATGTGAGTTTGACGATGGGTGTGAGCGAGGCGATGATTGGCAAGTCGCTGGATGAGCTCAGCGACATACTGCGTAAAATTGAAGACTTGCATAAAGATCAATTCATTAAGCATGGGCATCTTAGGCATCCGGAGTTCTTTGCCGAGCGTCAAAAACTGTTCAAGCAATTAAGTACAAACCTGAAAGCAACCCTACTAAACAAGCGCCTCAATCTAGGAAACTATGAAAGCCTGCGCCGGGACTTAGGAATATCGTCAAGAAGCTTGGTGCACCACTGGAGTAAAGCGGGGGGGGAGCGACACACATCCCTGGTTACTCGACACATTTGGACAAGCTAGCCAAGATGGCCAAATTTTTAAAAAACGGAGGACATATTGGCATTGCGATTGGTGGGGGCGGATCTGCTCTGAAAATTTCAGAGGTATGCAAAGAAGGCAATACAAGTGATTGTAAACAAGTAAGCGTTACAGAGGCCGGTAATTTCTCCGGTGGCTTAGCTGGTGGCTGGTTGGCAGGAAAACTTGCGGGCAAAATCTCTGCAAAGGTTTGCTGGAGAGCTGGGCGTTACGCCATAGCATGCGGAATAGTCATCACTGGCGGAGGCGCTTTGGCCGGCAGCATCGGAGGTATGGAAGCGGGTGAGGAGTTAGGCGAATTAGTCTTCGAGGTCTTTGGCGATGATTGATTACCTTGACGTCAAACTAAGGCTATTCCTGTTAGCCACACCTATCTGCCTCGTCTTACTCGGGCTTGTATCTGATCTTCACATCGCATGCTCTCGCCAGTATAAAGAAATGACCTCAGCACTCCAACGGAGCGCGTGCCTCCCATTTGCGACCGGCATGTGGGGAGAGAAAAAAATAGGCTCCAGAATTCTAGTTATTTCTGTAATCGCTGGCGCTATTGGATCCCCCGCTTCAAGCATTCGGAGCGGACTATTGGATGAGCAAGATCACTTGCAATTCCCTAGGCATTTAAGAAGAAAAATACTTATTGCATCTTCGCTAAACACCATTGGCATTGCCTGGGTAGCGACATATTTTCTAATGAAACTGATAAAATGAGAGCCGTCATGTGCGCTCGGTGTCACTCTGATGTTTCGCGCCCCATCCTAATGCTAGTGGGCTGGGAATTCTTTATATCCGAGAAGGCATTGGCTTACGCACCATTAATGCAGTAACCCGCGATGCCTAGTCTTGCCTGGAGACCCGCTTCCACGGAGATAGCGCATCTTTCAGTCTATACACAAGTCTGTGGGAGCCGGTTCACCCGCGAAAGGGCCGGTGCAGCCAAACAAAACTCAGCGCATCAAACCCAGCTCGGCATCATCCATCAGCGCCTTGGCCATTGCTGCGAAGTAGTGCGAAGCCCACATCAATTGCTGGTCGCCATCCATCAAACCGGTAAGCGACAAGTCCCGCGCATAGCCCATCAGCTCCGAGGCCTGCTCACGGGCGCTGCGACAGGGGATGCCCTCGGCAATGCGGAACAGTGGGTGGGTTTGGCCTTCGCCTTGGTAGAAGTAGGTAACGCCAGGGGTGGTTTTGGTTTCGTCGTTCATGAGTTCGGCACCATGGAAATATGTGCCACCCGTCCGTTTCCACACATAGGGGTGACAGCTGCACACGGGGTGGAAAACCAGGCATGATGCGAACCCGGTAGGCCCAAAGGCCTCCCGCGTACAGCTGTCATAACGACACGCACCATAGATCTTGCCAGGTTTCCACACCCGATCGCTGAACCGTCAGCGACTGGAAAAGCCTAGAGCGCGGGATTTGCAGGAACAATCAGACGCGTGTCGACAGGGGTTGTAGGGTATTTCGCAGGGGATGGAGTTGCCAGTGCTGAAGCGTAGGAAGAGTCTGGCGTTGTTGTAGGAAGTGCAGGTGCGGTCAGGGCATGTCCTGGGGCCGCTTTGCGGTCCTTCGCGGGCATGCCCGCTCCCACAGCGATCGCGCATTGCCTGGACTGAGCGCCAAACCTGTGGGAGCGGGCGTGCCCGCGAAGGGCTGCAAAGCAGCCCCAACAAAGCCTGCGAAAATCTCTAAAGCGACCGTCGCGTCTGCAGAACATTCGATGCCATCTGCACCTGCGCAATAGCCATGTTCAAACTCAACTCGAACCGGCTGCCCAACCCCCGCGTCGACTCATGCGCCAACCGTGCCCCCAGCAACTCGCCCATCTGCCGGCAGATCGACAAGCCAATCCCCAGCCCGCCATACCGCCGGGTCATCGAACCATCGACCTGGAAGAAGCGCTGATACAAGGTCGACTGGTCCAGGTCATCGAAGCCAATGCCGCTGTCGCTGACAATGAACGTCAGTGCCAGGTCGTGCGGCCCTACCCGGCGGCCGCGCACCTGGATCAGCACCCCACCCTGGTGGGTGAATTTCAGGCCGTTATCCACCAGGCACCCCAGGCAACGGGCCAGTTTCTGTCCATCGCCCAGCAACCCGTCCGGCAGTTCGGCCGGGATGTCCAGGCTCAGGTACAGGCCTTTGCCCAACGCCTGCCCGGCATAACCGGCGCGCAAGCCGTGCAGCAGCGAGCGCAGGCTGAACGGCGCCGGCTGCGCGCGCAGGCGGCCGGCCTGCAGTTCAGACAGGGTAAGAATCGCATCAACCATGTCCATCATGCCCTGCGCCGAGCCCACTGCAGTGCGGTGGTACTGGGCCATTTCGGCCTCCATTGGCAGGGTGTCCATCAGCTCGAGCGAGCCGATCACACCGTTCATCGGCGTGCGCAGCTCATGCGTCACGCTGGCCAGGAACTCATCTTTCAGGCGGTTGCTCCTGGCCAGCTGCAGGTTCAACTGTTCCAGCGTCCGCCCGGCGTCACGCAAGGTCTGCGCCTGCTGCTCGCGCAAGTTGTTGATGCGGTCGGCCAGGGCCAGCGACAGCAAGGCCACCTCCAGCGCCGAACCCAGCTGGCTGGCATACATGGTGATGAACACATTCGGCAGGTAGCCCAACACCATCAGGGTGTTGGCCAGGCCGCCGAGCAGGAATGCCGTCCAGGCAATGATGAACCAGCGCGCCACGCGCAAGCCATGCCACCAGGCGTACAGCCCGGCGCTGAAGATGCTCACGGTGAACAACAGTGCCAGCGCCGTGGCCATGCGCAGGGCCACGCCATAAGGCATGGTGACGGCCAGTACCATGACCAGCGCGCCCCCCAGCATCAGCGCTTGCAGCAGCCGGTCGAAGCCACGGCTGATGCTGGCCAACTGCAGGAAGTGCCGGGCGAACTGGCAGCCGAACAGCCCAGCAGCACCGATGAACAGCGGCGTCGAGGCATTAGCCCACCAGGGGCTGTCAGGCCACAGGTAAGCCACGCCGGCGCCATTCACCGACACCTGGTAAAAGCCGAACGAAGCGATATAGAGGATGTAGTAGAGGTAACTGACGTCGCGCACGCTGAGGTAGATGAACAGGTTGTACACCAGCATCACCAACAGCACGCCATAGATCATTCCCAGCACGTACAGGCGCGTAGGCTGCGCTTCCAGGTAGGCCTCGGCGGACCATAGCGCCAGCGGCGCCTGCAGCGAGCCCTGGCTGTGCAGGCGCAGGTAGACGGTGGTCACCTGGCCGGGCGGCAGCTGCAGCTCGAACAGGTAGTTGTTCTGCCGGATCTGCCGGCTGTCGTAGGGCAAGGCGTCGCCGGTGCGCCGGGCCAGGCGGTAGCCGCCGCTGCCATCAGGCAGGTACAGCTCGAGGTGGTCCAACGGCGGATAGGCCAGCTCCAGCAGCCATTGCCGGGCGGCTGCACCAGGTGCAGCCAGGGGGCGCAGTTCGACCTTGAGCCAGAATACCGAGGTGGAATAACCGGCGTTCAGCACCTCTTCGTGGTGAGGGCGAAAGCGCTTGGCAAACTCTGGGGCGGTGACCTGAGCGATGCTGGCGCTGGCAGCGGGGTCTTCATAGACCTGCATGGCCTTGCCCAGCGGAAGATGACCGGTCGCGTCGTCGAAATCGACCGCTCCGGCCAGCAAGGGCAATACCCCCAGAAGCACAATCAGCAAATAGCGCATACAGCCCCAGCATGGCCTGTCCGGTCGAGTCGCGGTTGCCTCCTATCCGTTTGAGACGACCTGATCCGGCAGAACCCGTTTGTCGAGTTATCCGAGCACTCTAGCATAGCTTCGCAACCTGGCAATCGGCCACATCTCTGCACAAAGAAAAGGCTCTAAATCAATGCTTTCAGAAAGAAACGAAAGAAAAAGCTGACTACACGATCAACAAAACCCATTGGCAGGACGATCCGCCCAAACAGGATTGGTGGTAAGCTCGCCGACCATGAATATCTACAGCTCCCGCCCCGTTGTCCTCTGTCTCTCCGGCCACGACCCCAGTGGCGGCGCCGGCCTGCAGGCAGATATCGAAGCCCTGCTCGCCCAAGGCTGTCACGCCGCACCCGCGGTGACCGCCCTGACCGTGCAGGATACCGTCAACGTTTCCGACTTCCGCGTGCTCGACCGCGAGTGGGTGCTGGCGCAGGCCAACGCCGTGCTGGCCGACTCCACGGTAGCCGCCGTCAAGCTGGGCATGCTCGGCTCGATCGAGATGGTCGACACCGTCGCCGAGCTGCTGGCCGCGCACCCGCACCTGCCGCTGGTGTGCGACCCGGTGCTGCGTGCCGGTGGTGGTGGCCGCCTGGGCAAGGACGAGGTGGGCTACGCCCTGCGCGAACGCCTGTTGCCGCTGGCCACCATCGCCACGCCGAACCTGCCCGAAGCACGCATCCTGGCCGAACTGCCCGAAGGCAGCGCCGATGAGTGTGCGGAAAAACTGCTGCCATTCTGTAGACACCTGCTGATTACCGGCGGTCACGGCGACGAGGACGAAATTCACAACCGTCTTTACAGCCGCGACGGCCAGCGCCACACCTGGACGTGCCAGCGCCTGCCGGGCAGCTACCATGGCTCGGGCTGCACCCTGGCCAGTGCCCTGGCCGGGCGCCTGGCCCTGAGCGAGCAACTGGACAGTGCCGTGCGCAGCGCCCTGGACTACACCTGGCGCACCCTGCGTGACGCCGAGCAACTGGGCAAGGGCCAGTTCGTACCACGCCGTCTGCCGCTGGATTTCTGCTCCTGATACGAGGCCTTCAATGAAGCTACGTGGTCTGTATGCCATCACCGATAGCCAGCTGCTCGCCGGCCGTTTCCTCTCGCATGTCGAAGCGGCACTGGACGGCGGCGTATGCCTGCTGCAGTACCGCGACAAGAGCGACGACGCGGCCCGGCGCCTGCGCGAGGCCGAAGGGCTGATGAAGCTCTGCGAGCGCTACGGCACCCAGCTGATCATCAACGACGACGCCGAACTGGCCGCGCGCCTGGGTGTCGGCGTGCACCTGGGCCAGACCGACGGCCCGTTGACCCCAGCCCGCGCCTTGCTCGGCCGCCAGGCGATCATCGGCTCCACCTGCCACGCCAACCTTGACCTGGCCGCCCAGGCCGCCAAGGAAGGTGCCAGCTACGTGGCCTTCGGCCGCTTCTTCAATTCGGTCACCAAGCCGGGCGCCCCCGCGGCCAGCATCGAACTGCTGGAGCAGGCCCGCGCCCAGGTGAAACTGCCGATCGCGGTGATCGGCGGCATCACCCTCGACAACGCCGCCCCGCTGGTCGCCCATGGTGCCGACCTGCTGGCGGTGATCCACGGCCTGTTCGGTGCCGACAGCGCGCAGGAAGTCACCCGCCGCGCCCGCGCCTTCAATGCCTTGTTCGCATCCTGATTCGAGAGAACCTTCCATGTCCCGTTCCGAAGCCCTGTTCGCCCAAGCCCAGAAGCACATTCCCGGTGGCGTCAATTCGCCGGTCCGCGCTTTCCGGAGCGTTGGCGGCACGCCGCTGTTCTTCAAGCATGCCGAAGGCGCCTACGTCGTTGACGAGGACGACAAGCGCTACGTCGACTACGTTGGTTCCTGGGGCCCGATGATTCTCGGCCACGGCCATCCAGAGGTACTGGAGTCGGTACGCCAGCAGCTGCAGCACGGCCTGTCCTACGGCGCGCCGACCGCCATGGAAACCGAAATGGCCGACCTGGTCTGCTCGCTGGTGCCGTCCATGGAAATGGTGCGCATGGTCAGCTCCGGCACCGAAGCCACCATGAGCGCCATCCGCCTGGCCCGTGGCTACACCGGCCGTGATGCCATCATCAAGTTCGAGGGCTGCTATCACGGCCACTCCGACAGCCTGCTGGTAAAGGCCGGCTCCGGCCTGCTGACCCAGGGCGTGCCAAGCTCGGCTGGCGTGCCGGCGGACTTCGCCAAGCACACCCTGACCCTGCCGTTCAACGACATCGCCGCCGTCGAGAAGACCCTGGCCGAAGTTGGCCAGACCGTGGCCTGCATCATCGTCGAGCCGGTGGCCGGCAACATGAACTGCGTGCCACCGGCGCCCGGCTTCCTCGAGGGCCTGCGCGAGCAGTGCGACAAGCACGGCGTGGTACTGATCTTCGACGAAGTGATGACCGGCTTCCGTGTTGCCCTGGGCGGTGCCCAGGGCCACTACGGCATCACTCCGGACCTGTCGACCTTCGGCAAGATCGTCGGCGGCGGCATGCCGGTCGGCTGCTTTGGCGGCAAGCGCGAAATCATGGGTTGCATCGCCCCGCTCGGCCCGGTGTACCAGGCCGGTACCCTGTCGGGTAACCCATTGGCCATGGCCGCTGGCCTGACCACCCTCAAGCTGATCAGCCGCCCGGGCTTCCACGCCGAGCTCACCGACTACACCAGCCGCATGCTCGACGGCCTGCAACAACGCGCCGATGCTGCTGGCGTGCCGTTCGTCACCACCCAGGCCGGTGGCATGTTCGGCCTGTACTTCAGCGGCGCCGACGACATCGTCACCTTCGACGACGTGATGGCCAGCGATGCCGAGCGCTTCAAGCGCTTCTTCCACCTGATGCTCGACGGTGGCGTGTACCTGGCGCCGAGCGCATTCGAGGCGGGCTTCACCTCCATTGCCCATGGCGACAAGGAGCTGCAGATCACCCTGGATGCAGCAGAAAAGGCCTTTGCTGCGCTGAAGTAACTGCCAGCCAGGCCGGCCCCTTCGCGGGCAAACCCGCTGCCACAGGTTATGCGTATACCTGTGGCAGCGGGCCTACCTGGAAAGGCCGATACAGCAAATAAATAACCCTGCACAATCAGCCGACTCCCCAACCAAACAGAAATTCGAGTAAAACTTTGTAAGGTTGGCGCTGCTTATCCCATAATGTGCCACCAGAGACATTGGCCGCAGCTTTGCAGAGGTAAGTCGATCCCCATGAACCGCACCGGCCGCGCCCTGACCCTGGGCTGCCTGTTGCTTCTTCAGCCCCTGCTGGCCCTGGCAGAGGGCGGTAACTCGTTGCTGATTCCGGCGACGGGCCGCTGCACCCTGAATGTGCAGCTTGAAGACCTGGCAAACGCCCTGAAGGCCTGCGAACAGACGGCGACGGCGGGGGATGCCCAGGCGCAATTCGAACTTGGCGACTACTACTACTCGCAAACCCCGAAAAACTTCGACAAAGCCCTGGACTGGTTGCAGAAGGCCTCGCTGCAAGGGCATGCCGAAGCCCAGTACCGCCTGGGTGCCATGTTCTACCGTGGCGAAGGGGTCAAGGCCAACAATGTGCAGGCCTACATCCTGCTGAAGATGGCTGCGGTCAACGGCGCCGAGGATGCGCTGGACATGGCTGACGAAGTGACCGAGAAAATGCCCCGCGACGAGCTGGAGCATGCCACCCAGGTGCTCGGCCAGATCTTCCGCAAGTACCTGCTGGAACTGCAGAACGCCGAGGGGCGCACGCCGTTCTCGCCACTCCCCTGAGGGTTACTTCTCCGGCATCGGCATGGGGAACGGCATCACGTTGCCGCCACCCTTGGCTTCGCTGATCTTGGCGGTGCCCAGGCGCTCCACCTCGTCGATGCGCACGATCGAATGCAGCGGCACGAAACTGCGGATCACCCCGTCGAACTGGCTCTTGAGCTTTTCTTCGCTCGGGTCCACCACCAGCTGCGAGCGCTCGCCGAAGACGAACTCCTCGATTTCCAGGAAGCCCCACAGGTCGCTCTGGTAGATCTGCTTGGCATACATCTCGAAGACCTGCCCCTGGTTGAGGAAGATCACTTTATAGATGGCAGGTTCGCGCTTGCTCATGTTCGTCGGGATAACACATGCGTAAGAAAAGGCGGGCATCATACCTGTACCGGCCCCTTCGCGGGCAAGCCCGCTCCCACCGGTATTGCACCCACCTTCGAAGCGGTGCGGTACCTGTGGGAGCGGGCGGGCCCGCGAAGAGGCCGGAACAGGCCGTACATACCGTTGGACGTTTCAGTGCTTTCGCCACTGCCATTCAAGGGTTATTCTTGAGTTCACCTTCATTGCCGTCGAGCGGCTAAAAACGACCTTGAACGCACCCATACAACCCCATCGTTTCATCCTCGAACCTTTCGAGGCCCACCGTTTCGCCAACCTGTGCGGCCAGTTCGACGAGCACTTGCGCCTGATCGAACAGCGCCTGGCCATCGAAATCCGCAACCGCGGCAATCAGTTCGAACTGATCGGCGAACCCAAGACCACCTCTGCCGCCGAGCAACTGCTGCGCCGTCTCTACCGCGAGACCAAGGCCACCGACCTGTCGCCGGAAACCGTGCACCTGTACCTGCAGGAGTCGACTGTCGAGAACATCGACAACCCGGCGGTCAACGAGGTCAGCGTGTCGCTGCGTACGCGCAAGGGCAATATCCGCCCGCGCGGTGTCAACCAGCAGCGCTACGTCAAGGAAATCCTGGCCAACGACATCAACTTCGGCATCGGCCCGGCCGGTACCGGCAAGACCTACCTGGCCGTGGCCTGCGCCGTGGACGCGCTGGAACGCGAACAGGTGCGCCGCATCCTGCTGGTACGCCCGGCGGTCGAGGCAGGCGAAAAGCTCGGCTTCCTGCCCGGCGACCTGGCGCAGAAGATCGACCCGTACCTGCGCCCGCTGTACGACGCCCTGTATGAAATGCTCGGTTTCGAACACGTGGCCAAGCTGATCGAGCGCCAGGTGATCGAGATCGCCCCGCTGGCCTACATGCGTGGCCGCACCCTGAACAACAGCTTCATCATCCTCGACGAAAGCCAGAACACCACCCTTGAGCAGATGAAGATGTTCCTGACCCGTATCGGCTTCGGCTCCACGGCGGTCATCACCGGCGACATCACCCAGGTCGACCTGCCACGTGGCACCAAGTCGGGCCTGGCGCACGTCATCGAAGTGCTGAAGGACGTTCCCGGGATCAGCTTCACCCACTTCCAGCCCAAGGATGTGGTTCGTCACCCACTGGTGCAGCGCATTGTCGAAGCCTACGACCGCTTCGATGCCCGCCAGGCCAAGCCCGAGGCACCTGGCAAAGATGCTTGAACTCGACATTCAACGGGCCACGGATGCCGCCGCCCCGGATGACACCGCCTTCCGCCGGTGGTGCGAACTGGCCCTGCGCCAGCGTAGCGCCGATTCGGAAATGACCATTCGCCTGGTCGATGAAGCCGAGGGGCGTGAGCTGAACCACACCTACCGGCACAAGGACTACGCGACCAACGTGCTGTCGTTCCCGGCCGACGTGCCCGATGACCTGCTCGATATCCCCCTGCTGGGCGACCTGGTGATCTGCGTACCGGTGGTCGAGCGCGAAGCGGCCGAACAGGGCAAGGCGCTCGAAGCGCACTGGGCGCACCTGGTTATCCATGGCTGCCTGCACCTGCTCGGCTACGACCACATCGAGGATGAGGAAGCCGAGGAAATGGAAGGCCTGGAACGGGAATTGCTGGCAGAACTGGGTCACCCCGACCCTTACGCCGATGATGAAACCGACTCAATCACACACTGATACACGAAGGATCACGAGAACCGCCATGAGCGAAGATCGATCGAGCAACGGGCAGAAGTCCTGGCTGGGTAAACTGACCCAGGCTTTTGCCCATGAGCCGAAAAACCGCCAGGAGCTCCTCGAGCTGCTGCGCGAAGCGCACCAGAACAAACTGCTGGACAGCGAAGCACTGACCATCGTCGAAGGCGCCATCCAGGTCGCCGACCTGCAGGTGCGCGACATCATGGTGCCGCGCTCGCAGATGATCAGCATCAAGGCCAGCCAGTCGCCACGCGAGTTCCTGCCGGCGGTGATCGACGCCGCGCACTCGCGCTACCCGGTGATCGGCGAAAGCCACGACGATGTGCTGGGGATCCTGCTCGCCAAGGACCTGCTGCCGCTGATCCTCAAGGAGAACGGCGACAGCTTCAACATCAAGGACCTGCTGCGCCCGGCCACCTTCGTGCCCGAGTCCAAGCGCCTGAACGTGCTGCTGCGCGAATTCCGCGCCAACCACAACCACATGGCCATCGTCATCGACGAGTACGGCGGCGTGGCCGGCCTGGTCACCATCGAAGACGTGCTGGAGCAGATCGTCGGTGACATCGAGGACGAGCACGACGTCGAGGAAGACAGCTACATCAAGCCGCTGCCGAGCGGTGACTTCCTGGTCAAGGCACTGACCCCGATCGAGAACTTCAACGAGTTCTTCGACAGCGAATTCTCCGATGACGAATTCGACACGGTGGGCGGCCTGGTGATGAGCGCCTTCGGCCACCTGCCCAAGCGCAACGAAACCACCGAGATCGGCCCCTACAAGTTCCGTATTCTCAACGCCGACAGCCGGCGGATACACTTGCTGCGCCTGACACCGATCACCCGTTAAGGACGAACATGCGTTGGATCACCCGCCCCGGCTGGCCCGGTAACCTGCTGGCCCTGGCGGCCGGCGCTTCCACCCTCCTGGCCCTGGCGCCATTCGACATCTGGCCGCTGGCCTTGTTGTCCATCGCCGTGCTCTACCTTGGCCTGCGCGAGCTCAGCCCGCGCCAGGCCATGTGGCGTGGCTGGTGGTTCGGCTTCGGCCTGTATGGCGCTGGCACCTGGTGGATCTACGTCAGCATGAACACCTACGGCGGCGCCTCGCCGCTGCTGGCGATCCTGCTGCTGCTGGCGTTCTTCGCCGCCCTGGCCTGGTTCTTCGCCCTGCCCACCTGGCTGTGGGCACGCTGGTTGCGGCGCGACGAAGCGCCGCTGGCCGACGCCCTGTGCTTCGCCGCCCTGTGGCTGCTGCAAGAGGCCTTCCGCGGCTGGTTCCTGACCGGTTTCCCCTGGCTCTACGCTGGCTACAGCCAGCTGGACGGCCCGCTGGCCGGCCTGGCCCCGCTGGGCGGCGTCTGGCTGATCTCCTTCACCCTGGCCCTGAGTGCCGCCCTGCTGTGCAACCTGCACCGCCTGCGCGCGCGCCCCGCCTTCCTGGGGGTCGCCTGCCTGCTGCTGCTCGCGCCATGGCTACTGGGCCTGGCGCTCAAGGGCCATGCCTGGACCAAGCCCGCAGGCGACCCGTTGAAGGTCGCGGCCATCCAGGGCAACGTCGAGCAGGAGCTGAAATGGGACCCGGCGCACATCGACGCGCAACTGGCGCTGTACCGTGACCTGAGCTTCAGCTCCCGGCCGGTGGACCTGCTGGTGTGGCCGGAAACCGCCGTACCGGTGCTCAAGGACCAGGCCCAGGGTTATATCGACGTGATGGGGCGCTTCGCCGCCGGGCGAAATTCGGCGCTGATCACGGGCGTGCCGGTGCGCGAAGTGGTGCACCACCAACGCCGCTACTACAACGGCATCACTGTCACCGGTGAGGGCGACGGCACCTACCTCAAGCAGAAGCTGGTGCCGTTTGGCGAATACGTGCCGCTGCAGGACATGCTGCGAGGCCTGATCGAGTTCTTCAACCTGCCGATGTCGGACTTCGCCCGCGGCCCGGAAGACCAGCCGCTGCTGCAGGCAAAGGGCTATCACATTGCGCCTTACATCTGCTATGAGGTGGTCTACCCCGAGTTCGCCGCCAGCCTGGCTGCTCGCAGCGACCTGCTGCTGACGATCAGCAACGACACCTGGTTCGGCACCTCGATCGGCCCGCTGCAACACCTGCAGATGGCACAGATGCGGGCGCTGGAGGCCGGGCGCTGGATGATCCGCGCCACCAACAATGGTGTGACCGCGCTGATCGACCCGTTTGGCCGCATTACCACGCAGATTCCACAGTTCCAGCAGGCGGTGCTGTATGGCGAGGTAGTGCCGATGCAGCAACTGACGCCGTACCTGCAATGGCGCTCGTGGCCGCTGGCGATCGTCTGCGCATTGCTGCTGGGTTGGGCGTTGCTGGCGGGGCGCATTGCCAAGACCGTTTGAGTTTTCCTGTACTGGCCTCTTCGCGGGTGAACCCGCTCCCACAGGGACCGCACAAGCCCATGGCCTGCGGTGTACCTGTGGGAGCGGGTTCACCCGCGAAGAGGCCGGCACAGGCAACACAAGGCTCAGTAGAACAGCCGATACCCCACCAGCCCCACCCCTTCATTGAGCAACTGCCCGCTCTGCCACAGCGCCCGGCTTTCCGGCAGCAAGCCGGCAAACGGCCGCGCATGATCACGCCCGAGGAACCCGACCGGCGCCGGCACCACCTCGAACCCCGCCTGCTCGAAACTCCAGCGCGAGCGCTGCATGTGCCACGCCTGGGTGACCACGACCACCCGGCGAATCCCCAACGGCTGCAGCACCTTGGCAGACAGCTGGGCGTTCTCCCAGGTGGTACGACTGGCCTCCTCCCGCCATTTCACCTCGACGCCGAAATCTTCACGCAGGCAGTCCGCCATCAACTGCGCCTCGCTCGGTGGCGAGCCATAGTGCAAGCCACCACTGGTCAGCACCGGCAGGCCCGAGGCCTTGGCCAGCCGTGCGGCAAAGCGCATGCGCTCCAGGGCAGTGGCCGTGGGCTGGTCGCTGCCGCCCCAGGCCGGGTCACCGCGTTCACGCCCTGCTCCCAGTACCACGATGGCATCTGCCCGACTTGCCAGGCCCGCCCAGTCGGTCACGGCCAGCGGCGGCTCCGTTTCCAGCACACGTGCCGTTTGCTGCATCACCAGCGGCAAGCTCATCAGCCACAGGCCTGCCAGGCCCACGGCAAAGCACAGCGCGGCCAGCCGCGGCCGCCGCGCGCGCAGCCACCATGCCGCCAACAGCAGCAGGAACAGGATGCCCGGCGGCATCAACCATTGCTTGATGAAGAATCGCAAAGCCATCGGCCACACCTCCTGGTCAGGCGTGCAGCCTAGAAGGATCGACGCCGGCCAACAAGATTGCAGCCGGCGCCGATCATGAGATATGCAAGTTTTTGAGAACCGGCGCGCTATAGCCTGCGCCTGGCGTCCTGAACGGCTAGCGATGCGGCAGCGTCCTGGATCTCGCCGAACTGGCGGGGCGTTTCTTGTCCTTGAGCCAGATGATCTTGGCCGATGTCGGCTCCGCTTGTGGGTAACTGCCGACACAGGCATTGTGGCGCTCCGGGAGGGAATCCAGGTAGGCCTTGATCAGTTCGAACTCCGCATGGCTCAGGCCACGCAACTCCAGTTCAGCTGGCATCTCGTCGCGCAATCGCACCGAGGTCCTGGCCACTTCCAGTGCCAGGCCAAGCCGGTCGATCAGGCGTTCGTATAGCTCCGGTTTGATTGCGGGTAGCTGCGTCTCTCCCATCCGTTCACCTCATTGAAGATAAGAATATCTCCCCCCACACCTGAGCTTAGCGTTGTTGCAAAAAGCAGCCGCGCGCCGCGACCAGCGGGCATAAGCAACGAAGGTTTCCCACGATGCGCGGCGCTGCTGTATGCTACGGCGTTCACTCTAAACGACACCGGAGTGCCGGACGCAGCGAGGTTCCGCTGCCTGGAACAAGGTCTCTTCCCTCTCAGCAAAAAGTAGCCATGCACGAACAATACACGCCCCGTGATATCGAAGCCGCCGCCCAGAAGTTCTGGGACGAGCAACAATCGTTCGCTGTTACCGAACAGCCAGGCAAGGACACCTACTACTGCCTGTCGATGTTCCCGTACCCGAGCGGCAAGCTACACATGGGCCACGTGCGCAACTACACCATCGGTGACGTGATTGCCCGCTACCAGCGCATGCTGGGCAAGAACGTGCTGCAGCCGATGGGCTGGGACGCTTTCGGCATGCCCGCGGAAAACGCGGCGATGAAGAACAACGTCGCCCCGGCCAAGTGGACGTACGAAAACATCAACTACATGAAGACCCAGCTCAAGAGCCTGGGCCTGGCCATCGACTGGGCACGCGAAGTGACCACCTGCAAGCCTGACTACTACCGTTGGGAGCAGTGGCTGTTCACCCGCCTGTTCGAAAAAGGCATCATCTACCGCAAGAACGGCACCGTGAACTGGGACCCGGCGGACCAGACCGTACTGGCCAACGAGCAGGTCATCGATGGCCGTGGCTGGCGTTCGGGCGCGCTGATCGAAAAGCGCGAAATCCCGATGTACTACTTCCGCATCACCGACTACGCCGACGAGCTGCTGGAAAGCCTCGACGAGCTGCCGGGCTGGCCCGAGCAGGTCAAGACCATGCAGCGCAACTGGATCGGCAAGTCGCGCGGCATGGAAGTGCAGTTCCCGTACGACCAGGCCAGCATTGGCCACGGAGGTACCCTCAAGGTCTTCACCACCCGCCCCGACACGCTGATGGGCGCCACCTACGTCGCGGTCGCCGCCGAGCACCCGCTGGCTACCCAGGCGGCCCAGGGCAACCCGGCGCTGCAGGCGTTCATCGACGAATGCAAGAGCGGCAGCGTTGCCGAAGCCGACATGGCCACCCAGGAGAAGAAGGGCATGGCCACTTCCCTGCTGGTCGAGCACCCGTTGACCGGCGAGAAGCTGCCGGTGTGGGTCGCCAACTACGTGCTGATGCACTACGGTGATGGCGCTGTAATGGCCGTACCGGCCCACGACGAGCGTGACTTCGAGTTCGCCCACAAGTACAACCTGCCGGTCAAGGCGGTGGTGCGCACCAGCGCTGGCGATGAAGTCGGCAGCGAGTGGCTGGCCGCCTATGGCGAGCATGGCCAGTTGATCAACTCTGGTGAGTTCGACGGCCTGGACTTCGCCGGTGCCTTCGACGCCATCGAAGCGGCCCTGATCCGCAAGGAGCTGGGCAAGTCGCGTACCCAGTTCCGCCTTCGCGACTGGGGTATCAGCCGCCAGCGCTACTGGGGCTGCCCGATCCCGATCATCCATTGCCCGTCGTGCGGCGACGTACCGGTGCCGGAAGACCAACTGCCGGTCACCCTGCCGGAGAACGTAGTACCGGATGGCGCCGGTTCGCCACTGGCACGCATGCCGGAATTCTACGAATGCAGCTGCCCGAAATGTGGCGCCGCAGCCAAGCGCGAAACCGACACCATGGACACCTTCGTCGAGTCGTCCTGGTACTTCGCCCGCTACGCCTCGCCGAACTACGAAGGTGGCATGGTCGACCCGAAAGCGGCCAACCACTGGCTGCCGGTCGACCAGTACATCGGTGGTATCGAGCACGCCATCCTGCACCTGCTGTACGCACGCTTCTTCCACAAGCTGATGCGTGACGAAGGCCTGGTCACCTCGAACGAGCCGTTCAAGAACCTGCTGACCCAGGGCATGGTGGTCGCCGAAACCTACTACCGCGTGGCCAGCAACGGCGGCAAGGACTGGTTCAACCCGGCCGATGTCGAGGTCGAGCGCGATGCCAAGGCCAAGATCATTGGCGCCCGCCTGAAAACCGACGGCCTGCCGGTGGAAATCGGCGGTACCGAAAAAATGTCGAAGTCGAAGAACAACGGCGTCGACCCGCAATCGATGATCGACCAGTACGGCGCCGACACCTGCCGCCTGTTCATGATGTTCGCCTCGCCACCCGACATGAGCCTGGAATGGTCCGACTCCGGCGTCGAGGGTGCCAGCCGCTTCCTGCGTCGCGTCTGGCGCCTGGCCCAGGCCCACGTCGCCCAGGGCCTGCCGGGCAAGCTGGACGTCGCCGCCCTGGACGACGCGCAGAAGGTCATCCGCCGCGCCATCCACGCTGCCATCAAGCAGGCCAGCACCGATGTCGGCCAGTACCACAAGTTCAACACCGCCATCGCCCAGGTGATGACCGTGATGAACGTACTGGAAAAGGCCCCGCAGGCCACCGAACAGGACCGCGCCCTGCTGCACGAAGGCCTCGAAGCCGTCACCCTGCTGCTGGCCCCGATCACCCCGCACATCTCCCACGAGCTGTGGCAACAGCTGGGTCACCAGCAGGCGGTCATCGACGCCAGCTGGCCAGCCGTCGACGAAGCGGCCCTGGTACAGGACACCGTCACCCTGGTGGTGCAGGTCAACGGCAAGCTGCGTGGCCAGGTGGAAATGCCGGCCGCCGCCAGCCGTGAAGAAATCGAAGCGGCTGCGCGCAGCAACGAGAACGTCCTGCGCTTCATCGATGGCCTGACCATCCGCAAGGTTATCGTGGTACCGGGCAAGCTGGTCAACATCGTCGCCAACTGATGGCAACGCCCGCCCGCAGCCACTGCGGGCGGGCGGAACAGGCCCACAAGGGAGCAACAACATGATCAAACGCAATTTGCTGGTAATTGGCCTGGCGGTCATGCTCAGCGCCTGCGGTTTCCAGCTGCGCGGCACCGGTTCCACCGAACTGAGCGTGAAGGAAATGGACGTCAGCGCGCGCAACGCCTACGGCCCGACCGTGGTCCAGCTGCGTGAAACGCTGGAACGCAGCGGCGTCAACGTGCACGCCGGCGCACCGTATCGCCTGGTGCTGACCAACGAGCAGGAGCGCGAGCGCTCGGCGACCTACAACAGCGGCAACCGTACCGCCGAGTACGAGCTGACCACCGTGCTGAACTACAGTATCCAGGGCCTGAACAACCTGGAGCTGATGAGCGACAAGCTGGAAGTGCGCAAGATCTACGTGCGCGACGGCTCGAACATCACCGGCTCTGAAGAGGAAGCCAACCGCGCCCGTGAAGAAATGCGCCGTGACCTGGTCAATGCGATGATGGTTCGCTTGCAGATGCTGACCCCGTCGCAGCTGGACGAGCTGCAGCGTCAAGCCGACGAACGCGCCAAGGCCGAAGCCGCCGCGCTGGAGGCCGCCCGCCGCCAGCAGGCCGAAACGCCTCAGCAATCGCCACTGGAAGTACCGGGCAACTAAGCCCGAGCGGGGTACCCTCGGGTGCCCCGCCTGCTCACCATGAAGCTCGCCCCCGCCCAACTCAACAAACACCTGCAAGGTGCGCTGGCTCCAGTCTACGTGGTTAGCGGCGACGATCCGCTGCTGTGCCAGGAAGCCGCCGATGCCATCCGCAGCGCTGCGCGCCAGCAGGGGTTCGACGAGCGCCAGGTGTTCAGCGCCGACGCCAACTTCGACTGGGGCACCCTGCTCCAGGCTGGTGCCAGCCTGTCGCTGTTCGCCCAGCGGCGCCTGCTGGAACTGCGGCTGCCCTCCGGCAAGCCCGGTGACAAGGGCGCTGCCGCGCTGATGGAATACTGCGCCAAGCCCGCCGAGGACACCCTGCTGCTGGTCAGCCTGCCCAAGCTCGACGGCAGCGCACAGAAGACCAAGTGGGGCAAGGCGCTGATAGAAGGCCCCCATTGCCAGTTCATCCAGATCTGGCCGGTGGACGTACACCAGCTACCACAGTGGATCAACCAGCGCCTGCAGCAGGCCGGCCTGTCGGCACAGCGGGACGCCGTCGACCTGATCGCCGCACGTGTCGAAGGCAACCTGTTGGCAGCCGCGCAAGAGATCGAGAAGCTCAAGCTGCTGGCCGAAGGCAACCAGATCACCGTAGAGACCGTGCAGGCCGCCGTCGCCGACAGCGCCCGCTTCGATGTCTTCGGCCTGGTCGATGCCATTCTCAATGGCGAAGCCGCGCATGCCCTGCGCATGCTCGAAGGCTTGCGCGGTGAAGGCGTGGAGCCCCCGGTGATTCTCTGGGCCCTGGCCCGTGAGCTGCGTCAGCTGGCCGGGCTGGCCCAGCAATTCAGTCAGGGCGTACCGCTGGACAAGGCTTTCAGCCAGGCCCGTCCACCGATCTGGGACAAACGTCGGCCGCTAGTCAGCAAAGCCCTGCAGCGCCTGTCGGCACAGCGCTGGGCGCAGTTGCTGCAGGATGCCCAGCGTATCGATGCGCAGATCAAGGGGCAGGCCGAAGGCTCGCCGTGGACCGGCCTGGCGCGCTTGTCGCTGCTGATGGCTGGTCAGCGCCTGGCACTCCCCCCCGAGTAACTGGGGCCGCTGTGGGAGCTGGCGGGCCCGCGAATCAGGCGATGCGGTGGATGGCACCGGCTTCGCCGGTGTTCGCGGGCACGCCCGCTCCCACAGGGCTGCAAGGCAGCCCCCTGCATCTCGACGATATACACAATCAATTGGCCCCCAGCTGCCCAGGGCCCTACAGTGCGCCGCGAAAACCACCAAACCGGGGAACCCCGCCATGAGCAAACAGCCGAAAAAGCACGGCCCCAACAAGGCCAAGTCCATCGTCGCCCAGCCCCTGTTCCGCTGCCGCCAGGAACGACCGAACAAGGGCAAAGGCAGCTACCGCCGCGAAGCCTTCCAATCGAGAGATTGGGAGGCTTCGTACTTTTTGGCCGCATGAAAGCATCGCAAGCGCAGGCATGATATGGTCGTCACCTGACCTGCAATTCTGGATCTGTGCATGCTTCTCAGTCTTCTCCCCCGCTGGAAAACCCGTCAGCTGCTCGCGGCCTCCAGTTTCATCCTGCTCGTGGCCTGCGCAGAAAAGCCCACCGCCGCCGATACCCTGCCGCTGGCTCCCGCCCAGCCCACTCCGGTGGTGACCCTGCCCGGCACAACACCAGACGTCAGCACTGAAATCCAGCCTCTGCAAACTTTCGCGCAATGGCAGGCCGGTTTCCGCCAGCAAGCCCTGCAAGCCGGTATTTCGCCGGATACCTTCGACCGCGCATTCCTCGGCATCACCCCTGACATGGACGTGATCAAGGCCGACCGCAGCCAGCCGGAGTTCACCCGCCCGGTGTGGGAATACCTCGAAGGCGCCCTGTCACCGCTGCGCGTGCGCAATGGCAAGAAGCTGCTGGAACAACATGCAGAGTTGCTCACGCTCATCGAGCAGCGCTATGGCGTCGACCGCCAGGTGCTGGTTGCGGTGTGGGGCATGGAAAGCAACTTCGGCCAGTTCCAGGGCAACAAGTCGGTCATCCGCTCGCTGGCCACCCTGGCTTACGAGGGCCGGCGCCCGCAATTTGCCCAGGACCAGCTGATCGCCGCGCTGCAGATCATCCAGCATGGCGACATCCAGCCTGAGGCCATGCGTGGCTCGTGGGCCGGGGCCATGGGCCAGACCCAGTTCATCCCGACCACCTACAACACCCATGCCGTCGATTTCGACGGTGACGGCCGCCGTGACATCTGGAACAGTACCCCGGATGCCCTGGCGTCGACCGCGCATTACCTGCAGAGCTCGGGTTGGAAGCGTGGCCAGCCTTGGGGCTTCGAGGTGCAGGTGCCAGCAGGCTTCGATTACTGGCAAGCCGATGGCGCACTGCGCAAGCCGGTGAGCGAGTGGTTGGCGCAGGGCGTGAAACTGCCTGCGGGGACGCAACTGCCGGTGGGCAGCAACCAGCTGTCTGCCGCCCTGCTGCTGCCAGCGGGCGCGCGTGGCCCGGCGTTCCTGGTGCTGGACAACTTCCGCGCCATCCTCAAGTACAACAATTCGTCGTCCTATGCGCTGGCGGTGAGCCTGCTGGGGGACCGCTTCACTGGCTGGGGCTTCATCGCCGGCAGTTGGCCGAAGGAAGACCTGCCGCTCAGCCGCAGCGAGCGCATGGAGCTGCAGAACCTGTTGAACAGCAATGGGCATGAGGCGGGGAACCCTGACGGTATCATTGGCGCCAATACCCGCAAGGCGATCCGCAACGCCCAGCAGGGGCTGGGCTGGCCGGCGGATGGCTACCCGACCCACAAGCTGCTTGAGAGCCTGCGCCAGCAGTGAGGGTCCTGGGGCCGCCATGCGGCCCTTTCGCGACACAAGCCGCTGCTACAGGGACCGCGCAATCCCGATGATTGTCGATCGTTTGTAGCAGCAGCCTGGTGTCGCGCTGGGCTGCAAGGCAGCCCCGGCAAGCTCAAGCCCTGAACAGATCCTGCTCCAGCACCAGTGTTTGCTCGACACTGTCCAGCCGCACCCTGGCCCCCAGCGGCAAGCACACATTCGGATCACAATGGCCACTGCGCCACCCGGCCAGCACCGGCACGCCCAGCGGCCCGAAGATATCCTGCAGCAACGGCGTCAACGCCGCGGTGGTAATCCCGGCAAAATCCCCCACCAGCACGCCCTTGATCCCTTCCAGCTTGCCCGCCAGGCGCAGCTGGGTCAGCAGACGGTCGACCCGGTACAACGGTTCGTTGATGTCCTCGATGAACAGGATGCAGCCCTTGGTATCAAGCTCGGCAATGGTCCCCAAGGTCGCCCCCAGCATCGACAGGTTGCCGCCTAGCAGCGGCCCGCTGGCCACGCCCGGCTGTACGCAGGCCAAAGCGTAGTCGGCCGGGTGCACGATCGGCTCGCCGCTGCGCACCTGGCCACCCAGCTGTGCCAGCAGCGAAGCCTCGGTCGGCGGCTGCTTGGCACCGAGCAGGTCGGCATTGAGCATTGCGCCATGGAAGGTGAGCAGCCCGCTCCTGCGGTAAATCGCCGTGTGCAACGCGGTAATGTCGCTGTAGCCGATCAGCGGCTTGGGGTTGTGCCGGATCAGCTCGAAATCGAGCTGGTCGAGCAGGCGCATGCTGCCGTACCCGCCACGCATGCACAGGATGGCGCCGATCGCCGGGTCGGCGAAAGCGTCATGCAGGTCTTGCAAGCGCTGCTGGTCCGCGCCCGCCAGGTAACCTTGCGCCTGCAGGGCCCCCGGGTAGATCCGGCAACGGTAGCCGCGCTCGGTAAACCAGCGGGTGGCCTTCTCGCTATCCAGCCGGGCCGGGCCGGCGGGGGCGACGATGGCAAAGCAGGCGTCGCGCGGCAACGCCTTCGGCAAGCAAGGTTCGGTACGCTCAAGGCAATTCACATGCAACTCCTTGCAAGTCCTGGGGGCCTGATTCTGCCGGTGCGAAGCGGCCCCGGCCAGCAGGAAACCCCATCAACAAAAATGCCGATGGCGCCTTTCGGCGCGCATCGGCATGGGTGGCCCAACCGTTGATCAGAGCTTGATCTTGGCTTCGTGGGCCTGTTGGTCAGCGTGGTACGAAGAACGCACCAGCGGCCCGGATGCAACGTTCTTGAAGCCCATCTTGTAGCCTTCCTCGGCGAACCAGGCGAAGGTGTCCGGGTGGACGAAACGCTGCACCGGCAGGTGGCTGCGCGACGGCTGCAGGTACTGGCCGAGGGTGAGCATGTCGATGTCATGTTCGCGCATGCGCTGCATCACTTCGATCACTTCGTCGTCGGTCTCACCCAGGCCCAGCATCAGGCCCGATTTGGTCGGAACATGCGGCACCAGCTGCTTGAACTTCTGCAGCAGGTCCAGCGACCAGTCGTAGTCCGACCCCGGACGCGCGGCCTTGTACAGGCGCGGTACGGTCTCGAGGTTGTGGTTGAACACATCCGGCGGCTCTTGCGCGGTGATCTCCAGGGCAACGTCCATGCGGCCACGGTAGTCCGGCACCAGGGTTTCCAGCTGCACGCCCGGCGACAGCGCACGGATTTCACGGATGCAGTCAGCGAAGTGCTGGGCCCCGCCGTCACGCAGGTCGTCGCGGTCCACCGAGGTGATCACCACGTACTTCAGGCGCAGGTCGGCGATGGCGATGGCCAGGTTCTTCGGTTCGTCCAGGTCCAGCGGCTTCGGCCGGCCATGACCGACGTCGCAGAACGGGCAGCGGCGGGTGCAGATGTCACCCATGATCATGAAGGTCGCGGTACCGCCGGAGAAGCACTCGCCCAGGTTCGGGCAGGAAGCCTCTTCGCACACACTGTGCAACTTGTGCTTGCGCAGCAGTTGCTTGATGCGGTCTACCTCGGGCGAAACCGGGATACGCACGCGGATCCAGTCGGGCTTCTTCGGCAGCTCGTCGGTGGGGATGATCTTCACCGGGATGCGCGCCACCTTCTCGGCACCACGCAACTTGACCCCGGCTTCCACTTTCTTCGGCGCTGGGCGCTGGGTGGCATCCTGGGTAGGTATCAGGTTCGGCACGGCTTCTTGCACAGTTGTCATATCAGTCGATTCCGCCCGTAAGGGTCGTCTGCTCAGCGTAGTCGAGGTGCTTGACCAGCTGTCCGCGCAGCCTTGTCCTGACCTCGTCGAGTTCGATAGGACCTGCCAGGTCGCGCAGCTGGGTCATCGCCAGCCCCGCATAGCCGCAGGGGTTGATTCGGCGGAATGGCGCAAGGTCCATGTCCACGTTCAGGGCAAGGCCGTGGAACGAACGGCCATTGCGGATTCGCAGGCCGAGGGAGGCGATCTTCGCTCCGTCGACATAGACGCCCGGCGCATCGGGCTTGGCCGCGGCCTGGACATCATAACTGGCGAGCAGGTCGATGAGGGTCTGCTCGATACGGCTGACCAGCTCACGCACACCAAAGCCCAGCCGGCGCACATCCAGCAGCAGGTAGGCCACCAGTTGCCCGGGGCCATGGTAGGTCACCTGGCCACCGCGGTCGGTCTGCACCACCGGGATGTCGCATGGCACCAGCAGGTGCTCGGCCTTGCCGGCTTGGCCCTGGGTGAAGACTGCGGGGTGCTCGACCAGCCAGATTTCATCCTGGCTGTCCGGGCTGCGCTGCTCGGTGAAGCGCCGCATGGCCTCCAGCACCGGTTCATAGGGCTGCAGGCCAAGCTCGCGAAAACCGAGGCAGGCGGACATCAGAGCACCATTTTCACGATGCCGGTAGCACGCAGGGCGCTGTTGATATCGTGCAGCTGGTTCTCGCTTTCGGCCACGATGTGCAATTGCACGGTGGTGTACTTGCCTTCCTTGCTCTGGCGCTCGGCCAGCGTGGAAAGGTCGACCTTGGCGTGCTTGCTGAGAATCTCGATCACCGTGTCGCGGAAACCGACCACGGTATCGCCGATGACCTTGATCGGGTAATCGTCGCAGGGGAATTCGATCTTGTGCGACTTGACGTCTGGTTCGCTCATGGCGGAAACGGCCTCATAAGCCGTGGCAACAACAACGCCCCCGCGGGATACGCGGGGGCATGCAGGTCACGTATCAGTTGAACAACCCGTAGAAGAATAGACGGATGCTATCCCACATACGGCGGAAGAAACCACCTTCCTCGACGCCATCAAGGGCGATCAGGTCGGCGCTGTGAACCACTTTTTCGTCCAGTTTGACTTCCACTTTGCCGATCACGTCACCTTTGGCGATCGGTGCGGTGAGCTGCGGGTTCATGGTCATCGAAGCCTGAAGGCGTTTCAATTGGCCTTTAGGCATGGTCATGGTCAGGTCTTCGGCCAGGCCAGCTTTCACTTCGGCGGTGGCGCCTTTCCAGACTGGCGCCTTGGTCAGCTCGGTGCCCTTCTGGTAGAAGGTCTGGGTTTCGAAGAAGCGGAAGCCGTAGGTCAGCAGCTTCTGGGTCTCTGCCGCACGCGACTGCTCGCTGTTGGTGCCGAACACCACGGCGATCAGGCGCTGGCCGTCGCGAACGGCGGAAGCCACCATGCAGTAGCCGGCTTCGTCGGTGTGGCCGGTCTTCAGGCCGTCGACGGTCTTGTCACGCCACAGCAGCAGGTTGCGGTTCGGCTGCTTGATGTTGTTCCAGAAGAATTCCTTCTGCGAATAGATGGCGTAGTGGGCCGGGTCGACGTTGATGATCGCGCGCGCCAGGGTCGCCATGTCATGGGCCGACGAGTAGTGGTCCGGGTGTGGCAGACCGGTCGGGTTCATGAAGTGGCTGTTGCTCATGCCCAGGTCGGCGGCAGTCTTGTTCATCATGTCGGCGAAGGCATCTTCGCTGCCGGCGATGTGCTCGGCCAGGGCGACCGAGGCGTCGTTGCCGGACTGGATGATGATGCCGTGCAGCAGGTCGCTGACGGTCACCTGGCTGCCCACCTTGATGAACATGCGCGAACCGCCGGTACGCCAGGCGTTCTCGCTGACGGTTACCGGGTCGTTTTCACCGATCTGGCCGCGGCGGATGTCGAGGGTGGCGATGTAGGCGGTCATCAGCTTGGTCAGGCTGGCTGGCGGCAGGCGCTCGTCACCGTTGTTCTCGACCAGCACGTTGCCGCTGGACGCGTCCATGAGTACGTAGGACTTGGCTGCCAGTTGCGGTGGCGCCGGCGTCATCTGCTCAGCCGCGAAGGCGGCCGGCGTGATCATCAGCAGTACGGGCAGGCAAAGTCGTTTGGCAAGGTTGGTGATGTTCATCCGTCTCTCGAAAATCGCTAATGGTCTGAATTTCCCTGGGCAAGATCATGTGCCCAGCGCCAGTCAGTCTAGTTTTGTGGCCATAGGCCTGGCCCGGCAAAATGCGGCGTTATGTCGCTGCGGGCAAAAGCCGACATTGTACATGCCTGCGCCCGGCAATTCATGACAAAACCGACAGTTTGGTGTTGCCTTCTTCGCGGGCACGCCCGCTCCCACAGGGTTTCGCATGCCCCTGTGGGAGCGGGCGTGCCCGCGAAGAAGGCAACGCGGTCAGTCAGCTGTGACCAGCTTGGCCTGCCCCAGGTTCGCCAGGCGGATGCTGTCCTGCGCCTGCTGGATCTCGCCCTGGCTGCTGATCGGCCCCAGGCGCACGCGGTGCAAGGTTTGCTGGTTACGCACGATCGAGCTGATGAATACCGGCGCGCTGACCATGCTGCTGAGCTTGGAACGCAGCAGTTCGGCGGCGTCCGGGTTGGCGAAGGCGCCCACCTGCAGGAAGCTGCCGCCACTGCTGCTGGCCGGCACGTTGTTGCCGCCAACCTGCACCGGCACCACAGGCGCTGCGTGCTGTTGCGGCGGTGGCGTCCATTGCTCGACGCGCCCGGTACTGGCCGGGATCGCCTGGGTCTGGGCCACTTGCGGCTCCTTCAGCACCATCGGCGGCGTCTGGCCACGCTGGGCCCACCATTGCTGCGGGTCGATGCCCTCGACGCGCACATGCGCGGTACCGATTTCGGCGTAACCGAGCTTCTTCGCCGCGGCATAGGACAGGTCGATGATGCGATCGGAGTAGAACGGCCCACGGTCGTTGACCCGCAGGATCACGCTGCGGCCGTTGGCCAGGTTGGTCACCCGCACATAGGCTGGCAGCGGCAAGGTCTTGTGCGCCGCACTCATGCCGTACAGGTCGTACAGCTCGCCGTTGGCGGTGTTCTGCCCGTGGAACTTGGTGCCATACCACGACGCAGTCCCCTCGGCGCGGTAGTTGCGCGCGTCCTGCATCGGATAGTAGGTCTTGCCCAGTACCGTGTACGGGTTGGCCTTGTAGTTGCCAGTGTGCACGGTCGGCGTTGCATCGGGGATCTTGCTCACATCCACGTCCCACCACGGCGCGCCGTCCTTGTGCGCACGGTTGATATCCAGGCCCGGCTGGGTGCGCACCACGTTGCCGCTACCTTGCTGGGTCGGGCGGCTGGAAGAGCAGCTGGCCAGCAGCACGCCAACGGCGAGGCAGGTCAGCAGCTTGAAAGAATTGGCAGAGATGATTGCGCGCATTAGTTGACGCCCCGTGCTTGAACCAGCTGTTCCGAAAGCTGATGCACCGCCATGGCATACATCACGCTGCGGTTGTAGCGAGTGATCGCGTAGAAGTTCTTCAGGCCCATCCAGTATTCAGGGCCATTGTCGCCCTCGAGACGGAAGGCGGTAACCGGCAGATCATCGCGCAGGGAATCATGAACCGACCAGCCAAGCGCGCGCAACTCCCCTACCGTCTTCACCGGCTCGATGCCGGTGGTCAGGCCCTCGTCGGCCCGCTCGCCATCCACCCAGGCGCGGCTGACCACACCTTCACCGGCCACCCACCCGTGGCGCTTGAAGTAGCTGGCGACACTGCCGATGGCATCGTCCGGGTTGTTCCAGATATTGATGTGGCCGTCGCCATCGAAGTCCACCGCAAAGTTGCGGAAGCTGCTCGGCATGAACTGCGGCAAGCCCATCGCGCCGGCGTAGGAGCCCTTGAGGGTCAACGGGTCGAGCTGCTCTTCGCGAGACAGCAGCAGGAACTCGCGCAGCTCCTTGCGGAAGAAGTCGGCCCGCGGCGGATAGTCGAAGCTCAGCGTCGACAGGGCGTCTATCACCCGGTAGTTGCCGGTGTTGCGGCCAAAGAAGGTTTCCACGCCAATGATGGCGACGATGTACTGTGCCGGTACGCCATATTCCTGCTCGGCCCGGGCCAGCGCCGCCTCGTGCTGGCGCCAGAAATCCACACCGCGGGCGATGCGCGCGTCGGTGATGAACATCGGCCGGTAGTCCTTCCACGGTTTTACCCGTTCGGCCGGGCGCGAAATGGCGTCGAGGATCGACTGCTTGCGTTGCACCTCAGCGAACACGCCCATCAGCTGTTCAGGGGCAAAACCGTAGTCGCGGCTCATTTCGCCAACGAACTGGGCCACCTGCGGCGAGTCCCGGTAGTCGCCGGCATGGGCCAGCTGTACAGCGCCGAACAGGCCCACCGCGCCGACCCACGGCGCACAACGGGCAGCCCAGTTACGCACTGCTTGCATGAAATTGTTCACCTTATTCAAACCTGCGCGATCCATTTGCGGTGCGTGTGGATCGACATCAGAACGCCAAACGCTGACAGCAGCGTCACCAACGAAGTTCCGCCATAGCTGATGAAGGGCAGCGGCACGCCCACCACGGGCAGAAGGCCGCTGACCATCCCGATATTGACGAATACATAGACAAAGAAGGTCATGGTCAGGCTGCCGGCCAGCAGCTTGCCGAACAAGGTCTGCGCCTGGGCGGTAATCACCAGGCCACGGCCGATCAGCAGCAGATAGACGATCAGCAACAGGCAGATGCCGACCAGGCCGAATTCCTCGCCGAGCACGGCAATGATGAAGTCGGTGTGGCTTTCCGGCAGGAAGTCCAGGTGCGACTGCGTCCCGAGCAGCCAGCCCTTGCCGAATACCCCGCCCGAGCCGATCGCCGCCTTGGACTGGATGATGTTCCAGCCGGTGCCCAACGGGTCGCTTTCCGGATCGAGGAAGGTCAGTACCCGCTGTTTCTGGTAGTCGTGCATGACGAAGAACCACATCGCCACCGCCACCGGCACTGCCGCCGCCAGCACGCTGAGGATCCAGCGCCAGCGCAGCCCGCCCATGAACAGCACGAAGGCACCGGAGGCGAGGATCAGCAGCGCTGTACCCAGGTCGGGCTGGCGCACGATCAGGATGAACGGCACGCCAATCAGCACCAGGCTGATCGCCACGTGCTTGAGATGTGGCGGCAAGGTGCGCTTGGACAGGTACCAGGCGATGGTCGCCGGCATGATGATCTTCATGAACTCCGAGGGCTGGAAGCGAATCACCCCGGGAATGTTGATCCAGCGCGTGGCGCCCATGGCGTTGTGGCCCATCACGTCGACCACCACCAGCAGCATCACCCCGACCAGGTAGGCCAACGGCACCCAGCGCGCCATGAAGCGGGGCTCCAGCTGGGCGATGATGAACATCGACGCAAGGCCGATGCCGAACGAGGTGGCCTGCTTGAGCAACAGGTCCCAGTTCTTGCCACTGGCCGAGTACAGCACGAACAGGCTGCCAGCCGCGAGGGTCAGCAGAATGACCAGCAAAGGGCCGTCGACGTGGATGCGCTGCAGAAAACTGGCGCGCCGACGCATCACATCCTCGCTGGAGAGCATGCGATCGAAATTGTTCATCACAGGGCTGATTCCTGGGTAACGGTGGCGGGCGCGAACTCGGGCTTGAGCCGGCCGTTTTCGTCGAGCAGCCAGGCGTCCATCACCTGGCGTACCACCGGCGCGGCAACACCCGAGCCCGACTCACCGTTCTCGACCATCACCGATACCACGATCTTCGGGTCGTCGGCCGGGGCGAAGGCGACGAACAGGGCGTGGTCGCGGTGGCGCTCCTGGAGTTTGTTGCGGTCGTACTTCTCGCCCTGCTTGATCGCCACCACCTGGGCGGTACCGCTCTTGCCGGCGATGCGGTACTGCGCGCCGATGGCCGCCTTGCGTGCGGTACCACGGGCGTTGTGCATCACCTGCTCCATGCCATGGGTGACCTTGGCCCAGTCGGACTTGTCACGCAGCACGATGTTGTCCATGGGGTTGTCGTCCACCGGCGGCTGGCCCTCGATGGTCTTGGCCAGGTGCGGGCGGTTCCATACGCCCTTGTTGGCGATCAGCGCGGTGGCCTGGGCCAGCTGCAGCGGCGTGGCCTGCATGTAGCCCTGGCCGATACCGAGGATCAGGGTTTCGCCGGGGAACCAGGCCTGGCGACGGGTAGCACGTTTCCATTCCCGCGACGGCATCAGCCCGGCGGACTCTTCGAACATGTCCAGGGAAACCCGCTGGCCGATACCGAACTTGTTCATGTAGCTGGACAGCCGGTCGATGCCCATCTTGTGCGCCAGGTCGTAGAAGTAGGTGTCGTTGGAACGCATGATCGCGGTGTCCAGGTCGACCCAGCCATCGCCGGTGCGGTTCCAGTTGCGGTACTTGTGGTCGTAGTTGGGCAGTTGGTAGTAACCCGGGTCGAACACCCGGCTGCCGGCATTGACCACACCACTGTCCAGGCCGGCGATGGCCACGGCCGGCTTGATGGTCGAACCCGGCGGGTACAGGCCGCGCAGCACGCGGTTGAACAATGGCCGGTCGATCGAGTCGCGCAGTTCGGCATAGGCCTTGAAACCGATGCCGGTGACGAACAGGTTGGGGTCGAAGCTGGGCTGGCTGACCATTGCCAGCACCTCGCCGGTACGCGGGTCGAGTGCCACCACGGCGCCGCGCCGACCACCCAGGGCGGCCTCGGCGGCTTCCTGCAACTTGATGTCCAGGCTCAGCACGATGTCCTTGCCCGGTTTCGGGTCGGTACGCTTGAGCACGCGCAGCACCCGGCCGCGAGCGTTGGTCTCGACTTCCTCGTAGCCCACCTGGCCGTGCAGGGCGTCTTCGTAGAACCGTTCGATGCCGGTCTTGCCAATGTGGTGGGTGCCGCTGTAGTTCACCGGATCGAGCGTTTTCAGCTCCTTCTCGTTGATCCGCCCCACATACCCCACCGAATGCGCGAAATGCGCACCCTGCGGGTAATGGCGCACCAGCTGGGCCACCACTTCCACACCCGGCAGGCGGAACTGGTTCACTGCCACGCGGGCAATCTGCTCTTCGTTGAGCTCGAACAGGATCGGCACTGGCTCGAACGGCCGGCGTCCCTGGCGCATGCGCTTCTCGAACAGGGCGCGGTCATCGGGCGTCAATTCCAGCACTTCGACGATGGTATCCAGCACTTCCTGCCAGTTACCCGCACGTTCACGGGTCATCGACAGGCTGAAGCTGGGCCGGTTGTCGGCAACGATCACCCCGTTACGGTCGAAGATCAACCCGCGGGTCGGCGGGATCGGCTGCACATGCACCCGGTTGTTCTCCGACAGCGTCGAGTGGTAGTCGTACTGGATGATCTGCAGGTAGTACAGCCGCGCGATCAGCACGCAGACCAGCAGCACGACCGCCACTGCGCCCACCACGACGCGGTTGCGCACCAGGCGGGCGTCTTTCTCATGGTCCTTGAGACGGATCGGCTGCGACATCGGGCTGCTTACAGGCTCATTTGTGGTAAGGATGCCCGGACAGCACGGTCCAGGCGCGGTAGATCTGCTCGCCGATGAGTATCCTTACCAACGGGTGCGGCAGGGTCAACGGCGACAGCGACCAGCGTTGTTCGGCACGCGCACAGACCTCCGGCGCCAGGCCTTCCGGGCCGCCCACCATCAAATTCACCGTGCGCGCATCCAGGCGCCAGCGGTCCAGCTCGGTCGCCAGTTGCTCGGTACTCCAGGGCTTGCCATGGACCTCGAGGGTGACGATGCGCTCCCCGGGCTGAACCTTGCTCAGCATGGCCTCGCCCTCCTGACGAATCAGGCGGGCGACATCGGCATTCTTGCCACGGGTATTCAGCGGGATTTCCACCAGCTCCAGCGACAGCTCGGCGGGCAGGCGCTTGGCATATTCATGCCAGCCTTCCTCGACCCACTTCGGCATGCGCGAGCCGACCGCGATCAGGCGCAGACGCACAGCGCTTTCCTTATTCCCGGTCCTTGAGCTTTTCGGAATACTCGTGGGCCTGGTCCGGGCTGTGGTGCTTGCCATCGGCGGCACGGCTCTGCTCGGCACCCTGCCACAGGCGCTCCAGGTCGTAGAACTGGCGGGCGGCGGCGGTCATCATGTGCACGATGACGTCGTTCAGGTCCAGCAGTACCCAGTCGCTGTCGCCCTTGCCTTCTTCACCCAGTGGCTGGGCGCCCTTGGCCTTGACCGCTTCGCGGACCTTTTCCAGCATCGCGTTGATCTGGCGGTTGGAGGTACCGGTGGCAATGATCATGTAATCGGTCAGGCTGTGCTTGTCGCGCACGTCGATGACCTGGATGTCCTGGGCCTTGACGTCTTCCAGCGCTGCCTTGGTCAGGGCGACCAGTTCTTCGCCGTGGATTTTCTGCTTGGTCATATAAAACTCGTTCAACTCGTTGGATGAGGTGCCAGGGGCACCGTCAGTTAGGCGCACGATACAGTTCGTGCGCCTCGATGTAGGCCAGTACGGCGTCCGGCACCAGGAACCTCACCGACTTGCCGCTGGCCAGCAGCTGTCGGATCTGTGTAGCCGACACCGCAAGCGGCGTCTGCCAGACGAACGAAATGTTTCCCGCCGGGCCGGACATGGCGGTGGGATCGCTCTCCGAGCGCGCAGCCAGCAGGTTGCGCAGCTCGTCAGGGGGTTCTACGTCGGCATCCGGGCGTTGCAGCACCAGGATGTGACAGTGTTGCAGCAATTCTTCCCAGCGGTGCCAACCGGGCAGGCCGCAGAAGGCATCCCAGCCCAGCACCAGGAACAGCTGGTCGTTGGCCGCCAGTTCGGCGCGGATCGACTCCAGCGTATCGATGGTGTACGACGGCTTGTCGCGTGCCAGCTCACGGGCATCCACGCTCAGGCAGGGCACGCCCTGCACGGCGCTCTGCACCATGGCCAGGCGGTCCTTGGCGGCCACCTGCGGGGTGTCGCGGTGCGGCGGCCGGGCATTGGGCAACAGGCGCAGCTCGTCCAGCCCCATGAACTCGGCCACTTCCAGCGCGCTGCGCAGGTGGCCGATGTGCACGGGGTCGAAGGTGCCGCCTAGAATGCCGATGCGCCGGACTGCCTGGGCCTTGCTCAACTCAGCAGGACTCCTGGCCGCGCAGCTGGCCATCGCCGATCACCACGTACTTCTCGCAGGTCAGGCCTTCCAGGCCGACCGGGCCGCGGGCATGCAGCTTGTCGGTGGAGATGCCGATCTCGGCACCCAGGCCGTACTCGAAGCCGTCGGCAAAGCAGGTCGGGGTATTGAGCATGACCGACGCCGAGTCGACTTCGGCCATGAACTGACGCGCCTCACCCTGGTGTTCGGTGATGATCGAGTCGGTGTGGTGCGAGCCATAGTGGTTGATGTGCTCGATGGCCTGGTCCAGGCCGTCGAGCACACGGACCGACAGGATCGCATCCAGGTATTCGGTGTGCCAGTCGGCCTCGGTGGCCGGCTTGACCTCGATGATGGCCCGGGTGCGCTCGCAGCCACGCAGCTCTACGCCCTTCTCCTGGAAACGACGGGCCATCTCTGGCAGGAAGCGCTCGGCCACCTGCTGGTCGACCAGCAGCGTTTCCATGGCGCCACAGATACCGTAGCGATAGGTCTTGGCGTTGAATGCCACACGCCAGGCCTTGTCCAGGTCGGCGTGCCGGCTGACATAGATGTGGCAGATACCGTCCAGGTGCTTGATTACCGGCACCCGGGCATCGCGGCTGATGCGCTCGATCAGGCCACGGCCACCGCGCGGCACGATGACGTCGACGAATTCCGGCATGCTGATCAGCGCACCCACGGCCTCGCGGTCGGTGGTTTCCACCACCTGCACCACGGCCGCCGGCAGGCCGGCTGCAGCCAGGCCACGCTGGATGCAGGTGGCGATCGCGCGGTTGGAATGAATGGCTTCGGAGCCGCCACGCAGGATGGTCGCGTTACCCGACTTCAGGCACAGGCTGGCAGCATCGATGGTCACGTTCGGACGCGACTCGTAGATGATCCCGATCACCCCCAGCGGCGTGCGCATCTTGCCCACCTGGATACCCGATGGGCGGTAGCTCATGTCGCGGATGGCACCGACCGGGTCTGGCAGGCTGGCCACCTGGCGCAGCCCGGTGATCATGCCGTCGATACGCGCCGGGGTCAGCGCCAGACGATCGAGCAAGGCCGGCTCCAGGCCGTTGGCGCGGCCGGCGGCGAGGTCTCGCTCGTTGGCGGCGGTCAGCTCGGCACGGGCAGCATCCAGCGCGTCGGCGGCAGCTTGCAGGGCGCGGTTCTTCTGCGCGGTGCTGGCACGGCCGATCACCCGGGAAGCCTCACGGGCAGCGCGACCCAGGCGGGTCATATAGTCAAGAACGGACTCAGTCATGGGTTCGGTGTCTTGGCGAAGGGGAAATCGGCTGATTATAACTGCCGCGCAGGTGTACGCCCAGCGGTGGGTGGCGGATGGTCGAAAATGGCTGGGCTCGACCCGCTTCTTGTGGCACCCGTGAGATCGCGCGCCGCCCGCCCCAAGGCGAACCCCTTCGGCTCAACCAACACCGAAACATGCAGATACCAATCAATCACCCCACCGGTTCAGCCTCGATTAAGTCATTCATTGCTATCATCCCCGCCTTCCCAACCGCGAACTGCCCCGCATGCCAGCACTGCCCGACAGCTTCTTCGACCGCGACGCCCAGACCCTGGCCAAGGCCCTGCTGGGCAAGGTCATCCGTCACCGCCACGGCGACCTGTGGCTGGCCGCACGGATCATCGAGACCGAGGCCTACTACCTCAGCGACAAAGGCAGCCACGCCTCGCTCGGCTACACCGAAAAGCGCAAGGCGCTGTTTCTCGATGGCGGGCACATCTACATGTACTACGCGCGTGGCGGCGACTCGCTGAACTTCAGCGCCCACGGGCCGGGCAACGCGGTGCTGATCAAGTCCGCCTATCCTTGGCAGGACGCCGTCTCGGGGCCGAACAGCCTGGCGCAGATGCAACTGAACAACCCCGACGCCAGCGGCAACCTGCGCCCGGCCGAGCGCCTGTGCGCCGGGCAGACGCTGCTGTGCCGCGCCCTCGGCCTGAAGGTGCCACACTGGGACGCCCAGCGCTTCGACCCCGAGCGCCTGTACGTCGAGGATTGCCGCAACGCCGTGCCGCGGATCATCCAGACGGCCCGCCTGGGCATCCCGCACGGCCGCGACGAGCACCTGCCCTACCGCTTCGTCGATGCCGAATACGCCCGTTTCTGCACGCGGAACCCGTTGCGTCGAGGCCAAGTCGAAGGCCGCGACTTCTTCATTCTCGAACAAGGAAGCTGAACCATGGGCCAATGGCTCGACAGCCTGACCGGCTGGCTCAGCGCCAACCCACAGTGGCTTGGCCTGGCAATTTTCCTGGTGGCCTGCATCGAATGCCTGGCCATTGCCGGCATCATCGTACCGGGCACCGTGCTGCTGTTCGCGGTCGCGGTGCTGGCCGGCAGTGGTACCTTCAGCCTGGGCGAAACGCTGCTGCTGGGCTTTCTCGGTGGCCTGCTGGGTGACGCCGTGTCCTATGCCGTGGGCAAGTACTTCCATCAGAACATCCGCCGCCTGCCGTTGCTGCGTCACCACCCGGAATGGATCGGCAGCGCCGAAGCCTATTTCCAGCGCTACGGCATTGCCAGCCTGCTGGTCGGGCGCTTCATCGGGCCGCTGCGGCCCATGTTGCCGATGGTCGCCGGCATGTTCGACATGCCGCTGCCACGCTTCATCGCCGTCAGCCTGGTGGCCGGCGCGGGCTGGTCGGTGGCCTACCTGCTGCCCGGCTGGGCCACAGGTGCCGCCATGCGCCTGCCGCTGCCGGAAGGCTTCTGGCTGGATGCCGGTATCATCGCCGGCACCCTGGCCGTCATCATCGGGCTCAGCCTGAACACCAGCATCCGTGATCAACGCCACGGCACCCGGCTGATCGCCGGCATGAGCCTGGCGGCCCTGGCCGGGGTGTTCCTGGGCTGGCCCTACCTGCACGAATTCGACCAGGGTGTGATGACATTGGTGCAGGAGCACCGTAGCCAGGCCATCGATGGCGCCGTGGTCGTGGTGACCCGGCTGGGTGATTTCCGCACCCAACTGTTCCTGGGCGGCCTGCTGACCGGCCTGCTGCTGCTAGCCCGGCAATGGCGTCATGCCCTGTTCGCCGCGAGCGCGCTGATGGGCACGGCGCTTGCCAATGGCACCCTGAAATGGCTGTTCGCCCGGGCCCGGCCGGAGGTGCTCAGCGACCCGTTGACCAGCTACAGCATGCCCAGCGGGCACAGCTCGGCGTCGTTCGCGTTCTTTCTGGTCATGGCCGTGCTGGCCGGGCGCGGGCAGCCGCCACGGATGCGCCTGACCTGGGTCATGCTGGGCTGCATTCCGGCGCTGGCGATAGCCCTGTCGCGGGTTTACCTGGGGGCGCACTGGCCGACCGACATCCTCGCCGGGGCCCTGTTGGCGTGCTGTGTATGTGCGCTGAGCCTGGCATTGGTACAGCGGCGGCAGACCTTGCCGGCCTTGCCGCTGCGGGCGTGGTGGCTGATAGTGCCGGCCTGCATCGCGTTGCTGGCGTTCTTTGCCATGCATGCGTTGCCGCAGGCGTTGTTGCGCTATCAGTACTGATTGCGGCCCTGTAGGAGCGGCCTTGTGTCGCTAAAGGGCTGCGAAGCAGCCCCGGCAATTTATGGCTGTGTGAAGTCCTGGGGCTGCTTCGCAGCCCTTTCGCGACACAAAGCCCCTCCTGCAAGGGCCAGCAGCAGGGCCAGGCAGTCAGGCAAACAGCTCGCCCTGAATCCGCTCCAGCAGCTTCTGGATCTCGCCCAGGCGCTGCTGCGGTGAGTCGAGGGCCAGCAGGTCCAGCTTGTCCTCCTCCATGAACGGCAACAGGTACGCCAACTGGTTCGCCAGCGCCTGCCGTCCGTCCACCGGGCGCGGCATGTCCAGGGCTTCGACCATCGGGTGCTCGCCCAGCGCCACCAGCAACGCCAGCAGGTCATCGTCGGCCTCGAGCAACGGGCTGTCCGCCTGCTCCGGCAACCATTGCACCTGCCCCATCAACAACTGGTCCTTCTGCACCTCGGTGCTTGCCAGGTTGAAGCGCCGCACACCTTCGACGCGAATGCCCAACAAACCGTTATCCTGCTGCACGAAGTCGCGGATCACCGCCTCGCAGCCGATCGAGGCCACTACCGGCGGCGCCTTGCCGACCTGTTCGCCTTCGAGGATGCACACCACGCCAAAACCTTCGCCCTGCTTCATGCAGCGCCCGATCATGTCCAGGTAGCGCGCCTCGAAAATCTGCAGATCGAGAAAGCAGCCAGGAAACAGCACGGTATTGAGCGGAAACAGCGGTAACGTCATTACAAGTCCTCAAGCCACCAGGCTGACCGCCAGCGGCAGGAACACCGCCGTGGCCACGCCCATCAGGCTCATTGCCAGCGCGGCAAAGGCGCCGCATTCGTCACTTTCCTGCAGGGCCACCGAAGTACCTACCGCGTGCGCGGTCACCCCCAACGCCATGCCGCGTGCCTCGGGGCTGTGCACGCCAAAGCGGCTCAGCAGCGCCGGGCCGAAGATCGCCCCGATCACGCCGGTAATCAACACAAACACCGCCGCCAGGGCCGCCACCCCGCCAATCTGCTCGGCCACCAGCATGGCAATTGGCGAGGTCACCGATTTTGGCGCCATGGTCATCAGGATCATGTGTTCCGCACCGAACCACCAGCCCAGTACCAGGCAGAACAGCGTGGCAAACAGGCCTCCGATTACCAGCGTAGTAAAGATGGGCCAGAACAGCTGGCGGATACGCCGCAGGTTCAGGTACAGCGGCACGGCCAGGGCCACGGTGGCAGGCCCCAGCAGAATGTTCATGATCTCCGTGCTCTTGCGGTATTCGCGGTAGTCGATGCCGAACAGCAGCAGCACGCCGATCACCAGCAGCATCGACACCAGCACCGGCTGCAGGAAGATCCAGCGGGTCTTCTCGTAGGCGGCCAGCACTACCTGGTAGGCACCGAGGGTAATGCCGATACCGAACAAGGGATGGTGCACCACCGCGTCCAGCGCGCCTTGCCAGTCAAGCATCATGGCTGCTCCTCTCGTCGGCCCTGGCGCTGGATGAGCTTTTGCATCAGCACGCCGACAAACGCCAGGGTCACCAGGCAGGAAATCAGCAACGCCCCGACGATGGCCCAGAAGTCGGCGGCAATGTCCCTGGCATACACCATCACCCCTACTGCCGGCGGCACCAGCAACAGCGGCAGGTAGCGCAGCAGGCTGCTGGCCGCCTCGTTCAGCGGCTTGCCAACCTCGCCACGGGCCATGAGAAAACACAGCAGCAGCAACAGGCCGATGATCGGCCCCGGCAGAAACGGCACCAACAAGTGGTTGATCGCCGTACCCAGCAACTGGAACAGCACCAGCCAGGTCAGACCACGCAACAGCATAAGCATCTCCCTCGTGCACGGCTGTCATTATAAGCATATGGCCGTCATATACCGATATTCGCCGAAATACCTGCAACTTGACTGAAACGGTTCGCCGTGCTGATCTTGCACATTCGTACCAACTGACAATTTGGAGAGCCCGCGATGCCCTATGTACCGGTTACAGAGCTTTCGCAGTACGTTGGTAAGGAACTGGGCCGTTCGGCCTGGCTGAAGATCGACCAGCAGCGCATCGACCTGTTCGCCGAAGCCACGGGTGATTTCCAGTTCATCCATGTGGACCCGGTCAAGGCGGCGCAGACTCCGTTTGGCTGCACCATTGCCCACGGCTTCCTGACCTTGTCGCTGATCCCCAAGTTGATCGAGGACATCCTGGTCCTGCCGCAAGGGCTGAAAATGGTGGTGAACTATGGGCTGGACAGCGTGCGCTTCATCCAGCCGGTCAAGGTCGATAGCCAGGTGCGGCTGAAGGTAGAGCTGGCAGAGGTGTCGGAAAAGAAGCCAGGCCAGTGGCTGCTCAAGGCGATCGCCACCCTGGAGATCGAGGGCGAGGACAAGCCGGCCTACATAGCCGAGTCGCTCTCCCTGTGTTTTGTCTGATGGATTTCGGGGGCGCTGCTCGCCCCCTTGCCAAGCCGATCCACAAATCCCCCGCACTCGCGTAAACTGCCAGCCTTCGCGCAGCCTGGGGCTGCCCCTGTCGATTTACCAAAGGTGCCCGCCATGCCCTGGCTGCAAGTACGCCTGGCCATCAGCCCGGAACAAGCCGAAACCTACGAAGACGCCCTGCTCGAAGTGGGCGCTGTCTCGGTCACGTTCATGGATGCCGAGGATCAACCGATCTTCGAGCCAGACCTCAACACCACCCCGCTGTGGTCGCACACCCACCTGCTGGCCCTGTTCGAGGCCGATGCCGAGCCCGAGCAGGTGTTCTCCCACCTGCGCCTGCTGACCGGTGCCGAGCTTCCCGAGCACCAGGCCGAGGTGATCGAGGACCAGGACTGGGAACGCAGCTGGATGGACAACTTCCAGCCGATGCGCTTCGGCCGCCGCCTGTGGATCGTGCCCAGCTGGCACGAAGCACCGGAAAAGGACGCGGTGAACCTGCTGCTCGACCCGGGCCTGGCGTTCGGCACCGGCACCCACCCGACCACCGCCCTGTGCCTGGAATGGCTCGACGGCCAGCAGCTCGAAGGCACCCAGGTGCTGGACTTCGGCTGCGGCTCGGGCATCCTGGCCATCGCCGCGCTGCTGCTGGGCGCCCGCGAGGCGGTGGGTACCGACATCGACGTGCAGGCCATCGAGGCTTCGCGCGACAACGCCCAGCGCAATGGCATCGCCGACGAAAAGCTGGCGCTGTACCTGCCCGAGCACATGCCGGCGATGCAGGCCGACGTGCTGGTTGCCAACATCCTTGCCGGCCCGCTGGTGTCGCTGGCGCCGCAACTGTCCGGCCTGGTCCGCCCCGGGGGCCTGCTGGCGCTGTCGGGCATCCTCGCCGAACAGGGTGAAGAAGTGGCCGCCGCCTACGCCGCCGACTTCGCACTGGACCCGATCGTCCTGCGTGACGGCTGGGTCCGCATCAGTGGTCGGCGCCGTTAAGCCGGCCTAGAATACCTTTCTGCACAGCTCCCGGATCGCCGCATGACCGACAGTTTCGTCACCCAGTGCCCGCATTGCCAGACTAGCTTTCGCGTCACTCACCACCAACTGAGCGTGGCCCGCGGCGTGGTGCGCTGCGGCCACTGCCTGCAGGTATTCAATGCTGCCAGGCAGTTGCTGGAGCAGAACCGCACCAGTACGGCCAGTCAACCTGTGGTGCCGGCGCCAGAGCCGGCGGTGCCTGACGCGCCGGCGGCCGAGCCAACGGTGGCGCACGAGCCGGCTGTCGACCAGCACAGCAGCGCTGCCGACGAAAACTGGGCACTCACCGCCCAGGCACTGGACGCCCTCGATCTCGACAAGGAGCTGGAACGCCTGGAGCGTCGCGGCCAACCCGTACCGGCACGCCCGGCCGAGCAGGATGACGGGTTGCAGGCCCGGCGCGACGACTTGCAGCCGGACGAACACGCTGACGACCTGTTCGGCACGGCCACCGATGAACCTTTCGAACCACCACAGGCAGATGAGCCGGCCCCGGTGCTGCAGCCGCTGGAGCTGGATCTCGAACCTGCCCCGGGCGAGCGCACCGAGCCAACCCTGGGCGGTAGCCTGGAGCTGGACTTCGACGATGAGCCGCCGGTGCGCCATGCCGTCGACGATGACCACCCCGCCTTCGACGAACCACTGCGTGCCAGCGATGACGAAACTGCGGAAAAAGGCCTGAACGCGCGCGACGACGAACCGCTGGCGCTGAGCCTGTCGGCGCACGATGACGACCCTGTCGAGCCGCTGCCCGGCGAACGCCTGGAACCCGGCTTTGCCGCCAAGCCAGAGCGCCCGGCACGCAAGGAGCCGCTGGTCGACGTGGTCGACGACCCATTGCAGCTGGGCTGGGAGAAGCCCGCACCGAACTGGGGCAAACGCCTGCTGTGGGGCTTCCTGACCTTGCTCGCCGCAGGCATGCTGGCGTTCCAGTACGTGTGGTTCCACTTCGACGAAATGGCCCGTCAGGACCAGTACCGGCCGCTCTTCCAGCAAATCTGCCCGTTGGTCGGGTGCGAAGTCCCGACCCGCGTCGATATTGCCCGGATCAAAAGCAGCAACCTGGTGGTGCGCAGCCACCCGGACTTCAAGGGCGCGTTGATCGTCGATGCGATCATCTACAACCGCGCGCCGTTCGCCCAGCCATTCCCGCTGCTGGAGCTGCGCTTCGCCGATCTCAATGGCCAGCTGATCGCCAGCCGACGCTTCAAGCCCAGCGAGTACCTCTCGGGGGAACTGGCCGGGCGTGGCGAGATGCCCAGCCAGACCCCGATCCATATCGCCCTGGACATCCTTGACCCCGGGCCGAAGGCAGTCAACTACAGCCTCAGCTTCCGTTCGCCGGAATGAACGTCATGCCGGCGGGGGCGCCTTGCGCCCCTTCGCGACACAACGCCGCTCCTACGGGAGATCGCGCTCGCCTGTAGGAGCGGCCTTGTGTCGCGAAAGGGCTGCGAAGCAGCCCCAAGCCCTTCTCCATACCAAATGGCATAAGCCGACAACTGTTCAGATTTTATCCAAACCCATCTTTATCCGGTCACCGAGAGCGGGTATCATGCCAACCCTTTTTCAGACTCCAAGATTCGGCCCCACAACAGGGATCACCTATGTCGGCGGTACGCATCGGCCAATACACACTACGTAACAACCTGATCCTCGCGCCCATGGCCGGCGTTACGGACCAGCCTTTCCGTACCCTTTGCCAGCGCCTGGGCGCCGGCATGGTGGTGTCGGAAATGGTCTCCAGCGACATGAGCCTGTGGAACAGCCGCAAGTCGAGCCTGCGCCGCATCCATGAAGGTGATCCCGAGCCACGCTCGGTGCAGATCGCCGGTGGTGATGCGCAGATGATGGCAGCGGCGGCGCAAGCCAATGTCGAAGCGGGTGCCCAGATCATCGATATCAACATGGGCTGCCCGGCAAAAAAAGTCTGCAACAAAGCCGCAGGCTCTGCTTTATTGAGAGATGAAGCCTTGGTCAGCGAGATTCTCCACGCCGTGGTTGGCGCCGTGGACGTCCCGGTGACGCTGAAGATTCGCACCGGCTGGGACCGGGCGAACAAGAACGGCCTGAATGTGGCGAAGATCGCCGAACAGGCCGGCATCCAGGCGCTGGCGGTACATGGCCGCACACGCGCCGACCTGTATACCGGCGAAGCCGAATACGACACCATCGCTGCCATCAAGCAGGCGGTGTCGATCCCGGTTTTTGCCAACGGCGATATCACCTCGCCAGAAAAGGCCCGGGCGGTGCTGGACGCCACCGGTGTCGATGGCCTGCTGATAGGCCGGGCTGCCCAGGGGCGGCCATGGATCTTTCGCGAGATCGAGCATTACCTGCGCACTGGCGAACATCTGCCAGCGCCGCAACTGGATGAAGTGGAACGCATCCTGCTGGAGCACCTGGCCGCGCTGCATGCCTTCTATGGCGATGTGATGGGCGTACGTATCGCCCGCAAGCACGTTGGCTGGTACCTGGCAACACGACCCGGCGGCAAGGAGTTTCGCTCCCGGTTCAACGCTTTGGAAGACACACAAGCGCAGTGCGCCAACGTTCGTGCGTTTTTCAGCGAACGTCGACAGAGCCTTGAGACAGAGGACGGACAAGGGGTGGCCGCATGACGATGATGACCGAGACATTTGTGAGTGGAACAACGCCCGTGAGCGACAACGCCAACCTGAAACAGCACCTGAACACGCCGAGCGAAGAAGGCCAGACCCTTCGCGACAGCGTCGAGAAGGCGCTGCACAACTACTTCGCCCACCTGGAAGGCGCGACCGTGACGGACGTGTACAACCTGGTGCTCTCCGAAGTCGAGGCGCCCCTGCTCGAAAGCGTGATGAACTACGTCAAGGGCAACCAGACCAAGGCCAGCGAGATGCTCGGGCTGAACCGAGGCACCCTGCGCAAGAAGCTCAAGCAGTACGACTTGCTGTAAGCCAGAATCCCAACCAGAAAAGGCGGCTCCCTGAACAGAGGCGCCTTTTTTGCTGACTCCACCGCGTTATTGGAATCCGAAATGACCGACCAGACTACCCGCCTGCCAGTCCGCCGCGCCCTGATCAGCGTCTCCGACAAGACCGGTATCCTCGAATTCGCCCGTGAGCTGCAGCAGCTCGGTGTCGAGATCCTGTCCACCGGCGGCACCTACAAGCTGCTCAAGGACAACGGCGTCAACGCGGTGGAAGTGGCCGACTACACCGGCTTCGCCGAAATGATGGATGGCCGGGTCAAGACCCTGCACCCGAAAATCCACGGCGGCATCCTCGGCCGTCGCGGCATCGACGACGCCATCATGAACGAGCACGGCATCAAGCCGATCGACCTGGTGGCGGTCAACCTGTACCCGTTCGAGGCGACCATTTCCAAGCCTGGCTGTGACCTGCCGACCGCCATCGAGAACATCGACATCGGTGGCCCGACCATGGTCCGTTCCGCGGCCAAGAACCACAAGGACGTGGCCATCGTGGTCAACGCCAGCGACTATGCCGGCATCGTCGAAGGCCTCAAGGCCGGCGGCCTGACCTACGCCCAGCGTTTCGACCTGATGCTCAAGGCATTCGAGCACACCGCCGCCTACGACGGCATGATCGCCAACTACATGGGCACCATCGACCAGGCCAAGGAAACCCTCAGCACCGAAGGCCGCAGCGAGTTCCCGCGCACCTTCAACAGCCAGTTCGTCAAGGCCCAGGAAATGCGCTACGGCGAGAACCCGCACCAGAGCGCGGCGTTCTACGTCGAGGCGAAAAAAGGCGAAGCCAGCGTTTCCACCGCCATCCAGCTGCAGGGCAAGGAGCTGTCGTTCAACAACGTGGCCGACACCGACGCCGCGCTGGAATGCGTGAAGAGCTTCGTCAAGCCAGCCTGCGTCATCGTCAAGCACGCCAACCCGTGCGGCGTTGCCGTGGTACCTGAAGAGGAAGGCGGTATCCGCAAGGCCTACGACCTGGCCTACGCGACCGACACCGAGTCGGCGTTCGGTGGCATCATCGCCTTCAACCGCGAGCTGGATGGCGAAACCGCCAAGGCCATCGTCGACCGCCAGTTCGTCGAAGTGATCATCGCACCGAAAATCTCCCAGGCCGCCCGCGAGGTGGTTGCTGCCAAGCAGAACGTCCGCCTGCTGGAATGCGGCGAGTGGCCAGCCGAGCGCGCTGCCGGTTGGGACTTCAAGCGCGTCAACGGTGGCCTGCTGGTGCAGAGCCGCGATATCGGCATGATCAGCGCCGATGACCTGAAGATCGTGACCAAGCGCGCACCGACCGAGCAAGAGATCCACGACCTGGTATTCGCCTGGAAAGTGGCCAAGTTCGTCAAGTCCAACGCCATCGTCTACGCCAAGCAGCGCCAGACCATCGGCGTCGGTGCCGGCCAGATGAGCCGCGTCAACTCCGCCCGCATCGCGGCCATCAAGGCTGAGCATGCCGGCCTGCAGGTACAGGGAGCTGTCATGGCATCGGATGCGTTCTTCCCGTTCCGTGATGGCATCGACAACGCAGCTAAAGTGGGTATCAGCGCCGTGATCCAGCCAGGTGGCTCGATGCGCGATGCCGAGGTGATTGCTGCCGCTGACGAAGCTGGCATCGCCATGGTCTTCACCGGCATGCGCCACTTCCGCCACTGATTTACGGCAATCGGCCGCACTGAAGCAGGCATCTGCTGCGTTGGGGCCGGTTTCGCTGATGCTCATTGCCAGAAGGCAACTCCGCTCATCGAAACCGGCCCCGCCTTGCATCTACCTGCTTCACTGCGACCTCGTACAGCGTGAGGTTTTGCCTCTCGCCCGAAAGAACTCGAGGTTTTGACATGAAAGTTTTGATCATCGGCAGCGGCGGTCGTGAACACGCCCTGGCCTGGAAAGTCGCCCAGGACCCACGTGTCGAGAAAGTCTTCGTTGCCCCGGGCAACGCCGGCACCGCCACCGAAGCCAAGTGCGAAAACGTCGCTATCGACGTCAATGCGCTGGAACAACTGGCCGACTTCGCCGAGCAGAACGTACAAATGACCATCGTCGGCCCGGAAGCGCCGCTGGTCGCCGGTGTCGTCGACCTGTTCCGCAGCCGTGGCCTGGACTGCTTCGGCCCGACCAAGGGCGCGGCCCAGCTGGAAGGCTCCAAGGCCTTCACCAAGGACTTCCTGGCCCGGCACAAGATTCCGACCGCCGACTACCAGAACTTCACCGAAATCGAGCCAGCCCTGGCCTACCTGCAGGAAAAAGGCGCGCCGATCGTGATCAAGGCCGATGGCCTGGCCGCCGGCAAAGGCGTGATCGTCGCCATGACCCTCGCGGAAGCCGAAGCCGCCGTGCGCGACATGCTGGCTGGCAATGCCTTCGGTGACGCCGGTTCGCGCGTGGTGATCGAAGAGTTTCTCGACGGCGAGGAAGCCAGTTTCATCGTCATGGTCGATGGCCAGAACGTGCTGCCCATGGCCACCAGCCAGGACCACAAGCGCGTCGGCGACCAGGACACCGGCCCGAATACTGGCGGCATGGGTGCCTATTCCCCTGCCCCGGTGGTCACCGCCGATGTGCACCAGCGCGTGATGGACCAGGTAATCTGGCCGACCGTGCGTGGCATGGCCGAAGAAGGCAACGTCTATACCGGCTTCCTCTACGCCGGCCTGATGATCGACAAGGCGGGCAACCCCAAGGTCATCGAGTTCAACTGCCGCTTCGGCGACCCGGAAACCCAGCCGGTCATGCTGCGCCTGGAGTCGAGCCTGGTGCTGCTGGTCGAGGCTGCATTCGCCAAGGCGCTGGACAAGGTCGAAGCCCAGTGGGACCCGCGCCCGAGCCTGGGCGTGGTGCTGGCCGCCGGCGGTTACCCGGGTGACTATGCCAAGGGTGATGTGATCAACGGCCTGGATGCAGCGGCCAAGATCGAAGGCAAGGTATTCCATGCCGGTACTTCGCTGAAAGACGGCCAGGTGGTCACCAACGGTGGCCGCGTGCTCTGCGCCACCGCCATGGGTGCCAGCGTTGCCGACGCCCAGCAGCAGGCCTATCGCCTGGCCAAGGAAGTCAGCTGGAACGGCAGCTTCTACCGTAGCGACATCGGCTACCGGGCCATTGCCCGCGAGCGCGGTGAGCACCAGCAGTAAGCTTTACCGGAGCGCCGTGACGCCCAGGGTTGGAAAAACCCAGGCGCACGGCCCCCGGCTCGTCGACAGGGCCCCGCGCGGGCCTTGCCTTCGACTTGGCGCGCCGCGCATAGTTACTACCTGGCACCTAGGCTAAGAAGGGATTTCGTAGTGCGTCGGCTTCGGATTGCCTCAGTTCTGATCGTCAGCTTGCTGACCCTGCTCTGCCTGTTCCCGGCTGCCGCCGAACATGACGGAGGCTGGGCCATGCTGCTCGACGAACAGGCCAACCTGCAACTGAGCGACGTGCGCTCCGAGCGTTACCGCAACCAGTTCAGCCCGCTGGCCCTCGCCGACCTGGATGCCGCTCCGGCGGAACAGGCCATGTGGCTGCACTACCGTTTGGCCCCCAGCGAGCAGGAACAACTGCTGCGGGTGTTCGCCCCAGACCTGTCCGGCCTGGACCTCTACGCCCTCGAAGGCGACAAGCTTCTGCGTCAGCTGCACCACGGCCGCCAGGCTGGCAATGCCAGCCCGACCCTGCGTGGCAGCGACCATGTCTTACCCCTGCCCAACAGCAAGCAACCGGTAGACATCTACCTGCGCCTGGTCTCCGAGCACCAACTGCGCCCGGCCATCAGCCTGGAGCCTGCGGCCGTGGCCGCCTCCGACCAACGCCAGCCGCTGCTGTTCGGCATGCTGTTCGGCGGCCTGGTGATGCTGATCCTGCACAACCTGATCCGCTTCTTCTACAGCCGCTCCAGCACCGCCCTGATCCTCGCGCTCTACCATGGCCTGATGCTGCTCAGCGGCCTGATCCTGCTGAACCTCAGCGGCCCCTGGTGGCACGTCTGGCACAGCGCACAGACGCCCGCCGCCTACCTCACGCTGGTCCTGGCCGGCCTGGCGGGGCTGTATTTCACCCAGCATTTCTTCGCACCGTGCAACTCACCGCGGCTGAATCGCCTGCTGCAGGGCGACATGCTGGTGGTCGGTGTCAGCGGGCTGGTACTGCTGTTCGTCGACACCCTGCCGCTGAACCTGATGACCTACGCCCTGATGGCCCTGGGTAGCGTCAGCATGCTGCTGGTCAGCAGTTATCACTGGTACAAGGGTTATGCCCCGGCGCGGGTGTTCAGCCTGGCGATGGTGGTGTTCAACCTCGGCGGCCTGGTGCTGCTGCCGGCGCTGCTTGGCCTCACCCGCACGCCAACACCCTGGCTGCTGTGCATCCTGCTGGGCTTGACCGTGGCCAGCGGCCTGCTGCTCAACCTGGCGGTCAGCGAACGTCTGCGGCGAATGAGCGAGGAGCGCTTCAGCGCCAGCCGCGCCCTGGCCGCCAGCAATGCCGAAATCAACGCCAAGGCCGAATTCCTGGCCAAGATCAGCCACGAAATCCGTACGCCGATGAACGGGGTGCTGGGCATGACCGAGTTGCTGCTGGGCACCCCGTTGTCGGTCAAGCAGCGCGATTATGTGCAGACCATCCACAGCGCCGGCAACGAACTGCTCACGCTGATCAACGAGATTCTCGACATTTCCAAGCTGGAATCCCGGCAAATCGAACTGGATGACGTGCAGTTCGACCTCAATGCGCTGATCGAGGATTGCCTGAACATCTTCCGCGCCAAGGCCGAGCAGCAGAACGTCGAACTGATCAGCTTTACCCAACCACAAGTGCCAAGGGTGATCAGTGGCGATCCCACACGCCTGCGCCAGGCCTTGTCGAGCCTGCTGGAAAACGCCTTGAAGAACACCGATCAGGGCGAAATCCTGCTGGTAGTGGCGCTGGACCAACGGGGCGAGGTACCGCGCCTGCGCATTGCCGTGCAGGACAGCGGCGAGCCGATGCCCGCTACCGACCGCGAAGCCTTGCTGCAAGCCGAACTGCACAGCCACCACTTCCTCTCCAGCAACAAGCTGGGCGGCCACCTCGGGCTGGTCATTGCCAAGCAGTTGATCGGCCTGATGCAAGGCGAGTTCGGCATCAAGAGCAGCAGCGGCATGGGCAATACCTTGTGGCTGGCGCTACCACTCGACCCTTCGCGCCTGGAGCAGCCACCGGCCGATCTCGACGGCCCGCTACGTGACGCCCGCGTGCTGGTGGTGGACGACAACGACACCTGCCGCAAGGTGCTGGTACAGCAGTGCAGCGCCTGGGGCATGAACGTCAGCGCGGTGCCGTCGGGCAAGGAAGCCCTGGCCCTGCTGCGCACCAAGGCCCATCTGCGCGACTATTTCGACGCCGTGCTGCTGGACCAGAACATGCCGGGCATGACCGGCATGCAACTGGCCGCCAAGATCAAGGAAGACCCGAGCCTGAACCACGACATCCTGGTGGTGATGCTCACCGGTATCAGCAACGCGCCGAGCAAGGTCATTGCACGCAACGCCGGGGTCAAACGGATTCTCGCCAAGCCGGTGGCCGGCTACACGCTGAAGACCACCCTCGCCGAAGAACTGGCCCAGCGCGGTCGCGAGCAGGCCATCCCTGCCAGCCCGCCCGGCACCGCACAGGCGCTGGAGCTGCCTGGCGACTTCCGCGTACTGGTCGCCGAGGACAACAGCATTTCGACCAAGGTGATCCGTGGCATGCTGGGCAAGCTCAACCTCGAGCCCGACACCGCCAGCAATGGCGAAGAAGCCTTGCAAGCAATGAAGGCGCAGCGTTATGACCTGGTGCTGATGGACTGCGAAATGCCGATACTGGATGGCTTCTCGGCCACCCAGCAACTACGCGCCTGGGAAGCCGCCAACCAGCGCCAGCGCACCCCGGTGGTGGCGCTGACCGCGCACATTCTTGCCGAACACAAGGAACGCGCGCGCCTGGCCGGGATGGACGGGCACATGGCCAAACCGGTGGAATTGTCGCAGTTGCGCGAGCTGATCCAGTATTGGGCCAGTCAGCGGGAAACCAAGGTGGACCCGGCGCCTACCTCCTGATCGGTATTGTCTGTACAGGCAACCCTGATGCTGCTGATACACTTGCCCACACCTTTCCTGCCAGGGGCTACCCCATGCTCCATGAGTTGTTCAGCGTCTACCTGAAAATGCTCGTGCTCTACAGCCCGTTCTTCGTGCTGTCGTGCTTCATCAGCCTGACCCGCGGCCACTCCAGCAAGGAGCGCAAGCAACTGGCCTGGAAGGTGGCGATTGCCGTGCTCATTGCCAGTGCCCTGCTTTACCTGTTCGGGCGGGCGATCTTCGGTATTTTCGGCATCACCGCCGACGCCTTCCGCATCGGCGCCGGCAGCGTGCTGTTCATCTCGGCACTGGGCATGGCCCAAGGCAAGTCGGCGGTCCAGGCAGACAACGTGCAGCAGGATGTCACCATCGTACCGCTGACCATCCCGCTGACTGTCGGCCCCGGTACCATCGGCGCACTGCTGGTAATGGGGGTGGGCCACCCACACTGGGACGACAAGGTGCTGGCCATTATCAGCATCGCACTGGCCAGCTTCACTGTCGGCCTGGTGCTGTACCTCTCGCACCGCATCGAGCGCATCCTCGGCGACCAGGGCCTGCAGATCGTCAGCCGGCTGATGGGGCTGTTCGTCTGTGCCCTGGCCGCGCAGATCATCTTCACCGGTATCAAAGGCTACCTGGCACCCTAGACGCCGTACTCCAGTATGCGCTGCAGGCAAACCTGAACCACACGATCCTGCACCTTGGGCAGGAAGCTCTGCTCGAAGGCAAGGATATTGAAGCGTACCAACTCGGCACGCACGTTCTTATGGCTGCGCTTGTGGCTGATGAAGCCCGCGCGGAACGCCGCGCGCGTGTCCGTTTCGTGGCACAGCACCATGTCGACACGATTCGCTCCGGCAGGTGCGCAGGGCAGTAGCTGGAAATGCTGCCGCTCGTAGGCATAGCGCTCAAGCGATTGCAGCGCTGACGGCTTGGCCAGCAGACTCTGCATGGAGCGGCTGCTTGCCGAGGCGAAATGGTCGCCGGCGGTTGCCGCAATGGTAGCCAGCACCTGGTCCGTCTGCCTGGCGCGGCTTTCCTCGGGCCAGTGCACCTGCTCGGCAGACACTGCGTCCCAGCCCATGAACTTGAGCTGGTTGCGGTAGTAGGCCAACCAGTCCTTGATCAAGCCTTCCTTGTATGCCGTCTCGGTAGCTCGCTCGGCCATGGCCAAGGCCAGTTTCACCTTGTTTCCCTGCACTGCAGAAACCCCTGGCAGGAACGAAACGATTCCCGCGCCGATCACGGCTGAACTGCTCTCATTCATGATGCGCTCCTGATTGCAGCATAAGGGTCAAAGCGATATTCCCCCTGGGCATCCTTGCTTTTCATCAGTGTTTGCAGCGCCTCTCGCTGGCCTTGGAAGCGCCCGTTATCGAGTACCAAGGACACCCCGTTGAACTCGGCTTGGCCCTTCAATGCCTGCTCGCGCAGCAACGAATCCAGCGGAATATCAGCGATTGGCCTATCGAACTGCAAAGTGATACTGCAAAGGTCAAGCGCCGGCCCCGGCTTTAGCAGACCAAGCTCGATCACCAGATCCGCCCCCTGCGTGGCAAATTTCAACAGGTGGCGAAAACCTCCGCTTGACATGCCCAAGCCTGACTTGAAGGCGGCCAATACCGCCTCATGCTGTATCGAGCACATCCTCAGCCAGGCTTCCAGTGGCTGGATCCGCGTGTTTCGCGAAGGCTGCCCCAGTTGTTTGAAATCGTGAGTGCTGGCCAGCTTGATCCAGCCCAGTTGGCCGTAGACCTCTCGATAGGCGTGGTACCAACCTTGGTAGTCGTCAAAGCGTGAGCCCACGTTCCTGTTGGCCACCAACTGCGCGTAGAGAATCGAGTCGAAAGCGGCCTGGCGCTGGATCTCGCCCGTGCCGGCGGGATACAGCAATGCCGTTCCACCAATCAACATCAGTTGCTCAACTGCTTTATCCATAACCGTTGCCTCGTCACCCTGAAATGAATGAGGCGGCGTCACTACAACGCCGCCCAGCAGTCAGATGTCGTACTGCAGAACATTCTCGACGCTGCGCACGCCGATTTTGTTTTCCACGGTTTCGCGGACTTTGTCATAGACGAAGTTGTTGAGCGTGAGCACCGCCATGCCGGCGTAGTAGTAGTTTTTCTCCAGCTTCCACTGGATGCCCAGGACGTCGTCATCAAGGTTCGGCGCAGATGCTTGAATGCAGCTCACCACCAAAACCACATCGTTGTTTGCGGTTTCGACGCAGGCAGCCATACCGACCATGCCACGCGCCTTGTTCTTGCGTTTGTGGTCGAGGACCTTGGTGTCATGTTCGACGGTGCTCAGCTTGTCGAACGCCAGCTTCGCCAGTTCACCCAGCTTGGTACCGCCGAGCATCGCCGAACCCGCCACACCGATCGCTCGTATGGCAACAGCACCGACGGTGACAGACAGTTCTGCCGAGGTTTCTAGCTCGAAGCTACGGCGCGGGATGGTGTAGCCGAGGTCACGCATGACATCGACGAACTTGTCGTACCATTCGCGGCATTGCGTTTCGGCATCGAAAGCCTTATCGGCCACCAGGGTGGCGAAATGGAAGGCGTTCATTACATCATGACGGTTTTGCGCAGACATACCGGCGCCACACGCCAGCAGGTTGCCTTCAACCAGAATGGCGGTGTCGCTGGTGGTGGTGATTTGCTTTTCATCGGACATGGGGAAACTCCTTGATGGTTGCCCTCGATTCAGGGGCAACCACCCTAGCCAGCGCGCTGGCGATGCAGCGCGCTGAAGGGTTTCCGCGGCAATCAGCTGGCCGAGGGGTACCAGCGTGGCGTGTACGCCCATACCCCGCCAGCCAGGCGAGGAAACACGCAGGTTGTCGAGGAGCCCACCAGCACCATGGTGCGCATGTCGACCATTTCCGGCACCAGCTCGGCCAATGTGACTACCTTCAGCGTCTGCCCCGGCCTACCGATGTCGCGGCCAAGGACTACGGGCGTAGTCCCCTCACGGTGCCGACGTACCACCTCCAGCGCCACGCCGAGCTGATGCGGCCGGGCTTTGGAAATCGGGTTGTAGAACGCCAGCACCAGGTCGGCCTGCGCCGCCAGGTCCAGGCGCTTTTCAATGATCGACCAGGGCTTGAGGTTGTCCGACAGCGACATCACGCAGAAGTCATGCCCCAGTGGCGCTCCAGCCTGCGCGGCCGTCGCCAGTGAAGCCGACACCCCCGGCAGGATCTCCAGGTCAACGCGATGCCAGGCAGGGTCGCTGGATTCATGCAGCGCTTCAAGTACCGCAGCCGCCATGGCGAACACGCCCGGGTCGCCCGATGACACCACCACCACCGAATGGCCCTGGGCCGCCAGTTCGAAGGCATGCCGGGCGCGCTGCATCTCTTCGCGGTTGTCGGTGCAGTGCAGCACTTGGTCGTCACGGAACGGGCCGGCCATGCGTACGTAGGTTTCGTAACCCAGCACATCTTCGGCGCGCGCCAGCTCGGCCTTGACCGCCGGTACCATCAGCTCGGCAGCGCCCGGGCCGAGGCCGATCACCGCCAGGCGCCCACGCCGGCGGCCAACCCGCGCCACCTCGACCGGTGCAGGTGCCACCGCGATGACCATGTCGGCCACCTCGATCAGTTGCGCGTCTGGCAATGCTTCGGCCAGCATGCCGGCGACATCCTGCGGCTTGGCGGCAAAACGCAAGGCAACGCCCAGTGCCTGGGCGGCTTCGTGCAGTGCGCTATCGGCCATGGTTTGTTCGTCCGCCAGCACACACGCCAGCGAAGGCTCGGCGATACCGGCCTGCTGCAAGGCGGCGCGAATGCCATGCAGATTGCCACCGGCAACACCCACTACCACCGAGCGCGGGTGAATCAGCAGTTCGTTGCGGCTGGCCGGACGCGCCTGAGGCCCTACATGGATGGTGCGCCGAGCCTCGTCACTGGCAGGCAGCTGCGCCTGCTGCAACCACGGCGCATGCCCTTCGATGCGCACTGTTTCGCCAGCCAGCAGGTCGGAAACAAAGCGCTTGCCTTGCTCGATATCCGCCAGCGCGTAGCCCTGTGGCGGGCTCAGCAGACAGGTCCCGAAGCGCAGTTCGCCACTGGTGGTAATCGCCGCAGCAACGCCCAACGCTTCGCCGATTTCGCGCGCCATCAGGTTCACGCCCGCCAGGCCGCCGAGCAGCGGTACCACGGCGCTGCCGTCTTCAGCCACCGCCAGCACCGGTGGTTCCACGCCCTTCTCGCTGAGCAGGCTGGCCAGGCTGCGAATCACGATCCCTGCAGCACAGAGGGCAATGATCGGCGTGTCCTGCAGGTACAGCGCCCGCAGGGTATCGCCGAACGCGCTGTAGGAAAGGTCGGCCCCTTCGACCCGGCCTTGCAGGCCATGGATCGACGCCTGTGGATAACATTGCCGGATACGCTGCGCCGTGGCCAGGCTGCCCTGGCCCAGAATGACAATCGCCGGAGCCTTGTGCATGTTCAGCCCTGCCATTTTTCACCCGGCACGATGATCAGCGAGAAGTACGGCGACGACTGTGGGTCGACCTGATCCAGCGGCACGATCTTCTGGTTGGCCATGGTCGCCCGCTCTACATACAGCGCGCGGCCGTCCAGGCCCAGTTCAGCCAGCACCTCGCGTACCTTGGGGAAGTTGCGGCCAAGCTTCATGATCACCGCCGCATCGGCGTCGGCCAGGCGACGGCGAAGCTCTTCGGCGGGCAACACGCCAGACAGCACCGACAGGCTCTGGTTGCGATACACCAGCGGCGCGCCCAGTACCGAGGCACCACCGAGCATCGAACAGACGCCGGGCACCACTTCGGCCTCATAGCGCTGCGCCAGGCGGTCGTGCAGGTACATGTAGGAACCGTAGAAGAACGGGTCGCCTTCGCAGATCACCGCCACGTCGCGGCCGGCATCCAGGTGCTCGGCCACTTGCACGCTGGCCTCGTCATAGAAATCGCTGATCACCTGTTCATAGGACAACGGCGCCGGCAGGGCTTCGGTGGTGACCGGGTAGACCAGCGGCAGCAGGGTCTGCTCGGGCTGCAGGTGCGCCTCGATGATGCCAAAGGCATTGCCGCGCTTGCCCTTGGCCACAAAATAGCCGACCACCGGCGCTTCACGCAGCAGGCGCAGGGCTTTCAGGGTAATCAGTTCAGGGTCGCCAGGGCCTACGCCGAGGCCGAGCAGACGTCCACGCGGCGCCATCATTCTACCTCCGTGGCCAGGGCGTTGACCGCGGCAGCGGCCATCGCGCTGCCGCCCAGGCGGCCCTGCATGATCACGAACGGCACGCCACGGCTGTCTGCGGCGAGCATCGCCTTGGACTCGGCGGCGCCGACGAAGCCGACCGGGAAGCCGAGGATCAACGCCGGCTTGGGCGCACCGGCGTCGAGCATTTCCAGCAGGTAGAACAATGCAGTGGGGGCATTGCCGATCACCACCACGCTGCCTTCCAGGTACGGCCGCCAAAGCTCCAGGGCCACGGCGGAGCGGGTATTGCCGGCGTCTTTCGCCAGGCCCGGCACGCTCGGGTCGCGCAGGGTGCAGATCACTTGGTTGTCGGCTGGCAGGCGCGCCCGGGTGATGCCTTCGGCCACCATGTGCGCATCGCACAGGATCGGCGCCCCCCTCTGCAGCGCTTCGCGCCCGGCGCGGCCGGCGCCTTCGGAGAACTGCAGGCCATCGATGGCCTCGACCATGCCGCAGGCGTGAATCACCCGCACGGCGAGCTTTTCGAGGTCTGCGGGGATCCGCTCGAGTCGGGCTTCCTCACGGATGATCCGGAAGGAATTGCGATAGATCTCCTGGCCATCGCGGATGTAGTCAATCATCAAGGTGCTCCGTCGGCAGGTCGAGCATGGCGCCTGCTTCATTCAAGGTAAGGTCGGTGGCGCGCAGGGCGCCGAAGCCCGGCTGGCTGGCATCACGCAGGTACAGGTCATAACGGCCCGGCGAGCGGGCCAGCAGGGTGGCCGGGGCAACATGGGCCACGGCGCAGGATCGGGGGCAACCGGACAAGTGCACGCTGCCAGGTGCACCCGGGCCGAGCAGCGCGGCCAGGGTAACGGCGTCGGCCTTGGTTTCGCCGAGGGCCTTGGCGCAGCCACTGCTGCCAGCGCAGGCATTGATCCGGGCCAGCGGCTCATGGGCGTGGCACAGCAGGCCCAGGGCGCCCAGGGCGGCTTGGGCCTGGGCGACGGCTTGCGCCTGGATATTGGTCAGCACCAGGCTTTGCCAAGGGCTCAGGCGCAGGCTGCCATCGCCCAGTTCACGGGCGACACGGGCGGCCCCGCGCAGCATGGCCGGGGTCAGGCGGCCCTGCGGCGGGGCAACGCCCAAGGCCAGCCCCTGCGCCTGGGGCAGCACACCCAGCCATGGGGCATCGTACGCTTCACGTCGCCAGCCGAGCACGGCGGCATCGCGGCGGATGGCCAGGCCAAGGCCGTCGATGAAATCGCTTGGCGAACACACTGCGAGCAACTGGCGCATGCGCGATTGGGCCGGGGTGGCCAGGTCGAGGAAGCGTTCCAGCACGGCACGCACCAGTGTCAGGCCTTGCTCCAGTGGCACCGCGCCGAGCACCTGGCCGTCAGCCGGGCAGCCCGCCAGGCCGAACGCCAGCCAGGTCTGCTGCTGCAGATGCAGGGCAGACAGCCACAGGTCATGAGGATGTTCGAGCATGGCCAGGCGCTCGCCGGCATCCAGCTGCACGGCGAACTTGGCCGACAGCTGATGAAAGCGCGGGGTACCTTCCAGCAGGTCGAGGATCTGCCCGGCCAGCGGCCGAGCGTCCAGCAGCATGGCCGGATCATGGCCAGCCAGCGGACTGAGCATCAGGTTACGCACATCGTCGCCAGCGGCATCACGCGGGCCCAGGCCGGCAGCGAGCAAGGTCTCGACCAGGCCCTGGTGGTCGCTGCCGATGCCGCGGATCTGCAGGTTGCCGCGGTTGGTGGCCTCGATCACGCCGCCGGCAAAACGCTCGGCCGCCGTCGCCACCGCGTCGGCCTGGTCGGCGAGCAGCAGGCCACCCGCCAGCTTGATGCGGCAAATACCGCCATCCCGGGCACTGACGATACGCCACAACCCCGGACAGGCCGAGGGGCGGGGCGTTACTTGGGGGGTATGGGCCTGCGTCAATGGGGTATCCGGCAGTCTGTGAAAATGCGCTTGAGTGTAGAAGGCGCGGTATTATGCCTGCTTTGTCCGGCGGCATGAAAAGCCGGTGGTCGAGCATCATTCGAGTTTGCGCTGAAATTTTGCGGGCGCGCAGCGGCCCCCAAGATTCTGAAGAGGTATACATGGCACCCTGGCTGACAGTAGTAGGCATCGGCGAAGACGGCTTCAGCGGCCTGGGCAAGCAAGCCCGGCGCGCGCTGCTGGGCGCGGCACGGATCTTCGGCAGCCCGCGCCAGCTGGCCCTGCTGCCGCGCTGCGTGGCCGGCGAGCGGTTGGGTTGGCCGAGCCCGTTCTCCCTCGCCCCGGTGCTGGCCCTGCGCGGCGAACCGGTGTGCGTGCTGGCCAGCGGCGATCCGATGTTCTACGGCGTCGGTGCCAGCCTGGCACGCCAGGTGCCTGAAACAGAAATGCACGTGCTACCGATGCCCTCGTCCTGCGCCCTGGCCGCCGCCCGCCTGGGTTGGCCACTGCAGGACGTGCAGGTGCTGTCACTGGTCGCCCGCCCGCTGTCTGCACTGAATACCCAGCTGCACAGTGGCGCGCGCCTGCTGGTGCTGAGCAACGACGGCGACAGCCCGGCGGCGATTGCTGCGCTGTTGCGCGAGCGTGGTTTCGGGCCGAGCCGGCTGCGGGTGTTCGAGCATCTGGGCGGGGCAGCGGAACGTGAATTTTCCGGCTCTGCCGAGGACTGGCCACATGCCCAGGTCGCTGCGCTCAACCTGGTGGCCATCGAATGCCGGGCCGCGCCACATGCCCCTCGCCTGCACCGCCTCGCCGGGCTGCCGGACAGCGCCTTCCGCCACGACGGCCAGCTGACCAAGCGCGATGTCCGTGCCATTACCCTCGCCCGCCTGGCGCCGCAGCCCGGCGAACTATTGTGGGACGTCGGCGCGGGCTGTGGCTCGGTCGGTATCGAATGGATGCGCGCCCACCCCGCCTGTCGGGCCCTGGCCATCGAGGCCGACGAGGGTCGCCAGGGTTTTATCGAGCACAACCGCGATGCGCTGGGGGTACCCGGCCTGCAACTGGTACGCGGCAAGGCCCCGGCAGCACTGCACGGCCTGGAACAACCCGACGCCATCTTCATCGGCGGCGGCGTCACCCGCGACGGCGTGCTCGACCTGTGCTGGGCAAGCCTGCGCCCCGGCGGCCGCCTGGTAGCCAATGCAGTGACCCTGCAGAGCGAACTGGCCCTGGCGCAGTTCCGCGAACGCCACGGCGGTGAGCTGACCCGCATCCACGTCGCGCATGCCCAGCCACTGGGCGCCTTCGACACCTGGCGCCAGGCGCTGCCGATCACCCTGCTGGACGTCGTGAAGCCCGCCGATGCGTGAAGAAACCCGTGAACAGCCCGCCCCCCTGCGCAGCGGCCTGACCACCGGCAGCTGCGCCACCGCCACCAGCCTGGCAGCCGCTCGCCTGCTGCTGAGCGGCACAAGCAGCGATGCCGTGAGTATCACCCTGCCCAAGGGCAAGGTGGTGCAGATGCGCCTGGAGTTCTGCCGCCTGAACGGCGAAAGCGCCGAGGCGGGGACGCTGAAGGATGCCGGTGACGACCCGGACGTGACCCACGGCGCCCTGCTCTACAGCCAGGTGCGCCTGCTGGCCGAAGCGGGCATCCGCTTTGTCGCCGGCACCGGCGTCGGTACCGTGACCCGCCCGGGGCTGGTGCTGGCCGTGGGTGAGCCGGCCATCAACCCGGTGCCGCGGCGCATGATCAGCGAACACCTGCAAAGCCTGGCGGACGAATGCGGTTATGCCGGTGGCTTCGAGGTCACCGTCAATGTGCAGGGCGGTGAGCAGCTGGCGCTGAAAACCATGAACCCGCGCCTGGGTATTCTTGGCGGGCTGTCGATCCTCGGCACCAGCGGCATCGTCCGGCCGTTTTCCTGTGCGGCCTACATCGCCTCGATCCACCAAGGCATCGACGTCGCCCATACCAATGGCTACACGCATATTGCCGCCTGCACCGGCAACGCCAGCGAAGACACCATGCGCCGGGTCTACGGCCTGCCGGAAATCGCCCTGATCGAAATGGGTGACTTCGTCGGCGCGGTGCTCAAGCACCTGCGCAAGGTGCCAGTACCACGCCTGACCCTGTGTGGCGGCTTCGGCAAGATCAGCAAGCTGGCGGCCGGGCACATGGACCTGCACAGCCGTCATTCCAGCATCGACTTGCCGCAACTGGCCGGCTGGGCTGCGGACATCGGCGCTGACGAAGCGCTGCAGGCGGCGATCCGGGCAGCCAACACCAGCCAGCAGGCCCTGGCCCTGGCCCATGCCGCCGGCATTACGCTGGGTGATGCGGTTTGCGCCCATGCCCTGGCCTTCGCCCGCAGCATCGTGCCGGCCGAGGTGCACGTGGAGGTATTCGCCATCGACCGCCAGGGCGGCATCGTTGGCCGGGCGGGCGTGCCATGAACGGGCGCATCCTGCTGTTGGGCGGCATCACCGAAGCCCTGGCCATCGCTCGCCGCCTTGGCCCGCAGCACGTCTACAGCCTGGCCGGCATCGGCCGCGTGCCGCAGGACCTGCAATGCCAGGTGCGGGTAGGCGGCTTTGGCGGTGCCGAGGGCCTGGCCGGCTACCTGCGCGAGGCGGGCATCAGCTTGCTGATCGATGCCACCCACCCCTACGCCGCGCAGATCAGCCGCAATGCCGCCATCGCGGCACGCAGCGCCGGTATCGCCTGCTGGGCATTGCGCCGCCCGGCCTGGCAGGCACGGCCGGGGGACGACTGGCGCGAGGTCGACGACTGGGCCGGGTTGATCGACGCCCTCAAGCCGTTCCGCAGGCCGCTGTTCACCCTGGGGCGTGAGCCGCTGCAGCACCTGGCGGAAATTCCGCCCGAGCAGTTCTGGACCTTGCGCGCGCTGGAAGCGTGCCCTGGCAACGAGCGCTGTGAAGTGATTGGCGCGCGTGGGCCGTTCCATATCGACGATGAGCGGGCCTTGTTCCAGCGTCGTGGCATCGATGTGCTGATCAGCAAGAACAGCGGCAGCGTGGCGACCGAACCGAAGCTGGAGGTGGCGCGGGAGCTGGGCGTGCCGGTGCTGGTGCTGAAGCGCCCGGTGCTGCCAGCTGTGGACCGGGTATTCGCATCGCTGCATGACCTGGCTGCAGCACTCGGCCTGTAGGAGCGGCCTTGTGTCGCGAGCGGGCTGCGCAGCAGCCCCAGCAATTTCGTGTGCAGTGCTGAACTCCTGGGGCTGCTACGCAGCCCGATCGCGACACAAGGCCGCTCCTACACGAGATTGCGTCACTTCTCAGAAGATAGTCCTACAGCCATTTCGGGCTTTTCGTTCAGCCTTCAGGTGGCCCTCTGCCGCCCTGCTGCCTTAAACTCGCCTCCTCCCTCTGGAAGGCGCTACCCATATGGACATGCAATGGTGGATCTGGCTGGTCTTCGGCATCGCGCTGATGCTGCTCGAACTGGTCCTGCCGACGTTCTTCATCCTCTGGTTCGGCATCGGTGCCGTGCTGGTTTCGCTTATCTCGCTGGCCGCTCCCAGCCTGCATCTGGACATGCAGGTACTGCTGTGGGTGCTGCTCTCGTCAATCACCACGGCACTGTGGTTCAAGCTGTTCCGGCGCAAACCGGATGTACGCTGGACCGCAGACAGCGTAATCGGTGAAGTCGGGCTGCTGACCGCTGCCGTCTCGGAGTTCCAGAAAGGCCGGGTACGCTTCCAGAAGCCAGTTCTCGGCAACGAAGAATGGACCTGCATCGCCGACAGCGAGATCGCCGCCGGCGAGCGGGTACGCCTTACCGCCATCGAAGGGAATACCGCCCGGGTCATCCGGGCCTGAACCTGCACCAAAAGGAATTGCCTGTCATGACCAGCCTCATCGTCGTCGCCGCCATCGCCCTGTTCGTCCTGATCACCGTGTTCAAGGGGGTGCGTATCGTGCCCCAGGGCGAGGAATGGATCGTCGAGCGCCTTGGCCGTTACCACAGCACGCTCAAGCCCGGCCTGAACATCGTCATCCCCTACATGGACGTGGTCGCCTACCGCCTGCCGACCAAGGACATCATCCTCGATGTGCAAGAGCAGGAAATCATCACCCGCGACAACGCGGTGATCGTCGCCAACGCCCTGTGCTTCGCCAAGGTGGTCGACCCGCAGAAGGCCTCCTACGGCGTGCAGAACTTCTCGTTCGCCGTCACCAGCCTGACCATGACCTCGCTGCGCGCCATCGTCGGTGCCATGGACCTGGACGAAGCGCTGTCCAGCCGCGAGCAGATCAAGGCGCGCCTGCGTGAAGCCATGTCCGAGCAGACCGAAGATTGGGGCGTGACCGTGCGCTCGGTGGAAATCCAGGACATCAAACCTTCCGAGAACATGCAACTGGCCATGGAGCGCCAGGCGGCCGCCGAGCGTGAGCGCAAGGCCGATGTAACCCGCGCCGAAGGGGCCAAGCAGGCGGCGATCCTGGAAGCAGAAGCCCGCTTGCAGGCTGCCAGGCTGGATGCCGAAGCGCAGATCAGCCTGGCCGAAGCCTCGGCGCGGGCGATTTCGCTGGTCAAGGACGCGGTCGGCAACGAGACCGTGCCGGCGATGTACCTGCTGGGCGAGCGCTATGTAGGGGCGATGGAAAACCTGGCGGGCAGCAGCAACGCCAAGGTGGTGGTGTTGCCGGCAGACCTGCAGGAGACCGTGCGTGGGCTGATGGGGCGTAGCAAGGCTTGAGATTGGTTTGGCCTTCTTCGCGGGCTTGCCCGCTCCCACTGGTACACCACCGCTCTCAAGGCTGTAGGTAATCCTGTGGGAGCGGGCGAGCCCGCGAAGCAGGCGACACCGCTTCAACTGCCCACCTGCGTCACTTCACCGCACCCCGCCATTTTTACCTATACTCGGCCTTACAATAGCCACCACGATTCCTGACCGGATCTCTCCATGCCCCCACGTCGGCACATCGCCTGGATAGCCTGCCTCGCAGTGCTGTTCAACCTGCTGGCCATGCCGCTGTCCTCTGCTGCGCCCAAGGGCCCGGCCGAACAGCTGCTGTGGGGGGCTTTCTGTTCCAGCATGGCCAACAAGGCCAAGGTCGACGTCCAGGCCCTGGCCAAGATCGACCTCGGCCCGCAGAGCGACGACAGCGCCAGCCCGATGAATTGCTGGTGCTGCTCTGGCGCCGCGCCGCTGCTGGCCCTGCCCAGTTACCCGCCGCAGTTGCACAACCCGCCGATACGCTTCGCCGGGCTGCCGCCACCTGCCGCCGCTAATCAACCCACGCCGCGCCAACTGTGGCCGGCCCTCAACCCCCGTGCCTCTCCGCTGGCCTGAGTTCATCACGCTGTCTGCCTGAACCTGAACAGAAACGGAGATTCACCATGCTCAAGCACGCCCTCGTCGTGGCCGCCCTGCTGCTGCCCGGCGCCTTTGCCAATGCCCACGAATACAGCGTGGGCGACCTGCATATCGCCCACCCCTGGTCGCTGCAGCTGCCTCCCAACGCGCCCAACGTCGCGGCGTACTTCGTGGTTCACAACAATGGCCAGGCCGACGACCGCCTGCTCGGTGTCGACAGCCCGATCACTGACGATGCGCAACTGCACGAACATGCCATGAGCGCCAGCGGCGCCATGAAGATGCAGCAGGTGCCCAGCGTGGTGGTGCCCGCCGGCAAGGACCTGACCTTCGCCCCCAGCGCCTACCACGTGATGCTGATGCAGCCCAGGGACCGCAGCCTGCTCAGCGATGGCAAGCGTTTCCCGCTGACCCTGCACTTCGAGAAGGCCGGCGACATCACCGTTGAAGTGGCCGTGCAGAAGCAGGCGCCAGCGGACCCGCCGCAAGCCCACGAACACGCGCACTGACACCCGCTGACAGGCACTCGCCATGAGCCTGCCGCGCCACAGCTCCAGCCGTACCACCCGCCCTGAACGCAGGCGCGCCGGTGGCGTATGGCTGAGCCTGTTCGCCATGTGGATGATCTTCATCGGCCCGCTGATTTCCCAGTCGATGCCGATGGACCACCCTGCTGGCATGAGCATGCCGATGGCGGCCGGCCATCAGCATGCTGGCGACACCCATCACGGCCAGGCTGGCGATGGCCAGCTGCATGTGATGTGGGAAAAGTGCGGTTATTGCAGCCTGCTGTTCAACTGCCCGGCCCTGCCGCAGGCACTCAGCCCGCTCTGCGCCGACAGCGTCGTTGCCACCACCCAACTGCTCGCTCCCACGCGCCAGGGCCATGCCCGGCAGGCTGTATTCCCCGGCGCGCGCAGCCGCGCCCCTCCCTCCTCGATCAACGTCTGACCACACCATTTTTTGCACGGAGCCAGGCGGCTTCGTGCCGACTCATGACTGATCGACTGGAATCATTATGTCCGGCTGCACCCCTGTTTTTGCCTGGTCCCTGCGTGGGGCCCTCGCCGCCGTGTGCGGCTCGCTGCTCGCGCCCGTAGCACTGGCCGCCGAACCCGGCCATGAAGGCCATGCCCACGACGCACCTGAGCTGAGGCCGACGGTAATCACCGCCGTAGCCCCGAGTTCGCCGCTGACCGTGGTCACCAACCCGAAAGACCCGCGCCAGCCAGTGCCGGCCAGCGACGGCGCCGACTATCTGAAAACCATCCCGGGGTTTTCCGCCATCCGCGCCGGCGGTACCAACGGCGACCCGGTATTGCGCGGCATGTTCGGCTCGCGCCTGAACATCCTCACCAATGGCGGGCTGATGCTCGGCGCCTGCCCGAACCGCATGGACGCGCCCACCTCGTACATTTCACCGGAAACCTACGACCGCCTGACCGTGATCAAAGGCCCGCAAAGCGTGATCTGGGGCCCAGGCGGCTCGGCAGGCACCATCCTCTTCGAGCGCGAGCCGGAGCGGTTCGGCAGCCTCGGCAGCCGGGTCAACGCCAGCCTGCTGGCCGGCTCCAACGGCCGCTTCGACAAGGTACTGGACGCCGCCGCCGGCAACCGCCAGGCCTACGCCCGCTTTGTCGGCAACCAGTCGCGCTCGGATGACTACCACGACGGCAGCGACAACACCGTGCCATCCCGCTGGGACAAGTGGAACGGCGATGTCGCCCTCGGCTGGACGCCCGACCAGGACACCTTGCTGGAGCTCACCGCCGGCAAGGGCGACGGTGAGGCTCGCTATGCCGGGCGCGGCATGGACGGCTCGCAGTTCAAGCGCGAAAGCCTGGGGCTGCGTTTTGAAAAGTCCAACCTCGGCGAGGTGCTCGACAAGGTCGAGACGCAGGTCTACTACAACTACGCCGACCATGTGATGGACAACTACAGCCTGCGTACACCGTCGGGCAGCGGCATGATGGGCATGCCAATGGTCAGCAACGTCGACCGCCGCACCCTGGGCGCACGCATCAAGGCCACCTGGCGCTGGGCCGATGTGCAGCTGATCGGTGGCATCGACGCGCAGACCAACGAACACCGCAAACGCGGCGGCATGGGCGTGGATGCCCACAAGGGCCAGGCCTGGACCAAGGACGCCGACTTCCACAACTACGGCGCCTTTGGCGAACTGACCTGGTACGTCAGCGGTGAAGACCGCCTGATTACCGGTGCCCGCCTGGACCGCGCCTCGGCCCGCGACTTCCGCGCAAACAGCGCGACCAATGGCGACACCCGCGCCGACACCCTGCCGAGCGGCTTTGTCCGCTACGAGCACGACCTGGCAGCCGTCCCGGCCACCACCTATGTCGGCCTTGGCCATGCCCAGCGTTTCCCCGACTACTGGGAGCTGTTCTCGCCCAAGCTGGCACCACCCGGTGCGGCCAACGCCTTCGACGGTATCAAGCCAGAGAAGACCACCCAGCTCGACTTCGGTATCCAGTACCGCACCGAGCGCCTTGAGGCCTGGGCTTCGGGCTATGTCGGGCAGATCCGCGACTACATCCTGTTCGACTACCGCAGCGGCATGATGGGCATGAGCACTTCGCAGGCACGGAACATCGACGCCCGCATCATGGGTGGCGAACTGGGGGCGGCCTATCAGCTGACCGACCACTGGAAGGCCGACGCCACCCTGGCCTACGCCTGGGGCAAGAACAGCAGCGACGGTACGGCACTGCCGCAGATGCCGCCCCTCGAGAGCCGCCTGGGCCTGACCTACAGCCGCGATGTATGGAGCGTGGGTACGCTGTGGCGGCTGGCGGCGGCGCAGAACCGCATCGCCGAGAACCAGGGCAATGTGGTCGGCAAGGACTACGACGACAGCGCCGGCTTCGGCGTGTTCTCGCTCAATGGCGCCTACAAGGTCAGCAACCACCTCAAGCTCAGCGCCGGGGTCGACAACCTGTTCGACAAGACCTACGCCGAGCACCTGAACCTGGCCGGCAACGCCGGGTTCGGCTACCCGGCCACCGACCCACAACCGGTGAACGAGCCAGGCCGGACGTTCTGGACCAAGGTCGATTTCAGCTTCTGACAACAACCGCGGGCGCAACCTGGTGTTGCGTCCTTCAGCTGGTAAAACTGGAGGTTCCCATGAGAGGAACACGCATCAATTTCTACAACCTGGCCTGGCGTTGGCACTTCTATGCCGGGCTGTTCGTGGCCCCGTTCATGATCCTGCTGGCGGTTACCGGTATCATCTACCTGTTCAAGCCGCAACTCGACCCGCTGCTGTACCGCGACCTGATGGTGGTCGAAGCCGGCCATCACCGGCAGGGCGCCGACACGCTGCTGGCCGAAGTGCGCCAGGCCTATCCCAAGGGCCACGTCGGCCAGTACCTGCCGCCGCTGAACGCCGAGCGCAGCGCGCAGTTCGTGGTGCATGACGGTGGGCGTGAACTGAACGTGTTCGTCGACCCTTACAGCGGCAGGATTCTCGGCGAGCAGGACGGCAAGCAGAACCTGCAGGCCATTGCCCGCGCCCTGCATGGTGAATTGATGGTCGGCACGCTCGGCGACCGCCTGGTGGAGCTGGCTGCGGGCTGGGGCATCGTACTGGTGGTGTCGGGCCTGTATCTGTGGTGGCCACGCGGGCGCAACGGCGCCGGCGTATTGTGGCCACGGCTATCGGCGCGCGGCCGCCTGTTGTGGCGCGACCTGCATGCAGTGACGGGGTTCTGGGGCTCGGCCTTGCTGTTGCTGATGCTGCTCAGCGGCATGACCTGGACCGGCCTGTGGGGCAAGCAATACGCCGATCTGTGGAACCGCTTTCCGGCGGCCATGTGGAACGACGTACCCAAGTCGGACCAGCAGGCGGGTGAATTGAACAATGCGCACCGCCAGACCGTGCCCTGGGCGGTGGAGAACACGCCAATGCCGCAGTCCGGTGCGCACGCCGAACACGCCGGGCATCACATGATGTCGGAGCGGCCCGCCGCTCCGCAGGTGAGCGTGCAACAGGTCGAGGACATCGCCAGCGCGCGCCAGGTCGAACCGGGCTACAGCATCACCCTGCCGATCACGGCCGACGGTGTGTTCACCATCGCAGTGTTCGCCGACGACCCCCGCAACGACGCCACCCTGCATGTCGACCAGTACACCGGCAAGGTCCTGGCCGACGTGCGCTGGCAGGACTACAGCACGGTAGCGCGGGCCACCGAGCTGGGGGTGATGCTGCATGAAGGCAAGATGTTCGGGGCGCTGAACCAGGTCATCATCCTGCTGGTATGCCTGATGATCCTGCTGGGCTCGGTGAGCGGGCTGGTGATGTGGTGGAAGCGCCGGCCGCAAGGCGGGCTGGGCGTGCCACCGCTGCGCCATGACCTGCCGCGCTGGAAGACGGCAGTGGCGGTGATGCTGGTGCTGGGGGTGGTGTTTCCGCTGGTGGGGGTGTCGATGGTGGTGATGTGGCTGGTGGATAGCCTGGTGGTCAGGCGCGGCCGGGTGCTGGCCAGCGCTTGAGTGTTGGCCTGTGCCGGCCTCTTCGCGGGCTCGCCCGCGCCGACAAGATCATCACAGATTTCGACGCCTGTGGCGTACCTGTGGGAGCGGGCAAGCCCGCGAAGAGGCCGGCACAGGCAAAACACTGCTACCCAAAAGTCGAGTCGATCTGTCGCGCGCCAATCTGGAACGTGCGTGTTAGCCTAGCCGGCTACCTCCGCCAAGACGACCGATTGTCCAATGGAATGCAGCCCATGACGCAAACTTCACCCACCCCGCCAGATGAGCCACATCTGCAACGCAACCTGACCAACCGTCACATCCAGCTGATCGCCATCGGCGGCGCCATCGGCACCGGCCTGTTCATGGGCTCGGGCAAGACCATCAGCCTGGCCGGGCCGTCGATCATCTTCGTCTACATGCTGATCGGCTTCATGCTGTTCTTCGTCATGCGCGCCATGGGCGAACTGCTGCTGTCGAACCTCAACTACAAGTCGTTCATCGACTTCTCCGCCGACCTGCTGGGCCCCTGGGCCGGCTATTTCACCGGCTGGACCTACTGGTTCTGCTGGGTGGTCACCGGCATCGCCGACGTGGTCGCCATTGCCGCCTATACCCAGTTCTGGTTCCCCGAGCTGCCACAGTGGATCCCGGCCCTGGCCTGCGTGGGCGTGCTGCTGTCACTCAACCTGGTGACGGTGAAGATGTTCGGTGAGCTGGAGTTCTGGTTTGCCCTGGTCAAGATCGTCGCCATTCTCGGCCTGGTCGCGACCGGCCTGTACATGGTCATCAGCGGCTTCACATCGCCCAGCGGGCGCACTGCGCAACTGGCCAACCTGTGGAACGATGGCGGCATGTTCCCCAACGGCCTGATGGGCTTCTTTGCCGGGTTCCAGATCGCCGTGTTCGCCTTCGTCGGGATCGAGCTGGTGGGCACCACCGCCGCCGAAGCGAAGAACCCGGAACGCACCCTGCCACGGGCGATCAACTCGATCCCGGTGCGGATCATCATGTTCTACGTGCTGGCCCTGATCGCGATAATGGCCGTGACCCCTTGGCGCGATGTGGTGCCGGGCAAGAGCCCGTTCGTCGAACTGTTCGTGCTGGCCGGCCTGCCGGCGGCGGCAAGCATCATCAACTTCGTGGTGCTGACCTCGGCGGCTTCGTCGGCCAACGGCGGCGTGTTCTCCACCAGCCGCATGCTATATGGCCTGGCGCAGGAGGGTGATGCACCCGGGGCGTTCGAGAAGCTGTCGAGCCGCTCGGTGCCGGCCAACGGGCTGTACTTCTCCTGCACCTGCCTGCTGCTGGGGGCGGTGATGATCTACCTGGTGCCCAACGTGATCGAAGCATTTACCCTGATCACCACCGTTTCGGCGGTGTTGTTCATGTTCGTCTGGACGCTGATCCTGCTGTCGTACCTGCAGTACCGCAAGCACCGCGCGGCGCTGCACCAGGCGTCGAAATTCAGGATGCCTGGCGGGCGCTTCATGTGCTACGTGTGCCTGGCGTTCTTCGCCTTCATTCTGGTGTTGCTGAGCCTGGAGGCAGACACGCGCTCGGCGTTGCTGGTGACGCCGATCTGGTTCGTGCTGCTGGCGGTGACCTACCAGTTCGTACGCAGCAAGCGCCATCCGCGCACGGCGGTGCGTAACGGCTGATGGCCTCGGGGGCTGCTGTGCAGCCCATCGCGACACAAGGCCGCTTCTACAGGCGTACGCGTTTCCCTGAGGTGCGCGCTTCCCTGTAGGAGCGGCCTTGTGTCGCGATGGGCCGCACAGCGGCCCCAATCCTGTGCACACCAATCCCCCAGGCACCAACCTGGATCCAACCCACGCCCCAACACCTCGCACAACCCCTCTAATAGGGGCCTCGAGCCACCAGGCACACCCCTTGCAACACCCCTCTCCGCTTGCCCAACACCCTAAAAAAAACTCAGCGGAGAGAGCACATGAAGCGTCGCAGTCTGATCAAGGCCTTTACCCTCAGCGCATCGATCGCGGCGATGGGCCTGAGCTGGAGTATCCAGGCCGCCGAGACCATCAAGGTCGGCATCCTGCATTCGCTGTCCGGGACCATGGCGATTTCCGAGACCTCGCTCAAGGACATGGCGCTGATGACCATCGACGAGATCAACGCCAAGGGCGGCGTGAATGGCAAGCTGCTCGAACCGGTGGTGGTCGACCCAGCCTCCAACTGGCCGCTGTTCGCTGAAAAGAGCCGCCAGCTGCTGACCCAGGACAAGGTCGCGGTGGTGTTCGGCTGCTGGACATCGGTGTCGCGCAAATCCGTGCTGCCGGTGTTCGAAGAGCTCAACGGCCTGCTGTTCTACCCGGTGCAGTACGAGGGCGAAGAAATGTCGCCGAACGTGTTCTATACCGGCGCTGCGCCCAACCAGCAGGCCATCCCGGCCGTCGAATACCTGATGAGCGAAGACGGCGGCAGCGCCAAGCGCTTCTTCCTGCTGGGCACCGACTACGTCTACCCGCGTACCACCAACAAGATCCTACGCGCCTTCCTGCACAGCAAGGGCGTGGCCGACAAGGACATCGAAGAGGTCTACACCCCGTTCGGCCATGCCGATTACCAGACCATCGTCGCCAACATCAAGAAGTTCTCCGCCGGCGGCAAGACCGCGGTCATCTCCACCGTCAACGGCGACTCCAACGTGCCGTTCTACAAGGAACTGGCCAACCAGGGCCTGAAGGCTACCGATGTGCCGGTGGTGGCGTTCTCGGTGGGCGAAGAAGAGCTGCGCGGCATCGACACCAAGCCGCTGGTGGGGCACCTGGCGGCGTGGAACTACTTCGAGTCGGTGGATAACCCGGTCAACCAGAAGTTCGTCGCCGACTGGAAGGCCTACGCCAAGGCCAAGGGCTTGCCGGGTGCAGACAAGGCGGTGACCAACGACCCGATGGAGGCCACCTACGTGGGTATCCACATGTGGGCCCAGGCCGCCGAGAAGGCCAAGTCCACCGACGTCGACAAGGTGCGCGAGGCACTGGCCGGGCAGACCTTCAAGGCACCGTCGGGCTTCACCCTGACCATGGACAAGACCAACCACCACCTGCACAAGCCGGTGATGATCGGCGAGATCCAGGATGACGGCCAGTTCAGTGTGGTATGGGAAACCGAGCAGCCGCTGCGGGCGCAGCCTTGGAGCCCGTTCATTCCGGGGAATGACAAGCGGCCTGACTATGCAGTGAAAGGTAACTGAGTGCATTGGGGCTGCTTTGCAGCCTATTCGCGGGCGCGCCCGCTCCCACCGGGCCTCTGCTGTACCTGTGGGAGCGGGCATGCCCGCGAAGAATCCAACCCCGATTTCCAGGATTGCCCGCATGCTCAGACTGCTGCTCACCCTGCTCCTGCTATTACCCCTGGCCACCCAGGCCAGCGAGGGCGAATTCTTCCTCAGCGCCAAGCCCGCCGAGCAGGCCCAACTGCTCGAAGGCTGGGCAGCGCAGCCGGATGCTGCGCGCCTGCCGCTGCTGCAGAACTTGCGCCAAGGCCGCATCGGCGCCGACGACACCCGCAAGGTGCGCCTGAACAACCGCCTGCGCGGCCTGATCGACAACGCCCTGGCCAGCCACCAGTTGCTCAGCGATGACAGCGCCACGCGCCTGGCCGCCGCCCAACAGTTGCAAAAGAGCGCGCAGCCGGCGCAGATGGCCTTCCTCGACCGACGCTTCGCCACTGAGCCGGACGCTGCCGTACACGCAGCCCTCGGCCTGGCGCTGGCCAACCTGCAACTGGGCGCCAGCGAACCGGCCGTACGCCTGGCTGCCGTGCGCCTGCTCGGCGAAACCGGTGACCCATTGGCGCGCACCCGCCTCGAAGCCCTGCTGCAACCGGGCGCGGAAGCCGACCCGGGCGTACGCACCGCAGCCGAAACCAGCCTGGCCCAGGTGCAGCGCAAGCTGTTGGTCGGCGAACTGCTCGGCCAGGCATTCAGCGGCCTGTCGCTGGGTTCGATCCTGCTGCTGGCGGCCCTGGGCCTGGCGATCACCTTCGGCCTGCTCGGGGTGATCAACATGGCCCACGGCGAAATGCTCATGCTCGGTGCCTACAGCACCTACATGGTCCAGGTGCTGCTGCAGCGCTACGCCCCCGGCGCCATCGAGTTCTACCCGCTGCTCGCCCTGCCGGTGGCCTTCGCCGTCAGCGCCGGGGTCGGCATGGCCCTGGAGCGCACGGTGATCCGCCATCTCTATGGCCGCCCCCTGGAAACCCTGCTGGCGACCTGGGGCATCAGCCTGATCCTGATCCAGGCCATCCGCCTGCTGTTCGGCGCGCAGAACGTCGAAGTCAGCAACCCGGCCTGGCTGTCCGGTGGCATCCAGCTGCTGCCCAACCTGGTGCTGCCGTACAACCGCCTGGTGATCATCGGCTTCGCCCTGGCCGTGGTGCTGCTCACCTGGCTGCTGCTCAACCGCACGCGGTTGGGCCTGAACGTGCGTGCGGTTACCCAGAACCGCAACATGGCAGCCTGCTGCGGCGTTTCCACCGGGCGCGTCGACATGCTCGCCTTCGGCCTCGGCTCGGGCATCGCCGGGCTGGGCGGCGTGGCCCTGAGCCAGGTCGGCAACGTCGGCCCCGACCTCGGCCAGAGCTACATCATCGACTCGTTCCTGGTGGTGGTGCTCGGTGGTGTCGGCCAGCTGGCCGGCAGCCTGTGGGCAGCCTTCGGCCTAGGGATAGCCAACAAGCTGCTGGAACCGCAGATCGGTGCGGTACTGGGCAAGATCCTCATCCTTGCGTTGATCATTCTGTTCATCCAGAAGCGCCCGCAAGGCCTGTTCGCCCTCAAGGGACGGGTAATCGACTGATGAACCAGCCACTGCTTGTCACTGCTACGCAAAAGGCCGGGCCGCGCCTGTCGCTGGCCATCGGCGCCGTCGTCGTCCTGCTGCTGGTAACCCTGCCGCTGCTGTCGCTGTTGCCGGCGGAGCATGCCCTGCAGGTGTCGGCCTACACCCTGACCCTGGTCGGCAAGATCCTCTGCTACGCCATCGTGGCCCTGGCGCTGGACCTGGTCTGGGGCTATGCCGGGTTGCTGTCGCTGGGCCACGGCCTGTTCTTCGCCCTCGGTGGCTACGCCATGGGTATGTACCTGATGCGCCAGGCCGCCGGTGACGGCCTGCCGGGGTTCATGACCTTTCTGTCGTGGAGCGAACTGCCCTGGTACTGGGCCGGCACCCAGCACTTCGCCTGGGCCTTGTGCCTGGTGGTGCTGGCACCCGGGCTGCTGGCGCTGGTATTCGGCTGGTTCGCCTTCCGCTCACGCATCAAGGGCGTGTACTTCTCGATCATGACCCAGGCCCTGACCTTCGCTGGCATGCTGCTGTTCTTCCGCAACGAGACCGGCTTTGGCGGCAACAACGGCTTCACCAGCTTTCGCACCATCCTCGGTTTCGACATCGCCGCCCAGGGTACCCGTGCCGTGCTGTTCCTGTGCACCGTCGGCCTGCTGCTGGCCAGCCTGTACCTGTGCTGGGGCCTGACCCGCAGCAAGTTCGGCCGCCTGCTCACCGCCGTACGCGACGCGGAAAACCGCCTGATGTTCTGCGGCTACGACCCGCGCGGTTTCAAGCTGCTGGTGTGGGTGCTCAGTGCCGTGTTGTGCGGCCTGGCCGGCGCGCTGTACGTGCCGCAGGTGGGCATCATCAACCCTGGCGAAATGTCGCCGACCAATTCCATCGAAGCCGCCGTGTGGGTGGCGTTGGGCGGGCGCGGCACGCTGCTCGGCCCGCTGCTCGGTGCCGGCCTGGTCAATGGCATGAAAAGCTGGTTCACCGTGGCCTTCCCGGAGTTCTGGCTGTTCTTCCTCGGCGCGCTGTTCATCCTGGTCACCCTGTACCTGCCCAAAGGTGTGGTGGGCCTGCTGAAGAAAAGGAGCCAGCCATGAGAGGCGTGCCCCCGGTCCACCCGGAATTCATGCTCGAACCGGTGTTCGACACCCTCGGCAGCGGCCGCGATGCGATCGGCCTGGGCCAGAGCCGCAAGGCTGGCCTGGACACCCGCCATGGCACGGTGCTCAGCCTTGAAGACATCAGCGTCAGCTTCGACGGCTTCAAGGCCCTCAACGCGCTGAACCTGTACATCGGTGTCGGCGAACTGCGCTGCATCATCGGCCCCAACGGTGCCGGCAAGACCACGATGATGGACGTGATCACCGGCAAGACCCGGCCCGACACCGGCAGCGCCTTCTTCGGCGACACCCTCGACCTGACCCGCATGAGCGAATACCAGATCGCCCAGGCCGGGATCGGGCGCAAGTTCCAGAAGCCCACGGTGTTCGAAGCACTGAGCGTGTTCGAGAACCTGGAGCTGGCGTTGAAGACCGACAAGTCGGTGTGGGCCAGCCTGGCCGCGCGCCTGAACGGTGAACAGCGCCAGCGCATCGACGAGGTGCTGACCACCTTGCGCCTGCTGCCGCTGGCCCAACGCCAGGCGGGCCTGCTGTCGCACGGGCAGAAGCAGTTCCTGGAGATCGGCATGCTGCTGGTGCAGGAGCCGCAACTGCTGTTGCTGGACGAGCCGGTAGCCGGCATGACCGATGCCGAGACCGAGTTCACCGCCGAGCTGTTCAAGGGCCTGGCCGGCAAGCACTCGCTGATGGTGGTGGAGCATGACATGGGCTTTGTCGGCAGCATTGCCGACCATGTGACCGTGCTGCACCAGGGCAGTGTGCTGGCGGAAGGGTCGCTGGCGCAGGTGCAGGCGGATGAGCGGGTGGTCGAGGTGTATCTGGGCCGCTAGCCATGGAAACCTGTGCCGGCCTCTTCGCGGGCTTGCCCGCTCCCACAGGTTTTGCACCAGCTTCCAGAGCTGTGCAGTAGCTGTGGGAGCGGGCGAGCCCGCGAAAGCGCCGGCACAGGCACAGCAACAATTTCAGGAATACACACATGCTCAAGATCGACACCCTGCACCAGTATTACGGCGGCAGCCACATCCTGCGCGGCCTGTCCTTCGAAGCCAGGGTCGGTGAAATCACCTGCCTGCTGGGGCGCAACGGGGTGGGCAAGACCACCCTGCTGCGTTGCCTGATGGGCCTGGTACCCGTGCGCGACGGCAGCATCGAATGGGAAGGCAAGCCGATCACCGCACTCAAACCCCAGCAACGGGTCCATGCCGGCATCGCCTACGTACCCCAGGGCCGCGAGATCTTTCCGCGCCTGAGCGTCGAGGAAAACCTGCTGATGGGCCTGTCGCGCTTCCCCGCCCGCGAAGCCCGTGAAGTGCCAGCGTTCATCTACGAGCTGTTCCCGGTACTCGAGCAGATGAAGCAACGCCGTGGCGGCGACCTCTCCGGCGGCCAGCAGCAACAGCTGGCCATCGGCCGAGCCCTGGCCAGCCGCCCGCGCCTGCTGATCCTCGACGAGCCGACCGAAGGCATCCAGCCTTCGGTGATCAAGGAAATCGGCGCGGTCATCCGCCGCCTGGCCGAACGTGGCGACATGGCCATCCTGCTGGTGGAGCAGTTCTATGATTTCGCCGAGGCGCTGGCCGACCAGTACCTGGTGATGGCCCGTGGCGAGATCATCCAGCGTGGCCGTGGCGAAAACATGCAGGCGGAAGGTGTGCGCGGGCTGGTAACCATTTAACCTGCGCCCAACGAACCTGCGAGACATTGTCATGACTCACCACATCCGCGACGCCCTGCCCACCGACGTGGCGGGCATCCTCGACATCTACAACGACGCGGTGCGCAACACCACGGCGATCTGGAACGAAACCCCGGTGGACCTGGGCAACCGCCAGGCCTGGTTCGAATCACGGGCGCAGCAGGGCTACCCGATCCTGGTGGCGGTGGATGACAGCGGCGTGCTCGGCTATGCCTCGTTTGGCGACTGGCGGCCGTTCGAGGGCTTTCGCCATACCGTGGAACACTCGGTGTATATCCGTGGCGACCAGCGTGGCAAAGGCCTGGGGCCGCAGCTGATGGCGGCACTGATAGAGCGTGCGCGTGGTTGCGGCAAGCATGTGATGGTAGCGGCCATCGAAAGCGGTAATGCCGCGTCGGTGCGCCTGCATCAGCGCCTGGGCTTCGTGGTGACCGGGCAGATGCCCCAGGTGGGGGTGAAGTTTGGCCGCTGGCTGGACTTGACCTTCATGCAACTGGTGCTGAACCCAGGGGCTGAACCCAACTGATACAGCGCTAGTGCGCCCCCTGTAGGAGCGGATTTATCCGCGATGGGCTGCAAAGCAGCCCCGACAGTCTTGATCCAGAGCGGCGATCTGGGGCTGCCTTGCAGCCCATCGCGGATAAATCCGCTCCTACACAAGCCCATCATTCGCAGCAGCTCACATCTGGATGAACCTGCCCAAGCGCTGCCTCAGCATGCTGTTCTCGCTGCGCAACTGCCGCACTTCCTGCAACAGCTCCAGCGCCAGGGCCACCCCTTCCCACTCCAGCTCCAGCTCCTCGTGCAGCTTGGCCGCGCGCTTGGCCAGCAGCGGCGCCTGATCGTCGAACAACCAGTCCTCCGGCGTTCGCCCGGAGGGTTCGACAATGCCGTGCTCGACGATTTCGATCACGCAGTCAGCCGTGAGGTCGGCCTCCTGACACAAGGTACGCATGTCCAGTTGAACGATCAGGGTGCTGCTCATGGTCACTTACTCCATTGTGTCCTCGGGTTGAACGCCGCCTTCTCGGAAAGCTGGGTCCACAGTTCACGGGTAGTGGCATCGGAGGTGGTGGGCATCACCACCTTCAGCTGTGCATACAAGTCGCCGCGCTCGCCCTTCTTGTTCAACAGGCCCATGCCCTTGACCCGCAGGCGCTGGCCGGTCTGGCTGTCGGGGCGGATGGTCAGGTTGATCTGGCCGGTCAGGGTCGGTACCGCCACCTTGGTGCCCAGGGCAGCCTCCCACGGTGCCAGTGGCACGGTAATGATCAAGTCATGACCTTCGACATCGAACAGCGGGTGCGGTGCCATGCGGATGGTCAGGAACAGGTCGCCGTTGGCCCCGCCTGCGCTGCCCGGCGCGCCCTGGCCCTTGAGGCGGATACGCTCGCCATCGGTCACCCCGGCCGGGATCTTCACGTTCAGGGTCTTGGTGGTGAAGCCGGTGCGCTGGCCCATCGCATTGGTCTGCGGCACCTGGAAGCTGATCTGCTTGGACTCCTTGTTCAGGGTCTCTTCAAGGAATACCGCCAGTTCAAGCTCCACGTCCTGCCCTCGCCTGCCGGCACTGCGTTGCTGTTGCCGGGCGCCACCAAAGGGGTTGCCACCCCGGGCACCGAATATCGAACTGAAGAAGTCGGAAAAATCACCGCCCTCGAAGCCGCCGCCACCGCCACGGCTTTCCCAGCCCGGTGGCGCCTGGAACGGCCGGCCATGCTGGCCGCCGTACTTGCGGATTTCGTCGAACTCGGCACGTTTCTGCGCGTCGCCCAGCACTTCGTAGGCCTCGTTGGCCTCCTTGAATTTTTCCTCGGCGTCGCGCTCCTTGCTGACATCGGGGTGATACTTGCGCGCCAGCTTGCGGTACGCGGCCTTGATCGCCTTCTCGTCCGCCGTGGGCTCTACGCCAAGTATCTTGTAGTAGTCTTTGAAGTCCATCTATGGATCACCAATGTGAATGTGCGTGTTGCCACTGAAGATAGGGCTCAAGCATAGCCTTTCAAGACCGCTTTGGGTTTGCTCCAGGGCAGACGACCGGTCTTGATTCTGTGGCCAACTGGCATACACTGCGCGGCCGTTTTGCCTCCGGAAGCTCATTCCCCATGTCTGACGTATCCCCGGCCCGCGCCCTGGGCATCGACTTTGGCACCTCCAACTCCACGGTTGGCTGGCACCGCCCGGGTGTCGAGTCGCTGATTGCCCTGGAAGACGGCAAGATCACCCTGCCCTCGGTGGTGTTCTTCAACATCGAGGAACGTCGCCCGGTGTATGGCCGCCTGGCGCTGCACGAGTACCTGGAAGGCTACGAAGGGCGCCTGATGCGCTCGCTGAAAAGCCTGCTGGGTTCCAAGCTGATCAAGCACGATACCAGCGTGCTGGGCAGCGCCCTGCCGTTCAAGGACCTGCTGGGCATGTTCATCGGCGAGTTGAAGAAACGCGCCGAGGCCACTGCCGGCCGCGAATTCGACCAGGTAGTGCTGGGCCGCCCGGTGTTCTTCGTCGACGAAGACCCGGCCGCGGACCAGGAGGCCGAGGACACCCTGGCCGAAGTGGCGCGCAAGATCGGCTTCAAGGACGTGTCGTTCCAGTACGAGCCGATTGCCGCGGCCTTCGACTACGAGTCGGGCATCAGCCGCGAAGAGCTGGTGCTGATCGTCGATATCGGCGGCGGTACCTCGGACTTCACCCTGATCCGCCTGTCGCCCGAGCGCCACCTGGTCGCCGAACGGCAGAGCGACATCCTCGCCACCGGCGGCGTGCACATCGGCGGTACCGACTTCGACAAGCAACTGAGCCTGCAGGGCGTGATGCCGCTGTTCGGCTACGGCAGCCGCATGAAGAGCGGCGCGCTGATGCCCACCAGCTACCACCTCAACCTGGCCACCTGGCACACCATCAACGCCCTGTACTCGCAGAAGTCGCAACTGGCCCTGGGCAGCATGCGCTACGACATCGAGGACACGCTGGGCATCGACCGCCTGTTCAAGCTGATCGAAGAGCGTGCCGGGCACTGGTTGGCGATGGAAGTGGAGGCCAGCAAGATCGAGCTGACCGAGCAGCAGAGCCGGCGCGTCGACCTCGGCCGCATCGAGCGCGAGCTGGGCGTGGACCTGTCCCGCACGTTGTTCGAGGCGGCTATCGAAGGGTTGCTGGAGCGCGTGCGTGGCAGCGTGAGCGAATTGCTGGCCAAGGCGGGTGTCAGCGAGACCCAGGTCGACACGGTGTTCTTCACCGGCGGTTCCAGCGGGATCCCGGCGCTGCGCAACAGCGTGGCGGCGATGCTGCCGAATGCGCGGCATGTGGAAGGCAACATCTTTGGCAGCATTGGCAGCGGGCTGGCCATCGAGGCACGCAAGCGCTACGGCGTGGCCTGAGCCAGGCTCTTCAGCCTGTGCCGGCCCATTCGCGGGCTTGCCCGCTCCCACAGGGACCGCACAGTACCCAAGACCTGTGCAATACCTGTGGGAGCGGGCAAGCCCGCGAATGGGCCGCTACAGGCTATTGAAGAATCAGACCAGCTCCGCCCGCTTCAGCTCGCTCTTCAGGTAGGCATAGTAGACCGGCCCCGCCACCACCCCCGGCAAGCCGAACGCCGCCTCGAACACCAGCATCGCCAGCAGCAATTCCCATGACTTGGCGCTGATCTGCCCGCCCACGATCCGCGCGTTGAGGAAATACTCGACCTTGTGGATGATGATCAGGTAACCCAGCGCCGCCGCCGCCACCCAGATCGACAGCGACAGGCCGACGATGGTGATCAGGGTGTTCGACATCAGGTTGCCGATCACCGGCAGCAGGCCGAGCAGGAAGGTCAGCACGATCAGCGTCTTGGTCAGCGGCAGGTGCACGTCGAACATCGGCAGCACCATCGCCAGGAAGATGCCGGTGAAGGTGGTGTTGAGCAGCGAGATCTTGATTTGCGCGAAGACGATGTTGCGAAACGCCTGCACCAGCAGGCTCAGGCGCTCAAACAGCGCCGCCGCCAGGGGTTTGCGCCGGGAAATGTCAGGGATGCGCTGCAAGGCGACGATGGCACCGAGGATCATGCCGATCAGCAGGGTGACGAACATGTGCGCCATGCCCTTGCCGACCAGTTGCAGGTCGCTCAGGTGGCTCTTGATCCAGTCACCGATGGCCACCTTGAACTCCGCCGCACTGGCCGGCAGGTAGCCTTCGATGAACGGCGGCAGCTGCCCGCGGGCACGCTCCACCAGGGCCATGAACTTGTCCAGCGAGGCACCGGGGTTTTCTGCCTCGTGCAGCAGGAAACTGAAGGCGCCGGCGATGAGCAAGGCCAGGGTGATGACCACCAGTGTGCCAAGCAGTGCTACGGCCAGCCAGCGCGCGCGTTGCCCGGCAATCAGCGGCTGCAGCCGCGGGGTGAGCATGTTGACCAGCTCGAACACCAGCAGACCGGCCAGCAGGCTTGGCAGCAATTTCAGGGGCAACGCCAGCAACAGGCCGGCAAATACGATGATCCAGCTGGCCAGGGTGACCTGGCGGGGGGTGAAGGTCATACAGCCTCAACGGCAGACAACGGGAAAGACCCGCAGTCTGCCAGCGTTACGCTTGCAGGCATAGGCGCAGGTCATTTCTTCTTCAGACAGTCACTCATGAACGCCTTGCGCTCATCCCCCTTGAGGGCTTTGCTGGTGGCGTCAGCGTTGCAGGTTTTCATCTTCTCCTGCTGGGTTTGTGGCACCTCCTTCTTCAGGCAGGTGCTCATGAAGGCTTTGCGCTCATCGCCTTTCAGGGCCTTGGCGGTGGCGTCGGCGTTGCAGGTCTTCATCTTTTCCTGCTGCGCGGTCGTGGCAGCGAAGCCTTGGGCGCTGAACAACACCGCCAATACCAGTAAAGGGATCTGCAGCACTTTCATGGAGTGGTCTCCTTGGCTCCGCGCCCGATGCGCGGGGGTCGAGCTGAGTGTAGCCAAGAATTCTCAGCGCTTTGCCCGCGCCTGGCGACGGTATTGCTCGGGTGTGCATCCGGCCTGGCGCTGGAACATGGCGATGAACGCTGACGCGCTGCTGTAGCCAAGGTCGAAGGCGATGGCCTGGATCGGCAAGCCGGCTTCCAGCGCATCGATGGCGCGCAGGAAACGCAGGCGCAGGCGCCATTCGCCGAAACTGATGCCCAGTTCACGCAGGAACTGACGGGCCAGGGTACGTTCGCTGACATGCACCCGCGCAGCCCAGTCAGCCAGCGGGCGGTTGTCGCCGGGCTCGGCGGCAAGGGCATCGAGCACCTGGCGCAGACCTTCGCTGTGGGCCAACGGCAGGTAGCAGGCCTGGGTCGGTGCCAGCAGCAGTTGGTCGAGCAGCACCTGTACCAGGCGCTGGTCGCGCTCGCCCTCGGCTACCCGCAGGTCGCGCCGGGCGAAGTCGGCGAGGATGGCCTTGAGGATATCGCTGATGATCAGGCTGCACGGTTGCTGCGGCAAGGCGGCACACAGGCTGCGGTCCAGGTAGATCGAACGGTACACGATGGCGTGCGGGTTGTAGCAGCCGTGCTCGGTATCGGGCGGCACCCACACCGCATACTGCGGCGGCGACAGGAAGCGTTGCCCGGCGACGTCCAGCTGCATCACGCCGTGGGCGGTGTAGTTGAGCTGACCCCAGGTGTGGCGGTGCAAGGCACTGTGGGTGTCGGCACCGAATTCGTCGTGGCGGAAATACACCGGCGCCGGCAGTTGGGTGAATTGGGGGATGTCGAGGTACTTGCGCGGCATGCTGACTGTTTCGCGGGGTGGGTTGTCTGGCTGGAAGTATAGGCTTGTAGACAGACAGTTGATAATGAGTGGCATCGGGGCCTGCTGCGCAGGCCATCGTGACACAAAGCCGCTGCTACACGGCATAGGCGATCTCGTATCGTAGCGGCCTTGTCTGGCGATGGCCGGCAAAGCAGCCCAATCTGCCCGCAACGAGTATCTCGCTCCATGAACTACCTCTTTCCGCTCACCGCCATGCTCATCTGGGCCGGCAACACGGTGGTCACCAAGATGTCCGCCGGCGCCATCCACCCCGCCGAGATCGGCTTCTACCGCTGGCTGCTGGCCGCCCTGCTGTTCACCCCGTTCCTGCTGCCTGCCGTATGGCGCAACCGCACAGCCATCCGCCCGCACCTGGCCAAGGTGGCCGTGCTGGGCGTGCTCGGCATGGCGCTGTACCAGAGCCTGGCGTACTTCGCCGCCGGCATCACCAGCGCCACCAACATGGGCATCATCCTTTCGCTGATGCCGCTGATGGCGCTGGCGCTGTCGATCGCCTGGCTGGGCCAGCGCCTCAGCTACGGCGCCTTGCTGGGTGCCGTGGTGTCATTCTTTGGTGTGGTTGAAGTGGTCAGCGCCGGTGACCCCGCAAGCCTGCTGCGGCAGGGCCTGAACGGCGGCGACCTGCTGATGCTGGTGGCCACCCTGGCCTATGCGCTGTACAGCTTCCTGCTGAAGAAGTGGCAACTGCGCCTGCCACCGATGCAGTTGCTGTACCTGCAGGTGCTGGTGGCGATCGTGGTACTGCTGCCGCTGTTCCTGTTGTCGGAAAAGACCGGCCTGGACAGCCACAACATCGGCTTGGTGCTTTACGCCTGCGTGCTGGCCTCGATGATTGCGCCGTTGCTGTGGATGCAGGCCGTGCACCGCCTGGGGCCAAGCCGCACCACCTTGTTCTTCAACCTGCTGCCCCTGGCCACCGCAGTGATCGCCGCCGTGGCACTCGATGAACAGCTGGCCCGCTATCACCTGCTCGGCGGTTTGCTGACCCTGGCCGGTGTGCTGCTGGCCGAGCGCTGGACCACGCCGATCCGCCGCTAGAGCCCCGCCGCCTTGAGCCGGGCAGCATGCTCGGTGAACAGCCGCACCGGTTCGGCGCCCCTGCCGATGGCGCCCAGTGACTGGTTGACGATGTCGAGGTGATCGAGCGGGTAATCGTCGCCAATCACTTGCCCAAGGTGCGAGCTGAAGCGCCCGACCATGCCATCGCACTGGCCCTTTTCCTTGACGAAACTGCGCGCGAACAGCCGGCAGAAGTAGTTGCTGCCATCGAAACGATTGCGCCCCCGGTCGGTCAGGCCGGGCTGCAAGGTACCGGACCAGGAGTAATAGCGCACGCCATCGACCTGATAGGCCCCTTCCCCACCCCAGCTATCTGGCAGCCCCTGTGGATAAGCCTGGTTGAAGCGTGCCACCCCGCTGCTGGTCAGTGCCTGGTGCGAAGCGTGCACATCCACCGGCAGCGGGTCGCGGCGCCAGCCGGTTTCCAGCCACACCAGCAGCACGGCAATACCGTGCAGCAAGGCCTTGAGCAGGCGCCCCTGGGGCGAATCGCCAGGTGCCCTGCGTTCCAGGTAGTCGGCCAGTTCCGAACCCTGGTTGGGCCCGGCCACCGAGGTGACCGACGCCACCCGCTCGGGCCGCCTGGCAGCAGCGTAGCGTGCGTCCAGGGCACCTTGGCTGTGGCCGATGAGGTTGACCTTTTCGACATTGTGGCGCTGGCAGATGTCTTCGATGATTGCCAGCAGTTGCTCGCCGCGCACCTCGCTGCAATGCAGCGGCGAAACCTGCACCGGGAACACCTGCGCCCCGCCCTTGCGCAGTGCCGGCACAATGCCGAACCAGTAGGGGTAGAGCACCACCCGCACGAACCCCAGCATGCCCGGCACCAGCACCAACGGGTATCGCGTGGTCAATTCCTGTGGCATGGCCAGCCCCTTTCCGTGGACGACCGACCCACACTACAGCGGCCCTGATGAACAGCGCAATCGAACTCTGGCCACCCGCTGCGGTTCCAAAGCCAACAGACCCTTTGCAAGGAGCGGGACCATGTACAAACAGACCCTGGCAATCCTCCTGGCTAGCGCCACCCTCGCCGCCTGTGGCAGCCGCCCGGAAAACCCCGTGGATTACGTCACCTACCGCGACGAACCGCTGGTCAAGCAGGTGGAAAATGGCATGACCATGCAGAAGGTCATCGCTATCGGCGGTAGCCCATCCAACGTGACCGACCTGCCTCACGGCGGTACCTGCAACGACTACATCCTCAACCGCGACGGCCACCAGCAGCCCTATTACGTGCGCTTCGACGCCACTGGCCATGTCGATGCCAAAGGCTTCAAGACCTGCAAGCAACGCCAGGAAGACAGCGACGCCGCCCACGGCGCATGACACCCACAGGACACGCCATGACCACCTTGATGCTTTCGGAGATGAACATGACTGCGATTGAACTGACCGATGTGCAAACCCTGCGCCAGCGTGCCCGCCAGCACGTCGAGAACGGCGCCGTGACCGAGGGCTACCACGCCGACCGTGAGCGCATCATCCGCCTGCTCAACGAAGCCCTGGCGACCGAACTGGTGTGCACGCTGCGCTACAAGCGCCACTACTTCATGGCTTCGGGGGTGAAAGCCAGCATAGCGGCCGAAGAATTCCTGGAGCATGCCAACCAGGAAGCCGAACACGCCGACAGGCTCGCCGAGCGTATCGTGCAGCTGGGCGGCGAACCGGACTTCAACCCGGACAACCTCAGCAAGAACTCGCACGCCCAGTACGTGGCGGGTACCACGCTGAAGGAGATGGTGTTGGAGGACCTGGTGGCAGAGCGCATCGCCATCGACAGCTACCGCGAGATCATCCAGTACATCGGTGACAAGGACCCGACCACGCGGCGGATCTTCGAGGACATCCTGGCCCAGGAAGAAGAACACGCGGACGATATGTCCGATCTGCTGCAAGGGTTGTAATTGCCAGGGGCTGCTCGGCAGCCCAGCGCCCTCCTACCGGTACCACGTCAACTGTAGGAGCGGATTTATCCGCGAAGCAGGCGGCGCGGTGGGGGGCACCGGCTGTGCCGGTGATCGCGGCTGAAGCCGCTCCTACTGGTACGGCGTCAACTGTAGGAGCGGATTCATCCGCGAAGCAGGCGGCGTGGTGGATGGCACCGGCTGTGCCGGTGATCGCGGCTGTGCCGGTGATCGCGGCTGAAGCCGCTCCTACAGGTGTCGCGTCAAGTCGAAGCCGGCGCGGTACCTGTGGGAGCTGGCTCGCCGGCGATGGGCCGCAACGCGGCCCCCTCATTGCTTGCCTTTCACCGCAGCTGGCGCCTTGCCCGCCTTCATCTGCTGCAACAGCGGCGTGCATTGGTTCGGGTCATCCCCGCTGCTGGGGGCAACCAACGCCAGCAAGCCCGCCGCCGGCCCGGCCACCACGCCCAGCGCCACCATCCCCGCCCCGCGCAATGCCAGCGGCACCGCCTGCACCCCGGCACTGGGCTTGGCGAACGGCCCGCGCACGTACAGCGGCGAGCGCAGCGAGAACAGCCGCAGCCCTTTCGATTCCGGGGTGATTTTCAGGTCCAGCTGCTCGCTGGCGAAATTGGCCGTGCCGTTGATGTAGATGATCGCGTTCTCGGTATCGAAGATGAACAGGCGCGTGGTCGCCAACCCATCCTTGATGCCGACATCGGCTGCTGCGCAATTGATCTTCACGTCTTCATCGCCGAACAGCTTGCCGACCACGTAGTTGCCCACGTTCAACCCGGCAATCTCCATCAGGCTCCGGCTGATAGCGCCATCGTTGACCAGCATGCGCAGGTCGCCATTGGCCGTACCCAGCAGCGCAGCTACCGAGTTACCCCGGCCTGTGATGTCGGCATCGCCATTCAACTCGCCAAAGCTGGTCTGCATTGGCGCAAAACCAGGGAACAGCTGCTTGAGCTTGAAGCCCCGCGCGGTCAACCGGGCACGCCCCTGCAGCGGCACGTTGCGGCCATCCAGGCGGATCTGCGAGGCCAGGTTGCCACCGGCCACGCCAAAACGCAGGGGTTCCAGGCGCAGCAGGCCATCTTCCAGGATCACGTGGGCCGACAGGTCATTGAAGGGCAATTGCGCGCTGTGCACGATGCGCTTGCCGGCAAAGGTGACGTCGGCATCCATGGCACGCCAGCGCTCGGTGCGGAACTCCTCCACCGGCAGAACCTTGCCTTGCGGCTGCTTGCCGGCGCCACCACGGGTTTTCTGTTCGGCATTGGAGTCGGCACCGATCAGTGGCGCCAGGTCCTTGAACAGCAATTGATTGGATACCAGGTTGCCCGACAGCCTGGGCCGTGGCTGGCTGGCAACGAAGACCAGGTCGCCATGGATATCGCTGTCACCGATCTGGCCGTTGAAGCCCTGGTAATCGAAGGTCGCCCCTTGCGCCGCGTGCAGGTTGGCGCTGAGGTGGCCATCGGTGGAATAGGCCGGGGTGTCCGGCAGGGTCACACCGGTCAGCGGGTAGAGGTTGCCCAGGCTGGCCCCGGACAGGCGCAGGCGCAGGTCGAGGGCGCCCAGGTTGCGCGGGTCGGTCAGGGTACCGGCGAGCACCACATGGGTGTCGGCGATACGCACATCGGCCTGCAGCGGGAACGGTTGGCTGGCGTCCTGCAGGGCCAGCAGGCCGCCAATCTTGCCGGAGCCGGCCACCGGCTGGCCTTTGTAGCGGCCCTGCACCTTCAGGCCGAAGGCGTAATCCTGCGCTGCACCGGCCTTCTCGGCCCTGGCCTTGCCGACGATGTCACTGAACGGTATTGGCTTGCCCAGCGGGTCGATCTGCACCTTCATGCTGGTTTTCAGGGTTTGGTCATCGAAACTGACATTGCCCTGGTCAAAGCCGATGGCGCCGATGTCCAGCTGCCATTTCGAAGGTTCGGCGTTGTCATCCTTGGGGCCGAAGTCGAAGGTCCAGTTGGCGCGGCCATCGGCCAGACGGGTCAGGCTGGCAGTGGGTTTGGTCAGGTCGATGCGCGGGATGCTGATCTGCCGGAACAGCAACGGTAACGGCGCCAGGCGGAACGCCACACGTTCCAGGCCGACCATCTTCTGCTCGTTGAGCCACGCCGGGTTGCCCAGGCTCAGGTCCTCGGCAATGAAATGCGGCCAGGGTACCCAGGCACGCCAGCCGCCCTCTTGCGCTTCGGTGCGCCACTCGACGGCGAGGTTGCCATTGATCGCGAAGGGCCGTTGCAGGGCTTCTGAGACTTTGTCGTTGAGCAGGGGTTTGACGCGGTTCCAGTCGAAGGTGGCGATGACCACCACCAGGATCGCCAACAAGGTGAGCAGGCTGGTGAAGGTCCAGACGAGGATTCTGGCGGGACGCGTCATTGCGTGATTCTCCTTGCGGTATGGCACAGAAACAGGCGCAGCGGGGCATTCAATATCTCGGACTGACGAAAACCCGCGGGGTTTTATGGTTGGCCCATGATAACGAAGTTTTTCCTGGCCATTTGTTCAGCAATTCGTCGCGTCAGGCTGGATGTGTAACCGGCCTGCAGCAATCGCAAAAAGCCATCATTCAAGCCGTAAACCTTGTTCTAGAGCCGTTCGAGATCTCTATCAATCTGGTCGATTGTTACCATTACCCGTATGAACTTCTCTCTGGCGTTACCCGGCGTAGCATTGGCTCCGTACCCACTTTCCAGCCCCCGAGAGGAGCACCGAAATCATGAAACGCCACCTGCTGACCCTGACCCTGTCCATTCTGGCTGCCAACGCTTTTGCCTTGCCAGCCGACGAGCAACACCTGACGGCCGAATCGCGCTCCAGCGCTGCCGAGATCGCCCAGCCGCTGAAGACTGTTGCCGAAGGTGGCTCCGATCGCCTGATCGAACGTACTGGCCGCGTTGCCGAAGGTGGCTCCGATCGCCTGATCGAACGCACTGGCCGCGTTGCCGAAGGTGGCTCCGATCGCCTGATCGAACGCACTGGCCGTGTTGCCGAAGGTGGCTCCGATCGCCTGATCGAACGCACTGGCCGCGTTGCCGAAGGTGGCTCCGATCGCCTGATCGAACGCACTGGCCGCGTTGCCGAAGGTGGTTCCGATCGCCTGATCGAACGCACTGGCCGTGTCGCCGAAGGTGGCTCCGATCGCCTGATCGAACGCTCTGGCCGCGTTGCCGAAGGTGGTTCCGATCGCCTGGTCGAAATCAGCCGTGTGAGCTGATCACCATGGCCGAAAAGAACAATCTCTGTCGCAACACCGCCTCCCCTCCAGGCCCGGTCCATTGACCGGGCTTTGTTTTTTTCACTAGAGTGCCCAGCCTCACCGTCACAGAAGCTCGCACCATGCTGCCGCGCGCCGAACAGAAGCTACAGACCCGCCAGGCCCTGCTTGATGCCGCCTGCCAGCTCATGGAGAGCGGCCGTGGTTTCGGCAGTATCAGCCTGCGCGAAGTGGCGAAGACCGCCGGCATCGTGCCCACCGGCTTCTACCGGCATTTCTCCGACATGGACGCCCTGGGCCTGGCCCTGGTGGCCGAGGTCGACGCCACGTTCCGCCAGACCATCCGCCTGGTGCGCCACAACGAATTCGAGCTGGGCGGCATTACCGATGCCTCGGTGCGTATCTTCCTCGACGTGGTCGCCGCCCACCGCGCACAGTTCCTGTTCCTCGCCCGCGAGCAGTACGGCGGGTCGCAGGCAGTTCGCCAGGCCATTGCCCGCCTGCGCCAGGACATCAGCGACGACCTGGCCACTGACCTTGCGCGGATGAAGCGCTGGCAGCATCTGGACGGCGCGGCGCTGGCGGTGATGGCCGACCTGGTGGTGAAGACCGTGTTCGCCACCCTGCCGGAACTGATCGACAGCCCGGAGCCAGGTTATCCACAGGCGTTGACGCCGCAGGAAAAGATCACCCAGCAGTTGCGCTTCATCTTCGTCGGCGCGCGGCACTGGCAGGGGTTGGGCAACCCGGGCTGATCGTTGCCGGTACTGGCCTCTTTGCCGGCACAGGCTACCGAAAACCCCAGTTCTGCTACCATGGCGCCCTGCCCGACAGCGACGAGCGCCTAAATGTCCAACCCCCGCCACACCCTGCCCGAACTGGCCCGCTTCAACCAGCATTTCGCCGAACGCATCGTGCCGTTGTGGCAAGGCCCGGGCTGGAACGCCGACATGGCCCTGCCCTACGAAGCCCTGGACGCCGAGCAGCGGCCGTTGCCGGTGCAGCGCTACCGGGCCATGGCCTGCGCGCGCCAGCTGTACCTGTTCAGCAGCCGCATCGGACAGCCCGGCGCCGCCGAACGCGCGGCGGCCCTGTTCCGCTCGTTGCAGAAGCACTTCCACGACGCCGAACACGGTGGCTGGTTCTACAGTATCGACGCCCAGGGCAAGCCGCTGGACCGGCGCAAGGACCTGTATACCCATGCCTTCATCGTGTTCGCCTGCGCGCACTACTGGGGCAAGGTGCGCGAAAGCCTGGTGGAGTCCACCTTGAATGCAGCGCTGGACATCATCGACCAGCAGTTCGCCCGTGACGATGGCCTGTACGAAGCCAGCCTGGGCGAAGATTGGGCCGACCTGGGCAGCGGCCCGCTGCAGAACCCACAGATGCATCTGGCCGAAGCGTTCCTGCAAGTGCTGGCAGTACGTGAAGACGAACATACCCGGCAGTCGCTGCTGCAGCTGTGCGAAGCCCTGCAGGCGCACTTCATCGAGCCGGCCCATGGCCTGATGCTGGAAAAACCCCGCGGTGCTGTGGATAACTGGTTCGAACCAGGGCACCAGTTCGAGTGGTTCTATCTACTGCATACCTCGCCGCTGCTGCGTGGCACGCCGCTGCATGCCTCCATCGACCGGGCGTTCGGCTTTGCCGAGCAGTACGGGGTGAAGGATGGGGCAGTGGTGGCGATGCTGGCTGTGGATGGCCAGGTACTGGATGCCACCCAGCGCATCTGGGCGCAGGCGGAATACCTGCGGGCGCTGGTGCTGCGTGCGGGGGGCGAGGCGAAGCTGGCGGGGCAGTTGCAGGCGCTGGAAGCGCGGTTCCTGCGGCAAGCGGGCTGGTATGAGTGCCGGGACGGCGAGGGAGCGGTCAGCCGGCATGATATGCCTTCGACCACCCCCTACCACCTAGCGACGTGCCTGGAAGGCTTGCAACGCCTGGGCTGACGCTGCAGCGGCCCGTAGATGCGCATTGCCCCTGTAGCAGCGGCCTTGTGTCGCGAAAGGGCTGCAGAGCAGCCCCGGGGTTTCAACGTATATGCACAAATTGCCGGGGCTGCTTCGCAGCCCTTTCGCGACACAAGGCCGCTGCTACAAAGGGCGCACTAGCCGACCAGGTGGAAACTCAACCCTTGGCTGACCGGTCGATCGAGAACCCTGCCCAGTCCTGGCTAACCGGCATCAGCTCCAGGCTGTTGATGTTGATGTGCGCCGGCTGGTTGAGGATCCAGAAAATGGTCTCGGCGATGTCCTGCGGCTGGATTGGCTCGGCACCGGCGTAAGTCGCATCGTACTTGGCCTGGTCGCCGCCGAAGCGCACCAGCGAGAATTCACTCTCGCACAGGCCCGGCTCGATGTTGCTCACGCGCACCCCGGTGCCGCGCAGGTCGCAGCGCAGGCTCAGCGAGAACTGGCCGACGAACGCCTTGGTACCGCCATACACGTTGCTGCCCGGGTACGGGTAGTTGCCTGCCACCGAGCCCACGTTGAGGATCGAGGCGCCGCGGCCATGGGCGATCAGGCGTGGCAGCAGCAGGCGGGTGGTGTAGATCAGCCCCTTGATGTTGGTATCGACCATGGTTTCCCAGTCGTCCAGGCTGCAGTTCTGCGCCGCATCCACGCCCAGCGCGAGGCCGGCATTGTTGACCAGCCCTCGCAACTTGTCGAAGCCTGCCGGCAGGTTGGCGATGGCTTGCTCCATGGCCTTGCGATCCCGCACGTCGAGCACCAGCCCATGCACTTCGGTCTTGGCTGACAGCTCGGCGCACAGGGCGTCCAGGCGCTCCTTGCGACGACCCGTGAGGACCAGTTTCCAGCCGGCCTCGGCAAAGCGGCGAGCAGTCGCCTCGCCGAAACCGGAAGTCGCGCCAGTGATGAATACGGTGGACGTCATGCTCTGTTCCTCACGGTAGGTTGTCATCGGCAACTTTGCAGCATGCCCGCGCCGGGCGCTGGCAGCAAGCCGTCGAGGCCCCTGGTCATTTTTTGTTCATAACCGGCAAACCCTTGCAGCAGAGGGCGCGGCGCCAGCTATGCGCATGTTATCCACAAGACTTTCCCCATGGATTGGGGGCAACTTGTCTGCTGGGCGGAACCCTTTCAGCGTGGCGGGGTCGGTGGATATCTTCAAGGTGATGGCGCAAGGCTTTCAAGCATGCCGCGTGCAGCGGTCTGTCCAAGGGTTTTTCACAGAGTTATCCACAGGCTGTTCGCTGCGTTGGCCGAGGCTGCAGGGCTCGCCAGAGCAGTGAAAATCACCCAGAGAAGGCTTCTGATCAAAAAATAACCATGCAGCTGCAACCCTTGCTTTTCAAGGGCTCGCGCCAGGTGCCACCATGTTTTCCACAGGCGGCTCCACATTAACCGTGGACAATATCAGCCTGTGCAAACAATGGCTTGCGACGCGCTTGTGGAGTAATTCCGGAACGATGTGAAACAGGTTGTCCACATAGCGAACGGGGCTGCGTTTGCAGCCCCGGATACCACTCAATGACCGCCCAGATAAGCGTTGCGCACTTCCTCGTTGACCAGCAGCTCCTGCCCTGTGCCGGTCATGCGAATCTGCCCGTTGACCATCACATAGGCCCGGTCCGAGAGTTTCAGTGCATGGTTGGCGTTCTGCTCCACCAGGAAGATGGTCATCCCGGTCTTGGCCAGTTCGCGCAGGGTCGAGAAGATCTGCTTGACCACGATCGGCGCCAGCCCCAGCGATGGCTCGTCCAGCAGCAACAACTTCGGACGGCTCATCAGCGCCCGGGCAATCGCCAGCATCTGCTGCTCGCCACCGGACATGGTCATGGCCCGCTGGTTACGCCGCTCCTTCAGCCGCGGGAACAGCTCGTACATGCGCTGCATGTCTTCGTCGGCATGCTTGTCGCCGATGGGGATGGTGCCCATCATGAGGTTTTCCTCGACGGTCATGTCGGGGAACACCCGGCGCCCTTCCGGCGACTGGGCGATGCCGTTGGAAGCGATGTAGTGCGACGATTTGCGGGTAATGTCGGTGCCGCGATAGACGATATGCCCCGACGCTGCCCGCGGCTGGCCGAAAATCGACATCAGCAAGGTCGACTTGCCGGCACCGTTGGCGCCGATCAGGCTGACCGTCTCGCCCTCGTTGATGTGCATCGACACCTTTTTCAGCGCCTGGATCGGCCCGTAGAACACGTCCAGGTCCTTCAGTTCGAGAATGGGTGCAGTCATACCAGTTCCTCTTCATCGGCACCCAGGTAGGCGGCGATCACCGTCGGGTTGTGGCGGATATCCTGCGGCGCGCCTTCGGCAATCACGTTGCCGTGGTCGAGCACCACGATATGGTCGGAGATGCTCATGACCATGCCCATGTCGTGCTCGATCAGCACCACGGTGATGTCGTGCTCGTCGCGCAGCACGCGGATCATGCGGCTGAGGGCCTCGGTTTCCTGCGGGTTCAGGCCAGCCGCCGGTTCGTCCAGGCAGATGATCTTCGGCCGCGTGCACATGGCCCGGGCGATTTCCAGGCGGCGCTGCTGGCCGTACGACAATTCACCGGCCAGGCGGTTGGCGCAATCGACCAGGTCGACCACCTCCAACCAGTAGAATGCATGGTCCAGCGCATCGCTTTCAGCCTTGCGGTAGGCCTTGGTGTTGAGCACCCCGGCCAGCAGGTTGCGGTTGACCCACATGTGCTGGGCCACCAGCAGGTTTTCCACCACCGACATTTCCTTGAACAGGCGAATGTTCTGGAAGGTCCGTGCCAGGCCGGCGCGGTTGACCAGGTGGGTACCGCCGAACATCTTGTAGTACAGGCGGTTGGCAAAGCGCGCCGGCGAGACGAAGTCCGCAGCCTGGAAACGCTCGCCGAGCAGCTGGATGACATTGGTGTGGCTGCCGCGCACATTCAGCTCGATGCGCCCGCCGCTGGCCTTGTAGAAGCCGGTGAGGCAGTTGAACACCGTGGTCTTGCCGGCGCCGTTGGGGCCGATCAGGGCGAAGATCTGGTTGCGCTTGACCTTCAGGCTGACATCGCTGAGCGCCTTGATGCCACCGAACTGCATCATCAGGTTGTCGACCGAGAGAATGATATCGTCGCTCATGGCGCCACTCCTTTACGCGGGGTCACACCGGTACGGCTGATGCGGATCAGCCCACGCGGTCGCCAGATCATCATCAGCACCATGAGCACACCGAACAGCAGCACCCGGTATTCCGAGAAGCTGCGCAGCAGCTCTGGCGCCACGGTCAGGACGAAGGCCGCAATGACCACGCCCACGGTCGAGCCCATGCCGCCGAGCACGACGATGGCCAGGATCAGTGCCGACTCGAAGAAGGTGAACGACGACGGGTTGACGAAGCCCTGGTAGGTCGCGAAGAACACCCCCGCCAGGCCAGCCGTGGAGGCGCCCAGGGTAAACGCCGAGAGTTTCACCAACACATGGTTCAGGCCCATCGAGCGGCAGGCGATCTCGTCCTCGCGCAGTGCTTCCCAGGCCCGGCCGACCGGCATGCGGGTCAGGCGGTGCTTGATGTACAGCACCGCCAGCACGACCATGAACAGCACCGCGTAGATGAACACGAACTTGAGGTTGGCGTTGTATTCGAAGCCGAAGAACTCATGGATCGGTACCCCACCGTCCTTGGCCCGGCGGCCGAACTCCAGGCCGAAGAAGGTCGGCGACGGCGCCGGCATGCCGTTCGGGCCACCGGTGAACGACAGCCAGTTGTTCAGTACCAGGCGAATGATCTCACCGAAGCCCAGGGTCACGATCGCCAGATAGTCACCGTGCATCCGCAGCACCGGGAAGCCGAGGATACAGCCCGCCAGCGCTGCTGCGATGGCCGCCAGTGGCAGCACGCTCCAGAAGCCCAGGCCGAGGTACTGGTAGCCCAGCGCCAGGCCGTAGGCGCCGATGGCATAGAACGCCACGTAGCCGAGGTCGAGCAGGCCGGCCAGGCCGACCACGATGTTCAGGCCGAGGCCGAGCAGTACGTAGATCAGGCCAAGGATGACCACGGTCAACAGGTACTTGTTGGCGAAGATCGGGAAGACGATGGCAATCACCACCAGCGCCGGGATGATGTAGCGCAGGCGCGACACGTAGCCCGGCGCGCGCACATGTACACCCGAGCCTCCGCTCTCGAAGCCCTGCAGCATGCGGGTGCCGGCGGCAGTCTGCAGGTACAGGCTGAGCAGGAAGCGCCCCAGCATCACGCCGCCGACCAGCCAGGCCACGCGACGCGGCTCGGCATTGAAGCTGTAGCCATCGAGGACCACACCGACGACCGGGCCAAACACGATGAGTGCCAGCAGGCCGGCGACGATGGTCTCCAGCAGGCTGCGTTTAAGGTCGAAACCCTTGGTTTCGGGAACAACGGCAGTTTTGGCAATGGACATGTTCACACCTTAGCCACGAGCGGGCGACCCAGCAGGCCTTGCGGGCGGAAGATAAGGATCATCACCAGCAGCGAGAAGCTGAACACGTCCTTGTAGTCGGAGTTGATCAGGCCAGAGAACAGCGACTCGGAAATACCCAGGATGATCCCGCCGAGCATGGCGCCAGGCAGCGAGCCGATCCCGCCGAGCACCGCGGCGGTGAACGCCTTGATGCCGATGATGAAGCCGGCATAGAAGTCGAAGGTGCCGTAGTTCATGGTGATCAGCACGCCGGCCAGGGCGGCCATCACCGCACCGATGACGAACACGTAGGAGATCACCCGGTCGGTGTTGATGCCGAGGATCGAGGCCATCTTGCGGTCTTGCTGGGTAGCCCGGCACATGCGGCCGAGCTTGGTGTACTTGATCACGTAGGTGAGCAGGCCCATGCCCACGAATGCGGCCACCAGGATGAAGATCTTGGTGTAGGTCAGCTGCACGAAGCCGGTGCCTACTTCGACGCGCCAGGCGCCTTCGAGCAGGGTCGGCACGCCTTGCTGGCGGGCGCCCTGGCTGATCTGCGCGTAGTTCTGCAGGATCAGCGAAATGCCGATGGCACTGATCAGCGGTGCCAGCCGGGTGGAGTTGCGCAGGGGTTTGTAGGCGATGCGTTCAATGGTGAAGCCGTACACACCGGTGACGACGATGGTGAACAACAGGGTGCCCAGCATCAGCAGGGGGAACGACTCGATACCGAAGTAAGCCAGCAATGCCAGGCTGATTGCCGCGAGGTACGCGGAAATCATGTACACCTCGCCGTGCGCGAAGTTGATCATGCCGATGATGCCATAGACCATTGTGTAGCCGATGGCGATCAGGCCATAGACCGACCCGAGGGTCAGGCCGTTGACCAGTTGCTGCAGGAAAATACCATCCATAACGCAATCTCACCTGATTGAGATTGCACGAGCGCCGACCACGGCGGGCCTTGCGACTAGGCGGCCCTCGCAGCGCAGTACTGTGCAGATCTACGGATAAAGACAGGTACCGCGGGGCTTGGGCCCGGGCGTGAACCCGGGCCGTGGGCCGTTGTTATTTTTGTTTTTCCAGCTGGTGGTACTTGCCTTGGGCATCCCACTGGTAGACCACGTAGTCGGACACGGTCAGGTCACCCTTCTTGTCCCACTTCTTCTCGCCCATGACGGTCTGCACCGGGTTGGCCTTGAGCCACTCGGCAGCGTCTTCGCCCTTGTTCGACTTGGCGCCGTTGAAGGCAGCGGCCAGGGCCTGCAGCGAGGCGTAGGCATACAGGGTGTAGCCTTCCGGCTCGGTGCCGTTCTTGCGGAACTCCTCCACCACCGCCTTGCTGTCCGGCAGCAGGCGCGGGTCGGCACCAAAGGTCATGTACACGCCATCGACGTACTGCGCGCCGCCTGCGGTGGACACCAGTTCGTCGGTGACGATGCCGTCATCGGACATGAACTTGACGTCCTTCAGGCCCTGCTCGCGCAGCTGGCGCACCAGCGGGCCGGCTTCCGGGTGCAGGCCACCGAAGTACACCACGTCGGCACCGGTGGAGCGGATCTTGGTGACCACGGCGCTGAAGTCCTTCTCGCCACGGGTCAGGCCTTCGTACAGCACCGGCTTGACACCGCGTTTTTCCAGCTGCGCCTTGGTCGCGTCGGCCAGGCCCTGGCCGTAGGTGTCCTTGTCGTGCAACACCGCGACCTTCTTGCCCTTGAGCACGTCGACGATGTAGTCGCCAGCGACGATACCCTGCTGGTCGTCACGCCCGCACATGCGGAACATGGCGGAAAGGCCGCGCTCGGTCACCTGCGGGTTGGTAGAGCCAGGGGTGATGGCGATCACGCCAGCCTCGTCGTACACCTCGGAAGCCGGGATGGTATTGGAAGAACAGAAGTGGCCGACCACGCCGACCACCTTGTCCTGGTCGACCAGGCGGTTGGCCACGGCCACGGCCTGCTTCGGTTCGCAGGCGTCATCGCCCTTGACCAGGACGATTTTCTCGCCATTCACGCCACCGGCGGCGTTGATCTTGTCGGCCGCTGCCTGCGCACCTTTCATGTACTGCTCGCCAAACGCTGCGTTTGCCCCGGTCATCGGGCCCGCTACACCGATCTTGATGTCGGCCTGAACATACGAAGAAACACCCAGTGCCGTAGCTACGGCCAGAGCCAGGAAACCTTTCTTGTAAAACGTCTGCGACATGAGGTGGTGCTCCTAGAGTTTTTTTGGTTGGCACTACAACTTCTCAGCACTGTGCTCAGAGCAAGGGCCGTGCCAGCGCTTTTGGGTTGCGGGAAAACACACCGCGCAGGGCGCCTGCAGGCGACCGACGGCCTTTTCTTTATTGAGCGTGCAACCGTCTGCCACGCGGCGGGCGCCACCGCACGTACAGACAAGGAGCAACCGTCGTGTGCCATCATTGCAACCCCGGCAAGTGTTTACGTGCAACCGGCCTGTAACAGCGGACGTCACCGAACTGCACACCGCTGGTGCGCGACTGCTACAGGCAGCACCGTTACAAGGCCTGCGCGCGCACCGAAAAACACGCTGTTTTGGCTGTTCCGGCCTCTTCGAGGGCTCGCCCGCTCCCACAGGTATTGCACCGTTCCTGAGCTCGGTGGTGTTCCTGTGGGAGCGGGCAAGCCCGCGAAGAGGCCGGAACAGCCACACGAGGCGCAAAAGGCTGGCACAATGTCCGCCATTCGCCGCTTCCGGAGCCCCTTTGATGAGCGAGAGCGCATTCGCCGAGCGCATCGTGCACAACCTGCTCGACACCGACTTCTACAAACTGACGATGATGCAGGGCGTGCTGCACAACTACCCGGACGCCGACGTCGAATGGGAATTCCGCTGCCGCAACGGCGAGGACCTGCGCCCCTATCTTGGCGAGATCCGCCAGCAGCTGGAAAAGCTCAGCGACCTCACCCTGGATGACGGCCAGTTGGCCTTTCTGGAACGCATCAGCTTTCTCAAGCCTGACTTCCTGCGCTTTCTGCGCCTGTTCCGCTTCAACCTGCGTTACGTGCGCCTGGGGATAGAGAACGATCAACTGTTCCTGCGCCTGAAAGGCCCCTGGCTGCACGTGATTCTGTTCGAAGTGCCATTGCTGGCAATCATCAGCGAGGTGCGCAACCGCCACCTGCACCCCCGCATGCGCCTTGCCGAAGCCCGCGACCAGCTATACCGCAAGTTCGACTGGCTGCGCGCGCATGCCAGCACCGAGGAACTGGCCGAACTGCAGGTGGCCGACTTCGGCACCCGCCGACGCTTTTCCAGCCGGGTGCAGGAAGAAGTGGTGCGCGTACTGCGCGACGACTTCCCGGCCCGCTTCGTCGGCACTAGCAACGTCGACCTGGCATGGAAACTGGATATCAAGCCGCTGGGCACCATGGCCCACGAATGGATCATGGCCCACCAGCAACTCGGCCCGCGGCTGATCGACAGCCAGATCGCCGCGCTGGACTGCTGGGTGCGCGAGTACCGCGGCCTGCTCGGCATCGCCCTGACCGACTGCATCACCATGGATGCCTTCCTCGGCGATTTCGACCTGTACTTCGCCAAGCTGTTCGACGGCTTGCGGCATGACTCCGGCGAACCGGTGGCCTGGGCAGAAAAGGCCATCGCCCACTACCAGAAACTGGGTATCGACCCGATGACCAAGACCCTGGTGTTCTCCGATGGTCTCAACCTGACCCGTTCCCTGGAAATCTTCCGCGCCCTGCGCGGTCGCATCAACGTGAGCTTTGGCATCGGCACCAACCTCACCTGTGACATCCCGGGCGTGGCGCCGATGAGCATCGTGCTTAAAATGACCGACTGCAATGGCGCGCCAGTGGCGAAGATTTCCGACGAAGCCGCCAAGACCCAATGCCGCGACGAGAACTTCGTCGCCTATATGCGCCACGTATTCAAAGTCCCCAGCAAGGAGTAACCCATGCAAGCGGTTCAGCAAGAGATTGCCCAGGCGCTGAAGGTACAGCCGCCGTTCGCCGACGCCGCCGCGCTCGAGGCCGAAGTGGCCCGGCGCGTGGCGTTCATCAAGGATTGCCTGGCCAACGCCCGGCTCAAGACCCTGGTGCTGGGCATCAGCGGCGGCGTCGACTCGCTGACCGCGGCCCTGCTCGCCCAACGCGCCATCAACGAGCTGCGCGCCGAGACCGGTGACAAGGCCTATACCTTCATCGCGGTGCGCCTGCCTTACCATGTCCAGCATGACGAACATGACGCCCAGGCCTGCCTGGAGGTGATCAAGGCCGATGAAGTACACACCATCGATATCGCCCCGGCGGTAAAAGCCCTGGCTGGCGAAGTGGAGGAACTGAAGAACGGTTCGCCGACCTTGGTGGATTTCGTCGTCGGTAACGTCAAGGCACGCACCCGCATGATTGCCCAGTACACCCTGGCCGGTGCACGCGGGGGCCTGGTGATCGGCACCGACCACGCTGCCGAAGCGGTGATGGGCTTCTTTACCAAGTTCGGCGATGGGGCATGCGACCTGGCGCCGCTGAGCGGGCTGGTGAAAAACCAGGTGCGGGCGATTGCGCGCAGCTTTGGTGCGCCGGAATCACTGGTGGAGAAGGTGCCGACCGCAGACCTGGAAGACCTCGAGCCGGGCAAGCCGGATGAAGCGTCCCATGGCGTGACCTACCAGCAGATCGATGCCTTCCTGCATGGGCTGCCGGTTGACCAGGAAGCGTTCGACATCATCGTCGCCACCTACCGCAAGACCCAGCACAAGCGCGAACTGCCGTTCGCCCCTTGAAAGCTTCGCGGGCTCGCCCGCTCCCACAGGTACACCAGTTGCTGAGCATTGTGGTGTACCTGTGGGAGCGGGCAAGCCCGCGAATAGGCCCGAACAGCCTACACAGCTTTGATTACTTGACGACGACCGTGCCTTTCATCATCGAGATGTGGCCTGGGAACGAGCAGAAGAAGCCGTAGTCTGTGCCAGCTGCCAACTTGGACACATCAAAGGTCACAGAATCTTTTTCGCCCGCGCCAATGATCTTGGTGTGAGCGATGACACGCTCGTCACCCTCTTTCAGATAGGCCTTATCGATACCAGCGCTCAGGCCTTCGGTAGCGATCGGCTGCATATCAGCTGCCTTGCTGATGACAATGTTGTGGCCCATGACGTTCTTCGGCAGTTTGCCCGAATGCTCCAGGTTCACAGTGAATTGCTTGCAGCTCTTGTCGATGACGATTTCCTTGGTGTTGAAGGACATCTGGTCGGTCGAGTCGACAGTTACCGAGCACTCGGCTGCGAAGACAGAGGCGCTGGCGAGGGTCAGCAGGGATACCGCTACAGCTTTCGCAAACATCATGAATCTCCTTGGCAGGGTTTTATCAATTGCGAGACTGCCTGAAACCGTTCAGCCCCTTGCTGATATGGGTCAAGGGGGTGTCAAGCGGTCAGCCAGTAGAATTGTTCAATCGATTGTATACAACCAATTCAAGAGCACATCATGCCCTTTTATTGGACGATGGGACAACCTCTCATTTAGGAGCAATACGAAATGACCCTAGGTAGCCTGATGAACAGCCTGCTGGCGGCCTATGCCCATGGCGCCACCGGTGCAATCTGCGAATTCTCCCGTCCGGAATGAAACCTGCCTTGGAACTGCAGGGCATGGGCCTTACCCTGTCAGCCTGAGTGACTGGAGATGAGCAATGCCCGTACGTTCCGTTTGTGTGTTCTGCGGCGCCAGCATCGGCGCCAACCCTGCCTATCGTGAAGCGGCCGTTGCGCTGGGCCAGGCGATTGCCCGCCGCGGCCTGACCCTGGTCTATGGCGGTGGCGCGGTTGGCCTGATGGGCACCGTTGCCGACGCGGCCATGGCAGCCGGTGGCGAAGTGATCGGGATCATCCCGGAAAGCCTGATGAATGCCGAAATCGGCCACAAGGGCCTCAGCCGCCTGGAAGTGGTCGACGGCATGCACGCGCGCAAGGCACGCATGGCCGAGCTGAGCGATGCGTTCATTGCCCTGCCGGGTGGGCTGGGCACGCTGGAAGAGTTGTTTGAAACATGGACCTGGGGGCAACTGGGCTATCACGCCAAGCCACTGGGCTTGCTCGATGTGGATGGCTTCTACGAGAAGCTGGGCGGGTTCCTCGACCATATCGTCGCAGAAGGCTTCGTGCGCCCACAGCATCGGGCGATGTTGCTGCTGGCGCAGCACGCCGATGAATTGCTGGACGGGATGGAGCGGTTCGAGTCGCCAGTGCTGCCAAAGTGGGTGGAGCGCGAGCGCAGCCTTGGCAATTGCATGGATAACTAACACACCAGGCCGGTTGACTGTTGCTGAACTTGAGGCCCCACCCTTCTCAGGTTCCAGCCATGAACGTCAATACGACTCCCTTCGTTCCACCCTACGCCGCGTGGAACACGCCAAGACTCGACAATATCACCCACCTGCGCGAGTACTGCACGACACTGGAGTTGCCGGAAAACTTCGGCAGACAGCAGTGGGCGGTAAAGGCGCTCGCACAGGTTGGCCAGCCAATACCGACCTCGGCAAAAGAGCTTCAAGCGTTGCACTTGCACCTGGGTGAGCTGCAGGAACTGCTGTTCGACCACCTCATCCGCCATAGCGCCGACGCTCACCCGCTGTTGAGCATCGAACAGAATCGCCTGATTGTCGACGAGATGGCCGCTGCGTTCGAACCTGGCCAGGGCATTCTGTTCGACGCCATCCTGGCAGCCTGGGGTAAAGAGCAGAATATCCCAGACAAGATTCACCAACCGGCTACGCTGCTGGCCGACGCCGAACAAGCGTCGTGCATGCGTGACCTCATGGCCCGCGTTCAGAAAGCCTTGCATTGGTTCGGCTCGGACCCCAGTGAAGCCCAGTCTCCCATTCTCTGGCTGAAACTGTTGCGCCACTGCCTGGCCTTGGCCCTGGCCCCGGACAACAACCTGCTGGGCTTCGATTTCACCAGTGCCAGCCATACGGGCATGACCATCGACGAGATCTTCACCGCGCTGGACGAGCACCTGCTCAGTAGCAAAGTGTTGACCCAGCATAGCCACCTGCCACTTGCCCGTTACTTGCTCATGCCCCGTTTCCCGGCGGCTTGGCAGATCAGCGACCTGCCAGGCGAGATGGTCTATCGCAGCAGTGCAAGCTGGGTCCATTTCCAGAGCGCCGTGAACCTCGGCGAACTGCTCAGCCCAGGCGACACTCGCCGCAAGTCGAGCACGGAAATCCTGCTGCTGCCTCACACATTGAAAAAAAGTCATCCAGTTGACTTTGTGCCGCTGTTTGACAGCGCCTCAAGCCAGCCGGTGCTGGAGTGGGCAGTGGCCAATACCAAGATTGCCGAGTCCCGCAACGAGACGTTCAGTGAAACCGATGTGAAAAAGGCGGATACTCATTTCCAGGCCTACCAGACGCAGTTGCTCGACTGCGTCGCCAAGCTTTCCACTCCCATGCCCGTGCGTTTCGAGATAGCCAAGGCGCTATTGCGCAAGTTTGACATCGACCCGGAGACGCCGTGTTATTCGACCGAGCCCATCAGGGGCGTCGGGGGTCTCACCACCTGGGACAAAACCCACTCGCGTCCTGCCTGGGAAGTCTATGTCGCCGGCGATCTCGCGACTTGGAGCCCATCGGGCAGCCGTAGCCTAGGGACATTGGGCCTGCCGGATATCAGCGACAGGTTCGAGCGTGATTTCGACACATGGCTCATCAACTTCGAAACCGCACTGAAATGGCAACTCACGGAGCTGCTCGCTCAGTTGCCTGCCTCAGAGCGTCGCTTCATCGAACAGGCTGAGCTTGAACTGTTTCAAGTGAGGGTGGCGAGTGGCCGAACGGTCACCCATGACGAGACTACGGGCATCAGCCATCTGGTCGGTCGCGCCGGGTTGCTGATGCGCGTGGTCAAATCAGGCAAACGGCGTTGCTACGAAGTGTTCCCACTGGTGGGGGAAATTGTCCGGCGTGGCGACCTTGACTTCAGCGAAGGCGGCCAGATCCACTACCCCAAGCCATTCCACGGCAACCCGTCAGGCTCGAACAGCCACTCTGGCTGGCAAGTCGGCACCCGTCAGGCGCTGGACTGGGATGCCTATCAAGGCCCGGCAGTGCCACGGAGCGGGCAGAGGTCCAGCGTCATCATCCAATCCCTCGTTCGCATCCCGGGCACGGGCCATTCCTTCAAGCAACTGCTTGACCGTTTCGCCTCGCAGGCATGCGCAACGCACTTCCTGGCAGCCACGGCCAGCCTTCGCCAGCAAGCCAGGGGCATGGCTGCAGGCGAGGCGCCGAACCGGCTGTACAGCTTGTTCAAGGCCGCGATTCCATTCTGGAAACCGGTAGAGGACCTCATCCAGGGGATAAGGGAAGACCGCCCTGGGCTGGTACGCCAAGGCATCGCAACCAGCCTGATGGACCTGATCATGATTGGCACCCCCTTGAGACAGATCGGGTCCGCCAGCCGTGTCGCCCTGCAGCAGCTGCAAACCGTTGCCCTGCGCACCCTCATCAAGGGTTCCAGGTCCGGCGTCCGCGCAGCATACATCAGCGCGCGCCTGAGTGTGCCCGACCTGACGCGGTCATTCACCCGACTGTCCATCGTCGCCAGCCACAACATTGCAGGCACGATCATCCCGTTTTACGGGCTGGTACACCTATCGGCAAGCGCAGGGCTGAAGATCCTGCAATTGACGGCAAGTGCACTTGGTCAACTGCGTACGGCCGTGAAAGCCATCCGGAAAACACTGAGCAAGGTGAACTACAGTGCTGGCATGACGCGTGTAAAGCCCAACCTCGCAGGCAACTACCCGGGGAAACAGCCTGGCTACCAATTACGGCGTGTGGAACAGCAACCACGGGTTGTCACTCAATGGGTGCACTCAAGCCAAGCGCACGCATCTGCCCGTTATCTGGTCGACCTTCACACAGCCAGACCCTACGGGCCAAGGCTCGTGGAAATCGACGACTTCGGCAGCCTGAGCCTGAGGCCGCCCGAAGTGCTGCTGATCAATACCCATGGGGCAACGGCGCAAATCGTCGACTCGTTGCCTGGCCTGTCCAAGGAATGGGTCCGCTGGGGGGACGATTTGTTCCTGAAGTCCAACGACCTACTCTACAAACGAGTGGGCATGATCCTGCAACGGGTCGAGAGAAATGCGTTGCGAAGCCAGAAACCGCTGGCGAACCTGTCCCGCTGCCGTCGCCTGCGTGGCCGTGATAAAACTATCTGCCTGATTGGCAGCGGAACGTTTCCCAGCGAGCACACCCCAGGCCGTGACGTCGTCCCGTGGTTCAACGATCGGCTAGTACGGACGCAAAACTACAAGTACGTTTTCGACGGCAAGGCATGGCAGCTGCGAAGCACGAAACAGAAACCAAAAAACAATGTACTGAGCTATGACCAGTACAACTCCACCCTGCAAGTAGAAGTAATCGGTGGCAACGATGTGTTCAAGGCCATCAGGACCCAGGGCGGCATCTACACAGGTTTCAACGAAAGCCACACGCTCTCTGCGGTGCTTGCCCCGCGTCGCTCGGATGGCATCACATTTTTGGTGACACGTGTCGACCCTGGTGTTTACTACAGCGGGCGCTGGAGCCCGGGGGACGGCGTGGTGACGCTTGCGAAGTTCAGCCCAAGGCAGCCGATTCCGCTATCACCCGATGAAAACGACACCCTCGCCTTGATCTACGCTGGCAGTTACGACGCGCATGTGAAGATCCTTCCGCTGAGCCCGCAAGAACTGAACGCCCAGTTTGCGAAAGTCACCCAACACCTGCTGAACTACCGAGGCCTGCCTCAGTTCGATGTGTTCATGACCAATCATTTCAACATGGGCACCACGGCGGCACAGGCTGCGCTGTATTGCCACTTCACCCAGCTGCGCCTGAACCGGACTACCCGCGCTGCGGCCATGTCATGGGGTACGGTGAGTCGAAACACCGCCAACGCGGACCTCGACGACATTGCCACCCAACTCAACCGGATTCTCAGCCCACGGCAACGCTACGACATTGACCGCATAACCCAACCCACAGCCATCAAGGCCATTGCCAGGCAACAGAACCTGGCTTACCTGAAACTCACCTTCAATACCACGCCCGGCACATCCGCAGTCTATTTCAGCGTGTCGGGACATGCAGGCAAACGCTTCGAAACGAAGCTTACGCGCTTCATCAAAGGGGCAGATTCGCCAAGCTTTTCCGGATGGCGGAGAGAGGGGAACGTCGCGGTCAGCCCGGACGGAACTCGCTATATCGATGCGCAACCGACCCGCGGCGACCTGAGGAAGCGCAAGCCCTCGTTTGCGCTTCCCGATACATCGACGCCGTGGAAGTTCGTCAAAAGCAGCCCGAACCCCAGGATGGGGGATTCGGAAAATCACATCATGGAAAAGCTCAAGATCGATGGCATCGACTTCGAAACCATCAGCTCAGCAACCTTGTACTCGAAACTGCCGGTCTGCCCCTCGTGCACCGAAGTGCTGTTCAAGTTGCAGAGCCTGATGCGCAACGGCAGCCTCCGGGTGTTCGAAGGCTTGCCGAATACGCACTGAACCATTGATCAGCGCGGGATCACGGGCTGGCGCGGCTTTTTACCCTTGCCGCCCTTGCCCGCTTCCTTGCGCTCTTTGGCCGCCTGCTGGTTTCGCGCAAACGCCTCGGCCTTGGCCTTTTCGCGCTTGTCCCACGGCTTGCTGCCATCACTGCCACGTGGCGGCAGGCCGGTGTGCTGGGTAAGGATCTTCTGCTCCTTGCCCACCTTGTGGCTGCCCGCCGGGGTCGAGTTCTTGCGGCGCGCGCTCTGGTAGCTGTCGGTCTGCGGCTGGTGCAGCGGGATCAGCTGGTGCTTGCCCGGCCCGATCAGGTCGGCGCGGCCCATGCGCTGCAACGCTTCACGCAGCATCGGCCAGCCCTTCGGGTCGTGATAGCGCAGGAACGCCTTGTGCAGGCGGCGCTGCTCCTCGCTCTTGACGATCTCCACGCCTTCGCTCTTGTAGGTCACCTTGCGCAGCGGGTTCTTGCCCGAGTGGTACATGGCCGTGGCCGAGGCCATCGGCGACGGGTAGAACGCCTGCACCTGGTCGGCGCGGAAGCCGTTGCCCTTCAGCCACAGGGCCAGGTTCATCATGTCTTCGTCGGTGGTGCCCGGGTGCGCGGCGATGAAGTACGGGATCAGGTACTGCTCCTTGCCCGCCTCTTTCGAGAACTTCTCGAACATGCGCTTGAAGCGGTCGTAGGTACCGATGCCCGGCTTCATCATCTTGTCCAGCGGGCCACGCTCGGTGTGCTCCGGGGCGATCTTCAGGTAGCCACCGACATGGTGGGTGACCAGCTCCTTGACGTATTCCGGCGACTCCACGGCCAGGTCGTAGCGCAGGCCCGAGGCAATCAGGATCTTCTTCACACCCGGCAGGGCACGCGCCTTGCGGTACAGCTCGATCAGCGAGCTGTGGTCGGTGTTGAGGTTCTCGCAGATACCCGGGAACACGCACGACGGCTTGCGGCAGTGCTTCTCGATGTCAGGGCTCTTGCAGGCGATGCGGTACATGTTGGCGGTCGGGCCGCCCAGGTCGGAGACCACACCGGTGAAGCCCGGCACCTTGTCGCGCATCTCCTCGATCTCGTGCAGGATCGACTCGTGCGAACGGTTCTGGATGATGCGGCCTTCATGCTCGGTGATCGAGCAGAAGGTGCAGCCACCGAAGCAGCCGCGCATGATATTCACCGAGAAACGGATCATCTCGTAGGCCGGGATGCGCTCCTTGCCATAGGCCGGGTGCGGCACGCGGGCGTAAGGCATGCCGAACACGTAGTCCATTTCCTCGGTGGTCATGGGAATGGGTGGCGGGTTGAACCACACATCCACTTCACCATGCTTCTGCACCAGGGCGCGGGCGTTGCCGGGGTTGGTTTCCAGGTGCAGCACACGGTTGGCGTGGGCATACAGCACCGGGTCGTTACGCACCTTCTCGAACGACGGCAGGCGGATAACCGACTTGTCGCGGGTCATGCGCGGGCTGTCGAGAATCTGCACCACCTTGGCTTCGTTCGGGTCTTCCACCTCGCCCTTGGCCTGCTCGATGGCGCAGGCCTGGGTGTCCTGGGTGTTGACGTACGGGTTGATGATCTTGTCCACGCGGCCCGGGCGGTCGATGCGCGTGGAGTCGATCTCGTACCAGCCCTCGGGGGTGTCGCGGCGCACGAAGGCAGTACCGCGCACGTCGGTGATGCTTTCGATCTTCTCGCCGCTGGCCAGGCGCTGAGCCACTTCGACCACTGCGCGCTCGGCGTTGCCGAACAGCAAAATGTCGGCGCTGGCGTCGATCAGGATCGAATGGCGCACCTTGTCCTGCCAGTAGTCGTAGTGGGCGATCCGGCGCAGCGAGGCTTCGATGCCACCCAGCACGATCGGCACGTGCTTGTAGGCTTCCTTGCAGCGCTGGCTATAGACCAGGCTGGCCCGGTCCGGGCGCTTGCCGGCCAGGCCGCCGGGGGTGTAGGCGTCGTCGGAACGGATCTTCTTGTCCGCGGTGTAGCGGTTGATCATCGAGTCCATGTTGCCCGCAGCCACGCCGAAGAACAGGTTCGGCTCGCCGAGCTTCATGAAGTCGTCTTTCGACTGCCAGTTCGGCTGGGCGATGATGCCCACGCGGAAGCCCTGGGCCTCCAGCAGGCGGCCGATGATGGCCATGCCGAACGACGGGTGGTCGACGTAGGCGTCGCCGGTCACGATGATGATGTCGCAGGAATCCCAGCCGAGCAGATCCATCTCCTCCCTGCTCATCGGCAGGAAAGGTGCTGGCCCGAAGCATTCGGCCCAGTACTTGGGATAGTCGTAGAGTGGTTTGGCTGCTTGCATGTCAGTGACCGGTTCTGGTGTGCAGGAAAATCGCGGGCGCGGAATATAGCACAAATTTTGACCAAATCCGACGATGGTTGTCGGATTCATGGATAGCGATGAGCAAGGTCGCGCTGTTGGAACGGCCTGTGTCGCGATCGGGCGCGACACAGGCCGCAAGCCAGCGGACCGCAATGTGCCAGCGATAACCTGGTTCGCAGGTTTTACGGCCGCTTCGCGCCCGATCGCGACACAAGGCCGCTCCTGCACGGGCCCGGTTATTCGTCGTCGTCGAAGTTGTACATGCCCGGTGCAAGGTTCTCGAAGCGGGTGTACTTGCCGATGAATGCCAGGCGTACGAAGCCGATGGGGCCGTTACGCTGTTTACCGATGATGATTTCTGCCACGCCCTTGTGCTCGGTCTCGGGGTGATACACCTCGTCGCGGTAGACGAACATGATCACGTCGGCGTCCTGCTCGATCGCACCAGACTCACGCAAGTCGGAGTTCACCGGGCGTTTGTTCGGTCGCTGTTCCAGGGAACGGTTCAGCTGCGACAGGGCGATCACCGGGCAGTTGAACTCCTTGGCCAGGGCCTTGAGCGAGCGGGAGATCTCGGAGATCTCGTTGGTACGGTTGTCACCGGCCGAACCGGGGATCTGCATCAGCTGCAGGTAGTCGACCATGATCATGGCGATTTCGCCGTGTTCACGGGCCAGGCGCCGGGTACGCGCGCGCATTTCCGAGGGGCTGATGCCGGCGGTATCGTCGATGAACAGCTTGCGGTCGTTGAGCAGGTTCACGGCCGAAGTCAGGCGCGGCCAGTCGTCGTCGTCCAGCTGACCGGAACGCACCTTGGTCTGGTCGATACGGCCCAGCGACGACAGCATACGCATGATCAGCGACTCACCTGGCATCTCGAGGGAGAACACCAGCACCGCCTTGTCGGTACGCAGTACGGCGTTCTCCACCAGGTTCATGGCGAAGGTGGTCTTGCCCATCGACGGACGGCCGGCAACGATGATCAGGTCGGCCGGCTGCAGGCCGCTGGTCTTCTCGTCCAGGTCGGTGAAGCCGGTGGAAACACCGGTGATGTCGCTGTCGGAGTTGAACAGCGTGTCGATACGGTCGATCGCCATGGTCAACAGTTCGTTGACCCCTACCGGGCCGCCGGTTTTCGGCCGCGCCTCGGCGATCTGGAAGATCTGCCGCTCGGCATCGTCGAGGATTTCTTCGGCATTGCGCCCTTGCGGGTTGAATGCATTGTCGGCGATGTCGGTACTGATGCTGATCAGCTGACGCAGGGTGGCACGCTCGCGAATGATCGCGGCGTAGGCCTTGATGTTGGCCACCGACGGGGTGTTCTTGGCCAGCTCGGCCAGGTAGGCCAGGCCGCCGACCTGCGAGGACAGGCCTTCCTTGTCCAGCTGCTCATGCAACGTGACCACGTCGAAGGGCTGGTTGGCGTCCGCCAGCTTGTGCACGGCACGGAAGATCAGGCGGTGGTCATGCCGGTAGAAATCGCCGTCCGATACCTGGTCCAGTACCCGCTCCCAGGCGTTGTTATCCAGCATCAGGCCACCGAGCACGGCCTGTTCGGCCTCGATGGAATGCGGCGGCACCTTCAGGGCTGCGGTTTGCAGGTCAAGCTGTTCGGGGGTGGTGATCTCGTTCATGGCCACGAAAGAATTCTTGAGGATGAAAAAGACAAAGGGCACGGCCTGTCAAAAACAGGACCGTGCCCGATGTTAACCGCCCGGCTCACGAGGAGCCAGCCAGTCAGCGCAGCTTAGGCAGCTACGACGACCACGCGTACGGTGGCTTCAACGTCGCTGTGCAGGTGCACGGCTACGTCGTATTCGCCAACCTGACGGATGGTGCCGTTCGGCAGACGAACTTCAGCCTTGGCCACTTCAACGCCGGAGGCGGTCAGGGCGTCAGCGATGTCGTGGGTGCCGATCGAACCGAACAGCTTGCCTTCGTCGCCAGCGGTGGCAGTGATGGTCACTTCCAGCTCGGCCAGTTGGGCAGCGCGGCTTTCAGCCGAAGCTTTCTTGTCAGCGGCTGCTTTTTCCAGCTCGGCGCGACGCTCTTCGAACGCAGCCAGGTTGGCGGCGTTGGCAACGGTGGCCTTGCCGAATGGCAGCAGGAAGTTACGGCCGTAACCAGCCTTAACCTTTACTTTGTCGCCCAGGTTGCCCAGGTTAGCGACTTTTTCCAGCAGGATCAGTTCCATTTGGTAAAACCTCTTAACTTTTAACCTTCACCGTTCGCGGAGTCATTCCCCTTGGGGGACTTGCGACCGCGAAAATCAATCAGGCTGTCGACAATGGCCAAAACCACCAGCAACGGATAAATCAGCTGCATGATCAGCGGCAACGTCACGTACATCCCCACCAGCCAGAAACCGGCCAGTCGGCCCTGCGCCACCAGCCCGTGCATCAAGGCGATGCCGGCCAGCACCAGTACCAGGCTCGAGGCCGATGCCAGGACGATGAACTGCGGCCCGATGAACGGGGCCACCACCATCACTGCCACCAAGACCGCCATGGTCTGTTTCGGCAACTTCAGGGCGCGAAACTCGCGACCGAAGCCTCCAGGGTTGTACAACGCTGCCTGCCAGTAGCGCGCCAGCACCAGGGCCAACACGCTGAACAATTGCACCGTCACTGCTGTGGAAGCGACCAGCACGGGGCGGATCAGCTCACCGGAAAGCACCGGTTGCCCTTCGATTTTCGGCATGGCTTCGGCAAACGCCTTGGCCAGCCCGTCGAAGGTTTGCGCCAGCGCCAGATCGAGCACGAGGCTGAAAGCCACGGCGAACACGGCACTGACCAGCAACACCCGGCTCCAGGGATGCTCGGCGCGCAGCAGCGCAGCCAGGCCCAGGGCACCCGCGATCACCAGGAAGGTGATCGGATCGCCCATGACCCACACGGCCAGCCCGGCCAGCAGGCCGCCGGCGATGACCGTTGTAGCATCCTTGAACCCACGCCGCAGCAACACAAGGCTGCCGGCAGCGGCACTCAACCAGAACAGCAGCGGCAATACCGCACTGATGACCACCACCAGGGTGGCCTGCACACGACCGCGCATGATGAAACTTGCTAACGCTCGCATGCTAATCCCTTACTGCTTGTCGACGACCCGGTCTCAGCGGCCGTGGCTGTCGGTGTAGGGCAGCAGGGCCAGGAAGCGGGCGCGCTTGATAGCGGTAGCCAGCTGACGCTGATAACGAGCTTTGGTACCGGTGATACGGCTTGGAACGATCTTGCCGGTTTCGGATACGTAAGCTTTCAGGGTGTTGAGATCTTTGAAGTCGATCTCTTTCACGTCTTCAGCAGTGAAGCGGCAGAATTTACGACGACGGAAGAAACGTGCCATTTAATAGGCTCCTCTAAAGGTCCGTGGATTACTCGTCAGCGTTATCGCTGGAGTCGCTGTCATTGCTGTCGTCGCCGTCGGCGGATTCAGCATGCTCAGGACGCTCACGACGCTCACGGCGCTCGCTGCGGTTTTCTTCAGCCTTCAGCATCTCGGACTGGCCGGTAACGGCTTCGTCGCGACGGATGACCAGGTTACGGATAACGGCATCGTTGTAGCGGAAGTTGTCTTCCAGCTCGGCCAGGGCCTTGCCGGTGCACTCAACGTTCAGCATCACGTAGTGAGCCTTGTGAACATTGTTGATTGCGTAGGCCAGTTGACGACGGCCCCAGTCTTCCAGGCGGTGGATCTTGCCACCATCTTCCTCGATCAGCTTGGTGTAACGCTCAACCATGCCGCCGACTTGCTCGCTCTGGTCCGGGTGAACCAGGAAGATGATTTCGTAATGACGCATGAATGCTCCTTACGGGTTAGTAGTCTGCCAGTGGATCTGGTCAGACAAGGAGTGAATGACACTGGTGTGTCTTGCCAGGGAGTAGAGGCACATGCGCACCTGCCAGCTCGGCAAGGGGCGCAATTGTAGAGAAGGCGGGACACACAAGCAAGGAAATTGGCGATTATTTGAACAGCCAGAAACATATTCACAATGTGCAAGGCCCCATTCGCGGGCACGCCCGCTCCCACAGGTTCAGCGCAGCCTTTGGCATTGCAGATTACCTGTGGGAGCGGGCGTGCCCGCGAAGAGGCCGGTACAGGCTATCGATCAGCGCTTGGCCTGCCGCTGACGCACGGCTTCAAACAGGCAAACCCCGGTCGCCACCGAGACGTTCAGGCTGCTGACGCTACCGGCCATCGGCAGCTTCACCAGGAAATCGCAATGCTCGCGGGTCAGCCGGCGCATGCCCTTGCCTTCCGCGCCCATGATCATCACCAGCGGCCCGGTCAGGTCCTGCTGGTAGATCTCCTGCTCGGCTTCGCCAGCGGTACCGACCACCCACAGGCCACGCTGCTGCAGTTTCTCCAGAGTGCGCGCCAAGTTGGTCACGGCCACCAGCGGGATCACTTCCGCCGCCCCGCAGGCCACCTTGCGCACCACCGGGGTCAGGGTTGCAGACTTGTCCTTGGGCACGATCACCGCCGTGGCACCGGCCGCATCGGCGGTACGCAGGCAGGCACCGAGGTTATGCGGGTCGGTGACGCCGTCCAGCACCAGGATCAGCGGTGGCGTTTCGCTACGCTCAAGCAGCTCCTCGAGCATCAACTCGCCCCACACCTGGCTTGGGCTCACCTCGGCAACCACGCCCTGGTGCACGCCTTCGACCCAGGCATCCAGCTCGCGACGCTCGGCCTGGCCAACCGCCACGCGGTTTTCTGCGGCCAGTGCCAGCAACGCCTGGATGCGCGGCTCGCTGCGCCCTTCCGACAGCCAGATCTGCTTGACCCGCTTCGGATGGTGCTGCAGCAATGCCTGCACGGCGTGCACGCCGTAGATCTTTTCCAGCTGACTCATGACTTGTTCTTGCTCTTGCGTGGCGCGCCGGACTTCGACGGGCCTTTACGGTGCTTGGTCGGCTTGCCAGAGGCCTTGCCGCCCTTGTCCGACTTGCTGCCGGCATGGCCGCTGCTGCGCGCCTCGCTCATCAGCGCCTTCTTCATTTCGCGGCTCTTGCGCACTTCGGCGTTACGCTGCACGGCGTCCTTCGGGAAGTACGCCTCGGCGGTCTCGCTCTTGCGGCTGCGCGGCTTCGGCGTGGCCTTGGCCTCGACCGGAGCCTGCTCGGCCTGGCCGGCAGCCGGTGCGGCGCCACGCTGCTTGCGGCCGATCGGCGCGGCAAGGGTGCTTTCCGACACTTCGAAATCGATCTTGCGCTCGTCCAGGTCGACGCGCATGACCTTGACCTCGATCGTGTCGCCCAGGCGGAAGCTGCGCCCGGTGCGTTCGCCGGACAGGCGGTGGTGCACCGGGTCGAAGTGGTAGTAGTCACCCGGCAGCGCACTGACGTGCACCAGGCCTTCTACATAGATATCGGTCAGTTCGACGAACAGGCCGAACCCGGTCACTGCGGTGATCACGCCCGGGAAGGTCTCGCCCACGCGGTCTTTCATGAACTCGCACTTGAGCCAGTTGACCACGTCACGGGTGGCTTCATCGGCCCGGCGCTCGGTCATCGAGCACTGCTCGCCGAGTTGCTCGAGGGTGTTCTCGTCATACGGGTAGATACGCGCCTTGGGGATGCTCATGGCGCCGGCACGCTTGACGTGCGGGGTATCGACCCGGGACCGGATGATGCTGCGGATGGCGCGGTGCACCAGCAGGTCCGGATAGCGACGAATCGGCGAGGTGAAGTGGGTGTACGCCTCGTAGTTCAGGCCAAAGTGGCCGTTGTTTTCGGTGCTGTACACCGCCTGGCTCAATGAGCGCAGCATCACGGTCTGGATCAGGTGGAAGTCCGGGCGCCCGGCGATGCTTGCCAGCAGGGCCTGGTAATCCTTCGGCGACGGGTCCTTGCCCTTGTGCAGGGTCAGGCCCAGCTCGCCGAGGAAGGCGCGCAGCTTTTCCAGGCGCTCTGGCGGCGGGCCGTCGTGCACGCGGTACAACGCAGGCACGCCATGCTTCTGCAGGAACTCGGCGGTGGCCACGTTGGCCGCCAGCATGCACTCCTCGATCAGCTTGTGGGCATCGTTGCGCACGGTCGGGCGGATTTCCGCGATCTTGCGCTCGTCGCCGAAGATGATGCGGGTTTCCTGGGTCTCGAAGTCGATCGCGCCCCGGGTGTGGCGGGCAGCTACCAGTACCTTGTACAGGTTGTACAGGTTCTTCAGGTCCGGCACGACTGCCTTGTACTCCTCGCGCAGCGCCTTGCCCTCACGGGTGCGGGAGTGCTCGAGCATGCTGCTGACCTTGTTGTAGGTCAGGCGGGCGTGGGAGTGGATGACACCTTCATAGAACTGGTAGTCGACCATCTGGCCGGCCTTGTTCATGGTCATTTCGCAGACCATGGCCAGGCGATCGACATGCGGGTTCAGCGAACACAGGCCGTTCGACAGCTCCTCGGGGAGCATCGGCACCACGCGCTCGGGGAAGTACACCGAGTTGCCGCGCTGCTGGGCTTCGACGTCCAGGGCCGAGCCCAGGCGCACGTAGCTGGACACGTCGGCGATGGCCACATAAAGGCGCCAGCCGCCGGAGAACAGACGCAGCTTGCCCAGTGGTTCGCAATACACCGCATCGTCGAAGTCGCGGGCGTCCTCGCCGTCGATGGTAACGAACGGCAGGTGGCGCAGGTCGACACGCTTCTCCTTGTCCTTCTCTTCGACTTCGGAGCGGAACTTGCGCGCTTCCTTGATCACTTCCTTGGGCCAGACGTGCGGGATGTCGTAGCTGCGCAGGGCAACGTCGATTTCCATGCCCGGCGCCATGTAGTTGCCGATGACTTCGACCACATCGCCTTGCGGCTGGAAGCGCGGGGTTGGCCAGTGGGTGATCTTGATCTCGACGAACTGGCCGATCTTCGCGCCACCATTGCGCCCGGCGGTGACCAGTACTTCCTGCTGGATCTTCGGGTTGTCCGGGGTCACGTAGCCGATGCCGCCTTCTTCGAAGTAACGGCCGACCACGCTTTCGTGGGCACGGGAAATGATCTCGACCAGCACGCCTTCGCGGCGGCCACGGCGATCGACGCCAGACACGCGGGCCAGGCCGCGGTCGCCATCGAACACCAGGCGCATCTGCGCCGGGCTGAGGAACAGGTCTTCGCTGCCGTCATCGGGGATCAGGAAGCCGAAGCCGTCACGGTGGCCGGAGACGCGGCCGCAGATCAGGTCCAGCTTGTCCACCGGGGCATAAGTGCCGCGCCGGGTATAGATAAGCTGGCCGTCACGTTCCATGGCGCGCAGGCGGCGGCGCAGGGCTTCGATCTGGTCTTCGTCGTGAAGACCGAACTCGGCCGCCAGCTCCTCGCGCGCGGCCGGTTCGCCACGGTCGGCAAGGCGCTGCAGGATCAGCTCACGGCTGGGAATGGGGTTGTCGTATTTTTCCGCTTCGCGAGCGGCCTCGGGATCGAGGGATTGCCAATCGGCCATCAGAAGGGGTTCACCTTGGGGTATATAGATAGGAATTCTGGCATAGGCGTATTGAAACCGGAAATGTCAGCCTTGGACAGCCCCACCGGCACCTCCGGCGGGCAGGAATAGGCCTGCGGAATCAACAAGTTGAATTTTTTGAAATTTTTTTTGCTCAGGGGGTTTACAGCCCCCCGGACCGTCCGTATAGTGCGCACCACAACGACGGACAACCCCGAAGTTGTAGTAGAGATGAACGACGCTGTAAAGCATCTTTTAATCTCGAATGTGTGCCCAGGTGGCGGAATTGGTAGACGCGCTGGTTTCAGGTATCAGTGGCTTAACGGCCGTGGAAGTTCGAGTCTTCTCCTGGGCACCAAATATTTTCAAGTAACAGATGACCAAGGATCTGTTACTACTGTGTGAAAGCGAACGATAGTCGCCTTCTGCAGATGATGTAAAGCTTTGCCCAGGTGGCGGAATTGGTAGACGCGCTGGTTTCAGGTATCAGTGACTTAACGGTCGTGGAAGTTCGAGTCTTCTCCTGGGCACCATACAAAAACCCACTAGCTTGCTAGTGGGTTTTTTCTTGCCTGCGATTTTTGTGTCGCCCTCTCCTGCCGGGATTGCTCTGGCGCCAGTGAGATCGAGCGCCGCCCGCGCGGCGCATCGCGAATAAATTCGCTCCTACATTTGTTGCAACGTGCCGAACCTGTTACGCCATGGTTGTCAGCCTTGGTGCACGTCTTGAGTCTTGCAAGCCAGCTGGCAACCATGGGCTCACAGGCATGGCCACGTTGCAACAAACGTAGGAGCGAATTTATTCGCGATGCGCCGCGCGGGCGGCGCTCGATCTCACAGGCGCCAAAAGGCCCAAGGCGATCTGCCCCATGAATTTCTCCTCATCCGGCCACTTGAGAAACGATTTCGTTTACCATTGTTTCCAAATATGTAGCCGTAAGCGAGGAAGTACCCGCATGACGATCCGCCCGCAACCGCTGATGCGTACCTTGGCCGCCGCCGTGCTGAGCCTGGTCATCGGCGCTCCGGCCGCCATGGCAGATGCACCGGTCACCCTGACCATGTACAACGGCCAGCACAAGGAAATCGGCGAAGCCATCGCCAAGGCCTACGAGGCCAAGACCGGTATCCACATCAATATTCGCAAGGGCAGCAGCAACCAGCTGGCCAGCCAGATCATCGAGGAAGGCGACCGCTCGCCGGCCGATATCATCTACACCGAAGAATCGCCGCCACTGAACAACCTGGGCGAGCTGGGCCTGCTGGCGAAGATCGACGATGCCACGCTGAACATGCTGCCCAAGGAGTACGTTGGCGCCAACGGCACCTGGATGGGCGTCACTGCACGTACCCGGGTCGTCGTGTACAACCCGAAGAAGATCGACGAGAAAGACCTGCCAACCACCGTCATGGATTTTGCCGGCCCTGAATGGGATGGCCGCGTCGGCTATGTACCCACCAGCGGCGCATTCCAGGAACAGGCCGTGGCCATCCTGAAGATGCACGGGCGCGAAGCCACCGAAGAATGGCTCACCGGCCTGAAAGCCTTCGGCAAGACCTACACCAACAACATGGTCGCCCTGAAGGCCGTGGAAAAAGGCGAAGTCGCTGCCGTACTGGTGAACAACTACTACTGGTATGCACTGGAACGCGAGCGCGGCAAGCTCGATTCCAGGCTGTACTACCTGGCCGATGGCGATGCCGGCAACCTGGTAACCATCTCCGGTGCTGCAGCGGTCAAGGCCAGCAAGCACCCGAAGGAAGCCCAGGCCCTGCTCAACTGGATGGCCAGCGAAGAAGGCCAGCGGGTGATCACCCAGACCACCGCCGAGTACCCGCTGCACAAGGGCATGGTTTCCGACCGTGGCCTGAAGCCGTTCGAAGAGCTGCGCCCGCCAAAGATCTCGCCGGCGGACCTGGGCAATGCCGAGGAAGCCATCGAGCTTGAACGCGAGGTCGGCCTGCTCTGATGACTGCCGCCCTGTCCGAGCCGGTACCGGTACGCTTCGTACCGCGCCGCAAGCGCCCTTCCGTCTGGGTGGTGCTGCCTGTGCTGTTCCTGGTGGCAATGAGCTTGCTGCCATTGGCCTATGTCGCCATCAAAGCCTGGGAAGCCGGCTGGCGCGAAGCCTTGCACCTGCTGTGGCGGCCGTTTGTCTGGGGGCTGATGCGCAACACCCTGATGCTGATGGTCGGGGTGACGCTGGCCTGCATGGTGGTCGGCCTGGCCCTGGCCTGGTTGCTGGAGCGCAGCAACCTGGTCGGGCGCAGGCTGTGGGGCGTGGTGCTGTGCCTGCCGTTCGCCGTACCGTCGTTCGTCAGCAGCTTCACCTGGGTATCGCTGAGCTCGGACTTCGAAGGCCTGGGCGGGGCGATCCTGGTCATGGCCCTGTCCAAGTACCCGCTGGTGTTCCTGCCGGTGGCGGCGACCCTGCGCAACCTCGATACCTCGCTGGAGGAATCGGCACGCACCCTCGGTTGCAGCCGCTGGGGCGTATTCGTCAAGGTCACCCTGCCGCTGCTGTGGCCATCGATGCTCGGCGGTGCGCTGTTGATTGCCCTGCACATGCTGGTGGAGTTCGGCGCGCTGTCGATTCTCGGCCTGCAGACCTTCACCACGGCGATCTACCAGCAGTTCGAACTGGAGTTCAGCAATGCCAATGCGGCCATGCTCTCGGCAGTACTGCTGGCGCTGTGCCTGGTGATGCTGTGGCTGGAATTGCGCGTGCGCGGCAAGGCCCGCCACGTGCGCATCGGCCAGGGCGTGGCACGCCGCGCGCAGCCGGTGCGGCTACGCGGCTGGGCCGTACTGGCGCAGCTGTTCTGTGTCGCCCTGGCAGTGCTGGGCAGCGGCATTCCGCTGGCCATGCTCGGCTACTGGCTGAGCGTGGGCTCATCAGCGGCCTTCCCGGTAGCGGCCATCTCCAAGGCGCTGTTCACCTCACTGTCGGTGTCGCTTGGTGGTGCCGGCTTCTGCGTGCTCCTGGCACTGCCGATCAGCTTCCTGGTGGTGCGCTACAAAGGCCGCCTGGCAATCTGGGCCGAACGCCTGCCGTACCTGCTGCACGCCCTGCCCGGCCTGGTGATTGCCCTGACCCTGGTGTTTTTCGCCCTGCACTATGTACCGGCGCTGTACCAGACCACGGCCTTGTTGCTGCTCGCCTACGCGCTGCTGTTCCTGCCACTGGCCCAGTCGCCTGTGCGTACTGCGTTGAACAAGGCTTCGCCGACGCTGGAGGAAGCCGCACGCACCTTGGGCGCGAACAGCTTTGCCGCGTTCTGCCGGGTGACCTTGCCGATCATCTTCCCGGCCATGGCAGCGGCCTTTGCGCTGGTGTTTCTGGATGCCATGAAGGAATTGACCGCGACATTGCTGCTCAGCCCTACCGGCATGACCACCTTGGCCACCGAGGTGTGGGCCCATACCGCCAACGTCGAGTTCGCGGCAGCAGCGCCTTACGCGGCACTGCTGATCGTGGTGTCAGGGTTGCCGGTTTACCTGCTGACTACGCGGATGTATCTGAACAAGGCGTAACCTGCTTCGCGGGGCTTGCCCGCGAAACGGCCTTCAGGCGATGTTGCGCAGCATGCGCCGCACGATAGGCCCGTGAGCCTTGCCGACCGGCAGCATGTAGAGGCGGCCGAACCTGTTGAAGCACTGCACCGAGGTGGTAACGCGCAAGTGTTGCCGCCCCTGCCCCGCTTCAGCCAGGTCCAGGCTCACCATTACCGCCAGGTGCGTGTCGCGCGAAGTCAGCACCAGTTGCCGGTCACTGATCGCCTCGACAGTGAAGAAATCCAGAAGCTCGCCCACGGCCGGCACCTGCTCGGGCCTGCGTGACGAGAAACCGTGGATGGCGGCAACATGGAACCGCCGCGAGATGCCATCGCGCAGGCGGAAGGCCACGGCCAGCCAGCCCGGAACGTGCGAGGTCATGGCGCAGTAGGCCTGGAAGGCGGTCATTGGCGCAGTGACGACGGTGCCATCGCAATGAAGAAAATCCAGCTCCGCCGGGGCGGCAACCAGTTGCGCAGACATGAACAACTCCCTTTGCCATCTGTCGCCGCCATCATAGCAACGCAGCCCCTTGTAGGAGCGGCCTTGTGTGCGATGGGCTGCGCAGCAGCCCAGGATATCGACGCCAACGCACAAATCGCCGGGGCTGCTGCGCAGCCCATCGCGACGCAAGGCCCGCTCCTACAGCGATCGCATCAGGCCCTGAACTGGCCCAGGCTTGCCCGCAGTTGCGCGGCCAGGTCATCCAGTACCTTGCTGCTGGCCGTGGTCTGCATCACCACCTCGGCCGAGCGCTCGGCCTGTGCATGGATGTTCTCCACCCGCCCGCGTACCGCCTGTGCGCCATGGGCCTGCTGTTCGGCGGCCCGGGTCGCCAGGCCGATCGCCGCATGCACCTGCTCGACCGCCACCTGCACCGACTGCTGGCGGCGCTCGTTGTCGCGCAGCACCAGCAGCCCTTCGCTGGCCTTGAGCCCGGCCTGGCTGATGGTCGCCACGGCTTCCTTCGCACCTTTCTGCAAGGCGGCGATATGCGCCTGGATGTCACCGGTGGAGCTTTGCGTCTTGCTCGCCAATGCCCGCACTTCATCAGCCACAACGGCAAACCCGCGCCCGGTCTCGCCCGCCCGGGCAGCCTCGATGGCAGCGTTGAGGGCCAACAGGTTGGTCTGTTCGGCAATACCGTGGATCACCGTCAGCACCACTTCAATCTGTTCACTCTGCTTGGCCAGCCGCTCGATCACCTGCGAGCCGGTCTCCACCTGCTCGGCCAGGTTCTCGATCAAGCCGGCCAGCTGGGTCGAAGTGCGGCTGTTTTCATTGGTGGCCTGGCGGATATCCACGACTTGCTGCAGCGCCGCCTGCATCGCATGGCTTTCGGCCTGGGCTTCATCAGCCATGCTCGACAGGTCGCGCAGGCTGGCCGCCACTTCATCGCGCTGCAACGCAGCGGCGGCATCGGCGCCCGCATTGCGCTGGGCCATCGCGCCGATCTCGACCCCGGTACGCTGGGCCACCTCGCCGGCCTCGCGCACGATGGGTTGCAGCTTGTCGACGAAGCGGTTTACCGCCGAGGCCATGTCGCCGATTTCGTCACGGCTGTCCAGCGGCACGCGCTTGGTGAGGTCGCCTTCGCCGGCCGCCAGGTCATCGAGCGCAGCAATCAACAGGCGCAGCTTGCTCAGCACCCGACGGCCAAGCACCACGGCCACCACCAACAGAACGCCCAGCCCCACCAGCACCAGGCCCAGGCCGATCCGCCAGCGCAGCTCGGCGGCGGCATCGCGCACGGTCTGGGCGGTGTTGGCCTGCATGGCAGCAGCACTGCCCTGCGCCTTTTCCAGGCGCTCACGCAGGGTCTTGCCACTGTCGGCAGCCGCACCGACCAGGCTATCGCCAACCAGCTGCTCGCCGCTGGCGATCAGGGCGGTGAAGCGCTGGTCGAGGGCCTTGAGCTCCTGATCGATGCCGGCCGTGGAAACGCCCATGATCACCTTGCCGATTTCTGCGCCATTGGGGCTGATCGAGGCTTCGACGAAGTACACCGCCGGGTCACGTCGGGCGGCATCGATCACCTTGTCCAGCGCGCGCTCGCCTTGGCCTTTGTCCATCAACGCCTGGTTGATCGGGTTTTGCCGGTTCAGGTAGCGGGTCAGGTGTTGGCCCTGGGCATCGTCATACACCACGAACAACACGTTGGGGTTGCGCTGGGCGCGCCGGGCAAAGTCCGAGAGCACCGGTACATCGTTGTCCCAGATCGCACGCGGGGCCACCGAGGCCAGCAGCTGGGCCATGTCGTTGGTGGAGTCCTTGAGGTTCTTTTCCAGGGTACCGCGCAGTTGCTGCTGTTCGCTTTGCAGGCGTGCCGACAACCCTGCACTCAGGCGCTGGCGGGTGCTGCTGGACAGGCTGTCGAGGCCCGAGCGGACATCTTGCCCGGCTTGCTCGAGGTCGCCGGCGAGTTCGCGACTGTCGTTGCCCAGGCGCTCGCCCAGTTCGGCCTCCAGGGCCGTGACCGTGCTGCGGGTGAGCGCAACGGCCACCAGCACCTGCACCAAAAGAGCGATACCAAGGGCAACAAACACAGGCCGCAAAAGGCGGCTTCGTAACAGTGAGAGGATGGCAGACACGGTGTAACCCTCGTGTATTCTGGCGCCACTACTTTGATGGCATCTTCAGAAGCTTCTTACAGCAAGGGTTGTGCCGGGGGCAGCAGGGATAAGTGCCAAGGTTTAGCAATGGGTTTTCCTGTACCGGCCTCTTCGCGGGCTTGCCCGCTCCCACAGGGACCCCGCACATTCTGAAATTTGTGGAGGCTCTGTGGGAGCGGGCAAGCCCGCGAAGAGGCCGGTTCAGGAAAGCACAAATGAAAACGCCGCAGCCCCTTTCAGGGCCACGGCGTCAGATCAGCCTGGAAGGCAGATCAGGCGAACGGATGACGCAGCACGATGGTCTCGTTGCGGTCCGGGCCGGTGGAGATGATGTCGATCGGCGCACCGATCAGCGCTTCGATGCGCTTGATGTAGGCACGCGCATTGGCTGGCAGTTCTTCCAGGGTTTTGGCGCCCAGGGTCGACTCGCTCCAGCCTGGCATCTCTTCGTACACCGGCTCCAGGCCGATGTAGCTGTCGGCATCGGAAGGCGCGTCGATGACGGCACCGTTCTCGTTCTTGTAGCCCACGCAGATGTTGATGGTTTCCAGGCCGTCCAGTACGTCCAGCTTGGTCAGGCAGATGCCCGAGATGCTGTTGACGTCGATGGCGCGACGCAGGATGACGGCATCGAACCAGCCGCAACGACGGGCACGGCCAGTGGTGGAACCGAACTCGTGGCCACGCTTGGCCAGGGTAGCGCCAGTCTCGTCGAACAGTTCGGTCGGGAACGGACCGGAACCCACGCGAGTGGTGTAGGCCTTGGTGATGCCGAGGATGTAGTCGAGGTACATCGGGCCAACGCCGGAACCGGTGGAGATACCGCCAGCGGTAGTGTTGGAGCTGGTAACGTACGGGTAGGTACCGTGGTCGATGTCCAGCAGCGAACCCTGGGCGCCTTCGAACATGATGTCCTTGCCGGCGCGGCGCAGGTTGTGCAGCTCGGCAGTGACGTCGAGCATCATCGGCTTGAGCTGTTCGGCGTAGGCCATGCACTCGTCCAGGGTCTGCTGGAAGTCGATGGCCGGCTCTTTGTAGTAGTTCACCAGCTGGAAGTTGTGGTAGTCCAGCAGCTCACCCAGCTTGGCAGCGAAACGCTCGCGGTGGAACAGGTCGCCGACGCGCAGGCCGCGACGTGCGACCTTGTCTTCGTAGGCTGGGCCGATACCGCGGCCGGTGGTGCCGATCTTGGCTTCGCCACGGGCTTTTTCGCGGGCCTGGTCCAGGGCCACGTGGTACGACAGGATCAGCGGCGCAGCCGGGGAAATGCGCAGGCGCTCACGCACCGGTACGCCCTTCTCTTCCAGCTTGGTGATCTCACGCATCAGCGCGTCCGGTGCAACGACCACGCCGTTGCCGATCAGGCACTGTACGCCTTCACGCAGGATGCCCGAGGGAATCAGGTGCAGAACGGTCTTTTCACCATTGATCACCAGGGTGTGACCCGCGTTGTGGCCACCCTGGTAGCGCACTACGGCGGCAGCATGTTCGGTCAGCAGATCGACGATCTTGCCTTTGCCCTCATCACCCCACTGGGTGCCCAGGACGACGACATTCTTACCCATTACATTGGTCCTCATTCACGCAAACTTGGTTGTCGGCCTGTTGCCGACGCAGAAACTCACTGGGTCAGCGGCAGAACCTGCCAGCGCCCGTCTTGCTGAATCAATTGCCGATCACAATCCGCTTCGAGGGCAGCACTCAACGGCTGGCCAGGCAGAGCCTGGACCACACGCTGGCCCTCGTTGCGCAACTGGCAGACTTGCTGCCAGAGGGCCGCATCGCCACTGTCCGGCATCCAGATGCCGCCAGCTGGCAATACGACCTCCGCTCGCCCCAGTGTGACCAGGGTCTTCAAATCCGTGGAGAAACCGGTAGCCGGGCGCGCCCGGCCAAAGTCGGCGCCGATGTCGTCGTAGCGCCCGCCCTGGGCGATCGATTGGCCTTCGCCAGGCACGAACACGGCAAACACCACGCCAGTGTGGTAGTGGTAACCGCGCAGTTCGCCGAGGTCGAAGTACAGCGGCAGGTCGGGGAAGCGCGACGCCAGGCGATCGGCGATCGCCAGCAGGTCGTCCAGCGCCGCCAGCACGCTGGCCGGGGCACGGCCCAGGCGCACGCGGGCGTCAGCCAGTACTTCACGCCCACCGCACAGCTCGACCAGCGCGCGCAGCATGTTGCCCAGGTCTTTCGGCAGGTCGGCGGTCAACGCCTGGACCTCATCGACGGCCTTGCGCTGCAGGGCGTCGAACAGCTGCTGCTCGACTGCACCAGACAGGCCGGCAGCACGGGCCAGGCCGCGGTAGATACCGACGTGGCCGAGGTCCATGTGCACATCCGGCACGTCGGCCAGTTGCAGCGTGGCGAGCATCAGGCTGATGACTTCGACATCGCTGGTAGGGCTGGCATCGCCGTACAGCTCGGCACCCAGCTGGATCGGGCTGCGCGAGGTGGACAGGGCACGCGGCTGGGCGTGCAGCACGCTACCGGCATAGCACAGGCGGCTCGGGCCTTCACGACGCAGGGTGTGGGCATCGATGCGTGCCACCTGCGGGGTGAAGTCGGCGCGGAAGCCCATCAGGCGGCCGGACTGCGGGTCCACCACCTTGAAGGTGCGCTGATCCAGGTCCTGGCCGGCGCCGGTGAGCAGCGACTCCAGGTACTCGATATGCGGGGTGACGACCAGTTCGTAGCCCCAACTCTGGAACAGGTCCAACACCTGGCGGCGCGCGATTTCGATGCGCGCAGCTTCAGGTGGCAGTACTTCCTCGATGCCATCTGGCAGCAGCCAGCGGTCTACCGTTGCCATTACGCCATTTCCCCTCTGGTCCGGGTGGCTTGCCAGCAGGCGAGCCGTCAGTAAAGCCGGTATCGCGCACAGCAGCGGGCAGCACTGATCCCAGCGCAGCCACCGTACCCGATACCCTCGAATTGCCATGCGACCTGACCAAACCGTCAACTGGCGGTTTGCCAATCAACCTTGCAGACGCAAAAAAGCCGGGAAATTTCCCGGCTGCCTCATCATACACCCCTTTTCCATCAGGATGCACCCCGCCAGGCGTTTTAGCTGCCAGGCGGGGGCCGCTGCACTGGAATCAGGGCCTGAGCATCACGGCTTGCTCTTGTCCAGGAAGCGGAAGAACTCGTTCTTCGGGTCCAGGACCAGCACGTCGCTCTTGCTCGAGAAGCTCTCGCGGTAGGCCTGCAGGCTACGGTAGAACGCATAGAAATCGGCGTCCTGGGTGTAGGCCTTGGCGTAGATGGCGGCCGCCTGGGCGTCGCCGTCACCGCGGGTTTCCTCTGCCTCGCGATAGGCCTCGGCCAGCAGTACACGACGCTGACGGTCGGCATCGGCACGGATACCCTCAGCCAGCTCGTTACCCTTGGCGCGGTGCTCGCGGGCTTCACGCTCACGCTCGGTGCTCATGCGATCGAACACGCTGCGGTTGACTTCCTTCGGCAGGTCGATGGCCTTGACGCGTACGTCGACCACCTCGATACCCAGCTCCTTGGCGGCCATGCGGTTGAGCGATGCAGTGATGTCAGCCATCAGCGCGTCACGTTCACCGGAAACCACCTCGTGCAGGGTACGTTTACCGAACTGGTCACGCAGGCCGCTTTCCAGGCGACGCGACAGACGCTCGTCGGCAATCTGCTTCATGCCGGAGGTAGCGGTATAGAAGCGCTCGGCATCCTTGACGCGCCACTTGGCGTAGGCGTCGACCATCACCGCTTTCTTTTCCAGGGTCAGGAACCGCTGGGTCGGGGCGTCGAGGGTCATCAGGCGGGCGTCGAACTTGCGTACCTGGTTCACGTACGGAATCTTCACGTGCAGGCCCGGCTGGACATCCGCCTGGACTACCTTACCGAAGCGCAGCATTACCGCACGCTCGGTCTGCGACACGATATAGAAGCTGTTCCAGGCAACGATGGCCAGGACCACGGCGGCGATCAGGGCGATCAGCGATCGGTTGCTCATCAGCGGCTCTCCCTAGTGCGCAGCGGCTGCTGTTGCTGTTGCAGGTCCTGCGCCGCACGGGCGGCCGCATCGTTGACCGATGGCGACACGCTGGTGGTTGGCGCGGACGGGTTGCGGCTGCCTTCGACCATCTTGTCCAGCGGCAGGTAGAGCAGGTTGTTCTGCCCGTCCTTGGTTGCCACCATGACCTTGCTCGAATTGCTGTAGACCTCCTGCATGGTCTCCAGGTACAGGCGCTGACGGGTCACGTCAGGAGCCTTGCGGTACTCGGCAACCAGCTTGGTGAAGCGGTCGGCCTCACCCTTGGCACGGGCAATGACTTCGTCACGGTAACCGTTGGCATCCTCGATGATGCGCTGGGCCTGGCCACGCGCTTCCGGCACCACGCCGTTGGCGTAGGACTCGGCCTGGTTGCGCGCACGCTGCTCGTCTTCACGGGCACGGATCACGTCGTCGAAGGCCTCCTGCACTTCACGCGGGGCTGCCGCGCTCTGCACGTTGACCTGGGTAACGGTGATACCCGTGCGGTAGTTGTCGAGGAAGCGCTGCAGGCGTTCGCGGATATCCACGGCCATCTGCTCGCGGCCCTCGGTCAGCACCTGGTCCATCGAGGTGGAACCCACCACGTGGCGCAGGGCGCTTTCGGTCGCGTGCTGCAGGCTCACCTCAGGCTGGTCGACGTTGAGCACGAAGTCCTGCAGGTTGCTGATCTTGTACTGCACAGTCAGCGGCACCTCGACGATGTTCTCGTCTTCGGTCAGCATCTGGCCCTGCTTGGTGTAGGCACGCTCACGCGTGACGTTTTCCATGTACTTGCGATCGATCGGCGGGAAGTAGATGTTCAGGCCAGGACCGACCGTTTCATAGTACTTGCCGAAGCGCAGCACCACGGCCTGCTCCTGCTCGTCGACGACATAGACGGCGCTGTACAGCCAGATGGCCGCCAGTACCGCCAGGCCGATGCCCAGCAGGCCCAGGCCACCGCCCTTGCCGACATTGCGGTCGCCGCCGCCACGTTTCTTGCCACTGCCGAACATGCCGTTCAGGCTGTCCTGCAATTTGCGGAAGGCCTCGTCCAGATCCGGCGGACCTTTCTTGTCACCACCGCCGCCACCGCCACCACGGCGGCCGCCCCAGGGATCCTGATTGTTCGAGTTGCCACCCGGCTCGTTCCAAGCCATAGCGCTCTCCATCTGATAAAGCAAAGACGCGCCCACGGCGCGCCGTCCAATGCTACAGAATGCCTGTCACTGCTGCCCGGCGACCTCGACGAGCATTTATTGCAAAGTGTGTTGCTCGACAAACACTTGCGGCTCCATGCCTTCGCGGCTGACCAGGCGATTCAGTTCCACCCTGGGCAGTCGCACGCTCAGCAGGCTGCGCCCTTCTTCATCATGCGCTTCACTCTGCACGGCACCCAGGGCAAAGAATTGCGCGCGCAAGCGGGCAAAACGCTGCTCCAGACACAGGGTACCGACAAACAGATCATCCCCCAGCAACTCGGCAATCGCCTGGCCGACCAGCTCCAGGCCACGCCCATCGCGTGCCGATACCCAGACCCGCTCAGGCTTGCCATCGGCATTGCGCTGGATCTGCGGCTCGACATCTTCGAGCAAGTCGAGTTTGTTATACACCTCGAGGATCGGCAACCCTTCGGCACCAATCTCGCCCAACACCGCCAGTACCTGCTCGATCTGCTCCATGCGCTCTGGCTCATGGGCGTCGATCACATGCAGCAACAGGTCGGAGTTGCTCGACTCTTCGAGCGTAGCCCGAAATGCCTCGACCAGCTTGTGCGGCAGGTGGCGAATGAAACCCACGGTGTCAGCCAGCACGATCGGCCCCAGGTCGTTCAGTTCGAGCCGGCGCAGGGTCGGGTCGAGGGTGGCGAACAGCTGGTCCGCGGCATATACCTCGGATGCGGTCAGGGCATTGAACAGCGTGGATTTGCCGGCGTTGGTATAACCCACCAGCGACACCGACGGGATATCCGCGCGCTTGCGCCCGCGACGCGCCTGCTCACGCTGGCTGCGCACCTTTTCCAGGCGTGACTTGATCTGCCGAATACGTACCCGCAACAGACGGCGGTCGGTTTCCAGCTGGGTTTCACCCGGGCCGCGCAGGCCGATACCACCCTTCTGCCGTTCAAGGTGGGTCCAGCCGCGAACCAGCCGCGTGCTCATGTGCTCGAGCTGGGCCAGTTCGACCTGCAGCTTGCCTTCATGGGTACGCGCCCGCTGGGCGAAGATATCGAGGATCAGCCCGGTACGATCGAGCACACGGCACTCGAACACGCGTTCGAGGTTGCGCTCCTGACTGGGCGTGAGGGTGTGATTGAAAATCACCAGGTCTACCTGTTCGGCATGGACCAGGTCGTGCAACTCCTCGACCTTGCCAGTGCCAATCAGGTATTTGGCGGAAGGCTGATGCCTTGACACCGTGACCAGCGAGACGATGTCGGCACCGGCCGACAATGCCAGCTCCTGAAACTCCTGCGGGTCTTCGCGCGCCTCAGGGTTCTGACCTTCCAAGTGAACGAGCAACGCCCGCTCACCACCACCGTGGCGCTCAAAGAACAATGCAGGCTCCTATCAGGCGTTGCCTGGCTCGCTGTCGCCGTGATCGGAATCGGACGGGCTTGGCAGGCGAACCGGACGTGCAGGAACCACGGTCGAGATGGCGTGCTTGTAGACCATCTGGCTGACGGTGTTCTTCAGCAGTACCACGAACTGGTCGAAGGATTCGATCGAGCCCTGCAGTTTGATGCCGTTGACCAGGTAAATGGATACCGGGACCTTTTCTTTTCTCAAGGTGTTCAAGTAAGGGTCTTGTAGCGAATGCCCTTTTGACATATGCCGCACTCCTGTAAGGATCAATAATAGAAAATCAAGAAAATCGATAAATTAGGCCGCCCCTTCGCAAGAATAGACGGCAATCAGCAGGGACTCAGCTCAATATGGAGATGGCCCCGAGGTATTTCAAGGTGCGGGACAGATTGTCGCAGGCCAGGCTGTCAAGCCAATGCACTTCAGGCCAGCCACGCAACCAGGTGAACTGCCGCTTGGCCAGCTGCCGGGTAGCGATGATACCGCGTTCACGCATCTCATTCTCAGTCAGCTTGCCGTCAAGGTAGTCCCAGACCTGCCGATATCCCACTGCCCGTATAGACGGCAGCCCGGCGTGCAAGTCACTTCTGGCTCGCAGCGATCGGACCTCCTCGACAAAGCCCTGTTCCAACATTTGCGAAAATCGTAACGCAATTCGCTGATGCAAAATGTGACGATCTGTAGGAGCAATCGCCAAACTCGCGACAGTATAGGGCAAATGTCCGCCAGCGCCTGCGTCTGCGCCGCGACTTTCCGCGAATTGACGCTGGCGATGGACTGTCATGCTCTCGCCGCTCACCCGGTACACCTCCAGCGCCCGGATCAACCGTTGCGGGTCGTTGGGGTGGATGCGCGCCGCCGACTCCGGGTCGACTTCGGCCAGCTGGCGATGCAGCTCGGCCAGGCCCAGGGCCTCGGCCTGGGCTTCCAGCTCGGCACGTACCGCAGCATCGGCGGCCGGCATGTCGGCCAGCCCCTCGAGCAATGCCTTGTAATAGAGCATGGTGCCGCCGACCAGCAAGGGGATCTTGCCGCGGGCAGTGATTTCAGCCATGGCCTCCAGGGCATCGGCCCGGAACTGCGCAGCCGAATAGCTCTCGGCCGGATCGCGAATGTCGATCAGCCGGTGCGGGTAGGCCGCGAGGATCTCCTTCGAAGGCTTGGCCGAGCCGATGTCCATGCCGCGGTAGACCAGCGCCGAATCGACGCTGATCAGTTCACAGGGCAGGACCTTGGTCAGCTCGATGGCCAAGTCGGTCTTGCCGGCTGCCGTAGGGCCCATCAGGAATATTGCAGGGGGCTTGCCGCTCATGTCATCGACCGCGCAGGAAGAGTTTGTCCAGGTCGTCCAGGCCCATCTGGGTCCAGGTGGGACGGCCGTGGTTGCACTGGCCACTGCGCTCGGTGTTTTCCATGTCGCGCAGCAGGGCGTTCATCTCGGGGATCGCCAGGCGCCGGTTGGCGCGCACCGCGCCGTGGCAGGCCATGGTGCCGAGCAGCTCGTTCAGGTGCGCCTGGATACGGTCGCTGGTGCCGTACTCCATCAGGTCGGCGAGCACATCCTGCACCAGGCGGTTGGCCTCGGCCTGCTTGAGCAACGCCGGGATCTGGCGGATCGCCAAGGTCTCGGGGCCCAGGCGCTGCAGCTCGAAGCCCAGGCGCTGGAACCACTGCGCGTGCTCTTCGGCGCAGTCGGCTTCGCGCTGGCTCAGGGCCAGGGTCTCGGGCACCAGCAGCGGCTGGCCACTGAGGCCTTCGCTGGCCATGGCCACCTTCAGGCGCTCGTACATGATGCGCTCGTGGGCCGCGTGCATGTCCACCAGCACCAGGCCGATGGCGTTCTCGGCCAGGATGTAGATGCCCTTGAGCTGGGCCAGCGCGTAGCCCAGCGGGGGAATATCGCCCTGGCTTTCGGGCAACGCCGACGCCGCGACCACACCTTCCTCCAGCGGCTTGTAAAACTCGCGATACACCGCCTGCGCCTCGGCGGCCGGCAGCGCTTGCGCGGGCCGCGGGGTGTACTGGTACTGGTAACCTGCGCCGCTGCCGCCGGCATATGACTGCTGCGGGGCGCGTGGCTGTTCGAGCACCGGCGAGGCCAGGCGCATTTCGCCCTGTGGGCCGAATTCACCGGCCAGCGGCCCGCTGGGGCGGATGATCTCGGGCACGGCGGCAGGCGCGGCCAGCTGGTCTTCCGGGCGCACGTCGGCCAAGGCGCGATGCAGGGTGCCATAGAGGAAATCATGCACCGAGCGCCCTTCGCGGAAACGCACTTCATGCTTGGTCGGGTGGACGTTGACGTCGACGCCGTTGGGCTCCAGCTCCAGGAACAGCACGAAGGTCGGGTGCCGGCCATTGAACAGCACGTCACGGTAGGCCTGGCGCACGGCGTGGGCGACCAGCTTGTCGCGCACCGCACGGCCATTGACGAAGAAATACTGCAGGTCGGCCTGGCTGCGCGAGAAGGTCGGCAGGCCGACCCAACCCCACAAGCGCAGGCCGTTGCGCTCTACGTCGATCGGCAGTGCCTGCTCCATGAAGCCCGGGCCGCAAATGGCGCCTACCCGCCGTGCACGGGCGGTTTCGTCGTGGGCTTCGTGCAGGCTGAGAATGCTCTTGCCGTTGTGGCGCAGGTGGAAGCCGACATCGAAGCGCGCCAGTGCCAGGCGCCGGATGACTTCCTGCAGGTGGTCGAATTCGGTTTTCTCGGCCTTGAGGAACTTGCGCCGCGCCGGGGTGTTGAAGAACAGGTCGCGCACTTCCACCGACGTGCCGACCGGATGCGCCGCTGGCTGCACCCGGGGAGTCATGTCGCGGCCTTCGGTTTCCACCTGCCAGGCTTCGCTCGCACTGGCGGTTCGCGAGGTCAGGGTCAGGCGTGCCACCGAGCTGATCGAGGCCAGGGCCTCACCGCGGAAGCCCAGGCTCAATACCCCTTCGAGGTCTTCCAGCTCGCGGATCTTGCTGGTGGCGTGGCGGGCCAGGGCCAGCGGCAGGTCATCGGCGGAAATGCCGCTGCCATCGTCACGCACTCGCAGCAGCTTGACGCCGCCCTGCTCTACTTCCACATCAATGCGTCGGGCACCAGAGTCCAGGCTGTTCTCCAGCAGCTCCTTGGCGACCGAAGCCGGCCGCTCGACAACCTCGCCGGCGGCAATCTGGTTGGCCAGCCGCGGGCTGAGCAGCTGGATGCGCGAACCGCCACTCATTGCGCGGCCAAGGTGGTGGCAGGGATATCGAGGCGCTGGCCGACCTTCAGCTCATCGCTCTTGAGGCTGTTGGCGTTGCGCAGGCTGGTCACGCTGACCTGGTAGCGGACCGCGATCATCGCCAGGGTCTCGCCAGGACGGACCGTGTGCTCACGCGGGCCTGCGGCGATCTTGCCGGTGTCGCGCAGCCAGGCAATGTAGGTGCCAGGCGGCGGGTTCTGCTGGAAGTACTGGCGCACACCGGTGTGGATCGAACGGGCCAGGGCCTGCTGGTGGCTCGCGGTAGCAAGCTTGGCGGCTTCGTTGTTGTTCGAGATGAACCCGGTTTCAACGAGGATCGACGGGATGTCCGGCGACTTCAACACCATGAAGCCGGCCTGTTCCACACGCTGCTTGTGCAGCGAGGTGATACGCCCCATGTTGCCCAGCACCTTCTGCCCGACATTGAGGCTGGAGCTGAGCGTGGCGGTCATCGACAGGTCGAGCAATACCCCGGCGAGCATGCGGTCCTTGTCGTCGAGGCTGACGTTACCGGCACCGCCGATCAGGTCGGAACGGTTTTCCGTGTCGGCCAGCCAGCGCGCGGTTTCGGAAGTGGCGCCGCGGTCGGACAGGGCGAATACCGAGGCACCGAAGGCAGCACGGGACGGCGCGGCATCGGCATGGATCGAGATGAACAGGTCGGCGCCCTTTTTGCGGGCGATCTCGGTGCGCTTGCGCAGCGGGATGAAATAGTCGCCGGTGCGGGTCAGCTCGGCCCGGAAGCCTTTTTCGCTGTTGATCTGGCGCTGCAGTTCCTTGGCGATCTGCAGCACGATGTCCTTCTCATGCTGGCCACGCGAGCCGGAAGCGCCCGGGTCTTCGCCGCCGTGGCCGGCGTCGATGGCCACCACGATGTCGCGTTTGCCGTTGGGCACCGGCGGCAGCTTGATGGCAGGCTGGGCCGGGGTGACCGGCACGGCTGGCGTGGTTGCAGGCGCTTGCGCCGGCGTCGGTGGCGGGGTTGGCGCAGTGGCGGCGATAGCGTCGGCTTCCTGGTCGTACAGGTCGACCACCAGGCGGTTGCCGTACTGGGCATTGGGCGCCAGGGTAAAGCTTTTCGGGGTGACCGATTTTTTCAGGTCGACCACCACACGCAGGTCGGTCGGGGTGCGCTGGGCCGAACGCACGCTGCTGATCGGCGTGTTGGAGGTGGCCACGTTCAATGGCGCGGCCAGGGTCGCACCATTGATGTCGATAACCAGGCGATCCGGTGCGCTCAAGGTGAAGACGCTATGCTGCACGGGGCCAGACAGGTCGAAGACCAGCCGCGTGTTGTCTGGCGCGCGCCACAGGCGCATGCTCTTGACTTGAGTGACGGCCAGAGCGTCAACGGTCACCGTTGTCAGCAGCAGCCCAACGATGGCGACCAGTGCGCGTATGCGCATACCTACCCCACTTACTGTTTATGATGTTCGGCCAGTGCCACGCACCAGGCCTCGCCGCGAGCCCCCTGCGGCGAAAGGTTCAGCGAGCGTCCGCCCGCTTGGGGGCTTATGGTAATGGTCAGGTCAGGCTTTGGCAAAACGCCCGCACCCTTTTGTGGCCACTCGAACAGGCACAGCGGGTCGCCCTCGAAATAGTCACGAATGCCCATGAATTCCAGCTCTTCCGGATCGACCAGGCGGTACAGGTCAAAGTGGAAAGCTCGGACCTCACCGATTTCGTAGGGTTCGACCACGGTGAAGGTCGGGCTTTTCACTGCACCAGTATGGCCCAGGCCACGGATCAGGCCACGCGACAGCGTGGTTTTGCCCGCGCCCAGGTCACCTTCCAGAAAGATCACGCCGTGACCGCCGGTCACCTCGGCCAGTTGTGCGCCGAATTTGACCGTGGCCGCTTCATCGGCCAGAAACAGGTTTAAGCCAGACACGCAGAATGCTCCTCCAACAACTCTCGAATGACCGGTGCCAGATCGCTGGCGGCCAGGCCTCTACCTTTGACGCCCAGGCGTTCGCCCGCACAGGCGTGCAGCCATACTCCCAGCCCAGCGGCCTGCCAGGCATCCAGGCCCTGGGCCAACAGCGCCGCCAGCACGCCGGTCAGCACATCGCCCAGGCCGGCACCGGCCATGGCCGGGTGGCCGCGCTCGCACAGCAGCAGCTGCCCGGCCGGGTCGGCGACCAGCGTGCCAGCGCCCTTGAGCACGCAGACACTGTTGTAACGCCGCGCCAGCTTGCGCGCGGCGCCCTGGCGGTCGACCTGCACCGCCTCGGTAGAAATCCCCAGCAGCCGCGCCGCTTCCCCCGGGTGCGGGGTGAGAATGCTGCCACTGGGCAAGGCCAGCGGGGTGCGCGCCAGCAAGTTCAGGGCATCGGCATCCCACACTTGCGGGCGCTCGGCATTGGCCACCGCCGACAGCAGGCTGCGGCCCCAGGCCGCCTGGCCCAGCCCGGGGCCGACCACCAGCACCGAAGCACGCTCCAGCACCGCCATCAACTGGTTGGCCGATTCGACCCCCAGGCACATGGCCTCGGGCATGCGGGTCAGGCCGGCAGCAACATGTTCAGGGCGGGTTGCCACACTGACCAGGCCGGCACCACAGCGCAGCGCGGCTTCGGCACTGAGCAACGCGGCGCCCCCGGTACCGAGGTCGCCACCGACCACCAGCACATGGCCGAAGTCGCCTTTGTGGGCCTGTGCCTGCCGCGCCGGCAGGCGGGCGACGCTCACGCTGCTGAGCAGTTGCGGGGCATGGCTGGGGTGTTTGGTCTGCGGCATGCGGTCAAAGGCTCCAATGTCTGGCAGAATTATACGCACCTGAGCCCGTTATGCCTTGCCCATCCATGTCCGCTTGTACGCCTGACCTCGCCCAACTGGCCCAATCCATCAAGATTTGGGGCCAAGAACTCGGTTTTGCCCATGTGGGCATCGCCGGGGTCGACCTTGGCGAACACGAACATCACCTGCAACGCTGGCTCGATGCCGGCTACCAGGGCGAGATGGAATACCTCGGCGCCCATGGCAGCAAACGCGCACACCCGGAGCAACTGATCCCCGGCACGGTGCGTGTGGTATCGCTGCGCATGGATTACCTACCCGGCGACACGCAGATGGCGCAGCGCCTGGCACAGCCGGAAAAAGCCTACGTGTCACGCTATGCCCTGGGTCGGGACTACCACAAGCTGGTGCGCAAACGCGTACAGTTCCTGGCCGACCGCATCCAGGAAGCCATCGGCCCGTTCGGCTACCGCGCCTTCGTCGACAGCGCCCCCGTGCTGGAAAAGGCCCTGGCCGAGCAGGCCGGGCTGGGCTGGATCGGCAAGAACACGCTGTTGCTCAACCGCAAGGCAGGCAGCTACTTCTTCCTCGCCGAACTGTTCGTCGACCTGCCGCTGCCGGTGGACGAGGCCACTGCCAGCGAGCATTGCGGGCGTTGCCAGGCCTGCCTGGACATCTGCCCGACCCAGGCATTCGTCGGGCCCTATGTGCTCGATGCGCGGCGTTGCATCTCCTACCTGACCATCGAGCTGAGGGGGCCGATCCCGGTCGAACTGCGCGCCAAGATGGGTAACCGGGTGTTCGGTTGCGATGATTGCCAGATCGTCTGCCCGTGGAACCGCTTTGCCAGGCCCAGCCAGGAGCAGGACTTCCAGCCACGCCATGGCCTGGAAAACGCCGAACTGGCCGAGATGTTCCTGTGGGATGAACGGACCTTCCTGCGCAAGACCGAGGGCGGGCCGCTGCGCCGGGCCGGGTACGAGCGCTGGTTGCGCAACCTGGCGGTGGGGCTGGGCAATGCGCCGTCGACGATCCCGGTGATCGAAGCCTTGAAAGCGCGGCGCGAGGATGCCTCGGAGCTGGTGCGCGAACACGTGGAGTGGGCGTTGGCGCAGCACGGCGTTCAATAGCAAACCAGCCCCAGAGCTTACGCCACCCTTGTGGGTGCGGGCGTGCCCGCGAATCAGACAACGCGGTGGATGGCACCGGCTCTGCCGGTGTTCGCGGGCACGCCCGCTCCCACAGGGGCCATGTTGTGCCAGGACTGCGTTACTGCTGGTCGTTGTAGTGGAACTTGGGCATTTCCCAGTGGAAGCGGATCGCCAGCAGGCGCAACAGGAAGCCGCCAAACAACGTCAGCAGCATCGCCTGCTCCGCCGGCACCTTGAAGTACACGCAGCCTAGGTAGAACCAGGCCGCCGCAAACGAGACACTGGCGTACAACTCGCGACGGAACACCAAGGGAATGTCGTTGCAGAAGATGTCCCGCAGGATTCCGCCAAACACCCCGGTAATGACCCCACTGAGGGATGCCACCAGCATGCCCTGCCCCATCTCCAGCGCAGTCATGCAGCCAATCAGGGTAAAGGCCACCAGCCCCAGGGCATCGAGCACCAGGAACAGCGAACGCAAGCGGCGCATCATCGGCGCGATGAAAATGGTCAACAGCGCTGCACAACTGGTCAGTACCAGGTACTCCGGGTGCTTCACCCAGGTCAGCGGGTAGTGCCCGAGCAGCACGTCACGCACCGAACCGCCACCCAGGGCGGTGACGCAGGCAATCAGCACCACGCCGAACCAGTCCATGCCGCGACGGCCGGCAGACAACGCACCGGTCATGGCTTCGGCGGTGATGGCAATCAGGTAGAGCATCAACAACATGGCGCGGGGTCCGTGCGGGCAGGCGATAAAGGCGCGCAGTCTAACCAGTTGCACATGGCACCAAAAGGGGGCGCAGAGAGAATATCTGCGCCTTTTCGACTCACAGCTTGATGAAGTGCTCGCGGTAGTGGCGCAGCTCGGCGATCGATTCGCGGATGTCGTCCAGCGCCAGGTGGGTGTTGCCTTTCTTGAAGCTGTCACGTACCGATGGCGCCCAGCGTGCAGCGAGCTCCTTCAAGGTCGAGACGTCCAGGTTGCGGTAGTGGAAGTAGTTTTCCAGGTTGCGCATGTGGCGGTAGAGGAAGCGCCGGTCCTGGCAGATGCTGTTGCCGCAGATCGGCGACTTGCCTTTTGGCACCCACTGTTCGAGGAAGGCGATGGTCTGCGCCTCGGCTTCAGCCATGCCCACCTTGCTCTCGCGCACGCGCTGGGTCAGGCCCGAAGCGCCATGGGTGCGGGTGTTCCACTCGTCCATGCGTGCCAGCACTTCATCACTGTGGTGGATGGCGATCACCGGCCCTTCGGCCAGGGTGTTCAGCTCGCTGTCGGTAACGATGGTGGCCATCTCGATGATGACGTCGCTGTCCGGATCCAGGCCGGTCATTTCCAGGTCGATCCAGATCAGGTTCTGTGGGTTTTGCATGCAGGGGCTCCTCGTATAGGCGTTCATAGTAGCGTAGTGGCCAGGGCGCGCCCATTCACGGCACGAAGGCCAGCGAAATGATCCGCTGCCTGGCGTGCTAAACTGCCTGCCGTTTTCAACCCGCCCCACCACGCACGGAACCTTCATGGCCAAACGCCAGCTCAACCGCCGCCAGAACTGGCGCATCGAAAAAATCCAGAACGAGCGCGCCGCGCGTGCGGCCAAACGCGAGCAACACGTGTTGCAGGAACTGGAGGGTGGCGACCTGGGGCCGGAGCAGTTGGGCCTTGTGATCGCGCACTTCGGTGTGCAGGTAGAAGTGGAGGCCCAGGACGGCGAAGCCGCAGGCCAGGTGTTCCGCTGCCACTTGCGCGCCAACCTGCCGGCACTGGTCACCGGCGACCGGGTGGTCTGGCGCGCGGGCAACCAGGGCATCGGCGTGATCGTCGCGCAGATGCCGCGCAGCACCGAGCTGTGTCGGCCGAACAACCACGGCCAGTTGAAGCCGGTGGCGGCCAACGTCGACCTGATCGTGATCGTCTTCGCTCCCGCTCCCGAACCGCACCCCAACCTGATCGACCGTTACCTGGTCGCGGCGGAGCACGCCGGCATTCGCCCGCTGCTGCTGCTGAACAAGGCCGACCTGATCGATGAGCAGAACGGCCCGGGCCTGCAGGCGTTGCTGGAGGTCTACCGCGAGCTGGGCTACCCGCTGCTGGAAGTATCGGCACACCAGGGTGACGGCATGCAACGCCTGCAGCAGATGCTCGACGGCCACATCAGCGTGTTCGTCGGCCAGTCGGGGGTGGGCAAGTCGTCGCTGGTCAACAGCCTGCTGCCGGACGCCGGTACCCGCGTCGGCGACCTGTCGGAATGGTCTGGCCAGGGCACCCACACCACCACCACCGCGCGGCTGTACCACTTCCCTAATGGCGGGGACCTGATCGACTCACCGGGCATCCGCGAATTCGGCCTCGGCCACGTCAGCCGCAGCGATGTGGAAGATGGCTTCATCGAGTTCCGCGACCTGTTCGGCACCTGCCGCTTCCGCGATTGCAAGCATGATCGCGAACCGGGCTGTGCGCTGCTCAAGGCGCTGGATGAGGGGCGCATCAAGCCGCAGCGCATGAGCAGCTACCGCTCGATCATCGCCAGCCTGCCGGAAGACGCCTACTGACCTGCCCGCTCCCGCAGGTACTACACAAGGCTCAAGGGCCACGCCAATCCTGTGGGAGCGGGCGTGCCCGCGAAGCAGGCACCGCGGTGGTTGGCACGGGCTTCGCCCGTGTTCACGGGCAAGCCCGCTCCCACAGGTTCCGCGCTTGCTTGAGCTACAGCGCGATCCTGTAGGGTTTACTGCTCCTTGGCCTCATCCATCTTCAACGTCCCCTCTTCGAAGATGTTCAGCTTCTGGCGCAGTTCACGCGGCTGCATGGGTGCCTGCTCGGCCCCCCCTGGCACAGCCGGTGCCGCAGCGGCCGGAGGTGTAGGCTCGGCAGCCGGTGCTTCTGGCGCGCCCTGCTCACCCTCGATGTTGCGCTGGGCCTTCTTGGTCAGCACGATGATGTCGATGCGGCGGTTGACCGGGTTGAACGGGTTGTTGCGGTCGAACAGCGACGACGAGGCATACCCCACCACGCGCGCCACCTGGCCATCCGGATAGCCACCGGCCACCAGCGCACGACGCGCGGCGTTGGCGCGGTTGGCCGACAGCTCCCAGTTGCCGAACTCACCGCTGCCTGCATACGGCTTGGCATCGGTGTGGCCGCTGATGCTGATCTTGTTCGGCACCGCCTTGATGGTGTCGGCCATGGCCAGCAGGATGTCCTCGAAGTACGGCTGCAGGCGCGCGCTGCCGATGTCGAACATTGGCCGGTTCTCGGCATCCATGATCTGGATGCGCAGGCCGTCCTGGGTGATCTCGAACAGGATCTGGTCCTTGAACTTCTGCAGCTGCGGGTTTTCCTCGACCTTGTTCTGCAGCTCCTGCAGCAACAACTCCAGACGCTCACGCTCGACCTGCTCGGCCATGGTCTCGACCTGGTCCTTGTCCAGCTGGATGCTGGTATCAGGCGTCGGCTCGGACTTGGCTTCGGGGTTGATGGTCTTTTCCGGCGCCAGCTGCGGCGAGCCACCCAGGTCGATGATGTAGGGCGTACCGCTTTCCGAGAAGCCGATCGGGTCCTTGAAGTAACCGGCGATGGCGATCTTCTGTTCCGGCGTGGCCGTGGACAACAGCCACAGCACCAGGAAGAACGCCATCATCGCCGTGGCGAAGTCGGCAAAGGCGATTTTCCAGGCGCCGCCGTGATGGCCGCCGCCATAGCGCTTGACGCGCTTGACGATGATGGGCTGATTGTTCTCCATGACTCAGCGACCGCGAACCGCTTGTTCCAGTTCGGCAAAGCTTGGGCGGTGCTTGGGGTACAGCACCTTGCGCCCGAATTCCACCGCCAGCGAAGGCGGCATGCCCGAGGCCGAGGCCACCAGCGAAGCCTTGATCGATTCGTAGAGGTTCAGTTCTTCCTTGGCATCGTGCTCCAGGCACTTGGCCAGCGGGCCAAAGAAGCCGTAGGCCGCCAGAATACCGAAGAAGGTACCTACCAGCGCCGCACCCACATGGAGGCCGATGGAGGCCTGGTCACCCTCGCCGAGCGAGGCCATGGTCACCACGATGCCCAGTACCGCCGCAACGATACCGAACCCTGGCATGCCGTCGGCGATGCCATTCACCGCATGCGACGGGTGCTCGAGTTCTTCCTTCATGCTCAACAGCTCCATGTCGAACAGGCCTTCGAGCTCGTGCGGCGCCATGTTGCCGGTGGACATGATGCGCAGGTAGTCGCAGATGAATGCGGTCATGCGCTCGTCGCCCAGCACTGTCGGGTACTTGGCGAAGATCGGGCTGGCTGCTGCATCCTCGATGTCGGCCTCGATGGCCATCATGCCTTCACGACGGCTCTTGTTGAGGATCTCGTACACCAGGCCCAGCACTTCCAGGTAGAAGGCATGGCTGAAGCGCGAGCCGAACATCTTCATCGACTTCTTGATGACGTGCATGGTCATGTAGCCAGGGTTGGCCTGCAGGAATGCACCGAAGGCCGCACCGCCGATGATCAGTACTTCGAACGGCTGGATCAGTGCCGCGATCTTACCGTGGGAGAGTACGTATCCGCCGAGCACGCTCGCGAATACGACGATGATGCCGATAATTTTAGCCATAGGTTCAAAGCACTTGCTGTCGTGGTCAGGGGAAGAGACGGGAGCCTGAAAACTCTTCTTCTACTTATCGGCAGAACTGCGCCAGACTATAGCCACTCATTGCGAAAAGCCAGTTCGGACTGATGTCAAAATGACAATTGAAACCAAGGTGCCCGCTCAGGCCCCACGTACGCTAGAGGCCTGGGTAAAGCTGCTCGAGAGTATTCGCATCCCCGTGCCGAAGCACAGCTACGACCGGGTCATGAACGCCATCCACGATAGCCGCCGCTCGCTGCGCGATATCGCCGAACTGATGCAGGATAGCCCGGCACTGGTGCTGTCGGTGATGCGCGAAGCCAATCACCCCACCAATGCCAGCCTCGCCGAACCGGCCGAGAGCCTGGAAATCGCCCTCAACCGCCTCGGCCTGGAGCGCAGCGAACAGCTGCTCAAGCGCCTGCCGGCGGTGCCCGTCGAAGAGATCCCACCGGTACTGTGCCAGTTCCAGCTGATCAGCCAGCACGCCTCGCAGCAGGCCAGCGGCCTGTTCGCCAGCCGCCTGGCACGGCTGTGGCAGGAAATCCACTGGGGCAGCCTGCTGTTCCTGTCGCCACTCTGGCCGCTGGCGCTGGCCTACCCCAAGTTGCTCGACACCTGGGAACTGCGGGTTATCCACAAGGGCGAGGACGCCGCTCATGTCGAGCAGGAGCTGTTTGGCGTGCGCATCCTCACGCTGTGCCAGGCCATGGCAGAGTACTGGCGCCTGCCACAATGGGTGACCCAGGGTTACCACCTGCTGCTGGACGAGCGCGAACAACTGGCCCAGGTGCTTGCCATCGCCCGCGACCCGGACCTGCTCAGCCAACAGCATCGCCTGGACGCCGAGCCCGGCCTGCGCCGCTGGTTCAACCAGCCGGCCAACACCGTGCTGCTGGCCAACAACCTGGCCCTGGCGGCGCAGGTGGGCTGGGACAACCCGCACCTGCTGCGCTGGCAGCTGTTGACCGCGCTGTACCTGCAGACCTCGCTGGAAGACGTGCAGCAGCAGGTGCACCAGCAGGCTGCGGCGAGTGCGCGCCGCCACGCCCAGCACGCCCTGTTCCACCCGGCCGAAGCGCTGATCTGGCCTTGGCACCAGCGCCGTCCGCACCCGGACATGCTGGCACCACCACCGCCCAGCAACGACGAACTGACGCGCTGGCGCAAGCTGTGCCAGCACCTGCTGGCCCAGCCCAGCCCGTTCACCAACAGCGTGCACCTGGCCACCCAGGCCCTCGAGGCCCTGCTGGCCTGCGGCATGCAGCGCGTCCTGCTGCTGAGCCTGGACAAGGCCAGCGATCAGCTGCGTGTGCAGCAGTTCGCCGGCCTGCCCAAGGAGGCCGGGGCGCTTGCCCTGCAAGTGTCAGCGAACAAACTGCTGCAAAAGCTGCTGGCCCAGGCCGGCCAATTGCGCATCACCCCGGAAAACCACAGCCAGCTCTCGGCGTTGCTGCCGGCCCCGCTGCGGGCGTTGTTCAGCAGCGAGCACGCACTGCTACGCTCGTTGGCGGTCAATGACCAGGTGCTGATGCTGGTGGTGGCCGACCAAGGCAGCCGACCCTTGGCCGATGTCAGCGTGCAAGCCTTCGGCAAGACGGCACAATGCACCGAGCGAGCGCTGTCGCTGTTCGCCAACCGCAAGGCCTGAGCCTTGCGCTACAATCGCCCCTCTTTCCACACTGGAGACCGTGGATGACTGACTTTTCCGGCCTGCCGTTGGTGATTGAAGCCGCAGACCTGCTGCCACGCCTGGATTCGAAACAGCTGATCCTGGTCGACCTGAGCAGCAGCAACCGCTATGTCAGCGGGCATATCCCTGGCGCACGCTTCGTCGAAGGCAAGCGCACCCAGCTCGGCCAGTCGCCTGCGCCCGGCTTGCTGCCGGCCCAGGCCGATCTGGAGAGGCTGTTCAGCGAACTCGGCCACCGCGACGATGCGGTGTATGTGGTCTACGACGATGAAGGTGGCGGCTGGGCCGGGCGCTTCATCTGGCTGCTCGATGTGATCGGCCACAAGCGCTATCACTACCTGAACGGCGGCATCCAGGCCTGGCCGGCCGACAAGCTCTCCACCGAAGTGCCCGCCAGTGCTAATACCCCCGTGCAGCTGCGCATCGACACGGCCCCCACAGCCACCCGCGAGTACCTGCAAAGCCGCCTGGGCGCGGAAGACCTAGTCATCTGGGATGCTCGTGGCCCGCAGGAATTCCGCGGCGAGAAAGTACTGGCAGCCAGGGGCGGCCACATTCCCGGCGCGATCAACTTCGAGTGGACAGCCGGCATGGACCTCAACGACCACCTGCGCATCCGCCCGGACATCGCCGAAGTCCTGCTGAACCTGGGGATCACCCCCGACAAGGAAGTGATCACCCATTGCCAATCCCACCGCCGCTCCGGTTTCACCTACCTGGTGGCCAAGGCCCTCGGCTACCCACGCGTCAAGGCCTACGCCGGCTCGTGGAGCGAATGGGGCAACCACCCGGACACGCCTGTAGAAGTTTAAGGAACCTGCATGAAATCCCGTTTGTTCATCATCAGCCAGTACCTGCTGCCGCACCATCTGCTGTCGCGCCTGGCCGGCTGCATCGCCGAATGCCGCGTGCGCTGGTTCAAGGATGCCTTTACCGCCTGGTTCGCCAAGCGCTACCAGGTGAACATGGCCGAAGCCCTGGTCGAAGACTTGAGCGCCTACGAGCACTTCAACGCGTTCTTCACCCGTGCCCTGAAGCCAGGCGCGCGCCCGCTGGATGAAACCCCGGGTGCCATCCTGTGCCCGGCCGACGGTGCCGTCAGCCAGCTTGGCCCGATCGAGCACGGCCGCATCTTCCAGGCCAAGGGCCACGGCTTCAGCGCGCAGGAACTGCTGGGCGGCGACCCGGCGATGGCCGCGCCATTCATGGGCGGCGAGTTCGCTACCATCTACCTGTCGCCAAAGGACTACCACCGCGTGCACATGCCGCTGGCCGGCACCCTGCGTGAAATGGTCTACGTGCCGGGCCGCCTGTTCTCGGTCAACCAGACCACCGCCGAGAACGTCCCCGAGCTGTTTGCCCGCAATGAACGCGTGGTGTGCCTGTTCGATACCGAACGCGGGCCGATGGCCGTGGTGCTGGTGGGGGCGATGATCGTCGCCTCGATCGAAACCGTGTGGGCCGGGCTGGTAACGCCGCCCAAGCGCGAACTGAAGACCTTCCGTTACGACGAAGCCAGCCGCGCGCCAATCCACCTGGAAAAAGGCGCCGAGCTGGGCCGCTTCAAGCTGGGCTCGACCGCCATCGTGCTGTTCGGGCCAGAGCAGGTGAAATGGGCCGAGACGCTGGGTGCCGGCTCTGCGGTGCGCATGGGGCAACAGTTGGCGATGCCTGCGCAGGCTTGATTGCCTGATAGAACCTGGGGCCGCTTTGCGGCCCTATCGCGACACGAGGCCGCTCCTACAGGACAGTGCAGTAGTCTGAAACTGCGAAAATCCTGTAGGAGCGGCCTCGTGTCGCGATGGGCTGCGAAGCAGCCCCAAGACTCTCGGATCAGCCGCGCGCGTCGCGGTCACGTACGCCCAGCAGGTACAACACCCCATCCAGCCCCAGGGTGGAAATCGCCTGCTTGGCCGACTGGCGTACCAGCGGCTTGGCGCGGAACGCCACGCCCAGGCCAGCCAGCGACAGCATCGGCAGGTCGTTGGCGCCATCGCCCACGGCAATGGTCTGCTCCAGCTCCAGGCCTTCTTCGCTGGCCAGCTTCTGCAGCAGCTCGGCCTTGCGCTGGGCATCGACGATGGGTTCCACGGCCACGCCGGTCACCTTGCCATCGACCACTTCCAGCTCGTTGGCGAACACGTAGTCGATACCCAGGCGCGCCTGCACCTGGCGCGCAAAGTAAGTAAAGCCACCGGACAGGATCGCGGTCTTGTAACCCAGGCGCTTGAGTTCAGCGAACAGGTTCTCGGCCCCCTCGGTCAGGCGCAGCGACGCGCCGATCTCGTCCAATACGCCCACATCCAGGCCCTTGAGCAGTGCCATGCGCTCTTTGAAGCTGGCACGGAAATCCAGCTCGCCGCGCATCGCGCGCTCGGTGATGGCCGCCACCTGCTCGCCGACCCCGGCAGCCTTGGCCAGTTCGTCGATGACCTCGGCCTCGATCAGCGTCGAGTCCATGTCGAATACCGCCAGGCGACGGTTGCGGCGGAACAGGTCGTCCTTCTGGAAGGCGATGTCGATGCTCAGTTCCTCGGCCAGGGCGAAGAAATCGGCACGCAGGGCCTGGCCATCGCTGGGCACGCCACGCACGGAAATCTCGATGGCCGCCTTGCCTTTGCCGGCGTGGGCATCCAGCGCCACACGGGCCGACAGGCGCTCGATACGCTCGATGGTCAGGCCATACTGGCTGATCACCGCACTCACCCGCTGCAGTTGTTCGGGGGTGATCTTGCGGCTAAGCAGGGTGACGATGTGGCGCGCCTCGCCCTGGCCGTCGGCCCAGTGCTGGTAGTCCGCCTCGGAAATCGGCGTGTAGCGGGCCTGCAGGTTCAGTTCGTGGGCCTTCGCCTGCACGCTTTGCAGCAGGGCGGTAGCCACTTCGTTGTCCGGGATGTCGACCAGGATGCCGAACGACAGGGTGCCGTGCATGACGGCCAGGCCGATGTCGAGGATACTCACACCGCCCTGCAGCAGGACGCCGGTGATGGCCGCAGTGAGACCGGGACGGTCCTCACCGGTGATGTTGATCAGGACGATTTCGCGCACAACCTGGCTCCGACTTCGATGAAAAATGCGCATTCTACCGATTTTCCGTGACCATCGGGCGCCAACGATACTTTGCCGACAAAACCCGGCTCGCTATACTCCCCACACTTTCATGCCATTAAGAGCCGAGCTCAGTGAACCGGCCCACGCCCGTCAAACCAGACAACTTCTTCCTGATGATCTATCGCGCCCTGAGTCAACGTCGCGTGCCACTGGCACTGCGTATCGCCTGCACCAACATCTTCCTGGTGGCGCTGGCGCTGGTGATCTACGCCTGCGTGATGGGCCTGCAGTTCAAGCAGGCCATGCACGAGCAGGCCGATGCCCTGGGCCAGAGCCTGACCACCCAGACCGCCACCTCGGCGACCGAGCTGCTGGTAGCCAACGATATCCTCAGCCTCAACGTGCTGCTGGGCAACCTGGTGAAGAACCCGCTGGTGGCCCATGCCGCCATCTACAGCGTGGACAACCGCATCCTCGCCGAAGCCGGCCAGCGCCCGCGCAACAGCCTGCTGGGCGAGGCCGAGGGCCTGTACCAGACCAAGATCACCTTCCAGGACGTGACCGCCGGGCAACTGCGCATCAGCCTGGACATGAGCCAGTTCCAACAGCCGATGCTGATCAGCTTGCAGAGCATGGGCATCCTTGCCGCCATCCTGCTGGTGCTGGCCTTGACCCTGAGCCTGCGCCAGGGCCGCTTCATCACCCTGCCGCTGCTGCAACTGCGGGTGTGGCTGCGTGACCCGCAACCCTACACGCCGGCCACCGATCGCCAGGACGAAATCGGCGATATCGCCCGCCAGTTGCACGCGCGCCTGGCCCCGCCACCGCCGCACGAGCCGGAGCCAGAGGAAGACGACGACGAGCCGTTCGATGACCTGCACGGCGATGCCCCGGCGGCAAAGGCCGCCCCACGCGCCAGGGTTGCCACCCAGGCGCACGAGGATGACGACGAGGCCTTCGCCGGCCTGCTCGACGACGACAACATGCCCAAGGCCTCGGTCGTCGAGTCCGACGAGCCGCAGTACAGTGCCGTGCTGGCCGTGCAGCTGGGTTCGCAGGAACAGCTGCGCCGCCTGCCACGCACGCGCCTGACCGAGCTGACCGAGCGCTACCGCGACTGCCTGGAGCACGCTGCTTCGCTCTACGACGGTGAAACCCACACGCTCAACGACGGCAGCACCCTGGTGCTGTTCCACAGCCGCGACTGTGGCGAGGACTACCTGACCAACGCCATCTGCTGTGGCGAGCTGCTGCGCGCCCTGGGCCATGCCCTGCAGATCGAAGTGGCGGACAGCGGCATCACCTTGCAGCTGCAATTGGGCCTGGCCCTGGGTAACGACCTGCAAGGGCTGGAACTGGTGGACCTGCTGATGGCCGAGAAGGCCCAGGACGCGCTGGCGCTGTCGCAACACAGCCGCAACCTGTTGCTGGTGGAGCGGCAGATCAGCGATGACACGCTGATTCGCCAGCGCGCCCGCATTCGCCCGATTGCCAGCCCGGAAGGCGCCTGCTGCGTGGAACGGTTGATGGAGCCCTACCCGTCGATGCTGGAACGGCAGTTGGCGCGGATGCACGAGCGCCGGGCCTGACCGGCACAGGCTGACGTGCTGTAGGAGCGGCCTTGTGTCGCGATGGGCTGCGCAGCAGCCCCAGATTCATTGGTGTCGCGAAGATTGCTGGGGCTGCTGCGCAGCCCATCGCGACACAAGGCCGCTCCTACAGGACGGCGCCAACCTTGCAGCCACAAAAAAGCCCGCAACGCAGCGGGCTTTTTTGTGGCTGGCAGTTCGATCAGAACCGATAGACTTCCATATCGGTACGAATCGGCGCAGCCATCGGGATCTTGGACTTCTCCGGAGCCTTTTTCACCTGCACCGGTGCAGCTGCCTTCTTCGGCGCCTCTTCGGCAATGGCAGGCTGGTTGGCCAACGGCTTCACTGCGGAGCTCAACTGCTCGGCCAGCTTCTGCAACAACTGGCCCTGCGCCTGCACCTGCGACGCCTCGCTGCCCTCGTGCTGCTGCTCGAGGTGAACGATGCGGTTGTCGCGTACATGGCCACGGCGGTCCAGCAGGCGCCACTGGGCGTCCAGGATGGCCGGCTGGTCCTTGCCCGAGTCCAGGCGAGTGATCGACAGCAGCACCTGCACGTCCGGAGTGAAACCGGCGGTCGCCGGCGCCAGCACCACGCGCTGGCTGTCCAGGCGCCAGGCAAGCTGGCGTACCAGCAACTGGTCGATATCTGCCGAAAGGCTACCGGCCCAACGACCGTCGGTCGCCGAACTCAGGCTGCCGTCGGCCTGACGCTGCAGGAATGTTTCGCGTTGCAGGTAATCGGCCACCGATACCGGGCCGAGCACCACGGCCATGCCTGCACTCTGCGAAGGCTGGCCAGGATCACCACTGTCAAGCTGGTACAGGGCAACCGGCTGGTGCATGGTGCACCCGCCTAGGCCCAGCAGGCCAGTCATCAACAGCGCAAATGGAAGGCGCAGAAGTTTCATCATCCCATCCAGGCGGCCGCCAACAGGCCAACCGCAGTGATACATATAAATTCAAACGGGCACACGGCCACGCCGGCACCGCAAGGGCCATATCATCCGCGAAATAACCGTCCGACTCCAGCATTTCTGCCCGGAACGGCGCTGAAATTGCCGCTCCAGACATTTCAGCCGGTTATGCCGGCACTTCCACCTGCAATCCGTCGACTCGTTGGAACCCTCGCGGCAGTTTGTTGCCGCGCCGTCCACGCTCGCCCTTGTAATGCTCGAGGTCGTCCGCTTTCAGGGATAGGGTACGCTTGCCGGCTTGCAATACAAGTGTCGCACCCTCGGCAAGCACCGCCAGATCGGTAACAAATTCTTCACGACTGGCCACTCGATCGCCTGGCACCCCGATGATCTTGTTGCCCTTGCCTTTGCCCAGCTGGGGCAGGTCGCTGACCTTGAACACCAGCAGACGGCCTTCGGTGGTCACTGCCGCCAACCAGTCCTGCTCGCGATTGGCGACCGGGCGCGGGGTCATGACCTTGGCACCGTTGGGCAGGCTGAGCAAGCCCTTGCCAGCCTTGTTCTTGGCCTGCAAGTCTTCGCCCTTGACCACGAAGCCGTAGCCGGCATCCGAGGCCACCACGTACAGCGCGTCGTCATCCGGCAACAGCACACATTCAAACGTAGCTCCGGCTGGCGGCGTCAGGCGGCCGGTCAGCGGCTCACCCTGGCCCCGCGCCGAAGGCAGGCTGTGGGCGGCCAGCGAGTAGCTGCGGCCGGTCGAGTCGATGAGCACGGCATACTGGTTGGAGCGCCCGGTGGCTGCGGCCTTGAAGCCATCGCCAGCCTTGTACGACAGGCCGGTGGCGTCGATGTCGTGGCCCTTGGCACAGCGTACCCAGCCCTTTTCCGACAGCACCACGGTGACCGGCTCGGTCGGCATCAGCTCGTTTTCCGACAACGCCTTGGCCTCGGCGCGCTCGACGATCGGCGAGCGGCGGGCGTCGCCATAGGTTTCGGCATCCTTGATCAGCTCGCTGCGTACCAGCTTGCGCAGCTTGGCATCGCTACCCAGCAGGGCCAGCAGTTTGGCCTGCTCTTTCAGCAGCTCGTCCTGTTCGCCACGGATCTTCATTTCTTCCAGGCGTGCCAGCTGCCGCAGGCGAGTCTCGAGGATGTAGTCGGCCTGGATCTCGGTCAGCTCGAAACGGGCGATCAGCGCCTGCTTGGGCTGGTCCTCGGTGCGGATGATGTGGATCACCTCGTCCAGGTTGAGGAACGCGGTCAGCAAACCTTCCAACAGGTGCAGGCGCTTCTCCACCTTGTCCAGACGGTGCTGCAGACGGCGACGAACGGTAGCGGTGCGGAACTCCAGCCACTCCAGCAGCAGCGCACGCAGGTTCTTCAGCTGCGGGCGGCCGTCCAGGCCAATGATGTTGACGTTGACCCGGTAGGTGCTTTCCAGGTCGGTGGTGGCGAACAGGTGCTGCATCAACTCGTCGACATCCACGCGGTTGGAGCGCGGGATGATGACGATGCGGCACGGGTTCTCATGGTCCGACTCGTCGCGCAGGTCGGCGACCATCGGCAGCTTCTTGGCCTGCATCTGCGCAGCGATCTGCTCCAGCACCTTGGCCCCGGAAACCTGGTGCGGCAGCGCGGTGACGACGATATCGCCGTCTTCCACGCGGTACACCGCACGCATGCGGATCGAGCCGCGGCCGCTTTCGTACATCTTGAGGATTTCTGCCCGCGGCGTGACGATCTCGGCCTCGGTCGGGTAGTCCGGCCCCTGGATGTGCTCGCACAGCTGCTCGATGCTGGCCTTGGGCTCGTCAAGCAGGCGCACACAGGCCGTGGCCACTTCGCGCAGGTTGTGCGGCGGCACGTCGGTGGCCATGCCCACGGCAATACCGGTGGTGCCGTTGAGCAGGATGTTGGGCAGGCGCGCCGGCAGCACGGCCGGCTCCTGCAAGGTGCCATCGAAGTTCGGCACCCAGTCCACGGTGCCCTGGCCGACTTCGCTGAGCAGCACTTCGGCATAGCGCGACAGCCGCGCCTCGGTATAGCGCATGGCGGCGAACGACTTCGGGTCATCCGGCGCACCCCAGTTGCCCTGCCCGTCGACCAGGGTGTAGCGGTAGCTGAACGGCTGCGCCATCAGCACCATGGCCTCGTAGCAGGCCGAGTCGCCGTGGGGGTGGAACTTGCCGAGCACGTCGCCGACGGTACGCGCCGATTTCTTGTGCTTGGCGTCGGCATCGAGCCCCAACTCGCTCATGGCATAGACGATGCGACGCTGCACCGGCTTCAGGCCATCGCCGATGTGCGGCAGGGCGCGGTCCATGATCACGTACATGGAATAGTTGAGGTAGGCCTGTTCGGTGAAGTCAGCCAGCGAGCGGCGTTCGACGCCGTCCAGGCTGAGTTCCAGTGAGTCGCTCATGCGGGCCTCGTCATTTCAGGTTCTGGCGCAGCAACATGGTGCCGCCGCGCTGGGTAAATTCAAGTTGTTTCAGGGCACTCATGCCCAGCAATACGGTTTGCCCATCCAGGCCCGGCACCACGATGGCGCGCACATCGTGCAGGCGGATATCCCCCAACTGCAGGCTGGCCAGGCGCGTCCGGTAACCTTCGGTGCGACCGTTGGCGGTACTCAGCTGCACCGGGCTGCCGCGCTCCAGGCCCAGCTTGCGGCCCAACGCCTCGGGGATCGCCACGTCGGTGGCGCCAGTGTCGAGCATGAAATGCACAACCTGGCCGTTGATCGCGCCATCCATCACGAAGTGGCCCTGGCCGTTGCCCAGCAAGCGCACTTCGATGAAGCCTTCGCCATGCGACGATTGCACCTGGGCATTGGGGTTGCGCTGGCGGTCTTCCCATTGGCCGAAGAAGCGCGTGGCAAGGAACAGCGCCGCCGCCCAGGCGACGATCATCAGTACCTTGCCAGCCCGCTTGCCCGGTGCCTGGCTCATGGTTTGGCGCTCCAGCCGCCCTGCGGTGCATCGAAACGCCAGACGATCGGTCGCGTCTCGCCATCAGCGCGGGCGCCGTTGTTGTTGTCCACGCCGATCCAGGCACCTTCGGCATCGATTACCAATGCCTCGGCCAGGCCGTACGGTTGCTGATAGCGGCGCGACTCGACCAGCGCGTCGGCAGCGAACGACCAGCAGCGCTCGACTTCACCGTTGTCGGCAGCACGCCGGCAGATGCGGTAGGCGTTGCGTTCGAGGGTGAACAACTTGCCCTCGAACCAGGCCAGGTCGGCAAAGTCACGCGACTGGGCCTGGGCATCGGGCATCTGTGGCGGTTGCATCTCGACCCCGGCTTCGCTCAGCAGGACGCAGCTGCGCCCGCAGGTCCACACCGACTGCTGGCGCTCGATAGCCACCAGGCCACGCCGCTCACGTTCGGCAGCCAGCCACAGGCGGTCACCTGCCGGGTTGATGGCCAGGCCTTCGAACAAGGCATTGAAGTTCAGCAGCATGCCGCTGGCCCGGGCCTGGCGGACCATGGCCGGGTCGATCTTCAGCCAATCCACCTGGCCGTCCAGCGGCAGCTGCAGTACGCCGGCATGGGCCTCGCTGACCAGGTACAGGTTGCCCGCCTGGTCGCAGGTGATGCCCTCGAAGTCCAGCTCACCGCCGCGAATATACGAGGCCGCCCAGTTGCGCGACTTCAGGCCCCAGGGCAGGCCGCTTTCCGGCACCGGCGGCGCGGTGAAGGACAGCGGCTGCGCACGCCAGGTCGCATCCTGCCGGTCGAAGCGGTAGATGCGATCGTCGTCGCGGTCGGACACGCCCCACAACGCGCCCCGGCATTCCACCAGGCCGGACAGGTTGCCCCCGCGCATGCCGTCGATCGGGTGTTCGCCGCTCAGTTTCAGCTCTGGCCAGTTGCCCGCCAGGCTCGGCAGGGCAAGCAGCGCCAGGCAGGCAGCCAGAAGCCACCGAATCAAACCATGACCTCGGCCAGGTTGCCCTTGGTTTCCAGCCAGCTCTTGCGGTCGCCCGCGCGCTTCTTGGCCAGCAGCTTGTCCATCAGCTCGCAGGTGGCCTGCACGTCGTCCAGGGTCAGTTGCACCAGGCGCCGGGTGTTCGGGTCCATGGTCGTTTCACGCAGCTGAGGCGGGTTCATTTCGCCCAGGCCCTTGAAGCGGGTGACCTGCGGCTTGCCGCGCTTCTTCTCGGCCACCAGGCGGTCGAGGATGCCATCGCGCTCGGCCTCGTCGAGGGCATAGTAGATTTCCTTGCCCAGGTCGATGCGGTAAAGCGGCGGCATGGCCACGTACACATGGCCAGCCTCGACCAGGGCACGGAAGTGCTGGACGAACAGCGCGCAGAGCAGCGTGGCGATGTGCAGGCCGTCGGAGTCGGCGTCGGCGAGGATGCAGATCTTGCCGTAGCGCAGTTGTGCAAGGTCGGTGGCACCCGGGTCGACGCCGATGGCCACGGCGATGTTGTGCACTTCCTGGCTGGCCAGTACTTCGCCGCCGTCCACTTCCCAGGTGTTGAGGATCTTGCCACGCAGCGGCAGGATCGCCTGGAACTCCTTGTCGCGTGCCTGCTTGGCCGAACCACCGGCCGAGTCACCTTCGACCAGGAACAGCTCGGCCCGCATCGGGTCCTGGCCGGCACAGTCGGCCAGCTTGCCGGGCAGCGCCGGGCCCTGGGTGATGCGCTTGCGCTCGACCTTCTTGCTGGCCTTGAGGCGGCGCCCGGCATTGCTGATGGCCAGCTCCGCCAGTTGCATGCCCAGCTCGGGGTGGGCATTGAGCCACAGGCTGAAGGCGTCCTTGACCACACCGGAAACGAACGCCGCCGCTTCGCGCGACGACAGGCGTTCTTTGGTCTGCCCGGAGAACTGCGGGTCCTGCATCTTCATCGACAGCACGAAGGTGATGCGTTCCCAGACGTCTTCCGGCGCCAGCTTCACCCCACGCGGCAGCAGGTTGCGGAATTCGCAGAACTCGCGCATGGCGTCCAGCAGGCCCTGGCGCAGGCCGTTGACATGGGTGCCACCCTGGGCGGTGGGAATCAGGTTGACGTAGCTTTCCTGGATGCTGTCGCCACCTTCGGGCAGCCACAGCAGGGCCCAGTCGACGGCTTCCTTGTTACCCGCCAGGCTACCGCAGAACGGCTCGTCGGGCAGGCGCTGGAATTCGTTGACCGAGTCGACCAGGTAGGAACGCAGGCCGTCTTCGTAGTGCCACTCGACCTTCTCGCCGCTGGCCTTGTCCTCGAAACTGACCAGCAGGCCCGGGCACAGCACGGCCTTGGCCTTGAGCACGTGCTTCAGGCGGCTGATGGAAAACTTGGGGGAGTCGAAGTACTTGGGGTCGGGGCTGAAGTACACGCTGGTGCCGGTGTTGCGCTTGCCAACCGAGCCGATCACTTCCAGTTCGCTGGCCTTGAAGCCATCGGCGAAGGTCATCTGGTATTCGTTGCCGTCGCGCTTGACGCGTACGCGCACCTGGGTCGACAAGGCGTTGACCACCGAGATACCCACACCGTGCAGGCCGCCGGAAAACTGGTAGTTCTTGTTGGAGAACTTGCCGCCGGCGTGCAGCTTGGTGAGGATCAGCTCGACCCCCGACACGCCCTCTTCCGGGTGGATGTCCACCGGCATGCCGCGGCCATCGTCGCTGACTTCCAGCGAGTGGTCGGCATGGAGGATGACCTGCACCGAACGGGCGTGGCCGGCCAGGGCTTCGTCGACGCTGTTGTCGATGACTTCCTGGGCCAGGTGGTTGGGGCGGCTGGTATCGGTGTACATGCCCGGCCGCTTGCGGACCGGGTCAAGGCCCGAGAGGACTTCGATGGCGTCTGCGTTATAGGCGCTAGCGCTGGGATTGGCCATGGGGTCTCGTCGTCAGTCTGGTGAATGCAAAAAGTCAAAATACAGAAAAATCGAGCGCTGCATACTGCCCACGGGCAATGCCGGCGAAGGCCAGCAGTGCCGGCAGGCGCTCGGCGAAGCCCTGAAAACTGTGGTCGCCGCCAGCCTGGATGCGCAGGGCACAGCCACGGTAATAGCGTTCGGCGTGGCGATAGTCCAGGGTTTCATCGGAGGTCTGCAGCCACACTTGATAGCGGCTGGCGTCCACCGGGGCCGGTACTTCCAGCTCGGCCAGGGCCTGCACGTGATCATGGGTCAGTTCCCAGGTTTCACCGCTGTAGTGATTGCGCTGGGCGCCGAGGTACCCGTCGAAATGCTTGTGCGGCGCTACCGCCGGGTTCACCAGCAGGGCCTTGAGGCCATGGCGCTCGGCCAGATGGGTGGCATAGTAGCCGCCGAGCGAACTGCCTACCAGCAGTGGCGCACCCAGTTCGGCGATGGCCGCTTCGAGCTGGGCGATGGCCTGGCGCGGGTGGTGGTGCAAGGCGGGCACGCGCAACTGGTCGGCCATGCCGAGCTGCTGCATGACGGCCGCGAGCTGGCGCGCCTTGGTCGAAAGTGGCGAGCTGTTGAAGCCATGGATATAGAGGATGGAACCCGACATGCTGCCCCCGGTTATCTGTGGCTTGGCGCCTGATGATGCGGGCGCAGGGACGCGCAGTGTAGCGCGTTCGCCGGGTTTTGACGCAGTGTCACGGCTTTCGCAACAATTTCGTCAAGAGCGCCGTGGTCGCTGCGCGCCCATCGCCGGTGATCGGCTGCGCAGCAGCCGCAAGATCCTCAATACCCCGGGCTATCGAAGTCGAGCTTCACCTCGAAGTCCAACGCCCGCTCCACTCCGGTCTCCAGCCGCCCGTCGGCGTGCAGGCGCAACCAGCGGTACCCAGGCTGCTCTTCACTGACCTTGAAGTCCTCGCTGCCTGCCGCGAACTGAATACAAGTGGACGGCGTGGCCAGCAAACGCCGACCCGCGCGCATTTCATCCCAGGGTTGGTGCACATGCCCCCAGAGCAGCGCCCGCACCTGTGGATAAGCGTCGACGATTGCGAACAGTGCCTGCGCGTTGCGCAAGCCGATCGGCGCGATCCAGGCGCAACCGATGTCCACCGGCTGATGGTGGAAACACACCAGGCAGTGCCGGTCGCCCGCCGACGCCAAGGCCGCTGTCAGCAGCGCCAGCTGATCATCCTGCAACCACCCGTGGGTCGCCCCGGGCACCGCCGTGTTGAGCATGACGATGCGCCACGCACCGATATCGGTCACCGCCTGCACCAGCTCGGGGGCAACCTGCGCCATCAACCGCGCCTCGTCATGGTTGCCTGGCAACCAGCGAGTGGGCACGGCGAACGGCGTGGTCAGTTCGCGAAACGCTTCATACGACGCCACGCTGGCGTCCTGGGACAGATCACCGGTGCACAGCAGCAGGTCGACAAGTGTTTGCTCGCGGCGCACCTGGGCTACCACATGGCGCAGGCTGTCGCGGGTATTGAGGCCCAGCATGCTGCCGGCCGGGTCGGCGAACAGGTGGGCATCGGTCAGTTGCACCACATGTACGGGGCGCGATTGATCTGGCTGCGGCAACGGCCGTCTCCTCGAACGGATTCAGCACGGATTATGGCGGTACAACGGTTGCGAGCAAACACCCGCAGCCAAACCACGTCACAATTCAGCGAACGCTTGCCAGCTCGTGGCCGCAGGCCAGGCAGTGGCTCAGCCATTCGCCCAGGAACAGGTTGAGCTGGGCCTTTTCGTCCGGCTGGTGCATGGCCGCGTTGGGATAGGGGTAGATGCTGCGCAGGCGCCGGGCATGCTCGGCGCTGACCACTTCGGCCATGCGTGCATCGTGGTACACCTGCACTTCCAGGTGCGGTACCGGCAACCATGGCAGGCTGTGCTCCTGGCGCACGTGCAGGGTGGTGGTGTACGGGCACGCGAGCACCACGTCGAGCACCAGTACGCCGAGCATCTGGTCGCCCTGGGTCATGCCGATGCGACGCGAGCTCTGGGTGGTGCGCATGTCTGGCAACAGGCGCATCAACCGGGCGTAGTTGGCCTCGCAGGCTGCCTGCAGCCCGACCAGGTCGACCCGATAACGCTCGCGCAGCAGGTTCACTTCCACATACCTCGTACTTCGTCACGGTTCAGCGCCAGCCATTGCAGGCCGATGATGGTTGCCGCGTTGCAAACGCGCCCGTCGCGCACGGCCTGCAAGGCATCCTCGAACGACCATACACGCACGCGAATGTCTTCGCCTTCTTCCTCCAGGCCGTGCAGGCCACCCGCGCCTTCGCTGCTGCAACGGCCGAGGTACAGGTGAACGTATTCGTCACTGCCACCGGGCGACGGGAAGTAACGGGTCATCGGCCACAGCGCGCTGAAGGCCAGGCCGGCCTCTTCTTCGGCTTCGCGGTGGGCGACCTGTTCAGGTTGCTCGTCCTTGTCGATCAACCCGGCAACCATCTCGATCAGCCAGGGGTTGTCGATCTTGCCCATGGCCCCCACCCGGAACTGTTCGATCAGCACCACTTCATCGCGCTGCGGGTCATAGGGCAGCACGCACACCGCATCATGGCGCACGAACAGTTCGCGGCTGATCTCGCGGCCCATGCCCCCGGCGAACAACTCGTGGCGCAGGTGCACCTTGTCGAGCCGGTAGAAGCCCTGGAAGCAGTTATCCCGCTTGACGATCTCGACCGCCTTGGGCACTGAGTTCAACGTGTCTGACATGGAAATCCTCATTACCTCGTTTACAGCATCGCGCCATCCTACTCCGCACGCCAGCGGGTTTCACCCCTTTCCGGTTACCGTTCGCGCAGTCGGGACAGCGCGCTCGCTCTCTGTTAGCTTAGTGGCGAACTGAAGGCCGCGCAGACGGTCAAAGGCCGACTTTCCCTGTTCTGCAAGGATCACCATGACACTTGTCAAACTGACTTCCGTGGCCGTGCTGGCCCTGGCCCTGGGCGCCTGCCAGAGCCTGTTCACGCCCAATTACCGGGCGCCGCTCGAGGTCAAGCGCGATGCCTGGGAGCATGTCAAACCCGGCTGCAGCGAAAGTGACTGCCCGCTGGTGAACATCGACACCATCCACTTCCCGGCCCTGCCCAAACTCGATGGCATCGTCGAAAAACGCCTGCTGCAGTTGACCGAAGACAACCAGCACGGCAACACGCCGACTACCCTGCAAGCCTACGAGCAGCAATACCTGGCCACTGCCGACAAGCGCAACAGCAGCTACCTGCAGGCCAAGGTACGTGAACAGCATGACGGACTGGTGATCATCGAGTTGTCCAGCTACCTGGACAGCGGCGGCGCCCACGGCATGCCCGGTCGCGGCTTCATCAACTATTCGCGCAAGCTCGACAAGGTACTGACCCTGCAGGACATGCTGCTGCCCGGCCAGGAAGACACCTTCTGGAAAACCGTCGAGGAATCGCACCGTGCCTGGCTGATGAGCGTGGGCATGGACAAGGACGCCGAATTCATCAAGACCTGGCCATTCAAGCACTCGCCGCACATCGCCCTGACCTACGGCGCGGTGGTGGTGAAGTACGAGGTCTATGCCATCGCGCCCTACTCCATGGGCCACGTGGAACTGAAAATCCCCTACCCGCGCCTGAATGGCGTACTCAAGCCTGAGCTGTTTCCCGGCCGCGGCTGAAACCCAGCAGCCCATGCACCAGCCCTGCCAGTAGCAATGCTGGCAGGGTCGCCCCCAGGTCCGGCGCCTGTGCGGCGATGACATGATAAGCCGCCACGCCCACCACCCACGCCAGCAACGCCTGCCAGTGCAGGTTGCGTACCTGAAGCGGCAGGCGCCGACGACGGATCAGGTAATGGTCCACCAGCACCACGCCGAACAGCGGTGCGAACACCGAGCCGATCAGCAACAGGAAGTTCTCGTACTGCGCCAGTGGCGCCAGCAGCGCGATCAGGGTACACAGCACGCCAATGATCAGCGCCAGGTGCTCGACCTTCAGGCGCACCAGCACGCCTGTGGAGACTGCCGCCGAGTGAATGTCGGCGAAGGCCTTCTCCGCCTCGTCCAGCAGGATCAGCAGCAGCGGGATGCCCATGCCGGCCCCTGCCAGGGCCAATAGCAAGGCGTTGGCTTCGGCACTGGCAGCGAAGGCCAGGGTGTAGGCCACGCCCAGGCTCATCAGCCAGGTGTTGCCGATGAAATAGCCCACTACCGTGCCGCCGAACACATGCTTGCCGTTGCGGGCGAAGCGCGAGTAGTCAGCGATCAGCGGCAGCCAGGACAACGGCATGGCGATGACGATGTCGAAGCCCACCGCCAACGACATCGAGCCGTCGCCGGCACGCTGCCACAACTCGGCCAGGTCGGCCTTGGCGAACAGGTTCCAGGTCAGCCACAGGCAGGCGCCCAGCAGCAGCCAGATACCCCAGGCGCGCAACACCTTGCGCACGAACGCCAGCGGCCCGCTGACCGCGAGCAAGGTGGCCAGGGCGCCAAAGCACAGGGTCCAGAGCATCGGGCTGTTCCAGGCACTGGCGTCGCCGAATGCGCGCGCGCCCAGCAGGCTGGCGGCATCGCGCATGACGACGATTTCGAACGCGCCCCAGCCTACCAGCTGCAACAGGTTCAGCAGCGCCGGCAAGCGCGCGCCGTAGCCACCCAGGCTGAGTTTCAGGGTGCCCATGGCCGACAGGCCAGTATCGCTACCGATGACCCCGGCGGCGCCCAGCAACAACACCCCGACAGCAGTGCCCAGGGCAATCGCCAGCATCGCGCTGGCCAGGCCCAGGCCAGGCGCCAGCATGGCGCCGACCTGCAACACCATCAGGCCGATGCCCAGGGAGAACCACAGCGAGAACAGGTCGCGGGCGCCGAAGATGCGCTGGGCGGTGGGGACCGGGTGTTCGGGGGAGAATTGGCTGGGTGATGTCATGCTTGCAGGCACTCGGCAAGGTAGTTTGATTGGACGCGGTCGTGGCAGGAGCGGCCTTGTGTCGCGAAAGGGCCGCAAAGCGGCCCCGGGCTTTCAGCTTCGCGACTGAAATTGCCGGGGCCGCTTCGCGGCCCATCGCGACACAAGGCCGCTTCTACAGGGTTAGCGCTGCGGCTTAGACCTTGTGGTACAGCTGGCTGCCTTCCTGGCGGAACCGCTCGGCCTGCTCGCGCATGCCCTGCTCGACCGTCACGTCCACGGTCTCGATCTTGGCAGCGTATTCACGTACTTCCTGGGTGATCTTCATCGAACAGAACTTCGGCCCGCACATCGAGCAGAAGTGCGCGACCTTGGCCGATTCCTTCGGCAGTGTCTCGTCGTGGAAGGCACGGGCGGTGTCCGGGTCCAGGCCCAGGTTGAACTGGTCTTCCCAACGGAACTCGAAGCGCGCCTTAGACAAGGCATTGTCACGAATCTGCGCGCCCGGATGGCCCTTGGCAAGGTCGGCAGCATGCGCGGCGATCTTGTAGGTGATGATGCCGGTCTTCACGTCATCCTTGTTCGGCAGGCCGAGGTGCTCCTTGGGCGTGACGTAGCAGAGCATGGCGCAACCGAACCAGCCGATCATCGCGGCACCAATGCCCGAGGTGATGTGGTCGTAGCCTGGGGCGATATCGGTGGTCAGCGGGCCGAGCGTGTAGAACGGCGCCTCGTCGCAGCACTCCAGCTGCTTGTCCATGTTTTCCTTGATCAACTGCATCGGCACGTGGCCGGGGCCTTCGATCATGCACTGCACGTCGTGCTTCCAGGCGATCTTGGTCAGTTCACCGAGGGTTTCCAGCTCACCGAACTGCGCAGCATCGTTGGCGTCGGCAATCGAGCCCGGGCGCAGGCCGTCGCCCAGCGAGAAGCTGACGTCGTAGGCCTTCATGATCTCGCAGATCTCTTCGAAATGCGTGTACAGGAAGTTTTCCTTGTGATGCGCCAGGCACCACTTGGCCATGATCGAGCCACCGCGGCTGACGATACCGGTGACGCGCTTGGCGGTCAGCGGCACATAACGCAGCAGCACGCCGGCATGGATGGTGAAGTAGTCCACACCCTGCTCGGCCTGCTCGATCAGGGTGTCGCGGAACAGCTCCCAGGTGAGGTCTTCGGCTACGCCATTGACCTTTTCCAGGGCCTGGTAGATCGGCACGGTGCCGATAGGCACCGGCGAGTTGCGGATGATCCACTCGCGGGTTTCGTGGATGTGCTTGCCGGTGGACAGGTCCATGACCGTGTCCGAACCCCAGCGGATGCCCCAGGTCAGCTTGGCCACTTCTTCCTCGATCGAGGAACCCAGGGCACTGTTGCCGATGTTGCCGTTGATCTTCACCAGGAAGTTGCGGCCGATGATCATCGGCTCCAGTTCCGGGTGGTTGATGTTGGCGGGGATGATCGCGCGGCCACGAGCAATTTCCTGGCGAACGAATTCGGGGGTGATTTCCTTGGGGATATTGGCACCGAAGCTGTGGCCGGCATGCTGCTCGTTCAGCAGGCCAGCGGCGCGGGCCTCCTGCAGCTTCATGTTTTCACGGATGGCCACATATTCCATCTCGGCGGTGATGATGCCCTGGCGGGCGTAGTGCATCTGCGAGACGTTGGCGCCGGCCTTGGCACGGCGCGGGTTGCGCACGTGGGCGAAACGCAGCTTGGCCAGCTCGGCATCGTTCAGGCGCTGCTGCCCGAAGTTGGAGCTCAGGCCGTCCAGGCGTTCGGTATCACCGCGGGCTTCGATCCACGCCGAACGCACATCGGCCAGGCCCTTGCGCACGTCGATGACCACGTTGGGGTCGGTATACGGGCCCGAAGTATCGTAGACCAGCACCGGGGCATTGGCTTCGCCACCGAAATCGGTCGGGGTATCGTCCAGGCTGATTTCACGCATGGGTACGCGGATGTCAGGGCGCGAGCCTTCGACATATACCTTGCGCGAGCGCGGGAACGGTTGTACGGACTGCTGATCGACTTGTGCCGATTCGCTGAGGTTTATCGCTTTTTCTTGTTTGGTCATCACAGGCTCTCCAGACGGCTTCCAGGCAGTGGAATGTCGGGGTGAACCTGAAAGGCGCGGACGCACCCCTTAACGGGTGCAGTGCCGGATATGGGGGTGCCTGAAGCTGCATGCAGCTGTGACATTCCCGGACCTGGCACAAGAGGCTGGCCGGGAAGGCGAGCAATCTTGTTCCCTACGCAGGCGCTAACCTGATCAGGTTCAACGGGATCCGCAACTTTGCGATCTCAGCCTTTGCTTCAAGGCACCCCGACAAGAACATGCGCAGTCTAGACTGGAGTGGTCGGCAAAGCCAAGCGGGTAAATGCGCGGATGATGAAAGGTACGCCGAGCATTGTTGCCGGGTGCGCATGGCACTACACTGGCCCGTCGCTCGATACTCAACAGTTCAGTAATTAAACTTCGTACAAGGATTGCCTCTATGCTGCGCAAACTCTCACTGGCAATAGCCGTGTCTTGTGCGTCCAACGGAGTGGTCTGGGCAGCGGACGTGCCCTCTACAGTGAAAACCGACCTGGTCAGCGTTTACCAGGAAGCGGTGGACAACAACGCTGACCTGGCCGCAGCCCGCGCCGATTACGGCGCCCGTCGCGAAGTGGTGCCGCAGGCGCGTGCCGGGTTGCTACCGAACCTGTCGGCCGGTGCCGAGATGATGAACACGCGCACCAAGCTGGATGAGCCGTCGATGACCTCCAACCGCAGCGGCAACTCGTGGAGCGCGACCCTGGCCCAACCGATCTTCCGCGCTGACCGCTGGTTCCAGTTGCAGGCCGCCGAGGCCGTCAATGAACAAGCAGCACTGGAGCTGTCGGCCACCGAGCAGAACCTGATATTGCAAACTGCGCAGAACTATTTCGCCGTCCTTCGGGCCCAGGACAACCTGGCTGCTACCAAGGCCGAGGAAGCCGCGTTCAAGCGCCAGCTGGACCAGTCCAACGAGCGCTTCGATGTGGGCCTGTCGGACAAGACCGATGTCCTCCAGTCGCAGGCCAGCTACGACACTGCACGCGCCAACCGGATCATTGCCGAACGCCAGGTACAGGATGCCTTCGAGGCCCTGGTGACGCTGACCAACCGTGATTACACGTCGATCCAGGGCGTGGTCCACACATTGCCGGTGCAGGTACCTACCCCGAACGACGCCAAGGCCTGGGTCGAGACTGCCGGGCGCCAGAACCTCAACCTGCTGGCGACCAACTATGCGGTTGCCGCTGCCGAGGAGACGCTGCGCCAGCGCAAGGCCGGCCATGCGCCGACGCTGGATGCGGTGGCCAAGTACCAGAAAGGTGATAACGACAGCCTCGGTTTCACCAACCCTTCCCTGCCAGGGGTGCATTACAGCGGTGATGTCGAGCAGACCAGCGTCGGCCTGCAACTGAATATCCCGATCTACAGCGGCGGCCTGACCAGTTCGCAGGTGCGCGAGGCCTACCAGCGCCTGAGCCAGAGCGAGCAGCAACGCGAGAGCCTGCGCCGCCAGGTGGTGGAGAACACCCGCAACCTGCATCGCGCGGTGAACACCGATGTGGAACAGGTGCAAGCGCGCAAACAGTCGATCATCTCCAACCAGAGCGCACTGGAAGCCACCGAAATCGGCTACCAGGTGGGTACCCGCAACATCGTCGACGTGCTCGACGCCCAGCGCCAGCTGTATACCTCGGTGCGCGACTACAACAACAGCCGCTACGACTACATCCTCGACAACCTGAGCCTGAAGCAGGCCGCCGGCACCCTCAGCCCGCAGGACCTGCAGGACCTCAAGCAGTACCTGAAACCGGACTACAACCCGGACAAGGACTTCCTGCCGCCGGACCTGGCTGCGGCGGCGGCAAAGAACTTCGAACGGCGCCCCTGAAGCGTGCAGGAGCGGCCTTGTGTCGCGATGGGGCGCGCAGCGGCCCTGGGGGAGCACAGTCGGTCATTGAGATGGACCGGGTTTGCTGTACTCGGGGCCGCTGCGCGCCCCATCGCGACACAAGGCCGCTGCTACAGGGATCACATCGCTGTGAGGATCTATCCGGAGATCAGATGAGGTTACCAAGGCCATCGAGCAGCCGCTGCAACGCCCCCTGATTGGCCTGCATCACCGCTCTGCCCGCCTCGCCCATGCGCTGGGCATCCTGCGGCAGCTCAATCAACCGGCGCACGGCCTCGGCCAAACCGTCGGCATCGTCCACCTGTTGCAACGCCCCCGCCTCGCGCAGCATGGCGCTGATCTCGAGGAAGTTGAACACATGCGGCCCCATCAGCACCGGCAAGGCCAGCGCTGCGGGCTCCAGCGGGTTGTGCCCACCGGTCGCTACCAGGCTGCCGCCAACGAAGGCAATGTCGGCCAATGCATAGAGGAACAGCAACTCGCCCATGGTGTCGCCGACCAACACCTGCGTCTGCGCATCGACAGGGGTACCGGCCGAGCGACGCACGCTGGTGAACTGTTCGCTGCACAGCGCGTGCACCGCAGCGAACCGCTCGGGGTGACGCGGCACCAGGATCAGCAACGCATCACCATGTACCTGCAGCAACTGCCGATGCGCCTGCAGGATCAAGGCATCCTCGCCTTCGTGGGTGCTGGCGGCGATCCACACCGGGCGCTGCTCGGCCCCCCACTGTTCACGCAATGCCCTGGCCCGTGGCAGCAGTTGTTGGTCGACCTTCAGGTCGAACTTGATCGAACCGGTGACCTGCACGCACTCGGGGCGCGCGCCCAGCTCACGGAAGCGCTGGGCCTCGGTTTCGGTCTGCACGGCAATCAGGCTCATCTCGGCCAGCATTGGCCGGGTCAGTTTGGCAAAGCGCCCATAGCCACGGGCCGAACGCTCGGAAAGACGCGCGTTGGCCAAGGCCACCGGGATGCCACGCCGGGCACACTGGTGGATATGGTTGGGCCACAGCTCGGTTTCCATGATGATGCCCAGCTTCGGCCGCACATGGTCGAGGAAACGCCCCGCCGCCCAAGGCAGGTCGTACGGCAGGTAGCAATGCTGCACGCGTGGTTCGTCGGCGAACAGGGCGCGAATACGCTCGGAACCGGTGGGCGTCATGCAGGTCAGGGTAATCGGCAGCCCAGGGTAGGCCTTGAGCAAGGCACGCACCATCGGCGCCGCAGCGATACTCTCGCCCACCGAAACGGCATGTACCCATATGCCGCCCTGGCGCATGGCCGGCAGCTTGCAGGCAAAGCGCTCGCCGATGCGCTGGCCATAGGCCGGCGCCTTGCGCGCGCGCAGGTACAGGCGCAGCGCAACCAGCGGCAGGCCCAGGTGAAACAGCAAGGTATAGAGTGTTCTGTTCATGGCGGCGGAGTTTACCCGATCGCGCGCAGGTGCACTGCAAAGCGCTCGGCCAACCACTGTGCGGCCGGGCCCAAGGGCGCGTCACGGCGCCAGGCCAGTTCCGCCACCAGGGCCGGCGGTCGCCACTCGCTGTCCAGTTCGACCATGTGCGCCTGGTAGGTCGGGTATTGCACCACGTGTCGCGGCAGCCAGGCCCAGCCCAGCCCGCGCATCAACAGTTCGGCCATGGCGTAGAAGCTGTCGGCGCGCCACACCTGCGGGCTGATCGCCTCGCCGCCCGGGTAGCCACTTTGCTGCGGGGTGATCAGCAACTGCCGGTGGCGGGCCAGTTGCTGGCGGGTGACCCGGCCTTCGCCTGCCAGCGGGTGGCCGACCGCGCACACGGTAACCATTTCCACGCTGCCCAAGGCACGCCGGTCCAACGAGGCCGGGATGCTTTCGTGATTGAAAAACAGCCCCAGGTCGGCACGTCGCTCCACCAGTTTGCGCGCGACATCGCCTTGCGCGCCGCTGGCCAGTTGCACTTCCAGGAACGGGTAGCGGCTGGCCAGTTCGTCGAGGCTGTCGATGACCGGCTGGTAGGGCATGGCTTCGTCCTGGGCCACCCGCAGCAAGGCCTCCTGCCCACGCATCAGCGCCAGCGCGCGCCCATCCAGGCGCTCGCATTGGCGCAACAGTTCACGGGCATCCAGCAGCAGGGCACTGCCGTTTTCGGTCAGCTTGGGCTGGCGCCCACTGCTGCGCTCGAACAAGGTCACCCCAAGGTCGGCTTCAAGCATGGCAATCGCACTGCTGATCGCCGACTGGGCTTTGCGTTGTTCGCGGGCCACGGCGGAGAACGAGCGCAATTCGGCGACCCGCAGGAACGTGCGCAACTGTTCGAGGTTCCACTGTTCGGCCATCGACCTATCTCCACTGTTGATAGGTAATGACTTTACCCCATCCAGGGTGAGTCTAGAATCTGCGGCCTGTCACCGGAGGATCCCGTCATGAATGCCTACACCTACCTCGCCATCGCCATTTGCGCCGAAGTCATTGCCACCGCCTCGATGAAAGCGGTGAAAGGCCTGAGCACGCCGCTGCCGCTGTTGCTGATGGTGATTGGCTACGCGATCGCGTTCTGGATGCTGACCCTGGTAGTCCGTAGCATTCCGGTAGGGATCGCCTATGCCATCTGGTCTGGGTTGGGGATCGTGCTGATCAGTGTGGCGGCGCTGGTGATCTATGGGCAGAAGCTGGATGTGCCGGCCATGCTGGGCATGGCGATGATCGTGGGTGGGGTGGTGGTGATCCAGCTGTTTTCGAAGACGGCTGGGCATTGATGCCGCCTGCGAGGGCCTTGTCGCCGACAAGCCAGCTCCCACAGGGGTAGCGCAGGCCGCTGGGCCAACGCTCCCCCTGTAGGCTGGCTGGCCGGCGATAGGGCCCTCGCAGGTATACTCTGTATACTTGCCAGCTGTCCCAGTCTTCGAGGTACCGCCATGCCATCCGCCATTTCCACTGACGTGCTGATCGTCGGCGCCGGGGTCGCAGGCCTCTGGCTCAATGCCCGCCTGCGCCGCCTGGGCTATTCGACAGTGCTGGTGGAGCGCGCCAGCCTTGGCGGCGAGCAGACCATCAAGTCCCAGGGCATCATCCATGGCGGTACCAAATACGCCCTGCACGGCGCCCTCACCGGTGCCTCGGAAGCCATCGCCGACATGCCGCGCCGCTGGCGCGAAGCGCTGAATGGCAGCGGCGAGCTGGACCTTACCCATACCCGCCTGTTGTCCGACGCCCACTACCTGTGGTCGCCAGGCACCCTGGCCGGCAACCTCACCAGCTTCTTCGCCAGCAAGGCCGTGCGCGGCCGGGTCGATCAGGTGAAGGGCGAGCAATTGCCACCGGCACTGCAGGACCGCGCCTTCAAGGGCAAGGTCTATCGCCTGGCCGAACTGGTCGTCGACGTGCCCAGCCTGCTGGCCAACCTGGCCGAACTGGCGGGTGACAGCCTGCTGGCCGGCGAGCGCATCGAACCGTTGCGCGAGGCTGACGAGCTGGTCGGCCTGTGCGTGGATGGCCGCGACATCCGCGCCCAGCGCATCGTGCTCAGCGCTGGCGCCGGCACCGAAGACTTGCTGCATGCCCTGGGCCTGAACCAGCCAGCCATGCAGACCCGCCCACTGCACATGGTCATGGCCAAAGGCGCCAACCTGAAGCCGCTTTATGCCCACTGCCTGGGTGGCGGGCCGAAGCCGCGGGTGACCGTCACCACCCATCCGGCCGCCGATGGCCAGTGGGTCTGGTACCTGGGCGGCGACCTGGCCGAGGCCGATGGCGTCGCCCGCGAGCCGTCGGCGCAAATCGCGGCGGCACAGAAGGAAATCGCCAGCCTGCTGCCATGGGTCGACCAGAGCCAGGTGCGCTGGGCCACCCTGCGGGTCAGCCGCGCGGAACCAGCACAATCGGGCCTGGTGCGCCCCGACAACGCCTTCCTCGCCGACCAGCAACGCCTGCTGGTCGGCTGGCCGACCAAGCTGGCCCTGGCGCCGGACTTCAGCGACCGGGTAATCGCCCACCTGGAGCGTGACGGCATCCACCCACAGGCCCAGGCGGACCTACCCGACCTGCCACGCCCACCACTGGGCGTACCGGCCTGGGAGCAACTGCTGCCATGAGCCTGCCAACCCTGCACGACTTCCACCGCCCCTTGGGCAGCACTGGCCTCAAGGTTTCGCCGCTGGGCCTGGGCACGGTCAAGCTGGGCCGCGACCAGGGCGTCAAGTACCCCACCGGCTTCACCATCCCCGGTGATGACGACGCCCGCCTGCTGTTGGCCCAGGCCCGCGAGCTGGGTATCAACCTGATCGACACCGCACCTGCCTACGGCCGCAGCGAAGAGCGCCTGGGCCCGCTGCTGCGCGGCCAGCGTGATGAATGGGTGATCGTCAGCAAGGTCGGCGAAGAATTCGACAACGGCCAGTCACGCTTCGACTTCAGTGCTGCCCACACCCGCCGTTCGGTGGAGCGCAGCCTGCAGCGCCTGGAAACCGACCGCATCGAGCTGGTGCTGGTGCACTCCGACGGCAACGACCTGGCCATACTCGAACAGCAGGAGGTGTACCAGACCCTCGCCGAGCTCAAGCAGGAGGGCAAGATCCTCGGCTATGGCCTGTCCGGCAAGACTGTCGTCGGCGGCCTGAAGGCGCTGGAGCAAGGCGATTGCGCCATGGTCACCTACAACCTCAACGAGCAGGCAGAACGCCCGGTGCTGGACTACGCTGCCGAGCACGGCAAGGCCATTCTGGTGAAGAAGGCCTTGGCCAGCGGGCATATCTGCCTGGCCCCAGGGGTGGACCCGGTGCAAGCCAGCTTCGAGCTGCTGTTTGCCCATCCGGGTGTCAGCAGTGCTATCGTCGGCACCATCAATCCGCTGCACCTGGCCCATAACGTGGCGACCGTCGCCCGTATTCTGGGCCGGCATTGAGTTGCCCCTGGCCTACTGGCCTGGAGACTGACCCGACGCAAGGAGGAGCCTCGTGGCGCGTACGCTGATCCGCAAGAACCCGAGCAACTTCAAGACCCTGCCGCTGCATGTCGAGGCCACGCCCGAGGGGCTGATCTACCAGAGCATCGGCATGCCGCTGAATTTCGCCCAGACCCAACAGCGGCGCAAGGCCATCCAGTTGCCCGATGCGCAGCGCTTCGTGGTGGAACTGGCCAACCTGGGCGTGTCGGTGCGACTGACCTTGCATTGGCAGAACCGTGATTACTGGGTATTGGTACGCCAGCGCCGGCAAGACCGTGGCGATGTGGTGCTGAAGCTGATTTCCGGTTACGTGCCGGCGCAGGAACTGAACCTGCCGTTGCACACTGCGGTGCAGGAAGTGGCCGAGGAATGCCTGTTGGAAACCCCGGAAGGCTGGCTGGGCGGGCGCTTCAACGATACCTGGCTGCCAGTGCCCTACGCCGCTGCCCTGCACTACCGCGAAAACCCACACTTTGTGCTGACCCCGCAGTCCGGTGCTGCGCGCCCGGTGCATTGCGGCAAACTGATGCTGCTGGAGCGGCCACGAGCCTATGTACACCTGCCTACCGCTTCGTTGCAGCTGATTTATGACATGCGCCTGCAGGTACCTCGGGAGGCCAAGAAGCTCAGCCTGTTCCACGTCGATGAGCGGCTCGAAGGTGACCAACTGGTGGCGCGGCTCAACCGCAAACGGCCGGACCTGTACCTGATGCCTTTGCAGGACGGCCAGCCACTGGCCGAGCTGTATACGCTGAAAAAGGATGAGCTGGTACCGGCAAGCACGCGGGGGCTACACCTGGCTGAAAGTTTTGCTCACCAGGAGGGTTGGGTGGTGAAGGAAGAGCGGGTGCGCTGGAAGGATTGGGTGAAGCAGCAGGGGTTAGTGGAAAGCAAGCCGGTGCGGGCCTCGCACCTGCAGCGCTTTGGAGACAAGGCGCGGGCGCTGCTGGAGCGGGCGCGCACTTCGCTGCACAAGTAGGATCCGGGGGCTGCTGCGCAGCCCATCGCGACACAAGGCCGCTCCTACAGGGGACCGCGCAAACCTGGGCGTTGCGCTGCCTGCTGTAGCAGCGGCCTTGTGTCGCGATGGGCCGCGAAGCGGCCCCCAAGGGCAGGTCAGTGCTTGCGGATCTTCTCGACGATCGCCGTGGTCGAGCTGTTCTCGACCAGCCCCAGCACCTTCACGGTACCGCCATAGGCCTTGACGATATCGGCGCCAACCACCTGGTCGATGCCGTAGTCACCACCCTTGACCAGCACATCCGGCTTGACCTGGCTCAGCAGGTTCTCCGGGGTACCCTCCGGGAAGCTGATCACCCAGTCCACCGCGCCCAGCCCGGCCAGTACGGCCATGCGCCGGTCGACGCTGTTGATCGGCCGACCCGGCCCTTTCAGGCGGCTGACCGAGGCATCGTCGTTGACCGCGACGATCAGGCGGTCACCCTGGGCACGGGCCTGCTCCAGGTAGGTGACATGCCCGGCATGCAGGATGTCGAAGCAACCGTTGGTAAAGACGATCTTCTCTTTGTGCGCCCGCGCGTCGTCGATCGCCAACAGCAGTTGCTCCAGGCCCAGCACACCGCGCTCGGAGCCTTCTTCACGCTGGATGGCCCGGCGCAGTTCGGGGGCGCTAATCGCCGCCGTACCCAGCTTGCCGACCACGATACCCGCCGCCAGGTTGGCCAGGGCCACCGCGTGCGGCAGGTCCTCACCGGCAGCGATGGCTGCCGCGAGGGTGGAGATGACGGTATCGCCGGCACCGGTCACGTCGAATACTTCCCGCGCCCGCGCCGGCAGGTGCAGCGCCGGCTGGCCGCTGCGCAACAGGGTCATGCCGTGCTCGCCACGGGTCACCAGCAAGGCCCCCAGGTCCAGATCCTGCAGCAGCTGCAGGCCCTTGGCGACCAGGTCGGCCTCATCGGCGCAACGGCCGACGATGGCCTCGAACTCGCTGAGGTTCGGGGTGATCAGGCTGGCGCCACGGTAGATGGAGAAGTCCTTGCCCTTGGGGTCGGCGAGCACCGGAATGCCCTTGGCCCGGGCCGCCTCGATCAGGCTCTGGTGGTTTTTCAGTGCGCCCTTGCCGTAGTCGGACAGGACCAGCACCTTGACGCCTTCGAGCAGGTTGTCGACCTCGGCGCCCAGCGACAGCGGGTCGGTGGCGAACGGTTCTTCGAAATCGATGCGCAGCAGCTGCTGGTGACGGCTCATGACCCGCAGCTTGACGATGGTCGGCTGGTGCGCGATGCGCTGGAACACCGAGCGCACGCCGGCAGCCTGCAGGCTGTTGGCCAGGCTGTCGGCGGCCTCGTCCTGGCCGGTGACGCCGATCAGCGCCGCCGGTGCACCCAGGGCGGCGATGTTCAAGGCAACGTTGGCCGCGCCGCCGGGGCGATCCTCGATCTGATCGACCTTGACCACCGGGACTGGCGCTTCCGGCGAGATACGCGAAGTACCGCCATGCCAGTAGCGGTCGAGCATGACATCGCCGACCACCAGTACCGGGGCTTGATCGAAACGCGGCATGGACAACTTCATGGGCAACCCATATGGAAATAATGAACAGGGGCAGGATATTAGCACAGGGTTGGCGACGGCTTTACGGCCATATCAGCCCAGGAAAATTCCCGTGACAATCGGGGCCGTGACGGCCCCGATCAACGAAGGTTCAGGTGATATCGGCCTTGGCCGGCTCATCCAGGCCCATGGCATGCAGGCGGGCATAATGGCCATTGGCCGCAAGCAACTCGGCATGGGTGCCGCGTTCGACCAGACGGCCCTGATCCATTACCAGGATCTGGTCGGCCTTCTCGATGGTCGACAGGCGGTGGGCGATCACCAGCGTGGTACGGCCTTGCATCACATGGTCCAGGGCAGCCTGGATATGCCGCTCGGACTCGGTGTCCAGCGCCGAGGTGGCTTCGTCGAGGATCAACAGCGGTGCGTTTTTCAGCAATGCCCGGGCAATGGCCAGGCGCTGGCGCTGGCCGCCGGAGAGCAATACGCCATTCTCGCCCACTTCGGTATCGAAGCCTTTCGGCAAGCGGTCGACGAACTCCTTGGCATAGGCATCGGCCGCAGCAGCTTCGATGTCGGCGCGCGGTGCCCCGGCCAAGTCGCCGTAGGCGATGTTGTTGGCCACGGTATCGTTGAACAGGGTGACGTGCTGGGTCACCTGCGAAACGTGGCGACGCAGGTTGCGCAGGCGGTAGTTCTCGATCTCCACGCCATCGAGCAGGATCTGCCCCTGGTCGTGGTGATAGAAGCGTGGGATCAACGCCGCCAGGGTCGACTTGCCGCTGCCCGAGCGGCCGACCAGGGCGATCATCTGCCCAGGCTCGGCGACGAAGCTGATGTCGCTGAGCACTTCGCGCTCGGTACCGGGGTAGGTGAAGCTCAGGTTGCGCACTTCCAGGCGCCCTTCCACCCGCTCCTTTTCGACGGTACCGGTGTCCACTTCAGGCGTTTCGTCCAGTTGCTCGAAGATGCTCTCGGCACCGGCCAGGCCCTTCTGGATGGTCGAACTGACCTCGGAAAGCTGTCGAATCGGCTTGGGCAGCAGGCCGGCGGCGGTGATATAGGCCACCAGGTCACCGGCAGTGGACTCACCGCGCAGGAACAGCACCAGGAACATCAACGCAGCCATGGCCGAGTAGATCACCAGCTGCAGCATCGGCGTGTACAGCGAGCCGGTCTTGGTCATGCGCAGCTGCTTGTCGGTGTTGCTCTGGCTGGCCTTGGCGAAACGCTGCTCCTCGTAGGCTTCGCCGCCGAAGCTGCGGACCACGCGATAGCCCTGGATGGTTTCCGAGGCGACATGGGTGACGTCGCCCATGGCCACCTGGATCTTCTTGCTCTGCTTGCGGAATTTCTTGCTGGCGACGCTGACCATTACCGCGATCACCGGCAGGATGGCAACCATCACCAAGGTCAGGTGCCAGTTCATCCACAGCAGGTAGGCGAACAGGAACACCACCGTCAGGCCTTCACGGATCACCACCTTGATCGCATCGGTGGCCGCACCGGTGACCATGGTCACGTTGAAGGTGATGCGCGAGATCAGGTGCCCGGAGTTGTGGTTGTCGAAGTAGCGGTTGGGCAGTACCAGCAACTTGTTGAACAACTCCACGCGCAGGTCGTGCACCAGGCACAAGGATACCTTGGCCAGGAAGTAGTTGCCGAGGAACGAACCCAGGCCCTGCCACGCGGCGATCAGGATGATCAGCAGCGGCACCGCCTGCAACAGTTGCAGGTCGCGCAGGTAGGGGACGTTGGGGAACAACACCGCTTCGGGGTTGCTCAGCCCATCGACGAAATACTTGAGGATGCCGGCCAGCATGGGCTGGGTCGAGGCAAAGACCACGAAACCAATGATGCTCAGCAGGAAAATGCCGACATAGGGTTTCACATAGCTCAACAGCCGGAAGTAGATCTTCAGGCTGGAGGTGTGTTCCGCCGGTCGCGGTGTTTCGGCCATTATCGAGCTCGCTGTTCAGGTTGAACCGGAAATTTTACCACAGGCATCATTTTCGGCACGCCCCCATGGCAGCAACATGACCAGGCCCACCGGCAGCCAGCTGATGAACCATTCGGCACGCGGCGTACCGGTGAGGCTGGCGGCATCGAATTGCATGGCCAGCGTCGAGTAGACCCAGAAACCGAGCAGGACCTTGCCGAACAGGGTGCCACGTGCCCGCACGATTTCACCCAGCGTGTACAGCCAAACCATGACCCACAGCAGCATGCCGGGCAGGCCCAGCTCTACAGCGACATGGGTGAACATGTTGTGTGTGTGGTCGAAGTGCATTTTTCCGACCGTCACGTCGTAGGCTGCACCCAGGCCAAGGCCGGTCCAGGGATGCGCGGCAATCATGTCGATCGCGGAATGGAAGATTTCCGGCCGATAGGACGAGCCACGGTGGGCGATGAGGTCATACAGGAAATACAAGGCCAGGCCGGTGGCGAGGGCGGCCAGCATGGCAAACACCCGGCTGTGGCGATCGCGGAACCACAGCGGGGCGAGAATCACCGTGAGCGCCAGGGCGAGCACGGCCCCACGGCTCTGGCTGAGCATGACGAACAGCCCCAGACAAGCCAGGGCCGCCAGCCACGCCAGCTGCAGGCCGCGCTGCTGTGGCGGCTGGTACAGCAGGACAAGCGCGGCCGAACCGATGACGTAGGCGCCCAGGATCGGGTGCGATATTTCGCCGATGCCTTGCAGGCGAGCCAGCAAAGGGAAGCCCTGCATGGCGTAGAAATGAACCACCGAAACCAGTGCAGCAACGGCCAGTAGAGCGCTACCGACCAGCAGCAACTGGCGAATGCGTGCCTGGCCAAGCTGCGCGAGCAACGGGAACGCCAACAGGAACACGAGAATGTAGAGCAGGCGCTTGGCCTCACGTCCCGGCTCTTCGCCCACCGACCATGCCAGGCTCAGCGCGCTCCACGCCAACAGCAACAGCACACTCCCCCATAAAGCGGGCTGACGCTTCCAGGCCTGCACCAGTACCTGCCTGGCAGACCATGCCAGGACCAGCGTCGGCAACCACAGGAACAACACCAGGCCTTGCTGATAGACCTTGTTGCTCGGCGCCAGGGCAATCGCTGCCAGGAACCAGACCAGACCAAAGCCCAACCAGGCCTTCGCCCAGCTTTTCTGATACAACATCCTTTCCCCCGATGAATCAAATACACCATCCAATGGTGCAACAACATTATTTTCGGCATTATTGCCGGTCATTTCGTTCGCCCGATGACAAGGCTCTTTTCATGCAATGCTCCCGGCTCAACCAGGTCGACTTCGATCAGCTGACACTAGGCGCCCAGGTGCTAGAGGCAGATAGCCATGGTGCGAAAGTCTACCTGCTCGCGGATGGTAATTTCCTCAAGGTTTTTCGCAGGAAGCGGCTGATTTCATCTGCACTGCTGCGTCCATACTCGCAACGTTTCGTCGACAACGCCGCACGCCTGGCGCAAATGGGTATTCCTACCCTGCAGGTAATCAGCCAGCACAAGCTCGACCTGCCAGGCCGCACCGCCGTGCTGTATCGGCCGCTGCCAGGGCGCACCCTGTTGCAGATGTCGCGTGATGAAGGGTTCAGCTGGGACGTTTACCTGCCGCGGCTGATCGAGTTGATTCACCAGTTGCACCGCAGCGGGGTGTACTTCCGCTCGTTGCACCTGGGCAATGTAGTGGTCACGCCCGACCAGCAGTTGGGGCTGATCGACGTGGCTGACATGCGCTTCCTGCGCCCGCCGCTGTCGGCGCGCATGGTCCGGCGCAACGTCCAGCACATGGTGCGCTATATCGAACGGGAAAAGCTCGGCGAGCGGTTCCCCCTCGCCGCCTTCGAGGCGGCATTGCTCGCCCGCTGAGCATCAGTTGCGCAACAGGCTGTGGCAACCGCTGCAGAATGCTTGCCAGGCCTGTTCCGGGGCAAGTGCCTGGTGTTGCTGTTCGGCAACTGCGGGGCCATCGAGCGAGGCGCAGCGCTCGATCGCCTCGGCCCAGGCCTGCTCATCACCAACCGGCAGGTAACCACCGGTACTCCCCAACTGCTCGCGAAACACCTGCAGGTCGCTGCATACCAGCGGCACACCGGCCATGACGCCCTCCTGCACCACCAGCCCGAGGCCTTCGGAGCGCGAAGGTATCAGTAGCCAATCGAATGCCCGATACAGCTGTTGCAGATCGTCGCGGTGCCCGCACAGATGAACACGGCCGATAAGGCCCAGGGCGTCGATACGGGCCTGTAACATCCGGTGCAGGGGCCCAGCGCCGACGATCGCCAATTGCAGGCCCGGCTGACGCGCGCTGGCTTTGGCGAACGCTTCGATCAGCATCTCGAAACCTTTGCTGTGCACCAATCGCCCTACGGCCCCCAGCATCACCCCAGCTGTCGGAGGCAATTGCAGGGCCTGCCTGGCCGCCTCCCGGCCCAACAACGGCGCAGCGAAAGCCTGCGGATCAAGCGCCATGCGCAGGGTCTGCACCGGCCTGCCAAGGTCACGCTGCAGCGACTCGGCCAGTGTCTGCGAAACCGCCGCGACGCTCAGGCGCTCAGCGGGCAGCATGCGCAACAGGCGCACGTCACTGGCATCCAGGCGCGTCTCGCCGTGAAACAGCACCTTGGCCCGCACCTGCGGCAGCCGCTGCAAGGTCGGCAACAGCAGGCGCGCCACCCCTACACCGTCGAGCAGGAGGATGTCCGCCTGCGCCGCCACCAGCGCCTTGTGCAGGCGCATGCGCAGCCATGGACGCAGCAGTCGCCAAAGGTGCCGCCCTTTCAGCGCACGTGACGGCAGGTGCCATTCGCGGGTCGACCCAAGCCCGCAACAAAGCCCACTGCCAAGCAGCAACCAGTTACTGATCCGGGCATCGGCGCCAGCGTGCAACAGCACCTGTCGATGCACCTTGTGGATGGACATGTACGGCGCTCCGCCGGCCCACATCACATTGACGATGTTCATGAGTCCTCTCCCGCTCATGTTAGGTGGGACAGCGACATCATTGAACCAGGAGGCTGATACCTACCCCAATCAAGGCACCCGCAACCAGCGTCAATGCCAGTTTCATCCGATCACGTTGACGGCGCCTGGCCTTGCGTTCCACTTCAACGGGCAAGGTCACGTGGTTACCCCATCCGGTGTGCAGCACCGCATCACCTTCCAGGGTCACGGCAGACAGGTTCAGCTCCGCGTAACGACGGGAAAGGGCCTTCTCCCCGGAATAGGCGGCATATGGCGCGCAGCGCTGGTAATCGCTCAACCGGCGCAAGCCCGGGTTGAGCGAAAATGCCTGCCATTCGGCCTTGTCGGAGAGCAGCGGGTAGCAGGGTACGCCGCCGATCGACAAGCGCTCGCCCAGACGAATGTAGGGGCTGTGCACAGCCAGATCGTGGGCATGGCTGCGCAGCCATACTTGCAGGATGTCCGGACGGAGCTCAAGAACGGCGCGGGAATCTTCGACGAAACCCTGGCGATAGAAATGCCAGTCGTCCTCGCAATGGAAGATATAGGGCGTCCTGACGTGGCTGTAGGCCAGGTCGATAGACGGCAGTTGGCCAAGTTTTGGCTGGTTCACGAACACCTTGCAGTGCGGTTTCCAGTGCTCCGGCACAGCGCCATGCACGGCTTCGTCACCAGAATCTTCAGTGATGAAGACCTCACGAATCGGCGCGGTGTTGCAACGGTCGAAACTCTCAAGGGTATCTTTGAGCAGATCGAACCGCCCACAGCTAGTCACGACAAGCGTGACATCACTCTCATTTGAAAAGCGCACCGGACTCCCTCCACGTAGCGACTGTCGATTTTCGCTGTCTAGGACCGAAAAATGTTCGGTTAGATCCCCAGCGTCAGACGCAACCGCTGCCATGCAGACAACGGCGGGTGAGGCCTGAGCGCCGGGCGCATATGGTCGACGATGCTACGTCCAACTGCGGCGAAACTAAAACGGGAAACCGCCAGATGGCGGCCATTTTCAGCAATCCGCCGGGCCAGTTCAGGTTCCGCGCGCAAGCGGCGGAGCTTTTCCTGCAAGGTCGGAATGCTGTCATAGAACACCACGTTGTGCATGTCCTGCAGGCCCAGCGCGCGGTTCTCTTGCTCGCCCTGGTCATATGCCAGCAACACACAGCCACAGGCCATGGCTTCGAAGTTCTTGATCATGTATTCGCCCATGCCGACGTCGGCACTGACGAAGAAGCGGATGCGGTTGAGCGTGTTGCAGTAGTCCTCACCCGACTTGGTGCGGGTCACCACCAGGTTCTCGACCCGGCCCAGCTCGTCCAGCAGCGCCTTGCGGCCGCTGTAGGCCACGCTGTTGGTGCTGCCGACAAAGGCCAGTTCGATGTCACGCTCACGCCCCTGGTCACTCAGCAACTGCTCGTCGTAGCCCTTGGGCACGAACACGGCATCGAAACCTTCCTGGCGCAGGCGCTCGCTGACCATGTAGCCAGAGCTGATCACTCGCGCCCATGGCAGCTTACGGTAGTGCGCACTGAATTTGCCGGTGTATTTGCACGGGATGTAGTTCTGGTAGGCGTCATGCTCGAGGATGACCAGATTCGGCACCGTGCGGATGAACGCCGCCTGGCGAATCTCCTGCTTGAAACGCAGGAAGAACACGATGCGGTCATAGCGCTCGACCTGCACTTCCCGCTTGAAATAGCGGCGCAGGTTGCGCTGGTCTTCGCTGGTCAGCCAGCGCAGGTCGCATTCGCAGTTGGCCGCGACGCCATCGTACAGGCGGTCAAGAATCGCCCGCTGTTCCTTCTGCACCAGAAATAGGACTTTCATTGCTTTCCTTGGGCGCTCTGCGCCATCGCGGTCAACCATGGGGAGGCTACAGCTCACGCCGCCAGAACAGTTCATGTCGGCGCACGGCCTTGCGGAAGAATTCGTTCTCCCCGTAAGGCGATGGCCGCCGCCCGGCCAGCCAGCGTTGCAACACGCGGCGCACACGGCGCTTGAACGGCGCCGGCGGCTGCAGGTCGTGCATCATGCCCAGGGCCATGGCCTTGTCACGCTGGGTCGGCAGGTCCAGCACCAGGCTGCAGGGTGCCCAGGCCTGGTCCGCGCGCAACTGCGGTGGCAAGGCGACGCCATCGCCACTGTTGCCCATCGGCCAGCGGTCGTTGTCATGCAGGTGGTTGGCGTAGCAAAGCACGGTTTGCGGCTGCCAGGCCAGGCCTTGCAAGGCCTCCAGCACTGCCGCCTGGGCGCAGATGTGGTCAGGGTGCGGGTCGAGCTGCGGGTGTGGCATCACCAGCACCTGCGGCCTGGCCATTTCCAGCACGGCCCGCAGGTCGGCCAGCAGGTTGTGCCAGGTCGGCGCACCATCAGCGTCGGCCGGCATCGGGAACGGGTTGAACTGGCGGAATACACGGACATCGGCGAGCTCGGCCTCACGAGAGGCAACCGGCTGGTCTGGCGCGGCCTGCATGGCAGGCAGCTGCAGGCAGAAATAGCCCAGCTGCACGCAACGCGACTCTGGCACACCGGCCCAGCGTGGCACGGCGATACTGTCCCAGGCCCGCAGGCGGCCCTTCAACCGCGCAGCCTCGGCCTTGGCCAGGCCCATCTGCTGGTAGTGCTCAGCCTCGATTTCACCGGCGGTCAGGGTCACCACCCAGGCTTCGTCGGCCTGGCTGTAGAGGCCGTAAGCGGCCAGCTCGGCATCATCGGCATGCGGCGCGATCACCATCACCCGCCGCCGCTGCAAATCAACCGCCGGGGTTATCCACAGGCGCGGCTGGCCGAGCAAGCGACAATGGCGGCCCCGCAGGCGCAACGAGCCGCTTTGCAAAGGCGTGGCCAGGCCGGTCAGGTTGAGAAAACGCATACCATCGACACCGCGCTCGAAGGTTTGCCGGTCGCCCTGCCCACCGGCCAGCAGTTCGACGATCGGGTCGAAGAAACGCCCCAGCCAGGTACTTTTTACCCGCAGTTCGAGAACCAGGGTTTCGTTGCCTTGCAGCACGCAGTCGGCCTTGAGCAGGCCACCGTCCAGGCTGGCGGCAACCGCCCGGGCCTGATCGCCGAAATCGTAGGCGTAGTCCTCGCCAGGCGCATAGAACAGATGGTCGGCAAACCAGGCTTCGTGGCCCGCCCACAATAGCGGCAACAGCAGCAGCGGCAGCCACCACCAGCTGAATAGCCCCAGGGCGATCAGCGCGACCAGGCCCACCAGCAAGCCCAGGCGCTTGTTGCGCCGATGGCGCTTGAGCAACTGCTGCTTGCGGCTCACGCCTGATACACCGGCACGGGGTTGCACCAGCGGTCCTTGTATTCGCGGTCGGCACGGCCGAACGAGAACCGCAGCGGCTTGTTGCGCGCACGGGCGTCCTCCCAGGCGGCCTGGGTATTGAGGAAGCTCAGTACGCTGCCAGGGCTGAAGGCCTTGGTTTCCGGGTCGACGCCACCATTGATGTACTCCACGCTGAGCCACTCCGGCGCTTCGACACGGTATACCAGCTGGATCGCAATCGGCTTGCCGTCCAGCAGCAGCACCGAGCCGATCAGCAGCTCGTGCAGGCGTTCCAGTACGTCAGCCATGCGCTCGGCACCGGTGGCCGGGAAGCCCCAGCGGCGCTGGAACAGCTCGCAGTACATGCTGGCAATTTCCTGCGCGGTGAAGTCGCTGATCGGGCGCACCACGCCGCCCGCCTCCTCCAGCAGGCGCAGCTCGCGGCGCTGGTTGTAGCGGAACTTCTTCGACAGGTCTTCCGGGGCGCGAGCCATGGCCAGCTGTTCCTTCTGCACCTTCAGGCCACTGAAACGACCCTGGTTCAGTTCGGACAGGTAGCGCGCCGCATGGCGCAACGGCGCCGCGGCATCGGCCGCCGCCGGCAGGATGATCTCGGCATTGCCCAGGTCGAACAGGGCTTTCTTGCCGGCACGCTTGAGCACCTCCTTGGACAGCGCCAAGTGGCGCCCCCAGGTCGGGATGGCAGCCCTCAGCTCACCGGCCTGGTACCAGCCCAGATAACGCACCGGGATCTGCGCCAGGTCGGCCAACTGTTCGACGACCCGCGGATGGGTGGCGACACTGCCGCCAAAGCGCGCCCATGCCTCGGCGTAGGCCGTGGCGTCGATGGCTTGCCAACCGCGCTCGCGGAAAGCCTGGATACGGTTGAGCATCAGGCCTTCCCTACCAGTGAGCGGACCTGTGGCAGTTGCCAGAAGGCCTCGCGCACCGCCTGGTCGGAGAAACGCTCACGCAGGCGCTGCAGCATGTGTTCGGCACAGGCCTGGCGCTGCGCCACATCGAGCACGGCCAGGTGCTTGAGGCCTTGGGCCAGCTGCCCGGCATCGCCGAGCGGGAACAGCACGCCAACCCCTTCGACCACTTCGCGCGCACCGCCACAGGCCGTGGCCAGCACTGGAACACCGGCAACCATGGCCTCGAGCAGGACCATGCCGAACGGCTCATGGTCGGAACTGAGGGCGAACACGTCGAACGCCTGGAAATAACGGCGCGCGTCCGGCACCTGACCAAGGAAATCGACCTGCCCGGCAATGCCCAGCTCGGCGGCCAGCGCCTTGAGCCTGGCCTCCAGGCGGCCCTTGCCGAGGATCGCCAGGCGTGCGCCAGTCGGCAGCCCCGGCAGCGCTTCGGCAAAGCCACGCAACAGGGTGGCCTGGTCCTTGTCCGGGTGCAGGCGCCCGACATTGCCGACAATCCACGCCTGCGCATCCAGGCCCAGGGCCTGGCGAGCCTCGGCGCGCGGCACCAGGGCCGCTTGCAGGGCGTCGATATCGATGCGGTTGTACAAGGTCTGGATACGCTCTGCCGGCCACTGCGGCAGACAGCGGCGCATGTCATCACGCACGGCGTCCGACACCCCGAGCAGGCTCAAGCGCTTGCTGAACAGGTTGGCGAACAGCCGGCGGCCCTTGCGCTGATAGTCGCCGAAGGCATGGTGCACGCCAATCACCGGCAGGCCGGTACCGAGCAGCGCCACATAGATCGGCTTGAAACGATGGGCAATGCAGAAGGCGAAATTGCGCTCGGCCGCTATCCGCCGCAACGCGCGGATAGCGCCGAGCTTCAGGCCACGCACGGCCTTGGAGCTGAACTCGAGGAACAGTACCTCGTCCGACGCACAGCCGGCCGCCACTTGCGGGTCGGCAGCACCGGTGAGGAACACCGTGGTCACCTGGTAGCCATGCCCCTGGAATAGGCTGGCGTATTGACGGGCACAGTCCAGGAACGGCCCGTCATAGCCATGGCAGAACTGCAGGATGCGCGGTTCAGAGCGGCTGGTCATACGCGGCCGCACCGTCCTTCACAACCAGGATGTCTTCCATGATCAGGTACTGCAGGTCCGAGCCGAAGAACATGTTCAAGGCGTCGGTCGGCGAGCAGATCATCGGTTCACCACGGCGGTTCAGCGAGGTGTTGAGCGACACGCCGTTGCCAGTGAGGTCTTCCAACGCCTTCATCATGTCGTAGTAGCGCGGGTTGTATTCGCGCTTGAGCACCTGGGCCCGCGACGTGCCATCCTCGTGGACGACTTCCGGCACGCGGGTCTTCCACTCTTCAGCCACTTCGAAGGTGAAGGTCATGAACGGCGCCGGGTGGTCGACCTTGATCATCTGCGGGGCGACGGTGTCGAGCATCGACGGGCAGAAAGGTCTCCAGCGCTCGCGGAACTTGATCTGCTCGTTGATGCGGTCGGCCACGCCCGGCACGCTCGGGCAACCGATGATCGAACGGCCACCCAGGGCACGCGGACCGAACTCCATGCGCCCCTGGAACCAGGCCACCGGGTTGCCATCGACCATGATCCGGGCGATGCGCTGCGGCATGTCGTCGAGCTTGCGCCACTTCGGCGCGTTCGGGTGGCGGGCACAGGCGGCGATCACGTCCTCGTTGGAGTACGACGGGCCGAGGTAGACGTGTTCCATCTTCTCGACCGGCACGCCACGGGCGTGGGAAACGTAGGCGGCAGCACCTACAGCGGTACCGGCGTCACCGGAAGCGGGCTGCACGAACAGCTCCTTCACATCGGAACGGGCGATGATCTTCTGGTTGAGCTTGACGTTCAGTGCGCAGCCGCCAGCGAAGGCCAGCTTGCCGGTTTCCCGCAGGGTGTCGCCCAGGTAATGGTCGATCATCTGCAGGGCGATTTTCTCGAACAGCGCCTGCATGCTGGCCGCGTAATGGATGTAGGGCTCGTCGGCGATGTCGCCTTCGCGCTTGGGGCCCAGCCATTCGATCAGCTTCGGCGAGAAGTAGAAGCCCTTGCCCTTCTCTTTATAGCGGCGCAGGCCGATCACGTTGGCGTATTCGGTGTTGATCACCAGTTCGCCGTTTTCGAAGCTGGCCAGGCGCGAGAAGTCGTACTTGCTGGCATCGCCATACGGCGCCATGCCCATGACCTTGAACTCGCCGTCGAGCATCTCGAAGCCGAGGAACTCGGTGATTGCCCCGTACAGGCCACCCAGCGAATCCGGATCGAAGAATTCCTTGATCTTGTGGATCTTGCCGTTTTCGCCATAGCCAAAGAAGGTGGTGGCGTACTCGCCTTTACCGTCGATGCCGAGGATCGCGGTCTTTTCCTTGAAGCCCGAGCAGTGGTAGGCGCTGGAGGCGTGGGCCAGGTGGTGCTCGACCGGCTCGATCTTGACCTTTTTCGGGTCAAAGCCCAGCTGCTCCAGGCACCAGACGATCTTCTTGCGGTAGCGCTTGTAGCGGCGGTTGCCCATCAGGATGGCGTCGAGGGCCCGGTCCGGGGCGTACCAGTAACGCTTGGCGTAGTGCCAGCGTGCCTTGCCGAACAGGCTGATCGGGGCGAACGGGATGGCTACCACGTCGACATCGGATGGCTTGATGCCGGCCTGCTCCAGGCAGAACTTCGCCGACTCGTAGGGCATGCGGTTCTTCGCATGCTTGTCACGCACGAAGCGCTCTTCTTCGGCGGCGGCAATCAGCTTGCCGTCAATGTACAGGGCCGCGGAAGGGTCATGGCTAAGGGCGCCGGACAGGCCAAGAATCGTCAATGCCAAGGGATCAGCCTCTTCATTCGGTAGAAATGCGCCAGCGGCCCATTGGGCGGGTGGCGGCTAAAGGGCGGGATTATAACGCAAACATCACGAACTGCGCGGTCGTTGTAGGAGCGGCCTTGTGTCGCGAACGGGCCGCAAAGCGGCCCCAGGTTTTCAGCTTCGCCGCAAATATTGCCGGGGCCGCGTTGCGGCCCATCGCGACACGAGGCCGCGCTTACAGGGGATCGCGGTGCAGCCTACTCGGCGATCAGCCAGTCCATGCGGAAGCTGCCGGCGGTCTGCGCCAGCTCCTTGGCCAGCCATGGCAGCAGCTCGCGCAGTTCTTCCTCCAGGCCCCACGGCGGGTTGGCGATGGCCAGGCCGGAACCATTGAGGCCCTGCGGGCTGTCCTGGTGGTGCACGTACAGCTCGACCCGCAGCAGTTTCGGTGCGCCAGTGCTGGTCAGGTCCTGGTAGAAACGGGTCAGCGAACGCTGGTCCTTGATCGGATACCAGATGGCCGCGACCGTCTGGCGCATGCGGCTGATCGCTTCTTTCATCGCCGTGGTGCAGCGCTTCAATTCATCAGCCTGCTCGAACGGCGGGTCGATCAGCATGATCGCGCGCTTTTCCTGCACCGGCAGCAGGGCGCGCGGCACATGCCAACCTTCGCCCAGGTGCACGACCACGCGCGGGTCCTTCTTCATGTTTTCCTTGAGCAGCGGCCCGTCTTCGGGGTGCTTCTCGTTGAGCAGGGCGCGGTCCTGCTGGCGCATCAGGCGGCGGGCCAGCTCGGGCGAACCAGGGTAATAGCGCAGCTCGCCATCAGCATTCAGGCGCTTGATGATGCGCAGGTAGTCAGCGGCCATGGCCGGCAGGTCATCGCGATTCCACAGGCGGGCCACCCCTTCCAGGTATTCGCCGGTGCGGGTTGCCTGGTCACCTTGCAGGTCGTACAGGCCGAGCCCTGCGTGGGTGTCGATGTAGGCGAACGGCTGCTCCTTGCGCGACATCAGGGCGATGAGGCGGGTCAGCACGATGTGCTTGAGGACGTCGGCGTGGTTGCCGGCGTGGAAGGCGTGACGATAATTCATGGCAACTCCTGCGGGGGTGGCAAGTTTACCTTGCCTTGCAGGCGGAGTCAGGCCTGCCTGTCGATCGGCGGGGGCTGCTTCGCGGGCTTGCCCGCTCCCACACGGCCTGCACAGACCTCAAATGCTGTGGAGTTCCTGTGGGAGCGGGCAGGCCCGCGAAGCAGGCGCCGCCGATTCAACCGGTATTACTTGTCAGCGTGATACGCCGCATCAGCCGTTTCGAAGCGCTGGACCATCGCTTTCGAAGGACTGCCCAGCTTGCTCACCACGACGATGGCGATGCTGGCGAACAGGAAGCCCGGGATGATCTCGTACAGCCCGAGGGTGTCGAAGTGCTTCCACAGGATCACGGTCAGCGCACCGACCACGATACCGGCCAGCGCGCCGTTACGGGTCATGCCTTTCCACAGCACCGAAATCAGCACCACCGGGCCGAATGCGGCACCGAAACCGGCCCAGGCGTAGGCCACCAGGCCCAACACGCGGTTTTCCGGGTTGGCGGCCATGGCGATGGCGATCAGGGCCACGGCCAGCACCATCAGGCGACCGACCCACACCAGCTCGACCTGCGAAGCGTTCTTGCGCAGGAAGGCCTTGTAGAAGTCCTCGGTCAGGGCGCTGGAGCACACCAGCAGCTGGCAGCTCAGGGTACTCATGACGGCGGCCAGGATGGCCGACAGCAGCACACCGGCGACCCACGGGTTGAACAGGATCTTGGCCAGCTCGATGAACACACGCTCGTGGTTCTCGGTGACCGGGCCAGCCAGATCAGGGTGAGCCGAGAAGTAGGCGATGCCGAAGAAGCCCACGGCACAGGTACCGGCCAGGCACAGGATCATCCAGGTCATGGAGATGCGACGAGCTTTGGCGATCGACTTCACCGAATCGGCGGCCATGAAGCGCGCCAGGATGTGCGGCTGGCCGAAGTAGCCCAGCCCCCAACCCATCAGCGAAATGATGCCGATGAAGGTCGCGCCCTTGAACATGTCGAAGTGAGCCGGGTTCACCGCCTCGATAGCGGCGAAGGTCTGATCGAAGCCGCCGGTGGAAATCAGCACGATCACCGGGGTGAGGATCAGCGCGAAGATCATCAGCGATGCCTGCACGGTATCGGTCCAGCTCACCGCCAGGAAGCCACCAATGAAGGTGTAGGCAATGGTCGCCGCCGCACCGGCCCACAGGGCGGTTTCGTAGGACATGCCAAAGGTGCTTTCGAACAGGCGGGCACCGGCAACGATGCCGGAAGCGCAATAGATGGTGAAGAACACCAGGATCACGATGGCCGAAATGATCCGCAGCAGGCCGCTGTGGTCTTCGAAACGGCTGGAGAAGTAGTCCGGCAGGGTCAGTGCATCGCCGTTGTGCTCGGTCTGCACGCGCAGGCGGCCAGCGACGAACAGCCAGTTCAGGTAGGCGCCGACGGTCAGGCCGATGGCAATCCAGGCTTCGGACAAACCGGCGAAGTAGATGGCGCCCGGCAGGCCCATCAGCAGCCAGCCGCTCATGTCGGAAGCACCGGCGGAGAGCGCGGTAACCACGCTGCCCAGGCTGCGACCGCCAAGGATGTAATCGGAAAGGTTCTTGGTGGAGCGATAGGCCGCGAAGCCGATCAGCACCATTGCCGCGATGTAGATCACGAACGTGATCGTTAGTGGGTTGCCCATATGTGTGCCCTGGCGTTTGTTTTTATCTCATGCACAACCGCAGCCATGGCGGTTGCACCCAGGCGGCGAATGCTATGCAACAACGCGAAGCGGGTGCAACCATTTTTCACCTGCAAGTTGCACCTGCCAGCGCATTTTCCGATAAAGCCCGTTTTTTGCTCCTTTTTGGAGCAATGAGGGCGTTTTTCAGAATAAAACGCACCGAAAAAACGCCTTTTCAGCGGGCACGGCCGAGCAGCTGACGAGTTGCACCTTTTTCATCGAAAATTAGGGTTGCACCTGGTTGCACCCGAATTGTCCTACAGCTACTCTTGGCGCCAGCTTAGGCCACAGCCGTGGCAATAACGAGGATAAGAAATGGCGACGACCACCCTTGGGGTCAAACTCGATGACCCGACCCGTGAGCGACTCAAGGCAGCTGCGCAGTCCATCGACCGCACGCCGCACTGGTTGATCAAGCAAGCGATCTTCAACTACCTGGAGAAGCTCGAGGGTGGTGCCACCCTGACCGAACTCAACGGTCACGCCAGCAACCTGGCCGACGACGCCGGCGAAATCCAGCCCGACCACAGCCACCAGTGCTTCCTCGAGTTCGCCGAGAGCATCCTGCCGCAGTCGGTGCTGCGCTCGGCGATTACCGCCGCCTACCGCCGCCCCGAACAGGAAGTGGTGCCGATGCTGCTGGAGCAGGCTCGCCTGAGCGCCCCGCTGGCCGAGGCGACCAACAAGATGGCCGCAGGCCTTGCGGAAAAACTGCGTAACCAGAAGAGCGCCGGCGGCCGTGCCGGTATCGTCCAGGGCCTGTTGCAGGAGTTCTCGCTGTCGTCCCAGGAAGGCGTGGCACTGATGTGCCTGGCCGAAGCCCTGCTGCGCATCCCCGACAAGGGCACCCGTGACGCGCTGATCCGCGACAAGATCAGCACCGGCAACTGGCAGCCACACCTGGGCAACAGCCCGTCGTTGTTCGTCAATGCCGCCACCTGGGGGCTGCTGCTGACCGGCAAGCTGGTCTCCACCCACAACGAATCCGGCCTCACTGCCTCGCTCACCCGTATTATCGGCAAGAGCGGCGAGCCGATGATCCGCAAGGGCGTCGACATGGCCATGCGCCTGATGGGCGAGCAGTTCGTCACTGGCGAAACCATCGCCGAAGCCCTGGCCAACGCCAGCCGCTTCGAATCCAAGGGCTTCCGCTATTCCTACGACATGCTCGGCGAAGCCGCACTGACCGAGCATGACGCGCAGAAGTACCTGGCGTCCTACGAGCAGGCCATCCACTCGATCGGCAAGGCCTCCCATGGCCGTGGCATCTATGAAGGCCCGGGTATCTCGATCAAGCTGTCGGCCCTGCACCCGCGCTACAGCCGCGCCCAGTACGAGCGCGTGATGGAAGAGCTGTACCCGCGCCTGCTGTCGCTGACCCTGCTGGCCAAGCAGTACGACATCGGCCTGAACATCGACGCCGAGGAAGCCGACCGCCTGGAGCTGTCGCTCGACCTGCTCGAGCGCCTGTGCTTCGAACCTTCGCTGGCCGGCTGGAACGGTATCGGCTTCGTCATCCAGGCCTACCAGAAGCGCTGCCCTTATGTGATCGACTACGTCATCGACCTGGCCAAGCGCAGCCGCCACCGCCTGATGATCCGCCTGGTGAAAGGCGCCTACTGGGACAGCGAGATCAAGCGCGCCCAGGTCGAAGGCCTGGAAGGCTACCCGGTCTACACCCGCAAGGTGTACACCGACGTGTCCTACGTGGCCTGCGCCCGCAAGCTGCTGGCCGTGCCTGAAGCCATCTACCCGCAGTTCGCCACCCACAACGCCCACACCCTGTCGGCCATCTATCACATTGCCGGGCAGAACTACTACCCGGGCCAGTACGAGTTCCAGTGCCTGCACGGCATGGGCGAGCCGCTGTACGAGCAGGTGGTCGGCAAGATTTCCGAAGGCAAGCTGAACCGCCCGTGCCGTGTCTATGCACCGGTCGGCACCCACGAAACGCTGCTGGCCTACCTGGTGCGTCGCCTGCTGGAAAACGGCGCCAACACTTCGTTCGTCAACCGCATCGCCGACCATTCGATCTCCATCCAGGAGCTGGTCGCCGACCCGGTCGCCAGCATCGAGCGCATGGGCACCCAGGAAGGCAGCATCGGCCTGCCGCACCCGCGCATCCCGCTGCCGCGTGAGCTGTATGGCAGCGAGCGGGCCAACTCGGCCGGCATCGACATGGCCAACGAACATCGCCTGGCGTCGCTGTCCTGCGCCATGCTGGCCACTGCCCACAACGACTGGAAAGCCGCCCCGCTGCTGGCCTGCGCCGCCAGCGAGAGCGCTGCCGTCGCCGTGCTGAACCCGGCGGACCACCGCGACGTGGTCGGCCACGTGCAGGAAGCCACTGTCGCCGACGTCGACAACGCCATCCAGTGCGCATTGAATGCCGCACCGATCTGGCAGGCCACCCCGCCAGCCGAACGTGCTGCCATCCTGGAACGCACCGCCGACCTGATGGAAGCCGAGATCCAGCCGCTGATGGGCCTGCTCATCCGCGAAGCCGGCAAGACCTTCGCCAACGCCATTGCCGAAGTGCGCGAAGCGGTAGACTTCCTGCGCTACTACGCGGTGCAGGCACGCAACGACTTCAGCAACGACGCCCACCGCCCACTGGGCCCGGTGGTGTGCATCAGCCCGTGGAACTTCCCGCTGGCGATCTTCACCGGCCAGGTGGCCGCGGCCCTGGCCGCCGGTAACCCGGTGCTGGCCAAGCCGGCCGAGCAGACCCCGCTGATCGCCGCCCAGGCCGTGCGCCTGCTGCTGGAAGCCGGCATTCCGGAAGGCGTGCTGCAACTGCTGCCAGGCCGCGGCGAAACCGTCGGTGCCGGCCTGGTCGGTGACGAGCGCGTCAAGGGCGTGATGTTCACCGGTTCCACCGAAGTCGCCCGCCTGCTGCAGCGCAACGTCGCCGGCCGCCTGGACAACCAGGGCCGACCAATCCCGCTGATCGCCGAAACCGGTGGCCAGAACGCGATGATCGTCGACTCCTCGGCGCTGACCGAGCAGGTGGTGATCGACGTGGTGTCCTCGGCCTTCGACAGCGCCGGCCAGCGTTGCTCGGCACTGCGCGTGCTGTGCCTGCAGGAAGACTCCGCCGACCGCGTGATCGAAATGCTCAAGGGCGCCATGGCCGAAAGCCGCCTGGGTAGCCCGGACCGCCTGGCCGTGGACATCGGCCCGGTGATCGACGCCGAAGCCAAGGCCGGCATCGAGAAGCACATCCAGGGCATGCGCGAGAAAGGCCGCCCGGTCTACCAGGTGGCGATTGCCGATGCTGCCGAGATCAAGCGCGGTACCTTCGTCATGCCGACCCTGATCGAACTGGAAAGCTTCGACGAACTGAAGCGTGAGATTTTCGGCCCGGTGCTGCACGTGGTGCGCTACAACCGCCGCAATCTGGACCAGTTGATCGAGCAGATCAACAACTCCGGTTACGGCCTGACCCTCGGCGTGCACACCCGCATCGACGAGACCATCGCCAAGGTGGTGGAAACCGCCAATGCCGGCAACATGTACGTCAACCGCAACATTGTCGGTGCCGTAGTTGGCGTGCAGCCGTTCGGTGGTGAAGGCCTGTCCGGCACCGGCCCGAAAGCCGGCGGCCCGCTGTACCTGTACCGCCTGCTGTCGACCCGCCCGGCGGACGCGATCGGCCGCCACTTCCAGCAGCAGGACGGCGAAGGCAAGCCGGACCGCAGCCTGCACGAGCAGCTGATCAAGCCGTTGCACGGCCTGAAAGCCTGGGCCGAGAGCAACCAGCATGCCGACCTGGCCGCGCTGTGCAGCCAGTTTGCCAGCCAGTCGCAGAGCGGCATCGCCCGCCTGCTGCCAGGCCCGACCGGCGAGCGCAACAGCTATACCATCCTGCCGCGTGAGCACGTGCTGTGCCTGGCTGACAACGAAGCCGACCTGCTGGCGCAGTTCGCCGCAGTGCTGGCTGTAGGTAGCTCGGCGGTGTGGGCAGACGGCGAACCTGGCAAGGCCCTGCGCGCTCGCCTGCCGAAAGAGCTGCAGGCCAAGGTCAAGCTGGTGGCGGACTGGAGCAAGGACGAAGTGGCGTTCGACGCCGTGATCCACCATGGCGACTCGGACCAGCTGCGCGGCGTGTGCCAGCAGGTGGCCAAGCGTGCCGGGGCGATCGTCGGTGTGCACGGGCTGTCCAGCGGGGATCATCAGATTGCGCTGGAGCGCCTGGTGATCGAGCGGGCGGTGAGTGTGAACACTGCGGCGGCGGGTGGTAACGCCAGCCTGATGACCATTGGCTGATGGCTGAGGGTTGTTGAAGAAAAAAGGAGAGCCTCGGCTCTCCTTTTTTATGCGCGCTTGTCTCGAGATGTTTTGCGCCTATGAAATCGAGCGCCGCCCGCGCGGCGCTCGATCTCACAGGCGCAGAAAGAATCGAGGCAAGCACCTGTATGCCCTCCCCCCTTCTCACCCCATATCACCCAGACCTATTAACCTCCCCCACCCCACCCTATCCGCCTAAACTCGCAGCATCCCGCCTCAGGACCGCGACCATGCCCGAGACCCTGCTCAGCCCCCGCAACCTGGCCTTCGAGCTCTACGAAGTGCTCGACGCCGAAGCCCTGACCCAGCGCCCGCGCTTTGCCGAACACAGCCGCGAAACCTTCGATGCGGCGCTCACCACCGCCCGCACCATCGCCGAAAGGTTCTTCGCCCCGCACAACCGCAAAGCCGATGAAAACGAGCCGCGCTATGTGGACGGCCGCGCCGAACTGATCCCGGAAGTGAAACCCGCCATCGACGCCTTCCTCGAAGCCGGCTTTCTCAACGCCAACCGCGACTTCGAGGTCGGCGGCATGCAGTTGCCCAGCCTGGTCTCACAGGCCTGCTTCGCCCACTTCCAGGCCGCCAACGCAGGCACCACGGCCTACCCGTTCCTGACCATGGGCGCAGCCAACCTGATCGAAAGCTTCGGCAGCGAAGAACAGAAGCGCCTGTTCCTGCAGCCAATGATCGAGGGCCGTTACTTCGGCACCATGGCCCTGACCGAACCTCATGCCGGCTCTTCGCTTGCCGATATCCGCACCCGTGCCGAGCCTGCCGGTGACGGCAGCTACCGGCTCAAGGGCAACAAGATCTTCATTTCCGGCGGCGACCACGAACTGTCGGAAAACATCGTGCACATGGTACTGGCCAAGTTGCCGGACGCCCCGCCCGGGGTGAAAGGCATCTCGCTGTTCATCGTGCCGAAGTACCTGGTAAACCCGGACGGCAGCCGCGGCCCACGCAACGACGTGCTGCTGTCCGGGCTGTTCCACAAGATGGGCTGGCGTGGCACTACGTCCACCGCGCTGAACTTCGGCGACGACGGCCAGTGTGTTGGCTACCTGGTCGGCCAGCCACACCAGGGCCTGGCCTGCATGTTCCAGATGATGAACGAAGCACGCATCGGCGTTGGCATGGGCGCAGTGATGCTCGGCTACGCCGGTTACCTGTACTCGCTGGAATATGCCCGCCAGCGGCCGCAGGGCCGGCTACCGGACAACAAGGACCCGCACAGCCCGGCGGTGCCGATTGTCGAGCACACGGATGTGAAACGCATGCTGCTGGCACAGAAGGCCTATGTAGAGGGCGCCTTCGATCTGGGCCTGTACGCCGCACGCCTGTTCGACGACAGCCATACCGCCGCCGATGAAAGCGCCCGTAGACAGGCGCAAGAGCTGCTCGACCTGCTGACCCCGATCGTCAAGTCCTGGCCTTCGACATTTTGCCTCAAGGCCAACGAACTGGCGATCCAGATTCTTGGCGGCCACGGCTACACCCGGGAATACCCGGTGGAGCAGTACTATCGCGACAACCGCCTGAACCCCATCCACGAAGGCACCGAGGGCATCCAGTCACTTGACCTGCTGGGCCGCAAGCTGGCACAGCACAACGGTGCTGGGCTCAAGCAACTGATCCGCCTGATCGGCGCCACCGGCGAGCGCGCCAGCCATCACCCCAACCTCGACCCACTGCGCCAGCCACTTGAGCAACTGGTCAACCGCCTGCAAGCGGTAACCCTGACCCTGCTCGGCGACCTGGCCCAGGGCAAGGTCACCAATGCGTTGGCCAACTCGGCGCTATACCTCAAGGCCTTCGGCCATTGCGTGATCGGTTGGCGCTGGCTGGAGCAGGCGATCCACGCCGAACTCGGGTTGATGAAAGACAACCCCACCGACCGCGACTTCTACCTCGGCAAGCTACAGGCCGCACGTTATTTCCTGACCTGGGAAGTACCAGGCTGCCATAATGAGCTGGCATTGCTCGAGGCACGCGACGATACCTGCCTCGCCATGCAAGACGGGTGGTTCTAAGGCCAGCCTCCGTGGGTACGGAGGCCTCCCTCTATTCCACTTCAGTCCCGTGGGCATCGCTCACCTGAAGCCGACAACAGGCCACTCCATTACTCGATATAGGGTATGACCGTGAACGTCAGTCACCCTTTGCCGTTGGCACCTGCCTTTCCTTGAAGAACCACAGACTCCAGACCTTCGCAAGTTCGGAAACAACTACGAGTAGCAGCAACGCAACCGAACCAGCGGGAAAATGAAAACCTATGTAAGAGAACAATACTGAAGCGGAGGGTACAAACAGCAATAGACGGAACGGCAACTGCAGCCAGACCAGTCGCACGCCCCAACCGCTCCGGCAGAACAGCAATATGCAACTTGCAAGCATAGATAATTGCAGCGCCCATCCCAGCGCTATAAATACAGTTGCATAGCTGCCATGATCTTCAATCATGTTCAATGTGCTCAGCGCATCCGAGTAAAAAGGCAGCTTGCCGGCCAAGAGATTTCTTAGCATGTAATTCAAGAGATACAGAGCATCCAGGCCGCCCCACCCCCACCAAACGTACTTCCTTGCCGTCAATGGGTCCATTTACCCCCTCCGTTCGAAAATTATATTGGGCGTTACCGGAACCCAATGCCATGAGTCAAGCTCCTTGCTCCCACAAAAAAGTCTGTCGCCCTTTTCCTATTGATGCGTAGGGTCTTTCTTTGATCGAAGTGGTGCAGCGGTGCGGGCCACGCCGCAGCTACAGGCCGCACGTTATTTCCTGACCTGGGAGGTACCAGGCTGCCATAATGAGCTGGCATTGCTCGAGGCGCGCGACGATACCTGCCTCGTCATGCAAGACGGGTGGTTCTAGGGGGAGCCACCGTGTACACGGAGGCTACCGCATGTTCGATTCCAGCGCCCTGTTGCGCCAGCGCTTCGCCGCGCTGCGCAGTACGGCCGAGTTGTTTTCCCTGCGTCATGTGAAACAGTCGCACCAGGCCCTGTCGGTACGCCGCAATGTCGCAGAGCCACCGCTGTTCAGCCAGGACGAAGGCGCCATGCTCACCGTGCGGATCAACGGCGTGGAAGCCTATGCCGCTACCGCCGACCTGTCCCAGGCCGGCCTGCAACGCGCGCTGGAGCAAGCCGAGGCACTGGCCCGGCAGATCGCCCGGCACAGCCTGCTGGACCTGCGCGGGCAGGCAGTGACCAGTGCCCACCATGACCACGTTTCGCCCAACTTCGACCAGCCTGTGCCCTCCCTTGCCGACTGCCTTGGCCTGCTCGCGGCAGAATCGGCCAGCGTGCCCAAGGACAGCCGCCTGGTGGACTGGCAAGCCAGCCTGGGCATGAGCCTGGTCGAGCAGACCTACCTGAATTCGGCCGGCGCGCAACTGCGCCATGCTCAACGCTTCCTGTTCCCCGGCGTCGGGGTCACCGCCAGCGACGGCCAGGACAGTCAGAGCCGCAGCCTGGGCCGTGACAACTTCGGCCAGCAGGGCGGCTTCGAGGTCATCGAGCGCTGCGGCCTGGTGGGTGCCGCCCGCCGGGTGGCAGACGAGGCGCTGCAACTGCTGCTGGCGCCGAACACCCCCAGCGGCCCGCGCGACCTGCTGTTGATGCCGGACCAGATGATGCTGCAGATCCACGAATCGATCGGCCACCCGCTGGAGATGGACCGCATCCTCGGCGACGAGCGCAACTACGCCGGCACCAGCTTCGTCAAAACCAGCGATTTCGGCCACCTGCAGTACGGCTCCAGCCTGCTGAACGTGACCTTCGACCCAACCATCGGCGAAGAGCTGGCCAGCTACAGCTTCGATGACGACGGGACCCCGGCCAGCAAGCAGTTCCTGATCCGCGACGGCCTGTTGCTGCGCCCGTTGGGCGGTGCGCTGTCGCAGTTCCGCTCCGGCCTCGACGGCGTGGCCAACAGCCGCGCCTGCGGCTGGAACCGTGCGCCGATCGACCGCATGGCCAACCTCAACATCGAGCCGGGGGACAAGTCGCTGAGCCAGCTGATCGAAGGTATCGAGCACGGCATCCTGATGCGCACCAACCGCTCCTGGTCCATCGACGACGCCCGCAACAAATTCCAGTTCGGCTGCGAATGGGGTCAGCTGATCGAAGAGGGCCAACTCAAGGGCATCGTCAAGAACCCCAACTACCGCGGCATTTCCGCGCATTTCTGGCGTAACCTGGCGGCGGTCGGTGATTGCAGCACCTTCCAGGTGCTGGGTACACCCAATTGCGGCAAGGGCGAACCCAACCAGGTGGTACGGGTTGGTCACGCCTCGCCAGCCTGCGTGTTCCGCCAGATCGATGTATTCGGAGGAGACGCCTCGTGAAGAACGCTTTCGAAACCTTGGTCGCGGCGCTGAACAAAGCTTTGCGGACGGGCGAGCAGTTCACCCTCGGCTACAGTGCCGAGCAGTCGCAGTTCGTACGCTTCAATCACGCCAAGGTGCGCCAGGCCGGCGAAGTGAGCCAGGCCAGTGCGCAACTGCGCCTGATCCGCGAGGGCCGTCAGGCGGAGCAACAGGTGACCTTGAGTGGTGACCCGCTACTCGATAGCCAGCGCCTGGACACTGCCCTTGAACAACTGCGCCAGACCTTGCCGCTGTTGGCCGTCGACCCATACCTGCGCCTGGACCAAAGCGCCTGGCACAGCCACAGCCAGCAGCAACAGCCGCTGCCCGAACTGCATGAAGTACTGGCCCTGCTCGAGCGCGAAGCCGGCGACCTGGACTTGGTCGGCATCTATGCCGCCGGCCCCATCTGCCGGGGCTTCGCCAGCTCGTTCGGGGCCTTTGGCTGGCACCAGGCCAACAGCTTCAACTTTGACTGGAGCCTGTTCCACGAAAACGCCGAGGCGGTTAAGGCCAACTACGCAGGGCAGCTGTGGCGTGCTGACGACTTCACCATGCGCCTGCGCCAGGCACGAGAACAACTGGGCTTCCTCGGCCGCCCGGCAGTTACCCTGGAGCCTGGCAGCTACCGCGCCTACCTGGCCCCGGCGGCAATGGACGAAATCGCTGGCATGTTGTGCTGGGGCGGCTTTTCTGCGCAGGCCCTGGCCACCGGCAACAGCGCCCTGCAGCGCCTCTACAACGGCGATGCGCGGCTGAGCCCGCTGGTGAGTTTCAGCGAGCAGGTCAGCGGCTCACTGAGCCCGGCGTTCTCCGATGAAGGCTCGCCGCGCCTGGACGTGCCGTTGATCCAGCAAGGCGAGGCACGGCAGCGGCTGGTCAGCGCACGCAGCTCGGCCGAATTCGAGCTGCTGGCCAATGGCGCCGACAGCTACGAATCGCCATGCGCGCTCAGCCTTGCACCAGGTAGCCTGCCCAGCGAACAGGTGCTTGAGCGGCTCGGCACCGGGCTGTACATCAGCAACCTGTGGTACCTGAACTACTCGGACCTGCCGGCAGCGCGGATGACCGGGCTGACCCGCTTCGCCACGTTCTGGGTGGAAAATGGGCAGATCCAGGGGCCGGTGCGCACCATGCGCTTCGATGACAGCCTGTACAACTTGCTGGGTAACCAGCTGGAGGACCTGACCCGTGAGCGCGAGATGATTCTATCGACCAGTACCTACGGGCAGCGCAGTACCGGGTCGAGTCATTTGCCGGGGGCGCTGGTCAAAGGGTTGACTCTGACATTGTGATAGACACCACCGGCCTCTTCGCGGGCACGCCCACTCCCACAGGTATTGCACCCTCATCGAATGCGATGCGCTACCGGTGGGAGCGGGCCTGCCCGCGAAAGGGCCGGTACTGACAAACGAGGAAGTCATGCCCGAACGCACCCCGCTGGACCCCGTTACCGCCCGCTGGATTCCCTGGGTGGTGGCCATCGCCTTCTTCATGCAGTCTCTGGACGGCACCATCCTCAACACCGCATTGCCGGCCATGGCCCGCTCGCTGGCCGAAGACCCGCTGCGCATGCAAGGCGTGATCGTCGCCTACATGCTCACTGTGGCCCTGCTGATCCCCGCCTCGGGCTGGATCGCCGACCGCTTCGGTACCAAGCGCATCTTCTTCAGCGCCATCCTGCTGTTCAGCTTCGGCTCGCTGCTGTGCGCAGCGGCCAACAGCCTCGGCTTCCTGATCTTCGCCCGGGTGGTGCAAGGCCTGGGCGGTGCGCTGATGCTGCCGGTCGGGCGCCTGGTGGTATTGCGCGCCTACCCACGCACCGAGCTGGTGCGCATCATGAGCTTCATCACCATTCCCGGCCTGCTCGGCCCGCTGCTGGGCCCGACGGTCGGCGGCTGGCTGGTGGAAATTCTCAGCTGGCACTGGATCTTCCTGCTCAACCTGCCCGTTGGCCTGGTCGGCTGCTATGCCGTGTGGAAGTTCATCCCCGACCTGCGCGGCGCCGAACGCACCACCTTCGACGGCCCGGGGTTCCTGCTGTTTGGTGCGGCGATGGTGCTGATCACCATCGCCATGGAGGGTCTGGGTGAACTGCACCTGCCACACCTGCGGGTGATGTTGTTGCTGTTCGCCGGCATGGCCTGCCTGGCGGCCTACTGGCTGCGCGCCGGGCGCGACCCGGAGCCCCTGTTCTCACCCAGCCTGTTCCGCGTGCGCACCTTTGCCATCGGCATCCTCGGCAACCTGTTCGCCCGCCTGGGCAGTGGTGCCCTTCCGTTCCTGGTGCCGTTGCTGCTGCAGGTGGCGCTGGGCTACTCGCCGGCCCAAGCCGGCATGAGCATGATTCCGCTGGCTGCGGCGGCCATGCTCGCCAAGTCCATCGCCAGGCCGCTGATCGAACGCTTTGGCTACCGCATCATTCTTACCGGCAACACCTTACTGCTGGGCGTGCTGCTGGCCAGCCTCGGCCTGGTCGATGAGCAAACCCCTTATGCCGTGTTGCTGCTGCAGCTCGGCCTGCTGGGAGCCGTCAACTCCATGCAGTTCACGGCGATGAACACGGTGACCCTGATCGACCTTGACGACGCCAGCGCCAGCAGCGGCAACAGCCTGCTGTCGGTGGTGGCGCAGCTGGCCTTGAGCCTGGGCGTGGCCTGCGCCGGCGCGTTGCTTGGCGGCTTTACCGCTGCCGGCAGCGCCGAGGGTGTGGAAACCACCCTGGGAGCATTCCAGCTGACCTTCGTGACCATTGGTGTGATGGCCATGCTCGCGGCGGCGATCTTCCTGCAGCTGGCACCGACGGACGGAAGGCGTGCCCGTCGTCCGGAACAACACATGGAGTCGTAGGGCGAATGGCCACGAGGCTGGTAGACTATGCGGCATTTTTCGCTTCGCAACGCAGGCCCGCCTCGTGACCACCGACTCCACCGCCTTTGCCTCCCTGCCGCTGTCCGCCGCCATGCTGGCCAACCTGGACGCCCTCGGCTATGCCTCGATGACGCCGATCCAGGCCGAGAGCCTGCCGGTCATCCTCAAGGGCCAGGACCTGATCGCCCAGGCCAAGACCGGCAGCGGCAAGACCGCCGCCTTCGGCATCGGCCTGCTCAATCCGATCAACCCGCGCTATTTCGGCTGCCAGGCGCTGGTGCTGTGCCCCACCCGCGAGCTTGCCGACCAGGTGGCCAAGGAGCTGCGCCGCCTGGCCCGCGCCGAGGACAACATCAAGATCCTGACCCTGTGCGGCGGTGTTTCGCTGGGCCCGCAGATCGCTTCGCTGGAGCATGGCGCGCACATCATCGTCGGTACCCCGGGGCGCATCCAGCAGCACCTGGACAAGGGCACCCTGGTACTCGACGGCCTGAACACCCTGGTGCTGGATGAAGCCGACCGCATGCTCGACATGGGCTTCTTCGACGCCATCGCCAGCATCATCGGCAAGACCCCGTCGCGCCGCCAGACCTTGCTGTTCTCGGCCACCTACCCGGCTGGTATCAAGCAACTGGCCGCCGACTTCATGCGCAACCCGCAACAAGTCAAGGTCGAGAGCCTGCATACCGACAACCAGATCGAGCAGCGTTTCATCGAGATCGACCCGCAACAGCGCCTGGAGGCCGTCACCCGCGTGCTCGGCCACTACCGCCCGCAGTCCTGCGTGGCGTTCTGCTTCACCAAGCAGCAGTGCGAGGACGTGGTCGCCCACCTGACCGCCAAGGGCATCGTTGCCCAGGCCCTGCACGGCGATCTGGAACAGCGCGACCGCGACCAGGTGCTGACCATGTTCGCCAACCGCAGCAGTTCGGTGCTGGTGGCCACCGACGTGGCGGCACGCGGCCTGGACATCGATGGCCTGGACATGGTCATCAACGTCGAGCTGGCGCGTGATGCGGAAATCCATGTGCACCGTGTGGGCCGTACTGGCCGTGCGGGCGAAAAAGGTATTGCGGTCAGCCTGGTGGCACCTGCCGAGGGCCACCGCGCCCAGGCCATCGAAGCGCTGCAGAAAAGCCCGCTGCGCTGGGACCAGCTGGACAGCCTGAAGAGCAAGGGCGGCGAGCCGCTGCTGCCGCTGATGAGCACCCTGTGCATCGCCGCCGGGCGCAAGGACAAGCTGCGCCCGGGCGACATCCTTGGCGCGCTGACCGGGGACGCCGGGATCCCGGGCAAGCAGGTGGGCAAGATTGCGATCTTTGACTTCCAGGCCTTTGTTGCCGTGGAGCGGACGCTGGCCAAGCAGGCCATGCAGCGCTTGAACAGCGGCAAGATCAAGGGGCGCTCGCTGAAAGTCCGCATCGTCTGACCTGATTTTGCGCCGCTTTGCGGCCCTTTCGCGTCACAAGGCCGCTCCTGCAGGGGCTCGCAAACTCCTGTAGGAGCGGCCTTGTGTCGCGAAGGGGCTGCAAAGCAGCCCCAGTAATCCTGAAGAGGTAACACCGTGCACTCCACCTACGTGATCATCCTCGGCGCCGGCGCCGCCGGCCTGATGTGCGCCCAGCTCAGCGCCCGCCGCGGCCGCCGGGTGCTGGTACTCGACCACGCCAACAAACCGGGCAAGAAGATCCTCATGTCCGGTGGCGGGCGCTGCAACTTCACCAACCTGTACACCGAACCCGGCAACTTCCTCTCGCACAACCCCCACTTCTGCAAATCGGCCCTGGCCCGCTATACCCAGTGGGACTTCATCGAGCTGGTGTGCAAGCACGGCGTGGCCTACCACGAGAAGAAGCTCGGCCAGCTGTTCTGCGACAACAAGGCCAGCGACATCCTCGACATGCTGCTGGCCGAATGCGACGAGGCTGGTGCCGAGATCCGCATGCACACCAGCATCGAACAGATCGAGAAGACCGAAGGCGGCTACTTGCTGCAGACCAGCGCTGGCCAGTTCGCCTGCCAGTCGTTGGTGATCGCCACCGGCGGCCTGTCGATCCCGACCCTGGGTGCCAGCGGCTTCGGCTACCAGGTGGCGCGCCAGTTCGGCCACACCCTGCTGCCGACCCGCGCCGGCCTGGTGCCATTCACCATCACCGAGCCCCAACTCAAGGCACTGTGCAGCGAGCTGTCCGGCACCTCGCTGGATTGCACCGCCAGTTGCAACGGCACCAGCTTCCGCGAGAACCTGCTGTTCACCCACCGCGGCCTGAGCGGCCCGGCGATCCTGCAGATCTCGTCGTTCTGGGAGGCCGGTGACACGCTCGAGATCAACCTGTTGCCCGACCGCGATGCACTGGCCTGGCTGCAACAGATGCAGGCCGAACGCGCCAACGCCGAACTGAAGACCGTGCTGGGCGAGGTATTCACCCGCAAGCTGGCCAACCTGCTGGCCGAGCAGTGGTTCGAGTCCAGGCCCATGAAGCAGTACACCTCGGCAGAACTGGCGCAGATCGCCGACAAGCTGGCGAACTGGCAGGTAGTACCGGCCGGCACCGAGGGCTACCGCACCGCCGAAGTGACCTTGGGTGGGGTGGACACCCGCGAAGTATCGTCCAAGACCATGGAGTCGCTGAAGAGCCCTGGCTTGTATTTCATCGGTGAGGTACTCGATGTCACCGGCCACCTGGGCGGTTTCAATTTCCAGTGGGCCTGGGCCTCCGCCAATGCCGCTGCGCAGTTCGTGTAGAGTAGAATCCATTCAGCAGCACGGAACGCTTCTTGCTGACCGTGCCGCCATGCATTCAATCGCTCACTGCCCAGCAGGCCATCATGTCATCGAGCTCGTTCCGTCAGTCACTGCGTCGCCTGTGGGGCCAAGACAAGTTCAGCTACAGCATCCGGGTCACCATCGCCCTCACCGGCAGCCTGGCCCTGTGCTGGTACCAGAACGAGATGGCCCTGCTGATCCCACTGTTCCTCGGCATCATCGCCAGCGCCCTGGCGGAAACCGATGACAGCTGGCAGGGCCGTCTCAGCGCCCTGGCCGTTACCCTGGTGTGTTTCGCGATCGCCGCGCTGGCAGTCGAGCTGCTGTTCCCCTACCCCTGGATCTTCGTCATCGCCCTGGCGGTCGCCGCCTTCAGCCTGACCATGCTCGGGGCGCTGGGCGAACGCTACGGCGCCATCGCCTCGGCGACCTTGATCACATCGGTCTACACCATGATCGGTGTGGACCAGCGCGGCGGCCTGGTCACCGACTTCTGGCACGAACCGTTGCTGCTGGTGGCAGGTGCGGCCTGGTACGGGCTGCTGTCGGTGCTGTGGCAAGCGCTGTTTTCCAACCAGCCGGTGCAACAGAGCCTGGCCAAGCTGTTCTTCGAGCTGGGCAGCTACCTCAAGCTCAAGGCCAGCCTGTTCGAGCCCATCCGCACCCTCGATATCGAAGCGCGGCGCCTGGAGCTGGCCCAGCAGAACGGCAAGGTGGTGGCGGCCCTCAACACGGCCAAGGAGATCATCCTGCACCGGGTAGGCAACAGCCAGCCCAACTCCAAGGTCAGCCGCTACCTCAAGCTGTACTTCCTGGCGCAGGACATCCATGAGCGGGTCAGCGCCTCGCATTACCCGTACAACGCCCTGACCGAGGCGTTCTTCCACAGCGACGTGATGTTCCGCTGCCAACGCCTGCTGCGCAAACAGGGCTCGTCCTGCCAGGAGCTGGCCCGTTCGATCCGCCTGCGCCAGCCGTTCGTGCTGGCCAGCGGTTATCCCGAAGCCCTCGAGGACCTCAACGCCTCGCTGGAACACCTGCGTATCCAGAGCAACCCGGCGTGGCGCGGCCTGTTGCGCTCGCTGAGGGCGCTGGCGGCCAACCTGGCGACGCTGGACCGCCTGCTCAGTGCGGCCAGCAACCCGGACAGCCTGGCCGATGCCAGCGACAGCAGCCTGCTCGACCGCTCGCCACGTTCGCTGAAGGACGTGTGGACGCGCTTGCGCACCCAGCTGACCCCGACCTCACTGCTGTTCCGCCATGCCTTGCGCCTGCCGCTGGCATTGTCGATCGGCTATGGCATGGTGCACCTGATCCACCCGACCCAAGGCTACTGGATCATCCTCACCACCCTGTTCGTCTGCCAACCCAACTACGGTGCAACCCGGCGCAAGCTGGGGCAGCGGATAGTCGGTACCGCGTTCGGCCTTACCGTCGGCTGGGCGTTGTTCGACCTGTTCCCCAACCCGGTCGTGCAGTCGTTGTTCGCCGTGGTCGCCGGGGTGGTGTTCTTCGTCAACCGCACCACCCGCTACACCTTGGCCACGGCAGCCATCACCCTGATGGTGCTGTTCTGTTTCAACCAGATCGGCGATGGCTACGGCCTGTTCCTGCCACGCCTGTTCGATACCCTGGTGGGCAGCCTGATCGCCATTCTTGCCGTATTCCTGTTCCTGCCCGACTGGCAGGGGCGACGCTTGAACAAGGTGCTGGCCAATACCCTGACCTGCGCCAGCGTGTACCTGCGCCAGATCATGCAGCAGTATGCCCACGGCAAGCGCGACGACCTCGCCTACCGCCTGGCCCGGCGTAACGCCCACAACGCCGACGCGGCACTGTCCACCACCCTGGCCAACATGCTCATGGAGCCGGGGCACTTCCGCAAGGAAGCCGACGTCGGTTTCCGCTTCCTGGTGCTGTCGCATACCTTGCTCAGCTACCTCTCCGGGCTGGGCGCGCACCGCGATACCGCCTTGCCGGCGGAGGTGCAGGAACAATTGATCGAAGGTGCCGGGCAAAGCCTGGCCAGCAGCCTGGACGAGATCGCCAATGGCCTGGCCGCGCGGTCGCCGGTGGCGATTCACAGTGATGCCGAAGAGGCGCTGGCCAATACCCTGGAGCAGATGCCGGAAGAGCTGGACGAACACCAACGCCTGGTGCAGACGCAGCTGGCGTTGATCTGCCGGCAGTTGGCACCCTTGCGGACCTTGGCAGCGCACCTGATCAAGGAGGGTGCGCCGGGCTGATTGTTGTGCGGCCCGTACAGGCGCCAGGGGTCAGAAACCATACTGGCGCAGCAGCCGCGCATAGCTGCCATCGGCCTTCATCGCCGTAATCGCCCGTTCGAACCGCTCGACGATCCGTGCATGCTCGGGATGCTTCAAGCTGACCAGGATGTGCAGGGTGTTCTCTCCCAGCGGCGGTTCCACCAGCATCACTGCGTCACGCACCGCCTGCGGTTCGCGCTGCAGGTTGTAACGGGCCACGTACTCCTCTTCCACTGCCAGGTCCACCCGACCTGCTGCCAGCATGCGTACCGCCGAGGAAAAGTTGCGCACCGGCACTTTGCGCAGCTGGGCGTCGTTGTCGAACTCCGGGGAATAGGCGTATCCACGCACCACCGCAATACTGTAGGGGTACAAATCGGATTGGCGTTCATGGCGGAACGCCTCGCCCTTGCGCTGCAGCAGGCGAATGCGGTTATTCAGGTAGGCGGAGGAAAACTGCCCGATACGTTCACGCGAATCGTTGTACCAGGCGTTGATCAGCACGTCGTAGCGCCCTTCGCCTATGCCGAGCAACGCCCGCGCCCACGGCACCTCTTCGAACTCGCTGGTATAGCCGGCCCGGGTCAGCGCGGTGGTGACAATACTGGTCGCCAGGCCGCCGCCCGGCATACCGGCGTCGGTGAACGGTGGCCAGTTGTCTGCCACCAGGCGCAGCTTGTCCAGACCCAGGGCGGGAGTTGCCAGCATCATTGCCAGTAATCCCAGAACACATAGCAGTGGCCGCATGCTCAAGTCCTTTTCGCAATGAGGGAGCACACATTGTCAGGGCGGTCTTCTTTGCAACTGCCGATGAGATTACACAAAGCGCGTGTGCAGGACAGCGGCCAATAGTGTCATTTAGCCTCTATTTTGGCCGAAGCCCATATCCAGCAGGCGACATTGCGCATACGGCGCGGATTGTCAGGGGTAACCCAGCACTTCCCGAATCTGCCGCAGGTGGCGGATGATCCACTGCTTGTCGATCGCCCCCCAGTCATGAATACGGTAGTGCCCGGCGTGATTGCGCGCGCCTGCCTGCTGCTCGAACTCGCAGACGATATCCAGGTCGGCCAGCGCGGCGATGGTGTCCTGGGCGGTACGCCGTGGCATGCCGGTGGCCTCCATCAGGGCGGGCACGCTGGTCGCGGTCTGGCTGTCGATCAGCCAGGCCACGTACAGACGGCGGTAGAAGCTGCTCTTGGTCTTGCTCACTTCCATGCTGCATGGTCCTTAACAGTTGCCCGGCAGCTCCCGATAGGTCAGGTAGACGCGCAGGTCGAATTCCAGTTGGTGGTAGTCCGGCTCCATGTGCTGGCAGAGCTGGTAGAACGCCTTGTTGTGATCACGCTCGCGCAGGTGTGCCAGTTCGTGCACCACGATCATGCGCAAGAACTGCGGCGCTGCCTCCTTGAACAGCGAGGCAATGCGGATTTCCTTCTTCGCCTTGAGCTTGCCGCCCTGCACCCTGGACACCGCCGTGTTCAGGCCCAGGGCCCGGTGGGTCAGGTCGAGGCGATTGTCGAACAGCACCTTGTCCAGGTTCGGCGCGCTGCGCAGGTATTGCTGGCGCAGGTCCTGGGCATAGCCGTACAGCGCCTTGTCGCTTTGTACATCATGGCGGTCAGGGTAGCGGCGCTGCAGATACTCGCCCAGGCGGTCGCTGTCGATCATCTGCCGCACCTGCTGCTGCACGTGCGGGGGGTAGGCTTGCAGGTAACGTAATACAGTCATGGTGCGGCTTTCGGTATGGCGAATGCCGATTCTAGCCAATCAAGGCTGGGGCCAGGAGAAAATCGCCGGGAAACTGCTGGCATCCGCTGCCGTCATCGGGTAAGCCACCAGGAAACCCTGCACGTACTGACAACCATTGGCCTTCAGCCAGGCCGCCTGAACCGGGGTTTCCACGCCTTCGGCGATCACCGTGATGCGGTAGTCGGCGCACAGGCTGATAACGCTGCGCACCAGCGCGGCATCCACCGCCGAGTCGGGCAGGCGCGCCACCAGGTGGCGGTCGAGTTTGAGCGTATCGATCGGCAGGTCGCGCAACATGCGCAACGAACAGTCGCCAGCACCAAAATCGTCCAGCGCTACCCGTACACCCAGTTCGCGCAAGCGGTGGATCTGTTTCACCGCCGCATCGATGTTGTACATCAACGAAGTTTCCGCCACTTCCACTTCCAGCTGTGTCGGGTCCAGTTGGTACAGCTGGATTACCCGCTGCAATTCCTCGACCAGGCCCGGCATGACGAATTGCGCACGGCTCAGGCTGATACCCAGCACCAGGTCTGCGGCGAAGCGCTGGCACCAGGCCTGGCGCTGGGCCGCACCCTGACGGTAGATCCAGCTGGCCAGGCGGTTGATCAGGCGCGCTTCCTCCAGCAGCGGGATGAACAACCCCGGCGGCACATCGCCAACACTGGGGTGCTGCCAGCGCAGCAACGCCTCGAAACCACGCAGGTGACCGTCAGCGAAGGCGACCTGCGGCTGGTACACCAGGGTGAAGTCCTGCTGCTCGATGGCCGCGCGCACGCTGTCTTCCAGCATCAGTCGTGACCGCGCCCGGCCATTGAGTTCCTGGTCGTAGAAGCGGTACTGCTGGCGCCCCGCCTGCTTGGCCGCATACATCGCCGCATCGGCAGCACGCAACAGGCCTTCGACGTTGGCGCCGCAGTCCGGGTAGGTGGCGATACCAATGCTAACCCCAAGGCACACATCGAAGCCGTCCACCTCGTGGCTGATGGACACGCGTTCGAGCAGCCGCTCGGCATACCGCCCGGCCTGCTCCGGATAGGGCAGGCCGTCGAACAGCGCGGTGAATTCATCGCCGCCCATGCGCGCGAGCAGCGCCTCGCTGCCCAGGCAGTCCTTGAGCTGCTCGGCGACCCAGCGCAACACCCGGTCACCGGCGTCGTGGCCAAGCGAGTCGTTGATGCGCTTGAAGCCGTCCAGGTCCATGTACATCAATGCCTGCGACTTGTCCGAGCGCTCGTTGCGCAACAGCGCGCCTTCGGCGGCCTGGTAGAAACCGCGGCGGTTGAGCAGGCCGGTAAGCGGGTCGGTCACGGCCTGGTACTCCAGCTGCTGGTGCAGGTTGCGCACCACCGACATGTCCAGCACCGTCACTACCATGGCCTGCTGGTCGACCGGCAGCGGTGCGCAGGACAACGCCACGGGCAACAGCTCAGCGCCAGAGGTGCGCAGTTGGGCATCATGCACACGGAAGATCTGCCTGCCCAGGTAGGCCTGGTAGAAGCCCGAGTCCTCCCACAGGCTGGCATTGGCCAGTTGCACCAGATCGAGCAGGCGGGCGCCCTGCAGCTGTGCTACCGGCGTGGACAACAGGTTGGATATGGCCGGGTTGGCAAAGCTGATGATGCCCTGCGCATCCACCACCAGGATGCCCTCGGCGGCGTTTTCCAGGATCGACGCATTGAACGCCGTGGCCGCTTCCAGCTCGCGGGTCAGGCGTTGCAGCATGCGCCGGTTACGCTGCTGCTCGAGCAGGGCCTGGACCTTGGGCTTGAGGATCTGTGGGTCGAACGGCTTGAACATGTAGTCCACGGCGCCGCTGGCATAGCCTTTGAGCACGGCCGCTTCGGACTGTTCGTTGGCGGTGAGGAAGATGATCGGCGTCAGCCGGGTACGCTGGCTGCCGCGCATCAGCCGGGCGACTTCGAAGCCATCCATTTCCGGCATCTGTACATCCAGCAAGACCAGATCGACTTCATGTTCGAGCAATGCGTTCAAGGCTTCCATACCCGAACTTGCCGTCAACACCTGCCAATCCTGACGGGCCAGCAACGCCCGCATGCTGATGAGGTTCTCGGGGTAATCGTCTACCACCAGGAGAACCGAATTGCCATCCAGTGGCTGTGGTAGAGCGTGAGCGCCATCCATGCTGCTTCTCTATTATGTGACCGACTTCAAAATACACTTGGATCCATTAGTACTCTAGCTCTACGCGAATAACACGCAATGCAATCAGAACGCTATCAGGGACTTAACTGTACCGTAGCCGACTAACGGTCGGTTCGCCGTGGTTTATCCAGCGCCTGTGGGCCGAGCCTGTACGGCAGCAGCAATATTCTGAACGCGAAAAATGAAAAACCCGCATTTCTGCGGGTTTTTCGTGTTGCCAGTCGATCAGTTGACCTTGGCGGCCAGTTCGCCCTTGGCATAGCGCTGGAACATGCCTTCCAGGGAGATCGGCTTGATCTTCGAGGCATTGCCGGCGGTGCCGAAAGCTTCGTAGCGGGCGATGCACACGTCACGCATGGCCTTGACGGTCTCGGCGAAGAACTTGCGTGGGTCGAACTCGCTCGGGTGCATGGCCATGTGGCGGCGGATGGCACCGGTGGAAGCCAGACGCAGGTCAGTGTCGATGTTGACCTTGCGCACGCCGTACTTGATGCCTTCGACGATTTCCTCGACCGGTACACCATAGGTTTCCTTGATGTCGCCGCCGTACTGGTTGATGATCGCCAGCCACTCTTGCGGTACCGAGGACGAACCGTGCATCACCAGGTGGGTGTTGGGGATGCGCTTGTGGATTTCCTTGATGCGGTCGATCGCCAGCACGTCACCGGTTGGTGGCTTGGTGAACTTGTAGGCACCGTGGCTGGTACCGATGGCGATCGCCAGGGCGTCGACCTGGGTCTTCTTGACGAAGTCCGCAGCCTCTTCAGGGTCGGTCAGCATCTGGCTGTGGTCCAGCACACCTTCGGCGCCGATGCCGTCTTCTTCACCGGCCATGCCAGTTTCCAGCGAACCCAGGCAGCCCAGCTCGCCTTCTACCGAAACGCCACAGGCGTGAGCCATGGCCACGGTCTGCTGGGTAACGCGGACGTTGTACTCGTAGTCGGTCGGGGTCTTGCCGTCCTCACCCAGCGAGCCGTCCATCATCACCGAGCTGAAGCCCAGCTGGATCGAACGCTGGCAGACGTCAGGGCTGGTGCCGTGGTCCTGGTGCATGCACACCGGGATGTGCGGGAATTCTTCGATGGCAGCCAGGATCAGGTGACGCAGGAACGGCGCGCCAGCGTATTTGCGCGCACCGGCCGAAGCCTGGACGATCACCGGCGAGTCGGTCTTGTCGGCCGCTTCCATGATGGCGCGCATCTGCTCGAGGTTGTTGACGTTGAAAGCTGGTACGCCGTAACCGAACTCGGCGGCGTGGTCCAGCATCTGGCGCATGCTAATGAGTGCCATGGTGTATCTCTCTCCCGACAAGCGTCGTTTGTTTCGTGCAAGCCTGCCGCAGGGGCGGTTGCTGTTCAAGTAGTGTGGGCCACCCTCGCGGCCCGGCCAGTCACGGTGCCTTGCAGCCCCGCCCAATCAGATCGTTGGTCGCCACCCAATACACCAGGCCCTCTTCGCCCTTGGTATGGAAGGCCAGCATGCCATCGCTGTACAGCGCACCCGATGCACCGGGCTCGGCCTTGAGCCGGTAGACCTGGTCGCCGCCACCCAGGCGCACATCGACCTGGTCACGTTGCGCATCGGCGAAGCGCCACAGCACTTCAGCCTGGCTGTCGCAGACCCAACGGGTCCAGTCATCCGCCGGGGCGGGTTGCGCCGGCTGCAGCAGCGAGCATCCTGCCAGTGTCGCCAGGGCCGTCACGGCCAAAAGCGCTTTCATTCAGCTTCCTCGATTTGGGGCTACTGTGCAGCCCTTCGCGGGCTTGCCCGCTCCCACAGCTCAAGCGCTATGCCTATGGGAGCGGGCAAGCCCGCGAAGGGCCGCACAGCGGGCCCTACCTCAAGACCACAAATCAGCCTTCAGGTTGCCTGTTACCCGATCAAGGGCAACCCGGCGCCTTGCGCTGGTGGTCTTCGTCGTACTTTTCCAGGCCTTCCGGGCCCACGCGCTTGCTGATGACCGGCACGGTCTCGGCTTGCCACTCGGACTGGTAGCAGCCGCCCTTGGGCGGTTGCGCCGGGTCGCTGTCGGAGGCCGGGCTGCCGGCGCAGGCGCTCAGCAGGCCAGCCAGCATCATCACAGGCAATTGCTTGACCATCAGGCCACTCCCTTTGCCAAGCGCCGACGTCATCAGGCCTTGGCCCGCTCTTCCAGAATTGCCACGGCCGGCAGGACCTTGCCCTCGACGAACTCGAGGAAGGCGCCCCCACCGGTAGAAATGTAGGAGATATCGGCGCCAACGCCATACTTGTCGATCGCCGCCAGGGTGTCACCGCCGCCAGCGATGGAGAATGCCGCGCTATCGGCGATGGCCTTGGCCAGCACCTTGGTGCCATTGCCGAACTGGTCGAACTCGAACACACCGACCGGGCCGTTCCACAGGATGGTTTTCGACGACTTCAGCAGCTCGGCGAAGTTGGCAGCGGTTTGCGGGCCGATGTCCAGGATCATGTCGTCGGCGGCAACCTCGGCAATGGCCTTGACGGTGGCTTCGGCGCTTTCGGCAAATTCCTTGGCAACCACCACGTCGACCGGCAGCGGCACGCTGACCTTGGCAGCGATGGCCTTGGCCGTGTCGACCAGGTCAGGCTCGTACAGCGACTTGCCCACTGGGTGGCCAGCGGCGGCGAGGAAGGTGTTGGCGATGCCGCCGCCGACGATCAGCTGGTCGCAGACTGCGCTCAGGCTGTTCAGCACGTCCAGCTTGGTGGACACCTTGGAGCCGGCAACGATGGCGGCCATCGGCTTGGCCGGGGCTTTCAGGGCCTTGCCCAGGGCATCCAGCTCGGCTGCCAGCAGCGGGCCGGCAGCAGCGACCTTGGCGAACTTGGCAACACCGTGGGTCGAGCCTTCGGCGCGGTGGGCGGTACCGAAAGCGTCCATGACGAACACGTCGCACAGGGCGGCGTACTTCTGCGCCAGCTCGTCGGCGTTCTTCTTCTCGCCCTTGTTGAAGCGCACGTTCTCGAACAGCACCAGGGAACCGGCCTGGACCTCGACACCTTCGAGGTAGTCGGCAACCAGCGGCACTTCACGGCCCAGGGCCTTGCTCAGGTAGTCGGCAACTGGCTTGAGGCTGTTCTCGGCCGAAAATTCACCTTCGGTCGGACGGCCCAGGTGCGAGCAGACCATTACCGCCGCGCCCTTCTCCAGGGCCAGCTTGATGGTCGGCAGCGCTGCCAGGATACGCGCATCGCTGGCAACCACACCGTCCTTCACAGGCACGTTGAGGTCTTCGCGGATCAGTACGCGTTTACCTTGCAGGTCGAGGTCGGTCATCTTCAACACGGTCATGAATGCAGTCCTTCAGGGCTGTTTGTTGCGGGTGGGGTGGACGACGTGCAGATAGTGTTCGGCAACGTCGAGCATACGGTTGGCAAACCCCCATTCGTTGTCGAACCAGGCCAGCAGGTTCACCAGGCGCGGGCCGGAAACACGGGTCTGGCTGGCATCGACGATCGCCGAATGCGGGTCATGGTTGAAATCACAGCTGGCATGCGGCAACTCGGTGTAGGCCAGCAAGCCTTTCAGCGGGCCTTCCAGCGCCGCCTCGCGCAACACCCGGTTGACCTCGGCCGCACTGGTATCACGGGCAGTCTGCAGGGTGATGTCCAGGCACGAGACGTTGACGGTCGGTACGCGTACCGCTTTGGCCTGGATTCGCCCGGCAAGTTCCGGGAGCAGGCGTTCGATGCCACGCGCCAGACCAGTGGACACCGGGATCACCGATTGAAAGGCGGAACGCGTGCGGCGCAGGTCTTCGTGGTGATAGGCGTCGATCACCGGCTGGTCGTTCATTGCCGAGTGGATGGTGGTGATCTGCACGTACTCGATACCGAACGCCTGGTCCAGCACGCGCAGCAGCGGCACGCCGCAATTGGTGGTGCACGAGGCGTTGGACACCAGGCGCTCACGGCCGGTCAGGCAGGCCTGGTTGATGCCGTAGACCACGGTGGCGTCGACATCGGCCTCGCTGGCCATCGGCTGCGAGAACAGCACCCGCGGTGCACCAGCGTCGAGGAAGCGCTGGCCATCGGCGCGGGTGTGGTAGGCGCCGGAGCACTCCAGCACCAGGTCGATGCCCAGGGCGGCCCAGTCGATGCCTTCCGGGGTGGCACTGCGCATTACCTTCACGCAATCGCCATTGATATGCAGACAGTCGCCATCGACCTTCACCTCACCAGGAAAACGCCCGTGGGTGGAGTCGAAGCGTGTCAGGTATTCCAGGCTGGCCTGGTCGGCCAGGTCGTTCAGCGCGACGATCTCGAAACCGGCCTTCGCCCCCCGCTCAAACAGCGCGCGCAGGACACAGCGGCCGATACGGCCATAACCGTTGAGTGCAACTTTGTAGGGACGCGGGTGGGACATTCGTTGGCTCGCTAACGCATGATGGCTGTTGGGGCCGCGTTGCGGCCCATCGCGACACAAGGCCGCGCCTACAAGGGGCTGCATGCGCAGTACCCTGTAGGCGCGGCCCTGTATCGCGATGGAGGGCAAAGCCCTCCCCTTGCACGACCTGGAGGGCGTCACCGCCCTCCATCTTCACATCAGTCTTCCAGCAGCTCTTCGGCAGTACCGAGGATGTTCTCGACGGTGAAGCCGAACTCTTCGAACAGAGCCGAAGCCGGCGCCGACTCACCGTAGGTGGTCATGCCGATGACGCGACCTTCCAGGCCAACGTACTTGTACCAGAAGTCGGCATGGGCGGCTTCGATGGCAATGCGCGCCCCCACTTCCAGCGGCAATACCGACTGCTTGTAGGCAGCGTCCTGGGCATCGAACACGCTGGTGCACGGCATGGAAACCACACGCACCTTGCGGCCTTGCTCGGTCAGCTTGTCGAACGCCTGAACCGCCAGGCCCACTTCCGAACCGGTGGAGATCAGGATCAGCTCAGGCTCGCCGGCGCAGTCCTTGAGCACGTAGCCGCCGCGGCTGATGGCGGCGATCTGCTGGGCGTCACGCGCCTGGTGCTGCAGGTTCTGGCGCGAGAAGATCAGTGCCGAAGGGCCGTCCTTGCGCTCCAGGGCGTATTTCCAGGACACGGCGGATTCCACCGCGTCGGCCGGGCGCCAGGTGTCCAGGTTCGGCGTGCTGCGCAGGCTGGTCAGCTGCTCGATCGGCTGGTGGGTCGGGCCGTCTTCGCCCAGGCCGATGGAGTCGTGGGTATAGACGTGGATCACCCGCTGCTTCATCAGCGCCGACATGCGCACGGCGTTGCGGGCGTATTCCATGAACATCAGGAAGGTCGCGCCGTAAGGCACCAGGCCACCGTGCAGGGCAACGCCGTTCATGATGGCGGTCATGCCGAACTCGCGCACACCGTAGAACACGTAGTTGCCACTGGCATCGTTGGCTTCGACACCCTTGCAGCCCTTCCACAGGGTCAGGTTGGAACCGGCCAGGTCAGCCGAACCGCCGAGGAACTCGGGCAGCAGTGGGCCGAAGGCATTCAGGGCGTTCTGGCTGGCCTTGCGGCTGGCGATGGTTTCGCCCTTGGCCGCCACTTCGTTGATGTAGGCCTGGGCCTTCTCGCTGAAGTCGGCCGGCAGCTCGCCGGCAGCACGACGCTGGAACTCGGCAGCCAGCTCCGGATAAGCCTTGGCATAGGCCTCGAAACGCTGGTTCCACTCGGCTTCAGCCTTGGCACCGGCAGCCTTGGCGTCCCACTCGGCGTAGATGTCGGCCGGGACTTCGAACGGGCCGTGGTTCCAGTTCAGCGCCTGGCGGGCCAGGGCGATTTCGTCGTTGCCCAGTGGTGCGCCGTGGCAGTCTTCCTTGCCCTGCTTGTTCGGCGAGCCGAAACCGATGATGGTCTTGCAGCAGATCAGGGTCGGACGATCGCTCTTGCGGGCGGTCTCGATGGCGGTCTTGATCTCGTCGGCGTCATGGCCGTCGACATTGCGGATCACCTGCCAGTTGTACGCTTCGAAGCGCGCCGGGGTGTTATCGGTGAACCAGCCGTGCACTTCGCCGTCGATGGAGATGCCGTTGTCATCATAGAAGGCGATCAGCTTGTTCAGGCCAAGGGTGCCGGCCAGCGAGGCGACTTCGTGGGAAATGCCTTCCATCATGCAACCGTCGCCAAGGAACACGTAGGTGTTGTGGTCGACGATGTTGTGGCCGTCACGGTTGAACTGGGCGGCCAGCACTTTCTCCGCCAGGGCGAAGCCCACGGCGTTGGCGATACCCTGGCCGAGCGGGCCGGTGGTGGTTTCGACGCCCGGGGTGTAGCCGTATTCCGGGTGGCCCGGGGTGCGGCTGTGCAGCTGGCGGAAGGCCTTGAGGTCGTCGATCGACAGGTCGTAGCCGGTCAGGTGCAGCAGCGAGTAGATCAGCATCGAACCGTGGCCGTTGGACAGCACGAAGCGGTCGCGGTCGACGAAATTCGGGTTGCTCGGGTTGTGCTTCAGATAGTCGCGCCAAAGCACTTCGGCGATATCCGCCATGCCCATGGGGGCACCTGGGTGGCCGCTGTTGGCCTTTTGCACGGCATCCATGCTGAGGGCACGAATGGCGTTGGCACGTTCACGACGGCTGGGCATCGCTGATCTCCTGGGGGGCTTGAATAGGTGGTGTCACGAAAAAGGCGGCCATTTTCGCCCACTGGGGGGGCTTGGGGCAATGACGTATGGTCGCAGTCGGGGGATTTTCCTGTGATCGGGCTTCAATTCGGGGCAAAACCGGGCGAACCGTCCCGCTCATCACCCAATATCAAAACTTTTTGATATTGCCCTTGCTAGGGCAACGATGCCTGTCTAGACTGCCGCCCCATGAACCTTCGTGCGCAATTGATCCCCGAGCAATGCGAAGCATTGGCTGCCTTGTGCAAAGCCAGTGGCGACGCGTTGCGCCTGAACGTGTTGCGCGCCCTGGCCAACGACTCGTTCGGCGTGCTGGAACTGGCGCAGATCTTCGGCGTTGGCCAATCGGGCATGAGCCACCACCTGAAGGTGCTGGCCCAGGCCGAGCTGGTCGCCACCCGCCGCGAAGGCAACGCCATCTTCTACCGCCGTGCCCTGCCCGACAGCTTGCGCCTGGGCGGCAGGCTGCATGCGGCACTGCTCGAAGAGGTCGACGACCTGGCCCTGCCAGCCGAGGTGCAAGCGCGCATTGCCCAGGTACAGCAACGTCGTGCCGCCACCAGCCAGGATTTCTTCCTGCGTGTGGAAGAGAAGTTTCGCGCCCAGCAGGACCTGATCGCCGGCCTGCCGCAGTATCGCGAAAGCCTGCTGGCGCTGCTCGACAAGCTGAATTTCGACCCGGCCGCCAGTGCCCTGGAGGTCGGCCCCGGTGACGGCGGCTTCCTGCCAGACCTGGCACGCCGCTTTGCCCGGGTCACCGCGCTGGACAACAGCCCGACCATGCTCGAACTGGCACGCCAGGTCTGCGAACGTGAACGTCTGGGTAATGTAAACCTGCAGTTGGCCGATGCACTGGGTGCAACGGATGTGGAAGCCGACTGCGTTGTGCTGAACATGGTCCTGCACCATTTCAGCGATCCGGCCCTGGCCCTGCGCCAGCTGGCCAAGCGGGTGAAGGCAGGCGGCAGCCTGCTGGTCACCGAACTGTGCAGCCATGACCAGGGCTGGGCGCGGGAAGCCTGCGGCGACCTCTGGCTCGGTTTTGAACAGGACGACCTGGCCCGTTGGGCCACGGCAGCCGGGCTGGCCCCGGGGGACAGCCTGTACGTGGGCTTGCGTAACGGTTTCCAGATCCAGGTCCGCCATTTTCAGCGGACGGCTGGCGACATACACCATCGGTAAATTTCAGGAACCTTCGAGATGAGCGAATACTCCCTTTTCACCTCCGAGTCCGTGTCCGAAGGGCATCCGGACAAGATCGCCGACCAGATTTCGGACGCCGTCCTTGATGCCATCATCGCCCAGGACAAATACGCCCGCGTAGCCTGCGAAACCCTGGTCAAGACCGGTGTTGCCATCATCGCCGGCGAAGTCACCACTTCGGCCTGGGTCGACCTCGAAGACCTGGTGCGCAAGGTCATCATCGATATCGGCTACAACAGCTCCGACGTCGGGTTCGACGGCGCCACCTGCGCCGTGATGAACATCATCGGCAAGCAGTCGGTGGACATCGCCCAGGGCGTGGACCGCTCCAAGCCGGAAGACCAGGGCGCGGGTGACCAGGGCCTGATGTTCGGCTATGCCAGCAACGAAACCGAAGTACTGATGCCGGCACCGATCTGCTTCTCGCACCGTCTGGTCGAGCGCCAGGCCGAAGCGCGCAAGTCCGGCCTGCTGCCATGGCTGCGCCCGGACGCCAAGTCGCAGGTCACCTGCCGTTACGAAAACGGCAAGGTGGTCGGCATCGACGCCGTGGTGCTGTCGACCCAGCACAACCCTGAGGTTTCGCAGAAAGACCTGCAGGAAGCGGTGATGGAGCTGATCGTCAAGCACACCCTGCCGGCCGAACTGCTGCACAAGGGTACCCAGTACCACATCAACCCGACTGGCAGCTTCATCATCGGTGGCCCGGTGGGTGACTGCGGCCTGACCGGGCGCAAGATCATCGTCGACTCCTACGGCGGCATGGCCCGCCACGGTGGTGGCGCGTTCTCCGGCAAGGACCCGTCCAAGGTCGACCGCTCCGCCGCCTACGCTGGCCGTTACGTGGCCAAGAACATCGTTGCCGCCGGCCTGGCCGAACGTTGCGAGATCCAGGTTTCCTACGCCATCGGCGTGGCCCAGCCGACCTCCATCTCGATCAACACCTTCGGTACCGGCAAGGTTTCCGATGACAAGATCGTCCAGCTGGTGCGCGAGTGCTTCGACCTGCGTCCATACGCCATCACCACCATGCTCGACCTGCTGCACCCGATGTACCAGGAAACCGCCGCCTACGGCCACTTCGGTCGTACCCCGCAGCAGAAGACTGTCGGCGACGACACCTTCACCACCTTCACCTGGGAGCGTACCGACCGCGCCCAGTCGCTGCGTGACGCTGCCGGCCTGTAACTTTTCCTGCAGCGCTGGGCAAAAGCCCCTGCCGATTGATCGGCAGGGGCTTTTTTGTGACATATCGGCTGACAAACCCTGCGTGGCGTCGCGCACCTGGCCTGCCTAGGCTGAGGTCTCCCACACGCCATGCAAGGATGCTGGCCATGCCACTCATGCTGTTGTTTACCCTGCTGCTGATACTCCAGGCCCCGCTGACGCGGGCTGGTCAATGCCCCGACTGGGGCGCGGAGCAAGCCGCCACTGAAACCGCCCAGTTGCGCAGCACGCTCGCCCGCTGGGATGACCACTACCATCGCCAGGGCGTTGCGCTGGTGGCCGATGAGTTATACGACCAGAGCCGCCAGCGCCTGGCCCACCTGCAGCAGTGCTTTGGCCTGGCGCCCACTGCATCGCCCCTGGCCAGTGCCCGCGGGCCGGTCCCCCACCCGGTACCGCATACCGGGGTCGACAAGTTACCCGACCAGCAGGCCGTGGTCCGCTGGCTGGCCGGCAAGCGTGGGGTGTGGGTACAACCCAAGGTCGATGGCGTAGCCGTCACCCTTGTCTACCGGCAGGGCCGCCTGGTGCAATTGATCAGCCGCGGCGATGGGGTGCAAGGGTATGACTGGAGCCGCCACATCCCGAGCCTGGGCGCAATCACCCGGCAGCTGCCGCAGCCCGTGGACCTGCTGTTGCAAGGCGAACTGTACTGGCGCCTGGACGCGCATGTGCAAGCCCGGGCGGGCAGCGCCAACGCCCGCAGTACGGTGGCCGGGCTGCTGGCACGCAAGGTGTTGAGCAATGAGCAGGGCAATGGCATCGGCCTGTTCGTCTGGGACTGGCCACAAGGCCCCGAGCAACAGGCCGAGCGCCTTGCACAGCTGGCACAACTGGGCTTTCCCGAAAGCCAGGACTACAGCGTCGCCATCGACACAGCGCAGGATGCCGCCCATTGGCGCGATCATTGGTACCGCACCGCCCTGCCCTTCGCCAGCGATGGTGTGGTCCTGCGCCAGGGCAACCGGCCGTCCGCCGAGCGCTGGCAGGCCAGGGCGCCCTACTGGATCGCAGCCTGGAAGTACCCTTACCTGCAGGCGTTGGCCGAAGTTCGCGAAGTCCGCTTTCGCATCGGCCGCACCGGCAGGGTTACGCCGGTGCTGCAGGTGCTGCCAGTCACCCTCGATGACCGGCGGATCACCCAGGTAAGCCTGGGTTCGCTGGCACGTTGGCAGAGCCTCGACATCCGTCCCGGTGACCAGGTCGCGGTGAGCCTTGCCGGGCTGACCATCCCGCGCCTGGAACAGGTGGTGCACCGCGCCGTAGAGCGCCAGCCAGTCACCGCGCCGCAGCCCGGCCAGTATCATGCGCAGAGTTGCTGGCAGGCCGTGGCCGGCTGTGAGGAGCAGTTCAGTGCCCGGCTCACCTGGCTCAGCGGCAAACAGGGGCTGGCACTGCCGCGCATGGGCCCTGGCACCTGGCGCCGTCTGGTGGCCGCCGGGCTGGTGACGTCGATGACCGACTGGCTGCATCTGGACGCCGAGCGCCTGGGCCTGGTCGCGGGGATCAGCGACGCCACGGCGGCGCAGTTGCTGGGCAGTTTCGCGCAAGCCCGCTCACGGCCCTTTGCCCAATGGCTGCGTGCACTTGGTGCCCCCACACCAGCAGGCTTGGCGGTGACCGGCAACTGGCCCGAGCTGGCTGCGCGCACCGCCGCCGAATGGCAAGCCTTGCCCGGTATCGGCGAAAAGCGCGGGCAACAGCTTGTGGAATTCTTCACCGGCCACGAGGTTCAAAGCATCGCCAGCCAGCTCGGCATGGCCGGCATCGACGGGTTTCGGGTCGAGGGCCAGGGCATCGGGCAATGAATTTTTACCCATTTACCTGCAGGACCATTCCGAGATTCCACCAGAAAGGCGTAACAAGGGTTTCTAAATGAGCAAAACCAAGGCAGGATTTCCCCCAACTTTTGCTGCCCCGCCCCGTCAAGGAGGCTTTTCATGAAACGTATTTCGACCCTTTTCCTGCTGGCGACAATTGGCCTGGCCGCTGGCGCCGCACAGGCTGCCGAGCCGGATGCCGGCCTGACTGGCTGCGCGGCCAAGCGCAGCGCCATCGAGAACCAGCTGAAGATTGCCCGTGACCAAGGCAACAGCGGCCAGGTCTCGGGGCTGGAAGAGGCGCTGCGTGGGGTCGACAACTGCACCGATGCCGGCCTGCGCAAGGAACGCGAGCAGAAAGTGCTCGAAGCCCGTCACGAAGTGGCGCAGCGCGAAAAGGACCTGAAAAAGGCCGAGAAGAAAGGCGATTCCGAGAAGATCAACAAGCGCAAGGACAAGCTGGCCGAGTCGCGCAAGGAACTGCAGGAAGCGGTGGAAGACCTGGACCGCTAAGGCCGGCGACAAACGCGATCACTGCCGGCGTGGCCTTGTGTCGCGCTTGCAGCCAGAGCCTTGCAAGCCATCAATGGTTACGAAATTCGCTATGACAGGCCTTGCACGCCGCTTCGACCTTGTCCATCGGCGCCTTCAATTGCGCAGCGTCGAGCGGTTGGTTGCGGGTGACATCGACCAGTTCGCCAGTGACGCCTTCCAGTTGCCGGGCCAGGTCATGAAAACGTGCCTGGCGCTCCCATACCTCGGCGCGTGCGCTGCTGTCGCCACCATCACGCACCTGTGGAAAGTGCTGCCAGGGCTGGCGCGCGAGGTTGTCCAGTTGCTGAGCGCCGGCGGCGAACTTCACCCCGTCGAAGGGCAGCCGGCCACGCAACATGCCGCCAAGGTCTTCGCTGGTTCTGAGCATGTCCTTGAAGATTACCTTGCGCTTGCCCAACGGCGAGTTGGGGTCGACCCGGTCGCAACCACTCAAGGCACCGCCCAGGGTCAATGCTGCCAGCAGAACAACGGTCAATCGCTTCAACATCGCACTCACTTCGGCCTACGCAAAGGGGCGGCCAGTATCGCCGCCCACAGGCCAAACACCAATAGCCACATGAAAAACAGGGGCGAATATTCATCTTCGCCCATGACAGGAATACACACATGAAATCAGCCCTGCGCCATCTGGCCTGGACGCTCCCGGTGCTGGCTTTGCTGGCCGGTTGCAACGGCGGCGAGAACGCCAGGCCGGAGCCCCACGCCATTGCCACCTACGTCCCGGCCACCTGGAACGACCTGCCGGCCGTCAGCGACGAAGACTTGCTAGCCGGCTTCTATGCCTGGCGCAGCGGCTGCGAGAAGCTCGTGCGCGACCCGGTGTGGGCGGCCACCTGCGAAGCCGCCGGCAGTGCCACCGCCAGCGCCGCCCAGGTGCGCACATTCCTCGAGCAGAACCTGGAGGTATACGGCCTGCGCTCCGCCGAGAACAACGCCCACGGCCTGATTACCGGCTACTACGAACCGGTCTACCCCGGCAGCCTCAAGCAATCGGCAAGCAACCACGTGCCGGTCTACGGTATTCCTGATGACATGATCGTGGTCGACCTGGCCAGCGTGTACCCCGAGCTCAAGGGCAAGCGCCTGCGTGGTCGCCTCGACGGGCGGGTACTCAAGCCTTACGACACCGCCGAGGTCATCAACCGCAACGGCGTAAAGGCACCGGTGCTGGCCTGGCTGACCGACCCTATGGACTTGCAGTTCCTGCAGGTGCAGGGCTCCGGTCGGGTGCAACTGGAGGACGGCCGCCAGCTGCGCCTGGGCTACGCCGACCAGAACGGCCATCCATACCGGCCGATCGGGCGCTGGCTGGTGGAACAAGGCCAGCTGAAAAAGGAAGAAGTGAGCATGGGCGCCATTCACGCCTGGGCCCAGGCCAACCCGCAGCGGGTACCGGAGCTGCTTGCCAGCAACCCCAGCTACGTCTTCTTCAGCACCCGCCCCGACAGCAACGAAGGCCCGCGCGGTTCACTGAACGTGCCCCTGACCGCTGGGTACAGCGTAGCCATCGACCGCAAGGTGATTCCGCTGGGCAGCCTGCTCTGGCTATCCACCACCCGCCCGGACGCAACCCCGGTGGTACGCCCGGTGGCGGCTCAGGATACCGGAGGGGCAATTACGGGTGAGGTGCGGGCCGACCTGTTCTGGGGCACCGGCCCGGAAGCCGGGGAACTGGCCGGGAACATGAAGCAGCAAGGGCAGATCTGGATGCTGTGGCCCAAGGGCAAGCCGTTGCCTGAGGTGCCCAAGGTTCCCTGAGGTCAGGCGTGCCCGGTGGGGGCGCTCCCGCGAAAAGATCGCACGGTGCAGGGCACCGCTTTGCCGGTGGTCGCGGCAGAAGCCGCGCCCACGGGGAGCACGCCAGTTTTCAGATGGAAACCACGAAAAACGCCACGATCATCGCCATGCCGGCAAACCATACCAACGAGCGCAGCACGGCCCAGTCCGCCAGGTAGCAGATGATGTAGAGCAAGCGGCTGGTGATGTACATCACCCCCAGCACATCCTGGGTCACCTGCTCGGCATTGCCGACGATATCGGCCACCAGCACCGCCGCGGCAAACGCCGGAAAGGCCTCGTAGCTGTTCTGCTGGGCGGCATGCGCGCGACGTGGCAGGCCGGAAAGCGTATCCAGGAAAGCGCGCGGATCGTGGTTGTCTTTCAGGCCGAAGCGGCCACTGCTCACCTTGGCGACCAGGCCGCACAGGGGTGGCAGTACCAACGCGATCAGAATGCACCACAGGGCAACGGTCATAGGCAGGACTCCTTGTTCAGTCTTGAGGTCAAAGCTTCATTATCAACATGCCGGCCAACACCAGCCCGCAAGCTAGGAGTCTGGGCCGGCCAAAAGGTTCTTTGAGGTAGCGCATGCCCAGCACTACCACCAGGATCACGCTCAATTCCCGCAGTGCCGCCGCCTCAGCCACCGAGCCGAGGTGCATGGCCCACAGCACCAGGGCGTAACTGAGCAATACGCACAGCCCGACTGCCAGCCCCAGGCGCCACTGCAGGCGCCAGAACAGCACGAACGGCGCACGTCGCGCCACGCTGGCCAGCAATGGAAAGGGCCAGGCGCTGAGCAATGTCAGCCACACCAGGTAGTCCCAGGGCTTGCCCCACAGGCGCACGGCCTGGCCGTCAAACCAGGTGTAGCAGCCGATGCACAGGCCGATCAGGGCAACCACCGGCAGCATCGACCAGGGTAGCCGCTCACCGCCACCGCCCTGCCACAACAGGCAGGCCATGCCGCAGGGGATCAGCAGGATGCCGATGATCTGCTGCTGGCTCAGCGATTCGCCGGCAAAGGCCAGGGTCAGTGCCAGCACCACCAGGGGCGATAGCCCGCGCATCAGCGGGTAGACCAGCCCCAGGTCGCCGACGCGGTAGGCCTGGATCAGCAGGAAGCGGTACAACTGCTCGGCCAACGCCGACGCCAGCAGCCAAGGCCAGACGCTGGCCGGCGGCACCTCGGCGAAGGCCACGGCAAGCACCGCGAAAGCCAGCGCCACCGTGTCCATGCTGGCGATCACCAGCAGGCGCTCACCACTGAATTTGATCAGGGTATTCCAGGTCGCATGCAGCAAGGCGGCGATCAGTACCAGGGAAGTTGCCAGCACACCGTTGGGTCCTTGTGACGTTTTCGAGGGATGAATATATAGCGTTGGCGGTCGGGTTGCCTGGGATGTGTTCGGCGGTGGGGATTCAGCGCCTGTGAGATCGAGCGCCGCCCGCGCGGCGCATCGCGGATGAATCCGCTCCCACATTTGTTGCAACGTGCCGAACCTGTTACGCCATGGTTGCCAGCCCTGGCGCATGGCTTGAGCCTTGCAAACCGGCTGACAACCATGGCCTCACAGACATGGCCACGTTGCAACAGATGTGGGAGCGGATTCATCCGCGATGCGCCGCGCGGGCGGCGCTCGATCTCACAGGCGCTGAAAATATCGTGACCTGCACCTCGCCGCCATAATTGCACCCTCCAGCTGTAAACACCCGGAACGCTTCCAGCAATTCTGGTCAAATCCTGTGCCCCGAAGCCCTCGCCAGATCATCAAAGAACTGCCCGAGCCATTCGGGTTATGACTTGGAAGCCACTGCTACAGGATTCGGGATGCTTGAACTAGTTGCCGCATTTATCTGCCTCACCACCCTCCTCACCTATGTGAATTACCGTTTCATCGGCCTGCCCCCCGCCATTGGCGTGATGGTTACGGCGCTGCTGTTCTCCCTGATGCTGCAGGGCCTGAGCCTGATCGGCTTCCCCGGCCTGGAAGCACGCGTCGAAGGGCTGATGAACCAGATCGACTTCAACGACCTGCTGATGCACTGGATGCTGGCCTTCCTGCTGTTCGCCGGCGCCTTGCACGTCAACCTCGCCGACCTGCGCAGCTACCGTTGGCCGATCGGCCTGCTGGCCACCGTCGGTGTGCTGATCGCCACCGTGGTCATCGGTTACCTGTCGCACTGGGTGTTCGCCCTGTTCGGCTGGCAGGTGCCACTGATCTACTGCCTGTTGTTCGGTGCCCTGATCTCGCCCACCGACCCGATCGCGGTGCTTGGCGCGCTGCGTACCGCCAATGCCTCCAAGCCGCTCAAGACCACCATTGTCGGCGAATCGCTGTTCAACGATGGCACCGCAGTGGTGGTGTTCACCGTGTTGCTCGGCATCATCCGCCTGGGCGAAACCCCGAGCATGACCGACACGGCGATCCTGTTCGCCCGCGAGGCCATCGGCGGGGTAGTGTTCGGCGGCCTGATCGGCTACGCCACCTACCGCATGATCAAGAGCGTCGAGCAGTACCAGGTGGAAGTGATGCTGACCCTGGCGTTGGTCATCGGTGGCTCGGCCATGTGCTACGAACTGCACGTTTCGGCGCCGATCGCCATGGTGGTGGCCGGCCTGATCATCGGCAACCTGGGACGCAACCTGGCAATGAACGACATGACCCGCCGCTACATGGACGGTTTCTGGGAGCTGATCGACGACATGCTCAATGCCCTGCTGTTCGCGCTGATCGGCCTGGAGCTGTTACTGCTGCCGTTCAACTGGCTGCACCTGGCAGCCGGTGGCGTGCTGGCCCTGGCGGTGCTGCTGTCGCGGCTGCTGACCGTGGCCCCGGCGATCGTCCTGCTGCGGCGCTGGCGCCCGGTGCCCAAGGGCACGGTACGGGTGCTGACCTGGGGTGGCCTGCGCGGTGGGGTGTCGGTGGCCCTGGCGCTGTCGCTGCCTTTGGGCGAGGAACGTGACCTGCTGCTGTCGATCACCTACATCGTGGTGCTGTCGTCGATCCTGGTGCAGGGTTTGAGCATTGGCCGGGTGGTGCGCAAGGTCAGCGCCCAGCCATGAGGTTTTCGGGGCTGCTTTGCAGCCCCGAAATCGTCACTCCACCGCCGAATCCGGGAACTGGTCCTGGATATATTTGATCTCGGTGCGCCCGTGGGGCGCCGGCAGCCCGTCTTCGCCCAGGTTGACGAAGACCATCTTGTCGACCGTGAGAATGGCCTTGCGGGTGATCTTGTTGCGCACTTCGCACTTGAGGGTGATCGAGGTGCGGCCGAACTCGGTGGCGGTGATGCCAAGCTCGATGATGTCGCCCTGGCGCGAGGCACTGACGAAGTTGATTTCCGATATGTACTTGGTCACCACGCGCTGGTTGCCCAGCTGGACAATGGCGTAGATCGCCGCCTCTTCATCGATCCAGCGCAACAGGCTGCCACCGAACAGCGTGCCATTGGGGTTGAGGTCTTCGGGTTTAACCCATTTGCGGGTGTGAAAGTTCATCTGTACTCCTGACCTGCTTGGCTACGGTGTAGCAATGATGGCAGAGCGGTCGCTGTCGCTCCATTGAACATCGACTATCGTCGCGATTAATCGACAGAAAACCTTGGGCAAGCCAGCGGGCGCGGCTATAATCTCCGCCGCTTCACATGGTTGCCCACAGCGGTGCCATGCCCGCCACCCGTCCGAGGGGCGCTGCAGCAGGCTAGGCCTGTCAGGCTCGGATGGGGCGTTGTCCGCTCCCGCGGACGCTCAACGCACAACGGCGCCCATTCGCACATTACGAATGGAGGCTCTCATGAGCGCTGCAAACATGCCTGCTGGTTTTACCGATTACAAAGTCGCCGACATCTCCCTGGCCGCCTGGGGCCGTCGCGAAACCATCATCGCCGAATCGGAAATGCCTGCACTGATGGGCCTGCGTCGCAAGTACCTGGCCGAGCAACCGCTCAAGGGTGCGAAGATCCTGGGCTGCATCCACATGACCATCCAGACCGCCGTGCTGATCGAAACCCTGGTTGCCCTGGGTGCCGAAGTGCGCTGGTCGTCCTGCAATATCTTCTCCACCCAGGACCAGGCCGCCGCGTCCATCGCCGCCGCCGGCATCCCGGTGTTCGCCTGGAAAGGTGAAACCGAGGAAGAATACGAGTGGTGCCTGGAGCAGACCATCCTCAAGGATGGCCAGCCATGGGATGCCAACATGGTCCTCGACGACGGTGGCGACCTGACCGAACTGCTGCACAAGAAGTACCCGCAGGTACTGGAGCGCGTGCACGGCATCACCGAAGAAACCACCACTGGCGTGCACCGCCTGCTGGACATGCTGGCCAAGGGCGAGCTGAAAGTCCCGGCGATCAACGTCAACGACTCGGTCACCAAGAGCAAGAACGACAACAAGTACGGCTGCCGTCACAGCCTGAACGACGCCATCAAGCGTGGTACCGACCACCTGCTGTCGGGCAAGCAGGCCCTGGTGATCGGCTACGGTGACGTGGGCAAGGGCTCGGCCCAGTCCCTGCGCCAGGAAGGCATGATCGTCAAGGTCACCGAAGTCGACCCGATCTGCGCCATGCAGGCCTGCATGGACGGCTTCGAAGTGGTTTCGCCGTTCATCGACGGTATCAACAACGGCACCGAAGCCAGCATCGACAAGGCCCTGCTGGGCAAGATCGACCTGATCGTGACCACCACCGGTAACGTCAACGTCTGCGACGCCAACATGCTCAAGGCCCTGAAGAAGCGCGCCGTGGTCTGCAACATCGGCCACTTCGACAACGAGATCGACACCGCCTTCATGCGCAAGAACTGGGCCTGGGAAGAGGTCAAGCCGCAGGTGCACAAGATCCACCGCACCGGCGCCGGCAGCTTCGACCCACAGAACGACGACTACCTGATCCTGCTGGCCGAAGGCCGCCTGGTCAACCTGGGTAACGCCACTGGCCACCCAAGCCGCATCATGGACGGTTCGTTCGCCAACCAGGTACTGGCACAGATCTTCCTGTTCCAGCAGAAGTTCGCCGACCTGTCGGCCGAGAAGAAAGCCGAACGCCTGACCGTTGAAGTGCTGCCGAAGAAGCTCGACGAAGAAGTGGCCCTGGAAATGGTCCGCGGCTTCGGCGGCGTGGTCACCCAGCTGACCCAGCAGCAAGCCGACTACATCGGCGTTACCGTAGAAGGCCCGTTCAAGCCGCACGCCTACCGCTACTGACAAGCGGCAAGCTGCAAGCGGCAGACAGGTGCGAAAACGCCCCATGCCGCTTGCAGCCCAGGCTCAAACTTGTTGAACGATGCCCAAGCCAGATCGGCCATCACCGATCTGGCTTCTATTTGCAGCTTGCTGCTTGAGGCTGGCTGCTAGAGGAACGTCTGATGTCCCAGGAACGCCGCTACAGTTTCGAGTTCTTCCCGACCAAGACCGATGCCGGCCACGAAAAGCTGATGGGCGTCGCCCGCCAGCTGGCCGCCTACAACCCGGACTTCTTCTCCTGCACCTACGGTGCCGGTGGCTCGACCCGCGACCGCACACTGAACACCGTGCTGCAGCTGGAAAGCGAAGTGAAGGTGCCCGCCGCGCCGCACCTGTCGTGCGTGGGTGACACCAAGGCCGAACTGCGCACCCTGCTGGCCGAGTACAAGGCTGCCGGCATCAAGCGCATCGTCGCCTTGCGTGGCGACCTGCCTTCGGGCATGGGCATGGCCAGTGGTGAACTGCGCTACGCCAGCGACCTGGTCGAGTTCATCCGCCAGGAAACCGCTGACCACTTCCACCTGGAAGTGGCCGCCTACCCGGAAATGCACCCACAAGCGCGCAACTTCGAGGCCGACCTGGCCAACTTCGTGCACAAGGTCAAGGCCGGTGCCGACAGCGCCATCACCCAGTACTTCTTCAACGCCGACAGCTACTTCTACTTCGTCGAGCGCGCACAGAAGCTGGGCGTGGATATCCCGGTGGTGCCCGGCATCATGCCGATCACCAACTACAGCAAACTGGCACGCTTCTCCGACGCCTGTGGCGCCGAGATCCCGCGCTGGATCCGCAAGCAGCTGGAAGCCTATGCCGATGACACCGCCAGCATCCAGGCATTCGGCGAAGAGGTGATCACCCGCATGTGCGAACAACTGCTGCAGGGCGGCGCACCGGGCCTGCACTTCTATACCTTGAACCAGGCCGAACCGAGCCTGGCCATCTGGAACAATCTGAAGCTGCCGCGCTGAAATTTTTTGCAAAACCTGTTTAACAACCGATTAAGGCTTTGGTCATAGACTAAAGCCTTATTTTTTTCGGTTACACAGGTCTTGCCTGCCATGCAGCACTCGCATCCACAGCTCGTCTACCTGGCTTTTGGCCCGGCGACCTACCACCAGGAAGCCTGCTTCAGCATCATCAGCGCCCTGGCCCACCTGGACAGCGCAGCAGGCGAAGCCATGGACATCCAGGTCTACACCGACAACCCGCAGCCCTATGCCGGCCTGCCGGTAAGCGTGCACGTGCTCGACGAAGCCACGCGCCAGGCCTGGAACGCCCCTCACGGGTATCACTTTCGCAGCAAGCATGTGCTGCTGCGCCAAGTGCTGCAGCAACACCCACTGGCAGTGCTGATCGACACTGACACGTTCTTCCGCAAGTCGCCGCTGGAGCTGTTCGCCCGGGTAGCCCCAGGGCGCCTGCTGTGCAATGCCATCGGCGCACGCTATGGCAGCAACCAGAAATGCCTGCTGTACAAGAACCTGCTGGCCATCCTCGAGTCCCGCGGCCTTGCCGATTGCCAGATGCCGCTGGTCAACTCCGGGGTGATCGGCCTCACGGCGCAGGATGCAGGCACCCTGGACCGCTCCATCGCCATGATGGACGAGTTCCACCCGCTGGCTCGCGAGGCCTATACCCTCGAGGAATTCTGCCTGGCGGTGGCAGCCTACCGCACCCTGGAGCTGGCCGAATGCACCGACGTCATCCACCACTACTGGAGCCGCAAGGCGCAGTTCCGCGCCAAGATCCAGGCCTGGCTGCGCAAGCATGGCCATGACCCGCTGAGCGACGCCGCGCTGGCTGACGTGCACCTGGTCAACGACCAGCTGCCACGGCCGCCGGCCCTGCAACGCCTGGGCTACAAGGCACTGAGCATGACCCTGCCCAGCCACGAACGCCAGTTCGCCCGCGAGTTGCTGTATGGCTGCTACCACTACCCCAACGAGTTCGACCGTGCCTGTGCGCCGGCCTGGTGGGACAAGGCACTGGAAAACCTCAATGCCCGTCATGGCCACATGCAGCCCGAGCAACTGCGCCAGTGCCTGCGCCATCCGGGGCTGCGCCTGACATTGGGCGAGCGGCGCAAGGACATCGAGGCGCATCTGCTGCGGTCTTCGCAGGGCTGAACTGCCTGCAGGAGCGGCCTCGCTCACTTTGGATGCCGGGGGCGCTGGTCTTGAACAGACCGAGCTTGTAATCTCCGGCCATGCCGTACGTCGCCCGTCTGTTGTGGATCCTCTTGTTCGCCTGCCTGAGCCCCCTGGCCCTGGGCGAGCGCCTGCGCCTGGTGACCGATGACTGGGCACCCTACGTGTATCTACAGGACGGCCAGCTGCGTGGCATCGACTACGAGGTCACCACCCAGGTGTTCGCACGCCTCGGCATCGAGGTGGAGGTGCAGATCCTGCCTTGGAAGCGCTGCCTGGCAATGATCGAGCAAGGCCTGGCCGACGGCATCCTCGACGTCTTCCAGAATGAGTCACGCCAGCCCTACCTGGTTTACGCCGCCGAGCCCATGTCGGATGTCGAGTTCGTGCTGTTCCAGGCCAGTGCACGTCGCCATCCGGTCAGCAAGCTGGGCGATCTCGCCGGCTTCACCGTCGGCACCTCGCCCGGCTACAGCTATGGTGCAGCGTTCAACGAGGCCGCCTACTTCAAACGCGAAGCCGCCCCTACCCACCAAGCCAACTTCGGCAAGCTGGTCCTGGGCCGCATCGACCTGGCAGTCACCGACCGCAGGGTCGGCCATTACCTGCTGCGGCACCTGGGCCTGCAACAGCAAGTCGAGGTATTGCCGCTGGTGATCAACCGCCAGGCGCAATACCTGGCCCTGGTACGCAAGCCTGGGCGCGAGTTGCTGGCCCAGGCCTTTGCCGAAGAACTGCGGCGTTTCAAGCAGGAACCGGCCTACGCGGCAATCAGCCAGCGCTACACAGGCGACATCGGAAACATTCCCAACGCCGTTGAGCAGCAGGAAAGCAGCACGGCGCGATAGCTCTGTTATACTCGGGCCTTCCCGCCCGGCTCACGCCCGGACGCTCGGCCTCGCAACAGGCATCCCGATCGGCATCGACGCACCTTTTAGCGTCCACCCTCCGTTACTTGGATGTGCAGTGAAAGCCCAGCTGGACCGGACGCGATCGCATCCCACCGATGCCCGTCGCGCCAGGCAGAACATCCCACACGGGCCCAGCCCACACGAGAACAGGATTGCCCATGTCCTTTGCTTCCCTCGGTCTCTCCGAGGCTCTTGTCCGCGCTATCGAGGCTGCGGGCTACACCCAGCCGACCCCGGTGCAACAGCGGGCGATTCCCGCCGTGTTGCAAGGCCGCGACCTGATGGTCGCTGCACAGACAGGTACTGGTAAAACCGGCGGCTTCGCCCTGCCGATCCTTGAGCGCCTGTTCCCGGCCGGCCACCCCGACAAGTCGCAGCGCCACGGCCCACGCCAGCCCCGCGTGCTGGTCCTGACCCCGACCCGCGAACTGGCCGCCCAGGTCCACGACAGCTTCAAGGTGTACGCCCGCGACCTGCCACTGGTCAGCGCCTGCATTTTCGGCGGCGTCGGCATGAACCCGCAGATCCAGGCCATTGCCAAGGGTGTCGACGTCCTGGTCGCCTGCCCGGGCCGCCTGCTCGACCTGGCCGGCCAAGGCAAGGTCGACCTGGCCCATGTGGAAATCCTGGTACTCGACGAAGCCGACCGCATGCTCGACATGGGCTTCATCCATGACGTCAAGAAGGTACTTGCCCGCCTGCCGGCCAAGCGCCAGAACCTGCTGTTCTCGGCCACCTTCTCCAAGGACATCACCGACCTCGCCGACAAGCTCCTGCACAACCCGGAGCGGATCGAGGTGACCCCGCCGAACACCACCGTCGAGCGTATCGAGCAGCGCATCTATCGCCTGCCCGCCAGCCACAAGCGCGCGCTGCTGGCGCACCTGATCACCCTCGGTGCCTGGGAGCAGGTGCTGGTGTTCACCCGCACCAAGCACGGCGCCAACCGCCTGGCCGAATACCTGGAAAAGCACGGCCTGACCGCTGCCGCTATCCACGGCAACAAGAGCCAGAACGCCCGCACCAAGGCCCTGGCCGACTTCAAGGCCAACAGCGTGCGGGTACTGGTCGCTACCGACATCGCCGCCCGCGGCCTGGACATCGACCAGCTGCCCCACGTGGTCAACTTCGAGCTGCCGAACGTCGAGGAAGACTACGTTCACCGTATCGGCCGTACCGGCCGTGCCGGGCGCTCGGGCGAGGCCATTTCCCTGGTCGCGCCGGATGAAGAGAAGTTGCTCAAGAGCATCGAACGGGTAACCAAGCAGAAGATCCCGGACGGCGACCTGATGGGCTTCGACGCCAGCCAGGTAGAAGCGGAGAAGCCGGAAGTACGCGAGCGCCCGCAGAACAATGGCCGTGGCGGGCGTAACCAGCAGGCCCGTGGCGAAGGCGGCAAAGACGCCAACGGCGGCCGCAAGGACAAGGGCAAGGATAAAGGCAAGGCCAAGCAGCAGGCTGCGGACAAGCCGGCCGAGAAAGACAAGGCGGGTGACAAGCAACAGCCGCGCAAACCGCGCGACAAGAAGCCACGTCAGCAGCAGCAACAAGCCAGCACCAGCGTGCCGAAAGTGCCTGCCGACCGCGACCCGGAAGAGTTCCTGGACGACGAAATCGACAACTTCGGCAACCGTGCCGACTATGTCAGCCCGTACCAGAACGGCAAGGGCCAGGGTCGCAATCGCCGCCCGGGCGGCAATGCCGGCCAAGGCACCGGCCAGCGCAGCAACAGCGGTGGCCAAGGTCGTACGGGCGGCCAGCAGCGCAGCGGCGGTGGCGGCGAGAAACGCCCGGCCCGCGCCAACAATGGTGGCGGAGCCCGTCGTGATGGCGGCGCCGGCCGTGGCCGTCCCGCCCGCGACGATGTAACCCGGCAAGAGCCGGCCGTGCGCAACCCGCGCCAGCCGGAAAAACAACCGGTGATCATCCGCAAGGAATCCAAGCTCGACCGTTACCCGACACCCGAGCAACTGGATGACCTGCCAAGCCGTCCGCGTGGTGAGCGCCCGGCACTGCTGACCCGCAAGGGCTGACAGAGAGAAATACCGAGGGGCTGCTTCGCAGCCCTATCGCGACACAAGGCCGCTCCTACAGGAATAACGTAATGAGCTGCGCCCCAGATGGTGGACAGGTTTCCAACATCTGGGGCGCAGCTCATTACCCTGTAGCAGCGGCCTTGTGTCGCGATAGGGCCGCAAAGCAGCCCCTCGGTCTTCAGCAGGTCTGAATTACTTCTGCTTGACACCTTCGAGACTGATATCCAGGTCCAGGGTCTGCGAAGTAGCGCCCGGCCCTTTGATGCCGAAGTCGTTCAGGTTCAGCGTGGTGGTGGCATTGAAACCGGCACGCTCGCCACCCCATGGGTCCTTGCCTTCGCCGTTGAAGGTGGCCTTGAAGGTCACCGGCTTGGTCACGCCATGCAGGGTCAGGTCGCCGGTCACGTCAGCAGTCTTGTCGCCAGTCGGCTTGACGCTGGTGGAGACGAACTTGGCTTGCGGGTACTTCTTCACGTCGAGGAAGTCGGCGCTGGCGATGTGCTTGTCACGCTCGGCGTGGTTCGACCACAGGCTGGCGGTTTTCAGGTCGACATTGATCTTGCTGGCTTCAGGCTTGGCGCTGTCCCAGGTGAAGTTACCGTCGAAATCCTTGAAGGTACCGTGGATGAAGCTGTAGCCCAGGTGGCTGATCTTCCAGTCGACGAAGGCGTGCTGGCCTTCCTTGTCGATCTTGTACTCGGCAGCCATGGCCTGGCCGGCGGAGATCAGTGCGGTACCGAGCGCCAGAGCGGCAAAAGTCTTTTTCAACATCCTTACTTCCTTCCTATGCAATTGAGGTTGAGAGTCAAGCTTTGCGGCCCAGCATGCGGGTCAGGGTCGCGTCACGGTCGATGAAATGGTGCTTGAGCGCTGCCAGGGCATGCAGTACGGCAAAAATCACCAGACCCCAGGCCAGCCAGAGGTGAATCATCCCAGCCAGGTCGGCCTGGTCAGGCAGGTCGCTGACCAGTGCCGGCACTTCGAACAGGCCGAACACCGGTATACCCACGCCGTCGGCAGTGGAGATCAGGTAGCCGGCGATCATCACCGCGAACAGCCCGACGTACAGCGCCAGGTGCCCCAGCTTGGCGGCCAGGCGAGTGAATGCGCCGTGGCTGGCCGGTGCCGGTGGCGGCGGGCTGATGAAACGCCAGACTACCCGCAGCAGCATCACCGCCAGCAGGACCAGGCCGATGCTCTTGTGCAAGTCCGGGCCAGCCTTGCGCCAAGGGCTGTAGTAGTCGAGACCGACCATCCACAGGCCCAGGCCGAACAGGCCGAAGACTGCCAGAGCCACGCCCCAGTGCATGACGATGCTGACCACGCCGTAGCGAGAAGGTGAATTGCGCAGTTGCATGTTGACCTGTTTCTCCGTGAAAGCTGTGCACAGACTAACGCGAAACGTATCGAAGAAAAGCGGAAAAAATTGCTCTGGATTATCGAGAAATCCGATATTAATTCTGAAAGCTTCCCATTAAGGAAACATTAACGATACTGGGAGATCAGTGCTTGCCTGTATCGGCCCTATCGCCGGCAAGCCGGCAACAGGGTCGATACAATCAACGAATCAACCGGCCTTGGCCTGGGTATCGACCACGGCTTTCTTGGCAGGTGCAGACTTGGCAGTGGCCTTCCTGGTTTCGGCAGGCTTGCGAGCTGGCTTGTGCACGGGGGCACGTTTGGCGGGTGCGGCCTTGGTTGCCGCAGGCTTGGCCGGCGCTTCCTTGGCCACCGGCGCAGGTGCTGGCGCAACCGGGGCCGGTGCAACTTGCGGCGCTGGCGCAGGAGTCGGCGACACCGGTTCCGCCGTGGCAATCGGCTCGGCTTTCACTTCAGGCTTGTCCGCCCCGCCAAACAGCCGCGAGAAGAAGCCTGGCTTGTCCTGCTTGGCTTCTTCGACCTTTTTCGCCTCGGCTTTCGCGGGGGCCTTGTCGCCCTTGTCGGCAGAACCGCCGAACAGATTGGAGAAGAACCCGCCGTCCTTGTTCTGCTTGGCCGCCACGACGCCAGCCGCGGCAGCCGCCACCGGTGCCGCCTTGGCCGGGTCGAACGACTTGCCCGCCAGCAGGTCCTGCACCTGGTTCGCCGCACGCTGGCCACTGCGCAGGGCACCTTCCAGGGTACCGGGGTAGAGCGCGTCGGTATGCTCACCGGCAAAGGTGATGCGCTGCACCGGGCGCTCCCACAAGCGCCAGTACTTGCTGATCTGCCCCGGGCCATAGGCCAGGTAAGCGCCACCGGTACCGGCATCGGTGCTGTAACGCTTGACCTCGTAGCCAGTGAACGAACCACGGGCCTGCGGATAGAACGCGTGCAGGCGGATCAACACCTGGTCGACCATCTGCTTGTCACCGAACGCTTGCAGCAAGCGGGCATTGTCGCCCGACAGGTTGATCACCACGTTGGCGCCACCCTTGAGCGCCGGCTCGATCCACAGCATGCCCAGGCCGGCGTTACTGAAGATTTCGCCGGACATGCGCGCACGGCTTTCCCACACCGGTTTCTTGAACTTGAGCATCAGCTGGTCGCGCCAGCCATAGTTGGTGCCCTTGATCGCTGCCAGGTGCTGGCTGTCCAGGCTCGGGGTCATCTGGATCTTGGCCAGGGCGCGCAGCGGCACGGCCATCACCAGGTAATCCGCCTGGTAACCGACGCTGCCGACTTTGACCGTGACGCCGTCCTTGTCCTGGACGATGGCCGTCACAGGCGAATTGGTCTTGATGGTCTTCAGCTGCTTGACGAAGGCCTGGGCCAGCACCGGGCTGCCACCCGGCAGGCGCGCAGCCCGCAAGTCACGGTCGCTGACGCCACGGTAAACACGGTTCTGCTGGGCAAAGTACAGCAGCGACAGGCGCGACGGTTCATCGTAACGGGAACGGATCTGCTGGTTGATCAGCTGGCGGGCGGTGGCCGGCAGTTGCAGCTTGTCCAGCCAGGTGGAGACGTTGATCTGGTCGAGGGCGAACAGCGTACTGGTGGCTTGCGGATTCAGCGGATCGTCGATCGATCGCGCCAGGTCGTCGAGGGTTTTCTCGTAGCGCTTGATGGCCTCGGCAGTGGCCGGCTGCTTGCTGGCCAGGTCGGTGGCGCTGAAATACTCGCCGTCGATCAGGTAACCGGGGGTGCGCACGAATTCCGGTGCCGGCTGTGTTTCAATCTTGAAACGCTCGAGGTACTGGTTGAGCACCGGATGCGCCTTGGCATTGCCGATCCATTCGCTGGTGGCCAGGCCCGAGCGCCCGCCCATGCCTGGCTTGGCTTCCAGCAGTGTCACCTGCCAGCCCTTGTTCTGCAGCTCATAGGCGGCCGTGAGGCCCGCCAGGCCGCCACCCACGACGATTGCCGAAGGTGTCTTGTCCTTTGCCAGCGCGGCGCCGCTGGACACACCAATCAATACCAACGCGCACAGGCGCACCCAAGCAGCAGCCATGTCGGCGAACTCCGAGTCAGGGGTTACAGAAACGGGTAGAGGCAGGAATGCCCCGAGAGAGATGCGTTAAGAATACGTCAGGTCCGTCGGCCCTGCCAGCACAGCGACATCAAGTGCTTTTGCCAACTGACATTTTTGCCATTGACGCGGTCACCCGCAGGCTCGATTGCAGCGGCGCCCAGCGCCATTGAACCACAGCGGTTGTCCTGCCCTGCGGCATTGCTTAGGCTTACGCGGTCGAACCAAGCCGCAAGCCAGGAGAAGTGCCCATGGGCCTCAATGATCAGTGGATGCAACGTGACCTCAAGGTCCTGTGGCACCCCTGTACCCAGATGAAAGACCACGAGCAGCTGCCGCTGATCCCGATCCGGCGCGGCGAAGGCGTGTGGCTGGAAGACTTCGAAGGCAAGCGCTACCTGGATGCGGTGAGCAGCTGGTGGGTCAACGTGTTCGGTCACGCCAACCCGCGTATCAACCAGCGCATCAAGGATCAGGTCGACCAGCTGGAACACGTGATCCTGGCCGGTTTCAGCCATCAGCCAGTGATCGAGCTGTCCGAGCGCCTGGTGGCCATGACCCCGGCCGGGCTCGACCGGGTGTTCTATGCCGACAACGGTTCGTCGTGCATCGAAGTGGCGCTGAAGATGAGCTTCCACTACTGGCAGAACGTCGGCAAACCCGGCAAGAAGCGCTTCGTAACCCTGACCAACAGCTACCATGGCGAAACCATCGCGGCGATGTCGGTCGGCGACGTGCCGCTGTTCACCGAAACCTACAAGGCGTTGCTGCTCGACACCCTCAAGGTGCCCAGCCCCGATTGCTACCTGCGCCCCGAAGGCATGAGCTGGGAGGAGCATTCGCGCAACATGTTCCAGGCCATGGAGCAGACCCTGGCCGAACACCACGCCTCGATCAGTGCGGTAATCGTCGAGCCGTTGATCCAGGGCGCTGGCGGCATGCGCATGTACCACCCGGTGTACCTCAAGCTGCTGCGCGAGGCCTGCGACCGCTACGACGTGCACCTGATCCACGACGAGATCGCCGTGGGCTTCGGCCGCACCGGCACGATGTTCGCCTGCGAGCAGGCCGGCATCCGCCCGGACTTCCTGTGCCTGTCCAAAGCCCTGACCGGTGGCTACCTGCCATTGGCCGCATGCCTGACCACCGACAAGGTCTACCAGGCGTTCTACGACGACTACCCGACCCTGCGCGCGTTCCTCCACTCGCACAGCTATACCGGTAACCCGCTGGCCTGTGCTGCCGCACTGGCGACGCTGGACATATTCGAGCAGGACAACGTGATCGAAGCCAACAAGGGCCTGGCTGCGCGCATGGCCAGTGCCACCGCACACCTGGCCGAGCATGCCCATGTCGCCGAAATCCGCCAGACCGGCATGGCCCTGGCCATCGAGATGGTCAAGGACAAGGCCGGCAAGGTCGCCTACCCGTGGCAGGAGCGACGCGGCCTGAAGGTATTCGAGCATGCCCTGACCCGTGGTGCCCTGCTGCGCCCGCTGGGCAGCGTGGTGTACTTCCTGCCGCCTTATGTGATCACCCCGGAGCAGATCGACTTCCTCGCCGAAGTGGCCAGCGAGGGTATCGACATCGCCACCCGTGAAAGCGTCAGCGTGGCGGTACCGGCCAACTTCCACCCCGACTTCCGCGACCCGGGCTAGGCTTGCAGACCTGACCGCATACCCCTTGTAGGAGCGGCCTTGTGTCGCGAAAGGGCTGCGTAGCAGCCCCAGTATTTCAGCGGTGATGTACAAACCGCCGGGGCCGCTGCGCGGCCCTTTCGCGACACAAGGCCGCTCCTACAAGGGACGAGTACACCTTTTCCTACGAGCACCCCATGAGACTGTCCCGTTTCTTCATCGACGCCCCCCTGAGCCTCGGCGAGCACGACCTGCCCGAAGCCCAGGCCCACTACATCGGCCGCGTGCTGCGCATGGCCCCCGGCGACGCCGTGCAGCTGTTCGACGGCAGCGGCCAGGAGTACCGTGGCCAGCTGCTCGAAGTGGGCAAGAAAACCGTGCGCGTCAGCCTCGACCAGGCCCTTGCCGGCCAGGCCGATTCACCGCTGCATGTCCATCTCGGCCAGGGGCTGTCCCGCGGCGAGCGCATGGACTGGGCGATCCAGAAGGCCACCGAACTGGGGGTAAATGAAATCACCCCGATCGTCAGCGAACGTTGCGAAGTGCGGCTGAAGGACGAACGCGCCGACAAGCGCCTGGCCCATTGGCGCCAGGTAGCGATCAGTGCCTGCGAACAGTGCGGTCGCTCGACCTTGCCAGTCATCCACCCGCCGGTAACCCTGGGCGAATGGTTGAACAGTGCCAAGGCCGACCTGAAACTGGTTTTGCACCCAGTCGCCGAACCCCTCACCAGCCATGCCAGGCCGGCCACGCTGGCCTTCCTGATCGGCCCGGAGGGCGGCCTGAGCGAGGCAGAGGTTGACCAGGCCAAAGCCACTGGCTTCCACGCCGCGCGCCTCGGGCCACGGGTGCTGCGTACCGAAACCGCCCCCGTGGTAGCCCTGTCGGTGGCGCAGCAGTTGTGGGGCGACTTCTAGCTAACGCACATAGAACGACACCGCCACGAAGTGCATGAGGCTGCCGGCAATCACGAACAGATGCCAGATGCCGTGCCAGTGGCGGAAGCGGCTGTCGAAGGCAAAGAACAGGATGCCGACGGTGTAGAACACACCGCCGGCAGCCAGCCAGGCGAAGCCGGCAGTGCCCAGCGCGTGCAGCAGCGGCTGCACGGCCACCAGCACGATCCAGCCCATCACCGCATAGATGATGATCGACAGGATGCGCGCCTCCGAGCGCGGCTTGATCTCCTGCAGCATGCCGATTACTGCCAGCCCCCAGACGATGCCGAACAGGCTCCAGCCCCACGGGCCGCGCAAGCTGACCAGGCAGAACGGCGTATAGCTGCCGGCGATCAGCAGGTAGATCGACAAGTGATCGAGCTTGCGCATGATCACCTTCGCCCGCCCACGGGTGCTGTGGTACAGGGTAGAGATGCTGTACAGCAACAGCAGGGTACTGCCGTAGATGGAAAAGCTGACGATCTTCCACGGGTCGCCTTGCAGGCCCGCGGCCACGATCAGCCAGATGGCACCGATACAGGCCAGGACAGCACCGACCAGGTGAGTCCAGGCGTTGAAGCGTTCACCGTAGTACATGCAAACACAGACCTCCTGCGCTGGGCTGGGTTCCTGCGCCAGTCTGTTCCGGCCCTATCGCGGCCTGTCAGGCTCGCACGCGCCCTGTAGGAGCGGCCTTGTGTCGCGAAAGGGCTGCGGAGCAGCCCCTGCAATTTATGCCGTGGCAATGAGATCCTGGGGCCGCTTCGCGACCCTTTCGCGACACAAGGCCGCTCCTACAACGACCGCGTCAGCCAAACGACCAAGCGCTTTGCTTCATATCCTAACCAAGGTCAGGTTGCAGATCAGCGTCACGCACCAGCCGCTCCAGCCCGACCAGGTCCGGCACCCGCGCCACCTGCTCGCCCACCTGCACCGCGGCCAGTTCCAGGCGGCCCAGCGCCACGTCCACATAGTTCAGCTGGCTGTCGAGCTTGCACGAGCGCGGGATGTCCTGCAGCAGCAGCGCCAGGTAGCGCAGGCCGGTATCACCCAGGGCATTCAGCACCACCACACGGGCCCGCTCGCCGCAGGGGGTCTCGCCACCGCAGGCGGCCTCGAAGCCGATCAGCGGCAGGCGCTGCTGGCGCCAGTCGATCCAGCCCAGGTGCCAGGCCGGTTCGCCGCGCTGGCACAGCACGTTGCGCTGGCCGCTCAACTCGGCCACCGCGACATTGGGCAACACCAGGGTACGGTCACCCAACGGCAGCAACAGCCCGGTCAGGCTGCTGCGCTGGCCGGCGATCAGTTCAAGCATGGGCCTGGCTCCAGTGGGCGATGCTCTGCAGCAGGACCGATTCCTGATACGGCTTGCCAAGGTATTCATTGACGCCGATGGCCATGGCTCGGTCGCGGTGCTTCTGCCCGGTGCGCGAGGTGATCATGATGATCGGCAGGTCTTTCAGCCGCTCGTCGCGGCGGATGCGCGTGGCGACCTCGAAACCATCCATGCGCGGCATCTCGATATCCAGCAGCAGCACATCCGGGCGGTGCTCTTCCAGCAGGGCCATGGCATCGACCCCGTCCTTGGCCGTCAGCACGCTCATGCCATGCCGCTCGAGCAGGCGGCTGGTGACCTTGCGCACGGTGACCGAGTCGTCCACCACCATCACCAGCAAGGCCCGCCGCGGCGCCGGCCCGACTACCTGGCGCTGGGCCGCACCGCCACCCGGCAGGCGCGCCAGGCGCCGCTGCTGGCCACGCAACTGGCCCAATAGGTCGAGAATCAGCACCACACGGCCATCGCCCAGCAATGTCGCCCCCGACAAACCGGCAACCGCAGCAAACTGCGGCCCCAGGCTCTTCACCACGATTTCCCGGCTGGGCGACAGGGCGTCAGCCTGGATCGCAAACGATTGTTCCTGGGAATGCACCAGCAGCACCGGCAGCGGCACACTTTGCCCCAGCAAGGCCGGGCGCGGCATGCCTTGCAGCAGTTCGCCCAGATAACGCAACTCGTATTCATGGCCGGCGTACACATAACGTGGCACGTCCAGTTGGTAGCACGCCGCCAGTTCGGCGGGCGGCACGCGGACGATGCCCTCGATGGTGTTCAGCGGGATGGCGTACTGCTCTTCACCCAGATGCACCATCAGCGCACGGTTGACCGACACGGTGAACGGCAGGCGAATCAGGAAGCGCGCGCCCTTGCCTGGGGCCGATTCGATGCTCATCGAGCCGCCCAGTTGCTTGACCTCTTCGTGGACCACGTCCATGCCCAGGCCGCGGCCGGAAATCTGGGTGATCTTCTCGGCAGTGGAAAAGCCCGGCCGCAGGATGAACTGGAGGATTTCGTGATCGCTCAAATGTGCCTGCGGGTCCAGCAGGCCGCGCTTGATGGCCTTGCGTCGCACCGCTTCCAGCGGCACGCCGGCACCGTCGTCGGTCATTTCGATGACGATGTCGGCGCCTTCGTGCAGTAAATTCAGGTGAATGGTGCCCTGCTCCGGCTTGCCGGCAGCCAGGCGCATTTCCCGGCTTTCCAGGCCATGGTCGACGGCATTGCGCAGCATGTGCTCCAGCGGCGCCACCATGCGTTCGAGCACGCTGCGGTCCAGCTCGCCCTCGGCATTGCCGACCACCAGTTCGACCTGCTTGCCCAACTCGCTGGCCACCTGCCGTACCACGCGCTGCAGGCGCGGCACCAGGCGCTCGAAGGGCACCATCAGGGTGGCGGTGAGGCCTTCCTGCAACTGGCTGTTCACCCGCGCCTGCTGTTGCAGCAGGCTGTGCGCCTCCTGGGCACGCTGGGCCAGGGTTTCCTTGAGGTCGAGCAGGTCCGAGGCGGACTCGAACAGGGCCCGCGACAGCTGCTGCAGCTGCGAATGACGGTCCATCTCCAGGGGGTCGAAGTCGTCATAGGCATCGCCTTCGAACTGCTGGCGGCTGGAAATCCGCCCCTGGGTCTCGATGTCCAGGCGCAGCAACTGGTCGCGCATGCGCTCGAGGGTGGTTTCCATCTCGTTGAGGGTGAACTGGGCATCGTTGACCTGCTGCTCGATGCGCCCACGGATGATCGAGTGTTCACCGGCCAGGTTGCCCAGTTCGTCGAGCAGCTCGGCATCGACCTTGACCATGTCGCCTGGCGCCCGCTCCGGTACCGCCGCTGGCGCCTCGCTGGCAGCGGCACCGACCGGCCCCTGGCCCGCAGCACTGTCGGTCAGCGCCGCGCTGCTGAAGTTGCGGATGTAGTCGATCAGCGCCGTGGCGGCATGCAGCGGCTGGCCCAGGCGCACGGCATCGAGCATGTGCGCCAGGCGGTCATGGCAGTTCTGCAACAGGGCGAACAGCGGCGCACTCGGCGGCAGGCGCCCCGCGGCCAACAGCTCGTAGAGAAACTCCAGCTCATGGGCCAGGTCGCCGATTGGCGCGATCTCGACCATGCGTGCCACACCTTTGAGGGTGTGCAAGTCGCGCATGAGGTTGTCCACCTCGACGCTGCTGCGCGGGTCGGCCTGCCAGCGGGCCAACGCCGCAGCCGCGCTCTCGACGATGTCCGAGCTTTCCTCAAGGAACACTTCCAGCAGCTCTGCGCCAGGGCTTTCCGGCTCTTCGACCAGCGGCTCCGCCGCAGCCGGCGGCACAGGCTTGTGCGCCAGCCCCAGGCCCAGGGCAGCGCCCAGGTCCATGTCCGGGTGCAGCGGCGTGACCGTGTCGATGCCAACCAGGCCAGTGGCCTCCGGCGCCAGGGCCTGGTCCAGCAGATTACGCAGGCTGTCGACCAGCTCGGCGCGGGGTGCAATGTCCTGCCCGGCCGCCACCTCGTCGAGCATGTCCAGCAGGGCTTCATGGGCCTGCTGGGCCTGGGCGAAGAAGCGCGCATCGGCGGGCAGGCTGCCCTCCTCCACGGCACCGTACAGGTCGAGCAGGGCCTCGCACACATCGTCCATTTGCCGCAGGTCGGCCAGGTGTGCCGCGTGGCCCAGGGTGGTGAGCTGGTCGAGCAGGGTGTCCAGCGGGTCGCGCTGGCCGGGCTGCTGACGCCAGCGCGACAGCAACGATTCGGCATCCAGCAGGATATCCATGGCCTGGGCCAGGAAACTGGCCACCCGCTGCGGGTCACGCTTGCTGCGCCGCGCATGCTGCGGGTCGTCATGCAAGCTGGCCAGGCGTTCGTCCACCACCTGGCCGACCTGCTCAATCAGCTCGGCGGCGCCGGGGATGGCTGCCAGCGGCGTGCTGTCGAGTTGCGCCAGGCCCAGGTGAAACAGCGAGCGCGCGGCTTCCAGCCATTCGATCTCGGCCATTTGCAGCGGCAGCTGGTGGCCCTTGTATTCACGCGCCAGGCGGTCGAAGGCAGTGGCCAGTTCGGCCACCGGCATGACGCCGGCCATGGCCGCGCTGCCCTTGAGCGTGTGCAAGGCGCGCTGCAGGCCATCGCTGACCGGCGTGTCGTGGTCGCCGGCATCGCGCAGGAAAGCATCCAGGCTGGCCAGGTGGCCCTGCGCCTCGCTGCGGAAGATGTCCAGCAATTGCGGGTCGAGGCCGCCCAGGTCCGCTGCCAACGGCGCAGCGTTTTCGGCCAGGGCATGCAGGTGCCCGGCCAGTTGCTCGATTTCGCTCAGTTGCGGCAACTGGCCGGCGGCAAAATCGGCCAGCAGGTCGGGCAGGTGGACGAACACCCGCTGCAAGGCCACCACGCCTTCCGGGCTGAGCACGCTGCGGCCCTCGAGCACCCGGTTGAGCAGGTGCTCGGCGCCCCAGGCCAGCTCGGCCACCGCCTCGGCATGGACCATGCGGCCACTGCCCTTGAGCGTATGCAGCGCACGGCGCATTTCCTTCAGTGCCTCATGCTGCTGGTTGTCGGCCCGCCAGCGCAGCCAGTGGCGCTCGATTTCCGGCAGCAATTCACCCGCTTCGTCGAGAAACACTTCGCGCAGCTCGTCATCAATGCCATCGGCGCTACCATCGTGGCTTGCAGTGGCATCGACCTGGGTGCACTGCACGCCCAGCGTCGCCAGGCTGACGCGGGCCATGTCGATGAACGGCTGGCCATCGGCCAACGGGTCGGCGACCCGCCATTGCAGGTAGCATTCGGCTGCGCTCAAGGCTTCGGCGAGGTGCGTCAGCTCGTCGCCTGGCGGCTCCACCTCCAGGTGCTGCAGCCAGCGCTGTACATAACCGGCGCAACCATCGAACAGTTCGGCCACGGCCGGCAGCATCAACATCGCCAGCGCCCCGCGAACCTGCTGCAACAACCCCGGCAAGGGCTGCAGGCGTTGCCGTGGCCAACCGGACTCCAGGCAATCGCCGATCAGGTCCTTGGCCTGTTGCAGCACGTTCAGCGCCTCGTTCAGCACCAGTTGGCGGATCTCGGCCAGGTCCGAGCCCGGCAGGCCGCCCTGGCCGTTCTCCTCCAGCGGGCCGACCATGCCGTTCAGCGTAGCCTCGACGTACAGCAGCGCCCCCGCCACGTCCATCAACACCGCGTCATCCACTGCTCGCTCGCCCTGGGCCAGCGCCTGCAGCGTCAGCACTTGGTCGATGATCACCCGGCGTGGCTGCTGGAAGCCCAGCACCGCCAGGGTGTCGGCCACGTGGCGTAGCGGTGCCAGTAGAGCATCGAGCTGCTCGTTGTGTTGGCGGTCGCCTCGCACGAACTGGTCCAGGCGTTCCTTGATCCGCATCAGGTCGTCACACAGCGCGGTCACCACCGAGCGCAGGGCATCGCGGCCCGGCCCGGCTTGCATCTGCTCACGCCAGTTACCCAGCGACAGGTCGAGGTTGGCCAGGTCGTCGGCACCGGCAAAGCGCTGCGTGGCGCCGCTGATCAGGCTGGCCTGCGCCAACGGTTCCTCGCCACGGCACGCGCGCAGCTGATTGAGCAGCGGCAGCATCACCAGCGGCAGGTCGTGGCGGGCACCGCGCAGGCGCTCCAGGTACGAAGGCAGTTGCTCCAGGCCACGAAACAAAGCGCCCAGGCAATCACCTCGGGGGCTGACCTGGCCTTCGGCCAAGGCCTTGGCGAACAGTTCCAGCTCCTCGGCCAGGCGGGTGGCACCGCGCAGCTCGAGCATGCGCAGGCAACCGTGCACCTGGTGCAGGTTGTCGACCACGAAGGCCAGCATCGACAGCTCGCCCGGTTCCCCGGCAAAGCGCTCCAGCGCCTGCCGCGCCTGGGCCAGGCAGTCGAGGATGGCGGCCTTGGTCCAGGCCAGCGCCACGGTATCGTGGCGTTCGGGGCTTATTGCAGCTACGGCCATTGGCATTCCTCAGCGCGGCGCTTCACTAGGGCTCGTCATGGGCTCTGCAGGTGGCGGCAGGGTGAACCCGGACACCGAACGACGCATCTCGCTGGCCATGCGAGCCAGGTGGCGGATACTGTCGGCAGTGGCGCTGGAGCCGGCGGAGGTTTGTGCGGTGATCTGCTGGATCACCGCCATGGTGTGGGAAATCTGCCCGGCCGACGAAGTCTGCAACTGGGCAGCGTCGGAAATACTGTGGATAAGGTCGGCGAGGTTCTGCGAAACCCCTTCGATTTCGGCCAGGGCAACGCCAGCATCCTGGGCCAGGCGCGCACCGCGTACCACTTCGGCGGTGGTCTGTTCCATGGAGATCACCGCCTCGTTGGTGTCGGCCTGGATAGTACGTACTAGCGCCTCGATCTGCCGGGTGGCCGAAGAGGAACGCTCCGCCAGGCGCTGCACTTCATCGGCGACCACGGCAAAACCCCGCCCGGCCTCACCGGCCAGCGAGGCCTGGATCGCCGCGTTGAGGGCAAGAATGTTGGTCTGGTCGGCAATGTCGTCGATCAGGCTGACGATATCGCCGATTTCCTGGGAGGACTCGCCCAGGCGCTTGATCCGCTTGGCGGTGTCCTGGATCTGCTCGCGAATGTTGTCCATGCCATTGATGGTGTTGTGCACCACCTCGTTGCCCTTGTTGGCGATCGCCACCGAGCGCTCGGCCACCTTCGCCGACTCGTAGGCGTGGGCCGAAACCCGGTCGATCGACTCGACCATGTCGCCGACTGCCTCGGACGCCTCGCTGATCTGCTCGGCCTGGTGTTCCGAGGCCTTGGCCAGCTGGCGAGCAGTGTTCTGCGTGTCCTGTACGGCGGCGGCGACCTGCAATGCACTGTGGTTGATGGTAGCGACCAGGTCGCGCAGCTGGTCGACCGAATAATTGATCGAATCGGCGATGGCGCCGGTAAAGTCTTCGGTTACCGACACGGTCACGGTCAGGTCGCCGTCGGCCAGTTCTTCGATTTCGTCGAGCAGGCGCATGATCGCCTGCTGGTTGCGTTCGTTCTTCTCCGCCGTCTCGCGCAGCTGGCGGTTGGTGGTGCGCACCATGACCAGGCCGATGAGGATGATCGAGGCCAGCGCCAGCAAGCCGAGGATGTAGCCGCCGACGGTGTCGAGGGTACGCCCGCCGGCCAGGTTCTCGAAGCCGTTGGCCAGGTGCGAGGCCTCGTCGAGCAGGGTTTGCGACAGGCTGAACAGGTTGCCTGCGGCTTCACGTACCCGGAACAGCTCGGGCGAGGTTTCCAGGATCTCGTCCACGGAGCCGGCGACGAACTGGAACAGTTCGGCGATTTCGGCCAGGCGCGTGCGGGCGTCGGCATCCTCGACGCGGGTCACCTGGATTGCCGCGTTACCGTTGAGCATGCCCTCCAGCACCAGGCCAAAGCGCCCGGCATCGCGACCAAAGGCATCGGCCGCCTGGGCTGCGCTGTCGTCGCCGGCCAGCACGGTATTGACCGAGCCGAGGATGCGTTCGGCCAGCAGCAGCTGGCGCTGGGCCACCGCCACCTGGCTGGCCGGGGCGCCACTCTGCAGCAGGATCTCCACCACCTTTTCGTATTCCACCTGCAGCTGCGGCACGGTCTCGGCCAGGGTCGCCGCTACCTGGTGCAGCGACAGCACGGTCTGTTCGCTGGCCAGGATGGTGTCGGTGTTCCTGCGCAGGTTTTCCCAGTCACGGCGTACCGCTTCCATCTCGTCACGCACCGCCGGTGGCGCCGGTGGCAGGCCGGTGGACTTGTCACCTTCGCGCAGGTAACCCCAGCGCCGTTCGAAATCGTTGCGCGAGTCCGACAACAGCTTGAACGCCAGGGCCTTGCCCGTGGCGGCTTCGGTCGCATTCTTGGCGATACGTTGCGACAGCACGCGCAATTCGCCGGCATGGCCGATGTACTGCTTGTCGTAGTTGGACTGGGTGTTGAGGTAGGCGAAGTTGGCGAACAGCAGGATGATCGACAGGATCAGGATCAGGAACAGTACGGTGATCTGCGCAATGCTGCGGGTACGTGGGGTCACGGTGGTCGCGGTGACGGGAGGGGCAGGCTTGTTCACGTTCGCAGGTCCTATAACGCCACATCGAGAAAGCCCGGCGCCTGGGCCAGGGCGAAGGGGCTGAAGATCGCCCAGTTGCGTTCACGCGGGAAGTGCCCCTGCACGAAGGGCGCAGCGGCGTTGATCAGCGGTTGCGGTGGCGACAACTGCAGGCTGTCCAGGGCAAAGTGCTGCAGGCCCAGGACCTCGTCCACCAGCAGGCCGACGAACAGGTCATCGTGGTCCAGCACCAGCACCCGCCGCTGCTTGCCCGGGGCGGCCTGGCCCAGGCCAAAGAAGCTGCTCAGGTCCATCACCGGCAGCAGCCGGCCACGCAGGTTGGCCACCCCGCACACCCACGGCTGCACGCCGGGGACACGGCTACTGCGCGGTTCGCGCAGCACCTCGGCGACCTCGCCCATCGGCGCCACGAACCACTGCCCGGCAATGCGGAAGCCGATGCCGCTCCACTGTTGCAGGCGCTGGTCCTGCGGCGGCTGGTCGGCGACCAGCAGGCGGCAGCGCCGGTCGATGTCCAGCAACAACTCGAAGGCGGTCAGCGACGCGCCCTGCGGGCGGGTGGTCAAGCCCCCAGCACCTCTTTGAGCTTGGCGATCAAGGCGTCCTCCTCCACCGGTTTGGTGAGGAAGTCACGAGCGCCCTGGCGCGTAGCCCAGACCCGGTCGGTTTCCTGGTCCTTGGTGGTCACCACGATCACCGGGATGGCGCTGGTTTCCGGGTCCTTGCTGAGCTGGCGGGTGGCCTGGAAGCCGTTCATGCCGGGCATGACGATGTCCATCAGCACCGCGTCTGGCTTGTCCTGCCGGGCCAGGGCCACGCCATCGGCACCGTTGTTGGCCTTGAGCACCTGGAAGCCGTGCTTTTCCAGCCATCCGGTCAATCGGTACATCTCTGTCGGCGAGTCGTCGACAATCAGAACTCGGGCCATGCTGTTTCCCCATCAGGAAAGAAAGACCGTGCCATGGCGGGGCGCAGTCAGGGTGCGTGTTGTTGGGTTGCGGCAAAACCGGGCACATGGGCACGGATCGCATCGAGCAGTTCTTCCTTGCTGAACGGCTTGGTCAGGAACTGGTCGGACCCGACCACCCGGCCGCGGGCCTTGTCGAACAGGCCATCGCGTGACGACAGCAGGATCACCGGGGTGTCCTTGAAGGCACTGTTGTGCTTTATCACCGCACAGGTCTGGTAGCCGTCCAGACGCGGCATCAGCACATCGACGAAGATGATGCTGGGCTGGTGGTCGACGATCTTGGCCAGGGCATCGAAGCCATCGCTGGCGGTGATCACCTCGCAGCCCGCTTCACCGAGCAACATCTGTGCGGTGCGGCGGATCGTGCGCGAATCGTCGATCACCATCACCTTCAGGGGTTGTTCCATCTGTTGGGCTACCGTCGCTGATAATGCGGAAATCGTAGGGCCGCTGCGCGCCCCTATCGCGACACAAGGCCGCTCCTACAAGGGACCGCGATCTCCTGCAGGAGCGGCCTTGCGTCGCGATAGGGTTGCGCAGCAGCCCCAAAGGCCTGTTGCACAGCGCTATGACAGGCATTTTTAGCACACTCCGGGTGCCCGTTCCATCTACCACGCCCCTTGACCAGCGGCGTTCACGGCGCCACCCTGAGCCACTTTACTTTCGATCTACCGCGGCCACGCGCCGCCAAGAGGAACCACCCCATGAGCGTTCGCCTCGGCATTGTCATGGACCCCATCGCGTCCATCTCCTACAAGAAGGACAGCTCGCTGGCCATGCTGCTGGCCGCCCAGGCACGCGGCTGGAGCCTGTTCTACATGGAGCAGCGCGACCTGTACCTGGGTGCCGGCCAGGCCCGCGCGCAGATGCGCCCGCTGAAGGTGTTCGCCGACCCGGCCCGCTGGTTCGAGCTGGGCGAGGAGCAGGACAGCGCACTGGCCGAGCTGGACGTGGTGCTGATGCGCAAGGACCCGCCCTTCGACATGGAGTTCGTCTACAGCACCTACCTGCTGGAACAGGCCGAGCGCGAAGGTGTGCTGGTGGTCAACCGCCCGCAGAGCCTGCGCGACTGCAACGAAAAGCTGTTCGCCACGCAGTTCCCGCAGTGCATGGCGCCGACCCTGGTCAGCCGCCGCGTGGACATCCTGCGCGAGTTCGCCGACAGCCGCGGCGACGTGATCCTCAAGCCGCTGGACGGCATGGGCGGCGCCTCGGTGTTCCGCCACCGCAAGAGCGACCCCAACCTGTCGGTGATCCTCGAAACGCTGACCCAGCACGGCAACCAGCAGATCATGGCCCAGGAATACCTGCCGCAGATCAAGGATGGCGACAAGCGCATCCTGATGATCGACGGCGAGCCGGTCGACTACTGCCTGGCGCGCATCCCGGCCAGCGGCGAGACCCGTGGCAACCTGGCGGCCGGCGGCCGTGGCGAGGCGCGCCCACTGACCGAGCGCGACCGCTGGATTGCCGCCCAGGTCGGCCCTGCCCTGCGCGAAAAGGGCCTGCTGTTCGTCGGCCTGGATGTGATCGGCGACTACCTCACCGAAATCAACGTCACCAGCCCCACCTGCATCCGCGAGATCGACGCGGCGTACAACACCGACATTGGTGGCAAGCTGATGGATGCCATTGATCGCAAGCTCAAGGCGCGCTGACCGCCGACGCGGAGCAAATGCGCGGAGTGGGGTATGATGCCGGTCCTTTTCGACTGAGCTGCTGCCCCGCCCTGCGGTTGCTGGATACCTGATGACGCTGCCTGCCGACATCCCCGCCGACCTGCTGCCACCGCGCGTTCGCCCGGTGGATCGGCTTGGCTTTACCCTGTTCCTGGCTGCCCTGGTGCACCTGGCGCTGATCCTTGGCGTGGGTTTCACCGTGGTCAAGCCGGCGGAAATCCGCCAGACCATGGACATCACCCTGGCCTCGTTCAAGAGCGAGAAGCGGCCGGAAAAGGCCGATTTCCAGGCCCAGGACAACCAGCAGGGTAGCGGCACCCTGGACAAGAAGGCGGTGCCCACCACCACCGAGGTGGCGCCGTTCCAGGACAGCAAGATCAACAAGGTCACCCCGCCGCCTGCGGCCAAGCCCGAAGTGGCGCCCCCGCCGGTGCCGGAAAAATCCGCTGTGGCGACCAAGGCGCCGAAAGCGCAGAAGGTCGAGCCCAAGCCCAAGGAAAGCAAGCCGCAACCAAAACCTGCGGCCGCCACGCCGGAGTTCGACAGTTCGCAGCTGTCGAGCCAGATCGCCAGCCTCGAAGCCGAGCTGTCCAACGAACAGCAGATGTATGCCAAGCGCCCGCGCATCCATCGCCTGAATGCCGCATCGACCATGCGCGACAAGGGCGCCTGGTACAAGGAAGAGTGGCGCAAGAAGGTCGAGCGGGTGGGCAACCTCAACTACCCCGAGGAGGCGCGGCGGCAGCAGATCTACGGCAACCTGCGGATGATGGTGTCGATCAACCGCGATGGCTCATTGTACGAGGTGCTGGTGCTGGAGTCGTCCGGGCAGCCGGTGCTCGACCAGGCGGCCCAGCGCATCGTGCGGCTGGCGGCGCCGTTCGCGCCGTTTACCGGCGACCTGGCCGAATTCGACCGACTGGAAATCATCCGCACCTGGCGCTTTGCCCGTGGGGACCGTCTGTCCAGTAACTGATCCGAGCTTGCCGGGCGCCGCTTTGCGGCCGTTTCGCGACACCAGGCCACTCCTACAGGGACCGCGCGAGGCCTGTAGCAGAGGCCTGGTGTCGCGAAACGGCTGCGCGGCAGCCCCAAATCGGCCGTGCCGAGCACCTTGTCAGCCTCGCCACCTGGCGCCACACTATCCTCCATGAAAAACCTCACGCCGAGCTACCTCAAGCATCAGTTCCTGATCGCCATGCCGCACATGGCCGATCCGAACTTCGCCCAGACCCTCACGTACATCGTCGAGCACAACGCCCATGGCGCCATGGGCCTGGTGGTGAACCGGCCGCAGGAACTCAACCTGGCCGACATCCTCGAACAGTTGCGCCCGGACGAAGCGCCGCCGGCCAGCACCCTGCAGGTGCCGATCTACCAAGGCGGCCCGGTACAGACCGACCGTGGCTTCGTGCTGCATAGCAGCGAATGCAGCTACCAGGCCACGGTCGAACTGCAGGGCCTGTCACTGTCCACTTCGCAGGATGTGCTGTTCGCCATCGCCGAAGGCGTGGGGCCGCAGAAGAGCCTGATTACCCTGGGTTACGCCGGTTGGGAGGCGGGCCAGCTGGAAGCCGAGCTTGCCGACAACGCCTGGCTCAACTGCCCGTTCGACCCGGAAATCATCTTCGGCCTGGCCAGCGACCTGCGCCTGGAAGCCGCAGCCGCCAGCCTGGGTATCAACCTGAACCTGCTGACCAGCCAGGCGGGCCACGCCTGATGGCCGAACTGCAACCTGAACCACGCCTGCTGCTGGGTTTCGACTACGGCAGCAAACAGATCGGCGTGGCCGTCGGCCAGGTAGTCACCGGCCAGGCCCGCGAGCTGTGCACCCTGAAGGCGCAGAACGGTGTGCCGGACTGGGCCCAGGTAGAAAAGCTGATTGCCGAGTGGAAGCCTGATGCCATCGTCGTCGGCTTGCCGCTGAACATGGATGGCACCCCCAGCGAAATGAGCGCCCGCGCCGAAAAGTTCGCCCGCCGCCTGCATGGCCGGTTCAACCTGCCGGTACATACCCACGATGAGCGCCTCACCACCTTCGAGGCCAAAGGCGAGCGCATGGCCCGTGGCGGCCAGCGCGGCAGCTACCGTGACAACCCGGTCGATGCCATTGCCGCCGCCTTGTTGCTGCAAGGCTGGCTGGAGGCCAACACCTGATCATCTTTGCCGCCGGGCCCGCCCGGCGCACCCTTCCAAGGAGCCCGCAATGAGCCTACCCGATCCCGCCGAGCTGATTCGGCAGATGGCTGTCGACCTTCGCGCCCACCTGGCCCGCCGGGCCATTACCGAGCCACGCTATATCGGTATCCGCACGGGCGGCGTCTGGGTTGCCCAGGCCCTGCAGGAAGCCATGGGCGACAGCAGCCCGATGGGCACCCTGGACGTCTCGTTCTACCGCGACGACTTCAGCCAGAACGGCCTGCACCCGCAGGTGCGGCCATCCGAACTGCCGTTCGAGGTGGAGGGCCAGCACCTGGTGCTGGTGGATGACGTGCTGATGAGCGGCCGTACGGTCCGCGCCGCACTCAACGAACTGTTCGATTACGGCCGCCCGGCCAGCGTCACCCTGGTCTGCCTGCTGGACCTGGATGCCGGCGAACTGCCAATCCGCCCGAATGTGCTCGGCGCCACCCTGTCGCTGGCGCCCCATGAACGGGTAAAATTGACCGGACCCGCACCGCTCGCCCTCGAGCGCCAGGACCTCGCCAACGCTTCCGCCCTTTAAGAGTCCCCTCGCGATGACGCCAATCGACGCCAAGCGCCCGCTGCAGCTCAATGATCAGGGCCAGCTGCGCCACTTCCTCTCGCTCGACGGTTTGCCCCGCGAACTGCTCACCGAGATCCTCGACACCGCCGACTCCTTCCTCGAAGTCGGTGCCCGGGCCGTGAAGAAAGTCCCGTTGCTGCGCGGCAAGACCGTGTGCAACGTGTTCTTCGAGAACTCGACCCGTACCCGTACCACCTTCGAACTGGCAGCCCAGCGCCTGTCGGCCGACGTGATCAGCCTGAACGTGTCGACTTCCTCGACCAGCAAGGGCGAAACCCTGTTCGACACCCTGCGCAACCTCGAAGCCATGGCCGCCGACATGTTCGTGGTACGCCACTCGGACTCCGGCGCCGCGCACTTCATCGCCGAGCACGTGTGCCCCGAAGTTGCGGTGATCAACGGCGGTGACGGCCGCCATGCGCACCCGACCCAGGGCATGCTCGACATGCTCACCATCCGTCGCCACAAGGGCAGCTTCGAGAACCTGTCGGTGGCCATCGTCGGTGACATCCTGCACTCGCGCGTGGCCCGCTCCGACATGCTCGCGCTGAAGGCGCTGGGCTGCCCGGACATTCGCGTGGTCGGCCCGAAAACCCTGATTCCCGTTGGTATCGAGCAGTACGGGGTGAAGGTCTACACCGACCTCGCCGCAGGCCTGAAAGACGTCGATGTGGTGATCATGCTGCGCCTGCAGCGTGAGCGCATGGCCGGCGGCCTGCTGCCCAGCGAAGGCGAGTTCTACCGCCTGTTCGGCCTGACTACCGCGCGCCTGGCCGGCGCCAAGCCCGACGCCATCGTCATGCACCCCGGCCCGATCAACCGCGGCGTGGAAATCGAGTCGGCAGTGGCCGATGGCAAGCACTCGGTGATCCTCAACCAGGTCACCTATGGCATCGCCGTGCGCATGGCCGTGCTGTCCATGGCCATGAGCGGGCAGAACGCGCAACGTCAATTCGACCAGGAGAACGCCCAGTGACCGTCAGTATTCTCGGCGCCCGGGTCATCGACCCGAACAGTGGCCTCGACCAGGTCACCGACCTGCACCTCGACGGCGGCCGCATTGCCGCCATCGGCGCCGCCCCGGCCGGGTTCAGCGCCAGCCGCACGATCCACGCCGCCGGCCTGGTCGCCGCACCTGGCCTGGTAGACCTTGGCGTGTCGCTGCGCGAGCCGGGCTACAGCCGCAAGGGCAACATCGCCAGTGAAACCCGTGCTGCCGTGGCCGGCGGCGTCACCAGCCTGTGCTGCCCGCCGCAGACCAAGCCGGTGCTGGACACCTCGGCGGTGGCCGAGCTGATCCTTGACCGCGCCCGCGAGGCCGCCAACAGCAAGGTCTACCCGATCGGTGCCCTGACCAAGGGCCTGGAAGGCGAGCAGCTGGCCGAGCTGGTGGCCCTGCGCGACACCGGCTGCGTGGCCTTCGGCAACGGCCTCAAGGAAATCCCCAACAACCGTACCCTGGCGCGCGCCCTGGAATACGCTGCCACCTTCGACCTGACCGTGGTGTTCCACTCCCAGGACCACGACCTGGCCCAGGGCGGCCTGGCCCATGAAGGTGCCATGGCCAGCTTCCTTGGCCTGCCGGGCATCCCGGAAACCGCCGAGACCGTGGCCCTGGCGCGCAACCTGCTGCTGGTGGAGCAGACTGGCGTACGTGCGCACTTCAGCCAGATCACCAGCGCCCGCGGCGCGCGGCTGATCGCCCAAGCCCAGGCCCTGGGCCTGCCGGTCACTGCCGATGTCGCGCTGTATCAGCTGATCCTCACCGACGAATCGCTGCATGAATTCTCCAGCCTTTACCACGTGCAGCCACCGCTGCGCACCGCCGCCGACCGTGACGGCCTGCGCGAGGCAGTGAAGTCGGGGGTGATCCAGGCGATTTCCAGCCACCACCAGCCACACGAGCGCGACGCCAAGCTGGCCCCGTTCGGGGCTACCGAGCCTGGCATCAGCAGCGTCGAGCTGCTGCTGCCACTGGCCATGACGTTGGTGCAAGACGGCCTGCTCGACCTGCCGACCCTGCTGGCACGCCTGAGCAGCGGCCCGGCAGCGGCCCTGCGCCTGCCGGCCGGCGAGCTGAAGGCGGGCGGCGCCGCCGACCTGGTGCTGTTCGACCCGCAAGCCTCGACCGTGGCTGGCGAGCAGTGGTTCTCGCGAGGCGAGAACTGCCCGTTCATCGGCCACTGCCTGCCGGGTGCGGTGCGGTATACCTTGGTCGACGGGCATGTCTGCCACGAGGCCTGAGTAAAAGCCATTCGCGGGCACGCCCGCTCCCACAGCAGATCACTGTCCCCTGTGGGAGCGGGCATGCCCGCGAATGCCCTTGCACGGTGCCCCCTGCCAAGCGCGACCATTCATCCCCTACGGTTGAAATCCTTCCCCCCACCCCCATATGAGTCTGCATCAGGCACTTTCGCCCCGCTGCGTGGAGACTCTCCCCTTGACCACCATCGTTTCTGTCCGCCGTAATGGCAAAGTCGTCATGGGCGGCGACGGCCAGGTATCCCTCGGCAACACCGTGATGAAAGGCAACGCCAAGAAGGTGCGCCGCCTCTACCACGGCCAGGTCATCGCGGGCTTCGCCGGCGCCACCGCCGATGCGTTCACCCTGTTCGAGCGCTTCGAAGGCCAGCTGGAAAAACACCAGGGTCACCTGGTCCGTGCTGCCGTCGAACTGGCCAAGGAATGGCGTACCGACCGCTCCCTGAGCCGTCTGGAAGCCATGCTGGCGGTAGCCAACAAGGATGCCTCGCTGATCATTACCGGCAACGGCGACGTGGTCGAACCCGAAGACGGCCTGATCGCCATGGGTTCCGGCGGTGCATACGCCCAGGCCGCTGCACGCGCCCTGCTGAACAAGACCGACCTTTCCGCCCGGGAAATCGCCGAGACCGCCCTGAACATCGCTGGCGACATCTGCGTCTTCACCAACCACAACCTGACCATCGAGGAGCAGGACCTGGCCGAGTGATTCAGCTGTTCTGGCGCCCCCGCCCGGTGCGGGGGCTTTTCCACGCTGACTCATCTGCCCAAGGCCCCTATTGATCATGTCCATGACCCCCCGCGAGATCGTCCACGAACTCAACCGCCACATCATCGGCCAGGATGACGCCAAGCGCGCCGTGGCCATTGCCCTGCGCAACCGCTGGCGCCGCATGCAGCTCCCTGCCGAGCTGCGTGCCGAAGTAACACCGAAGAACATCCTGATGATCGGCCCTACCGGCGTCGGCAAGACCGAAATCGCCCGCCGCCTGGCCAAGCTGGCCAACGCGCCGTTCCTCAAGGTCGAAGCCACCAAGTTCACCGAAGTGGGCTACGTCGGCCGCGACGTCGAGTCGATCATCCGCGACCTGGCCGATGCCGCGCTGAAAATGCTGCGTGAGCAAGAAATCATCCGCGTGCGCCACCGCGCCGAAGATGCCGCCGAAGATCGCATCCTCGATGCCCTGTTGCCGCAGGCGCGGGTCAGCAGCTTTGCCGAGGAAGCCGCGCAGACCAGCACCGATTCCAACACCCGCCAGCTGTTCCGCAAGCGCCTGCGCCAAGGCCAGCTGGACGACAAGGAAATCGAGATCGAAGTCGCCGATGCCGTGGGCGTCGAAATTGCCGCGCCGCCCGGCATGGAAGAAATGACCAACCAGCTGCAGAGCCTGTTCGCCAACATGGGCAAAGGCAAGCGCAAGGCCCGCAAGCTGAAGGTCAAGGAAGCGCTGAAGATGGTTCGCGACGAAGAAGCGAGCCGCCTGGTCAACGAGGAAGAACTCAAGGCCAAGGCCCTGGAAGCGGTCGAGCAGCACGGCATCGTGTTCATCGACGAAATCGACAAGGTTGCCAAACGCGGCAACGTTGGCGGCGCCGACGTGTCCCGCGAAGGCGTGCAGCGTGACCTGCTGCCGCTGATCGAAGGCTGCACCGTCAATACCAAGCTGGGCATGGTCAAGACCGACCACATCCTGTTCATTGCCTCGGGTGCTTTCCACCTGAGCAAGCCGAGCGACCTGGTGCCCGAGCTGCAAGGCCGCCTGCCGATCCGCGTGGAACTCAAGGCCCTGACCCCGGAAGACTTCGAGCGTATCCTGCAGGAACCGCACGCGTCGCTGACCGAACAGTACCAGGCCCTGCTGAAGACCGAAGGGCTGAACATCGAGTTCCTGGCGGACGGCATCAAGCGCCTGGCCGAAATCGCCTACCAGGTCAACGAGAAGACCGAGAACATCGGTGCCCGCCGCTTGCACACCTTGCTCGAGCGCCTGCTCGAAGAGGTGTCGTTCAGTGCCGGCGACCTGGCCAGCACCCATGACGAAGCGCCGATCCAGATCGACGCGGCCTATGTGAACAGCCACCTGGGTGAGCTGGCGCAGAACGAAGACCTGTCGCGTTACATCCTGTAAAAACGGCGTCGACTGCTTCGCGGGCACGCCCGCTCCCACAGGATCACCACAGACCCAAAGCATGTGATGATCCTGTGGGAGCGGGCGTGCCCGCGAAGAGGCCCTTGAATCCCTCCATCATAAGCTGGAAGCTTGCTTCATCAGCTCCCGAGAGATTCTGCCCATGGCCCGCCTGCCCACCGCCATCAACCTGCACAAAGCCTCGAAAACCCTCAGCCTCACCTATGCCCCCGGCGAGGTCTACCACCTGCCCGCCGAATTCCTGCGCGTGCACTCCCCCTCCGCCGAGGTCCAGGGCCACGGCAACCCCATCCTGCAGTTCGGCAAGATCAACGTCGGCCTCAGCGGCCTGGAGCCTGCCGGCCAATATGCACTGAAACTGGTCTTCGACGACGGCCATGACAGCGGCCTGTTCACCTGGGAATACCTCGAACAGCTGTGCCTGCGCCAGGAACAACTGTGGGCCGAGTACCTCGACGAGCTGCACAAGGCCGGCAAATCCCGCGACCCCGCCGAGTCGGTGGTCAAACTGATGCTCTAGCGCAAGGGCCCCGGGGTTTAGAGCGCATTTTCTAGAATCATCTGTTTGAATGCCCTACAGACAGCCCAATGAAGGGCTGTCTTGCGCATTACATGAAAGTCGGGTAACCAATGGGGAGTGGCAAGTTCCCTGCATCACCTTGCAGGTAATCAGCACCCTCGCAGCACCGCTGTTCCTTATCACTGGTCACCCGAGTAGCAGTACCGGGCTCAGCACTGTGCACCCGTCACAGCAAACCGGTACTCGTCTCAGGACAACGGAGCGTCGTAGATGAGTAACAAGAACAACGATGAGCTGCAGCGGCAAGCCTCGGAAAACACCCTGGGGCTGAACCCGGTCATCGGTATTCGTCGCAAGGACCTGTTGAGTTCGGCACGTACCGTGCTGCGCCAGGCCGTGCGCCAACCGCTGCACAGCGCCAAGCATGTGGCCCACTTCGGCCTGGAGCTGAAGAATGTGCTGCTGGGCAAATCCAGCCTGGCCCCGGAAAGCGATGATCGTCGCTTCAACGACCCGGCCTGGAGCCACAATCCGCTCTACCGCCGCTACCTGCAGACCTACCTGGCCTGGCGCAAGGAGCTGCAGGACTGGATCGGTAGCAGCGACCTGTCGCCCCAGGACATCAGCCGCGGCCAGTTCGTCATCAACCTGATGACCGAGGCCATGGCGCCGACCAATACCCTGTCCAACCCTGCGGCGGTCAAGCGCTTCTTCGAAACCGGCGGCAAGAGCTTGCTGGACGGCCTGTCCAACTTGGCCAAGGACGTGGTCAACAACGGTGGCATGCCCAGCCAGGTGAACATGGATGCCTTCGAAGTGGGCAAGAACCTGGGCACCAGCGAAGGTGCCGTGGTGTACCGCAACGATGTGCTGGAGCTGATCCAGTACAGCCCGATCACCGAGCAGGTACACGCCCGTCCGCTGTTGGTGGTGCCGCCGCAGATCAACAAGTTCTATGTGTTCGACCTGAGCCCGGAAAAGAGCCTGGCGCGCTACTGCCTGCGCTCGCAGCAACAGACCTTCATCATCAGCTGGCGCAACCCGACCAAGGCCCAGCGCGAATGGGGCCTGTCGACCTACATCGATGCGCTCAAGGAAGCCGTCGACGCGGTGCTGGCGATTACCGGCAGCAAGGACCTGAACATGCTCGGCGCCTGTTCCGGCGGCATTACCTGCACCGCCCTGGTGGGCCACTATGCCGCCCTGGGCGAGAACAAGGTCAATGCCCTGACCTTGCTGGTAAGCGTGCTGGACACCACCGTGGATACCCAGGTGGCGCTGTTCGTCGACGAGCAAACCCTGGAGGCCGCCAAGCGCCACTCCTACCAGGCCGGCGTGCTCGAAGGCAGCGAGATGGCCAAGGTGTTCGCCTGGATGCGCCCCAACGACCTGATCTGGAACTACTGGGTCAACAACTACCTGCTTGGCAACGAGCCGCCGGTGTTCGACATCCTGTTCTGGAACAACGACACCACGCGCCTGCCGGCCGCCTTCCATGGCGACCTGATCGAAATGTTCAAGAGCAACCCGCTGACCCGCCCCAATGCCCTGGAAGTGTGTGGCACACCGATCGACCTGAAGCAGGTGCAATGCGACATCTTCAGCGTGGCCGGCACCGCTGACCACATCACTCCGTGGCAGTCGTGCTACCGCTCGGCGCACCTGTTCGGCGGCAAGATCGAATTCGTGTTGTCCAACAGCGGGCATATCCAGAGCATCCTCAACCCGCCGGGCAACCCCAAGGCGCGCTTCATGACCGGTGCCGACCGCCCGGGTGACCCGCTGGCCTGGCAGGAAAATGCCACCAAGCATGCCGACTCGTGGTGGCTGCACTGGCGAAGCTGGCTGGCCGAGCGCGCCGGTGAGCTGAAGAAGGCGCCGACGCGCCTGGGCAACCGGGCCTACGCCGCCGGCGAAGCCGCCCCGGGTACGTACGTTCACGAGCGTTGAGCTGCAGCGCCGTGGCCACCTGCGGGCGCCACGGTGTTCATTCACCCAAGAGTCATGCGCATGCCGCAACCCTATATCTTCAGGACTGTAGAGCTGGATAACCAGTCCATCCGTACCGCCGTCCGCCCGGGCAAGCCGCACCTGACGCCGTTGCTGATCTTCAACGGTATCGGCGCCAACCTGGAGCTGGTGTTCCCGTTCATCGAAGCACTGGACCCGGACCTGGAAGTCATCGCCTTCGATGTACCCGGGGTCGGCGGTTCGTCAACGCCTCGCCACCCGTACCGGTTCCCCGGGCTGGCCAAGCTCACGGCACGGATGCTGGATTACCTCGATTACGGCCAGGTCAACGTCATCGGCGTGTCCTGGGGCGGTGCCCTGGCCCAGCAGTTCGCCCACGACTACCCCGAACGCTGCAAGAAGCTGGTGCTCGCTGCTACCGCCGCCGGTGCCGTGATGGTGCCAGGCAAGCCCAAGGTGCTGTGGATGATGGCCAGCCCGCGCCGCTACGTACAACCGTCGCACGTTATCCGCATTGCGCCGCTGATCTATGGCGGTGGCTTCCGGCGCGATCCGGACCTGGCCATGCAGCATGCCGCCAAGGTGCGCTCCGGGGGCAAGATGGGTTACTACTGGCAACTGTTCGCCGGGCTTGGCTGGACCAGCATCCACTGGCTGCACAAGATCCAGCAGCCAACCCTGGTACTGGCCGGTGACGACGACCCGCTGATCCCGCTGATCAACATGCGCCTGTTGGCCTGGCGGATTCCCAATGCCCAGCTACACATTATCGACGACGGTCATCTGTTCCTGATCACCCGGGCCGAGGCCGTCGCCCCGATCATCATGAGTTTCCTTCAGCAAGAACGACAGCGCGCCGTCATGCACCCTCGCCCGGCTTCGGGCGGGTAGATCGATGCGGCCTTGTTCGCGGGCGCGCCCGCTCCCACAGGGACGGCGCTGAACCTGCGGGAGCGGGCATTGCCGGCGAAGGTCTCGACAGCGAAACGGCTCAGACGAGGGAGTGTTGCCATGAAAGACAAACCGGCCAAAGGAACGCCAACGCTTCCCGCCACCCGCATGAATGTGCAGAACGCCATCCTCGGCCTGCGCGGGCGTGACCTGTTGTCGACGTTGCGCAATGTCAGCCGCCATGGCCTGCGCCACCCGCTGCATACCGCCCATCATCTATTGGCCTTGGGCGGCCAACTGGGTCGCGTGCTGCTGGGCGACACACCTTACCAGCCGAACCCGCGCGACCCACGCTTCAACGATCCTACTTGGAGCCAGAATCCGTTCTACCGCCGCGGCCTGCAGGCCTATCTGGCCTGGCAGAAGCAGACCCGCCTGTGGATCGAGGAAAGCTATCTGGACGACGATGACCGGGCGCGGGCGCACTTTCTGTTCAATCTGGTCAACGACGCCCTGGCCCCCAGCAACTCGCTGCTCAACCCGCTGGCGGTCAAGGAGCTGTTCAATACCGGCGGGCAGAGCCTGGTGCGCGGCGTGGCCCACTTGCTCGACGACCTGCGCCACAACGACGGCCTGCCCCGCCAGGTGGACGAGCGCGCCTTCGAGGTGGGCGGCAACCTGGCCGCCACACCTGGCGCGGTGGTGTTTCGCAACGACTTGCTGGAGCTGATCCAGTACAAGCCGATGAGCGAAAAACAACATGCACGCCCGCTGCTGGTGGTGCCGCCGCAAATCAACAAGTTCTATATCTTCGACCTGAGCCCGACCAACAGCTTCGTGCAATACATGCTCAAGAGCGGCCTGCAGGTGTTCATGATCAGCTGGCGCAACCCCGACCCGCGCCATCGCGAATGGGGCTTGTCCAGCTATGTGCAAGCGCTGGAGGAGGCGCTCAACGCCTGCCGCAGCATCAGCGGCAATCGCGACCCCAACCTGATGGGCGCCTGCGCCGGCGGCCTGACCATGGCCGCGCTGCAAGGCCACCTGCAAGCCAGGCACCAACTGCGCCGGGTGCGCAGCGCCACCTACCTGGTGAGCCTGCTGGACAGCAAGTTCGAGAGCCCCGCCAGCCTGTTCGCCGACGAGCAGACCATCGAGGCCGCCAAGCGCCGCTCCTACCAGCGTGGCGTGCTGGACGGCGCCGAGGTGGCGAGGATCTTCGCCTGGATGCGGCCCAACGACCTGATCTGGAACTACTGGGTCAACAACTATCTGCTCGGCAAGACGCCACCGGCCTTCGACATCCTCTACTGGAACGCTGACAGCACGCGCCTGCCCGCTGCGCTGCATGGCGACCTGCTGGACTTCTTCAAGCTCAACCCGCTGACCCATCCGGCCGGTCTGGAGGTGTGCGGTACGCCCATCGACCTGCACCAAGTCGACCTGGACAGCTTCACCGTAGCCGGCAGCAACGACCACATCACCCCGTGGGACGCGGTGTACCGCTCGGCCTTGCTGCTGGGCGGCGAGCGCCGCTTCGTGCTGGCCAACAGCGGGCACATCCAGAGCATCATCAACCCGCCGGGCAACCCCAAGGCCTACTACCTGGCGAACCCCAAGCTGCCCGGCGACCCGCGCGCCTGGTTCCACGATGCCAAGCGCAGCGAAGGCAGCTGGTGGCCATTGTGGCTGGACTGGATCACCCCGCGCTCCGGCCCGCTCAAGGCACCGCGCAGCGAGCTGGGCAATGCCACCTACCCACCGCTGGGGCCCGCACCGGGTACCTACGTGATGACCCGATGAGCATGCCGCCGGGATGAAGACTCGCGACCGAATCCTCGAATGCGCCTTGCAGCTGTTCAACCAGCAAGGTGAGCCGAACGTTTCCACCCTGGAAATCGCCAACGAACTGGGCATCAGCCCAGGCAACCTGTACTACCACTTCCATGGCAAGGAGCCCCTTGTCCTCGGCCTGTTCGAGCGCTTCGAAGAGGCGTTGATGCCTTTGCTCGACCCACCGCTCGAGGTGCGCCTGGACGCCGAAGACTACTGGCTGTTCCTGCACCTGATTGTCGAACACATGGCGCAATACCGGTTCCTGTTCCAGGACCTGTCGAACCTGACCGGGCGCCTGCCCAAGCTGGCGCGCGGCATGCGCAGCCTGATCAACGCGCTCAAGCGTACGCTCGCGGCGTTGCTGGCCAGCCTCAAGGGCCAGGGGCAGGTCGAAAGCGAGACCCAGGCGCTGGGGCAACTGGTGGAGCAGATCACCCTGACCCTGATGTTCTCGCTGGATTATCAGCGGGTGCTGGGGCGCGAGGGGGATGTGGGTATCGTGGTGTACCAGGTGATGATGCTGGTGGCGCCGCATCTGCAGGCCCAGGCACGGGCGGCGGCGGAGCAGTTGGCGGTGCGCTATCTGGAGGGGTAGGCCTGGTGTTTCGGTGCCGTGGCCTTCGCGGGCAAGCCCGCTCCCACAGGGCCTGCGCTGACCAGATGATCGGCGCGATGCTTGTGGGAACGGGCGAGCCCGCGAAGCAGGTGACGCGGTCTCAGGTCAGGGTACCGCTGCCATTGGCTGCCGACGGTGTGCTGCTGGCCGGGGCGGCGGCTGGTGCCGGGGCGGCGGTCGCAGCTGGCGCAGCACTGGTAGCAGGCGCTGCCGGTTTCGCGGCTGCAGGTTTGGCTGCTGCCTTTTTCACTGCTGGCTTCTTCGCTGCCGCTGGCTTGGCCGCTGCCGGTTTTGCCGCGGGCTTGGCTGCCGCTGGTTTGGCTGCAGGCTTCGCCGCTGCCGTCTTGGCTGCGGGTTTTACCGCTGCTGCCTTGGCTGCCGGCTTGGCCGCTGCGGTTTTCGCCGCAGGCTTGGCCGCCGCAGCCTTGGCCAGTGGCTTGGCTGCGGCCTTGCTCGCGGCCGGCTTGGCGGCAGCACGCGACGACACCGGCGTGACCGAAGCACCGGTCAGTTTCTCGATCTGCTTGGTCAGGCTGTCCACCTGCTGGTGCAGCGCCTTGATCTCGTTGCGGCTCGGCACGCCAAGGCGCGAGATGGCGCTGTTCAGGCGCTTGTCGAAAGCCTCTTCGAGTTCACTCCACTTGCCCAGCGCACGGTCCTTGACGCCAGACACGCGCGAGGTGGTCGACGACTTGGCGGTTTCCGCCACGTCTTCAGCGGTCTTCTTCGCCTGCTTCTCGGCCTTCTCGCCATCCTTCACCAGCGAGTCGAACAGCTTCGGGCCGTCCTGGTCGATCTTCGAATAGATACCCAGCCCCGCCAGCCAGATCTTGCGGGAGTACTTCTCGATCCCGCCGACCCAGGAGCTGCCTTCTTTCTCGGTGTTCTTCTTGCCAGCCATCCTGCTCTCCTTATGGTTTGTGCGCGACGCGCTCAAGCAGCTCATGCAGCTGTTCAAGCTTGATGGACAACGCCTCAACGTCATGTTTAGACGGAATGCCCAGGCGATTCAAGGCGCGCCCTACCCGTGCGTCGAAAGCTTTTTCGATTTTGTCGAGTTGAATTTCGACTCGCCCAGGGACGCGGCTAACGGCCTGGGTCGCTTCATCGATCTGGTTGTTGGCCGCGTCCAGTTGTTTGTCGATACGCTTCTTGCCGCGTTTCTCGACACCTTCACCGGCCTTGACCAGCTCGTTGAAGTAGTCGGAGCCTTCCTGGCCCACGCGTGCATAGGCGCCGATACCCGCCAGCCAGATCTTGCGCGCGTAACCGCGCACCTCGCCCAACGTACCCGGGGCGTCGTCCTTTTTCTTCACAGTCACCTTGGCCATGCTCTGTACCTCATGCTCATGAGTGGAGGAGGAACCGCCCATGGAGGTTGGGCTTGAGCACAAGGTAGGGATAAAAATTAGAAACCTCACCCTAAGCTGCACGGCGTACCCATACATATACCGCAGCAGCAAAGGCCGTATCGCCTAGCCTGCCGGGCCCCACTTGACTGGAGCCCGATGCCATGACCGATTCCACCCCCATAGCCACTTTCCGACAACGGGTAGCAAGCTGCTTCGGCAAACGCCCGGGCCTGCGCGAGGTATTGTCCCTGCAAGGCTTCAATGCCCTTGTCGACCGCTACCCGTTTATCCGCAGCAATCACCCGCAGCTGGCATCGCTTGATGATTTCCACATTCTCCAGGCTCCAGCCGGCCAAGATGAACCCGCCCGGCAACCCTTGCTGCTGGATGCACTACTGGAACACTTGCGTACCGGCAAACACCTGCAGCTGAAGGATTCGGACGCTTTGAGCATCAGTCCGCCGCAGGTCTTCCTCGCCCAACAACAAGGTGCCAACAGCATTGCCCAGCCTGGGATAACCTTGGACATGTACAAGGTGTCCAGCGATCTCGATGGCCTCCTGGATACCCTGACAGAGGCGTTTCAGCAGGCCCAGATCAGTTTCTGGAACGGCTCGGAGCCACTTTCGGGGGTATCCCGCCTGCATTGGCTTGAGCTGCTGATCAAGGCGGCACTGCTCAACAATGTGCAGCGCCAAGGCCTTGATGCAGATGCGAAAGCCACGCTATATGCCATGCTCGATGGCACTCGAACCGGCATCGCGATCAGCGCCATGCGGCTCGAGTTCGGCGTTGGCCGGCAGGCCTTCGAACGGCCGGTGCCAGACCTGCTGCTGAGCACGACACGCGGTGCTCGCCAGCTGCTGTGGTGCAAACCCTGCGGCACCATTCGGAGCTACCCGGACCAGGCAGCATTCTCGGCCGCCTTACAGGACGAAATGGCTGAACGTTATCACTTCGACCGCTTGACCTGGTCGCGTACTGCCCTAGAAGGCGACCCGTTTGCCTACCAAGCCAGGCAAATGCTCAACGTGATCCTCGACGATATCCGCCGCCTGAGCCTTGCACACGTGCAGACAGTCAGCGAAATGGAAGACGCCTATGCGCGGGTCAGCGATCCATCGCTGCACTTTTTGCAGCAGCCCTACCTGGTCGAAGGCGTGCCAGCCCTCCAGCTGCCAGGCTGGCTCGCAGGGGCTACGGCCGCAGACCGCTTCGAATACCACGCAGCACTGCTTGATCTCGCCGCCCACCAGGGCCACAGCGGGGGCGCGACCTCGCTTGGCGATATCGAAACCATAGAGCAATATGCCAACCGCCGGTTACGCGAACAGATCCAGGCCAGCTATCCCGACAACGCCGTCTACGATCCTGACACGGTGCTGATTGCCGTGTCCCAACTGATCCCGAATACGTCAGCGCAAAGCCCGCAATACCTGTTCCTGCGCCACGAAAGCCTGACCAGCCTGGCCGTCGCCCGCCTGCCGGCAAACGAAGTCATGACCCGGATCAGTGCCCCGGCTGACAGCTGGCTGAGCATCGATAAGGTGCACAGGTTGATCCACCAGGTGGATATCGGTGGTTCATACCCGCGTTTTCTGCGCGACCAGGTCGAGGCACAACCACGCAGGGCAGAACGGATCAGGCAGTACGCCTGGGAATGGCGTTCCGGGCTGCGCTTCAGTGTGCTCAAGGCCAGTATCAGCCATGGGCTCAGCGAAAACGCCCGGCGGGCATTGTCAAGCTTCTGCAAAGGGGCTGGCGGCACCCACCAACAACCGCGTATCGCCCCATTGGCCTTTCTCTGCGCGCCCGGCGCCTCGGCAAGTGATCGGGCGCATGGCATGTTCGTCATCGAACTGCCGGGCCTGAATAGCTGGGTCTTGTACCGACCGTTCTATGCCGACCAGGCGCTGCTGGAATTTGCCAGCCTGGCGTCGCTGATGCTGGCTATCCGCAAGCAGGGCGAACTGCAGCGCAGCGTCTTGCACTGGCTTAAGGACGAGGCACGCGAAGTCTATGAAAACGATGGCTTCAACTTCCCTCACCTGCACCCCAAGCTGTCCAGCCTGGCGCACCTGCTCGGCGTCGACGCGGCGCTGGCAGCCACCGTGCTGGACAATCTCGGGCGGCCAGTGAATGCCTCGTTCGAGGCCTGGACAGACAACCTCGACAGCCAGCTGCTCGATGCCAGGGTCGAAGCCATCCTCCACGTCGCATCCACCCAGAGCGTGTCCAATGCGCAGGAGCGATGGGCCTTGGCGAAAGAGGCTGCCTGGGCCGTGTTCAATACCGCAACGGTATTCTGGTCCGGATTGCTGGCCAACGTCGCCTGGCTGCTGGCAGCGCTGTCGGCGGCCAAGGACGACCTGGCAATACTGGCCGATGGCGGTCGCGATGAGCGGATCGTGGCGGCCACCGATCTGTTGACCAACCTGGCGATGCTGCTGGCCCATCGCGTGGCGCATGCCACATCAGCTACTGAAGCACCTGTGGCAGTGCGCTTCAGCGAACCTGTCGAGCGCAACGCAGCATCAGGGCGTTCGGCCGGACCAATGCAAGAGCGGCCTTGGGCAAGACCCACGGCGGAGCCACGGCCACGGCCCATCAGCGTGGATAGCTGGGGTGCCAACCAGCGCCTGGCCAACGTCACGCCGGAAGGGATCCAGGCACTGGTCAGGCTGCAGGCCAGGCAGTCACTACAGGGTTATACGCCACTGGGCACGGGGCGGCTGCGCGGCCTGTACGAAGTGGACCAGCGATACTACGTGAAACTCAAAGACATCGCCTTCGAGGTGCAGCAGACCTGGGGTGGCCTGCAAATCATCGGCCCGGACGAGAGCAGCAGCGAATGGGTCGCGCAATGGGGTGGTGCCGACGACGGCTACCACATCGTCGGCCGTGAGCGCAGCCGAGGCCCATGGTTGACCCGCTGGAATGAGGAATGGGTGATCAACGTCTCAGGGCCCGGCGGCATGCCCAATACCGAACAGGTCCGCTCGCACAACCGCCAGGCCTACGAGCAATTGCTGGAAACCACCAAGGCGAACCGAACGACATTATCCAGGCTGGAACCGCTCATGGAGAAAAGCCGTCTGAAGCTGCAGGACTATGATGACCTGGCAGCAGCGTTCAACGTGGCTTACCAGGCCCTTCCCGAAACCCAGCGCAGCCCACTGCCAGAGGCCCTCCAGACGCAACGTCAGCAACTGTTGGCACTGCGCGAACTTCATTTGCTCGACCTGAAGGGGGTGAGCCTGTTTCTGGAAAAACAGGCCACGGTGCTGAAAGAGAACGTCGACGCATTCAGGCAGATGCTGGAACCGCGCTTTGCCAGATACGACCCTGCTGGCCGCATCGAACACAGCTTCAGCGAGTGGACCGAGACCGCCATCGACAACGACATGCTGCTGCTCCGTCGCCTGTTCGAGCTGCCAGACCATGAGCAGCTTCGGGAGCTTGCCCGTGGCTTGCAGAAATTCCCGGTGGGGCAGGAGCAACTGTCGCGCTATGCCAAGCTGCGCAAGGCCACGCGCGATGCTCTCGATGTCGCCCGGCGCATTCTGGTGGTCAGCGAAAGGCTGGACCAGACATTGCCCCTGGCACTCGATGATAACCGCGTCCGTTATGCCCAGAAGAAAAGCAAAATCGAGCAGGCCATCGAGCTGCGCCCCTATTCGACGCTGATCGTACGTGCGCAAACCCTCAGCGACATGGCCTACCTGACACTGGACAAGAGCCTGCTCACCCCTGAAACAGCCGCCGAACTGCTGCCATTACAGGATGCCCTCTGCGACCAGCATTTTTCTTCGATGCTGTGGAGCCACGACGGCCTGGCCGCAGCCAACCTGCCCTACTCGCAACAGGCGGAGATTCTCGGCGATGCACTGCGTGAGTATCGAGCCGTACTGGGCAAGGCCAGCTACCTGCAAACCTATGAAGACCCAGCCATCGACGCGGCCATGCTTGCGGATTACGTCGCGCAACTGCAAGCCCTGGTGAAGCTGACCGAAGTCGAACTGAACACGGCCCTGACTGGTATCGAGACCAGCGCCCCGCCGGCAGCGCCGCGTGTCACCCACCGCGTCAGGGCCGGCAGGCGCACAGTGATACACACCTCTCGAGGCCGTTCGCTGCTGGTCGAGCCAGGGCGCGAAGGCAACCAGGCCATCCAGCGCAACCCGCTCACGCAACAACCCGCTGGCCAGTACGAACAACGGGACGGCGTATGGTTCGAGGTGCCCGGCCAACAGCAGCCCGCCGCGCCGGACCGGGCGCAACTGCGGCACCGTGCAGCCCGCCTGCTGGCGCAGAAGGACAAGCGCATGGCAGTCGCCGCGCTCTATACCGAGGAGCCGAACAGCCTGGCCGACCTGATGGACTGGCAGATAGAAGATATGCGTGAGGTTTCGCAGCAACTGGCCAGCAGCCACAAACCGAAAGACCTCGAACTGGTAGGTGAGCTGAACCAGGCTGTCGAAACGGTCACGCTTGAAAAAAGCCGCCTGCTCACGAATGTCTACCTGAACACCCGTCATCCGGACAGCAAGGCGTTACGCTACCTCAGCGAGCAGCAGCGCCTGCAAATTGCCCGGACTACCGCACGCAAGGCGCTGAGCAAGCCCGACGACTATCTCGACGTGTACCAGATCAGGGACGTCCAGGCGCCCCAAGCGGTACTCTGGGAAGCGCACTTCCACTACCGCAGCGCAGATGCCCCGGCCCGGGCCTTTGTCAAAGGCCACCTGAAATTCTGGGAGCCGCGGGGCAAGGCCCGCGACGCGCAAATGGAAGAGGCCAGCAGCGCAGCGGAGCGCTTGCAGATCTATCGTAGCGACTTGCGCCTGGCCCAGGTCGAGGGTGTGATCCCCTTCCCGGCCCAGTGACAGCCACCTTGCTGCCGACCGCCCTGGCCTCAGGCCAGGGCCTTGTCCAGTGCCCGCTCGATTTCGCCCTTGATGGTGCCGCTCATCATCGACAACATCATGCCCAGCTTCAATTCGACCCGGATGCGGTCATCGAAGATATGCACGCTGCCGTTGGCACCGCTGCGCGCCACGTCGACCCGGTCGCCGTTCCAGGTGGCCTTGAGGTCGTATTCACGAACCAGCCTGTCCACCAGCGCTTCGGCCTTGGCACGGGCGGCATCACGGCCGAGGGAATGTGAGCGTTCAACGCTGATCTGTGTCATGCAGGTGTTCCTGAAGATGAAGACATAATGGGCATTATGCCCGCCCCTGCCCACTGGCACACCCCGCCAAGACAAATCCGCCCATTCGCCCTAGAATGGCGGTAATTTTTTCCGGTGAAGCGATATGAACGACCAGCGCAAAGGCGACCAAGCCGAACCCACCACCCATTTCGGTTACCAGGACGTCCCTGAAAGCCAGAAGGCGAAGAAAGTCGCCGAAGTGTTTCACTCGGTGGCGGCCAAGTACGACCTGATGAACGACGTGCTCTCCGGCGGCATGCACCGCCTGTGGAAGCGCTTCACCATCGAGCTGTCGGGGGTACGCACCGGCAACCGCGTGCTGGACATCGCTGGCGGCACCGGCGACCTGGCCGCCAAGTTCTCGCGGCTGGTCGGCCCGACCGGGCAGGTGGTGCTCGCCGATATCAACGAATCGATGCTCAAGGTCGGCCGTGACCGCCTGCTCGACCGTGGCGTGGCCGGCAACATCGAGTTCGTCCAGGCCGATGCCGAGAAACTGCCGTTCCCGGACAACTATTTCGACTGCGTGACCATTGCCTTCGGCCTGCGCAACGTCACCCACAAGGACGAAGCCATCCGCTCGATGCTGCGGGTGCTCAAGCCGGGCGGCCGCCTGCTGGTACTGGAGTTCTCCAAACCGACCAACAAGCTGATGTCCAAGGCCTACGACGCCTACTCGTTCGCCTTCATGCCCCTGGCCGGCAAGCTGATCACCAACGATGCCGACAGCTACCGCTACCTCGCCGAGTCGATCCGCATGCACCCCGACCAGGAAACCCTCAAGGCCATGATGGTCGACGCCGGTTTCGACCGCGTCACTTATCACAACATGACCAGCGGCATCGTCGCCGTGCACCGGGGAATCAAGCCCTGATGTTGCTGGCCGGGTTGTTCGCCAGCGTCGAACATGGCCTGAACCGCGTCCTGCGCATGGACAGCACGGCCCTGCCGCGGCTGGCCGCGCTGGAAGGCAAGGTCATCGAGATCGACTGCCGCCAACCGGCCCTGCAGGTGTTCATCCTGCCCGATGAAGAGGGCCTGATGCTGGCTGCCCACTGGGAGGGCGAGGTCGACTGCAGCCTGCGCGCCCCGGCCGGCAGCCTGGCGCAACTGGCCCTGGCCAGGGACAAGACTGCCGTGCTGCACAGCCCGCAGGTCGAGCTGCATGGTGACAGTGCCGTGCTGCTCGACCTGTTCGGGGTGCTGCAGGACCTGGAACTGGACTGGGAACACGAGCTGCAACGCTGGCTCGGCCCGGTTGCCACGGCGATGCTGGCGGGTCACCTGCGCCTGCGAGTGCGTTGGACCCGCCAGGGCCTGGCACGCTTCAGCCAGAACCTTTCCGAATACCTGGCCGAAGAATCCCGCACCCTGGTCGGCAAGCGCGAAGCCGAAGCCGCCTTCAGCGAACTCGATGCCCTCAAGCTTGATACAGAACGCCTCGAGGCGCGCATCAAGCGCCTCTCCCAATCCCTTGATACCAGCGATAACGCATGAAGCTGCTCGCCGTCCGCCGTCTTTTCCGCATCCAGCGCGTAGTCATCCGGTACCGGCTGGATGACCTGCTGTTCGACTACCCGCTGCCATGGTGGCTGATGAGCCTGCGCCTGCTGATGCCATGGCGCTGGCTGCCCCGCAAGCCGTCCGAGCTCAACCGTGGCGCACGCCTGCGCCTGGCCCTGCAGGACCTGGGGCCGATCTTCATCAAGTTCGGCCAGTTGCTGTCCACCCGCCGCGACCTGCTGCCAACCGACATCGCCGACGAGCTGATGTTGCTGCAAGACCGCGTACCGCCATTCGACCCGCAACAGGCCGTGGCGCTGATCGAGGAACAGCTCGGCGCCAAGGTGGGAGAGGTATTCAGCCGCTTCGACGTGGAGCCACTGGCTTCCGCGTCGGTGGCCCAGGTTCATGCAGCCCGCCTGAAAAGCGGCGAAGAGGTCGTGGTCAAGGTGGTCCGGCCGGGCCTCAAGCCGGTAATCGCTGCCGATATTGCCTGGCTGTTCCTGATCGCCAAAGGCGCCGAGCGTGCTTCTGCCGACGCCCGCCGCCTGCACCCGGTGGAAATCGTCAGTGACTACGAAAAGACCATCTACGACGAACTCGACCTGCTGCGCGAAGCAGCCAACGCCAGCCAGCTACGGCGCAATTTCGAAGGCTCCGAGCTGATGTACGTGCCGCAGGTGTACTGGGACTGGTGCCGGCCGAAGGTGCTGGTGATGGAGCGCATCTACGGCGTCCCGGTAACCGACATGGCCACCCTCGCCGACCAGCGCACCGACATGAAAATGCTCGCCGAGCGCGGCGTGGAAGTATTCTTCACCCAGGTGTTCCGCGACAGCTTCTTCCACGCCGACATGCACCCCGGCAACATCTTCGTCAGCACGGTCCGGCCCTGGAGCCCGCAATACATCGCCATCGACTGCGGCATCGTCGGCAGCCTGACAGACGAGGACCAGGACTACCTGGCGCGCAACCTGATCGCCTTCTTCAAGCGCGACTACCGTCGCGTGGCGCAGCTGCACATCGACTCGGGCTGGGTACCCGTGCATACCAAGGTCAACGAATTCGAGGCCGCCATCCGCACCGTGTGCGAGCCGATCTTCGAAAAACCGTTAAAGGATATTTCCTTCGGCCAGGTGCTGATGCGCCTGTTCCAGACCGCCCGGCGCTTCAACATGGAAGTGCAGCCGCAACTGGTGCTGCTGCAGAAGACCCTGCTCAACATCGAGGGCCTGGGCCGCCAGTTGTACCCCGACCTGGACTTGTGGAGTACCGCCAAGCCGTTCCTCGAACGCTGGATGCGCGACCGCATGAGCCCGAAAGCCGTGCTTGGCAACATCCACAGCCAGGTCGAACAGCTGCCGCACCTGGCCGACATGGCCCGCGACGTGCTCGAACGCCTGTCACAACCGCACCTGCACGATCCGCAACTGCCGGAACGTCGCCGCCAGGGCGACCGCTGGCCGCTGCGCCTGCTCGGTGCCGGCCTGCTGGGTGGCGGCGCGGTGCTGGCCGCCGGCGCCGCCGAGGCTGCCAGCCTGGCCGCCCCAAGCGCCTGGCCGGCCTGGTTGATGCTGGCCGCTGGCCTTTACCTGATCGTGCGCCAATAGCCAGCCGCGCGCATGGCTGGCACACTAGCGCAAAGGGCCCGGCACAGGAGCGGGCCCGCTTTGGAGTCGACGATGAAAGACTGGCTGGACGAGATCAAGTGGAACAGCGAAGGCCTGGTACCGGCGATCGCCCAGGACCACAAGACCGGACGCGTGCTGATGATGGCCTGGATGAACCGCGAATCGCTGGCCCTGACCGCCGCCGAACAACGCGCCATCTACTGGTCGCGTTCGCGTGGCAAGCTGTGGCGCAAGGGCGAGGAGTCCGGGCATGTGCAGAAGCTGCATGAAATGCGCCTGGACTGCGATGCCGACGTGATCATCCTGATGGTCGAGCAACTGGGCCATATCGCCTGCCATACCGGCCGTGAAAGCTGCTTCTACCGTGTTTTCGAAGACGGCCAGTGGAAAACCGTCGACCCGGTCCTGAAGGACCCGGATGCCATCTACAGCGCAGGACACTGACATGAGCGACACCCTCAATCGCCTGGCCGAAGTGCTTGAAGAACGCAAGCAAGCGGCGCCCGACAGCTCCTACGTGGCCAGCCTGTACCACAAGGGCCTGAACAAGATTCTCGAGAAGCTCGGCGAAGAATCGGTGGAGACGATCATCGCCGCCAAGGACGCCGCACTCAGCAAGGATTACAGCGATGTCATCTACGAAACTGCCGACCTGTGGTTTCATAGCCTGGTGATGCTCAGCGCACTGGGCCAGCACCCGCAAGCCGTGCTGGATGAACTGGAACGCCGTTTCGGGCTGTCCGGGCACGATGAGAAGGCCGCACGAACGCCTACTGCCTGACGGGCGCCTGTGGGAGCGGGCGTGCCCGCGAAGAATGCGACGCGGTGCATGGCACCGGCTACGCCGGTGTTCGCGGCGGTTCGACGCCTCGACATGCCTGCTCCCACAGGGAGCGTGTTGCCGGATCGATTTGCTGTACACACATTTTTCAGGAGTACGAAATGGGTATCTTTGACTGGAAACACTGGATCGTCCTGCTGGTCGTCGTGGTCCTGGTGTTCGGCACCAAGAAGCTGAAGAACTTCGGCAGCGACCTGGGCGAGTCGATCAAGGGCTTCCGCAAGGCCATGAGCGAAGAAGAGAACAAGCCGGCCGAGCACACCCCGCCGCCTGCCCAGCCCGTTCCGCCCGTGCACAACACCGCCCAGCAGAGCCAGGGCCACACCATCGAAGGCCAGGCCCAGCCGGTCCAAGAGCCGCAGCGGAAAGACTGACCCATGTTCGGCATCAGTTTCAGCGAGCTGCTGCTCGTCGGCCTGGTCGCCCTGCTGGTGCTCGGCCCCGAGCGCCTGCCCGGTGCCGCGCGCACGGCAGGCCTGTGGATCGGGCGGCTCAAGCGCAGCTTCAATAGCATCAAGATGGAAGTGGAGCGTGAAATCGGCGCCGACGAAATCCGTCGCCAGCTGCACAACGAACACATCCTGCAGATGGAAGAGGAAGCCAAGCGCATCCTCAACCCGATGACCCCACCGGCCCAGCCGCCGGTTACCAGTGCAACCGTGCAGCCCCCTGGCGGGCTCGAGCCCCGGCCGGTGGACGCCGCTGCCGCCCCAGCCAGCCCTGCCGAACCGCCCCAACCGCCGCGAGCCCCATGAGCGAGAACCCGGAACACGACCAGCCGATGCCACTGGTGTCGCACCTGACCGAACTGCGTACGCGCCTGTTGCGCTGCGTTGCCGTCATTTTCCTGATCTTTGCCGGGCTGTTCTCCTTCGCCCAGCAGATCTACACCCTGGTCTCCGCACCGCTGCGCGAACACTTGCCGGCCAATGCCACGATGATCGCCACCGACGTGGCCTCGCCGTTCCTGACGCCGTTCAAGCTGACCATGATCGTCTCGCTGTTCCTGGCGATCCCGTTCATCCTGCAGCAAATCTGGGGTTTCATCGCGCCCGGGCTGTACCGCCATGAAAAGCGCATCGCCATCCCGCTGCTGGTGTCGAGCATCCTGTTGTTCTACGCCGGCATGGCCTTCGCCTATTTCCTGGTGTTCCCGCTGATCTTCGGCTTTTTCGCCAGCGCCACGCCGGAAGGCGTGTCGATGATGACCGACATCGCCAGCTACCTGGACTTCGTGATGACGCTGTTCTTCGCCTTCGGCGTGGCCTTCGAGATCCCGGTGGCGGTGGTACTGCTGGTGTGGATCGGCGTGGTCGACGTGAAGTACCTGAAGAAGATCCGCCCCTACGTGATCATCGGCTGTTTCGTGGTCGGCATGGTCCTCACCCCGCCGGACATCTTCTCCCAGACCCTGCTGGCGGTGCCCATGTGGCTGCTGTTCGAGATCGGCGTGCTATGCGGCAGCCTGATCCGCAAGCGCAGCGAAGCCCACGCCACCAACGACCATAACGACCAGCCACCAGCGACCCAACCGTGAACCTGCTGCTCCTTGAAGAGGCCGACTTCGTCGCGGCCGACCGCGTCGTTCTTGCCGACCGGCGCTTCACCCACATGCAGGAGATTCACCGCGTGGCGGTGGGCGACAACCTGCGCGTGGGCCGTATCAACGGCCTGATGGGCAAGGCCACGGTGGTGGGCCTGGAAACCCACGAGGCCGAACTGGAAGTCGTCTTCGACCAGCAACCACCGGCCAAGCTGCCACTGACCCTGGTGCTCGCCGTTCCCCGCCCGAAAATGCTGCGTCGGCTGTTCCAGACCGTAGCCACCCTGGGCGTACCGCGGCTGATCCTGGTGAACAGCTACAAGGTCGAGAAAAGTTTCTGGCAAACGCCCTTCCTGCACCCCGACAGCATCCGCGAAAACCTCATCCTCGGCCTGGAACAAGCGCGCGACACCGTGCTGCCGGAGGTGATCATCGAAAAGCGTTTCAAACCGTTCGTCGAGGACCGCCTGCCGTCCATCGCCGCAGGCACCCTGGGCCTGGTCGGCCACCCTGGCCCCTACCCTGCCTGCCCGCGTGCCGTGGAGCAAGCGGTGACCCTGGCCATCGGCCCGGAGGGCGGCTGGATCCCCTACGAAGTGGAGCTGTTGGGCAAGGCCGGCCTGGCGCCGGTGCAACTGGGTGAGCGCATCCTGCGGGTAGAGACCGCGGTGACAGCGCTGCTCGCGCGAATATTCTGACAAACAAGTCAACTTTTACCCATAAAGTTTCCCTCCCGCGCGCCGATGGCCTTGGCAACAACAACAGATATCGTGCTGCCAAGCCGGCCAGGGAGTTTCACATGTATCAATGGATCGCCCAATCGTTGGGCAACGTGAGCGTCAGTCGCAAACTGGGGCTGGGGTTCGGCCTCGTGCTGCTATTGACCCTGGCCATTACCCTGACTGGCTGGTACGGCATGGACAGCATCGTCAACCGTGGCGACAAGCTGGGTAACATCTCGCTCATCCAGCAATATACCCAGGAACTGCGCATCGCCCGCCAGCAATACCAACGCCAGCGTGACGACGCCTCGGTGGCAGAGCTGGAAAAAGCCTTGGGCAATCTCGACCGCCAGGTGCAACTGATGCTCACGCAGATCGAGCAACCTGCCGACCGCCAGCGGCTGGAGCAACAGCGTGAGGCCGTGCGCGGCTACCAGCAGGCGTTCAGCGAGCTGAAGCAGGCCGGCCAGCGCCGCGAGGCCAGCCGCGGTGTGCTTGGCGACACCGCCGACAAGGCGACGGAACTGGTCGGCAAAGTGCAACGGGCGCTGCAACAGGGCGGCGATATCAGCCAGTACCAGCATGCAGTGGAAGTGAGCGCATTGCTGCAGCAGGCGCGCTTCCAGGTGCGCGGCTACACCTACAGCGGCAACGCCGACTTCCAGCAAACGGCATTGAAAGCGATTGACCAGGCCCTGGCTGAGCTGCGTGCGCTGCCGGCCAAGGTACCTGCAGAACATGCTGCCAGCCTCGACGATGCCGCCACCGCCATGGCCGGCTACCGCGACGCGCTTACCCAGTTTGGCGATGCCCAGGCCGCCACTGAGCATGCTCTGCAGAGCATGGTTGAGCACGGCACGGTGCTGCTGCAGACCAGCCAGGCGATGACCGCTTCGCAGACCGAGGTACGCGATGCCGGCGCCGCCCAGGCCAAGCGCCTGCTGGCATTGGCCACTGCGCTGGCCTTGGCCCTGGGCTTGCTGGCGGCCTGGAGCATTTCCCGGCAGATCATCATCCCGCTGCGCCAGACCCTGCACGCCGCCGAACGTGTGGCCAGTGGCGACCTGACCCAGCAGCAGCAGGTCCAGCGCCGCGACGAACTCGGCCAGTTGCAAGCCAGCATGCAGCGCATGACCCAGGGCCTGCGCGAACTGATCAGCGGTATCGGCGACGGTGTCACGCAGATCGCCAGCGCTGCCGAGGAGCTGTCGGCGGTGACCGAACAGACCAGCGCCGGGGTCAACAACCAGAAGGTCGAAACCGATCAGGTGGCGACCGCGATGAACCAGATGACCGCCACCGTGCACGAAGTGGCACGCAATGCCGAGCAGGCCTCGGAAGCCGCGTTGATGGCCGACCAGCAGGCCCGCGAAGGTGACCGCGTGGTGGGCGAGGCGGTGGCGCAGATCGAGCGCCTGGCGGGTGAAGTGATCAATTCCAGCGAAGCGATGAACCAGCTCAAGGCCGAGAGCGACAAGATCGGCAGCGTGCTCGATGTCATCAAGTCGGTGGCCCAGCAAACCAACCTGCTGGCCCTCAACGCGGCGATCGAGGCGGCCCGTGCCGGCGAGGCCGGGCGTGGCTTTGCCGTGGTTGCCGATGAAGTACGCAGCCTGGCCCAGCGAACCCAGCAATCCACCGAAGAAATCGAAGAGCTGATCGCCGGCCTGCAAAGCGGCACCCAGCGCGTGGCCAGCGTGATGGACAGCAGCCGCCAGTTGACCGACAGCAGCGTCGAACTGACCCGCCGCGCCGGCAGCTCGCTGGAAACCATCACCCGGACGGTGTCGTCGATCCAGGCGATGAACCAGCAGATCGCTACGGCGGCGGAAGAACAGACGGCCGTAGCCGAGGAGATCAACCGCAGCGTGATGAATGTGCGGGACATTTCCGACCAGACCTCGGCGGCCAGTGAAGAGACGGCCAGCTCGAGCGTGGAGCTGGCGCGCCTGGGTACCCACCTGCAGGGCTTGGTGGGGCGGTTCAGGCTCTGACCTGAACCATGGGCTGCCTGTGCTGGCCTCTGCGCGGATAAACCCGCTGCCACAGGGATACCACCGCTCTCAAGGGCAGTGCAGTACCGGTGGGAGCGGGTCTACCCGCGAAGGGGCCAGCACAGGCACATCATTCCTACTTGCTGAAGTGAAATTTCCTACCTGATTATCAGGTCAAGTCCTACAACTCCGCTGCCGATTGGCAGGGGTGTGATGCTGGCAATGCGCCGGCCCCCTCCCCCAACTGCACGGAGACTCACCATGCTCGGCTACCTCAACCGCAAGCTCGGCAACATCAGTGTCGGTGCCAAGCTGGCCCTCGGCTTTGCCGTGGTGCTGCTGCTTACCCTGGCCACTACGATCAGCGGCTGGCGCGCGCTGGATGGCGCTATCGTGCGCTCGCAGCAACTCAGCGAGATCGGCCTGATCAACGACCTGACCAAGGACCTGCGCGCAGAGCGCATCACCTACCGAGTCCTCAACGACGACACCAGCCGATCGCGGATAATCAGCATTCTCGATCAGCTGAACGACAGGCTGACCACCCTGCAGCAACGCAGCAACGTCGACGAATCACGGCAGATACTCAGCGAAAAGCTGGCCTTGCTGCAGCGCCTGCGTGACGATTTCAGCGAACTGCAACGCAGCGTCGCTGACCGTATTGCCCTGCGCCAGGCCATGCAGGCCCAGGAGCAGAAACTCAACGATGCGATCGACGAACTGCAGACCCAGGCCTTGCTGAGGATGGGTACCGATAGCCAGCAAAGAGGCGTACTCGGCCTGATGGACACCGTAAGCCGGCATATCGACGGTGCCAACCAGCAGAGCCTGGTGCCGGCCTACACCTTTTCTCCCGTCGAGGACTTCGCCAAGGTAGGAAACAGCGCCCTCGATGCCGCTGACAGCAGCCTTGAACAACTGCTCAGGGGCCTTGCCCCGCTGGGCTTGCCCCGCGCCCTGAGCGAACAGCCTGGGGCCGAACTGGCCAAGTACCGGGCCAGCCTGGACCAGTACCGCCGCGCCGCCGTGCGCGTCGAGCAGCTGCAGAACAACCTGGAAACCATGGGCGACGAATTGCGTGCCGTAAGCCTGGAACTGGGCAAGCGCAAGGTCGAGCAACGCGACAGCGAAGCCCTGGCCGCCCGCTCGCTGCTGACCAGCGTGGCATTGCTGGCGCTGCTGGTGGGTGTCGTGGCCGGCTGGCTGATCACCTTGCAGATTACCCAGCCGCTGCGCCAGACCCTGGCCGTAGCCGCGCGCATTGCCAAGGGCGACCTGAGCCAGGTCGAAGCCGTGCAGCGCCGTGACGAGATGGGCCAGCTGCAAAGCAGCATGCGCGACATGACCTTGAGCCTGCGCGAGCTGATCGGCGGTATCGACCAGGGTGTCGGCCAACTGTCACAGGCGGCCTCGGAGCTGGCCACCAGCAGCGAGGATACCAAGCTGCGCATCAACCAGCAGCGCGAGGAAACCGACCAGGTGGCCACCGCCATGAACCAGATGAGCGCCACGGTGCAGGAAGTCGCGCAGAACGCCGAACAGGCCTCGCTGGCTGCGACCAATGCCGACCAGCAGGCGCAGATGGGCGACCAGGTGGTGGCCGAGGCCATCGGCCGGATCGAACAGCTGGCCGGGCAGATGGACCACTGCCTGGCGGCAATGCAGCACCTGGCCGGCGAAAGCCAGCGCATCGGCAGCATCCTCGATGTGATCAAGTCGGTGTCCGAACAGACCAACCTGCTGGCCCTGAACGCAGCGATCGAAGCGGCGCGGGCCGGTGAGGCCGGGCGCGGCTTTGCCGTGGTGGCCGATGAAGTCCGTGGCCTGGCCCAGCGCACGTCGACCGCGACCGAAGAAATTGGCCAACTGATCGACAGCTTGCACAATGGCACCGACGAAGTGACCCGACTACTGGACAACAGCAAGAGCCTGACCGAGCAAAGCGTGGAACTGAGCCGCCGGGCCGGGCATGCGTTGAGCCAGATCACCGACACGGTGTCGAGCATCCAGGGCATGAACCAGCAGATCGCCACGGCCAGTGAAGAACAGAGCGTGGTTGCCGAGCAGATCAACCGTAGTGTGCTGAATGTGCGGGACGTGTCGGATCAGACCAGCGCGGCCAGTGAACAGACGGCGGCTTCGAGCGGCGAGCTGGAGCAGTTGGGGCAACAGCTGCGGGGGATGGTGAGGCGGTTCAGCATTTGAGATTGCCGGGGCTGCCTTGCAGCCCTTTCGCGACGCAAGGCCGCTCCTGCAGGTGATCGCGATTTCCCCTGGGGTCGCGCGCTTTTCCCGGTAGGAGCGGCCTTGTGCCGCGAAAGGTGCGCAAAGCGCCCCGGTGGTTACAGCACCTGGCGCAGGAAGGCCTGCGCGCGTGGGTCCTTCGGCGCTGCGAAGAATGCCGCTGGCGGCGAGTCTTCCAGCAACTTGCCATGGTCGAAGAACAGCACGCGGTCCGCCACTTCGCGGGCAAAGCCCATTTCATGGGTGACGCAGACCATGGTCATGCCTTCCTGGGCGAGGGTCTTCATCACGTCCAGCACCTCGCCGACCATTTCCGGATCCAGCGCCGAGGTCGGCTCGTCGAACAGCATCACTTTCGGGTCCATGGCCAGGGCACGGGCAATCGCCACCCGCTGCTGCTGGCCGCCGGACAGGCGTGACGGGTATTCGTTGGCCTTCTGCGCAATGCCGACTTTCTCCAGCAGCGCCCGGGCCTTGGCCTCGCGCTCGGCCTTGTTGCGCTTGCGCACCACCTTCTGCGCCAGGCACAGGTTTTCCAGCACGGTCATGTGCGGGAACAGGTTGAAGTGCTGGAACACCATGCCGACTTCGCGGCGGTAGGCGTTGATGTCGGTCTTCGGGTCGGCCAGTTGCAGGCCGTCGATGGCCACATGGCCCTGGTCGAAATGCTCCAGGCCGTTGAGGCAACGCAGGAAGGTCGACTTGCCCGAACCCGACGGGCCGAGCACCACCACCACTTCGCCCTTGGCGACCTGGGTGGTGACGTTATCCACAGCGCGGACCACGTGGCCACGGGTGTCGAAGACTTTCAGCAGGTCACGGACTTCAATCACTTTGCGCAAGCCTCCGCTCGAGCCGGCTGGCCAGGTGCGACAGCGGCAGGTTGATCAGCAGGTACAGGCCTGCCACGCAGAACCAGATCTCGAAGGTCGAGAACGAAGTGGTGATGGCCTCGCGGCCACTCTTGGTCAGTTCGGTGATGGCGATCACCGAGACCAGCGAGGTGTCCTTGACCAGGCTGATGAACTGGCCGGCCAACGGCGGCAGCACACGCTTGAACGCCTGCGGCAGGATCACATGGCGCATCGACTGGCCCGCATTCAGGCCCAGCGAGCGGGCGGCTTCGTTCTGGCCCTTGGCGATGGACTGCACACCGGCACGCACGATCTCGGCCACGTAGGCGCCCGTGAACAGCGCCAGCGCGGCCACCCCGGCAAACTCGCGGGACAGGTTGAGCACGGTGCCGATGAAGAAGTAGAAGATGAAGATCTGGACCAGCAGCGGAGTACCGCGCACCAGTTCGACATAGACCGTCGACAGGTCACGCAAGGTCGGGTTGCTGGACAGCCGGCAAAGGCCGGCGAACAGGCCGATGACCAGGCCCAGGGCACCGGACACCACCGAAATCCACAGGGTGGTCCACAGGCCCCAGGCCAGTGGGCCGGCGGCCCAGTGGCGGGTAACGCCAACCTGGTCTCCTTCGGCGACATCATCGCCACGGGCCAGTTGCAGGCTGTCCTTGGCCACGTCGAGCACCTGCTCGTCACCGTTCTCGTCCTTCAGCGTGACGCGAGCGCTGTCACCTGAGATGACGATCTCCTGCACGGTACCGTAACCGGCGGCGCGCTGGGCTTCCTCGGCCTTGTAGGCGAAGTACTGCGGTACGCGGTTCCAGCGCCACTCGTAGGAAATCATCGAGGTGGCCAGGTACAGGCTGAACGCCAGGCCCACCAGGACCAGAGCGGTCAGGCCATGCCAGGGCCACTGGGCTTTCTTGTGTTTGATCACGTGGGGTACTTCCGTAAATGCGAACGCGCAGGGTTTGCCTGCGCGTCGGGGTCATAAAGCCGGGCTTGTGGCCTGGGCCTTATTCCATTTCCTTCAGCCAGTCCTTGTTCTTGAACCACTTGTCGTGAATACGATCGTAGGTCCCGTCGTGCTTGATCTGGTGCAGGAAGTTGTTGATGAAGTTGATGCTGTCGTAGTCGCCTTTCTTCAGGCCGAAGGCCAGCGGCTCGTAGGTGAAGGGTTCTTCGAGGAACAGCAGCTTGCCGGCACCGGCCTTGTCCACGGCGACGACGTTGTAAGGCGCGTCGTAGACGAAGGCATCAGCCTTGCCGTTGACCACGTCCATTACCGCTTCCTGCTCGTTGTCGTAGCCATGGTACTTGGCTTTGCCGATCAGCTTCTTGGCGACCATTTCACCGGTGGTGCCCAGCTTGGAAGTCAGGCGGTACTTTTCGTTGTTCAGGTCCTTGTACGACTTGATCTCGCCCGCCAGCTCCTTGCGGATCAGCAGGGTCTGGCCGACCACGATGAAGGGTTCGCTGAAGTTCAGGCGCAGGTTGCGTTCCTGGGTCAGGGTCATGCCGCTGCCGATCATGTCGAACTTGTCGGTCAGCAGGGCCGGGATGATGCCGTCATAGGCGGTGGAGACCGGCTCGAACTTGACGCCCATGGACTTGGCCATGGCTTTGAGGATGTCGACCTCGAAGCCGATGATCTCGCCACGCTTGTTGGTCATCTGGAACGGCATGTAGGTCGGGTCCATGCCCACCCGCAGGGTGCCGCGCTTGACCGCGTCATCGATGGCCCCCGCCTGGGCCGCAGTCACCGCGACCAGGGCGGTGACACCGACCAGCAGTCGCGAAAGGTATTTCTTGATCATCACCAGGTCCCCTAACAAGAAAAGTAGCGAATCTTATTGTTGGCACGGCCGTACTGGCCGATGCGGCATATCGGAGAGGGATGCTAACGCATGGCGGCCCGGGGACCTAGAGCTGGGGGGGACTTTGTTGGCCAAAATCGAGGCAAGGCCCTAAAAGCTTCGCGGGCACGTCGGATCGCCGCACCGCCGCTCCCACAGGTACTGCACAGCCGTTGAGGCATGCGCTGTACCTGTGGGAGCGGCGGTGCGGCGATCCGACGTGCCCGCGAAGAGGCCCGATCAGGCGCCGACGAGTGCCGGCTGGCCTTCATTCTCCGGATGCAGCGGCAACAGCGGCGAATGCGGGTCGTTCTTTATCGATGCACGCCACACATCGATCCACGCCGCATTGTGCTCCGCCCACACCTGTTCGTGCAGGCGGCTCAGCGCCACCGGGTCGCTGAGCAGGGCCAGGCGGGTGTTGAGGTCCAGCCCCTTCGGCCCGACCTCCATCGCCTTGGCCACACGCTCGGCACGCAGCGCCTCGATCGGTGCCGCCTGGCCGTGACGGGCCGTGGCCATGGCGCAGGCCAGGGCGTTCTGCCGCGGGTCGACCACAGCGCGCACGAAGCCATCATGCAGGGCATGCCAGCGGTTTTCGTGGGTGTACTGGTCGGTCGCCAGCAGCTCCTGCGGGGTGGCGTATTCCTCGGGGATGAGGAACAGCTTCTCGTCCTTGGCCGCCAGGCCCAGGCGAGTGCGGCTGGAAATCACCGAAACCGGGATCGACAGCACCAGCGAACCGACGATGGGCGCCAGCCACCACAGGAAGCTCGGGTTCAGCCAGGCCACCAGCGCCGCCCAGGCAATCCCCAGCAAGGTCTGTGGGCCATGCCGGCGCACGGCTTCGCTCCAGGGCGTGGAGTCGTCGTCACGCTGCGGCGAGTTCCAGGTCGCCGCCCAGCCGAGGAACGCGGCCAGCACGAAGCGGGTATGGAAGATCATGCGCACCGGCGCCAGCAGCATGGAGAACAGCATCTCCATCAGCATCGACAGGGTGACCTTGATCCGCCCACCGAACTCGGTCGCGCCCTTGGCCCAGATCAGGATGACGCTGAGCAGCTTGGGCAGGAACAGCAGCACGATGGTGGTGGAGAACAGCGCCACGGCCTTCTCCGGATGCCACTGCGGCCACAGCGGGTAGAGCTGGTACGGCTCGATGAAGTACTGCGGCTCCATCAACGTGTTGGTCGCCAACAGCGCGGTCGACAGCACCAGGAACAGGAACCACAACGGCGCCGACAGGTACGACATGACCCCGGTGAGGAACACCGCGCGGTGCACCGGGTGCATGCCCTTGACCAGGAACAGGCGGAAGTTCATCAGGTTGCCGTGGCACCAGCGGCGGTCACGCTTGAGCTCGTCGAGCAGGTTCGGCGGCAATTCTTCGTAGCTGCCCGGCAGGTCGTAGGCGATCCACACGCCCCAACCGGCGCGGCGCATCAACGCGGCCTCGACGAAGTCGTGGGACAGGATCGCACCGGCGAACGCCCCCTTGCCCGGCAACGGCGCCAGGGCGCAGTGCTCGATGAACGGCTTCATGCGGATGATCGCGTTGTGGCCCCAATAGTGCGACTCGCCCAGCTGCCAGAAGTGCAGGCCGGCGGTGAACAGCGGGCCATACACGCGGGTGGCGAACTGCTGCAGGCGCGCGTACAGGGTGTCCATGCCGGAGGCTTTCGGCCCGGTCTGGATGATGCCGGCGTCCGGGTTGGCCTCCATCAGGCGCACCAGGCTGCTCAGGCACTCGCCGCTCATGACGCTGTCGGCGTCGAGCACGACCATGTACTTGTACTCGCCACCCCAGCGACGGCAGAAGTCGTCGAGGTTGCCGCTCTTGCGCTTCACCCGACGCCGACGGCGGCGGTAGAAGATACGGCCGAAGCCTTTGGTTTCGCGGCACACGTCGAGCCAGGCCTGTTGCTCGGCCACGGCGATGTCGGTGTCGTTGGTGTCGCTGAGCACGAAGAAGTCGAAACGGTCGAGGTTGCCGCTGGCGGCTACCGACTCGAACGTCGCACGCAGGCCGGCGAACACCCGCGGTACGTCTTCGTTGCAGATCGGCATCACCAGCGCAGTGCGCGCCTCGGGCGCGATCGGCTCATTACCGGCGCTGCTCCCCGAGATCTTGTATTTGTCACGCCCGGTGAGCAACTCGAGGAAGCCCATCAGTGCGGTCCAGAACCCTGCCGACACCCAGCAGAACAGGATGCCGAACAGAACCAGGATGGAGGTTTGCAGGGCATACGGCCATACCTGCACCACGGTGTCCCACAGCGGCTGGTTGGCGACTTCGTCGAAGTCCACGAACGACCAGCCCTGGTACGGCAGGATACCCTTCATGTACCAGCCGGCGACGATGGTCTGGCCGATCATCAGCGCCAACAGGATGTAACGGCGGATCGAACCGACCGTGCGCCAGCGTGCCGGCGGCAGCTCGCGCTTGGGCGGCTGCGGCGCATTGGCACGGCCGGTCATGCGCCGCCACATGCGGATCAGCACGTTGGTACGCCACGGCTCGGGCACTACCTTGGTGCGCTTGATCGGCGGGGCGATCTTCAGGCACAGGCGGCCGCTGCCGTCGACGCCGAGCATTTCGGCGTCTTCCAGCTCGGCGGCGCTGCCTACGGTCAGGCGCGGGCCCACCGAGGCCTGCACGGCCTCGGCAGAGCTGGCGGCCGGGTTGGCCGCCAGGCGTTGGTGCAGCTCACTGAAGGACGTGCAGCTGGCGAGTTCCGCCCGTTGCTCGTCGCTCAGTGGTAGGTGGGCCAGGTATTCGCGCAGCGATTCCGGCCTTGCGCTTGAGTTACTCATCGGCAGGCAACTGATAGCTCCAGGTCTCGGTCAGCACCTTCTCGGTGGTGGCCGGGGTCCCGTTGGTGGGCGCCGCATCGGCGGCAGGTTGTTCGGCCTTGGCGGCTTTGTCGGCCTTGGCATGCTTGGCTGCGGCCTTGTCCTGCTTGGCTTCCGCGGCAGGCTTGGTGGTTTCGACCGGCACGTCACGCACCAGCGCGGCACGCATTTCGGTCGACTTGTTGGCTTCCTTGACCTTCAGCCGCAGGGTCAGGCGCCAGCCCTTGGTCTCAGGGTTATAGCGCAGGTTGTTCTCGACCACCTCGGCGTTGTCGCCGACGCTGATCTGGCTGCGCACGGCGGTGTCTTCCGGCAAGGCCGCCAGCGCCGGGCCGGCGAAGTCGACCAGGAAGGCCACGCTGCCGTCAGGCTGACGAATCAGGTTGGATTGCTTGACGTCACCGGTCGAGCGCAGGGTCTGCTTGACCCAGCCCAGCTCGGGGGCCTGGAACTTCGGCTCGTCGATGGTCCAGTGCAGGCGGTAGGCGTACTCGAACGGCTTGCCTGGCTCAGGCAGCTTCTCCGGGCTCCAGAACGCCACGATGTTGTCGTTGGTTTCGTCGGCGGTCGGGATTTCCACCAGGTCGACGGTACCCTTGCCCCAGTCACCCTTCGGCTCGATCCAGGCGCTCGGACGCTTCTGGTAGTTGTCGTCGAGGTCTTCGTAGTCGCTGAAGGCGCGCTGGCGCTGCATCAGGCCGAACCCGCGCGGGTTCTCGACGCTGAAGTTGCTCACGGCAAGGTGTTTCGGGTTGTTCAGCGGGCGCCACAGCCACTCGCCATTGCCAGCATGGATCGACAGGCCTTCGGAGTCATGCAGGGCCGGGCGATAGTTGAGGACCTTGGACGGCTGGTTGGGGCCGAACAGGTACATGCTGGTCAACGGGGCGATGCCCAGGCGGCTGACGTGATCACGCAGGAACACGCGGGACTGCACGTCGACCACGGTGTCGTTGCCAGGGCGCAGGGTCAGCTTGTAGGCGCCGGTGGAGCGCGGCGAATCGAGCAGCGCGTAGATCACCAGGTGCTTGTCGGTCGGCTTGGGCTTCTCCACCCAGAACTCGGTGAAGCGCGGGAATTCCTCGCCCGACGGCAGCGCGGTGTCGATGGCCAGGCCACGCGCCGACAGGCCGTACACGTGGCCCTTGCCGACCACACGGAAATAGCTGGCGCCAAGCAGGGTCATGATCTCGTCCTGCTTGTCGGCCTTGTTGATCGGATACAGCACGCGGAAACCAGCGTAACCCAGGTTCTTGGTGGTTTCCGGGTCGTGCGGCACGTCACCGAACTCGAAGCGGCTCGGGTCGTACTTGATTTCCTCGACCTTGGTGGCGGTGACCTGGTTGATCTTCACCGGCGTGTCGAAGTGCATGCCCTGGTGATAGAACGACAGCTTGAAGGGGGTCTTGTCCTTGGCCCACTCGGCCTTTTCCTGCAGGAAGTGGATTTTCTGGTAATCCGCGAACTTCATGTCGCGGAACACTGCCGGCAGGTTGCTTTTTGGGGCTTCGTACTTCTGGCCGGCCAGATCCTTTGCCTTGGCTGCAACATCGTCAAGATTGAATGCCCACAGCTGGCCCGCGCTCATCAGGCCGACCAGTGCCACACTGGCCATCAGAGCCTTGCGCAGCCCGTTGCCGGGGATTCTTGATGCTTTTTGTGGACTAACAATCACGAGCAACCCTCGCCGAAAACAGATCATGAAACCAACGGCCAGCGACAAATGCCGGGTTGGCGAGCACTGTTCGGACCCCGTGAGGGCGTAATGATTCCCCAAACGGATCCAGACAATGCTCGAGTCAAAGTGAAACGAACCTGCGAACGCAGGTCCATGCAGCGCGCGATTATCCAGCAGGTCGCGTTACAACGCATCAGGCTGGAACAACTATTTATCGTACAAAACCCCTTGTTTTCCTGTGAACAGGGGGTTTTTCGACCTCATATTTGTAACATAAATGTTACGGGGCCATCATTGACCAAGTGTACTTGCATGTCCGCGCCGAATTGCCCGCTCGCCACGTCGCCATGCCGGGCCTTGGCCTGCTGCAAAAGATAGTCGAACAACTCGGCACCGAGGGCCGGTGGCGCCGCCGTCGAGAAGCTCGGACGCATGCCATTGCGGGTATCCGCCGCCAGGGTGAACTGGGAAACCAGCAACAGCCCGCCGCCAACATCTTTCAGCGACAGGTTCATCTTGCCCTGCTCATCGCTGAATACCCGGTAGTTCAACAGCTTGTGCAAGAGCTTGTCGGCATGCTCGGGCGAATCCCCGGGTTCGACCGCCACCAGCACCAGCAACCCCTGGTCGATGGCGCCGACGATTTCCCCAGCCACCTCGACCCGTGCGCCACGCACGCGCTGCAGCAGGCCCCTCATGCTTCTTCCAGCGGCAGGTCGAGCAAGCGTCGGGCCATCTGGTCGGCAGCACGCACCAGGGCATCGGTGATGCCGGGCTCGGAAGCCGCGTGGCCGGCATCGCGAATCACCTTCAGCTCACTGTTCGGCCAGGCCTGGTGCAGCGCCCAGGCATTGTCCAGCGGGCAGATCACGTCGTAACGACCGTGCACGATCACCGCCGGCAGGTGGGCAATCTTCGGCAGGTCGCGGATCAGCTGGTCCGGCTCGAGGAACGCGTTGTTCATGAAGTAGTGGCATTCGATGCGGGCGATCGACAAGGCGCGTTGCGGCTCGGAGAAGCGGTCGACCACCAGCGGATTGGGGCGCAGGGTGGCAGTGCGGCCTTCCCAGGTGGACCAGGCCTTGGCGGCGTGCATCTGGGCGATCTGGTCGTTGCCAGTCAGGCGCTTGTGGAAGGCCGCAACCAGGTCGCCGCGCTCTTCCGGCGGGATTGGCGCGATATAGTCCTGCCAGTAGTCGGGGAACAGCCGGCTGGCGCCCTCCTGGTAGAACCAGTGGATCTCCTGGGGACGGCACAGGAAGATGCCGCGCAGGATCAGGCCATGCACCCGCTCAGGGTGGGTCTGGGCGTAGGCCAGGGCCAGGGTAGAGCCCCAAGAGCCGCCGAACAGCACCCACTTGTCTATGCCGAGGTGCTCGCGGATATGCTCCAGGTCCTCGACCAGGTGCCAGGTGGTGTTGTTCTCCAGGCTCGCATGCGGCGTGGAGCGGCCACAGCCGCGCTGGTCGAAGGTGATGATGCGATACAGCGTCGGGTCGAAGTAGCAACGGCTCTGGGCGTCGCAGCCAGCCCCCGGGCCACCGTGGATGAATACCACCGGCAGACCTTCTGGCGAGCCGCTTTCGTCGACATACAGCACATGCGGCGCTTCCACGGCCAGATCGTGCCGGGCGTAGGGTTTGATCTGCGGGTACAGGGTCTGCATTGCGCACTCCGTGTGAGGATTATTCGGCCGTGGGCCATCATAAACCTGAATTGCGCTTTCAGCACCGTCCTCGCTGATACGTCCGCTGCGCAGCGGCAGACATATCTACCTCACACGGGCCAGGCCACCCGGTGATAGTCCCTTGCCCTTTCAAGCAAGGCCGCCGATATGCCAAACCCAGCGATTTCCCAACCTGGCGTTCACTACGCCACCATCGAACGCAAGATCCCCGCCTGGCTCAAGCTTGCCCCGCCCGAAACCCACCGCGCGATGCGCAACTGGCAACAGGCCCCCGCCTGGCTGCCGGCAGCTATCCAGCAGCAACCGGACGTCGCCACTGCCTGGCAGGAAGAACATGCACGCCACCGCGGGCATCAGGCGCAGGTAGACAAACTGTTCGAGCGCCTACCAGACCTGGAAACCTACGCCAGCGCAACGCTGACCGATGCGATCAAGCAGCGCTTCGGGCTGGACCTGGACGTACGCCACACCTATCTGGTCGATGCCCGCCTGATTGACACCGCCAATGCGATCGACAGCCGTCAGGCGATCGACCGGGCCACCCGCTCGCTGCTGCACTGCGCGCTGCACAACTTTGACCAGGCCGCCGCTGCCGAGCATGGCATGGACGCGCCCGGTGCCTTGTTGGAGAAATCGGTCATCCTTGATCACCGGCGCTTCATGGGCACGGTGCCGATCACCAATGCCGTGGGTATCACCGCCGAAGCGTTTGCCGACTTGTGCCGCACCCTGGACATCGGCGGCAAATACCATGAACAGGTGCATGCCATCTATTACCCTGGGGGCATGCCCCAGGCAGACGCCGACGCAGCCGCACTGGCCGTCTATGAAACCTTGGGGCGCGCCGAAGTCTCGGCGTTCAGGCAGTCGCTGCATTTCGCCCGGCTCAAGGGGGACATCAGCGAAACGCTGTACAGCGCCGCCCTCGCCGCGCCGCTTGACCAGGCGACGGCGGCCGACTCGACCGTAACGTTCAGCTTGCTCGACTTGTGGGAAGCGGAACTGACCGGCGTCGTGCTCATCACCCTGCAGGCAGCCGATCATCAGGCCGTGGCCCTGTATATCCCGCAAGACAGCACGCTGCCCCTCAAGGAGTTCACCAGCCAGCAAGCCTTGCTGGCCGAGCTCGGCGACAGGCTGCAGGCCGATATCCACTATCTGGACAAACACATCGGCGACCGCGACAAACCATCAGTCATCGCCCGGCTCAAGGACCGACTCACGCCACTGGGCTGGAGTACCCGAGGGATCCGCGAGCCTGTTGCGGACCTGCATGCCGCCCTGTATCCGGTGGCAAAACCATTCAGCCACGCATTCCAGGGCGTCATGGCCTTCCAGAAAACCCAGCGCCATGAACAGGATGTGCTGTTTCATGCCATACCAACCGAGATCGTCGACCGGCGCACCGCTCAGGCGCACCGGGAACTGATAGCGGGGCGCGTGCTGACCGCCTTGAACATCGCCGGGTTCTTCGTGCCTGGGCTGGGTGAGGCCATGCTGGCCGTGTGTGTGACTCAATTGGCCTTCGAGGTGTATGACGGCATCGAGGCCTGGGAAAACGACGAGCGCGACATTGCCTATGGCTACTTGGTCGATGTGGTCGAGAACGTGGCGCTGATGGCCGCGCTCAGCGCGGCAGCCAAGGCATTGAGGGGCGCACAGGGCGGTGAGGCCGGCGCTGTCGTGGAGGGGCAGGAGCCTGTCGCCAGCGATGATGAGGAAGCAGAAATAGAGCGTATTCCGGTGGAAACGCCGTCATTCATCGAGGAACTGGAAGATGTGGAAACAGCCGATGGCCAGGTTCGCCTGTGGAAACCCGACCTGGCGCCCTACCAGAGCAGCGAGAGACTGCCCGAAGGCCTGGAAGCAGACGCGTTCGGCCTACGCCAGCACGACGGCAGGCACTGGTTGGTTGTGCAGGGCGACCAGTACATCGTCGAGCAGGCCGCAGCCAGCGGGGAGTATCGCCTGCAGCACCCGCAAAATCCTCGCCGCTATCAACCACCCGTACGGCACAATGGCGCCGGCGCCTGGTTGCTGGAAACGGATCGACCGCTGAGTTGGTCAGGCATGCAGCTGTTGCGTCGTATCGGCCATTTGAACGCGCATTTCGACGAGACGACCCTGCAACGCATCGTGGCCCTCAGCGGCTGCGACGAAGAGCAACTGCGCCGGGCCCTGGCAGCGAACCAGCGGCTGCCAGCCTTGCTCGAAGATACCCTGCAACGCTTCAAGCTGGACGACAGCCTCCGCCTGCTACCCGATAGCAGCACTCGCCCTGCCGAATTCCACAGGGCTTACAGCACCTTGCCGATTACCCTCGCACCGGGCGCCGAAGCCCTCCAGCGGGTTTACCCCCAGCTGCCGGCGGTGTTCGCCAACGAACTGGCGCGCGCCGCCGATACCAGCGAACTGCAGTTGCTCGACAGCGGCAAGGTGCCGCTGCGCCTCAGCGAAGAACTGCGTGTCTACCGGCACCAGATCCGTCTTGCCCGCGCCTACGAAGGGCTGTACCTGTCCTGCGTACCGAACTGGGACAGCGACCGATTGATCGTGCATACCCTGGCGCAGCTACCGGGCTGGCCGGCCGAAACCCGGGTGAGGCTGCTGCAGCGCCTGTCGTGGCCGGCTCAGGACTATGAGCTGGGCCCGCTGGACGGGCATCCGTACAAGACCATTACCCATGCCGAGGCAGGGTACATCGTCCACGACGATAGCCAGCCGGGTGCAGCCATCAGCCTCTACCCAAGCCTCTACGCGGCCTTGTACAAGGCGCTGCCGGCAGCCATGACCGCAATGGAAATCGCCGACCAGCAGGCCCTTGAGCGCCTGGTCCAGGAAAGCCCGTTGCTACCCCGCCCGGCACTGCGGGCGCTTCTGGGCATGCAGCCGGTGCGCCCCGGCTACCGCTCGCCCATGCGCCTGGCCGATGGCCGCCTGGGCTACCCGCTCAGTGGCGGCGGCGCGGCCGCACAAGGCGTTACCCGTCAACGCCTGCTCGAAGCCGTCGAAGCCACAGGGCTGGTCACGCATACCGGCCGCTCGGCAGACCAGATACTGCTGGCACTCACCGGCACCGGCCGTACACCGCTGCAGATCCTCGAACATCTGCAGGTGTTGCTTGAACAACGCAACGAACTGCTAAGCCGGCTGGATGACTGGAGCGAAGCCATTTCCCCGGCAACCGACCAGGCAGCACGCGACTACGACAACCTGCGTGAAGCGATCCTGCAACACTGGTACGACGTCGCGCTGGACGAAAGCGCCGGGCATGCCGCCGAGCTACGGATTACCCGCGTTCCTCTGGCCGACATTCCTCTGACCTTGCCCGACTTCTTCAATACCCGCGTGCGCAGCCTCAGCCTGGTCGACCTGCCTTCGGGCGCCCTGGCAGGCTGGGCGCAGAACGAGCGCCTGTTGCAACGCCTGCTCAGGCAGATGCCACAGATCGAGTCCCTGGAAATCAGCCGGGCCTATGATCCCAGGGCCACCCCATCCTCCTTCCTGTTCAGCATTCCTACCATTACCGAGACCCTGCCGGGCTTGCAGCGGCTGACGTTGACCAACCAGAACATCGCGCTGTCCGAAAGCGACCTGAGCCTGCTGTCGGGGCTCGGCCAATTGCGCTACCTGGACTTGAGCGGCAATCGCGTGGCACAGAACAACAGCCCGAGTTTCCACGAACTGTCCCTGGATTACCTGGGCCTGAACCAGATGCAGTTGTCTCAATGGCCCATCGGCATTGGCAGCGATGCCCTTGGGCGCATCGCCCACTTGTCCCTGCGCGACAACAACCTCAGGTCGTTGCCTTCGTTCCTGCTCAATGAAGCAGGCACCATGGCCACCCCGCCGGTTATCTCGCTGCAGGGCAACAGCATCAATGAGAACGACCTGCAGCGCTTGCTGCTCAATGAGCGTGTCGACATGTCCGGTATCAGCACCGACCAGTCTGCCGCGCTTACCGAGCAACTCACCCGTATCCGCAATGAGCGCCAGCAGATGCGTGATGCGATCGATGGCTGGGCCCACGCCTCCAGTTCGCGCAACCCGCTGACCCAGGAAGCATTGGCGGACAGGCAGCGCATCGGCACCGCGATCAGTGAGTTCTGGCAGCAGCAGGAGCGGGGCCAGCTATACCTGCGCCTGCACCTCGAGGATGTGGCCATCGAGCATTTTCCCCGACGGCTTCCAGCGTTCTTCGGCGAGCGCGTACGGGCGTTGAGCCTGACCCGTCTGCGTGGCAGCGCTTCGCAGCTCGATGAACTGTTGCGGCGCTTTCCCAATGTCACCCGGTTGACCATCGATGGCCACCAGGCAGCCACCCCAGCACTGGCCTCGGCCCTGATGCGCCTGCCGCAGCTTACTTTCCTGGAGTTTCGCAACATGGGCCTGGAGATCGACCAGTCCATGCTGGAAGTGTTCGCACGGCTGGAACAGCTCACCTCGATAGACCTGTCCGGCAACCGTGTGGGGACCATCAACCAGGTGCCAGCACAGTTATCCCACAACCTGCAATCACTGGCGCTGACCAACATGAACCTCCAGGCTTGGCCAAGCTGGTGTGACAGCCTGCTGCCCCTCGAGCTGCTGGACTTGAGCTCGAACAATATCAGCCAGTTGCCCGAGCACATCCTGTCGAACTTGAACAACCCGATGCCGATTTCGTCGATCGCGCTGTTCGACAACCCCTTACCACTCGATACCATCCTGCGCGTGCGGGCATTCTCGGACAGCCAGCACAGCTACTCCTTCGCCCTGGATATCCCCGGTAACCTGCAGCTGGTCGATTCCTCGAGCGAAGGCTCCCTCGATCACCCTCACTTCCCCCTGCTCGGCGACGATACGCCCAGGCTGGAGGACTGGATGCTCGGCAACGAGGCACAGAACGAGGCCTTGCAGGACTGCTGGGCACGCCTGGAGGGCAGTGACCTGCTGCGCCTGGTGGGCCGTTTGCACAATGCCGCTCCCTACGCCGATCCCAAAACCCGAACCACCTTCTGCGAGCGGGTGCGCCTGGTTCTGGTGGCGGCAGCCAGCAACGAGATAGAACGCGCGACCATGGAGCAAATCGCCGTGGACGCCTTGCCTGACCCGGTGACCAAGGTGGTGCCCACCTGCCATGATGGTGCACTGCAGACATTCAACGATATCGAACTGTACCTGATGAACCAGCACCTGCTGATCGACGCTGGCGATACACTGAAAGCACTGCACCGACGCCTGTTGCAACTGTTCCGCATCAATCAGCTGGAGGAACTGGCCAAACACAGGACTGGCTCGGGTGACCACGTCTCGGTGAGACTGGCCTACCGCCGCGAACTGGCCAGGGAGCTGGACCTGCCGCTTTCCGACAGAATGCGTTTCCGAGGTGCCGCGAACCTGGCGGCCGGTGAACTGGCCAGCGTGCTGGAAAAGGTCCGCCAAAGTGAACTGAGCGATGCACTGATCGACTATATGCTGGCGAATAGCGACTGGACCACGCGCCTGCGGGTCGAACATGCCGATCGTTTTGCCGAAATAGAGGCACGCTTCCGCATGCGTGTGCTTGAACTAGCCAGCAAGGACCACCCGCTTCAGGACGAGTTGAACCTGCAGCAAGGCCTGCTGGAAGACAAGCACCAGGAAGAGCGCGAGCTGCTGCGTGAACTCACCCTCGCGCAGATCAACAGCAACGCTGGCAACTGAGGCCTGCTGACTGGCGACGCGCATGCCCTGCATCGCGTCGCCGTTTTCAACCGCCGAAGGTTACCGCCCGTACCGCTCCGCGCCCCACGCCAGCAGTGCCTGCAACAGCCCCCTCAGTACCTGCTGCGTCGGCCGGGCCAGGTCTTCACGGTAGGTGAACGGCTCGGTTTCCTCCATGTAGGTGCTTTGCGCCAGTTCCAGCTGTACCGCATGAACATGGTTGGCCGGGTCGCCGTAATGACGGGTGATATGCCCCCCCTTGAAGCGCCCGTTGAGCACATGGCTGTAGCCTTGCGCCTGGGCACATACCGCTTGCAACCGCTCGGCCAGTTCCGCATCGCAACTGGCGCCGTTGAAGGTGCCCAGGTTGAAATCCGGCAGCTTGCCGTCGAACAGGTGCGGAATCAGCGAGCGGATCGAATGGGCATCCCACAGCAAGGCGTAGCCGAACTGCGCGCGCAGCCGGTCCAGCTCACGGCGCAGGGTGCTGTGATAAGGGCGCCAGATCTGTTCCAGATAGGCCGCACGCTCTTCGCCTGTCGGTTGCATGCCGGGCTGGAACAGCGGTTCGCCTTCGAACAGCGTGGCCGGGTACAGCCCGGTGGTGGCTCCGGCATACAGCGGCTTGTCGTCATCCGGCCGGTTCAGGTCAATGACGAAGCGTGAATACTCAGCGGCTACCACACTGGCGCCCAGCTCGCGGGCGAAATCGTACAGCCGCGGGATATGCCAGTCGGTGTCCGGCAGGCTGCGCGCCGGCTCGACCAGGCCGTCGCGCACGGCGTCGCTCAGGCGCAGGCCGGCATGCGGCATGCTGATCAACAGCGGCAGGTGGCCTTGGTGAAAACTCAGTACCTTGTCCATCGTGTCTCACTCAATTGGGAATTTCCTGGCCCAGGCGCACCACGCGCTTGGGCAGGTCACCGCCCAGCCAGTAGGCCAGGTCGGCAGGGCGTTCGATCTGCCAGGCGACGAAGTCGGCCACCTTGCCTACTTCCAGCGAGCCGTGGCTGCCGCCCAGGCCCAGCGCCGTGGCAGCGTGCACGGTGACGCCGGCCAGGGCTTCTTCTGGGGTCAGGCGGAAGCAGGTGCAGCCCATGTTCAGCATCAGCCGCAGCGACAGCCCAGGCGAGGTGCCGGGGTTGAGGTCGCTGGCCAGGGCAATCTTCACCCCGTGGCGGCGCAGCGCGTCCATCGGCGGCAACTGGGTTTCGCGCAGGAAGTAGAACGCCCCCGGCAACAACACGGCGACCGTTCCAGCCTTGGCCATGGCGATGGCATCTTCCTCGGTCATGAACTCCAGATGGTCGGCCGACAGCGCCTGGTAGCGCGCCGCCAGGCTGGAACCATGCAACGACGACAGCTGTTCGGCGTGCAGCTTGACCGGCAGGCCCAGCTCGCGCGCCTTGATGAACAGCCGCTCGACCTGGGCCGGGGAGAACGCCAGGTGCTCGCAGAAGGCATCCACTGCGTCCACCAGGCCTTCGGCAGCCAGGGCTGGCAGCATTTCGTCGCAGATGTGGGCGATGTAGTCGTCGGCCCGACCGGCGTACTCCGGCGGCAGGGCGTGCGCCGCCAGGCAGGTGCTACGCACTGCCAGCGGCAGCTCGTCAGCCAGGCGCCGGGCCACGCGCAGCATCTTGCGTTCGTTGGCCAGGTCCAGGCCATAGCCGGACTTGATCTCGACAGTGGTCACGCCATCGCGCATCAGCGCCTGGACCCGCTGACGGGCACTGGCGAACAGCTCGTCTTCGCTGGCTGCGCGGGTCGCCCGCACGGTGCTGGCGATACCACCACCCTGGGCGGCGATTTCGGCATAGCTCACGCCCTGCAGGCGCTGCTCGAACTCGCCGCTGCGGTTGCCGCCGAACACCGCGTGGGTGTGGCAGTCGATCAGCCCGGGGGTGACCCAGGCGCCGCCCAGGTCCACCGTGCGTTCAGCCTCGACCGGCGCCAGCTCGGCGCGCGGGCCGATCCATTCGATCAGCCCGTCACGGGTGACGATGGCCGCGTCCTCGATGGCCGAGTAACGGCCCTCGGCCATGGTTGCCACATGGCAGTGCTGCCAGAGGGTTGTCATGCACAATCTCCTTTGCTAGCGGTGCAGCTCGGCCGGCTCCGCTGCCGGCTGGCCCTGCCCTGCGCGCGGCTTGCACCACAGCAGGTAGGACGCCACCAGGAACACCACCCACAGCACGCCGACGAACAATGCCGCCTGGGTATCGGGGAAGTAACCGAGCACACCAAAGATGAATACCATGAACGCAATGGCCATGGCCGGGCCATAAGGCCAGAACGGTACCGGGAATTGCAGCTTGGCGACCTGGTCGCGGCTCATGCTGCGGCGCATCGCCACCTGGGTGAGCAGGATCATCAGCCACACCCATACGGTGGCAAAGGTCGCGATCGAGGCGATCAGCAGGAACACATTCTCCGGGATCAGATAGTTGAGCAGCACGCCGATCAGCAGCGCAGCGCCCATCACCACCACGGTCATCCACGGCACGCCATGCCTGGACAACTTGCCGAAGCCGCGCGGGGCGTGGCCTTGCTGGGCCAGGCCATACATCATGCGGCCTGCGCCGAAGATATCGCTGTTGATGGCCGAGATCGCGGCGGAAATCACCACGATGTTCAGCACGGCGGCGGCAGAACCAATGCCCAGGTTGCTGAAGATCTGCACGAACGGGCTGCCCTGGCTGCCGATCTGTGGCCACGGGTACAGGCACATCAGCACCAGCAGGGTGAGTACGTAGAACAGCAGGATGCGCAGCGGCACGGCATTGATCGCCTTGGGGATCACGCGCTGCGGGTCCTTGGCTTCACCGGCGGTGACGCCGATGATCTCGATGCCGCCGAAGGCAAACATCACCACGGCAAAGGAGGCGATCAGGCCACCTACGCCATTGGGCATGAAGCCACCGTGCTCGAACAGGTTGCTGATGCCCACGGCCTGCCCGTTGCCTGCCTGGCTGAAGCCGAAGGCCATGATGCCGAGGCCGGCCAGGATCATCGCGACGATGGCGCCGACCTTGAGCAGCGACAGCCAGAATTCCATCTCGCCAAATACCTTGACGTTGCACAGGTTGAGGCCACCGATCACGAAGACGATGCCCAGCACCCAGATCCAGCGGGCCACCTCCGGGAACCAGAAGCCCATGTAGATACCGAAGGCGGTGACGTCGGCAATGGCGACGATGACCATCTCGAAAGCGTAGGTCCAGCCGAGGATGAAGCCGGCCATGGGGCCGAGGTAGGTGCTGGCGTAGTGGCCGAACGAGCCGGCAACAGGGTTGTGCACGGCCATTTCACCGAGCGCGCGCATGACCATGAACACGGCAGCGCCACCGATCAGGTAGGCCAGCAGCACGGCCGGGCCGGCCATCTGGATGGCCGAGGCGGAGCCGTAGAACAGCCCGGTGCCGATGGCGGAGCCGAGGGCCATGAAACGGATATGGCGGGCTGACAGGCCACGCTTGAGACCTTGAGCTTGTTGCATGTCACGTCCTTGAGTTGTTTTTGTGGTCGTGAGATCGAGGGGGCCGCACAGCGGCCCCGGGGCATTACAGGCTTGGCAGCACACCCGCCGGCAGCAGGCCGGTCAGGCAGCCCTTGGCCAACAGTTCCACGGCCTTTTCGATATCGGGCGCGAAGAAACGGTCACGGTCGTAGTGCGGCACTTCGCTGCGCAGCGCCTGGCGCGCCTGTTCCAGCTTGGCGGAGGTCTTCAGGCCCTTGCGCAGGTCCAGGCCCTGGCAGGCGCCCAGCCATTCGATGGCCAGCACGCCACGGGTGTTCTCGGCCATTTCCCAGAGGCGCTTGCCGGCAGCCGGGGCCATCGACACGTGGTCTTCCTGGTTGGCCGAGGTCGGCAGGCTGTCGACACTGTGCGGGTGCGACAGCGCCTTGTTCTCGCTGGCCAGGGCGGCAGCGGTGACCTGGGCGATCATGAAGCCGGAGTTGACCCCGCCGTTTTCCACCAGGAACGGCGGCAGCTGGGACATGTGCTTGTCCATCATCAGCGAGATGCGGCGCTCGCTGAGCGAGCCGATTTCGGCGATGGCCAGGGCAATGTTGTCGGCGGCCATGGCCACCGGCTCGGCGTGGAAGTTGCCGCCGGAGATGACGTCGCCCTCGGCGGCGAACACCAGCGGGTTATCCGACACGGCGTTGGCCTCGATGCCCAGCACTTCGGCGGCCTGGCGCAGCTGGGTCAGGCAGGCACCCATGACCTGCGGCTGGCAGCGCAGCGAGTACGGGTCCTGGACCTTGTCGCAGTTCTTGTGCGACAGCGAGACTTCGCTGGAATCGCCCAGCAGGTCACGGAAGCAGGCAGCGGTATCGATCTGGCCACGCTGGCCACGCACTTCGTGGATACGCGCATCGAACGGCGAGCGCGAGCCCAATGCCGCTTCGACGCTCAGGCCGCCGCAGGCGATGGCCGCGGCATACAGGTCTTCGGCCTGGAACAGGCCACGCAGGGCATAGGCGGTGGAAGCCTGGGTACCGTTGAGCAGGGCCAGGCCCTCCTTGGCGGCCAGGGTCAGCGGCTCGAGGCCGGCGACCGCCAGGGCTTCGGTGGCCGGCAGCCACTGGCCCTTGTGGCGGGCCTTGCCTTCGCCGAGCAGTACCAGCGACATGTGCGCCAGCGGGGCGAGGTCGCCGGAGGCCCCCACCGAACCCTTGAGCGGAATGTGCGGGTAGACTTCGGCGTTGACCAGCGCGATCAGCGCGTCGATGACCTTGCGGCGGATGCCGGAGAAGCCACGGCTGAGGCTGTTGATCTTCAGCACCATGATCAGCCGGACCAGGTCATCGTCCAGCGGCGCGCCGACACCGGCAGCGTGGGACAGCACCAGCGAGCGCTGCAGGTTTTCCAGGTCGTGGCTGGCGATGCGGGTCGAGGCCAGCAGGCCAAAACCGGTGTTGATGCCATAGGCGGTACGGTCTTCGGCAATGATCTGCTCGACGCAGGCAACGCTGGCGTCGATGGCCGCACCGGCACAGGCATCCAGGCTCAGGTGCAGCGGCGCCTGGTGGATGCGGCGCAGCTGGGCCAGGGTCAGCTGGCCAGGGATGAGGTTCAGGGCTTCCACGTAACGTCTCCTTTCTATTGTTCAGTGCGCGGCCGGCAGCACAGGCTGCGGCGCGGGCGAGGATTTCAGCAGCGCGGCGGCGCGGGCGATGTCCGGCGCCAGCCAGCGGTCTTCCAGGTACGCCGGCACCTGCTCACGCAGCAGGCGCCAAGCGGCATGGGTACCAACGCCGAAGCGCTGGCCGTTGAGGAATTCGAATGCCTGGGCGGCCAGCAGGTACTCGATGGCCAGAATCTGGAAACAGTTCTCCAGCACCTGGTGCAGTTTCAGGGCGGCATTGGTGCCCAGGCTCAGATGGTCTTCCTGCAACCCGGAGGTGACGTAGTTGTCGAGCACTGCCGGTTGCGCCAGTTGGCGATTCTGCGCGCACAGCGAGGCGGCCACATACTGGGCGATCATCATCCCCGAATTGACCCCTGGGTTGCTGACCAGAAACGCCGGCAGGCCGCTGACCAGCGGGTTGACCAGGCGGTCCAGGCGGCGCTCGGCGATCGCACCGATCTCGGCCATGGCAATCGCCAGCAGGTCGGCAGCCAGGGCCACCGACTGGCCGTGCGGGTTGGCCTGGGAAACCACCCGGAAGGCGTCCGGCGTGCCCAGCAGCAACGGATTGTCGTTGGCGCCGTTGAGTTCGGCCTCGATCTGCTTCTGCACATGCGCCAGCTGGTCGCGGGCGGCGCCGTGCACCTGGGGGATCGAGCGGATGCTCAGGGCATCCTGGGTACGGATGCCTTTGCTGGCCGCGATCACTTCGCTGTCGGCCAGCAACGCCCGCAGGTTCGCGCCCACCACCTGCATGCCGGGATGTGGCTTGAGGGCAATGATCTCGGGGTCGAAGGCATCGATCTGACCGCGCAGCGCTTCAAAGCTCATGGCGCCGATCACGTCGGCCCATTGCAGCAGCTGGCTGGCATCGTCCAGGGCCAGGCAGGCCAGCCCGGTCATGCACGGCGTGCCATTGACCAGACACAGGCCGTCCTTGGCACCCAGTTGTACCGGCGCCAGGCCTTCATCGGCCAGGGCCTGGGCGGCATCGACAACCTGCCCCCGGTAGCTGACCTTGCCGATGCCCAACAGGCACACGCCGACATGGGCCATGTGGGTCAGGTAGCCTACCGAGCCCTGTGACGGCACCTGCGGCGTGATGCCGTGGTTGAGCAATGCCAGCAATGCCTCGACCACACTGCGCTGGATACCGGACTTGCCATGGCTGTAGTTGCAGATGGCCGCACAGATGATCGCCCGGGTCTGATCATCAGCCAGCGCCGGGCCAACGCCACAGGCGTGGCTGAGCAAGGTGTTGCGTGACAGCTGGCTGAGCTGCTCGCCCTGCAGCGACACATTGCACAGCGCGCCCAGCCCGGTGTTCACGCCATAGGCGCGCTCACCGCTGGCGACGATATGGCGAACGATCGCCTGGGCATTGTCGATGCGCGCCCAGACCTGCGGGGCCAGCTCGAGGCAAGCCCCCTGGCGGGCGACCGCAGCGATGTCCTGCCAGCGCAGTGCAGCGCCGCTGAGAATGACCGTATCGACCTGCGACATGCTGCCTCTCATACCGCGACCGCGCGGCGCTGGACAAAGCGGTCGACATATTCGTCGGCCGGGTCGTGAAGGATCTGGTGCGGCGTGCCGACCTGGATCAGGCGGCCATCCTTGAGGATGGCGATGCGGTTGCCGATGCGCACGGCCTCGTCCAGGTCATGGGTGATGAACACGATGGTCTTGTGCAGGGTTTTCTGCAGTTCCAGCAGCTGGTCCTGCATTTCGGCGCGGATCAGCGGGTCGAGGGCGCTGAACGCCTCATCCATGAGGATGATGTCGGTGTCCGCCGCCAACGCCCGTGCCAGGCCGACCCGTTGGCGCATGCCGCCGGACAGCTGGTGCGGGTACTTCTTCTCGTAGCCCTTCAGGCCGACGGTCTCGATCCACTGCTGGGCGCGCTCGGCACACAGCTGCTTGCTCTCGCCGCGCACCTTCAGGCCGTAGGCGACGTTGTCCAGCACATTGCGGTGCGGCAGCAGGCCGAAGCTCTGGAACACCATGCTGATCTTGCGCCGACGAAATTCGCGCAGGGCGTCCATGTCGTACTGCAGGATGTCCTCGCCATCGACCAGGATCTGCCCGCTGGTGGGGTCGATCAGGCGGTTGAAATGGCGTACCAGCGTCGACTTGCCCGAACCGGACAGGCCCATGATCACGAAGATCTCGCCACTGCCGATGGACAACGACAGGTCGTTGACGCCAACCACACAACCAGTCTGCGCCAGCACCTGGTCCTTGCCGTGGTTGTTGCGGATCAACTGCAGGGCCTCGTCGGCACGGTCGCCGAAGATCTTGAAGACGTTTTTCACTTCGATCTTGCTGATCGGCTGCATGCTCATTTGCTCACCTCATGGCGTGGCCGGCCATAGGCCTGGGTAATGCGATCGATCACCACCGCGAGAATCACGATGGCCAGGCCTGCTTCCAGGCCACGGCCGACGTTGAGGGTCTGGATACCGACCAGCACGTCCTCGCCCAGGCCACGGGCGCCGATCATCGAGGCGATCACCACCATCGACAGGGCCATCATGGTGGTCTGGTTGATACCGGCCATGATGCTCGGCAGCGCCAGCGGCAGTTGCACGCCGAACAGTTGCTGCCAACGGTTGGCGCCGAAGGCGTTGATCGCTTCCATCACTTCGCCATCGACCTGGCGAATGCCCAGGTCGGTCAGGCGGATCAGCGGTGGCGCAGCGTAGATCACCGTGGCGAAGATCGCCGGCACCTTGCCCAGGCCGAACAGCATCAGCACCGGGATCAGGTACACGAAGCTGGGCATGGTCTGCATGATGTCCAGCAGCGGCATCAGCACCGCGCGCAGGCGGTTGCTGCGCGCCGACAGGATGCCCAGGGGGATGCCCACCAGGACCGAGATCAGCGTGGCCACCAGCATCAGCGCCAGCGTCTGCATCAGTTTGTCCCACAGGCCGACAGCGCCCACCAGGAACAACAGGCCGGTGATCACCAGGGTCGGCAGGACACGCCGGGTGGCGTGCCAGGCGATGACTGCCACCACGCCGAGCATCAACCACCACGGCGTTGCACGCAACGCGCCTTCGAGGCTGACGATCGCCCACAGCAGGGTGTCGGAGATGTGCCGGAACACATCCCCATAGTTGGTCACCAGGGCGTCGACCCAGCCGTTGACCCAGTCGGCGATGGAGAATGTCAGGTTGTCAGGAAACATAGGTTCCACTCATCAGCTGAGGACGCTCAGAGCGCCGCGTTGATCTTCTTGGCAGCCTCTTCGCTGACCCAGGCCTGCCAGACTTCAGGATGTTCCTTGAGGAACGCCTTGGCCAGCGCGGGCGACTCGATCCGATCCTTGGTCATGCGGGCCAGGTTCTGGTTCAGCAGGTCGATCGGCAAGTTGACTTTCTGCAGCACCTCGACCAGCTCCGGCGCCTCGTCGTGGAAGGCCTTGGACAGGCCGACCTTGATCGACACGGTCTTGTCCACGCCGTCTTTTTCCTGCAGCTTGACCAGGTCCACCTGGCCCATCAGCGGGGTGGGTGTCCAGTAGTAGAACAGGATCGGCTCGCCGCGCTTGTAGCTCGACAGCACGGCGGCATCCAGCGCCGGGCCGGTGCCGGGGCGGAAGTTGGTGTAGCTGCTCTCCAGGCCGTATTCCTTGAGCATCTTGGTGTTGTCCAGCTCGCAGGTCCAACCGGCCGGGCAGTTGTAGAAGCGGCCTTTGCTGGGCTCTTCCTGGTCCTTGAACACGCTGGAATACTTGGCCAGGTCGGCCACGCGCTTGAGGTCCGGTGCCTTGGCTTCGAGGTTGCGCTTGGCGTCGCCCTCGATCACGTAGCGCGGCACGTACCAGCCCTCCTCCGCCCCTACGACCGGAGCACCGACACCGACCACCTTGCCGGCGGCTTCGGCCTTGTTCCAGACCTCGCTGCGGCCAACCCATTCTTCGGCGAATACCTGGATGTCATTGGTACCCAGGGCGTTTTCCATGGTGATGGAGTTGCCCGGCAGGCTGTCGGTCGAACAGCCGTAGCCATTCTTCAGCACGAATTGCATCACGTCGGTCAGCAGCATGCCGCTTTCCCAGTTCAATCCGGCGAACTTCACCGGCTTGCCAGACTCGCACCAGCCAGCGGCCTGGCTGCTACCGGCAGCACCGAGCAGGCCAAGGGCGAACAGCGAAGCAAGCAAGGTCTTGTTGGTTTTCATTGCGTGACGCTCCCAAACTTGAAAGTGGAATTCGGCAGTCCTTGCAAGAAAAAAGCTGGCTCCCTAAAGGTGCTGCGTGGATCAACCCGCAGCACCCAGGGGGCTATCAGCCAGTGATCATCGGCAGGTTCAGACCCTGCTCTTTGGCGCAATCGATCGCGATCTGGTAACCCGCGTCGGCGTGACGCATCACCCCGGTGGCCGGGTCGTTGGTCAGCACGCGGGCGATTCGCTCGGCCGCCGCGTCGGTGCCATCACAGACAATGACCATGCCAGAGTGCTGGGAGAAGCCCATGCCTACGCCGCCGCCGTGGTGCAGCGAGACCCAGGTGGCACCGCTGGCAGTATTCAGCAGGGCGTTGAGCAGCGGCCAGTCGGACACAGCGTCCGAGCCGTCCTGCATGGCCTCGGTCTCGCGGTTGGGGCTGGAAACCGACCCGGAGTCGAGGTGGTCGCGACCGATCACGATCGGGGCCGACAGCTCGCCACTGCGCACCATCTCGTTGAATGCCAGGCCCAGCTTGGCCCGCAACCCCAGGCCAACCCAGCAGATACGGGCCGGCAGGCCCTGGAAGCTGATGCGCTCGCGGGCCATGTCCAGCCAGCGGTGCAGGTGGGCGTCGTCCGGGATCAGTTCCTTGACCTTGGCGTCGGTCTTGTAGATGTCCTCGGCCTCGCCGGACAGCGCGGCCCAGCGGAAGGGGCCGATACCGCGGCAGAACAGCGGGCGGATGTACGCCGGGACGAATCCTGGGAAGTCAAAGGCATTGGCTACGCCCTCTTCCTTGGCCATCTGGCGGATGTTGTTACCGTAGTCGAAGGTCGGCACGCCTTGCTTCTGGAAGTCGAGCATGGCCTGCACGTGCACGGCCATCGACTGCTTGGCGGCCTTGACCACGGCGGCCGGCTCGGTCTGCGCACGGTCGCGATACTGCTCCCAGGTCCACCCCGCCGGCAGGTAGCCGTTGAGCGGGTCGTGGGCGCTGGTCTGGTCGGTGACCATGTCCGGACGCACGCCGCGCTTGACCAGTTCCGGCAGGATCTCGGCGGCGTTGCCATGCAGGGCGATGGAAATCGCCTTGCCTTCGGCGGTGTACTTGGCGATGCGCGCCAGGGCGTCGTCAAGGTCGTGGGCCTGCTCGTCGACGTAGCGGGTCTGCAGGCGGAAATCGATACGGCTCTGCTGACATTCGATGTTCAGCGAGCAGGCGCCGGCCAGGGTCGCTGCCAGTGGCTGTGCGCCGCCCATGCCGCCCAGGCCAGCGGTCAGCACCCATTTGCCTTTGAGGCTGCCCCCGTAGTGCTGGCGGCCAGCCTCGACGAAGGTTTCGTAGGTGCCTTGGACGATGCCCTGGCTGCCGATGTAGATCCAGCTGCCGGCGGTCATCTGGCCGTACATGGCCAGGCCCTTGGCATCCAGTTCGTTGAAGTGCTCCCAGTTGGCCCAGTGCGGTACCAGGTTGGAGTTGGCGATCAGCACGCGCGGGGCGTTGGCGTGGGTCTTGAACACACCGACCGGTTTGCCCGACTGCACCAGCAAGGTTTCATCGTCGTTCAGCTGGGTCAGGCTCTCGACGATCTTGTCGTAGCAAGCCCAGTTGCGTGCGGCGCGGCCAATGCCGCCATACACCACCAGTTCTTTCGGGTTTTCGGCAACCTGCGGGTCGAGGTTGTTCATCAGCATGCGCAGCGGCGCTTCAGTCAGCCAGCTCTTGGCGGTCAGCTTGTTGCCACGCGGGGCGCGGATCTCGACGTCACGGAATTTGTTCAGCTTGTTGTCAGTCACGAAAAGTGCTCCTCGAGCGATCTATCCAAAACCCGACGCGATCGGCGGGCCAGTGGTGCGGTCTGTACAGCGCGAAGTGGACGGCCTATCCACTTTCGCCTACTTGGCTTTACTTGTACATACAAGCATATGCAATTGAACGGCCAAGTTGCTTCGCTGGGCGTTTTTGCAACCCCGTCCATGGCGTTGCAGCCCGCATGCCGCAAGGGATGCAGAAAAACTAAAAAAACTGGAGAGGCGATTGGAGAGGGAGACGAGGATCAGAAGGCGTTGCGCCATCTTGGGGCATTCGGTAACAGGCCAGACCTTTTCGGGGCGTTACCGGGTAACTCTTGGTGGGGCGGCGCGGCCCTTTCGCCTGGTTGCGAAGGGCCGGCGGGTACTCAGGAAAGCGCGGTCAGCTCGATGACACAGCAGCGACCGAGCACTTCCACCTCCAGGAGGCGGTCGTTACCGCTCAGGTGCAGGCAGTCATACAGCCCCAGCGCCGGCTGCAGTTGGCCGTCGATAGTCACCGCCAACTGCGCCTGGCCACTGAACACCAGTACGGTGCTGGCGGCACTGAACAGCCGGCTGCCGCCGTGGTACCACTGCAGTCGCGCACGGTAACGCAGTGGTGCATAGATCAGGTTGAAGTCGCGGATCGCCCCACCCAGCAGCGAGCAGTTCACCTGGCTTTCACCGCTGAACGCATAGGCGTCGAAGGGCACCAGTGGGCGGCTGGGTTGGCCATCCACCGTAAGGCGCATGCCATCGCCTTGCAGCACGGTGATGATGCGCTGATACCCGGCGAAGGTGGAAAAGCCACCGGAGGCCTCGATATCGGCTATCGACAGGCGCCAGCCGAACCCCTCGAGCCCGTCGCCTGCGTCACGGGTGATTTCCTCGGTGAAGCCGCCACCGTTCTTCCACGGCATGCGCGGGTAGTCTTTGGCACGCAACCATTGCAGTTGGCTCATTTGCTGAAACGTCCTTCCAGGCGATGACGGGAACCAGGGTGAATCAACCGCGCCGCGGTGACAGGCTGGCGACCGGACCAGGTACGGCGGCGAATCAGCAGGCACGGCTCACCTTGCTCGATCTGCAGCAGCTTGCATTCGTCAGGCTCGGCGAGAATGGCTTCGACAACGTGCTCGCCTTCAGTCAGTGGCGCTACCTGGGACAGGTAGGCGTAGGGCGTCTGCCGGGTGAAATCCTGCTTGAGGTAGTCCGGGGCGATCTGTGCATTGACGTAACGGTCTTCGATTTGCACCGGGACGCCGTTTTCATAATGCACGATCAACGAATGGAACACCCGCTGGCCTTCGCGCATATCGAGGGCCAGCGCGCGTTCGGAGCCGGCGGCCTCCTCGGCCAGGGTGATCACCTGGCAACTATGCTGGTGGCCACGGGCAGCAATCTCGTCGGCGATGTTGTTGACTTCGAACAGCGCCGAACGGGTCTTGGGCTCGGCAACGAAGGTGCCGACCCCTTGCATGCGTACCAACAACCCTTCAGCGGTAAGCTCGCGCAACGCGCGGTTGATGGTCATGCGGCTGAAGCCCAGCTGGCTGACCAGCTCGCTTTCGGAAGGCACACGGTGGTGCGGCGGCCAGCTGCCATTCTCGATCTGCTGGACGATCATCTGCTTGACCCGGGCGTACAATGGCGCCGGGCCCTCGCCCATTTGGGCCACCAGCGCGGAAACAGAAGGTGTCGGCACGGCGTTTGATCCTTGTGCGAATAGATTGATGGTAGCTTGCCGGAGTTTACCCGGCAGGCAAACGGCTGTATATGTATATACAAGCTGAACAATAACAGGATAGCGCAATGCCCGCCTATTACGCCGAACGTGCCCTCCTGCCCACCGGTTGGGCCCACAATGTCCGTTTCGAGGTAGCCGCCGACGGCACCCTGGCGGCAATCGCAGCCGATGCCAGTGGCGAAGGCGCAGAGCGCCTTGGCGGCCCTGTGCTGCCAGGCATGCCCAACCTGCACTCGCATGCCTTCCAGCGGGCCATGGCGGGCCTGGCGGAGGTGGCTGGCAACCCCAACGACAGCTTCTGGACCTGGCGCGACCTGATGTACCGCCTGGTCGGCCAGATCAGCCCGGAGCAACTACAGGTGATTGCCCGCCAGCTGTACATCGAGATGCTCAAGGCCGGCTACACCTCGGTGGCCGAGTTCCATTACGTGCACCACGATCAGGCTGGCCAGGCCTATGCCGACCCGGCCGAGCTGTCCCGCCGCATCAGCGCGGCCGCAGCCGACAGCGGCATCGGCCTGACCCTGCTGCCGGTGCTGTACAGCCATGCCGGGTTTGGCGGCCAGGCGCCGAACGACGGGCAGCGGCGCTTCATCAACTCCACCGAAAGGTATCTGCAGTTGCAGGCACGACTGGCCCCATTGCTGGCCGGGCAAGCAACGCAGCAACTGGGTTTGTGCTTCCACTCGCTACGGGCGGTGACGCCTGGGCAGATTGCCGAAGTGCTGGCAGCCAGCGACCAGCAATGCCCGATACATATCCACATCGCCGAGCAGCAGAAGGAAGTCGATGACTGCCTGGCCTGGAGCGGCCAGCGCCCGTTGCAGTGGCTGTACCAGCATGTGGACGTCGACCGGCGCTGGTGCCTGGTGCATGCCACCCATGCCGAGCCGGATGAAGTCAGCGCCATGGCGCGCAGCGGCGCAGTGGCCGGGTTGTGCCTGACCACTGAAGCCAACCTGGGCGACGGGATCTTCCCGGCAGTGGACTACCTGGCCCAGGGCGGTCGCCTGGGCATCGGCTCCGACAGCCATGTATCGCTGAGCGTGGTGGAGGAACTGCGCTGGCTGGAATACGGCCAGCGGCTGCGAGACCAGCGGCGCAACCGCTTGTATCGCGGCGACCAGCCGATGGTCGGGCGCACGTTGTATGACGCCGCGCTGGCCGGTGGCGCGCAGGCGTTGGGGCAGGCAGTCGGGGAACTAGCGGTGGGCAAGCGTGCCGACTGGCTGGTGCTCGATGGGCAGGATCCCTACATCGCCATGGCCGAGGGTGATGCCATTCTCAACCGCTGGCTGTTTGCTGGTGGTGATCGGCAGGTGCGCGATGTAATGGTGAATGGGCAGTGGGTGGTGCGCCAGGGCCGACATGCGCAAGAAGAGGCAAGCGGGCGGGCGTTTGCCGGGGTGTTGCGCCAGCTGTTGGGGTAGATGTATTGGGGCTGCCTTGCAGCCCATCGCGACACAAGGCCGCTCGTCTTGTATCGCGATGGGCCGCAAAGCGGCCCCAGCCATTCAATGCATCTTGACGATCTGCTGGTCCGAAGCGCGCCAGATCAAGCGGCTGGTGTCATACCCCTGCTGCCGTGCCCGGGACATCAGGTTCTCGCGCTCCCAGGCCGGTAGCGTCGGCGTTCGCGACAGGAGCCACAAGTGCTTGCGGTCCGGGCTGCCAACCACTGCCGTGCGATAACGCTCGTCCACATACAGAATCCAGTACTCGCCCCTGGCCACGCCTGGCACCAGCTTGGTGAACCAGTTGTCGAACTCGACCCACAACTTGTCGGTGTGGCCCGGCTCCTGAATGTTCGCATGCCCTTCTGCACGCAGCCATTCATCACCCATGGTGCGGCAACGGTTGAGCACACCCAGGCTGCCATCGACCCTGAGGTTGTAGTGCGCCTCGGATTGCTCACAACCGTCCTGGTAGCGCATCGGCAAGCGTGCCAGCTCGTACCATTTGCCCTGGTAGCGCTTGAGGTCGACGTTGCCAGCGGTTTTCGGCGCCAGCGGGTCGTGTACCGAGCCAGCACAGCCGCCCAGCAGCAACGCCAGGCATACCCCCATCAGCAGGTACAGGCGCCTCATTTGAGGCCCTGCCCGGAATACATCAGCACCTTGTCAGCCGCGTACTGCACGCTGATGAAGCTCTTCTCGTCCCCCCAGGTGCAGCTGCTCATGCCCAACGCGCCGGAACACTCGGTCGGCGTGCCGAGCAACTGCTCGACCTCGGCCTTGTTCATACCGGCCTTGATCTTGGAATAGTTTTCCTGATTGATCTTGCTGCAGGCAGTCAGGACGACGCACAGCGACAACAGGGCGAGGGAACGCAACGACATGAAGGACACTCCTGGACAGGGGATACAGGCGAGTGGCCTGCAGTGACCTTCGACGGAAAAATCCCTCCCAGGTTCCCTGCCCGCCCCCCCTTTCCCCTACACCATTGGTCGGATGGCCACTACTGTGCGATTAATCACAAAGAAATAGTCTTTTGCGAATAGAAAAAGGCCGCGCCTGGACAGACGCGGCCTTTCATCGTAACGGCAGGCGTAGCAGGTACCACGGCCTCAGAACCTGGAACCGGGCTCCAGCAGAAAATCCATTTCTTCACTGGTACTGGGCCGCTCCAGCACCAGGTTGCGGTGCGGAAAGCGCCCGAACCGGGCGATTACCCGCTGGTGCTGCTCGGCATAGTCGAGGAAGCCTTCGAACAGGCGGCGGTTCGCCTCAGGCTGCTCGTCCAGCAGCATCTGGTAGCGCTCGACACACAGGTTTTGCCAGTCCAGCACCTCGGCATGCTCCAGCACCAGCAGCACGAATACTCGCTGGATCGGCAGCAGCTGGTAGTCCCAGCCCTTCTGCAAGCCCTGCATGGCCACTACCTGGGCACGCCGGTCACCTTCGAAGGCACGTGGCGTATCGCGATAGATCATGCGCGGCAACTGGTCCAGCAGGATCAGCAGGCCCAGCCAACCCTGCGGACTCTGCTGCCATTCGTCGAGCCCGCCCGCCAGGGCGTGCTCGACCAGTTCGCCAAACAGCGCATGGGCCTCGGCATCGTGATGCTTGCCGAACCACAGCGTGCTCTTCTCGTCAGCCACGGCCTGGGGACTGGTGCCCCAACCGAACCACCACTCCAGCAACGGCTGCCAAGGTGCGAGCATGACTTACTCCTTGTGGTAGGCGGTGGCGCGCTCGACCTCTTCCTTCGAGCCGAGGATCACCGACACGCGCTGGTGCAGGCTCTCTGGCTGGATGTCGAGGATACGCTCGTAACCGTTGGTGGAGGCGCCGCCGGCCTGTTCGATGATGAACGACATCGGGTTGGCTTCGTACATCAGGCGCAGCTTGCCCGGCTTGCTCGGCTCGCGGGCGTCACGTGGGTACATGAACAGGCCGCCACGGGTGAGAATGCGGTGCACGTCGGCCACCATCGAGGCGATCCAGCGCATGTTGTAGTTCTTCTTCAGCGGGCCGGTCTCGCCTGCCAGCAGTTCGCCCACGTAGCGCTGCACCGGTGCTTCCCAGTGGCGCTGGTTGGACATGTTGATGGCGAATTCGGCGGTGCTTTCCGGCACGCGGATGTTTTCGTGGGTCAGGACGAAGCTGCCCAGCTCGCGGTCCAGGGTGAAGCCCTTGACGCCGTTGCCCAGGGTCAGGATCAGCATGGTCTGCGGGCCGTAGATGGCATAACCGGCGGCGACCTGCTGGGTGCCTGGCTGCAGGAAGGCTTTTTCGTTCAGGGTTTCATTCTGGCTCAGGTACTCGTTGGGGCAACGCAGTACCGAGAAGATGGTGCCGACCGACACGTTGACGTCGATGTTGGACGAGCCGTCCAGTGGGTCGAAGACCAGCAGGTAGGCGCCTTTCGGGTATTTGCCCGGGATCTGGTAGGCGTTGTCCATTTCCTCGGAAGCCATGCCGGCCAGGTGGCCACCCCACTCGTTGGCCTCCAGCAGGATGTCGTTGGAAATCACGTCCAGTTTCTTCTGGACTTCGCCCTGCACGTTCTCGGTGCCCATGCTGCCCAGCACCCCGCCCAGGGCGCCTTTGGACACGTGGTGGCTGATTTCCTTGCACGCACGCGCCACCACCTCGATCAGGAAGCGCAGATCGGCAGGGGTATTGTTGCTGCGGGTCTGCTCAATCAGATAGCGACTCAGGGTAACGCGGGACATGTATGGCTCCGAAAGGATTGGGGGGATAAAAACCCCCGCAGTTTACAGGGAGAGTTGCGGGCTAGCGAGTGATGAGACTCGCCACGGCTCTCAGACGGCACAATAGGTCGGTAGTTCAGCGGGCGCCAGGCCGATGGTCTGGTTGTGGGCCCATTCGCGGGCACGCCCGCCCCCATGCGTTCTGCGTGGCAGCGGGCGTGCCGGCGAATGGGCCGGTACAGGCTTGAATCAGTCCAGAGCCTTCCAGATCTCGCTGGCATATTCGCGAATGGTCCGGTCCGACGAGAACCAGCCCATCCGCGCGGTATTCAGCACCGCCATGCGCCACCACTCCTGGGGCTTGTGCCACAACTCCTCGACCCGGCGCTGGGCATCCCAGTAAGCATCGAAGTCGGCACACACCAGGAAGCGGTCATAGGCCACCAGCCCATCGATCAATGCGCTGTAGCGCGAGGGGTCATCCGGCGAGAACACCCCGCTGCGAATGGCCTGCAGCACGTCGTTGAGGCGGCTGGAGGCGGCAATCGCCGCACTGGCACCGAAGTCCCCGGAGCGCCGCCGCGCTTCCACCTGCTGCGCGGTGAGGCCGAAGATGAACATGTTGTCGGCCCCGACCTGCTCGCTCATTTCCACATTGGCGCCGTCCAGCGTGCCGATGGTCAGCGCGCCATTCAGGCCGAACTTCATGTTGCTGGTACCGGACGCTTCGTAACCGGCGGTGGAAATCTGCTCGGAAAGGTCGGCTGCCGGGATGATGCTTTCGGCCAGGCTGACGTTGTAGTTGGGCAGGAACACCACCTTGAGCAGGCCGCGCACCGTCGGGTCGTTGTTCACCACGCGGGCAATGTCGTTGGCCAGCTTGATGATCAGCTTGGCCTGGTGATAGCTGGCGGCGGCCTTGCCGGCGAAAATCTTCACCCGCGGTACCCAGTCGGTGCCCGGGTCGTTGCGCATGGCCTGGTACAGCGCCACGGTGTGCAGCAGGTTGAGCAACTGGCGCTTGTATTCGTGGATGCGCTTGACCTGCACGTCGAACAACGCCTCGGGGTTGACCGTGACGCCCAGGCGGTCCTGGATGATGCTGGCCAGGGCACGCTTGCTGTGCAGCCGCTGGGCAGCGAACTGCTTGCGGAAACCGCTTTTTTCAGCGAACGGTACCAGGTTGGCCAGGCGCCCTTCCGGGTCGTCCAGCAGCTCCGGGCCCAGCGCCTCGACCAGCATGGCCGTCAGCTGCGGGTTGGACTGGTACAGCCAGCGGCGGAAGGTGATGCCATTGGTCTTGTTGTTGATCCGTTGCGGGTAGAGCTTGTGCAGCTCGGCGAATACCGTGCTCTTCATCAGCTTGCTGTGCAGCGCCGACACCCCGTTGACGCTGTGCGAGCCGAGGAACGCCAGGTTGCCCATGCGCACCCTGCGGCCATTGTCTTCCTCGATCAGCGACACCGCCCGCAGCACATCGAAGTCGTGCAGGCCTTTCGCTCGCAGTGCGTCGATGTGGTAGGCGTTGATCAGGTAGATGATCTGCATGTGCCGCGGCAGCATCCGCTCCATCAGCGCCACCGGCCAGGTTTCCAGGGCCTCGGGCAACAACGTGTGGTTGGTGTAGGCCAGGGTACCCACCGTCAGCTCCCAGGCGGTATCCCAGGGGATTTCATGCTGGTCGACCAGCAGCCGCATCAGCTCGGCCACGGCGATCGACGGGTGGGTGTCGTTGAGCTGGATAGCCGCCGCGTCGGGCAGGTTGAGCAGGTTGTCATGCATGTTCAGGTGTCGCCGCAGCAGGTCCTGCAGCGATGCCGAAACGAAGAAGTATTCCTGACGCAGGCGCAGCTCCTGGCCGGCCTCGGTGCTGTCGGCCGGGTACAGCACCCGCGAGATGCTTTCGGCCCGCGCCACCTCGGCCACGGCGCCCAGATGGTCGCCGGCATTGAAGCGCTCCAGGTGCAGTTCTTCCAGCGCCCGCGCACGCCACAGGCGCAGGGTATTGACGCTGGCACCGCGCCAGCCGACCACTGGCGTGTCATAGGCCACCGCCCGCACGGTTTCGCCCGGCCACCATACCTGGCGTTGCTGGCCGTGCGTGTCATGCACCGTTTCGACACTGCCGCCAAAGCTGATCGGGTAGATCACCTCGGCGCGCTCGAACTCCCAGGGGTTGCCGAAATCCAGCCAGTTCTCGGTCTGCTCCTGCTGCCAGCCATCGACCATGGCCTGGCGGAACAGCCCGTGTTCATAACGGATGCCGTAGCCGTGGGCAGCAATACCGAGGGTCGACATACTCTCCATGAAACACGCGGCAAGGCGGCCCAGGCCACCGTTGCCCAGCGCGGCATCGGGTTCGAGCAGGCGGATACGCTCCAGGTCTACATCCAGCCCTTCCAGGGCGTCGCGGGCGATGTCGAGCAGGCCCAGGTTGCTCAGGCTGTCATACAGCAGGCGGCCGATGAGAAATTCGAGGGAAAGGTAATAGACCCGCTTCTGGCTGCGGCGATAAGCCTGCCGGGTGTGGTCCATCCAGTGGTCGACCATGTGATCGCGTGCGGCCAGGGCAATGGCTTCGAACCAGTCGTGGTCGAAGGCATGCTCCGGGTCCTTGCCAACCGCGTAGGTCAGCTTGTCCAGTACAGCGGCGCGAAATTCGGCCACCTCGGCGTCACGAGCTTTGGGTTCCTGGGACATGCGGCATCCTCGGGCAAGTTGACGAATACGGAGGGAGACTGTTCAGCCTAGACGCTTCGACAGAGAGCGAAAGCCTGGGTTCGCGGTTTTCATCCCCGGTCACGCAATCGGTCAAAAGGTTGTTCATAAATTGAACGATTCCGGTATGATCGCGCGCCCCAAGACCGTGATTCACCCCCATAACGATGAAAACGACCCTGATCGCCGCCGCCGAAGTCGACCGCCTGGAGACTTGGCAGCGCTACACCAGCAACATGTGCCATGGCTGCCATTCGACCTGCTGCACCCTGCCAGTGGAGGTGAAGATCAAGGATCTGATCCGTATCGGTGTGGTCGACGAGTTCGAAAAAGACGAACCACCAAAGAACATCGCCAAGCGCCTGCAAAAGGAAGGCATCATCGAACGCTTCAACCAGAAATCGGGGATCTTCACCCTGACCCGGATGAGCAACGACGACTGCCTGTACCTGGACCGCAAGAGCCGCCTGTGCACCATCTACGACAAGCGTCCGGACACCTGCCGCAACCATCCCAAGATTGGGCCGCGCCCGGGGTATTGTGCCTACAAGCCCAAGGCGGTCACGCGCTAGGCGCCCGCCGGCGTAGCTGTACGCAGGCAGGCCAGCCCTTCACTTTGCGTCAGCAGGGAAGCTTCTGCACGCGCCTCCCTGTTGTGCTGGCGGATGGTCGGGAGAAGTCCGTGGCAACACATTCACCGCGCTGGTGGCAATGAAGCCGTCTGCGAACCTCGCCTCGACAAATTGTGCCTGCCAGCCCTCTGCCGGTGGCACGCGCTGCAAAGTGAAGTGTTGCGCAGGAACGAGCGTCTCGGACTGGTAGCGCACCCCGCAGGCATAGCGGAAGTCGCGGTCGCGGCGGTTGCTCGCGGTCCATACCTTCACCGCTACCGGCGGTTCGGAGAGGTCGACGTCGAGATACCCGGATTGCAGGTTTGCCGACACCTGCACGCTCGGCAGAGGCACGCCATCGCGCAAGCGCGTTATCGCCGGCACCAGGGTGCTGAGTACCGCCTGGCGCACCCCGCCGTGGTCTGAGTTCGGCAATACCCTGAGGCTGATCTGGCCGGGCAGGCGCTGCTGATAATCGGTCACCGGGTCCGGGGCGAAGAAATCATCGCCGCTGGCAGAAACCAGGTATTTGGGCATGGCCAGGCGCTGCCCTGGCTCGTTCAGGTAGTGCATCGGGTCCATCATCGCCATCAGCCGGTCGAAACCGGGGCTCCCCAGCTGCTGCAGCACGCCGGCCTGCTGGTAGGGCCACAGCGCCAGCGGCCAGTGGCCGCCATAGCGCATGCGCAGGCCCGTGAGCATGTCTGCGGTGTCGGCGATGTCGATGACACTGGGTACGATGGCCATCACCCGCTCATCGGCCAATGCCGTCAGCCAGGCACTCCAACCGCGCTTGGAGGCACCCGTGATGATGAAGCGCTCGACCGTCAGCCCTTGCTTTCGCAACTCCAGCTCGGCCAGGTCCATCGCCCGGCTTGCCGCAGCGGCCATCGGCACATGCAATGGCAGCTCCGGCGCAGCGCCTCGCAGCGAATGCGCCCAGGTGTGGGCCACGGCGTCGTCTTCGCGCATCGGCTTTTCGGCGTCATCGAAGGTTACATACTGGTTGGGCACGTCGCTGATCATGACCACCGCCGTACGCGTCTCAAGAGCCAACTCGCGAAGCACTTCGCGCGTATAGTCCGGGGTCTGCGCCGGCCCGTGGCGCACGCCGTTGTTCACCACCAGCAAAGCCTTGCCAGGCACGGCATCCAGTGGCCTGTGCAATTCGACATCGTGCTCCCAACGGCGTGGTGCCACCACCGGAGCGGGTGCCCATGACTGGGAGACCATCTGCAAACGCCGGAAGGTGTAGCCAGGCCCGGAAGCCTCTTCGAGCAGTGTGTACTCCAATGGCGCCTGCCGCACATTGCCGATATGGCAATGGACGACTTTCTGCGGATGCAGGCCGCTGCAGTCCTGCAGGGCACTGGCATGGAAACTGGCCAGCAGGCAAGGGATGGCCAGTGCAAATCGATACTTCATGAGCATGCTTCCTGGGCAAGAAAGCACTTCACGTTATGGGGCTCTGGGGTGGCTCACAAGGCGCCGACCGTCTCAAGAGACGCAACTGACATAGGCTTGAGAGAAGGATTACAAGACCTTCCGCCGCAGAAACAAAAACGCCCCTGGGCTTGCGACCAGGGGCGTTTCTTTCAGCTCAAGCTAGACGATCAAGCCTTGGCTTTCTTGGCTGCGCGGGTGCGCTCGCCTTCGTCCAGGATCTTCTTGCGCAGGCGGATCGACTTCGGCGTGACTTCGCACAGCTCGTCGTCCTGGATGAATTCCAGGGCCTGTTCCAGGGTGTGGCGAACCGGCGGCACCAGGGCGATGACTTCGTCCTTGCCCGAAGCACGCATGTTGTCGAGCTTCTTGCCTTTGGTCGGGTTCACGCCCAGGTCGTTGTCACGGCTGTTCAGGCCGATGATCTGGCCGTTGTAGATGTCCTGGCCGTGTTCGATGAACAGCTTGCCACGCGCCTGCAGGGTTTCCAGCGAGTAGGTCAGCGCCTTGCCGGTCTCGATCGATACCAGTACACCGTTCAGGCGGCCGGACATATGGCCTGGCTTCATGGTGTCGTAGCGATCGAAGATCGAGGTCAGGATGCCGGCACCGTTGGTCAGGGTCAGGAACTGGTTACGGAAACCGATCAGGCCACGAGCAGGTACGTTGTACTCCAGACGTACACGGCCCTTGCCATCCGGCGCCATGTTGGTCAGGTCGCCTTTACGCAGGCCCATTTCTTCCATGACCTTGCCCTGGGATTCTTCAGGGATGTCGATGGTGACGTTCTCGTACGGTTCCTGCTTGACGCCGTTCACCTCGCGGATGATCACTTCAGGACGGCCCACAGCCATCTCGAAGCCTTCACGACGCATGGTTTCGATCAGTACCGACAGGTGCAGCTCACCACGGCCGGAAACCTTGAACTTGTCAGCCGAGTCGCCTTCTTCAACGCGCAGGGCAACGTTGTACAGCAGCTCCTTGTCCAGACGTTCCTTGATGTTACGGCTGGTGACGAACTTGCCTTCCTTGCCGCAGAACGGCGAGTCGTTGACCTGGAAGGTCATCGAAACGGTTGGCTCGTCAACGGTCAGCGGCTTCATCGCTTCGACGTGGTTCATGTCGCACAGGGTGTCGGAGATGAACAGCTCGTCGAAACCGCTGATGCAGACGATGTCGCCGGCCTGGGCTTCTTCGACGTCGACGCGGTGCAGACCGTGGTGACCCATCAGCTTCAGGATACGGCCGTTACGCTTCTTGCCTTCGGTGTCGATGGCAACAACCGGGGTGTTCGGCTTGATGCGACCACGGGCGATACGGCCAACGCCGATAACACCGAGGAAGCTGTTGTAGTCCAGAGCGGAAATCTGCATCTGGAACGGGCCATCGACGTCAACCTTCGGCGCCGGAACGTTGTCGACGATCGACTGGTACAGCGGGGTCATGTCTTCGGCCATGGCGGTGTGGTCCAGGCCGGCGATGCCGTTCAGGGCCGAGGCGTAGACAACCTGGAAGTCCAGCTGGTCGTCGGTGGCGCCGAGGTTGTCGAACAGGTCGAAGATCTGGTCCAGGACCCAGTCAGGACGAGCGCCCGGGCGGTCGACCTTGTTGATGACAACGATCGGTTTCAGGCCGGCTTCGAAGGCCTTCTTGGTCACGAAGCGGGTTTGCGGCATCGGGCCGTCCTGGGCGTCGACCAGCAGCAGCACCGAGTCAACCATCGACATTACACGTTCAACCTCGCCACCGAAGTCGGCGTGGCCGGGGGTGTCGACGATGTTGATGTGGTAGCCGTTCCAGTTGATGGCGGTGTTTTTCGCCAGGATGGTAATGCCGCGCTCTTTTTCCTGGTCGTTGGAGTCCATCACGCGCTCGTCGTTGAGCTCGTTACGCTCCAGGGTGCCGGACTGGCGCAGGAGTTTGTCGACCAGGGTGGTTTTACCATGGTCAACGTGGGCGATGATGGCGATGTTACGCAGATTTTCGATCACAACTGTATCTCGATCAGAGGATTCGGTTGCCGCCAGTGTAGGCGGCGAATATGTACGCTTTGAGGCTCAGCGGGCCCGATGGTCGGGAGGGCGATGGCGGATGCTGCCGCCATACAGCCCTGGCGTCTTATGCCGGACGATAAACACGCACATTGGCATGTCCCTCACTGAGCAGGTGGTGTGCGTGCAGACGGCTCATCACACCTTTGTCGCAATACAGCAAGTACTGGCGGTTGGCGTCCAGGTGCTTGAACTTGCTGTTGATCGCGTAGAACGGCATGGCCTGGACTTCGATACCGTCCAGCACCAGGGGTTGGTCTTCCTGGGCATCGGGGTGACGAATATCGATGACGATCTGGCCGGGCAGCGCCTCGGTCACTTCCTCGATTTCGATGTCCTTGCCCAGCTCATCGATCACGTGGTCGATGGAAATGAACTTGGCCCGCTCCAGGGCGCGCTCCAGCACGGCCATGTCGAACTGCTTTTCTTCATGCTCCATGCGGTGACGCTTGGCATGGGTGGTCGGGTTCACCGAAATCACGCCGCAATATTCTGGCATGTGCTTGGCGAAGTCGGCGGTGCCGATCTCGGTAGCCTGGTCGATGATGTCCTGCTTGTGGCTGGCCAGCAGCGGGCGCAGCACCAGCTTGTCGGTGGCCGAGTCGATGATCGACAGGTTCGGCAGGGTCTGGCTGGACACCTGGGAAATCGCCTCGCCGGTCACCAGCGCATCGATTTGCAGGCGGTCTGCCATATGGGCTGCACCACGCAGCATCATGCGCTTGAGCGTTACGCCCATGTAGCTGTTGTCGACCTTGTTGAGGATCTCGCCGACCACTTCTTCGAACGGCACGCTGATGAACAGCACGCGCTGGCTGCTGCCGTACTTCTTCCACAGGTAGTGGGCCACTTCCATCACGCCCAGCTCGTGGGCACGGCCGCCGAGGTTGAAGAAGCAGAAATGGGTCATCAGGCCACGGCGCATCATCTGGTAGGCCGCCACGGTGGAATCGAAGCCACCGGACATCAGCACCAGGGTCTGCTCCAGGGCACCCAGCGGGTAGCCGCCGATGCCGTTGTGCTGGCTATGGATGACGTACAGGCGCTGGTCGCGGATTTCGATGCGCACCAGTACATCCGGGTTCTTCAGCTCGATACCGGCGGCGCCGCATTGCTGGCGCAGCTGGCTGCCGACGTAGCGGTCGACGTCCATCGAGGTGAAGTCATGGTGGCCACCGCGCTTGCAGCGCACGGCGAAGTGCTTGCCGGCCAGCAAGTGGCCGAAGTGGTGCTTGCACTTGGCAACGATGTCGTCGAAGTCACCCAAGGGGTATTCCTCTACCTGCAGGAAATGGGTGATACCCGGGGTGCAGGTGAGGCGCTCGATCATCTCGCGCTGGACTTTCTCGTCTTCGACGCGGGTGACCACTTCGAGATTGTCCCAGACACCCTCCACCGCGAGCTCAGGGTCGAGGTCCTTGAGCACGTTGCGGATGTTCTTGCCGAGCTGGCGGATGAAGCGCTTGCGCACCGGCCGGCTCTTGATGGTGATTTCTGGGAAGACTTTGACGATAAGTTTCATTGGTTAACAGCGCGCGCAGGGCCTGCCGAAAATGAGGGGCGCGAATTATAGCGGAAATTGCTCAGGATTTGACCAACTTTTGATCAGAAGCTTTCAGATAAATGCAGGAGGCAGGATTTGCGGCGCCTGTGCCGGCCTCCTCGCGAGCACACACCCGGTAGGAGCGGATTTATCCGCGATGAGGCCCTCAAACAAAGCACACCCGTTACGCGATGCACTTATTTGGTGCTCTACACTGAATTCATGCCTCCTAAGTGTGCACTTTCGCTCGCTCCAAGCCCGGCAGATGCCTACAAACGCCCCTTTTTATCCCGCACTCGCCATTTTCGGGCACTGGCATGCAATTTGCTCCCTTGTGAGGCAGGTACGCTTGGCCGACTATCCGCGCCCGGCAACACCCTTTTTCCAGGGCAGCGGCCCACCGCGCCCTAGACCATCCGGAGGACAACATGTCGAAGTCGGTTCAACTCATCAAAGATCATGACGTCAAGTGGATTGATCTGCGTTTCACGGACACCAAAGGCACTCAGCACCACGTGACCATGCCGGCGCGTGATGCACTGGACGACGACTTCTTCGAAGTCGGCAAGATGTTCGACGGTTCCTCCATCGCTGGCTGGAAAGGCATCGAAGCCTCCGACATGATCCTGATGCCGGTCGATGAAACTGCCGTCCTGGACCCGTTCACCGAAGAACCGACCCTGATCCTGACCTGCGACATCGTCGACCCGTCGAGCATGCAGGGCTACGACCGTGACCCACGTGCCATCGCCAAGCGCGCCGAAGAGTACCTGAAGAGCACCGGCATCGGTGACACCGTATTCGCCGGTCCCGAGCCAGAGTTCTTCATCTTCGACGAAGTGAAGTTCCAGTCGGACATCTCCGGTTCGATGTTCAAGATCTTCTCCGAGCAAGGCTCGTGGATGACCGGCGCTGACATCGAAGGCGGCAACAAGGGCCACCGTCCGGGCGTGAAAGGCGGCTACTTCCCGGTCCCGCCGTTCGACCACGACCACGAAATCCGTACTGCCATGTGCAACGCACTGGAAGAAATGGGCCAGACCGTCGAAGTCCACCACCACGAAGTGGCGACTGCCGGCCAGAACGAAATCGGCGTCAAGTTCAACACCCTGGTGAAGAAGGCTGACGAAGTACAGGCCCTGAAATACGTAGTGCACAACGTTGCCGACGCTTACGGCCGCACCGCCACCTTCATGCCGAAGCCACTGTACGGCGACAACGGCTCGGGCATGCACGTGCACATGTCGATCTGGAAAGACGGCAAGAACACCTTCGCTGGTGAAGGCTATGCCGGCCTGTCCGACACCGCCCTGTACTTCATCGGCGGTATCATCAAGCACGGCAAGGCCCTGAACGGCTTCACCAACCCGTCGACCAACTCCTACAAGCGTCTGGTCCCAGGTTTCGAAGCCCCGGTAATGCTGGCCTACTCCGCTCGCAACCGTTCCGCCTCGATCCGTATTCCTTACGTCGGCAGCCCGAAAGCCCGCCGTATCGAAGCACGCTTCCCGGACCCATCGGCCAACCCGTACCTGGCCTTCGCGGCCCTGCTGATGGCCGGCCTGGACGGTATCCAGAACAAGATCCACCCAGGCGATGCGGCCGACAAGAACCTGTACGACCTGCCGCCTGAAGAGGCCAAGGACATTCCGCAGGTTTGCGGCAGCCTGAAAGAAGCCCTGGAAGAGCTGGACAAAGGCCGTGCGTTCCTGACCAAGGGCGGCGTGTTCTCCGACGACTTCATCGATGCCTTCATCGAGCTGAAGAGCGAAGAAGAGATCAAGGTCCGCACCTTCGTACACCCGCTGGAATACGAGCTGTACTACAGCTGCTGATCTGATCGGCGCGCCTGCGTCGATGAGTTCACCGAAAACGGCCTTCTTATGAAGGCCGTTTTTGTTTCAAGCCCTACCGATTCAGATGCTTCCTACAAACAAGGCCCCCGCTGAGTCCGCACAATCCACTCTCCTGAAACGAGGAGATTGCCATGCGAACTGCCCTGCTCCTGCTCACTGCCTGGTTCATTGCCGGTTGTGGCAACACCCCAGAACAAGCGGACGCGATAGAAGCCAAAACCCTCCTGCGCACGCAAGTGGCCTGGGACCAGACACCCTACACGACCTACCCCAGTGGTCGCCCCGAACTGTCGCTGATGAAGATCCGCATCCCTGCGCGCACGACCATGGACTGGCATTGCCACCTGGCCCCCAATGCCGGCTACCTGCTCGCTGGACAGATCGAAGTCGAGAACGCTGCTGGCATACGGGTAATGCTCAACGCAGGCGATGCCCTGGCCGAGATCGTAGGCGGCCTGCATCGAGGGCGCACAGCAGAGTCCCCCGCCGAAATCCTGGTGTTTTATGCCAGCGCCACAGGTATCGCGCCCTTCACGCCAGCGGAACAATGCCCACAACGGGTGCCGAAACAGGGAATGACCACGCCTGCGGCAGGCTGAGTAGCCGGCAGCGGATCTGTTGCACGCATCCACGCGCAGCCAGGCTCCAAATTCCTCTATGCTCCATATTGGTGCACTGATGTGTGCCAATCGCCGCTGCCGTCGCCCAAAACAGGTCATGAGAACCGATACATCAGGCCATTCTGGCCCGAATTAGCGCAATTCCGGGCCCTGATAGGCAAAATCCGCTTCTTTTCGGAGCCTTGGTTTGTTTCTTGCATTTTGCTTGCATCAGCGGATTCCACCGCGCGTCCGGCCCTGGCCACAGCCATAGTCGACAAGCGCCAAAAGAGGTCAACGACGCCTTATGACCATCAGCGATGCACAGCACCGTCTGCTATTGGACAACCTGACCACTGCCACGCTACTGCTCAACGCCGAGCTGTGCCTGGAATACATGAACCCGGCTGCGGAAATGCTGCTGGCGGTCAGTGGGCAGCGCAGCCACGGGCAGTTCATCAGCGAGCTGTTCACCGAATCGAGCGAAGCCCTCAGCTCCCTGCGCCAGGCAGTCGAGCAGGCGCACCCGTTCACCAAGCGCGAAGCGCAGCTCACTTCGCTGACCGGGCAGACCATCACCGTTGACTACGCGGTAACGCCAATCCTGCACCTGGGCCAGACCCTGCTGCTGCTCGAAGTGCACCCGCGTGACCGGCTGCTGCGCATCACCAAGGAGGAGGCCCAGCTGAGCAAGCAGGAAACCACCAAGATGCTGGTGCGCGGCCTCGCCCACGAAATCAAGAACCCCCTCGGCGGCATTCGCGGCGCAGCCCAGCTGCTGGCGCGCGAGTTGCCCGAGGAAGGCCTGCGCGACTACACCAACGTGATCATCGAGGAGGCCGACCGCCTGCGTAACCTGGTCGACCGCATGCTCGGTTCGAACAAGTTGCCGTCGCTGGCCATGACCAACATTCACGAAGTACTGGAGCGGGTCTGCAGCCTGGTCGAAGCGGAAAGCCAGGGCTGCATCGCCTTGGTGCGCGACTACGACCCCAGCCTGCCGGACGTGCTGATCGACCGCGAGCAGATGATCCAGGCCGTGCTCAACATCGTGCGCAACGCCATGCAGGCAATCAGTTCGCAGAACGAGTTGCGCCTGGGCCGCATCACCCTGCGCAGCCGAGCCCTGCGCCAGTTCACCATTGGCCACGTGCGCCATCGCCTGGTGGCACGCGTGGAAATCATCGACAACGGTCCCGGCATCCCGCCGGAACTGCAGGACACCCTCTTCTACCCCATGGTCAGCGGCCGCCCGGACGGTACCGGGCTGGGCCTGGCCATTACCCAGAACATCATCAGCCAGCACCAGGGCCTGATCGAGTGTGAAAGCCATGCAGGCCACACCGCCTTTTCGATCTACCTGCCTCTGGAACAAGGAGCCACCGCCTCATGAGCCGAAGTGAAACCGTATGGATCGTCGACGATGATCGCTCCATCCGCTGGGTCCTGGAAAAAGCCCTGCAACAGGAAGGCATGACCACCCAGAGCTTCGACAGCGCTGACGGCGTGATGGGCCGCCTGGCACGCCAGCAACCGGACGTGATCATTTCCGATATCCGCATGCCCGGCACCAGCGGCCTGGACCTGTTGGCGCAGATCCGCGAACAGCATCCGCGCCTGCCAGTCATCATCATGACCGCCCATTCCGACCTGGACAGCGCCGTGGCGTCGTACCAGGGCGGCGCCTTCGAGTACCTGCCCAAGCCATTCGACGTCGACGAAGCGGTCTCGCTGGTGAAACGCGCCAATCAGCACGCCCAGGAACAACAAGGGCTGGACGTACCGCAGAACCTTGCGCGCACGCCGGAAATCATCGGTGAAGCACCGGCGATGCAGGAGGTGTTCCGCGCCATTGGCCGCCTCAGCCACTCCAACATCACCGTGCTGATCAACGGCGAGTCCGGTACCGGCAAGGAGCTGGTGGCGCATGCCCTGCACCGCCACAGCCCGCGCGCGGCTGCACCGTTCATTGCCCTGAACATGGCCGCCATCCCCAAGGACCTGATGGAGTCGGAACTGTTCGGCCATGAGAAAGGGGCCTTCACCGGCGCAGCCAACCTGCGCCGCGGCCGCTTCGAGCAGGCCGATGGCGGCACGCTGTTCCTCGACGAGATCGGCGACATGCCCGCCGACACCCAGACCCGCCTGCTGCGGGTCCTCGCCGATGGCGAGTTCTACCGCGTGGGCGGCCACGTGCCGGTCAAGGTCGACGTGCGCATCATCGCCGCCACCCACCAGAACCTGGAGTCGCTGGTGCAGGCCGGCAAGTTCCGTGAGGACTTGTTCCACCGCCTGAACGTGATCCGCATCCACATCCCGCGGCTGGCCGACCGGCGCGAAGACATCCCGGCCCTGGCCCGTCACTTCCTGGCCCGTGCCGCCCAGGAACTGGCGGTCGAGCCGAAGATCCTGAAGCCGGAAACCGAAGAATTCATTCGCAATCTGCCGTGGCCGGGCAACGTGCGCCAGATGGAGAACACCTGCCGCTGGATCACGGTGATGGCCTCCAGCCGCGAGGTGCTGATCGGCGACCTGCCGCCCGAGCTGCTGAACCTGCCGCAGGATGCTGCACCGGTCACCAACTGGGAGCAGGCGCTACGCCAGTGGGCCGACCAGGCGCTGACCCGTGGCCAGTCGAACCTGCTCGACAGCGCCGTGCCGAGCTTCGAGCGGATCATGATCGAGACGGCGCTCAAGCATACCGCCGGGCGCCGCCGCGATGCGGCGCTGCTGCTGGGTTGGGGGCGCAATACCCTGACACGCAAGATCAAGGAGCTGGGGATGAACGTGGCGGGTGGCGATGATGAGGAGGGGGATGACCACTGATCAGCGTATAACCCCTTCGATCTTTGGGGCTGCTGCGCAGCCCATCGCGACGCAAGGCCGCTCCTACAATTGATCGTGTTCTGAGCTGCGCCCCAGATGTTGGCCAACTGTCCTCCATCTGGGGCGCAGCTCATTCTGCTGTAGGAGCGGCCTCGTGTCGCGATGGGCCGCGCAGCGGCCCCAGCCATTTCAGCCCACGATGCACCGATCCTGTGCCCGATGCACCTCCCGAAGGCACAAATACCCTCAAAAACCGGCCAAATCCCCATGAAAGCCCAGTATTCGCGGGCTCTTCAAACTTGGCACGCCCCCTGCAATAGCCAATACATACCCAGTTTCGGGGGCCCTGGTACAGGCAGGCCGGGTGAACCCCTCTTTTATTCGCAATACCGCCCGTTTTGGGGACCTCGGTACAGGCAGGCCGGGTGAACCCCTCTTTTATTCGCAACACCGCCCGTTTTGGGGACCTCGGTACAGGCAGGCCGGGAAATCCCCTCTTTTATTCGTGCAGCTTCACCTGCACCCGCCAGCGCCCCGCGTCCTCTGCACCGGCCCATTCGCCGTGCAGAGGGCGCGCGGCGACCACCGTCAGCAGCAAGCCTTCCTTGCTCCTCTGCACTTTCCAGCTCACCGGTTTGCCTTGCAGGCTCAATTGCCCCTGCTGGCGCTTGCCCTGAGCCTCGAACAACAACGCCACCGTGCCCTCGACATTCTCACCGTGCAGCTGGGGCTCGGCGTTGAACCACAGCTCCAGGCCATCCTGCACCACCTGCACCTGCTGCAGTTCGCGTTCCTCGGGCGTGGTCAGGCGGCCGATCATCAGCCCGACCATCAAGCCGACGATCGCCAGCGACAGCATCACCCGCGGCAACGCCTTCGAACGCTCGTCCGGTTCAGGGGTAGAATGCCCGTCATCTTCACGCTTGGAGCCGTGCATGTTTCACGTCATCCTTTTTCAACCAGAAATTCCGCCGAATACCGGCAACATCATTCGCCTGTGCGCCAACAGCGGCTGCGACCTGCACCTGATCGAGCCCATCAGCTTCGAACTGGATGACAAGCGCCTGCGACGCGCAGGGCTGGATTACCACGAGTATGCCACGCTCAAGCGCCACGAGAGCCTGGCCGGATGCCTGGAAAGCCTCGGTAACCCACGGCTGTTCGCGTTCACCACCAAGGGCTCGCGGCCGTTCCACGAAGTGGCTTACCAGCCGGGCGATGCCTTCTTGTTCGGGCCGGAGAGCCGAGGCCTGCCAGCCGAGGTGCTGGACAGCCTGCCGGGCGAACAGCGCCTGCGCCTGCCGATGCGGCCAGGGTGCCGTAGCCTGAACCTGTCCAATACCGTGGCGGTGACGGTGTACGAGGCATGGCGGCAGAACGGGTTCGCCGGGAGCTGATCTTGCGCCCGTACCGGCCTTTTCGCGGGCGTGCCCGCTCCCACAGGTACAGCGCAGCACTTGAAAGCGGCGCCCTACCTGTGGGGGCGGGCCCGCGAAAAAGGGCCGGCACAGGCAACAAAAAAGCGCCCCGAGAGGCGCTTTCCTGATACCGGCAGCTATTACTGCATGGTCGGCGCTTCGCCGGCTTCCTGCATGCGCTGCATTTCCTGCGCATACAGGGCGTCGAAGTTGACCGGCGACAGCATCAGGGCCGGGAACGAACCGCGGGTCACCAGGCTGTCCAGCGTCTCACGGGCATACGGGAACAGAATGTTCGGGCAGAACGCGCCCAGGGTGTGGCTCATCGAAGCCGCATCCAGGTTCTTGATCAGGAAGATACCGGCCTGCTGCACTTCAGCGATGAACGCGACCTCTTCACCGTTTTTCACGGTAACCGACAGGGTCAGCACCACCTCGTGGAAGTCGCCTTCCAGGGCCTTCTGCTTGGTGTTCAGGTCCAGGGCTACGCTCGGCTCCCAGGACTGGCGGAAGATCTGCGGGCTTTTCGGCGCCTCGAACGACAGATCGCGCACATAGATGCGCTGCATGGAGAACTGAGGGCTGTTGTCTTCTGCAGCAGCGCCGTTGGTCTGTTGGTCAGTCATGGCAGGTCCTTATCCTAATGTTTTTGAATGCTGGGCAAATCAGGCCGCCAGCAGCGCGTCGAGCTTGCCGGCGCGCTCCAGGGCATAGAGGTCATCGCATCCACCGACATGGGTGCTGCCGATCCAGATCTGCGGCACCGATGTGCGGCCGGCCTTCTGGCTCATCTCGGCACGAACCTGTGGCTTGCCGTCGACCTTGATTTCCTCGAAGGCCACGCCCTTGCTCTCGAGCAGGTACTTGGCGCGCATGCAGTAGGGGCAGTAGTCGCTGGAGTAGACGATGACGGGCTTCATATCACTTCACCAGTGGCAGGTTATCGGCTTTCCAGCTGGAAACGCCACCGCTCAGCTTGGCGGCGGTGTAGCCAGCCTTGAGCAGCTCGCTGCAGATAGCACCCGACTGCTGGCCCATTGCGTCGACGACGATCAGGGTCTTCGCCTTGTGCTTTTCCAGCTCGCTCAGACGGTTGACCACTTTGTCCTGCGGAATGTTGATCGCGCCGACGATATGACCTGCGGCGTATTCCTTGGACGGGCGGATGTCGAGGACCAGGCCCTTGTCAGCATTGACCAGAGCGGTCAGCTGGCCATTGCTCAAGCTCTGGCCGCCACGACGGATTTCATTGAGCAGCAGCAGGACCAGCAGAACAACGAAGATCGCAACCAGGATGTAGTGATCTGTCGCGAATTGAATCAGGTGAGCAACCATCAGCGGTGTTCCAGGCGATTGAAAATGTCGGCCAGTATACACAGCACCCTTATTACCACCAAAGCCCGACGGGCCGGCGGCAAAGCCACCTTCACCCTGCCAGCCCGTGCGCGCCGGTCGGGGGATGGGACGAATATTCGCCGCCGCTGGCGTATTTGCCCTAAAATGCGTGTCTTTATCATCTTTGAACAACCGTGAGTTTGATTGATGAGTACGCCCAAACCCCTGGTCCTGATCATCCTGGATGGCTTCGGCCACAGCGAAAGCCCCGAATACAACGCCATCTACGCCGCCAACACACCGGTCTATGACCGCCTGCGCGCCAGCCAGCCGCATGGCCTCATTTCCGGCTCGGGCATGGATGTCGGCCTGCCGGACGGGCAGATGGGCAACTCCGAAGTCGGCCACATGAACCTTGGTGCCGGGCGCGTCGTCTACCAGGACTTCACCCGGGTAACCAAGGCCATCCGCGACGGCGAGTTCTTCGAAAACCCGGTGCTGACCGCTGCGGTGGACAAGGCAGCCAGTGCCGGCAAGGCCGTGCACATCCTCGGCCTGCTGTCCGACGGCGGCGTGCACAGCCACCAGGACCACCTGGTGGCCATGGCCGAACTGGCTGCGCAACGGGGCGCCGAAAAGATCTACCTGCACGCCTTCCTCGATGGCCGCGACACGCCACCACGCAGCGCGCAATCGTCCATCGAACTGCTCGATGCAACATTCGCCAGGCTGGGCAAGGGCCGCATCGCCAGCCTCATTGGCCGTTACTACGCCATGGACCGCGACAACCGCTGGGACCGCGTCAGCGCCGCCTACAACCTGATCGTCGACAGCGCTGCCGAATACACTGCCGACACCGCCCTGGCAGGCCTGGAAGCTGCCTACGCGCGTGACGAGAGCGACGAGTTCGTCAAGGCCACGCGCATCGGCGCAGCGGTCAAGGTTGAAGATGGCGACGCCGTGGTGTTCATGAACTTCCGCGCCGACCGTGCCCGCGAGTTGTCGCGGGTGTTCGTCGAAGCCGACTTCAACGAATTTCCGCGCGCCCGCCTGCCCAAGCTGGCAGCCTACATCGGCCTCACCCAGTACTCGGCGAAGATCCCGGCGCCTGCCGCCTTTGCTCCGGCCAGCCTGAACAATGTGCTGGGCGAGTACCTGGCGAAAAACGGCAAGACCCAGCTGCGCATTGCCGAAACCGAGAAGTACGCGCACGTGACCTTCTTCTTCTCCGGTGGCCGCGAAGAGCCGTTCGAAGGCGAAGAGCGCATTCTGATCCCGTCGCCGAAGGTCGCCACCTACGACCTGCAGCCGGAAATGAGCGCGCCGGAGGTGACCGACCGCATCGTCGAAGCCATCGAGCAGCAACGCTATGACGTGATCGTGGTCAACTACGCCAACGGCGACATGGTTGGCCACACGGGTGTATTCGAGGCGGCAGTGAAGGCTGTCGAGGCCCTGGATGGCTGCGTCGGCCGCATCGTCGACGCGCTGGACAAGGTGGGCGGCGAAGCGCTGATCACCGCCGACCACGGCAACGTCGAGCAGATGGAAGACGAAAGCACCGGCCAGGCGCACACCGCGCACACCACCGAGCCGGTGCCGTTCATCTATGTTGGCAAGCGCAACCTGAAAGTGCGTGATGGCGGCGTGCTGGCCGACGTGGCGCCGACCATGCTGAAGCTGCTGGGGCTGGAAAAGCCGGTGGAAATGACCGGAACCTCCATCCTGGTTGACGCCTGACCTCGTGGTAAAGGGGCCGCTTTGCGGCCCGTCGCGAAACAAGGCCGCTCCTCCAAGGGATCGCGTGATGCCTTTGGAAGCTGCCTTGCGTGGCGAAAGGGCTGCGCAGCAGCCCTCTTTCCACATGAATTCCAGACAAACGCCCCCCTGCACCCGCAGCGAGGCGTTTTTTTTGCACGCCCACGCGGGCATACTAGGCCAGTCTCCATCCTTGGTACGCCAAACCCCATGCTTCGCGCCCTGATCCTCCTAGCCCTGTCTTGCCTGCTCAGTCCGGCCTTTGCCGATGAGCGTGCACAGACCCAGCAGCAACTGGACGCCACCCGCCAGGATATTGCCGAGCTCAAGAAGACGCTGAGCAAGCTCCAGGAAGAAAAGGCCGGTGTGCAGAAGGACCTCAAAGCCACCGAGACCGATATCGGCAACCTCGAAAAGCAGGTGGAGGCGCTGCAGCAAGAACTAAAAAAGACCGAGGGCGAGCTGGAGCGCCTTGATACCGAGAAAAAAAAACTCCAGAGCGCCCGCGTTGAACAACAACGACTGATTGCCATCCAGGCCCGTTCGGCCTACCAGAACGGCCGTGAGGAATACCTCAAGCTGCTGCTCAACCAGCAGAACCCCGAGAAGTTTGCCCGCACCCTCACCTACTACGACTACCTGAGCAAGGCGCGCCTGGAGCAGCTGCGCACCTTCAACGAGACCCTGCGCCAGCTGGCCAACGTGGAGAAGGACATTGCCACCCAGCAGCAACAGCTGCTGGCCCAGCGCGCCGACCTCGACAGCCGCCGCCAGGCCCTTGAAGCCGAACGTGGCAAACGCCAGCAGGTACTGGCCAAGCTCAACAGCGACATGAAGGACCGCGACCAGAAGCTGCAGTCGCGCGAGCAGGACCAGGCCGACCTGGCCAAAGTACTCAAGACCATCGAGGAAACCCTTGCCCGCCAGGCCCGCGAGGCCGAGGAGGCGCGCAAGAAAGCCTTGCTGGCCCAGCAGGAGGCGGAAAAACGCCGCCAGCAAGAGGCCCTGGCTGCGGCCGCCGCCCGCGAGCAGGACAGCGAACCCGCAGAGCCACCGAAAAAGGCCCGCACCACCCTGGGCCCGATGGTTTCCAGCGACGGCGCGAGCTACGGTGGCGCATTTTCTGCTGCGCGGGGAAAACTTCCCTGGCCAGTCAATGGTCGATTGCTGGCGCGCTTCGGTGATGCCCGCGGCAGCGATGCCCGTGCCAAGTGGGACGGGGTAATGATCAGCGCCAGCCCGGGCACCCAGGTACGTGCCGTGCACGGCGGGCGTGTGGTGTTTGCCGACTGGTTGCGCGGTGCCGGGCTTCTGGTCATCCTCGACCATGGCAACGGTTACCTGAGCCTGTATGGGCATAACCAGAGCCTGCTCAAGAGCGCCGGTGATATCGTCAAGGCCGGCGAAGCCATTTCCACCGTTGGCGACAGCGGCGGCCAGGATGCCGCCGGCTTGTATTTCGCCATTCGCCAGCAGGGCCGGCCTACCGACCCTTCGCAATGGTGCCGGGGCTAGTCAAATTTCTACGGCGTAGCCCACGGGCCACGCCGATGCTCCGCAGGGAGCGCTTACAGGATCAGGAGTTCGTTCGACATGCTGCACTCGCCTCGTCTCACCCAGCTGGCCCTGTCCATCGCCCTGGCGGTGGGCGCGCCCCTGGCCACTGCCGCAGAGCCGGCCAAGCCAGCAGCGGTACCGGCCACCGAGGTGACCGCCAAGGCTCCCCTGCCGCTTGAGGAGCTGCGTACCTTCGCCGAGGTCATGGACCGCATCAAGGCGGCCTACGTGGAGCCGGTGGACGACAAGACCCTGCTGGAAAACGCCATCAAGGGCATGCTCAGCAACCTCGACCCGCACTCGGCCTACCTCGGCCCCGAGGACTTCCAGGAGCTGCAGGAAAGCACCAGCGGCGAGTTTGGCGGGCTGGGTATCGAAGTGGGCCAGGAGGACGGCTTCATCAAGGTGGTCTCGCCCATCGATGACACCCCGGCCTCGCGCGCCGGCGTGCAGGCGGGCGACCTGATCGTCAAGATCAACGGCGCCCCGACCCGTGGCCAGACCATGACCGAGGCGGTCGACAAGATGCGCGGCAAGGTCGGAGAGAAGATCACCCTGACCCTGGTGCGCGATGGCGGTACCCCGTTCGACGTGACCCTTGCCCGTGCAGTCATCCAGGTCAAGAGCGTGAAGAGCCAGTTGCTGGAAAACGACTACGGCTACATTCGCATCACCCAGTTCCAGGTCAAGACCGGCGACGAAGTGGGCAAGGCCCTGGCCAAGCTGCGCAAGGACAACGGCAAGAAGCTGCGCGGTGTGGTGCTGGACCTGCGCAACAACCCCGGTGGCGTGCTGCAATCGGCGGTGGAAGTGGCCGACCACTTCCTGACCAAGGGCCTGATCGTCTACACCAAGGGCCGCATCGCCAACTCCGAGCTGCGCTTCTCGGCCGACCCGGCCGATGCCAGCGAAGGCGTGCCATTGGTGGTGCTGATCAACGGCGGCAGCGCCTCGGCTTCGGAAATCGTCGCCGGCGCCCTGCAGGACCAGAAGCGCGCCGTGCTGATGGGTACCGACAGCTTCGGCAAAGGCTCGGTGCAGACCGTGCTGCCGCTGGCCAACGACCGCGCCCTGAAGCTGACCACTGCGTTGTACTTCACCCCCAATGGTCGCTCGATCCAGGCCCAGGGCATCGTCCCCGACATCGAAGTGCGCCCAGCCAAGCTCACCGCCGAAGCCGACACCGACAACTTCAAGGAAGCCGACCTGCAGGGCCACCTGGGCAACGGCAACGGCGGCGCCGACCGCCCGACCGGCAGCGGCAAGCGCAAGGAGCGGCCACAGGATGACGACTTCCAGCTGAGCCAGGCCCTGAGCCTGCTCAAAGGCCTGAACATCACCAAGGGCGACTGACCCACCCCATGCGTTATCTGCTGTGTCTGTTGTTCTGCCTGTTGGCCGGGGTCGCGCACGCGGCACCGGCCGGCAAGGCCTATATGAGCATCATCATCGACGACCTGGGCCAGAGCCCCGAGCGTGACAGTCGCACCCTGGCCCTGCCCGGGCCGGTGACCATGGCGATCATGCCTGATACCCCACATGCCACCGACTTCGCCCGCCAGGCACACAAGGCCGGCAGGACGGTCATCCTGCACATGCCCATGGACCCGGCCACCGGGCCCTATGCCTGGCACCCTGGCCTGCCCATCGAAGCGCTGGCGCAGCGCCTGGACAGCGCGTTGCTCAAGGTGCCCTACGCTGCTGGCATCAACAATCACATGGGCAGCCGCATGACGGCCCAGCGCGAAGCCATGGCCTGGCTGATGGGCGAGTTGCAACGGCGTCACCTGTTCTTCGTCGACAGCCGCACCAGCGCCGCCACGGTGGCCGCAGCCGAAGCTCAGGCACAAGGCCTGGCACATGTCTCGCGGGATGTGTTTCTCGACGACGTGCGCACCACCGAGGCCATTACCGAGCAACTGCAACAAGGTATCGCCCTGGCGCACAAGCAAGGCTCGGCAGTGTTGATCGGCCATCCCTACCCGCAAACGCTGGAGGTGCTGGCACGCGAGCTGCCCCGCCTGAAAGGCCAGGGGATAACCTTGCTCGACCTGCCACAGATGATTGCCGAACGGAGCAACCAGGCGATGCCGGCGCATGGCAGGCATGGCCGCTACAGCAATCGCTGAGCGTGCTCTTCACCTATGTACCGCCAAACACCCCGATAGCGGCTTCACCCTTCGTCCTCCATCCCAAGGAGGTACGACATGCTAAAACCATCGATCCTGGCGACACTGGGCTTGACGCTATTCAGCAACCTGGCTGGCGCCAATGCCCCTGCCAGCACGTTCGCCGAGCCGGTAACCTTGTACAACAACGCTGGACAAAGCTCCCAGTGGACCGGTGTCGGTCGGCTGATTTCACAGAACAGGCACTGCATCGGTACGCTGCTGGACAGCCGCGACGCCAATAGCGACCCGGCTGCACCGGCCTATGTTGTGACAGCCGGTCACTGCGTTGGCGGCATCAATGGCAAGGTTCTCGTGGACCAGGCGATCAGCGGCAGCATCAGTTTCAATTATTTCCTCGATACACAAGACCAGCGCCATACCGTGCGCCTGAAACGAACCGTATGGAACAGCTTGCAGGGTGCCGACCTTGCGCTTCTGGAGCTCGACGCCACACTGGAGGAACTGTTGGCGCTCGGTATAACGCCAGTCAAACCCGGCATATCCCCGCCATCGGGAAATGCAGTCCAGATAGCCGGCGAGCCAAGTTCGATCGGCAAAGGCTTGCGCCTGTACACCTGTACCGAGCGCTCCCAGGGCACATCCAGTGTCGGTAGCTGGGTATGGCGCCATGCCAAGCGTAACGATTGCCAAGGCCTGGATGAGGGCGCCTCCGGCAGCCCGGTCGTGGACACCGTCAGCAATCGCCTGGTCAGCATTGCCAACAGCCTGCATGACAACGAGGTTGGTGCAATCCCGGTGCAACGCCTTAATGGCTGCTTCAGTGCAGGGCGCGCAGACCTCGACCTGGAAGATTGCCAGTTGCTGCCGGGCTTTCAACTCGAGCCACAGGGCAACAGCTTCAAAACACTGACCAAGGCCCGAGGCGTGGCTGATGAGCCCCTAGAGCCTGCGCGCTGGGGCTTCCAGTTCCTGATCGATACACCGCGCTACCGCTACAAAACCAGCACAGACGCACTCGCCTGCGAAGACCCGGTTGGCTACAGCGGCACCATTTCTTCGAGCGAAACCCTGATCAATGACCCGATCGGCCCCGAGCCCGGTACTCACTACTTGTGCCTGATCGGCATACAGTCGCCAGAGCAACTGCCATCTCGGGCGCTGATGGCCAACAGCCTTAGCGTCAAGGTGGACCTGCTGCCACCGGGCAGGCCCATGGCTCGGGTGATGACTGAACACTTGCCCGACGGTGGCGCACGCATCAGTTGGCTGCGAGACCCTGATGTCGTGTTCTACCGGGTAAAGCGTGGTGCACCGGCAACGACAGACTGCAATGACCAGTCAGGCTATCGCCTGCTGCGCGCACAGAGCCGCGACATTCCGGGCTCGGCCTTGCCGTTGAAGCTGTGCAGTGTCGCCATCGATGTGATTGGGCAAAGTTCTGAGTTCCGCAGCGACCTGCTGCAAGCTACTGCACCGTAACAAGCCGCCCGAGCCTGCGGTACCTGGGCATGAACGCCGGGTACCGCAGGTTGCGCCTTGTGACCCGGCGGCTCAATGGAACGGAATGATCCCTCTGGCTTGCTCCAGCGTCAGCCTGCCGCGGTGCAGCCGTTGCCCCGAAATTGCAGCGAGGCGGCTGCTCATGCGACGCTGGCTCCAGATCTTCAGGTGGCCGGCAGTGAAATCCTCGGCGAAATCGTCAGGCGACCGGAAATGGAAGTGTGCGGCCCACAGGTTACGTCTGCCCGGTAGGCGCATCACCCGATATTCATCAAAGGCACTATTGTCCTGCATGGTTCGGCGCTCGCAGTATTCGACCTCGATCAGGCCCTCGGCGTGGAGAAAGCGCAGGGCTTCGGCGGAGGGATAGTTGGTGTCCGTGTAAAGGGTGATGAGCTGCAGCTTCTTTTCTGCACGTAGCGCATCCACCTCTCGCTCCACGGTCCTCAGCAGTGCGTCATTGCCACCCGCAGCACGCACGGTGCTCGCTGCCTGAGCCAGTTTGTCCAGTTGCTGGTCGAACAACTGGGCAAGCAAGGCACCCTTGATATCGTTCTGAACGTATGACTTGGCTTTCACCCGCACGGAATTGTTCTCGTCCAACAGTGACTGCACCCACATGGCCAGATCGCTGGGGGGGGCTTCGTCAGATAACAACGGACGCTCATCCTCACGCTGGCGCCAGTCGTCCCCCACTTTTTCGAAGGTGGCCAACACTCGATTGCTGACGGCCTCGCGCACCTCCAACAGTTGCTGCCCCTGAAATTCGATCTCGGTTCCGATCAATAGCTGGCCCTGAGCATTACGCACCACCTGCTGCGGCACGCTGGACACCGCATAAGGCGTACGCTTGGCGGCCACGCTGGGGTCATCCTGCTCACGAACTGCCTCGACCAGGCGACTGCCAGCATCGAGTTTGAGCTTGCCGACATGTTCCCGGTATCGATCGATGATCGTCGGCTCGATCAGGGCCCCACCCTCATTGCGAATGCGGTCGCTGTTAAGCAGTGCAGCACTGTATTCGTCCCAGGCTTCCTGCAGGATGACAATCCTGTCCTGGGCCGTCAGCCTGGCAAAGTCCAGTTCACCGTGAGCTTCAGCCGCATTGCGCAGGCTCAGGCCAGCCAGTTCCTCCTTGTAGCCGGCAATCAGGTTTTGACCGGTGCCGCTGTCTTGATGCAACGCCAGTTCCGCCAGGCTCAATACCTGGTTGAAACGCAGCTGAACCGTACTGAACTCGCGCTTGGCAATAAACTGGCCAACGGTGCGCCCAGGTTCGCCCGACGAACCACTAACCGTGAAATTGTCTGGAGTATCGGCTAACACCTGATCGAGATTCTCGTATCCCGTGAGGATGCGTTCCTGCATGCCGACAACGGCCTCCAGTTTGAGGCGAAACCTTCGATACAACTGAACGACTTCAGCAATTGGCTGCCCATCCAGGGCCTTTTGCATCTCGACCAGTTCGGGATAGTCCACAAGGCTCCACAGTCCATTGATGATGAAGTCGTTATTGCGAATAAGCCCCTCACGAACAGTGGCCTCGTGCTGTGTAAGCACCGGATCCCAACCGCCTTTCAGCCGTTCGCTGGTGTATTTGGGTTCCCTGATGATCGCCAGCAGCTGCAGTATTGCCTTTTCGGCGCTGACTGCAGCCTCCCGGTGCTGTATCGACTGGTCCCTTTGCTCGAAGTCGTTTCGTTCCAACTCGTTTATGCGTTCATCGTAGCGCTGTAGCAGACCTTGCAAATTCGCTGCCTCGTCCCCCTCGGGCAGCGAGGATTGTTTTTCGGCTGCCTTGGCTCTGAGGTCCCTGAGGGTTTGCAGCTTTTGCTTCGACTCCAGCGAACTCAGGGCCAGCCTGCCGAATTGTTCTCGTGCAAGGTCGACCTGTTGGTCTAGCTGGTTGACCTTTTGATGCAGTTCGCGAAACCGGGTCGCCAGCCGATCGCGGGCGGCTTTGGGCGGCATACCGGCCTTCAGGCAGAGTGACGCGTCGACTCGCCAGAAGCCTTCGGCAAAACTCAGCCAGGGCCCTGGGGCTCCCTTGGCATCGACCACCTGCACGCCATAGGGCTTTTGCTCGACACGGTAGACATACCCGCCCAAGGCTACGTAATAGTTATCGTCAATGCGGTACAACCCCGCCGCTTCGCCGGCACTCAACGGTTTCAGGCCATTGAGCGATACACCTGAACGCATGGCCATGAGTTTTTTCTTCAGTTGTTCCGGTAACCAGTTGACGCCACCCCGGCCTCGGTAGGCATGATCAAGCCAGGGGCCAGGCAACGCCTCGCCAGATGCCGGCGCCACCTCCAGCGGAGCGACAGCGATCTCGGCAAAAGCCCCGCGCTGTGCCTCAGGCCCTTCGACTACTGCCGCGCTGGGCAATTCATGCCTCGGCATTGCCTGGGCGGGTTGCCTGGCATGCAGCAACACCATGCCCATGTTCAGCATCAGGTCGGCAGTTGCAGCCGCACGATCGAACTCGTCGTCACGCTCGAGGGCTTCAAGATCGTGCTCCAAGGAAGCCAGCAGTTGCACCAACCAGGCAATGGATGCCACTGGGCCACGGACTGCCAACGTCACGACATCGAACAACAGCCACGCGCCCTCGCACAGGTTTTGCCAGCGGTTCTCGGCATTGGATACAGACTGGTCGTCAGCGAGCCTGACCAGCAAATCCCGATTCGCCGCATACAGTTTCTCGTCAATGTCGCTACGCCAGTAGCTGATGGCCAGCTGGGCAGGTTCCGGACGCACAGGCTGAACGTAAGGATCGATGCCAATGGCACTGATGTGGGGTTCGCTGAAGCCTCCATGGTCGTATATTGCCCTGACGCTCGGCTCCATCCAGTCGAGAATGCTGTCCTGCAGAATCTTCGACTCGCGCACATGCTCGAGCAAAGCCGGCAAGCTGGAATATTCGCGAAGCGTGTCCTGCGCGAACAAAGGGCGGTAAAGCAATGCCAATGAGGGCTCTGCGCAATACAGGATGTACATGCAGCGCACCATGTCCGTTTTCGTGGACGTTGCGCTGCGCTTGAATGCCAACGGCATCAACGTCATGCGCGGCGTGTCCGCGTCGACTTGCCCGGCACAGAAGTCGACTACACATTGCAGCCCTGGCTCTCTGATCTTTCCGTCCAGCTTGGCAGTGATCGCAGTGGCGAGCAGAGCCGCACGCCATTCCCCCCCCAGACGCTTGACCCGTTCCGCGCGCCTGGCCGGATCGTCCAGCTGCGCAGCGACATAGGCAGGGTAATGGCTGCCGATATCTACCTTGGTGACAAGCGCTCTGGCAGCGTTGGCGTCCAGCCATGGCGGCACTTCGCCTCCGTTGTGCAGATAAATGCGCTCAATGCTCGCGCCCTTGAGGGAATCAAGGTTACCGATGGCGAATTCGGTGAGCGTCTTGCTGCCAGCGAAAACGAGTGGTTCGCCGCCGCCAGTGCCTGTTGCCGATCCTCCCGGCACCCCACGGGCAAGGTAAAGGTCGAACATCAGCTCGTCCGGTGAGCTGTCAGCCCGATGATCCTCGCGGATTTGCGCGACCAGCTTCTGGCGAGCGTAATCGGTCAGCGACTGAATGCCATCCAGCGCTGCGACGCCTCCCGAGTCGAGCTGATACAACGCGATCTGCAGCAACGCGGCACTGCACGCAAAGCTGTCCTGCGCAACGCCGCCCTGCAAACCCGGAGGTGCTGTCACTGCCGGGGTGTCATCCTGATACACCTCGAACCAGGACGAAGGGTCGCCAAGCAGCGCAAAACGCTGCTCAAGGGCCGCAATATCCTTGATGCCAAGATAGCGGGCTCGCTCAATCCGTTGCAGCAGCGTGTCGAGCAAAAGCGAAACCTGCTGGGCAAACACATTGCCGTAGGCTGGATAGCGTTGCCAACTCATCTGTTCAAAGGCATAGACTTGGGCCATTTCGTCACGCAATGCGAGGCCAAACGCGCTCAGCGAGTCGAAGCTGCGTACCGCCCCCGAAGGGGCGCACCACAGAATGACCTCGCGTTCATCCCACTCGCCACAAACCAACATCTGGCATTGCATTTGCTCGTGTTGCAGGGACGCACTGGTCAGCCGGGTCTGGACGAAGTACACCGGAGGCTGGTCGTCACCGCCGTGTAGCAGGCCACGGATACACGCTTGCTCCTGGGGGGCCAGCCCTTGCAAAGGCAAGCTGCGCAGCAGAGCGATCCTGAGCAGCAACTGCAACCATTCGTCGCGACTGACGCCGGCGCTGCCCTTGGCCCGCCAGTACTCGAGCTGAGCCTCGCAGAAGTGTTGTGGAAGCTCCGCCACCAGCTCATTGAGCGCAGATGACAGGCCTGATAACCGACGGGTATCGAGTTCACTTTCCGAGCCGGGGAAACGATAGACGCCAGTCAGCCCGAGATTGTAATGGCGGCCATCAGCCAGTGGCTCGAGGTTCAGCGGTTGCGGATCGAGCAAGGCTTGCAGAACCCGGTCCACCAAGGGGCCGGTGGTCCAATAGTTGGTGTAGGGCTCTGGGCTGTCCAGTGTCAGCGGGCCGGCCGTTGTCAAGGCTGGGGTGACATTGGCCAACCATGGCAACTCCGCCAGCAACACGCGCAGCAGCTGTGCACTGGCGACCTGGCGCAGGGTCGGCCGATCGTCGAACTGCCTGGCAACGGCCTGCCTGAAATCAAAGACTGGAACCTGGGTAGGGGTCATGCTGGGTGCCTCCGCCTCGAAAAACGCTAGGCTGCGGCAAGCCGGCCCGTTACCCGCAGTACATATTGCTCAAAAAAAAAGGCCTTGCTCTGTCGGGCAAGGCCTTTTCTTCAATGCACCAGCGTCAGCTGTATACACGCCCCAGCAACTGGCGGTGGCTTTCGAACTGGTCCAGCACGTCGCGCACGATCTGCTCTGGTGCAAAGCCCATCAGGTCGTACTCCTGGCTACCATCGTGCAAGTACACCTCGGCTCGATAGAAGCGCTGACGGACTTCCGGCTCACCCTCCACCGGCGCTTCGCTCGGCGCCGCCAGGTAGCCGTCCAGGCTCACTTCGTAGACGAACGGGTTGCCCTCTTCCATCATCACCCGCAGGCCCATCATGTTGCGCGACTGGCCAACACGGGTTTCCACCTCGAAGCCCAGGGTCTGCAACTGCGCGGCGGCCTCTTTCAGCGCCGGGCTGACGTGCTTGTCCATGAAGCGCTGCACCACGGCCTGGGTCGGCTGCAGTTCCAGCTGGGTCAGGCGCTCACTGAAGCCGCGACGGCCACGGGCGGCCAGCTCGGCACGCTCCTGCTCGACCACCACGTCCTGTTTCATCGCCTTGTACAGGCCGAACATGAACAGCACCAGCACCACCGAGAACGGCAGCCCCGCCAGTACCACCATGGTCTGCATGGCCTCGAAATTACCGGCGAACAGCAGGCCGATGGTGACCAGGGTGATGACCACCGACCAGAACACCACCATCCAGTGCGGGGCGTCTTCGTCCACCTTGCCGCCCTTGCAGGACAGGTTCGCCATCATCACCGCGCCGGAGTCGGCCGGGGTGAGGAACAGGACGAAGCCGACGAACACCGCCACACCGATCACAATCTTGGCAGCCGGGAAGTATTCCAGCAGCTGGTAGATCGACATCGACGGCTGTTCCAGCGCAGTCTTGCCCAGTTCCACCGCACCCTGGTTGATTACCAGGTCCAGCGCCGTGTTGCCGAAGATCGACAACCAGGCCAGGGTGAAGCCCAGCGGGATCAGCAATACGCCCATGACCAGCTGGCGCACGGTGCGGCCCTTGGAAATACGGGCGATGAACATCCCTACGAACGGGCCCCAGGAGATCCACCAGGCCCAGTAGAACACGGTCCACAAGCCCAGCCAGCGCTCGGACTTGTCACCCGAGCCTTCGTACACGTAGAGGTCGAAGGTCTTCAGCACGATACCGTTGAGGTAATCGCCGATGTTCTGCACGAAGCCGTTGAGCAGGTACAGGGTTTCGCCACCCAGCAGCACGAAGATCAGCAAGCCGCTGAACAGCATGATGTTCAGGTTGGACAGGCGACGAATGCCGTTTTCCACACCCGAGACCGCAGCCACGGTGGCCACCCCGGCCATGACCAGGATCACCACCAGCAGGTTGGTCTTGCTGTGGTCCATGCCGAACAGGTATTCCAGGCCGGAGGCCACCTGCATCGCGCCGATGCCAAGGTTGGTCACCAGGCCCAGCAGGGTCACGAACATGCCGAAGATGTCCACGGCGTTGCCGGCGGCACCCTTGACCCAACGCTCGCCCACCAGCGGGTACAGCGCCGAACGCAGGGCCAGCGGCTGGTTATGACGGTAGGCGAAGTAACCCACGGCCAGGCCGACCAGGGCGTAGATTGCCCAGCCATGCAGGCCCCAGTGCAGGAAGGTCAGCTGCAAGCCCTGGCGCGCGGCCTCGAGGCTGGCCGAGGTACCTTCCGGCGGGTTGAAGTAGTGGTCCAGCGGCTCGGAGGCGCCAAAGTACAGCAGCGAAATACCGATACCCGAGGAGAACAGCATGCCGGCCCAGGCACCATAGCTGAAGTCGGGCTCGTCGTCCTTGCCGCCAAGCTTGAGCTTGCCGTAGTCGGAGAAAGCCAGGTAGACGACGAACAGCAGGTAACCACAGATCACCAGCATGTAGTACCAGCCAAAGGTGCGCGTCAGCCACTTCTGGGCCACGCCAAGCACCTGGCCGGCAGTTTCGGGTACAGCGATAAGCAAGGCAGTCAGAACGAGGATCATCAGCGCGGAGGTGAAGAACACCACGCGGTTGACCCGGACCCTCTCGGCGGGGGGTTTGGTAAGTGAGGCAGAACTCATTGCACGAATGCTCCGGGCAGTGCGGCTATGGAGGCTAATCAGTGTTCCCGAGCAATTGGTGGAATATCCCCACTGCGTCAGGTGTTATAAAAGGCACCCTGGAAACCGTGATCCCGAATCGATACGTTGCAAAAAATCAGACAGATGGCCTGTCGCCACTGCCACGCCTCGGTCGAGGTGTGCGCATTAGCCACAGCCCACCCCGCCCGCTCCAAGGGCCTGCCGCAGGCTCGACGAGCGCACGGCAGAATCTGCATTCGCATCGCTCATGCCCGTCAACGCCTTGTATTCCGGGGGTTACGCGATTTCCTGGGGTGTCAATCCGTGCTTCTTAGACCGCCTGAAAAACTGTCAATGGCACAAATTGTCGCAGAGCTTATTCTTTATTGATTGAACGTTCAATCAAAACAAAATAGACTGGCCTTCGCCGAGTCAGCGCCTGTCGCCTGCTCGCAGGCCTGAGGAGATAGCAAGATGCCCAAGGTCGGTATGCAACCCATCCGCCGCCAGCAGTTGATCGAAGCCACGTTGCAGGCGGTCGATCAGGTCGGACTGGGAGATGCCAGCATTGCGCTGATTGCCCGTTTGGCCGGTGTGTCGAACGGCATCATCAGTCACTACTTTCGGGACAAGAACGGCCTGATCGCAGCGACGATGGGATACATCATGAACATGCTCAACGAAGGTGTTCGAGCACGTCGCCAGGCCCTGACGGACGACAGCCCGCGCGCCCACCTGAAAGTGATCATCGAGGGCAACTTCGATGCCAGCCAGGTGAACGGCCCGGCAATGAAAACCTGGTTGGCCTTCTGGGCTTCCAGCATGCACCAGCCCGATTTGCACAGGTTGCAGCGGATCAACGACCACCGCTTGTATTCCAACCTGTGCTGCCAGTTCCGCCGCGCCCTGCCGCTCTACCATGCGCGCAAGGCAGCCCGCGGCCTGGCGGCGTTGATCGACGGCTTGTGGCTGCGTGGTGCCCTGTCGGGTGATGCATTCGACACCGACCAGGCGATACGGATTGCTTACGAATACATGGAACTACAACTGGCTAAACAGCACACCCTGGACACCAACAACCAGGCTGCTGATCAAGCACGCACGGCACTTGTCGACCCGGCAGGAGCGTGACGCGCAGCCAACCACACACTGCACTTGCGAGGACACTATGGCCCGTTTCGGAACGCAAAAACTCTACATTGATGGCGCTTACGTCGACGCTGGCAGCGATGCCACTTTCGAAGCCATCAACCCGGCCACCGGCGAAGTCCTCGCCCACGTGCAACGTGCCACCCAGGCCGACGTCGAGAAGGCCGTCGAAAGCGCCGAGCGCGGCCAGAAAGTCTGGGCCGCGATGACCGCCATGCAGCGTTCGCGCATCCTGCGCCGCGCCGTCGACATCCTGCGCGAGCGCAACGACGAACTGGCCATGCTGGAAACCCTGGACACCGGCAAGTCGTACTCGGAAACCCGCTACGTCGACATCGTCACCGGCGCCGACGTGCTGGAATACTACGCTGGCCTGGTACCGGCCATCGAAGGCGAGCAGATCCCGCTGCGTGAGTCGTCCTTCGTCTACACCCGCCGTGAGCCGCTGGGCGTGACCGTCGGTATCGGCGCGTGGAACTACCCGATCCAGATCGCCCTGTGGAAATCCGCCCCGGCCCTGGCCGCTGGCAACGCAATGATCTTCAAGCCGTCGGAAGTGACCTCGCTGACCACCCTCAAGCTGGCCGAGATCTACACCGAAGCCGGCCTGCCGAACGGCGTGTTCAACGTGCTCACCGGCAGCGGCCGCGAAGTCGGCACCTGGCTGACCGAGCACCCGCGTATCGAGAAAGTGTCCTTCACCGGCGGCACCACCACCGGCAAGAAGGTCATGGCCAGCGCCTCGAGCTCGTCGCTCAAGGAAGTCACCATGGAACTGGGCGGCAAGTCGCCGCTGATCATCTGCGCCGACGCCGACCTGGACAAGGCCGCCGACATCGCCATGATGGCCAACTTCTACAGCTCGGGCCAAGTCTGCACCAACGGCACCCGCGTGTTCATCCCGGCGCCAATGAAGGCGGCTTTCGAAGCCAAGATCGTCGAGCGCGTTGCACGCATTCGCGCTGGCAACCCGGAAGACGAGAACACCAACTTCGGCCCGCTGGTCAGCTTCCAGCACATGGAAAGCGTGCTCGGCTACATCGCCAAGGGCAAGGAAGAAGGCGCCCGCGTGCTGTGCGGTGGTGAGCGCATGACCGAAGGTGCTTTCGCCAAGGGTGCCTTCGTCGCCCCGACCGTGTTCACCGATTGCACCGACGACATGACCATCGTCAAGGAAGAGATCTTCGGCCCGGTGATGAGCATCCTCACCTACGAAACCGAAGAAGAAGTCATCCGCCGTGCCAACGACACCGAGTACGGCCTGGCCGCCGGTGTGTGCACCAACGACATCAGCCGCGCCCACCGCATCATCCACAAGCTGGAAGCCGGTATCTGCTGGATCAACGCCTGGGGCGAATCGCCAGCCGAAATGCCGGTGGGTGGCTACAAGCAGTCGGGCGTCGGCCGTGAGAACGGCATCAGCTCACTGGCCCAATACACTCGCATCAAGTCGGTCCAGGTCGAGCTGGGCGGCTACAACTCGGTTTTCTAAACCCTGTCTAGCCACGCCCGTGCCGCTGTGCACGGGCGTTTCCGCTCCCTGATCACCGCCAACATGAGGGTACTTTCATGTCCAAAGAATACGATTACATCATCGTCGGTGCCGGCTCGGCCGGTAACACCCTGGCGACCCGCCTGACCGAAGACGCCGGCGTCACTGTACTGCTGCTGGAAGCCGGCGGCCCCGACTACCGCTTCGACTTCCGCACCCAGATGCCGGCCGCCCTGGCCTTCCCGCTGCAGGGCCGCCGCTACAACTGGGCCTACGAGACCGACCCGGAGCCGCACATGGACGGCCGCCGCATGGAGTGTGGTCGTGGCAAGGGCCTGGGTGGCTCGTCGCTGATCAACGGCATGTGCTACATCCGCGGCAACGCCATGGACTTCGACGGCTGGGCAGAACTGCCAGGCCTGGAAGACTGGACCTACCTGGACTGCCTGCCGTACTTCCGCAAGGCCGAAACCCGTGACATCGGCCCGAACGACTACCACGGCGGCGAAGGCCCGGTCAGCGTGACCACGCCGAAAGCCGGCAACAACCCGCTGTTCCACGCCATGGTCGAAGCCGGCGTACAGGCCGGTTACCCGCGCACCGAAGACCTCAACGGCTACCAGCAGGAAGGCTTCGGCCCGATGGACCGCACCGTGACCAAGAACGGTCGCCGCTCCAGCACTGCCCGTGGCTACCTGGACCAGGCCAAGAAGCGCCCGAACCTGACCATCGTCACCCACGCCCTGACCGATCGCGTACTGTTCGACGGCAAGCGCGCCATCGGCGTGACCTACCTGGTCGGCGACAGCGAAGAGCGCGTCGAAGCCCGCGCCCGCAAGGAAGTGATCGTCAGCTCCGGTGCCATCGCCTCGCCGCAACTGCTGCAGCGTTCCGGCGTTGGCCCGCGCGCCCTGCTGGAAAGCCTCGACATCCCGGTGGTGCATGACCTGCCGGGCGTTGGTGAAAACCTGCAGGACCACCTGGAACTGTACCTGCAGTACGCCTGCACCCAGCCGGTGTCGCTGTACCCGTCGCTGCTGTGGTGGAACCAGCCGGCGATCGGCGCCGAGTGGATGTTCAACGGCACCGGTATCGGCGCCAGCAACCAGTTCGAGGCTGGCGGTTTCATCCGTACCCGCCCTGAATTCAAATGGCCGAACATCCAGTACCACTTCCTGCCGGTGGCCATCAACTACAACGGCTCCAACGGCGTGCAGGAACACGGCTTCCAGGCGCACATGGGCTCGATGCGTTCGCCCAGCCGCGGCCGTATCCGCCTCAAGTCGAAGGACCCGCGCCAGCACCCAAGCATCCTGTTCAACTACATGGCGACCGAACAGGACTGGCAGGAATTCCGTGACGGCATCCGCCTGACCCGCGAAATCATGGCCCAGCCGGCGCTGGACCCGTACCGTGGCCGCGAGATCAGCCCGGGCGCGCACGTGCAGACCGACGAAGAACTGGACAAGTTCATCCGTGAGCACGCCGAAACCGCCTTCCACCCGTCCTGCTCGTGCAAGATGGGCACCGACGACATGGCGGTGGTCGACGGCGAAGGCCGCGTGCACGGCATGCAAGGCCTGCGTGTGGTCGATGCGTCGATCATGCCGATCATCATCACCGGCAACCTCAACGCCACCACGATCATGATCGCCGAGAAGATCTCGGACAAGATCCGTGGCCGCAAGCCGCTGCCGCGCAGCACCGCCAAGTACTATGTGGCCAATGGCGCACCGGTGAAGGGCAAGCCGCTGCGTGAGGTCAAGCAAGGCTGATCCTAGACCTGGGTGAGACGGGCCAGCTCAAGGCCTGCCTCACCCACTGCCGCAATGGCTATGCACCCACTCCATAGCCTCCTCCATCCCCCGCTGTCGCAGCATGCTTACCAGGCCATGGCGACAACTGCGCCTGTTTCCCTTCTCGAACGTCAACCCTGCATGCCGGTGTGCATTTGAGCGCTCGTTTCTCCTGCCCCGCTCGTCACCAGTCTCCCCGCGAATCCCGCCGCTGATGAAATATCCGTCATGAATTTGGCATTTCTGGCCTGAGGTGCCATATTTTTGCGCTGGCCAGGAGGCCAAGTAAGCCGAATTGGCTTTTCCACACCAGAGGCAACGAGAACAAACATGGACGGTTGGCAAATCGAGCTTCTTCATGCACTGGAACGTGTCAGCGACGAAAACGCTATCTTCGCGTTGATCATGGAGGCCAGCCTTGCGCTGGATTTCAACTACTGCGCCTATGGTTTGCAGGTGCCTTACCCTATCTCCAGCCCCAAGGCGATCATGCTGAACAATTACCCTGCCTCCTGGCAGGAGCGTTACAGCAAGGCCAGGTATCTGGAAAAAGACCCCACCATCGCCCTCGGGCGGCAGTCGGAGCGGCCCATCATCTGGAGCGACCAGCTTTACGTTCAAGCATCCGACCTGTGGGAGGAAGCCCGTGGGCATGGGCTGCGCAAAGGCCTGTCGCAGTCCATACTCAACACCGGCGGTAGCTGTGCGATGCTCACCGTAGCACGCAGCGACACACCTATCAGCGAACGCGAGTTACACCAGAACGGCGACAAACTGCGCTGGCTGGCCAGCACCGCCCACGTCTCGCTTAGCTCAATTCTCAACCGCCGGCACCGGAATGCCGAAGCCCCGGAGCTCACCGAGCGCGAGCGTGAAGTACTCAAGTGGACTGCTGATGGCAAATCGGCCAGTGAAATTGCCGACCTGCTCACGGTCTCCAAGAACACCGTCGACTTCCATATCAAGAATGCGGTGCGCAAGCTCAAAACGGCCAACAAGACCGCTGCTGTGGTACGCGCGGCCATGCTTGGGTTGCTGTTCTGACGCCGTGAGCAATTCGGCAACATGACAGCCGAATGACGGCCGCCCTACCCATTTTGGTAGGTTACACATTCAGTAACTGTTGTATCTAATAGCTCCGCCACGGAAAGTTTGCGGAGCCTAATAAATGGAATTCATCACGGGTACGCTGGAAACACTGGATGCCAGCCTGCGCTCGGCCATGGCGCAATATCGATATGAAGTATTTGTCCGGCAGCTCGGGTGGAAACTGGACTGCGAAGTAGATTCGGAATTTGACCAGTTCGATCGAGACGATACAGTCTACATCCTAGCTCGGGACAAACAGAAACAAGTAGTCGGCGTGGCGCGCTTATTGAGTACCGCCACACCTTACTTACTCAGTGAGGTATTTCCCGAACTCATGGCCGGCCAGCCGCTGCCCGCCAGTGAACAGGTCTGGGAGCTATCACGCTTCGCCGCCGTCGGCGACGCCCCCTGCCGTGCCGAGCGGCAGATTTCCTCCCCCAACGCTATTGCCCTGATGCAAGCGACATTGCGCTGCGCAGCGGCACATGGGGCGCGCAAGTTGATAACCGTGTCACCGCTGGGTATCGAGCGCCTGCTGCGCAAGGTTGGCATAGATGCCTCTCGCGCCGGCCAGGTCTGCACCAAATACGGCCAACCCTTGTACGCCTCCTGGATCACCGTGAACTGATCGGCGGGCGCTTCGCCCTGTGTTTCCAACCCACCTGACTGGAAAAAAAATGAGTCTCGACTTGATCAATGACCATTGGTATGCAAAAGCGACTGTGCGCAGCACACCGCGAATCATCGTCCCGGAGTATGACGGTGAACAATTAATTTATCCCGTCTCCCGCTGTGCGATGTGTGAGCATCCGATCATTCAGACTCACGGCAAGCATATCAGGAATTACCTGTTGACCCAGGCGGCCTATCAATTTTTGTATAACGTAGGGCTGCTGGAGACCAAGTTTATTATCCAATGTTGCCTGGATATGTTGCACGACAAATTCCCAGGCATTGGCAATGAGGAAAAACTGCAAGCGCTCACCGTGATCATCGACGAGGGGTACCACGCCCATGTGGCCCTTGATTACCTGACGCAGATGAATGAAAAAAGCGGTATCGAGGCTATCGAAGTTCCGCAGAGCAACCAGAAGCTGGATGCGACAGCGCGCGCCTATGCGCAATTGCCCGAATCGCTGCGCACCGAGTTCCAGCTACTGGCCGTGACCATCGCAGAGAATGTGCTTACTGACGAAGTGGCCAACCTCGGACGCGAACGTCAGCTGAGCCAATCGTTCACGACTCTGATGGTTGACCATGTACGCGACGAAGGGCGCCATTCGCGGTTCTTCGCTGATCTGATGAAAAAGCGCTGGCCAACACTGCCGGAAAGCACCCGCGAGCGCTTCGGCCTGATGCTCCCCGCCTATCTCGACGACTTCCTGGATATCGACCCCGAGCGACGCTTCGAACGCCGCATGCTGGCCCATTGCGGCCTGACGCCAGAACAGGCCGAACAGGTAATCCACGAATCCGACCCGACCTTCCATGCCGACCATGCGCGCATGAAGAAATCGATTCTGCAGCGTCTGTACCGGCTGTTGCGGCAGATGGGCATCCTCGACCTGCCACAGGTCAGAGAAGCCTTCGCCGACCGCGACTACGTCAGCGCCTGACAGGAGGGCAGCGGCCGTGAAAACCCTGATCGTCGACAACTTCGATTCGTTTACCTACAACCTCTTCCAGTTCATGGGCCAGGTTTGCGGTGAAGAGCCTGATGTCTTCACCAACGATGTTTCCCCAGCGGACATCGACCTGAACCGTTATGCCGCCATCATCATTTCACCCGGCCCAGGAACCCCGGCGCGCAAGACCGATGTCGGCCTGAGCGAAGACATCATCCGCGATGCCAGCGTGCCTGTGCTGGGTGTGTGCCTGGGACACCAGTGCATGGCCCACCTGCACGGGATGGACGTGGTGCACGCCCCCGAACCGATGCACGGGCGTATGAGCCTTATCAAGCATGACGGCCAGGGCGTATTTGCCGGGCTACCTGCCGACCTGACCGTGGTGCGTTATCACTCGCTGATGGTGCGCCAGATCAAATCACCGTTCGTCGTCAGCGCCTGGGACCAGAACGGCATGATCCATGGCATCCGCCACAAGGACAGGCCACTGCACGGCATTCAGTTCCACCCCGAATCCATCTGCACCGAAGCGGGCCTGCAAATGCTTGGCAACTTCCGCGACCTCGCACACCAGCACCAAGGTGGCCTTTGCTGACAGCCATCGCCAGCTTTTCCGGAGATTCTAGATGAGCAACCGTGTCGAATTCCGGGCCTTTGACCATGTGCCCGACACCCTGGCGGCCTTCGAGCAAGAGTTCGCCCCGTCCCCGGCCCGCTTCCTGCTGGAGAGCAGTGTGGTGATCCCCGGGTTCTCCCGTTTTACCTTCATGGGTGACTCGCAAGGCCGCTGGGCCGAGGTGCTGCGCTACAAGCAGGAAAGCGCCAGCGTCGAGATCCGCCGCATGGAAGGTACTGTGCAGGAGCCCGCCGAGGACTTTCTCGCCTGGCTCGGTGAGCACATGCTTGCCCAGCGCACACCCTGCCCCGACGAATTGCCGTTCGACTTCAACCTGGGTTATGTCGGGGTTCTGGGCTACGAGCTGAAGGTGGCCACATTGGCCGACCCGGCCTGGACATCTCCGGCTCCCGATGCGTGCTTCATGCTCGCCACGCGCATGCTTGTGATCGACCATCAGGAGAACCGCAGCTACCTGCTGCATCTGCTCAAGGATGACTACGACCAACCGGCTGCCAGGGCCTGGCTGGAGCAAACCGGTAACCGCTTGCAGGCTCTGCCTGCCGCCCAGCCCTTGGCCAAGCGCCCCCGGCACATGTCGCTGGACCAGGTGGAGCAATGGATTGCTGCCCATGCCAAGGCCCGCCACAACAAACCGGCGTATATCGAGAAGATCCTTGAGGCCCAGCGTCAGATCGTCGATGGCGAAACCTATGAGGTCTGCCTGACCAACCTGGTCGAACTGCCGTTCGAGCATTCTGCCTACGCCCTGTACCGGATCATGCGCGAGCTCAGCCCGGCGCCCCACGCCGCCTATTACGCCATCCCCGGTTTCGAAATGGCCAGCTCGTCACCTGAGCGGTTCCTCAAGGTGGACCGTTCCGGCCAGGCCGAGGCCAAGCCGATCAAAGGCACCCGGCCTCGCAGCCACGATCCCAGGGAGGACCAGCGGCAACTCGACGAACTGCGCCAGGACGAAAAGGACCTTGCTGAAAACCTGATGATTGTCGATTTGCTGCGCAACGACCTGGGCAGGGTATGCCAAATAGGCTCGGTCAACGTGCCAGGCCTGTTCGTGGTGGAGAGTTACTCGCACGCTCATCAGTTAGTCTCGACCATCCAGGGCCAGCTGAAAGCCGGTATGCAGGCACTGGATTGCATCAAGGCCAGTTTCCCCGGCGGCTCGATGACCGGCGCGCCGAAAAAACGCACCATGCAGATTATCGGCGAGCTTGAGCAAGGCGCGCGGGGAGCCTACTCGGGCTCATTGGGGTGGCTTTCGCTGGGTGGTGCCTGCGACCTGAGCATCTTGATCCGCAGCGTGGCAGTACACAACGCCCAGGCTCGTTTCGGTGTCGGCGGGGCTATCACCGCATTGTCCGACCCGGAAAGCGAATACCTCGAGACCGTGGTCAAGGCCAGTGGCGTGGTAGAAGCAATAGCCCTTCTCGACGAGGTATGCGCATGACAACTGTGCCCTACCCGAGCGAAAGACATGCGATCGTCGTTGGCGCCGCCGGATCGATAGGGCGGATGCTCTGCGAACAGCTGAGTGCATCCGGATTGCATGTGCTCGGCGTCGACCTGGCAACAATCCAGGCACCGCAAGGCTATGACGTCATGCAAGGCGATGTCTGTGCGCCTTCCCCGCTCCTGTGCCAACGCCTCGCCACTGCGCATCTGCTGGTACTGGCGCTCTCGGAGAAGGTGCTACTACAGGCGCTCCCCGGGTTGCTGCCGCATCTGGCGCTGGACTGCCTGCTGGTCGAAACGCTGTCTATCAAGAATACTTTCGCCACGCTGATCCGTGACGTTTCGCTGCCGCAGGCGGTGGCTGGGCTCAACCCGATGTTCTCGGGTGACCTGCCGCCAGAAGGGCGACCGGTGGTGGTGGTACCCTACCAGCCCGACGCGGCCCTGGACGACCTCTGCGAACGTCTGGAAAGCCGCGGCATGCGCCTGTTCACGCTGACAGCGCAGCAGCACGACCACGCTATGGCTCTCTTGCAGACAGTTGGCCACTCGATGGTACTCGCCTTCGGTCACACCTTGGCCGCCAGTGGCGTGCCGTTGGCGCAACTGATCGAACTGGGGCCACCACCGTTCAAGGTCATGCTCTGCCTGCTGGCGCGCATGATGACCAACCATCCAGACGTGTACTGGGAGATCCAGGCCGGCAACCCGGCTTCGGCTACAGCCCGCGAGAACGCCTTTGCCCAGTTGCAACGTCTCGATATACACGCCCGCAACGACGCCCACGTCGAGTTCCTGGCCGCCATGGCCAGCCTTCGCAACCACCTCGAACCAGCCCAGCCACAACTGGCAGCCAGTTGCAGGCAACTGTTCGAAGTGATCCAGGCGTATGCGCCCGGCCCCATGGGCGAGGGCGCAGGGCTGAGCAGCCATCGCGATCGAATCGACCGTATCGACGACCAGTTGATCGACCTGATCGCACAGCGGCTGGACATCATCCGTGAAGTGGCCGGCAGCAAAAAAGGCAGCAGCACCGCCGTGATGCAGCCCGAGCGGGTCAGGCAGGTGGTCAGCCGCTGCACCAAACGCGGGCGTACGCTCAATGTGCCGGCAGAGCTGATCGAGCAGCTCTACCACGCCATCATCGAGCAGTCCTGCCAGATCGAATACGACGTCGTCGGCGGCCCTCGTCAGACATTGCTCGACGTCACACCGGAAGTGTTTTCACAGACAGGAGTCCGCTGAACATGAACCAGGATAAGCACAACGCCGGCCCGCTCATCGAATGGCTGGCTCAGACCCTCGACCAGGATTACCAGTACCGCCAGGACACCCTGAGCCTGACTGCCAACGAGAACTACCCAAGCGAACTGGTACGCCTGACATCCGGCAGCACCGCCGGGGCCTTCTATCACTGTTCCTTCCCCTTCCCGGTACCGCTGGGCGAGTGGCACTTCCCCGAACCAGGGCAGATGAACGAGATCGCCGACGACCTGCGCGGGCTGGCCCGGCGCATGCTGGGGGCACAGGCATTCGACTGGCGACCCAACGGTGGCTCACCCGCGGAGCAGGCATTGATGCTGGCGGCGTGCAAGCCAGGCGAAGGTTTCGTGCACTTTGCTCATCGCGACGGTGGGCACTTCGCGCTTGAGCAACTGGCGAGCAAGATGGGCATCGAAATTTTCCACCTTCCGGTCGATCCGCGCAGCCTGCTGATCGATGTCGCCAAGCTCGATGACATGGTGCGCCGCAACCCGCACATCCGAATTGTCATCCTCGATCAGTCTTTCAAGCTGCGCTGGCAACCGTTGGCGGAGATTCGCGCCGTACTGCCGGAATCATGCGCCCTGACCTACGACATGAGCCATGACGGCGGCCTGATCCTGGGCGGTGTGTTCGACTCGCCTCTGGCCTGTGGCGCCGACGCTGTCCATGGCAATACCCACAAGACCATCCCCGGCCCGCAAAAGGGCTACATCGCCTTCAAATCCGCTCAGCACCCACTGCTGGTAGATACCTCGATGTGGGTGTGCCCGCACCTGCAAAGCAACTGCCACGCCGAACTGCTGCCATCGATGTGGGCGGCCTTCAAGGAAATGGAAGTGTTCGGGATGGCTTACGCGCAGCAGATGGTTAAAAACGCCAAGTCCCTGGCGCAGCAACTGCACGAGCTCGGCCTGGAAGTTTCGGGCGAATCGTTCGGCTTCACCGAAACCCATCAGGTGCACTTCGCCGTCGGCACGCTGCAGCAAGCGCTGGCCATGTGCGTCGACAGCCTGCATGCCGGTGGCATCCGTTCTACCAACATCGAGATACCCGGCAAGCCAGGCGTTCATGGCATTCGCCTGGGCGTACAGGCCATGACTCGCCGCGGTATGCGAGAGGACGACTTCCGCCAGGTGGCCGGGCTGGTAGCCGACTTGTACTTCAAGCGCACCGAACCTGCGCGGGTCGCCAACCGCGTCAAGGAGCTGCTGGCTGGCTTCCCCTTGGCCCCGCTGGCGTACTCGTTCGACGGGCAGATTGACGAAGCGCATCGCCATCTGATCGAGCGAGGTATCCAGCGATGAACATGCTGACCCGGCTTTTCACCGCGTCCCAGGAAATGACCCTTGGGCAACTCGTGGGCCATGTGCTGGTTGAAAGCCAGATCAATGACCTGTTCTGCATTCCCGGTGACTTCACCATGCAGCTGTCGCGGGAAATGCTGGGCACTCCCGGCCTGACCCTGCGCACCATGTCACACGAGTACAGCACCACCCTCACCGCCCTGGGCTACGCGCTCGGCGGCCAGGCGCCCGGCGCTGTATGTTTCACCTACGGCGTGGGTGCCCTGAACGCCATCAACGGCATCGCCCAAGCCTACGTGGAACGTCTGCCGCTGGTGGTGATATCCGGGTCGCCCGGGCACAAGGAACGCCAGGGTTCGATGTTCGCTCACCACACCATTGTCGACCATGGCACCCAGCTGCGGCTGATGAAAGAAATCACCGTGCATCAGGCGTGCATCGACGACCCGCACCAAGCCCAGGACCAGCTGCGCGAAGCCATCGCCATCGCCCTGCATGAGTCACGGCCGGTGTATGTGGAAATCCCTCGCGACCTCTTCCTTCACAAGGTACGCCATACACCACGACGGGCACCGCTGGGGCGTCAACCAGCCCTGTTCGACCAACATGCATTGAGCGCGGCCGAACAGGCACTGAAACTGCTCGACCAGGCCCAGCAGCCGGTGCTGGTGCCCGGCCTGGATGTCAAACGCGGGCACCTCGGTGCCGAAGCACTGGCGCTGAGCGAGGCGCTCGGGTTGCCTTGGGTCGAAACACCGATGTCGCGGGGCGGCTTGCCGACCACGCATGCCCACTATCGAGGCATCTACGCCGGCCCGGCTTCACCTTCCCGCCTGACCCAGACGTTGGTCGACAGTTGCGACGTGCTGATGCTCCTTGGCGAACCCAACTCCGACGTCAATATGGGCATAGCCAGCCAGATTGCCGGTGGTCGGCTGATCCACGCCAATGACGGCGTGGTGATGGTCGGTCGGCAACGCTACGAGCTGAGCACCGAAGCCTTCTTGCGCGCCTTGCTGGGCCTGGCTGCTTCGGCACACCGGCATGGTCAAACCCTGGCGCCACTAGAAGCGGAGCAGGCCGCCTTCATCCACCCCAGTGCGCCAGAACAGCTGCTCGCCGCTGATTCACCGTTGACCCCGTACGAAATCATCGATGAATTGAACAGGGTGTTCAGCGCGCTTCCCGACCTTGACCTGATCGTCGATTGCGGTGATGCCTTCTTCATGTCGTTGGGCATGTTCCCGCGCGATGTGCTGGCGTCTTCCCTGTACATGAGCATGGGCCTGGCCGTCCCAGGCGCCATTGGCTACCAACTGGCAAGCGGTAAACGCCCGCTGGTACTGGTGGGCGACGGAGCATTCCACATGACCGGCAACGAGCTGATGCACGCTGCCCGTTTCGGCACCAGCCCCATCGTGGTGGTCCTCAACAACCGGCGCTGGACCTCGTTGTCGGGCAAGCCTCAGGACCGTCCCCTGACCGAGCAGCCAGACCTGGAATTCATCGACATAGCGCGCTTCCACAAGGTGCAGGGTTTCACCGCACACACTTCGGAGCAACTACGCGAACAGCTTGCCGAAGCCTTGGCGATGGACCGTCCCGTGCTGATTGATGCCCGGGTCGCCCCGGATACCCGCTCGTACCTTTGCGAGCGTTTCTTCGATGCGGTGCAGAAACAGCAGCACCTGCCCAAAGCCTGAGCAATCGTGCCCCGGTCACAGAATGGAGTCGTTTGAAATGGAAGTCGCCACCTCACTCCCGCTTACTGCCGCCCAGCGCTCAATCTGGCTCGGGCAGCAGTTGGCCAGCGACAGCGCCGCGTACAACATTGCCAGCCTGCTGCGCTTCGACGGCAAGGTGGACGCGCAGCACCTGGCGGTTGCCCTGAATCAGGTGATGGGCGAGAGCATCGGCCTGCGCGCACAAGTCCACGAGGCGCATGGGCAGGTACAGCAGCAGATCATCGCCACATCCGAGTACTCGCTAGCCGAGCACGCCTTTGCCAGCGAAAGCCTGGCACGCCAGTGGCTGGCCAGCGACCTGGCGCTCGCCATTGACCTGGGGCAGGGCCCGCTGCTGCAGGCAAGCCTGGTGCGTATCGCCGGACAGCCTGACTGGTTGTACGTGAAGAGCCATCACATCGCCTTGGACGGTGTCGGACTTGGCTTGTTCCTCAAGCGCTGGGCGGCGTTGTACAGCGAACAGGCTGGCCATTCCGTCAACGCAGCGCCACTGGGCGCGCTGCACAAGGTGCTGGAAGCGGAACAGGCTTACCAGGCATCACCCGACTTCGCTCGCGACCGCGACTACTGGCAGCAGCAGGTCGACAGCAGCCTGACCGTGGCCAGCCTCAATCCACAGGTCAAGCTGCCGACCCGGCAAGCCTTGCTGCACCGCGGCCTGTTGTCCGAAGCGGCCTTCCAACGTTTGCGTGAGTGCGCCAGCCAATCGCAGAGCCACTGGCTGCAGGTACTGATCGCTGCCTTCGGCGCGTTCATCGGTCGCAGTACCGGCCAGCGGGACGTGGTCGTTGGTATTCCGATGATGAACCGCCTGCACACACAGGCGCATGATGTTCCTTGCACCTTGGCCAACGTGCTGCCTTTGCAGCTGCAAATCGACCCATGGACACGCGTTGGCGAACTGGTAACAGCCACAGCCAAGGCGCTCGCCAGCATGCGCGAACACCAGCGCTACCGGGCCGAGGATATCCGCCGCGATTGCAACCTGCTGGGTGATGGACGCCGCCTGACCGGGCCTCAGATCAATATCGACATCTATTCGCCTGCACTGGTGTTCGGCCCGCTTGCCGGTGAAGTCGAAGTGCTCAGTGCCGGCGCAGCCGACGATCTGTCGCTGCTGGTTCAACCCGTCCCGGGCCAGGGGCTGCGGGTATGCGGTATGGCCAACCCTGATCTGTACGATGGCAAGGCGCTAGGCACCCATGTGGAGCGTTTCCTCGCATTCATCGAGGCATTCGCCACCGACGTCGAGCGCCCGCTCGGCCAGCTTGCCGCCTACCCTTACCAGGTCTGCCCAGCACCACAACCAACCGGCCAGGCACAATCGACACTGCTCGACGGCTTCGCTCATTGGGTTGGCACCACGCCCGATGCCACCGCACTGACCTTGGGCGAACGCTCATTGAGCTACAGGGAGCTGGACAACCAGGCCAACCGCCTGGCACACCTGCTCAAAGCACGCCTGCCGTCCCGCACGGCTTCGCCGCAGCGCACCGTTGCCCTGTTGCTGGAGCGTTCGCTGGAAACGATAGTGGCCATCCTGGCCGTACTCAAATGTGGTGCGGCCTATGTGCCTTTGGACCCCGATGCGCCGCAAGAACGCCTGGCCGGGATTATTGAAGAATGCGCCGCAGACTTCATGCTATGCGGCGAGAACACTGCGACGAAAGCCTGCGGCCTGCAAGCGGAAAGCCAACTGCTGAGCATTGATGCCCAAGCCACCCTGCAGGCGCTGCAAGACGCTACGGATCGGCCCCCGGCGTGCGGCCCGCAACCGCACGACAGGGCCTACATCATCTACACCTCAGGTTCCACCGGCAAACCCAAGGGCGTCTGCATCAGCCACCATAACGTGGTGCGACTGTTCAGCAGTACACACCCCTGGTTCGACTACCGCAACAGCGACGTCTGGACAGCCTGCCACGCCTATATGTTCGACGCCTCTGTCTGGGAAATGTGGGGCGCCCTGCTGCATGGTGGGCGCCTGGTGATCGTGCCGGTAGCCACCACCCGCGACCCTCATGCCTTGCTGGATCTTGTGGTACGTGAGCAAGTCACCGTGTTCGGCCAGATCCCCTCCGCGTTCTACCGGTTCATGGAAGCCGAAGCTGATCATCCCGAGCTGGTTGCACGCATGAAGCTGCGATACCAATGCTTCGGCGGCGAGCCACTCGACCTGGGCCGCCTGGCCCCATGGTTCGATCTGCCGCGGCCGGCAAACACGCAGTTGCTGAACCTGTACGGCATCACCGAGACCACCATCAACACCTGCCACCGCTTCATTTCCCGCGAGCAGGTGCTAGCCAATGCCGGCAGCCTGATAGGCCGGCCCTACGCCGACATGGATATCCTGGTCCTGGATGATGCCCTGCAACCTGTGCCGGAAGGGGCGCAAGGCGAAATGTATGTCCGTGGTGAAGGCTTGGCCGAGGGTTACCTGGCCCGTCCTGAACTGGATGCCACGCGGTTCGTCGCCGATCCGTTCGGCGCTGCGGGACAACGCATGTACCGCAGTGGCGATGTTGCAATTCGCCTGGCCGCCGGCGAGCTTGAATACATCGGGCGTGCCGACCAGCAGGTCAAGCTGCGCGGATACCGCATTGAACTGGGTGAGATCGAAAGCTGCCTGCGGGCTCATGCATCGGTTTCCAATGCCGTGGCCCTGGTAGTCAATGACCGAGCCAACGACCCACGACTGATCGCCCACGTGGTGCCGGCACCGGGTTATGCAACCGCGGATGTGGACAGCGAAGCATTACGCGATCATTTGCGCGCCAACCTGCCGGCGTACATGGTGCCCGCAGCGATCGGCGTCCAACAGGCATTTGCCATGACCGCCAACGGCAAGCTCGATCGTCGCGCGCTGCCGGCCATCGAGTCGAACGCCACCCGCCACCTGGAACCGCCAAGAGACAGCCTTGACGAGCAGGTGCTAGCCCATTGGTCGTCGCATCTGGATGTACAACGCATCGGCATGGATGACGACTTCTTCAGCATCGGTGGCGACTCGATCAAGGCCATCGGTCTGTGCCGTGACATGGGCCTGCCCGTACTGCAACTGTTCGAACAGCCAACACCCCGCGGCTGCGCCGACTACCTGCGGCACAACGGCATGGGCGCAGCCGAAACCAGCTGGACACAGGCCATGGGGGCCAGCGCTCGTGCCGACCGAGCCACCTTGTTACTGGTGCCATTCGCTGGCGGTAACGTGTTTGCCTATCGGCAGCTGGTCGAGCAGTTGGGCACCTCGTTCAATTACCTGTGCGTGCGCCTGCCAGGCCACGATGTGGTGCGCGCCGACGAACCGTTCGCGGACAACACCACGATCGCCGCCGGTGTCGTTGCCGAGGTACTGGCCAAGGTGCAAGGGCCGTTGCTGGTCTACGGGCACTGCGCCGGCAATGCGCTGGCGCTGGACATCAGCCGTCGCCTGGAGCAGGCCGGCGCCGATCTGCGCGGGTTGACCATCGGCGGCATGCTGCTGGACCTACAGCCTCACGAGGTCGAACACCAGGTGGCGCAGCGCTCGGGCGAGCAGATCATCGGTTTCCTGCAGGAGTTGGGAGGGTTCAAGGAGGTTCCGGACGCGCAAAGCCTGGCCGCCATTGCCCGAATGACCAAGCACGATGCCGGCCAGACCGCTGCATTCTTCAGCAACGAAGCCAGGGGCCACGGCACCTTGCGCGCACCTATTCATGTGATCGTAGGCAGCGCCGACCCATTGACTCCGGACTACGCCAGCCGCTATCTCGACTGGCAGGCCTACAGCCCGAAGGTGTCTCTGGATGTGATCGAAGGCGGCGGCCACTATTTCGTCAGCGAACAGCCGGAGGCGCTCGCCCAAGTGCTGTTGCGCCACAACGCGGCGCTGGCGAAGCCCCAGGCACGGCGGGCACAGCATGTGCTGCGTGACTTCCACAACCCGTTCGACGCCGCGCATGGCCAATTCCTGCTACTGCGCAACGGTGCCTTGCAGCCTTCGCTGTGGCCAAGCTTCAGCCCGTTGCCGGCTGGCTGGCAAGTGGCGTTCGGCCCCGCCTCGCGCCAGCATTGCCTCGACCACCTGCACAACCACGCCCAGCCAGAGCCGCCCCAACTGCCAGGTCTGGACGCGCCGTACTGGCCGGAGCGCTTCGAGCGCTACTACCGTCAGCAAGGCGCCTGGACCGGTGAAACCCTTGATGCCTGCATTGCCCAGCATGCCCGCCTGACCCCAGGGCAGGTCGCGGTGGTAGACGGGGAACGCCGCATCACTTACGCAGAACTTGACCGCCGCTGCAACCAGCTCGCCGATGGCTTCACCCGCCTGGGGCTGCGCCCGGGCGACCGCATGGTGGTGCAGCTGCCCAATGTGCTGGAGTTCATCGAGACCACCTTCGCACTGTTCCGCCTGGGCGTGGTCCCGGTATTCGCCTTGCCCACCGACCGGCGCAACGAGATCACCCACATCGTCCAGGCCAGCAAGGCCGTGGCCTACATGATCAAGGACCACGCCGTCGGTTTCGACTATCGGGATATCGCCCGTGAACTGCACAACCTTGCCGGCCCGGTTCGTCATGTGATCGTGCTGGGCGATGCGGCAGAGTTCACGCCCTACGCTAGCTTGTACGGCCGGGACCTGCCGGTACCGCCCCGCGACAGCCGCGCACCGGCGTTGATCACGCTGTCCGGTGGCAGCACCGCCATGCCCAAGCTGATCCTGCGTCGGCACGACGATTATCTCTACAGCATCCGTGCCAGTGCGAAGATTTGCCAGTTGAGCCCGCAAAGCGTCTACCTGTGCGTGCTGCCGGCAGGGCACAACTTCACCCTGAGTTCTCCCGGCTTCATCGGCACCCTGCTCGCCGGCGGCCGGGTAGTGATGCAGGCCGACCCCAGCGGCTCAGCCTGCTTTGCCAGCATTGCCCGCGAAGCGGTCACTTTCACCGCCCTGGTCCCGAGCCTGGCACAAGCCTGGTTGCACGCGCCACGCCAGCACGACCTCACCAGCCTGCGCTTCCTGCAAGTTGGCGGCGCCCGTCTGAGCGATGACGTTGCGGCGCGTTTGAGTGACAGCTTCGCATTCACCTTGCAGCAAGTCTATGGCATGTCCGAAGGACTGGTTTGCTATACCGACCTGGCTGGCGACCTTGACCAGCGACTGCACACCCAAGGACGGCCGATGAGCCCGCTGGACGAAATCCTGGTGGTCGATGATGACGACCAGCCGGTCGTCGTCGGACAACCGGGGCATCTGCTGGTACGTGGGCCGTACACCATTCGCGGCTATCTCGACGCGCCTGAGCACAACGCCCGAGCCTTCACCGCCGATGGTTTCTATCGAACCGGCGATGTGGTCCGCCTGCGTGAGGACGGCTGCCTCGTCGTCACTGGCCGCCACAAAGACCAGGTCAATCGCGGCGGCGAAAAAATTGCCGCCGAGGAAATCGAGGGCCACCTGCTGGCCCACCCCGGGGTGTTGGAAGCGGCGGTGATCGGCGTACCCGATCCGCACCTGGGCGAGCGCTCCTGCGCAGTGCTGGTCGCCGCCCCCGGCTTGGGCTGCGACACCGATTCGCTCAAGGCTCATCTGCAGGCACGCGGCGTCGCAGCACAGCGCATCCCCGACCAGTTCCATTGGCTGGCGAGCCTGCCCAAGACCACCCTGGGCAAGACCGACAAAAAGGTGCTGCGCCACCAATACGCGGCGTGACCCGCCCTTTACGCTCTCAAGGATATTCCGATGGCAATTCCACAGATCGAGCTTTACCAGGTTCCGAGCCACATCATGCTGAACCGGCCAGCGCTGCCCTGGACGCCGACCCCCGAACGGGCGGCACTGTTGATCCATGACATGCAGAACCACTTTCTCAAGCCCTATGCCTCGCAAGCTTTCGTCGACGCCCTGGTACAGCGCATCCAGGCCCTGCGTTCTACATGCCACGACCTCGGTATCCCGGTGTTCTACACAGCCCAGCCCGGTAACCAGCAGGTCGAATCGCGCGGTCTGTTGTGCGACTTTTGGGGCCCGGGGCTGGCCGAGGATGGTGTCAGCCCTGGCATCGTCGCCGGCCTGGCGCCCGACCCTCAGCGTGACGTCATGCTGGTCAAGCACCGCTACAGCGCCTTCGCCCGCTCCGACTTGCTCGAACGACTGCAACTGGCGGGGCGCGACCAGTTGATCATCTGCGGGGTCTACGCACACATTGGTTGCCTGACCACCGCCACCGATGCCTTCATGGCGGACATCCAGCCATTCGTGGTAGCCGATGCCCTGGGTGACTTTTCCCTGGAACGTCATCAACTGGCACTCGAGCACATGGCCCACTGTTCGAGCGTAGTGCTGTCGACGCAGCAGTTGCTTGATGCCCTTGCCCCGGCACAGGTGGCCCACGATATTCCCGGCGATATCGCCCGCTGCCTGGCGCTACCCCTGGAGCGCGTTGCGGAAATGGACGACCCGGTCGAACTGGGCCTGGACTCAGTGCGCCTGCTGATGCTGTTCGAGCAATGGCAACAGGCAGGCCTGCCGGTGAGCTTTCTGGAACTGCTCGAGCGCCGCAGCATCCGCGCCTGGGTACAGCTGATTGAGCTGCGCCTGCAGGTACAAGCCAGTGGAGCCTCGGTATGAAGCGTTTCGCCGGAAAATCCGTCATGGTAACGGGTGCTGCGAGTGGTATTGGTGCCGCAGTGGCCGGGCGCCTGCTGGCCGAGGGCGCCACGGTGATCGCCCTGGACTGCGACAGTTCTGGCCTGGAGGCACTCACGGCGGAACTGCGCTCGGACAAGGTCAAGCTTCATGCGGCCGACATCACCGACCGCGAGCACATCACGAGCCTGGTCAGCCGCATCGACGAGCAATATCCACTCGACGGTCTGGTCAATGCCGCAGGCGTCATGGAGGCAGGGCCCTTCGAACAGTTGTCGGCGCAGGCCTGGCTGCGGCTGTTCGAGATCAACGTGCACGGCACCTTCCATGTATCGCAGTCCGTGGCCCGCTGCATGTTGGCAAGACACCGTGGGGCCATCGTCAGCGTTGCATCCAACGCCGCTACCACGCCGCGGGTGAACCTGAGCGGATACTGCGCCTCGAAAGCCGCCGTGGCCATGCTCACCCGATGCATGGGCCTGGAGCTCGGCAGGCAAGGTGTGCGCTGCAATGTGGTATCGCCCGGCTCTACCCGTACCCCGATGTTGCACCAACTGGCCGGCCACGACGAAACCCTGGACCGGCGCATGGTCGAGGGCGACCTCGGCCTGCATCGCATCGGCATCCCGCTTGGCAAGATCGCCGAACCCCAGGACATCGCTGCCGGTATCGCTTTCCTGCTGTCGGACGATGCCAACCACATCACCCTGCAAAACCTGGTCATGGACGGCGGCGCCACCTTTGGTTGAGTGCACGTCATGGATATTGCGAGGCAGATTGCCATGAATTTCACGATTTCGTCCCTTGCCAGGTCTGCGTCCGCAAACGCGCAAACGGCACCAGGCAGGGCCTGCAGCGAACCAATGGGCCAACTTCTGGGTAAAGTCCTGGCAGGTGAGGCCCTCATTCAGTGGATCGAGCTGCCAACCAAAGCGCGCGTCGATCGCCAGGCGCTCGAGATGACCAGCCAGCGCTTGCGTCGTTACCTGCAGTGGATGACCGGTGGCCCGGTGTTGACGATCCTGCACGCCACCCCGTCGCAGGCACACGAGCTGCAAGGCCTGAGCGAGAGCTACCTGGCCATCACGGCTGGCTACCCTGGAGCGGGTAGCCAGCTCAGGCTGTTCGACAACCAGCTGCAGCCAGCCTGGCCGCAAACATTGGCCCTGCCGCTTGCCTTGGCGGTGCACGGGCTCAGCCCGGCACAAATCGCCCAGCGGGTTGCCGAGACCAACCCGGCGCAGCCGCACGGGACTGCGCTGCTGCTGTGTGATACCCCGCCGCGACACGACGGCAGCCTTTGGCTGTTCGACCCTGGTGACAATTTGCGCAACATACGCAGCGCCATACAACCAGGCAGCCGCCCGCACGGCCTGGTGCACCGCTGGCAGGCTGCGAACTACGCCGCGGCCGTGCCGCCACTGCCAGCCCCGACCGACTTCGAACGGGAACTGCAGCTCTGCAGCCATCTGGCCCAGGCATTCAAGGAGCCAATTTGCGCATGATCAGCCACTTCGACTTTCCCCTGCCAACGCCTGCGCTCGGCGTACACGACGCTGGCACGGCTCTGCTCGCCGAAATGAGTCGTGCCTTCCCCGAACTTGCCGAGCAGTTCAGTTGCGTGTTCAGCGAACATACCGATGGGCATGACCGCTCGCTGGTGGGTCTCGGCAACCAATATCGTCTTCGTGCGACGTGCGAACCGCAGGCACTTCGTATCGACTGGCTCGACCACGACCGCGTGCTATGCCGCGATACGCTACACATGGACGACCAGCAGTCGTTTCACGAACAGCTGTTCAAGGGCGTGGCGCAATTCTGGAAGACCGTGAGCAGCAGCTCGCCAGCCCTGGCTGGCCTGCCTCGCGACGTCCCCCTGCTGGGTGGCTGGCGCTGCGCCACGCATCCCGAACGTTTGCACGAGCCACTGATCATGACCCTGCCGACCCTGTTCCTGTGGGTGGAGCCTGGGCGTATCAGCGGGGCGACCTTCAATGCCGAGCTGTGCGCACAGATCGCACGTATCGTGGCCCAACTGGCTCCGCACACCTACCCGGTATTGCCCGCAGTCAGCCGCTGCGAGCTGATCCCTCCGTGCAGCAACTATGTCGACAACCTGCTCGACCTGCTCGGCGAGATGGCCACAAGCGAAGCGGACAAGGTGGTGATAGGCCGTGAAGTCCGCTTGAGCATGAGCGAGCCGGTGGACCCACTGCACTTGCTCGATCAGGTCGCACCGCGGCCCAACCCGCACTACGAATACCTGTTCCGCTGGGACAGCGGACCGGCGTGGATTGGCATCTCACCGGAGACCCTGATACGCACTGATGGCAGCAAGGTGGTCGTGGAGCCGCTGGCGGGAACCCGAAAGAGCTCTGACGAGGCACTTAAGCGCGACCGCTATCGCCAGGAACTGCTGTCGGACAGCAAGGAACTGGAAGAGCACGAAACAGCCGCCCAGCTGTTCCTCGAACAACTTCAGCAGGTCTGCCGACCGGGTTCACTCGATGTGTGCGAATCCCGAAATGTCATCGACCTGGGGTATGTACAGCATCTCAAGAGCCGCATCGAAGGCGAACTGGCGAGTGGTTCGAACGTGTTCGATGCGCTGGCGGCCGTCTACCCTCCTGCGACCATCTGGGGCAAGCCGCTGGGCGTGAGCGGCGAGCGCATCCGCCGTTTCGAGTACATCGATCGGGAGTTTTTCACTGGTGGCCTGGGTTACCTCACCCTGGCGAGCCGGTGCAACTTCGCGCTGGCGATCAGAACCGCCAAGGTAACCGCAGCGCAGGTGCACATCTTTGCCGGCAGCGGCATCGTCAAGGCCAGCGATCCATATCGCGAATGGCTGGAGACCAGCAACAAGATGAAACCGTACCTGCAAAATGGCGCTTGGTCATATGAAGGGTGATAACGTTGCAAAACCCTTGCACAGGAACGAGCAAGGTTCTCTACACCGGTGCCTTGGCGCCAACGTCAAACTACACGGGCAGCAAACAACATGATCTCTATCGCTCTACCGGATGGCAGTCGCAAGGAATTCCCGGAGCCGCTCAACGTCCAGCAACTGGCAATGTCCATCGGCAGTGGCCTGGCGGCCGCAACACTCGCGGCAAAGGTCGACGGGCGCCTGGTTGACGCCTCATACATGCTGACTGGCAATACCACGGTCGAGATCGTCACAAGCAAAAGCGAGGAGGCACTGGAAGTCATCCGCCATTCCACTGCACACCTGATGGCACAAGCCGTGCAGCGCCTCTACCCAGGTACCCAGGTCACCATCGGCCCGGTGATCGACAATGGTTTCTACTACGACTTCGTGGCCGAACGCCCTTTCAACCAGGATGATCTGCCGTTGATCGAGGCGGAGATGCACCGGATCGTCGAAAGCGCACTGCAGATACAACGTCGGGAGCTGCCGCGCCAGCAGGCCATCGATCTATTCACCAGCCTGGGCGAGTCGTACAAGGTGAAGATCATCGAGGACATTCCGGCCGGCGAAACCCTTTCGGTGTACCAGCAGGGAGAGTTCACTGACCTTTGCCGCGGGCCTCATGTGCCTGATACCGGCAAGCTTGGGGCATTCAAGCTGATGAAGGTGGCCGGTGCCTACTGGCGCGGTGACTCCAGCAACGCAATGCTCAGCCGCATCTATGGCACTGCCTGGTTGAACGACAAGCAGCTCAAGGCTTACCTGTCGCAGTTGGAGGAAGCGGAGAAGCGCGACCACCGTAAGCTGGCCAAGCAGTACGACCTGTTCCATCAACAGGAAGAGGCGCCAGGCATGGTGTTCTGGCACCCCAAGGGCTGGGCGATCTGGCAGACGGTAGAACAATATATGCGCAAGGTCTATCGCGACAGCGGTTACCAGGAGGTGCGCTCTCCACAGGTGGTGGACAGCTCGCTGTGGCGCCGCTCGGGACACTGGGACAACTACAAGGAGAACATGTTCGTCACCGAATCGGAAAACCGCCAATACGCCCTCAAGCCCATGAACTGCCCAGGGCATATTCAGATTTTCAAGTTCGGCCTGCGCAGCCACCGCGAGCTGCCGATTCGCTATGGCGAATTCGGCGGTTGCCACCGCAATGAGCCCTCGGGGGCCCTGCACGGCATCATGCGGGTGCGCGCCTTTACCCAGGACGACGGGCATATCTTCTGCACCGAGCAGCAGATCGAATCGGAAATTAGCACCTTCCACCACCAGGCTCAGAAGGTCTACCGAGCATTCGGTTTCGAGGACGTGGCGGTGAAGATCGCCCTGCGTCCCGAACCCGGAAAGCGCCTGGGCAGCGACGAGGTCTGGGACAAGGCCGAAAACCAGCTGCGTTCGGCATTGTCCGCCTGTGGCGTGACCTGGGAAGAGCTGCCAGGGGAAGGGGCCTTCTACAGCCCCAAGATCGAATACCACCTGCGCGATGCAATCGGCCGCGAATGGCAGGTAGGCACCATCCAGGTTGACTATCACATGCCCGACCGCCTGGGTGCCGAGTATGTCGACGAACACTCGCAACGCCGTCGCCCGGTAATGCTGCACCGGGCAATTGTCGGCTCGCTCGAGCGCTTCATTGGCATCCTCATCGAGCACCATGCTGGAGTCTTCCCCACCTGGCTGGCACCGGTCCAGGCCATGTTGCTGACCGTGACGGATGCACAGAACGGTTACGCCGAGCAGGTTCGCCAGCAATTACGCGAACGCGGCCTGCGGGTCGAGGCTGACCTGCGCAACGAGAAGATCGGCTACAAGATCCGCGAAAGCACGCTGCAGCGCGTGCCGTACCTGCTGGTAATCGGTGACCGCGAGAAAGACAGCGGCACACTCGCCGTGCGCAGCCGTGCCGGCGACGACCTCGGCACGCTCAGCATCGACGACTTCGCCGAACTGCTGGCGCGGGACACCCTGGTGGATTGACCCTGCCGCCACGGGCTCGGAAGGTACAGAGCCCGTGGCCAACCCAGGCATGACCTGTTTGGAATGGATGCTGAACACTGGAGGTCGCAATGCCCAAAGTCCGAACCCGATAACGCGTCAAGTCCATCTCCCCCCTCGCACCCTGCCTCGCAGCCATTCGCATGCGCGGCCTGGCCGTGCCTGTTTAGAACGACAACCAGGATGTCAGACATGAGCACCATTGCCCTTTCGCGTTCGCCCTCTCTCGACTCTGCAGCCACGGCCGTGGAGTCCGTCATCCAGACACTGCCCAGCGCCTACGCGCTGAGAGCCGCACTGCCACTGGACGGCCAGCTGGCGCAACAGGTCCACTGGCAGCGCCAGCAAATCCGGGAGATTGTCCATGGTAACGATCCACGCTTGCTGGTGATTGCCGGCCCTTGTTCGCTGCATCATGGGCCGGCAGCTGTAGAGTATGGCGGCAGGCTGGCTGACCTCGCAAACGAGCTGCAAGACCGCCTGCTGATTGTTATGCGCGCCTATGTGGAAAAACCACGCACCACCGTCGGCTGGAAGGGTCTCATGTATGACCCGGATCTCAATGGCAGCGACGACATGCAGGCTGGGCTGGAGCTTTCCAGGTCGCTGATGCTCGAATTGGTCGGGCTCGGCCTGCCGCTGGCCAACGAGATGCTGCAACCCATGGCCGCCCATTACTTCAGCGACCTGCTCAGCTGGGTCGCGATAGGCGCCAGGACCAGCGAATCGCAGATTCACCGTGAGCTTGTCAGCGGCCTTGATGTTCCCGTCGGGTTCAAGAATGGCACCGATGGCAGCCTGGGCGTGGCCTGCGATGCCATTTGCAGCGCCGCCCACCCGCACCGCTACTTTGGCATTGACGTGCGCGGTCGCCCGGCGCTGATCAGCAGTATCGGCAACACCGACGGCCACCTGGTTTTGCGAGGCGGGCGCAACGGCGCCAATCACCATGTGGAGGCGGTCGCGCAGGCGCGAGCCCAACTGGTGGCGGCAGGCGTTGCCCCGCGTTTACTGGTCGATTGCAGCCACGCCAACAGCGGCAAGGATTATGCCCGCCAACCGCAAGTCCTGGAGGAAGTACTGGCACAGCGACGTGCGGGCAATCATGATCTTTTCGGCATCATGCTGGAGAGCAATCTGAACCCGGGTCGACAGGACCTGTCGACGCATCTGCGCTATGGCGTTTCCATCACCGACGGCTGCCTCGGCTGGGACGAGACTGCCACGCTCTTGCGCCGCGCCGCCGATCTGGCCTGACCAGGCCACTGCGCAGCCATGCGCTGCCAGAGGTACACTTGTCGGCATCCCTCAAGGCACCCACAGCGGTGCCTTTTCTCCGTGTGCATAATCGCTTTACATGCTGCCAATTCATCAGGTTAGAATCGATTGGCACGCGACTTGCGAGTCAAGTCATCTTCCCGCGCCACCCCGGAGTACCTGCCTTTGGATGCCAGCACCATCAACAGCCTGTTTCTGATCGGCGCATTGCTGGTGGGCGCAAGTATCCTGGTCAGCTCGCTGTCGTCGCGCCTGGGCATCCCTATCCTGGTCATCATCCTTGCGGTCGGCATGATCGCCGGTGTCGATGGTGGCGGCATCATCTTCAACAACTACCCGACCGCCTACCTGGTGGGCAACCTGGCACTGGCCGTGATCCTGCTCGACGGCGGCCTGCGTACACGGGTTGCGAGCTTCCGCGTGGCCCTGTGGCCGGCGCTGTCGCTGGCCACCGTCGGGGTGATGATCACCACCGCCCTCACCGGCATGGTCGCCGCCTGGCTGTTCGACCTAAGCCTGATCCAGGGCCTGCTGATCGGCGCCATCGTCGGCTCCACCGACGCCGCGGCGGTGTTCTCGCTGCTCGGTGGCAAAGGCCTGAACGAGCGGGTGACCGCGACCCTGGAAATCGAATCGGGCAGCAACGACCCGATGGCCGTGTTCCTCACCGTCACCCTCATCGACATGATCGCCAGCGGCCAGACCGGCCTGCACTGGAGCCTGCTCACCCACCTGCTGCGCGAGTTCGGCATTGGTGGGCTGCTGGGCCTGGGCGGTGGCTGGCTGATGCTGCAGCTGGTCAACCGCATCAACCTGGCAGGCGGCCTGTACCCGATCCTGGTCATCGCTGGCGGCCTGGTGGTGTTCTCGCTGACCAACGCCCTGCACGGCAGTGGCTTCCTTGCCGTCTACCTGTGCGGCCTGGTGCTGGGCAACAAGCCGATCCGCAGCCGCCACGGCATCCTGCACATGCTCGATGGCATGGCCTGGCTGGCGCAGATCGGCATGTTCCTGGTGCTGGGCTTGCTGGTCACCCCGCACGATTTGCTGCCCATCGCCCTGCCTGCACTGGGCCTGGCGTTGTGGATGATCCTGGTGGCGCGACCGCTGTCGGTGGTCGCCAGCCTGCTGCCGTTCAAGGCCTTCCATGGCCGTGAAAAGGGCTTCATTTCCTGGGTTGGCCTGCGCGGTGCGGTACCGATCATCCTGGCGGTATTCCCGTTGATGGCCGGCCTGCCGGATGCCCAGCTGTTCTTCAACTTGGCATTCTTCATCGTGCTGGTGTCGCTGCTGGTGCAAGGCACCAGCCTGCCGTGGATGGCCAAGCTATTGAAAGTGACCGTACCGCCCGACCCGGCGCCGATCTCCCGCTCTGCGCTGGAAGTTCACCTGACCAGCGAGTGGGAACTGTTCGTCTACCGCCTGGGTGCGGAAAAATGGTGCATCGGCGCCGCCCTGCGCGAGCTGAAAATGCCCGAAGGCACGCGCATCGCCGCACTGTTCCGGGGCGAGCAACTGCTGCACCCGTCGGGCAGCACCGTGCTGGAAGTCGGCGACATGCTTTGCGTGATCGGCCACGAGCACAACCTGCCAGCCCTGGGCAAACTGTTCAGCCAGGCGCCGCAACGCGGCCTGGACTTGCGTTTCTTCGGCGACTTCGTACTCGAAGGCGATGCCGAGCTGGGTGCGGTGGCGGCGCTGTACGGCCTGAAACTCGATGGCCTGGATGCGAAAATGCCGTTGGCGCAATTCATCCGACAGAAGGTCGGAGGCGCTCCAGTAGTAGGTGACCAGGTCGAATGGCATGGCACGATCTGGACCGTGGCCACCATGGACGGGAACAAGATTCAGAAAGTAGGCGTCAGATTCCCCGAAGGAACGCGACCCGGACCAGGATTGTTCCTCTAAACTTCGTTTGCCTGATTCACAAGTAGCCTGCCTATGTCCCTGCGCGCGTATCTCCGCACAGCCCTGCTCGGGCTGTGCCTGTCTCTCTCTTTTGCAGCCACTGCGGCAGAAGCCCCGACCACCGCCAGTATCCAGAACAGCCTCGACAAGATCGCCGAGCGCAAGCTGCCCGAGGCCGAGCAGAAGGCCCTGCAGCAGGTACTGGAGCAAACCCTCAGCCTGCTCGCCAGCAAGGAAGACAACGACAAGAAGCTCGCCGCGCTCAAGCAGCAGTTGGCCGGGGCCCCGAAAGAAACCAGCGACAGCCAGCATGAACTGGCCAGGCTCAAGGAAAGCAAGCCACAGCCGGTGGCGCAGCGCTACGCCAGCCTTAGCGTGCCGCAACTGGAACAGATGCTCAGCGAACGCAGCACCCAGCAGGGCGAGCTGCAGAAGGCGCTGTCCGAAGCCAACAGCCTGATCATCAATTCGCAAACCCGCCCGGAACGTGCCCAGGCGGAAATCAGCAACGCCCAGGCGCGTACCCAGCAGATCAACAGCATTCTCAAGACCGGCAAGGATGCGGGCAAACCGATCAACGCCGACCAGCGTAACCAGCTCAATGCCGAACTGGCCTCGCTCAACGCCCTGACCCTGCTGCGCCGCCAGGAGCTGGCCGGCAACAGCCTGCTGCAAGACCTCGGCAACGCCCGCCACGACCTGCTGATCGAACGCGCCGCGCGTATGGAGCAGGAGATCCAGGACCTGCAAACCCTGATCAACGACAAGCGCCTGGCCCAGTCCCAGGAAGCGGTCACCCAGCAGTCGATCGAGGCCCAGAAAGCCGGCGGCAGCAGCCTGCTGGCGACCGAAAGCGCGGCCAACCTCAAGCTCTCCGACTACCTGCTCAAAAGCACCGATCGGCTCAACGAACTGACCCAGCAGAACCTGCGTACCAAGCAGCAACTGGACAGCCTGACCCAGGCCGACCAGGCGCTGGACGAACAGATCAACGTGCTCAAGGGCAGCCTGCTGCTGTCCAAGATCCTCTACAAGCAGAAGCAGACCCTGCCGCACCTGAAGCTGGACCGCGACCTCGCTGACCAGATCGCCGATACCCGGCTGTACCAGTTCGAGGTCAATCAGCAACGCGAGCAGATGAACAACCCGGTCACCTACGTCGACAAGCTGCTGGCCGCCCAGCCGCAGGAAGAGGTGACGCCGCAGCTACGCAAAGCCCTGCTGGAAGTGGCCATCACCCGCAGCGACCTGCTGGAGCGGCTGAACCGCGAGCTGTCGGCGCTGCTCAACGAATCGATCACCTTGCAGCTCAACCAGAAGCAGTTGCTGGCCACCGCCCAGAGCCTGCGGACCACCCTTGACGAGCAGATGTTCTGGATCCCCAGCAACAAGCCGCTGGACTGGGACTGGCTGCGCTACGTACCGGAGCGCCTGGCTGATCAGGTCGCCAACTTGCCGTGGGGCTCGGGCCTGAAGGAACTGGCCGACGGCTTGAGCCAACGCCCGTTGCTGTTCCTGCCGCTGTTGCTGGTGATCGGCGCCCTGCTGTGGCGGCGCAAATACCTGTACCAGCGGTTGGGCAAGGTGCACCAGGACATCGGCCATTTCCGCCGCGACAGCCAGTGGCATACGCCCCAGGCGCTGCTCATCAATATCCTGCTGGCGATGCCGGTCAGCCTGGGCCTGGCCCTGTGCAGCTATGCCCTGCAGATCGACGCCCGGGGGCAGAACGCCAACCTCGGCGCCGCCCTCTGGCAACTGGCGCAGGCCTGGCTGGTGTTCTACACCGCCTACCGCATCCTTGCCCCCGGCGGCGTGGCGGAAATCCACTTCCGCTGGCACAAGCCGCAAGTCGAGTTCCTGCGCGGCTGGGTACGCCGCCTCGGCACCGTGGTGCTGGCGCTGGTCGGGGTAGTGGCTGTGGCCGAGCATCAGCCATCGGCCCTGGCCGACGACGTGCTGGGCATCGGCGTGGTGCTGACCTGCTATGCCTTGATGGCCTGGCTGCTCAGCCGCCTGCTGCTCAGCAGCCCGGCACACCGCGACACCTCGCTGTTCCGCAAGGCCGTGGGCGTAGCCTTCACTGCGCTGCCCATCGCCCTGTTCGTGGCGGTGTGCTTCGGCTATTACTACACCGCGCTGAAACTCACCGACCGGCTGATCTACACCCTCTACCTGCTGCTGTTCTGGCTGGTGATCGAGGCCGCGTTCGTGCGCGGCCTGTCGGTGGCGGCACGGCGCCTGGCCTACCAACGCGCGCTGAGCAAGCGGGCGGCAGCCAAGGAGGGGCTGGATGGCGAAGTCATCACCGAAGAGCCGACCCTGGACATCGAACAGGTCAACCAGCAGTCGCTGCGCCTGATCCGCCTGGCCCTGCTCGGCGGCTTCATCGCCGGTTTGTACTGGGTGTGGTCGGACCTGATCTCGGTGTTCGCCTACCTCAACAACTTCGTCCTCTACGAATACACCAGCGGCACCGGCGCCGCCGCCAGCATGGTACCGATCAGCCTCGGCGACATGCTCGGCGCGCTGGTCATCGTCGGCATTACCTTTGCCCTAGCCGGCAACTTGCCGGGCCTGCTGGAAGTCCTGGTACTGTCACGCCTGAACCTGGCCCAGGGCAGCGCCTACGCCACCACCACGCTGTTGTCGTACACCATCGTCGGCGTCGGCATCGTCAGCACCCTGTCGACCCTGGGGGTCAGCTGGGACAAGCTGCAGTGGCTGGTAGCCGCGTTGTCGGTGGGCCTGGGCTTCGGCATGCAGGAGATCTTCGCCAACTTCATTTCCGGCATCATGATCCTGTTCGAACGCCCGGTGCGCATCGGCGACACCATCACCATCGGCAACCTCTCGGGCACGGTGAGCAAGATCCGCATCCGCGCCACCACCATCACCGATTTCGACCGCAAGGACATCATCGTCCCCAACAAGACCTTCATCACCGGCCAGCTGATCAACTGGTCGCTGACCGACACGGTCACCCGGGTGACATTGAAACTGGGCATCGACTACGGCTCCGACCTGGACCTGGTGCGCGAGCTGCTGCTCAAGGGCGCCCATGAGAACCCACGGGTACTCAAGGACCCGGAGCCGATCGTGTACTTCCTCAACTTCGGCGAAAGCTCGCTCGACCATGAACTGCGCATGCACGTACGCGACTTGGGCGACCGCAACCCGACGCTGGACGAAATCAACCGCTACATCAACCGCGAGTTCAAGGCGCACAACATCAAGATCTCGGTGCGCCAGGTCGAGGTGTTCCTGATGGACCAGAAAGGCGGCAAGCAACAGCTGGTGCCGGTGGAGCAGCCAAAATCGGATGGCACTCAGCCGGTGTAAGTGGACTCCATAGGGCATGAACGCCCAGAATGCCTGCGAGGGCCTCGCCCTCGTTCGCCGGCAAGCCAGCGCCCACCAGAACTGTGTTGCTCTCAGGCTCCACACACCTTCGCTGGGCGCTGGCTTGCCGGCGATGGGCCGCAACGCGGCCCCAATGGCACCGACTTCCAGGAGCAGCCCGTGAAAGCCCTCGACCAACTCACCTTCGACAACCGCTTCGCTCGCCTGGGCGACGCGTTCTCCACCCAGGTGCTCCCCGATCCCATCGCCGAGCCACGCCTGGTGGTAGCGAGCGAGTCGGCCATGGCCCTGCTCGACCTCGACCCAGCGCAGGCCGAACTGCCCCTGTTCGCCGAGCTGTTCAGCGGCCACAAGTTGTGGGACCAGGCCGACCCACGGGCGATGGTCTATTCCGGCCACCAGTTCGGCTCGTACAACCCCCGGCTGGGTGATGGCCGCGGCCTGCTGCTGGCCGAAGTACTCAACGACGCCGGCGAGCACTGGGACCTGCACCTCAAGGGCGCCGGCCAGACGCCCTATTCGCGCATGGGTGACGGCCGCGCCGTGCTGCGCTCATCGATCCGCGAGTTCCTCGCCTCGGAAGCGCTGCACGCCCTGGGCATCGCCACCAGCCGGGCACTGTGCGTCATCGGCTCCAGCACCCCGGTGTGGCGTGAAACCCGTGAAAGCGCGGCCATGCTTACCCGCCTGGCGCACAGCCACGTGCGTTTCGGCCACTTCGAATACTTCTACTACACCAAACAGCCCGAGCAGCAGCGCGTGCTGATCGACCACGTGCTGGACCAGCACTATCCCGAATGCCGTGATGCCGAGCAGCCCTACCTGGCCATGTTCCGCAGCATCGTCGAGCGCAACGCCGAGCTGATTGCCCGCTGGCAGGCCTACGGCTTCTGCCACGGCGTGATGAACACCGACAACATGTCGATTCTCGGCATCACCTTCGACTTCGGCCCTTATGCATTCCTGGACGATTTCGACGCCAACTTCATCTGCAACCACTCCGACGACCGTGGCCGCTACAGCTATGCCAACCAGGTACCGATTGCTCACTGGAACCTCAGTGCTCTGGCCCAGGCACTGACCACCGTGATCGAAGTGGAACCGCTGAAGGAGGCACTGGGGCTGTTCCTGCCGCTTTACCAGGCCCATTACCTCGACCTGATGCGCCGCCGCCTGGGCCTGACCACTGCCGAGGACGACGACATGGCGTTGGTCGAGCGCCTGTTGCAGCGCATGCAGAGCGGCGGCGTGGACTACAACCTGTTCTTCCGCAAGCTGGGTGACAAGCCGCTAGCCGAAGCGCTGAAGGTGGTGCGCGACGACTTCATCGACCTGGCCGGTTTCGATGCCTGGGCGGCCGACTACCTGGCCCGCTGCGAGCGCGAAGCCGGAAATGCCGAAGGGCGTCGGGCACGGATGCATGCGGTAAACCCGCTGTACGTGCTGCGCAACTACCTGGCGCAGAAAGCCATCGAAGCGGCGCAAGCGGGGGACTACAGTGAAGTACGACGGTTGCATCAGGTGCTGAGCAAGCCATTTGAAGAGCAAGCCGGGATGCAGGCCTACGCCGAACGGCCGCCGGAGTGGGGCAAGCACCTGGAAATCAGCTGTTCATCATGAATCCTGGGGCCGCTTTGCGGCCCATCGCGACACAAGGCCGCTCCTACAGGCATACGCGTATCCTTGCAGCTGCGGCCTTGTGCCGCGATGGGCTGCAAAGCAGCCCCAAAATCTCAAGGAAACGACATGTCCGAGCCACTGGTAATCCCCTGCCCCCACTGCAACGGTCTCAACCGCCTGCCTGCCGAGCGGCTGGGCGACGCCCCGAAATGCGGCCGCTGCAAACAGGATGTGCTGCTCAACGCCCCTTTCGTGCTCACCGAAGCGAGCTATGCCAGCCAGATCAAGGGCGACCTGCCGCTGCTGGTCGACGTCTGGGCCGACTGGTGCGGCCCGTGCAAGGCGTTTGCTCCCACCTTCGAACAGGCCGCGCGCCAGCTAAGCGGCCGCTGCCGCCTGGCCAAGCTCGACAGCGAGGCCAACCGCAACCTCGCCGGACAACTGGGCATCCGCTCGATTCCCAGCCTGATCCTGTTCAAGAACGGCCGTGAGATCAGCCGCCAGGCCGGGGCGTTTCCACTCCAGTCGTTGCTGGAATGGCTGCGTAGCCAGGGGGTTTAGAGCTCCGTTGGGATAGGGTAATGAGCATCTTCATATCGCTCTATCGCGGTGACGAGTTCATTTGGCTCCGCTTCGGACTGCATCAGGGCAACCAGGCGAACACCTTACGCAAGGTGGCGCCTATGAGATCGAGCGCCGCCCGCGCGGCGCATCGCGGATAAATCCGCTCCTACATCTGTTGCAACGTGGCCATGCCTGTAAGGCCATGGTGTCAGCCTTGTTTGCATGCCTGGATTTTGAAGTGGGCATTGATGCCGCCTCACCTAACTTGAGACAAGCACCACGGCGGGCAACCCTGGCCTGTCAGGTTCGGCACGTTGCAACAGATGTAGGAGCGGATTTATCCGCGATGCGCCGCACGGGCGGCGCTCGGTCTCACAGGCGCTGAAGATCCTCAGCCATTCTCCTCAAGCAAATCGTGCAACTCGACAAACTGCTGGGTCAGCTTGTGCCTGGGTTCCAGGTGAATCAGCGGCAGGCTGGCGTGGTGTGATTCACGCATCTTCACCGAACTGCCCAGGTACACCGGTAGCACCGGCAGGCCCTCTTCCAGCAGCTCATCGAGCATCTGCTGCGGCAGGCTGGCGCGGGACTGGAACTGGTTGACCACGATGCCTTCGACCACCAGGTCTTCGTTGTGGTCTTCCTTGAGCTCTTCGATCTCGGCCAGCAGGCCATACAGGGCCTGGCGCGAGAAACTGTCGCAGTCGAAGGGAATCAGCACGCGATCGGCGGCGATCAGCGCGGAAACCGCGTAGAAATTCAGCGCCGGAGGCGTATCGATATAGATCCGCTCGTAATCCTCGTCCAGTTCATCGAGCAACTTACGCAGCTTGTTGATCTTGTGCTTGGCCTCCAGCTTCGGCTGCAGGTCGGCCAGCTCGGCAGTGGCAGTGACCACGTGCAGGTTATCGAACGGGGTTTCGTAGATATCGACCTTGTTCTTCTTGCTGAACGGCCCGCTGGACAGGCTCTGCTTGAAGAAATCGGCGATGCCCATGGGAATGTCCTCGCCGGTGAGCCCGGTGAGGTACTGGGTCGAGTTGGCCTGGGCATCCAGGTCGATCAGCAGGGTTCGGTAGCCTTCATTGGCACTGACCGCCGCCAGGTTGCAGGCGATGCTCGACTTGCCCACGCCACCTTTCTGATTGAACACCACGCGCCGCATGATTGACCTCCGTGTTTCAACGAATGCCCGAGTATGTGGCGGCGCGGCAGCAATGGCCAGTGCCATTTGCCCGGAGCAACGGTGTTGTACTGCCTGCTCTGGCCTTATCGCCGGCACGCCGGCTGCCACAGGTAGCGCCCATGCCTTGGAGCCGATGCAGCGGCGGTGGCAGCTGGCTTGCCGGCGATCAAGCCGGGTCGGGCAACTAGACTGCCTCGCCAGCCACCCGCCCCGTAAGCAACTCGGCAAACGCTTTGGCCATTGCCGACCTGCCGCGCTCGCGCTGTACCAGCCATACCGCCGTCATCGCCCCTTCATCGAGCAAGGTGCGGTACACCACCCCTTCGATGCGCATGCGCTGGAACGACGCCGGCAGCACCGAAACCCCCAGGCCCGCCGACACCAGGCCGATGATGGTCATCGCCTCGCCCGCCTCCTGGGCGAAATGCGGGCTGAACCCCGCCTGCCGCGCCAGGCTCAGCAACTGCGCATGCAAGCCGCTGCCATAACTGCGCGGGAAGAACACGAACGGCTCATGGGCCAACGCCGCCATGTGCAGGCCATGGTCAGTGCCCTCGGCCAGCGGGTGCGACGCGTTGATCACCGCCACCAGCGGCTCGCTGAACAGCTCGGTGGCCAGCAAGCCTTCCGGCAGCGGCATCGGCCGCATCAGCCCCACTTCGATCGATTCATCGAACACCCCCTCGGCGACATCGCGGCTGCTCATTTCCCTGAGGCTCAGGTGCACCGCCGGGAAGCGCTGGCGAAACGCATGGATGGCTTTGGGAATCTTCGAGGTGAACGGAGCCGAGGAGGTGAAGCCGATCTTCATTTCGCCCAGCTCGCCCAATTGCGCCCGCCGCGCCACATCGGCCGCCTTTTCCACCTGCGCCAGCACCTGGCGGGCTTCGTCGAGGAACAACCGCCCCGCCTCGCTCAGCTCGACCCGCCGGTTGGTGCGTTCGAACAGCCGCGCGCCCAGTTCCTGCTCCAGCGCCTGGATCTGCTGGCTCAAGGGCGGCTGCGAGATGCCCAGTTGCTGGGCGGCACGGCCAAAGTGCAATTCCTCGGCCACGGCAATGAAGTACCGCAGGTGGCGCAGTTCCATGATCGGCTCCGAACAAGTCGCTAAACATCTTAAATAGGTCGAACAATATATTGGAACTAATCATTAGCCAGCTATATGATTTTTTCATTGCGTCAGAGGTCCCCGCCCGTGAAAACTGCCGTAGCGCCCCTTCCTGCCGAGCCGGAACCCGCCCCCTTGAACGAAATGTGGATCGAAAAGGGCACGCCTGCCTTCCTGAAGACCGTACTGGCGCTGTTCAGCGGCGGCTTCGCCACCTTCGCCCTGCTGTATTGCGTACAGCCGATGATGCCGCTGCTGTCCAAGGAATTTGCCATCAACGCGGCGCAAAGCAGCCTGGTGCTGTCGGTATCGACGGCGATGCTGGCGTTCGGCCTGTTGATCACCGGGCCCATTTCCGACCGCATCGGCCGCAAGCCGGTGATGGTGTTTGCCCTGGCTTGCGCGGCCCTGTCCACCTTGGCCAGCGCGGTGATGCCCAGCTGGGAGCTGGTCCTGGCCACCCGCGCTCTGGTCGGCCTGTCGCTGAGCGGCCTGGCGGCAGTGGCGATGACCTACCTGAGCGAGGAAATCCACCCGCAGCACATCGGCCTGGCCATGGGCCTGTACATTGGCGGCAATGCCATTGGCGGCATGAGCGGGCGCCTGATCACGGGTGTATTGATCGATTTCGTCAGTTGGCATACGGCGATGCTGACCATCGGTGGCCTGGCCTTGGCAGCCGCGCTGGTGTTCTGGAAAGTGCTGCCCGAGTCGCGCAACTTCCGCCCACAGGCAATGAACCCGCGTAGCCTGCTGGATGGCTTTGTCATGCACTTCAAGGATGCCGGCCTGCCCTGGCTGTTCCTTGAGGCCTTCCTGTTGATGGGCGCCTTCGTCACCCTGTTCAACTACATCGGCTATCGCCTGCTGGCCGAGCCCTACCATATGAACCAGGCGCTGGTCGGCTTGCTGTCGGTGGTGTACCTGTCGGGCATCTACAGCTCGGCGCAGGTCGGCGCTTTGGCCGACAAGCTGGGCCGGCGCAAGGTGTTCTGGGCCAGTATCGTGGTGATGGCGAGTGGCTTGCTGATGACCTTGGCCAGCCCGCTTGCGGCGGTGATCCTGGGCATGCTGGTGTTCACCTTCGGCTTCTTTGGCGCGCATTCGGTGGCCAGCAGCTGGATCGGCCGCCGGGCGCTGAAAGCCAAGGGGCAAGCTTCATCGCTGTACCTGTTCAGCTATTACGCAGGGTCGAGCGTAGCGGGCACCACGGGTGGTTTTTTCTGGCACCAGTGGGGCTGGAATGGCATCGGGTTGTTCATTGGCAGTCTGCTGGCGGTGGCGTTGCTGGTGGCATTGCACCTGAGCAGGCTGGCGCCGAAGACCGCCTGACCGAGAGGTGGCTGCCAGGGCCACCCGCCTGCTGCAAACACATCAACGTCTGATCCAGGCTTCCTGCCATGCCTCACCGATACCCGGCTCATATTGGCTGTCGTTGTGGGAGTAATTTCTGCACCATCCTTCGCGCGGGAATGACCTGCACTCGTAGATATCACCTGTCTTGGGTTGCAAAACTCGAGTGCCCGACTGGTAGCCGGACAATGCCGCTGGAAAGATGAAGTCATAACGTTCGCCCGCTGCAGGTATCACCTCAACCACGAAACGCTTTTCGTCGATAACCCACAGCGAGTCATGTACGGCCTGCAGTTTCAGGGTATGGGTTCCTGGCGCACTGCGCGCATCAAGAGAAATGGATTTGGTACGCGTATCCACCCATTCGGTGGTGGAACCTACCGAGACGCCGCGCTGGTTCAGCAAGGTCGCAATCATGTAGATCGGACGATCGGTTGTTACGGTAAAGCTCACGCTCGTCTTGCCCTCGTAAATGCCATAGAAGGGCTGAATATCCTGCGGCTTCACCGCCCTGTCGGGTGCCCTGACAACGATCAGCTCAAAGCCATTGACCACTGCTTCATGGCTTGCGTAGATCGCGTTTTTTCCGACAACTGGCTGGATACTGCCACTGGTGTGCAATTGGCCTGCACGGATAGGGAAATCCGCATTGACTGCATTGATGCGTTGCGCGAGTTTGCGCGACCAGTTGCCACCGCGCCTTTCGCTCTCTTCCGTTATCGAAATGATCGCAGAGTGTTCTTCACGAATGGTTCTGTTGGTCAGCGCCAAGGCACGCACCTGATCCCCTATTTCCAGGTCAGGTTGAGCGTCGATATCACCAATCTGCTGCCATTCGGGCAGAACGGCGGCACATGCAGCAGGCATCTGGATCGATAGCGCCAGGTAGAAAAGACAGGTGAGCGCTGGTATTGAGAAAAGCCTGAAAGGCCTGTAGTGCAGGTCTGGCAATTTCATGGGTTGTGCCTTTGAAAGCTGTTCGTCGGAGGCTGAACAGTATTCGCCGGTAACAAGCGCCCGCAGTCAGATAAAACTGGTCAGGTCGAAAGCCAAACTCCTGGTGATTTGTCTGTAACAACCACAACAGCAGGTTGCCCGCAAGGAAAGCCTTTCGTTCTGCTCTATTCGATGCATACAGGCCAACACAGTTGAAAGCCTGCGCATTGGCAGGCTTTCGCCGGGGTTCAGTTGACGATTTCCACAAGGTCCACATCCACCTCGCGGCTCATCAGGTGCTTCTCCACCTCACCCGTCAGCTTGACCCGGGTCTTGTCGTTGAACGGCATCTGCGGCAGGTCTTCATCATCGATTTCCACGGTGATGGTGCCGGTGTTGTCCTTGAACTCGTACTTGTCGTCGTTGTTGATCTTCTTGGTCACAAACCCCTGCAGTACCACTGGGGTGTCATCGGCAGCGTCATTGGCGGCGGCAACGGTGGTAACCGACTGGGCACCGGGGCCGGTGTAGCCGGCAGCCAGGGCGGCAGTGCTGAACAGCGGTGCGAGGATCAGGGCGAGGTAGCGGGTTTTCATGAGGATCAGGTCCTGTTTGGTTTCGATAGGACCAGATTAGCGACGATCGCTGAATTAAAACTTAACGCAACAAAAAGCCCGGCACTTGGCCGGGCTTCGGCTTTCAGCGATCAGCTCACTGATGGTATTGCGCCGACAGCTCATGCACGGCATTGATGAACACGCCTGCGTGCTCCGGGTCGACTTCCGGGGTGATGCCGTGGCCCAGGTTGAACACGTGGCCTGTGCCATGGCCGTAACTGGCCAGGATCCGCGCGACTTCCTTGCGGATGGCCTCGGGCTTGGCGTACAGCACGGTTGGGTCCATGTTGCCCTGCAACGCCACCTTGGCACCCACGCGGCGCCGGGCATCGCCGATCTCGCAGGTCCAGTCCAGGCCCAGCGCATCGGCACCGGCTTCGGCGATGCTTTCCAGCCACAGGCCGCCATTCTTGGTGAACAGGATTACCGGCACCTTGCGCCCTTCGTGCTCGCGGATCAGGCCGCTGACGATCTTGCGCATGTAGGCCAGGGAGAATTCCTGGTAGGCCGCCGCCGACAGGTTGCCGCCCCAGGTGTCGAAGATCTGCACGGCCTGGGCGCCAGCGAGGATCTGGCCGTTGAGGTAGCTGGTCACCGACTGCGCCAGCTTGTCCAGCAGCAGGTGCAGGGCTTGCGGGTTGTCGTAGGCCATTGCCTTGGTCTTGCGGAAGTCCTTCGACGAGCCGCCTTCGACCATGTAGGTGGCCAAGGTCCATGGGCTACCGGAGAAGCCGATCAGCGGCACGCGGCCGTTGAGCTCGCGGCGGATGGTGCTGACCGCGTCCATCACATAGCCGAGGTCTTTCTGTGGGTCGGGGATTGGCAGCGCTTCGATATCGGCCGGGGTGCTGATGACCTTCTTGAAGCGCGGGCCTTCGCCGGTTTCGAAGTACAAGCCCAGGCCCATGGCGTCAGGGATGGTGAGAATGTCCGAGAACAGGATCGCCGCATCCAGCGGGTAGCGGTCCAGCGGCTGCAGGGTGACCTCGCAGGCGAACTGCGGGTTCATGCACAGGCTCATGAAGTCACCGGCCTTGGCGCGGCTGGCGCGGTACTCCGGCAGATAGCGGCCGGCCTGGCGCATCATCCACACCGGGGTGACGTCTACGGGTTGCTTGAGCAGTGCACGCAGGAAACGATCGTTCTTCAGGGCAGTCATGTCGGCATCCGGAAAAAAAGTGCGGGCATTTTCTCAGACGCCAGCGCAAAAGGCACGGTCAGGGCCATGCGTTTTGTCTATTGGATGCCATGGATCAAGCAATCTTGTATACAAAAAAGCCTTTGGGGCTGCTTTGCAGCCCATCGCGACACAAGGCCGCTCCTACAGGACATATGCGATCCCTGTAGGAGCGGCCTTGTGTCGCGATGGGCCGCAAAGCGGCCCCTATGTGCCATCAGACTTCGAGGTAGTCGAGGATCCCCTCGGCAGCAGTACGCCCTTCGAAGATCGCCGTCACCACCAGGTCCGAACCACGCACCATGTCGCCCCCGGCAAATACCTTCGGGTTGCTGGTCTGGTGCTTGAACTGGCCCTTCTCCGGCGCCACCACGCGGCCCTGGCTGTCCAGCTGGATGCCATGCTGCTCGAACCACGGCGCCGGGCTTGGGCGGAAGCCGAAAGCGATCACCACGGCATCGGCCGGCAGGATTTCTTCCGAACCCGGGATCGGCTCAGGGCTGCGGCGGCCACGCGCATCCGGCTCGCCCAGACGGGTCTCGACCACCTTCACGCCTTCGACCTTGTCTTCGCCGACAATGGCGATCGGCTGGCGGTTGTAGAGGAACTTCACGCCTTCTTCCTTGGCGTTCTTCACCTCACGGCGCGAACCCGGCATGTTCGCCTCGTCACGACGATAGGCACAGGTCACCGACTTGGCGCCCTGGCGGATCGAGGTACGGTTGCAGTCCATCGCGGTGTCACCACCCCCGAGCACCACCACCTTCTTGCCCTGCATGTCGACGAAATCTTCCGGCGACTTCTCGAAGCCCAGGTTGCGGTTGACGTTGGCGATCAGGAAGTCCAGCGCGTCGTGCACGCCCGGCAGGTCCTCACCGGGGAAGCCACCCTTCATGTAGGTGTAGGTGCCCATGCCCATGAACACCGCGTCGTACTCGGCGAGCAGTTGCTCCATGGTCACGTCCTTGCCCACCTCGGTGTTCAAGCGGAACTCGATCCCCATGCCGGTGAACACTTCGCGGCGGTTGCTGAGCACGGTCTTTTCCAGCTTGAACTCGGGAATGCCGAAGGTCAGCAGGCCGCCGATTTCCGGGTTACGGTCGAATACCACCGGGGTCACCCCAGCACGCACCAGCACATCGGCGCAGCCCAGGCCGGCCGGGCCGGCGCCAATGATGGCGACACGCTTGCCGGTGGGCTTGACCTTGGACATGTCCGGGCGCCAGCCCATGGCAAAGGCGGTGTCGGTGATGTACTTCTCGACCGAACCGATGGTCACCGCGCCGAAGCCGTCGTTAAGGGTACAGGCGCCCTCGCACAGGCGGTCCTGCGGGCATACGCGGCCGCACACTTCCGGCAGGGTGTTGGTCTGGTGCGACAGCTCGGCCGCCGCCAGGATGTTGCCTTCGGAAACCAGCTTCAGCCAGTTGGGGATGAAGTTGTGGACCGGGCACTTCCATTCGCAATACGGGTTACCGCAGCCCAGGCAGCGGTGCGCCTGCTCCACGGACTGCTGCGGCTTGAACGGCTCGTAGATTTCCACGAACTCCTTCTTGCGCTGGCGCAGCAGCTTTTTCTTTGGGTCCTTGCGGCCCACTTCGATGAACTGGAAGTCGTTGTTCAGACGTTCAGCCATTTTTCAAAACCTCTTTACCGCAGTTGCCAGCCTCAGGCTGCAAGCTGCAAGACGATCACTTGAGCACGACAGGCCCCGCGCACGGGGCCGTCACTTGCAGCTGTTGTTACTGCGGGTTGGCACGGGTGCTGGACAGCAGTTGCTTCAGGTTGGCCGCCTTCGGCTTGACCAGCCAGAAGCGCCGCACGTAGTCGTCCAGGTTCTCCGAGAGCTCACGCCCCCACTCGCTGCCGGTCTCCTCGACGTACTCGGCAAGAACTCGCGCCAGGTGGCTGCGATAGGCCTCCATCGCTTCACCACTGATCCGCTGGATTTCCACCAGCTCGTGGTTGAGTTTGTCGACGAAGGTATTGTCCATGTCGAGCACGTAGGCGAAGCCGCCAGTCATGCCAGAACCGAAGTTGTAACCGGTCTTGCCCAACACGCAGACAAAGCCGCCGGTCATGTATTCACAGCAGTGATCGCCAGTGCCCTCGACAATCGCGTGGGCGCCAGAGTTACGCACAGCGAAGCGCTCGCCCGCGGTACCGGCAGCGAACAGCTTGCCGCCAGTGGCCCCGTACAGGCAGGTGTTGCCGACGATGGCGCTGTGCTGGGTTTCGAACGGGCTGCCGGCTGGTGGCACGATGGTGATCTTGCCACCGGTCATGCCCTTGCCGACGTAGTCGTTGGCGTCGCCTTCCAGGTGCAGGTTCAGGCCCCCGGCGTTCCACACGCCGAAGCTCTGCCCCGCAGTGCCCTTGAAGCGGAAGGTGATCGGCGCTGCAGCCATGCCCTGGTTGCCATGCAGGCGGGCGATCTCGCCCGACACGCGGGCACCGATGGAGCGGTCGCAGTTGCAGATGTCGAGGCTGAACTCGCCACCGGCCTGGTCACGGATGGCCGGCATGGCCATTTCGACCATTTTCTCGGCCAGCTCGCCCTTGTCGAACGGCGGGTTCTTGTCTACTTCGCAGAACTGCGGCTTGTCCGCCGGGATGTGCGAGCTGCCCAGCAGCGGCGACAGGTCGAGGTACTGCTGGCGCTCGGTGTCGCCTGGCAGTACATCGAGCAGGTCGGTACGCCCGATCAGCTCGCCCAGGCTGCGCACGCCCAGCTTGGCCAGCCATTCACGGGTTTCTTCGGCGACGAAGGTGAAGAAGTTGATCACCATGTCGACGGTGCCGATGTAGTGGTCCTTGCGCAGCTTGTCGTTCTGGGTGGCCACGCCGGTAGCGCAGTTGTTCAGGTGGCAGATGCGCAGGTACTTGCAGCCCAGGGCGATCATCGGTGCAGTACCGAAGCCGAAGCTCTCGGCGCCAAGGATGGCCGCCTTGATCACGTCCAAGCCGGTTTTCAGGCCACCGTCGGTCTGTACCCGTACCTTGCCGCGCAGGTCGTTGCCGCGCAGGGTCTGGTGGGTTTCGGCCAGGCCCAGCTCCCACGGGGCACCGGCATACTTGATCGAAGTCAGCGGCGAAGCACCGGTACCACCGTCGTAACCCGAGATGGTGATGAGGTCAGCGTAGGCCTTGGCCACACCGGCGGCGATGGTGCCGACACCGGCTTCAGCGACCAGCTTGACCGATACCAGGGCCTGCGGGTTGACCTGCTTGAGGTCGTAGATCAGCTGGGCCAGGTCTTCGATCGAGTAGATGTCATGGTGCGGTGGTGGCGAAATCAGGGTCACACCCGGCACCGCGTAGCGCAGCTTGGCGATCAGGCCGTTGACCTTGCCGCCTGGCAGCTGGCCGCCCTCGCCGGGCTTGGCGCCCTGGGCAACCTTGATCTGCAGCACTTCGGCGTTGACCAGGTATTCCGGGGTCACGCCAAAGCGACCGGTGGCCACCTGCTTGATCTTCGAGCTCTTGATAGTGCCGTAGCGCGACGGGTCTTCACCGCCCTCACCGGAGTTGGAGCGCGCACCCAGGCGGTTCATGGCCTCGGCCAACGCCTCATGCGCCTCTGGCGACAACGCGCCCAGCGAAATACCAGCGGAGTCGAAGCGCTTGAGAATGGCCTCCAGCGGCTCGATCTGCTCCAGCGGCAGCGGCTGGTCAGCCACTTTCACCTTCAGCAGGTCGCGGATCATCGACACCGGGCGCTGGTCCACCAGCGTGGTGTATTCCTTGAACTTGGCGTAGTCGCCCTGTTGCACCGCAGCCTGCAGGGTGTTGACCACGTCCGGGTTGTAAGCGTGGTATTCGCCACCGTGGACGAACTTCAGCAGGCCGCCTTGCTGGATCGGCTTGCGCGCGCTCCAGGCTTCGGCAGCCAGCAGCTTCTGGTCGCTTTCCAGGTCTTCGAAGCGCGCACCCTTGATGCGGCTGGACACGCCCTTGAAGCTCAGGCCAACCACTTCCTCGGACAGGCCAATGGCTTCGAACAGCTGCGCACCGCGGTACGAGGCGATGGTCGAGATGCCCATCTTCGACAGGATCTTCAACAGGCCCTTGGAGATGCCCTTGCGGTAGTACTTGAAGACTTCGTCCAGGTCACCCAGCACTTCGCCGGTGCGGATCAGGTCGGCCAGCACTTCGTAGGCCAGGTATGGGTACACGGCCGAGGCACCGAAGCCCAGCAGCACCGCGAAGTGGTGCGGGTCGCGGGCGGTAGCGGTTTCCACCAGGATGTTGCTGTCGCAGCGCAGGCCCTGCTCGGTCAGGCGGTGGTGCACCGCGCCAACGGCCAGCGAGGCATGCACCGGCAGCTTGCCCGGGGCGATGTAGCGGTCGCTCAGCACCAGTTGGGTCTTGCCGCTGCGCACCGCTTCTTCAGCCTGGTCGGCGATGTTGCGGATGGCCGCCTCCAGGCCGACGCTCTCTTCATAGTTGAGGTCGATCAGCTGGCGGTCGAAGCCTTCACGCTCCAGGTTCATCAGCGAGCGCCACTTGGCAGGCGAGATGACCGGCGAGCTGAGGATCACCCGCGAGGCGTGCTCCGGGGACTCCTGGAAGATATTGCGCTCGGCGCCGAGGCAGATTTCCAGGGACATGACGATCGCTTCGCGCAGCGGGTCGATCGGCGGGTTGGTCACCTGGGCGAACTGCTGGCGGAAGAAGTCGTAAGGCGAGCGCACGCGCTGCGACAGCACCGCCATCGGCGTGTCGTCCCCCATCGAACCGACCGCTTCCTGGCCCTGTTCACCCAGCGGGCGCAGTACCTGGTCACGCTCTTCGAAGGTGACCTGGAACATCTTCATGTATTGCTTGAGCTGGTCAGCGTCGTAGCTGGCCACGCCCTGGTCGTCGGTCAGCGTCGCCTGGATGCGCGTGGCATGCTGACGCAGCCAGCGCTTGTACGGGTGGCGCGACTTCAGGCGGTTGTCGATGGCATCGGTATCGAGGATCTGGCCGGTTTCAGTGTCGACGGCGAAGATCTGCCCCGGGCCGACCCGGCCCTTGGCGATGACGTCCTCTGGCTTGTAGTCCCATACGCCGATTTCCGACGCCAGGGTGATGTAGCCGTTCTTGGTGGTCACCCAGCGCGCCGGGCGCAGGCCGTTGCGATCGAGCAGGCACACCGCGTGGCGGCCTTCGGTCATGACGATACCGGCCGGGCCATCCCACGGCTCCATGTGCATGGAGTTGTATTCGTAGAAGGCGCGCAGGTCGGCGTCCATGGTCTCGACGTTCTGCCAGGCTGGCGGTACCAGCATGCGCACACCACGGAACAGGTCGATGCCACCGGTAACCATCAGCTCGAGCATGTTGTCCATGCTCGAAGAGTCGGAACCGACGCGGTTGACCAGCGGGCCGAGTTCTTCGAGGTCGGGGATCAGGTCGTTGGCGAACTTGGTGCGACGGGCCATGGCCCAGTTGCGGTTGCCGGTGATGGTGTTGATCTCGCCGTTGTGGGCGAGGAAGCGGAATGGCTGCGCCAGCGGCCATTTCGGCAGGGTGTTGGTGGAGAAGCGCTGGTGGAACACGCAGATCGCGGTTTGCAGGCGCTCGTCACCCAGGTCCGGGTAGAACGCCGCCAGATCGCGCGGCATCATCAGGCCTTTGTAGATGATGGTCTTGTGCGAGAAGCTGCAGATGTAGTGGTCGACATCGTGGGCGTTGGCCACCGACGAACGGCGACGGGCGCTGAACAGCTTGATGGCGAATTCCTGGTCGCTCAGGCCTTCGCCGCCGATGAACACCTGCTCGATCTGCGGCAGGCGCTCCAGGGCCAGGCGGCCGAGTACGCTGGTGTCGATCGGCACCTTGCGCCAGCCGACCAGCTTGAGGCCGGCGGCGAGGATTTCGCGGTCCATGTTGGCACGCGCTGCTTCGGCTTTGACCGGGTCCTGGTTGAAGAACACCATGCCGACGGCATATTGCCTGGGCAGCTCGACGGCGAAATGCTCCTGGGCCACGGCACGCAGGAACTGATCGGGCTTCTGCATCAGCAGGCCGCAACCGTCACCGGTCTTGCCGTCGGCGTTGATGCCGCCGCGGTGAGTCATGCAAGTCAATGCCTGCATGGCGGTTTGCAGAAGGTGGTGGCTCGGTTCGCCCGTCATGTGGGCGATCAGGCCAAAACCACAGTTGTCCTTGAATTCTTCGGGATGGTACAGACCTGTTTTCATAGACACATTCTCACCAGGTTCACCTCTCAACGGAGGTAAATCTCTTTTTTAACAACCACTTACCATCCACGCCGATCAAACGCCAGCTTTTTGCGGTGGCCATGGAAAACCATTGTTGCACAGCGACAGCGATGCTCACAAATTTTCATGTCTCACCATTGAAAATTTATGTCGCAATTTTGAATGTTTTTACGCCATGCGCCGTGATAGCAGCTTGGCTCGAGTCTGAAGCGTTTCAGCCATGACTGCAAGTAAGGCTTGTGGCCGGCAGTCTGGGACAGAAAAGCCTGCCGCGCTCGGGCGCAGCAGGCTAGTCGAAGTTCTGTAATCGCTCAGCAACTGGGCAGCGGGGTGTTGCCGCCCGGAAGGTAATCAGCGAGCCGTGGCAAGCTCTTGTTGAACGCTGCCGACGGTACGTGGCCAAGGTTTACCAGCCTGGACCTTCGCTGGCAAGTTCTTGATTGCCGCAACCGCAGCATCGCGGCTGGCGAAGTTGCCGTAGGTGACGACGTACAGCGGCTTGCCCTGGAGGTTTTTCTTGAAGTAGCGATAGTCGCCACCCTGGGCCTTGACGAAGGCCTGGGCTGACGCTTCGGAGCTGGTACCGAGGATCTGCACCACGTAGTTGCCCGGTTTTTGCCCGGTGTACCAGCCACTGTTGCCACCGCCACCAGTCACCGGCTTCTCGGCAGGCTTGGCGACCGGCTTGGCCACGGCGACCTGGGTCGGCGCCGAGGCAGGCTTGGCAGGCGCAACCGCCTTGGCAGGCTGGGTTGCAACAGGTTTAGACGCAGGCGCAACCGGCTGTGACTGCACCGGCTGTACCGGCTGGGCCGGGGCAACGGCGACAGGCTGGGCAGGTACCGGCGCCGGACCTGCCTGCACGCCTTGCGGTGGCGCGATGGTGGTCACGGTAGGCGGCGGGTTGCCAGGCTGCAACGCGGTATCACCAGCCGGGCTGCCCTCTTCGCCCTCGCCCATGCCTGCGGCCTGGGCCAGCGGCTCGCGCATTACCGGCTGTGACTGGCCAACCAGTGGCAGCGGCATCGGCTGGGACGACCCCGAGAACTCGATGGCTGGGTTGCCAGCGTTGCCCTGGCCCTCACCCAGTGGCAACTGGGCCTGGGCGACGGGCGCTTCGGCAGGCGCCTTGTCACCTTTCTTGGGCATCAATACCGCGGCCGCAACGGCGACCACGACCACAGCGGACAGCGCGAGCACGTGTTTTTTAGGCATCTTGAACCCCATGGATGGTCGCTTGGCCGTCGAGCGGCTGGCGATCATGGCTTCGATCAAAGTGTCACGGGCGACCTGGTTGATGTTGCCAGGCCAACCGTCAGAGTTTTCATGGATATCGACGATCTGTTCGCGGGTGAACACCTCGATGCCCCGGCCAGCCCCTTCCAGGCGCTGCTCCAGGTACTCGCGGGTTTCTTCTTCGCTGTAGGGGGCGAGCTCGATGATGTGGAAGCGTTCTTCCTCGATATTCAGCTCATCCAGCCCGGCAATCAGCGAAGGCTCACCGAACAGGAACACATGCGGACGCCCTTCCGGCACGCCAGCGGCCAATTCCAGCAACGCTTGGAGTGCCGACTCGTCGAGTTGTTCCGCATCGTCCACCAGCAAATACACTTCCTGGCCGGTCAATGCCAGCTGCACCACCTTGGCCAGGATCGCCTGCATTTCAGGCTGCGCCACGTCCAGGCTCTGTGCGACCTGGCCAAGTACGCTGGCGGCGTCACTGGCGCCCCGGGCAGACACCACGACGCTCTGCACCGCCTGCTTGTTGGTGCTGGCCACCAGGGCCTGGCGCAGCAAGGTCTTGCCGCTGCCCAGCGGGCCGCTGACCACCAGCATCAATTGGCTGTAGCGCGCCAGGTGGTGCAACTGGCCGAGCACGGGCTTGCGCTGGGCCGGGAAGAACTTGAAGCCGGGCACGCGGGGTGCGAACGGATCGTGGCTCAACTGGTAATGGTCGAGAAAGGCCTCATCGGCATGCAAACTGGTCATTGCGCTGTCACAACCTCAAAGCTGGGCCACGATCGCGCGGTAATCCGCCGACAACGTGGCCTGTAGAATCTCTTTCGGATAGTCGTCGGTGACTACGGCCTCGCCCATCTGGCGCAGCAGCACCAGACGCAGACGACCGTCGAGCACCTTTTTGTCGACCGCCATGTGCTCCATGAAATGCGCCGGGGTCATTTCCTGTGGTGGCACCACCGGCAAGCCTGCGTCCTGCAACAGGCGGATTCCGCGATCGCGCTCGGCCTGGTTGATCCAGCCAAGGCGCATGGACATTTCCAGGGCCATCACCGTGCCCGCCGCCACGGCTTCGCCGTGCAGCCACACGCCATAGCCCATGTGGGTCTCGATGGCATGCCCGAAGGTATGCCCCAGGTTCAGCGTGGCACGCACGCCCGACTCACGTTCGTCGGCCCCCACTACCGCGGCCTTGGCCGCGCAGGAGCGGCGAATGGCTTCGGTCAGCGCTGCCGGGTCGAGGGCACGCAGCGCCTGCATATTATCCTCGAGCCAGGCGAGGAATGGCTTGTCGCAGATCAGGCCGTACTTGATCACTTCGGCCAGGCCGGCGGACAGCTCGCGCGCCGGCAGGGTCTTCAGGGTGGTGGTATCGATCAGTACCGCATTGGGCTGGTAGAAGGCTCCGACCATGTTCTTGCCCAGCGGGTGATTGATACCGGTCTTGCCGCCTACCGAGGAGTCGACCTGGGACAATAGCGTGGTCGGCACCTGGATGAAGTCGACACCGCGCTGGTAGCAGGCGGCGGCGAACCCGGCCATGTCACCGATCACACCGCCACCCAGGGCAACCACGGTGGTGCGGCGATCGTGGCGCGCCGCCAGCAAGCCGTCGAAGATCAGCTGCAGGGTTTCCCAGTTCTTGTGGGCTTCGCCATCGGGCAACACCACCGGCAGTACCGCATAGGCACCCAGGGTCTGGCTCAGGCGTTCGAGATACAGGGGCGCGACGGTTTCGTTGGAAACGATGGCTACCTGCCGCCCGGCGATATGCGGTGCCAGCAGCTCGGGCTGGTCCAGCAGGCCTTCGCCAATGTAGATCGGGTAGCTACGCTCGCCCAGGTCGACCTTTAGTGTCTGCATGTATCCCCACAATGTGCTTGGGCGCGGCGCCGTTGGGGCGGCCCACGCGGTAACGTTCAACCTCGCCTCGGCGCTGGTGGCCGAGAATAGTCCCGGGTTAACGGGGCGGCAACTGCTGCAAGCGCTCGAGAATATCGATCACCACCATGCGTGGCGGCCGCTCGTCGGTTTCCACCACCAGGTCGGCGATTTCGCGGTACAGCGGGTCGCGCGTCTCCAGCAAGGAGCGCAAGGTTGCCTCGGGATTGGCCGTGCGCAGCAGGGGGCGATTGCGATCGCGCGCGGTGCGGCCAACCTGCTGCTCCACCGAAGCATGCAGGTAGATCACCCGGCCACCGCGGCGCAGCGCCTGGCGATTGGCTTCGCGCATCACCGCGCCACCGCCGGTGGCCAGTACCACGCCGTCGAGTGCGCACAGCTCGGCGATCATCGCCTGTTCGCGATCACGGAAACCCGGCTCGCCTTCCTTGTCGAAAATCCACGGGATGTTGGCGCCGCAGCGCAGTTCGATTTCCTTGTCGGAATCCTTGAACAGCAGGCGCAGCTCTTTGGCCAATAGGCGTCCGATGGTGCTTTTACCAGCACCCATGGGCCCCACAAGTATCAAATTTCGCACAGAATCAACGACTCACAGCAATCGCCTGGTCACTCATGATACGCGGAGTCAGGAAGACCAGCAGCTCGGATTTTTTCTCTTGTAATGCATCGCGTCGAAACAGCCGCCCAACATACGGCAGATCGCCGAAAAATGGCACCTTGTCGACCACATTGTTTTGCGATGTCGAGTACACGCCACCGATCACGATCGTTTCGCCGTCCGTCACGCGCACCTTGGCATTGACCTCGTTCTTGCGGATCGGCGGTACGTCGTTCAAGGCATTGACGTAATCCGGCTCGTCCTTGGTCACCCTGACGGTCATGATCACCTTGTTGTCCGGGGTGATCTGCGGGGTCACCTCCAGCGACAGCGAGGCTTCGCGGAACGCTACCGAGGTGGCGCCGCTCTTGCTGGTTTCCTGGTAAGGCACCTCGGTGCCCTTGAGGATCCTGGCCGTTTCCTTGTCGGCGGTAACCACCTTGGGCTGCGAGATGATCTCGCCGTTGCCGCTCTTTTCCATGGCGCTGAGCTCAAGGTCGAGCAGCACGCCCCCACGCAGCAAGCCCAGGCCGATGCTGCTGCCAGCACGCTCCAGGCCAAGGTCGACGAACAGGTCCTTACCCGGCTGCGGGTCCTCCAGGTACAGCGGCCCACCCCAGCGCCCCCCCAGGCTCTTCTGGTAATCGACGTTGGCCTCGACGATACGCGCCTCGATCACCACCTGACGCACCGGCACGTCCAGCTGCGCCACCAGTTGCCGCAACTCGGCAAGACGCTCGGCAGGCTGGTGCAGCACCAGCGTGTTGGTGCGCTCATCGACACTCAGGCTGCCCCGCCCGGCAAGGATGCCGTCATCCGCCAGGCTTGCCATGAGCAACTCCGCCAGTTCGGCAGCCTTGGCATGGTGGATGGGTAGCAACTCCCGGCGCAGTGGTTGCAACTGCGCCTCCAGCGCCTGCCCCACCCGGGTATCGAACGACTGCGTGGCCAGCTCGGTGGCAGGCGCCACCAGCAACACATTGCCTTCCTGGCGCCGGGCCAGGCCCTTGCTGCGCAGTACCAGGTCAAGCGCCTGGTCCCACGGCACATCCTGCAAACGCAAGGTGACGTTGCCCTGTACGGCATCGCTGGCTACCAGGTTCACGCCGGCATAATCTGCCAGCACCTGCAACACGGCGCGCACCTCCACATCCTGGAAATTCAGCGACAGCGGCTCACCCTGATACGGCGTTGCCGACGCCAGTGGAATCGACAGCAGGGTTGCCAGCACCAACTTCATCAATCGTTTCATCCTGGTCCGGGGCCTCCTTGCCCAGGCGCTTTGCGAGGGTCAGGAGCGCCGTGCGTTGGTGCCAGCCCCCCGCCATGAACACCCGCTCACGTACTTCGACCTGACGCTGGTCGATTTGCGTCACTACCCCCTGGTCACGCCCCAGCCGATCGCCCGGGCGCACCCGATAGAGCCTGCCAGCCACCCTCAGCAGTGCTTCGTGCGCAGCTCCGCGCGACAGGCTGCCGACCATTTCCACCTGCGCCAATGGCACACTGGCCAGCCCGGCGCTCGGCAGCCGCGACGCCCCGGAGGCAAACGGATCGATTGCCGGCACTACCGTCGCCGCCCGGGCCGGCATTTGCGCCAGCACAGCGGGTGCCGTTGTGGGCGCCAGCGCCTGATAGGTATCAAGCCGCAACTGCAGGCGCAGCAGGCCAGGCTGGCCATCGGCCACCGCGAGCCGCAGGTCACCACTGCGCAGCACACGCGCCTGGCCGAACCAGTCGTCCAGCCACTGGCGCAAGGCTGCGTAGCGCCCCACCACCTGTAGCTCCAGCGGTACCTTGCGAAAGCCAGCCTGTTGTTCCTCCTCATGTACAACGACCCGCTCGATGAGCAAACCGTGCGCATGACCCAACGCTGCCAGGCGCTCGAGCAGATCACTCATGCCCTCGCCAGCCGCCAGTTGCCAGTGCGCCTCCTGCAAACGCCGTTCGGCAACCGCCACGGAAGCCTGCAGCTGCTCCAGTTCGGCCAGGTGCGCGGCGCTGGCTGCCTGCTGTTCAGCCAGCTCGACGTGCCGGGCATCCTCCTGCGCCTGCTGTTGCAACACTGCCGGCAGACGAATCGCGCAGCCAAGGCCAAATACCGCCACTGCCACCAGCCCTGGCGCCAGCAGCCGGAAGCGGCGGGCGCGGCTGACCACCGCTAGCCAGGCCAGCACCTGCGCTGGCCTCATGACCAGAACGCCGAAACACGGGCGCTGAGCACAAACTCATCGCCGCCCGGCAAGCTTTCGATGCGCTTGAGCTCCAGCCCGAGCAATGCCCCCGAGCGGTCCAGGTCGCGCATGAATTGCGCGACCACGGCACCGGAGGTGGCCAACCCGGTCATTTGCAGGCGGCCGTTTTCAAGGCTGAGATCGAGCAACCGGATACCTTGCGGCAACGCCCCCTCAAGGTCCGCGAACACGCCGGCCAACACATCCTGGTGGGCACGCAGGCTCTCCAGCGTCATCGCCCGGGCGAGCAGGGTTTCATGCAGTTCACGCACATCGGCCAGCGGTTGCAGTTGCTCGCGTAGCGCTGCAAGGGCTGCCTGACGCAGGTCGTGGGCCAACGCTTGCTGCTGGCCGCGCTGACGGGCCAGCTGGTCGACCAGCATCACTGCACACAAGGCCAGCACTGCGCCAGCGACCAATTGTCGGCGCAGGCGCCGGAGCCCGGCCTGGCGCTGCCGTTCCCGCCAGGGCAGCAGGTTCAGGCGCATCATGACTGCACCCCACCGAGGGCCAGGGCGCAAGCCAGCAACATCGAGCCATCGACCTGCCCAAGGCCGGCCAAGCCAGGCAGAAGCCGGCAGGGCACGTGCAATCGGGCACTCAGGCTTTGCAGCCAGCCCGGGTCGATGGGTGAGCTGCTGGCAACCCACAGGCATGCCGGCCGCGGCCCATCGGCAAGCAGCGCCTGCAGGCACTCGGGCAGCTGCCCCTTCATGCCCGCCTCTGCCACTTGCAGATCCCGACGTTGCTGCAGTCGCCCCGGCTGCCAGTCATAAAGCGTTGTGCCGTGCACGTCGATACGCAGCAGTGCAGCCCCCTCAAGGCTGCCCTGTGGCAACAGGCGGCACAGGGCAATGCTGTCGACCTCCACGGCCTCCAACTGCAACCCGGCTTCCTCGACCATGGCTTCAAGGGGCGCCATCGCGCTTTGTCGGCACGCCGCCACCATCACTTCGACACAACCTGGCTGAGCGCGGGAGCCGCCCATTACCTGAAAATCCAGGGCCAGGTCTTCCAGCGGAAATGGAAACAGCCGCTCTGCGTCGGCCAGCAGCTGCGCCTCCATGTCCGCCTCGTCCTGGCCCTGCGCAAGCTGGCACAGCTTGCAAATCACCAGGTTGGCGGGCAATGCCAGCGCTACCCGACGCTGCCCCAGGCCGCTGCGACGACAGGCGCGGCGCAAGGCAGCCACCACGGCTGCCGGCTCTGCCAGCCAATCCTGGCCGACCGGCGCTTCGAACGGCTCCTGTGCCGAGACACGCACCCGGTAGCGCCGGTTGCGCCGTTGCAGTTGCACGATCCGAACGGTATCAGGGGCTATTTCCACCCCCACGAGTGAACCCGCATCCTTGCCGAAGCGTCCTAGCATGGTGGCTTCCTTGTCGTCTGTCGCAACGATCCGTCGCAACCCCGCGCCAACACCGGGCCGCGCCAGCGCATCGAGGCGACGGGCAGCCTGACCGGTAACCCGGAGAGGCTAAAAAATGCTTATAATGCCCAGCGTTTTTTGGTCCGCCGGACCTGCGTGCAATCCACTCCCAACCTGGACACCGAAAAGCCTTGATACGCCTGCTGAAGTTCTTCTGGTGGTCTTCCGTCGCAGTCATCTGCGCGCTCGTACTCGGTGTGAGCGGTGCGTTTCTGTATCTTAGCCCCAGCCTGCCCTCGGTCGAATCGCTCAGAAGCATCCAGTTGCAGATCCCCCTCAGGGTGTACAGCAGCGATGGCAAGTTGATTGCCGAGTTCGGCGAAATGCGCCGCTCGCCGATCCGCTTCGCGGAAATTCCCCCACAGTTCATCCAGGCGCTTCTGTCAGCCGAGGACGACAATTTCCTCAATCACTACGGTGTCGACCCCAGCAGCCTGATGCGCGCCGCGACCCAGTTGGTGAAAACCGGGCATATCCAGACCGGCGGCAGCACCATCACCATGCAGGTGGCGAAGAACTTCTTCCTCACCAGCGAGCGCAGTTTCTCGCGCAAGACCAACGAGATCCTGCTGGCCTTGCAGATCGAGCGAGAGCTGACCAAGGACGAGATCCTCGAGCTGTACGTGAACAAGATCTACCTGGGCAACCGTGCCTACGGCATCGACGCCGCTGCGCAGGTGTACTACGGCAAGTCGATCCGCGATGTGAGCCTGGCGCAGATGGCGATGATCGCCGGCCTGCCCAAGGCCCCGTCGCGCTTCAACCCGCTGGCCAACCCGGTGCGCGCCAAGGAGCGCCGCGACTGGATCCTCGGCCGCATGTACAAGCTCGGCAAGATTGACGAGGCCAGCTACCAGGCTGCCCTGGCCGAGCCGCTCAACGCCAGCTACCACGTGCCCGCGCCAGAAGTTAATGCACCCTATATCGCCGAAATGGCCCGCGCCGAAATGGTCGGCCGTTATGGCAGCGACGCCTACACCGAAGGCTTCCGCGTCACCACCACGGTGCCCAGCGACATGCAGGAAATGGCCAACAAGGCCATCCTCAACGGCCTGTCCGAATATGACGAGCGCCACGGCTACCGCGGGCCGGAAGCACGCTTCCCCGGCCGCACCCAGGCGGCCTGGCTGCAGGAACTGGGCAAACAGCGCATGCTGGGCGGCCTGGAGCCGGCCATCGTCACCCAGGTCGAGAAGGCCGGCCTCAAGGTGCTGACCCGTAGCGGCCAGGAAGAACTGGTGGCCTGGGATACCATGAAATGGGCCCGCCCGTTCATCAACAGCAACGCCCAGGGCCGTGCGCCGCAATCACCGGCAGATGTCGCCCAGGTCGGCGACCTGGTACGCGTCCAGCGCCTGGAGGACGGCAAGCTCAAATTCAGCCAGGTGCCTGGCGCACAGAGCGCGCTGGTTACCCTCGACCCTTACAGCGGCGCCATCCGTGCGCTGGTTGGCGGCTTCTCGTTCGAGCAGAGCAACTACAACCGTGCCATGCAGGCCAAGCGCCAGCCGGGCTCGAGCTTCAAGCCGTTCATCTACAGTGCTGCCCTGGATAGCGGTTATACCGCTTCCAGCCTGGTCAACGATGCGCCGATCGTGTTCGTCGATGAGTACCTGGACAAGGTCTGGCGACCGAAGAACGACACCAACACCTTCCTCGGCCCCATCCGCATGCGCGAGGCCCTGTACAAGTCGCGCAACCTGGTGTCGATCCGCCTGCTGCAGGCCATGGGCGTGGACCGCACCATCGACTACATTGCCAAGTTCGGCTTCAACAAGCAGGACCTGCCGCGCAACCTGTCGCTGGCGCTGGGCACCGCTACGCTGACCCCGATGGAAATCGCCACTGGCTGGAGCACCTTTGCCAACGGCGGCTACAAGGTAACCCCGTACCTGATCGAGCGTATCGAGAGCCGCAGCGGCGAAACCCTGTTCACCGCCAACCCGCCGCGCGTACCGCAGGGTGCCGAGGACCATGCTGGCCTGGCAGCAGCCGAACAGCCGATCAGCACCGCCGCCATGCCGGGCGAGGCCCCACCTGCCTTCAGCCAGGTAGCCTCTGCACCGCAGGCGCCAGCCGTGGCCGAACAGATCATCGACGGGCGGACCACCTACATCCTCACCAGCATGCTGCAGGACGTGATCAAGCGCGGCACCGGCCGCCGTGCGCTGGCCCTGGGCCGCACCGACCTGGCCGGCAAGACCGGTACCACCAACGAGTCCAAGGACGCCTGGTTCTCCGGCTACAACGCCGACTACGTGACCACCGTGTGGGTCGGTTTCGACCAGCCTGAGACCCTTGGCCGCCGCGAGTATGGCGGCACCGTGGCGCTACCGATCTGGATGAGCTTCATGGGTGCGGCACTCAAGGACAAGCCTGAGCATGCGCCTGCCGAGCCGGAAGGCATCCTCAGCCTGCGCGTCGACCCGGTCAGCGGTCGCGCCGCCTCGCCCAGCACGCCAAATGCCTACTTCGAGCTGTTCAAGGCCGAGGATTCGCCGCCTTCGGTGGACGAACTGGGCACCGGAGCGGCGCCGGGCAGCCCGCTGCCGGCGGATGAAGCGGCGCCGATGGATCTGTTCTGACGCAGAGCGCAGTCAGGCCGCCTCCCTGCAGGAGCGGCCTTGTGTAGCGAAAGGGCCGCACAGCGGCCCGGCGATACCCGCGGCGAAGTTGCCATCGTAGGGCCGCTGCGCGCCCCATCGCGACACAAGGCCGCTCCTACAGGGGCCGTGCCCATCGGGACGGCAAACAAAAAGCCCCGGCTCATGCGAGCCGGGGCTTTTTTGTGTCGCTCAGCTGCAATCAGCCGTTGAACACGTCATCCACGCTGGTCAGCGGGTAGTGCTTCGGATACGGCAGGGTCGCTACGCCGGATTCGATTGCAGCCTTGGCCACGGCGTCGGAAACGACGGTGATCAGGCGGGCGTCCAGCGGCTTCGGAATGATGTACTCGCGGCCGAACTCCAGGCCTTCGACGCCGTAGGCTTCGCAGACTTCCTTCGGCACTGGCAGCTTGGCCAGGTCCTTCAGGGCGATGGCGGCAGCGATCTTCATTTCTTCGTTGATGCGCTTGGCGCGGACGTCCAGGGCACCACGGAAGATGAACGGGAAGCCCAGTACGTTGTTGACCTGGTTCGGGTAGTCGGAACGGCCGGTAGCCATGATCACGTCGCTGCGGGTGGCGTGAGCCAGCTCTGGCGAAATTTCCGGGTCCGGGTTCGAGCAGGCGAACACGATCGGGTTGGCGGCCATCGACTTCAGGCCTTCGGCGCTCAGCAGGTTCGGGCCCGAGAGGCCGACGAACACGTCGGCACCGTTGAGGGCGTCAGCCAGGGTGCGCTTGTCGGTCGCGTGGGCGAACTGCGCCTTGTACTGGTTCAGGTCGTCGCGGCCAGCGTGGATCACGCCGCTGCGGTCGATCATGTAGATGTTCTCGACCTTGGCGCCCATGCTCACCAGCAGCTTCATGCAGGAGATGGCGGCAGCACCAGCGCCCAGGCAGACGATCTTGGCGTCTTCCAGCTTCTTGCCGGCGATTTCCAGGGCGTTGATCATGCCGGCTGCGGTCACGATGGCGGTACCGTGCTGGTCATCGTGGAATACCGGGATGTCGCACTGCTCGATCAGGGTGCGCTCGATTTCAAAGCACTCAGGCGCCTTGATGTCTTCGAGGTTGATGCCACCGAAGGTGATCGAGATACGGCGAACGGTGTCGATGAACGCCTGCGGGCTTTCCGATTCCACTTCGATGTCGAACACGTCGATACCGGCGAAACGCTTGAACAGTACACCCTTGCCTTCCATGACCGGCTTGGAGGCCAGCGGGCCGAGGTCGCCCAGACCGAGGATGGCAGTACCATCGGAAATCACCGCAACCAGGTTGCCCTTGCCGGTGTATTTGTAAGCCAGCTCTGGATCACGGCCGATTTCACGCACCGGCTCTGCAACACCTGGGCTGTAGGCCAGGGCGAGGTCACGGGCGGTGGCAGTGGGCTTGGAAAGTTCGACGCTCAGTTTCCCCGGACGAGGTTGGGCGTGATATTCGAGAGCGGCGGTTTTCAGGTCTGACATGGTGGGCATTCCGCTGTTTACTGTTCTGACGGACCGCCGAGGATACGCAAAGAGCCGGGGAGCCACAAGACTGGCCGGTCACTTGTGTCAAGGCCTTTAGCCTACGACTTTACGCTATAACCCACGGGGCATACGGCTCACAGTGTGTACAATCCAATAGCGAAATGTCTACAACTTTTAGCCTGAAGTACGTTCCAACATGCTTGGATCGGTCAATGGCAACACCCAGCGCCGCTGCCCTGGCTTGAGGCCGCCCTTGCGGGAACGATCCAGCACCCAGCCGCGCGCTTCGACCTGGCGTCCCTTGAGGTTATCGAAGAAGCTGGCGGGGAAGTTGCGTTGCAGACGAGCGGGAACCTGCAGCACCACGGCATCGTCCAGGTTCAGCCAAACTCCGCCACGGTTGCGCTGCACCGCCTGGATACGGCCAGCGATAACGGCGAAACCGGACTGCCGCAGCTCTTCGGCACGCAGCACTGGCGAGCGTCGCCACAAGCCAGCGCCAGCCTTGCGCGCCGCCTGCTCGGCCAGCTGGTGGCAAGCGCTAAGGCGCACATTAGGGGCAACCGCCACCCGATAGCCCAAACCCTCGCCGAGCAATTGTGCTTCCAGATTGTCGCCATTGCTGGCGTAGATATGCGCCAAGGTTCGGCCGTATTTGTCTTTGCTGTCGATGCCCGGCACCAAGCCGACACGCCCGTCACTGGCCTTGACCAATGCCTGCAGGCGCCGCTTGGCGGCCTCCGCATAGGGTTCGCTGCTACGCCCGTTACGGCCGATCTCCGGGGCATTGATGCCTATCAGCCGCACGCTGCGGCCATCGACCAGACGCAAGGTATCGCCATCTACTACCTGGCGCACCGCCACCTGCTGCGGCCTGTCCGGCAGCGGGCAGAACGCCTGGGCCGGCAGGTGCCAGATGAGGCCCATAAAAAAAGCGCCCACAAGGGGCGCCTTTTTTTGCAGCAATGCGAAACCCGAGGGGCTCGCCATGCGCATGATTACTTCTTGGTACCGAACATACCGAAGCGATCGGCGAACTTCTGTACGCGACCACCGGTGTCCAGGACTTTCTGCTTACCGGTGTAGAACGGGTGGCACAGGTTGCAAACGTCGATCGCCAGGGTGCTGCCCAGGGTCGAACGAGTTTCGAACTTGTTGCCGCAGCTGCAGGTGACTGCAACTACTTCGTAGTTCGGATGAATATCTGCTTTCATGGTCACTTCCTCGAGCTGCGTGCCGCCACCCAACACCAATTGTTGAATACCGCACGTAATTAGGCGGCGAATAATACCAGAGCGTCGCGCCAGTGCAAGTTGTCGCTTGCACCGACCGTCGTCTGCTAGGCTCGCCAGTTCTTGAAACGCCCTCCGAGACTTTCCGCGTGTCCGACGTCATCCTGCGCCTTGCCCTGCCCTCCCCGCTGCGTCGCCTGTTCGACTACAAGGCACCGGCGAGCATGGCGCGCCAGGCCCTGACCCCGGGCATGCGTATCCGCGTGCCGTTCGGCCGCCGCGAAATGATCGGCGTGCTGGTGGAGGTCTGCGAGCACAGCGAAGTGCCGGCAGACAAGCTGAAAGCGGCCAGCGCCCTGCTCGACCCGCTGTCCCCGATCCCGCCGTCGCTGTTCAAGCTGTGCCTGTGGACTGCCCAGTACTACCAGCACAGCCTGGGCGATACCCTGAGCTGGGCCCTGCCAACGCTGCTGCGTCAGGGCGAACCCGCCGAGATGCGCCAGGAGCGCTTCTGGCACGTCGCCCCCGGCGCCCGCCTGGAAGACCCGCGCATCGCCCGTGCCCCACGCCAGCGCGACGCGCTCAAGACCCTGGCCCAGCACCCGCATGGCGTGGCCCACAGCCTGTTGACCAAACTCAACCTGAACAAGGACAGCCTCGACCTGCTGCTGGCCAAGGAGCTGGTGCAGATCGAGGTGCGCCGCCACCTGCCGGCGCTGCGCCACGAGCACTGGCTGGCACAACCCGAACTACCGCTCAACGACGAGCAACGCGAAGCCTTTGACGCCGTGCGCGAAGGCTTCGGCGGCTTCGCGGCGTTCCTGCTGGCTGGCGTGACCGGCAGCGGCAAGACCGAGGTCTACCTGCAACTGATCCGGGAAACCCTGGAAGCCGGCAAGCAGGCGCTGGTGCTGATCCCGGAGATCAACCTCGGCCCGCAAACCCTGGCGCGTTTCGAACAGCGCTTCAACGCCCGCATCGCCCTGCTGCATTCGGCGGTGAATGACCGCGAGCGACTCGATGCCTGGCTGGCGGCCCGGGACGGTGAGGCGGACATCATCATCGGTACCCGCTCGGCATTGTTCACGCCGATGAAAAACCCCGGCCTGATCATCATCGACGAAGAACATGACGGCTCCTATAAACAGCAGGAAGGCCTGCGCTACCACGCCCGCGACCTGGCGCTGGTGCGCGCCCACCAGGAGAACATCCCGATCCTGCTCGGCTCGGCCACGCCGTCGCTGGAAACCTTGCACAACGCCCTGACCGGGCGCTACCGCCTGTTGCGCATGAACCAGCGCGCCGGCGGTGCACGGCCACCGCGCATGCTGCGCCTGGACGTGAAGAGCCTGCCGCTGGACAGTGGCATCAGCGGCCCGTTGCAGCAGGCCATCCGGCAGACACTGGAGGCCGGCCAGCAAGTGCTGGTGTTCCTCAACCGCCGCGGCTTCGCCCCGACCTTGCTGTGCCACGACTGCGGCTGGCTGTCGGAATGCCCGCGCTGCGACGCGCGCATGACCGTGCACCAGCGCTCCGGCGTGCTGCGCTGCCACCATTGCGGTTATGACGAACGCCTGCCGCAGCAGTGCCCACAATGCAACCACGTCGACCTGCGCCCGGTTGGCGCCGGCACCGAACGGGCCGAAGAGCGCCTGAAGGTGTTGTTCCCGGATTACCCGATCCTGCGCGTGGACCGCGACAGCACGGCGCGCAAGGACGCCATGCACAACCTGTTCAGTACCATCCAGCGTGGTCAGCCGAGCATCCTTGTCGGCACCCAGATGCTCGCCAAGGGCCACCACTTCCCGCGGGTGACCCTGGTCGCAATCCTCGACGCCGATGGCGGGCTGTTCTCCGGTGATTTCCGCGCCAGCGAGCGCATGGCACAACTGATCGTGCAGGTGGCCGGGCGTGCCGGGCGCGCCGAAGAGCCTGGCAAGGTGATCATCCAGACCCACCTGGCCGACCATCCCCTGCTGGTACAACTGACCGAACAGGGCTACTTCGCGTTTGCCGAACAAGCCTTGCAGGAGCGCCGGGCCGCGGGGTTGCCGCCTTACTCGCACCTGGCACTGCTGCGCGCCGAAGCGCACCGCCCCGGGCAGGCCGAAGGCTTCCTTGACGAGGCCTGCGCCGCAGCCGAGCGCCTGGTAGCCGAGCAGCGCCTGGCGGGCATCGAGCTGCTGGGGCCGGTGCCGGCGCCCATGGAACGGCGGGCCGGGCGCTTCCGCGCGCAACTGTTGATACAGGCCAATACCCGCGCGCCTTTGCATCGACTGATCAGTGCCTGGTTGCTAGTGTTGGAGCAGATGCCGAGCGGGCGCCAGGTGCGCTGGTCGCTGGATGTCGACCCGGTAGACCTTTACTGATACCGGGGCTGCCTTGCAGCCCATGGCGACACCAGGCCGCTCCTGCAGCGGGATCGCGCCCCCCTGTGGGAGAGCGGCCCTGTGTCGCGATGGGCTGCAAAGCGGACCCAAAGGTTGGCAACCCGCTCCCAGCCACGGATAATGTCCAGTTTTTCCACCTGCGCATCCAAGCGCTCACCGCGCTTGCGGTCGAAAAGAGATCCCCATGAAAGACACCATTCGCCAGCTGATCCAGCAAGCCCTCACCCAACTCGTCACCGACGGTGTGCTGCCTGAAGGGCTGTCGCCGGCGATTCAGGTGGAAAACGCCCGGGACAAGACCCACGGCGACTTCGCCAGCAACATCGCCATGATGCTGGCCAAGCCGGCCGGCATGAAACCACGCGACCTGGCGGAAAAACTCATCGACGCCCTGCCCGCCAGTGCCGACATCAGCAAGGTTGAGATCGCCGGCCCCGGCTTCCTCAACTTCTTCCAGAACACCGCCGCCCTGGCCAACCGCCTGGATGCCGCATTGGCCGACGCCCACCTGGGCGCACGCAAGGCTGGCCCTGCGCAGAAGGTGGTGATCGACATGTCGGCCCCCAACCTGGCCAAGGAAATGCACGTCGGCCACCTGCGTTCGACCATCATCGGTGACAGCGTGGCGCGGGTGCTGGAATTCCTCGGCGACGAGGTGATCCGGCAGAACCACGTGGGCGACTGGGGTACCCAGTTCGGCATGCTGCTGGCCTACCTGGAAGAAAACCCGATCACCAGCGACGAGCTGTCCGACCTGGAAAACTTCTACCGCGCCGCCAAGAAGCGCTTCGACGAGTCCGAAGAGTTCGCTACCCGGGCGCGCGGCCTGGTGGTCAAGCTGCAGGCCGGCGACCCGGACTGCATGGCGCTGTGGACACGCTTCAAGGACATCTCGCTGTCGCATTGCCAGAAGACCTACGAGCTGCTCAACGTCAAGCTGACCATGGCCGACGTGATGGGCGAGAGCGCCTACAACGCCGACCTGGCCAACGTGGTAGCCGACCTCAAGGCCAAGGGCCTGCTGGTCGAAGACCAGGGCGCCCAGTGCGTATTCCTCGAGGAGTTCAAGAACAGCGAAGGCGAGCCGCTGCCAGTGATCGTGCAGAAGGCCGACGGCGGCTACCTGTACGCCACCACCGACCTGGCCGCCGTGCGCTACCGCAGCAACGTGCTCAAGGCTGACCGTGCCCTGTATTTCGTCGACCAGCGCCAGGCGCTGCATTTCAACCAGGTGTTCGAAGTCGCACGCCGCGCAGGCTTCGTCGGCCACCCGATGCAGATGGAACACATGGGCTTCGGCACCATGAACGGCGCCGACGGCCGCCCGTTCAAGACCCGTGACGGCGGCACCGTGAAGCTGATCGACCTGCTCACCGAGGCCAAGGAGCGCGCCTACGCACTGGTCAAGGAGAAGAACCCGAGCCTGGCCGACGAAGAACTGCGCCGCATCGGCGAAGTGGTGGGCATCGGCGCGGTGAAGTACGCCGACTTGTCCAAGCACCGCACCAGCGACTACAGCTTCAACTTCGAGCTGATGCTCAACTTCGAAGGCAACACCGCGCCTTACCTGCTGTACGCCTACACCCGCGTGGCCGGCGTGTTCCGCAAGCTGGGCAAGGCCTTTGACCAGGTCGAAGGCAACATCGTGCTGCAGGCCCCGCACGAACAGGACCTGGCCGCGCGCCTGGCGCAGTTTGGCGAAATCCTCAACAACGTGGCCGACAAGGGCACACCGCACGTACTGTGCAGCTACCTGTACGACCTGGCAGGGCTGTTCTCCAGCTTCTACGAGAACTGCCCGATCCTCGCCGCCGAAACTGCAGAACAGCAGCAGAGCCGTCTGCGTCTGGCGGCCCTGACTGGCCGCACCCTCAAGCAAGGTCTGGAACTGCTCGGCCTGGAAACCCTGGAGCGCATGTAAGTTGGCTGCCAAGAAAAAACCTGCCCCAAAACGCGGCGCCAGCCGTCAGACGGCGCCGGCCAAGCAGCCGATTCCCGGTTGGGTATGGCTGGCGGTCGGCCTGACTGTAGGCGCGTTCATCGTGTTCCTGATGAAGCTCGAGCCTGGTGGCGACGACATCAAGCGGGCCAAGCCCGAGCAGCAGAAGCCGGAAAAAGTGGCCGAAGCCGGCAAGACGACACAAGCCGCATCGCAGCAGCCGGTGAAGCCGAAGTATGACTTCTATACCCTGCTGCCGGAGACCGAGGTGATCGTGCCGCCGGAAGCCGTGCCCGAGAAAACACCGCCCGTCCCGGCGCAACCGGTGACACCGGTGACCCCTGCCGAAGCGGCAAAGATCGACACGGCGCGGGCCCAGGCGGCGCTGATGGGCCAGACCCCGCCGCCGGCGCCACCGGTGATCAAGCCAGCGGCGACCACGCAGTTCTTCCTCCAGGCTGGCTCGTTCCGCAAGCAGGCTGACGCCGACAAGGTGCGCGCGCAGATCATCCTGCTGGGCCAGGCGGTAAAGGTGGAGTCGGGCACGGTCAAGGACGAAACCTGGTACCGCGTCATGGTCGGCCCGTTCAGCAACCGCGAGCAGCTGACCGGGGCGCAGAAGCAGCTGGCCGGGGCTGGTTTCAGCAACCTGTTGCTGCAACAGCGGCAAACCCGCCAGTAACCTGCGTATGGGGGCGTCTTGCGCCCCTATCGCGACACGAGGCCGCTCCTACAGAGACCGCGACAACCCCACAGGGGTTATCCGATCTTTGCAGGAGCGGCCTTGTGTCGCGATGGGCTGCAAAGCAGCCCCAGGGCCCTCAAGCCCGTACCGCATTGCGCTCGGACACCTGGCTGTTCAACGTCCAGAAGTCGTACAGCACTCCCACCAGGCACAGCCCGCCGGTGAAGAAGTAGATGATCGCGGTCACCCACTTGCCCTGGTACAACCGGTGCAGGCCGAACACCCCGAGGAAGGTCAGCAGGATCCAGGCGATGTTGTAGTCGATGCGCCCGGACTGGAACCTCAAGTCGGCCTCACGGTCCATGGACGGGATCAGGAACAGGTCGATCAACCAGCCAATACCCAGCAGGCCCAGGGTCAGGAACCAGATGGTGCCGGTGACGGGCTTGCCGTAGTAAAAGCGATGCGACCCGGTGAAGCCGAAAATCCACAACAGGTAGCCGATGGTCTTGCTGTGGGTATCGTGAAACGGCGCTCCCTGATAACTGTTCATGCATAGCTCCTGCGGGTTATCCGAAAATTTTCTAAAAAAAAATGTGACTTTCTCGTCGCAGGCCGACGTACGGCACCCGGACAGTCGACCAACGGATCAAAGATTGATCAAAAAGCTGTTATAAAGTTGCGCGCCCAACACACAACTATTCATAAGAGCTTCATCTATGCCGCCTTTACTCAAGACATGGCTGACCCTCTGCCTATTATTGCCCCTGGCCGCCCACGCCACCAATCGTGAGCAACGTCTTCCCAATGGTTTCACCGGCTACACCAGCAATGCCTCGGTGAGACACGCACCGGTCAAGCAGACCACGCTGCGCAGCCGCCCGAGCAATGCCGCCAGCAGCCGCAGCAGCGGCCCAACCATTGCCATGTCGCCGAAGCAGAGCAGTGATGTGCTCAGCCGTGCGGTGAATGTGCTCGGCACCCCTTACGTCTGGGGCGGCAGCAGCCCGAAAAAAGGCTTCGACTGCAGCGGGCTGGTCAAGTACGCCTTCAATGATGTCGCCGACGTCGACCTGCCGCGCACCTCCAACGCCATGGCCCAGGGCCACGGGGTCAAGGTGGCCAAGGGCGACCTCAAACCGGGCGACCTGATCTTCTTCAATATCAAGAGCCGCCGGGTCAATCACGTTGCCATCTACCTGGGCAACGACCGCTTCATCCATGCCCCGCGTCGTGGCAAGCGGGTGAGCATCGACACCCTGAGCAAGCCTTACTGGCAGCAGCATTACGTAGTAGCCAAGCGAGTGTTGCCAAAAGAACAGCAGCAACTGAACCTGGCCAAGCGCTGATCAGATCGGCGCTCTCCTTGTATCGGCCTCTTCGCGGGCACGCCCGCTCCCACAGGTACCGCAGCGCCATACCTGTGGGAGCGGGCGTGCCCGCGAAGGGGCCGGTACAGCCACTACAAGTCCTCAATCAGCCCTCGCTCCCTCAGTCCTCGCATCGCCCCCTCCATCGTCCGCATCCCGTCTGCACCACCCGCCTGCATCACCGAACACAACTGCGCCATCCGCCCCTCGCGCAGCAGATTGCGCACCGCCGGCGTCGCCACCAGCAGTTCCCGCGCAGCCACCCGCCCGCCCCCCACACGCCCGACCAGCACCTGCGCCACCACAAGGCGCAACGCATCAGCCAGCATCGCCCGCACCAGCGCCTTTTCCTCCGCCGCAAACACCTCCACCAGGCGGTCGATGCTGTTGGCTGCCGAGCGGGTGTGCACGGTTGCCAGCACCAAGTGGCCGGTCTCGGCAGCGCGTAACGCCAGGCGGATGGTCTCCAGGTCGCGCAGCTCGCCAATCATGATCACATCCGGGTCCTGGCGCAGCGCACTGCGAAGCCCCTGTGCATAACTTTCGCAATGGCGACCGATCTCGCGCTGGGTGACCAGGCTGCGTAGGCTGCTGTGGATAACCTCGATCGGATCTTCCAGGGTGATGATGTGTAGCGCCCGCTCTCGATTCAACTGGTCGAGCAGCGCCGCCAAGGTACTGGACTTGCCGCTGCCAGTCGGCCCGCCCACAAGGATCAAGCCATCGTTGCACTGCGCAACAGCTCGATACACATCCTTCAGGTCGAGTTCATCGAGGCTGGCGATGCGTTCCGGAACCAGGCGAAAGGTGACCGCCGGGCCATGCAACTGGCGAAACAGGTTCAGCCGGAAGCGCCCAAGCACAGGCCAATCGAGCGCCAGGTCCAGTTCGCTGCCCTGGACCCACTGCCGGTGCTGCTTATCGTCCAGCATCGCCGCCATGCCCTCGGTCAAGGATGCCAAGCTCAAGGCCGGCATGGCCATGCGCTGCAGTTCGCCATCCAGGCGCAACATCGGTATCTGGCCTGCCGCCAGATGCAGGTCGGAAGCGCCCGCATCCACGGCCAGGGCCAACAGGTCGGTCACATCCATGAGACTCCCCAAAGGCCTGCAAGTAGGTAGAATGCCGCAAACCCTAAAGCCGCCGGCATCAGTCCATGTCCACCCTAGCAGACAACCTTTCCGCTATTTCCGCCCGTATCGCCAGTGCTGCCCAGGCTGCTGGGCGTGATCCGGCCAGCGTCCAGTTGCTGGCCGTGAGCAAGACCAAGCCCGCCAGCGCCATCCGCGAAATCCACGCCGCTGGCGTGCGCGATGTGGGGGAAAACTACCTACAGGAAGCGCTGAACAAGCAGCAGGCACTCAGCGACTTGCCCTTGATCTGGCACTTCATCGGCCCCATTCAGTCGAACAAGACCAAAGCCATCGCCGAACATTTCGACTGGGTACATTCCGTGGACCGCCTGAAGATCGCCCAACGCCTGTCGGAACAGCGCCCTGCCGGGCTGGCGCCGCTGAATATCTGCCTGCAGGTGAACGTCAGCGGCGAAGACAGCAAGTCCGGCTGCGCAGCAGCCGACCTGCCGGCCTTGGCCAAGGCAGTAGCCGCGCTGCCCAACTTGCGCCTGCGCGGGCTGATGGCCATTCCCGAACCCACCGCTGACCGCGCCGCCCAGGAGGCCGCCTTCGCCACCCTGCGCAAGCTGCAGGAAGACCTCGGGCTTGGCCTGGATACGCTGTCCATGGGCATGAGCCACGACCTGGAAGCCGCCATTGCCCAGGGCGCGACGTGGGTGCGTATCGGTACTGCCCTGTTCGGTGCCCGCGACTACAGCGGCCACGCTTGATCCCATGCTTTACTCACTCTTTCCAACAAGGACCTGACATGAGCAAGACACGTATTGCCTTTATCGGCGCCGGCAACATGGCCGCCAGCCTGATCGGTGGTCTGCGTGCCCAGGGCCTGGACGCCTCGCAGATCCGCGCCAGCGACCCGGGCGCCGAGACCCGCAGCCGCATCCAGGCCGAACACGGCATCGATACCTTCGAGGACAACGCCCAGGCCATCGACGGCGCCGACGTCATCGTGCTGGCGGTAAAGCCACAGGTCATGAAAGCCGTTTGCCAGGCCCTGCAACCCAACCTGCAGGACGGCCAGCTGATCGTTTCCATCGCCGCCGGCATCACCTGCGCCAGCCTGCAAAGCTGGGTTGGCGCGCGCCCGGTGGTACGCTGCATGCCCAACACCCCTGCCCTGCTGCGCCAAGGCGTGAGCGGCCTGTATGCCACCGCACAGGTGTCCGCCGAGCAGCGCCAGCAGGCCGAGCAACTGCTGTCGGCCGTAGGCACCGCCCTGTGGCTGGAGCAGGAACAGCAACTGGACGCCGTGACCGCTGTTTCGGGCAGTGGCCCGGCGTACTTCTTCCTGCTGATCGAAGCCATGACCGCGGCGGGGGAAAAACTCGGCCTGCCACGCGAAACCGCTTCCCAGCTGACTCTGCAGACGGCCCTGGGCGCCGCGCGCATGGCGGTCGCCAGCGATGTCGATGCCGCCGAGCTGCGCCGCCGTGTCACCTCGCCCGCCGGCACCACCGAAGCGGCGATCAAGTCATTCCAGGCCAGCGGCTTCGAAGCCATCGTCGAGCAGGCCCTGCAGGCTGCCGCCACGCGCTCTGCGGAACTGGCCGAACAACTGGGCAAATAAGGAGTTCCAGATGAATGCACTGTCCGGCGCCGCGATCTTCGTGGTGCAAACCCTGGTCAGCCTGTACCTGGTGATCGTCCTGCTGCGCTTCGTGCTGCAGTTGGTGAAGGCCAACTTCTACAACCCGCTTTGCCAGTTCGCGGTACGCGCCACCCAACCGCTGCTCAAGCCGATTCGCCGGATCATCCCCAGTGTCGGCGGGCTGGACACCTCGTCGCTGCTGCTGTCGGTGGTCATCCAGGCGCTGTTGATGGGCTTCGTGCTGATGGTCACCTACGGTACCTTCGGCGACATCCTGCACCTGCTGATGTGGGCGATCATCGGGATCACCTCGCTGTTCCTGAAGATTTTCTGGGTGGCGATGATCGTCATGGTGATCGTTTCCTGGGTCGCCCCCAACAGCCACAACCCGGCCGCCGAGCTGGCCTACCAGATCAGCGAACCGGTGCTGGCACCGTTCCGCCGCATCGTGCCCAACCTGGGCGGCATGGACATCTCGCCGATCTTCGCCTTCCTCGCGATCCAGGTGATCCAGTCGTTCGTGATGCCGCCGCTGGCCGCCTACGCCGGCATGCCACAAGAGCTGTGGCGGATGATCTGAGCCGCCCCCGGCCCTGGTTGCTTCCAGTGGCAAGCCCGTGCTTGCCGCTGGGGGTAGCGCTCTTTAGACTGACGCCTCCGTCAAGCGTGAGCAGGGTCGATGTCCACTGTCTTTCCCGAAGATTCCGTCGGTCTGGTAGTACCGCAAACAGCCCGGTTCGATGAACCGCTGGCCTTGGCCTGTGGCCGCTCGCTGGCCAGTTATGAACTGGTCTACGAGACCTATGGCAGCCTCAACGCCAGCGCGAGCAACGCCGTGCTGATCTGCCATGCCCTGTCCGGCCACCATCATGCCGCTGGCTACCATGCCGCCACCGACCGCAAGCCGGGCTGGTGGGATAGCTGCATCGGCCCGGGCAAGCCGATCGACACCAACCGCTTCTTCGTGGTCAGCCTGAACAACCTGGGCGGCTGCAACGGCAGTACCGGCCCCAGCAGCATCAACCCGGCCACCGGCAAGCCCTATGGCGCGGATTTCCCGGTGCTGACCGTGGAAGACTGGGTGCACAGCCAGGTACGCCTGGCCGAACGCCTGGGCATCCAGCAATGGGCTGCTGTGGTCGGCGGCAGCCTGGGCGGCATGCAGGCGCTGCAGTGGACCATCAGCTACCCCGAGCGCGTGCGCCATTGTGTCGATATCGCCTCGGCGCCCAAGCTGTCGGCACAGAACATCGCCTTCAACGAAGTGGCGCGCCAGGCCATCCTCACCGACCCCGAATTCCACGGTGGTTCGTTCCAGGACCAGGGCGTGATCCCCAAGCGTGGCCTGATGCTGGCGCGCATGGTCGGCCACATCACCTACCTGTCCGACGACTCGATGGGTGAAAAATTCGGCCGTGAGCTGAAGAGCGACAAGCTCAACTACGACTTCCATAGCGTCGAATTCCAGGTCGAAAGCTACTTGCGCTACCAGGGCGAAGAGTTTTCCGGGCGTTTCGACGCCAACACCTACCTGCTGATGACCAAGGCGCTGGACTACTTCGACCCGGCTGCTGCCCATGGCGGCGACCTGGCGGCCACCCTGGCCCACGTCAAGGCGGATTACTGCATCATGTCGTTCACCACCGACTGGCGCTTCTCGCCGGCCCGCTCGCGCGAAATCGTCAACGCCCTGATGGCCGCACGCAAGAACGTCTGCTATCTGGAGATCGATTCGCCCTATGGGCACGATGCCTTCCTGATCCCCACGCCTCGCTACATGCAGGGTTTCGCGAACTACATGAACCGCATTGCCATCTGAGGACAGCATGAGAGCCGATCTGGAAATCATCCACGACTGGATTCCCGCCGGCAGCCGGGTACTCGACCTGGGCTGCGGTAACGGCGAACTGCTGGCCTCACTGCGTGACCGCAAGCAGGTCACCGGCTACGGCCTGGAGATCGACGCTGACAACATCGCCGCCTGCGTGGCCAAGGGCGTCAACGTCATCGAGCAGGACCTGGACAAGGGCCTGGGCAACTTCGCCAGCAACAGCTTCGACGTGGTGATCATGACCCAGGCCCTGCAGGCCGTGGAGTACCCCGACCGCATCCTCGACGAGATGCTGCGCGTGGGCCGCCAGTGCATCATCACCTTCCCCAACTTCGGCCACTGGCGTTGCCGCTGGTACCTGGCGACCAAGGGCCGCATGCCAGTGTCGGACTTCATGCCATACACCTGGTACAACACGCCGAACATCCACTTCTGCACCTTTGCCGACTTCGAGGAACTGGTGCACGAACGCAAGGCCAGGGTGCTTGACCGCCTGGCTGTCGACCACTTGCACCGTAATGGGTGGGGTGGCCGGCTTTGGCCTAATCTTCTAGGTGAGATCGGTATCTACCGCGTCAGCAGCCCGGGCCTGCGAGAGCACCAGCTCGCTGTCTGACGCCCAGCGGAGGAACCACCCCATGCGTCGCCTAGCCCTGTTCCTGATCAGTCTGTGCCTGGCCCTGCCGGCACTGGCTGCCGATGCTGCCCGCCCCGAGCGCAAGGAAGTGTTTGGCGACGTGACGGTGCACTACAGCGCATTCACCTCGAGCATGCTGACACCAGAGGTGGCTGCAGCCACCGGCCTGGTACGCAGCAAGAACCAGGGCGTGCTCAACATTGCCGTGCGCCGCGCCAACAAACCCGCCATGGCGGTGGTCAGCGGCACGGTCAAGGACCTGACCGGGCGCAGCAGCCCGCTGTCGTTCAAGCAGATCAACGAGCAAGGCGCGGTGTACTACATCGCCCAGTTCAAGATCGACCACGCAGAGACCGTCACCTTCGACCTCAACATCGAAACCGGCGGCATCAGCAATTCCCTCAGCTTCAACCAGGAAGTGTTCCCAGGCGAATGATGAATTTCCAGCAACTCGTATTGGCCAGCCACAACGCCGGCAAACTCAAGGAACTCCAGGCCATGCTCGGCGCGTCCGTGCAGCTGCGCTCGATCGGCGAGTTCAGCCAGGTGGAGCCGGAAGAAACCGGCCTGTCGTTCGTCGAGAACGCCATCCTCAAGGCACGTAATGCCGCACGCATTTCCGGCTTTCCAGCCCTGGCCGACGATTCCGGCCTGGCAGTGGACTTCCTCGGTGGTGCCCCGGGCATCTATTCGGCGCGCTATGCCGACGGCAAGGGTGATGCAGCAAACAACGCCAAGCTGCTCGAGGCCCTGAAAGATGTGCCCGAAGCCGAGCGCGGTGCGCAGTTCGTCTGCGTGCTGGCACTGGTGCGCCATGCCGACGACCCGCTGCCGATCCTGTGCGAAGGCCTGTGGCACGGGCGCATCATGTTCGAGGCCAGTGGCGAGCACGGCTTTGGCTATGACCCGCTGTTCTGGGTACCGGAGCGCGGCTGTTCCAGCGCCGAACTGGCCCCTGCGGACAAGAACCAGCTCAGCCACCGCGCGCGCGCCATGGCCCTGCTGCGTCAACGTCTGGGCCTGGCATGATCGACACGCTGTCCAACCCCGGCGCGGCGGGTTTCACCAGCCTGCCGCCGCTGGCGCTGTACATCCACATCCCGTGGTGCGTACGCAAATGCCCTTACTGCGACTTCAACTCCCACGCCGCCGGGCCTGATCTGCCAGAAGATGCCTATGTCGCAGCCCTGCTGAGCGACCTCGACCAGGAATTGGCCGCGGTGCAAGGCCGGCCGATCAGCTCGATCTTCTTCGGTGGCGGTACGCCCAGCCTGTTCAGCGCCGATGCCCTCGGCCGGCTGCTGCGAGGCGTGGAGCAACGCATTGCGTTTGCGCCAGACATCGAAATCACCCTGGAGGCCAACCCGGGCACGTTCGAGCAGGACAAGTTCAAGGCCTACCGGCAAACCGGCATCAACCGCCTGTCCATCGGTGTGCAGAGCTTCCAGCCAGCCAAGCTGCAGGCGCTGGGGCGCATCCACAATGGCGATGAAGCGGTCCGCGCCGCCGGCATGGCGCGTGCCGCCGGCTTCGACAACTTCAACATGGACCTGATGCACGGCCTGCCCGAGCAGTCGCTGGACGACGCGCTGGGCGACCTGCGCCAGGCGATCGAACTGGGGCCCACGCACCTGTCGTGGTACCAGCTGACGGTAGAGCCGAACACGGTGTTCTGGAACCAGCCACCGGAGCTTCCCGAGGACGACATCCTCTGGGACATCCAGGAAGCCGGCCAGGCGCTGATGGCCGAGCACGGCTTCCGCCAGTACGAAGTCTCGGCCTATGCCCAGGCTGGTCGCGCCGCGCGGCACAACCTCAATTACTGGCGCTTTGGCGACTTCATTGGCATCGGTGCCGGTGCCCACGGCAAACTGACCTTCGCCGACGGGCGCATCCTGCGCACCTGGAAAACCCGCCTGCCCAAGGACTACCTGAACCTGGCCAAGCCGTTCAAGGCCGGCGAGAAGCTGCTGCCGGTCGACGAACTGCCGTTCGAGTTCCTGATGAATGCCCTGCGCCTGACCGAGGGTGTAGAGGCCGAACTGTTCACCCAGCGCACCGGGTTGCCTCTGGAACAGCTGCGTGAAGCGCGGCGCGCCGCCGAACAAAAGGGCCTTTTGCAGGTCGAAGCGGATCGACTGGTGGCCACGCCACGAGGCCAGCTGTTCCTCAATGACCTGCTGCAGTATTTCTTGAGCTAAGGATGACCCATGGATCTGGTACTTGATCTGCTCGCGACGGTTTCCCGCTGGAGCCGCAGCAACCTGTCGGAGATTTCGCTGGCCTTGGTAGGCTGCCTGCTGGTGCTGTTCGGCACCGATATCAAAGGCTGGGTGGAACAGCGCCTGGGCGGTTTGGCCGGCGCCCTGCGCGTGCCATTCATGGCCTTGCTGGTGATGATCGGCAGTGGTGCGGCGTTGATCTATGCCACACCGTGGGTAGTGAAGGGGCTGGGCCAGTTCAACAACTATGCACTGGCGCCGGTGTTGCTGGTGGTGCTGGTGCTGATTGGGGTGGTGGCTGATCGGCGCGGCTGAGCCAATCCACACCGGCGCAACGCGATGGTGATCTGCAGGCAGCGGGCGCAAGCCGTTGTTGTTGTGCCTGGGCGGAAATCGAGCGCCGCCCGCGCGGCGCATCGCGGATAAATCCGCTCCTACGTTTATTGCAACGTGACCCTGCCTGTGAGGCCATGGTTGTCAGCCGGCTCGCTCAATCCCGTCGCAAAAAAAAACCGCCCTTCTCAAGGCGGTTTTTCTCGTGGAAAGGCCATATCGGCCGATCAATCCACCTTTTCGAACTTCAAGTCCCAAACCCCATGCCCCAGCCGCTCGCCACGGCGTTCGAACTTGGTGATCGGGCGCTCTTCCGGGCGTGGCACATAGGTGCCGTCGGCCGCACGGTTGCGATAGCCCGGGGCAGCGCTCATCACTTCCAGCATGTACTCGGCATACGGTTCCCAGTCGGTAGCCATGTGGAACACGCCACCCGGCTTGAGCTTGCGCCGTACCAGCTCGGCGAACTCCAGCTGAACGATGCGCCGTTTGTGGTGGCGCGCCTTGTGCCATGGGTCGGGGAAGAACAGCATCAGCCGGTCGAGGCTGTTGTCCGCCACGCAGCGGTTCAGCACCTCGATAGCATCGCAGTCATACACCCGCAGGTTCTTCAGCCCCTGGGTCAGCACGCCGTTGAGCAGCGCGCCCACGCCCGGGCGGTGCACTTCCACACCGATGAAATCCTGCTCCGGTGCGGCAGCCGCCATTTCCAGCAGGGAATGGCCCATGCCGAAGCCGATCTCCAGGGTGCGCGGCGCCGAACGGCCGAACACCTGGTCATAGTCCACCGGGCTGTCGGCCAGCGGCAGGATGTACAGCGGGCCGCCCTGCTCCAGGCCACGTTGCTGGCCTTCGGTCATGCGCCCGGCGCGCATCACGAAGCTCTTGATGCGGCGGTGCGGGCGGGCTTCGCCGTCAGGGGTGCTCGGCGTATCGTGCGATTCAGTCATCAGGGGCTCTTACTTGATCAGACCTTCCAGCGGCGAGGAGGCGCTGGCATAGAGTTTCTTCGGCATACGGCCGGCGAGGTAGGCCATGCGGCCAGCGACGATGGCGTGCTTCATGGCCTCGGCCATCAGTACCGGTTGCTGGGCGTGGGCAATGGCCGAGTTCATCAGCACCGCTTCGCAACCCATTTCCATGGCAATGGTGGCGTCGGAAGCAGTGCCCACGCCGGCATCGACCAGCACCGGCACCTTGGATTCTTCCAGGATGATCTGCAGGTTGTAGGGGTTGCAGATACCCAGGCCGGTACCGATCAGGCCAGCCAGGGGCATGACCGCGATGCAGCCGGCTTCGGCCAGCTGGCGGGCGATGATCGGGTCGTCGCTGGTGTAGACCATCACGTCGAAACCGTCCTTGACCAGCACTTCGGCGGCCTTGAGGGTTTCAATCACGTTGGGGAACAGGGTTTTCTGGTCGGCCAGCACTTCCAGCTTGACCAGGTTGTGGCCATCCAGCAGTTCGCGGGCCAGGCGGCAGGTGCGCACGGCCTCGACCGCGTCGTAGCAGCCTGCGGTGTTCGGCAGGATGGTGTAGCGGTCCGGTGGCAACACGTCGAGCAGGTTCGGCTCGCCCGGGTTCTGGCCGATGTTGGTCCGGCGCACGGCAACGGTGACGATTTCGGCACCCGAGGCCTCGATGGCCAGGCGGGTTTCTTCCATGTCACGGTACTTGCCGGTACCGACCAGCAGGCGCGACTGGAAAGTACGCCCGGCCAGGGTGAAGGGCTTGTCGCTGCGAACGTTGCTCATGGTTGTTCCTCGGGAAAAGGTTGCAGGGCTTGCAGGTGAACCGCCGGGCCGCGGTCAGCCGCCACCAATGGCGTGGACCACTTCGACCTGGTCGCCATCATTCAGCAGCGTAGTGTCGTGCTGGCTACGCGGCACGATATCCAGGTTCAGCTCCACCGCGACGCGGCGCCCGGTCAGTTCCAGGCGGGCCAGCAGGGCCGCGACGGATTCGCCAGCGGGCAGTTCGTAAGGTTCACCGTTCAGTTGAATGCGCATGCGCACGGCCACCATTGTGCTTTGGGGGGCCCGCATTCTAGCGCCGAACCACCCTGCAACCCAAGGGCGGCGCGCGCCATTAGTCGCGATTGTGGACCACTCGGTCAGCCCAGCCGCCACGCCGCCAGGCCCAGGCACAACCAGCCGGCGAGGAAGCACAGCCCGCCAAGCGGGGTGATGATACCGAGCTTGCCCAGGCCGCTGAGGGTGAGCAGGTACAGGCTGCCGGAGAACAGCACGATGCCCAGGGCAAACAGCGCGCCCGCCCAGCCGACCAGGCGCCCGGGCAAGTGGGCCGAGAGCACCGCGACAGCGAGGATCGCCAGGGCGTGCACCAGCTGGTAGGTCACACCGGTCTGGAAGATCGCCAGGTAGTCGGCTGTCAGCCGGCTTTTCAGGCCGTGAGCCGCAAAAGCGCCCAAGGCGACACCGGTAAAGCCGAAAAAGGCGGCGAGCATCAGGAAGCTGCGAAGCATGGGACGACTCCTTGGATCGGGTCTGTATAATGGCCCCTTCCACCCGTACGGCCAAGCCATCGCCATGCTGCCAACCCTTCTTCGCCGCCTCTCCCGTGCCCTGCTCTGGTTCGCTGCCGGCAGCATCGTGCTGGTGCTGGTGTTCCGCTGGGTGCCACCACCCGGCACAGCGCTGATGGTCGAACGCAAAGTGCAGTCCTGGGTGGATGGCGAGCCGATCGACCTGCAGCGGGACTGGGAACCTTGGGAAAACATCTCCGACGAGCTCAAGGTCGCGGTCATCGCTGGCGAGGACCAGAAGTTCGCCAACCACTGGGGCTTCGACATTCCGGCCATCCAGGCGGCGCTGGCCTACAACGAGCGTGGCGGCAGCATTCGTGGTGCCAGCACCTTGACCCAGCAAGTGGCCAAGAACCTGTTCCTGTGGTCCGGGCGCAGCTGGTTGCGCAAAGGGCTGGAGGCCTGGTTCACCGCGCTGATCGAGCTGTTCTGGTCGAAGGAACGGATTCTCGAGGTCTACCTGAACAGCGCCGAATGGGGCAAGGGCGTATTCGGCGCCCAGGCGGCGGCGCGTTACCACTTTGGCGTTGATGCCAGCCGCCTCAGCCGCCAGCAGGCGGCGCAGCTGGCGGCCGTGCTGCCAAGCCCGATCAAGTGGAGTGCCAGTCGGCCGAGCGCCTATGTGGCCAGCCGGGCCGGATGGATTCGGCGGCAGATGAGCCAGTTGGGTGGGCCCAGCTACCTGATGCAGCTCGACACTTCGCGCAAGCCTTGAGGGCCTCTTCGCGGGCGCGCCCGCTCCCACATGACCAGCATTACCCCTGAGGCCTGTGCAGTACCTGTGGGAGCGGGCGCGCCCGCGAAGAGGCCCTCAAGGCTTGCGCAAAAAAAAGCCGCTCACCCTATCTGGGCCAGCGGCTTTTCCTTGCAGTCAGGGCTCGATCAGGCCGCGATCAGCGCCTTGACCTTGTTCATCGCATTCTTCTCCAGCTGGCGAATCCGCTCAGCCGAAACGCTGTACTTGTCCGCCAGCTCATGCAGCGTGGCCTTCTCTTCCGCCAGCCAGCGCTGGTACAGAATGTCGCGGCTACGCTCGTCCAACCCTTGCAGCGCTTCGTGCAGGTTGCTGGTGGAGTTGTCGCTCCAGTCGGCATCCTCCAGCTGCATCGCCGGGTCGTAACGGTGGTCTTCCAGGTAGTGCGCAGGCGACTGGAAGGCGCTGTCGTCGTCAGCTTCCGCTGCCGGGTCGAAGGCCATGTCCTGGCCGCTCAGGCGGCTTTCCATCTCGCGCACTTCACGCGGCTCAACGCCCAGGCTTTCCGCTACGCGGTGCACTTCGTCGTTGCTCAGCCAGGCCAGACGCTTCTTCTGGCTGCGCAGGTTGAAGAACAGCTTGCGCTGGGCCTTGGTGGTGGCCACCTTGACGATACGCCAGTTGCGCAGGATGAACTCGTGGATCTCCGCCTTGATCCAGTGCACGGCGAACGACACCAGGCGCACACCCATTTCCGGGTTGAAGCGCTTGACGGCTTTCATCAGGCCAACGTTGCCTTCCTGGATCAGGTCGGCCTGGGCCAGCCCGTAGCCGGCGTAGCTACGGGCGATGTGTACGACGAAACGCAGGTGGGCCATCACCATCTGGCGAGCGGCCTCGACATCCTGCTCATAATAGAGACGCTCGCCCAGATCACGCTCCTGCTCGACCGTCAGCAGCGGAATGCTGTTGACCGTGTGCACGTAGGCTTCCAGGTTTGCACCGGGTACCAGGGCATAGGCAGGTTGCAACGATGTGGTCATTCAAGAACCTCCGACTTACCAAACTCGCACCTTTTGGGCGCTGCCAACATTGACCTGGAACGACGGTACAAGTTCCATAGTGAAGAATTTGTCAATGCTGGCATATAAAAACTATCGCGGCGCCAGCTCGTTCAGGTGGCGGGCGACTGCAATCCATGCACCGATATACCCCAACAGCACCGCTCCGATCAAGAGCGACAGACCATCGGACGCCGGCACCCCGCCCAGGGCGAAGTCACTGCCATACAGGCCGGAAAGCCCTACCACCGCCTCGTTCAGCCAGTTCAGGCCAAACGCCAGGATACCCCACGCCAACAGGCCTGCGCCCAGGCCATACAGGGCCCCCATGTACAGGAAAGGCCGGCGCACGTAGGCGTCGGTGCCCCCGACCAGCTTGATCACTTCGATCTCGGTGCGGCGGTTTTCAATATGTAGCCGAATTGTGTTACCGATTACTAACAGCAAGGCAGAAACCAGCATCACAGCCAGGCCGAAGACGAAACGGTCACCCAGCTTGAGGATCGCCGCCAGGCGCTCGACCCACAGCAGGTCGAGCTGCGCCACCTCTACCCGTGGCAGCTCGGACAAGCGCTGACGCAAGGCTTCCAGCGCCGGTTTGTCGACCTCGGTCGGGGTCACTACTACCACGCCCGGCAGTGGGTTGTCGGGCAACTCACGCAGGGCTTCGCCCAGGCCGGACTGCTGCTGGAATTCCTCCAGCGCCTGTTCGCGGCTGACATACAGCGCGTCGGCCACACCAGGCATGCCCTTGATCTCGTCGCGCAGCGCCTCGCCTTCGCGGCTGCCGGCATCGAGCTTGAGGTACAGCGAAATCTGCGCGGCGCGCTGCCACGAGCCGCCAAGCTTTTCGACGTTCTTCAGCAGTAGCGACAGCCCCATGGGCATGCTCAGCGCTACCGCCATCACCAGGCAGGTGAAGAAGCTGCCGATCGGCTGCTTGCCCAGGCGGCGCAGGCTGTCGGCCAGGCTGGCACGGTGGCTTTCCAGCCAGGCATGCAGCAGCGTGCGGAAATCCGGGCCGTCATCGTCATCACCGTGTTTTTTCCTTGCCGGTTGCGGGTCGGCCGGTTTCGGCGCAACCCGCTCGGAAACTTTAGGTGTGCGTGTAGTGGTCATTGCCCGGCCTCCCCATCGCCGATCAAGCGGCCGCGCTGCAAGGTCAGCATGCGGTGGCGCATGCGCGCAATCAGTGCCAGGTCGTGGCTGGCGATCAATACCGTGGTGCCCAGGCGGTTGATGTCCTCGAACACGCCCATGATCTCCGCAGCCAGGCGCGGGTCGAGGTTACCGGTGGGTTCGTCGGCCAGCAGCAGGGCCGGCTGATGCACGATGGCGCGGGCGATACCCACCCGCTGTTGCTGCCCAGTGGACAGGTCGGCCGGGAACAGCTCGCCTTTGTCGGCCAGCGACACGCGCTCCAGGGCCGAATCCACGCGTTTGGCGACCTCGGCCTTGGACAGGCCGAGAATCTGCAGCGGCAAGGCGATGTTGTTGAACACCGTGCGGTCGAATAACAGCTGATGGTTCTGGAATACCACGCCAATCTGCCGGCGCAGGAACGGGATCTGTGCGTTGCTGATCTGCCCCAGGTCCTGCCCGGCCAGCATCAGCTTGCCGCTGGTTGGGCGTTCCATGGCCAGCAGCAGACGCAGCAAGGTACTTTTGCCAGCCCCCGAGTGCCCGGTGACGAACAGGAATTCGCCCCGGCGCGCCCGGAAACTCAGCTCATGCAAACCCACATGACCATTGGGATAACGCTTGGCAACCTGTTCGAATCTGATCATGGTCAGTCTCGCTCGGCGAACAGAGCCTTGACGAACGGCTCGGCTTCGAAGGTGCGCAGGTCGTCGATGCCTTCACCGACACCGATGAAACGGATCGGCAGCTTGAACTGCTTGGCCAGGGCGAAAATCACCCCGCCCTTGGCAGTGCCGTCCAGCTTGGTCAGGGCCAGGCCGGTCAGTTCGACGCTCTGGTTGAAGTACTTGGCCTGGCTGATGGCGTTCTGGCCGGTGCCTGCATCCAGCACCAGCAGCACCTCGTGCGGCGCTTCGGCATCGAGCTTGCCGATAACCCGACGGACCTTCTTCAGTTCTTCCATCAGGTTGTCTTTGGTATGCAGGCGGCCGGCGGTATCGGCGATCAGCACGTCGACGCCACGGGCCTTGGCGGCCTGCACGGCGTCGAAGATCACCGACGCGGAATCGGCCCCGGTGTGCTGGGCGATCACCGGGATCTGGTTGCGCTCGCCCCACACCTGCAACTGCTCGACCGCCGCGGCACGGAAGGTGTCACCGGCGGCCAGCATCACTTTCTTGCCTTCGAGCTGCAGCTTCTTCGCCAGTTTGCCGATCGTGGTGGTCTTGCCAGCGCCGTTCACGCCAACCACCAGAATCACGTAGGGCTTGTTCTGCGCCTGGACCACCAGCGGGTGTTCGACCGGGCGCAGCAGCGCAGCCAGCTCTTCCTGCAGCGACTTGTACAGGGCATCGGCATCGGCCAACTGCTTGCGGGCGACCTTCTGGGTCAGGTTCTGGACGATGGTCGAGGTCGCTTCCACACCGACGTCGGCAGTCAGCAGGCGGGTTTCGATCTCGTCGAGCAGGTCGTCATCGATGACCTTCTTGCCCAGGAACAGGCTGGCCATGCCCTCGCCGATGCTGGCGCTGGTCTTCGACAGGCCCTGCTTGAGGCGTGCGAAGAAGCCGGGCTTGGCCTGCTCGGTCGGCGCAGGTGCAGGCTCGACCGGCGCTGCGGCCGCAGCCACAGGGGCGACGGGTTCTGGCGCAGGGCGTTCCGGGATGGCAGGCGGGGCCTTCGGTTCCAGGTCCGGTACCAACGCCACAGGTTCTTCGGCAACCGGCAATACCAGGTTGCTGACCGGCGCGGCAGGTTCCACCGCCGTAGCAGGCTCGACCGGAGCCGCCTGCAAGGGTACCGACGCAATCGGCTGCGGCGTTGGCGCCACCAGTGGCTGGGAAGCGACCGGCTCAGGCTCGGGGGCCTGCAATGGCTGGGAAGCGACCGGTTCGGGTGCCGGCGCCTGGGCTACCGGGGGTTGGGCTGCTTCGGCGACCGGCTGCGGCTCGACCGGCGCTGGGGCCGTAGCGGCCTGACCAGGCTCTGTGGCCTGCGGCGCTTCGGCGGCAGGGGCCTCTACCGGAGCGGCGGCAGGCTGCTCGACGGCGTGGGTTTCATTCGCGGGCGAGCCCGCCCCCACGGGTTGCTGCGGCTTCTTGCGAAACCAGCTGAACAGGCCTTTCTTCTCACCAGCCTCGGCCGGTGCTTTTTTGTCGTCGTTGGAACCAAACATGGAAGACGGCTATCTCAGGGTAGCGATGGGCCAGCTACGGCGCATCGGGAATTCTCTCTACGCAGAACAGACTATCTTGAAGCCGGCTGGTTCATGCGCAACGTTTTGTCTTGATGTCCTGTGGGCCAGAACGGCGACAGGCATGGTCGCCAGGCAACCGGATCAGTATCCTAGCACCTCCTGGCCCGCCGACGCTAAACCCAGCGGGCCGCCGAACAGGTTAAACACCGTATGAATGCTCTAGCCCGCCGTGCCGCAGGCCTGTTGCTCGGCACGCTCTGCCTGCCGCTCGCAGCCTTTGCCGCCGATGTGCAACCCACCCACGAGTTCATCCTCGACAACGGCCTGAAAGTGGTCGTGCGCGAAGACCATCGCGCCCCGGTGGCCGTCTCGCAGATCTGGTACAAGGTTGGCTCCAGCTACGAAACCCCGGGCCAGACCGGCTTGTCCCACGCGCTGGAACACATGATGTTCAAAGGCAGCGCCAAGGTGGGTCCTGGCGAGGCATCGCGCATCCTGCGGGACATCGGTGCCGAGGAAAACGCCTTCACCAGCGATGACTACACCGCCTATTACCAGGTGCTGGCCCGCGACCGCCTGCCGGTGGCCCTGGAGCTGGAGGCCGACCGCCTGGCCAGCCTGCGCCTGCCTGCCGACGAGTTCAGCCGCGAAATCGAGGTAATCAAGGAAGAACGCCGCCTGCGCACCGACGACCAGCCCAACGCCAAGGCCTTCGAGCTGTTCCGCGCCATGGCCTACCCGGCCAGCGGCTATCACACGCCGACCATCGGCTGGATGGCCGACCTCGAGCGCATGAAGGTCGAGGAGCTGCGCCACTGGTACGAATCCTGGTACGCCCCCAACAATGCCACCCTGGTCGTCGTGGGCGACGTCACTGTCGACGAGGTCAAGGGCCTGGCGCAGAAGTACTTCGGCAGCATCCCCAGGCGTGCCGTGCCGCCGGCCAAGTTGCCTCTGGAACTGGCCGAACCCGGCCAGCGCCAGCTGACCCTGCACGTACGCACCCAACTGCCCAGCCTGATCTACGGTTTCAACGTTCCCGGCCTGGCCACAGCCAAGGACCCACGCACGGTGCATGCCCTGCGCCTGATCTCGGCGCTGCTCGACGGCGGCTACAGCGCGCGCATGCCGGCGCGCCTGGAGCGTGGCCAGGAACTGGTGGCCGGCGCTTCGTCCAGCTACAACGCCTTCACCCGCGGCGACAGCCTATTCCTGGTTTCGGCCACACCGAACGTGCAGAAGCACAAGTCCCTGGCGGACGTGGAAAAGGGCATCTGGCAACTGCTGGACGAGCTCAAGACCACCCCACCCAGCACCGAGGAACTCGAGCGCGTGCGCGCCCAGGTCATCGCCGGCCTGGTCTACGACCGTGATTCCATCAGCAGCCAGGCCACCACCATCGGCCAGCTGGAAACCGTCGGTCTGTCCTGGAAGCTGATCGACAGCGAACTGGATGAACTCGAGCGCGTTACGCCGCAAGACATCCAGCACGCAGCGCGCACCTACTTCACCCGCGAACGCCTGAGCGTTGCCCATGTACTGCCCGAGGAGTCCGCTCATGAGTGACCGCCGCGTCCCGCGCCCAACCCTGCTGAGCACCGGCATCCGTGCCCTGGCGCTGGCGGCCGTGCTGGCCGCCCCGGCCGTGGCCGACGACCTCGCCAAGGCCGAAAGCAACGCCGCACGCCCGGCCAATACCCTGCAGTCGCTGGCCGAGCTGGATGGCAAGGCGCCCAGCCGGCGCCAGCTGAACATCCAGCACTGGAACACCGCCGAAGGCGCGCGGGTGCTGTTCGTCGAGGCCCGCGAGCTGCCGATGTTCGACCTGCGAGTCACCTTCGCTGCCGGCAGCAGTCAGGATGGCAGCGTGCCAGGCCTGGCCGCCCTGACCAACGCCATGCTCAACGAAGGCGTGGCCGGCAAGGACGTGACCGCCATTGCCGAAGGCTTCGAAAGCCTGGGCGCAGACTTTGGCAACGGCTCCTACCGCGACATGGCCGTGGCCTCGCTGCGCAGCCTCAGCGCCAAGGACAAGCGTGAGCCGGCCTTGAAGCTGTTTACCGAGGTGGCCGGCAAACCGACCTTCCCGGAAGATGCGCTCAAGCGCATCAAGAACCAGATGCTGGCTGGCTTCGAATACGACAAGCAGAACCCCGGCAAGATCGCTGGCAAGGCGCTGTTCGCCAACCTTTACGGCGAGCATCCCTATGCCCACCCAAGCGACGGCACCCCCGAAGCCATCAAAGGGATAAGCCTGGCACAATTGCGTGCCTTCCATGCCAAGGCCTACACCGGCGGCAATGCAGTCATCGCCCTGGTCGGCGACCTCAGTCGCGCCGAAGCCGAAAGCATTGCTGCCCAAGTGTCCGCAGGCCTGCCCAAGGGCCCGGCACTGCCAGCACCGCCCCAACCCACTGAAACCTATGCAACCCTGAACCACATTGACTTCCCGACTGCGCAGACCCACCTGATGCTGGCGACACTCGGTATCGACCGCCAGGACCCGGACTGGCCAGCGCTGTCGCTGGGCAACCAGATCCTCGGTGGCGGTGCCTTCGGTACCCGGCTGATGAGCGAGGTGCGTGAAAAGCGTGGCCTCACCTACGGGGTATACTCGGCGTTCAGCCCGATGCAGGTCCGCGGCCCATTCATGATCAACCTGCAAACCCGTGCCGAGCTCAGCGAAGGTACGCTCAAGCTGGTGCAAGACATTCTCACCGACTACCTCAAGACCGGCCCCACCCAGCAGGAACTGGACGACGCCAAGCGCGAGCTGGCCGGCAGCTTCCCGCTGTCCAATGCCAGCAATGCCAGCATCGTCGGCCAACTGGGCGCCATTGGCTTCTACAACCTGCCGCTGACCTGGCTGGAGGACTTCATGCAGCAGTCCCAGGCACTCACCGTCGAACAGGTCAGGGTAGCCATGAACAAACACCTGTCAGCGGATAAACTGGTGATGGTCACCGTTGGCCCGAAAGTGCCACAAAAGCCGCTGCCAGCACCTACTGACAAACCCTCCGAGCAAGCGCTCGGGGTACCGGAGCACTAATGCCGAGATCCACCCCTCCCGCCCGCCCGCAATCGGGCCAGAGCAAGGGCCAGGGCCACCTGCGCATCATCGCTGGCGAGTGGCGCAGCCGCCGCCTGGCGGTACCGGACGGCGAAGGCCTGCGGCCAACACCCGACCGCGTGCGCGAAACCCTGTTCAATTGGCTGGCGCCCTATATTGAAGGCGCCCGTGTCCTCGACGCCTTCACCGGCAGCGGCGCCCTGGTGCTCGAAGCCTTGTCCCGCGGCGCCGAGGACGCCGTGGCGCTGGACAGCAACCCGGCCGCCATCGCCAACCTGAAGAACAACCTCGAAATCCTCCGCTGCCCACGCGGGCAGATCCTGCAGACGGATGCCCTGCGCTACCTGCAGAGCCCGGCCAAGCAGCAGTTCGACGTGGTGTTCCTCGATCCGCCGTTCCATCAGGACCTGCTGGCCAATACCTGCAACCTGCTGGAGCAGAACCAGTGGCTGCATCAACAGGCCTGGGTCTACACCGAAAGCGAAACCGCGCCGTCGACCTTGCAGCTTCCTGGCAACTGGCGCCTGCACCGCGAGAAGAAAACCGGCCAGGTGTACTACGCACTCTGGCAGCGGGGCTGACCGGTTAGCATGGGTGGGCGTATTTAGTTACCGCCAACCCACCCCTACCATCATTGAAGCTGCTCCTTCGTTCTTGCAGGAGCTCTTCAACAATGGCCGATCGCCCCTCCCCGCCCACGCCAACCAGCGCGGTGCAATCCCTGATCCTCGACAACGGCTTGCGCGTCTACCTGCGCGAAGATCACCGCGCCCCGCTGGTCAGCGTGCAACTTTGGTATCACGTCGGGTCCAGTTACGAACCGCAGGGCCACACCGGCCTGTCCCACGCCCTGGAACATCTGCTTTTTGAAGGCAGCAGCAAGCTGGCGCCAGGCGAATACTCGACGCTCATGACCCGCCTGGGTGGCAATCCAAACGCCTTCACCTACTCGGATGCCACCGTCTTCCCGCTCATATTACCGGCCAACCGCGTGGAAATTGCCCTTGAGGCCATGGCCGATGTCATGGCCAGCGCTACCCTCAGCGATTTGCCATTTGCCAGGGAGCTGGCGGTGGTCATGGCCGAGCGGCGTGAAAATATCGATAACGACCCGCTGATGCTTGCCCTGGAACATCACCATTTGTTGAGCTATGGCGATTCCGGCTATGGCACGCCGGTGATTGGCCACAAAACCGATCTCGAACATATAACGCTTGCAGCGGCCCAAACCTGGTACCGGACCTGGTACCACCCCAACAACGCCACACTTGCAGTAGCCGGCGACCTAACCCTGGCTCAGCTACAAACACTCGTCACCAGGCATTTCGCTGAAATACCGGCGCATCGCCTCCCCGCACGCCGGGTACCGATGGGGCTCGCCAACCCAACCAAACGCCAACAGACACTGCGCCTGCCGGGGCTTTACGCAGGCGTGGCCCTCGGTTTCAACGTGCCTAGCCAATGCACCGCCAGGTCGGATACCCAAGGCTATGCGCTGCGGTTACTGCCCGAAATTCTTGCCAATGGTCACGCCAGCAGGCTGCAGCGGCTACTCGTGCTGGAGGTGCGGCTTGTCGAAGGCATGCGTGCGACTTATGAGCCTTGGCAACGCGGCGACAGCATGCTGGCCCTTTATGCAATCTGCAGCCCGCACGTCACGCCAGAGGCCGCGGCCGAGCGCTTGATGCTCGAAGTAGACGCTTTTCGCCAGGCGGCCCCCACCAAACAGGACCTTGAGCGCGCCAAGGCACGCCTGCTGGCCAGGCAACTGTTCGAAAGAGATGACATCAACAAACAGGCGCACGCCATCGGCAAACAGGCTGCATGCGGGCTGGACCCGGTCGCCCTGGATGCCGAACAACAAGCCATAGAGGCGGTAACGGTCGAGCAAGTCGCTCAGGCCGCCTACGAATACCTTACCGAATCGCGAGCAGCCATGACCTTCATGCACTCCAAGGAGAGCACTCATGCATGACGTTACTTCGACCTCGCCACAACCAACCCTACCCAGCAGCATCGGTAGCAACTTGCTGTCGACCCAAGGGCTAGACCTGAACCAGCTCGCCACTCTGCATACGCCAGTCCAGGGCTGGACCACGCAGGGCGGCACAGGCGTCAGGTTCATCGAAGCTCGCGGGCTACCAATCGTCGACGTGGTACTGCGTTTCAAGGCGGGCACCAGCCAGGACACTGACCAGTCTGGCCTGGCAGCCCTGACGCTCTACATGCTTGACGAGGGCAGCCAGCGACATACGGCTGCCCAACATGCCGAGCGCCTGGAGCGCCTGGGCGCGATCACCAAGAAAGAGATAGGGCTGGAGCACGCCACGCTCAGCCTGCGCAGCCTTGGCAACAAGGCAAGACTCGATGCTGCCTTGGAGCTGTTCATCGACCTGGCTGCCAATCCTGCATTTGCGCCGCTTGCACTGGACAAGATAAAACCGCAATTACAACGGCTGACCGCATCGCAAGAACGGCAGCCTGACATGAGGGCGTGCAGCGAAGCGTTCCGCCATTTGTTCCATGGCCACCCTTATGGCAACTATCTGGGAAGTACCCATCAGGGAATACAGGCGGTAACCGTCCAGGACCTGCGCAGGTTCCATCGACGCGCCTATGCTGCCAGCAACCTGGAAATGGTCATGGTGGGGGACCTTTCCTTGAGCGAAGCCCAAGCTATCGCGCAACGGATCAGCCAGGCCTTACCCCAGGGCTGGACAGCCGCTGCACTGCCCCCCGCACCTGTGGCAACCAGCGCAACGATCAATATCGAGCAGCCCGGTGCAAGTACCACGAACTGGTTCGCTCTGCCCATCGATGTGCCGGCCAACGACCCCGAGTTTCTGCCCTTGCTAATGGCTAGCGCTGTACTTGGAGGCGGCTTCGAATCGCGGTTGATGACAGAATTGCGCCAACGTCGCGGCCTTACCTACTCGATCTACAGCACGATAACGTCATTGAGCGCGGGAGGCGTGTTCGCCATTGAATGGGATATCGCGTCCCGATACGCTCAAGCCTCCCAGGCCCTGGTAGAAACCTTGCTGCACGAGTTCATCGACAAAGGGCCAACCCAGGCGGAATTGCAGCTCGCCCGCAAGCAACTGGCCGGTAGCTTGCTGCGTACCGTTGCGCAGAACCAGAGTGTGGCAGCATTGCTTGCCGAAATTACCTATCAACGCCAGCCGGACGATTATCTGAACACCTGCATCGAGCGCATCGGTGCTATCACCCCGACAGATGTCCGCTCGGTCATGCAACGTCGGCTGAATCTCGGCCAGAAGGTCCTGGTAAGTGTCGGCCCTGGCGTCGAGCAGCAACCGCTACCGCCTACCGACCAATAGCGCAGGTACAGTGGCGCTGTTTCATGGCACTCTAGGCAGGCACATCACGAGTCGCCCAGCATGCCCAGCTCCAGCGCCACCTTCCGTCCGGCCATCGGCCTGTCCAACCCTCACCTGCAAACCCTGTGGGGGCCTCTGTGGCGCAAGTTGCCCGACCTGCCGCGCAACCGCGAGCGACTGTGGCTGGCCGATGGCGACTTCATCGACCTGGACTGGCACGGCCCGCACCAACCCCATGCTCCCCTGGTACTGGTGCTGCACGGGTTGACCGGCTCATCCCATTCGCCCTACGTCAAAGGCTTGCAGCAAGCGTTGCAGGGCTGCGGCTGGGCCAGCGTGGCAGTGAACTGGCGCGGTTGTTCGGGCGAACCCAACCTGCTGCCGCGCAGCTACCACTCCGGTGCCAGCGAAGACCTGGCAGAAATAGTCAGCCACCTGCGTGCCCAGCGCCCCTTGGCACCGCTGTACGCGGTGGGCTACTCGCTGGGGGGCAATGTGCTGCTCAAGTACCTGGGCGAAAGCGGCCTCGCCAGCCAGCTGGAAGCCGCTGTAGCGGTGTCGGTACCGTTTCGTCTGGACCACTGCGCTGACCGTATCGGCCAGGGTTTCTCGAAGGTGTACCAGGCGCATTTCATGCGCGAGATGCTGGCCTACGTGCAACTCAAGCAGCGGCACTTTCACGACAACGGCCTGCATGAGCGGCTGGCAACGCTGCAACGGCTGGAACCACTGGGCAAGCTGCGCACGTTCTGGGACTTCGATGGCAAGGTCACGGCGCCGCTGAACGGCTTTCGCGACGCTCACGACTACTATCGCCGCTCATCGAGCCATTTCTTCCTCGGCCGCAACCGCACGCCGACACTCATCATCCATTCCAGCGACGACCCATTCGTTTCAGGCCACAGCCTGCCCACGGCGCGTGAACTGGCGCCGCAGACCCGTTTCGAACTGCACAGCCGGGGCGGCCATGTGGGGTTCGTCGATGGCAGCCTGCGCAACCCGGGGTATTACCTGGAACGGCGGATTCCGCAATGGCTGTTGCAAGGCCAGTAGAGCAGTACCGGCCTCATCGCCAACAGGCCGGCGATGAGGCCGGTACTGCTTATTCGTCAGTCGCTACGCCATGCGCCGGGTCGTTGATCCACTCACTCCAGGATCCGGCATACAGCTTGCCCAGCGGGTACCCCGCCAGGGCCAGGGCAAACAGGTTGTGACAGGCGGTCACGCCTGACCCGCAATAGGCAACCAGCTGCTCTGGCGCACGCCCCGCCAGCTTTTCAGCAAAGCGCTGTCTAAGCTGCTCCGCCGGCAGGAAGCACCCGTCAGCCCCCAGGTTGTCGGTGAACGCTGCGCACTGGGCGCCTGGGATATGCCCCGCCACCGGGTCGATCGGCTCCACTTCCCCACGAAACCGCGGCAAGGCACGCGCGTCGAGCAAAGTCAGGTCATCTGCACCCAAGCGCTTGGCCAGATGCCCGGCATCGATCAGCAGCTTGGCGTCCGGCTCACCTGCGAAGGTGCCTTCCCGCTTGGCTGGCGGGTCCAGGCTCAGCGGCAGGTGTGCCGCATGCCAGGCCTTCAGCCCGCCGTCGAGGATTGCCACACCGCTGCGCTTGCCCAGCCAGGCCAGCAGCCACCACGCCCGGGCGGCAAAGGCACCGGGGCCGTCGTCGTACAGCACCACCTCGCTGTCATTGTCCAGGCCCCACTCGCGCAGGCGTTCGACCAGCCGGCGCGCATCGGGCAACGGGTGGCGCCCGGTGCGTCCTTTGCTCACCGGCCCGCTCAGGTCACGCTCCAGATCGGCAAAATGCGCCCCGGCAATGTGCCCCTGGGCATAGCTGCGTTGGCCATAGTCCACATCCTCCAGAGCAAAGCGGCAGTCGAGTATCACCAATTTGGGCGAGCCCAGACGCTCGGCCAACTGCTGCGGGGTGATCAATTGCGCAAGGGGCATGACAATCTCCTGATCGATGGCACTTGGGCCCCAGCTACTGCTCCAGGGCCTGGTTGAACGGTACATGGAACTCCTGGCACAGGGCATCCACGGCATTGCGGGCATTATCGGTGACGAAGCCAAGCTCCAGCACCAGCACCTGGTAGACGCCGCGCTTGAACGCTTCCTCCCCCAGGTGTGCTGAATGCTCCCGCGTGGTACTGAGAAACCGTACCCAGGAGGTCAGCACGATCCAGGCGTTGATGGTCAGCGATTCGATTTGTGCAGGGGTCATGGCCAGGATGCCCGCCTCGACGAAGCCACGGTATATCGCTTGGCCCTGGCGCAGGCAGCGCTCGGAAAAGCGTCGGTAACGGGCGGCCAGCTCCGGGTCACTGTCCAGCAGATGCTCCAGGTCCCGGTGCAGGAAGCGGTAGTTCCACATCGCTGCCAACAGGGCCTTGAGGTAGAAGCGCTTGTCCTCGACGGTCGCTACCCGGCCTTGCGGCGGGCGCAGGAAGCTGTCCACCAGTTCCTCATACTGGCTGAATAACAGGGCGATGATCGCCTGCTTGTTGGGGAAGTGGTAGTACAAGTTACCGGGTGAGATTTCCATGTGTGCGGCAATATGGTTGGTACTGACGCTGCGTTCACCCTGCTGGTTGAACAACTCCAGGCTGTTCTGCACGATGCGCTCTCGGGTCTTCATGCGCGGCGCCATGCTCGGCTCCCAGTCTGCGGGCTTCATCAAAAGGTCATCTTACGGCGTATCGAGGGTGGAGTGCACCGCCCGAAAGCGCGAAAAAAGTCCCACCATCGGCCGAATTAGAGTATAGGCTCTAGGGATTTCCGGCCCGGACTCGACGCTGCCATGAATACGCCTAGCGCCCTGCCTCTTGTGCAATCCGACACCGACCTGGCGGCGATGTTCGCTGCCCAGCGTCGGGCTTTTGCCGGCAACCCGTTGCCACCCGCAGCGCAGCGGCGGCAATGGCTGAAAAGCCTGCGCCAGGCCTTGCTGGCCGATCAGACGCAGTTGATCGATGCCATCGGCCAGGATTTTGCGGGGCGCAGCGCCGACGAGACCTTGCTGGCCGAGCTGCTGCCTTGCATGCAAGGCCTGCGCCACGCCGAAAAGCATCTGCAACGCTGGATGCGCGCCAGCCGGCGCCGGGTCAGCCTGGCCTTCCAGCCGGCCCGCGCGCAGGTGCGTTATCAACCCTTGGGCGTGGTCGGTATCATCGTGCCGTGGAATTACCCGCTGTTCCTCGCCATCGGCCCGCTGACCGGCGCCCTGGCAGCCGGCAACCGGGTCATGCTCAAGCTCAGCGAAGCTACACCGGCCACGGGCCTGGCGCTGAAACAGCTGCTGGAACGGGTGTTCCCCAGTGACCTGGTCAGCGTGGTGCTCGGCGAGGTCGAGGTAGGCCAGGCCTTTGCTCGCCTGCCTTTCGACCACCTGCTGTTCACCGGCGCCACCAGCGTGGGGCGTCAGGTGATGCTGGCTGCGGCACACAACCTGACCCCGGTCACACTGGAATTGGGCGGCAAGTCACCGGCGATTGTCTCGGCTGACGTAGCGCTGGACAGCGCCGCCGAGCGCATCGCCTTCGGCAAGACGCTGAACGCTGGCCAGACCTGCGTCGCCCCCGACTATGTGCTGGTGCCGCGCGAGCGGCTGCAAGCCTTCAGCGACGCCTACCAGCGGGCTGTGCGCCGGTTGTACCCGCGCATCGCCGACAACCCCGACTACACCGCTATCATCAACCCGTCCCAGCTGCAGCGCTTGCAACGGCTGTTGGACGATGCCCGCGGCAAAGGCGCGCAGGTGCTCGACCTGTACCCTGACGAAACCCGCCAGGGCCGGCGCCTGCCACCACACCTGTTGCTGGGGGTGCATGACGACATGCAGGTGATGCAGGACGAGATCTTCGGCCCACTGCTGCCGCTGGTGCCCTACGACGACCTCGAGCAGGCGCTGGCCTACGTCAACCAACGGCCGCGCCCGTTGGCGCTGTACTACTTCGGCTATGACCGCGCTGGCCAGGAGCAGGTACTGCGCCACACCCATTCCGGCGGTGTGTGCCTGAACGACACCCTGCTTCACGTGGCTCAGGACGACCTGCCATTCGGCGGCATCGGGCCTTCGGGCATGGGCCACTACCATGGCCGCGACGGCTTCCTGACCTTCAGCAAGGCCAAGGCGGTACTGGCCAAGCAACGTCTCAATACCGCACGGCTGATCTACCCGCCTTATGGCAAAGCCTTGCAACGCCTGGTCTACAAGCTGTTCATCCGCTGAGGGGCAGCCCATGCACCGCCGCGAACTGTTGCGTTTCAGCCTGGGTGCCAGCCTCGTGCTGGCCGGCACCAGCCTGGTCGGTTGCCGCGCCCAAACCGCCGCGACCGGCTACGACATCCTGCGCGACGATGACCTGCCGCTACTGGGTGCGCTGATCCCGGTGGTACTGGCCGGCACGCAGGCCACCGAAACCCTGGTGCTGCACAGTCTCGACCACAAGCTGTCGGCGTTGTCGCCAGAAATGCTCAAGCTCACCCGGCAGCTGTTCGACGTGCTCAGCCTGCCGCTGACTCGCGGCCCGCTGACGGGAATCTGGGGTGCCTGGGAACACGCCAGCCCCGCGCAAGTCAGGGCCTTCCTGCAGCGTTGGCAGGACAGCTCACTGAACCTGCTGCGCATGGGTCACGCATCGCTGCTGCAATTGCTGCAGATGGCCTGGTATGAACGCCCTGAATCCTGGGCCGCCTGCGGCTACCCAGGCCCACCGAAGATCTGACAACGAAGAGCAGCGCAGATGCCTGTACCTGACCCGTTTCGCCAAGGCCTGGAGCGCGGCTGGATTACCCACGACGCCTCGCGCCTGGAGCAAGACCTCACCCTGGAGGCCGATGTTGCGGTGATCGGCAGCGGTGCCGGTGGTGCTACCAGCGCGCAGATGCTCAGTGCCGCCGGCTTCAAGGTGCTGTTGATCGAAGAAGGCCCGTTGAAGACCAGCAGCGATTTCCATCTGCTGGAAAACGAAGCCTATGCCAGCCTGTACCAGGAAGGCCTGGGCCGCATGAGCAAGGATGGCGCCATCACCATCCTTCAGGGCCGGGCCGTGGGCGGCACCACGCTGGTGAACTGGACCTCGAGCTTTCGCACCCCGCCCCAGACGCTGGCGCACTGGGCGTCGGCGCACATCGTGAGCGGCCTGGGCGAAGCCCAGATGCGCCCGTGGTTCGAACGCATCGAACAGGAGCTGGGCATCACTCCCTGGGCGCTGCCGCCGAATGCCAACAACGACGTGTTGCGCCGTGGCTGCGAGCAGCTGGGCTACCGCTGGGCAGTGATCCCACGCAACGTGCGCGGCTGCTGGAACCTGGGCTACTGCGGCATGGGTTGCCCGGTGAATGCCAAGCAATCAATGCTCGTGACCCGCATTCCCGCCACCCTCGAGCAAGGCGGCGAGCTGCTCTATCTGGCCCGGGCCGAGCGCTTCGAGCACAACGGCGAACGCATCCTCGGCCTGACCTGCCAGGCGCTGGACAGCCAGGGCCTACACCCTACAGGCCGCCTGGTGCGCATTCGCGCCCGTCACTACGTGGTTGCCGGTGGCGGCATCAACAGCCCGGCGCTGCTGCTGCGGTCCGCCGCGCCCGACCCGCACGGCCGCCTGGGCAAACGGACCTTCCTGCACCTGGTGAACTTCAGCGCGGCCCGCTTCAACGAGCGTATCGACCCCTATTACGGCGCCCCGCAGTCCGTCTACAGCGACCACTTCCAATGGCAAGGTGGCGTCGATGGCCCGATTGGCTACAAGCTGGAGGTACCGCCATTGCACCCGGCCCTGGCCAGCACCCTGCTGGGCGGATACGGCGAGGAAAATGCCCGACGCATGGCCGAGCTGCCACATACCCATGTGATGCTGGCGCTACTGCGCGATGGCTTTCACCCGCAAAGCCAGGGTGGCACCGTGGAGCTGCGCGGCGATGGCTCACCCGTGCTCGACTATCCGCTCAGTGACTATCTATACGACGGTTTGCGCCGCGCCTACCGCAGCATGGCGCAAATCCAGTTCGCCGCCGGCGCCACCCAGGTTACCGCCGTGCACAGCGATGCCAGTGCCGCGTCCAGCCTGCAACAGGCCTTGGCCATGATCGACCGCTTGCGCCTGGAGCCGTTTCGCACGCGCCTGGGCAGCGCCCACGTGATGGGTGGTTGTGCCATGGGCGAGGACCCGCGCCAGGCGGTATGCGACAGCCTGGGCCGCCATCACCAGCTGCAAAACCTGTCGATTCACGACGGTTCGCTGTTCCCCACCAGCATCGGCGCCAACCCGCAATTGTCGGTGTATGCCATCAGCGCCAGGCTCAGCGAGGCCCTGATCGCCCGCCTGGCACACAGCGCATGACAACGAACACGGCCCCTGTCTATAGTGCCATCAGCCGGCCGCATGACTTGGCCGGGCGCAGTCGCTGCGCTACCATCCGACTCCCCAACGCACTCCAGCCAGGATGACGCGATGAACCGAGTGTTGTACCCGGGTACTTTCGACCCCATTACCAAAGGCCATGGCGATCTGGTCGAACGCGCCTCGCGGCTGTTCGACCACGTGATCATCGCCGTGGCAGCCAGCCCCAAGAAAAACCCGCTGTTCCCGCTGGAACAACGGGTGGAGCTCGCCCGTGAGGTCACCAAGCACCTGCCCAATGTCGAAGTCATCGGCTTCTCCTCGCTGTTGGCGCATTTTGCCAAGGAACAGGGCGCGAACGTGTTCCTGCGCGGCCTGCGGGCGGTATCCGACTTCGAGTACGAGTTCCAGCTGGCGAACATGAACCGGCAACTGGCCCCTGATGTCGAGAGCCTGTTCCTCACGCCTTCGGAGCGTTATTCGTTCATTTCCTCGACCCTGGTCCGGGAAATCGCCGCATTGGGTGGTGATATCAGCAAATTCGTCCACCCGGTGGTGGCCGACGCGCTGACCGAACGCTTCCGGAAGTAAGCCAGACAGCTGATTGTCGCGCCCGCGTGCACTGCGGGCGCGAATGCGGCACAATTGTGCCCACTGCGTTGAACATGCCCGGGCGCTGAGCCCCGGCCGGAGTCCCCATGTCCCTGATCATCACCGACGATTGCATCAACTGCGACGTCTGCGAACCCGAGTGCCCGAACGAGGCCATCTCCCAAGGCGAAGAGATCTACGTGATCGACCCTAACCTGTGCACCCAGTGCGTGGGCCATTACGACGAGCCGCAATGCCAGCAAGTCTGTCCGGTCGACTGCATCCCGCTGGATGAAGCGCACCCGGAAACCGAAGAAGAGCTGATGGCCAAGTATCGCCGGATTACCGGCAAGGCCTGAACCCACAGGCCTGCGCGGCACCTGTAGGAGCGGCCTTGTGTCGCGATGGGGCGCGCAGCGGCCCCGGCAACTTCTGCAGCTGAGCTGAAATTCCTGGGGCCGCTGCGCGCCCCATCGCGACACAAGGCCGCTCCTACAACCTGCAGCGAAACACCTCAGCGTTGGCAACGCGGGCAATACACGCTGGCCCGCTGCCCCAGCTTGACCTCGCGCAATTGCGTGCCGCACACCTTGCACGGCTGCCCGCCGCGCCCATACACGAACAATTCCTGCTGGAAGTACCCCGGCTGGCCATCACCGCCGATGAAATCGCGCAAGGTGGTACCGCCCTGCTCGATCGCCGCCGCCAGCACCCGCTTGATCTCGATGCTCAGCTTCAGGTAGCGCGCCCGTGAGATCCCGCCTGCCGCGCGGCGGGGGTCGATGCCGGCGGCAAACAGGGCCTCGGTGGCGTAGATGTTGCCCACCCCCACCACCACGGCGTTGTCCATGATGAACGGCTTGACCGCCATCGAGCGCCCGCGGGACAACTGGAACAACCGCTCGCCGTCAAACAGGTCGGTCAGTGGCTCCGGGCCCAGGTGCAGCAGCAGTTCGTGGTTGAGCGGGTCCTGGCTCCACAGCATCGCGCCAAAGCGGCGCGGGTCGGTGTAACGCAGCATCAGCCCCGATTCCAGTTCGATGTCGACGTGCTCATGCTTGGCTGCCGGCAAGCCCAGCTCGACCAGGCGCAGGTTGCCCGACATGCCCAGGTGGCTGATCAGGGTACCGACCTCGGCGTTGATCAACAGGTATTTGGCGCGCCGCTCGACACTGACGATGCGCTGCCCCGACAGGCGCACATCCAGGTCTTCGGGAATCGGCCAGCGCAGGCGCCGGTCACGCACCACCACCCGGCTGACGCGCTGGCCCACCAGGTGCGGCGCGATACCGCGCCGGGTGGTTTCTACTTCGGGTAATTCCGGCATGTGTCAGTGCCCGCCCAACTCGCGAATGTTCTGCTTGAGGTTTTCGAAATCGTATTCCGACAAGCCGATGTAATCGAGCACCAGCGGGCCGACCACGCGCCACTCGTGGTCCACCGACTGGTTGCCCAACACCCGGTAGGAGGCGCAGATGTGCTCGGCCATCTTCAGCACCGCCAGCAGGTTCTTCTGCTGGCTCTGGGTGTTGCGCGAGCTTTCGTCGCGGAACACCGCCAGGGCATTGTGGTGGTTGGCGATGGTCGCGCTGAGGTGTTCGGGCAGCCGCCAGGACTTGGCGGTGAAATAGCCGACCACCGAATGGTTGGTGTTGAAAGCACGGTTTTCCGTGTCGACGATCCGGGTTTCCTCATCGGCCGTGGCATAGGCCTGCTCCAGCACCTCCATGTAGTTCGGGAAGCGCTTGAGCATCAGCGGCACGCCACAGTCGTGGAACAGGCCGAGGGTATAGGCCTCGTCTGCAGGCTGGATGCCGGTGCGCTTGGCCAGGGTCAGGCAGGTCATCGCCACATCCTGGGCGGTGTCCCAGAAGCGATTGAGGGTGACGATGGTCTCGTCGCTCATTTCGCCCTTGATCGACTGGGCGTTGATCAGGTTGATGATCGAACGGCTACCCAGCAGGTTCACCGCGCGCTGGATCGAACCGATCTTGTTGGAAAGGCCGAAGTGCGGGGAATTGACCAGCTTGAGCAAGGCACCCGAGAGGCCCGGGTCCTGGGAAATCAGCTTGGCGATGGTTTCCAGGTCCGGGTCGGGCATGTACTGCTCGAACTGCAGGTCGACCATGATCTGCGGTTGCGGCGGGATGGTGATGCCTTGCAAGGCTTGCTGGATCTGTTCGGCGCTGAGTTCCTGGGACATACGTGCATACTCGTTCGGGACGGGCGATTCTAACCTTCTAGACCGGCAAGGGACCAACCACTGAATCGTAACGTCGGAACTTTCCTTGAGCGCCACGGGCCTCTTTTTTCACACCCATCGAAAAAGGAGCAAGGCCCATGAGTGCGGAACTGAACGGCAAGCGCGTGGCCTTTCTGGTCACCGATGGCTTCGAGCAGGTGGAGCTGACCGGGCCCCGTGAAGCCCTGGAACAGAGCGGCGCGGTGGTGGATATCCTCAGCGACAGGGAAGGCACTGTACGGGGTTGGAACCATGACCGGCCGGCGGATGAATTCGCCGTGGATGCCACCTTCGAAGGCGCCCACCTGGACCTCTACGATGCCTTGGTGCTGCCCGGCGGCGTGCAAAATTCTGACACGATTCGGCTCATCCCCGCCGCGCAGAAACTGGTGAAAAGCCATGACTCGGCCGGCAGGCCGCTGGCGGTGATCTGCCACGGCGGCTGGTTGCTGGTGTCATGCGGGTTGGTCAAGGGCAAGCGGATGACCAGCTACAAGACCCTGCAGGACGACATTCGCAATGCCGGGGGGGAATGGGTGGATGAAGAAGTGGTGGTCGATGGCAACCTGATCAGCAGCCGCAAGCCCGATGACATTCCGGCGTTCAGCCAGCAGTTGATCAAGGCACTGACGGCCTGATTGGCGCTAGCGGGCTCATCGCTGGCAAGCCAGCCTCCACAGGTAAGGCGCACGCCGCCAAGGCGGTGCAGCCCATGTGGTGGCTGGCTTGCCGACGATGAGGCCGCAGTTTGTCGAGCCTGACACCGATAGATAGGCAGACAGGCTATAATCCCGCTCTTTTTTCCGGAGCGACGTCATGTCCCTGCCCAGCCTTCGCCTCAAAGCCAATGCCGACCGCCGCCTGCGCGCCGGCCACCTGTGGGTCTACAGCAACGAAGTCGATGTCACCGCGACCCCGTTGCAGGGCTTTCAGGCCGGCCAGCAGGCTGTTCTCGAGGCAGCCAATGGCAAGCCGCTGGGCATCGTTGCACTGAGCCCGAACAACCTGATCTGTGCCCGCCTGCTGTCGCGCGATGCCAAGCTGCCGCTGGACAAGTCGCTGCTGGTGCACCGCCTGAACGTGGCCCTGTCGCTGCGCCAGCGCCTGTTCGAGCAACCGTGCTACCGCCTGGTCTACGGCGACTCCGACCTGTTGCCAGGCCTGGTGGTCGACCGCTTCTTCGACATCCTCGTGGTGCAATTGGCCTCGGCCACCATGGAAGCGCACAAGGACGACGTGATTGCAGCCCTGGTGCAGGTGCTCAAGCCCAGTGGCATTCTGTTCAAGAATGACTCCTCCGCGCGTGACGCCGAAGGCCTGCAGCGTTATGTCGAGACCGTCTACGGCGAAGTGCCGGACTGGGTGCCGCTGGAAGAGAACGGCGTCAGGTTCGAAGCCCCGGTGCGTGAAGGTCAGAAGACTGGCTGGTTCTATGACCACCGCATGAACCGTGCCCGCCTGGCACCGTATGTAAAAGGCAAGCGCGTGCTCGACCTGTTCAGCTACATCGGTGGCTGGGGTGTGCAGGCCGGTGCCTTCGGCGCCAGCGAAGTGTTCTGCGTCGATGCCTCGGGCTTCGCCCTGGATGGCGTGGAGCGCAACGCCGCACTGAACGGCATCAGCGAGAAGCTGACCTGCATCGAAGGCGACGTGTTCGAGGCGCTGCGCGAGCTCAAGGCCGCCGAAGAGCGCTTCGACGTGATCATTGCCGACCCACCCGCCTTCATCAAGCGCAAGAAAGACCTGAAAAACGGTGAAGCGGCTTATCGCCGGCTGAACGAACAGGCCATGCGCATGCTGACCAAGGACGGCATCCTGGTCAGCGCCTCGTGCTCGATGCACCTGCCTGAGGACGACCTGCACAACATCCTGCTGACCAGCGCCCGCCACCTGGACCGCAACCTGCAGTTGCTCGAACGCGGCGGCCAGGGCCCGGACCACCCGGTGCACCCGGCCATCGCCGAAACCCGCTACATCAAGAGCATCACCTGCCGGTTGCTGCCCAACAGCTGACCGCCACCGTAATTGCTTCCGTAGGAGCGGCCTTGCGTCGCGATGGGCCGCAAGGCGGCCCCGGGATTTCGGCCATTGTGCATGGTCGAAAGGGGCTGCTCCGCAGCCCATCGCGACGCAAGGCCGCGCCTACAAAAGCACGATGGTCAAAACTGGCGTCAGATCCCCAATACCTGCGTCGCTATGCCGAAATACACCAGTACCCCCGCCGCATCGGCAATCGATGTGATCAGCGGCCCACTGGCGGTGGCCGGGTCCAGCTTGAAGCGGCTGAGCAGGAACGGCAGGCTCATGCCGATCAGGCTGCCTAGCAGCACGATCAGCACCATGCTGCTGGCAACAATCAACGCGATTTGCGGCCCGCCCCGCAGCACCCCCAGAGATGCCACCGCAATGGCCATGGTTGCGCCCAACGCCAGCGCCACGCCGAATTCACGCCCCAGCATGCGCCACCAGTCACGCATGACCACGTCCCCGGTGGCCAAGCCACGTACCATCAGCGTCGCCGACTGGGCGCCGGCATTACCGCCGCTGTCCACCAGCAGCGGCAGGAAGAATACCAGGGCGATGTGTGCGGCTATGGTTTCCTCGAACGCGGCAATACCCGCCCCGGAAAACAGGTTGCCGAACACCAGTAGCACCAGCCATAGCACACGCTTGCGGTAAAGCAGCCCAAGGGTGGCATCCCGCAGGTTTCCAACATGGTTGGTGATCGAAGCGCCTTTGTGAAAATCCTCGGTCGCTTCGCGCTGCTGCGCCTGCAGGGCTGCATCGGTGTCCGGTAGAAAGCGGTTTTTATCGATTTGATCTTGCATGAAGTTCTCCAGGCGCCGTCCCAGGCGCCCACAGACTTCAGCCTTGCTGGCTCAAGCCTTCGGCAGCCCTGGCGGCGGCGCGCTCAGTGCCAGATTGCAGGTTCGTGCTGAACCGGTAACTGGGAAGGTCCATTGAGGGGTATCTCGTGAAACCGCACATGCGGCGCCCGGATAGTAGTCATTCGAGGCGGGCCGGTCAGCCCATGGGCTGGCGTTTCGGAAGCGTCCTACAAGTACCAAGCGTTAGGCCAAAACCACCGCCCGGCCACATCGCCATTCCCTCACCGCCTCAGCGGTGTAGAATCGGCCTATTCATCGCCAGTCATCCCCGGCGGGTTTATGAGCTCTGGCCAGGCACGCGGCGATCCCGCGCAGTCCTCGGCCCCATCCGTGCCAGTGGCAACCGGCCTGCGGTACAAAGGACCAGAGAAGCTCACTCCCCTTTTTGTGACCTGATTAAGCCGCCAGGAGTGTTTCATGCCTGATTACCGTTCAAAGACTTCCACCCAAGGCCGCAACATGGCCGGCGCCCGTGCCCTGTGGCGCGCTACCGGGATGAAGGACGAAGACTTCAAGAAACCGATCATCGCCATCGCCAACTCGTTCACCCAGTTCGTCCCGGGCCACGTGCACCTGAAGGACCTGGGCCAGCTGGTCGCCCGCGAGATCGAACGCGCCGGTGGCGTGGCCAAGGAGTTCAATACCATCGCGGTCGATGACGGCATCGCCATGGGTCACGACGGCATGCTGTACTCGCTGCCAAGCCGCGAGATCATCGCCGACGCCGTGGAGTACATGGTCAACGCCCACTGCGCCGATGCCATCGTGTGCATCTCCAACTGCGACAAGATCACCCCCGGCATGCTGATGGCCGCACTGCGCCTGAACATCCCGGTAATCTTCGTTTCCGGCGGCCCGATGGAAGCCGGCAAGACCAAGCTGGCCAGCCATGGCCTGGACCTGGTCGACGCCATGGTCATCGCTGCCGACTCTTCGGCCTCCGATGAAAAGGTCGCCGAATACGAGCGCAGCGCCTGCCCGACCTGCGGCTCGTGCTCCGGCATGTTCACCGCCAACTCGATGAACTGCCTGACCGAAGCCCTGGGCCTGGCCCTGCCGGGCAACGGCTCGACCCTGGCTACCCACGCCGACCGCGAGCAGCTGTTCCTCACGGCCGGCCGCACCATCGTCGAGCTGTGCAAGCGCTACTACGGCGACAACGACGAGTCGGTACTGCCGCGCAACATCGCCAACTTCAAGGCGTTCGAGAACGCCATGATGCTCGACATCGCCATGGGCGGCTCGACCAACACCATCCTGCACCTGCTGGCTGCAGCCCAGGAAGCCGAGGTGGCGTTCGACCTGCGCGACATCGACCGCCTGTCGCGCAAAGTGCCGCAGCTGTGCAAGGTGGCGCCGAACATCCAGAAGTACCACATGGAAGACGTGCACCGCGCCGGCGGCATCTTCAGCATTCTCGGCTCGCTGGCCCGTGGCGGCCTGCTGCACACCGACCTGCCGACCGTGCACAGCCGCAGCATGGAAGAAGCCATCGCCAAATGGGACATTACCCAGACCGATGACGAAGCCGTGCACACCTTCTTCAAGGCAGGCCCTGCCGGCATCCCGACCCAGACCGCGTTCAGCCAGTCGACCCGTTGGCCGAGCCTGGACCTGGACCGTGCCGAAGGCTGCATCCGCAGCGTCGAGCATGCCTACTCGCAGGAAGGCGGCCTGGCCGTGCTGTACGGCAACATCGCGCTGGATGGCTGCGTGGTGAAAACCGCCGGTGTCGACGAATCGATCCTGGTGTTCGAAGGTTCCGCGAAGATCTTCGAGAGCCAGGACAGCGCTGTGCGCGGCATCCTCGCCGACGAAGTGAAGGCCGGCGACATCGTGATCATCCGCTACGAAGGCCCGAAAGGCGGCCCGGGCATGCAGGAAATGCTGTACCCGACCTCGTACCTGAAGTCCAAAGGCCTGGGCAAGGCCTGCGCCCTGCTCACCGATGGCCGCTTCTCGGGCGGCACCTCGGGCCTGTCGATCGGCCACGCCTCGCCGGAAGCCGCGGCTGGCGGTGCCATCGGCCTGGTGCGCGACGGCGACAAGGTGCTGATCGACATCCCCAACCGTTCGATCAACCTGCAAGTCAGCGACGAAGAACTGGCCCAACGCCGCGTCGAGCAGGACAAGAAGGGCTGGAAGCCTGCCGAAGTGCGCCCACGCAAGGTGACCACCGCGCTGAAGGCCTATGCCCTGCTGGCGACCAGTGCCGACAAGGGTGCTGTGCGTAACAAGGCGATGCTGGAAGGGCTTTGAGGCCTGACAGAGAGAAAAAAGAACCGGCGCCCTGAGCGCCGGTTTTTTTCTGCCTGCAAGGCCCTTTCGCGGTTTCAGCCGCGAAGAGGCCGGGACAAGCCCCAAGGCTTACTGAATTTGCTCCGGCGTCACGACCACCCAGTTCTTGTCCGCCGTCACCGGCAAGCCTTCCTTGGCCTGCGCGGCGGCATTCCTGGCAATCATCCCGTTGATCTGGTCCATGTACTTGGCCTTGCGGTTGATCCACAGGTGGATACCGCCCTTGTCCACATCCACACCATGGAACTGCATGTAGCCGTCACTGGTTGGGGTGTCGCCGCCCACCAGTACCGGCTTCTTCCACTCATCGATATAGGTCAGGATGGCCGCGTGCTTGCCGGCCATCCAGGTGGCCGGGGTCCACAGGTATGGGGTCAGTTCCAGCCCGGCGTTGGCCTTGGCATCGTAGTGCCCGGCAGTGATCTGCTTGCGCGCGGTGGTCAGCTGGCCGCTGGCGCGGTCCTTCAGCAGCAGGCTCACACCAATCACATTCTCCGGCTTCACGTTGTAGCCATACTTGGGGTCGGACGCGACCATGCGCACCAGCTCCTCGGAGGCGGCGGAAATCACGTAGACCTCGATACCGTTCTCCATCAGCTTGTTGTACAGCTCAGTCTGGCCCGTGAAGACCTTGGGCGGCTGCACCTCGATGGTCTTGACCTGGTCGCCTTCGTAGTAGGTGCTGGGGATCGGCTTGCCGGAGGCCATCATTTCATCCACCTGCACCTTCAGCTCCTGCAGGGTGAAGCCCGAGAACACCTGGGCTACCCACGGGTAGCAAACCATGTCGTCGACTTCGCACAGCCGGTAGTAATAGCTGAACAGGCTTTCCTTGTGGTCGGCGGTGTCCTTGAACGGCATCAGCTTCAACGAGGGGTCGAGCTTGTCGCGGGTCAGCAGGCCCTTGTTCTCCATGAATGGCAGCAAGGCCTCTTCAAGGTCGTAACGGTAGCTGGTGTTGTCCATGTCGAACACCGCGTAGTTACCCTTGTTGGCATTGGCGGCGATCAGGCTGTCGAGCTGCTTGGCGGCCTCGGCCGGCCAGTGTTTGAGCTCGGTGGCGAAGGTTTCGATACTGAACAGCAGGGACAGGGCGGCAGCGACAGCTTTCGGAGCAAATTTCATCTACGAATCTCCTGAAATGACCCCGAAACGCTAGTGCAACAACCGCCGTCGACGGCCTTTCATAACGACCCTCATGCAGCTGCAAACGCCGCGCTCATTGCCATCCGCGACAGCGCGTTATTCCATAAACGACTATGCACATTCCATATGCGTATAAATTCGTTTGTTTTCAGGCTGTTAGCATTTCCGTTCGCAATCGCTCACAGAGGCGATGCCTCTTTTGCCTTTTTCCGCTGGAGCTTCAATGAATCTGCCGCTGTCCCTTAATCTGCTGGCGTTCCTGGCCTTGTTGCTGGGCCTGGCGCAAACCCGCCGCAGCCACTGGAGCCTGGCCAGGAAAGTCCTGCTGGGCCTGGTGGTGGGCGTGGTCTTCGGGCTGGGCCTGCACACGCTGTACGGCGCAGGCCACCCAGTGCTCAAGGCCACCATCAGCTGGCTTGACCTGGTCGGCAACGGCTATGTCGGCCTGTTGCAGATGATCGTCATGCCGCTGATCTTCGCCTCGATCCTCAGCGCCGTGGCGCGCCTGCACAATGCCTCGTCGCTGGGCCGCATCAGCGTGCTGAGCATTGGCACCCTGCTGCTGACCACTGCCATCGCGGCATTGATCGGCATCGTCCTGACCAACCTGTTCGGCCTCAGCGCCGAAGGCCTGGTGGCTGGCGCCCAGGAAAGCGCACGCATGCAGGTCATCCACAGTGACTATGCCGGCAAGGTCGCCGACCTCAACATCCCGCAGTTGCTGCTGTCATTCATCCCCAGCAACCCGGTGGGTGACCTGGCACGGGCGAAACCGACTTCGATCATCAGCGTGGTGATCTTTGCCGTATTCCTCGGCCTGGCCGCGCTGCAGCTGATCAAGGACGATGCCGAGAAGGGCCAGCGTGCGCTGTTGGCCATCGACACCCTGCAGGCCTGGGTGATGCGCCTGGTGCGGGTGGTGATGAAGCTGACCCCGTATGGCGTGCTGGCGTTGATGGCCAAGGTGGTAGCCAGCTCGAACCTGCAAGACATCGTCAAGCTGGGCAGTTTCGTGGTGGTGTCGTACCTGGGCCTGGCACTGATGTTCGTGGTGCACGGCGTCATTCTCGCCGCCAGCGGTGTGAACCCGCTGCGCTTCTTGCGCAAGGTGTGGCCGGTGTTGACCTTCGCCTTCACCAGCCGCTCCAGCGCCGCCAGCATTCCGCTGAACATCGAAGCGCAAACCCGCCGCCTGGGCGTGCCGCAGTCAATTGCCAGCTTCAGCGCCTCGTTCGGCACCACCATCGGCCAGAACGGCTGCGCCGGCCTCTACCCTGCCATGTTGGCGGTGATGGTGGCGCCTGCGGTGGGCATCGATACCTTCGACCCGCTGTGGATCGCCACCTTGGTGGCCATCGTTACCCTGAGCTCGGCAGGGGTGGCAGGCGTGGGTGGCGGGGCGACGTTCGCCGCATTGATCGTGCTGCCGGCCATGGGCCTGCCGGTGGAACTGGTGGCGTTGCTGATTTCGGTCGAACCGCTGATCGACATGGGCCGTACGGCGCTGAACGTGAACGGTTCGATGACCGCGGGCGTGGTGACCAGCCAACTGCTCAAAGAGACCGACAAGGATGTGCTGGCCGGCGATGAGCATGCCGAATTGAGTCATTCCTGACCGATTGCCGGGGGGCGCGTTGCGCCCCTGTCGCGACACAAGGCCGCTCCTACAGGGAAACGCGTATCCGTGTAGGAGCGGCCTTGTGTCGCGATGGGCTGCAAAGCAGCCCTAAAATCTCAAACCTTGTCCCAAACCTCGAAGTGATACCCAGGCTTGCCTTCCTCTGCCTGTGCCTCGCTCGACACCAGCCGCCACTGCCCCTGATCAAACTCCGGGAACCAGGCATCCCCTTCCGGCGCCAATTCCACCCGTGTCAGGTACATCCGGCTGACCAGCCCCTTCTCCAGCGCCTGCGCATACAGCTGCGCCCCACCAATCAGCATCAGTTCATCGACACCGTTCTCACGCGCCCACTGCTCGGCGCGGACCAGGGCCTGTTCCAGTGAGCCAAACACCTCGGCACCGGCCAGCTCCAGCCCTGCCTGGCGGCTGACCACGATGTTCAAGCGCCCGGGCAGCGGCCGCCCCAGGGAATCCCAGGTCTTGCGCCCCATGATGATCGGCTTGCCCAGGGTGGTGGCCTTGAAGTACTTGAAGTCCCCCGGCAGATGCCAGGGCATGGAGTTGTCGATGCCGATCACGCGGTTTTCGGCATGCGCCGCGATCAGGCTGAGAGGGAGTGATGTATTCATGCCAGCGAGGATAGCACCGGGCGTGTGGGTTATGCTTCTGCCCTGACCTGTGCAATGGAAGACCTTGTGACTGCTCCGACTTTCCTGGACAAGCGCTGGCTCACCGAAGCGGTACGCCTGCGCGAGGAACATGCCGGCCCCCTGGAGGACCAGGAAGCCAACCGCCGTGCCCGCCAAGCGGGAGGTGACCTGGCGACCCGGATTGAAACCCGTGCGCTGTTCCTGGCTGAACGCGACGGCATGAGCGTCGCCCTGCGCCACTGGAAACAGGGCGCGCGCCTGGCGCTGCTGGCCTTGCTGATACTGGCCATGCTCAGCGGCGCGGGGCTGGCCTTGGCGGCCCTCGGTGATGGCCAGCGCCCGGTAAATGTGTTCTGGGCATTGGGCAGCCTGCTCGGGCTTGACCTGCTGATGCTGCTGGGCTGGGCCATCGGCTTTGCCGCCAGCGGCGAGTATGGCGCCGGGCTGGGCCGCCTGTGGCTGTGGCTGAGCGAACGCTTCGCCCGCGACGCCAGGGCCGCGCACCTGGCCCCGGCACTGTTGGTGCTGTTGCAGCGCCAGCGTCTCAGCCGCTGGTTGCTCGGCCTGCTGGTGCACGGGTTGTGGCTGCTGGCGATGATCAGCGCGCTGGGCATGCTGCTGGCCTTGTTGGCCACCCGCCGCTATGGCTTCGTCTGGGAAACCACCCTGCTCGCTGCCGACCCGTTCATCCACCTGACCCAGGCCTTGGGCGCCCTGCCCTCGCTGCTGGGCTTCACCGTACCCGACGAGGGCATGATCCGTGCGAGCGGCGGCAGCCTCCCGGCCCTGGACCTGGCACGGCAGGCCTGGGCCAGCTGGCTGCTCGGCGTGGTGCTGGTTTATGGCCTGCTGCCGCGTCTGCTGTTGGCCGGGTTGTGCCTGTGGCGCTGGCGCCAGGGCCGTGAGCGCCTGGCGCTGGACCTAAGCCTGCCCGGCTACGCGCAGCTGCGTGAAGCGCTGATGCCACGCAGCGAACGCATCGGCGTACAGGACGCCGCGCCCGATGCCTTGCCGGCGTTCACCGCCGGCCAGCTGGAAAGCGGCAGCAGCGGCGCACTGCTGGTCGGCCTGGAACTGGACGACCAGCGCCCCTGGCCACCCACATTGCCGAAAAGCGTGACCGATGCCGGTGTGCTCGATAGCCGTGAATCGCGTAACCGGCTGCTGGAGCAGCTCAGCCGCTTCCCCCCGGCGCGCCTGGCCATTGCCTGCGACCCACGCCGCTCGCCCGACCGTGGCAGCCTGGCGCTGCTCGCCGAACTGGCACGCAATGCCGGCGCAACCCGCATCTGGCTGCTACAGGCCGCACCGGGCCAGGCCCTGGACGCGCAGCGCCTGGGTGACTGGCACGAAGCCCTCGACCGGCTTGGCTTGCCACATGCCGATACCTCACCACTGACCTGGCTGGAGCATGGCCATGACTGAGCCACTGAAACTGGCCGTGGTCGGCCACACCAACGTCGGCAAGACCTCGCTGCTGCGCACCCTGACCCGTGACGTCGGCTTCGGCGAGGTATCCCACCGCCCCAGCACCACCCGCCATGTGGAAGGGGCGCGGCTGTCGGTGGACGGTGAGCCCCTGCTGGAACTGTACGACACCCCGGGCCTGGAAGACGCCATCGCCCTGCTCGACTACCTTGAACGCCTGGACCGCCCGGGCGAGCGCCTCGACGGCCCGGCCCGTCTGCAGCGTTTTCTGCAGGGCAGCGAAGCGCGCCAGCGTTTCGAACAGGAGGCCAAGGTGCTGCGCCAGCTGCTGGCCAGCAATGCCGGCCTGTATGTGATCGATGCCCGCGAGCCGGTACTGGCCAAGTACCGCGACGAGCTGGAGGTACTGGCCAGCTGCGGCAAGCCGCTGCTACCGGTGCTCAACTTCGTCGCCAGCCACGCGCATCGCGAGCCGCAATGGCGTGAAGCCCTCGCCCGCCTTGGCCTTCACGCATTGGTGCGGTTCGACAGCGTGGCCCCGCCAGAGGATGGCGAGCGCCGGTTGTACGAAAGCCTGGCGCTACTGCTGGAAAACGCCCGCCCGGCCTTGCAGCGGCTGATCGACGACCAGCAGGCGCAGCGCCTGGCACGCCGGCACAGCGGCAAGCGCCTGATCGCCGAGCTGCTGCTGGACTGCGCCGCCTGCCGGCGCAGTGTCGAGGCCGAGCCAGCGGCCGAGGCCCGGGCCATCGAGGCGCTGCGGCAAGAGGTACGCCAGCGCGAACAGCGCTGTGTCGAAGCGTTGCTCAAGCTGTATGCCTTTCGCCGCGAGGATGCCCATGCCAGCGACCTGCCGTTGCTGGATGGCCGCTGGGGCGACGACCTGTTCAATCCGGAGACCTTGAAACTGCTCGGCGTGCGCCTGGGCAGCGGTGTGGCGGCCGGTGCTGCGGCCGGTGCCGGGGTCGACCTACTGGTAGGCGGCCTCACCCTCGGCGCGGCGGCACTGGCCGGGGCAATTGCCGGAGGCGCGCTGCAAACCGCCCGCAACTATGGGTCGCGCCTGATGGGCAAGTTGAAAGGCAAGCGCGAGCTGACCGTGGACGATACCGTGTTGCGCCTGCTGGCCCTGCGTCAGCAGCAGTTGCAGGTCGCGCTGGAAAATCGCGGGCATGCAGCGCAGGACAGCATTCGCCTGGAAGCGCTGGATGAGCAGACCTGGCGTGAGGGCAAGTTGCCGGAGGCACTGGTGAAGGCGCGGGCGCATCCGCAGTGGTCCACCCTGAGCCCTGGGGCGAAGCTGAACCAGGCGGAGCGGCAGGAGCAACTGGAGGCGCTGGTTTCGCAGATCTGAGCCTGCAGGCCTGGCCTCATCGCCGGCAAGCCGGCGATTGGGCCAGTGCTGGCAGTCAGCATTTCAAAGTAACGCCAGCGCCTTCTGTTTCAACTCATCCAGGTCGAGCAGCGCAACGTCGACCTGTTTGGCTCTCTCGTCCCAATCCCGCATCCGCAAGCTCACCTCGAACAGCGGGTCGCGTTCGAACGCATCCGCCTCGGCCTCGTTCATCACGCCCCCCTGATATCCCAGCGTGCGCCGGCTCGCCTCGCTCAACCGCTGGTAATACCCCGGCTGGCGCAAGGTCAGGTAGCGCTTGGCCTCCACGTGGTTCTGCACCAGCCGCGCCATGCGCTCGCCAAAGCCACAGCGGCGCAGGTACTCGGCGCCGATGCGTTCATGGCTGACCACGCCATAGCCGCCCATGCTGGCGTCACCGCCGCACAGGTGGCCGATGTCGTGGAAGAACGCCGCCAGCACCACTTCATCGTCAAAGCCCTCGGCCATGGCCAGTTGCGCGGCCTGGGACATATGTTCGAGCTGAGTGATGGCCTCGCCGATGTAATCGTCATTGCCGTGGCGCTGGTAAAGGGCAAAGATGCTGTCGATGATCTGGGTTGGGGTAGGCATAACAGCCTTCTCCTGGCGTGATTGCGGTGCTGGATGCTGCGCGGGCACGCCCGCGAAGAGGCCAGTGCGGGTTACTGCTGGGCGACCTTCTCCGATTTGCCGTCATAGCGCTTGCGCCACTCGGCCAGGATCTGGTCACGGTTCTGCGAAGCCCAGGCAAAGTCGTTGTTGATCAACCGCTGTTCGTAATCCGCCGGCAACTCGGTCTGTGGCTTGGCGATACCCGGCGCGGCCAGCACGGCAAAGTTCTCCTTGTACAGCTGCATGGCCGCCGGGCTGGCCGAGAAATCAGCCAGGCGCCTGGCCGCATCCGCCTTCGGCGAGCCCTTGATCACTGCGGTCGCCTCGATCTCCCAGCCCAGGCCTTCCTTCGGCAGCACGATGTCCAGCGGCGCGCCCTGGCGCTTGAGCTGCACGGCCGGGTACTCGAACGAGATGCCAATCGGAAACTCGCCCGCCGCCGCCAGCTTGCACGGTTTGGACCCGGAATGAACGTATTGGCCGATGTTCTCGTGCAAGGCATCCATGTAGGCCCAGCCCTGCGGCTCGCCAAAGGTCTGCAACCAGGCACTGACATCCAGGAAGCCGGTGCCGGACGAGGCCGGGTTGGGCATGACGATCTTGCCCTTGTACTCGGGCTTGGTCAGGTCCTGCCAGCTGACCGGCTTGCTCAGGCCCTGCTTCTCGGCCTCGATGGTATTGAAGCACAGGGTGGCAGCCCACACGTCCATGCCGACCCAGGCTGGCGGGTTGGCAGCATCGCGATAGTTGCCGGCGATCTTGTCCAGGTCCTTGGGTGCATAGGCTTCAAGCATGCCGTTGTGATCGAGGATGGCCAGGCTCGATGCTGCCAGGCCCCATACGGCGTCAGCTTGCGGGCGGTCTTTCTCGGCCAGCAGCTTGGCGGTGATGATGCCGGTGGAGTCACGGACCCACTTGATCTCGATGTCCGGGTTGGCCTTCTCGAAGGCCTGCTTGTAGCTCTTCAGCTGTTCGGCTTCCAGCGCGGTGTAGACCGTCAGTTGGGTAGCCGCGGCCGAGGCCTGCAGGCTGAACACGGCGGAAACGGCAGCGGCAATTGCAAGGTGCTTGTGCATGGGTAGGTTCCTTACAGGTCAGACGGTCGCGGCGCGTTGGCGCCAGGCTTGGGAGCGGCGCAGCAGGCCGCGTGAGGCTGCGGCCAGCAACAGTGAAGCGCCAGCACTGGTCAGCAGGATCAGGGTGGACATCGCGGCGGCACCGCCGACGTTGCCGGCGTCGTCCATGTTCAGCACGGCGACGGCAGCCAGGATGGTGTCGGGGCTGTACAGGAAGATCGCCGCCGAGACGGTGGTCATCGCCGAGACGAACAAGTAGCGGATGATGTCCAGCAGCGCCGGCAGGCAGATCGGCACGGTCACCCGCAGGAAGTGCCGGTACAGCGGAGCCTTCAGCGATAGCGCGGCGGCCTCGAACTCGCCGTCGAGCTGGCGCAGCGCGGTGGTCGCGGTCATCTGTGCGGTGGTCAGGTAATGGGCAATGGTGCACACCACCAACAGCCCCATGCCGCCATAGAAGACGTGCAAGGGGTTGCCGTTCAGGTTGAAGAAGAACACGTAGCCCAGGCCCAGTACCAGGCCCGGCACAGCCATGGGGATGAAGCTGAGCAAGCGCAGCGCCTGGTTGAGCAGGCGTTGGCCCTGGGTCTTCTCCATCAGGTAGGCACCGGTGAAGATCACCATGCTGCCGATCAGCGCAGTGCCGACGGCCATGGTCACGCTGTTGCGATAGGCCAGCCAGCCGCCTCCGGCGGTGTCCTCGAACATGTAGTGACGCAGCGACAGCGACAGGTTGTAGGGCCAGAAGGTAACCAGCGACGAATACACCGCCATGCCAATCACCAGCAGCAACGCCGCACACACCAGCAGCACGATGGCCAGGAAGCAGGCATCGCGGGCCCGTGACGGCTTTGCCTCGAACACCTGGGCACGACCGCTCATGGCCTCGCCCTGGCGTCGGCGCAGCCAGGCGTCGACGGAAAAGCTCAACAGCGCCGGCACCAGCAGCACCATGCCGATCAACGCACCACGGCCAAACTGTTGCTGGCCGACCACGGCCTTGTAGGCTTCCAGCGCCAGCACCTGATAATCACCGCCAACCACGACGGGTACGCCGAAGTCGGTGATGGTCAGGGTGAACACCAGGCAGAACGCCGCAAACACTGCCTGGCGCGTGGCCGGCCAGGTGATGCTGACAAAGGCCCGCCACGGCCCGGCGCCCATGCTGGATGCGGCGTCGAACAGGCGTGCATCGGCCAGTGAGAGGGCCGACAGCAGGATCATCAGCGCATGTGGGAAGGTGTAGATGGCTTCGCCCAGCACAATGCCCCAGAAGCCATAGATATTGTCGCTGAGCAACCCGCGCAGAAGCCCCTGGTTGCCGAACAGGTAGACCAGGGCAATGGCCGGTAGCATCGACGGCGCGAGCAGCGGTAACAGGGAAATGCCCCGCCAGAGGCCCTTGGCCGGGATCAGCGTGCGTTGCAACGCATACGCGAACAGATAGGCCAGTGGCACCACGATGGCCGCGACGGTGGAAGCGACCGCCAGGCTATTGCCCAGCAACCAGTGGAAGTTGGCACTGGCGAACAGCTCGCCTGCCGCCACCAGGCCGCCACCCTGGCCCGCTTCGGCGCTGAAGCCGCGCCAGAAGATTGCCAGCAGCGGCATCAGCACCGCCACCAGCAGCAGGATCAGCAGCAGGCTCTTGCCGCCGACGACGAACAACCGGTCACCCCGGGCGACGCCAGCGTTTCGAGCGGCTTGGGCCTGGCTCAACGGCAGGGACATTGGCGCGGCCATCTCAGGCAAACACCTGCAGGCACTGTGGCGGCAGTGCCACCCAGATGTCCTGCGAGCCCAGCCGTGGCATGGCCTCGGGGGCCAGCTCGGCCAGCAGCGCATGGCCTGGCAGGGCCTTGAGCTCGAAGCGCATGCGGCAGCGGTTACCGAGGAAGGTGATCTCGCGGATCAACGCCGGGAACAGGTTGTCTTCGGGTACCGGCGGGTTGACCGCGATCGCCTCCGGGCGACAGAACAGCCGGCCACTGCTGGCTTGGGCCGCACCCGGCGCCAGGCGCATGTTCATGCCGCCCACCTGGGCATGGCTGTCGCCGCTGCGCTGGAACGGCAACCAGTTGCCCTGGCCGACAAATTCGGCAACGAATGGCGTGGCGGGCTGGTCGTAGATTGCCTGCGGGGTGGCGTACTGCTCGACCCGGCCGTTGTTCATCACCGCAATGCGGTCGGCCATCAGCATGGCTTCGTCCTGGTTGTGGGTGACCATCAGCGTGGTGATGCCCAGCTGGCGCTGCAACTGGCGCAATTCGCTGCACAGGTGCTCGCGCACGCGGGCATCCAGCGCCGACATCGGCTCGTCGAGCAGCAGCAGGGAGGGCGCCGGTGCCAGCGCACGGGCCAGGGCCACACGCTGTTGCTGCCCACCGGAGAGCTGGCCAGGGTACTTTTTCTCGCTACCGACCAGGCCTACCAGTTCGAGCATGTCGGCCACCCGCTGGCGGGCCTGATCGCGGCCGCTGCCGGCCAGCCCGTAGGCGATGTTGGCTTCGACGCTCAGGTTGGGGAACAACGCGTAGGACTGGAACAGGATGCCGTAGTCCCGGGCCTGGGGTGGCAGCGCGGAGACATCACGCTCGCCGATGAACAGCGTGCCGCTGTCCTGGTGCTCCAGGCCGGCGATGCAGCGCAGCAGGGTGGTCTTGCCGCAGCCGGACGGGCCCAGCAGGCACACCAGCTCGCCGGCGTTGATGTCCAGCGAGACATCATTGAGCGCGGTGAAGGCACCGAAGCGCTTGTGGATGTTGCGCACTTTCATCGGTGCGCCGGAGGTGGTGGGGTTCATGGCAGGGCCTCATCGAAGAGATGGGGCCATGCTAGGAAGGCTATGCGAAGGTTGTGTGGCTTCAGGGCAAAAGCCGGCAATAGTGGTATAGGCAGATTTTGTAGGAGCGGCCTAGTGTCGCAAAAGGGCTGCGAAGCAGCCCCAGCAGTTTTTTGCGGTGAAGCTGAAATCCCGGGGCTGCTTTGCAGCCCTTTCGCGACACAAGGCCGCGCCTACAGGCTGTGCCGGTCTTGAATCAGAAACGCGGACCCGCCACCTCTTGTGCCACCCCCAGGAAAGCGGCCGGCAACCTGGCCTGACGCCGCTCCTTCAGGCAATACAAGTACTCGTGCATCACCGGCGCGTTTTCCAGTGCCAGCACCCGCAGTTCGGGGTTGTGCGGCACTTCGTGCCGGGCAATCACGCTGATGCCGATATTGCGCAACACCGCCTCGCGGATCGATTCACGGCTGCCAATTTCCAGCAACGTGCCGGCCGTCACCCCGGCTTCCCGCATCATCTGCTCGGTCAGCTTGCGCGTGGTCGAGCCTTTCTCGCGCAGCAGCAGGCAATGCCCGGCCAGCGCCTCGATCGAAACCGCCTGGTGATGGGCCAGCGGATGGTTGCGGTGCACCGCCACCACCAGCGGGTCGGTACCCAGCACGCGCCGCACCAACCGCGTATCCTCCACCAGCTGCGACGAAGCGGCGATATCTACCCGGTACTCCTCGAGCATCTCCAGCACCTGCTGCGAATTGCCGATCTCCACTGCCACCTCCACCTGCGGCAGGCGTTCACGGTAGATCTTCACCAGGTCGAGAATGTAGTAGGGCGCGGTGGCCGCAATGCGCAAGCTGCCCTGGGCCTGGCCGCTGTTACGCAGTTCGAATTCGATGTCGGCCTCCTGCTGCAGCAGCGCCTTGACCATCGGCAGCAGGCGCCCGCCCTCTTCGCTCAGCACCAGGCGCCGCCCGCCGCGGTAGAACAGCTCCACCGCGTACTGGCTTTCCAGGTTACGAATTTGCGTAGTCACCGTGGGCTGGCTGAGCCCGAGCTTCTTCGCCGCCAAAGTGATGCTGCCCAGGCGGGCCACCATGTAGAAGGCTTTGAGCTCCGAACTCAGCATGCACGTCCTCTTATTTGCGCAACAGGCGCAAGCCGTTGAACACCACCAGCAGGCTGACGCCCATGTCGGCGAACACTGCCATCCACATGGTGGCCATGCCAGCAAAGGTGATCGCCAGGAATACTGCCTTGATACCCAACGCCAGAACGATGTTCTGCATGAGGATCGCCGCACTTTGCCGCGACAGCCTGACGAAGGCCGGGATTTTCCGCAAGTCGTCGTCCATCAACGCAACATCGGCAGTTTCGATGGCGGTGTCGGTACCGGCCGCCGCCATGGCAAAACCGATCTCGGCACGGGCCAGCGCCGGCGCATCGTTGATGCCGTCCCCGACCATGCCCACCCGGTGGCCCTGGGCGTACAACGTTTCGATGCTCTGCAGCTTGTCGCCGGGCAGCAGGTTGCCTTCGGCGCGGTCGATGCCGACCACGGCAGCGATGGCCTGGGCGGTATGCGGATTGTCCCCGGTCAACATGACTGTCTTGATGCCCAATTCATGCAGCTCGGCGATGGCCTGGCGGCTGCTGTCCTTGACTGTGTCGGCCACGGCGAACAAAGCCAGCGGGCCGGAGCGGTCGAGCAGCAGCACCACCGTCTTGCCCTGACGCTCCAGCGCATCCAGCTGGGCCTCCAGTTGCGGCGAGCACAACCCCAACTCCTCGACCAGGCGGTGGTTACCCAGGTGGTAGACCTCGCCAGCGATGGTACCCCGCACGCCACGGCCGGCCAGGGCCGCGAAATCTTCGACCTCGGCCAGGGCCAGGCCTTGTTGCCTGCCGAACTGCGCGATGGCGCGCGACACCGGGTGGTCCGAACGCTCGCCCAGGCTTGCGGCCAGGGCCTGGGCGCGACCTTCGAACAGCGGCTCCAGTACCTTGGCATCAGTCTGCACGGGCTTGCCATGGGTGATGGTGCCGGTCTTGTCCAGCGCCAGGAAGTCCAGATGGCGGCCGCCCTCCAGGTACACGCCGCCCTTGATCAGGATACCTTTGCGTGCGGCGGCGGCCAGGCCGCTGACAATGGTCACCGGGGTTGAAATCACCAAGGCACACGGGCAGGCCACCACCAGCAGCACCAGGGCGCGATAGACCCAGTCGGACCAGCCGCCCGCCAGGAACAGCGGCGGTATTACCGCCACGGCCAATGCAATGGCGAACACCACCGGGGTGTAGATGCGCGCGAAGCGGTCGACGAAGCGCTGGGTCGGCGCCCGCGCACCCTGGGCTTCCTCGACCGCCTTGATGATCCGCGCCAGGGTCGATTGCCCGGCAGCGGCGGTGACGCGAAACTCCAGCGCCCCCGCCTGGTTGATGGTGCCGGAGAACAGCTTGTCGCCAACCGCCTTTTCCACCGGCAGGCTTTCGCCGGTGATCGGCGCCTGATCGACGCTGGACTGCCCACTTGTCACTTCGCCATCCAAGCCGATGCGCTCGCCGGGGCGTACCCGCACCAAGGCACCGATGGCCACCTCGCGCACCTCCGTTTCGTGCCATTGGCCATCGGCCTGGCGCACGGTGGCCATGTCCGGGGCGAGCTGCATCAGGCCGCCGATGGCATTGCGTGCCCGGTCCAATGAGCGGGCTTCGATCAGTTCGGCGACGGTGAACAGCACCATCACCATGGCGGCTTCCGGCCACTGGCCGATCAGCACGGCGCCGGTCACGGCAATGCTCATCAACGCGTTGATATTGAGGTTGCGGTTCTTGAGGGCGATCCAGCCCTTCTTGTAGGTACCCAGGCCACAGCCCAGGATTGCCGCCAGCGCCAAGGCCGCCACCACCCATTCTGGTGCCAGCGCCCAGAAGTGCACGATTTCGGCGGCGAGCGCGGCAACGCCCGACAATGCCAGCGGCCACCAGCGAGCCTTGGCCGATTGAGGCACGCGGCGGGTGCCTTCATCTGCACTGCCAAGCGGCTCGGCTTTCATGCCCAGGCTGCCGATGGCCTGCTCGATTTCGGCAGTGCCGTTAAGGGTGTGATGTACGCCGAGTATGCGATTTATCAGGTTGAATTCCAGCTGCTCGATGCCCGCCAGCTTGCCCAGCTTGTCCTGGATCAGTGTTTGCTCGGTGGGGCAGTCCATGGCCTCGATGCGGAAACGGCTGAGCTGGGCGTGGCTGCTGGCCTGCGCGCTGACCTGCACCTTGGCAGGTGCGGCGGAGGCTTCACAGCAGCTGTGGGCGTGGTGGTGATGCTTATGTTCGTGGCTGACAGGCTGGTTCATGAGTGCGTCCTTGATTTGCGCCTGTTGCCAAGTGAACACCCTGTAGCCACTATAGGGTCAAGCCACTTGCTGGAGATTGGGTGATGAAAATCGGAGAACTGGCCAAGGCCACCGATTGCGCGGTGGAAACCATCCGCTATTACGAGCGCGAACAACTGCTGCCGGAGCCGGCGCGTACAGAGGGCAACTACCGTTTGTACACCCAGGCTCACGTCGAGCGGCTGACCTTCATCCGCAACTGCCGCACCCTGGACATGACCCTTGACGAAATCCGCAGCCTGCTACGCCTGCGCGACAGCCCCGACGATTCGTGCGGCAGCGTCAATGCGCTGATCGACGAGCATATCGAGCATGTGCAGGCACGCATCGATGGCCTGGTGGCGTTGCAGGAGCAGTTGGTGGAGCTACGGCGGCGCTGCAATGCACAGGGGGCTGAGTGCGCGATCTTGCAGCAACTGGAAACGAACGGGGCGGTATCGGTGCCGGATACCGAGCATTCGCATGTGGGGCGTAGTCACGGGCATTGAGCCCAAAAAGCTTCGCGGGCACGCCCGCTCCCACAGGGACCGCGCCGCACCTGAAGGCTGCGCTGTACCTGTGGGAGCGGGCGTGCCCGCGAATAGGCCAGTTCAGGCAATAGCGATCAGTCAGACCGCCATCGGCGCCGTCATCGGCGCATGGTGCTCATACCCTTCCAGCCAGAAATCACTTGGCTCGATCTTCTCCAGCCACTCCGGCTCGTACTTGCCAGTCTCGGCAAACGCCGGCACGCGGTCGCTGATCACCAGCTTCGGCGCTTCCAGCGGCTCGCGCTTGAGCTGTTCGTTGAGCATGTCCAGGTGGTTTTCATACACATGGGCATCGCCGATGAAGTAGGTGAACCACCGCGGGGTGTAGCCGGTCAGGCGACCGAACAGCGACAGCAGGGCCGCGCCTTCGGTGAGGTTGAACGGTGTACCCAAAAATTTCTTCCGACACCATACATGCACATTTCACCGTAGATTCTGGCTTTCACGCCGCAAGTGCTTGTGTGCAAAACAAATATCGCACAGTACGACACGAATAGCAAGGCATATATGCAGCAATCACATGCGGCTCAAGCCCAGTGTTTACGTGGCCTAGCGGCCAACCAGCGTTCGTCGGGTCAACCACGTCCACATCCCCTCCCTCTCGCTATACTTCCTACTAAATGGCACAGTGCCTCCATGGCATTTATTGCCGTGAATTGCCTCTCTATCGCGAGCGCAGGAGCTCACCGGAGAGCTGATTCTTGGCTGCCAAATCCTCGAGTCCTGTCGCCTCCGGCGATGGGGAAAGCAAAGGCTGCGGCCCCTTTGGAAAGATCGTGTTATGGATGGCGTAATCTTCAAGCAAACCGGTCAGTACGCAGTGTGCTGTGTTGAAAACTTTTCTGATGAGCTAAAGACCACGATACGAGACAACCTAACGCGTATCTGCCATGGCGCCGATCTCGCCAGCCGCAGCTCGATCATGTTCAAGTATGCAGCCACCCTCAAATCATTCTGGGATCGCTATTCGACTAAAGATGATAAGACGCGCATTGGTATGCTTGGAGAACTCCTGGCACACGTGATCATTCTTAAAAAGCTTGATAGCTTCGATGTCATTTCCCCGTTCTTCAACATGGAAGAAAAACACATCAGGAAAGGCTTTGACCTCGTCCTGTACGAATCCGCTTCGAATGAAGTGTGGATCACCGAGGTGAAGTCGGGCGGAGCAGGCACAAGAACCTCTTGCGCAGCTACTAGTGCCTTGCTGGCCAAGGCTCGAGATGACTTAAAGGGTCGACTTGCCGAGGCCGAAACGAACCATTGGCACAACGCGATCAATGCCGCCCAGAAATCAATCAGTGAAAGTAAAGGCTACAAAGAATCAGTTCTTGAGATTCTAGGTCTAGAGGGTGACAACGCCTACCTGAACACTGCTGTTGCCTCAGACAACAATGTCGTTCTGGTATCTGCGCTATTCAACGATGCGACGCGAAAAGTAGAAGAGAAGACAGTCGAACATTTCACAAACAAGCTGATAGCCAACCCGATATTCAAAACCGTTCTAGTGCTATCGCTACAGAAAGGAACGCTTCAGAAACTAGAAGATTTCCTCCGCACAGAGGCAGGATGCTAAATGCAAGAGATCACCATTAAGGAACTAGCAAAAACCCGTTTCAAAGACATCTACATGAACCTTCTGCGCGGTCACGAAATGTCCGACGGGGAAACTGTAAAGCTGCTCGCTATTGCTGTATTACTACTTAATCACAGCGCGGCAGAGATTAAGCGTCTAGGTTATCGAATCACCCTATTTTATGGAAACCTTACTGGCCGATACGAGCCTCTTTACGACGTAGCCGTGAACAGCGGCCTTCTTCCAGTTTCTGCCGCTATCGGAAAGTCGTTTGAACAAGATGAACGGCTGAGTAACTCTTTTATCCAGAATATCGTGAGCAGCTATGTAGATACCTTCCGCGACCAAGGAATGGTGCTTACAGAGCAGCAGGATATTTTGAGAACTTTCGTACAAGCCGAGTATGAAAATTCATCAGTTGTAGTAGCTCCGACCTCCTACGGCAAATCAGAGCTGATCATCAAGTCCGTTAGAGACAATCCTGAAAAACGTGTACTCATTCTTGTACCGTCAAAAGCCTTACTAGCTCAGACAAAAAAGCGGTTGATTTATGCTGACATCAACGACATGGGCAAAGTCATCACGCATCCCGAGATGTATTCTCCTGAACGAAATAGCCGCGTTTTTGTGCTGACTCAAGAACGACTGAATCGCATGCTTAATGAGCATAGTTATTTAAAGTTCGACATGGTGTTCGTGGACGAGGCACACAACCTCCTCCAAGGCGATAGCCGAAACGAACTATTGGCCACAATGCTATGTATCTTGGGTGCTCGTAACCCCGACGCTTCCTTCAAGTTTCTAACCCCGTTTCTTTGCAACGAGCTTAATGTCCGTGTTCGCTACTTGGACATGACACCGAAGGGATTCAGGATTGATGAGTATATTAAATCCGAGCGCTTCCTTGTCAGAGACTTCAGAACGGGAAAAAATGATGGAAAGCTTAAGCTCTATGACCACTTCCTTAACCACTGGATTGACCTAGATCGCAAGCACAATAATTGTTTTGATCTTATAAAAAGTGAATCACTAGCCAAGAACATTATATATGGGAACACCAAAAAACGGATTGAGCAATTTGCGCTTGAGCTAGCCGAAAGCTTGCCAAACATTGAATGCCCACTGATTCAAACAGCTTGCGACGAACTCGAAGAAACGTTCGACAAGCGCTATCGACTCATCGCCTGCCTACGAAAGGGTGTGATGTATCATCACGGTTCAATCCCAGACACCATCCGCCTTTATCTTGAAAATTTGTTCAACCAGTCCAAGGCAATGAAATACCTGGTATGCAACTCAACGTTGCTTGAAGGTGTAAACTTACCAATCGAACGACTGTTTATATTTGACTATTCCAAAGGAAAAGGAAATCTGACCTCCTCACAGTTCAAAAATTTGATTGGACGGGTAAACAGATTCAGTGAGGTATTTGACCCCAAGGCGGGTTCTGCACTGCAAAAGCTTGAGTCCAGCATTTACCTTTTGGGTGTTGATGAGTACACCCACAAGAGAGCGAATCTCAAGACCTTCTACGAAAATTCCGTAAACGTCTCGCAGGAAGACGAAGACACGGTCAACAATGTTCTCCTCGAAGCATCAGACATAAGTGATGACAAGGCCGCCCTACGCCACAAGGACGCGGTATCTAGACTTGAAAATCTTCAGCCAGGCGTTGTCACTGGCGAAGAATGCAAATATGTAAAGACAGAGGTTGGCCGTTTAATGATCGCCAACAGCGTCAGCGAAATCGACGTATTTGCTTCAGAAGAAGAAGTGGACGAAGCCATTAGCCTATCACTCGAGGCGAATGGGCCAATCAATACCGCAGACCGGCTCTTAACCGACATCAAGACTTGTTTCATCGAAAAGTTTCATGCAGGAACAAAAAATAGCGACATGCTGCGCCTAAAAAATCAGGCAGCCTTGGACTTTTACGCAATGTTCCTGGATTGGAAACTAAAAAAGCGCACTACAAAACAAATTATCAGGCACACGTTAAAGTACTGGGAAGATCTCCCCCAAACGAAAGGCACCGACTATGTATACGTGTCAAGCTGGGGCGACACCAAGTACAGAAATAGCCATAGCGCTCACTATGTAAGAATTTCACGGAAGAACGACGTAGAACGAGTCAATCTCGCAATTGTAAGGCTTAAAGACGAAGATGACTTTTTTGATAATAAGATCTTCAGGTTCCTTGAAATCCTTAACGGGGTGGGAGCCGTCGAGCCTAGCTTCTACAAGCGAGTCAAATACGGCACCGATGATGAATCAAAAATCAAATTGATTCGCGAAGGCTACAGTCGCGGATTATCCGAACTGTTGCTTGATCGATACCCTCGGTATGTGCGCATGAATGCGAATGGTGAGATTGAGGTCAGTTCCCATGTAATCGCACTGATGAGAAAGAACGAAGAAAGTGACCTGCTGATTTTCGAGGCCCAGATGAACCTTAAGCCTGTGCCAGCGCAATCGTCGTAGCCCCACAGAGAGCTGAAGGATGATGCCCGCTCGCCTGGTTGATATCGGGAGGGCGGGCAGGACTCGGAGGCGGCCAGCAGAACACCTATCAGTCAGCCTGGAGGGTATAGACCGCCTTCCGCTTTCCATACACCGCGATTTTCATAACCTCATTGCCAGCGCTTGCAGCCTCTGCAACCTTGATGAGCTTGACCATGCTGTTGACCGTGCTCGTCTTAGACTGGTACTTGAACCGTTCGATTTCGGCCACGGAGCAGGCACGGTAGGCCGTTCGGATCACCCCGGATCTCTCTAGAAGGTCGATCTTTTCGGGCGAAATCCATGAGATCAGCTCAGTGATTTTGCTGATTTTCTCGTGCAGGTGGGCCACTGCTTGGTGCTCATCATTGACGTTGAAGCGCTTCCAAGCGGGTTCGTGGTGGAACACTCGATTTCGGAACTTCCTTACCAGCGCAACCTGATCTTTGCACCCGGCCAGCATGGCGCTCGCCTGACTCGTTGGCCACTGGCCCTTGAAAACCCGCCCAAGATTCTTCGGCCAGATAAGGTTGTTGCCCATATATTCGTTGTCCAGAACGAATTCCCACGTGGAGAATTCCGTTTTGGATACGACCTCTTGGTGGTCTGGCTGCCCACTGACCTGCCGGTTTTTGCGCTCGTACCAGGCGGTGTTGAAGGCCGACCCGAAATTTTTAGTCAGTTTCGCGACCGCATCGGGCACCTGGCCTCCGGGAGTAAAGCTCTTGTACTTAAGCGTCTTTGCCTTCCACCAAAATTTCCCAAGATCAGCCGTCAGGGCGGTGTCAATCGAGTTCCGCAACGTGACCTCCGCCGCGCTGAGTAGGGGGTAGAGAACGCCACATACGTGCGAGTTCCACAGGTAGGCCCCCACTAGCTCAGCGTCATTGCTGGTCGAAAATACCTTGCTGTAGCTGGCGATTCGGTGAGAGCTGATGAGGTGGTCGATCAGCTGGGGTCTATACTGGATGGTATGCGGCATGCTCGGCTTCCTACTGGCCAGGTGCCTGTATAAAGGGGGTTGACATCAGTGTCAACCGCTCGTAGGATTGAAAAACGGTTGGCATTGAGCTCCAATGAGCGAAAGCTTACGACTCCTTGCAAAGACCACGAAACACCCGCCCCGGCCTTGAGCCGGGGTTTTCGTTTCTGGAATATAAATACTCATTTCGCCCCCTCGTACACGTCGCCTCCCCCGTTATCATCCCGCCTCCAAACCGCCATTCCTGCACCTGAGAAGCGCCCTAAGTCGTTCACGTATTCCTTGCTAGTCAGCCGTTAGGCTACCATCGAGCTGCCACCATCTAGCCATCACCTTGGTAACGCTCGTTTAGGCCTTCAGGCTCAGAACTGGATGATCAGAGGGAACTCATGCCGAATATTTGGCTCAAGCTGTCGGACGTTCTCGGAGCCTGGTTCGTCTCCGCGCTTGTCCTGCTCATTGCTCCGATCCTGTTCTTTCCCTTCACTGTGATTGGCTGGCTGGCATTCGGATTTGCTTCGCCGGCAGCCGTCTACTCCTTCACCTACGACAAAGATCATATGGCCGTCGTAGGCGTGCTCCTGATGCTGCTACTGGCTTGGAAGGAGGGCTTCAAGGCATCGCTGAGCGACGCAGCTGCGTTGGCAAAATACGAATACGAGACGGATAACCCAGGATGGCTCGAGCGCTACTACCTTCGCCGAAACCGAGACCTAGTCGAGGCCTACTGGCGGGTCTACAACTTCGAGGTGGCAGAGGACTCGCTGGAGGAGTACCTGAAGAAATACATGCCTGAGGTTTATCGGCACCACACCCAGGAGCTGTCATTCCTGCCCGATTGGCCGATCTTTCAGCATGTCAGTGGGCACGTTCGAAGCGGTCACATCCGAAACACCCGCAATGGCCCCGTGGCGGTGAGATCGCATCACGTCTCCGGCCATACCAGAAATAGGCGCCGATGAGCCGTAGGCGGCAGAAATGTCAATCATGGCCTTCGTCACTACCCCTCAATGAAAATCATATTTGAGAACTAGAAGAAGGACTTTCGATGTCTTCCAATAAATTCATCCTAGAGCGATCACTGCTCCGCCGTGCCGATATCCTTCTGACCGGTGATAAGAGCCTCACCAGTCTGGGGATCCGAGCCGCCACCGCAAGCAGATACTCTCATGCTGCCCTTTACATCGGAGGAACCACAATCGAAGCCACTCTCGATGGTGTTTTTTCCAAAAGTCCACAGCGCCTGATCTTTGACAGAGCAACTGATATTCTTGTACTACGCGCCAAACGGCCAATTTCCGAAGAAGAGGTAAATGCTATATGCGACTATGCACAATCGAAGGTTGGAAGTCTTTACTCGGTCAATGAGGCAATCACGGTAAGAGCGAGATCGCTACTGCGGCACAAGGAAAGTGAACGACAGTTCTGCTCTCGCTTGGTAGCAAAGTCCTTTGAACACGCAAACTTCGATCTCATCAATCTCAGAAACCCCGCTTTCTGCACTCCGAGACAACTCTCGCTGTGCAAAGCCTTTGAGCCCGTTCTAGGGGTGGTTAGGCCTGCTAGCGAAGCAGAGGTTACCTTCGCGATGACGGAGGATCCAAACCAGACGCATCAGCGGCAAACCTTTGACTGGCTAGGCAAGGTCAGACATCTAGTAAGTGAGAATGAGGAGTTAGCTAAAAAATGGGATATCCAAACACTTAATGATGTCAACAGCTTCCTGCTTGCTCACCCAGAGTATGACCAACAAATATCTGAATTCATGCAGAGCAGCGGATATCTTGAATTCTATAAAATAGAATCAATAACCAACCCGCATCGATACAGCAGTAAACTCCTCATACATCAACTTAGGCAAATCGAAGATCCTGGCGACTACATTGACGATGAGCTTGAAAAGGAGCCAGGGCTTTTCCGAAGATTTGGAACAATGCAATATCAGCTTTCGCAGCTATACAAAGAAAAAAATCTAAATTTTTTCTGGCTACAGATAAGACTCTACAACAATATGCTTAAGGAAATTCTTATCCGAGTATCGGTAGTTCGGGACACTTACCTTAGCCTCAGAATGCCGGAAGAGGCCCAAAATCTGAATTCAACCATTGAGGCCGTTGCATCTGTGGTTCGCCAAGGGCAAGAGTTGCTGGATGGACATCGCCCAATCTGAATAAGACCACAGGGGTTGCGCTGATAGGGAGGCTACGAAAGCAGACGCTTTCCTGCGCCACCTATCAGCTTGTAGCCTCTACACGAATGCCGACGGGGTGACGCCGCCCTTCCAAGAACCTGGACTCGCCAAAAGGAGTGGCAGCCCATTTATCCTCAGCGCTTAACTTTAGCAAGTGTATCTACGACTTTTTCTAAGAGCTCAAGTTCACCCTTTTCCAGCTTTCTTGCTTCAAGAATCTCAGTTGACTGATCTTTTTCAAGCGCAGAAACCTTCGAAAAATAGGAATCTCTCTTGATAAGCTCCATAGGATTAATTTGTGGTTCAGACTCAGCCGACAGCAAGAGTAGCGCGCTTACCTCCTCACGTCTACGGGCAATAGATTCGTAATAGCGAAACTCATCCATAGCTGACCGATATTGACGAAGAAAGAAAAAGGCAACAAACTCGATGAAAAACAAAATCCCAAACTTTGGCGCCAACAAAAGTAGTAGATTTCCGACCTCATTCGGAACGTCAATTTTAGCCGTCTGACTATAGAAAAATACTAACCCTGAGAATGCCACCAACACACCGAGCAGCAAGTATACCCCTGAGCGCCCGTAGATCCCCTTCGCCAAACTCCGCGATCTCTCAGCGTGGATGAATAGAAGCTCCCTGCCACTCGAGTTCTCAAATCCCTTTTCGGCGGTAGTTCCCGCCGCACCGGAAGCTTTTGAGGTCGCAAAATAGTCGCCTCCAACATTCACTACCGAATGATTAGTTGAAGATCTATCCTTAAGAAGATATTCCAGGGGCAAGCTTGCAAATATCTGCCTGAAAAATATCGGAAATACAATTAGAAGGATAGAAACAATCACATCCCAGTAGTATTCACCCAAAAGATAATCAATAGCACGATAATCAGGCGGCAAAAAAATAACTAATCGCAATATTAACGCAAATGGAACTATGAACCACATCAGCAACTCGGCCGAGCTAGGCAACAAGCGCTTTATTTTCTTACCCTCAACCGTGAGATCCATGCATGTCAGCCCAAAAATTAAAATCATGTTAACGCCGCAGTAGGCGAGTTTTCAGCAGCACCCCTATGCCACCACAGACATTGAAGCTGCCTCTCGGATTGCCGCCCTAGAGGCCGAACGACGCGAGCTGGAGCTTTACAAAGAATTGTCCACGTGAGAAAAGGCATGAAAGATGGCCAGCTCGAAGCACAGATCGTAATCTTTTTAGCACCAGCGGGGAATGCTGGAGCACTACCGGAACCTCGCGATGGCTTAGGGCATATACTGCAGAAGAAAACGTTTCACAGAAAACCGCCTATTTGGCGGTTTTTTGCTTTCTGGGCTCCCCCACGTTTACCCACGTTTCTTGATCAGATCCAGCAGTAGCTGACCTTCCGGCATCGGAGACATCGTCCGGAGGAGCACGACGTTCTTCTGAACCGTCTTCTTGATCTCCGCAGCCGAGATCGGTTTTTCCAGGCGCTCAAACCCTTCAAGCTCTTGATAATGGCATTCGTCGATATGGCCATCGTGCATGCGCTTTTTGGTAACGCCTGTGCCCTTGCCGTAAGCAACGATGCCCTTGCCGTTCTCGTACAGGAAGACGACGTCACCTTGGTTGATGCGGTCAATGTTGAGTTTCCAGGGCGCATAAAATGCAGCCGCACAGCCCTCGCTTAGCATGCGCTCATGATCCTCGACGCTATGGCGCTTGTTCGTGTTCAGGATGTGGAAGCTTGAGACCGGTAGGGACTCAATTTCTGCTGCAGCTTCCACTTCGTCATCGAGCTTCAGCGCGACCTTGGCTAGCTCAACGCCTTTTTCAAGAAGCTTGAGCATAGTCTCCTGACGGCTCATATCGAGATGGTCAGCCAGCCCTTCAATGAAGGAATAGAGCTCTTTGGGCATCCGAATAGATGCGGAAGCTAGGTCGCTCTTGGTCTTAGCAACGTTCTCGATCAAGGAAATGATGTCGCTCATGGGAGACTCCTTTTCAGATTGCGAAAAGCATCCCATGGAACATTCTCAAAAGCAACATATGCTTTTTTAAAAAAGCATTCAGAGAATTACACCCTCAACTGCAGCAACCCGGATGAGCTCTCAAGGGCGAGGCGGATTGGACGAAATCGACGGTTACACGCAGTGCATTCCGAGAATGCCTTCATAGATCGCTTTCCCCTTTGTTAGCTCTAAATGTCAGGCACTCAGCAGCGGAAAAAACTCACCAACAAGCCTACCGCTGTCCTAGCCTTTCACTTGCAGTAGACAGTCCATAGCTCGTCAACTCGTGTGGTGAAGCTTTGGCTCATCATCTCCCGGCGCATGCCCCATGAGGGATCCACTGGCACGCTTGCCAGCCGCATCGTCCCCTTGCCCCACCTGCCGTTCACCGCATCGAGCACACCCATGAGCTTCTCGGTCGCCACCGGCTGAGCAGCCGCAAACAGGTCATCCGTGATTTCGTTCGAGTGGCTGAGGTCGAGCAGCAACACCTCTGCCTTGCTGTAGCGGAAACCTTCACGGAATACTCGCTCCACGCCCTCCTGCGCTGCCTTTGTCAGCAAACGCGTATCGTCCGTTGGATATGGCAACTCGACCAGGACGCCGTTGGCATACTTCGCCTCGTCCGGATTGAACATGCCCGTGCGGATGCTCACCCGTAGCCGTTTGCAGAGCGAATGCTGGGCACGAAGCTTCTCGGCAGCCCTGGACGTATAGGTGGCCACCGCTTCTTTAATCGGAGCTAGCTCGGTCAGGCGGGTACCGAACATACGGCTGCAGCAGATCTCCTTTTTGGGTGGGTCGGGCTCGTCCAATTCGAGGCATGTGGTGCCGGCCAGCTCCCTGGCTGTCTTCTCCACCACCACGCTGAACTGCTTTCGGAGCGACCAGGCGTCGGCATGGGCCAGCTCCCAAGCAGTGCGGATATCCATAGCCGCCAGGTGGGCGGAAAGGCGACGACCGATACCCCAGACGTCTCCCGCATCGCACTTCTTGAGCACCCAGTTGCGCTTCACGTCATCGCGCAAATCGACGACACCACCGGTATGGTTCTGCCATTTCTTGGCAGCGTAGTTGGCCAGCTTCGCCAACGTTTTTGTCGAGGCAATGCCGACTCCAACGGGGATACCTGTACGCCGATAGACCTCCGCTCGGATCTGCCGGCCCAGGCGCTCGAGGTCTCCAGGGATGCCCGTGAGCTCAGCGAAGGCTTCGTCGATGCTGTAGACCTCGGCAGCGGGCACCATGGACTCGATAACCGACATGACCCGCTCACTCATATCGCCATAGAGCGAGTAGTTCGACGAACACGCCACAATGCCGTGCTTACGGAGCTTGTCTTTGATCTGGAAGTACGGTTCGCCCATCTTCACAAATGGCTTCGCGCACGCGCTTCTTGCTATCACACAGCCATCATTGTTGCTGAGCACTACGACGGGCTTGGTGCGAAGGTCGAGGCGGAACACCCGTTCACAGCTCGCATAAAAGCTGTTGCAGTCGATGAGGGCAAATACGCGATCAGAGCTTGGCATGGCTACGCACGCTGTAGGTCACCACACCCCAGATCTCGAGCTCCTCTCCCTCCAGGAGATACCTGGACGGGTAACGAGGGTTCTCGGAACGCAGCACTACCTGGGTGCCCTCACGACCTAAGCGCTTGCACAGCGGTTCGCAGTTCACCGCAGCGATCACAATATGACCTGGCTCTGGCGGTATGGAGCGGTCGACCAGCACAAGGTCTCCAGGGTAGATACCAGCACCGATCATGCTGTCGCCTTCAACCCTGACGAGGTAGATGTGTGGGGCTCGGATGTCGAAGAGCTCGTCCAGGGAGAGCCGCTTCTCCATGTGGTCTGCAGCAGGAGACGGAAAGCCTGCCGGCACTTGAAATGAGTACAGAGGGAGCTCTGTGGTGCTGGGGTCGAGCGAGCCAAGGAAAGTGATCATGACGAAAACGCCTTTACTGTATATGCGTACAGTTAAACGGTTTGATGGCACCTGGTCAACGCCACCTGGTCAGCTCATGAAAGCTGAGGAAAATTCAGGGCGATTTTCTGAGGGGATCTGTGATGGTTTCAGCCATGCCCTGCATAGCTCGCCCCACTCGCGGCCTGCTGATTGTTTCTGCAGGAACATTCGTAATCAGCTTCGGCGCGTGTTGAGAAATTGCAGGTGAGCCGAGTTTTCTGATGGGTATCGTAAAGGTCGTAGCCTGCTCCAAGAGCGGTGGGAAGGCCGGTGCGACGAGGGAAGATTTCTTTCTCCACTGGTACAGCAGGAACCACAACAAATCGCGTCTGCATGATCATCCCTCTTCCGGCAGTACCTTAGTATTAGTACCGATATGTGAAAGCATCAAGACCGCTCATGCTGTGGCTGCCGGACATACCTGGAATCATCTACAGGCGGCAACCCAGACCTGCCGAGCTAGGCTTGTTGATTGGAGATTCAACAGGATGGGTGGGTGTCGCGTACAATAGGCACAACGTGCTGAACGGGGTTGTTCATACCCATGGATGCAAGGCAAAAAAATGCCCCGGCAGTACCTCACCGGGGCCAAGTTCCATATGCAACCTTTAATGGCTCCGTGCCGTTTCCAGCTCGGCTCGCAGCGAATCCACTGCCGCGACGATCACTCGCGCTGTGGATAACACTTTCGCGCCTGCAGGACTGAGCAGCGTTCGCCGTGATGCACTAACGAACAACTCGACGCCCAGTTCTGCCTCCAGCGCGTTCAGATGCTTGGTGACAGCCGGCTGACCAATGCCGAGCTGTGCCGCAGCGGCGCTCACTGTTCCCAGGTCAACAGTCGCCAGAAAGCTTTCCAGCTTGGTGACGTTCATGTGTTTCACCAGGCCTACAGGTCAAGCACGAGAAGCTTGGACTTCGCACGCGAAACGCACGCGGTCAGGCAGCTACCTTTTTCGGAGTCGTCGAGGATGTAGTCCTGATGGTCGACTTCTCCTTCCAGATAACGAATCTTGCAGGTGCCACACAGCCCCGACTGGCATGAAGTCTCGACTGGGTAACCCGCATCCTGAAGCACCTGCGCGAGATTCTCGTGGGCCTGGACGACGATCTCTTCGCCATTGCTGGCTATGCGTGCGACGAACGAACCATTGCTCTGCTCCGCGCTTGCCGGCTCAGGTGCTTTCACGGGTGCCTTGAAGTGCTCAAAGTGAACTGTGCCAGCAGGCCAATGAGCAGCGGCTTCCTTGCACGCGTTCATGAAGCCTGCAGGCCCGCAGTAATACACGTGGCAACCTTCGGGGGCGTCTTTCAGGAATGACTGTAGGTCGAAGCTCTTGGAGGGATCCCCGCCATCGAAATGAAGGACGACCTTTCCTTCCCCGATCAGCTCTTCCATCTCCTCTGAAAACGCAGCGAACTCGGGGCCTTTGCAACAGTAGTGGAGCTCATACTCCTGCTTCGCCGACTCCAGTGCATGCATCATCGATTTCATGGGCGTGACGCCGATGCCACCGGCCAAGAGGATGGACTTGCGAGCTTCCTTGCTCAGCATGAAGTTGTTACGCGGCACACTGACCCTCACGGTTTCGCCGACATGCAGCTGATGAACCGCGATGGAGCCGCCAGTCCCTCGCTCATCACGCAGTACACCGATCACGTACCGATGAGGCTCGGCGGGCGAATTGCTCAGCGAATATTGTCTGACCATTCCATTGGGCAGATGGATGTCGATGTGTGAGCCGGCTGTAAATGGTGGAAGCGCACCACCATTCGGATCAACGAGCTCGTATGAGTTGATCCCCTGGGCTTCGCGGGTAACGCGACGGATCAACAGTTCCAGCAACGCTGGGTTGGGATTTGCTAAAGATGTCATCGTCATCACCTCTCACCAAGGCACGGGAGCCCTAGGTAGCCCAGGGCCCGCGCTTTCTTCTTATTGTTCTTTGAAGCTCTGTTCCAACTGCTCGAACCGTGCCGTGACGAAATCCGCACGCTCCTTGCCCTTGAGCTTGTCAGCTTCGGTGAGGATGGCCACTGCCTCCCTTGCGAGCTTGCGGCGATTGATAACCTCTTGTTCCGGAGTCGCGGCTCTGGGCATGTTGAACACGTTGCCGGTGCAGTAGCTGTTCGGCTCACCGCCCACGTCACGCAACCACTGGGCGAAACCAGCTGCCGCAGCTTGCGGGTTGGTGCCACGGATGCCATCGCGCAGCATTTTGCGGAACGCATACAGGCCGGCGTCGAACTTGGTCGGGTTCTCCAGCGAGTGCACCGCAATTGGACGTTGGCTGATGATGGCCTCGTAGTCCCCTGGAGCGTACTGAGCTTCCTTGTAGTTGTGACGTTCACGGTGGTTGGACGGAATCGGTGGAATGTCTTCGAGCTTGTATTTGCCGAAGCGCTCTGGACGACGCATGGCCACTTGGCCTTCCAAGAAGTCGATGGTCTCGTAGCCGACCATGCTCTTGTCACCGACGCCACGGGTGTCGATGCCTGGGCCCATGACGCGCCATCCAATCATCTTGGAGTTTTCGTCATCCACAGGAACAGTCCAGCGGACGATGTGGAAGCGGCTGAACAGCTTCTTCGCCGAACCGTCTTCCGACGTGTAGGCATGCAGGCTGAGGTTCGGCAATACCTGATGCTGAATACGCAGGAACATGCGGTCGTCGTTCACGCGACGAGCGCCCGCACAGGCCAGACTACGACCCTGGTGAACCGGGATGAACTGCATGTCCGGAGCGACTTCCATCGAGGCGGCGCCGACTTCGTCGAAAGTGGTGCCCTGGAACTGACCGCCCACAACGTTTTTCGCAGAGTGCAGGGCCGTGGGGTGGAAGTTGTCAGCCGCGTTGTCCTGCACCTGCAGCCAGTTGCAGTGCTGGAAGTTGCTGTATGGAACCAGCTCGTCGCCTTCCATCACAGTGAAATTCTGCTCCCATTCTGGGAACGGTGGCTCTTCATCAGGCGGGCCCATGTAGGCGAACACCAACCCGTGACGCTCGAACGCCTTATAGGCACCCTGGCGGATAGAGCAGGCATATTTCTCGCCTTCCTTTTCCTCGCCGGCAGGGAACGGGACATGGAGGCAGGCACCATCCACATCGAAGACCATACCGTGATAGCAGCACTTGATGCCCTTCTCCTGAATGGCACCGTACTCCAGCGAAGCACCACGGTGGCAGCAGTGGGCATGCAGCACACCTACTTGGCCGCTACCGTCGCGAAATGCCACCAACTCTTCGCCCATGATCTTCAGGAAGCGAGGCGTATCGGTGAGCTCCAACGACATGCAGACCGGGTGCCAGAAGCGACGTAGGTACTCGCCAGCTGGCGTGCCGGGGCCGGTTTCGGTCAGCTCTGGGTCATGGTTCGGAGTGTTGTTGGTGTAGTAGCCACCGTAAGCGATCAGCTTCTTGGGAACGGCAGCGCCGTTGCCGCCTGCACCACGTTGATCATCATGCTTATCAAATTTCTCAGTCATTTTCATTGCCTCAGGCTTATTGTTAGATACGGGATACGGTATTCGTACTCTGTATACATATTGTTCGAACGCAATGTTGCTACGGGTACTGTTTGTGTTCCTTGGGGTATCAGTTGATGGATTTGTCGACCAGAGCGCCTGCCTGGATCCACGGCATCATGCCGCGCAGGCGCTCACCGACCACTTCGATCTGGTGACGTTGCAGCAGGCTACGCCGGGCAGTGAGCGTGGGATTGCCTGCCTTGTTTTCCAGGATGAAGTCCTTGGCGTATTCGCCATTTTGAATACTGGTGAGCAGCTCACGCATTCTGTCCTTGGTCTCAGCCGGCACGATCCTCGGCCCGCTGACGTACTCGCCGAATTCGGCGTTGTTGGAGATGCTGTAGTTCATGTTGCCGATGCCGCCTTCATAGATCAGGTCGACGATCAGCTTGAGTTCGTGCAGGCATTCGAAGTAGGCGAGCTCAGGCGAATAGCCGCCTTCCACCAATGTTTCGAAACCGAGCTTGATCAACTCGACGGTGCCACCGCAGAGCACGGCTTGCTCACCAAAGAGGTCAGTCTCGGTCTCCTCGCGGAAGTTGGTTTCGATGATGCCGGCCTTGCCGCAACCAATGGCAGAGGCGTAGGCCAGGGCCAGTTCGACTGCATGGCCGGAGGTGTTCTGCTCCACGGCGATCAGTGCCGGGACACCATGGCCTGCTTGATAAGTCGAACGCACGGTGTGACCGGGCGCTTTAGGCGCGATCATGATCACATCAAGGTCGGCGCGAGGCTTTACCTGACCGTAGTGAATGTTGAAACCGTGGGCGAAGGCCAGGGTGGCGTTGCGGCGCAGATGCGGCTCGACGTCGCTGCGGTAGACATCCGCGATCAGCTCATCAGGAATCAGCATCATGACCAGGTCTGCCTGGGCAACGGCCTCAGCAACAGTGCTCACCGCGAGACCGGCATTCAGCGCCTTCTTCGACGACGCCGAACCCTGACGCAAACCGACGATGACATCAATGCCACTGTCACGGAGGTTCTGGGCGTGAGCATGCCCCTGAGCGCCATAGCCGATGATCGCCACGCAGAGCCCCTGCAGCAGGCTCAAATCAGCATCTTTATCGTAGAACAGCTTCATGTCAGTCAGACCTTCTTGTTTTTGTGTTCGGGGTTTCGCGTTCTGTACTCTGTATACAGAGTTCACAGTCTTGACCTACACTGAACGGGAGTCAAGGAAAATTTGAATGACACGGGAGAAAGTGGACAATGCAGCTTTCAGTGGGGGAAGCCGATCTTCGGCGAGGTCTATCAATGACAAGCACGCTCAAGCGTATCCAGTCGCGCACGGACTACGTGGATGAGGTTTACAAGGCTCTGCTCGATGCCATCAGCGACGGCTCGCTGGCACCCGGCGCACGCCTGACGCAGGAAGAAATCGCCGAGCAGATGAACATCTCCCGGTCACCTGTGCTGCAGGCGCTGAGGTTGCTCAAGAAGGATGGCCTGGTTCAGGATGCGCCGGGGCGAGGCCTGCTGGTGACCCCGTTGACCACGGACTCGATTCGTAACCTCTACCTGATTCGTGGAGCCCTGGACAATCTGGCTGCCAAAATGGCCGCTGCCCGCAAATTCCAGCTCGACCCGGCGCTGATCAAGCGCGGTCGGAAGGCTTCCCAGGGCAAGAACATCAAGGAAATGATCGACGCCGATGTGGCTTTCCACAACGCCATCTACGAAGCCTCCGGAAACCCTCTAATTGCCCAGAGCGCTCAGGTTTACTGGGTGCACCTGCGCCGCGCCATGGGCGCTGTGCTGCAATCTTCAGCCCAACGCGACACTATCTGGGATCAGCACGAGGAAATCGCCGCTGCTATTTCAGCTGGCGATGTGGAGGCAGCAGGCAGTCTGACCGACATCCATACCACGCAAGCCAGGGAAAACCTGATCGACCGCGTCGGTCATCTGCTGTCGCAAGGGTAAGACAGGCGCCCGGGAAACCGGGCACCCGCCTGGAGGAGTTCATCGATTGACGATGGACTTGGGCATCATGAGGCAGATGAACGCCGCGAAGATCAACGAGCCTGCGATGCAGTACAGCGCCAGGTCAGTGGATGAGGTGACATCTTTCACCCAGCCAATCATGTAGGGGCTGATGAAGCCCGCTAGGTTACCGACCGAGTTGATCATGGCGATACCTGCCGCAGCCGCAGCCCCACCCAAAAATGCTGGAGGCAGACACCAGAACTGGCAAAGCCCGGTCATGATTCCCATGGTAGCCAACGACAGGAAGACAAGCGAAACCGCAGGGTTGCCCGACGTTAGGGTGCTGAGCACCAGTCCTGTCGCACCGAGCACTGCCGGCACAGCGGCATGCCAACGACGCTCCTTGCTGCGGTCAGCGCTACGACCGGTGAAGATCATCGCTGCGGTAGCGAACGCATAAGGGATGGTGGTGAGCAGCGACACCGTGGAGGCTTCCTGGATGCCCGAACTTTTGATCAGCGATGGCAGCCAGAAGCTGACACCGTATAGCCCCATCATGAAGCCGAAGTAGCCTGAGCTCAGTACCCATACTCGCTTGTTGCGGAATGCGCCGAACACCGAGTGAACTTCCTTCGTCCCACCCTCTTTCTCCAAGTTACGCTTCAGCGTTTCTTTCTCGCTCGCAGACAGCCACTTGGCATCGTCGATCTTGTCCTGCAGATAGAACAGCACGACGACACCTGCAATGATCGATGGCAGCGCCTCCAGGAAGAACAGCCATTGCCAAGCCGAGTGCCCCATCAAACCATGCGTAGAAGCCATGATCCATCCAGACAGAGGGCCACCAATGACGCCCGCCATTGGTATGCCGGTCATGAACATTGCGGTGATCTTGCCCCTGCGGGACGGCGGGAACCAGTAGGTCAGGTACAGAATGATGCCGGGAAAGAAGCCAGCTTCTGCTAGCCCGAGCAGGAAGCGCAACACGTAAAACTGCGTCGGCGTTTGAACGAAGATCATGCTGGCCGAAAGGATGCCCCAGCTGATCATGATCCGGGCGATCCAGCGTCTCGCACCTACCCGGTGCAGAATGATGTTGCTCGGAACTTCAAAGATGAAATAACCAAGAAAGAATATCCCGGCACCCAGACCATAAATTGTTTCACTGAACTTCAACTCATCTAACATTTGAAGTTTAGCGAAGCCAATATTCACTCGATCAAGGTAGGCAAACACATAGCAGATAAAGAGAAACGGAATAAGTCGCAAGGCCACACGGGTATACAATTGGGACTCAGCTGCTGAATCCTGGACGGCATAGGGTGCCTCTAGAGTATTAGACATGATGCCAATCTCCGAATGATTTTGTAGTTGTAGGCGTCGAATCGTGCAGCAGCGCCTTTCCAGGTTCGGCGCTGCTGCAGAGAGGGTCAGGAGAACATGTCCGGCTGTTCTGCCACGAGTTGGTCGTAGATGGGTTGGAAATGGAGCCAGCCAATGAAAGGGCTGCCCACGTTTTCACGGCTGTAACGGCAGCGCTCAGGCGATACCAGCTTCGGCGTGATGCCGCTGGCTTCGATCAGCAGTTGCTGCTGGCAGCACCGCTCCAGCGCAATGAACCAGAATGCGGCTTCGTCGATGCTATGCCGGCTGGCGGTGAGCAGGCCGTGGTTCTGGTGAATGGCCGCACGCACATCCTTGAAGTATTCGCTGACCGACTTGCCGGCCTTGGCCTCGACTGCAACGGCGCCGGCCTCCGCAGTGATGACGACGTGGTCTTCAAAGAAAACTGCCGCATCCTGGGTGATAGGCGGAAGTGGTCGCCCGGTTGCAGCCCACGCCCCACCATAGATCGTATGGGCGTGGCACATAGCGACGATGTCAGGATGCGCTTCGTGAACGGCGGCGTGCAGAACGAAGCCGGCCCGGTTGATCGCGTAGGTGCCCTGTACCACCTTACCCTCGTGATCCGCGAGGATCAGATTGGACAGCTTGACCTGGGAGAAGTGGACGGCCATTGGGTTCGTCCAGTACAACTCCGGGAATTCCGGGTCGCGTACTGTCAGGTGACCAGCGAAACCGTAATCGAGACTGTGTTTCGCGAATGCACGGCAGGCTGCAACGAGATGTTTCTTACGATACTGCCGCTCTTCTTCGTAACTTTTAAAGTCAGGAATTTCCGGAAAGATCAGACCCTGCTGTTCAGGTTGATAAACCGAAATGCGGCGCTTTCCGTTAGATGCTGGTTCAATCCGCAGCAAGGGATCCATAGTGCCTACCTCATCTTTTATTGTTTTTGGAGACCCATAGTTGACTTTAGGCGTATGGATTGACAAACGAAGGCTTTTCACCCAAGGTTGAATTAAATTGAGCCTAACCTAATAATAATGAGAAAGATTCCCAACTTCGCCGCAATCAAAGCATTTGAAGCTGCTGCGCGCCTGGAAAGCTTCGTTGCCGCCGCCGATGAGCTCCATCTATCCGCCTCGGCAGTTAGCCACCAGGTCAGAAAGCTGGAGGCCACTCTGGGCATGGAGTTGTTCAAACGTCAGCCTCGCTCGGTGGAGTTGACGATCCAGGGGCGGGCGCTTGCCCAGCGCTTGACCGTCGCGCTCGACGGCCTGGAGTCTGCACTTTCTATGTGGATGCCGAGCGCCGAGCAACTGCACCTGGCCGTTCATTGCTCGCCAAGCTTTGCTTCCAAATGGCTTTCACCACGCCTCGCTCGCCTCGTCAGTGAACCCAATCCGCTTCATATCCGCCTCACTTCCAGCGCCACGCCGCCTGAGCTCACCCGACACGAGGAGATCGACATTGCGATCACCTACGGGGCGCCGATCCAGCGGGTGGGCGTGATTGCCGAACCTCTGGGGTTGGAGACTATCGCCCCCATGAGCTCGAAGCAGTTCTTCGACGCTTCCCAGACGCTCGAACTGCACCTGCTTAAGCCTGGCTCACTTATCGACTCCCAACTGAGCCCAGTGCGCTGGAGCGACTGGTTCCGCCATGAAGGGATTGCCGAACGCGCAGACTTGGGCGGTTTGTCGTTCGACCGTGCCGCGCTCGTCCTCTCCGCCGCAGCGGATGGGCTGGGTATTGCCCTGGAGTCCACCCGTCTGGCAGAGACAGAGTTGCGCCAAGGCTCTCTGGTCGTACTGAATGGACATCAGCCTCCCTTGCAGCGGGAGATGCATTTCCTCTGCTACCGTGGCTCGATGAAAGGGAGCCGCAAAATTGAGCGGTTCAAGGAATGGATCATGAACCAGATCCATGAAGCTTGATGCTCGCCCTTCACCGCTCCACTGTCAGCAGCAACGGCTAACCCTAGGCCCCTGCAATACCCGTATTCATCCAGATCATCAGCCCGGTTAGGGTAGCCAGGGAACCCAGGGTGGAGATCAGGATGGTGCGGGAGATAAGCCCTGCCTCCCGACGATAGAATTCAGCCAGCATGAAGGGCCCAGTACCGGTGGGCAAGGCGCTGAGCAACAGCGCGGAATTGGCCCACATAGACTGCAGAGCGAAGACTTTGAACGCCAGGAACCAGGTCAGTAGCGGCTGTCCCACGAGCTTGATGGTGACCAGCGGCCAAGGGTTGCTCTTCCCTCCAGTCGACTTGACCGTTTTCTGGCCCAAGAACAGGCCAAGCGAAACGAGAGCACAAGGCGTGGTAGCCGTAGCGAGCATGTCGAGGAAGCTCATGACTGGGTGAGCCAGCGGAATACCTGTCATTGCCCATACAGCCCCAGCGATGGGCGCAATCACCAGAGGGTTTTTGGACAGCGCCTTCACTACGACCCCTACTGCTCTGCCGAGATGCCGCTCTTCCTGCAAGCCGATTTCGATGCAGATCACCGCAATGGCGAAGAGCAGGCACACAACGATGATCGTCGAAATGAGCGCCGGTTGAAGACCTGGATGGCCGAAGACAATCGCACACAGCGGAATGCCGATGTAGCCAGTGTTCGCATAGCCAGCGCTCAAGCCGTCGATGCTTGAAGTGGCAAGGCTGTGGCCGGTACTCAACCGCCAAATCAAAGTAGCGACAAAAATGGCCAGCGTGCCGGCTCCGAAGGAAATGATGAAGCCAGGCTGCCAGATTTCAGCCCACGACGCGGTCGCGGTCACCTTGAACAGCAGCGCGGGTAGGCAGAGCCATACCACCATCTTGTTGATCTCGGAGGCGGCCTGGTCTCCGAGTCGGTTGGTCTTGCGGCAGATGAAGCCTGCGAGGATGAGGGCAAAGATCGGCAAAACGATTGCAAGGACGGTGTACATGACTTCCACGTTTGGAGGGGATTTTAGGCCTGCATAGATTAAAATCGCCGACCAATGCAGTCCAATGACTATGAAGTATCAGATCGATACCTCTGGAGCATCAATGATCGAACATCGCCACTTACGCTACTTTCTTGCCTTGGCCGACCACCTGCACTACGGCAAAGCATCAGCGCAGGTAAACGTAGCGCAGCCCTCGCTGAGTCGGCAGATTGCTGATCTTGAATCTCAGCTAGGCTGCCGGCTGTTCGCTCGCACCTCCCGGTCGGTGGAGCTCACCGCTGCAGGTTCCGAGTTTCAACGAAGCGCGCAACTAGTCATACAGGCTATGGACTCGGCGATTCGCTCCACTCAAGCTGTCGCTCGGGGCGAGAAGGGGGAGTTGCGTATCGCATTTACGTCCATGATCGCCTGGTCTGGCCTACCCAAGATGATCAAGTCCTACGCTGTAAACGCTCCCGGTGTGAACCTTGAACTGAGCGAGCTGATACCTGGCGCCTTGATGAAAGCTGTCGAGACCGGAGAGTGCGATATTGGCCTGACCTTCAAAGCCACGGTTCAGCCACCGTATCAATATCGGGAATTGCAGCGTGAGTCCCTGAGTATCGCGGTGCCGGGAGATCATCCGCTGGCACGCAAAAAGTCGGTAACAGTCCAAGACCTCATTGATGAGCCCTTCATCTTGAGCCCTCGCGACACCGCCTCCGCCCTGCACGACACAATCTTCAAACTATGTCGAGACAGTGGATTCGAACCTCGCGTGCGGATGTACACCCAGCTGCAAGGGACGATAGTCAATCTGGTTGGTGAAGGTCTCGGCGTCTCGATCATTCCAACGTCCATGTCGAAATCGAATCCAGACTCGGTTCTGTTCATTCCAATTACCAACGCACCCGAGATCACCTTGGGGATGGTCTGGAACATGGAGAACTCCAACCCATGCCTCTCCGCCTTCATTCAATCGGTCGGCACCCGCCTCGATCCGCCATGATCGCTCGGCGGGTATCGACATTTGTTTGCTAGCGATTCACCACCGATTTGGGCATCGCCAGGCAGACCACCGCAGCACACACCAGCGCAGCCGCGATGCAGTAGAGCGCGATGCTGGTAGAACCAGTGGTGTCTTTCACCCAGCCGATCAAGTAGGGGCTGATGAACCCCGCCAGGTTGCCAATGGAGTTGATCATCGCGATTCCTGCCGCCGCCGCTACACCGCCTAGGAATGCAGGCGGATAGCACCAGAACTGGCTCATAGCAGTCATCACGCCCATGGCACCCACCGAGAGAAATGCCACCGTCAACATGGGGTTTTGCGCTGTTGTGGTGGCGAGCACCAACCCCAAGGCGCCGATCACCGCAGGCACCGCCGCATGCCAGCGACGCTCTAGTACATTGTCCGAATGACGCCCGGTCATGACCATGGCAATCGTCGCCAGGGCATACGGGATAGTGGTTAGCAGTGAGACTTCCGCCGCATTCTGAACTCCCGAGTTTTTGATCAGCGACGGAAGCCAGAAGGTGATTCCGTTCAAGCCCATCATCACGCCGAAGTAGCCTGCACTCAGCAGCCACACCTTGGGATTGGTGAAGGCGCTGAAAGCAGAGTGTCCATGGTGCGACTGGTCTTCTCCCTGAAGATTACGCTTTAAAACGGCCTTCTCTTCTGTAGTGAGCCACTTGGCATCGTCCGGATTGTCCCGCAGGTAGAAGAGGACGACGAAGCCGGCGATGATCGAAGGTATTGCTTCAAGGGCGAACAGCCACTGCCAGGCTGAATAGCCATGCCACCCGTGAGTGGTCGACATGATCCACCCCGAGAGTGGCCCGCCCAGGACACCCGCCATGGGGATGCCAGTGAGGAACATCGCAGTAATTTTCCCGCGCCGGGAAGACGGGAACCAGTAGGTCAGGTAAAGGATGATACCGGGGAAGAATCCGGCCTCAGCAACCCCCAGCAGGAATCTCAGCATGTAGAACATGGCGGGCGTTTGTACGAACACCATACAGGCTGACAGTACACCCCAGCTGACCATGATGCGGGCGATCCACCGACGAGCGCCGATCTTGTGCAGCATCATGTTGCTCGGCACCTCAAAGATGAAGTAACCGAAGAAAAAGATCCCGGCCCCAAGACCGTACACGGTCTCGCTGAACTTGAGTTCGTCGAGCATCTGCAACTTGGCAAAGCCGACGTTCACCCGATCCAGGTAAGCGAACACGTAGCACAGAAAGAGAAAGGGGATCAGTCGAAGGGTTAAGCGCGCGTACAGCTTTGACTCGTCCGGAATGGAACGCGAATCGGGGACGCAGGCAGCATCAAGAGCATTAGGCATCTGCCTATCTCCAGTCATTGTTATTGTGCGGTAAGGAAGAGGCGCCGCCCGGACGGACAGCGCCAGAGGGCGTTACGAGAACATGTCAGGCTGCTCAGCCGCGATCTTGTCGTACAGCGCCTGGAAGTGCAGCCAGCCAATGAAGGGGCTGCCCACGTTCTCACGGCTGTAGCGGCAACGTTCTGGCGACACCAGTTTTGGTGTGATGCCAGAGGCCTCGATCAGCAACTGCTGCTGGCAGCAGCGTTCCAGAGCGATGAACCAGAATGCGGCTTCGTCGATGCTGTGGCGGCTCGCGGTCAGCAGGCCGTGGTTTTGGTGAATAGCAGCGCGCACGTCTTTGAAGTAATCGCAGACGGCGTTACCAGCCTTGGTCTCCACCGCAACGGCGCCGGCTTCTGCAGTGATGACGACGTGGTCTTCAAAAAACACGGCAGCATCTTGGGTGATCGGCAGCAGCGGACGCCCGGTGGAGGCCCATGCGCCACCGTAGATGGTGTGAGCGTGGCACATCGCAACGATGTCCGGGTGCGCTTCGTGGACGGCAGCGTGCAACACGAAACCGGCACGGTTGATGGCGTAGTCACCCTGAACCACTTTGCCCTTGTGGTCGGCCAGGATCAGGTTGGACATCTTGACCTGTGAGAAGTGAACGGCCATCGGGTTCGTCCAGTACAGCTCAGGAAACTCTGGATCACGGACAGTCAGGTGACCAGCAAAGCCGTAATCGAGGCTGTGCTCGGCGAATGCGCGGCACGCAGCCACCAGGTGCTTCTTGCGGTACTGACGCTCTTCTTCGAAGTTCTTGAACTCAGGGATCTCGGGGAAGATGAGCCCTTCCTGTTCAGGCTGATAAATCGAAATGCGCTTCTTACCGCCTGCGGTTGGGTCAAGTTTGAGTACCGATTCCACGATTACCACCTCTGGTTATTGTTTGGGGTGACGTCATGGTCTCGATCTGGCGTGGGGGTGACAAACGATCCGTTTTCAAGCAAGGCTCAATAAAATTCAGTCTTCGCTGTTTGGCATCTACGGCATGAAGCCGGCACTACGAAAGCTCTCGAGGGCCTGATCGTAATTCAGCCCTTGAAACGCAAAATGCCCTGGAGCGAGTAAACGCCAGGGCACATTGCACTGATGCTGCGATGCAGCATTGGAAGGTTGTCAGGCGTTTTGCATAGCTCTGACTTTGTCAGTGGTAATGAGCTCACCACCGATGCCCCAGTCACCGCTCTTCACCTCTTCGAAGATGACCCAGGTCACACCACGCATTTTCTCGCCTTCAACCGAGACCATGGCGTCGGTGATCTTGCTGATGATCTCTGCCTTCTGCTCCGCAGAGAAAACACCTTCGATGCCTTTCACAGTTACCAATGGCATAACCGCACTCCTTCAGTTATTGGGTATTCCGATGATCAACACGCCTGATCAAGCCTGGTAAGGCGCGTAGTCCGTGTAGCCTTTTGCCCCGATCACACCGTAGAACGTGGAATGATCGCTGGGGGCCAGAGGCCAGCCGTTTTGCATCCGCTCCACCAGATCGGGGTTGGCGATGTAGGAGGTGCCGAAGGCGATCAGATCGTGATTGCCGTTCTGCAGCTCCGCTTCTGCCAGCTCAGCGGTGAAGCCACCTGCGCCAATGACCGTGCCCTTATAGAGCGAGCGGAACTGCTTGTAGAAACCATCCGGGAATGGAACCGCGTCCAGTGTTGGCTGGTAGTTCAGATGGACGAAGGCCAATTCGCGCTCGTTCAATTCGGCAGCAACACTGTTCCAGGTTGCTTCCTCTTCCGGGTACGGGCGAAGGTCATACAGGCGCCCAAACGGCGAGATACGAACACCGACACGGAAGCTGCCAATGGCATCAGCAATCGCGTCGACCGTTTCCAGCAAGAAGCGCTGTCGGTTTTGAATCGAGCCGCCGTACTCATCGGTACGCGTGTTGATTTGGCTGCTCAGGAACTGGTCGAACAGGAATGCGTTAGCCGCCATGAGCTCCACACCATCGAAGCCCGCATCCACCGCTCGCAGTGCGGCGGCAACGAAGTCTTCGGTCACGCGGTGGATCTCATCCACAGTTAAAGCACGCGGGACACTCGGTGCGACCGGGCCAGCCACACCGGGTGCAGTCCAGGCGTAAACCGTAGTGCCCACAGCAGGCTCGGCACTTGCCGAAACAGGCGCTGCGTTGCCAGGCTGCAGCGATTCGTGAGACATCCGGCCTACATGCCACAGCTGGGCGAAGATCTTGCCGCCTTTAGCATGAACGGCATCAGTTACCTCGCGCCAAGCGCGGGTCTGCTCGTCGGTGTAAATGCCGGGGGTGTACAGGTAACCGCGCCCCTCGTCGGAGATCGGCAGGCCTTCAGTGATAATTAGGCCCGCCGAGGCCCGCTGCGCGTAGTACAGAGCGGTCAGCTCGGACGGCACATTGTCTTCCGTCCGGGTGCGGGTCATTGGGGCCATCACAACGCGGTTGGCGAGTTTGAGGCCTTCCAGGTCGTAAGGAGTAAACAGCTTTTTCATGATCTACCTCTGCAAACAACTTCGTGAATCAGGCGGTTGGTTGACCAGCGATAACTTCCAGCTTGGGCACCATGCGGATGGCCTTCGAGAAGTTGGCGAGGTTCACGGAAGTCTTGGTGACGATGCGATGCAGCTCTTCCACTTTTTCTGCAGGTGCATCGGTGTGGATGCGCACCACGTAGCTCATCTCGTCAAAGCCTGGGTTGACGCTTTCGTCCAGGCCCAGGAAGCCACGCAGATCCAGCTCGCCACTGGTTTCGATTTCCAGACTGTGGATAGTGATGCCCATGGCCGACGCGTTCACCACATAGCCAACTGAGAGGCAGGCGTTCAGGCCAGAGATGAGTAGCTCCTGCGGGTTGGGGGCAGAGTTGGTACCCAGCAGCTCCAGCGGCTCATCAGCCGCGATCTGGACGTTTCGTGGGTAGTCGGTGCCGCTCAGGTGGAAGCGGTCAATGGTCGCCACGGTGCGGGTCTGATGTTCCCACTTGGTGTTGATTTTGAAGCGTGCGTGACGCTTGGCTGGATCTTCAGCGACGCCCTGTGCAAAGGCTTGCAGAGCAGCGACATCGATACCGTTGAGATGCTTGTCCATTTTCAGTTCCTCTCAAAATCGTGGATAAAAAATCAGAAATAAAAAACAGGTGAAGGCGATGGCCTGGTCAGCTCTCGCAACCAGAAATCGAGCAACTTGCTCCACTCACGCTCTCTCCATCGTTCGAAAGATCCTCAACAGCTGATTTCAGCACCTTGGAGAACACCTCAATCTCTTGGGCCCCTGAGAGATAGCGGTTGCCATTGACAACGAACAATGGGATGCCGGTGCCAAGGCCCTTAACGGTTGCTTCATCGCTGAGAATCGCTGCTTCCGAAGAATCGAATCCAAAGAGGTCAGCAGCACCAACTTCAGCTGCAAGATCTCTAAGTGTTCGCTCATCGAAAATGTCGCGCCCCTCTGTAGTTCCAGCTGCGTAGAGTCGCTCTACATATTTCGCCTGTAGCGTCGGACTCGAAATGGCTTTCACGTACTGATGCGCCGCACTGGTGTCCCCGAAACGCATCACATCGAAGCGGTAGTCCAAGCCCTCAAGAGAGGCGACTTCCTGAATAGCTTCCATGAAGACCTGTGCACGAGCCCGGCTACCTGTCTTCAGCACCAGTGCCTTCTCGAATGCGATGGGCTGCATGCCTTTGGCCAAGCGGTAGGCCCTGGGTACAACTTCAACCTCTACGTCGCTCGGAAGAGCGCCGATTGCCTGCTCCAATCGCTTCTTTGCTATCCAGCACCAGGGACAGACAAAGTCGGAATAGACTTCAACCGTGATCTTTTTCATAACTTTCCTCTGCACCTTTGCTGTCACAAAGAACGGCCTGGGCTATCAGCTACGATCCATGGCATCCAGCACGTGGGTGCTGTAAACAACCGCCGCGCCGGCATTCAGGTTCACTGCTACTCCAAGTGCCTCAGCGACTTCCTCGGTCGTGATGCCAAGCTTCTTGGCTTCCGCTGCATGGAACGCGATGCAGCCGTCACAGCGAGTCGTTACTGCCACCGCCAGCGCGATCAGCTCGCGAGTCTTCGCGTCCAGGTGATTGGTTTTGTTGCCGGCGTTACCGAGCATTGCCACGCCCCGCAGGGTGTCAGGCGAATGTGCGCCGAACTCTTTCAGGCGGGCACTGACGTCGGTGATGGTTTGTTCCCAATTAGGCATGCTAGACATGATTACCACCCTACTAGTTGATAGGTAAGATTAGCCAAAAAATGGGCCGACACGGACAGCGCTTCGACCCTGTGCTCTTGCAGAGATCAGTACTCTGCGATCATCCAAATTACTGCCTTGTTCACATGGTCATCTTCGTTGGTGGCCCAGTTAATGAAGCTGGAACCTTCAAGGATGCTCAACAGCAAATAAGCCTTCTCTCTGGAGCCCCTACCTCGGGTGATTTCTCCTGAGGCGATTCCTTGCTCCATGACTCCGGTCAACCAGGACAGCTGCACATCGAAAAACCTGCGCGTTTGTCGCTGCAGCCCCTCGGGCAACGCAGCCATTTCAGCGGCCAGCGCACCACACAGTGGTAGAAGCCCACCTTCAGTACTGGCATGGAACAACACGAAAAACGCATGAAGTCTGTCCAGTGCACTTGGGTGATTGATTTCGATACGTTCGAACTCAGCCTCCACCCGAGATACATATTCTTCAACGATCGCAATCCCAAGGTCTTCCTTCGTCGGGAAGTGGTAGTGAATGCTCGCCTTTCGAATACCTACCGCATCGGCAAGATCTGCATAGCTGAATGCCGCATACCCCTTGGTACGCATCAGCCCTTCAGCGGTTTGAATCAATGCGTCCCGTGTTGCCAGTGTCATAAATTCTCCTGCCACAATCGCTCGACCAGAAAAGAGCGATTCCGGCCACTACCAGTATGTTACTTGCCTTGCTTACGACCGGCCATGACCCCGCCGTCAACATCCCACACCGCGCCAGTTACCCACGACGCCTTGTCCGACAGCAGGAAGACGATCGATTCAGCGACATCACGCGGAGTGCCGTTGCGGCCCAGCGGGTGGAAATTGTTGAAGTCCTTCAGGGCACCATCCAGCTGATCACCAGGAATGAAGCGTTCGAAAATCTTGGTTTCCACAATGCCAGGGCTTACCGAATTCACGCGGATACCATGCTCTGCCAACTCTGCACCTGCGTGGCGAGTGAGCGTGTCCAGGCCGATCTTGGCCATTGAGTAAGCTGATGCGGGTACACCTTCAACGGCCTGGCGGGCAGCAGCAGCAGTTACGTTTACGATCGAGCCATGCTTTTTCTGCGCGACCAATTCTGCAGCTACGTGACGGGTCAGGAAGAAAATGGCGCGATTGAGGTTGAGGAAGTTGTCGTAGTCCTCCAACGAGTGCTCAACGAAGGCCTTTGGATAATAGATGCCGGCGGAGTTGACCATCAGATCAATGTCCTTGTGCTCGGCAGCCAGTTTCTCGATCAATCCCTTCACGCTAGCGAAGTCGGTGAGGTCAGCCGAATAAGCAATGACCTTATTCTCACCTACCAGAGCTGCCAGCTCTTTACGGGCCGCTTCGGCCTTTTCGGCACGGTTACCCACGATCACGACTGAGCCGCCTTGTTCCGCCACCATACGTGCGGTTTCAAGACCGATGCCGCTCGTACCACCTACAACCAGAAGCTTACGACCTTTGAACTGCATGAGTAGTACCTCCTCGCTTGTCTATCTACTGGTAGGTAGATTAGGCCTGCGTGATTTGGGTGTCAAGCTACCGCCTGTCGTGATCGGTCAGAGGGAGTGGATGACGCCGCGAGGGGGCGCTAACCCGGGCGGATCAGAAACCGGTACAACTAAAGGAAGCTAGACCAGCTAATGACCAGCACGAAGACACCCTTCATTTGATCGTTCTTGGATTGCCCAAGCCAGGTCGAGACGGAAACAAAAAAACCGCCAACAGGCGGTTTTTTTAATGGTGTAGCTCGGGGTCTCCGACTCTCCGCGACGGGGGATTGATTTACCGCTGAAGGGTTCATTTCCTCGTCGGCGATTTACCAGATGAGGCTATCTATCGGGCCCACACCTCATCAAAACGCGATGATTACTGGCGCCACGACTCCACAGTCTCAGCACCATGTTCAGCTTTCCAAGCTTTCAAAACAGCGTGGTTACCGCCTTTGGTCTGCACTAGCTCACCATTGTGCGGGTTTTTGTATACCTTGATTTCACGTGGTTTGCGAACGGACTTCTCTTGAGGCTGGGGAGCTTGACGGCGGCTGCCTGCTTGCGGATCCAGGATGTTGATGACATCCCGAAGGGTGTAGCCATACTCGCCAAGTAAGGCGCGCAGCTTCTCCTCAAATTCCATCTCCGCCTTGATTGCGGAATCACCTTTCATAGCTTCCAGCTCTGCGAGCTGTTGAGCGAGTTGCTGCTCTAAGCGTCGGAATTCGGCGAGACGAGACATATGCTTCTTCCTAGATGGTTGTTTCAACAAGAGGATAGTTTGTCATATTCGACTGCTACATCGAAGTGAAAAAGTACTGCCCAATTGGGCCTAATTCGAAACTCATACTTAAGAGTGCCAGTTGACTAACCAGTATCATCGTTCAATGACTGGTCACTGCCGGGCCGCCCAGAGCCTGAAGCTGATAGTCCGTGACCGCCTGGAAGCGGTGATCAGTGAGCAAACGCAGCCGCTCAAGCTCAGCACCAGTAATACCGCCATCCTGCGCCTGGTGATACGCCTTCAACGCCTCGACGGCTTCCGCGTACATCGGATGATCATGAGGAAGCATTTTGCTGAGGTCTTTCATGACTGCTACTCCAATGGACAAAGGTTCCGGGTGGCGTGAGCTCAAGATTACTCAGGCTTGAGGGGCGTTGAGTATGTCGATCATCCCTCTCTACCACCTCCTGTATTCTCGAGGATGCAGCTCACGACCCCAGCCAGTCCTGGGTGTTGACCGGCTGCCTGAAGCTCTTTGGCCAGCCGTTTCAACTCAGCAGATTCTTGGCTCGTGAAGATCAAATCGCAGTAGTGAAGATCTGCGGTGGCCTCATTCAACCTGGCCTGATAATCCTTCATGGAAGATACCTGGGCTAGCCAAGAGCTATCGGCCGCGACGCCAACCTAAACCGCCCATTGGTGCCTTCAAATTGACCACGAACGGGCTCGGAAACGGCGTCACGGCCACCGAGGTGTGGTAAGGGCTGCTCAAAAAAAATCTAAGCCGCTCTGCATTTGAGGTCAATAGAAAAGCTAGCCGGCCTAGCGGCCGGATAAGCGATTACCACTACGACGGCTCAAGGCAGGAGACATCGTAGCCTTTGATAAAAAAAGCATCAAAAGCCAGTCGACCTTCCTGTTAATAGCGAATAGCCATGGACAAAGAAAAAGCAAAGCAATAGAAGCAGCTGAAGGGTATTCGATGAGTGACGGGGGAAAGGTGGGAGAGAGCAGCTTATTTTTGATTACAAATAATATACTCCGTCCCGCAAAAAAAATTTCAAGGGGGGTCTTTGAAAATATTTTCGGAAGTCGCCTTTCAATGGCTCATGGCCATCAACCACCTGCAGGATCTACCGAAGAGCAAAACCTCATCGATCCCGCTTCAATCCCTGCCCCTCGTGGAGTTTTCTATCCGCCCAAAGGCTTCATCGGCCAGGAAGGCGTCCGCTTTTTCTTCGAACATCATGCCGAGCCACCGCGCTCGCTTGATGCCTGATAGCTGAGTGAAGAAGCAGCTTTCACAGAGGTGCAACTCGTACACCTCACTCTGGTGTGTCGCCCCGTTACCCCATGCTCCGTGCAGTGTTCCAAACTGAAAATCGCCCTCACTCCCACGCGTAGAACACCCACAGCCGTCACAAGTGACGTCGACAATTTCGTTAGGTTCATCTAATCGCGAGAGCTTCATTCCTTATCCCACTCTTTAACTCGCTCATCAGGACTCAAGCCATACACTCAGTGCCTGGTTTCCGAATTCTCACGAGCGCATTCGCCAGCCCAATCGCACACCACATAGACACTGCGTAAGGTTCGTACAACCAAGAAGCCCTGAAGCTCTTGGAAGTCGAGGACGATTGATGTGATGATCGACGATCCATCCTCGAAGCGACGCTCGCGATCACCGAAAACGATCCCTTTGAGGGATAGCTCACCGGCCCCATATCGCACACTCGACAAGTACCCCGTTATCTCGACCCCAAAGGAACGTTCCATTGCGTTTGCGACGCTGCTTGGGATGGTGATCGCTGGAGTTTCCTCGATTGGACAGCTAGAGAGCGGTATGCGGCTTTTGACCATTTCAATCTCCTTGCGTGATCGTTGCTACGTCTGAACTGAGCGCTCCATGGCCGGACTGTTAACAGGCGAATGAATAAACGCGTGATAGCCTTGCCATCCCCATTCCCTAGGAGAACCCTCCTTGAGCACCACCTCGCGTCCTGGCTATTACGCGTCCCTTATCCATGCGCCCGCTTTCGCCGCCGATGCCACCGGCAGGCGTCAGAGCGAGTGCTGGAAACGCCTCGTTGATGACATTCACAGCTGCACAACCGAGCAAGACCTTTGCGTGGCAAGAGCCAAGGCAGAAGGCTTCATCTTCGGCCTGGTCGAAGCTGGCCATCTCCGCCCAGACGGCGAAAGGGACTACGTAATCCTGAGCAGCATCCAGCGCCGAAAAGATTTCCTGCGGACGCTGCTTTCGACGGTCAGTTGATGAACCATTCGCGTCTTCAGGCGCCCGTCAAGGCGCCTGGCTGCCTTGCTGAACGCGAATCCGGCTCGTCGGCTGTTGCGATCAATGCTCGAAGGCTGTCACGGCCTGTGCCGCGCCTGAAGGTCGTCAGCACGTAATTCCCGCATTTCGAGGAGATCACCCAATACCGCCCTATCTTCGACAGGGTGTAGATCGGCTCCGTCCTCAGCGTGTAGCCACGCATGTGCGACCCATGTCCTTGAACCATCTGACCAAAAACAACACCGAGCGCGCAGTCGGACGAGATGACCACATCACTCAGGTAAGCCGTGATGGGCATAGGGTACTTCTGAGCCATTGCCCGGATGACCCGTTTGAGTTGAAAAGTAGAGAGCTCTTCACCGCAGTATTCCTTCATTTGATCTGCCATTCACACATCCTGTTAATGCGTCTAAACCATACCAATGCACTTGGTGCTGACCGCTTAAGCGGCTTTCAAATATCGACGGTGAACTCCGGAGAAAACCCCGTACGCTCACCCGGATATCCTTTCGGATTGGAGACCACACGGCAGCCAAAAACGACTTTGTCCACCGCGTGATGCGTATGACCAAAAATCCACACGTCGGCCTGCGCTACCAAGTCGTGCCAAGCATTGAAATAAGCAGCCCCCAAGTGACCCTCATGACCACTCCCGGCGACCTCAGGGATAGGGCAATGGTGCGTGACCACGACGGTCGAACCGTCAAAGCTCTTGGCGAGCTCTGAGGCCAGGTAAGCACGAGCAGCAATGTTCCGGGCAATGAGGTCGACTGGGCGAAGCTTGCTGTAGCCGGTACCGACGCGGATCCGTTTGAAGTCAGTCATCCACTCTGCGCACTCCCGCATCGCGGCCCTGTAATCACCGGTTGCGGTGTAATCCGTCCAAGCCGTAGCGACCAAAAAACGGACGCCGCCAATGACGATGCTCTGGTTGTCCAGCACATGCACGTGGTGCGCAGCAGCCTCACACATTTTGGCCAACGTCCGGTCAACGTTTCCGCCGTAATGCTCGTGGTTGCCGCAGGCATAAATCACCGGGCAATCGAAGACCTCATTTGCCCAATGCACACCCCGGCTACGCACTGAAATGTCGCCTGCAAGTACAACGAGATCCGCGTCTACTGAAGGTGGCTGGAAGTCAGCAAACTCCAAGTGCAAATCAGAAAAAACCAAAACCTTCATACGGAACCCCGTACTCCACGCTGCGGAAGGCTACGTCGCCCATCCAAGGCCACCCAGAGGGGGCCGGGCTCAAAAATCTGGAATGCTCTACGGCTGCAACGACAAAACCAGCTCGAGCTTCGCCTGCTTCCTGTAACCATCTCCGACGAGAAGGTAGACCGTGCTTTTCGTTTCAAACATGCACGGGTGCTCGAACGAAACCGCATACGTGGATCTCACCCAGGAGCGTGGCGCAAAGCGCCTCCGGCTGTCATGGATCACGTCATGGGCAAAGATCACCATGGGCGCTATTCCATTCGGTAACGTCTCAACCTCTTCCGGAGGCAGCTCTACCAGAATCCAGCGCTGCACCAGGCAAAACGCTTTACCTGAAAAGCGTTCGTGCGCAGCTTGAACTAGGTCAACTCTCGTACCTGTCCAACCCTCCAATAGCTCCCCGGCGCCGTAAAGAAACTCCGTTATCTCATCCAACGAGATGACCATGATTCAGCCTCTCGCGCTCGAATAGACGTGGCCATCACTCGTGACAAATTCGTACACCGGGGTCGGCTGGGTACCTTCCTTGATCCGAATTTCGGAGAGCAGCTTCATCGAGAACTCGGATTGATTGGTCATCGCTGGAGGGGCGAGTAGCTGGACTTTATTAACGCTTAAAAAATCCACTGCATCCCCTTTGCAGAGGGAATCTACAACCTCAACGCTCGACACCAAACGCACGGAGGGGCCTAAACAGCCATTAACGAAGCCACTTCCTTCAACGACAAAGTAATAGCAATCAGGATTGAGGCTTGCTGAATCCCAAAACAAATTCAGGCTGTCCAGAGCTAAAAACTGCCCTCGTAGTTCGGTTCTTTGGGTGACCAGCACAACACACTCCACCTATCAATCGCGGGCATCTAGCTAGCACTTCGCCCTTAAACAATTCATATAAATTGACAATCTCGCGCCCACGGATGATCGTGCTTTGAGAACAAAAGCCACATGCGGGAACGGATGGCGCCACCATAACACCATTCTACATTCACTGCCTATAGTACGTGGATGTAGAATTTTCAGTGTGGCCTTATGCTTCCCTTTGCGGGAAGCTCTACCATGCCAACGCGATACACCCTGGCAGCCGTGCTCCGCACCACTCGTGCCGCTCGCGGCCTGTCCCAAGAACAGCTCGCATCCACGGTGGAGCCTCGGCATTTGCACAGGATCGAGCACGCGAAATCCAACATCAGCTTCGAGATGCTCGAAGACATCAGTAAACGCTTGGACGTCGACTCGGTAGCACTCCTCGCAGCTGCCGCTTGCTACGAGCGCCAAGAACAACTTGAAGAGTTCATGACGCACCTCTGGACAGAGCTGAGTAAGCTTCGTGAGATGCGTGTGATGGAAAGCCTGCCTGCGCAATTCTCGAATGGGAGTCTGATAGCAGCCAAATCCGGCAAGCCGCCGACTCCTCCAGACAGGATCAAAGCAATCCTCGACTGCAAGGCTGAAGGCCTCAGCCAGAAAGCGACCTCAGTGAAGCTGGGGATGCCTTATTCCACCGTCCACAAGTTCTGGCACATGCCAGCGGGGGAGCGGAAGGCCTGAGCAGTTGAGCCTTCAAATTCTCACCAGGGGGCGCTGTAGGCTCCCCGAGTTGTACTGCCGGCGGGAAGTCAGCTGAACACGACAACCGACCCATAGGGCCGGTAATCGTATGCCAGGTCAATCAGACCGAGACGGCTGCCGCGATGTGAGGGTGCGGGTCGTAGCCAACGAGTTCGAAATCTTCGAACTTGTAATCGTAAATCGATGCCGGCTTGCGAAGCAGCTTCAACTCAGGCAGCTGCCGAGGCTCACGAGCGATTTGAGTTTTCACCTGCTCCATGTGATTGGAGTAGATGTGGACATCACTCAACGAAATCACGATCTCACCTACATCCAGGTCGCACTGCTGAGCCAGCATGTGGGTCAAGCACGCCAAGGACGCCGTATTGTATGGCAGGCCGAGGAAGCTGTCGGACGAACGGATGAATAAATGTGAAGACAGCTTGTTGTTCACAACATAGAACTGGTACAGCAGGTGGCACGGAGGGAGTGCCATCTTGCCGTTTTTGGCGTTCTCTTTCGGGCTCACCTTCTCATCAGGGAGGAACTCGACATTCCACCCATGGAACAAGATCCGTCGGCTATTAGGGTTCGTCTTCAGCGCATTGACGACATAGTCGATCTGATTGATCGTCTTGCCGTCCTTGGTAGGCCAGGCTGTCCACTGTTTGCCATAGACCGGGCCTAGATCACCGTCTTCGGTGGCCCACTCATTCCAAATCTTCACGCCATTCTCATTGAGCCACTTAATATTGGTATCACCATTAAGGAACCAAATCAGCTCATTAACAATACTCTTGAAATGCAGCTTCTTAGTTGTAAGTAATGGAAAGCCTTTCGACAAGTCATGGCGAAACTGACGACCAAAGACACTCACAGTACCGGTACCAGTGCGATCATCTTTGACCGCACCGTTTTCTAGAACGTCTGTCAGTAGTTCCAGGTAGCTTTTCATGAAATTTTCTCCGCCTGGGCAGCTTCCAGGATACTGATAACCTGCTTGAGTCTATCAATTTCCTTCTGCGAGTCCAAGAGCCGCTTGTTAGCATCCGCCAGAAGGTTTTGATAAGTATCTCGAGAACTTACCATGTTAATATATTTTCTTTCGCTCTTCTGATGCTCTTCCTCCGCATCCCTGCACTTAGTGAACCAATGAAGAATCTCAACCCTTGCGTTCTCCAGCTTTTCAGTCAGAAGCACCACAGGATCAACTGGTTTCTTTTTTGTGACCTGTTGGCGAAGAACTTCAATGCGCCGGTTTTCTTTGATGGTCTCCAGCCGTTCCAGAGGCCATACACGCTGCCTGATAGTATTGCGGTGAATACCCGTTAGCCGGCTCAGTTCTGCCGCCGTTGCTTTCAGTGAGTCATTCGCCGCGATATCCAGAAGCGCTTGCGCGAGCAGCTCAGAATAACGATCAAAATCTTCTTTGTTTTTCTGATCGAAAGCGTGGGAATCCGTCATCAGAGTTCTTCTCCCAGCAGCTCAAGCACCCCGTAGGCCTCTTCCATTGCAGCTTTGCTTTGGGCATGCAGATGGGCGTACTCAAGGTTCTCCAGCAGCTTCTTGTTTTGATAATACACATCTCGCCAGGCAGGGGCGTTGGCCTTGCTGACGACAGCATTTTCGCAACGGTTCGGGTTGCAGCGAAGCCCGCCGATGCAGGGGATCGATTCATCGAACTCCATGGGCCCGCCACCGTAGCAGAAGCCCTGGCCCACGCTGATGACAGCGATGTGCTGTTCAGCCATGGCCTCAAAGATATCGTCCTTGGTGTGTCCGGATGCCATGTAACCTTTGAAGACCCTCTGCAAACGCTCCTTGTGGGCTGCAGCGTTCACACCGGCATAACTGCCATCAGGATCGAATCGCTGCTTGATGCTCTCAACCTCGGCGTCATGTCGAAAGGACTTGCCGCTGACGCCTTTGCCTCCGTTCTTCGTCAGCATGTCAGCGATCTCGCCGTATCCCAGCGTTGTCTTACTGAAACCCCGCTCAGAATGGCCCACCCCTACGATTTCGCCGAAATGCTTCAGCTGGTGAGAGATGAAGGGAAGGCCCACATCCGCACGGTACAGTTGATAGGCGAGCGTATGCCGCATCATATAAGCATTGAAGTCGAGGTCGGAGAACTGCTCAGGAGTCAGAACCTTCTTGAAGAATTTATCTAGCGTCTCCTTGGAGCCGGCACCACCAAGCGGCTGACCCTGCTTGCCAAAGGGCACCGTGTCGACGTTCGAAAAAATGAAATCGTTATTCTTATATTTGGCAAGTAACTGAGCAACACGCACAGCATCGCGAACAATCGGAATCGCCAACCAGAAGTCATCAAAGAGTTCGACTAGGTTATCTTCTTGCTTACTGACATTACTTCTCAACACCCAGTAAGTGCCATCAAATATTAAGCAGGAACTCGCCAAAAGTTCGGCATATTCAGAAGGGCGCATGCCTGTATACTGGCCAATGACGTACATACAAGCATAGTTAACATAATTCAAATAATACCTAAACCCATCGTCAATCTTTGAGCCAGTATCTTCAGAATACATCTTCACCGCATCTAGAGCGTCTGTAAAAAAGTAATAGCTTAAATCAAAAAACGTATCCCCAACCACCTTGGAGACTTCACTCTTAGGAAAACCCTTGTACGCAAGACGCTTATAAACATACACGTTAAACTTGAGCGGACACAATCCATATATATGACTTAATAATTGTTTTTCCGAGTTGCGCCGACTCAAAGTAAGAGTATCGACAACCCTTTCACCCATAGCGTCAAGAAAATCGACGATGGCCAGCGAGGAAGCGCGCGAGGATACTTCAAAAACGTCGTTTGGAAGCACCTGTCGCTTCTTTTTCTCCTCTCCCTCAGGACGTTTAGCTTTACCAAGAAGCTTCCATTTTAGCGTTGAAAGGTTTACAACTGGCAAGCATGAGCCAAAGACATTCTCTACGAGATATCCAGAGCGAAGCCCTTTAAAAAAAACTTCCAAAGCATTATCAAAGACATATTCAAAGTCTTTCGCAGCTTCCTCGTACAAGTGAGAAGGCAGCATGTGAACCGACAGAAATTCGCGTTCAACATGTTCCCGCCCTAACTCTTGGACTGCAGCCGAAAAGGTTTTATCTAAGAATCGTAATCCAGCTTCGAATCTAGCTATTACTGTATTAGGTTTTGGAAGCGCCTTGGAAATTCGCATGGAGCTTCCTTGCTCCGGCACTCCACTAATCCCCTTCAAAATAAGCATGAAGGCAGTTCGCAACTCAAGCATCGCAAACTCAGGAATATTCGGGTACTTTGTGAAGTCCATTCGCAGCTTCGCTCCGCGAATGTGCCGTGATGCATTCGGATAGTCCGCATTGAAGTCCCAGACCGGCGAAACAAAGGCGGAAAGCTTGGATACCTGTAATGACTGAATATAATTCAGAAATTTGAGAGCTTCACCCGAAGCAATATCATCATCACCTGACTTCAACTGAAGCAGAATCGCAGATACGGTTTCTCGGTACTTGGCGAAAGACAGTAGAGTTGAAAATTCGAACTGTTCCATATACTACAACCCCACGCCATCAATAAGAATAGTTGTATCTACGAACTCAGCGAGACGACGACCTTCGGCAAGCTCATCAGCAGTAAAATCAGATTTATCACCAAGGATACTTTCGAGCAGCGACAAATTCTCATGCACTACATGCCCATAAGGGGTATCCATCACTCGGCTGACCTCAGCAAGTTTTCGATAATCCCGCTCCATGGCAAATAGCTCAGGCAGGTTGGAAGCAGTGAGCAGGACATTCTCACAGCCCAAGCACATGTTGTACATGGAACATGGCCGTCCAGGTACATAAGTGCTCAACTTCTTGATGAAATCTGGGGGGTTGAAGATGTTCTTGCAGCTTGCCAATGGCGTCTTGAACACTACCACTGGAGCATCGAGCTGTACGACCTCGATAAGATTTGCGGACTGTGTCTCGTTCGGCTTGGGCGCAATAGCCAGGTCTGCTGCCCCAACCGCACGGTCGTGAAGCTGCCGTAGCGCCACATCTAGCTTGGCACGCGCAATGGTGTTGAAGTCCATCCGATCGAGGTATGCCTGGGTGGTCTTGATGTGTTTGTGGCCCAGAATCAACTGGATTTCACGAATCGGCACACCACGCTCAACCAGCTCGCTGATGAAGCTCGGACGTAGGCGTGCGGGAGTAAGGTTGAGCGGGGTGCCTTCATCGCTGAGGATGCCCTTTCGCTGCGCATAGCTGTTGAAAACGACCGTTACGAACCCGTTCTTACCCGTGGTAAACGACTTAACCTCAAGGAAAGCGCCGGGCGAACTCGATTGCCAGATGAATAGGCTGTTTCTCGCTTTCTCAGGCGCAGCGCCACGGAACCCCTCGGTGAGGGCCTCCACGTCCTTGAAGACTTTCGCTACCGCTTCAGCCTGAGAAGTGGTGAGCCAGGTGATATCCGCATCAAATAGATCAACGGGCATCACCTTTCCGCCCCCTGAGCGCTCCTTCCAATATTTCAAGCAGGCACGCCCGGTCAGCTCATGCTGCGGCTCGAAGTCGTCCAAATTCAGATATTTTAGCGAATCCGCATTAAGACCCGTTATTTGTCCCAATTTAATCGCATACGGTGCGATAACTTGGGAGTCGATAACATAATGCGTACCCCAGCTCTCTAGGAGCTCACGCAGGCCTACACCAGAACGACTAACGATGCCCCAGAAGGCATCAGTGTATGAATCACCCCTAGTTCTCGATCTCGTACCTACCACATTGCAGTTCAGTTTGTTTTCGAAAATCCACCGGGCATTGTCGAGCGTACCGAATCCCTTTTTCACTTGGCCATTGGAGCCGACAGGATCCTCACCAACACCGGATAACTGATATGGCTGCGCGAGCGCATTGTTGCGCAAGATGTCTTCATCTACGCATGCGGCGATCCGTCGACGCTCGGAACTTGTATACGGACGATACTGATCAGTGACTCGGTCAGCATCGAACCCCTGGCAGTTGACAAAGTCAGGCCCAGCGTAGCCCTTCAGGTTCTTGATAGTGGTGAGCGTTTTACGAAACGCACTGAGCAGAGTATTGGCAAAGCTTGGAGACGATTCACCACGGACAATCATCTGCTCCAGATGGCTATAGAAGCGAGGAAGGATAAACGCATCCAAGGTAGCAGCAATAGGCTCGCCTCCGGTGAGCCCACGCTCAAGGAAAAACCGCGACACAAGGTTGAACGCGTCGAGGTAGTTGCGCTCGCCCGAATCGCTCGCCGTTTTCAACGAAGCAATTGCAAATGCGTGCTTGAGATCATTGAATGGCTTAACCTCTGAGGCTGCCTCAAGGTCGGCTACGGTCACGAACTCTTTCATTCGCAGGCGCTTAAAATCAACGAGGATAGGTTCCTGAGGAACGTATTCTTCTTTGTTTTCGCGCCGCTCTTTGACAGTTTGGTAGTCGCTGGAGATTACTCCAAGGCGCTGAAGGTCTTGGTTGATTTCATTATAAGCGCTGGCAACGCTGGCGTAGCGACTCAGCTGGGACTCAATGCCCTCTAAGCCTGGCACCAATGTAAGACCGCGACGAATGCTCAGCTTGTTGCCGAAAATAGGAAGCTTGCGCTTATCCTCCTCTGGAAGGCTCTTGTACCAACCCAAGACCTTTAGGCGCCAATTGCACCCCGCAGCAGACTCACCAAGATGGATTGCTCCACTGATGCACATATCCAAGATGATTTTCTGTTCCGCCAACTCGAATACCTCAAGTGACGGGTTAAGATCTTTGCTTGCAATATAAGAAGCACTTAGCGTGAGCGGAGCATACATTCCGCTATCATTATCACTAAGTTCGATCTCGTAGTAACCGTGCGGATCCTCTTCCAGCTCCTTCAACCAGCTGTATACCCGCATGCCTCCGATGGCGCGCTCATGAGTAGTCATTTTTTATCTCCCAAACGGATTTTGAGCGCGGTCTCGGCAACGAGGGCCGCCATGCTACTTTCCTTAGTTGCTATCTTTCCATTAGAGGAATGGCAGATGCGGAAGACTTCTTGCGGAAGTTGAAGGTAATGCCTTTCGGTAGTGGCGCTGCTGCTATGCCCCAACGACAACTGAGCCGCGACCAGATTATCCAAATAGGTCTTACCCAAGTCAGGGCTGGTCATGATTTCGTACCCATGTCCATGGCGAAGCTTGTGCGGAGAGACACTGCGATCTAGCCGCTTACTTTTTATAGCTCGCTCCGATACCCGCTCAAGCAGTTTGCTGACAGAATCTGCGTTGAATGGAGAGCCCTCTGAGTTGAAAAAGCAGGGAGTGACATCGGCGGACTCATACTGTCTCGCGTATTTTCGGTACAAAGGAGTAGCATGATAGCGCTTGATACGTTCAAGCGTAGACTTACTCACAATTGCATATCGCTCTTTAAGCTCTTGCCCGCGCCCCTTGCTACCCTCGATGAAAAGTGGGCAATAATCGGGATGTATCCACTCAATATCGTTTTCACCGATGAAGTTAGCGCGGGAGAATTCCAGGGCTTTGTTGACCGCACCAAGAGTAATCCTGCCAACCTCGCTCCGACGAATACCCGCATCAAATATTGTCTGCAGGAGAACCCGTTCCCTTTCACTTTCAGTGCTCAAGATGAGTGCCTTCAGATCTTTGAGCGAACATGGCTCGATCAGTTTCTTCTTCGGCGGCGGGGAAATGAATCCAGCTGCATACGGATTATCTTCTCGCAGAGCGGGTTGATGATTGCGGCCAACACACAAGAAGTCGTTGAATAGGGCAGCGTAACAACCATCTCTGTTCCGGATAGTTACCGACGACAAACCTTCAACCTCGCGCAGATGAATGAAGTATCTGGCGATTCCCTGCTGGCTTACATTGAGGAGGATTTCATCCCAAGATGAATTGTGGAACGTGGTAGTTCCTTTAAGGTTTTCGAGCAAGTAGCCGATATTTCGCCCATATGTTTCAGCAGAAGCAAAGGAGAGATTCGCGGTTTTAATAGCTTGGGTGAGGTACTCACTTACAAGCGGAACGAGCCTCTCTTCTGAGTCAAAAAGCCCCACCGCCGTCACGGATGCCAGGCCAGCTGCGTGTGGCCCGTCTTCGTTGAGCATCGACCCGCCTAGGTCGATCATTTGATTTTGTGTGACTACAACCTTCACCGACTACCCCCTTTTGAAGGCCGCCCATCCTATGCAGAATGTGCAACTTGTCAAGGTCAAGATAAAGTCGGGAGAGAGGCAAATTTTTTTACGCTGCTAGCACGTACTGTGCGTTATTAGCTGCGTCATATAAAAGGCCCAGGTCGTTGGAGCGGATGTAGAGGGTCAGGGAAATTTCCCGGGTCTCCACGTTCGGGTGGAACTGATAAAGCAGGTGGCATGGCGGCAGCGCCATTTCGTCCAGCTGCGCGCAGTTCCAGCCGTGGAACAGGATGCGCCGGCTGCCCGGGTCGTTGGCGATGGTGTCCAGGCACTGACGCACCTGGTCGATGGCCTTGTACAGGATGACGAAGGCGACCCCGTCCTCCTCGTCCTGGGCAATGCGGCGGAAGCCTGCCTGCTCGGCCATCTCGATGGCCGCCGGGTTGCTCAGCGGGATGCGCTTGTAGCCCGGCCACTGGCGCCACTGCACGCCGTAGATCTCGCCCAGGTCGTCCTGGCCCTGGCGGAACGGGTTGGCCAGCCACTGGGCGTTTTCGTTGGCATTCTGGTCCCACACCTTGCAGCCCAGTTCGCGGAATTCACCGGCGTTTTTCACACCGCGCAGGAAACCGACCATTTCGCCGATCGCCGACTTGAACGCCAACTTGCGCGTGGTGATGGCCGGGAAGCCCTTTTGCAAGTCGAAACGCAGCATGGCGCCCGGCAGGCTGATGGTGCGGATGCCGGTGCGGTTGCCCTGCAGCGTGCCGTTTTCGATGACGTCGCGGACCAGGTCCAGATACTGTTTCATGGCTTACCTGTAGCAAGAACGGCAGGAGGATCGCCCCTGCCGTGGGATTAATCAGGCGGGTTTCGCCGTGGGCTTGCGATTATAAGCCCACCAGATCAGGCCGAGGCCAGCCAGGATCATCGGCACGCACAGAATCTGACCCATGGTCAGCCAGCCCCAGGCCAGGTAGCCGAGCTGGGCATCCGGTACGCGGACGAATTCGACAATGAAGCGGAAGATGCCGTAGAACAACGCGAACATGCCCGACACCGCCATGGTTGGCCGCGGCTTGCGCGAGAACAGCCAGAGGATGACGAACAGCGCCACGCCCTCGAGGGCGAACTGGTACAGCTGCGACGGGTGACGTGGCAGCTGCGCCGGGTCGCTGAACGGCGGGAAGATCATCGCCCACGGCACATCGGTCGGCTTGCCCCACAGCTCGGCGTTGATGAAGTTGCCGATGCGCCCGGCGCCCAGGCCGATCGGCACCAGCGGGGCGACGAAGTCCATCAGCTCGAAGAACGACTTGTTGTTGCGCTTGCCGAACCACAGGGCCGCCAGCATCACGCCGATGAAGCCGCCGTGGAACGACATGCCGCCTTTCCAGACCTCGAAGATCAGCGTCGGGTTGGCCAGGTAGGCGTGCAGATCGTAGAACAGCACGTAGCCCAGCCGGCCACCGACGATCACCCCCATCGACAGCCAGAACACCAGGTCGGAGAGCTTTTCGCGTGTCCAGGTGGGGTCGAAGCGGTTCAGCCGGCGCGAGGCGAGCAACCAGGCACCCCCTATGCCGACCAGGTACATCAGGCCGTACCAATGGATTTTCAGCGGCCCGATGGCTACGGCCACGGGATCTATCTGCGGGTAAGGCAGCATGGAACTTCCTCTCGGTTCAAATCAGAAAGCTGAGCCCGACGCAGAACAGCAAGGCTGCGAACAGGCGCTTCAACAAACGTGGCGACAACTTGTGCGCCAGGCGCGCGCCGAAGCGGGCGAAAAACATGCTGGTCACGGCAATGCCGACCAGCGCCGGCAAGTACACGTAACCCAGGCTATGAGCCGGCAGGTGCGCCTCATTCCAGCCCAGCAGCATGAAACTCAGGGCACTGGCCACGGCAATCGGCAGGCCGCAGGCCGAGGACGTGGCCACCGCCTGCTGCATGGGCAGGCTGCGCCAGGTCAGGAACGGCACGGTCAGCGAACCACCGCCAATGCCGAAAATGGCCGAGGCCCAGCCGATCACCCCACCGGCACCGACCAGCGCGGGTTTGCCGGGGATGCCACGGCTGGCCTTGGGCTTGAGGTCCAGGGCCATCTGGGCGGCGATGACCAGGGCGAACACGCCAATGATCTTCTGCAGCAGCGGCCCCTGGATCAGCGAGGCGGTCTTGGCGCCGATACCGGCGCCGATGAGAATGCCGAGGGTCATCCAGGCAAAGATCGGCCACTGCACCGCGCCTTTGCGATGGTGTTCGAGCACGGCGTTGATCGAGGTGAAGACGATGGTTGCCAGCGATGTACCGACCGCCAGATGAGTCAGCACCGAGGCATCGAACCCCTGCAAGGTGAAGCTGAATACCAGCACCGGCACGATGATGATGCCACCACCCACACCGAACAACCCGGCCAGCACACCGGCACAGGCGCCCAACACCAGATAGAGCACGAATTCCATTCGTCTTCCCCCTAAAAACAATCCGGCATGGTAACGGAAGCCGGGCTCGGCGCTCTAGTGAAGTCTGTGTCAGGATGGATCAGCCCCACCGCTGTGGGTACAGTGGCAAAAACACTCAGAGGCTCGAACGATGTGCCTGATCGTATTCGCCTGGCGACCAGGGCATGCCCTGCCATTGGTGGTGGCGGCCAACCGCGACGAGTTCTATGCGCGCCCTACCCAGGCCCTGGCAGCCTGGGAAGACGCACCAGGGGTGTATGCCGGGCGCGACCTGGAGGCCGGCGGAACCTGGTTGGGGGTGGGTCCGCAAGGGCGTTTCGCGGCGCTGACCAATATCCGCGACCCACGGCAACCGTTGGGTCCACGTTCACGCGGCGAGCTGGTAGCCGCCTACCTGCAGGCTGAGCTGGGGGTCGAGGCCTATCTGGATCAGGTGGCCAGCCGTAGTGATCAGTATTCGGGGTTCAACCTGTTGGTGGGCGATGGCCGACAGCTTGGCTACCTGCATGCGCGGGAGGCCGCACCGCGCTTGCTCGAGGCCGGGGTGTACGGGTTATCCAACGCCGGGCTGGATACGCCATGGCCGAAGCTGGTGAAGGCGCGCAGCGGGCTGCAGGGTTTGCTGGAGACGGCAGACCCGCAGCGGTTGCTGGCCTTGCTGGCCGATGCCGAACCTGCGCCGGAAGGCGAGTTGCCGGAGACCGGGGTGGGATTGGCGACCGAGAAACTGCTGTCGAGTGTGTTCATTGCCAGCCAGAACTATGGCACGCGGGCGAGTACCGTGCTGTTGGTCGATGATCAGGGCAGAAGGCGACTGGTTGAGCGCAGTTTCGGGCCGTTTGGTGGCCACCTGGGGGAAGTAGATCTTATGGTTTGAGGGCCAAGGGGGCTGCTTTGCAGCCCTTTCGCGACACGAGGCCGCTCCTACAGGGGATCGCGTATCCCTGGGCAATTGCATTCTCTGTAGGAGCGGACTCGTGTCGCGAAAGGACCGCAAAGCGACCCCGGCACTTCACAGGGTTTTATTGGCCTCTGGCCCGATCATCCGTGCCAGCCCCAGGTTCTTCAGGGCCAGCTGCAGCGAGCTGTGGATAACCTGCGGGTTGTCATGGCTCAGGGCTTCCACCAACAGCTCCTTGGCCTTGCTCAGGTTCACCTGGCGCAACATCCATTTCACCTTCGGCAGGTTGGTGGCGTTCATCGACAGGCTGTCGAAGCCCATTGCCATCAACAGGATCGCCGCCGCCGGGTCACCGGCCATCTCGCCACAGATGCTCACCGGCTTGCCTTCGCCGTGGGCGTCGCGCACCACCGTGTTGAGCGCCTGCAACACCGCTGGGTGCAGGTAGTCATACAGATCGGCCACACGCGGGTTGTTGCGGTCTACGGCCAGCAGGTACTGGGTCAGGTCGTTGGAACCGACCGAGAGGAAGTCCACCTGCCGCGCCAGCTCCTTGGTCTGGTACACCGCCGCAGGAATTTCGACCATCACGCCCACCGGCGGCATTGGCACATCGGTCCCTTCGTCGCGCACTTCGCCCCAGGCGCGGTGGATCAGGTGCAGGGCCTCTTCCAGCTCATGGATGCCGGAAATCATCGGCAGCAGGATGCGCAGGTTGTTCAGGCCCTCGCTGGCCTTGAGCATGGCGCGGGTCTGCACCAGGAAGATTTCCGGGTGGTCGAGGGTGACGCGGATACCGCGCCAGCCAAGGAACGGGTTTTCTTCCTTGATCGGGAAGTACGACAGCGATTTGTCGCCGCCGATGTCGAGGGTGCGCATGGTCACCGGCAGCGGGTGGAATGCCGCCAGCTGCTCGCGGTAGATGGCCAGCTGCTCCTTCTCGCTGGGGAAGCGCTGGTTGATCATGAACGGCACTTCGGTGCGGTACAGGCCCACCCCTTCGGCACCGCGCTGCTGGGCACGGGCCACGTCGGCGAGCAGGCCGGTGTTGACCCACAGCGGCATGCGATGGCCATCCGGGGTAACGCACGGCAGTTCGCGCAGGGCATCCAGGCCGCGGGCCAGCTGGCGTTCCTCCTCGACCACATCGCTGTACTGCTTGCGCAGCACTTCGCTGGGGTTGGTGAACACCTCGCCCTTGTAGCCGTCGACGATCATCTCGATGCCGTCGACCTTGGAATAGGGCAGGTCGACCAGGCCCATCACCGTGGGGATGCCCATGGCACGGGCCAGGATGGCGACGTGGGAGTTGCCCGAGCCCAGCACCGAGACCAGGCCGACCAGCTTGCCTTCCGGCACTTCGCCGAGCATCGCCGGGGTCAGCTCTTCACTGACCAGGATGGTGTTGTCGGCATACACCAGCGACTGCGAGCGGGCCTCCTGCAGGTAGGCCAGCAGGCGCCGGCCGAGGTCCTTGACGTCGGAGGCGCGCTCACGCAGGTAATCATCGTCCATCAGCTCGAAGCGGTTGACGTGCTCGCCCACCACCTGGCGCAAGGCGCCCTGGGCCCACTGGCCGGTCTTGATGACTTCGGTCACCTCACCGCCCAGGGCCGCGTCCTCGAGCATCATCAGGTACACATCGAACAACGCGCGTTCTTCCGGGCGCAGCTGGGTAGCCAGCTTGGCGGACAGCTTGCGCATGTCGTCGCGCACGCCTTCGAGGGCGTTCTGGAACAGGCTCAGTTCGGCGTCGATGTCATCGACGGTCTTGTCCGGTACCACTTCCAGGTCGGCCGGCGGCAGCATCACCACCGCGCGCCCCACGGCGGCCCCAGGCGAGCCCGGCACACCGACGAAGCGCGCTTCCTGGATGCCCTTGCCCTGACGGCCGAGGCCGCGGATCGAGCCGGTCGCCTCGGCATGGGCGATAACCCCGGCCAGCTGCGCGCTCATGGTGACCAGGAAGGCTTCCTCGCCCTCGTCGAACTGGCGCCGCTCCTTTTGCTGGATGACCAATACCCCGACCACCCGGCGGTGGTGGATGATCGGTGCACCAAGGAAGGAGGCGAATTTCTCTTCGCCGGTTTCGGCAAAGTAGCGGTAACGCGGGTGATCGGCGGCGTTTTCCAGGTTCAGCGGCTCTTCCCGGGTACCGACCAGGCCAACCAGGCCTTCGTTGGGGGCCATGCTGACCTTGCCGATGGAGCGCTTGTTCAGGCCTTCGGTGGCCATCAGCACGAAGCGGTTGGTTTCCGGGTCGAGCAGGTAGACCGAGCAGACCTGGCTGCCCATGGCCTCCTTGACACGCAAGACAATGATCCCCAACGCCGACTTGAGATCTTTGGCGGAGTTTACTTCCTGGACGATCTTGCGCAGCGTATTGAGCATGGCTCGGGGTCGAACTCCGTCGTCAGTCGCGCGTCAGCAGACGCGGTGCTAGCTCTTTCAGGGCGCGTCGGTAGACCTCGCGCTTGAATGTCACAACCTGGCCCAGCGGGTACCAATAGCTGACCCAGCGCCAGCCGTCGAATTCCGGCTTGCCGGTCAGGTCCATCCGCACCCGTTGTTCGTTGCTGACCAGGCGCAGCAGGAACCACTTCTGCTTCTGGCCGATGCACAGCGGCTGGCTATGCGTGCGTACCAGTCGCTGGGGTAAACGATAACGCAACCAGCCACGGGTGCAGGCAAGAATTTCCACATCATCGCGTTCCAGGCCAACTTCTTCGTTCAGCTCGCGGTACAGGGCGTCTTCCGGCGTCTCGTCAGGGTTGATGCCACCCTGGGGAAATTGCCAGGCATCCTGGTTGATCCGTCGAGCCCATAGCACCTGCCCGGCATCATTCGTGAGAATGATTCCGACATTGGGGCGAAAACCATCCGGGTCGATCACGGCAGCAACCTCGCAAACGCATGTCACCGCATTGTTCCACAAAGCTTGCGAGCGCAGCAACGCGCCCGCCAAGCTTATGTGCAGCCGTGTGAAAACTCCGTATTCTGCGGGCCTACCCTGTGGCTGATGCGAGTGACCGCGATGCGCCTGGCTTTATTCGACCTGGACAATACCCTCCTCGGTGGCGACAGCGACCATGCCTGGGGTGATTACTTGTGCGAGCGCGGCATCGTCGACCCGCTTGCCTACAAGCAACGCAACGATGCCTTCTACCAGAACTACCTGAACGGCACGCTGGACCTGCAGGCCTACCTGGCCTTTTCCATGGAAATCCTTGCGGCAACGTCCGTGGCCCAGCTCGACGAATGGCATCGCGACTTCATGCGCGACTGCATCGAGCCGATCATCCTGCCCAAGGCGCTGGCCCTGCTGGAGCAACACCGCAAAGCGGGCGACCAGCTGGTGATCATCACCGCCACCAACCGCTTCGTCACCGCGCCGATTGCCCGGCGCCTGGGGGTTCGCGTGTTGCTGGCGACCGAATGCGAGATGCGTGATGGCCGTTATACCGGGCGTAGTACCGATATACCCTGTTTCCGTGAAGGCAAGGTGACGCGGCTGGAACGCTGGATGCTGGAGAACGGCTTCGACCTGGAGAACAGCTGCTTTTACAGCGACTCGATGAATGACCTGCCGTTGCTGCAGCGGGCAACGCAGGCGGTGGCGGTCGACCCGGACCCGAACCTGCGGGCCGAGGCCGAGAAGCGCGGCTGGCCGGTGCTCTCGTTGCGCGATTGAGGCACCCTGTGCGGGCCCGGGTTTACCCGTGAACGGACCGGCACAACGAGCACAAGGCCTTCAGACGGGCTTGGCGCCCATCAGCCCGGCGATGGACAGCAAGCAGACCCCACTGAACACCGCCAGCGCCAAGGTAAAACGCAACCCCACTACCTCGGCCTTGCGCAGCCGGTTCAGCCGCACCAGCAGCCACCACACGGCAAACGCGCCGAATATATAGATGACGCTGGACGCCAGCACCCAGGCCTGCCCCAGCGGCCACCCCACCAGGTGTACCAGCCACCAGCCGCTGAACGGCATGCTCACCAGGCACAGGCCCATCACCAGCCAGACGAACACCAGCGGCCGACGCAGCAGCTTGGCGTAGGCCTCGGCATCGCCCTGGCGACGGGCGCGTACGGTCCAGATTGCCAGGCCCAGGGCGCCCAGCAGCAGGATTACGGTGGCGAGGATGTGCAGGGTCTTGAAGGTGGTCAGGTGTTCCATGTGCGAATTGTCCTTTACCAGGCCATGTTGGCAGCAGCCTTTCTCTGTGCAGGAGCGGCCTTGTGTCGCGATGGGCCGCAAAGCGGCCCCGGGGTCTCGGCCATGCTCACACATTGCCGGGGCCGCCTTGCGGCCCATCGCGACACCAGGCCGCTCCTACAAAAGACGAGATATCTGGCTCAGCTTAGCTGCTCAGCCCAGAAACAGCTTGTAAGCCGGGTTATCAGTCTCGTCCCAGTACGGGTAGCCGATCTTGGCCAACGCCGCCGGCACCAGGTGCCGCTCGTCCTCCGGCACCTGCAGCCCTGCCACCACGCGCCCGTCAGCCGCGCCGTGGTTGCGGTAGTGGAACATCGAGATATTCCAGCGCCCGCCCAGCTTGTTGAGGAAATTGAACAGCGCCCCCGGCCGTTCGGGGAACTCGAAGCGCAGGACCATTTCGTCGCTGGCACCCGCCGAATGCCCGCCGACCATGTGGCGAATATGCAGCTTGGCCAGCTCGTTGTCGGTCAGGTCGGTTACCGGGAAGCCCTGCTCGGTCAGTTGCTGTACCAATGCCGCGCGCGGGTCGTTTTCCGGGTGGGTCTGCACGCCAACGAAGATGTGCGCTTCGTCGGAGGTATGCTTGCGGTAGTTGAATTCAGTGATCTGGCGCTTGCCGATGGCCTCGCAGAAGGCCTTGAAGCTACCGGGGCGCTCCGGGATGGTCACGGCAATGATCGCTTCGCGCTTTTCACCCAGCTCGGCACGTTCGGCCACATGGCGCAGGCGGTCGAAGTTGACGTTGGCACCCGAATCGATGGCCACCAGGGTCTGGCCAGTCACGCCGTACAGCTCGACGTACTTCTTGATGCCAGCCACACCCAACGCGCCGGCAGGTTCGGTGATCGAGCGGGTATCGTCATAGATATCCTTGATTGCGGCACAGATCTCGTCGGTGCTGACAGTCACCACCTCATCCACATGGTGACGGCAGATATCGAAGGTGTGCTGGCCGATCTGCGCCACCGCCACGCCGTCGGCAAACAGCCCGACCTGTGGCAGCACCACGCGCTCGCCGGCTGCCATGGCCGCCTGCAGGCAATTGGAATCGTCCGGCTCGACACCGATCACCTTGATTTCCGGGCGCAGGTACTTGACGTACGCGGCAATGCCGGCGATCAGGCCGCCACCACCCACGGGCACGAAGATCGCGTCCAGCTGGCCAGGGTGCTGGCGCAGGATCTCCATGGCCACGGTGCCCTGCCCGGCAATGGTGTGCGGGTCGTCGTAGGGGTGGATGTAGACGAAGCCCTTTTCATCCACCAGCTTCAGCGAATAGGCCAGTGCCTCGGGGAACGTGTCGCCATGCAGCACCACCTTGCCACCGCGTGAACGCACGCCTTCGATCTTGATCTCCGGGGTGGTCTTGGGCATCACGATGGTAGCCTTGATGCCCATTTCCCGCGCAGCCAGGGCCAGGCCCTGGGCGTGGTTGCCGGCCGAGGCGGTGACCACGCCACGGGCCAGTTCTTCCGCGCTCAGCTGGGCGAGCTTGTTGTAGGCGCCGCGGATCTTGAACGAGAACACCGGTTGCAGGTCTTCGCGCTTGAGCAGGATCTGGTTGCCCAGGCGCTTGCTCAGCTGCCCGGCGCTCTGCAGCGGGGTTTCGACCGCAACGTCGTAGACGCGCGAGGTGAGGATCTTCTTGACGTACTGTTCGAGCATCGGGAATGCATCACTGGGCCGCGGGACAAGGGCTTGGAGTCTACCCCAGCGCTACGTCGGGCGACCACAGCAAAGCCGTGCGAGCCGTTATACTAGGCTCCTTTTCAAAACCGCCCTGCCCCTCTCGGAGCCCGCATGACCCAGGACCAACTCAAACAGGCCGTCGCCCAGGCCGCTGTCGACTTCATTCTGCCCAAGCTGGATGAAAAGAGCGTTGTCGGCGTCGGTACCGGTTCGACCGCCAACTTCTTCATCGACGCCCTGGCTCAGCACAAGACCGCCTTTGACGGCGCGGTCGCCAGCTCCGAGGCCACCGCCCAGCGTCTGAAGGGCCATGGCATCCCGGTCTACGAGCTCAACAGCGTCAGCGAACTGGAGTTCTACGTGGACGGTGCCGACGAGAGCGATGCGCACCTGAACCTGATCAAGGGCGGTGGCGCAGCCCTGACCCGCGAGAAGATCGTTGCCGCCGTGGCCAAGACCTTCATCTGCATCGCCGATGCCAGCAAGCTGGTGCCGGTACTGGGTGCGTTCCCGCTGCCGGTCGAAGTGATACCCATGGCCCGCAGCCACGTGGCACGCCAACTGGTCAAACTGGGCGGCGACCCGGTGTACCGCGAGGGCGTGATCACCGACAACGGCAACGTGATCCTCGATGTACACAACCTGCAGATCACCAACCCGGTAGAACTGGAAGCGCAGATCAACGCCATCGTTGGCGTGGTGACCAACGGCCTGTTCGCGGCACGGCCGGCGGACCTGCTGCTGCTGGGCACCTCTGAAGGCGTGAAAAGCCTCAAGGCCGAGTAACCTGCGGCGAGGGCTTCGCCCTCGTTTCGCGACACAAGGCCGCTCCTACAGAGGTACGCGATTTCCTGCAGAAGCGGCCTTGTGCCTCGATGGGCTCATGAAAATCCCCAGATGGTGGACAGGTGTCCAACATCTGGGGCGCAGCTCAATTTCCTGTAGGAGCGGCCTTGTGTCGCGATGGGCTGCAAAGCAGCCCCACCAACCCTCACTGCGCTGGCTGTTTGAACACATAGAACAGGTTCGGCTCACTGACCAGGTAGATGGTCCCCGCCTCATCCATCGCAATCCCCTCCGCTTGCGGCACCGTCGCCTGCAACCCCTGGAAGCCCTTGCGCAACGACAGGGTGCTCAGCGGCCGCCCTTCCACATCCAGTTCCAGCACCAGCCGCGACTCGTCAGACAGCGCCAGCAAATGCCCACTGCGCTCGTCGAACTGCAAGCTCGACAGGTCGCGCACGAACAGCCGTGCATCGCGCTTGCTGTCCTGCACCACGTGTACCGCGTAAGGCTGTTCGGGGTTGTCATGCGGAAAACCACGCACTTCGTAGATCAGCATCGGATCGCGCTCCTTGGCCACGAACAAGCGCTTGCCGGCCGAATCGTAGGCCAGCCCCTCGAAGCCCTTGTTGCCGTTCCGGCCTATGCCCAAGGTCAGCTGCTCGGCATCGCCGGCGTCGAGGAACATGGTGTCGTCGTCAAGGCGTACGCGAATCAGCCGCTGCTGACGCTCATCGGTGATGACATAGCTGTTCGGCCCTACATACTCGACGGCTTCCGGGTCGCCGAAGCCGGTCAGCGGCACCCGGCGCAGGATGCGACCGTCCAGCGACAGCTCGATCAGCTCGGAACGGGCATTGGTAACCGTGAACAGGGTCTTGCGGTCGGGGTCGTAGGTCAGCGCCGAGAGGTCATCATCCAACCCCTCGACCGGCTGCGCCTCGACCACTACCCGGTAGCGGTCCAGGCCGATGCTCTGCTGCGCAGGCTGCCACCAGGCCTTGAGGTTGAACCAGCCACGCTCGAACAAGCGGAACTCCTGCCCGGCCCAACCGAGCAGGAACAGGCCGGCAACGGCCAGGACAAGAGCGGGGCGAACAAAACGGCGCATGTGTACAGACTCGACATAGGGGTGACGAATCTAACCATGAACAACTGAAATAAAGCTTAATGCCAGCATCAGAAAATTCTGATATTCGGCTCAGTTCTTTCTGAAGCGATAGAACAACGCCGGTTCGCTGACCATGTACAGGTTGCCCTGGTCGTCCATGGCTACCCCTTCGGCGCGCGGGATGGTGTCCTGCAGGCCGTTGAAGCCGCCCAGCAAGGTCATGAAGCTGACTTGCTGGCCCTGCTCGTCCAGCTCCAGCAGCATGTTCGAATCGGCCGACAGCACCAGCAGGTGGCCGGTACGCGGGTCGACGCTCAGCGCCGAGAGGTTGCGCAGGTCCAGCTCATCGCTGGGCAACGCTTGCTTGTCACCCTTGAGCGGACTACGGCCATCGCTGTTCCAGGTATACAGCTTGGGTGGGCGCTCCTCGCCGATGACCAGGCGCTGGCGTAGCGGGTCCCAGGCAACCGCTTCGAAGCCCTTGTTGCTTTTCACCGACTGGCCCAGGTCGTGGCTCTGGAAGTCATCGTGGTTCAGCGCGGTGGTCTGGGCATCCACCTTGACCACGGTCAGGTCGTGCAAGCGCTCATCGGTAATCGCCAGGTGGCCGTCTTCGAGCACCGCGATGCCTTCCGGATTGTTCCAGCCGTTGAGCGGGATCTTGCGCAGTACATCGCCATCCAGGTTCAGCTCGACCAGGAACGGGTTCTTGCCCATCACTGCGAACAGGGTGCGGGTGCGCGGGTTGAATGCCACGTCGGAGGCTTCGTCATCCGCCATGCCCGGCAGCGGCTTGGCATCGATGTCGACCCGGTAATTCGGCAGCCACACGCTTTCGCTGCGTTCGGCGGTGCTTTCGAAGCTTTCCTTGACCCACAGCGCGCCACGGTCATCCCAATGCATGGCCACGGCCACGCCATAGCCGATCAGTGCCGCCACGGCCAGGCCGAAGGGCCAGCGCAGGTAGAAACGGCGCTTGGCGGTTGCCGGGGCGCTGGAGGTAGATGGCATGCGAGGTTCCTGGTGAAATGGGCGTAGATCCGCGCATTATCCGGATTGGGTGTGAAAAATCGGTAAACAGGTCTGGCCTCTTCGCGGGTGAACACGCTCCCACAGGCATAGCGCCGCCCTTGAGGGTTGCGCAGTACCTGTGGGAGCGGGTTTACCCGCGAAGAAGGCGATACGGTTCAGGCTCAAAGCAACCGGCTCTCGAAGCGGCTCACACCTGGCAGCTCCAGTACCACTTCGTCACCGACACTGAACGGCCCCACGCCCGCCGGGGTGCCGGTGAGGATCACATCCCCCGCCTGCAGCGAGAAGTGTGCCGATATGTGCTGAATCATCGGCACGATCGGGTTGAGCATCATCTTGCTGTTGCCGTCCTGGCGCACTTCGCCGTTGACGGTCAAGCGCACCGCAATGTCGCTCACGTCGTCAAAGCTGGCAGCCGACACGAACGGCGGCAGTACACAGGCGCCGTCGAAGCTTTTGGCCAGTTCCCACGGCAGGCCCTTCTCTTTCAGCTTGGCTTGCACGTCGCGCAAGGTCAGGTCCAGCGCCGGGGCATAACCGGAAATCGCGTCCAGCACCTCTTCCTCGGTCGGGTGTGCCGACAGCGGCTTGCCCAGCAGCACCGCGATTTCCACCTCATAGTGCACCGACCCACGCTCGGTCGGGATCTTGAAGCCACCTTCGGCCGGTACCACGCAGCTACCCGGCTTGATGAACAGCAGCGGCTCGGTGGGGATGGGGTTGTCCAGTTCCTTGGCATGCTCGGCATAGTTACGGCCGATGCACACGACCTTGCCCAGCGGGAAGTGAATGCGCGTGCCGTCTACGTACTGGTGCTGGTAACTCATGGCCGACTCCTCTGGATACTGCTTTTTATTCAGGTGCGAAGATCTTACCCGGATTCATGATGCCGTTAGGGTCGAACACGGCCTTTATTGCCTTCATGCACGCGATTTCCTCGGCTGAGCGGCTGTAGCCCAGGTAGTCGCGCTTGGTCATGCCCACACCATGCTCGGCGGAGATCGAGCCGTTGTAGCGTTCGACGATTTCGAACACCCACTTGTTGACCTTGGTACACGAGGCAAAGAACTCGTCCTTGCTCATGTGCTCGGGCTTGAGAATGTTCAGGTGCAAGTTGCCGTCGCCGATGTGGCCGTACCACACCACTTCGTAATCTGGGTAATGCTCGGCGACGATCGCGTCGATATCACGCAGGAACGCCGGAACCTTCGCCACGGTTACCGAAATGTCGTTCTTGTATGGCGTCCAGTGCGAGATGGTTTCCGACAGGTATTCGCGCAGCTTCCACAGGTTTTTCAGCTGGGTCTCGCTCTGGCTCATCACCCCGTCCAGCACCCAGCCTTGCTCGACGCAATGTTCGAAGGTAGCCAAGGCTTCGTTGGCCACCTCTTCGGTACTGGCCTCGAATTCCAGCAGGGCATAGAACGGGCAAGCAGTCTCGAACGGTGCCGGCACGTCGCCGCGCGCCAGGATCTTGGCCAGGCCCTTGTCGGAGAAGAACTCGAACGCGGTCAGGTCCAGCCTGCCCTGGAAGGCATGCAGCACCGGCATGATCGAATCGAAGTCCGGGGTACCCAGCACCATGGCAGTGAGGTTGCGCGGTGCACGGTCCAGGCGCATGGTGGCCTCGACCACGAAGCCCAAAGTGCCTTCGGCACCGATGAACAACTGGCGCAGATCGTAGCCGGTGGCGTTCTTGACCAGGCCCTTGTTCAGCTCAAGCAACTCGCCCTTGCCGGTGACAACCTTCAGCCCGGCCACCCAATTGCGGGTCATGCCGTAGCGAATCACCTTGATCCCGCCGGCATTGGTGCCGATGTTGCCGCCAATCTGGCTGGAGCCGCTCGAGGCAAAATCCACCGGGTAATACAAGCCTTGCTCTTCGGCGAAGTCTTGTAGCTGCCGGGTGATCACCCCCGGCTGGCAAACCACAGTGCGGTCGAAGGCATTGAAGCCGAGAATCTGGTTCATGTAGTCGAAGGCGACCACCACTTCGCCATTGGCCGCCACGGCTCCCGCGGAAAGCCCGGTGCGCCCGCCAGAGGGTACCAACGCTACCTTGTGGCTATTGGCCCAGCGGACGATCGCCTGCACCTGCTCCACCGTCTTGGGGAACACGATGGCGCTGGGTGCCGGTGGGTAATGCTTGGTCCAGTCCTTGCCATAGGCGTCCAGGGAAGCCGCGTCGGTCAGGACCTTGCCAGGGTCGACCAAGGTCATCAGTTCATCAATTACAGCGGGATGGGTCATCGCTGGAACTCTCGACTTATTCATAGTCACCCTGAGCACTCTTCACCTGTCGGGATAAGCTCAGATTGTGTCGCGTATGCTAGCATAGCCCTCCCGCTGTTCATGCTAAGGCAGCCCTGGCGCCTGGCATCACCCCTCGCCATTTTTTCTCCGGGATACAGGTTTACGCAGATGAGCAAGACTTCTCTCGACAAGAGCAAGATCCGGTTCCTTCTTCTTGAAGGTGTGCACCAGAACGCGGTCGATACCCTCAAGGCCGCCGGCTACACCAACATCGAATACCTCACTGGTTCGCTGCCGGAAGCCGAGCTGAAGGAAAAGATCGCCGATGCCCACTTCATCGGCATCCGTTCGCGCACCCAGCTGACCGAAGAGATCTTCGACTGCGCCAAGAAACTGGTCGCGGTTGGCTGCTTCTGCATCGGCACCAACCAGGTCGACCTGGAAGCTGCCCGCGAGCGCGGTATCGCCGTGTTCAACGCGCCATACTCCAACACCCGTTCGGTGGCCGAACTGGTACTGGCCGAAGCCATCCTGCTGCTGCGCGGCATCCCTGAGAAAAACGCCTCCTGCCACCGTGGCGGCTGGATCAAGAGCGCGGCCAACTCGTTCGAGATCCGCGGCAAGAAGCTGGGCATCGTCGGCTACGGCTCGATCGGTACCCAACTGTCGGTCCTGGCCGAAAGCCTGGGCATGCAGGTGTACTTCTTCGACCCGCTGACCAAGCTGCCACTGGGCAACGCGGTGCAGGTCACCAGCCTGCACGAACTGCTGGGCCTGGCCGACATCGTCTCGCTGCACGTGCCTGAACTGCCGTCCACCCAGTGGATGATCGGCGAGAAGGAAATCCGTGCCATGAAGAAGGGCTCGATCCTGATCAACGCCGCCCGTGGCACCGTGGTCGAGCTGGACCACCTGGCTGCCGCGATCAAGGACAAGCACCTGATCGGCGCCGCCATCGACGTATTCCCGGTCGAGCCGCGTTCCAACGACGAAGAGTTCGAAAGCCCGTTGCGTGGCCTGGACAACGTGATCCTGACCCCGCACATCGGTGGTTCCACCGCCGAAGCACAGGCCAACATCGGCCTGGAAGTGGCCGAGAAGCTGGTCAAGTACAGCGACAACGGTACCTCGGTGTCCTCGGTCAACTTCCCGGAAGTGGCCCTGCCGGCGCACCCAGGCAAGCACCGCCTGCTGCACATCCACCAGAACATCCCGGGCGTGCTCAGCGAGATCAACAAGGTCTTCGCCGAGAACGGCATCAACATCTCGGGCCAGTTCCTGCAAACCAACGAGAAGGTCGGTTACGTGGTAATCGACGTCGACGCCGAGTACTCGGACCTGGCGCAAGAGAAGCTGCAACAGGTCAAGGGCACCATCCGCTCGCGCGTCCTGTTCTGATTTGCGGGTGACATGAAAAAGGGAGGCCTCGATGGCCTCCCTTTTTTTATTTCACTTCAACCGTGATTTTCTGCGACTCGACACTTGGCTTGAACGGCACGTGATACTGATCACCCAGAATCAGCTGCAGGGTGTGCTTGCCCGGGGTCAGGGTAATGGTGGTTTCGGTCTGCGCCTTGCCGAAGTGCAGCACCTGCGGCCCATCCGGCAGCGCCACGCCTTTTTCCGGCATCAGGCTGGTTGGCAGTGGCATGTCGGCCACCGGCTCCTTGTCCACATCCACCAGCAGGTGGTGATGGCCGGTATGCGGGGTGTGGTCACCGGCAGGCTTGAGTGCCATGCCCTCGATGCCGAACTTGACGGTGAAGGTCTTGTCGACCGTGGCGCCATCGGCGGGGGAAACGATGAAGACCTTGGCCTCCTTGGGCGGCTCCTGGCTTTTCAATGCATCTGCGGCACTGGCCAGCACCGATGCTCCCATCAGCAGACCCGCAACGGCAGCACGCGAAAATAGGCTGTTCATTCACTTCTCCTGTGATTCACTTGTTGGCCCCCGCCTGCGATCCAACGGCGGCGGTAATTCACCTTAGTTGATATGGACGCCCATATGTTCACATCGACAGGTAGAAATATTTCCGTCACGGTCAAACATCGCCGAAGCTTCAAGGTCATAGGCTGCGCTCGACCCCGGCGAGGAAAAAAGCCGTAGCGGGCGTTATTCACCTGCCAAGAAGAAAGGGGCTTTCATGCGTTCGACCATTGGACTACTGCTGGCACTGCTGATTACGCCATTGGCACAGGCCGAGCTGATAGACGAAGTTGCCGACCGGGGCGAACTGCGTATTGCCGTGCCGGTCGGCAACTCGCCATACGCCTTCAAGGAAAACGACCAGCTGACTGGCTTCGACGTGGAGTTTGGCCAGGACCTGGCCAAGCAGCTGGACCTGCGCGCCGAATTCATCGAAGCCCCCGCAGCCGAGGTCCTGCCGGGCGTCGAGAGTGGCAAGTACGACATTGCCCTGACCCCGCCGAGTGAAACGCCCAAGGCTGATGGTGCGCTCGACGTAAGCCAGCCGTTTGGCGAGAAACAGCTGGTGATCCCGTTCCAGAGGGACAACCCGGCTTTCCAAAGTGCGCTGAACAACGCATTGCAGCGGCTCAAGGACAGCGGGCGGACTGCCGAACTCGAGCAGAAGTGGTTCAAGGGTGTACCGAATACGGTGGCCGGGCAGTAAGCGCCTTGCCCGCCAGCGCCTGTTCCGCCAGTTCCAGCTCCAGCTCGCTGAACACCTGCACCCCAGCCCGCCGCAGCAGCGCCGTGGTCACCCCTTCCCCGGCCACCTTCACGCCACTGAACGTGCCGTCGTAGGTCAAGCGGTTACCACACGAAGGGCTGCCGGCCTTCAGCACCGCCACGCGGATGCCATGCCGGCGCACCAGTTCCAGCGCCTGCTGCGCCCCGGCAATGAACTGCGCACTGACATCTTCACCGCTCACCGTCAGCACCTGCCTGTCACCGTCGAGCACCGCTGCGCCCTGCCCACCCGGTATCTCTGCAGGTGCCCGAGGGGTCGGCAAGCCGCCTGCGACTTCAGGGCACAACGGCACCACACGCCCTTCGGCCTGCCACCGCTGCAACAGCTCGGGGTAGCCGCTGGTACGGCCGTCATAACGCACCGGCTGCCCCAGCAGGCAGGCGCTGACCAGCACCTTGGGCAACTCAGAACGGGTCATTGCCACGGCGCCGGAACCAGCCGGTCAACGACAGCCGCTCGCGCCCGGCCGGCAGCACTTCGTGCGGCACCTCACCGGACAGGAACACCACCAGGCAACCCGCCACCGGTTGCACATCGTGTTCGACACCGTCCGCCAGGAACATGCGCAACTGGCCACCGTCCTGCGGCTGCCAGCCTTCATTCAGGTACAGCACCGCCGACACCATGCGCCGGTCATCGTCGCGGAAACGGTCCAGGTGCCGGCGATAGAATGCCCCTGGCGGATACAGGGCAAAATGGCACTCGAAATCTTCCAGGCCCAGGAACAGGCCCCGGTTGATGGCCTGACGCAGTTGGTCCATGGCGGCCAGATACTGGTCGCAGGCCTCGCCCTGGCCGGGGTCGACCCACTGGATGTGGTCGCCGCGAATGGCTTCGCGCACCTCCTGGGCAACACCGCGCCCAACCCCGGCAGGGTTGAGTTCGCCTTCGGCATCACGGCGCCGGCATTCGGCTGCCAGCCCGCGCACCAGGTCGGCAGGCAGAAAGAGTGCCTGCTGCGACCAGCCATGGGTGGCCAGATCGTCGACGACGGCCGCGAGCATCGGGTGTTCAGGGGTAATATGCATGGCGCGCATCATATCCATTAGCCATGCCGCCGCACAGCGCCACTTGGCTGACAAGTACGCGGATATCTCGACAAACCGGCGCCGGGCCAAGGACAATAGCCGCCTGCCGACAGGAGTCCTGAATGCGCCGTCTGTTTTCCCTGATTCTGCTGATGATCTGCACCGTGCCTGTCTGGGCAGACAACCTGGATCGGCTGTACAAGGCCGCCGGCTGGCCTGACCAGCGCGCCCATTTCAACGATGCCCTGACCGCTGCCCAGGAACGCTACCGCAACAGTCTGCCGCCTGCCGTGTACCAGGCGCTGGTCAACAACAGCAACCAGCGTTTCCAGGCCCAGGCCGTGGACCGTCGCGCCCAGGCAAAACTGCGTGCGACCCTGGCCAATCCGGCGCCGGCGCTGGCGTTCTTCCAGTCGCCGCTGGGGCGCAAGGTGGTGGCAGCCGAACTCAAGGCCACGCGCAAGGATGAACTGGCCAGAAACGCCAAAGGCCTGCCGAAGATCCAGGCCAGCGATGACCGCCTGCTGATCATCGGCCACCTGGCCCAGGCCCTGCCGGCGCGCGAGGCCGGCGCCGAAGTCAGCCTGGCCATTGCGGGCGTTGCCGCCGACAGCCTCAGTTCGATGATCCCCGGCCTGTTCGGTAACGGCCAGGCCCAAGGCCTGCTCGACGGCCAGCGCCAGCGCCTGATGAGCCAGATCGGCGAAGACCTCAACAACACCCTGTTGTATGTCTACCGCGACCTCTCCGACGCCGAGCTGGAAGAGTTTGCCACCTTTGCCGAATCGCCTGACGGCAAGGCCTACTACCAGGCCGCCCTGGCCGCCGTTCGCGCAGGCCTGGCGGTGGGCCAGAGCAGCAGCGACCTGAAGTGATCAGCCCAGGCGCTGGTCGATGAAGTCGAAGTAGCGCTGGCGAATGCCCGGCAGCTCGTTGGCCAGGTGGTGGCGAGCTTCGGGCAACAGCAGGATCTGCGGTTCGGCGAACTTGGCCTTGAGCACTTCAAGGTTGTAGGGCCAGTCCACCGTGCCATCCGCCTGCCCTTGCACGATCAATGGCCGCCGCGTGCTGCACGGGGCGGCCTCGATGCGTTTGACCCAGGCGATCAGGGCTCCCACCCAGGCCGTTGGCAAGCGGCGTGGTTGTAGCGGGTCAGCTTCGAGGAACGGCAGGAAGGCCGGGTCGTTGGTGTTCTCGCTGAAGCGCCGTTCGATACCATTGACGAAGTGGCGCAGCACACGGTAGCTCAACTTCGACCAGCGCCAGGAACAGGGCCGAACCAGCGGTGCCAAGAGGATGACCTGGCCATCGATGGGGCTCTGCGCGCCCTGGTACAACAGGTGGTCCACGGCAATCGCACCACCGGTGCTCTGCCCGCACAAATGCCACGGGCGTGGCAGTCGCAGCATGCGCGCCTGTTCGAACAACGCCTCCAGCACCTGCTGGTACAGCGCAAAATCACTGATACTGGCCCGCTCGCCACTGGACAGGCCATGGCCGGGCAGGTCGCAGCTGATAACGGCGAATCCTTGCTTCAGCGCCCACTCGATCACATGCCGATAGAGCCCCATATGGTCGTAGTAACCGTGCAGCAGGAACAGCGTCGCGTTGGCCTGCTCGGGTAACCAGACCTGCCCGACCAGATCGAAGCCTGCGGCCTGAAAGCCGCCCAGCCAGCTTTGCGCCGGCAGGTTCAGGCCATAGAAGCGCTGGTATTCCAGGCCTTGGGCCGACAACGGCTGGCGAGCGGTCAACGGCCCCAGGCTCGTGCGCAGGAGGTCGGGATGAAAGGCGGCGGGCATCGGTACATCCACAACGAAGCGAGTATTGATCTGCGATATTCAGCTCTGGCCGGCGTCGTGGCAAGCTTGCTCAGCTTCGAACGACCACCTCCTGCAAGGGGACCGCGGAAGACCTTCATGAAGAACCGGATCATCAAACCGCTGTGCATAGCAGTCGCCCTGCTGGTCGGAGCCGCCATCCTCTGGCAGGCCTACACAACCTTCCAGGCTCGTTACCTGCGTCCGTTCGACAACCAGACCACGCTGTTCGACGGCAGCCAACTGCAGCTACCCAGCGAAATGGCCGGCCCCGGGCCGATTCGTGTGGTGCACTTCTGGGACCCGGCCTGCCCGTGCAACGTCGGCAACCAGCAGCACCTGGGCGAGCTGGTCAGCCAGTTTGCCGAGCAAGGGGTGATCTTTCATGTGCTGCAAAAGCCAGGCAGCCATGGTCAGTTGCCGGCCAACCTGAGCAGCCTGCAGCCCATCGCCAGTCTGCCCGGTAGCGAACGGCTGCCGGCCTCTCCGGCCGTGGCCATCTGGGACAGGCAGGGCAACCTCGCCTACTTCGGCCCCTACAGCGAGGGCGCCGTGTGCAACGCCAGCAACAGCTTCATCGAGCCGGTGTTAAAGGCATTGCTCGCGAACCGGCCTGTACAGGCCGACAACACCCTTGCCTCAGGGTGCTATTGCCCCTGGTAGATAGCAAGCACCCAAGGATTATCTACAGCAGCAGCCCCCAGGAGGATTCTTACCGTAGCGACATACAGAGCAATGGAGAAACTGTATGTCTCAACACGGATCCGTCGAGCTAGCCGACAGCATTGTAAACGCCCCCCGTCTTCCACCAGTCCCGCAATATTTTTGGGGCCACAACCGCATACCGTCTCACTATCTGGCGTCGACCTTTCGACCCGGCCACCTGGTCATCGACCTGATCCCGCTGATCGAGCAAGACAAGCGTCAGGTCAAGCAAGCGTATGAAGAGCGCCAGACCACGCTGGAGCAAGAGCTCGACCAAGCCCTTCAAGACCATGCGGGTTCCCTTGCCGGTCTTGACGAAGTGCAATCCATCGAGCGGCGCATTGCAGCTGCCGACCTGCTCGCCACTCTGCTCGGGGCACGCCTGCAAAGCGCACGGCAACAAGCCGACAGCTTTTTTGGCCGTGACCCGGAGCATCGCACCTTCAACGAATTCCTGGCCGTCGCCCGCGGCCCGACCAGCCCGGCCGACCCACGCCAGTCTTGGCTTGACTCCTACCGCGCCGCGTTCGAGGCCAAGCATCTGCAGCGCCAGCAAAGCCGACTGACCAGCCGCCGTCACAGCCTGAGCGCGGCCCTGTCCACAGCCAGATGGAAAGCAAGCCACAACGGCGACATCGACCGTATGGTCAACCAGCTCGAGCACGCGCTTATTAACACGCACGCTGCCAGCCACGCTTTCGAGCAGGCTCAAGGCGCTCTGCAAACCCTGCTCACAGCCTTCGAGCGCCACCAGCACGAGGACATTGCCGAACAGGCAGCACTGGAACACAGCCGCGAGCTGGAACGCGAAATTTCCGACGCACTCAAGGCCCGCACGCTGCTAATGGAGACCTATGCCACCCGACATGCGCGCCAGCGTCAATTGACAGCGTCCTCGCAGTGGATCGACTTCACTCTGAACCGAGCCCGGACTGCTTCCAGCGACCGCAAGGCTGAACTGACCAAGCTGCAAACCCAGGTGCAAGAAAACACCGCGAGGTATGCAGCCATATCCGCTATGGAACAAGCAGCGGTAAGGCAGCTGCAGGCGCGGGCCGACAGCGCCATCACCGCCGCCTTCGATGAACAACACCTGCTCGCCGCCCTGTCTGGGCATACGCCCAGCAACACACCGGCCACCTTCAATGCCTGGACAGCCAGTACCCGACACGCGCTGGTATTGACCACTTCCAGCGGTGGCACAGCGCTATTCGAAGCTATCTGGCAAGACCTCGGAAAGGCCCTCGCCAGAGCCGCCGCGCAACTACTTGCGAGTGCCGCGCAAGGCATCGTCAGGTACGTACCACTGATGCTCTACTCCGCACGCTTGGGTGATGGCGAGCGCATGGGCGTGAGTGTTCCGCTGGTGCAGATGACACCCGATGCGGACCTGACCCAAGAAGCACACCGCAGGGCGGGCCAGGCTCTCGAACTGCCGCTGCGAATGAACGCAGTGCCGCAGGGCACGCAAACCGAACTATACCTTGCGGCCACCGACGGCAGCGGTCTGCTGCGTGATGTACGCGTTCGCCAGGCGCAGTGGGATGCTGCCCACGGTGCCTACCGCTTCACTGCCGAAGGCCCCGGTGGCGCGACGCTGCTATGGCACCCGGCCACACCACCCACGACCCTGGACGAGCTGGACCACAAGAGCGGCAACATGATCCCCGGCGCCACCATCGTCGAGGACCTGCAGAAACATCGCCCAGGCAGTATTGCCGTGCCGCCACAGGCGGACATCCGCACCTTCCCCGAACTGCCCGAACTGCAGATCGACGACTACGTCATCATCTTTCCAGCAGACTCAGGACTGGCGCCGATCTATGTGATGTTGCGCAGCCCCCGCAATATTCCGGGAGTTGCCAGCGGTAATGGGGTGCTTACGCCAGACAGGGTATTGGACGCAGCAAGCACGGCGGCAGGGGCGCCAATTCCCACGAGGATTGCGGAAAGGCTGAGGGGGCGAAGGTTCAGCAGGTTCGATAATCTACGGGAAGCAATCTGGATGGAGATCGCTGCGGATGAGGTGTTCAAACAGCATCTAGAATTTCTGAACGCTGACAACATGCGAAATGGCATTGCTCCTTACGCCCCCGAGAGTCATTGGGTAGGAAGACGAATAAAGCTGGAGATCCATCATAAGCATGAAATCGCAAGCGGTGGCGCAGTGTATGATCTGGACAATCTTGTACTCATGACACCGCGAGTTCATATTGATCACCACAAGGAGAGCAATCAATGACACTCAAGGGCAAACTGGAGGATTACACAGAAGATGAATTCCTCGCGCTCATAACAGAACTGTACGAAAATCGAGCGGGCCGCCGCGGTACTGAGTTAGAGAGCTTTCGAGACAGGATCATTTCCAATTTCAAAAAAATCACCGAACACCCTGATGGGGCTGATGTTCTGACACGCCCTCCAGCAGGCTCGGACAAAAGCCCTCAAGGCGTCATAAACCGCATTAAAGAATGGCGCGCCGCCAACGGCAAACCCGGCTTCAAGCCCGCCTGACCCACAAAGCCCTGCGGCAGAAACCGCAGGGCTTTTCATATTATCCGCGCACCCGCGCAGGGTTACCCACCACCGTCGCTCCCGCCGGTACATCCCGCGTCACCACACTACCGGCACCTACCACGGCGTTGTCGCCAATGGTCACCCCCGGCAGGATGATCGCTGCACCACCAATCCACACGTTGTTGCCGACGGTCACCGGCCGCCCGCTTTCCAACCCGGTGCGTCGCACCTCGGGGTCGAGCGGATGGTCGGCGGTGTAGATCTGCACGTTGGGGCCGATCTGGCAGTCGTCGCCGATACGCACCGGCAACACATCGAGAATCACGCAGTTGAAGTTCATGAAGGTATTGCGACCGACACTGATGTTGTAGCCATAGTCGCAATAGAACGGTGGGCGGATCACCGCGCCTTCGCCAACCTGGCCAAAATGCTCGGCCAGCAGCCCATGCCGTGCGTCGTTGAGCAATTCGACACTGTTGTTGTAACGGTGCATCCAGTGCTTGTTGGCGATCTGCTCGCCCTGCAGCTCGGGGCAGCCAGCATGATAGAGCTGGCCTGTAAGCATTTTCTGTTTTTCGCTGAGGGACATGGAAACTCCTTCCTGGGGACTATGCTCTGTTCGCGAATCCGCCCATGATCGGACCACATTTTTCGCTTGAATGCACAAGGAGCCTGAATGAAGCGCAGCCTGACCCTGTTGGCCGTAGTGGTTGCCATGGCCGCAGGCGCCGGATACTGGTACGTGCAGGGCAAACTGCCGCAACGCGAGGGCGAAGTGGCCATCGCCGGCCTTCAAGCGCCGGTCAGCGTGCGCTATGACGCCCGCGGCGTGCCGCACCTGCAGGCGCAGAGCGAGGCAGACCTGTACCGTGCGCTGGGCTATGTGCATGCCCAGGACCGGCTGTTCCAGATGGAAATCCTGCGCCGCCTGGCCCGTGGCGAGCTGGCCGAAGTGCTGGGCGACAAGCTGCTACCCACCGACACCCTGTTCCGCAGCCTGCGCATTCGCGAACAGGCGGCGCTGATGGCCGCGCGTCAGGACCGCCAGGCCCCTGCCTGGCAGGCCCTGCAGGCCTATCTCGATGGTGTGAACCACTGGCAGGCCAGTCACCCCAAGCCCGTCGAGTTCGACCTGCTCGGTATCACCCCGCGCCCATACACCGCCGAAGACACCCTGAGCATTGCCGGCTACATGGCCTACAGTTTCGCCGCTGCCTTTCGTACCGAGCCGGCACTGACTTATATCCGTGACCAGCTGGGCCCCGAGTACCTGGGCATCTTCGACCTCGGCTGGCAGCCGGAGGGCGCCCTGGGTACGCCGCTGGCCGCTGCCGACTGGCATAGCCTGGAGGCGCTCGCCCGCCTTAGCCATGAGGCGCTCGGCGCGGCCGGCATCCCGCAGTTCGAAGGCAGCAACGCCTGGGCCGTATCCGGCAGCCGTACCCGCAGCGGCAAGCCGTTGCTGGCCGGCGACCCGCATATCGGCTTCGCCGTGCCGGCGGTGTGGTACGAGGCCGAACTGTCGGCGCCCGGTTTCAACCTGTACGGCTACTTCCAGGCACTTAACCCGTTCGCCCTGCTCGGCCACAACCGCGACTTCGGCTGGAGCCTGACCATGTTCCAGAACGATGACATCGACCTGATTGCCGAACGCACCAACCCGGCTGACGCCAACCAGGTCATGATCGATGGCCAATGGCAGGCGCTGGAGAAGTCCGAGCAGCAGATCGCCGTGAAAGGCGCAGCGCCGGTGACCCTCAGCCTGCGCCGATCGCCCCACGGCCCGATCGTCAACGACGTACTGGGCGCCACCGCCGGGCCCACGCCGATCGCCATGTGGTGGGCATTCCTGGAAACCGAAAACCCGATCCTCGATGGCTTCTACCAGATCAACCGTGCCGACACCCTGAGCAAAATGCGCGAAGCCGCCGCCAAGGTGCACGCGCCCGGGCTGAACTTCGTCTGGGCCAATGCCCGTGGCGACATTGGCTGGTGGGCGGCGGCGCAGCTGCCGATCCGCCCCGACGGGGTCGACCCGGCCTTCATTCTCGACGGCGCCAGCGCCCAGGCCGACAAGCTCGGCTTCTACCCCTTCAGCGTCAACCCGCAGCAGGAGAACCCGGCGCGTGGCTATATCGTGTCGGCCAATTACCAACCGCCGGCAGCGGTGCCGATACCGGGTTACTACAACCTGCCGGACCGTGGCCGTCAGCTCGACAACCAACTGGCCAACCCCGAGGTGAAGTGGGACACGCAAAACAGCCAGACGCTACAGCTGGGCACCGCCAGCGATTATGGCCCGCGTACCCTTGCCCCGCTGCTGGCAACACTGCGCGCGGTGGCCGAGGGTGACGAAGAGAAGGAGCTGGTGGAGCAACTGGCCGCCTGGGCGGGTGACTATCCGCTGGATTCGGTCAGCGCCACGCTGTTCAACCAGTTCCTCTACGAACTGGCGTTTGCCGCACTGCATGACGAACTGGGCGATACCTGGTTCCCGGTGCTGATCAGCACCCGCGCCATCGACGCCGCGCTGCCGCGCCTGGCGGCGGATGCCGATTCGCCCTGGTGGAACAGCCGTGGTGACAACCAGCGCAGCGACCGTACCGCCATCGTGCGCACGGCCTGGCAGCACAGCCTGAAGCACCTGCGCGACACCTTGGGCAACGACCCGGCCAGCTGGCAGTGGGGCAAGGCCCACACCCTGACCCACAACCACCCGCTTGGGGTGAAGAAGCCACTGCACCTGCTGTTCAACGTCGGCCCGTTCGCCGCGCCGGGTACCCATGAGGTACCGAACAACCTCTCGGCGAAGATCGGCCCGGCGCCTTGGCCGGTGACCTATGGGCCGTCTACGCGGCGGTTGATCGACTTTGCCGATGCTGGGCAGGCGTTGACCAGCAACCCGGTCGGGCAGAGTGGCGTGCCGTTCGACGGGCACTACGCGGACCAGGCCGAGGGCTATGTGCAGGGGCAATACCAGCGGGCGCAGATGGGCGTGATTCCAGCGCAGAGCACCTTGCGATTGGTGCCAGGGCCGTGAGGGTCTGCTTCCGCGCCCACCCTGTAGCAGCGGCCTTGTGTCGCGATGGGCCGCACAGCGGCCCCGACAATTTCAAATACTCTACAGTCCTCCAGCCGAGACCCACTCCATGCAAAGACACTTCATCGAAATCGACGGCGCCCGGATGAGCTACGTCGACCAGGGCCAGGGCTTCCCGGTGCTGCTCGGCCATAGCTACCTGTGGTCAGCCGACATGTGGCAGCCACAGATCGAGGCCCTGTCGGCGCACTTTCGCGTCATCGTGCCCGAGCTGTGGGGCCACGGCGGCTCCGACGCCCCGCCCGCCACGACCACCGACATGAGCGCCCTGGCCCGCCAGCACCTGGCGCTGCTGGATGCCCTGGATATCGGCCAATGCCACCTGGTCGGCCTGTCGGTCGGTGGCATGTGGGGCGCGCAGCTGGCCCTGGAGCACCCCCAGCGGGTCGACCGCCTGGTATTGATGGATACCTACCTCGGCGCCGAACCGGAGGCGACCCGGCTCAAGTATTTCGGCCTGCTGGACGCGGCCAGTGGCGCAGGCATGTTCCCGGAGCCCTTGCTGGATATCGTCGTGCCGATCTTCTTCCACGCGGGCGGGCAGACGGTGCCGCAGGTGCGGGAAAGCTTCCGGGCAGCACTGAAGGCGAGCAGTGCCGAAGTTATTCGGCAAAGCCTCGATCCCCTGGGGCGAGTGATTTTTGGCCGACCTGACCTGCTGTCACGGCTGGGTGAGCTGGCCAGCGAGCGGACCATCGTGGTCTGTGGCGACCAGGACATTCCACGGCCACCAGCAGAGTCCATCGAAATGGCGCAGCTCATTGGTTGCCTGGCGGCGCAGATCCCCTTCGCCGGGCATATCTCCAGCCTGGAGAACCCACGGGTGGTCAATGAATTCCTGCTGAACTGGCTGCCGCGCAACCCGTGAGATTGCCGGGGCTGCCTTGCAGCCTATCGCCGGCAGAGCCTGTGACAACCCTGTAGAAACAAAAACGCCGACACGAATGCGTCGGCGTTTTTTTCATACGGCTGCGGATCAGAACGCCGGCAGTACGGCACCTTCATACTTCTTGGCGATGAAAGCTTTCACTTCCGGGCTGGTCAGGGCCTTGGCCAGCTTCTGGATGGCTTCGCTGTTCTTGTTGTCCGGGCGGGCGACCAGGAAGTTCACGTATGGCGAGTCGCTGCCTTCGATCACCAGCGCATCCTTGGCCGGGTTCAGGCCGGCTTCTAGGGCGTAGTTGGTGTTGATCATGTCCAGGTCGACCTGGTCCAGCACGCGCGGCAGCATGGCCGATTCAAGCTCGCGGAACTTCAGCTTCTTCGGGTTCTCGGCGATGTCCTTGGGCGTGGCCAGGGCGTTTTTCGGGTCCTTCAGGGTAATCAGGCCAGCCTTCTGCAGCAGCAGCAGGGCACGGCCACTGTTGCTACCCTCGTTGGGGATGGCAACGGTGGCGCCTTCTTTCAGTTCGCTCAGGTTCTTGACCTTCTTCGAGTAGCCACCGAACGGCTCGACGTGAACACCGATCACGGTTTCCAGGTGGGTGCCCTTGCCTTCGTTGAAGTTCTGCAGGTATGGCAGGGTCTGGAAGTAGTTGGCGTCCAGACGCTTCTGGTCAACCTGCACGTTTGGCTGCACGTAGTCGGTGAATACCTTGATCTGCAGGTCTACACCTTCCTTGGCCAGGGTCGGCTTGATCAGCTCGAGGATTTCAGCGTGCGGTACCGGGGTAGCGGCAACCACCAGTTTCTCGGCGGCAGCAGCCAGGCCGGCGAACGACAGGGCAGCGGCCAGGGCAGTGGTCAGCAGGGTCTTCTTCATGGTGGTCCTTGTTCTGGTCTGGCCATCGACGATGGCGAATCGGGTGCCCAACCGGTTCATCAGCGGGCGTGGGATGGACGATACCTAGATTTTTTATTCCGCAAAAATATCTTTTAATTAGCTGCTTATTCCAAAAACAAACTGCCATCAGTCACTTTGTTCATTAGCGACGTCTAGCGCGCCGGGCTGGCTAAATCGAGGTCGTCCGGCACAATTTCTTCACCCTCGCTCACCAGCAAGGCGAAGTGGATGACATTTTCCAGTTCGCGGGTGTTGCCCGGCCACAGGTGCGCTTCCAGCACCTGTTGCGCGGCCTCGCTCACCAACGGCACCGGCCGTTGCAGGCGCACGCTGTAGATGCCCACGAAGTATTCGGCCAGTGGCAGGATATCGCCTGGCCGCTCACGCAACGGCGGCAGCTCCAGCGCCCCTTCGCGCAGGTACTGGTACAGGCGCTCGTTGAAGCGTCCTGCGCGCACGACCCGGGCCAGGTCGATGCTGCTGGCGGCCACCAGGCGTACATCCACCGGTTGCGGCTGCTGCGCACCGACCCGGGTAACCTCACGGTTTTCCAGGGCGGCCAGCAGCTTGCCCTGGATCGCCAACGGCAAGTCGGCAATCTCGTCCAGGTACAGCGTGCCGCCGTTGGCCGAGCCGAACCAGCCGGCGCGGCTGCTGGCCGTACCGCCATGGCTGCCGGCGCTGTAGCCGAACAGCTCGGCTTCGGCATAGTTGGGGCTGATGGCCGCACAGTTGACCGACACGAACAACCCGCCGCGGTCACTGGCGCGGTGGATCTGCCGAGCCAGCAGTTCCTTGCCGGTGCCGGTTTCACCACGGATCAGCACTGGCAAGGGCTGCGGTGCCAGGCGCTCGAGTTGCTCACGCAACTGCTGGGAACGCGGGTCGATGAAAACCAGCGCCTTGGCGCGAATGCTCAGTGGGCTCTTGTCCAGTTCGGGGAAAGTCAGCAGCGGCTGGCCAAACGGGTTTTGAAAAGTCATGACAAACTCCCGCCCCAGGCCTGCAGTGGCCGGGCGTCGGCAAACGGTAGACAGTCTGGGTAATCAGGCGCGGCGCAAAGCGTGCTGCTCGACCCGGTTCTGCAAGCGATACAGGTAAGCGAAACCTTGTTCCCAGCGCTCATGGCCGGACTTGACGTTGATGTGCCCAGCGTTGGTCAGCAGCCCCGCTTCGGCGCCCCAGGCCTGGGCCAGGTACAGCGCCCGTGGCACGCTCACGGCCGGGTCGTTGTCCGAACTGACTACCTGGCTGGGGAACGGCAGGGCCTCGGTCGGGATCGGCGCGAAGTTGCGCAAGGCGGGTGCGCAACTGGGCCGCTCGACATCCGCCGGGGCCACCAGCAAGGCACCACGCACCCGTCGCAGCAGTGCCGGGCTGGCCTGGGCGGCCCAATGGGCGACCGTGACGCAGCCCAGGCTGTGGGCAATCAGGATCACCGGCGAGCGCTCTGCAGCGATCGCCAGCTCCAGCGCTTGCACCCAGTCCTGGCGCTGCGGGGTCAGCCAGTCCTGCTGCTCGACCCGCGCGCTGTTGGGCAGGGTGCGTTGCCAGTGGCTTTGCCAATGATTGTCTGGCGATCCTTGCCAGCCCGGCACAATCAGGTAACGGATCGACTCGTTGCGCATGGGGACGCCTCCAGTGGGTTTGCGTGCTTGGAGACCAGTATAGGGCGGCAGTTATATCAGTAAAGGAATAAGAAGCTATTTATTAATAACCAAAATTCAATGCTGATATGATCCCTTTGTAGGAGCGGCCTTGTGTCACGATGGGCCGCAAAGCGGCCCCAAATCTGCTTTCCGGATTTTCCTGACGAACCGCAGCTGCTGGTCCTGGGGCCGCTTTGCGGCCCATCGCGACACAAGGCCGCTCCTACACGGGATCGCGCAGGGCAAAAAAAAAGGGCCATCCCCTGCCAAGAGATATGGCCCCTAAGCACTTGCCTGAAGAAGATTGCCGGGTTCAGCGCGCGGTAATCACCGCCAGCTTGCTGATGCCCGCACGTTCGATCGCCGCCATGGCCCGTGCCACTTCGCCGTAGTTGACACCGTCGTCGGCCTGCAGCTGCACACGCACTTGCGGGTCCTGGTCCTTGGCGGCCTTGAGGCTGGTTTCCAGCAGATCTGGCTGAATCTGGTCCTTGTTGATGAACAGCTTGCCGTCACCATCGATGCTGACCACCAGCGGGTCCTTCTGCTCCACCGGCGCCACGGCCTCGGTCTTGGGCAGGTTGACAGGGATCGCGTTGGTCAGCAGCGGCGCGGTGACGATGAACACCACCAGCAGCACCAACATGACGTCCACCAAGGGCGTAACGTTGATTTCGCTGAGGACTTCGTCAGTATCCTGGGTCGAGAAGGCCATATCAGGATGCCTCCTTCACTGGCTGGGTGAAGCCGCCCTGATAGGGATGCACGGTCGGGTGCACCAGTACGCGGAAGGCACTCTTCTGCGCCAGGCTGTAGAAGTCGTGGGCGAAGTCATCGAGGTCGGCGGCAGTGAGCTTGAGGCGGCGCAGGAAATAGTTGTAGACCAGCACCGCCGGTACCGCGACGGCAATCCCCACACCGGTGGCCACCAGTGCCGCACCAATCGGCCCGGCGACGGTTTCAAGGCTGGCAGAGCCGGCCGCACTGATGCCCTTGAGTGCTTCCATGATGCCCCACACGGTGCCGAACAGGCCGATGAAGGGCGACGTGCTGCCGATACTGGCGACCACCGCCAGGCCGGTTTCCAGCGAGCGGCGCTCCCGCACGATCTGCTGGCGCAGCGCGCGCTCCAGGCGGTCCTGATGGTTGATGGCGTGGCTCAAGTCGCTGGCCTGGGTATCGCCCACGGCGATGGCGGCGTAGCCGGACTGGGCCACGCGTGCAGCCGGGCCCGGCAGTTCGTGGCTGGGTTCGGCGGCCGAGTCCAGGCTCGAGGCGGCCCAGAACTGCTGCTGGAAGCGCTTGTCCTGATGCTTCAACCGCACGAACTGCACGGCCTTGACCAGGGCCAGGCCCCAGGTGACGACAGAGAAACCAATCAACAGCCAGATGACTGCGCTTTCAACGGATTCGAGAGGGGATGCCAGCAGGCTCATGATGTGTCTTCCTGTGTTCTGCGGAAATTAGCGAAGCTTGAAATCGATCGGCACACTGACCCAGCCGGTCTGGGCCACGTCGCCCTGCTTGGCCGGGACGAAACTCCAGCGCTTGACCGCCGCCAGCGCGGCGGCGTCGAGGGCATCGCGGCCACTGCTCTTCTGGACCTGGATCTGTCCGGGCCTGCCGCTGGGCAGCACCTCGACGCGCAACAGCACGCTGCCTTCCCAGCCACGGCGCAGGGCCAACTGCGGGTACTCCGGCGCCGGGTTCTTCAGGTACGCGGCGTTCGCCGATGCCGGGGTTATCGGGGCCGGCGCGGCAGGCGCAGGTGCCGGCGCTGCCGGGGCGGCTACCGGCACCGGCGGCGCAGCTTCGAGCGGCTTGGGCTGTGGCTTGGGTGGTTGCTTTACCACCGGCTTGGGCTTGGCTTTCGGTTTGCTGGCCAGTTCGTCGACCACCGGAGGCGGTGGCGGCTGGACCACGGGTGGTGCCGGGGCGGGTGGCGGCGGCTCGACCACAGGCGGGGCCGGCGCGGCGAATTCGATGGTCATGGGCGGCACCTGCGGCGGCACCACCGGTAGCTCCGGCGTTGGCGCCCGGCTGATCCAGTAGGCGACCGCAGCATGCAGCGCCAGCGCCAGCAGGCCCAGCGCCAGCTTGTCGCGGCGCTTCAGCCCGCTGACCGGCGTGCGTTGCAGGCGCAGCTGGCCGAGCGGGAGGCGAAGCGTGCGCCCGAGCTCGACCAGGTCACCCGGAGCGGTGCGCCATGGCTGGTCGTAGGCCTTCATGGCCGACTGGACATTACCCATTGATAAAACTCCCAGGGTCTCGATTCAGGGTGTGGCTGAATCATGGAACCAGGGCTCTTATCCCTTAAAGGAATGTTTGAAATTATGCTTAGAATGTAAATGAATATGCGTTTTCTGTGATGGCTTCGAAGCCGCGAATTCCGTGGGCTGCGGCCGGGGCCGGGAAAAAGCGGTGCGTCAGGCGCATGCAAAATATGCGCGCAATGCATGGATTTGCAGGCTTGCGCAGCGGCCCGGCCCCCCCGCCAGGCATGAAAAAACCCGGGACGACGCCCGGGTTTCTCAGGTTCGAAGGCGGCTCAGATATCCGCCACTTTCTGCCAGACCTTCGGCCGGAAGAACAATGTTTCGCCGCGCACCAACCCGGTCAGGCTGTCGTGGTCCTTGACCACCTCGGCCTCGATCAGCTCGCTCTGCCCTTCCACCTTCAGGGTCACCCGGGTGGTAGCGCCCAGCGGACGAATATCGCGCACCTCTGCAGCATGGTGTCCCTCGGTCTCGTGCCGCGACAGCGACACTTCGTGCGGGCGGAACAGCACATGGTGCCCTTCGCTCAAGGCCAGGCGGTTGGAGTCACCCAGGAAGTGGTAGACGAAATCGTTGGCCGGGTGCTCGTACACCTCGCCCGGCGAGCCGATCTGCTCGATCACGCCCTTGTTCATCACCACGATGCGGTCAGCCACTTCCATGGCTTCTTCCTGGTCGTGAGTGACGAATACCGAGGTCAGGTTGATGTCCTCGTGCAGGCGCGCCAGCCAGCGACGCAGCTCCTTGCGCACCTTGGCGTCCAGCGCACCGAACGGCTCGTCCAGCAGCAGCACCTTGGGCTCCACTGCCAGCGCACGGGCCAGGGCGATCCGCTGGCGCTGGCCACCGGACAGCTGCTCGGGGTAGCGGTCGGACAGCCAGTCCAGCTGCACCATGTTCAGCAGCTCATGCACCTTTTCGGCGATCCTGCTCTCGCTCGGGCGCTCACCCTTGGGCTTCATGCGCAGGCCGAAGGCGACGTTGTCGAACACACTCATGTGGCGGAACAAGGCGTAGTGCTGGAACACGAAACCGACGTTGCGGTCACGCACGTCATGGCCGGACACATCTTCGCCATGAAACACGATATTGCCCTGGTCGGGGGTTTCCAGCCCGGCGATGATGCGCAACAGGGTGGTCTTGCCGCAGCCGGACGGGCCAAGCAGGGCCACCAGCTCGCCGCTGTTGATGTCCAGGTTGATGTTGTCCAGTGCCTGGAAGCTGTTGAAGCGCTTGCTGACGTTACGAACTTCGATCGACATGAATCATTCCTCCGCGGCGCTATGGCGCAGGCGGTTAATACGGTTCTCGCTCCACTGCTTGAGCAGCAGGATGAAGAGCGCCATGATCAGCAGCAGGCTGGCCACGCTGAAGGCCGCCACGTGGTTGTACTCGTTGTAGAGAATCTCCACGTGCAGCGGCAAGGTGTTGGTCACGCCGCGAATATGGCCTGACACCACCGACACGGCGCCAAACTCGCCCATGGCCCGCGCGGTGCACAGCACCACGCCGTAGATCAGGCCCCATTTGATGTTCGGCAAAGTCACATGCCAGAACATCTGCCAGCCATTGGCGCCGAGCAGGCGCGCAGCCTCCTCCTCTTGCGTGCCCTGCTCCTGCATCAGCGGGATCAGTTCACGGGCCACGAACGGCACGGTGACGAAGATGGTGGCGAGGACGATGCCCGGCAGGGCGAACACGATCTGGATGTCGTGGTCCTGCAGCCACGGCCCGAACAGGCCCTGCGCGCCGAACATGAGCACGTACACCAGGCCGGCGATCACCGGCGACACCGAGAACGGCAGGTCGATCAGGGTGACCAGGAGGCTCTTGCCACGGAAGGTGTACTTGCTCACGCACCAGGCGGCGCTGACGCCGAACACCAGGTTGAGCGGTACCGAAATGGCTACCGCGATCAGGGTCAGCTTCAAGGCCGACAACGCGTCCGGTTCGAGGATCGCCTCGAAGAATGTGCCAAAGCCGTTCTTCAGCGCCTGCGACACCACGATCACCAGCGGCAGCAACAGGAACAGCGCGAATACCAGCCAGCCAAGGCTGATCAGGACGCGCCGCGAAGTCGCACTGCCACGGCGGGCGGCGTTGGCGGCGGCGGTTGCATTCAGGGTTGAACTGGACATGCCGGCCTCCTTCAAGGGGTTTCGATGCGGCGCTGCAGCAGGTTGATCAGCAGCAGCAGGATGAAGGAAACCACCAGCATCAATACGCCGATGGCGGTCGCGCCGGTGTAGTCGTACTGGTCGAGCTTGACCATGATCAGCAGCGGCAGGATCTCGGTCTTCATCGGCATGTTGCCGGCAATGAAGATCACTGAACCATACTCGCCCACACCGCGGGCAAAGGCCAGGGCAAAGCCGGTGAGCCAGGCGGGCAGCAGCGCCGGCGCCAGCACATGGCGGAACACCTGCAGCGGCTTGGCGCCCAGGCAGGCAGCGGCCTCCTCGACTTCGCGCGGGATGTCGGCCAGTACCGGTTGTACCGTGCGCACCACGAACGGCAGGGTGACGAAGGTCAGGGCCAGGGTGATGCCCAGCGGGGTGTAGGCGATCTTGAAGCCAAGGTCGGTGGCGAACTGGCCGACCCAGCCCGAAGGCGCGTACAGGGCAGTCAGGGCGATGCCGGCAACGGCGGTGGGCAGGGCAAATGGCAGGTCGATCATCGCATCGATGACCTTGCGCCCGGGGAAGGTGTAGCGCACCAGCACCCAGGCCAGCAAGGTGCCGATCAGGCCGTTGATGATGGCGGCGAACAGGGCGGTGCCGAAACTCAGCTTGAGCGCGGCGATCACCCGCGGTGCACTGATGACGTTCCAGAACTGCTCCCAGGTCAGCTGCGCGGCATGCACGAACATGGCGGCCAGCGGTATCAGCACGATCAGGCTGAGATACACCAAGGTGTAGCCCAGCGTCAGCCCGAAGCCGGGTATGACGGGGGAAATACGGCGTGACATAAATATCCCTGGTTGAACGCACGAAGCCCGGGATCAATCCCGGGCCGGTGCAGGCTTGTAAATCCTGGGGCTGCCTTGCAGCCCTTTCGCGACGCAAGGCCGCTCCTACAGAAGCTCGCGTATTCCTTGTAGGAGCGGCTTTGCGTCGCGAAAGGGCCGCCAAGCGGCCCCCGCTTTTCCGTGGCGCTTACTGTGCCTGATAGATCTGGTCGAACACACCGCCATCATTGAAGAACTTGGGTTGTGCAGTCTTCCAGCCACCGAAGTCCTTGTCGATAGTGACCAGTTCCAGGCTCGGGAACTGCTTGCCGAACTCGGCAGCCACCTTGGCGTCACGCGGGCGGTAGAAATTCTCGGCCGCAATCTTCTGCCCGGCCGGGCTGTACAGGTGCTTGAGGTATTCGTTGGCGATCTCGGTGTTGCCCTTCTTCTCGGCGTTCTTGTCGACCACCGCCACCGGCGGTTCGGCCAGGATCGACAGCGATGGCACGACGATTTCGAACTTGTCGGCGCCACCGTCTTCCTTCAGCGCCAGGAAGGCCTCGTTTTCCCAGGCCAGCAGCACGTCGCCCTGGCCGTTGTTGACGAAGGTGATGGTCGAGCCACGGGCGCCGGTATCCAGCACCGGCACGTGCTTGAACAGCTCCTGCACGTAGGCCTTGGCCTTGTCTTCGCTACCCCCGGTCTTCAGGCCATAGGCCCACGCGGCGAGGAAGTTCCAGCGGGCGCCGCCGGAGGTCTTCGGGTTGGGGGTGATCACCGACACATCCTTCTTGACCAGGTCGCCCCAATCCTTGATGCCTTTGGGGTTGCCCTTGCGCACCAGGAACACGATGGTCGAGGTATACGGGGTGCTGGCGTCCGGCAGGCGCTTCTGCCAGTCCGCGGGCAAGGTCTTGCCAAGCTTGGCGACTTCGTCGATGTCGCCAGCCAGGGCCAGGGTCACCACGTCGGCGCGCAGGCCGTCGATCACCGCACGGGCCTGCTTGCCCGAGCCGCCGTGAGATTGCTGGATCTTCACCGTGTCGCCCGGGTGGGCCTGTTGCCAGTGCTTGATGAACTCGGCGTTGTATTGCTGATAAAGCTCACGGGTCGGGTCGTAGGACACGTTCAGCAGTTCGTAGTCCTTGGCGATGGCGGAACCGGCAAAAACAGCGCTGGCCAGGGCGGCGAGCGCATAACGGCGGATGGACATGGTGAAGCTCCCGATTGGCATTTTTCTAGTTTTGGATGGGTAGGCGATCAGCCGGTCTTGTTGCCGGGCTGTTGCAGGCGGAATTTCTCCTTGCGCTCGATCTGTACGACCTGAGCGTTGTGCACAGTGATCTCCACCGCACCGAAACGCAGGTCGCGCAGGGCGCTCTGGATTTCCCGCAGAATGGTGGCTTCGTCCTGACCGTCGATGCTACGCAGAGATGCACTCATGCTCGTTCTCCTTGGAATGAGGGTGCCGGGCTGAGGTTTGAAGGGGAATTACGCCTGGCTTGAGGCAATAGTAGTGAGGCGATGTTATTCTTAAAAATACTGTTTAAGAATGTTTATATAACCAAACAAAAAGGCGATATTGAAAGCGACAGAAGCCCCTGTGGGAGCGGGTTCACCCGCGAATGCGGCAGCGGCTCCACCATCGCATTCGCGGGTAAACCCGCTCCCACAGGGTTTGCTGTAGGGTTTCAGGAGTTTTTCTGTGGCTCGCGGATCTTGTACCAGGCCACATACAACGCTGGCAGGAACAACAGTGTCAGCAGGGTCGCCACGATGATCCCACCAATCATGGCGTAGGCCATCGGCCCCCAGAATACCTCGCGGGCGATCGGGATCATGCCCAGGCTCGCCGCCGCCGCGGTCAGCAGGATCGGCCGGCGCCGATGATTGGTGGCCTCCACCACCGCATCCCACGGCGACAAGCCCTGGGCCTCGAACTCGTCGATCTGGGTCACCAGGATCACCGAGTTACGAATGATGATGCCCGCCAGCGCGAGAATGCCGAGGATCGCCACGAAGCCCATCGGCGTGCCGGTGGGCACCAGCGCCAGCACCACGCCGATAAGCCCAAGCGGTGCCACGCTGACCACCAGGAACAGCTTCTGCACACTGTGCAGCTGGATCATCAGGAAGGTCGCCATCAGGAACAGCATCAGCGGGATCACCTTGCGGATCGGCCCTTGCGCCTTGGCACTCTCTTCCACCGTACCGCCGGTAGCCACTTCGAAGCCCACCGGCAGCTTGCTGGCGAACTCGTCGATCTTCGGCTTCAGCTGGGCCACCAGGTCGGTGGGCTGGATGTCGCCATTGACCGAGGCCTTGATGGTGATGGTCGGCTTGCGGTCACGGCGCCACACCAGCGGTTGCTCCAGCTCGTAGCGCACGGTGGCAAACGACAGCAGCGGGATCGCGGTGCCGTTGGGCGTGAGGATCTGCAGGTTCTGCAGGGTGTCCGGCGAGCCGCGCTCGCTGTCCTGGGCGCGGGCAACCACGTCGACCAGGTAGATGTTGTCGTTGACCTGGGTGATCTGGACGCCGCTGACGATGCTGTTCATCACATTGGCCACGTCTTCCGACGACAAGCCCAGCTGACGCGCCTTGTCCTGGGCAATTTCCACCCGCAGCACCTTACCCGGCTCGTTCCAGTCGTAGATCATCTCGCCAATGTGCTCGTTCTGGTCGAGCAAGGTGGCCAGCTCGATGGCATGCTTGCGTACCTCGTCGATATTGGCGCCGCTGACCCGGTACTGGATCGGCCGGCCCACCGGCGGGCCCATTTCCAGCGACTGCACGTTGGTACCGATGCCGACGAATTCCTCATGCAGGATCTTCTGCAGCCGCGCCATCATGCCCTGGCGCTCTTCGAAGCCCTTGCTGACGATCACCAACTGCGCGTAATACGGGTTCTGCAGTTGCTGGTCGAGCGGCAGGTAGAAGCGGATCGCGCCCTGGCCGATGTAGGTGCTCCAGTGCACCAGGTCCGGGTCGTCCTTGATCCGCGCCTCGAAGCGGTCGACCACCTTGCGCGTCTCTTCGATCGAGGCGTTCTGCGGCAGGTTGAGGTCGACGAGGATTTCCGGGCGGTCCGAGGACGGGAAGAACTGGTTCTGCACGAAGCGCTGGCAGAAGATCGCCAGGGCGAACAGCAGCACGGTGCCAATGATGGTCAGCCAGCGGTTGCGCATGCACCACAGCAAGCCGTGCTCGAAGGCCCGGCCGAGCCTTCCAGGCTCGGCATCGTGGGCCTTGAGGTTGCTGCTGAGCATATGCACCCCCAGCACCGGGGCAAAGAACACCGCCACGATCCACGACACCAGCAGGGCCACGGCAATCACCGCGAACAGGGTGAAGGTATATTCGCCCGCCGAGCTGGCATTGAGGCCAATGGGCACGAACCCGGCCACGGTGACCAAGGTGCCGGTGAGCATCGGGAACGCCGTGGAGGTATAGGCGAAGGTTGCCGCCTGCTCCTTGCTCTCGCCCATCTCCAGCCGCGTGACCATGACCTCCACGGTGATCATCGCGTCATCCACCAGCAGGCCCAGGGCGATGATCAGCGCACCCAGCGAAATACGCTGCATGGTGATACCGCTGTATTCCATGAACACGAAGACCATGGCCAGCACCAGCGGGATCGAGCAGGCCACCACCAGGCCGGCGCGCACCCCCAGGCTGACAAAGCTCACCCCGAGCACGATCACCACCGCCTCGAACAGCGCACTGGTGAAGCCGCCGACCGCCTGCTTGACCACCACGGCCTGGTCGGAAACGGTATGCACCCCGACGCCTATCGGCAGGTCCTCGATCACCTGGTCCATGCGTTTTTTCAGTGCCGCACCGAACACCTGGATATTGCCCCCGGCTTTCATACCGATAGCCAGGCCCAGCGCCGTCTGGCCGTTGTAGCGGAACATCGGCGAAGGTGGGTCGACGTAGCCGCGCTCGATGTCGGCGATGTCGGCCAGACGGAAGAAGCGGTCGTTGATCTTCAGGTTGACGGTTTGCAGGTCCTTTTCCGAAGCGAACTGCCCGGTGGTGCGCACGGAAATGCGCTCCGGGCCGGCCTCGATCACCCCGGCCGGGGTCACCGCGTTCTGCGATTGCAGCGCTTGCATCACCTGGCGCTGGTCGATGCCCAGGGCTGCCAGCTTGCGGGTGGAGAAGTTCAGGTACAGCACTTCGTCCTGGGTGCCGATCAGCTCGATCTTGCCGATGTTGGGTACGTCGCGCACCTCGGCCCGCGCCTGCTCCACGTAGTCGCGCAGCTGGCGCAGGGTCAGGCCATCGGCGGTAAACGCATAGATCGAGCCGAACACGTCGCCGAACTCGTCGTTGAACCCCGGGCCCTGGATGCCTGCCGGGAACTCGCCACGGATGTCCTGGATCTTCTTGCGCACCTGGTACCAGATTTCCGGGATGTCCTTGGCCTTGGTGGTATCGCGCAAGTACACGTAGACCGTGGATTCACCCGGGCGGGTGTAGCTTTTGGTGTAGTCGAGCGAGTCGAGCTCCTCGAGCTTTTTCTCGATGCGGTCGGTGACCTGGTACAGGGTCTCGTCCTGGGTCGCGCCGGGCCAGCGGGTCTGGATGACCATGGTCTTGATGGTGAACGACGGGTCTTCCTCGCGGCCCAGGTTGAAGTAGGAGAAGATCCCCATCAGCAGCGCAACGAACATCAGGTACCAGACGAACGATTGATGCTTGAGTGCCCAGTCGGACAGGTTGAAGCTTCCTTTCATTGCGCATCCTCGTCGAAGGTCACCTTCTGGCCAGGCTTGAGGCTGTTCACGCCTGCCGTCACCACCCGCTCACCGGGCTGTACACCGGAGGTCAGGACGATGCTCTGGTCGGTGCGGTCGATCAGGGCCACGTCGCGGGTGGCCACGGTTTTCTGTTGCGGGTCGATCACCCACACCTGGGTCTTGCCATCGCGCTCGAGCAAGGCGCTCAGGGGCAACTCGCTGCGTGGCGTCACCGCCGAACTCAGGGTCACGCTGATGGCGGTGCCCAGGTGGAACGCCGCGGGTGTGCTGGCCAGGCTCAGGCGGGCGCGGCGGGTACGGGTGGTGGCGTCGGCCTGGGGTTCCAGTTCGCGCAGGCTGGCCGTGGTGTTGATGGTCGGGTCGAGTTGCGAGGCAACGGTAAAGGTCAGGCCTTTGTTCAACTGCTCGGCCAGGCCGATCGGCAGGTCGATCACCGCTTCCTTCACGTCCGGCCGGGCCAGGGTCACCACCGCCTGGCCGGCGGTGACGGTTTGCCCGGCTTCGGCTTTCCAGTCGGTGATCACCGCAGCGTGGTCGCTACGCAGGGTGCTGTAGTCGAGCTGGTCACGGGCCTGGCTGACCGCCGCGCGCGCCTGTTCCAATGCGGCGCTGGTGGTTTTCAGGTTGGTCTGGGCAATATCCAGCTGGGCCTGGGCGCCAACGCCGCGGTCATACAGCTGCTGCTGGCGACGGGCATCGGCCTGGGCGTTGATCCATTGCGCCTGCACCTTGGCCAGGTCGCCTTCGGCGGCGCGCAACTGGTTCTGCTGGTCGGTGGGATCGAGCGTGGCCAAGGTGTCACCCGGCTTCACCTGGGCGCCCACATCCAGCCAGCGTCGGGCGATGCGCCCGGACACACGAAAACCCAGGGTGCTTTCGAAACGCGCCTGGATAGAGCCGGCAAAGCGGCCCAGCTGCGATTGCACCTGGGGCTCGACCTTGACCGACAGCACCGGCCGAATCGGCTCCGGCGCTTCTTCCTCGCTGCTGCAGCCGAGCAACAGCATGCCGGCCGACATCAGCATCAGCAGGTGCTTCATAGCTCACCCCCTTTGGCCTTGGCATCGATCTTCTGTACCTGCATGCCGGGGTGCAGCAACTGCCCGCCATTGACTACCACGGTTTCGCCACCCTTCAGGCCACGAGCAATCACGATCCGGCCGGTGAGGTAACGGCTGACCTCGACCTTGCGCAGTTCCACCTTGTCGCCCTCACCCACCACCCACACCGCTGGCTCATGCAGTGCCTTGGTCAAGGCAGACCACGGCAGTTCGATACTGGGTCGCCCCTCGGCATTGGTGGTGGCGGTTACCGGTGCGCCCAGCTGCATTGCCGGCGGCACGTCCCTGAGCCCGACCTTGACCTGTACCGTGCCACTTTGCGCGGACACCGTCGGGGTGATTTCGCGGACGAAGCCATGGGCCTTTACCTTGGGGTCGTCCAGCAGGCTGACGATCACCCCGGCATCACTGGGCGGCGCCACCAGCAGCGACTCATAGACGTTGAACACGGCATCGCGGTCGCCGTCGCGGGCCAGACTGAAGATCGGCATGGTCGCCTGCACCACCTGGCCGACTTCGGCCTGGCGCTCGGTGATCACGCCATCGGCTTCGGAAACCAGGGCGGTGTAGCTGAGTTGTTCATTGGCATCGGCCAATTGCGCCTGGGCGGCCTTGAGTGCGCTCTGGTCGCTGCGCAGGGCGGCCTCGGCGGCGTCGTATTCGCTCTGGCTGGTGTAGCCCTTGGGCAGCAGTTTCTGCTGGCGTACGAAAGCGGCGCTGCTCTGGGTGACCCGCGCCTGGGCGGCGAACACTTCGGCCTTGGCCGAGTCGACGTTGTTTTGCAGGTCTTTCGGGTCCAGGCGCGCCAGCACCTGGTTGGCCTTGACGTGGTCGCCGACATCGACGCTGCGCGAAATGATCTTGCCGCCGACGCGGAACGACAGGTCGGTCTGCACCCGCGCCTGGACATCGCCGGTCAGGGTGACTCTGGCGGCGAAGTCGGTCGGCTGGACCTGCTGCACGCCAACCCGGGGCCGTGTCTCGGGAACTTCTTCCTTGCTACAGCCCGTGAGCAGGTACAACAGCCCCAGGCAAACGACCGACAGCGGACGCAACAACGTCATGCAGGCTCCTTGCTTGCGCACAAATGATTTGTGGGATGCGACTGTCAGCGTAGTTCAGGGTTCGATAAACAGCACTGACGAGGATCAGTTCGGCATTTTCAGCGCCTGTGCGGGCCTCTTCGCGGGTAAACCCGCTCCCACAGGGATTGCGCAAACCCTGAGGCTGCACATGACCGTGTGGGAGCGGGTTCACCCGCGAAAGGGCCGGTACTGCCATCCACAAATCTCTGCCATATCCAGAAACCATCATCTACACAGCACCTGCATCTCAGCCACTACCTTTGAAAAGCCATCTGCTTTTCAAGGAAGAAGCCAATGTCGCGAGCTCAGTCTCACCTGCTTCGCCGCGGTCGCTATTCAGAACTTGGCCGGCTCTATCTGCTGACCACCGTCACCCACCAGCGCAAGCCGCTGTTCCATGATTTCCACCATGCCCGGCTGGTCATTCACCAACTTCGGAAATCTGACCAGGAATACGCATGCCGGTCTCTGGCCTGGGTGCTGATGCCCGACCATCTGCATTGGTTAATCGAATTGAAAGGCACGACGCTAGGCACTTTGATGCGCAGGTTCAAATCCAGGTCCAGTCTGGTTTTGCATCAGGCGGGGGTTGAGCATGATCCGGTGTGGCAGCCTGGATATCAGGACCGTGCACTGCGGCGGGAGGAGAGCACGGTGCATGTTGCCAGATACATTATTGCCAACCCCTTGCGAGCCGGCTTGGTCAGAAGCGTCAGGGACTATCCACATTGGGATGCAGCCTGGCTTTGAATAGGTGCTGCGGCCTTCGCGGGTAAACCCGCTCCCACAGGGATCACCATTGACCTTAAGGCTGTGATGTCCCTGAGGGAGCGGGCAAGCCCGCGTAGAGGCCGGATCAGGCCGAAGCAGCCACCTGCGTCGGCCGCTTGACCTGCGGCTGCGAAGCGTTGGCTGCCGCACCCTCCTCGATGGCCTGCTGAATCGCCTTGCGGCGACGCTCTTCGGCCTGGCGGCTGAAGTACCAGACCAGGAAGGTCACCAGCGACACCGATAGCAGGATCAGGCTGGCCACGGCGTTGATTTCCGGTTTCACACCCAGGCGCACCGCCGAGAATACTTCCATCGGCAAGGTGGTCGAACCCGGGCCGGAGACGAAGCTGGCCAGGACCAGGTCATCCAGCGACAGCGCGAACGACATCATGCCGCCCGCCGCCAACGACGGCGCGATCATCGGGATGGTGATCAGGAAGAACACCTTCCACGGCTTGGCACCCAGGTCCATCGCCGCTTCTTCGATCGACAGGTCCAGCTCACGCAGGCGTGCCGACACCACTACCGCCACATACGCCGCACAGAACGTGGTGTGGGCGATCCAGATGGTGACGATGCCCCGCTCCTGCGGCCAGCCGATCATCTGCGCCATGGCCACGAACAACAGCAACAGCGACAGGCCGGTGATCACCTCGGGCATCACCAGCGGTGCGGTGACCAGGCCGCCGAACAACGTGCGGCCCTTGAAGCGGGTGACCCGGGTCAGCACGAATGCCGCCAGGGTACCCAGTGCCACCGCCGCCACCGCCGTGTAGCAGGCGATTTCCAGCGAGCGCATCACCGAACCCATCAGCTGGGTATTGTCGAGCAGGCCGACGTACCACTTCACCGACCAGCCGCCCCACACAGTTACCAGCTTGGAGGCGTTGAACGAGTAGATCACCAGGATCAGCATCGGCAGGTAGATGAACAGCAAGCCGAGCACCAGCATCAGCTTGGAGAAACTGAAGCGCTTCATGCCCTGCCCTCCATTTCTTTGGCCTGGCTGCGGTTGAACAGCAGGATCGGCACGATCAGGATCGCCAGCATCACCACCGCCAGCGCGGACGCCACCGGCCAGTCACGGTTGTTGAAGAATTCCTGCCACAGCACCTTGCCGATCATCAGGGTTTCCGGGCCGCCAAGCAGTTCCGGAATCACGAACTCACCCACCACCGGGATGAACACCAGCATGCAACCGGCGATGATGCCGTTCTTCGACAACGGCACGGTGATCTTCCAGAAGCTGTTGAAGGTGCTCGAACCCAGGTCGGAAGCGGCTTCGAGCAAGCTCGGGTCGTGCTTCACCAGGTTGGCGAACAGCGGCAGGATCATGAACGGCAGGTACGAGTAGACCACACCGATATACACCGCCAGGTTGGTGTTGAGGATTTGCAGCGGCTGGTCGATCAACCCGATCCACAGCAGGAAGCCGTTGAGCAGGCCGTTGTTGCTGAGGATGCCCATCCAGGCGTAGACGCGGATCAGGATCGCAGTCCAGGTCGGCATCATGATCAGCAACAGCAGGACCGTCTGGGTTTCCTTTTTGGCATTGGCAATGGCATAGGCCATCGGGTAGCCGATCAACAGGCACAGCAGGGTGCTGAAGAAGGCCATCTTCAGCGAACCCAGGTAGGCCGAAATGTACAGCTCGTCTTCGGTCAGCAGGCCATAGTTGGCCAGGTTGAGCACGAGCTGGACCTTGTCCTCGACGTAGCTGTAGATCTCGGTGTAGGGCGGGATCGCCACGTCGGCTTCGGCGAAGCTGATCTTCAGCACGATGAAGAACGGCAGCATGAAGAACAGGAACAGCCAGATGAACGGCACGCCGATCACCAGGTGCCGCCCCTCCGGGATGATGCGCTGGAAGGCTCGCTTGAGCTTGCGAGGTTTCATGACCGCAGTACCACGCCGCTGTCGTCTTCCCACCACACGTACACTTCATCGCCCCAGGTCGGCCGGGTGCCCTGGCGCTCGGTGTTGGCCACGAACGACTGGACGATCTTGCCGCTCGGCAGCTCGACGTAGAACACCGAGTGGCCACCAAGGTAGGCGATGTCGTGGACCTTGCCGCGCGACCAGTTGTGCTCGCAGGTCGGTTGCTGGGTGGTGACCAGCATTTTTTCCGGGCGCAAGGCGTAGGTGATGTGCTTGTCTTCCACCGAGGTGGTGATGCCATGGCCAACGTAGATCTTGCGCTCAAGCTCGGGGCTGGCAATGATCGCGTGGCCCTCGGCATCGTCGAGCACTTCACCGTCGAACAGGTTGACGCTGCCGATGAACTCGCACACCAGGCGGCTGGTGGGGGTCTCGTAGATGTCCACCGGCGAACCGATCTGGGCGATCCAGCCCAGGTGCATGATGGCGATGCGCTGGGCCATGGTCATGGCCTCTTCCTGGTCGTGGGTCACCATCACGCAGGTCACGCCTACGCGCTCGATGATTTCCACCAGTTCCAGTTGCATCTGCGAACGCAGCTTCTTGTCCAATGCGCCCATTGGCTCGTCGAGCAGCAGCAGCTTGGGGCGCTTGGCCAGCGAGCGGGCCAGGGCCACGCGCTGGCGCTGGCCACCAGACAACTGGTGCGGCTTGCGCTTGGCATACTGGGTCATGTGCACCAGCTTGAGCATCTCGGCCACGCGGGCGTCGATCTCGGCCTTGGGCATCTTGTCCTGCTGCAGGCCGAAGGCGATGTTCTGCGCCACGGTCATGTGCGGGAACAGCGCGTAGGACTGGAACATCATGTTGATCGGCCGCTCGTAGGGCGGCATGTCGGTGATGTCGACGCCATCGAGGAAAATCCGCCCTTCGGTCGGGCGCTCGAAGCCGGCCAGCATGCGCAGCAAGGTCGACTTGCCGGAACCGGAGCCACCCAGCAGGGCGAAAATCTCACCCTTGCGGATTTCCAGGGACACATCGTCCACGGCTACCGTTTCGTCGAATTTTTTCGTGACCCGGTCGATCTTGACCAGCACCTGCTTGGGTTGCTGGCCACCCTCGAGGGCTTTTTTATAGGCACCGGAGGCAACTGCCATGAGTGAAACTCCCAACAAGATTTTTGTGCCCGCGTGGCCTGCTCTGCAGGTGCCGCCACGGGCCTGGATATTTACTTGCCCGACTTGACCTTGGTCCAGCTGCGGGTCATCAGCCGTTGCACCTTGGGTGGCAACTCTGCATTCACGAACATCTTGTCCAGCACTTCCTGCGGTGGGTAAACCGCGGCGTCAGTCCTCACGGCCTGGTCCATCAGGTCGCCAGCCTTGGGGTTCGGGTTGGCGTAACCGACGTAATCACTGACCTGGGCGATAACCTCAGGCTTCAGCAAATAGTTGATGAAGGCATGCGCCTCTTTGACATTCCTGGCGTCCTTGGGAATCGCCAGCACGTCGAACCAGAGGTTGCCGCCTTCCTTGGGAATGGCGTAGGCCAGGTGCACACCCTTCTTCGCTTCTTCGGCGCGGGTCCTGGCCTGGAACACATCGCCCGAGAACCCCGCCGCGACGCAGATATCGCCATTGGCCAGGTCGGTGATGTACTTGGACGAGTGGAAGTAGGTCACGTACGGGCGTACCGCCAGCAGTTTCTTCTCGGCGGCCTGGTAGTCCTTGGCGTTGCTGCTGTTGGGGTCCAGCCCCATGTAGTTGAGCACCGCCGGCAACATTTCGTCAGCCGAGTCGAGGAACGCCACGCCGCACTTGGCGAGCTTCTTCATGTTCTCGGGCTCGAACAGCACCGCCCAGGAGTCGATGGTGTCCACGCCCAGCGCGGCCTTCACCTTGTCGACGTTGTAACCGATGCCGTTGGTGCCCCACAGGTATGGCACCGCGTATTGATTGCCCGGGTCGTTCTTTTCCAGGCGCTTCATCAACGCCGGGTCGAGGTTGGCGTAATTGGGCAGCAGGCTCTTGTCGAGCTTCTGGAACGCGCCCGCCTTGATCTGCTTGCCGAGGAAATGGTTGGATGGCACCACCACGTCATAGCCGGTGTTGCCGGCCAGCAGTTTGCCTTCCAGGGTTTCGTTGGAATCGAACACGTCCTGCACGGGCTTGATGCCCGTCGTTTTCTCGAAGTCCGCGAGTGTGGTCGGGCCGATATAGTCGGACCAGTTGTAGAAGTGCACCGTAGGCGCCGCTTGGACGCTGCATGCCAGCGTCAGGCCCGCACCAGCCATCAAGGCCTTGCGGAATACAGAAATGGACAAGTGGGTGCTCCTCACAATCAGTGCCTGGGTAGCGACAATGCTGCCGCACACGCAAAACCGGCGCGCAACTTACCTTCGCAGCTTCGATGCCGCAATCATCAATTGCCTTTCACTGGCTCTGGGCCGGGTATCCCGGCCCAGAGGTGCTGCATCGGGCTTACTTGCCCGACTTGATCTTGGTCCAGCTACGGGTGATGTCACGCTGGGCCTTGGCTTCAGGAGCAGCGATGGCATACAGCTGCTTCTTCACTTCAGCTGGCGGATAGATGCTTGGGTCGCTGGTGATTTCCTTGTCGACGAACTGGGTAGCCGCCTGGTTGCCGTTCGGGAAGCGCACGGCGTTGGTGATTTCAGCCATGATTTCCGGCTGCATCAGGAAATTCATGAACTGGTAGGCAGCGTCCTTGTGCTCGGCATCCTTGGGGATGGCGACCATGTCGTAGAAGGTACCGGCACCCTCTTTCGGAATCACGTACTCAACCTTGACCTTGTCGCCGGCCTCGTGAGCACGGGCCTTGGACTGTTCCAGGTCACCCGAGTAACCGACGGCTACGCAGATGTTGCCGTTGGCCATGTCGCCAATGTACTTGGACGAGTGGAAATAGGTGATCGAAGGACGAATCTTGAGGAACAGTTCCTCGGCGGCCTTCAGGTCTTCCTTCTTGGTGCTGTCGGTCGGCTTGCCCAGGTAGTGCAGCGCAGCCGGGAGCATTTCGGTCGGTGCGTCGAGGAAGCTCACGCCGCAGCTCTTGAGCTTGGCGATGTTCTCAGGCTTGAACACCGCATCCCACGAATCGATCTTGTCCACGCCCAGCGCGGCCTTGACCTTCTCCGGGTTGTAGCCGATGCCGATCGAACCCCACATGTATGGGAAGGCATGCTTGTTGTCCTTGTCGCTGGCATCGCCAACGGCCTTGAGCAGGTCCGGGTCGAGGTTCTTCCAGTTCGGCAGCTTGGAGCGGTCCAGCTCCTCGTACACGCCGGCCTTGATCTGCTTGGCCAGGAAGTTGTTGGACGGCACCACGATGTCGTAACCCGACTTGCCCGCCAGCAGCTTGGCCTCGAGGGTTTCGTTGCTGTCGAACACGTCGTACTTGACCTTGATACCGGTCTGCTTCTCGAACTTGGCGATGGTGTCTGGCGCGATATAGTCCGACCAGTTGTAGACGTTCAACACCTTGTCTTCAGCCTGAACAGCGGTGGCCATGGCGCCCATCAGGGCTGCGGCCAGCAACGTCTTGCCCATTTTATTCATGCGTAATGCTCCGGAATTTTTATTTAGCCATCTGTTCAGTAGCCAGGACCTACGGTGCAGAGCGCGCGGCGACTGAAACAACCGCTAGTCTGGCAAGTTACAAGGCTCTGTTTCAAGGAAAGCAAGGCCTTGTAACCACTTAATGTCACACCGCTAGACTAGCAAACGCTTAGCGAATCGCTTCGAGTGTCAGGTCGAGGCATTTGCGCGCCTTTTCCACCAGTTCATCGATCTCTGCGTGGCTGATGACCAGCGGTGGCGCGATGATCATGGTGTCACCTACCGCACGCATGATCAGGCCGTTTTCAAAGCAGAACGTGCGGCAGATCATGCCTACCCCCTTGCCTTCGTAACGGCTGCGGGTCGCCTTGTCCTTGACCAGCTCGATCGCACCGAGCAGGCCCAGGCCGCGTACTTCGCCCACCAGCGGGTGGTCCTGCAGCTCACGCAAACGCTTTTGCAAATACGGTGCCGCTTCGCTGCGCGCCTTCTCGACGATGTGCTCGTCGCGCAGGATGCGCAGGTTTTCCAGGCCCACCGCTGCCGCCACCGGATGCCCGGAGTAGGTGAAACCGTGGTTGAAGTCGCCACCTTCGCTCAATACCTGGGCCACCTTGTCACGTACGATCACACCGCCCATGGGGATGTAACCCGAGGTCAGGCCCTTGGCGATGGTCATCAGGTCTGGCTTGAGGTCGTAGTAGTCGGAGCCGAACCACTCGCCGGTACGGCCGAAGCCGCAGATCACTTCGTCGGCGACGAACAGGATGTCGTACTTGGCCAGGATCTCCTTCACCTTCGGCCAGTAGCTGTCCGGCGGGATGATCACGCCGCCGGCGCCCTGGATCGGCTCGGCGATGAAGGCAGCGACGTTGTCTTCGCCAACTTCGAGGATTTTCTTCTCCAGCTGCTCGGCCGCCCACACGCCGAACTGGTCCGGGGTCATGTCGCCGCCCTCGCCATACCAGTACGGCTGCGGAATATGCACGATGCCAGGAATCGGCAGGCCGCCCTGCTCGTGCATGCCGCTCATGCCGCCCAGGCTGGCACCGGCCACGGTGGAGCCGTGATAGCCGTTGATACGGCCGATGATGGTCTGCTTCTGCGGCTTGCCTTTCAGGGCCCAGTAGTGGCGGACCATGCGCAGCACGGTGTCGTTGCCTTCGGAGCCGGAGCCGGTGAAGAACACATGGGTCATGCCTGCCGGCGCCACGTCGGTGATCGCCTTGGCCAGCTCCAGCGCAGGCGGGTGGGCGGTCTGGAAGAACAGGTTGTAGTACGGCAGCTCGCGCATCTGCTTTTCTGCCGCCTGCACCAGTTCCTCACGGCCATAGCCCACCGCCACGCACCACAGGCCAGCCATGCCGTCGAGAATCTTGTGCCCCTCGCTATCCCACAAATGCACACCTTGCGCCTTGGTGATGATGCGCGGCCCCTTTTCCTTCAACTGCTTGTAGTCAGAAAAGGGTGCCAGGTGGTGCTCGCCGCTCAGGTTTTGCCATTCACGGGTTTGCGGGTTGTTGACGCTCATGTGCCTCTCCAGTTTCCGGCGGCCGCGCGGGCGGCCTCAGGGTTGATCAGACAGCGAACAGCAGGAACTCACGCTCCCAGGAGCTGATGACGCGTTTGAAGTTCTCGTGCTCGGCGCGCTTGGTGGCGACGTAGCCGGTGATGAATTTCTTGCCCAGGTACTGCACCAGCGCGCGGCTGTTTTCCATGCGCTCCAGGGCGTCCTCGATGGTCAGCGGCAGGCGCAGGTTGCGGCGCTCGTAGCCACGGCCCTGCACCGGCGCACTGGCCTCGATGCCTTCGACCATGCCGATGTAGCCACACAGCAGGCTGGCGGCAATCGCCAGGTAGGGGTTGGCGTCGGCGCCTGGCAAGCGGTTCTCGACCCGGCGGCTCTGTGGGCCGGCGTCCGGCACGCGCAGGCCGACGGTGCGGTTCTCTTCGCCCCATTCCACGTTCACCGGCGCCGAGGTGTCGGGCAGGAAGCGGCGGAACGAGTTGACGTTGGGCGCGAACAGCGGCAACGCCTCGGGGATGAATTTCTGCAAGCCACCGATGTAGTGCAGGAACAGCTCGCTCATGCTGCCATCTTCATTGCTGAAGATATTCTTGCCGGTGGCCAGGTCGACCACGCTCTGGTGCAGGTGCATGGCACTGCCAGGCTCGCCGGTCATGGGCTTGGCCATGAAGGTGGCGGCCACGTTGTGCTTGAGCGCGGCCTCGCGCATGGTGCGCTTGAACACCAGGATCTGGTCGGCCAGGTGCAGGGCGTCGCCGTGACGGAAGTTGATCTCCATCTGCGCCGTGCCGTCTTCATGGATCAGCGTGTCCAGGTCCAGCTGCTGCAGTTCGCACCAGTCGTAGACGTCTTCGAACAGCGGGTCGAATTCGTTGGCGGCTTCGATCGAGAACGACTGGCGGCCGGTTTCCGGGCGGCCCGAACGGCCTACCGGGGGCTGCAGGGGGAAGTCCGGGTCTTCGCTACGCTTGGTCAGGTAGAACTCCATCTCCGGCGCGACAATCGGCTGCCAGCCCTTGTCAGCGTAGAGCTTGAGGACTTTCTTCAGGACGTTGCGCGGCGACAGCTCGACCGGGTTGCCCTTCTTGTCGTAGGTGTCGTGGATAACCTGCGCGGTCGGCTCGATGGCCCACGGCACCAGGAACACAGCCTTCTCGTCGGGGCGGCAGATCATGTCGATGTCCGCCGGGTCGAGCAGTTCGTAATAGATGTCGTCGTCGACGTAGTCGCCGGTCACGGTCTGCAGCAGCACGCTCTCGGGCAGGCGCATGCCTTTTTCGGCGATGAACTTGTTGGTGGGTGAAATCTTGCCGCGCGTGATGCCGGTCAGGTCGCTGATCATGCATTCGACTTCGGTGATCTTGTGCTCTTTCAACCAATCGGTGAGCTGGTCGAGGTTGTTACTCATAAATACCTCAGGAGGTAAGGTGGGCCGCGCATTGATTCTGGATGGAGTACATTGCTAAAGCAAAAACCCCCGCGCAGAGCCACAGTGGATACACTGAAAACAGCTGCATCCGTAATGAGTTCGAAGGGCAGGAAGACGAAACGAAGGGCGGCAAGCCGCTGCGAGGGCGAGTCCGAGGCTGCCAAACGTCAATTATTGCGGCCATGGCGGCCACGCCATTGACGAAGCTTGCAAAATTGACGGAGGTACCCGATAGCACTGCGCAGGCAGTGCTTTCAGGTCGCGGCAAGCGGACCATGTGACCCTCGTATTATTGTGTTCTGGGTTGAGACCGAGCTTAGCCTTGTTCATTTTTTTACACAACACCTCCGTAAAAAATAAAACACGGCTCGTCGGAGATAGCCCTTCATGCGGTAAATAGCGGATAATGGCTTGCCCCGATATGCAGCAAATCTGCCGTCGATGAGCCATTTCAGGGCATCATGGGGTTGGCTTGACATCAGTTTGGGTTTTCGATTGACTGGACCTGCAAGCCCCCCTTGATTGATATTTTTAACAACAAAGGTGTTGCATCATGTCGGTACCCCCGCGTGCCGTTCAGCTTAACGAAGCGAACGCGTTCCTTAAGGAACATCCTGAGGTTCTCTACGTTGACCTTCTGATTGCAGATATGAATGGTGTGGTGCGTGGCAAGCGCATCGAGCGCACCAGCCTCCACAAGGTTTACGAGAAAGGCATCAACCTGCCTGCCTCCCTCTTCGCCCTGGACATCAACGGTTCCACCGTCGAGAGCACCGGGCTTGGCCTGGACATCGGCGATGCTGACCGCATCTGCTACCCGATCCCTGGCACCCTCTCCAACGAACCCTGGCAGAAGCGCCCGACCGCCCAGCTGCTGATGACCATGCACGAGCTCGAAGGCGAGCCGTTCTTCGCCGATCCGCGTGAAGTACTGCGCCAGGTCGTGAGCAAGTTCACCGAGATGGGCCTGACCATCTGTGCCGCGTTCGAGCTGGAGTTCTACCTGATCGACCAGGAGAACGTGAACGGCCGCCCGCAGCCGCCGCGCTCGCCTATTTCGGGTAAACGCCCACAGTCGACCCAGGTCTACCTGATCGACGACCTCGACGAATATGCCGACTGCCTGCAGGACATCCTCGAAGGCGCCAAGGAACAAGGCATCCCGGCCGACGCCATCGTCAAGGAAAGCGCCCCGGCGCAGTTCGAAGTCAACCTGCACCACGTTGCCGACCCGCTCAAGGCCTGCGACTACGCCGTACTGCTGAAGCGGTTGATCAAGAACATCGCCTACGACCATGAAATGGACACCACCTTCATGGCCAAGCCCTACCCGGGCCAGGCAGGCAACGGCCTGCATGTACATATTTCCGTGCTGGACAAAGATGGCAACAACATCTTCACCAGCGAGGATCCCGAGCAGAACGCCGCGCTACGTCACGCTGTCGGCGGTGTGCTCGAGACCCTGCCCGCGTCCATGGCGTTCCTCTGCCCGAACGTCAACTCGTACCGTCGCTTTGGTGCGCAGTTCTATGTACCGAACGCGCCAAGCTGGGGCCTGGACAACCGCACCGTGGCCCTGCGCGTGCCGACCGGCTCGCCGGACGCCGTACGTATCGAACACCGCGTGGCCGGTGCCGATGCCAACCCGTACCTGATGATGGCTGCCGTGCTGGCTGGCGTGCACCATGGCCTGACCAACCAGATCGAGCCGGGTGAGCCGATCGAAGGCAACTCGTACGAGCAGCTGGAGCAGAGCCTGCCGAACAACCTGCGCGATGCACTGCGCGAGCTGGACGACAGCGAGATCCTCAACAAGTACATCGATCCGAAGTACATCGACATCTTCGTCGCGTGCAAGGAGAGCGAGCTGGAGGAATTCGAGCATTCGATTTCCGACCTCGAGTACAACTGGTACCTGCATACCGTGTAAACGAAAACGCCGCCCCCAAGGGCGGCGTTCTCGTTTGAGATCGGTGTCGCCTGCTTCGCGGGCTTGCCCGCTCCCACAGGGTAATCACAAGGTTTGAAACCTGTGGGAGCGGGCGAGCCCGCGAAGAGGCCAATACAGGCTTACAGCGGCTTCTCGAAGATCTTCGAATTGCGCTGGTAGTTGTACAGCGAAGCCCGCGCCGCCGGCAGCCGTTCCACGCCACTCGGCGCAAACCCGCGCTCGCGGAACCAGTGCGCAGTTCGCGTAGTCAGCACGAACAGGGTCTTGAGCCCCGCCTGCCGCGCCCGGCCCTCGATTCGCGCCAGCAGCTCATCGCCGCGCCCGCCGTGGCGATACTCCGGGTTCACCGCCAGGCACGCCAACTCACCGGCGTCGGAATCGGCAATCGGGTACAACGCCGCGCAGGCGATGATCATGCCTTCGCGCTCGACCACGCTGAACTGTTCGATCTCCCGCTCCAGCACCTCGCGCGAACGGCGCACCAGGATGCCCTGCTCTTCCAGGGGGCTGATCAGTTCCAGCAGGCCGCCGACATCATCGATGCTCGCCTCGCGCACCACTTCGAACTGCTCCTGCGAAACCAGCGTACCGCCACCGCCACGGGTAAACAGCTCGGTCAGCAGGGCACCGTCCTCGGCATAGCTGACGATATGGCTGCGCGCCACCCCGCCTTTGCAGGCTTCTGCGGCAGCATCCAGCAGTTCGGCCTGGTAATCGCTGCCCAGGCGCTGCAGATGCGGGGCAACCTGCTGTGGGCGCAGCTCGCGCACCAGCTTGCCGTCCTCGTCCAGCAGGCCCGGCTCGGCGCCGAACAGCAGCAGCTTGTCGGCACCCAGTTCGATGGCGGCACGGGTGGCCACGTCTTCGCAGGCCAGGTTGAAGATCTCCCCGGTTGGCGAATAGCCCAACGGCGACAGCAGCACGATGGAACGCTCGTCCAACAGGCGGCTGATGCCCTTGCGGTCGACCCGGCGCACTTCGCCGGTGTGGTGGTAGTCCACCCCTTCGAGCACGCCGATCGGCCGCGCCGTGACCAGGTTGCCGGACGCCACGCGCAGGCGCGAGCCCTGCATCGGCGAAGCGGCAATGTCCATCGACAGGCGCGCCTCGATGGCCAGGCGCAGGGCACCGACGGCATCGATCACGCAATCCAGGGTAGCGGCATCGGTGATGCGCAGGCCACGGTGGTAATGCGGGGTCAGGCCACGATCGGCCAGGCGGCTTTCGATTTGCGGGCGCGAGCCATGCACCAGCACCAGGCGCACACCGAGGCTGTGCAGCAACACCAGGTCGTGGACGATGTTGCCGAAATTAGGGTGTTCCACCCCATCGCCAGGAAGCATGACCACGAAGGTGCAGTCGCGATGGGCATTGATGTACGGGGAGGCATGACGCAGCCAGTTGACGTAGTCGGGCATGACAGGGCCTGTGGATAAGTGGACGGAGAACGGCGATACAGGGGGCGTTCAGGATCATCGTCGGAACAGGCTTGCGGTCACGCGCGGTCTCCTCTAGGCAGGAACGAATCAACTCGGTTGACGTTTAGTTCAGGCAGTAATGCCGGATCAGGTCACGCAATAGACGCACGGTAGGCTCGATTCGTGACATTTCAAGGTATTCGCCGGGCTGGTGGGCACAGGCGATGTCGCCAGGGCCCAGCACGATGGTCTGGCAGCCCAGTTGCTGAAGATAAGGTGCTTCGGTGCCGAACGCCACCGCTTCGGCGCGATGGCCGGTGAGGCGCTCCGCTACCTGTACCAGTTCGGCATCGGCAGCCTGCTCGAACGGCGGCACCTCCGGGAACAGCGGCGCATAGTCGATGCGCACCTCGAAGCGCTCTGCCACGGGCGCCAGCTTGGCGCCGATGGCCGCGCGCAGTTGTTCCACGTCCATGCCCGGCAACGGGCGCAGGTCGAATTCCAGGGCGCACTGGCCGCAGATGCGGTTGGGGTTGTCGCCGCCATGGATACAGCCGAAGTTGAGGGTCGGGGTCGGCACGCTGAATTGCGGGTTGCGGTAGCGTTGCTGCCATTGCTGGCGCAGGCCCATCAACTCGCCCATCACCGCGTGCATGGCCTCCATGGCGCTACGGCCCAGGCTTGGGTCCGAAGAATGACCGCTACGCCCCAGGATATCGATGCGGTCCATGAGGATGCCCTTGTGCATGCGGATCGGCCGCAGGCCGGTCGGCTCACCGATCACCGCCGCCCGGCCGAGCGGCTGGCCGGCTTCGGCCAGGGCGCGGGCCCCGGACATCGAGCTTTCTTCATCACAGGTGGCCAGGATCAGCAGCGGCTGCTTGAAGTCATGCTCCAGCAGCGGGATGACCGCTTCGATGACCAGGGCGAAGAAGCCCTTCATGTCGCAGCTGCCCAGGCCGACCCAGCGGCCATCCACTTCGGTCAGCTTCAGTGGGTCGCTGGCCCATAGCTGGTCGTCATACGGCACGGTGTCGCTGTGCCCGGCCAGCACCAGGCCGCCTGGGCCACTGCCACGGCTGGCCAGCAGGTTGAACTTGCCGGGGCTCACCTGACGGATGTCACAGGTGAAGCCAAGGTCGCCCAGCCAGCCGGCCAGCAGGTCGATGACCTGGCGGTTGGACTGGTCCAGTGCGGGCTGGGTGCAACTGACCGAGGGCGCGGCAATCAAGGCGGCGAACTGGTCTTTCAACGTTGGCAACGGCATGCCCGTACTCCTCGGAAACGTGCCCCATCATAGGACTATCCGCTGTCTGGAATAAACCGTTGACGGCCGACTACTGTAGACTCTCCGCCAACCACGCCCCTCCTTCGAGCCTGTGATGCACAAAGAAACCGAACTCAAGCTCCGCGCCAGCCGCGAGACCCTTGCCGCCCTGCGCGAGCACCCTCTGCTGAAAAAGCGCAACAAGTCCGGCTGGCAGACCCGCGAACTGCTCAACCAGTACTTCGACACGCCCGAGCGCGAGCTTTCCGCCGCCCGTGTCGCCCTGCGCCTGCGCCGCGACGGCGAGGCCATCATCCAGACCCTCAAGTGCCGCGGCCAGAGCGTCGCCGGCCTGTCCGAGCGCAATGAATACGAATGGCCGCTGGACAAGGTCAAGCTCGACCTGAAAAAGCTTGACGCCACCTGCTGGCCCGAGCAACTGGCCAACCTCGACAAGAAAACCATCAAACCGCTGTTCACCACCGACTTCAGCCGTGAATACGCCGAAATCGCCTGGGGCCGCGGCAAGAGCAAGGTGGTGATCGAGGCGGCGCTGGACCAAGGCTTCGTGATCGCCGGCAAGCGCAAGGAAGAGATCTGCGAGCTGGAACTGGAGCTGCGCGAAGGTGAGCCCCAGGCCCTGCTGGAACTGGCTGCCGAGCTGGCCGCCAGCCTGCCGCTGATGCCCTGCGACATCAGCAAGGCCGAGCGCGGCTACCGCCTGCTGGAGCCGGACAGCTACGAGCTGGGCCTGCCACACGCCGAGCTGGAAGCCGAAACTGCTGTCGACGATGCCTATGCGGCACTGGCCTGGCAACTGCTGGGCAGCAGCCAGCGCCTGGCCGAGCAGTACCGCCACAATGGTCACTGGCGCCTGCTGCAGGACTGGGTCGAGTGCCTGAGTGAGCTGCGTGCCCTTACCGCCAGCCTGGGCCAGGCCGCCCCACGCGCTACCACCCGCGAGCTGCGCAGCAGCCTCGACGCGCTGCTGGAAGACTGGCGCCCGCTGGTGCAGGCTGGCAACGATGACGAAGACATTCGCCGTGCCGCCCCCGAACAGTTCGCCGAAGAGCTGGAGGACGTGCGCTGGGGCCAGTTCTCGCTGGAAACCTCGCGCTGGCTGCTGGCGCGTGCCTGGACCGTGGAGCGCAAGGGCCGTGGCGAGCGCCAGGGCAAGGCGCAACTGGCCAGCTGGCTGGCACACCTGCTAGGCGAAGAGGGCCGTGCGTTGAAGCTGCCGCTGTACACCCAGCGCCCGGAAGACCTGGCCGAGCAATTGCCACGTATCGAGCAGCTGCTGGCCTGGCTGCACCATGCCCGCCAGGTGCTGGAGGCACCACAGATGGACCGCCTGTACGGCGACCTGAAGAAGCTGCACGAGCTGGCCGAGCAGCCGATCAGCGACGAGGTGCTGGAAGCACGTGTGGAACAGGCAAGGGTTGTTGATCAGAGCCGCGGCTGGAAGCACTTGCTCAAGGCGTGAGCCCCTCTGAAGGCTCATGTTGCCTTTGTAGGAGCGGCCTTGCGTCGCGAAGCGCCCCCACGCTGCTGATATCGCCGGGGCCGCTTCGCGGCCCTTTCGCGACGCAAGGCCGCTCCTACAGGGGATAGCGTCAACGGGCTTGAAGCTGCTTCACCGCGACAGAGGCAGGCTGGTGGTGGACTTGATCTCCGACAGCGCCACGATTGAGTTCACCTCCTGAATCCCTGGCACGTTCGATAGCTTTTCGAAGAAGAACCGCTCATAAGCCTCGATATCCGACGTGACGATCCGCAGCAGAAAGTCCACCGAGCCCATCAGCACATAACACTCCAGCACCTCCGGAAACCCGCGGATCGCCTCGGTGAACTCGGTGAAGTTGGAGCGGCCATGAGCATTCAGTTTCACTTCGGCGAAGATCTGCGTATTCAAGCCGACCTTCTTGCGGTCCAGCAGCGTCACCTGCCCACGGATCACCCCCTCCTCCCTCAAGCGTTGGATGCGTCGCCAGCACGGCGATTGCGACAGCCCCACGCGTTCGGCGATCTGCGCGCTGGAGAGCGAAGCGTCCTCCTGCAAGAGTTCGAGGATACGGCGGTCGTAGGCGTCCAGCTCGCTGTGCATTGACTATTCTCCAAAACGTCATATCACGAACATTTCTATTCGCTATTACAGGGAAACGCCTGAATCATAGCGAAAAAATACCCCTGCCAACGTGCAAGAATTTCTCCCACATCTGCGGAGACCAGCATGAACGCACAACCCCGTACCGACGCCTGGGCCGCCACCAACGCCCATAGCACCGTGCACTACCGCCTGCAGGCCGAAGCCGAGCCTGACAGCCTGTGCCGGGTCCTCAACCTGTTTGCCCTGCAATTCCTGACCCCGCACAGCGTGCAGGTCAGCCAGCAGGATGACTGGCTGGATATCGAGGTCGGCATCGGTGGCCTGAGCTGGCACCGGGCCGAGGTGATCGCGCAGAAGCTGCGCAACCTGGTGTGCGTGGGCGAGGTGAGCCTGACCAACCTGCAGCGGCTGGAACTGGCGATTGGGTGAGCAGTTACCCGCCCTATTGCCGGCAGGCCAGCGCCCAAAAGATCACCGCAGGCTCGAACATCGCGCTGTAGCTGCGGGAGCCGGCTTGCCGGCGGCAGGGCCAGGACAGGCACAGCAAAATCCCGAAACCTTTCGCTCCCGATAACCTTCCGCTGCCCGGCTAGCCTTGATCAGCACTTCCTCATCAGGCACGGACGCCCCCCATGCACACCCCCGACAACCCGGCACTCGACCTCAGGCGCGTGCTCCAGGCCCTGCTCGCCGACCAGCATCTGCACGCCAACGACACCCTGCGAGTACTCGAACACGCCGCCAGCCATCCCATCAGCCACCCGCTGGAGCAAATCGCTGCCTGCACCCTGGAGGACCGCCAGCACCCTGGCCAGGCCCTGGACCTGGACGGCCTTTGCCGATGGCTGGCGCACAAGGTCGGCCAACCCTATCTGCGCATCGACCCGATGCAACTCGACCTGACGCAGATCAGCGGCCTGATCTCCCCTGCCTTCGCCCAGCGCCATGGCATCCTCATCATCGCCGCCGACGACACCGGTGTCACAGTCGCCAGCGCCCAGCCGTACCAGGACGACTGGTACGCGGACCTGGCCCGCAGCCTGGGCCGACCGATACGTCGCGTGCTGGCCAGCCCGCTGCAAATTCGTCAGGCAGGGCAGTCCTTGCACCGCTTGGCTCAGTCGGTAAAGGGCGCGCAAAGCCAGCAGTCGGCCAGCCTCGGTGAACTCGAACAGTTGCTGGAACTGGGCAAGCGCCAGGCCGAGGCCAGCGCCGACGACGCCCACATCGTGCATATCGTCGACTGGCTGCTGCAGTACGCCATCGAACAACGCGCCAGCGACATCCACCTGGAGCCCCGCCGCGACCAGGGCCAGCTGCGCTACCGCATCGACGGTCTGCTGCACTGCGTATATGCGTTCCCGGCCGGGGTCACCCTGGCGCTGGTCAGCCGCCTGAAACATCTGGCACGCATGGACGTTGCGGAAAAACGCCGGCCGCAGGATGGCCGCCTGCAAAGCTGCCTGCCTGGCGGCGCCGAGGTGGAGCTGCGGCTGTCGACCCTGCCGACCCCGTTCGGCGAGAAACTGGTGCTACGCCTGTTCGACCCGCAACAGCTGCAGGAGGGCTTCGATCGCCTCGGCCTGGAAGGGTCGCAACTGACGCAATGGCAACGCCTGCTGCAGCAGCGTCAGGGGATTATCCTGGTCACCGGCCCGACCGGTTCCGGCAAGACCAGCACGCTATACGCCAGCCTCAAGCTGCTGGCCACGCCACAAGTCAACCTGTGCACCATCGAGGACCCAATCGAACGCCTGGAGCCTGCCTTCAACCAGTTGCAGGTGCAGCCCGCCCTGGACCTGGGCTTTGCCAACGGTGTACGGGCCCTGCTGCGCCAGGACCCGGATATCATCATGATCGGCGAAATTCGCGACCGCGAAACGGCCCTGGTGGCGGTACAGGCGGCGCTGACCGGCCACCTGGTGCTGTCCACCCTGCATACCAACGACGCCTGCAGTGCAATCACCCGCCTGCAAGAGCTGGGCGTGGCCGACTACCTAATCAAGGCAACGCTGGTCGGCGTCATGGCCCAGCGCCTGGTGCGTACGCAGTGCGCCGATTGCCGCGGCACAGTGGCCGCACCCGGCAGCCAGCCGTGCCGCACCTGCCGGGGTACCGGGTTCCACGGCCGCACCGGCTTGTTCGAGCTGCTGGTACCCAGCGACAGCCTACGTGCACAGATAGGCCCAGGTAGCGATCTGGCCAGCCTGCGGCGCCAGGCAAAGGCCGATGGCCTGCTCGACCTGCGCGCTTGCGGGGAGGCCAAGGTGGCCAGCGGGCAGACCCGACAGGAGGAAGTGCTACGGGTCTGTTCATAGGTAAAAACGCCTTGTATTCAAGGAACTTACCTCTTTACCGCCAATCCAACCGCGCATCTTCAACCGCCACCCCTTTCGAGGTGTTTCAACATGCGTCTCAAAACCGCCATCGCCGCCGCTGCCTTGCTTTCGCTGCCTATTGGCTCGGCCATGGCCGATACCTTCTGGCGTAACGTGATGACCACCGGTGCTACCACGGCATCCAGCTACCTGACCTCGGGGGACCACAAGCTGGTGATGGCGGCGCAGGATGACGCTGGCAGCTTCGTGGCCAGCGAGGGTGCGATCCGTGGGCCGTTCCTGGAAGCGGCGATTCGTCAGGCCCGCGCAGAGAACCCGGGCCTGCAGGCCACCGACATGGAACTGGCCAATGCCATTCTGGCCAAGAACGCGGTAGCCCAGTAACCGCGTCGCCTGCTTCGCGGGCATGCCCGCTCCCACAGGGATAGCGCAAGTTCTGGGCTATCGCTGGGTTTACCCGCGAAGAGGCCGGCGCAGGCTAGCTACCGATAAGCCTCCACCGGCACACACGCGCAGAACAGATTTCGGTCTCCATACACATTGTCGACCCGGTTCACCGCCGGCCAGTACTTGTGCTGGCGTACGTGGGCACTGGGCGCCACTGCCTGCTCCAGGCTATAGGGCCGGTCCCACACCCCGAGCACGTCAGCCAGGGTATGCGGCGCATGCTTGAGCGGATTGTTTTCCGCCGGCCAGTTACCCTCCTGCACTTCGCCGATTTCCGCGCGAATCGCCAGCATCGCCTCGACGAACCGGTCCAGCTCGGCCTTCGACTCACTCTCGGTCGGCTCGACCATCAGCGTGCCCGGCACCGGGAAGGACATGGTCGGCGCATGGAAGCCGTAATCCATCAGGCGCTTGGCCACGTCCTCTTCGCTGATGCCGGTCAGTGCCTTCAGCGGCCGCAGGTCGAGGATGCATTCATGCGCCACCCGCTGGTTGCGCCCACGGTAGAGCACCGGGAAGGCGCCACTCAACTGGCTGGCCAGGTAGTTGGCCGAGAGGATCGCCACTTCGCTGGCGTCAGCCAGCTGCGGGCCCATCATGGCGATGTACATCCAGCTGATCGGCAAGATGCTCGCACTCCCCCAGGGCGCGGCACTGACTGCACTGTTGTTCGGCTCCAGGCCGGGTACCGGCACCACCGGGTGGCTGGCAACAAACGGCTTGAGGTGCTCGCGGATGCCGATCGGGCCCATGCCGGGGCCGCCACCGCCGTGGGGTATGCAGAACGTCTTGTGCAGGTTCATGTGGGAAACGTCGGCGCCAATATCGGCCGGGCGCGCCAGCCCCACCTGGGCGTTGAGGTTGGCGCCATCCATGTACACCTGGCCACCGTGCTGGTGCACCACTTCGCAGATTTCGCGAATGCCCTCTTCGTATACGCCGTGGGTCGACGGGTAGGTGATCATCAGGCACGACAGGCGGTCTGCGGCGGCGTGCGCCTTGGCCTTGAGGTCGGCCAGGTCGACGTTGCCATGCTCGTCGCAATCAACGATCACCACCTCCATGCCGGCCATCTGCGCCGAGGCCGGGTTGGTACCGTGGGCTGAGGACGGGATCAGGCACAAGGTGCGTTGCGGCTGGTGACGGCTGCGGTGGTAGCGGGTGATGGCCATCAGGCCGGCATATTCGCCCTGGGCACCGGAATTGGGCTGCATGCAGATGGCATCGAAGCCGGTAATAGCGCACAACCAGCTTTCCAGTTCGTCGATCATCGCCTTGTAGCCGGCGGCCTGGGCGGCTGGGGCAAACGGGTGCAACTGGGCAAAGCCCGGCCAGGTGATAGGGATCATCTCGCTGGTAGCGTTGAGCTTCATGGTGCACGAGCCCAGCGGGATCATCGACTGGTTCAGCGCCAGGTCCTTGTTCTCCAGTTGCTTGAGGTAGCGCAGCATTTCGGTTTCGCTGTGGTGCAGGTTGAACACCGGGTGCGCGAGGAACGGCGTGCGCCGCACCAAACTCGCTGGAATCCCTTCGGGCAGGGCGAGCTGGTCGAGAGCGGCAATGTCCAGGCCGTGGTCCACGCCCAGGAAGATGTCGAACAGGCGCAGCACCGTCTGCTCCGAACAGGTCTCGTCAAGGCTCACGCCCAGGCGCCCGCGGCCAAGGATACGCAAATTGACCTGCGCGGCTTCGGCGCTTTCGATGATGGCCGCCTGGGCGCCACCGACATCCACGGTAAGCGTGTCGAAGAAATGCTGGTTCAACCGCCGGATACCCTTGGCTTCGAGGCCTGCGGCCAGGATGAAGGTCAACCGATGCACGCGCTGGGCGATGCGTTGCAGGCCTTCAGGGCCATGGTATACCGCATAGAAGCCGGCAATGTTGGCCAGCAGCACCTGTGCCGTACAAATGTTGGAGTTGGCCTTTTCGCGGCGGATATGCTGCTCGCGGGTTTGCAGTGCCATGCGCAGGGCAGTGTTGCCACGAGCATCACGCGACACGCCGATGATGCGCCCCGGCATGGCCCTCTTGTAGTCGTCGCGACAGGCGAAATAGGCCGCATGAGGGCCGCCATACCCCATCGGTACGCCAAAGCGCTGGGTCGAACCCAGTACCACATCCGCACCCAGTTCCCCAGGCGGCGCCAGCACCACCAGGCTGAGCAGGTCCGCCGCCACGCAGGCCAGTGCATGCTGGCTGTGCAACTGGTCGATCAGCGGGCGCAGGTCGCGTACTTCGCCATGAGTGTCGGGGTACTGCAGCAAAGCACCGAATACCGCGTGTTTGCCAAGGTTATCCACAGCGTCGACGATCAGTTCGAAGCCAAAGCCCTCAGCGCGAGTCTTCAGCACCGACAGGGTCTGCGGGTGGCAATGTTCGTCGGCAAAGAAGGCATTGCTCTTGTTGCGTGCCACCCGCTTGGCCAATGCCATGGCTTCGGCGGCAGCAGTAGCCTCGTCGAGCAGCGAGGCATTGGCCAGGGCCAGCCCGGTAAGGTCGATGACCATCTGCTGGAAATTCAGCAGCGCCTCCAGCCGGCCCTGGGCGATTTCGGGCTGATAGGGGGTATAGGCGGTGTACCAGCCAGGGTTTTCCAGCACGTTGCGCAGGATGACCGTGGGCGTGATGGTGCCGTGGTAGCCCATGCCGATCAGGCTGGTCCAGACCTGGTTCTGTGCGGCGTAGCCGGCGAGTTTGGCCAGGGCGGCCTGTTCGTCCAGCGCAGCGGGCAAGTCGAGCGGGCGATCGAGACGGATGTCTGGCGGTACGGTCTGCTCGATCAGCTCACTGCGGCTGGCAACGCCAAGCACATTGAGCATGGCCTGCTGCTCTGCAGCATCGGGGCCCAGGTGACGACGCAGGAAAGGGTTGGGCTCTTGCAGTTGATGCAGGGATGGCGACTGGGACATGACGACGCTCTCTTCCTAGGCCTGCTCTCATGGAGACTTACAAGTCTAGGAAGGGATTGCCGATTGTGCGGGGAAACTTGTTTTCGCCTGGCGACTGCCGGGGGCGCTTTGCGCCCCCATCGCGACACAAGGCCGCTCCTGCAATGGATCGCGATCGCCTGTAGGACCGGCCTGGTGTCGATAGGGCTGCGAAGCAGCCCCAAGGATCCTGCAGTTACTCGCCGATGGCAGCCTTGTAGCCAGCAGCATCCAGCAGCTTGTCCAGCTCGGCCGGGTTGCTTGGCTTCAGCTTGAAGATCCAGGCTTCGTAAGGTGCTTCGTTGAGCAGTTCCGGGCTTTCAGCCAGCTCCTCGTTGACCGCAATCACTTCGCCACCCACCGGGGCATAGATGTCCGAAGCGGCCTTCACCGACTCGACCACACCGGCGGCGTCGCCAGCGCCAAACGCCTTGCCGACCTCGGCCAGTTCAACGAACACCACGTCACCCAGGGCTTCCTGGGCGTGGTCGCTGATACCCACGGTCACAGTGCCGTCGGCTTCCAGGCGGGCCCACTCATGGCTCTCGGCAAAACGCAGGTCGCTAGGGATATCGCTCATGTCTTGAATTCCTCGATTTGGCTCAGCGGTACGCCCGCCGGTTGAAAATTGTTCAGATCAGGATCTTGCCGTGGCGCACGAAGGTCGGTTTGACCACCCGCACCGGGTACCACTTACCGCGAATTTCCACCTCGGCCCGGTCGCCGGTGGCCATGGGTACGCGTGCAAGGGCAATGGACTTGCTCAGCGTAGGCGAGAAACTACCACTGGTGATCTCCCCTTCGCCAATCCCTGCCACCCGGACCACCTGGTGGGCACGCAGTACACCACGCTCTTCCAGCACCAGGCCGACCAGTTTTTCCTGTACACCTTGTTCGATTTCCGCCAGCAGGCCGGCGCGGCCGATGAAGTTGCGCTCGGCGGGCTCCCAGGCGATGCTCCAGCCCAGGTTGGAAGTGAGTGGTGTGTGTGCTTCGTCGATGTCCTGGCCGTACAGGTTCATGCCGGCTTCCAGGCGCAGGGTGTCGCGGGCGCCAAGGCCGCTTGGGGCAATGCCGGCGCCGACCAGGTCGTTGAAGAAGGCCACGGCCTGCTCGCCAGGAAGGATGATCTCCAGGCCGTCTTCACCGGTATACCCGGTGCGGGCAATGAACCAGTCGCCTTCGGCAATGCCCTCGAATGGGCGCAGTTCGCGAATCAGCGCGGCGCGCGCGGAGCTGAGCAGGGCGGCGACCTTTTCGCGTGCATGCGGGCCCTGGATGGCGAGAATGGCCAGGTCGGGACGGACCCGGAAGTCCACGGCAAAACCGGCACGCTGTGCGGCCAGCCAATCGAGTACCTTGGCCCGGGTGGCGGCGTTGGTGACCAGGCGGTAGCCGGCTTCGGTGCGGTAGACGATCAGGTCGTCGATGACCTTGCCCTGCTCCTGCAGCAACGGGCTGTACAGTGCCTTGCCGATATCGTCGAGACGGGCCACGTCGTTGGCCAGCAGGCGCTGTAACCAGGCAGTGGCGTCGCTGCCGTCGACATCGATCACGGTCATGTGGGACACATCGAACACCCCGCAATCGCTGCGCACCTGATGGTGCTCCTCGACCTGCGAGCCATAGTGCAGGGGCATGTCCCAGCCACCGAAATCGACCGTCTTGGCGCCCAGCGCCAGGTGCAGGTCGTACAAAAGCGTGCGCTGTCCCATGGGTTTCTCCTTCCGGGCGTGGCGAAGCGGCGGCGGTCGATGACGTTGGGTCGTCAGCTCTTCTTGTGTAGGACCCGCCGCGCGAGTGCCGCGCATTGTAGCCGCAAGGGCGCGGGCTGACACCCTCAGTGACTGTGACCGGGTCGACGAGCCGAACGGCGAATCAGGCCGATGACCGGCAGCAACCCCACCAGCACCAGGCTCAGTGCCGGCAGCGATGCACGTGCCCACTCACCCTCGCTGGTCATCTCGAACACCCGCACGGCCAGGGTGTCCCAGCCGAACGGGCGCATCAGCAAGGTGGCCGGCATTTCCTTGAGGACGTCGACGAATACCAGCAAGGCGGCGCTGAGGGCACCCGGTACCAGCAGCGGCAGATACACCTTGAAAAACAATCTCATGCCACCGACACCCAGACTGCGCGATGCCTCGGGAAGTGACGGGCGAATACGCTCCAGGCTGCTTTCCAGCGGCCCGTAAGCCACCGCGATGAAGCGCACCAGGTAGGCCAGCAGCAACGCAGCAAGGCTACCCAGCAACAGTGGCTTGCCAGCCCCGCCCAGCCAGCTGGACAGCGGGATGACCAGCTGGTTATCGAGGTAGCTGAAGGCCAGCATGATCGATACCGCCAGCACCGAACCAGGCAAGGCATAGCCCAGGTTGGCCAGGCCGACCCCGGCGCGGATGGCATTCGTCGGTGCCTGGCGCCGTGCAAAGGCCAGCAGCAGCGCCACGCTCACCGTGACCAGCGCCGCCATGCCGCCCAGGTACAGGGTGTGCAGCACCAGGCCGACGTAGCGCTCGTCCAGGTCATGCCGGCCGCGCTGCCAGAACCAGCTCAGCAGTTGCAACAGCGGGATGACGAAGGCGCAGGCGAACACCAGCAGGCACCAGCCACTGGCCAGCAACGCCTTGATCCCACGCAGGTGGTAGAGCGCCTGCCCGCGCGGGCGCTCGTTGCCGCTGCGGCTGGCGCCGCGTGCCCGGCGTTCGCCGTACAGCACCAGCATCACCGCCAGCAACAGCAGGCTGGCCAGCTGGGCTGCGCTGGACAGGCTGAAGAAGCCGTACCAGGTCTTGTAGATGGCGGTGGTGAAGGTGTCGAAGTTGAACACCGCCACGGCGCCGAAGTCCGCCAGGGTTTCCATCAACGCCAGGGCTATCCCGGCGCCGATAGCCGGCCGCGCCATGGGCAGCGCCACGCGCCAGAATGCTTGCAGCGGGGACAGCCCAAGCACCCGCGCCGCTTCCATCAGGCCTTTGCCCTGGGCCAGGAAGGCGCTGCGCGCCAGCAGGTAGACATAGGGGTAGAACACCAGCACCAGCACGATGATCACCCCACCGGTCGAACGCACCCGCGGCAGGCGCATTGGCCCGAACAGCTCGCGCAAGGCGCTTTGTACCGGGCCGGCGAAGTCCAGCAGGCCAACGAAGACGAACGCCAGCACGTAGGCAGGGATGGCGAACGGGAGCATCAGCGCCCAGTCCAGCCAGCGCCGGCCGGGGAACTCGCAGAGGCTGGTCAGCCAGGCCAGGCTGACACCCAGCAGGGTGACGCCGATGCCCACGCCCACCACCAGCGTCAGGGTATTGCCCAGCAGGCGGCTCATCTGGGTGTCGAGCAGGTGCGACCAGATCTGCAGGTCGATCGACTGCCACGACAGCAGCAACACGCTCAGGGGCAGGAGCACCAGGGCGGCGATCAGGGCGACCGGGAGGTACCAGCGGCGTTGGGCGGTGTGCGGCAAGTAGAATGTCTCTGTGGATGATTTGCGACCGCCTTGCGGTCGTTCGCGGGCATGCCCGCTCCCACAGGGACCACACATGCGCCAAAGGCAGTGGCCAACCTGTGGCAGCGGGCGTGCCCGCGAAAAGGCCTGATAAGCCCCGGAAGGATAAAGCCTGGCGCTTAGTTCCAGCCAGCCCGGTCCATCAAGCGAATCGCTTCAGCCTGGCGCTTGCCGGCGATCTCCACCGGAATGCTGTCGGCCTTGAAGCTGCCCCACGCCGCCACTTCGTCCGATGGCTTGACCTTCGGGTTGGCCGGGAACTCCTGGTTGATGTCGGCAAACAGCTTCTGCGCCTCTTCAGTAGTCATCCACTCCACCAGCTTCTTCGCCGCCTCCGGGTGTGGCGCATGCTTGGTCAGGCCGATGCCGGACAGGTTCACGTGCACGCCACGGTCACCCTGGTTGGGCCAGAAGATCTTCACCGGCAGTTTCGGGTTCTGCTGGTGCAGCCGGCCGTAGTAATAGGTGTTGACCACGCCCACGTCGCACTGGCCGGCCTCGATGGCCTGGATCACCGCGTTGTCATCGGAGAACACGTCGGTGGACAGGTTGTTGACCCAGCCTTTGACGATCTGCTCGGTCTTCGCCTCGCCGTGGGTCTCGATCAGGGTGGCAGTCAGCGACTGGTTGTACACCTTCTTCGCCGTACGCAGGCACAGGCGGCCTTCCCACTGTTTGTCGGCCAGGGCCTCGTAGGTGCTCAACTCCTCCGGCTTGACCCGCTCGGTGGAGTAGATGATGGTGCGCGCGCGCAGGCTCAGGCCAGTCCAGTCGTGCGACGAAGCGCGGTACTGCGGCGGGATGTTGCGGTCGATGATGTCGGACTGGATCGGCTGTAGGATGCCCATCTGCTCGGCCTGCCACAGGTTACCGGCATCGACGGTCAGCAGCAGGTCGGCCACGCCGTTGTCGCCCTCGGCCTTGATGCGTTGCATCAGTGGGGCCTCCTTGTCGGTGATGAACTTGATCTTCACCCCGGTCTTGGCGGTATAGGCATCGAACACTGGCTTGATCAGCTCGTCGATGCGCGAGGAGTACACCACCACTTCGTCCGCCGCCTGGGCAGTGCCGCCGAACAGGGTCAGGGCCAGGGCGGCCAGTAGGGGCTTGCGTGGCAACATGGAAAGCGCTCCTCGGATCGTATGAGAGGCACAAATGGTAGTGAATCCCATTTTCCGGCTCATCTACCTAGCCGTTACTGGATGTTGCAGAGGGTAACAGTTGCGAGGTTCCTGTGGGAGCGGGCATGCCCGCGAACACCGGCAAAGCCGGTGCCATACACCGCGTTGCCTGTTTCGCGGGCATGCCCGCTCCCACAGACTCCAGCAATCTCATGCCTTGGCGAGATCCGGCAGATCACCGGTCAAACCCAGCGCCTGGCGCACGAACAGCGCCTTGGCCTCCGGCATCTGCTGCACCAGCTTCAAGCCAGTGTTACGTAACCAGCGCAACGGCAACGGGTTGGCCTGGAACAACCGCTCGAACCCTTCCATCGCCGCCATCAGCGCCAGGTTGTGCGGCATGCGTCGGCGCTCGTAACGGCTCAGCACCTTCACATCCGCCAGCCGCTCGCCACGCTCGCAGGCATTGACCAGCACCTCGGCCAGCACAGCAGCATCGAGGAAGCCCAGGTTGACCCCCTGCCCGGCCAACGGGTGAATGGTATGCGCAGCATCGCCGATCAAGGCCAGGCCTTCATCCACATAACGCTTGGCGTGGCGCTGGCGCAACGGCACGCACACCCGCGGGTCGGCCTGCAGGACATCCCCCAGGCGCCCCTCGAAAGCCTGCTGCAGGGCCTTCACGAAGGCCGCTTCATCCAATGCCATCAACTGCTCGGCATGCTCCGGCGTGGTCGACCAGACGATCGAGCACCAGTCCTGCTGGCCATCGCGGGTCAACGGCAGGAACGCCAACGGCCCTTCATCGGTGAAACGCTGCCAGGCCGTGGCCTGGTGCCCGGCGCTGCAACGCACGCTGGTGACGATGGCATGGTGCAGGTAATCCCACTCGCGGGTTTCGCAACCAGCCAGACGGCGCACCGCCGAGTTGGCGCCGTCGGCGGCGATCACCAGCGGCGTGCGCAGCTGGCGGCCGTCGGCCAGGGTCAGCAGCCATTCATCGCCCGAGCGGCGCAGCTGTTCGAGCCGGGCGTTGGCTAGCAGGCCGATGTCACTGTCATGCAGGCGCTCCAGCAGGCCATCCTGCACCACCCGGTTCTCGACGATATGGCCAAGTACCTGGGCATGCACGCTGGCAGCCGAGAAGTGAATCTGGCCGGTGCCACTGCCGTCCCACACATGCATGTCCGAGTAGGGCGTGGCGCGCCGCCGGGCAATGCCATCCCAGGCGCCCAGGCGTTCGAGGATGCGCTGGCTGGCCGCCGACAGCGCGCTGACTCGCGGTTCGAACGGGGCCTGGGCATCGAACGGCTTGACCGCCAGCGGGCCACCGTCGAGCAAGAGGATTTGCAGGCCGCTGTGGCGTAACGCCAGGGCCAGGGCGCTGCCGACCATACCGGCACCGACAATCAACAGATCTGCGCGCATTTCCATGCCTTACGCCAGCCTCGCTTGCGGCTTGAGCCGCACATATAGGGTTTTATCGACCCGCGCCACCAGCTCGCCGGCGCCGTCGCGAATATCGACCTGCAGCCGCGGCAGGCACTTCTTGCCAGTGGCGGTCTGCTGGCGAATCTCGTCCAGCAACACGTCATCGACATGGAGTTCGGCATACACCGGGCCTTTGCCCGGTGAAATGAAATCGATGCTGGCGGCCTTGTCCCAGACGATGTAGTCACGCCCCAGCTGCTCGATCAGCAACAGCATGTAGAACGGGTCGACCATGCCGTACAGGCTGCCGCCGCACTGGGTACCGACGTAGTTGCGGTTCCAGCGGGTCAGCTTCATCGCTACCTTGACGCTGCGCAGGTCTGCACTGATGTGCTGCACGCGGATACCGGCGCCGAGGTGCGGCGGGAACAGGTTCAGGCGCCAACGCAACAGGCGCGCGCGGCGCGCCAGCCGGCGTGCATCAGCGGTCATGCCTGCCCCCGCGAATCGGCGCGGGTGCCCAGGCCCATGGCCTGGCGGGCAAACCAGCTTTTCGCCGGCGGCAGCAGGTCGAGCCCGAGCAGCCCGAGGTTGCGCCCGGCGGCCAGCAACGGCTGGCTGCTGCCGAACAGGCGGGTAACCTGATCGGAAAAACCGATGGTCAAGGCCTGGTCCAGGCGCTGGCGCTGTTGATAAGCCTGCAGGGTGGTCAGGTCGCCAGGCCACTGCGGGCCGGCCAGCAATGCTTCGGCCAGCGCCTGCACGTCACGCAGTGACAGGTTGAAGCCCTGCCCGGCAATCGGGTGCAGGCTGTGCGCGGCGTTGCCCAGCACCACCAGGTGCGGCCGCACCTGCTCCTCGGCCTCGATCAGCGACAACGGGTAGAGGTGCCGCGCGCCAACCTGGCGCAGCGCGCCCAGGCGGTAGCCGAACACCGCCTGCAACTCGCGCAGGAAGTGGCGCTCGTCGATATCGGCCAGGCGCCGCGCATCCATGCCTTGGCGGGTCCAGACCAGCGCGCAGCGGTTTTCCGGCAGCGGCAGCAGGGCCATGGGGCCGGCTTCGGTGAAACGCTCGAAGGCCTGGCCACCGTGGGCCTCGCCCGGGGTGATATTGGCGATCAACGCGCTTTGTTGGTAGGGCGTGTGACGCACATGGATGCCCAGCTGTTCGCGCAGGCCGGAGCGGCCACCGTCGGCAAGCACCGCCAGGTCACATTCAAGCTGGGTGTCGTCGTTCAGCATCAGCCGGTAGCCACCTTCGATCGCCTGCATCGAGGTCACTTCCGCCGGGCAGCGCCAGCTCACCACTTCAGTGTCCAGGCCTTGCCACAGGCATTGGCCCAACCAGGCGTTTTCCACCACGTAACCCAGCGCCGGCACGCCTTCTTCCTGGGCATCCAGGCGGGTAGCGCCGAAGCGGCCACGGTCGGAAACATGAATCTGCCGGATCGGCTCGGCGCGGCGCTCGATCGCTTGCCACAAGCCCAACTGCTGGTAGATCTGCCGGGTGCCGAACGACAGTGCCGACGAGCGCGCATCATAGCTGGGCTGGAAGCTGTCGCCGGGGGCGAACGGCTCGATCAGCAGGATTTTCCAGCCGCGCGCCTTGACCCCGGCCTGCAGGGCCAGGGCCAGGCTTGCGCCGACCAGGCCGCCACCGATGATCGCCAGATTCACCCGGTTCATGCGACGTCCTTGCGCGCTGCCTGCATCAGCGCCTCGATCTCGGCGACCGTGCGCGGCACGCCCGAAGTCAGGATTTCACAGCCTTGCCTGGTCACCACCACGTCATCCTCGATTCTTACACCGATGCCGCGCCACTTCTTCGCCACGGCCTGATTGTCGGCGCCGATATAGATGCCCGGCTCGACGGTCAGCGCCATGCCGGGTTCAAGCACCCGCCATTCGCCGCCAACCTTGTACTCGCCCACGTCATGCACATCCATGCCCAGCCAGTGCCCGGCGCGGTGCATGTAGAAGGCGCGGTAGGCCTCACTGTCGATCAAGGCCTGCACTTCGCCCTGGAGCAGGCCCAGTTGCACCAGGCCCTCGGTGATCACCCGCACGGTCGCCTCGTGGGCGTGGTTCCAGTGCTTGCCCGGGGCGATTTCGGCAAACGCCGCCGCCTGGGCCTTGAGCACCAGCTCGTAGATGGCCTTCTGCTCGGGCGAAAAACGCCCGCTGACCGGGAAGGTACGGGTGATGTCGCTGGCGTAGCAGTCGATCTCGCAGCCGGCATCGATCAGCACCAGGTCGCCATCCTTGAGCGGCGCGTCGTTCTGCTGGTAGTGCAGGATGCAGGCATTGCGCCCGGCCGCGACGATCGAGCCGTAGGCCGGCATCTTCGCCCCGCCCTTGCGGAACTCGTAGTCCAGCTCGGCTTCCAGGCTGTATTCATGCAGCCCGGCCCGGCAGGCCTGCATGGCCCGCACGTGGGCCCGTGCCGAGATGTCTGCGGCAGCACGCATCACTTTCACTTCCGCCGCTGATTTATACAGGCGCATGTCGTGCAGCAGATGATCCAGCGCAACGAACTCGTTCGGCGGCTGGGCGCCCAGGCGTGCCTTGGAGCGGATCACGTTGATCCAGTCCATCAGCCGGCGGTCGAATTCGGGGTTGCTGCCCATGGCGCTGTAGACCCGCTCGCGGCCTTCGATCAGGCCCGGCAGGATCTCGTCGATGTCGGTGATGGGGAAGGCATCGTCGGCGCCAAAGTCGCGCACCGCGCCCTCCTGGCCGGCACGCAGGCCGTCCCACAGCTCGCGCTCGGGGTTGCGTTCACGGCAGAACAGCACGTATTCGCCATGCTCGCGCCCCGGGATCAGCGCGATCACCGCCTCCGGCTCGGGGAAGCCGCTGAGGTACTGGAAGTCGCTGTCCTGGCGGTACACATGCTCGACGTCGCGGTTACGAATGGCAACCGCAGCGGCGGGCAGGATGGCGATGCTGTTGGGGACCATCTGCGCCATCAGCGCCTTGCGCCGACGGGCATATTCGGCTTTGGGAATGTGGCTCATGGGCAGACTACCCCGGTTGATCAGTGCAGCGATGGCTTGGGCGCGGGGGCGGCCGGCTTGGCCAGCTCGGAGAACAGCAGCAGTGGTGCCACACGCAGGTATTCCATGACCTCCATGTAGTCGCTCTCGCCGTCCTCGGACTCTTCGAGGGCTTCCTGGACCTGGGAAATGGCCACCAGGTCCTGCAGCACTTCCTTGGCCTCGTCGGACAGCTCCTTGCCACCGGCATTCAGACCGAAACCGGTAATGAAGCCCTGGCACCACTGGCCGAGTGCGGTGGCACGGTCGCTCAGGGCAGCGTCGTCGGAAGGCAGCAGCAGGACGATCGCCATGTCGTCGCTGGTCAGCTCGCCCTTGACCATTTCCTGCAGGCCAACCAGGGCGTTGCGCACCGTGTCGCCAGGTTCGGTTTCCAGCAGCTGGGCGGCATCGGCCAGCCAGCCTTCGGCGTCGAAGCCGGCACCGGCGCAACTGCGGCCGATCAGCAGGCCGTGCAGTTCGGCCGGGGTGACAGGATGGCCATTGCTGGACAGCAGCATGGCGAAGGCGATGTAGGGCGATTGGGTATTGGGCATGGGCAGCTAGGCGCCAGACGGCGCAATGACTAGAATGGAGACCTTGTATCCTAGCACCGGCAGGCGCGCCAAGACCATCGGCACTGGCCGTCGCCGCCCGGCGAGAGGCATCATCATCGCCACGGTGACTCAATGACGGAGCGAATCGAGTGCAACCCACGCAAGAGAACGACCTGCAGGCACTGATGAGCCGATTCGAGTTGCTGATCCAACGCGTCGAGCAACTAAAACGGCAAAATGCACTCCTAGTAGCTCAGGAAAAATCCTGGCGCGAAGAGCGCGCCCACCTCATCGAAAAGAACGAGATCGCCAGGCGCAAGGTCGAGTCGATGATTTTACGCCTCAAGGCTCTGGAGCAAGACTCATGAGTTCAAGCAATAGCGTCACCGTGCAGATCCTCGACAAGGAATATTCGATCATCTGCCCGCCGGAAGAGCGCAACAACCTGGTCAGCGCGGCGCGCTACCTGGACGGCAAGATGCGCGAGATCCGCAGCAGCGGCAAGGTGATCGGCGCCGACCGCATCGCGGTCATGGCCGCGTTGAACATCACCCACGAAATGCTGCACCGCCAGGAAGACCGCAATGATGCGCCGGCCGGCGGTACCACCCGCGAACAGGTGCGCGACCTGCTGGAGCGGGTCGATCAGGCGCTGTCCGACGATGCGGATACCAAAATCGGCTGAGGTTGGTATACTGGCGCCACTCCCTGGGGGATGCGCCAGTCGGTTATGTCCCTGAGCCGATACGCACAACCACGGGGGTTGCACGCTGGGGCCGGTGTGCATGTCCGCCCGACGGAAAGCCTTAACGCCCCCTGCAATCTCCACCTTGAACTTTCGGGTTCAAGGGCTACACCGATAGCGGTCTTATCGGGGAGCCTGAATTCTCTTGCCCGCCTCTACCGGCGGGCAATTCGTTTTGGTCGGCCATGTCGGCCAACACACTTGGGACCGCTCGTGCCATGACCGACACCGCGCCGCTCACCCGCCCCCAGCTTCGCCGCCTGCTGCGCAATGCCCGCCGCGCCCTCACCCCGGCCCAGCAACGCCAGGCCGCTGTCGGCCTGTACCGCCAGCTGGCGCAACACCCGCTATTCCGCCGGGCCCGGCACATTGCCCTGTACCTGCCCAATGACGGCGAGATCGACCCTGCCCTGCTGCTGCGCGAGGCCCAGCGCCGTGGCAAGCGTGTCTACCTGCCGGTACTCCATGCCTGGCCACGCACACGAATGGTGTTCCAGCGCTTCGAACAGGGCGAAAAGCTCAAGCCCAACCGCTTTCGCATTCCCGAGCCAGTCACCGAGCGCAAGCGCCAGCGCCCGATCTGGTCGCTGGACCTGATCCTGCTACCGCTGGTCGGTTTCGACGAAGTGGGCGGGCGCCTGGGAATGGGCGGCGGCTTCTATGATCGCAGCCTGGCCTACCAGGCGCGTCGCCAGACCTGGAAAAAGCCATTGCTGTTAGGGCTGGCGCATGAATGCCAGAAGGTCGAGCGGCTGGCGCAGGCCAGCTGGGATGTACCGCTGCAGGGCACGGTCTCGGACCGCGGCTGGTACCTGGCGCCACGTTGAAGGGCGCCAGCGAGGGGGATCAACGTTGTGGCTGGCTGGCGTCGACCGGCATCTGGTAGGCGTTGTCCAGCTTGCGCTCCCAGAACCCTTGCGCATAACCGGTAGTGACCACACCCAGGCCGAAAATGAACACCAAGACCCACAGCAAGTCTGGCTTGTTGCGTTGATTCATCGAAGATTGCCCCCCCGGCAAACTGTCCAGCGCTCGGCGATTTTCTGGGTACCGCCGGAGCATCGTGCTTTTATCGGGGCGCATTTTCCGACAACCTGCGTCTACACGCAAACCTTGACGTCAACCGGCTGTCGGTTTCGTGCAACAGGTTATTTCAAACCATTTCAGGAGCACCTCCATGGCCTACTGGCTGATGAAATCCGAGCCCGACGAGCTCTCCATCGAAGCCCTTGGCCGCCTCGGCGAAGCGCGCTGGGACGGCGTGCGCAACTACCAGGCACGTAACTTCCTGCGGGCCATGAGCGTTGGCGACGAATTTTTCTTCTACCACTCCAGTTGCCCGCAACCGGGCATCGCCGGCATTGCCAGAATCACCCGCGCGGCCTACCCGGACCCAACCGCGCTGGACCCGCAAAGCCCTTATCACGATGCCAAGGCCACGCCGGAAAAGAACCCGTGGAGCGCGGTGGATGTGGCCCATGTGCAGACGCTGCCACGGGTGCTGGAACTGGGCTGGCTGAAACAGCAGGCCGGCCTGGCCGAACTGCCGCTGGTACAGAAGGGCAGCCGCCTGTCGGTGATGCCGGTGACTGCCGAGCAATGGGCGGTGATTGTCGCTTTGCGTTGAAACTGCGGCTAAGGTCATAAACCAAATGGGGCTGCGGGGCAGGCCCCGTCATGGATTTGACCAATATCAACACACCACCCATGGCCGCAGGCCATGATGCAATGTGCATGACCGCAAGGATGCAGAACGATGAACCGATACGCCCCCAGAATCTTCGCCACCGCGCTGCTCGCCCTGCTTGCGGCAGCCGCTGGGCTGGGGTACTGGAAGTCGCTGCACGACCAGTTGCCCGAAGGCCTGAGCATGGGCAACGGTCGCCTCGAAGCCACCGAAGTGCAAATCGCCAGCAAGATCCCCGGCCGCCTGGCCGAAGTGCTGGTCGATGAAGGTGACAAGGTCACCCGCGGGCAATTGCTTGCACGTATCGACACGCGCACCATGGAAGCCCAACGCAGCCAGGCCGAAGCCGAAGTGCTGCGCGCCCGGGAAAACTATGCCGCGGCCCAGGCCAGCGTGCAGCTGCGCCAGAGCGAACTGCTGCTGGCCAGCCAGGAACTCAAGCGTGTGCGCGAGATTTTCCAGCGCAAATACGCCAGCCAGCAGTTGCTTGACCAGCAACAGGCGCGCTTCGACACGGCAAACGCAGCGGTGGTCGCCGCCCGCGCCCAGCTGGCCGCCATCAAGGCTGCCATCGGTGCTGCCGAAGCCCAGGTGGCGCAACTCACCAGCGAAATCGACGACAGCAGCCTGCGCGCACCGATCAACGGCATCATTCAACTGCGCCTGGCCGAACCCGGTGAAGTGCTGGGTGCCGGCGGCCGTGTATTGATGCTGATCGACCCCAGCGACCAGTACATGAACCTGTACCTGCCGGCCTCTACCAGCGGCCGCCTGACCGTCGGCGATCAGGCGCGCATCGTGCTCGACGCCCTGCCCGAGCGGGCGCTGCCGGCGAAAGTAGCCTTCGTCGCCGCCAAGGCCCAGTTCACCCCCAAACAGGTGGAAACCCGCGACGAACGGCAGAAGCTGGTGTTCCGGGTCAAACTGCGCCTGAGTGACCCGGGCGCCGTGCCGCAGGCCAAACCGGGCATGCCAGGTGCCGGCTATGTACGCACGGCTGAGGTGGACTGGCCGGCCAACCTGCAATGAACGCCCCGGCACTGCTGGCCGAAGGCATCAGCCATTGCTATGGCGACCTGGCGGCCTTGCACACCCTCGGCTTCAGCCTGCCGGCTGGCACCCGCTGCGCGCTGATCGGTCCGGACGGGGCTGGCAAGTCGACCCTGCTGGGCCTGATCGCCGGGGTCAAGCGCCTGCAACAGGGCGAACTGCAGGTGTTGGGTGGTTCGATCCGTCAGCGGCGCCACCGCGCGGCGCTGTACCCCAAAGTGGCGTTCATGCCGCAAGGGCTGGGCAACAACCTTTATCCGGAACTGTCGATCAGCGAGAACATCCGCTTTTTCGCCACCCTGTTCGGCCTTGGCCGTCGCGAATGCGAGCAGCGCATGGCCAACCTGCTGCAGGCCACCGACCTGCAGCGCTTCGCCGAGCGCCCGGCGGGCAAGCTGTCAGGCGGCATGAAACAGAAACTGGGCCTGTGTTGTGCGTTGATCCACGAGCCGGACCTGCTGATCCTCGATGAGCCGACCACTGGCGTCGACCCGCTGTCGCGGCGGCGCTTCTGGGAGCTGGTCGAAGAGGTTCGCGCGCAGCGCCCGCAACTGACCCTGCTGGTGGCCACCGCGTACATGGAAGAAGCCGAACAGTTCGAGCACTGCCTGATGCTCGATGGCGGCCGCCTGCTGGCCGCCGGGCCTAGCCACGAATTGGCTGCGGCCACCCCCAGCGGCAAGCTGGACGATGCCTTCACCCATTACCAGGGTGCGGGCAAGGCGCAACACCCGCCGCTGATCATCCCGCCACGCCCGGCGTCTGACGGCCCGGTGGCGATCGAAGCCCACGACCTGACCTTGCGCTTTGGCGACTTCACGGCGGTGAAGAAGGTCAGTTTCGCCATTGGTCGCGGGGAAATTTTCGGCTTTCTCGGCTCCAACGGCTGCGGCAAGACTACCACCATGAAAGTGCTCACCGGGCTGATACCGGCCAGTGAGGGCAGCGCCAGCCTGCTCGGCCGTCCGGTGGATGCCAGCGACCTGGCCACGCGCAAGCGGGTCGGTTTCATGTCGCAGAGCTTTTCGCTGTATGGCGAGCTCAGCACACGGCAGAACCTGACCCTGCATGCGCGCCTGTTCGACCTGCCCAAGGCGGAGAGCGCCCAACGCATCGATGAAGTGATCGAGCGCTTCGACCTCGGCGCCATTGCCAACCAGCCGTCCGGCGCCCTGCCCCTCGGCCTGCGCCAGCGCCTGTCGCTGGCGGTCGCAGTATTGCACCGCCCGGAAGTGCTGATTCTCGACGAACCCACCTCCGGTGTCGACCCGGCCGCCCGCGACGACTTCTGGCGCCTGCTGGTAGAACTGTCACGCGAGCAGGGCGTGACCATTTTCCTGTCCACCCACTTCATGAACGAAGCGCAGCGCTGCGACCGCATCTCGCTGATGCACGCCGGCCAGGTACTGGCCTGCGACACGCCGGATGCCCTGCAGCGCCAGTACCAGGGCGACACCCTCGAAGACGCGTTCGTGCGCTGCCTGGAACAGGCCCAGGAGCTGGCCCCGCCGACCACCGACAGCACCGTGCTGGAGCAGGCCGCCACGCCTGCACCGGCGCTACGCCAAGGCTTCAGCCTGCGGCGCCTGCTGGCCGTGGCCAGCCGCGAGGGCAAGGAACTGCTGCGCGACAAGGTACGCCTGGCCTTCGCCCTGCTGGGTGCGATGTTCATGATGGTGATCTTCGGCTATGGCATTTCGCTGGATGTGGAAAACCTCGCCTTCGCCGTCCACGATCAAGACCAGAGCCCGCAAAGCCGCGCCTACCTCGAAGCCTTCCGTGGCTCGCGCTATTTCGCCGAGCAACCGCTGATCCGCGATTCCCGCGACATGCACCAGCGCCTGCAACGCTCGGAGATCAAGCTGGCGCTGGAGATTCCGCCCGGCTTTGGCCGCGACCTGTATGCCGGCCGCCAACCGGTGGTGGCCGCCTGGCTCGACGGTGGCATGCCGTTCCGCGCCGAAACCAGCCGCAACTACGTGGAAGCCGTGCACCAGGCCAACCTCGAACAGCTGGCGAAGGCCAGCAAACAGCCACAGCCACGCCAGGACCTGGTGCGCCTGGAAACACGTTTTCGCTACAACCAGGACGTGGTCAGCGTGAATGCCATCGGCCCGGGTGTGATGGCCCTGATCCTGGCCTTCATCCCGGCCATGCTTACCGCGCTGGGCATCGTCCGCGAGAAAGAACTTGGCGCCATCACCAACTTCTACGCCACACCGCTCACCCGCCTGGAGTTCCTGCTCGGCAAGCAGATGCCGTACCTGGCCGTGAGCCTGGTCAACCTGGCGCTGCTGGTGGCGATGAACCGCTGGCTGTTCGCCGTACCGCTCAAGGGCAGCGTGCTGGCCCTGGCCTGTGGCGGCCTGGCCTACCTGCTGGCAACCACCAGCCTGGGCCTGCTGATCTCGGCTTTCACTCGCACCCAGATCGCCGCCATCCTCGGCACCATGATCATCACCAGCCTGCCGACCATCCAGTTTTCCGGCCTGATCGTGCCACGCTCGTCGCTGGACGGTGCAGCGGCGGTGATGGGCCAGCTGTTCCCGGCGGGCTACTTTCTCGATATTGCGGTGGGCACCTTCACCAAGGCACTGGGCCTGCGCGAACTGTGGCCGCAGTGCCTGATCCTGCTGGGCTTCTTCACCGTATTCACCGGCCTCAGCCTGGCCATGCTGAAGAAGCAGGAGGCCTGACATGTCGCACTTCAGCCACACCCTGCGCCTGGGCCTCAAGGAACTGACCAGCCTGCGCCATGACAGCGTGTTGCTGCTGTTCCTGCTGTACGCCTTCAGCGTGGCCATCTACATGCCGGCAGCCGGTTCGGTGATCGGCGTGCACAATGCCAGCGTTGCAGTGGTCGACGAAGACCACAGCCTGCTGTCCCGCAAGCTCAGCGAAGCCTTGCAACCGCCCGAGTTCCAGCCCGCCGTGCCGCTGGCCCCGGAGCGCCTGGACCAGGCCATGGACAGCGGCCAGTACACCTTCGTCATCAATGTGCCGGTGAACTTCCAGAGCGACCTGCTGGCCGGGCGCTCGCCGGAGCTGCAGATCAACGTCGATGCCACCGCCATGAGCCAGGCGTTCATGGGCGCCGGCTATATCGGCCGCATCTTCGAACGCGAGCTGCTCGACTACGGCCAGCGGGCGGACGCCCAGAGCCCGATCGCGATCAATGCCAAGGCCCTGTTCAACCCCAACCTGGAGGGTGGCTGGTTCCTGGCGGTGATCCAGATCGTCAACAACATCACCATCCTGGCGATCATCCTCACCGGCACCGCGCTGCTGCGCGAGCGCGAACATGGCACTCTCGACCACCTGCTGGTGCTGCCGCTGACCGCCCTGGAAATCATGCTGGCGAAAATCGCCAGCAATGCGCTGGTGGTGGTGATCTGCACCTGGATTTCGCTGGTGGTGGTGGTCAAGGGTGCGCTGGGCGTGCCGCTGTCCGGCTCGATGGGGTTGTTCCTGGCGGTGACGGCGCTGTACCTGTTCGCCAGTACTGCCTTGGGCATCTTCCTCGCCACCCTGGCGCGTTCGACGCCGCAGTTCGGCTTGTTGGCGATCCCGGTGATCATCCCGATGCTGATGCTGTCCGGCGGCAGCACACCACTGGACAGCATGCCGCAGTGGTTGCAATGGCTGATGCAGGGCTCGCCATCGACGCACTTCGTCAGCCTTGGCGCGGCAATCCTGTTCCGTGATGCCGGGTGGACAGTGGTGTGGCCGGACGTCCTGGCGCTGGCCGTGATCGGCCTGGTGTTCTTCAGCGTGGCCCTGGCACGGTTTCGCCGTAGCCTGGCGTCCTGAACTGGGCGCCAGGCTTGCGAGCCCCTATGGCAGGGGCTTGACCCGCGAACACGAGCGACGCGGGCTGCAGGTCACTGCACGATCAGGTTGTTGAACAGCAGGTCTTCGACGATCGGTTTGCCCTCTTCCGCCTCCATCACCTGCTGCACCTGCTTCAGCGCTTCCTGGCGCAGATGCTCCTTGGCCTCGACATTGCTCATGCTTTCCACCGATTGCTGGGTAAACAGCGCCACCAACTGGTTGCGGATCAGCGGCTCGTGATGCTTCACCGCCTTGGCCGCTTCGTCGCCGGTCACGCGCAGGGCCACATCGGCCTTGTACACGCGCAGCCGCGGGCTGCCGTCGAGGGCATAGTTGCCGACAAAGGGCGGGCTCAGGCTGATGTAGGCGACCTTGGGCGCCCCTTCCTTGGCTTCCTCGGCCATGGCCGCAGCCGGCAGCAGCAGCGCCAGCACCATCAAGATCCACGCTTTCACGAATTCGCTCCTCAATACAGTTGTCGCCAGCTTACCCAGCACACCGCTCAAACCCAAGCCTGGGCTTATGCCACGCCATCAGGACCGGCCATGCTCGTTGACCGCTCAGGCGGCCCTCCTACACTTATCGGCCATTACCCGCAAAGGAATAGCCCCGATGAAAGCTGTGTTGTGCAAAACCCTGGGCCCGGCGCGTGACCTGGTGCTGGAAGAGGTGGCCAGCCCGGTACCGAAGAACAACGAGATCCTGCTGGATGTGCAGGCTGCCGGGGTCAACTTTCCCGACACCCTGATCATCGAAGGCAAGTACCAGTTCCAGCCACCATTGCCGTTCTCCCCCGGCGGCGAGGCAGCCGGCGTGGTGGCCGCGGTCGGAGAAAAGGCCGGCGCCTTCAAGGTCGGCGACCGGGTCATGGCGCTCACCGGCTGGGGAGCGTTCGCGGAACAGGTGGCGGTGCCGTTCTACAACGTGTTGCCGATGCCGGCGAGCATGGACTTCACCACCGCTGCAGCATTCGGCATGACCTACGGCACCTCCATGCATGCCCTGCGCCAGCGTGGCCAACTGCAGGCAGGTGAAACCCTGCTGGTGCTGGGCGCATCCGGTGGGGTAGGCCTGGCGGCGGTGGAGATCGGCAAGGCCATGGGCGCACGGGTGATCGCGGCGGCCAGCAGTGCGGAAAAACTGGCCGTGGCCAAGGCGGCCGGCGCCGATGAACTGATCGACTACAGCCAGGCCAGCCTGCGTGACGAGATCAAGCGCCTGACCGGCGGCCAGGGCGTGGACGTGATCTATGATCCGGTGGGCGGTGAGCTGTTCGAGCAGGCGGTGCGCGGGCTGGCCTGGAATGGCCGGTTGTTGGTGGTGGGCTTTGCCAGCGGGACGATTGCGCAGCTTGCAGCCAACCTGGTGTTGCTCAAGGGCGCTGCGGTGCTGGGGGTATTCTGGGGAGCATTTGCGCAGCGCCAGCCACAGGACAATGCGGCCAACTTCCAACAACTGTTTGCCTGGCATGCCGAAGGCAAGCTGAAGCCGCTGGTGTCGCAGACTTATCCACTGGCTGAGGCGGGCGCCGCCATTGAGAGGCTGGGGCAGCGGCAGGCTGTGGGTAAGCTGGTGGTGTTGGCTCACTGATTTTGCGGCTGCTGCGCAGCCCATCGCGACACAAGGCTGCCCCTACAGGGTTACGCATTCCCCTGTAGGGGCGGCCTTGTGTCGCGATGGGCCGCAAAGCGGCCCCGGAAATACTTAAACTTCCCGCAGGTTATGGCAACGGCGGAACCGTGCCTCGAGGTTGCGATCGGGCATCTGGTGGCTACGCAGGGCATTCAAGGTCTGCTCGACATAATCACGGGTAGTGCCATAACGCCCCTTGGCGCTGGCCAGGATCTGGCTCAGCAAGGTATCTGGCAAGTTCCCGGCATAGCACGGCAGGTGCCGCTCCAGCACAAAGCCCAGCGCCTGTACCTTGCTGCCATCACCCAGCCGGCAGTTGAGCCAGTGCGGCCGATACGCCGGGTACGGCATTTCGCGTTGCCACAGGGCCATCAGCGAGTCATCCAGGTTGCTTTCTTCCAACCGGTAGGCAAAGCCACTGCACGAACCACCCCGGTCCAGACCGAATACCAGCCCAGGAGTTTCCGGGGTGCCGCGGTGTTCGTGCGACCACAGATACAAGCCCCGGTGGTAACCGTGCACCCGGGCGCGCTGGCGCTCCACGGAGTTGCACTCCGGTCGCCAGATCAAAGAACCATAGGCAAACAGCCACACCGGCCCACCCTGATGGCGAGACATGGTGCTCTGCATGGAGTTGTACAGTTGCTCGTGGGTCAATTGCTGACCGAAGTCGAGCGAGGGAGGATAAGTAACTTTCCAGGACGAACTTTCAAGTGCCGACATAAGCTGCCGCCATAATTCCCTGTGAACTACGCATGTAGCGAAAAACGATTCGAGGCAGTCGTAGTATACCGCCTGTGCCGGCCCTGTCGCCGGCAAGCCAACTCCCACACGGGAGACATGCATAACCTAAGACAGACCGGTGCGTCAGCTCAAGTATATGTCGAAATTTTCATCGGGCATTCCGACGATTGGGAATTATTATTCCAGGCGGCGTGAAAGTTATTAGCCAAGGCGGTAACAATTACCGCCTTATACCCACACTTTGAAACTTCGGTTATTAACCGCGCGGGGCGTAGGCAAACACATCCGCGCGCATGCGGTGCGCATCCATGCCAGCTTCGACCAGGGCATCGAGGGTGGCATAGATCATGTTTGGCGAGCCGCTGGCATAGACATGCACGGTATTGAGGTCGGCAATGTCTTCGCAGACCGCCTCATGCAGCATGCCGCAACGGCCTTCCCAGCCGCACAGGTCGCTGACGACCTGATGCAGGAACAGGTTGGGCAGGCGCTGCCATTCTTGCCAATGCTCGATCTGGTAGAAGTCCTCGGGCCGGCGCACGCCCCAGTACAGGTGCACCGGGTGGCGGAAGCCCTGCGCCCGGCAATGCTCGACCAGGCTGTGCATCTGGCCCATGCCTGTGCCGGCGGCGATCAGCACCAGCGGCCCGTCAGGCAGCTCGGCCAGGTGGGTGTCGCCGAACGGCATTTCGATGCGCGCCAGGCGGTCGCGCTGCAGCTGGGCAATCAGTTGCTCGGCGCTGGGCTCGCGCGCCAGCACATGCAACTCCAGCTCACGCCCGGAATGAGGGGCGGAAGCCAGCGAAAACGCCGCCTGCTTGCCGCCGTCGCGCTCGATCATCAGGTATTGCCCAGCGTGGTAGCGCGGCGGCTTGCCGGCCGGCGCGAGCAACCGCACACGCCAGACATCGCCACCCACCTCGACGCACTCACTGACGCTGCACGCCAGCTTGCGCACCGGCAGCTCGCCCAGGGCGAGCACACCATCCCAGAGCAACACGCAGTCCTCCAGCGGTTCGGCTATGCAGGTAAACAGCTCACCATGGTCGCGGACCTCGCCATCCTGGCAAACCCGGCCTTCGACCAGCAACGCGGCGCAAACATGGCAATTGCCATTGCGGCAGCTGTTCGGGCAGTCATAGCCCAGCCGCCGCGCTCCATCCAGGATCCGTTCCCCGGGTTCGAGCGCCAACACCGCCCCGGACGGCTGCAACGTTACCTGCATCAATCTATTCCCAACTGATCCCACAGCTCATCAATACGGCGGGTAACGGCTTCGTCCTTGACGATGACCCGCCCCCATTCGCGTGTCGTCTCGCCCGGCCACTTGTGCGTGGCGTCCAGGCCCATCTTCGACCCCAGCCCCGATACCGGCGACGCAAAGTCGAGGTAGTCGATAGGCGTGTTGTCGATCATTACCGTATCACGCTTGGGGTCCATGCGCGTGGTGATGGCCCAGATCACATCGTTCCAGTCGCGGGCGTTGATGTCATCGTCGGTGACAATAACGAACTTGGTGTACATGAACTGTCGCAGGAACGACCACACACCCAGCATCACGCGCTTGGCGTGGCCTGGGTACTGCTTTTTCATGGTGACCACCGCCATGCGGTACGAACAGCCTTCCGGCGGCAGGTAGAAGTCGACAATTTCCGGGAACTGCTTTTGCAGGATCGGCACGAACACTTCGTTCAGTGCCACACCGAGAATCGCCGGCTCATCCGGTGGGCGGCCGGTATAGGTGCTGTGGTAGATCGGTTTCTGCCGGTGGGTGATGCGCTCGACGGTGAACACCGGGAAGCTGTCCACTTCGTTGTAATAGCCGGTGTGGTCGCCATACGGGCCTTCCGGGGCCATCTCGCCCGGGTGGATCACCCCTTCCAGAATGATCTCGGCGGTGGCCGGCACCTGCAGGCTGCTGCCCCGGCACTTGACCAGCTCGGTACGGTTGCCACGCAGCAGGCCGGCGAAGGCATATTCCGACAGGGTATCCGGCACCGGCGTCACCGCGCCAAGGATGGTTGCCGGGTCCGCCCCCAGGGCCACGGCGACCGGGAACGGCTGGCCGGGGTGCTTCTCGCACCACTCGCGGTAGTCCAGGGCACCGCCACGGTGGCTGAGCCAGCGCATGATGACCTTGTTGCGGCCGATCACCTGCTGGCGATAGATGCCCAGGTTCTGGCGGTCCTTGTTCGGGCCGCGGGTAACGGTGAGCCCCCAGGTGATCAGCGGTGCGACGTCGCCCGGCCAGCAGTGCTGGATCGGCAGCGCCCCGAGGTCGACATCGTCACCCTCGACCACCACTTCCTGGCACACCGCGTCCTTGACCACCTTTGGCGCCATCGACACGACCTTCTTGAAGATCGGCAGCTTGGACCAGGCGTCCTTCAGGCCTTTCGGCGGCTCGGGCTCCTTGAGGAAGGCCAGCAGCTTGCCGATTTCGCGCAGTTCCGCCACCGATTCGGCGCCCATGCCCATGGCCACGCGCTCCGGGGTGCCGAACAGGTTGCCCAGCACCGGGATGTCGAAGCCGGTGGGCTTTTCGAACAGCAATGCTGGGCCCTTCGCGCGCAGGGTGCGGTCGCAGACCTCGGTCATTTCCAGCACTGGGGAGATCGGAACCTGGATGCGCTTGAGCTCGCCGCGCTGTTCCAGGCCACGGATGAAGTCGCGCAAGTCGCGATACTGCATGCAGGAGCCTCATGTTGGCCGTATCGGTCGGGGTGCAGAGTGTAGCGCCGTTCGGGCTCTGTTTGGGGGCAAAAATGCATTGGGGCCGCTTCGCGCCCCTTCGCGGGCACGCCCGCTCCCACAAGGATCACACAGAACCTGTGGGAGCGGGCGTGCCCGCGAAGGGGCGCGAAGCGGCCCCAATTACTGCCTGGCCTGAAACGCTTACTTGCGCTTCATCGACAGGAAGAACTCGTCGTTGGTCTTGGTCTGCTTGAGCTTGTCGACCAGGAACTCGATGGCGGCGATTTCGTCCATCGGGTGCAGCAGCTTGCGCAGGATCCACATGCGCTGCAGTTCGTCGTCGGCGGTCAGCAGCTCTTCGCGACGGGTACCCGAGCGGTTGATGTTGATGGCCGGGAACACACGCTTCTCGGCGATGCGACGGTCCAGTGGCAGTTCCATGTTGCCGGTGCCCTTGAACTCTTCGTAGATCACTTCATCCATCTTCGAGCCGGTTTCGACCAGCGCGGTAGCGATGATGGTCAGCGAGCCGCCTTCCTCGATGTTACGCGCGGCGCCGAAGAAGCGCTTCGGCTTCTCCAGGGCATGGGCGTCGACACCACCGGTCAGTACCTTGCCGGAGCTCGGGATCACGGTGTTGTAGGCACGCGCCAGACGGGTGATGGAGTCGAGCAGGATGACTACGTCCTTCTTGTGCTCGACCAGGCGCTTGGCCTTCTCGATCACCATCTCGGCAACCTGCACGTGGCGGGTTGGTGGCTCGTCGAAGGTGGAGGCAACCACTTCGCCGCGCACGGTACGCTGCATTTCGGTAACTTCTTCCGGGCGCTCGTCGATCAGCAGGACGATCAGGTGGCACTCGGGATTGTTACGGGTGATGTTGGCCGCGATGTTCTGCAGCATGATCGTCTTGCCGGCCTTCGGCGGCGCCACGATCAGGCCACGCTGGCCTTTGCCGATCGGCGCGCACAGGTCGATGACGCGGCCGGTCAGGTCTTCGGTGGAGCCGTTACCGGCTTCCATCTTCAGGCGCTTGTTCGGGAACAGCGGCGTCAGGTTTTCGAACAGGATCTTGTTCTTCGCGTTTTCCGGGCGGTCGAAGTTGATGGTGTCGACCTTCAGCAGGGCGAAGTAACGCTCCCCTTCCTTCGGTGGGCGGATCTTGCCGACGATGGTGTCGCCGGTACGCAGGTTGAAGCGGCGGATCTGGCTGGGCGAGACGTAGATATCGTCGGGGCCGGCCAGGTAGGACGCATCAGCCGAACGCAGGAAACCGAAACCATCCTGGAGAATCTCCAGCACGCCGTCACCCGAGATCTCTTCGCCGCTTTTCGCGTGCTTCTTCAACAGGGCGAAAATCACGTCCTGTTTGCGCGAACGGGCCATGTTTTCGATGCCCATCTGTTCGGCCATTTCCAAAAGATCGGTAATCGGCTTTTGCTTGAGTTCAGTCAGGTTCATAAGGGGAATGACGTAATCATGTAAGAAGGGAGAATTAAGCTTCTGGCTTAATGAAGCCGCGCCGCTAGATGGCGACAGGATCGCGTACTGATTCGAATTAGGGATGCTTCGGCGACGGCGTGTAGAGGGCACTGGAGAAGCAGTGCGAGGCCGAATGTAACACTTGCTTTTTTCGACGTCTAGTGGTTTTGACGGTGGAAATCGTACCGCCGCAGACCTTTGCAGGCAAAAAAAACCCCGCATTCGCGGGGCTTTTTGCTATCACAGGTGGGCGTCGAGGAACGCGGCCAGCTGCGATTTCGACAGTGCGCCGACCTTGGTGGCCTCGACATTGCCGTTCTTGAACAGCATCAGCGTCGGGATGCCACGCACGCCGTGCTTGGCCGGAGTTTCCTGGTTCTCGTCGATGTTCAGCTTGGCGACGGTCAGTTTGCCCTCGTAGGTGTCAGCGATGTCGTCCAGAACCGGAGCGATCATCTTGCATGGGCCGCACCATTCAGCCCAATAGTCGACCAGCACCGGGCCCTGAGCCTGCAGTACTTCGGCTTCGAAGCTGGCGTCGGTGACGTGTTTGATTTTGTCGCTCATGGAAATCTCCAAGGTCGTAAGCAATAAAAAACGTTGCCCATCATAGCCGCACCCGACTCCTACAGGAAGCCGCGGACGATTGAGTGTAACTATAGTTGTGCAAGACGCCACGAATCGAAACTGTCATGCCAGTGTCATAGCATCGAATGGCACATTGCCTTGCATCAAGGCCTGCTCAACGGCTGTATGCCACGCGTTGGCGATAGCCTGCTATCGTGGCACGATTGCCGGGTTAACGACCGAGAACAACCAGATCATGCCGCATACCATCGCGAAGAACCTGTCCCTGATCGCCGCCATCGACCTTGGCTCCAACAGCTTTCACATGGTCGTGGCCAAGGCCCACCATACCGAAATCCGCATCCTCGAGCGGCTCGGCGAGAAGGTTCAGCTGGCCGCCGGCATCGACGACGAGCGCAAGCTCAGCGAAGAAGCCATGGAACGGGGCCTGGACTGCCTCAAGCGCTTTTCCCAGCTGATCAACGGCATGCCCGCCGGCTCGGTGCGCATCGTCGGTACCAACGCCTTGCGCGAAGCGCGCAACCGCAACGAATTCATCCAGCGCGCCGAAGCCATCCTCGGACACCCGGTGGAGGTCATCTCCGGTCGCGAAGAAGCGCGCCTGATCTACCTCGGCGTGTCGCATACCCTGGCCGATACACCCGGCAAGCGCCTGGTCGCCGACATCGGCGGCGGCAGTACCGAGTTCATCATCGGCCAACGCTTCGAACCGCTGCTGCGCGAAAGCCTGCAGATGGGCTGCGTCAGCTTCACCCAGCGCTACTTCCGCGACGGCAAGATCACCCCGGCCCGCTACGCCCAGGCCTACACTGCCGCGCGCCTGGAACTGATGAGCATCGAGAATGCCCTGCATCGCCTGACCTGGGACGAGGCCATCGGCTCGTCCGGTACCATCCGCGCCATCGGCGCAGCCATCAAGGCCGGTGGCCTGGGCAATGGCGAGGTCAACGCCGAGGGCCTGGCCTGGGTCAAGCGCAAACTGTTCAAGCTGGGTGAAGTCGACAAGATCGACTTCGACGGCGTCAAACCCGACCGTCGGGCCATCTTCCCGGCCGGCCTGGCGATTCTCGAGGCGATCTTCGATGCGCTGGAACTGCAGCGCATGGACCACTGCGACGGCGCCCTGCGCGAGGGTGTGCTGTTCGACCTGCTGGGCCGCCACCACCACGAAGACGTGCGCGAGCGCACCCTGAACTCGCTGATGGAGCGCTACCACGTGGACCAGGGCCAGGCTGCACGCGTCGAGCGCAAGGCGCTGCACGCATTCGACCAGGTCGCCGAAGCCTGGGACCTGAAGGACGGCAACTGGCGCGACCTGCTGGGCTGGGCGGCGAAGGTGCACGAGATCGGCCTGGACATCGCCCATTACCATTACCACAAGCACGGCGCCTACCTGATCGAGCACTCCGACCTGTCGGGCTTCTCCCGCGAGGACCAGCAGATGATGGCCTTGCTGGTACGCGGCCACCGCCGCAACATCCCCAAGGACAAATACGCCGAGCTGGGCGAGGAAGGGGTCAAGCTGCTGCGCCTGTGCGTGCTGCTGCGCTTCGCCATCCTGTTCCACCACATCCGCGGCAACCAGCAGATGCCAAAGGTGGAACTGAAGGCTGCCGGCGATTGCCTGGACGTGGTATTCCCGCAAGGCTGGCTGGAACAGAACCAGCTGACCCAGGCCGACTTCGCCAACGAGGCGGAGTGGCTGGCCCGGGTCGGCTTCGTCCTCAGCGTACGTTGAGGACCGGGTTGCTCAGGCGCTCCAGCAGGGTCGCCTGGGCACTCCGCGGGTTCTGGTTGCCGGTCGGCGTGCTGCGCACGTAGCGCCCGTCTGGCTGCAGGGTCCAGGCGTGGGTGTTGTCGGTCAGGTAGCCTTCCAGCTCCTTCTTCACCCGCAGCAGCAGCTTCTTGCCTTCCACCGGGAAGCAGGTCTCGACACGCTTGTCGAGGTTGCGCTCCATCCAGTCGGCGCTGGACAGGTAGATCTGCTCTTCACCGCCATTGAGGAAGTAGAACACCCGCGTGTGCTCGAGGAAGCGGCCGATGATCGAGCGCACCTGGATGTTGTGCGAAACCCCCGGGATACCCGGGCGCAGGCAGCACATGCCACGCACCACCAGGTCGATCTTCACGCCCGACTGGCTGGCCTTGTACAACGCCTTGATGACCTTGGCGTCGGTCAGCGAGTTGAACTTGGCGATGATGTGCGCCGGCTTGCCTTCGAGGGCGAACTGGGTTTCCCGCGCGATCATGTCGAGCATGCCCTTCTTCAGGGTGAACGGCGCGTGCAGCAGCTTCTTCATGCGCAGGGTCTTGCCCATGCCGATCAGCTGACTGAACAGCTTGCCGACGTCCTCGGTGAGGGCGTCGTCGGAGGTCAACAGGCTGTAGTCGGTGTACAGGCGGGCGTTGCCGGCGTGGTAGTTACCGGTACCCAGGTGCGCATAGCGCACGATCTCGCCCTGTTCGCGGCGCAGGATCAGCATCATCTTGGCGTGGGTCTTGAAGCCGACCACACCGTAGATCACCACCGCACCGGCGGCCTGCAGGCGGCTGGCCATCTGCAGGTTGGATTCTTCGTCGAAACGCGCACGCAGTTCGATCACCGCAGTGACTTCCTTGCCGTTACGCGCCGCGTCCACCAGCGCGTCGACGATTTCCGAGTTGGCACCGGAGCGGTACAGGGTCTGGCGCACGGCGAGCACGTGCGGGTCCTTGGCCGCCTGGCGCAGCAGGTCGATCACCGGGGTGAACGACTCGAACGGGTGCATCAGCAGGATGTCCTGCTTGCCGATCACGCTAAAGATGTTGTCTGCGTTTTGCAGCAGCTTGGGGATCGCCGGGGTGAACGGCGTGTATTGCAGCTCGGGGTGGCTGTCCAGGCCCGTAATGCTGAACAGGCGGGTGAGGTTGACCGGGCCGTTGACCTGGTACAACTCGCTTTCACTGAGGCTGAACTGCTTGAGCAGGTAGTCCGACAGGTGTTTCGGGCAGGTATCGGCCACTTCCAGGCGCACGGCATCGCCATAGCGACGCGAGAACAACTCGCCGCGCAACGCGCGGGCCAGGTCGTCGACCTCTTCGGAATCCAGCGCCAGGTCGGCGTTGCGGGTCAGGCGGAACTGGTAGCAGCCCTTTACCTTCATGCCCTGGAACAGGTCGTCGGCGTGTGCGTGGATCATCGACGACAGGAACACATAGTTGTCCCCTGCACCACCCACCTCTTCCGGCACGCGGATGACCCGCGGCAGCAGGCGCGGGGCCGGGATGATCGCCAGGCCGGAATCGCGGCCGAAGGCGTCGACCCCCTCGAGCTCGACGATGAAGTTGAGGCTCTTGTTCACCAGCAGCGGGAACGGGTGGGTCGGGTCGAGGCCGATCGGGGTGATGATCGGGGCGATTTCGTCGCGGAAATAGCGGCGCACCCAGGTCTTGAGCTTGGGTGTCCAGTAACGGCGGCGGATGAAGCGAATCTGGTGCTTTTCCAGCTCTGGCAGCAGCACGTCATTGAGGATCGCGTACTGGCGCTCCACTTCGCTGTGTACCAGATCGCTGATGCGCGCCAGTGCCTGGTGCGGCTGCAGGCCGTCGGCACCGGCCAGTTCCCGGGCAAAATTGATCTGCTTCTTCAGGCCGGCGACGCGGATCTCGAAGAACTCGTCGAGGTTGCTGGAAAAGATCAGCAGGAACTTGAGGCGTTCGAGCAGCGGGTAGCTTTCATCCAGCGCCTGTTCCAGTACGCGGATGTTGAACTGCAGCTGCGAGAGTTCGCGATGAATGTACAGGCTGCTGTCGTCCAGGCCGGGGACGGTGATCGCCGGGGCCGGCGCAGGCGCCGGGGCCACTGGTTCTACCACGGGCTGGGGCGCCGGCGGCAGGTCTGGCGGGGTCTGCACCATCTCTTCGGGGAGTTCCTGAGCATCCTTGATCGCGACAGGGGTTAGCACTTCATTATTCATCTGGCGTTCCTGAGGACGTTAACGCCCTATCATCAATTGAGCGGCAAGATAAGCGCCCATTATGACGCCTGTGTTACACAGCAGGGCAAGCCGTGGCGCGTGCCTTCCGGCATTCTCCGTGTAGGAAATGTTCACGTCGAGACACATTTGGACACTTTCACGAATGCGCGCGAAGGGGTAGGCTGCGCGTTCATTTCGCCAGCACCTCAGAAAATGCTTCAACAATTCCTGCAGGATTTCGGCTACTTCGCCCTTTTTCTAGGCACCTTCTTTGAAGGCGAGACCATTCTGGTGCTTGCGGGATTCCTTGCATTCCGCGGCTACATGGACATCAACCTGGTGTGCCTGGTGGCGTTTTTCGGCAGCTATGCCGGCGATCAGCTGTGGTACTTCATGGGCCGTCGCCATGGGCGCAGGATCCTGGCCCGCAAACCGCGCTGGCAGGCAATGGGCGACCGGGCGCTGGACCACATCCGCCGCCACCCCGACATCTGGGTGCTGAGTTTCCGCTTCGTCTATGGCCTGCGCACGGTCATGCCGGTGGCCATTGGCCTGTCGGGCTACCCGCCGCGCCGCTACCTGCTGCTGAACGGCCTGGGCGCGGCGATCTGGGCAGTGGCCCTGGGCGCCGCCGCGTACCACTTCGGCGCCATTCTCGAAGGCCTGCTGGGCAATGTGAAGCGCTACGAGCTATGGGTGCTGGGTGGCTTGCTGGCGCTGGGCGGCCTGCTATGGCTGCGCCGACGCTTCCGGACCTTGCGTGCGGAGCGCAAGGCGGCGGGCCAGGCCCAGGCCCCAGAAGCTGAGCAGGCAATAAGCCACGAGCACGAGCCAGGCCAACGGCACGACCACCGCTAGGCCCAGGGCGCCGGCCAGGTACAGCGCCGGCACAGTGGCCAGCAGCCGTACCAGCTCCAGGCGCGTGGCCCACGGCCGGTTCTCCAGCAGCGCGCCCAGCACGAACAAGCCAAACGCCATCAGCGCCCAGCCGAGCACCAGCGCGGCGCCTGGCACACGCTCGGCCACGTCCATCAGATAGCTGCCCAACGCCACGTAAACCACGAACTGCGCCGCCACGTAGGCCTGCTGCGGGCGGCCCAGGGCCACCGCGAACTTGCGAAACCGCGCCAGGTCCTGCCTGGCCTGCGGATAGCGGGCGGCCACATCGGCCGGGCGCCAGCCGGTGGGCATGAACCAGATGCGCAGCTTGTCCCACACGCTGTCGGCACGCCGGGCGTCGTGCCAGAGCTGGGCATAGAACTGCAGGTTGGCCCACAGCGGGTTCCAGCTGGCCAGCGGCGTGGTCACCCCGAACACTACCGGCTCGGCCGGGTCCTCCTCCTTGAAGGTGCCGAACAGACGGTCCCAGAGAATGAACACGCCGCCGTAGTTGCGATCCAAGTAAGCAGGATTTTGCGCATGGTGGACGCGATGGTTGGATGGCGTGATCAACACCCACTCGAGCCAGCCAAGCTTGGCGATATGGCGGGTATGTACCCAGAACTGGTACAACAGGTTGAGCGACGCCACGGTGATGAACACCACTGGCGGCACCCCGACCAGCGCCAGCGGCAGGTAGAAGATCCAGGAAAAGATGAAACCGCTGCTGGTCTGGCGCAGTGCAGTGGTGAGGTTGTACTCCTCGCTCTGGTGATGCACCGAATGCGCAGCCCACAGCACGTTGCGCTCGTGCCCCAGACGGTGCAGCCAGTAGTAGCAGAAGTCGTACAGGACAAAGGCCAGCAACCACACCCACCAAGCCTGCGACGGCAAGCGCAGCAGCGCCAGGTGCTCGAAGGCGAAGGCATAGGTGAGCAGCCCCAGCCCTTTGGTCAGCAGCCCGGTGCTGGTCGACAGTGCGCCGGTGCTGAGGCTGTTGATCGAGTCGGCCAGGGTGAAGTTGCGCTGGCCACGCACACGGTCGGCTACCAGTTCCACGGCGATCAGCACGAAGAAGAACGGCACGGCCAGCAATATCAGGTCCATGGGCACGAACTCAGGCGTTATTCACCAAGATTAGGCCGCGCGTGCCAGAACCCCTATGGCGACATCTGCCAAACTAGAGGACATTTAGCGCCTCGACACTGGAGTAATGAGCATGACAAAAAAAGTAGCGGTGATTCTTTCCGGCTGTGGCGTGTACGACGGCGCCGAGATCCACGAAAGCGTGATCACCCTGCTGCGCCTCGACCAGCGCGGTGCGCAGGTGCAGTGCTTCGCGCCCAACATTGCGCAGCTGCACGTGATCAACCACCTGACCGGCGAGGAGATGCCCGAGTCGCGCAATGTACTGGTTGAATCGGCACGTATCGCCCGCGGTCAGGTCAAGGACATTCGCGAAGCCAAGGCCGAGGACTTCGATGCGCTGATCGTGCCGGGCGGTTTCGGTGCGGCGAAGAACCTCTCCAACTTTGCCGTGGAAGGCGCCAACTGCAGCGTCAACCCGGACGTGCTGGCACTGGCCGAAGCCTTCGCCAGCGCATGCAAGCCGGTTGGCCTGATCTGCATATCGCCGGCGCTGGCGGCGAAGATCTACGGGCCGGGTGTGGTCTGCACCATCGGTACCGACGCAGACACCGCGGCGGCCGTGGTGAAGATGGGCGGCACCCATGAACAATGCGATGTGCACGATATCGTCGAAGACCCGCAGCGCAAGCTGGTCACCACCCCGGCGTACATGGAGGCCAAGTCGATCAGTGAAGCGGCTGGGGGTATCTACAAGCTGGTGGATCGGGTGCTGGAGCTGGCGCACGGATAGGTTCTTGCTGGCGCGCCCGGTGTAGGCGCGGCCTTGCGTCGCGATCGGGCTGCAAGGCAGCCCCAGCGTTATCTGCGTTGCAGCTGCAATCGAGGGGCTGCTACGCAGCCCGATCGCGACGCGAGGCCGCTCCTACACAGGGGCGCGTATGCTTCAGGCTTTCGAAAGCCGGGCAATGATCCGGTCCAGCGCATTGGCAAACGCCTGCTTCTCGCGTTCGCCATAAGGCGCCTGCCCTCCCCCCACCTGGCCTTGCTCGCGCAGCTCGGTGAACAGGTTGCGCGCCGCCAGCCGGTCACCCATGTTGCGCTCATCGAACTCGCGCCCACGCGGGTCCAGCGCTGCCACGCCCTTCTTCACCAGGCGGTCGGCCAGCGGTACGTCACTGCAGATCACCAGTTCGCCGGGCACGGCGTGCTCCACCAGATAATCGTCCGCCGCGTCCATGCCGCTGGGCACCACGATCAGCCGTACGATGGCGAACGCCGGCTTGGCCACAGCCTGGCCCGCGACCATGACCACTTCGAACTTGCGCTTGAGGGCGAACTTGACGACCAGATCCTTGGCTGCCTTGGGGCAGGCGTCGGCATCGATCCAGACACGCATCGGGTAACCTCGTCATTCATTCAAGGCAGCCATCATGCCTCAACGGCAGGAAAAGCTGGAGCTTGCCGCCATGCGCGCTGGCAAAATGGCGTCAATCTTTCAATTGGCGCTTATCCAGCGCCGATCCCTCAGGCTACACTCGCCACAGCTCCACTGGCCGGCCCGAGTGCGCAATGAACCACCCTCATGAAATCCGCCCCGACCTGGACGAAGGCATCGACCGCAAAGTCCTGGCGACATTGCGTGCGCGGTTCCTGCGGCTTAACCAGGGCCGGCTGCAGCGGGCACTGGAAGGCTTGTCGACGCGCCAGCAACAGGTACTGACGTTGCTGCCGCTGCTGTTCCACGTGAACCATCCGCTGCTGCCAGGCTATGTGTCGGGCAGCACCCCGGCCGGTGTATCAGGCTACGAACCAAGCGCCGAGCTGGTGCTCGAGGCCCAGCGCCTGGCCCGCTCGTTCACTTACAAAGCCCGCCACGGCAACCCGCCGCGTCCGATCCATGGCCTGTTCCTGATGGGCAGCCTGGGCTCGCTGGCGCAGGCCGAGCACAGCGACATGGACCTGTGGGTGTGCCATGCCCCCGGCCTGGCCGACGAACTGCTGGGCGAACTGCGGCGCAAATGCCAGCTGCTGGAGGCATGGGCAGAAAGCCTGGGCGCCGAGGCGCATTTCTTTCTGATCGACACACAAGGTTTCGCCCAGGGCCAACGCGACGGCCAGCTCGGCTCCGACGATTGCGGTACGACCCAGCACTACCTGCTGCTGGACGAGTTCTACCGCACCACCATCTGGCTGGCCGGGCGCACGCCGTTGTGGTGGCTGGTGCCGGTCTACCAGGAACAGCACTACCACAGCTACACCCAGACCCTGCTGTCCAAGCGCTTCATCCGCAGCCAGGACGCCCTCGACCTCGGCAGCCTGGCGAACATCCCGCCTGGCGAGTTCGTCGGGGCCGGCCTGTGGCAGTTGTTCAAAGGCATCGAATCGCCCTACAAGTCGCTGCTCAAGCTGTTGCTGACCGAGGCCTATGCCAGCGAACATCCCAGCGTGCGCTGCCTGAGCCTGGACTACAAGCAAGCCGTGTTCGCCAACCAGCTCGACCTCGACGAGCTGGACCCCTACGTGATGGTCTATCGGCGCATCGAACACTACCTGCTGCAGCGTGGCGAGCGGGCCCGCCTGGAGTTGGTACGCCGCAGCCTGTACCTGAAGGTGAACAAGAAGCTCAGTGACCCGTCCCGGGCCAATGGCTGGCAACGCCGGCTGCTGCAGCGCCTGACCGACGAATGGGGCTGGGACAGGCGCCAGCTGACACTGCTCGACAGCCGCAGCCAGTGGAAAGTCCAGCAAGTCGCCGTGGAGCGCCGTGACCTGGTAGCCGAACTGAACCACAGCTACCGCTTTCTCAGCCAGTTCGCCCGCACCCAGAACGCCAGCAGCCGCGCCGACCAGCGCGACCTCAATGTGCTGGGCCGACGCCTGTACGCAGCGTTCGAGCGCCGCGCCGGCAAGGTCGAACTGATCAACCCCGGCATCGCCCCGGACCTCGCCGAAGGCACCCTGACGCTGGTCCAGGCGCCCAACCGCAAGGAGCCCGGCAGCCATCACTGGGGGCTGTACACCGGCAACCTGAGCACGCATGACGTGGAGCATTTCAGCCCGCTGAAACGCTGCCGCGAACTGATCGAATTGCTGACCTGGGCGCACCGCAACGGGGTGATCGACAGCAGCACACGCCTGGCATTGCACCCCGGCGTCAGCGACCTCAGCGAAATCGAGCTGTTCAACCTGGTGGGCTGCCTGCAGCAGAGCATTCCCCTGCCCTTGCCGATCGTCAGCGAGGTGCGCCTGCTGCAGCCCAGCGTTGCCGACGAGGTACTGCTGCTGGTCAATGTCGCCATCGACCCGCTGCGTCACCACCGCGACCTGAACATCCTGATGACCACCGAGCGCACCGACTCGCTGAGCTATGCCGGGGTGCGCGAAAACCTGGTGCTGACCCTGGACCAGGTCACCCTCAACAGCTGGAACGAAGTGCTGGTCCAGCGCTATGACGGCGAACATGCGCTGGTGCGCTGCCTGCGCGACTTCCTCAACAGCCCGGTGCTGCACGGCCAGCGGCCACGGATGCGGGTGCGCTGTTTCTGCCAGAGCCGCGCCCAGGCCATCGCCCAGCGCGTGGAGGAAGTCTTCGACACTGTGCAACTACTGCTGGACCAGGGCCTTGAGCACCGCTACCTGCTGCAGGTTGCCCAGCATACGCATGTGCTTGAGCTGCTGGCCGGGCACGTCAGCCTGACGACCCTGGCCGAGCATGAGGCATTACTGGCGTACCTGGGCGAAGAGCGCAGCAGCTACAGCCCGCTGTACCTGGACGCCAACGCCCTGCAGGACCACGACCTGCGCCTGGTCCTGGAACAGGGCCAGCCAGCCTGCATCCAGGTGTTCTACCGCCTGCAGGGGAGCTGGGCCGAACTGTATGTGCTGGATGAATACAACGCCTTGTGGCAACAACGCCTGCCGCTGCATGACGAAGCGCACCTGCTGCTGCCGCTGCAGCGTTTTCTGCGTTCGGTGGTGATGCGCCGCGATGCCCGGCTGCCGATGGACACCCTGCGGCCAGCGTCACTGGATATCCATTACGTACAACTGCTGCCCTCCGGCCCAGGCAAGGCGCGCAGCAGTGAGCCGCGCCCGGCCCCCGAAGGTAACGACCAGCCCTACTACGAGGTGCAGGCCATTATCCAGGCCGGGGTGGCGGGTGCTGCGCATGTGACGCTGTACTGCGACCAGCAGGAATATTCCGAACTGGAGCATGGCGAGCAGCTGTATGCGGTGGTCGCCAGGCAGATCATTGGGCAGCGGCGCGGCAACAGGCACTACCGGTGCTATATCACTGACCTGGACTTGTCCGAGCTGCTGGATGACCAGCTAGGGTCGACGCAGCTGTACCTGCGCTACAAGCGGGAGCTGGAGCAGGCGTTGAACGAGGGCCTGGAGCAAGTGTTGGGCGAATGACCCATTGCGGTAGCTGTGGGAGCGGGCTCACCCGCCCCCACCCAGCCCGCCATGGGCGGATGGAAGCCCCCGGGCCTTACAGGTCGAAATCGCCCGCCGCTTCCGGCTGGTACTCGACCTCCAGCAGCTTCAGCTTGAGGGTCTTGCCGCCCGGTGCAGGCCAGTCGATCTGCTCGCCCACCGACAATCCCAGCAAGGCGCAACCAACCGGCGCCAGGACCGAGACCCTGCCTTCAGGCCCTGCATCCTTGGGGTACACCAGGGTCAGGTGGTAGTCCTTGCCACTGGCTTCCTCGCGGCAGTGCACGCGCGAATTCATGGTCACCACCCCAGCTGGCACTTCCTCATGACCGACCACCTGTTCGGCGCGGTCCAGCTCGCCCATCAAAGCAAGCACACCCGGCGTATTCTCGTCGAGGCTGTCGATCAGACGCTCCAGACGTTGTACGTCCAATCGGGTGAGGATGAGGGAAGGCTTGGTGCTCATGATCCAGTCAGACTCCTTTGAACAGGCGGTTTTCATCGTGCAGATAAAGCAAAACCCCGCCCAAGGGCGGGGTTTGTAATGGCGTTGCGTCAGCGACGCAGAACCCGACACTACCACAGCCGGGCAAATACTCAAGCCCCTGCGATCAGTGTGCCTTAGCCTGGTCGCGCAGGGCCTGGGCTTCGCGGCAGATCTGCCGGCGCCGCTGGTCATCGGCTGAACGCCATTCGCGAATGTGCTCGACATGCCGGTGGCAACCCGTGCAAATACGCTGCTCGTCCAACCGACACACGCTGATGCACGGCGACGGCACGGCGGGGCTGACATTGCTGTAGAGCGGCTTGGGCGGCCGGGCCTGGGTGTCGCTCATATCAGATCTCGTCGAAATCCAGCTTTTCGCCGGCCCGTTCCCAGACGATGCGCTCGAGCATTTCGCCCAGCAGTTCCTCGCTCTTCTCGCACACCCACTTGCCGCTTTCTTCGTCGTAGTCGAAGTGGAAACCGCCGGAACGGTCGGCCAGCCACAGCTGGCGCAGCGGCTCCTGGCGGCTGAAGATCAGCGTGCTGCCGTTGTCGAACTTGATGGTCAGGACGCCAGCGGAGTTCTCCATGTCCAGGTCCAGGCCACTCTCGTCGAACAGGTCTTCCAGGGCCTGTTGGGTAGTGTCGACCAGGTCATGGAAACGCGCTTCACTCAAACTCATTGCAGGAACCTCGAAATTGGCTGCGTTACTGGCATGCCGGGCAAGATACGGGCGCTTGCCGCCGAATGCAAAGTTTTAGCCGTGCCTGCACCGGCACGAACTCGAACCCAGCGCAGTGCCCGTGGCTTTGGGAAAGGGCCGTGGCAGGCGCCAGGAATAGCCCGCCCGGCGGGCCTGCCCTTGCATAGGCAAGCCGTCGGTCGCTCGGTATACTCGGGCGCAATACTGCATATTTCTAAGGATTTCACCCATGAAGCGCCTGATTTCCTCCCTCGCGGCGCTGGTCGCTGTTGCCTGCCTCGTTTCGGCCTGCGGTCAGAAGGGCCCACTGTACCTGCCTGAAGACGGCGATAACGGCAAAGCGCACAAGTCGCACCAGCACCAGCCAAAAGCCAAGCCGGCCCCGACGCAGGAAGAGCAGCAACCCGAGCTGCAGCCCGAGCCCGAGCCCGAGCAGTCGCCAGCGCAGTAAGGAAACCAGATGAACGCTTTCAACTACCGCGGCGGCGAGCTGTTCGCGGAGGGCGTAGGCCTGTCGGCCATCGCCGAACGTTACGGCACCCCCACCTACGTGTATTCGCGCGCCCACATCGAAGCCCAGTACCGCAGCTACACCGACGCCCTGCAAGGCACCGAGCACCTGGTGTGCTTCGCGGTCAAGGCCAACTCCAACCTGGGCGTGCTGAACGTACTGGCACGCCTGGGCGCCGGTTTCGATATCGTCTCCGGCGGTGAGCTGGAGCGCGTATTGGCCGCTGGCGGCCGCGCCGACCGCGTGGTGTTCTCCGGTGTTGGCAAAACCCGCGAGGACATGCGCCGTGCCCTGGAAGTCGGCGTGCACTGCTTCAACGTCGAGTCCACCGACGAGCTGGAACGCCTGCAAGTGGTCGCCGCCGAGATGGGCAAGGTTGCCCCGGTCTCGCTGCGGGTCAACCCGGACGTCGACGCTGGCACCCACCCGTACATCTCCACCGGCCTCAAGGAAAACAAGTTCGGCATCGCCATCGCCGACGCCGAGGCCATCTACGTGCGCGCCGCGCAGCTGCCGAACCTGGAAGTGGTCGGGGTCGACTGCCACATCGGTTCGCAGCTGACCAGCGTCGAGCCTTTCCTTGACGCCCTCGACCGCCTGCTGGTACTGGTCGACCGCCTGGCCGAATGTGGCATCCACCTGCGCCACCTGGACCTGGGCGGCGGTGTCGGTGTGCGCTATCGCGATGAACAGCCGCCACTGGTGGCCGACTACATCAAGGCCATCCGCCAGCGCATCGGCGACCGCGACCTGGCCCTGGTGTTCGAGCCGGGTCGCTACATCGTGGCCAATGCCGGCGTTCTGCTGACCCGTGTGGAATACCTCAAGCACACCGAACACAAGGACTTCGCCATCGTCGATGCGGCGATGAACGACCTGATCCGCCCGGCCCTGTACCAGGCCTGGATGGGTGTCAGCGCGGTCACCCCGCGGGCAGGCCAAGGCCGTGCCTACGACTTGGTCGGGCCGATCTGCGAGACCGGTGACTTCCTCGCCAAGGACCGCGTGCTGAACCTGGCCGAAGGTGACCTGCTGGCCGTTCAGTCCGCGGGCGCCTATGGTTTTGTCATGAGCTCCAACTACAACACCCGTGGCCGTTGCGCTGAAATCCTGGTCGACGGCGACCAGGCCTTCGAAGTACGCCGCCGCGAGACCATCGCCGAATTGTACGCTGGCGAAAGCCTGCTGCCGGAGTAAGCCCATGCTGCTGCGTTTTACCAAGATGCATGGGCTGGGCAATGACTTCATGGTCCTCGACCTGGTCAGCCAGCACGCGCACATCCAGCCCAAGCACGCCAAACAGTGGGGCGACCGCCACACCGGCATCGGCTTCGACCAGTTGCTGATCGTCGAGGCACCGAACAACCCGGAAGTGGACTTCCGCTACCGCATCTTCAACGCCGACGGCTCGGAGGTCGAGCAGTGCGGCAACGGTGCGCGCTGCTTCGCCCGTTTCGTGCTGGACAAGCGCCTGACCGCGAAAAAGCGCATCCGCGTGGAAACAAAGAGCGGCATCATCGAACTGGACGTGCAGAACGACGGCCAGGTCAGCGTCAACATGGGCCCGCCACGCTTCACCCCTGCGGACATTCCCTTCGTCGCCGCTGAGCAGGCGCTGAGCTATCCACTGGAGGTCGACGGCCAGGTATATCCGATTGCCGCACTGTCCATGGGTAACCCGCATGCCGTGCTGCGGGTCGACGACGTGCGTAGCGCGCCAGTGCACCAGTTGGGGCCGAAAATCGAAAACCACCCACGCTTCCCGCAGCGGGTGAATGCCGGCTTCCTCCAGGTCATCGACCGTCACCGCGCCAACCTGCGCGTGTGGGAACGCGGTGCGGGCGAAACCCAGGCCTGCGGCACCGGCGCCTGCGCCGCCGCAGTGGCAGCGATCAGCCAGGGCTGGATGGATTCCCCGGTGTCCCTCGACCTGCCCGGTGGCCGCCTGCACATCGAATGGGCCGGCCCCGGCAAACCGGTGCTGATGACTGGCCCGGCCGTACGCGTCTACGAAGGACAGGTTCGTCTCTAAACGAGTAACCGCCATGACCGATCAGCCCCAGGTTGTACCCAAGCAGTCCGCCGAGCTCGATGCCGATGCGGTTGTCGCGTACCTGCGCGCACACCCCACCTTCTTCGCCGAGCACGATGAATTGCTGCTCGAGCAGCGCATCCCGCACCAACGCGGCGACAGCGTGTCGCTGGTGGAACGCCAGCTCAAGCTGCTGCGCGATCGCAACATCGAAATGCGCCACCGCCTGTCGCAGTTGATGGACGTGGCCCGTGACAACGACCGGCTGTTCGACAAGACCCGTCGGTTGATCCTCGACCTGCTCGATGCCGGCAGCCTGGAGGAAGTGGTAATGGCGGTCGAAGACAGCCTGCGCCAGGAGTTCCAGGTGCCCTTCGTCAGCCTGATCCTGTTCGGCGATAACGTTGCACCGGTCGGGCGCTGGGTCAGCAATGCCGAAGCGCAGCAGGCCATCGGTGCCCTGCTGGGCGGCGGCAAGACCGTCAGCGGTAACCTGCGCGAGCATGAGCTGGCCTTCCTGTTTGGTGAAGAACAGCGCCGGGAAGTGGGCTCCAGCGCCGTCGCCGCCTTGGAATATCAAGGCCTGCACGGGGTATTGGCAATCGGCAGCCGCGACCCGCAACACTACAAGAGCAGCGTCGGCACCCTGTTCCTCGGCTATATCGCCGAAGTGCTTGGCCGCGTTGTGCCGCGCGTAACCCAGCCGCTGCGCCCGGTACGCTGATGGAACGCCAGCTGGAGGCTTATTGCGCACACCTGCGCAACGAGCGCCAGGTGTCCGAGCATACCCTGCTGGGCTACCGTCGCGACCTCGACAAGGTCGTTGCCTACTGCAAGGAACATGGCATTGCCGGCTGGCCGGCGCTGCAGATCCAGCAACTGCGCCAGCTGATCGCCCGCCAGCACCATCATGGCCAGTCCTCGCGCAGCCTGGCGCGGCTGCTGTCGGCAGTACGCGGCCTGTACCGCTATCTCAACCGCGAGGGCTTGTGCCAGCACGACCCGGCCAGCGGCCTGAGCCCGCCCAAGGGTGAACGCCGGTTGCCCAAGGTCCTGGACACCGACCGCGCACAGCAGCTGCTGGATGGTGGCGTCGACGACGATTTCATCGCTCGCCGCGACCAGGCCATGCTCGAACTGTTCTATTCGTCGGGCCTGCGCCTGTCCGAGCTGACCAACCTCGACCTCGATCACCTCGACCTCGCCGCCGGCCTGGTGCAGGTGCTGGGCAAGGGCAGCAAGACGCGCGTATTGCCAGTAGGTCGCAAGGCCCGCGAAGCGCTGCAGGCCTGGTACCGCCTGCGAGGCATCGGCAACCCGCGCGACCGCGCGGTGTTCATTACCCGCCAGGGCAACCGCATCAGCCCAAGGGCAGTCCAGCAGCGGGTGAAGGCGGCTGGCGAGCGCGAGCTGGGCCAGCACCTGCACCCGCACATGCTTCGCCATTCCTTCGCCAGCCATGTGCTGGAATCGTCCCAGGACCTGCGCGCGGTGCAGGAGATGCTCGGCCATGCCGACATCGGCACCACACAGATCTACACCCACCTGGACTTCCAGCACCTGGCCGCGGTGTACGACAGCGCCCACCCTCGGGCCAAACGCAGCAAAGGCACAGACTCATGAGCATCAAGCTGATCACCTTCGACCTCGACGATACCCTGTGGGACACCGCGCCGGTGATTGCCAGCGCAGAAGTGGTGCTGCGCGACTGGCTCGAAGCCAATGCCCCGATCCTCGGTGGCGTGCCGGTGGAACACCTGTTCGCCATCCGCGAGCGCCTGGTGCAGGCCGAGCCTGGCCTCAAGCACCGTATCAGCGCCCTGCGCCGCCGGGTGCTGTTCCATGCACTGGAAGAGGTCGGCTACAGCGAGAAGCAGGCGCAGGCGCTGGCCAACGAAGGCTTCGAAGTGTTCCTGCATGCCCGCCACCAGGTCGAGATCTTCCCGGAAGTACAGCCGGTGCTGGAGATCCTGCGTCACCACTACACCCTGGGTGTGGTTACCAACGGCAACGCCGACGTGAGCCGGCTGGGGTTGGCGGATTACTTCCGCTTTGCCCTGTGTGCCGAAGACCTCGGCATCGGCAAGCCCGACCCGGCGCCGTTCCTGGAGGCGCTGCGCCGCGGTGAAGTGGAAGCCAGTGCCGCCGTGCACATTGGCGACCACCCCGGCGACGACATCACCGGCGCCCAGCGCGCCGGGCTGCGGGCGGTGTGGTTCAACCCGCAGGGCAAGGCCTGGATCGGCGAGCAGGCGCCCGATGCCGAGATCCAGCGCCTGTCGCAGCTACCCGACGTGCTCGCGCGCTGGCGCTGACAGACTCCCCTCCGGCCCCTCGCGAACCCCTGTAGAAGCGGCCTTGTGTCGCGAAAGGGGTGCGCAGCGCCCCCGAGGTTTCAGCTTCGCAACATGAATTGGCGGGGGCGGCCTTGCGGCCCTATCGCGACACAAGGCCGCTCCTACAGGGGCCAAAGAACAGGCTGTAGAACTGGCACAAAAAAGCCCGCAGCGACGGCGGGCTTCTTGACGATCAGCCACTCAGATAGGGCGGCTGCCGTACTTGTTGTCCGGCTTCTTGGGTGGGTCGGCGACCACGTTGGCCTCGACCTCCTGAACCTTGCCACCGCGAGCGAGGAACTCTTCCATGGCCTTGGCCAGGGCATCACGTTCCTTCTGCTTGGCTTCCATGCTCGGCATCTCGTCTACCGAGACGGCCGCCTTGGATTTGCCCTTGGCAGTGGGTGCCGGGCTGCTGTCATCATCGCCGGCATCTTCGGCGACATCATCAGCCGCAGCTTCGAGGCCATCATCAGCCTCGTCTTCGTCGCCTACTTCGAGGTCATCATTTTCCAGATCGTCGTCGCTCATGTTCTACCTCATGACTTGCGAAAAGCAGGTTAGTTATAGACCAGTGCAGCCGTAGACCGGCAGCCACCAGTGAAAATTCAACTGGCCGTGGTAAGGCCACTGCCCTAGGGTCGGCGCTCCTGATGGGAGGCGGTACCCAGCAGACCCTGCTCCTGGCAGGACCTGACAAATCCATAAGCCCCTGCTGGCCACTCGCTATTGGCAAGCCTAGCAAAGGCTGGCGAAGCGTGCGGACAACTGTCAAACACCCTTCGGCGCGCATTCTAGCGCGCCAGAAGAAAAAGCAAAGCACCCTGAACGCTCTACGTTTTGTAAGTTTTATGCCCACGTCGCAAACGTAGCGAATAAACCGTTTGCCGTACGCGAAATGCTAAAAATCTGGCAAAAAAAATGCCCGGCAAGCCGGGCAAGTTTTTTACCGCGCCGCGGTTACAGGTTGTAGCCGCGTTCGTTGTGCTGAGCCAGGTCGAGGCCGACCGACTCTTCTTCTTCGTTGACCCGCAGGCCCATCACCACATCCAGCACCTTGAGGATCACGTAGGTGACGATGGCGGTGTACAACACGGTCAGGATCACGCCTTTGGCCTGGATCCAGACCTGCATGCCGATGTCGGTCACGGTACCGAAGCCACCCAGTGCCGGGGCCGCGAACACGCCGGTGAGGATGGCGCCGACGATACCGCCGATGCCGTGTACGCCGAAGGCATCCAGCGAGTCGTCATAGCCCAGCTTGCGTTTCAGGCTGGTGGCGCAGAAGTAGCAGATCACACCTGCGGCCAGGCCGATCACCAAGGCGCCCATCGGGCCCACGGTACCGGCAGCCGGGGTAATCGCGACCAGGCCGGCGACCACGCCCGAAGCGATACCCAGGGCGCTCGGTTTGCCGTGGCCAACCCACTCGGCGAACATCCAGCTCAGTGCGGCAGCGGCAGTCGCGATCTGGGTCACCAGCATGGCCATGCCGGCGGTACCGTTGGCGGCAGCGGCCGAGCCTGCGTTGAAGCCGAACCAGCCGACCCACAGCATGGCCGCGCCCACCAGGGTGTAGCCCAGGTTGTGCGGGGCCATCGGGGTGGTCGGGTAGCCCTTGCGCTTGCCCAGCACCAGGCAGCAGACCAGGCCAGCGACACCGGCGTTGATGTGCACCACGGTGCCGCCCGCGAAGTCCAGTACGCCCCAGTCCCACATCAGGGCACCGTCACCGCTCCAGACCATGTGGGCGATCGGCGCGTAGACCAGGGTGAACCAGATACCCATGAACACCAGCATCGCGGAGAACTTCATGCGCTCGGCGAAGGCACCGACGATCAGCGCCGGGGTGATGATGGCGAAGGTCATCTGGAAGGTGATGAACACCGCCTCGGGGAACAGCGCGGTGGCCGAGGTCAGGTTCCCGGGCGTGACGCCGCTGAGGAAGGCCTTGGAGAAGCCACCGACGAAGGAGTTGAAGTTGAGCACGCCCTTTTCCATACCGCTGGTATCGAAGGCCATGCTGTAGCCGTAGATGACCCATAGAATGCTCATCAGGCCAGTGATGGCAAAGCACTGCATCATCACCGACAGCACGTTCTTGGAACGCACCATGCCGCCATAGAACAAGGCCAGGCCTGGAATGGTCATGAACAGCACCAGCGCCGTTGCGGTCAGCATCCAGGCGGTGTCGCCGGAGTTCAGCGCTGGGGCAGCTTCCTCTGCCAGGGCAAGCCCGGGCATTACGAGGGACAATAGGGCTCCTAGCCCTGCGATCTTACGCAGAGTCATGTTGTTTTCTCCTGGGGCGTTGGGTTTGGTGAGGCTTTTTTTTGCTGCTTAGATCGCGTCGGTATCGGTTTCGCCGGTACGGATTCGGATCGCCTGCTCCAGATTCACCACGAAAATCTTGCCGTCACCGATCTTGCCGGTGTTGGCTGCCTTGGTGATGGCTTCGATTACCCGATCAAGGTCCTTGTCATCGATGGCGACATCGATCTTCACCTTGGGCAGGAAATCGACCACATATTCAGCACCGCGATACAGCTCGGTGTGGCCTTTCTGCCGACCGAAGCCTTTGACTTCGGTGACGGTGATGCCCTGCACGCCGATTTCCGACAACGACTCGCGCACGTCGTCCAGCTTGAACGGCTTGATGATGGCTGTGACTAGCTTCATGAAACTCTCTCCCGATTTGGTGGACTTGCCCCAGGAAAACAAACCCGTCTCAAGTCTAAGCGCAGCAGTTGGCTTTGTAACGCGTCGTCGGCATCCGGCTCCGCATGCGCACTGCCTGGTCACAAAGAACCGCATCAGTGCATGGCTCGTAGTGGTCTTTGCAGAAACCTTGCCAGTTCTACCAAGCCACGAGAAAACAGCGGCTTATGCGAACAACTGGGGATTGGCCAGTCGCCAGCACCGGAAACATGCACAAATTCGGTGCGTAGCGGTTCGCCGCCTTGCTCGAAAAATGTGCAACTGCGCGTTCCTGCAGCACTGGCCAACGTTCACTCAAAGGCCCGGTTTGTGCGTGCTACACTGCCGGCCATTTCCCAGTATCAGTGGACAGCCGAACCATGCTCGCGCCCAAAGCCCTCCTCGACGCCCTGAGCGACCAGGCCTCGCGCCTGTTCAGCAGCGATACCGCCCAGCCCCGTGCCGAACTGGAAAGCCAGTTCAAGGTGCTGATGCAAGGTGCCTTCAGCAAGCTGGACCTGGTCAGCCGCGATGAATTCGACAGCCAGATGGTCGTGTTGGCGCGCACCCGTGCCCGCCTCGAAGCCCTGGAACAACAAGTAGCCGAGCTGGAAGCACGGCTGAACCCGACCCCACAGGACAAGTGAATGCAGCCCTCCAGCGCATACCCGGTACTGCTGTTCTCCTACGGCACCTTGCAGGACAAGGCCGTGCAACTGGCCAATTTCGGCCGCGAGCTGACTGGCCAGGCCGACCGGATGCCTGGCTACCGGCAGGACTGGGTCGAAATTACCGACCCGGCCGTGCTGGCGACCAGCGGCAAGTCCCACCACCCCATCGTGTCCCCCAGCAGCCAGGCCGACGACAGCGTCGCCGGCATGGTCTTCCAGATCAGCGAAGAAGAGCTGGCGGCTGCCGACCGCTATGAAGTCGCTGACTACAAGCGCATCGCCGTCACCCTCGCCTCGGGCCTGACTGCCTGGGTCTACGTGCGCGCCTGAACCCCACCAGGCTGCACCGTTCACACGGGCGGCAGCTCGCTGGCGTGCAGGGTGCCGCGGAACAAGGCCGCACCGCACTGGGTGAACAAGGTCTTCACCCGGTTGCGTGAATTGAGGATCTCGGCCTGGATTTCGCCGATGGCCGAATCCCCCGGCTGCAAGGTGGCGGCCCGGTTCACCCATTCGATGGCGGCAAAACGGCTTTGTTTACGGGTGCCGCGCCCCTGCATCCAGGCCAGCCCCAGCTCGGCGCTGGCGCGCCCGGCAATCCATGGGTCGGGGTGCTCGACCAGGCTCAGCAGGTAGGCGACCGCCTCGGCCCGCTCCTGCGGCTCGCCAAACTGACGTAACAAGATCCCCAGGTGCAAGCGCGCTTGTGCATTGGTCTGCGCGTTGCCCAGCGCGTCGTCCAGCAAATGCCGGACCGCCAGCATGGCATCGCGATCGTTGAGGTCTTCATCGCCCTCCATGCGCAGACGGGCCAGTTCGTACTTGGCGTGCCGGCTGCCCGCCTCCACGGCGCGCTGCAGCCAGTGCCGGGCCGCCTCGTCATCCAGGTATTGCTCAGGGGTGTCGCCCAGCTCGCCGTGATACAAGCCGTACAGTGCAAGGGCTGCCCCCGGCAGGTTCAGCTCGGCAAAACGCTCGTACAGATAGCAGGCCACTTCATGCCGGTTACCTGACCACAGCAGTCGTGCCGCGTCGAGCACTCCGAAACCCGGCGCCCGGCCCGCACGCTGGCGCTTTACCGCAATCTGTACCCAGGCTTTGGCCTGTTCGTCGGAACGTGGCAAGCCCCACAGGCCGAAGCGGTGCCCGGCGGCACGCAATGCGCAGGCCGCTGCATGCGAGCGGCCCTCGCACAGCTGCTCGATGGCACTGCGTAACAGCTGCTTTTCATCGGTCATGCCGTTCAGCAGTATGAGTTCGACCAGACAGCGAAAAGGGGCTCCCATGGCCGGAATGGCCGCAAGATCAGCCTGGCACGCCAGGCTCGCGGCGATGTCACGCATGCCGCCAGAAGGGTCTTGCAGCACCCGGCTGTACAACGCCCCGCGCCAGCCCAGCAGGACGGCACGCTCCCTGGGCCTCAGCGGGCGCTGCGACCAGGCTTCGAACAGCTGCTGCCACTCGGCAATGGCTTGCAATTGGTCAGCATGGGGCAGCGTCAGCCGCTCTTCGACAGGCATCCAGCGCAGCGCATTACGCATGGTCTCGTCCCACGCTTCGCACAGCGGACCATTGGCCAGCAACTCGATCGCATCCGGGCTGGTACCCGGTCGAGGCTGCAGGTAAATAGCCAAGGCCTGAACCGCCTCGAAGCAACCGGGGCGCGCAGCCAGGGCATGGCGCAACCAGTAATAGCGAGGGTCCTGGCTTTCGCGCTCGGCTCGCCAGCCCAGGCATGCTGGCAATGCCTGCGGCAGTTCGGCCAACGGCTGCAACCCGTGCCTCACCAGAATCGGGGCCACGGCCTCTTGCACTTCCACATCAGCGTGAGCGCTGGGCCGGTAGCGCGCCGGCTGCCCTTGGAACAGTTCGGCCAGCCAGCCCGGCTCACGAAACCGGGCACAGACATGCAGCATGCCAATGGCTGCCGCCACGGGCTGGGTGGAGCGGCCCATGGCCCGTAGCAGGTGCGCGGTCGCGGTTTCGCAGATCTGCTCGACGGCCAGCGCACGCGCCGCGTTGTGCCTGCCACTTTCCTGCACCTGGCAAGCCCGCTGGAAGCAGTGAAAGCCCATCACCACCTGGGGGTGATAAGCCTTGGGGCAGGCGTCGATCCACGCCTTGAGCACCTGGCTCAGGGCCCTGTCACCCTGGCAGTCCAGGTCGGTCAGCAGATGCCCTTCGACAGCTGCCAGGTAGAGGGGAAATTCACCGGGCGGGGCTTGCCGCCATTGCCCTTCGAGGGTGTCGAAAAAGCGGTTGAGTTCAACGAATGCGTTGGCCTGCACCAGGTCGCGGATTACCTGTCGCGTACGGGATAGCGTTTGCACGAGAGCACCACCTCAAGTCCATTTGAAGGAAGCTGCGGTGCCATCCCATGGCAACCGCTGTTGCCCAACAACACTAAGCCATACCTGGCACTTGCGCAAAGTAATTGGATCCATTCTCTGCAGCGCATCAAAGTCCGCAACAAAACCTGCCTCGCAAAACCCGGAAGCACACTTCCTGCGCTGGCCTGCAGGGTGCCCGCTATGCTTGCAAAGCCGCAGGAAGCGGCCTTTTCCAGCGACAACGGAGCGTCCATGTCCCTAGCCCTCGTCCATAGCCGCGCCCAAGTGGGCGTACAGGCACCAGCGGTCAGCGTCGAAACTCACCTGGCCAATGGTTTGCCCCATCTCACCCTGGTCGGCCTGCCGGAAACCACGGTCAAGGAAAGCAAGGACCGGGTGCGCAGCGCCATTGTCAATTCCGGGCTGAACTACCCGCCGCGGCGCATCACCCAGAACCTTGCGCCCGCCGACCTGCCCAAGGATGGCGGGCGTTACGACCTGGCCATTGCCCTGGGCATCCTGGCCGCCGATGGCCAGGTGCCAACGGCGCCGCTAACCGAACTTGAATGCCTGGGTGAACTGGCTTTGTCTGGCAAGCTGCGCCCGGTTCAGGGCGTGCTGCCCGCAGCGCTGGCAGCACGCGATGCAGGCAGGGCGCTGGTGGTGCCGCGGGAAAATGCCGAGGAAGCCAGCCTGGCTGGCGGGCTGGTGGTGTATGCGGTGGGGCATCTGCTGGAACTGGTCGCCCACCTGAACGGCCAGGTACCACTGCCGCCCTATGCCGCCAACGGCCTGATACTGCAACAACGTCCCTACCCGGACCTCAGCGAGGTGCAAGGCCAGCTGGCGGCCAAGCGTGCATTGCTGTTGGCGGCGGCCGGGGCGCATAACCTGTTGTTCACCGGGCCACCCGGCACTGGCAAGACCTTGCTCGCCAGCCGCCTGCCGGGGCTGCTGCCGCCGCTGGACGAGCACGAGGCGCTGGAAGTGGCTGCGATCCGCTCGGTGAGTGGCCATACACCGCTGAGCAGTTGGCCGCAGCGGCCCTTTCGCCATCCGCACCACTCGGCCTCCGGTCCGGCGCTGGTCGGTGGCGGCAGCCGACCGCAGCCGGGCGAAATCACCCTTGCCCACCATGGTGTGCTGTTTCTGGATGAGCTGCCGGAATTCGAACGGCGGGTACTGGAAGTGCTGCGCGAGCCCCTGGAATCCGGCGAGATCGTGATTGCCCGGGCCCGCGACAAGGTGCGCTTCCCCGCCCGGTTCCAGTTAGTGGCGGCAATGAACCCGTGCCCTTGCGGCTACCTGGGCGATCCATCCGGGCGCTGTCGCTGCAGCACCGAGCAGATCGCGCGGTACCGCAACAAGCTGTCCGGGCCGTTGCTGGACCGTATCGACCTGCACCTGACCGTGGCCCGCGAGAGCACCACGCTGAACAACCAGCCTTGCGGTGAAACCAGTGCCGACGTCGCCGCCAAGGTTGCCGAGGCACGGGATGCCCAGCAAAGACGGCAGGGATGCGCCAATGCGTTTCTCGACCTTGAGGGGCTGCGCCGTAATTGCGGACTGGCAGCGGCAGACCAGGCCTGGCTGGAGAGTGCGTGTGAACGGCTGACCCTGTCGTTGCGCGCGGCGCACCGCTTGCTGAAGGTGGCGCGAACACTGGCCGATCTGGAAGGTAGCCAGGCAATTGGCCGGGCGCACCTGGCCGAGGCCCTGCAGTACCGGCCGGGGAGCAGTTAGCCTGTCAGGGCTGCGCTTTACCTGTGGGGCTTGCCGGCGATAGGCCGCAAAGCGACCACAACATCCGTCAGGCAACCTTGCTCCGGCAGCAAAGCCCGGCAACCGAATAGGCTCCCGGCCCGGTCAAGGCAAGCCCGCCATAAAGGGTCACCAGCAACCAGGCGAACTGCCCCTGCTCCAGCGTCCAGTCCGGGTGCACCACCACCAGCGCTATCAGCAATACCGCCAGCACCGGCAGGCAAGCCAGGCGTGCGGCCACCCCCAGCATCAGCAGCAGTGGGCAGACCACTTCGGCAAATACTGCCAGCCCCAACGTCAGCGATGCGCCCAGGCCGAAGGGGTCCTCAATGCGCTGCAGCTCTGCGCTCCAATTCAACAGTTTGGGCAGGCCATGGATGAACAGCAGCAGCAAGGCGGCCATGACCCGCAGGAACAACAGGCCGCTGTCGGTCAGGCGTGGCGATGGGGCATCAAGGAAAGGCTTCAGGCGAGGCATGACTCTGGCTCTCTGGTCGATCAGCCCGGGAGCATTGCGCAGCGCCAGGTAAATTGATTGTGCAGATGTGCTGGGTCGACTGCCGTATTGGTGCGGAGCCCGCGCATCACCGGCTACCGGCGAGTGCCTGTTCTACCGCCTTGAGCAACACCTCTTCAGAAAACGGCTTGCCCAGGCAGGCCAGCGCCCCCTGCCCCATCGCCGCCTGCACCGAGCCATCATCCCAGTGCGCCGACATGCAGATCACCGGCAAACGCCAGCTCCGCTGCGCCAGCTCACGCTGTACCTCCAGCCCGCTCATGCCCGGCATCTTCAGGTCCAGCAACACACACCCCGCCTCGCCCGCCAGTGGCGATGCCAGGAAGGCTTCCCCCGCGGCAAACGTCAGGGTCTCGAAGCCCGCCGAACGCAGCAGGTTGGCCAGGCTTTTACGCACCGACGCATCGTCGTCGACGATGCACACCCCTCTGCTCATGCGCCGCCCAGGCCCTCAGGTCGTGCTCCGAGGACGTTGTGCATGGCCACCAGCTCAACGAGCGAGCGGGACTGCATCTTGTTCATGATGTTCTTCTTGTGCACCTTGGTGGTCACCTCGCTGGTGCCGATCTGCCGGGCGATCTGCTTGTGGGACAAACCGCCGACCACCAGCGAGAACACCTGGCGTTCACGCTGGGTCAGGCGCTGGTACTTTTCCTCGACCTGCCGCGCGTGGTGCCACTTGCGTCCCTCGGTCACGGCACGGCTGCGCACCGCCTGCAACAGGGTCAGCAACTGGTCTTCCTCGAACGGCTTGGTCAGGAATTCCACCGCCCCGGCACGCATGGCCTGGACGGTCATCGGGATGGTGCCGAAACCAGTCATGAACACGATCGGCCAGGGCAACGCCAGCCGGCGCAGTGCCTCCTGTACCTCCAGGCCGCTGGTGCCGGGCAGGTGCATGTCCAGCAGCAGGCAGGCACAGGGCGTTTCCAGGCAGGCTTCGAACAGCGCCTCGGCACTGGCAAACAAGTGATGCGGGATGTCCTGCGAGCGCAACAGGCGGCCCAGAGCAGTGCGCACCGACGGGTCGTCATCCACGACCAGCACCGGCACCTCCAAGCGCTCACCAAGCGGCTCGACGGTCTCGGCCACGCTGCGCAGCAATGCCTTGCTCATCGCCTGGCCTGGCACTTCGAGGCTGATTTCGGCGGCCAGGCGATAACCCCGACGCGGCACGGTCTGGATCAGCCCACGGTCAGCAAAGGCCTTGCGCAGCAAGGACACCTGTACCTGCAGGTTATTGTCCTCGACCACCGTGCCGGCCCACACCTGGCTGAACAGCTCTTCCTTGCCGACGACCCGGCCGTTGGCCCTGATCAAAGTGGCCAGTACCTCGAACGCACGCCCACCCAGCAGGATCGGCTTGCCGTCGACAAAGACTTCGCGCCGCTCCAGCGACACCTGGGCATTGCCTATTCGGATCATGGCTTCCTCGCGCGGGCACGGGCGTTTTCGCTGCCTGGGCAGCCTAGGCCAGCGTACGCGTTCAGACAATTATCCCGAGGGATAGGTTGGCTTGAGGACTATACAAAAGCCCGCCAGCCCCAAGGGGACGATAACGGACAACAGCGTGCCCGTTCCTGCCAAGCAAGCTGCAACCCGCATCCTTGCTGGGCTCGCTGCGTATACTCGCGCCTCGGGATGTCGCTAGCAGGGGGTGCTCTATGCTCGATGAACGCCTTGCCCACAGGCCCATCGATTACGACCAGTCAATCGATGAGGGCTGGCTGAACCGATGCGAGATCAGCGCACTGGGCCAGGAAGGTGAGCTCAGTTACTTCCGCCTGCGCGACCCGGCTACCCACCAGGCCTGGATCGCCGTGCGCGCCCCGCTCGAGGCCCCCACTGCCTGCCAGCGCCTGGAACGTGACTACCGCCTGCAACTGGACCCGCAGTGGGCGGTGATCCCGTCGGCATTCGTGCGCTCGGCCGAAGGCCCGTTGCTGGTGTATCCGGCTGGCCGCTCAGTCGCCGACCTGATCGCTGAAGGCCCCGTGGCGCTGACGCCGTTTCTCGACATCGCAGTGAATGCGGCGCATGCACTGGCGCTGGCGCACGAACGCAATGTACTGCACGGTGCGCTGCAGCCCGAGCATGTGTGCCTGCGTGCCCAGCAGCGGGTGCGGCTGGGCTTCTTTCGCGCCGACCCGGCACAGCGGATCAGCGAACAGGGTACCCCGCCCGGCAACTGGGCCTACCTGGCACCGGAACAGGTTTGCCCGCACGGTAGCAGCAGCGACCGCCGCAGTGACATCTATGCCCTGGGCGCAATCCTCTACCAGCTATTGCTGGGCGAGCTGCCGCTGGCCGGGCGCGACACCCAGCACTGGCGCCAGTTGCATGCCGGCGTACAGCCACGGGCAGCCTGCGATGTAAACAGCGACGTGCCACACCCCCTCAGCCTGATCCTGGCCAAGGCCTTGGCCAAAGAGCCGGACGCCCGTTACCAGAGCGCGCGCGCCCTTGCAGTGGACCTGGCTCACTGCCAGCGGCAGTGGGCCGCCACGCAAGCCATAGCGCCCTTCACTCCAGGCTGCGCCGACCCGGTCGCGCCCAGCCGCGCACGCCTGTATGGTCGCAGCGCCGAACAGCAAGCCATCGCCCTGCTGCTCAAGGCCATGCGCCGCGACAGCAAGCCACAGGTACTGCTCGTCAACGGTGCTGCCGGCATGGGCAAGTCGAGCCTGGTCGAAGCCGCACTCAAGGCCGACGTCGAGGGCTACCGGGCCGTCGGCAAATGCAACAGCCTGGCCCAGGCCGTGCCCTACACGCCCTGGGTGGAAATCCTCGGTGCGCTGACCACCCAGTTGCTGGCCACCAACAGCCAGGACCTCGACACCCTGCGTCGCGAGATCCTGCGCCGCATCAAAGGCCATGGCCGCCTGCTCGGCAAACTGGCGCCGGACCTGCAACTCATCCTCGGCCCGCTGCCCCAACTACCGGCCAAGCTCACGCGCCTTGCGCTGCACAAGGAATTGCACGCGATCGTCGAATTCCTGCAGGTGTTCAGCCGCCCTGGGCAACCGCTGGTGTTGTTCTTCGACGACCTGCAATGGGCCGACGACGCCAGCCGGCAACTGCTGGCCCAACTGCTGGCTGACGCGCCCGATAACCTGTTGCTGATTTTCGCCCGCTGCAACGACGCGCCCGCCAGCAGCGCGCCGCTGGCCATACCCGCAGCGCTGCGCAGCACCACGCTGAGCCTGCAGCCGTTGGCTGTGGAGGCGGTGACCGAGCTGATTGGCGAGCGCTACCACGTCGCCACCGCGGACGCGTTGCCGCTGGCCGAACGGGTGCACGACAAGACCGCCGGCAATCCGTTCTTCATCAACCAGATCCTCAAGGCCATGGTCGAAGACCACCTGTTCACCTTCGACACCCAGGCCATGCGCTGGTCGTGGTCCCTGCAGGCCGTGGCCCGACACTGCTACGCCGACAATGTCGCCGACCTGATGGTGCAGCGCCTGGCGCGCCTGCCGGCAGCGCAACGCGAGCTGTTGCGGGTCGCCAGCGCGGCGGGCAGCCGCTGCGATGAACGCCTGCTCCGGCAGGTGCTCGCGCAGCCGCCAGGCGAACCGTTGAAAGCCTTGATTGGCGCGGGTTTCCTGCAACCGGGCCAGAACGGCCTGAGCTTCACGCATGACCGCGTGATGGAAGCCGCTTACGCGCTGACCGCCGAGCACGAGCGCCCCTCGCTGCATGCCCGCATTGCCCTGGCCATGCGCGAGGCTTGGCCAGGGTACCTGCACGAGGTGCTGTTCGAACTCGCCAGCCAGCTGCAACGCTCCAGCCCATGCGGGTTTGCAGCGGATGACTGCGAAGCGTTCCTGCAGCTTTTACGCGAAGCCGCAGCACGCGCACGCGACGGCGGCGCCTTCGAGCAAACCGCTGACTATCTGCACACCGCCGAGCAGTTGCTGCACCACTGTGCCTCGCGGGAAAGCCGCGCCACGCATGGCTTTGCCATCGCCTGCATGGCGACCGAGTGCGATATCCAGCTGTCGCGGACGGGCACCGCCGAGGCGCGCCTCACCGAGTGCCGCCAGCGCGCACGCTCGTTGCTGGACCAGGCGCGAGCGTGCCGGCTGCAGGCGCTGCTGCAAACCCTGCGCGGCGACTATCAGGCGGCTATCGACAGCGCCCTGTCCGGCCTGGACTTGCTGGGTATGAGCCCGGTACGGGGCGTCGATTGGCAACAGGTCGAGGCCAGTCATGCCCAGGTACAGGCTTTGGTCGAACAACAAGGCCGGCATTGCCTGGAATCGCTGCCGCGCACCGACTCGGAGGAGGTAACGGTTGCGATCAGCCTGCTGGCCACGCTGTCATCATCGTTTTTCGTGAAGGACGACATCTGCTTCCTGCACCTGGCCAAACTCATGGAGATATCGCTGCTGCACGGCGTTGCCCCAGGCAGTACCTACGGCATGGCCTGGTATGGGGTAATGATTGCCGAGCGGTTCGGCGCTTACCATGACGGCCATGCCTGCTGCCTGGCCGCGCTCAAGCTGATCGAACGGCACGGTTTCGAGGCTGACTTGACCAGCGTGCTGCTGGCCCTGGACCAGGTCAGCGCCTGGACTTCGCCCATGGAGTTCGCCCGCCGCACTGCGCTGGATGCGGTCGATTCGGCGCGCCTGAGCGGCGACCTGGCAATGAGCTGCTATGCCTGCAACCACCTGGTTTCCGACTCGCTGTTCATGGGCCGCTATCTGCCGGAAGTGATCGACGAAGTGGCGCAAGGCCTGGCCACCGTGCGCCGCCACGGCTACCGCGATGTCGAACAGATCCTGCAGGCCCAGCAAGCGTTCGTCGCCACCCTGAGCGGCATGCCCTGCCCGGCCTCGGCTAGCCCGTCGAAATCGCCCACCACGCGGTTCTTCCAGCACCTGTTCAGCGGCATGGGCGCCTTCTACATGGGCAATATTGCGCAGGCCATGCGCAACCTGGCACTGGCCGCTGACAACGCGTGGGCAGCACCGGCGCATATCAACCTGGCCGACTACCACTTGTTCCGCGGCCTGGCCCTGGGCAGCCCGGAGGCACCCGGCTGCCTGGCCGACAAGCTGCGCGAGCTGCAGGCCGTGCGTGAACGCTTCAGCCGTTGGGCCGGATTCAACCCGGCCACCTTCCGCAACAAGCTGCTGCTGGTCGAAGGCGTGATCGCCAAGCTCGAAGGCGACGGCCTGGCCGCGATCCGCTGCTTCGACCAGGCGCAGATCGCTGCCACCGCCGCCGGTTTCATCCACGAGCAGGCGCTGGCCCATGAACAACTGGCCGAGGTGTGCATCCCCAGCGGCCTGATTTCCGGCGCCAACCTGCACCTGCGAATCGCCCGCGACTGCTTCCATATCTGGGGCGCGACCGGCAAGGTGCACCAGCTGGAGACGTTGCACCCGTTCCTGCGCACCCAGCCAATCCAGGAGACCTATCGCGCCACCCAGCAGGCCAAGCTGGACCTGGAAGCCGGCATCGAAGCCGCGCGCGCGCTGTCCGAGGAAGTGCTGCTCGAAGGCCTGATCGAAACCCTGATGGGCCACCTGACCCAGCACTCCGGCGCCGATCATGGTGCGTTGCTGATCGTCAGCGGCGCCGAGTTCCAGATGGCCGCCCTCGCCTACATCGACGATGACGGGTTGCACGTGAGCATGGACAATTGCCAGAAGTTCATGACCCAGGCGCCGCTGTCGGTCATCAACGCCACCATGCGCACCCGCAAGCCGCTGGTGCTCAACGATGCGCTCAGCGATTGCCCGGAGGCCTTCCGCCAGCAATTGCAGGCGCGCAATGCCCGCTCGGTGCTGTGCCTGCCACTGGTAATCCAGGGCGTGCTGATCGGCCTGGTGTACCTGGAAAACCGCCTGGTGCCGAACCTGTTCGGCAGCCAGCGCCTGGCCATGCTGGAAATCCTCGCCTCACAGGCAGCGGTGTCGCTGCAAACCGCCAAGTTCTATACCCGCCTGGCCGAAGACAACCAGACCCGCGCCCAGATGGAAGCCGAACTGCGCCGCTCGCGGGCCGAGCTGGCGCGCAGCGCGCACCTGCAGGTGATGAACGAGCTGTCGGCATCCATCGCCCACGAAATCAGCCAGCCGCTGCTGGGCATCGCTTCCAACGCCGCAGCCAGCCTGCGCTGGCTGAAACGCGCCAAACCCGACCTGGAAGAAGCGATTGCCGGCCTGGAAGACATCCGCAATGACAGCGAACGGGCCGCCAACATCGTGCGGGCGCTGCGGGCGCTGGCCAAGCAGTCGCCGATGCAACTCAAGGCGGTGAAGCTGGACGAGCTGATCCGCGAGGTGGTGCGCCTGACCTCGGCCGATGCCACCAGGAGCCGGGTCGACGTGCAGACGCAGTTGCAGGCCGGGGTGTGCGTGATGGCAGACCCGGTGCAGTTGCAACAGCTGGTATTCAACCTGATCACCAATGCCCTGGAGGCGTTGGCGGGGTATCGCAGCGATGGGCTGCTGCGGATTGCCTCGGCGCTGGTCGAGGATGGCGTGGAGATCTGCGTGGACGACAACGGGCCGGGGATCGCTGCGGACGAGCGCGAGCGTGTCTTCGATGCGTTTCATACCACCAAGACCGGTGGCATGGGCATGGGTTTGGCGATCTGCAGCTCGGTGGCCCAGGCGCACGGCGGGCAGTTGCAGGCGCTGGTATCGCAGCTGGGTGGCTGCCGGATTCGTTTCACCCTGCCGGTGAATCCTTCCTAGGCTCTGTACGAAAAGTCTTGAGACGCAGGTCAGGCTGTTTTCAACGCAGCATGAACAAGTATCAAGGCTTTTCGTACAGAGCCTGGCCTGTACCGGCCCCTTCGCGGATAAACCCGCGATGGGGCCGGCGCAGGTCTACATCAACGCGAGCTCAAGGCCGCATAGCTGTTCATCAGGTTGCGGTAGTTGGGGATGCGCTGCGACAGCAGGTTGCCCAGCCCTTCGATGTCGTTGCGCCAGTCGCGGTGCAGCTCACAGGCCACCGAGAACCAGTTCATCATCTGCGCACCCGCCTGGGTCATGCGCACCCAGGCTGCCTGCTGCACGGTCTCGTTGAAGGTGCCCGAGGCATCGGTCACCACGAACACTTCAAAGCCTTCCGCCAGCGCCGACAGGGTCGGGAAAGCCACGCACACATCGGTCACCACACCGGCGATGATCAGCTGCTTGCGGCCAGTGGCCTTGATTGCCTTGACGAAGTCTTCGTTGTCCCAGGCGTTGATCTGGCCTGGGCGGGCGATGTACGGCGCGTCCGGGAACATTTCTTTCAGCTCGGGCACCAGCGGGCCGTTCGGGCCTTGCTCGAAGCTGGTGGTGAGGATGGTCGGCAGGCCGAAGAACTTGGCCAGGTCGCCCAGCGCCAGCACGTTGTTCTTGAACTCGTTGGGCGAGAAATCCTGTACCAGCGAGATCAGGCCGGTCTGGTGGTCGACCAGCAGCACCACGGCGTCGTCTTTGTTCAAGCGCTTGTAATCGGGTTGGCTCATGGGGGTGACTCCTTGGGTTGGGATAACGGGCCGGCACTCTCCGCAGGGGTTATACCGGCGGATAGCTTTGGCTTAAGAAAGTACCTGCGCCTGACGCCAGGCCTTCGGCGGCTGGCCGACCAGACGGCTGAAGGCGCGGGTGAAATGGGCCTGGTCGCAAAAGCCGCATTCCAGGCTCACGTGGGTGATGGGCGCCTCGGTGGCGAGCAGGCGCTTGGCCTTTTCCATGCGCGCCAGCAGGCGCCAGGCCTGGGGCGACAGGCCGGTAGCTACTTTGAACGCGCGGGAGAAATGGCTGCGGGTGAGGTTGCATACCGCGGCGATCTCGATGATCGACAACGGGCTGTGCAACATCAGTTCCTTGGCCCGGCGCAGCCGCGCGGGCGTTAGTGCGCCGGGGGTTTGCAGCGGCGCTTCGGGCGTCCCAGGGTGCATGGCGACTCTCCTGTTCAATGGCAGGAAGTCTCGCCCCCGGCGCATGACAAAGTCCTGAGCCAAACCTGAATTGTTGTTAATTGTGCGCTGCTGGCCCAGGCTGTTTTGCCGATACTTTAAGATGCGTTTCGTATTCAGCTTCCGGCCGCTGCCAGTGGCCGGCATTCAAGGCGAAAGAGGCATGCAGGAAAAACCCGCCCACCGCACCGTGGCCATGGTGCTGTTCAACGATATGTTGCTGCTGGATGTCACCGGCCCCATGGATGCATTCGCCATTGCCAACCGGTTCCTGCCTGCAGAACGGCAGTATCGGCTGCTGACCTTGGCCGAGGGACCAGCAGCGGTGCGTGGCTCATGCGGCCTGAAAGTGCTGGCTGACCGGCGCCTGGAAGACCTGCCGGAAGCCGTCGACCTGCTGCTGGTGCCAGGCGGCCCGGGGGCCTATGACATCGCCCTGCCCGGGATCGAGCGCTGGCTGCCCCAGGCCGTGCGCCGGGCCAGGCGCTTCGGCGCCATCTGTACCGGCGTGTTCCTGCTGGGGCGGGCCGGGCTGCTGGATGGCTATCGCTGCACCACCCACTGGAACTACGTGGAGCGCCTGGCCCAGGCGTTTCCCCAGGCCAAGGTCGAAACCGAGCAGATCTATGTGATCGACCGCTGCCTGATCACATCGGGCGGCATCACCGCAGGTATCGACCTGGCACTGGCGGTGGTCGCCGAAGATCACGGCAAGGCGCTGGCCCTGGACGTGGCCAAAGTGCTGCTGGTCGCCCGTCATCGCCAGGGCGGGCAGACGCCCTATGGGCCGTTGCTGGCGGCAGTGCCGCGGGATGACTCGCCGATTGCCCGGGTACAGGCATACATCGTCGACCATATCGAGCAGGCGTTCACCGTGCAGAAGATGGCCGACCTGGTGGCCATGAGTGGGCGCAACTTTGCCCGCACGTTCCAGCGCGAGGTGGGCATCACGCCGTTGCAGTACCTGCAGAACGCGCGCATCGACCGCGCGCGCAAGTTGCTGGAAGGCAGTGACCTGCCGTTGAAGGTGGTGGCAGCACGGTGCGGGTTTGGCAGCGACCGGCACATGCGCAAGGTGTTCTGTGAACGGATTGGCATGACGCCGGCGCAGTATCGGGCACAGTTTGGTGGCGGTGAATAGTCGGATCTGCGCTGCCTTCTTCGCGGGCACGCCCGCTCCCACAGCGATAACACCGGCCTCAGGGGCAGTGTTGTACCTGTGGGAGCGGGCGTGCCCGCGAAGAGACCACCACAGGTTGTCACCTGTACCGGGACAATGTTTCTCCCCAATAGCAGATTGTCCGACTCCATCACAACCCCCAGAATTGTCCGCCAAACTGGTCTAATGCTGCCCCGGCAGCTCATGGAGTACGAGCCAATGCCACATGAAGGCAGCCTTCTACAAACCGCCGTGATCTTCCTGCTCGCCGCAGTCCTCGCCGTGCCCCTGGCCAAACGCCTGCAATTGGGTGCCGTACTCGGCTACCTGCTTGCGGGGGTGATCATCGGCCCGCAGGCACTCGGCCTGATCCGCGATACCGAAAGCGTGGCGCACATTTCCGAACTGGGCGTGGTCTTGCTGCTGTTCATCATCGGCCTGGAACTGTCGCCCAAGCGTTTGTGGCTGATGCGCAAGTCGGTGTTCGGTGTCGGTACTGCACAGGTGCTGCTGACCGGCGCAGTGATCGGCGCCATCGCCCTGTTCGGCTTCAGCCAGACGCTACCGGCAGCCATCGTGCTCGGCCTGGGCCTGGCCTTGTCGTCCACCGCCCTCGGCCTGCAGAGCCTGGCCGAGAGCAAGCAGCTCAACGCGCCACACGGCCGCCTGGCGTTCGCCATCCTGTTGTTCCAGGACATTGCCGCGATCCCGCTGATCGCCCTGGTCCCGCTGCTGGCCGCCAGTGGCCCGGACACCAGCGGTGGCGACAGCCTTGGGCACGGCCTGAAGGTGTTCGCCAGCATTGCCGTGGTCATCGTCGGTGGCCGTTACCTGCTGCGCCCGGTATTTCGCGCCGTGGCCCGCACGCGCCTGCCGGAAGTGTCCACGGCCACCGCATTGCTGGTGGTGATCGGCACCGCCTGGCTGATGGAACAAGCCGGTATCTCCATGGCCCTGGGTGCGTTCCTTGCCGGCCTGCTGTTGGCCGATTCGGAGTACCGCCACGAGCTGGAATCGCAGATCGAACCGTTCAAGGGCCTGCTGCTGGGGCTGTTCTTCATCAGCGTCGGCATGGGGGCCAACCTGCGCCTGCTGCTGGAGATGCCGTTGGTTCTGCTGGGCCTGACCCTGTTGCTGGTGGCGGTGAAGCTGGTGCTGCTGATCGGCGTCGGCCGTCTGGCGGGTGGCCTGAGCAGTGCCAGTGCGCTGCGCCTGGGCATGGTGCTGGCCGCAGGTGGCGAGTTCGCCTTCGTGGTGTTCAAGCTGGGCAAGGACCAGGGCCTGTTCGATACCCAGACCTACGACCTGCTGTTGATGACCATCACCCTGTCGATGGCGATTACCCCGCTGTTGATGATTGGCTGCGCCCGCGCCCTCAAGCGCCCGCCAGCGGTGCGTGAAGTGCCTGAGCAGTACAAGCAGATCCAGACCGACACGCCACGGGTGGTGATCGTCGGCATGGGCCGCATGGGCCAGATCGTCGCGCGCATCCTGCGCGCCCAGAAGATCCCGTTCATTGCCCTGGAAACATCGGTGGACACCATCGAGATGACGCGCATGTTCGAACAGGTGCCGGTGTTCTACGGCGACCCGCTGCGGCCTGAGGTGCTGCATGCGGCCAAGGTGGGTGAGGCGGAGTATTTCATCATCACCATCGATGATCCGGAGGCCGCCATCCATACGGCAGAGCGGGTCAAACGCCTGTACCCGCACCTGAAAGTGCTCGCCCGAGCGCGTAACCGCCAGCATGTGCACAAACTCGTGGATGCCGGTGCCGAACCGATTCGCGAGACGTTCTACTCCAGCCTCGAGATGACCCGCCGGGCATTGGTGGGGTTGGGCTTGAGCGACGAACAGGCGGCAGACCGCATCGAGCGGTTTACCCAGCATGACGAAGAGGTGCTGGTGGCCCAGGGGCAGGTGCGCGATGACCGGGCCAAGGTGATGCAGACGGCCAAGGAGGCGCGGGTGGAGTTGGAGCGGTTGTTTGCTTCGGATGCGGATTGAGGCAGGTACAGCGAAACGACAAGAGGGCCTAGGCCCTCTTTTTGTTTTTGGAATTCAGAGGGCAGGCGAGGTGCCTGGCGGGTTGTTGAGTCAATGCTACCAGGCGCATGCCTTGAGGTTTTCAGTGTCTGTGAGATCGAGCGCCGCCCGCGCGGCGCATCGCGGATAAATCCGCTCCTACATCTGTTTCGGGCCAGTACCTCCTGTCAGGTCACCGGTGTCCGCCTTGTTTGTCCCATTCGTAATCGAAGGCATCGCTGCTGCCGCTTTACCTATCTCCCGCCATGCGCCAAGGGTGCGCGCGCCAATGGTGCAGGAATAACTGGCCCGAAACAGATGTAGGAGCGGATTTATCCGCGATGCGCCGCGCGGGCGGCGCTCGATCTCACAGGCACTGCAAATCTCGAGGCGAGCCCTTGGCGGCCCTGGTACGCCATCAAGGCAGGCACATTGCAGCCATCCACAGACAAAAAAGCCGACCCCGCAATCGGGGTCGGCCTTTTGAACCAGAATCCTTGCTGTTACTTACCCGCAGTCAGCGCGTTATAGCTGGTAATCAGATTGCGATAGTCCGGAATATGGTTGGAGCACAGCGCCGCCAGCCCTTCAATGTCGTTGCGCCAGTCGCGGTGCAGTTCACAGGCCACGCCGAACCAGGTCATCAGCTGTGCACCGGCCTGGCTCATGCGGTCGTGGGCGGCGTCGCGGGTCATGGAGTTGAAGGTGCCAGATGCGTCGGTCACCACGAACACTTCGAACTCTTCTTCCAGGGCCGACAGCGCCGGGAAGGCCACACAGACCTCGGTCACCACGCCGGCGATGATCAGCTGCTTCTTGCCGGTGGCCTTCACTGCCTTGACGAAGTCTTCGTTGTCCCAGGCATTGATCTGGCCTGGGCGGGCGATGTACGGGGCGTCCGGGAACAGCGCTTTCAGCTCGGGTACCAGCGGGCCGTTGGGGCCTTGCTCGAAGCTGGTGGTGAGGATGGTCGGCAGGTTGAAGAACTTGGCCAGGTCGGCCAGCGCCAGCACGTTGTTCTTGAACGCGTCCGGCTCGATGTCACGCACCAGCGACAGCAGGCCTGCCTGGTGGTCGACCAGCAGGACAGCGGCGTCGTCTTTGTTCAGGCGGTTGTAGGTGAATTTGCTCATGGTCTGTGCTCCCAAAGGTTTATGAATTTTTCAGCATTTCGAGATGTTTCGCGTTGATGGGCACAGATTAAAATCACCACCGTTAGGGCGGTAGATAGCAGAATTTGGCTTTAGCGTTCTAATTTATGAACGATGGATTTGCTGTGCCGGCCCTTCGCGGCTGAAGCCGCTCCTACAGGGATCGCGCCGGATCTGGACCTGCGCCGCGCCTGTGGGTGCGGCTTCAGGCGCGAAGGGGCCAGCACAGGCAACCACATGCCTGGAGACCGATCATTGGAAGACCTCAACTCGCTCTACTACTTCACCCAGGTAGTCGAGCATGGCGGTTTCGCCCCGGCCGGGCGGGCGCTGGACATGCCCAAGTCAAAGCTCAGCCGGCGCATCGCCGACCTTGAAGACCGCCTGGGCGTGCGCCTGCTGCACCGCACCAGCCGCCATTGTTCGCTCACCGAGATCGGCCAGGCCTACTACAACCGCTGCCTGGCCATGCGCGTGGAAGCCGAGGGCGCGGCGGAGATCATCGAACGCAACCGCAGCGAACCGCGCGGCCTGGTACGCATCAGCTGCCCGACGACCCTGCTCAACTCCTGGGTCGGGCCGATGCTGACCCGCTACATGCTCAAGTACCCGCAGGTGGAACTGTTCATCGAGAGCACCAACCGCCGCGTCGACCTGCTGCACGAAGGTTTCGACATCGCTCTGCGGGTGCGCTTCCCGCCACTGGAAAACACCGACATGGTGATGAAGGTGCTGAGCAACAGTACCCAATGCCTGGTCGGCCAGCCGCAGTATCTGGAGCAACTGCCCAAAGGCTTCGACCCGCAACTGCTCGGCACGCTGCCCAGCCTGCACTGGGGCAGCGCCCAGCGCGAATACCACTGGGAGCTGTTCCAGGGCGAGGACACCAGCCACAGCATCGTCATCCCGCATACGCCCCGCATGGTCACCGACGACCTGTTCGCACTGCGTCATTTCGTGGTCGCCGGCGTGGGCATCGCGCACCTGCCACGGGTGGCGGTGCGCGAGGACCTGGTGGCCGGGCGGCTGGTGGAGCTGTTGCCGGGTTGGCACCCGCGCTGCGGCATTGTGCACGCGATCTTCCCGTCGCGGCGCGGTTTGCTGCCCTCGGTACGGGCCTTGATCGATCACCTGGCCGAGGAGTTCGCCATCAGCGACATGGCTTGATTGTCCCGGACCAGCATGTCCACCAGCAGTGCCAGCACCACGGCAGTGGCCGCCACGGCAAACAGCACGCCGTAGTGGCCACCGCTGGCGGCGAACAGCGCCGAATAGGCGTAGCCGGCAATGGCCTGGAAGCTGGCGAAGGACACCGTAGCACGGCTCCAGGTGGCATTCTGTCGGGCATGCCCCGGCACCAGTTGATGGACCCGCGCCAACGCCAGCGGCACGATGCCGGGCGGGAACGAGCCGATCAACAGCGCTGCGGCCCCCAGCAGGCGCAAGTCGTGGCTACCCAGCAACACAGCCAGGGCAGCCAGCTGTGCCAGCAACACCCAGCGGATGCCGGCACGCGCCCCCAGATGATCAGCCAGCAACCCGTAGAGCACCGGGCCGGCGATCGCCAGTTGCAGGCATCCACGCAAATGCTCAACCTCAGCCAGCGCGAAGCGGATATTGCCGTGCGCACGCAAAAACCGGACAACCCGGAGCTGGTGGTGCGCCGGCTGGCGCGCTGGCACAGTGGCCTGTTCGCCTCACGGGATTATCTGCAGCGCTTTGGCGAACCCGCGCCAGGCAGCAGGTTTGCCGGGCATGAGCTGGTGGTCTACCAACCTTATCTGGACAGCGGCAAGGAGGTGATGCTGGCCGGTGAGCCGATCGCGCGCGGGCGGATTGCCATGACCTGCACATCGGGGTTGATGGTGCGGCGGGCATTGGCCAGCGGGCTCGGGCTGGGCGAGTTGCCGGTGCCGCTGGGCGAGCGGGAGGGGTTGCAGCAGGTGTGGGCGCACGGCAAGCCTTATGACATCTGGCTGGTGACCCATCAGGATGTGCGGCGTACGGCACGCGTGCGGGCGGTGATCGAAGCTATCGTGCAGGCTTTCGCTGACTAGCCGACTTGCCTTCCAGCACACCCTTACAAGACCGCTGGCCTATGCTTCAGCCATAGTCCCGGATCATCCCCGCTGGAGCCCCCATGATCCGCGCCAACCCCGGACCAGGCCGCGTCCTGCTCACCACCCTTGCCCTCTGCCCGTTGCTCAGCCAGGCCGACGAAGCTGGCTGGTCGCTGCTCAGCCGCAATTATTTCCTGCACAGCGACTTCCGCTCACCCTCCGCCAGCGGCCAGAACTACCGCCAGGAATGGGCCCAGGGCTTCATCGGCGACATCCGTTCCGGCTTCACCGAGGGCACGCTCGGCGTCGGTATCGATGCCCACGGTTTTCTCGGCCTCAAGCTCGACGGTGGCCGCGGCCATGCCGGTACCGGCCTGCTGCCGCGCGACAGCGATGGCCGTGCCGAGTCCGACTATTCCAGTGCCGGCGCCGCACTCAAGCTGCGCCTGGGCGACACCCAGCTGCGCTACGGCGAGATGACCGTGGAAACCCCGGTGTTCGATACCGCCGACAAACGCCTGCACCCGGAATACGCCACCGGCTGGTTGCTGGAGAACCGCAGCCTGCCCGACTGGCACCTGCAGGCCGGGCGCTTCACCGCCTTCAACAACCAGGACAACAGCGCTACCCATGATGATTTCAGCGGCTACGGCGCCAGCACCGAGAACCGCGCCATCAGCCTGGCCGGCGCTACCTTCGCGCCCTCAGGCCCATTCGGCGCTGCGCTGTACGCCGGGCAACTGCAGGACACCTGGCGCCAGGCCTATCTCAACCTGAACCTTGCCGAGGGCACCTGGCGCCTGGACGGTAACCTGTACAAGACCCGCGACACCGGCAACGCCAGCGCCGGGGCGATCGATACCCTCGCCTACAGCTTGCTGGGCAGATACAGCTTCGGCGCCCAGGCGCTGAGCCTGGCCTACCAGAAGGTCGAAGGCGCCACCCCGTTCGACTTCGTCGGTGGCGACTCCATCTACCTGGCCAACTCGATCAAGTACGCCGATTTCAATGGCCCCGGCGAGCGCTCATGGCAAATGCGCTATGACCTCGATTTCGCCACCCTCGGCGTGCCTGGCCTGAGCCTGATGGGCCGCTACGTCAGCGGCCGTGGCATCGACGGCAGCCACGCCCCGGCGCGCGGCGCCTACGTAGGCCAGTATGGCGAGGGCGGCAAGCATTGGGAGCGCGACATCGACCTGAAATACCTGGTGCAGTCGGGCGCCGCCAAGGACCTGAGCCTGTCGCTCTCCCATGTCAGCCACCGCGCCAACCAGGCCCAGGCCGGCGATGACATCGATCGCCTCTACCTGATCATCGAATACCCACTCAAAGGCAGCTTCTGATCATGAGCACATCCCCTTCAGGCGCCTGGAGCCCGTTGCGCAACACCACCTTCCGCATGCTGTGGATCGCCACCATTGCCTCCAACATCGGCACCTGGATGCACGAGGTGGGCGCCGGCTGGCTGATGACCACGCTGTCGGCGAGCCCGCTGCATGTGGCGCTGATCCAGGTGGCCGGCTCGCTGCCGATGTTCTTCCTGGCCCTGCCGGCCGGCGCCGCGGCGGACATCGTCGACAAACGCCGCTACCTGCTGCTGGTGCAGCTGTGGATGTCCGGCGTGGCCGTTGTGCTGGCAGCCTTGACCCTGCTCGGGCTGATGAACGTCACCTTGCTGCTGGCGCTGACCCTGGCGCTGGGCATCGGTACGGCGTTGATGATGCCGGCGTGGAGCGCGCTGACGCCGGAGCTGGTGGGCAAGCAGGACCTGGCCAACGCAGTGGCGCTTTCCAGTGTCGGCATCAACGTGTCCCGCGCCATCGGCCCGGCATTGGCAGGGGTGGTGGTGAGCCTGGTCGGCCCGTGGCTGACCTTTGCCCTGAATGCCGTCTCGTTCGCTGGCGTGATCCTGGTGTTGTTCCTGTGGAAACGCGAGGTGAAGGAGCCACTGCTGCCGGCCGAGCGCTTCGTTGGTGCCATGCGCACCGGGTTGCGCTTTGCCCGCAGTGCCAAGCCGTTGCAGGCGGTGATGCTACGCGCGCTGGCGTTCTTTTTCTGCGCCAGTGCCGGTACGTCACTGCTGCCGCTGATCGTGCGTGGCGAGATGCGCGGCAGCGCAGCAGACTTCGGCTTGCTGCTGGCGGCCATCGGGATTGGCGCAGTGGCTGGCGCCACCTTGCTGCCACGCCTGCGCGAACGCATCAGCCGCGACCGCCTGGTGATGTTGGCCAGCCTGCTGTATGCCCTGTTCCTGTTGGCCCTGGCGCTGGCGCGCAACTTTTATGTGCTACTGCCAGCGATGCTGCTCAGCGGCGCGGCGTGGATCGCGGTGCTGTCCAACCTGCAAGTGGCTGCGCAGACTTCGGTGCCGGCCTGGGTACGGGCGCGGGCATTGTCGGTGTACATCCTGATCTTCTTTGGTGCCATGGCCGCTGGCGGGCTGCTGTGGGGCACGCTGGCCAGTCATGCATCGATCACCTTGAGCTTGCTGCTGGCCGCAGGCGGGCTGGCCTTCGGCACCCTGCTGACCTGCAGGGTGACGCTGCCGGAAACCGAAGCCGAAGAGCTGACACCGTCGCTGCACTGGCCGGTGCCGGTGCTGAGCGATGACCTCGACCAGGACAACGGGCCGGTGATGGTCACCGTCGAATACCATATCGAACCGGCCAAGGCCGCAGCCTTCCAACGGGCCGCGCGGGAGCTGGAGGCGATGCGCAAGCGCAATGGCGCATTGTCGTGGGGGTTGATGCGCGACAGTGCCGATCCGGCAGTGTGGCTGGAGTTCTTTTTTGAAGAGTCGTGGCTGGAGCATTTGCGGCACCACCACCGGGTGACCCGGGGTGAGCTGAAGATCGAGGCCCGAGTGCGGATGTTGCAGACCGATGGGGTGGAAGTGAAGATCCGGCATCTGTTGGCTGGAGTTGAGCACAAGGCTCACCATTGATGTTGGCTTTTCCGGCCTCTTCGCGGGCTCGCCCGCTCCCACAGGGATCGCACAAAGCCTGAGGGCTGTGGTGTACCTGTGGGAGCGGGCGAGCCCGCGAAGAGGCCAGCACTGAAGGAACAAAAAAAGGGGCCAGATACTGGCCCCTTCTTCACATCAGCTCAGCTTAGAAAGCGAAGCACGAGCAACCCAGCGCCCCCCAGAAGCCCTGGAAGTCATTCACTGGCACATTCGAATGCCGCGCCTTCTCATGACTGTGCGCATGTACCCCGCAAGGCCCGACGCACTGGTGCGCCACAGCCGCCAGCGATGGCGTACCGACGCGCCAGTGGCCCGGTACCTTGGTCACCGGTGACCACTCCGGCAGCACCGGCACCTGTGGCGGGCCGAGCTTGTCGAACTCTGCCGCGGCGTACACCACCTTGCCATCGACCACGGTCAGCACCGACTCGATGCCCTTGATCGCTTCTTCGTCGACGCTGAAGAAGTCCAGCGACAGTGCCGCCAGGTCGGCCAGCTGGCCCACCTTGATCTGCCCCTTCTTGCCCTGCTCGCTGGAGAACCAGGCACTGCCCTGGGTAAACAGCTGCAATGCGGTGTCACGGCTGAGACCTTCCGGGTACAGCTCCATGCCGCCGACGGTCTTGCCGCTGACCAGCCAGTACAGCGAGGTCCATGGGTTGTAGCTGGACACGCGAGTAGCGTCGGTACCGGCACCCACCGGCACGCCCATGTCGAGCATGCGCTTGATCGGCGGGGTCTGCTCGGCAGCCTTGGCGCCGTAGCGGTCGACGAAGTACTCACCCTGGAAGGCCATGCGGTCCTGGATGGCGATACCACCGCCCAGCGCACGCACGCGTTCGATGTTCTGCGGGGTGATGGTTTCGGCGTGGTCGAAGAACCACGGCAGGCCATTGAACGGAATGTCGCGGTTGACCTTCTCGAACACGTCGAGCATGCGCGTGATCGATTCGTTGTAGGTGGCGTGCAGGCGGAATGGCCAGCGCTGCTCGACCAGGTGGCGCACCACCGGCTCCAGCTCCTGCTCCATGGTCTGCGGCAGGTCCGGGCGCGGCTCGAGGAAGTCCTCGAAGTCGGCGGCGGAGAACACCAGCATCTCGCCGGCGCCGTTGTGGCGCAGGAAGTCGGTGCCGCTGTGCAGCTTGACGCTGGAGGTCCACTTACGGAAGTCGTCCAGCTCTTCCTTGGGTTTCTGGGTGAACAGGTTGTAGGCGATGCGCACGGTCAACTGGTTGTTGTCGGCCAGTTGCTGGATCACCTGGTAGTCGTCCGGGAAGTTCTGGTAACCGCCACCGGCATCGATGGCGCTGGTCAGGCCCAGGCGATTGAGTTCACGCATGAACTGGCGGGTAGAGTTGACCTGGTACTCCAGCGGCAACTTCGGCCCCTTGGCCAGGGTGGCGTAGAGGATCATCGCGTTGGGGCGGGCGATCAGCATGCCGGTCGGGTTGCCGAACTTGTCGCGCTGGATCTCGCCACCCGGCGGGTTAGGCGTGTCCTTGCTGTAGCCGACAGCCTTGAGCGCAGCGCGGTTGAGCAATGCGCGGTCATACAGGTGCAGCAGGAACACTGGCGTGTCCGGCGCGGCCTGGTTGATTTCTTCCAGGGTGGGCATGCGTTTTTCGGCGAACTGGAATTCGTTCCAGCCACCGACCACGCGCACCCACTGCGGGGTAGGCGTGCGCGCGGCCTGGTCCTTGAGCATGCGCAGGGCATCGGCCACCGAGGGTACGCCTTCCCAGCGCAGCTCCAGGTTGTAGTTCAGGCCGCCACGAATCAGGTGCAGGTGCGAGTCATTCAGGCCCGGAATGACCGTGCGCTGCTTGAGGTCGATAATTTGCGTGGAGGCGCCTTTGTGGGCCATGGCCTCGGCGTCGTTACCCACGGCGATGAAGCGGCCATCCTTGATGGCGACGGCGGTCGCGGTGGGCTTTTCACGATCAACGGTGTGCAGTTTGCCGTTGAACAGAATCAGGTCGGCGGTCATGGAACCTCCTTGAGTGGATGCGTAAGCGGAACCGGTAAAGGGCAATGCGGACCAGAGCGCACCGGCGGCACCGAGCACGCTGCTGGTGGCGAGGAACTGGCGACGGGTCTTGTCGTTGCGGTCCTGGGACATGGTCTTCTCCGTCTGGTGGCGGCGCCGGCAGGCGCAACTGCGGAGCATGCCGGTTGGTGCAAGGCCAGGGCTTGGATGGATGTGCGGTGGGTTGTAGAAGGTTAGCCCTGTTCAAGCTTTGTGCTGCCTGGGCCGGCCTCTTCGCGGGCAAGCCCGTTTCCCACAGGTAGGTCACAAGGCCTGAGGCGTGCGCCGTACCTGTGGGAGCGGGCGAGCCCGCGAATGCCTGGCACAATTACTTCTGCAAGAACGCCAACAGGTCCTCGTTCAGCTGCTGCGCATGCGTCACGGCAAACCCGTGCGGCGCTCTGGCATACACCTTCAGTTCAGCCCCACGAATCAGTTCCGCCGCCTGCTTGCCGGTGGTCTCGAACGGCACGATCTGGTCGTCGTCGCCATGGATCACCAGGGTCGGCACATCGACCTTGGCCATGTCCGGGCGGAAGTCGGTCTCGGAGAATGCCGTCACGCAGTCCAGGGTGCCCTTGATCGACGCCATCAGCGCGATGTTCAAGGTTTGGGTCTGCACGCCCTGGGACACCTGCTGCCCATGGTTCAGGCCATAGAACGGCGTGGCGAAATCGGCGATGAACTGCGCCCGGTCGGCACGCAGACCGGCGCGGATGCCTTCGAACACCGACTGGTCGACACCCTGTGGGTTATCGTCACGCTTGCCGAAGATCGGCGTCACCGCACCCAGCAAGACCAGGCCGGCCACACGCTCGCTACCGTGACGGGCAATGTAGCGGCTGACATCGCCACCGCCCATCGAGAAGCCCACCAGGGTCACCTCGCGCAGGTCGAGGTGTTCGATCAGCTGGGCGATGTCGTCGGCAAAGGTGTCGTAGTCGTAGCCGCTCCACGGCTGGCTCGAACGGCCAAAGCCACGGCGGTCGAAGGCGATGGCGCGGTAACCGCGGCTGGCCAGGAACTCCATCTGCGAATCCCACATGTCGGCATCCAACGGCCAGCCATGGCTGAACAGCACAGGCTTGCCACTGCCCCAGTCCTTGTAATAGATCGAAGTGCCATCGCGGGTAACGAACGTGCTCATGTTGGTATCTCCTTGAAAATGTCGAGGTAAAGGCTTGCTCAGCCGCGCAGCCAGTTGGCGCAGCGACGGGTGACCCAGGGCATGATGTAGAACACCACGGGCAGGATGACGAACAGGTTGCCGATCAGGTTGCCGATGATTGCCCCGCCCAACTGCGGAAAGCGCGCGAACAGCGGCGCCAACAGATGCGGAACGATCAGGGTCATCGGGCAGATCACCAGGTAGGTCAGCAGCGCCTGCTTCCAGCGCGGCGGTTGCGCTGCGCGGTTACTCGGCGGGGTGAACCAGAACTCCGGGTCGTCATGCACCTGGGTGTGGTCTCCGCCTTCGAGCAATGGCAACACTTCGTTGACCAGTGCCTGGCGCTCGGCCGAGTTGACCCAGGCCTGCAACAGGCTGGCGTCGGCGAAGCGCACCACGGTGGTGAAGTGCAGCCCGCCGTCATCGGGGCGGATGACATTGACGTCCAGGTGCCCAGGCTGCCGGCGCGCAGCGCTGACCGTGCGCTTGAGCCAGGCTTCGTAGGCGGCCAGCGACGCGGCGCGGACCTTGTGCTGGATGACCAGGGTCACCACGTTGCGGTTGTCTTGGAATGCGGTGTTCATCGGCGTTCCTTGGGATGAGCTTGCCCGCAGCAACTGTGCAACGACGGACGGGCGGAGGATTGGACGGGTGTGCTGCACTGGCCGGGCACCGACTGGCGGCGCCCGGGACCGTGGCTTACTTGTTGGCGTTGAAGGCGTTGTAGCTGGTCATCAGGTTGCGGTAGTCCGGAATGTGGTTGGAGCACAGCGCCGCCAGGCCTTCGATGTCGTTGCGCCAGTCGCGGTGCAGCTCGCAGGCCACGCCGAACCAGGTCATCAGCTGTGCACCGGCCTGGCTCAAGCGGTCGTGGGCAGCGTCGCGGGTCAGGGCGTTGAAAGTGCCGGAAGCGTCGGTCACCACGAACACTTCGAACTCTTCTTCCAGGGCCGACAGCGCCGGGAAGGCTACACAGACCTCGGTCACCACGCCGGCGATGATCAGCTGCTTCTTGCCGGTGGCCTTCACTGCCTTGACGAAGTCTTCGTTGTCCCAGGCGTTGATCTGGCCTGGGCGGGCGATGTACGGGGCGTCCGGGAACAGCGCTTTCAGCTCGGGTACCAGCGGGCCGTTGGGGCCTTGCTCGAAGCTGGTGGTGAGGATGGTCGGCAGGTTGAAGAACTTGGCCAGGTCGGCCAGCGCCAGCACGTTGTTCTTGAACGCGTCCGGCTCGATGTCACGCACCAGCGACAGCAGGCCAGCCTGGTGGTCGACCAGCAGGACAGCGGCGTCGTCTTTGTTCAGGCGGTTGTATTTGAAGTGGGCCATGGTCATTGCTCCTAAAGGTTTCGATGTTCAGTAAGTTGGGTGTTTCGCGTTGATGGGAGAAGATTAAAACCATGACCTTTGGCGCGGTAGTAAGCGTTTTTTGGCTTTAGCGTTCCATTTGATGAACGATCTTTTGCTAGATGCTTCGCCAGCAAGCACAGCGTGCAGAAGTGAAGTAGGTCCAAATCTTTATTGCAGGTAGGACATTTCCCAAACCACCCTCACCCCGAAAATTCCCACCTTTCGACTGTTAAGTTCCAGGCTTCCCCTTCAATGTGAGGTAAGCCATGAGCCTACGCATCAGCATCTTCGGCAAAGGCCAAGGCCTGGACGGAGACACAACCACCACCGGCGCCATCTGCATCGCCAGCCAGGGCAGGGGCCGTTCCAATGGCAACGCCTGGCTGCTCGAAGGTGACAAGACCACTGCCTGCCCGCGCTGTGGAGAAACTGGCACTCTGGTCGAAGGCGAGGCCTGCTGGACGCAGGACGGCATACCCACGGCAGTCGATGGCACACTGGTCAGATGCGGGTGCCCGTTGGGCGACAATCGTGTGGTCGCCCCATTGCACATAGGTCCTGCCCCGCGTCGCACGAATGCGGTCGCAGCCGTTAGCGATGCACTGCCACAGGCTTGCGCAAGTTCGCACGCGATGAGTGGCTGGCAGCCTTCGGCTGGGCCTACTGCTGCAATGCAGGGCATGGCGCCCGGTTTCTACATCGTTCCGCGGTGCATGACGTACCAGGACGTCCTGATTGAACTCGGTGCCCCGCAAGCCAACCTGCCGCGCTCGATCCTGGAACGCCTGAACCCGACACATCAGCAAGGGTTCAAGGCCGGCGAGATCTTCGTCATTGGCGATGGCCTCAGCCGGCCGGCCTACACCCAGGAAGAATTGCAGGTCATGAGCGCAGCGAAGCAAGCACGGGAGGCGCTGGCGAGCCTGACAACGGAAGAGGCCAACTTCATGATGCGGCACCAGGCTGAGATTGCTGGGCTGTTCAGTGAACTGAGCTTGTCAATGGGCGTCAGTGAATCGGCGATGGCTAAAGCGCTGGATGAACTGACCACCACCTTGCGCAAGATTGAGGAGTTGCATCAACAACAATTTTCCAAACACGGCCATCTGCGCAGCGCTGAGTTCTTTACCGAACGCAGTAAGCTATTCAAGCTACTGGATACACAGTTGAGGATGACGTTTTTGAACAAGCGCTTGGATTTGGGCAGGTATGAAACGCTACGCCGCGACCTGGGAATATCCAGTCGCAGCCTTGTGCATCACTGGAGCAAAGCTGGAGCACCAGACCAAATCCCTGGCTACTCAACCCACTTGCATAAACTCGCAGTTATTTCGAAATATCTGAAGGCTGGAGGCTATGTAGGAATAGCAGTGGGCGGCGGGTCGTCTATCTTGAAAGTTCAAGAAGCATGTACATCAGGCACTGAGCATGTCTGCAAAAAAATAAAGTTCATGGAAGCAGGTAATTTCTCCGGCGGGCTCGCAGGAGGTACCGCTGGGGCCATTGCAGGGAAACTGGTTGCTGGATTCGCTTGTGTCAGCCTAGGCCCGGTAAGCGCCACCGCATGTGCCGTTGCGATTGTAGGTGCTGGCAGTTATGTGGGAAGCGTGGGAGGGACGAGCATCGGTGAATACGCTGGAGAAAAACTGTATGAGTCTACCGAACGTGACTAGCTTCATTGATTCCACATGGGGGCTTGGATTGGCCTTGATGCCGTTCATACTTTTACTGTCAGGCATGGGTCTCATTGTACAAACTGCCTCTCAAAAAAATTATCTGGACTTCACGAGTGCCTTGGCCCGGAGCAAGTGCTTGGCATTTGCCATCAGCTTGTGGGGCACGAACACCTTGCATTCTCGCGTCTCGGTTATAGCAACTTTGTGCGGAACAGTTATCTATCCAACCTTCTTCACCAAGCGAGGACTACTGGATCCCGAGGACATGAAGAGGCTTCCTGTTAATATGAAACTGAAAATGCGCATTGCCTCGTGGCTTCTAATAACAGGATTCCTCTGGCTATTGTCAGCAGCCACTTTTATCGAACTCAACAAATAGCATTGCCGGTTGTTACCCTCTCCGGCAAAGTGGCAGGCAACGCACTGTGATGCGAGGAAATGCCGACCTCTTCCCCATTGCCTGCCACCCCAACCTGCTCTATTACTACCCATTGCCCTCCTCCACCCGAGACCACCATGCTGGCCTTCATCCAGTCCTCCCCCTTGTTGCTCGGCACCGCACTGATCCTGCTCGACCTGGTGCTCTGGCAACTGATCCCCCTCCAGCACCGAGCCTGGCGCATCGGCGTACGGCTGGGGATCTTCCTGCTGTTCAGCCTGGTGCTGGTGGCCGCCGGCATGAGCCCGCTGCAACCTCCGCCGTGGCCTGACGATGTCTCGCGCAACCTGTTGGCCACGGTATTGGCCATCGGCTGGTGGCTGTTCGGCGCGCGTACGGTAACGGTGGTGTTCGGCCTGTTGCTGGTGGCCCGTGGCAGCCATGGCGGGCGCTTGCTGCAGGATGTGCTGGGGGCGTTGATCTTCCTGGCCGCCGTGGTCGCCGCGGCAGGCTATGTGCTGCAGCTGCCGGTGAAGGGCCTGCTGGCCACCTCCGGGGTAATGGCCATCGTCATCGGCCTGGCGCTGCAAAGCACCCTGGCCGACGTGTTCAGCGGCATCATCCTGAACACCACGCGGCCCTACCAGATTGGCGATTCGATCTCGATCGACGGCACCGAAGGCAAGGTGCTGGAAATCGACTGGCGTGCTACCCGCCTGCTCACCGGCAGCGGCAGCCTGGCGGTGATCCCCAACTCGGTGGCAGCCAAGGCGCGGCTGCTCAACCACAGCCGCCCGGCCGACGTACATGGCGTATCGATCAGCGTGGTGGTGCCAGCCAAGGTGCGCCCCAAGCGCGTGTTCGATGCGCTGGAAAAAGCCTTGCAAGGTGTCAGCGCCATTCTGGCCACGCCAAAACCGAAGGTCGCGGTGAAGGCGTCGACGCTGGAATCAGTAGAGTACGAGGCCAGCGGCTTCGTCGCCGACGCAGGCGTCAAGGGTGATGCGCGCAACCAGCTGTTCGACCTTGCGCACCGGCACCTGGAGGCCAGCGGGGTGATGTGGAACGTGGACCTGGCCATGCCGCCACGCAGCCGTCAGCGCGAGGTACTGGACGAAGTACGAGTGTTCCGCTCGCTGACCGATGAAGAACGTGATGCCCTGAGCCAGCGCATGACAGCGGTGGAATACCTCGCGGACCAGGTCATCCTGGGTGTGGGCGAGCATTCCGAGCACCTGCTGGTGATTGGCAGCGGCGTGGTGTCGGCGTCGATCCGCGATGGCGACCGGCTGGTGGAAGCCGGGCGCATGGGGCCGGGTGAGGTGCTGGGGATCGAGGGCATCATCGACGAGGATGACTCGTTTGCCGAGTTCCGCACGTTGACCAGTTGCGTGCTGTATCGCATCGACAAGGAACAGGTCAAAAGCTGCCTGGTGCAACGTGGCGAGGTGCAGGCAGCGCTTGGCAAGTTGCAGCGCTTCAGGCGCCAGAGCCGGGAATCGCTGTTGTTGCAGAAGCCGGCTTCGATCAAGAAGGGCGGCTTCCTCAGCTGGTTGCACAAGTAGGCCTGGCCGGTTCCCACAGGTACCGCACAGGTCTCGAGGCCCGCGCGGTTGGGGTTGGCTTGCCAGCGATAGCGCCAGTGCTTACAGCACAACCCTCAGGCATTGCCCCGCGTGGTACAGCGAGAACCCGGACTCGTAGAATGCAGTGCGCAACGAAGGTGCACTCACCCCCTTCATCGGCGAGAACGGAATCGGCAGGCTGCCCGCCTCGCCCTTCAGCAGGAATTCGGCAAATGCCCGGCCGATCACGGTCCCGGTGGTATTGCCACGCCCGTTGTACCCGGTGACAGCCACCAGCCCCGGCGCTGGCTCGAACAGACGCATCAGGTGGTCGGGGGTGAAGTCGATGCAGCCGGTCCAGTGCATCTCCCATTCGACCTTGCCCAGCTCGGGGTAGTAGTGGCTCTGGATCCGGTCGGCCCAGCTGCGTATGAACCAGGCCGGCTTGTTGTCGACCCGGCCAAGGCTGCCCAGTAGCAGGCGGCCCTGGTCGTCGCGGCGGATGCTGCTGAGCACGGTGCGGGTGTCCCACGAACCCTGACCATGCGGCAGTACCTTGTCGGCGGCAGCGCCGTGCAACGGCTTGGACGCCACCTGGTAGTAGTAACCGCGGAAGAACTGCTTCTGCAGGTTGCTCCAGTCGCCCTCGGTATAGGCGCCGGTAGAAATCACCACCTTGTCGGCGCGCACGGCGCCACGTGCGGTCTTCACCCGCCAGGCATCGCCGTCACGCGCCAGGCCTTCGACCGACGACTGCTGGAACAGCTTGCCGCCCAGGCGCGCTACCGCAGCAGCCAGGCCCTGGGTGTAGCCCATGGGGTTGATGGTGCCGGCGCGGCGGTCGAGCAGCGCGGCGGAGATCTTGTCGGTACCACAGTATTCCTGGCATTGGGCGCCGGTCAGCAGCTCCACATCGGCCCCCCGGCGGCGCCATTGTTCGTGGCGGGCCTCGAGGTCGGCGATGCCGGTGGCGTTGTGCGCCATGTGCAAGGTGCCTTTGTGCTGGGCCTGGCAGTCGATGCCAAGGCGCTCGATCATGGCGAACACTTCAGCCGGGGCCTCACCCAGCACCTTGTTCAGGCGGCTGCCCTGCTGCAGGCCAAGGGTGGCTTCGACATCGTCAGGGCGAATCCAGGTGCCGGCGTTGACCAGGCCGACGTTGCGCCCGGAGCCACCGTGGCCGATCTTCCAGGCTTCCAGCAAGATCACCGACTTGCCCTGCTCGAGCAGGTGGATGGCCGCTGACAAGCCGGTAATGCCGCCACCGATCACGCAGACATCGGCCTTGTGCTCACCGGCCAGGGCCTGCGCGGCGACGCTCGGTTCTGTGACGAATTCCCACAAGCATTGTTGACGCAGTTCGGACATGGCCCGGCTCCAGCAATTTATTCTTGTTTGGGGCTGCTTTGCAGCCCATTCGCGGGCACGCCCGCTCCCACAGAATCCTCACAGGCTTCGAACGCTATGGGGACCCTGTGGGAGCGGGCTTGCCCGCGAACCGGGGGCCATGCCCCCGGCCATGCAGCATCAATCCATCAATCGAACACGATACCCTGCGCCAGCGGCAGCTCGCGCGAGTAGTTCACGGTGTTGGTCTGGCGACGCATGTAGCCTTTCCAGGCGTCCGAACCGGACTCACGGCCACCGCCGGTTTCCTTCTCGCCACCGAACGCACCGCCGATCTCGGCGCCGCTGGTGCCGATGTTGACGTTGGCGATACCGCAGTCGCTGCCCGAAGCACTCTGGAAGCGCTCGGCCTCACGGATGTCGGTGGTGAAGATGCACGACGACAGGCCTTGTGGCACTTCGTTGTTCAGCCGCAGGGCCTCTTCGAAATCGTCGTAGGCCAGCACGTACAGGATCGGGGCGAAGGTTTCGTGGCGCACCACGTCGCTCTGCGCCGGCATTTCGGCAATGGCAGGCGACACGTAGTAGGCATTCGGGTACTGGTCGGCCAGCTGGCGCTCGCCGCCAAACACCTGGCCGCCTTCGTCACGGGCCTTGGCCAGCGCACCCTGCATGGCATCGAACGACTGCTTGTCGATCAGCGGGCCAACCAGGTTGTCCTTGCGTGGGTCGCCAATACGCACCTTGCCGTAGGCGGCCTTCACGCGGGCAACCACTTCGTCCTTGATCGAGCGGTGCACGATCAGGCGGCGCAAGGTGGTGCAACGCTGGCCGGCGGTACCGACAGCGGAGAACAGGATGCCGCGCACGGCCAGGTCCAGGTCGGCACTCGGGGCCAGGATCATGGCGTTGTTGCCACCCAGTTCCAGGATGCTGCGGCCGAAGCGGGCAGCCACGCGCGGGCCTACTTCACGGCCCATGCGGGTGCTGCCAGTGGCGCTGACCAGCGGTACGCGCGGGTCGTCGACCAGGGCTTCGCCGGCTTCACGGCCGCCGATTACCAGTTGCGCCAGGCCAGCCGGGGCATCACCGAAGGCTTTCAGGGCTTTGTCGAACAGCGCCTGGCAGGCCAGCGCGGTCAGCGGGGTCTTCTCCGACGGCTTCCACACCACCGAGTTGCCGGCCACCAGGGCCAGGGCGGTGTTCCAGGCCCAGACCGCGACCGGGAAGTTGAAGGCACTGATCACACCGACCACGCCCAGCGGGTGCCAGGTTTCCCGCATGTGGTGGCCAGGGCGTTCGGAGGCGATGGTCAGGCCGTACAGCTGGCGCGACAGGCCAACGGCGAAGTCGCAAATGTCGATCATTTCCTGCACTTCGCCCAGGCCTTCCTGGGTGATCTTGCCGGCTTCGATCGATACCAGCTCGCCGAGGTCGGCCTTGTGCTCACGCAGCACTTCGCCGAACAGCCGCACCAGTTCGCCACGGCGCGGGGCCGGCACGCTGCGCCAGGCTTCGAAGGCACCTTGCGCCTGGTCGATGCGGGCGATGGTCTCGGCCTTGCCGAGCAGTTTCACCGAGGCGATCTGGCTGCCGTCGATCGGCGTGTGAACAGGGTAGTCGCCCTGGGTGTAAGCCTCGGCAGCAACGCCAAGGCGCTCGAGCAATCCAGCAACCATTGTGCTTCTCCTACATCGGGTGATGGGGTGGAAAAATGATGTGGGTCAGTATTAATCCGATCACATAGCTACAACAAACGACCTTTATTCCGCATATCATTCCGTCAGGTAATGATTTGAGCCGCAGAGACCGCTATGTCCAAACGCCTGGTGCCCTCCATGACCGCCCTGCAGTGCTTTGAAGCTGCAGCCCGCCATTTGAGCTTTACCCGTGCCGCCGAAGAACTGCACCTGACCCAGAGCGCGGTCAGCAAGCAGGTGGCGCAGTTGGAAGACATGCTGCGCCACCACCTGTTCCTGCGCATCCGCCGCCGCCTGCAGCTGACCCCAGCCGGTAGCCTGTACCTGGCCGAGGTCAACAAGATCCTCACCCAGGTCGACATGTCCAGCCGCTACGTGCTCACCTACGGCGAGCAGACCGAGATATTGAAGGTAGCCACCCAGCCGAGTTTCGGCGTGCGCTGGCTGATTCCGCACCTCAAGGGGTTTGGCAAACGCCACGGCAACATCCACCTCGACATCCGCAACGAGATGGAGCCGTTCGCCTTGCTGCAGGGTTCGGCAGACGTAGTGTTCTTCTATGGCCAGGGCACCTGGCCGGGGGCTACCTGCATGGAGCTGTTCGGAGAAGAAGTGGTGCCGGTGTGTGCGCCGGAGCTGCTGGCCGGCCGCGAGCTGGTCGATGCCGGGCAACTGGCCGAGCTGGTGCTGCTACAGAGCACCTCGCGGCCAGAAGCGTGGCACGAATGGTTTCTGGAGCTGGGCCTGGAAAGCGTCAGCGCCTACCACGGGCCGCGCTTCGATACGTTCTATATGGCGTTGAGCGCTGCGCAGTCCGGCTGCGGCGTGGCGCTGGTGCCGCGCTACCTGGCGGCGAAGGAACTGGCCGAGGGCAGCCTGGTGATGCCGTGGAACCATGCGATGCCCAGTGTCGGGGCGCATTACCTGGCGTATGCCGAGCATGCAGCGGAGGTGCCCAAGGTGCGGGCGTTGGTGGAGTGGATTCGCGAGCAGCTCTCGGCTTGAGGGCCTCTTCGCGGGCACACCCGCTCCTACAGGGTCCACGCATGGTCTGAACTCTGTGGGAGCGGGCATGCCCGCGAAAAGGCCCTCGAGGTCGATCAAAAAAGGAATGACACACTCACTTTTTTTCGCTTGTAAGCCAAGTGCATTCCCCGCTTTCATGTAAGCGTCCGAACCCAACCAGGAAGCTAGCGATGCCCGCCCACGATTTCGTCAGCCCCGACAACATCCGCGCGCAGTTCTCTGCCGCCATGTCGCTCATGTACAAACAGGAAGTGCCCCTGTACGGCACGCTGCTGGAGCTGGTGAGCGAAATCAACCAGCAGGTCATGGCCCGGCAACCTGAAGTCGCCGAGGCCCTGCGCTGGACAGGCGAAATCGAACGGCTGGACCAAGAGCGCCACGGGGCTATCCGCGTCGGCACTGCTGAAGAACTGGCAACCATTGCCCGCCTGTTCGCAGTGATGGGCATGCAGCCGGTCGGCTACTACGACCTCAGCTCCGCCGGGGTGCCAGTTCACTCCACCGCCTTCCGCGCAGTGCACGAGCAGTCGCTGCACGTCAGCCCGTTCCGCGTGTTCACTTCGCTGCTGCGCCTGGAACTGATCGACAACCCGCAGCTGCGTGCACTGGCAGAGAGCATCCTGGCCAAACGCAAGATCTTCACCGACCGCGCCCTTGAACTGATTGCCCAGTGCGAACGCGACGGTGGCCTGAACGGCGCAGATGCCGAGGCATTCGTGCAGGAAGCGCTGCACACCTTCCGCTGGCACCATGACGCCACGGTTACTGCCGAGCAGTATCAGCAGCTGCACGACCAGCACCGCCTGATCGCCGACGTGGTGGCCTTCAAGGGCCCGCACATCAACCACCTGACCCCGCGCACGCTGGACATCGATGCGATCCAGGCCGGCATGCCAGCCAAAGGCATCCCGCCGAAGGCGGTGGTCGAGGGGCCACCCACCCGGCGCCACCCGATCCTGCTGCGCCAGACCAGTTTCAAGGCCCTGCAGGAAAAGGTCGCCTTCAGCGACCAGCAGGGCAGCGAAGGCAGCCACACCGCGCGCTTCGGCGAAATCGAGCAACGCGGTGCAGCCCTGACGCCGAAAGGCCGTCAACTGTACGACAAGCTGCTCGATGCCACTCGGGCTGCCCTGGGTGGCGTGCCGGCCGAGGCCAATGCCGAACGCTACATGGCGCTGCTGAAGGAAACCTTTGCCGAATTCCCGGACGACCTGGCACAGATGCGCCAGCAGGGGCTGGCGTATTTCCGTTACTTCGCCACCGAGAAAGGCCTGGCCGCGCGTGACCAGGATGACCGCCCGAGCACCCTGGAAGGGCTGATCGAAGCGGGTCACGTGCACTACGAAGCGCTGGTTTACGAGGACTTCCTGCCGGTGAGTGCGGCAGGGATCTTCCAGTCCAACCTGGGTGACGACGCGCACGCCGAGTACGGCAGCAATGCCAACCGCGCTGCGTTCGAAGCAGCGCTGGGCATGCAGGTGCAGGATGAGCTGGCCATGTATGCACTGAGCGAACGGCGGTCGCTGCAGGCCTGTGCGCAGGCGTTGAACCTGGGTTCGATGTAAGGTTTCAGATTGCGGGGGCGCCCTGCGCCCCCTGCGGTTTCAGCGGAAGCGGTCCACTTCCTGGCGCAACTGTGCCGCCAAACCTTCCAGTTCACGCGCGGTAAAGGCCAGTTCATTGGCCACCTCGCGTTGCTCGCCGTTGGCCTGGGCAATGCTCTGCAGGTTGCGGCTGAGCACCGTCGCGGTACTGCTCTGCTCCTGAGTGGCGGTACTGATCACGGCAAACTGCTCACCGGCCGCACGGCTCTGCTCGTCGATACGCGCCAACGCCTGGGCCACCTTGTCGTTGCGTTCCAGGCCTTCCTGCATCAGCTGGTTGCCTTGCTCCAGCGTGGTGATGGCGTGCCCGGTCTGCTGCTGGATGCTGGTGATCATGCTGGAAATCTCGTCCGTGGCCTGGCGGGTGCGCGCGGCCAGCCCGCGCACCTCATCGGCCACCACGGCAAAGCCACGCCCCTGCTCGCCGGCACGGGCCGCCTCGATGGCGGCATTCAGCGCCAGCAGGTTGGTCTGCTCGGCAATGGCGGTGATCACGCTGATGATGCCGCCGATTTCCTGCGAGCGGGCGCCCAGGCTGTCCATCACCGTGGCGGTACCGCCGAGCGCCTCGGCAATCTGCGTCAGCGAGCGCGACGCCTCGTCCATGGCATTGCGGCCGATGCGGGTCTGCTGGGCGTTGTCACGGGCCATGCGCTCGGTGCCGGCCATGTTGTCGGCGATGTTCATCGAGGTGGCGCTGAACTCTTCCACCGCGCCGGCCATGCTGGTGATTTCGCCGGATTGCTGGTCCATGCCTTCGCACGCACCGGCCGACAGGCCAGCCAGCGAGCGTGCACGGGTACTGACCTGCTCGGAGGCACTGCGGATGTGCTCGACCATGGTCGCCAGTGCTTCACCCATCTTGTTGAAGCTGCGTGCCAGCTGGCCGATCTCGTCATCGCTGGTCACGCTCAGGCGTGCCCCCAGGTCTCCCGCCCCGAGCGCTTCTGCCTGGCGCACCAGGTCGTCCAGCGGGCGCAGCTTGCGGCGCAACAGCCACAGCGTGGCGGCAACAGCCAGCAGCATCGCCAGCAGGCTGCCGATGGCCAGGCGCAGGCCAACGCTCCAGGTCACTTCGCGGATTTCTGCCATCGGCATGCTGGCGACCACGGTCCAGGGCCCTTCGGCGAAGGGGGCGGTGGCGCTGTACAACTGCTGGTCGGCATTGGCCGGCGGCACCAGCCAGGCGCCCTTCTCGTCGCGCAAGGCCAACGAGCCGGTCTGGCCGATGCGGAAGCGCGCCAGGTTGGCAAACTGGGCATTCTGCGCGTCGGTGTAGTCGAAGCCGACGAACAGCACGGCGATTACCTGACCGCTGGCGTCACTCACCGGCACGTAGCGGGTCATGTAGTTACGCTCGAACAGCACGGCGCGGCCCACGTACATCTGCCCGGCCAGCAACCGGGCGTAGGCCGGGTGCTGGCGATCCAGCAGGGTACCGATGGCGCGGCTGCCGTCCTGCTTCTTCAGGTTGGTGCTGATACGCACGAAATCGTCACCGCTGCGCACGAACAGCGTGGCGATGCCGGCGGTCATCTGCTGGAAATCGTCGACCAGTTGGAAGTCGTTGTTCAGCAGCTGGTTGCCCAGGTACAGGGCAGGCGTGGCCTGGCCGGCGACCTGCACGGTCTCCCCCGCATGCAGCGACAGGCCCGAGGCGAAGCGCCGCTCGAACAGCCCGCTGAGGCGCTGGGTATTGTCCTTGAGCGAGCCGTGGAAGGTGTCGAGCTGGTCGGCCAGCAAACGCGCCTCGCTGGCCAGGTGGGCCTGGCGGGTGGCGAGGTTGGCATCGTCCAGCGAGCGCAAGGCGAATAGGGTACTGCCGGAAATCACCAGCGCCAGCACGATGGCGAGGGCAACCCCCAGTTGCGAGGCGATTCGGGCACGCGGTTGAGACATGGTCAAGCTCCTGGCAAGAGGCCGGGATCGTCCTGATCACGTGGGCCACCCGCTTGTTGTCGTCGGGAAGCGCGCCCTCTTCCGGGACGCTGGTGCCACTTGATCGGCGTCGCCAGGGAATACTTGAGTGTCGGACCGGGATATTCGCAAACCTTTGCGCCTGGCATTCAAAGCGTCGGCAGGATCTGCACATCGGGCAGATCCACTGCCGCCGCTTCGTCCTGCAGGAACCTGCTCAGACGTCGCAAGCGCTCCCCGCCCGGGCGGGTGCGCGGCCACACCATGTAATAGTCCATACCGCTGGGAACGGCGGTCGGCCACGGCAGGCTGAGGCGCCCCTGGGCCACGTCCTCGGCGACCATCAGCAGGTCTCCCATGGAGATGCCGTAGCCGCGCGCGGCCGCGATCATGCCCAGTTCCAGGGTATCGAACACCTGCCCGCCCTTGAGCGAGACCTGGTCGCCGAGGCCCATGCGTTCGAGCCAGGCGCGCCAGTCGCGCTTGTCCGGCGTCGGGTGCAGCAGCTCGATACCGGCCAGCCGTCGCACATCCCAGGGGCCATCCGCGAGCGGGTCCGGCGCACCTACCGGTATCAGCAGTTCGGCGAACAACCGGCGCACCTCCCAGTCTGGTGGGAACACGCCGTCACTGAGCAGCACCGCACAGTCGAACGGCTCGTTGCTGAAGTCCACATGGTCGACGTCCATCCAGGCACTGGTCAGCTGCACTTCGTTGCCGGGCTGCAGGTGCCGGAACCGGCTCAGCCGCGCCAGCAGCCAGCGCATGGTCAGGGTCGAAGGCGCCTTCATGCGCAGGATGCCGTCTTCGCCACGCAAGGTATCGCAGGCCCGTTCCAGCGCGGCGAAGCCTTCCCGCACGCCTGGCAGCAGCACCCGCGCCGCTTCGGTCAGTTGCAGGCTGCGGCCATTGCGCACGAACAGGCGACAGGCGAAGTGGTCTTCCAGTGTGCGGATATGCCGGCTGACCGCGCTCTGGGTGATCGACAGTTCCTCACCGGCACGGGTGAACGAACTCAGCCGGGCGGCGGCTTCAAATGCACGCAGGGCATACAACGGGGGAAGCTGACGGGACATGAGGCACCTGCCATGCGGGGCTATGAACGGATCACCGCTGAGCATATATGCATGAGTCACACTCATGCCAACGATCGCTTTTATCCTTTTGTGCAAAGTTGACCAAAGCCTCAGAATCGCCCTTCGTTGATCGCCCCAGGAAGAAGGACCGTCCCATGCACGTCGCGCCCACTACCGAACTCAAGGCTTTGCTGCGCCTGGCCGGGCCGCTGATCGCCTCGCAACTGGCGCACATGCTGATGGTGCTCACCGACACCCTGATGATGGCCCGCATCAGCCCGCAGGCACTGGCCGGCGGTGGCCTGGGGGCGGCGAGCTATTCGTTCGTGTCGATCTTCTGCCTGGGCGTGATCGCGGCAGTCGGCACACTGGTGGCGATCCGCAAGGGTGCCAACGACATCGACGGCGCCACGCGCCTGGCGCAGAACGGTCTGTGGCTGGCCTGGGGCCTGGCGCTGTGCGCCGGGCTGGTGCTGTGGAACCTTGAGCCGGTGCTGTTGCTGTTCGGGCAAAAACCCGAGAACGTGGCCTCGGCCGCCGAGTTCCTCACCCTGCTGCCGCTGGCCCTGCCCGGCTACCTGACCTTCATGGCCTTGCGCGGTTTCACCAGCGCCCTGGGCCGCTCGACCCCGGTGATGGTCATCAGCCTGGTAGGCACGGTGCTCAACTACCTGCTCAACGTGGCGCTGATCGAAGGCATGTTCGGCCTGCCCAGGCTGGGCCTGATGGGCATCGGCCTGGTCACTGCAGTGGTGTCGATGGGCATGGCCATCGCCCTGGCGCTGTATATCCGCTGGCACCCGGCCTATGCGGCCTACCCGCTGCGCAAAGGCCTGTCGCGCCCGTCGTTGCCGGCCCTGCGCGAACTGTGGCGGCTGGGCCTGCCGATTGGCGGTACCTACATGGTGGAAGTCGGCCTGTTCGCCTTCGCCGCGCTGTGCATGGGCGTGCTGGGCAGTACCGAGCTGGCGGCGCACCAGATCGCCCTGCAGATCGTCTCCACGGCGTTCATGGTGCCGACCGGCCTGTCGTACGCGGTGACCATGCGGGTGGGGCTGTACTTCGGCGCCGGCAACCTGCTGGCGGCACGCAGCGCCGGGCGGGTGGGTATCGGCTTCGGGGCGATGATCATGTTTGCCTTTGCCGCGTTGTTCTGGCTGCTGCCCGATGCGCTGGTGGGGCTGTTCATCGACCGCAACGACCCGGCCTTCGCGGCGATCTTCCAGCTGGCGGTGCAGTTGCTGGCGGTGGCGGCATGGTTCGAGCTGTTCGACGGCATGCAGACCATTGCCATGGGTTCGATCCGCGGGCTGAAGGATGCCAAGACCACCTTCCTGATCGGGCTGGTGTGCTACTGGCTGGTGGGGGCGCCGAGCGCCTGGCTGTTCACCTTTACCCTGGGCGGTGGCGCGGTGGGGGTATGGTGGGGCCTGGCGCTGGGGCTGGCGTGTGCGGCGGTGGCGTTGACCTTTGGTTTTGAGTGGCGGATGAAGCGGTTGCTGGGGAAGGCCGGGCTGACTGACAGGTCTGCAGTGTCTGTGTGACCGTTGGGGCTGCTTTGCAGCCCTTTCGCGACGCAAGGCCGCTCCTACCTGGGCCTGCGTTCGCCGATCAATGTAGGAACGGCCTTGCGTCGCGACAGGAGGGCGAAGCCCTCCCCTGCGATGTCACAGGCTAACCAGCTTCGGCTTGCTGTAATCCAGCAAGAACTCCATCAACTCGCCCATCGGCAACGGCTTGCTGACCAGGAAGCCCTGCACCTGGTCACAACCGAACCCGCGCAACAAGGCCAGCTGCTCTTCACTCTCCACTCCCTCGGCCACCACTTCGAGGTTGAGGTTGTGCGCCAGGTTGATCATGGCGTGCACCAGCTTGCGGTTCTCTTCACGCATTTCCATTTCGGCCACAAAACTGCGGTCCACCTTGAGCAAGGTGATCGGCAGGCTGTTGAGGTGCACGAACGAAGAGAACCCGGTACCGAAGTCATCCAGCGAGAAACGCACACCCAGGCGACCCAGGGCATCCATGGTCTGGCGTACCAGCTCGTTGCGGCGCATCACCGCTGTTTCGGTCAGTTCGAATTCCAGCCAGCGGGCATCGACGCCATGCTCGATGATCAGCCGGCTCAAGGTGGCCAGCAACTGGCTGTCCTGGAACTGCCGGAAACTCAGGTTGACCGCCATGTGCAGCGGCTCCAGCCCGCCCTCGCACAGTGCCTGCATGTCACGCAGGGCACGGGAAATGACCCAGTAGCCCAACGGCACGATCAGCCCGCTCTGCTCGGCCAGCGGCACGAATTCGCTGGGCGGCAACAGGCCACGCTCGGCATGCCGCCAGCGCACCAGCGCCTCCAGGCCAACGATGCGCCCATCGGCCAGGTTCAGTCGCGGCTGGTAGTGCAGCTCCAGCTCGTCACGGCGCAGGGCGCGACGCAGTTCGCTCTCCAGGTCGGCAAGGCTGCGGGCATTGCGGTTGATGCGCTCGTTGAACACATGGAAGGTACAGCCCTGGCTACCCTTGGCCTGGCGCATGGCAATGTGCGCGTGCCACATCAGCGGGTCGGCCCCGCCCTGGACCCGCGCATGGGCCAGGCCCAGGCTGCAACCCAGCAGCAGGCTTTCGCCGTCGATCCAGTAGGGCTCGGCCAACGCTTCGACAATGCGCTCGGCAATCCACTCGGCGCGGTTGGCGTCACGGCGGGTGTCGATCAGCAGGGCGAATTCATCACTGCCCAGGCGCGCCAGCTGGTCACCCGCCTCCAGTTGCTGCTTCAGGCGTGCCACCACTTGCAGGATCAGGCGGTCACCGCTCTGGTGACCAAGCGCATCGTTGACGTGACGGAAGTTGTCCAGGTCCAGATGGCCAAGGGCAACGCCGCGACCATCGTTCTCGGCCAGGCGCGCGGCGAGCAAGGCCTGGAAGCCCTGGCGGTTGGCGATACCGGTCAATGGGTCCTGCTCGGCCAGGCGCTGCAAGGTGGCCACCAGCACGCCGCGTTCACGCACATGGCGCAGCGAGCGGCGCAAGCTGTCGGCATTGAGTTGCTCGCGCACCAGCCAATCGCTGACCGCGCTCGGTGGCAGCTCGGGCTCATGCTCGAGCAGCAGGATGGTCGGCAGGTCGCAGCGCCCGGGTGCAGGCTGCAAAGCCGGGGTGGCCAGCACGACAGCCTGGCGGTCATTGCTGAACAGGCTGTCTACCGCCTCCCAGTTGGGAGCAGTCAGCAACACTGCAGCACCGTCCAATGCCTGCACGCAGTCGCGCAGCAATACGGTCCATTCCGGCTCATCAGCCAACAGCAGCAAACGCAGAGGTTCGACAGGCGTGGACAAGCGGGCTCCTTAGGGCTTCACGGTGCAACGGAAGAGTTCGGGTATGCTACTGCACAAATGAGAATGATTTCTAAATTTGTGCGCGCAAAGGCAGGCGTAACATCCCGACGTATTTTGTCGTGCATCCTGCGCGAAACGGACCCAACCGGCAAATACGTTTTTTTCAGTGCCTAGGATTAGCTGCACTAATACTGGAACGGTCACAAAAGTCTGACTCAGACGTCAGACGGTCGCGCCATAACGGCCGCATGCCTGTTAGAATGCGCGGCTATTTTCTGGCGACCCCCGGTTTCTAGCATGTCCCGACTCAATCCCCGGCAGCAGGAAGCCCGTGACTATGTCGGCGGCCCTCTTTTGGTGCTCGCCGGTGCAGGTTCGGGCAAGACCAGCGTGATCACGCGCAAGATTGCCCACCTCATCCAGAACTGCGGCATCCGTGCCCAGTACATCGTGGCGATGACCTTCACCAACAAGGCCGCCCGCGAGATGAAGGAACGGGTCGCCACCCTGCTGCGCCCGGGCGAAGGCCGCGGCCTGACGGTGTGCACCTTCCACAACCTTGGCCTGAACATCATCCGCAAGGAGCACGAGCGCCTGGGTTACAAGCCGGGCTTCTCGATCTTCGACGAGTCCGACATCAAGGCGTTGCTGTCGGACATCATGCAGAAGGAATACTCCGGCGACGACGGCATCGACGAGATCAAGAACATGATCGGTGCCTGGAAGAACGACCTGGTCCTGCCGCCCGAGGCCCTGGAAAAGGCGCGCAACCCGCGCGAGCAGACCGCCGCCATCGTCTACACCCACTACCAGCGCACGCTCAAGGCGTTCAACGCGGTGGACTTCGACGACCTGATCCTGCTGCCGGTCAAGCTGTTCCAGGAGCACCCCGACGTGCTGGAGCGCTGGCAGAACCGCGTGCGCTACCTGCTGGTGGACGAATACCAGGACACCAACGCCAGCCAGTACCTGCTGGTGAAGATGCTGATCGGCATGCGCAACCAGTTCACCGTGGTCGGCGACGACGACCAGTCGATCTATGCCTGGCGTGGTGCCCGGCCGGAAAACCTCATGCTGCTCAAGGAGGACTACCCCTCCCTGAAGGTGGTGATGCTGGAGCAGAACTACCGCTCCACCAGCCGCATCCTGCGCTGCGCCAACGTGCTGATCGCCAACAACCCGCACGCGTTCGAGAAGCAGCTGTGGAGCGAGATGGGCGTAGGCGACGAGATCCGCGTGATCCGCTGCAAGAACGAGGAAGCCGAGGCCGAACGCGTGGCCATGGAAATCCTCACCCTGCACCTGCGCACCAACCGCCCCTACAGCGACTTTGCCATCCTTTACCGGGGCAACTACCAGGCCAAGCTGATCGAACTGAAGCTGCAGCATCACCAGGTGCCGTATCGCCTGTCGGGCGGCAACAGCTTCTTCGGCCGCCAGGAAGTCAAGGACCTGATGGCCTACCTGCGCCTGCTGGTGAACCCGGACGATGACAACGCCTACCTGCGGGTGATCAACGTACCGCGCCGGGAAATCGGCTCCACCACCCTCGAAAAGCTTGGCAACTACGCCACCGAGCGCGGCATCTCGATGTATGCCGCCAGCGAGGAGCTGGGCCTGGGCGAGCACCTGGACGCCCGCTATACCGAGCGTTTGCAGCGCTTCAAGCACTGGCTGGACGGGGTGCGCCACAAGGTTGCCCTGGAAGACCCGATTGCCGCACTGCACGAGATGATCCGCGACATCGACTACGAGAACTGGATCCGCCAGCAGACCGCCAGCGACAAGGCTGCCGAATTCCGCATCAGCAACGTCTGGTTCCTGGTCGAAGCGCTGAAGAACACCCTCGAAAAGGACGAAGAGGGTGACATGACCATCGAGGACGCCATCGGCAAGCTGGTGCTGCGCGACATGCTCGAGCGCCAGCAGGAAGAAGAAGAGAACGCCGAAGGCGTGCAGATGATGACCCTGCATGCTTCCAAGGGCCTGGAGTTCCCCTACGTGTTCATCATGGGCATGGAAGAGGAAATCCTCCCGCACCGTTCCAGCATCGAGGCCGACACCATCGAAGAGGAACGCCGCCTGGCCTACGTGGGCATCACCCGCGCGCGCCAGACCCTGGCCTTCACCTTCGCCGCCAAGCGCAAGCAGTACGGCGAAATCATCGACTGCACACCCAGCCGCTTCCTCGATGAACTGCCGCCGGAAGACCTGGCCTGGGAGGGCCTGGACGATGCGCCGGTCGAGGTCAAGGCGGCACGCGGCAACAACGCCCTGGCCGATATCCGGGCGATGCTCAAACGCTGATCAACCATTACTCTTTACTATTGCCGCGTACAGCGGCCACCTTTGTTTCGAGGTAAACACAGTGGAAGCACTGCACCAGAAGATTCGCGAAGAAGGCATCGTGCTTTCCGATCAGGTTCTCAAAGTCGATGCGTTTCTCAACCACCAGATCGACCCTGCGCTGATGCAGTTGATCGGTGACGAGTTCGCCCGCCTGTTCGCCGACGCCGGCGTGACCAAGATCGTCACCATCGAGGCCTCGGGCATCGCTCCGGCGGTGATGACCGGCCTGAAGCTGGGCGTGCCGGTGATTTTCGCCCGCAAGCACCAGTCGCTGACCCTGACCGAAAACCTGCTGACTGCCTCGGTGTATTCCTTCACCAAGCAGACCGAGAACACCGTGGCCATTTCGCCGCGCCACCTCAACAGCAGCGACCGTGTACTGGTGATCGACGACTTCCTGGCCAACGGCAAGGCGTCGCAGGCACTGATCTCGATCATCAAGCAGGCCGGCGCGACCGTGGCCGGCCTGGGCATCGTCATCGAGAAGTCGTTCCAGGGTGGCCGTGCCGAGCTGGACAGCCAGGGCTACCGCGTCGAATCGCTGGCCCGGGTGAAGTCGCTGGAAGGTGGTGTGGTGACTTTCATCGAATAAGGCCGCTATGCGATCTCTGTGGGAGCGGGTTTACCCGCGAATGCGATTTGGGATGCGCCATCGCATTCGCGGGTAAACCCGCTCCCACACGGGACAGTATGTCCGAGCGTTTATTTTGCAGCCTGTAAGCCCGCCAGCAGCAACCGCTGGTAAAGCTCTTCCTTCAACCCCTGCGGCTGGTCCAGCTGCATCCGCGCAAGGTGCCTCGCATAGCCCTCTGGCCCCGGCGCATCCAGCGCTGCCTTGCCCAGCTCCAGCACCTCGCTCAGCTTGAACTTGCTCTTCAACCAGTTCAGCGCCCGCAGCAAATCCCGCTCTTCCGCCGTAAAGTCCGTGCCCAGCGGGTACTCCGGGAACAGCCGCGCATGCTTCGCCCTGATCGCTTCCAACCGCTGCGGCGTGTTGTCGGTGAAGCGCGAATCCAGCTGGAAATCCCGGGCGAGCTTGCCAGCGTCTTTTGCCTGTTCGATCAGCCCCTGCTGGAACCGTGAATCACACACCGCCAGCAAACGTGCAATTACCTCGCTGTCGGTCTGCCCGCGCAAGTCGGCAATGCCATATTCGGTCACCACGATATCGCGCAGGTGCCGCGGAATGGTGCAGTGGCCATAGGTCCAGAACAGGTTCGAGGTCACCTCGCCGCCCGCCTCGCGCCAGCTGCGCAGCAGCAGGATCGAGCGCCCACCTTCCAGCGCATGCCCTTGGGCGACGAAGTTGTACTGGCCACCCACGCCGCTGAGGACACGACCATCTTCCAACTGGTCGGCCACCCCGGCACCAAGCAGGGTCATGCCGAACACGGTATTGATGAAGCGCGCATCGCGACGCTGGCGGCGCTTGAGTTGCTCCTGCCCATACAGCTCGTTGATGAAGCTGATGCGGGTCATGGCAAACCGCGCCCGCTGTTCCAGCGTCATGTCACGCAGGCGCTGGTAGAAGGCCTGAGGGCCAAGGAAGAAGCCGCCGTGCAGCACGCTGCCCTGCGCATCCGCCGGGCGTCGCAGCAGGCCCGCCTCAGCCAGCACCAGCAGGCCGTTGACGAACATCTCGCTGCAGCCATACAACCCCTGGGCGAAACCACCCAGCCCCCCTTCCCGTTCGATCAGCGCTTGCCATGGGCCAATATCCAGGTCATCGAGCACGGCACGGTAGCCGGCGTTGTCGCCCTGGCGCGCCAGCAGGGCGGCGGCTACCGCATCGCCCATGGCACCGATGCCGATCTGCAACGTGCCGCCGTCCCGTACCAGGCTGCTGGCATGCAGGCCGATGCAATGATCCTGGGTGCTCACCGGCATGTTCGGCGTGGAAAACAGGCGACGCTGCTCGGCTTCATCGAGCAGCAGGTCGAAGGCATCCATGGGCAGCTCGGCGTCGCCGGGCATGTACGGCAGTTCGGCATGCACCTGGCCAAGCATGAGGATGGTTTCGCCAGCGGCACGGCGCCTGGCGACCATCGGCAACAGGTCGAGGGTGATGTCAGGGTTGCACGCCAGGCTCAGGTGCACCGGCCGCTCCGGGGTGGCAGCCACCAGCTGGGCAATCAGGTTCAGGCCCTTGGCGTTGATATCGCGCGCGGCGTGGCTGTAGTTGCTGCTGACGTAGTCCTGCTGGGCAGACTCGCTGTGCAGCAGGCTACCGGGCTGCAGGAAGAACTGCTCGACCCGGATGTTCGGCGGCAGGCTGTCGTTGCGCAGGTCGGCGAGGTAGCTGAGTTCTTCGTAGTCGGCGAACACCCGCTCGACGAAGGGTTCGAGAAAGCGCCGCTGCAGGCCATCGCCCAGTGCTGGACGGCCGAGCGAGAGTGCGGTGTAGATGGTCAGGCGGCGCTCGGGCTGCTCGCGTATACGGGCATACAGGGCATTGACGAAAGCGACCGGCTTACCCAGACCCAGCGGCAGGCCCATGTGGATGTGGGCTGGCAAGCGCGCCAGGACCTGCTCGACAGCCTGATCGATGGAGCAGAGGTGCATCGGGGCCTCCTGAGACATCCATGGGTTCAGGGGTTGGACACGGGCCGGAAGTCATTGGTTGCCTGTGCCGGCCTCTTCGCGGCTGAAGCCGCTCCTGCAAGTACAACGCCAGCCTCAAGGAGCGTGAGGCTCTTGTAGGAGCGGTTTCAGCCGCGAAGAGGCCGGTACAGGCGCGCCAAAAACAAAGCCCGCCAGAATCAGGCGGGCCTTGTGCAATTCAGCGGACTCTTACAGCCCGGACATCTTCTTGATCGCTTCTTTCAGCTCATCATCCGAGCAATCCGCGCAGGTGCCTTTCGGTGGCATGGCGTTGATACCGGTAATGGCCTTGGCCAGGATGCCATCCAGGCCGCCCTGATGGTCGGCACGCTCTTTCCAGGCTGCGGTGTCGCCAATCTTCGGCGCGCCGAGCAGGCCGGAGCCATGGCAGGCATTGCAGTGCTTGGCGATGATCTGATCCGGCGTCTTGGCACCACCGCCACCAGCGGCAGCGGCCACTTCCATGCCCTTGCATTCCTGGCCCTGCACACACACCTGGCCGACCGGCTCCAGGCGCTTGGCGATGTCATCCTTGGTCGCAGCGGTTGCGCTCATTGCCCAGAGGGCGAATACGGCTGCTGGTACGGCCAGCATCTTCTTGATTTGGTTCACGCGAACACCCTCATGGTGGCTAATCACGCTCGCGGCCACGGATCGGCGAGCGCTGAAAAGTATAGCGGGAACCCGGAGGCCGTGAAACGACCCTACACGGGAAAGGGGTATTGCCGAATCAATGCACTGCGCTGGATCAAAAGTTCGAAGGTGTCGCCGCGCTGATCAACCGCGCCGGCCGGTCGAACGGGTTGCGAAAGCGGTGTGGGCGGGTGCTTTCGAAGTAGTAGCTGTCGCCTTCCTCGAGAATGAAGATCTCGTTGCCGACCACCAGCTCCAGGCGGCCTTCCAGCAGGATGCCGGTTTCCTCGCCATCGTGGGTGAGCATTTCGGCACCCGTGTCGGCGCCCGGTGGGTACACCTCGGTGAGGAAGGCGATGGCACGGTTTGGGTGCGACTTGCCGACCAGCTTCATGGTCACCGCACCGTCCGAGATATCGATCAGCTCATGGGCCTTGTAGACGATCTGCGTGGGACTTTCAGGTTCCAGCTCGACCGAGAAGAACTCGACCATGGACATGGGAATGCCGCTCAGCACCTTGCGCAGCGAGCTGATCGAAGGGCTCACGCTGTTCTTCTCGATCATCGAGATGGTGCTGTTGGTCACCCCGGCTCGCTTGGCGAGTTCACGCTGGGACAGGCCCTTGAGCTTGCGGATGGCTTGCAGTCGTTCGCCGACGTCCAAAGCTGGAGCCTCCTGAAACGGTGGAAAAGGGGGGTGGATGTGAACGATATCATGGCAATGCCGTTCAGTATTTACAACACACAGCCCCTCAACCTGTCCGCTTCAGCGTTTCATTCGCCGCAGTAGTCCCGCGGTACCCGCTTCAGATTGCAGAAGATCTGGTAGGGAATGGTGCCAGCCTGGGCAGCCACCTCGCTGGCCAGCACATGCTTGCCCCACAGTTCGACCGGGCTGCCGACAGTCGCTTCCGGTATGTCGGTCAGGTCGATGCTGAGCATGTCCATCGATACACGACCGATCAGTTGCGTGCGCTTGCCGGCGACCAGCACCGGGGTGCCATTCGGCGCCTGGCGTGGGTAGCCATCGGCATAGCCCATGGCGACCACGCCCACACGGGTCGGCCGCGGGCTGACGAACTTGGCGCCATAGCCCACCGGCTCGCCGGCGGGCAGCTCGCGCACGCTGATCACCCGCGACTGCAGGGTCATCACCGGCTGCAGGCGTTCGGCCTCGGCCTGGGTTACCTCGAACGGCGTGGCACCGTACAGCATCAGGCCCGGGCGTACCCAGTCACTGGGTGCCTGCGGCCAACCCAGCACAGCGGGCGAATTGCGCAGGCTGCATTCGGCGGCCAGGCCTTGGCGAGCGGCTTCGAATACGGCGATCTGCTGGGCGGTAGCATCGGCATCCAGCTCGTCGGCGCGGGCAAAGTGGCTCATCAGCACGATGCGCGCGACCTTGCCACTGGCCAGCAGGCGCTGGTAGGCCTCGTGGTAATCCTTGGGGTGCAGGCCAACTCGGTGCATGCCGCTGTCGAGCTTGAGCCAGACAGTGAGCGGCTTGTGCAACTGGGTCTGCTCGATCGCCTCCAGCTGCCACAGCGAGTGCACCACGCACCACAGGTTGTGCTCGGCGATCAGCGCCAGTTCGCTGGCCTCGAAAAAGCCCTCCAGCAACAGCACCGGGGCCTTGATACCGGCGGCGCGCAGCTCCAGCGCCTCTTCGATGCAAGCCACGGCAAAGCCGTCGGCTTCGGCTTCCAGGGCCAGCGCACAGCGCACGGCGCCATGGCCGTAGGCATCGGCCTTGATCACGGCGAGGGCTTTGGCACCGGTCAGTTCACGGGCCAGACGGTAGTTGTGGCGCAGGGCCTGGAGGTCGATCAGGGCGCGGGCGGGACGCATGGCGGCTGCCTTATGGTGGTTCGGGTTGAAATCGGTGTTGGGTTCTTCGCGGGCTCGCCCGCTCCCACAGGTACTGCACAGTTTTCAACATCTGTGGTGTTCCTGTGGGAGCGGGCGAGCCCGCGAAGAGGCCGGTACAGGCGAACTTACTGCTGGTGAGCCGGCGCAGCCTGCCCATGCTTGGCCACTTCCCGGCTGTTGCCATAGCGGAAGATGTCCAGGCCTTCGGCACTGATCTGCGGCTTCTTGCGCGCAATCAGGTCGGCCAGCAGGCGACCGGAGCCACACGCCATGGTCCAGCCCAAGGTACCGTGGCCGGTATTCAGGAACAGGTTGCGGAACGCCGTGGCACCGACGATCGGCGTACCGTCCGGGGTCGCCGGACGCAGGCCGGTCCAGAAGCTGGCCTGGCTCAGGTCACCGCCGCGAGGATAAAGGTCGTTGACGATCATCTCCAGCGTTTCGCGCCGACGCGGGTTCAGCGACAGGTCAAAGCCGGCGATTTCAGCCATGCCACCAACCCGGATACGGTTGTCGAAACGGGTGATCGCGACTTTGTAGGTCTCGTCGAGGATGGTCGACGTCGGGGCCATGTCGGCGTTGGTGATCGGCACGGTCAGCGAGTAGCCCTTCAGCGGATACACCGGAGCCTTGATGCCCAGCGGCTTGAGCATCTGCGGCGAGTAGCTGCCCAGTGCCAGCACGTAGCGGTCGGCGGTTTCCAGCTTGCCGTCGATCCACACACCATTGATACGGTCGCCGGCGAAGTCCAGGCGCTGGATGTCCTGGCCGAAGCGGAACTCCACGCCCAGCTTGGTGGCCATGTCGGCCAGCTTGGTGGTGAACAGCTGGCAGTCACCGGTCTGGTCGTTGGGCAGGCGCAGGGCGCCGGCCAGAATGTCTTTCACGCCAGCCAGGGCCGGCTCGACGCGGGCAATGCCGTCGCGGTCGAGCAGCTCGTAAGGCACGCCGGACTGTTCGAGCACGGCAATGTCCTTGGCTGCGGCATCTACCTGGGCCTGGGTCCGGAACAGCTGGGTAGTGCCCAGGCTGCGGTTTTCGTAGGCGATGCCGGTTTCGGCCCGCAGCTCGTCGAGGCAGTCACGGCTGTACTCGGACAGGCGCACCATGCGCTCCTTGTTCACCGCGTACCGGCTGGCGGTGCAGTTGCGCAACATCTGCGCCATCCACAGGTACTGGTCGACATCGCCGGTGAGCTTGATGGCCAACGGGGCATGGCGCTCCAGCAGCCATTTGATGGCCTTCAGCGGCACGCCCGGTGCAGCCCAGGGCGAGGCATAGCCGGGCGAGATCTGGCCAGCGTTGGCAAAACTGGTTTCCATGGCCACCGCCGGCTGGCGGTCGACCACCGTTACTTCGAAACCTTGCCGGGCCAGGTAGTAGGCACTGGCGGTTCCGATTACACCGCTACCAAGTACCAGAACTCGCATCGTTTTATTCCTCGCACGCGGCGCACCGCAGTCTTTTGTTGAAATGGCATGGATGCGCGCAGTATAGGAATTTGAAGGCAGTGCAATTCACTATATAAAAGCCTATTATTGGCGAGAATTCTCGGCAAGATTGCCTTTCACGGAGGGGCATCCCCTATGCGAACCCAGCACCAGAGCAAGCGTGAGCTGGACAAGATCGACCGCAACATCCTGCGTATCCTGCAGAACGACGGGCGTATTTCCTTCACCGAACTGGGCGAGAAAGTCGGGCTGTCCACTACCCCTTGCACCGAGCGGGTTCGCCGCCTGGAGCGCGAGGGCATCATCATGGGCTACAACGCCCGCCTTAACCCGCAGCACCTCAAGGGCAGCCTGCTGGTGTTCGTGGAAATCAGCCTGGACTACAAGTCGGGGGATACCTTCGAGGAGTTCCGCCGTGCGGTGTTGAAACTGCCACACGTGCTCGAGTGCCACCTGGTTTCGGGCGACTTCGACTACCTGGTGAAGGCGCGCATTTCGGAAATGGCCTCGTACCGCAAACTGCTTGGCGACATCCTGCTGAAGCTGCCGCACGTGCGCGAATCGAAGAGCTACATCGTGATGGAAGAGGTAAAGGAAAGCCTCTGCCTGCCGATTCCGGACTGAGGCTAGACCAGCACCTGGCGCGTGGTGGCGATGAACTGGTGGACCAGCTGCTCGGCGGCAGGGTCGATCATCTGCTCCGGGCCACGGCCCCGCGGGCAGGCCAGGCGCGAGGTGGTGCCGAACAGCCGGCAGATCATCGGCCGCTCTTCGTAGACGGTGCAGCCGTTGGGGCCCAGGTGCACGCAATCCAGGCGTTCCAGGGCAGCGTCCTGCTCGGCCTGCGACTTGCGCGGCAGGCGCGCCATTTCTTCTGCCGACGTGGTGACCGGGCCGCAGCAGTCATGGCAGCCGGGTTCGCACTCGAATGAAGGGATGAGTTCGCGCAGGAAATGGATCTTGTGGCGGTTGCAGGACATGGCTGAATACAACGTAGGGAACCTGGCCGGATTATAGGCGCACCGGCGCCTTGCAGCAGCGGCCTTGTGTCGCGAAAGGGCCGCAGCGCGGCCCCAGCATCCCTGACACGCCAGGCCAGGCGGTTGCCCACCCCAGAGCCCCGGCTTATCCTCCTTCCCTTGCCCACCAGCTTCAGGACCGAGCCAATGATCCACAGCGCGCAGCACGCCGCCTCCTACTACGCCGCCAGCAGCGCGCCACACCCTGATCACTCTTTCCTGCAAGGTGAACACAGCGCCGATGTGTGCATCGTCGGCGGTGGTTATTCGGGCCTGAACACCGCCATCGAGCTGGCTGAGCGCGGCTTCTCGGTCATCCTGCTGGAAGCCCGCAAGCTCGGCTGGGGCGCCAGTGGGCGCAATGGCGGCCAGCTGATCCGCGGCGTCGGTCATGGCCTGGAGCAGTTCGCCCCGGTGATCGGCGAGGAAGGCGTACGCAGCATGAAGCTGATGGGCCTGGAGGCCGTGCAAATCGTCCGCGAGCGGGTCGAAAAGCATGCCATCGCCTGCGACCTGACCTGGGGCTACTGCGACCTGGCCAACAAGCCTGCCGAGCTGCTGGGCTTTGCCGAAGACGCCGAAGAACTGCGCAGCCTGGGCTATGCCCATGAACTGCGCCTGGTCGGCAAGGACGATATCCACAGCGTGGTCGGCGCCGACTGCTATGTGGGCGGGCTGGTCGACATGGGCTCCGGGCACCTGCACCCGCTCAACCTGGCCCTGGGTGAAGCCGCCGTGGCCAGCCGCCTGGGCGTGCAGCTGTTCGAGCAGTCCGAGGTAACCCGCATCGACTACGGCCCAGAGGTACAGGTACATACCGCGCAAGGCCGGGTGCGGGCCAAGACCTTGGTGCTGTGCTGCAATGCCTACCACAACAACCTCAACCGCGAACTGGGCGGCAAGGTGCTGCCGGCGGGCAGCTACATCATCGCCACCGAACCGCTGGGCGAAGAGCGTGCGCGTATGCTGCTGCCGCAGAACATGGCCGTGTGCGACCAGCGTGTAGCACTGGACTACTATCGCCTGTCCGCCGACCAGCGCCTGTTGTTCGGCGGTGCCTGCCATTATTCAGGGCGTGACCCCAAGGATATTGCCGCCTACATGCGGCCGAAGATGCTCAAGGTATTCCCGCAACTGGCTGATGTCCGCATCGACTATCAGTGGGGCGGCATGATCGGCATCGGCGCCAACCGCCTGCCACAGGTCGGCCGCCTGGCCAGCCAGCCGAATGTCTATTACGCCCAGGCCTACTCCGGCCATGGGCTGAATGCCACGCACCTGGCCGCGCGCCTGTTGGGCGAGGCCATCAGCGGCCAGGAGAGCGGGCGTTTCGACCTGTTCGCCAAGGTGCCGCACATCACCTTCCCGGGCGGCCAACACCTGCGCTCGCCACTGCTGGCGTTGGGGATGCTGTGGCATCGCCTGAAAGAGCTGATCTGAAGCGTAACAGCGGCCTTGTGTCGCGAAAGGGCCGCATAGCGGCCCAGCAATACCTGCGGTGACACTGGAGGCTTGGGGGCGCTACGCACCCCTTTCGCGACACAAGGCCGCTCCTACACAGACCGAGCGGCACCTGCCGTGACTAGTCTTTCCAGAAGGGTTTGCGCCCTTCTGTACGCGCCTGTTCCCAGCTCAGCCCGACGTCGCGCAACTCATCGTCAGTCAGCTGCAGCAACGCCCTGCGGGTATGCCAGCGATGCAGCATCAGCCCCCAACGCCCCAACCCTTGCGGCGCGTTGAACACCTTGGCCTGCTGCCCGGCTTCCAGTTCCTTGGCCAACAGTTGCAAGCGCACATCGCTCATGCCACCCATCGCTGCGTTCTCCGTTCGATTGATACCGTGGAGAAAGCATGCGCGCTGCAAGCACCGGCAATACAGATCCAATACAGCCTTATTATTCCCATACAGAATTGGCCGCTGACTGACTGAATGCTGTATTTTCAACGCAACTGTACCGGTCGCTATGCCAATGCAGCTCAGGAGTATGCCGTGACCCTCTACCTGAACCTCGCCGAACTGCTCGGCGCCCGTATCGAGCAGGGCCTCTACCGCCCCGGCCAGCGCCTGCCGTCGGTGCGCGCCCTGAGCGTGGAGCACGGGGTCAGCCTGAGCACCGTGCAGCAGGCCTATCGCATGCTGGAAGACAGCGGCATGGTCTCGCCGCGACCCAAGTCCGGCTACTTCGTCAGCACCCTCCGCCAGCTGCCTGCCCTTCCCGCCGTCAGCCGCCCGGCCCAGCGTCCGGTGGACATTTCACAGTGGGAACAGGTGCTGGAACTGGTGCGCAGCACGCCGCGCCAGGATGTTGTCCAGCTCGGCCGCGGCATGCCCGACATCGACAGCCCCACCCTCAAGCCACTGCTGCGCAGCCTCGCCCAACTGAGCAGAAGGCAGGACATGCCTGGCCTGTACTACGACAACATTCACGGCAACCTGGCCCTGCGCGAGCAAGTGGCGCGGCTGACGCTCGACTCTGGCTGCCGCCTGAGCCCGGCCGACCTGGTGGTGACCACGGGTTGCCATGAAGCGCTGTCGTGCAGCATCCGCGCGGTATGTGAACCCGGCGACATCGTCGCAGTCGACTCGCCGAGCTTCCATGGGGCCATGCAGACCCTCAAGGGCCTGGGCATGAAAGCCCTGGAAATCCCGACCGACCCAGTCACCGGCATCAGCCTGGAGGCGCTGGAGCTGGCCCTGGAACAATGGCCGATCAAGCTCATCCAGATCACCCCCAACTGCAACAACCCGCTCGGCTACATCATGCCCGAGGCGCGCAAGAAGGCCTTGCTGAGCCTGGCCCAGCGCTACGACGTGGCCATTCTCGAAGACGATGTGTACGGTGACCTGGCCTACACCTACCCGCGCCCGCGCACCCTCAAGTCTTTCGACGACGATGGCCGCGTGCTGCTGTGCAGCTCGTTCTCCAAGACCCTCGCCCCCGGCCTGCGGATAGGCTGGGTGGCGCCCGGGCGTTACCTGGAACGCGTGCTGCACATGAAATATATCAGCACCGGCAGCACCGCCAGCCAACCGCAGCTGGCCATTGCCGACTTCATCGCCGCCGGGCACTACCAACCCCATGTGCGGCGCATGCGCAGCCAGTACCAGCGCAGCCGCGACCTGATGAGCGACTGGGTGACCCGCTACTTCCCGCCGGGCACGCGGGTCAGCCGGCCGCAGGGTGGTTTCATGCTGTGGGTGGAATTACCTGAACATTTCGATACGCTGCGGCTAAACCGCGCTTTACTGGAGCAAGGCGTGCAGGTTGCCTTAGGCAGCATCTTTTCGGCCTCGGGCAAATTCCGCCACTGCCTGCGCATGAACTTCGCCGCGCGGCCGACAGCGCAGATCGAAGCTGCAGTGCGCAAGGTCGGTGAAACCGCCCTTCGTCTACTGGATGAAGAAAACGCGGGCGCGTAACTTTGCGCCGCCCGCTACGGTCCAACCCTTCAAGCCTTCGTTGCACAGGACGATTCACCCTTGAGACTCCAGCGAGCCCTGCCTCTGCTGCTGGTGCTACTGCTCGGCCTTGCCGGCTGCGCCAGCGTCGGCACGCCCCGCGAAACCAGCCAGGCGCTGCCGGCCAACGACTCGGCGTTCGGCCGCTCGGTGCTGCGCCAAGCTGCACCGTACAGCGGCCGCTCCGGCTTTCGCCTGCTGCCCAACAGCAACGAGGCGTTCCGCGCCCGCGCCGAACTGATCCGCAACGCCCAGACCAGCATCGACCTGCAGTACTACATCGTCCACGACGGCCTCAGCACCCGCGCCCTGGTGCATGAGCTGCTGCGTGCTGCCGACCGTGGCGTACGCATACGCATCCTGCTCGACGACACCACCAGCGATGGCCTGGACGTGATCATGGGCACCCTCGATGCCCACCCGAACATCCACATCCGCGTGTTCAACCCATTGCACCTGGGCCGCAGCACTGGTGTAACGCGCGCCGTAGGCCGCCTGTTCAACCTGTCGCGTCAGCACCGGCGCATGCACAACAAGCTGTTCCTGGTGGATAACAGCATGGCCATCGTCGGCGGGCGCAACCTGGGCGACGAGTATTTCGATGCCGAGCCCAACCTCAATTTCACCGACATCGACCTGCTGGGGGTAGGCCCGATCGCCGAGCAGTTGGGGCACAGTTTCGACCAGTACTGGAACAGCGCTCTCAGCCGGCCGATCACCGACTTCCTCTGGCACGATCCGGATGCCAGCGACCTGAGTGCCAGCCGCCACCGCCTGGAAGTGTCGTTGGCCGAAGCCAGGACCCAACGTAAAGCCCTGTACGACCGCTTGATGGCCTACCAAGCACAACCGCGCCTGGACGTGTGGCGCAACGAACTGATCTGGGCCCACGCCCAGGCGCTGTGGGATGCACCAAGCAAGGTGCTGGCTGATGACGAACCGGACCCGCAACTGCTGCTGAGCCAGCAGCTCGCGCCGGACCTGGCCAACGTGCATCGCGAACTTATCCTGATGTCGGCGTATTTCGTGCCGCGCGAGCCTGGCCTGCTGTACCTGACCGGCCGTGCCGACGCCGGCACGTCGGTGAAGCTGCTGACCAACTCGCTGGAGGCCACCGACGTGCCGGCGGTGCACGGCGGCTATGCGCCCTACCGCCGGGCCTTGCTTGAGCACGGCGTGCAGCTTTACGAGCTGCGTCGGCAACCCGGTGACCCCAGCGCCGGGCGCTTGAGTTACCACGGCAGCTCGGATTCGAGCCTGCATACCAAGGCGATCGTGTTCGACCGGCGCAAGACCTTCATCGGCTCGTTCAACTTCGACCCACGTTCGGTGCTGTGGAATACCGAGGTCGGCGTGTTGGTGGACAGCCCGGAACTGGCCGAGTACACCCGCGAGCTGGCCCAGCAGGGTATGGCGCCCGCATTGAGCTACCAGGTGAAGCTGGTGGGCGACAAACTGGTGTGGGCGACCGAGGACAATGGCCAGCGGCACATGCTGACCTCCGAGCCGGGCGGCATATGGCGGCGGTTCAATGCCTGGATCAGCAAGGCGGTCGGGCTGGAAAAGATGCTGTAACCGGATTTGGAGCTGCTTTGCAGCCCATCGCGAGGCAAGCCCGCTCCTACCGGGGATATCGCCTGTATGAGCGGCCTTGCGTCGCGATGGGCCGCAAAGCGGCCCCAGGTTCTATCAAGCCGATGCAGGCTCGAAAGCCCCACGCCGCCGGGTCAACACCACCAACCCCGCAGCCCCCAGCGCCATCAGCAACGGCAGCGCGTGCCCACTGAGCCACTGGCTTCCCGCCCCTGCCAGCAATGGCCCGAGCAGGCAGCCAATGCCCCACAGTTGTGCCACATGGGCATTGGCCCGGACCAGCTCATCATCGCGGTAGCGCTCGCCGATCAACACCAGCGACAAGGTGAACAAGCCCCCGGCGCTGGCCCCGAACAACACCCACAGCGGCCAGATCAGCGGCGTGTGCAGCGATAGCGGAATGACCAGGCTGGACACCAGCAAGGTCACCGCACAACCGGTGAACAGGGCACGTCGCGACATACGGTCAGCCAGCGCGCCAATGGGCAGTTGCAACACCGCATCGCCCACCACCACGGTACTGACCATGAACAGGGCCGTTTCGGTACTGAAACCCTGCTGCAGGCAGTACACCGGGAGTAACGTCAGGATCATTGCCTCGAACGAGGCGAACAGGGCGATGGCCCAGGCAATCACCGGCAAACGCCGGCAGAAGGCGAACAGGTCGCTGAAGGTGACAGTGCAGGCTTCGGTGCTCGGTGCGCCGCCACGCCCCAGGAGAATCAGCGGTGCCACCAGTAGCAAGGCGGTAGCGGCCCAGAAGCCAAAGTCATCATCGGAGCCGAGAAAGCCCAGCACCAACGGCCCGGCCAGCTGGCTGAGGGCATAGCTGCTGCCATACAGCGCCACCAGGCGGCCTCGCCACTGCTCGACCACCAACTGGTTGATCCAGCTCTCGCCGAGGATGAACACCACGGTCAGCGACATACCGATCAGCAGGCGCAAGAACAGCCACAGCGGATAACTGGGCAGCAAGGCGACCAGGCCGATCGACAGCGCCCCGCCCCACAGGCAAAGGCGCATGGCTGAAGGGACGCCGACCCAGCCAGCCAGGCGGCTGGCCAGACTGGCGCCGACCAGTACACCCAGCGCCGGCATCGCGGCCATCACGCCAATGGCGAAGCTGCCATAGCCCCACGCCTCCAGGCGCAAGGATACCAGCGGCATGCTCACGCCGAGCGCCAGCCCGACGCTGAGCACCGATGCCAGTACGGCGAAGTAGCTCCCCCAACGCATTGCAGCCTCCCAGGCAGAAATTCGAACAGCAGAAACGACGAAGCCGGGCAGCGTTAGCCTACCCGGCTATCGTTGGGGCTGCCGTGCAGCCCCCCTGGGATTACAGCTTGATCCAGGTCGCCTTCAGCTCGGTGTACTTCTCCAGCGCGTGCAGCGACTTGTCACGGCCGTTACCCGACTGCTTGAAGCCACCGAACGGCGCAGTCATGTCGCCGCCATCGTACTGGTTGACCCAGACGCTGCCAGCGCGTACGGCACGAGCGGTCTTGTGCGCCTTGGAGATATCCGACGTCCAGATGCCCGCCGCCAGGCCATACGGCGTGTCGTTGGCAATGGCCACGGCCTCTTCGGCGGTGTCGAAGGCGATTACCGAGAGTACCGGGCCGAAGATCTCTTCCTGGGCGATCTTCATCGCGTTGGTCACGCCGTCGAAGATGGTCGGCTCGACGTAGGTGCCGCCGGTCTCTTCCAGGGTGCGCTTGCCGCCAGCCAGCAGCTTGGCGCCATCCTTGTGGCCGGCCTCGATATACGACAGCACGGTGTTCATCTGCTGGGTATCGACCAGGGCACCGACGGTAGTCTGTGGGTCCAGCGGGTTACCTGGCTTCCAACCTTTCAGGGCCTCGACCACCATGGGCAGGAATTTGTCCTTGATCGAGCGCTCGACCAGCAGACGCGAACCTGCGGTGCACACTTCCCCCTGGTTGAAGGCGATGGCGCTGGCAGCGGCCTCGGCTGCTGCCTGCAGGTCCGGGGCATCGGCGAAGACGATGTTCGGGCTCTTGCCGCCCGCTTCCAGCCAGATGCGCTTCATGTTCGATTCGCCAGCATAGACCATCAGCTGCTTGGCGATCTTGGTCGAGCCGGTGAACACCAGGGTATCGACATCCATGTGCAGGGCCAGGGCCTTGCCCACGGTGTGACCGTAACCTGGCAGCACGTTCAGTACGCCTGCTGGGATACCGGCTTCGATGGCCAGCTGGGCAATGCGAATGGCCGTCAGCGGCGATTTTTCGGACGGCTTGAGCACCACCGAATTACCGGTGGCCAGGGCCGGGCCGAGTTTCCAGCAGGCCATCAGCAGCGGGAAGTTCCACGGTACGATGGCAGCGACCACACCCACTGGTTCGCGAGTGACCAGGCCAAGCTGGTCATGCGGGGTGGGGGCGACTTCGTCGTAGACCTTGTCGATCGCTTCGGCGGTCCAGTGGATGGCATTGGCAGCGCCCGGGATGTCGATGCTGGAGGAATCGCCGATCGGCTTGCCCATGTCCAGGGTTTCCAGCAGTGCCAGCTCTTCGACATGCTTGCGCAGAAGGTCGGCGAAGCGGATCAGCTTGGCCTTGCGCTTGGCCGGGGCCAGTTGCGACCACACGCCAGCGTTGAAGGTGGCACGGGCGTTTTCCACGGCACGGTTGGCATCGGCCAGGTCGCAGCTGGCAACCTTGGCCAGGAAGCGTCCGTCGACCGGGCTCAGGCACTCGAAGGTTTCACCGGATGCGGCATCGGTGTATTCGCCGTTGATGAAGGCACGGCCTTCGATCTTCAGTTGCTGGGCACGTTGTTCCCAGTCAGCACGAGTCAGGGTGGTCATACGAAACTCCTCCTCTTGTTTAGGTGCAACGCCGCACTGAGGATTCACAGGCGTTGTCAGAATTTGGGCCGGTCGGCAAAGGCACTCTGGCTACCGACACCCTAAACCAGGCCGTGTAAACTATCAATATATTTGACACAAAAGGCTGAAAAGCCTAGTGATGTGCATTTTATTAAACAACAACAGGTACCGCAGCATGAGCATTGATAGCATCATCGACTTCGCACAGGTGATCACCGAGGCAGAACGCTACCGCCCGGCGGCGGAAAAAATCCTCAAGGGCGAACCCGACCAGGCCGTCTATAACCATTATTCCAGCCCCTGCGGGCAATTCGCCGCTGGCGTGTGGGAGGGTGAAGTGGGGCAGTGGACGGTGAACTACACCGAGCATGAATACTGCGAGATCGTTCAGGGCGTGTCGGTGCTGCGCGACCAGGACGGTGGCGCCAAGACCCTGCGTACGGGCGACCGGTTTGTCATCCCGGCCGGCTTCAAGGGCACTTGGGAGGTGCTGGAGCCTTGCCGCAAGATCTATGTGATGTTCGAGCAGAAATGATCTGAGGCTGTGCCGGCCTCTTCGCGGGCTTGCCCGCTCCCACAGGTACATCACGGCCCCTGAGAGTAGTGAAATCCCTGTGGGAGCGGGCAAGCCGGCGAAGAGGCCCTGACAGGCATAAAAAAACCCGCGTCCTTTCGGAGGCGGGTTTTTTTTCAGGTCGCCGATCAATTACTTGATCTTGGCTTCCTTGTACACCACGTGCTTGCGAACAACCGGATCGTATTTCTTGATCTCGATTTTGTCCGGAGTGGTGCGCTTGTTCTTGTCGGTGGTGTAGAAGTGGCCAGTGCCAGCACTCGAAACCAGACGGATCAATTCACGCATGACGTTCTCCTTAGAACTTTTCGCCGCGAGCGCGCAGCTCGGCCAGCACTACGTCGATACCACGCTTGTCAATGACGCGCATGCCTTTGGCGGATACGCGCAGACGCACGAAACGCTTCTCGGATTCAACCCAGAAACGGTGGTGCTGCAGGTTCGGCAGGAAACGACGACGGGTTTTGTTGTTTGCGTGGGAAATGTTGTTCCCGGTTACTGGACCCTTACCAGTAACTTGACAGACTCTCGACATGACTCAGCCCTCTAAAACCACATGCCCAACCCGGCATGGGTTGGCCGCTTAATCTCTCAGTCTTTGGCGCCTGGGCGCCGTGATTCTGGAGGTCTTACCGACCGGATACGCTGACGCGACAGGCCGAGCCCCTAGAAAAGAGCGCTGCTTTATACCAGAAAGACTTGGCCACAACAACAGAAGATACATTTCCGGCGCCGGCCAAGCGCGCCGGGCCAGCATAGCGGCAGGCCCCGCCAGCCGTCGACCGCTCGTCGCCAGTTTTGTAAAAAAGGGTGTGGTCATTTCCCGACAGGCGCACTAGGGTAGGCCTTTTCCAGACTGCACTGGCAGATGGGCCACTGACAGCCAAGGAGCCACCATGCGTGCCGCCGCCCTTTCCTTATTGTTCAACTCCGTGTTCGCCGCCGGTGCCCTGTTCGCCGCCGGCGCTGCCCAGGCTGCCCCGCTGAGCGTCTGCAGCGAGGCCAGCCCCGAAGGCTTCGACGTGGTGCAGTACAACTCGCTGACCACCACCAACGCCACCGCCGACGTGCTGATGAACCGGCTGGTGGAGTTCGATGCGCAGCAAGGCAAGGTGGTGCCGAGCCTGGCGGCCAGTTGGACGGTATCGGCCGACGGCCTGGTCTATGACTTCAGCCTGCGCGATGACGTGAAATTCCACACTACCGCCTACTTCAAGCCCAGCCGCGCACTGAATGCCGACGATGTGCTGTTCAGCTTCCAGCGCATGCTCTACCCCGCCCATGCCTGGCACAAGACCGCACCGGGTGGTTACCCGCATGCCCAGTCGTTGCAGCTGGGCAGCCTGATCAAGGCGATCGAGGCGCCGACGCCAAACACCGTGCGCTTCACCCTCAACCACCCGGACGCCACGTTCCTGGCCACCTTGAGCATGGGCTTCGCCTCGATCTACTCCGCCGAATATGCCGACAAGCTGCTCAAGGCCGGCACCCCGGAGAAGCTCAACAGCCAGCCGGTCGGCACCGGGCCGTTCGTGTTCCAGCGCTTCCAGAAGGACGCCATGGTGCGCTACCGCGCCAACCCGGACTATTTTGCCGGCAAGCCGGCGGTCGACCCGCTGATCTTCGCCATCACCACCGACGCCAATGTGCGCCTGCAGAAACTCAAGCGCGGTGAGTGCCAGGTGGCCTTGTCGCCCAAGCCACTGGACATTGCCGAAGCAGGCAAGGATGGCAACCTCAAGGTGGCCACCACCCCGGCCTTCATGACGGCCTTTGTCGCCATCAACAGCCAGCACCGGCCGCTGGACAAGCCGGAGGTACGCCAGGCCATCAATCTGGCTTTCGACAAGCAGGCCTACCTGAAGGCGGTGTTCGAGGACTCCGCAGTGGCCGCCAATGGCCCCTACCCGCCCAACACCTGGAGCTACGCCAAGGACCTGCCCGGCTATACGCTGGACCTGAAGAAAGCCAAGGCGCTGCTGAACAAGGCTGGCCTGGACGAAGGCTTCAACACCACCATCTGGACCCGCCCGTCGGGCAGCCTGCTCAACCCCAACCCCAGCCTGGGCGCGCAGATGCTGCAGGCAGACCTGGCCAAGGTTGGCATCAAGGCAGAAATCCGCGTGATCGAATGGGGCGAGCTGATCCGCCGCGCCAAGGCCGGCGAGCATGACTTGCTGTTCATGGGCTGGGCAGGTGACAACGGCGACCCGGACAACTTCCTCAGCCCGCAGTTTTCCTGCGCGGCGGTGCAATCGGGGACCAACTTCGCCCGCTTCTGCGACAGCCGCCTGGACCAGCTGATCAGCGCCGGGCGCACCACCAATGACCAGAGCGTGCGCAGCCGGCTGTACCAGCAGGCGCAGACGTTGATCCAGCAACAGGCGCTGTGGGTGCCATTGGCGCACCCGACGGCGGCGACCTTGCTGCGCCGGGACGTCGAGGGGTATCAGGTGAGCCCGTTCGGGCGGGTGGATTTCAGCAAGGTCTCAGTGACCAGGTAAACCTGCACCGGCCTTTTCGCGGGCTCGCCCGCTCCCACAGTGACAGCACAACATTCAAGGTTGGTGCGATACCTGTGGGAGCGGGCGAGCCCGCGAAAAGGCCGGGACAGGCTGCACAAGTGCCTAAGCCACCATCCACCCATGCTCGACCATCGACAGCGGCTCGCCGTCGCCAATGATGATGTGGTCCAGCACCCGCACATCAATCAACGCCAGCCCGCGCTTCAACGACAGGGTCAGGTGCACATCGTCCTGGCTCGGCTCACTGTTGCCCGAAGGATGGTTATGGCAAAGGATCAACGCCGCCGCGTTATGCAGCAAGGCACGCCGCACCACCTCCCGCGGGTAGACACTGGCCCGGTCGATCGTGCCGCGGAACAGGATTTCGAACGCCAACGGCCGGTGCTTGGTATCGAGAAACAGGCAGCCGAACACCTCACTCGCTTCATGACGCAGCATGGCCTTGAGGTAACGCCGTACCGCCGCAGGCCCTTCGAGAACCGCTGCGCGCTCGATGCTCTCATCCAGATAGCGCCGGCCAATCTCCAAAAGCGCCTGTAACTGGGCATATTTCACGGCCCCTATGCCCGGCTCACGCAGTACGGCGTCGCGATCGGCTTCAAGAAACTGCCTGAGCCCGCCAAACCGCGCCAGCAGCCCTCGCGCCAGGTCCAGCACATTGCGCCCGGCAACTCCCGAGCCGAGCAGTACGGCGAGCAACTCGGCATCCGAAAGCACCGCCGCTCCACGCTGCAACAATTTCTCCCTCGGCCGCTCTTCCGCCGGCCACTCCCTGATATTCATCCGCCGTCTACCCTTGCTGCGACCGATTTCGGCCCTGTGTTAATCTATTTCGCCTCGTACATGCGACGTTCTGCCGCAGGCATTCCCAAACGTCGTCGCCCGCTCTCACTGGAAAAAGGCAAGCCTATGCAGCGGCTGTATCGCAAGCGCATCGTTCTCGGCGTGGGTGGCGGCATTGCCGCCTACAAAAGCGCCGAACTGATTCGCCGACTCCTGGAGCACGGCGCGCAGGTGCGCGTCGTCATGACCCGTGGTGGTGCAGAGTTCATCACCCCGCTGACCCTGCAGGCACTGTCCGGCCACCCGGTGCACATGGACCTGCTCGACCCTGCCGCCGAAGCGGCCATGGGCCACATCGAACTGGCCAAGTGGGCCGACCTGGTGCTGATCGCCCCGGCCACCGCCGACCTCATGGCGCGCATGGCCCAAGGCATGGCCGATGACCTGCTGACCACCCTGGTGCTGGCTACCGACGCCACCGTCGCCGTGGCCCCGGCCATGAACCAGGCGATGTGGCGCGATCCCGCCACCCAGGCCAACCTCGAGCTGCTCAAGAGCCGTGGCATCCAGGTGTTCGGCCCGGCGTCCGGCAGCCAGGCCTGTGGCGACGTGGGCCTGGGCCGCATGCTCGAAGCCACCGACCTGGCCTGGTGTGCCGCGGAAAGCTTCAAGCGTCAGGCACTGACCGGCAAGCATGTGCTGATCACCGCCGGCCCGACCCAGGAAAACATCGACCCGGTGCGCTACATCACCAATCATAGCTCCGGCAAGATGGGCTTCGCCCTGGCCGAAGCGGCCGCAGAGGCCGGGGCTCGGGTCACCCTCGTCACCGGCCCGGTGCACCTGCCAACCCCCGACCGGGTCAGCCGCATCGACGTGGTCAGCGCGCGGGACATGCTCGCCGCCTGTGAAGCGGCCATGCCGTGCGACCTGTTCATCGCCTCGGCGGCGGTCGCGGACTACCGCCCGGAAGTCGTTGCCACGCAGAAACTCAAGAAGGATCCTACGACCGGCGACGGCATGCTGCTGCAGATGGTGCGCAATCCCGATATCCTTGCCACCATCGCCGGCCGTGCCGACCGCCCGTTCAGCGTCGGCTTCGCCGCCGAAACCGAACACTTGCTCGACTACGCCACGCGCAAGCTCAAGGACAAGAACCTCGACCTGATCGTCGCCAATGATGTGGCCAACCCCAGCATCGGCTTCAACAGCGAAGAAAACGCCTTGACCGTAATCGACCGCCAGCAGCACCAGACCCTCTTCGCGCAGACCAGCAAGGGCAAGATCGCCCGGCAACTGGTCGCCTTCATCGCCGAACGGCTCAATCAGGTTCAATAAGTTACATGCACGCTCTTCAAGCCAAGATCCTCGACCCACGCCTGGGCAGCGAATTCCCTCTGCCGCAGTACGCCACCCCCGGCTCCGCCGGCCTCGACCTGCGCGCCCTGCTCAAGGAAGACACCATCATCGAGCCGGGCCAGACCCTGCTGATCCCTACCGGCCTGTCGATCTACATCGGCGACCCAGGCCTGGCAGCGGTGATCCTGCCGCGCTCGGGCCTGGGCCATAAGCACGGCATCGTGCTGGGCAACCTGGTCGGGCTGATCGACTCGGACTACCAGGGCGAGCTGATGGTGTCGTGCTGGAACCGTGGCAACACCGCGTTCACCATCGCGGTGGGCGAACGTATCGCCCAGTTGGTGCTGGTACCGGTGGTACAGGCCCATTTCGACATCGTCGAAGCGTTCGATGAAAGCCAGCGTGGCGCTGGCGGCTTCGGCCATTCTGGCAGCCACTGAGCCGACAGATGACCGTTCAGGCCAAGGATGGCGAACTCTCTGGCGAAACCACCGTCCAAGCGTTCAGTTTGCGCCTGCCCAGAAAGCCTTTGACTAATGGAGCTTCCAGAGATGAACGACATGGCCCACCTGGTACCCGCAGCACTACCAGACAGCATTTTCCGCGCGTATGACATCCGCGGCGTGGTCGGCAAGACCCTGCACGCCGAAACCGCCTACTGGATCGGCCGCGCCATCGGTGCACAGAGCCTGGCCCAGGGCGAACCGCAGGTTTCGGTCGGCCGCGATGGCCGCCTGTCCGGCCCGATGCTGGTCGAAGAGCTGATCAAGGGCCTGGTCGACGCCGGCTGCCACGTCAGCGACGTCGGCCTGGTGCCTACCCCGGCCCTGTACTACGCGGCCAATGTGCTGGCCGGCAAGTCCGGGGTGATGCTGACCGGCAGCCACAACCCGTCGGACTACAACGGCTTCAAGATCGTGATTGCCGGTGACACCCTGGCCAACGAACAGATCCAGGCCCTGCTGACCCGCCTGAAAACCAACAACCTGAGCCGCGCCGATGGTCGCGTGGAAAAGGTCGAGATCCTTGACCGCTACTTCCAGCAGATTGTCGATGACGTGAAGCTGGCGAAGAAGCTCAAGGTGGTGGTGGATTGCGGCAACGGTGCCGCTGGCGTGATCGCGCCGAAATTGATCGAAGCCCTGGGCTGCGAAGTGATCCCGCTGTTCTGCGAGGTCGACGGCAACTTCCCCAACCACCACCCGGACCCGGGCAAGCCGGAAAACCTCGAAGACCTGATTGCCAAGGTCAAGGAAACCGGTGCCGACATCGGCCTGGCCTTCGATGGTGACGGCGACCGTGTCGGCGTGGTGACCAATACCGGCAGCATCGTCTACCCCGACCGCCTGCTGATGCTGTTTGCCCAGGACGTGCTGTCGCGTAACCCGGGTGCCGAGATCATCTTCGACGTCAAATGCACCCGCCGCCTGACCCCGCTGATCGAACAGCACGGTGGCCGCGCGTTGATGTGGAAGACCGGCCACTCGCTGATCAAGAAGAAGATGAAGCAGTCCGGCTCGCTGCTGGCAGGCGAGATGAGCGGTCACATCTTCATCAAGGAACGCTGGTACGGTTTCGATGACGGTATCTACAGCGCCGCGCGCCTGCTGGAGATCCTCAGCAAGGCCGGGCAAAGCGCAGAAGACCTGTTCGCCGCCTTCCCGAACGATATTTCCACGCCGGAAATCAATATTGATGTGACCGACGAGGGTAAATTCAGCATCATTGATGCACTGCAACGCGACGCCGACTGGGGCGAAGCCAACCTGACCACCATCGACGGTGTGCGGGTGGACTACGCCCACGGCTGGGGCCTGGTTCGCGCCTCCAACACCACCCCGGTGCTGGTGCTGCGCTTCGAGGCCGACAGCGACGCCGAATTGCAACGTATCAAGGATGTTTTCCGTACCCAGTTGCTGCGGGTAGAGCCTGAGCTGCAACTGCCGTTCTGACCGACTATCTGTTCCTTACAGGAGCCCTGCATGACCCTCGATCGCGATGCCGCTTCCCATGTAGCCGAGGTTTTGTCCGAAGCACTGCCTTACATTCGCCGCTTTGTCGGCAAGACCCTGGTGATCAAGTACGGCGGCAACGCGATGGAGAGCGAGGAGCTCAAGACCGGCTTCGCCCGTGACATCGTGCTGATGAAGGCTGTAGGCATCAACCCGGTGGTGGTCCACGGTGGCGGCCCACAGATCGGCGACCTGCTCAAGCGCCTGTCGATCGAAAGCCATTTCATCGACGGCATGCGCGTCACCGACGCGGCGACCATGGATGTGGTGGAGATGGTGCTGGGCGGCCAGGTCAACAAGGACATCGTCAACCTGATCAACCGCCACGGCGGCAGCGCCATCGGCCTGACCGGCAAGGACGCGGAGCTGATCCGCGCGCGCAAGCTGACCGTCAGCCGCAAGACGCCGGAAATGACCACTCCGGAAATCATCGACATCGGCCACGTCGGTGAAGTGGTGAGCGTGAACACCGACCTGCTGAACATGCTGGTCAAGGGCGACTTCATCCCGGTCATCGCGCCAATCGGTGTAGGTGCCGACGGTGAGTCGTACAACATCAACGCCGACCTGGTGGCGGGCAAGGTGGCCGAGGCGCTGAAGGCCGAGAAGCTGATGCTGCTGACCAACATCGCCGGCCTGATGGACAAGCAGGGCCAGGTACTGACCGGCCTGACCACCGAGCAGGTCAACGAACTGATCGCCGACGGCACCATCTACGGTGGCATGCTGCCGAAGATCAAATGCGCGCTGGACGCGGTGCAGGGCGGCGTGAACAGCTCGCACATCATTGACGGCCGTGTGCCGAATGCGGTGCTGCTGGAGATCTTCACCGACAGCGGCGTAGGTACCCTGATTACCAACCGCAAGCCGCGCTGACTGTTCGGTAATTTGCACTGACCTCTTCGCGGGCACGCCGGCTCTCACAGGAATAGCGCCAACCCTGTGGGAGCGGGCATGCCCGCGAAGAGGCCGGAACAGGCGACACAAAAAAGGCGACCTTCACAAGAAGGTCGCCTTTTTCAGTTCCAGGCCGGGATCAGATCCCGTACTGCGCCCGGTAGGCCTCGACAGCTGGCAGGTGCTGCTTCAGCTGCGGGTCATCGGCGAGGAATTCCAGCACCTGGGTCAGCGAAACGATGCTGACGACCGGAATGCCGAAGTCACGCTCCACTTCCTGGATCGCCGACAGTTCGCCATTGCCGCGCTCTTCGCGGTTCAACGCGATCAATACACCTGCGGCCTTGGCCTGCTGCGCATTGATGATCTGCATGACTTCACGGATGGCCGTACCGGCAGTGATCACGTCGTCGATGATCAGCACTTCACCGGCCAACGGCGCGCCAACCAGGCTGCCGCCTTCGCCGTGGTCCTTGGCTTCCTTGCGGTTGAAGCACCATGGCACGTCGAGCTGGTGCTGCTCGGCCAGGGCCACGGCAGTCGCCGCCGCCAGCGGGATACCCTTGTAGGCCGGGCCGAACAGCACGTCGAACGGGATCTTGCTGTCGACGATGGCCGCCGCATAGCAACGACCCAGCTGGGCCAGGGCAGAACCGCTGTTGAACAGGCCGGCATTGAAGAAATACGGGCTGGTACGCCCCGATTTCAGGGTGAATTCACCGAAACGCAGTACCCCGCGATCGATGGCAAAACGGATGAAGTCGCGCTGATACGGCTGCATGGATAGTCCCGGACACCACGGATTTAGCTAAATGGGTTGAGCTCGGGTATCATACACGCACGAGATTTTTGGGGCCATTTATGCGGATCATCAGTGTGAACGTAAATGGCATTCAGGCTGCGGCCGAGCGTGGTTTGCTCAGCTGGCTGCAAGCCCAGAATGCCGACGTCATCTGCCTTCAGGATACCCGCGCCTCGGCCTTTGAACTCGATGACCCAGCTTTCCAGCTCGATGGCTATTTCCTTTATGCCTGCGACGCGGAGGTGCCTGCCCAAGGTGGTGTGGCCCTGTATTCGCGCATGCAGCCCAAGGCAGTCATCACCGGCCTGGGCTTCGAGACAGCCGACCGCTACGGGCGTTACCTGCAAGCAGATTTCGACAAGGTCAGTATTGCCAGCCTGCTGCTGCCTTCGGGTATGAACGGCGACGAAGACTTGAACCAGAAGTTCAAGTTGATGGATGACTTCGCCAAGTACCTGGACAAACAGCGTCGCAAGCGTCGTGAGTACATCTACTGCGGCTCGTTCTACGTGGCGCAGCAGAAGCTCGACATCAAGAACTGGCGTGACAGCCAGCAGTCGCCGGGCTTCCTGGCGCCGGAGCGCGCCTGGATGGATGCGATCACCGGCGAGATGGGTTACGTCGACGCCCTGCGCGAAGTCAGCCGTGAAGGCGACCAGTACAGCTGGTGGCCGGACAACGAGCAGGCCGAGATGCTCAACCTGGGCTACCGGTTCGACTACCAGATCCTCACTCCGGGCCTGCGCCGCTTCGTGCGCAACGCCCGCCTGCCGCGTCAGCCGCGCTTCTCCCAGCATGCGCCGCTGATTGTCGACTATGACTGGACGTTGACCATCTAAACGCCTATTGGGGCTGCGTTGCAGCCCTTCGCGGGCACGCCCGCTCCCACAGGGATAGCGTTGCTCGCCGAACCTGTGGGAGCGGGCGTGCCCGCGAAGGGCCGCAAAGCGGCCCCAATTGCTATTTGATCGGCCGCCAGATCATCGGGTAGCGATACGGCTTGCCTTCATTGGCCCGCACCGCCGCAATGATGATCAGCACCAGCACTGCCACCATCAGCATGGCGAACAGCATCAGCCCGATGAACACGAACATCAGCAGGAAGCAGATGAACCCGGCAATGGTCACGCTGATCTGAAAGTTCAGCGCCTCCTTGCCCTGGGCATCGATGAAAGGGTCTTGCTCACGCTTGAGGTGCCACAGCACCAGCGGGCCCAGCAAGTGCCCGAGCGGCACCACCAGGCCCAGCAGCGCAGAAAGGTGACAGAACATCGCCCACTGCCGGACTTCGGCACTGGGCGGGGTGATCGACAGGTTGGAATCGCTCATGCCCCGCACCTCCTTGGCTGGGTTCAGTCGGCCAGTGCGGCCTGCTGCAGTTCGAAGATTTCAGCCATGCCCATCTGTGCCAGGGCGAGCATGGCGTTGAAGTCTTCCGGCTGGAACGGCGCGCCTTCGGCGGTACCCTGCACTTCGATGAAACCACCGGCGCTGGTCATGACCACGTTCAGGTCGGTCTCGGCGGCGGAGTCTTCCAGGTAGTCCAGGTCGAGTACCGCTTCACCCTGGTACATGCCCACCGATACCGCGGCGATCATGTGCTTGAGCGGGTTGCCGGCCTTCAGGCCGCCGCGCTTCTTGATCACCGCCAAGGCGTCGCACAGGGCGACCATGGCACCGGTGATGGATGCAGTGCGGGTACCGCCATCGGCCTGAATCACGTCGCAGTCGATGTACAGGGTGATGTCACCGAGCTTGCTCATGTCCAGCGCAGCGCGCAGCGAACGGCCGATCAGGCGCTGGATTTCCAGGGTGCGACCACCCTGCTTGCCACGGCTGGCCTCGCGCTGATTACGCTCGCCGGTGGAACGCGGCAACATGCCGTACTCGGCGGTCAGCCAGCCCTGGCCCTGCCCTTTGAGGAAGCGCGGTACACCGTTTTCCACACTGACCGTGCAGATGACCTTGGTGTCACCGAACTCGACCAGTACCGACCCTTCGGCGTGCTTGGTGTAGTTGCGGGTGATGCGGATCGAGCGGAGCTGATCGGCGGCGCGACCACTTGGACGTTTCATCTGGGATACCTGTACTGGGACTTTGAATCTGCCGAGCATTATAGAGCCCGCGGCCCGGGGAGGACATGCCTATTGTCGCGCCCGGCGCTGCCCGTCGCCTTTTCCTGCTGCGCCAGCCAGCCCTCGGTAACATGGGTGGATTGGGCGCCAGGGCGCCACTGCGCTACAATCCTGCGCCTTGCAGCCGAGAGGCTCCCACCGTTCATTCATCTACGCGAGGTACTCCCCATGGTGCACAGCATGACCGCTTTTGCTCGTGTCGAGCGCGCCGGCAGCCAAGGCACCCTGGTCTGGGAGCTGCGTTCGGTCAATCACCGTTACCTGGAGCCGCACCTGCGCCTGCCCGAAGCCCTGCGCGACCTCGAGGGCGCCGTGCGTGAGGGCCTGCGCCAGGGCCTGTCGCGGGGCAAGGTGGAATGTACCCTGCGCCTCAACGACGACAGCAACGGCAAACCGCTGAAGGTAGACCGCGAGCGCGCCGCACAACTGGTTGCCGCTGCCGAGGAAGTGGCCGGCCTGATCAAGCAACCGGCACCGCTGAACCCGCTGGAGGTGCTGTCGTGGCCAGGCGTGCTGGTGGCCGATGCCAGTGACCCGCAGGCGCTGAATGCCGAAGCCATGGCACTGTTCGACGAAGCCCTCGCCGAACTCAAGGCCGGGCGCCAGCGTGAAGGCCAGGAGCTGGCCCGGCTGATCAACGAACGCCTGGACAACATGGCCAGCGAAGTCACAACCCTGCGCGCCCTGGTGCCACAGATGCTGGCGGCACAGCGACAGAAGATCCTCGACCGCTTCGGCGACGTGCAGGCCGAACTCGACCCGCAACGCCTGGAGCAGGAGCTGGTGCTGCTGGCCCAGAAGAGCGACGTGGCCGAGGAACTCGACCGCCTGAGCACCCACGTCACCGAAGTACGCCGAGTGCTCAAGGGTGGCGGTGCCGCCGGCCGGCGCCTGGACTTCCTGATGCAGGAACTCAACCGCGAGGCCAATACCCTCGGCTCCAAGGCCTTCGACCCACGCAGCACGCAAGCGGCGGTCAACCTGAAGGTACTGATCGAACAGATGCGTGAACAAGTACAGAACATCGAGTAAGGCCACCCCGACCATGAACCACAGCAGCGGCACCCTCTATATCGTTTCGGCCCCTTCCGGCGCCGGCAAGACCAGCCTGGTCACCGCCCTGACCAAGGACGACCCGCAGATCCGCGTCTCGGTCTCGCACACCACCCGTGCCATGCGCCCGGGCGAGCAGCACGGGGTGAACTATCACTTCGTCGTCCACGAGGAATTCAAGGCCCTGATCGCGCAAGGTGACTTCCTTGAGCATGCCGAGGTGTTCGGCAACTTCTATGGCACCTCGCGCAGTGCGCTGCAGCAAACGCTGGACCAGGGCTACGACCTGATTCTGGAAATCGACTGGCAAGGCGCCCAGCAGGTGCGCAAACTGATGCCGCAGGCGTTGTCGATATTCATCCTGCCGCCAAGCCAGCAGGCCTTGCGTCATCGTCTGGACGGCCGCGGGCAGGACAGTGAAGAGATCATTGCCGGGCGCATGAAAGAAGCGGTCAGTGAGATGGTGCACTACGACGAGTACGACTACGTGATCATCAACGATGACTTCGACGTGGCGCTGGAGGATTTGAAAGCGGTGTTCCGCTCGAACCGCCTGGTGCTGAAGAAGCAGCAACAGCGTCATGCGGCGTTGCTGAAGCAAATGATCGGCTGAAGATTGCCGGGGCCTCTTCGAGGCCCTTTCGCGACACAAGGCCGCTCCTACACAGGAAGGCGTACGCCGTGCTGTTGTAGGAGCGGCCTTGTGTCGCGAAAGGGGCGCGAAGCGCCCCCCGGCTTTATTCCTGCAGTGGCAAGGTAGCCTGCTGACGCAGGGTAGCCCCGAGGAAATACGCCGGTGCGCGCATGCGCGACAGCATCATCAGCCCGATGCCGAGCACCGAAATGATCGCGGCAATCACGAACACCAGCCCCAGCCCGCCCACATGTGAGCCACTGCCGAAGTCTGGCGAAGCGCTGTCGATGGCAGTACGCACGAAGATCACCGACAGAATCACCCCACCCACCAACGGGCACAGGCCACGCATGATGAAGTGGCGCAGGCTGTCGAACAGGCTGTCGCGGAAATACCAGACGCAGGCGAATGCGGTCAGCGAATAGTAGAAGCAGATCATCATGCCTAGGGCGGTAATGGTATCCGCCAACACGTTCTCGCTCAGGGTACGCATGGTCACGTAGAACAGGCCCGCGGCCAGGCCGGCACAGATGGTGGCGTAGCGCGGGGTTTGCGAACGCGGGCAGACGCTGGCGAACTTCTGCGGCACCGCACCGTAGTAGCCCATGGCCAAGAGCGTGCGCGCGGGCGCAACGAAGGTCGACTGCAGCGAGGCTGCGGTACTGGCCAGCACGGCAATGGACATCAGGATCGCCAATGGCCCCATGACCGGGCCGGCCAGGTGAGCGAACACGTTTTCCTGGATGCGCGGGTTGTTCAGGCCCAGGCCAGACTCGCTGATCCCGGCAAACTGCAGGGTGGCGATCGCAGTGAACAGGTACAGGCCGAGAATCAACATCACGGTCCAGGTGGCCGCCTTGCCCGGTACCTCTTCACTGCCTACCGACTCTTCGCTGACGGTGAGGCAGGTGTCCCACCCCCAGAAGATGAAGATCGACAGCGACAGCCCGGCGGCGAAGGCCGAGAACGACTCGACACCGAACGGGTTGAACCAGGCGAAATCGAATTCCAGCGGCGGCGGCGCGGTGGTACCGTCGAAGGCGGCAAAGGCAAAGCCGATCAGCACCACCAACTGCAGCGCCACCAAGCCGTACTGCACGGTCATGGTGGTGGCGATGCCCCGACAGCAGATCCACACCGCCAGGGCAATGAACACGCAACAGGTCACCACGTTGATCAACAAGTTGTCGGCCAACGCCGCCAGCTCGTGGTGGCCGGTGATCTGGCCGAGGAACAGGTAGAAGAAGTCGACGGCCACGCCCGCCAGGTTCGACAGCACGATGGTGGTGGCGACGACCAACCCCCAGCCGCCGATCCAGCCGATCATCGGGCCGAAGGCACGCGCCGACCAGGTAAACGATGTGCCGCTGTCCGGCTCGGCCGAGTTCAACTCGCGGTAACCGAGGGCGACCAGCAGCATCGGCAGGAAGCCGACGATGAACACCGCTGGCAGGTGGGCGCCCACCTCGCGCACGGTCGGGCCAAGTGCGCCGGTCAAGGTATAGACCGGGGCGATGGTGGAAATGCCCAGCACCACGCTGGCCAGCAAGCCCAGCCGGCCTTTGGCCAGGCCCTTGCTGCGCTGGGTATTGCCCGCGTCGGCCACCACGTCGGGTGGGCGGCCGGCTTCTGTGTAATCGCTCATGAGTATTTGCCGTAGATTTTGGAATTGTTTTCACTGGCCTTGCGCGCAAGGCTCGCTTTCACTCATTGAAAGCTGCTGCCGGGAATCAGTCATCCGAGACCTTCGGCTGACGTCAGAATGCTGTCTGCCGTGCGCCCTCCCGTGCTGCGTAGGCAATGCAAGCCTCGCGAAACGCCTGGAACAGGCGCAGCGAGACCGGGTTTTCGCTAAATCGCCATTCCGGGTGCCATTGCACGCCAAGCACGAAGCCCGGCGCCGCAGGCATGGATACCGCTTCGATCAGGCCATCCGGGGCCCGTGCCTCGACGCGCAGGCCAGGGGCCAGGCGGTCGATGCCCTGGCTGTGCAGCGAGTTGACCTCGAACTGCGCAGCCAGGCCCAGGCGCTCGAACAACCCACCCGGCTCGATGCCGACAAGGTGACGAGGGCCATATTGCACTTCCAGGGGTGCGTCCTCGGGTTCGCGGTGATCCTGGTAACCGGGCAGCTCCTGCACGCGCTGGTGCAGGCTGCCGCCCAGGGCCACGTTCAATTCCTGGTAACCGCGGCAGATGCAGAACACCGGCACCCCGGCAGCGATGGCCGCCTGCAGCAGCGGCAGGGTCAGGCGATCGCGCGCCAGATCGTGCCGGGTACCGGCCGCGCTGGGGGCGCCATTGTAATGATGCGGTTCGATATTTGAAGGCGAGCCGGTAAAAACAATGCCGTCCAGACGGGCCAGCAGCGCCTGTGTGTCGCTGCCGCCGTCACGCGCCGGCAATATCAGCGGCAGGCCGGCAAAGCCGGCCGCCTCGACATACTTGTCGCCGACCGTGTGCGACGGGTTCTTGCCGACCTGCTGGCGGCAGGCGCTGACACCGATCAAGGGGACCGCATTTGCGCTCATGGGCTTACACCGTGTGCAGGTACCAGTTGTATTCGAGGTCGGAGATCGACACTTCGAATTCGGCCAGTTCGCTTTCCTTGCAGGCCACGAAGATATCGATGTAGTCCGGGCTGATGTATTGGTTGAGCACTTCGCTGTCATCCAGCGCGCGCAGGGCATCGCGCAGGTTGTTCGGCAGGCTCTGCTCCAGCTGCTCGTAGGAGTTGCCTTCGATCGGTTCACCCGGCTCGACCTGGTTGGTCAGGCCATGGTGCACACCGGCGAGAATTGCCGCGAGCATCAGGTAGGGGTTGGCGTCGGCGCCGGCGACACGGTGCTCGAGGCGCACATTGTCGCTGCTGTCGGTGGGCACGCGCACAGCCACGGTGCGGTTGTCCAGGCCCCAGCTTGGCGCGTTGGGTACGTAGAACTGCGCACCGAAACGGCGGTAGGAGTTGATGTTTGGGCAAAGGAAGGCCATCGACGCCGGCATGGTCTCCAGCACGCCGCCGATGGCATGGCGCAAGGCGTCGCTTTGCAGCGGATCATCGCTGGCAAAGATGTTCTTGCCGGTTTTCTTGTCCAGCAACGAAATGTGCACGTGCAGGCCATTGCCGGCCTGGCCCGGGTAAGGCTTGGCCATGAAGGTGGTGTCCATTTCATGGTCATAGGCCACGTTCTTGATCAGGCGCTTGAGCAGGATCGCGTAGTCACAGGCCTTCAGCGGGTCGGCAACGTGGTGCAGGTTGACTTCGAACTGCGCCGGGGCGCTTTCCTTGACGATGGCGTCGGCAGGCAAGCCTTGTTCCTTGGCCGCTTCGAGCATGTCCTGCAGGCAGTCGGCATACTCGTCGAGGTCGTCGATCAGGTACACCTGGGTCGACTGCGGACGCTTGCCCGAAATGGGCGAGCGCGGCGGCTGCGGGCGACCGTTCAGGTTGTCCTGGTCGATCAGGTAGAACTCCAGCTCGAACGCGGCACAGATATCCAGGCCCAGGTCGTCGAACCGGCTCACCACCTGGCGCAGCACCTCGCGCGGATCGGCGAAGAACGGTTGGCCGTCCAGTTCATGCATGGTCATCAGCAGCTGGGCGGTCGGGCGCTTCTGCCAGGGCTCGTCCGACAGCGTGCCCGCGATCGGGAAGCAGATACGGTCGGCATCGCCGATATCCAGGCCGAGCCCGGTGCTTTCGACGGTGGAACCGTTGATGTCCAGGGCGAACAGCGACGCCGGCAGGTTGATGCCCTTCTCGTACACCTTGTGCAGGCTGGCCCGCTCGATGCGCTTGCCACGTACCACGCCGTTCATGTCGGAGATCAGCAGGTCGACGTACTGCGTGTCCGGATGGGCCTGGAGGAAGTCACTCATCTCGCTGGAAGAACTGGCGCACGGGGTTACCGACGTCATGGCTGTACATCCTATGATTTGCTGCGGCGATGTGGGGATACGGCTGGCGCCTCACGGGCGACGATGGTTGCAGCTGTTGTTCTTTTCACTTTCCCATCGTGGGGATTGGTTACCCGACCGGGCGCATTGATTCCCGGGGGCCGTTTCACTATAAAATGGCCAAAACGCAACAGACATTGGCAATTCGGCAAGCAGAGCGTGCACCAATGCAATATCAGATTACCCATGCCGACCTTTCCCTGGTCCTGGCGCTGGAACGCGGTCGCTCCCTGGCCAAGGCTGCCGAGCTGCTCAAGGTCGATGTCTCGACAGTGTTCCGCTCGATCCGCCGGCTGGAGTCGGCGCTGGGCACGGCCCTGTTCGTCAAGAGCCGCAAGGGCTACCTGCCGACCGACACTGCCCAGGCCCTGGCCGAGCAGGCCGAGCGCGCCGAGCAGGCGCTGGAAGCGGCGCGCATTGCCATGACCAGTGGCGAACAGGTGGTGAGCGGCACGGTACGGCTGACCTGCACCGAAGCGGTGATGCACAGCCTGCTGCTGCCGGCGCTGGCCGAGTTCATGCCCAACTACCCGGCGCTGTCGCTGGAAATGGGCACCTCCAACACCTTCGCCAACCTCAGCCGGCGTGATGCCGACATTGCCCTGCGCCTGACCAACACGCCGCCGGAGCACCTGGTCGGGCGCAACCTGGGGTCGACTTCGTATGTGGTCTGCGGCCAGCCGCAGTGGCGCGAGCGCCTGGCCGAATCGCCGGCCAGCGTGCCGTGGATCGCCCCGGACGACTCGATGCAGGACCACCCCACGGTGGTCTGGCGCAACCAGCAGCATCCGGGGTTGAGCCCGCGCTACCAGTGCAGCGGCATGTCCACCATCGCCCAGTTGGTCACGGCCGGGCTGGGCGTGGCGGCGCTGCCGGACTACATGGTGCATGCCCTGCCTGGGGTGGACGCGTTGAGCGGGCCGCTGCCCGGCTGCGACACCCAGCTGTGGCTGCTGACCCGACCGGACTGCCGGGCGTTGCGCTCGGTCCAGACGCTGTTCGAGGAGCTGACCCCGCGGTTGCGTGACGCGATGCTCTGAGGTTATCGTCAGGCTCATGTATCGAGCATGTCTGTTCCGACCCTTTCGCGGGCACGCCCGCTTCCACAGGTAAAGCGGCGGCGGTGAGAACTGTGCAGGACTTGTGGGAGCGGGCATGCCCGCGAAGAAGCCCACACCGATCCACCCGACAAAACAGCGCTTCCCTATTGGCTGGTGATTTTTTAAACTATCGAGTCCGCCTGCCCATTATCGGGCTGCACGCCCACCGCAATTGCTACTGAGGAAGACCATGGCCCGCGTAACTGTTGAAGACTGCCTGGAACACGTGGATAACCGCTTTGAGCTGGTCATGCTCTCGACCAAGCGCGCTCGCCAGCTGGCGACCGGCGGCAAAGAGCCACGCGTTGCGTGGGAAAACGACAAGCCGACCGTTGTTGCCCTGCGTGAAATCGCCGAAGGCATCGTCACCAACGAATTCATCGCCGCCGAAGAGATCGTCACCGAGGATCCGGTGTTCGCCGCATTCGAGGACGAGAACAACGAGGCTGTCTGATTGATGCCTGGTCGACGTCGCACGGCGCAAGGCCCTCTTCCTCGGCAGGAGGTGAACCCATGCCGGGTATAGAAGCTTTGGCCGAACGGCTGTCGACCTACCTTGGCCCCGAACAGGTCAACCTGGTCCGGCGTGCCTATTTCTATGCCGAACAGGCACACGACGGGCAGCGTCGCCGCAGCGGCGAGCCCTACGTGACCCATCCGCTGGCCGTGGCCAGCATCCTCGCCGACATGCACATGGACCATCAAAGCCTGATGGCCGCCATGCTGCACGATGTGATCGAAGACACCGGCATCGCCAAGGAAGCCCTCAGCCAACAGTTTGGCGAGACCGTGGCCGAGCTGGTCGATGGCGTCAGCAAGCTGACCCAGATGAACTTCGAGACCAAGGCCGAGGCGCAAGCCGAAAACTTCCAGAAGATGGCCATGGCCATGGCGCGCGATATCCGCGTGATCCTGGTAAAGCTGGCCGACCGCCTGCACAACATGCGCACCCTGGAAGTGCTGTCTGGCGAAAAGCGCCGGCGCATTGCCAAGGAAACCCTCGAGATCTACGCCCCCATCGCCAACCGCCTGGGCATGCACACCGTGCGCGTGGAGTTCGAGGACCTGGGCTTCAAGGCCATGCACCCGATGCGCTCGTCGCTGATTCACCGGGCGGTGAAAAGCGCACGCGGCAACCGTAAGGAAATCGTCGCCAAGATCGAGCACTCGCTGGCCAACTGCCTGGCCGCCGACGGCATCGAGGGCGAGGTCAGTGGCCGGCAGAAACACCTCTATGGCATCTACAAGAAGATGCGCGGCAAGCGTCGCGCCTTCAACGAGATCATGGATGTGTATGCCTTCCGCATCGTCGTCGACAAGGTCGATACCTGTTACCGCGTGCTCGGCGCCGTGCACAACCTGTACAAGCCGCTGCCCGGTCGCTTCAAGGATTACATCGCGATCCCCAAGGCCAACGGCTACCAGTCGTTGCACACCACGCTGTTCGGCATGCACGGGGTGCCCATCGAAATCCAGATCCGCACGCGCGAAATGGAAGAGATGGCCAACAACGGTATCGCCGCACACTGGCTGTACAAGTCCAACGACGATGAGCAGCCCAAGGGCAGCCACGCTCGTGCTCGCCAGTGGGTCAAGGGAATCCTCGAACTGCAGCAACGTGCCGGCAACTCGCTGGAGTTCATCGAGAGCGTGAAGATCGACCTGTTCCCGGACGAGGTCTACGTGTTCACGCCCAAGGGCCGCATCATGGAGCTGCCCAAGGGCTCCACGGCCGTCGACTTCGCCTACGCGGTGCACACCGACGTCGGCAACAGCTGCATCGCCTGCCGCATCAACCGCCGCCTGGCACCGTTGTCCGAACCGCTGCAAAGCGGCTCGACGGTGGAAATCGTCAGCGCCCCGGGTGCACGGCCGAACCCGGCCTGGCTCAACTTCGTGGTTACCGGCAAAGCCCGCACGCACATCCGTCACGCACTCAAGCAGCAGCGCCGCTCCGAGTCCATCAGCCTGGGCGAACGCCTGCTGAACAAGGTGCTTACCGGCTTCGACAGCAGCCTGGAAAGCATCCCTCAGGAGCACATCCAGGCGATTCTCGCCGAGTACCGCCTGGAGCTGATCGAAGACCTGCTCGAAGACATCGGCCTGGGCAACCGCATGGCCTACGTGGTTGCGCGCCGCCTGCTGTCGGCTGAAGGCGAACAACTGCCGGCACCGGAAGGCCCGCTGGCGATCCGCGGTACCGAAGGCCTGGTGCTGAGCTACGCCAAGTGCTGCACGCCGATCCCGGGCGACCCGATCGTCGGCCACCTGTCAGCCGGCAAGGGCATGGTCGTGCACCTGGAAAATTGCCGCAACATCAGTGAAATCCGCCACAACCCGGAGAAGTGCGTACAGCTTTCCTGGGCCAAGGACATCACTGGTGAGTTCAACGTCGAACTGCGTGTCGAACTGGAACACCAGCGCGGCCTGATCGCGCTGCTGGCCAGCAGCGTAAACGCCGCCGACGGCAACATCGAGAAGATCAGCATGGACGAACGCGACGGCCGTATCAGCGTGGTCCAACTGGTGGTCAGCGTGCACGACCGTGTGCACCTGGCGCGTGTGATCAAGAAGCTGCGTACCCTGACCGGTGTGGTCCGCATAACCCGTATGCGTACGTAGTCCGCCAACCGCAAGGAGTCATCATGAGCAAGACCGTCATCAACAGCGACAAGGCCCCTGCCGCCATCGGCACCTACTCGCAGGCGATCAAGGCCGGCAACACAGTGTACATGTCGGGCCAGATCCCGCTGGACCCGAAGACCATGGAACTGGTCGAAGGCTTCGAAGCCCAGACCGTGCAGGTCTTCGAGAACCTCAAGGCCGTGGCTGAAGCCGCTGGCGGTTCGTTCAAGGACATCGTCAAGCTGAACATCTTCCTCACCGACCTGAGCCACTTCGCCAAGGTCAACGAGGTAATGGGCCGCTACTTCGAGCAGCCGTACCCGGCCCGCGCCGCCATCGGCGTTGCCGCGCTGCCAAAAGGCGCCCAGGTTGAAATGGACGCCATTCTGGTCATCGAATGATGCCCCGGTGACGGGCGCCCTGCCCGTCACCCTCCCTTCCTCTGCAAGGTTACCCGTCATGCGTCAAGCACTGCCTCTCGTGCTGGCAGCCCTGCTTCTGGGCGGCTGCGCCAGCCACAAACCCGAAGACTTCAACGGTACCTGGATCAACCAGGACGCCATCACTGCGGCGGTCAAAGGCGACAGCCTGCGCCAGGCGCTCGACGAGCACGGCCCGGTGTTCGAGTGGAAGCTCGACGTCGCCAGCCAGCAGGCCAGCTACAGCAATGGTTTCGAGGCGGTCGACGGCCAGCTGAGGGCCAGCGACAAGCAATGGCAGGCCAGCTTCCAGGGTGGCCAGACCGAGCAGCTGTCGCTCGATGGTGACGAACTGCAAGCCATCGATCAAAAAGGCGCCAAGCAGACTTTCGTGCGGGCCAAGGCGCCAGCGGCAGCCAATGCGCCACTGGGTAGCAGCTTCGAGAAGGCGTTGTACCAGGCTTATCTGGGTGGCAACTGGAAGATCATCGACGGCCAGGGCAAAGGTGCCAGCGTACGCTTCAGCGATACCGGCAACGTCACCGGCCTGCCGGGACCAGACCGTTTCGCCCTGTGCCTGGCGGGTGATTGCGCAACCATGGGTGGCAGCAATGACAGCCTGTGGCTGGAGCATGAGCAACGCGGCGCGCCCTTCATTTTCAAGCGCGATGGCGACAAGCTGGAGATATTCCAGGCGGTGAACCGTGCGCAGCCGGATGAGATGCCCGTGTTGGCGGCCGGCAAGCGCCAGTGGTTGCTGGAGCAGGACTGAAGCCTTGTTTCGAGCCGAGCACCGCCCCTTTGTGGGGGCGGGCATGCCCGCGAACACCGGCGAAGCCGGCGCCATACACCGCGTAGCCTGATTCGCGGGCACGCCCGCTCCCACAGGGTACCGCATCAAGCCTGGGGGCTAGTTTTTACCCGCCAGGATCGCCGCATAGCCTTCCTTGTAACTCGGATACACCGGCACCCAGCCCAGCGCCCGCGCCCGCGCATTGCTGCAACGCTTGCTGCCCGTCCGCCGCCCCCGCTGTTCATCGGACCACTCGGTAACCCCCAGGTAATCCCGCAGCCAGGCCACCACATCGGCCAACGGCGCGGGGTCGTCGTCGACACCGATGTAGCAGCCGTCCAGTGCCTTGCCATCGGCATCGGCCTGCAGCAGGAAAGCCAACAGGCTGGCGGCATCGTCGACATGAATACGGTTGCTATAAAGCGGCGGCTCTTCGGCAAAGCGGTAACCCTGGCGCACCTGACTGAGCAGCGACTGGCGGCCCGGGCCGTAGATGCCGGTCAAGCGCACCACAGTCGCCGGAATGCCGCTGGTCAAGGCAAGCCGCTCAGCTTCCAGCATCACCCGCCCGGAATAACCTTCAGGCTCAGTGGCTGCACGCTCGTCGATCCATTCCCCGCCCTTTTGCGCATAAACGCTGCTGCTGGAGACGAACAGCAGGCGCCGTGGGCGCTGGCCGCGTGCGGCCAACCAGGCCAGCACATGGCGCAGCCCGTCGACATAGGCTGCCTGGTAACCGGCCTCGTCGTGCTGGCTGGCCGCCACGCAATACACCAGGTAATCCGGCGCACGCTGCGGCCAGGCTGGTGGCATCGATGGCTCGGCCAGGTCTGCAGCCACCGGCGCAACACCTGCCGGCAGTTGCCCCACCGAACGGCGCAGGCCGCTTACCTGCCAGCCGCGCGCCAGCATCTGCCGGGCAAGACGCCCGCCTACATCACCACAACCCACAACCATCACGGAAAGGTCTGACATCTCTGGACTCCCTAGACCAACTTGATCAACCCGGCCACGCTACACGATGGGTGACTAGACCATAGGCGAAAAAAGCAACAAGATTACTTTTGTTAACAAGAATTACTTGCAATAATGGCGGCCAAATTGTTCTCGGCCTACCTCGAGGCCCTGGAGAACGCTTACTTTTTCTTCATCAGGTCCGGCCAGCATGACACGTATTCAACCTTCCGCTTCGCCAACCCCGTCGCGCGCCTGGCGCGCCATCGCCGCGCTGATGCTCAGCCTGGTGCTGGCCCCGGTGGCCATGGCCGATGAGCCAACCGCCAGCGCCGCCGCGCCAGCTGCCGCCAGCGCACCCGCTGCTCCAGCCGCAGCACCGACGGCCGACACCCCTACCGCCACTCCGGCTCAAGCCCCGACCGCGGCAGACCCGAGCGCCGAAGCCCTGGTTGAAGATACCTCGCTGGGCATGGCCCACGACCTTTCGCCTTGGGGCATGTACAAGAACGCCGACGTGGTGGTGAAAGCGGTCATGATCGGCCTGGCCATCGCCTCCATCATTACCTGGACCATCTGGATTGCCAAAGGCTTCGAGCTGATGGGTGCCAAGCGTCGCCTGCGTGGTGAAATCGCCCTGCTGAAGAAATCCACCACCCTGAAAGAAGCCAGCGATCACGCCAACAAGGAGGGCACCCTGGCCCATACCCTGGTCCAGGATGCGCTTGAAGAGATGCGCCTGTCGGCCAATGCCCGGGAAAAGGAAGGCATCAAGGAACGGGTCAGCTTCCGCCTGGAGCGCCTGGTACACGCCAGCGGCCGTACCATGAGCAGCGGCACCGGTGTGCTCGCCACCATCGGCTCCACCGCGCCGTTCGTCGGCCTGTTCGGTACCGTTTGGGGCATCATGAACAGCTTCATCGGCATCGCCAAGACCCAGACCACCAACCTGGCCGTGGTTGCCCCGGGCATCGCCGAAGCCCTGCTGGCCACCGCCCTGGGCCTGGTCGCGGCGATTCCGGCCGTGGTCATCTACAACGTCTTCGCCCGTTCCATCGCCGGCTACAAGGCCCAGGTGTCCGACGCCTCCGCCCAGGTGCTGCTGCTGGTCAGCCGTGACCTGGACCACCAGGGCAGCGAGCGCGCCGCCCCGCACATGGTGAAAGTGGGGTAAGCCATGGGCCTGCATCTCAACGAAGGTGGTGACGACCTGGTCGAGAACCACGAAATCAACGTTACGCCGTTCATCGACGTGATGCTGGTGCTGCTGATCATTTTCATGGTCGCAGCGCCCCTGGCCACGGTCGACATCAAGGTCGACCTGCCTGCCTCGACCGCCAAGCCGGCACCGCGGCCGGAAAAACCGGTGTTCGTCAGCGTCAAGGCCGACCAGAAGCTGTACGTCGGCGACGATCAGGTCCCGGCCCCCGAGCAGCTTGGCCCGATGCTCGACGCCAAGACCAAGGGCGACAAGGACACCACCATCTTCTTCCAGGCTGACAAAGGCGTGGATTACGGTGACCTGATGGAAGTGATGAACAGCATGCGCGCGGCCGGCTACCTGAAAGTCGGCCTGGTAGGTCTCGAGACGGCAGCCAAGAAATGACGAAGACGCGGCACAATCTGGCGCGTTACGGCGGCAGCCTGGCCCTCGTGCTGGGTGTCCATGCCGTGGCTGTGCTGCTCACGCTCAACTGGTCGGTACCCCAGGCCATCGAGCTGCCCCCGGCAGCCATGATGGTCGAGCTGGCGCCGTTGCCGGAGCCTGCGCCACCGCCCCCTCCGAAAGCAGCGCCGCAGCCGCCGGCACCGGTCGAGGAACCACCGCTGCCAAAGCTGGCCGAGGCTCCCAAACCGAAGATCGCCATTGCCAAGCCGCCCAAGCCGAAGGCCAAGCCGCAACCGCAGCCGCCCAAGCCCGAGAAAAAGCCTGAGCCGCCGAAGGAAGCCCCGCCGACCGAACAGACGGTGGATGCGCCGCCCAGCAACACGCCACCGCAGAAGTCCGCGGCGCCGACACCGAGCATTGCGGCCAACAGCAACGCCCTGCCAACCTGGCAGAGCGACCTGTTGCGCCACCTGGCCAAGTACAAGCGCTACCCGGAAGACGCGCGCCGGCGCGGCCTGCAGGGCATCAACCGGCTGCGCTTCGTGGTCGACGCCGAAGGCAAGGTGGTGTCGTACTCCATGGCCGGTGGCTCAGGCAGTGCCGCCCTGGACCGGGCGACCCTGGAAATGATCCGTCGGGCCGGCACGGTACCCAAGCCACCACCCGAGCTGCTGAACAACGGCACGATCGAAGTCGTGGCGCCGTTCGTCTACTCGCTGGACCGCCGCTGAGGCTTTGTTTCTGTCACAAATCGGCAACTCTGATAACGTGCGTCTATCGATTGCAGCCGCTATGCTGGGCTCGCAACTTCATGGACGCACGTTATGACCCTTACAGAATTACGCTACATCGTCACACTCGCCCAGGAACAGCACTTCGGCCACGCCGCCGAACGCTGCCATGTGAGCCAGCCGACCCTGTCGGTCGGTGTGAAGAAGCTCGAGGACGAGCTTGGCGTGCTGATCTTCGAGCGTAGCAAGAGCGCGGTACGCCTGACCCCGGTCGGCGAAAGCATCGTCGCCCAGGCGCAGAAGGTACTGGAACAGGCCCAGGGTATTCGCGAACTCGCCCAGGCTGGCAAGAACCAGCTGACTGCCCCGCTCAAGGTCGGTGCCATCTACACCGTCGGCCCCTACCTGTTCCCGCACCTGATCCCGCAACTGCACCGCGTAGCGCCGCAGATGCCGCTGTACATCGAAGAAAACTTCACCCACGTGCTGCGCGAAAAGCTGCGCAACGGCGAGCTGGACGCGGTGATCATCGCCCTGCCGTTCAACGAAGCCGATGTGCTGACCCTGCCGCTGTACGATGAGCCATTCTGCGCCCTGATGCCGGCCGACCACCCGTGGACAGCGAAAAAGACCATCGACACCGCCATGCTCAACGACAAGAGCCTGCTGCTGCTCGGTGAAGGCCACTGCTTCCGCGACCAGGTGCTGGAAGCCTGCCCGACCCTGAACAAGGGCGGCGAAGGGTCCAGGCACACCACGGTCGAGTCCAGTTCGCTGGAAACCATCCGCCACATGGTCGCCTCGGGCCTTGGCGTGTCGATCCTGCCCCTGTCGGCAGTGCACAGTCACCATTACGCCCCGGGTGTCATCGAGGTCCGCCCGCTGACTGCACCAGCACCCTTCCGCACCGTGGCCATTGCCTGGCGCGCCAGCTTCCCGCGGCCGAAGGCCATCGAGATCCTCGCCGACTCGATCCGCCTTTGCTCGGTCGCCAAGGCCCCTGCGGAACAACCGGCCTGAGCCATGAGTGAGCTGTCGAAGGTCCCGGTCACGGTACTCAAGGGGGTTGGCGAGGCCATGGCAGAAAAACTCGCCAAGGTCGGCCTGGAAAACCTGCAGGACGTACTGTTTCACCTGCCCCTGCGTTATCAGGACCGCACCCGCGTGGTGCCGATCGGCCAGCTACGCCCCGGCCAGGACGCAGTGATCGAGGGCGTGGTCAGCGGTGCCGACGTGACCATGGGCAAACGCCGCAGCCTGGTGGTGCGCCTGGGTGACGGCAGTGGCGTGCTGAGCCTGCGCTTCTACCACTTCAGCAATGCGCAGAAGGAAGGCCTCAAGCGCGGCACCCACCTGCGCTGTTATGGCGAAGCGCGCCCCGGCGCCTCGGGCCTGGAAATCTACCACCCGGAGTACCGCGCGCTGAATGGCGACGAGCCGCCACCACCGGTGGAGCAGACCCTGACGCCGATCTACCCGTCCACCGAGGGCCTTACCCAGCAGCGCCTGCGCCTGCTCTGCCAGCAAAGCCTGGCCCTGCTCGGCCCGCGCAGCCTGCCGGACTGGCTGCCCGCCGAACTGGCCCGCGACTACCAGCTGGCCCCGCTGGACGATGCCATCCGCTACCTGCACAACCCGCCGGCCGACGCCGACCTCGACGAGCTTGCCGAAGGCCAGCACTGGGCCCAGCACCGCCTGGCCTTCGAAGAGCTGCTGACCCACCAGCTGTCGCAGCAGCGCCTGCGCGAGAGCCTGCGCAGCCTGCGCGCGCCGGTACTGCCCAAGGCCCGGCGCCTGCAGGCGCAATACCTGGCCAACCTGGGCTTCCAGCCGACCGGTGCGCAGCAGCGGGTGGCCAACGAAATCGCCTATGACCTCAGCCAGCACGAGCCGATGATGCGCCTGGTGCAGGGTGATGTCGGCGCCGGCAAGACCGTGGTCGCCGCGCTGGCCGCCCTGCAGGCGCTGGAAGCCGGTTACCAGGTGGCGTTGATGGCGCCCACCGAGATTCTCGCCGAACAGCACTACATCACCTTCAAGCGCTGGCTCGAGCCGCTAGGCATCGAAGTGGCCTGGCTGGCCGGCAAGCTCAAGGGCAAGGCCCGCGCCAGCGCCCTGGAGCAGATTGCCAACGGTGCACCGATGGTGGTCGGCACCCATGCGCTGTTCCAGGACGAGGTGAAGTTCAAGCACCTGGCCCTGGCGATCATCGACGAACAACACCGGTTTGGCGTACAGCAACGCCTGGCCCTGCGCAAGAAAGGCGTGGCCGGCGAACTGTGCCCGCACCAGTTGATCATGACCGCCACGCCTATCCCGCGTACCCTGGCCATGAGCGCCTATGCCGACCTGGATACGTCGGTACTCGATGAACTGCCGCCGGGGCGTACCCCGGTGAACACCGTGCTGGTGGCCGACAGCCGCCGTTTCGAAGTGGTCGAGCGGGTGCGTGCGGCCTGCGCCGAAGGGCGCCAGGCCTATTGGGTGTGCACCCTGATCGAAGAGTCCGAGGAACTGACCTGCCAGGCCGCCGAAAGCACTTACGAGGAGCTGGGCAGCGCCCTGGGCGAGCTGCGTGTGGGGCTGATCCACGGGCGCATGAAGCCGGCGGAAAAGGCCGAGGTCATGGCCGAGTTCAAGGCCGGCAACCTGCAACTGCTGGTTGCCACCACGGTCATCGAGGTTGGCGTTGACGTGCCCAACGCCAGCCTGATGATCATCGAGAACCCCGAGCGCCTGGGCCTGGCCCAGTTGCACCAGCTGCGCGGCCGGGTTGGCCGGGGCAGTGCCGTCAGCCATTGCGTGCTGCTGTATCACCCGCCACTGTCGCAGATCGGCCGCGAGCGCCTGGGGATCATGCGGGAAACCAACGACGGCTTCATCATTGCCGAGAAAGATCTCGAGCTACGCGGCCCGGGCGAAATGCTCGGTACCCGCCAGACCGGCCTGCTGCAGTTCAAGGTCGCCGACCTGATGCGCGATGCCGACCTGTTACCGGCTGTGCGTGATGCCGCCCAGGCCCTGCTTGCGCGCTGGCCGGAGCATGTCAGCCCGTTGCTCGACCGCTGGCTGCGGCATGGCCAGCAATATGGCCAAGTGTGACGATGGTTCCATAATGGATCCAGATTTACCCCAAGGCTGGTTATACTTCGCGTTTAAAGGAATCAGTGGATACGGACCATGACTGAAGTCGCCCTGGACACCGCAACCCCACATGCACCCTCCGTCATCAGGCTGCTGCTCGAAAAGCTCGGCGTGGCCTACCGTGAGGTAGTGGAGCATCCGCAACTGCCGGCGGCGTCAAGGGTACAGGCCGTGTTGCTCGATGACGAAATCGGCGCCTTGCTGGTGCTGTTCCCGCAGAGTCAGCTGCTGGACCTCAACCGCCTGGCCGAACTGACCGGGCGCCAGCTTACCGCCGTGTCGATGGCGCGCCTGAAGCAGATGCTCGACAAGCACCAGCTCAAGGCCCTGCCGGGTATCCCGGCATTGACCAGTTCACCGTGCCAGTACGAAAAGAGCCTGCTCGACGCTGAACGGGTGTATATCCAGTCCGGCGAGACCGGGCTGTTGCTGGAAATCGAACGCGCGCATTTCAAGCGCATGCTGGTCAAGGCCAGCGCCAGCAGCTTCGGCCTCGAGGTCGAAGCGATCAGCCCCAACCTCGACCGCCCCCATGACGACACCCGGGAAATCAGCCAGGCAGTACAGGCTTTTACCGCCAGACGCATTCAGAAACGCCTGGAAGAAACCATCGAAATCCCGCCTTTGGCCGACACCGCGCAAAAGATCATCAAGCTGCGGGTAGACCCCAACGCCAGCATCGACGACATCACCGGGGTGGTCGAAACCGACCCGGCGCTGGCAGCGCAGGTGGTGAGCTGGGCGGCATCGCCCTACTACGGCTCGACCCACAAGATTCGCTCGGTGGAAGATGCCATCGTGCGGGTGCTGGGCTTCGACCTGGTGATCAACCTGGCTCTGGGCCTGGCGCTGGGCAAGACCCTGAGCCTGCCGAAAGACCACCCGCAACAGGCCACGCCGTACTGGCAGCAGTCAATCTATACCGCCGCCGTCATCGATGGCCTGACCCGTGCCATGCCGCGAGCTGAACGCCCGGAGGCGGGCCTGACCTACCTGGCCGGGTTGCTGCACAATTTTGGCTACTTGCTGCTGGCCCATGTGTTCCCACCCCACTTTTCGCTGATCTGCCGCCATCTGGAGGTCAACCCGCATCTGTGCCACACCTATGTGGAACAACACCTGCTGGGCATCAGCCGCGAACAGATCGGTGCCTGGCTGATGAAGCTATGGGACATGCCGGAAGAGTTGGCGGCCGCGCTGCGCTTCCAGCACGACCCGACCTATGATGGCGAGTATTCGGCGTTCCCCAACCTGGTCTGCCTGACCACCCGTCTGCTGCGCGCACGGGGAATCGGCACGGGGCCGCAGGAGGAGATTCCCGAGGAGCTGCTGGAGCGCCTGGGGATTACCCGTGACAAGGCCGAGGAAGTCGTGAACAAGGTGCTCGAGGCAGAGAACCTGTTGCGTGAACTGGCTTCGCAGTTCCACGCACCGCATTAAGGCCATGGGGCCGCTTTGCGGCCCTACTTCTTCGGCTTCAGGTACTTCATCAACCCCTGGAACCACATCACCAACGCCGGGTTGCCCTTGATCTGGATGTGCTTGTCCTGAATCCCCTGCATGAACGCCAGCTGCTTGTTGCTCGCCTGCATCGTGGCAAAGCCGTAGGCGGCGTCCTTGAAAGCAATGGCGAAGGCCGGCTGCGGGTGGGCACCGCCCTTGCTGCTGATGCGCTCGTTGCTGACGATGAAGTGCCGGGCGACCTTGCCGTCCAGGGTCTGCATCTGGAACACCAGGTCCTTGCCCTTGAGCTGCTGCTGGAATGCCGGGTTGTTACGGCTGGCCCGGGCCATCAACCATCCCATGGCCCAGAGAAGAAAGCGAAACTTCATCAACGCGCCTCGAACTAAAAGTGACTAAAGCGCGCAGTTTATCCTTTTCCAGAACGGTTTATACAAGTTCGAAACATTTTGCCTGCAGAAAGCATAACGGGCGCCTTGGCGGCGCCCGTTTGGCTGGCACTGCGTCATCTGGACGCGATTACTTGCCTTTCTTGGCCGGCTTGGCGGGTACGTTGACACTGTCGCGCAGGTTCTTGCCTGGCTTGAAGGCTACGGTATTGCTGGCCTTGATCTTGACCGGCTCGCCGGTTTGCGGGTTCTTGCCGGTACGCGCGCCACGATGACGTTTTTCGAAGGTGCCGAAGCCGACCAGGGTCACGGTGTCCTTGTCCAGGGCACCGGTGATGCTGTCGAGAATCGCGTTCAACACCTGATTGGCCTTGTCCTTGGTCAGATCGGCCTTTTCGGCGATGACGGCGGCGAGTTCTGGTTTGCGCATAGTGAAGCCTCTTTGACGGAATTCTTGTTGTTATGCCGTGCTGCCTCTGGGAGCAGCGCTCAAGGCACCGCAGGCTCTAATCTGCGGCAGACGGGAGTGAGGATGGCACGTGCACCGGGGCCGCGCCAGTATCTGGGCGGCCATTGTGCAGGCAACAACAGGATAAATCCGACAGAACACCAGCTATTTATGCCATCACGGCTGGCAACTGGCGATTCAGCGCCAGCTTCTCCATCACCGCCGCCCCGGTGAGGGCGTAGCCCAGCAGCTTGCCTTCGGCATCGAGGCAGAGCAGCTTGAGGTCGCTGCCCTGCCCCTCGACTTGCCAGGTACCTTCGTGGCCCTGCGGTGGCGGCGAGACCACCAGGGGGCAGGCCGGGGTTTTCACAGTCACCGGCATCGGCCCATAGGCGACCGTCGTCGGGTTGCCGGCCAGGGTTTGCGCCAAGGCGCGGGCACAGCTCATCAGCGGCATGACATAAAGCAGATTGATGCCATCCACCTCGGCACAGTCGCCAAGGGCAAAGATATTGGCATGCGAGGTGCGCAACTGGCGGTCCACGCTGATGCCGCGGTTGGTCTGCAGGCCAGCGGCGGCGGCCAGGTCAGTGCGCGGGCGCAGGCCGATGGCCGAGACCACCAGGTCGCAGGCGATCACGCTGCCGTCGGACAAGTGCGCCGCCAGGCCCTGGCCCACCTTTTCAAGACGGGCCAGCACCGGGCCCAGGTGGAAACGTACGCCCAAGCCTTCCAGCCCGGCCTGCACCGCCGTCGCCGCAGCGGGATGCAGCAAGGTAGGCATGACCTGTTCGCACGGTGCCACCACGTCGACCTGGAAGCCGCCCAGGCTCATGTCGTTGGCGAATTCGCAGCCGATCAGGCCGGCACCCAGAATCAGCACGCGCCGCTTGCCACAGGCGGCGGCGCGAAAACGGGCGTAGTCTTCCAGGTCGTTGATGGGGAACACCAGGTCGCCGCCATCGCCGTCGATCGGTGCTTGTACCGTCTGGGCGCCCAAGGCCAGCACCAGGTCGCGATATTCCACCGCTTCCTCCCCGACCCACAGGCGCTTGTGGCCAGGGTCGATGCCGCTGATACGCGTATGGGTACGGATTTCCGCATTCAGTTGTTCGGCCATGGCTCCCGGTTCGGCCATGCACAGGCCATCGGCGTCCTTGTGCTTGGCGAAGCCAGTGGAGAGCATGGGCTTGGAGTAGGAACGACCGTCATCGGCGGTGATCAGCAGCAACGGTGTCTGCGCATCGAGCTTGCGAAATTCGCGGGCCAGGTTGTAGCCCGCCAGGCCGGTACCGATGATTACCACAGGGGACGTCATGTCGTGCGTTCCTCGATTAGGCGATGGAGATCATTTCAAAGTCGCTCTTGCCGACACCGCAGTCGGGGCAAAGCCAGTCTTCCGGTACATCTTCCCAACGGGTGCCGGGGGCGATGCCGTCGTCGGGCCAGCCTTCAGCCTCGTCGTAGATCAGGCCGCAGACAATACATTGCCACTTTTTCATCAGGTCGTTTTCCTCGGTTCGTTGGGGCTTGGTGGCGCTGCCAAGGGCCTCTTCGCGGCTAAAGCCGCTCCTACAGCGACCGCGCAGCCTGTGGGGACGGGTTCACCGGCGAAGAAGCAGTGCGCGATTCGTGGGGGCTTTGTATCGGCCCTGCCAGCAGTATGCAAGCAGTCGGGGCAATCATGCTAAGCTCGCCGCCTCTCTGGATGTAACAAGCAGACCGACGTGTCGTACGAATCCCCGCAAGCAGCCGCTGTCGCGTGGCTGCCGTATTCACAGCTGGCGACCGGCATCGACCAGCCCACCCTGGACTGGCTGTTCGACGAAGGCTCCCTGACCCGCCGCCTGACCCGCCTGTCCGACGACCACTTCAGCGTCACGCCACTGTTCGAAGGCTGGCAGCCGCTGCGCGATGACGAATGCCAGGCCCTGGGTATCGCCGCGGGTGCCGAAGGCTGGGTGCGCGAGGTATACCTGCGTGGCCACGGCCAACCCTGGGTGTTCGCCCGCAGCGTCGCCAGCCGCACAGCCCTGGAGCGTGGCGGGCTGGACCTGGAAACCCTGGGCAGCCGCTCGCTGGGCGAGTTGCTGTTCTGCGACCAGGCGTTCATCCGCCACCCGATCGAGGTGTGCAGTTACCCACAGGCCTGGTTGCCTGGCGAAGCCGCCCATACGGCGCTATGGGGCCGCCGCTCACGCTTTGAACGTGGCGGCCTGGACCTGCTGGTGGCAGAAGTGTTCCTGCCAGCCCTGTGGCAAGCGGCCAGGGAGGAGACCCGCTGATGTACCTGCAACTGCTCAAGTCGCTCAACCGCTTGCACCCGCGGGCCTGGGACTTCATCCAGCTCAGCCGCATGGACCGGCCGATCGGGATCTACCTGCTGCTGTGGCCAACCTTGTCGGCGGTATGGATTGCCGGCAACGGCTCACCAACCGTGGCCAACGTGCTGATCTTCGGCCTCGGCGTGGTGCTGATGCGCGCCGCAGGCTGCTGCATCAACGACTTTGCCGACCGCAAGGTGGACGGCCACGTCAAACGCACCGCCGACCGCCCCCTGGCCAGTGGTCGGGTCCGTCCGCGCGAGGCGCTGGCGCTGTTCGCCATCCTGGTCGGGGTGAGTTTCCTGCTGGTGTTGTGCACCAACAGCCGCACGGTGTGGCTATCGTTCGGCGCGGTGGCGCTGGCGTTCTGCTACCCATTCATGAAGCGCTACACCTACTACCCACAGGTGGTGCTGGGGGCGGCCTATTCATGGGGCATTCCCATGGCCTTCACCGCAGCCGGTGGCGAACTGCCGGCCAGTGCCTGGCTGTTGTACATCGCCAATCTGCTGTGGACGGTGGGTTACGACACCTACTACGCCATGGTCGACCGAGATGACGACCTGAAGATTGGCGTGAAGTCGACCGCGATCCTGTTCGGCGACGCCGACCGCACCATCATCCTGACCTTGCAGTTGCTGTCGCTGGGCTGCCTGTTGCTGGCGGGTAACCGCTTCGAGCTGGGCGGCTGGTTCCACCTCGGCCTGTTGGGCGCGGCGGCGTGCTTTGCCTGGGAGTACTGGTCGACGCGCAAGCTGGACCGGGAGTCATGCTTCAAGGCGTTCCTGCACAACCACTGGGCGGGGATGCTGGTGTTTATCGGGGTAGTGCTGGATTACGCATTGCGCTGAGGGTTCTGGGGCTGCTTTGCAGCCCTTTCGCGACACAAGGCCGCTCCTACAGGGGATCGCGCACTCCTGTAGGAGCGGCCTTGCGTCGCGATGGGCCGCGCAGCGGCCCCGGCTATCTCAAGGCTTGGCGACGTGCCAGACGTCCTTCACGCCGTCACCGGTCATGTCCCCGGCCTTCTTGTCCTTGATGAAGGTATATAGCGGCTTGCCATCATAGGCCCACTGCTTGGAACCATCATCGCGCATCACCACGGTCCACTTGCCCTCGGCCGGTTCGTCAGTGGCCTTGACCATCAGCGGCGGCCAGTTGCTGGCACAACCGTCATTGCACATCGACTTGCCGCCCGTATCCTTGTCGAAGGTATACAAGGTCATGCCGGCGGGGTCGACCAACATGCCGCCCTTCTCCATCGCATGCTCGGCCGAGGCCACCCCCGGTAGCGCCAGCGCAGTGAAAAGGGCCATCCAGCTCAGCGTATGTCGTGTCATTGGATTCATCATCGTTTCGGGGGGTTGAGTTCGGGTTGCGGCAAAACAGCCCTTTCAAGCCTAGTTGAGTCACGGAATGTCGCCAGAACGGCCAACAGCCTGTCACACAGCTGCAATAATTCCGTTATCTAATGCGGGCCAAGACATCGTATCCAGGAGAGGTTTTGAGCATGGTTGGCAGGAACATACTGATCGTCGACGACGAAGCGCCCATTCGCGAGATGATCGCCGTTGCCCTGGAAATGGCCGGCTATGACTGCCTGGAAGCAGAAAACTCCCAACAGGCCCATGCGATCATCGTCGACCGCAAGCCGGACCTGATCCTGCTCGACTGGATGCTGCCGGGCACCTCCGGCATCGAGCTGGCCCGCCGCCTCAAGCGCGATGAGCTGACCGGTGATATTCCAATCATCATGCTCACCGCCAAGGGCGAAGAGGACAACAAGATCCAGGGCCTGGAGGTGGGTGCTGACGACTACATCACCAAGCCGTTCTCGCCACGCGAACTGGTTGCGCGCCTGAAAGCCGTACTGCGCCGCACCGGCCCCAGCGACAGCGAGGCACCGATCGAAGTCGGCGGCCTGCTGCTCGACCCGATCAGCCACCGTGTCACCATCGATGGCAAGCCGGCCGAGATGGGCCCCACCGAATACCGCCTGCTGCAGTTCTTCATGACCCACCAGGAGCGCGCCTACACCCGTGGGCAACTGCTGGACCAGGTGTGGGGCGGCAACGTCTATGTCGAGGAGCGCACCGTCGACGTGCACATCCGCCGCCTGCGCAAGGCATTGGGTGAAGCCTACGAAAATCTGGTACAAACCGTCCGGGGCACCGGCTACCGCTTCTCGACCAAAAGCTGATCGAGTTCAAAAGCGCCAAGCTGCACGTCGTTGTACAAGGACAGTCAATTGAACCAGAACTGGCACGCCACCCTGATCCGCCACCTGCTGCTGCTGATTACCGTCTGCCTCATCGGCGGGCTGGCCAGCGGCTATTATGGCTGGAGCCTGGCCATCGGCCTGGCGCTCTACCTGGGCTGGACCCTCAAGCAACTGCTGCGCCTGCACGACTGGCTGCGCAACCACCAACCCGATGAAGCACCACCCGATGGCTATGGCCTGTGGGGCGAGGTGTTCGACAGCATCTACCACCTGCAACGCCGCGACCAACGCGTGCGTGGCCGCCTGCAGGCGGTGATCGACCGGGTGCAGGAGTCCACCGCCGCGCTGCGTGATGCGGTGATCATGCTCGACAGCGACGGCAACCTCGAATGGTGGAACCGCGCCGCCGAAACCTTGCTGGGCTTCAAGACGCCGCAGGACGGCGGCCAGCAAGTCACCAACCTGGTCCGCCACCCGCGCTTCAAGGAATACTTCGAGGCGGGAAACTACCTCGAACCGCTGGAAATCCCCTCGCCGATCAACGACCGTATGCGCTTGCAGCTGCATATCACCCGCTACGGCAACAACGAACACCTGATGCTGGTGCGCGACGTGACCCGCATCCACCAGCTGGAACAGATGCGCAAGGACTTCGTCGCCAACGTGTCCCACGAGCTGCGCACACCGCTGACGGTAATCACCGGCTACCTGGAAACCCTGCTCGACAACGTCGAAGACGTGAACCCGCGCTGGGGCCGCGCCCTGCAGCAGATGAGCCAACAGGGCTCGCGCATGCAGACCCTGCTCAACGACCTGCTGCTGCTGGCCAAACTGGAAGCCACCGACTACCCGTCGGACAACCAGCCGGTGGCGGTCGATGCCTTGCTTGCGGCGATCAAGAACGACGCCCAGGCCCTGTCCGGGCCGCGCAACCAGCGCATTACCCTCGAAGCGGCGCCTGGGGTGAAGCTCAAGGGCAGTGAGTCGGAGCTGCGCAGTGCCTTCTCCAACCTGGTATTCAACGCGGTGAAGTACACCCAGGACGAGGGCAGCATCCGTATCCGCTGGTGGGCCGACGCCCAGGGCGCGCACCTGTCGGTGCAGGACTCGGGGGTAGGGATCGATGCCAAGCACCTGCCGCGCCTGACCGAACGCTTCTACCGGGTCGACTCCAGCCGCGCATCGAATACCGGTGGCACCGGGCTGGGGCTGGCGATCGTCAAGCATGTGTTGATGCGCCACCGCGGCAGGCTGGAGATCAGCAGCGTGCCGGGGCACGGCAGCACCTTCACCTGTCATTTTGCCCCGGCACAATTGGCTAGCGGCAAGGGCTGAAACCGCGGCTGCAGCGCAGCCCTTGGCGGGCGCGCCCGCCGCCACAGCGGCCGCGACCAGACCATCACCCTTTGCTTTTGCCGCCCCAGCCGCTACATTGGACCCCCTGTGCCAGCTGGAGCTGGCACTTTTTTTCTCTCGATCTCAAAGACGGAACCCGTAAAAACTCCATCATGGACCCTTCCCCTGGTATCAGCCTCACCTCGTTATTCGCCGATTTCGGCATGATCATCTTTGCCTTGCTGCTGGTGCTGCTCAACGGTTTCTTCGTTGCCGCCGAATTCGCCATGGTCAAGCTGCGGGCCACCCGCGTCGAGTCCATCGCCGAGCTGCATGGCTGGCGCGGCAACATCCTGCGCAAGGTACACAACCAGCTCGATGCCTACCTGTCGGCCTGCCAGCTCGGTATCACCCTCGCCTCCCTCGGCCTGGGCTGGGTCGGTGAGCCAGCCTTCGCCCACCTGCTGGAGCCATTGCTGGCCTACCTGGGCGTCGACACGCCCGAGCTGATCAAGGCCATCTCGTTCTTCGTCGCCTTCTTCGTCATCTCGTACCTGCACATCGTGGTCGGCGAGCTGGCGCCCAAGTCCTGGGCTATCCGCAAGCCAGAGCTGCTGTCGCTATGGACTGCCGTGCCGTTGTACCTGTTCTACTGGGCCATGTACCCGGCCATCTACCTGCTCAATGCCAGCGCCAACGCCATCTTGCGCATCGCCGGCCAGGGCGAACCCGGCCCGCACCACGAGCACCATTACAGCCGTGAGGAACTCAAGCTGATCCTGCACTCCAGCCGTGGCCAGGACCCGAGCGACCAGGGCATGCGCGTATTGGCCTCGGCGGTGGAAATGGGCGAGCTGGAGGTCGTCGACTGGGCCAACTCGCGCGAGGACATGGTCAGCATCGACGCCCATGCGCCGTTGAAGCAGATCCTGGCACTGGTGCGTCGCCACAAGTTCAGCCGCTACCCGGTGTACGACGCCGAGCGCGAGGAGTTCACCGGCCTGCTGCACATCAAGGACCTGCTGCTGGAGTTGGCAGAACTCGAACACCTGCCCGAAACCATCGACCTGGACGACCTCGCCCGGCCGCTGGAGCGCGTGTCGCGGCACATGCCGCTGGCCCAGCTGCTGGAGCAGTTCCGCAAGGGCGGCGCGCATTTCGTGCTGGTCGAGGAAGCCGATGGCAAGGTGATTGGCTACCTGACCATGGAAGACGTGCTGGAAGTGCTGGTTGGCGACATTCAGGACGAGCACCGCAAGGCCGAACGCGGCATTCTCGCCTACCAGCCGGGCAAGCTGCTGGTACGCGGCGACACGCCGCTGTTCAAGGTCGAGCGCCTGCTGGGTGTCGACCTTGACCACATCGAGGCAGAAACGTTGGCCGGGCTGGTCTATGAGACGCTCAAGCGCGTGCCTGAAGAAGAGGAAGTGCTGGAGGTCGAAGGGCTGCGCATCATCATCAAGAAGATGAAAGGGCCGAAGATCGTCCTGGCCAAGGTGCTCAAGCTGGATTGAATGCCTATGGGGCTGCTGCGCAGCCCATCGCGACACAAGGCCGCTCCTACAGAGGACCGCGTGTCCCGTAGGAACCCATCGCGGCACTAGGCCGCTCCTGCAGAGGACCGCATGTCCCCGTAGGAGCGGCCTTGTGTCGCGATGGCCTGCGAAGCAGGCCCGGCAAACTCAAGGGTTGCCCGCGGTGAAGTCCGGTAACCCGTTGATCGGCCTGTCGAACTGATACGGTATCGACTCAAGCGCCAACCCCACATTGCGCTGCACCACGAAATGCAGGTGCGGCCCGGTACTGTTGCCCGTGTTGCCTGACTTGGCCAGCATCTGCCCCTGCCGCACCCGCTGCCCTTCCGTCACGACCACCGAACCGCGCATCAGGTGCAGGTAGACGCCCATGGTGCCGTCCGGGTGCAGGATCCGCACGAAATTGCCCGACGGGTTCGGCCCGCGCCCGCTCTGGCGGTTCTCCGTCTTCACCACTACGCCTTCCCGCGCCGCAATGATGGTGGTGCCCTCGGGCATGGCAATGTCCATGGCATAACGCCCTTTCGGCCCAAAATGGCTGACTCGGCCATTGGGGCCCTGAGTCACACGGAACGGGCCACCCAGCCAAGGGAAGGCATAGCGAAAGCCCTGGGGCCGCCTGCCCGGGTCGCCCATGGCCTGCAGCAGGGTGGAGCGATAGTTCAGCAACATGCCAGGCCGCCCACGGAGCACGCTGAGCATCTGCGTGCTATGCGGGGGCAGTAGCCGGCGCACGATACGCGGTGCATTGCCGCCCTGGGCATTCACCAGGTTGTCCAGCCGCAACTCCACTTCTACCGGCACATGCAATTGATTGCGGGCCGAGAAGCTGACGCCACCGTCGAAGGTTATCGCGTTCAGCTGCACCTGGCCTTCGTGCATTTCGACCATGGGCACGCGCTGCACCAAGGGTTTGGCACGGGGACCAGGCCGGTCGGTATAGGAGGTTACACGGCCATCATCGTTGATCGTGTAGGTAGTCATGCCCAGGCTGGACGCCGAAGCCATGAGCAGTGCACAGAACAGCAGCAGGCGGGCAGGCATGATGGTGGCTTTTTGACAGTTATGGTCTGTCGAAGACTAGCAGCCAGTTTTACGGCGGGTATGACAGTTGGTCGGATGGCACAACGGTTGTGCAGGCTTTTGTAGGGGCGGCCTTGCATCGCGAAAGGGCTGCAAGGCCGCCCAGGATTTCGGCGTTGCCGTATCGATTTCCGGGGCTGCTTTGCAGCCCTTTCGCGACGCAAGGCCGCCGCTACAAAGAAAGCGGCGCGGGGCCGAGGGTCAGGCGCCCGGGGTGAAGTGCTTCTGCGCAGTGCCGCGGGCAATCAGGCGCGACAGGTAGTCGAGCTTCTGGGCGTCCTGGTCGACGAACTTGAACGTCAATTGCAGCCAGTCACTGTCGGGCTTGGGCTCCAGCGCCACGATGGCATGCAGGTAACCGTTCAGACGCGCGACTTCGGCGTTCTCCCCCTGCTCCAGGTTCAGCACGGCGCCTTCCAGCACCTGCGGCAGGGTTTCGCCACGGCGAACCACCAACAAGGCCTCTTTCAGGCTCAGCGCCTTGATCACGCAGGCCTGCATGCCACTGGCCAGGCGCAGCTGGCCCTGGCCACGGCCGGTCGGTGCTGGCGTAGCGGGAGCAGCAGCAGCAGCGCTGACCAACGGCCTGGCAGGTGCCGGCGCCGCTGCGGGGGCGGTGATTTTTGCCACTTCCGGTTTGCCGGCCGTCAGCGCGCTCAGCGAATCGTTGGCGAACGCCGAGTTGATTCGCGCAGGGCCGCTGCTCATCACGCTGTCGAGCTTGCCGATCTTGCTCAGGGCCTTTTTCACCTTGGTCAGCAATTGCTCGTTGGTGAACGGCTTGCCGACAAAATCGGAAACGCCGGCCTGGATCGCCTGAATCACGTTTTCCTTGTCGCCACGGCTGGTCACCATGATGAACTGCAGGTTTTTCAGCTCAGGCTGCTGACGGCACCAGGTGAGCAGTTCCAGGCCGGACATTTCCGGCATCTCCCAGTCGCACAGGACCAGGTCGAACGCTTCCTTGCCCAGCAGCGCCATAGCCTTGCGACCATTGACGGCATCGTCGATGGTCATGCCCGGGAAGGCATTGCGCAGGCATTTGCGGACCAGGTCACGGATGAACGGAGCGTCATCCACAACCAGCACATTCACTTTACTCATCGATACTCCTTCTGAATCCCGGCTAGCCTACCGCCGAATAATGGCCATTTGCTACAACCTGGTCACGCCGGGACTTCTTCACATCGTTCGCGGGTGCCTGCCGGCTCCTCGACCGCAAACGAAAACGCCCGGCCAAGGCCGGGCGTCGATGCTCGGGAGCAACCTTATTTATCGTCAGGTTCAGCCGGAACATTAGCTTTTTCGCCGTCATCGACTGCAGTGCCCTGCACTTCTGCCGTCATGCGCTTGAGGCCCATGTGGCGCACATCGGTGCCGCGCACCAGGTAGATCACCAGCTCGGAGATGTTGCGCGCGTGGTCGCCGATACGCTCCAGCGAACGCAGCACCCAGATCACGCTCAGTACCCGCGAGATCGAGCGCGGGTCTTCCATCATGTAGGTCACCAGCTCGCGCAGGGCGGTCTTGTATTCGCGGTCGATGGTCTTGTCGTACTGGGCCACCGACAACGCCAGGTCGGCGTCGAAGCGGGCAAAGGCGTCCAGCGCGTCGCGGACCATGTTGCGCACCTGGTCGCCGATGTGGCGCACCTCGACGTAGCCGCGCGGCGACTCGCCTTCCTCGCACAACTGGATGGCACGGCGGGCGATCTTGGTCGACTCGTCACCAATGCGCTCCAGGTCGATCACCGACTTGGAGATGCTGATGATCAGGCGCAGGTCGGACGCCGCCGGCTGACGACGGGCCAGGATACGCAGGCACTCCTCGTCGATGTTGCGCTCCATCTGGTTGATCTGCTCGTCGACCTCGCGCACTTGCTGGGCCAGGCCGGAATCGGCCTCGATCAGCGCGGTGACCGCGTCGTTGACCTGTTTCTCGACCAGCCCGCCCATGGCCAGCAGGTGGCTGCGCACCTCTTCGAGCTCGGCGTTGAACTGCTGGGAAATGTGATGGGTAAGGCTTTCTTTGTTGATCATCATTCGCTCCGCGAAGAAGCTCAAAGCTTCAAGTAATCGTCTGGTTCCCTGTGCCGCAGGGCTGCTAGCCGTAGCGACCGGTGATGTAGTCTTCGGTCTGCTTCTTCGCCGGGTTGGTGAACAGGGTATCGGTATCGCCGAATTCGACCAGCTTGCCCATGTACATGAACGCGGTGTAGTCGGAGACCCGCGCCGCCTGTTGCATGTTGTGGGTCACGATGACGATGGTGTACTTGGATTTCAATTCGTAGATCAGTTCCTCGACCTTCAGGGTCGAGATCGGGTCCAGCGCCGAGCACGGTTCGTCGAGCAGCAACACCTCCGGCTCCACGGCGATGGTGCGGGCGATGACCAGGCGCTGCTGCTGGCCGCCGGACAGGCCCAGGGCCGAATCGTGCAGGCGGTCCTTGACCTCGTCCCACAGGGCCGCACCCTTCAGCGCCCACTCGACCGCTTCATCGAGCACGCGCTTCTTGTTGATGCCCTGGATACGCAGGCCGTAGACCACGTTCTCATAGATGGTCTTGGGGAACGGGTTGGGCTTCTGGAACACCATGCCGACACGGCGGCGCAGCTCGGCCACGTCTTCGCCCTTGCGGTAGATGTTGGTGCCGTACAGGTTGATGGCGCCTTCCACGCGGCAGCCGTCAACCAGGTCGTTCATGCGGTTGAAGGTACGCAACAGGGTCGACTTGCCGCAGCCGGACGGGCCGATGAAGGCGGTCACGCGCTGCTTGGGGATGTTCATCTGCACGTCGAACAGCGCTTGCTTGTCGCCGTAGAACAGGCTCAGGCCCGGTACTTCGATGGCCACGGTTTCTTCGGCCAGGCGCAGGCCTTGCTTGTCGCGGCCCAGGGCAGACATGTCGATGCCGTGGGCGTGGGATTCTTGCTGCATGGTCAACTCCATACGCTAACAATTCGTTTCAAAGGGCCGCGCCACATGGGGCGGCACGCTTGCGATCAGGATCAGCTGTCGAGGGCCTTGTACTTTTCGCGCAGGTGGTTGCGGATCCACACTGCCGAGAGGTTGAGGGCCGCGATTACCAACACCAGCAGCAGCGCCGTGGCGTACACCAGTGGCCGCGCGGCTTCGACGTTGGGGCTCTGGAAGCCGACGTCATAGATGTGGAAGCCCAGGTGCATGATCTTCTGGTCCAGGTGCAGGTACGGGTAGTTGCCGTCCACTGGCAGCGACGGCGCCAGCTTGACCACCCCCACCAGCATCAGCGGCGCCACTTCACCGGCGGCGCGGGCCACGGCCAGGATCATGCCGGTCATCATGGCCGGGCTGGCCATGGGCAAGACGATTTTCCACAAGGTCTCGGCCTTGGTCGCGCCCAGGGCCAGCGAGCCCTCGCGCACGGTGCGCGGGATACGCGCCAGGCCTTCCTCGGTGGCGACGATCACCACCGGCACGGCCAGCAACGCCAGGGTCAGCGATGCCCATAGCAGGCCCGGGGTACCCAGGGTGGGTGCCGGCAATGCCTCGGGGAAGAACAGGCGGTCGATCGAGCCGCCCAGCACGTAGACGAAGAAGCCCAGGCCGAATACGCCATAGACGATCGCCGGCACCCCGGCCAGGTTGTTCACCGCGATGCGGATCAGCCGGGTCACCGGGCCCTGCCTGGCGTATTCGCGCAGGTAGACGGCCGCCAGCACCCCGAACGGGGTAACGATCACGGCCATGATCAAGGTCATCATCACGGTACCGAAGATGGCCGGGAAAATACCGCCTTCGGTGTTGGCCTCGCGCGGGTCGTCGCTGAGGAACTCCCACACCTTGGTAAAGTAGCTGGCCAGCTTGGTGAAGCCCGACATGCCGTTCGGCTGGATGGCGTGCACCACCTTGCTCAGGTTGATCTCCACTTCCCGGCCATTGGCATCGCGAGCCACCAGGCTGTCGCGCGCAAACGCCTGGTGCAGGCCGGTCAGGCGCTCTTCGATGGCCTTGTAGCGGCTGTTCAGCTCGGCGCGGTCGGCGTCCATGTCGGCCTGGGCAGCGGCATCCAGCTTGCCGTCCAGTTCCAGCTTGCGGGCCTGCAGGCGCAGGCGTTCAAGGCCATGGTTGATGGCACCAATGTCCTTCTTCTCAAGGCTTTGCAGCTCGCGGTTGAGTTGGTTGGCGCGCTTGAGCCGGGCCTGCAGCTCGTTCCAGGCGGCAGGCCCCTCGGCGACCACGCGGCCCTCTTCCTTGACGCTGACCAGGTAACCGTAGAAGTTGCCCCACTCGCGGCGCTCCAGCGCCATCAGGTCGGCTGGGTGCTGTTCATCGACCAGCCACTCTCCGACTACCCAGGTGAAGTCGCTGCCGTTGAGATCGCGGTTACCCACCTTGATCAGCTCTCGGGTCATGAACTCCGGGCCCTGGTCAGGTACCGGCAAGCCGGCGCCCTTCAGACGGGCCCGGGGTACTTCCTCCTTCTGCACCACTTCGCCGATGACGACGTGATCGGCCTGGCCCGGCACCTTGTAGGTGGCCTGGACAAGGTCGGCCGGCCAGAAGTGGCCCAGGCCGCGCACGGCAATTACCGCCAGCAGGCCGACGGTCATGATCACCGCCATGGCCACCGCGCCGCCGCTCATCCAGACGCCTGGGGCGCCGCTCTTGAACCAGCCTTTGAGGGAATCCTTTTTCACGGATCGCTACCTTTCTATCAAAGCGACGAGTATTTCTTGCGCAGACGCTGGCGAATCAGCTCGGCCAAGGTGTTCATGATGAAGGTGAACATCAGCAATACCAGCGCGGCCAGGAACAACACGCGATAGTGGCTGCCGCCGACTTCCGATTCAGGCATTTCCACCGCCACGTTGGCGGCCAGGGTACGCATGCCTTCGAACAGGTTCAGCTCCATCACCGGGGTGTTGCCGGTGGCCATCAGCACGATCATGGTCTCGCCCACCGCACGGCCCATACCGATCATCAGCGCCGAGAAGATACCCGGGCTGGCGGTGAGGATGACGACGCGGGTCAGGGTCTGCCAGGGCGTGGCGCCGAGCGCCAGGGAGCCCAGGGTCAGGCTGCGCGGCACGCTGAACACGGCATCTTCGGCGATGGAGTAGATGTTCGGGATGACCGCGAAGCCCATGGCGATACCCACCACCAGGGCGTTGCGCTGGTCGTAGGTGATACCCAGGTCGCGGGTGATCCACAGACGCATGTCGCCGCCGAAGAACCAGGTTTCCAGCAGCGGGCTCATGTACAAGGCGAACCAGCCGATCACCAGGATCACCGGAATCAGGATGGCCGCCTCCCAGCCGTCCGGAATGCGCAGGCGGATCGACTCGGGCAGCCGGCTCCAGGCAAAGCCTGCTGCCAGGATGCCGATCGGCATGATCACGAACAGGCTGAACACACCCGGCAGGTGACCTTCCAGGTAGGGCGCGAGGAACAGGCCGGCGAAGAAGCCAAGGATCACCGTCGGCATCGCTTCCATCAGTTCGATCACCGGCTTGACCTTGCGGCGCATGCCCGGGGCCATGAAGTAGGCGGTGTAGATGGCCGCGGCAATCGCCAGCGGCGCCGCCAGCACCATGGCGTAGAACGCCGCCTTGAGGGTGCCGAAGGTCAGCGGCGACAGGCTCAGCTTGGGCTCGAAGTCGGTATTCGAGGCAGTCGACTGCCAGACGTACTTGGGCTCGTCATAGTTCTCGTACCAGACCTTGCCCCACAGCGCGCTGAAGGAAATTTCCGGATGCGGGTTACGCAGGCTCAGCGGCAGCAGCTTGCCGCCCTCTTCGATCATGATGCGGTTGGCGCGTGGCGACAGGGCCAGGATGCCGGCGCCTTCGGCAGCCTGCTCGACCAGCAGGGTACGGTGCGCGGTGCTGTGGAACACGCCCAGTTTGCCCTCGGCATCCAGGGCGATGAAGCCCTTGCGGCGCTCCTCGGCGTCGATCTGCACGATCGGCGCCTTGCCCATCTGGAAGCTGCGAATCTGCTTGAAGCGCGACTCGCCATCCGGGTCGCGGGCCATGAACCACTGGGTCAGACCACCTTTGGAGTCACCCATGATCAGCGAGATGCCGCCAACCAGCTGGGCCGTGGCGGTAATTTCGGTGTCCGCGCTGTCAGACAGCTTGTAGCGGCCGTTGAGGCTCTTGTCACGCAGGCTGAAGACGTCGGCAGTGGCGCGGCCGTTGATCACGTACAGCCAATGCTGACGCGGGTCGATGAAGATGTTCTTCACCGTTTCGGTCATCTGCGGCAGTTCAATGCGGTTCTGCTCGGTGGTGACCTCGCCGGTCATCATGTTTTCGCTACGGGTCAGCTCGACCACCTGCAGGTGCGCGCCAGTGGAGCCAGCCAGCAGCAGGACGTCGCCATTGACGTTGACGCTGACGTGATCCAGCGCCTGGCCCTGGTCATCGAGCACGAACGGTTGCTCGCCGTACGGGTAGTCGATACCGGGGTCGATGGTTTTCTTGTTGTCGGGGTAGGTAATCTTGTAGCTGTGGTGGAACACCAGGGCCTGGCCATTGGACAAGCCCAGCACCACCAGCGGGCTCCCCGGCTGGTCGGTACTGATCGAGGTCACCTGGGCGCCTGCCGGCAGCGGCAGGTCGACCCGCTTGAGCGCGTTACCGGTCTTGGTATCGAAGAACAGTGCCTGGCCCTTGTCCGAAACGCGCATGCCCACCAGGTTCTGCTCTTCAAGCGCGATCATCAGCGGCTTGCCGGAATCCTGTTGCAGCCAGGTTGGCTCCAGCGCCTTCTTGCTGGTCAACTCGGCGCCCTGGAACAGCGGCAGTACCACATAGGCCAGGTAGAAGAAGATCAGGGTGATTGCCGCCAACACGGCAAGCCCGCCCACCAGTACATACCAGCGGGTCAGGCGGTCCTTGAGTGCGCGCATGCGGCGCTTGCGTTGCAACTCCGGCGTATTGAAGTCAATCCGCTCGGGCTGGGAATTTGGAGTCATTGTGGAGTTGGCCAGATCATTCATGCGCACACCCTAGCGGTCCCGTATGACAAAAACATGACAATGTAGTGACGCACGAAAGCCCGCCGCACAGGAAGCCTGGCTTCGGGCTGGGAATTCGTGGAAGAGGCCAGGCAGCAGTACCGGCCTCCCCCTCAGTCAGTTACTTCTTTACGACGTTACCGGCGTGGGACAGGCCCAGGTCAGCCAGGGTCTTGTCGATGACTTTGGCCGGCAGCGGGATGTAGCCATCCTTCACCACGACCTGCTGGCCAGCTTGCGACAGCACCAGCTTGACGAACTCGGCTTCCAGCGGGGCCAGAGGCTTGTTCGGCGCCTTGTTGACGTAGACGTAGAGGAAGCGCGACAGCGGGTATTTGCCGTTCAGGGCGTTGGTTTCGTTGTCTTCAACGAACTCGCCGCCTTCTTTCTTGGCCAGGGGAACAGTCTTGACGCTGGCGGTCTTGTAGCCAATGCCCGAGTAGCCGATGCCGTTCAGCGAGGAGCTGATCGACTGCACGACCGAAGCCGAACCAGGCTGTTCGTTGACGTTAGGCTTGAAGTCGCCTTTGCACAGGGCTTCTTCCTTGAAGTAGCCATAGGTGCCGGATACCGAGTTGCGGCCGAACAGCTGGATTGGCTTGTTGGCCAGGTCGCCGGTCACGCCCAGGTCACCCCAGGTCTTGACGTCGGCTTTGGCGCCACACAGGCGGGTGGACGAGAAGATGGAGTCGACCTGAGCCATGGTCAGGCCCTTGATCGGGTTGTCCTTGTGCACGAACACGGCCAGGGCATCGACGGCAACCGGGATGGCGGTTGGCTTGTAGCCGTACTTCTGCTCGAAGGCCTGCAGTTCGACATCCTTCATCTTGCGGCTCATCGGGCCGAGGTTGGCGGTACCTTCGGTCAGCGCGGGTGGCGCGGTGGAGGAGCCGGCAGCCTGGATCTGGATGTTTACGTTCGGGTATTCCTTCTTGTAGGCCTCGGCCCACAGAGTCATCAGGTTCGCGAGGGTGTCGGAACCGACGCTGGAGAGGTTGCCCGAAACACCGGTGGTCTTGGTGTAGGTCGGGATTGCAGGATCGACAGCGGCTACCGCGTTGGCGGTTGCAACGCCAGCGGCGGCAAAGGTGAGGGCCGCCATCAAACGCTTCAGTTTCATGCCTTGCTCCTAGCAGGAATAGGGGGTGTTGGATGGAACGGGCCCAAGTATCTGCAGGCCGCATGAATACGATATGACTTGAATGTGACAATTGGATGAAAGGCCATCATCAGCTGCCTGGCAACTCCTTGTGTCGCGATGGGCTGCGCAGCAGCCCCAGACATGACGAACCCGGCACGAATTGCCGGGGCTGCTGCGCAGCCCATCGCGACACAAGGCCGCTCCTGCAACAGGTCAGCGCTTGTTGCTGAGCAGGTACAGCCCCACCAGCAGACCAACGGCACACAACCCGGCCACATAGTAGGCAGGCGCCATCGGGCTCACTTTCAACAGCGCAGTCACCACCATCGGCGTCAACCCGCCAAAAATCGCGTAGGCCACGTTGTACGAGAACGACAGCCCGCTGAACCGCACCACCGCCGGAAACGCCTTGACCATCACATAAGGCACCGCACCGATCACACCCACACACAAACCGGTCACTGCATACAGCGGGAACAGCAGCTCGGGCCGGGTCGGCAGGCTGTGGTAGAAGGTCCAGGAGCTCGCCAGCAGCAGCAGGCTGCCGATCACGAACACCCGACCCGCGCCAAAGCGGTCGGCCAGGCTGCCAGCACCGATGCAGCCGAAGCTGAGCAGTACGATTGCCAGGCTGTTGGCCTTGAGGGAATCGGTGGGGCTGATGTGATAGATGCTCTGCAGCAGCGCCGGCGTCATCAGGATGACCACCACGATGCCGGCAGACAGCATCCAGGTCAGCAGCATCGACAGCACGATCGGGCCACGATGGTCACGCAGCACGGCACGCAGCGGCAGTTCCTCAGCCAGCGCCTTGCGCTGCTGCATCTCGGCAAACACCGGGGTTTCGTGCAACCAGCGGCGCAGGTACACCGAGAACAGGCCGAACACACCGCCAAGCAGGAACGGGATACGCCAGGCGTAATCGGCCACTTCCTCTGCGCTGTAGACGCTGTTGATCAGGGTCGCCACCAGCGAGCCGAGCAAGATGCCCGCGGTCAGGCCGGCCGTGAGGGTCCCGCAGGCGTAGCCGGTGTTGCGTGCCGGCACGTGCTCGGACACGAACACCCAGGCACCCGGCACCTCGCCACCGATTGCCGCACCCTGGATCACGCGCATCAGCAACAGCAGGACCGGCGCCCACAGGCCGATCTGCGCATAGGTCGGCAACAGGCCCATGATCAGTGTTGGCAGGGCCATCATGAAGATACTCAGGGTGAACATCTTCTTGCGCCCGAGCAGGTCACCGAAATGGGCCATGATGATGCCGCCCAGCGGTCGCGCCAGGTAGCCGGCGGCGAAAATGCCGAAGGTCTGCATCAGGCGCAGCCATTCGGGCATGTCGGCGGGGAAGAACAGCTTGCCGACCACCGTGGCGAAAAACACGAAGATGATGAAGTCGTAGAACTCCAGCGCGCCGCCCAATGCGGACAGAGAGAGAGTCTTGTAGTCACTGCGGGTCAGCGGCCGCGAGGGCTGCTCGATACTGCTCGGCACGGAGGTCATCGCTGATTGTTCTCTTTGTAGGGGCATGCAGGCCGCTTGGCACGCGGCTTCTGGATTGGTAACGGACGAAGATAGCAAATTGCCGAGCTGCGCCGAAAGCGATACAAAATCCATACACATATTCATGAATGCGCGGTCGTCGCTGGCCGTTATGCTCTATATACTGGCGATTCGTAGGAAACGGTTGCTGCTAACGTGGGATGTTGTGCGAAAACGCCGGTCATTATTGTCAGGCGGTTTCGCAGAGTTTCCCTACGGCCGCCCAGTGAAACGAAATCGGCGTAGTATGTTTCAAGCTGAATCGTTTACCCGGCCTTTGCGCCACACCAACGAAAAGCGTCACGGGTCAGAGGCCCCATCGCATGATTGAGCTCGAACAAGAAGATCCTATCCCGCAAGGCGACCTGGCCTTGCAGATCACCGCACTCCCGCGCGAGACCAACGGGTTTGGCGATATCTTTGGCGGCTGGTTGGTCGCCCAGATGGACCTGGCCGGTACCGCCATGGCCAGCCGTGTCGCCGGCGGCCGTGTAGCCACCGTGGCCATCGACCGCATGGCTTTCCTGGTGCCAGTGGCCGTTGGCGCACAATTGTCCTTCTATACCCAGACCCTGGAAATCGGCCGCAGCTCGATCCAGATGATGGTCGAAGTGTGGAGCGACGACCCGCTGTCCAGCGAATGGCGCAAGGTCACCGAAGCGGTGTTCGTCTTCGTCGCCATCGATGGCAGTGGCCGTACCCGCTCCGTACCTCGTCGCTGAGCCACGCCGGCGGTAAACTCATTGCATGTGCCCGGGTCCAAGGCCCACTGGCAATCAATGAGATGAACACAATGGCTTCCTTCCAGGTCGTAAGCGAGCAACATGGCGAACTCAACTGCTGGCGTATCAGCAGCAACCACGCCGAACTACTGATCGCCCAGCAGGGCGCGCAGATCCTCAGCTACCAGTGCGTTGGCCAGCCACCGCTGTTGTGGCTGAGCGACCAGGCCATCTTCCGCCAGGGCAAGTCGGTGCGTGCCGGGGTACCGGTATGCTGGCCGTGGTTCGGCAACCTGCAGCGCAACCCACAGGCCGTGCAGGCCATGTACCACGGCGAACAGGCACCTGCCCACGGCCTGGCGCGGACCCGTGACTGGCAACTGCTGGGCATCGAAGAAGCGGGCGACGGGCTGCGTATCGAGTTCGAGCTGCCCGAAGCGCAGGGCAAGCTGCCCGACTGGCCCCACGACGTGGAGCTGAAGTTGCTGGTGGAACTGGGCGCTGAGCTGAAACTGAAGCTGACCAGCCGCAACATGGGCAATACCCCGGTCACCCTCAGCCAGGCCCTGCACAGCTACTTTGCAGTCAGCGATGTGCGGCAGGTGCGGGTTGAAGGTGTCGAAGGGCTGGGCTACATCGAGACCCTGGCCGACTGGGAGCAGCGCCAGCAGCAGGGCGCGCTGGCGTTCAGCGGTGAGACTGACCGCATCTACCTCGCCACCCCGCCGCAACTGAGCATTGTCGACCCGCACTGGAACCGGCGGATCACCCTGGCCAGCAGCGGGTCACGTTCGGCGGTGATCTGGAACCCTTGGACCGAGCGGGCCAAGGAGTTGCCGGACATGGCCGATGATGGCTGGCAGCGGATGCTGTGCATCGAGACGGCGAATGTGTGGGATGACCTGGTGGAGTTGAAGCCAGGGGCAACTCATTCGCTTGGCCTGGTAGTGGCGAGCGAAGCGCTTTGATCTGAAGCACTCGGGACCGCTGTGCGGTCCTTTCGCGACACAAGGCCGCGCCTACAAGGGTACGCGGTCACCTGAGGCGCGCCGCAAGGCATCAGAGGTCGGCATCCTCCACCACCCTCACCTTCTGGGCATCCAGCGCATAGGCGGCATCGGCCAGATCGTTGCTGACCTTTTCCACCTTCAGCGTGCCGCTGACCCACAGCGGTGTGTAGATGTCATCGATCTTCAGGCCTTTCGGGTAGCGCACCAGCACCAACTGGTTCGGCGGTGGTGGCGGCACATGGATGCAGGCGCCCGGGTACGGCACCAGGAAGAACAACGTGCTGTTGCCCTTGGCGTCGCTCTCCAGCGGCACAGGGTAACCGCCCAGGCGGATGTCCTTGCCGTTCATCGCCGCCACGGTCTTGGTCGAGTACATCACCGCCGGCAGGCCCTTGCTTTGCTTGAGGCCGCCCTTGGCGGTAAAGGTACCCATGGCTTCCGGCGAATTGTGGTCGATTTCGGGCATCTGCTCGAGCGCCTTCTGGTCCGACTTGGGCATCAGCTCAAGCCAGTCGGTTTCGGGCAGCTCGGCATGGGCCAGGGCACTGGCCAACAGCAAGGGGGCGAGGAAAAAGGCACGCATGGAAATGCTCGGCAACTCGGAAGAATTGCCGGGCATTCTACCCAGTATTCAACGCTTCTTGATGAATCCGTAGATCACCAGCAGAACGACCGCACCCACCAGGGCGCCAAGGAAGCCGGCAGCCTGCCCGGCCTGATAGATGCCCAGCGCCTGGCCGCCATAGGTGGCCAACAGGGAGCCGGCGATACCCAGCAGGATGGTCATGATCCAGCCCATGCTGTCGTCGCCCGGTTTGATGAAGCGGGCCAGCAGGCCGACGATGAGGCCGATGAAGATGGTTCCAATGATGCCCATGGCGATCCCTCTGCAATGAAGAATGGAACAAGCCAAAGCCTAGACAGCGCTTTGGCTTGTTGCCATTTCAGAGGGCATGCCGCAGGTAGAAGTTCGATCAGTTGTCGATCAGGGCTTCTACTTCGGCAATCTTGCGCTCCAGGGTTGCCATGTCGTGGCAACGCAGGGTGGCGTGGCCAACCTTGCGCCCGGCCTTGAACGCCTTGCCATAGTGGTGCAGATGGCAATCATCGATGGCGATCACCTTGTCCACAGCCGGCACTTCACCGATGAAGTTGAGCATCGCGCTCTCGCCCACCTTGGCAGTCGAACCCAGTGGCAGGCCGGCGACGGCACGCAGGTGGTTCTCGAACTGGCTGCACTCGGCGCCTTCGATGGTCCAGTGCCCGGAGTTGTGTACGCGCGGGGCGATCTCGTTGGCCTTCAGGCCGCCGTCGACTTCGAAGAACTCGAAGGCCAGCACGCCGACATAGTCGAGTTGCTTGAGCACGCGGCCCACGTAGTCCTCGGCCAGGGCCTGCAGCGGGTGCGCCTGGCTGGCGACCGACAGGCGCAGGATGCCGCTTTCATGGGTGTTGTGCACCAGCGGGTAGAAGCGGGTTTCGCCATCGCGGGCACGCACGGCCACCAGCGACACTTCGCCGGTGAACGGGACGAAGCCTTCCAGCAGGCACGGCACACTGCCCAGCTCGGCGAAGGTACCGACCACGTCCTCAGCCGTGCGCAGTACCTTCTGGCCCTTGCCGTCGTAACCCAGGGTGCGGGTTTTCAGCACGGCCGGCAGGCCGATGCTGGCCACTGCGGCGTCCAGGTCTGCCTGCGAGAGGATGTCGGCGAATGCCGGGGTAGGGATACCCAGGTCGCGGAACATGCTTTTCTCGAACAGGCGGTCGCGGGCGATACGCAGCGCTTCGGCGCTGGGGTACACCGGTACGAATTGCGAAAGGAAGGCCACGGTCTCGGCCGGGACGCTTTCGAACTCGAAGGTGACCAGGTCGACTTCGTCGGCCAATTGGCGCAGGTGGTCCTGGTCGCCGTAGTCGGCGCGCAGGTGCTCGCCCAGTGGCGCGGCGCAGGCGTCCGGTGCCGGGTCGAGGAAGGCGAAGTTCATGCCCAGCGGGGTACCCGCCAGGGCCAGCATGCGGCCCAGCTGGCCGCCACCGATTACACCGATCTTCATGGGTAGAGCCTCAAGCCTGGCGCGGGTCTGGGTTGTCCAGCACGGTCTCGGTCTGCTCCGTGCGGAACTGCTTGAGCGCCGTGTGGTACTGCGGGTATTTGGCACCGAGGATGCTGGCCGACAGCAGCGCGGCGTTGACTGCACCAGCCCGGCCGATGGCCAGGGTAGCAACCGGCACGCCGGCAGGCATCTGCACGATCGACAGCAGCGAATCGACGCCCGACAACATCGACGATTGCACCGGCACGCCCAGCACCGGCAGGTGGGTCTTGGCCGCGCACATGCCAGGCAGGTGGGCTGCACCACCGGCACCGGCGATGATCACCTCGATGCCCCGCCCTTCAGCCTCTTCGGCGTACTGGAACAGCAAGTCCGGGGTGCGGTGGGCGGAAACCACCTTCACTTCGTAGGGAATGCCGAGTTTTTCCAGCATATCGGCGGTGTGGCTAAGGGTGGACCAATCGGACTTGGAGCCCATGATCACGCCAACCAGTGCACTCATCGTCGAGCCTCTTCGCTTGTGCGCCCTTGGGCGCGTCAAAAAACAACAAGCCACGCGGGACGGCCGGCGTGGCTTGTTTGCTGATCAGGACCGGACGCATCCGGTCGAAAGGCCGCGCAGTATATCGTAAGGTGGTGCGTTTAAGGCACCCCGGCGACCAACTGTCGCCCCTTATTTTTCGGGGCTTTGGCTGACTTTCGAGTCAACCATTGCCGCCCCCTCGAGCTTGCGCCACAGCAGCCTGACATTGGCCTTGCGTACCAGGGCGCAGCGATACAGGCGGATTTCCAGCGGCACATGCCACTGGCTGCCGCCGCAGATCGCCAGCTCACCCCGTTCGAGCTCGCCACGCATCGACAGGCGCGGTACCCAGGCGATGCCCATGCCCTCCAGCGCCATGCTCTTGAGGCTGTCGGCCATGGCAGTTTCATAGACCGTGGTATAGCGCAGGTTGCGCTGGCGCAGCAGCAAGTTGACCGAACGGCCGAGGAACGCGCCGGCGGTATAGGCCAGCAGGGGCACGCTGCCCTCGCCTTCGAGGTCGAACAACGGCTTGCCGTCGGCGTCCACCGCGCACACCGGCAGCATTTCGGTGGTGCCCATGTGCAGCGACGGGAAGATTTCGGCGTCCATCTGCAGCGCGGCGTCCGGGTCATAGAACGCCAGCATCAGGTCGCAGCCGCCTTCGCGCAAGGCATGCACGGCATCGCCGACGTTGGTCGCAACCAGGCGGGTGGCGATGTTCAGGCCGTCATTGCGCAACTGGGCCACCCAGCGGGGGAAAAAGCCCGAGGCCAGCGAGTGGGCCGCAGCTACTTGAACCACTTCGCCCTGCCCGCCCTCAAGATGATGCAAATGACGAAGAATTTCGCTCAACTGGTCGACAACCGTACGTGCCGTGACCAGAAACAGCTGGCCGGCCTCGGTCAGTTCTATCGGCGTGCGGGAACGGTTCACCAGTTGTAGCCCCAACGCCGCTTCCAGGCTGCGGATGCGTCGGCTGAATGCGGGTTGGGTCACGAAACGCCGTTCTGCCGCCTGGGAAAAACTGCGCGTAGCCGCCAGCGCGCTGAAGTCTTCCAGCCATTTGCTTTCAAGGTTCACGAAGCACATCTCCTGGCATGCACCAAAATGGAACACGCTCGAATGTCAATTGGCGTCACATGAAACACTATGCCGTTTGTGCATAGGTTAGCGTGCAACAGCATTTGCCGCAAAATTGCCTTCAGGCCTAGGATTGGCGCCATTCCGGCATGTGCCGGGTCAAAATCGAGATGATATCCATCATGTCCTCCGCTGCATCGTTCCGCGTCGAAAAAGATCTGCTTGGTACCCTTGAAGTCCCTGCCGATGCCTACTACGGCATCCAGACCCTGCGCGCTGCCAACAACTTCCACCTCTCCGGTGTTCCGCTGTCGCACTACCCGAAGCTGGTCGTGGCCCTGGCCATGGTCAAGCAGGCCGCTGCCGACGCCAACCGTGAGCTGGGTCACCTGAGCGATGCCAAGCATGCTGCCATCACCGCAGCCTGCGCCCGCCTGATCAAAGGCGACTACCACGACCAGTTCGTGGTCGACATGATCCAGGGTGGTGCCGGTACTTCCACCAACATGAACGCGAACGAAGTCATTGCCAACGTCGCGCTGGAGGCCATGGGCCACCAGAAGGGTGAGTACCAGTACCTGCACCCGAACAACGACGTGAACATGGCGCAGTCGACCAACGACGCCTACCCGACGGCCATCCGTCTGGGCCTGCTGCTGGGTCACGACGCCCTGCTGGCCAGCCTCGACAGCCTGATCCAGGCCTTCGCTGCCAAGGGTAAAGAGTTCGACCACGTACTGAAGATGGGCCGTACCCAGCTGCAGGACGCCGTGCCGATGACCCTGGGCCAGGAATTCCGCGCCTTCGCCACCACCATGACCGAAGACCTGCAGCGCCTGCGTTCGCTGGCTCCGGAACTGCTGACCGAAATCAACCTGGGTGGTACCGCCATCGGCACCGGCATCAACGCCGACCCGGGCTACCAGGCCCTGGCCGTACAGCGCCTGGCTGCCATCAGCGGCCAACCGCTGGTACCGGCTGCCGACCTGATCGAAGCCACCTCCGACATGGGCGCCTTCGTGCTGTTCTCCGGCATGCTCAAGCGTACCGCCGTCAAGCTGTCGAAGATCTGCAACGACCTGCGCCTGCTGTCCAGCGGCCCGCGCACCGGCATCAACGAGATCAACCTGCCGGCGCGCCAACCAGGCAGCTCGATCATGCCAGGCAAGGTCAACCCGGTTATTCCGGAAGCGGTCAACCAGGTGGCCTTCGCCATCATGGGCAACGACCTGGCCCTGACCGTCGCCGCTGAAGGTGGCCAGCTGCAGCTGAACGTGATGGAACCGCTGATCGCCTACAAGATCTTCGACTCGATCCGCCTGCTCCAGCGCGCCATGGACATGCTGCGCGAGCACTGCATCGTCGGCATCACTGCCAACGAACAGCGCTGCCGTGAACTGGTCGAGCACTCGATCGGCCTGGTCACCGCCCTGAACCCGTACATCGGCTACGAAAACGCCACCCGTATCGCCCGCGTTGCCCTGGAAACCGGCCGCGGCGTACTGGAACTGGTGCGCGAGGAGAAGCTGCTGGACGACGCGATGCTCGACGACATCCTGCGCCCGGAAAACATGATCGCTCCCCGTCTGGTACCGCTGAAGGCGTAACCAGGCCGCTGTAAACAGTCTCACCAGGTCGAGGGACTAGACACCTCTCAACCTTTACAAGGCCCGAGCCTATGCTTCGGGCCTTTTTTTTTGCCTGCGGATTCTCGGGCTCCTGCGCAGCCCTCGGGATATCGGCACACAACTTGCTCCATAATGCGTCCCAGGCCAACGGGACTTCCCAGCATGCTGCACAGCCACCTGACTACCCTCAACGCGGTTTCGCTGATCCTCAACGTCTTCCAGGCAGACGGTTGCGAGGCGTCGGCGCTGTTGGCCGGCAGCGGCATCGGCCCGGCAGACCTGGGGCATGCCGATGCGCGCATCACCACCCAGCAGGAACTGCAGGTATGCGCCAACGCCGTTGCCCGGCGCGAGGACATCGGCCTGGAACTGGGCCGGCGCATGCATGTGTCGTGCTACGGCATGCTCGGTTACGCCCTGCTCTCCAGTGCCACTTTGGGTGACGCCTTGCGCCTGGCGTTGCAGTATCCGGCACTGCTGGGAACAGTCTTCAAGCTGCGTTTGCTCGACGACGGCCAGCGGGTCTGGTTCAGCGCCAGCGATTGCCATGACAGCCCGGCACTGACCGCCTTCAACGCCGAGTTCTGCCTGGTTTCGCTGAAAGTCATCTGCGACGACCTGCTCGGCCGCCCACTGCCGCTGCTGGGCGCCCGCTTCGAGCACCCTCGGCCCAGCTACCACGCGCTCTATGCCGATGCATTCCAGTGCCCGGTCGGTTTCGACGCCGAGACCAATGCCTTTGCTTTCGAACGCCGCTGGCTGGACACGCCGCTGCCGCTGGCCGACCCGATTACCCACAAGGCCATGAGCGAACGTTGCCGGCGCCTGAACCTGGAATTCACTGGCCGCCAGGCCTGGCTGGGGCGGATCCGCCAACTGCTGGCGCAGCAACTGGATGCGGCGCCCGGGCTGGAGGGCCTGGCGCGGCAGATGAACTGTTCATCGCGTACCCTGCGTCGGCATTTGCAGGCCTTGGGCAGCAGTTATCAACAACTGCTGGATGAGCTGAGGTTCGAGCGGGCCAAGCAGTTGCTGGCCGACAATCAGATGCCGATCTACCGGATTGCCGAAACGCTGGGGTTCAGCGAGACGGCCAGTTTCCGCCATGCCTTCCAGCGTTGGAGTGGTGTAGCTCCCAGCCATTTTCGCGGTTGACCGCGCCAGCCGTGCCCCGGGCAGGGGCCGGCACAGGGAAAGCCGGCCAAAGAGCCTGGCCACATCGATCCCCTTTTGGCCGTTTGCGTCGTTCTCCCCTACTGGCGTCCACCCGAGAATGGGCCAACGCCAGTGTCCAAGGGAGAACAACAATGCTGACGATCTATTCCGATGACCACCGCCTGCACCATGGCCGCTGCGAGCTGATAGACGGCAAGCTGATGCCCTGCTTCGAAATGCCTTCGCGCGCCGACCATGTGCTCGAACAGGTAAAAAAGCGCAACCTCGGCGACATCCAGGGCCCTACCGACTTCGGCCGCGCACCGCTCCTGCGCATCCACAGCGCCGCCTACCTGGACTTCTTCGAAGGCGCCTGGGCGCGCTGGGCCGCATTGGGCCAGGAAGGCGACCTGCTGCCGTTCACCTGGCCAGCCCGCACCCTGCGCCAGAAAAAGCCCAGCGGCCTGCACGGTGAGCTGGGCTACTACAGCTTCGATGCCGGGGCACCGATCACCGCCGGTACCTGGCAGGCTGCCTACAGCGCCGCCCAGGTGGCCCTCACCGCCCAGGCCGCCATCCAGCAGGGCGCTCACTCGGCGTTTGCCCTGTGCCGCCCACCAGGACACCACGCCGCCGGCGAAGTCATGGGCGGCTATTGCTACCTGAACAACGCCGCCATCGCCGCCCAGGCGTTTCTCGACCAGGGCCGGCACAAAGTCGCCATCCTCGACGTCGACTATCACCATGGCAACGGCACCCAGGACATCTTCTACCGCCGCGGGGATGTGTTCTTCGCTTCGATCCATGGCGACCCGCAGGACGAATTCCCGTTCTTCCTCGGCTATGCCGACGAAACCGGCGAGGGTCCCGGAGAAGGCTGCAACATCAACTACCCACTGCCCGCCGGCAGCGACTGGACTGCCTGGAGCGCTGCCTTGGAGGACGCCTGCCAGCGCATCGAAGCCTATGACGCCGACGTACTGGTGATCTCGCTCGGCGTGGACACCTTCAAGGACGACCCGATCTCGCAGTTCAAGCTGGACAGCCCGGACTACCTGGAGATGGGCAAGCGCATCGCGCAGCTCGGCAAGCCGACCCTGTTCGTGATGGAGGGCGGCTACGCTGTCGAAGAAATCGGGATCAACGCAGTCAATGTGCTGGAAGGCTTCCAGCGCAGCCAACCAGGAGCCCGCTAAATGGTCCGACTCAAGCAACTGCTCGCCCCGTTCATCGCCGCCACGCTGTCTACCGGCGCCCTGCAGGCCCAGGCCGAACAGCGCACCCTGCGGGTATACAACTGGTTCGACTACATCACCCCGCAAACGCTCACCGAGTTCCAGAAGGACAGCGGTGTAAAGCTGATCTACGACATCTTCGACACCAACGAGGCGCTGGAAGCCAAGCTACTGACCGGCAACTCCGGCTATGACGTGGTGGTGCCATCCAACGTGTTCCTGGCCAAGCAGATCGAAGCCGGGGTGTTCCAGCCACTGGACCGCAGCAAGCTGCCGAACTGGCAACACCTGGACCCGTCCCTGATGAAGCTGATCGAAGCCAACGACCCGGGCAACAAGTTTGCCGTGCCTTACATGTACGGTACCGTGCTGATCGGCTTCAACCCGGCCAAGGTCAAGGCTGCGCTCGGCGACAACGCGCCAGTGGACAGCTGGGACCTGATCTTCAAGGAAGAGAACATCGCCAAGCTCAAGCAGTGTGGCGTGGCACTGCTCGACTCGCCGTCGGAGATCCTGCCGCTGGCCTTGCAGCACCTGGGCCTGCCGCCAAACAGCGACAAGCCGGCCGACTACAAGCAGGCCGAGGCACTGATGCTGAAAATCCGCCCCTACATCACCTATTTCCACTCCTCGAAATACATGGCTGACATAGCCAATGGTGATATCTGCGTGGCGGTCGGCTACAGCGGCAGCTTCTCCCAGGCCGCCAACCGCGCCCGCGATGCGAAGAATGGCGTGGTGGTGGACATGCGCCTGCCCAAGGAAGGAGCACCGATCTGGTTCGATATGCTGGCAATTCCGAAGAATGCAGCCAACCCGGAAGACGCGCATGCGTTCATCAACTACCTGCTGCGGCCTGAGGTAATTGCACCGATCAGCGATTTTGTCGGCTACCCGAACCCCAACAAGGATGCCACCGACAAAGTGAACCCGACGATTCGCAACAACCCCAACCTGTACCCGACGGCGGAGGCGATGACCAAGCTGTATACCCTCAAGCCTCTGGCGCGGGATGCCGAGCGGGCACGCACGCGGGCCTGGACGCGGATCAAGTCCGGTACCTGAGTCGCCTGCTTCGCGGGCAAGCCCGCTCCCACAGGGAGAGCGCTGGCCGCAGGTGCTGTGCAGCCCCTTGGGGAGTGGGTTTACCCGCGAAGCGGCCGCCAGGCCTTGCGCAACTTCAGCAAGGCCTCGGCAATCTCACCCTCCGGCACCGCCGCGAATCCAAGCACCAGTCCTGCCCGCTTATCCACAGGCTCGGTGCTGTCAGCGAGCCAGAAATTACTCAGCGGAGTCATCTCCACCCCCACACCTTCAGCCTTGGCTACCAGCTCTTGTTCCAGGGCTAAATTATCCACAACCACCTTGACGTGCAGCCCGGCCGCCACTTCCGGCATGCTGCCCAAGCCCGGTATATCCACAGGCCAACCGGCCTTGAGCACGTTGCGTCGGCTCAAGGCCGCTTTGCGCATGCGCCGGATATGCCGCTGGAAGTGCCCCCGTGCCATGAATTCGGCCATCACGCATTGGCTGCTGACCTCCGAGTGCCGCATCGCCAGTGCCCTGCCCTGGCTGAACGCCTGCGCCAGCGACGGCGGCAGCACCAGGTAGCCAAGGCGCAGTGCCGGGAAGGCGATCTTGCCGAATGTACCGACATACAGCACCCGCCCGTTCCGGTCGAGCGACGCCAGCGGAGCCAGGGGTGCGCCGCTGTAGCGATATTCGCCGTCATAGTCGTCTTCGATGATCCAGCCACCGCTTCGCTCGGCCCAGGCCAGCAGCTCCAGGCGCCGCGCCAGGCTCATGGTCACCCCGGTCGGGTACTGGTGAGCCGGCGTGACATAGGCAAGCCGGCAATCGGACAATTGCCCCAGCCAGCGGCAGTCCAAACCATCCTCGTCCACCGGCACGCCATGCAACCTGCCACCGGCCAACGCAAAGGCATGTCCCGCCGCCCGGTAACCTGGGTTTTCCACAGCCACACCGTCTCCCGGCTGCAACAGCAGCTGTGCACAAAGGCTGATCGCCTGCTGCGCACCACTGGTGATCACAATTTGTGCAGCTGTACAACTCAACCCACGCGAGCTACGCAAGTAGGCGGCGACCAACTCGCGCAGTTGCGGCTCGCCTGCCGGGTCGCCATAACCGAGCTGCGCAGGCGCCGGGTTGCGCCAGAAACCCGCCTGCAGCTTGGCCCACACGTCGAACGGGAACAAATCGAACGCCGGAATACCAAGCCGAAACGCTCGCGGCGCACCACTTCTTGGCGGTAGCAAATGGTTATTTTCCAGGCGCCGCAAAGGCTCGCTGGGGCGTGGCTGGCTGGATAAATTTCCAGTGCCTTCTACAAATTTTGTGGATAACCCTGTTGATAAACCACGGGATAACCCTGTGGATACTTGTGTGGATAGTTTAGGTAGCTGGCTGACATAGGTGCCATCACCTACCCGGCTTTCGATGAAGCCCTCGGCATACAGCTGGTCGTAGGCACGCACCACGCTGTTGCGTGACAGCGCCAGCATGGCAGCCAGATCGCGCGTAGCCGGCAGCCGCGTGCCGCTGCTCAGACGCCCGTCGAGCACCCGCGCACGCAGCGCCTGGTACAGCTGCTGGCTGAGCCCGCGGCGGCGATCCAGGACGATGCCGGCAGGGTCGAAGGGCAACACTAAAGGGCGCTCGGTCATGGCATTGGACCTATCAGAATAGCCAGCAATGGCTCTTACATGGAACCAATAGCCTGCCTAGGATGGCGTCATTGCACAAGGAAACCGGGCATGTACAACAGCAAACCCCACCAGGAACACGACCTTGGTCGCCTGTACCAGCACATGCATGACACCCGCCTGGCCATACTGGTCAGCCATGGCGAGCAAGGCCTGCTGGCTACCCACCTGCCGGTGTTGATCGATACCAGTGAAGGCGAGTTCGGCACGGTCTATGCCCATCTGGCCCGGGCCAACCACCAATGGCAGGACCTGGCACAAGGTGCCGAGGCCTTGCTGGTGTTTCCCGGCGCCGATGCCTATGTCAGCCCCGGTTATTACCCAAGCAAGGCCGAGAACCCCAAGGTGGTCCCCACCTGGAACTACCTGGCCGTGCATGCCTACGGCACGGCCGAGGTGCTGCACGATGGCCCGGCGCTGCTGGCTATCGTCAGCCGCCTGACCGAACGCCACGAACAAGGCCGCACCGAACCGTGGAAGGTCGCTGACGCCCCGGCCGACTATATCGACGGCATGCTCCGTGCCATTGTCGGCATCCGTGTGCCCATCGCTCGCCTGCAAGGCGCGCGCAAGCTCAGCCAGAACCGCTCGGCGCAAGACATTGCCGGGGTGCGTGAAGGCCTGGGCGCCAGCCCGGACTATCTGGATAACCAACTCGCAGCGCACATGCGCTCACTCTGAAGGAACAGCCTCATGCCCAGCGTTACCCTGCGCCCCGTCACTGCCCAAGACCACGCAGCCTGGCTTGCCCTGTGGCACGCCTATCTGCGCTTCTATAAATCCGAACTGACCGATGAGGTGAGCCTGAGCACCTGGCAGCGCCTGCTCGACCCCAACGAGCCGACCCATTCAGCCCTGGCCTGGGTCGATGGCAAGGCGGTCGGCATGGTCAACTTCATCTACCATCGGACCAACTGGAGTATCGGCAATGCCTGCTACCTGCAGGACCTCTACGTGGACAGCACGCAGCGTGGCCTGGGCATCGGCCGCCAATTGATCGAGCACGTCTATGCTGCAGCCGAGGCTGAAAAATGCAGCAAGGTGTACTGGGTGACCCACGAAACCAACGCCACCGCGATCAGCCTGTACCAGCAGGTTGCCGAGCGCTCGGGCTTTATCCAATTCCGTAAAGAGTTGTAAGCCGAACATGAACGACGCATTGAACTGGAAGCCCGCCGCTACGCCGCGGGCCGAGCCCATCGAAGGCCGCTTTATCCGTCTGCAAAAGCTCGACCCGGCGCACCATGGCAACGACCTCTGGCAGATGCTGCAAGGTCCGGCTGCCGACCCTGCCCTGTGGGACTACCTGCCCTATGGCCCGTTCGCCGAACGTGCTGCCTTCGACCGCTGGCTGGAAGGTAATGCTGCCGGCCGCGATCCGCTGTTCTATACCGTGATCGACCGCAACAACGGCCAGGCCCAGGGCATCCTCAGCCTGATGTCGATGGTGCCCGAGCATGGCCGCATCGAAATCGGCCACGTCGCCTTCGGTGCCGCCATGCAGCGCACGCCCAAGGGCACCGAGGCGGTGTACTTGCTTGGCAAGCTGGCCTTTGAACTGGGCAACCGCCGGCTGGAATGGAAGTGCAACAACGCCAACGCCCGCTCCAAACGCGCGGCGGAGCGGTTTGGTTTTGTCTACGAAGGGGTGTTCCGCAAGCACCTGGTGGTAAAGGACCATAACCGTGATACCGCCTGGTACTCGGTTACCGATGATGAGTGGCCGGCGTTGGCTGCCGGATTCGAACGCTGGTTGAGCGAGGAAAACCAACTGCCGACAGGCCAGGTAAAAACGCTGGAGGCCTGTCGCAAAGGCTGAGGGTTGTGCTGTAGCAGCCGGCTTCTGCGCGGGTGGACCCGCCCCCTTGGGCGTCATCCGCCTTGAGCCCTGTGATTGGCCTGGGGCCCCACAGTTAAAAAAAAGGGGAGCATCCGCTCCCCAGAGGTTAACCGCTTGTAGATGAAGGCTTATCTCAGCCTTCGATCTCGATCAGGATCTCGCCCGGGGTCACGCGGTCGCCCTTGGCCACGTGAATGGCCACGACCTTGCCGGCGATGGCCGCCTGCACTTCGGTTTCCATCTTCATGGCTTCGGTGATCAGCACGGCTTGGCCGACCTTGACCATGTCGCCTTCCTTGACCAGCACATCGACGATGTTGCCAGGCATGGTGGTGCTGACGTGGCCCGGGGCGCTGGCCTGCTTGCGCTTGCTGCTGCCGCCACCAACGAATTCGTTGAGCGGCTCGAACACCACCTCTTCCGGCATGCCGTCGATCGACAGGTAGAAGTGACGCTTGCCTTCGGCCTTCACCCCTACGCCAGTGATGTCGACACGGTAGGTTTCGCCGTGCACGTCGATGACGAACTCGGTCGGCACGCCTTCGCCGCTATGGGACGCTACTGCGCCCGCCTCAGGAATTGGCAGCAGCACTTCAGGCGTCAGGGTGCCGGCTTCGCGCTCCTCGAGGAACTTGCGGCCAATGTCCGGGAACATGGCGAAGGTCAGCACATCTTCTTCACAACGCGCCAAGGCACCGATGTCGGCACGCAGCTTGGCCATTTCCGGCTTCAGCAGGTCGGCCGGGCGTACGTCGATCACTTCTTCGCTGCCGATCGCCTGGCGACGCAGCTGCTCGTTGACTACACCCGGGGCCTTGCCGTAGCCGCCTTGCAGGTACAGCTTCACCTCGTTGGTGATGGTCTTGTAACGCTCGCCAGCCAGCACGTTGAAGAACGCCTGGGTACCGACGATCTGCGAGGTCGGGGTCACCAGCGGCGGGAAACCGAGGTCTTCACGCACACGCGGGATCTCTGCCAGCACTTCGTTCATGCGGTTGAGCGCGCCCTGCTCCTTTAGCTGGTTGGCCAGGTTGGAAATCATGCCGCCAGGCACCTGGTTGACCTGCACGCGGGTGTCCACGGCGGTGAACTCGCTCTCGAACTGGTGGTACTTCTTGCGCACGGCATAGAAGTACAGGCCGATTTCCTGCAGCAGTTCCAGGTCCAGGCCAGTGTCGAACTCGCTGCCCTTGAGCGCGGCAACCATCGACTCGGTGCCGGGGTGGCTGGTGCCCCAGGCGAAGCTGGAGATGGCGGTGTCGATGTGGTCGGCACCGTTCTCCACGGCCTTCAGCTGGCACATCGCGGCCAGGCCGGCGGTGTCGTGGGAGTGGATGAACACCGGCAGCGACTGCTCGGCCTTCAGCGCCTTGACCAGCTCACCGGTGGCGTAAGGGGTCAGCAGGCCGGCCATGTCCTTGATCGCCACCGAGTCGCAACCCATGGCTTCCATCTGCTTGGCCTGGTTGACGAAGGCTTCGATGGTATGCACCGGGCTGGTGGTATAGGCGATGGTGCCCTGGGCGTGTTTGCCGGCAGCCTTGACCGCCTCGATGGCCACGCGCAGGTTACGCACGTCGTTCATGGCGTCGAAAATGCGGAACACGTCGATGCCGTTGACGGCGGCCTTGGCGACGAAGGCCTTGACCACGTCGTCGCTGTAGTGGCGGTAGCCCAGCAGGTTCTGGCCACGCAGCAGCATTTGCAGACGGGTGTTGGGCAACGCTGCGCGCAGCTTGCGCAGGCGCTCCCACGGGTCTTCTTTCAGGAAGCGCACGCAGGCGTCGAAGGTGGCGCCGCCCCAGACTTCCAGCGACCAGTAGCCGACCTTGTCGAGCTTGTCGCAGATCGGCAGCATGTCTTCGGTACGCATGCGGGTGGCCAGCAGGGACTGGTGGGCGTCGCGCAGGATCGTGTCGGTTACGTGAATTTTCTTGGACATTATGGGGTTCCTCACAGGCCTGCGTGGGCGGCGATGGCGGCGGCTATGGCCAGGGCCAGCTCTTCGGGTTTGCGCTTGATCGAGTAGTTGGTCAGTTCGGGGTGGCTTTCGACGAAGCTGGTATTGAACTGGCCGCTACGGAATTCGGGATTGCGCAGGATTTCCTGATAGTACGCGGCAGTGGTCTTCACCCCTTGCACGCGCATGTCGTCCAGGGCCCGCAGGCCGCGGTCCATGGCTTCTTCCCAGGTCAACGCCCAGACCACCAGCTTCAGGCACATGGAGTCATAGAACGGTGGAATGGTATAGCCGGTATAGATCGCCGTGTCGGTACGCACGCCCGGGCCGCCGGGGGCGTAGTAGCGGGTGATCTTGCCGAAGCTGGGCAGGAAGTTGTTCTTCGGGTCTTCGGCGTTGATCCGGAACTGCAGCGCGTAGCCGCGGTGCTGGATGTCTTCCTGCTTCACCGACAGTGGCAGGCCCGAGGCAATGCGGATCTGCTCACGGACAATATCGATACCGGTGATTTCCTCGGTGATGGTGTGCTCCACCTGCACCCGGGTGTTCATTTCCATGAAGTACACCTCGCCATCGGCGAGCAGGAACTCCACGGTACCGGCATTCTCGTAGTTCACCGCCTTGGCGGCACGTACCGCGAGGTCACCGATGTAGGCACGCTGCTCGGGGGTGAGCTGCGGGCTTGGGGCGATCTCGATGAGCTTCTGGTTACGCCGCTGGATCGAGCAGTCGCGCTCGAACAGGTGCACCACGTTGCCGAAGCTGTCACCGAGGATCTGCGCCTCGATATGCTTGGGGTTGACGATGCACTTTTCCAGGAACACCTCGGCCGAACCGAAGGCCTTGGTGGCTTCGGAGATGACCCGTGGGAAGTTCTGTTCCAGTTCTTCGCGGCTGTTGCAACGGCGAATACCCCGACCGCCGCCACCAGAGGTGGCCTTGAGCATGACCGGGTAACCGATGCGGTCACCTTCCCTCAGGGCTTCGTGGATATCGGCAACGTTACCCTCGGTGCCGGGGGTCACCGGCACGCCGGCAGCGATCATGGTACGGCGTGCTTCGGTCTTGTCGCCCATGCGGCGAATGACATCGGCGGCTGGGCCGATGAACTTGATCCCGCGTTCGGCGCAGATCTCCGCCAGCTCGGCGTTTTCCGAGAGGAAACCGTAGCCCGGGTGCAAGGCATCACAGCCGGTTTCCACAGCCAGGTTGACCAGCTTGCGCGGGTTCAGGTAACCGGCCAGCGGCTCGGCACCGATGCTGTGGGCTTCGTCGGCGCGCTTGACGTGCAACGCATGCCGGTCGGCATCGGAATAGATCGCTACCGAGCGAATGCCCATCTCGGCGCAGGCACGCACGATGCGCACTGCGATTTCACCTCGGTTGGCGATCAGGATTTTTTTTATCACTGGAGTCTTCCCAAAGCCGTAGGAACAGTCGAGCCGGTTCTACCGGTCGGCGCGTGACCAAGCGTCGCTGGCCAGTCGCACATTCACCCTAGCGCTGTAGGTCGATAAACAAAAATCAATATTTGTTAGACGCTGTATTAGTAAAAGCTTATGGTGCGGTAACAAGGTATTGCCGAAGGCCGGGCTAAAATGCGTAAGTCATTGATGCGTATGACATTGCGTCAACTGCAGATCTTCAACGAGGTGTGCGATTTGCGTTCGTACAGCCGCGCTGCGGAAGAGATGGCGCTGACACAACCCGCCGTTAGTCTACAGATCCGTCAACTCGAAGAGCTGATCGGCCAGCCGCTGTTCGAGTACGTAGGCAAGAAGCTCTACCTGACCGAAGCGGCCGAAGCCCTGCAACGTGCCAGCCGCGACATATTCGGCCGCCTGGAGAGCCTGGACATGCAGCTGTCGGATATGCAGGGCTCACTCCAGGGGCAACTGAAACTGGCGATCGAGTCCAGCGCCAAATACTTCGTGCCACACCTGTTCGCCGCCTTCAAGCAGCGTCACCCGGAGGTCAACCTGACCCTGACCGTGGTCAACCGTGCCCAGGCCATCCGCCGCCTTTCGGACAACCGCGACGACTTGATCATCATGTCCATGGTGCCGCAAGACATGGGCCTGGAGTTTCTGCCGTTCCTCAACAACCCGATCGTCGCGGTGGCGCCACCCGAGCATCCGCTGTGCAAACTGGAACGACTGCGCCTGCAGGATCTGGAACCTCATACGCTACTGATCCGCGAACAAGGTTCAGGTACGCGCAAGGCCTGCGAAGAGTACTTCAAGGACAAGCGTGTGCACTTCACCCAGACCCTGGAAGTGGCCTCGGCCGACGCCCAGCGTGAATGCGTGATCGCCGGCCTGGGTATTGCCTTGCTCACCCGCCATGCAGTCAACCTTGAGCTGGCCACCGGTGTGCTGAAGGAGCTGCCGGTAGAGGAGCTACCGCTGTACCGCAGCTGGTGCGTGGTGCAGTCCAAGGCCAAACGGCAGTCGCCGGTTGCCTTGGCCTTCCTGGCGTTCATCCGTAGCGAACGTGCGCTGATCAGCGGCCTGGTTGAGCGTTTTTCGGGGAAATTGCCGCCGACGCCTGCCAAACCGTGAGGTCCTGCAACTCGGGGTAGTCCACCAGGTCGCGCAGTAGTTGACGTTGGTCGCAATAGCTTTCGATCGCGCGGCGGTATTCCATGCGGCGCTGATCCTTTTCCTGCTGCTTGCGAGCCTTGGCGCTGGGTTGGTAAGTACCGTCGTAATCACGAGCCATTGCCTGTCTCCCAGATAGGATGCGGGAGTTTCAGACTGGCCTTGGTGGTTTACGGTTTGACTGTGGAATGGTGACAAAACAGTGAAATTTCACTGTCTTGTACCGGCCCATTCGCGGGCCTGCCCGCTCCCACAGGTACCGCGCACTTTTTGAAATCGGCGCAATCCCTGTGGGAGCGGGCCAGCCCGCGAAGAGGCCGGTGCAGGCGTTCAGTCGTCGGTAGCCTTGATCGACTTGGGCGACAAACGCAGGCTGCGCAAGCTGCGCTTCACGCTCTTGAGGTGATTGACCAGGCTCGGCCCACGCGCCATGGCTACGCCCATGGCCAACACGTCGATCACCACGAGGTGGGCGATGCGCGAGGTCAGCGGGGTGTAGATTTCGGTATCTTCATGCACGTCGATTGCCAGGTTGACCGTCGACAGTTCGGCCAGCGGCGTCTGGCTGGGGCACAGGGTGATCAGGTTGGCGCCGCTCTCACGCACCAGGTTGGCGGTAATCAGCAGGTCCTTGGAGCGGCCCGACTGGGAAATGCACACCGCCACATCACCCGGCTTGAGGGTCACCGCCGACATCGCCTGCATGTGCGGGTCGGAGTAGGCAGCCGCGCTGAGCAGCAGGCGGAAGAACTTGTGCTGGGCATCGGCCGCCACCGCACCGGAGGCGCCAAAGCCGTAGAACTCCACACGTTGCGCCTGGGCCATGGCGGTTACCGCCTGCTGCAGCGCCTGAGGGTCGAGGTGCTCACGCACTTCCATCAGGGTGTGCAGGGTGGTGTCGAAGATCTTCAGGCTGTAGTCGGCAACCGAGTCGTCTTCATGGATGGCGAACTGACCGAAACTGGCCCCGGCGGCCAGGCTCTGTGCCAGTTTCAACTTCAGGTCCTGGAAGCCCGAGCAACCGATGGCACGGCAGAACCGCACGATGGTCGGTTCACTGATACCTACGCTGTGCGCCAAGTCGGCCATGGAGCTGTGCATGACGGCAGCCGGGTCGAGTAGCACGTGGTCGGCTACCTTGAGTTCCGATTTGCGCAGCAGGTGGCGCGATTGGGCGATATGTTGCAACAGATTCACAGGCTGGACTCGGTTATGATCGGCTGGCCGGGTTGTAGCTTTCTTGTAGTTATACTACATGGACGCCAACCCGCCCAGTTAAACGAACGTGGAGAGTGGTGGTTTGACTATTCCTTGCGACATTCTGGTTTTCGGCGGCACCGGCGATCTGGCCCTGCACAAATTGCTTCCGGCGCTCTACCACCTGTTTCGCGAGGCCCGTCTGAACAATGCCGTGCGGATCATCGCGCTGGCGCGACGCAACCTGCCACGCAACGACTATCTCAAGCTCGCCGAACGCCATTGCCGAGCCCAGATCGCCCGCAACGATTTCGACGAAGATGTCTGGCGGCGGTTTTCCGCGCGGGTCGACTATTTCCCCATGGATGCTTCGCAAAGCGCCGATTTTGGCCGGCTGGCGCGCTACCTGGGCGAGCCCGGCGGCTTGACGCGCATCTTCTACCTGGCCACCGCCCCCAACCTGTTCGTGCCCATTGCCAACCACCTGCGTAACGCTGGCCTGGCCGACGCCGAAGCGCGCATCGTGCTGGAAAAGCCGATCGGCCACTCGCTGCAATCGGCTACCGCCATCAACGAAGCGATTGGTGCGGTGCTGGAGGAAAACCAGGTATTTCGCATCGACCACTACCTGGGCAAGGAAACCGTGCAGAACCTCATGGCCCTGCGCTTTGCCAACGCCCTGCTGGAGCCGGTATGGCGCAACAGCCAGGTCGACCATGTGCAGATCAGCGTATGCGAGACCCTGGGGGTCGAGAACCGGGGCGCTTACTACGACCGCGCCGGGGCGATCCGCGACATGCTGCAGAACCACCTGCTGCAATTGCTGTGTCTGGTGGCCATGGAACCTCCCGCACAGTTCGAGGCCGAAGCGGTGCGTGACGAAAAGGTCAAGGTCCTTCGCGCCCTCAAGCCCATCACCGGCCAGGACGTGCAGGACAAGACCGTGCGCGGCCAGTACGGCGCCGGGCGCATCGGTGGCCAGGAAGTGCCAGCCTATTACTTCGAAAAGGACGTCGACAACGATAGCGACACCGAAACCTTCGTCGCCATCGAGGCGCACATCGACAACTGGCGCTGGGCGGGCGTGCCCTTCTACCTGCGCACCGGCAAACGCATGGCACGGCGCTCGTCGCAGATCGTCATCCAGTTCAAGCCAGTGCCCCATGAGCTGTTCATGGGTGGCCAGGTCAACCAGTTGCTGATCCAGTTGCAACCAGACGAACGCATCAGCCTGCGCATGATGACCAAGAGCCCGGGCAAGGGCATGCGCCTGGAGCCGGTGGACCTGGACCTGAACCTGGCCCAGGTGTTCAGCCAGACCCGCCGCTGGGAGGCCTACGAGCGCTTGCTGCTGGATGTGCTGGAGGGCGACTCGACGCTGTTCATGCGCCGCGACGAAGTGGAAGCGGCCTGGGCGTGGATCGACCCGATCATCAAGGGTTGCGAAGAACACTTCCAGGCACCACGACCGTACCCGGCAGGCACCAATGGCCCGGAGCAAGCCAACAGCCTGCTCGCCAGACATGGCAGGCATTGGCATAGCTGAAGCACTGCCCTGCTCCTGTGATGGATGAAAGGGACGACAGTTGCGCTGTCGCTACTTTCAACCATCACAGGAGCAAATCAATGGCTACCATCGCCAATCTCGTTGCAATCAATGACATCGCCGACGGCGAACAGACCTTCAAGGTCCATTGCACCGTCACGGTCGCTTCCCCGGCTATCGAACCGGTGCTGGTCGAACCCAAGATACGCCACCGGGGAGGCTGGGAAGTGCTGGAGCTTCAGCTGCTGGACAGCGGCGAGATCGCCCCGCAAGTGCTGACGGAAAAAACCGTGACGTTTGAACGCGCGGGTGGCACCCACTGGAAAATGCTGGAAATCATTCACGCCGGTTCGCAGCAGCGCTGCGAAATACGCACCGTAGAGATGATCGACTGAACCGTGGTTGACCGGGCCGCCCGAGCGGCGGCCTGGCGCCTGCCATCGGGTCGATGAACGGCCGCTGGCAAGGTGAATATTTATACAGTAGAGGTTTGCCCGTTCCCCTGCCGCGCCCTAGAATGGCCCGATGCACACAGACGACCTCTCCCTCCTGCTGAATTCCCTCAACGATGCCCAACGCCAGGCCGTAGCGGCCACGCTCGGGCGTCAACTGGTGCTTGCTGGCGCCGGTTCCGGTAAAACCCGCGTGCTGGTGCACCGCATCGCCTGGCTGATCCAGGTCGAGCAGGCATCGCCGCACTCGATCCTGTCGGTGACCTTCACCAACAAGGCTGCGGCTGAAATGCGCCAGCGGATCGAGCAATTGCTGGGGATCAACCCGGCGGGCATGTGGGTCGGGACCTTCCACGGCCTGGCCCATCGCCTGTTGCGGGCACACTGGCAGGAAGCGCGGTTGGTGCAGAATTTCCAGATCCTCGACAGCGACGACCAGCAGCGGCTGATCAAGCGAGTGATGCGCGAGCTGGGCCTGGACGAACAGAAATGGCCGGCACGCCAGGCCCAGTGGTTCATCAACGGGCAAAAGGATGAAGGCCTGCGTCCACAGCATATCCAGGCCGGTGGCGACCTGTTCCTGTCGACCATGCGCGACGTCTATACCGCTTATGAACAGGCCTGTGAGCGCGCCGGGGTGATCGACTTCTCCGAGCTGCTGCTACGCGCCCTGGACCTGTGGCGTGACCATCCGGGCCTGCTCGAACACTACCAGCGGCGCTTCCGCCACGTACTGGTGGACGAGTTCCAGGATACCAACGCCGTGCAATATGCCTGGCTGCGCCTGTTGGCGCGCGGCGGTGACAGCCTGATGGCGGTGGGCGATGACGACCAGTCGATCTACGGCTGGCGCGGGGCCAAGATCGAGAACATTCATCAGTACACCGCCGACTTTCCTGACGCCGAGATGATCCGCCTGGAGCAGAACTACCGCTCCACCGGTGGCATCCTCAAGGCGGCCAACGCGCTGATCGCCAATAACAGCGGGCGCCTGGGCAAAGAGCTGTGGACCGATATGGGCGAAGGCGAACCCCTGACCCTGTACGCGGCCTACAACGAGCACGACGAGGCGCGCTACGTGGTGGAAACCATCGAGGGCCTGGTCAAGCAGGGCAATGCACGCAACGAAATTGCCATCCTGTACCGTTCCAACGCTCAGTCGCGGGTGCTGGAAGAAGCCCTCCTGCGCGAACGCATTCCCTACCGTATCTACGGCGGTCAACGCTTCTTCGAGCGCGCCGAAATCAAGAACGCCATGGCCTACCTGCGCCTGATCGAAGGCCGTGGCAATGATGCTGCCCTCGAGCGGGTGATCAACGTACCGCCACGCGGGATTGGCGAGAAAACCGTCGAAGCCATCCGTGAGCATGCCCGCCACAGCCAGCTGTCGATGTGGGAAGCCATGTGCCAGCTGCTGGCGGCAAAGGCCCTGAAAGGCCGCGCCGCCAGCGCCCTGGGTGCGTTCATCGAGCTGATCGAGGGGTTGGCTGCCAAAGTTGTGGACATGCCGCTGCATACCATGACCCAGACCACCATCGAGCAGTCCGGGCTGATCATCTATCACCAGGAAGAAAAAGGTGAAAAGGGCCAGGCTCGGGTAGAAAACCTTGAGGAACTGGTCAGCGCGGCGCGCAACTTCGAGTCCACCGAAGAAGACGCCGACCTCTCGCCACTTTCGGCGTTCCTCGGCCATGCCTCGCTCGAGGCAGGCGATGCCCAGGCCGACGAGCATGAAGACAGCATCCAGCTGATGACCTTGCACAGCGCCAAGGGCCTGGAGTTCCCGTATGTATTCCTGGTGGGCATGGAGGAAGGCCTGTTCCCGCACAAGATGAGCCTGGAAGAACCCGGCCGCCTGGAAGAGGAACGCCGCCTGGCCTACGTCGGCATCACCCGCGCCATGCGCCAGCTGGTCATGACCTACGCCGAAACGCGCCGCCTGTATGGCAGCGAGACCTACAATAAGGTGTCGCGTTTCGTACGTGAAATTCCGGCTGGTCTGGTTCAGGAAGTGCGCCTGTCCAACAGTGTCAGCCGCCCGTTTGGTGGGGCCAAGGCCACTACCAACAGCAACCTGTTCGCCAATGCCAATATCCCGCAGACGACCTTCAACCTCGGCCAGCGTGTGCAACATGCGGTGTTTGGCGAGGGCGTGATCCTCAATTTCGAGGGCTCCGGCGCGCAGGCACGGGTGCAGGTTAATTTTGCCGAAGGCAGCAAGTGGCTGATGCTGGGCTACGCCAAGCTCGAAGCCATCTGAAACCTGCACCGGCCATTGTAGGAGCGGCCTTGTGTCGCGATGGGCTGCGCAGCAGCCCCGGCAGTCCCAGCGTCCACGTCGAAATCCTGGGGCTGCTGCACAGCCCATCGCGACACCAGGCCGCTCCTGCAAGCGCCAGCCCCAGCCGGCTTGGTAATATCCAGGCAAAAGCTAGAAACATTATGTCGCTGGTCATGTGCCTGGGAACCTGTGCACCATGACGCGCGTGCAATCCACAACAGGGGATATCCCATTTATGCAACGTTTTCTTAGCATCGCTCTGGCGCTCTGCGTCGGCCTGACGCTGAGCCTGGACGCCAACGCCAAGCGTTTTGGCGGCGGCAAGAGCTCGGGCTCCGCGCCTATCCACCAGACCCGTCAAGCCACGCCAACTGCGCCTGCTGCCGCGCCGACCGCACCTGGCCGCGCCGCGCCGGCCGCCAGCGGTGCTTCGCGCTGGCTGGGCCCACTGGCCGGCCTCGCCGCCGGTGGTCTGCTGGCCTCCATGTTCATGGGTGACGGTTTCGAAGGCTTCCAGATCATGGACTTCCTGATCATTGCGCTCATCGCCTTCCTGGTATTCCGCTTCATCGCCGCGCGCCGCCGCCAGCAGCAGCCGCAAATGGCCATGCCAGGCCACGCGCCGATGCAGCGTGAAGCCCACGCCCAAGCTGCCCAGCCTTCGATCTTCGGTGGTTCGGCCGCACCTGCTGCCGCCGCTGCACCGGTGATCAATGCCCCGGCCTGGTTCAACGAGCAAAGCTTCCTGGCTGCCGCTCGTAACCACTTCCAGGCCCTGCAGCAGCACTGGGACGCCAACGAGATGGACAAGATCGCCGAATTCGTCACCCCGCAAATGCTCGAGTTCCTCAAGCGCGAGCGGGCTGACCTGGGTGACGGCTTCCAGTCCACCTACATCGACAACCTCGATGTGCAACTGGACGGTGTCGACGACCGTGCCGACCGCACCGACGCCACCCTGACCTTCCGTGGCGTGTCGAAGAGCTCGCGCTTCGACCAGGGCGAAGTGTTCAGCGAAAGCTGGCACATGGTCCGTGCCCAAGGCGAAAACCAGCCTTGGCTGGTCGCCGGTATCCGTCAGAACGGCTAACCGCTGCGTGCTGCACAAAAAACCCCGGGGCTGCCCCGGGGTTTTTGCTTTTGCCAGACTGGGCTACTAGGGTATAACGCGCAGCGTTGTCATCTAGGTCAGAGGAAGTGAACCGTGGAAGAAGTGATCGAACAACTCCGTGAAGCCAATGAGCCAGTGCCGGTGCCGCTCGAGCTTCCCGACGAGGACCTGCTGGTCGAAATCGAGGAAGAGCTGTTCATCAACATTCCGTTCGTGTTCAAGGAGTTTCTGCTGACCGTCAGCGACGTGGTGTACGGCTCGCTGGAGCCAGTGACCGTCACCGACCCACATTCGCACACCTACCTGCCCGAGGTTGCTGCCAACGCCTGGGATGCCGGCGTGCCGCGCGACCTTATTCCACTGTGCCAGGATGGCGACAACTACTACTGTGTCGAAGAAGACGGCACCGTGGTGCTGTGGGATGCCGAAGAAGAAAATATCGGTGAAGACAGCTGGGAGTCTGTCTGGCACTGGGCGCGGGATGTCTGGCTGGAGAGCTGATCGCCAGTCGCAAAATTATGGCTCAGTGCCATTAATGCAGTTAACATCGCCAGGCTTTCTGCGCCTGGCGACATCGCTACCGCTCCATCCCCTCGGACGACGGTGAAGTTGGCGCAGGGAGCGTTGCCTTGCTCAGTGCGAATTCTCGCGACTGTGCTCCAACGTCTCCAGCAAGGCGATCTGCATCCGTGTGTGCACGCGGATAAACCAGCGCCACAGCAAAGCCACGACCACCGCTGCCACCACGACAATCACCAGCAGCAGCTCGCTGGTCGGCAGAATGCTCGCCGACAACGCTGACAGCAGCAGGAAGATCACCAGCAACGACAGCAGCGGAATCACCTCGGCAATCACGCGGCGCACGCGCTGTGTATGCCGCCCGGCCATCTCTGGTTTCACGCCCATCTCCGCCAGCAGCATCGATAGCGCCTTGAGCTTGCGATAGGCGGCAATCAGGAACGGCAGCGACAACAGCAATGCTGCGCCCCAGATCAAGGCTTTCTGCTGGCTGACATCGCTGACCCACTCGCTGAGCCAGTTACCGATACGCCCGGCGAAATAGCCGCCAGTGAAAAATATCGCGATAACCAGCGCCAGGTTGACCCCCACCTGCAACAGAATGCGCCGGATCATCGCCGCCAACATGGCACCCTCACCCTGTGGCTGGATACTGCGCAACCATTCGCCGTACAACGACAACACCCGCGCCAGGCGGGCGGGCACTGCCTTGCCCAGCTTGCGCGACAGCGGGTCAGCCGCACGGATCAGGTACGGTGTCAGCAGCGTGGTAATTGCCGATACCGCCACCGCCACCGGGTAGAGAAAGTCGCTGGTCACCTGCAGGGTCATGCCCAGTGCGGCGATGATGAAGGAAAATTCGCCAATCTGCGAAAGCCCCATGCCAACCCGCAGCGACGTGCGCCCGTCATTTCCGGCAATGAACGCGCCCATGCCACAGGACAGCATCTTGCCCAGCACCACTGCCAGGGTAATCACCACGATCGGCCAGGCGTAGTCGACCAGCACCAGGGGGTCGATCATCAGGCCGATGGCGACGAAGAAGATGGCACTGAACAGATCGCGTACCGGTTCGATCAAGCGCTCGATTGCCAGTAGCTGGCGCGATTCGGCCATGATCGCGCCAATCAGGAACGCGCCGAGCACCATGCTGTATTCGAGCTTCACTACCAGCAGACAAAAGCCGAAACACAGGCCTAGCACGGTAATAAGCAACATTTCGTTGCTCTCGAACCTGGCCACGTAAGCCAGCAGCCGCGGTACCAACAGGATGCCGATGACCAGCGCGACGATCATGAACAGCGACAGCTTGCCCACGGTGGAAAACACCTCGCCCGAACTGACCGTACCGCTGACAGCGATGCCCGACAGCAAGGCAATGATGCCGATGCCGAGAATGTCCTCGACGATCAGCACACCAAAGATGAGCTGGGCGAAGCGCTCGTTCTTCATCTTCAGGTCATTCAGCGCCTTGACGATGATGGTGGTCGAGGAAATTGCCAGGATCGCCCCCAGGAACAGCGAATCCATGGTGTTCCAGCCGAACCAGCGGCCAATCTCGAAACCGATCCAGATCATCAGCACGATTTCCAGGAACGCCGCGATAAAGGCGGTAGCGCCGACCTTGAATAGCTTGCGCAGGCTGAACTCGAGCCCAAGGCAAAACATCAGGAAAATCACGCCCAGCTCGGCCAGGGTCTTGATGGTGTCTTCATCGTGAATAAGGCCGAACGGGGGCGTGTGCGGGCCGATGATGAAGCCGGCGACGATGTAACCCAGCACGACGGGTTGCTTGAGGCGGTGAAAGACAACGGTGACCACGCCAGCGACCAGCATGATCACTGCCAGGTCCTGGATGAAGCTGATGGCATGCATGGCGTGATACTCCCTTTTTCGTCCTTTGGCGGGTGCCGGGGCAGACCGCTCCTCGACCAGGGCAGCCTTGTGCGAGCAGCGCGTACATACTGTTGTGGACGCGCAATGTGGCCATGTTGCATGGGCATGGTCAGGTTAACATCGCACTCCGCTGCAAAAAGCCGGTGCAATATGCAGAAACAGATCGGCAGGAAAAGCGCCGCTGATGGCATGATCAGCGTGACGATGGCGCGTCAGCCAGCGTCCCGTAGCAAGACGGCTAATTCACATGAGGGGAAAAGAAGTGTCTTCAGATAACGATCCCCAACGGCCCCATTCGCCCGATTCAGCGCAACCTCACCGTGAGCACACTATGGAACCTGGAAACGCCCAGCTGAGCATGACCGTCCTGATGACCCCGGACATGGCCAACTTTTCTGGCAACGTACATGGCGGCACCCTGCTCAAGTACCTCGACGAAGTGGCCTATGCGTGCGCCAGCCGCTATGCCGGCAGTTATGTGGTCACCCTGTCGGTCGACCAGGTGATCTTCCGCGAGCCGGTACACGTGGGTGAACTGGTGACCTTCCTGGCGTCGGTCAACTACACCGGCAACACCTCGATGGAGGTGGGCATCAAGGTGGTGACCGAGAATATTCGCGAACGCTCGGTGCGCCATTCCAACAGCTGCTTCTTCACCATGGTCGCGGTCGACGACAACCGTCGCCCGGTACCGGTACCACCCCGCCAGCCGCAAAGCAGCGAGGAGAAGCGCCGCTTCCTGCAGGGCCAGCAGCGCCGGCAGATCCGCCAGGAGCTGGAAAAGCGCTACCAGGACCTGAAGACCGACGCCATTTAAAGCGTCAGCAGCTGCGCCTCGAAGCGCACCCGTGGGTGCGCGATGCGGTCCTGGGCCCGCACCAGTTGCAACTCGTAGCTGGCGCAGGCCTGGGTTTCCAGCAGCACTTCGTGCACGGCCGCAGCGCTGTATTCGAACGCCTGTAGCCAGCTGTCGCCAAGCAGCACGCGGGCCAGGAACAGGCCCGAGGTCAGGTCGCCCACCCCAACCGGCTGCCGCGGGAACGCCAGCAGCGGGCGACGCAGGTGCCAGCTGTGCTCGGCGGTCACCAGCAGCATCTCGAACTGGTCTTCGGCCCGCCCCGGGTAGGCCAGGTGCTTGACCAGTACCACCTGCGGCCCGCGCTGCAGTAGGCTGCGCGCCATGCGCACGCAGTCCTCCAGCGACTGCGCACGGCGCCCACAGAAGCTGTCCAGCTCCAACTGGTTGGGGCACAGGATGTCAGCCGTGGCGGCCGCTTCGTCGAGCAGGAACTCGCTGACTTCCGCCGGCACGATGCAGCCCTTCTCCGGGTGCCCCATGACTGGATCACACAAATACAAAGCCTTTGGGTTTACCGCCTTGATCCGCGCGACCCCCGCCAGAATCGCCCGGCCTTGCTCGGCACTGCCCAGGTAGCCGGACAACACCGCGTCGCAATTGCCCAGTTCGCCAATGTTGGAAATGCCTTCCACCAACGCAGGAATTTGCGCCGGGGCAAGCACTTCACCCGCCCACTGGCCATACTGTGTGTGGTTGGAGAACTGCACGGTATTGAGCGGCCAGGCATTGATCCCGATACGCTGCATGGGGAACACCGCCGCGCTGTTGCCGGCGTGGCCGAACACCACGTGGGACTGGATGGCGAGCAGGTGCGGAGTACGTTTCATGCGGGAGATTTCCAAAGCTGTTTCAAGGATTGTGCGCAACGCAGTATGGACTCGATTGCCACCTGTACGACAGGCCAGGGACGCAGTTAAGCTGGATCGACCTGTTTGGAGCAGATGCAAATGTTGACCCTGGAAAACCTCTTAGTCCTGATGCTGGTAGCCACGGCAGGCGCCTGGCTGTGGCACAACCACGGTTTGCGTGAAAAAGCCCTGGAACGGGTCAAACAGCACTGCGCCAAACTCGACCTCGAGTTGCTCGACGATGCCGTCGCGCTCAAGCGCATCGCCTTTGTCCGTGACGCCAATGGCCGCAAGCGCCTGGCGCGCGTCTATGCCTTCGAATTCACGGTTACCGGTGAGCAACGCCATCCCGGTACCATAACCCAGTTCGGCGCCCACAGCGTGCAGATCGAACTGGCGCCCTATCCGTTCGAAATCAAGACCCCTCCACGCGCCGACAATGTCATCGAGATGCAGCAGTGGCGCCAGGAGCACAACCGTTGGCGCAACTGATCAGCTGACGCGGCATTCGCTCAAACCGGCTTGTAACGCCGGCTGCGACTGTGGCTGGTCGAAAATCAGCTCGATGCGGCTATCCCGGCGCCAGTCGCTGGGCTGCCAGATGGGCATGTCGCCGTTCAGGCCATTGAATGCTTGCCAGCCTTCCACGGTGTGGATAACCCCTTTCGCACGCCGCCATGGCCAGGCGTGCAGGAACGCCAGCAGCCGCTGTGGATAAAATCGTTGGCTGGGATGCCAGCGCCAGCCGATGCTCCAACCTCCCTCCCCTTGCTGGGCGAGGCAGATCGGCTGGTCAGGGTCTGCCCAGAGTGCCGGGGGCATCACCGTATTGTCGGGAATCAGGTTATCCACAAGGGCATTGGCAGCCGCACTGGTGGGTACAGTGGGCAGGTCCGACACGGGCAGCTGCCCTTCGATCGTCCAGAACACTTTCTTGGCGGGAAACCTGTCTGTTATCGATGCCTTGCAAGCATCACCCACCGACTCTGCCTTGTTGAAGACAACATTCTCCGCTGCATCGAGCGCCTGCTGTTGCGCCTCCGCCAGCCGTTCGTTGCGAACCATCGACTGCGCATCCATGACCATCAGCAACGGCTGTACCGCCAGCACCCCAGCCCAAGGGGCTTGTTGCAACTGAGCAAGCAGCTGCAGCGGATGGCCCAACCCGGATGGCTCTATGAACAGCCGGTCAGGCCGGGACTTGCGCAGCAGCCGGCCCAGGCCGACCTGGAACGGCATGCCGTTGACGCAGCACAGGCAGCCACCCGCGACCTCGCCGATGGCGATCCCGTCCTCGTCACGGCTGAGCAAGGCCGCATCAAGCCCGACCAGGCCGAACTCGTTGATCAGCACTGCCCAGCGCTCATTGCGCGGACGTTGGGCCAACAGATGGCGGATCAGGGTGGTCTTGCCGGCCCCGAGCGGGCCGGCAATCACATGGGTGGGAATATTCTGCAGCATGGCGTGGCTTCGGGCGATGGCAATGCCTCACTATGCGCCGTCAGGCCAGCCAGTCAAGGCTGAGCAACAGTCGCCCCTGCCGCTCCGGAGGCGAACGATGCACCAGGCCAGCGCCTTCGTTGCCATGCCACTTCTCGCCCTTGAGCACTGCCACATCGCCTGCGTGCAAACGCTGAATGTTATCCACAGGCGGCTGCGCTGTGCGCAAATCGACGCACGCACTGGCCTGCACGGGCAACCATTCGGTGCCCGGGCCAGCGTAGCTGGTAAGCAAGCGCAGCGGCACGTTATCCACATGGAAGCGTGGGCACATGGGCCCCGCCAATACCCGCAAGCGCAAGCCGACCCGCCGTGCACCCACCAGGCAGGTGTAGGCCGCCAGCAGCCAATTCACATCGGCAACGAACGCTTCATAGCCGTGCAAATCTGCCGTTTCCCGCAACAGCTCGGTCAATACCGGCATGCGCTGCTCGTCCACGTCGATAACGCGCTGGTCCGCCAATGGCTGGCCAAGGCTGATGGCCAGCGCGGCAAAGTCCTCCAGCTGCGCCGGCAAGCGCCGGCGCCACACCGCCAGGTTGACGCCGTCCTGCAGCACCTCGGTCAGCACCTGAGGTATATCGCCGCTTACCTGAAAGATATCCACAGGTGTGCGTACGGGGATCATGCTGCGGCCTCCTCCTGCCATGGACCGAACGGGTCGGGCAGGCGTAACCAGCCCATGGGTCCCAAGGCCATTTCTTCATCGGTCAACAGGCATGCATCGAGTGCTGTGGATAATTCCGCGAAATCGATATTCTGCCCAATGAACACCAGCTCCTGGCGGCAATCACCACTCTCGGCTGTCCAGTTTTCCAGGATCGCAGCGGTGTTATCCACATCCTGCGGCCACTGTTCGCGCGGAACGAAGCGCCACCAGCGGCCCGCCAGCCCATGACGCATCATCCCGCCCGCTTGCGACCAGCTCCCCGCCTCCTGGAACTTGCTGGCCAACCAGAAAAAGCCTTTTGAACGTAGCAGCCGGCCATTGCTCCAGGGCGTGTGGATAAAATCGAAAAAGCGCTGTGGATGAAACGGCCGCCGGGCCTGCCAGGTAGTGGCTGCGATACCGTACTCTTCGGTTTCGGGTACATGTTCGCCTCGCAGTTCCTGCAACCAACCGGGTGCCTGGGCGGCCTGCTCGAAGTCGAACAAGCCGGTATCCAGGATACGCGCCAGCGGGACCTGGCCCATTACCATGGGGATGATCTGCGCTCGCGCGTTAAGGCTACGCAGAATGGCCATCAGCTCTTCGCGCTGATGCTGGCTGATCAGGTCGATCTTGCTCAGTAACAACACATCGGCGAACTCGACCTGTTCGATCAACAGGTCGCTGATCGAGCGCTCGTCCTCTTCACCCAGGGTTTCGCCACGGCTGGCCAAGCTGTCGGCCGCCTGATAATCACGCATGAAGTTCAGGCCATCGACCACGGTGACCATGGTGTCCAGCCGCGCCATGTCAGAGAGGCTACGGCCCTGTTCGTCGCGGAAGGTAAAGGTCTCGGCTACCGGTAGCGGCTCCGAGATCCCCGTGGATTCAATCAGCAAGTAATCGAACCGACCTTCTTCAGCCAGCCGTGCCACTTCCTCGAGCAGGTCTTCACGTAGCGTGCAGCAGATACAGCCATTGCTCATCTCCACCAGCTTTTCTTCAGCACGGTTGAGGCTGACGTTGCGCTGTACCTCGCTGGCGTCGATGTTGATCTCGCTCATGTCATTGACGATGACTGCGACTCGCAGGTTGTCGCGGTTGCGCAGCACATGGTTGAGCAATGTGCTCTTGCCGGCGCCAAGGAAGCCGGACAGCACAGTAACAGGGAGACGATTGGACATGGCGAAACCTCTTCAGGCGAAGCGCATTCGAAACGATGCATTGCACAATGTTATAAAGTAACAATACAATTTCGCCAAGCCGTTCTCGACGAACGCGTGCTGACAAAGGATGAAAATGAATCTGCTACGCGCCTCGGTGCTGCTATTGCTCGCGCTGCCCACGGCACTGTATGCCATGCCACAGGGTGGCCCATTGGCGCTCTGTACCCGCAGCGCGACACTGCTCGCCTGCCAGGACGGCAAGGGCAGTTACTACAGCGTTCGCAGTGAAGGCAGCACGTTCTATTTGCGTGGTCTCGACTTCAATAGCCGTCGCCTTTGGGCGCAAACCAACAGCCGCTACGGCTCGCTGACCTTTTTCACCGGCCTGGCCAGCGATGGCGAGGCTTGGGTGGGTTATAGCCGCCGCATCGGCTGGACCACCGTGAACCGTGTTTCCAGCTCCAGTGGTCAGCGCTTCAGCCTGCATTGCAGTTTGATCGCCGGCTGCCGCTGACCTACCAATTGTTTGGAATGCCAAATGACCCAGCTCAAGCTCCCCGACATCGCCGCACAGGCCCAGGAACACACCTTGCCTTTGAACTGGGTGGGAATGTGCGGGATAGCCCTGCCGATCCATTTCGAAGGGCGCATCGCGGCTGCTACGGTGGATGCTGGCGTCAGCCTGGTGGACGGCAGCTCACGTGGAATCCACATGTCGCGGCTTTACCTTGCCCTGGAAGCTCTGGAACACCAGCCCCTTACGCCACTGGTCATTCGCCAGCTGTTGTCTGACTTTCTGGACAGCCATGACGGGCTTTCTGCTGCTGCCTATCTGCGTTTGCGCTTTGAACATCTGCTGAAAAGGCCCGCTCTGGTCAGCCCCTTGCACGGCTGGAAAAGCTATGCGGTAACGGTCGATGCAAAGATTGAGAAAGGAATGTTCCACGTGGAACTATCCGTTTGCGTTCCCTACTCGTCGACCTGCCCCTGCTCGGCTGCGCTTGCACGACAACTGATCCAGCAACAGTTCCAGGCGGACTTCAGCACCGACCAAGTCGACAAGTATGCGGTGATGCAGTGGCTTGGTAGCGCCGAGGGCATCGTCGCAACACCCCACAGCCAACGCAGTAGCGCGCATGTGCAGGTGAGGCTACGCAGCAATCAGCAGCAGTTGCCAATTACCGAGCTGATCGATTGCGTGGAGGCGAGCCTGGGGACTGCGGTACAGACCGCAGTGAAGCGCGCCGATGAACAAGCCTTCGCCTTGGCCAATGGCCAGAACCTGATGTTCTGTGAAGATGCTGCTCGGCGTTTGCACAAGGCGTTGCGACAAATCGACTGGAGCACCGCCTTCAAACTACGCGTGGAACATGCAGAAAGCCTGCATGCCCACGATGCTGTCGCGGCCAGCCAGTGGCAGTGGGATATCAGCTGCGCGGCCTGACCGAACCGCAGTCCCTACCCAACCACACGGCGCGGGTGTTCATGCTGCCCTGCTGCTGCACACCCGACGCGTTGAACGTACCGTTCACCTGGGTAGTGAATTCCCGGTCGCTGAGGAAAGTCGCCTGGCCACTGCCCTGTGCTCGCGGGCAGCTGAACTGGAACTTCCACACATTGCCGGTGCGGTCCGTGATCTTCTGGGTGCAACCTGACTTAGGGTCCTGTAGCGGGATGTCGTTGGTTGCCACTTGCTCTGGTGTCAAGCAAGAACGCACCCCCTTACCACCCACAGTCACCCCCTGCTTGGCCAGCACGCCTTCCATCATCGCGCGCTGTTCCGGTGGCAGGTTCTTCAACTGGCCGAGCATGAATTCCATGTCGGGTAACGGCTTGCCATCGACCTGCATGTTGCTGGTGGTCAGCTCCCACAAGCCTGGCTGCAGCATCTGAGCATGCACCAACGGACTGCTCATACCTAGGGCCAACGCCAACAGTGGCAGACGAATCTTCATGGACGAACGCTCCTGGAAAAAAAGCCGGCCAACCGGGCCGGGCTGAGCCTTAGACGCCAAATCCACCTTCCGGTTGCAAGGCAGAGCGGGAACGTGTTCTGTTACTCAAGTGTACTCGGCAGGCAGGATGCATATGGATTACCACAGCCCCTACTTCTTTGGTTACCTACTCGGCCTGGTCCACCTGCTGGGTATCGTCGCGGCACTGCATGCGCTGTTCACCGTGCGTACTGCCCAAGGCGCAATTGCCTGGGCCATGCCATTGTTCTTCATCCCCTACCTCACCTTGATCCCTTACCTGGTCTTCGGTGCGCGTTCGTTCTACGCCTACATCAAGGCCAGGCGCCAGGCCAACCAGGAAATGCACGTTGCCATGGCCAACCTCAACTGGCGGCCATGGGTAGAGGAAGCCCTCACCGCTCGCGAGTCGGAAAGCTACGCAGCCTTGCGTGCCATGCCCAAGCTTGGTCGCATGCCCTGCCTGGCCAACAACCAGGTGAAACTGCTGATCGACGGGAAAGCGACGTTCGATGCCATCTTCGCTGCCATTGAAAATGCCCGCGACGTGGTGCTGGTCCAGTTCTTCATCATTCATGACGACAGCCTTGGTAAGGCGCTGCAACAACTGCTGCTGCGCAAGGCTGCCGAAGGCGTGCAGATATTCGTCCTGTACGACCGGGTCGGCAGCCACGCCCTACCGGCCAGCTACAGCCAGGTCCTGCGTGAAGGCGGTGTGCAGATCCACGCCTTCGCCACTCGCCGAGGCTGGTTCAACCGCTTCCAGGTGAACTTTCGTAACCACCGCAAGATTGTCGTGGTGGATGGCCTGCTCGGTTTCGTCGGTGGCCATAACGTGGGCGACGAATACCTGGGCGCGCATCCGCAGCTCTCGCCATGGCGCGATACCCATGTGCAGATCACCGGGCCGGTGCTGGCGTGCCTGCAAGAGTCGTTCGCCGAGGATTGGTATTGGGCCACCCGCCAGTTGCCGCCGCTGATCCTGCCTGACGCCTACCCGGAGGACGGCGTCCTTTGCCAAGCCTTGGCAAGCGGCCCGGCCGACCCACAGGAAACCTGTTCGCTGTTCTTCATCGAAGCGATCCACTCCGCTACCCGACGAGTATGGATCACCAGCCCGTACTTCATCCCCGACGAAGCGGTATTCGCCGCGTTGCGCCTGGCGGTCCTGCGTGGGGTCGATGTACGCGTGCTGATACCGTCACGCCCTGACCACCGTATCGTCTATGCCGCCTCCAGCCTGTTTGCCTTCGAAGCGGTACGTGCCGGGGTGCGCATGTTCCGCTACCAACCTGGCTTCCTGCATCAGAAGGTAGTGCTGGTGGATGACGACATCAGCGCGATCGGCAGTGCCAACCTGGACAACCGCTCGTTCCGCCTGAACTTCGAAATCACCCTGTTGACGGTCGACCGCAGCTTCGCCGACCAGGTCGAGAACATGTTGATCAATGACTTTGAACAGGCTCGGGAAATCACGGCGGAGGACAGCCGTGATACCCATCGTCTACAGCAGCTGGGGATGCGGATTGCACGGCTGATTTCGCCGATTCTGTAAGGTACACAGCCCACTCGCGGGAGCAGCCTCGGGTCGTCATTGGTGCTGGCTATTCGAGGAATTTGACTTTGATCAAATGCGCCTTTGCTTTGCCAGCTAGATTGAAACCAATACGACTTGATTGGTCGAGGTCATACCTCATGTACTGGTTCCGTCGACACCGCCAAAGCATCTTGTACTTCACCCTCGCCGCATGGGTGCTAGCTTTGGCCGTGATGACGATCCATGGCTGCCTGGTACAACCGGATCACGATATCACTGCTGCCCACCATGCCGAGCTGCATGTGGGCCATGCGCATGATCTCCACGCCAATGGTTGTCTTCAGAACTGCGAGGACGCTGGTGCAGCAATAAGACCTGCAGCACAGATGATCCAGATGTTGGATCCTCTCCATTGGCCCATTCTTTTGCTGTTAACTTCGGCATTGGTAATCGTGCTCGGTCCTGCGCAAAAGTCATCCCTTGCCGTTCTGGCACTGAAGCTCCCCGCACCATCAAAGCGCCCTGCCCGCCTGATTTTCGCCCGCCTCAACGATTAGACCTCACTGCATATCGGCAAAGCACTGATTGCGCTGTCCTGCTGCGCCGTTTCTTCGCGGCTCGGCTATCTGTCCATGTTCACTTCTGACGATCCCTGGAGTTCACCATGCAAAAGCATCCTAAATTCGTTCTGGCTGCAATCCTGGCTGGTTGCACCCTCATCGCCTCTGCCGAAGATGCCCATCACCCAGACGCTGCGCCCGCTGACTCAGCCACGAGCCCCGCCCCCGCGTCGAGCGACCTGACCAAAGCCATGAATGAGCAAATGCAGAAGATGCAGACGGCACACGACAAAGCGGCAGCGGCCAAGACGCCCGCCGAACGTCACGCTGCCATGCAGGAAGGCATGCAAGTGATGAAGGACAGCATGGCCATGATGAACAAGGACAAAGGCGCAATGGATTGTATGGGCATGCATGGAGCCAAGGACGGTTCAGGCATGGGCATGATGAACATGATGATGCAGATGATGGAGCAGCAGTCATCGATGATGGACATGCCAACTAAAAAGTGAGCGCGTAACAAAGAGGGGTGCCCGCCATGAACCACAATGAGCCGGCCTACGGCCTCTGGTCGCTTGTTATCCTCAATTCGCTGGTGTTCATCTTGTTTGCCTTCAGCTTCGCCCGGCCGAAGACAAGCCGAGATTGGCGCTCCTTCAGCATGTTTTCAGCGTTCCTGGTGGCTCTGTTTAGCGAGATGTACGGTTTCCCGCTGACAATCTACCTGCTGATGCCCTGGCTCACTCGCAACTTCCCCGGCATCGATTTCCTCTCGCACGATGCCGGGCATTTGCTCGAAACGGTGCTGGGCTGGAAGGTCAACCCGCATTGGGGGCCGTTTCACGTCATCAGCAATTTTCTGATCGCGGGCGGTTTCTGGTTATTGGCGGCTGCGTGGCGGGTCCTCTACCAAGCCCAAGCGAGTGGACGACTTGCACTTGAGGGCCCCTATGCGCGGATCCGCCATCCACAGTACGTCGGCTTCGTGCTGATCATGTTTGGCTTTTTACTGCAATGGCCAACCCTGATCACCCTGCTGATGTTTCCAATTCTCTTGTTCGCGTACATCCAACTTGCGAAACGGGAAGAGCGTGAATTGCTTACGCACTTCGGCGATGCCTACCGCGTTTACCGTGCAAAGACGCCAGCGTTCCTGCCTTGGTTAACCCGTCGCAGTCCCGACATCCCGTCCAACGCACCTCCCAGTTCAGGTAAACAATCATGAACGCTCCTTGGAAAACCGGTCTCTCCCTGGCCTTGACCATGGCTGTTTCCTATGCGATCTGCACGCTGCTGTATGTGCTATGGCCGGTGCAAGGTATCGCTTTTCTGAACGCCTTGTTCCACGGGCTCGACTTCAATCGCCTGCAAACTACGCAGGGCTACGGAATGATGACTTTCCTCGGCCCATTACTGGTCCTGACCCTATGGGGCGCGATAGTCGGAACCTTGTTCGCCTGGCTGTCAGGCAAGCTCCATGGCAAGTCTTGAACGTCGACGCAGGCAGAAGACGAAATGAACGAATCGCCTATGCAGCATAATCACCAGCCGTTGGCGTCCGCCTCCAGGAACCTGGCGAAAGACCCGATCTGCGGAATGATGGTGGACAAGACCAGCGCACTGTCACGCGAACGTGGCGGCCGTACCTATTACTTTTGTAGCGATGCGTGCCTGCGTACCTTCGAATCGCCAGAAAGGGAATTGAAGGCAATCAAGACCCGCGTGACTATCGCCCTCACCGGTGTACTCGCCCTGGCCCTTCTGCGCGCGGGCGCCTTCATTGCGTTGGCCGCCGGGGCCACCCTACTGACCTGGGTGCCAATCCCGGCGCTCCCTTGGTTCACCTGGGGGATATGGCTTTTCCTGTTGGTCACTCCGGTCCAGTTCATCGGTGGCTGGAGTTTCTACAAGGGCGCGTGGAACGCCATTCACACCCGCAACATCAACATGGACTTCCTGATCGCCCTCGGCACATCGGTGGCGTATTTCTACTCGGTAGCGGTGTTGTTCTTCCCGGACGTCCTACCGGTGAAAGTGTACGAGCGTGACGTCTATTTCGAAGTGTCTGCAGTCATAATCGCCTTCGTGCTGCTCGGCAGGTACATGGAGGAGATCATCAAGAAAAAATCCTCCGCTGCAGTGCGACGCTTGCTTGAACTCAAACCGGCGGTCGCACATGTCATGCGTGACGGACAAGAAATCGACCTGCCTGCTGAAAGCGTCATGGCTGGCGAGACACTAATCGTCAAGCCTGGCGAAAAGATCCCTACCGATGGCGAAGTCCGTGACGGCCAGTCGACGGTGGATGAGTCCATGCTGACCGGCGAATCGATGCCGGTGGACAAACACCGGGGCAGCTCGGTGATCGGGGGTACGCTCAATGGCAGCGGTGTACTCACGATCACAGCGAGCAGGATCGGCGCCGATACTGCACTGGCGCAGATCATCAAGATGGTTGAGGAAGCACAGAGCAGCACCGCGCAGATCCAGCGCTTGGCCGACCAGGTCACTGGCTACTTCGTACCCGCGGTTGTGGCCGTCGCCCTCCTGGCATTGCTCGGTTGGTCCGTGGTTGGGAATTTTCCGCAGGGCCTGTTGGCCTTTATCGCGGTACTGATCATCTCCTGTCCCTGTGCACTCGGCGTGGCGACGCCCGCTGCCTTGATGGTCGGTGTCGGCAAGGGCGCTGATAACGGCATTCTCATACGGGGCGGCGAGGTACTGGAGCGGGCAGAAAAACTGACTACGGTGGTTTTCGACAAGACCGGCACCATCACCCGCGGTGAACCTGACGTAACCGACGTGATTGCGCTTGGCACAGCGTCAGAAATCGAGGTGTTGGGGCTCGCTGCTGCCGTGGAGTCCGGTTCGGAACATCCGCTTGGAGCAGCGATAGTGCGCGCCGCCCGGCATCGTGACATCCACCTGCCAAAGGCCACCGACATCAGCGGGATCGCCGGTCACGGCATCCAAGGCAGTATCGACCATGGCAAAGTCTGGTTGGGTAATCGGCGCTTGTTCGGCCGCCAAGGCATTTCAACCGAGGCAGCCGAAGAGCACTTGCTAGGCCTTGAGGCCGACGGCAAGACCGCCATGCTGGTTGGTGTCGACAACCGCCTGCTTGGGGTGATTGCGGTGGCTGACACCATCAAGCCAGAGGCAGCTGAAGCGGTAACGGCATTGCAGGCAAGCAACATCAAGGTCGTGCTGCTGAGCGGTGACAACCGCCGCACTGCCGAAGCGGTCGCCCGACAGGTCGGTATCGGGCGGGTGATTGCAGAGGTGTTGCCAGACGACAAGGTCGCAGTGATACGTCAATTGCAAAGCGAAGGGCAGGTCGTTGCCATGGTTGGCGACGGGGTCAACGATGCACCGGCACTGGCCGCCGCCGACATTGGTATCGCCATCGGCTCGGGGTCCGATGTCGCCAAGGAAACGGGCGGCATCATCTTGCTCAAGAACGATGTACGCGACGTGGTCAACGCGATCGAGCTGTCGCGCGCAACCATGGTCAAGATCAAGCAAAACCTGTTCTGGGCATTTCTCTACAACGGCATCGGTATCCCGATTGCAGCCTTCGGATTGCTTAATCCGATCATCGCTGCCGCCGCCATGGCGCTCAGTTCTCTATCGGTAATCGCCAACTCTGCGCTGCTGAAACGCGCCCATATCGGTTTGAGTCACGAGGCGAAATCATGAAACGCGAAATCCTGCTGTTCTGTCTGCTGGTGACGGGTGTGGGCATTGCCACGGTGCTTTATCTGATGGGGCTCAGCGGTAAATCGTTGGCCATGGCAGCCCTATTCCTGCTGTGTCCGGTTTTTGTCGGGGTGCAGCTCTTGCGCGGCGTGCGCCAGTTCGACAAGGACATGAGCGAGGCGCGCCGTATCATGCAGAAGAAGAACCTGCCCTGATACGGTTGTGTCGTCTGTGCCGTTTCGTCCAAGGAGCGCCATCATGAACCGCCCCGAATCACGCCCCCGCCACTCACGGGGAACCAACTGGTACCTACTGGGCTTTCTGGCGATCGCCGGCTATTTCCTGTTCCTTGAGCACAGGGCTCACATCATTCCGTATCTGCCCTTCCTGCTGGTGCTGGCCTGCCCCTTGATGCATTTGCTCATGCACCGTGGGCATCGCACACATGCGCGCGACGAAAATGATGGACATGAACACGACAGCGCAGGCGAACGTCACAGTTGCTGCGGCCACCCGCACACCCAGGAAGGCCATGACCGAGAGCCGGAGCACCCTGTTCTATCCGATAACAAGACCAAATACCCAGATCGCCCTGCATGACCCTTCGCGACACGAGGCCGCTCCCACCGGAGCAGCCTTGCATGATTTTCAGCGATACAGGTCTTCCCGCGTCCACGGCAGATCATGGTGGCCATCGGCATAAGGCTTGACCGCCAGTATCTGGTGCAGGTTGATCCAGCCCTTTTCGAAGGCATAGGCACACCCGGCCAGGTACAGGCGCCAGATACGCAAGGTCTTCTCGGGCACCAGGGCCGCCGCCTTGTGCAGCTGGTTCTCCAGGTTCGCGCTCCAGTGGTGCAGGGTTTTGGCGTAGTGCAGACGCAAGCTTTCCACGTCTACCACTTCCAGCCCCGCTTCACAGATGCTGGCACTGATCATCGACAGGTGCGGCAGCTCGCCATGGGGGAACACGTAGCGGTCGATGAAGTCACCAGCGCCACGCCCGACCGGGCGGCCATCGACGTGCTTGGCGGTGATGCCGTGGTTCATCACCAGGCCCCCTTCCCTCACGGCACCGAACAGCTTCTGGCAATACAGCGCCAAGTTGGCATGGCCCACATGTTCGAACATGCCAACGCTGACCACCTTGTCGAAGCGGCCATCCTGCGGCAGGTCACGGTAGTCGAGGATCTGCAGATCGACCTTGCCGCCGAGCCCCTCTGCCTTGACACGCTCGCGGGCAAGCTTGAGCTGCTCCTTGCTCAAGGTGATGCCGAACACCTTGGCCCCATATTCGCGGGCAGCGAAACGCGCCAGCCCACCCCAGCCACAGCCTACGTCGAGCAAGTAGTCGCCGGCGTCCAGGCGCAGCTTGCGACACAGATGATCGAACTTGTCCTGCTGCGCCTGATCGAGGGTGTTGTCCGGCTCGCGGAAGTAGGCGCACGAGTAGGCCATGTCCTGATCCAGCCACAACTGGTAGAACGCGTTGGAAACATCATAGTGGTAGGAGATGGCTTCGGCATCGGTGCTCTTGTCATGCGCCTGCCGTTGCGGTGGAGCGTCTTCTTCCTCGGTCAGCAGCGCTTCACTGAGCTCATCGCACACGCGTATGGCTTCACCGATATCCCCTTCCAGCTCCAGCTTGCCCTCGACGAATGCCGTGCCCAGCTGGTCCATGCTCGGGTGGCTCAACTGGCTGATCAGCTGCGGCTCCTTGACCAGGATGGTGACCTGAGGGCTAGGCCCCAGATCGAACTCGTTACCGTCCCACAGTTTCAGCCGCAGCGGCAGATGCAGGCTCTGCAATGCCGGTGGAAGTTGCGCAAGCATGAACGACCCTCCTGTCCGTATTTGGCCACGACGCCTGGAATTTCGAACGTCGCCGAATCAGAGTAGTTCATTCGTGGGATGTTTCCTTTTATCCAGACCATGGTCGAGCATTGGTCGATCTTATCCAGGCGTCAGATTGTATACAATTTTTGCTTCTCAGCTTAACCTTGTGCCCCTCTCGTGCTTCCTCATCCTGGAGTTGAACCCATGAAATCCTATGACGTGGTGATCATCGGCGGTGGCCCTGGCGGCTACAACGCAGCCATCCGTGCTGGCCAGCTGGGCCTTAGCGTAGCCTGCGTGGAAGGCCGCTCGACCCTTGGTGGTACCTGCCTGAACGTGGGCTGCATGCCCTCCAAGGCACTGTTGCACGCGTCCGAGCTCTACGAGGCTGCCAGCGGTGGCGAATTCGCCCACCTCGGTATCGAGGTGCAACCTTCCCTCAATCTCGCCCAGATGATGAAACAGAAGGATGAGAGCGTGACTGGCCTGACCAAGGGCATCGAGTACCTGTTCCGCAAGAACAAGGTCGACTGGATCAAGGGCTGGGGTCGCCTGGATGGCGTTGGCAAGGTCGTGGTCAAGGCCGAGGACGGCAGTGAAACCGCACTGCAAGCCAAGGACATCGTCATTGCCACTGGCTCGGAGCCTACGCCGCTGCCAGGCGTGGCCATCGACAACCAGCGCATCATCGACTCGACCGGCGCCCTGTCCCTGCCGCAGGTACCCAAGCACCTGGTCGTCATCGGTGCCGGCGTTATCGGCCTCGAACTCGGTTCGGTATGGCGTCGCCTGGGCAGCCAGGTCACGGTCATCGAATACCTCGACCGTATTTGCCCCGGCACCGACGAAGAAACCGCCAAGACCCTGCAGAAAGCATTGGCCAAGCAAGGCATGGTGTTCAAGCTGGGCAGCAAGGTGACCCAGGCCAATGCCAGCAACGACGGGGTCGACCTGACCCTGGAGCCAGCCGCAGGTGGCAGCACGGAAACCCTGCAGGCCGATTATGTACTGGTCGCCATTGGCCGCCGCCCTTATACCCAAGGGCTGAATCTGGAAAGCGTGGGCCTGGCAACCGACAAGCGCGGCATGCTCGGCAACGAACACTACCGCACTTCCGTGCCGGGCATCTGGGTGATTGGCGATGTCACCTCCGGCCCGATGCTGGCGCACAAGGCCGAGGACGAAGCGGTGGCCTGCATCGAACGCATCGCCGGCAAGCCCCATGAGGTCAACTACAACCTCATTCCCGGGGTGATCTACACGCGGCCGGAACTGGCTAGCGTGGGCAAGACCGAGGAGCAGCTCAAGGCCGAAGGGCGGGCCTACAAGGTCGGCAAATTCCCCTTCACCGCCAACAGCCGGGCCAAGATCAATCACGAGACCGAAGGCTTCGCCAAAGTCATCGCCGATGCCCAGACCGATGAAGTATTGGGCGTGCACCTGGTGGGCCCAAGCGTCAGTGAGATGATTGGCGAATTCTGTGTGGCCATGGAGTTCTCGGCCTCGGCGGAAGACATCGCCCTCACCTGCCACCCGCACCCGACCCGCTCCGAGGCCCTGCGCCAGGCGGCGATGAACGTGGATGGCATGGCCATGCAGATCTGACGGCGGCGAAAAAGGCTGTGCCTAAACAAAGGGCGAACCGTGAGGTTCGCCCTTTTCATGCACTTGCCGATTTGCTCTGGCCAAACGTAATCAGCCAGTGGGATTGAGCAACTGCCACACTTGAATGAGCCCGACCAGGTGCACAAGGCCATACAACAAGCAGATTGCCGAGCTGACCACGATGAAACGGCCACTGCGCCCGGTACCAGCCAGAGCAAAAGGTCCGAGTACACCGCGTAACAGGTAGATCACGGTAATGGCGATCAGCGCCGGCCGTAACAGCGGCAACGGATCGACCACTCCGGCTCCCGACAGGGCATAAACGCCCCAGGTAGCGAGAACCAGGGCGATGCCCGCCGTTACTACCGCCGGATACCAGCGCCCAGCCTGGGCCGCACGCACGAAACGCTCGCCTGCGCCGAACAGGCGATACCACGATGGGCCCACCAGGATTACCCCCACGTGCAGGATCGACGCCAGCAGGCTAAGCCCCGCGGCCAGCAGCAAAGCGGTGTTGTAGTCATTCGACATATCATCTCTCCTTGATGAATTGCACGGCGCCAGCTGCCTCATGCACTACAGGGCGTTATCGACCGACATTGGGTGGGCTCAAGTGCTCGCCTGGGCCTCGGCACGCGTGCCGACATCCATGATCTGGTAGCGTAGCTTGCGCCCGTCGACAGCGGCAGCGGCTTCGACACCACCCGTCATAGCGCCGAATATCCCGTGCCCGGTGCGGGTGGATGCGCCACACAAGAACAGGTTTCGTATTTCGGTTTTGGTACCCGGCCGATTATGCAGGAAGTACTCAGGAGTGAATGCCAGGCCATAAGATGTTCCCCCGGCTGAACCGATGAAACGGGTCACCGAGAACGGAGTGGAGACTTCCTGATACACGATATGCTGCGACATACCTGGTATCACGCGTTCAGCCAGTGCAATCAGTTGCCGGGCATACCATTCCTTTTTCGCCAGGTACGCCGGGTTGTTCCGATAGCTGCCATCCGCTACCTCGGCCTGGGTAACACCCCAGCTTTCCGGGTTCGAAGGAACTGCCGACATCAATTGCAGGTTGTAGATGCCAGGCGGGGCAATGGCCGGATTGTCCGGGTCCTTCATCGTGGCGTTACCGATGAACAGATGCGGCTCATCCGGGAATTGACCGGCGAACACCTCACGGTAGGCACGCTCATAGTCGCAACCGGGATAGATGCGATAGTTGGTGTTTTTAAGACCCATCGCCTTCAGGTCCATATCGATGCCCAGGTAAACCACGCCCATGGCCGGCGACATTTCGAAACGCTCTGCCCTGGTGACGGTCTTCGCCTTGAGCTGGTCCCGTCCGATCAAGTCCAGCAAGGTGTGCTTGATGTCGGCGTTGCAGATCACCGCGTCTGCCTTGACCGTACGTTTGCCCAGATGCTTGTTGCTGAATTCGACACCTACCGCGCGGCCCTTCTCGACCAGGATACGTTCGACCTTGGAACGCAGCAGGATCTTACCTCCGTTGCGTTCGACAACCGCGCCGAGTTTGTCAGAGAACATCTGGCCCCCTCCCGAAGGGTAATATGACCCTTGCAGGAAGTGGTTGACCACCGCAGCGTGGCCAGCCATGGTCGCCCTGCTGGGAGGCTGATGGTAAACGCCGAGCTGTCCGGTCAGGATGGCGCGCAGTCGCTGATCATGGGTGCAGGTGTCGAGGAACTGGGCAACCGTCGATTTCGAATGGCGCATCAGCATCCACGAACGTGGCAGCACCCACAGCGCGGAGAGCGGCCGGGAGTGGATGCCCATGAAGTCCCAGACTTGCTGCAGCATCTTGAAATAGCGGTTGATGCCGGATTTTTCCTTGGGGAACGCCTCGATGAGCCTTTCCCGGAAGCGCTCATACCCACGCGGCACGGCAAATTGAAAGTCGGGGAAGCAGAGGGTTTCGAAACCTTCTGGATCCTGCTCGATAAAATTGATCTCGCCATCATCGATGCCGGCCCCGCGCAAAATACGCGGGATCAAGCCTTCCTTGCCACAGTCGCCGATGTAATGAAGACCTACGTCGAACTCGTAATCCTTGCCCTTACGATGAAAGACCGTGGCGCAGCCCCCCATCTCATAGTGCATGTCCAGCACCAATACCTGCTTGCCACGATTGGCGAGGGTCGCGGCTGCGGTCAGTCCACCAATGCCGGCACCCACGACAATCACGTCGAAGGTATCGCTTTCCAGCGTCTTGAAGCGGTCATAGCTTTGCATGGGCATTCGTCCAGGGGCACTTCAAGCGTGCTGCAGATGGTGGTCGCGGGTCGGATCGACCGCTTCGGCTTCGCGCACGAGGTGTGCAAGTTTGTTCGGCTGGTGACTCCACTTCTGGTAATCGCCCAGCGGTGGGATGCTCTGGAGAATGACGGGCCAATGTTGTGCAAGCTCGGCATTCAACGCCAGGAAGTGCCGATTACCACCATCCAGGCGGTTCTCCGGCAGAATCGCCTCTTCAGGGCATTCCGGCAGGCAGAGACCACAATCGACGCATGCCTCCGGGTTGATCACGATGAAGTTCGGCCCTAGGTGGAACGCGTCTGCAGGGCATATATCCACACAGTTGGTGTGTCGGCACTGGATGCAGTTGTCAGTCACTACATAAGTCATGGTTAGTCTCTCGAGGTCGCATTTACGGGCACATCACCGCCTAGAAGTAGCGGTCAACCAACAAGCGGGCAGACAACATCGTTCCGATGAAGCCCGCACCAGGGAACGTCCAGGCGCCCACCTGGTAGAGCCCCTTTACCGGATACTTCTGCGGAAACCGGTTGAACAGTCCGGACTGTTGAGGCGTTTGTTCGAAGCCGTAGATCGCACCCTGGGGGTTCTGGGTGAACTTGGTCATGGTGCGCGGAGAGCCTGCTTCACAAACTTCGATGTGGTCGCGCAGGCCTGGAATGACGCGCTCGGCATTAGCGATCAACAAGTCGGTCAGCGCGGCTTTCTTGCGGCGGTAAGCCAGTTTGTCCAGCGAGTGCCAGACGTCGGGGCCGGTCAGGGTGAACAGGCCAAGGCTGGACTTTCCAGGTGGCACCATGGACGGGTCGACATTGGAGAAGTAGTTGATCGACCAGCTGGTGTTGTCCTGATGCAGCTCGCCTGCCTGGATATGTTCGAATTGCGTGCGCTGCGTTTTCCCGGGTGAGAAGAAGTGGATGTATTCCTCAGGGCCGACACCCAGTTCACTCAGCGGGCAATCCAGGCCCAGGTACACCTGGAAGCCGGATACCGAGAACTTCAGCTTGTCCAGCCGAGTGAGGTACTTGCTGGGGAAGTGCTGTTTTCCTGCCAAGCCCACCACGGCATGCGGGGAAACATTGGCCACCACGTTGCGGGCCTTCACCGGCCCCGATCGGCGCGTGACAACGCCGGTGACCCTGCCTCGGTCGACCAATATCTGCTGGACTCCCGACTCCAGTTCGACACGGCCGCCGTGCGCCTCGATAACCTCGACCAATGCCGAGGAAAGCGCCTGCGAGCCGCCTTTGATCGAATAGCCGCCGTTTTCCAGATAGTCGATGAAGGGGTACGAGAAATAGCCGAATGCCAGGTCTTTCGCCGGCAGCCCGTAGTAGCTCCACTGCGCCGACAGTACTTCCTTCAGGCGTTCGTTGCGGGTGAACCTGGAAAAGTACTTATCCACCGTTTCATGGCCATAGCGCAGGACCCGCGGATAGGCGAAGGGGGTAGCGACAAATCGCATCCAGAACGGTTTGGGTGAATAAAGGAAGCCACACAGGTCCTTGTAGTTGCGCTTGGACTCGGCGAACAACCGATCGATGTTGTCGATTTCTTCGGGGAAGCAGCGATACAGGGTCTGTTTGTAACCTTCCAGGTCGCGATGCCCGACGGTGATGTCGATATCGGGAGAACGGTAGCGATAGAGCGTCGGATGATGGAGAAACTCGACCTTGTCCGCGACGCCACAAGCCTCGATCACCTTGAATGAATGCGCACCGCGGACCACCCCATCGAACGAATGCAGAGACACATCGAAGGTGAAGTCTTTACGACGAAAATTGCTCGCGTAACCACCGGGTATATTGTGCTTTTCCACCACCAGGACCTTCTGGCCCCGTTGGGCCATCAGGCTGGCGCTGGCGAGCGCGCCCAGCCCTGATCCTACAAAAACAGTATCGTATGATTGACTCATGAATGCTCCGGGCATCACCGCACAGCAGATCGCGCAAGGCGAATCAGGCCGTCAGGCCACCGTCGATCAGGAAGGTCTGGCCAGTGATGTAGTCAGCTTGCGGTGACAACAGGAAGCTGGCCAATGCAGCAACTTCGTGTACTTCGCCGAAGCGCTTGAGGGGGATGTTGTCGGTGATCGACTTGCGCACGTGATCGGGGATCTGGTCGATCATGTCCGTGGCGATGTAGCCGGGAGCAATGGCATTGACATTGATCTTGAAGCGCGCCAGTTCCAACGCCATGGTCTTGGTAATCCCGATCATCGCGGCCTTGGTTGCGGAATAACCCAATTGGCCCTTGTTTCCCTTGACGCCACTGACGGAGGACATGTGCAAAATCTTGCCCCGCCGCTCACCAGCCATGGCCGGGACCAATGACTTGCTGAAATAAACTGCCGAGTCGAGGTTGGTCGCAACCACGTCGCGATAGCGCTCGACGTCGAGGTTGAACAGCAGCTGGTCGCCAGTCACGCCCATGTTGTTGATCAAGCCATAGGGGCCGCCGAGATCGTTGACCAACTGTTCGCACAATGAACTGACCGACTGGAAGTCCCGACCGTCACAGGCATGCCCATGCGCACGGCCGCCGCTGGCGGCTACCTCCTGTTCGAGCTGGCGAGCAGCGTCAGCGGAGGACTGATAGGTGAACGCAACTTCATAACCTTCACGCGACAGGTGTTGCACAAGGGCACGCCCTATACCGCGGGTACCGCCGCTGATGAGTATCCACTTGCCTTTGCCGAGCTGTTGGACATCCATGTTCTGTTTCCTTAAGTCAAAGAGCCCGTAGTCAGGCCGTTACAACGGGTTTATGAGATTCAGCACGGGCGAAGAACGCGAAGATCTCCTGGAAGTACTGATCCCGGTGCTTCTTGTGGTTTTCCAGGTGGCGACACGCTTCGAAGCCGACCACATGCAGGGATGTGCAATCCAGGCTCAGCCTTGCCACGCTCGCCCCTGGGATATAGCGGTCACTCAACCCGTAGAAGTAGGCGATTGGCAGGTGCTGAACATGCTTCAGGGAATGGTCGATCGCACAGGTACCGGTAGGCACTGCCAGACGGCTCCCGCTGATCCAGCGCATGGCGAGGCGCAACGGACCACGCGTGAAATAGCTGCGAACCGAGACAGGCACACTGTCCAGGACGGCCGAGGTGAAGGGCGAGGCGTCACGTGCCAAGGCATGTGACAGGTGGTAGCCACCGAATGAGCAGCCGACCAGGTGAATCGGCAGGCCTGGGTATTCCCGGGCGATCTTTCGCGCAATGGACAAGACGTCATCGGCGAATGCATGACCACCGATGGTGCTGCGCCCGAAGCCTTTGAAGTTGAAGGCAACGACGTGGTAGCCCTGTTCCAGGAACGCCTGATCGATGCCGTTCTCGAAAAAGTAATGCATGCCATATTTCAAGAACGGATGGCACAGCAGCACGACACCCTTGGCTTTGGCTGGGTTGGCCAGCAGTACCGCCCCTTCCAGCTTGCTGCCGTCGCTGGCCGTCTCGACGAAGCCCTCGGCCCGGCTGGGCACGTCGCGCTTCCACCCTTGTACCTGCCTGAACATCACGCGAATGAACAATTTGGAAACGGCGATTCCAAACCAGCTGGGCGAGTGTGCATGCGTTGTCATGCCCGTCTCCATTGCCTGGCTTTCATCTCGGCATAGCCAAAGGCGGCTTCATAACTTGGGCCCGCGACCCAAGCGCTGAGAAACTGCACGCCCTGCACCGGGAAGCCATGGTGGAAGACATGCCCTTTGAGGTCGGTACCCACCATCGCCCCGTAGCCAGAGCCATCGGTGTTGTTGGTGAAGCGCACATAGGTATGCGGGGTAGCCACTTCGGTATGCAAAATGTGGCCACGCAGCTGAGGAACCTGAACCAGCAGCCGCTCCACCAGCACCTCACACGCGCGTTGCTTTTTCGCGCGATATTGCGCCGTACGCCGGGCAGGCCAATGGGCGATGGAATCAAGCACGTTGATACACACGACCTTGCCGCCAGCGGGTGCCAGGGCGTGATAGTTGGTGACCTCGATCGGGGACATCGCCCAGAAGGCCTGTTCGCAGAGCTCTGGCTGAAAACCGCTGCGCTCGGCGTTGATGCGCAGCTCGGCTGCCAACGCGGGGTCCGCAGCAAACAGCATCGACTCGCTATGCCGCAGCCCCAGCTGTGCGGGCGCTTGATCGGTGGTCAGGTACACCGTGGTGGTCGAGCGTGCCGGCTTCAACGCGGCCAGTTTCTCTCGGGTGCTCGTCAGGTCCACATCCGCCTGGAACAAGTGCTCCACCGCATAATGGGGCGAGGTATTGATGAACACCTGTGGCGCATGGAACTCTCCGGCCCGGGTGCGTACCCCCGTGACATTGCCGTTGCTGTCGGTGGTCACTTCTTCTACAGGCGTGCTGAGCATGATCTTGCCCCCAGCCTGTTCGACCTGCTGCGCCAGCAGGTCGGACAGGCGCTGGGACGAGCCTGCAACGTAGGCGTTGCCGCGATTGAGCGTGGCATACACCACGTGCAGGTAGTACAGGTAGCCCAGGTCCTCCGAGTAGCCACCGACATAAATGCCAGGGGCTGCCAGGATTTCAATCAGGTAGGGGTCATCGAACAACTCGTGCAACGCCTCACGCACGGTCTTGTGCTTGAGGTTACGATGGGCCCAGCGCAACTGCGCCATGTCAGGCTCGAAACTGCCATCGAGCATCTGGAACTGGTAGTAGCCGTTGCGCCCATAGGTGCGTACCTGAGTGAAAAAGGTAACCAAGGGCTCTGCCTGATGAGGGAACCGTTCGATCAGTTGCCGTTCGACCTGGTCGGCATCGTTAGCCAACGGCAGCGCCGTGCCGTTCTGGTAGGCGCAGAAATAGTCGTTGGGGTAGACCAGGTTCAGTTCATCCTCAAGGCCCAGATCCCGCAGGATGCGGATCAGGTTGCCGCCTTCCGCCATGCCGCTGAGCTTGTGCAGGCTGCAATCGAAGATCGCCGATTGCTTGGGCCGGCTGAACGTCGAGGCATAGCCCCCAACCACAATATGCTTGTCGAGCATCAGGACGCGTGCACCGCGATCACGCTTGACCAGCATGGCCGCGCAGGCCAGGCTCGTGATCCCGGTACCCACGAAGATCGCGTCCCAGGTCGAAGAACTCATTGCCGCAGCCCCAACTTGTCGATCCAGGCGTAAATTTCGGCGAATCGGGCGTCGTTCAGTCGAGCATTGTTCGGTGAACGCCAGACCTCTTCGATCTTTGCCTTGTCATCCACTGCAATCGGGAACTCGAAGGAAGTGTGCAACGCGATCTCGGGGTTGTAGGTGAACATGTCGATCAGCGCCGGAATGATTTTCCGGCTCATGGCTTTGACCTGGGTGATCGACTCAGCGCTGGCAGTTTCGAAGAAGGACTCGCTGATCCAGCGGCCAAAGGCGATGTGCCGTGCCTCGTCATAGTGATGCTCACGGAACAGGGTGCGGGTCATCGGCTCTACCGCTGCGCCCTGGGAGGTGTGCATGGCGCCCATTTCGGCAACCCATTCGATCAACAGCGTGAACAACACGCCAACCGCCGGCTCCATTTTCGGCAGTGTCTGGGTCAGCAACTCATAGAGCCCGACCGGTGGGTTCCAGATCTGCAGGCCGGCCTTGGCCATGAAGCGCTTGAAGGTGAGGGTATGAACGATCTCTTCCTTGGAAAAGATCATCAGGTATTCCTGCAGGTCCGGCGAAATACGGTCATGGAACTGGGTGATGTAGCCCATGTACAACGGCGGAATGGTCTGCTCGAGCCAGATGAACATGGAAATGTCACGGCCCGTCTCGAGCCAGGCCAGTTCCAGCTTCTGGGCGTCGGTCAAGCCTTCGCAATAGCGTGTTCCATTGATCCACAGATGCTCGGGATCCTTGGGGTAAAGGCTTCGATCGATGTCCTGGTCCCATGGCAGTACGGTCGCGTGGTCCATCGTCTTGTGATGCGACACTTCGCTTAACTTGCGAACCTTCGACTCCCTCGCCGGGGAAATAGCGAGCACACTATTGTTCAGCGTAGACATTTCCTGCTCCTCCATGAATTGGGTCCAGCGGCTCAGGCTTCGACGGCAGTCGATTCCTTGAGCTCGACGATGAATTCACAGAGCTGGCGCAACGTGGCGATCTTGCGGGTGACGAACGAATCCGGGTTGATCGCAACGCCGATCTTCTTCTGCACGACCACCTGCATCTCGACGAAGTCCAGGCTGTCGAACTCCATCGCTTCAATGGTGGTATCGAGGGTCACTTCGCTTTCATCGACATCCTTGAGGTCCAGGATCAGATCACGAACGATGGTGAATACTTGGTCAACAGTGGTCATTGTTTCGCTCCAGTGGGGGTGAGAACGGTTTTAATCATCAAGCCGAGGGTTATGGTCATTACATGGCGGCCGCTGACGACGACTCCCAGGTCGAGGGTGCCAACGGCCTTGCCTGGTGTTTCAATCAAGAGAATGTTGTCGATCTCGCAGCTGATATCGGACTGCAAGCTGCCCAACGAACGCAGTTGCGTGCAGAACGTGATCTCGTGACTGGTCTGCACGACCAGGTGATTGGTGATGTCCTCGATACGCTCAGGAACCTGGCGTTGGGCAAATTGCCCGGACAGGCGCTCGAAGATCACCCCCAGATGGTTGCGGATGAAGTGGGAAAATATCAGCGCATCCAGTGCCACCCAGTCATCCAGCCCCTTGCCCAACCCTTCTCGAAACTGGGTGAGCCAAGCCTCGACGTATTCCCGGTCGAGGGCGAAGCCTGGGGATTTCGACGCCCACGCTGGCGGCGCAACTTGCGAGACATGGCCGAGCACATGCTCGCTGTCACTGCCCTCGGAACGCAGCGTGAATGCCGTGCTTGCACTGCGCGGGCGGGTGGAAAGCGCGACAGGGCGGTTGCGCAGAACCGGCGCCTTCAGCAGCGCCTTGAACTGTACCCAGTCTTCATCGCGGCCGTCGGCGGCACGCCCCATTTGATGTTTGATTGGCAGCAGCGCCAGCATGCCGTGCACCACGACATCCGCGGCGTCCATGCGCCGCGCCGCTTCCAGGTCAAAGTGAATAGGGTTGCGATCGCCGGAAAGATCAGCCCACGCTTCGATCTGTTCAGGGCCAAATTGCCACTGCATGATCAATGCACCTTGCGCAGCATGATGCCGGCATTGGCGCCACCGAAGCCGAAGCTCAGGTTCAGCACGTTGTCCAGTTGCTGCCCGTGCAAGTGCTCGTTGGGTACGAAGTTCAGGTCGCACTCAGGATCGGCCTCATCCAGATGGATGGTTGCCGGGATCGTGCCACGGGCCATGGCTTTGAGGCAGAAGATCGCTTCCATCGAACCTGCTGCACCAATCAGGTGGCCGGTGTACGACTTGGTGCTGGACATCGGAATGCCATGGGCAGCGTCGCCCAGCGCCAGTTTGATGGAGCGGGCTTCATTGACATCGTTCAGCGGTGTGGAGGTGCCATGCAAGTTGATGTAATCGATGTGCGGCGCATCGACACTGGCTTGCCTGCATACTTCCTGGATCACCCGCACGCGAGCCTGCATGTCCTCGGCCGGGGCCGTCATGTCGAAGGCGTCCGAGTAGTTGGCGTAGCCGGTGATTTCGCCAAGGATCTTGGCGCCGCGGGCCTTGGCCAGCTCATAATCCTCAAGGCACAGTACCGCCGCGCCTTCGGAAAGGATGAAACCGCTTCGCCCTTTGCTGAACGGGCAGCAAGCCAGGCGCGGGTTTTCCTGCTCTTTGCTTAGAGCCTGGATGACGTCGATCGACCAGACGTTGAATTGCTCTTTCAACGATTCGCTGCCACCGGCGATCATCATTTTCGCGCGACCGGCACGAATCGCTTCATAGGCTTCGCCAATGGCGATGGTGCCCGTTGCGCACGCTGCCACCGGGCTGTTTTGAACACCACGCATGTTCCAGTTCATGGTGATGGCCGCCGTCGCGGCATTGCACATCGACATGACCGTGGCGAACGAGGTGGAAATGCCTTGTTGGCAGTATTCGTTGTTGTTGAAGTTCGCCGTGTCCAGCCCTCCCCAACCGGTGCCGAGAACGACACCACGGTCGAACGGTGCGACCACGTCATCCAGTGGTGTGTCGCCATAAGCCATGTGCAGTGCTTCATGGGCCGCCACCAAGCTGTACTTGGCGAACAGAGGCAACATCTTGGAAATCTTCTTCGAGAACGGCCGCATGGCCTCGCGGCCGAAGTCGTCGATGAAACCGAAGAAGCGCGCATGGATAGTCGGGTCATCAAAACGGTGCAGACGATAGCCGATCTGGTAATCCATCATCGCGTCCCAGATGGCATCGGCGTTCTGGCCGAGCGAGCAGATCGCACCGTAACCAGTAACGACGACGCGGCGAGGTGCTGGAGAGGCTGGCTTTTCCATGGTCTTCCCTGATTGATGTGCTGGCGTGACAACCCGTGTATGAACAAGGGCGGCATTGAGTGCAGGCGCTAACTGCCAGGGCCGAAGGTACGAGGGTTTTCAATACCCATCGCAACCGTGTGCCTGGCAAATAGCGTCTTGTAAGTTGTGAAAACTGGCGTCCTACACAACGACCCGGGAAGTGTGCCCAATTCTGCGATGGCAACAACTGTATCTAGGTACAGGCGCTCGGTATTTGCCGAAATACCGACGGGCTGCATGCACTTAAGTACAGGTTGCTCAGCGTCGACAGTTGATAGAATCAGCAGGTTGTAGTTCGAAGGGCATGCTGTATACCAACGCCCACGCGACCGCCATACCTGAGGCAAGGGAACAGCCCAATATGATAACTATCGACTTTCACAAGATTGAATACCGTCGTGACCCACATCCCTGGGTTGCCGAGTTGTACGGCTTACGCAAGCATGTCTTCTGTGATCGCCTTAATTGGAAAGTCACGGTGAGAAATGGCATTGAATTGGATGAATATGACAACTGGAACACGACGTATCTGGTTGGCACTTGCCAAGGCATACCGTTGGCGGGGCTGCGCCTGATCAACACGTTGCACCCTTATATGGTTGAAGGCCCCTTTCGCGATTTCTTCAGTTGCACACCGCCCAAGCGGGCCTTGATGGCTGAATCCAGCCGCTTCTTCGTCGATAAGACCCGTTCACGCAAGTTGGGCCTGGCGCACTTGCCATTGACCGAAATGTTGCTTTTCAGCATGCATGACCACGGCGAACTGACCGGCTTGAAATCGATCGTCACCGTGGTCAGCGATGCCATGGCACGCATCGTTCGACAGGCCGGCTGGCACTACCAGATTCTCGACAGCGGCGAGGCATCGCCGGGTGAGACGGTGCATTTGCTGGACATGCCGATCAGTTCGTCCAACCGCCTGCGACTGCTCGAAAGCATTGCGCGCAAGCAACCGCTGTCATCACTGCAGACCCAGCAGTGGCCATTGAGCCTGCAGTTGCACGATGTATCCGACAACCACATTGCCTGATCAGATGATGCCCTGTCGCTTGGCCTCGTAGACGGCTTGCTTGGCGTTGCCGACCTGCAATTTGCCAGAAATGTTCGACATGTGGAATTTCACTGTGCGCTCTGAAATTCCACAGTCCGTGGCAATTTCGCGGTAGGTCTTGCCGCGCATGACCAGTTGCAGCACGCCCAGTTCGCGGGTGGAAAGCGGCCCATCGGCTGCACTGGAAAACAGCTGATCCGTTGTGCGCGAGGTCATCAGCCAACTATGAAATTTGATCAGTAGCATTTGCAGCTGGCTTTGCTGCTTGGCCATACGCCGATCAAAATCTACTTGCGAACCCGCATCGCACACACTCAAGGCACAGAAGGTCCCGGACGCATCGCGCAGGGTAAACGTGGTACCCGAGCAGATTCGATAACGGGTAGCGCGCCTGAAAAAGGCCACGCCTTCGGGACCGCTGTTGGCAAGGGCTTCGTGCCAGGAGAAGGGGGTGATCTCCCTCAGCCCATGCTTGATGATTGGGTCGATCAGGTAGCTCTTGTTATCTTTATAGCTTTTAACCCAGCTCGGCGGGTAATTTGAAATGATAATCGGCTCTACATTGCGATTATGAGTAGCGGCGTAGTAAGCGTATTTCAAATCTTTCAGATCACACAATTGAAGCTGCAGCTCGTCGTGCAGGTGTGTGATGGGGTGGTTTTTATCACATGTTGTATCTGTGTCCCGGTTTCGACTGTCCATGTCGTGTTCCTGCCGTTTCTAACGGCGCGATAAATTGGCAAAGCCATGCGCCGTGCAAATCATTTTAGAGTTGTTGCTCGAAAAGATCGTGAGTCGCGGATTACCGCGCAAGCGTGATAGTCGGTGATATTAAAATGTGAGTCAATGAGGATGCGGGAACTCTGTTTATCCGTTTGTCGTGGCTATCGCGATTACGACCAAGGTACGTGTCGCATGTGACATATAGATTGCGACTTTCGGATAAGTTCCATTCAGCGTCTTATTTGCTAGCCGACGCCATCAGAATACCAAAGCAAAAGAAGGTGATTCCGGAGAGCTTGCCGACGATTCGCGCGCCACGGTTGGTCGACAACCAGCCCCTGGCGCCATTGGCCATCAGCGCATAGCCGGTGTGCACCAACACGACGAGCAAGGCATAGGACGAAACCAACAGGAAGAACTGCCGGTAGTAGTTGCCCTGCGGGCTGATGAATTGCGGAAACACCGCCAGGAAGAAGAATCCGGCCTTGGGATTCAGCAGCTGGATCGACAACGCTTCGACGAAGCGCCGCCAGGGTTGCGTGGCGGTCACGGCGAGCTCCGGGATGAAACGCTGGGTACGCCACATCTTCACGCCCAAGTACAACAAGTACAACGCGCCGACGTACTTGAGTACGGTGAACGCCGTTGCCGAGGTCGCCAGAACCAACCCCACACTACTGGCCGAGAGCCCAGCGACGATGAAAGCGCCCAAGGCGATACCGAAGATCCCCGGCAGGGCACCGCTCCAGCCGTGGCGCAGGGCATTGGAGAGGGTCAGCACCACCCCGGGGCCGGGGCTCAATACGGTAAGGGTCGCGAGGATGAGAAACAGTCCATAACTGGCCATGCAAGGTGCCTCCTGGCAATCAACTCAACAGCTTCCGGGCGTCCACAACCTGTACTGCCAAGCAGCCCCGGTTAACAACGAGCCAGTACCGACCACGTGCAGTGACAGCTGCAGGCTGTGACAGCGCAGCCACCATCGCCCCCACAGAGGTGCGACCTTTAGATTGGCGTGAAGCACACAAGCTTACAAACGCTTTAATTGCGCCTCTGCTGTGACTTAATTAGACACCTATCCCCTTTCTCAGCTGGCACTGCCGCTGATTTGCTAGTGCTATAGCGTGTCGCCGGCATCGGGCCCAGGCGGCTTTGACAGGTGAAAAGCTATCGCCAGTAGGACGCTGTGGCAGGAGACGAGCTATTGGAAAGGCGTGGACGAGAGGCGAAGCGGGTTGCGGCGAGCGCAACAGAGGCAGGAAGTGCTTGTCGCCGAAGGGAGCCACGGGCGGCTCCCTCCCTTTGCGACAGCTTCAGTTATCAGAAACCAACGGCTGCAGAAACTGCAGCGCCTTACTCCACAGTCACCGACTTGGCCAGGTTACGCGGCTGGTCCACATCCGTGCCCTTGAGCACCGCCACGTAGTAGGACAGCAGCTGCAACGGGATGGTGTATAGGATCGGCGCCAGGGCATCGATGATGTGCGGTACCTTGATCACGTGGGTGCCTTCGCCGTTGCTCATGCCGGCCTGCTCGTCGGCGAACACCACCAACTCGCCACCACGGGCGCGCACCTCCTGCAGGTTGGACTTGAGCTTTTCCAGCAGTTCATTGTTCGGCGCCACGGTAACCACTGGCATATCGTTGTCTACCAGGGCCAGCGGGCCGTGCTTGAGTTCGCCCGCCGGATAGGCTTCGGCGTGGATGTAGGAAATCTCCTTGAGCTTGAGCGCTCCTTCCATGGCCACCGGGTACTGGGCACCACGGCCCAGGAACAGGGTGTGATGCTTGTCGGCGAACAGCTCAGCGGTCTTCTCGACGATGGCGTCCATCGCCAGCGCTTCGCCCAGGCGGGCCGGCAGGCGGCGCAGCTCCTCCACCAGCTCGGCCTCGACACCGGCTTGCAGGGTACCGCGCACCTGGCCCAGGGCCAGGGTCAGCAGCATCAGCGAAACCAGCTGGGTAGTGAAGGCCTTGGTCGAGGCTACGCCGATTTCCGGGCCGGCCAGGGTCAGCAGGGTCAGGTCGGATTCACGCACCAGCGAGCTGATGCCTACGTTGCAGATCGCCAGGCTGCCCAGGAAGCCCAGCTCCTTGGCGTTGCGTAGCGCTGCCAGGGTGTCGGCGGTTTCGCCGGACTGGGAGATGGAGACGAACAGGGTGTCCGCTTGCACTACAACCTTGCGGTAGCGGAATTCGCTGGCCACTTCCACCTGGCAAGGTATGCCCGCCAGTTCTTCCAGCCAGTAGCGGGCCACCATGCCGGCGTGATAGCTGGTGCCACAGGCAACGATCTGCACATTACGCACCTTGGCGAACAGCTCGGCAGCCTGTGGGCCAAAGGCCTGGACCATGACGTGATCCTTGCCCAGACGGCCTTCCAGGGTGCGCTGCACTACGCTTGGCTGCTCGTGGATTTCCTTGAGCATGAAGTGGCGATAGGTGCCCTTGTCGGCCGCTTCGGCGCCTTCGTGGTACTGCACGGTCTCACGCTGTACCTTGTGCCCGGCCTGGTCCCAGATGCTCACCTGGTCACGGCGGATCTCGGCGATATCGCCTTCTTCGAGGTACATGAAGCGGTCGGTGACCTGGCGCAGCGCCAACTGGTCGGAGGCCAGGAAGTTTTCACCCAGCCCCAGGCCGATGACCAGCGGGCTGCCGCTGCGTGCCGCCACCAGGCGGTCGGGTTGGTCGGCACTGACCAGCGCCAGGCCGTAGGCGCCATGCAGGCGCTTCACCGCGGCCTTGAGGGCATCGGTCAGGTCGGGAACGCGCTTGAGGGTGTGATGGATCAGGTGGACGATGACTTCGGTATCGGTCTGCGAACTGAAGACGTAGCCAAGGCCCTTCAGTTCCTCGCGCAGTTCTTCATGGTTCTCGATGATGCCATTGTGTACCACCGCCACCGTGTCGCTGGAGAAGTGCGGGTGGGCGTTGCCTTCGGTCGGCGCACCGTGGGTAGCCCAGCGGGTATGGGCGATGCCCAGCTGCCCGGACAGTGGCTCGGCGGCAACCGCAGCTTCCAGCTCGCTGACCTTGCCGATACGGCGGCGGCGCTGCAGTTCACCGTTCTGGGTGAGCACGGCCAGGCCGGCGCTGTCGTAGCCGCGGTACTCAAGACGCTTGAGGCCTTCGATCAGGATGGCTGTGATGTTGCGTTCGGCGACGGCACCAACGATTCCACACATGGTTTATTGCTCCTGGCTGATCGCGGCGCAGATCAGGTTGATGCCGCGGGCTTGAATTTGTTCGCGTGCCGCTGCGGGCAGGCGCTCATCAGTAATAAGGGTGTGCACGCTGCCCCAGGGCAGCTCAAGGTTGGGGATCTTGCGCCCGACCTTGTCCGACTCGACCATCACGATCACTTCTCGGGCGACTTCGGCCATGACCCGGCTCAGCCCGAGCAGCTCGTTGAAGGTGGTGGTACCCCGGCCGAGATCGATGCCATCGGCACCGATGAACAGCTGGTCGAAATCATAGGAACGCAATACCTGCTCGGCCACCTGGCCCTGGAACGATTCGGAATGGGGGTCCCAGGTACCGCCCGTCATCAGCAGCACCGGCTCATGTTCGAGGTCGCAGATGGCGCGGGCGACGTTCAGCGAATTGGTCATCACCACCAGGCCAGGCTGGCGCCCCAGTTCAGGGATCATCGCCGCCGTGGTGCTGCCACTGTCGATGATGATGCGTGCATGTTCACGAATACGGCCGACGGCGGCACGTGCAATGGCCTTTTTATAGGAAGACACGGGCTGGGCGGGTTCAGCGAGCAGCTCGTGCGGCACCGGGACTGCGCCACCATAACGGCGTAACAGGAGGCCGTTGGTTTCGAGGGCGGCCAGATCCTTGCGAATGGTCACTTCCGAGGTGGCGAAACGCTTGGCCAACGCGTCCACACTCACCTCGCCCTGCTCGCTGAGCAATGCCAGGATGTTATGCCGCCGTTGTGGTGTGTTTCGTTTCGACATGCGCGCTTAAGTTTCGATTCGAAAGATAATGCTTGCAATCAAAACCTAAGATTGGCGATTCGTCAAGCTGTGGATAAAAGCCCAAGATAAATGGCCAACCGCTGGAAGTGGGTTCGCCTGCGAAGAACCACCTGTGGCTGGCACCGGCTTTGCCGGTGTTCGCGGCTGAAGCCGCTCCTACAGGAATTGTGCAAAACTTGCCCACAAAAAAGCCGACTTATTCACATAAGTCGGCTGTTGATCGAACCAGCTGTGTATAACTCAGTTCTTCTTGATCTTCTCCGGCCGCTTCCAGCCCGCGATGTTGCGTTGGCGGGCTCGTGCTACCGCCAGGTCGCCAGCCTCGACGGTCTGGGTGATGGTCGATCCAGCTGCAGTGGTCGCACCCGCCTGGATATCCACAGGGGCAACCAGCGAATTGTTCGAGCCGATGAAGACATCTTCGCCCATCACGGTCTTGAACTTGTTGGCGCCATCGTAGTTGCAAGTGATGGTACCGGCACCGATGTTGGTGCGAGCGCCAATCTCCGCATCGCCCAGGTAGGTCAGGTGGCCAGCCTTGGCCCCCTCCCCCAGGTGCGCGTTCTTCAGTTCGACAAAGTTACCCACATGGGCCTTGGCCTCCAGCACGCTGCCCGGGCGCAGGCGGGCGAACGGGCCGGCATCGCTGCCCTCCCCCATCACGGCGCCTTCGAGGTGGCTGTTGGCTTTGACCACCGCGCCCTTGCGCAGGGTGGTGTTCTTGATCACGCAGTTCGGGCCGATCTGGACGTCGTCCTCGATGACAACCTTGCCTTCGAGAATCACGTTGATGTCGATCAGCACGTCACGGCCGACGGTAACTTCACCGCGAACATCGAAGCGTGCCGGATCGCGCAGGGTCACGCCTTGGGCCATCAGGCGGCGGCCTTCGCGCAGTTGGTAGTGACGTTCCAGTTCGGACAGCTGGCGACGGTCATTGGCGCCTTGCACTTCCATAGGGTCGTGTGGCTGCTCGGTAGCCACTACCAGGCCGTCGGCCACCGCCATGGCGATGACATCGGTCAGGTAATACTCGCCTTGGGCATTGTTGTTCGACAGGCGACCCATCCAGTCAGCCAAGCGTGCGGCTGGCAGGGCAAGAATGCCTGTGTTGCCTTCCTTGATCGCTTTCTGCGCATCGTTGGCGTCCTTGTGCTCGACGATAGCGGTCACCTTGCCCTGCTCGTCACGCACGATGCGGCCATAGCCGGTCGGGTCGTCGAGGGTTACCGTGAGCAGGCCCAGCTGCTGGGAGTTGGCCTTGGCCAGCAGGCGCTGCAGCGTCTCCACTTCAATCAAAGGCACGTCGCCGTACAGCACCAGCACGGTGTCGGCAGTCAAGGCCGGCAACGCCTGGGCAACTGCATGGCCGGTGCCCAGTTGCTTGTCCTGCATGACGAAGTTCAGGTCGTCGGCGGCCAGGCGCTCGCGTACCAGTTCGGCACCATGGCCAATGACCACGTGAATACCTTGCGGCTGAAGCTGGCGCGCACTGTGGATAACATGTCCGAGCATGGAATTGCCGGCTACCGGATGCAGCACCTTGGGCAGCGCCGAGCGCATGCGGGTACCTTGGCCGGCAGCGAGAATAACGATATCGAGTGACATTACTGGCTACCAATCCTGGGCGGTCAGTGAAATGACCGGTTCTAAGGTTGCAAAAAAGAAAAAGGGTAGCCGATGGCTACCCTTGTTCTCAATCTACATGAAGCCTGCGGAATTAACCGCCGAACTTCTTGCGGATCTGCTGGACGGTACGCAGCTGGGCTGCGGCCTCGGCCAGACGTGCGGATGCGGCACTGTAGTCGAAATCCGCGCCTTTCTCATGCAGGGCCTTCTCAGCTGCCTTGACGGCATCCTGAGCGGAGGCTTCGTCCAGGTCGGCTGCACGTTGCACGGTGTCGGCGAGTACCTTGACCATGTTCGGCTGCACTTCCAGGAAGCCGCCAGAGATGTAGAACACCTCGCGCTCGCCGCCCTGCTTGGTCAGCGTAATCGGACCTGGCTTCAGATTGGTGATCAGCGGCGCGTGGCCCGGAGCGATACCCAGATCGCCCAGGTTGCCGTGCGCAACCACCATCTCGACCAGACCGGAGAAGATTTCTCCTTCCGCGCTGACGATATCGCAATGGACTGTCATAGCCATCTGCTTGCCTCAACCTGATTAGCGCCCCTTTCGGGGCGCCGGGATTACAGTTTCTTGGCTTTCTCGATCGCTTCGTCGATGCTGCCGACCATGTAGAACGCTTGTTCTGGCAGGTGGTCGTAGTCACCTTTGAGGATGCCGCTGAAGCCAGCGATGGTGTCTTTCAGGGAAACGTACTTGCCTGGCGAACCGGTGAAGACTTCGGCCACGAAGAACGGCTGCGACAGGAAGCGCTGGATTTTACGAGCGCGGGCTACCAGTTGCTTGTCGGCTTCGGACAGTTCGTCCATACCCAGGATCGCGATGATGTCTTTCAGCTCTTTGTAGCGCTGCAGAACATACTGAACCTGGCGGGCAGTTTCGTAGTGCTCGTTGCCGATCACGTTCGGGTCCAGCTGGCGCGAAGTCGAGTCCAGTGGGTCAACCGCTGGGTAGATACCCAGGGAAGCGATGTCACGGGACAGAACGACGGTGGCGTCCAGGTGGGCGAAGGTGGTGGCTGGCGACGGGTCGGTCAGGTCGTCCGCAGGTACGTATACGGCCTGGATCGAGGTGATCGAACCTTCTTTGGTCGAAGTAATACGCTCTTGCAGAACGCCCATCTCTTCGGCCAGGGTCGGCTGGTAACCTACTGCGGAAGGCATACGGCCCAGCAGTGCGGATACTTCGGTACCGGCCAGGGTGTAACGGTAGATGTTGTCGACGAACAGCAGAACGTCGTTACCTTCGTCACGGAACTTCTCAGCCATGGTCAGGCCGGTCAGCGCTACGCGCAGACGGTTTCCTGGTGGCTCGTTCATCTGACCGTAGACCAGTGCTACCTTGTCGAGAACGTTGGAGTCCTTCATCTCGTGGTAGAAGTCGTTACCCTCACGAGTACGCTCACCCACACCAGCGAACACGGAATAACCGCTGTGCTCGATGGCGATGTTACGGATCAGTTCCATCATGTTAACGGTCTTGCCGACGCCGGCACCACCGAACAGACCAACCTTACCACCCTTGGCGAACGGGCAAACCAGGTCGATAACCTTGATGCCGGTTTCCAGCAGGTCGTTGCCGCCTGCCTGGTCAGCGAAGGAAGGCGCCTTCTGGTGGATACCACGACGCTCTTCTTCGCCGATCGGGCCAGCTTCGTCGATCGGGTTGCCCAGAACGTCCATGATACGGCCCAGGGTGGCCTTACCAACAGGAACGGAGATGGCAGCGCCGGTGTCGACGACATCCAGACCGCGCTTCAGGCCTTCGGTCGAGCCCATCGCAATGGTACGAACCACGCCGTCGCCCAGCTGCTGCTGAACTTCCAGGGTGGTGTCCGCGCCTTGTACTTTCAGCGCGTTGTAAACACTCGGCACGACGTCACGTGGGAATTCCACGTCGATGACGGCGCCGATGATTTGAACGATACGTCCGCTACTCATAGCTGGATCCTCTGAATATTTGAACCGTTAAACCGCGGCAGCGCCGCCGACGATTTCCGAGATCTCCTGGGTGATCGCAGCCTGACGCGCCTTGTTGTAGATCAGCTGGAGTTCGCTGATCAAATCACCGGCGTTGTCTGTGGCGTTCTTCATGGCGATCATCCGGGCCGCTTGTTCAGCAGCGTTGTTCTCGACCACCGCCTGGTACACCTGCGACTCCACGTAACGCACCATCAAGCCGTCCAGCAGCTCTTTTGCGTCGGGTTCGTACAGGTAGTCCCAGTGATGCTTGAGATCCTGATCCGGGGTTGCCACCAACGGTACCAATTGCTCGACCGTCGGTTTTTGGGTCATGGTGTTGATGAACTTGTTCGAAACCACCGAGAGGCGATCGATGCGGCCGTCCAGGTAGGCGTCCAGCATCACTTTGACGGAGCCGATCAGGTCGTTGATCGATGGCTCTTCGCCCAAGTGGCTGATCGCGGCTACGACGTTACCGCCAAAGCTGCGGAAGAATGCCGCACCCTTGCTGCCGATCACGCACAGGTCGATTTCAACGCCCTGTTCGCGGTTTTCGTTCATGTCCTTGACCAGGGCCTTGAACAGGTTGGTGTTCAAGCCACCGCACAGACCACGGTCACTGCTCACCACGATATAACCGGCGCGCTTTACAGGGCGCTCGATCATGAACGGGTGGCGGTACTCCGGGTTGGCGTTGGCCAGATGACCGATCACCTGGCGGATACGCTCCGCATAAGGACGGCTAGCAGCCATGCGCAGTTGTGCCTTGCGCATTTTGCTGACCGCCACTTTTTCCATGGCGCTGGTAATTTTTTGCGTGCTTTTGATGCTCGCAATCTTACTGCGAATCTCTTTTGCGCCTGCCATGTATCACCTATCAGGTTAGCAAGCGGGGGCCAGGGCCCCCGCTGCGGCTTACCAGGTCTGGGTGGCCTTGAACTTCTCGATACCAGCTTTCATGCCAGCGTCGATTTCGTCGTTGAAGTCACCCTTCACGTTGATCTTGGCCATCAGTTCGGCGTGATCACGGTTGAAGTAGGCGATCAGAGCTTGCTCGAAGCTGCCGACCTTGGAGACTTCTACGTCGGTCAGGAAGCCACGCTCAGCGGCATACAGCGACAGGGCCATGTCCGCGATGGACATTGGCGCGTACTGCTTCTGCTTCATCAGCTCGGTAACGCGCTGACCATGCTCCAGCTGCTTGCGGGTCGCTTCGTCCAGATCGGAAGCGAACTGGGCGAATGCAGCCAGTTCACGGTACTGAGCCAGAGCGGTACGAATACCACCGGACAGCTTCTTGATGATCTTGGTCTGAGCGGCACCACCTACGCGGGATACCGAAACACCGGCGTTAACTGCAGGGCGGATGCCCGAGTTGAACATGGCCGATTCCAGGAAGATCTGACCGTCGGTGATGGAAATCACGTTGGTCGGAACGAACGCGGAAACGTCGCCAGCCTGGGTTTCGATGATCGGCAGGGCGGTCAGGGAACCGGTCTTGCCAGTGACTGCGCCGTTGGTGAACTTCTCGACGTACTCTTCCGAAACGCGCGACGCACGCTCCAGCAGACGGGAGTGGAGATAGAACACGTCACCTGGGTACGCTTCACGTCCTGGCGGACGGCGCAGCAGCAGGGAGATCTGACGGTAGGCAACGGCCTGCTTGGACAGGTCATCGTAAACGATCAGGGCGTCTTCACCGCGGTCACGGAAGTATTCGCCCATGGTGCAGCCGGCGTAAGGAGCCAGGAACTGCAGCGCGGCCGATTCCGAGGCGCTGGCGGCAACAACGATGGTGTTGGCCAGGGCGCCGGCTTCTTCCAGCTTGCGCACAACGTTGGCGATGGTCGACTGCTTCTGGCCTACGGCCACGTATACGCAGAAGATGCCGCTGTTTTTCTGGTTGATGATCGCGTCGACCGCCATGGCAGTCTTACCGATCTGACGGTCACCGATGATCAGCTCGCGCTGGCCACGGCCAACCGGGATCATGGCGTCAACCGACTTGTAGCCAGTCTGTACAGGCTGGTCTACCGACTTACGCCAGATCACGCCCGGAGCGACCTTTTCGACCGCGTCGGTTTCGGTGGTGGTAAGAGGACCTTTGCCATCGATCGGGTTACCCAGAGCGTCGACGACGCGGCCCAGCAGGCCTTTGCCGACCGGAACTTCCAGGATGCGACCGGTGCACTTGGCGCTCATGCCCTCGGCGAGGGAGGTGTACGCACCCAGTACCACCGCACCTACGGAGTCTTGCTCCAGGTTCAGTGCCATACCGTATACGCCGCCCGGGAACTCGATCATTTCGCCGTACATAGCGTCGGCCAGACCGTGGATCCGTACGATACCGTCGGAAACGCTTACGACGGTACCTTCGTTACGGGCTTGGGAGCCGACATCGAGCTTCTCGATGCGACCCTTGATGATTTCACTAATTTCGGAAGGATTGAGTTGCTGCATTGCTCTGCTGCCCCTTCAAACTCAAGATTTCAATGCTTCGGCCAGTTTCGCGATCTTGCCGCGAACCGAGCCATCGATTACCAGGTCGCCGGCGCGGATGACGACGCCGCCGATCAGGCTGGCATCCTCCGACGCGTGCAGGCGCACTTCCCGGCTGAGCCGTGCACTGAGAACCTTGGCGAGTTTGTCTTGCTGTTCTTGGTTCAACGCAAAAGCACTGGTGACTTCCACGTCCACGGATTTTTCTTGCTCGGCCTTGTACAGGTCGAACAGGGCGGCAATCTCCGGCAGGAGCAGGAGACGGTCGTTTTCCGCGGCAACATGAATGAAATTCTGTGCCTGTGCATCGAACTTGTCACCGCACACTTCAATGAATGCGGCGGCCTTTTCTGCGCTTGTCAGTCGCGGGGCCTTGAGCAGGCGCTGCATGGTGTCGTCTTCCGACACCGCAGCAGCCAGGCCGAGCATGGCTGACCAATTGGCCAGTTGCTGATGGGCCTGGGCATGCTCAAAGGCAGCCTTAGCGTAAGGTCGGGCCAACGTGGTCAGTTCTGCCATGATCGCCCTCGCTTAAATTTCAGCGGCCAGTTTGTTAACCAGCTCCGCATGCGCGTTTTGATCGATTGTGGCGCCAAGGATCTTTTCAGCACCGCCAACAGCCAGGGCACCCACTTGGGCACGCAGGGCGTCTTTGACGCTGTTCAGTTCCTGTTCGATCTCGGCTTGAGCCTGAGCCTTCACACGGTCAGCTTCGACGCGAGCCTGTTCACGGGCTTCCTCGACAAGCTGAGCAGCGCGTTTCTTGCTTTGCTCAATGATTTCGGCTGCCTGTGCCTTTGCTTCACGCAGTTGCTGACCCGCTTTCTCTTGGGCCAGCTCCAGGTCGCGAGCTGCGCGGTTGGCAGCGTCCAAGCCGTCGGCAATCTTCTTTTGGCGCTCTTGCAGAGCAGTGATGACCGGAGGCCATACATACTTCATGCAGAAGAGTACAAAAATCAGAAAAGCAACGGATTGGCCAATCAGGGTTGCATTAATGTTCACGCCAACACCTCGCTCGGTCTTTGTCCATCACACCAATCAACTCGTGGAAACGAGTGATTAGCCGGCGATCTGACCAACGAAGGGGTTCGCGAAGGTGAAGAACAGAGCGATACCAACACCGATCATGGTTACGGCGTCGAGCAGACCGGCAACGATGAACATTTTGACCTGCAGCATCGGAACCATTTCAGGCTGACGAGCAGCGCCTTCCAGGAACTTGCCGCCCAGCAGGCCGAAACCAATGGCGGTACCCAGAGCACCCAGGCCGATCAGCAGAGCAACAGCGATAGCGGTCAGACCAACTACAGTTTCCATCTTTCCTCCCGACTTTTACGTCGTATTGGTTAGGTTTTTAGTTTGAAGCGGTAAAACAAATCGTTTGGTACAGCATGCCCTTGCGGACTTTTTAAGCCCTCCCCCCAAACGAGCGGGGAAGGCTATCAGACACGCCAGGCGGTCTTAATGGTTATCTTCGTGAGCCATCGACAGGTAGACGATGGTAAGCATCATGAAGATGAAGGCTTGCAGGGTGATGATCAGGATGTGGAACACAGCCCACGCCCACTGCAGCACCACACCCAGGCCGCTGAGCCACAGGATGCCGGCGCCGAACATCACGGCGATCAGGATGAACACCAGCTCGCCAGCGTACATGTTGCCGAACAGACGCAGTGCCAGCGAGATCGGCTTGGCGATCAGGGTGACGAATTCCAGCAGGAAGTTGACCGGAATCAGCAGGATCTGCACGAAGATGTTCTTGCTGCCGAACGGGTGCAGGGTCAGCTCACCGATGAAGCCGCCCAGGCCCTTGACCTTGATGCTGTAGAAGATGATCAGGGCGAACACGCAGAAGGCCATGGCCAGGGTCGCGTTCGGGTCGGTGGTCGACACGGCGCGGAACGGAATGTGCGGGTCACCGGAGATCAGGATGGCCAGCTGAGGAATCCAGTCGACCGGTACCAGGTCGATGGCGTTCATCAGGAACACCCAGACGAAAATGGTCAGCGCCAGCGGGGCGATTACCGGGCTACGGCCGTGGAAGGAGTCCTTCACGCTGCCGTTGACGAAATCCACCAGCACTTCAACGAAGTTCTGCAGGCCGCCAGGTTGGCCGGAAGTCGCCTTCTTGGCCGCCATGCGGAAGATGAACAGGAAGATCAGACCCAGCGCGACGGACCAACCCAGGGTGTCCAGGTGGAACGCCCAGAAGCCCATTGCCTTGGCTTCTGCAGCCGAATGGGCGAAGCCCCAGCTGCCGTCTGGTAGTTGACCGTAGGTCAGGTTCTGCAAGTGGTGCTGGATATAGCCCGAAGCGGTTTCTGCTGCCATGGTTGCCTCAAACGCCCTAAGGTCTCGAAAGTCTTTTATTCATCAGCAGGGGCGCGAACCAGCTGACCAAAAGGGTCAGCACGAAGACGCCGAATACTGCTAACGGCGCCAATGGCTTCACTCCTGCGAAGGTCAGTGCAAAAAGCACTGCCGTCAAAATCATCTTGCCTGCCTCGCCAGCGTAGAACGACTTGACGATGGCTTGTGCCGCCCGGGCTCCGCTGAAGCGAAAAGCCTTCCAGGCGAAGTACACATTGGGTAGCCAGGCAATCAAACCTCCGCAAAGGCCTGAATATCCACTGACCGCCCCTTTCCACTGCCACAACACCAAGGTTGCCAGCAGCAGTACGACGAATTGAGCCAGCAGTACCGGAAAAACCGCCCAGCGATGGAAAGGCAGGCGGTTTGGCGTGCGGATTTCCATCACAACTGCTCCTCGGAAGTCGACCAACAAGTCAGCTATGACTTGGCATAATTTGTGCCGACAAAATGCGCGCAGAGTATAGGGGTGGATTAACCCCTATTCAACTCTTCGTAGTGATTTCCGACTGCACGCTACAACAGGAATTGTTTCAGCGGATGTGAGCAAGCACGCCTTGCAACTCGTCAAGCGAGTTGTAGCGAATAACCAACTGGCCTTTGCCCTTGTTGCCATGACGGATCTGCACGGCCGAGCCCAGGCGCTCTGCGAGACGCTGTTCAAGGCGTGCGATATCCGGATCAGGTTTGCTCGGCTCGACCGGATCAGGTTTGTCGCTGAGCCACTGACGAACCAGTGCCTCGGTTTGGCGCACGGTGAGGCCGCGTGCGACAACATGACGCGCCCCCTCTTCCTGACGGCCTTCTTCCAGCCCGAGCAATGCACGCGCGTGGCCCATCTCCAGGTCGCCATGGGCGAGCATGGTCTTGATCGCCTCAGGCAAGGTGATCAGGCGCAGCAGGTTGGCCACGGTTACCCGCGACTTGCCTACGGCGTCGGCCACCTGCTGCTGGGTGAGTTCGAATTCCTGCTGCAGGCGCTGCAGCGCCAGGGCCTCTTCCAACGGGTTGAGGTCTTCGCGCTGGATGTTCTCGATCAGCGCCATGGCGATGGCAGCTTCGTCGGGCACTTCGCGGACCATGGCCGGGATCTTGTCCAGGCCAGCCTGCTGGGTAGCACGCCAGCGGCGCTCACCGGCGATGATCTCGTAGCGGTTGTCGCCGATCGGGCGCACCACGATCGGTTGCATCACGCCATGGTTGCGAATCGAGTGCGCAAGCTCTTCCAGCGCCTCCGGGTCCATGTCCCGGCGCGGCTGGTACTTGCCACGCTGGATCAGCTCGACCGGCAGGTGTTGCAGTTCTTTCTGGTCGATCTTCACAGCCTGCTCTTCGAGCGCGCTGACGGAAGGACCACTGAGCAGTGCATCCAACCCACGTCCGAGACCCCGTTTCTTGACGGCCATACGGATTCCTTAAGTTGTTTGTGCAGTGCGTGATTGACGGCGTTGGCGGCGGACCAGTTCCCCGGCCAGGGCCAGATACGCCAGCGCGCCGCGCGATTGCTTGTCGTAGGCCAGGGCCGGCATGCCGAAGCTCGGGGCCTCGGCCAGGCGAATGTTGCGCGGAATGACCGTGTCGTACAGCTGCGGGCCGAAGTGCTCCTTCAGCTGCGCCGAAACATCGTTGTTCAGGCTCAGCCGCGGGTCGTACATGGTCCGCAGCAGGCCCTCGATCTTCAGCTCCGGATTCAACCGGGCAGCGATGCGCTTGATGTTATCCACAAGGTCACTGAGACCTTCCAGCGCGTAATACTCGCACTGCATCGGGATGATCACGCCATCCGAGGCGACCAGGGCGTTGAGCGTCAGCATCGACAGCGACGGCGGGCAGTCGATGAGGATGTAGTCGTAGTTGTCGCGGATCGGTGCCAGGGCGTTGCGCAGGCGGCTTTCCTTGACCTGCATTTCCAGCAGCACCACTTCGGCGGCAGTCAGGTCACGGTTCGCCGGCAGCAACTGGAAACCACCGTGCTCGGAGTAATGCATGGCCTGGGCCAGGTCGCATTCCCCGATCAACAGGTCGTAGACCGAGTGCTCGAGCTCGTGCTTGTCCACACCGCTGCCCATGGTGGCGTTGCCTTGCGGATCGAGGTCGATCAGCAGCACACGACGCTTGGTTGCGGCCAGCGAGGCAGCGAGATTGATACAGGTGGTGGTCTTGCCCACACCACCCTTCTGGTTCGCGATTGCGAATACCTTAGCCATTGTTGCGTGTGTTCCCAGTCATGCCTTGCGGCGCAGTATCAGCAGATGGCGCTGGCCCTGGCAACCTGGAACGGTCAGGGCCTGCTCGCTTTCCACTGTGAAGTCTGCGGGCAATGCTACCAGTTCATCGGCAGGATGCAGCCCCTTCATTGCAAGCCATTGCGTCCCGGTGTCGCCCAGGTGGCGGGTCCAGTTGGTGAAATTTTCCATGCTGCTGAAAGCGCGGGAGATGATCCCGTTGAACGGTTGCGCCGGCTGGAAGGCCTCGACCCGGCTGTGGATAACCGTGAGGTTGTCCAGCTTGAGTTCCATTTTCACCTGGGTCAGGAAGCGCGTTTTCTTGCCGTTGGCATCCAGCACCGTCACCCGCTTGTGCGGATGCAGGATAGCCAATGGGATGCCAGGCATGCCGCCGCCACTGCCGACATCCAGCCAGTTGTCACGTTCGCTGTGGATAAACGGCATGACGCTGAGGCTGTCGAGCAGATGACGCGACACCATCTCGTCGGGGTCGCGCACGGCAGTCAGGTTGTAGGCTTTGTTCCATTTGATCAACAGGGCCAGGTAGCCGAGCAGCTTTTCGTGCTGCTCGGCGCTCAGCTCGACACCGAGCTGGCGCGCACCTGTGGACAACTCTTCAGCGTGTTGCGGGGTGACCAGGGAACTCAAGCGCTTTGCTCCAATTCGCGGCCAGCGCCGCGTTTCTTCAAGTGAATCAGCAACAGGGAAATCGCCGCCGGAGTGACGCCAGGAATGCGCGAAGCCTGGCCGAGGGTTTCCGGACGGGTCAGGCCCAGCTTGCCCTGGATTTCCTTGGACAGCCCGGAAATGCCCGAGTAATCGATATCCACAGGCAGGCGGGTGTCTTCGCTGGCACGCAGGCGAGCGATTTCATCCTGCTGCCGGTCGATGTAGCCGGCGTACTTGGTGCGGATCTCGACCTGTTCGGCGACCTGTGGATCGATCGCTTCGCCGCCGGTCGCCTCGATCAGACCGGCGTAGTCGATTTCCGGGCGGGCCAGCAGGTTGAGCAGGCTGTACTCGTGGCTGAGCGGGGTACCGAACTTATCCACAATGGCCTGGCCTTGCTCGGTGTTCGGCCGTACCCAGGTCGATTTCAGGCGTTGTTCCTCACGCTCGATGCCGTCGCGCTTGGCGCAGAAGGCGGCCCAGCGCTGGTCGTCGATCAGGCCAAGTTCACGGCCCTTTTCAGTCAGCCGCAGATCGGCGTTGTCTTCGCGCAGGATCAGGCGGTACTCGGCACGTGAAGTGAACATGCGGTACGGCTCCTGGGTACCCAGGGTGATCAGGTCGTCCACCAGCACGCCGATGTAGGCCTCGTCGCGACGCGGGCACCAGCTGTCACGGCCCTGCGCCCGCAGGGCGGCGTTGGTACCGGCCAGCAGGCCCTGGGCGCCGGCTTCTTCGTAACCGGTGGTGCCGTTGATCTGGCCAGCGAAGAACAGGCCGCCGATGACTTTGGTTTCGAGGCTGTACTTGAGGTCGCGCGGGTCGAAGTAGTCGTACTCGATGGCATAGCCCGGGCGCACGATGTGGGCGTTTTCCATTCCGCGGATCGAACGCACCAGTTCCAGCTGCACGTCGAACGGCAGCGAAGTGGAAATACCGTTGGGGTACAGCTCATGGGTGTTCAGGCCTTCCGGCTCGATGAACACCTGGTGGCTTTCCTTGTCGGCGAAGCGGTGGATCTTGTCTTCGATCGACGGGCAGTAGCGCGGGCCGACCCCTTCGATCACACCCGAGTACATCGGCGACCGGTCAAGGTTCGAGGCAATGATTTCGTGGGTGCGGGCGTTGGTGTGGGTAATCCAGCAGCTCACCTGGCGCGGATGCATCTCGGCATTGCCCATGAACGACATCACCGGAATCGGTGTATCGCCTGGCTGTTCGGTCATCACCGAGAAATCCACAGAACGGCCGTCGATGCGTGGCGGCGTACCGGTTTTCAGGCGCCCGACGCGCAGCGGCAGTTCACGCATGCGGTGGGCCAGGGCGATCGAAGGCGGATCACCTGCGCGACCACCGGAATGGTTCTGCAGACCAATGTGGATAAGGCCGCCGAGGAAGGTACCGGTGGTCAATACCACCGATTCGGCGAAGAAACGCAGGCCCATCTGGGTCACCACGCCTTTGACCTGGTCCTGTTCGACGATCAGATCGTCGCAGGACTGCTGGAATATCCACAGGTTTGGCTGGTTTTCCAGGATTTCACGCACCACTGCCTTGTAGATGGCGCGGTCGGCCTGTGCACGGGTAGCGCGTACGGCCGGGCCCTTGCGGTTGTTCAGAACGCGGAACTGGATGCCGCTCTTGTCGGTGGCCAACGCCATGGCGCCGCCGAGGGCATCGATCTCTTTGACCAGATGGCTTTTGCCAATGCCGCCGATGGCGGGGTTGCAGCTCATGTGACCGAGGGTTTCCACGTTATGGGTCAGCAGCAGGGTTTTCACACCCATGCGTGCAGACGCAAGCGCAGCCTCGGTACCGGCATGGCCGCCGCCGATGACGATCACTTCAAAACGGGAAGGGAAATCCACCACGCACCTCGTGCCTGTTTTTGCGAATAGAGAAGGTAAGCGGACAAGTATAGGGACTTCACCCCCTTTAAAGAAACCGTCTGAGCAAATTTTGACCAGTCTGTGGATGAATGGCAGACAACAGAAATCAAAGAGGAAAAATTTAAAAAAGCTTTGTTTTTATGTTTATTCTTATGCACAGCCTTATCTGTGGATAAACTCACGCAGCCCATGATTCACGCTACTTTGATAGAAATTAAACCCTGTGGCTGGAGGGCCATGAGGGCTCTGGATAACGCGATTTAGCCTGTGGATTAAATGCCTGCTTACCCACAGGGCGGTTTGTCCTCAGAAAAAAAACCTGCTTATCAACGGAGCTGAAGGCGGGTTTTCCACAGGGCTCCTGAACGCGTTTTCAACCTCGAGCAGGAAAATCATCGAGATAGCGGCTAGGTACAGACAAGGAGAAAGCGGGCGAGACCGCGAAATATCGGTACAGCTACAGAATCTCAGGCTTTGTGAGGCGTTCTTCGTGGGCAGGCCCGTTCCCACACGCACTCCGTTCGCCTGGCTACGGGCATCTGCTGCGATGAAATTCAGGGCAAAAAAAAGCCGCTCCCGAAGGAGCGGCCCTTGGCCTTGCCTGGTTGTGGATTACTTGCCGATGCAGAAACTGGAGAAGATCCGCCCTAGCAGGTCGTCAGAACTGAATGCCCCGGTAATCTCGCCCAAGGCCTGCTGTGCCTGGCGGAGGTCTTCTGCCAACAGCTCGCCTGCCCCGGCCAGCGTGAGTTGGGCACGGCCATGCTCCAGATGCTCGCTGGCCTGACGCAAGGCATCCAGGTGGCGTCGACGAGCACTGAAACCACTTTCGGCTGTCTGCTCATAGCCCATGCAGGCCTTCAGGTGGTCACGCAACAGTTGCAGCCCCAGGTCGTCCCCTTTGGCGCTAAGGGTTATCGTCACATGCCCGTCATCACACTGCTCAAGCGCCACCGGCTCACCACTCAGGTCGGCCTTGTTGCGGATCAGCGTGACCTTGGCCGGGTCTGGCCGCTGGTCGAGAAATTCCGGCCACAGGGCAAAGGGATCGCTGGCCTCGGGCGCGGTCGAATCCACCACCAGCAGCACTCGGTCGGCCTCGCCAATGGCTTTCAGTGCGCGTTCCACACCGATCTTTTCCACATGGTCGTCGGTGTCGCGCAGGCCAGCGGTATCGACGACATGCAGCGGCATACCGTCGATGTGGATATGTTCACGCAGGATGTCCCGGGTGGTACCGGCGATATCAGTGACGATCGCAGCTTCCCGCCCGGCCAGCTGGTTCAGCAGGCTCGATTTGCCGGCGTTCGGCCGCCCGGCGATGACCACGGTCATGCCGTCACGCAACAAGGCGCCCTGCCCGGCTTCACGTTGTACTGTGGACAACGCCAGGCGTACTGCATCGAGCATCGACAGGACGTGGCCATCAGCCAGGAAGTCGATCTCCTCCTCAGGGAAGTCGATTGCCGCCTCGACGTAAATCCGCAGGGCAATCAACGCTTCGGTCAGGGAATGCACACGCTTCGAGAATTCCCCTTGCAGCGAACGCAGGGCATTGCGCGCCGCCTGGCTTGAGCTGGCTTCGATCAGGTCAGCGATGGCTTCAGCCTGGGCCAGGTCGAGTTTGTCGTTGAGGAACGCGCGCTCGCTGAATTCGCCCGGGCGGGCCAAGCGGCAGCCAACTTGTACACAGCGCTGCAGCAACATGTCCAGGACCACCGGGCCACCATGGCCCTGCAGTTCGAGCACGTCCTCACCGGTGAACGAATTCGGCCCGGGGAAGAACAGCGCGATCCCTTCGTCCAGCACCAGCCCTTCCTCGTCGCGGAACGGGCCGTAGTGCGCATGCCGCGGGGTCAGCGTACGGCCGGTTATCAGCTGCCCGGCCTTGGCAGCCAGAGGGCCGGACAACCTGACAATACCGACACCGCCGCGGCCCTGGGCGGTGGCGATGGCAGCGATGGTTTCACGCACAATGTTCATGCTCGAAAGCCTCTACGACAAAACGACAGATAGCAAAAACGCCCCACTAGGGGGCGTTTTTATTCACAGGCTAGCGCAGTAGCCTGTCAAGCAGCAGCTTTTTTGGTGGCTGCTTCGATGCTGCGGGTGATGTACCACTGCTGCGCGATCGACAAGCAGTTGTTCACAACCCAGTACAGCACCAGACCGGCTGGGAACCACAGGAAGAAGAAGGTGAAGATGATCGGCATCATTTTCATCACCTTGGCCTGCATCGGATCCGGTGGGGTCGGGTTCAGGCGCTGCTGGATGAACATGGTGGCGCCCATGATGATCGGCAGGATGAAGAACGGATCCTTGATCGACAGGTCGGTAATCCACAGTATCCACGGGGCCTGGCGCATTTCCACGCTTTCCAGCAGTACCCAGTACAGGGCCAGGAATACCGGCATCTGTACCAGGATCGGCAGGCAGCCGCCCAGCGGGTTGATCTTCTCTTTCTTGTACAGCTCCATCATCGCCTGGGACATCTTCTGGCGATCATCACCGAAGCGTTCCTTGAGCGCAGCAAGCTTCGGTGCAACGGCACGCATGCGCGCCATCGAGCGGTAGCTGGCAGCCGACAGCGGGAAGAACAGACCCTTGATGAGCATGGTCAGGACGATGATCGACCAGCCCCAGTTACCCAGCAGGCTGTGGATATGTTGCAGCAGCCAGAAGATCGGCTGGGCAATGAACCACAGGAAACCATAGTCGACGGTCAGTTCCAGGCCTGGGGACAATTCTTTCAGCTTGGACTGGATTTTCGGGCCGGCGTACAGCATCGCGCTGGTTTCAACCTTGCCGCCAGCAGGCACGCTGAGGGCCGGGCCGGTGTAGCCGATGATGTAGTTGCCTTGGCTGTCCTTGCGGGTCTGGACAACGTTGCTGTCCGACTTGGCCGGAATCCAGGCGGTCACGAAGTAGTGCTGCAGCCAGGCAACCCAACCGCCGGACACGTTTTCTTTCAAATTACCTTTGTCGATGTCCTTCATCGAGACCTTTTTGTAAGGCTCGGAAGCTGTCCACAAGGCAGCGCCCAGGTAGGTCGCAGTGCCGGTGGCAGTGCTCGACGACGGGTCGGAGCTGGCATCACGCTTGAGCTGGGCAAACATGTTGCCGTTCCAGGCCTGGCCACTCTGGTTGTCGATCAGGTAAGTGACGGTCAGGTCATACTCACCACGCTTGAAGCTGAAGCGCTTGATGTAGTTGACACCGTTGTCGCTGAACTTCAGGTCGACCACCAGTTGGTCCTGGCCATCAGCCAGCTGGTAACCCTTCTGGTCGGCAGCGTACAGCGGGCGGCCAGTTGGGCGGGCGTCCGGACCGTTGACACCGGTCAGGCCGCTTTGTGCCAGGTAGACACGCTCGCCACCGTTATCGAACAGCTGGAACGGAATCTCCGGGTGGTCCTGGCGACGTGGGAACTTCGGCAGGTTCAGCTGGACGATGTCACCACCGACCGGATCGATAGCCAGGTCCAGCACATCGGTCTTGACCCGGATCAGGTCCTTGCTGACCGCAACCGGTGCCAGTTCGGCAGCGCTGGTTTCGGCATTGGCGCTCGGCACATCGGCGCTGGCGCCGGCATTACCGGCCGGTACGCCATCCGGCAGGCCCGGGGCAACAGTGCTGGCAGCAGTATTCTGAGTCGGCAGGGCAGCCTGGCCGTAGTCCTGGTTCCACTTGAGGACCATGACGTAGGACACGATTGCCAGGGCGACGATCAGGATCGTGCGTTTAATATCCATGATTACTCGGCTATCGAAGAAGTTCGGGAGGAAGGAGCGGGAGGAACGGGATCGAAACCGCCGTCGTTCCACGGATGACAACGCCCCAGGCGACGAACGGCTAGCCACCCACCACGCCAGAGGCCGTGGTTTTCAATGGCTTCATAAGCGTAACAGGAGCAACTGGGGAAGAAACGACAGTGACTGGCCATCAGAGGACTAATGGCGTAACGGTAAAACTGGATCGGAACGAGGGCCAGTTTACGCATCTTGGCTGTCTACCCCTGCGGAATCGGCGGTAACTGCTGGAGCGGGCCGGCTGCGCGCCAGGCGTTTCCAGAGTTTGCCAAAGTGTTGGTGCAATTCCGGGTTTTCTATCTCACCCAATCCCTTGCGCGCGACGATCACGATGTCCAGCCCGGCAAGCAAATGCTGGTTCAGACGAAAGGAATCGCGCATCAAGCGCTTGAGGCGGTTGCGTTGAACGGCGAGCTTGACGCTCTTCTTTCCGATTACCAGGCCTAGGCGTGGGTGATCGAGGCCGTTCTCGCGAGCAAGGATCAGCAGGTTTTTCCCTGGAACCTTGCCGGTTGGGGAGTCGAAGACCGCTTTGAAATGCCGGGGTGTAAGCAGTCGCTTTTCCCGACTGAAGTCCTGACTCACCACCTGTGCCGAAAAATCAAATGGCCAGACGCTTACGGCCTTTGGCACGACGACGCGACAGAACAGCGCGGCCGTTCTTGGTAGCCATACGGGCACGGAAGCCGTGGGTGCGCGCGCGCTTGATGGTGCTTGGTTGGAAAGTACGTTTCATGGCGTGTTACCTGGTTTGTCGACGACGGGCCGGGATGGCCCCCTTTTTAAGAGACCGGCGATTCTAGAGAAAGCAAGCCCATAGGTCAATTTCCAACCAGCCTTTCCATATAGAGCGTGTGATGGACGGTGGCTCAATCTGGCATCACCAACGTGCTTGATCGGACAGCGACATTGGGGACAACATGAAAAAAAAGAAGAGACATATAAAAAGCTTTTCTGAAGAACTTATAGATCTTAGGTGGATAACCTTCTGTGGATAACCTTGTGTAGCCCAGTAAAATCAATGCGTGCAGCGTTTCATAACTGTGTTTTCAACCGGTGCTGCGCTTGTTTTGTTCGTGGTCGAAAGCTGTGGATTAAATCAGTCGTTATCCACAGATGAGTTATCAACTGGGTGACGCTCAGGGTTGTGCATAGCCCTCAAGGGCGTTTATCCACAGGGCTTATTCACACCGAGGCGAAGCCGTTTTGGTCGATAAATGGCTGTTTTGTCATGGCTCCTAACGTGTCCACATGTGGATAACTGGACGCTCGACCGGTACAATGGCGGTTTGTTTTTGCCTCATCCGGCTTTCAAACTCAGGGGAAATCC